>JBMOPW010000001.1:0-78092 GCA_049322915.1 Candidatus Zhuqueibacterota bacterium
ATAAGGTAGAAGTAAAAAGAAAGGTGAGGATATTACCGGATAGAGAATAATCCGGTAAATCATTATCATCCTGTTATCCTGTCCAAAGTAAACAAATACAACTTTTGATCCCCTGGGATCAATTACCTAAAATGAAATGTCAAATGAGGGTATAACGCATTATTTTAGTATGGAGGACATCGACTGTGCCGATGCACTCCATGTTTTTAGAAATTAAATACTACGAATGACCAGTTAATATTTTGACGCCTATATAATTATTGGACATACGCGTAGTGGACGGTCGCGACCGTCCACTACCAATACAAAAAGTATCGAATTTATTGCACATGATTTCAACTGGTCATTCATATTAAATAGCTAAATTTGATTATAAAAATCCATTTTAGAAATCAAAGTGGTATTTTTAAAAATTCATTTTAGAATGACAGGCAGTCATTCAAACACCCGGCAAAATACGGGTGCATCGAACATTGGAGAAAAATTCATGATAAAGCTCATCATTGAAAAGGAACTGCGCGACATCATTGGTTCGACCAAGTTTGCGGTGACGTTTGGCGTATGCGCGGTTCTCATTTTACTCACTTTTTATGTGGGAGCGAAAAATCACCAGCTCCATGTGGCGCGCTACGAAGCAGCTCGGGCGGAGAATTTCCGAAAGATGGAAGGGCTGACCGACTGGCTGCGTGTGAATGACCATCGGATTTTCCTGCCGCCGCAACCATTGGAGTCCCTGGTGACCGGCGTCTCCAACGATATTGGCCGCACCATTGAAATGCGGGGGCGCGGAGAACTCCATGCCGTGGACAGCCGATTCAACGACGATCCCATTTTTGCCGTGTTCCAGTTTCTGGACCTGAATTTTATCTTCACCATTGTGCTCTCGCTGTTCGCCATCCTGTTCGCGTTCGACGCCATCAGCGGGGAGAAAGAGCGCGGCACGCTGCGGCTGTCGTTTTCGCACGGCGTCCCCAGAGACAAGTATATTCTGGCCAAAGTGGCCGGCTCGTTTCTGGCGCTGAGCATTCCCTTGCTCATTCCCATCCTGTTGGGGGCGATGCTCCTTCCGGCGCTGCATGTTTATTTGACCGGCGAGGAATGGATCCGGCTCGGCCTCATCTTTCTGGTCGGGCTGCTGTACTTCGGCGTATTTCTGACCCTGTCGATTTTCGTCTCGGCGCTGAATAGAAAATCATCCAATGCCTTTCTCACGCTGCTGGTCATCTGGATCGCTGCTGTCTTCATTATGCCGCGCTGCGCTGTGCTGCTGGCAGGCCGGGCAGTGGAGGTCGCTTCGGTGGATCAACTGGCGTCTCAAAAGAGCCGCTATCGCGCGCAACTCTGGAAGGAGGATCAGGATCGGTTGGCCAGTTACAAGCCCAAACCGGATGGGGATCCCCAGGCCATCATGCAGGAATTCAATTCGTTCATGCAGGAGCTGGCGGACGCACGGAATGAAAAGCTTCAGCAGCTCACGAACCGGTTGAATGAGGAGCGCCGTAACATGCAGGTGCAGCAGGAGCGTCTGGCATTTGGCCTGGCGCGAATTTCGCCCAGCGCGCTGTTCTCCCTGGCCGCGTCGTCGCTGGCCGGCACATCCATCGATGTGAAGCAGCATTTCCTGGTGGAAGCGAACGGCTATCAGGGCGCCTATTCGCATTTCATGAAAGAGAAGACCGGATTGAACCTGGGCGGCGATGTCATCCTGTTTCGGGTGGAAAACGATGGGGATGATGAAAAGGAAAAAGCCATCGATCCCAGGGAATTGCCCGAATTCGCCTATCATAAAACGCCGCTGCCCGAAGTGTTGAACGCATCCATGCTGGATGTGGGGTTGTTGATCCTGTTCAACATCCTGTTTTTTGCCGGCGCGTTCGTCGCGTTTCTCCGGTATGATGTGCGTTGACTCAGGAGGAGGAACAGCGTTGGGGTCGTGCGGCGAGCCGATGGTATTCATGGCGAACCATTGGACCCGAATTTGTCCCGGAGCAGGATTGCTGCCTTAAGCGGCGGATCAGGAATTGAACCGATGATGTATTCATAAAGGATAAAAACATGTTTGGCGCACTGATTGAAAAAGAATTAAAAGGTATGTTTCTGGGCCCCAAATTTCTCATGACGTTTGGCGTGTGTTCCCTGCTGATATTGCTCAGTCTCTTTCTGGGGATTCAGGATTACCGCGCAGCCGTGAGCGCATACCAGGCCGGCAACCAGTTGGTCGACCAGGAAATGCAGGAAAAAACCTCATGGATGTCGCTCAGCACGCGAATTTACCGCGAACCCAATCCCATGCAGATTTTCATTGCCGGGGTGAATCACGATATTGGCCGCTATGCCGGCATTCACCCCACGGAGCCGATCAAATTGACCAACAGCGTCTACTCGGATGATCCGATTTTCGCCGTGTTCCGGTTTCTGGATTTCAGCGTGATCGTGCAAATTGTACTTTCATTATTCGCCGTGCTGTTCACCTACGACGCCATTGCCGGGGAGCGGGAAAATGGGACGCTCAGCCTGGTTTTCTCCAATGCCGTGCCGCGATTGAAATACATTCTGGCGAAATTTATCGGCTCCTGGCTGGGTATGGTCGTGCCGTTGCTGCTTCCATTGCTGTTCGGAATGCTCATGATTTTCCTGTTCCGGATTCCGTTCACCCAGCAGCACTGGCTGCAAATTGGCGCCCTGTTTGGGGCGTCGCTGCTGTACTTCACGTTTTTCATCGCGCTGGGGATTTTCATTTCTTCCCTGACGCGCCGCGCGTCCGTGTCGTTTCTGATTCTGCTGGTGGTCTGGGTGACCTGCGTTTTCATTCTGCCGCGCATCGGCGTGATGATGGCCGGAAATTTCTATCCGGTGCCGTCAGCGGCGGAGATCGACGGGCAGATTGAAGGGTATTCCAAAGATCGCTGGGATCGCTATATCCAGGCCATGGAAGAGACGATGAGGAAGCGGAATGCGGAAATGGAAGGCCTGTCGGAATCGGAGCGAGAAGCCTATCGCGAGGCGCATTTATGGGAATGGATGCAGGAGAGCGATTCGCAGCGCAGTGGAGTTCAGGCCGACATCAATGAATTTTCCCGCAAGCTGAACGAGACGCAGCGAAATAAGCAGGCGGAGCAGGAGCGGCTGGCTTTTTCCCTGGCGCGAATTTCCCCGGCTGCGGCGTTTCAACTCACGGCCATGAATCTGGCGGAGACGGATATCCGGCTCAAATCGCGGTTCGGGCAGTCGCTCGAAACGTATCATGCCAGCTTTGTCGATTATGCCGATCAGAAGCAGAAAGAGGGCGGCATGGGGGGAGGCATTCAGATTACTTTTGATTCGAATGATGGAATGAGATTTTCTTTCGGTCGCGACAAGGGCAAACTGGATGTGAGCGGACTGCCCCGCTATCAGTCCCCGGGCCGCTCCGTGATGCAGATTCTTCACCCGGCGCTGATGGATTTCACGCTGCTCGCCGTCTACACCCTGCTGGCGTTGACCGGCAGCTTTATGGCGTTCATGAAATACGATGTGCGGTGAACCGGAAGAAAAACAATGCCCGCATCCGGAGACCGGCGTGCGGGCATCACACGAAGAGAAAGATAGTTTTTGAAATCCGTGAATCGGGTCTGACTCATGACCGGCGCGGTGGGAGGAACGGCGCGCCGCTGTTTCTGCTGTGCATGCAACCGGGGTCGACGAAAAAAATGGTGGAGCACATTGTCGCCGCAGGATCAATCATCGCTGCCGACCCGGCGGCAGGTGAAATCCCCGGCCGCTTTCGTTCCCTGTTGAACCTCTTTGTATCTCACCGGATTGAATGGGCATGAGCGGAGTTACAGCCGATCATGTCCACGACTGGCTGCAACTCCTGCATAAATCCTTTAAGCCGATGGGCCGGAAGAGTCGTTCTGATCTTCATCCCAGTAGCTTTTCACGCCATTGTTGTAATCAAACCATTCGATATAGCCGGAGAAGTCGCTGGAATTCCAGTAGATGGTGTTGGTTTTGTTAGCCGATGCATCGAAGAATGTCAGCGAATTGTCCACTCCGTTTTCCTCGTACTTCAGCGTATCACCATAATCGGGACTGGCTTGTTTGATGTTCGAGAAAATCAAATGCTTGTGAACGCTATCCTGAATGGCCCATTCGATTTTCAGGACTTCCAGATTCGAGGTCGGATTTAAATCGTCGTAGAACAACCACCAGCCTTCTTCATTGCCAATAGTGGCGCGACCAGTGTACCAGAGGAAATGGTCTAATTGCGGCACGTGGGTATTGCTGGTGACGTAGACTTCCCAGACGACTTCGGAGTTGGGAATATCCACCCAGCCAGCCAGATCCACGCCGAACGTATTGAGCCCATGCTGCACGCTATAGGTCCAGTGAAATTTACCATCGCGCTCCAGTTCCGGCTCTTTGTCCAGACCAACGGCTGAGATGAAAATCGCCGTGGGGACAATGCTCGCCAATACAATGCCGGCATTGATGAACCACACGCGGAATGCAGCCGCGGTGAAATTATTCTTCGACATGGCGGATTTGGCCAGAGAGTTGCCGGGCGTGTTATCGAAGAACGAGAGCTCCAATTGCATCGATTCAACCGGGGGGAGAGTCGGCGGCGTCTTCTTTTCCGGCTCCGCCGGGTTTTTATCGCAGCCTGAAATGCTGATTAAAAATATCGATACGACTGCAAGTATCAAATTTTTGTTTCTGAAAAATGTGGTCATGGTGGCCTCCTTGTAATGTTGTCACTTGTTAGTTCTGGTTTAATTTTTTAATTGCTGTTTGGGCCTGGTCAACCCAGGGCGCCTGGCAGTTCTGATTTTTGTGCCGTTGAATGGCTTCATCGTAAGCATCCAGGGCCTGGCCATTTTTGTTCAAAGCCTCAAACGATTTGCCTAAGTAAAAATGGATCTCTCCACAATCTTCAATATCGGGATATTTCCCTAATATTTTATGGAGTTTCACAATGGTGTTGGGATAAAATTGCTGATCGTACAGTGCTCTGGCCCCGTTTTTTTCCCAGGCCCATTTGTCCGAATCCGATGCCGGGGAAGCGGCCTCTTCGTTCCGGGTCCTGGCTTCTCCGTGAACCACGCTCACATTCCCGACCTTCAACTGCGTCTTCTCCTTTCGCGGTTCGATCCGCTCCACTTTTTTGGACATGAGGAAGAGGAACAATTCCTTTTCTGTGATATGGCGGATATCCAGCACATCCAGGCTCGAGTTGCTGTACAGCGTGAATGTCTTTCCGTCGTGAGTCAACAGCTCGACCCGTCCGTCCGGGCCGGTGATGATAGTGTCAATTTCCTCCAGAATCTGTCCCGGCGCGGCCGGCTGCCAGGTCTCTTCAACGCCGGGGCGCACATTGACAGCGCCGGACAATCTGACGATTTTTACCGTGTGTTGCGCCTGCGCCTGTTGGGCGAGAGTGAACATGATGATCAACCAAATCCTGAATGCTTTCATATTATTTTCTCCCATGGGGCCTGAACACGTTCTGCCCGTTTTGTGATGATTGGTAATGCGCTTGCCTTGTGAACAGGGCGAAAGCCTGTCCTTATCGGTCATTCGATATCGATGATGCGAACCCAGCCCTGTTCCAGGCCATTTTCGACCATACCTTCTTTCAGGTAATTGGTCGCGCCGGTCTTCCAGGCCTGTTCGAATCCCTGTTGAATGAGCGTCGTTTCCACCGGAATCCAGACCGTGCTTTTCCCGCTGGCTCTCTCGCGCACAATGAATCGCTTTTCGTTGCTGCTGATGACATGGGCCTGTGCCGGCTCCATCCCTGAATCGAACATCAGGTACAAATGAGCGATGTCCTGCTGCGGATTTTTAACCTCAATGAATGCAGTTTTTATGCCAAGGCTTTCCAGCAGCGATGCGTACAGTACGACCAGATCGTCGCAGTCGCCGTGGCGCAGGTGCAGCGTCTCTGTCGCATATTGCACGCGATCATCTTTGTAAAACAAAATGTTGGGATCGCTGATGTACCGAATGTCATGCGACTGCAAGGCATCGAAAATGAGCTGCGCTTTTTGAAAATTACCGGAACCAGCCAGGTTATCGAAGAGGTGGCTCTGGATAGCGGCGCGCGAGAAGTCCAGGATTTCCGGGTTGTCCGGGGTGACGAAGAGTCCCAATTTATCCATGTCGCCATTCCAAGCGTTCCGGTTGTGAACCATGATGTGCGCGCTGATTTCACGGGTGAGGGTTCGTCCGGCGCGCGCTTCGATGGAAATGTCCAGAACGGCCGGCTCGCGCTGTTCGGCGTTGAGCAGCGAATTCCCGAAAATGGCCGTGACCGGAATGTCCTGTGTTTTTCCGCGATCGATGTGGTAGGAGGGACTCTCCTTGACCCGCTCGGAATAGTGTTTGATCGAACTGCGAATTTTGACATCAATGGGATAGCCGGCGACGTTTTTCACCGAAACCAGGGCCAGCGGGTAGGTGTTGTAAAACTGGTAATACGCCGGATAGATGTCAGTCACCACCAGTTTTATGTCTTTGATCTGAAAAATCTCGCGCTTCTGGCCCCACATCACATTGAAGCCGAAGGCAAACTCCAGACCGCTGTAGTCTTTTTCAAATTGAAAATCGACGAAGTGATATTTTGTATCGAAGTTAAGCGCGAACCAACTCGCCAGAACCAGGTTAACGCCTCCGCCGGCATAAGCGCCCCATCGCGACGATGACTCGAGCGTCGCTTCCAGCCCGGTGCTTTCACCTTTGATGCTCGTGGTCCAGTAGGGACCCCCACCGACCGAAAGATAGGGCTGCAGCGCACTGGGGAATCTTGTGGTTAAAAGATCGTATCGGACGCCGAACAGCAGCGGAACCACGGCGGAAATTTCAGTGCTCTGTGTGCCCCAAATGGTGTGCTCCTCATGGGCGCCACCCACAGCACCGAAACTCATTTCCAGAAACCAATTTTCATGCGCGCGCGAGAAAAAGTAAATGCTTGCCCCGGCGCCGCCAATGTCGACAGTAGCTTGCTGGCCGTAGAAAGATGAGTTGATTGCCGTGGGGTGATTGGTCACATTCCAGAATCCAATCCGCAGACCAATGCCGGACGAACGAACTAACCCCTGAGCTGCCGCCTGGCCAGACATCAGGAGAAGGAAAGAGAACATGAACGTTCGGATCGAAATTTTAACCATGTTTTATTCCTTGTGGTTCAATGGGTGTATCAAGTGAATATATCGACTCACAGAGCCTGGTTTCATTGAGTGAATTTACTCTGCATCGACATCGTGAGTCGTGATTTGAATCATTCGCCGTACAAAAAACTGATCCTGGAGTGAAGGCCTGGTGTTCCGGGCAGTGAGAAGAAGTCGCCTGTCGTGTGTTTCACTGCCTGGAAATCCCATAGCGTTGACGATTGACCGCACTCGAAAATTTCGCGACTGCGGATGGGGTTACAGTTTGTAATCTCCCCACATCACGCAGAGACCAAATCCCCATTCATAGCCGCTGTACTTGTGATTTTTATTGAAATCGATGAAATGGTATTTCATGTCGATATTCATTCCCAGCCAACTGGTGAGCATGAAATTCGCGCCGGCGCCGGCATAGCCGCCGCGATTGAATTCCGTACTCACGGTTACTTCTTCATGAAATGCAGTCTGTGTGACGTTCACCGTGGAGATCCAATACGGCCCTCCGCCGAGGGAAATGTACGGCCGAAGACCGCTCTGATTTTCCGCAGAGAGCAGTTCATATCTGAGTCCCAGCAGGATGGGAGTGACGGCAAATACGTCGACATTCTGTTCGCTTTCATAGTAATTGTAATAATCACTGGTTGTCTCTTCAACATTCCCGATGGCGCCGAATGACAATTCGAAAAACACGTAATCGTTCACGCGGGAGAACAGGTACAGCCAACCGCCTCCGCTGCCGACGCTCACTGATGAATTGCCGAAATGATTGGACACCGATACCAGCTCCGGATTGTCCGACATTTTCCAGTATGTCCCCCGAAATCCGATTCCCGTGGATTTTGGTTCGATGGACCAGACAAGCGACGCTGATGACAGTAGCATCAGGCCTGCAACAATTGCAACGCATTTCATAAATGATGGTTTCATTTTACACCTCCGATATGGTTAGACTTCCTGAATCACTTGCTTGCTGCGATGACTACATGCAAAGGGGATGCCAATTCCATTTTCGGAAAAGTGTGAGCGATTAATCCCATATTTTGAATGACATAATTCATTGAAGAAAGGAAATGGCTGGTATTCCCGGAATGCGGAAATTACCTGGAGTGCGGAATTATTCCTCAGTTCAGCGCGCGTCATTTCCGCTTTGATCCGAAGCCGGAGGGGCGCTCTTTGAAGCTTCTCAAATGAACCGCAGCGGTCGCGAAGGGCGCAGAGAAAAGACCAGGTTTGAATTGGCCAGAGTGATTATAAATTTTCAATCAAACAATGAAAATCATGTTCACCCCTAGTGCGCTAAAGCGCAAGTGAAACGTCAGACGTGAGAAGTGAGATGTAAAACAATATTCGTTTGGCATTTCACTTTTCATTATGTGTTAGAAGGGATTCCCGTGTTGTATTAAAACATTTTGCACAAAAATTCAAAAGTTATGTTGTAATACTATAGTCACAGAAGACCAGAACAACCAGGAAAATACCTGGTCTCATAAGATTGCAAACAGCTTTTTTTCAACACCAAAACGCTGCGTACCTCTGCGACCTCTGCGTTAGAAAAGATATGGGTAAGGATGAGCCTTTTTCGGACAGACACTACTTTTTGAAACCGGCCGCAGTGCTTTTGGGAGCGTCAATGTTGATCCTCGTGAGAAAGGTGTTCGATCAGTTGCTGCAAATGCGGATGATATTTTTTGGGCAGTCCTTTGAATGAGGAGGACACTTTTTTAGCATTTTCCGGGTCATGCGAATTTGAGACAAGGCTCCTGACATTGGCGATGTATTCCTCAATTTTTTCGCGCACGCGGTCGAGCACATCGGTCTTATCGCAGCCAGCGATGGACCGGGCGGCGCTTTCAGTGTCAAATTGCTGCTGAACCACATGCTCGAAACAGATGCCGCGGAAATATTCGGTGACAGTGCCGCGGTCGCGATTGCCCAGCGCTTTGGCAGTCTGCGAAATGGCGGATCGCGAAAATTCGAAGCGACGCAGCATGTCCAGTATCTGTGCTTCCAGCGGCTGGAAAAGAGTCTCCGCCGGCATGACCGGTTCGTGCGTCTGCAATTCATCGCCCAAATCCGTCTCCCGCACGAAATTTCGATTGTCGCTTTTGGCCAGAATGGCAGCCCGGCGAATGATGTTCTCCAGTTCGCGCACATTGCCCGGCCAGCGATGACGTTGCAAAATTTCCATGGCCCGATCGGAAAAAGAGGTCACCTCGGAGTGGCCGTGCTTTCGCAAAAAGTGCGATGCTAACAATGGAATATCCTCTGTCCGTTCCCTCAGCGGAGGTATCGATATGGGGAATCCATTGAGGCGGTAATAGAGATCGGATCTGAACCGACCGCTGTTTTTCTCATCCTGCACATTGCGGTTTGTCGCGGCGATGATGCGCGCGTCGGTTTTGATGGTCTGTTCTCCGCCCAATCGCTCGAATGCGCCTTCCTGCAGGACGCGGAGCAGCCGGGTCTGAAAGTGAGGCGTGGTCTCGGTAATTTCATCGAGAAAGATGGTGCCGCCCTGAGCCAGTTCGAATCGGCCATGCCGGCGCGTTTGCGCCCCGGTGAAACTGCCTCGTTCGTGGCCAAATAGCTCGCTCTCCAGCAGCGTCTCCGAGAGAGCGCCGCAATTGATCGCCACGAAAGGCCGATCCGCTCGCGGGCCGGTCTGGTGAATGGCATGGGCAATGAGTTCCTTGCCGGTGCCGGTCTCGCCCAAAATGAGCACCGGGATATTGTCGGCGCTGACCTTTGCGACCAGTTCCAGCACGGCCGCCATTTTGCTCCCGGGCGAATGGACGATGTCGGCGAATTGCAGCGTCTTGTGCTGGCGCTGCGGCAGGATGTACGCCTTCAGATCGCGCAGCTCTTTCTCCATCTGGAGGATCGAAGCTTTTTGTTCCGATGCAACGAGCTGGCTCTTTTCGGAGATGGAATATTCCTGCTGAAGCTGATCTTCCAGTTCTGCAAGCCTGGCCCGGGATTCCGCCAGTTGTGTTTCCCGCGCAGCGACTTCGCGTTCCAGCAACTGTTTCCGGGAATCGGTCTGCAACTGGCGCGTTTTAATTTCCTGAATGGCGAGGAAGAAGAAGGCTGCAAAATAGGCCACCGTCGGATAGCACAACGGCAGAGCCTGATTGGCTTGCTGAAAAAATATCATGGCGAAAATCCAGTACAGCGCCGGAACGAGGAAGGCGCTTGCGATGCGGAGCGCCATGTTCCGGCTGGAACGGGTCAGCAGCGGCAGCAAGCCCAGAATGACGATGAGAATCCCGTGAAGCAGCGCGGAATAGTCGCGGATGAAATTCCGGTGAATGATGTTTTCAGCCACTGTGGCGTGAATGAGACTGGCCGGCAGCAGAGAAGCGAGCGGGGTGGAAATCATCGGGGAGATGCCCGGCGCAGTCACCGCGATGATCACCAGTTTGCCGGTGAAATTCAATGAGTCCGGCGCGGACTCATGGGCTTTGAGCAGATCGACAAAACCGTGCGCGGTCACATTGTGCAGATCACCGAAATGGTTGAGCCGCATCTGTCCCCATTTATCCACCGGGATGGAGATGGGCTTTCCGGCCTTCGTCGCAAAAACGATGCGGTCGTCTTCGAATGTCGCAGCGGCCGGGCCGTTGAAATAGAGCCTCGCCAATTCCGCGCCGAACGACAGCAGGACGCTGTCCGACAGAGTGGCCGTCAGCGGCACAGTACGGCTGAATACCTCAGCGCTGAAATTGCTGAATCCCAGTCCGGCAGCCGACCGGGCGATTTCCCGCAGCGGGGCGGTCGGCCCGATCCCGTGCGTGGAAGGCGTGGATCCGCGCTCGCGCGGCTTCTCCAGTTCGGAGAATTTTATCGGCAGACAGACATTGCCGGCGGTAGCCAACATGTCGGCCAGATTGCTTTCGAACTCCGGGTGGCGTTTATCCATTGTGTCGAACAGAACATCGATGCCAATGGTGTGCGCGCCGGCAGCACAGAGGATGTGGGTCATGTAGCCGTAGTAGTCCCGCGTCAAAGGCCAGCCCAATGCGTTGATATCTTCGTCGCCCACGAAAACGAAAATGATGTCATCAGCCAGGCGCCTGTCGCCTCGCATCCTGAATTGAACATCGATGAAAGCGTTGGAGATGGCGTCATTCCACGGGAAGGGCAGCGCGGAAAGCAGGAGCAGCGCGCAGAGAATCACCAGCAGGCCAATCAAAATAGGATGTTGCATGTAAGAAAAATGGGTCATCATGGTTTAACGATTGGTTTTAAACAACCGATTATGGTTCGAATCAAGTTCGCCAACTCGCCTGAAATTGAACGTGGAAGCGCTGATTGAATGAGCCTCCGGAAATCAACTGAATGTAAAAGATTTCGTGCAAAATGTCAATGAAAAAATTGAAGTTCCATGGGTCATCCTGCTTTGTTGGCCACGAAACCCATTTCATCGTTCAGAGACCGCCGGGTGACGCCGGGTGAAAATGGTCAGAAAATCTTATTGTAAAATGATATTAAATTTCATATATTAAAGCCGAACGCAATGAGTGGACTCGTGCGAAAGGATCGTCGCCATGACCGGCTCGATTCTTTCAGTGAACATGCAAGGTACGGAACGAACATAGACTTAGCCGGTTATTTTTTATCAGGAGGGAAAAATGGCGCTTTACCTGGTTCAGCATGGACGTTCTCTTCCCAAAGAGGTGGACGCTGAGCAAGGACTTTCTTCAGAAGGAATTTTCGAAGTGGAGCAGATTGCCAATCAGGCAATGAAACATCGCATTCGGGTGAGTTGCATCAAGCATAGCGGTAAAAAACGCGCGCAGCAAACCGCTGAAAAACTGGCGGCCGCTTTGAATCCCGCGCAGGGGATCAGGAAAATTGGCGGCTTAAAGCCGAACGATGATGTTGAACCTGTCGCCAAAGATCTGAATTACAAAGACAATGTCATGCTGGTCGGGCACCTGCCATTCATGGAAAAACTGGTGTCTTACCTTATCGTCGCAAATGCCGATAAACCGGTGGTGAAATTCGCTCATGCCTGCATCATTTGTCTCGATAAAGACCCTCTCGGTCAGGACTGGTTCATCAAGTGGACGCTGTTTCCGAAAATTTCCTGATGAACGCAGAGCCGGTCGCTGTCATCGGACAGGCATTAAATCGGATTTGAACGCTGAATTGGCGTACTTCACCTGAAACGGATCGCCGGCGCATTGGATGCAGATGCTGTCATTTCGCTGACGCGCCGACAGCGAATAATGAGACCTAACGCGCACAACATGGTATGATCATGAACCGCCTGGATGGAATTCACAAACGTTTTTTCAACATCGGTATTGCCCTGATTCTTGCGAGCTATCCTGTCTGGGCGATTTCATTGATCCTGGGCGGATTCGCCATCAGCCACAGTTCCCGGAATTTATACATTGCAGCCGGGATTTTCTATGTCTCGAACTGGCTGCTCTTTGGGATTGGTCTTTTTCTCGCCGGGATGGAAGGTTACCGCTACTCGAAAAAGCTTATCCGAAAATATACGAGATTTTTTTCCATCAGAAAATTGCGCCGTCGCCGCGCCGCTGCGGAAGGGCAGAGACGAATGCCGGACAAGCGATAGCCGTCCGCGACTCGGCGCCGGAGGGCGCAGACAATCCTATTGATTTCCTGAATCACGACTGTAATTTGAAAGGCGAACTCAATGACTCAATCATCCGGAATCAACCTTGTCCATGTCAACGCTGAAAACGTGGATCAGACCGGTTTTTTCTGCTACATGAGCAAGCGCAAATCCGAGGGCTACGCGCGAAAGCTCAACTGGCTGAAAGCCCGGTTTGAAGAAGGGCTGCGCATCAAAATGCTGGAATTACCGCAGCGGGGTTTCATCGAATACATTCCCGGAGAATTTGCCTGGCGCGCGGTGCACGCCGAGAATTATATGGTCATTCACTGCCTCTGGGTCGTGGGCCAATCGCGGGGACAGGGACTGGCCAGCTATCTGGTCGATGCGTGCATCCGGGACGCGCGCGAATGCGGAAAAAGCGGCGTGGCCATGGTGACCAGCGAGCGCGTGTGGCTCATGGGGAGGAAGCTTTTGGACAAGCTCGGCTTTCAGTCCGTTGCCGAATATCCGCCGTTCAATTTGATGGTGAAGAAATTTGACGATGCGCCTTTGCCAACATTCTGCGGTGATTGGCAGGAGAAGGCCGGCCGCTTTGGCGAGGGCTTCATGGTGATCCGCTCCGACCAGTGTCCCTATGTGCCGGACGCGACCGATGCCATTTCCAAATTCGCCAGTGAGCGACGCAGCGCCTGCAACGTGATCGAATTGCGCACCAGCGACGATGTCCGCAATGTAGCACCTTCGCCGTACGGCGTGTTCAGCATTGTCCACGATGGAAAGCTGCTGGCCTATCATTACCTGCTGCCCAAAGACCTGGAGAAATTATTCCCTTAAATTTTTAGGTTTTTTGGGTATGGCCGGGCCGACTCTAATAAACCTAAAAAGGCTTTGATACGTTGGTTATGATTTCTTTTCCACAGCATTAATGACGTGGCAATTCATTGAAAAAGATAAAATATAGATAATCTGATTACCGGGCTTCAGCCTCTTTTTAGAGTAGCTGATCTCGCGTCTCGCATCTGTCGTCTTTCGTCTCAGCTTCGCCCCGTTCTTGATTGGACTCATGGATAAAAAAAGGGATAACTCAATGGAGATGGAGAAATTTTATAATAGAAGTGTATTTTATCTGAAAAAACTCTGCGAAGACATTGAGGACAGGAGCGTTGGCAGTGCAGGCAACCGGCAGGCGACAATTTTCTTTGAAAAAGAAATGACCGGATTTGGTTGGAGCTGTGAAACCTCTGAATTGAATGTGGTTGACTGGGAGGAAGGCGGGGCAACGCTGCAAGCCGAAGATACACGTTTTAAGGTGTTGGTGAGCCCGTACTCTCCTGGCTGTGATGTCCGGGAGGAATTGATTGGCATATCAAGTATTGAAGAATTGGGACAGGCCGAAATAGGCGGGAAGGTCGTTCTTTTATATGGCGAGATTGCGAAAGAACAGTTAATGCCGAAAAATTTTGTGTTCTATAATCCTGAAGAACATCAGAGAGTCATTGCCCTGCTTGAAGAAAAAAGGCCTGTCGCTATTATTTCTGCGACTGGAAGAAACTCTGCTCTGGCAGGGGGGGCATATCCGTTTCCGTTAATTGAAGACGGAGATTTTGATATTCCTTCAGTGTATATGACAGAAGAGGAAGGTGAACGACTTTTGTCCCATGCAGGAAAATCGGTCCGGCTGAAATCTCATTCGAAGCGTATCCCGGCCAGAGCTTATAATGTTATTGCTCGAAAAGGAAAAAATGCAACCGGGCGGATTGTCATCACTGCCCATATTGATGCCAAAAAAGGAACACCGGGCGCCATTGACAATGCAACGGGTGTAATAGTTTTA
The DNA here is from genome assembly GCA_049322915.1 of Candidatus Zhuqueibacterota bacterium. Lineage (GTDB taxonomy): Bacteria > Zhuqueibacterota > Zhuqueibacteria > Thermofontimicrobiales > Thermofontimicrobiaceae > CAZSBG01. The sequence continues at coordinate 14,573 of JBMOPW010000001.1, forward strand.
CTGCTAATCGCTGAAATGCTCAGAGATTATGACGGAGAAAGAATGCTTGAAATCGTCGCACTGAACGGTGAAGATTATTTTGCTGTGCCCGGTCAGATGGACTATATTCGAAAAAATCAGAATAGATTCAATGAAATCCTTTTGAATATCAACATAGACGGCGCGGGTTACAAAGAGGGTAAATCCACTTTTTCACTTTTTGGCTTGCCTCCGGAAATGGAAGAAAATGTGAAACGCATATTGGCGGAAAATGATGGAATTACAGACGGTATTCCGTGGCCGCAAGGAGACCACAGCATCTTCATTCAGCAGGGCTGCCCTGCCATTGCGGTATCGTCGAAATGGCTAATCGATCATATGGACAGCCAGACTATTACCCATACACCCAAAGATAATCCCGGGATAGTCGATTGTCGCAAACTGGTCGGGATCGCCGAGGCATTGAATCAGTTACTTTGTAAGTAAGCAAAGAGGCATGACAAATCACTGTACTGGTTTCATACGCTGTTGCGCTCCGTAAAAACCAGTGAGTTCAAACACGATAGGATCGGGACAAAGAAGCATTACCCATATCAGAATGAAAATAGCCCTTTGTTTTGTTGCAGAAGCGGAGATGTCCAATGAAACTGCGACTCAGTTTGTCCCGCAAACTTAACTGAAAACATCATGCGTAACTCAGAACATTTTAAGGTGGAGATGACCATGCAAGATTTTGAAAAATTAGGTGTGTTTTATCTGGGTCGCGAATACGATCTTGAAAAAGGCGCGCCCAAAGAAAATTTGCTCCTGTACGAGACCAAAGATCTGGTGACTCACGCGGTGTGCATTGGCATGACCGGCAGTGGAAAGACCGGCTTGTGCATCGGTCTGCTGGAAGAAGCGGCCATCGATGGCATTCCGGCTATTGTGATTGATCCAAAGGGCGATTTGCCGAATTTGCTGCTGGCGTTTCCCGGGTTGACCGGCGCGGAATTCCAGCCCTGGGTGAATGAAGACGATGCCAATAAAAAGGGGATCACCGTGGCCGAATACGCCGAGCAACAGGCAGCGCTCTGGAAAAAGGGTCTGGCTGAATGGGGTCAGGATGCGACGCGGATTCAACGGTACAAGGATTCGGTGGATATTTGTATCTACACGCCGGGCAGCAACGCCGGTTTGCCAGTGTCCATCCTCAAATCGTTCGCCGCGCCGGAGGCGGTCATTGCCGGGGATGGTGATTTGCTGAGTGAGCAGATCGACACGACGGTCACGAGCCTGCTCAATTTGCTGGGCATCGAGGCTGATCCGCTGCAAAGCCGCGAGCACATTTTGCTTTCGACGATTCTCGAAACCACATGGCGCGACGGAAAGGATCTGGACCTGGCCGGCCTGATTCAGGCGATTCAAAAACCGTCCTTCTCGCACATCGGCGTGTTCGATCTGGAGTCGTTTTACCCATCAAAGGATAGATTCGGTCTGGCCATGAAAATCAACAACCTGCTCGCAGCGCCCGGCTTTGGCACGTGGATGGAAGGCCAGCCCCTGGATATCGACAATATTTTATACACCGGCGAGGGCAAACCGCGCATCGCCATCTTCTCCATTTCGCATCTCAATGACGCGGAGCGTATGTTCTTTGTGTCGCTCCTGCTCACCCGGGTCCTGGGCTGGATGCGGGCGCAGTCCGGCACAACCAGTTTGCGCGCGTTGCTGTACATGGATGAAATTTTTGGTTATTTCCCGCCGGTGGCCAATCCGCCGTCCAAGGCGCCGCTGCTGACTTTGCTGAAACAGGCGCGCGCGTTTGGTTTGGGCGTTGTGCTGGCTACGCAGAATCCGGTGGACCTGGATTATAAAGGCCTGTCCAATACCGGGACCTGGTTCATTGGCCGGCTCCAGACGGACCGAGACAAACAGCGCGTGCTGGATGGCCTGGAAGGCGCCGGCGCCGGTTCGTCTTTCGATCGCCAAAAAATGGAGCAGATACTCGCCGGACTTGGCAAGCGCGTATTTTTGATGAACAATGTGAACGAAGACGCGCCCATCATTTTTACCACGCGCTGGGCGATGTCCTATCTCCGCGGGCCGCTGACGCGCAATCAAATTAAGTTATTGATGGACAAGGAACAGACTGCTTCGTCAGCCGCGGTTCAAACCAAAGATCAGCCGGCCCGGACGAAAGAGCACCCGGCGGCTGTGAAAACTGATACGCCGGTGCTGCCGCCGGATATTCCGCAATATTACATCCCGGCGCAAACGGAGAGTTCGGAGAATGCATCCCTGTTTTATGAGCCAATGCTCATCGGCATGGGATCTATCTACTTCGCCGATGCAAAGACCAATAGCCGTTCGGAGAAGAAGCTCGCCCATATCACCGCTTTTTCAGAAACGCCTTCCCGAATCGATTGGGATGAGGGACAGGCTGCCGGACTGTCTGAGGATGATCTGCTCACATCGCCGGAGAAGGAAGGCGCTTCATTCGGTGAATTTCCCAAAGAGGTCAGCAACAAGAAGAGCTACCTTGAGTGGAGCAAAAACTACAACGAGTGGCTCTATCGCAATCAGCAATTGGAGTTGCTGAAAAGTCCGCAGTTGGCAGTCGTCTCACAGCCGGGCGAATCGGAGCGGGATTTCCGAATTCGGCTGCAGATGATCGCCAGGGAGAAGCGCGATGAGTTTGCTGAGCGTCTGCGCCAGAAGTACGCATCAAAGATTACCAGCCTGGAAGAGCGCATTCGCCGCGCGTCGTACGCCGTGGAGCGGGAAAAGGAACAGTCCCAGCAGCAAAAATTGCAGACCGCAATCTCCATCGGCACGACATTGCTGGGAGCGTTCATGGGCCGAAAGACAGTGAACCGCTCCACGTTAGGAAGGGCCACCACCGCTGCCCGCGGCGCCAGCCGTACCATGAAGGAGGCGAAAGACGTGAACCGCGCGGAAGAAAATTTGACTGTGCTTCAGGAACAATTGAATGAGCTTCAGGCGCAATTCGATCAGGAGATTCAGCAGGCCAAAGACAGCATCGACCCCATGACCGAAAATCTGGAGACGATGATCGTTCGCCCCAAAAAGACCGACATAGCCGTCGCTTTTGTAGCTCTGGCCTGGGCGCCGTACTGGCAGGATGAAAAAGGCGGCATAAAGCCAGCCTGGCAATAGAGAGGTGCAACCTGCCGGGAACCCCAGGCATGATTGCATGCGGCGAGGAATTTTCTTTCAATTTCACTTTCACTTTAAAAATAGTGGATTGGTCTTGTCAAAGCCCACTTTTATTGAGGAGTGCAGTCTGGCCGACTGCCAGCGCTGCACTCCTGATGTCATTCAAATCTGATGATGTGGAGTTACCGGGACATTCGACTGCTCGTCCTCGCGTCTATTCCGTGGAATTGATGGGTTCTTTTTCCGGGAAATAACGCGCGTAAAGGATGTCAGTGAATACCACTGCTGCCGGCGCGTGTAACTCGATATTTCGTCTGGCCAGCGTTTTTTCGACCTGCGCCAGCGCGTTTTTCCACTCCGAAATCCCCTGCAATTCAGCGATGCAGTCTTCGTACTCTTTTTCATTGTTACCAAAAAGACTTTTAATGATTTTTTTCTTCTGCTGATTGGAGATGCATAGCTTTATCGGCGCCAATGGAACCTTTTTCCTGTCATTGGCGCTGTTCAATCTGATCACCTTGTTGCCGTCGGTGTCATTAAAACGCTTGTGAAGTTCTACCATTGCTGTACCCTCGTGATGTAGTGAAAGGTTCAGTGAATTTTTCAAACGCATGCAGCCTCGATACAATTAAAATCACCATCCATTGATTCCCGTGTGTGATGCAAAGGGTGAAACGTCCGGTTGGACTGCTTATAGCAAACTTAGCCGGACGCTTTGTTCGCGCTGCCTGTTCCAAATTGTCTATTTTTTCTTGAATGATTCGCGGCGGATTTGCCTTTCGCTGATTCTGTCGCTCCGCCTTTATTTTTTTCAAGATCTGTTTTGGAAAATAGAACAAGAATAAATGCATATAATGTAATGCCCGCAACAGCCGCGACCAGAACGATTAAAAGAATCGTTGACCACATTGTTTTCTCCTCTTCATTATAAAGTGAATACAATAGTGAGTGGCATCAGAATGAGACGCTGCCGAGCGATCCGATCGCTACGACCAGTTCGCGCCTGCGAATGAACCATGCGGCAGAATCCGGGTATTGGTTCAAGGCCAGATGGTTGCGATCCGAATTCCAATGCGCAGGGCAAAGCCCTTTCCATGCTTCAACAACCAGAGTTGCGACAGGCAACGTGGCGGAATCAGCGGATTGCATTGGGGTCATGAACGCAATGCACGGATTTTCAGCCGGCATAATTCAGAAGTTGGGGCTGCTTGCCGCAACGGACATCGCTGAAAAGGCCTTGCCTGCTGCTATTCCTGAAAAGCAACGCAAATTCAGAGCAAATCAAAAGGGCCGGCATAGCATTGCTGAAATAGCTATTCGCCGCCGACATCGATTCGTAAACTCGGAATCGTCAGGATATGGAGTCGCTCAGAGGGTTTATCCATGTGGAAAAATGAGGTATTCAGCCTTTGTCGCCATGTTCGCTGCGGGGAAAATTGAAGCACATCCGGGGGAGATTATATTGCAGTAAATTATTAACGTTATAATCTTTGCAAAGCACATCATTGCTGGTTTTCGTCGTGATCTTCAGCGTCAGTTTGCTGAACGCCAAAGATTTCGCCAGCTTTGTCTCGAGATTCTTGGTGAACTGGGGGACGGAGAGAAAGTCAGAGGCTTCAGTCCAGATAAGCGTCGCATCCTCATCCCCTGAATTCAGCAGGCCCCTGTCCCAATTGTTCCAGCCATCGACCAGGCAGAAACTCGTCGAGAGATAAAGAGCCAGGTTGAGGATCGAAAGAATATGTAGTAATCGCTTCATCAAGAGGGGATACTGTCCTTTCGTTACAATGACATTTAACATCGCTGCCCGTTATAAGTTTCAGCATTTTTTACAGTCCGGGCAAGTATTTCAGACTATGTGGCTCCGGACAAAATACGCTGCTCCGGATTTTTTCCTTGACTTTTTTAAAAAGAGTTCTATATTAATCTGTAACAATTACAAAATGTAATTATGCTGATTGTAACAACTAAGTCTGATGCAACTCACTTGACAATTGACAGTTAGCCTGAATTTTGAATGTAGCGTACTGATCCGATTGAACCGGGATTTCTCCCCGTCCATTTCGTCCTGCCCGAAATGAAAAGAAATTTGAGTGACTGAATTGATGAAGAGAGTAAAGTCAATTCATTTTCCAATTCAGCGATGCTACATGTTCCCTCCCTGCCTGTTATTTTGCTTCCCTGTTTGTTACCCGATAATTAGTTTGTTTTGTTTCATTACCTGATAGAGGATGATTTGCAATGAACTATGGTCAACTTGCAACGACGACGCACCTGCGAGAATTGCTGGTTAAAAAAGGAGTGAAACCGTCTTTTCAGAGAGTATACATTTTGCAGTATATCATGAATTCGATAGCGCACCCTTCAGTGGATGAAGTTTATAATGCACTGTACAATGAAATACCGACATTGTCCAAAACGACGGTGTACAACACGTTGAAAATGTTTGCTGAGAAGGGCCTTGTTTCTGCCCTCACGATTTCTGATACGGAAATGAGATATGATCATGCCGGAACGCGACATGCTCATTTCATGTGTCTTGTTTGCCACAGGATTTATGATATTCCATTGGAATCAAATTTATTGACCATCGAGAAGATAGATGATCATGAGATAGTTCAAACTGAAATTTCGTTCAAAGGTATTTGCAAGTCGTGTCTGAATTCAAAATCCGATGAGCGTTCCATTGAAACCTAACGTTTGTCTTTGACGACCTGTTCGAAGCCGAGGACACAGGGAATACGCGAAGAGCTCCTGACGGATCGATATAGCTGAGCGTCTCGTGCTGTGCAATTCGCCGCCTGAAAAAGGACCATTCGTTTCATTGGACACTTGAAGGATGCAACATTGATACACCTATTTTCTTTCAGGAGGTTTTGTATGGAATGGCCTATTTTTCAGATGCCATTTATCGGTAATCGTTTGTTGGTAGCAATTGTCGGTGTGATTCATGTATGCATTTCGCACGGAATGGCCGTGGGGGGAAGCTATTTTATCGTGTTTCTCCACTACAAGTCTCTCCGTGAAAATGACATGAGACTGAATGAACTGGCCCTCAAGGTGCTACGGGTTTTTTTCATCGTTACAACATCATTTGGAGCGCTGACCGGAGTGGGCATTTGGCTCACAACAGCCACCGTCTCGCCCGTGACCATCGGCTCCATGCTGCGCATCTTCTTCTGGGTTTGGTTCATTGAATGGATCGTCTTTGTCTCCGAGGTTGTGTTGATCATGTTCTATTACCTGGGCTGGCAAAAATATGGTCCAAAGAAAGGCTTCAGAATCGGGATCATCTACGTCGTCGTCTCGTGGCTGACCATGATGCTGATCACCGGCATTCTCGGCGCCATGCTGACGCCGGGAAAATGGCTGGCCACCCAATCCGTCTGGGATGGCTTCTTCAATCCCACCTATCTGCCCCAGTTGATGAGTCGTACTTTTTTAGCGGCAATTTTGTCCGTGAGTTTCGGTCTGCTCATCATGCGGTTCATGAAAAGCTACCGGGACATGTGGCCCAAAGTGTGGCGATTCGCCGGCATCAGCCTGATGGTGACCGCTCCCATCTATCTTTACGGCGTGCTCAGCTACTATCACGTCCTGCCGCAGCACATTGGCAACCTCATTCCCACCGCACTGATGACGCTGAAATTCTCCGCCTACGCCCATATCAGCAAACTGTACTATCTGGTGACGATGCTCATCCTGTTCGTTTTTGGCGCGATTCTCCTGATCCGCAAAAAGGATTATGTCGTCATCTCCATCATCCCGATTATCCTGATGATCGGCGCGGTAGGCCAGTTTGAACGGGTGCGGGAATTCATCCGCAAGCCGTTCACCATTCACGAGTACCTCTATTCCAACGCCATCCGCGCGGCGGAGCAGCCGTTTCTCGAAAAAGATGGCATTCTCAAATACGCTGGCTGGGCGGCTCGTTCAGCGAAAGAGACCGACCCAGTTCTGAGAAACGGCGAGATGATTTTCAAAGTGGAATGCTCCACCTGCCACACCTATACCGGCGTCAACGGCATCACCAAAAAGACCAACATCCTGCAGAGCCAGGAACTCAACGAAAATTTCCTCAAAACATACAAACGCTCCCATCCCTACATGCCTCCTTTCACCGGAACCGATGAGGAGCGAGTTGCGCTGGCCGCCTATCTGGATAAAATCGTGAAGCAGGCCCACGGCGTGAAAACACAACTGACGGAGGTGAAAAACTGACATGGATATTTTACCCATCGATATTCCGCTCGATCTGCCAGCCGCACTATGGTTTTTGAAATTTGTATTGATCGCTTTTTTCCTGCTGCACATCCTGTTCATCAATTTTATGATCGGGGGGACAATCTGGACGGTGTTCATGAAAATGCTGGGCCGCGAGGATCCATTCTGGCACCGAGTGGCAAAGGATATTGGCAATACAGTCACGGTGAACAAGAGTCTCGCGGTCGTGCTTGGAATTGCGCCGCTGCTGACAGTCAGTCTGGTGTACACTCAGTTTTTCTATTCGGCCAACAATATCACAGCGCCTTTGTGGTTGTCCATCATCTGGCTGGTGCCGACAGCGTTCATCTCCCTTTACATTTTCAAATACACCTGGGATTCCCGACATTACAGCGAGAAATTCAAGTATTTCTGGGGCCTGCTGGCCGTCGCCATTTTCATGTTCGTGCCGCTGATTTTTCTTTCGAATATTAATTTGATGCTGTACCCGGATCAGTGGAAAAACGTGTACAATTTCTGGCAGGCCATCTGGGTACCCAATGTGCTGCCGCGCTATCTTCATTTCATGAATGCCAGTCTGGCCATCACCGGTTTTTTTGCCTATGGCTATTTTCATGTCAAAGGAAGGAACAAGCCGGACGATCTGGCCTATTACAAGCGGGCCAGTCGGCTGGGCATGAAGTGGGCGCTGTTCGCCACGCTGCTGCAAATGGTGTTCGGCGTTTTGAATTACGCGACTCTGCCCATGATCGCGGATTCGGCGCTGGTGTTGATTTTGATACTGATCACGGTTGTTATCGCCGGCATCGTGGTGTACCTGTTGTCGCTCAATTTATTCGCTGAAAAAAATATTCGTCCTGCGGTGATTCTGACGCTGGCGTTGATCGTGGTGGCTCTCATGGCCACGCAGCGTCATTTCATCCGGGAAAATGCATTGACAGAGCCGAAGAAAATGCTGGCCAATAAAACGGACATCTACCGAACGCGACTGGCGGCATTCCTGAAAAACTATTCGCCCACCGGGGAAATAAAGGTGACCGGACAGTCCATTTTTCAGGATGTGTGCATGTCCTGTCACGCAATTGACCGGAAGGTGGTTGGCCCGCCCATGTCGTACGCGATTGATAAATATAAAAATACTCCGGATGCCATGGTCGCCTTTGTCAATAGTCCGAAAAAAGTGAATCCCGACTACCCGGTCATGCCCAAACCGCCGGTCTCGCCGGCTGAAATCGACATGGTGGTAGATTATTTATTAAACCTGGAGAAGGGAAAAAATGAATAAGAAATTGCCCATGATATTGGCTGGTTTAGCGGTGGTGTGGATTGTTGCGGTCGTCGCACTGGTCTATGCCTCCCACCTGATCATCCACCGTTTCGGGCCGCTGCCTCAGCAGCCGATTCAATTTTCGCACACCACTCATGTCAACAAATTGAACATGGAGTGCCTGTATTGCCACGCCGCCGCTGAGAAATCGATTCATGCGACCATTCCGGAAGGCGAGCTCTGTTACTCGTGCCACGAAGACGCCGATATCGACAAGCCCGAAGTGAAAAAAATGCTGGCCATGTTTGAAGCGCAGAATAAAATCTACTGGGATCGTGTCTACACGGTGAAAGATCACGTGTATTTCAGCCATCGCGTTCATACCATGGTCGCGAAACTGGAATGCCAGGAATGCCACGGCCCCATCGAGAATATGACAGTGGCGATTCGTTCATCCGGCGGGGCATCGGATCGGGGATTTCTGGAAATGGGCTGGTGCGTCACCTGCCATAAGAAACGCGGCGCCCCGCGGGAATGCATCACATGCCACAAGTGAAAATGGCCGCCGCCGATGGCGTCTCTCCATCCGTTTGATTGCGGCATTGGGTGGTGCGCGTTGCACGAAATGTAGTTTGTACCTGGACATAGAAAACTGACGAAGCTCTCATCGAATGATTTCGAATGTGAACTGAGTCAGAAATGAGGAGAAGTGAACATGAATTTGGATAGACGAGATTTCATAAAATCATTGGGGTCATTGAGCCTGGTGATGGTGCCGGATCTCAGCCAGGGCCCGTTGCGGAAATTATTCCCGATGCTGATTCCGGCTGAGGAGATCATCCCGGGCGTGCCGTACTGGTATGTGTCGACCTGCCGCGAGTGCCCGGCTGGCTGCGGCGTTTTGCTCAAAGTCCGCAATGACAATGTGATCAAAATAGAAGGGAATCCCAACCATCCGGTCAATTGCGGCGGACTCTGTGCCCGCGGACAGGCGGCGCTTCAGGAATTGTACAGCGCAGAGCGGCTGCAAGCGCCCATGAAAATTCCGGCCTCTGGCCCGCGCGAGCGAACCACGTGGGATGCTGTCATTCCTGAGTTGAAGGCGAAGATGGGCGCCGGCAAAACCGTCGTGCTCAGCGGCGATCTTTCCGGCAGCCAAAAATCCTTTGTGGAAAAATGGATTGCAGGAATCGCCGGCAACGCTGAACTTGTCATGTACGAGCCGTTCCATCGGGCCGGCTATCGCCGGGCGAACGAGATTGTGTTCGGTAAAAATGTGGATTCCAGGTATCATCTCGATAAAGCGGATTATGTGTTGTCTTTCGGCGCTGATTTTATGGAAACCTGGCAATCGCCTGTTGCATTGAGCCGCGACTTTTCCGATGCGCGGCGATTCAGAAATGGCCGGTCGGCAAAACTGGCGTACGTGGGAATCGCCGACAGCATCACCGCCACAAACGCCGATGAAGAGTACAAAATTAATCCGCTGTCCGAGACCGTGCTGCTGCTGGCGCTGGCCAGTCAGTTGCTGGAGAAAAATTCCAGGCTGAACATGGAAAGCCGGGAGAGGCAACGCTGGCGGTCTCTTCTCGGGAAATACACGCCGGAATTGGCCGCGGAATATTCCGGGCTGACGGTTCAGAACGTGGTTCATCTGGCTGAGCAATTGCTGGCGTTCAAAAACAGCGTCCTGCTTTGCGGCGAATCGCTGGCTGCTCATGAACATGCCACAGCGTCGCTCGTGGCCGCCAATCTGGTCAATTACTTTGCCGGCAATTACGGCGTCACTATTTCGCTGGGCAGCCCGGACGCGACCGTTGGTTCCATGACTGCGCTGGAGCAGTTGCTGCGCGAGATGGAAGCCGGACAGGTCGCTCACCTCATCATGTACAACACCAATCCGGCGTTCACCTATCCGGACAGGGAGCGGTTGGCTGCGGCCTTCAAAAAAGTCGGACTGAAAATCGCCCTGGCCACGACGCCCAACGAGACGACGGAATTGGCGGATTACGCACTGCCGGTCTCCCATGCCATTGAAACGTGGGGCATTGAATCCCCGCAGCCCGATGTATTTTCGCTGGTTCAGCCGGGAATGAAACCGGTGTTCGATTCAAAGCCCATGGAAGAGGCGCTGATTGCCCTGGCGCCTGTGGCATCGCTGCCGGACTCGCTGGAGAAATTTATCGAAGATGAATGGCAATCCATTTTCCGGCTGAAACCGGCGGCATCGTCGTTTCCTGACAACTGGAAAGAATTGCTATTGACCGGGGGAGTCTGGCTAACGAGCGAAGCCGTACCGCCTGCGCCAGCGCTTTCTTCGCGATTGTCCGGCTATCTGAATGCCCTGGCGATGCCGGAAAAATCGGCTGGTGTTGCGCTGCTTGTCAATTTCAGCCATCGCTTTTTTGACGGCCGCGGCGCCAATAAACCCTGGCTCTGGGAGGTGCCCAATGCCCTGTCTCACACGGTGTGGGATACTCCGCTCCGAATTCATCCGAAACGCGCCGAGCCACTGGCCCTGAAGGAAGGCGACATCGTCGCCATTTCGGCCAATGGCCGCACCATCGAAGCGCCGGTCTTGCTGACGGAGCACGTCCATCCGTCTGTCGTTGCCATGGAATTCGGCGCCGGGCATGCGCATTACGGCGCTGCGGCTGTCAAAGAGACCGGCAATCCGTGGCTGCTGCTCTCCGGCGCCGGGGACGACAATGGCGATGTGATGCTGGTGACCCGGGATATTCAGATGAAAAAGACCGGCAAATGGCGCAAGCTGGTCCGAATTCAGGGCGGCTATGACCAGGGCGAGCGCAACATCATCCAGCAGATGCATTTAGACCATGCCATTCAACTCGAAAATAGTCACGCGAAGCGGATCGAGCCGCATCATCCGCAGATTTATCCAGTGCACGAGCACAAGAAATACGACTGGACCATGGTGGTTGACCTGTCCGCATGCATCGGCTGCGGCGCGTGCGCTGTGGCCTGTTACGCTGAAAATAACCTGGCAACGGTCGGCAAAACTCAATGCGACAATGGCCGGGAAATGGCATGGCTGCGCATCGAGCGGTTTGATGTGGACGGCCGTTCGCGGTTCATCCCGGTGATGTGCCAGCACTGCGAAAATGCGCCGTGCGAAACGGTCTGCCCTGTCTACGCCACAGTGCACAGCGACGAAGGGCTCAATGTGCAGGTGTACAATCGCTGCGTGGGCACACGGTATTGCTCGAACAACTGTCCCTACAAAGCGCGACGGTTCAATTTTTTCCATTACACATGGGAGGAACCGGCAAAACGTCAGCTCAATCCGGACATTTATCATCGGCCCAAAGGCGTCATGGAAAAGTGCACGTTTTGCGTGCATCGGATTCGAAAGGCCAAAGAAGACGCCAAATTGGAGGGCCGCGTTGTGGCCGATGGTGAGGTGATGCCGGCATGCGCTCAGTCCTGTCCGACGCAGGCGATCACCTTCGGCAATATCAATGATCCTGAAAGCAAAGTCTCGAAACTGCTGCATGATTTCAGGGGTTATCAACTATTCGAAAATTTGAACACCCAACCCTCGGTCATCTATCTAAAAGGGATTAAACATGAATAAGGAAAATTACTTTTCTCCCATGCTCACCGCTGATGATATCAACCGCCGGGTACTCGATCCAATCCGCAAGCCGGGAATCGGTTTCTATTTGCTGATGCTGCTATTCCTGAGCTTTGTGGCGTTTGGCGTGACATGTCTGGGGTTGCAGATATTCAAGGGGCTTGGACTTGCCGGGATAAATAACCCGGTCGGCTGGGGCATTTATCTGGTGAACTTCGTCTTCTGGGTTGGAATTGCCCATTCCGGAACGCTCATCTCTGCGATACTCTATCTCTTCCGATCTCGTTGGCGAACCAGCGTCAATCGGATTGCCGAAGCCATGACCGTATTTGCCGTGATGATGGCCGGCCTTTTCCCGCTGATTCATGTCGGGCGAATCTGGTTTGCCTACTGGCTTTTCCCGTATCCCAACGCGCGAACCCTGTGGGTGAATTTCCGCTCACCGTTGAACTGGGACGTATTCGCCGTGTCCACGTACATGACGGTGAGTACGTTGTTTTTCATCGTCGGCATGATCCCGGATATGGCCGTATTGCGGGACAGATTCAAAGGGTTGCGCAGCAAAATTTACGGCGTCTTCGCGTTGGGCTGGCGTGGCACGCACAAGCAATGGCATCATTATGAGACTGCCTACATATTGTTCGCGGCGCTGGCCACGCCGCTGGTGATTTCAGTTCACAGCATCGTGTCGTGGGATTTCGCCATGTCGGTGCTGCCCGGCTGGCATAGCACTATTTTCGCGCCCTATTTCGTCGCCGGGGCCATTTTCTCCGGCTGCGCCATGGTCATCACCATCCTTTTCCCATTGCGCAAAGTTTTTCATCTGGAGGAACTCATCACCGAAAAACATTTCACCCGCCTCTCGCAAATGATGCTGCTGACGTCGCTCATCGTCACCTATTCGTACGCAACGGAGTTTTTCATTGCCTGGTACGGGCATAATATTTTTGAACAGGATTCCTTTTACAACCGCGCGTTCGGATTTTATGGCCCCTATTTCTGGGCCATGTTGTTCTGCAATTCGATTTTACCCATGTCCATCTTCTTCAAAAAAATCCGGACGAATGTGAAAATCCTGTTCACCATTTCCATTTTCGTGAATATCGGCATGTGGCTGGAGCGATTTGTCATTATCATCAGTTCACTTGCCCACGACTTCGATCCCTACTCCTGGGGAAAATACGCGCCGACCTATATCGAATGGGGCGTGTTCATCGGCAGCGTCGGCGGATTTTTAATCCTGTTTTTCTCCTTTGTGAAATTTGCGCCGGTCGTGGCAATCAGCGAGGTCAAAGGACAAATTCACCATGATGTTCATGGAGGTGCGCATGACTGAGATGAAGAAACGTGTGAAATCAGTGTATTCTGATTATGGTAAATTCATCGCTGCGTTGAAATTGCTGGCAACGAAATCGGGTCTGGACATGGAAGTGTTTTCGCCCATGCCGCTGCATGATGTGGAAAAAATTCTGCCGCAAAAGCCAAGTCCGGTGCGCTGGTTCACTTTTGTGGGTGGCTTGCTTGGGATGAGCATCGGATTCGGTTTCCCGATTTATACAGTGTTGCAGTGGCCGCTCATCACCGGCGGAAAGCCGGTGGTCACGATACAGGTTTTCATCATCATCGCTTTTGAATTGCTTATCCTGTTCGGCGCCATCTTCACACTGATCGGATTGCTGATCACTGCCCGGCTGCCCCGCGGCAAGCTGGCCAATTACGATACGCGATTTTCAGAAAACTCTTTTGGTATGATTATCAGGACGGATCCGGCCAACGTGGCGGAGCTTCGCGATATTCTGAAACAGGCGGACGATCTGGCCGTCGATGATGTGGAAGTGCTCGCTGTCGGCGCCAATGCCTGACAGCGCGGCTGACCCGGGCGCAGAAGCCGATGGACGCCCCAAAAAGGAGTGGCTCGATGCGAGTCCGATCGGCGTCACCACCGGAAGCGATACTCAAAACCATTTTACAGAGGTAAGCTCATGAGAGACAATAATGCATTGCTAAAAAATATACGAATCATTGTTGCGGCCTTCATTCTGGCAGGTATCTTTTTTATAGTTCGGGGCGGAGCAGGCGACTATCCCGTCCGAATGTGGCAGATTTATCTCGTCAATTTTCTGCTGTGGACCGGCATTGCTCAGGGAGGCGTTGTTTTCTCCGCCATTCTGGAAGTGACCAATGCCCGCTGGGGAAAGCAGATGCGCCAGGTGGCGGAATCCTTCGTGGTGTTTCTGCCGCTCTCGCTCATCCTGCTGCTGGTTATGCTCCTCGGCGCTGACCATATTTTCCCCTGGATCTCCAAAGTGCCCATCTCCGAAGAGAAGCGAATTTATCTCAATCTGCCCTTTCTGTTTGGACGCGCCTTCCTTGGCCTGGGGCTGTTGACATTGCTTAGCTTCACGTTCATTCGGAAACGGCGCAGCGCGGACATCGGACAGGGGGAGCGCCCCCGAAAATTAGCTGTGGGCTTGCTGATTATCTACGCGATTGTCTATACATACATTTCCTTTGATTTTATCATGTCGTTGGCCCCGCACTGGTACAGCACCATCATGGGAATGCATTTCTTCACCGCCTGTTTTTACACCGGCCTGGCCGTGATCACCGTGTCCGCTGTATTCGGCCGATGGTCTCTGTTCCCTAAAGACTTCATGAGCCAGAGCGATTTTCATGATCTGGGCAAATTGCTGTTCGGATTTTCCATTTTCTGGATGTCGCTGCTGTGGTCGCAATTTCTGGTTATCTGGTACGGCAATATCCCTGAGGAGACAGAATTCCTGCATCTCCGCTTGTACGAGCTCCCCTGGAAATCATTCACCTGGGCGGTCATTGTGCTTGGATTCATCGTGCCGCTGGTGATTCTGCTCAACAAAAAAGGGAAGACCACACAGTTTGTCATTGGCGCAGTGGGGCTGCTCATTTTGATCGGCTCCTTTTTTCATGTCTACATACTCATCGTTCCATCATTGAATCCGCACCATCTATATTTTGGGCTGAGCGAAATATTGATCTCATCAGGCTTTCTTGGATTGTTCATCATCAGCCAGGATATCGGGCTGAAGCGTCTGCCAATTGCCGAGTGATGCGCCCACCCATTTGGCTGAAATGAGCCAGGCCGATACATCGATCCGCTACCCACCGAAATGGGCGGCATTCTCAGCGTTACAAAAAGCCCAATCCGGGCTTTTTTTTTGGCCATACGTTTCGTGGTATGTTACCTGGATTCCGGTCGATTGGATCGGGAAAATTCATGGAGCTAAAATGACAACGGTTTAATTTTTCTCTTGACAAAGAAGAAAATAATTTTATATTTAAAGGGGACAAAAAAGGTCATGTTTATCTTTTACTGAGATAGTCCAAATTTAAAGGTACTCCATGCAATTATCCCGGGCAGGGGAATATGCGGTGCGTGCGATGCTTCATCTGGCCGCCATGGAAAATAAAGGCGTCAGCCAGATTCCAGCGATTTCCAAAATTTGGGATGTGCCGGAAAGTTTCCTGCGCAAAATTTTGAATTCCCTGGTTAAAGCGCAACTGGTGATTTCCATGCGGGGGACAGGCGGTGGATTTCTGTTGGCCCGTGCGGCGAGCGATATTACGCTCCTGGATATTTTTGAAGCCATCGAGGGGAAGGTGTATCTGAACCAGTGCCTCGTCGGGCCGGGGTCATGCAAGAACAGAACCTGGTGCCCGGTTCACGACGTCTGGCGCGAGGCGCAAAAATCGTTCACCGATGTGCTGAGCCGGAAGAGCCTGGCGGATATGGTGTCCAATCCTGAATTTAAAAGCCGTTTCGAAAAAATGTTGGAATGACGACGTGTATCCAATCCTGAATACAATGCGCGAATGAAAGATTCACAAAAAGCAAAGGAGAATTCTTTATGACCTGAGGGAGAGCGATTTTTTTCTCTGCTGTTTCACAAACTGTATCAAAACATAGCTACTGAGCTGCACAAACACGGATTACTTTAGGGAGGTAAAAATGGATCCAGTATTTTTGTCGCGTTTGCAATTTGCTTTTGCCGCTGGCTTTCATTTTCTGTTTCCCCCATTGACAATGGGATTGACATTAATCATATTTATTCTTGAAAGCCTCTATCTGAAAAAGGGCGAGGAAGTCTATAAAAATGTATCCGATTTTCTCATCAAAATTTTCGCCCTGGTTTTTGTGTTGGGAACCGCCACCGGAATTACGCTTGAATTCGCGTTCGGTACCAACTGGTCCAATTATTCGAGAATGGTGGGCGATATCTTTGGCGCGCCTCTGGCTGCTGAAGGTGTGTTCGCCTTTTTCATGGAATCTATCTTTTTAGGCATTCTGATTTTCGGTCGCAACAAAGTCTCCAAAAAGATGTACCGTCTGTCGGCCTTTTTAGTGTTCTTCGGCGCGCATCTTTCCGGGCTGTGGATTATCATCGCCAATTCGTTCATGCAGACGCCGGCCGGGTATGCCATCGAAGGCGGCCGGGCGGTGCTGACTGACTTTTTTGAAGCGGCCATCAACCATTCGACAATTCAACGCTATACGCACACCATCGTCGGCGGCTGGATTACCGGCTCGCTGCTGGCAGCCGGCATTGGCGCCTGGTATGTACTCAAAAATAAACATCTGGATTTAGCAAAAAAATTAGTGCAGGTGTCTCTGGTTGTCTTTATTGTCGCCGGAGTATTGCAATTACTCACCGGCCACCAGCATGGCATTCAGGTCGGGAAAACGCAACCGGCGAAATTGGCCGCGTACGAAGGACTCTGGGAAACACAGCAAGGAGCCAGTCTGAGTCTGTTCGGCATCCCGGATGAAACAAAGGAGACGACCCATCTCAGCATCGGCATTCCCAAACTGCTGAGCATTTTTGTCTATCTGGACCCCAACGCTGAAATCAAAGGGCTGAAAGATTTTCCGAAAGATGAACGTCCGCCGGTTCTCATTTCCTTCACGACGTACCATATCATGATAATCCTGGGGACGTTATTCGTGCTCATTGCTGTCATCGCGGCGTTTCTGCTGTGGAAGGACAAATTATGGGAGACGAAGTGGTTCCTGTATGCGCTGCTGTTCTCCATTCCGCTGCCGCACATTGCCAATCAAACCGGGTGGATGGCCGCAGAAATTGGTCGCCAGCCCTGGGCAGTTTATGGCGTGCTGAAGACCGCGGACGCGGCGTCCGTCGTTGTTCCGGCCGGACAAATTCTGTTCACGCTCATCATGTTCATTCTCATCTATGCATTTCTTTTCTGGATCTTCATCAAACTATTGTTGAAAATGGTACGCAAAGGCCCTTCGGAATTAACCGGTTACAGCTATTAAACAAGGAGGATGAAAATGGATTTATATCTTTTACAGAATATCTGGTATATCCTGGTCGGCGTGTTGCTGATGGGATATGCAATTCTTGACGGATTTGACCTGGGGGTTGGTTCGCTGCTGCCGTTCTTGGGCAAGAATGAAAAAGAAAAACGCGCGTTGTTAAATACAGTCGGGCCTTTCTGGGATGGCAATGAAGTCTGGCTGCTGACCGGCGGTGGCGCACTCTTCGCCTCGTTCCCCCATGCATACGCGACGGTCTTCAGCGGCTTTTACCTGGCCCTGATGCTGGTGCTGTTCGCATTGATTTTCCGGGCAGTTTCCATGGAGTTTTACGCCCACGATGACGAGCGACGAACATTCTGGCAATGGGCTTTCGTCGTCGGCAGCTTGCTGCCGTCGCTGCTGTACGGCGTGGCGCTGGGCAATGTCATTCTCGGCGTTCCACTGGATGTGAACAAGGAATTCACCGGGAATTTCTTCACGCTGCTGCGACCATTCCCATTGGCCATTGGTCTCCTCGGATTGAACGCGATTCTGTTGCAGGGCAGCACCTACGCCGCATTGAAAACCTCCGGCGATATTCAGGCCAGAGCGAAAAAACTGGCCAACTCTCTCTGGCTGTCGTTCATCGTGCTGTTCATCCTCGCGTCGGTTCTCGCATTTCTCATGGTGCCTGGCTCAGCCACCCGGATTTTGGCCTGGCTGGCTACGATCGTCGTTCTTGCTGCATGGGTCATGATTAAATCATCGCTGAGCAAAGGCAAAGAAGTGATGGCGTTTTTGATGTCGTCTCTCGTGTTTGTCGGACTGTGGGGAATTGTCGGCGCCATTCATTTCCCCAACCTGGTGAAAGCAAGCAACGATGCAGCGCTCAGTCTGACCATTGTCAATGCTTCATCCACCCAGCTCACGCTGACAGTCATGCTGATCATCGCCTTGCTGGGGATGCCGCTGGTTTTACTGTATACCTATTACATTTTCAAAGTGTTTAAAGGCAAAGTGGAAGCTGCATAATTCATTCATTCAGAATTTTTCAAAGGCTGGAACAACTGCTGTACGTTCCAGCCTTTTCTATTTGATTCCCGTTTAAAATTAAATCGCGGTCTGGATGAGCCGATTGCACGCGCTCAAGCTAATAAACCGGATTCCTTTGAGAAATGAAAAATAAATTTAACTTGATTTTGTAATTATTTTAAATTATATTTGGTTTAAATTGAATTTGTTATCATATCGTGTGGTGAACAGAATGGAATACTACAAAAATATCCTGATTGAAAAAGGAATCAAACCGACATTCCAGAGAATGAAGATTTTAGAGTTCCTTGATAAAACAGATATCCACGCCACCGTCGATATGATTTATGCCTCGTTGTTCAGAAAAGTGCCGACGCTCTCCAAAACGACCGTTTACAACACGCTGGATGTTCTCAGAAAACACGGACTGGTCAACGTTTTGACGATCACTGAATCGGAGCTACGGTACGAGTACTTTCATGAAATCCACCATCATTTCCTTTGTAGAAATTGCAGGCAGATTATTGATTTGCATGTGAAATGTACCTACGAAGAAATGATGCAGATTGAAGGACATAAAATAGAAGAGATCCATGGATATTTTAAAGGAGTCTGCAGAGACTGTCTCGGCAAAATGAATAACAGTGAATGATTTATTTTCGAGGAGGTTTGTATGGCTGAAGCGAAGGTTCTGGATATTTTGAAAGGCGCGATATTGCTGGAGAAAAAGGGGAAGGTGTTCTATGAAAAGACGGCTGCTCAAACAGAAAGCGCCGCTGTTCGGGAAGTGTTTGAAACGATGGCAAAGGAGGAAGACCATCACGTGGAAATTCTCACCAACCAGTTTGAATCCTACAGGAAGAACGGTCGCCTGGCAGCGCTGAAATATAATGCCAGTCCCGAACCGGTGAGTAATGCCGTCCTGACGCGACAGATTCGCGACGAGATCCATGCTTCAAGCTACGAAGCTGCGGCGATTTCAGCGGCGATGGCCATGGAGGATAAAGCGGTCGCCTATTATTCGGGAAGAGCCCATGCGACGGACGATGCCGAAGAAAAGAGGCTATACGAGTGGTTGGCAATCTGGGAAAAAACACACCTGCAATTCTTGAGTGATATCGATAAAGAACTTCAGCAAAATGTATGGTACGATAATCAATTCTGGCCCATGTAAAATTGCCCCGAATTTTTGAATCACCGGGAGCATCGCAGCAGCTCGTTGGATTATTGCGGACAGCACAGCGCGATGAAGTGAATGGAGCATGATCCGAAAATTGTAACTGCTGAAAGATGATAACTGAATTGTCAAAATAACACCCGTAACTATTTTATCGACAGGAGGAGTAGTAATGAAAAAGATGACAGAGAAATCCCTGCAGGAAGCGTTTGCTGGCGAATCCATGGCTCACATGAAATATCTCATTTTCAGCGATGTGGCTGAGAAAGAAGGATTCCCCAAGATTGCCAAATTGTTCAAAGCGATCGCCTATGCGGAACAGGTTCATGCGACAAACCATGCGCGTAACCTGGGATATATCAAATCAACGTCGGAAAATCTGATGACCGGAATTGAAGGTGAGTCATTCGAAGTGGATGAAATGTACCCGGCCTACGACGCCATTGCAAAATTGCAGGGCGAAAAAGCCGCCGAGAAATCTATTTTCTATGCTGTAGAAGCTGAGAAAATTCATGCGGAATTCTATAAACAAGCCAGGAAAAAAGTCGAGAGCAAAAAGGACTTTGTCCTGGAATCGGTGTATATTTGCCCGGTCTGCGGCTTTACCCACATTGACGATGATTTGCCGGAATTCTGCCCGGTCTGCGGCGTGTCCAGTGAAAAATTCAAAAAGTTCTAGGACCGAATAGAATGGAGTCGACAAAAGGCTGTTTACCGGAATGATTTCCTGAATGGCCTTTTTTTTCATACAGCAGTGTTCTCAGAAATCAATGGCCTCGTTGGAAATTACCGGGGTTGAATCATTTTTCATTGGAAATCATCTAAGAATTACATCTAAAAAATGTAGTTACTCAGGCATGTTTTCTTGCCGCAAAGACTCCAAGTCACGAAGTTACACGAAGATGTCAATTTCTTAGTCAATTGTTTTAAAACCAAATTTAACTTTTAAGAATTCATTCTTTTAGTTGTTTCTTTTTCTTTGTGCCTTTGAAGCTTCGTGGCTGAAGAGTTTCAAAATGAATTATGTAACCTGAAAAGAATGGCCATTTCAATTGCGGAGCGGAGTTAGCAAATCGACTGGTGAAAAAAAGCCGGCGGACAGTATATTTGGCCGGCAGCGCTTCAACCCCGCGCTGGAATGTCTTGATGAAAAGGAAAGGAAAATTGACCATGATTAAAATGTACATAGGTATCGCGATGCTCATGATGGGCGTTGTATTCACAATGGACGGAATGGCCGGTGAGAAGAGCCAGCCGGAGGAGAACACGAGCATGCATTCAATTTACGATTTTACAGTGAAGGACATTGATGGCAATGAAGTGAAACTGGATCGCTACAAAGGCAATGTCGTCCTCATTGTCAATGTGGCCAGCAAATGCGGTTTCACATCGCAGTACGAAGGGCTGCAAGAGATTTACGCGAAGTACAAAGAACTGGGATTTGTGGTGTTGGGCTTTCCGGCCAATAACTTTTTAGGTCAGGAGCCGGGGACCAATGAGGAGATCAAACAGTTCTGTTCTGCAAAATACAATGTCACGTTTCCCATGTTCTCCAAGATTTCTGTGAAAGGGAAAGATATAGCCCCGTTGTATAAATTTCTGACCGAGAAGGAGTCGAACAAGGAATTTGCCGGCGACATCGGTTGGAATTTCAACAAGTTCCTGGTGAACAGGGAGGGCAGAGTTGTCGGGCGTTTCGATTCCCGCACCCGTCCTGACAGCGAGAAGATGATTCGCGCCATTGAGCAGCATTTGAATGCCGCGTCGGATGCGAAATGATAGCGCCGGGCGGAGTGCGATTTTTAATGTTTCATGCCGGTCTGATCGGCGTGAATGAAGCCGGTCTGTACCGCCCTTCGTGAGCGTGCCGCGCTGTTCAGCGGCTATTTCAATGATCGTTCAGGATATTTATCCCGAACGGTGCGACTATCCGGGGACATACGTTCCAAAATATTTACCACGCTGGATACATATCCAGCGCGATCAGGTTCCCGCTAAAAACATGTGACCGAAGGGAATGCCTGTGGTACGGGAATGACAGCATTCTATGAATGCGTTTTTAAAATCTTCAAACCTTATATAAATTTCTGAAATGGTGTACTTAGCGCTTTTGTGGCTATTGCATCAGCCTGGTGAAAATGAATCCATATTGTCTGGAGGTGTTACGTGATTAAAATGATAGAAGTTGTCGGTATGTCGAAACAGAGTTTTTCAGATGCGGCCGGAACGGTGGTCCGAAAACTGGCGGACGATGGCCATAAAATTTACTGGTTCGAGGTCATGGAACAACGCGGCGCCATGCGCGGCAATGACATCGAATTTCAGGTGAAAGTGAATGTGGCTGTCGAAGATAAATAAAGTGGCGCAGGGACGAAAGTCACTACACAAATAGCGGAGAGTATGGGTGAAGATTCACACCTTCGTTCGCTGATCGTCCCAAACAATCATCAACAATGAATCAAACCAATTCGGAGGAAAAAATGAAAACCAATGTCGGTCAAATAGATAGAATCATTCGCATTGTCGTCGGTCTGACAATCATCGCCCTGGGAGTTATCAACCATTCGTGGTGGGGCGCCGTTGGCCTGATTCCCATGATGACAGCGGTGACGCGTCGTTGCCCGGCCTATACGCCGCTTGGCATTTCAACGTGTAAAATTGACGAATCAAAAAAGTCGTGATTTCTCTTTGCCAATAATGATGAACCTTCACGAGACCCCGACGGGACAGCAATGGAACGTCGGGGTATTTTTTTTCCTGAGACGGCGGCTCCGATGAGCAGGGAATCGTAGTTCCAGGCGAAATGGGAAGACAGCCGCAATGCCTTCACTGCCCGGACCACTCATTGAAAAGAAAGCCCTTTTTCACTGGATTTAAAAGCTCTTGCTGCTCATGTCTGAACCGAATTGCCTGATGCGTCATTCCGGGATGGCGGTGGAAATCGGACGGCGATCATCAGGATGGCCTGGCTTCTCTTGCCACTGCGACGCAGTTTGGATGCAACATCGCTGCACCAAAAAATGAAAAAATGCCTTGACTTTATATCTGCTTTAATTTATATTCATTTCAATTTCGAATGTCTTGCAATTGCAGTCGCACAGCGATTGGCCTGTTCCGATGCTGTTCCCGGTTACATCAGGAGTTCATTTGAGTAGCGAGTGTTGGATAAAGTTGTTGACAGAGAAACATGCAAAGCGGAGGATTTGTTCATGCGCATTTCGGAAGAATTCACACATGATATTGTAATCATCGGCGCCGGGCTGGCCGGATTGAGCGCTGCCCTGGAGGTGAAAGAGTCGGACAGTTCCGTGGATGTGGCCGTGGTGACGAAAGTGCACCCGGTGCGCTCGCATTCCGGTGCAGCCCAGGGCGGGATAAACGCGGCGCTGCGGTTCGATGATAGCTGGCATTCGCACATGTACGATACAGTCAAGGGGTCGTGGTTCCTGGCGGATCAGGATGCGGCGCGGGTTTTGTGCAGCGAGGCTAAGGAATGTATTTCGCGATTGGACAAATACGGCGCGCTGTTCGACCGGAATGAAGACGGAACGATAGCCCAGCGGGCCTTCGGCGGACAGAGTCGCCTGCGAACCTGCTATGTCGCGGACAAGACCGGCCATAACCTGCTGCACACGCTGTACGAGCAGGCGTTGAAGCGAGACGTGAACATTTACTGGGAATGGTTTGTCCCGGCATTGCTCATCGAAGACGGCGCATTCAGAGGCATCATAGCCATCGATTTAATCACGGGCAATGTCAATCTCATCCGGGCCAAGTCGTTGATCATCGCTACAGGCGGCGCTGGAAGAATTTACGGCCAGAGCAGCAATGCGCTCATCAACACCGGCGACGGCACTGCATTGGCGTACCGGGCCGGCATTCCGCTCAAAGATATGGAATTTTTTCAAATTCATCCCACCGGTCTCTTGAACGGGATTCTCATCACCGAGGGCGCGCGTGGTGAGGGTGGTTACCTGCTCAATAGCAACGGCGAGCGCTTCATGCAGCGCTATGCCCCGAAATTTATGGAACTTGCTCCGCGCGATTTTGTAGCCCGGTCCATTCATCTGGAAATTCAGGAAGGACGGGGAATTAACAACGAGTATGTGCATCTGGATTTGCGGCATCTGGGCGAGGAGAAAATTAAGACGCGCCTGCCGCAGATTCGCGAAATTGCCATGGTGTTTGCCGGCGTTGATCCGGTGCACGAGCCAATTCCCATCCGACCCACGGTGCATTACACCATGGGCGGCATTGATGTGGACGTCAACGCGCGCACGCGCATCCCCGGCGTTTTCGCTGCCGGCGAGTGCAGTTGCGTGAGCGTGCACGGCGCCAATCGGCTGGGCGGAAATTCACTGCTGGAGACCGTAGTCTTCGGTGTTCGCAGCGGCATTGAGGCGATGAAATTTGTCAAACAGCACGCGCTGTTAGCCTGCTCAAACGAGTTGATAGCGGACGCGTTGCAGCCGTTGAATGAGCTATTGGCCCGCACCGGCGGCGAAACCGTAGCAACCATTCGTAACGATATGGAAAAGACCATGATCCGCAGTTTCGGCATTTTCAGAAAAGGCGATCTGATGGAACAGGGTCTCAATGAAATAAGGCGACTGAAACAGCGGTACGCCGGGATTATCGTGAAGGATAAAGGGACAATCTACAATCTGAACCTCGTCCGAACGCTGGAATTGGGTTTCATGCTGGACCTGGCAGAGGCGATTGCCATCGGCGCGATTGCCCGGAAGGAAAGCCGCGGCGCGCACTTCCGCGAGGATTATCCCAAAATGGACAATCAACATTTCCTCAGGCATACCCTGATTCAGTATGCCGGCGCCGATGTCCCGCAACTGAGTTACAAGGATGTGGTGATTGAAGACATTGAGCCACTGGCGGAAATTCGGTATTGAGTCGCTCCATCGGCGTCAGAACAGAGCAGCCGTGCGCATCGGCAACGGTTGGCGCGCTGAAATCACCTGAAAAGTGAAAAAATATTCCAAGCGTATCAGATTGATTTTTCTTGGAGCTGATGGCTGATAGCTGATGGCTGATAGCTGAAAGCTGAAAGCGAATCGCTCAAAGTAGGCTGAATAAAAAATGAATGCACGAACATCACCTATGAACACATATTGCGTTGGATTGAAGAAGAGGAGTTCCCATGAAAGTCAAGGTTCGAATTTTCAGATATAATCCGGAAGAAAACCGGGAAGGCAGATTGGTCGATTACACCGCCGAACTGGAGCCAGGCATGTCGGTGCTGGCGCTACTGCATCAGATTCACGATGAGCAGGACGAAACGCTGGCCTATCGCTATTCCTGCCGCGGCGCGATTTGCGGCACCTGCGCGCTTCGGATTAATGGCATGGCTCGGCTGGCGTGTAAAACACAGGTGGCGGATTTGTTGAAGGAGACCGAGACCATCACCCTGGAGCCACTGGCCCATTTCGGCGTGGTCAAAGATCTGGTCGTGGATCGCGTTCCGTTCTGGCAGGCGGTGAAAGCCACCATGCCCTGGCTTGTCCGCGAAAAAGAGATGGCTGATGAGCGGCTGACCTACGAATCCCATCTGGATAAAATGTCGCTGGATCAATTGAATCACTCGGCAGATTGTATCAAATGCACCTGCTGTTATTCGGACTGCCCCAAAGTGGATGAAGCGCCGGAATTCGTTGGGCCGGCGGTGTCCATTCAGGTGTATCGGCAGATGTTCGATCCGCGCGACAGAAACACAGAGGCGCGGGCGAAGTTTATCGGCGCTGAAAACGGGGTCTCTGCCTGCGATAAACATGCAGTCTGCGTGAAAGTTTGTCCCAAGGACTGCCGGCCATTGCGGGCGATTACATTTATTCAAAAACGTATTGGGGCGTGAAAACAGCTAACGAGGAGACAACCATTGTGAGGAAATCATGGGACGGATGATAAATTTCGATCATAATTCTGCAACCCAACCGTTGCCTGAAGTGGTAGAGAGCATGCTGCCATTCCTGCGTGAAAATTTTGGCAATCCATCCAGCATGCACAGCGAGGGACAAAAGGCGAAAGCAGCCCTGGAAAATGCCAGGGAACAAGTGGCGGCGCTGATCAATGCATCTCCGGAAGAGATTTATTTCACGGCGTCCGGCAGCGAGTCCAACAATTTTGCTATCAAAGGCGTTGCGGTCGGAAATCAGAAAAAGGGGAATCATATCGTCGTGTCAGCGATCGAGCATTTCTCGGTGCTGCAATCGGCAAAGTCGCTGGAGAAACTGGGATTCGCTGTGACCCTTTTACCTGTGGATGGCGCGGGCATGGTGAATCCCGCGGATGTGAAACAGGCGATCACGGACGAAACCATTCTCGTGTCCATCATGCACGCCAATAATGAAGTGGGCACGATTGAGCCCATCGAAGAGATCGGGCAGATTGTGAAAGAGCGGGGAATTCTCTTTCACAGCGACGCAGTTCAGACGGCCGGATCCATTCTGGTGGATGTCCGCCGGTTGAATGTCGATCTGCTGAGCCTTGCGGCGCAGAATTTCTATGGCCCGAAAGGCGTTGCAGCGCTTTACATCAAAAAAGGAACGCGCATTAATCCGCTCATCGATGGCGGCATCCAGGAAGGCGGGCGTCGCGCCGGCACGGAGAACATGATGGGAATTGTGGGCATGGGCGCTGCCGCAGAAATTGCGCTTCAAAGAATGGACGAGCGGATGACCCACGTTCGGTCCCTGCGCGATGCCATGATTCGCACCATCGAGGAGAAGATTGAGCATGTCTATCTCCACGGGCATCGGGAGAAGCGGCTGCCGAATAATGTCAGTTTTGGATTTGAGTACATCGAAGGCGAGTCGATTTTACTCTTCCTCGGAATGGATCAAATCATCGCGTCGAGCGGCTCTGCCTGCGCATCCAAAGCCTTGAAGGCGTCCCACGTTCTTTTGGCTGTCGGCGTTTCCCATGCCATTGCCAACGGGACGATTCTGTTCACACTGGGAATCGATAATACCCGGGACGACATCGCGCTGTTGGGCGAAAAATTGCCCGGCGTGGTGAACAGGCTCCGGGAGATGTCGCCGTTGTACAAACGATGAATTTATGGAATTAATAAAAAAATCCGGATTTCAAAATAAATGGATTGAATCTAGCCAGCATTATTCATAGTATTTTTAAAGGAGGCTGGCTAACCTGAATGGTGCTCTTTTTAGAATAAACGTATAAAAGCTGAGTTTCAAAATAGCTTAGCCTTTAGCTAATTGAAAATCTAAATGTTGACTCAAATTCTGAGCAAGTTCATGAATAATTCAGGCTAAAAAGCCTTATGAGGCTTTGATATGCTATGTGTGATATTTTTCCCACGTCATAAATGACGTGGCTATTCAATTGAAAAAAATGAAAGTCAGATTACCTGAATAGCCCCGACTTTTAAGTCAGGGAACAGAATTTACCTTTGATTATTGGGCTTTAGCCCTTTGTAGAGTGGACTTATAAATAGAAGGAAGAAAATCGGATGAATGGCCCATACACAGAAAAAGTCATGGATCATTTCATGAATCCCCGAAACGTGGGCGAGATTGCGGACGCCGACGGCGTGGGCACTGTGGGCAATCCTGCCTGCGGCGATATCATGCAAATGTTCATTAAAGTCAAAGACGACGTCATCGTCGATGCCAAGTTCAAGACATTTGGCTGCGGCGCCGCCATTGCCACCAGCAGCATGGCGACTGAACTCATCAAAGGCAGGACCATCAGCGATGCGCTCAAGGTTACCAATGAAAAAGTGACCAAAGAGTTGGGCGGACTGCCCAAGGTGAAACGCCATTGCTCGGTCCTCGCGGAGCAGGCGTTGCAAAGCGCGCTGGATGATTATTACAAGAAAAAAGGTATCCCTTCTCCGGTCCTGTTGAAAACCGAAGAAGAGATGCACGAAGAAGAATAAATCGAAAAGCGAATGTAGTCCGCGCATAACCGGTCGGCCGTGGGCCTGTCTATTCCGGCTCGGGACGCCCGCGTTAGTTTGGAGTGAAACGTCACCGAGGAGTGATGCAGCGTGAAATTCATAGCGAGTGGCAGAGAAAAAATGGATGCGTGTCTGCCACTTTTTTTTTGTCACGTATCAGGGATATTTGATGATGAAACATGATGCAGTTGAAGATTGCCTGGGTCTGTACTGTCCCATGCCAATTATCAAAACAGCGGAGCGCATGAAGACGCTGGCTCCGGGCCAGATTCTTCAGGTGATTTCTGATGATTCGGGCATTGTTGAAGATATGCCGAACTGGTGCAAAATGACCGGCCAGGAATATCTGGGAATCGAGCAGCATCACGATGAATATCGGGTGTATGTCAGGAAAGTGCGATAATTCATTTGTCTGAATCGAATCGGCTCCAATGAAGCGCCGACACATCCGGGAAGGGAACAATGGAAAATTATAAATACACGAACCGGCTCATTCACGAGACCAGCCCGTATTTGCTTCAACACGCGCACAATCCGGTCGACTGGTATCCGTGGGGCGAAGAGGCGATCACGCTGGCGAAGAAAGAGAATAAGGTCATTTTTTTATCCATCGGCTATTCGGCCTGTCACTGGTGCCATGTGATGGAAAAAGAATCATTCGAAAATGAAGAGACAGCCCGATTGATGAACGCGCTTTTCGTCTGCATCAAAGTGGATCGGGAAGAGCGACCGGATCTGGATGAAATTTACATGGATGCCGTCCAGATCATGAGCGGGAGCGGTGGTTGGCCACTATCAGTCTGGCTGACGCCGGAGTTAGAACCAATTTACGGCGGCACGTATTTCCCGCCGGAAGAAAGGTGGGGTCTACCCGGTTTTTCTCAGGTATTGACCATGATCGCTGACCTCTGGCGCGAGCGTCCCGGCAATGCTCTGGGAGGCGCCGCGTCAGTGAAGCAGGCGTTGAGTCATTTGCATGTCCTTCGAAAATCAGATGGCGACATGGGGATTGATATGTGGCATCGCGCATTCGATGCGATGAGTTACCGATTCGATAAAACGAACGGAGGATTTGGCAAACAGCCAAAGTTCCCCCACCCGATGAGCATCGCATTTTTATTGCGGTACCATTTCCATACCGGTAACGCCGGCGCTTTGGAAATGGCTGAAAAAATGTTGCAGGCCATGGCCCTGGGCGGCATATTCGATCACATCGGCGGCGGTTTCCATCGCTATGCCACCGACGAAAAATGGCGCATTCCTCATTTTGAAAAAATGCTCTATGACAATGCCCTTCTGTCCGGCGTTTATCTGGAGGCGTACCAGATTACCCGGAACGAATTTTATGCCGACATTGCCCGCGCCGTACTGAATTACGTGTTGCGCGATATGACATCGCCGGAAGGCGCATTTTATTCATCTCAGGACGCGGACAGCGAAGGTGAGGAAGGTAAATTTTACGCATGGCAACAGGGCGAGATCGAAAATATCCTGGGCAAGAACGATGCTGCGATCGTGTGCGGATTTTATGGCGTCACGCGCCCGGGAAATTGGGAGGGACGCAACATTCTGTACAGCCCTCTGAGCGAACAAGCCTATGCCGAATCGACCGGCATGGATGTGAATTCACTTTCTGAGCTTATCGCTCGCAGCCGGGAGAGGCTTCGAACGGTTCGTTCCGGAAGAATCGCTCCGGCGAAAGATGATAAAATCATAACAAGCTGGAATGGCCTGATGATCTCCGCCCTGTGCAAAGGCTATCAGGTGCTCAGAGAGTCCGCATATCTCGACGCGGCAAAAAAAGCTGTTGCATTTTTACTGGATAAAATGTATATTAACTCCACCATTTTACGGAGTTATCGCAACAGACAACGCCAGGCACCAGGCTACCTTTCCGATTACGCCAATTTGACCGCGGCATTACTGGACCTGTATGAATCTTCGTTTGAATGGGTATACCTGCAACGCGCTATTGAGTTAAATGAGTTGATACTCAATAAATTCTGGGATGTGAATGAAGGCGGATTTTTCTTCACTTCTTCGGACCATGAGCGCCTGTTTGTTTGAACGAGAAATCTCTTCGATCATGCAACGCCGGGGGGCAATTCCGTCGCCGTGCATAATTTATTTCGTCTGGGCGAATTCACCGGTGACCAGCAATTCAGGGACAAAGCGGTTCAGACTTTGCGGGCTTTTAAAGACTCTCTGGAAACGAGACGGGACGCATTCCCTGTCATGCTAAGCGCTCTGGATTATGTCTGGGGCGCACCGAAACAAATTGTCATCAGCGGAGATCGTAAAACAAATCACTTTGAAGAGATGCTCTCTGCCGTTCATTCGTATTATCTTCCCAATAAAATTGTCGCGTGTGCTGATTCCCAAATGGAAACGCAGAAACAGTTTCAACTCCCCCTACTGAACGGGAAATTTTCCAGCGCGGCGGTGGTGAATGTGTATGTGTGCGAGAATTTTACCTGTCAACAGCCAATTCAATCCAAATCACAATTTAACGACTATTATTCATCCGTGTTGAAAAAAGTCTGACTGAATGGTGATGAAAATCCCGAATGAAACCCTGGTTCCCTGACGTTCCCTCCGGATTTTCTCACAAAGTCATTTCACATAATCTGTTCGAATCAAACCCTATTCTCATTGGCGCTGTAAACGAAGCTCAAACCATGGGGTCGAAGGCGTGCCCGGCGAACGGTCCGCAGAAGGACAACCGCGCTGAGCATGCGAGGTTTGCAGGGATGGATGTAAAAACATAGGGAGAGTGCAAGTCAGCTTATTTTTACAATGCGCTATTTGGCGAGTAATTGCATGGAGTCCCGGCCGGCATGCAGATGAAGATATGTGAAAGTATCATGTCGCGATTCCCAGGACGATGCAATGCATTCCCGGATTGGCGCGAATTGATCTCGAGAGGCAAGCATATGGACACCACAGAAGAGATAATGAAGCGCCTTCAGAGTGAAATTACGAAATTGCAGCGACGAGTAGCGGAACAGAAAGCGGTCATTGAAGCGAAAAAGACGATTGAATCGACGCTTCGTGAATCTGAGGAGAAGTACCGTTTTATTGTGGAAAACGCCGGCGAGGCGATTATCATTGCACAGGATGGATTGATTAAATTTTACAATCCCAAAGCGCGTGAAATTTTGAACATGGCGGACGAGACTATCATCGATGTTCCTTTCGGAGATATTATTCACCCGGAGGATCGAAAGATGGTTCTGGGCCGGCACTATCGACGCATCAACGGAGAGGAACCACCGTCCGTCTACCCGTTCAGGATTGTGCGAAAAAATGGTGAAGTGACATGGGTAGAAATTAACGTCGAATTAATCGACTGGCAAGGAAAACCGGCTACACTCAGTTTCCTCAACACGATTCAGGATCGGATGAAGTGGCAGGAGGCGCTGCAGGAGAGTGAAGAACGGTTCCGGGCGATTTTTGAGACAGCGCGGGATTGCATTTTCATCAAAGACAAAAGCCTTCGATACACGCACGTCAATCCGTACATGGCTGAATTGTTCGACATACCAGTCGCTCAAATGATCGGAAGGACAGATAGCGATCTGTTCAGTCCGGAAATTGTGCAGAATATTCAGGAATGGGATCAGCGGGTGTTGCAAGGAGAGGTGATCGCCTATGAAGATAGCAAACCGGTGCGGGGCAATGATGTGACATTTGATGTAAAGAAGGTGCCGATATATAACCGAACTCGCGAAATCATCGGCCTGTGCGGCATTGCCCGCAACATCACCGCCCGAAAACGCGCCGAGCTGGAATTGGCGCATGAGCGCGAAAAGCTGGCTGTCACGTTGCGGAGTCTCGGCGAGGGCGTCATTGCAGCGGATAAAAATTCTACGGTGTTGCTGCTGAATAAGGTCGCCGAAACGCTGACAGGATTCACCCAGGAAGAAGCGGTTGGACGGCCGTTGAATGAAGTGTATTTATTGATCGACGAGCAGACCCGCAGTCGCTACGAAAATTTTGCCGATGAAGTCATGAACAGCGTCGCGCTTGAATTGAATAGCGAAAAAATTCTCATCGATCGGCAGGGCAACGAGCGGCTCATTGCCCAGACCGGCGCTCCGCTAAAGGATCAGGAGAGCAAAGTGATCGGATTGGTGGTGGCGTTTCGGGACATCACCCATGAGCGGAAGATGGAACTGGAATTGTCCCGCGCGCAGAAACTCGATTCGCTCAGCATACTCGCTGGCGGGATCGCGCACAACTTCAACAATTTTCTCACCGGAATTCTGGGCAATATCACTTTAGCCATGATGGAATTGACTCCCCAACACAAAGCCTACAAGATCCTGTCGGACTCAGAAAACGCCGCAGTCACAGCCAAATCATTGACGCAACAGCTCCTCACATTTTCTGCCGGGGGATATCCCATACGAAGAGTGACACAGATTAAGGACCTGCTGATCACGACTGTGAATTTCTGCCTCACGGGTTCCAATGTGAAATGCGAATTTGGCATTGCGGACGATTTATGGTGCGCTGAGGTTGACCCGGCGATGATTGATCAGGCTATCACGAATCTGGTCATTAACGCCGACCAGGCCATGCCTGAAGGTGGTACTTTAACCATTTCGGCGGAGAACACGACCATCCCGGAAGGATTCCGTTTGCCGCTGAAACCGGGGAGGTACGTCATCATTCGTGTCAGAGACCAGGGCGTGGGAATTCCTGAGAGCCATCTTGCAAAAATTTTCGATCCTTATTTTACGACAAAACAAAAAGGCAGCGGATTGGGTCTGGCGACCAGCTATTCCATCATTCGCAGCCACGATGGCTATATCGAAGTCGACTCGCACCTGGAAAAAGGGTCAACATTCACTGTTTATCTGCCGGCGACGACCAGGTCACCCGAAAATAAACGGGATAGGGCGCTGGCCAAACCAGGGAATTCCCAGCGCATTTTGATAATGGACGATGAGGAGATCATCAGAAAAGTATTGAAGCGGATGCTCATCAATCTGGGCTACACGGTGGATACGTCCAATGAAGGACAAGAAATGATTGATATGTATCGGGAGGCGATGAAAACGGCTCAGCCATACGAGCTTGTCATTATGGATTTGACAGTGGTCGGCGGCCTGGGCGGCAAGGAAGCCATTAATAAATTATTGACTGTTGATCCGAATGTGAAAGCCATTGTCTCCAGCGGCTATTCCAATGATGCCATCATGGCCAATTTCAGTCAATACGGCTTTTCATCGGTCATTCCGAAACCCTACAAACCGGAGGAATTGGGAGAAATCGTGTCTGAAGTGCTGGCTCGGAAATGATTCGTCGCGAGGCTGAGATGTGAAAAAACCTCTCCCGCGCCTGGCGCGCTGTGTTTCAATTCAGCCTGTCCCGCTCCAATGAGGTGATGGATCAGGGCCGATGATGTTCAAGTTAGATTTTTTTTTGACAGAAATTTTATGGAACACTGATAACGCTGTTGATCCGCCAAAAAGATGGCGGACGCGCCGCACGGATCCTGCAAAAGGCGGATGACACGGATTAAGAATCCGTGAAGATCAGCGCCATCCGCGTTCTATTTCTTTTTCTGCTCTGGTTTGTGCGGGTCAACAGTCAGAATTTTAATAACCGGGATGGATTTTTTTTAATTCCCACAGACATATAAAACCGAATACAGAGGAAGCGATGAAAAAAGTTGCCCTGGTTGCATTCAATGGTGATGCGATGTGTTTTGTCCATGTTTTGTTGAACGCGCTGGATATGGCGGACGCCGGATTCGATGTCAAAGTTGTGATCGAAGGTTCAGCGACAAAGCTGGTGAAGGAATTGGTGGATCCTGCAAAACCATTTGCCGGACTTTATAAAAAAGTCAAAGACAGGGGATTGATCGATTGCGTCTGCAAAGCCTGTTCCGTCAAAATGGACTCGATCCATGCGGCGCAGGAACAAGGCTTGCCGCTGTGCGATGATATCTCCGGTCATCCGAGTTTGCGCAAATATATGGATCAGGGATTTGAGATCATCACATTTTAGACAAACGCTGTGAGTTCGCGGGGATAGCTAAACGCTTGATCAGACGATTGGGGTGTACCTAAGGAGGCGAATGAATGCCATCACAATTCAATTTGGAAGACGATGAGAGTCCTGGACAATTAACGACGACCATCAGACAATTGCGTCCGGGGGATCACCTGTGCTCTATATTCGAAACTATCCAGGAGCATCGGTCGATAATCACGACGTTCATTCTGACTGGTTTCGATCGTAATGAACGGGTGGTGTACATTGGCGATGATCATTCTGTTGCGCAAATTGAAGCGTACCTGACGGATGCTCAGGTTAATCTCGCTTCGTACATTGAAGCAGGTCAGTTTATCTTCCTCAAAGCATCGGATATTTATATTGCCGACGGCACATTCGAACCGGAAAAGATGATTCAATATTTGAAGGACCAGACCGAATACTCGCTGGCGTGTGGATACGACGCGCTGCGGGTTTCTGGTGAAATGTCCTGGATGTTGAAGGGAAATTTTGGTACAGATCAGTTGATTCAATACGAAGCCATGTTGCTTGAGTTTTTCCTTCAACATCGATGCCTGGCCCTGTGCCAATACGATAAGACAAAGTTCAGCGCCGATGTGTTGCTGGATGTCTTGCGCACCCATCCTTTGGCCATTGTCGGCGACGATGTCTATAAAAACTTTTATTACCTTCCACCCTGCGAAATTCTCAATCCGGATCGCAACGAAGCCAAACTTAAATACTGGCTTGAAAATTTGAAAAAATTCAATCGGACTGAAGAACAACTTCACGAGGTTG
Source organism: Candidatus Zhuqueibacterota bacterium (assembly GCA_049322915.1). Classification (GTDB taxonomy): domain Bacteria; phylum Zhuqueibacterota; class Zhuqueibacteria; order Thermofontimicrobiales; family Thermofontimicrobiaceae; genus CAZSBG01. Next base: position 49,036 of record JBMOPW010000001.1, read on the forward strand.
ACCGCAGGTTTCTAACGCTGATTAAAAACCTGCCAGGCTTTGTCTATCAATGCCTGAATGACCGCGATTGGACGATGAATTTTATCAGCGAAGGTATTACCAATACGTTGGGTTACACCGTTGACGAAATGAAAAAAATGAGTTATGCCGGCATCATTCATCCAAACGATAGTGAGCTGGTCTGGGATGAAATTCAAGAAGCCTTGCACCAGAAACAGCCATTCCGGATTCATTACCGGGCAAGGACGAAAGCCGGGGCCTATCGCTGGATGCTGGAACAGGGTTGTGGCGTTTTCGACCGCAACGGTGAATTAAAACACCTGGAAGGATTCATTACAGATGTCCACGATGAGCGATTCGCAAAAGAAGATCGCGATCGGTTTTTTAATCTGACCACCGATTTGATCTGCATGATAACCGCCCGGGGCATTTTCAAATTCGTCAACCAGGAATGGGAAAAGGTGCTGGGGTATAAACAGATCGAAATGGTTTCCCGGCCGGTTTTGAATTTCATTCATCCCAATGATGTTGCGGAGTACAAACGAATCATCAGACGATTGAAAAAAAGCGAAAGCACGATTCGATTTGAAAATCGCTATGTACACAAGGATGGCTCCGTTAAACTCATCGAATGGACTGCGACGCCCAGCGTTGAATCGGGATTAATTTACTGCATTGGCCGCGATGTCACTGATGACCGCCGCTTGCACACTATGCTTCTTGAGAATGAGCGACGGTTGCGAAACGCTCAAAAAGCCGGTAAAATTGGCAGTTGGGAAGTGGATTGCAAAACAGAGACATGGACAGTCTCGGATGAGTTTAGACGAATTCACGGCGTCGAGTCGAATTACTTCTCCATGAAAAAAATGCGAGCCTTTGTTTTTAAAGACGATGTGCAGTTATTTGAACACGCTTATCGGAGGACAGTGGAAAAGCAGTCGCCCTTTACCTTCGAGCATCGCATAATCAAACAGGACACTCGAGAAATCCGCTGGGTGCTGAAGCAGGGCGAATTGGTCTGTGACGAGCGGAATCGACCCATCCAGTTGATTGGAACGACGCAGGACATCACCGATCGGAAGCAGATTGAACTCGCACTGCAACGGGAGAAGGAACGCGCTCAGTATTATCTCGATATCGTCGGGGTGATGCTCGTTGTTCTGGATCGCAGTGGACAGGTTCGTCTCATCAATAAAAAGGGGTGCGCCATTCTGGGGTATTCCGAAGCGCAGGTCATCGGGAAAAATTGGTTCGATCATTTTTTACCTGAATCCAACAGGGATGAGGTGAAGCATGTGTTCACCCAACTGATGGCTGGAAAAATAAAGACGGTTGAATACTTTGAAAACGACGTGATAACCAGCGATGGAAATCCCCGATTGATCGCCTGGAAAAATTCAATCCTGTGGGACGAATTGCATCGGCCGACCGGCATACTGAGTTCCGGCGAAGATATAACTGAAAAGCGGCAGGCGGAACAACAGATACAGTTCAGTAAAAAAATGCTTTCCGACACAGGCAAGATGGCGAAGATAGGAGGATGGGAGCATGATCTCATCACCGGGAAAGCAGATTGGACGGATACGCTGTATGAAATTGTTGAAATTCAACCGGGCAGCACCCCCCCCGGAGTTCAGGAACACCTCAGTTATTATCCTCCCAAAGACCGGGCTATTCTCGAAAGTGAGTATCAACGCGCTATTGAGGAAAAGCGGCCGTTCGATCTTCGGCTTCAGGCATACACGGCCACTGGAAAACTGTTATGGTGCCATGTGCGCGGCGAACCAGTCATTGAAAACCAAAAATGTGTGAGGTTCCGAGGCGTGCTTCAGGATATTACAGAGCAGATGCGGATCGAGGAAGCGCTGCGGCAATCTGAAACGCGCTATCGGTACCTGTTCGAGAATGCGTCCATTGCCATCGGCATGTCAGATGCCGACGGCAGGGTGATCGCTGCCAATCAGGTGATGGAGCAACTCACCGGTTTTTCGTCGGAGGAATTCCAGAAGATAAAACTCATGGACATTTACGTCGTGCCCGAGGATAGGGATCGATTAATCGCCACAATACGGAAGGAGGGCAAAGTCAGAAATTTCGAAACGCATCTTCATCGAAAAGATGGAACCCTCTATCTTGCCCGATTGAATGTGGATGTGATCAGGATCGGCGGGGAAGAAATGCTCCTCACGATCGCGCAGGACATCACAGAGAGCAGACGGATGGAAGAAGCGCTTCGCATGGAGCGGGAGCAGCTTCTCTCGCTGTTCGACAGCATTGACGAGATGATTTATGTGTCCGACCCTATGACCTACGAAATGGTCTATGTGAATAAAAAATTGCAGCGCATGCTGAATTCAGACGGAGCGGGCGAAACCTGTTACAGGCTTCTTCAACGCAAAGAAGCGCCCTGCGAATTCTGCACCAATCATTTTATTCTGTCAAATGACCATCAGCCGTATCAGTGGGAATATCATAATCCATGGTTGAACAAAGATTTCATGCTGACGGACCGCTTGATTCGCTGGCCAGATGGCCGGGATGTACGATTTGAACTGGCGATCGATATTACCGATCGGAAAATTGCTGAGGCCGAAATTCAAAAATTGAACCGGGAATTGGAGCAGCGCGTCAAGGATCGGACTTTTGAACTGGAAGCGGTGAACAAAGAATTGGAAGCGTTCAGCTATTCGGTCTCTCATGATCTGCGCGCCCCGCTTCGCCACATCAGCGGATTTGTAGACATGTTGCGAAAAAATATGGGCGAGACAACCTGTGAGAAGAACTCTCACTATCTGGATGTCATTCGCGAATCCGCCCAGCGGATGGGAAACCTGATCGATGAGCTATTGGCGTTCTCGCGGACGGGCCGCTCCGAAATTGCCTGGAAAAATTTCGATGCCGATACATTAATTCAGGAAGTGATTCAGGAATTGCAGCCTGAGATTGGCGCGCGAACCATCACCTGGAAGCTCTTGCCGTTGCCTGAAATTTATGCCGATCCATTGAAACTGCGTCACGTATTTGTGAATCTGATTTCCAATGCCATTAAATTTACACGACAGCAGCAGAATCCGGTGATTGAGGTGAGCGCGACCAGAGGCGACAGCAAGGAATACGTGTTTGCCGTGCGGGACAATGGGGTTGGTTTTGATATGAAATACGCGAATAAACTTTTTGGGGTATTCCAGCGGCTGCATCGGACAGAAGAATTCGAGGGCAATGGCATTGGGCTGGCGAATGTTCGTCGCATAATCCATCGACACGGCGGTCGGACCTGGGCTGAAGGAAAGTTGAACGAAGGAGCCACTTTTTACTTCACCGTTCCCATGAAGTAGTTCGCGCCGGTATTGATACATGCTGAGATGCACCCGCTTCTGCCAATAATCGAAGAGGCGGTTATCATTGGAGACTATACGAATCAGAGATTTCAATTTCGATGTAAGAAAATGACACGCAGTAAATGATGGTGGAATCCACTGAAAATCAGGGTCTGAATCGGAATGTCGTTTGAACCAACACTCCGACGAAATGTCCTGTGGCGGATAAATCATATCAACAGAAAGGATGAATCATGGAGGGATTAAAACGAATTTTGCTGGTTGAAGATGATGTGAACGATGTGGAATTGACGCTCGAATCACTCAGGGAATACAATCTGGCAAATGAAGTTATTATCGCCCGCGATGGTGAAGAGGCGCTGGAGTATCTCTACAGGAAGAACAGATTCGAGCATGCCCCGGAAGGCCAGCCGGTGGTCATTTTCCTGGACATTAAAATGCCGCGCGTGAACGGATTGGAGGTGCTGCGAATCATCAAAAACGATCCGGATTTACGCCTGATCCCGGTGGTGATGGTCACCTCGTCCCAGGAAGAGCCGGATCTGAAAGAGGCGTACGAGATGGGGGCCAATGCGTATGTGGTGAAGCCGGTGGATGTGCAGCAGTTCATGAATGCGATCAAAGAACTGGGAGTTTTTTGGGCTGTTTTCAATATGCCTCCTCCCGGCTGCATTAAAGATTAAATCCCTGATATGTTCTTTCAATTCCGTGAGAGGCCCGGCTCAGGCTGATGCCGCGCATCGGAGAGGATTCGGTGTTGCATCGGACGACTGAGATGGATATGGCGCTTACCTGAAATTGAAAAAAGGTCGCGTCCACTCAGGACAAATCCGCGACAGGGAACAGTCAACCGATGATTGAAATGGTATTGATTCAGAAAAGGAGACGCACATCATGGGGACTTGCTTGAACATCCTCCATTTAGAGGACGATCCCATTGATACTGAAATTGTTCAGGAGGCGCTGAAGGCGGAGAATCCCTTTTGCGAGATATTACGAGTGGATACCCGGGACGATTTTGTCGCTGCACTGGAGGCGCGGACGTTCGACCTGATTCTGGCCGACTACTCGCTGCCCATGTTCGATGGATTGAGTGCATTGTCGTATGTCAAAGAACATTATCCCGAGATACCATTCATCCTGATCTCCGGGACGCTGGGCGAAGAATTGGCCATAGACAGTCTCAAATTGGGCGCCACCGATTATGTCATCAAACAACGGTTGTCGCGGCTGGTACCTTCGGTGAAACGCGCACTCAAAGAAGTGGATGACAGGAATGAGCGACGGAGAACAGAGGCTCAATTGGCGCGGCTGGCATCCGTGGTGGAGCAGGCAAGTGAAAGTATTGTCATCGTTGATTTGAATGGCGATATTGAATATGTCAATCCCAATTTTGAACGCCTCACCGGGTACACTGCCGCAGAAGTCCTGGGCAAAAACCCAAAAATCCTGAAAAGCGGAGCCCAACCTGAAAGTTACTACCGGGATTTGTGGCAGACCATTTCATCCGGTAAAACCTGGTTCGGTATTTTTCAGAACAAACGAAAAGATGGGGTCCTTTTCTTCGAAGACGCCGTCATTTTTCCCATTAAAAATCAACAGGGCGTTATCATCAACTATGCAGCGGTCAAGCGGGATATCACCAGTGAAAAATTATTGGAAGAACAGCTACTCCAGTCCCAGAAACTGGAGGCCATCGGCCAGTTGGCTGGCGGGATTGCTCATGATTTCAACAATATTCTCACGGCAATTATGGGGTACTCTGAGGTGGCATTGATGAACCTCAATTCGAACGACCAGGTTTACTGGGATGTCAAAGCCATTATCAAGGCCGGGCAAAAAGCGAGCAACCTGACGAGACAATTGCTGACGTTCAGCCGCAAGCAGATCATTCAGCCGAAAATTATCGATATCAACCGGCTCATCACCGATCTGGAAAAGCTGCTCTATCGTCTCATCAGCGAAGATATCAAATTGAAGATGGCTCTTTCGGATAAAATAGGCAGAATTCATGCGGACCCCGGCCAGATCGAGCAGGTTTTAATCAACCTGGTGGTCAATGCCCGGGATGCGGTCAATCACCCGTCGATTGCAGTGACGCGCCGAAATATAACCATCGAAACGCGCGATGTCATGGTGGACGATGCATCTCTGTTGACTCACACCGACATGGCGCCCGGTCGCTATCTGCTCTTGTCAGTCAGCGACACGGGCATTGGCATGATCGATGAGATAAAGCGAAAAATATTTGAGCCCTTTTTCACGACAAAAAAAATCAGCCAGGGTACCGGCCTGGGCCTGTCGACTGTCTATGGCATTGTGAAACAAAACAATGCCACCATTCTGGTTGACAGCCAGGTCGATCGAGGCAGCACTTTCACGATCTATTGGCCTTGCGCTGAAAGCGCTGAACCACTTTACGACACGCCTGAAGAAGAAACACCGCTGGTTGGCGGAAATGAGAGGATCCTGTTTGTGGAAGATGACGATCGAGTCCGCGCTTTCTCTGTCAAAGCGCTCAAATCCCTGGGTTACGAAGTGATCCCGGCTCGTGATGGCGCTGATGCGTTGAGGATAGTCAGACGGAAAAAAATCACATTTGATCTGCTCATCACCGATGTCGTGATGCCGGAAATGGGCGGCATTGAATTGGCTGAAAAATTATCCGCAGACAGAGATGGATTTAAAGTGCTGTTCACTTCGGGCTATCTGGACAGAGATTATACCGATCATGACATTCTCAAAGAGGAAATAAACTTCATTCAAAAGCCTTATAGAATCCACTCGATGGCGAAGAAAATCCGGGAGGTTTTGCTGCGGTAGTCATCCGTGCCCTCATCAGGCCAGTTGCATTTTCACATTAAAACAATTTAATCTGTGAAATAGATTTTGACTTTTAAAATATTTTTTGATATATTATACCCTAAAATTTTCCAGACGGCCAGCCGTTCGGTTGGCCAGTGAAATACCAGATAATTATATATCTAAATTTCAATAAGTAACCGTTACGAATTAACAAACTCAGGAGGTGTTCCAATGAAAGCGAAAATTGATCCCGAATTATGCACAGGTTGTGAGCTTTGTGTCGAGACATGCCCGGAAGTATTTGAAATGGGCGATGATGTTGCTGTTGTTATTGTCGATGTCGTCCCGGAAGATGCGGAAGATTGCTGCCAGGATGCCGCTAATGACTGCCCCTCAGAGGCGATTGCTATTGAAAACTAAGCGATTGGCGCTTTCAGCGACAATTGATTGAAAAGTCGAAGTGCGCAAAAATACAATTTAAGTTCATGGTTCAAATTTTTTCAAATAAAATTCGTTCTATGCAATTTATTTTTGCGCACTGCCAACTTGATTGAATAGCATTATAACAGGTAAATTATGGAATTTAAAATAGCTTTTCAAAAGCAGAACGTAATGCGGATGGTTGTGTATTCATTGCTGCCGGCGGTTTTGGGAAGCGTGTATTTCTTTGGCTGGGTGAGCCTGGCCATTGTTCTCGTCTCGGTCGTCACGTGCGTGTTGACTGAATGGCTGTTCGTTCGGGGAAAAAATGGCAAGGTGACCGAAGCTGTTTTTGTTACGGCTGTCCTCTACGCGCTGACGTTGCCGCCGACACTGCCGTTTTACATGGTCATTATTGGCGCTATTTTTGGAATAACCTTTGGCAAGATGGCGTTCGGCGGTTTTGGAAATAATCCCTTTAACCCGGCTCTGGTGGGTCGCGGATTTGTGTATATCACATTCCCGATTCAAATGACCAATGTTTGGCTGCCCGCAGCAAATTTTTCTGATTTCCCCGGCGGTTTTGTCGCGTGGAAATTTTCCGCTCTCTCCGATGGCCTCAGTGCAATCACATCTGCAACCCCATTGAGCGCATTTCGCGCCGGCGCAACCACTCTTCCTGACTACTGGCAGTTGCTTCTCGGAAATATAAACGGCACTTTTCAAAATCTGGGGGAAACCACGCGCATCGGCGGCGGCTCGATTGGAGAAACGTCGGCTGTTCTGTTGATGATTGGCGGTCTGTATCTTGTTTTTAAAAAAATTGCCAACTGGAAATTGGTGGTGAGTTTTTTCGGCACATTCATCATATTCCAGTCGCTGCTTCATGTTTTGGCCCCGGCCAAAGTGCCCCATCCTTTATTCGGACTATTCGCCGGCGGCGTTGTGTTAGCCGGCTTTTTTATGGTGACAGACCCGGTCTCTGCCTCGCGCACTGAAATTGGCCGGTGGATTTACGGCGCGATGATTGCCATTCTAACGATTATCATTCGGGCATTCTCGCTGTTTGCCGGGGGCGTGATGTTTGCCATCCTCCTTGCCAATATGTTCGGCCCGTTGATCGATTACGGCATAACCAGCTATCAACAAAGGAGCAAAACCAAATGAAGAAAAGTCTGAGTACAATTGGTTTTATGGTCCTGATCACGGTTTTATTCATTTCAGCCCTGGCGTCCATTAACGAGTTAACAAAAGAACAGATCGATCGAAATTTACAGATTGAAAAATATAAATCTATGCTGTACGCCTTCAATATTTTTCCGAAGGGAATTAACGAAAGCCAGTTTTCGCTGACGAGCACAACGGATGATATTCCCTGGGAAACGGCCCAAATTCGTGAAAATTATGAAACACAAATAATCAGTAAAAAAATTCCCATGGAAAAGGGCGACCCGGAATTATTGAAAAATAGCTTCCTCGCTTTGACTGATTCCGTGGAAGTATTCATTCGCCTGAATGAGGAAAACCAGCCGACGGCCTACGGGTTCCCCATGAGGGGAAAAGGATTGTGGGGCACAATTACCGCTTTCGGCGTGATTTCAGCGGACCTGACAAAAATGGTTGGTATCGATTTCACAGAGCAAGTCGAAACGCCCGGCCTCGGCGCCCGGATTCTCGAAATAGAGTTCAAGCAATTCTTTCGCAATCTGGATCTGAGCAGACTCCAAAATTCATCGGCGGCCCGACCGGCCATCATCATGGTTCGCAAAAAAGAAATTACCAACATGGATGAATCGACCAACAGCCTCCAGGCAATCACAGGCGCAACTTTAACGTGCAGCGGTGTTCTTAATATGATAAATACCGATTTGAAGTTTTACGTGAATCTGCTTCGAATGAACGAGCAGTACTTGAAAAATAGGGACAGTTAGCAGGCTGTTGTGAAATCGAATCATTTAGCATTTCACCATTTTAAGGATTTCATAGCGTTCAACGCATGAGGTTTTCATGGCAAAGATTAAAGCGATTGATATTATAAAAGAGGATCTGTGGAAAAATAATCCGGTAACCGTGCAAATCCTCGGGATTTGTTCTACTCTGGCCGTGACCAATATTTTCCTGAACACGTTGATCATGGGGCTGGGATTGACATTTGTCACTGCCTTTTCTTCGCTGACAGTTTCGGTGATTCGAAATATCATTCCGGCGCGAGTGCGAATGATGGTACAAACGCTCATCATCGCCAGTTTTGTGGTGATCGTCGATATCATCTTAAAAGCGTATGTGCCGAATATCAGCAAAGCGCTGGGGCCGTACGTCGGTTTGATCATCACCAATTGCATTATCATGGGTCGGCTCGAGGCTTTCGCTTCATCGAACAAGCCATCGATGGCTTTTCTGGACGGAATTATGTCCGGCATTGGTTATACGTACGTTCTGTTGATCATTGCATTTTTCAGGGAACTGCTGGGCTTCGGAACCGTTCTTGGCTTTGAGGTGATGAATCCGTTGATGACTGCTATTGGCCAGACCGATGGCTGGACTCAATGGGCATTTATGATTATGGCGCCGGGCGGATTTTTTATGCTGGCCATTTTTATCTGGATCAGTAAAAATCTCACAAGTTTGAAGGTGTCGCATTCACAAAAATAGGAGTTCATTTAAATGGAAGGCTTATCCCCCTGGGTAATATTTTTTGCATCCATTTTCACCGGCAATATTTTGCTGGTATATTTTCTCGGCATGTGCTCGTTTCTATCCGTGTCCAGTCAGGTGAAAACATCGATGGGACTGGGACTTGCCGTAACCTTTGTACTGACAATCACCTCCGCATTGAATTATGTGGTGTTCAATTATATTTTAGTGCCAATGGGCATTGACTATTTGCGCTATATTGCATTTATCGTCGTCATTGCAGCTGTCGTGCAGTTGCTGGAAATGATTATTGAGCGATTCTCCGAAGCGTTGTATTTGAACCTCGGCATCTTCCTGCCTTTGATCACGGTGAACTGCGCCATCCTCGGCGTGTCGTTATTTATGGTCATTCGAAATTACACATTCATCCAGAGCGTCATGTTCGGCGCCGGAAGCGGTATCGGATGGATGCTGGCAATTCTGGCCATGGCAGGCATTCGCCAGCGCATCAATATGCAGCGCATTCCGGTCGCTTTGAGAGGGCCCGGCATTGCGTTGATTATTTCCGGAATAATGGCCATGGCATTCATTGGTTTTTCAGGCATGGTTCAAATACAGTAAGTACCAACGCTGTCTTCCTAAATTTCAGGTTCAACCGGAAAATGCAGAAATTGAATAGGTATTAAGGCAATAATATGGTTGCAAAAATTATTATCGCCACGGCCGCAATGGCCGGAATTAGCGGCATTCTTTCCATTCTGCTGGTGATTGCAGAGCGGTTTCTGGGGAATTATGGTGAATGCAAAATTCTCATCAACAATGAAAAAGAACTGACGGTCAACGGCGGCGCTTCGATTCTGGCGTCGCTGAATCAGCAGAAAATTTTTCTGCCCTCGGCGTGCGGCGGACGGGGCACGTGCGCGTACTGCAAATGCAAGGTTTTCGAAGGTGTGGGACCGCTGCTGCCTACGGAAGAACCATTGCTCACCAAGCAGGAAATCGACTCTCATGTGCGGCTGGCGTGCCAGGTGAAAGTGAAGCAGGACATAAAAATTGAAATACCTGAAGAATTGTTCAACATTAAAGAATTCGATGTTGACGTGGAGTCCATTAAAAATTTAACGTATGATATAAAATTGCTTCGATTGAAGCTGGTGGAACCGAAGGAGATAAATTTCATTCCTGGGCAATATGTGCTGTTGATTTCGAAACCATATCCCGGTGTGAAAGAATCGGTTTCGCGTGCATATTCCATTGCCTCACCCAATTATGAAAAAAACCATCTCGATTTAATGGTGAGATTGGTGCCGGAAGGTATTTGCACCACATGGGTTCACCAGCATCTGCAGGAAAATGAGCGAATTAAAATTGTCGGGCCTATGGGCGATTTTCAATTGCACAAGGGCGACGGCGAAATAATTATGATCGCCGGTGGTTCCGGTATGGCGCCTATGGTTTCGCTCTTGGCCGAAATCGCTGAAAAGAAAATCGATAGAAAAGTCACCTATTTTTTTGGATCCGTTGCAAAAAGAGATTTGTTTTACCTCGAAGAAATGGCTGCTTTTGAAAAACAGATCAGCAATTTTAAATTCGTTCCGGCCCTGTCTCAACCGGCAGAAGGCGATGAGTGGGAGGGCGAAACAGGGCTGATTACAATTCCGCTTTCACAGTATATCAAAGACAATGACAATTCCAAAAGCCAGGCTTACTTGTGCGGCTCACCCGGAATGATAAACGCCTGCACAGTTATTTTGAAGAAATACAATTTTACAACCGACCGTATTTATTTCGATCCGTTCGCCTGAGATTTTAAGACGCAGAGGAGCTTCGCAATGAAACCCACGCCTCATGAAAATAAAATTATTACAAATTTTCTGCCAGGGAAAATTTCCATGGATGGCTTTTTAGGAACCGATACCAGGCATGTGCACGATATTATTGCCGACGACAACCTGATACTGGAACGATTGGGAGTTACGCATGAACAAATCGCTGATCGACTTCAGTTTTTCATCAATGAAGGGAAAAAAGCTATTGAGGGCGAAGCCTCGGTTAATCATTATCGTGTGAAAACGATTTGGAGCAGGGGAATGCTGGCATGCCCGTTCGGGGAACCGCGACTGCATCATAAAATTGTAACGACGGTGATCAATACAAAATTGGGTCAGGAAATCGTTTACTCGCAACTTAATGTGCACATGATCCGGGATCATGGATTTTTTGAAGGAAAAGGAGCGAAATTCAGAGTTGAACCGGAACGTGTTGTTCGTGTTCTGGAATTAAAATAATTGCTGCAATCGACTCGCTTGTATTTTTATTTCTATCCCCAATTAGAACGCGTTTCAGATTGAAAAGTCGAAATACGCCTGGCTGTTCAACAGGTGTTCCTAACCGATAATAACAATTGCCATGCCTCTTCCCTTCAGAGATACCTGTCATTAATCAACGGTAATACTGACAATTTATTTCAGCGTGAAAACAAGAGGCGATTTTCAAGTGGCAACCCTGATGACTGTAAAAAATACAAAAAAAACCTTGATTCTAAATCTAATTTAAATTATATTTGTTTCAATTTAAAATAATTACAAATAAACTACTGTCTCCCTGATTGCACCGAGCCTTGAAAAGGCGGAAGGGTAAACAGTTGTTCATACATCAATTGGTATTTGAAAATTCATCAGTTGAAAATTTTCAAATGAAAAATTCACCTATAACAGAAAGAGGCTATTATGATTTCCAATAAAATGACCGAGCAGATAAACGAACAGATTAAGAATGAGTTATTCTCCGGCCATCTGTATTTATCGATGGCAGCCTATTGCGCTTCCAAGGATATGGACGGCTTTGCCAATTTCTTTGTCGTGCAGGAACAGGAAGAACGATTCCATGCGATGAAATTCTTCCACTACCTCGTCGAGCAAAACCAGGATGTTAAAATTTTCGGGTTGGATCAACCGCAGACGGAATTTAAATCGCTGGAAATAGTCATCGAGGAAGCCTGGAAGCATGAGCAAAAAGTGACAGCCATGATCAACAAATTGATGAAGTTAGCCGTGGAAGAGAATGATTATGCCACTCAGAATTTGTTGAAATGGTATATCGATGAGCAGGTGGAAGAAGAGGCGACCATGCTGGGGCTTCTCAAAAAAATCAGATTAGTCGGCGAGAAGGGGCATGGCATTTTCATGATCGACCGCGATCTGGCGCAGCGAACCTACACTCCGCCAGCCGCTGCCGAGGAAGAATGATCAACTCATTTTACATGTATCTTTCGACGGATCGAATAAGACCATTTTCATTTATTCAATTTTGAAATTTTCACATCGCTGTTTAACTGTGACAGGAGGTTAATCATGACTCAATTAAATCAGGTGTACAAGTGCAGTGTTTGCGGGAACATCGTCGAAGTCGTCCATACCGGCGCAGGCGAATTGGTCTGCTGTGGTCAGCCGATGAAGTTGCTCAAAGAGAACACAACTGAAGCGTCCACGGAAAAACACATTCCGGTGATTGAAAAATCAGGTTCGAAAGTAACGGTGACCATCGGCAGCGTGGAGCATCCCATGGAAGAGAAACATTACATCGAATGGATTGAAGTGCTGGCGGATGGTAAAGTGTACAGAAAGTACCTGAAGCCCGGCGACAAACCTCAGGCTGAATTTGAGATCACCGCGAATAAGATCGAAGCTCGCGAGTACTGCAATTTGCATGGATTATGGAAAGCTTAATCGCTGATTGGAAGCGTTCAAATTTCATTGGAAAATAAAGGAATCATTATGGATAAATACAATGAACGTAAAGGATTGTATGCGCTGAAAGGCAATCCGCTCACGTTGCTGGGGCCGGCGCTCAAAGTCGGCGATAAGGCACCGGCGTTTCAGGTCGTCGATAATGGACTCAAGCCGGTGAATCTGAGCGATTTTGCCGGGAAGGTGATCGTGCTGAGCGTCACTCCCTCGGTTGATACAACGGTCTGCGATCTCCAGGCCAAGCGTTTCAACAAAATGGCGACAGAGGTTTCAGGCGATGTCGCGATTCTGAACATCAGTCTGGACATCCCATATGCCTTATCGCGCTGGTGCGCGGCCACCGGCTCGGATCAGATCAAAACGTTGAGCGATTATCAGGAGCGCGAGTTCAGTCTGAAGTATGGCCTGCTGGTCAAGGAATTGAAATTATTGGCCCGCTCCGTCTGGTTGCTGGACAAAGAGGGGATTATTCGGTACATCGAAATCGTCCCTGAAATGGCGCAGGAACCAAATTATGAAAAAGCTCTGCACCATTTAACACAATTAGTTTCATAGACTAAGTACCACAAGACAATTCCAACACCTGGCCTTCAAAAAAGCAGGTGTTGGAATTTTTATGTTCATCCGGAGAGAACTGGATATTCGGGATTGCAATCGGCAGGGGCACGGTCAAGTTTCTACCGAAACAATTCTTGGGCGATTCACCTACTTTTTCAGGAGATCCAATGAAAAACTTTTTATTCTTTCTCACCTTACTGTTGGTGTGCGTTTCAGTGGTATTCGCACAGGATTTACCTGGCGGCGATGAAGCGCTTGGCACCAAAAAGTACGATCAATATGAAAAACCGGAGGCGTGTAAAAGCTGTCATCCGGATATTTATCAGCAGTGGACCCAGGCTATGATGTCACAGGCGTACACGCACCATTGGGATGAAATCGAATACTTCGATCTGGCGGTCGCGCACAGCAACGTCGATCCCAAAATCAAACCCGTCTCCGATGGCTGCAATGGCTGCCATACTCCGCTGGCCTTTCTGGCCGGCGATGTTCCGCCGCCCCGTCCCGCTGAGAATTCGCGCGCCAATGAAAGCGTGAGCTGCGATGTGTGCCATACGATTAACTCTTTCAAAGGCGATACCCCATTCAACTTCAGTTTCGTTTCGCAGCCGGGCCGTAAAAAATGGGGCAACAAGCCGGGATTGGTTTCGCCCCATCACGATACTGAAGAGAGCGATTTCATGAAGCAGGCCGAGTTCTGCGGTAATTGTCACAATGAAAAAGACCCGTACGGCATCTGGGTGAAATCGACTCACCTGGAATGGAAAGATGGTCCCTATTCCAAAGAGGGCGTTCCCTGTCATCGCTGCCACATGCCGCAGGCCTGGGGCAAAAATGCAACCATGGCCAACGAGGCAATGGTGTCCCAGCATCTCTTCCACGGCGCGCATGATCCCGGTAAACTTGCCGGCGCGATTGAATTGCGCATGCATCCGGAAGAGCGGGACGTTCAATATGACGACGTGGTTGTGCTCAAAGTTCAGCTATTCAACGCGAAAGCCGGACACAAAATTCCCACTGGCTCGGTTGAAGATCGCATCCTCTGGCTACATGTAACCGCCACCGATGCCAACGGAAAAACGTACCATCTCCTGGTGGATAAGAAAGGCTTTGATGGAGAGGAATACACGATTGCCGCGGATGTCCTTGCTTATCAGGATATGGGAATCCCCAAAGGCATCGCGGACTTCGCCGGCGTGCAACGCGATGGTGTGCCTGTGGGCGACCGTATTTTCCGCATGCCCTATTTCGATCCCCAGGGAAGAATGACCATCATGCAATGGAATACAGCTTCGCTCGGCGTGGATTACCGGATTGGGCCGCGAGAAACAAAAATTGAAACGTTTTCATGGACGCTGCCTGCGGATATTCCGCCAGGAAAAGTGACATTTAAAGCAGTACTCAATTATCAAAAACTGGTCAAACCCGTGGCTGATTACCTCAATGTTCCTGCCGATGAGAGCGAAATCATGGTCATCAATTCAGCCAGCACCTGGGTCGAAGTGTACGACTAAAACTTAATGGAGGGTTCCTGAAATGAGTTATAAAAAAACGATGAATTTTATCATGGTGGGATTGCTCGGACTCGGTTTCATTCTCCCAGAGAGCGTCAGCGCCATTCCTGCGTTCGCCAGACGCTACAAAATTTCCTGCTCCACCTGCCATGCTCCGATTCCGAAATTAAAACCATACGGACTCGATTTTGCCGGCGATGGTTTTATCATGAAAGAGAACGAGGTGGAGCGCGATTACGTCACTGCCGGCGATGACCTGCTGTGGTTGAATCGGGACTTCCCCATCGGCGTTCGGTTTGATTCGTACGTTCAGTACGAGCAGGACAATGATGTCGATAAGGATTTGCAAATTCCCTATGGTCTGAAAGTGCTCTCCGGCGGGACGCTGTACAAAAATATCGGGTATTATTTCTATTTCTATCTATACGAGCAGGGCGAGGTGGCCGGCATTGAGGACGCCTATATTCATTTCAACGATGTGTTCGGTGTGCCACTGGATATTATGGTCGGTCAATTTCAGACATCGGATCCGCTCATGAAACGCGAACTGCGGTTGACCTACGAGGACTATGTTTTTTACAAAACGCGGATTGGCGACTCCCAAACCAATTTGACCTACGATCGCGGTCTCATGTTTGTCTACGGAATTGAAAAAACCAGCACGGATCTCGTGGCTCTGGCGGTCAATGGCAATGGCAAAGGGGAAGCTGGTGAAGATTCCAAATTTGATGACGACGCATTTAAAAATTTTGGCTTTCGCGTGAGTCAGGGCATTGGCAAATATCTGACTGTCGGCGGATATTATTATCAGGGCAAGGAAAAATACCTTTCCCCGGCAGCGGGCGATTTGCAGAATGAGATCACCTATTTTGGCCCGGATATCAATATTACTGTCGGCCCGATCGAATTGACCGCTCAGTATCTGGAGCGGGAAGACAGCAACCCATTTTTCGCGGCTCAGGCGAAGAGCTACACATCAAAGGGAACCATTGCGGAGCTCATTCTTGCGCCGCAATTGGATCGTTCCCGGTTCTATATCACCGGCCTGTACAACAAGGTGGACTCAGAATTTTACAAGTATGAAACCGCAACGCTGAGCGGGACCTATCTCCTCGCGAGGAATTTACGGCTGGTTGCAGAATTCACACGCGACCTGGAAATAGACATCAACCGCATCACATTCGGCATGGTCAGCGGATTTTAACGCTCGCCGGGAGCTGACCCTTCGCGTCGGATGAATTCCAGTGGGGTGATTCTATCCGCAATAATGGATTTTATAGAATTTTCAAAACGACCAAGTAATGCTGTTACAGACAGCGGGGCCAAGTCTTGAACAAAGATGGAGGAGAACATAATGTCACAGGGACGAAGAGAATTTTTAAAACGGATGGGAATTGGCAGCGGCGTGCTGCTGGCGAGCGGTAGTTTCGCAGAGGTGATGGATTTGTCAGCGGCGCAGTCCGGCGATAGCCCGATTGGCGCGCATCAATTGCCGCCATTGCCCTATGCTTACAATGCTCTGGAACCGGTCATGGACGAGATGACCGTCACGCTTCATCACGACAAACATCACGCGGCGTACGTTGCCGGCTTGAATAAGGCGGAGATTGAAATGGCCGAAGCGCGCAAGGCTGGCAGTTATTCGCTGGTGAAGCACTGGGAGCGCGAACTGGCGTTCCACGGCTCCGGGCATATTTTGCATACCATCTTCTGGGAAAATCTCTCACCCACAGGCGGTGGTCTTCCCCAAGGCAAATTGGCCGAAGCCATTCAATCCGAGTTCGGCAGTTTCGATGTTTTCAAAGCTCAATTGATGGCGGCGACCAATGCTGTCGAAGGCAGCGGCTGGGGGATTTTGGCCTATTCGCTTCTGCTGAAAAAACTGGTCATTTTGCAATCCGAAAAGCATCAGAACCTCACGCAGTGGGGAGCTGTCCCGCTGCTGGTCATCGATGTCTGGGAGCATGCCTACTATTTGAAATACCAGAATCGACGGACCGAATTTGTTGAAAACATTTTCAAAATTATCAACTGGGAAAATGTGGCGGAGAGATATTCGGGCGCAGTGCTATGAGCGCCAGCCTGACCTCGCGGGAGCGCTTTCAGCGAATGTTCGAGCATCGGGACGCGGATCGGGTGCCCATTATCGATGATCCCTGGAACGCCACCATCGAGCGCTGGCAAAACGAAGGAATGCCGGCGAACGCCCATTATGTGGAATTTTTCGGTCTCGATTACGTGGCTGATATATACGTGGACAATTCGCCGGGCTTCGAGAAAAAAGTCATCGAGGAGACCGGCGACTATGTCATCTACACGACTGAGTGGGGCGCCACGCTGAAAAATTGGAAGCATGCCGCATCAACGCCGGAGTTCATCGATTTCACGCTGAAAGACAGGGAGTCCTGGAGGAAATTCAGGGAGCGGATCCGACCTGACGCTGATCGCGTCAACTGGGACTATCTTCGGAAGAATTACGCTGCCTGGAAAAAGCAGGGCTACTGGATTCAGACTTGTCTGTGGTTCGGATTTGACGTCACCCATTCGTGGATTGTCGGCACAGAAAAGCTGCTCATGGCGTTGGTCGAGGATCCGCAGTGGTGCGTGGATATTTTTTCGCACACGCTGGAAACAAATCTCAGCCTCATGGACAGGGTCTGGGACGCCGGCTATCATTTCGATTCCGTCCGATGGCCGGATGATATGGGCTACAAGCACAACCAATTTTTCTCGATTGCAATGTACAGAGAACTGCTCAAGCCGTTTCATCGTCGCGCCATCGAATGGGCGCATCGAAAAGGAGTCAAAGCGCATTTACATTCGTGCGGCGATGTCAATCCGTTCATCCCGGAATTCATCGAAATGGGCCTGGATGGGCTCAATCCGCTCGAAGTGAAAGCCGGTATGGATGCGGTTCATCTCAAAAAAACCTATGGACAACAATTGCTGTTGCACGGCGGCATCAATGCCGTTCTGTGGGACGACCGGGAGGCGATTGAACAGGAAATCCTCGAGAAAGTCCCGCGGTTGAAGGAATCTGGGGGCTATATTTTTTCATCCGATCATTCGGTGCCATCCAGCGTGAGCCTCACGGATTTTCAATACATCGTTGATCTGGCCAAACGCGTCGGCGCTTATTAGAAGCTGGATGGAAAATATTCTCGCCATCGCAGTCAGCGTTGAGATGAAATACCTCCCTTTATTCTAAACTGAAGTTTTGTAAATGACACGATTGGAATATCACATTACTGAATATCAATTTACAAATTTAACTATCGAATTGCCGGAACTGAGAGACTTTGTACTGCGTCGAGGGGCAACCTGTGGACGTCTGGGGGAGCAATTCTGAAAAGTATCCCGATTCATCGAGGTGGAATTTAAAAAAACAAGATGTTGGAAGCCGTTTCAACGGTTACCCAGGTTTAAGGCGTTGCTCCGTTCTGGCGTCGGGGGATTTTGATAAAAAAAGTTCATATTTATTAACGACTTTTTTGTTGCTAATAACAATAAAATTTGTATAATTGTAAAACTCATCGGAGCGATAAATGAAGAGAAATGTTGGCGGTGCAGACAAGACAGTTCGTATCCTGATTGGGGTCGTCATCCTTGGTTTGGGCCTGGCTTCGAAGTGCTGGTTGGGGTTGATTGGGTTGGTACCATTGCTGACCGGGCTGACAGGACGATGCCTTTTGTACTATCCCCTGGGTGTTTCGACATGCACGTCCGAACGAAGAAAAAAAGACGTGGAATGAGGTGTTAGGTCAATGAGTCTGTTAGAGTTACTCAATCAAAGAAAAGCCTCCCGCGCTATCTCGTCGAGGTCAATCGATGCAGGAATGATCGAAACACTGATGCAGGCGGCTCAACTCTCTGCGTCGTGTTTCAATAATCAATCCTGGCGATTTTTGGTTTTAACGGAAGAGGCCGCCCTGGAAAAAGGAAGAAAGGCCATCTCCGCCGGCAATAGCTGGGCAAATACTGCTCCGTTGCTGTTCATCGGGTTTTCCAGGTCGGATCTGGATTGCCAGTTGAAGGACGGACGGCAATACTACCTGTTTGATCTCGGTATGGCGGTGCAACTCATTTTGCTGCAAGCCACGGAATTAAATCTGGTGGCGCGTCCCTTTGTCGGTTTCTCTCCGTCGGTGATTCGGGATGAATTCAATCTGGGAGATGACTTCGAAATATATGTGATGATCGCTGTGGGGTTTGAGGGCGATATCGATGCTCTCGATGAACGGTTGCAGGCCATGTCCCGTGGGCCGCGGACGAGAAATCCTCTGTCGAAAAATTTCTTCCTGAATGAAATCGAAATGCAATGACCGGGTGAATTCTCAAACAGTGAACGTCCCGATTCATCGGGAGAAGATTTCTGAAGGGACCGGGCGCTTGAAAAGTTCTAAATAAATAAATAGAAACATCGGGATTTACATTGGAGACTGGTGTCGACCTTTAATAACACTGCCGGTATGAATTCCTGAAAACGTAATCCATAACCATGCTGAAATCTGTAACCTGGAGAGGACACGATGAAAGATTTGAAAGGATCAAAGACAGAACAGAATTTGAAAGAGGCATTTTCTGGCGAATCACAGGCGAGGAACAAATATACCTATTTTGCCAAAGTTGCGCGCAAAGAGGGTTATCACTACATTGCCAAAATATTCGAGGAGACGGCCGAGAACGAGCGCCAGCACGCCAAGAGCGAATTCAAGCTGCTCAATGGCATTGGCGACACGCGCGCCAATTTGCAGGCAGCCATCGATGGCGAGCATTACGAGACCACAACAATGTACCCTGATTTTGCTGCCGAAGCTGAGAAAGAGGGCTTCCCTGAAGCGGCCATGTTATTTCGTCAGATTGCCCGGGTTGAGATGGAACACGAACGGCGCTATCAAAAATTGCTGGAGCTGGTGGAGCAAGGTAAGGTCTTCAAACGCGAAAATCCGGTGCGCTGGAAATGCTCCAAATGCGGCTATATTCTCGAAGCCAAAGAACCGCCGGCCAAATGCCCGGCCTGCGATCATCCTCGCGAATATTTCGAGCCGGAATGCATGTGCTTTGATGAAGGCTGTGATTGCTGCTGTTCGTAACGAAGATGGCAGCGTCTGTAAGTTCAGAGAGAGAAGCATGATAGCGTTGTGACAGAGTTCGGTTGGAACAGTACTCATGTAAATTGAAGAGGCCGTTTATGAGAAAATTACTATCCGTCGCTGTGATGGCGATGTTCATGGCTGGCGTGGTTTTCAGTCAGCCGAATAGTGGACAACAAGCGAAGAAGAACCCAACGCAGAGACCGGAGGCGACTCAGAAAGTGTCAGCGTTGTTTAAACAGCACTGCAGTGTGGCGGGTTGCCATCGCGGCGCTTTTGCGAAGAAAAAGCTGAATCTTGAAGATGGCAAATTTGAGGCCGCGCTCATTGATAAACCCAGCTTGCAGGTCGATTCGCTGAAGCTGGTCGATTCTCTCCGCCCGGGAAAAAGCTATCTCCTTGTGAAAGTGAAGGGCGGAAAAGACATGGTCGGCGATTTGATGCCGGAAGAAGCTCCGCCATTGAAGCCGGCGGAAATCGAAGTCATCGAAAAATGGATCGCTCATGTGAAAGAATCGAAAGCCTCAGCAAAGGCGGCGCCCGGGGCCGAGGTTAAAACAGAATCCAAAAATTGAGAAGAACGCCCGGCCAGGGTTGCATCGTTTGATTCATTCCAGGCTCCGATCTGGAAAAGGAGTCGTTGACGCTGCCGGCGAAAAGGCATGGCCTGATGCGGTCAGGACGAATGGCGCACCGGGCTCCCTCTTGTAAATCGTGAACCATTGAAAGGAATTCGGCGGTGAAGTCAAACAGACAGGTGTTGAATCTGATCGTCGCTCTCTTTTTCATCTCATTGGGCGGTTGGTTGCTGCATCTGCGGGTCCATCCGATCGCAGATAATCCGGCCCATTACATCCCCTTTGTGTTTGGGCTGCTCAATGTGTTTGTCGCGCCGTTTTTATTTTACTTCAAACCGACAGCGCTGTTGGCCTATCTCATCAATGGATTTGGCGTCATTCTGGGCGCGATCACGATGGCGGCATTCAGCCTGTCGGCGTTGTCCCAGCCGGTCACTGCGAGCGAACTCATCCTGAAAACGACCCTGGCTGACATTTTCATCCTTTTCCCGAAACTGATGCTGGGCCAGATGATTTTGAAACAATTTTACCCCGCCGGAATGGGACGGCTGTTCACTCCGCTCTGGTGGATCAAGCATTTCGGCTACGTATCGATTGTCTATGCTCTGGGCGTTTACCTGGGGAGATAACATCATGGTGAAACATTTTATCCGCGGTCGCTTGGGCTGGTGGATTCTGCATCTCCTGGCGATCGCCCTGTTTTTATGGCTGGGATATTTCATTAAATTCTGATCCGGCAGACATTCGCCGGATTCAGTCAGACGAACCGGCGCAGAGATACAAACGGTCGTTTGGGCTTGTTTGTGTTGAATGCGAAAGCGGCCAATGCGGGCCGACGGCGTACATTTTTGAATAGCACTCCGATTCATTCCGGATCGGGCGCCAGGTCAAAGCGCGCCTTTTCGCAACCGAAGGGACAATGAAAATTCACCGGCTGGAATTGTCCCAGGAAGACGCCTGGACGGGTCGGATAACTGTTGGTGAAGCTGGCAGAACAGAACGTGTTTAATTCACATCATAACCATAGACCTATTTATAAGGAGCTACAGTATGAAGGTGAGAGATATTTTGGAAAAGAAGGGCAGGCTCGTTGTTACCATACCTCAAACGTGCACCGTTTTCGAGGCGATCTCCACGTTCGCGGCGCATCGGGTTGGTTCTTTGCTGGTCTTGGATGAAAATGAAATCATCGTAGGAATCATCGGCGCCCGCGACGTGCTGATGGCTGTTAACCGCTCGTACGGGAATGTGAAAACGCTGCCGGTCAAAGACATCATGACCCGGGACGTCATCATTGGCAACTCCGAGGATGATCTGGAAAAAGTACGGGCGCTGATGACGGAAAACAGAATCCGGCATTTGCCCATCATCGATGAGGAGACATTGTCCGGCATCATTTCCATCGGCGATGTGGTGAAGGCCGAACTGACCGAAATTCATGTGGAGAACAGGTATTTGAGAGATTTCATCGAAGGCAAATATCCGGCTTAATTGACACTGTCAAGTCATTCGTAATCAAATAGAATCAGAGTGGCTTCAAACCAATAATTAACAGAGGAGATGACACAATGAAAAAGTATGTGTGCGTGATCTGCGGTTATATTTATGATCCTAAAAAAGGCGATCCGGATTCAGATATCGAACCGGGAACCGGTTTTGATGATCTGCCCGATGACTGGGTGTGCCCGGTGTGCGGCGCAGACAAGAGCCAGTTCGAAGAGACCGAGTAATCCGGAACGCGGTATTTCATGGCGATTTGAGTTTAGCGGTGGTCGGTGAGTGTTGCAAACACTCATCGATCGCACTTATTGTTGCAACCTAATCCGGAGTCATTCATGTTAAAACAAGGAAATAAAGCGCCCGATTTTACCCTGCTTTCTCACGATGGCAGGAAAGTGAGTCTATCTGATTTTGCGGGAAAATCGGATGTCATTTTGTACTTTTATCCCAAAGACAACACCAGCGGCTGCACAAAAGAGGCGTGTTCCTTTCGGGATAACCTCGAGACCATCGACGCAAAAGGCGCTGCGGTGCTGGGCGTGAGCCCGGACAGCGTGAAATCTCACCAGAATTTCATTCAGAAGCAAAGTCTGAATTTCACCCTGCTGAGCGATCCGGACCACCAGGTGGCGGAAGCCTATGGCGCCTGGGGTGAAAAATCCATGTACGGCAAAAAATATATGGGCATCATCCGGTCGACGTTCATCATCGGAAAAGATGGCGTCATCAAATATGTTTTCGAGAAGGTGAAGGTGGAAAGTCACGCGACTTACGTGATCACCGCGTTAAAGGATTGAAATCGAATTGTATTTTGCACATAGACTTGTCAGGAAGTGGAGTGATAGTATGTACGAACAAGAAGTGATGAATCGGATCCCGATTTTGCTGGCAATCAGCACATGTCCCCGATGCGAACGCGTGAAGAAGTTTTTGAAATTGCACCAGATCACGGCCAAAATCATCGACGTGGATTTGCTGCCCATCGAGGAAAAAAGGACGCACATGCGATTCCTGCAGCCGTTCAATCCGCGATTGTCGTTTCCCACACTCATCATTGGCGATTTCGCCGTGGTGGGCGAGGACTACGACGGCATCAAGGAGGTGTTGGGATTATGATTACCGTAGAAAAATATTTTGAGACGCTGAAACAATACGCGCCCAAACAGGGACTGATTTTGAACGAAGACTGGGACATTGTGAAGCCGCTGCTTGTGGGACTGCTCCAGAATGGCGAGCGCTACAAAGCGCGAACCTGTCCGTGCCGCACTGCAACCGGCGACCTGGAAAAAGATCGCGATATCGTGTGCCCGTGCGTTTATGCAAAGCAGGATATCGAGGAATTCGGCGCCTGCTACTGCTGGCTTTATGTGTCAGACGATTGGAACGCCGGGCGAATTCCGCACGTGCAGGTGCCGGAGCGTCGACCCATTGAAAAAATATTGGATTTTTAGACGAGTCCGGATGCGTGTGTGTCAGCAAAAGAGAGAGTCCGCACCGGGGCAGGGAAGCATTATTCCCTCCGGTACCATGACCGCCTGCGATACGTTATTATTATGATGAATACAATCGACCTGAAAATAGCCGGAGATATTTACACAGATCCGCACACCCTGGAGCGGTTCAGCAAAGATGCGAGCTCCTATAAAATCGTGCCGGCCATTGTCGTTGCTCCGAAGACCGAGAACGACATCGTCGCGGCGGTGAATTACGCGCGCGCGCAGGGCTTGGCTGTGACATGCCGCGCCGGCGGCAGCGGACTCAGCGGCGCCGGGGTGGGCAGCGGCCTGATTTTGAATTTGAAAAAATACATGAACGAGGTCGTCTCGGTTGGCGAAGAAACCGTGGTTCAACCGGGCACTATCCTCGATGATTTCCTGCGCCGGATGTCCGAACAAAATTTAATGCTGCCGGCCGTCCCTTCCAGCAGTGCGCTCTGCGCTCTGGGCGGCAATGTGGCGACGCGCTCCACCGGGCCGCGAACCGCGCGTTACGGCACCATTGATTCGTTCCTTTCATCGCTGAAATTTGTCACGGCGCGCGGAGAAATCGTTGACACCAGCGACGGAGTGCCGACGTACCTGGCCGATGGACTGCGCCGCATCGTGCGGCAATACGCTGCTGATGAAACGAGCCAGCGCATTGTCCGCAACCGGCCGTTCATTGCCGGCGGGTACAATCTCGCGACGCTGTTGAAATACTCTGATGTGCGCGAACTGGCCGCTCATTTGATGGTCGGGAGCGTGGGCACGCTGGGGATCGTCACGGAGTTGCGGCTGCGGCTGATCCCGCGCCGGTCGTCGCAGGGCGCATTTGTCGCCCAGTTCAGAAATTTCGATGAATTCGCCGATGCTGCCAACCGGCTCAAGGAGCTTCAACCGTCAGCGCTGGAATTTTCGGACGCGTCGTGCTCGCGCCATGTGAATGGCAAAATTCTGAACTATTCGGACCCTACCATTGTCGGCGCGCTCATCGCTGAATTCGATGAATCCCGGGAACAGGCGCAGGAAGGCCGCGCCATTCTGGAAAAATACGACATCACCCGAATTTGGGAAATCCGCTCGACCAGCGATGAGGAAGTGACCCTGTGGGAGGAGCGGAAGCGCATTCTGCCGTCGCTCTGGAAATATGCGCGCGAGCAAAAGTGGATTCTCCCCTCCATCATCGATGACATCGCCATTCATGTGAAGGATTTCGGCCCGGTCCGCCGGGACATCGAAATCCTCATGCGCGAACTGGGACATGAGATTTCGTTCTTCGGCCACCTCGGTTTCGGCAGCATTCATGCGCGACCCTATTTCGATCCGAACCACAAAAATCTGGTCGAACAAATTTTGGAGGTATCCCGAAAGACGTTCGATGTCCTCCGAAAGTACAACGGCACGTTGGTCGGGGAGCATAATGCCGGCCGTTCGCGCTCGGTTTACCTGGAGCAGGAATTGGGGCCGGCCTTCCGCTACATGAAAGCGATCAAAGACCTGTTCGATCCGGAAGACGTGCTCAACCCGGGCACGGTCTTCAACACAGCGCCGATTTACGAGAAAATGGAGCTGGGGGTGACTTCGTGAGTTTCATTTTCGAATCTTTCTCTTTTCAATTTTCAATAAGCGAATAAGGTTAAGGTATGTGAGGACTCTTTTCCCACTAAGGTTTTGCCTGAAAAAATAGAATAAAATTTCGAAGTTTTTCTTTGAGTCTTCACGTCTTCGAGGCAAACAACAAAAAAAATGGGTGCAAAAATGAATTTCAAACGACTCGATCATATTGCATTCCGCGTGGCGGAGTTGGAACCGGTGGTGGAGTTTTATACAAAGACGCTCGGCTTCCAGATTGTTCAAAAAATGGAAATGGATTTTCGGGGCACGAAAGCCATCTCCAATGTGCTGAATCTGCCGGGCGCGCCGTTTTTCATCTTTGTCGACCAGGGTCTGGATTGGGACAATATCATCACCAAATGGGTGAAGACCTACGGCAGCGGTCTCCATCACATGGCCTATCTGGTCGATGATATCGAGACGACGTGGCAGGATCTGAAAATGCAGGGCATGAAATTCACCACCGACAACATAATCGATACCGGCGGTGGGCTGAAGCAACTCTTTTCCGAGCCCAATCCGGTGACCGGCATTTTGACTGAAATCATTCAGCGGGAAAAAGAAGATGTGTTCTTTGTTCAGGAGAACGTCGTGAAACTCATCGAGTCGACTGAAGGGCTTTGATTGCACGTCCCGGCAATGGGGAATTCGAACAGGCGGCAGCGATTTGGGCGCACGCCATGATTGCCCGGTAGAAAAAATCAGCGCTTGCACAGGCTGACGTCGGATTCTTTGTGATGTGTCAGTGTTACGCCGTCGATGGAGTCGACCGCAAGGCATGGTTCGTTCTCCGGCAACAGGCAGAGATGTTTTGCAGCCGGTCGCGAACTTTGTATTTTCAAACGAGGCAGGAGATGAAAGAAAATTCGTTTCGAACGAAGAAAAAAATCAGGATTGATGGCGCAGACTATGTGATGTTTCATGTGCAGAAATTGGACGAGCAACATACCGGGAAAACCGGGCATCTGCCTTTTTCGATAAAGATTTTGCTGGAAGCTCTGCTGCGCAATGAAAATGGGCGCGAGGTGCAGCGGAAAGATATCGAGAACCTGGCCAACTGGGACGCTAAAAAAGTGAAGTCCGTGGAGATGCCTTTTCAGCCGGGTCGGGTGCTTTTGCAGGATTTCACCGGCGTGCCGGCAGTAGTGGATCTGGCGGCGCTGCGTTCGGCCGCCATTCGTTTGGGCGGCGATCCTCAGAAGATCAATCCGCAGATCCCGGTAGATCTGGTCATCGATCACTCCGTCTCCGTGGATTTTTTCGGATCACGATTGGCGCTGCAAAAAAATTCGGATCTGGAGTTCGGGCGAAATCGCGAGCGCTACGAGTTTCTCAAATGGGCGGCCAGAGCGTTCAGCAATTTCCGCGCAGTGCCGCCAGCCACGGGCATTGTTCATCAGGTCAATCTGGAATTTTTGGCCAATGTCGTTCAGACGCAGCAGACCGCTGCCGGGGAAGTTGCGATTTTTCCGGATACAGTGGTGGGGACAGATTCGCACACGCCGATGATCAACGGGCTTGGCGTTGTTGGCTGGGGCGTCGGCGGCATTGAGGCGGAAGCCACCATGCTGGGCCAGCCAATTTATATGCTCATTCCGGAAGTGATCGGATTCAAGCTGACGGGCGAGCTGCAGGAGGGGGCAACCGCCACGGACCTGGTGCTGACTATCACTCAGATGCTGCGCGCGCGGGGTGTGGTTGGTAAATTTGTAGAATTTTTCGGTCCTGGCCTGGATTCCTTAGCCCTTCCGGACAGGGCAACCATCGCCAACATGTCCCCGGAATACGGCGCGACCATTGGCTTTTTCCCGGTGGATCGCGAGACGCTGAATTATCTGCGCAGCACCGGCCGTCCTGAAAAGCTGATTCGATTGGTCGAAGTTTACTGCAAAGAGCAGGGATTATTTCGAACTGCGGACACGCCGGATCCGACGTTCACCGATACGCTGGAACTGAACCAGGGTGATGTTGTTCCCAGTCTTGCCGGCCCCAAGCGGCCGCAGGATCGCATCTCGCTCAGGGAGATGAAACAATCGTGGCATGCGGCGCTGGAAGCTCCGCCGGAAAAACGCGGATTTGGCGTGCCGCCGGCTGAGGGCGGAAAATCAGCGACAATATCGCGCGACGGCTTTTCATTTGAAATCTCCCACGGCGCTGTCGTCATTGCCGCCATCACATCGTGTACGAATACGTCCAATCCCAACGTGATGATCGCCGCCGGTCTGTTGGCCAAAAAGGCGGTGCAGGCCGGTCTGCGGACCAAACCCTGGGTGAAGACATCCATCGCGCCCGGTTCAAAGGCGGTGACGCAGTACTTGGACGCCTGCGGTCTGACGCCGTATCTGGAAGGGTTGGGGTTCCATACCGTCGGCTACGGCTGCACCACGTGCATTGGTAACTCCGGCCCATTGCCTGAGCCCATTTCCCGGGCAGTCAATGAGAACAAGCTCATCGTGGCGTCGGTATTGTCCGGCAATCGTAATTTCGAAGGCCGCATCAATCCGGAAGTGCAGGCGAATTTCCTGGCATCGCCGCCGCTCGTGGTCGCGTACGCCATTGCCGGCACAGTGAATATCGATCTGGCCAGTGAGCCGCTTGGCCTGGATCCCAATGGCCAGACGGTTTTTCTCAAAGATATTTGGCCGACGAATGCGGAAGTGCAACAGGCGGTTCAGACCTATCTTTCATCGGATATCTACCGCCGGCAGTACAGCAATGTCTACGACGGAAATGCCACCTGGAACGAAGTGGAGGTCCCGCAGGGCGCTGTGTACCACTGGCGCGCGGAGAGCAGCTATATTCAGGAACCGCCGTTCTTCAAAACCATTACCGATGAAGCGCCTCCCATTCACGAGATTCGCGGCGCAAAAGTCCTGGCATGGCTGCCGGATTCAACCACGACCGACCATATCTCACCGGCAGGCGCCATTGCGGAGACATCGCCGGCCGGAAAGTACCTTATTTCGAGGGGTGTGCAGAAGCGGGATTTCAACTCATACGGCAGTCGCCGCGGCAATCACGAAGTGATGATGCGCGGCACCCTGGCCAATATTCGCATCAAAAATAAACTGATGCCGGGCGTGGAAGGCGGCTACACCATCTATCAGCCGACCGGCGAGCATTTGGCGATGTGGGACGCTGCGGTGAAATATATGGCGGATGGCGCGCCGCTCATCATTCTGGCTGGCAAGGAATACGGCGCCGGCTCATCCCGCGATTGGGCTGCCAAAGGCGTGTACCTCCAGGGCGTCAAAGCTGTGATCGCGGAAAGCTATGAGCGGATTCACCGTTCGAATCTGGTGGGCATGGGCATTGCGCCGCTCCAATTTCGGCCCGGGCAGAGTGCGGCGTCACTGGGACTGACGGGCCGGGAGCGATTTGACACCGCCGGTCTGAGCGATGCGTTGCAGCCCGGCGCGACAGTGACTGTCCGCGCGACGAAGCCGGACGGCGGCCTCATCGAATTTGAGACGCTCTGCCGCATCGATACGCCGGTGGAAGTGGACTATTTCCGCAATGGCGGAATTTTGAATATGGTGCTGCGGCGGCTGTTGAAGTGATCGCACAACGCGCCGTCGGCATCGTGCATCGTCTTAACCACGATTTCTACAAGATGAAAGGATGACCAGGATGAAAAACATGACCAATTAAGGTAATCCTAAAATCCTGCAAATCCCTGTTAAGACAAAGGAGGATTAAAAACCAGATGTATGTTAATCTTGCTTCGCTCAATGATGCCGATATTACCTGCTCCGAGGAAGAAAAACGTCTTAACC
>JBMOPW010000001.1:78192-169857 GCA_049322915.1 Candidatus Zhuqueibacterota bacterium
GAGGATTAAAAACCAGATGTATGTTAATCTTGCTTCGCTCAATGATGCCGATATTACCTGCTCCGAGGAAGAAAAACATCTTAACCACGATTTCTACAAGATGAAAGGATGACCAGGATGAAAAACAGAGCCAATCAAGGTAATCCTAAAATCCTGCAAATCCAGGTTAAGACGAAGGAGGAGCAAGATAAAATAACGCATAAGATTATCGGTTGTGCTATGGAAGTGCATAATACACTTGGCAATGGTTTTCAGGAAGTGATTTATCAGAGATGTTTGTCTATCGAATTGAACTATAACGGTATTGAACACCAAAGAGAAGTGGAAATGCCGATATTCTACAAAGGTCAGGAAGTAGGTTTGCGCAGAGCAGATTTTTTGGTAATGGGCGAAATAATGGTAGAGTTAAAGGCAGTCATTAATCTTGAAGATGTTCATTTGGCGCAAGCAATGAACTATTTGGAAGCCTATAACCTGCCAACGGGTTTACTCATCAATTTTGGAGCAAGAAGTTTGCAGTTTAAGCGGCTGTTCAATAAATCCTGGCAATCTAACAATCCTAAAAATCCCGGTTTAGACAATATGAAGTGAGTTATAATTCAAGCGAAAAAGCCACAATTAAAGTGATCGAATTCGACCCCTTTAAAATTTGAGATAAGTACATGGCAAAAAATATTAAAATAGAGGTTAAAGGTCAGTTAATTACCATTGTAAAAATGGAGCAGGAAGATTTTATTTCGCTGACAGATATAGCCCGCTTCAAAGATGCAGAGTATACAGATGCTATTATCCAGAATTGGATGCGGAATCGAAATACGGTTGAGTTGTTGGGATTGTGGGAAACAATCCACAATCCTGATTTTAAACCCCTCGAATTCGAGGGGTTTAGAAAACAAGCTGGTCTCAATAGCTTTGTGCTCACACTAAAACGATGGATTGAAACCACTCATGCCGTAGGGATTGTATCCAGGTCAGGAAGGTATGGCGGAACATTCGCGCATAAAGACATTGCCTTTGAATTTGCTTCATGGATTTCGATCGAATTCAAACTTTATGTTATCAAGGAATTTCAGAGGCTTAAAGACGAAGAGAATGACCGATTGAAACTCAACTGGAACCTGAATAGAACCCTTGCCAAAATCAATTATCGGATTCACACTGATGCCATAAAAGAAAATATTATCCCCGAAAATCTGAGCATAGAGCAAATCAATCAGATTTATGCCAACGACGCAGATGTTTTAAATGTGGCATTGTTCGGCAAAACGCCTAACAATGGCGGGACGAAAATCCCGATATCGAAGGAAATATCAGAGACTATTCAACGCTAAATCTGGAGTTTTCGCATGAACCAGCAAAATTATGAAATTGAAATTCAGCATTCGACGGATTTAATTGATCGGAAGTGGATAGACGTCAACATCCCGTGCAAGGCAGCCTGTCCGATTATGACCGATATTCCCGGCTATATTGGGGCGATCATGGCGGGCGACTATGAGCGGGCCTATGCCATCAATCGAATGGATAATGTGCTGCCCGGCGTGCTGGGGCGAGTGTGTCACCGGCCGTGCGAAAAAGCGTGCCGGCATGGCTGGGATGGCCTGGGCGATCCGGTCTCCATCTGTTTTCTGAAACGGTCAGCAGCGGATTTCGGACGCCAGCCGGTTCCGTCCGACATTGTTAAAAATGGCAAGCGCGTGTGCGTCGTTGGCGCTGGGCCTTCGGGCCTGACAGCCGCCAATGATCTGGCATTGCGCGGCTACCAGGTGACGGTGCTGGAGCAATTCGACCAGCCGGGCGGTATGCTGCGATACGGCATTCCCCAATTCCGTCTGCCCTACGAGATTGTCGCGGACGATGTCAAATCCATTACTGACCTGGGAGTGGAGATTCGAACCAATACCCGAATACAGACGGTCGCCGATTTCGAGCAGCTTCGCGACCAGTACGATGCGGTCATCCTGGCCGGCGGCTGCATGCTTCCCAATACCATCGCCATTGACGGCGCCGGGGCCTCCGGGTTTTACTGGGGACTCGATTTCATGATGATGAGCAATCGCGAACAGTTCCACCATCCGCTCGAAAAGGTCGTTGTGGTCGGTGGTGGTTTTACAGCGGTGGACTGCACCCGAATGGCTTATCGGCTTGGAGCCAGGAAAATCACCATTGCATTTCGCCGCACCAAAGACGATATGAGCGCCGGCGCACACGAGCTTGTGGCCATGGAAGCCGAGGGAATTGATTTTTCGTTTCTGGTGTCACCGGTCGATGTGGTGTTGGAAAATGGTCGTGTCGCTGGCCTGAGATTGATTCGCACAGCAATACAGCCGGATGGCAAATTGGCCGAGATACCCGGTTCAGAATTTGTTATGGAAGCGGATACAGTTATCCTCGCCATCGGTCAAAAGGAAGAGAAGCAATTGCTGGAATCGGATCCGGAAAAATATCCCAATTTTTTCACAGCCGGCGATTTTCGGCGCGGCGCATCCACGGTGATTGAGGCGGCTGCGGACGGGCGAAAAACTGCCCGCGAAGTCCATCGGAAATTGTCCGGTATCAGCGTGTACCAGGACGTGGTTCACATCGAGGAGGTGAAGGATACCGGCCGCAAGCGCGACTTCGATTTTATCGCGCGGCAGCCCATGGATGAAATTCCGGTGAATGAGCGCAGGGAAAAGAATCGCGAGGTGGAGACCGGATTCAGCCAGGAAAAATCGCTGGTCGAAGCGCGCCGCTGCTATTTGTGTCATTACAATTTTCAGATCGATATCGCGCGATGCATCTACTGTCTGGCCTGCATCGATGTGATGCCGGTGGACTGCATCAAGATGGCCAAAGATATCATCATTCACGACGATGGCAGTCTGACCTACGTGGAGACGAAAAAATGGAGCGAAGTTCAGGCGATTACCATCGACAACGACAAATGCATTCGCTGCGGCAACTGCTATCGGGCGTGCCCGGTCGATTGCATCTCCATCTCCAAATACAGCCTGGAAGTTGTCGAAAAGCGGTAAATTCATATCGCATCTAAGTCTCCAGGATTCATAGAAATGAAATTTGCAGGTTGTGATCCTGATTTTTGTGAAGCAATAAAAATAAGTGGGCTAATGCTCAAAGAAGAAAAATCAATACCAGTAAATACTCAGTTCACGTATTCCTGAAGCCGCCTGTTAGCTGGCGGGTTGATTTTGAACACCAGGATAAATCATGGTGTTGGTACAATGTTGAACCAGCGCCATGCTTCAGCATGGTGATCGCAGATGCGCATTAAAGAATTCAGCCGCTTCAGCGGCTGCCATGAATTCAACCAATTGAACACCTGAGTTGTTATCAATACCATTATTTTTTTTTATGTTGACGCTTTGTTTCTTCCCTGAATTATTCATGAACTTGCTCAGAATTTGAGTCAACATTCAGACTTTCAACTATCTAAAAACTAAGCTATTTTGAAACTCAGTTTCTGGACGTTTATTCTAAAAAGAGCACCATTCAGGTTAGCCAGCCTCCTCTAAAAATACTATGAATAATGCAGGCTTCAAGCCTTCGCGGTAAATAAAAAAGAGAGAAATTAAAAGTACACCTCGAATCTATTGGAGGTAACAATGAAATATCTGATAATCGGTGCGGGCATCGCCGGGGTCACTGCGGCTGAGACCATCCGGGCAAGAGAAGCTCATGCCGAGATCGTGGTCATCGGGGACGAACAGTATTTTCCATACAATCGCTTTTTATTGACCGACTACCTGTGCGGGAAGGTGACGGACGAGGAGCTGTTCTTTGCCCCAATCGATTTTTTTCAGCAGCGGGACATCAAATTCCGCAAGGGTGAATTTGTGAAGAGCATTCAGCCGGAGGCAAAGGCAGTCAAGCTGTTCCACAATGAAGTGGTGGAATATGACAAACTGCTCATTGCCACCGGCGGAAGCCCGGCCATGGGGCCGGTGTTGAGCAAATTTCAGAAATTCATCCAGCGGTATTACTCGCTCCAGGATGTTCTGGTGTTGAAAAAGCGACTGGCAGGAGTCGAAACCTGCATCGTTTCCGGGCAGCGCCTGAGCACCCTGGATCTGATGTGCGGCATGTGCAACCTGGGCAAAAAAGTCACCTACATCACCAAAGATGAAAAGGCCAATTTCCCCCAGATTGGGAATCAGTTGAAGGAGGGGATTCATGAATTTTTGCTCGAAAAAGGCGTTGACATAGTCTGCGAAGACCGCGTCATTTCCGTGGCAAAGGCGGGCAACCGCTATCGCGTGGATACCTTTCAGCGGCGGGAATTGACTGCGGACATTGTCTTTGCCTGGGATTATTATAAGCCGGCGATTGACATCATCGAAGGGACGAACATTGAAAAGAAGCTGGGGATTCTGGTCGATGAGTATTTGCGCACCTCTGTCGCTGATATTTACGCTGCCGGCGATTGTGTCGAAGTATATCATCCGGGGATCAAAGATTACTGGATCAATTTTGGCTGGCCCAATGCCCGCGAGCAGGGCGAAATTGCCGGCAAGAATATGACCGGCCAGCGCGTGGAATATCGGGTTCACGATACTATCATTTTCAATCTATTGGGCAAATCGCTCGAAGCGCGTTGGTGGGAATGAAAGCGCGACAGGTTCAAGAATCGTAAAATTGGGAAAAAAGTATGACGTATAAAGAATTAAGCATTCGTTTCTGCGGCGTTGCCGGGGACGGCATTGTAGCTTCGGGGAAAATTTTAGGCGGTACCTGCGCCAGTATTGGTCTGCACGTGATGGTGAACGACATTTACAGCGCGGAAATTCGCGGTCTGGGCAAGTCGACGACCACCATTCGGTTCTCCGGTTCCAAAGTCACCAGCATGGGCGATGGCATCGACCTGCTCATCGGATTGGCGCCAAAGGAATCGATTTCGGAATTGAAGGATGTGAAAATCGGCGGCTCGGTGATATACGACAGCAGTTCCCCTTCCGATGTGAAGGAAGCCGAAAGCCTTGCGGCGCATATTCCGCCGGACAGAAATGGTTACGGCGTGCCGCTGAAACGACTGGCCAATGAGGCATCCGGTTCCAATCGGGGCCGAAACATCGTAGCCATGGGTTCTGCCTGTTACCTTTACTCATTGCCGCCCCAAATTTTTCATACCTACATTCAAAAGACGTTCGGAAAGAAAGGCGAGAAAGTCGTCGAGACAAATATCAAAGCGTTCAATCTGGGCTATGACTATTGCAAAGAAACCTATCCCATCAATTTTGAATTTGAATTGATAAAGGAGCAGCCTGCCAAGCGTCTGATCAACGGGAACGAGGCGTTGGCTGCGGGCGCTTTGGATTGCGGCTTGAAATTTTTCGCCGGGTATCCCATCACGCCCGCGACGAAAATTATGGAGATCGCTGCCAAAGAATTGCCCAAACTGGACGGCTGGACCATTCAGACAGAGGACGAAATTGCCGCCATTTCAGCGATTGTCGGCGCGGCTTATGCCGGCCGGCGGGCCATGACAGCCACGTCCGGGCCGGGACTTGCGCTGATGAGCGAAATGCTGAACCTGGCCGTCATGGCCGAAATTGGCGTGGTGATTGTCGATGTGCAGCGCGGCGGTCCCTCGACCGGGCTTCCGACCAAAGTGGAACAGGGCGATTTGAATATCGCATTGTTCGGCGGCGCCAGCGATTCCCCGCGCGTGGTGATGGCGCCATCAAACTCCGAAGAATGCTACACCGGTATTCAATTGGCGTTCGACATCGCGGAGAAATACCAGACGCCGGTCATCTTCTTGAGCGATTTATTCCTGGGTCAGCGCCTGGAAACGGCTGAGTTCGAGGCAAAAATCGACCATGACCGCTGCACGCGCAAACGGCCTACAGCCGATCAAATGAAAAATTATTTCCGCTACCAGATCACAGAGGACGGCGTTTCCCCGCTCCTCGTTCCCGGCGAGCCCGGCGGGTATTACACCATCACCGGGTTGGAGCACACCACAAAAGGAAATCCCAATTACGAGTCCGATGTGCACAGCGAAATGACAAAGAAGCGATTCCGAAAATTCGATGCGATGAAAGTCGATCTGCCGCCGGCAGATGTGATCGGCGATGCGGACGCCGAGATTGGCATTGCGACGTGGGGCTCGACGTTGGGCGCCATTCTGGAAGGAATGAACCTTGCGCGGGACAAGGGCGTAAAATCAAAGTTGATAAAATCGATTATGATTCATCCGCAACACGAGCAATCGTTCGCCGAGTTTTTTGCCTCGTGCAAAAAGGTGATTGTTCCGGAGATGAATTTCCAGGGACAGTATGCAGCGCTGCTCAAATCGCGATATGGCATCAAGCCGATTGAAATGCATATCCCATCTGTGGATCCGGTGAGTCCGGCAAAAATTGCACAAAAAATAATGGAGGCGCATGATGAACTCGCTCAGTAAACGCTCCGTGATTGAGGGATTGCAGCGGGCCAAAGACATCAAATCGGTGGAGTGGCGGGATAACCTGCCCACGTGGTGTCCTGGCTGCGGTCATTTCACCGCGCTGAACGGATTGTACGAAGCGGCTGAATCGCTGAAAATACCAGCGCAAAATTTTGTCGTCGTCTCCGGCATTGGCTGCTCCGGCAGATTCCCATTTTTTGTGAACGGATTCGGATTTCATGCGTTGCACGGCCGCGCAGTTCCGGTGGCGACCGGCGTTAAAATCGCCAATCCGGAACTCGAAGTGGTCATCGTTGGCGGCGATGGCGATGGCGTTGGCATCGGCGGGGGACATTTCCCGCACGCGGCGCGTAATAATTTCGATATGACGTATCTTCTATTGGATAACAGCATTTACGGACTGACCAAAGGACAGATTTCACCCACATCGCCGGTGGGAATGATCAGCGCGACTTCGCCCTACGGGAATATCGCGCGTCCGCTGAATCCGACGACGTTAGCGCTCTCCTACGGCGCAACCTTCATCGCCCGGGTCTTTTCGCGGGACAGACATCTTGTCTCCGAAATTATTACCAAAGCGATACAGCATAAAGGATTTTCGTTCGTACATGATCTTTCGCCGTGCGTCGAATTCAATAAACTGGTCACCTACAAAAGCTGGAAAGAGGTGGTTCAACCGCTGCCCGAGGACTATGCACCCAACGATCACGCGTTGGCGTTGAAGTACGCGGAAAGCACCGATCCAATTTATACCGGCATTTTTTATGAAGAACATATCCCCACATTTGAAGACCACGTTGCCGAGCTGAAGGAAAAGTTTCGGGCCAAACAGGGGGCATGATGGGGAGGAATGAATTTCGCAGAGAGAAACACGACAGGTCGGCTGAAAGGGCGTTCGCGCCGGAGTTACGGTAAATCGTCAGATTTGAGAACCAAATCATTGCGGCTGAGATCAGGGTGTTGACCCTGAATTAAAGTTAAATCAATTATCATTTAACCGCGGAGGATCTGTATGTCCAACCGAACAAGCGACACAATGAAAATTTTAAAAACTGCCATCGAAATTGAGGATAATGGCATCCTGACTTTTTTAAATTATGCGCGTCAGACGAAAGATGCCGCCGGGAAAAACATGTTCATTCGGTTGGCGCTGGACGAGCATGAGCACCGTCGAATTCTGGAGAAACAATTGAATCAGTTGCAGGATGGGAAACCGTGGCAGTCCATACAAATTCCCAAATCGGAGATCGAGAAGGTCGCTCCCAAAATACGTGAGAAGCAACAACACACGCGCGGCGAGGCCGGTCTTCAGGAAATTGATGCCTTGAAGACAGCGCTGGATCTGGAACGCAATGCAGTGAAATATTTTACTGATCAGGCAGCGCTTATCAACGAGCCGGAAGCCAGGGAGTTATTCATCCGTCTGGCGCAATGGGAAGAAGCCCATTTTGATATCATTCAGGCGGAACTGGATTCCATTCAGGGGAACGGATTCTGGTTTGGGATTCCTGAATTTCAAATGGACGGAAAATTCTAAATGCTATCTACCATGTGATTCGCATGGTATTTAAATGTCTTGTGAACTTTGTGACGAGTCAAAGGAGGGTCGAAATGGCCGAAAAAAATATTGGATTACTGCAAGCAATTGACATCGCTCTGGACGCTGAGAAAAAAGCGCTCACATTCTATTCGGATGCAGTGAAAAAAACATCCAATCAACGTGGCAAAAACTTACTGCAGCAACTTTCACAATTCGAGCAAATCCATTACGATAAGCTCGCTGAGTTGAAAGAATCTCTGAACAACAATGGGAAATTTATCAAGTATCAGGGGACGGAGTTCAAACCGTTTGACGCCCGGGCGTATGTCGGCGGGCCGGGCAAAATTGAGGATAATAAGGCGGATGTCCTGGATATTCTCACGCTGGCAATTGATGCCGAGAGCGAGGCGCACGAGCATTATAAGAATATGTCGGAAAAGACCGACGACCGCGATGGCAAAGCCATGTTCGAGAAACTGGCTGAAGAAGAAACTATGCACCGCCGCATTCTGAGCGACGAGTATTACAGCATGAGCAACATGGGCGGCGTCTGGTCGTGGGGCGATTGAGTTCGCCGCGTGAAATCGCTGCAATCATCAGGACAGGGATCGATGCACTGGCGACAGGATAGCCGGCGCACCAGCGACCCGGGCCTGATAGCGACAAAGCGTTGATGACGAGAGATGGCGTTTCGGAGACACGCGAAAATGCGCTTCTCTCTTGCATTGTTTAACCTGAATAAACGGAGAAATTGATAATGGAACAGACATTGACTATTGAGCAAGCGATCAAAGTTGCCATTGATGCTGAAATCCGAGCCTACGCGCTTTACTCGAGTACCAGTAAAAAGGTCGCCGGCGCCGGGACAAAAAAAATATTGCTGGAATTGGCGGAGCAGGAATTGGGGCATCGAAAGATATTGGAGAATGTGCTTGCCGGAAAAGACTATGGCGTACTGGGTCAGAAGGTCGAAAAGCATACTCGCGGCATTGAGGAATTTCTCGAAGCGTCGGAGCTGTCCAAAAATGCAACGTCCCAGGATGTCATGATTTTCGCCATGAAGGAAGAAGAAAAGGCATTCAATTTTTATTCGAGTTTGAAACGGCATTTTGGCGGCACAGAACTGGAATCGCTATTCGATGGACTGGCTGCGGAAGAACGCGGGCATAAAATTAAGCTTGAAGATGAATACGAAGAACATTTTATGAAAGAGAACTGATGGAGGCGAGCAGGAATCGTGCGGGTATCTGGTGGCAGGCATTTCGGTTTCATTTTGTACCGCCCAGTTTTTTGCCGGCAATTCTTGGCAGTTTCGTCGCATGGGCAGCCACGGGTGAATTTTCCCTGTGGTACTACGCTATAACAGTCCTGGGCGTGACATTGAACCACATTGCGCTGAACATGACGGACGATTACTTTGATTATCTCCATTCCGTGGACCGCGCGAAGGATCGGGAAAAAAATCCCTATTCCGGCGGTAGCGGCACGCTCACCGGCGGTTTAATTACCCCGCAGCAACTTCATCGGGTGTTCATCACGTTTTATATCATCACCATTGCACTGGGCCTCTACCTGTCGATATCGCGAGGCTGGCTGGTTTTCGCATTTGGCGCATTTGGCATGGGATGCGCCTATTTTTATACAGCGCCTCCCATTCGCTACGGCTATCGAGGATGGGGCGAGTTCTCGCAACTCATCAATTTCAGCGTGACAATTGGCATGGGCGCTTATTTTGTTCAGACGCTCACTCTTTCCACGGATGCGCTCTGGGTGCTGCTGCCGCTCGGGTTCATGATGTTCGCCATGATTACCATCAATGAAATTCCTGACGAGGAAGACGATCGCAGCAGTGGCAAGCGGAATCTGGTGGTCCGGTTTGGCATTAAAACAGCGGTCTGGCTTTATGGCGCCAGCATGGCAATCGCTTTTCTCATCATTCTGTTAGCGCCATGGCTGAGCGCCGCAACTCTTTGGATCTATATCAGTTTTGTCACCCTGCCCTGGTTTGTGAAGGCGTTCCGTATCCTGTATCGAAATTACACCGATCCGGTCCGAATGTCCCCGGCAAACATGCTGACAATTCGGGTGCATAACATGGTCGGCATTTTGCTCATTGTCGCGTATCTCGCGCAGGGCATTTCCCGCTGGGGCAGCAATTCCCTGGTTTGGGGCGCACTGATCATTCTGTTCCTGCTGTACCTGCCAGTTGGATTGACGATTTTTTTCAATGTGCTTCTCATTAAACCCGGTGAAAAGAAATGAAAAGTGACGCTCCGGGAGTCGGCCCCAAGTGCGTCGATGCGACATCCGCGTCGCTGCACATCTCGCCGTCGAATTTGCTCCATTCGGTCGGCGGATTGGCTTCGACACCAAATGAATGAATTGCACCGAAGCGCCACATTCAACAAACAAAGTGACAGCAGGGATTTAAACGGTTTTTCCCGATGAATCTGAACCTATTTTTGGAGGAACGAATTTTGGAAATAAGTAAGCACGCTCTGGCGGAGAATAGTGGAAAAGAAGGCAAGCCTTCGTATGTAGTCGTGAATGGAAAAGTCTATGACGTCACGAAGAGCAAAATGTGGAAGAATGGATTGCACATGAATCGACATCACGCCGGCCAGGATCTGTCCGAGGCTCTGGGCGCCGCTCCCCATGGCGCAGAGGTTCTGGATCGATACCCCGAGATTGGCGTGTTGCAGTCGCAGCCGCAGGATGAAGTGAAACCACCGCTGCCAGCCTGGCTGAATAAATTTTTTGAGACATATCCATTTTTCAAGCGCCACCCGCATCCGATGGTCGTGCATTTTCCCATGACATTTTTCATCACCGCCACGATCTTTCTGCTCTGGTATCACCTCATCAGTCAGGAACAGTCGTTGCTGGATGGGGTGAAATACATGCACATTCTGGGCACGCTGTCCCTGCCGTTTGCGCTGATAACCGGATGGCTGTCCTGGAAAGTGAATTACATGGGCAAGCCCATCGGGAACATCACCCGAAAGATTATTTTTTCACTGATCGTATTGATCTTCGATGTGGTTGTCCTGGTATCCGTGATTCAGAATCCGACCGTGCTGGCCAGTCCACAGGGCGCGGAAATCGCGCTGCCTGTCATGGTGTTGCTGTATCTTCCGATCATATCCTATATTGGCCAGCAGGGCGGCGACCTGGTTTATTAGTCGAATGGGCTGTGTGATGGCGAATCCGGCCATCAGCAAAAGGCTGCCAAGCAGGCTGACCGACAAAAACCTGATTCATCACAGGGCTGATGCTCGACATGTTCAAAGGCCGGTTTGCTCTGTCATGGGATGAGTTTTCAACGTCACAGGACAATGGTGAGCAACGCCCACTTTCAATCATTTTTCATGAAGGATTTGGGGACAATCGGCTGTTTGCCCAGGGCAATGGCGTCATAATTTTCCAGCCTGAGCCGCGAGAATGGGACGAAATTTTCAGGCGAGTAAACCCGGCTGAAATAGCTGAGCGCCGGGTTTACAGTGCCGCCAAATCCGTCAAAATATTCGATGTTGTAATTGACGCCATTGGTGCTCCCCTGAGTGGACCAATAGCGCAGCCCGGTCGTATCGCCAACCGCATTCGTCGTCCAATCGATGAAAATCACAGAATGGCCTGAACCAGTGGTTCGCCATAGCTGCACATAATCGCCCTTTTTCACGTCCTTGAATTGCGCGATATTTTCGCCAAGACCAAATTGGCGCAGAGCAATGCCCGGGCCATCGCCCCAGGTGCTCTGCACAAACCAGAGGTGAATGAAATATCGCACATCGGCCGCAGTCATTCCATTGATATCCTCGCTCCTGTTCAGATCACGATTGAGTTGCAGCATGGCTCTGAAAAAATCCTCGAATGTCAAACCACAACAGTAACAACTCCTGCTACCGTCCGGGTTCGCTCTGGCGATGCGTTCATTTTTGTAGTACAAATCGCGGGTGACGCCGGTGTAGGTGTCGAGCCAGGCATAGGGATGCGTCCCATCGCGGGGATACTCTTCCAAAATATCGACGCCATAGCCGTTCATGTCAATCTGAATTGGTTCGCGGATGAT
This sequence comes from Candidatus Zhuqueibacterota bacterium, assembly GCA_049322915.1. Classification (GTDB taxonomy): domain Bacteria; phylum Zhuqueibacterota; class Zhuqueibacteria; order Thermofontimicrobiales; family Thermofontimicrobiaceae; genus CAZSBG01. The sequence goes on from JBMOPW010000001.1 coordinate 90,211, forward strand.
CCAATAGACGGAGTCCGGCACTGCGATGGCGCGATTGTCCATTAGTTCAAAAAAGATTGAGCCTTCGAACAGGGATGCCGGAACGCCGTTGATTTTTTGATTATCATAGGCGAGGCCGCCGGGCAACGGGCTGATCAGCGTGAAGCGCGCCAGTCCGGACGCGTTTTCAGCCAGGACATAATCGCTGTATGGCAGTCCGAGATAGCCGCGCCGCAGCTTTGATTTTTGCAGTCCCAGACGCGGACTCAGATTGAAATGCGCCACAAAGTAGCTTACATTGAAATCATCGATTTCGCGGATGGCGATGTAGACCGGCGATTCGCTGACATCCGAATAGTGAATGGCCACCAGGCTATCCGGCGTGAAGTCCCAGGCAACGGAAGCGTTGGTGGAAAAAATCTCAATGGGCTGCTCGAAATAGATCTGAACCGTGTCGGCAATGGATTCCCCGCTCATCAGATTTAATGTATCGGCCGGAATGCGGACAAACGGGTAGACGCGTATTTTGATCGTCCCCAGATCGAACGCTGGCAGCGATGGATCGATTTGTACGATCAGGGTGGTATCGCGGATATCGCGGTCGGTTATTTGGACTTCAAAAGTCTCAAACGCCATTTTCGGCAGCGTCAGATACCTGCTCTGCTGCGCTGAAATTGGAGACAATGGCGATGTTCCCATGTAACACATTTTTCTGATTTTCGTGAGCCCTGAAAATTTCAGCCGATAAAAGTACAGTCCGGACTGGCATACCTGATCTGACGCGGACCGGCCATCCCAGACAATGGCATGATGGCCCGGGGCGAGGAAATCATCCACGAGCGTGATGACGCGTTGACCCAGCACATTGAAAATTTCCAGCGTCACATGGCCGTTTCCTGCCAACGAAAAAGAGATGGTCGTTTGGGGCGAGAAGGGATTGGGATAATTTTGATTGAGCTGAAACGACACCGGCGCAATTCCTTCATCAGCGATACCTGTGGGAAGATTGATTTGAAAAGCGCCATCTTCATCGCTGTAAGCGCTGGCGATGTATCGCTTTTCCGAGTACAGCGCGATTCGGACATGGTCGAGTTTTTCGGTGGTCCCGCGACCATTGATGAGTTTGCCCGAAACTGTCTGCGCCTCTGCCCGGGACGATGCGATAGAAATAATGAAAAGGAACGCTGTCAAAACAAGTCTGAAAATCATGAAGTCTCCAATGTGTGAAATACGCGATCAATTTTTTGTAATTCTGATATGGAAAAGCCGGCAGCAAAAAAGCTATCGAACGTTGATGATCCTCCTGAAAAATGGCGGACGCTCCGCGCTGATCTGCGCGGCGCCCCATTTTTATTGTATCTACTCATGTTGGCTGGTTCAGCGTTCAGAGTTCAAGGTTAGAATCATCTCATTATGTCTGCTCAGCCACAAAGTCTCAAAAGCGCGAAGAAAAAATAAAGATGAATTATCGATTCAGAAAAGCTGAACGTGGTTTAACAAAATGAATTGCACAAAATAAGAACGAATAAAATGACATCTTCGTGTGACTTGGCGGCGAGACTACATGCCGGGATAGCGACGAAAATTCTCTTTAACCCTGAGCCGGGAACCTTTAAACCTGGAACCTGAAAGTTACTTTTTATTTTAGATGGTTGGAGAACTTAACAAATATTATCCAAAAATTCAAGCGGGAATTTCGATGTGTTTTGAAATAGCCCGAGACTGGCGTGGGCCAACCTGGCGCCCGAGTTGGTTACGCGCGAGTCAGATTCAATTAAAGAGAGCGGTTTTTACTGCCGATATTTATTGACAGCAACAGGGACTTACGCCAAGAATGAAAGAAGATGATATGAATCCTACCAGAATACCCCAGGCATCGCGACGCGTCTTTTCGCGATTGACATTGTGCTTCGTTTTCGCGTGGATGGCCATGTGCCATTCGATGTTGCGAGCTCAGGATGAAAGGATTTTTCAACTCGATCATGCAAATTTTATGGCGCCGGATAGCGGCGTCACGCGGCTGGAAATTTATTGCCAGTTCTCCAATGCAGATCTTCATTTTGTGAAAAATGATAGCGGTTACCTGGCGCGGATCGAATTGGTCGCGGTGCTGTATGATGAAAGCGGCGCCTTCATTGATGAAGCGAACATCAGCCAGCCGATTTTCGAATCGTTCTATTCGCTGACCACGGCAGAAACCGAGAAGAAGACGGTGCAGTTTCATTTCAATACCGCTCCCGGCCTGCATACATTGCATCTGCTGTTCACGGATCATGTGACCGGTTATTCATTCGAACATAAAGTTGAGATGGATGTGCGGGCATTTCCGGCGAATCAGTTTAGCCTGAGCGATATTGAAGTGGCGTCGAGCATTAAACTTGCCGGCTCCGATACGGCGTCAGCGAAGAACGGCAGGTTGATCGTGGCTCATCCCTCGAGAATTTTCGGGGATACATTTCTGAAAGCGAATTTTTATTTTGAAATTTATCATCTTGACTCTCAGCGCGGGGAAGAAGCTGTCTCGTTTGGGCTGGATTATTCAGTCGTGGATAAAAACAAGGTGACAGTGCAGAAGTTTTCGGATAGCTTTTTACCTACCGGAGAAGTGACTCCGCTTCATTTTGCTGTGGATGTGCAGAAGTATAAACCTGGAAAATACACGCTTGAAATTGAGGTCACGGAACATCAGTCCAAAAAGCGCGCAAAGGCCCAGACCGATTTCACCGTGGTAGCGTCTCCAAACGATTTGCCTCTGGCCCGGTACGACCGCGTGTTGAATGTGCTCAATCTGTATGTGAAAGAAAAAGCCCGCAAGTCAGAGCTGAATGAACCATCGGAAAAGTCGGTGCTGTCACTCAAAATGACCGGCGATACCGGGCGGCAGGATGAGCAGGATTTGCAAATGCAATTCCATCAACGCGTCGCATACGCCAATCGAGCGTTCGCCACCATGAACAGGCCAGGCTGGAAAACCGACCGCGGTAAAATATACATTCAGTACGGACAACCCGATCGCGTGAAAAAATTAGAGGGCAATTTTGGAGAGCGAATTGAACTGTGGGAGTATTTTCAGAAGGACATCAACTTCATGTTTGTGGACCAGCAAGGATTTGGAGACTATCTGCTGATACAGAACTCGCCGGAATAAAATCGGCTGCAAACATGTTTCACACTGATTGATTTTTTAAACTTCATCCCCGCGCATCTGCGGGGATTTTTTTTACAGTACAGTGAAAAAAAAGCGGAGAGTGATTCTTTCATTCCACAGAGCGCGCGTCGCGTAACTGCCGGTCGGGAATAAAAGTCACGTCGCGTCGGGAGATGGATGGCTATCGCAACAAAATCGATTTGACAGCAGCGCGAAATCGACCTGCCTCAACGCGACAGAAATAAATCCCCGAAGGGAGAGCGTTCCCCCTGCCATCCCGGCAATCCCAGTGCAGAGAATGGTTCCCCGCTTCGAAAACCGTATCGGCCAATCGGACAACCTCACGGCCAGTTAAGTCGAGAAGTGTCGCGGTGACATGGCTGCGATTTGACACGCTAAAATGAAACGTGGTGGCGGCATTGAATGGATTGGGGTAATTCTGAAATAGCGCAACATCGGGTAGAACAGAGTCCTTCATCTGAGATGTGGACGTCGCATACGGCGGCGCTGGAGGCAGGTCGCTGAACGCGAGCGTCTTGCCACTGTCCGCGCGACTGATGCCGAATGTGACATGGGATTCCTGATCAAGGTAAATCCAGCCCGCCTCAAACGGCGATAACTGAGCCGCCGGCGTATAGGATTCTCCGTTGGCATCCCACGCCTGAACAGCGCGCAAACTGCCTTCGGGTTGAGTCGTGATGCCGGCGATGGTGGTCGATTGGCCCGGCGCAGCAACCAGATGCCAGCCCGGGCTGAGGTGGCGCTGGTAGGAAAAAATTCTGTTGCCGGCGACCGTGATGGTCGCGGCCTCAGGCAGATTCAGCCAATAGCCGCGGCCAGGTTCCAGCGTTTCGGCGCGGGAATAGCCGGAGTCCTGCCAGGCATAAACGACGCTGCCTGCCGGGAACAGGCTTGTGGAGCGATTGTCAGCGGTCTCCACGGGCAGAGAAAATAAATACCAGCCTGCTTCGGGCAAATTGCAGGCCAGCGTCAGCTCATCTTCGCCCGGCGTTGGGTATTGAAAATTCCGCCAGCACCGTCTGTCGTGCGAGGATCGGCCCAGTGATAGATCGGCTGTCTGCTGGCCGAATTCAATCGCGTCGGAAATGTGTTGTTCGAGGAATATGCCCACAGCGCCGCCGCCGGCGTCGAGCATAAAATTGGTGTGCAATGCGCCCTGCTCTTCCTGGCCATCGGCCCAAATCAGCAGCGAGCCGTGGCCGGCAATTGCCGTGTCCGGCAGCGCCCATTTTTCAGGATCGTTCAAATCATCAGTCAGATAGTAATACTTCAAATTCAGTCTGGAATCGCTCGGATTATAAATTTCGATCCAGCCGTCGAATTCACCGTATTCATCGGCGTAGACGCTCCTGTTGTCCGCGAGGAATTCATTGATGTAAAGCCGTTCCGGCGTCAACTCGTTCAGGATGAATTCCGTCCTCAGACCGACAAATTCCCTGAGCCATTCATAGTGAAAATCAAATTCGGCATTGGTGCCGGCTTTGAACGTGTCCAGATAGGCATCAGCCTGAATAAACTGGAAGGCCGAATCGATGGCCGGCAGTATGGCGCCTGTGTTGAACAGCGAATTGAGATTTTTAATCACGCTGGTTTTCATTCGGGCCTGTAGATGTGGGGTATCGTAAATCCGACGAAACAGCACGTTCTGTTTTCCCAGTGAAAGAGGATTGTCAATCACCATGTTGGGCAGCTCGCCGTGCCCGAAGGCGTAGTCATAGTCATAGGGAATGACCTCCCAGCGGTCAGTATCCGAGTCGTGGTACAGATAATAATTTTTCTGGTAGACGTCAAAATTTTCCACGATATGATTGACCGCGATCCACTCAACGTAGCGCTCCAGATCGAGCTTTGTTTCAATCAGAGCAGCGAATTCCTCGTCTGAGGCAAAGTTGATCCAGCCGACGAAATCGATGAAATCATCCCAGCTTTCGGACTCATTGGTTTTTTTCTCATAGAGAGGCATATAATCCTCGGCGCTGTCGCCGCGCCAGGACAGAGTGCAGTCGTTCTCCCCGGCGGCTTTGTACAGATTGCCTCGTTCATCCATCGCGTGATCGTGGAGAAAGAATTCGTCGATATTTTCCACGTCCAGATACACGCCGAGAAAAACGCCATTCAACCGCAGGTGGACGAAGCGCGTGCGTGCGGCGTGCAGCCCGGCGACGTCCAGCAGTTGGTAGGAGAGAAATTCCCGCATCAATGATTTGTCACAGTATTCCGCTTTGAAATTCATCTTGTCGCGGCCGTGATAACGATTGGAAGACTTGAAATTGATTTTGTAGGATTTTTTAGGTGCATCCCGCGAGGTGAGCCCGCGGTATCGGATTCCCACATTGGTGAAGCGGACACCTTCAATCACCACATCGGCCGGAACGTATTCATCGCTGAAAACGTCCTCGTTTAGCTTCGCCAGATTTTCGGGAGAGATGAACATCTCGCAGACCGGCATATTTGTGGCTGGCTTCAGGGAATTCACGGAAGGACTGAATTGGCCGAAACTGACTACGGGGAGAGCAAGGAGCAGTGCGCGAAGGTACAGGCTTTTCATGTTCGGCAGACCTCAAAGGATCGATCGGTTTTATTTAATGCGGCTGAGCGCATCAAGTCGCTCGCGGGCTTTTTGAATGTATTCCAGGGCGCTTTTGTGCTCCGGATCGATTTTCAAAATACTCGTCCATGTGGTGATCGCTGCATCATATTCGCCTTCGGCGTAGCTGAGCATGCCTAGGTTGAACAACTCTTCCATCTTGTTTTGAAGCTCTTCGGTGCAGCGTTTGATGGATTCGCCGGCGGTTTTATTGCCGGGGTCGCGTTCGAGTACCTGTCGAAATGTCAAGCGGGCGTTGATGAAGTCCCCTTTTTCAAAATATTCCAGAGCGCGTTTTTCAAGATTATCGACGCGGATATTGGCCAGCACCGCCCGCTGCAAGTTCTGGGAGTCCGCATGTTTTGGAGCAAGCGACAACGCGAGGTTGCACTCTTCGAGCGCGCGGTCCCATTCATTCTGATTGGTGAAATTGAGCGCGCGTTGATAATGCTGATTGGCCAGGGAGTCCAGCTTCTGCCGTGCGGCCTGGAGCAAACTCTTGGACGGTTGATGATCCGGCTTTATTGCAAGTATCTCGGAGAAGAGCGCCATGGCGGTTTGGTACTCATTGCGGTCATAGGCGCGTCTGGCCTTCTGGAATTTGTTATCGATGAACGCGGCGATATAATTGCTCAGATAGTCCATTTTCTCTCTGGCGTACTCATGGGTTTTATCGATATCGAGTATCCTGCGATAACAATTATAGGCGTTGACGTACTGGTTGGCGTTGTTGTAATAATAGGCATCGCGCAGAAGCTTTTTTATGGTATCCCGATTTTGCTCTATCTCGCCATCAATCCGCTCGACGAAGCGCTGCGCTTCTGCATGCCTCGGATTTATCATCAGCGCTTTTTCGAATTCCTCCCTGGCGCGATTCAGGTTTTTTTGATTGTAGTAGCCAAGCCCGCGCAGGTAATATTCGTTGGAAGTGAACGAGTAAATGCTGTCAATTTTGGCCAGATAGGTCAAGGCTGCGCGGTTGTTCCTGTCGACAAGAATAATTTTGTTGAAGACCATTTCGGCCCGGTTGAAGTTATTCTCCGCGTAATAGCTTTTACCCCGATCGGCAAGCTGGTCCAGATACTTGCCCAGCTTGGCTTTCAGCGACTTCAATCGTTTTAATGCATGGGAGTTGGATTTGTCGATCTCGAGAATTTGCTGATAGGCGATGAACGCGTTGATGTACCACCGCTTCTTTTCGAAACTCAGACCGCTGGCAAAGAGCGAATCAATTTTGGATTGCTCCGAATCGACTCGCGCCTCCAGGACATTCGTGATGTAGTGAACCCGTTCATCGTCCGGCTGGTATGCGATGGATTTCTGATACGCGTCCAGTGCGCCGGTGAAGTCTTTATTTTTGATCTTCTGCGAGCCAAGCTGCTTATATTTTTGCGCCAGGGATTGTTCATCATCCGATAAATTAATGAGCAGGCTGATTGAAAATTTTTGCTCGGGAATCTCATAGCTCACGTCGGTCTGGAAGTGGCCGAAGTGGAGAGAACCGCCCAGCGCGACCTGTCCGCCGTCGAAATTCTTGATCCCACAGTACAATTTCACCGCATGATGAATGTCGAATTGGACGCCGGTGTGGTTGGTGTATTCGTGGTGCGAGATGTGATAGGCAAAATGAAGTATCGGTGATTGCAGAATGGGTTTGAAAGCGGCGGCCATTCGGATCACGTAATCATTCACGTTATTCTGAATGGGCAGGTTATGGACAGCCAGACCAAAGCTCAGTTTATTCTTCATGTTATCGGATGTGAACCAGGTCCAGACAGAATTGTCGCTGGATTTCTTTGCTGTGTGATCGGGGAACGACCGAAAGAAGAAACCAAAACCGAAACTTGAAAATACCTCATTTTCGTGCGTCTTGCCGAGATTGACATTCGCGCCCACGGAGAAAGTCTGGTTGATACGGTAACCCAGGGCGAATGAACCTAAATTATAGTTCATATCCGGGCTGCCGTACTGGCAAAGATTGAGTCCAATGGCGAAGGAAGGAGGCAGAAATTTAGTTACCCCGGTGAAATTGAATTGGGACTGCGGATTGACATTCACTTGCAATCGATCCGAAGTGATAAATGCAATGCCGGCTGGATTCCAGTAACTGGCGGACGGGTCCATTGGAAACGCCACGCTCGAACCGCCCAGTCCAATCGAATGAGCGCCAGGCACAAAGGTGGAATAATTGTTTTGGCTCAGGCCTGGCGTCGAAATGCAAATGAGTGATGTTAAAATCAGTATTGGTACAAAATTTTTCATGAGATAGCCGGGAATGATTACATGATAAAATCCCTGTGGTGATTGATTTCGCATATTTCAACTGGCTCAGTTCTGCCTTTGATGGGGATGTAGCCTAATTTGACCGCTGGGTAATAGCGCTTAATCAAAGGGTACAGGCTTGTCGATGTGATAATTTGTCCCGGTCTGGCAACGTCACAAAATCGCGATGCCAAATTTACAACATCCCCCACCACCGTATAGTCCATTCGATCTTTGGATCCAATATTTCCTAACACAGCATGGCCGATATTGATGCCAATGCCAACTGTCAGAATTTCCATGCCATCCTTCACCCGCTCGAAATTCAGGCGTTCAATTTCGCTCTGGATAGTCACTGCGGTTTTCAATAAATTGAATTGCTTGTTCGCGCCTTCGAAAATGCCCATGATCTGATCGCCCATGAATTTATCCACTGCGCCGAAATTTTCTTCCACAATTCTCGCCTGCAAATCGAGGTAAATATTGATGACACGAACCACCGTTTCCGGCTTATGCCGCTGGGAGAACGCCGCAAAATCGCGGACATCGGAGAACAGCACTGCAACTTCATACAGTTCAGTGGGCGTTGTGCGCTGATTGCTGACGACATTCTTTTTAATCATCTGCCGGGTCATCGGCGACACGAACTTTTGCATGTGCAATTTCTCTTTCAATTGCATGGTCATGTTGTTGAATTCCTGCGCCAATTGTCCCAGCTCATCGCGCGAGTTTACGGAAATTTTAACATCCAGATTGCCTTCGCTGATTTGCCGGGCGCCATTGGACAGCGCATGAATTTGCTGAACCATTCGCTGTGTCACAAAGTAAATGCCCAGAATGGAAATCATCGTTACCAGCAGGGCAATGGTATAGACAATTTTTTGGGCTTCCCGCAACGGGGTGAGCAGTACATCTTTGGAAAAGCCAATGCCGGTGACGCCCAGGAAGATGGTCGACGTTTCCCTGTCTGCCTTTATCGTTTCCAGGATGGGGTGAAAATATTCGAAATGAGTGGCAGTCTCCCGGACAAGACCCTGCTTCAGGCTGAGAATCTGCTTTCGCTCTTTGGGATTGATGAAATCCTGCCCTGCCAGCGTGAGCTTCAAATCGGTGTGCGCGATGCATTCCCCGTGTCGGTTGATGACCCAGGCGTAATCCAGGCCCTTGATATTCTGGCTCTTCAACCGCAGAACCGATTCCTTAATTTTGTTTAATTCTGAAGTATCCAGTTCGCCTAACAGCAGATTCTCTTTGATGTCATAGGATAAATACTGAACCGATAACTTGTTGATTTCATCAAGCTTGGTTTTCAGCAGCCGATTTTCAGTCTGCTGGAAAATAATGGTGATAACGACGATGACAAAGATGACGATCAATCCGATGATGATGCTGAGCTTGCGTTTAATTGGGAAGGAAATGAACAGGCCTTTGGCCTTATTCCAGATCATTTGAAAAAATGACGCCAAATTCTCAACCCCTTTTCTCACCAGAGAGATGAAACCATTGGTGAAGCTCTGTGCATATCGAAGATTCAGAACCGGGGCTGATTTTTGTAGTTTTTTCGAATGAGTGACCATTCAGGAAAGTCGACCTCCCTCTCGCGATAATCGTTTGCTATGAATTGTCTAATTTTTTCAATGCTGCCCCCCGGTAGAACTGCGCTACGTATCAACTCCGGTTTGATTATTCAATGATTTCAATATCCAATTCCTGCATCTGCTTCGGATGCGTTTCTCTCTCTGAATACGTACTGAAATAATGAAGAAGCCAGGCCAGCAGGATGACGATGAGCGCCATGCCCAGGATCGAACGACCTTTGGGTCGTGTGTAGCTCCTGAGCTTTCGGAACGACAATCGGCGCTTCGGATCATCATCAATTTTTTCAGGCTGATAGAACCTCGGCGCAAACTCAAATTTTCTTATTTTCGGCTGTTTGAAAAACATTTCGATCACTATTTAATTTGAACTTTTTTGATGACGGGAGAAATTCGCTAACCGTTCGCACACCTGGTCTTGAATCAAATTCGCGAGAGAAGTGGGCACGGTGAAATTATTGGCAATCATGGAAAAAGCCAATTCCTCTCCGTCCGCTGTGGTGACGAATCCCGACAGTGAGCGCGTATGTCCGACAAAGCCGGTTTTCGCGCGAACATTTCCCTCGGCCGCTGTTTGTTTCAAACGATTTTTCAATGAACCGTCCACGCCGGCAACGGGCAGGGAATTGTAAAAATACTCGCCATGAGGATGTTTGCGCATGTACTTCAGCAGCTTCACTATCTGCATGGGCGTTACCATATTTAGCCGCGACAGTCCTGATCCGTCGTACATTAAAAATTCGTCGGGACTAATACCGGCTTCGGCGAGAAATTCTTTCACGACATCGATCCCGCATTTCGCGCTCCCGCATTCCTTGAAATATGCAGCCAGCGTTCGAAGCAACAACTCCGCATAGAGATTCTGACTGACCTTGTTAATGGTCGTGATGATCGCGTGCAGCGGTACCGATGAAACCTGAAACAGCAGGTTTTCCGAAATGGCCAGGTACTCGTAATCGGGAATATCGTCGATATCCCGGCATTCGCCAGTCAGGGCAATCCCCCGGTCCGTCAGGATTTTTGCGAATGCTGTGATGGTGAATAGCGTGGGATTTTCAACGGAAAACCAGTTTTTCTGCACTGATGAATTGAGCGCAATTGCACCGGTCATTACAACATCATTCGTGCCGGGTTTTCGGAGGAATGAAATGTCCTGTTCCAGTCCCGGGCGCACGGTTGCAACGCGATTGGTGATTCGGGCGAAATCCGTATCCGGAACAAGCTGATATTTGGCAGCATCCCCGGGATTAATCCCGGGCAGAAAAAGCACATCGATGCAATTGTCGTTGAACGAAAGGGCGCTGATCTGGGCTGCGTACCAGTCCGATTGGTAATCCCAGGCCCATCCTTCGCCCATGATTTCATCATCAAAATAATTATCATCGCCAATGATTTGGCCTTCAATTCGGGTGATTCCGTGAGAGCGCAAGGAATCCGCCCACATTTCCAGGGGACGAGTCACGTGGCCATCGTAATACCGTCCTGAAATGGATGGGTCGCCCGAGCCCCGGATAATAACATCGCCGTGAAGCGCACCCGTCGAATCGATGGAACCATTGATGTAAAATTTTGTGGCGTAGGTGTAGTCCGGTCCCAATTTCGCCAAAGTCGCCGCAGTCGTGAAGAGCTTCATATTGGATGCCGGGATGAAATTTTTATGGGCATTGCGTTGATAGATGTATTCACTATTTTTCAGGGACTGAATTACAACGCCCCAGTGCGCATTGGCAAACTGCGGTTCATTGAAAAAAGCGTCCAGGTCATTTCTCAAAATGTCGATTTGGGATGAGTTTTTCCGAATGTGCGTCAGGTTCGAACAAGTCGTAATGCTCAATAATGCAATGCTGAAAAAGAAAAAACAAATCACCGATTTAAATTTCAAAACTCCTCCTCTGATTCGGGTGAAAACTACCATCCCATATCCACAAGCGGCTCCGCGCCAATACCGTACTTGTCCGGAAGCGTGAACTGACCGTTCGCGAATGTAACTCCGGCGAATGGATCATTCTTCAGCAAAAGCGCGCCGTCCAGATCGATGTAATCGAACAACGGCGCAATGTGCGCAGCCGCAGTGATGGCCAGCGAGCTTTCGATGAAGCAGCCTAACATGGTGGATAAATGAAACCGCCTGGCTGTTTTCGCCATGTTCACTGCTTCGTGGACGCCGCCGCATTTCATCAGTTTGATGTTGATCCCATCAAATGCCTCAGCCAATGGTTCAATGTCCCCACTTCGTTTGACGCTTTCATCGGCGAACAGCGGCAGATTCACCCGCTCTCTGATCCATGCCGTATTTGCAATTTCATCCGCTGGAAGGGGCTGCTCGATAAGCTCTACATTTTGCGTTTCCAGCCAGTTGATCTTTTCGACAGCTTCCTCTTTTGTCCAGCCCTCGTTGGCATCGATTCTCAACTTTTTGTCCGTGATTGATCGAATCGCTTTGATGATCTCGTAATCCTCGCGCGTGCCTAATTTTACTTTGAGTATCGGATAATCTTTCGCTGCAATGACCTTTGCTTTTATCACATCGAGATTGTCGATACCAATCGTGAATGATGTCGTGAGAGATCGGTCGTTTTTAATTCCGAATAACTCCCGAATGGAGACCATTTTTCTCTTCGCGACCAAATCCAGCAATGCCAATTCAATGCCGGTTTTTGCAGCAAAATTACCGGGGATCGCTTCCCCAATCTGATCCATCATCAATTGAATCGATGCCTGAAAGTGTTGCAACATCGGGATCGCCGTTTCCAGAACCCGGCGGATGGAAGCTGTATTTTCGTGATAAAAATAGGACGGAGCGGCCTCGCCGTATCCCACGTAATCGTCGGACTGGATTCGGACAAAGGTATTCTCAACGGATTTCTTCGAACTATTCGCCACAGCAAAAGTGTGATTCAATGTAAGTTGCCGGGTCACGAATGTCAGGTTCATTTAAATAGCTTTCGATTGGAATAAATAATAGAGAAGCGTGAATGTTAAAATAATTAAATTGAATCTAATAGTCAAGAATTTTTTAACCCTATCTGAATAATTAACTTTCATGTTTCAAAAAATATCAACTTGATAAAAATTAAATTATTAATGGATTTTACGCCCGGCAGATATCAGGCGGGGACGCATGTGTCACCTGCATCCATCCAGGCTCGGTGTGAACCGAAGTTTAGCCTTGATTATTAGTGTGGAAAGTGGTATAATACGAAAATTTGATCGGCTGTCCAGCGGTTTCATCACTGCTGCATCAATAACGAAAATAGGGTGGACGCAGATCGTTGCCTGCGAAGGCATCTGCGAATTCACTAAGATAGTGCAGGAGAATCGGATTGAAATAATTTACTGTGAACAATCGTGCAAATGTGAACTGTCAGGCAGGATATAAATCAGGATGAAGACCTGCGCTCGTTGGATAAAGCGCCCCGTGCGAAATGACGGTCAGGTTTTATTGGACGATAATCACTGAGAATGAAAGGCAATTTTAAGAGGAGTGACAATGAAAGAGATTGAAGCGATAAAAAGTCAGTTTGAAAAATTGATACAGATAATGGCCCGTTTGCGCGCGGAGGATGGTTGTCCCTGGGATAGGGAACAGACCTATGAGTCGTTGCGTCAGTATTTACTCGAGGAGACCTACGAGGTGCTGGAACTGATCGATGCCGGCCGTTATGATGATTTGAAATTTGAGTTGGGGGACCTGTTGCTTCAAGTGATTTTTCAAAGCCAGATTGCGGAAGAGGAGGGGCGATTTTCAATTTATGATGTCCTGGAAATCATCAATCAAAAATTGATCCATCGGCATTCCAATGTGTTTGGCGATGTGAAAATTAACAATGCCGAAGAACAGACTGTTAATTGGGAGAAAATGAAACGGAAGGAAAATGCCAATCGCTCGACGATTGATGGGGTCCCTGACCAATTGCCGGCTTTGCTGCGGGCGTTTCGTACCCAGGCCAAGGCCGCTACAGTGGGTTTCGACTGGCAGACCATCGAGCCAATTTGGGAAAAATTCCGCGAGGAGACACAGGAATTGCATCGCGCTGTGAAAGACGGTGGACAACGCGACATTGAAATGGAATTTGGAGATATGCTATTTACAATGGTCAATCTGTCTCGATTTCTCAAAGTAAATCCTGAGGATGCTCTGCGCCTGTCCATAGATAAATTTTCATCTCGCTTTCGTCAGCTTGAACGCATCGCGCGAAGTGAAAACAAATCCCTCGATGAAATGACGCTTGAAGAAATGGACAAGATTTGGGATCAAATCAAAGCGGCGCATCAGACGTCAGCAGAAGCCCTGCCTGGAACCTGCGATGTAAATAATTAATTATGCGTAATATTTATTAATCCACTTGAATTTTAGAATAAATCTATTATCTTAAGAATCAGGGTGAGAAAAATAAGAATCCGTTAGCCTGACAAGTCTACCTGTTCAGTCTGAGTCGCTATTCAGGCATGTATTTTTGCCTCAAAGGCACCAGGTCACGACGTTACAAGAAGTGTCCAACTTTTTATTCTTTCTTTTAATCCGAGAGTCAGTAATTTTTGTTAATGCAAACTTCAGCTTTTCAGAATCGATTATTTTAGATATTTCTTTTTCTTTGTGTCTTTGAGATTTTGTGGCTGAATAGTAACCAGTTTGAAAAAGTAACATATTGAATTATTGGTATTTTGGGGAGTAATATGCTATTCAGACTATTAATTGTTGATGATGAAGAAGTCGTTAGAAAATCCCTGGCGCGAGTTCTCGCGTGTGAAGAATATTCCATTGAATTGGCTGAGTCAGGGCCTGCTGCTCTGGATAAAGTTAATGAAGAGCGCCCCGACCTGGTGCTTCTGGATATCAAAATGGAGGGATTGGACGGGGTTGAAGTCTTAAAAAAAATTAAGGAGAAAGATCCTGAGATAGTTGTCGTCATGGTTACCGGGTTTGCCAGTGTCCCTACAGCCATTGAGTCTATGAAAGCTGGCGCGTATGATTACATACAAAAACCAGTGAAGCCTCATGAACTGCGGAAAGTGGTCACTAACGCGTTGGAATCACTCCAGTTGAAAAAGGAAGTGGAAGAGCTGCGCCGCAGGCAAATGGAGAACAATAAATTTGATAAAATTATTGGAAACAGTCAGGAACTTCAGCATGTGCTTTCACTGGTTCAGCGGTTTGCTCCTTCCAAAGCGACCATGCTGATAGAAGGAGAAAGCGGTACTGGCAAAGAGCTAATTGCGGAATATACCCATTACCTGAGTCCCCGATACGCTCGCCCTTTCATTGCGCTGAACTGTGGCGCTGTTCATAAAGACCTGCTTGAAAGTGAACTCTTTGGTTACGTGAAAGGCGCGTTTACCGGCGCCGCAGACCATGGCAAACCGGGATTGCTTGAGCAGGCGAATCATGGGACCATCTTTTTGGATGAAGTTGGTGAAATGCCCATGGATGCTCAGGTGAAATTTCTTCGCGTACTCGAAAATGGAGAATTTTATCACCTGGGTAGTCCGGAGTTGATTAAAGTGAACCTTCGCGTCATCGCTGCTACCAATGTCCCGCTGATACAACTAGTCGAGCGCGGTAAATTCCGCAAGGATTTGTACTACCGATTGAATATTGCAAAAATTGAGCTTCCTGCCCTTCGCGACCGAAGGATGGATATCATCCCTCTTGCCAAATTTTTTATCGATCACTTCAATAAGGCATTTGGTAAAAGGATAAAGGGAATGTCCAATGAGGTGGAAGAAATTCTGCTGGCTTATCCCTGGCATGGAAATGTACGGGAATTGCGAAACATTATTGAAAGGGTAATGCTCCTTGATCAGAAGGATATTATTTCCGTGGAGGATTTAGCGAGCGCTGGTGTTACGCACGTCGATAGTTATTTTAACATAATTGTAAAATTAAATACAAATTCGAATGGCAACGTGCTGCATAAGACGATGCGAGATATTGTCGAAAAAGCTTTAAGCCTTTCAAAGGGAAATAAAACTCTTGCAGCGAAAAGACTTGGAGTTCCAAGAAGCACTTTACGACATTATTTACATCGAGTTAATTAGAACCATCGAATGGCGAAATACAGCCAATTATTTCAGATAGAACAACATGAATAAAAACATAAAGATAATTCTTTGGAGCCAAGTCACCAATATAAAAACGGCCATATATGGCCGTTTTATCTCTCTGGCAGAAAACGAATACGAAATTCCAATTCCTGATCCGTGATGGGAATATCGATTTAAGTGGCGTAAAAACAGGCCTGGCCAGGTCTTCAAACGCAAATGCATTTAATAGTAATGATTATTGGCATGATTTTGGCAATGCATAGCTCAAATCCGAGACGAAGAGAAATGTTTGGGAGGGCATGCCATGCAGTGCCAAAGGGATACTATTCTGTATTTAACCAGCAGAAGGAACGCTATTGATACGAATTTGTGCCAACACATTTTACATGCATCCTATCGGTTCTTGTGGGCGAGTTCCATAGATGATGCATGGATTAAGGCATCCTATCACGATGTAAAGCTTGTCTTGATCGATAGTAATCTGTATGGGATTAAAGGAATTGATGTTGCAAAAATATTAAAAAGAAATTATCCCGAGATAGGCATTATCATATTAACGGCTTTTGAAGAATATTCACCGGACCTCATTAAACTTGATGAGGGAGTTCTATTCTTTCTGAAGCCCTATAATGCCGCGGAAGTTGTGAAGGCCATACGTTACTTGATTAAGAAACAACACACGTATAATTTCTCTCAATACGAGGTCCCAGTTTTGAGGCAATCCCTGAGCTTCAATTGAGATTCACTGGTAAGGCCTTTGTCACTTTGCTTCCCTGAATCCTGACTTCACCTTCGATTGGTTAATTTACTCTATTTGACCAATCGCTTTCTTTTTCTGATAATCTATTGTGAATATTTTGTCATATATACTAATTTACCTGCAAAATTAGTTGACAACATAAAAAAAGACTTTTTAAAATAAAAAAATAATTATTATTAAATCAACTTAATAAACGACTTCAAATTGCTTTATTGAATTTTATTGCTATATTATAGTGACCCAGACAGTTTAACCAAGAGAGGTGACTTATGGTTAAAAAAATTTTGGCCACTATAATATGCATGCTGTTTGTTCTCAGTTTTCTAAACGTTTCGTTCGCTAAAAATTATCTGTCTCCCAGTTCAGCCTTTGAAAACGCGAAGTTAAAGCTCGGTGATGTCGTTGAAAAAGGTTACCAACGTATTATTTCTTTCGGAATACAGGGCGATTGGTCGGTATTAATAAATGGTATGGATCCATTACCGGATCCTCCCATGCCGCCGCCTCCTCCGCCTCCTCCGCCGAAACAGGGCGGCAATTAGTCGTATTTTTTGTGAATCGGGAACATAAACTGTCTGGGAATCTTTATGTTAGTAAAAAGGAATACGCTCTTTTCATTAATTATTAATGCCTGGTTCATTTTCAATTTATTCCTCATTGTTATATCCAATTTTCCTCATTGGCCGATCCCTACAACATCTTGGCTGAATCATTCCCTTTACTTTTTATTATTCTTACTGACAACGACAGTTGCAATTAAGGAAAAGAATGCTCGTGAGATATTCATCCTCTTATCCATTTTGTTTCTGCTCTTTGCTGCAGGAATTTTTCATTCGTTCACAGGAAACAATTATCTGTTTGGCGATGATTACTTCGTCTACTATCTTCTGACGTATAAAAAAGTGGGCTTTTCATTTTTGGTCTTGCTCATCATCACCCAGATTTTACTGCGGTATATTCAAAAAGGGCAGTCAAAATATTTTGTCCTGGGACAATCACTTCTGGTCAGCGCCGTCGTTACGTACATTCTTTTCCGAAATTTTTTACTCGACCGAAATTATCTGCTCTATGAAAATGTCGGATTGAAGTCGTTGTATTTCCATGTGTTGATCATCAATGTCATCTTGTTCCTTTTAATAGGGGTATATTGTTTTTTACGGTATCGACTAAAAAGGCCGAATGGGGAAACATTAGGTCTATTCATAGCAGCTTTCTTTTTATATGTGGTGATTGAAATAGGGGATTCGTATCTTTCTTTTTTGGGCAAGAAAAATTTTAATGTGAGTCAATTGGTTTTAATCGTAAATTTGCTCATCTTTGTTGTGGTGATGCTGAGGAAGCTTATTCATTTGTATTCCCCATTCGGCAATTACTATGAAAGGCTTATACTGGCAAAACTAAATTTAATGAATGTCCCTGCAACTGGAGTTCATGAGGCGAATCGGAGTTTGATGACGACAACGGCCAAATACATTTTGAGAATGAATTATGTTTCGCCCATCAAACTGTTTTTTATTTCTCTCATTCCCAATATGTTGTATCTGCCGCTGTACATGAAAATTACTATTTTCATGATCCTGTTTTGCATGGCGACATTCATTGCCTTCTATCAGGCGTTGTACAGAAGCAGGATACGCCATAGAGGATATCTTCAATAATTCGCCGGGCACTTTTTCAGTTATTTGGCGCAATATGAACCCTTGTTAAGGCCTGACCTTAAAAGGGTTTTTTTGTTCTTGCGAACACCATATTCAGTTCGCTGCTGGTGTGGATGTTGGTCGGCTATGCTAAAAAATTTTACTGGATTGTTTTGTTAAAAATTATTACATTGTTCGGCCGATTTTCCCGCTTGCGGGAATTCGGGGACTAACACATCGTTCATTAATATTGGAGATTAGAATGGACCAACAGATTCGCGACGTTTTTAAAACGGCTCATGAACAAAATGTTGAGATGGTTGATTTGAAATTCTGTGATTTATTTGGTCGATGGCATCACATCACGATTCCCATTAGTCAGTTCGATGAAACTGTATTCACGCGTGGAATAGCATTTGATGGATCGAGCGTACCAGGTTTCAAAAAGCTGGAAGCCGGCGATATGGTGCTCATTCCTGATGTGAATTCACTGCTGTTTGATAAATTCTGGCATCAAAAAACGATGAGTTTCATTTGTTCCGCTTACGAAGCCGACACTATGGAATTGTTTAAAAATGATCCGCGCAATATTGCATTTCGCGCTGAGCAGTTCCTGAAGCAGACCGGAATTGCGGACGTGAGTTATTGGAGTCCTGAATTTGAATTTTATATTTTCGATAATATAACGTATGTGAACGATATTAATCTGGCAGCCTATCAGGTCGATTCGGAGGAGGCTGACTGGAATACCGGCTATGATGAAGCGCAAAACCTGGGGCACAAGATCCCTCGCCAGGGTGGCTATCATGCCATTCCGCCTCTCGATAATTTGTACAATCTGCGGGCAGAGATGGTGAAGCAAATCGAGCAGTGCTGCATTCCGGTTCGGTATCATCATCACGAAGTCGGCGGGCCGGGGCAATCGGAGATCGAAATCCATCATCATCCACTGCTGCGCGCAGGGGATGTGACAATGACGATCAAATATATCATTCGAATGGTGGCTAAGGAGAATCGGAAAACCGTGACGTTCATGCCCAAGCCGTTATACAATGAAGCGGGAAGTGGCATGCATTTTCACATCAAATTGGAGAAACAGGGACAGCCTGTGTTTTATGACGCCAATGGTTATGCCGGGCTGAGTCAGACTGCGCTCTATTTCATCGGCGGTATTTTGAAACATGGGCCGGCGTTGCTGGCGTTCACCAATCCGAGCACGAATTCATACAAACGTCTGGTCCCGGGATTCGAAGCGCCGGTCAAAGCCATTTTCGGTTTGGCCAACCGCAGCGCAGCGATTCGCATTCCCAAATATGCCAATACGCCGGAGACAAAGCGGTTCGAATTCCGCCCCTCCGATGCTACCTGCAATGTTTACCTGGCGCTGTCGGCGCTGTTGATGGCCGGCATCGATGGTGTAAAAAAGAAAATTGATCCGACTAAAGAGGGATTCGGACCCTATGATATCAACGTGTTCAATTTGCCGAAGCAGGACCAGGATAAAATTAAATCGCTGCCGACTTCGTTGAAAGAGGCGATGGACTGCCTTCAAAATGACCATGAGTTCCTGCTGGATGGAGCGATTTTTTCACCTCAGCTCATTGAAACATGGGTTGATCATAAGCTGAAACACGAATTTAACGAAGTGCGAAACAGGCCTCATCCCTACGAAATGAGTTTGTATTACGATCTATGATGAATCGATGTGCGACAGGGATCGTTGGCGATGACTGGGAAAAGATTGAATCGAAAAGTTACATCAATGCCGACCAGTCTCTGTCGATGCAATTTTTAACAGGTGCAATACAGGGGCATGACTGATAATAACACGACATTTCAGGTATTTACAGACTTCGATGGGACCGTTGCGCTGAATGATGTGGGGGATAAATTTTTTGAACGGTTCATCGGCCCTGACTGGATAATCGCCAATGAAAATTACAAGGCAGGGAAAATTACATCGAAACTGTACCTCATCGAGCAGTGCCAATTGGCTCGCGTTACCAGACAACAAATGACCGAGTTCAGCGATGAGCAACAGATCGATCCCCATTTCCAGTATCTCGTTGATTTCTGCCGGAATAAAAACTACCCCATCACAGTATTGAGCGATGGACTTGATTTTTACATCCAGCGCATTCTTGATAATTTTGGGTTGAGCGATTTGGCCATCCGTTCGAATCATGTCAAATTTTTAGACGGCAATCGTATTGCCGTGGAGTTCCCCTATTTTGAATACGGCTGCCAGGCTTGCGCCAATTGCAAAGGGTACCATATTCGGAATATCCCTGGCAATGGAACCAGGACAGTTCAAATCGGGGATGGGCTCTCGGATCGCTGCGGGGCAGTTGAAGCGGATTTCATTTTCGCCAAAAATGATCTGGTCGAATTCTGTAAAAAGCATGATCTCAGTTATTTTGAATATTCGAATTTCAATGATATTCTGTTAAAATTAAAAACCCTCGACACTGAATAGACCGGTGCACGCGACGTGGATTTGTTTGAACAAGAAAAACGATCGGCATCGAACTCGGCGGCGCGGCCATTGGCCGAGCGAATGCGACCGCAGCGGCTGGATCAATTCATCGGACAGCAGCATCTGGTGGCGCCGGGAAAGGTACTTCGCGAAGCCATTGAGCAGGACCGACTGGTATCCATGATTTTCTGGGGGCCGCCCGGCGTTGGCAAAACGACGCTGGCGCGGATCATTGCCGGGGAGACGAAATCCGAGTTCTTCTCCATCAGCGCCGTCACTTCGGGCGTGGGCGATGTTCGAAAGATCATTGAGAAGGCGGGATTCAACCGGGATCAACTGGGCCGGCGAACGATTCTTTTCATCGATGAAATTCACCGGTTCAATAAAGCGCAGCAAGATGCGCTGCTGCACTGCGTGGAGGACGGGACAATTTTGCTCATCGGTGCGACGACAGAGAATCCATCGTTCGAGGTTATTTCTCCGCTGCTGTCCCGATGCCGTGTGTACACGCTGAAAAATTTCAGCGATGATGAAGTCCGAAAAATTGTTCAACGGGCCATGGAAACGGATCCTGTGTTGCAGGAGATGAATGTCCGCGCGGACGTGGACACAATGGACACAATTGTCCGGCAGGCTGGCGGAGACGCGCGAATTGCATTGAATGCGCTGGAACTGGCAGCGCAACTTGCAATCCAGGATTCAGGCGGGCTGCGGCGTATCACCAAAGACCTGATGGCGGAAGTCCTGCAACGACGCATGCAAATTTACGACAAAAAAGGGGACTTCCACTACGACGTCATTTCAGCGTTCATCAAGAGCATTCGAGGCAGCGATCCGGACGCCGCGGTCTACTGGCTGGCGCACATGCTGGAAGGCGGCGAGGATCCCAAATTCATCGCGCGACGGATGATCATTGCAGCTTCGGAGGACATTGGCAATGCGCATCCACAGGCGCTGGTGATTGCCACCACAGCGTTCACCGCTGTCGATTATGTGGGTATGCCGGAAGCCCGGATTATCTTATCCCAGGCTGCGACCTATTTGGCCTCAGTCCCCAAAAGCAACGCGGCGTATCTGGCCATTGAGGCGGCATCCAAGGATGTGAAAAATTCGCCACCAGAGCCAGTTCCGCTTCATCTCCGAAATGCTCCGACGCAATTGATGAAACAACAGGGCCACGGTGAGGGTTACCAATATCCGCATGACTTCCCGGCTCATTTTGTTGAAGCGCAGTATCTCCCCGAAAACAAAAAATCTGCTATTTACTATCATCCAACCGGGCAGGGTTTCGAAAAGTCGCTCGCCGAGAGGCTGAATCAATTGTGGAAGAGGCGGCGCCACTCCGAATGACACCCGGGGAACTTTGTTTTCAGCCGCGGGTAAAATGGACAGCCTTCAGTTTTAAAGGGGACATACCCTGTAATTTCTTCAACTTGAACAACAAAATATTTTCAACAGACATGAATAACTGAATCTGGCAGCAATGAACATTCGATTCCCTTTATCAATATTTTGCCTTTCCATTATTTCACTGACCATGCCAGGGCGCGCCTGTTCCGTTGAAATAATCCAGGACAGCACTCGGCAACAACAGGAGCAATTACAACAAAAGTTATCCGCCGTGTCGCTGCCGGATAGCGCTGCTGTTGTCGATTCTTTGTCCGGCCAGATCGATTCCGTAAAAACGCCGCCGCAGTCCTCAGTAGGCTTGGATACCATCCTGAAATACAATGCTCAGAGCATCGATGTCAGCGTCAAAGAGAATAAAATTTACCTCGTCGGCAAAGCCGATGTGTTGTATAAGGCCATGCATTTGACGGCTGAAAAAATAACCGTGGACTGGACCAAAAATACGCTCACCGCTGAAGGGGTTCCGGACACCGTCTGGACGAAATCGGAAAACCGGAGCGATTCGGTCATGACTGTCCGCTGGCGAGGCCTGCCAGTATTGGCCGATGCCGGCGATGTGATGAATGGTTTCAGAATGACCTATAATTTCGATACCGAGAAAGGCATCGTCGAAAAGGGGAGAACTGAATTTGAGGGCGGCTATTATTCAGGGCAGAGCATCAAAAAGGTCGGCCGGGACGTGATCAATTTTTCCAATGGGTATTTCACATCCTGCGATAAAGACGAGGACCCGCATTATCATTTCCGAAGCCGGCGCATCAAGGTGCTGATCGGGGACAAGGTGATTGCCAAACCTGTCATTTTATATTTCGGCCATATGCCGGTGGCGGCCCTGCCATTTGCTGTTTTCCCCAACAAGAAAGGGCGGCATTCCGGAGTGATTGTACCCACTTACGGGGAGAGTTCCTACGAAGGTCGATTCATTCGGGGATTAGGCTACTATTGGGCGCCCAACGACTATTTCGATACCAGCATGAAAGTGGACTATTTCGACCGCAGCGGCTGGATTCTCCGCGGCGATCTGAATTATGCCTTGCGATATGTTTTGAACGGGCGCGTCTCCGGTTCGTTCACGCGAAAGGATTTCATCAGCGGCCAGAAACAGCGGCGATGGGATGTAGTTGTCAGTCATCAGCACACCATTGATCCGACCATGCGGTTCACTGTCAGCGGCAGCTTTGTCAGCGATGATAAATTTTATAAAGATTTCAGTTCTAACATCAACACAAGGCTGAACCGAAATATTCGCTCCGATGCGACATTTTCGAAAAACTGGACCGAGCAACGACTTTCGCTCAGCGCTAATGTATCTCAGGAACGGGATATCGAGACCGGAAAAATTTACCAGGTTCTGCCCCAGGTTCGACTTAGCATGTCGCAACGGGCGCTATTCAAAAAGACCGATAAACGCGCTAATTCGATGGCGTTGTCCTCTTCAAAAAAAAGTGATGAAAAAAATCCCTGGTATGAGTCCATCTATTTCTCGTACAGCACGAACATCTATAATAGCGTCACCAGAGGCGGCGGCGATCCGGAGCGGTCGACCCGGTATTTGAATCACAGTGCAAGTTTGAGCATGAATTCGCCGCAGAAATTTTTCGGCTGGCTGACCATGGGACAGTCCTTCAGTTACCAGGATCGATGGTATGATCGCTACCGGAAAAATCGTTTTGATGCAGCGACCAATTCGGTCGTCTCGGATACACTTCAGGGATTCGCCTCCAAACGAACATTCTCCTACAATGTGAACGCGACGACCAATATTTATGGAATGTTCGCACCGCGAATCGGCAGGGTTCAGGCGATTCGTCATGTCATTACGCCCAATGTCAGCTTCCAGTACCAACCAAATTTTTCGGACACCCAATGGGGCTATGTCGATGTCTTCACGGATACCAGCGGGAATGTCGTAAAAGCGTCCCGATTTCTCGATTCGGTTCCCGGTTCCACTCAGAAAAGCATGTCCTTCAGCATCCGGAACTTGTTTCAGATGAAAATGATGGACGGGGAGAAAGAAAAAAAGTTCGACCTGTTCACATTGAATTTCAGCTCCGGGTATGACTTTGAGGAGGATTCATTGCGGTTCAGCGATGTGAGTTCATCGTTCCGTTCCACGATCGCCAGAAAATTGAATATCGACTTGTCTGCCAATCACAGTTTCTACAAATACGATACGACGTTGAATCGTACGGTGGACCAGTATGTTATTCAAGATTGGAAGAGGGGGAAATTTCTGCGGCTGAACAATCTTCGACTTTCGGCTTCGATTCAATTCCAGGGTTCCAGGAAGACGGATCCGAATAAAAAGAAAGAGGCAGGGGAGGAGCAGGTTTTTATCGATGAGGCCAGCGGGCAGGTCGTGTCAGAACAGGAATACTACGATCGCATGTACGAGCCGGGTGGCAACCGCTTCGAGGTGAATGAGGGGTTCTCCGGGCTGGATATTCCCTGGCGCATGTCCCTGGCGTTCAGCTATTCGCTGAGTAAATACAATCCGGAAAGTCCGACCAAGAATTACTATCTGGATATCACCGGTATGGAAGCGCAACTCACGAAAAACTGGAAAATCAGTTATACCGCGCATTATGATTTGCAGACAAAACAAGTGGTGAATCATGCGTTCACAATTTACCGGGATTTGCATTGCTGGGAAGCGCGGCTCACGTGGCGTCCATCGGGGATCGGAGGCAATTCGTACTACCTGCGCATTAATGTGAAAGCACCGCAGTTGCGCGATTTGAAATACGAACAACGCGGTGGCAGAAGCAGTGTCTTGAGGTATTAACCGCCGGGCTTTTCATGCTGCCCTGCGGTTTCAGCGGCTCGTTGCATTATTTAAATTTACTCATCCATCGGCCCCGTTCATCTTCCGGGCTGAATACAACCTTTACTTTTTTCTTCGTTTCCGGCGCCGGGGGTGGCACATTCCCAAGCAGCTTTTCTTCTTCGACGACCTTAATCGTGTTTTCAATATCAAAATTTTTATCCAGCAACTGGTCAAATCCGGCCGTAATCACTGTGTGCTGGTGCGATTCGAGGATGTTATTCAGCAGATCATTCAGCGGCTGGAAATTGAAATCCTGGGGCTTGCCCTGTTCCATGTAATTTCGAATGTGCTGCTCGGCAGACGTCAATGCATTGAATACAGATTCGTCCGGGGTCTGATTGTATGAAAGTCGTTCTTTTGCAAGTTTATCCAGCAGCGTTAAACTCGGCTGGACATCTTTCACGTGAAAGCAATTGGCGGCATCGCGGAGTCCGCTGCACGACTCTTTAATGCGCATGATCGCTTCGCCCGGGGATTGCTCGTCTTTAACTTTTTGCAACGATTGCTTCAGAAAGTCGAGATTTTCGATGGTCTCTTCCCTGAAGATGTCATTAAAAACCTGTTCTATCTCCTTTGCCTGACTTTCCCGTTGGCTTTTTTTTTGAGCCAATTGCGACAGATCAACATCGATGAGATGATTTGCCGGGCTGTCTGTTTGAACGGCGACCGGCGCTGTTTCCATCGCTTCCTCTGGCGATTCCGCGACCGCCGGCTCAGGAGTTTCGGAAAGAACTGGTTCCTGGTTCTGCATCGGCTCGGGAGCCTGACTCACCAGCTTTTTGTGATTCTCAATTTCCTCCACCAATTTCATGAGCGAATCCAGTTCTTTAATTTCGAACTGCGGAGGCTGTTTGATTTCCTGCGGCGGGATGGTGGCTGGAATGATGTCGTCATCTGAAGTATCATCAGCTAAAAATTCCAGTTCGGCGAATTCGGCTGGCAAGGGTGGCGTCTTTTCGCTGGCCGGAGGTTTCGGCTCGTCGGCTGATTGAATGGGCGTCTTGTCGGGCATGATCTCCACAGCCTGTGACGGATGCATAGTTTGCGTGATCTCGCGAATGAGTTTTTCTTCTTCAACGTCGTTATCGATTCGCACCATCTGTCGGATGGCTTTCAAAGCGATGTGAACCCGAAGTCCAATATCTTCGGGCATCGAATTCTGCTCATGAGTGAAATTTGCCATGGCCGAAGCCAGATTAAATGCCAGTGATTCAATACCGGGATAGCCGTACACCATAGCCAGATCTTCCATGTTCTCGGCGCATTCCAGAATAGCGCCCACCATAGCGCCATCCAGTTCCTGAACATTTTGTTCCGGTATCAACTGCTCGATACTTTTTAAATTGCTCTCAATTTCCTCAAGGCAGTAGGCGTTGAATTCTCTCCGTTGAGTTTCGGTTTTCCCATCACGATCGTTCATATTCATCATCCGACTCATTTTCATTTTATTCTAATTCACTCCATGTTACATCACCATAGGTGGAACACAGCTCCAGCCATAAATATTTCTCGACGAAAACCATTTTCGATGAGCCATGATTTCATGCAAATTTGCTACGAAACATAAAATAGACCGCTCCTACCAGACAGAGTCCGGCCCACAGGTAATCCAGCTTGAGCGGTTCTTTCAGATAGAAAACTGAGAAAGGCACAAATACAGATAGTGTGATCACTTCCTGGATTATTTTTAACTGGCCAACTGTAAGCATTCCATAACCAATCCGATTGGCCGGCACCTGAAGCAAATACTCCAGCAGCGCAATCCCCCAACTGACAATCGCCGCGATGATCCACGGTTTATTGTTCAATTCTTTGAGATGAGCGTACCAGGCAAATGTCATGAAAAAATTACTACAAATCAAGAGCGATACAGAGATCAAAATAGGATTCATATTCGATTTCAGGCGCCAATAGTTTTATCGTCAGTTTTGTGTGATAACCTTAATTTAAATCCATTCTTAATTTCGTCTTCAGGTCCTCCTGTTCAATATGCAATTCGTCCTTCATACCTTCTGCAGCATTCGGTTGAAACAGATTCTTCAGACTAAGCTTATTTTTTTTTAGCGAACCATTACGCTGATGGTCAATCAGAAGGGTCAATTTTTCAATGATGTACTGAGCGTCGGACAGCGCATTGTTGTCATTGACCAGCATGCCCGCCAGGATCGATGGAATATTATGAAAGTGAGGCATAAAATCTTCAGTAACGATCACTTTCTTCAGCAAAATTTCTTCGAATAGTCCACCGATGAACATTGCGAACTCTTCGATTTTATCATGCGAATAGAGCTGCGCTGAATTTTGAAGAGCAATACAGGCATTCTTGATGTTGCGGAATAGCTTGGGATCCTGATTCATCAGATTAATATGATTCAGTGATTCCTTCAGGATATTCAAGTCGCCGGCTATCTCTTCCGAAAACATCTGGTCGAACACCCGATGAGCCGATTGCTTTGGCTTTTCCTGCTCTCTGGGTTCCTCATCACGAATCACCTTCCTGTCATTGCCGGATTTTTCCTCTTTTTGAAGTATCATTTCCGGGGCCGGTTTGACAATCTTATCTTCCTTCACCGGGGTGACGAATGTTTTGCTTTCCTTGATATCGAAAAAAGGGTTGGCATCCACCTTTTTTTTCTCCATCGGCGCTGGTTGCGGTTTTGCTGTTCGTAATTCCCCAGCCGGACCTTTGGCTTTTGTGCCGGTCGCAATGAGCAGGACGCGAATTTTATCCTCCATGCCCGGATCAATGCGCGCGCCCCAGATAATGCGGGCGTTGGGATCCAGCTTCTCTGCAATGGATATCATCACGCTGCGGGCCTCGCGGATTGACATGGATTCGTTGCCTGTGATATTGATTAACGCACTTTGCGCGCCGGTTATATCCACATCGAGCAGGGGATTATCGATCGCTTTAGCGACGGCGTCCTGAGCTTTGTTTTCTGTATTGCTTTCGCCAATCCCAATCATCGCTGTATCGCCATCCTTCATGATCGATTTGACGTCCGCGAAATCGAGGTTCACCAGACCTTTCTCAGTGACCAGTTCGGTAATGCCTTTCACGGCATTGGTTAAAATTTCATCGGCGACTTTGAACGCGGCATTCAGCGGCAGGTCCGGAACCATATCCAGCAACCGGTCATTCTGGACGACAATGACGGTGTCAGAATGTTCCCGCAGTTTGGCTAAACCGGCCTTTGCATTTTCGCGGCGCATCACACCCTCTTCGGTGAAGGGCAGCGTGATGACAGAAATTGTGAGCGCATTCAAACTGCGCGCAATTTCCGCGACGACGGGCGCAGAACCGGTACCTGTCCCTCCGCCGAGACCGCACGTGATGAATACCATGTCGCAACCTTCCAGCAGTTCGCGAATCTCCGCCTCGTTCTCCCGTGCTGCGCTTTCACCAATTTGAGGATTACTGCCCGCGCCCAATCCGTTCGAAAGGTTTTTTCCGATGAGGATTTTATGTTCAGCCTTTGTGAACAGCAGATCCTGGGCGTCTGTATTGACCGCTACAGTTTCTACCCCTTTAATACCGACTTCGGTCAACCGAGTAATCGTATTATTTCCCGCGCCGCCCGCACCAATCACCTTGATTTTCGTGCGATGCGTTTTGAGTAAACTTTCCAGTTCTTCATCTTTTGTTTTCAAAGTGAACTCCTTTGTGGATATTTTCTCCCTCGACATTGTTATTTTCCTTCAATTAGCAGTAAAACTGCACTTTATATTACCCGCACCATATCAGGTTTGGAGAAACTAATTTAGTGAAATGGCTGAGGAAATCAGCATCGATCAGATTTTTGATGACCTCACTCCCGGCGAACCAAACGTCGTATTGAAATATTCTTTCAGTGTTGTCAGTATGGAAATGAAGTGGACCTTGTGTTCCGCATTATTGCGGTCAAAAATCTTAAGCAGCGTCATTCCGCTTTCCATGCTCTCCAGGATATTTCCCGGCAATTTGATGTTTCGCTTGTTGGTCTGAAAACAAATGGATTCCATCAACTCCGGCAAGAACGCCATTTTCTCAAGTCCAAATTTCTGAGCCAATTGATTCAGAGACGCGCTGGCCAATTCAATATCCTCCAGTGATGCTTGATATTTTTTACCCTGGGTCAATTGAGCCAGGGCATTCAGAATGATCTTGTGGTACAAACTGGCTTCCTTATGGAAGCGATCCAGTGGATTCCTGACTGACTCATCGATTGGTTTCTCGTCAGATTTTTCAGCATCGGACTGGCCTGCCTCAATTGTGTCTCCTGCTCCGGTGTGAATCACCTCGGCTGAGGCGATTTCGTCATGACTCGTTTTCTGAATGAACGGTTTTGCCGGGGGAATGATTTCCTGTAATAGAATCAATAATTCTTCATCTTCCTCCCCGGGTAACTTAAATTCCAATAGGTCCTTATCAATAATATCGTCATCTTCTGGAACAATTGGAGTCACAGGCGTAACTTTATTGACTTTTTCTTTATTATCGATCTCCGCGGGAACCGGCGCCACCGACTCCGATGGTGACAATTTCTCTGCATCCGGAATCGCCTGTTCCTTTTTGGAAATCAGTTCCTGAGTTTCTTTTTCAAGAGGGGCAATCAACACATTCGAACCAGCGTGTGACAGATAACTATCGAATTTTTGTAGCTGGTCCTCGATATGCTCGACGTGCTGATGATGGAAGACCATTTTTTCAATAGTGGTTTTCGCATCGAAAATTAATCGAATGGCCTCCTGGTCTGGGGTTTGGTTCGCTTCGAGATTTTTTTTCACAATCTTCACCGCGCGATCCGCAATTGCTTCGATCTCGTCATGTCCGTGATACATGGAGACTTCTTTGATATTATGGAAGCTTTCGAAACACATTTTTAAATCGGACCGATGCGTGAGAAACCAGGATGGCTGCGATGTCATCCTGGACAGTGGTTTGAGCAGCTCGAAAATCTCTTCTTCGAAAAATCCCTGAAGAATATTGTTGTTTAATACTGCGTTGTTTTTACGCGCTGGTGCGACTGTACTTTCTGGTTGACTTTGCGGATCGATTTTGGCCGCTGACTCTGCTTTGACCGTGGACCGATAGACTTTCAATTGAGGGGCCGCTGATGGCACACTGTCCGTGTCTTTGGTGGCTGATTTTCGGAGCATCGAGCGCAAATTAGTTTTGATATTCAGATATTTTTCCAAAGTCGCCCTATCGTTGGCTTCTGTCCCTACAATCCGCACTAATTTCGACATGAAAAACTGGGCATAATTTTTAATCGCCTCTTTCAATTGCGATTGATCCAGGCTTTTCAAGTCCAATTTTAGAAGATGGTTTTCGAGATCCGAGTACAACGTGGAGAAGCTCTGAATCTGAGTGATTTCTTTCAACTCAAGCGCCGGCTGCGGGGACTCAACCAGATAGTGAATGAAATTGGAAATGACGCGAAAAGAGGCCTCATCAATGGTTTTCAATTCCAGGGTCTTGTTTTGCAAAAAGCTTGACACACAAAAGTAGAAGTAGCTCTTGGGATGAAAAAACCGATTTATTAATTCCAGATAGAAGTGGTTCAATGTCTCAAATTTAGTCTGCATACAAACCAATACCGAGTAATGACGTGGAGAAACCTGATAGTGTGTGTTTTTTCATTGGGCAAAAAGTCAAATGTTCAGCTTTGAATTTTTTTTTAGCCGGATAATTCCCTGGATAATACTCAGGCAACGCAGCGAAAGGCTGGATTGCCGGTCTCGTGTACACAGGCTCAATCCTTATTTAGCGTAATTTCAGCTTTGCGCTAACGGTTACAGTGATGAGGGTTTATTTGTGGCCGATGTTTCGAATGATGATGCCCACATCGCTGCGGAGAATTCCAGGTATCCATGGCTCCATTGACCGACTTATTCAAACAGCGACGCGCGGAGTTCACTGTCATTTCTGTTCAGTCGGTGCAATTCAGACGGGCAAAGCGGAGACCGTTATCAGAAAATGGAAGATGTGCTAAAGATGGTCAACCCTGGCGGCAATGCAGTCTTAATTTATCTGGGGAATCGCCGCCGAAGCCCTCGGAAATGCCCCGGATGACCCATTGCCCGTCTGCATCTCGGACGTTCCGTGAAAGGCCATTTGGTCGAAGCGTTGCCGGTCGCGTTTCAGATGCGATTGGCACACGTATCGTTTCAATGAGCGAACGGAGTGATCAGTGCTACAAGATGGCAACTTGTTGTTGAAATTTTTCATAAAGCTTCAGCACGGCCGGGACGTAGCTGCGCGTTTCTTCCCACAGCAAGGCCCAGTCGGTCTTATTGTTGCGGTTCTTCAACCACAGCGCCGCGCGTTTTTCGCCTCCATTATAAGCTGCCAGCCCGCCGTCGATTTCATAAAGGTGAATTAAATTAGACAGATAGCGGCAACCCATTCGAATGTTCAGGATCGGATTGAATAAAATCTCCTCCGGCGTTGTCCATTCAATGCCTTCCTGAATTGCCAGCAGTTCGCCGGTTTTTGGCATGATCTGCATCAGACCCAACGCACCAACAGGCGAGACAACATCTTTTCGCCAGGTCAGTGCGCTCTCATGGGTGATGGTCGCGCAAATGAGATCGACGTTGAGATTGTCGTATTTCAGGCTCATCTTAAAAATCTCATCGGCGATTTCATATTTCTCATCCGGAGTGATCGTTCGATTGTACTGGTCAATTATTTTAATAATTCTCTGGATTTTATATTGCCGAACACTCTCGATGTTCAATGCATTTTGCACAGACGCCAGGTGATTTTCAATGAAAGCCATTTGCTTCGTTGTATCTTCTGTAGAAGTAAGCTTGTGAGAAAAACTAACGGTTGAAATGAATACCGCAAATATCAAAGTAATTAATAACATGGATTTTAATGAACTCAACCCTCTTTTGTCTCGCTTCATCCTGACAACCTCCCACATTCGTAATAGACTTAATGTTGACATGTGCTTGTTCTGGTGGACACCCCACCTTTTTTCAGTTACAAATTACTACCAGCCGTTCGAATTGATTTCTACGATAACAGAAAATGTTTTCACTGGAAGTCTATGTAACAAATATAGAGCCAAACTAATCGAAATGAATTTGTTGTTCACCCTCAGTCGGATTCTCTAAACGTGATTCTCCTATTTTAATCTGTTATAATAAAAAAAGTTATCGGCCAAGATGAAACTGATCAAAACGGGCGATAACTCTATACCAATGAAATGCGATGTAAATGCGTTGTTTTTCGATAGAAAGAATATAGTGATTTGAAAACGAGTTATGAGGTTTTTAGTTTTGTTAAATTAATGAAATTAATAAGATGCTATTGAAAACTCTCGGCCATCACCATCTCTTTTTTGGCTAATGATGATTCACTTGTCCCGTTCTGATTCAATAATTCAGTCGCAAGTTCCATGTAGCTATTAGCGCCTTTGCATGTTTTATCAATCAACAACACTGGTTTGCCGAAATAGGGCACTTCTGCAAGCCGAACATTGCGGGGAATGATAGTTTCAAAGACAAGGCCTTTGAGCGTATATTTGATTTTATCCATGACGCGCCGGGAAAGATTGTTTCGCAGATCGACCATGGTGAGTAGAAATCCCCGATATTGTAATGAGGGATTGTAATCGTTTTTAACCATTCGGGTGAGCTTTAGTAATTTCCCCAGAGATTTCAGCGCGTAAAATTCGCACTGGATGGGAACGATGATTGAATCCGAAGCCACCAGAGAATTAAAGGTCAGCTTGCCCAATGACGGTGGGCAATCCATTACGATGAAATCGTACCTGGTCTTTAGTTTGCTCAAGGGAGATTTTAAAAATGACGTGCGGTCCTGGTGGATCTGTTCGAGTTTGTCTTCATCTTCAGCCCAGAAATTCGAAGGGATGAAATCGAAATTGTCCATAAGAGTGGGATGGATAATTTCGTCGAGCTCTTTCGATCCGGTGATCAATTCATAGACGCCAGCTTTGATATCATATTTCCCATAGCCAAAACTTGTTGCAACATGTCCCTGCGGATCCAGGTCAATGAGCAACGTCTTATGGCCCAATGCAGTGAGACTGGCGCAGAGGTTTACAGCGGTCGTTGTTTTGCCAACTCCCCCTTTTTGGCTAACGATTGAAATAATCTCGCTCATACATAGTCCCTGAAACTTAAATAAATTTTCCAATATTCTGAGAACTGTATTTTTTCAGCAGCGTTCTCCAACCGCTATGAATGGTTTTTCGGATTGGAGTCTCTGAAAGGGTTGTATCGTAATAGCCATCGTTCCATTTGAGCACATTTGATAGTGCCTTCTCGCCTTCTAGCGTCCCGACCTGGGCATGGATTATTTCACCCGCCCTGAAGTGAATTACACCATTCTCTGTACCGTTTGAAATACTCAAATTACCATTGAATTTTTTCTGGCAATTCCGGATGATGATGTCCGCCAGATTCAATTCGACCAGTCGACTCTTATAGTTATCGGTAGATTTCTGGACAGCTTGATGGATTATTTTTTTCAATTCGGCGATCTCGAATGGCTTTTCAATGAAGTAAACCGAATTTGGAAATGCAAGTCTGTCTCTGAGCTCGATACTGTCCGAAGCTGTCATAATGATGACTTTCATTTGAGAATGATACTTTTTCACATAATCCAGAAGTATCAATCCGTCGATTCCTGGCATACGAATATCTGTTATGAGCAAATCCAGGGAGAAGCGCCTGATCACTTCAAGCGCTTCCTCCCCGGAATTGACACACATTATTTCGTACTGCTCGTTCTCTTTCCTGAGACTTCGTGCTATACTCCACGTCAGATCCTCTTCATCATCCACGATGAGTATTCGTTTCGGATCGGAAGTCATTGATGTTTCCCCTGTTAGATGCATGAACGATAATGTGTTAGTAGTACTTCAATGCCACCAGCGCAAAAAGTATGCCAGTGGACGGCGTCTTTCGGGCCAGGTGTCCATTGATGAAAATTCAGACCGATGAGAGGAGATAGAATTTTAATTTTTAGTGAATTAGGGTGGTGATTATTCATTGGAAAATTTATCGTGTCTGGAAGAGGGCAACGCCTGTTTGCACAATTCGGTAATTACAAATTCCGACTGACCGATAATTGACCAAACTCGATTTGATTTAAGTCGGTGAGTACTTTGAATCGCTATCCATTTGTTTTATTGTGCTGAAATCATGTTTTGAGAAATCATTTATATGAATAACAAACAATTAGGCTGAAAATGGCAGGGGAGAAGGACAGCGACATCGCTGAACGTGTGGATATTCCGGGGCATGGAGCAGTGAGGCAATCAGCAATTACATCATTGAAAACGGGTGATAAATAAAAACGACCGGACAGAAATGAACAATGAATGCATTCATTTCAGTCCCGGTCGTTGAAATTGTAATAGAAAAAAATTAATTTATACCGTACTGTTTCAATTTTTCTCTGAGCGTCGAGCGAGAGATATTCAATACGCGCGCCGCTTTGGATTTATTGCCATCAAAGCGTTCGAGCACTTCGATAATGTGTTTTCGTTCGATGTCCTGAAGCGAGAGATTGTCATTGGACTGGGGGCTGGCCGGCACGACTTTTATCTCCTTGGGCTGAGAATTGTATAATTCCCGAGGCAGATGTTCAACGTCAATGATATTGGTGCTGCATAGAATGGATGCCCGTTCCATTACGTTCTTGAGCTCGCGCACATTGCCGGGCCATTCATAATTCAACAGCAGGTTCTCCGCTTCCGGGGTAAACCCGGTGATGCGCTTCGAAAATTCTTCATTATAAAGCTCGACAAACAATTTGGCCATGGGAATGATATCGTCCATTCGCTCGCGGAGCAGGGGCAAGTTAATGACCATGACTTTCAGGCGATAATACAGATCTTCCCGAAACGATCCGTTGTCCACGCACTCTTTCAAATCCTGATTCGTGGCAGCGATGATGCGGACGTCGATTTTGATATCGGAAGTCCCGCCGATTCTGCGAAAGCTCTGCGTTTCGAGCACCCGAAGCAGTTTCGGCTGGAGCGACAGTTTCATGCTGGAGATTTCATCCAAAAAAAGCGTGCCTCCATGGGCTAATTCAAACACGCCTTTCTTCACATTCTTGGCGTCAGTGAACGCGCCTTTTTCATAGCCGAATAATTCACTCTCCATGAGATTTTCCGGGATGGCGCTGCAATTGATGGGTATTATCGGCTTCGTGGCTCTGGCGCTCCAGTTGTGGATAGCCTTGGCCACCAATTCCTTACCAGTGCCGCTTTCGCCCTGAATAAGAACCGATGTCTTGGGAGTCTTTGCCACCATTTTGATCATATCTTTCACAACTTTGATCTTGTTGCTTTTACCGAAAATGGCTGTATCCGGGTAGCGCTTCCGCTCGGCTAATTTTAATTGAGAAACTTCGCGTTTCAATTCATTGATTTTCAATGTCTTTTGTGTGACCAGCCGAAGCTCGTTGTGATCGCAAGGCTTCATGAGATAGTCGTACGCGCCTTTTCTCATGGCATCAACTGCGGAAAGGACTGTGCCATGAGCCGTCATCATAATGATGATCAAATCCGGATCGATGTCCAGCGCTTGGGTGAGCACTTCCATCCCGTCCATTTTGGGCAAGCGAATATCCAGCAACACAAGATCGAATATTTCTTGTTTCAATAATTCAAGCGCCGCCTCACCGGAGCTTGCAGTGCTTACTTCGTAGCCTTCCTTTTGAAGACACTTTGAATAACCTAATGTTAAATCTTCCTCATCATCAACTATGAGAATACGCTCGTTCATTAATACCTACTCCTCCGTTGGTAAGAGCAACGTAAACGTTGTCCCTTTTTCCATGATACTGTCAACGCGAATTTCACCTTTATGTTCTTCTACTATCCTATAGACAATCGAAAGCCCAAGTCCGGTTCCTTGCGGTTTGAGTGTGAAAAATGGATCAAATATTTTTCCCAAATCGTCAGGTTTGATCCCGGCCCCGGTGTCGCGAACCGTCACTTCGACGTAACGTGATTCCCTGTTCAAATTAGAGAATCCCTTTTTCCGACGATCTCTCGCGTAAATGATGGTTTCAACCGTTCGTGCTTTCAGCTCCAATCGGCCACCGTGTGGCATTGCTTCAATTGCATTCAAAAACAGATTGATAAACACCTGTTGAATCTGCTGATAATCCACAAACACCTTCATGAGATTCGATTGAAATTCTTTGGTGTAGGTGATTTTATTCTTTTTGATGCGATCGTCCAGCAGAATATTGACTTCCTGAATGATGTCCTCCAGTTTTTGGAGCTTGCGAATCGGCTGTCGTGGCCGCGCATAGGAAAAGAGTGTGCGAAGAAGCTCATCAAGACGATCGACTTGCCGGACAATTCGCATCAGATATTCCTGGCGCGGGTCGCTTTTTTCAATTTCTTCTTCGAGGGTCTGGGCCATAGTCTTGATGCCGGCAAGGGGATTCCTCACCTCGTGCGCAATGCCGGATGCCAATACGCCCATGGAGGCCAGGCGATCCATCCGCACAACCTCCATCTGCATTTGCTTGATCTGTGAAATATCCCGGAATGAGATGATGGTGCCGACTTTCAGGTTATGATTATCAATGCGCGGTGTGATGGTAAATCCCACAAAGACCTTCGTCTTATCTTTTCGGGTCAATTCAATTTCTCGGTTGAGCAGCGATTGATCCTGCGAAATACTATCCGGCAACAGTTTCCGGCTCAGTTCCCCCAAAATCTCATCCAGATTTTTTCCCACTATTTCTTCGGCTTTGTAACCCAGCACCTCCTCAGCGCCGTTGTTGAACGATGTTATTTTGCGTTCCAGGTCAATGGTCAGCAGGCCGGCGCCCATACTCTGGATGATACTC
The DNA here is from genome assembly GCA_049322915.1 of Candidatus Zhuqueibacterota bacterium. Classification (GTDB taxonomy): domain Bacteria; phylum Zhuqueibacterota; class Zhuqueibacteria; order Thermofontimicrobiales; family Thermofontimicrobiaceae; genus CAZSBG01. The sequence continues at coordinate 126,791 of JBMOPW010000001.1, forward strand.
TCATTGAAATTCTTCAACTCCGTGATTTCTTGCTCCAGCTCTTTGCGCTGGGTAATATCGCGGGCAATTCCAACCACACCCATCACTTCGCCCTTTTCAAAGATGGGGTTGATGTTCATCGACAAAAACAGGGGAATACCGGTCTGGCAAATCAGACGAATTTCGAAAATCCGCGCTTTCCCTTTTAATGTCAGATTGAAGTTGTTGCGCGCCTCCACGCGATCTTCCGGGGCAACCAGATCGAAAAAGCTGCGGCCAATCCAATCCTCCCTGGCAAATCCGGCAAGCGTAATCAGCCGGCGATTGATGAAAATGAAATCACCTTTCAGATTCAATGTGTAAATTAAATCGTTGGCATTCTCAATGAGGTCCTGGTACTTGTATTCGGTGCGCCGAATTTTCTGTTCCAGCTCTTTATTTTTCTGCCGAACCTGGTGAAGTATGAACACATTGTCGATGACATTCATCAACTCCCGATGCCCGAACGGTTTGACAAGAAACGAAGACAATCCCATTTCAAACAGCGCTGTGCGATCAATATTGTACTCGGTCTGGGCGGTAATCATGATCACCGGTGTGTCTGAAAGATGCTTGTACCGCTGACTGGTGACGAGCCGTTGAAATACTTCTGCCCCGCTCATTGACGGCATCATGTAATCGAGCAAAATCAGATCTGGCTTGTAATTGAGAATGAAGTCCAGGCCTTCCTGTCCATTGGAAGCGTAAAAGAAATTGTACCCGGCCGAAACGATGATCTTTCTTCCGATTTCCACCATGTCCGGATCGTCATCGACCAGCAAAATTGATTTTTTGTTGGTCGCTTTCAAACTGACAGTTGCATGGGTGATAGCCTGGCTGCTTCGGTAAATGTGGTCGCTGATTAAATTTTCCAGGTCCTTGATGCTTTTCTTGTCTTTGATGGTAAACAGTTCCTTGGATTTATGCTTGACCGGCAGTAAATCCCCATCATTTGTTTTATCATTGTTCACCATGACATTATACTCTAACTTAGGACAAAAAAGTTATCGCGCGTTTTTTCACACGCATTGTTTGATTCCTCAACAATGAATGAAGTGCGCTACCATTCAACCATCAGCCATCCTGGGGATGGCCTTATATTTAGCTTTTTCCACTAAGGAACCGCGCAGGCAATTCCTGTGTATAGTAAGTCCGATTCAGTTTAATTCTGCGAAGCCAGTGAAAGCGGGCATTTGCCTCATTCGATGATGTCCACTTCCTCAAAAGATTTCGAATATTCATTTTGAATTTCCCGTTCGCTTGGCTTGGGAATCGAAAAGGAAAATCTTGAGCCTTTATTCAACTCGCTCTCCACCCAGATGGCGCCATCATGCAACTCAACGATTTCTTTGACCAGGGATAATCCCAATCCCGAGCCGGTGACATCCTGGATGTTTTCGTTGTCCGTAACGCGGTAAAATTTATTAAAAATTTTATCGATCGATTTTTGTCCGATTCCATACCCCTGATCGATGACGCTCACCACCTGCTCCCGGGCGTTATCTTCCACAGATATTATAATTTTCTTCCCATCAGGACTGTATTTGACGGCGTTGGAGAAAAGGTTTAGTACCACCTCGCCCATCATTTCCTGGTCGACCCACACTGTCGACAGATCCTCCGGAATTTCGATTTGCAGATCCATCCCTTTCTGCTCCGCCAGGTACATGTTCATTTCGAGGATGTTCTCAATGACATGCTTCATATTCACATAGGTTTTATTGACCTGGCTTTTGCCTGATTCGATCCGTGAAATGTCTAAAAATTTATTGATGAGATCGCCCAAACGATTGGATTCTTTGAGAATGATTTCGGCATACTCTTTGGACTGGTCCTGGGATACGCCCGAATCCAACAGCAGTTCACTGAACCCGGCTATGGACGTGAGAGGCGAGCGCAATTCATGGGCGACCATAGAGACCAGATCCGTTTTCATTTTGTCAATTTCTTTTTCCTTGGTAACGTCTCTGAATACGGTCACAATGCCGATCAACTCATGCTTGGTGTTGATGACCTGAGCTGCCTTTGCCTGAAGCACGATCGATTTTTTTCTGTCCGCCGGCTTAATTTCAATTTCGACTGATGCATTCTCCTGGTCGTTTCCGTTGATCACATCATTTATCAGCGAGAGCAATTTCTGTTCATAAATCAGTTTCTCGATAGGCTGATCGATCACTTCCATTTCGGTCAGGCCAAACCAGGATTCTGCAATGGAGTTCAACACGAGGATTTTGTGGTTCGGATCAGTGACAATGACGCCGTCGGCAATGTTCTTTAATATAGTTTCCGTTTTATTTTTCTCGGTGATAATTTTATTGAGATTCATCTCGTTCAACCGACGCAGTTCCGTCGTCATGAAATTGAAAATCCTGGCCAGTCTTCCTAATTCATCATCGGAACTGCTTTTCACTTTATGCGTAAAATTGCCCCGCGCAATTTCTGTGGCGCTGCGGGTGAATTGGCGGATTGGCTCGTTGATTCGCTTGGAAAATGAAAGCGCACTCAGCGCCGCCAGAATGATAGTGAGTAAAATGAGAGAAGCGCAAAACAGAACGGTTGAATTCTGTTGAATCAGCGCGGCGTGAGCGCTTGTCTTCAGAAAGAAGACTAAACAGATTATCAGGGGGAAAAGCGAAATACCCAATAAGACAAAAAATAATTTTCTGGATAAAGATTGTTTCTCTAAAATTTTGAGTGGCATGGCATGATTCCTTGTCAGCAGAAAATTATTCTAATACAACCTGGTTGCGCCCATTTTTCTTCGCTCGATAAAGCCGTTTATCCGCCACGGTCACCAGAGTGTCCGGCATGGTTGCGTCTTCGGGAAACGTCGCAACGCCCATGCTGATGGTTAATTTCCCGTTGGGTTGGGTGTCTTCAAAGTTAAATCTATGCTGTCCAATTAGATTTCTAATTTTATCAGCGACAATTCCGGCGGCGTCCTTTCGGGTTTCGACGAGAATTAATGCAAATTCTTCGCCGCCGTATCGAGCAGCCACATCAATTTTCCGAATATTGCTATGCAACAGGGACGCGATTTTCTTCAACACCAGGTCCCCGGCCGGATGGCCATGTGTATCATTATAATTCTTGAAATAATCGATATCGATCATAGCAATGGAGACATCGATGTTATGCCTTTTGGCCCGGGTGATTTCGTGGAATAGCTGTTCTTTGAAATAGCGGTAATTGTACAGCCCGGTCAGCCCATCTGTGATGGCCAATTGCCTGAGTTTTTCCTGGGCAAGTTCCAATTCTTTTATTTTTAATTCCAGTTCATCGTGCAGGTGCTTGATACGAAGCAGCGATTTGACCCGCGCCAATAGCTCCAGTTTATTGAAAGGCTTGCACAGGAAATCATCCGCTCCGGATTCAATGCCTTTCAGCTTGTCCTCCAGTTCATTCAGGGCTGTCACCATGATGACCGGAATAAACCTGGTTTTGTCGCTATTTTTCATGCGGCGGCAAACCTGATAGCCGTTCATTTTCGGCATCATAATGTCGAGCAGAATTAGATCTGGAGATTCCTCTTCTACTCGTTGTAAAGCTTCAACTCCATCTTGCGCTAAAATAACTTTGTAACCTGCTGCCTCGAGATATGTTTTCTGTAATTTCCTATTCAGAGGTATATCATCGACAACCAACACAGTTGAGCGCTCAGGACTCTTGTTAATCATACGGTTCAGATCTCCTGGTCGTTGTCAGTCAAAGATGACTATCATTTATAATATTGTATCAGAGTCGTTGAACAATATTATATCCAGTCCGCTAACTATGATCAAAATTGTAACGGATGTTCGGCTGTTTTACAGCTTTTGCCTCATCCAGGCGGGAAACAGGTGTGGAATGAGGTGCGGTCATTATTATGTCAGGATTTTCCTCCACTTCATTGGCAATTTGAATCAAACAGTCAGCGAACCTATCCAGTGTTTCGCGGGACTCGGTTTCCGTTGGCTCAATCATCATCGCTTCGCGAACAATAAGAGGAAAATAGATTGTCGGTGCATGAAAACCAAAATCCAATAGTCGCTTGGCCATATCCAGTGTGGAGATACCTTTTTCTTTTTGCTCGATGCCCGATAAAACAAACTCGTGCATGGCCGGCCCTGAATATGGAAGCTGGAAATGATTTTCTAAACGTTTCATTAAATAATTGGCATTGATAATTGCGTTTTCACTTAATCGTTTTAAACCCCGACCACCCAACATCCTGATATATGCGTACGCACGTATCATGACACCAAAATTTCCATAAAAAGCATGGACCTTCCCAATTGACTTTGGTAAATTTTCATTAAAACTATAGTAATCATCTTTTTTAGTAATGCGCGGAATCGGTAAGAAGTCGACTAATTTTTTGGAAACCCCGACCGGACCGGAGCCTGGTCCTCCACCGCCATGAGGGCTGGAAAATGTTTTGTGCAAATTGAAATGCAGTACATCCACTCCCACATCGCCCGGTCGTATGATTCCCAACAATGCGTTCAAATTAGCGCCGTCCATGTAAAGCAAAGCGCCGGCATCGTGAATCATTTTATCGATCTGTTTCAACTGAGTTTCAAAAAGTCCAAGCGTGTTGGGATTGGTCAGCATGAGCGCTGCTGTGTGTTCGTCGACCTTGCTGGCGAGGTCATTTAGATCCACCAGGCCTTTTTCATTCGAATGGACTTTGATGGCGTTGTACCCTGAGATTGTGACGCTGGCTGGGTTAGTGCCATGGGCCGAGTCGGGAATGAGCACGTTCTTGCGCGGATTCCCAAGGTTTTCGTGATAGGCTCTGATGAGCATTAATCCCACCAACTCGCCATGGGCGCCGGCAGCGGGTTGCAGCGTGACCTGTTTCAGCCCTGAAATTTCGCATAAAAATTGCTCTAATTCATACATGAGCGCCATGGCGCCCTGTGTCAGTCGGGCGGTTTGCATGGGATGCACATTTTTCAAACAGGAGCTATTAGCGATATTTTCATTGATCTTGGGATTGTATTTCATGGTGCAGGAACCGAGCGGATAAAACCCTTTATCCACATGATGGTTGAGCGTGGAAAGGGCGACAAAATGCCGTATCACGTCATTTTCGCTGACCTGGGGGAGGCGGGCTGCCGTACTTCTCAAATATTTTTCTGGAATTAATTCATTGGCTTTTTTTGCCGGAACCTGCAAACGAGGGAGAGAATAACCTTTTCTATTTTCGATACTTTTAGAAAACAACGAGCTTGCCATGCGATCACTCCTAAATATAATCGTTGAGATTGCTCACACATTTTTCAAATAATTTTTTCGTGTTGTTTACTAATAAATCATATCTTAAGTCATTTTTTAAAAATACGATATAATTTATAAATTGTCAAGCATTTTTTATAAAAACATTATTAAAGTAAAGTAACATAAATTGGTGCGTATTGAACGCTCGAACAATATGATGAGTTCAATCGACCTCAAACTTAAACAAGGAATGATCTCCGGTCGACCAAGTCGATGAACTTCCCTGCATGAGTTTTGGGATAACGCATGAAACGCATTTGAAAATTTTTTTGAACAAGATCCATTTGAATAATTTGTCCGGGTATATTGCAGATGATGCCATCCTGTTCGCCGGCTTCGTCCGCGATAATGCGGCCAAGTTACGGATTCGGCGAAGCGCATTGGTGAGTAGCATGACATGTTCAAGTCAATTTATCAAATGTCAATAAGTTGAATCATAGCGTTCTGCGTAAATTCTGTCGATTCAAGGGTGGCAGAATTTATTGTATTTTTAACTTGCATTCTAATGAAAAACGCTCTATATTTATCCCGCTATTCAAAACAGGGATATCTTAAATGGCAGGTTGATAAAGCAGCTTTTTCAATTTCTTTCGGTTACTTCGAGTTTTAGATCGGCAGCGAGATGAACAACACACGTAGGAGGAACCTGATTATGAGCATTGAAAATTACAGTGGATTACATTCGGTGGCCGTCGATAATGAAACAAACACCTCGCATCACGTGTCGGATGCAGATATGATTTCCCTGGAATCGGTCGTTTCAATTCTGGTCAAAAAAGGAATTTGCACTCGTGAAGAACTGTTAGCGCTTGAAGAAGAAATTCGTCACGAGCGGATTGAACAGCCGCAGCTGAAGTACATGAATATTCAAAATGTGTATGACCGGGGACGCTTTCCCGGGCTGAAGCGATCGATGAGCAAATACCGTTGGTCGCGCCGACTGGGCACCCTTTTGTTCGGTTGGAAATGGAAAAAAGTGAAGAAAAATTAGGCGCTCAGGTCCATGCAATGTCTGTCTTTAACATAGATCGCAAAGGTTTCTGCTTGCACGATTGGGGAGCAGGAGCCTTTTTTGTTTCATTGGGCGGAACTTAACTGTCGGGAATTTCGTGAAAAAGGCAATTTATTATTAGCCACCAATTCGAGAACAGGATTATGAAAATATTTAAAATCTCCTCATTAGCGCTCGTTGTTTTTTGGACTTTGGCCGGACTTGTCACTGCACAAGAACTGCCGAAACCAGTGGGGTTTGTAAACGATTTTGCCAATGTTATTCCCCAATCGGCGCAGCAGGACATGACTTCCATTTGCCAGGAACTGAAGCAGAAGACAGGGGCTGAAATTGCAGTCGTCACCATGACGTCCATTAGAGATGAGGACTATCGCGATTATGCCAATCGTCTGTTCTCCGAATGGAAAATCGGCGAACGGGGCAAGGATAATGGCGTGCTTGTTTTCAATGCGGTGAATGAGCGGAAGATCTGGATCGAAGTAGGATACGGCCTTGAGGAAGCGCTGCCCGATGGACTTGCTGGTGAAATTCGGGATCGCTATTTTATCCCCCATCTGAAAAAAGGCGATTATGGCAGCGCTCATTTGACCGGGACGACGGCGATAGCCTCCGTGATTGCGAAGTATTACGGCGTCAGTCTTAATGGTGAAATGAATGTCCCTGATTCTGGAGGCGCCTCCGGCAAACGCGTTTCCAAGTTTCCGAAATTGTTTGGGCTGTTATTTTTCATTTTTCTGATCATCGTGACGCGCGGACGAATAATCCCCTGGTTGCTGTTAGGTTCTATGATGGGCGGTGGAAGCCGACGTTCCGGACACTGGGGAGGATCCAGCGGCGGTGGTTTTGGCGGAGGGTTCGGTGGCTTCGGCGGTGGAATGAGCGGCGGCGGCGGCGCTGGCGGAAGTTATTGAAAAAAAGGTTGCGCCGATCAAAGATACTGTGAAAGCAATGCATTCGTCTGTGTATAGCCGGGCCTGAGCCCATCGTATCGTCGGCTAATATGTGCGACATCGGGTTATGGCCTGGTTTTTCGATTACGTAAATTGGTTGAATTAAAATTCAGGAGTACATACATGGCAAAAATTCCAAAACGCCCTGAAGACATATTTCAGGAATTCTCAAATGATGTCCGTGATGTATTTGGAGGCGATGTGGAGTCGATCATCCTGTACGGCAGCGCCGCCCGCGGTGAATATGTCTATCGGCGATCCGATATCAATTTTCTCGTGGTGTTGACTGAATCGGGGATGACTCAATTGAACAAAGCCCATGCCCTGGTTCACCGCTGGGCAAAACGCAAGGTGAGCACACCGCTGATTCTCACAAGGCGCTACATCGAATCAGCGCTGGACAGCTACCCCATTGAATTATTAACGATGAAACAATATCATCGGCTGGTTTTTGGGAGAGACGTCCTGAACGAGATCGAGGTGGCGGCTGAGCATCTTCGGTTGCAATGCGAACGAGAGATGAGAGGAAAGCTGCTCCACATGCGCGAGCAATATCTGGAGACAAACGGAAAGCCCGTACCTATCAAAAACCTGATTCGGATAACCGTGCCGGCGTTCGTTTCCATCTTTTCAGCGCTGCTCTTCCTGAAAGGCCAGGATAACACCGGCTCGAAACAACAAATTTTTGACAAGACAGCCGAATTGTTTGAGCTTGACAAAAACGTGTTCGACAATGTGTTATTGGTCTGGGGCAATTCCAAAAAAATGAAGCACGATGAGTTGAATTCGCTGATGCAACAATACGTCGAACAGATTCGTAAGTTGACCAACATCGTCGACACGCTGTAGGTGAATAAGAACGGATCGAATCGGGGTCTCCCTGGAGAGCGTAATTTCATCCGTCAAATTTTTAAGAAGTCTGAGTCATTGTTAACACGATAATTTTAATCATGCCGAGGGTGGATGCTCTCTGGCACAATTACAACATGTCTGCTATAGGAGGAACACAAATGAGTAAAGGTATGACGATATTTCTGATTATTCTGGCGGTGATCGTCGTTGGCGTTATTATGGCTGCGCTTTCAGTGAAAAATATGTATAACAGCCTCGTCGTGATGGATGAGGATGTCAATAAAGCATGGGCTCAGGTGGAAAACGTCTTGCAGCGTCGCTATGACCTGATTCCCAATCTGGTCGAAACAGTGAAGGGATATGCCAGTCACGAAAAAGAGGTGTTGACCGAAGTGACAAAAGCCCGCGCCAGCGTTGGCGGAGCAACCACTCCCAGCGAAATGATGAAGGCAAATAATGAGCTTTCCAGCGCATTGTCCCGGTTGCTGGTGGTTGTGGAAAGCTATCCGGATTTGAAAGCGAACGAGAATTTCATCCGCTTGCAGGATGAACTCGCTGGCACCGAAAATCGGATTGCAGTGGAACGAAAACGTTACAACGATACAGTGGGCGTCTTCAACCAGCGCATTCGCCGCTTCCCGACAAATATCATTGCCGGCATGTTCAATTTAGTCAAGCGGGATTATTTTGAAGCGCCGGAAGCTGCCAAAGAAGCACCAAAAGTGGATTTCAGCAAGTAAGAATTCCTGTATAAATGATTTTCCAAGACAAATGGATCTGGCGGATTTTTCAATCGACATCGATATTTGAAAAATCCGTCCTGATCCAATCGAGTGGTTCATGAGTCCTTTTCCCAATTCAATCTGTAAACAGAGGCGTCCGTGAAGATGAAAATAAACGGGGAAAGCGGTTGTGACCGATGAATTTCAGGACTGGTCACGGGTTTCAAATTCATTGTTGAAAATATAATGAATAAAAAAAATCTTCTCTTCATTTCCCTGATGTCTTTTCTGCTTTTTCAATGCAGCGTTCAACGGCTGGCAGTCCGCTCCATGTCTGGAATTTTGCAGGACAATCTGACGGCTCTCTACGAAGAGACAGACCTGGTTCTTGCGGAACAGGCCATTACTTCTGATTTGAAGCTCCTCGAAGGACTGATAAAATCCGATCCGGAAAATGAACATTTGTTGTTGATGGCCTGCCAGGGATTTTCGGCCTATGCTATGGGATTTGTGGAAGATACTGATCCGGTCCGCGCTCAGCGATTGTACCTGCGCGGCAAAAACTACGGCTTGAAAATTCTCAGTAAACACAGCCGGATTCAGGACGCGCTGACAGGGCCGATTGAAAAATTCCAATCCGTGGTCACGAAATTTTCCAAAAACGAACTCCCGGCGCTTTTCTGGACGGCCAATAGCTGGGGCAGTTACATCAATCTGAACATGGATAATCCAGGCGCGCTGGTCGATCTGCCCCGTGTTCAGCTTTTAATGAACCGCGTGATTGAATTGGATGAATCGTATTACTTCGGCTCGGCTCATTTGTTTTTCGCCACGCTTTATGCAGTGCGTCCGCCGATTTTAGGCGGCGATTTGAAGAAAGCCGCCCATCATTTCGACGTGTGTTTCAAGTATGCTGATGAAAAATTTCTATTGCCGTATGCGTATTACGCGAAATATTATTTGACGCGCCAGTTTGAGCAGGAGCAATTCCGAAACACGCTGAACAAGGTACTAGAAGCGCCGGAGGACATTTTGCCCGGCCAGCAATTGCCCAATGCCATTGCGAAACAGAAAGCGAAGCAATTGTTAGCAAGGGAAACGGAATTTTTTTAAAAATGGTTGGCCTATTCGCGGTCAGAAAATGCATGGCAGAGGAGCCAGTCATGCCCGAATACCCGGACATAACAATTTACATTGAACGAATGCATGCGCTTGTGATGGGACAGCCATTGCAGGACATCCGGCTGGCCAGTCCGTTTTTCCTGCGCACGTTCGATCCGCCCATCGATTCGCTGAAAGGTGCCATCCTGCGGGACATTGAACGACTGGGGAAGCGCATCATCTTCGTCTTTGACGATGAACGATTTTTGGTGCTCCACCTGATGATTGCCGGCCGCCTGAAATGGGCCGGGATCGGGATGAAAATCCCGGCCAGAATCGGTTTGGCGGCGCTGGATTTTCCCAACGGGGCGCTGCTGCTCACCGAAGCCGGCACCAAAAAACAGGCGTCGCTGTACTTCGTGAAGAACAGGTTCAATGTGGATGCCTTTGACCGGGGCGGACTGGAAATTTTCGATGCGAGCCTGGGCCAATTCAAAGCAAGGCTGCAAAGCGAAAACCATACGCTGAAACGCTCCCTCACGGATCCGACGCTGTTCAGCGGCATCGGCAATGCCTATTCCGACGAAATTCTGCACCGCGCCAGGCTTTCGCCCATACTGCTTACCGAAAAACTGACGGACGATCAGATCGAAAAACTGTACCTCGCAGTCAGACAAACGCTGCAGGAGTGGACCGATAAATTGCGCGCGGAAGCCGGCATCGGATTCCCGGAACATGTGACCGCGTTTCGGGAGGATATGAAAGTGCACGGCCGCTACGGCAAGCCCTGCCCGGACTGCGGCACGCCGGTGCAGCGAATTCGCTATGCCGCCAATGAAACCAATTATTGTCCGACGTGCCAGACCAATGGCATTCTATTAGCCGATCGATCGCTGTCGCGATTATTGAAAAAGGACTGGCCCAGATCCCTTGAGGAACTGGAAGAGAAGAAAAATGTGAACCAGTCCCTGCGACACCATGACTGAGTCTAACCTGTAGTGTGGAGTTCTCCATGAGAAGATATATCGCGTTTCTATTCGTTTTTACTTTGTTGAGTTCCCTGGCTCATGCCCAGAAATACCAGATCAAATTCGCCAGCCTCGCCCCGGATGGATCAACCTGGATGAAGGTGATGCGCGAACTGGATCAGGCCATTCGGGAGAAGACCAATAACGAAGTCGGATTCAAACTTTACCCGGGCGGCGTTGCCGGCGATGAAAAGGATGTGCTGCGGAAGATCCGGCTGGGGCAATTGCACAGCGCAGGATTCACCGGCGTTGGCCTCGGCGAAATATATCCGGCAGTGCGCATTCTGGACTCTCCGTTCCTGGGCCGCAATTACGAGGAGGTTGATTATATTGCCAATCTTTTCTATGACAAATTCGCTGCCGGATTTGAGAAGAACGGATACATCTTATTGGGCTGGGCCGACGTTGGATTTGTTTACATTTTCACCAATACCCCGGTGCATTCTCTGGACGATATGAAGCGCGTTAAAATGTGGATGTGGGAAGGCGATCCTGTTGCCGAAGCGACATTCAAAGCCATGGGCGTCAATCCAATTCCGCTTTCGGTGATCGATGTGATGATGGCTTTGCAGACCAAAATGGTCGATGGCGTGTACATTTCTCCTATGGCCATGATCGCGCTGCAATGGTTCACTCAGGTGAAATACATGATGGAAGTGCCGCTTACGAACGCGGCCGGCGCGGTGCTCATTTCGAAGCGCATGTTTGATTCCATGCCCCAATCCTACCAGACGCTGGTGAAAGAGACGTCCCGGGGGTATTTCAAAACATTGCTGGATTTAAGCCGCAAAGAAAACATCGAGTCGATAAAGACACTGAAAGCAAACGGCATCCAGATGGTGCCTCCGCCGCCGGAGGAACAGATGAATTTCTTCTACGAAAAAGGAAGACAAGCGAGACGCCTCATGGTCGGCGCGTTGTATCCATTGGAATTGGTCGATGATGTGGAAAAAGCGCTGGCGGACTTTCGCAGCCAGAGCAATCGGCCGTGAGGTTACAGACCAATTGACAGAAAATTTAACATGATGACAGGCGACTTGCGGACTGCCGGGATGCCAGGCGAGTTTTTGAACTGACGGTTGATTCCTGTGACGACCCCGGTTTCGGACCTGCAATGATTCAGTCAGCTTCAACACAAATTTCAGGCAAACAACTGAAACAGCGACGACAGATGAAATATATCCAAATCCTCAATAGATCCTTAGCGTTCATCGAAAAGAGTTTTCTCATTTTCATTCTCACTTCTATGATTATATTGGCCTTTGTGCAGGTGTTGCTGAGGAATTTTTTCTCGACATCGTTGCTCTGGGGCGATACGCTGCTGCGGCATCTTGTCCTGTGGGTTGGATTTTTGGGGGCGTCTCTGGCGGCGAAAGAGAATAAGCATATCAGTATCGATGTGCTCTCCCGGTTATTACCGGCGATGTGGAAGCGCGTGGTCGGTGTGGCGGTCAATTTTTCCTCGGCCGTCGTTTGCTATTTCCTGATGCGCGCGGCAATGACGTTCGTTCAGTTCGAGAAACAAGGCGGGGCCACGCTCATCCCCCATGTCCCGATCTGGTTTTTTCAGTCCATCATCATCATCGGCTTCGGTCTGTTGATGTTCCGTTTTGGCATCAATGCGGTCGAGACCATGGTTTCGGCCGGCAAATCAGCCGGGGAGGCCAGGTCATGATGGCGATGATTTGGGGTGTTCTGCTCATTCTGTTGGCTCTGTTCGGCGCGCCGCTGTTTGTCATTCTCGGCGCGATTGCGCTATTGGCGTTCCATTCGCTGGGCATCGATACGTCCGCTGTCATTGTCGAACTATATCGAATCACCAGCGCGCCTACCTTGCTGGCTATCCCGTTATTCACATTTGCCGGCTATGTCCTGGCTGACAGCAACACACCCAAGCGGCTGGTGAATCTCTCGCGGGCACTGGTCGGCTGGTTGCCCGGCGGGCAGGCCATCGTGGCTCTGGTCACCTGCGCTTTTTTTACTGCATTTACCGGCGCATCCGGCGTGACCATTGTGGCGCTGGGCGGACTGCTGTATCCTATTCTTCGCAGCGAAGGCTACCCTGAAAAATTTTCACTGGGACTGCTCACCTCCTCCGGGAGCCTGGGGCTGTTGTTCCCGCCGAGCCTGCCGATTATCCTTTACGGATTCATTGCCAAAGTCAATATTGATCAATTATTTTTAGCCGGAATTCTGCCGGGCACCTTGCTAATAGTCCTGCTTTCGGTGTACAGCGTCAATCGCGGCACGGCTGCCTCCATCGTTCGAATTCCGTTTAGCTGGAAAAATCTATATCGCGCCACGCGGGACGCAATCTGGGAAATCCCGCTGCCATTCATAATCGTCGGCGGAATTTATGCCGGCTTTTTTACAGCAACTGAAGCAGCGGCAGTCACGGCATTCTACGTTATTTTCATCGAGGTTTTCATCTATCGGGATTTGAAATTATTCAAAGACATCCCCCGAATTATGAAAGAGAGCATGCTGCTTGTGGGCGGCATCATCGTCATTCTTGGCGCGGCCATGGGATTGACCAATTATCTCATCGATGAACAGGTGCCGATGAAAATACTGGATTTCATGCAAACTTTCGTTCATAGTAAATTCATTTTCCTCATCATATTAAATATCCTCCTGCTCATCGTCGGTTGCCTCATGGATATGTTCTCTGCAATCATCGTGGTCGTTCCGCTGATTGTCCCCATTGCCTTGCAGTACGGCGTCGACCCGGTGCATCTTGGCGTGATCTTTCTGACCAATCTGGAAATCGGCTATTCGACTCCCCCTGTGGGATTGAATCTCTTCATCTCCAGCTTTCGATTCAATAAGCCGGTCGTGCAACTGTATCTGGCCTCGCTGCCGTTCATCGCGATTCTGTTTGTTGCCCTGATGCTGATCACCTATCTGCCTGACCTCAGCCTGTGGCTGGTTCATCTATTTTCCCAATAATGCAACGCCTCTCATCCTTCTGAACTCCACTTTCACGCGCTAATTCGTAGCTGTTCTTTGTTGGGGCTTTCACACAGGCCTCGGCGCGAATGGCCCTGCTGCGATGTCAGCATCATTGGGATAATTCTAATCACCCGGCGCTCTTTTCCCCAATCCGCAACAGGTTCCCGGCTCCTCATGGCGATATAGTTCGAGACTATGGATATCGTTCCATAGAATCTATTTCTCACCTATGACTGCAAATCCCCAATTCACTGACAGAAAACAGAATGTCCTGCAGGGTGTGCCGTTCTTTTTCTTTTAAAATTAGCATGATACAGCGTTACAATTCTTCAGCAATGCGGTTCGTGCGACAGGCATGGAATTTGTATTCTCCCAGTGGCGACAAATTCAGTGGAAGCATCGTCGATAATCATAAATTTTTATTTCGAATCTTAAAAGAAAACTCACGTTTATCAAGGAGGTGATGACGCTCTCAAAGTTTCTGTTGAGTAATTCATAATTCAAAAACGAAGGTAAAACGAAATGGAGGATCTAAATGGGACAACAACAATTATTGCTCATCGTACTCGGAATTGTCATAGTCGGTATTGCTATCGCAGTTGGGGTGACCCAATTTAAGAGCAGTGCAGTGGAATCGAACCGGCAGAATGTCATTAGTGATTTGCTGAACTATTCGGCCAAAGCGCAGCGATATTATAAAACGCCGACTGCGTTGGCTGGCGGCGGGCAGAATTTTAATGGATTCTTCCTCGCAGCAGTTGACACGGGCAATGCCAATGGCAGCTATAGCGTCACTGCAACAGCGCCAAGCGGCACAGCGTACGTCGCCGGTGCGGTTACTGCGATTTCAGCGTCTGCCACGACGATTTACATTGTCGGCTGTGGGAAAGAACAGAATGCAAGCAATTACGTCAAAGCCTATGCAACTGTTACCGCGGACAATATTACCACGACAATTTTGAACTGATGTCACCTGGAATATTGCTGCCAGGCATCTGGTAAAAAAAATGGCAAGGGGGAGGGGTAACAATATAATCCATAGTAACAATATCACAACGTAAAATCTTTGGGTTGAATCATGCTGCCGACACGCATTGTGTCTCCAGGTATCGATTGGATAAGCTACCCCTGGGCTGTTCACGTAATATTTCGAATGACTGCCCCGGGGTTTTTTATTGAAAACCAGAAAGTAATGTCCGAGCGAATCAGGCTCGTCGTCCCTATAGCGACTGGAACTGTTCATAAAAGGATACTCATTGGCCTATGTCTGAATTTCGATTTGAAGGGAATGCCGTCAGAGGCAATCGGGTGCAGGGAATTATCGCTGCGGAAAATTTTCAAACGGCGAAGAAGAAAATTCAGAAAATCGCCGAGGTGAAGAATATCCGGGTTCAACGCATCCAGAAAAAGAAAACATACATCTTCAAAATCCAGAAGAAAGATGACAGGCCCATGAGCGGCGAGCAGAAAGGTTTTACCAAAGAAGAGGTAAAGCGCGCGCTTGAAAAATTGGGCTACAAGGTGCTGAGGATTCAGCCGAAGATATTCAATTTCAAATTCAAGCCGCCGCAGACCGAGATTGTGACTTTTGTTCGCGTCAGCGCGGATCTGGTTCGGGAGAAACTGCCGTACGGCGAAGTGCTGCAACTCCTCATTTTTGATATTCAAAATCCCACACTCAAAGAATCGCTCAAACAAATTAATAATGATCTACGACAGGGCAAAGACAGCGAAGAAGCATTTGTGCGCCAGGAAAAAGTATTGGGAAAATTCACAGCGCGCATGCTGGGATTGGCGTCGAAGAGCGGCAATATGGCGGAGATGTACGAGAGCACGGCCAAGTTTTTGGAGCGGAACGCCGAGTTCAAAAAAAACCTGAGAGCCGCGCTCATCATGCCCATTTTCACGCTGCTGATACTGCTTGGCGCGGTGATTTTCTACGTCGCCTATATCTTTCCGGAGACCGCGAAGCTATTCCTCAAACTCGGCACCGAACTGCCGCCCATGACCAAAGCGACGTTAAAGTTCAGTGATTTTCTGGTCAATAATATGGTGGTCATTATTTTGGCCGCGATTTTAGCGGTAGCCGGGATCATCCATTACCTTCAGACGCCACACGGGAAATTTTTGCGGGACAGGGTCGTTATCAAAATCCCGGTGATAGGCGCGCTCATCCACCGGACCATCATTGAAATTTTCTGCCGCGTTTTTTATGCGCTGTACAGCGGATCTGGCGAGAATATCGACGCCATCAAACTTGCGTCCGAAGCATGCGGTAACCGCTACGTTGAACAACAGATCAAAAATATCACAATTCCCATGATGCTCAGCAAAGGCAAGGGACTGGTGGAGTCTCTGGAGGCCAGTGGTGTTTTTACAAAGACGGCGCTGTCGCGATTTAATTCCGGCGCAGAGACAGGCACCGTGAAAAAGTCGGCGTTGCAGATTGCCAATTACTACGAAAAAGAGACGGTGTATAAATTGAAGAATGTGGTGGATTTCATCCAAGTGGGCATTGCCATGATTATCATGATCGTCATGACTGCATTGACCCTGGTGTCTTCGGAGACGGCAATGGTGAAACCGAAATCGCCCTACGGGGGCGTTCAGCACGTCCCGGAAACGACGGTACTGAGGCAGCCGGACAGTTGGCTGGAAACCGTCTGAGCATATCGGTCGGATTGAGGTTGGCTGCATTCGCAGCAATGGATAATATTTGAAGGACGCGCGATGTCACTGAATGTCGATAAACTTGGGCAGATACTTCTGAACAAAAGCATTGTTGATTACAACAAACTGAAAAATGCCCTTGAAGTGAAGGAAAAAGAGAGCGCCAATGGCCGAAGGAATCTCGCCCAGATTCTGGTCAATGATTTTGCGCTGGACCCTGACAGCATTTTTGGTGAGGTGGCTGGCTTTTATGGTTTCAGGAAACTCACGATTAAAAAAGAGCAGATCGATGCTGCGCGCATTGAATTTATCAGGGCTGTTTTCGAGCAACTGCCGGAAGTGCTTCAGGAACAGATGAAACGGGAAAAAATTCTGGTCTATAAACGGGATGAAAAATCGCCGGATAAATTTATCATCATTGGGGCGGATCCCACCAACAGAGTTACAGCGACAATTGCGCGAGCGATTGGGGCAAAAAAATATGATGTGTGTTACGTGAGCACAAAGGAAATTCAGCTCATCCTGGATCTGGTTTTCCCGCCGGAAAACGAGTTCCTGAAGACCATTGAGGAAAATCAGGTCGAAATCACCGAGGAAGACGATGACGATGATGGCCTGGATGAGGCTGCCATTGAAGCGGAAATCAATAAAAGCGTGCTGGTGAATTTGATTGAAGGGATGCTGTTAGAAGCAGTCCGACAGGATGCGAGCGATATTCATATCATCCCCATTGATTCCAGGACGACAGAGTTTCATTTCAGGATTGATGGCAAGCTGCGGCTGTGGCACACCCGGGAGGGATTTCGTCCTGAGGCCATTGTGGCCGTGGCCAAAGACCGTTCGAAGAATGTCGATCGGTTCGAGCGGGAAACCGCGCAGGACGGGTTTATTCAGCGCAAAGTGGATGGCCACATGATCCGCTACCGCGTGTCCATTCTGCCAATTGTGTCGAAAGAATACCAGTACAAGCTGGAGAGCGTGGTGATTCGTGTGCTCGATGACCGCAAGGTGATTACAGATTTTGAAAGGCTGGGTTTCCAATATAAATCCAGGGAAATGTTCATCAAAGCTATTTCCAGGCCGCAGGGAATGGTGATTGTGACTGGCCCCACCGGGAGCGGAAAATCGACCACATTAATGGCTGCGCTGAGCTATGTGATCAAGCCGGAAGTGAACGTGCTGACTGTGGAAGACCCAGTGGAGTACATCATCCAGGGCGCGCGCCAATTGAAAATTGGCCCCAAAATGGATTTCGAGCAGGCGCTTCGGTCGATACTACGGCATGACCCGGACGTGGTGATGGTCGGCGAGATCCGAGACAAAATCACGGCGGAGATCGGCATCAAGCTGGCCAATACCGGGCATCTGACATTTTCCACGCTGCACACGAATGACGCGCCGAGCGCCATTTCACGGCTGTACAAAATGGGGCTGGAAACGTTTCTCATTGCGTATGCCATCAACATCATCATTGCGCAGCGGCTCATTCGGAGACTGTGCGATCATTGCAAACGTCCGCTTCGCAATTTCACTCCGGCACTGGCGCTGGGTCTGGGCTTCACGCAGCAGGAACTGGAACAGCTCACGTTTTATGAGGCAGTCGGTTGCGATAAATGCCACGGCGGATACAAAGGCCGGGTGGCCATTCACGAAACGTTGTATTTCAGCAAAGAAATCAGGAACATCATTTTCAAAGCCGGGCGCGAAATTGATGAAGAGCAAATACGCCAGCAGGCGATTAAAGAGGGCATGATGACGCTGCGGGGCGCCGGCCGGGAACGGGTGAAACAGGGCATTGCCACCCTGGAAGAGATTGCTCAGGCAACCACGGATGATTAACATGGTGGAAAAAGTATGAATACAGGTCAGATGCTGCTCACGCTGGGCGCATTGGCGCTCCTGAGTTTGACGATACTTAACATGAATAAAGTTTTCAATCTGAACGAAGAGCTATTGAACGAGACCCGTTTCGGATTGGAAACCGTCGCGCTGGCCACCTCCATCATCGAAGAGGCGTCCCAGTTGCCGTTCGATGAGGTCAGTTGGGATTCCACCAAACTGCGGAAAGATGTATCCGATTTCACTCTGGCGGAAGATTTGGGGGCTGATGAAGATGAGACCGATTATGATTCATTCGATGATTTCGATGATTTCAATAATTATCAGATCACACAAAGCACCCTTCAAAACAATTATAGCATTTCCTGCGAGGTGGCGTATATCGATTATTCCGACTTGGATACGCCGTTGTCCAATCGAACGTATTATAAAAAATTGACAGTGCGCATCACAAATCCATTCACCGCTGGAACGTTCGAAATGAGCTATATTCACGGTTACTGGTATTTCAACTGAATGAGGAACGCGGTTTGAGTACACTTTTGGACATCATTGGAGCGACGATCATCGGCGGCATGCTGCTCATCACCGCCCTGGCGTTTCTGGATCGGACCAATCAGCACAGTTTTTCGTGCCGGGATGATTTGATTGTGCAGGAAAATTTGACATCAACAACCGCGATACTGGAGCATGATTTGAAGAAAATGGGATATGGTATCGCCGAGTGGGAACAGGTCGTCTTCACCGCCGATTCCGACCACATTGTTTTTCGATCGGACATCGATCGGGATGATGTGGTGGATGTGGTTGAATATTATTCTGGTGATTGCACTGACCTGGCGAACACGCCGAATCCTGATGACAGAATTCTTTACCGCAAAGTGAATGGGGAGCCCTCGAATGGCTTCAAAGTGGGCGTTGTGTCGCTGTTCAATTTTGACTATCTGAACCAGGATGGAAATGAACTCGATACGTCGATTCCGGATAATTTAATCGCGATAAAAATGGTGCGTATTACCTTGAAGGTGGAAAGCTCGTTCGTCTACGGCAGCGATCCTAACCCGGAAAAGACTGCATACCGGACCGCCTTCTGGCAACAGACGCGCCTTGTGTCTCGAAATTTAAGGAGATAGCCATGGGCGGAAAAGCCTCGTTGATTTTAATATTTGGATTCAGTTTTCTTTTTTCAATGTATCAATTGAATATTCGCCGGGCCACCATCGAATCGGTTGAGAATTACATTAACTATTACGACAATGCCATCGCTCATGAAATCGCCATCAGCGGAATGAACCTGGTCGCCGCAAAAGTGTACAGCGATTCGAGTTGGAGGGAGGCATTGAACACGCCTTTTCAGGAAGGCTCATTGAAGATCAATTTTGGGATTGGCACTTCGTTTCTGGAAGTGGAAGCGATCGGTGAGTACAATGGAGAGAGCGATACGGTCGTGGCGTATTTCGAGTACATTTCTTCTGGCGAGAACATATTTTTAAAATACACGATGTACACGGCCAACGAGAATGGTTCCAATTGGGCGCCAAACGATACCGTGTGGGGCGATCTCCATACAAACGGCATTTTTAACCATCAGAACAAAAACACGATTGTGTTCTACGGAAAAGTGAGCGCCGGGATGGGCATTCACAGCAACCCGAATAAAGCCAAGACCCAATTCCTCGGCGGATATGAAGTGGGCGTATCACTGCCTGAAGTGGAAAATATGAATGAACTCATCGCCAGTTCTGTTTCGGGAGGATACCAATTTTCGACGCCCGCGGATACGATGAAGCTCTATTTCAAGATGGATGGCAATGTTGTGGTCTATCGGAACTCAGTAGCAATTCACCCTGAACCAGGAATTGCGCTTTCCAGCCTGAGTCCGAACGGCGTAATTTATTCGTCAGGCCCGGTGGAAATTTTAGGCGGCGTGGTGAATACCAATAGCCATGGCGTGACGGTTGGTTCGGGCGATAACGTGATACTGCGCGATAATGTGTGCTATGTGGACAATCCAGAGACAAATCCGGATTCCGACGATATACTCGGAATTGTGTCCCTGAACCATATCATTTTTGACAATCGAGTGAAATCCGATTGGTACATGCAATGCGCGTTGATGGCGATACAGGGATCTCTCACAGCTCTGGTGATGGACAAGTCCGGGCGCCTTGACTATTTCGGCAGCATGTATCAGTTGAATCGTGGCCGGGCGCTGATGTTTCAAAGTTTTCAAAAGAAATACAAGCATGATACGCGCTTTAATGAAAAAGCGCTGCCGGGCTATCCGACCGCGGGCGAAGGAATTCCCCGACTGCGGCTTGTGAACTGGTGGGAATGACCCTAATGGCTCATGAACATGCTGGCGCTGAGGACATTTTCGGCAATGAATTGATAATGAATTGACAAAAGAGCGATGCGCTGATGGACGAACGATTCCTGCAAAATGCGAAAGAGACCCTTTCATCCGAAGGGCGAAAAATACCGAACACGCTGAGCGGCATTGAAAAACAGCGATTCATCGGGGATGAGATCATCGAAAAAATGCCGGAAAATCAGCGACTGTCCCTGCGGCAATTGATGGAAGCATTCTTGACGCGCATGCGGGAGATCGAAGCATCGGACATCGATCTTGGAGGCCAGGCCGCCGGCGGCATGGTCTGGCTACGGATTCAAGGCTGCAAACAGCCAGCGCCGGAATTTGGCGCCTACGAGATCGAAGAATCCAATATCCTCATCCAGGCCATTCTCATGGAAGGTCAGCGCAAGGCGCTGTACCAGAATCGGAATTTCGATTTCTCGTACACTTTCAATCTGGGCGCCGATGTGGCGCGCCATCGTGCGGATGTATATTTTGACCTGGATGCGCTGGCGCTGAACATGCGGGCAATCAACACGACGATCCGGCCCTACGAGGGATTCGGATTTCATCCCGAGGTCACTCGCATTTTCAATCTGGCGCACACCAAAGAGGGCCTCATTCTCATCACCGGCATCACTGGCTCCGGGAAAAGCAGCACCCTGGACGCAATCGTCGATTTGAACAATCGGTCGGTGGACGCCCATATCATCATTATTGCATCGCCGGTGGAATTTGTGCATACCTCGAAACGGTGCATCATTCGCCATCGCGAAGTGGGGCGGGATACACTGTCGTTCAAACAGGGGACTATCGAGGCGCTGCGCCAGGATCCGGATATCATCGTCATCGGCGAGATGCGCGATCCCGACACAATTCTCTCCGGCCTGGAAGTGGCCGATAGCGGGCATAAAGTATTTTCCACGCTGCACACGTCGTCGGCTGTGGAGAGCATCGACCGAATTATCGGCGAAATTCCGCCGATTGAGCAGGAGCGAGTCCGCAATCGTCTGGCAGATGTGCTTCGCTGCGTCGTCTCCCAAAAGCTCGTCCCAACCCTGAGTGGGAAACGAACTCTGGCCAAGGAAATTCTGGTGATGACCTCCTCGGCCCGGTCCGCGATTAAAAACAACAATACCGGCGAGATTTACCAGATGATCAGCGAGGGCTCCAAATTTGGCATGATGACCATGGAGCAGGATTTGAGGCGACTGTACCTTGAAAAGAAAATTTCTCTGGAAACAGCCAATAACTTTTCAAACAATAAATTGAGAATGAGACAGCTATTGAGTTCCTGACATTTCCCCGGAAAGGTGCGCGACGACCACGTCCCACGAGAAGGCGCTGCAGCGAGTAACTGGAAAATACGCCACTGCATTGTGGCAATGGCGCTTGCCGCGGATGATTCAGGAAACATCAGATCTACGAAAGGTAAACTATGTTCGACCTGCTGAAAGAATTGAAGAACCGCTCCAGGACGGCCAATCCAGAGCCGATTATCCTCGGGCTATACGCGGAAGGCCTCAACCTGCAGGCGGTGTGGCTGGAGAAACAGCAGTACCGTGTGCTATGGCTTGGCGCGGAAAATATTGTGTTGCCGGAACCGCTGGAATTGGCCATTGCGAATAACCCGCCGCATTCTGAAAAGCCAGCGCAGTCGGCGCCGGATGACGGTTTTTCGGAGATCCAGCAGATTGACGCCCTGTACCCGGATTTAGAGCCAGCCCATGAGCTGGATGGCATGGCAGATGCGCCGGAAGATATTACCACAGAGATTGAAGCGAACCTGGGTTCGGAACATCTGGCCGAGTCGGAAAAACATACCAACGCCTCGGTTATCCGGGGTCTGCTGAATCGGTTCCCGGACAGGAGACTGAAGATAGCGATCCCAATCGCTGAACCGCAGGTGTACTACACGCGATTCGAGTCTGATTGGGGCCTGACCAGCAAAAAATTGAGTAGAAAAATTGGTGACGAACTGCTGAAGCAAAAATCCAACAGCGATTCCATTAAACCGGATGCAATGGACACGCTCAAGTTCGATGATGGCTCACTGCTGGTCATTACGCGCGATCCTGAAATTGGGTTGCTGTCCGTCATCGATCAGGTGCGGGGCAGCCTGGATGTTCGAATGCCGCAGATTTCAGTTGTGGAGAGTGCGGAAATTTCCATGGTTAATCTGGTGAAGGGCAACTACCCTCTGCAGGAGAAAGAAATAACCGTCATTGTCTACGTGGGCAATGAATTCAGCCGGTTGATTTTTTTGGAAGGGGAGAGGTTGAGCCACATTGCGCCCATCATTAGCGAAGGGATTGAGCTGTTTTTCCCGCGCCATGAGGCGCTGATGGAATTGGCCCAGAAAATCCGGAGTCGGTTGCTGCTGGAGCAGGATAATTTGAATATCGGTCAGATTCACCGCATCATTCTTGCCGGGAACGCTGGCAGAAAGGAGTTTCAGGAGGTGTTTCTGGAGTGGTTCGAAAAGGATGTGATCATCGCGCCGGTGGAGTTCCCCAATCTGGACATGGAGGTCGGCATTAAAACGATGGCGCACGATGTGCCGAAATACGCCATTCCGCTCGGCGCTGCCTGGCGCGCGACCGAGTCCTCAGATAATAGCGATTACCATGTGGATTTGACCCCATTCAAGATTCGCGAAGAGCAGAAGGTGCTCAAACTTGGCCCGGTCGGCTGGACCCTGTTCGCCCTCATCCCGTTGCTTACGTTTGTCTGTACACTCAAAATCAGCCAATATGGCCAGGTGTGCAGTCAAATGCAGCGCACAATCATCCAGAAAAAATCCGAACTGACCTACCTGCAGGATGTAGCGGCCAGAGTGGATACAGAAAAACAAAAGTACGCCGGCTATGTGAATTCGTTCGGCATCATCGATTCGCTGGTCATTGGAACCTACACCTGGAGCGCGTTTTTGAGTGATGTGACGACGAGAGCGGATATCATCGGCAATATCTGGATCACAGAGATTTCCAAATTTGGTACGGGCAGAGCGACGATCAAAGGCTATGCGCTGGACAGGACGAAAATTCCGGCGTTCTCTGACCTGTTCTCCCATTGCGTTCTGAAACAGGTGCAGGTGCAGGAAATCGATGGCAAAACCGTGTTTAGCTATGAATTGGAGACCGATGTGATTGAGCGTCGCCCATACTTTGATAAAGCGACGGTGGCGGAACCTGCGCACGAAAAAACAGCGCAGGTTTTGGAAAGCGATAGAATTGTCCAATGAAATCAATGCGTCGTCCCTGTACTTTGACGAAAAAATATAGATCAACCGACGAGTGGTTCAACTATGAAATACAAAATGAATTTGTCCTATAAAATGCGGAATACCTTGATCCTGTCCGCGTTTATTGTCGTGATTGCGGTTATCGGCGGATTTCTCATCCTCTACTTTTTGCCCAAAAAATCGGGCGCATTGCAGGCGGAACTGGGACGGCTGAATCAACAGATCGCCGTGTTGGACGGGATCGAGATTCAGTATGCCACATTGCAGCGACTCATTTCCGAAGAGGAATGGAAGCTGGCGAACCTGGATAAGAGCATTGCGCCGAACGTGACTTCGTCGCAGACATACGCCTATTTGAACGCGATTGTACAGTATGCCGGCGATTTGAAATTCGATATTCTTTTCACTGAGCAGGTGACGTCAGACAGCTATGGCTACAATGTGTACCAGATCAGGGGCGAAGGATCATTTGAGGATATTTATAAATTTATCTGGTACGTCGAACGAGGGCCGAATATTTATAAAGTGAGAAATTTGAGTCTGCGGGGCGTGGAAAGCTCCCAGCATCGAGCCGGTCGGTCGAATTTGATCATCACATTTGAGATGGATCTGTGCGCCATGTTCACCGACGTGAAAAATCTGCCACAGCTCCATGGCGACCTGGCCAGTGTGGTCGTGGCTGAATTTAAAGATCCATTCAATCCGCGGGTGAAACGGAATTTGCCGCCTAACACTGAAAATTTCATTGAAGTGGAGCGCTCGGAATTAAAGGCCGTGATACCGGGCAAGGCGTTTGTCGCGGACCATTCCGGAAAGGTGCGGGTCATTCAGGTCGGCGACAGAGTGTTTTTAGGCTATGCCACGAAAATCGATGTGGATAAAAATCAGGTTGAATTTTCATTGAATAAAAATGGTAAGGTTCAAAAGTTCGTACTAAAACTGAGCTTCAGGCAATGACGGCTCATGCATTCTAAAATGAAAGTGAGAGATGACATGAAGCGAACATGGTGGATGCTGCTGCTTCTGCTGTTGGCGAGCGCAACCGACGAGGCATGGCCCCAGGTTAATCGTCCTCGGGAATTGATCAAAGCGCAAATAGCGCCTGAGGAGATCATTTCCATGTCCAGGACAATGCCGTTCAATCAGGCGCTGGAGATATTAAATTTTCTCAGCAAGAAGTTTTATAATAAAGTGATTATCGATCCGGAGGAGCGGGACGCACCCATCGACATCGATGTGGATAAATTGTACTGGTTCGATGCGCTGGAATTGATCCTCCGGAAAAATGGGCTCTGGTATGAGGAATTTACCGACTATCTGAAGATTAAAAACATTGAACCGGAAAAGACGCCGGAAAAGCCAGCGGTGATTGAGCCAGTGCCGGAGTCCAAGGGGGACAAATTGTTCCGAACGCGCGAGGTGGTTATTGCCGCGGTGTTTTTCGAAGCCGATGGTTCGAAATTACGGCAATTGGGATTCAACTGGGATTTATTCCGCGGCAATGATGTGAACGCCGGCATTCGCATGTCAGCGGCGGAGACGAAAACAGGCCTGTTTGAAGTGGAAGTGGCGCCGGACATGAATTTTGGAAGTATGGTGGCTGTGTTCAAAGCGATGGAGAATGATCAGATCGGCGAGGTAGTGGCCAGCCCGCAAATCACGGTTCGTTCGGAGCAGGAGGGGAAAATACAGGTGGGCAGCGATGTGGCGGTCACCATCAAAGATTTTGCCGGCAATTCGGTCACCCAGATGTTTTCGACCGGCTCCATCATCAAAGTGACCCCGGAAGTGCTGCAGCACGATTCCACCTGCTTCATTCACCTGGATTTAAATATCGAGCGCAGCAATACTTCCACCGGCGCCAGTGGACTTGAAATCAAAAAATCGTTCGCCAAAACGTCGGTGCTGCTGTTGGATGGGGAGGAGACGATCATTGGCGGTTTGTACGTGAATGAGGAGTCAAAAACACGGGAGGGCGTGCCGTTCCTGAAAAATTTGCCCGGCTGGTTTTTCGGATTGAAATACCTGTTTGGTTTTGAAGCCAAGAAAGTGATTAAAAAGGAATTGATCATTTTGCTTCATGCAGAACTGCTGCCGACATTACAGGAGCGGTTGAAAAAGAGAATGATGGACGAGGTGGCAGCCGATCCAGCTCAATTGAAAAATCAAATGAAATTCTGGCGAGAGATTAACAAATATCTGAAAAAGACCGATGCAATAAAATGAGTTGTGCCCGGCAGAGAAAAATATATTGAACCTGAAAATCTAAAATGAAAATAAGTCGTGGGCAATAACAAATTGTATGCTGGGCGTGCATCGCTTTGATTCGATGCAGTCCTGATTCATTTCGAAATCAAAATGTTGGGCTAAATTTCATAAACTCAATTTATATATATCGGTTGAATATCCGGATTTGTATGCTCTCAATAAAGGATGGCAAAACTACTTTTTCAAAGGTTTAAAACCTTTGAAAGGGCGAATTCCAACCAATATTGAAAGGTTACCCGGATTTGTACATCATAGGCTGGAGATTCCAATGAAGAAAATTAGGTTGTTTTCAGTAGTGGCAGGCTTTGCATTTGGCGCATGGTTGAGCTGCGATTCTCCGACAAGTTCGGACGATGAAATCACTGCCCAGTTGGTGAAAATCAACGGGCTGGTATTGAACAGCGCCACGGATTATCCCGTCGAAAATGCCATCATCAAAATCGCTGGCGTCTCCCCTGAGATTGTGGAGATGACGGACTCGCTGGGACAGTATTCCATCGAACTCACGGTGACGGCCAGTATGGATTTAAACGTGATTGCGTTCAAAGAAAGTTATGTGCCCGATACCACGCTGGTGCTGGCTGTGCCAGGCAGAACCATTGAGGTGCCGGCGTTCCGATTGAGTCCCACGGAAGAAACGCCGAATACCTCATCGGAAGCGGCCAGCATTATGCTGCTGTCGCAATCGGCGCAGAGCATTGGCGTCCATGAAAGCGGGGCAGCGGAGACGGCAAAGCTCATTTTTGAGGTGCAGGATTCCAGCGGCTCCCCGGTCGACCTGAATCATGGGGTCGAATTGACATTGTCCATTGGTTCCGGACCGGGCGGGGGCGAGTTCATTTTCCCGACGGCGGTGCGCACATCGGACCAGGGGTTAGCCTCGGTGTATGTGACAAGCGGGACCAAAGCGGGCGTGGTTCAAATCATCGCTGAAGCCCGGGTGGCCGAAAAAGTGATCCGCTCCAAACCGGTCGCCATGGCCATTCACGGCGGCCTGCCGGACCAGAACCACTTCAGCTTGGCCGCGGATGTGATCAATATTCCCGGCTATAACATTTTCGGCGTGACAGATTTGATCACCGCGTTCGTTGGCGATCGTTACGGGAATCCGGTCAAAGAAGGCACGGCAGTGTATTTCACCACGACAGGTGGGATTATTCAGGGCTCTGCGGCGACCAATGAACTGGGCCAGGCCCATGTGAATTTGGTTACAGCCGAGCCGAAACCGCAGCACCCTGTGTTGGGCGCCGGTTTTGCCACGGTCACTGCAAGCACGGTGGATGACGCGCAGCAGGCCATTCTCTCCGAGGCAATTGTGCTATTTTCGGGGCTGCCAATGATTTCCATCGAGCCGATGGCGTTCAATATTCCCAATGGCGGCAGCCAGCAATTCTCGTACACGGTCTGCGATCAAAATTTCAATCCATTGGCTGCGGGCACGCATATCAGCGTGACAGTCGAAGGCGAATTCGTGGAAGCGCGCGGGTCCATTGATAAAACGCTGCAAGATACTCAGGACAGATTTTGGACGCATTTTTCCTTCAGTCTCGCCGATGCTAATGCAGACACAGTGGTGGCCAAGACGATTTACATTAAGGTGAATGCGAGCGGCCCCAATGGATCGGCGGCTCTGGAAATTTCCGGAATATCATATTGAACCTTCAATAACGTCCGTGAAAGCATGGTCAGGTGTCCTGGCAGCACGTGTCCGCCGACGTCATTGTATCAGCACGAGAAGTGCCGAAGCTGGCGTCACTGGCAGAATTGGGGAATTGGCTCTTTGACCAATAGTCGAAGACAGTTTGTAGAAGCGTGACGAAATCGGAATACTTGACTGGCTTGATGAAATACCCAGCTACGCTGAGACGAAAGCAATCCTGTTTGTCCTGCTCGCTACTCGATGAGGTGAGGACAATCACCGGCACGTTCTGATGGGTCTGGTCTGCTTTGATGGCTTGTAAGAATTCCAGGCCAGTCATTTTTGGCATATCCAGATCTAACAGCACCAGACAGTACCTGGAAATCTTTGTTCCTCTGAGATAATTCAACGCTTCTACACCGTTCTGAACCGTGACCAGGTCGTTCGGAATGTTCAGTTCTTTAATCGCCCTTTTAACTGTCAGAACATCGACCTGGTCATCTTCAACTAATAAAATTGGATTTGCATTCAGCATTCGACCCTCATCGATCGATGATAATACTTCAAATTAACATCAGCGGAATTAAATATCGCGCAGGGAAACAAGATAGGCTTTTTCGCCATCCCATTCAGTTTCGAAAACATGCATTGCCTCTGTCCGTAATTGTCCATGGCTATTGATTTGAATTTCCGACATTTCACCTTTTTGAACGGGATACTCAAATACCTTTCCGACAAAATTCTCCTGCCTCCGGCCAAACAGATCTTCAGCAGATTTATTCGCAAATTTCACGACACCATTTATATTGATGATCAGGGCGCTGTCCGAATTGTTTTCAATTAAATGACGAAATCGCTGTTCGCTTAATTCGAGTAGTCGTGATTTATCTCTTAGGTCAGACAGAATCATATTCTTTTCCAGTGCGTACCTGATGGAACGTTTGAGCGATTGATTGTCGATTGTATCTTTGATGAGATAATCATGCGCGCCCAATTCAATCGCTTGAATCGGGAGGTCTTCGTCATCACTTCCGGTGAGAACAATGACCGGTTTTCCCTGCCCACAATCAAGAACCTGCCTGATGCTTTTTAGGCCGCTGCTATCCGGGAGGCCGGGATCCACGAAAATCAGGTCAATGGTCTGTTCCTGTAAAATTTTCACGCCGTTCGCAAGTGTGTTTACAACCAGAAGATGAAATGAATTGCTACCGTCCCGTAGTGTCCGCTGAAAAATTTTAACATCAACCAGATCATCTTCAATCAACAACAGTTTTAATGTAGTTTCCATGGTAGCCTCCACTAATCCGTTTTTATGTAGTCAGTTTTTTCCCCGAACATCCTGTCAATTTTAATTTTTCCCATGTATAGGCAATGTAAAATAAAATGTACTTCCCGTTCCGACAATCGATTCGACCCAGACTTCTCCTCCGTACATTTCCACAATTTTTTTGACAAGAGTGAGCCCGACGCCAGTGCTTTCGATTTCATCTCTCGAATGAAGTGTCTGGAAAATCTGGAATATTTTTGTAAAATATTTTTCCTCAATGCCTGGCCCATTATCAGCAACGTAAAATTTAACAAAACCATCGTGGTCTGCGCTTCCGATTTTTATTGCGCCAGCCGGTTTGTCCATAAATTTAATGGCATTACTCACCAGGTTCTGAAAAACCTGAGCAATTCTTGTCCGCTCGATTGAGATTGTCGGAAGTGTATTTTCAATTTCAATCGTGATATACGGGGGAGGACCGATCAAATCGATCACCTCATGGGTGACAGCGTTTAAATCGACGGATTCTACATGTTCGCTGATCCGTCCCACTCGAGAATATTGCAGCACCCCGTTAATCAATTCATGCATGCGCTCCACTCTGTTCATAAGGAGTTGAATCTGATCTTTGCCCTCGCAATCGAATGTGTCGGCGTAGTCAGTGGCAAGCCAGTTGGCCAGTGAACGAATCGCGCGCAGCGGCGCTTTAAGGTCGTGCGATACAATGAACGCAAAGTCGTTCAGTTCCTTATTCACTTGATTTAATTCAGTGGCCTGGGATTGTGTTTTTTTCAATAATTCTGTTATTTGAATCCGAGATCGGGTGGAGTGATAGCTGACGGCGATCTTCTCCGCCACGTGGTTCAGAAAGGCGCGCTGCAATTCCGTCAATTCTGAGAATGACGCCAGCTCAATGACGCCGCTGATTTTTTTTTCATACATGAATGGAACAACGAGCAGAAAGGCCGGCGCGGACTGGCCCAGCCCGGATTGGACAGCGACATAATCTCTGGGTAGCCGGGTGACGATGATGCTCTTTTTTTCCAGCGCGCACTGGCCAACGATTCCCTGGCCTAACTTGAATTCACGATTTGGAAAGTTGTCGTCCGAATAGGCATAGCTGCCAACCATTGTGAGCGTGTTGGATTCATTAATCAGAAAAATTGCGCCCAACTGAGCGCTTGCATAGGGCGTGATAAATTGGATGATATTCTGTGAAAGCGAATGGATATCCAGGTCGCCGCTCAGCCGGTCGTTCAATTCGCTGATGCCGGTTTTCAACCAGTTTTCATTTTCAATTTTCAATTTTGATTTCTTGATCTTCTCAATCATCGAATTGAACGCATTGCCGAGAATGCCAATTTCATCACGGCTGTCAATAGCCACAGCCACATCGTCATTGCCGCTGGCGAATTTTCGGGAGACGACGACAATCTCTTTCAACGGTCGGGTAATGGACCGGGCGACGATGAGAGAAAATCCGCCCAAAAAAATGCTGCAGAACAGGATAATCGATTTGATCATACGCTGGGATTTGAAATAATTGATACGGGCGGAAGCCAGCGCAGCGGTGATTTCTTCCCGGCCGTTCTGTTTCGCTTTTTGCAGCAGGACTTTGATTTCGGTGTATTGCGACTCCAGCGACTGTTTCTGTCCGGTCAGCCCGGCGGAGTTCCTGCTGTTAATCACATTGCGGGCCGTCAGGTGCGCCAGCGAGATGTAGTTGTCGAATTTGGCAGAGAGCTGCTGCGCAGCAATTTCCGGGATGATGGAGTTCTTCCTGGCGTCAGCCAATTGCTCGACAAAATAGACGCTCAGCGGTTCGGTATCGGCCAATTTTTGAGGATCGGCCTGGGCCATGGCGTCCTGAAAATACCGATGGATCGTGTTCAGCGCTAATTCCAGATTCCAGGTCAATTCCATCGACGGGTAATAACCTGATTCTATTTGAGTGAGCAGTTGCTCGTTCCGCTCGTTCAGCATTTGATTTGCAAATAGCAATGCCATAAACGCGGTCACGACCAGGGAAGGAAGCAGCAGGATTTTATATTTTATCTTCAGGTTTTTCAACATGGCCGGAATCTACATACGACAGAAAAATGATTTTGCCAATGGTGTAATTAATTAAAATCGAATTGGTTATCCAAGAGATATTATCGTATGTTTTTTGAAAATACTTTATGGCAAATTTATCCGGCAGCAGCATTGGAGCGATTGCATCAGAATCCATGTGAGGCGGCGCTTCGAGTTTGGCGGGGACATAAAAAAAGTGTACAGCCCAAGGGATGAGGACTGTACACTTATGTAACGAGACGAAGAGTGGGCTACTTATTTTAACAGCAGCAATCGCATGGATTGCGTGAAGTTCTCAGCTTTGATCTGGTAGATGTAAAATCCAGCCGCTACTTTTTGACCTTTGTTGTCGGTTCCCTGCCAATTCACATTGTGCAGACTGGCCGATTGAAATTCATTGACCAGAGTGCTGACCAGTTCGCCGCGCAGGTTGAATATCTGCAGGGTGACATGGCATGCTTTGGGCAATGAATACTGAATCGTAGTCGTTGGATTGAATGGATTGGGGTAGTTCTGCGACAGCGAGAATTCGGTCGGAATCTCGGTGCTGCCATTGTTCGTTTCGACATCGGACGACGACTGTGCGGTGGTCAATTGAAAATCGACCTGGTCAATGACCCATTCATTCGATTCGCCGACAGTCACTTTGCTGGCATTGTTGATCTGGGTTGCGTCGCCGTAATACTCGGTCTGATACGGCATCCGATTGGCGACCAGATAATATTCGCCGGCCGGCAGACCGCCCAGAGAATATCGACCATCCGGGCCTGTGATTTCTGAGGCGCGAACTTGCATATTTTCATCGATGACAGACACGAAGGCATTATTGATTTGTTCTCCATTTTCACCAGAGACCTGTCCGGCGATGGTGCCCAGGGTCGAGCCATTTTCGGGCAGCAGATATTCGAAACCCCAACCGGATTGCAGCACGAAGTCAATGCCGGATCGTTCTTCGGCGCCATCGAGCGAAACGTGATCCGCTTCCCACGGGTCTAACTTGTTGTCGTAAAATTCAACCACATGTTTGGGAGCCCAGCAAGAGACGATGTAATCTCCCTGAGGCAGGCCGCCCAACAGATACTGACCCTGCGAGTCTGCAATGGTGGCGTAGAAGTCGAACAGGGTGAAGTCACCGTGGAAATAACCGACCTGTGTTGAATCGAATACCGGGAATGCGGCAATCAGCGCATTGGGAATCGGCGCGCCGGTGGAATCATCGGTGACAGAACCGGTCAGGACGCTGCCAGTCGTCGGAACAGCCGGAATCGAGAAGTCGATATTTTCAACGTCGCCGCCATCGACCACTTCGACGTAGGTCGCGCTGTCAATGTCCTGAACGTTATCGTAGAATTCGGTGTAGCCATTTTTATGAACCATGATCACGTAATTGCCATTCAGGACCATGTCCAATTTATAATATCCATCGGCGTTGGTGTAGCCAACCATTGCCGGACGCGGGCGAACCGTCGGCCCGAAGTAGCAAGTATCGACGCGCATGGCTTCCACATAGGCGTTGGCGATTGGTGAACCACCTTCATCCGAAACGACTTTGCCGGAAATTGAACCGACCTCATTAATTTCGTTGAAAACAAAATCAATCCCGGTCGTCACTTCATCATTGGCAACAGCCACTGATACTGCATCGTCGTACACGGTTGTGCCGCCCTGGCCGTCATACCACAGGGTCTGGAAATTCCACCACGCGGCATTGGTCGCTGAAACCAGATATTCGCCTGGTTTCAATCCACTGATCTGGTAGACGCCGTCCTCATCGGATTTTGAAAGATGGGGGAATCCCGGGAAATTGTGATAATTCGAGTCGATTGACATGGGCTCGTAGGTCATCACCCACACATTTGCAAGCGGATTGCCGTCGCTGTCGGTAATTTTCCCTGTAATGGCGCCATTGGGAACTGTGTATTCGAAGCAGAAATCCACACTGAAACCAACTGTCTGGCCGGCAGTGACTTCCACTGGGGTGGCGTCTTCGAAGTCATCGGTCTTTTCCCAGTACTGCATCACCGGAGGGAATGCGCCATCCAGTTTGGCGGTGACGCGATACTGGCCGGTCGGCAGCGTGTTAATTTTGTAGTCGCCATTCTCATCGCTGAACGTGTAGTTGTAGGTCGAGCTCAGCAAGGAGTCAATCCAGCCGCCGTGAGGGAATTGATCGAATGGTGTGGCGGTCACCAGCACATGGTTCAGGCCGGCGCCGGACGAATCCGTGACAGTGCCGTAAATCGTGCCGCCCAGAGCGAGATAAAAATTAATTTCGCTTGTGGAAGCGCCAGGCATCACCACGATTGGACTGGCGGACAGCGGATTCTGCGCGTTGTCATATATCTCAGCGATGAAACTGTCGGCGCTGACGTAAATGTAGTATTGACCTGTGCTCAGGCTATCGAATTGATAGAAACCATTGGAATCTGTTTGAGCAGGTGTATGTTTTAACGCCATGAAATTCATGGGATTCACAGCCAGTACCCATGCATCCGCAATGGGAAGACTGTCCACTTCGCTGCTCACGGTGCCGGAGATACTTCCAATGCCGAAGTTCTGGGCAAAGGATGATGCAACACCGATAAGCAAAATTAACATCATGCTCATCATTGTAACGCGTGAAAATCTCATGTTAGCCTCCATGTTGAAAGTTGAGTAATTGATGATGCGATCGGTTTTTATTTATGTTTGATCTTTTCTTTAGTGATGGATAACGGGTTTCATTTTTAAATTATCATTCGCAACGCCCCTGAATTTTGCAAGTATTGTGCCAGCATCCGGATGAGTGGGACGGGGGTGCATTTGGGCCAGGCTATTCTCCGGACAGGCGGTCTTTCCTCGGCTGGTTGGGTCAGAGTTTGTGCAGTATTCACAGCGAAGACGCTCGCTCCGATGAAACGCGCACTTTCCGCATGCAGTGCCCGTGGCGATGCAGAGTTTAGGTTCATTATTTCAGCAATACGAGAAGTCTGCGAGTATATAACCCATAAAATTTCAAATATAAAAGCTGAATCGATCCGATACCTGCCAGCGCCTTTTTTGCAGGGTGAAAGACTTCCTGCGAACCGAGCGCATCAACAATCAGTGCGCAAAATAGTGCAAACGCATCCTGTGGCTGTGCAAATTTTGCAGTCCTGCTGAAGCATCCAGTTGGATATTGAGCCGAAGACCGCGCCCGTTTGTATTTGAAATATTACATTCCGGACGTAACTTCAAATGAAGTTGCATTCCATTTTTTTTTATGCTAAATTGATGCGACAATTTTAAATTAACCGACCCTTTCATTTAATGAGAAACTGAACGCAGTCTATGGATTTCGCTTTCTGGTACACGAGTTCCATTCTTGTAGTGATGACGTTGGTACTGATCAAAGAGGTGATTGAACCGGACATTGTTGTCTTTTCTGCCCTGCTGCTGTTGGTCGTTGGCGGGATTCTCGAGATTGACGAGGCGCTGGCTGGATTTGCCAATGGCGGAATGCTCACAGTCGGCTTCATGTTCATCGTGGCGGAATCGATGCGGCAGACGGGCGTTTTGCACGAAGTCGGATCACGGATTTTGGGAAAGAAGGAGCAGAGTATCACCCGAAAGTTAGTCCGCTTCCTATTTCCTGTCTCTGCCATCTCTGCATTTTTCAATAACACTCCCGTCGTGGCGATGATGATTCCCACCGTTCATTCCTGGGCAAAGAAACATGACTATCCTGTCTCCAAGTTTTTGATTCCACTTTCTTACGCGACAATTCTTGGAGGCACCTGCACATTGATTGGAACCAGCACGACTCTTGTGGTGCATGGGCTCATGCTGCAAAATGGCATGCCCGGGCTGGGTTTTTTTGAGATAACGAAATTCGGGGTTCCAATCACCCTCTTCGGCCTTCAGTACATCACGTTGATTGGCCACAAACTATTGCCGGATAGAAAAGAGCCCATGACGGAATTGGGAGAAAATACCCGCGAATTTGTCATTGAACTGAAGGTGGAAGCAAATTACCAGCACATCGGCCGGACAATCGAAGCAGCCGGGCTGCGCCATTTGAAGGGACTATTCCTGTTTCAAATCGAGCGGAAGAAGACCTTCCTCGCTCCGGTTGGGCCGGATGAAAAAATCCACCTGGATGACCGGCTGTTTTTCACAGGCCTGCCCGCCACCATCATCGAATTGCAAAAAACCCAGGGGCTGTCCATTATTAAAGATTCCAAATTCGATTTGAAGAATTATGATTCGGATCTGCTGCGAACCTACGAGGCTGTTATTTCGTCCAGTTCGCCTCTCATCGGGGAGAACGTACGGGAGAGCAATTTCCGCAGTCGCTACAATGCAGTGATCATCGCTATTCACCGAAACGGGGAAAGGATTCGGCAGAAAATCGGCGACATCATCTTGCGCGAGGGCGATACCCTGCTGCTGTTGGCGAGAAATGACTTTTTGAAACAATGGTACAATTCGAAAGATTTTCACCTGATTTCGGAATCCGAGAAGGTGCCTTCGAAGCCAAAGTGGTATTCTTATTTTTCGATATTTGTTTTCATTTCCATGGTCATCGTCATGGGACTGAACGTGTTGCCCATCGTCGTTGTTGCAGCGATTGCGGCCATGCTGCTTGTCTATTCGCGATGCATCACGCCGAAGGACGCACACAAGAGCGTGGGTTGGGACGTGCTCCTGGTGATTGCATCCTCGTTCGGAATTGCCCGCGCCCTGGAAAACTCCGGTGTGGCGCAGTTTCTCGCAAACAACGTGGTCTCGGTGATGGGAGGCCTGGGGAGCATCGCGCTCCTGGCGACGATTTACTATATGACCAACTTTTATACTGAGATTATCACCAACAATGCCGCTGCCGCATTCATTTTTCCTATCGGATTGGCGACGGCTCACCAGGCCGGACTGGACCCCCGACCCTTTGTGCTGGCCATTGCTATTGGCGCTTCGTCGAGTTTTGCCACGCCCATTGGCTATCAGACCAATATGATGGTCTACGGCCCGGGCGGATATAAATTCAAAGACTTTTTGAAGATTGGCGTCCCCATGAATATCATGGTCGGATTGATAGCCATCGCTCTGATTTATCTGTATTATTTCGTCCGGTGAAAATTCGCTCTGGCGTTGCTGCTGATGGAAATCCGGAGTGGTAGTGAAAATGCCGGATGGATGGAATGCACACTCAAAATATTTATTGAAAAGATGAAGAAATAAATTGATGATATCATTTAGTGAAATCGATTCGATTAAAATCACAATGTAAAGGAGTCAACTATGAGTAATTTAGTGCCGCCTCATGGCGGTGAGCTGAAGCCGTTGTTATTGAAGGGTGAAAAACGCGCGGTTGAATTGAAGAAGGCGAAAGGGTTACGGCAGGTGCGAATGTCGTCGCGTGAAACGTCCGATTTGATCATGCTGGGTATGGGAGCGTTTAGTCCCCTGGAAGGCTTTATGCATCGGGATGATTATATAAAAGTCGTCGAGACCATGCACATGGCCAATGGTCTGTTATGGCCGATTCCCATCACGCTGGCCGTGGATAAATCGAACGCCGATTCGATAGCGTTGGGCGAAGAGATCGCGCTGATCGATGACGATTCCGACGAACTGATGGCAACGATGAAGGTTGAAGAAAAGTATGGCTACGATAAAAAGCATGAAGCCAAACACGTGTTTCGCACCGACGATGGAGCCCATCCCGGTGTGGCGAAAATTTTTGACCAGCCGGATATCTACCTGGCCGGGCCGGTGAAAACGCTCAGCGAGAGCGAGTATCCAGCGAAGTATGGTGCTTACTACGCCACGCCCGAAGAGACTCGTGCAATTTTTGCGCAAATGGGCTGGAGTACTGTGGCCGCATTTCAGACCAGAAATCCAATTCATCGGTCCCATGAATATGTCACCAAAATCGCGCTGGAAGTCAGTGACGGCGTTTTCATTCACCCGCTGGTCGGGAAATTGAAGTCGGATGATATTCCGGCAGACGTTCGCATGAAATGCTACGAAGTCCTGCTGGACAACTATTACCCCAAAGACCGCGTGGTATGCAAAGTCTATCCGATGGAGATGCGCTATGGCGGCCCACGCGAGGCTGTTCTTCACGCCATCTTCCGACAGAATTTTGGGTGCAGCCATTTGATCATTGGCCGCGACCATGCCGGTGTGGGCAGCTACTACGGCCCGTTCGACGCGCAGAAAATCTTCGAAGAAATCAACGAAGGCGAGCTGGCTCTGAAACCATTGAATATCGACTGGACATTCTGGTGCTACAAATGCGAAGGTATGGCTTCCATGAAGACCTGTCCCCACGGCAAAGAAGATCGCCTGCTCATCAGCGGGACCAAGTTGCGCGACATGCTGAGCAGCGGTCAGCAGCCGGCCAAAGAATTCAGTCGGCCGGAAGTCATTGAAATTCTCATCGATTATTACAAAACAGTGAATGGCAAATAGCGCACGTTTATTTTAGTTCAATTGAATCTCGAACGCTGGCCGGGACTCTGAGCGGAGCGCAGCCATACTGGCGACCCTTCGAGGGTCAGGCCGTTTTCCCTGGTCTCGGCAGCGACGAAATATTTTCATTGGAAATTTATAAAGGATAGGGTTATGACAATTCAAAAAGCAACAAACATCACGTGGCATGGTTCGACCATTAATAAAGAAGACAGAGAGCGATTGCTCAATCAAAAGGGAGTTGTAATCTGGTATACAGGCTTGTCGGCGTCGGGCAAATCGACGATCGCGCGCAAAGTGGAAGAAAAACTGTTCGAGCGCGGCGTGCTCAGCTATGTGCTCGATGGCGATAATATCCGGCATGGGCTCAATAAAAATCTTGGCTTCTCACCGGAGGACAGGGAAGAGAACATTCGTCGGATCGGCGAAGTCGGTAAATTGTTCGCCGACGCCGGCATCATCGCCATGACGGCGTTCATTTCGCCCTATCGGCAGGATCGGCAGAACGCCCGGCAACTGCATGCGGATGGCGGTTTCATCGAAGTGTATGTTGATGCGCCGCTGAGTGTGCTGGAACAGCGCGATCCCAAAGGTCTCTACAAAAAGGCGCGCGCCGGCCAGATTCCGGAATTCACCGGAATCTCCGCGCCCTACGAAGCGCCTGAAAATCCCGAAATTCATCTCGATACGAGCAAGCTGAACGTCGAGGAATGCGCTGACGCCGTGTTGCATTATCTCGAACAGAAGAATATCATTTCATAAATGTCTTATAAAAAAAAGACCATACACGAACAAACTGATGTGTATGGTCTTTTTTTCTTCAGGGGTTTTATCCTCTCCCTGCCACTCAACGCGCTGCATTCATTCCGCCCTTCCTCAGCCGGTACATTTTTTTCAGCCCAAGCGCCGATTCCCGGCCGTCGCAAATGCCATCGCCATTTCGGTCGATGAATTTGTCTCTGCTCCGACCCATTTGGTCCGGCAATTTCCCTACACGATTTCGCCTGATCGTACGTGCTGAACCCTGGCGATTTTGTGTGCTATCGGCAGCGATCCGCAGGCCGTCTTTGTCCTGGCCCTGCGCTGTTTCCGACGAGTCAATACGAGTGCTGCGGGTCAATGTCTGCGAGTTCGCGGTGTCCTGCTTTTGAGCCACAACATCCGTCGGAGTAAAGTTGGCGAATGCCAGAGCGATTATCAGAGCGAGCCCATTGTTGGTCATCATGCACCTGTCGGTTGGGAGGTTCGCGTCAACGTTTAATTGGAACGCCGGCCGCCCCGGCCCTGACCCGGTCCCATGCGCTGTCCCGCCCAAACGGGCGAACCATCTGCCTTGCGCACTTCCCATTTCTGTTTGCTGTAATCAAATTCCCTGGCAACGATGTGCGGTTTGTTCAAATAGGTGATCTGCGAACCGACGACTTTGATCGACGTGTTGGTCTGGAATTTTATTTTCACCTGATCCAGATACCACGTGGGGGAAACGTACACCAGGTGCTCTTTGCTGCCGCTCTTCACTGTCAGAAGCAGACTGGCAAATCTCCCGTAATCCGTGGTCACGGTGTCAATTTTAGTGATGGTCCCTTCGATCGTCGTGACCGTCGCTGTGTCGTAGGCCAGGGTGATGGCGCTGCGATTCAAGCCTCTGCCAGACTGGGCATAGGTTTGGGTGACGAGTGCAATAAGCGCTAACACAAGTCCGAGAAACAGTTTATTTGTTTTCATAATACATCCTCCAAATGATTTGTTAATGGGTTAATTTGCAGATTGAATGATTGATACAATATCCACCGGAAGCATGTTCGCTCCGTTGGCGATATCCCGAATCGTGTCATCGGGCTTGGCGTCGATGCCGTTTTGTTTCAATCGAGCCAGACCAGCGTCCACAGTAACATTGTACTGTTCGCAAATTTCCTGTACGGATTTGCGGCCATATCCTCCTCGGAAGCTGTTGCCTGATTGAGTTTTTTCAGTTTTGGTATTCATCTTTTCAAACACCTGGCGCGGCGTCACATTGTATTTTTTGGCCAGGTCTTCGACCAACATGCCGGCGCTATCCGGTTCCATGCCCGCCCGCTTCAAATTGCCCATGAAATCTGTCACTGGAATTTGCAGCGTGGATGATAATTCAGTCAACGTCATCGCCTCGGCATGAGGAATTGGCGGTTCGGTTTTTTCATTGGACCACGAATTGGACAAATCTTCGCTCCAGTCCATGATTGTGCTGAATGGCGGCACATTGGCAATAGTGAGAATTGTCAGGGCTATGGTCAAAACCGTTGACCAGGCCAGTTCTTTGCGACGATTGATGCCGGACTTGATTTTCGTTTTGAGATATCCGATGAGCACCGACCAGTTGTAATAAAGGTGAAAGACGACGATGATGATGAACGCCAATGAAAAGATGGTGTGCAAGGCCTGCCACTGCTCTTTTGTGAGCGCCCAGAATTTCCAATGAGACCAGTGGGAAATCCGGCCCGGCGGCGCAAAGTAAAGAATGACGCCCGAAATTGTCATCAGCAAAAATGAAAATATTGAAAACAGGCTGGTGAATGACTGTCCGTGAAATTTTTTCGATCGTGGTTTTGTCATTAAATAATCCTCCGAATGAGATGTCATGTATTCTGGTTGATGGCAATCATTCAATTCCTGTGCCAGTTTTTATGCCATGATTTAACCCATTGATTTGCAAACGATAAGACGCTGCGAGGCTTCGAGAAAGAAAGAGGATAATTCGACCCGGCGGGCGAACTTTAGCCCGACCGGGCGAGCAGGCCGGGAATGGTGTTTTGGCGGTGGTGCGCAATACCGGGAATTGCTGCGGTTGCCGGGGCGCGTCGCCCTGGCCCGAAACTGAAATGTGACTGGTGGAGAGGCTTAAATTCCAAACGCTGAAACGCAGGGAGTATGGCGGATGATGGCGTTATTTTTTCTTGACGCCGAGTTTTTCCAG
Source organism: Candidatus Zhuqueibacterota bacterium (assembly GCA_049322915.1). Taxonomy (GTDB): domain Bacteria; phylum Zhuqueibacterota; class Zhuqueibacteria; order Thermofontimicrobiales; family Thermofontimicrobiaceae; genus CAZSBG01. The sequence continues at coordinate 167,429 of JBMOPW010000001.1, forward strand.
GCGGGATCGCAGATGGCGTTCCGTGATGCCCAGCGCCCGGGCTGCTGCGCTTTGATTGCCGTGGTGACGCGCTAATGCTTCGGTGATGAGCTCGGTTTCGAACGCCTGCATTTTTTGATCGTAACTGTCGGAGATGTCATGCGGGTCCAGCACCGCCCGTTCGGAGACGACCTGAAGTTTTGCCGGCAGGTCGCGCCGGGCGATGGATTCCTGCCGACATAAAACCACAGCGCTCTCGATGATATTTTCCAGTTCGCGAACGTTGCCGGGATAATCGTATTTCATCAGATAATCCAGCGCCTCGCGGGTAATTCCTGTCACCGGCCGCCCATTTTCTTTAGCATATTTTTGAATGAAATGCCCGACCAGCACCGGGATGTCGGACTTGCGATTTCGCAGCGGCGGAATCCAGATGGAAATCACATTGAGCCGATAGAACAGATCCTCCCTGAATGCACCGGATTTGATTCTCTCCTCGAGATTGCGATGGGTGGCGGCCACAATGCGGACATTCACGTCTATCGTTTCGTTGCCGCCTAATCGCTCGATCTGCCCGAATTGAACCGCGCGAAGTAATTTCACCTGAACTGGCATGGGAATATCGCCCATTTCGTCGATGAACAGGGTCCCGCTATCGGCCATTTCGAATCGGCCAATGCGCTGCTGAATTGCGCCGGTGAATGCCCCTTTTTCGTGCCCGAACAACTCGCTCTCCAATAAATTTTCGGACAACGCAGCCACGTTCACCACGACGAACGGCTTGTCCTTTCGCGGACTGGCAACGTGAATGGCATGGGCGATGAGCTCCTTCCCTGTGCCGCTCTCGCCGCGGATGAGCACGGTCGCCTTGCTCGGCGCCACGCGCGCGGCCTTGTTCAGCACCGATTCCATTTCACCGCTCTGCGAAATGATGGCCTCGAATTTGAATTTTTCCTGGATTTGCTGCCGGAGCTGACGGTTCTCGGCCGCCAATTGCCGGCGCTCCTGTACGCGTTGGATCAGGTGCTCCAGTTCATCCAGATCGATGGGCTTGGTCAAATAGTCGTAGGCGCCGGCTTTCATAATGGCCACAGCATCTTCCACGCTGCCGAAGGCGGTCATCACAACCACATCGATATCCGGGTTGAGCGATTTTATCTCAGCCAGCACTCGGCGGCCATCCCATTCCGGCATGCGAAAATCGGTGAGTACCAGGTCAATCGTATGGCGTCTGACAATCTCCAGTCCCTCCGCGCCGGACGATGCCGTGAATATTTCGTAGCCGCGTCGGGTCAGAAAACTTTTCAGCGAGACCAGTTGCGCCGGTTCATCATCGATAAGTATGAGTGATAAGTGAGTCATGGTATATTGGTAGCGGTCCTTCCATCGAACGACAGGTCCTGTCCGCTGCATGGTCGCATCAGGCGATTTCCCTGAATCGGGCGGTGATCAGGGCGATTTCAGCGAACTTGTTCTTCACTTTTTCCAATCCCTCGCCTTTGCGATAAATGTCTTTATCCAGTCGGCCGGCGGGATTGAGCTGGTCCAGGACATTGGCTTTGTCGAGTTTGGGCGCATCCACGGCGTAAGGCCAAAGCCGGAACGATCCGCCGGAAATCTCGTCGATGAGGCAGACTTCCCCGCGGATGAGTCCATACTCCAGTTTGAAATCGATCAACTGAATTTTGAATTGAGCGAATGCATGTTCCAGATGCATGAAAACCGTCTGATTGATCTCCTGCATCCGGGCGTACTCGGACGCGCCCTTGGATTTCACCAGATACTCGATGAAACGGTCGTCCAGCATGGGATCATGCAGCCGGTCGTCTTTGTAATGAAATTGGGTAATCAGCGGATCGAATCGGGCGCCCTCCTCGAACTGGCTCCAGGTGAGAATCGAACCTGTGGCAACGCGCCGGGTGACCACCTCCAGGTTGATTTTGAAATCAAGTTTTTTAACAATGCACACCCGGGGTTCGGGGCTGTCGACGTAGTGGGTGGGCACGCCCTTACGATTGAGGTACTCGTAGATATCGCGGTTGGTTTGCCAGTCCAGCGCGGCTTTCCCTTCGATCACATCGTGTTTTACGCCATCGCCGGCAGTGATGTCGTCTTTGAAAACCATGATCACCAGCGAGTCATCCGCCGGATGGGCATAAATTATTTTTGTCTTGCCTTCAATTATTTTTTTCATGGATTTAAAATCGAGTGCCATGAGGTTGCTCCTTTGGTTGTCGAATGAAAATGATGATGAGCGCCGCGAATGCAGCGCCCGGGAATCTCAACGAAACTTCAACGAAATACGGCTGTTGATTGTTTCCAAAAGTAATTGATCACAGGGGATCAAAAGTTGTATTTGTTTACTTTGGACAGGATAACAGGATGATAATGATTTACCGGATTATTCTCTATCCGGTAATATCCTCACCTTTCTTTTTACTTCTACCTTA
>JBMOPW010000002.1:0-137472 GCA_049322915.1 Candidatus Zhuqueibacterota bacterium
GGACGGTCGCGACCGTCCACTACAGATACAAAAAGTATCGAATTTATTGCACATGCTTTCAACGGGTCATTCCTATGAACGGCAACGGGTGAAACAGTGCGATTGTTACTTTGAGGCAAAAATTCATGACTGCATAGTCACTCTCGAATGGTTTCAAAACCCATCCATCAAATGACTTCCAAATAATCCCGATCCGGTAGTACCGGAAATTCTGCATGGGGTTCGGCCTGATACCAGAAAGCCACTGAAGAAATATCGTCCTGTAGCGGCAGGTAGCGGCTCTGTTGCTTGCCCATCTGCGTGCGCCATCCCAGCGCCTGCATGGTGACGCGCAGGTCCTTTTCAAAGCGGACCGGGTCCATAATATGCCAGCGATACAAGCTGAAGCGGTGATTGCTCTGCGTGAAGCCATCCGGTTTGATCACCTGTGGCATGCCGGAATAGGGGGTGGAAAATTCACAATAATGCCCTTCCGGGTAGACGAATCCCCAGGCGCCGCAAAAATAATCTTCAGTGCCGGTGCCACAAATCGTCGGAAAATCGTTGTCACCGTCCATGTAAAATTTGATCTCACCTTCGCCCCACCAGCCGTTATTGTTCACTCCCCAGGCCATGTAGGTTCCCACGTAATGCCCCTGTCCGGACACGCCATCCAGAATGGTGTGCACCTGCTTGTAGGGCAGGGGATTGTTCCGGCGCCATTGGGCATGAAAATAAGCCGCATCCTCCGGGACATCCGTGAGGGTGTAATCGATCTGATAGAAAAGCATATCAACCGGCTCATCGCTCAGGTTCTCAATCGTTATTTTGGCGGATTTGCGAAATGGCATTTCCCAATAACTGTTGAGTCCGCCGGCGGGATTAACGCAAACGGCCAGTGAATTAACCAGCCCCGGTTTGCACCAACCGGTGCAGAAAAAGTCGCCTAACGGCACTTCAACGGAGGGCGTTTTCTCGCCGTCCCAGTAACACCGAAAGATCAATCGTCTCAACTCGCGGGGACTGACCGTCATCCAAATATGCTGGATCGCGCCGGAGCCATTAATATTCGCCAGCGTTACAATGGATTTTGGCGCCAGAGCAATGCAGGGCGACACTTTCCAGGTCTGGCCGAGGTCGCGGGCGGCAGTCTCGCAGATGCCGGAGGTGGCCATTCCGCCTTTGCCTTTTTCACCAGTGAAGTTCTCCGCGCTGATGGAGCGCGTCTGAGCGTGTGAGAGCCGGGAGAGATTTCCCAAATGAAGATTTAATCCATTGAACTGGTTCATGCTTTGTCTCCTGAATTGGTTAAATATCGAATCATCAGCGATGGATGCTGGAAAAAGAATTATAGTGAATTGCACCGTGACTGGAGAAAGATACAGAATTTTCGTTTCAATTGCAAGAGCAGAGTCATAGCTGCTGCACGTCTATTTTAAAATTTGAAAAAGCTAATCAGCGAAATATAATCGCATGGCCACTGACGCAAACACATTCTCCGGCTGAGTACGAAGCACCTGCTCGAAGAGTGACCTTGCTGCGTCCTTGTCTCCCCGAACGAGGAGCGCATTGGCCTTCTTCCACATGGCTTCGATTCGATGACTTTCAATGGCCAATGCAGCGTCGTAGCGTTCGACTGCCTTGCCTGTCTCGCCCAAGGCCATGAGCACATCGCCGGACATCAACAGGATCGCTGCTGGCTTCTGCGTGAAATTCAACGCACTGGTGAGGGCGGCCGCTGCCTGGCCATAGTCGCCGGCATGAATGAATTCCTCGGCTGCGGTTGTGTAAAAATGGACGCTGTCGTTTTCAACGGCCATCGGCGCAAAATAGCTGTCCATGATCCCGATGGTGCGCGTGAACAGCGAAAATGTGCCAGGCTCATTCATGCCAATGATCTGTTGAAACAGCGCGCGGGCGGAATCGGGTTGCGCGCTTTGAATCCAGAGATTTACTTTCCGAATGAGGGCGTCTCCATTCCGGGGATCATGCTCCAGGCACTTGCCGATCAAAAACTGGGCGGTGTCCAGCTCCGAAGCGGCGGCGAAAATATCCGCTTTGAGAAGCAGCGTGGTTGGATTGTCGAATTTCTTGTTATCAACACGGTCGAATGAATCGCGGGCTTCATCATTCCTGTTCATCAAAAACAAGGCCAGTCCGCGGTTGAAGTAGTTGGCTTCGTTGTTGGCATTCGTGCCGGCCACTGCGATGGATTGATCGTAGCTCATCACGGCATCTTCGAACTGCCTGAGTTGAAACTGGGCGTTCCCCTTGGCTGCCAGAGCGCGTTCATACGAGGGATTCCAGTTCAGAAATCCTTTCTTAAAATTGGGATTGGCGGCAATGTACGAATCAAAGGCAGCGATGGCGCCCTCGAAATTCCCTTGCTGGTAGAGTAATTTGCCATCCTTGCAGATGTGCTCATTCCGGCTGGCACAGGTATTCAGCAGGATTGAAATAAGGCCAAAAATCACAACGACTTTTATAGTGAATTTAATTTTCATGGATTGCTCCTGTTTTATTTTGAAAGTGATGCCCGAATTGGTTTTCAGTAGATGGGCAACATCCCGGCTCGCATCATCGAGGCTTCCACAAAAGGGATACATGAATTCTGAGAAAACAGCTTTTTCGCTCGTCCGTCAATCGGTTCAGAAATTAAACCGAAACGCATGTGACGAATCACCATTTCGTTGAATGGCGAATAGAACAGCTCACACTTTTTCGAGATAATGGCCGCCTTTGGCTTCGATCAGTTTGAGCCACACGGAAAAGAAGAATCCGATCACGCCCAGCACCGAAAACATCAGCATGGCCGGATTGTAGCTGCCGGTTTTATCGCGAATCAATCCAACGAGCAGGGGAAAGATGAACAATCCCACATTCTGAACCATGGCGATCACGCCGTATGCTGTGCCCAATTGTTTTTCCTTCACCATCAGCGGCAGCGCCGGCCACAGAGACGCCGGAACCAGGGAGAAGGAGATACCCAGGACAATCATGGGAATCCAGGGCGAGAGGTAAGAGTAGCCCATTAAAAAGTGCGTGGGAATCATGACCAGAGAGCCGATCATCATCATGGTTGCGCGCTTTCCGATTCTGTCCACGATGAAGCCGAAAAACCAGGTGGTGAACATGGAAATCAGAATGATCGTGCCAGCCAATCGACCGGCGAAAACGTACTCCAGATTGTAACGCTCGGTGAAGAAATCCGTTGCTGCACCCTGGAATGGAAAAATAGCGGAATAGAAAACCATGCAGAGGATGCTGATCACCCAGAAGGCCAATGGGAGTTTGAGCGCATCGCGGAGATGAAACACCTCGTCCTGAACTCCTTCTTCCGGGATGGAAACCAGTTTTTTGCGTTCGCCATAGTTGTCCAGGAATCCATAGGCAAAAGTCACCAGAAATCCGAATATATTGATCGCGGCGACGATCCACAAAGCGGTGCCCAGAGTGAAATTGTTAGCCAGCCAGGGGAGCCCGAAGAATGCGACATAGGTTCCCAGCCGAATCAGGAACAGATTGATCCCGAAAGCCATGGCCAGTCCGCGACCTTTGAGCCATTTGGCCATAATTTTGTTCATCACGACATAGTAGGCCTCGGCACCGATACCGAAGAAAAACCGTCCCACCAACATGACGGTAAAATTTTCACTCGCAGTGAGCACCGTCCCGAAAGCGAAAAGGCCTGAAAAGAGGATGGCCGCTTTTTTCACGCCCAGACGGTCGGTTAACAGACCACCCAATACAACGAACAAAATCACCGGGATCGAATAAATGCTGTACAGCCAGTATACCTGGGTCGTGGAGAGGTTCAGTTTTTCTTTCAATAATGGGGTCAATGGCCCGATACAATCGTACGCGAAATAACTTGCCATTGCGGCGATGCTGATGAGCACAAGCGAGAGATAGGCCAGAACATACACATGGGTCATCGAAATTTTGGATTCCGGGGAATTGCTCATAACCAAACCTTTCTGTTAAGTCGTAGCCAATGGGTATAATTCGAGGTTGGAGCCGCGGTATTTCATGATGGTGCGCGGCTTTGGCAACAGGCCGTCTGCGTTGTGGGCAAATCGTGATGCGAACAGGTCTGTCGGTTTCATTTAAAAGTAAGTAACCATTCAGGTTGTCAGGTTCATCGTTCAGGGTTCAGAGTTAATGACATTGCTGAGTCAATTCCCGTGCCAGTTGCCAGGCTTGAATGACTTCAATTTGACTGATGTCCATCTCTGGTAAATCCTGAACAGGTCACTTTGGAACGTTGAACCAGAATAGTTCAAAAAGAAAGATAAATGTAGACGAATAGGATGATAATGTCAAGGGATTTTTTTCATCGCGCATAATTCAATATGCCTGGTGCAGTTCGCATACATCGTTCGACAGACAGAGCGGTTATTTTTCAGCAGCCACGAAATAATCAGCCGTTACTGTTTAGCCACATGATCGGGCTAGATATTTATCCAGCGCGGGGAATGAATTGGATCATATACTCACGAACGATCGGTTGGCAAGCCTGGCGTACTTCAAATGATTAAATAGTTACAATCTGGCGAACTCATGTCCAGATTTTTCTTGACATTAAGTCTCTGATTTATTATCTTTCGGCCGGTCAATGGGCCGAACGGCATGGCGTAGTTCCGTCACGCGCATGGTGAAAATTTATTAGGAAACTGCTCAGCCACCAGTCTCAAAGGCGCGAAGAAAAAAATAAATCTAACCTGAATTATTCATGAACTTGCTCAGAATTTGAGTCGACATTCAGATTTTCAATTAGCTAAAAACTAAGCTATTTTGAAACTCAGTTTTTATACGTTTATTCTAAAAAGAGCACCATTCAGGTTTGCCAGCCTTCTTTAATAATACGATGAAAAATGCAGGCTGAATTATCGATTCAGAAAAGCTGAATGTGGCTTAAAAAAATGAATTGCACAAAATACGAACGAAGAAAATGACGTCTTCGTGAAACTTTATGGCCTGGTGACTTCGAAAATTCTCTTTAACCCGGAACCTGGAACCTTTAAACCTGGAACCTGAGTAGTCACCTTTTAAAATGTAATACATTGAGGAATTCAGTATGGAAACATATCGAGCGAATAAAATGATCGTGGTGCTGCTGGGAATTCTGGTCATCATTGCCCTGGGTTTTATACTTCGAATTCTTGGGTCCATTCTGAAGCCATTCCTGATTGCGCTGTTTTTATCATTCCTTTTTGATCTGCCCATCAAAGTGATGCGTCGTATAAAAATCCCTAAGTCCGTGGCGATTATCATCATTCTGATTTTCACCTTTCTGTTTTTCTACCTCATCGGCCTGCTCATTTATTCGAATGTCAATTCATTCAAGGAAGAATTCCCGGCATACGAAGAAAAATTCCAGAATCTCTATCTGGGTGTGTTGGAGCATCTGCACATACCGGAAACAGATGTTCAGAAATATTATGAAAGCATCAACTGGCCTGAGTTGCTCCAGAAGTTTTCGATTCACAAACTGCTGTCCGCCAGCGCCGATTCGTTCATGAGTTTCGTCTCGAACCTTTTTTTGATATTGCTATTCATGGTTTACATCCTTCTCGGTCGCGATGAATTGCTGCAACGTATCGTGCTGGCTTTCCCGGATGATGGCAAGAAATTTCTGACTGTCTACGAAAATATCAATACCGGAATTCAGCGGTATGTCGCCGCCAAAGCGCTGATCAGTCTGGGGACAGGGATATCGGCAACGATCATCTTGTTGATTTTCGGCGTCGACTTTGCCTGGGTGTGGGGATTGCTCACATTTCTCTTGGACTTCATCCCCAACCTCGGCTCAACACTGGCCATTGTGCCGCCGTTTCTGGTGGCGATTTTCCAGTTCGGCGGGTTGGTTCCGGCGGTCTGGATTGCATTGCTGCTGATCCTGGTCCAACTCACCTGGGGCAATATTGTTGAACCGGCAGTGATGGGCAAACGAATGAACCTGAGCCCTCTGGTCGTCATTGTTTCATTGATTTTCTGGGGATTTATCTGGGGGCCGATAGGCATGGTTTTAGCCGTGCCGGTCTCTTCTGCTATTCAAATCGTTTGCTCGCATATAAATTCGTTGAAACCCATCAGTGTTATGATGGCCGATGAATGATGCAGCATTCATTCCCCTGTGATGTGTGTCCACAATCTCTCAACCTTCTCACCAATGTGCGAATTTCGTTCCTGAATTTCACAGAAATGGTCGTCCCTATCTATGCAAAATATTGCTTAGTCTGGCTTGATAATTCTTGCACGATGGATGATATTTCGTGTTATGATCCGATCTATCGATTTATATAACTCACTATAAATAAAAGAGAACACTGATATTGTTAAAATATTGGTATAAAATTTGTATAGGGTTCTTCCCTAATGTAAAATACGTGATCAGTCTTCAGCGATCCGTACTCAGCTAAAGAACTAATGTTGCATTATATACGAGCACTGAAATCACCTACAGTTGAAAAAGTGTGCCAAGTTTATCTGATTGAAATTTTAGGAGCTGATGGCTGACCGCCAATCGCTCAATTTAGGTCTAAATCAGTTCCTGTCGGAGACGAAGAAATCCTGAGCGTTGTGATTGTAAGCCCGGGGAGATTTTTCGATGACAACACCGATGGCGAAAATGGAAAGAAGTGATTTTCTGGAAAAAGTAAGTTAAATGTCACAGGAACAATCTGCCTGTAAGGAGGTGATCGGCAAAAAAATTAAAGTATGATTGGTGAGTCAGTCTGTGTTTTGTACAAGTAATTTAGTGTGTGTGAAACCAAAACGGAGGAATCATGAACAAAAAGATTTTGGTTGGTTTACTAGTGTTAATGTTGATACCTGCCTGGCTTTTTGCTGGTGTTACTGGTAAAATTTCGGGTGTAATCAAAGATAAAGATACGGGCGAACCGTTGCCAGGTGTCAACGTGACGATCGAAGGAACCATGATGGGCGCCGCCACGGACATCAATGGTATGTATATCATATTGAATGTCCCGGTTGGAACCTATGTGGTGAAAGCTCAATACATCGGTTATAAGACAGTGGATATGACCGATGTCCGTGTTAGTGCAGACCTCACTACTGAGGTGAGTTTCGATTTGCCCCCGACGGTTCTTGAAGGTGAAATGGTGCGAATCACGGCCGAACGGCCCATCATCAACAAGAACGTCACCAATACCGTGAAAACGATTCAGGCGGATGAGTTGAAAAATCTCCCCGCACGAGGCGTTCAGACAGTGATGAACCTGTCCTCAGCAGTTGTCGATGGCAGCCACGTCCGTGGTGGCCGTTCTGAAGAGAACGTCACCTACATCGACGGTGTGATGACCACGTTGCTGCGCGGTGGAGATACCAACGCACTCACGGTTATCAATAATGCAATTGAAGAATCAAATTTCCATGCGGGTGGTTTCAACGCTGAGTACGGCTTCGCCACCTCGGGTGTGCTGCAAACCACGACCAAATCCGGCGGTTCCGATTATCACTTCAGCCTGGAAGGTATTTCCGATGAAGTGTTCAAGAACAACGAAAACAAGACGCTGGGAGCTGATTCGTGGGGATACAACACCTATACGGTCACAGCGGGTGGACCTATACCTTATCTGTTCGATAAGAAATTGAGATTCTTCGTGGCTGGTGAAAGAAATTTCGATCACGGCTATGCGACCAATTACGAAGGATTTGAAATTGATACAGTGCTCACCTCCCAGGGGAAAGACTTCCATTTTGTCGGTGGACTGCCGGCTGGCCCTGGCCCAGGTTATTATAGTAGCTCCTATGACATCAATGGAAACCTGACCTACAATTTGCAATCCATGCGTTTCAAATTTGGTGGTACTTACCACAATGGTGAGACCAAAGGCGGCGCCGGAACGACCAGTTTCCTGAACCAGGAGAAAAATGGAATTACCAAATACTGGAATGCCAGCAGCTACCTCAACATCACCCACCAGGTGAATCCAAAATTATTCTACACGTTCAATTTGAACTATTTCTATTACAAGAATGAATACGGTGATCCAGACCTGTGGGATGATATTGCCAAATACGGCGATCCTGAATACAATGCAGATTTGGTTGACTGGAATACCTCTTATACTTACAGTCTTTACGGTCTTTATACATTCCAGATTCCCGGCCAGGTAACCTCCGGCTATGGAAAAACAGCCCAATCGAACTGGGGACCCAAATTTGACCTTGTCTGGCAGTTCAATAATTTTAATGAATTGAAAGCCGGCTTTGAGTATAACTACTATACCATCCGCCGATATGCGATCGATCCATTTGCCGTGTCGCTAAACCTGCATAACCGTGCCATCACTCCTGAAGATACGCGAACCGAGTATGACCTGTATCGCAATAGCTACGGGTACTATGGCTACGATATGTTTGGCAATGAAATCGACGAAGATCAGATGTACGAAGTCACCAATGATCAGAGCGAAATCATCTCCGTCAATGGTCATGATGCTCCGAAACATCCGGTTCGCGCTGCCCTCTATGTTCAGGACAAAATCGAGTTGAAAGACCTTGTGTTGAATGCCGGTCTTCGCTTTGATTATTTTGCATCCGGAACTGAAAGTTGGATTGATCCATCCCGTCTGATACTTAATGATGCAAATTTGCTCGGCGATGAAAGCTTTGGCGATGAAAAAGTGTACAAAATAATCAGCCCGCGCCTGGGATGGTCATTCCCTGTGACCGAGAAAACGGTGTTCCACGCCCAATTCGGAAAATTCGTCCAGATGCCCAAAGTGGACGATATGTATGACGGTCATACATACGTTGGACGTTTCCTCCAGGGCGGTAATGCGCGATCCATGCCCAATCCCAATTTGGAACCGATGCAAACCATCCAGTACGAAGTTGGAATTAAGCAACAGATCGGACAGAACGCCAGCTTGAATTTGACTGCATTCTATAAAGATGAGAAAGATAAAATCCAGTTGCGCGTTTACTTCCCGGAAGAAGGCTACGGCTATTCCTCATATTTCCAATATCAGAACGTGGACTATGGAACGACCAAAGGTCTTACGCTGAGCTTGAATCTGAGGCGCATCAACCGCATCAGCGGCTCTGTGGAATATACCTATTCCAAAGCGATGGGAACCGGCTCCGGCAGCGGTACGCATTTCGACATTGCATGGCAGGATCAGAGTTTGCGATTCCCAACCATCATTATGCCTCTGGAATTCAACCAGGATCATGTCGCCAATTTCAATCTCGATTTCCGGTTGAATAAAGACGATGGCCCAACCATATTCAACTTCAAACCGTTGGCCAATCTCGGCATCAATATTATTTACCTCATGCACAGCGGCAACCGCTATACACGCACCGAGCCAGGTCCTCGTGGTTTGTTCTCACAGAACGCACCGAGGCCATTGGAAGCCCTCAATTCTTCGGTGATGCCCTGGTATCAAAGAATGGATCTGAAAATCGACCGCTCGTTCCAGATCGATCAATTCAGATTGAAACCCTACATCTGGGTGTACAATGTGTTTAACATTAAAAACGTGACCGGCGTGTATACGCAGACCGGTGAAGCCCAGGATAATGGCTGGTTCCAGACAGAAGACGGCAAAGCCTGGGAAGAGATTAATGGCGACGCCGGCATGTACTGGGCGCGCTATGCCCTGACCGGCGGTGGTAACGCCAATTTGAGCACCCCCCGCATTATGCGGTTTGGTCTGCTGGTTGAGTTTTAATACTAATTGATATTTTTGCTTTATTTAACAAGATGCGGTTAACCCTATAACGTCAATTAACAAATTTATCACAATATGTTGAATTTTTCATCTCTCCGAAATACAATATATAACGATAAAAAATCTGTGTACGTAACAGGGTTAATATGCGATTTTCTTTTTCAGGAGGAAAAGCAATGATAAAAAAGATCATGCCCGGATTCATCGTGTGTCTTTTGATATTGCTCATTGCCAGTATGGCGTTGGCAATAGAAGGGACAGGAAATTCGGGATCAAAATTAGATAAATCTTTTATTAAAAAGGCCACAAAGTATTTGGATGTAAACTCCATCCGTTGCGCGGTTATGAACAATGGTACTTATTCGAGGCATCCGATTACAACTAATTCGGATATGGAATGGCCCAAGGGCACAGGTAAAATGATTTGCTATGCTGCGGGTATGTGGATTTCTGGCAAAGTGAATGACCAGATTCGTACTGCCTGCGCTGATTATAACGTGGAATACCAGCCAGGGTTAATTCTGCCGGATGGAACTGCAGATGATCCCAGTAAAGAAGAATACCGCGTTTATAAAGTTCACATCAATTACCCTGATGGTAATGAATCTCTTGAAATTGATCCATGGTCTGCCTGGCCTGTTAACCAGGGTGCGCCAGTCAATGAAGATGGTTCCATCAAATGGATTGGCGACGAAATGCTGTATACTGTAATGAACGATCTCGATCAGAATTTACATAGCACGACTTACAATACGCTCCCAATCGGTATCGAACTGCATTTGTTAGTATTTGCATTCGACCGAGCCGGCGCTTTGGGCAATAGCATGTTCGTTCAGTATACGATTATTAACAAAGGTAGTGCAGATTTACAAGATGCCTATATCGGCGCCTGGTACGATGTGGATAATGGCGGTGCAAATGATGACTTGATCGCCTATTGGGAAGAAGGCGGCGTGGCTATGTGCTACGGTGGTAAACCCATCGATGAAACGTATGGCTCCCGTCCCCCTGCATTTGGAATAGACTTTTTCCAGGGTCCCATCGTGGATTCCCCGGGAGACTCTGTTCGGTTGCCGGACGGCCGCGTGTTCTATGATAAAAAGAAACTGAGTGCCACATCATTTAATAAGTATTACAATTCAAACGCGACCTACTCCGATCCGCCTTATAACGCGCAGGGCGCTGTGGAAGTATACAACTATATGAGTGGTCACAGAAAAGATGGAGCTGACTGGATCAATCCACATACAGGTGAGGTTACCTCATTTGTAAATACCGGCGATCCTGTTACTGGCATTGGCTGGTTATCCACTGAAGAAAGCCCGCCTGCTGATGTCCGAATGCTCACCAGCGCTGGTCCATTTACTCTGGCAGTTGGTGATACCCAGGAGGTTGTAGTCGGTATCGTTATTGCCCAGGGTGGTGATCGCCTGTCCAGTGTTTCTTTGTTGAAGGTCTATGACAAACAATTGCAGCAAGCGTATGACCTCGGATTCAACGTTCCAAGTCCACCGCTTTCTCCTGATGTTGTCATTTCCGAGATGGATCGCGAAGTGATGCTCACCTGGGGACAGGGAGCAGAAGATTATACCAGCGACGCCGGGTACGAATTTGAGGGTTATAATGTGTACATTGGCGATTCGGAAGGTGGACCCTGGAAATTGGTTCAGGTATATGATGTACTCAACGGCGTGTTAACCGTTCTGGACGAAGGATACGATGAAGCCACAAACGCAGTGCTGGAATTGCCGAGCGCCAAAGGTACCGATGGCGGTTTGCAGTACAATTACACGTTTTCAAAAGACTATGATGGTTTCACCATGGCCAATGGTCGTACCTATTACGCAGCCGTGACATCCTATGCTTTTGAAAAAACAGCCACGCCTAAAGTGCTGGAAAGTTCAAAAATAGTGCTTCCGATTGTTCCTCATCAGGCACGACCAGGCACTGTTGTAGGTCAAACAGTGGGGCAGGAGATCGTACCTGAGCACTATACAGGAACTGCCAGTGAAGACAAATACGAAGTTTGGGTTCAGATACCGGATCCACTCCATGTTCAAACCGCTGCTTATGAAGTGACAATTAATGAAGACAGCACCTGGACGATGTGGAGAAACGGTCAGGCGATTCCTGAATATACCGATGTTGCTGAATACGGTATTTCAAAGGACAGGACGTTTGATACGGCGATTGGTGATCCCATCGATTTCTACTTCGGAATCAATGCTGATTTTAGTTTGTTGCCAATCACAAGTTTCATGTCCAAAATAGTGACCGATGCAGGTGAGGCAAATCCTGAACTGATCACATCGCTTACCGGCCCTCTGGGTCTCAAATTAGGACCCAAAACAGATATGGCCGTTGATGGTCAATATAAAAAAGGTACGAAAAGCGCCGCGCTTCTGTACAACAATCTCGAAATTCGCTTCACCGGGGTGTTGTCTGCTGATTCGTTGACCGTGACATCCGGTGGGTCCATGGCGACATTGTTGTTTGGATGGGCCGACGCTGCCAATTTTATGCCACAGCATCCGGCTAACCCGGTGCCTGGTTCACGAACTCCATTCCTGGTCCGTGTCCCGTTTGAAATCTGGGATGTCGATAGAGGGATTCAACTGAATGCTTCATTCACAGATTACAAGCAGAAGATCAGCGATTCGACGTTCGTCCCCACGTGGCATCCGCGCGGACAATGCGCTGTTTATATTGTTGCGTCTCAGTATGATGAGCAGGTTCATAATGTCACTTTTACAGGAACCGATACCATGGCAACCTGGACATTCATCTACAAACAGGATGCAACATGGTCTACCGGGGATGTGGTTGGATTGAGCTTCAAACAACTCACCCCAGTTACAGGTAAAGCTGTTGACATGGTGGTTCAGGGACAGAATGTAACACTGCAACCTGATAAGTTCAGATTCACGATTCAAGGCGTAACAGAAAACGTTGTTGCAGATGCTAAGAAGCGATTGGATATCATCAATGTATTTCCAAATCCATATCTTGGCTACAACGTCATGGAGAGAAATTTACACGAAGAACATGTCTCGTTCATCAATATGCCCGAAGACTACACGATTCGAATCTTTTCTCTGGCAGGCCAGCTAATCCGAACGCTGGAACCATTGGACACGCAAACCACGACACGAAGTTGGGATTTGCGCAATGAAAATAACTTGCCAGTCGCCAGTGGCTTCTATTTTGCTCATATCGATGTCCCCGGCGTCGGCGAAAAGATTCTGAAACTGGCCGTGGTTTTCAGGCAGCAACGATTGAAGAATCTGTAATTTTTCTCATTTCATGATGTTCCAACGACAAACATTTTGAAATTAATTTGGAGAGTTAAAGATGAAAATAAACAAACTTCTAATAATCATAGCTGTTATCGCCTTGGCTTTCAGTGTTACCTCTGTGATGGCAGGTAACAAAGATAAAGTCGGTGGCGCGGGAGCACAGGAATTATTGATTCCAGTCGGTTCTCGAGGGATCGCCATGGGTGGAGCTTTCAATGCCATCGTCAGCGGCAATGAAGCCATCTTCTGGAACCCGGCTGGTCTGGCTGCCTCCCCAGCTACTGCTGAGGCAACTTTTTCTAATTTGCAATACCTTGCAGATACACAGGTGAACTATTTTGCTGTATCATCCAAATTAGGTAGTGTTGGCTCGTTAGGTATCAGTGCAAAAGTGCTCGATCTCGGCGAATTTGCTGAAACGACCGAATTTGAGACCGAAGGCACCGGAAGAATGGTGAGCCCGAATTTCGTCGTGTTGGGTCTGACGTTCTCACGACAAATGACGGACCGCATTTTCTTCGGCGTGAATACCAAACTCATTTCCGAAAGCTTCCTCCGAATGAGCGCCACAGGCGTTGCGTTCGATTTTGGCGTGCAATACGTCAGCAATTACGGCGTGCGCATGGGTTTGACCCTCAATAATTTCGGTGGCATGATGAAGTATACAGGTGAGGATCTCCAGGAAAACGTGGATATTCCTTATACCGAATATGGCACTGAACGATTCGATTTGAGATGGGAAGCCCAGGGCTTTGAATTGCCCAGCACGTTCGAAATTGGTATTGCCTACGATTATAAACTGGCTGACACGCAGTTGATAACCGCTGCTGCCAATTACCGTAACCAAAACTACGGCATGGATGAAGTCATGGGCGGTCTGGAATATGCGTTCAACGACATGTTCTTTGTGCGCGGTGGTTATTCCACCATGCCCGAGGGGACGTCTGAGGACAATATTTTCGGAATGACGGCCGGCGCCGGTCTCAAATACAAACTCGCTGGTACGACCTACGTGATGTTCGACTATGCCTATCGGGAAACCAAATGGTTCGATGCAAATCAATGGTTTACTGTCGGCCTTACCTTTTAAGGAATAAACAGTTCCGTCGTTAATGGTTGAAAAGGATTGATGCCGATCTTGTGGCGTCAATCCTTTTCCCTTTTTAAACGGTCGCTTCAGGTCTGCAATCCTGAGCAGACGCGAGATGACAGGCTTTTCGTTCAATCGGAGGGAACTCCGGTGTTGCATTTTTTCAATCTGTTTTTCCATGGGCTTTGATGTGAATTCTCCGCATGTAAATGTCTTTCACGCGCTATGCGCAGTTTAAATTTTTCGGATTTTGTAATTCAATTCAGATGTTCACTCATGATAACTGGTTAGCCACATGATGGCGCCGGAAATTTATCTGGCGCTGGCAATGGTTGGAATGTATATCCCCGAAAGTTCGGTTGGTCGTCTTTGTGTTCAACAAATAATTAAACAGCTTCAAATAATTCATCCCATACTTGAATTGAAAAAAGTGTTAATCCTATGAAAATGAAATTGAGATTCTTTTTGGTGCTCGCCATAGTGGCATTGAGCATTCCCGCCCTGCAAAGCGCAGAGAAAATGACGCTGAGCCTGGATGTGTGCCAGTTCCGCTTTAGCACGGATTCATCTCTGGTGGAAGTGTATTATGGACTTTATGCTCCTGCCAACATCGCAAATACCGCGCCGGCCGAGAACCTGCTTGTCCTGGCATTGACCATTTTCAACGGACGGGAGCAAATCGTCAACAATATCTGGAAGGTGGAAGCGCAGCCGCAGGATTCGGCCGATCCGGCCACACCCCACATGATCATCGATGTCATGCGCTATCTGCTGCCGGCTGGGAATTATGATTTCAAATTGACCGCTCGGGATATGAATGATCCCAATCGCTCGGACAGCATTGCAGTGAAAGATTTTAAAGTGCACACATTCGGCCCGCAGGCACTGGCCATGAGCAGCCTGGAATTCGCCCAGGAAATTACCCCAGTCCCGGGCGACAGTGAAGATCGATTCTTTAAAAATCGATTTCGCGTCGTGCCCAATCCGCTCACCCTGTATGGAGAAACGAATAACCAGGTTTATTATTATTTTGAAAACTACAATCTGCCCACTCGTTTCGGCGATAGTTTCTACATCATCAAGCGCACGGTTGTGGATAGCTATGGCCTGCCGTTAGCTGCCATACCCGTTGATTTGAAGAAGAAGCGAATTCGCGGCAACGATGCCGCCGAAGTCGGAATGTTCGATGTTTCTGCCGTCCCGAGCGGAACGTACTTCCTGCATTTTGTGCTGATGGACGAGTCGAATAAAGAATACAGTTCGATGCAAAAACGGTTCTACATCCATAATCCGAACGTCGCTCCTATTCAGCGCGATACGCTTCCGCTTCAAAGCCAGGTGGCCAGCAGCGAAATTGCTCTGCTTTCGCCGGAGGACGTAGAAATACTGACGACTATTGTGCACGATTATTTGGGGGAGGAACACGATAGAAAAATAGTTGAAGCGCTTCTCACAGATACTGCCCGGCGCGAATTTCTGTATCGGTACTGGAAGAGTCGCGACACTAATCCGAATACGGGATTTTTCGAACCATTGCAGGAGATGATGCAGCGAATCCGGTTTTCATCAGATAATTATAGCGAGTCGCAATTGGCCGGCTGGCGAACTGACCGCGGTCGTATTTTCATCACCTACGGCAAGCCGACTGAAATACAACGATATCCCAATGTTGCGGACTTCAAAGAATTCGAAGCCTGGAGTTACGATGAGATTGAACATGGTGTTGTGTTCATCTTTGCCGTGAAAGGCGCCTTTGGTGATTTATCGCTGATTCACTCCACAAAAACCGGAGAGTTGCAAAATGAACTGTGGTTTGACCTCGTCAAAGTCACCAGTGGCTCCACAGGATTGAGCAGCGAAGCCCAGGGAACTGATCGGATGGATCTGTTGCGGGATACGTTCCGAAGCTACGGACTCGAATTGCCTCGGTATTTGAGGTAAGTGAATTTTTATGAAAGGTCGCGAATTATTTCAGACAAAAAACGTGCAGAATAAATTTCTGTTTTTTGCCATATTTCTCTTGCTAATTCAAATACCGTGTTTTGCACAAGAAAAAAAGTGGATTGTTTACAATCCGGAAAATTCTGGATTATCGGATACCAATGTGCTTTCCCTGGCAATGGATGATGCGGGAGTCCTCTGGATTGGATCCAAGTACTCAGGATTGATAGAGTTCAACGGTGATAAATGGGTTTCGTATATTCCTGATAGCTCGAATACGGAGCCGCAGAAAAAAATATACTCCGGCACGAAAATCCAGGCATTTTCTTCTTCTCTCGGGCCACAAATTAATGCCTTTTACGATGTGGCTGTCGATGCCAGTGGCGTGAAGTGGCTGGGCACAAAAATCGGCGGCTTGTTCAAACTGGTCGGAACCACATGGAAAGTTTATAGCCCAGATAATTCCGAAATTCCAGATGTACGCGCCTGGACAGTGACTCTGGATTCCCAAGGGCGAAAATGGATCGGCACCAAGACAGGCGGTGTAGCTGTTTTTGATAATTTGAATTGGGTGATTTACAATGAGACCAATTCACTGCTGCCGGATAATGATGTCAATTGCATATTTATTGATAAGACCGGTATAAAATGGATTGGAACATACAATGGTTTGGCTGTGCTGAATAACAGTACATGGACGATTTATCAGACGAAAAATTCAGGACTGCCGGTCAATACTGTATCTTCCATTGCCATCGATGGCGCCGGAGCAAAATGGTTTGGAACTCTTGGCGGCGGCCTGGTTAAATATAACGGTTCCCACTGGCAGGTATTCAATTCATCGAATTCAGAATTGCCGGATGATGATATTTGGAAGATAGCCACCGATGTGCAGGGCAATGTGTGGATAGGAACCTTAAGCGCGGGCCTTGCAAAATTTGATGGAAAGAATTGGGAGGTTTTCAATCCAGATAATTCGAATTTTCCATCGAACAATGTGTGGGATATTTTAATAGATGCTAAGGGAAATAAATGGGTGGCCACAAGTTTGGGGCTTGCGTTTTTGGGTGATATGGAAACGCCTGCTCCTGAAAATGAAACAATTGATTTTCTCCTTTTACAGAATTTTCCAAATCCCTTCAACTCCTCGACAATCCTTACTTTTCACCTTCCGGTTGAAACGAAGGTTAAAATTTCTATTTACAATGTACTTGGCGCCCAGATTCAGGTTTTGACCAATTCGGTTTATGGCCCGGGCGCGCACCAGGTGATTTGGGATGGAAAGGACAACGCAGGGGAT
Source organism: Candidatus Zhuqueibacterota bacterium (assembly GCA_049322915.1). Classification (GTDB taxonomy): domain Bacteria; phylum Zhuqueibacterota; class Zhuqueibacteria; order Thermofontimicrobiales; family Thermofontimicrobiaceae; genus CAZSBG01. The sequence goes on from JBMOPW010000002.1 coordinate 17,311, forward strand.
TTTGTACCAAGTGGGACGTATATTTGTCGGTTGAAAACAAGAGGTGCGTCAATCACGAAAAAAATGTTGCTGCTGCGTTAGCGATTCGGAGGGTTAGCGATGGTTTAAAGATGGGGAGGCGCATCTAAATGACCGGCAAAACCTTTGAAATTTCGAACACATTGTTCCACCGATTAATTAGTTCCTGATTTACCTCGTAATCAATCCATTGGTAGTTATAATATATCTCTGCGCCAACTGAAAGCGACAATCCTCTCAATTTCCTGAACTGTCATGTCCTGAAAAAAGTTGACAGAAATTAGTTAATGTTTTTTAGTTTTAGAAAAACAGTTTTTATTGTCAAATTGCGGCCCTGCATTAATCCAGAGCCGCAATAAAAATTTGCACTTTTTCAAAATCGGTTCGACTTAAGTCTGGCGCGATTTTGCTGCCACTTTGTACAAATAATAACCCAGCGCAGAAAATGCGATCACCGAGACTACCTGTCCCAGCAATTCGGTGGGGTAGTGGATTTCCAAAAATATTGGTTCCTTTGAAATGACCACGGCAATGACAGCGATGACAACGCCCATCAATCCTTCGCCGGCAATGAATCCCGATCCCAATAGCACGCCCTGATCTTTCACTTTTGACTGCGCGTCTACGTTGTAATTTTTATCCACGAGATAACGGATAAGCGCGCCGATGAACACCGGCGTCATGGTGTAGAGCGGCAGGTACATGCCAACAGCAAACGGAAGGGGCGGGATTTTGAAGAAGAGAACAATGATCGAAAAAATTGCGCCGATACCCACCAGATCCCATCGCAGATTCCCGCCGAGGACGCCATCCAATATCGTCTTCATCAGGGTCGCCTGCGGCGCCGGCAGGGCGTCTGTGCCAAAACCATAGGCTTTGCCCAGATACAACACGGCCAGACTGATGAAGAAAGCCGAGCCTATGGCCCCGATGATTTCGCTGATCTGTTGAATTCTCGGCGTGGCGCCGATGATGTAGCCGGTCTTCAAATCCTGAGAAATATCCCCGGCAATGGAAGCGGCGATACAGACCATGGTCCCAATGGTGAGCGCGGTGATTTTTCCGGTAATGTCGGTCCAGCCAATCAGATTGAAAATCAAACCTGTTCCCAACAGGGTGACGATGGCCATGCCCGAGGTGGGATTGGAGGAAACGCCGATCAGCCCAACGATTCGGGAGGAGACTGTCACGAAAATGAACGCGAACAGCGCGATAGCCAGGGCGCTGAGAAAACGCATGAGCAGAAAAGTGTGGTGCCCAATAATTCCCGGGATGAACGTGACTGCGAAAATGACGAGAGAAATTCCAAGAAGGACCCACTTCAAATGAATGTCCTGTTCGGTGCGGAGTCTGGTCTCGCCGGACTTGGTTGTGCTCGATTTGATCTGAGCCACGCCAATTTTCAGCGACTGAATCATGGTGGGAATCGACCGGGCCACGGTGATAATTCCGGCGGCTGCCACAGCGCCGGCGCCAATGATTCGGATGTAGCCCTCCCAAATTTGCTTGGCGCTCAATTGGCCGATGGTGGTGATGTCCTGGGCCAGGCCATTTGCCCTGAGATAGGCCAACGTATCCGGCCAGATGGCGGAATCCCCAAATTTATAGGCGATGAATGGAATGATGAACACCCACGAGAGGAGACCACCGCTGACCATGATCGTGCCGATTCGAAGGCGCAGAATATAGCCCACGCCGAGTAGCGCCGGTGTGGTGGAAATGCCAATAATGGCTTTTTGTACGAATGGTATGTGCAGGAAAACTTTACTGGGCCACAAGTATAACAGCGAAATGAGACTCTTGAAAAATGCGCCGAGGCCCAACCCAATGAAGACATTTTTTGCAGAAGAGCCTCCCTCTGAGGCGGCAATGAGCACCTCGGCGCTGGCCGTTCCTTCCGGATAGGGCAAATTGTAATGCTCCTTGACAATGAGAAATCCCCGCAGCGGCACCATGAACAGAACGCCGATGACGCCGCCGCACATCGCCAATAATGTCATTTGAAATAGCGAAGGCTGGTAGCCCCAAATGAACAGCGCCGGAATCGTGAAAATCGTCCCGGAGGCCAGTGATGAACTGGCAGAGCCGACGGTCTGCATCACATTGCCTTCGAGGATTGTGCCTTTGCCGAACAGAGGCGTGAGAATCCGTAGAATTGCAACGGAGACAACTGCGAGCGGGATGGCGGTGCTGATGGTCAGTCCCACCAGCAGGCCGAGATAGGCATTGGCGCTCCCAAAAATCGCTCCCAGCACGATTCCGATACTGACGGTTTTGAAGTTGAAGTCTTTGACTTTCATTTCTGCGGGAATGAATGGTTTGTGTTCTGTCATGGGCAGATTCCTTTTCTTGCGAATAACAGGTTTGTGAATTATGGTAGCGTCCGACGACAGCGTCATGGCTGAATCGGCTTTCTATTTGAAATAGAGCTCAGGCGCATTACGGTCGATTGAATCGTCCTCTTACAAAGACCGATCTACGATTCGGCAAAAAGCGCCTGAATCAAGTCTGATTTTCATTTGAGCAAAAGGCATGATTCGATCCTGGTCCCCTCGATGGAGTTCAGGCGAATGAAATAAATGCCGCTGGGAAGCGTGTTCCCTGCCGCATCGCGTGCATCCCACTGGCGCTGATGATTTCCGGCGTTGAGCGGTCCAGACCACAGCGTTGCCATTCGTTGACCCATGACATTGAAAATTTCCAGTTGAACATCGCTTTGTTTTGAAATCGAAAATTGAATCGTAGTCGTCATATTGAACGGATTGGGATAGCTTTTATTCAAAGTAAAATTGAAGGTTGTTGACTGTTCGATGAGGACGTTCGTGGACGGGCTGGAAATAGCGCCGGTGAAAGGAACGTAATTGTGCGCAGTAACAGTCAGGTCGATTGTGGCTGACCTGGGCGCAGTGCTGACAGGAAGATCGATATTCCCGTTCGCGCCGGTGATTCCTGTCGAAAGTACTTCGCCGTTCGAAGAGAGAGCGACTCTGGCGCCGGCAACATCGGCGCTGATATGAACCGTCGCCGGAATGCTTTCAATCTCAGACGGATAGCTGATGGAGTTAAATGTGCTTACGGTGTTGGTCCACAGCGGCATCGCCGGATCGCCCAACACGTTGCAGCCATAAAAACACCAGCGCAATGCGCCGGGCTCCCATTGATTCGGCGCGGTGACAAAGGGCGCGGTTCGAAATCTGGAAGAGGCATGGGCTGCGCCGAGGGTGAAAATGCTGTCGCCGTAAATCGCCCCTATAAATTCGCGATTCAGATGAATGCTCGGCCCTTCGGTCTGTCCTTCGTTGAACCAACCGTAGCGGGTATTGCCAATGTAGGCGGAGGCAAATTTCTCAATTTCCAGCATGGCTTCGGCAATGCAATCACCCCCGCGAAACGTCTGCAAATCGAGAGCAGCGGAGTTGCAGCCGTGCGAGTAGACCACAGGATTCAAATGCTTTGCGCCGTCGCATGCCTGAAAATTTTCGTTGGTAATATCGGCTAACGATAAATTCATGTTGCCGTTCATGCTGGAATGGCCATCATGAAAAATGATGTTGCAGCCGCTATTGATCCGCTGCATGATATCGCCCCCATTCCACGGCCCCATCGTCTTTTCGTAGAGAAAAATATAGTCCAGATCAGCAGGCATGCCCACCGTGAAATAGCCATTGTCGTCGTGATTCCCGATCAGCAGATTGAGGTAATCAGAACCGTAGCTCAGTGGATTATCCCACAGTTTTTCTCCGGCCATGAGCATTCGTCTCGAATCGCTCACAACCGGACGCGAAACATAATTGAAAATCTTGTTGAGATACGCGGCAATCTCATCAGCGGTATCGGCGCAGATCCGTCCGACAGCTATTTCCGGCAGCAAATCGTCCTCGCCTGGCTCGCCCCACGCATCATCGCCGTCCGTATTCCAGTTACCGTCCAGGGCGCTGTAATACAGATCAGTCGGGATGTCCTCCGAAACAATACTCCCGCCGGACAGCACTTCGCAGTAAAATTTACGGATAGGAACCTGCAGCAGGATGTCATCGGCCATATCGGCGTCGCCGGCCAACAGCACGCAGGAAATTCCGGAAGTCGCGATTTGCTGGATGATGTAATTGCGGATTTTTTCCTGTTCATCCGCGCCTGCGATGGATTTGTAAATCTCTTCCACAGCGGTTGCCCGCGTTCGAATGCCACGTTGATTGTAGAAGGTCACCAGGCTCTGGTAGTTCGTGAGGAAATCTTTTCGGGTGATGATCAGATAATCGTACACCGGCTCAAAAACAGGACTCGAATACAATCGGCGACTGTGATTGAAATTATCCACCCGCTTTGAAAGGGCGTTTTGCGCAAAGGGGGTTAAAGGGAATCGATTCAAGGCCTGCTCGGCGCGGGAGTCCGGCGCTGTTTCGATCACGACGTCCGCTTCTGAAAAGTAAGAAACAGAGCCGCTGGCTGGAATATATTCGACCGGACAGAAGAAAGCGAGCGCAACACTATGGCCGTGGAAAAAGTGCGTCTCCACGCTCGGTGAGGGAATCGCGTAAATCTCCTGGCTCAGATAGACGGCGCTGTTCAGGTGCTGATCCGCGTCGGGGACCATCTCAGTCCGCGGGTATTGCCGCGGCGACAGGGTCACCGCCTCCGCCAGTTTCAGCCTGCCGCGAAAATGCACTTCGATGGAGCGGGCTGAATGTCCCGGCGGGAGCAGAAGTCGTACCGGGATGTGCGGCAGCGTTGGCTCGCCAATCTTCCCCATCTGGTAGCTGTCGGCCAGGCTGAGCAGCGTGAAGCCATCGGATTGGGCGATCAATTTCGGCGCAGCGATGGAGTAGCGGTGTATGATGGTGGCTGCCATCGAATGGGAGGAAACCACCGTGAGCGTGACAAGCAAAAGGAAGATGCGAGAAAATTGGCGTGCGTGCATGAAAGCCTCCGGGTTGGTCAGAGATTAGAGATGAATTTTTCAGGTGCTAATGTTCAGACATGCCAGGGATTTAAAATTTTCAGCCATGCTCCAAAATCGGTTTTAAATATAATAGTCATAAAAGTCAGAAGCAAGGATTTTCATCGCCGGGGCGCATTTTATTCTGTGCGACAGTACCGATAAAGATTATCGGGTTTTTGTCGATTTCTATTGAAGAATCCATCATGCCAGTCGTTCTCAAAGATGCGGAAAAGCGTCGCTTTTTCTCCGGATTGAATTGAGTTCAAAATCAAAGAAGGATGACAAACATTGAACAAGGCAGCTATCTCAGAGCGTCGTAAGCATGTCAGCGATCGCCGGCAACAACCGACGCATTTTTTAAATCGGCACACGTTGACCGGCAAACGAGCGTACCAGCGCCGGGCTGAAAATCGGCAGACGAACCACTATGTCGATCGTTACGGCCTTAAATCCCTGGCTGTCTTTGCCATCACGCTGCTGCTGTGCGCGCTGGACGCCCGAATTACCCTGGTGCTGCTGTCCCGCGGCGCAACAGAGTTGAATCCATTCCTTGTTTTCGCGCTGAAACTGGGGCCAACCTGGTTTCTGCTCATCAAGTATACGATCACCGGGCTCTGTCTGTTGGCGCTGTTGGTGCACAAAAATTTCGTTGTGTTCAACTACCGACTTCCGGTGAAGCGGATTCTCTTTCTGGTGCTTTTTGGTTATAGTCTATTGATTCTGTACGAGGTGTGGTTGCTGGTATCAATAAAATAAGCCGACATCCATAAGGGGAGATGCCGGCTTTTGAGGGATATGAGCAAGATATTTTATGACATCAGTTGGTATTCAGAAACCATCCCATCATGCCGTTGATTGTGCCCAACCGTTATCGTATCCATTTCCGTCCAACAAGGCTTCGTCTTTCATTCGTCGTCGTCGTTTAAGAACGGCGTTAATGGGAGTTTCCTGTTTTTCTGTTTCATCCTGTTTTCACTCTTATTTTAGCAATTTGCATGCCATTTCAGGACCGAAAAATTTACTGTTTAATTTTCAATGAATTAGATGCAAGCGTTCATCTGCTGAAGCCATAGTCCCCAGTGTCTGAAACCAAATTGAATTTCGTCCTTGAAATTTGAATTACATTTTTGTCCTTCAAAATTTTAGTTGTAACTTTCCGGAATTTTACGTAAAATAGGCATGTTTCAACACATTTACAACGAAAGCCATTCTGGCCGCTATCCTGAACAACATCCAGTCTTTGCATTCAGTCATTGAGCGTGTTTACTGAGTAATATTCAAAACATCCCGGTGCGTCTCCCTGTGTGCTGCGCCGTCATGGCGCCGCTGTCCGGCGGATTCCATGGGCGCTGCATTTTTTGCCATTTTCAGTTGATGATGCACTTTACCGTTGCGCCAACTCCTGTCCCTGAAATCTTCGGACAGATCACGTGGGCGCAACATCTCCGTTGACGATGGGATTGAAAATTGTCCTGCTGAACCATTTAAATTTTTTACATGAGATGCGTGTCTGAGTCATTTCCAGAACCGATTGAACAGGGCGTCAATCGCGTCGTGTGTGGATGAATCAGCAGTCGCAGAACGATCGATTCCACGATCTGCAGCAAACGGATAGCGTTTATACTGAAACCATCATCGAGCCCGTACCGCCGCGATTTCCAGAGGCGGCAAAACATGATTCAGCACACTGTATGGCAATCACCGGGTCGCCGGTAACATTCAGCCAGTTTAGCCTGCATTATTCATAGTATATGTAAAGGAGGCTGGCTAACCTGAATGGTGCACTTTTTAGAATAAACGTATAAAAACTGAGTTTCAAAATAGCTTAGCCTTTAGCTAATTGAAAATCTGAATGTTGACTCAAATTCTGAGCAAGTTCATGAATAATTCAGGTTAGAAAGGATTCCCTTTGAAAAAAGAACCGAAAAAATTTCTGCAAACTGTGTTAGCGCGAATCCCTCAGGTGGATAAAATGCTTCAGACAGAGCGCATGCAGCATCTGCTCCAGGAATTTCCCCGGGACCTGGTCATCGAAAAAATTCGCGGCGCCTTGAAAATCTATCGGAGTGAAATTTCAAAAATGGATGAGGCTGAACTGGAAAAGCTTCAGATTCATTCAAAAGACATTGTCGATTCCATTGCGGAGAAAATATCCTTCAGCCTGCGGCCGAAACTGCGGCGCGTGATCAATGCCAGTGGCATTGTACTAAACACAGGGCTCGGGCGAGCGCCGTTGAGTTATCAGGCGCAGCAAGCGCTCATGGACGTGACGCATGGTTATTCCTCAGTGGAAATCGATCTGGAATCCGGCAAGCGGGGGAGTCGCCATGATCTGGTTCAGGAATTGCTGGTGAGCCTCACCGGCGCTGAAGCCGCTGCCGTGGTGAACAACAATGCGGCAGCGACCCTGTTGACGCTGAATACGCTGTCCAATGGCAGACAGGCCATTGTCTCGCGGGGAGAGTTGGTCACAATCGGGGGCTCGTTCCGCATCCCGGACATCATGAAGAAGAGCGGGGCGATTATGACGGAGATTGGCACCACGAACAAGACTGAATTCTGGGAATACGAGGACGCCATCAACGAGAATACCGGGCTGCTGATGAAGGTGCATACGAGCAATTACCGAATCATCGGTTTTGTCTCGGATGTTCCGATTGAACAATTGGTGCTTCTGGGGAAAAAATACAAAATCCCGGTGGTGCATGATCTGGGCAGTGGCATGTTGTTCGATCTGTCCAAATATGGTCTGCCAAAAGAGCCGGTTGTGGGCGAGAGCATCAAAGCCGGGGCCGATGTCGTCACGTTCAGCGGGGACAAATTGCTGGGCGGGCCACAGGCTGGCATCATTGTCGGGAAGAAAAAGTACATTGATCAGATTAAAAAGAACCAACTTGCGCGGGCGGTTCGCTGTGGGAAATTGACGTTCGCCGCGCTGGAAGCGACCCTGCGTCTGTTTCTGGATAAAAAGAAATTGGAGCAGTTCCATCCGGTCATCCGGATGTTGATGAAAGACGAGACCGAGGTTCAGGCCGACGCCCTGTCGCTTCAGACAGAAATTGCGATGGTGCTGGGCGAGCGCGGAGAGGCTGTCCTCAAAAAGGGGCTCTCTGAAGTCGGCGGCGGGTCCCTGGCGACGGAATCGCTCCCGACATGGCTCGTTTACGTCACGCTGCGCCCGTTCACATCAGAAGAATTGGGCCGCAGACTGCGCCTGAGTGAACCGGCCATTACGACCCGCATTATCAATGACTGCGTTGCATTCGATGTGAGGACGCTGCTCGGGAATGAGATACCATTAATCGTCCAGGCGATTGCCAGGATATTGCAGGAGAGCGAATGAATCAGATAAACAAGAAACGGCATTTTGTCATTGGCACTGCCGGCCATATCGATCACGGGAAAACGTCGCTGGTGAAAAATCTCACCGGCACCGACACCGATTGGCTGCGGGAGGAAAAAGAGCGGGGCATGACCATCGATCTCGGTTTTGCATTTCTGGGCGACGACGTCACCATCATTGACGTGCCCGGTCACGAAAAGTTTGTCCGGAACATGGTGGCTGGCGTCAGCACCATTGACCTGGTCTTGTTCGTCATTGCTGCGGACGATGGCGTGATGCCGCAAACCAGGGAACATCTGGATATTTTAAAATTGCTCCAGATTAAACAGGGCATTCTGGTCATCACCAAAATCGATCTGGTCGAGCGCGATTGGCTGGAGCTCGTCATCGAAGAGATCAAAGAATTTGTCAAAGATACCTTCCTGAAAGATGCGCCGATCGTCCCGATTTCCAATCAGAGCGGTGAAGGGATCGAAACCCTGAAGGAGATCATCAACGCTGCTGTGGCCGGCAAAGAAGAGCGACAGGACAAAGGTGTTTTCCGGATGCCCATCGATCGGGTGTTCACGATGAAAGGATTTGGGACCGTGGTCGCCGGCACTGTCCTCTCCGGCACCCTGAAAATGGACCAGATGGTGGAACTGTTGCCTCAGAACGCGAAGCTGCGCGTTCGGCGATTGGAGATTCATGAGAACACCGTGAATCAGGTGAAAATCGGCGATCGGGCTGCCATCAATCTGGCCAATATCGAGAAAGAAGCGGTAACCCGCGGCGATGTGCTGGCAGAGCCGGCCATGTTTCAGTCGACCCGCTTTTTCGATGGCAAATTTTATCTGCTGGAAAGCGCTTCCCGCAATCTGAAAAACACAGCGCGAATCCGACTGAATATCGGCACTGCCGAAGTCATCGGTCGCGTCAGCATACTGGACAGCGAAGAGGTGAAGCGCGGCGAGTCCGTCTACATTCAATTTCGTTTGGAGAGTCCCATCGTTGCGGATGTGGGGGACAGGTTTGTCGTGCGCTCGTATTCCCCGGTCTACACGATTGGCGGAGGCGTGGTGCTGGACGTGAAACCCAAGCGCCACAAGCGTTTCTCCGAGGACGTGCTGAAAACAATCAATGTTCTGGAGAGCGGCGATCCTGAGAACATTATTGACCAGAATCTGCTGAGTAACAAGTTCACGGCAGTCACTGCCAAGGATCTGGTTCAGCAATCCTCGCTGAGCGCTGAGCGCGTTGATGTGGCTCTGGAATCCCTGTGTAAAACAAATCGTTGCTATCGCTATCAGGAAAAGGGACAGACCTTTTTCCTGCACTCGACTTACCACGATCGGCTGAGTGAGAAGATACTGAACTCGTTGAGCGAATATCACGAGAAAAATCCCAATCGCAAGGGCATCTCCCGCACCGATTTGAAAGTGCTCATCGACATTCCCGTCGATGTCCTTCTGTTCAATAAAATTCTGGACGAACTGGTGAGCGGGCAGAAAATCACCATCGCCGAAAATCGGGTGGCTGCGGCCAGTCACAAATTAGTCGTGTCGGAGAAGCAGCAGAAGGCCATGGATAGAATTTCGGCGATATATTTCGAAGAAAATTTTACCACGTCGAGTCCCGCCCAGATTGCTGAAAAGACCGGTCTTTCGAAGGAGGACGTGAGCGAACTGGTGGACATTTTAATCGAGACCGGCATGCTGCGGCGCGTGGAGGAAGAGATCATTTTTCATTCGCGCCGGGTGATGGAGGGAATACAAATTATCAGGAAGCATTTTGAAACGAATACCCAACTCACGGTCGGGGACTTTCGGCAGATGCTGAATTCGAGCCGGAAGTATGTTGTTCCGTTGCTCAATTTTTATGACGCGATTGGATTGACAGTCCGACAGCAGGATGTTCGCGCAATCAATCCGGATTTTAAAGGGTGATTGTCCTGTGCAACCTCTGCGACACGCTCCGGCAAAGGCGACCCCTGATCCTGTCCGTGTGCCTCAAAGGCTGCCGGCATTTGCGGTTCAATTCAATTGAGACTCATTGCGCTGGCGCGATCCGTTCTCTTCTGAGAAGAAAAAAACATCACGGCTGAGACTGCGTTCAATCCGCAGAAGAACAGGCAGATCCAGCCCAGGCCGAACAGCGGCACGAGAAACGCGCTGGTGATGAACGCGCCAAACACCGAGCCGGTCAGGTCCAATGCGTAAAGCGCGCCACCCGTCCTTTCGATTCTTTCGCCCTCCCGATGAATAAGATGATTCGCTACTGGAAATTGAAATCCACCGATAAATCCAATGCCGACAATCAGCGCCAGAAAGATCAACTGGAACAGCCAGTCGGGAATCGCGTTGCGCGCTAACCACGTGAAAATTCCGAAGGTGAGCAGCGGATAGCCGGCAAGCGCCACCTGAAACCTGAGAAAAGTCCCTGCTGTGGCGCTGGCGCGGCGGATTTTTGACAACGCGGCAAGACTGCCCAGCGTGAGACCGATCATATAGCCGCTCATGATCAGCGCCAGTTGGTAAAAGGCGTAACCGTACATGGCCTGAAATCCGAGGATGATGACGACTTCCAAAGAAATGGCGGTGAAACCGACGACGACCATTGTGGTGTTGATGGCCAGCCGGCTCAATGGCCTCGTCTTGTGCAATTTTATAGCTATCCCCAGTGCGAGCAGCAGCGCCATGAACATCAGCGCCAGCAATACCCCGGGATGAATTTGATGGAGATGATGCGCGTGTCGCGCCGCAGCGTCGGAAAAAGAGGATAGCCACAACGCGATGCTGTTGAAATAACCGATGGGGTGGAAGTCCGTATTGGCGGCTGGAACTACCGCGTCCCTGACTTGTTGGGCGATGTATTCGAGTCGGCCCGGGGACATTCGGAATGGGATAAAATATTCGCGCACATACTGCGTGGGAAGCCGGCGCTCGCTGATCCGCCTGATCAGCGCCTGCGGGTCTCTTTCAATGACGTTCGGCGCGTTGCAGGCGATGAATTGGACGGTATTCCCCGGGATGAGAAAAATGTCCGGGAAAACCTGGTTCAGCGTATGGAACAGGCCGTTCAAAACATCCCGCTGACTCTGGCTCAGCACATTTTCTGAGGATGTAATGGAAAAGCTAATCATGCCGGTTTCCGTCAGTCGCTTGTTCGCAGCGATGAAGAACTCACGCGTGTAAAATCGATTGATCAGCGTGGTTTGCGGATCCGGCAGATCGACAATGATCACGTCGTACCTGGCAGGCGTGCGCTGGATGAATTTTCGGCCATCGGCGAAAATCACCCGGATTTTTTCATTCGCCATCAGTTTCCCAACGGACGGGATATGCTTTCTGGCGAGGTCGAAGAGCGCCGGGTCCAGCATCACAAAATCCAGTCTCTCCACAGTGGAATGATGGAGTATCTGCTCCAGCGATCCGGCAACGCTGCCGCCGATGAGCAGCACGCTCTTTGGCGTCGGGTGCTCCAGCAGCGCGTAATGAACCGACTCCTCCGCGCGCATTTCATCCGGATGAGAAAAAATGAGCATTCCGTTTTCATAAAAGCTGAGGCTATTTCCCAGTTTTGTGACAGCAATGTCGCCGTAGATGGTGGTTCTGGTCTCGATGAGTTCCAACGGGCGCCACTGTCTTGAACTCAAATAAAAATCCAGACGCGGTGTGAACATAGCGAAGGTCGCTGCGAGGAGCAGCAGAAGCGGAACAACGAACCGAATGTATTTTTTTTGAAGCGGCTGAAACAGCAGCGCCGCGACAACCAGATTTAAAAAACTGAGCAGGGCTAAAATTTCAAAATTTGACAGGCAGCGGAAGAAGAAAATGCCGGCCACGAAGCCGGCAATGCCGGCGCCGATGGATTCCCAGAAAAATACCCGGCCGGGAATTTCTCCCGCATGCGGCCTGGACAGTGCAAAGAGCCTGCAGCCGAGAGGGTAGATGAAGCCGAACAAAATGCAGACCGGCGCCAGCGCGATGAGTGGGATCAGCACGATGAACAGCGGACTGGTAATTTCTCCCGCGGGCTGGGATAGCAGGTTTTTGCTCAATCGAACGGCGATGCCGGACAGCGGCAACAGCAGCGCAATGGAAATTTGGCTGATGAGGAGCATGCGCCGGGGATGGTGTATCGTCTGAAGTATTTTGCCGAAGACTCCGCTGCCCACGGCCGTCCATAGCAGCCAGATGGCCAGCATGATCCCCAGCGTCAGTTCATTTCCGGTGAACAGGATCACCAGTTCCCGCATCAGCACGGCCTGTCCGACCAGCGATGAAAATCCCAGCGTTACAATAGCGGTGACGAGGAGTTTATGATTCATGATAAACGCCATGTTGTGAAAGAAACTGATTCTTACGAATTTTTGGTAGTCATGAACTCGGGCCAATGAAAATAGCCAATTGGCATGAAAAAATCAAGTTTATAATGTGATTTTTTAATTGACTTTATGGATAATTTTTTTAAATTTATCTGGTAGCTGGTGTCGATCGAAGTGAAAAGCCTGAGAAGCACTGAGTGTCGCATGATGCGGAACAGCCAGGCGGTGTGCAATAGAAGAAATTGATAGGAGGAGGAAATAATATGGGTATGTTCAAGAAAAAAGTGAAGATATCTAACAGTAAAAACCCGAACCAGTTTTTTGAAAAAGATTTCTGGGTTGATACGGGATCTCTTTATTCTTTTGTGCCAGAGGATTATCTTGAAAGAATAGATGTGGAACCATCTGTAACACGAAAGTTAATACTTGCGGACGGTCGAGAGGATACGAGGCTCCTTGGCTTTTGTGATTTTCAAATTGAAGGGTTGGAAGGCAATATCCCATGTCCGGTAATCTTTGCCCCAAAGAATTCTCTTTTCCTGCTTGGAGCAACAGCCCTGGAAAACTTTGGGGTCGATGTAGATCCAATTCAAAAAAAGCTGAAACCTATCCTGGCGGTTATTGGAGGTTTCATCGCTTCGCAGTGATCGTTGCCAACCCGTCATTGCACCTGACCGCAGACAGTGTGGCGGTTTTTCAAAGCTCTGTGCTCTATTAAGATTTAGTTGTTCCGCGAAGTTTTGTGGTGTATTCTGTTTGCGGTGGTGAGTTAGAATCCAAGCAAGTCGAAAAACGGCTGCGCGGCGTCGGAAATATGGTTTCGATAAAAGTTACCGCTGATGTAAGTCTTTATTGTGGTGATAAACGAAGGAATACCGCGCTGTCACAAGCTGTGGAATAGTCAGGCGGTTATCAAAATGTTGGTTGTAATAGGAGCAATAATGAAGCTTGGCAAACTAAATCGTGTTGATCTAAGAGAATACTGGAAGCATGAAGCATTGGATTTTACTCACTGGCTCGCTGAATCAGAAAACATTGAATTGCTCGCTGATGAAGTCGGCATAGGAATTCAGATAACTCAAACTGAGGCCAGTGTTGGCAGATTCAATGTGGATATTCTTGCCGAAGAGGAAAACACTGGCCGAAAAATTATTATTGAGAATCAACTTGAAATTACGGATCATTCACATCTTGGCCAACTGATTACCTATGCCGCAGGATTAGATGCTGAATTTATTATTTGGATTGTCCGTGAGGTAAGAGAAGAGCATCAGCAAGCGGTTGACTGGCTCAATGAGCATACAGATGAACAAATCAACTTCTTTCTAGTTGTTGTTGAACTATGGCAAATCGCAGATTCCCCCCCGGCTCCAAAATTCACAGTAATATCTCGCCCGAATGAGTGGAAACGTTCTGTTCGTACCAGTTCACAAGAAAGTGAATTGACTGATACAAAGACAAAACAGCTTGAGTTTTGGCAACGGTTTAAAGAATTTGTTTCAAAAAATAATCCGAAATTGAAGCTCCGAAGTCCTAGACCCCAACACTGGTTTGATATTTCGATTGGGCGAGCCGATTGTCATATATCACTCGTTGTCGATTCTCGAGAGGATAAAGTTCGTTGTGAACTTTACATTCCCGATTCAAAAGCTCTTTATCAAATTTTCCTTTCAAAAAAAGTACAGATTGAAAATGAACTTGAGATGCCGAATTCTTTGGAATGGCAAGAACTACCTGGTAAAAAGGCAAGCCGGATAAGAACAATCAATAGTTTTCGATTTTCAGAAGACAGTACGTGGGAGCCTGCGTTCGCTTGGTTAGCAGAAGCGACCAGCAAATTTAAAAAAGTATTCTCAAAGGATTGGAGTTAAATTGGCAGTCAATATCTGGAACCAGTTGCCCAAACCGCCGCGCTTCAATTGAAGTTCGGTGGATAATTGAAGGATTCGTGTGCAAAATCAATTTTTGTTTAAGAGGTTCAGCTATTGGCATCCATGAAATATATGAATGACCAGTAAAAATTTTGGCGCCTATATTTTTATTGGACATACACGTAGTGGACGGTCGCGACCGTCCACCGTGAAACGGCAAGAAGGAAATTCGATGAAGAAGAAGGAACTTTAAAATGTAGCCAATAGAAAATGATGCTGGGGATGGAGTCCCCCCGTGAAACCGCCCAGACCAGGCTGATGACTCCTACAACACCGATTGCTGCGCAGTGGTCTGGAACGCTTTCAAAAACGAGGACTTCATTATGGAACATATTTACACACTTGCCGCCTTGTGGCTCGGATTAGCCGTTGTCTCAGCGGTGGTCGCGTACCATCTGCGGATATCCATTGCCCTGGTTGAAATTTGTGTTGGTGTGGTAGCAGCCGCAGTGGCTGGTTATTTCGGAAAGGCCGATTCACTCGGTTCCAACTCAGAATGGCTCAGGTTTTTGGCTGCATCAGGGGCTGTCCTGCTCACGTTCCTGGCGGGCGCCGAACTTGATCCTGAAGTGTTACAAAAGAAACTGAAGGAAGTAACTGTCGTAGGTCTTATTGGCTTTTTTGCCCCATTCGTGGGGTGTGCAGCTATTGCTTGGTACGTTCTGGGCTGGAATTTACAGGCCAGTTTACTTAGCGGCGTGGCGCTTTCGACCACGTCCATGGCAGTTGTCTATGCAGTCATGCTTGAAACAGGCTTCAATAAGACGGACTTCGGCAAAGGTATTCTTGGGGCATGCTTCATCAACGATCTCGGAACAGTGATCGCTCTCGGATTGTTGTTTGCCCCTTTTACGTACAAGACTATCATCTTCATCGCGGCGACGACCCTCACGCTGTTGATATTGCCATTCACGAGCAAGTTGTTGACGCGCATCTATGCCTATCGGACTGCGGCCATCCGAACCAAATGGATCATCTTCATTCTTTTCGCATTGGGCGCCTTAGCGCTTTGGTCTGGGAGCGAGGCAGTTCTTCCCGCCTATCTCGTTGGTATGGTGCTGGCTGAGTTCTCGAACGGAGACACTTTCTGGATTCGTCGTTTTCGAACATTGACCGTCGGGTTTCTCACTCCGTTCTATTTTCTTCGTGCGGGAACATTCGTCTCGCTGCCGGCCCTGGTAGCTGCCCCGGTCGTTTTTTTGCTATTGCTTGGGGGGAAGGTGATATCGAAGATCCTGGGACTTTACCCGATAATCGGTCAGTTTCGCCGCAGACGAGATGAGCGATGGTATTACACGCTGATGATGTCCACTGGCCTGACGTTCGGAACAATTTCGGCTTTGTATGGGTTCTCGCACCACATCGTCACGCAGTCACAGTATTCTTTTCTGGTTGCAGTGGTTATTGCAAGCGCTGTCGTGCCGACTCTGATTGCTGGCGTTTTCTTTTTACCCCGTCATCTGCTGCCGGAACCTGAAATACAGTCAGCGATAATGCCGCAAGAAGAAGGGGCGGATGAAGAGGGATGATGCGAATCAATTATAAAAAAACGCATTACAACTGGTCCCATCGGACAGCGGTCTACAGCCGCTGAACCGAAACGTATTCAATGTTCATCAAGGAATTGTAACTATGTTTAGCATGAAAGCAAATAAAAAGTCGGGATTCGGAAGCGTCTACTTCATGGTGCTCGCATTGGGGGTCGTCCTCGCGCTGATGGCCTATCTGAAAGCTGATATGAAAAAACTGAAGCAGCCGGCCGCGCCACGATTTGCCGAAGAGATAAAGGTTGTGGATAAAACCTATTTCAATAAGCCGATGAATTTCTGCATTTCCATGCCCAACTCGGACTGGGAGATGACCTGCGTTGATAACGTGGATTCGCTCGCGACCCAGGACGTGTCCAAAACCATTCTGGAAAACATCTACGTCCTGGCTGAGATGTACCGCCGGGATGGCGCAGACACGCTGGCGCTGGTGCAGATGGGTGTGATGCCGCTGGCCGAGCCACGAACGCCGCAAAGCCTGGCCATGCAAAATTTCGCAGAGATCAGCCAGTCGTTTTCAGCGCCGGATACGGTGCGCGTGATTCAGCCTGTGGTTTTAACGACGTTCGGCAAGTTGCGGGGCGCTTACTACATGGTGGAATTTCCGGAGTCGGTCAGGTACTCGTACCCGGTGTGGTTGGCCATGTTCGTCGTGTACAGCAAAACTTCATACTCGATCATCTGTCAGGTTCGGAGCGAAGACTATGAATTTCTCCGAACCGATCTTGAAAAAATTCTGGAGAGTTTTCATCCTTTAAATATCAAGAGATTATAATGCGGACAATTGATCTGTCTCATCCTTTTTATGAGGGCATGCCTCAATATCGGGAAGAGTGGTACAGTTCAGCGAATGTGCGCCGATATGCAGATCCCCACAGCGGCAAACATATTTTCAAGCTCGATCTCATGGTCTGCAGCGGAACGCACATCAAAGCCCCGCGATTTTTTCGGGCCCAGTTGAAATCCCTGGAGCACCTGCCCCTGGATAGACTCATCAGCTACTCCAGCATTGCTCACATCAGCGATAAGCGAGCCAAGGATTTCATCACGTACGAAGACATGCAACATTTCTATATTAAACCGGGGGATGGCGTCATTATCCATACGGGTTGGTCAGAGTTCTGGGAAAAAGGCCAGTATTACATGGACTTTCCGGTCATCACATCCGACGCTGCTGAATACTTAGCCTATGACAGGAATGTCCCATTCATTGGCGCGGATGTGCCTTTCTCCGGCGAAGTCCAGCGGGTTCTACTCGGCAGCGACAGATTCCTGATCGAAAATCTGACCAATCTCGACATGATCAATTTGAATCGATTTTTATTAATTGCCCTGCCCCTGAATATTTACGGCAGCTCTGCGGCGCCGGCTCGCGTTGTTGCCGTTGAGAACGAAAATTTAATCATTTGATTTGGGAAGCTGCGCTGCATCAGGGTGACACCAACAGGCTCGGATTTCATGAAAGCTAACAAGGGAATGAGCAGCTATGAAACTGGCAATAGTATCCGATGAGATATCACTGGATTTCAGGGAAGCGGCGGACTATGGGTCGGAGTGGGGAATCACCGATTTTGAAATCCGAACTCTCACCACGGGCCGCGTGCCCTATGTGGCCAATGATGAGATTCGCATGATACAGGAGACCATCAGAGATTCCGAATTGAATATCTCGGCCATTTCCCCTGGACTTTTTAAAATATCGCTCCTGAATGAAGAACAATTGAAACCCCAGATTGAGGATACCATTTACGAGAGTTTTCGATTGGCCGAGCGGTTGGGCACCAGAAATGTCATCATCTTCGGATTCAAGCGATACGAGCGAGAGCCTCAATCCGATTATATTCAGGTGGTTCACATCCTGGGACGAATGGCGTCTCTGGCAGAAAAATATGGATTCAATTTGCTGCTCGAAAATGAGCCCGGCTATTGGGCGGATAACGGGGTAAATACAGCGAAAATTCTGGACGATATCAATTCCAATAATCTCAAGGCGAACTGGGATCTGGCCAATGCTGCCGGCGCCGGAGAAATTCCCTATCCCTATGGGTTTCTGGCCATCAGAAAACATATCCGCTCCATTCATGTGAAAGACTATCGCCTGAGCGCCAATGGCGAGCCTGAATATGTCATAATAGGCGATGGTATCGTGGATTGGTCTGGCCAACTCAAAGCCATCATGCACGGTTTTGATATCAAGTATATTACCATCGAAACGCACGCCAAACCATTGATCGAAAACTCCCACCTCAGCATCCTTCGTATCATTGATTTGCTGGAGGATTTTCAACTGGATGAGAGTTTCATTATCAAATGACAGGTGCGTCTCTGCCAATCTTTGCGGTGCAGACAAGAAAAGCATTTAACGGTATCAGCAGCGCGTCCTCCGCGCCGAAGCAACAGCCTCTTGCTGCTGCCAGTGTCATGTATGAATATGTGCAAAATATATATTGATGGATTGAACACATCCATGGAATCAGAACAATACCAAACGATGGAAAGGAAGTGTCACGTATGTCGAAATTAGCGATGCATGGTGGAACACCGGTTCGGACAAAACCATTCCCGACCTGGCCGGTCTGGGATGGCAAAGAATTGCAGTACCTGAAAGAAGTTGTGGAAAGTGGAAAATGGGGTTCGCTTCATGGCGATAAGGTGAAGACCTTTGAAGCGAAGTATGCTCAGTATCATGATGCGAAAATTGGCGTGTGCGTCAACAGCGGAACCACTGCGCTTAAAATTGCGCTGCAGGCGCTGGGCATTGGTCCCGGCGATGAGGTGATACTTCCTGCGTACACCTTTGTTGCGACTGCCACGGCCGTGCTTGAAGCCGGCGCGATTCCTGTTTTTGTCGATATTGATCCTGCCACATACAATATTGCCATCGACGCCATTGAAAATGCAATCACCAAACGGACAGCGGCGATTATGCCGGTGCATTTTGGCGGCAGGCCGGCTGACATGGATGCCATCATGGCCATCGCCCGGAAACGGCATTTGAAGGTGGTTGAAGATGCTGCCCAGGCCTGGGGTTCAGCCTGGAACGGGATTAAAGTAGGCGCCATTGGCGATGCCGGCTGTTTCAGTTTTCAATCATCAAAAAATATCACGTCGGCCGAGGGGGGCATCATCCTCACCAATGACGAGGAGACCGGGAAATTCCTCCGATCCTACGCCAATTGCGGCCGTGTGGACGGCGGCGTCTGGTACGAGCATTATTACCTCGGCGGCAACTCGCGGATGACGGAATTCCAGGCTGCGGTGCTGCACGCTCAATTTGAACGATATCCGGCACTGCAAGCAAAGAGGGAAGCCAATGCGCATTATTTGAATAACCATCTGTCAAAAATTAAAGGCATTGGGGTGATGGCTGATGATCCGCGGATAACCAGCAATTCGGTTCACCTGTACATCTGGCGCTATCAAAAAGAGTATTTCAATAATGCGCCCAAAGAGAAGTTCATTGAAGCACTTCGCAAGGAAGGGATATTTGTGAGCGCGGGTTATTCCATCCCATTGTATGTCCAGCCGTTATTCAAAAATCTGGCGTTCGGCCCCCGCGGAAAAAGGATGGATGTCGGCGTCGATTACACAGCGTATCACTTGCCGGAGAGCGAAAAAGCCTGCTACGAAGAGGCGCTCTGGCTCCCGCAGTTCGTGATGATGGGCGATGAGGCCGATATGAAAGATATTGTGGAAGCGGTGAGTAAAATAAGGGAGAATGCCGGCGAGTTAGCCTGATTTCGATTCTGTGGGACTGTTAAATTAAAAAGGACATCACTGCCGATTCCAGGGTGGGGTGTCCTTTTTTTTGTTGGAGATTTTTATCGCACGGACAGATAATAGTCATGAGAGAGAAATTGCGATACATTGCCAGGTAATTCTTAAGGTGTAAAAATGAAAAAGCCACAGAATTGAATCTGCGGCTTTTTCGTGGCATCCCCAACAGTTATAATGTCGAACTCTTTTTATGAAGACCTAAAGAAAATATTTGATTTAGAGCCGTTTCTTCCTGTACAGTACCTTGACTTTAAGAGATTAAAACCATGTCACAGTTGCTTATAATTCCCTAATGGTAGTAGAACTATATATATATATATATATAAGAAGAACGATTTCAAAAAAAGAAAAGGACAATTGCTATAATGAAAGATTCTGAAGAAAAAGAAAAATTCATTGAATGGCGCGCCAAAGGTTTTTCTTATGATGAAATCGCTAAAAGATTAAACAAATCAAAAACCACTTTGATAAAGTGGAATAGAGAATTGTCAAAAGAAATATCTAATGTGTCATTTTATATGTGTGATTCATTAATCGAAAAATATAAATTAAGCAAGCAGGCAAAAGTAGAATATCTTGCAGAACAAATTTACAAAATAAAAGAAGCCCTTAAGGAGAAAGATTACAAAAAGCTCTCTGTTCGTGATCTAATAAGTTTACTTGAAAAATATGAAAATGAGTTACATGAAGAATTTAAAAATATAACATTTTTTACGGGTGAAAAAGAATCTCTCGATCTATCAAATTTTAAAGAATCACTCGGAGAATTTGAAATAACAGTTAACTTGTACTAAACGATACTAAATTTGAACTATGGTAAATATGTCTTTTTGTGTTATAAAAGCCTTTGTCCTGTGGAGCTTTTTTATATCTTCTCGCTTGGCATCGGGAAGGGTGGGAATGGCTCGGGTGAGTTTAAATTTATAACTGTTGCACATGAGAAAATTTAATCACGGAAATAAAAGGGATTGGGTATTGATTTAGAAATTTACCTTCTTGCTTGGCATCTGGAAGGGTGGGTGGTCTTGAGTGGTGAGATTATAAAAAAGCGGAACAGGATAAGGCTGTTTTTGGTGGAGGTGGGAAAATGCAGTAAAACTACGAGAGCAGCGGGTATGCGGGTGGGTAGAGCGCTGGGCGTGGACGTGAGGAGAGGGGAGCGGAAAGACTGGGGTGGTGATGGTGCTGGGCTGGCTACCTTGTTAGCTGCGAACGATGATAGGCGGAATTTTAGAATATTTTTTATAAGTTTAATAAAGAAAAAGCATGGTGTTACGTTTTTTGTAACACGATGCTTTTTTTCATTTAGTCAAAACATTGTACCGTTTATTGCTGAATTAAGCATGATGCAGGAAAAGGGGAGAGGTGTCTGGGGTGATGGGGCTTCCTGCATGATGCGAAAAATAACAGTAAAGAATAATTTGAAAATTAAATTAAATATCAGTTGACATTATAAAATAAATGATTATATTATGAGTATAAATATTAAAAAATTCTAAGTTTTTAAATCAGTTTTAAATTGTTACTAAGCGGTGAAAAAAATCCCTGAGAGTTGGATTGATTTTGGATTTGTTTTGTCGATATTGGAAATGAAACTCTTTAAAATATTAAATGTATACAATAGTGCAATAAATACTTGACAAAGACAAAATAAATTTATAGAATAATATTGTTATGAATATTAAAGAACAAAAAATAATAAATGGTATAAAATATTTAGTTAAGCATACCAATAATGTAGGTCGTACGAAACTTTTTAAGCTTCTTTTCTTTTGGGATTTTATTCATTTTAAAAGATTTGGGATGGCTGTGACAGGATATGATTATTATACCTATCCATTTGGCCCTGTACCAAAGGAGTTATATGACCAAATAACGAAAGAAAATCTACCTGTAGAATTTAAAAATGAATTTATAATAATCGAAGATTGTGAAGATGACGATGATAATAAATTTAAAAAGTTCAAAGTAGTTTCAAGGAATACAAAAATAGATTTAGATTGGTTGTCACCAAATGAAAAAAATGTTCTCGAAGAAGTGGCATTGATATTTAAATATGCATCTGCAAAAGAAATGACAGAAATTACTCATTTGCATAATAGCCCGTGGGACAAAACGATTAAAGAAAAGGGTGAATTCCAAAAAATTGATTATTTTTTAGCAGTAGACGATGAGACGACTTTAGATATGGATACGATAAAAGAAAGGTATTATATACAAAAGGATTTGCTTAAGGATGGCAGACTTTGATAAGGGGCAATTCTTTCTTGATAAGGGGGCGACAAATTATCAAGGGACAAAAGGTAAATATTTTATTGGATTGAATGATGCTGAATATGATGATGACATAATAGTCTGTTTTGTTATTAATTCAGAAAATAGAATGGAGAGACTTACGTTTAACTGTAATAGGGAAGCAAATAAATTTGTATTGAAACCTGATTCTTTCCCTTTTATAAAGCATCATTCATCTATAATGCTGGCAATACCTAACTATTATAAATTGATAGAAATGTATTTACCATCAATTAAGCTACTGGATAAAGCAGATGAAATGATGTGTAGGCAAATAAAAAATTGTATTGATTGGTCTTATATAATCCAGAAATATCATAAAATTATAAAAGATTGTTTTAAAAGCAAATGACTATGATTTAAAAAAAAATTCACTTATTAGCTTCTTTAAAAGAATTCTCCACTACCTCAATTTCCTCTGGTGTTAAACCATAAAGCTCATAAACCATTTGGTCAATTTCTTTGTCTGTTCTATCAATTTCAGCTTTTAATTCAATAGCTTTTTGCTTTTGTTCTTTGAAATAGTCCATCCACTGTGATTCTTCTGATAACTTTAATTTGATACCTGCATTAGAAAAATATTTCAATAAATCAGGAAAATCTATATCACACCAATTTGAGATAATAATATTGTATTTTCCAAAAATAAATGAAGTAATATTCTTTTGTAACTCATATAATATTAGAAAATTAGAAATATTAATATTAATTTTGTTAAGCATTGCTTTATATATATCGATTTTATTTTTATCATTAACATTTATTTCAATAATTGGCAAATCACCAATTTTTGTAGTGCTTAATTGGTTATATTGACCATTCGATATATGTTTTTGAATAAATGAACTATTTAATAATGCATTAGTAAATTTTGTGAAATCAACTTTATTACTGAATTGCTCAATAGAAGGAATTTTGTCACTTTTAAGGTAAATAAAGTTTTGACCGCCAGAACCACCGCCTGAAGAATAATGACTTGTAGAAGAGAAAGTGAATTTATTCATATTTTTAGTGTTCACAATTATTTTTGTAGAATCAAAGGGAACATCTGCTCTTTCATAAAGTGGCAACCACCAAAATTTTCTTTTCATTATTTTTTGAACTGCACCTGCTGAGCTATATTTAGCCTTTATATCATCGATTGAAAAATTCTCAAATTCTTCTAATGTAATTACTTTGCCTTCAGGAATAGTTGTAGAACGGTTTAGCAAAACACCTGAAAACTGAGTTAAATAATTTTTAATTTGACCTTCTAATTCATTAGAACATATATAGATAACAAAATATTCACTTTCAGTTACAATCCATTTATTAAGATTTTCAGTTTTAATAAATGGTTTAATATATTTGGCTTCTTTGCTGTTCAATACAACCCAATTACCACTAATGTTTAATTGAATGTTATCTTGTTTATATTTTATATCAACGTTATTTTGTAAAATGAAAATTCCACGGCCTAAATATTCTTTAGAAATTAATTTATTTTCAACATGTTTATTTGTAACTTTATCTGCACCAGTAACCAATCCTTGAGAAATATAAAAATATTTTGAAAGTGGACATATTGTTTCATTGAAGTCAACAGAAGCTTGGTAAAAATTCCAAGGTTTATAATTTTCATTATCAAATTTTGAAGTTGAATAGGAAATAGCTAAACTATCGTCAAATAATTGAGTAGCAACTATGTTATTATCACGAAGGGATTTAAATTTAAAATAGTATGGATTATTGATTACAGCTTTCAATTGAGTTAAAATTAAACTTGTTGTTCCAACATCTTTGAACACCTTAAGATCATTAAAATCTACAATTGAAATTATTTTTGAATCATTAATAATTGATGCTCGAACTTTATTTGCCCAGTCGGCTGAAACAAATTCACGTGGAATAATCAAACTTTGAATTCCATTGTTCTTTAAAAGTTCAATTCCATGCTTTATAAAGAAATAGTATGTATTAGACCTACGCCTATAGAATTCTAACCACTTGGGGATTTTTTTTAGAGAATCGAAAATATCAGCGTTCCCTTTCTCTCCAACATAAGGTGGATTCCCAATAACCACATGAAAACCGCCTTTGGCAAATATTTCGGGAAATTCTTTTTCCCAATTGAATGCTTTTTCTCCTGCAATTTCTGGATCGTCAATCAATGAATTCCCACACTTGATGTTGTTATTCAGCATGGAAAGTTTTCTTCCTATTTTGGCAGTTCTCAACCACAATGATAATTTTGCAATTTCCACACTTTCTTCGTTTATGTCCACACCAAAAAGATTGTTTTCCAATATCTGCTTATCTGTGTCGTAAAGTCCTAAAGTTTGCTGAGTCAATTCGTTTATCAACATGTCATTGATTTTGTGTTCTTCAATTAAAAAAACCAATGCTTGATTCAAAAATGCACCACTTCCACAGGCAGGGTCCAGTATTTTCAATGTGAGCAGCCATTCCTTGTACTGGTTAAGTTTCTGGAAAAGCTGTTCTCCTTTTTTGGAAATCTTTCCATCTGCTTTTCTATGGGAATCATCAATTGTAATTTCAGCAATATCCAGTTCCTGTTTTTTCTCCTTGCATAACGCGCCAATGGTGTTTTCAACAATGTATTGAGTGATATATTTGGGTGTGTAGTATATTCCTTCTTTCTTCCTTTTCGTCTTCTTTTTATCGACTGGTTTTCCTTCAAGTTCAGATGTGATTTCTTCAATCTCATTTAAGGAATGTTCGAAAATGTGTCCTAAAATATTTACATCAATTTCAGTGCTGAAATCATACGTCGAAAGTTTAATGCTGTCCTTTTCCAGAATATCATCTTCAATGATCACGCTGTTCAGGATTTCATCTTTTGCGAAAAGTCCACCATTGTATTCTGGAAGCTCATAAGTATTATATTTATGTCCTTTGTCCAGGTGGTCGAAAAATAGCTTGAGACGGGCATATAAAGGCTGATATGCCTCTAAATCTTTTAATTGGTGCCAATGGTCAATGATTCGGGAAATTGCATTGGGTGGGACCAGTCCCCTGTCTTCTGCAAAGAAAATAAATAAAAGTCTGTCCAAAAGCTTTTGAGATTTTTTGAACAATAAAAGCTTGTCGTATTGCGGATTGTTTTTTACAAGATTGTTGAAGATTCTATGTTTAAATGTTGAATAGTCTTTATAAAATTTATCTGATATATTTTCTTCGTGAAATTTGGTTTCCTGTTTTAGCTTTGAAGGAACATCATTAAAAATGCTGTCTTTACTCAGGATAAGATATAATTTATTGAAATCAGTTTTGTTCAAGTTGAACAAATCGAACTCCTCAAACTCTGTTGCATTTTCAATGTAGAATCGGAGCAGCCGAAAATTTGAGGTGATGACATATTTACAATCGGGCTGATTGTTTTTATAGTTGAATGCCTGGTGTTTAATGGTTTCCAGATTAATTGTTTTGGTGGATTTCAGTTCGATCACACCAATGGCTGAACCATCTTTTAAAATGGCTCCATCTGCTTTTTTTGAATCAGTGAAATTTTGAAATTCAGTGGTGAGATTAAAGTTATCATCTGGATTGATGGTATATCCAAGAACCTGTACAAAAATTTCTCTCAGGAATCCCTCCTGATAATTTTCTTCTTTCAGTTGTCTAATGTTCTGGATACGCGCTTTATTTCCATAGAACTTTTGAAATATTTGGAAGGCTGTATTTACTTTGGTTTCATTGAGAGATTGAAGATATTTTTCAATGACTGATTTCTGAAAGATTTCCATTAAGTGACCTTTGATAAAATTATTGAGCATTGAAAAATGAAGTATAGTAGTTGGGAATTAACCCTACTACGTCATATAGCAAGTTTTGCACAATATATTGTATGTTATGATGTCAAAAAATACGATATATTGTGTTGATAATTCTAAGTGACGTTGTAGGGTTAATCGATCATTAAAATCTGGATACTATTGTCAATGTATTATAATAAATTTTCATTTAAATTCAATAGAAAAATTAAAGATGACGAAAATTTCTAAAAACTAAATGAGAACTATTTTGAAAAAAACAAAAAAATTACTTGCGTGTAAGGTTTTTGTGTATTATATTAAACCTTACATATATGTAAAGTTTGATGGATAGAGTAAACCATTTGAAAAACATAAAATTCATAAAAAGTATTTCTATTAGAATCGGGAAAAAAATGGAAAATAAAATTAAGGCAATAAATTTCTATCATACTGAGCTTAATGCACATTATAATTCAAGTATAGGAAAGTCAATTTCAATACTACTAAATAGTAAAAAAAGCAGATTGATAGGGCATAATATTAGTTATCGTGTTATCAATCATTGGGAAAAAATGGGAATTCTTGATACAAAAAAAGAGACAGATAAAAAATGGCGGAGGTATTCTATTATTGATTTAGTTTGGATTCAAGTTACTATTATTTTAAGAACTTTTGGCTATCCATTAGAAAAAATTTTGACAGCCAAAAGGAACTTAGAAATGAATGATTGGGAAAGTAAACCTACTCAATCATCATTTTTCGAAGAGGATAATATTAAAAATAAACCAGTTCAATTTCCATTGTTTGAAATGCATATTGGAATGGCTTTTTTTAAAGGGGAGGAAGTTTATTTATTGGTGTTTCCAGACGGGAATGCAGTATCTATTATGATCAAAGAGCCACTGTCGTACGATAAATTAAAAGAATTAGGCGATCATATTATCATCTCGATAAACAATATTCTAAAAAAGTTATTTCCAGAAAATAATATGAGCGCTATTTCACAGCAAGAACCTGAGCTATCCAGTGAAGAAATTTAATGATAAAACGAAAGGGTTAGTAACAGTGAAATTATAAAATAGACGGTAAAACTGAATATTTAAAAATCAGAAAGATAAGAAAAATGAAATACTGATAGGCTAAATTAGGCGTTTAATTCTGACATTGAAATTGAAAAACGAAACTGAATAATTTAAAACTTACACTAAATATTGATAACTAAATTTAAGGATTAACATGATGATTAAAAAACAATTCAATGCAGAACCATTGCATCGGCTGAGGTTCTCAGTGGTGCAATTCTTAGGACTATTACGCTATGCTGTCTATAAACGAATGCAGGAAAATCCTGGAGTCAAAAGGGAAAAAATATTCACATTCAGAAATAAAGATGTTGAGAGACTTGCTTTATACTTTGGCAGAAATTGAGATTCAAAATAATAAGGATAACTTAGAAAATGGTAAGAAAAGCGATTATTTACGTACGCGTCTCAACTGATGAGCAGCGAGAAAACGGCTTTAGTTTGCAGGAACAGGAAAACAGGTTGAGGAAGTATTGCCAGAAAGAAAACATTGAGATTGTTGCTATATATAGAGAAGACTGCTCTGCTAAAAATTTCAATCGGCCTGAATATAGAAAAATGGAATCGGAACTAAAAAGTAATAAATTAAAAGCTGATTTATTTTTATGTGTAAGAATGGACAGGTTTTCGAGAAATGCCTTTGAGTCTCTTAAAAAGATAATGGAACTAAAGAAATTTGGTGTAGAATTTAAACCGTTAGAAATGGATTATGATTTATCAGTTCCAGAAAACTTAATTCCATTTTTTATAAATTTAGTGATGCCTCAAGTTGACAATGAGAGACGAGGCATTAATACAAAAAGGGGAATGAGACAGGCAATGCGGGAAGGCAGGTGGATTGCACAGGCACCAAAGGGATACAAACTTGAAAGGATTGATGAAAAATCTTATTTAGTTCAAGATGAAAATGCAAGATTTGTTATTGAGGCATTTACTGAATTTTCAAAAGGTATTTACAGTGTGAATGAGCTAAGATTAATGTTAAATGAAAAGGGATTTAGTTGTAGCAAAACTCAATTTCACGAACTATTAAGAAATCCTGTTTACATAGGTAAGATAAGGATAAAAGCTTGGAAAGATGAGGAAGAAGAAATAGTTAATGGCGCGCATGAGGGAATTATTCTTGAAGATGTTTTTTACAAAGTCCAATCCATTCTTGAGGGCCGAAGACCAAGAAAGAAACCCAAATCTAAATACGTGGATGAATTTCCTTTGAGAGGCCATTTGCAATGTTCTAAATGTGGCAGGAAACTTACAGGTAGTCCTTCTCGAAGCAAGACAGGTGCAAGACACTTCTATTATCATTGCCGAAACGACTGTAAGGAAAGATTCAGGGCAGATGAAGCGAATGCCGAGTTTTTGAGATATATAAAATCATTCAAGATTCGGCCAGAAATATTGTCTCTGTATTTCAAGATTCTGGAAGATGTGTTTGACAGGGATGAAATGAGCAAAGATAAAGAAATTCAAAAGCTGAAAAATCAAATGAAATCATTTGAAGATAAAATTATTACTGTTGAGGATAAATTCATTAATAACGATATTTATAAACAGGATTATAACACGATAAAACATAGGTATGAGGAAAATATCAGGGAGCTAAAAATTAAAATTTCTGAGTTAGAGATGCAGGATTCTAACTACATGAAATACGTTGAATATTCGTTTTCCCTGCTTGGTGATTTGGAAGGATATTACAAAAAGGCTGATGTTGAGGTGAAAGATAAAATAGTGAGTTCGATTTTTCCAGAAAAATTGATCTATGAAGAAAAAAAATATCGAACTCCAAAAGTCAATGAAGTGCTGTCATTGTTGACTAAAAATATCAATGAGTTAGGAGAAATAAAAAACAAAAAAGCTGTCAAAAATGACAGCTTCTCCGCTTTGGCATCCCCAAGGGGAGTCGAACCCCTGTTACAGGATCGAAAATCCTGAGTCCTGACCACTAGACGATGGGGACATATTTTCAGCGTATTCAGAATGTGGGGGAGAGCGACGGGAGTCGAACCCGCGACCCCCAGGGCCACAACCTGGTGCTCTAACCATCTGAGCTACGCCCTCCGAATATTTTGGAGCGAAAATATAATATAATTTTTTTTAAAATGCAAGTAAAAAAATCATGATTGTTGAGCTTTGATTCCACACAACCAGCCTCTTGTTCGCGGTTGAGTTTCGTAATTGTCCGCAGCATTTTCTGAAGGCTTCATTTCAAGCAAATTAAACTTGATTTTGCAATCCATATTCATTAAATTTGGCCTCTTCGTTTCAGCTATGTTGCTTTATTTAGGAGCAAGGCCGTAAAGTTGTGAAACCGTTAAAGCGGTTTCCAACATCTTGTTCTTTCGAATTCCACCCCGATGAATCGGAGTGTTAACAAATAAGAAAATAATGAATGAACTGCTTCAGCAGTTTTCATTATTCTTATGTGCTATCCCAAATTTTAACTTTTCAGAATTGCTCTCGCTTTGTTCCATTAGCTTCGTAAATTAATTTCGAAATTTTTTTGAAACTTAGTTGTTTAAATAAAAGTATTAAATGTCGATTAAATCACACCAGGGTCTTCGAAGGCAGTATTCCGGGATTCGATTGAGGTAAATATCGCTCTTCACAGGCGCGGGTGTTATAGAAGTTCCATTCGATGAATCGTTGCATTGCATGACTATCAGTCGGCGAATTAAAGAATTTTGTACAGATAATTTAGCTCTCAAAAAGCAGGAGGAGTAATGGAAATTCACACTGAAACAAGTGGCCATACAGGGATCATTAGATTTTTGGGTAAAACGTTGGGTGAACCTGCTGATTCCAAACAGTTCGAAACGCAATTCAAAACTCTCCTCAAGGGAGGTGTGAAAAATGTCATTCTCGATCTTCACCAGGTAAATCGGATCAATAGCACCGGACTGGCCATATTAATCACGGCTACCACGCTGCTATCCAATACCGGCGGAAGCAAAGTCGCCCTTGCCGGGAGCAATGATTTCATTCAGGGCGCGCTGACCCTCACGCGGCTGAATCAGTTCTTTGATTGCTTTGACGATGTCTCTCAAGCGACCCAGCAACTGCAGTCGAGTGGCCATTAAGTTTTTATAAAATATAAGGTGTGTAAATCGAGATCATTAATGATAGCAAATCCAAAGGACTTCTATCGAAAATTAGATGCGTTTCTTTCTGAAATTTATCTGGTTGGATCTGACAGAATTTTATCGACTGTTCTGAGCGAGCTTGTAGATTTTTTCGGCAGAGACCTTCACATACAAAGCGGGTCCCTTTATGAATTGAGCGGCGACCAGTTTGTTCTTCTGCACAGTGTAAAGGTCTCACAATCAAGTGAATTAGCTGAGAGTTTGAGTTTACAGGATACTGCCGTTCAGAATGTAATGAAACACGGGAGCTACATTTTCAACCCACCGCAGGAACACCCTCATCACTATTCCAAATCACAGCAGGAAAACCTCACCCCGGTCGCTTTTGCCATTCAGAATGGATCCATGAAATGGCTGTTTATCTTCGATCTCACACCGGGTTGGACCCGCGAGGAAATCGAATTTTCCATCAATACCATCAGAAAAGTGCTGAACGCGCGAATCGCCAATGAGTCGTTCAGAAACTCGATGCGCCAGGCTGAATTGATTCAACAGAGCTTACTTCCCAAAGGACCCATCGAATTCGCCGGCTTTGAAATTGCCGGAGATTCCATATCGACCGATATTGTCGGCGGTGATCTTTTTGATTTCATTCATTTTGATGACGATCATTTTGGCATTGCCGTTGGGGATTCCAGCGGCCACGGTTTACCGGCAGCGCTGCTGGTCCGCGATGTCGTCACTGGATTGCGTATGGGCCTGGAAAAGGAAATGAAAATCACGCCGGTGCTGGAAAAACTCAATCGCGTGATTCACCGCAGCACTCTGTCCACGGCGTTCATCTCCCTTTTTTATGGTGAGATTGAAGCCAATGGAAATGTTGTGTACACAAACGCCGGCCACCCTCCGCCGATTCTGTTTTCAGGCGAGCACATTGAAATGCTCGATCTCGGCGGCCTGGTCCTTGGTCCCATGCCTGAAGTAAAACTGCGGCGCGGCTTTGCGCGAATGAATCCGGGGAACGTGTTGGTCATGTACAGCGATGGCCTGATCGAGCGGCAGAACAGGTATGGCATTCAGTTCGAACTCGATCGCGTCAAAAAGATCGTCATTGATCATCAACACCGTTCTGCAGAGAACATTAAAGACATTTTGATTGAATCAGCTTTCAACTATGGGGAGAAAGGCTCGTGGAAGGATGACGTCACCGTTGTCGTTGTGAAACGGAAACCTGAAACAGCCTGAGTCGGAGCAATAGTTCGACGGGTAAGAATGCTGCTGACTGCGAACATTTTCAGTGATCGGGTTGAAGCTCGGTTTACTCATGATGAACTCAGCCAGGGAAATTTTACACCTGAAAGAAGTGATTAGCTTTCAGCGTTAAGAAAAACAGCATGTTCAGATGGAATTATCCTATCATCGAATGAGTGAAACCCTGCAAATGTTACTATTTATAGTTTTTGAAAGAGCCGATGGCTGAATGCTGTTCGCTCAAAGTAGATTTCAAAAATTAGTCGTTGTGTTAATCAATAGATTTTGTCGCATGCCAGTCGTCTGCCGAGACTGGCGTTTTTTTCATCCAGCAGCACCAGATTTATAATATTCCTCGCGTTCCGGTTTTGGAGGAATGATATGTCCTCATTTTCTCCTCGATAAAATCCAGATGATTTTCCAATTGCGCGATGGGATATGTCCGTGGCGCAAACACAACGAACAGGACTTCCCGCGACTCCAGCGTGATTTTCGTCCGATCGGAATCTGAGGAAGGATTTCCAAATGGCCCAAGACGATCGACCAGTGCGAGTCTGCCGTTGAGGTTGATGTATTCCTTGCCGATTCCGTGATAGCCCTCGCCCTCGGCGCCAAGCCGCAGATGCGCCGGCCACTGGATTTTCTCCACATCATACAGGCCGATGGAGAGCAGAAACGAAAGTGAACATAGGTTGCAAATGTCAACGACTGAATTGATCTGGTAGATGGAATCGCCCTTTAAAACCCGCCGTAGCAAGGCTTCGGACGACGGCCTCGTTTTTGTCGGATCAAGACCAATGCTCCGGTAAAATTGTCGCGTAACATTCAGCCGATCCCGGGCATCCTGCGGTGAACCATATTGGCGCCGGAGTTGAGCGCCCAATGCTTCCATTTCCTGGACGAGAGGTACATTGATCGCCGAAACCACTACTTCCTCGAATCCGATGTGACCCACCTGGACGATGTGACGCAGCGCAGGGTCAATGACAAGTTTCATTTCCATACACCAGTTCCGTTCTATTTTTCAATGCAAAATACAAATTTACAACTGGCCGGCACGTCCTTCAGGCTGAGCAGGAATATGCGCGCTGACCAGGGACTGTCAGGTGCTAAAATACAAAATGTTGAGTTGGGAAGCAAATAGTATTTTCAGGAGTGATTCATTTGACAGAAAATTTCATAGCAGGCATACATGGGAGGCATTGTCAAAATCTGCCACCATTGTCAGAGTCATTGCGCCACTCGAAAGAGGCATCTTTTCAAAAATGGAACGCGTGGCAATTGCTGGGTTCAATGGGAGAGCAAAAAGTCAGGATGACAGCGCGTTATTGACTTCGTCCAGCAATCGCTGGGCTGAGAATGGCTTTGTGATAGTTGCAAATGCGCCCAGATTCCTGGCGAGCGCCAGGTACTGATCCGCATCGATCTTCCCGCCGCCTGAAATGGCGATGATCTTTATATTTGGATCTGAACGTCGTATTTCCAGAATGACCTCGATTCCCTCCTTTGACGGCATGATGATGTCGGTGATAACCACATCAAACGGATATTCATGAAACTGATTCAAACCGATGCGACCATCCGAGGCTTCATGCACGGTGTAGTCGGCCTTTTCCAGACACCTGCGGATAAAATTTCTGACTTGCTCATCGTCATCGATGATGAGAATTCTTGGTGAGTCACCTTTTTCACTGCATGCCACGATTGTCCCCAATTCGGTAGTTACGACTCTCTCCATTTGCACATCGCGTCTCAGGTATTTATCGTCACTTTCCTGATAATATCCATCGAGGCTATTAAATTTGTCTTTCTTTAAAATAATTGAAAATAGTACTTGACTTTAAAATGAAATATACGTATACTGTCACTGACGATAAACAAAAACTAAAACTGACAGTATACTGGTAGGATTATGAAAAAGGAAGTTTTTACTGAACGTGAGATACTGGACCACGCATCGATCCCGGCCGAGTTATTCCAGCAATTGGTCAAGAAAAATATTATCAAACCGCTGGGGACAACAAACGAAAATCTGCTTGTTTTCAGTTCTGAAGTGCTGATGCAGTTGAAGGAGATCAGCCTATTTCATTCCATGGGATATTCGATGGATGAAATTGAAAAGATACACAAAAAGGTGGGATTGCCTTCCACGAAAAAAACAAAAGGCGATTCGCCTAAAAAAATTCGTTATCTCACCGTGGGCGATCTGGCCAATCATGTGGACATCAATCCGCGCACCATCAAGTACTGGGAAGAGCGCGGAATAATCGAGCCTGACACTCGTTCCGATGGCGGATTTCGACTTTACTCAGAGCACTGGATTTACCTGTGCAATCTCATCAAAGACCTGCAACTCTTCGGCTACACTCTGGAGGATATCAAAGAGATTTCGGTTCTATTCCGGGATTTTTTGGCGATAGAAAATTCCAGTAGCACGTTCACACCGGAGGAGGTGCAGGCAAAGCTCACGGTCATGAAAGACAAGATTAAACTTTTTTATGCTAAAATGAATGATTTCAAAGAGGGCATTCAACGCTGGGAGGAGCTGTTGAAGAAGAAAGAAAAAGAGATTCGTCAAATGGAAAGCAAATTAAAGCAGACGAATAAACCTGATGAAAGTAAGGAGTAACAACATGAAGCCAATCCCAACAAAAAAAATGATATTCATTGAGCCCAAATCGCCCAACTTGCACATTTTCTCGGTGTTCGTCATTCCCCGGTTGGGCACGTTGATTCTGGGCACTATTATGAAGCAGAAGGGGTGGGACGTGGAAGTTATCGTCGAAGAGAATGAAGAGATTGATTTCAACAGGATCGCCTCTGCGGATATTGTGGGCATTTCCACAATCACCTCCACAGCGCCCCGGGCTTACACCATCGCGGATCAGGTGCGGAAAATGGGCATCACCGTGATAATGGGCGGCCCTCATGTCACGTTCTTGCCGGATGAAGCCCTGGAGCATGCGGATTTTGTCATTCGCAGCGAAGGTGAAAATGCGCTGCCGGCGTTTATTGAAGCCTGGGAAAATGGCAGGAATTATTCGACCATTCCCAATTTATCGTATCTGCGCGATGGGAAGGTCATTCACAATCCCATCGAAAAACTCAATGACAATTTGGACAAGATTCCATACCCTGATTTTTCGCTCATTCGCACCGGCATTCGAAAAACTTTCGGCTACCAGATCGTGCCCGTTCAAACATCGCGGGGCTGTCCGTTCGATTGCGAGTTCTGCTCCGTGACCGGTATGTTTGGCAGGAAAAT
Organism: Candidatus Zhuqueibacterota bacterium; assembly: GCA_049322915.1. Taxonomy (GTDB): domain Bacteria; phylum Zhuqueibacterota; class Zhuqueibacteria; order Thermofontimicrobiales; family Thermofontimicrobiaceae; genus CAZSBG01. The sequence goes on from JBMOPW010000002.1 coordinate 51,903, forward strand.
TCGCTATCGATCCACTGAAAATATCATCGAGGAACTTCGGCAGTACGATAACCCGAAAAACGTGATCTTTTTCTACGACGATAATTTCACGGCAAACCGACGACGGACGAAAGAATTACTGCATGCGATGATCGCTGAAAAATTCAGGTTCAATTGGTCCACTCAGGTGCGCGCCGATGTGGCCAAAGACCCGGAAATCATCCAACTGATGCACAAGGCCGGCTGCACCACTGTTTTCATCGGATTCGAATCGGTTGACCCGGCCAGTCTGAAGGAGATGAAAAAAGAGCAATCCGTGGGCGAGATTAAAGCGGCGATTCAGGCATTTTATAAAAACAAGATTCACGTGCACGGCATGTTCGTATTCGGATTTGAAAGCGACACGCCATCAAAGATGAGAGAGACCATCGGTTTCGTGAATAAAAGCCATATCGGCACTGTTCAATTTCTCATTCTCACACCGCTGCCCGGTTCAGTCACGTTTCGGAAATTGAAAGACCAGGGGCGAATAAAATTCTATGATTGGGGTTTATACGACGCCCATCATGCAGTGTTCGAGCCAAAACAAATGACCATTGATGAACTGCAAAAAGCCCAGATTCGCGGACATCAGTCGTTCTATTCGCTGCGGCAGCTATTCAAACGAGCGATTCATTTTGAATGGAATGAATTGATCATTGGATTGTACGCGCGACGGTTGAACCGAAACTGGAAAAAGAAGAACCGAATCTGGCTCAAAGTGCTGAACCTGCTCCGGCCGAGTCATGATTTTAAAATTAATATCGACTTCCGGCAGGCTGTTCGATTACCGAGCAGGGTTCAGCAATTGACGAAAAGGAGTGCGCGACAGTTCAGTCCGAGGGAGGATTTGAATCCCCTGGGTCGCCAAAACGGGCTGTCCCTGGAGCAATAACGCCGCACTGCGGTGAATCGATGATCTGTCAGCCACTTTCTTCAGCTCAGCATGATTTTACCTGACTGTTCGCGCTTCAATCTTCGGTGTAATTTTTTCGGTAGTAGGTCCGAATGATCTTTCTTGCCACGGTGACATACAGGGGCAGGGGAATGAGCTTCACCAGGCGATACAATACCTTCATTGGGAAAGGATAGATGAGCAATTTTTTCCGATCCGCCACTGCAGCAATCATTATCCGGGCGGCCTTTTCAGCAGGCATCACCCATAGCGGTTTCATATTCTTGCTGATAATGGGCGTTTCCACGTAGCCCGGGTGAATCATGGTGAATTGAATCATGGGCAATTCCGCAGCCAGGCTTTCGATGAAATAGTGCAGGCCGATCTTGGTGAGGCTGTAAATACCGCGGGTCGGCAGGCCTCGCATACTTGCAGCGGAACCAATGGCGATCACCGTCCCTCTCCCTTGCGGCACCATCGCCTCCAGGCAGGCGCGCGTGGTGTAAATGGCGCCTTTGAGATTGGTGTCGATGGTTGCCTCCACATCTTCCCAATTCCATTTCTCGAAAGACGAATTAGAACCAATGCCGCTGTTCACCCACACAGCATCGATGGAGCCGGCGACCGAGTGAAATTCCTGAATCGCTGCGTACACCTGCTCCCGCACCTGCACATCGCAGCGTTTCACCCAGAAGGTGCTGCCGCTTGATTTGAGCGAGTTCGCCAGTTCCAGCATGGGCTCCTCGCGACGGCTCAGCAGACAAAAACGAATCGTGAACGGCGCCAGGGCTTCCACCACTGCTTTGCCCAGGCCGGAGGAAGCGCCGGTGACAACGACGGATTTCCCGGTCCAGTATGTGGCTATTTTTTTAGTCATCAATCAACTTCTCCGTTATAAAAAATTGATCGTTCGGGTGGATTTTCAGAAAATGAAGCAGACGTCCTGATCGGTTCGGAGCATGACGCGCCGATGGTCAATCGCAAATTATCGTGCCCTGAATATGCTCTCCCAGAATGGTTCTGGCAATGACCCCGGCGTCGGATCTGCCGGACAAAATGATGGCGGTTGTCAATGAGCTTTCTGTTACCAGTTGGATCATTTGCCCGACTTTGGATTTCATGCCGCCAGTGACATCCGCGCCGGCAGAGCCGCCCAGATGTGCGATGATCTGAGTATAACTTTTATGATCGATCCGCGGAATCACCTGGCCGGCGCTATCCAGAACTCCCGGCACATCGCTGATGAGGACGATGCGCCGGAACGACATGTACTCATTCAACTGCGCAATCTGATCTTCGGTGGAAGCGATGGTGAATCCCTGACTTTCGTCCACGATGATGTCGCCGTGGATCAATGGTATCTGGTCGGCGTCCAGCAGCAGCCGAATTATTCGGGTATCGATGAAGTTCAATTTGCCGGCTCGCGCTGTGGCGATTGCCGATGGCTGCACCGTGATCGGGAATAATCCCTCGTCCCTGAAAATTTGCAGTAACCTCAGATTCATGCGAATCATGCTCTCGCGGATCTCATAAAACGCCGCCCAGCGCCACTGCGGGTGTCGACCCTTTTTCGCGCTGTATTTCTCCGCGGCCATGTGCCCGTAACTGCCGGCGCCGTGGCTGAGAATCAGACTGATTTGCTGCGACTGCCACGCGCTGAGAATTTCGCGCGCTACCGTGCGAACATTTTCTTCATTCAGGCTCTCCGGTTTGTTTTTATCCGTGATAAAAGATCCACCGATTTTAACAATGACTTTTGTTTTCAATGGTAATTACATCTCCTGAAATTTTAATGAAATCGCCGGTCTGCATGCGTTCAATCGGAACCGAATCGATGGTGGGAATTTCACTGATGATGGCGCCCACGGCGACGATGGTTTCGCACTCGGAAAGAATCATTGCTGCCGGTGCGACGTTCATTTTTTTCAAAGAATAAAGGATGTACGAACCCACTGTGCTGCCTTTGGCAGTGGGGAAGATGAGCACTTTGCCTGCCAGTGTTTGCCCGAACAGTGGATGTCCCGGCTCTTTGACAATGCCTGTTTTCGGATCCACAGCGCCAAAGAAGCTGATGGGCTGATCCGATTTCAGCGCCTCGCCTTCGGCAGTGCCGTGATAAATGATCCGTCCGGTTAGTTTTTCCATTGTCCCTCCACAGCGGATTCGATGCACTGCTCAGTTGTCCCAAAATGGGTGATGATTCCCTGATGCGACGGCAGATAGGTTGCGGCTTTGGCTGAATTCGTCCCGATGAATCGAATGCCCATTTCGGCCAGCGGCGCAACGACCATGCAGGTATCGGCGAGAATCCGGCCGCCAGCCTGTTCGATTTGCGAGGCCAGTCCCTGACTTCGCGCCTGTCCCCGCACGATGGAGGAAGTAGCGATCCACAGCGGCGTTCTCAATGTGCGTTCTGCCACGCGCCGGGCAATACTGGCGATTTCATCCAGCGATGCATGGGGGCAGCCCAGCGTCACCAGATCGAGTTCGTTGCCTTCGCGTGACAGAGCGTTACGCGCCTCATCGAGCGAATGAATTGAGATGTCCTGCGCAGTTTCGCGGATGATTCGTTCGCCGTATGATCGCGCCTCCGGCGTTTCATTTTCGATGTGAAACAGAGCAACAGCGCCGCTGGCGGCCATTGCCGCGCCGAGCGACTTCAGGCAGGTGGTCTGTTCCGAGTCGTCGGCTGGAAGAGGCAGCCCCTGAAAGAACGGGATGCCGCCGCCGATTTTTTTCCCTATGATGTACCCCAACAGGCCAAAATCAGCGCTCGTTTTTACAGGACAATGAATCTGCACGCGGGCTGTGGCCAGCCTGTTTTTATGAAGATGAAGGCCGAAGCGCGGTGTGCGACCGCAAAATGCCGATGCCAGCGCTGAGGGTCCGCCTTCGCGGTTGGTTCGCGCGCCCAGAACCGAATTGGCATAACTCACAGCGGACGATTCGCTCCAGGCAATGTGTTCGCCCGTCTTTGGCCCCAATCCGATATGATAGGGAGTGCATGTGAGCGTCGCGCGAATGCCAACCCGCTTGAGCTGATGGATTATCTCCATCTGCCTGGCCGCGAACTCCGCCGGGAAACCCAACTGCTGCCACAGCATCCGGTCGATTCCGGCCGGATTCATGAACGCAGGCACATGGGCATAGACGCCCATATCCGCCCAGTCCCTGAGAAATTCGAGACCGGGTTCGCCGATATTTTTGTAACTGATGCCGGAAATTTGCGCGGACTGAATTGGCGTCATGTCCTCAGCGCCATAAATACGTCCCAGCGCGACCAAAATTTCCATGGCGCGTTTTACACCTCGTCCGTGCCGGCCATCGAGAAGAGCATATTCTGTTTCAGTCAATTTCATAATCATTCAGGGTTGTACCTGCCGCTGCTGCAAAGAGTCGGTTGAATTAGAACCGCGTCTCAGCAGGCGAATGGATTCATGCTGAATCAATCATTTTGTCTGCCAAAATGTGAAAGAAGCGAAACGCTCACTTGTGATTCATCTTTTAAAAATTCCCAATTCCCGCTCCATGGCCAGGTTTTTATCCAGAGCAACCTGCGCCTGTTCGATCAACTGTTTATCAATCCCAAAAATGTCGGCAATGACGTCGTGGTAATTGCGCGCAATGTTGTGATTTTTTTTTGAAGTGAACGTCGTTTCCCGCATGAAGTTTTTATGGATATAAATATAGCCATCTTTTTGAATTCTGGTCAGGCAAATGCCGTGCATGGAGGGTCTGGTGAATGAGGCCTGCCAGTGCCCTAAAAATTCATCCGGCGGACAAATCCTGTCGGCAAAGTTGTAGCGCCAGGTCAGGTTTTCTTTATTGAACGTAAACAATTGGTATTTTTGAAGCGTCAGATTGAACTGCAATTCGACGCCGGCATGGGGCGTCCGAAAGATGCGCGGTTTTGCCGGATCAATCTCCATGGGGACGTTCAACAGATATCCGGGATCGACGAGGTATTTTCGCTGATCCAGCGTGACGATCATCGCGCAATGAATATTGTCGCCGGCTTTCATGTCTGCCATCACCGGATAGCAGGAGTAGCCGTGGAACAGCAGGACTGTCTCCAGAAAAAAAGTGAGCGAAAAGCATGTGCCGCCCAGAGAGAAATGGGCGTGATCGTCCATCACTTCAAGCGGCAGGCGTATCTTTTCATCGGATTCCCATGTCCGGCTCAGCTTAATAATTTTGCTGATATTTTCATAGGGCAGGGTGGAAAATTTTTCCAGAATCGCTTGCAGCGAGAGCATATCCGGCTTCGTCACATTCAATTTGAAAAAATCATTGAAATATCGAACGCTGTCGCCGTGATTTTCCGGGAGAAGATACACCATATTTCTTTTTCCGAATATTCGTTCCTTTGGTTGAATCGCTTTATTTGGCCGGGGCAAAGCCCTTGTTACATTTTGTTGTGGAGGTCGCCTTCATGTTCGGCTTTCTGAATAGACCAATGTCCGCAGGACTGCCTTTTAACAGGCAAAAAATCTGGCGTCACTTTGATCTGAAAAGCGCCAAACATAGTGCGCGAAGGCCGGATGGTTGTCTCTAATCGAGCACGAACAAATGAGCCGGATGATCTGTCACCACCTCTCCGATCACAGCCGCTGTTTCCACGCCGCGCTGTTTCAACAGGGAGACCAGCGCATCGACTTTGTCCTCTGCCACAGAAATGAGTAATCCGCCGGAGGTTTGAGCATCGAACAGAGCGGTGGAGAGCGCCCAGGAGATGGAGTCGCTCAACGTCACCTTGTCCTCGAGAAAGTAGCGATTGTTATTGGTACCGCCGGGCACGTATCCTTCGTTGATGAGAGCCAGGGTACGCTCGAAAATCGGCGCATTGCAGGCCCAGATATTGATGCCAACCTGACTGCCGGCAGCCATTTCGTAGGTATGTCCCAACAGACCAAATCCGGTGATGTCGGTGCAGGCGTTGACCCCAATTTCCTGCATCGCCTCGGCAGCATTTTTGTTGAGCGTCGCCATGACCGCATTAACCCGCTCACTCAACTCTCCCAGATCGAGGCCTGCTTTGATAGCCGTTGAAAGAATGCCGCTGCCCAATGGTTTGGTCAACACGAGCTTATCGCCCGGCCTGGCAGCAGCATTGGTGACCACCTTGTCGGGGTGAATGATGCCGGTCACCGCAAGCCCATATTTCAGCTCTTCGTCCATAATGGTGTGGCCGCCGGCAATGACCGCGCCGGCCTCGGCCACTTTATCCGCGCCACCTTTGAGAATTTCCACCAGAACGTCCAGCGAAAAATGCTTCTGATGAAAACCAACAACGTTGAGCGCGGTCAGCGGTCGCCCGCCCATGGCGTAGACGTCGCTGAGGGAATTTGCCGCTGAAATCTGGCCGTAAGTATAGGGATCATCCACAATAGGAGTGAAAAAATCCACCGTCAGAATGAGCGCCATATCATCGGAGATTTTGTAGACGCCGGCGTCATCCGCAGTGTTAATGCCCACAATCAGGTTCGGGTCAGTTGGCAATGGCAGTTGTTTTAATACTGAGCCTAACTCCGTCAGGCTTAATTTCGACGCTCAGCCAGCGCATTTCACAGTTTCAGTCAGTCTTTTTTTCATGGGTTCGGACATGAATTTCTCCGCGACAAAATAGAGTTCAGCGTTATTGGTATTTGGTAGCTCTTATTTTAAAAATCGAAAACAGGTAACAAGATACACGTTCCGAAAAGATAATGCAACAATTTTTTCATACGAGGGACAGCGCCGCCAGCAATGGCAGGCGCTACGATATAATATCATGAATTAACCCTATTACGTCATTTAGCAAGTTCTGCACAATATATTGTATGTTATGTTGTCAGGAATTACGCTATATTGTGCTAATAATTCTAAGTGACGTTGTAGGATTAAAAGACATTCAATAATTTCAGAACACTGATGAAGATGGCGATGAGCAGCGCGCCGCGAACAACGCCCTCGCCCTTTTTCACCGAGACTTTTGCCGCCCACCAGGCGCCCAGCGCATTGCCTGCAGAAAGTACGATTCCGTACATCCAATGAATATTGTGTGTCGCCATAAAAATAAACAGCGCAGGAAGAGTGAAGAAAAAGACGATGAACACTTTGTGCATATTCACATGAACCAGGCCGAGCTTGAGGATGTGCACGAGCGCCGCCATGATGATAAATCCCACACCAACCTGCAAAAAGCCGCCGTAAAACCCGATGCCGAACAAGGCCGGGTACAGGAGCCAGGGATGATCTGTGAGATGTTCTGCACTGACATTGGTCTTTTGTCGGGGTGGAAAGATGATTGTCACCATGATTCCGACCATGACGATGGCGAGGAGTTTCTGGAACAATTCATTGCTGATGTTGACGGCCAGGAGTGCGCCAAGGATAGCTCCGGGCAGCGTCCAGATGGCTAACTTCAGACTGAGCCGAAACTGAAACACTTTTTCCTGCTTGAAAGAAAGGATAGCAGCGACATTCTGGATGAAGACAGCAATGCGATTGGTGCCGTTGGCCATGGCGCTATCCAATCCCATGAAGATGAGCATGGGCAGGGTGAGCGTCGAGCCGCCGCCGGCCATGACGTTCAGGAATCCGGCGATGGCGCCAACACCGAACAAAAGGAAAATGTAGAAAAACTGGGGCATACGCTGAAATGGCCTATTTTTCTTATTAAAGACTCGCTGATTTTGGATGGGAAATATATGCAAAAAAAGATACAATTGAAAGTATTATTTCTACATTTGGCTGATGTGTAATGAAGCTTCGAGAATTACGACAGAGGACAGCTATAAATTTCTTCTTGATTTATATGTCCCGGTAAGTTATATTTAATAAAATTCAAAAAAAGCTATATCTATTTCGCTACGTATTTTTAAAACAGAATAAAAGGTGCAAGAATGATTACAAGAGTCCAGGCCTTATTTTACAAAGGCTTTAAGTATCTCGATGTTGCATTAAATCCTTTTGTCATTCTGGTAGGGCCGAATGCCAGCGGCAAGAGCACATTTATTGATATTTTTAATTTTATTCGGGATACATTGATTGATGGACCAGAAGCAGCGGTACAAAAGCGAAGCTCGCAATTCATGGAATTGTTATGGAACCAGATTGGTACCAGAATTGAATTTGCTATTGAAATTGCCATCCCTGCTCCGATGAGTGAAGTATTCCGGTCGGCGAGGTATGAGCTTTCAGTTGCACTCGACGATAGATTGGGGATTGTAATTGAAAACGAGTATTTATGGTTACTTAAAGAAGGAGCCGAACTTCTTGAACCTGGGAAAGATCATACCAGACAATGCACGATATTTCCGTCTGAGCCTATTGCACCTGAATTTATCATCACTCAAAGAAAGAAAACACCTATCGGATGGAGAAAGATAATTTCTAAAAGCGCTCAGGGGAATGATTATTTTCGTTCGGAAACAACTGATTGGAATATCATTTATCGCTTTGGTCCCTATAAAGCATCATTGGCCAGGATACCTGAAGATGAAGCGCGGTTTCCAATATCATTATGGATTAAAAAAATATTAATGGAGAATATTCAATTCCTGCAGTTGAACAGTATCGCCATGCGTTGGCCTTGTCGGCCAGATAGCCCTGTTGCATTTCAGATGGAAGGAAATAATCTACCAAAGGTAATTAAATATTTACGCGATGAGCATCCAAAGAATTTTGATCAATGGTTGAAACATGTCAGATCTGCTCTGCCGGAAGTCGATCGAATCACGATTCAGGAACGTCCGGAGAATCGATCTTTATATCTTCAATTTGAATATCTGAATAAAAATTGGGTGCCTTCCTGGTTGCTATCCGATGGGACACTTCGTTTGCTGGCTCAAACTCTGATTGCATATCTTCCGGAAAAAGATCGTCTCTTTATGATTGAAGAACCAGAGAACGGGCTTCATCCTCTGGCGATTGAAAGCGTTTATCAATCACTATCTTCCTGTTATGATAATCAAATTATTCTCGCCACCCATTCACCTGGAATAATTCGTTTAGCCGAACCACGAGATATCATCTGTTTCTCGAAAACCGAAAGTGGATTGATCGATATTTGCCCAGGCCTTGAGCATCCTCGACTTAAAAATTGGATGAAAGGTATTGATTTAGCAACTTTACATGCTGCAGGAGTGTTACAGTGAAAAAAGATTTAGTTGTATTAGCTCCGGACATCACCGTCAAAGTGACTCTTGATTGTCTGCTTAATCGAAATAGGGATTTTGAAATTCGCAAGATAAGCTGGGAAACATTTGTGCATCCCCTTCGGGATCCGGGTGTCTACAGCAACTCGGATTCATTTTTGAGAAGCTATATAAATGATTATCATTTTGCATTAATATTAATGGATAAAGAGGGCAGTGGGCAAGAAGCAAAGCCTTATGATTCATTGATCGAAGAAATGAAAAGAAAAATGGAGCGCAATGGTTGGAGCGATAGGGTAGGCGTTATTGTATTTGACCCGGAATTAGAAATATGGGCTTGGATAAATTCACCCCATTTGGCGAGAGTTTTAGGTTGGCCGGACTATACGACATTGAAGAACACGCTCGTTGATAATGGGTTATGGGATCATCATCGGCCTAAGCCAGTTCGACCGAAGGAAGCATTTGAATTCGCGTTGAAAACGAAGAGAATCCCCCGCTCGTCTTCTATTTATCGGGAAATTGCTATAGCTGTTGATTTTAACATGTGCCGGGAACCATCCTTCCAGGCTTTGAAAAACATGCTGAACCAGTGGTTTCCGAAATAATTTTCCGATGGCGCGCGTAAAATAACTCCCCGGTTATCTTTGTAAAGGGTACTCCTGAAAAAAATGCCGTCTATTCCCTCCGCCTGAATCGCACATTGGCGCACTCGAAAACCTTATGATTGATGACAAATTGCGGCGGTCGGCCCTCGATGAATGCCTTTACGTCATCCATGATCATGTAGCGAATATCCCAGCCGCCTTCTTCACTGTACCAGGCCACATGCGGAGTCAACATGACGTTATCCATTTTGAGCAATTCGCTGTCTTCCCCGGGGGGCTCATCTTCGTACACATCCAGCCCGGCGCCCATGATTCGCTTTTCTCTGAGGGCGCGCACCAAATCCTCAGTGTGAATGATGGGCCCGCGGGAGGTGTTGATGATCACCGCCTCCGGCTTCATCTGGTTAAATTCGGCCAGCTTGAACATCCCCCGCGTCTCGTCCGTCACCGGTACGTGGATGGTGATGATATCGGATTGCCGCAGGACAGTCTCAAACGGGGTGTGACGGATTTCGAGTTCGCGGTATCGTTCCTCCGAGAGGTAGGGGTCGCAGACAAGCATGTTCATGCCAAAACAGCGCATTCGATTCAATAGCCGCGATCCAATATTGCCGCACCCGATGATCCCCAGCGTTTTGCCTTTCATCCGAAACAGCGGATAAATATCCTGCGAACTCCACTGGCCGGTGCGTATCCAATGCAGCAGCGCTTTTTCTTGCAATTTTCTCTTTCGGTAGGTCTCCAGTATCAACATAATTGCATGCTCGGCCACGTCCTCGCTGGAAGCCGTGGCTTCATTGGCGAATACGATGCCATTCTTCGTCGCTGCCGGCACATCGATATTGTCGTAGCCGATGCCATGTCGCAACAGCACTTTGACGCTGGTTATTCCGTTCATCACCTCTTCCGTGAATTTTGCCATGTTCGTCAGCACGATATCCGCTTGCTCGCAAATCGCGATCAGTATATCGGCTGATGCGTCTCGCAGTTGATGGAAGGAGAAATCAATCCCCAATCGCTGGCACTGCTCTTCTTCCCATTTCAGATCCCGTTCGATATAATCGGTGATGACGAATTTTATTCGCTTGCTCATGAAGTTATCCTGTTTATAAAGTAATCGTTGCTATGGCCGGCTTCAGTGGCGCGCTTCTCTGGCAACTCATGCCGCGTTGAAGCTGAATCATTGTTTTGTGGATTTAATAAACGCATGTTTTCTGGTATTCATCGAGCATGGCCATGTAATTTTCGTATTTGCTGCCCACGGCGACTGAATGGCTGATGCCCAGAATGAATCGGCCACCGGGTTTGGCGCAAGCCATTGCATTTCGAACATCATTTCGAACATCGTCCGGGGCGCCGCTCACGATATGCTCCAGTGCAACGCCGCCCCAGAGAGTGAGTTTATCGCCGTATTTCTGTTTCAACTGGCACAAGTCCATACCGGCGGTGGGTTGAATGGACTGATAGGCGTCGTAGCCGATTTCAATGAAATCATCCATCAGTGGATTGTTATTGCCGCAGGCGTGTTTCATTATTTTCACGCCAAATTTTTCGCGTAAATTTTTTACTCTCGCCTTGTTCGGCGCCACGAAAAAATCCCTGAACATAGTCGGACTGATGAACGGGCCTGACTTATAACCAAAGTCAGCGCCCCATAAAATCGCGTCGGCATCCGGGTGGACAAAGACGTCGTCGGCCAGGTTCTGCAGACGCAGATAGTAATCGGTGGCCGCGCGCACTACGTCGGGATTCTCCGCCAATTCCATGCAGCCGCGTTCCAGGCCGCCCAATAGAATGATGCCGATTTCGCCGCCTTCCGGGCCGCAAATGAATTTTTCATGTTTGAACCGTTGAATCACCGCGTCGACAATTTTCCAGGAGCGCTCATCGCGCGTTGGTTTCTCAGGCGCCCGCGCGAATTCATCGACGGTGAACACCCTGGCGTCCATCACCGGATCTTTGATACAGGTGATGTCCGCGGTGATGTCGGAATATTTGTACACGCGGCCGTACTTATCCTCCCAGGTCGTGGCGTCGATTTTCCGAGGAGGAGGGTCATCGCTTTCCGGCGGAATGAACCACGTGGCCATGGGAAATGTGATGATGTCCAGATCGAGCTTTTCGTGCAGCTCAATGTGGTCTTTGAGATAGCTCTCGGCGACTTCATCGTGCCGGCGCTCCCAGAAGGCGATCTGCGATTTCGCTTTGGCGCGGAGAAATGTCTCGCGGCCAAGTATCTTTTCCACGGTGTCGAAATCCACCGCAAATTCACCGATGGGAACCCGATCCGGCTCCTGGCCGCTCATGGTTGTGAGTACGCGTTGCTTTGAATTCATGGTATTCCTTTCTGACTCATCAAATTTGGCCTGCGAGCTTGCAGGGCTGCAATCTGTCTGGATAACTGAGCGACATGCGAATTGGGCGATAAACCACCCAAGCAGATTGAAATCTTCATCACGAAAAACTCACTTACATTCCAGCTTATATTGAATTAATGTCTCCAGTTGTGATAACACTTTCTCTGTCTTTATGTCAAACATACATGGCTTTGCTTTGCCAACATTTTTAGTCGCTTTGATTTTTTCTTTTTCTTCTTCAGAAATATTTAACGTGTATATTCCATCAATATATTTTTCAGGAAAATAGATCGTTGCTTTCATATAACCTTTCCAGGCCGACATCCATACGATTGTTCGTGTTTTCTTTTGGACTTTGCACAACCACGCTTTTCCATCCCGGTAGTATCTCCACTCATGTGTCAATCCATTTTTTTCAAACATTTCAATCATTTTGGTATAGGCAGGAAATGATTTTCCCAGGACATTCTTCAAGACGATCTCATTGGGAATGACTAACGGATCAGAAAGCATCATATTGTTTATTTGTTCCATAAGCACTCATTTCCTTTCAATCTGAACCCGAAATTGCCCGTCATTATTGCCATGCATGACTGAAGCGGACCCTCGTCATCTGTCTCAATTGCGCTTTGAGGTGAGGAAACCCAGTCCATCGACTTCTTCGGCGAATCGCTTTGAACAAGAACCTTGCGGCTTATCAGGAATAACTTCTTGAAGGCAAATGGTTTTTATTCAGCAAGCATACTCTTTTGAATTTAAATTTGTTCCTTGCGCCGGGATTAGCAGCGTCATGACAGCGCGGCATTCCCTGCGGATGGCAATCCTCGGATGCTTCACTGTTTCTGGCTATTCCTGATGATAATTCAAAATTGCCCGAAGCATGGGCTCAAAAAAATCAGCCTGGCGCATGAAACCCAGGTCGGTGGGATGCGATCCATCCACAGTGGCCTCGCCGTCGTCGCCCAATTGATTTTGTCCATAGGCGTAATGCAGGTTCTGAATCCCTTTGCCTGTCAAATTTTCGTAAGCCGTTCTCAGGGCGAGCCATTGAGATTTGATCTTGGTAGCGGTCTCCGGCAGTTCGTGCGCATTTTGGAACGCCCGGCCTTCGACCAGAAGTATCGGCGTCTCGGCCCTTGCCCGGCGCAGCGTCTCAATGAATGGCTCGACGCGCTCCTGGATCAGTTGGACGTCCATGTTGGGCAGGCAGTCGATGACGTACAACGCCGCGTCAATTTCCCCGAGCAGCTCGGCCAGGGCCGGTTCCATTTTGCCGGCGCCGGAAAAACCCAGGTTGATGATGGGCGCGTCCAATCGCCGGCCGAGAATTGACGTGGCGCTCATGCCGGGGCGGGATGCGCAGCCGCCCTGCGTGATAGATGTCCCGTAAAAAACAATGGGCTTCCTGTGCGGCGGATTCGTCGCGATGAATGCCCACACCGATGCCTGCTGCGGCAGGCCGATTTCCACGGAACTCACGCCATTGTACAGCGGCAGATACAGCATCATTCGCCGCGAGGCTGGTGGGAGATTTTGGACAAGTCGGGCCTTATTGACCGGGAAGCCGGAGGGCCTGCCGTTTCCCAGCCAGCGCCAGGTTCCGTCCGCTGATTGGGTGTACAAATCAATGCCGCTGACGCCGGTCGCCGGCATGTGCGGCATGGCCAGGCTGTTGTGCAGCAGCGTCCACCGAACGTGGATTTCAGTGGCATTGGTGGCGAATTGCACATACAATCCTGAGGTGTGATGACTGAGCCGCCACACCGCTTCCGTGACCAGCGTTTCAGCTTCGGCCGGCAACCGCTCGAAATTCCGCTGCGGCTCGTCCCAGCCTCTGCCAAGAACCGTGAAGTCATGGGCATCGTACCAGCTCAGCATCGAATCCCGCTGCGCCGGCAGGATGTTCACGAGACGTGGTTCCTGTGCCGGAACGCGCGTCGCATTCAGGCCAAGGAACGGCATTAACAGGAAAAGGATGGTGCGCTTTTTGAGTTTCATCATTTTGGTCTGAATATTTTCTATTTGTTCGATGTGAAAAAATGTGACGAATTGGCGGTCATGCCGCTACTCGCTTTAAAAAATTTACTGTGTTGAGCAATTTAACCCGCATTATTCATAGTATTTTCAAAGGAAGCGGGATAACCTGAATGGTGCATAAATTTAAAATTCGCATATATAACTGAGTTTGATTTTACATATACATTCAACACATTATGAAACCATAATGTTAAGTTGGGTTATTGGAGAATTCATGAATAATTCAGGGTAAACCGCTGCTCCAAATTCACCCCACGCCAATGGCGCTTCAATCTTTTCATCCGAAGTGCACACCGGACGCTGTGTGCGCGTTGGTTCAAATCGACTGCTCTAAAATCAGTGTCAATTCCCCGCGCGTCAGGCTGATGGGATTGCCTTTCATGCTGCTTGAGTTCTGTGATTTCGACACCACCTCAGAAATGTCTCCTGATGTCATTCCCAAATCCGACAGGGTAGGTATCTTCAAATCCGCGCAGAGACGGGTCAGCCATTGCACCAAATCCGGCAGCCGGGCTGAGCCGGTGAGTTGCTGCGCCAATTCGAGGTAGCGGTCCAGCGCCGGCGATTCCGGCTGGCGCGCCTCGATTGCGCGGATGTTGGCTTCAATCACATGGGGCAGAAGGCACGCGCAAATTGCGCCGTGAGGCGCGGCGAACATGCCGCCCAGCGGCCCGGCAAAACCGTGCACCGCGCCTAGTCCGGCATTGGCCAGCGCCATTCCTCCAAAGAGGCTGGCCAGAGCCATGTCCTCGCGGGCCGATGCATCCTGACCATTGAGGTACGCTGTCCGCAGCGCGCGCGCTGCCCGTTGGATTCCCTCCCGGCAGATGTTGTCCGTGAGCGGATTGGCATTTCGGGAGGTGACCGCTTCCATGAGTTGCGTCAAGGCGTCGAGACCGGTACTCGCCGTCACGTCCGGCGGCATGGAATAGGTCAGTTCCGGATCGATGAGCGCCAGGGCCGGCAGCATCAATGGACTCCGCATGCTCACTTTGACCCGATGCTGCGGCGATGATAGCACCGCATTCCGCGTCACTTCTGCGCCGGTCCCGGCCGTGGTGGGAATGGCGATGTAAAGCGCCGGAGGGTGATCGATGGAACGCCCTTTTCCGATCACCTCGAGATAATCGAACAAATCGCCGCTGTTGGTCAGCAGCGCGGCAATGACCTTTCCGGCGTCCAGCACACTGCCGCCGCCGAATCCGATCACCATTGTGGCGTCCATGCGTCGGGCGCGGGCGACGCCATCCAGCGCGATATCCGTGGTTGGCTCCCCGGCAATCCGGAAAATTTCATGGTGAATTTTCAGTTCAGCCAGTATTTCCAGGATGGGGGCGGCGCGCTCCGGCGAATTGCCAATGACCACGAAAACGCGGCTGTTCCCTTTTTCCAGCATGGGTTTTATTTTCTGCAATGAACCGGCTCCGAAAATGATTCGGCCGGCTGTGGCGAATTCGAACGGCATGTCTCCTCTTCAGAAAATTGACTCTGGCTTTGACCCGCGAAATCGGGCTGGATGCTCAAGCGGGTCGCTTTCACCAGCCATTATCGTCGGGAAAGATATTGGCGTATTTAATTCCCTCACGCGGCTCGGCCATCATTTCCGTCACCGTATCCCGCCACTTTTTATAATGCGCCGTCTCTTTGTGTCTGGCCGGTGCCCCTTCAGTTCTGTAGACTTCCACGAGCACAAATCGCGTCTCGTCATCCTGTTGCTGAACCACGTCGAACCGGGCAATGCCCGGCTCCGCGACGCTGTTTCGTGCATTTTCTATCGTCGCTGCTTTGAACTGCGCGACGTATTCCGGCTTGACATGCACGAACACATGAACAATGACCATTCTGCCTCCGATAGTTTGTTGAAATGCGCGCAGCAGTTCAAAGTGCGTGTTCCTCTCAGGAAATCAGCGCTTTGATCTGCTGCAATTGTTCATCGGTCAACTGAATTTTGCCGGCGGCGGCGTTCTTTTCCAATTGTTCGACCGTCGAAGCCGAAGGGATGACCGGTCCCATTCCCGGCAGCGTGAGCATGTACGCCAATGTCACCTGGCTGAGCGTCATTTCCCACTCATTTGCCAGGAAGGCCAGCTTATTCAGCTTCGCCAGAATGTCCGGCGTGGCATCGGTTTCCAGAGTGCCCTCGTCGACCAGCCGGTCGCCTTTCCGGGCCATCGACGGATCGAGATAGCGCGCAGTCAGCAGACCGCGGGCCAGGGGACTCCACGCGACGAAGGAAAGGCCGGCCTCGGCGCAGAAGTGTAGCACGCGCGGGTGCTCGCTCGATTCACCGTGAAGGATGTCGAACTGATTCTGCACCGCAATCGGCTGGGCCCGGTTGGAGAGTGTCCCTGCGATTTTATGGTACTGCTGCAATTGTTTAACAGTGAAATTGGACACGGCGAAATAGCGCGCCAGATCCGGTTTGATCAAATCTTCAACCGCTTCAAGGCTTTCGTGAACCGGGGTCAGTTCGTCGAAGCGATGGAAATAGAGGATATCCACGTAATCCAGTTGCAGCCGCTCCAGACTGGCGTAAACGGAATCGAAAATATTGCTGCGCGACAGCCGGCAGTGGTTGGGAGTGACGCCATCCATGCCGCCGAAGACCTTGGTCGCCAGCACGATATTTCTTCGCTGATCCGGGTTGGATCGCAGCCATTTTCCAATGACGCGCTCGGAATTGCCGGAACCGCCGTGATAGCGATTGGCGGTATCCCAGTGAGTCACGCCCAATTCGATGGCGCGGTCGAAAATTTTGAAGGCCATTTTTTCACCGACGCGAGCGCCATCCCCGGTCTCCGGGAACCCAATTTTCCAGGTGCCGAGCCCGACGTTGGAAACGCGCAGGCCGGATGTGCCCAGAACGCGGTAGGGCATCCCGTTGAATTCATCCGTCAGAAATGGGACATTGTACAGTTTTGGATTGGGTGTGCGTAAATCCATGATGACCTCCCGATTATGGAATGAACATCCCTTTGATGCCTTTTTTATTTTCAAGGTCGGAGAAGAACTGCTGCCATTGTTCCAGCCCACCGATGTGCGTGATCAGCGGTTTTACATCGATTTTCCCGGAAGCGATGAGTTCAATGGCTTTATCCCACGAAGTGTACGAGGTGGATAAATTGAAAATGAACTCCACCGCTTTGAACATCCCGGTGTCGTAGGGGAATTCAATTTTTTCCTTGCCGGTGAGACCAATGGCGGTGATGCGTCCCAGCTTTCGAACGAATTTGAATGCCGCGGCAATGCCTGCCGCAGCGCCGCTCGCCTCGACAACCAGATCGGCGCCGCGGCCATTGGAGGCGTCGAGTATCAGCGCTTCGGCGTTTTCTCTTTGAACATTGATGACGCGATCGACGGCGCTCATGCGACGGGCAACTGGCAGCCGTTGCTCTTCATCAAAATCAGTCCCGGTGATGATGACGCGGGATGCACCGCCGGCCCTGGCAGCCATGGCCGCCAGCAATCCAATCGGGCCGGGGCCAATGACCACGACGACATCCACCGGGCGGATGCCGCCGCGTTCCAGCACGTCGTAAACCACATTCGCGGTCGGTTCCACCAGCGCCGCCTCCTGAAACGACATGCCCTCGGGAAATCGGTGCAGCAGCGCCGGCTCCGGGTAACGCATGTATTTTGCGAAGCAGCCGTCAATGCCCCAGCCGGGACTGCGTTTCGCCGGGCAAATTTGTCGATTGCCTGTCCGACACAGCCAGCAGGTGCCGCATGCTTTTGTGTGCGGTTCGCCGACGACGCGATCGCCGACTTCCCAGCCGGTGACGTTTTTCCCTTTTTCAGCAATGACGCCGGCAAACTCATGTCCCAGAATCACCGGCGGCCAATAGGGAAATTCATCGTGATAAATGTGAAGATCGGTGCCGCAAATGCCGGCGGCCTTCACGTCGATCAGCACCTCGTCGTCGCCAATCCGGGGAACCGGGACGTCCCGCACTTCAATCAGCCCCTTGCCTTTGGCAGTTTTTACGAGCGCTTTCATTTTTTTCTGGTTCATTTGAATCCGCTCCATGAGTCTAAAAATAGGATCAAAGCCAATGCAGCTTTTTGAATGGCCGCGATGGCGATATGTTCTTCTTTGGAGTGAGCCGTGGACAGCGATCCGGCGCCGAACACGACAGTGGGAATTTTTAATTGTTCGGAATAGCGCCAGGCGTCGCACGACGCGTTCATGAATTCCGGTTTCGAAACAAAACCGGCCCGCTGCGCCGATTGCAGCATGGTTTGAACGAGCGGATGGTTTTCTTCGGTGAACGAGGGATCGTTGTTGAGCATGTCAAAGTGAATCGTTGCATTGTCTGAATTGACCGCAGCGGATAATTCTTTTTGCACCTCGGTCCGATTGAACGGCGGCAGGAATCCGAAGACTCCTTTCAGTTCTGCGTGACCGGGAGCAGCGGCTGGCCAGTTGCCGGAGTGCAGCATACCAAAAGTCAATGGCATGGGATTGGGATGTTCTGCAATTTTAGCGACGTGTTTGCGAGACGCTTGCAGCAGCTTTTCCCGCACGCCTTCAATGGCGTCCATCGCGTTGATGGCCTCTTTCAACGCGCTCACCGTTGTGCCGGGACTGCCGCTGTGTCCGGCCTTGCCTCGGGTTTCGACCGTGAACCACACAGCGCCGCGGATGAGGTGGATGACCTGCAATTCAGTCGGCTCCATCACAATGGCGGCGTCCGCTTTCAGCCCATTGCGCACAACGAGCAGCGAGCCATTCCCGCCGCATTCTTCTTCCAGCACAAAATCGATGGTGACGTCGCCCCGGGGACGCAGTCCGAGTTCGGCAAGGCTGGCTAACACCAGCCAGAGCGTGGCGATCTGGCCTTTGCAGTCATTGGCGCCGCGGCCGTAAATTTTACCATCGCTTTCGACGGGATCAAACGCGTTATCCTGACCGGCCGAGGCCGGCACCACATCCAGATGGGTGTTGATAGCCACGGACCGGCTCTGACCAACGCCGTTGAGTTTCACCCGCAGATTTGCCGCGCCATTGTACATGAAATTTTCGATTCGAAACGAGTAGTCCGGGTCAGCGACTATGGATTCCGGCATTTCCACCAGTTCAGCCGAATCGGCGAAAGGCTCGATCTTTGATTTCAGAAAGCGACTGATGTCCTTTTCCTGCCCCCGAACCGACGGAATCCGAATGAGCTCCTTCAGCAGTCCCACGGCGTCGGCCGTCCGATTTTTAATGATGCGGGCGATCGTGTTTATTTCCATCGATAAATTCGCGCCTCCCAGGGGTTGAGTTGCTTTTCATTTCGGGCAGATTGGGAATCATTGCTGAAGACAAGTTCGGTCGCGCGCGAGTCCAATGGACCCGGCGCCGCGCAGGGTTCCGATTGCCAATTCAAAACAACGGTGAACATCGCCGGGGCGAGATGCCTCTGGTACATGAGCAGATGGCTTGAACCGGTATCCACGATGGAAAAATCGCCGTGGACGAACGCTGCGTTATCCTTGCGGAAGCGGATCATCCGGCGGTAGTAATTCAGCACGGAATCGTTATCATGCTCATTGGCTTCCACGTTTATCGTTCCGAAATTGGGATTCACGCGGATCCACGGCTGGCCAGTCGAAAAGCCGGCATGGGCGTCCGCAGACCATTGCATCGGCGTCCTGGCGTTATCGCGGGATCGCTCCGCCAGATACTCCAGCACCTCGCTCGGTGACTTGCCACTGCTGATTTCCAGGGCGTAACGATTTTTCATGTCAATGTCGCGATAGTCGTCAATCGAATCGAAACGGACATTGGTCATGCCTATCTCTTCGCCCTGGTACAGGAACGGCGTGCCGGGGACAGTCAGCAGAAACGTGGCGATCAGTGTGGCGGACTGACGGTGAAAATTTTTTTCATCCCCCAATCGGGACACCTGTCGCGGCGAATCGTGGTTATTGAACGTGATGGTGTTCCAGGCCTTGCCGCGAAACGCGCGATACCACGCGTCCACTTTCTGAAGGCGTTCCCGGGGCGCGTCCGGCCAGCCCATGATATCGAATTGAAAAATCAGGTTCAGTTCCTGCCTGTCCTCGGCGACATAGTCCAGGCTGTTATTCGGATACAATCCGCCGCATTCGCCCACCGTCATCACGTCGTAATGAGAGAGCACCTCGCGGTTCATGGCATGCAGAATGTCGTGTATGCCCGGCTGATTCATATACAGCCGATGATCCAGCACCGGCTGCCCGCTCGGATGATCTTTGGGCGTCTCGGCGTCTGGCAGACCGGCTGGTTTGGCCAAAAAATTGATCACATCCATCCGAAAACCATCCACGCCTTTGTCCAGCCAGTAGCGCATCATGGCGAATATTTCGCGTTTCACCTGCGGATTCTGCCAGTTGAGGTCCGGCTGCTTTTTCGAAAACAGATGCAGGTAATATTCCTCAGTGGCGGCATCGTATTCCCAGGCCGGCCCGGTGAAGAACGAAGCCCAATTGTTGGGAGGTACGCCGTTATTGCCTTTTCGCCAGATGTAAAAATCCCGCTTGGGATTGTCCTTCGAAGATCGCGCGGCGATGAACCAGGGGTGCTCATCCGACGTGTGGTTCACGACCAGATCCATGACAACCCGAATCTGACGCTCGTGGGCGCGCTGCAACAGCAGATCGAAATCAGCCATGGCGCCGAATTCGTCCATGATGCCGTAGTAGTCGGAAATGTCGTAGCCATTATCATCGTTGGGGGATTTGTACACCGGTGACAGCCAGATGGTATTCACGCCGAGGCGTTGCAGGTAATCCAGCTTGCTCAGAATGCCGGGCAAATCCCCGACGCCATCGCCGTTGGAGTCCTTAAAACTCCGCGGGTAAATTTGATAGACAATCGCTTCTTTCCACCAGGGCTGATTCTTCATGATGATCGTTCCTTGCATGTCGTGTGGCTGTTGCCGAATCGGGCGCGCGATTCGGCTCAATCTCTATTTGTAAAATTGAAGTTTACGCCGGGCAAAGCCCATTCACTTGATCGCGTCATCCGGACTGGATTTCGACCCGTCCCATAAAAATAGTCCTGAGAAAAAAGCATCCTGAATGAACCGATGCTGCTTTCTCAGGGCATCGGGCGACGCTGGATTTTTGGCCGGCCACAGCGCGCCGAAGGTTTTCCCGCCCACCTTTTTATAGCTGCACAGAGCGAATATCCCGGTCACGTCGCTGCCGGCCGTGGCCAGCCAGCCGACGTCAAGTCCGTAATACGTCTTCATGAAATGGCTCGAACCGGATTGGGGATAGAGGTAGAAACCAAAGACATTGTCGAAACGTCCGGCAAAGGTGTCCAACGGTTTTTCGGCTCGGGCTATCCAGTGAGTGGAATCCGTGTCGCCCAGCGTGTGCCGCCAGCCATCGCCGGGGTGCGGCTGCGATTTGGCCAGCTTTTGCTCCCGAAACGGATTGAGCAGGCGCATCAGCCAATCGTCGGTCACCGTGTCCAATTCCGTTGAACCGAAATAGCCGTCTTTCAAAAAATAATAAAACGTGTCCGGCGAAAAAGTGCCATCCTGCCATTCCCCGATGAAGGTCGGCATGCCGTCCGCGCGCAGCTTCGTTCCAACAATACCGAACGTGATGGTCGAACTGTCATCCAAAAAAATCATCTGCGTGAAATCGCCCACCTGCAATGGCGTGTAGCTGATGAAATTGGTCTCGACGACAGAGGGATCCATGTCGCAGGAAAGCAGCGACAGAACTATCAGCAGACGAACGAATTTTGAAATTTTTTCCATTGGGTTTTTTAAGAGTTACTTTTCAAATAAAATTTATCCCGAACGGCGCGCCTATTTGGAGAGATACGTCCCGGTCATTACCTGCGTCGGAAAAATATCCAGCGCGATCGTTAGCCCTTGCTCGGTAGTTGTTAAACAACATTACCGCGGTCTTCGATCTCTAACAGGACAGACCGAATGAGTTGGGCAGTCTCGTTTCCATTGGTTAGAGGTAGACGTTCCAAAACAAATCGCTTCGATCCAATCAGGTCATCGGGATACCGTGGAAATAGCTGAAAGTGCAAGTGATTGATCTCACCGTCGCACATTGTGTTCAAATAAACCTTCTTCGCGCCTAAGGCCTTCTTGATAGCCTTGATGGTTTTGACACACATTCGAAAGACACAGGCGGCTTCGTCTTCCGACAGAAAGGAAATGTCCTCGCGGTGCGGCTTATAAACAATGATTGTATGTCCCTTCATCCGAGGATAGAGATCCAACACCACCTTGAAAAGTTCATCTTCGTACACAAGGTATTGCTCTCCAAAGAGCTGACCCGTCGCGAGATCATAGCAAGTATAACAGATACCCCGCTGTCTCAGTTCCTCGATTCTTTGAACCAATTGCTCACGCTTCTGTTTCCAGTCATTAGAGATGTCCATTGCGTTCTCCGACAACATAATACCGCTTGACATTCACTATCGTGATGGCGACAATCGGGCTAACATGTGGATAGACAACAGATTCTATAGATTACACTTCTCCAAGCACTCTATCCAAAATTGAAACCGATTCGTCGATCAATTCCAGGGAGATGATGAGCGGCGGGGCCACGCGCATGACATTGCCATGCAATCCCAATTTGCCAACCATCAGCCCGTTCTCCACGCATCGGAGCACGATTTTCCTGGTCGCCTCGCTAGCAGGCTCTTTCGTCGCCCGATCTTTGACAAATTCGAGGCCATAGACCATGCCCATTCCGCGCACATCGCCAATGATGGGATGTTTGGCCTGTAATTCCAGGAGTTTCGTTTTCAAATACGCGCCGGTCTCGGCAGCTTTTTGAACCAGATTTTCTTCATCCATAATTTCCAACACGGCCAGCGCTCCGGCGCAGCTCAAAGGATTCCCGCCCAAGGTGGAGGACATTTCTCCTGTTTCCAGCGCAGCGATGATGCAGGACTCGGTGACCACTGCGGCGATGGGCACGCCGCAGCCAATCCCTTTACCCAGCGTGACGATATTCGGCTGCAATTGCTCGTGTTCCAGAGCCCACATTTTCCCGGTGCGGCCGTAGGAGGATTGCACCTCATCGAGAATGAAAATCAGGTTGCGGGCATTGGCCCACACTTCCAGTTTTTTCAAATAGCCAGCCGGCGGGAAAATGAATCCGGCTGCTCCCTGGTACGGCTCGATGATGAGCGCGCCCAGGTTGCCGGTCGATTCGTAATTCACAACCTGATCCAGATATTTCAGACAGAAGAGATCGCAGTCCGGGTGCGTTTTACCGAAGGGGCAGCGGTAACAATAGGGGTAGGGCGCGAACACAGCGCCGGGCAACATCGGGCCGAAATTTCGCTTGATCGATTGAATGCCGGACAGACTCATCGGGCCGAATGTACGGCCGTGGAATCCGCCCCAGAACGACAGAATTTCGAACTTGCCGCTTTTCCGTCTTGCCATGCGAATGGCGGCGTCGGTGGCCTCAGAGCCGGTGGTGACGAAGAAAACTTTGTCCAGATGCGCAGGGAACCGCTCGATGATTTTTTGAGCCAATTCCAATCGCTGCGGCGAGGGAAAATCGTACAGGTTGAGCAGCCGCTCTGCCTGTTGGGATATCGCCCGGGCAATTTTCGGATGGGCATGGCCTACGTTGGTCACCAGCACGCCGGACGTCCAGTCGATGTAATGATTGCCGTCCACATCCCAGATTTCAGCGCCGCGCGCATGGTCCCACACAACCGGGGCCTGCCAGCTAAACGTGGCGCCTTCATATTTTTCAGATAATTTCAGATAGTCATGGGTCTTTGTAAATTTCATGGTCATCTCCGGGTCAGTGTTGATTTTCAAAATATTTTGGTTCATCATGCAAATGAATCATGAGGTGAATTCGGCTCCCGGCGCATTCCGCCAGTCCGAATTGCTGCTTGAAATCTTTGAAAGTGAATGCGCGCTCACTGGTTTCGAGAATTTCCAGATAGGGATCGAGATTGGTTCGGAGGTGTTCGAAGGTCCTTTTCGCTTCGATCGAGTCGGCGTGCAGAGTGATGATCTGCGTGAACTCTTTTCCCTGATCATCAATGTAATCGCCCACCACGCCGTAATTCCGTCCCTGCAATTGCAGAATGTCGCCCTCTCCGAACGTGAAAATTGGCTGGAGGCCGTACATCCCGCGGATGATTAATTCCGAGCCGGGGACAAGGTTGAATTTTGGCAAATGCCGGAGCAAATCGACCGGCGGCGTTTCCGGTATGTTCGAAAGCATGGCCTGCGCCAGCGCAACCAGCACAGGTCTGAACGCGTCATCGCCATCGAAATTATTGAGCTGGATGAAGTAATCGCCCTGGACAAAGATCACCTGGTAGGTGTTGCCGGAATTGCGCGCCGCGATCTCTTCCAGGGGCGTTTCCTTCCCGCATTTCATCAGATAAATTCCCAGCGCCGCTTCAGGGCATTCCATCTGATAGGCTTCGAGGACGATTTCGTGGCTTCCGTTTTGATAAGGCTGCACCTGCAATTCGACAAATCCGAATTCGAGAAATAGCTCTGCGCCGCCGTTGATGTGGTTGAACAGATCTTCTTTGGGAAAGCGCAGCAGCGAACCGGATTTGCTCCAGCCGGGGACGACATCGTTGCCGGGCAGGTCGATGCCGGCAACCAGAGGAGAAGAGAGAGAGAGTAAGAAACCGATTAAAAGTGTTCGGAGCATAGGTTTTACTTGCTGAATTCAGATCGCCCTCAATTTCCGCACCAGGGCGATCATGCGTTGTTTCGGATTATTGCGGATGGCTCATTGGCCAGACCCATGGCGCGATCTGGCCATGCCGAGCCTGTCACAACTCTACGGATGTTTTCAACTTCTGTTCACGCTCGAATCGCTCCAGTGCAAGTTGCAGTAATTTATCGATCAATTCGCAGTACGAAATGCCGCTCGCTTCCCACAGTTTCGGATACATGCTGATTTTGGTGAAGCCGGGAATGCTATTCAATTCATTGACAATCAGCTCATTGTTTTTTGTGAGGAAAAAATCGACGCGGGCCATGCCTTCGCAATTCAGAGCAGTGAATGTTTTCACGGCCAGTTCCTGCACGCGCGCCACGACCGCTTCGGGAACATCCGCCGGGATTTGCAGCGACGCCCCTTTTTCATCGATGTACTTTGCCTCGTAGGAATAGAATTCGTGTTTGTCCCGGTTGGTGATAATTTCTCCCGGCAGCGACGCAGTGGGGTGGAGGTTGCCCAGGACAGAGCACTCAATTTCCCGGCCGATGATGTTCTGTTCGTACAGCACTTTGGTATCGTATTGAAACGCATCGGCGACGGCGCGTTCAAATTCCGCTGCATCGGACACCCGACTGATGCCGACGGAGGAGCCGAGATTGGCCGGTTTCACAAAAAACGGCAGGCCAATGGCCCCGACCACGCTGTCGAAATTGTACAGGGCCCGGGTAACATCGTTGACCGTGATGAATCGGGCAATGGGAATTCCGGCGTCGCGCAGCAGCCGCTTCATCACATCTTTGTCCATACCCACGGCTGAGCCTAAAACGCTGGCGCCCACAAATGGCACATTCGCCAGCTTCAAAAGACCCTGAATTGTGCCGTCTTCGCCAAACGGGCCGTGCAGAATTGGAAACACGACATCGATCCGACCGATGCTCTGCTGCTCCTTCAGCCGAATGACCTGATTGGATTTCTCGCCCGGCACGAGCGCCAGATTATCAGCCGAATCAAATAATTTGATCAACTTTGGATTATCGGCGCGCTGCAAAAACCGCTCGGCGTCGTTAAGATGCCATTGTCCTTTTTTATCAATGCCGATTAAAACCACATCGTATGTGTCGCGATCGATCGCATCGAAAATGTTCTTTGCCGATTGTAACGACACTTCATGTTCAACAGACTTCCCTCCAAAAATTATCCCAACCCTGATTTTGCTTTTCATGATGTTCCTTCCGTTGGTGCGTATTCATTTTCTATTTTTGCCACGAAACTCGAAACAAAAAATCACAAAATTAAAATCTCAAAATTCAAATAATACTCAATATCCAAAAAGCAAATTCAAAATAAAAAGCAGTAAATTTGGGAGCTTTGTGATTTCGAATTTATTTTTATCTGGAATTTGTATTTTGCTTTTTGGAATTTTCAGTCTTAATCTTTGCCTATGCCTATGCCTTTATATGCTGAATTTTCTCCGTGTTGGCGACGCCCAATCCCAGCCTTTCCCCGTAGTACAAATATTCGGTGAACATGGGGTGCTCATTCACGCGGACGTTTTTCTCCTTCCGAATTGCGAGCAGCAGATTATGGCACACCATATCCAGCGCAAAGGGATCGGTGGCGAAGAACAGCCGGTTGTAGTTGAATGTGAAAGCCGCATCCGGGCCGGGACCGCCGTCGTACTGGCCGCGCAGGCCATCGGTGATGTTGAGCACCATTTTATCCCGGATGACCGGAAAGGCCAGCACTTCGGTGCAGACATCGAAGAACAGCGGCCGATGCAGCCGATTGGTATTGCACACGGCGCCGTAGCCGATATTTTTCGTGGCCATGGAAATGCCGTTGCCGGTATTTTTGAACACCGGCACATTGATGATTTTCGTCAGTTTTTTGGTGAGCAAATTGCCGAAATAGGAATGTTTTCCGTTGAACACATGCTGGTTGAGATAGGGCAAATCTTTGGGGCCATCGACGTCGGCCCAGTAAAACGCTTCCATGTCAAAATTGGCAGCGCTCACGTGATTGCCGTCTTTGTCCAGCCATTTGCTGTTATCCTCGGTCTTTCCCTCCGCGGCCGCTTCGTCCATCGTCTGCAATCCCTCGATGCCAATGCCGGGAAAGCGATCCTGTGTAAATCCTGCGTCGGCGAGCATGTAATCGAAACGATCCCAGATGATGATATTCTGCCGCTTCATGCCATTGTCCGTGAGCCAGGCGATGATGGCGTCGACGACCTCCAGCCGGGTGCTGATCAATCCCGCGCCCACCGGATTGACTTTGATGCCGACGATATCCTTTTTATCGAATAACAATTTGAAGCTCTTTTTCAGATTTTTGCCAGTCAGTTTTTCAATCCCGTCTTTCACCATGGCGTTGATGGCGTCGGCATTGGGTTTTTCATCGACCAGGGCTTTCTCGTTGAAAATTTCCACCACTTTGCCGGGAAATGGACCGGGCATCGAATTGGCCAGTCGCGGCGCCTTCATTGCATCGTCGATATTCGTCTTTGGTTTTTGACGCGCCTGATTGGTTTTATCCTGCGCCCAAAGAGCGGGCGTGCCCAGGACGAGCCCGGCGCCAGCGGCGCTGCTGACTTTCAGAAATTCACGCCGGTTCACTTCAAAGATCGTTTTCATGGAACGATATCCTGATTTTGCCATGGCTTTCTCCTTGTTGGTTAGACCGTGTTACTCCGAATTTTTCACGCTTGATATGATTGGAATATGGGTGTTGCTCATTGCCGGAATTGGCCTGATTCAATCGTCAGTGATGCCCATCTTCAGCCTGTCTTTCAGCAGTAAAATCAATTGAATGGTTGGCATAATATAATAATAATTCGTGATTCATACAACTTAAAAAATTGATAGGAAGAAATTTTACAAAAAATTAGCCTGCATTATTCATCGTATTTTTAAAGGAGGCTGGCTAACCTGAATGGTGCTCTTTTTAGAATAAACGTATAAAAACTGAGTTTCAAAATAGCTTAGTTTTTAGCTAGTTGAAAATCTGAATGTTGACTCAAATTCTGAGCAAGTTCATGAATAATTCAGGTTAGATTTTATGCTCTGGTAAAAAAAAAAGAACCCGCCTCTGAGTCGAAGACGGGTTCGGAATTTTGGCGCAATAATGGCTGACTTATTTTTCAACCGGGCCGGCAATGACCGTTGCGTTGGCTTTCTTGAAATTGAAATACGTATTCATGAGCCTGTCCAGACTTTCTTTGGTCACGCTGTTGATTTTGCCGGGGTAGGAGTCCAGATAATCGTAGCCGAGGCCATTCACTTTCATGTCCAGAACCTGGCCGGCAATCTGCGAATTGGTGTCCACGGAACGGAAGGTTGAGCCGATGAGGTAATTTTTGGCCAGAGTGAGCTCTTCGTCCGTTGGTTTTTCGGTGAACAGGCGATTCAGTTCGTAATCGGTATTGATGATGCAACTGTCGATGGTGGCTTTGGCAGTGCGTACCGAAGCGACCCAGTGTCCGCCGTTTTTAAAGCTGCGGAAACCGCTCGTGGCGCCGTATGTCCAGCCGTGCTGGACGCGCAAATTGCGACCCAATCGGCTGCTGAGGGTTGATCCGCCAAAAATATAATTCAGCACCTGAAGCGGCACATAATCCGGATTGCTGTAGGTGACGCCGGGGAATCCGTAGAAGACGTCGCCCTGGGCTTTTTCCATCATGGAAACGACGCTGCGATGCGATCCTTCCAGCGGCGGTACCGGCGGGATGGCCAGTTCCGGGGATTTCGTACCGGCCTTCCAGTTCCCGAATTTGGCTTTGATCAACTTTTCAGCTTCGGACAGATTGATGTCGCCGACCAGCACGATCGTTGTCTGTTCCGGTCGGTAATAGTTCGCCCAAAATGTTTTGCAATCGTCCAGCGAAAGATTGGCCAACGTGGTTTCATTGCCGGCGCTCTCCTTGCTGTACGGATGATTGGGATACATAATTTTTCGGAAGGCAACATCCGCCACGCTCCGTGCATTTTTCATCCGCTGCTTGGCTGACGCCACGGCCTGCTGCTTTTCGATCTCAAAGCCATCCTGGGGAAATGAGGGCTTCTGCAGCATGTCGGCGAGAATGGAGACAGTGACATCGATGTCCTTTTTCAGGCAGTGAGCCATGAACGACGCGTTTTCCATCCCGGCGCCGATTTCGACGGATGCATTCACGAACTCCAGCGTCTCATTGATCTGGTCGTAGCTGCGGGTTGCAGTGCCGCGCCGCATGGTGTTTGCAGTCAATGACGACAATCCCATTTTATCCCAGGGATCATACACGCCGCCGGCAGTGATGGAGCCGGAGATTGAGACAATCGGCAGTATCTTATTTTCCAGAACGACGAGGGTTATACCATTGCTCAATTTTTTCTCCTTGATCCTCGGCGCCAGTGGATTAATTTTGATATCGCCAACGGATTGCCCGGATTCGGCCGGCGGAAAGTAGAAATTCATGTCGCCGAACATGGATTCCAACTGATGCTCCGGCTCTGTCATGCCGTAAAATGTAGTGCGCTGACTGTTGGACGAATGCCCGGCAGCCGCTTCAGATTTGGCGGGAAACAATCGGCCAATGGTCAGGTTGTTCGGCCGGAAATATTTTTTCGCCACCGCCAGCAGTCCCTCTTTGGTGACTTTCTGAATGGCTTCCAGCTCTTCATCCACATAGTTGTAGGATTTGTACAGTTGATATTGCCCAATGGTGAACGCCTGATTCATCGTGCCTTCCTGATCGTAGATCGTGGAAGCCAGCGTGCGGTTTTTCGCCTTCTCCAGTTCCAGGTCAGTGACCGGCTCTTCGACGACTTTTCGGATTTCTTCATTGAGTGCGTTCTCGGCTGCAGAGAGTTCCACGCCGGGCATCACGTTCACTGAGAAACTGAAAAGGTTGGGCAGCTTGCTCAATTCCGCAAAGCCGGATGCCGAAGAAGCCAGTCGCGCTTCGACCAACGCCTTTTCCAGCCGGCTGGTGCGTCCGCTGGAGAGTATCTGGGACAGAACGATCAACTCCGCATGTTCGCCGCAACCGAACTCCGGAATATGATACCGATAGGTGAGCACCGGCAGATTGGTTTTCTCGGAATAGCTTTCGACGATGCGGGTCGAATTCTGCGCAGGCTCCGCTGTCTTCACCGGGGGCACTTCAGGTCCCCGCGGGATGGCGCCGAAATATTGCTTGACCATGTCGATGGCTTCGGCAGCATCGATATCGCCGGCAATTACAATGAACGCATTGTTGGGCGTGTAAAATGTTTTGTAGTAATTGTGCACATCCTCGTACGTCATGGTCTGCAAGTCCGTCATCCAGCCGACCACCGACCAGTGGTAGGGAGAAGCCAGATGGGCGACCGCGCTCACTTCTTCGTCCCAGAGTCCGGTAGGCTGATCTTCCAGCGTCTGGCGCCGTTCGTTTTGAATGACAATGATTTCGCTCTCGAAATCCTCTTTGGCCATTTTGGAATTGGCCATTCGGTCGGATTCGATGCGCATGGCAATGTCCAGCTTGTTTTTGGGCATGATTTCAAAATACACAGTCATGTCATTTGCAGTGCCGGCGTTGAATGTGCCGCCATTGCCCTGAACCATTTCCATCATCTGGTCGCGGCTCATGGTTGGCGTGCCTTTGAACATCATGTGCTCGCACACATGACTGATGCCGGTGATGCCGGTGCGCTCGTTTTTTGAGCCGACCTGATACCACACGGTGAACGCAACGATGGGCGATGTGCGAATTTCCTTGATCAGCACCTTGAGCCCGTTTTCCAGCGTGACCTCTTTAATATCTTCTGTTTTGGCTAACAGCATCGAATGGAATGCCATCAATGTCACTAACAGAAGAACTGCTATCAAGCGATGGGTCGTTTGCCGCATATTACCTCCTGAGATTGGGTTGGAGTGAATGGTGAATTTTAATTTCGTGGTGAATGTTCGTAAGGTTGAGATGTCGTCTAAAGATAATAATTTATTCGGAAAAAACAATAGAAAAGAATGAAGACGCCCGGCAGAAGAGAATATTCCACTTCGTTGTCGAATATTCTACAATGGCCCAGGGGAATGAAAATCCGGCACTCGCCCGAGTGCCCGGGAAATGCGGTTGAATCGGCCGGCGACGGGCAGTGACGGATGGTACGAAATTTGAACTATCCCGAGGATACGTCAGTTCAACCGTTTGACTGCGATGGAGAGTGAACGTATGATGTTGGTGTCGCTCCGCAGCATCAGCTACAACAGATGGAGCGCCGGAACTGCCCGGTCTTATTCGCTGTCGAATAAATAAAACAGGGCATTCGGATGACGCCGGTTCGCCGGCAAATTACCGATGCAAACAAAGGATGGAAAAAGACAATGCATGTGAAAGATATCGTCTGCGGCATGGAGTTTGACCAAACGCGCGCTGCAGCCGAAACAATATACAAAGGGAAACCCTATTACTTTTGCAATGTGATGTGCAAGGAGCGGTTCGAGGCCATGCCTGAAAACTGGGTGCGCGACGAGCAAAAGTCATCGGGTCACGTGGCGCACGGCCGTGAAGTCCAACTGGATATTCCTGTGAACGGAATGAGTTGCGCTGCCTGCGCCATAAAGGTCGAACATGCCCTGAAACGTTTGGCCGGGGTGAATCGGGTTTCGGTCAATGCAGCCAGCCAGGTTGCGCACGTGGCGTACGCGCCGAACGAAACGAATACCTCTGCGCTGGTGACCGCCATTCAATCCGCTGGCTACGGTGTTCTGCAGGCGCACACCGAAATTGCGATCCAGGGAATGAGTTGCGCCGGCTGTGTGCGCCGCGTCGAAAAAGGACTGGCCACTGTCCCCGGCGTGCTGGACGCGGCGGTCAATCTGAGCGTTCAACGCGCCAGAATTGTGCATGTGGCGGGGCCAGGCATGGTGCAGGAATTCATCGAGGCGGTTGCAGCGCTGGGCTACCATGCTTCGCCGGTGTTGGAGGGGAAGGAGGAAGACGAACTGCTGAAGCAGCGCGACATTGAATATACGACGCTCTTCCGAAAAGTTATTTTCAGCGTTTCCTTCACAGCGCTCATCCTGGTGCTGTCGTTTCCTGAACTATTTACTTTTGTCAGGAATATCCCGCTGCAGATGCGCTGGACCCTGCTGTTCGCCCTGACCACGCCGGTTCTCATTTTCGCAGGCCGGCAATTTTATACCGGCGCATGGAAAGGATTGAAGCACCGCAGCGCGGACATGAACACGCTCATCGCGCTCGGCACCGGCGCCGCCTACCTCTATTCCTCTGTCGCCACGTTTCTGCCCAGCTTTTTGCCTGAAACAATGCGGCATATCTATTTCGACACCACGGCGGTGATCATCATGCTCATTTTATTCGGTCGGATGCTGGAATCGCGCGCCAAAGGCCGAACGTCCGAAGCGATCAGGAAGCTAATGGGTTTGCAGCCCGGGACAGCCAGAGTGCTGCGCGGAGCGATGGAATTGGATATACCCATCGATGCGGTACAGGCCGGCGATGTCGTCGTCGTCCGGCCCGGTGAGCGCATCCCGGTGGACGGGGACATCATCAGCGGCGCGTCTTCTGTGGACGAATCCATGCTCACCGGCGAGTCCATGCCAGTTGAAAAGAATGCCGGCGATACTGTGCTGGGAGCGACCATGAACCGCACTGGATTTTTCCAGTTTCGGGCGACGCGAGTGGGCCGAAATACCATGCTGGCGCAGATCATTCGCATGGTGCAGGACGCCCAGGGTTCCAAGGCGCCCATTCAGCGGATGGCCGATGTGGTGGCTGGTATTTTTGTTCCGGTCGTCATCGCCATCGCCCTGCTCTCCTTTCTAGCCTGGTTCATCTTCGGCCCGGAGCCGCGGCTCGTTTACGCGCTGGTGACGTTTGTCACCGTGCTGATTATCGCCTGTCCCTGCGCGCTGGGACTGGCCACTCCGACCTCGATCATGGTGGGCGCCGGCAAGGGCGCGGAGTTGGGCATCCTCATCAAAAACGGCGAAGCACTGGAGACCGCTCATAAAATTACAACCATCATTCTGGACAAAACCGGGACAATCACCACCGGAAAACCAACGGTGACCGATATCATCCAGGCCGAGGGCGTGCCGGAGAATCGATTGTTGACATTGGCGGCGTCGGCTGAACTGGGCTCTGAGCATCCGCTGGGACAGGCGATCTGCGACGCAGCGCGCGAAAGAGGCATCACTCTGATCCGCTCCGAAAAGTTCAAAACCCGACCGGGGCGCGGCATTGAAGCGGAGGTAGCCGGAGAGGTCGTCCGATTGGGCAATGTTCAGCTCATGAACGACCTCAGCATTCGCGCCGATGCGCTGGAAGAGAAAGCGCAACGACTGTCCGGAGATGGCAAAACTCCGATTTTCGTCGCCGCCGGAAGTTCGCTGCTGGGACTGATCGCCATCGCCGATCCTGTGAAAGAGGATTCCGCTGCGGCCGTTGCGGCGTTTCAGAAAATGGGACTGAAAGTGGTAATGGTGACCGGGGATAATGCGCTGACAGCCGAGGCGATTCGTCGACAGGTGGGAATCGATCAGGTGCTGGCAGAGGTGCTGCCGGATGAAAAGGCGATTCAGGTGAAGAAATTGCAGGAACAAGGCGACATCGTGGCCATGGTCGGCGATGGAATCAACGACGCGCCGGCGCTGGCGCAGGCGAATGTGGGCATTGCCATGGGCACGGGCACGGACATTGCTATGGAGGCCAGCGATATCACGTTGATCCAGGGAAGTCTGCCCGGCGTTGTGACAGCGATTCAACTCAGCAGAGCGACCCTGCGGAATATCAAACAGAATCTGTTCGGCTCATTTTTTTATAATGTCATCGGCATCCCCATTGCGGCCGGCGTGTTGTATCCTGTGTTCGGAATTCTGCTCAATCCCATGTTTGCCGCTGCAGCGATGGCGGCCAGCAGTGTGACGGTCGTCTCCAATGCGCTGCGGCTGAGGCGATTCAAAATCCATGAGGCGGATTGATCCCGGCGCTTTCATCTGACTCTTCTTTATTGCGCGCCGGCCGTCAGAATTTCAGCTTGACTTTTTCAGAAGGTTAGTTTATATTTTTACATGAAATAGCAAGCGCCTGATGAAAACCGGTCGTCAGGTGGTTCCGAATCGGAATTGGCGCTGCGCCGCTGAAAAAGTCCTCTGCCACGGAATCCATGGCGCGAGGCGGTGCGATTACTAAAAAGGAGGCTGTCGCGAATGGTGGAGACAGAACGATCAACAATAGACGTTCAACAATTTTTAGCATCGACCTTTCTCTTTCAGGATTTGTCTGAGGAACAACTGACGGTTGTGGAGCAGGCGGCGTCCGTCAAGAATATTCCCAAAGGCAGCCATTTGTTTTCAGACGGACAGCCAGCCACGGCTTTTTTCATCGTGGTGACCGGACGATTGAAAATTTACAAACTCTCTACCGAGGGAAACGAACAAATCCTTCATGTCCAGAATGACAATGATCTGATCGCCGAGGCCGTTATTTTTGATTTTGACACCTACCCGGCCTATTGCCAGGCGCTGGAAGACGCAACGCTCATCCGCATTTCCAGGACCGATTTCATCGACATGCTGCACCGTTTTCCTGAAATCTGCTTTCGTATCATGGGCGCTTACTCGCGTCGATTGCGGCTGCTGGTTTCCAAGATCGAGGAAATCTCGCTGCACGACATCAAATCGCGAGTGGCCAATTATTTGATGAATCACAGCCAGGTTCAGGATAACCGGTGGCTTTGCACGCTCACGCTCACAAAGAAAGATCTGGCCTCGATGCTGGGGACTATTCCCGAGACACTATCGAGGACGTTGCATTTCTTCAAACAGCAGAAGTTGATTGAAGAGAAAAAAAACACAATTGTCATTTTGAACAGAGAGAAATTGAAATCTCTGTGTCTGTGATGTTTCCCCATGGCCGGATTCCGGCGAAGGAAACTTCCGAACAAGACATAGAACGCTGAATAGTGACGATTATAAAAATCCATGTTAGAAATTTAAGTGCAATCTATCCAGGCCTCCGCGAAAAATGCTCCGCCTCCTTGACTTTTGTCAATGGTAACTCCGTCCTGCCTGTGTATATTCCTCTCAAAACGAGCAATAAATCATTTCATACGAATGAACCGGAGGTATTTGACCATGAAGCGAAAAATAATAACGATCGATGAAGCGCTGTGCAACGGCTGCGGCAACTGCATTGTGGGCTGTTCCGAGGGTGCGCTGGCGCTGGTGAATGGCAAGGCGAAACTTGTCAGGGAAAACTACTGCGATGGATTTGGCGACTGTGTGGGTGCATGTCCCACCGGAGCACTGGTGATTGTCGAGCGGGAAGCGGAGGATTTTAACGAGACCGCGGTGAAAGAGCATCTGCTGGAAACCCAGGGCATCGAAGCGGTGTGGCGCATGGAAGAGGCGCAGGAAAAACATCACGCACATCACGCAGCCGAAGAAATTCATCTGGGCTGCCCCGGTTCGCGCGCGCGGGAAATGGCCAAGTCCGCGCCGTCAACGCCAGCGACCGCCATGACCGGCGCCCCGGTGATGCCGTCGGAATTGACGCATTGGCCGGTGCAGATCCATCTCGTTCAACCCGGCGCGACCTTTTTCCGCAACAAAGAACTGGTCGTGATGAGCACCTGTGGCCCGCTGGCCTCTGCAGATGTCCACTGGCGCTATCTGCGGGGACGGAGCGTTGTTGTCGGCTGCCCCAAACTGGATGACACGCGGAACTACGCAGCAAAACTGGGCCAGATATTGGCTGATTCCACCATTCCGAAAGTCATCATCGCGCGGATGGAGGTGCCCTGCTGCGGCGGATTGACCATGATCGTGAAACAGGCGGTGCAGCTTTCCGGGCGTGGCAATCTGGTCATGCAGGAAGACGTACTCGGCATTAACGGCGCCATTTTATCCAGCCGACTGGAGTGATGCGCCTTTGTCCGAATACGGTGCAGCTTCGTTGACGATAATCAGAAAAATGCGATGGGAACTTTGATGACATAAAATGATTTAATAGAAAAACATAAATGAAATTGTAACTGCTGCTCAGGTTCCAGGTTTCAAGGTTCATCGTTCCGGGTTAAAGAGAATTTTCGTCGCTATCAGGCATGTCGTCTTGCCACGAAGTCGCCAGGCCACAAAGCTGAGCCTTTAGCTAATTGAAAATCTGAATGTTGACTCAAATTCTGAGCAAGTTCATGAATAATTCAGGTTAGATGAATTTTTTTCTTCGTGCCTTTGAGACTTGTGGCTGAGCAGTAACTTGAAATTGTAAATGAGAGGCGTAATTATGCACAAAGACGAGATGATCGATTTTCAGCGGGACGTCATCGACGCCAGTTTCAAAACCCCCATCGTGATCGACTTCTGGGCTGAATGGTGCGGACCCTGCCGCATTTTAGGGCCGGTATTGGAGCGGTTAGCTGCCCGCGCGAACGGCGCGTGGAAGCTGGTGAAAATCAATACAGAACTGCAAGCTGACATTGCCATGCAGTTCGACATCAGCAGCATTCCGGCGGTCAAATTGGTTTACAAAGCTGAAGTTATCAGCGAGTTCGTTGGCGCGTTGCCGGAGAATCAGATCGTTCAATGGCTGGAAAAAAACATCCCCAACGAATCCAAAGATCTGGTGGAGAGCGCCAAACTTGCCTGGCGCGCCAATGACCCGAAAAAGGCCATCAAGCTGTTGAGTCAGGCGATTGAACTGGATGAAGAGAATATCGAAGCCAGAGTGATGCTTGCGAAAGCGCTGTTCGTAAAAGAGCAGGAGAAGGCGCTGCAACTGGTGGACACGATCCAGGAGGGCAGCCCATTTTTCGAAGATGTCGCCAGCATGCGGGCGCTGCTCCGACTGACGACGGAGTATGCGGCCATCAAAGCGCTCGCAGCAAAGCATGACACCCCGGCCTGGAGGGATTATCTCAAAGGAATTGATGCCTATCTGAAGATGGATTTCGAAACCGCGCTGGAATGGTGGATCGATTCAATCATTGTGGATCGAACCATCGATGATGATGGCGCGCGCAAAGCCTGCGTGGCGCTGTTCAGGCAGTTAGGGCGCGAACATGAAATCACGCAAAAATTTCACCGGCGATTTTCCTCGGCATTGTATTGAAATCGATCGGGCGCCGGCCCAAATCGAACGGATGAAATCGCAATGGCCGGATGCATCGCCTGCGGCAACTCATTTTGAACAGACTGTGACAACACCATCACCTCCTGAGAAGGACTTTTTCAGGAGGTTTTTTTATTGGGGCTGGTGCGCAAGTTGCGCTGTCGGAAGCATCCGGCGCGGGATTTATTTTATGAGCGCCTGAATAGCGTGCAGAGACTCTTCGATCTCTTCTTCGGTGTTATAAAAATGGGGTGAAAATCGAAGCAGGCCTTCGCGCAGGGAGATGAAAATTTTTCCGGAAGTGAGGCCATCGAACACGCGCTGGGGATTCGCTGCCTGGGGCAGCTTGAGTGTGACGATGCCGGCGCGGTCATTGGGCGAGACAGGCGAGTACAGCGTCGCGCCATCCATGCTGAGAATGCCCCTGGTCAGCTTTTGGGTCAATGCAGCGATGTGGCGTTCGATCCCATCGATGCCGAATTCCAGCAGCGTTTTGAGCGCCGCTTCCAGTCCCCACAAACCTGGAATATTTGCCGTCCCGCCTTCGTATCGGTTCGCTGCCGGCGATAACGATTGGTCGTAGTTGAAGAAATCCCACGGTTCAGCTACAGACAGCCAGCCGAGATATTGCTGATGAATTCGCTGTTGCAGCGCTTCGGTGAGATAGAGAAATCCGGTGCCCTTGGGTCCCATTTGCCACTTCTGGCAACCGGCAGCCAGTCCGTCGATGCGCATAGCCTGCACATCGATGTTCACAGCGCCGACCGCCTGAATGCCATCGACAAAAAACAATATCCCTTTGTCCCTGCACAACGTCCCGACATTGGCCAGATCGGCGCGATAGCCGGAGAGAAATTGGACCGCGCTCAACGACACGAGTCGGGTGGCCGGCGTGATGGCCGCTTCAATCTTCTCCGCCGGAATCGTCCCGTTTTCGGATTTCACAAAATCGATGTCAACGCCAAAGCGGTGAAGGTTCAGGAACGGGTAGACATTGGCGGGAAATTCCAGGTCATTGAGCAACACGCGATCACCTTTTTGCCAGGGCAGCCCGGAAACGACAATGTTGATGGCGTCGGATGTGTTGCCGGTCAGCGCGATCCTGTGCCGGGATTCCGCGTGAATGAGCACGTGAATCAGGGACTTGGTCGATTTGATGATGCTGGTATAGGTCGTGTCGTTGATGTCGCCGCAGCAGCGTTCATTCAGATGATGCATCATTGCGTCGACCACCCGCTGCGACTGGGGGCTGAGTGACGCATGGTTGAGGTAAATCATGCCGTTTTGAGTATGCGGGAACAGCGCCCGCGCGCGGGCTATTATTTCCGGTGAAAACGTTTTTGCTGAATCGGAGAGCATCAGTATTCCTGGCTAAGAGTGAAAAAATCCTGTCCTGTGGCTGCGCCGGCAGCCCCAAACAGGTTGACGGATTGGTCAACTTCTTAATGAATGAGGTAGAGTCGAAAAAGCCTGCTCACACGCTCGCGCCGGAAGGGGCAGTCAGTCGGACTCCCAATTGATACGTTTCATCCAGCACCTGTTGATTGCGCAGGAAATCCTCGTCGACCAGATGCTGCGGGATATTCATCTTCTCGTAAACGAGCCGCAGCCGATTTTTGTCCATGGTGATCTGATTGGGAATGGCTAACCGTGTCGCGCAGATGGTTGACAGCGTGTTCTCTGTGCCCAATTCAAAACAGATGAATTTGAATAGATCGAGGATAGGCAGCGAGTCGTGTTTCAGCGGTGAACCCAGCGTGAGCAGAAGGACGAAATTTTTATGCCACTTCACCCACGGCGTATGTTTCAATCCATCTTCCAGGATTTGAACATGCACGAAGGAGCGAAATCGGTCCACAACTTTTTTGAGTTGCGATGGCATGTGGTGAAAATAGATGGGTGTAGCAAAAATAATCGTAGTGGCGTCAAGAATTTTTTGGCTGACCACAGGCCAAGCGTCCTTATCCTGAGCGCACTTCTTCAAATGATTGCAGCGCAGACATCCGATGCAGGGTTCCAGATTCAGTTCATCCACTTTGATGATCTCGGCCGCCTCGCCATTGGTTTTGGCGCCGGTGATGAAAGATTTGAGCAGGATAGAGCTATTGCTATTTTTTCTCGGACTTCCATTAAATGCTAAAATGGACATGTATTTCTCCCAAACCTGATCGGAGCATTGACTGCCAATCAGGCTAATTGTTGTTATGTTTTAACTAGTACTCAGGTTCCAGGTTTAAAGGTTCCCGGTTCCGGGTTAAAGAGAATTTTCGTCGCTATCCAGGCATGTAGATTCGCCGCGAAGTCACCAATCCGCAAAGTTACACGAAGATGTCATTTTATTCGTTCTTGTTTTGTGCAATTCATTTTTTTAAACCACGTTCAGCTTTGTGGCTGAGCAGTTACGCGCAACGCTCAGATGAAATTAAAGCTGTCGCGCCGCATGATGGCCGGCGCTCTGGCAGCGGCGACGGGCAGGTCGAATTCGGATGAATGCAAGCGCTCATCCCCCGGTCGGCATGAACAGCATCACGACGTTTCGTTCCGAATCGAAGATCCAGGCGTGCTTGCCCCAGGCAGTTGTCAAAATATTGGACTCCCCGGACATCCCCTGTTTGATGTGGTTGGGGACGAAAAATTCAACGTGATTCGCAGCGAGATTCTCGACGAATTGCTCCATGTCCTTGTCGACCAGCAGAATGAGGCCGTTGGATGATCCTTCCGTGCCCAGCCAGATGATGGCATTCTCAATTTTCATGGCCGCCCAGGAATTCTCATCGGTTTCATCCAGTTTGCCCAGCAGGCTGAAGCCAAAATGGCGCTGGTAAAATTGGATGGCGCGATCGATATCTTCGGCAAAAAGATGAAAGTTGGCCTGAATTCTGTTCATACGTAGCTCCCAGGTTGCGATTTGATGTTGTGAACGAATTTGAATCCGACGCAGAATGATATGATGCTCGCAGTGATTTCAAATAGTAACTTCATTGGCCCAAAGTCCGGCCCGAATGAACTGTATTTCCAAAACAATCCCGGCGAAAATGCGGCGGCGCGGGCCATTCGGGCGATTTTAAAAAACCTGCAAATATACGAATTTATTTTCAATAAATCAATCTGAAAAATGAACTCGTCGGCATTGTCGAACGCTCCGCTTTCCGATAGCGAGGCTAACACACTATCGCGAGTTGCTCAGAATTCCATGTTGGGCGTGAATAGCCATACGAGCTGGTTCGAATAGGACGCCTCAAATCCTCCGGCAGTGTGATCGTAGCGCCGAAGCGATTCCCATTTCACCCCGGCTCCTATCACGAGAAATGCCGTCCGTTCGCCCAGCCTGACCGGAAATTTCTTGGCAATGCTCACCATTTGAAACGAGGCAGGAGTCTCGGTGTCCTCATGTTGCAGCGGTAATTTAGCCTGGTATTTGAGAATTGAATTTTTGAGAAGAGAAAAACCGGTTGTCTGATAGTCGGTGCTGTTTCGTTCCAATGAGACCGTCAGGGCGTTGCTCAGAAAGCAGTCTTGGTACACCTTTGTGCCGATCCGAAAATTCCAGAACAGTCGTTGTTGTGGTGATTGAGAAATGCCGATGAGCATCAATTCAGCCTGGTACCAGCGACCGATGAGATAGATATTGTTATGAATGAAATGGTTGCCTCCGGACAGCAGAAATCCGGCCAGCGCTGAACCGGCATTTCTGGCGTGAGTTAGGTCAGCGTCGGATTCGCGGTAGGCCAGCCGGATAATATTGCCCAGGAAGAGCGACATGGCATACGGCTCCTCATTTCCGGACCCTAACGTGCGAAGCCCATTGATACTCCCGTAAATCTGGAATCGCCGGTACCAGTTGTAATGGCTCGTTTCCCAATGACTGCTCCACGCGGAGAACG
Source organism: Candidatus Zhuqueibacterota bacterium (assembly GCA_049322915.1). Taxonomy (GTDB): domain Bacteria; phylum Zhuqueibacterota; class Zhuqueibacteria; order Thermofontimicrobiales; family Thermofontimicrobiaceae; genus CAZSBG01. The sequence goes on from JBMOPW010000002.1 coordinate 92,593, forward strand.
GGTAGAGCGTGGCTTGAATCAAAAAATATTTAGGCAGGAACAGGCGCTTCAGCAACTCGGCGTAAATGGCTCGTTCCCGACCGGATTCCATGATGCGGGGGCGCTGCAAGCCCAGGTACAGCGAGCTGTACGGTTTGTACAAATCGAATGTGGCCTGACATCGAACGTAGACGCTTCCCACGCGGCTTTCCCTGGAAAGACTCTGAGCGGAGCCTCTCCCCGGGACGAACAGGAATAGGATAATGGCTAACAAAACTCTGCGTTGTATTTTCATCGAACCCTATTTTGGATTGATCATCAAATATTTACCCTCGAATCCCAAATTTAACAGTGCGTTCGTCAACTGAGCAGCGGCGCAGTAACTATCGCTGCATGGATTTGGGGATCCACCACTGTTCCAGATTGTAGTCAAAACCCACCGGCATGGGATAGGGCTTTACGCCCTGAACGCGCTTATTCGTGGCCAGCATGCTGTCCCGTAAAAAAAGATAAATCACCGGCACATCTTCCGTGATAATTTCCTGCGCCTCGTAAAGGTACTGCCGCTGTTCGTTCTGGTCGAAAGTGCGCAGGGAGTTCTCCAGAATTCTATCCAATTCCGGATTGATGTAGGTAGCCCAGTTGTATTCGGTATCATGAATCTGGCTGGAGTGGAATTCGAACGTCAAATCCGGTTCCAGCACACCCTGACCGCCACGCGTGACGCACATATCAAAATTGCGCTGGGCGACGAAGGTATTGAGGTAGACGCTCCATTCCACCACTTTGATCTTCATGTTCACGCCGACTTCCTTCAATTGCTGCTGAACGATGGTGATGATTTGTTGCACGGCTTCGTTCTGGTGCGCCAGCATGGTGAATTCGAACGGCTTGCCGTCTTTCATGAGAATGCCATTGCTGTTGACTTCGGTCCAGCCGGCTTCCGCCAGCAGTTGTCTGGCTTGTTCCGGGTCGAATGGATATTTTTTGATATTGGGATTATGCGCCCATGAATTCTCCGGAATGGGCCCCCAGCAGGGTCGTCCCATGCCGAACTGGACGCCATCGATGATGCTCTGCTTGTCGATGGCATAGTAAAAAGCCTGACGCACGCGCCTGTCCTGGAACAGCGGCACCTTCAGATTGAACACCAGCCCGTACATGTAGGTGTCCTGATATTGGAATTTGTTGACGTGCTGTTCCACTTCCGAGCCGACCAGATCGCGGATGAACTGCGTAGTGTGCAGCCGCGTCACCAGATCGAGATGGCCGGCTTTCAATTCCAGAATCTGTACAGCCGCTTCCGGGATGATTCTGAAAATCATGCGGTCCAGATAGGGACGTCCCCAGTAGCTTTTCTCGTTGGCCAGAAGCGTGATCTGTTCATTGCTTAGCCACTCGCCAAATTTGAACCTCCCATAGCCCATGGGATGGCGATTGAAGTCGTCGGTATTAATATCCTTGCCATCAAGGATGTGCTTCGGCAGGACGCCAATATCCCAGCGGTACACGGCGTAGACAAATGGTTCGTTGTAATAGACTTTGAACTGGTACTTGTCCAGCGCAATCACGGTATCGATTCGACTGAACGCGTAATGGACAATTGTTTTCGTCGTTGGATCGATGGCTTTTTTGTAGGTGAAAATAACATCCTCGGTCGTCACCTCCACGCCGTCTTCCCAAAGAACGCCTTCGCGAATCTTGAACGTGAGTTCCTTGCCGGACTCGGAAAATTGCCAGTGCTCTGCCAGGACCGGCAGCAGCCTGGGCATGCCTGGATTGGCCGGGTCTTCCAGAATTCGCACCAGGGGAGGGAACAAGTGAATTATCACTTCGCACGACGCCCCGTCGCTGTAGCCGTAGAGCGGCTGCAGCGAAACCGGCTCTCCGCTGAGCGCGCGCACCAACGTGCCGCCAAATTCCGGTTTGGCTGGATCGAACTGTTGCGCCTGGTCGGCGCTGGACTGCTGCTGCGATTCCTTGCCGCACGACACAAACATCGCGAGCAGCGTGACCAAAAGAGCAATTCGAAAAGACGCACGATTCATTGACAGACCTCCATTGTAAGTGACTGTTACATAACAATGGCATGAATATATTTAAAATTAAATCCGTTGTCAAGAGAAAATATTGTGGCAAGCCACGGCCATGCAGACAGATGGGAGGGAGGAGCCTCCATGCAGCAATATCGGGAGAATAGTTATTGTCGGATTGCACGGTATTAGTGGGAGCAGGAAAAAACAATTTGCTCAATTCAGCGATACTTCCTGTATTTTAAATGGGGGATTAGAGCGCATGATGCATCAAATTTTTTGATGAAAAATCAATTGACTCTCGTGATAATTATTTCTAAATTGATGCATGACGAAGGCGCTGACACCGGAAAACTGATTTGACTGGAGTCTGAAATTTTGTGATCTTTATCAAAACACAAATTCGAAATAAATGGTAATGTGCACAGGAGTAAAGATCAAAAATTTCATAGGGTTATTTTTTTGTGAGTTTTCCACGACTTCGTTTATTTACCTTTTTTTCAGGAGATGACACATGCAACATGAACAAACCCCGATTTTTTATCTCAGTGAAAAGGTTGATTCAGTCATTGAAAACGTCATTGGTAGCGTTGGACCTACATTTAAACACGAACGACCTGAGAGCGCCGAAGATATTGTCGGCTTTTTCCACAATCAACAATCGCATTTCATTCTGATCCTCGACTCGGCGTTTTTCCTGAAAATTGCAGCCGATGCAACCTATCTGGCCGGGATCGATTCGGACCGATTCAGCATCATTCATTACAATGCCGCTGGGCAGGACCCGTTCGACACACTGGCATCAAGTTCCACGCTCCCTGTCTTCACGTCACTGAGCGTTCCACTCAACAAAAGTCAACTCGCATTGGCGTTGATCAATTCCCGGAAACTGCTGCTGAGCAGGCTGGAAACAAAGCGGCTACAGTCCCGGTTGGAATTGCAGAACCAGGAGTTGCGCCAACTGAACGACATCGGGATTGCCCTGTCTGCGGAACGCGATCCGGATGCGCTGCTCGAAATGATTTTACGGAAGAGCCGCGAAATAACCCTTGCAGACGCCGGGAGCCTGTATCTGGTTGAACATAAAAATGGCACCCCGGAAGATGCCAACAACTATTTTGCCAATAAACAACTCCGCTTCAAACTGGCGCACTGCGATTCAATCACGATCCCATTCAAGGAAGCGGTCATGCCCATTCAGAAAAAGAGCATTGCCGGCTATGTGGCGCTGTCCGGTCAGGTCGTCAATATCCCGGATGTGTATCATCTGCCGGCGGATTCTGAATTTGGGCACAACCGAAGTTTCGACGAATCAGTGGGCTATCGCACAAAATCCATGCTGGTTATCCCGATGAAAAATCACAAAGATGAGATCATCGGTGTGTTGCAGCTCATCAATAAAAAGAAGAATTGGCATTCGCGGCTCTCAACGCCGGAAGCCATCGCTGAGGCGATCGTTGATTTCGATGAGAAGTGCGTGGACCTCGCCAACTCGCTGGCGAGCCAGGCCGCTGTGTCCATCGAGAACAACCGCCTGTATGAGGAAATCAAGAAGCTTTTCGAAGGATTTATCAAAGCGTCGGTGCACGCCATTGAACAACGCGATCCCACCACGTCCGGTCACTCGGAGCGGGTGGCGATACTCACGACCGAATTGGCCAGGAAAGTCGATCAGGTGGATGTTGGCCGATTCAAATATGTGAAATTTTCGCGCGACCAGATTCAGCAGATCAACTATGCCTCGCTGCTCCATGACTTCGGCAAAATTGGAGTTCGCGAGGATGTGCTTGTCAAAGCTAAAAAATTATTTCCGCACGAACTGGATGCGCTGAAAAGCCGCTTCAAAATAATCAAACAAGCCACAGAGCTGGATTTTTCAAAGGAAAAAATAACAGCGCTGCTGGAAAAAGAGCGGGAGAAAGCGATTCGGCAGTTCAGGCTGCTGGACGAGGATGCTCAGAAGCGGATTGTGGAACTCGATCGTTTCCTGGAATTCATCTGCGAGGTGAATGAACCCACGGTGCTCAAAGAGACCGGTTTTGAAATGCTGGAACATATTGCAGAGCTGATTTTCAGGACAAACGGCGATTCGACCAAATTGCTGACTCCGAGAGAAGTCGAAGCATTGTCCATTCCCAAAGGGAGCCTGAGCAATCGGGAGCGCGTCGAAATTGAATCGCATGTGACGCACACATTCAATTTTTTGAGTCGCATCCCCTGGACAACCGAACTGCGACAGGTTCCGGAAATTGCCTACGCCCATCACGAAAAACTGGATGGCAGCGGTTACCCGCGCGGTCTCGACCGGAAGGATATCCCGATTCAATCCCAGATGATGACCATCGCCGACATTTACGATGCCTTGACCGCCTGGGACAGGCCTTACAAACGCGCGGTGCCGGTTGAAAAGGCGCTGCAGATTCTCCAGTGGGAGGTCAATGACGGTAAAGTGGATGCGGATCTATTCAAGCTCTTTGTAGAAGCAAAAGTCTTCGATATGGTCAGGAAACCGGACAATGCCTGATTCCCTTCAGCGACTCTCTGACGTGCTGGCAGGCTGCAATTTTTCTGAAGAATAAATATTTGACTCATGAAGCTCTGGACTATCATCATTATTCCAGGGCTTTTTTTATTGAGTCGTACAATTCATGTCAGTCATAAATTTCCGGAGGTCTTATGTTGCGTCGATTGATGTTCCTGGTTCTGTTCGCTATGCCGGGTCATCTCATGGCCGGCGAGCAGACGAAGCCGACACATGTCGCGGATCTGGACGTCACCTTCATCAGCCGAACGCCGCGCTATGAGCGGCTGCGCGCGAGTTATTATCAGCGCTCTGATGGTATGGTGGGAGATGTCAATCCCTATTTGACCGAGGCTGAAAAACAAAAGAAGCGCTGGCCGGATGAGGGAGAGGTCGTCACCTTCACCGCCCATGTGAAAAATTTTGGTGACGTCGCTGTCGAAGCCTATGAATATCTGTGGATGGTGGATGGCAAAACGATGAAGCGTGGGATTTCTGCGCGACTCTCGCCGGGGCAGGAGCATGAATTTCAACTGCAGTGGAACTGGCTGAACGGCCCTCACGCAGTTTCATTTCAGGTGGATCCGCTGGGACAGATTCGGGAAATCAGCACGCGTAACAATCAGTTGACCGATCGAACCGATGCGCTGACGTTTCATTTTCATGTCGAGCAGTCGCTGTACGATTATTTCCAGACAATCAGAAATTCATGGGGAACCTATAGTTGGGATGATTGGGCGCAGAGTCACGTCGCGCTGATGAATGAAATGTTCAGGCGCGCCGTTTATCCAACAACGCCGGAAGGAATTCTGGAACGGGTACGACTGGACAAAATCACCATTCACAAGGATGGCGAACTCGATCCCGAGGGAACGCATGCCCCGGAAGATTGGGAATGGGACGGCCGTTGGGGATTCAAGCGCGACTATTTGAATGATAATTTTTATGAGAAAAATCCATGGGCCGTGGAACATGAATGGTCGTTGATTCACGAACTGGGACATCAGGTTGGGCGGATTGATCTGTACTGCCTCGATGTCGCTGCTGCTCAGAATAAAGTGACCGGCGAACGGTATGTTTCCAAAACCGTGGATGGGATGATGCATCGCGGTATCTATTTGCCGCAGCATGAAGTTCACTTTTTTTGTGAACATACAGCCGCGTCTTTCAATCGGGATAAAGGCGTTCGGCGCGGTTTTTTCGGGGAGTATCTGATGGACATTCCCCAGGACAATGTGCTGATCTTTTTGAATCAGAAATATGAAGCGTTGAAGAACGCAGAAATATCCGTCTACCAGGCAAAGCCCTTCGGCTACACGGAAAAGATCATCGAGCCCCCGGCGAAATTCACCGGTCGCACCACGGAAGCAGGGGAATTCCCGTTGCCGGAAAATCCCTTCGGCGAAATCAATAATTGGGGCACGAATGGCATTTTCCTGATTGAGGTCAGAGCCGGAGAGGGCGCCTATTTTCATTGGATGGAGATAGTCGATTTCAATCTGGAGTATTGGCGCGGCAATCGAATCAAGGCGGAGTACAAACTCGTGATGCCTGTGGAATGATGACAACCGTCCGTGCCACAATACGCGTGACTTGTGACAGATTGGCCCGGAGTCTGAAATTGTTACAAACGACGCATCACCCAACGACCTGAACCTTCCCTTCAGTTAACTCAATTAAATTTAACATGTAAAAATGGAAAAATAAACCTGGCATGGAGTTTGTTTCAACTACCGGCAAATAAATAAATTTTGAAATCAAACATAATTTGTTAGGAGGAATGTGTTATGGCTATTATTCGATGGAGAAACGTGGACAATCTCAGGAATGAAATGGATCGACTGTACGATAGATATTATGGATCGAATCAGGAAGATGCTGAAAATATCTGCGATTGCTATCCAATGGTTGACATTAAAGAGACCAAAGATGAATTTGTAGTCACCGCGGAGATCCCGGGCGTTTCCAGGGAAGATATAAAAATCAATTTCACCGACGACGCGCTCACCCTTCAGGGCGAGAAAAATGAAGAGAAGAAAGTAGACGATCATACCTACCATCGCGTCGAGCGATCCTATGGGAAATTTTATCGCAGTTTTACTTTCCCGGGTAAAATCGCTGGTGATAAAATTAAAGCAGCGTACAAAGATGGTATTCTCACCGTCAGCTTGCCGAAACGGGAAGAAGTGAAACCCAAAGAAATTTCCATTTCTGTATCCTGATGCCGGGAAAAAGTTACCCGGGTTTGAATTAAAAAGAAGCGTTTTTTTGTAATCACACAATGCAGTAGCCCGGCCTTGCTGAAGTTCTCGCCATAGGCCAGCTACTAACCCACACACTTAACCAATATTGAAGGAGGTGTTTTCACATGGCTGTTATTCGATGGAGACCGTGGAATGAATTGGAAGGTTTGCGACATGAGATGGACAGGATGTTCGAGAATTTTTATCGATCTGCATCCAGTGATGTTGAAAACCTTTCGGGAAATTACCCACTTGTGGACATTAAAGAAACAAAGGATGATTTGATACTGACGGCTGAAATCCCTGGTATTTCAAAGTCGGACATCAGCATCAGCTTCACAGAAAATACGCTGACGATCAAAGGTGAGAAGAAGGAAGAGAAAAAAGAGGCGGACCATAATTTCCACAAAAGTGAAAGACGGTTCGGCAGCTTCACCAGAAGCTTCACTCTTGGCACTCAAATTGACGTCGACAAGGTGAAAGCATCGTGCAAAGATGGCCTGCTTGTGATTGAAATGCCCAAGAAGGAAGAAGTCAAACCGCGCGAAATTCCTATTTCCATTAAGTAAATTCATACATGATAATGAAAGAGTGTTTTGCTTGCTTCGAGTTCGGAATCGAGCGAAACACTCTTTTTCATTTTGGAAAAAGATAATGCTTGATTTTTTAGAAAATGAATTTTAAATTAGGACGATTTAAATTGAAATCCTTGTCTCATTTATCCAGCATGCGATATGAAAGATTACTACGTAATATTAGGTCTTCCCAGGAATTGCAATCTGGCTGAGATTAAAAAAGCTTATCGCAACCTTGCAAAACAACATCACCCTGATAAAATAAAAGGGGATAATTGTAGCGGGTTTCGCGAGGTGCAGGAGGCGTACGAAACCCTGAGTGAGAATGATAAACGCCGGGATTACGATAGTCAGCTTCGAAAGTCTGAATCTTCGCGCCCAATTGCACACCGCGCTCCATCCGTTGCTCCACAGTCTTTTACCGATTGTCCATTTTCCCGTTTTGATTATTTTTCTCAAACGCTTCAGGCGTTGCATCATCCGGACTTCTACAGCATGGAATTGATTCTCACCCCGAGTGAAGCAAAATCCGGCGGCGCTGTGCCTCTGAATATTCCCACTCACGAGACGTGCAATGAATGCCGGGGATTTGGTTTCATCGGATTTCGGGCCTGCCATATGTGCCGGGGCGCCGGCGTGATCAATCGCGCGCACCAGGTCGTGTTAAAATATCCATCGGACGCAATGCATAATGAGCAGTTCGAAACGTTCATCCAAGGATTCGGATACCTTCATATCACTGTGAAAATTTATGAACATTAAAAGAGCCTTTGCCTGTATGCTACTATTCAACGCGATTTCTTTGTACATATATGTTCCAAATGATTTCTAAAATAGACGGCGAGTTATATACTCGCTTTTTTATTTGTCCTGTGAATGAATTGCACAATTAAAACATGAGAAGGAGGTTTTATGGATTTCGTCCTCACTGAGGAACAAACGATGCTGCGTGATTCTGTCAGGGAATTTGCTGAAAACCGATTGGCAGTTGAAGCGGAAGAAGCAGATGTTCAGGCGTTCATTAAATCCGATGTGTTGAAGGAGATCGCTGAATTGGGCTATTGCGGAATCTGCACGCCGGACATTTATGGTGGCGCCGGTTTTGATACAACGTGCTACGCGCTGGCCATTGAGGAAATTTCCAAAGTTGACGCCTCCATCGGCGTGTTGCTTTCGGTGACAAATTCACCGGCCCAGTTTCCACTGATACAGTTTGGCTCGGAAGCGCTCAGGCAGAAATACCTGCCCGACCTGGCCAGCGGTCGCAAAATTGGCGCTTTCTGTCTCACAGAAGCCAATGCCGGATCCGATGCTGCAGGCATCAAGCTTACAGCCGAGTTGAAAGGTGATCACTATACATTGAATGGCTCGAAACAATTCATCACCAATGGCGAGCTTGCCGAAACTTTCATCGTGTTTGGTACGATTGATAAAAACCTGAAAACTAAGGGCATCACGGCGTTTGTCGTGGAAAAGAATTTTCCCGGTGTGAAGATTGGCAAAAAAGAGAATAAGATGGGGCTGCGCGGCTCCTGCACCAATGAAATTATCTTTGAAAACTGTGTCGTCCCCGGAGAGAATGTCATTGGTGAACCAGGGGATGGATTTAAAATTGCGCTGGCAACGTTAGATCATAGCCGCATCGGCATTGGCGCGCAGGCGCTGGGGATTGCTGAAGCAGCGCTGGAATATGCCCTGAATTACGCCAAAGAGCGGCAACAATTCGGTCGGCCCATTGCGGAATTCGAGGCGATTCGTTTCATGCTGGCCGATATGGCGACAGAAATAGAGGCAGCCCGTTATCTGGTTTACCATGCCGCATGGTTGCACGATAAGGGAAAGCGGACGTCGAAAGAATCGGCCATGGCCAAATTATTCGCCTCCGAAATGGCCTTTCGCTGTGTGCACAAATCGCTACAGATTCACGGGGGGTACGGCTACATGAAAGAATACCCGATTGAGCGTCTCTATCGCGATCAGCGGGTGACTGAAATTTACGAAGGAACGTCGGAAGTGCAGCGGTTGGTTATTGCAGCGTCGCTTTTGAAATAGAATCCTGATCATTTCAAAATACCGGAGAGAAAAATGGAATTAACTGATCGGCAGAAGAATTTCCAGAAAAAAGTAAGATCATTTTGCCTCGATGAAATCGCACCGCATGCGGATAGAATTGACAGAGAGGGTGTCTTCCCGGAAGACATCATGGCAAAGGTCGCGGATTTTGGACTTTTTGGCTGCGTGATTCCGGAGAAATACGGCGGTCTGGGACTGGATACAGTCTCCTACGCCATCGCTGTGGAAGAAGTGTCCCGCGTGTGCGGCTCCACCGGAATTACCATTGCCGCGCACAATTCGCTGGGAGCAATGCCGTTCCTTTTGTTCGGCACGGATGCGCAAAAGGAGAAATATTTGCCAGGCCTGGCCAGAGGCAGGGAATTGGGCGCTTTCGGTCTCACGGAGCCCGGCGCCGGCTCCGATGCCGGAGGCACAAAATCCGTCGCCATCAAACAGGGCGATAACTGGGTCATCAACGGCCGGAAATGCTTCATCACCAGTGCGGCTCATTCGGGTGTGATTGTAATTACCGCCAAGACGGAACAGGACGAGACCAGGCGGCGGATTTCCTCTTTCATCGTTGAAAAAAATACGCCGGGCTTCGTCGTGGGCAAGAAGGAGAACAAGATGGGATTGCGCGGCTCGGACACGCGCGAATTGATTTTTGAAAACATGCGTTTGGCCGGCGACGCACTGCTGGGGAATGAGGGGGAAGGCTTCAAACAATTCCTGACCATTCTCGATGGCGGAAGAATTTCCATTGGCGCGATGGCGCTTGGTCTGGCCCAGGGCGCATTCGATTATTGCCTGCAATTTGTCAAACAGATGGAACGGGCCGGCGCGCCGCTCACTTCGTCTCAGGCTGTGCAATGGAAAATGGCGGACATGTACACTCAAATTCAATGCGCCCGGCATTTGATTTATTACTCCGCCCGACTTGAAGACGCGCATCAGAAATTCATCGTTGAATCGGCCATGGCGAAATTGTACGCTTCGGAAATTGCAACGAAAGTCGCGCACGAGGCCATGCAGATCGTCGGTGAGGAGGGCTGCAACCGCGACACGCCGCTGGAACGGATTTATCGCGATGTGCGACTCTGTGAAATTGGCGAAGGTACATCGGAAATTCAGCGGATCGTCATTGCGCGGGAATTGTTCAAATAGGAGCCGCAGGTATGGTGATGTCTTTCTCCATTGGCGATTGTCAGTTGTTCCTTCCTGAAGCCGGCAGTTTTGCCCTGGATGCCGGCGCCTATTTCGGAATTGTGCCGAAACTGATCTGGCAGAAGCTGGTTACTGTGGACGAATTTAATCGCTGCCGGATCGCGATAAATCCCCTGCTGATCAAAACGCCGCAGCATACCATTTTGGTGGATCCCGGCCTGGGCGACAAATACGGGGACAAGCTTCGGTTCATTTATGACATCAAGACCGAAACGAATTTGCTGAATTCGTTGCAGGAAATCAATGTGTCGCCGGCGGATATCGATATTGTCGTGGCGACTCACATGCATTTTGACCATATCGGCGCGTTGACCCGAATCAATGAGCATAGTGAGGTTGCGCCGACTTTTCCCAATGCGGTTCATTATTTCCAGGCTGGCGAATGGGACGATGCGACGAATCCGGACGAGCGAACCAAAGCGAGCTATTTCTCCGAGAACTTCCTGCCCTTGCAGGAGCGGGGCCTGGTCACATTGATCGAAGGCGATGTGCAGATAACGCCGCACGTTCGCGTCGAGAAAACCGGCGGCCATACAAAACATCACCAGATAGTCATTTTCGAAGCCCAAGGGCAGACCGTCGTTTATCCCGGCGACATTCTGCCCTCTGTGGACCATCTGCCGCTGCCGTACGTGATGGCGCTTGATTTATATCCGGTCGATGTGATGGCTCAGAAACGGAACCTGTATCGCCGCGCCATCGAACGCGACTGGATAATCTGCATCGACCACGCCAACGGAGAGAAAGCGGGGCGGATCCGATTCGAGGGTAAGAGATATATGTTCGAACCGCTGATAATGGCCGAATCGTGAGCAATCACTGAACAGAAAATTATTGCAGAGCAGGCGGATGCGTTTTAAAAATTTGAGAGATGATCCCTATTTAAAGAGATTAAAAATGAACAGATTTATTTTTCTTTTAGTTTATGCTTTTCTTTTAGTTTCAATTTCGTATAGCCAACAGACCGGAACAAATAACTATGTTGATGCTGTTATTAAAGACGGTAAGCGGGATTATAATAGGGAGACAAACCGTGGAGAGAGAAATAGTTGGAAGGAAAAAAGGGCAGCGAGAGGAGAACAGGATATTCCCCTAACTACTCCTCATAATCGCCAACTTACACCGCAAGAAGTAATAACCTTACAATCTATTATTCAGGACTTTCAGGTTAACGAAGAAATTTGTAGTAGTTCGGTTCAAGAAAATGCTTTAATCGCCATGGACGGGAGCGGAAATTTCGTAATTGCCTGGGAAGATTATCGTAATGCTAATTATGACATCTATGCCCAGAGGTATAATAGTAGTGGCAGCGCACTAGGGACAAACTTCAAAGTCAATGATGATACAGGAAGTTCTTATCAAGTCGAAGCTTCAATCGCCATGGACGGGAGCGGAAATTTCGTAATTGCCTGGAAAGATTATCGTAATGGTTATTACGCCGACATCTATGCCCAGAGGTATAATAATAGTGGCAGCGCACAAGGGACAAACTTCAAAGTCAATGATGATACAGGAGGTTCGGGGCAATACAATCCTTCAATCGCCATGGACGGGAGCGGAAATTTCGTAATTGCCTGGTCTGATACTCGTAAAGGAGAGTGGGACATCTATGCGCAGAGGTATGATAGTAGTGGCAGCGCACAGGGGACAAACTTCAAAGTCAATGATGATACAGGAGGTTATTATCAAATCTATCCTTCAATCGCCATGGACGGGAGCGGAAATTTCGTAATTGCCTGGGAAGATGATCGTAATGGAGATTGGGACATCTATGCCCAGAGGTCTAATAGTAGTGGCAGCGCACAAGGGACAAACTTCAAAGTCAATGATGATACAGGAAGTTCTTATCAAGGCGCTCCTTCAATCGCCATAGACGGGAGCGGAAATTTCGTAATTGCCTGGCAAGATGGTCGTAATGGTCATTATGACATCTATGCCCAGAGGTATAATAGTAGTGGCAGCGCCCAAGGGACAAACTTCAAAGTCAATGATGATACAGGAAGTTCTTCTCAATACAATCCTTCAATCGCCATGGACGGGAGCGGAAATTTCGTAATTGCCTGGGAAGATTATCGTAATGGAGATTGGGACATCTATGCCCAGAGGTATAATAGTAGTGGCAGCGCACAAGGGACAAACTTCCAAGTCAATGATGATACAGGAAGTTCGGGGCAATACAATCCTTCAATCGCCATAGACGAGAGCGGAAATTTCGTAATTGTCTGGGAAGATTATTGTAATTGTACTACAGACATCTATGCCCGGAGGTATAATAGTAGTGGCAGTGCACAAGGGACAAACTTCCAAGTCAATGATGATATAGGAAGTTCGGATCAATGGAATCCTTCAATCGCCATGGACGGGAGCGGAAATTTCGTAATTGTCTGGGAAGATTATTGTAATTGTACTACATATGCCCGGAGGTATAATAATAGTGGCAGCGCACAAGGGACAAACTTCCAAGTCAATGATGATACAGGAAGTTCGGGGCAATACAATCCTTCAATCGCCATGGACGGGAGCGGAAAATTCGTAATTGCCTGGTCTGATACTCGTAATGGAGAGTGGGACATCTATGCGCAGAGGTATGATAGTAGTGGCAGCGCACAGGGGACAAACTTCAAAGTCAATGATGATACAGGAAGTTCTTATCAAGGCGCTCCTTCAATCGCCATAGACGGGAGCGGAAATTTCGTAATTGCCTGGGAAGATGATCGTAATGGTTATTATACCGACATCTATGCGCAGAGGTATAATAGTAGTGGCAGCGCACAAGGGACAAACTTCAAAGTCAATGATGATACAGGAAGTTCTTATCAAGGCGCTCCTTCAATCGCCATAGACGGGAGCGGAAATTTCGTAATTGCCTGGAAAGATTATCGTAATGGTTATTACCCCGACATCTATGCCCAGAGGTATAATAGTAGTGGCAGCGCACAAGGGACAAACTTCAAAGTCAATGATGATATAGAAAGTTCGGATCAAAGCCATCCTTCAATCGCCATAGACGGGAGTGGAAATTTCGTAATTGCCTGGCATGATGAGCGTAATGGAGATTGGGACATCTATGCCCGGAGGTATAATAGTAGTGGCAGCGCCCAAGGGACAAACTTCCAAGTCAATGATGATACAGGAAGTTCGGATCAATGGAATCCTTCAATCGCCATAGACGGAAGCGGAAATTTCGTAATTGCCTGGGAAGATTATCGTAATGGAGATTGGGACATCTATGCCCAGAGGTATAATAGTAGTGGAACAGGGATAGAGGGTAATTTCAGAGCGACAGCTGCAGGAGGAGTGTATCACTTGCATCCCGCTGTTAAATTATGGGATGGTAAAATATATAACACATGGATGAGCGAATACGGATATGATTGGGACATTTGGGCAAATGTACTTGATTGGGATAATCCGGTTGGTATTGAGGAAAAAGAAAGCGGTAATCGGTTATCAGTAACCAGTTATTGGCTGGGGCAAAATTATCCAAATCCATTTAATCTCACGACTATTATATCTTTTAATCTACCTAAAAAAGCTAATGTAATTTTAACTATTTATAGCCTGATTGGAAAAGAGATTGACACAATAGTAAATAAGGAATATAATTCCGGTTATTATGAGATACTATTCGATGCTTCAAATTTGACATCTGGTCTATATTTATATAAATTAGAAGCAGATGATTTCATTGAAGTTAAAAAATTCGTGGTTTTAAAATAATATTATATTTTATGCTTATAAAGATTGTTACAATAATGCTGCTAATCTGTGTGTTACTTAGTGGTTTAATTCATAAATTCAGTGACGTATAAAAAATAAAGATGTGAGCAAAATTTATCTAATCGAGGAACCTTATTTTTGTTGTTAAAACCTTAGTAGTAGAAAAAGCCCTGAAAAAATTTCACCTCATTACCTTATTATCATTACCTGGTTTATAAATAAGGTAATAAGTTTAGGGTATGGGGAAAACATTTCCTACTAAGGTGTAAAGACTAGAATAAGGTTTAACATCATGGCTATTTTGTAAAAAATATGTCGTCGTAATTATGAAATAGGGTACTAAGGTATTTATGCATAACTTGTGCATGCAGTTAACCGAAACCGCCATGTGCGAATTCGATAATTTGGATGTCCGCAACAAGAAAGTTAAAATATTGGCGTTCAGTGCGCCGCACGGTTTCGGCAACAGATGCAAAACGTTTTGTAAAAAAGTTAAAGTTAGTTGAAAGCGCTACTCTTCACAGGTAAAGGAGAAGAATTTATGAATCTTGAAAACCGCTTGACCAATGTTGCGATCATTGGCGCAGCCGGAAAAATGGGAAGTGGAATTGCACTGCTATTGGCCCAGGAGATGGCATTACAAAAATTAAAACCGGAGAACAAGGGCAAAATCTATCGCCTCAATCTAATCGACACCGACGATAATGCTCTGGATGGACTGCTGTTGTATCTCAAAGATCAGGCGTTGAAGACAGCCGAAAAATCCATGGTCATGTTGCGCGATTTGTACGCTGACCGACAGGACCTGGTGGAAAATTCGGAGATCATTCAGCAATACCTTCAAGACGTGATTTCAGTTGCGCGCGTGGGAACCGATTTGAATCTGGCGGCGAAGTCGCACATGGTGTTCGAGGCCATTGTGGAAAACGTCGAAATTAAAATCAAAGTGTTCAAGCAACTTAAGGCCATGTGCGGTGAAACGACCTTCTTTTTCACCAACACCTCGTCCGTGCCCATTCATCTGGTTGATCATGGCGCGGCATTGGATGGTCGGATCATCGGCTTTCATTTTTACAATCCGCCGCCGATTCAGAAATTGGCCGAGTTGATTCCGACCAAAGAGACTAAAAAGGAATTGATCGATCTGGCCTATGAAATCGCCGATCGGCTGAAAAAGAAAATTTTCCTCTCCGCCGACGTGGCCGGATTCATCGGTAATGGTCATTTCCTCAGGGATGGGCTGCACGCGATCTCCGAGATGGAACGTTTGATGAAGTCCTTCAAGCGGTTTGAAGCGATTTATATCGTGAATAAAGTCAGTCAGGATCTGCTGCTTCGCCCCATGGGCATTTTTCAGCTCATCGATTATGTGGGCGTGGATGTGTTCTTTTTCATCTCAAAGATCATGGATAAATACATCGAATCCGAGAAGCTGGATCATCCCTTCATCGATGCCATGTTCGAAAAGAAAATCTTGGGCGGGCAACGCGCCGATGGCAGCCAGAAAGATGGCTTTTTGAAATATGATAAAAACCGACCGGTTGGCGTTTACGATTTTGAGTCCAGCAATTACGTGATGTTCGATGCAGCGGACTGGACAGGCAACGTCGACAAAATTATCGGCGTCTATCCGGAGACCTGGTCCCCGTGGAAAGTCCTGTTGCGCGACGGCGAGAAGGATAAGAAGATGGAATTATTCTTCAACCAGTTGCGCGGCAAACAGACCATGGGCGCCGAGATCGCGCTGAATTACCTGAAGCGTTCGAAACAGATCGGGCAGCAATTAGTCGAATCCGGCATCGCCAAAAATGCAGACGATGTGAATGGCGTTCTGGTGAATGGATTTTACCATCTCTACGGTCCCATCAACATGTATGTTTAATGCCGTTAAAAAAAGATATAAACTCAAAATTCCAATAGTACGTCTAAATGGTGTTTCATCTGAAGCGATTCAAAGCTGGTGGAGGATATGATGAAAAAACTAAGAAAGCCTGTTTATATAGCAGCAGGATTTAATACAATATCATTTGGCACGGGTCGCAAAGAATTCAATCCCAAGAAACCGCGTCCTGGGCTTGAGCATTACATAAAAGAAGCCGGGCTGGGCGTGATCAATCAGATCAGCAGTCCGGAGCATATCGACGAAGGCGTGATTGGCAATTTTATGGCCGCGCGGTTCAATCGCCAGGGACATCTGGCCGGCTTCATTCCGGACATTCATCCGGCTCTGGACTTGAAACCCTGCACGCGGGTCGAAGGCGCATGCGGTTCCGGCGGATTGAGCTGGCTGACAGCCGCCAAAGTCATTTTAGCCGACCTGGCTGATGTGGTCATTGCCCTGGGCGTGGAAGTTCAGAATACCGTGAAGGCTATTTACGGCGCCGATATTCTGGCCGCCGCCGGGCACTATCTGGGCGAGCGCAAAAATGGCCATGCTTATTTCTTTCCTTCCAAATTCGATGAACGCGCCGGCGCCTGCTACGAGAAATTTGGTCACGATTATGTCCGCGAGGCCATGGCGCTCTGGTACAAGCAGGCTATTGAAAATGCGCGTAAAAATCCCAAAGCTCAGGAATACCATAATAATTTGGATGACCTGTTCGCCGTGGGCATGACGCCGCCGAATCCGAAAACGTTTTTGCCGAATATCAATGTGTTCGATTGCTCCAAAGTCTCGGACGGCGCGTCGGCGCTCATCGTGGCTTCGGAAGAAGGGCTGGCAAAAATCGGCATCCCCAAATCCAGGGCCGTCGAGGTCATCGGCTTCGGGCAGAGCGAAGGCAATTTGACCCGGCCACCGGAAGACAGAACGCGTCTCACGACCACAGCGGACGCCGCCAAAAAAGCATTCGCCATGAGCGGACTGTCCCAACAAAATATTGGTGTGCTGGAAGTGCACGACTGCTTCACGATCACCGGCCTGCTGGCGCTTGAGGCATGCGGATTTGTCGGCTACGGCGAGGCTGCCGGCTTCGTGAAAGAAGGCAGGACGAATTTCAATGCGGAACTGCCCACAAATGCAACCGGCGGACTGATTGGATTTGGTCATTACACCGGCGGCACCGGCGTCCGGCAGGTGGTGGATGTGCTGCATCAACTGACAAACCAGGCCGGCGATTCCCAGTTGAATGTGAATCCCGGGAAAAAATACGGCATGTCCATCAGCATGGGCGGGAATGACAAAACGGTCGTTATCGGTATGTTCAAACCGGCGGACGCGTAAACGCTCACAGGAAGAGACCAGCTCAGTCTGAACTTTGCCGGTCGCAAACCGTGAAATGAAGTGAATCATCGTCGGCATTCTTGATTGAAGCGCCATGCCGGGATGAAAATATATCGCCATCCCGGCGGACGATTTTGCACTTCGATGCTTCTTCGTCAGGGAGACGGAAAGGTCGCAATGTCGCGGAGGGCGCAGGGAGAACTACCTTTCACAGATGACTTCATGCCAGATTGCGCCCTGATCGGCTTTCATCCGAACCGGCGATGGCCTGGCATGGCGCGCGGATAGATTGTAATCAATGCGTATATTTTGAATATTATTGGGAGGTGTGACATGTTATTCATAGCGAAAAAGTTGACCGGAATTCTCCTCATCTCGTTGATCTATGTCATGAGTTGCAGTTCACACAAAACGATCAATGTCGGTGAAACCTATAGCCGGCTGAAACCGGCGGCGCCGCTGCCTGAACTGTTGGTTCAAAAGCAGCCGGCGAATCTCATCATCGATATTGGCAATGTCGCCGATATGAGCAACAGCTATAAAAACCGTCTCAAGGTGTATGTCAATGATTGTGTGATTCGTCCTGACGAAGAGAGCAATGTCAAGAGCCGCTATTACTTTGCGTTGAGTATGCAGCCCGGTTTCTACGACGTCAAAGCGGTCTATTATGCATCCACCGGCTGGATGGAAAAGAAATTTGATATTGTCCCCAAAGACCGCGTGATGGTTTTCGCGGACAAGCAGACCGTTCTGAAGGTGAATTTGCGCAAAGACTCCTGGGGAGCGCCAGTGGACAAGGTCACCCATTTCGATATGTCCGTCAATCCGATTCAATCGGCCAATAAATAATCGTCGCGACCGGGTTGGCTGGCACGCATGAAATTCAGCAGTCAGAGGTGCAGATGAGGGAATCCGGGGCGGACAGGATTGCCGCCATACTTTTAGCGGCCGGTTTTGGCTCCCGGCTACAAGCGCTGGGGCCAAAACCTCTGCTGAAGTGCCAGGGATCGTCGTTTCTCGAAAAGGCAGTCGAAAAGGCTGGCGCTGCCGGTTTCGATCCACTCATCATCGTGACCAATCCCGGATTGCTGCCGGCCATTTCGGAACTCCATGTTACCGCGCTCATTGCCATCAATGACCAGCCGGAAAACGGGATGCTGTCCTCGATCCACATTGGGATGCGTCTTTTGCCGGCGGATTGTTCGGGTTTCCTGCTTTGTCCCATTGACTATCCCCTCGTCACGTTCGAAACATTTCACCGCATCTTCGAAGCCCATCGTCTCCATCCAGATCGGATCATCAAACCGATGTACGAAAGTAAATCAGGGCACCCCATCGTTATTCCAGCCGCGCTGTTCGAGGCCCTGGGCCGGATTCTTCCAAATCAGGGCGCGCGGTATCTGCTTCAGCAGCACCCCGCTCTCCTGCATGAGCTTTCGGTTGCTGATCCGGGCATCCTCATCAACATCAACACGCCGGAACTTTTTCATCACTATTGTGAATAAATCAATTGATTTTTGATGATTCAGTTCTTATATTAAAATCCACTTTCGATGCGCCAGGCCTGACCGCTTCACTCGACAGCAATGAGCGCTGGCAGCGCGATCCGATGCGTTTACGAACGCGAGTGGCTGGAACGGGACTATCTGATGCTTCGGGAGCGGTTCAGCCCTGTTCAGCAAGTGATAATCAGAGAAGTAGCCGGAGGCAAGATGAGCGAACTGATCGAGCGGGTCGCTTTTTTAAAAAAATCTCAGATGACATTTTGCATCGTCACCGTGGTGGAATCGGCCGGAGCCACGCCGCGCAAGGCAGGCGCGCGCGCTATTATTTTCCCTGACCGGAGTCTCGAAGGGACTGTCGGCGGCGGCGCCATTGAGCAGGAAGCGATCAGTGTCGCTCTCGCCGTGCTGGCCGATAAAAAGCCGTGCCTGAAACGATACGATCTGGACGCGCTAGAAACGGATGCCATGATTTGCGGCGGCGCAATGACCCTGTATTTCGAACCGGTGTTGCCGGATCGGCTCTTGACGATTTTCGGAGGAGGCCACGTCGGACGGGCCCTAGCGCGAGTCGCTCACGAGGCTGGCTGGTTGATCCGCGTGGTGGATGAGCGGGAGGGAATTTTCGAGACAAATTTGTTTCCGGAACGATCCCAATTGATACGGGAGCCGTTCGCGGAATTCATCGATAGAAATGAATTCGGGCAAAACGACTGGATCGCCATTGTCACGCCCAAACACAAAAACGACGAGCAGGTGCTTGAGGGTGTCATTCACTCGTCGGCGGCCTACATCGGCATGATGGGTTCGCCCAAAAAAGTGAAAGAGACCATGGCCAACCTGCTGCAAAAAGGCATCCCGCAATCGCTGCTGGATGCTGTGTATGCCCCGGTCGGGTTGAATATTGCCACGGAAACGCCTGGCGAAATCGCTGTTTCCATCGTCGCAGAAATGCTGGCCATTCTACATCGCATCCCGGCGATTAAATCATTTTCCCGCAGGCAGGATATCGCATTCAATGAAAAGGATCAATCACACGCATGAAAAAATTCCGGACCACGCTGTACCATTGGCTGCTTTTCTCTCTCTCAATTTTTAGCACGTCTTTTGCGAATACAATTACCGGCCGCGTAATCGATACCAACAGTGACACTCCGATCAATCAGGCACAGGTCATCGTCGTTCAAACCGCCGGTCAAACGGACACTGTCTTTTCAGGATCAGACGGCGTCTGGACATTCGATCTCACTGCAACCGGAGTGAGCGAGCGTCCCGAACTGCCGGTTCAATTTCAGGTGGAGCAAAACTACCCCAACCCATTCAATCCGGCGACCCTCATAAAATTTTCTCTGTTCGAAGCCGGAAATGTCGGAATTGTTGTCCACAATATGTTGGGCCAGAAACTGGCTGACCAGGAGCAATTTCTCAGCGCCGGTAACTACGCGATCGAGTGGCGCAGCAACGGCGCGGCCGGCGTCTATTTTTATACTCTCAGCCACGGCAAAACGTCCATCACCAAAAAGATGATTCAACTGGATGGCGGATACGCCGGCGGCTTGTCCGCGATTCGCTCCGGGAGCGGGTTTTCAACGGGTTTCGAGAAACCAGCGGCGCCCATTCCAATTACATTGCACACCTCAAAATTTGGCTACATCCCGGACACACTGGAAGCCGTCGCCGAGGATGGGAGTGATTTCCAGGTTCGACTGGAGACAATCCACCATCATGCGCTGGTCATTGATCTGCACAACGATATTCTCGAACGCATGTTAGAAAGCCCATCCTATCATCTGGGCGATTCGCACCGTTACTGGCACACGGATATTCCGCGGTTGCAGCGCGGCGGCGTGGATATTCAGTTTTTCGCCGACTGGGTAAGTCCATCTCAATACCCCAACAA
The DNA here is from genome assembly GCA_049322915.1 of Candidatus Zhuqueibacterota bacterium. GTDB lineage: Bacteria > Zhuqueibacterota > Zhuqueibacteria > Thermofontimicrobiales > Thermofontimicrobiaceae > CAZSBG01. The sequence goes on from JBMOPW010000002.1 coordinate 113,568, forward strand.
TCCCTATGAAATTTCAGTGGAACTCATCGCGTTGATGACCAAAGAGTTTGGCCTCAATCCCGATGATATTCAACAGGCGTTTGACCCACAGGATGCGCTGGATGTCGTGGCCCGGGGAAAAATTGCCGGCGTGCTTGGCGTGGAAGGCGGCCATGCCATCGAAAACAGCATCGAAAAACTGATAACGCTGTACCAGTCCGGCATGCGCTACCTCACCATCACCTGGAACAACAGCACGGACTGGGCCGTCTCCGCCGCGGATTCGCGTTCGAAAACGGTCGGGCTGTCGGAATTTGGCAAGCAGGTCATTCGAACCATGGATTCGCTGGGGGTGATCATTGATGTATCCCATACCGGCGTGAAGACCATCGAAGACATCCTTCTCATCACGAAAAATCCTATTGTCGCCACCCATTCCGGCGCGTGGGCGCTGCGGAACCACACCCGCAATCTGACCGACTCCCAGATTCAGGCAATAGCGAACAGCGGGGGAGTTGTCGGCGTGGTCTTTTACCCATATTTCCTTTCCTATTCAGAGAACAATGTGAACATCAATACCGTCATTTCGCACATCGATTATATCGTCAATCTGGTGGGCATTGACTTTGTTGCGCTGGGCTCGGATTTTGACGGCATCGAAATTGTGCCCCGGGGGCTGGAGGATGTCTCCAAGTTCCCGGATCTGACGCTGGCGCTGCTGCAACGTGGCTATTCCCAGGGTGATGTGGAGAAAATACTTGGGCTCAATTTTCTGAGAGTCTTTCAACAGGTGTGCGGGAAATAGGTGTTCCTTCATTTCTGGTGACCGATGCGCCCGGCCGCCGGAATGAATGGGCAGAATTCCGCTGCCGGAGAATTTCAGAGCGCGCATCCCGGGCCATGCCCGATACCACAATATTTTACTGGAGTTCATTTTGAAACGAGAATTAAATTTCAATCGCTTGCGCACTGCACTTTTTGGGGGCGTGCCTGATTGCGTCCCGCTCCTTGAATTGGCTATTGCCGATTCGATCAAGCAACGGTACATCGGCCGGCCCATTGCCGGCGTGCGCGAGAAAATCGAGTTTGCACAAAAAGCGGGCTACGATTATGTCCGGTTGGCGCCCAAAATTGATCTCAATCCCGGCAAGATCGCTCCCAAAGAAGGCGCGCGAAAATCACATTCCACTGCGCAGACAGGCGAGCGAAACTGGCACGCCAGCAGTCAGGGAATGATCACCACGGTGGCGGAATTTGAACAATTCCAGTGGCCGTCGATGGAATCGGTGAATTATTCGGAGTTCGAGGCAGCGCAATCCGCTCTGCCGGATGGGATGAAAATCATCGGCCAGTACGGTGACATTTTCACATGGACCTGGGATTTCATGGGATTTGAAACCTTCTCGTTCGCCCTCATCGATAACCCGGCGCTCGTCGCGGCGCTGTTCGATAAAATCGGCGCCATTGTTCTGGAGTTGTTCGAAACCATGGCCGACTTCGACGCCATTGGCGCATTTTTTTACAGCGACGATATTGCCATCAATACCGGCCTGTTCGTTGCGCCGCAGGTCTATCGCCAGTACCTGTTTCCGTGGATGAAAAAAATCGGCGCTATTTGCCAACGCAGAAATATACCATTCATTTATCACACGGACGGCAATATCTGGGAAGTTCTGGATGACTTAAAAGACTGCCGTGTGAACGCGCTGCAGCCTGTCGAACCTCATGCCATGGATATTGTGGAATTGAAAGCCAAACGCGGGCGCGATTTTTGCCTCGTCGGCAATGTGGACGTGGACCTGCTGTCCCGCGGTACGACCCGGCAGGTCGAGGATGAAGTGAAACGGCTGTTGCGCCAGGTTGCGCAGGGCGGTGGCTTCTGCCTCGGCTCCGGCAACACCGTGCCGGACTATGCGATTTTCGAAAACTACCTGGCCATGATTGAGACAGGCAAGACCTATGGCCGTTATCCCATTTCATTCTGACGAAGGATGCGATGAACATTGGGCTGATACAGTTTGATGTCACGTTTGGCCAGCCGAAATTGAACATCGACCGGGCAATTCGGCTGATGGAACAGTCAATCGCTGATCTCTGGGTGTTGCCGGAGTTGTTTCACAGCGGCTACTCGTTTACGTCGCGAGATGAACTGGCCGCATTGGCGGAACCGATACCCGATGGTCAAACGTGTCAGGCGCTCCTGGCATACGCAGCAAAACAATCGTGCGCCATTGTCGCCGGGATCGCTGAAAGCGCCGGCGGCCAATTTTACAATTCCGCCGCGCTCATCACCAAAGACGGGGTGGTGGGCGTCTATCGAAAAGTCCATCTGTTCGATCGGGAGAAATTCTGGTTCTCACCGGGGGATCTGCCTTTTTCGGTTCATAAAATCAATTACGTCGCTATCGGCATGATGATCTGTTTCGACTGGCTTTTCCCTGAGGCTGCCCGTACCCTGGCGTTGAAGGGCGCGGACGTCCTCTGTCATCCATCAAATCTGGTATTGCCGTACTGCCAGAGCGCCATGATCACGCGCTGTCTGGAAAATCGCGTTTTTGCCATCACGGCGAATCGGATTGGCGCAGAATCGAGGGGCGACGGCTCGCTGACCTTCACCGGGGGAAGCCAGATCATCGATCCGCGCGGTCAAATCCTGTTTCGGGCCGGCAGAGACACCGAGGAGAGCGTCGTTGTTTCCATTGATCCGGAGTTAGCGCGCGACAAATCCATCACGCGGAACAACAACGCGCTGAACGACCGGCGACCTGATATGTATGAAATGGGTGGATGAATTTGGAACGGTACTACATCGATTTAAATAAATGTTTGGGCGAAGATTTTTCCGAATACGAATTCGATGACCAGGGGATTCCGTTGAACCATCTGTACCCGGCGTCCGGCGGCAGCTACAATCCGATCACCGTGTGCCAATACGGGCTTTTTCATTTCAATAAATTCGTGGACAGCGGAGATTCATCAGCGCGTACGACGTTTCTGGCTCAGGCAAACTGGCTGATTCAATCCGCGCGACCGGGAGCGAATGATTCCAGCGTCTGGCCGTATCATTTCGACCTGCCGTTTTACAACATTACGGCGCCGTGGATTTCCGGCATGGCCCAGGGCGAGGCCCTTTCCGTGCTGGTGCGGGCCTTTTCCCTCAGTCAGGATCACGCCTATCTGGCCGTGGCGCACAACGCCTGGAATATCTTTGCTGTGAACGTCGGGCAGGGCGGCGTGATGAGTGGTTTCCCGGACGGCAGCCCGCTGGTGGAGGAATATCCCACTCCCGGTCATGTCACGGCGGTGCTGAACGGCTTCATCTTCGCGATATTCGGCGTGTACGATTACTGGAAATTCACCGGCAACGAAGACGCCGGCCAATTGTACAGGCAGTTGATACAGAGCCTTGCTGCCAATTTGCATCGGTACGACAGCGGATACTGGTCTTATTACGAATTGAAATCCCCAAAGCGGCTGGCTTCCCGATCCTATCACCGGCTGCATCTGGAACAATTGCAGAAGCTGTACGACATCGCGCCGGAGCCGCAGTTTGCCCATTACCTGAATCGGTTTAGCGTCTATCAGGAATCAACGCGCTGCAAAATCCGATGGACGATTCACAAGCTGGGGCAGAAAATTTTCTGGCGCGTCTGAGAAAGGCGCCTCGCTGGTGCGGTCGGAGAACTCAGGCAGCCCGATCAGCAGCGCGCAGATTGCATCCCGAATTCAAACCATCGTCGTCATTTACAAAATTGGAGAACGCATGTTTCAGTCTCTGCTTCGGTTGACAAAACATTCAGCAATTTATGGTGTGGGACATGTCCTGAGCCGATCCGTGGTCATTTTCCTGCTGCCGCTGCATACGAATTTGATCTCCAAACAGGAGTATGGAATTGCCACGCAGCTCTTTGCATTTATGGCCATCGTGGCTATCATCTATTCCTATGGCATGAACACGGCGTTTCTCCAGTTTTTCATGCTGGAAAAAAAACAAAAGAAGCAGAAGGAAATTTTTTCAACGGCCTATTTCGCAACCCTGGCGAGTTCGATTCTGTTCTCCCTGGTCCTTGTGGTCAGCGCCGGTTTTGTCTCCCGCGTGCTTTTTGGTTCGCCGGACTACGCTCACCTCATCCGAATCAGCGCCGGTATTCTGTCGCTGGACGCCATGCTGCTGTTGTCGTTCAACGTGCTGCGCGCTCTGGAAAAATCAGTCAACTACGTGGCGATTAATCTCATCTCCGTGGTCATTAATGTATTCTTCAATTTCTATTACATCTCCTGGGCCAACGCCGGAGTGACCGGCATTTTCTACGCCAACCTGATCTCTTCACTGGCCACTTTTTTCATGCTATTCCCGGTCACCTTCAAAAATTTGAACTGGCGTTTCTCCAAAACTCGATTTAAGGACATGGCGCGATTTGGTCTCCCGTTCATTCCCTCGACCATCTCCATCGCCATGATGTCCGTGATCGACCGGTTTTTCATCAACAAATATATGGGACTCGAAGCGGCCGGCGTGTACGGCGCCGGCTACAAGCTGGCGCTGATTGTGAACCTGATGGTGACGGCCTTCCGGTTCGCGTGGCAGCCCTTTTTCACATCGATGGCTGACCAGAAAGAAGCCAGGGAGGTGTTCGCGCGGGTATTCACCTATTTCGCGCTCCTCAGCAGCTACTTCTTTTTACTGTTTCTCATGTTCGTGGATCAGCTTGTTCGATTCAAATTTTTCGGGTTCACGCTGTTCGGGAAGGAGTTCTGGAACTGCTCAGAAATTGTCCCGGTGATTGTGCTGGCCTATATTTTCTACGGCTTCTACCTGAATTTCAATGTCGGCATTTATCTCGAAGAAAAAACCAGGTACCTCATGTACATCAACGCTGCCGGCGCGCTGATCACCATTATCGGCAACGCGCTGCTCATTCCCCCAATGCAATTGATGGGCGCTGCCTACTCCGCGCTGTTAGCCTATGGCGTAATGATGGCGCTCATCTACGTTGTGGCGCAACGCATCTATTACATCCGGTACGAATACGGCCGGCTGCTGCGGATTGTGATTTTGACCGTCTTCATCTTCTTGTTGTATGAAATTTTGGAACTGGAATTTGCCACGCTGGTGAAGATCGGGTTGCTCGCCGTGTACACGCTGTTCCTTTTCCTGTCCGGATTTTTCGAGAAGCGCGAAATCTCAAAATTCAAATCAATCATGAAAAAATCGTTATGGCAAAATTAGTTCTGGTGAATTACTGGTCTCCCGGCATTGGCAATAATAAACCGCCGCTGGGCCTGTGCTATCTGGCGTCCTATCTGCAGACGTATCTTGACTTTCACGACATTGTCATCATCAACAGCGGAGACGCTGTCTTCGAAAAAATCCGGGATGCACGGCCGGAAATTGTGGGCTTCACCGCTTACACTGCCGGGTATTACGACGTGCTCGATCTCATGAAACGAGTGAAAACGGAACTGGCTGTGCCGGTGCTGGTCGGCGGGCCGCACATCACCTGTTTGCCGCACAAACTATCGGAGGATGCGGACATCGGCTTTGTCGGCGAGGGCGAGCAGACGCTCCTCGAAGTGATGCGGCTGTATCTCGCTACCGGCCAACTTGCGCCCGGCCAATTGAGCGCCATCCCCGGCCTGGTCTTTCGCGAGAATGGGACATTGAAATTCTCCGAACCGCGGGCGCTCATCAATCCCATCGACCAGATTCCCATGCCGGCGCGCGAGTTCATCGACATGGACGAATTTCTCAAGCCCAGTCAGATACTGATGAACAATGAATACCTGCGCGGCACAACCATGCTCACCTCGCGGGGCTGCCCGTTCAAATGCATTTACTGCCATGTCTCGGCCAAGTGGGGTCGGCCGCGATTGCATTCCCCTGCCTATGTGGTGAACGAGATCGAACATCTGGCCTCCCGTTACCAGGTGGAAGCCATCACCATGAGCGACGACCTGTTCGTCAGCAACATTCAGCGCATCGAACAGATCATCGAAGGGATGGCGCAGCGCCATTTGCTGGGCAAGGTGCGATTCATGGTGGATCTGCGCGCGAATATGGTCAATGATCGGCTGGTGCTGCTGCTGAAAAAGATGGGCGTGGCCAAAGTGGCGCTGGGGCTGGAGTCCGGCTCGGATCGCATCTTGCAGTATCTCAAAGGCGCGAATGTGACCGTCGAAAAAAATCGGACCGCGGTTCGCATTCTCAACAAGCACGGCATCGGCGCGTACTGTTGCTTCATGATCGGCGCGCCGCCGGAGACGCGCGGGGATATCGACAAAACGCGGGATTTGATTCGGGAGATTCTGGACATGGACACCGCCAATTTCTGCCAGTTGACCGTGACCACGCCGCTGCCCGGCACCAAGCTCTGGGACTATGCCCTGTCGAAAAAGTACATCACTGAAGATGTCGACTGGCGGCAGTTCGGCCTCAGTCCGCTCACCAGCAATCGCTCTGATTTCTACATTAACGAGCACATTGAATTTGGCGAATTTCAGAAAATTGCCCGGACCACCTATTCGCTGTGCAATAGCCGGCGGATCAAATCCATTTTTTCCAAGTTCACCTGGCGCTATGTGGTTAAGATATTCAAACAACCCACATTGGCCTATCAAATTCTTCGGGACTATCTGAAAAATCGGTGATATGCAGCGCGTGATACTTCACATCGACATGGACGCTTTTTTCGCGGCCATCGAGGAGCTGGACAATCCGGCCATTCGCGGCAAACCGGTGGTCGTCGGCGCGGATCCCAAATCAGGGAAAGGTCGGGGCGTGGTTTCGACCTGCAATTACGAAGCCCGAAAATACGGCATTCACTCGGCTATGCCCATTTCCCATGCCTACAAGCGCTGCCCGTTCGCCGTGTTCGTGCCGCCCCGCGGCCGGCGCTATTCGGAAATCTCAGGCAAAATATTTCGCATCTTCTACGACTTCACGCCCCGCGTGGAACCCATCAGCGTGGACGAGGCATTTCTGGACGTCTCCGGCTGCATCCGGCTGCTGGGTTCGCCCCGTTCCATTGCCCTGGCCATCAAAAAGCGCATCTTCGAAGAACTGCACCTCACGGCCTCCGTGGGCATTGCGCCCAATAAATTCATCGCGAAAATTGCATCGGATCTGAAAAAGCCGGACGGACTGGTGGAAGTGCTGCCGGATGAAATCCTCACCTTTTTGTGGCCGCTGCCCATCTCGAAAATGTGGGGCGTGGGCAAAAAAAGCGAAACGCGGCTTCATGCCCTGGGCATTCACACCATCGGCGATCTGGCCAGGCTGAACCAGGACGCCGCGGTGAAAAAGCTGGGCAAGGCGGGACTGCATTTCTGGAGTCTGGCCCACGGCATCGACGACCGCGACGTGGAGGCTTACGCCGGCGCCAAGTCGGTCAGTCTCGAAAACACCTTCGAGGAGGACGTGGCCGATGAGGCGGTGTTGCGCCAGACCATCTCGTCCCTGTCGGACAATGTCAGCCGAATCCTGCGCAAGAAGAACTACAAAGGCAAGACCATCACGCTGAAAATTCGCCTCGAGGATTTTTCGACCTTCACCCGCGCCCATAGCTATCACGAGTGCATCGATTCATCCAAAATTATCTGTCAGACCTGTCTCGACCTGTTCGACGCGTTCGAGCGGATGGGGAAGAAGGTGCGGCTGCTGGGCGTTGCGGTCTCCAACCTCAACTCACTGCCCGGGGAACAGTTGGGATTTTTTCAGGCCGAAGACCAGTCCGGGCAGAAAATCGATCACGTCATCGATCTGATTCAGAGCAAGTTCGGCCCGGATTTGATTAAAAAGGCGAGCCTACTGGACAAACACTCCCGGCGGCTCAGCCAGTCCGACGACGAGGAGATGTGACGTCGTATTTTTGCTTGATTTTTTTCATTGAATAGCATATCTTATCACCGTTCACTCGTGACGCTACTTTTACGTTCGCTAAATTTTAGCGAAGTAAACTTCCAAACAAGACATAGAACACGGATGACGCGGATAACGCGGATGTCCACGGATTTGAATTTATTTCAAATTTAAACAAAGAAAGTGTAAGATGTTTTGATAAAAGATTCCGTATCCGCTCAATAAAATATGGTATTTTAAAAATGTAAAAGCACCTGCAGTGCAATCCCTTTATGGATTGCAGTGTGCGACAGCGCATAAAGGCGCTGTACTCCATTCACATTGCCATATTTAAAATCTACTTCCATAAGTTGTTATTGAGTGGATACAAGATTCTTTTAAGATTTAAAGATGACCTTTCTTTGATTCGTCAAATCATTTTTCCTCAATAAAATCGTGAACAAAATTCACGGTTTTGGAGAAGTAAGAATCTAGACACAAAAATTCGGAGTAACGATGTCAGGACGATTTTCAGATATCCTGTTCTGGCTGCTTATGATTCTGATCATTGTCGTCGCCATCTGGTTTGCACAACTGCCTCCCCGTCCGGTTCCGATCGCGAAACTCGAGACGCTTGAAAATCTTCGTCCGTTGGAAAATGACAATTCTTCAAATTCACGTGACGGCTTTCTGGAAATTATTTCTGCGCCCAAAGCCGATACCCTGTACGTGGACAGCCTCAAATTTTCACAGGGCACGCCCCATGCCGGCTCGTTTCCGGCCGGCGAGCATCGCATTAAATGCATTTATGTGGCGCGGAATAGAACCTGGGAGTCAACGGTGACGCTGCTGCCGGACGAGCGAAAGACCATCCATATTGTGCTGGAGTGAGTGGTTGGAATATAAGATAAAGCAAGGACAGGTAATATGGCTACAGGGCGGAGCAATCAACTCATTCGTGTCTGTCCGAAAACTGCTAATATTGACCTCACCCCAACCCTGTCCTAAAAGGCTAATCCTTACCCATACGTTGGGGGATATTAACCCTACAACGTCATTTAGCCTGCATTATTCATAGTATTTTTAGAGGAGGCTGGCTAACCTGAATGGTGCTCTTTTTGGAATAAACGTATAAAAACTGAGTTTCAAAATAGCTTAGCCTTTAGCTAATTGAAAATCTCAATGTTGACTCAAATTCTGAGCAAGTTCATGAATAATTCAGGTTAGTAAATTTATCACGATATGTTGAGTTTTTCATCTATCAAAAATACAATATACAACGATAAAAAATCTATGTGACGTAGTAGGGTTAACAAAACAAATGAAACGCAGCGGTCGCGAAGGGCGCAGAGAAAAGACCAGTGTTGAATTGGCCTGAGTGATTGTAAAATTTTCAATCAAACAATGAAAATCATGTTCACCACTAGTAATAGAAGACCAAAATAACCAGGAGAAAACCTGGTTTCATAAGTTTGCAAGCAGCTTTTTTTCAATAACAATATGCTGTGCACCTCTGCGGTCTCTGCGACCTCTGCGTTAGAAAAGATATGAGTCAGGGTAAGCCTAACAGGCGAGGGAGAATAGATGTTCCCCTTCTTGCCCGCAGGGTAAGAAGCAGTTTGGGGGATGATGTCTGACGGAATGAGGTTTGAAAATATCAACTGTATAACTAAATTAGGTGTTTTCGGACAGACACTAATTGAACAGATTGGTTAAACAATTACGCTGTTTTTATTTTACTTTCCTGGCGGCTTCGTGGCGTAACGAAGACTGTTCAGCGGTGACGCGGGGCAGCCGCCAATCGATGCCGCATCACGATCAACATGGTACTATGAGGAAATTATGCTGAAAGAATTGATCCGGAAGAACCGAAGCTACCGGCGCTTCGATGAGAGCCATGCCATTGAACTGGCCACGCTGCGCGACCTGGTGGATCTGGCGCGTCTCGCTCCGTCCGGGGCGAACATGCAGCCGTTGAAATACATGCTGTCCAACGAGCCGCAGAAGAACGCCCTGATTTTTGAGACGCTGGCCTGGGCCGGCTATCTGAAGGACTGGCCCGGCCCCGTCGCCGGCGAGCGGCCGGCGGCGTATATCATTGTGCTGCAGGACGAGCGCATCAAACAGGAAGTGGTGATCGACCACGGCTTTGCTGTCCAGAATATCCTTCTCGGCGCAGTGGAACAGGGACTGGGCGGCTGCGTCATTGCCTCGGTGCAGCGGGAGGTACTGCGGAAGTCGCTGCAAATCCCGGACTCGCTCCGCATCCTGCTCGTCATTGCGCTGGGTCGGCCGGTCGAGACCGTGGTGATCGACGACGCAGAACCGGGGCAGAGCATCCAGTACTGGCGCGAAGCGGACGGCGTCCATCATGTCCCCAAACGCCGGCTGGATCACATCATCATGGGCTGAGGCTCGCGTCACCCCATCTTTCCATTGGTTCATTCAACTTACAAAACCATTTAACTCAGGGAGAGTGACTCATGAAAAAAGCGCTGTGCGTTGGAATTAACGATTACCCCGGCACATCCAATGATCTCAAAGGATGCGTCAACGACGCCGCTGACTGGGGCGCGCTGCTCCGCGAATACGGCTACACTGTGGAGACCCTGGTCGATGCCCGGGGCACGCGGGACAATATTCTGGCGGGATTGGCGGATCTGGTCAGCCAGGCCGGGCCGGACGATGTGGTTGTCTTCACTTATTCCGGACACGGCACATCGGTGTACGACGCCGATGGCGACGAAGGCGATGGCTACGACGAGGCGTTGTACGTGTACGACGGGGTGTTGAAGGACGATGAATTGCGGACGGTCATTGCCGGGCTGAATCCGGAGGCGTCGCTCATCGTCATCAGCGACAGTTGTTACAGCGGAACCGTGACGCGCGTGCTGAGCCAGGGCGCGCCACGTTACATGCCGTCGGGCAGAGCGCTGGCCGGCCCGGTGCGCCAGCGCGTGCTGTACCCGGAAGCCGGCATGAACGAGATTTTGATCTCCGGCTGCAACGACAGCGAGTATTCCTACGATGCGCTCCTGAACGGCCGCTGGAATGGCGCCATGACCCGCTACGCCATTGACACGATTACGGCCAACCGCACCGCCAGTTACAATGAATTTCATACGGCGCTGCGCCAGTTGCTGCCCTCCCAGGCCTATCCCCAGACCCCGCAACTGGAAGGCAATGAGGGCCAGAAGACCAGCCGGCTGTTCGAGGCGTTCGAACCGGCCTCGGATGAAGAGCCCCAGCCGGACCCTGAGCCGGAACCGGATGAGCCGGGCGGTTTAGCCTGGTACTGGTGGCTGGTCATTGTGGCTGTTGTCGCCGCCATTCTCTACCTGATCTTTGGCAGATGAGGCGGGTTCGGGGTTCAGGGTTCGGGGTTCTGGGTTCAAGGTTCTGGGTTTAGGGTTCTGGGTTCAAGGTTCAGAGTTCAGGGTTCATGATCGCGCTGGATATTTATCCAGCGCGGGAAATAAATTGGAACGTCTGTTCCGGAATAGATGCATCGTTCGGGATGAACATCCCGAACGATCTGTAATCAGTTAACCAACCGACGAACCCGGGCTTCAGCTAAAAGTGAAGGTAATGGCAGCGCTTATCATCAGATGTTAATGACCTTGCGCTCATTCTATTTCTTCAAATTGTTTGTTCTTTTCTTTGGTAACCCCTGAACCGGGAACCCCTGAACCGGAAACCTTTGAACCGGGAACCTTGAACCTATTTGTAATCTTCCAGAAACGCTGCGACTGTTTTGGTATAAGGATGCCCCTCGCCGAGCCTCGCGAGAAGTGTGGCGTGCGCCTGACGCCATAACGACACGGCGCGCTCCGCGTCTCCCAGGTCTCGATAGACCGTAGCCAGATTGGACTGGTCAACGGCCACGGTGGGATGTCCCTCGCCGAAATGTTTTATAGCCGCGTCCAGCGCGGCCTCGAGCAGGTCTCTGGCTCGCTCGTAATCGCCCAGGTCTTGACAGACCAGGGCCAGATTGGACTGGCGAGTGGCCACGGTGGGATGCCCCTCGCCGAAATGTTTGATAGCCGCGTCCAGCGCGGCCTCGAGCAGGTCTCTGGCTCGCTCATACTCACCCAGGGCTTGATAGACCAGGGCCAGATTGGACTGGGCAATGGCCACGGTGGGATGTCCCTCGCCGAAATGTTTGATATCCGCGGCCAGCGCGGCCTCGAGCAGGTCTCTGGCTCGCTCGTACTCGCCCAGGTCTTTACAGACCAGGGCCAGATTGGACTGGCGAGTGGCCACGGTGGGATGCCCCTCGCCGAAATGTTTGATAGCCGCGTCCAGCGCGGCCTCGAGCAGGTCTCTGGCTCGCTCCGCATTTCCCAGGTCTTTATAGACCGTAGCCAGATTGGACTGGTCAACGGCCACGGTGGGATGTCCCTCGCCGAAATGTTTTATAGCCGCGTCCAGCGCGGCCTCGAGCAGGTCTCTGGCTCGCTCGTACTCGCCCAGGTCTTTACAGACCAGGGCCAGATTGGACTGGCTAGTGGCCACGTTGGGATGTCCCTCGCCGAAATGTTTTATATTCGCGGCCAGCGCGGCCTCGAGCAGGTCTCTGGCTCGCTCCGCATTTCCCAGGTCTTTATAGACCGTAGCCAGATTGGACTGGTCAACGGCCACGGTGGGATGTCCCTCGCCGAAATGTTTGATATCCGCGGCCAGCGCGGCCTCGAGCAGGTCTCTGGCTCGCTCGTACTCGCCCAGGTCTTTACAGACCAGGGCCAGATTGGACTGGCTAGTGGCCACGTTGGGATGTCCCTCGCCGAAATGTTTTATATTCGCGGCCAGCGCGGCCTCGAGCAGGTCTCTGGCTCGCCCGTAATCGCCCAGGTCTTGACAGACCAGCGCCAGATTGGACTGGTGAGTGGCCACAGTGGGATGCTCCTTGCCGAAATGTTTGATATCCGCGGCCAGCGCGGCCTCGAGCAGGTCTCTGGCTCGCTCGTACTCGCCCAGGTCTTGACAGACCGCAGCCAGAATGGACTGGTCAATGGCCACGTTGGGATGTCCATCGCCGAAATGTTTAATATCCGCGGCCAGCGCGGCCTCGAGCAGGTCTCTGGCTTGCCCGTAATCGCCCAGGTCTTGACAGACCAGAGCCAGATTGGACTGACGAGTGGCCACGGTGGGATGGTCCTCGCCGAAATGTTTTAAATCCGCGGCCAGCGCGGCCTCGAGCAGGTCTCTGGCTCGCCCGTACTCGCCCAGGTCTTTACAGACCAGCGCCAGATTGGACTGACATTTGGCTACGGTGGGATGTCCCTGGCCGAAATGCTTTATATTCGCAGCCAGCGCGGCCTCGAGCAGGTCTCTGGCTCGCCCGTAATCGCCCAATTCTTTATAGACCAGAGCCAGATTGTTTTTGAGTTTGGCTAGTTCATTCGGGAATCGCTCCCCAGCCCGGTCCACAATGGCTCGGCCCGGGGGTATGTATTGAAATTTTTCGACCGGGTTATCTTTTGTCCGGTCAATTGCCAGTAAGCCGGAAACGCTCTCGCAGAGGGACGCAATATCGTCCCAGGCGACCGTCACCTGGGGCGCCAGGGCCTCGGCCAGGACCGGGTGCATTTTATAACTGTCCTGCGCCGCGTCGTACTGGACCAGGCCGCGCTCGTGCAGGTTCACCGCAGTCGCGGCGAATTCGTCCCGCCAATCCAGTTTATCCGCCTGCGCCAGTTTTACCAGCGTCCCATAGTCCAGCCATTCATTGGGCAGAAACAGGAACTGTTTGAGCAGATGCAATTCCTGCGGCGAGCAGCCGGCCAGGTTGCAAATGGATACGAGATAGGATTTGACCCGCTCTATTTTCTGATACTGGCTGTGCCGCGTCTCAATATCGGTCCTGGCGTCCTGCGGCAGGGCGTCCATGACGCGGTCGTAGCTCCATCGGAATTTTTGCGCGGATCTGGCCAGGATTTCAATGGTCAGGGTGTGGTATTCCACCCGCTTCACAATGGCCCGCACGTCCGCGTCGCTGAAGCGATGGGCGTGCCGGGTGAAGAGCCGGCAGGCTTCGTCCTCCGGCAGGAAATCCAGAGGGATCGTGTGGAACGGGGCAATGGCATTGCGGGACGTTGCCAGCACGTGGCAGCCGGGCGCTTTGGGCAGCGCGTCAAAATGCCGGGCCAGATTGGGCGCGGCGTTATCCAGCACCAGCAGCAGGGGTCTGCGGCTTTGCAGAGTGCGCAGCGCGTTCAGGCAGGCGCTGAACTGATGCTCCGGCGGAATGTCCAGCAGGCGCAGATTGGTCAGCAGTTCGTAATTGGCAGCAATGGCCTGTTCCAGGTCCGTCTCCACTGTCAGCCAGGCGATGTGATCGTAATCGCCGTAGAAAGCGTCGACGTAGACCATGGCCAGGGTGGTCTTGCCAATGCCGCCCATGCCGTTCACCAGCACGGTCTGTTGGTGGTTCAGCAGCGCGGTTCGCAGGGCAGCCAAATCAGCCTCGCGCCCGACAATATCCTGTCGCGGCATGCGCGGCACCCGGGTCAGTTCTTTGGGGATGGCTGCCGGCCCGGGATGGAAGCGGGAGAGGATATTCAGAATGGCGTCCAGCTTGTCCGTGTTGCGGAAAATCTGTTCGCGGTAATTCTCCTCCAGCGCCAGCTTTTTCAATTCGGCGTCGGCCAATCGCCGCGCTTCGAAAATGGCCAGGAAGTCGGTCAACTGCTTTTCAGTCGGCCGGAGAATTTTGTCGTGCCAGCGCAGCGTCTCCTGCAGCCGGGGGACGTCCACGTCATGGGCATCAGCGCCGAACAGCCGTATTTTCAACAGCGCTTCGAGGAAGACCCGGGATTGATAGAACGGATATTTCCCGTCCGACTCGGCGATGGGGGAGCGGGCCTGGTATTCGTCAATGGCGGCATCGATGACGCGCGCCAGCCGTTTTTCGAATGTCTTCGGTTTGGTGAAAATCTTGTCCAGCTTTTTGCTGATTGCGTAGGAGGCCAGTTCTTTGGCAACGAACAAGCCGATTGTTTCGATGATCATCCGCTGTCCCTTCCTGGTTTGTGCGCGAATCTGTCCGATCTCCCGGGGCTGCTGTTCCCGAGCCAGGCATGGCAGAAACGCGCCGTAGTTTTTTTGCGCGAGCGTCGTTTCGTGGCGAATATTCTATCAACCAATAAAAGATATTTTTCCAAAAATGCAAGGGAAAAAAACAGCCCTGAAATAAATGTGGAGCGCTCCACTATTTTCTTTGAATCGCTCCGCTCATCAGAGCGGCCCTGAATTTATAATGAATGATCGCGCTGGATATGTATCCAGCGCCGGGAATAAATTGGAACGTCTGTTCCAACCGGGATGAACATCCCGAACAATCGGTATCTGTTTAATTTGTTGGAGCGCATTTCCTTTATGGAATGCGCGCATGCTGCGATGCATAAAGGCATCGCACGCCAAAATTTCCTTTGAATAGCTCCGCTCTTCAGAGCGGAGAACTCGGTGAACCAGCCGACGAACCCGGGCTTCAGCCCTGAATCAATAATGAATGATCGCGCAGGATATGTATCCAGCGCCGGGAATAAATTAGAACGTCTGTTCCTGAAGACGCTGGTGAACCCACGACACATCGTGGTATTGGTACAATGTTGAACCAGCGCCATGCTTCAGCATGGTGATATTCTCCAAATTTTTCACATTGCATTATTCGGAGCGATGTTGTATATTAGTTCAACCTTGAAGGAAATGGGCGCCGTCCAACCGACGGACACCCATCACGCGTCGCAATGACTGGAGTCTGCCATGCCTGTGATCGTCAATGGAGAATTCATTGAACCGGTTTTCATCCGCGAGGAAATGAATCGCCTGCGCCCCGGTTACGTGCGGCTGTTTCAGGATCAGTCACCGGAAGAACAGGAGGCGCAGCTCCGGGACTGGGCCACGGAGAACGTGATCGAACGGACGCTGATCTGGCAGGAAGCGCAGAAACAAAATATCCCGGTGACGCCGCAGCAGGTGGCAGAGGCGTTTCAGCACCTGGTGGAATCTGATGGCGGCGAGGAGGATTTTTTCACCCGGCGCGGATTGACCTGCCGGGACGTCGCGCAGGAAGTGGAGATGAAACTGCGCGTGGACCTGTTTCTGGAAGCGCTCACCCGCGATGTGAAAAGGCCGTCCCCGGACCAGGCCAGGAAATTCTACCTGAGCCATCTCGAAATGTTTCGCATACCTGAAATGGTGCGGGCGGCGCACATCGTCAAAACGGTGGACGATACCCATGGCGAGGACGAGGCGCTGCGGGCGATTCAGGCCATCGAGAGGGAATTGCGGGACGGACGGCCCTTCGGGGAAATTGCGGACAGGGAGTCCGATTGTCCCGGCAATGGGGGAGACCTGGGCTATTTCACCCGCGGCGAGATGACGCCGGAATTCGAGCAGCACGTCTTCTCGCTGAGCATCGGCGAAGTGAGCCCGATTTTCCGCACTGTGTTCGGATTTCACATCGCGCGCGTCACGGATAAGGAAGTCGGACGGCCTGCGGAATTCGACGCCGTGAAAGATACCATCATCCACCAGCTTTACGATGACGCCCGGACAACGCTGCTGGAGCAGTTCGTGGATCGGTTGAAAGAGACTGCACGCATCGACATTCTGCCGGACGCACCGGATTCGGCGGAGATTTTTTTCAGACAGGCGATGAAAACAGGGTCAGGCGACGCATCAGCTCAACCGCGAAAGCGTCTCGATTCGCTGCTCATCAAGCCGGCCGGGCCTGACTGCAACATGGCTTGCGCCTATTGCTTTTATCTCGGCAAGGATGCGTTATTTCCGGGCGTGAAAATTCACCGCATGTCCGATGATGTGCTGCGGGAAACGACGCGGCAGGCCATGGCCCGGAGCGACGGGCGCATCCATTTCACCTGGCAGGGCGGAGAGCCGACGCTGGCCGGACGTGCGTTCTTCGAACGCGCCGTGCAATATCAGGCGGAATACAGCCGCGGCGCAACTGCGGGAAACGGCCTGCAAACCAATGGCATCCTGATCGATTCCGGCTGGGCGAAATTTCTGATGGAGCATCGCTTCCTGGTCGGGCTGTCGCTGGACGGCCCGGAACATATTCACGATACATATCGTCTCACTTGCAGCGGCGCAGGAACGTGGTCGCGCGTCGCCGATAGCGCCAAACGAATGCTGGATAGCGGCGTGTCGGTGAATGCACTGTCCGTGGTGACAGATTATGCGGCGCAATTCCCTGAGGAAATTTACGCTTCGCATAAGGCGCTGGGTTTAAACTACATGCAATTCATCCCGTGCATGGAAGCCGATCCTCGGGACGCCTCAAAACCGGCAGATTACTCGGTTTCGCCGCAGGCCTACGGGATATTTTTATGCGCGCTGTTCGATCTGTGGCGCGCTGATTTCATGGATGGAAAACCAACGACGTCGATTCGCCATTTCGATTCCCTGGTGTACAGCTTTGCCGGATTGCCGGCGCCGGCATGCGAACTGCGCGCCACGTGCGGGGAGTACGTGGTTGTCGAACACACCGGTGACGTCTACTCCTGTGATTTTTTCGTCGAACCGGCGTGGAACCTGGGCAATGTGCAGGAAGGCCGATTGATCGACATGCTGAATTCGGAGCGGCAGCATGAATTTGGACAGATCAAAGCAAAGACGCCGGACGGGTGCGCGGCCTGCCCGTGGTTGCAGCATTGCCGGGGCGGGTGTCCCAAATATCGCGACACTGCGGGCGCATCGTATTTCTGCGCCTCGTACACCATGTTGTTCAATCACGCGCACGATCACCTGGCGCAATTGGCCGATGCATTGAAACCGAGGTGACAGACGCTCCGCAGCGGGGAAGATGATCCCGCAGAGCGCGATTCGGACGCGTGAAGCGCTGGCAATTTATCCGAAAGCGGGGCAACGGCCCCGGCACGAAGCAGACAAACATTGAGGTGCGACATCATGATAAAACACAAATTTCTTTTTCGAATGGCGCTGGCGACGATCCTTCTGGCGTTCGTCGGCTCGAGCATAGGTCAACTGGACGAGCGTTTCGGCGCCAAAGGCGTTGAAGCCACCCAGTTTTTAGGTCAGAAAGGGCTGGTCTGGTACAAGGACTGGGAGGATTCCTATCTGCCGGAGAATTTTCCTCCGGTCAATAAACAGAAAATCTGGACAGTCGGTAAAATCGATTACCGGACCGACGATCTGGGCATGGATTACCGCTGGATCCTTCTCGATCTGTTGGAAAAGAACGATGATGATTTCCTGCAGAGTTTGCTCAATCTGAGCCTGACCGTGGTGGACTCGAATATCGTGCCGGTCATTGGCGAATACTGGGAGACCAACCGGCCGTTGCTGGAGACCCTGATCGAGGATACGCTGGACAATTTTGAATTCACGGAAAAAATGGTGGGGATAAAATACCGGGCCACGGCGAAAAATACAGACATGGCTTTTCAGGAGCAGTTGCCGCAAATGACGCTGTCCGTGGCTTCGGACACGATTCATTTCAAAACCAATTTCTCGGCGCTCTGGAAAACGCACATCTATATCGATGCGTGGATTTTTAATCCCAATCCGTTCAACTGGGGCTATCATTGGGAAGATGTGGGCGACGCCAACTGCAATTTCGAGACCACAGTGCATATTTACGGCACGATTGTTCTCGACGGAGCCGGCCGCGAACGCTGCCTGCACGTGAAAAAAGTGGTGGCGGATGCCATCACCGAATCGGATATTGACTGGTCGCTGCTCGGCATTTCGTTCACCTGGGAAGGCCTGTCCGATGAAATCGAGCAACTCGTGGACAGCGAGCTCGAAGACGCCATGATCGGGGAACTCAACAAAGAGCCTATCACGTCGCCCTACTATCTGGTCGATCTGTTCGATTCGCTCTTTTCCGACGAGGTCGTGCCGACGCAGCAGGAAATTCTCGACAGAATTTATGAAGGCGAGAAGAATTATATCCAGCGCGTATTCCGCAACGAAGCGAGCGAACGGAGCTACTGGTCCATCGGCTATGAGCCAAACTGGCTGCCGCTGTTATCCCCTGAACAATACGCGGCGTATTACACGAAATATTATCGGCTCATCAAAAGCCACAGTTCCAGCGCCAGAATTTTAGGGCCGTCGCTTTTGCTCACGTCGGCCATCGAAAATCCCGGGGAAGCGGCCTGGCACTACATTCCTGAGCTGTTCCGCAGCATCCTCGGCGCGTTGGAGGAAGATTTCAAAAATCTTGTCATGTCCTATTTCGAGCAGACGGATTGCAAGGCCTGGTACACCGAGTTCCTGGCTGCGCTGCCGCCGGACGTCAGCGTCGATATCAATGATTTTCACGTCTTTCCCATGAACGCGGAAAGTGAGGCGGTCAATTGGGACAGCCTCCGCGCGAAAATGGATGGCATGGCTGTGTTCATGCGCAATGCCAGCGGCGCCGATGACGTGTGGGTATCGGAATTCGGCAATGGCGACTCGCGCCGAACCGTGGACGAGGTGGCTGAACTATGCCACGGATTCTGCCAGTATTTCAAGACGAATACCGTGGGCATCGATAAATGGTTCTGGTACACTGCCAAAGGAACCAGCCCATTCTACGATATTCCGCTCACGCCGAAACCGCCCATCAGCGCGCTGCTGGATAAAAGCAACCGTCTGACCAAAATCGGCGAGGCTTATCTGAAGGAAGCGGACAATACGCCGGCCGTGATGATTGCTGCGCCGGGCGATGAAGGCGCCGTGGCCAGCGCCAGCCGCGTGTTGTTTCACTGGGATGCGGCCCGGGAATTCGATACCGGCGTGGCGGACTACCGCCTGGAAGTGAAAGCCGTGCCTGGCGATACGGTCATTTTCAACGGCTGGGTGGGCAGCGACACCAGTCACGCCATCACCTGCACGGTGTCGGATAAAAAATTGTACGCCCGTGTCGCGGCCAAAAACGGAGCCGGGCTGATTGGCGCGTGGTCTGACTGGAGCGATGGCATCCTCGTCCGGGTGAAGCATGACGACGGCATGGAACTGGCTGGCGATTCGGAATCGGAAACGATCAGCGAGTCGAGCCAGCACACGGAGGAATCCGAAACGCCGGAGATCCGCTCCGCGCCGGAATCCTATCGATTGGGGCAGAATTATCCCAACCCCTTCAACGCATCAACGGCCATTTCCTATCAACTGCCGGAGGCGGCATTTGTGACGATCAAAATTTACAACACCCGCGGCGAAGAGGTGAAAACGCTGGCGCACGGACAACAGCCTGGCGCGTTTTACACCGTGCACTGGGACGGTCGGGACAATGCCGGCAATTCCGTCGCCGGCGGCGTCTACATCTGCGCCCTGCGCGCCGGGAATTTTTCAGCCAGCATCAGGATGGTCGTTTTGAAATGAAGCAGCAGGAACGCGAACAGTTTCAGCGCCGCGACAGGGAGGGCATCGCTGTCGCGGCGAATTGCAGGTTGGCCGACAATTGACCCGTGATGTTTTCACAGTCACGTATGAATCAGATTCGTATTTCACATTCGAATTATGGTTGAAAAAAAAGCGATAATTTTCTTCTCTCTCTCTCTGATGTTCATCTTTCTCTCCTGCTCCGATACAAAAAAGAGTTCCGATTCAGCGAACCGGAAGCATACGATCTTCGTGAATCTCGGCATTTATACGCCGGGCACCAAGCTGGCTTTCGGCGAGCCGCTCAAAGCCAGCAAAGAGGTCGCGGACGCCTATTCGAAAATTCATCCGGAGACCGTCATTAAATTCGTGCAGCAGGTCGTCATCAGCGGTTCCCAGGAAGGGGAATGGCTGAAGGCGCAGCTCGTTGGCGGCATCGCGCCGGACATCATCTCGCAGAACGCCGAGGTCACCTGGCCCGATGTGGCCAAAGGTTGGTACGTCCCGCTGGATGAATTCCTCGAAAAGCCGAATCCCTACATCCCGGGGAACAGGCGCTGGCTCGACTCCTTCGTCAATCTGCCGCTCGTCCATGCCAAGCGCGCACTGAATGGAAAATTGTACTGCATCTCCATCGACGTCGTGGAAACAGCCATCTATTACAACAAGACGATCTTCGATAAACTGAATCTGAGACCGCCGGGCACGTGGGAGGAGTTCCTTCAATTGCAGCAGACGCTTCTGGACAACGGCATCACGCCCATGCCCACGGCCCAGGACCTGGTATCTGATTGGGGCCAGGACATCATTTTCGATATGCTGTATTACGACATCATTGAGCGGCTGGATGTTGAGCCGTCCATCGACAATCAGAAAGGGTACATGAGTCACTATTTGCTGCCAAAGGAAATCGCGTTTCTGTTCACCAAAGGATATTTCACGCGCAAGGATCCCCGCTGGGTGGAGATGCACCGCATCCTTAAGGACTGGCGAAAATACTGGGCAAAGGAACTCAAGAATACCGACACCTCGCGTCTGTTTCTCACTGGCCGGGCTGCCATGTGCTGGGATGGCAGTTGGTTCACGCGTCGCTTGCTGTACGACCCATATCTGGATTTCGAGTGGGGCATTTTTTATCTGCCGAAAATCACCAAAAGCACATCAGGTTTCGCCTCCGGCGCCGATGCTTCTGTGATTGGGGGCGCTGCCATTCAACTGCACGTCACCAATTCGGCGACCATTTACGACCACATCGACGAGGTCATCGATTTTCTGATGTTCTACACCGCACCGCAAAATTTCGAGAAGGTGATCAACGAGACCCTCATGTTTTTGCCAAATATCCACGGCGTGACCATTCCCGACGAACTGCTCCCCATCAACGAAATTTTTCAACGCCGCTATTGCGCTGTCAAGTGGCTGGAGAGTTTTGATCCGAAATACAAAAGCTACTGGCGGCGCATGCTGGATTTGTTTCTGAACGACGGGCTGACCATAGACCAGTACCTGGCCACGCTTGAGTATAATTTCAATAATTTTATCGAAGAGAAAAGCAAAACAGAAAATTGGGATTTTTCAGATTATGAAAAAGTTTGGCAAGAGATCGGCCTGGAACTGGAGTAGATACTTCCCCCTGTATGCGTTGCTGGGCCCGACGTTCATTCTCCTGTTGATTTTCAATTACTACCCGGCGCTGCTGGCGATGTTTCGCTCCTTCTTCGAATGGGACCTGGGCAACAAAGCGCAGTTTGTGGGACTTGGCAATTTTGTCCGCATGTTTCAGGATCCGATTTTTTACAAGAGCCTGGTCAATATCAGCAAACTGCTCATTTTCACGCTTGCAGTAAATCTCACTGTGCCGCTGCTGGTGGCGGAACTGATTTTTTCGATCAAATCACTGACGTGGAGCTATCTGGTCCGTGTGCTGCTGGTTATTCCCATGCTGGTGCCGCCGGTGGTCGTCTGGGTGCTGTGGAAATTCATCTATTCCGACGCCGGCATTATGACCTCAGTGCTGGAATTCATCGGTAAACCGGACTGGATTTATGGTTGGTTGAGCCACCCGAAGACCGCCTTGTTCGCCGTGGCTTTTGTCGGGTTCCCGTTCGCCTACGGTTTCAACGTGCTCATTTATTACGCCGGGCTGTCCAATATCCCGGAATCGATGCTCGAATCCGCCCGCATCGATGGGGTGTCCCCGTGGCAAATGTTTTTCAGGATTCACCTGCCCATGATTTTAACGCAGCTCCGATTATTATTGATTGTCACCATCATCGCTGTGCTCCAGGGATTCGAGTCCGTGTACGTGCTCACCGGCGATGGCGGCCCCGGCTACGAAACCATGCTGCCCGGACTGTACATGTTTTACAACGGCTTCACTTACAACAGAATGGGTTACGCCTGCGCCATCGGGCTGTTCCTGTTTCTGCTGATGCTGACATTCACGTTTTTGAATAATAAATACATTCGCTCGGAACAGGAGTTCCAGGCGTGACTCTGCGCCCACGTCACTTTGAGTGAAAGAACCGGCATTGTTAATGAACGCATTCAAGAATATATCGCCTCTGAGATTCTTCGGTTTAAGCCTGTTAGGATTGATTCTATTCCTGACGTTTTTCCCGTTCGTGTTCATGTTCGTCACCTCGTTCAAAAACATCTTCCAATTCTATCATTCATTCTGGCTGCCGTCATTCCCGCTGCACCCTGAAAATTACGCTATGGTCTTTCCGATCATTTTCCGGTACATTGTGAACAGCATTTTCGTCACTGTCCTGTCGGTGCTCGGCGTTGTGTTTCTCGGCGCGCTGTCCGGATTCGTGTTCGCCCGGTTCTCGTTTCCCGGCAAGCGGCTGTTATTTTACGGCATCATCGGTTTGATGATGGTGCCCTGGATTTTGACGCTTATCCCGGCGTTCATGGTTGTGAAGCGCCTCAATCTGCTGGACACGTACTGGGTGATGATTTTGCCATACATTTCCGGGGGACAGGTTCTGGCCATCTATATTTTTCATTCGTTCTTCATCACGCTGCCGGAAGAATTGTTCGAATCAGCGCGGATGGATGGCGCCGGATATTTCCAGCAGTTCTGGTACATCGGCGCGGCCATGAGCAGGCCAGTGTTCGGGCTGGTGGCCATTATCAGCTCGCTGGCCGTCTGGAATAATTTCATCTGGCCGCTGGTCACCACAACGGACGACAAAATCACCGTCCTCACGGTGGGCGTGCTGAGGTTCAGCGTGTCTTATACCTATTGCAACATGCATCACGGAGAACTGTTCGCTGGCTACACCATTGCCTCCATTCCGCTGCTCATCATTTTCGCCATTGCCACAAAGCAATTCATCCGCGGCATTACGGCTGGCGCACTGAAAGGATAATTCATTCGACGATATTTTGAAAATGGTCTGGCTCAAGATTCCTGCCGTCCGCGCCGGCAAGCCGGAAGTAACTCTGTTATAAAAATGTCATTGAATTTCTGAAAACACCTGGAACTTCCATTGGGGTTTCCCATTTAACAAATACCTGAAAGAAGCTATCAGCTTTCAGCGTTCAGCTATCAGCTATCAGCTATCAGCGCTCAGCGACAGGAAAGACAGTCTGTTCAGATGGAATTATCCTGTTACCCAATGGGTGAAACCATGCAACTGTTTCTATTTATTAATATGAATGACCAGTTGAGATCATGTGAAATAAATTCGATACTCTGTAGTGGACGGTCGCGCCCCGGCACAAACC
>JBMOPW010000002.1:137482-161733 GCA_049322915.1 Candidatus Zhuqueibacterota bacterium
CAACTTTTAATACCTCCCCCCCGCCCGCCCCCCCCCCCCCCCCCCCCCACTACGCGTATGTCCAATAATATATTGGCGCTAAATTATTAAGTAGTCATTCATTTTTATTCCAAATGAAAGAGTGGATGGCTGAACGCTCAATTCAAAAAGTAGTTAACCTGAATTATTCATGAATTTTCCAATGACCCAACTTAACATTATGTTTTCATAATATGTGAATGTATACGCAAAATCAAACTCAGTTTTATTTGCGAATTTTAAATTAATGCACCATTCAGGTTATCCCGCTTCCTTTAAAAATACAATGAATAAAGCGTGTTAAATCCTCAACAGGAAAAATACATTGCTCTGAAGATGCGAGGCGAATAGACGACAGTTATGTCGCGCGCAGAACGTTATTTTATAGCCAGGCCGAACAAAGGATTTTCGTAAAATTGCCGAAGATATATGTATTCATGATTATCGGAGATTAATACTATGCAACCCATACGTTCATTTATCATCAGTCCTAAATTACCGGAAAACCTGAAGCCGTTGCTCCAGATCGCCTACAATTTATTCTGGAGTTGGGATCACGATGCGCAGGATATGTTTCGCCGGCTGGATCGCGATTTGTGGGAAGAGACCCATCACAATCCGGTGAAAATGCTGGGCCAGGTTCGACAGGAGCGGCTGGAGGCCATGTCGGAAGATGATGGCTATCTGGCGCACGTCAATCGCGTGGCTGAGACGCTTGAGAGCTACATGAAAGAGACGACCTGGTATCAGAAAACCTATGGCCTGAATGAAAAAGCGACCATCGCCTATTTCTCGGCTGAATTTGGATTGACTGAATGTCTGCCCATCTATTCCGGCGGTCTTGGCATATTGGCCGGCGATCACCTCAAATCCGCGAGCGAGATGGGGCTTCCGCTGGTGGGCGTTGGCTTATTGTATCAGAAAGGCTATTTCCGCCAGTACCTGAATACCGATGGCTGGCAGGGAGAAGAATATCCCAAAAACGATTTTTACACGATGCCCATTTCCCTGGTCACCAAAAATGACAGCTCGCCGATCATGATCGAAGTCGAGATGGCCGGGCGCAAGGTGACTGCTCAGATCTGGCGCATACAGGTCGGTCGAATTGATTTGTATTTACTCGATACCAATCTCCCTCAGAACAATCAATCGGATAAAGGCATTACGGATGAACTGTACGGCGGCGACGATGAAATGCGCATTCAGCAGGAGATCATGCTGGGCATTGGCGGCGTGCGCGCGCTCAAGGCGCTGGGCCTGTCCCCGACCGTGTTTCACATGAACGAAGGCCATTCCGCCTTTTTGGCGCTGGAACGAATCCGACAGACAATGGAAGAGAAGAAATACTCGTTTCAACAGGCGATGGAACTCACCAAGTCCGGCAATATTTTCACCACTCATACGCCAGTGCCGGCCGGGATTGACCAGTTCCGACCCCAGTTGATGGATAAATATTTTTCAAATTACTATCCTCATTTGAACATCGCGCGAAATGATTTCCTGGCGTTAGGGCGACACGAATCGTCCGATCAGAATGAGAATTTTTCCATGGCAGTCCTGGCTATCAAACTGGCCTCCCATATCAATGGCGTGAGCAAGCTTCACGGCGTCATTTCGAGGAACATGTGGAGCGACATGTGGAAGGACATCCCGGAAAAGGAGATACCGATTACGTCCGTGACTAATGGCATTCATCCCAGCACGTGGATTTCCAAAGATATGGCTGGCCTGTACGATCGGTATCTGGGTCCATCGTGGCGGAAGAAACCTGCGGACCTGACAATCTGGAAACGGGTGGAGCAAATTCCCGGGGAAGAATTGTGGCAGACGCATCAGCGACGCAGAGAGCGTTTGGTTTCCTTCGCCCGAATTCGGCTGCGACACCAGTTGGAAAAACAGGGCGCGCTGCCATCCGATCTGGACAAAGCGGACGAGGTGCTGAATCCGGAAACACTCACCATCGGTTTCGCGCGACGATTTGCCACGTACAAACGGGCCACGCTACTGTTCCACGACCCGGTTCGATTGGCGCAAATCATGCGGAACAAGGAATATCCGATTCAAATTATCATCGCCGGCAAAGCGCATCCCAAGGATACGCCGGGCAAAGAATTGATCCGCAAGATCATTCACCTGGCGCGCATGGAGGACTTCCGTCAGAATATCGTCTTCCTGGAAGATTATGACATGATCGTCTCCCGCTACATGGTTGAGGGCGTCGATGTGTGGCTGAACACACCGCGACGCTACATGGAAGCCAGCGGCACCAGCGGCATGAAGGCGTCAGTCAATGGCGTGATAAATATGAGCATCCTGGACGGCTGGTGGGACGAGGCCTATTCGCCGCAAACTGGCTGGGCCATTGGACACGGCGAGGATTACGAGGATTTCGAGTATCAGGACGATGTGGAATCTCAGGCCATCTACAATCTGCTCGAGAAGGAAATCATCCCCCTGTTTTACGAGCGCGGCGGCAGCGGCGTACCCCGTCGCTGGGTCAATTTGATGAAAAGCTCCATGATGGCGATTTGCCCTGTATTCAATACCAACCGCATGATTCGGGAGTATACAGAACGGTTTTACCTGCCGGCCCTGATGCAATTTCAGAAACTGAATGAGGATTCCCAGAAACGGGCGATTGAGTTATCGGCCTGGAAACAGAAAATGAATAAGAACTGGTCGAAAATCCGATACGTGAACGTCGAAGAAAATGGCAATCGCATGCATCAGGTGGGCAGCGAGATTGAGGTCAAAGCCAAAATCTTCCTCGGCTCGTTATCGCCGGACGATGTCAATGTAGAAATCTATCACGGCTACATTGATCCGTACAATCGCATTGTCGAATCCCTCATCGAAACCATGACCTGCAAGGAAACCCACGAGGACAGCATTTACACCTTCGAAGGCAAAATTGCCTGCCGCACCAGCGGACTTTATGGGTACACGGTGCGTATTCTTCCGAAGCACGAATACCTGAGCAGCCCCCATGAGACAGGTTTGATCCTGTGGGCCAATAGCTGATTTTCCGACGCTATCTTTTTTTGAGTGAAATAGAAAACGCAGTGGCGAGTTTTTCCCCTGCGTTTTTTTTATGGTCGGCATCGGCTGTCGCGCCGGACAGCCAAAAAATCTATTGGAAAAAATGGAGAATTTGTTTATATTAACCCGACTTCAATCAACCGTTTCACGAGGAAAATACCATGTATAAAGTATCCATAAAAACGAGTTTCGCCGCGGCGCACCGGCTTCGGGAGTATGAGGGAGCATGCGAGAATTTGCACGGACATAATTGGTCGGTAATTGCACAGGTCAGCGCCGGCCAATTGGACCATCTGGGCATTGCCTATGATTTTAAACAATTGAAACAGGATGTGAAGAGCATCGTGGATCGGCTGGACCATCAAATGCTGAATGATATTGATCCGTTCACACAGATCAATCCCACGTCGGAGAATGTCGCCAAATTCATTTTCGATTCGTTGCAGACGAAGCTGCCGCCCCATTTGAAGGTGGTGTCTGTTGCTGTTGGCGAGTCCGAGAATTATACGGCGACGTACGAGGCATGAAAATAAATGAAATTTTTTACAGCATTCAGGGCGAATCCACTTTTGCAGGGCTTCCCTGCGCGTTCGTCCGATTGAGCGGCTGCAACCTGCGCTGCCGCTATTGCGACACGGCCTACGCCTATGACGAGGGGCAGGAAATGTCCGTTCAGTCCGTGCTGGATGAAGTGCGTCATTTTCAGTGCGGTATGGTGGAAATTACCGGGGGAGAGCCGCTGTTGCAAACGGAGACGTCGGAATTGGCTCAGCGCCTGCTCGTTGCCGGCAACCAGGTGTTGGTCGAAACCAATGGCAGCCTGGATATTTCCGCGTTGCCAGCGGGAGTCAGCCGAATCGTGGATGTGAAATGTCCCGGAAGCGGCGAATCGCAGCGGATGCATTGGCCCAATCTTCAGCCATTGAATTTCAATGATAATGTGAAATTTGTCGTATCCGGCAAAGCAGATTTTGACTGGGCTGTTGAAATCGTTCAGCGATACGATCTGACAGCGAAAACGCATGTTTTGATTTCACCCTGCTTTGGAATCGTCGCTCCGGTAATGCTGGCGGAATGGATTTTACAAACGCATCTGCCGTTGCGGATGCAATTGCAGTTGCATAAATTGATCTGGGATGCGAGTCAGCGAGGCGTGTAACATGGCAGAGAAAGCAGTCGTTTTGTTGAGCGGTGGCGTGGATTCTTCCACGGCTCTGGCCATTGCCCGAGACCGGGGATTTGAGGTGTATGCCATCAGTTTCCGGTACGGGCAGCGCCATTCATTTGAATTGATAGCTGCAAAGAAAATAGCGACGGCGCTGGGTGCAAAAGCGCAACTGATCATTGATGTGAGCCTTGATAAAATAGGCGGTTCATCGCTGACAGCGGATATCGATGTGCCCAAACACCGCGATATGAGCGAAACAGATGAAATTCCAGTCACCTACGTTCCGGCGCGGAATACGATCTTTTTATCGCTGGCCCTGGGCTGGGCCGAGAGCCTGGGCGCGTATCATATCTTCATTGGCGCCACGGCGGTCGATTATTCCGGCTATCCGGATTGCCGGCCAGAATTCATCCGCGCGTTCGAGCAGGTCGCCAACCTGGGCACAAAGATCGGGGTTCAGGGCGGACAGATACACATTCACGCGCCGCTGATTCACTTGAGCAAAGCAGAAATTATCCGAAAAGGGACGCAACTGGGGGTGGACTATTCGCTCACATTGAGCTGCTACGATCCATCGCCGGACGGAAAAGCCTGCGGCGCCTGCGATAGCTGTCTGCTGCGGAAGAAGGGATTCGAGGAGGCCGGTTTGCCGGATCCGACTCGATATATCAACTGAAGGAGTGACCATGTCCACAGAACACGATCGGTATAAAAATTTAACCCTGCTGAAAGAGAACGAGAGCCGCTACCCGGAGAATCCGGACGAAGCGAGGCTGGAGGTTTTTGAGAACCGATATTCGCATCGGGATTATTGGATCAGCTTTGACTGCCCGGAATTCACCGCCCGATGTCCCATCACCAATCAGCCGGATTTCGGAAAAATAATCATCCGCTACGTGCCGGACCGATTGTGCATTGAAAGCAAGTCGCTGAAGCTCTACCTGTTTTCTTTCCGCAACCACGGCACGTTTCACGAAGAGGCGGTGAACCGGATTCTGGACGACGTCGTGAAAGCCTGCCAGCCACGCGAGGCCATTGTCAGCGGCGACTTCAACCCGCGTGGCGGCATCGCCATCAAAGTCGATGCAAGCTATCAGGCAGCTCAGAAGTAAAATGAAAGCCCGGCGACGAGGAAGCCCGGGTTTGGGCGCCTTCCGCACGATCACTCGATTTTCTTTCCTTCACCGTCCTCTTCTTCGATAGTCAGCTTAGTTATTTTTAGAACACAAAGACGATCATCCTATCGCTCCGGATATTTGTCCCGAACGGTGCGTCTATTGGGGGGCAGACATCCCAGCTATTGCCCGCGCTGGATAAATAGCCAGCTCGATCAGGAGTGGATAGTTTAATCCTAAAACCGGTGATTCACAATATTATTGTAAATTGAACCGAACGTATACACAATTCCCAGTTGAAAACTGATATCGTAATTTGTGGCCAGCCGCCGGCGCTTGAGCAGAATATCTTCCAGCGCCGCATCGCCTTTGGGGAGATAAAGCTGATCGTGTATACTTTCGAAATTCGACTCCACATAGAACGATAGCCCTTTGGTAATGCGAAATGACACATCGAACTCGCTTTCCACCCGATAAAAATTTGGCTGATGAAAATATTGGAGAAAATTGACCATCACATCCAGCTCTCCCCACGGCTGTATGAACTCGACCTGCGTTTCAAGATAATGAAGCAGCGATTGCTCGGAAAATTTGTCGTACAGCGTCTCATTGATGTAATCGATGTAGCGATATCCCAGATAGTAGGCGACGGTGAATACCTTGCGATTGGACAGTTTCCAGGGATAAAAATTGTATTCGACGGCCGGGGCAAGGGAAAATTGCCGATCCAGGTTGGTATAAGTGGAGTGCATGTATTCACTGTGAAATCCCAGTGACCAATGGCTGGACAGGCTTTTCACAAGTAAAGCGGTCAGTTCCGAGTTGTTCAATGAACTTTCAATTTTTTCGCCATCGTCGGTGAATGATTGCTGCTCAAATTGGTAGTCGAAATCGGACTCGAATTTCCAGTCCTCTGTAATGCGCTCGGCGCTCACGCTGCTATATAAAACAAACTCATTTTGACTTTTTTCAGCCTGCACATCTCCGGACAGGCTGATATGAAACACCCAGAAATCCCAGGGATCACCTGTCCGCGACTGAAGATTAGGGCTTTTTTCATCGTCGTACGAGATTTTTATATTGGGTGAAACCGGCGTCTGGGCCACATAGGGCATCAACCCCATCTTCAGCGTGTGCGTCAATCCTTTTCGTCGAAGATCGTCCGTATCGGATTGCTCAGAGACATAGGTCAACTTGTGATCCATGCCGGTGAAATTTTCCCGGCCAATGAAGTCCAGCGTGTAGCGATGGCCGCCGCTCGCGGTTGACTGACTGGTGATGAGAATATGAATCTGGGCCTGCCGCGCGTCGCGCGTGAAATTTACAAAAGGAATATTGGTTTTGATGTACGAGTGGTCGCAGAAATCGCAGTCCAGAAAAATTCGGACCAGCCCGTTGCCGGACGTGGTGTCAACGCTCGCGGGAGTGCTCTCCTGAGCAAAGAGCAGGGAGGCAGCAGCCAGAAATGTCATGAATAGCAAACTCGTCAATGGGAAATGTTTCATGCAGAAATTCCTTCGTTAATGTGTGATTATTCTTCTATCGAAGCCTTGCTGTAGTGAGGGTGGTGCAAACTCCTAGCGCGCCGCATGGTTTCCCCGCGTCAATGTTTGTCTGAAAACAACAGCGCCGCAGCGCCGAGCAATCCGGCATTGTCGCCCAGCGAAGCGTGCACGATGGACAGATTGTTTCGGGGCGCAGGGTTGATATTGCCGTGCAGGTTTTCCACCAGCGACGGTGAAAAAAACTGCCAGGCATTGCTCACCGAACCACCGATGACAATGATATCCGGATCCAGAATATTGACAATGATGGCCAGAATGCGCCCCAGGTGACTTCCGAATTCGGCCCATGTGGTTCGTGCCGCCGCATCGCCCTGTACAGCGAGTTCGAAGACATCCCGGGATTTTTTGCTTATCCCGGTCAGGCTTTCATAAATGCGATTGACAGCGCGCGCGGAACCATATTCCTCAAAATTCCGATCAGCGTAGGGCGAACACCAGACCTCAGCGGCTGTGCCTGTGGCGCCGGAATATATTTTCTGATCGATGACAATGCCGCAGCCAAACCCTGTTCCGAGGGTTACGCCGCAGACGATGGAGGCGGACCTGGCGCTGCCGAAATAGGCTTCGCCCAGGGCGAAACAGTTGCCGTCATTGTTGATTTTCACCGGCAGATGAAAATGGTTCTCCAGCGCCGCTTTCATGGGAAAATTGTGAAGCGTGGGCAGATTGGGCGGATTCAACAGCGTCCCGCTTTTCAAATCCAGGGGGCCGGGCGAACCAATGCCGATGCCGCCAATCTCATCGCGTCGTCGCCCGGATTGGTGGATTGCCCGCTCAATCCCTCCAATGATCGTGTCGATGATCTGCGTCCGCGGGCGATGGCTCAATGTCGGCAGGCTGAACTCTTTCCCTGTCAACTCGCCCGATGCGGTGACCGCCCCGAATTTGATCTTAGTGCCGCCGAAATCCACGCCAATGACCGTCTGTTGATTCATCTGTCTGTGTCTTTCCTTCATGAAGTTTGATGAAATTCATCGGTTTAAATCATCTTTTTGAATTGCTCCACCGCCTTTTCAATGGTGCGGTCGTCCACACAATAGGAAATTCGCATGTAGCCGGGCCTGCCGAAGCCAACGCCAGGAACGACGAGCACGCGATTCTCCTGAGCTTTGCGGATGAAGGCGATGTCATCCCCGCCGGGGACTTTTGGAAAGATGTAAAATGTACCCTCCGGTTTCACAATATCATAACCGGCTTCTGTGAGGTTGTCGTAAATGAAATCCCGTTTCGGCTGATAATAGTCAACTGCCACCGTCGTGTACAGCATCTCGCCCACAACGATTTGCATGATGGCCGGTGCGTTGATGAATCCCAGGATCCGCGTGCTGAAAATCAGACCCTCGGCGACTTTGTTAATGTCGTTCATCTCGGCGTTCAGGGCGATGTAGCCGATGCGATCGCCCGGCACAGCCAACGACTTGGACCAGGAATAGGCCATGAAGCTATTTGCGTACATGGCGGAGACGGATGGAACCGATTTGCCGTCAAAAACCACTTCGCGATAAGGCTCATCGGAGATGAGATAAATGTCCTTCCGATAGCTTTTCTGCCGCTCTTTCAGCAGCGCGATCAATTGCTCCAATGCCTGTTGACTGTAAATGCGGCCGGTGGGATTGTTCGGGGAATTGATGAGAATGGCCTTTGTCCTGGGGGTGATTTTCTGCTCCAGCTCCCCGATGTCCAGATCGAAATCTTCCGAGGTCTCTGCAATCACCACTTTTCCCTGCTGATTATGAACATAAAAAATGTACTCTGAAAAATAGGGCGCCATGATGATCACTTCATCGCCGGGGTCCATGACGGTTTTCAGAATCACATTGATGCCGCCGCCAGCGCCGCACGCCATAATCACATGCTGCCACCTGGAGTTGAGCAGCTTTTTTTCGTTCAAATAAACAGCGATCTTCTCGCGCACATCTTCGAAACCGGCGTTGGACATGTAGCGATGTTTCCCCTTGAATTCCGCTTTGGAAAATTTGCACAACACATCGAACAGTTGCGACGGCGGTTCCAGGATGGGATTGCCCAGGCTCAGATCGAACACATTGTCAGCGCCGTATTTCATTCTCATTTCCCGGCCCGCTTCAAACATGCGGCGAATCCATGAGCTTTGTTCCATCGCCTGATTCACATATTTTGAAATCATCCAGTGCTCCTGATTTTTGAAAACAAGGGTCAATTCAAACGCAGTCCCGGCGGTTATCGGTGAGGTCAATCCGCGCGATGGACGCTTTCGTGCAGCCTGGCAATTCAGCGGGAGAGAGTCTTTTCGAATACCAGCCCTGATTACATCTTGCAAATTTCATCGTACAACTCGTCAGCAATCAACTCTTCAGCCACCGTGCGAAGCACTTTTCCTTTTTTGAACAGCACCCCTTTTTTATTGCCGCAGGCAACGCCAATATCGGCTTCGCGCGCCTCGCCCGGCCCGTTGACAACGCAGCCCATGATGGCCACTTTCAAATTCTTCTTTATGGTGCGGACCTTCTCTTCAACTTCATTGACGATTTTAAACAGATTCACGTCGAGTCGGCCGCAGGTGGGGCAGGAAATAATGGTCACTTTATCCTGACTCATATTCAGAGCCTGCAGAATATCCTGGCCGGCTTCGATTTCTTTCAGCGGATCGGCAGTCAGGGAGACGCGAATGCTGTCCCCGATGCCCTGGCTCAGCAGCGCGCCAATGCCGATAGCCGACTTGATCAGGCCGAGTCGCGGCGTGCCAGCCTCTGTCACGCCCAGATGCAGGGGGTAGTCGATTTTTTCCGCGATGATTTGATACGCCTGAATCATCGTGGTGACGTCCGATGCTTTCATGGAAATGACGATATTGCTGAATCCATATTGCTCGCATAGCCGAACATGGCGAAGCGCGCTCTCCACCATGGCCTCGGCCGTTGCGCCGCCGTAGTTTCGAGCCACGTCCTTCTCGATGGAGCCGGCATTCACGCCGATCCGCACTGCGACCTGCTTCTCGCTGGCCTTTTCCAGCACCTGTCTCACTTTTTCGGCGTCGCCGATGTTGCCGGGATTGATGCGAATTTTATCAACGCCGGCGTCGATGGCCATGATCGCCAGCTTGTGGCTGAAGTGAATATCAGCGACCAGCGGAATATGGATCCGGCGCCTGATGGCGGGCAGCGCTTCGGCGGCAGGCTCGTCCGGCACAGCGACTCGGATGATATCGCAGCCGGCGATTTCTAATTCCAGTATCTGATTGACAGTGGCTTCGATGTTCGATGTTTTTGTCTTGGTCATCGATTGGATGGAGATGGGCGAATCGCCGCCGATCGCCCTATCGCCCACAGTTATTTTTCGGGTCAAATGACGCACCTTTGGTATCCCGTGATTAAATCATCGGATGGCTGTCTGTCACAAAGACGTCCAGCATTGGGGTGAAATTACTGTTGCATTTGTTTAGCCAATTGTCGTACACAAGGAATGCCAACCGATCGTTCGGGATAAACGCTCCACACATAACACGGGCTGGAAGAATATCCAGCGCGATCTTGTGGCTAAACAGGTACTTAATTTTTGTGTAAATATAATAAATATGGAAAAAAGAATCAATGATTATTCTATCGTTTCATGGGAATGCCTAATTTTATTCCTTGATTTTTGTGACGGGCAAATAGCATCAGATAGTACGTCAGACATTATTGAATGGCTCGATTTAGTCAGAGAAACGGACGGCTCACGGAGCCGGGCTATGCGAGAGAAAAATTATCCGAGTGCACCGGAAAGAAAAGGGGAGAGGCGTGTTAAGGGAAATGGGCCGCGGTTCACTCCGGGGGTGAGGCCAATTTTCGGCGCAGGCGGTTCAATCGAAACATGAGGCTATCGCGACATTCAACCAGTTGACAGTCGCTCCGAAGCTGCTCCACAATATCGAGTTTCGCCAAAGCCTGAAGCACGATTTTCTCCGCCTGTTCCAGATCTCGGGCGCGATGCTCGAAATATTTTGCCCTTTCCTCGTACGGTTCCAATCGGAACGGACCCAGTGCAGAGAGCCCTTCCCACAGTTTCAGCGCTTCTTCCCAGCGCTCCAGCCGTTTCAGACAATACCCCAACCGGATGCCACTGTCCTGTTTGTGCTGCGGCAGCGCAGCGCTGCTGAATACCTGCTGGTAGATGCGGACATTCTGTTCCCACTGTTCAATATGGTCGTAATGATTGGCCAATGAAAGCAATTCCGCCGGTCTGTTCAGGTGCGCCAATGGTTTTTCGTGGACATCGTGCAGCAGAATCGTGAGCGTCACCATCGAGAGAATGTCCATTTCGTTGTGATAAAAAACAGGCCTCAGGGGAATCGCATTTTTCGTTCGCAGATAGTCGAAGTACATCTGCGGAATGAAAGAGGAAGGGATGTCCCCCTGGCGTTGAACGCTCAGGACGTGACGCTCCAGCGAACCCAGACTGCAATCCGGCAGGCTATTTTTCCAGATGCGCCGGGCAGCGTGGAGCAGGTCAAAATGACCCGGTTCGGCATTTCGTATTTTCATCCGGTGATAAGTGAATCGCGTGATTAACAGCGGCCAATCATAACTCTTGCCATTGAATGAGATGATGAAATCGAATTTTTCCATCATCGCCATGATTTCTTGCAGCATGGCTGGTTCGTCCGGAAAGTCGCGGAGGAAAAATTGCTTCACGCGGAAGACATCGTCCTCGAAATGGCCAAGCCCGGCTAAAAAGATGTAGGTTCCGCTTCCGCCGGCCAGTCCTGTGGTCTCCGTATCGAAGAAGACAGCGCGGCGCAGGTCGAGGTTCATGAGTTTTTCATCGCTGCCGGCTAACCTCAAAAATTGCGGCGAGATCGAATCGATGCGGCGCAGTGGGAATAATCCGTGTTCGTGGTTCAGGCTGTAGTCCCGGGACACGAGCAGCGTCGCCCCGGCCGGATTTGCCACAAATTTGCCATTGAGAACCGATTCAATGGCATCGGTCGATGGCAGCGATGCCGGTTCTGATTTTCGTGGCTGCTGGATCGCTTCGAGAAAGCGAAGTCGCTTGCGTATGTTCATGGATTGGCGGCTCGATGGGTAAGGTTTGAACGTGCGCTGCTTTTTATAAGCATGAAAATTAAAGACATGCTATTACACTTCACTCCGAATTCATAGTTCCCTGAAGAAATTTCATGGCCGGCGCTGGCGGCGTATTTTATCATTGATTATTACAGAATTTCTTTTATCTTTACACACATATTTTCCAGCCGAATGACGGAAAATGAACTACTCACTCAAACGTCCCGGAGGAAGGATGCAAAAAAAAATAATCTATCTGGATAATGCAGCGACTACCTACCCGAAACCTCAAGAAGTTTATGATTTTATGTATGAATTCTACCAGAAACACGGCGTCAATCCCGGCCGCTCCGGCTATGACATGACGCTGGAAACCGAAGAAGTGGTTCATGGTACGCGAAAAATGCTGACGGAATTCTTCAACGGGACGGATCCCAACCGACTCACCTTCAGCTACAATGCCAGCGATTCTTTGAATATGATCATCCAGGGTATGGCTGAAAAAGGCGATCATATTATCACCAGCAATGTGGAACATAATTCAGTGCTGCGTCCATTGTATCATCTGGCAAATGATGGGGTGATCGACCTGAGTTACATTCCATTTGATGAACATGGCTTCATCGATCCGGATGATGTGAAAAAAACGATCCGGAAAAATACAAAAATGGTGATCATCAATCACGGTTCCAATGTGATCGGAACGGTGCAACCGATCGCTGAGATTGGAAAGATTTGCAAGCAGGCCGGCGTTTATTTTGCGGTGGATGCCAGCCAGACAGCCGGCGCCCGGAAAGTGGATGTCAAAGCCATGAATATCGATCTGTTGGCGTTCACCGGTCACAAATGCCTGATGGGACCGACCGGCATCGGCGGGTCCTACATTGGCGAGGATGTTCCGATCCGCGGCACGCGTTTCGGCGGCACCGGCGTGCGTTCAGCGCATCGGTTTCACCTTGAAGAATTTCCGTACCGGATGGAATGCGGCACGCTGAATATCGTCGGCGTGGCCGGACTTCACGCCGGGCAGAAATGGATCGCCTCGATGGGCCTGGAAAATATTCATGCCCAGGAAATGAAGCTGTGGAATCGACTGAGAACCGGGCTGCAAAAGATCGATCGGGTGATCACCTATTGCGCTGACACCGACGCCAATCATAATGCGGTACTGAGTTTCAATATTGAAGGCTGGGAAGCCGGCGACGTCGGCACCATTCTGGATGTGGATTACAATATTGCCTGCCGCACCGGACTGCAATGTGCACCGCTGGTTCACGAACAAATTGGCACGGACAAAATTCACGGCACTGTGCGACTGAGCCTTGGCCCTTTCAATACCGAAGCCCACATCGATGCCGCCATCCACGCCGTGGAAGAAATCGTTGCGATCCAACGATAGCGCGTCGTTACAGTTTTGAAGAGAACCCATCCGTTTCCTATGAGGAATCTGATGGGTTTTTTATTTTCAACCAATGACTTTCAACGTGTGGCCTGAAGCGAGAGAGCGACGAATGGGCAAATTCGGATTGGAAATGGCCTGGCCAAACGTCCCGGACAGTCTGTATTCTGCTTCGACGGATTTCATTGCAGCACAAGCGCATCGGCGACCAGTTCAGCCACGGTCTTAATTTCAACGCCCAGTTTGTATTCCTGATTCAATTCCATGAGCTGATCGATGCAATTGTGGCAGGGCGTGGCGACGATTTTAGCGCCAGTCCTTCGAATCTGCTCCGCCTTAATTTTGCCGGACTCGATTCTTCGCTCTTTGTATTCGCCCATGGAGAGCTGTCCGCCACCGCCGCCGCAGCAATAGTTGTTTTCACGATTGGGCGTCATTTCGATGAACGTGGACACAGCGTGTTTGAGCACGAAACGCTGTTCCTCGATAACGCCGCCGGTTCGCACCATGTTGCACGGGTCGTGCAGCGTCACAGGCAGGGAATTTCTGGCAGGATCGAGTTGAATTCTGCCGCTGCGAATATAGTCCGCGATGAGTTCAATCACCGAGATCACTTCGAACGGGTAAGGCTTTCTGATCCAGTTGGGGCCTTCCCAGCGAATCGCCCTGAAGCCATGGCCGCATTCCGCCAGCACAAGGGTTTTCGCGCGCAGCTTCATCGTCTCGTTGTACAAACGGTCGATCAGCTCCCGCGCCGATTCGTCGTCGCCGGAGAAATAGGCGTAATTCGTCACATCGTATGTCTGCGTGGAGATTGTCCAGCTCTCTTTGGCTGCGTAATAAATTTTAGCCATGGCGCTGATGGAGAGAGGGAAGAACTTCGGCTCGCGCGGATTCAATGTGTAAAGGATACGAGCGTCCGGCATGTCCCGGGGAATAGCCGCGGACGGATCGTTCACCTCCATCTGCAGATCTTCCTCCAGCCATGTCAGCGTGTCGATAAAATCATCGGTCGGAATTCCCATATTATTCCCGGTTTCGATGGCCGCATTCACCGTGGACTGTAAGCCGGGGGAGACGCGGCCCATTTTCACCAGCATGGAGCGCGCTGTGCGAACCAGCAGGGGAATATCGATGCCGACGGTGCAATGGGTCGCGCATCGACCGCACATCGTGCAGCCGCCGAAGATAATATCGACCATTTCCTCGACTGTCCCGGCATCGAGGTCGCGGGCGCCGACCCATCCCGGAAAAATAGCGCCCAGCACGGTGTGGTGACGCCGATAGAGCCGCGATAATTGCCGTACCTTGTTGGCCGGCAAATAGCGCGAATCATTGGTGGCCAGGTAATAATGGCAGGTCTCGCCGCACAGGCCACAGCTCACGCAACTGTTGAGATAGCTTCTCAATCTGGCATCCAGATTGCGCTGGAAAAAATCCAGGGCTTTTTCAAATCGGTCATTCAGTCTGTCGTACGTCATACATTCCGCCTTTTCATTGGCCAGATGCCGCGGCTGCCAAACAGGATCCCGAGATGAATTCGGGATGTGAAGAAATACAGGAGATGACTGAGTTTTCCCAGAGGGATGTATAAAAAGATGACGCTGGCGTAAATCAACAGCGCGCGGATCGGAACCTCTTTCACAACAGTCAGCGCTGAAACGATGTGAAAACCGGTGACGAGCAGGTTGCTGAAGTAGTCGTCCGGCGTGGAAATCGATTTCAGTCGTGAGGAAAAGAGCCGCTTGAAAAATATCGATGCGCCGCACACTGCGGAAATGAAGAGAATCGAGACCGCTGCCTTACTCGTTATATCGGGAATGGTGAAGTTCGCGAAATGAACGAGCAGCAGAGCAAAGCTCAAAAATGTGCCAATGTGATAAATGATCCCGGCGGCGTAGGTCGGCAGGTGAAGATAGGCGGTTTCTTTTTTCAGTGGAGACATGGCCCCTGAAAATGAGTACAGAATAGCGGATAGAATGGAGCCTCGCCGTTGCGCGAAGTCCTGAGTGCGATGTAGAAACAGCACCTGAAATAGTTTGGCAATGCAGATTGTACCACAGATAGAAAATGCGAGCAAAAGGATCCAATGGTATAAGGTCATGAATTTCCTCGATTAGACACAGCCATCCGGTTTGGGAAGGCCGGCAATTTTGCAGGCGCCTTTTGCCGGTCCCAGCGGGAACAACTCGTAGATTTCTCTCAGGCGGATGCCGGTTGACTGGCAGATTTTTCTGACCATGGGGGCCATGTTATGTTCTTTCCAGTGTTCGCGGATGTGGTTGATAACGGCCCAATGTTTTTCAGATAACTCCCCGGTCCCGTCGTTTTTGGCAAATAGAATAGCAACATCTTCGTTCCAGATTTCTGGTTGCTGCAGAAAGCCATCGCCATCGACATGAAACGTCTGTCCATCAATGACAAGTTCAGGCATAGTGGTGATCTCCTTAGTTAATGGTGAAAAGTCAGAAAAATATACAAAAAAAATTGGGTCATTGCAAATTATTTTTCACCGAATATTATGCGGCGCAAAATTTCTTGCGGCCTGGCCCGATGAAGCCCGATCCGATTGCGAGATGATGAATCGCCCCAGAACGGAAACATCGGCCGGGATGTTCAACTCACGGGTGCGTTCATGCATGAAAAAGACATGAACCGCACCAGTGAGAGAATCTCAGCCATTGCGTTTTAGTTTGCCCGTTCGTTTGGCATAGACCTCCGCGCGGCTGAACACCCACAATCCGAAGGGGATCAGAAAGAGTCCAATGCCAATCAGGATGGCGATATCGCCGGCCAGGTCTGCAATCGAGGCATTTTCCAGCATGGACTTCCGAATCGCGCGCAAGGTATATGTCCCCGGCGAAATCATCGACAGCGGGCGCAGCCATTCTGGCAGCACCGACACTTCGTAATACACGCCGGAGATGAGCAGAATGATCGCCTGAAAAATGTGCGTTGCCTGAGCCCCTTTTTCCGGGGACAAGAGCGGCATGACCGCGCCAATGAGTCCCATGCCTAAAAATGAAAAGCTTGAAATCAGAAGCACGACGAACGTCGCCGGGATATTCGCCTGGGCGAAACTGATTTTGAAAAATATCGCCACCAGCGCCATGATGAGAATCGACCGGAAAATGGCGTAGAGGACGGCAAAAGTACATTGTCCAAGCAGATAGGTAAGCCGGTAAATAGGCGCCATAAACGTGTACTCGATGGTTCCTTCCCAGCGCTCCCAGGCCACTGCCTCGGCCACATCGTGGAACAAAATGGAGAGAAATCCCCAGAGCAGCGAGCCAATGATGAGATAGAGAATCTTGTCCGGATCGCCCCAGCCAATGAACCCAATGGTGACGGTATTCACGACATTGTAAACCAGAAATACGCTCTCCCACGCGGCGTATCGTCTCACGAGATTGAAATTTCGCGCTACAAAAGCGAGCGATGCTTTGGATTCAGATAGGATAATATTCACAATTGACTCCTTTCAGAAAACCTGTATTCGGCGTTCACGGGTCGATTCGATCCCTGATTAATCTCCCGGCTAAACGCACCTGTTCGTTTCAATATGTCGATCGGATAATTCGGTTAATCCGCGGAAAATCGAATTAGTCTTCCTCGTCGACGCGCAAATCAGTGCCGGTCACATGGACGAACACATCCTCGATAGTCACCGGTTTTCCGTTGCCGGGAACGAGGCGTTTCAAATTTTCCGCAGTGTCACAGGCGACGAACTTGCCATTGTGGATGATGGCAATTCGGTCGCAAATGCGCTCCACCTCTTCCAGATCATGAGACGTGAGCAGCACCGTCGTGTCATGGGACTTGCGGATTTTCAAAACGAAATCCTGCACCTGCCGTTTGGAAACCGGGTCGAGCCCGGTGGTTGGTTCATCCAGCAGCAGCAGGGCCGGGGATGTGAACAATGCCCGCGCAATGGCGATCTTCTGCTGCATGCCGCGCGAGAGATTTTCCAGCGGTTCATCGATTTTATTCCGGGAGAAAAGCAGCTCTTCGAGAATGGCGATCGCCCGCTCCTTCGCCTCTTTCAGCGGCAGTCCATACAATCTCGCTGCGTAACTCAGGTTCTCCCAGGCCGAGAGCCGTTTGAAAAATGCAGCATCCACCGAAACGCGATTGATGAGCCGGCGCACGCGCATTGGATTTTTTACGACATCCGTGCCGAAAACGTGAAGTGTGCCACTATCGGGCAGTATCAGCGTGGAAAGCATGCGGATGAGCGTGGATTTGCCCGAGCCGTTCGGCCCCAGGATCCCGAATATTTCACCCTGTGGGATGGTGAACGTCACGTCGTCGACGGCCATCAATTTTATCTTTTTGCCCGGCAAAATTCGACCCAGCAGTTTCCGAGAGCCGTTTGATTTTTTCTTTGAACGGGAATAAAAATATTTTGTGGCAGCATAGCTTTCAATCGCATTCATGGTATTTCCTTTCAGTTACAGGCAAAAAAAAAGACCGTGAGGATATTCACGGTCTTTTCATGATAAGTCATTTTATGATGATCAAATAATCATGTCGTGGCTTCCTCTGCAATGGATAGACGGACTTCACCCACTGGAATTGGGAACATGAAATCCTGTGTTAAGATTTGTTTTGTTTGCCGCATGATTATTTTTCTTTCTGATTTGTAAGACTATTTTTAGAAAAACTGAGGCCAATATACTCAAATTCAAACTCTTTGTCAAGACATATTTTTTCTTTACAGAAAGAAAATGACGATTCGGACGCTGAATCGGCGGACTCAAAACGAGCAGTACCTGTGAGTTTTGCACATGTCTGGGAAAAATCGAGTCTCGGGTAACGCACGAAATGGGGGATTGATGGATAGCCTCTGCCAGTCGAGCAGTATCAACGTTCGCATGAGCTGACAAATAGGCTGTGACAAAAAAAACTTGAATTTTGCATTGAATTGAACTATATTTGAACGGCAAAAAAAACAAACAAAAGGATGCCCATGTTCAAAGTCGTAACGATGAAAAGCCTGCTGTTGATGGGGAGCTTGTTCCTGCTGAGTTGCCGCCATGGCAATGATATTCAGCCCATCGATGAGAAGCAGTTTGTGCAAATTTATTGTGATGTGGTTGTGTACGCCGATCTGATTGATGTTCAACTGCGACAGGCGTTTGTGGACAGCGTTCTGCAGAGTCACCAGGTGACCCGTGAAAAATTTCAGCAGTCAATCGATGACTATTCCCGCGATAAAAGGAAATGGAAACAGATTTTTCAGAGCATCGTGTCGGAATTGGAGGCGAGGGAGAAATTGCTTGCGCCCATGAGCGATTCGCTGAAGACCCAAAGCCTGATAAATACCGACACTGAATAAAAAACGGATAAATAGAGGACAGGTTATGAATTCTCTGGAAGGCTATTTTGATACGTTTCGGAAAAACATCATTGGCATTGATCAGACATTTCGTTCGCCGTACGGTGAGCAGCGGATTCTGTACGCGGATTGGATCGCCAGCGGTCGGTTATACAGACCCATCGAAGAGAGAGTATCCGATTTCTTCGGGCCGTTCGTGGGCAATACGCACACGGAGACAAGCGTCACCGGCACATCCATGACGCGGAGTTACCATCGCGCTCAGGAAATCATCAAGCGCCATGTCAATGCCGGGCCGGAGGACGTGATCATCAATTTTGGCTTTGGCATGACAGCGGCCATCATTAAATTTCAGCGAATTCTGGGGCTCAAAATTCCGGAGCAATTGAAATCCTGCACCAACCTGTCCGAAGAATTGCGGCCGGTCGTTTTTATCACGCACATGGAACATCATTCGAATCAGACGTCATGGCTGGAAACGCTAGCAGAGGTAGTCGTGATTCCGCCGGATGAAAACGGTTTGGTGGATCCCCGGCTGCTGGAGCCGCTGCTCGTTAAATATCAAAATCGCCAGACGAAAATCGGTTCATTCTCCGCCTGCTCCAATGTCACAGGGATCGAAACGCCGTACCACGAGTTGGCCCGAATCATGCATGAACACGGCGGCTATTGTTTCGTCGATTTTGCCGCATCCGCGCCCTACGTGAGCATGAATATGCATCCTGAGAATCCGCTGGAAAAACTGGATGCAATTTTCTTTTCGCCGCACAAATTTCTGGGGGGACCCGGTTCGTCCGGAGTGCTCATTTTTGATTCGAAATTGTACCAGAGCAAAGTCCCTG
Organism: Candidatus Zhuqueibacterota bacterium; assembly: GCA_049322915.1. Lineage (GTDB taxonomy): Bacteria > Zhuqueibacterota > Zhuqueibacteria > Thermofontimicrobiales > Thermofontimicrobiaceae > CAZSBG01. The sequence goes on from JBMOPW010000002.1 coordinate 156,991, forward strand.
ATCAACCCGGCGGCGGCACTGTGGACTGGACCAATCCCTGGGGACAGCATCGGTACGTCTCGAACATCGAAGCGCGGGAAGATGGCGGAACGCCCGGCTTTTTACAGGCGATTCGATCCGCCCTGTCCGTTCTGCTCAAGGAACAGATGAGTGTGGAAAAATTAAATGCGAGGGAGAGGCAGCTAACGGCTGCCGCGTTTGCCGGACTTCGAAAAATTCCCGGTCTTCATCTCCTGGCCGACCAAATCGAAAAGCGGCTGGGCGTCCTTTCGTTTTATGTCGACGGGATTCATTACAACCTGCTTGTCAAGCTGCTGAACGATCGCTTCGGCATTCAGGTGCGCGGTGGATGTTCCTGCGCCGGAACTTACGGCCACTACCTGCTGCATGTGGACCGCGATACATCCCGTAAAATCACCGAGAAAATCGACCACGGTGATCTGTCCGAAAAACCCGGCTGGGTGCGCCTTTCGCTGCATCCGACCATGACCGATGAGGAGATGAACTTCATTGTCTCCGCCATTGCGGATATTGTCGAGAACATTTCGAACTGGCGCCGCGACTATGAGTACAATCCATCAACGAATGAGTTCATCCATCGCGACCACGGTTTTCATTATGGCGCCGAGATCGATCCCTGGTTTACTCTTTGAACAGATTCGTTTTGACTTTTTGAATAAGTGTCTGTCCGAAAATTGCAAATATTGACCTCACCCCAACCCTCTCCTAAAAGGAGAGGGGCCCGTAGGGTAAGAAGGAGTTTAGGGGATGAGGTCTGATGTAATGAAGTTTGAAAATATCAACGCCATAGCTAATTTAGGTATTTTCGGACAGACACGATTTAGTATGTAGCCACTGCATTTTCTGCCACTCCTGCCACACACGATCGGCATGTTGCGTCGACATGATTGCAACCCAACCGGCTCATTGAGAGAGCTGGGCTAAAGCGTTGGTATACTGGCTCATCAGCTCTTTTTCAAAACTAATGACATCTCCAACCAGGATGGAATAGCCCCGAAGAAAATCATTGAAATCCGAAGCGCTCAACGTGAACATTTTCGAATAGATCAACTGGCCGATGACTGCGATATTCTGTTTGTAGGTCAACTGCATTTCGTGTATTTCCGAGATTATCACGAGGTCACTGTATTTCAAATGGGGAGACGCGCCGGATGCTTCAATGATCTCCAACGCCGTATCCCGCAGGATTGGTACATTCAACCCGATATTGCCGATTTTCTTCTCCTGAATGGACGTATACAATTGCTCGTGCATGGGTAGCTTTTTCTCAATTTCGATTTTGTTGGTTGAAATTTCATCGCGAATGGTCTTCACGGCCTGGGCCACAAGGGCTTTGTTTTTAATATTCTGACGCCATTCGTTAATCAACAGGGCCAGTAACACGCTGAATGTAACCAGCGCCACTTGGAACAGATAGGACTTCCAGGTTTTGGATTTCGGAAATGAATCGGACATGAAGTTCCTTTTGACTGATTGAAAATTTGAGAGAATGGCCTCCGTCTTCAACGGAGAGCGTGAGTTTGAAATGCCGAGCTTTAATATTTCACTCTGACAATCTTAATTTGCCATTGTGCTATGAAATAAATATGAGTTGCTGCCAATATCAATTTTTGCTCTGCTTCAAATAAGCATCGAGCCAGGTGATTGTCTCCCACCAGACATGCAGCACAGACTCTCTCGCCTGATAGCCGTGACTTTCATTGGGAAGAAGCACAAGCCGCGCCGTTGCTCCATGCCCTTTCAGCGCGTTGTAAAAACGCTCGCTCTGAATGGGGAATGTGCCGGAGTTGTTATCAGCCTGACCGTGAATGAGCAGTATCGGCTCGTTGATTTTGTCGGCGTGCATGAAGGGCGACATGGTGTTGTAAATCGCCGGCGCCTCCCAGTACGTTCGCTCCTCGGACTGGAATCCGAACGGAGTCAACGTCCGATTGTACGCGCCGCTGCGGGCAACCCCTGTCCGGAATAAATCGGAGTGAGCCAGCAAATTCGCTGTCATAAATGCGCCGTAGGAATGGCCGGAAATGGCGATGCGATCCGGCGACGTCACGCCGCGTCGGACGACTTCATCAATCGCAGCTTTGGCGCTGGCGACCAGTTGCCCCACAAAGGTGTCGTTGGGCTCGGCTTCGCCCTGTCCGATGATGGGCATGGTCGGTCCATCCAGAACAGCGTAGCCCTGGGTCAGCAGCAGCATCGGCGAACTCCAGCCAATGCGGATGAACTGGTAGGGAGAGCCGCTCATCTGGCCGGCCGCCTGAGCGCTTTTAAATTCCTGAGGATACGCCCACATCAGCATGGGCAGCGGGCCGTCTTCCGGTTTGTAATTCGCCGGCAAATAAAGCGTGGCGGTCAAATCCACGCCATCATCGCGTTTGTAGCGAATGATCTCCTTTTGCACATCCATCAATTGCGGCGTGGGATGCGGAAAGTGCGTGAGTTGAATCATGGCCTGCTTCTCGATGTCGTACACGTAGTAGTTGGGCGGTTCTTTGACGGACTCCCGTCGCAGCAACAGCCGCATTTTCTTCGCGTCGAGAAGTGCAGACGCCGATTCGAAATAGGGGGCATGCGATTGCCAGAGCCGCTTCGTTTTCCCTGTGGTCACATCGAACATGTCGAAGAATGGAAAATCACCTTCAGGAGACGCACCGTTGCCGGTGAGGAATATGTTCTTGCCGCTTTTATCCGTCTGAAGGACATAGACGCCGTAAGAATTCTGCGTGCGAACCGGGTCGCCCGGGTCAGAATAACGATCTTCGTAAGAGCGGTCAACGAGCAGTTTCGGGCTGGACTTCGGATTATCCGGCTGAATCAGCCAGGTAATTGTGCGACGCGTTTTCCACCACGATTCCGAAGCCAGCGCCAGTTTGCCTGTCCCCCAGGCAATGCCGTCAAACCGGAAGTTCAGGGAAATCAGTGCAGCAGGTGCGGCATCGAATGGAGCCGAAACCATGAACACCTTATCGCGAATTTCAGCCTGGCTGCGGGGATCACCGCCGTCCTGGGCCTCGGTCCAGACAAGAGTCGCCGGCGCATCAGCGCGCCAATCAAAGGAGCGCGGCCCTGTCCTCACTGCATCGAAACCGGAGGGCAATTCCTCCGCCAGTGGAATTTCAGCTATGGTGCGAATGAGGCGTCCCTCAATATCCAAAATCTCCACGGTCATCGGGAAATGATAGGCCGGCACCAGATAGGAATAAGGCCGATGAATTTTCTCGACAAGGATATACCTGCCATCCGGCGAAGGCTCTGCGCGCGAGTAGACCGCGCTTTGGCCCAGCCGGATCGATGACCCGTCCAGCGAGACTTTGATCAATTCGGATTGCACATAGTAGTCGAAGAGTTGCTCGTCGTACGGATTTTTCAACAGGTCCTGAAACGTCCAGGCCGGCGCTTTTTTTCCGATATTCTCCTGGATGACAGGCCCGGTTGGAACAGCCACCGGCGCGGGCACCGGGGTTCGGGGCTGAGGAACTGTTTTGCAGAGAATCGTCTTGCTGTCCGAAACCCAGTAGAACGGGGCGCCGTAGGCGTCGTTGATGGGATTTGTCGCAAGCTGCGTCGCGTGGCCTGTTCGAACGTCAGCGATCCAGAGATCGATGCGCTCCTTTCCAGTGAGCGTGAAAGCGATGCGCTTGCTGTCCGGCGACCAGGTGAGATTATCTATTTTCGCGTCGGCCGGCAACGCCAACCGCGTCTCCTCGCCCGTGGCAATGCGTTTTAAAATCAGTCCGCTGTAACATCGGGCGCGACTGGGCCCGTTGGTGTTTGGATCGATGCGGATGCCGGCAAGCCTCAATTCCGGCCGGGACAATTCTTCAATCGTGGGCAATCCCGGCTGCTCCAGAATCAGGAGCCAGTTCTTGTCCGGGCTGATGCGGACAGCCGGCGTCGGTTGCGCGTCGATGATGTCGACAATCGCTTTGGCCGGCAATTGATACCGGAGTGTAGCGTCTGTTTGTGAAAAGAGCGACACCGAAGTACAGAATAATACAACGACAAGCGCGGTTATAAAAATGGCTGATTGTCTGATTTTCATCTCCCGGACTCCTTTGTATTTGATGGTTGATGCGAAGTTTAGCGACTAAGATTTTTCCCCGGCAGCGCCATTCAGACATGCGTCCGAGGAGACTGCCCGGCGTTGAATTTGATTTGATTCGATCATTTTGAACGAACGCGGATGTCGCGCTAAAATGGCCGAGCGATGGCGTGCCCTGCCCTGGATCGATGCAGAACTGACGTGATTTGCATTTGAAATACGCATTACCGAAAGATAATAAAAAATAGAAATATGTCAAGCAGAAGTTTGGAAATTTTCAGGATGGGTGATTTTATTTTCGACACACGTGGGTCCGGTTCGGTTCGACAGAATTCTGAGCAATCCGGGTGGATATAAATGCAGCCTTGAAAAGGGCGCATTCCACTCTATTTCAACAGGCTGTTGAATGTCGCTCAAATAAAGTGAGCAGTAACACCCATGGATGCCAGTTCTATTTCAATCCTACAATAGTCCGATTAAAACTGCGGATAAATATAATTATACATTTCAAAAAGCTGATTTCAATCCTACAATAGTCCGATTAAAACAAAAATTGCCATGAGTGACGAGACGGGCAACGTTGATTTCAATCCTACAATAGTCCGATTAAAACTCGATAAAAAAGTTGATAACAGCCTATCACTGAATGCATTTCAATCCTACAATAGTCCGATTAAAAC
>JBMOPW010000002.1:161833-166606 GCA_049322915.1 Candidatus Zhuqueibacterota bacterium
ATTTCAATCCTACAATAGTCCGATTAAAACTCGATAAAAAAGTTGATAACAGCCTATCACTGAATGCATTTCAATCCTACAATAGTCCGATTAAAACGCATTAAAGGCCAAAGCGCAAATTACAGCGTATACATATTTCAATCCTACAATAGTCCGATTAAAACATATAACCGACGTTATGATTTTTGGAATTAAATTTAGATTTCAATCCTACAATAGTCCGATTAAAACATATTATTCATAGGGATGAATGGCACTGCTGCACAAATTTCAATCCTACAATAGTCCGATTAAAACGACATCGAGGACTGGCGGGCGGTGATGGATATGGTGATTTCAATCCTACAATAGTCCGATTAAAACTTCCCGCAACTTGTGCACATGAGTAATGCGTTCGATATTTCAATCCTACAATAGTCCGATTAAAACTTTTTTTATGAAAATGTCGAGGGCGCTTCAAAAAAATTTCAATCCTACAATAGTCCGATTAAAACACTGATAGTCGACGCCGGCCCTGAAGAAAAAACGCATTTCAATCCTACAATAGTCCGATTAAAACGGGATCGACGATTCATACAAGGAGAGATATTTTCATTTCAATCCTACAATAGTCCGATTAAAACCGTGACGCGAACGAAGGGAAATATCGAGCTATTTCATTTCAATCCTACAATAGTCCGATTAAAACTCTTCCACCTTCCGTGACAGGTGTTCATAAGTTTATTTCAATCCTACAATAGTCCGATTAAAACTGGTCATAATGCCACCGCACAAAGGCGAATGGATCGGATTTCAATCCTACAATAGTCCGATTAAAACCAGGGGCGGCTGGTTGTTGGTGCGGCGATGGCTGAATTTCAATCCTACAATAGTCCGATTAAAACACTGTGACGTGAATAAACGACGTATTTGATTCGCCATTTCAATCCTACAATAGTCCGATTAAAACCCCATTTTGCCAATGGACAAATTTTTATCCGTCCATATTTCAATCCTACAATAGTCCGATTAAAACATAGCTTTCGACGACCGCTTTGCGGAGCGAATCGGCATTTCAATCCTACAATAGTCCGATTAAAACTAGCAAACTTCGTATATTAGATACAGCTTTATCTATTTCAATCCTACAATAGTCCGATTAAAACATGTTGAATCAATAATTTTCTCACGCTAATAATAGCATTTCAATCCTACAATAGTCCGATTAAAACTTTTAATAGCATAGCGAATGCAATGCGAATGCAATGATTTCAATCCTACAATAGTCCGATTAAAACGAGCTATCTGTCATGTCGATTGATTTTTTACCGATATTTCAATCCTACAATAGTCCGATTAAAACGAATGTCACAGGAAGATTACGACAAAGAAATGAATATTTCAATCCTACAATAGTCCGATTAAAACCTATACAGGGAAAACCGCGATTGATGTTGTTCCGAATTTCAATCCTACAATAGTCCGATTAAAACACTGTTTATATTTTCCCTGAATATGAAAAGGCTGTATTTCAATCCTACAATAGTCCGATTAAAACATTCTCGAAAACATTGAAGAAATCAGAAAGTTTGTATTTCAATCCTACAATAGTCCGATTAAAACCGAGGGTTTTTTATTTAAAAAAAATAAAAATAATTTATTTCAATCCTACAATAGTCCGATTAAAACGCGTAAGCGTAGAGGAGGTAACATGTATATTGTAGATTTCAATCCTACAATAGTCCGATTAAAACTTGTCAACGGCAAACAAAGTCTGGCTTCCAGTTTATTTCAATCCTACAATAGTCCGATTAAAACCCCTTAAATGGGGCACACTAAAATCATGGAACTTATTTCAATCCTACAATAGTCCGATTAAAACAGTTTTTTTAGATATACATGGTAATAGTCTTCCAAAATTTCAATCCTACAATAGTCCGATTAAAACATATAGCTGCTCTCGAATAAACTAAGTTGAATTAAGTATTTCAATCCTACAATAGTCCGATTAAAACTTACTTGAAATACGCCTATACAAGACACCAGCGAGGCATTTCAATCCTACAATAGTCCGATTAAAACTGTAACACAATCCTTGTGAATGATATTGCCAGTTGTATTTCAATCCTACAATAGTCCGATTAAAACATCAAGGCGAGTGCGAGCATTTTCCAGGGTTTCGCATTTCAATCCTACAATAGTCCGATTAAAACATCGCTTCTTCGTTATCTTCATGGTAGCCTTCATTAATTTCAATCCTACAATAGTCCGATTAAAACATTTCTGCTCCTGGGACTCTTTGTAGTCTATCAGCTATTTCAATCCTACAATAGTCCGATTAAAACAACTTAACAGCCGCAATGCGGCAGGAGATTAAAAATTTCAATCCTACAATAGTCCGATTAAAACATGTGAAGAAAATCTTCTCGAAAGTGTCGGTCCAGATTTCAATCCTACAATAGTCCGATTAAAACTGGTTGAATGATAACGCTGTAATTATCAATAAATAATTTCAATCCTACAATAGTCCGATTAAAACGACCGGTCGACCGGGAGAATTTCTTGGCCGAAACTTATTTCAATCCTACAATAGTCCGATTAAAACCGATTACACGATTCGGAATGGGTATTACGAAGACACATTTCAATCCTACAATAGTCCGATTAAAACCACTCCATGCAAAAAACCAAAAAATCCAAATACTTATTTCAATCCTACAATAGTCCGATTAAAACGTCGCCAAGTGGTTCAAAATTGCAGCGCGAGCCCTATTTCAATCCTACAATAGTCCGATTAAAACAGACGCCCGGGCGCTACAAAAAAGGATTGTTACCTATTTCAATCCTACAATAGTCCGATTAAAACAAATATCTGCAACGCTTTAAAACTTCTCTCAGGGATATTTCAATCCTACAATAGTCCGATTAAAACTCTATGTCAAGTGGGATGAAATAATAAAAACATAATATTTCAATCCTACAATAGTCCGATTAAAACTGGCATTGAATGTTAAAGAACAAATCTTAAATAATGCATTTCAATCCTACAATAGTCCGATTAAAACGGTGCTGGCTCGTAATGGCCGTCAGATTAGTCGATATTTCAATCCTACAATAGTCCGATTAAAACTCGCTGGAGGGCGTTATGAAAAAGAATACAAAGTTATTTCAATCCTACAATAGTCCGATTAAAACAAAAGTCAAATAAAACAAAGCCCCATTTGGGGAGTTATTTCAATCCTACAATAGTCCGATTAAAACCCGTTAAAACAAAAGAAGCAAATCCATTGTTGGCGGCATTTCAATCCTACAATAGTCCGATTAAAACTTGAATTAGCTTTTGAAGGGCGCTGGCTAATTCACATTTCAATCCTACAATAGTCCGATTAAAACAGATGCAATAAACTGCACGCATGAAAAATATATCTTATTTCAATCCTACAATAGTCCGATTAAAACGCCTTTAACTTTTGTTAATCCCATCGATTTATATATATTTCAATCCTACAATAGTCCGATTAAAACTTTACGTCACTGAGATTAAACGCATGATCGGAGCTTCATTTCAATCCTACAATAGTCCGATTAAAACACGTTCTGGGCTATCGCCATCAGCAACCAATCCAATTTCAATCCTACAATAGTCCGATTAAAACTTAAACGATATTTTCCCGCATGATAAAACGTCCATATTTCAATCCTACAATAGTCCGATTAAAACGCTTCTATAACTCGCGTCCGGGCTTGTGGCATCTTCATTTCAATCCTACAATAGTCCGATTAAAACTTTCAACAACTACGTACATGAAACAACTCTACAACAAATTTCAATCCTACAATAGTCCGATTAAAACTCAAAAATCAAGCGGCCGAAAAAACAAGCAATCCCATTTCAATCCTACAATAGTCCGATTAAAACTTGTCAGCGAGCTGCTGTCAAGTGCCGTCAAATGAATTTCAATCCTACAATAGTCCGATTAAAACGCCGAATCCAAACTCCCAAACATTCCCGTCAAAACTATTTCAATCCTACAATAGTCCGATTAAAACTACCGTAAATGGTGGAGGCCCAAGTGTTACATCGACATTTCAATCCTACAATAGTCCGATTAAAACCGTCACACCAATCACAGATGCTGCCCAAGCATGGTTATTTCAATCCTACAATAGTCCGATTAAAACATACAGGGGCAACGCTGATTTTGGCGCAGTCGACGAAATTTCAATCCTACAATAGTCCGATTAAAACTTACTTGGCGGCGGCAATGATATGACCGATATGGAAATTTCAATCCTACAATAGTCCGATTAAAACCGTAAAACTTTTAACATCGAATTCCTCGCTGTTAAAATTTCAATCCTACAATAGTCCGATTAAAACATTTAATGATACAAAAAACGAAGCTATATATATTCAATTTCAATCCTACAATAGTCCGATTAAAACTGGTGAATTTATAATTTGTAGTGGTCAGTTATTTGAATTTCAATCCTACAATAGTCCGATTAAAACCTATTTTTCAGTAAATTAAATTGATTCCGAACCGTATTTCAATCCTACAATAGTCCGATTAAAACCGTATTTGAAAAAGCTAAGAAAAAAGCAATGTTATATTTCAATCCTACAATAGTCCGATTAAAACGAGTTAAAAGAATTACGAAAAATAGGTCAAGTCTTTTTTTTCCTGTAAAAAAGAAAATTTGGAAATGGTCATGCAGCCAGTTTTTCAGAAATAAAGCCATCACCATTTTCAGCGAATTGATACAATTTTCGAATGTTCTTCAATAAAACCA
>JBMOPW010000003.1:0-164317 GCA_049322915.1 Candidatus Zhuqueibacterota bacterium
CTAATCGCGGCGCTGACCCACGAGCACGCTGGCTGGGAGTCCCGCTTGCGGGACGGACAGACAGCGCGCGCAGTCGGGTCAAGTGCCATGTTCCGCCGCGCGTCAGCGCGGGGGAGCATGGCACTGACGAAGTCAGCGCCGCGATTCCGCGCGACGCAGTCGCGCGGAACAAGTGATTATATAGTTTCTGCATATCATCCCGGATGCATTGAAAACGACATAGAACAAATTCTGAAACATCATTGCCTTTGGTGAAATCGTTCGGCGCTCATCTGAAGATGATGCAGACCGTAGCGTAAGATGAATATAACAACACCTCGTAAAAAATCAAGTCTTTTTTTTCGAATTTAAAAAAATTTCCTGACTAAAATTACCTGGGGAACGCATCGAATCCTTAGCCAGCATTTCACTGAAAGGGAAGTCGTTTCATGGAATGGTATGTGTCGGGGCTTACTCCCTCATCGCCATCGTCATGTCGCCCGTGAACACAAATTCAGGTGATCTGCATTTAATGCAGCTATCATCACAAAAAGAACGAACGATTATGACTCACTCATTCATTCTCCCGAAAATTCCGTTTTCCGATGAACCAGTACAGGTGGGAAATTTATGGGAGACCATCATCGCACGCGATGACTGGCTGTCTGGTAAGAGTCTTCCGGGTAGCAGTCGCTGTGACTTCGGTTCACTTATTATTGACGCGAAATAGCTTTTGATTGAGATCCTTCAACAGTAGAGAATCCTTACGTACCGCTTGAAACAGCTTCCGATTTATAATGGACGAATCGCTGCTGAAGAGATAGGCGTTGGCCTCAATGAATGTCCGCATCAAATTTCGGTCGACGTTGCTGTGATATTCGTAAACCCTGTTTCTGATATTCGAGGGGCTCATTTCGATCATCACCCCAAAAAAGTTGAATTCATTCCGCGGTGAAACAATTTTTCTTCGAACCAATTTCTTCTCTGTGGCAATGTCTAACAGCTTGTTCAGGTCTTCCATTGCCAGATGATGCGTCGTGTCAATGCAGGAATAAATCGTCGTGTCCATGACATCTTCTTTAGCCCATAGTATTTCCAGTATGTCCAGTTCGGCTCGGGAAGGAATGACATAATCGCGCAATGGCAGCGGCTGAAGGGGCATCATCGGCGTCGGGCTCAGCGGAGTGATAGGCATGAGTAGCGGAATGTTCTCCTGTGGAAGCGGATAATAATGCTCGCGGTCTGGCAAATTCGAGGCATCCCAGTCCAATGCCTCGTTAGGGTGAGTCGCGCGGTAGTGATTGCCGACGTCAATCTGGATCGACTGCTTTGCGCCTTTCAGTCCCGGCAAAAGAGGGATCGGCGAATAATAGCGTGGCTTTACCTGTTTCAAAAGAGGCGACACTCGTGCGCTGTCAGGGCGGGTCGCGATGCTGTCCTTTTTCACAGCGACCGAATCGACCTGTTGACTCCAACCAATCTGCGCGACCGTGAGCGACGCCAATATGAACGTGACCCGTTTCGTCATGGATAGTCCTGATTTTCTGAGTGAGTGACGTGGTTTGTCTGTTAGACGATGCAAAGCTTTTTTTAGTTTCGCTGAAAGCTGGCGAGGCTGAATCTTTTTCAGTCGGGGGACATCTAATGTTGTAACCAAAATTGAATGCACAGCGAGCGCTTCGCTCGTGCACAACTTGATTGTTACAATAGTTTTGATGGAATTCACAGTGAACATCGTGCAGCACAAGATAATCGTGAAAGGAAATAGTTATGATGATGGAAGTTGTATTCCCGGGTGGGAAAAAAGTGGATGCAAAATATAATGGATTCACCATACAGACGGATCAACCGAAAATGGGCGGCGGCGATGGTTCGGCCCCGGCGCCGTTCGATTTATTTTTAGCCTCGATTGGCACCTGCGCCGGAATCTATGTGCTGGGATTCTGCCAGCAGCGCGGCATTCCAACCGATGGAATTAAGATCGTTCAGTCCATGGAAGTCGATCCGTTTAAGAGACAAATTGGAAAAATTAATCTTGAGATACAGGTGCCGGAGACGTTCCCGGCACAATACAAAGATGCAGTGATACGCTCTGCGGAATTGTGCGCTGTGAAGAAACACATGCAGGCTCCGCCTGATTTCAATATCTACACGAAGGTCGTTGCGAACTAAGAAGGAAGTGGCCTCGCGCTGATGAGCTGGGTAAACCTAGTACAGGCGAAGAGTTGACCCGCCGGGTTGCAAAATCACCGCGGGGAAATTCGCCTGTGCGGTTCGGTCGAGGTGAGCAAAATCATACGTCGGGTTTAGCGGAGAAAAAATGAAAAGGAGCCTCGTTTGAAAGTTAAAGCGATTCTGTTCGATCTGGATAATACGCTGCTGATGTTCAAGGAACTCACTTTTTTCGAAGCCTATTCAAAAAAACTTTACCTTGCCTTTCGGGACATCTTCTCCCCGGACGAATTCATCAAGCGACTTATGTTCTCCACACAGAAGATGATTGAGAATGATGGCGCGAAAACCAATGCTGAATTCTTCATCGATCATTTCTCCAATGGCGTCAGGTTCAATCGGGAAGACCTCTGGAAACGGTTCGAGGCGTTCTATGCGGATGAATTTGACCAGTTCTCTCCGCTGATGTCGCCTCATCCGCAGGCGCGGGAAATCATGGTCGATCTGAAAGCCAGGGGATTGAAACTTGTCATTGCGACCAATCCCATGTTTCCCATGAACGTCCAGTTGAAGCGCCTGAAATGGGCGCAGCTCGGCGATATTCAATTCGACCTCATCACAAGCGCGGATAATTTCAATTACTGCAAGCCAGGTCTGGACTATTACCGGGAAATTTGTTCGAAAATCGGAATTGCACCGGAACAATGTCTGATGGTGGGAAACGATGCTTTGAATGATATGGTCGCCGGTCAGATCGGGATGAAAACCTATCTGACCACGGACGCGGATGAAATGTCCATTGAATTGAGCCGGGACCTGGCCAAAGGCTCGAAGGTCGCCCTGCCCACGCCGCATTTCACCGGCGCGCTCCGGGACCTGAGCAGGGTGGTCGCGGGACTCGTGTGAGCCAAACTCATTGCGCGCATTCAGTTGCGTCACAGAGACCTGATTCATTCCTGAGTCATCCGGCCGCTCTCCGTCACAATCACCCCTGACCGTCAAATTTCTTTTTCATAGATCCGATATTTTTTCACCAGATCGAATCGCAGTTGTTTCAGCGCGTTATTCATGAGCGCGTTGTCCTCCAATACCCAGTTCGCCTCCACATACGCCTTTTTCGGAGAGAGAATATCGTTCAACCGGCGGAACATCAAAACCGAAATGCCCTTCTTTTGATACGGTTCCAATAGGCCCAGCGCCCAGATGCGATAGCGTCGGAGCTTCTTGAGCCCTCGCATCAATTTGAAAATTCCAAACGGAAAGAGCCGGCCATTCATGTTTTTCAAAATCGCATTGACATCCGGCACCGCCAGCAGATAGCCGATTGGCTCGCCGTCGATTTCCGCAATGAGCACCACTTCCGGATGGATCACCTGCTTCAAATCAGCGGCAATCTGTTCAGCTTCAGATTCCTCCACCGGGTAATATCCCCAATTTCCGCCGATGGCCGCGTTGGTCAATCGAAGGATGATCCGCGCATCGTTTACCAGATTGTTCATGTCAATGGCCCGCACCGTGACCCGGTAGCGTTCGGCGATTTTATCGGTGTAGCTCAGAAATCGCTCCGGCATCTCATAACCTTTAGATATGTCACACGCATAGACGAATAGATCTTTGGCTTTTTTCATCCCGAAATGCGTCATCTGGTCGTTGTAATACGGCGGGTTGTGGGATGAGAGCACAATGGGCGGGACATCGAATCCTTCCAGAACCAGGCCGATATCCTGGGAGACAAAATTCCACTGGCCGCGCATGATCGTCATCCCTCGTTCTTTCAGCCATGTTTCGGCAGCGCCCAGCAGCAGTGAGGACGCCTCCGGATGATCGATGCATTCATAATGTCCGAATAATCCGATGGACTGCTTCCAGTAATCGTTGGCGATGTGATTTATTGACACGGCAATGCGACCGATAATTTCGTGATTTTGATAAAGCAAAAAAAGCTGATAATCGCAGTGCTGCAGGGCAGAATTTTTCGCGGGATTAAAAATGTTCTTTTGATCGAGGCGCAGCGGGGCAATCCAGTTTTGCGTGCGGCGGTGAAGATGGTACGGAAAGCTGATGAATTGTGTGAGCTCAGATTTTTGAGCGACCGGTTTGATGTACATGACTTTTCTCCTTGAGGTACTGCCTGTACCAGAGGACCGTTCGTTGGATGGCTTCGTCAATGGAAATGACAGGCGAATAGCCCAACATGGTTTTGATTTTAGCAATGGAAAAATGATAATCCAACCCGAAATTACGGATGCGGTATCGCGTGACTGGCGGCGCAGTGGGGATTTTGAATATTTTGTAAACCAGTTCAAAAACTGAAGCCAGTCTCTGTGCGAAGGAATTGCTCACGGACCGGCCGGGCGGCTTAATATCGAGATGGCAGCAAATTTTTTCGATGAACTGACGCCAGTTTATTTCCAGTCCATCGGAGACAATGAAGGTCTCCCGGTTGGCATGGGGATGCGTGCCGGCGAGCCATAATGCTTCTGCGAGGTTTTCGACGTAGCTGGGACAGGTGAGTGCAACGCCCTGGCGGATGTAGGGCAGGAATCCGGTCTCCAGCGCCTGACTGAATTGGAAAAAGAATCTGAGGTCATGGGGGCCAAATACATTGGCCGGCTGGATAATGGTCAGCGGCAGGGAGTTTTGACGACAAAACTCGTTGAGCCAGGACTCGGCCAGTTTCTTCGACTCGGCGTAATGGTTGCCATCGCAATTATAGCGCTTGGCCTCGGTGGCATCCCGAAATCCGCTGAGCCCATACACCGCAGTCGAACTGATATAAACGAGCCGTTTGACGCGATTGCTCAGAGCCGCGCGCGCCACATTTTTTGAACCCTCCACATTGATGGCAAGGAATTGGGAGGCATGCCCCCAGTCGGACACGAGCGCTGCAATATGGTAAACAATGTCCTGATTTTGAAGGCTGGCCTCGAGGAATTCCTGATCCAGAATATCGCCGCACAACAGGCGCAGGTTCAGGTGCTTCAGTTGACCGGAGCTCTCCATGCGGCGAATGGAGCCGCTGACAGCCTGCCCCTTTTCCGTGAGTATCCGGGCGAGATTGCTGCCGATGAATCCGTTGATTCCAGTAATGAAAATGTTCACGTTTTAGTCATTCATTTTGGAATATTTCGAACTTGTTACATAATAAAAATATAAATCGAGAGAGTCAAGCATAAAATTGCAGGCACGTCATAGATAATTGGTGGTTAAAAAGAATCGGCCAGAATTCCCCGGAGTTCTGGCCGATCCCTTACGTCATCGTAACTTAATAAAAACAATTTTTCCAATGACAGGCAATAAATATTTCCGTGCAGACTACTTCATTAAAATCATTTTTCGGGTTTGTGAAAATGTATTCTGGTTGGCCTCATCCGGCTCGATGGTAATTCGATAAAAATAAACGCCGGAAGCGACCTTTTGTCCCGATGAATTGCAGCCATTCCAGACTAGTGAGTACCGGCCGGTCGTTTGCTTTGTCCGGGCCAAGGCTGTTACTTCTTTTCCCTGCAAATCGAAGATTGTCAATTCCACGTTTGCCGGAAGCGGAAGCTCATATCGGATCGTCGTTTCCGGATTAAAGGGATTGGGATAGTTTTGCGACAGGGAAAACGACGTGGGCGCAACTGAGTTGAATGTCGTTTCCTGATTGGCCATAAAAACCTGGATGCGCCCGTCGTTCAGGTTCAATGCCTCAATTTTTAGAGTTGACTGGTTATTATTTTTTGGATCAACTACATCAAACGTCAACCGAATCAATTCATCCGATATTTTTGACGGGCGCGAACCGGCAATGGCAATCGTCAAGACGCCGTCTGCGGTCTGGTATTCCGATAAAAGATCTTCAGAGTTTACCGGGAGGTTCAGTCCGCGGAACTCCAATATCTCGTCATCGAAAACTATTTTTATTTCTGCTGAAAGAATTTCGTTGGCTTCGGAGAAACAGATCGGGATCGTGATTTGCTTCTGTTCGAAGCGCGATATTTCTCCCCATTGAACGGTTGCCGTGCCGATGGTTTCGCGCGGTAGCGAAGCCAGGAGTTGACCCGGCGGCGACCAGTTGCCGGAAACATCGCCGAGGATAAGCCCCACAAAATTCTGATTCACCTGATCCGAATTCAAAGGCGAATAGAGCAAATGATCCGGCGCAGTGCTCCAATTGTTCAAATCCATGTGAATAGTTGCCGGGACGAATTTCCAGTCCTCGCCGGTGGGAAAATCCGATACAAGCCCGACCACATATCGCAAAATATAGGACGCATCGTAGGCAGTAACCCCGCCATTCGACGTCACGTCAGCCGCGATCATTTGATAGGGCGTCAACGAAATCAGGCTGGCCGCATATTGCAGAATCAACGCGGCATCATAAGCGCCAATGCCGTTTCCGAGATCACCGCTTTTTTCCGGAGTCAACTGGTAATTTCCTGCCGGAATATCACTGAAAGAAAACAGCCCATCCACATTGCTCTGGGTCTGGAATTCGTTCAGATTTAACGTTGCATTCGCTACCGGCTGGCTGTTCGAATAATACGCGATCCCTCCGGAAACGCTGTAACCACCCGACACTGTGTATGAACCATCCTGGGGCAGCGCGGCCGGTTCGCCTTCATTGAAAAGCACTTCTGCGAAATGGATGGGTAACACCGAATTATCAGGAGCCGCAGCGGCGACCTGGTATTGCAGGTTCACTAAAATTCCGCTCCCGGAAAGCGGAATGGTTCCTGCCGCAACGATTTTCAATTTCGTGCCTTCAATATTTGTCAGAATTGTTGACCACTGGCCGAGCAGTGCACCGGTGTATGAAATACTGAGAGGCAATAAAGACGATTCAGTTTCCACGGTGATTGACAGCGCCGTGATATTTTTATTGGTCACATCTTCGACATAAAGTGGCACAGCAATCGTAACGCCGGCAGACCCGGAAAGATGCGGCGCGCTTATTATAATTCCGGAAGCAACATCACCGATGTAACCGCTGGAAACACGGTACGTCGGACTCGATGCGGATCCCACCGGCGACGATTGCCCGATGGCATCCTCCACCGAATAGGTTGTGGATTGCGCCTGTCCGCCGGCCATGCTAATTGCCGAACGGTGAAGTTTATATTTCTCATCGGAAATTGCTGCCTCTGGAAACATCGCCGCGACCATCAGAAGGGCGACTATTCCAACAAGCAGTCCGATCCTGAATTTGTATTTGTAAAATTTCATGGATATCTCCTGTTCGTTCAAATGCGAATAGTATAAAAAAATGGTTTCCAGTTATTGGCTTAGTATACTATTTCATAAATTTTTGGAGGTTTCATCTGTCATGCCGGTCCCGCATTTGCGGGATTATCGGGCATCCACTGAATTCCCTCCAAAAACACGCTGGAATGACGATCAATGAAAACTCATTCTCAACATTGAAACCCTATATAGATTTGTAAAACGCTGTACTTAGTTCTGCTTTTTTAAATTGACTTTGGTCTGGGAGTCGATGCCCAACGATTCAGCAACGCCAAGTTCGACCGGGTGTAAATATTTCCCGCGTTCTTCGCCCTGCTTCTCCACTTCGACCCGGGTGCGATGGACTTCGGCATACGCGTCTTTCCTGACGCCGGTGACCTGCCAGGATACTTTCATTCCGGCAGAACCGCCGGCAATGCTGAATTGGTTGTTGCTTATTTCTTCCGCCACATACAGATTGGGACCCGGCGCGCCAATGGCTGTGAGCTGATAGCGGAAGTCTTTATTCAATGCATCGAACCATTCCGGCAACTCGACTCGGGCCTGGCCGCTGGCATCCAGAATTACATTGCCGTTGTAAATATTCATCATGTCCGGTGAAATGACGTTGGAGTGCTGCAGGTACTTATTCCCCGGATCGAGCGGATGATCCATTTTTACGGAAGAGCTGGCCGGGGTGAGATTGCCGGTGACGTGCACATCCCCGGAAAAGTAGCCGGCGTAAATATTGCCTTTGCCGTAAACCCCACTATTGTATGAGCCAAGAACGCCCCAGTGTGTTCCTTCGTCATCATAATTTCCCTGTACGCCCCTGCTGTGGCCTGCAATGAATCCGGAGGGTCCGTCACTGTTTTTTCCGTACACTCCCTGATCCTCATCGGCGATCTGTCCATAATTGCCGCCGTAATGAGAACCGTAAACGCCAACCGCATGTGAGCCTAAATAGCCGGTATTGTCATTCGCGTTTTTGCCCAGCACGCTAACCAATGCAGCCCCAAGATAGCCATAGTTGCCATTGGTGAAGCGGCCAAACACACCGTGCTGCTCTGTGGCAACTTCACCATAGTTGCCATTGCCATGCTCGCCATGAATGGCTGTATTTTCACTATTGACATACAATTGAGTCGAAGGCGCGAGCGTACCGATTCCCACTTTGCCATCATCTTTTACAACGAACTTTTGTAATTGGTTGGCCGCATTGTAATGAACGGCAAAATCCCCGCCATAACTTTGGAGATAAAGATTTGCCGGGTTGCCGTTGTTCCGAACCATGATTTCATTGTTATCCAAAACCATATTGATTTGGGACGCATCGCCGGAAATCAGATTTCCACCCTCGGTAAGCGTAACATCGACACCGCCGTTAAGGTGTAATCGTGTTAAAGGATCAGATATGCCGACTCCAATATTTCCGTTGTCTTTGATAATGATTTTTTGCGCTTCATTCGCTGCGTCTTTATGGATGGAAATATCACCGCCATATCCCTGCAGATATAGATGGTCGGGAGCGCCATTTCTGCGCACCATAATTTCGTTGTTGTCAAAAGCCATATTCAGATGATCGGTCGCCCCGGCGATTAAAAAGCCGCCATCATTGAGCGTAACATCTGAGCCGCCGGATAGATGGAGCTTTGAAACGGGATGAGGTGCGATTCCGATCCCGACATTGCCACTGATTGCCAAACCGTCTGTGCCATCGATTGTCACAGCTCCGGCATCCGCTGTTATTGTTCTGCCGGCGCCGGCGCCGCCCTGGTCATAGGCCTGGTCCAGGGTATTTCCGCCCGAGCCTCCGCCTGTCGCGGAAATAGTGATTTTGTGGTTTGTATTGTCCGGGGTGAGTGTAACATTGGCCCCGGCCTCCAGATCGAGAATACCGCCCAATCCCGGGATGACGCCATTCATTTGCTGAACAAACCCGGATGCAGATTTACCGCCGAGAGTATCCGCGTTACTCGCATGAAATGAACGAAAACTATAACCAACGCTGACCAGCTTTTTTCGCGGCGTCATTTCCGGATCGGTTCCAACCTGCATTGTGATGTATCGGTTCTCTTCATCAAAAGCTGTCAACGGAATTTCCTGAACCGAACCCAGGAGCGCCGTAAAAAAACCGTCGTTGATGGAAACGGTCTGAGTTTCCGACCATAGCTCATCGCTGCCGGTCTCCGAACCATAAATAATGAATTTGATTTCGAAGTTTCCGTTTAGTGGCCCGACATCGTCGGAAATTTTTCCCTGGTAATTGATGAGTTGAGGGATTTGAGCGTTTGTGTTCACTACGAAGAGCAACAGCACTGCACAGATGAGGATTAGTTTTTTCATTGTAACGTACTCCTTTGGTTAAGGGTTTGATTGAATTTTGCTAACTGTATTATATTTTTTGGCATATAGAATCCAAAACCTGTCCTTTCATTTCACCATTATCATTTTCTTCATTTCAAAATGGTCCCCTGCTTTTATTGTGAACAGGTAAACCCCGCTGCTCACGCGTTGTCCTGATTCGTCCTTTCCATCCCAGGTGACTGAATGGAATCCCTGCTGCTGGCGTTCCGACACCAGGGTCGCCACTTTTTTCCCGAGAAGATCGAACACAGCCACTTCGACTTTGCCGTCCCCAGGTATGGAATATCGAATTTCTGTGCTGGGATTGAACGGGTTGGGATAATTCTGATGCACGACAAAATCTTTCGGCTGAATTGCCTTCCGCTCCAATGGCACCGCGCTGAACAAGCCGCTGTAGCACACTACCGTTGTATCCGGTTTAATCGTTTTGACAAAAACAGAATCGGAAACAAACTTTGGAGTTCTGTAAGGGCCAAACGCCTTCAGGCTAAAAAGCAGGCTGGCTGCGTTGAATGGAATATTTTCGTAGCAGCAATAATCTAATTCATTGAAAGAAGCGAGCAAAATATCCTTGCCTCCGAAGCCGGCGCTCTCTGTCGTACCGATTGCGATATAACCGTCCGGATAGCCGGGAATTTGGCTGCGGACAACATCATTGGCCATATCAGTTTCTACCATATCCAGGATGGGATGCAAGCGCCGGGCACTGATATAGTTACCTGTTGAATCGAACTTCACCAGAAGCATGTCCTGTTTGGGCGGATTGACGGACATGGTTTCGGTTAGCCCGGCAACGATCAATTCATCATTTTCATTGCGGATGATTGAATGTCCCTCATCGATTTCGGTGGAATCGAATACGACCGGCGAGGTCAAAATTGTATTCCAGTTGAATGACATAAGCGATCGTCTAACAGAGAGCACCAACAGGTCAATTTTGGATGAAAGGCTGAGGCTCCTCGTACCGCCGGTGATTACATAGGAATCCTGGTTGGGCGCATCAACAATATCGTATCCAATATCAGCCTGCAAAGGTGCGCCGGACGCATCGACAGCGCCAATTTCCCGCGTGGCCTGGATAATGCCGTTTCCGTTTATTTTGATGAGGAGAATATTTCGTGATTTCAAATTTCCGGTCGTGCCCAAAACGACATAATTTCGTTCGGAATCTTTGACAATCGAATAGCCGACGTCCATTGTATCCGGCTTGCCTATGATGTAACCCCATTTAACGCTACCAACAGTATCGATGGCAGCGACGAGCAAATCGCAGGCCTCGTCCTGGGCTTTTGTGGTTCCGACTAAAATGTAATCGTGAAAATGGCCTTCAATAACCCGCATCACATGATCGTTTTTATGGGCGCCATCAATGTCAAAACGTCGGGCAAATTTTAACTGACCCTTTTTATCTATTCGGGCGAAAAGGGCGTCCGTATCCAGAGCATTGGGATCCGGATTTACGGTCGATCCGCAGACAATGTAATTTTTATGTGAATCCTGTTTAATGTCATACGCGTGGTCGTCTTTCGTACTTCCAATGACCTGCGCCCATCGGAAATAAAGATAAGGATATACACAATCCACGATATAATGAGCGATAAAGGCGTCTGTTCCGCCCAGGCCTTCGCTATCCGTCGAGCCGATTACGGTCAGTGTGCTGTCGTTATTGTCCAGATAACTTGCAAACCCGGTTTCCTGGCCGGCGCCGCCGATAGTGTAAACATATTCCTGGGAAATAGCCAATGTAGCGCTCAGGAAAAGGCACAAAGGAATCAGGGCGAATATGGTTTTTAAATGGATCATTCTTTTCATGGTAAGCCTCCGCTTCAGTAATGAGATTAATAGTGAAACTCGATTTGAATTTCATGTAAATTTTTTCTGATGTTTTTTTCCAAGTCCTTCCAGCAATTTAACCAACGATGATAGATAAAATTTAATAATTCCATTCCCTGTTTCAGATTACAAAGTATAATTCAACGAGCGCAACGGAATCCAATAACCAGATGACTATTCTTGGGAATTTCACCACTGCGATCCGCGCAACGTAGGTTCCCAGAGGCACTAATCCAGCAGCCGCCACGCATTACACGATAATCGCCTCTTTCCGGTCCGACAGGATTTTCATAAGGGCTGATCGTGTAATAGCCCGCGTCGTACCAGTCTGCACACCACTCATAAACATTGCCGCCCATATCATAGAGACCGTAGCCGTTCGCCGTGTATTTGCCCACCGGGGTGCTATCGCCAACATTATTATTATAATTTGCCATTGTGTTGTTGATTGAATCGCCCCAGGGATATTCCTGTCTTTCTAAACCGCCGCGGGCGGCATATTCCCACTCGGCCTCGGTGGGCAATCGTTTACCGGCCCATTCAGCATACACTGCTGCGCCATACCATGTTATCAAACCCACCGGGTGATTTTCATAACCGGTCTCGGGGACATATTTGCCATCTAGCTTCCTGATTCGGCAATTATTATCTGTAATATTGAGCCATGTTGCACCACCTTCAGATTGATTTCCCTTTTCATTCAGAAACTGACAATACTGTGTACTGGTCACCTCGTATTTATCCATGTAGAAGTCATCGAGGTATACTTTATGAACCGGTTCTTCATCGCTTCCACCATTAGTACTTCCCATCATGAATTCCTTCCCGGCTTTGACAAGCACCATGGAATCAACTTCTTCGTCCGGTTTTGTCGGTGAATCGTCCGAGCCGCATGAGAAGAATAGCAAAATAATCAGAATTGCCATAAGCGTTACAACGGAATTGTGTTTTTTGAATAGTAACATTCTTGCTCCTCCTTATTAAAAAATAGCCTTGGAATTAATGAAATTTTATTTCCCGAATCTTGTAATAAAATTACGTGGATTAAGTTTTATCCAATTTAAAAAGATTCCGGAAAATGTCTATCTCATTTGTCGCAACATATAACAATCTTGTCGCATGTGGAGGAAACTGGGAGAACTATGAGGGTTGAAAAGGGATTTAATGGTGAACTACTGTGGAAAGAGTTACTTCTTTGAAGAGTTTTTATACTCCGACGGCAACACGCCAAACTGTTCCCGAAATCGATTGCTAAAATAGGAGATATTGCTGAACCCAACTTCATAAGCGATTTCAGTGATATTGCCTGATTTTTGCTCTATCAGTCGCGCCGCCCGCCTCAACCGCATGAGACGGATGAACTGATTAGGGGCCTGATCTGTGAGTGCCACCAGCTTGCGATGAAGCTGGCTTCGGCTTAATCCAATTTTTTTGGCGAGCATGGGTGTATCGAATGAGGAGTTCGAGAGGTGATTTTCAACAATTTCCATTAATTTCGTGAGCCATTTCTCATCGGCTGAAGTGACCGTAATATCCTTTGGTTTCAAGGTCAGTTCACGGGAAAATCGCTCACGAAGTTTTTTTCTTTGGTCGATTAAATTTTTCATTCGCACTAACAGTTCCGCGGCATTGAACGGTTTAACGAGATAATCATCCGCGCCTTTATCAAGCCCGTCCAGTTTGTTTTCCATGGCTGCTTTTGCAGTGAGCAGAATCAACGGGATGTGGCTGGTTCGTTCGTCGCGCCTGATTTTTTCGCAGAATTCGAATCCGTCCATGTTAGGCATCATCACATCGCTGACAATCAAATCGGGAATTGATTGAATGGCTTTGTTCAAACCGATTTCCCCGTCTTCGGCTTCGAGGATGCGGTATTGATTATCGAGATAGCTTCGGATGTACCAGATAACATCGCGGTTGTCTTCCACAATCAGAACGAGCGGCAACTCGCTGGATTTTTTAGCAGGAATTTTCTGATGCATTTCGGGCGAATCCGGTATTTGCGTCACTTCCATATTTTCTTCGAAGGCGTGAGTAGCAGCAGGCAAAACATCCTGTCCCTTTGATAATTCCTTCGTGAACGGCAACAGGACGGAAAATGTGGACCCCTTGCCCGGCTCGCTTTTCACTTCAATGACGCCGCTGTGTAATTCAACAAGTTCTTTAGTGAGGGCTAGGCCAATTCCAGTCCCTTCGAATTTTCTGTTGGATGAATTATCCGCCTGATAAAATCGATCGAAAATTTTTCCCAACTGGTCCGGGGCAATGCCGATGCCGGTGTCGGCGACATCAATCTTCAGGCAGTTGTTATTTTGAACCAGTTTCGGTTTTGTGGTTTTAAATTTTGAAGACATCTCCTCATTCAATTCCGTGACAGAAATATGCACAGAA
The DNA here is from genome assembly GCA_049322915.1 of Candidatus Zhuqueibacterota bacterium. Classification (GTDB taxonomy): domain Bacteria; phylum Zhuqueibacterota; class Zhuqueibacteria; order Thermofontimicrobiales; family Thermofontimicrobiaceae; genus CAZSBG01. The sequence goes on from JBMOPW010000003.1 coordinate 13,948, forward strand.
ATGGCTCCATTTTTTTCGGTGAATTTGAACGCGTTCGAAAGAAGGTTCGACATAATTTTTTCGAGTTTATCTTTGTCAAAATTGAATTCAATGTCTTCAAGCTGGCAATTGAATTGCAAACTTATCTTTTTTCGCTCCGCCAGCGACATAAACGAAAAAACAATTCCCCGCAGAAAATTCACCACATTGCCCTGTTTAATTTGAAGGGACATTTCCTCGGCTTCCAGCTTCGAAAGATCCAGCAATTGATTGATGAGTTGCAGGAGCCGTTTGCCGTTCCGTTTCATCATCAAATAAATTTCCCTCGGATCACCGTCGAATTCTTTATTGATGAGTTGATTGAGCGGACCCAGAATAAGGGTGAGCGGCGTTCTAAATTCATGAGAAATATTGGCGAAGAAATTATTCTTCATCCGATCCATTTCCAGCAATTGCTGCGCTTCGAAACGCTTCATCTGCAATTCATTCCTGAGGCTTATTCTTCTGACTTGAAATTTGTAAACTCCGAAAATCAGGAGAGCAATTCCAATCGCAAATAATGAGTATGCCCAAATCGTTCTGTACCAGGGCGGTATGATTCTAATTCGAATTTGGGTTTCTTCAACAAGGCTCACATCTTTTGCGTCGAACGCTTTGACACGAAAACTATAGTCCCCGGGAGAAAGGTGCGTGAAATGAGCCTGCCGGTAATTGCCGGTGAAAATCCAATCGTCGTGGAAGCCTTCCATTTTATACGCATACTGAATATCTGCATGTCGGGGAAAATCCAGCGCCATAAAATCGAATGAAAATATTTTCTGATCACTGTTCAATATCAGTAATTTTTTCTCGAAGATAATTGTATCCAACATGGCCGGTACACCAAACAAATTGAATTGATTGAAAACAACCCGGGATTTCTTACCACCTCCAAACCCACTGTCAGGGTGAAACGACACAAAGCCCCTGTCTCCGCCGAAATATATTGTTCCGTTCCGACTTTTAAAACATGCATTGCTGTTGAAATTCAAAGCAAGCGAGTGATCTTGATTGAGGTACAATTCGTGATCCTTTGTAATGTAATTGTACCTCATAATTCTATCCGCGCCGGTTAGCCACAAAAAGGTTGGATAACTCTCTGCAATATTTCGGATAAAATCATGCTTCAATTCCCTGTATTTGATGACCATTCCCACGTACGGCTCCCTTTCATTCAATCCGCCGCCCAGGGTGCCCATCCATAAATGATCGCGCCCATCCAGAAGCAAAACAGTGATTGAATCGCATTCCAGGCTCAGGTGGTTTGCGCTATCGTGCTTGTAGTGGACAATTTCGGGAACGCGGCGTGGTTCATTCCCGTACACAGGTTTCGCGGATAATTCATTCAATCCCGCATCGAGAGTGCCTATCCAGATTCTGTCGTAGGTTCCTTCAACGATGGATGTTATTTTGTTACTGCTCAGGCCATCCCCTTTTCCGGGATGAGCCGAAGTGTGAGCGATAAATTTTCCGGATTTATCAAAAATTTTTACCCCCTTTTCTTTCAGGACTATCCAAAAATAGTTTTTCGAATCTCTGAAAATGTGGGTGATGGTATCGAATTCTGAAATTTCCGGGGAGAATTTCGTTCGATATTTTTGCCCGAATTTTCTATGAAAACAATCGAATTCATAGATGCCATTTCCTTCGGTTCCCAATAACAAAGAATGACCATCCAATAAAAACATGGCAGTGAGTTTGTTAGACGCCGAACGCCCCGCATCATTCAGATATTGAATGTATGCATTCTTCGCCTCATCAAACAGGAAAAGGCCGTGATCGCGGGTAGCAATCCAGATATTGCCCCAATTGTCCTCTGAAAGGCTTTGCACATTGGCGTCAATTTCTTCCGTATTATTCTTAGACTTAATTTTGTGAAATTGGAATAACGCGGCCGGGACACCTTGTTTTTCACCTGGGTTATCCGGGATCATTTTCACTTTATCTTCAATTAAGTCTGAAATATTTTTTCCAGCGCGTACCAAGCTGTTTGTTGAAGGGACAGACAGGTTGTAAATATAGGCCGATCCAGCATTTTTCGAGACGTCGTCATCGCCGTTGGCGCCGACGAGCATATAATTTCCATAAACAGAAATGTTGGCACCGAAATAATCCAATTTTTGGCCGTCGTAAGGTATTATTTTTGTGCGTTCCAGCCAGTGGTTTCCCTCATGTTCGAAAATATAAACAGATCCGCATTCTTTTTCATTGTCGTCCAGACCCACACCAATGATGGCGTTGTTTTCCATGAGCTCAACCTTAAGTCCGAATCGATCGCCTGCATTGCCGTCTTTGGCAACGATTTTAGCCTCCTGCTTCCACTTCTTTCCGGCTTTCCGGAAAATATAGGCCGCGCCAGACCTGTCGCCATTGTCATCATCAGAGTTAGCGCCGACCAGCAAACAATTCCCCCGAAGCGACACATCAGAGCCAAAAGAATCGAAAATTTCAATGTCATGCGAGTAAATTTTCTGCTGTTCAATCCATTGCGATCCTTCTCTTTTATACATATATACTGCGCCGGGAATTCTTTCTTTATCAAATCCCTTGGGAGCGCCGACAGCTAATTGGTCGCCATCCAAATCCAGACCCCAGCCAAAATGAAATTTAGCGAGCTTGTCATGCGGGATTAATTTGGCATGTTGCAGCCAGCCGGTTTGTTCCCGTTTGAAAATATACACCGCGCCTGTTAGTTTTCGAGTTTCATTGTCGTACACGGCGCCAATAGCGATATACTCACCTTCGATATCAACGGACATACCAAACATGGCTCCGGGATGACCATCTATAGGCGCGATTTTTTGTCGCTCGATCCACTGTTCTCCGACTCTCTCAAAAATGTAAGCCGCCCCGGCATATTTACCATTCTCATTGTCTCCTTCAGCCGTGACAACAATAAAATCGCCATCGATGGCAACCCGGCCAAAGCATTGCTGCTCCCGTTTATCATGCGGTTGAAGGCGCGTCTGCTGAACCCACGAATCACCCTGTTTTTTGAAAACATAGGCCACGCCCTCGGAATTGTTGGGCACGCGGGAACCAATCACCGCATAATCGCCGCAAATGTCTACATAGGTCCCGAAGTAGTCGCCGGGTTTTCCATCCAAGGCTGTTATTTTAGTGGCAATTTGTGAAAAAGCAGGTTTGATGAATAGTGCGAAGGAGATAATGAGAAGAATTTCCCGAATATTCTGAATTGTACCCATAACGAAAACCAGTTCAGTTTGAGGCCAATGTCCAATATACTTCGAGCAGGGAGTGCCAGTAGGAAGAATCGTTCGTAAATAGTCCTCCCGAAAGAGGGGCTAATCCTATGCCTAAAATCTTTCGGGAGGAAATAATGTTAATATTCAAGAAAAATAGTGTGTGTCAAAAGACAGTATTTCGAAAACTGCCAGTAACTTATTATTTCAGGAATAACATTTTTTTCATTTGATAAAAATCACCAGCTTTGAGGGTGAACAAGTAAACGCCGCTGGTAACTTTTTCATTGGAAGCGTTTCTGCCATCCCAGGTTACTGCATAACGGCCGGGCTGCTGAAATTCCGAGACTAGGGTCGTCACTTTTTCACCCAACAAATTGAAAATAGCAATTTCGGAATGACACGCTTTGGAAAGGGAATAACGAATCTCTGTCCTCGGATTGAACGGATTGGGATAATTCTGATTGAGTTCAAAACCCTCGATGGTTGTTTCAGAATTTGTGTATACGACGGCGCTCGGTATTTTAGGCCCGAAGCGGATGATGATGCCGCCGTAACCGCAGACGAAAACTTTATCATCGTCGGTGACAGCGATGGATTTCATATCTTTGTCAGTAAGTCCGGTAGCAACCGGCGCCCACATGACGCCAGCGTCCGTTGTCTCGAAAATGGAACCATCTTCGCCGGCAATCCAGCCTGTTGTCTCGCTTATGAAACCAACGCCGCTCAAATCAAGACTGGTCGGACTGTTCTTTTTCGCCCAGGTTGCGCCGGTATCGCCGGAGAAGAGAATCGCGCCATCATTGCCAACGGCCCAGCCGTGAGTCGCATCCAGGAAAAAGAGGTCCGAAATTTTTGTTTCGCCTGGCAGATCGTGCGCAGCTGTTTTCCAATTCAATCCACCGTCCGTGGTGTACAGAAATGAGCTTCTGTCCCCGGCAATGACCAGTTTATTCTGGTCAATCCCATCGATGTCGTACAGGGTTTGCGTTGAAATTCCGGTCCCCTGAATTGTCCAGTCCGTGCCGCCATTTTCAGATTTCAGAATGGTGCCGGACGCGCCGACAATCCAGACCTGATTTTCATCAAATGCATAAACCGCCCGCAGCCATTGCGTCGTGACACCAGCGCCGGGCAGAAACCAATTCAATCCGCCGTCTGTTGTTTTGGCAATGAAACCACCGGACCCGGCAACCCAGCCGACATTGGAATTCGCATAATCGATGCCCCAGAGCTGGAGGGAAATGGTATTGTCGGCCACAACGAAATCGGATGCCCAGTTCGCGCCACCGTCTGTGGTCAGGGTCATTGAACTGGCGTATCCAATGCTCATGATGCGATCGTTGTCAATGGCGCCGATTTTGTACTGGTATTGGGCGTTGACCTGGCTCAGCGACTGCCAGGTTGCGCCGAAATCTTCTGAACCGTACATGGTTCCGGCGCCTCCCATAATCCAGATCCGGTCGCCAACAATTCGCGCCGCTTCATTGGAATTGCCACTGATCCGGGTCAGAGGCGTCCATTCATTGCCGTCGGTCGTTGTGAACACCCAGCCTTTATGCCCGACAGCCACACCTTTGGTCGGAGAGGTGAAATCAATAGCCCACATATTTTCCATAATCCGGTCGCTATTCTCCCAGAGCGTCCAGGTATTGCCGCCATCGGTTGATTTGGCGAAGACAGATTTCAACGCCAGCACCTCAAAACCGTCGCCGACCGCCCACGCGGTGTTCTGATCGGCCATGGCAACCGCGTTAAAATCTTTGCCGCCGATATTCGGGATGGTCGAAGCTGTCTGCCAGGTCGTTCCATTGGTCGTGTAATAAATCGTCTGGGCTTCGCCCACGGCAATGCCATGGGTGGCATCGAACATATCAATACCGTAAAAATCACCGGTGGCGCCGGTGGCAATGACTGACCAGTCCACGCCATTGATTGTATAAAGCAAGGTTCCGCTGCCGGCAGCGGCATAGGCGACCGTAGCGCTGACAGCACAAACGCCTTTCACGGTGGCCGTGGTCAGTCCCGCGCCCTGGATTTCCCAGTTCTCACCGCCATCGGATGTGTGAATGATGGTTCCATTGACGCCAACGACCCATCCATTCAATGCATCGAAGAAAGAGACGTCGGAAAAGGTCGCCGGCGTTACGTTCGTATCGCTCTGGTCGACCCAGTCGGCCCAGCCATTGGTCGTGTGAAGTATCATTCCATAGCCGCCACTGCTACCAATGGCCCAGCCGGTTTGACCGTCCGGCAACATGCTCAGGCCGTTAATTTCGCCGTCAATATCCGGTTTCGCGGCAAGCGACCATTCCCAGTCTTGTGCAGAAGAGATGGTCACCAACGCTAACACAAAAAATATGGTTATGATGTATCGCATGGGTACTCCTCAAATTTCAGATGGAAGTCAAAAACGTTGTTCGAACTGCGCGGGTTCCGGCATGTTTCACTCATTTCACTTGATGTTAGCTCGCTGGATAAGTTGGATTGAACAGATTGGCGCAATCAAGGAATGGAGGCCATGTTTGACCCGCATGGCAGTTTTTTTATCCCAAATAATGCAATAGCCACAAGGACACGAAGTCACAAAGAAAAGATTAATAAAAATTTAAAATAGTGTATAGCCTGCATTATTCATAGTATTTTTAAAGGAGGCTGGCTAACCTGAATGGTGCTCTTTTTAGAATAAACGTACAAAAACTGAGTTTCAAAATAGCTTAGCTTTTAGCTAATTGAAAATCTGAATGTCGACTCAAATTCTGAGCAAGTTCATGAATAATTCAGGATAGATGAATTGCTTGTTTCATTTTTTTTATGAAAAAATAATAAAACAGCATTCCCATTTTTTCTTTGAGTCTCTTAATGTCTTGGTGCCTTAGTGACTATAATTTTTTTTCAAATGCATTATCCGGTTTTATTGCCTGATTGAAAAAGGCGCTCTGAACCGGCAGAGGCCCGCCTGAGCGCCTGAAAAAATTAAGGGAGGCGCTTGATGGCAGCCTCCCTGAGAACTTGAAATTACTTAAGCAATATCATCTTTTTAACAGATGTGAAATGCTGAGTTTTAATCTGGTAGAAGTAGACGCCGCTCGCCAGGCGCGCGCCATTGAACTGAATGGAATGGGATCCGGCGTTCATCGGCCCGTCGACGAGTCGCGCCACCTCTTTGCCTAACAGGTCAAATACGGTGATCGTCACTTTTGAATACTCGGGCAAATCGAATGCGATGGATGTGACCGGGTTGAATGGATTGGGATAGTTCTGATTCAACGCATAGCGGGAGGGTAGGGAATTTTCTTTCCCGAATGGCTGCCCGTTGATTTGGATCGAGATTGTTCCTTCGTTCAATGTGACATCGTTGAATTGAAGCGGCGAGATTCCCGGAATTTCGTCTTTGACGACTTCGAGATCAATAGTGGCCACGACGCCATCGCCCTGGATGGGATAGGCATTGGCAAAAGCGAACGCCGCCATATTGTTGGAGACGTTGGAGACGAACTGACAGCCGGCCACTATTTCACCAGCGCGAACAGCGATCACGCGGTATCGGGAGTTGTCCACGGCAATTTTGAAACCGCCGGAGAGGATAGAACTTTCCTGATCCAGATAGATGTCATAGCTGACGTTGTTTTTCTTCTCGGTAACCCGGGATAATACATCGATACAGACTGCGCCTTCAATCTTTGCTAATTTCAGTACGCCCCAGTTACCGCTGACATCGCCCAGGGCAAAGGCTTTGAAATTTTGTCCGGTTTGGTCACCGGCCAGCGGGGAATAGGATATCGAAGTCGGCGCGGTGGTCCAGTTTGTATCGTCCGCCAGAAAATCAGACGGCATGAATCTCCAGTCTTTCCCTGATGGGAAGCTGGTTATCGAACCGACGTACAAGCGCAAAATATACGACGCGTCGAACGGAGTGACATCGCCATTGATGGTGATGTCGCCGGCAATTTTCTGGTAGGGCGTCAATGTCCCTTCGCCAACGGCATATTGTAAAATAAGGGCAGCATCGTATGGATCGACAGCAGTGCCAAATCCACCGGTTTTTTCCGGAGCCAGGACGAAGTTTTTATTGACCAGATAATCGATGGTAAATTGACCGGACGCATCGGTCTGGCCGGTGTAAGCGGCAAAACCGGTCATCTTGACATCCGCTTCGGCGACTGCATTGTCATTGCTATAATAGTTGACAGCGCCTGAAACTGAATAGCTCGCAGCTATAGCCCAGGGCGTGGGAGCCGGGGTCATTCGGAAATCGTTGCTGCTGTTGTTGGTATCCATCCCCGGTTCTTTGCGCTCAACCGGAATGCCCAGGTAGTTGCTGGCTGGGCCGGCAGCGTATCCCGCGTCCACGAGGTCGTTCAGTTCAATGGTCGATGGAGTTGCGCCGGCTTTGGCGTACTCGACGCCATCGATGATGGTCTCAACGTCGATTCCGTCTTCCCAGTAGACATCCGCCCCGGAGGCGAAGATGAGTTCATCTGATGTGTACGCGTATAAAAATTCAGTTGTATTTTTTAAATTGGTCAGATTGGGTACATTTGCGTTATCCAGAGGAATGTGCTCTCCGTCCACGTAGCATTCGAAATCCGCGTTGGACAAATCGAGATGCGTGTAGGTTTTGGCATCGGCGGTGACGATTTTATACTCGCCGGGATTGATGGGATAGTCGGTCCCTGTCCCCGGAAATTGCCAGATTGAAGAAATTCCATCGATATCCGAAGTCAATCGGCAGACAATTTTACCATCGAGGTATTCTGTGGTTGCGCCAGCATTGTACAACTCGATGTATTGGCATTCCAATTCGGTCATGGCGTAAGCGTTATAGAAAATTTCATTCATCTTCACCATGCTTGTCGTGACATAGGCGTCGTCCACATATTTCAGGATTCTCCCACCATAGGCCGCAGCCCAGAGAACATAATTGTTTTTGGGAGCGATGCCTTTGATGAAATCACCGTACAAACCGACAGCCTGCAACGTCCAGTTCGTTCCACCGTCCGTCGTGGTGAGAATTGCGCCGTCATCGCCGACGATCCAGCCTTCCAATGGATTTTTGAAATAGACAGCTTCCAATTCTTCGGTTGTTGGAGAAGTTTGAAGCGTCCAGGTGGCGCCGCCATCGCCGGAGAATTGAATGACGCCATTTTCACCAACAGCCCAGCCATGAGTTGCGTCCAGGAAATATGCGCCATTGATGTCCCTCTCGCCACTCACTGTGAATGTGGATAAATTCCATGTTGCGCCGCCATTGGTGGTGTAATACAATGTATTGTCGGCGCCGCCGATGAAGCCGTTGTTTTCGTCCAGCATGAAAATTGTGTACAGCGTCTCATTGGGCAGGCCAGTCTGCGCAGTCCAGTTGAGACCGGCATCGGTGGTTTTAAAAACTATCCCTTTTGCTGCTATGATCCAGCCAGTGGTATCATTGACAAAATCCACTTTGCGCAACCATTCGCCGGTCAGACCCTTACCCTGCAAATGCCAGGTAGCGCCGGCATCCTCAGTCCTGGCAATGAACCCGCCGGTTCCGACAGTCCAGCCTGTGTCAGAGTTCACGAAATCCATACCCCACAATTGCGTGGCAATGGTGTTGTCCGCGACGAGGTATCGCGATTTCCAGGTGTATCCGCCGTCTGTGGTTTCCATCAGCGAGCTGTTATAACCCATGGCAATGGTGTGGCCTTCGTCGATGGTATAAATATAATACAGATTATGACCAAAAATATCGACCAGTAATTCCCAGGTTTGGCCCAGGTTGTTGCTGTAGGCAATCGTCTCGTACTCGGCGACCCATGCTTGTTGGCCCACCAGAGCGACGCAGTTGGGACCGATGCCCAAGGCTACAGGTTGTTGAATCCAGGTACTGCCATCGGTCGTGGAAAACACTGTCCCATCATCGCCAACAGCGATGCCCGTGGTGTCATTAGAAAAGTCGATATCCCACATATTTTCATAGGTCTCTTCGGTTGGCGTGTACAGTGTCCAGGTATCGCCGCCGTTTTCAGTCCAGGCGAAGACGCTTTTCAGGAGGGATGTGGGGAAACCATCGCCGACCAACCAGGCTTTCGTGGCAGAGACCATTTTTACCGCATTATAATCTTTTGCCTGAATCTCGGCCACGGTCGTTGCCGGGGTCCAGGTAGTTCCCCAGTCGGAACTGTGGATAATGGTTTGCGCCTTTCCAACGGCAATGACTTTATCCATGCCAAAGTTGGAAGCGCCGTACAGGTCGTTGGCAGTGCCGCTTGTCTGCGTCACCCAGGTCTGGCCGTCGGTGGTTGCGCCAATTTTGCCGCCGTCAGCGACAGCGATGGCATGCATTTCATCGGCGACCACGATGTCGTTCATATCGGCTGTGGCGTCAAACGGCGTTTGGGTGACCCATGTTTCGCCGCCATCCGTGGATTTCAAAATCGTTCCATTTTCTCCAACGATCCATCCGGTCGTCTCATTAATGAAAACAACTTTGTTCAGGGTTTGGGATGTTCCGGACAGTCCCAATTCCCGCGTGATACCGCCATCCAGTGTTTTGAGGACCATACCATTCAGTCCTACAAACCAGCCGGTTTTTCCATCGGGCAGGAAAAATACATCGGTCACGGTACTGGGGACATCCGTCCGCGTCTCGATTGTCCATGTCCCACCGGCAAAAGAAATTTCCGCGGAAATCAATAATGCTAAACAACTCAAGAGAACAAAAAACGTTAGCCCTCTCTTCATAAAAACCTCCGTTTGTATTGAGTTAAACATAAAAAAAATGAATATATGAGAGTCGCTTCATATATTCAGGTCAAAGTTTAGCTACATAATTAGACAGATAAATGATTTTTGATAACCGTGATTCACGTTTTGATTTGTCTGAGAGTGGAAGTCATTAAATTTATGTTGAAAAGGAAGCATTAATAATATAAAAATATTATTCATTATGTCAAGAAGTATTTTTAATCAGGAACAGGCTTACACCAAAAGTGGACGCTCATACGTCGGATAAAATAGGCAATTTGAGCATGAAAGGGAAGCTCTGCCCCGGTGTGCATCAATGTCGGCGATAGATTGTATCAGAATTCGATGCGTGATCCGATCTCCTTTTGTCCGTCCGCCGATGTCATTAAGTGCAGCTGTACCAGCGACGTTTTCGAGCGCCAGCCTCAGATCAATGCGCGTACCGGTTGTGGGCTCGATTTGTGCGAACACGTGATTGCGCCTGGTGTTGAGTTTAGCATTTAGCCTGAATTTCTAAGATGAAATGTCAAATGAGCGTACAGCATATTATTTTAGTATGGAGTGAATTGACACAATCAATTCACTCCATATATTTTTAGAAATTAAATAGAGTCTGTCCGAAAACTGCTATTATTGACCTCACCCGAACCCTCTCCGAAAAGGCTTACCCTTACCCATATCTTTTCTAACGCAGAGACCGCAGAGGTACGCAAAGTTTTGGTATTGAAAAAAAGCTGTTTGCAAATTTATGAAACCATGTATTTTCCTGGTTATTCTGGTCTTCTGTGACTATGGGTGAACATGATTTTCAATGTTTGATTGAAAATTTTAAAATCACTCTGGCCAATTCAACGCGGATCTTTTCTCTGCGCCCTTCGCGACCTCTGCGTTTCATTTGATGTGTTAACCCTACTACGTCACATAGATTTTTTATCGTTGTATATTGTATTTTTGATAGATGAAAAACTCAACATAGTGTGATAAATTTACTAAATGACGTTGTAGGGTTAATATCCCCCAACTTATGGGCAAGGGTAAGCCCAAAAGGCGAGGGAGAACAGATGGTCCCCTTCTTGCCCGCAGGGTAAGAAGGGGTTTTGGGGATGAGCTCTGACGTAGTGAAGTTTGAAAATATCACCCCCATAGCTAATTCAGCCTGCATTATTCATAGTATTTTTAGAGGAGGCTGGCTAACCTGAATGGTGCTCTTTTTAGAATAAACGTATAAAAACTGAGTTTCAAAATAGCTTAGCCTTTAGCTAATTGAAAATCTCAATGTTGACTCAAATTCTGAGCAAGTTCATGAATAATTCAGGTTAGGTGTTTTCGGACAGACTCTATTGAGCTAAACTTGATTATAAAAATCCATTTTAAAAATTTAGGTTTAGTAAAAAATAAACTTATCTTCGTGCCGAATTGGCTACAGCGGCGAACATCTCTTTTGTGAACGCCACTTCTTTTTTGTGGTCAACAAGGCATGCCGGGTAGTCGGACAGCCCTTTCCCCGACTCCAGGCCGTGAATGGTCGCCGGGGTAAAATCTGACAATTCAGAGACCCATTTTCGAATGTAGCGGCATTCCCCGTCAAATTTTTTTTGCTGATTCCAGGGATTGAAAATGCGGAAATAGGGCTGAGCGTCGCAGCCAATGGATGCTGCCCATTGCCAGTTTCCGTTGTTGACGCAAGGATCATAATCCAGCAGGTGACGCGCAAAATAGGCCTCGCCCCAGCGCCAGTCAATGCGCAAATCCTTCACCAGAAAGGACGCGACAATCATGCGCAGGCGATTGTGCATGAATCCGGTTTCATTCAACTCGCGCATGCCGGCATCCACAATGGGATAGCCGGTTTGCCCCTGACACCACGCCTGGAATTTATCAGCGTTGTTTTCCCAGACCAGCCCGTCGTATTTTCGTTTGAACGCATGCCCGAAGACATGGGGGAAGAAGTACCCGATCAGCGTGAAAAAATCCCGCCAGTAAAATTGCCTGATGAGCGGATGGTGTTCGCCCAACTGCTGAAAGACGCTGTAGTAGGCTTCCCGGATGGAACAGGCGCCAAATTTGAAATGCACTGAAAGTCGTGTGGTGGCGTCCAGTTCAGGCACATCGCGCTCTGTCTCATACTGCCGGAACCGCTCAAGGCCGGATAGAATTTCCATTGCGCGGGATCGCCCTGCCGGAACCGAAGCAAGCTCGCTGTCCGGGGGTAAAACTTTCCCGAATATTTCGTCGTGAGACTGTCCCGGGCGCTTTGCTGATAAATTGGTAGGCACAGAAGAATTGGGCAACGGCACGGCCAGTTTCGAGGCATGATTGAAAAATGGCGTGAAGACTGTGTACGGGAAACCATCTTTTTTTAACGCAGCGCCGGGATCTGTCAGCAACGCATCGTGCAAGCCGATGAAAGGGGTATTTAACTTTTCACAGGCGGCGTTCAACTGCGCGTCGCGCTGCCGGCTGAATGGGGTGTAATCGTGATTGAAAAACACGGCATCGATGGCATGCCCGGCCAGAATCTGCTCCAGCACACGGGCCGGGTCGCCGAAGAACAGAGATAAGCCACTGTCCATGTGAGTCAATTGAACATGAAGGTCTTGCAGCGCTTTCACCATGAAAAGCAGGCCCGGTCTGCTCCGATAGGGATGCGGTTCAACCTGTCGCGGATCAAAAATAAAACAGGGAATCACTTCCCGCGATCGCAGGAGCGCCTCGCGCAACCCGGAATTGTCTTCGAGCCGGAGGTCGCGTCGGAAAATAAACAGGGAGGTGTTGAATTTTTTCATAGTCAGGTCGTACTCCTGTCGAATCGAGTGGATACTATGACTTGAAATGCAGCATGGATGGGTTCGAAGGAACCATAGCGACGATTGATCGACTCAATGGCATTAAATTTTGTTGCGAATGAACCAGGAGATGATCAAATAGCCCAGCCAGAGAATCACAAACAGCCGCATGCCCAGCCAGAGCTGCTGGCCGATGTCTTTGAGGATGCCTTTGAACGCACCGGGCTTGAACAATTGGCCTTTTATGGCCAACGAGAGCGCGCGATCGCCAATGACGAACAGGAAAAAGAAGAGAAGCAGGTAAGTCAGAAATTTCATAGTCCGGTCGATTCAACCTTTTCATTGTTGTGAAGTGACGGGATTTCAATTCAAAACGCCATGCGCACCTGATAGACATTATCTTTCGAAAGGATGGCGGCTGCATTTTTCTCGATGGTCAATGGAAATATCAGGTCCGGCGTGCCTGCGCCGAAATTCAATGTATCAGCGGGCATTCGGGATAAATTGGTCACCAGACAGCCGGTGTCAGGATCAAAAGGTCGCAAGTCTTGAAATTCCCTGTTTTGTATGACCGCTTCAATCCTCTCCAAAAAGAACAGATAGCTCTCTCTGGTGATGGTCGGCCTGGCTTCGCGGATGGCAATGGCCAATTCTGCCACGGTTGCCGTCTCAACCGTCTGTTTCCTGAATGTGGCTGTGTGAAACATGATGCCGTTGCCCAAAAATTTTGGCCCATAGTGCGGAATCTGTTTTCTCACATCGATGGGCATGGTGAGCGAAACCCTGTCTGAAAAGTGTCCGGCTCGAACCTGTACGGCTTTTTTCAGGAAAACGGCTGAGAGAAAATCATTGGCGGAAATTTGTTGGCCGGCGTCAGCATTGATGGCATGCACCGCGTTACGCACTTCCTCTCCGGGAATTTCCTGGCACTGAACTGTCGCATCATTTTGTGATGGAGGAGTTGGCAAATTCGTTTCCGGGAAATGAAATTTTTTGAGAATCGTACGGTGATAATTCGGCTTATAAAATGGGCGGATGAGATGCACCTTCAGCGGCATCAAATGGCTGCGGGACAGTGCTGCCCAGGTGGCCAGAAAATAAAAATAGCTGTAGCCGTCCCCGGCGAGGTGGCGCAACGAAGGGATGATAACCGTGCCATTGGTGAATTGGATGACCGTCACCCGAAACAATCGCGTCATAGCCGAGGAATGGATGTCTTTGTACTCATTCAAAATTGTTTCAATGGCAGCGCTGGCATCGAATGCTTCCGGGACGATCCTCTCTTCGAAGCAGGCAGCTTCCTCAAATTCAGCGCTGTGGATTTTGCCAGCCTGATATGTTCCGAACAATGGCCAGAAGTCCGCTGCGACTTTCGCCAGAGCGGACAGGACTCGCTTCGTTGGGATTGTGTTTTTGAAGTACAATAAAAACTCAATGGTATAGCTGCCGTTTGCAAAGACAGCATCGACCTGAGAAATAGATAGCGATTTCATCTCTCTTTCAAATTTTGTTTGGAGTCCATGCGGCGCGCACCTGGCGAGCCGTCAATGACTGTAATAAGAAAAATGCAAGCCCTGCGTTGTGTCCGTGATTCATCTTTATCAGAAAAAGCGTACGAGCCATGCCATGAATATCCAGTGATTGCCGATGAAAAAGATGATCCGACAGCGTCATTCCTGGCGCAGGAGGAACAAAGCCCCGGATACTGGCATTTGTCCGGATGGGTTGCGTCCTTCAAGTTGCAACGGGTGCAATTTAACATAAATTTATTTTTGAAGCAAGAAGATTATTGCCAGAATTTGGATGCATCTTTCCGCCAGCCGGGATGTGTGACTTGATTTACGGCTCCCCTTCTCCGCAGCGCAATGGCCGGAGAGACCCAAAGGCCGAATCATCGCGAGGGATCATTCCGGTCGACCTGTTGAGCGCGGATTTTCCCGGGTCGAAAAGCTCCTGCAGCGGACACAGTCGGATTGTTCGCGCACACTGCGTCCGGGATTTTCAGGACGAACGAACGGATTGTGTTCTGTTTTTATTTGAAAGAGTCCCTGTTGCGAAAGAGGATGAGCGAATAGACGCCAATGCCAATCCACACGGCATTGACAAACGCTGAAGGGAGGGCGTGGTAATAGCCGGCATTCAAAACCAGAAACGAGCTCCCGACAATGTTCATCACCTGGTACAGGGTGGATGTCGCTTCGATCCGCTTTGACGAGACCAGAAAATAGGCGGCCAGCAGCAGCACTGCGCCAAGCCAGCCGAGAATATCAATGAGAAGTTTGAGGTGCAATATCAATTTCCAATTTTGGGATTTAAAAATTCTGTCACTGACGGCATGTGATCCGCGAAGCGGCAGGTATCGGCGCAGCCACACGGAGAGCGAATCCCGGATCAACGTTCGTCTTCAAATTTCGGGGAATCATCGGCAACGGCGATGCGTCTCAAGGTTATCTACATTTGGGAAGAACTCCATTCCGGGCATGGATCAATTCGAACGCTGCGCCCAGTGAAAGGAAGAACCACGCGCTGTTCAGGTCGTGCTGTCGCTGACTTACTTATTTTCATCAGAACTATGGCCGGGTGCGTTGTTAATTTGCATGGGAGTCATGGACTCCAATTTTTTTTCGAAGTTCAATCGCTGCAAAGATGATGACGCCAATTCCGACGGCAATCCCCAAATCCATGAGCGACAACGGAGTGGTTTTAAAGAACGCCTGCATCGGACCAAGGTACATCACCAGCAGTTGCAGCCCGGCCACCACAATCACCAGCACCATCATCAGCGGATTGGAGCGCAACCCAATGGTGAAGAGAGAAGCATGGCTCGAACGGGCGGCGAGCGCCTGGCCGATCTGGGCAAACGCCAGAGAAGTGAAGACCATCGTTTGCCACGTGGCGCGACCATTGAAATAATACAGGGCCCCGACGATCAAAACAAGCGCACCGATGAGAGCGCCAATCCAGGCGGTCTGCTTGCCGGCGCCCCGGCTGAAAACTCCCTCCCGCGGTGAGTAGGGCGGCCGTCGCATAGTATCTTTTTCAGCGGGTTCGACGCACATGCCGAGTCCCAGCAAGCCGTCCGTGAGCAGGTTCAACCATAAAAGCTGAAGTGGCAGAAGTGGGATGGGCTTGCCCAGAAACGGCGCGAGCACCATGACCAGCACTTTGCCGATGTTGCCGGCGACAGAGAACTGCACGAATTTTCGAATATTGTCGTAGATAGTGCGGCCTTCCTGCACGGCCTCCACAATCGTAGCGAAGTTGTCATCGAGCACCACCAGATCCGAGGCCTCTTTGGCCACATCCGTCCCGGTGATGCCCATGGCCACACCAATATCGGCCTGACGCAGGGCCGGCGCATCATTGACCCCGTCGCCGGTCATGGAAACAATGTCCCCGTTTTCCTGGAACGCCTGAATGATGCGAAGCTTATGCTCCGGAGCCACGCGCGCGAAGATATTCACATCGCTCAGTTCTTTGCGCAATTCATCGTCACTGAGTTTTTCGAGATCAGCGCCGGTCAGCGCCCGACCGTTGTCGGAAATTCCCAGTTGCCGTGCGATTTCGACCGCGGTCAGCGGGTGATCGCCGGTGATCATTACCGTGCGGATCCCGGCGGTTTTCGTGAGGCGCACCGCATCGCGCACCTCCGGCCGGGGTGGGTCGATCATTCCGAACAGCCCGACAAAGATGAGGTCGCTTTCTTCGTCAGTGCCCGGGCTATCAGGGAGCCGACTCAGGGTCCGATAGGCCACACCCAGGACGCGCATTCCTTTTCGCGCAAAGCCTTCATTGGTATCCAAAATACGCTTCCGCCACGTGTCGTTCATGGTTTCAATTTGATCACCTGTCTGAACGCGGTTGGCAATATTCAACAAACCATCGGCGCTGCCTTTGGTGAAAGCGATGTAATGATCGCGATGAACATTCACGCCGACCAGATTTTGGAGCCGATCGTGATTCAATTGGTGAATGGTAGTCATCCGCTTGCGCGAAGAGTCGAAAGGCAATTCAGCGATTCGGGGGAATTCGGCGTCGAGCGATGATTTCCAGTAGCCCATCTGAGCCGCAGCAGCCACCAGCGCGCCCTCGGTGGGGTCGCCGATCGTGTGGTAACTGGAGTCATTTTTCTCTATCAGACGGGCATCGTTGCAAAGCGCGCCGCCCAACACCAGCAATGAGAGAGGCGACTGGACCGGAATGCCCTGGCTGCGGGAAGTTTGAACCGAATCGCCTTTCATTTCTTCGGTCAGGTCCAATTCATGGCCGGCGACGTCCAACACGACGACGGTCATTCTGTTCTCCGTCAGCGTGCCTGTTTTGTCGGAGCAGATGACAGTGACAGAGCCCAGGGTTTCGACGGCCGGCAGTTTGCGGATCAGCGCATTGCGATGCAGCATGCGTTGCGCGCCCAATGCCAGCGTAATGGTGACGACTGCCGGCAGGCCTTCCGGCACAATGGCAACAGCGACCGAGACGGCCGTCAGCAGCATGTGCTGAATTTGGTCGCCGCGCCAAATTCCCAGGATAAAAACAAACGCAGCGATGGCGGCTCCCACGCCAGCCAGCATTTTGCCCAATTGATCGAGACGCCGCTGAAGGGGCGTCTGCTCTTTGCCAGCCTGCTGAATGAGATTGGCGATTTTCCCCAATTCGGTCTGCATGCCGGTGGCCACCACGAGCGCGCGGCCGCGTCCCTGAGTGACCACGGTGCCCATGTAGCCCAGATTGCGACGATCGCCAAGGGGAAGGCCATTGCCAATCATCACCTGGGTCTGCTTTTCAACCGGTTCGGACTCCCCGGTCAGCGTGGCTTCCTGAATTCTGAGATTCACTGCCTCGATCAATCGAACATCGGCCGGGACGACGTTGCCGGTTTCGAGTTGTAACACGTCGCCGGGGACGAGTTCGCGCGCGGAGATTTCCAGCAGTGCGCCGTCCCGAGTCACCCTCACTGTGGGCGTGGACATGCGTTTGAGTGAAGCGATCGCTTTTTCAGCCCGATATTCCTGAATGAATCCGAGAATCGAATACAGCACGACAATGGCGAAAATGGCGATGGCATTTTTAGAATCACCGAGAATAGTGGCGGCGACAGCCGCGGCGATGAGAATCAGCACCATAGTGGCCGTGAGTTGTTCCCAGAGAATCCCGAGCGGAGTTCGGCCGCCTTTTTCAATGAGTTCGTTATGACCAAGTTGTGCCAGGCGGGATTGCGCCTCAGCGGCGCTCAGGCCATTGCGCTCGTGCGAATGTAGTTCGTGGATTGCGTGTCCGATTTCAGTGAGATGCCAATTCATTGTGACTCCGGATTTTGTGAGAATTATCGTGGTCGCTTATATCAGTAACAGGTTGAGGGAGAAAGCGCCCGCGGCTATAGCCCGGGTTCTCTTCGCCAAATCGACTCACCACTCTGAACAGCGCGCTATTCAGATTATAGCCGAGACAGAAAATCATTTTATGACTGTCAGTTTATACCACTGAGCACCCCTGCAAGTTTCGATGCGATACAGGTAAACGCCGGAAGCGACAGATTGACCTGCGTTATTTTGCCCGTTCCAGAGCACGCGGTTCCAGCCGGGATTCGCGATGAGATTGGGCCAGGATTTTATCAGTTGGCCCAGCGGATTGAAAATCTGCACGTTTGCCGGGCCCGGTCGTTCAGCATAAAACTGAATGGTCGTGGCGTTGTTGAGCGGATTGGGATAGTTGAAGCTGGTCTCATATTTTTCAGGCAAGGCATCAGGAACAATTTCCACGGCCGTTGAATTGGGCAACCATTCCATCAGTTTTTCCCGCTCCATCTCGCCGCCGCTGGAGCTATTGGCGACATTGTACGTCCACCACATCCCGGTGACGCCGCCGCCGCTGATGGTGGTTGAAAACGCCTGGTTGGACATGGCGCCGAAATAACGCGCCTGGTTGCCGGGATATTCTTTATCATCCCAGGTGCAGTCAATCGGAACCCATCCGTAATTGGGAAAATAGACCTGCTGCCAGCGATGAAAGATGCGGTCTTCGTACGGGAGGTCGTCGCGAAGATGCCCGCCAGCTTCCATTCGCGCCGGGATGCCGGCGGCGCGGCACAGCGCCACAAACAAAAACGTGTATTCAGAACAGGAGCCGGTGCCGCGGCTGAGCACTATCGGAGCGGTGTCCCAACTGCTGTCGTTGATGTATTCGATGTGCGAAATCACGTAATCGTGGATATTGCGCACCTGCCAGTACAGATTGCTTTCATCGCCAATGGCCTCTTGCGCTGCATTACGAATGACAGGATGGGTTATGTCGTAATACTCGCCGTCCGGCGTGTACATGGTGATGATGGATTGCGGAATGTCCGTCAATTCGCCAACACTGTCAGGGTGAAGGAAATAGCGGATGTTGTACAGCGTGGCCGGCACAGACCACTGGTACAATTTTTCTTCGCCCGCCGGAACGGACTCTTCGTAATAGGCAATTTGTTGACCGAAGTAGTCAGTATAAAAAGTGTGCGGTTCATCCCTGAACTGAAGCGTATCTTCCAATTGCTGGTAGACGGCTTCGAACGGGCAGGCTAAGTAGGTCTGCAAATTCATCACGCTGGAGCCGACATTTTTGATGGTGACAGTGTACCTGATTTTCACCAGAAATGGATCGGTGATTTGATATTTTTCTGTTCCGGCGATGGAGATTTTATAAATCCGGTCGTGCTCGTAATCGGCATTCCAGAGGAAATGGCCGTCGAAAGCCAGTCCGTAGGAATAGGTACCCGGCGCATTCAGGATAGTGAAAATCCTGCCGCGATCTGTTTCCAGCCGGTAGATTTCATCTTTATCGTAATCCGCGCACCATAGATATTCGCCGTCCCAGGCTAATCCGCGATTGTAGCCGCCGGGCGAAATGAGCGTGTCGGCGTAGCTGCCGGTTTCCGGGTTTAGTTTGAAGATGCGCTTCGCCTGGCTGTCCACGTACCAGAGAAACTCGCCGTCCCAAGTTAGCCCGCGGGGATTTTCGGTTCCCACCGGAACAATTTTGGTGATGGAACTATCTTCGACGTCGATTTGGCAGAGCTGGTCGTGCCCGTTATCCGAGCACCAGAGGAACTGGCCGTCCCAGGCCAGGCCGTTTATCGTGGCGTTTGCCGGGCTGGGCAGGGAATAGAGTACCTGTCCGGTCTGCGGATCGATCTTGTAAATTTGGTTTGTGCCAATATCCGCATTCCACAAAAATTCGCCGTCCCAGGCTAACCCGGTGGGGCGACTCCCGGGCGAAGGGAAAAAATCCAGGACAGCACCCATCTGGGCGTGACCAGTTGAAAAGAGAAAAAGAATAATCCCGATGAGCTTCATTGGTTTCATGGTGATATCTCAGTTTTAAGCCCACGGAACACACGAAAGAGCACGAAAAAATTGACATCAATGGGTTCAATTTAAAAAGGGGCTAAAGTCCAAAATAACGGAAGAATTCTATTCCCCGACTTAAAAGTCGGGGCTATTCAAATTGTCCAACATTTAAATATTCAATAGAATAGCCACGTCATTTATGACATGGAAGCCTTTTAATGCTTTTTAAAGTAGACGCGTAAATCTTCAGCGTTCTTTCGCGTGTTCAGCGGGCAATAATTTTGACTTTAAATTAAAATCGCCAATTACACACGGTGTGAAAAAGGCTTTGTGCAATTGGCGAATGCGTATTTAGCGTAATACATTCCGGCAAATTACTTCATCAACACCATCCGCTTGGACTGCGTCATGCTGCCGGCGGTGAGTTGATAGAAATAAACACCGGACGGCAGATTGGCTGCGTTCCAGGTAACGCCTTTGAATCCTGCGTCCATGGGTTTATCGATCACAGTAGCCACTTCCTGTCCCATTTCATTGAACACCTTCAGCGTCACATGCGCGCGCTCAGTCAGGTCGAATGTTATGCTTGTTGTCGGATTGAACGGATTGGGGTAGTTCTGATGCAACTGGAAGCTCTCCGGCGTCAGAGTGGTGACGTTCTCTTTCACACGGGTAGCGCGGGCTTTGACGGTGTCGGTCGGAACGCCAAGATACATTCCCATATCTGCATCCTCTGTATGATGGCGGTAAAGAATGTGCAGTTTATCCGTTGCATATTTTGCCATACCGTTGGGTGCATGTCCGGACCATTGATCCAATACAGAAACCGGGCCGTGCCAGGTCGATCCGTTATCATCGGAATAGATGACCATGATGTTATAATTGAAATTGGCTTCGTCGCCCATGGCGCCTGTGGTATCTACTACATCGAAATAAGCGTAGTAGAGCGTCCCGTCCGGGCCGATGGCAGGTTCATTCATTTCATACTCTTCCACGTCTGAAGGCCAATCACCCCAGGCTGCTATTCCATTGGGTAGCAATGTTGGAATTGCGATTTTGGTAACATCCCAGGTACTGCCATCGAAACGGAAGTCGTAGCCATAATAAGGAACCGGGAATGTGCCATCGCTCTCCAATGTATCGTAAGAGACGGCAAAGATGTGCCAGTTACCGGCCCCATCGACCATAGGTGAACTGAAATTGCGATAGTTATCGGCATCGGAATTGTATAGAGTTTCTGCTCCGGGGATAACCGCCGGGGCTGTCCAGGTCTGGCCCAGGTCGTCGGAGAAGCAGTAAATATTGGTCCAAATATCTGTTTCCAATAATTTCGCGCCGGCAGAGACCATCACTGTGTTGTTGGGTCCCATTCCAACTCCTAAACCACGGGAAGAGAAATCAAAAACATAATTTGATTTGCCCACATCGTCCGTATCTTCGGAAATGGGCACTTTGGGCCGGGACCATGTCATACCGGCATCCTTGGTGACGTAATAATACAATCCATCCCCTGGCTCGCCGGTATGCCATCCGCCAACTCCCCAGATATTTTCGTCTTCTGGCGAAACCGCAATGGACAGATAGCTTGAGTGAAGTACAGTATCTGCCGTGCCAACATCGTCAATAAAATAATTGACGAATGCACCGCCACCCCAACCGGCGACGTCTGTTGCCACCACAGGTATACGAGTTTTGTTAACAGAGGCATTTCGATCCTCGTAAGCAACAATTGGCGTAGTTGAGATACCACACACCGAAGCGTAACGGGCGTCCATAATAGGACCAACCCCGAAGTTAAGCATTTCGTGAATCTGCCAAGTGGCTCCGCCATCGATCGAAGTTGCGGCTGTTATTTTTCGTGGATCCGGATCGGTGCTATTATAACGATACCACGCAACAACCAGGTTTCCTGTTGTCGGATCACAGTAAATCTGATTCTGAACACCCCTGTAAATACCGTTATAGAGTGTAGTGTCCACCCGAACCGGTTCAACGATGGGCACAGGTTGTGCCATCACAAAGCCCACGCAGAGCACGCTTAAAACAAAACTGAGGATTGTAACTTTTTTAATCATGTCGCTCTCCTTTCAAAAAAGAATTGTTGCTACCCGGGCCAGATCCGGTTCGACAGTTTGCTGAAACGTCATTCGATGGAATTCGGGATGGATGGCATAATCAAGCTGTTCGAAAATCGGGCGTGCCGCAATTTTGTTTGACCCGAGAATCAATTTCTTCAATGAACAGAAATTGAAGAAATCCGAATTTACAGTTCGGGCAGCCTGTTTTGAATCCGTTCTTTGCGTCGATCTGATTTGACCTGGTAGTATGAATTTAAGTGAATTGTTTATCTAAAAAAAATAGACATCTCAACTGCCGGCGATGGTTTCATCATCTCGGATTTTAGGTGCAATAGCAAAGCCGGTGAATCCATAAATCAATGCGAAGATCAGTCCCAGATAACACATAATCGCCCAGGGCGCATAGGCAGTGGTTGGCACGTCCAGTGTCCCGGCCATAAAAACGCCGGCCATGCTCCAGGGAATGAGCGGCACAACGACGGTGCCGGAATCCTCCGTGGTTCGGGATAAATTTTTAGCCGCCAATCCTCGCGCCCTGAACGCCGGTGCGAATAATTCACCCGGTATGAGAATTGAGAGGAACGAACTTCCGGTCATCAGAGCGACTGCAATACATGAACTGACAACAGCAGCGATGAGCGCGCCGGTGCTTCTGGCCACTTTCAACAGGCGATCTAAAATCACATCCAGCATGCCGGCTTTCTGGACGATGCCGGCGAAAGAAAAAGCGCAGAATGCAATGAGCGTCACATGCATCATCCCGGCCATACCACCTCGGCTGAAAAGATTGTCCACGGATTCCACGCCAGTCCGGGATTCATAGCCAATCGTGATGGCCGTTGCGACCTGTTTCAAAGTGATGTCCTGAAAAATGAGGGCCAGGATCGTCGCCAGCAGTGTGACGATGAGCATTCCGGGGATGGTCGGTTTTTTTCGAATCGCAAAATAGAGAATCCCTATCGGAGGCAACAACAATAGCCAATGAAAATGGAAATGAGTCTGAATGGTATTTGAAATCAGATCCATTTGATCGGATTTCAAAATGCCGCTATCGAAAGATCTGCCCAAAAAATAATACACAACGAGACCGATAATCCATGCTGGCGTTGTTGTCCACAGCATGTGTTTAATATGATCGAACAGATTGCTCTTCGCGGCAATGGGCGCTAAATTGGTCGTATCAGAAAAAGGCGAAATTTTATCTCCGAAATAGGACCCGGCGACGATGGCGCCGGCAGCCTGAGCCAAGGGAATGCCCATCCCCTGAGCTATGCCCATGAATGCCACCCCCATGGTCCCGACTGTTCCCCATGATGTCCCGGTAAGTGCAGAGATAACGCTGCACACGAAACAGGCTGTCACCAGAAATAATTTCGGAGAGATCGTTTTCAACCCGTAATAGACGAGCATGGGAATGGTGCCGCAGGCGATCCACGAGCCGATGAGCAATCCCACACAAATGACGATTAACATAGCAGGCATGGCTTTGGAAATGCTGACCACGATTCCTTCTTCCAATTCTCGCCAGGTATATCCCAGCCGAAGCGCGATCAGTCCCGAGACAAACGCAGCGGCAATGAGGAGTATCTCCGCATTGAGCCTGAATATTCCATACCCGATTCCTAAAAAAAGTGCTATGAAGTTAAGCGGAAGCAGCGCTTCAAAAAAAGTAGGTTTCCGTTTGGTGCTCGTGGATGTCATGAAAATTCCATTTCATCTTTGTGAAAGATACTCATTCGAGCGGTGACCATTCACCGTATTGTTCGATGTAAATGCGACATTTATCTTTGGATGTCCATCGATTATTGAAGTTGTATGTCCAGTCGAGATAATCGGAGCCCCCGCCGCCAGTGGTAGTAATGATATAGCGGCAGGCGATATTGCCAATGCCGGCTGCCTGTTCGCCGGGTCTGGCTTTGTCGCCTTTGTTGGCGTCGAAGGGGATCCAGCCGTAATTTGGCAGATACACCTCGCACCATCGATGATAGACTTCGTCGAGGCTGGCGTCGTCGCCCCGTTGCGATACAGCGCCGACATAACGGGCAGGAAGCCCTGCGGCGCGGCACAGCGCGATGAATGAAAATGAATATTCGGAACAGGATGCCGTGCCTCGTTTCAAGACGGTCGTTGCAGTGTTCCACCCGCCGACTGGCTTTAAATTGTACGTGAGATTTTCGATGAGATAATTAAAAATCTTCCGCGCCATCCAGTAGGGATTCTGCTCGTCCCCAACGATTTTTTTTGCCAGGTTCTGAATGAAGGGTTCGTGGACGTTGAGTTTCTTTCCATCAGCAAGATACGTTTTCAATATTTCAACCGGCACACTTTCGAGTGCGCCCACTTTAACCGGATCAATGAAATATTCGGCCGCCCAGATCGTGGCATCAATGGTCATCGTCGCCCGAAAAAATTCCCCGCTTTTAAGATTTTTCACATTGAAATAAGCGACCTTTTGGCCCCATTGGTCAGTCAGGATTTTTTCCGGTTCAGGGACAAATGTGACGGGGCGAGACAGTTGCTGGTTATCCCTGTTTTCCGGGATGGCGAGATACACATCTGCCGAGATGACGGTGCCTGGTCCGTAATTTCTGAAATCGATGGTATTCTCCAGCCGTTGTTTCTTGGGGGACAACTTTGTCAGAAACACCGGATCATCGATTTTTATCCTATAAATTTTGTCCGCTTGATAATCCACATTCCAGAGAAAAGCGCCATCCCAGGCGAGTCCGCGGGCGTATTGGTCCGGTGCGTGAATGGACCCGATGACCATGCCGCTGTTCCGATCCATGCGATAAATAGCATTCTCGCCCCGATCGGCGATCCACAAACAGTGCCCGTCAAAAGCCAATCCGTCAGGATCGTCGGCTGGCGATGGGAAATTGTGAATCATCATGCCGTCCTCAGGGTCAAGACTGAGCACCAGATCCAGTTTGTCATCGACGACCCAGAGCAATGTACCATCCCAGCAAATGTCTTTGGGATTATCGGTGCAGGCTTCGATCACGCGTTCAGCGATTCCGGTTTCAATATTCATTCTGTAAAGAAATCGCTCCTTATCATCCATCGCCCAGAGATGCGTGCCATCCCAGGCCAAACCCGTCGGACTGAAACCGGGCGCGGGAAAAGTGTGAATGACGAGGCCATTATTCGGATCGATCTGATACAGATTATCAGTTTTTCGGTCAGCAACCCAGAGGTATTTTCCGTCAAACGCAAGCCCCGTCGGATGGTCTCCGGGTGAATTCATTGTGTATACGATTTCACCAACAAAAGCAAAACTCACCTGTGAGCAAAGGCTCATCCAACTGAGGAAGCCAAGCATAAACCATATTCTCAAGGTTTTCATCCTTCTCTCCTCAAAAAATGAAAATCAAAGCGATTCTTATAACAGGTATTGGGCCATGCGCGTTGCAAAGAAAGTAGTGAATGAATTATATGTAAATCGAGTTGGTTCACACTCAAAATACAAGTCAATCATCGTATGCGTTTTCAATGATGATGCCAAAATGTATGGCTGGGTAAAACAAAAAAATATCCAGGGGAAGAAGTCGCTTCGCTAACCGGGAGCTATTAGCGACAACCTGAATCCCATCTCATCCGGATAGTCGAGGTCGAATAGTCCAGGTCGGAAATTGGCTGCCTGTATTTAAAATCCAAAGAGCATCATTTCATTCAAAAACGATTCGTATCATTCAAAGGAACGAAAATTTTCAGGTTTCCCCGGTAAAATAATATTGAAGTGAAAAGTTACCTGGTTGTTGAGATTTTATGCAGGCATTATCAAAAAAAAATAATGCTAAACAAATTGAAATATAAGCCGATTAATTAATAGTAATACTATATACTTAAATTGGCCCACGATGCGTGCGAAGAAAGGTATTGTCTATCTAAAGTAATCGGTGTGCACATCGAAATCAAAATTTGTCTTGATCCCTTCGAGTGAAGATAAGACTTCGAGAGAATGGGACCGATCTTTTAATCCAATCCCCGTTGCCAATGCGCACACAAATGTTAGAATAGCGCTGGCAGTATTGATGAAGACAATATTTTCAGACGAAACTGGAAACACAACATCCGAGAATTCTGCGATGGGTGCGACCAATTTATCTGTAATCGAAATGACCCTAACGCCTTTTGAATGGGCCATTTCAGCAGCTTCGATCGTGGCTAACGTGTATGGCACCAGGCTGATAGCAATGATGGTATCTTCCTTTTTGATGGCGAGAATTTGTTCATGAAAGCTGAATCCACAAGAAGTAAACGCTGCCGCTTTCAAGGTGATCCGATTCAGAAAATAAGCAGTCAGTTGTGATAGATGCATGGAAATCCCGGCGCCTATAGTATAAATTTTGGAAGCGGAAACGCACAGATCAACTGCCTTATCAAAAGAGGCTCGGTCGAGTTTATCAAACGTAAGACGTATATTTTCTATTTCATTGTTGGCAATGACGGACACAAAATCTGATTTAAGGGGTGCATTATCCAACACGTCCTTGAATTTTTTGGTTGCAGTAAGATTATCGCGAAGCCTATCTGAAAGTTCTGCTTTTAATTCAAGGAATCCTTTGTAGCCTAATGCCTGTGCCAAACGAACAATTGTCGCTTTACCAACTTTCAATTTATCGGCTATTGTATCGATCGATGAAAAGGCAATTTCTTCAGGATGGTCAATAAGGAACTGGGCGATTTTTTTTTGATTCTTTGTGAGTTGCGAAATATTATTTAGGATGAGTTGCTTATAGGCAGAAATTTCAGGCATTTAATTCTCTTGAGCTAAACAATTATTTCATTACAAAATTATAATGAAACTATTTTCTCAAAAATGTATTAAATATTTTTTAAAATGTCAAGGTATATTTTTATATTAACAAGAATTTGGCAGTTAACGATCTCGACATGATTGTGAAGTTGTATGAATAGGCTTCGTTAGTCTCGTCAAGAATTAAAGAATGAAATAGTTTTAATTATAATTGGAGGAACGTAAGTATTTCAGAAGTGACTATCTGTATTAGATTGCAAAAAAGTAATCTAAGATTTTGCCATTGAATAAAATTAAGATAATTAAAATTAATTTTTTAGATAATAAACCACCAATGTATTTCAATGAAAAAATGAATTCAAAATTCAATATGAGTCTCGGAGGTGAAATAGCCAGCAGACATTTCTCTTGACATAGACAAAAAAAATATTTATATTTATCCTTCATCAAATCAGCTGAATGTGAATGTTTTTTTTAAAGTAAGCTGATAATGCAGGAAGAAATAGTGATGACTTTTACAAAAAATTAATTTTTCTCTTGACAAACGGTGATTTAGTTTGTATATTTCTCGTTGCCCAATTTTTAACTCACCAAAATAATTATGTTTCCCTGCCCGGTATGAGGTAATTTATGCTGCTCCCTTTGGTAAAGTCACCACTATTAATCAAAACGAGGAGATTGATATGCGTGACAAGCGTGTAAAGCTGATCTATTTCTCTCTAAGGGGGTCAGAGGTTAAGGACATTGATCTTGGTTGGAAGAAAGTCTTTCTTTATTTTTCAATGTTATCGGCAATATTGATCATTCTTGTTGCCTTAGCGATTTCACTTTTCACAGATATTTATCATGATACTCGTTTATCTTCACTCAAAAAGACGAACGAAGTATTGAAATCGCAATTGGGAGAAATGCGTCAGTCGATCGACGTTATCGAAAATAAGGTAAAAAAATTAGAGGCGAATGCTGACGAAGAGAGAATGATTGCCGGTCTTGACCAAATCGATAAAGAGACGCGGAATTTAGGGGTTGGTGGTCCAAAGGCTGCAATTTTGGATTACGAATCGGATGTCCTTCCGCGCGATTTAAGAAAGGATGTTTCTGAAACCCGATCCCTGATTGAGCAGATTGAGAGAAAAATTCAGCTAGTAGAAGAGAATAAAGAGGAAGTTGAGCATACGCTCGAAACGAAATCTGAAGGCGTCAAACGTCTTCCAACGATCAGACCTGTGCAGGGAGGGAGGATAACTGATCGGTTTGGAACTCGTATTGATCCTTTTACAGAAAAACCAAGACCCCATAGGGGAATTGATATCGCTGCAAAAATAGGTACTCCAGTTCTTGCAACAGCATATGGGGTTGTTACAAAAACAGTGCATAGCTATTTACCCAATAAGAATTTTGGGAAATATGTTGAAATTGATCACGGCAATGGTTATATAACGATGTACGCACACCTTGACGAGATTTATGTCCGAGTGGGTCAGAAAGTAAAAAGGTGGGAAGAAATTGGAGCAGTCGGTAATACCGGTCGATCGACGGGGCCTCATTTGCATTATGAAGTAAGAATAAATGATGTTGCGGTTAATCCGTTGAATCACATTTATTAATTCATCATCAGATCAGGCTCTTGACCTTTTTCAACGCCTTTTACCTGGCAAAAAAAATTTTTGGTGATTCGAAAACCCTCTGAATTTTCAGGGGGTTTTTCATTGAATGTTATTAATAACAAGGCTAACTTGAGATTTGCGTTCCGGGTAGCGGTGCATTCCAGACAATAATCAATGACAGCCTTGCCGGACGATTCGCCAAAGAGAAATATCTGCTTCAATCACAAAAAAAACTATGTTATCCTGATTCGAGGAAATGATGAAATTGTCAATCTATTCGATCTTTGTAACGTTGACAGTATTACTCGTATTACCAGATGCGAAGGGGAGTTCTATCGATAGTCATGTTACAAGGCCTGTTGGCCCGGGGATCTTTTATCATGAAATCTATCAAAATGAAGGCCCATGGAGCATACGGGTTTTGGAGATTGATCTGACAAATCAATTCGTTTCTTTAGAGACAATTAAAGCGAATAGCATTGTGGCGGGTAGGGAGAAATTATCCCGAATGGCGAAGTCGGCCAGTTCGGATGGGCATTGGGTCGTCGGTGGTATAAACGCCGATTTTTTCTCGTCTTCAGGGATCCCACATGGCATCCAGGTCATTGACGGGAAACTACTTACCGATCCGTCAGGATGGTCGGTATTTGGATTAACCAGGAATAGAAAACCATTCATCGATAAAATGTCATTACAAGCGAGCGTCGTTGCAGATGAAGGCGTATCCCATCCGATCCATCATATCAATAAAACGGGTGCCATAAATGAAATGACGT
This sequence comes from Candidatus Zhuqueibacterota bacterium, assembly GCA_049322915.1. GTDB lineage: Bacteria > Zhuqueibacterota > Zhuqueibacteria > Thermofontimicrobiales > Thermofontimicrobiaceae > CAZSBG01. The sequence goes on from JBMOPW010000003.1 coordinate 43,226, forward strand.
TATTTTCGAGTCACGTGGGGCCGCATCGTGTAGCCGCTGAAAATTCCATCGAACTTATCCTGCGCTCCACCAATGGGCAGTTGCACTTGTGCAATACCCTTATTGTCGTGGTGGATAGTATCCTGTCCACGTCGAATGGCTTCGCAGTTCCCGAATCCGGATTTATCCTTGCTGCGGATGGCAGAGCTCAAAAATTTATTGAGAGCTATGCCGCAGTGGGTGACACCTGGAAAATCTTCATTGCCTTTCAGCCTTCGTACGACATCCTTGAAGCGATCAGTGGAGGACCACGGATCATCCGGAACGGAGGCATTTCCGTGGAGAACGCGGATGAAGGGATTTCCGATGCGTTTGCAACTGCACGTCATCCTCGAAGCGCCATTGGTTTTAACAAGGAGGGCACGCATATCTATTTTATCGCAGTGGATGGCCGTCAGCCGGGATATAGCGTAGGAATGTCGCTGTATGAATTGTCGGATCTTATGATACAGTTTGGAATTACGGAAGCAGTGAATTTGGATGGTGGTGGTTCTACGACCCTGGTCGTGCGCGATTCTGTTGTCAATCGGCCTTCTGATGATTCAGGCGAAAGGACGGTTGCAAATGCAATACTCGCTGTGAGCACTGCTCCCCTGGGTCCGCTCAGCACGATTGAAATCGAACCGGAACGGGCTAAGATCGTTGCCAATTCAGAGTTCGATTTTCGCGTGCATGGTTACGATCAATATTTCAATCCAATCCCAGTCGATCAGAAATCAATTGTGTGGGAGGTCAAGCCTGGCTCATTTGAATCGAGTAAAAACGGGCTTATTTCTTTTAACTCCAATATTGGACCGCACATTATTATTGCCCATAATAATGACTTGGTTGATACAGCCTACGTCGACCTTGTGAATATCTCAGCGATTGAATTGCAACCGAACCCCATTGTTTTAGAATTGGGAGGGTGCCAGCAAATGCTGATAAACATTTATGATAATGAAGGCTTTAAAATTAACCAGAAGTTAAGTTATAACGCGATCGTTTCAAATGCGATCGGGACGCTGGATTCAAATTTTGTTTTTCAGGCTCAGCGACCCGGACGAGGCCAACTCAAAGTAACGAAGGGCGACGTGAGCGGCAGTGCGAGCATTATTGTCGGTGACAAATCCACAACTATCATCGAAGATTTTGAGGACATTTCGGACTGGACAGTGAGCACATTGCGGGCAACTCCAGAAGCCTGCCAGTTTGTTCTGTCAGACTCTTTCTTTTATATTGGAAGTCATTCGGGAGAGCTTCAATACCATCTGGAATCAGGAGGAACGAGCGCTGTTTATTGTCAAACGTCGATTCCCGTGTTTGGAGAGCCGTATGCAATAAGCCTCAGCGTTTTGGGTGATGCTAAAAGTCATTGGCTGCGCGGTGAATTTGAAGATAGAAACGGTCATTTGTTTATCATGGATTTTACTGAAAAAATTCATGGCATCCACTGGAAAAATGAATGGAAGCATCTTCAGGCAACATTATCTTCATCGCAACCAAGTTGGACGAATCCCTCCGCAACGATAAAATTTCCTATCACCTGGAAAAAATTATATATCGCTGAAACAGATGAGAAAGCTAAAAATAGCGGTATTATTTATTTCGATAATCTGCAGGCGGAATATATCCAGACGCCATGAGAAACACTTTGTCCATTTAACGCTTGATTGAAAATCCTTGTGTAAGCCCATTCTCTTCTTCTTCGGATACAAAATTCCTGTTGCATTTTAAAATCGATTTTTTTAACATTAGGTGTTTCTTGGCAGGCAATCATGATGATAAAAACGGAGGTCAAGCAATGCCAATTTATGAATATATTTGTGAGGACTGTGGGAAAAGGATAAATTTTTTAGTCCTGAACAGGGACACTTTTTTTCCCCAATGCAATCGTTGCAACAGCAAGAACCTTCGGAGGATCATGTCTCGTTTCGCTGCTATCCGGTCCGAAGAAAGCCGGATGGAAAGTTTAGCCGATCCCGGGAAATGGGGATATCTGAATGAGAACGACCCCAAAAGTATGCTGAACTTTGTCAAAAAGATGGGCAAGGAAATGGGCGATGAGCTTGGTGAAAATTATGATGATCTTGTCGCCGAGGCGGAGTCCGAAATCGAGAATAGTGAGTCAAAGAAAAAAAATCAAGATGATGACCTGGTTTGAGCCAGAGACTTTCAAGCAAAGTTCCGTTGAAGCGGTTTGAATTTAATGTTAGGCGGCGGCGCCAGCCATTCCTGGTGCAGAATAGATGGACGAGTACATTGAGTCGAGTCAATAGTGCCGAAAATGCAGGGACGCGCTGGGAGTGGCTCTGTAGAATCAGCGGAGTGGCCGCCCTGACGTTGGGAATACTGTTCTTGGTCGCAATACTGAGTCTACTCACGGCAAGTCTTCGACCTCGAGCCATAAATGGCTGGTGGTCACTACTTCAGAACAACTAGCTCGTCATACTCTTCAAACTGAATGCCGGAGACGACAGGGTTCAATTCGATCAATTGTACGGGCCGAATCTCCTCGATCTTGCTATCATGGCGCTCGTGGCTATCATGTACTTCGGCCTCTACGTTGTGCTCAAGAGAACCAGTAGAATCTGGTCCATCGTTGCTGCGGTCATACCCTTTCTGGGGATGGCGCTCTTCATTGTCACCAAACTGGCAGGCCGCAGCGGGGTAATGGGTGCGGGAGTAGTAATCTCATTCGTCATGCTGCAGAGCAACATCTTTGGCAAAGTCATTGCCTTTGTGGGGGTTCTGGGAAGCGTGCTCCTGTTGGTAGGTGACTTTGGCACGACAGCAAACTCTCCCTCGACTGTCGTTGCCATCCTCGTAGGTATTGGGTACGTACTTATGATGACGTGGTTCTTCTTGATTGCTCGAAGGCTCTTCCAATTGAGGCAGAACACATCTAAGTAGGATATGCAATCTAACTATCGTGGAAAGGAACGCCGCCCAATACAAGAATTATCTGTCTGAAGAGTAGGTATGGGATTTACCGAGAAACTGATGGAACAGGGGCGCAAGCCTTACGGTGTGCCGGGCAGAATCATTGGATATTTAATGAATCTCAGTCACAGAAGTGTCTACAAATGGGGTCTTGGTTGTATTTCACCCGGGAACAAAGCCATCGTCCTCGATATTGGCTGCGGTGGTGGAGAAGTAGTCAAATCATTAGCGATGAACACACCAGAAGGGAAAATATATGGGCTTGATCATTCTTCGGAAATGGTAGGTCTGGCGCGGAGAGTGAATCAGACATTTGTAGACAGCGGCCGGGTTGAAATCAATCACGGTATAGTGTCATCTTTACCATACTCGGATAATAAGTTTGATATTGTTACCGCGTTTGAGACAATACAGTTTTGGCCGAACCTGGATGCGGATTTAAGGGAAGTGAAACGGGTACTAAAGCCGTTGGGGGAGTTATTGATAGTAAACAGGTATCCTGATTTGGAAGGACGGAATGCGGACTGGGCAGAGTTTTTGCAGATACGCTCATCAAAAGAATATCAAGAACGCTTGAATAATGCAGGGTATAGAGATATTTCAATTGATGATGGTTCGAAAGCGGGATGGATTATGGTGTCAGCGAAAAAGCCTTAAATGCCGTTTATCGCTGGTATGCATTCTGGTCAGGCCAGGGCGCTGTCTCCCCTCAAGGCCGCCCAACAAGCGTATGCACCCGCCTGCCTGCCGCCAGATTTATTAAAGGTTCTGCGCCGGCGAAGAAGCTTGTAAGTGAAGGAAGTCTTGCTGGCCTTGCAACGGAAGCTGCTCACCATGTTGAAATGGGAGCCGCTGAAGCGGCTCAATTCTTGATCGCGTATCTAAAATCACCAAACTGAAGCATGGTTTTGGTTCAAAATTGTACTAACACCACGATGTATCGTGATGTTTAAAAATCAACCAGATAGCTAACCAGCCGCTTCAGCGGATTCGGGAATACATGAGCTGATTCGTTATCATTTTTCCTCAAAAAATTGTGAACAAAATTCATGGTTTTTGAAAGTTAGGCTCTTATATTCATGACACACAAAGGCGGCGGTTTTACGACCCGGATCACGCGGGAAGGGCATTGGCCTTCAAATTTAAAACGTTTGTACTCTGACATCGCGCTATCTTTTTTCTTCTCTCAGATAAAAAATTCATTCTCAGACCCGGATGTATTGTTTCTTTGATGGATTACCGCACCATCCCCACTCCCGATCATTTAATTTTAAACTGCATCCCGGCCATGATAAAATAGTTATCAAACTGATAGTAGCTGGCATTGGATTCATTCACCAGGTAACCGCCTTCAAGGGACAGGCCGATGTTTTTAACGCCCCAGTTGATGGCAAAGCTTCGGCTCAACCCGCTCCAGAAAAGAGCTCGCTGGTCTTTGCGCAGGTCGCCGGATACATCCAAATTTCCTTCCAGATCATAAATCTGGCGGCTGTGATAATTTTTCCAATAATAGTAGGAGCCTATCTCCCATTTAATATAGGCTGGTAAAAAGTGCGTGAAACTTAAAGAAACCTCATGGCCGCTGTAACCGTACCGATCGTCGAACAATTCATCTTCAGTGAAAAGGTCTTCGCTGTCCATCACCGTCGCGGAGCCGCTCACCAATCCCGGCTTAAATCGGTTCACATAATTGAAACTGATTGATGTTTTCATGCCCAGGGATTGCGCCAGTTTCACGTTACTCACCAATTGATCCACCGCGGGCATTCTCGAATAATCCACCACCAGGTTTCTTCCTCTCCCCTGCATCGATTGCAGCGGGATATAATCTTTCAGGCCGTAGTTTACGGACATCGTGATGGACGTTCCTGTTTGAAAAAACGTATTCATCTGAAAATAGACCAGATGCTCCCAATAATTGAATTCCGGTAAATTCGAATAACTCCGGTTATTGATGACGTAACCAACGCGTCCGATCAAATTATGATACATGTAAAATTTTGCATTGACGTACGCCTGAATTTTGAAATAATCGAACACATCATAATCATCGCGGCCATCGTGCCAATACCAGTTACCGCCAAAAAAATAGGTCGTTCTATGATTCGAAGAAGCAGCAATGCCATCGTATCCCAGCGATTGGGTATGGTAGAACCGATCCAAATACTTTTTGAATACGTTTAAATCACCCTGGTAATACAACTGGGATTGCACTTTTTCACCCTCGATGACATGGCTCAGGGATAATCCCACATTGTCATTCAAATCCGGCAGTTGTTTGTAGTTATAGAATGAATTTGAATAATAGGACATCTGCTGTGAAACAGTCACCGATGTCTGAGAATGGGCTGTGACACTGAACAGGGCCACTGTGAATAACATCATTAAATAGGAAAGATACCATTGCCGTTTCATTTTATCACCTCTATGCTATTTCTAACCGGGGAAAAAACAAAAGCAGTGACACATTTTATTGGAATCAGGATGTAGTGCCACTGCTTTTGCAACACGTGATTTGCTACAAAGAGAATTACTTACCGGAAGCTTTCAGTTGTTTCTGTGCACCTTTGGGGCCTGTTCCGTCGCATACGCCGGTTCCACCATCAACGCCCAGCTTGCTTCCTCCGAAGCCCAGTTTTTGGCTGTTGAGTCGGTTCAATGCTTTCTGACCATATTTGTTGCCGGTACCATCCTGGGGTTTCACATAATCGGGATCCTGGCAATTTGGGATACCATCGCCATCCGCATCCTGCATGCGATCATTGATGCCATCGCCATCTTCATCGATGAAGCCAAAGCGTTTGCCCTGGTCCGGGTTGACCGGAACATAGTCAGGATCCTGACCATTGGGGATACCGTCGCCATCGCTGTCCGGGGCGTTGTCATTATAGCCGTCCCCGTTTTCATCGACAAAACCGATTCCGTGATTCACGGTTTGAGCATAGGTGTTGCCGCTGTAGAACGCGAATGTGAGTACTGCAACCGCGAAGGCTGCGATCGAGAGTTTCAATAAGTGTTTCATGGTAAACCTCCAAAAAAGTGTAGTGAATGATGATGATGATTTAGTTACTTTATTTTCAATTTCACATCTGTTCAAGCAACTGACGTGCCACTTTTTATTACACCTACTTAACTTAATGTAATTTCAAATAGCTAAATTAAATTTCGATTTTTTAACTTTGCTCCGTTCCACAAGTTAATTCGACCTGATAGTCGAATTTGTCGACCATTTTGTTTTGTCGGACAATGGAAACGATGTGAATTTGGGATATTCTGATTTCGGAAGAGATAGAAACATCCTCGAAGGAATGAGCGCAGGGTGAATATTTAATTCGATATTCATAAAAATAGATTGACACTTTCAGAATTCTTTGCTATATTTGCTTCGACAATTATCGAACCAATTCACGGAGAATCATTATATGAACGTCGATGAGAGCATACAAATCATGAAAGCCCTGGCGGACAGTTCGCGATTGATGATTGTGAACTCTCTCATGGAGAAGGCGCAATGCGTTGAGGAGTTAGCCGAGCGATTCAATCTGGCAGCGTCCACTGTGTCGTTCCATCTCAAAAAGCTCGAGAATGCGCGCTTGCTCCACAAAGAGAAAAGGCAGTACTATGTTTTTTTCTCGCTCAATCCTGAAATTTTTACATCCACCCTGCAACAGCTCATTTCATTCGAGAACATCGGGAAGTACGTGCAAGAAGAACGCATTCTAAAATATAAGGAGAAAGTGATTCATACGTTTTTTGAAAAAGGCAAACTGCGTCGATTGCCTTCTCAGCACAAGAAGCGCTGGATTGTACTGGAGCAGATCGCACAGAGATTCGAGACAGGAAAAGAATACAGTGAGGCCGACGTCAACGCGACGATTTCCACGGTGTTTGATGATTACTGCTCCATCCGCAGGGAACTGGTTGACGAAGGAATCATGGAGCGCGACGGGCAGCGCTACCGACTCTCCGAGCGAAAATTTGATGAATCGCCAAAACTTCGTCCCAATAGCCTGCAACATAGTTATCAGCAAAGTATAAGTCACCGTTCCCGACCGGGCAAAACGACGAAAGGAGTTGAGTCGAATGATAGATCGTAAACAGGCCAGGCAGCATTACAAGCAAACGCCCCGACCCGCCGGGGTTATTCTGATCAAAAATTTAGTCAATGGAAAAATGTTCATCGACAGCAGTCCCAATCTGAACGTCGCTTTTAACAAGCACAAAGCCCAACTCAAATTCGGTTCGCACCGGAATCAACGGTTGCAGCAGGATTGGAACCAGTTCGGTCCGGACAATTTTTCATTCGAAATTCTGGAACAATTGAAACTGCAGGAAGACGTCAATTACAATTACACCGATGATCTTAAAATTTTGCGCCAGATCTGGCTGGATAAATTGCAGCCCTTTGACGACAGGGGATACAATAAAAAAACATGATTGAACCATTGCAGACCGAATGGCTGGCCCGACAAATGCCGATCCAGCCATCTCAATATCCCCGATGTCTTCCACCACGCTTTTACTGAAATAATCTGCACCGCTGCGGACTGATGCATACATGCCCCTCATTTTCCCGCCGGCCTGACCGCTGTATTTTTTTAATCAGAAAAAAAATTCCCTTGACTTTTTGAAATATTCTTATATATTATTATTGTACTATTCAAATAGTACAATAATCATCTAACACAAAAATCGTCTTTTGAGAGGGATCTATTATGATTGATTTTAAATTGGATCCGAAAAGCGGCGTTCCTTTTTATCGCCAGATCATCGACCAGATTCGCTTTGGGATTGCCACCGGCAGTCTCACCGTGGGCGAGCAGTTGCCCACCTCGCGGGCGCTGGCAGTGCAATTGAAAGTGAATTTGAACACAGTGACAAAGGCATACAAGGAACTGGAAATCCAGAAGATTTTGGAGACGCAACAGGGCACAGGCACATTCATTGGCTCTGTCAAAATTCAAATCGCCGCCAAAGAGCGCCAGGGAAAATTGGAAAGTATCTGCGCCGAATTTTCAAATATAGCATCCAGCTATGGTTTCAGCATCGATGAGCTAATTGACCAATTAAATAAAAGTAAAGGAGTGCAAAAATGAATCTCAGTATTCAGCAAAAAAACATGTTCAATCCAATCGCATTGACCATTTTTAGCCTCGTCATTCTGATCGATGCCCTTCTCGTTGTGTTCGATATCATCTCGCTCCCGGTCAGCTTTGCCGGGGTTGTGTTAGCCTCTTTTTTAGCAGCAACCATTAAAATCGCTGACCAATGGGAAAAGGCCGTGGTGTTGCGCATGGGTAAGTTCATTGGTTTGAGGGGGCCCGGGCCGTTTTTCATCATCCCAATTCTCGACCGCGTGGATAATTACATTGACCAGCGCGTGCGAGTCACCGATTTTAAAGCAGAGGAGACGCTGACCAAAGATACCGTGCCGGTGAATGTTGATGCTGTTGTTTACTGGATGGTTTGGGATGTGGAAAAGGCGGCGCTGGAAGTTCAGGAATATACCAGCGCAGTGGCCTACATTGCTCTGACAGGCTTGCGCGACATTATCGGCAAACATGAATTGGCGGACTTGCTGCAGAATCGGGAAAAGATAGCCGAGGCATTGCAGACCACACTCGATGAGCACACCAATCCGTGGGGAATTACCTGCCAGAATGTGGGCATCAAAGACATTGTCATCCCTGCGGCATTGGCCGATGCCATGAGTAAACAGGCTCAGGCTGAGCGGGAGCGGCAGGCCAGAATTATTCTGGGAACCGCTGAGACCGAAATCTCAGAAAAATTCAAAATCGCCAGCCAGAACTATCAGAACAATCCTGTGGCGCTTCAACTGCGCGGCATGAACATGCTCTTCGAAGGATTGAAGGAAAAAGGCTCACTGATTATCGTCCCTAGTTCGGCGCTGGAGTCCATGAATTTAGGCGCTATTGGCGGACTTTCCGCGCTGGCGAGGACAGAAGCTGAGAAGTAACGAGCGGCTTTCCGAGTCAATTCAGTTCTTCAATATATGGATAATCCTTGCGAAGGCCCGAAACCTTCGCAGGGATCATTATGTCTCATTTGGAAAACGATTCGGTTCGAGAATATCAATGGACTCGTGCTTTCGGGCGCGGGCGTTTTTCAAAAACATCTTGCTTTTCTACTAAAAAGGATTTATCATTTATTGATTCAATACAAAGGGGAAGGGACCCATGGATTCATCGAAAATTACAGTACATTTGCCGGAAGAATTGAACCGCTTGCTCACAACCTACAGCAACGACATCGGGTGTTCCAAAGCGCGTCTCATTCACAAAATTATTTCAGCCTATTTCGCAGACATGAAAAATGTTGAGATCAGTTTTTCACCAAAGCTCGATTCATCGGATAGAAATAGCATTCTGAATAATTTCAAGAGGAAAATCGTTCATCTGGTATGATTCCTTAAAATTCCCCCTTGCCACTATTTTGCTCAGGAGTAATTGCGAAGGGATTGTCAAATGATTAAAACGCTAAGACTCGCGCTGCTGTTCTCTTTGTTAATGGTTCCAGTGTCGCTGGCTCAACTCTCCTCCAGGTATTTCATTGATTATTCAGAAAGTGGAGAACACCTTTTCTTTCACGATGCCGGCGCCAACCATATTTTCATCGATGTGAATCCGGCGTCGCGGGACAGAGAGTCCATCTTTTTTATCTCGCGGTACGCAGATGTTGATACCGTGCACTTTTCCGTCTCAACACCATGGCCCCAGCCGCTGTATTCCTATGATAAAATCCACTGGTATCCAATCGACACCGGAAAGAACGCGGACGGGCGTTTTCATTTCCAATTCAAATTCAGGAAAGATCATGTCTACGTCGCTCTGAACCCGCCGCCCGGTTACGAGCGTCCCGGCGCGCCGCTCGTCCAGAACCTCCCTACATTTCCTCCGTACTACACCTACGACAAGATTGTCAATTACGTGAACTCGATTGCCGGCCATCCATTCATCGAGCGGGTGATAGTGGGACAGAGCATTCAGGGTCGCGATATTTTTATGCTCACAGTTACGGATCCCTCCATCCCGGACTCGCTGAAGAAATCGGTCTGGCTGCAATTTCGGGTACACGGCGATGAAATGGCGCAGAGTTATATTTTCGAAGGGCTGGTGAATTACCTGCTATCCGGGGATTCGGCTTCGGTTGCGCCGCAGGCATTGCAGCGCATTGTGTTCAAACTCATCCCGGTCATCAACCCGGATGGCGTCGTGAATCGAACCCGCGGCAATTCCAATGGCGTGGACATGAATCGGATCTGGGTGGATTCCACCAATCACGAAGCTGAGGAGCCGGAAGTGCGTCTCGTGCACGACGTCCTGGACGACTGGATTTTGAATCACGGGCATAAGGTTAATTTTGCGCTCGACAAGCATGGCTGGGGCAGCGGCCACGACGGAGGGTACCGCACTCTGGCCAGCGTGGCCGGCAATCCCTACGTTTTCGATCAAGTCACATTTCTCCGGCATTTGATCAATTACGATCCCTGGCAGCGATGGAACGATTGGACGTTCAGCGAAGGCGCCTGGGGGATGTTTCGGCTGGCCCTGTTCCGGCAGCATGGGCTGAACATCCTCACGTGGGAGACAACCAGCGGCCTTCGTTACGATGGCTCGGAGACCACCATCGACGATTTGAAGGAAGAAGGCGCGGCGTTCATCGACGCGCTGTATCGGTATTTGTTCCATGTCTATTTCATCGATGGGAAGAAAAATGACGTCAGCGTTTACTCGCCGGGGGACTCGGTCTTCATCCGTCTCGAAGAAGCAGACGCCGCCAATCAGATCGAAAAAGACAAATGCCGCGTCATCCTCACCAGCTCGCTGAATGACACCGAGACGGTCGCGCTCAGTTTTGATCCCGGTGCACCCGGCGTGTATTACAGCCCTTCGGGGCTTCCGTTGAGCCCGACAACGCCTGTCCCGGAAGACGGCCTGTTGCAGATCGAACCGGAGAAACCCATTCGTGTCACGTACCAGGATGTGGATTTTCCCGGCGATTCGTGCAGCCAGGATATTCTCGTTTCTGCCTATTCCAGCGTCGCTCCGCGCCATGATTCGCCACTGCCCCAAGCGTTCGCGCTCTTCCAGAATTACCCCAATCCATTCAACGGCGGAACGACGATTCAGTGTTACATTCCGGCATGGGCGCAACCCTCTCCGTTCACGCTGGCCATTTTCAATGTGCTGGGAAAAGAAGTGACGCGGCTTGCTGACCAAACCCTGGCGCCGGGGTATCACACTTTTCGCTGGGACGGCCGCGATGCCAATGGGATCAATGTCGCCAGCGGCCTCTATTTCTATTCGCTGAGCCACGCGTCCCAAACGTCGGTCAGGAAGCTGCTGCTCATCCGGTAATTCAGGGACTCGGTATTCGGCTGAAGTTCGGAGCGCTTCATTCATTCGAAATCCGATCCGCTGCACAACCGCGGCAGCAGAAATTTTCATGCCCAAAACAAGCGAGGTGGCTTCATGAATTCAATTCGCTCCCGACGAACCGTCTGCGCGGCGATGGTGATTGGTTTTTTTCTCATCCATGCCGGAATCGCCCAGGAAAAACGCTCCCTGCTCAGCAGCGCCTATCCACCGTCTGCATTGCCCAATCTGCTGCTTCAGAAATCCGATTGGCTACCATTCCCCACTGCGGCGCAGCGCGATGTCTGGCTCAACTTGCCGGACACGTTGCGCGCGGATTTGCTGAAGCGGGGAGAGCGGTTGTTAAATTACCAGTGGCAGGCGCTTCCGGCCACCGTCTTTTTGGAATTCTCCCGAAATGGCAATCGAAGCCATTATCAGAATTTGCGCGATCAGCGGCGTCATGCGCTGGCCGATCTGGTGCTTGCTGAATGCATCGAACGTGACGGCCGATTTTTGGACGATCTGGTGAATGGCATCTGGACAATTTGCGAGGAAACCTACTGGGGTGTGCCAGCCCATCTCAGCATGCAGCGACGCGGCTATGGGCTGCCGGATCCCAACGAGCCAACCGTTGATCTGTTTGTAAGCGAGACCGCAGGTCTGCTGGCCTGGACCTATTACCTGCTTCACGAGCCACTCGGGGACTATTCGCCGCTCATTCAGGAGCGGATTGAATCAGAAATTCAGCGGAGAATTCTCACACCGTGTCTGGAGCGCGATGACTTCTGGTGGATGGGATTCAAACCGCAGCATGCTGTCAACAACTGGAATCCCTGGATCAATTCAAACTGGCTGACGTGCGCGCTCATCATCGAAAAAGATGAGCAGAGAAGGCAGCAATCCGTTGCCAAAATCATGCGGAGCCTTGATGTCTTTATCGACAGCTACCCGGAGGATGGCGGCTGCGATGAAGGGCCGGCGTACTGGAACCGCGCAGGGGCGTCCCTGTTCGACTGCCTGGAACTCCTCCATTCCGGCAGCGCAGGCCGAATCGATATTTACGATCAACCGCTCATTCGGGCCATGGCGCGATACATCGTTCACGCGCACATCGCTGAAAATTATTTCATCAATTTCGCCGATGCCCCGGCGATTGTGAATCTTGAGGCAGACCTCACGTATCGTTTTGGCCGCCGCATTCACGACGACCAGCTTGCCGATTTCGGCGGCTATATCGCTGACTTGCAGCGAAAGCGCGGGCATGGTATTTCAGGGAGTTTGGGTCGGCAATTGCCGGCCATTTTCAATGATGAAACGCTCGCCAATGCGCTGGCAAAGCCACCGCTATTGCGGGATGTCTGGATGGAAGGCAATCAGGTGATGGCAGCGCGATCCGAGGCAGGGTCAGCTCGCGGATTGTACGTGGCGGCCCAGGGCGGGCATAACCAGGAGAGTCATAATCACAACGATGTCGGAAATTTTATTGTCTATCTCAATGGCAAACCCATGATCATCGATGTCGGCGTGGAAACATATACCCGGAAGACATTCAGCGACGAGCGGTATGAAATATGGACCATGCAATCCGGCTATCACAATCTGCCAACGGTCAATGGCGTCATGCAAAAAGATGGTCGCCAGTTCGCTGCCCGGGATGTCGTTTACGATGCCAATGACGACTTTGCTCAACTGACGCTGGATATTGCCGGAGCGTATCCGGAAGAAGCGGGCGTCACGTCATGGATTCGCTCCATCCGTTTGAACCGCGGCGATAATGTCGAGATTACCGAACGCATTGAACTGAACGCGCCGTCCGCCGATGTCGTCCTGAATTTGATGACTGTTTGCCGCGTGGAGAACAAGTCCGACGGCGCTTTGGTGTTGTGTCATCCTGATTCGCAGCCACCGAATCACAAGCTTCAGCTCCATCTTGTATTCGATGCGGAAAAATGGACAGCCAGTTCCGAGACGATTTCCATAACAGATTCTCAGTTGCAGGCGTTCTGGGGTGACACAATTTCCCGGATTCAATTGAAGGCGAACCATGCCATCAGCCGGGAAACCGCCGTCTATCGGCTGCGGCCTGTGAATTAGCCGGACGGGAGAGGCGGTTCATCGCGGCCGGGAAGGCTGTTTTTGTTTCAGGCAAAAATCTTCCAGACCGTTGAAAATTGCCAGCGCCAGTTTATCGAGAAACGCATCGTTCATCAGCAGCATTTCATCTTCCGGATGAGAGAGAAATGCGCCTTCCACCAAAACGATGAGCATATCGGTCTGACGGGTGACATAATAATCCGATTGGATTCTGCCAAATGGCTTCAGCCCGATTTTCAACAGACGGGGATAGATGGTCCAGGCGAGGTCCTGATTCTGGGGAATGGTGAAATAGGTGCTTGTGCCGCGCACTGCCAGCGGATCGGACGCGGCGCCGATCGAATTGTTGTGCAGCCAACAAAAAATGTGAGCATTGCCTTGCCTGGCAATTTCCATTCGTTTGGCCAGCGTCATAGTCGTATCGACCTGCCGGGTGAGAATAACCCGCGCTCCGGCAGAGTCCAGCAACGCCGCCAGTTTCTTTGTGTAGCGCAGGTTTACATCCTTCTCCATCAATCCGGTTGGGCCAATGGCGCCCTCTTCTTCGCCGCCGTGACCGGCGTCCAGAGCGAATGTCAAACCGGCTACAGGGCTTGCTGGCGGATCTGCTATCTTCGGCGCTTTCCGAATTTCAAGTATCAAACGGCCCTGCTCCAGCGAAACGCGATGTCCCCATTGCTGTCTTTGTTTTAAGTCGACCCACAATTTGAACACGCCGGCGGTTGGCTGTGCCCATCGGATCATTTTAATTGTCGTATCAAATTCCGGATATGTGATCCACTGGGAGAGCAGATACGCGCCGTAAACGGTCAATTCCAATCCGGGCGGCTCGACGGTCTGCTGCACCTGAAACGGGCATGCTGTCCGGATCTGCATGGTCAGCCGAATCCAGTCGCCAGCATAGCTTATGGATGGCAGACTGATGCTCGTGTGGGGGATCGGCGTTCCCTCCGGCAGCACTGTGACAGCGTCGCTCGGGATGTACGCATAATCGCTTTGTGACAGCCGGACTTTATAATGATTCCCGCGCGCGCTGATGATATTGACCCGAACTCCTGCCGGCAAAAGGGACATCACGCCCAATCCAAACGGCGATGTTTTCAAATACGTGGGAATTTTTGTTTCCCCAATCATGGGGATATTGCCGGTCATCACTGTCACCTTGGCTGTGGAAATTGCTTTCACATGGCTCCCGTCTTTGCCGCGCAATTCAAATTTGACCGGCTTGCTCAGGATTTTTTTATCGGGTTCCAATCGAATGATGCCGCCATAAATTCCCTGCATTCCCGATGCATCTTCCGGCGGAAGTTCTATCATCGGGATATTTTTGCACAGCTTATCGATGCTGAATTTCGCGGCGCCGCCGGGGCTTCCTTTGAAGCGCACCTCCAGCACTTCGCCTGAAAACAACGTGATGTCCTCGTCCGGCCACATCAGCTGTGTATCAATTTCCAGAGGCGTTTCCGGACTCACCGCCAACGGCGGGATTCGGTAAATGGTCACTACTTTTTCCTCGGTCCGCGATGTGTCCTTCCCCGCAATGAGGATGGAATTCATTCCCGGCGATAAGGCGACACGCCCGACAAACGCGCCGGAAGGGAACACACGGGTGCTGTCCCCGTTAATAGTGACTCGCGCGCCGGGCTGGGTGCTGCCGGCGATTCGAATTCGGGTCACAGTGACAGAATCTCCATCGACAGGGAAAACGAGTTTAATGAGAGGTTGATTGTTCACATCCGGTTGCGCAACGATTTGTCCAATGCAAATCAGGACGGCAGCGAAGACAGTTCGCCCGTGTATCATCTTTTTCCTCGATGGATAAAGTGAAAGTCAGGTAATTGAATTTGTAAAGAAGATGTCTTGCAGATAGATTTCCGGTTCACATGGAAATTTCGAGTCACATGTACCCCAACCGAAAAAGAGGGAGTTTGAAATCAATGTGCCGGCGCTGAAGGCAGTCGTGTCAAAGCAGGAAAATCTCTGTTGCCTTTGAAATAAAAACTGGATGAATCAGGATAAGGCAACAGTCACCGCGCCGGCATTTTTTATTCAGCAATAAATCAGCTATGTTACGCCAACCAGTATAAAATTCGACCGCATCCTTCGCAGTAGAAGACAGTGCTGTCGGTGCGACCCACGGTCGATATGGACGTCGGAAGTTTGATAAAACAGCCCAGGCAGATATTATCTTCCTGAACCGGAACGATGGCTCGTTTGTAACGTTTTTTCAGTTTCTCGTAACTGTACAACAAGGGTTTACTGATTTTAGAGGCCAATTCATCACGAGCCTTCACGAGCTCTTCTTCGCGTTCCGCTACAAACCCAAGACGTTTCACTTCCGAAATTTCTTCGATCATCATGTCCAGGTCCTGCAACGCAACCAGCTTTTCTATATCTTTTTTTTCCAACGTTCTATCCTTTCAAAAGAGTCTCGATGAACTCAGAATATGAATCCGTTGACATTAGTTTACTTCGGACTTTGGACTTGCTGAGTATTTCCACCATCTTTCCCAGAATAGGCAGATACATATTATTTTCATCCTGCGGCGGGGCGATGATCATGAAAATGAGGTGCACCGGTTTTCCATCAATGGCATCGTATTCAATGCCGGCCTCGGAACGTCCGAAGGCAATAATGATATCTGACGCCGATGTAGTGCGACCGTGAGGGATAGCGATTCCCTTGCCGATGCCAGTGCTACCCAGCCGTTCGCGCTGATAGAGCATTTCAAGCACGATATCTTTATTTTTAAGATACTTCACATCAACAAAATGCTCGACGATTTCTTCTAACAGTTTATCCTTTGTCTTCGCTTTTAAGTTTGGCAAAAATAGGTGTTCGTCAAAATAAATCAATAAATCATCCTTATCCATTTCACCCACCTTAGTTGTACTTTTATACGATACTCCCGTCCTCAATTATTTTTCTCAACACAGGACGGATATAGATATGGTTTAATTCCATTTGTCTCAGTTCGGCAGCAATGACCTTAATCTTGTTTTCCGTCGGTAGCTTCGCATTGATGATCATGATATTTTTGCCGGGCATTCGACACAGCCCGCCGGCGAAGTCGCCCTTCTCGTAGCGCAAATCAATCGAGAGGTGCTCAATCAGGTTTTCAAAACCCTCTAAAATGTTTTGTGGTTTCATACGGTATGACCTGTATTATACAAATGAAATTTTCTTGTGATCTCACTTCAGGAATTGATAGCAAAACATCCGGCCGCACACCGTTCGTCCGGAGTTCAGATTGGGATTTTCTGAACTCATGAAAAAAATCGCCGTACCCATTTTTCGATCACCGGCAGCACGCCAGCAATCAAACGCTACAAATAATCTTCCATCTGTTTTCGTTTCATGGCATCGACGAGATCTTTTACCTTCTGCGCCATATCTTTCCTGCAGATCAACAAGGCATCCCCGGCGTCCACGATGAGCAAATCCTCCACACCGAGCGTGGCGATCATCCGGTAGGGCGAATCGATCAAACAATTGCGCGTGTCCTTGGGGAAATGATCGCCAATGATCACATTGTTGTCTTTGTCCTTGGGCGAAATTTTGTACACTTCCTCCCAGCTTCCGACATCGTTCCAGTCAAATTCGCCCTTTAATACGCACACATTATTGGAATTTTCCATCACCCCGTAATCAATGGAGATGCTTTTAATTTGGCAGTACACTTGATTTATCACTTCTTCCTGCCGATTTGTTCCCGCGTATTTCCCAATCTCCATCAGTCCTTCATACAATTCAGGGATGGATATTTCGATTTCATTCAATATCGACTCCGCCTTCCACACGAACATCCCGCTGTTCCACAGAAAATCCCCGCTTCGGATGAAGCCGCTCGCTGTTTCGAGATCCGGTTTCTCGGCAAATGTTTTGACTTTGTAGACCGGAATGGAGTTGACCTCGTCAATCATGCCGTTATATTGGATATAACCATAGCCGGTGGATGGATATGTGGGAATGATACCGATCGTCACCAGGCAGCCCCTGTCCTGCGCTACCAGAGAAGCAGCCGCCAGTATTTTTTGGAATTCAGCTTCATTCTTGATCCGATGATCCGCCGGTAACACCGCCATCACCGCCTCCGGGTCGCGTTTCTGCAGAATCACTGCGGCCAGACCGATGCACGGCGCTGTATTTTTCCCCTTGGGCTCAATGATAAAATTTTCCGCTTTCAGAGCCGGCAGTTGCTTCGCCAGTTCTTCCCGCTGCGGCTCTGTTGTTACAATATATATTTGATCGTCCGTCACCAATTTTTTCAATCGGCCAACGGTCGCCTGTATCATCGTTTGATCATCCAAAATGGACAGCATCTGTTTGGGACGTTTAAAACGACTTCTCGGCCAAAATCTTGTTCCAACACCACCTGCCATTATTACAGCATACATTCACGTTCCTCCACTATTAACCTCAGGCGAAAACTCGTTTTAATTAGAATACCGCCGGTCACAAATCTTTGCATAAAAAAAGCCCCTGGCACCTCACAAATGGTCTGCCAACGGCTCTACAATTTCTCGGAAAATTTTAATCATAAAGGTATCTAATGACATACGCCTTGTTTGTCTCAGATAGTTAATTTTTCCCTCCCAGGTCATTCTGCTCATCTCAAAATTTAATATGGACAAAAATATAGAAAATTTAAATTTAAAAATCAAGTAGATTCTTAAAAAATAATTGTAATTTTCTCTGCGCTGCATGGTCTGCCTGACGCACTTATTCCAAACTTGCCCATTCGTCACTGCCGGCATTTTTTCATTCCTGACCATCATAACTATTGCAATTTTATTTTAATTTTTTTATCTTTACCTGCAATCTCGCAACGCGTCTGGGTTCAGCGAATGATACAGGAATTTGGGTAAAGGGTCAAGCTATGTCTTCGCAAAAATTCATTCAGTTAGACCATACCGGCGATTTAAGGGTGATGGTTTTTGGAAAATCATTAAAAGAACTGTTTGAAAATTCTGCCATCGCATTGTTCAGCCAGATTACGGACATCTCCCGGGTCAATCACGATTCCACGGACTCACTCCACGTCACCGGTATCGATAAAGAAGAACTGCTGGTGAGCTGGCTTTCGGAATTGAATTATATGCATATAACCGAAGGAAAGTTGTTCAGTAAATTCGATATCTCCCATATCAGCGACACAAAGCTCACAGCCATCGCCTTTGGTGAAAAATATAATCCCTTCCGGCATTCGTCAGGTTTTGAAATCAAGGCGGTGACTTTTCACGACCTGCAAATTGAGAAAAAAGACGATCTGTGGCAGACCAGGATCGTATTTGATATTTAAGCATTCACCGATTCATCGCGATGTGTTTCTGATCTGAAGGAAATGTCAGTAATGGGCGGGTCCGCGGCTCGGATATCGCAGCGCGTTCACGGCGCGCCGACTTGAATGCCACAGGCGCTCTTCAGTCGTGCCATCGGCAGATTGAGCAGCAGGATTGTAAATTTTTCGGCGCCAAGCCCGGTTCGATGGAATCCATCGAAGCAATATACATGCTGGCGCCTGGCGCAAACTAAACTGTGTGATATTAGAACTGAAAATTAACCCTACAACGTCATTTAGTAAATTTATCACAATATGTTGAGTTTTTCATCTATCAAAAATACAATATACAACGATAAAAAATCTATGTGACGTAGTAGGGTTAATGTAACAGGGCATACTCCATGTCAGACGTGAAATTGAAAAAGATCAACGATTATCTCTGGGAAATTCCCAAGGAAGATAAAATGCATGTCCCCGGCCGGATTTACGCGACGCAAAAAATGCTGTCCCATATTCAGGAGGAGGATGCGCCGAAGCAGGTGCAAAATGTCGCGCATTTGCCGGGCATTGTGGATTGGTCCATGGCCATGCCGGACATCCATTGGGGCTATGGTTTTCCCATCGGCGGCGTGGCTGCGTTCGATGTCGACGAGGGCGTGATTTCGCCCGGCGGCGTTGGTTATGACATTAACTGCGGGGTACGGCTGCTCAAAACACAATTGGTACGGAGCGACATTCAATCCAAAATCCAGTTGCTGGTCGCCAGCATGTTCAAATATATCCCGAGCGGCGTCGGTTCTTCCGGCCCATTGAAAACCAGCGATAGCGAATTGAAAAAGGTCATGGTGAAAGGAGCGCGCTGGGCGGTTCAGAACGGTTATGGCGACGAGGACGATCTCGATAAAATCGAGGAAAATGGAGAGATGCCGGGAGCTGACCCATCGACTGTCAGCCAGAAAGCCATCACGCGGGGCCGGCCGCAATTGGGCACTCTGGGCTCTGGCAACCATTTTGTTGAAATTCAATACATCGATAAAATTTTCGACGCGGAGCTGGGCCAGCGCCTGGGACTTTTCGAAGGCCAGATTACGGTGTCCATCCATACCGGATCGCGCGGATTTGGCTATCAAATCTGCGATGATTCCATTCACAAGATGATTCTCGCTTCTCAGAAATACGGCATTGAACTGCCGGATCGGCAACTCTGCGCTGCGCCCATCACGTCGCCGGAGGGCAAAGAGTATTTTGCTGCCATGGTCTGCGCCGTCAACTACGCATTTGCCAATCGCCAGATCATCTCGCACTGGGTGGAAGAAGCATTCATCCGCTCGTTGAAATCAACTCCCAACCAGGTTAAATTCAGCACGGTTTACGAAGTCGCCCACAATATTGCCAAATTCGAAACGCATATCGTGCATGGGAAAAAGCGAATGCTGTGCGTCCATCGAAAAGGCGCCACCCGCGCATTTGGACCGGGCCGGGTTGAACTGCCGGAAATGTACCGCGACATCGGCCAGCCGGTGTTGATCCCCGGGGACATGGGCCGCAGTTCCTACGTGCTGATCGGCACCGAAGCAGCGATGGAACAGACGTTTGGTTCCACCTGTCACGGCGCCGGCCGGCTGATGAGTCGCAATAAAGCCATTCAACTGGCGCGCGGCCGATCGATCCAGAATGAACTGGCGCAGCAGGGAATTGAAGTGATGGCAGCGAGCCGGGCGACCCTGGCGGAAGAAATGCCCGAAGCCTACAAAGATGTTTCCGATGTCGTCGAGGCTGTTGTCGGCGCCGGAATCTCGAAAAAGGTGGCCAGATTGCGCCCTATGGGCGTGATCAAAGGCTGAGCCCGGAACGACGCGACACTGCTGCGCGTTGATGATGATTTGGAGCTTCGCCGCCGGCGCGTCACTGCTTTGCCAGTCGCCGGGTATACTTTTTCGTCGCACCTGCTTTGGAACGAAATGAAATGGAGCCTATCCATGATCCCTCAAGAAATACGCGACCGCGTGCAGAAACTTCGGGATGACATCAACACCCACAACTACCGCTATTACATCCTCGATGACCCGCAGGTCTCTGACGCCGAATACGACCGACTGATGCTCGAACTGCAACGCCTTGAGCAGCACTATCCGCAGCTCATCACGCCGGATTCTCCCAGTCAGCGCGTCGGGGCGACGCCGCTCGCTGCGTTCGAATCCGTGCAACATTCCCAGCCCATGCTGAGTCTGGACAATGGATTTTCCGAGGGCGACATCAGGGAATTTGACGCGCGCATTCGGCGGCTTATGCCAGACCTTCACGAAATTGAATACGTCGCCGAGACAAAATTTGACGGGCTGGCTGTGGAACTGGTTTATGAAAATGGCGCATTCACCGTCGGCTCCACGCGCGGCGATGGCATCACCGGCGAAAATATCACGCAGAATTTGAAGACAATAAAATCCGTCCCTCTTCAGCTACTGAAAAATGCCATCCCTGTGCCGCAGCGATTGGAACTCCGCGGCGAAGTGATCATCGGCAATCAGGACTTCAAAAAGCTGAACAAAGAGCGGGAGCAATCCGGCGAGCCGATCTTTGCCAATCCCCGCAATGCAGCCGCCGGCTCGTTGCGCCAGTTGGATCCTAAAATCACGGCCTCGCGGCCTCTGGATATTTTCTTCCACGGCGTCGGCCAGGTCACCGGGATCGAATTTGCCACCCACCTCCAATTTTTGGAAACCATCCGGCAGTGGGGGTTGAAGGTGAGTCCCATCCGTCGCCTGTGCCGGAGTTTGGATGAACTCTTCCAATTCTACGCCGAACTCATGGAGCAGCGCGATCATTTGCCCTATGAAATAGACGGCATGGTGATCAAAGTGAATCGTTTTGCGCTGCGCGAAGAAATCGGCATAAAATCCCGCAGCCCGCGCTGGGCCATTGCCTACAAATTTCCGGCGCGACAGGAGGTGACGCAAATCCGCGACATCCAGGTGCAGGTGGGCCGCACCGGCACATTGACCCCGGTGGCGATCATGGCGCCGGTCCGAATCGGCGGCGTCGAAGTGAGTCGCGCCACGCTGCACAATCAGGATGAAATCGATAAAAAGGACATTCGCATTGGCGACTGGGTGGTTGTGCAGCGCGCCGGGGATGTGATCCCTGAAGTCGTGAAAGTCGTCGAGAGCCGGCGCACCGGCGCGGAGAGACAATTTCACATCCCGGCGACCTGCCCGGTCTGCGGCGCTCATGTGGTCCGACTGGAGGGCGAAGCCGCGCATCGCTGCCAGAATCTCTCCTGTCCGGCGCAGATCAAACAGCAAATTCAACATTTTGCCAGCCGAACGGCCATGGATATCGAGGGACTGGGAGCAAAATTGGTCGATCAATTGGTCGAAAAAGGCAAAGCGACCACGGTGGCTGACCTCTATTTTCTCACCAAAGACGACTGGTCAAATCTGGAGCGCATGGCGGAAAAATCAGCTCAGAACATTGTGGCCGCGCTGGAAAAAAGCAAGCGCATCGCCCTGGACCGATTCATCTACAGTCTCGGCATTCGTTTCGTGGGCGAGCGAACGGCGCGACTGCTGGCCGACCATTTCAAAACGCTGGATCATTTCAAACAGGCGACCTACGACGCGCTTCTCTCCATCCACGAAATCGGCCCCCAGAGCGCGCAGAGCATCACGCAATTTCTGGATGAACCGAAGAACATGCAGACCATCGACAAGCTGTTAGCCGCGGGTGTGACCATTGAGAGCAGGGAACCGGCCACCAGCGGCATATTCAGCGGGAAGACGTTTGTTTTCACTGGGACGCTGGAAATTTTCACCCGCCACGAAGCCGAAGCGCTGGTCGTTTCCCTGGGCGGACAGGCTGCTTCTTCGGTGAGCCGCAAAACCGATTTTGTTGTGGTTGGACAAAATGCCGGGTCCAAAGCGGACAAAGCGAGGGAGTTGGGAATTCCGATTCTCTCGGAGGAGGAATTCAAGCGGATGGTCGGCGGGACCAATCCATGACGGATTGGAACGGCGCTCATCGGAAACGTCGGCAGATCTGCATTTTTTAAAATCCGAAATGGACGGGGAAAGCGCCCGGCGGGAGGCGCTGCTTCAATCCGATCCGGGATTCAAATGAAATCGCCGGACTGTGCTGAACAGGCCAATTACGATTCACGTCAATTCACAACTCGGAGAGAGAGAATATCGCCTTGGAATCAGTGCTGAACTATGTCGTGCAGGTTGGTTTAATCTCCAGCAAACTTCTGCTGGGTCTCTTTTTCCCCATTGTTTTTTCATGCTTCATCTTAAATCTATTAGCCAAAGAACAGAACCGGCGGCTCTATTACATTGGCGGCTGGAAAGCACTGCTGGCAACGGCATGGATCGGCACGCCCATCCACGAACTGAGCCATTACCTGGCCGCCGTCGTGGCCAGTCACAAAGTCGTTGAAATTCAGCTATTCAAACCGGACAAGCACACCGGGTCCATGGGTTACGTCACGCACAGTTTTCAGTCGGACAATTTTTATCAGGCGGTCATTGGCAACACGTTCATCGCCATTGCTCCGTTCTTCGGCGGCGCAGGCGTCATTTATCTCATCAGCACGCTGGTCTTTCCTGATTTTTCGCTGTTCACCCGGGACGTGCCTCAAATTTACTACCTCACTCTGGACAACGCGTTGCAGTGGAAAAGTTACCTGATGTTCGGGCAATCCGCCTATTACTTTTTCGACCACCTGTTCGATACGATGTTTGCCCCGGCCATGCTGGGCGATTGGAAGCTTTACGTTTTTCTATTTTTAATGCTGGGCATCGCCAACCATTTATCCCCCTCAGGCTCTGATTTCAAATATTTCTGGACGCCTCTCCTCATCTTCGTGTTCACAATTTTTCTGCTCAACCTCATCATCTACCCGCTCGTCAGGGAGCCGGAAGCCATCATCACCACGGCGTCGAGATACGTGTTCGTCTTTTTGCCAATTCTGTATCTTTCAATTTTCATCAGCGCCCTGGGACTGCTGGTCACGTTCATCCTGTCCATGATTGTGTGGGTGTTCAAACGATAGACCGTTCTGCTATCCGAACAATTGCGCCAGCGCTTTTTTTGTCATTTCGATATCGTCGCGTCCCACTTCCAGGCTGGTCACCGCCCGCACCAGCTTTTCTCCGAATCCAATCATGAGAATACCGCGCTCCGCCAGCTTGCTCAGTACTTGCGGCACTGTCAGCCCGGATTCAGCCACATCGAACACGATGATATTGGTCTCCACATGATTCGGATGGATGCGGAATCCTTTGATTTCCCCGATGGCCTGGGCCAGCATTTTCGCATGGGCATGGTCGTCGGCCAGGCGCTCCACGTTGTTTTCCAGCGCGTACAATGCGGCAGCGGCCAGAATACCCACCTGTCGCATTCCGCCTCCCAGCATTTTGCGGAATCGATGCGCCCGCCGGATGAACTCGGTCGAACCAGCCAGGATCGATCCCACCGGCGCGCCCAATCCTTTTGAAAAACAGAACATCAGCGAATCGAAATGCCGGGCATAGGTCGCGGCGCTGACGCCGGTGGCGACGCACGCATTGAACAATCGGGCGCCATCCAGGTGCATGCGGATGGAATGTTGCAGCGTCAACTGCCGAATGGCCGCGATGTCATCGAGTGGGTAAATTGCGCCGCTGCCGCGGTTGTGAGTGTTTTCCAGACAAAGCAGCCGCGTTGCCGGAATGTGCACGTTGGGCTCGCGGATAGCCTGTTTAATCTGCGCCGCAGATAAAATGCCGCGATTGCCGGGAATGGGATTCAATTGCACGCCGGCCAGAGCGCCGGCGCCACCGACTTCGTAATTGTAGGTATGGGACTCGCGCTCAACGATCACCTCGTCCCCTGGCTGCGTGTGAGTTAAAATCGCGATGAGATTGGCCATAGTCCCGGACGGCGTGAACAGGGCAGCTTCCTTGCCCAGCAGGTCCGCCACTTTCGCCTGTAATTTATTCATCGTGGGATCATCGCCAAACACGTCGTCTCCCACTTCAGCTTCGGCCATGGCGCGCCGCATGGCCGGGGATGGTTTGGTCACGGTATCGCTTCGGAGATCAATAATTCGTTTCATGGGCTTCCCTCATAAAAGTGTTTTTTAACTCTGCTCTTCTGCGGCGGTCTCTGCCACAGGACTTTTTCACTATCATTCGCACCGTTCAATTCACGACGCGGCCGGCAATTCCCCGTCGACTGGCGAGTTGTCCCAACAATGCGCCTTTGCTGCTATCGGATTTCAACCCGGCTAAATCGGCCGTTCCAGGATCATCATTTTGAACTCATCCCGAAAGCCCGCTTGTTTGAGATAGCCGGCGATCTCGGATTTGCGAACCGGCGCGCCGTTCCATTCTTCAACCCGAATTCCCCGAATGCGACGCCAGTTGCCGGGGTCGAACAAAATATCCGGCAGGAGTGAAATTGCGCTCTGCTTTTCTTCGTGCGACAAGTCGCGCAGCGGGGTCAGCCGTTCGCCTCTGGCTTCGATGGCCAGGATGGGAACGCCGTTCTGCAGCACCAGAAAATTATTGGGATGCCGCAGCAGCCGCCAGTCCGGAAAGAACGGATGCAGCACCGGCAATGGCGAAGCGGCTCCGTACAGATTGGCCGGATCGCAGGTATTGATCAACGCCATGTGTCCGTTCGATTCCCTGCGACCGTCGGACCGAAGCAGATCAGCCGCCTCCGGCAGGGCGAATTGCATGCCGGAAAATCCCCGCACAAAATAGCCGCGCCGGATTTCGCCGCGCCACTCCAGTTGCACCAGCTTCTCGTACAGCGAACGCCACGGCACAGGCCAGTTTTCCAATTGAAAGATCTCCCGACTCACCATCCCGTATCGCAGCAGGATCTGCCGGGCGAGCGCCTCCAACATCGCGGACGACCCAATCGCGGCGGCATCGCGTCCCGGCAGCAATGCCCAGCGGCCGGAACCGGCCACCGGCCGATACCGATGTGTGCGGCCGTAGCGTTTTCTGGAAGCCTGGTCTCGGGCAGGGTCATCCGCGCGCTCCGCCGGCTGGGCCGGTTTCCCGGCCCGAACCGCGGCCAGGGTGTCGTTGTTCACTTCTCCGCGCCAGATCAATTCCCACAGCGAGGAGCTGACCAGCGACGGCGGCAGCCCGGTTTCGGAGGCAATATCGCTGACGAAACAGGCGCCCAGTTTCCGCATCGCAGTTTTGATTTTCGCGTGGATGGGCGCGTCCTCCGTGGTTTCCGGGTTGAACTGAAAAATCGGGAAATCCTCGCGGAACAGAAACGACAGGTTGCCGAAATCGCCGGTTGCGCTTGCCGTTCCCTGCCATACCACTTCTCCCCGGCGACAAAGATCGTCGATCCATTCCGGGCGGTAGTCTTCCACGCGCCGGCCGAAAATTTCACTCTCCCACAGATACGCCGGCAGCGATATGCCCTGGAATTGCTCCAGAATCGCGATCAGTCCATCGGCGCCGGCGAGCCGCGACGCCCGCGACCGATGCTGCCATTTCAGCAGAAATTCGACGAACTGCGCTGTGTCGCATGTCTGAATTTCGTTCCGCTGCTGCCGGATGGTGATGCGCCGGATCCGCTCCAACGTCTCCCTGAACGCCCAATGCTCCGGGCGATCCGGCGTTTGCGATGGTACCCGGACGAGATTCTCCTCTCCCTGAGCGCGATTGAGGAATTCCAGTACGGCCGTCTCTTCAAATCCATAGCGCTGCTGAAGGTGCGCCACAGTCACCAGGGCCTGATGGCGGACGAAGCGCAGCATAATTTTCCAGCGCGCCTCCTCGGGAGTTACGTCTGTTGGGCCCGGCTCGCTCCAATCGATCCCTTCAAATGCAGCGCGGAATTCCGGCAAGAGGTCCGCAGCGATCCATCGCTCCGGATCCGTGGCGTTCGGAATTTGGAACTGCACGACGCGCTGCTGCCCGGTCAGTTCCCTGAGCATCGCCTCCCCATCGCTGCTGATGCACTGCGAAATTTCCGCCGGAGTGAGGTCGCCCATTCGCAGCAGCAGCTCCGCCAATTCGCTGGGAGTCCGCGCCTGATAGCCGGCCAGGCGATGCTGCAATCGCGCCTCCAGCTCTTCAATGGCCGTTTCGTCCAGCAGATGCTGCACGTTGTCCGGGTGCAGCAGCTCAGCCAGACTGTCTTTGTCCAGCGAATCAGGGCTTCGATCCTCGGCTTTGGGCGCATCGTATTCGTACATGTACCCGGTCATGAATTCGAACATCATGGACGCTGCGAATGGCGAAGGCGATGAACTGCGGCGGATCACCAGGCTCACGTCGCCCCGCTCCAGACGGCCGAGGAATTGTTTCAGTTCATCCAGGGCCAGGAAATCCTGCAACGATTCGCGATACGTCTCCATGACAATGGGGAATGACGGGTACTTGCGCGCCACTTCCAGCAGGTCCCGGGAGCGAATCCGTTGTAACCATAACGGCGCGCGCTTCCCGGGTTGCGGCCGCGGCAGCAGCATGGCGCGATTGGCATTCTGCCGAAACCGCAGGCCAAAGAACGCTGAGTTCGCCAATTCCTCGATGGCCAGCGCTTCCACATTTTCCGAGGTGACGCTCCGAATGACGCGGACGATGGTCTCGAATTTCTCCACCGGGTAGCGAAATACCAGGCCGGCGTCCGAATGCAGCGATTCCGGTTCAATGCCGAGCTGTCGCCGGAACTGGGCCAGAATGGCTAACTTCCACGGCAGATGCAGCCGTCCTCCGAATGGCGTGAGCAGCGTGACCCGCAAATCGCCCATTTCATCGGTGAATCCTTCGATGAGCACGGTGCGGTCATCCGGGATGACGCCGGCTTCCCGTTTCTGATCGTTCAAAAATTGAGATAAATTCCGGGCGGCTGTCTCGTCCAGACTGAATTCGTTTTGAAGCCACGCCAGGAAACCGGGCTGTTCCATTTTATCAGCCACCACGCGGCAGAATTCGCCGTGAAGCTGGCCCAGATGATAACTGCGACCGAGCATTTCGCCCTTCCAGAACGGCATTCGCGCCGGCTCCCCCGGCGCCGGCGTGACAATCACCCGGTCGTGCGTGATTTCTTTGATGCGCCAGTTATTCGTACCGAGGATGATGACCTCGCCCAACCGACGCTCGAAAATAAATTCCTCCTCCAGTTCACCGATTTTGGTGGCATTGTCCTCCAGATAACAGCCGTACTGGCCGGTGTCCGGGATGGCGCCGGCGCTCATCAGCGCCAGCCGTTGACTGCCCGGCAGCGCGTGCATCACCTGATTGACGCGATCCCACGAGATCCGCGGCCGCAACTCGCGGAACGTCTCTGCCGGATACCGGCCGGAAATCATTTCAACCACGCCGTAGAAATGCGCTCTGGGCAGATTTTGGAACGGATAGGCCTGACGCACCAGATGATACAACGCATCGACCGACCACGGTTGCAGCGCGACCATGGCAATGATTTGCTGAGCCAGAATATCCAGACAGTTGCGGGGAATTTTTATGGGCGACACATCGCCGCGGCGCATGGCCCGCGTGACCACCGCCATTTCCAGCAGGTCGGAGCGCATCTTGGGCAGCAGTCGGCCTTTGCTGGCGGTTTTGTACAAGTGGCCGGCGCGACCCACTCGCTGCAAACCGCGCGCGATGTCCTTGGGCGATTCCACCTGACACACAAGATCGATGGCCCCCATATCAATGCCCAACTCCAGTGTGGCCGTGGCGACCAACGCTGTCAATTCGCCCCGCTTCAACTGCGCCTCGATGTCCCGACGCGCTTCTTTGGACACGCTGCCGTGATGCGCTTTGGCCAGTTCATAGCCGGCGCGCTCGTTGATCTCAGCGGTGATCCGCTCCGCTGCCGCGCGGCTGTTGGTGAAAATCAACGTGGACCGATGCTGCTGAATGAGTTCCAGTAGTTTTTGGTAAATGTCCGGCCAGACCGTATCTTCCGGCAAATCCCGGAAATCGTCCACCGGGGAAACGATGCGGAGATCCAGTTCCTTGCGAATGCCGGCGTCCACGATGGTCACCGGCCGCGCCTTGAACTGCGTTTCACCATCCGTCTCAATCCGATCGCACCCGGCCAGGAATTTGGCGATTTCTTCCAACGGCTTTTGCGTAGCCGATAAGCCGATGCGCACCAGCCTCTGCGCCGCGATCTGCTGGAGACGCTCCAGCAGAATGCTGAGAAAAGTACCCCGCTTGTTGTCGGACAGGGCGTGGATTTCATCGACGATGACGAACTTCACCGTCCTCAGAATTTCGCGGGCGCGCTGCGAGGTGAGCAGCAGATGAAGCGATTCCGGCGTGGTGATTAAAATATGCGGCGGCCGACGCAACATGCGCTGGCGTTCCTTTTGAGGCGTGTCCCCGGTGCGAACGGCCACTTCAATCCGGGGGATGGTCATTTCCAATTCGGTGAGTTTTTGCCAGATGCCGGCCAGCGGCTGCCGGAGGTTTCGTTCGATATCGTAGTTCAGCGCCTTGAGAGGAGAAATGTACAGCGTGTGAACGCCGGCGTCCAGTGCCTGTGGATTTTCCGCGAGCTGTTTCAGAATGTCATCCATGCAGACTAAAAACGCGGCCAGCGTTTTCCCTGAGCCGGTCGGCGCCAGGATGAGCGTGTTTTCACCCTGCGCAATGGCAGGCCAACCGTTCACCTGGGGCGGCGTCGGCTGCTCGAATTCAGATTTGAACCACTGCTGGATGGCCGGGTGGAAGGAGTCGAGGGGGTTGATTTTCTCATCTATTGCCATGCGCCACTGCTAGAAAAATATATGCGTTTGTGATTAGAACACAATGGATTATTTCTGAGGAAGCGCGGCCCGGTCGCAGCAGCAGACAGGAGATATCGCATCTCCCCGGTTATCTCCATCGGGACGAACCTGATCGCGCTGGAAATGTATCCAGCGCAGAGACGGGACTTGAACCAGCCTTACTCTAATTTCGCAATGACATTTTCCAGCGTGGTTGTCGTCTGCTCCCCTGAAATCATGTTTTTCAGCATGACCTCATTTCTCGCCACTTCATCCGGCCCGAGAATGATGACGTAAGGGATTCCCTTTTTATCCGCATATTTGAACTGCTTTTTCAGTCCGCCGGTCTCGAAAAAAACTTCAGTATTGATGCCTGCGTCGCGCAGCCGCCGGGTAATTTGCAGGCTCAGCTTTTTCGTGTCCTCGTCGAACATGGTCACCAAAACCTGGGTGGTCGTTTTGGTCTCCGGCAGCATATTCAGCTCGGTCATCACGTCTATGATGCGCTCGATGCCGATGGTGGTTCCTGTGGCCGGGATATTCCTTCCCAAAAACATGCCGACCAGTTCGTCGTACCGGCCGCCGCCGGTGAGACTGCCAATTTTTGGCCTTTCCACCACGGATTCGTAGATCGGGCCGGTGTAATAATTCAGCCCGCGCGCCAGGTACAGATCCAGCGTGTAATTATCTTCGGACACGCCCAGATCGTGAATGAGCGGAATCAACTCTTCGAGTTCCAGAACGCCGGCCATGCCGATCTCCGAAACTTGCAGCAATTGGGTGATGTCGGAGAGAATCGTGTCCATTTCCCCGCTAATTTCCAATATGGGCAAAATCTTATCGATGCTCGGCTGAGGGATTTCCCGTTTCACAAGCTCTTCTTTCACACCATCCAGCCCGATTTTCTCCAGCTTGTCGATGGCGATGCACACCTCCGTTCCCCGATCTGCCTGGACCCCGGCATATTCGACAATGCCGGAAAGGACTTTCCGATTGTTGATCCGGATTTTAAATTGCTCAAAGCCCAATGTCGACAGGATTTCATTGATGAGCGAAATGATCTCCGCATCGGCCATCATGGATGCGCTGCCTACGGTGTCGGCGTCGCACTGAAAGAATTCCCGGTAGCGGCCTTTTTGCGGTCGCTCGGCGCGCCATACCGGCTGGATCTGGTAGCGCTTGAACGGCAGGGTGATTTCGTTCTGATACATGGCAATGACGCGGCTGAGAGGCACAGTCAAATCGTAGCGCAGCGCATAATCGACGATGTCTTTGTAATCCCGAAATGTGAACTCGCTGATCTCCCGACCCACCTTCTCAATGTCCGTGCCCCGTTTCAGAATTTTGAAAATGAGTTGGTCGCCTTCATCGCCGTATTTGCCGGACAGAACCTCCAATTTCTCAATCGCCGGCGTTTCCAGCGGTTCATAGCCATGCTTCTCGAAAACGCGCTGAATGGTCTCCATCACCAATCTCCGCTTCAGCATTTTCTCCGGCAAAATATCGCGCATGCCTCTCGGCGTGCTCGGTTTGATAATTTCCATACCTGATGTCTCCACAGTTGATTTTCAATCGCGAAAAAACCCCATCATCCACTGACAACAGGGTGTGGCGCTGCGTTTTTCAGCCAACACCGTGACTCATGACTGCGTCCCATCGACTCGGGCGTCTCCATAATTCCGCCCATCAATCGGTTTTTTTGCTGGTTAAAGTAAATATTTTTTTCTTATGATGCAAGAGATTTTTCCGGCAGGTTCCCCTTCTTTCAAAACCATGTTGCGGGAACATCAGCGCGCCGTCAGTGAAGCGCCCGTTGTCCCGGCTGCTGACCGGACATTCACCCGATACCTTCGGAAAAGTTATCAGGAATTTCATCTTCTCACAAATCCGGTCTTGCTTTTTTCAAGAAAATTATTATCTTATTTGGTGCGTTTTTCAAATGCGCAATCCCGAAGCTCCGTACGAGCTGCGAAGATAGTCACCCTCAATCCAGGGAGCTATTCCATGAGAGCAACTATCCTTTTCCTGACGGTCGCCATCTTGCTGGCCGGTGCTCTGTCAACTTCGAACGGACAGGAAGCAGGGGAGATGAAGCGATCGGACTATGGCGTCTTCAGCTTCTGGCAGAGCGTGACGCTGCCCGGCGCGCCGGGGATCATCTACGATGCCATCACCGGGGATATCAGCGGATGGTGGGATCACACCTTCTCCGGAAAGCCGGCGCGTTTTTTCATCGAGCCCAAACCCGGCGGCGGCTTCTATCCTGAATTATTCATGAACTTGCTCAGAATTTGAGTCAACATTCAGATTTTCAATTAGCTAAAAGCTAAGCTATTTTGAAACTAAGTTTTTGTACGTTTATTCTAAAAAGAGCACCATTCAGGTTAGCCAGCCTCCTTTAAAAATACTATGAATAATGCAGGCTATGAAATTTTTGATGAAAGCGGCGATGGCGTGTTACACGCCACGGTCATTTATGCCCAGCGCGGCAAACTGCTGCGGTTCGAGGGCCCGCTCGGCCTTTCCGGCAGAGCCGTGACGCTCGTGTGCAGCTATTCTTTCGCTGCGGTCGGCGCCGATTCCACAAAACTGATATTGGACGTCCATATAGCCGGTGAAATCGATGCCGCCACAGCGCAGATCGTGAAAAGCGTCTGGCATCATTTCATCATCGAACAATTTAAACCCTACATCGAATTGGGCAAGCACCTGAAGAAAAAGGACTGAGTCATGGTAAAGAAGCAGGTTCATGTCATCTCCCACACCCATTGGGATCGCGAATGGTACATGACGTTTCAGCAGTATCGTCTGAAACTGGTCGACCTCATCGACACCCTCCTCGATCTGCTGGAGAAAAATTCCGACTATCGCTATTTTCATCTGGACGGTCAGACGGTTGTGCTGGACGATTATTTTGAAATTCGGCCGGAGAACAGGCCGCGACTGGAAAGCCTTGTGCGGCAGGGGCGCGTTTTAATCGGTCCCTGGTATGTCCTGTGCGACGAATTCCTGGTCAGCGGCGAATCCATTGTTCGTAATTTGCTATTGGGACATGCCATGGCCGGCGCCCTGGGAAAGGTCATGAAAGTCGGGTATGTCATCGATGCCTTCGGGCATATTTCGCAGATGCCCCAGATTTTTGCCAACTTCGAAATCGACAATGCCATCATGTGGCGCGGCGTGGGCGGCCCGGATTTCAAATCTGAATTTTACTGGCGTTCCCCGGATGGCTCCACTGTCCTCACTTACAAGGTGCAGGATGTGGGCGGCTATTGTTACGGCGTGTTTCTACCTTCAGAACCGGAGGCGTTGCAGCAGCGACTTGCCGCCATTTTGCAGGAGCGGCAGCGCCACGCCACCACCGACCATCTCGTGGTGATGAACGGCTGCGACCATATCGAACCCCAGCCCAATTTGCCGGCCATCATCGAATTGGCCAACCAGATCGAACCGGACGCGAATATTTTTCACAGCACCATTCCGGAGCTGTTCGCCCGCCTGAAAGAGGACGTGAAAGGAATTCCCATGTTGAAAGGCGAGCTGCGGGACAATCAGCATGTCAATCTCCTGGCTGGCACGATTTCCTCGCGCATGTATTTGAAAAAAGCGAACAACGACTCCCAGACGCTGTTGGAGCGATTTGTCGAGCCGCTCGCCGCAATTGCCTGGACGCTGAGCGGCCGCTATCCTCAGGCGCAAATCTGGCAGTCATGGAAATATCTCATGCAAAATCAACCTCACGACGACATCTGCGGTTGCAGCGTGGATGCGGTCCACGAACAGATGCAGACGCGATTTGCCTGGTCCCGGGAAATTGCCCATGATCTCATCGACCGCAGTTTCTACACCATTTTTAATACGCCGGATCTGAACGCGCTTGATGCCCGGCAGGCGGATATCATCCTGTTCAACCCGTTAGGCTGGAAGCGGAGTGAAGTGGTGACCGGCCGCGCAGATTTCCCGGCCGACACGGAAATCTTCTCCATCGCTGTATCGTCTGCCGATGCAGCAACTGTTCCCTGTCAGGTGGAGAGCATCCGCGTCGTCGAAAAATTGCAGGTCGACCCGCGTTTCGGGCCGATGTCGGTGATGGTGAAGCAGGTGACTTTCTCTTTTCTGGCTGAAAATATTCCATCGTGCGGGTATAAATTGTACCATGTCATTCCGGCGGCGGACCTGGCCGAACCAGCCACGGATCTGGTCGTTGAAAATTTCTCCGCGGAAAATACATTCCTCAAAATACGATTCCGCCCGGAGGGGACATTTGATGTGCTCAATAAAACGACGTCCCAGACCTATTCCAATTGCAATCTGTTCGAAGATGGTGGCGACAGCGGGGATGAGTACACCTATTCGTTTCCGATGAAAGATCGGCTCATTTATGGATTTGAAACACCGCCGCAAATTTCCATCGAGCAGCAGGGGCCGGTGAAGGCTGTCTTCATGATCAAGGGAAATTTGAAACTGCCGGAGTCGCTCAATCCGGATTTTCAGTCCCGAAGCGATGCAGAAGTTACCTGCCCGGTCATCAGTCGAGTCGCGATCCATTCCAAAACCCGATACATACAAATTTCCACGGAGATCGATAATCGCGCAAAAGATCACCGGCTGCGGGTCCTGTTTCCCAGCCAGATTCGCGCGGAATTCTCATTCGCCGGCGGCAACTTCGATGTGATCAGCCGGAAAATTGCGCTGCCGCCCAGGAAGGGGTGGATGGAAGACCCCATTCCCACGCATCCATTCCAGCATTTTGTTTCCATCAACGACGCCGGCCGCGGTCTGACCATTGCCAGCCCGGATGTGACGGAGTTCGAGGTGAAGCGGACGCCGGAAAGTCCCATAGCCCTCACTCTGTTGCGCTGCGTTGGGTCTCTGGCCAGGTTCGATCTCATGACGCGCAAAGGCCGGGATGGCTGGCGTTTCAAAACGCCCGGCGGGCAATGCCCCGGCGTCCATCAATTTTCATACGCCATCATTCCCCATGCCGGCAACTGGCTCAGCGACGAAAGCCACACCCTGGCGTTCAACAACTCCACGCCGATGCTCACGAAACAGATTCGGAAGAAGCCGGAGCAATTGCCGGAGACTGGGGCCTTTCTCACTGTTCAGCCGGCGGAACTGGTGCTGTCCTGCCTGAAACGCAGCGAACACAACGATGCCATCATCATTCGCATGTACAATATTTCCAACCGGGATGTGGCCGGACGAATACACTTCTTCCAGCGGATTTCCACCGCGCGAATCGTGACCATGGCCGAAGAGCCGGTGAGCCATGGGGAACTGGTGATTGACAACAACCACACCCTGTCGGTGAATTTCCCGGGAAACAAAATTTTGACAATTGAGCTGTTCATTGCTGAAACCGAATTGCGCAAGGAAGAGTTTTTCCCGCCCATTCATAAAATTATGGAGATGCAGGGATAGCTCCGCGTTTTGACCTGTTGAACCGGTGATCCGTATCGTGTCTGTGGCTGTTTTGGCCTGATTTTTTAATCTCAAATAAAGCAATAGAAATTTGAAGAATTACCACCAGGACTCGAAGTCGCTACGTATCACTAATGAAAACAGAAGCTGTTTAGCCTGAATTATTCATGAATTCTCCAATAGGCCAACTTAACATTATGTTTTCATAATGTGTGAATGTATATGCAAAATCAAACTCAGTTTTATATTCAAATTTTAAATTTATGCACCATTCAGGTTATCCCGCTTCCTTTAAAAATACAATGAATAATGCGGGTTAGAAATTTTTAGACAAAAAAATGAAAAAGTTTTCTCATAAAGTTGATAATAACATTTTGTAAATTCATTCTTTGAGTCTTAGCGCCTTTGTGGCTATTGCATTATCCGGGTTGATAACCTATTCATCCGAAAAGCGACCATGAAAAACTCCATTCAACCGCTACTGAAAGTATCTCATCTTAAAAAATATTTTCCATTGAAAGCCGGAATATTGTCGCGGACAGTGGGCCATGTCCATGCGGTGGACGACGTCAGTTTCGAGCTTTTCACGGGCGAAACCCTGGGACTGGTGGGAGAGTCCGGCTGCGGCAAGTCCACAGTAGCGCGGGTGTTGCTTCGTCTCATTGAGCCGACTTCCGGCGAGGTGTCTTTCAATGATAAAGAGGTATTCCAGCTCGATCGGAAAGAACTGCAGCATCTGCGGCGTGAGATGCAAATCATTTTTCAGGATCCCTATTCATCCCTGAACCCGCGCATGACCGTGGAAACCATTGTCGGAGAGGCATTATCCTATCACGGCATCGCCAAAGGCAAAGAGCGCGAACATCGCGTCGAACACCTGTTGGCGCGCGTGGGGCTCCGTCCGGAGCAGATGAAGCGCTATCCCCATGAGTTCAGCGGCGGACAGCGCCAGCGCATCGGCATTGCCCGCGCCCTGGCGCTCAACCCCACACTGATTATTGCGGATGAGCCGGTGTCCGCACTGGATGTGTCCATTCAGGCGCAGGTGATCAACCTGCTCATGGAGTTGCAGGAAGAATTCGAATTGTCCTATATTTTCATCGCCCATGATTTGCGCGTCGTGGAATATATCTCGGATCGTGTGGCCGTGATGTACCTCGGCAAGATTGTGGAGTTAGCCACTGCGTCGGAATTGTATAAAAATCCTCTGCACCCGTACACCGAAGCGCTGTTGTCTGCGATTCCAATCCCTGATCCGAAAAAAAGCAAGCAGCGAATTTTGATTCCCGGCGATATCCCATCGCCCATTACTCCGCCGGCGGGATGTCGCTTTCATACCCGCTGCGCCTATCGCATGGATCAATGCGATAAAATTGAGCCGGAGATCAAAGAGGTCACGCCGGGCCACTGGGTCGCCTGCCTGGTCCGGGGATGAACGATTGGTTGGGCCGATTCCTGACCTGATCTTTCACCACCTTTTCTCCTGTCGATGGACGCTGAAATGCTGCGCGTTCGCGGAAATCAGCTCCGCCACAGCATCGCCGGCCCAAGATATTCGCGCGTTGTGAGGACTAAAATTTGAACAGGAACCGATAACTAAAACGCCCTGGTTTGGGAGTAATGTTAAATGAAAAAGATGAACGTGTTATGACCGAAAAACAAACTGCAATTCATGCAGCGACCGAAGCTGCAAAGTACTTCAAACAACATCTGGGCAAGATTTCCAGCCTGGATATTTCGAATAAAAGCCCCTTTGATTTCGTGACTGAGATCGACAAGCAGTGCGAGCAACGCATCATCGAAATCATTTCGCGGGAATTTCCGGAGCATGAAATTCTTGCAGAAGAGACCGGCGCGTCCGTCCAGAAAAATTCGCATCGGTGGATTATCGATCCGCTGGATGGCACGACCAATTTCATTCACGGCTTGCCCCACAGCGCGGTGTCCATTGCTCATGAAATTGACGGCAGCGTCGTGCTGGGCGTTGTCTACGATCCCTATCGGGATGAGCTTTTTTTTGCAGAAAAAGGCTGTGGCGCGTATTGTAACAATGCTCGTCTGCACGTATCTGCCCGGAATGATTTAACTCAATGTCTCATTGCCACTGGCTTTCCATTTCGCAACAAACATCTGCTGACAAGCTACTGGGAGGCGCTATCGAAAATTTTCCTCGCAGTCAGCGGCATCCGCCGGACCGGTTCGGCGACGCTGGATTTAGCCTATGTCGCCTTTGGCCGATTCGATGGATTCTGGGAATTGAGGCTGAGCCCGTGGGATATCGCTGCCGGCCATCTCATCATCAAAGAGGCGGGAGGGATGATCAGCGATTTTAACGGGGATCAAAATCACATCCGCGAAGGAAATGTGGTGGCGGGCAATGCATGCGCCCATGCATTCATCCTTGAGACGGTGCAATCCGTATTTGGCGACAGCCGAATTTAGTGACAAAATGCTCGGGACCTGAACCAATGCAGATTATTCATGCGTGAAAAACCAATTCTTCTGATTATCGATGACGACTCTGTGTCGCTACGCTTTTTCTCTGATCTCTTCACGGCCTCCGGTTAC
This sequence comes from Candidatus Zhuqueibacterota bacterium, assembly GCA_049322915.1. Taxonomy (GTDB): domain Bacteria; phylum Zhuqueibacterota; class Zhuqueibacteria; order Thermofontimicrobiales; family Thermofontimicrobiaceae; genus CAZSBG01. Next base: position 80,668 of record JBMOPW010000003.1, read on the forward strand.
GATGTGTTGTCAGCCGATTCCGGTGAAAAAGGGCTGAATCTGTTTCGCGAGAGAACGATCGATGTCATCATTCTCGATCTGAACATACTGGATTATCACGGTCTTGACGTCGTCGATTCAATCCTGCAGTTGAACCCGAGGCAGCCGATCATCATCATTGCCGGACATGGCGCCATTGAAAATGTCGTCCAGGCGACCAAATCCGGGGTTTTTGATTTATTGGAAAAACCGGTGGAGCCGGAGCGGATTTTATTGTCTATAAAAAACGCAATTGAAAAGACGCGGCTGCTGCACGAGCGGAATCAGCTCATCCGACAGCCGGAGAGACGCTACAAAATGGTGGGCGTCAGCGCGGCCATGCAGCACATTTTTCAGATCATCGACAGAGTTGCGCCCACGGATACCAGGGTCCTGATCTCCGGCGAGAGTGGGACAGGCAAGGATCTGGTGGCGCAGGCCATTCACCTGAACAGCCTCCGCGCCGATAAAAATTTTCAGCCTGTGAATTGCGCATCGATACCGAATGAACTGGTCGAGAGCGAGTTATTCGGGCACACAAAAGGCTCGTTCACCGACGCCCGGAATGAAAAAATGGGCACCTTTCAGTTAGCTGATAAAGGCACCCTGTTCCTGGATGAAATCGGTGATTTGAGCCTCATGGCCCAGGCAAAGGTGCTGCGGGCGATCGAACACGGTGAATTCTCCCCAATCGGCGGCACTTCAACCATCATTGTGGACGTACGAATTATCTGCGCTACCAATAAAAATCTCGATGACATGATCAAGGCGCATTCGTTCCGGGACGATCTTTTCCATCGGATCAACGGCATGGCCATTCACATCCCTCCGTTACGAGAACGGCGGGAGGATATCGCTCCGCTTTGCGCTCACTTTTTGGACCAGATTTTGAAAAAAAACAATCTGCCGCCGAAGCGCTTCACGCATGATGCTATCGAACTGATCAGCGACCAGCCGTGGAACGGTAATGTCCGGCAATTGAGAAATTTCATGGAGCAGATTTGCGTGCTGTCCGACGCCGAAGTGATCACAGCCCAGATAGTTGCGAAACTGCTGAATATAAAAAATCTCTATTCCGAGACTATGGAAATAGAAAATTTTCAGGAAGCCCGGGCGAATTTTGAAAAAAATTATCTGCTCAAAAATTTGATAAAATTCAATTGGAATGTGACGGTAACAGCGGAGAAAATCGGGCTGGAACGGACATCGTTGCATCGAAAAATGAGACGATACGGGATAAACGATCGAGGCGAATCCCGCTGAGCATTGTCCAGCCGAAACGCCTTCCCTGATCCGATGAAGCAATTTTACGAATGCCCGGCGCAGGCGCACGAGAACTGCCCAAATGGGATGATTTTCATTTATCACAAATCAAGGAGTGACCCATGAATCGATTAGCCACAATCGAGCACACCTATCAAATCGCAAAAGAACTCTATGCCGAAAATGGCGTTGATACCGACGCTGCTCTGGACAAACTCAATCGCATCGCCATTTCGCTGCATTGCTGGCAGACCGATGATGTCGTTGGACTGGAATCGCCCGAAGCGCAATTGACCGGCGGCGGCATTCAGGTGACCGGGAACTATCCCGGCAAGGCCAGAAATATCGACGAAATACGGATGGATCTGAAAAAAGTAGTGTCGCTGCTCCCCGGGACATTTCGGTTGAACCTCCATGCGATCTATGGTGAATTCGGCGGGAAGAGAGTCGACCGCGACGCCGTTGTGCCGGAGCACTTTCAGGGGTGGATCGATTGGGCGCGGCAGAATGACTTCAAACTGGATTTTAACGCCTCCTGTTTTTCTCATCCGAAATCGAATGATGGCTTCACATTGAGCAGCAAAAATGACGCATACCGGCGATTCTGGATTGAGCATGTGAAACACTGCCGCGAAATCAGCGCGGTGATGGGCCGCCAGCAGAACTCACCGTGCGTCCATAACCTGTGGATCCCCGACGGCTCCAAAGACAACACTGTGGATCGTTGGACGCATCGGAGCCTGTTGAAAGAATCGCTGGATGATATCTTCGAAACGCGCTACATGCCGACCGAAATGAAAGACTCGCTGGAGAGCAAATTGTTCGGCATTGGCAGCGAGTCCTTCGTGGTCGGCTCATTTGATTTTTACCTGGGATACGCCATGTCCCGCGGTCACATGATGTGTCTGGACATGGGGCACTTTCATCCTACTGAATCCATCGGCGATAAAATTTCCTCGATTATGCAATTCTCGGACGAGATGCTTTTCCATGTCAGCCGCGGCGTGCGCTGGGATAGCGATCATGTCCCGACGCTCTCCGATGAGCTGCGCTGCGTTGCCGAAGAAATTGTGCGGGCCGATGTGCTGCATCGGGTTAACTTTGCGACTGACTTTTTCGATGGGAGCATCAATCGGATCGGCGCGTATGTCACCGGCGTGCGGTCGTTGCTCAAAGCGCTGCTCATCGCCCTGCTGGAGCCGCGAGCCGCTCTGCTGACCGCAGAAAATAATCAGAACCATTTTGTCCGGCTGGCTTTGCTGGAAGAAGCGAAGGCATTGCCATTCGGCGCGGTGTGGGATTTTTACTGTCTGAAAAAAGATGTCGCCCCGGGCAATACATGGATCAACGACGTGCTTCAGTATGAGAATGAAGTCCTGTCAAAGCGATCCTGAAATTTCAGTCGGACCATTTTGTGATACGAACAGGCTGGCAGAGCCCAACGCGGCGCTGTGTTCTGTCGGCCACTGTTCATGAAACGCAATACGGCCGGCGCGGTCTGAGCACAATTTTATACGCGCGCGATTGCCCGACTCCATCGCATTTACCGCGCTCGATTTGCCGTATCGAACTTTCTTTTCCCTCAAACCTGCTGCACTATCAAGTCCGCACTCTGAACAAACGGACAGTTGTATTCCACCATCAGGTTTCGACTGAAATGAAATTTAAATTTTTCCAATTTTTGTGAAACTTTCAAACTGTGTCGGGCGTAAGAGTAGCATTGTTTTTTCATGAAAGGATATACCGACCGGTAAGTAAATAAAAATATTATGAGTGATCTGAAAAAAAATTTAAATAGCAATACGCGGAAGAAAATATTCCAGGTCTCGGCCAGGCTATTCGCCGAAAAAGGATACAATGGCGTATCCATGCGGGAAATATCCGAGCATTCGGGCGTTACCAAACCCACGATTTATTATTATTTTGAGAATAAAGAGGGAATATACAAAGCCCTGGTCGAACGAGGTTTATTCGAAGCCGTGCGCGCAATGGAAAAAGTCGATCGGTTGGAAATCCCGGCCAAACAAAAATTGATTGAATTGACCAAATTGCGGTTTCGCTCGGTTTTAAAACATCCCGAGTTTTCCAAGTTTTTCATGTCGCTGATTTTCACAGTCGAGCAGTTGCCTTTTCTGGAGCGATATACATTTCTCGTTGAGCAACACAGACAGCGGTTTCTCAACATCATTCAGGATGGCATCAACTCCAATGAGTTCGGCGCAAGCGCCAAACCGGAGCTTGCTGTGGAAATCATTGGCGGCGTTATTTTCTACTATGTCATTCAGCAATTGAAGAGCGAAAAAAAAATCCTGACCGATCAACTGGCCGAGGATATCATCGATTTAATTTTCAAAGGTTTGAACGAATAGGATCACGAGAAAATCTTGCTCAGTTTTAATTATACTCTTTACAGAACTTATACTCAATGACGAGGATTTTAATAATGGAGGCTGCGATGCATATTTTGAAAAAGATTCATGTCGCCGTAATCACAATATTTTTGATTGTCCCGGTTTCAATGTTTGGTCAGGAGAAGATGACCTTGACTCTCGACAGGAGCATTGACCTGGCTCAAAAAAATAATCCCGAAATCAAGATGGCGGAAAAGGAATTGTCAAAAGCCAAAGCCAGTATCTGGGAGGCTTATTCCAATATTCTGCCCCAGTTAGACGCTTCGGCTTCGTTCCAGCATTCATGGGAAATCCAGACCAGCATCATTCCCAACTTCATCAAGCCGATGATTGAGCCGTTAGCGTCCTACATTCCTGAACTTGCCGATGCCCCGGATTTTATCCCTATTTCATTCGGGCTGGAAAATACATTTGTCTATGGCGCCACTGTCTCGCAGCCGCTGTTTCTTGGCGGAGCCGGTATTGCCGGGATTCAGACGGCCTATTCAGTGAAAACCGCCGCCAAAGAAAATCTGGAGGAGAAAAAGCAAGAGCTCATTTATCGCACCACCAACGCTTTTTACCTGTGCCTCCTCACGAAAGAGTTGATCAACGTACAGGAAGAAGCCTTTGAGCAGGCTAAAGCGAATTTCGAAAACGTCGCCAAGAAGTTCGAAGTCGGCAACGCTTCAGGATTTGATAAAATGCGGGCCGAAGTGGAAGTCGCCAACATGCGGCCGGAAGTCATCACCGCGCAGAATAATTATAAGTCAGCCCTGACTCAATTGAAAACGATTCTGGGTCTGAATCGGGATACGGCCGTGGAAATCGAAGGTAGATTTCAATTCACTGAGGACAATTTTGGCAGCATGACGCTGGAAGAGATCCAAAAGATGGCGCTGACCAACCGCCCCATCATTTTGGCGATTGAGGCGCAAAAGAACATTTCCCGGAAGGGCATCGCGTTAGCGAGGAGCAATTTCATGCCCAAGTTATTCTTCCAAACGGATCTTTCATACATGTCCATGAAAAATGATTATGAACTGGCTCAGGATGACTTCAGCAAAGGTCTCACCTCTGCGTTCAGCCTGCAGGTACCGCTTTTCCATGGATTCCGTTCCGCCAAGCAATACCAGAAAGCCAGATTGGACTACAAGATCATGCTGGATACTGAGAAACAGGTCTTCGACGGGGTGTCCGCCGAAGCCGAAGTGAGTTACAATAAATTTAAAGAAGCCAGACAGAAATATCTATCCGCCAGTCAAACGGTGGATCTGGCAACAGAGGCGCTTCGATTGGCCAATTTGATGTACGAAGAAGGCGCGAACACCCAACTGGATGTGCTGAATTCCCAGTTGGCGCTGACGCGGGCCAAACTGAGTCACGTCAATTCGCTGTATGAATACGAAGTCGCCCGATATCAACTGAGAAAAGTGACTGGAAAATTAAAGGGAATTCTGAATTAAAAACTTCAATCCGTTCGACTGGATTTTCATTCAGATATTCCACGAAAATAAAATTTTTTTCAACATAGTGAAGGAGTTAAAAATGAAACGATTGGTTGTCATTATAGGACTGATTGGTCTTGTCGCAATGTTATCGATGGGTTGTTCCAAATCCGGAACGTCTGCCAAGGACGCTGAGGTGAAAATTCCGGTGCAAACAGCCGAAGTCATTTCCTCAACAGTGACCAAAGAATTGACCTACACCGGCGATATTATGGCAGAGCAGGAAGTGAAATTGTTCTCAAAAATCCCGGACAGGATTACCCGGTTTTTCAAAGATGAAGGTGATTACGTTGCCAAAGGCGATACCATCGCCTTGATACAGGCCACAACCATTGAGCAGGCCGTCAATCAGGCGAAGGCCGGGCTGGCGAGCGCCAGAGCGCAATTGGCGAATCTGGAAGCGGAGTACCATCGCGCGCAGCGTCTGCAAAAAGAGAATGCCATCAGCCAGCAGCAGTTCGAGGCTATTCGGACTCAGTATGAAGCCACTCAGGCGCTTGTCGAACAGACCGAGGCCGCTCTGGCTCAGGCTGAAAGCCAATTATCCGACGCAGCCATTACATCGCCCATTTCCGGGATTATCGGCGTCCGAAATTATGATCAGGGAGATATGGCCGCAGGACAGTTCCCTCTGGCCACTGTGGTGAAAATGAATCGCGTTAAAGTTGAAGTCGACGTCCCTGAACAGGATCTGGGTGAACTTAAAGTTGGGCAATGCGCTTCGCTCCTGGTGCGTAGCTTTCCGGATGATAAATTCACAGGTGTTATTGATAAAATCAGACCCGTTCTCGATCCCATGACCCGCATGGGCAAAATTGAAATCATGGTGGACAACAGCAATTTGCAACTGAAGCCGGGTATGTTTGCCGAAGTATCGATCTGTGTGAAAACCTTCAAGAACGTCCTGGTTGTGCCCAAACACGCGATCATCGAAAAAACAGAAATGAAACGAGTCCAGGGAGAAGATGTCGCTGTTATCTATTCCCAGGTTTTCATCGAGAAGGAAGGCATTGCCTTGCTGCGCAGTGTAGATATCTCGTATTCCAACGGCACGTTTGCCGTGGTTACCAATGGCGTTCAGTTAGGCGACAAAATAATTGTCGTCGGCCAGCAGAGTGTGAAAGACGGTTCTCTTGTGAATGTATTAGTTGAAGGAGGCAAGTAATCATGAATATGACTTCTCTGGCGATCAAACGCGGAGTCACATTTTACATGATTTATCTCATTGTGATCGGGTTTGGTCTCTTTTCCCTGTTGCGGTTGAAGATAGATTTATTTCCGGATCTGACATTTCCTGTCATTGCCATCATCAGTCAATATTCCGGTGTGAACCCGTATGATATCGAAACGACGGTGACCCGTCCAATTGAAGAAGCTGTTTCCTCTGTTGAAAATGTAAAAAAAGTGAGCTCGACAACCAGCCAGGGCTTGTCCCTCGTCATACTCGAATTCGACTGGGGCACGGATATGAATCAGGCCGAAATCGATACGCGGAAGTACATCGACCTGGTCCGGGACTATTTGCCCGATGAAGTGAGTTCGCCCATTACCTTCGCATTTGATCCATCGTTGCAGCCGATTATGTTCATGGGCGTGCAATCCGACCAGTACGGAATGGCTGAATTGCGACGTATTTCCGAACACGACATCGAGCCAAGAATTGAACGGATTGCCGGCGTGGCCAATGCAACAACAACGGGCGGGCTTGTTCGTGAAATTCGCGTGCTGGTGAATCCGCACAAACTGCAAGCCCATAATTTTTCCATCGATTACGTCGTCAACGCGCTGCGGATGAACAATATGCAAATCCCCAGCGGCTGGATCGACGACGCGATGATGGAATTCACAGTCCAGACTGTGGGTGAATATTCCAATCTTGAGCAGGTCCGAAATACGACGATTGCCAACATCGGCGGAACGCCCGTGCGCGTCAAAGACATTGCTGAAGTAGTCGATGGTTTTAAAGAACAACGGCAGCGCGAATTTGTGAATGATATACCCGGCGTTCTTCTCATGGTCAGCAAACAATCAGATGCCAACACGGTGCAGGTTTGCGAACATGTCATAGAACGACTGCCGGCGATTCAACAGGAAATACCCAAGGGTGTAGTGATCAACAACTTTTACGATCAGGCGACTTTCATCAATAAATCTATGTCCAACCTGGGGAACACGGCAGTCCAGGCGATTATTCTCACTTTTTTCGTTCTGTTATTTTTCCTGTTGAATGTTCGGACGTCGTTGATTGTGGTAGTTTCCATCCCCACTTCAATGGTTGTTACCTTTGCTATTATGGATCAATCCGGCATCACACTGAATATGATTTCAATGGCAGGATTGGCGCTGGCGATCGGTATGCTTGTGGATAACTCCATCGTTGTACTGGAAAATATTTTCCGGCGAAGGCAACTGGGCGACGATGCCATCGTTGCCGCGGAGAAAGGCGGATCTGAAGTGTCCATGGCGATCACCGCATCCACGCTGACTACTTTGGCAGTGTTTGTTCCGGTGTTATTCGTCCCCGGCATTGCCGGCGAATTGTTCAATGACATGGTAGTGACGATCTGCTTTTCGCTGTTAGCCTCGTTGACTGTCGCTTTGACGCTTGTTCCTTTGCTGGCATCCCAATTTTTAACTCGTGCGGAAGACCGCCCCAATAGAAAAGCGACTTTTTCAGCGATCAAAGATCCAATTACCAAATTCCTGGCCTGGTTGGCTGAAAATTACGGTCGTGTGTTAGACTGGTCATTGTATCATCGCAAACTTATTTTATGGAGTTCTCTGATTGCATTTCTCCTGTCACTCGTGGTTTTTGCCACCAGTGGCGGCGACTTCTTCCCGCCATCGGACATGGGCTATATCTCATACACCGTGAAACGAACGCCGGGGACCAGCCTCGATGAAATGGAAAAAACCATGAAAGAAATCACCGACATCATAAAAAAGGAAGTTCCGGAGGCCATCGACATTCGTATGGAATTTGGACAGGGCGAGGGAATTGGAGCGCTGTTCGGCGGTGGGGGTTCGCATAAAGGTGAAGTCGGTGTGAAGCTATGTAAAATCACCGACAGAAAAAGGCACCAGGCCGAAATAGACTATGACCTCCAGAAAAAATTCAAAAATATCCCCGGCGCTGAAATCCGCTATCAGGAACAGGGCTTTAGCGCCATGTTCGGCGAAGGGGATATTGTCATCGAAATTTTTGGCCATGATTTGAATCAATCCAGAGTCATTGGCGAGCAGATTCTGCAGATGGTTGAGAAAATTCCCGGGATCACCCAGGCTGAAATGAGCCTCGAAGAATCCATGCCGGAACTCAAAATCGAACTGGATAGGAATCGACTGTCCGATCTTGGCTTATCTGCTGCCCAGGTTTCCCAAACAATCAGCTCCAATGTGCTGGGTTCTATAGCCAGCGTCTACCGTGAGAGCGGTGATGAATACGACATCCGCGTACAACTGGATAAACGCTTCAGAACCAGCAAAGACGACCTGGGGAATATTCTGATCGTTGCTCCCAATGGGGCGCGCGTTCCGTTGAGGGCGATTGCCGATGTCGTCGCCAGCAGAGCCCCGGTGCAAATTGCCCGCGAAGATCAGGAGCGCGTCGTTAAAGTATCGACAATGGTATTCGGCCGCGACCTGGCCAGCGTGACGAGCGATGTCAGGAAGGAAATGAAAAAGGTGGTTCTGCCCCGTGACTTCCGACTGGAAATCAGCGGCGCTGCCGAGGAGCAGGCGGAATCCTTCATGTATCTTGGAATCGCCATGCTCGTCGCAATCATTCTGGTCTACATGGTGATGGCTTCGCAATTCGAATCATTTTTAGATCCGTTCATCATCATGTTCACCATTCCGCTTTCCTTGATTGGCGTGGCCATGGCGGTGCTTTTCTCTGGTAGTTCGATCACTGTTATGTCGCTCATCGGTATGATTATGCTAGTAGGAATTGTGGTCAATAATGGCATCGTGCTTGTGGATTATACCAATCAGTTGCGTAAAGGAGGCAAGGAATTGTACGAAGCTGTGAGTGAAGGCGGCAGGACGCGATTGCGCCCTGTGCTCATGACAGCGCTCACCACCATTCTGGCCATGGTTCCATTAGCTCTGGGCATCGGAGAAAGCGCTGAAACCTGGGCGCCCATGGCCCGTGCCGTGATTGGTGGTTTATTGGTCGCCACGATTCTCACGCTGATCGTCGTCCCTGTGCTATACGTCATTTTCGAAACAAAATCAGCACGTTACAAAGAGAAACGAGCTGCCAAACGCGCTGCGAAACTGGCTGCTTTATAAACTTGGTTGAATCTCAGAATGAAAAAACCGAATGTGGCAACACCATATTCGGTTTTTTTTATTGGGTAAAAACTTTTTTACAGCGAGAAGCAGGCGGACAAAGAGTCATTATTTTGTGTCTGAACGAAAATTGCTAATATTGACCTCACCCCGACCCTCTCCTTCAATGAGATGGAGAAAAAAATTCCCTTCTTGCCCGCAGGGTAAGAAGGGATTAAGGGATGAGGTCAATTTTAATAAACCTGGAAAATCTCTTTATTGTTCAGTATAAAACGAGTTTTCGTTCGATCACAATTTCGAAAAGCTGTCCCTGCCGGAGCCGAAACAACCGGCTGCTACTTCATTTTAAATTCAGCCGTGAAATGGCGTAAAAGTTTAGCCTGGTACACGATCTCAATACCACGTAGCATCGCTCGATTTTTGTAGACGTCTTCGATCACTTCCAGCACATAGTCAAAATGGCTCTGCGTATACACCCGCCGCGGGAACGCCAATCGAACAAGCTCCAGCGCCGGCGGCATGTACTGCCCGCTCGTCGGATCGTTTCTGCCAAACATCACTCCGCCAATTTCACAGGAACGAATTCCGCCTTCAATGTAAAGCTGGCAGGCAACTGACTGCCCCGGAAACTCCTCTACCGGAATGTGCGGCGCAAACGCTTTGGCATCCAGATAAATTGCGTGACCGCCGGCCGGCTTCAGATAGGGCACGCCCATCCTGTCCAGTTTCTCCCCCATGTATTCCGCGGTCCGGATGCGGTATTGGAGATAATCCTCGTGCAGCACCTCTTCCAGCCCTTGCGCAATCGCTTCCAGATCGCGGCCCGCTAATCCGCCATAGGTGGGAAAACCCTCCGTGACTATCGAAACATTCCTGGCTTGCAGCGCCAATTGATCATCGTTCATTGCCAGGAATCCGCCGATATTGACCAGCGCATCCTTCTTCGCGCTCATGGTGCAGCCATCCGCGTACGAGAACATCTCCCGGGCAATTTCTTTGCAGGTTTTATTCGCATACCCGGCTTCACGGATTTTGATGAAATAGGAATTCTCAGCAAATCGGCACGCATCCAAAAATAACGGGATGTCGTATCGCGACACCAGTTCTTTCGTTTTTCGGATATTCTCCATGGAAACCGGCTGCCCGCCCCCTGAGTTATTGGTGATGGTCAACATGCAGACCGGAATATTACGGGCGCCTTTCTGCTGAATGAAATTTTCCAGATTGTCCAGATCCATGTTACCTTTGAACGGATGCATCGACCGGGGATCCCTGCCCTCGGCAATGACAAAGTCCACTGCTTCGGCGCTGTGATATTCGATGTTCGCCCGCGTTGTGTCGAAATGCGAGTTGGAAGGAACGAACTTGCCGCTCTGCCCCAGAATTTCGAACAGGATTCGCTCGGCGGCGCGCCCCTGGTGCGTGGGAATGATATGTTTGAAATTGGTGATCTCTCTGACTTTTTCCAGAAAACGATAGTAGCTTCGCGCGCCGGCATACGATTCGTCCCCCCGCATGATTCCCGCCCATTGGGAATCGCTCATCGCTGAGGTCCCACTATCTGTCAATAAATCGATGATGATATCTTCGGCATCTACCATAAAAAGGTTGTAGCCTCTCCCGGCGATTATTTTTTCGCGTTCCTCCCGCGTCGTCATTCGAATCGGCTCAACCATTTTTATCCGAAATGGTTCAATGATTGTTTTCATCAGCGTCCCTTTCTTTCAGCTAATAGAAGCCAACAATGTCAATCGTTTCCAATCGCCACAGAGGCGTTTCTTCGGACGGAATAGCGCCGCCTTCTGCGCGGGTAAATTTCATGAGTCTGGTCGGGTCTGGCAGGTTGGAGCAAAACATCGCGTGCCTGTTTCAAATCGGGTTCAGAAGAAATCCATCGCCAATGTACTCAATTCACATTAAATTTGCAATGAAAATTCCGAAGATTTTCTGGAGGGTCCTGATGCGACAATTCATGAAAAAGAAAATGGCTCAGAGCGTTATTTGAGCCATTTTAGGGAGGACTGAGATGTGATGGTAAGAAGGTAGATTCGAAAAAAGTTATCGATTATCGAGCGCGCCAATGTCCCGGCGTCCAGACATAACCGCCCGGTTTTTTCACCCAAACGCCTTCCACCCATACTTTGCCTCGGGGCGGTTTCACCCAATGCCCATCGATCCAGACGTATTTGCCAGCGCCGTTATTCCAGGTCCAATGACCGGAAACATAGACTGCATTGGGATAAGGTCTGGGAGTGACCACCTTAACGACTCTCGGCGCCGGCGGCGCGATGCGAACGTAGACTGTGGATGCAGCTTCTCCCACGGATAGCAAGAGGGCAAATCCGAACATCAGCGTGGTGAACAATATGCGTTTCATAATAACCTCCGAAAATTAATTGACCAGTGGATTCGTATCAAGTCTTCTGTTGACGACCTTTCGACCTGTCGTCGCAGCATAGTCATTCAAACGCCATACCAGCTTTGATCAGTCCAGATTTTCAATCAGTTACGAATGGTTGCATCGCCAGCGACGTCAATAACCGGCCAGGGTGGGACATGGTTTTGTACTGTTACGTACAAAGGGGGAGCAGTTGTCAAATTATTTCCTGCTCAACATTTCCCTTGCTTTTTTTGAAAAAGCATGTTAAATTCAACACTTTCAATTTTAATGAGTTATCTTTATCTGAAACAAGGATGCGCCCGGTCTGATTTTTAAAGCAGGCAAGCTGATGCTGCAACAACGTATTTTTTCAGCGCCTCCAATTCCAGGCAACAATCGCTCCGAGACTTTCAAGGTGAAGTGGGTAGCCAGGGCAATTCCAGCCACTCGCGCGCAACGCATTCTGAGTTGAATGCAAAATCAAAATACTTTTTTCATTTAAGTGAAAGCAGGTTGTGACAGCACTATGCACACGTTCACAAACATCGGCCATTACTTCAGGCTATGCCGGCCTGTCAACGTGCTCATTGGAATGATTTCCATCTTCATTGGCGCGTTCATTACCGGCACGATCCAGCCGATTCGCGCGGTATTGTTCGCCTCAATTTCCGGCGGACTTATTGCAGCAGCGGCCAATTCCATCAACGATTACTTCGATATCGCCATCGACAAAATCAATAAGCCGCACCGGCCCATCGCAGCCGGGCACATTTCTCCGACCAATGGGTTCATTTTCTCGATAGCTCTGTTCATCGCCGGGATGACCTTCGGCTATTTCATCAATTGGAAGGCGTTCGTCGTGTCTGTGTCGTCTGCAATCATCCTTTTTTTGTACAGCGCCAGACTGAAGGGCACTGTCCTGTGGGGCAATCTTTGCGTGAGCCTGGTGACCTCACTCTCTTTCATCTACGGCGGCATCGCCGTGAATCGGCTGAACCTGGCGCTCATCCCTGCGGTATTTTCATTCTTCTACCATCTGGGTCGGGAGATCATCAAGGATGTGGAAGACGTAAAGGGCGACAGGGCCGACCACATCAAAACGCTGCCGATCCAATACGGTTCGAAGCTCGCCCTGGAAATTGCAACCTGGGTGTATGTGTTACTCATTTTTCTCACGATTGCGCCATACGTGTTCAACATTTTTGGAATCTACTATCTGGCCATCGTCGTTGGCGTGGTCGATGTCGTGATTGTCGTTGCGCTCGTTTCCATCTGGAAAAATCAGGAAATCGGAAACCTGTCGCGCATGAGCTTCCTCCTGAAGCTGAATATGTTTGCCGGACTGATAGCTATTTATTGCGGTAAATTTTAATCCGCCTCAGCCGGATGGAGTGGATTTTAACATCAGAAATGAAAGTTGAAATGAGATGCCTTCCAATTTCAGGCTGATTCGATTCTTTGTCTGATTGAAAACGATACTCAAATTAATAGCGGAAAATACCTGTGAGAGCTGTTGTACAAAGAGTGACGCGCGCCTCTGTTTCGATTGAAGGGAAGGTTGCAGGCGCCATAAATGCCGGGCTGGTCATTTTGTTGGGAGTGAAGCAGGACGACACGGAGGCGGACGCAAAGTTTTTGGCTGACAAATGCGTCAACCTGAGAATATTCGCCGACGCGGAGGGGAAATTCAATCTCTCGTCGCTGGACGTCCGAGGTGAACTGCTGGCGATTTCGCAATTCACCGTGTACGGCGACACCCGAAAAGGCCGGCGCCCCAGTTTCATCACGGCCGCCCGGCCTGAAATATCCGAACCGTTGTACCTCAAATTTGTGGAGTATTTGCGTGAAAGCGGACTGACCGTCGCCACCGGCCAGTTCGGAGCGAACATGCTTGTTGAAATTCACAACGATGGGCCGGTTACGTTGATATTGGAAAGTTAGGAACACCTGTATGGACGAAAAATGTATCTTCTGTGAGATCGTTCAAAAAAAAATGCCCGCCAAAATTGCGTATGAGTCGGAACGGGTATTGGCGTTTCACGATATTCGGCCTCAGGCGCCGGTTCATATTTTAATCATCCCCAGAGAGCATATTGCCACGTTGAACGACCTGACACCCGAGAACCAGATGGTTATGGGCGAAATTTTTCTTGTCGCCAAAAAGCTGGCTGCGGAGTTGGGATTTGCCGAGAAAGGGTATCGAACCGTATTCAATTGTAATCGAGATGCCGGTCAGGACGTCTATCACATCCATCTCCATCTTCTGGCCGGTCGCTTTTTCTACTGGCCGCCAGGGTAGATATCGCCTGTAAAAAAGATAAAAAAAACTTGATTTTGAGTAGTATTTTTTTTATCTTTGCAGGTAATTTAAATCCACAATACTCTTTGAGAAAGGAGGTTTGAAGTTAATGCCCAGCGTTAAAGTTCGAGATAACGAGAACTTCGAAAGAGCGTTCAGACGATTCACAAAGGCATGTGAAAAAGCTGGTTTAATGTCAGAAATTAAGAAGCATCAGCATTTTGAAAAGCCGAGTGAACGCCGCAAACGAAAAGTTAATGCGGCAAAACGTAAGTCGAAAAAAATCCAGATGATTGAAAGTGCATAGATCATTTGAAATTTTTTAATCAAAGAGGTAACACATAGACGTTCGTATTCCTCTGCCACAGGGCTTTCACCTGAAGCATGTTTTTTATTTTTGTTGGAGTGAATTAAAATGATAATCCTGCAGAAATTAACAGAAGACCTGAAATCAGCCATGAAAGCGAAGGACGAAACGCGTGTCGGAACGCTTCGTCTGCTCATTTCAGATTTGAAGAAACAGAAAATCGATTCAGGCAAGGAACTGGCAGAAGAACAGGAAATCGCCGTGCTTTTGAGCGCAGCAAAAAAGCGCAACGAAGCCATCGAAATTTATCAATCCACTGATCGGACAGATTTGCTCGAAAAGGAGCAGCGGGAATTGAGCATCATTCAGCAGTATCTCCCTGCACAAATGTCCGATCAGGAAATTGAGAATGAAATTGATGCGATAATCAAATCTCTCGGCGCCAGTGGTCTCAGCGACCTGGGGAAAGTCATGGGCGAGGCGATGAAACGGCTTAAGGGTAAAGCCGACGGTAAAAAAGTGCAGAACCTCGTACGAACGAAATTAGCCTGATGTAATTCGTTTCAATTGAAACAGAAAAGTGGATAAAGGAACATGACTCTTTATTCGCTTTTTTTATGCATTCAAAAATTTTGCGGAAAAGTAACATGATAAAAGCAGCTATTGCAATTATCGACCTTTTAATTATTTTCGTAATGGTATTTTTCATTTACAAAGGTTATAAGAACGGTTTCACTACCGAGTTTATGCGGGCATTGGGGACCATCGTCGCTTTTGTTGTCGCGGTTCGGTACATGTCAAACGTGGCCATTGTCCTCTACGGCGCCCTGGAAATTTCCCCGACGCTGATCACGATTTTTTCCTTTATTGTCATTTTCACTCTGGTTTTGTTGGGATTCAAATATCTCACGACCAAACTGAATTCCGCAATAAAATTTTCTCTGACTCTGGGCAACGCCGATCGCGTGGTTGGCATCGTCATGGGACTGATCAAAGGTTCGCTCGTCGTCAGCCTGTGCACCGTGCTTATTTCTTTCATGTCCTTTTCAGGATCAATTGCCAAAGAACTGCGCGAGTCCCAGTTGTACAATCCCATGCGTCAGGTATTGCCTCTTGCATACAGTGTCGCCAAATTAGCTTTCTCCAGCAACTACAAATCATTTTCAACGGAATTGGAGGAAACATTCTCAGGGCAGACTGACGGAAGAAAGGGCGAAGCGACGCAGAGTGTCCTTGATTATTATCGTACACATTAGTCTGGTATTATGTTTTGAATACGCCAATATTTTTTACGTTAGAATATAACAGGATAATTGATTATCTTGCCCGACTGGCGCTGTCCCCGTTGGGCCAGAACCTCGTTCTTCAGTTAGAGCCGCACACCGATATTGACCACATTCAACAGCGTTTGACCGAAGTCACTGAGCTGCGAAGCATTCTCGATTTCGATGATCCGTTCCCCCTGCACGGCTTACTGGATATTTCTCCCTCGCTGAAAAAGGTGAGAATACAGGGTAATTTTTTGCCGGCCGATGAACTGGCTAACGTTGTGCAGACGCTGAACGTTGCGCGGAGAATTCATTTTTATTTCAGCGAGCGCAAAGAGAAGTACCCCGCACTGGCTCTGATTGCCAGAAACATCGCCTCGTTTCACGCCATCGAAAAACAGGTGAATCATTGCATCGATCTCTCCACGTCGCAAATTCTGGATCGCGCCAGTCCTGCGCTGAATCGCATCCGGCGTTCGATTGAAACGCACGAACTTCGGATCCGAAAGAAGTTGGAAGACCTCGTCGCCAATTTTTCGCGCCAGAATTACCTGCAGGAAAATTTGATCACCGTGCGGGATGGCCGGCTGGTGTTGATGGTGAAAGACGAGTTCAAGACCAAAGTCAAAGGGCTTGTGCACGATCAGTCCGCGACCGGGGCGACATTGTTCATGGAACCGCTCGAGACGCTGGAGTTGAACAATCAGGTACGAGCCTTGAAGCTATCCGAGCGCCGCGAGATTGAGGCAATACTGAGGCAATTGACCGAACTGGTTCGGGCAGAACTGCCTGCCATTCAAGCGAGCCTCGATGCGCTGGCGCAGATCGATTTCATTTACGCCAAAGCTTGTTTATCCCAGGAATTATCAGGCAGCCATCCGGCTATCAACCGCGACAATCGGCTGGAACTGATCCGTGGGAAACATCCCCTGCTCGCGCTGCGCAAAGACCCGGCGCGGCCGGTGGTTCCCCTGGATTTGAAAATTGGGGACACGTACAAAACGCTGATTATCAGCGGGCCCAATGCCGGCGGAAAGACGGTCGCACTGAAAACGGTGGGGCTCCTCTGCCTGATGACAGCGTGCGGCCTGCATATTCCAGCGGATCCCAGCTCCACCATTCCGATTTTCGACAACATTTTTTCATCCATTGGCGATCAGCAATCTATCGAAAATGATCTCTCGACCTTCTCGTCCCACGTGGCCAAGCTGGCGGAAATTGTCAATCGCAGCGCGGAGAAGAATTTGATCCTGATCGACGAAATCGGCTCCGGCACCGACCCGGACGAAGGCGCCTCCCTGGCCATTGCCATTCTGGAATATTTGAACCGCATCGGCTGCATCACCATTGTTTCGACCCATCAGGGGGCGTTGAAAGTATTTGCCCACGAAACAGCCGGCGTGGAAAATGGCAGCATGGAATTTGACCGGGATACGCTGCAGCCCACCTATTATTTCCGGATCGGTATTCCCGGCTCCAGCTACGCGTTCGAAATTGCCAAACGGTGGGGATTGAAAGAAGGCATCACGCAACGGGCGCGCGAGTTGATCGGCAGCCAGAAAACCCAGGTTGAAACCCTGCTCATGGATCTGGATAATCGGATGAAAAAAAATCGCGCGCTGTCCGAAGAACTTGAAACTCGCGAGTTAGAACTCAATGAAATGATAGCCACATATCAGCAGCAGCGCGATGATTTGATGAAGCGCGAGAGCGATCTGAAAAAGAGAGCCATCGAAGAAGCAGAACAGATCGTGCAGGACGCGAACAAAGCTGTGGAGCAATCCATCAGACAAATCAAGGAACAGCAGGCAAGCCGCGAATCGATTAAACAGGCGCACGATGCTCTGAAGCACGAGCAGAAGAAAATTCAATCTGAGAAGCAAAAGATCGCCCCGACCAGAACAAAGGACAGGCCATCGCAGCCGCTGGAAACAGCGTCTCCCGGAAAGGAAGTTTTCTGGTCGACTTACCAATCGTTCGGTACAATCCTGTCAGAGCCCGACTCGGCAGGCCGCGTGCTGATACAAACCGGCGATGTGAAAGTGCGCGTGCCGCTGACTGAATTATTCAACGCGCCGGCGGCTCATTCAAAATCTGAGACGACATCGCTCACCCATTTCAATGTCA
The DNA here is from genome assembly GCA_049322915.1 of Candidatus Zhuqueibacterota bacterium. Taxonomy (GTDB): domain Bacteria; phylum Zhuqueibacterota; class Zhuqueibacteria; order Thermofontimicrobiales; family Thermofontimicrobiaceae; genus CAZSBG01. Next base: position 98,521 of record JBMOPW010000003.1, read on the forward strand.
ATTTTGATCGGGTGAAGACCGATGAAATAGATATTCGGGGCTATCGCGTCGATGAAGCTCTGGCTGCCGTCGATAAATTTGTCGATGAAGCGATACTCAGCGGGCTGAAAAAAGTGTATATCATTCACGGAAAGGGCACCGGCGCGCTGCGCAAGGCGATTCATCAGCTTCTCGGAAGTCATAGCAAAGTCAGGAATAAGGGTCATGCGGATTGGAACCTCGGTGACACCGGCATGACGGTAGTGGAATTGGAATGAAGGGAACCATCTTTGAATCAGGAAATCATTAAGCGAAGTCGCGCATGCCGGTTCGTCGGGGAGAAAAATGAACTCATCCGTCGATTGGAACAGGAGGGCAAGTTATTCACTCCTCAGTATTATTGCATGAGCGAGGGCGGGTATTGCGCGGATGAAAACGTGTGCGTCGCATTGGTCTCGCGCGCCCACCTGCCAACCCGATACGGGGAATTTGATATAGCCATTTTTCAGAACAACAAGGATGCAAAAGACCATATCGCCATTACCCGGGGCGATTTGAAAAATGCAACCGAAGTGCCTGTGCGCGTTCATTCCCAATGCCAGACCGGTGATATTTTTGGATCGCTGCGCTGCGATTGCCGCGATCAACTGGAACATGCGTTGAAAACATTTGCCACCCGGGATAAAGCAGCGCTGTTGTATTTGAAACAGGAGGGCCGCGGCATTGGATTGGCGAATAAAATTCGCGCTTACCATTTGCAGGAACAGGGATTGGATACAGTCGAGGCCAACGAAGCGTTGGGTTTTCCAGACGATGCCCGTACCTATGAAATCGCCTCGGCAATGATTAAACTGCTGGAGATCGAATCGATTGTCCTTCTCACCAACAATCCGGAGAAATTGAAGGGATTGACGGATCACGGCATTCGCATTGTTCGAAGAGAGCCGATCATCATGCCGGCTAATCCGCATAATGTTGATTATCTGGCGACGAAAAAAAATAAAGCCGGCCATCTGTTGTAACGCGGTCCGAACCGAAGCCAGGCGCGGGTATTAAATTACTTTGTGGTGCGGCTGCTCAGGGTCCAGGTTTAAAGGTTTCCGGTTCAGGGTTAAAAAGAATATTGATTTACAAAATCCTGACAGAAGCGTTTAGCGACAAGAAAAACAGCATGTTCAGATGGAATTACCCTGTCAGCAAATGGGTGAAACCCTGCCATATTCTATGCATTGCTATTGAAAAAACTGATGGCTGGTGGCTGAATGCTGTTCGCTGAACTCTGAACTTGCCCACCTGAGTCGTTACTTTATTGTTAATGCAATGAGGGATTGTGGGCTGAACAAAGTCATTCCCGGTGATAGCCCCGCGACATGTGGAAAAAAGTTTAAGAAAGTATTTGACAAATTGATTTTTTTTTGTTACCTTTTATTGAAATTTGGCTATCGTTATTTCTATAAAGTACAAACATTAACGTTGCATGTTTAATACAATCTTTTAACAAATTCTATGGTTAACAACAGAGAGGTCGGTGACTCCATGACGCATGCAGTGGATGAAGAAGTGGTTGAATTCAACGAGGACTTTGAGAAATTCACCGCCGATATTCAATTCCTCGTGGATGAAGTCAAGCAGGAGGTTCAAAAAACTCTTGATGATTTCCAGCACAATCAGAAGATGCATGCTGAAAAAATCACCCAACTTGAAGCGATTTTTCAGGGTGAAATTGACCTCATCCGTGAAAATTTCAAGCGATTGCAGGACGAGATCGAATCATTCAAACAGAGCGCATTATCCATCGTGGAAAATAATGCCGCGGCCGAGTCATCTGGAACTCAGAACCAGTATGCCCAACGCCTCGATGACATCGAGAGAAAATTCGACAGCATTTCCCAGTTCAGTGACCTGACGCCGGATAAGCTTCGCGAAGAATTGATTGCCGGCATTCGCATGCTGGGCGAGCGCGTTTCAAAAGCCATCTCCGACATCAATGGCCGATTCGAAAATCTCACAGCAAGCATTGCGACGCAGCCGGCGGCAGAACCGATTCCCCCAAAGGAACCGGTGGAGGCCGCTTTTGCGCCCATCAAAGAGAGCGGCCTGTTAGAAAAAACAGATTTCGAACTGGTCCCCCGCGACGCGGTAAAACGGCTGTCCGAGCTTTTCAGAAAGCAGTCGTCCGCGATTAAATCCTTCATTGACAAACAGGAATCCAAACTGACTGAGTTTGAATCGCTCCTCCGAACGTACGATAAAGAGAATTCCACGCTGCTTGAACTGTTAGAAAAGAGAGTGAAGCGGAACTTCATCATTTCTATCATGGCGATTATTGCAGTTTTAATGGGGTCCGTTTTTTTGAACCTGGTCATGTAATCCCGGTAGCCTTGCCTCGCTCCACCGAAATTCTTCCCTGATACAAGTCCCAAGCTGACGCGGTGGGAATTATTTTAATAGCAGGTCGTTAGCGCATTCCTCGTATTTCAATGCGGCGCCTTCAGCAGGCTACGCTGTGTTTTGGTCCGCCCGAAACAAATGACATCTACGTTGCTCTCATCCGCCATTCGCAGAATCAGCGACGCGGCACAGCAGCGTATTTTTACATTGAATCTTTTCGGCCGGCTACTGGGCAATTTTCTCGGCTAAATCCGCTAACAATTCCAGCACTTTGAACAATTTAGTTTTCTTGATAATCTTCCCGGATTCCTCATAAATGAGTTTGTCCCCATCGAGGATCATCAGAAATTCTCCCAATTCCATGAGCGTCGCCCGGATGGATGGCGGGAATAGCTTGACCAGGTCATCCACATTGTTGCCTTCGACAATATATTTTTTATCGAACGAGCGGTCGTTGAACATGATGTCCCTGGTGCCGAATAACTTGGTCAGTTTTTGAATGATCCCTTCGCGGTAGATTTTCAGTTTGAACTTGCGTTTATTTTCGATCAAAAGTTCGAAATGGGTCAGGAAGATATGCACCTTTGGCGCAGCCGGAATGAAGATCATTTTCAATACAAACGGCAGGCCTCTGTAGCTGCCGGTCACCAGCGACATTCCATCCTCGCTGATGCGGTACTTTCCACCCACCTCATTCGCGAAATCCTTCCAGGGATTTTCTGTGTCTTGCAACATATCGATTGTGCCTTTTGGTTAATGTTATTGACGAAACCCGGAATGGGACCGTCGACTCACTACGCTTTTTTCCAGGCACCCTCTCTCCAAACCGCGGGCGATGTTTTCACTCAGTCAAAGTCCAAATGTGATTGCTTCCACCTGTGGCTGACAGCCGCAATCAGTACCCGGTCAAAAACGCTGCGATGCAATGCGCAGAGCGCGAAGAACAGCCTGTCTGTCACTCACTTCATCAATACTATTTTTCGAGTCAGGACATCACCATTGCTTGCCGCACGGATGAAATAGACTCCGCTCGTCAGAGATTCCCCCAATGCATCGCTGCCGTCCCAATCGATTTTAAAATTCCCGCTTTCAACGCGTTCATTCATTAACGTCCGGATCAACTGACCGCGAGCATTGAAAATCGTAATCCGCATGACGCCCGGTTGCTGAACGGAGAAGGACACGGTGGTGCTGTTGTTGAATGGGTTGGGTACGTTCTGCGACAATGAAAAGCCAGCGCCCTGATTGTCGATGGCCTCCCGGCTGACGCCAGACTCAATTTTAATATATTTGATGGCGACGTCATCCAGATACCAGCCGGCCAGGGGCGCTGCATTGTCTCCGTCGCTCCCGAAACGAAACCGCAGATGGAGCCGGGTCGCTGCGCACGACGCCAGGTCGAAAACCTCCGACTGCCAGGGATGGCTGCCGGAAAAAATCCCAGTGCCCGGGGCAAAGGGTCCGGATTCAATCCCATCGGGAATGGCAAATGGGTAACCATCCACAGGGGAAAGCTGCATCCACGCCGAGGTGGTATCCGGCCGCCACTCGACAATTCCCCCGTCGTACGCAAAGGAAGGATCGTCGGCATCGGTTTCGGCCTCCATCCAGGAATAAAAAGTCAGTTCAATCCGCTTCGCTGGCGGCACATCGAAGGCAGGCGCATAAAGCGAGCCATCCGCTGAATCAGGATAGGTCCGGCTCAGGCATGTCGCCCACACGTTCCCGCCCGAGTTAGCCTGGGCTGGCCCGACGCCCGGCTTTCCCCATTGCCACAACATATCGCCCGCTGTGAAATTGCCGTTACCGGTTTCAAAGTCCGCCCTGAAAAGAAATTCGGCCGGCGACATGTTGTAATGAAGCGACCGATTCTCAAAAACAGCGATGGAATCGGTTTCGCTCATGAATTCATTGCTGGTAATTTTCACGGCATAGTGACCGGCCGGGACCAGGAGTTGAAAGGAGCCATCCATTTGCGTCGCCGCAGAAAAACGGCCAGGCCCGGTGAATTGAAGATTCGCTGCCACCGGCGCTCCGCTGATGCTGTGCGCCACTGTGCCGGTAATATTGTAGCTATCGGTTGGCGCCAATCGAACATCCAGCCGGGTTGTCTTCCCGGCTGAAACGATGACGGAATCGACCTGCCGCGCATGATACCCGTCCGCCAGGAAACGCAGCGAATACACGCCGGGGAGCAGCATGCGGTAATAGTCGCCCATATCAGGATCGCTGTACACAGCGTGTTCGTTGCCGACAACTTCAATCGTGGCAGCAATCGGCAGTCCGGTGAGCGAATCCGAAATGACGCCCCGCACGCCCCAGTGAACCGCTTCGAGGTAGGCGAGCATGGATTCCCGGTTGTCCTCCCAGAACGTCGGCAGCAGCGACGCCGCCGGCCAGGAAACATCGCTGAGTTCAATCGTCACCTCGTTGGCGCCGCAATAGATATAGTTCCAATCCTGCATGCCGCCGTAAATGACATACCAGTCCGCGCCATTGGTGATGCCGTATTGAAAATCCAGGCTGCTCCACATGGGCGCATTGTGAATCGAGTAAGCCTTCGCCAATGTCACGAACAATTCATCGTCCGGGCATACGGTGTAAACCGGCAGACCGGTCGAGTTGGAATCGTACGGATAATTCACCACCACCACACCTGTGTGAAAATTGGCCGAGAGCACGAACGAATGGTTGAATCCGAAATTCATCACCGCCTGGGTCTCCAATTGGCGGCCGACAATGGAGTTGTTCGGGTCGTCGATACGGTCCGGGAAATTCCGGTTCAAGTCAATGCCATTTTGATTCCAGCGCCGGCGCGCGATGTAGCCATCCGGGTTCATAAGCGGCATGATCCAGATTTCCGTCTCATCCACCAAAAAGGTGATTCGGGAATCCTGGCCATAATTCTCTAACAGGTGTCGCATGAAGTACAGGCACAATTCCATGCCCACCGGTTCATCGCCGTGCATGGAAGAAATATATTTGAATTCCGGCTCAACTTCTTCAGCGGCGACATGATCGCTTATTTTCACAAACCAGAGATCGCGGCCAAGCACCGATTTCCCAATGCTCTGAAGCTGACACAGATTCGGGTACTGCTGCGCCAGCAGTTGCAGCTCCGCTGTCAATTCATCAAACGTGTGATAGGCATCCATGGGATTCGCGCTGTTCTTCGTGGCCAACCAGAGGCTGTCCGCGTATTGCCGTGAAACGTCCGGCTCAATGGCGATTTCGAAACCGGCGGCAATCAGCCGATGCTGTTCGGCTGAAGTCACATAGGCGTACACATTCCGGCGCACATCGACTTTCACAATATCAAATTTCTGCTGAGCCAGCCAGGAGATGTCCTGAGATGACACGTTCGCTATTTTCATCAGAACGGCGTCCGATTGGGCGAACATCGGAACTGCGAGAGCAAGAATGATTGCAACGATGGAAATGAAAGATTTCATAGGCGAATAGAATTTGTATTATTTTTTCTGATCGCCCGGGATATTTATCCCGGGCATCCGGATCAGGAGTTTACCAGTTCACGTCCGGCGCGTTTATCCTTTGTGTCAACGCGCCAGTTCAGTTTTCAGCATCAGGCCGAATCGTCGCATCCCTTCATCGATTTCCTCCGCCGAAACCATGCTGAAGCTGGCGCGCACGTTGTTCGTGCAACCGTTTTGCGATGAAAATGCGTCACCGGGCACCAGCAGCACCTTGACCTGACTGGATTGCTCGTCGATCATCCGGCGGGCGTTGCACGATTCCGGCAATTCGAACCAGATGAACATGCCCTCTCCCGGGATATTGAACCTGACCGATGACGGCAGATATTTCTTCGCCGCTGCCACCATCGCGTCCCGATTCACGCGGTACGATTCGCAATTCTTCCGAATGAGTTCCCTGAAATTTTTATACCCGGCTGCCTGCAGATAGCGCAACAGGATGACCTGAATGAACGTGCTCGTGTGCAAATTGGCGGACTGCTTGAACAGGACGAACTGCCGCATGATTTCCGCCGGCCCGGAGACATATCCGATGCGCAGGCCCGGCGCGAAAATCTTTGAAAAGCTGTCCAGCCGAATCACCCGGCCGTGGGTGTCGAGAGACTGCAAGGTTGGAAGCTGGGGACTGTTGTCGAGTTTGACCAACTGATAGGGATCATCCTCCAAAATGAGCAGATCATAGGCATTGGCCAGTTCCAGCATGTGCTTGCGCCGATCCAGCGCCAGGGCCACTCCGCCCGGGTTGTGGCCGTTGGGAATTTCGTAAATGAATTTGGGCAGTGGTTCGCCCGTCTTTTCGATCATTCGGAGCCTTTGCTCCAGAATGTCCGTCTGCATCCCGTGAGCGTCCAGCGGGATGGCAATGAAATTGTTGGTGAACGACCGGAACGCGGATAGCGTCCCCGGGTAAATTGGTTCGGATAGCACAATGCGGTCATCGTGGTTGGCGAACAGATACGGCATGATGAACAGACCTTCCTGGCAGCCATTGAGCACGACGATTTGATCGTCGTTCAGGTCCACGCCGTCCTTGAATTTCTGCCAGCCCTGAAGTTCTTTTTTCAGATTGGCGTTCGCATCCGACGGGCCATATTGGGAGGCTGTGGTCAATTCTTCGCCATTGATCGAGATTTCCCGTCCGTCCTTAAATTGAATTTTAACGCTATCAAATACAAACGTGTCCGGGTTGGGATAGCCCCCGCCCAATGAAATCATGCCTTCAATGTTCATAAATTTTTGCAGTTCCCGGATTGCCGAAGGCGCTTTGCCCCGGGCTCGCTCCGCTAATCGTTCCTGAATATCCATGCAATACCTCGGCGTGTGTTTGAATATAACATCGGGGTGATTAAAATTATCGGCTCCATGACATTCAGCCAGTCAACCTGTAACCTTCAGAGTAACTGCTATTTCCTTGTTTTTCTCACAGCAGTCAATCCCCTGACCGCAACCGCCGGGACCAGCTCTTTTTCTCCATCGGAAAATTGGAGCGCAATATGTCCGGCAGCGGATTTGAACGGCCGGGAATTGAACGAATGTCAGGCGAATATAAGAAAAATAATTTACAGAAGCAATATCAAATCAACGAAGGATTGCTGAGAAATGAGGGATCGCCGGGCAATGACCGGCCAGCGCCCGGCTGAACGCCAATGGGACGGTCTATTCAGGATTTTTGAACAGCGCCCTCAGATTGACGGGCTCGGTATTGCTGCGCTCAATCAGCGCCACTGCGGTGTTTTGCATGATCTGGAATTTATGACATTCCAGTTTTTCCCGCGCCGATTGCAGGTCATAATCGGATTTTCGGTTGCTCCACGCTTCAGGGAGACCCGGGGTCACTTTCACGTCATCCTCCATGAACAGGATGCGATTGATCCATTCTCCCACCTGATGCTGCAATTGCGATATTTGCTGGATGGCCTGTTCGATGACGCCGAGACTCTCATGCGAGAAATTCTCAGTGAGGGAGCGCGTTCCCAGCGATGCGCTGGAACAATCATCTTTGAGAGAAATCACCAACGCCTCCGGAATGGCGCCAGCAAGAACGAATTCCCGCCGGCCAAAACTGCCATTTAGCAGGGTGTCATTCCCGTAGCGGGTTTGCAGCACAATGCGGTCGATCTCATCGTTCAGACTCTCCAGCTTCATGGAGAAAAGAAATCGCTCGGCCAGAATCGATCGTTCGTTCACTGCCTGAAACATCTTTTTCTGCATGGCCAGCACATTGTCATTGATCCTCATGAGACTGCCCTCGGCCAGGGCGAGCAGTTTTTTCAAATCCGCCACGGAGTGAATCGCACCCCCGGGATCGACGTTCTGGTATTTAACCGACTGATAATTTTCCCGTCGGTCGGCCAGCGCCTCATTGAATTTTACACTCATCGAAAGGCGATAGTGTGGCTCTGTTTCAGCGCCATTTATTAGACCCTTGTCTGCGGTTTTGTCCTGCAAAGATTCTCTCATGTTGCGCTACTCTCTCAATTCGCTCTCAGTTAAATTCAGTCCTGATTTCATTGCCGTCAGTTTCAAATTTTCCAGCGTGGTCTCGCACGATTTATCCAGCGAATAGGCTATTTTAAATTGCTTCAATGCCTCTTCATAATCTTCTTCCAGGAAATAGATTCTGCCCAGGTAATTGAACGCTTCCACCATGTCCGGGAAAAATTCCCCGACTTTGCTCAGCAGCACGATCGCTGAATCCTTTTCGCCCATGAAATCGCTGATAACGCCGGCATTGTAAAGCGCTCGTCCCTGTTCCGGGAAAAAGTCGGCGATGTTCATAAATTCCTGGAAAGCCTTCTCGAACAAACCCTGGGCTGCGTACTCGTACCCGGTCTGAAACATGGTCTCCAGTCGTGATTTTGAATGCAATGGCTCCATCTCTTTTTGCTCTCTCACACAGCCCGCCGGCATCGACAATTGAAACGAAACGCCGTACCATAGTTTCTCGCCATCGCGGATTTCATCTATAGTGACATTGTGCTGGTCGTGGAAAAATGAACGAAGCGAGTCCCGCTGAAAGCTTCGCAGAAATACCCCGGCGCGCGGCTCCGCAGACAGGAGCTCACTGCGAAGATTTTCGAATGGCCGGGCCAGTACCGCAATAAAGACATGCCCATTCGGTTTCATCACCTGTTTAAGTTCATTCATCACCCGGGACATATCCAGCGCATGTTCCAGAATCTGGAATAGCAGCGCCGCATCGAATTGCTCCCCGTAAAAATAGCGAGTCAACTTGTGCGCCTTGCCTCTGACCCATTCCACCTGGCTCACATCGGTATAGACCGGCGGCGTCATTGTCTGTGCGAAGTGAATATTGTGTTCCGAAATATCCAGGCCGGTCACGTGATAGCCCAGATTGGCCAGGCTGAGGGCGTATTCGCCTTTGTGACATCCCACATCCAGGATGTTCAGAATATCCCGTTTCTGCTGTAACTGATCCATCAGCCAGGCATAGCAGGGGTGATTGAAAATTTCTTCATCGAACGGAGTGGCCTTGCTTTGCTCTTCGTACAAATTCACATAGGCCATTTCATCCGTAAGATGCGGGTATTGCTGCTCCATGAAATTTCGCTTGCGCTGCAACAATTCGCTATCGCTGAATTTCGTCAGCGCCTTATCGAGCAGCTTTTTCGCGCGGATCGGATTATCGGATAGCAAAAGCGTTTCGATATGGGCCAGCGTTTGCTGAAGATACAGCTCCTCAATATATCCCTTCAGCGATGCGTCAAAGTCGACAAAGGCGATTGACCCGCTTTCGAATTGCTGCCAGGCGCGCCGGGAAAATTTTTCCAGCAGGCTCGGTTCAAAGACAGCCCGGTCAATTTTCCTCTGGGTGCACAGACTGGCGATTTGATTCAATTCGGATTCCTGTTGCAGATAGTCGACGTACAGCATCCGGGTCACCGCGGCAATCGTCCGGTCGAACACGCGAAAATCATTAATCGATAAAAAAATATCAAACAGGTATTTCTGCACAGCGCCGGTCACTTCGTCCCGGTTCATCCTGTGAAAGGCCGCATTCTTCGGCGCCGTTGCATCATCGTGAAAGAAGGCCAGTTCTATCCGATCATTGTGCAGTTTCTCCAGCGCGCGGAACAGGCCATTGCTCTGAAAGTGGAGACTGTGCGCCTGATTTTCTGTCGGGAAATAACAGGTCAGGCAAATGTCGTGCTTCATGTAATAAGGCGCATCAACGTTGAGAGACTCACCCATTTGAGCCGCGCCAATTAAGCGAAGTTTGTATTCCACGGCCTCATGGTGCGCGCCGCTGCCGGCCGATGTTTTATATGCCGCTGTTGCAGCCGGGATATTGTTCATCGCTGCGAGGCAATCGCCCATTCGCTCGTGAAGCCCGTCGTCGCTGCGCATCGTCGCCGCGCGCTGATAAAATTCAAGGGCGGTTTTATAATTTTTCTGATGAAAGTGAAAATCGCCCGAATTGCGCACTGCAACCTCATCGAACGCATCCAATTCCACAGCCCCCTGGAAGCATTGCCCGGACTCAGCGAACTCGCCGATCTCAAAATAGAGGCAGCCCAGATTGCTCCAGTGAACCGATTGCGCCGCGCCGGAATTCACAACAGAAGTCAAGCGCTCAATTTCGGCCTGAATGGCAGACGCGGTCTCCGGCAGGGAGGCCTGGTCCAGCCGCTCCGCAACGGCAATGTCTAAATGTTTGGGATCAAACTCAATTTTCATAGCACCTGTAATTCTTTTGTAAAATTATCATTTGTAGTACATCCCGAACGGGGCGCCTATTCCGGGACATACGTCCTGGCCATCGTCCGCATCGGTTGGATGTCCTGTGCCATCATTTTTTAGGAATCGGGCAACTCCGGTGAAATCATCGCTGTATCTGCCGGGCTGGAATCGCCGTCAATCAATTGGAATGAATATTAGAAATGGAAAGCAGATCCACCAGGCTATAATCATAGTCAGTCCGCGATCGTTTGGGTTTGAGCAGCAAATCTCCGACACCCTGAGTCAGCACATCTGCCAGTTGGCGATATTCTGACTGGTCCAGAATATGGCAACAGTCCAGGATGATCGGCCGATTGAGTTTCTGTTTCAGCACATTCACTGGCAGTGCTGCGAATTCCGGCCAGGCCGTTGCCAGGACAAACATATCGCAGGCGGCAAAAATTTCCTCGATTGAGCCGGCATAGCTCACATTGTCCATCATCGCCTCGCGCGCGACTGCCATGGCCAGAGGGTCGTACACCGTCACAGGAATGTCCTGCTTGTACAACCAGGTCGCCAATTTTATGCCTGGCGAATTTTTGACAATGTCGGTCTGGGGCAGAGAAGCCAGCCCTAAAATGCCGACCCGGCCGCCTTCCGGCAGGTATTTGAAAATGATGTCCATCATCCGATGAACCTGGCGGCTCAGCAGCGATTCCACCGTTTCCACCAATGGCGTGGCTTTCGTGTGCTGGCTGTACAGGTAGCGGAGCGCCCGATTTTCGTGACTCAGCCGGATATTGAACGGATTGGCCAGCCAGGTATCAATTTTCAATTTTTCCTGACCATCAAGATTCAATGATTTCAAAAGAGCGCTCCAGTCCGCGCCGGGCAGGCTTTCGCACATCTCAGCAAACACATGGGAGAACGATAGTTTTGTGGCCAGATAGGTGAACGCGGCAATTCGCGCCACTTCCGCATTGATGAAATTCATCCTCTGAATTGGGGCCCGATCCTCAATAATTTTATGCAGCAAATCGACTATGGCATCGCCGGAATTGACATCGGATTGCCCCAGAATAGCAATCTCCGGCTGGCGCACATCATGAATTGTCCTGCCGGGAGTTGTGAAATCCGGCCAGTAGCAGAGTCCGAAACCGGCGCCGCATTCTTTCCCGGTCTGTTTTTCCAGCATCGGCAGCAGCACCTGATCGATTGTGCCGGGCATGGTTGCGCTGACTATCACAATGAGATGAAAATTGTCCTTCAATTTTATTTCTGCGGCCAGATGGGTGAGAATCGTTTCCAGCGGCTTTGATGAAAATGCGCCGGACAATTCCTGAAAATTTGCCACAGTCACAAATGTCACACGGGAGTGATTGACAATATCGAAATAGTTCGGCGCGGACTTCAAGCGGGGTCGGTTTTCTTTCAGCAGGTCGTCCAGTCCCGTCTCCAGAACCGGCGCCAACCCTTTCTGAAACATCTTTCGTTTATAGTTATCCTCATCGAATCCCAGAATCGAATATCCTTTTTCAGCAAAGCAGGCGGCCAGGGATACCCCCAATCGTCCCAATCCCACGATTGAAATATTATTGAAATCATTCTTTTGATCCAGCATTGCGTCCTCCAATTCGGCAGTTATGACATTTGGTTCGATTTTTTACAGCACCCGCAATGTCTTAATTTTTTCCATGGTGACATCTTCCGACTTCTCGATGATTCTGCCGGATGAATTCACATAAAAACGTATGAGTGGTTCGCCTTCGATGAACATGAGGTGGTTTTTGTAATAGAGCGGGAGCGAGTCGGCGTTGAACACCGGCTGCAAATAAATTCTATTGAACATGAGGCTTTCCCCGACCAGGCAGCGGGATACGTGACCGGAAAATATTTTGGTGGACCACATTCGAAATAAAATATCGCGCAATGATTCGGTCAGGATATTCCCGAATGAAATGTGGATGAATCGGCAGGGACAGACACTCCCATCGGATAAAATGTGAATCGATTTCCACCCGGCCGGACATTGGTACAGTCTGCCATCCTGAGTAAAATCCGCTTTCACATGCGGCAGTTGAAAAAATTGGCGCACATAGGCCAGTTCATCTCGTGTCAGTAAAAAATTATATTCGCCGGTGTACCCGGCCACCAGCGCCGGATAATGGACGTTCAATTGAATTTTTTGTCCTTCTGCCAGACGCACAATTTTCTTGAATTCACCATTGTCAATATTCTCATGGGTTGGCATCACCTCCATGGTGCAGTTAATTTTCATCTCCCGCGCCGAGTGAAATAGCTGGAATATCTGTTCGAATGAGCCGGGCATGACCAGCGTCCGATCGTGAGTCGCTGCGCTCGATCCAAACACCTCCAGGCGTATTTCCTTCAGCCCTGCCTTTTTAAATTCACGCAGCCAGCGAGGATCGCTGTAATAGCCATTCGTAACAAGCGCCGTGGTGATGCCTCTGTTGCGAAACTGAGCGAGAATGTCGGCCAAATCCGGGCGCAGAATTGGCTCACAGCAATAAAATGTGCAATGAGCGCAATTGTTTTTTGCCAGTTGTTCAGCGACAAACACTGCCTCTTCCAGAGAAATTAATTGCTTGAAGTTCGGCTGCACGCGAAGCAGCGAATGCGGACAGGAGTGGCACCGCGAGAAACAGCGAGCGTCCAGGAGCAGGTTCGCATCGGACAAAAAATGCCGGCTCTTTCTTGTCTTCCACTTCCGAAGCAAGGTGTTTTTAATGAATAGCAAGTAATTCGAATGTGCCATGAGAGTCGTGAAATAAAAATGCGGTTCCCCAGTACAACATTTTGGTTAGCTCGTCAGCGAACGTCGTTTCATCCCTCTTTTTTGTCCTGCGAATCTGAATCCTGTTTCTCGTCGGGTGATTGCTTTTCTGCACCCTGGCCATTGGCTTTGGCCGCTTTGTGATTCTCCTCGCGAATTCGCTCGTACACCTCTTCGCGATGGATGCTGATATGGCGCGGCGCTTCAATGCCCAAACGGACATGACCTTTCTCTATCTCCAAAACAGTAATTTTTACATCATCTCCAATTGTAATGCTTTCATTCAACTTCCTTGTAAGGATTAACATACATGCTCCTTTCCCGATTCATCCACCCCGACACAGTTTTCAAATTCATTCATCCATTCAAAACATCATCGCTCATCATTCACAGAAGAGACGGCTTCGGGAATGCTTTGCACCGACTGGCGCTCAAATTTAAAATCGATGATTTCCAACAGTTTCCCCATGTGCAAGGTCGAAAACATACCGGCCAGGCCCTGGTTCAGATTGGCAACTCTCAATGTTCCCTCTATTTTTTTCAATCGCTTATTCAGCAGGACAAGCAGCCCAATGCCCGTGCTATCCATCGTGGCCACCCGCCCGAGATCGATAATGAAATCATATCGCCCATTTTCGATCAATCGATCGATCACTTTTTCCACCCTGGCCGTATTGGACGAATCCAGGCGGTGCTGACATTCAATGACGACTTCCCCGGTTTTCAGCTCGATGACTTTCGTATCTGATCCAATGTGTCGTTCCATCGCCTTTTCCAGATCATCGTCGCCAAATGGCATAATGAGCACGTCGTCAAAACCCACGGTTTCCACAAGCGATGTGAAACACTGGAGATTCCAATGGCAGATGGCAATTTTGGGGACCTCGTGAAGTTGCCGCATGGATTTAATAGTATCCGCCAGTTTGATGCTTTCCGAATTCACAAGGAAAAATTCAACGATAATCAGATCGGGCAATGTATGGCGCAGCTTCTTTTCAATTTCGATTCGATCCTTCATGTGAAAAACTGTGTAGCTTTTGCCCTTGAGATACGTGTTCAGATCTTCCGTGACTCCGGGGAGCGTATTGCAAACAAAAATATTTTCACCCATCTTTCTTCCCGTGCGCTTATCTGTCCTATTCAATTGTAGATAATGTGATTTGTCCGCTGCAATAGACCACCGGCCAGTCAGTCCTTTTTTGACTCCGGCTTCTTCCTGAATAGTGAAGGGACTCGCTTATTCTGCAAATTCGAATCGGTTGTCCGCTTTACCATCATCCTTCTTCGTCGCCGGGGAACGCCCCGGACGCGCCGTCAGCATTTTGAGCAACTGCCAATCGTCGTCGTTCAACTGCATCCTGTCCGCGATGAGAACCGCCTCGTATCCAGCATTTCTCAACTGGCTCACCCGCAACAGCGTTTGCCGAAGCGAGACGCGCAGTTCTTCCCAGGTATGTTCGGGATGCCCATTTCCATCATTCAGGCTCAGACTGTTTGCAAGCAAATTGGGGATGGCCACCTTTTCCACTTTTGTCACGCGCCGAAATTTCCGCTTTATCGTGTAGCTCTTTTTCGCCAGCGGTTCAAAATCCAGACGTTGCTCAATGCTGGTTCTATCGTTGAGTCTTCTCATCCACACCATCAACCATTTTATTTCTATTCGCTTAGACTTTTAATATCATATCGACAGGCCGCATGAAATTCCTTAACAGATAATCCAATCTTTTCGCTTTGAATCTGAGCGAAAACTGGGACGGACGCCATAAATCCGGCAACGGAGCTGTATCGGAAATCAGCCACGCGATGGATGTTCTCTGCCAGGTAGGCTCTGTTTTGCCACCTGCGACTTTGGCTGGCGCCGGGAGCGCCGCCACTAAAAACGAAAAAATTCAGCCTGGCCGGAGCGGTTTGATGTTCATTTCAAACCAAAAAAAAAGGTGATTGACTAATCAACCACCTTCTGTTGCTGAGCAAGAATTGAAATTTGACTACATCCGCGCCGGCGCAGCAGATTTTTCCGGAGTTGCCTGCTCTTTGGCTGCGCGCTCCTTCTTCGGCCTGGCTTCTTCGGCCAACACTTTCATGGTATATTCCACTTCATCCTGGGTGACTTTCTGGCGCATTTCTTCAACGGCTTTCATCACTTTGGCCCATTTCTGCCCTTCGGCCGCGCTGACCCACTCCAATTGCAGCCGCTCCGGCCGAATGCCCGCCTTTTCCAATTTATCCCACAGTTTCTCCACGCGCTTTTGCGTGGCGCGGTTGGCGTCGATGTAATGGCAATCCGCAAAGTGACAGCCGGAGACCAGCACAATGGGCGCGCCCAATTTGAACGCATGCAGCACAAATTTGTCTTTGACGCGCCCGCTGCACATGGTGCGGATGATGCGGGCGTTGGCAGGAAATTGCAGCCGCGACAACCCGGCCAGGTCAGCCCCGGCGTAGGAGCACCAGTTGCAGGCAAAGGTGACAATTTTGTCCATGTTGTTTTCCGACAGAATCGCTTCGATTTGCGCGTACATCTGAGCATCGGAGAAATGCCGCATGGTGATGGCGTCGAAGCGGCACTCGGCGCTGCACGTGCCGCAGCCCTTGCACGACGCTTCAATCACCCGCGCCGGCAGTTTCGATTTTTTATCGAATACAATGGCGTTGAAGGGACACACATTGGCGCAGATTCCGCACATGGTGCAGGCTGCCTCATCCACCTGCGCTGTAATCGCTTCGATTTTAATTTTGCCGGCTGAGAGCAACACCCCGGCGCGCGCCGCTGCCGCACTGGCCTGGGTGACGCTGTCTTTCACGTCTTTGGGGAATTCGGCGCAGCCGGCAAAGAACACGCCGCCGGTGGGCGCATCCACCGGTTTCAACTTGGGATGCGATTCCATGAGGAACCCGTCCGCGGTGCTGGACAGGCTCAATAGCTTTTTCACCGTCTCGTTATCTTTACGGGGAATGACGCCGACCGAAAGCACTACCATATCCAGTTCGTGCTCTTCCAGAGTCCGCGTCGTTGTATTTTCCACCGTGAGGTGGAGCTGTCTGGTCTTCGGATTTTCCTCGATCTCTCCCGGTATGCCGCGAATGTACATCACTCCGGCTTCTTTGCTGCGCATGTACAGGTCTTCGAACCCCTTGCCAAAGGCGCGAATATCCATGTAAAAAACCTTGACTTCGACATCCGGGTAATGATCCTTAAGGAGCAGGCTGTCCTTCACCGTGTTCATGCAGCAGATGTTGCTGCAATAGGGATTGCCCCGCTCCGGGTCCTGGGTTCGCGAGCCCACGCACTGGATGAAGCCGACTGTCTTCGGCGTCTGGTGATCCGTGGGACGAATGAAATGTCCCTGGCTGGGTCCTTCGGAGCAGATGAGCCGTTCGAATTCCATGCTGGTGATGACATTCTCGAACCGCGTGTAGCCGTAATCATCCAGCCTGGTCGGATCGTACACATCCATCCCGGTGGCGACAATGACGGCTCCCACCGTCACATTCAGCATTTCGTCGCGCATGTCATAATCGATGCACTTTTTATCGCATGCGTCGTAGCATTTGCCGCAGGCAATGGGATTGTTGCCGAGGCAATTTTCCATATCCAGAATGTATGCGGAAGGCACTGCCTGTGGAAACGGCATGTAAATTGCCTTTCGCGATGACAGCCCCATCTGGAATTCGTTGGGCACAATAATGGGGCAGACTTTGAAACACTCGCCGCACGCCGTACATTGCTTTTCGTTAACGTACCGTGCTTTTTTACGGATGGTCACCTGAAAATTACCAACGTAACCGGAGACGTTTTCGACCTCGCTGTAAGTGAGCAGTTTCACTCGTGGATGTCGACCGACATCCATCATTTTCGGACCTAAAATTCATATCGAGCAATCCATTGTTGGGTAGGTTTTATCAAGCTGGGCCATGAGTCCACCGATGGATGGCTGTTTCTCCACAAGGTACACTTGAACGCCGGTATCAGCCAGATCCAGCGCCGCCTCGATGCCGGCAATACCGCCGCCGATGACCAGCGCCTTGCGGTCCACCGGCACTTCCATTTCATGCTGAACCGTTAAATGCCTGGCCCGCGCCACCGATACTTTCACCGTGTCCTTTGCCTTCCTCGTTGCAGCGTCTTTGTCGTACAGGTGGACCCAACTGCAATGCTCCCGGATATTGGCCATTTCGAACAGATAAGGATTCAGGCCTACTTCGGCCACGCAATTGCGGAACGTCGGCTCGTGCATCCGCGGCGTGCAGGAGGCCACAACAACGCGATTGAGCTTGTGTTCCACAATATTTCTTTTGATTTCCATCTGGCCGGGATCCGCGCAGGTATACCGATTGACGCACGCAAAAGCGACATCCGGCAGCGTGGCCGCATAGTCACTCACTGCGTGGCAGTCGACCGAACCGGCGATGTTCAGCCCGCACTCGCAGACAAACACCCCGATCCTCAGTTCCGTATCATTCAATTTTTCTGCCATCTTGATTCCTCAATTCTGGTTTTTATGTTATTACCCAGCAACTTTTGCAAATTTGAGCAAAAGAATTATATTTGAACCGGTCATATAGTTTTACTATGTGCGGCTATGCCGCGCTGGGAATAGGGGAAGGATTTACAGATTTTGTTCCAGTATTTTCTATTTAAAAAAATATAACACATTTTTGTCTACCACTTTTCTTTCTTTTATTTTTAACACAATTAAAAATCCGTGAGAATCTGTGTTATCCGTGTCATCCGCGTTCTATGTTTTTTAATGTTTACTTCGTTAGAATTTGATATAGAATTATACCACCTCACTCCCTTCAACCGGCCCGATCTTCGCCATAATCGAATCGAATTTGATGCGGTGCAAGTGCAAGCCCACTTCTTCAGGTGAAAATCCCTGGGCCAATCCCAAAAGCTGGCAAAAATAAATCACCGGCAAATTGAACTCCCGGTTCATCTTTCGGGAAATCATAATCTGTCCCATATCGAACGAATTGAAACAGGTGGGACAAATCAATCCCATGCAATCAGCCTGAACCGATTCCATGGAAGCGAAAATTTCGTATGTCATTTCCAGGGGCATGTCGGCGTCCATACAGCCCTTGCCGCAGCAGAGGAGCTTTTCACTATGCGTGAGCGGCGTTGCGCCCAGCGCTGCAATGAGATTTTCCAGCAGGTTGGGATAGTCCGCGTCGTCGATGGCCATTATCTGGCTCGGCTTCAGCAAATGACAGCCGTAGTGAATGCCCACTTTCACCCCGGTCAGCGGCCGCTTCACCGACGCCCTGATCGGCTCGATGCCGAGATCATCGCGCATCATCACCACAATGTGCTTCACCTTACCGGTGCCCTTGTACTCGCGATTGACCCGCTTCAACCGGCGGTTCACTACCTCGCGGAGTCCCTCATCTTCGGCCAGCATGAACCGCGCCTCCTGCAACGTGGATGTGCAGCCGCTGCACATGGTAATCACATCCAGGCCGGCATCTTCGGCGATGCACAGATTTCTCGCGGCAATGGTGAGCCACTGGACTTTATCGCGCGCCTTGAAATAGATGGGATCCGGGCAGCAGGTGAACCCGTCCAGGTCGACCAGTTCCACGCCGATGGGTTCCATGGTTTTTCGCACCGACAGTTCCATTTGCGGGTATTTCGCCGGAATCATGCAGCCCCAGAATGGCGCCACACGCAGTTTTTTCGCCATAGTTACCTCGTAGTAACGGTATTATTTCAGGATAAGTTATATTTTATTAAAATCACAAATTTCAAATAAATGCGCTGCAGGACGCATCTGCCTTCGGCATGATTTCAATTTCAAAATAGCAGGGTCCAAACTTGAATATCAACTGAATATTGAAAATAATGTATCTGCTCAGCCTCAAAGACTCAAAAACTCGAAGTTAAATTTATTAGTTTGATTCTATATTCAAGGCCTAACAAATTCGAAAATTAACTTTGCCTTCCTTCATGTTCTATTGAACTCCCTTCTCCCTGTGGGAGAAGGGCCGGGGATGAGGGAAAGAATTATTACATTATTTTTAATTCTATTGAAGTCAAGCTGAGTAATAGTTACAAAATACTCTAAAACATTTCAGTGAATGAACATATTTGTTTGTAATTTGGTTCTTTATCTTTTGAAATTTATTTGATATTTGGATATTGTCATTTTTATTTTTCTACACATATTGGATACAATTTAGGGTTCGATGATTTTCTGCAACTCACTCACATCGATGTCCTTCAATTCCGGCAAGCCCAAATCTTTCCTGCGGCGATTCACCGTGCTGGTAATCACCACGCTGCGCCCGGTTTTTATCAGCGCATCGGAAAATTTGTTGATGTCATCCGGCAGAACGCCATCCTCGGCGCAGAGATTTTTCAGCGCGATGATCACTTCCACCGGCCGTACATCCTGGGGACACCGCTCATAACAACTGTAACAATTGGTGCATTTCCAGATAATGGAATCCGGCCGAATCAAATCCTCTTCTTCGCCAAGCAGTGTTTTAAGCATAATATCCCGCGGATTGAAATCTTCCGAAAACCGCGCTGCCGGGCACACAGCCACGCACGAACCGCACTGGTAGCAGTAATTGTGGTGCTTGCCCCCAACAATTTTATTCAACCGCTCCCGAAATTCAAAACTAAGTTTTTTCTGAGTCATAGTAAGCCTTTGGTGATTGGTTTACTGGTTATTTGTGATTGGTCTGACGTGTACATTAACGACTCAATATATTTATCTAAAAGCTGGTAATATCTAATTGCCAAACGCTATCGCAACAACACCATTTTTTTCACATCCACGAATTCACCCGACTGCAAAATATAAACATACACCCCTGAAGCGACAAAGGAACCGTTCTCATCACAACCATCCCATCGTAAAGTATAATTTCCTGCCTGTTTCACTTCTCTTACAAGCGTACGTATTTTCTGCCCGAGCTGGTTATAAACCATTAGTGTGGTTTGCCCAGGTACAGGAAGTTGAAAACGGATTTCGGTTCCAGAATTAAATGGATTTGGAAAGTTTTGATGGAGAACAATAGTTTCATTCAATTGTGATTTCTTAACATTGTATTTCACCTTAGAGACTGTTGTGTCTAAGTATACACTTAATCCATTTATATTTTTGAACCAGATTGCTCCTTTTTTATCTACATAGAAAGCTTGCGCGTCATTGCCCAAAACACCTTCTAAAGTTAGATGCTCCCACTGCCGACCATCAAACCTAGAAAATTTTTTTTCTGTAGAGCCATAAGAAGCCCAAATATAATAAAAGGAATCGATAATGACACTAACATAATTAGATAATAGCCCATCACTTACAGTATACACTTGTACGTTATTCCCATCATAAATTCCTAAACCTCTTCCATTAGTACCGAACCAGAGACGATCATATTTATCAAAACTAAAGCTATATGCCGTCCACATCAAGTCTCCCCATAAATAGCTGTTAATATCTGAAAGACCATTTGTATGTCCAATAAAAAGTTTACCTTTTCGGTCTACACCAAACTCTAAAATTGGATCATATATGGTTGTGCCAGGAACGTAGAAAGGATGCCATTGCAACCTGTCGAACCAATATGCCCAGTTAGCCATAGAACCGGCCCATATATAACCTGAGGAATCAACTCCTAAACTTTGAATCCAGGTATCTTTTTCATTTCCAGAAGGATTGTAATAAGTAAATGTGGAATCGTCATACTTGACCACATATTCCTTAGTAGGGTTGCTCATTGCTACGCCAACAAACCATTTATTATTTTCTTTATCTACAACTATTTGATTTTTGAAAAACATTGTACTATCCCAAACAGTTGAATCCACCAAAGTATGCCAGATACCGTTCGTATCTAATTGGCACACAGCATTATCTGTCGCAAACCAGTAATTGCCGTATTTATCCTGTGTCATATCAAAAACCACACCTGGCAGTTCATCGGTGTAATACGTCCACACACCTTGCGCTATGCAAATAGATATTTTAAAAAATAGCGAAATGATTACTATCATGAGATATTTATTTATCCGTCTTTTCATCTTTGCACCTGACATGATAATTCTAAACTCTGCGCAGAGGAGTGTTTCCCAGGGGAAACCTTTATTATTATTCAACCACCAACTGCGAAACCAACGTCACCAAATCTTTAATCTCCAGATTCACTTCTTTTTTCAACTGCTCATCCTGAAGCGCGCATTTGTAGTGGATTTCACATTTGGGGCAGGCGGTGATCATCATGTCCGCGCCGGCGCGTTTCGCTTCGCGAAACCGGTTCGCCTGAATGGTTTTGGCGACAGCGCCGCAGGTGAGCCAGTTGCCCACGCCGCAGCAGGTCGCTCTTTTCCCGCTCTTTTCCATTTCCACAAATTCGATATTCGGTATCGCGTCGATGACCGATCGCGGAGCTTCGTATACGCCCATGTGCCGACCCAACCGGCAGGGATCGTGGTAGGTGACCGGGATTTTCATCTCCTTAAATTTTATGGATTTATTTTTCACCTGCTCATCTAACATTTCCAAAATATGAACCACTTTAAAACCGAGTTTCCCGAAATAAAAGGGATATTCCTGGGAAAACGTCTGATACCCCTCCGGGCAGGAAAACACCACGGTTTTGGCGCCGGCCTCCTCGATCAGTTTGAGATTGTGTTCTGCCAACCGTTTGAAATTATCCAGGTCCCCGCTCCACAGCATATCGTGGCCGCAGCATCGCTCATCCGGCAGCACCACCGGGGCAACGCCCATTTTATTCAAAAGCTGAATCGCGCCTTGTGTTGAGCCAACCGATTCCACGTTCAACTCGGAAAAATAGATATCAAAATAGGGCGCGCAACCGACAAAATACAGCACGTCACCTTTCTTGGCGATTTTCAAATCTTTGGACAGCCAGTCCATGCGGTTCTGTTTCAGCTCTTTGGCGGTCATGATGCGCATGAGCGACTGGAACGCGCCGCCGTGACTGCACTCTGCTTTTTGGCCGGTGTTCATGGAAATGGACCGAACGTCCCGCATAAACGTGATGTAATCGATTTGGGAGGGACACCGCGTCTGGCACAGTCCGCAGGTTAAGCACTCCCAGAGCGATTTATCGTGGTACAATGTTTCCTGGTCTTTTAACACGCACTGCATGAGCATGGAACGCGGCGAGAAGCTATGGTTGATCTTGGCGACAGGGCAGTTTCCGGTGCATTTTCCGCAGTCGAGGCAGTGATAGGCCCTGGTTCGTCTGATTATTTCGCCGATAGTGTTCATAAATTAACTCCCTGAATGAGCGATGGTAGAGTTTGTATTTTAAAAGCGGTCAGCCTTCAGCAGTCAGCTTTCAGCTTTTTGATCGTTCTGGTCAATCTGACTCCCAACGATTAAGAAGTGGCTGCGGCCTCCGGTTCCAGCTTCACTTCAGAATCCGATTGGCCTCTCAACGGACTGGGACCGAGGTCCTTGACGTGCGAAATCATTTCGGTCACGATATTGGCGAACTTCTGGGATTCCGCCGCTGAAATTTGCTCCAGCCGCACGCGCTGTTTTTCGACACCAACGAGGTGCAGCATCTTTTCCACTTTTTCGAAATTCTCCGCCGCCCGGCGGGCGCCAAACATGTAATGGCAATCAGCAAAGTGTCACGTGGCCACTAAAACGCCATCCGCACCCAGCTCGAACGCTTTGATGATGAACGCCGGATTGATGCGTCCACCGCACATGACGCGGATGATTCGCACGTTTGGCGGATATTGAAACCGATTCACCCCGGCGCCGTCCGCGGCCGGGTAGCTGCACCAGTTGCAGCAGAACGCGACCAGTTTGGGGTCGTAATCGTCCTGCTGTTTCGTCGTCTTTTTCCGGGTCTTGGTTTTTCCTGTCATGAAAAGTCGCCTTCTTAAATGAGTCTCATTCGCAAGCCTTAAAAGGCTTAACGTATTTGATTTGATATTGTTATCCACGCCAAAAATGACGTAGCTATTCATTGAAAAAGCTAAAAGTCAGACACCTTGAATAGCCCCGACTTTTAAGTCGGGGAACAGAAAGTCACCTTTGATTTTTGGGCGTTAGCTCCTTTTTAGCGTCGAATTATTCTGAGACTGTGCAATTCAGTTTCATTTTTAAAACCAAATTCAGCATTTCAGAATCGATCATTTTGACAATTTCTTTTTCTGTGCGCCTTTGAGACTCTGAGGCTGGATAGTTACCAAAATTTCAATCGCCAAAACTGCTTGAAAATTGGCTTTTGAAATTTTAAATTTATCTGTTATTTGCTTTTTTGAGTTTTGTTTTTTCCCGCCTGCAAGTCTCAAAGACTCGAAATTATAAAACAACATTCGAGTCTTCGCGGTGAAAAAGCTATTCATTAAAGATCGCTTCCATCTGCGCTTCAATCTGGTCATTCGTGAAATGGCGAATATCAATCGCGCCGGTGGGACAGACTGCTGCGCAACTGCCGCAACCCTTGCACAGCGCTTCATTCACAAGCACGGCCATGCCGCCGTCAGGTGTCTCTTTCAGCGTCAGCGCATTGAATTCGCAGACCTGCACACAGCGGCCGCAGGCGCGACAGAACCGCGTATTGGCCGTTGACACAATGGGCTCCAGCGTAATCGTGTCCTCGGATAGCAGCGCCGACACTTTGGCCGCAACTGCCGAAGCCTGGGAAATCGAGTCCGCAATATCCTTGGGACCCTGGGCGCAGCCGCAGAGGAAAACCCCCTCCATGGAAGTCTCCACCGGTCCCAACTTGGGATGCCGCTCCATGAAGAAGCGGTCGGAACTGCGATGAATTTTCAGTAAATTCACGAGGGTATCGCTCTCTTTTTCATCCGGCACCATGCCCAGAGATAAAATGACCGCATCCACCGGGTACTCCACAATGTCGCTGTTCTGCTTGTTCGGCAATGTCAGTGACGACACTTTTTTCTTGCCATTGAATTGCGGCGGGTTATTTTTTTCATACGGAATGAACAGCACGCCGGCGCCGCGCGCCTCGCGATACATTTCTTCTGCGCCGCGGCTGTACACGCGCACATCGCGATGAAATACCATCACCTGAATACCCATCTTTCGCAGGGCAAGGGACTGTTTGATCGCAGCCTGACAGCAATAGCGGGAGCACCCCGGATTGCCCTTTGGCCCGCGCGAGCCCACGCACTGAATAAATGCCACTGTTTTCGGTTTCTTCCCGTCGACTTCCAGGTATTCGCCGCGGGAGATGAGGCTTTCGAAATACTCATTGGTGAACACATTGGAAAAAATGCCGTAACCAAATTCGCCCCGTTCCGGCATGTAAAGATTGGAACCAATGGCCACGACAATGGCGCCGACTTTGATCGGCTCTGGCGTCATACCAGGGTCATCGTGCGTCGCCAGGTGCACTTCAAAATTACCCACAAAACCGTGCACCTGCTTTACCTCCGTGGAGGTGTGAACCATGACGCCCAGCCTGTTCAACTCTTTGATTTTATCGGCTATTAAATCCTCGCCCGAATTGAAACCGGGGTACAACGTGGAAAGGCATCGCACGCGTCCGCCCAGCTCTTTCTTTTTTTCGATGAGACTGACATGAAATCCTTTTCCGGCCAGGTCGATGGCCGCCTGAATTCCTGCCACACCACCGCCGATGATCAGCGTATCATGATTGACCCGCAATTTACGTATTTCCAGCGGCGTGAGCAGACGCGCTTTGGCCACGCCCATGCGCACCAGATCTTTGGCTTTCTGCGTGGCTTCCCGGGGATTGTGTTGATGCACCCAGGAGCACTGGTCGCGGATGTTCACCATTTCGAACAGGTAGGGATTCAGGCCCACTTTGGCAAGGCTCGCCTGAAAAATCGGTTCGTGTGTTTTGGGAGTACAGGCGGCCACCAATACGCGGTTCAATCTGTGTTCAAATATTTTTTTCTGAATATCGGTCTGGGTGCTGGCGGCGCACGCGAACATTGTCTCTTCGCACAGAACAACGTTCTTCAATTTCCGGGCATACTCCGCCACAGCCGCCACATCCACCACACCGGAGATATTGATGCCGCAGTGACAGACGAACACGCCAATGCGCGGCTCCCCGCTGATTTTCACCTGCGGGATGACCTCCTCGACCCGCTGAATTTTGTGATCCAACACATGCCGGGCAGCCCGAACCGCTGCCCCGGAGGCGTCGGCAATGGAATCCGTGATGTCCTTGGGACTGATGGCGCATCCGGCGAGGTAGACGCCCTCGCGCGTTGCATCAAGTGGAATTCCGCAGGGATCGCTCTGTTTGAAAAATCCGTCCCGGTCGATCTCTATCCCCAGCACATCGCCCAGTTGGCGGCTGCCCTCCGATGGCGTCAACGCCGATGAAAGCACGACCACGTCGAACGCCTGCTTTTCAATTTTACCGGTCTCTGTATTTTCAAAGACAACGACCGATTTGCCAGTCCCTGGATCGTCCACCACCTTGGACGGTTTGGCTTTCACAAAGTGCAGTTTTTTGATATTGGCAGCGCGCTCGAAAAACTCCTCGAAGCCCTTGCCAAACGCGCGAATATCGATGTAAAAAATGGTCAAGTCCGAATTCGGGTAATGCTCGTGAATGAGCATGGCGTCTTTCATGGCGTTCATGCAGCAGATGCGGCTGCAATATTGAATATCCCGCTTGATATTGCGCGAACCGACGCACTGGATGAATGCGATGGTTTTCGGTGTTTTACAGTCTGTGAATTTGACAAGTTCGCCGCGGGTGGGACCGCTGGCCGAGAGGATTCGCTCAAGTTCCATGCTAGTCACCACGTTCTGAAATCGGGTGTAGCCCAATTCGCTCGCTTCGCGCGGGTCATAGTAGTCGACGCCGGTGCTGACGATGATGGAACCGACATTCTTCTCCACAATCTGGTCGCGCTCATCATAATCGATGCAGTTTTTCTCGCACGCGTCCGCGCATTTGGAGCAGGCCAGGGGGAGAGTTCCGAGGCAATCTTTTTCATAACGGATGTAGGCAGAAGGGACAGCCTGCGGGAAGGGGGTGAAAATCGCTTTGCGGGTGCCCAGTCCGATTTCGAATTCATTGGGCACCGTCACCGGGCAGACTTTGGCGCACTCGCCGCAGCCGGTGCATTCATCGATATTGACGAACCGCGCTTTTTTCAAAATTCTGACGTTGAAATCACCGGCCTTACCTGTGACTTCGAGGACAACGCTGTTGGTGAATAGCTGAATATTGGGATGCCGACCGACATCCATCATTTTTGGACCGAGAATTCAGATGGCGCAGTCCATAGAGGGAAAGGTCTTATCGAGCTGCGCCATCTTCCCTCCGATGCTCGGTTCGCGCTCCACTAAATAAACCTGGATTTGCGAATTGGCCAAATCCAGCGCCGCCTGCATGCCGGCGATACCGCCGCCGATTACCAGTACGCCTTTGTTCACGGATTTCCTCCACAATGTGTCTGCGGATCGTTTAAATATTGCTTTTCAATTTTGGTTGCATCGTTGCTGGAAATAGAATCACTTTGCTGTCAGACGAACGGACTACCTGGCCGATCATCGACGAATCGAGCGCGCTGCTTGTCATTTCGATCATCCAAATCAAGGGCATGAATCGAAGAAAGCCGGTTCCCGCATTCGCCAACCCATGCGGTGATCAGGCCAATTACATCTCGACTCGCCGGCTCAGCAGCGTCCGTGCTTTTTCTAATTTTTTACCTGAAACTGCTCCATGCCGAAGTCATAACCCTTATCGAACGCCTTCAGATTGAGCTCTTCAGTGCCTTTGGGCACCGATAATTCCACGGTCTTGCGGACCGAATCCTTGTCAACAACCTTACATACAGCCGTAAAGAATCCCAGCATCACGATATTCAGGACAATCTTTCGACCGATCTCCTCGGCCAGTCGAGTCGCTGGCACTTTGTACACCGTGATTTTGTCCCGAACCTGAACGTCCTTGACCAGGTCTTCATCAACCAGCAGGATGCCGTCATTCTTCAATTCAGGCTCAAATTTGGTGTACGCTTCCTGTGACATGGAAATTAAAATATCAGGTCTGGTCAGATAGGGATAGAGAATTTTTTCATCCGAAACAATGACCTGCGCGCTGCATGCGCTGCCGCGCGCTTCCGGCCCGAAACTCTGGTTCAGCGTGGCATGTTTACCAGCCTGAATTGCCGCCGCCTTGCCGATGAGATAGCCGCACAAAATGACGCCCTGTCCACCAAATCCGGTGACGCGTATTTCAGTTTTTGCCATTATTTTTATTCCTCCTCGGAGAGAGTTTTTCGCCTCGAAGGCGCCAGGACTCGAAGGAAAACATTTTGTATTGAAAAAAAATTGTTCGGCGTTTTTGCAAAATTTCACTGGTAGTGCTATTCGATTTTCGCCGCTGGAGTTTCAATAATTTTTTATTGCCATGCCTGTTTTTCTTTTCGAGTCTTAAAGTCTTCGTGGCAATCATCTATCAAACTAAAATCAAGCTGCTTCTTCTTTTGCTTGTTTGACGGCGCCATAAGGCACGAACTTGTCGCCCAGCTTTTGCGATAGCCAGCCATTCCAGTTATCGATGAATGTGGGTTTTTCCTTGTCAACGAATTTGCCCACGATAATTTTTTCCTGAAAGGCGATGTCCAGTTCATCGAGACTGGCGCCATGCTTGATCTCGCTGTTATCGTGATAGAATTTCATCAGATCCAGACCGGTGCCCAGTCGATTGCGTCGCGCGTACAACGTCGAGCAAGGTGCGATCACTTCGACGAACGAAAAACCGCGTTTGTTCAAAGCCTCGGTCATGGAACGGGTCAGGCGGCGAATGTGGAGCGACGTCCATCGGGCGACATACGTTGCGCCGCACGACGCAGCAAGCATCGGCAAATTGAACGGCATATCACTGTTGCCGTAGGGCGACGTGGAACTGTTCGCGCGAAGCGGCGTTGTTGGAGCGCATTGTCCGCCGGTCATGGCGTAGATGAAATTATTCACGCAGATCACGGTGAGGTCCATGTTCCTTCGCGCCGCATGGATGAGGTGATTCCCGCCAATGGAAATTAAATCGCCATCGCCGCTGAACACGATCACTTTCAGCTCCGGGTTGGCCAACTTCAACCCGGTGGCAAAAGGAATGGCGCGTCCGTGAGTTGTGTGAAACGAATCCAGCTTGATGTAACCAGCTACCCGTCCGGTGCAGCCAATCCCGGAGACGATGGCGATTTTATCCAGCGGATAATCGAATTTTTCCAATGCAGCGATGAAACAAGAGACTGCCGTGCCAATGCCGCATGTCGGACACCAGATATGAGGGATGCGATCCATCCGCAGCAATTTCTCCATGGGATGTTCCGGCAGATTATCTTTTATCGTACTCATTTGACTGCCTCCTGTATTACTTTGAAAATTTTATCCGGATCATGGACCCAGCCGCCGGCATGGGGCACATGAAATACCTTTGCTTTGCCACAAACCACTCGCTCCAATTCCAGCACCACCTGGCCCAGATTGATTTCCGGCATCACGAACGCTTTGGCCGTTTTTGCCAGTTCTCTCACGCGTCGTTCCGGGAATGGCCACACGGTGATCATTTTTACAAATCCCACTTTTATGCCTTTTTCCCGCGCCTTAAAAACCGCCGGCATGGCCACGCGGGACGTGATTCCGTAGGCCATCACAATGACGTCGGCATCTTCGGTCTGATCTTCCTCGATTTCAATAATGTCGTCCGCGTTCTTCTTTATTTTATCGCACAGTCGGTTGACGAGTTTGTCCTGGGTTTCCGCGGTCATGACCGGGTAGCCGCGTTCGTCATGGGTCAAGCCGGTGGAGTGAATGCGATAGCCTTCCCCAACGACGATCATTTCCGGCACCAAATCCTTGCCGGCCTTGTAGGGCAAATATTTATCCGGCGGCAATTTGGTCAAGCGCCGGGGAGTAATTTCGATGTCATCCGCCGCAGGGATAACGACTTTCTCGGTCATGTGGCCCACGCATTCATCCAGCATCAGCAGCACAGGCACGCGATATTTTTCAGCAAGATTAAAGCATTTAATGGTGTAATCGAAACTTTCCTGCGGCGACGCCGGGCTCACCGCGATGATTTCATAGTCTCCGTGAGAGCCCCAGCGCGCCTGCATCATATCCTGCTGGCCAACCATGGTGGGCAGTCCGGTCGACGGGCCGCCGCGTTGCACGTTCACGACGACGCATGGCGTCTCCATCATCACGGCTAATCCGATATTTTCCATCATCAGCGAAAAGCCGGGACCGGACGTGACCGTCATCGTCTTCTTCCCGCCCCAGGCGCCGCCGACCACCGCGGCCATGGAACCGAGTTCATCTTCCATTTGAATGAAGATTCCGCCGATAGTGGGAATTCTGGAGACGAACCGTTCCGCCACTTCGGTGGATGGAGTGATTGGATAGCCTGCAAAAAACCGACAGCCGGCCGCCAGGGCGCCTTCGGTGCAGGCATGGTCGCCATCGAGATAATGTTCGCCAGTCAAAACGCCTTTGGGATCAGCTTTCAACGATTCGTTCCTCCTCTTTTAAGGTTACAAAAATCGCGAATTCAGGACAGAGCATCTCGCACAACTGACAATGAACGCACGCTTCGGGTTTCACTGCTTCCGGCGGATGGTACCCTTTGATATTGAATTCCCCGGAAATTTCCAATACATCCTTGGGGCAATACTCCACGCAGAACGCACATCCCTTGCATCGATCTCGGACAATATGGATTTCTCCGTGTGGGACCTTGATTCTGTCCGCATCGAGAGGTTTACGCCAATATTGCATATTCGCTCTCCACATTTAGTTTATGAAATTTTCCAATCGTAGCTTCGGGGGAAATTTAATCCTTCAAACATGATGACTAATTTTGTATCGTTAAAAAGAACGAAGGGGCACATCCGTCGTTATTTTTTCATAAAGAGATTTGATGCTGAATTCTGCTACTTCATCAATATCAATTTCTTTGAATCAAAGAATTTCCCGGCCCGAAAATAACACACATAAATACCCGAACTGACCTGAATACCTGCATCATCTCGCCCATCCCAATGGGCAAGATGGAAGCCACCAGTTTTATATTCTCCATTGATCAATGTTTTAATTTTTTGACCCATCATATTATAGATTTCCAATGTGACAAGGTTACTCTCTGGCAATTGAAAACGGATCGTGGTTGATGAATTAAATGGATTCGGCCAATTCTGGGATAAACCATATTCACTGGGGAGTTGCGTTTCAATTGGGTGCTTGATCGACGTTATCATCCCTAATTGCCCATACTTATTGACTCGTTGGGCAAAAATACCATAATGAGGTTCGCTTTCTCGCTCATACCAGACGATTATTATGCCGTTATCACCATCACTAATCATATCATAATTAGAGTATACCCAGGCATAACATGAAAATAAAATACCATTATTATTCCATTGTTCTTCACCTTTGTTATTAAGTTTTTGCATTTTTCCATTTTCATTCCACAAACTATCACGAAACACACATATTACATTTCCTTGCTCGTCTGATAATAAATTTGGATCGCTAAGGTAAAAACCAAAAGATATATTGTCTTCCAACCATAGTAAATTTCCGCTACTATCGATTCTGTCATAATGATAAATGTATGAGCTATCGATCCAGGAAATATATGCTCCGTGTTCTCTGTCTTGAACAATGGAAGTCATAAATTTCATAGGAATGCCGGAATCTATAAAAATACCATTTTCTTCCCAAAGTGCCACTCCTTCATTATTTAATCGTTGTATATAAAATTTATAGTTAAAATTATTATGATTAAAATAATAGAAAATAGCCCCTCCAGCCCCATCGGAAACAAGAGAGTAATCCGTCATTCTGCCAGGAATATCAGCCACATGCCAGGTAATTTCGCCATTCATATCAAAACGAAAAATTCCCTCGGAACATGAAACAATAAAACCGTTATTTCCGTCGTTGATAATTGCCATTGAGGGATCCTGGCTGAAAAGGGGCGCTAAAATTTTTACTGAATCTTCAAGCCATAAAAATTCACCTGTTGACGATATCCTTTGTAAATTAATGGCATTATCAACTGGATAATCATAGCTATACTGGCTTGCCCATGCAATTACAACACCGCCTGAATCATCCGAAGCCATTCCTGCCTGAAAAGCATAATTAATGCCATTGCTAATGCGCATGCCGTTTTCCTGCCATAATACCTGTCCATTGGAATCAACGTGCTGGAGATAAACATCAGAACTATCCATTAAATAACCAGGCTTTACGCTGCGGCGAAAATCTAGCCAGACGATATAAGCGCCTCCCTGTCCATCACTAGCAATATCTTTAATAGATTGATTCAGTTTTGCCCGGCAAATCGGTACTCCATTTGTTGCCCATTTAAGATATCCCGCGCTATCTATCCTTTGAGCTACAATATAGTCATAATGCCAGGCGATAATGCCACCTCCTTTACCATCCGTAGTTATAAATGGGCCTTCACCATAGGCACTGATTCTGGCATTCTCCGAAGGATCCGTAGACCACTGGGCAAAACACAGCTCCAATAATATTAAGAGAAAAACAACTGTCATCAAAGAATATCTGATTTTCATCTAAATATCACCTTCCATCCTATCGGATTAGAGTGAGTTTTTTCGTTTGAACCGATTCATTAGTTTTGAGTTGATAAAAATAGAGTCCTGATGCGACATCCTGACCATTGATATCTTTTCCATTCCATGTGATAATATTTTCTCCAACTGCTAAGTTTTTTGATTTTAAACTATACACCTCTTTTCCCAAAATATTATAGATTTTAAAATCAATATTACAACAATGAGGTGCTAATAAATAAATTAAGATACTATTATTGAATGGATTTGGATAAGCAGTTTTCAATTTTAATATTTCAGGTAATTTTACCTTCTTTAAATTTGGAACCAAAGTTGGTCCTCCCAGATAACCATAAACATCAACGCGTTGAGCGCGAAATCCTACAAAATCAGATACAAATTTACCGATTTCATGCCATAACACTATGCAACCGCCCAAGCTATCAGCTTTCAAACCATGGGACCATGAACTTGCAAGGGTATCGCGCGTTGTAACTGTCGTTATCCAGAGAACTTCTCCAGTATTAGCTATCTTTGTCAGGTATTTGTACCTTTCTGTTAATAAAAAGGCATCACCATTGGAATCCACAGAAATTTTCTCATCATGCCGATTGATCCAATGTGTTGAATAAAAGGATTTATCCCATGATCGATTTCCCTGTCTGTCGAAATGAGTAATGCGAAAAGTATCATTATCAGTATTATAGTAAATATAGGAACCACCTTTCTGGTCTGATTCAACATCAAAATTATTTCTTTTAATTTTAGAAGTGACAATAATTGGCTCATCTCCCCAGAGTTTATTTCCATCTTCATCCAGTTTTTGTACCCTTAAAGTATCGGTCCGAAAATCCTGAAACGCAAAAATTGCTGAATAATTATCAGAAAAACTAAAATCAAAAAAAATATTAAATCCATAATCACCTGCTCCTATTTCAATCTCCTTTTCACTTATTATTTCTCCTGTATTTGCATTAATCTTTATAAACTTGTCAATAGACACTGGTGGCACAGTTTCATTAGGATAATAATAGATATTTAGATTCAAATCCTTATCGAGATATGGAATGAGATGATGGCTATAATTAGCTATATTTTTCGGTCCCCAAATAAACTCTCCATTACCAGAAATCCGTGCTAAATAGCAGCCGTTCTTTTGGTAATTATCTCCAAAGGTCCCTTCAATTCGATAGAAGCTCACATAAATTCCTCCCTGTCCATCCAAGCACCAATATGTTATTCGTTGCTTATGGCCGGTACTATCCTCCTCTTCAGGCATTAGTTCCAAACCATTTGGTCCAAACAATCGGTTCCCATTGCTATCCAATCGCTGGATATAAGCAAATTGATCGTGATAATCGGATTCTCCATACATACCAATAAATTTTGCTATTTGATATCCAATATAACAACCTCTTTCACCATCTGACAAAAAGTATTCGATATCTGGGGTCGCGCCTGCTGGAGTTAACCACTGTTCAAGAGGACTGTCACATATTTTTACACCCATTTCACCAGGCCAAAGCCGCGCACCATCGACACTCATCCGTTGAACATAAATAACAGCATGTTGTGGGTGAGTCTGCCCTGCTACCAATATTCCATTTTGCATGTCAGAAGCAATAATTGGGTTTTGTAAATATCTAGAGACAATATTGTTTTCTGCAGGATCAGTCGACCATTGGGCAAAACACAGCTCCAAAAATATTAAGAGAAAAACAATTGTCATCAAAGAATATCTGATTTTCATCTAAATATCACCTCCCATTCTATCGGATTAGAGTGAGTTTTTTCGTTTGAACCGATTCATTAACTATACTTTTGCAAATTTGGATATTTTAGAAAACATCAATAAACTAAGGCACCAATTTAGTGAGGCTATCATGTTACCTTTTGTGAAGTATCCACAGTTCATTGAAAGTGTCCTGCCGCGTTTTTCGCCATTTTACAAAACCACAACTCCGTCATTTTACTGAATATCTAACGGAGCCGATCGTATTGCCAAGCATCATGTCACAGATGGTCTCTTGGTGATCGACGTTTCCGGCGTTCATAAAGAAGGTCACTGTATTGAATCGGCCAAATGAATTTGGGATCATTCCAAGCACTGCTTTGCATTAGAATATCCTAATGGAAACATTTTCTGGCGATGCCAAACATCTTGACATTGACAGTTGCGAGTTTTCCGGGACATCCTTCGTCACCGTGACCTGGTATTCTTGGCATACACACTCTGGGAAATCGAGTCTTGCCTAGTCACGCTTTAAAATTGGATCAAGTTCAATGTTGCTACCGTCGGAATTAAAAGCCTTATGATTACATGTGAACTGTTTCGGTCACCAATCTTTTGGGTCTAGTAATGTCAGCACACAGTGACAACCCGACCAACTACTTGCAAAAGCTTTTTTTCATAACAGGCGATTGTGTTTCTATTTCTAATTTATGCAAAAGCATTGGTTTAATATAGCACTGAATTTAGCGGACGAGTTCGTATGAACTGGAAGCGAAAGCGCATATTTCCAGAAAGAAGATGAGGATGTGGGATTGTTTACTCTTAATAGAATTCATTTAACTGATGAGAATTTTTTGTATATTAAAATCTCCTATTAATATTTTAATTTTTATTCCTTTTGTTGATAAACACTTTTACGAATGCTTTAAATAGAAATTAAATGTGGCTGCAGTAATATGGAGTGAAGATAGTTAAGATAATACAAAAATTCTAAAAGGCAAGCACTTTTTCAAAATATTTCCGATGTCAGGTCACTTGATTTTTGTGAAAATTTAAGAGGTTCAAAATAATGTTTGTAATAGCCATGAAATATTTTTATATTAGTGCGTTAGCATTCAATTAAAAGGGTGAGGTTACTATTATGTCCATTCTTGGTTTTTTCATTTTGCTGATCGTGGCATCCATCTGCGGAAGCATTGGAGCTGCATTGGCCGGGCGCAAAGGTCTGGGCTGCTTCACAAGCATCGTGCTGGGATTAATCGGGGCGCTCATCGGCACGTGGTTGAGTCGCGAACTTGGGGTGCACGACCTGCTCGTCATTCATCGCATTCCGATCTTATGGTCCATCGTCGGTTCAGCGGTGTTTGTTGCGCTGATTACTGCGCTGAGCGGGAATATGCGCACTTCCCGAAAATAACCATTCATAAAATCGCTTCTTCATTCAGCATTGACAATTCACAATTAAAATAAAAGAAATTGTCAATTGTGAACGACCCATTGCTGATTGTCAATGAAAAGCAGCGTCAACAGTGTTGGGAATTACCCTTTTCTTTTCGCTGAATAAATATGGTTCAGCAAAAACATGAACAGTGAAAATCCCAGCCCGGGGTAAATCGGTTCAATGCCGAAGAGATAAACGCCGGCATTGAATGATTTTGAAAAGACCCAAACGCCGGAGAGCAGAGCGCTGCCGACCATGGAGACGAGCACAAATTTTTTAGTCATCTTCAATGTTGGATAAAAACTGACGACCATGGGTACGACCAGCGCCGGGGTGCCGACGGAACCGATGTCCTTCCAGATTCGAACGACAGATTGTGCGGAATAGGCAATGAGCACGGCCAGCGCGCCGCTGAAAATCAGGCCGACCTGAGTGTAGGTGCGTATCTTCGATTCCGGCGCTCCGTTTTTGAGCCGCCAGAAGAAGTCTCTTCCGATCGTTGTTGCCGCAAGGAATGAGTAGCTATCGACAGTGGACATAATCGTTGAGAGCAAGCCGGTGAGAAAGATTCCCAGCACGGCTGGCGGCAGCAGTTTTTGCCCCAGACTGATATACGCGGTGACCGGGTCTTTCAGATCCGGAAGAATCGCGCGCGCGTAAAGTCCGGTGAAGGTCGTCAAAAAATCAAAAAATATCCAGAACAGAATAGATACGAATATTCCCATCTGGGCCGTTCTCCCGGACCTCGCTGCGAAGCAACGCTGGTAAAATCCGGGATCAATCAGCGTGACCAGCGCAATGAAAAACCACACGATAATGTATTGCGCTCCCTGGCCGCCATGCCAGATGAAATGGGATTGCGGCACATGCGATTGCAGAAATTCCATTCCGCCGTAATTCGCGTACGCCACCGGCAGAATGATCATGAAGCTGCCGAACATCAAGCCGAACTGAACATAGTCCGTGCGAACCACGGAGCGAAATCCCCCCACGACCACATAGCCCATGGACAACAGCGTCCCGGCGACTAACCCCCAGAACAGCGAGAGACCGAAGAAAAATTCCATGAGCACGGCCAGCATCAGGATGTAGGCGGCCGGCACGCTCATGATGAAGACAAACACAGCCCCAATCAGGGACACTGTCCGGCCGTACGATCGCTCCAGATGATGCGGGATAGTGTACAATTCCAGTGAGCGCGCCTTTCGGGCCAGGAACATTCCGAAAAGCACGGCAGCGACGTAATAGGGGACGCCAAAGACAAGCCAGTTGGAAATTCCATAGGAATATGAAAATTCACCGACGCCGAGTATACCGCCGTACCAGGTTGTGACCAGCGTGGCCACAAACGCCGGCAGGGACAACTGCCTTCCGGCCAGCAGAAATTCACTTGCGCTGCTGCCGCGCTCTCTGCGGTACAACGTCAGCCCGATGCTCAGTATAATCAGAAAATAGAGAATGACAATGCCCAAATCGATTGGATGTAATCGCTCCATTCGGCCCCAACCTGTTCCTTTCAGTTTCGGTCCATAGTTGCACTTAAACATTCGAAGTGACGCCCGATCATAATGTCACTGCAAGCGCGATGTAATAATTCCGAGTCGCTGCCGGCCAGTATGCATCCACGCGATAGGGAGGCCATCCGTCATAATAATTGTAGCCAAACGTCTCGTACAGCGAATTGAATACATTGTTCACCCAAAAACTGAACCGCGGTTTCACGTCGCCCACTCCGGGCAGATCAATGCTGCCTCCCAGATTGATGACCGTGGAAGAAGCGACAGCCGCTTCTTCCGTGTTGGCAAAATCAATGTACTGTTTGCCGGTATGCAGCAGTTGTATCCATGATTCCGCAATTCCAAATTTCACCACCACTTTTCCTTTGGCCTGAAAAATCGGGAAGGCAGGAATCGTCTTGCCGCTGTAGTCAGCGACGCCGCCATAGCCGCTCCAGCCGATGGAGTCGCCGCGAAATTCCACAAAATGGTTGGTGGCAAGCGACAGGTTGCTGTTGAACGACAGCCAATGCATTGGCTCAGCGCGAAGGGACAGTTCCACTCCCTGATGAATCGTTTTGGGGACATTGGCGTGAAGGACGTCGTCGGCGTCGAAATAACGATACCACACCGGGATCAATTCATCCTTGAAAACCATGCGATACAGATTCAATTTGAACAGAAGCCTGTCCAATTCCAGGGACAGGCCGCTTTCATAATCGAGGAGAAATTCCTCTTTGGTGAGCGGAGCAGCGTAAGCCGCGGTCAAATCTTTCAACGCCGGGACGCCATTGGGATCATCATGGTCGTAAATATCCGTGTCCGCTGGCTCCCGATGAGCGGTCGCCGCATTGGCAAAAACAGACAAAGAGGAATTGATGTCATAATGAATCCCCACATGGTAATCAAGAAAATCATACTTCAATTTATACTGATAGCCATTTTGAAACGCGCCCAGACGTTGCTGATCGAATTCATAGCGATGACCCAGGTACTTCGCATCGAAACTCATGTTCATTTTGGCCAGGGGCTGAAACGCGACATGGGCATAGACCGATGCGCTGTTTTTTCTGCTCTCGTCCAGATAATAGCGATGATTCTCCGGCACGTTCCAGCCGCCGTCTATTTCGACCACCTCGCCGAAATGGTCTGCTCCATAAAATCGGGCGTCGCCGCCCACGGTCACAATCCATTTGGAAATCGTTTTGGAAAACTGACAGACGCCGCCCCGGTAGCCATTCTTCAGCCACTTCCGTTGTATCAATCCGATGGGTTGAGAATTGTCGCTCACAACATGCGTCAGATTGTACTTGTTCAGAAAATCAGGGACATCGTCACTATCGCCCTCTCCTTTGAATTGCTCATAATAACCGTCGCCGCGAACGTTGTACAGGATCAGGTTCAACAACCCGCCGCCCAGCTTTCGGGAGTGCTGCAACGAGACAATCGATTGTGCAAACACATCTTTGTTGGCGTCGCGACGTCCGCCATTCCAGACCGGATCTGAGTAGAAATTGTAGCGCCGGTCCGTCTTGTCGTCGAGGTCATAGCCGTAAAGCGGAATGATCCCCTCCCACGAAAACGCAGTCTCTTCTTCGCCCCAGATGGCCTCCAGCCGGGTCATGCTTGTGGATTTATTCGACTCGATGCCGGCGTGAAACGATCGCTGCGTCGTGCCGCTCCCGAAGCGATACCCATCGCTATCCAGCCCACTGAATCGGCCATACACGTGAACGCCTTGCTCTTTCCAGACGCCGCCGGCATAGCTCAATGAATATTTATGACTGGGAGCATTTAATCCCTTATCGGTAAAATTTCCATAGCCGGTCGTGGCGGTGAAACCAGATGGCAGTGATTGAAAATTGGTAGCCAGGTTTACGGCGCCGCCAAAGACTGAAGTCCCGTACAATGCATTGCCCACGCCGCGCTGAATTTGGATGTCGCTCGTTGCAGCCAGAATATCGCCATGATCGACCCAGTAGACCGCATGCGCTTCCGGGTCATTCAATGGAACGCCGTTGACAAACACGCCAATCCGATCCTGAGAAAATCCCCGAATTTTCAGATAGGTATAGCCAACGCCATTTCCGGCGTCGGAATAGGCGTACACACCGGGCTGGTCGGCCAGCACCATGGGAATGTCCTGGTGGTTGTAGCTCTGTCCGATGTCCTCGCGATTCAGCGTTGAAAAGGCAACCGGAGTCTCACCTTCAACGGCGCGCGTCGATTTAACGAGCACCTCTTCGAGGGTGATGATTGCCGGCGTCAGTTCAATCCTGCCGAGTGTGGGGCGATTTGCAGTCACAGATTGTTTCTCAAAACCAATGTGCGAAATCACCAGTGTCACCGGCAATGCAGCGACTTTGATCCGAAAAGCGCCGGACTGGTTGGACGCGACTCCCATCTGCGTGCCTTCCACCAGCACAGCGGCATTCGTCACCGCAGTGTGCGTTGATTTCGAGACCAATCTTCCCTCGATAACAATGGGCTGCGCCTGTAGCGCCGTGCTCATCAAAAGCAGAGCAGTCAAAAAATAAAACATAAGTCGTTTCATTTTATCCTCCATCACGTGATGAAATTTTTTGAATAATTACCGCGGATGTCATCCAAACCGCTGCTGCACAAAGCGCCGGTTCCATGACTCGGGGAAACGAAGGAAGCGAACACCACTAGGGCGCGCGGTATTTTTTTATGCCGCAGATGCCGGCCTCCACCGTCTTCAAGCCACGGACCCTGTTTCATTCGAACAGCGGTTCCAATTAAAAAAGCCGAATCCCAACGGGGAATTCGGCTTCAACTTCAAGGATGAAATCCTTGTAGCCATTCCGAATCCCTACGCTAGTATTATCCAGATCAGGTTCAAGGGTCTGCTCTCAGTTCCGTCATTCCCGGAACACCCCTTCGGAATATTTTCACTCGGTCTTATTTCATTGTCCTGCCGAGCGATTGAAAAGACGCGTGCAAAAGATCAATATTGCTTTTCTCAAAATGGCATTGCGCATATCACAACTCCGGCCGGAGCGCTTGCTCACCATCGACAAATTGCAAAGCAGCTCGTCGGGCTCATCGCAGCAATGCAAAAAAAAATCGACCCGGCGAAATAGGATCGATTCTCAATTGAACTCATTGCTAATTCCGAATCCCTCCGCTGGTATTAACCAGATCAGGTTCAAGGGTCTGCTCTCAGTTCCGCGATTCCCGGAACACCCCTTCGG
Organism: Candidatus Zhuqueibacterota bacterium; assembly: GCA_049322915.1. Classification (GTDB taxonomy): domain Bacteria; phylum Zhuqueibacterota; class Zhuqueibacteria; order Thermofontimicrobiales; family Thermofontimicrobiaceae; genus CAZSBG01. The sequence goes on from JBMOPW010000003.1 coordinate 138,287, forward strand.
ATGATTGTTTGTAATTTTAAACGTTGCTCATTTTTTTCAGTTCCAACATCGGCTGTATAAAATCGGCGCGTTTTCAGGCATTGCCGATTGAACGGCCGTCAGGGAAACGTGCATCGAACAAGCCGTCAATGCAAAATCCGATTCAAATTATCAGGGCTGATTTTAAGCTTGCCGGCTTCGATATCCTTCACCATCGAAACCAGCCGCTGGTTAATGGTGACCGGCAGGTTGCGCACACTGGCCTTCTCCACAATATATCCGTTCAGGAAATCAATCTCCGTGGGTCGACCGCGTTGCAGCGATTGCAGCGAGGATGATTTCAGGCGACGGTATTTCAGGCCAATTGCCACCAGAGTCAGATGTTTTTTGAGCAGTGAAAATGAGAATTTCGCCCGCGCCTCCTGCTCTGTTTTTACAAATTTATAGGGATCGATTTTACCACCGATCTTCTCCAATTTGATATTCAATGCATCGGCCACAGGCACGGCCTCCCGAAAAACTTCGAGGAAGATATCCCGCGCGACCTTCAATTTTAATAAATCACCGAGATACAGGCCACTGATCGCGCCCAGCGTACTGATGCACGAGTTGATGATCAGCTTCGAAAAGAGCGCGCCGTAAATGTTGCTGCTGATTTCAACCGGGAGCACTTTTTCCAGCAGCGATTTGATGATCAGGATGCGTTGAGTCACTTCGCCATTCAACTCGCCCACAATGAACTCGCCGGTTGAGGTCAATACCAGCTTACCCGGATTGAGCATCGTCGCGCCCCAGCCGACAACACATCCGACCGTTCGTTCCGGCTTGACTATATCCGCTATGACGTCCTCGCAAATTCCGTTCTGCAGAGAAACCACCGCTGAATCTTCCTTGAGAAATGGCAATAACTTTTGGGTCACTTCGCGGACATCGGTCGCCTTGACAGCCAATAGCACAATATCCGGCTTCTTGTTCATCTGAGAAATATCCAGCACTGTATCCGGGTAGCTGATGATATTATTACTGATCCCTTCAATCCGAAGACCGTGGTTCTCGATCGCTTTGAGAATGCTTTTATGTTTACAGACCAATTGAATTTCGTAATGATGTTTGGAAAGATATCCCGCAATGATACCGCCAACTGCGCCAGCGCCAATGATAACAATATTCATTACTCCTCCTAATTCATTTCCATCGCAGTATATGTGTTGCGACACTTCAGGATAACGGCTCTTCCACACGCACGCAGCTACTGATCATTCCAGGCAAACCCGTATCGTGTTCCAATTTATTTGTCTCCGGTTCTGGTAGAAGCAGCACTGAATCTGCCGGCTCCGATGAACCGACTTCGAAAATACGGTTCTTTGAGATCCGAAACCATCACGCCGTAATTTGTACTCGTATGAGCAAAAAAGGTCTTGTATAAAAAAATCCCAACATGGTCAACCGCGCTGTCCCGGTCGGATTGAAAGAACAATAAATCGCCCAATCTGACTTCTTTGACACCGATGCGCATGCAGTTAGCGTACATTTGGGAAGCGCTGCGCGGCAGCTCCAGAGTCATCCCTTCCTGATATACTTTCCAGACAAAACCGGAACAATCCATCCCTCGCCGGTCCGCGCCGCCATATTGATAGGGTGTACCCAAATAATACCGCATCTGGTGAATCAGCCCCCGCATCGACATATCCCGATTGGTTCGCTCCAACTTCTGAAGTCGCAAGGAAGACTCGCGAAAGACGGCTGTTCTCGTAGGTGTGGATGACGTTGTTCGGCTAAACTTACCTGGAGGGGCGCATGAAACAGCACCAATAACTGCAACCAATATGAGGAACCGATACCTGCTTCGCATTGTTCTACTCATTGTGATCAGCATTGGAGTGCATTATTGATTTCGACAAGGTGATTTTTGTATGCTTCATTTATCTGGCAACGCTAAAGTTATAGCAAAATTGTTTAAATGTCAATCTTTTTTTTGTAATTCTATTTATTAATGCCTCTGAATATCGCCTCCATTTCAGTTGCTCTCAGCCAAAACATGGGTGTCGGGGTGCGTGTTCACCCTGCAAATACATGAGATTTCTGACAGGCCAGTTTTGGCGCACCGGCCAGTCGAAAGCCATTGTATTACCGTCATTTCTAAAAACTTGGATGAGGCGATGCGGGCTATGGGGCCGCTGCCGAAGTGGTCAGCAAGTGAACTGGCGTGTCATCAAGTAGGACAGTGTATCACACTGTACAATGAAAGCGCAGTTCATAACCATCGAGTTCACAGGGCGTACGCTTAACTTTTTATTTTTATTCATGTATTTCAATCCGGAGCCGATCAATTTGATGGCATGATTTTAGCTACTTCAATTCAACACAACATCGTGATTTATTAACTTTTGCAATCGACAGGGGTTTAGCAGCACAGAGTCAGAAGCATTCAAAAAATACAAAGGATTGAAACGCGCGATGCATCATCCAATCGATGTCACTTAAGTTAGTTTGATCGAACGCCCTGCTCTTGATTGATGCAGTCTGCACGAAAATTCAACATCTAAAACCACGGTTAAAGACGCTGCATTCGTTGAGTGGGAAGGCTGGACAGCGCGATCTGCTCAGACAGGGAGTTACTTGATGAACGAATCCGTGCATCTCAGTGATTCAATGAAGGATTCAAAAAAATACAGCGACAGTGTGAGACATTACGGGTCATAATTTTCGAGGGGATTTTCCAATTCAGTTAACCCTACAACGTCACTTAGAATTATTAGTACAATATATCGTATTTTCTGACAACATAACATATAATATATTGTGCAGAACTTGCTAAATGACGTAGTAGGGTTAATTTCTACATCTTACTATTCTAACAATGGAGTTGCACCGTGAAAGACATTCTGCTGATTGGCGAACTGGCTGAAGAGGATACAAATTTGGACCTGCTGTTCAAACGACCTGACTTTCGAATTTATAAAACAAATCGCCCGCTCAAGGCGATGAAAATGTTAGAAAAATGCACGCCTGATTTTTTTATGTGCACGGGAGAAATCAAGCAAACTCCGGATGGAAAATATTATCTGCAATTGAACGAATAAATTGAATCAGGGCTGAAGCATAAACGGGTAATACTTCATTTCAATTTTTCTACTGCTATTTTCTTTGATTTCATCACTGAAGAAACTTACCTTTATTTCAGTCTTCCAACTCTCGATTAGCGAAGCCAAAGAACAAGGTGACAGGCGCAGTCACTTCAAAAGCCCGGGTAATTTAATGGAGGATTCATGTTTCTCATGAGTTTTGTGCCGGATCATTTCATTAGTTCAAAACTCCTTCGGAAGAATCGCGACGTTTGGCGCAAGGCGGCGGTGATACTTGCATTGAGCACAACATTCCTTGCACCAGGAACGCTCAGCGCGCAACAAATACGCATCATGCCATTGGGCGATTCCATCACGCACGGCGAGCACGGCTCCACACCCATCGGCGGGTTTCGCGATGATCTGGCAGATATGCTTCTCGATGAAGGTATCGATTTCGATCTGGTCGGCACGCTGCATGATGGCACCGAGGGCTATCCCCGGCACGAAGGCCATCCCGGTGAAACAGCCCGATATTTGGCCGCGAACATCAACTATTGGCTGAACCAGACCTATCCGGACATCGTGCTTCTGCACATCGGCACCAATGACATCAATTCCCGTTACTCCAATACTACCATCCGCAACGACATTGAAACGCTCATCGAAAACATCTGGGATTACGATCCCAATATCCCGGTGCTGTTGTGCAGCCTCATTCCGCGAGACGACAGCTACAACAGCATCAACACAGATCTGTGCCGGCTCATTCATCAGCTCACGCTGGAAAAACAGACCGAAGGTAAAGCCATCCGCTATGTAGGCCAGAATGAAATTTGGATCACCAATTACAGTTGGGCCAATGATTACCTGTACGATGCTTTTCACCCGAACAATAGCGGCTATTACGTCATGGCCGACGTCTATTTCAGCATTCTCATGAATCAAATCACCGGCACGAGCCAATTCATCACTGACAATTTTAACCGCGCCCGTCTGAACATGATTTGGGAAAAATTTGATCCGTATGTGATTTCATCGGATAAACTGACCACTGCATCCGGCGGCAATTACTGGTGGAAGCCGGCGGTGTACGCCGCTGAAATGGACCCCATTGCTGTCGCGTTTCGCTGGGGCAGCAATGTCAATCCTGCGCTCGATGGCAATGCCGGCCTGGCGCTGCACATTCAGGATCACAGTCCCAATTCCAACGGCTACCTTGTCTACAAAGAAAGCGCGACCGGCAATTTGAAACTACACTTTCTCAGCAACGGCGTCGTGGGCGCATTGATCGACGAAGCGCCGGGTCTTCAAAGCACTCCGGCGACCGGGGATCGATTCGCCGTTTCCACTTACAGCGATGATCAGGGGCTTCATTTCACCTGCTTCACCGGGGAAAATTACGATGGCGATCTCATCGACCCGACCAATAGCTACGGCGAAGGCGACGAACAATTCGCCGGCGTTATGCTCGCCGGCACAGCGAACAACATCGTCGATGATTTTCAACTCATTCATGTCGCCGGGAGCGCGGCGCGAATCCACGCGATGTCCGGCGACGAACAACAGGGCGATCCTGAAACGCAATTAGCCGATTCCCTGGTCGTACTCGTCACCGATGACAACGGCATTCCCATTTCCGGCATCCCGGTCTCGTTTCAGGTCACCCAGGGTGACGCCATCATCGAGGAACCCGAAGCTGCCAACCATTTTGAATTCGAAGCGGAGTATGGCGAGGTCACCTATCCCATGCAAATCCTCAACGACGCCAATGCTTCCAATGGCCAGTACGTGGAAGTGCCGCAGGAGTATGCGGACGACTCCGCCGCCAAAGTTGTCTTTCAATTCACTGTCGCCGAAGCTGGAAATTTTGTCGTTTGGGGACGCGTTAAATCGGCCGGGGATACGCACGATTCGTTCAAAGTGATTATGGATCAGCAGTCGGAAATTGTATGGCACATCTCAGGAAAAACAAATTGGACCTGGGACGAGGTGTACATTTACGCCGGCGAAGATCCTAAAATCTTCTACCTCTCTCCGGGGACGCACACGCTCACCATTAAAAATCGCGAATGGGCGTCCAAACTGGACAAGGTCGTCATCACAAGCGACCTGGACTACAACCCCAATCAATTGAAAAAAACGACGCTCACTTATCATGTCACCGATGCGTCAGGCCGCGCCCATGCGTTTGTCATGCTGGGCGAAACGCCGGGCGAGGTTAAAATCAATGCCAGTTCGCCCGATTTTTCGGATTACACGGTATTTTCCGCAACGGTGCTCACTGAACAGATCCCAACCAGCCTGACTATTATTGAAGGCAACAATCAGGTTGGACTCCCGGGCGCGACGCTCCCTGTTCCATTGACCGTGGAAGTCCGGGACGCTGCGAATAGTCCAGTCACCAATCTCTCCGTGAATTTTGAAATCACACAGGGAGTCGGGGCCAGCCTCAGCGCCGCCCAGCCAATGCGCACAAACGCCCAGGGAAGAGCCTCAACCTCGTTGACGCTGGGCTCTGCTTACGGTACCTATGCCGTTCGCGCGAGTTGCCCCGGCTATTCGGTCGCGCCGGTCACATTTCAGGCAACGGCGACCAGCGCTGTCCTGACCATCTCCGGCGACTGCATTTATTATGAAGACAATCTTGCCATTCCCGATGTGACAGTGAAAACCTCCGGCTCCTCTGTGGTAACCGCCACTACCAATAGCCAGGGATTCTATCAATTGCAGGGATTAACTATCAACGGCAATTACACCGCCTCGCCGCAGCGGACGCCTTTCACAGACTGGAACTCGCATCTCATCACCACCTATCAGGCCGCGCTCACGTTGCGCCAGGCGGTCGGGCTGGAGCAATTCAGCGCCAACCGGATCAAGGCCGCTGATGTGGATCTGGGCGGAACCGTCACTGCTTTCGATGCGGCGCTCATCGCCCAGTTTGCTGTCGGAATTACCGATCATGCGGATTCCCACGTCGGGGAATGGGCATTCATTCCGGGATTTCGCTCCTATTTCGGGTTGAATGCTAACATTGAAAATCAGGATTACATCGGAATTCTATTGGGAGATGTTACCGGCGACTGGAATGATACCTATGGAACGAAGAAAACGAATTCCGGCCAGCCATTGGTCTGTTTCGACCCGCCAACGCTGAATCCGGATTTGACTGTGACCATTCCCATTCAGATCGGCCAGCCGCAGGATGTGCTCTCGTGGCAGATTCACATTGTCTGCGACCCGGCCACAACCGAGTTCGTCGATCTGCGCGCCGCCTCCGCGGATGAGAATTGGCTGAAAAATGAAAATCGGACGGCGAATGACATTCATTATGGCATGTACAGGTCCGAGCCTGTCAGGTGCGATGATGCGCTGGCGCTGCTGACGCTCCGTCTCAAAAATCCGGCGACGCATCGCATCACGCTGGAAATCCCATATTTCCAGATCAACAATCAGCCGGCGCAGCAAGGCATGGCCGCGATCGATCTCGACAGCCACCTGCCGGACAGCTTTGTCCTGTTGCAGAATTACCCGAACCCATTTAATCCGGCGACAACGATCCTTTACCAACTCCCGGCGACAGGCTATGTAGAGATGGAAATTTTCAATCTCAGCGGCCAAAAAGTGGCTACGCTCATTGCCGGGGAAAAACAGGCCGGCGCGCATCAGATTTTCTGGGACGGTAAAGACCAGTCGGGCGCTTCGCTGCCGAGCGGATTGTACTTCTGCAATTTGCATTACGGCAAAGAAGTGAAGACCATTCGCCTGTTGAAAGTCAAATGATGGGAATGACTTCTATCGCCAAAATCTTCAACTGAATTTTATTGAATTCAGGAGTCTTCGATTTGATTGTTCGCACGAGCGCTTCGGCTGAGTCAGGCCGGAGCGACTCGTCGCTGTTGATCAGAGATATTTAAAATTTCCCCTCACACACAACACATTTCTGAATCACCCGGTTGCGCAACAACGTTCGCCCGCCCCAGTTCCCTGGCTCACGATGATCAGGTTTTCCTTGATTTTAGAGCCGCGATTCCGTATATTCACTTCCGAAAATCCTACGAAAACCAAACACGTTAACAGGACAGTCCCGCACATGGAAACGAAACCAAAACCCAACCTGGGTTTCATCGGCCTCGGTATCATGGGCAAGCCCATGGCTAAAAATCTCATCAAGGCCGGCTATCGGCTGGTTTGCTACAATCGCAGCGCGCCGGCTGTGACAGAATTAGTCGATTACGGCGCCACTGCCGCCGACTCGTCCGGGCAGGTTGCCCGGCAGAGCGACGTGATTATCACCATGCTGCCCAACTCGCCTGACGTGGAGTCGGTCATTTTAGGGCCGAACGGCGTTCTGGCCGGCGCCAGCGCCGGGGCGATCATTATTGACATGAGTTCCATAGAGCCGACCGTGTCCCAAAAAATCGCCGCGTGCGCCGGAGAAAAAGGCGTCGCGTTTCTGGATGCGCCGGTGAGTGGAGGCGAGATTGGTGCTATCGAAGGGCAACTGGCCATTATGGTCGGCGGTGACCAGGCCACGTTTGACGCCTGCCTGGATATCTTTCATACGCTCGGCAAGAGTGTGGTTCGGGTGGGCGATGTTGGCGCCGGCGGTTACGCCAAACTGGCCAACCAGATCATCGTGGCCATCAATATTGCTGCGGTTTCCGAGGCGTTTGTATTGGGTCAGAAAGCCGGGCTCAATCCAGCCAGGCTGCTCGAAGCAATTCGCGGCGGACTGGCTGGCAGCCATGTCCTTGATATCAAAATGCCGCCCATCATGGACCGGCAATTTGCGCCGGGATTCCGGATCGACCTGCACAACAAGGACATCAAAAATGCGCTGAAGACGGCGGACAGCCTGGATGCACCGTTGCCGCTGACCAGCCTGATTCAGACAATCCTTGCCTCGCTGATCGCTGAAGGCAAGGGCAAATTGGATCATTCGGCCATCATTCAATTCACGGAAAAATTAGCACATGTCGAAGTCAGAAAGGATCAATGAGCATGGAACCACTGGGCGTAGCAATCATTGGCGCTGGCGGCATATCGGTCGCCCACGCTGAGTCATTCGGGCAATTCGGCGACCGCGTCAAAGTGATGGCATTCTCGGACGTGGATTTGGACAGGGCGAAAGCGCGCGCCGGCCAGTACAATGCACCCATCGCCGTAACGGACTATTCAGAGCTGCTAGCTCGGGACGATATTCATATTTTAGCGATTTGCTCGCCGCCGTTCCATCATCTGCAAACCATAACGGACGGCCTGTCCGCCGGAAAACACGTGCTGTGCGAAAAGCCCATTGTGCTGAATCTGGCGGAACTGGATCGCGTCCAGAAGTTTGTGGATGAAACCGGCCTAACATTCGCCGGCGCGTTTCAATGGCGCTTCGGCACCAGCGTGCAGCAGGCGAAAGACCTGTACGATAACGGCATGTTCGGCAAGGTCGTCTATGCCACCAATACCATGCACTGGCATCGCACTCAGGATTATTTCGATGTGGACTGGCGCCATACCTGGGCCAAATCCGGCGGCGGCATCATTTTCACGCTGGCCTGTCACGGCATGGATGCGCTCATGTACATCCTGGGCGACATCGAGGCGGTTTCTGCGGAAATGGATGCGTTGAAATATAACATCGAAATTGAGGACACCGGCAGCGTGATCATGCGGTTTCAGAACCGCGCCATTGGCGCGATCAACGCCACGGTGAATGCCCAAAAACAGCGCAGCGTGCTGGAGGTGATCGGCACGAAATTAGAGGCGATCTCGTCCGACGATCCTTATTGCGTGGCCTACGAACCCTGGCAATTCCGTTCCATCGACGCTGAATACGAGAAACTGGTTCATGAATTTTTATCCCGGCAGCATTACACCCATGTGCCAGCCGGGCATCAGCGGTTGGTGAAGGATTTTGTTGAAGCCATCTGGGAGAAGCGGCAGCCGAAAATTAATATCGATGAAATCCGAAAATCGCTGCAAGTGCTCACTGCCATTTTCAAATCGAACCGACTCGGCCGGCGAATTGAACTGCCGATTCAACGGGATGATCCGTTCTACGCCAGTCTGAATCCGAAATCGCACTCATAAAAAAAGGACACCCTCCCTGCGATGTCCTTTTGCGTTGAAAACCTGTCAACCCTCTTCGTCTTGCCGGAGAGGGTTTTTGTTACAAACTATTGATCGAAATGCTGCCGCCGGAAGTTCGCAGAAAGACCAACGGGCCCCCGCCATTGACCTGACCGTTCAGTTCATTCTTTTTGATCACCCCTTTGACCGTCACGGGGAAATCCGTACTCACGCGTCCGCCGGATGTTCTGGCGTCGATGTTCACAGCGATATCTGCCGGGAGGATTAGCTTGATTCCTCCGCCGGATGTTTTCAGGCTGCATTCGCTATCAATTTTCCCGGTGATCCTGGCATAAATACTGCCGCCGGATGTTTTTCCATTGACAGAGCCGGATACGTTTTCGAAATTTAAACTTCCGCCGGACGTGTAGGCCTCGGCATTGCCAGTCACCCGGTCCAGCGTTATGCCGCCCCCTGAAGTCTGGGCGTAAATCGAGCCCTTCGTCTCTCCGACGGAAATACTGCCCCCGGACGTTCGCACATCCACATCACCGTCTGCACCGGCCACTGAGATGCTTCCACCTGAAGTATTCGCCTTCACCGGCCCTTTGACATCCCCAATTCGGATGGATCCTCCGGACGTATTCAAATCGATGGCGCCTGTCAAATCAGCGACTTCGATGCTTCCGCCGGATGTGGTAATATCCAGGTCAAACTCCCGCGGCACCAAAATATCGAAGCGGATTCGCACGCGGTTGAAACCGCTCAGCCAGCGCGGCGACCCGGTGTATTCGCCAAAGACTTGCACGCCGCGACTGTCCTGGTCGAATGTGACTTCGAAATTATCGAATATCCGTTCGACATCCCGCCTGCTGGCATTCTCGTCATCAAATACGACTTCAATTCTCACTTCCCGCCTGTCCCAGGTATTGACCTTCACTGAGCCGAGGTCGGATTTCAGAAACAGCAATTGCCCATTCGCCACATCGAAGCTTTTCACAATTTTTTCACGCTGGCTTGAGGAAAGAGGATCGCTTTTTTCAGCCGCAGAGAGCGAGGCGACACACAAAGAAACCACGACTAAACTGATGAACCATCGTTTCAAATACGTTTTCATTTTCACTTCTCCTGGTTAAAATTAAGTTGTGAAAATTTGTACGGCAGGCCACCGGGAAAGTTGCCCTGTCGGAAAAATCAATACAAATTTTTTCCACCCACCCGGAGGAATGGTCGAATGCGCAAATCCCTTCCTATGCATGATGTCGGGTTCAGGAATCCAATCCGGCATGGTCATTGGCCCGGCCGGGGCCGGGCCGGCGCGTGTGATTCGCGCTCAACGAACCGCTCCGAATGACGTCTGTTTCTCCAAAGAAAAACGCCCGGCAACAATTCGTGAATGTGTTGCCGGGCGCGCTAAATTCAATTGGAACTTTTAATCAGCTTACAGCCGCCGAATAAAAATGATATTATCCTCCATCTCAATGGTGTATTTGATGGACGAAGTAAGATCGATCACCACTCGCGAGAATTTTTGTTCCGGATGATACCCTAACCGCGCCCTGACGAACGGCCCGCGCAGCAGGTCGAAGGTGGTTTCGGCCGGCAGCAGGTAAATGCCATTGAAATCCAGAACGATTCTGTTGGGCTGCGACATCATGGTATCGGTAAATTGTACCCTGCCGTTGCAGGTGATTTTCAACGTGCTGTCATCGACAGCCTCCACGAATTTGATGGCCGAGCCGTCCGGAATCGGCGGCGCATTCTGATTGGTGTAAATCATAAAGTCCACGCGGCGATTTCTGAAACGGCCTTCCTCGGTCGCATTCGTGGCAATCGGTCGCAATTCGCCATAGCCGATGGGCATGAAGAATCGCATGAGCGTTACACTTTCGCGCGAGGTGAGAAAATCGATGACACTGTCTACCCGGCGCTGGGACAATCGAATATTGTATTCATCCGAGCCGATGAAATCGGTATGCCCGGAAATGAAGATTTTACATTCAGGATAGGTGTTCAGGATTTGTCCCACCTGAGTCATAGTCGGATACTCTTCGGGCCGAATCAATGCTTTGTCAAAATCGAAATTAATGCGCATCGTCACCAGCACACTGTCACTCGGCGCTTCGGAAACGACCTCAATTTTGCCCTTGCTCTCTTTGGCGATTTGCTGAACGCGTTCCAGTCGGCTCTGCATTTCCTGTTCAAGCGCCCGCGTACGTTTTTCAGTCTCTTCAGTGGCCAATCGGGCTTTCTCCGCTGCGGATAGTTCTTTCTGCAATTCCTCTTTCAGCTTGGACAGTTCCTTTTCCGCGTCCGCAGTGACGCCCATTGCATGCAATTGCGTGGTTGTTCCAAACGCAAACACCAGTGAGAACCGATGCGTTGAACCATCGAACGCATCGAGCGGTGTGAAGGCATAGTCCAGCCGCGTCTGCGAATTGCCAAGCCATTGCATGGGAATTACCAGTCCCATGCCAATGCCCCACCGGTTCGCTTCGTAATCGTGGAATTTATATCCGCCGCGAATGGCAATGATATCATTGATGATCAATTCGCTGCCGTAATAAGCGCGGAGATTTTGTTCCACCAGCCAGGCCATATCAACATCCATGTTCATTTTGAGATAATTTCCAATCGGGAAATGAACGCCCACGCCGGCGCGGTATGTTTCCGGCAATGAATCTTCGTGCTGAAAATACTTCAATTTGGTGATGCCAAAATTTTGAATTGTGGCGCCGTAGGATATAAATCGGGACCAGTACAACACGCCCAGATCCAGTCCGAGCGCCGTGGCAGATTGATCCGCAAGATTTTGGCGCACAATTTTCAAAGCGCCGCCCAGCGAAACCTTCCGGTTGAAAAAATTGACAAACGACCCATAGCCCAGAGTCAGCGCAATATCGTTGCTGCTCACTTCAGCGCCGGAAGGGACGAAATTTTCATCGAATTCAGTGACGCTGCCCTCATTGAAATAGGAAAAATCAATGCCGATGATGCCGAATTGGGTTGGCAGTGCCAGGCCAATAGCGCCCTGCTGCGTGTCTTTTATCCAGTTATGAAAATTAATGCCCAAGAGCGGTTTCTCCACGTTTCCCAATCCGCCGATGTTGTAGCGCAGAAAGTTGATATCATCAGCCAGCCCGGTGAAGGCATCGCCCATGGCAACTTGGCGGGCGGCTGCGCTCACCTGCAGGAATGACGCCCCATATTTCCCAACGCCTTTCATGGATTGAGCGGACGCAGTTCCGGCAATGTGCGAGATGATCAGCCCGACGATGGTCAGGCAGAGCCAGCCTGCACTGCCTGCTGAACTACGTTTTATCATTTTATTTTTTAAAAAAGATATCATATTCAACATCCATTGTTTGTTCATAATGAAAAAATTTATCTCACAATTACTATTTTTTTAATGGTAGATAATTCCTGATCAGCGCCCACGATTCGTCCAAACATCTTGACGAAATAGGTGCCGCTGCTCACGGCGTCCCCATTTTGATCTTTCATATCCCACCAGTTATCGGCAAGGCTGAACTGGTTGAGCGGAATGGGATAGCTGTTGTAGAATCTCAACCGGGAACCGTCGATCTCGCGGATTTTCTGTCCGGCCAAATTATAAATTTCGATGCGCGGAATCATCAAATCGCCAATGGAAGAAGAGGCCCTGATTCGAAGGATGGAATGCCGGTCGCCATAGAACGGATTGGGCGCCACGTCAAAATGCAGCGGGCCGCCGCCAAGATTCCACAGGGTGTCCGGCAATGAGGACGCCTGTCGGACCTGGAGGATGGGGAGCTGGTTGATGCTGTCATCGTAATTGATACCAATTTTACTGCCGGCAACGGTTTGAATTACACCGTCATTGTTGACCTGAGTCGTGTTGAGCTGCAGCGGCAATCCGGCGATGGACAGGAATTCACCGGATTGATAGCTGCCGACGGAATCCGGCATTTCCACCAGGAGCACTTCTTCCTGGTCATTGGTCCCGTGATCAAAAGCTATGATCGCCAGCGTATCCCGCGCCGGAGAGAGATTCTGGTCGTATTCATTGAGTATCCGAACGAACACGGTATCGCCGATGGAGGCGGAATCAATCACGGCATGGTTCTGATTTTCAAATTGGATGAAGCCGGCGGTATCCTCGATGATCATCACGCTGTCGCTGACAACATCCAGCAATGTCGTGGGATCGGAATAGCGCACCACCAGCGTATCCCGATTAAAAACTTCCAGGTACCCATTTTCAGCGATCGGGACGCCGGTCTTCAAAATGATCGCCGGGATGCTCGGTTGCAGCAAATAGCCGCCGCCTGTCTGACGCGTCAGATTCACTCGTTGATTGTCGCCGCTGAGCAGAGCGTGCACATCCAGGGAAACGGCGTCCAGTATCTGCTCGAAATTCTGGTCGCTGAGAAAAATGGTCACGCGATCGATATATTGCTGGCCGGGCTGAAAACTCTCGGACACGCGGTAATAGTCCGTGGAATTTTTGTCCGCATCGACAAAAGAAATCGCTGCAGCCGTGGCCGGAGTTGCATCCCAGGTAATTGTCCAATCCTGCAATTTTGGGGTCACTGCGGGAAAATCCGAAGTGAAACTGGCTTTGAGTTGAATGCTCTGCACCCCCTTCAAACTTTCCACGGTTGAAAGATCGACAATTTTTGTCTCGTACGCAGCATCCGTGAAATCGCTGACTAAGGTTTCGCCTGTTGCAGCGTTCACAACGCCAAAATTAATGTGAGCATCTTTCCGATACGACGCTTTATCAGGCAGAATTGAATTGATCGTCAAAGTCTTCCACCTGGTAATGATATATTCTTCCGGGTCGCGTATTTGTTCGCTGACCATGAGCCCGACCACATCTGTGTCATAATATTTATAGGTGACTCTCACATTGTCGAGACTCGGTGTATACAGTGGATTGGAAGTTTCCAGGACAGCCAGGAATTGATAGAAACGATGGCCACTGTGGACAGAATTGATTGGAGTCATTGTCTGTGTGTAATAGTCATTCGTCCCGGTCGGACCATAATAGGGTGCAGTCTCCAGAGCAGCCAGGTTGTTCTCGGATCGTATCTGCAGCTTGATGGATGTGACGCCGGGAATTGTGTCGCCGGACCAGAACAGCGAATCGAAGCGGACTTCCTGTCCGAGGTCCCGAAATTCTGAAGAATCAGCCGTCGACGTATAGCCAATTCGGGATGGAAGATTTTTGGTAACGATGAGTGATTTGTTACTGTTCATTCGATCCGCATCTTTTAATTCAGACAAACTTCGGCTGAATTGCCAGACAATATTTCCGGCTCCATTGACTTCGATCAAACGATTGTTGCCGTTATCGCAGATGAGGATATTGCCATTAGCCAAAACATCCGCATCGTTGGGAAGGTTCAATCCGGCGTTCCCGCTCGACGGCAAGCCTGTGCCAAATTGCCACGAGATGGCATTGGTCTGACGGTTCACTTTGATGACGCGATGTTTGCCCTGATCCGTGATGAGCACCTCCTGCGTCGCGGGAATGTATTCCACATCCACAGGGTTGTTCAATTCACCCAGGCCCCAGCTCCAAACGATGGACTTATTGAATTCACGGACGAATATCACGCGGTTGTTGCCTTTATCGCAGATGACAATGAATCCTGAATCCGGAATGGCAACTGCGTCAGCCGGGTTGCGCAACTGATTATAACCACTACCTTCGGTTTCATCGCCATATTGCCATTCGATAGAGCTATTCTCTCGGATGACTTTGATGACGCGATGGCGACCCTGGTCTGTGATTAAAACCCTGCGGATATCGTCCTGAATGTACATATAGGAATCGACGGGTCTTTCCAGATATTTATCGGTTCCCAGCTCTCCTTTAAATTCCCAGACGACTTCGGGATTGGTAATATCCGGATCCAGCTCGATGACGCGCCTTCCGCTGCCGTCGGTGACCAGATAGAGATCAGAATTCAGAAACGGGCGATAATCGATATCCTCCGCGGACAGGAGTGATATTTCCGCCGGCCACGACCAATCCAGACCATAAAGCATCAACTGGTATCCTGCCGGTTCTTCGTATGCCCCGTAAATTGGCGTTAATCTGACGATCGAATCAACGCTGACATGAACGGCTTCGCTAATTCGATTAAAGGCCGGGACACCGTCGATCCAGCTTCTCGATAAAACGGTTTGAGACCATCCTTCTGCTGTTGCAAAAAGCAGGCAGGTAAAAATGATTCGTACAATAATTTTTTTCATACTCGTTTACTTTTATTAAATTAGACAAATAGTTGATAGCGAATTAAAATGGATTTATCAATGATGTTATATCTACAATGAATATAAACAATTTTTCAAAAAAAGCAAGTAGTTTCTTAATTTTGTAGTCACTTAACTCATTATAAATAAATTGAGATAAAACTCAGATGGGAGATAACTTTTTTAGGGTCGCGAGAACAACACGTAACTATTTGAAATTCAAATGCTGAGCTGCTGTGTAATTTCATGCGGATTGATCAGAAACTACATGGTGGTGATTCCCGGAAAGAAAAAAATGGAAAAGCATACTGCCCAGGCGAATGAAGAGTAAGACGTGCGGGAGGTTCTATGGGAGGAAAATTATTTGATAAATGACCGAATCAGAATACTAAAAACCACGGAGATTACAAAGATAATAAAATAGAGTCTGACTGTTTTTAAAGTGATCGTCGGGAATGAAATCGAATAACCTTCCCAGCCGCGATAAGAGCATTCATGACATCGATATGGTTTTTGATGAAGGATGCACTTACGAATTCGTTCCCAGCTGCTTTTAAAATTTGAACTATGATATTTATACGCACCGCATTTTGGACAAGGTATTAGAGATGGCATATATGACTCCCGTTTTTTATTGTAAGATAATACGTCGGAGCCAAATATACAAATTAAATATTAGTAAAATATTATGCTGAGAAATCGTTATCGTAATAAATTCCTGATGAGCAGGCTGAACAAAACGGCGACAAAAAAAACACCTACGTAAATAAGCAACTGTTTTATTGTCACCCTGGGTTTCAAAATGCTGCTGGAAACCCAGCCACGATACCCGCAACTATGGCAGCGATAGGGTCTGCGATTAAAGAGTGTTTTGATAAATCGTTCATACGGACTTCTGGTATGGGATTTGTGAAAAGAATATTCACCACATTTAGGACATGGTATCATCGAAGGCATGAGGCAATCCTGATAGTTATCACATTTATTTTCTGTGCGGCGAAATATACAAAAAAATTTTTAGAATTGCAACTTTTATTCAGGGATAGTAAAAATTAAAGCAACAATTCAATGCCTGAATGTTCTGCAGACCGACTAATCAGGATGCCCGAACCGTTGCAGTTCAATTGCCTCCTCACTTTTCACGCAATATCCATTGAATTATCAATTGATCTTTAAATTTTAGGCACGCTCTTTTTTAATCTTTAAAACTTTTTGATTGTCCATCATTTCTTCTTCTTTGATGGAGTAAAAATCTCTGATCAGTTCTTGCGGTAGCTTTTGCATTCCAATTAACAATCGACATCGATTTTCGTCTACGCCACTCCATTCACATTGTAATTGGCAACTTCTTTCCAACCTCTTAAATTGAAATATCCAATGTAGAAATCAGAGCGATGCGATACTTCAAGCGTTTGCTTTAGGGCTTTATCCAGATAGTTATCAATGTTGTCGAATATTTTTAGCATATTTTATTCCATATGTATTTTAGTATTTAATCGCGGCGCTGACCCGCGAGCACCCTGACTGGGAGTCCCGCATGCGCGGGGGAGCATGGTACTGACGAAGACAGCGCCGCGATTCCGCGCGACGCAGTCGCGCGGAACAACAAGCTAACCAGCTAACGTTTGAATAATTATAAAAAGCCCGAGTCCGTCAATCGACGGACTCAGGAATCGGAACGTGACTTATGCACGGATCAAAAAAATAGTTATGATGATCCGCACATACTTTTAACTCTAAATAAAAATCTTTTACTTATTGATTACCTGATTGCTCTGCTGGTGCAGCGCCTGGCGACGGCCATTTGCTTTCAAACAGAGCCAGATGTACCGGATCATTTTCAAATAGTATTCTTCCGACCCGGTTAATTTTGATTATGGTATCATATAAATTTTTGAATTGCTGGTAACGGTCTTGAGTTGCCTGCCTCTTTACATCTTTTTTGACTTCCTGAACAGAATCTGTTTGTCGCAGATTATTTAAAAACTCACTGCCCTGAGCAAGTATCTCCGGCGTTTGACCGAAGTTAGCCAATTCTGCTTTATATTTTTCAGCAAGGCTGATCAAGACTTCCATCACTGTCATCATTATGTTTTCACTATTCACTGCATTCTGGAAATCTTTTGATGGAAAAGAGCTTGCCTGAGATGAATTTTTTCCAAATGCCAATTGCAGCCTCACCCGAAGCTTCCGCCCCCATTGATAGCAGGCATCTAACGCTTCTTCTTTATCGTTTGTGAGATCGCCCAATTCGACTCTATTTTGAGTTTCTCCTGACAGCGCTTCAGCCGCCTGAATTTGAGCGTCAAACTGATCAAGCATTACGTTTGTAATTCCGAACTCAGCCAATGCTGTCAGATTGTTACGCGCACTGGTCAGCGTTGTTTTTGATACAGAAAGAATGGTCTCTTCTGAAAATCTTGGTCTGTTCATGTTGGTTCTCCTTGATTTAATATGTTGTGAGTTGAATTACAAAAATTTCCATCTATTAAATGATGCAATACATATCAAATCGCTGCGTGAATGTGACCAGATAATTTTTAATTATGCACGGACACCAAGGAATAGCGCTCACTTTCTAAAACATGCTGATCACTTGCTGCGCGACAGTGCACACTCGCTGCGGAATGGTGCTCACTCGCTGCGGGATAGTGTGCAGTACCTACGCAATGGTGAACAGATTATTTTTGCTAATGCACACGCGCTGCGTTTGACAGGCCATTAATTTAAGTGTATTGATCACTAATTTTGCAGTATTGCCAGTTAATTTTTTATGACAACCACTGTGTTGATGATTTATTGTTTTTTTAGTAAATGTTTATTTGCAGTCAGGATTTTGACCCTGGAATTTTTAATCCAAAAATCACGATCATCGGTGACAATGGCGATACTTTTTTGTTCTGCAAAAACATGATAATAACAGTCATTGAAATCAGACTTACCAATTATAGAAAATAGCTTTTCAACGCTAATAATTGAAAAATCATCATCAATTTGTTGAGCAAGTTTTAGTATTTGACTTTTTACAGTTGTCATTACTATAGTCATTAAATCACGATATCCTTGTGTTGTCCGAAAATCTTTCTTATAATTGTTATATCTGGACGGATTTTTTTTCTTTTTGATGTTAAATTCGAGTCGACAATAGGCATTAAAAAATTCTGACAGGATTAAAGAAGAAATATAAATAGTTGAATTCGCTTGAATGAGTCGTTTTAAAAATTGATCATAAATTCTGATAATCTTTTTATTGTAATTTCCCAATGGGCAATAAAGATACATCCAAATATTCGTATCAAATAAAAATGGCTCCGATTTTTTAGGGGCATAAGAAGAAATGTCAATAATATTATTCATCCGTTTAGCTCTTCTTTTATACCGTCTTCTACAATTTTTTTATTTTCAAAATAGTCTTTAGCACGATCCACCACTTTTTTAAGAAGTAGCAGATCATCATTATCCATATTTTCTACCCGAAGATGTTTTCTCAAAAATTGACTCTGGAATTTATTAT
The DNA here is from genome assembly GCA_049322915.1 of Candidatus Zhuqueibacterota bacterium. GTDB lineage: Bacteria > Zhuqueibacterota > Zhuqueibacteria > Thermofontimicrobiales > Thermofontimicrobiaceae > CAZSBG01. The sequence continues at coordinate 157,154 of JBMOPW010000003.1, forward strand.
AAAGTTGCCCAATGGCGGCATTCAGAAATGTTGAGGTAATCAATTCGATATTGTTGAAATCAAGAGTAAGTAAAACGTTGTTGTTCAAGGCTTTCTTTATTAACCCGAATAATTGCTCACCATCTTCTGAAGAAACAGCGGCAGTGCTGCCAAGTTTTTCAAAGATATTAACAGTTAATTCTTTCATCAATTCTCCTCTCCTCAAAATATATTTTCATGGTCTAGTTCTGTGGATAGCAGATATGAACTTTTATCGTCAATATTAAATTCAAGATTAACAATGGTGCCTGGAAATTCATGTTCAAATGATTGAGTTATTATTTCATTCTCTTTTTGTTCCCAATAACCATCCGCAGAAATAATTTGTATCTTTCCACAATTTAAAGTAATAAATTCTCTTATAAGTTTCAAGCCTAATCCACCTGGAATTGATCCCGTTTTTGTTGTATTATTTTCCGCAACTGCCCATTTAATTGCTTGTTTTCCTGATAAGTTATTCCCTAAATATTCAACGACATTCTTTTTAATTGTAACTCCTAAATCTACTACCGTAAAATCGAGTTTCAGTTTTCTGGGATAATATTGCCCACAACAGAAAATATGCTGACATTGACCATGAGTAACTGCATTATTAAATATTTCAAAAATGCTTTCATTTATTTTCTTTCTTAGACGATCAGACATTTTGGGCAGCGCCTTCTGCGATAATAATTCACCATCAAGATAGAATTTAAAAAGTTTCTCATCAGTGGATTTGAATTTCGTGTATTTAACTGTTGTTCGATAATAATCCTGAAGATTAAATCCACCAAAATGGCTTAAAAATTGATTTCGTTGAAACAAAGTTTCTAATGTCGAATTCAGGTTTCGAATTTTTATAGTATTTAATTCATTTTCGGCACGATTTAATAAGGCGCCCAATATTGCCAGCAGATTTGCCTCAAACCAGCTTGTATTATTAAAATCCAGAATTATTTCTTCGAGCCATAGGTTATCTAATTTTTTACAGAAGTCTATTAAAAAATCATAACCATCAAAATTACTTCCTACTGAACTGGGGAGTTGAATATTCATATATCAAGTACCTTGAAATATTTCGGACTTTAATTATACGCGTTTTATTAAATTCAAAAAAACATATCAATCAAATGATCAGGCAGTTATTAACAAAATATCCTATTTAATTCTTATCTCAGGTACGTCTTCTCTAAATTCAGGGTCAATCAATGAAATTTGCTTTCTTACAATTTGGCGTTTTTCAATCGCAGGCTTAAGACAATAATTGTAAAAATCATTTTTGTTGATATCATCAACACTTTCAACATGAGGGAATAATAATTTTAAGTAAGCACTTGCTAACTTAATTATAGCATTTGTATCTCTTTTATCCGCTCCTTTTGGAATATCGAGCAGTTCACTAACTATAAATGTATACTTAGGGGTACTTCTAAGTGTATGCAATATTTCCGAAAAATATTCAACATTTAGTGTATACCCTTTAACAATGAGATCTTCATTTACTCGAATTAATTTCCAGCCTTCTAAAAAACCATGGAAACGATCTAACAAGGCAGACGATTGAAAAAATTTGGGCAGTGTTATGAAATATTTATTATGTACTGGAATCATACTACTTGTGAGCTGAATATTTCCAAGTAGCATCATACCTGCTGATGAAATACCATTGTAATTAGCTACTGTAAATTTTCCAGATTCCAAATAATTTTTTAGAGCTCCCTGCAATTCATTCTCATCTGAAAATTTAATTGTTTCAATTTCATCTAAAGTTACAAAATCATATTTTTCAATTATTCCAGATGCTCTCTGTGCAACATCATAAAATAGTTTTGCTCTCGATACAATTCCGCCGCTAAACATCCAATTGTATTTACTTAAATTTCCAAAAATATATGATTTTCCAGTTCCCTTTGGAGCGAGTTCAATAATATTGAGGTTAGGTTCTAAAAATGAAAATAATAATTACACTTTAATTAACTTATAATAACTGGCGGAATGTATTGATTAAAAGCTATCTAATTAATAGTACCCCTTTCCAGGTATTACATGCCTTACTCCACCTCTAGGATTTTCGACATCATTTTTATAGCGTGGAATTAAATGGATATGAACATGATGAATTGTCTGACCTGCTTCTTGATTAATGTTTATACCAATATTATATCCGTTTGGTTTAAATTTTATATCTAATTTTTGTTTCACCCTATCAACTATCAACCAGCAAGCCCTTTTAGAATGTTCCGATAGATCAAAATAGTTTGGAATATGATCTTTGGGAATAATCAATGAATGTCCTTTGGAAACAGGATAATTATCATATATTGCGTATGCAGTAGCAGATTCAGTAATTAATTTAGTTTGATTGGAAAGATTGCAAAAAGGACAATCATTATTTAAGCCAGAATTTAATCTATTAACATGCTGATATTCATAAATTTCACAAAAATTTGTTTTAAGGATACTTTTATAAGGTAAGATTACATTACATTGATATGTTTTTACTTTGTGTATATAATGATTTCTATAGCCAACTTTTTTTAAATCTCTTCTAACGGCAAAATATGCCTTACCACTTGGTTTCAATAATTCAGACACTGCCATTAAGACGTTCATTTGTTCAATAGGTAGAAGAACATTGAGTACGTAAATGCATATAATTGTATCGAATTTATCAACAGGATATTTTGGTAAATAATACGGATCGTATCCAGTTACATCTATTTGATTAGATTTTAAGAATGTTACATCAGCTCCCAGACCACAACCGAAATCTAAAGTTTTTCCATTTATTAAATTTTTAGAAAATAAATTCCTTGTTGGAAAGGATACTTTATCTCTTTGCTTAACTGTTAGATGAGAATGTGGATTTTCTGGCGATTGATAAATATTTTCCATTCGTGCTTACTTTTAATATAGTTAGACATATTTTATTGTAACCGATCACAGACACCATAACAGATAACGTGAAACGCGTTTTCAGTTAATTAAAAAACTAAAAATAATTTTTTTATTTGTAAAAAGAACATTATAGAAGTACGTAGCACGTTTACCTTGTGATCTCTTACATTTATTTCTGATAAATCCAATTTGAATGAAATCCCATATTTTGAGCAATTTGTATCTGTGGGGAAATAGTATCAAACAATTTAGTTTTAAAATCATTATAAGAGAGTGCTCTTATATTTTCAATATTATTTTCTTTGAAGAGAATCGAATAGTCTTCAAGTAATTTAGGTTTTTCTATGCTTGATATAATTTGAAATCCTTCATATTGTAATTTCGCAAAATCATCAAAGTAGAGTTTCATATTCGGCAAAAAGTCTCCTTTGGCAGAATTTACTTTTTTAGTGGTTGGTATAATATTCCAATTCAAATCATGTGTAACGAAGCGCCATGGTAAAAAGTGATCTAGTGATAAATTTTCTGTGCCTATTGATTCTTTAGAATAAATACAATTAATTGTTTTTGTAATGTTAAATACAATGTTCCAATATCTCTTTGCTTTGATTAAATCTCGCTTCTTTGGTTGGAAAAGTTTACCTGCAATATTGGGTACATTAGGATTTTTGTTTTGTAAATATTGCAATAAGTGCCAGTAAGTAAATCCTTCAAGTATGTAGTTATGTTGATTTAGATATATAAACCATTCTTCGTTAATTTCAATACCAAATTCTGGAAATTCTATAAATCGATATAAGGAAGGATTATATTCATTATCAAAATTTTTCTTAGACAATTCAATTATAAGTATGTGTAGTTGCTTATCAAGTCTACCCATTAGATTCTTTTCAAAAAATGGTCGCAAGAATCTGTACGGTACATATTTTGCTAATTTATTAATTTCCTTTGTAATTTCAATATGAGATGAATTCAATATCTTTTTCAACAATTCAAATTTGTCTATATTTTCTGGTAGGTTTAAATAATTTTTTATAAATAATGTAATTTCACTTAACCTATCTAATTTGCCAAATGATAATTGGAAATAATTTACAGGATACCAAACTGTAGAAATCATATTTCCAAAGATTTCATTAAATGATAAAATTGTTTTTTGAGAAATTTTTACAATATTTAAAATTGCAAGAAACCAATAAAATTTATAAGAATTGGTAGTGTTATTGAAACATGCTGAAAGCTTATCGATAGCAAGTTTATTATGTTTTGGTAAAGTAATAATTTCCATTTTGCAGAGACTTTATTAGATAATGAAAATATTTTTTAAATATCGTTCTAACTTATAGCATAATTTGATTTAGATGTCTAATTTGATTAGTCAAATTGCCCCAATAGTACTTTCTTTTGGGCTAATTGGGTGAAAATGTAGATTGGGGTATATTTCAATCTAGTTTTTAGAATTTTCGACAGTTTCATAAGTAAAAGGAATTTCCATTGTTGTATCAGTAAAAATGGTGATGTATTCATCTGGTGCAAGAACTCTACTCACCAAATCCAATACCACCTGTGAATCTTTTCCACCACTAAATGCTACTGAAAATAGATCAACTTTATCTTTATATCTTTTTTGAGTATTTTGGATAAAATCAATTGCTTCACCTTCAAGCACTTTTAAAATTTCTAAATTATTCTCAATTAGTATTTCAATATTAATAGGTTCAAGAGTCAACTTCTGCAAAATATTAAGCATTGGTTTTTCATAAATATTACCACCATTTGCTTCTGCAACAAAGGCACCTTCATAGTAATACCGCCGACCAATTGACCATAATAAAGGTTCTTCACATTTAGGGTATTTCCAATGATCCCCAAATCCTAATAAGTCAAGTTCTTCAAAAAATACAGGTCGCGGCGAAACTATTGATTGTTCATCGGAAATTGTGTTTGATAGTATAATACCGTTATTTTCGTAATCCCATGTTTGTTTAAACATAGATAAAAGTCCAGAATTCTCAGTTAACCAAAAATATAATAAGAAATTAAGCGATATATTTCCTGTTCAAAAAAAAGTTTGACTTTTCTTCCTTTACTAATGGCTCATTAAAGTTGTCAATGAATAATCTGTTGATGCTATTTACAAGTTGATTATAATCATAATGATTCGACCTTGAATGAACTGTTAATTTCAACCTTGATAATTGACCATTATTTTCAAGGAAAAGATTTATTAAACTCAACTGATTTTCAGTAAGTTTGATTGATTTTAAAAAAAGTTCATCTATCTCAATTTTGTTATTAGATGTTTTCTTTTCACTTTCTTGTAATGGCTTTTGTATTTTATTTTGTGGGACATTGTCAGTAAATACCCATTTTTTAAGTGAATAAAGCTTTTTTTTTAAATTTATAATATCTTTTGAGGTTGAGAGAGCATATATAAGGGCGCCGTTTTTTAAGAGTGGATATTTTTCGTAAACTAATTCTCTAATTTTTTTGTAGGAACAAGGCTTACCAATCTGTTCTAAATAACCAGTTATTAAATTTCGAAGTGCTTCGGCAATATTCGAAATTTCAGGATATGGAGTTATCCTTCGTATCGATTTTATATATTCTTTTAGTATTCTTATTGTTGATTGCTCATTTTCCAGATTTATTGAAAGATGTAATATTTTTTTCCCTTCATAACTGATCAATTCTGGATCATTGAAATATAATTCAAGAAAACATCTTAAAAATTTGGACCTTGAATGGTGTCTAAGTTTTCTTATTGCATTATTATGGATTTGTCGTATTCGTTCTCGTGTTAAACTCATTCTTTGACCAATTTCTTCGTATGTAGACGATTCTTTATTCAATAAACCATAGTACCACATGATAACTCTTTGTTCTGCATATTCTAAAGATTTGATTGCATCCCTAAGCTCTATTATAAAAGAAATAAAAAAAAATTTATATTCTATTGATCGGAAAGTATTTTGTTCAAAGTCATCCAATTCAATTTCAATACGATCACTAAAATTTTTTGAATCCAATTCATGTTTATCTATTGAAATAAAATGCAATAGTGAATAATTAAAACAGTTCGCGTCCGATATAAAAACATTGTTAGATAAGGATTGAACACATAGATTTTTAAAGCTTTTATCATATATCCTGTTAATCTCATTTATAACATTTTGAGGATAGCAAATAAGTGAATAAAAACCGGGAGCTATATTTTGTAAATTCCTAAAAATATTTCTCTGCAGATAATTTTTAAAGCCACCTTTTGAGAATGAGTAATTATTTATGGCAGAAATACATGCCAAATTCGCCTCCTGAATAAGGTCAAGTAATTCAACGCCTTTATTAATGAACTTAAGTACCTCTTTAATTATTATATATTGATTGTTTATTACTAATTCATGTAAGGCATCAATGTCTCCGGATTTATATTTTAATAATAAGCTACGCTCCTGAACCGCAGTTAATCTTTTTAATGGTCCTATGCTTTTCAAATAAAGCGCTATAAAATATTTGGAATAATCATTATTTATCAAAGCATTAGACATAATAACCTAAATTTAGGGAGTAATCCTAAGATAAATTATTTTATTGAATATTGCCTCTATTCAAACTTCTCAAAAAACTCGATCGAAACGCTGAAGTTCGCTTGCTCAAATTCAATGCCTTCATCCAACAATATTCTAACGAAAGAACCAATTGCAAAAAACTTTAGAGCGACTGCCCTTCGGATTTAACAAAACAGTTGGTGATATTCCTAACGTTAAATCCACGCCTGCGCCCTTCGGTCAACCGAATGCATAATTAGACGAAAACATAAATTGCAATTTATAATTTGCTAATTAATCATATGTTATTAAAGAATGGATTATTTAATCTTCTTTATTTTGTTTTAAAATTATCTCATTACATATATTACATGAAATTTGATTATTATTGTCGAGGGTAACCACAATTCCCCACTAAAATGGCTTCAGGACAATTAGTATTCCCCACTATGGGGCAATTACTATTCCCCACTTTTTACTTATTCAGGGCAAATAGAATTCCCCACTTTTTGTAGTCCAGGGCAATCATATTCCCCACCTGCAACGGTAGATCATCGTTGGATTAAATTGCAATTATTTATTATCTTTTCTCCAAGTAGTTTGTTTAATTTCACCAAACATGGAGAAAAGCTATGGGATATAAAGAGATCACGGTTATGGACATTTACGAAATTATTCGTCGTTGGCATGACCAACAAAA
>JBMOPW010000004.1:0-163342 GCA_049322915.1 Candidatus Zhuqueibacterota bacterium
TTTTTTTTAAGGCAACATGTTCACCCATCAGTTCAGCCAGCACTTCATTTTTCTGGGATAGCTTCTGTTCTAATTGGGAAATCGTCTTGTGCGATGTGTCCCTTTCTGCCCGAGCAAACGCTAAGTGCCCCTGTTCAAAGAACTGTTTTTGCCATTGATAAAACAGGACTGGCTGCAGTTGATACGTATCGCAAATATCAGAAACAGGTTTGTGGTCGAGTAAGTGATCTTTTAAAATTTTTACTTTTTGTTCCGGTGTAAATGTTCGTCTTTTATTAGCCATGGATTTTCCTCCTGTTTGATTTTTTTTAATATAAGAAATTTAGAGGAAAATTCCAATTCCATCTGAAGCATTATATAAATGCTTGGCTTAAATATGATAATATAGATACATTATGAGTAATTTTATAATATCCAAAAATATAGATATTTAATAAGGTCATTAAAAAATAGATACAAATGAAAGAAAATATCCATATAAAAATTGAACCAAATTTTAAATTCTTAAATAATCTTGTATTTAATATTTTCCAAGTAATGAACATAAATAACCCGATAGCAATAAACCAAAATGAATTTCTAATTACTATCTTTGCTGAACTATGATTAAACCAAGTCAATATTAATATAAATGAGATAAGTATACCTATATAGAAAAAATCCCGAATTTTTCGAAACTCTAAAAGATTGAATAGAATAATTGCAGTAAGTCCAAAAATTTTGAATGTAAATCCAGTGCTGTTAGTATCAAAGATAGGATAACCAAGTACAAAATATCCAATTGTTAATAAGCAGAATATTTCAAGAAAAATAAAGCAGGATGCTTTTATAGCTTTTTCCTTCATCTATTCACCTTTAATATTTTGTGTAGTTTTATTCCTTAATAGGGCTAACAAGAATTTAGATGTTCATTCCTGTATTATGGTTTAACAGATATGTAAGAAATTTTCAGCGAACCGATATCACAGCCGTCTGGTTCTCAGGTGGCTGTAAGTTCTTTGCCGGGAAGGAATCCTTTGCAACGGAGATTCCCTCGCAGCGCACAATTCTTCGTGTTGCGTAAATGATGTTAATGTTACAAATTATAATAATTTGTTTTTGAAATGTCAAGAACAATTTGCTTCCGGAGAAAAAATGTCGGGATGGATTGGCTGGAGCAACCCGTTCGGCGAATCCGTCGTAGCGTGACGGTCAGTTCAATACATCTTGCCTTCGAACAGTGTTTTTATTTCCGGGACGTGGCGGGTGAATCCGAGCGCGATCATCAACTTGATGCGCGCTTTCTGGCCGGAAAGATCACCGCCATAAATAATGCCGGCGTCGTGCAATTTTTTCCCGCCGCCGGTGCCGCCGTAGACCCCTAACACGCGCCCTTTGAAACAACGCGACGTGAGCACAACCGGAATATTGAGATGAATGGCGCGGAGCGCCTGCTCAGCAGCCGGTGTCGGTAGATTGCCGCGACCGAGACCCTCGATGACCAATCCTTTCACGTGATTTTCAATGGCGTATCGGATCTGCGCGCCGTCATCGCCAGCCGTCATTTTGAATAGCGCAACGTGGGACTCTATCTGTTCAGCCGGGATGGTCTCACGAATCAGCGATTTTCGGAAAACAATCACCCGATCTTCGTCAACAATTCCCAGCGGTCCGTATCCCGGTGACTCGAATGTTGCCACGTTGCTGGTGTAGGTTTTTCGGACTTCGCGCGCCGAATGAATTTCATCGTTGAGAACAACAACCACGCCGGACTGCGGGCAGGCGTTTGAGGCCGCGGCTTGGAATGCTGCTAATAAATTCGTGGGAACGTCAGTCCCTGGTTCGTCAAAGCTTCGCATGGCCGCCGTGAGAACGATTGGCTTGGGAACGTCAACCAACAAGTCGATCATATAGGCGGTCTCTTCAAGCGTATCGGTGCCGTGGGTGATGATGACGCCGTCGATGTCGTGTCTGAGGACGTGATTTTTGACGTGCTTCGCCAGATCGAACATCATTTCTGGCGTCATTTCAGAGCTGTCGATATTGGAAAATTCAATCAGCTCGAACTCGGCGTATTTCTTCAACCGGGGCACAGAGTCCAGTAACTCGCGACCGCTTTTTGCTGGCGTGATTGTTCGGGTTGACGGATCAAGTTTCATGGCAATAGTGCCGCCGGTCGTGATGACAATGAGCTTCTTCATGAAAATCCTGAAAATTAGAATTGGAGACTGGTAACGGGATCCGCCCTCGCTTCTGACTGAATCTTGGGGGAGGTTTTTTCATCTAAGTAGTTTTAAGGAACTGCGACCCTGAATATGAGTAAAATTAAAGTCAAAATCAATAGCCAAAATTTACCTGGAGTGAATGTATGAGGAAAAATGCTGTGAAGTTGTTAGCGGTTCTGATGCTGTTTGCAGTTCAATCGGTATCATTTGGACAGGAAGGATTTGAAACCAACTTTGTCTCTGTCACTGGTGAGGTAGCGTACCATAAAGTCCAGGCTGGCGCTGAAGTCGACATTGCCCTGATTGCTGATATTCAACATGGATTCCATATCAATGCCAATAAGCCGACCGAGGAGTATCTCATTCCAACTGTCGTCAAGTTCAACCCAATGGAACAGGCGTCGTTCGACAAAGTCATTTATCCCCAAGAAAAGATGGTGCGGTTTTCATTTGCCGAAGAGGACCTCGCGGTGTACGAAGATCGCGTTGTTTTCTTTTCAAAAGTGACGTTGTCCGGTTCCATGCCCGTCGGAAAAACGACCATTGCCGGGGCATTCAGCTATCAGGCGTGCAATGAACAGAACTGTTTCGCGCCGACTGAAGTGCCATTTGAAATTCCGATAGAGATCGTTGCCACGGCCGGAGAAATACAGAAAAATGACTCCGGGGTTTTCTCGAATCTGCCGACCTCGGAGCAAGTCGAACCGGAGAAGGGAGAGTCAAAGTCAGTCTTCACGTCGGATGAACTCAGAGCGAAACGCATTCTGGAGAAGGGATTGCCGTACGCGATCCTCGCGTTCTTCGCGTTCGGTCTGGCATTGAATTTAACGCCCTGCGTCTATCCGGTCATTCCGTTGACCATCGGCTATTTTGGCGGTCAGAGCGATCGCAGCAAAGGATCGAACTTCATCATGGCGTTGTTTTATGTGCTGGGCATTGCCCTCATTTTCGCAGCGCTGGGACTTGTTTCCGGTCTGGCGGGCAAGCAATGGGGTTTCCTGTTTCAGAATCCCTGGTTCGTCATTGTCATTACCACAGTCATTCTGGCCATGGCGGCCAGCATGTTCGGCGCATTTGAAATAACCGTGCCTGCCTGGATGACATCATCCCTGGGCAAATCCCGCGAAGGCGTCGTGGGAGCGTTCATAATGGGATTGACGGTGGGAGTCGTCATCGCGCCGTGCGCAGCGGGAATTATCATCGGTCTGGTTGGGCTTGTCGCTAAATTGGGAATCGTGGCAAAGGGGACGTTATTGTTTTTCATTATGGGATTGGGCCTGGGTCTACCCTATTTGATTCTGGCGACCTTTTCGGGTCTGCTCAATAAACTGCCGCAGTCGGGCATGTGGATGGTCTGGATTCGGAAGCTGTTTGGAATTTTATTAATCGGCGTGGCCCTGTATTTCTTCCTGCCGCAGGCCAAACACATTTACGATCAGCAGGGCTTTTTCTTCGGATTGCTGGGCATTTTTGGAGGCCTGCTGTTGGGATTCCTTGACCATGCGCCGGGTTATTCTAAGGCCTTTAAAATTGGGCGTGCGGTTTTTGGAATATTGCTGATTAGCTTGGGAATTGTGTTGACGAATAATGCGCTCAATGCGAAACCTTCTGCCATTCAATGGATTCATTACGAACAGGGTACAATCGCGCAGTTGCAGGAAAATGGCAAGCCGGCATTCATCGATTTTTATGCGGACTGGTGCGCGCCCTGCAAAGAGATGGATAGAGAGACGTTTAGGGATGATCGTGTTGTCGAACTGGCCAAGCAATTCACCATGATCAAAGTGGATTGTACGTCTCCGGACGACAATGTGAGAAAATTCATGCAGCAATTCGATGCGACGGGAATGCCCACGTTTGTGTTCATCAATAAGCACGGGGAAGAAGCGACAGCGCTGAGGGAAATCGGTTTCGTTGGCCCGGACAAATTTCATGAAAAGATGAATCAATTGCTTGAGTAAAAATATTAAAAAAATGTTCTGCCTCGAAGGTTCAAAAACTTGAAAAGTGAATTTTTCCCCTTCGCAGAACAATGTCGATCAGTTTGATTTTTAAAAAAAAGGCTTTCATGTACGGTGAAAGCCTTTTTTGTCTGAATCACGTATGTCTGAATTTCAGAACCGCTGTCGTGGATTTTCAGATCTGGATAAATGCAAATTTTAAGAATTGGAATCACTACCAGGTCTTTCGGTAATGCGGCGTGGTGAATAGCGTGAGCAACAGCCCCACGCTGATATTGACCGCCGAGCCGATGAATACGTACCAGGGCCAGAAAAAGGGTATTGGCTCCACGTAGCGAATCAGCGCAACAATGGTGACGAGAAGCAAAGTCAGGGCAATTTGTTCCTTGCGCTCATGGACTCGTGTGAAAATCCAGATGAAGGCCAGCACATTCACAACGATGATGCCCAGTTTTGCCGTTTCTGAAATTTTCCCTCCAATAATCCATGTCATGAAAAAGATTGCGCTCCACATAGAGATGATGGCCGTATTTTCCCGCACCTGTTTGAAGAGCATTCCCATCAAAAACGCGCCCAGTAAACCTCCGTAGGTGAACGAGGCGATTTCCAATCCCAGCTCGACAACCGGATTGTTTTTGTCCTTGAACAGCATAGCGCCGCCGATGAAGATGAGTCCCCAGCAAGCTGTGGCGATTTTGGAAATCAACAGGTCATTACGCGGTGAGTTGTTTTTGCCGAAATGAACCTTGTAAATATCCATGATGGTGGAAGATGCCAACGAATTTAAAGACCCGCTGAGCGAGGACATAGCCGCCGCGAAGATACCGGCGATGATCAATCCGGACAGGCCAGCGGGCAGCTCTTCGATGATGAATTTTGAAAACACTTCGTCCGAACTGGTGACGAAATTGCTATCCGGGCCAATCGCATGACCGTGATAAAACGTGTACAGCATCAGGCCAATGACGAGGAACAGCGCGAACTGCAGCATGACAAACACGCCGCTGGCGATGAGCGCTTTCTGGCTGCTTCGGACGTTGTTGCAGGTGAGCAGTCGCTGAACGATGATCTGGTCGGTCCCGTGAGAGGCCATGGAAAGAAACATCCCGCCGATGATGCTGGTGATGAAATTGTAGCGGGATGTGAAAAAGGCGCGCACTCCATTTTCAAATCCGGGGTAGAAAATCTGCAATTTATTATCGGCCTGGGCTGCGGTCACGATGTCATTCCAGCCGCCAGGCAGGAGATTGTACAGGTAGATGGCCGCAAAAATAGCCCCACTCAGATAGACGACGGTCTGAACGACATCCACCCACACGACCGCACGGATGCCTCCCAGGTAGGTGTAGACGATGGTCAGAATGCCCATCACAGCGATGGAAACCGGGTAGCTCCAGCCGGTGATGAGGCTGAGCGGAATAGCTGTAGCGAATAGGCGAACGCCATCGGCTAATAAGCGGGTCAACTGAAAAATGATGGATGAAAAATTCCGCATACTCAGGCCAAAACGATTGCCTAAGAACTCGTAAGCGGTGGCCAGGTCCCCGCGATAATAGGCCGGCAGGAATAAGAAACTGACCAGGATTCGACCCAGTAAATAACCCAATGTGAGTTGCAGGAAATTTAAGTTGGTCAGGTAAGCCAGGCCGGGAATGCTGATGAACGTGAGCGTGCTCGTCTCGGTAGCGACGATGGAAAAACACACCGCGCCCCAGGGAATGTTGCGGTCGCCAAGAAAATAATCACGCGTGCTTTTTTGATTGCGGCCTAACCAGGAACCCAACAGAGTGACGCCAATCAGATAAATGAAAAGAATACCATAGTCATATGGAGAAAAACCCATGTGTTCTCCTAATTATCAGATCCGTTTCAATCATGAATTAAGTGATTAAGATAAGAATTAATTGCAAATAATCAAGGCAAAATTTCGGGCGTCGTGAAATTAGTACTTGACATTTAATATTAAATGATTAATTTTATGGAGAGATTTTTTCAATAGGATTTGAGATTTTAAAACGAATATGCCTAACATAAATAAAATACTTGCAGTCTTCGTCTGTCTGCTATTGTTGTTTTCTTCGATTGCTGTTTATACCAATCTCCATCTTCATCGAGTGAACAGTGACTTCATTATTGTGCATGGCCACCCGTTCCATGACTGTGAACAAAATCCAAGCCCGTTTAAAAGTCATTCCCATTCTGCGATAGATCTCCTCCTTTTTTATTTCATTTTTTCAATCGATCTCGTCCTTGTGCTGGCAGTGATCATCTGGTTCGTCCGTCGCTGTAGTGATTCCCTTGTTGACCGGCACCGCGATGGGTTCATCTCCACAATCGTTTTCAAAAATCCGCTGCTCCGAGCGCCTCCGATTTTCCTTTCTGAGTGATATCTTTTCACACCCTTCCATTTTAGTCACGGCAGGTCTGTTTCCATCCTTAAAATTTGTCCCGTTGGCTGCGATTATTGCAGTTGCAACGAGAAGTATTTGAATTCTGACGGATGGTTTTATCCTGCGGGTATGTTCATTTTACAAGCGAGGAACGACATGTTGAAAAAAGTGATTCTCAGGAATTGCTGTCTACTTGTATTCCTGGCAGCACTGTGCCAGAATGCTTTTGCTCAGAGCGCCGATTCCCTTCGCGCGGAATTGGCCTGGATAAAAAAAAATCAGGAAACAAAGTTGCAGGAACTCGATGCTCTTTTGCAGGAGTTGAAGGCGAAAATCGAGCGGCAGGAGAAACAGGATGAAATGAAAAAGCTGCTGGATGAAGTCACCAAGCTTTCAACGCTGGAACGGAAAAAACAGGATGGGCTGGGCAAGAAATTCTATTCCGGGACCAGGCAGCAATCCGGGTTGAATCCCAACATCAGCCTCGGAGGCGACTTCTTTTCGGCGGTGAGTTCATCCCACGCTGAGTTCATCAACGAGCCGAGCGAGATTTCCTACGGCAACAATCGTTTTGCGCTGCGGGAAGTGGAGCTGAGTCTGATTGCGCCGCTCGATCCGTTCACACGGGGGAAAACGCATTTATCCTTGAGCGACAACGGTCTCAGCATCGAAGAAACCTACATGGAATGGTTGAATCTGCCGGCCAATCTGAACTTGAAAATTGGCGTGTTTTACGCTGAATTCGGGATACTCAATCGCTATCACGACCATGCGCTGCCTCAATTCGACCGACCGAAAGTGTTGCTGACCATGTTTGGAACGGCGCCAATAGGCGGAATGGGCTTTGCCGGTAATTTTTTGCTGCCGACCATGTTATTCTCAGACGCCTCATCTCTTGAGCTTGCCGTCGTACGCGGCGGCGATGATATCAGTTTTACCAGCGAAGGAAAATTTAATCTGCTCGGAATTGGGCACTTCAAAAATTATTATGACATCACCCGAAATACCTATGTTGAATGGTCGGTCAGCGCGGCAGCCGGGAAAAACGATCCGGAAGAGCGCTATGCAAGTTATATCGGCGATGTGGGACTCAGCGTCCGATGGGTGCCGATCGGTCGGGACAAATACCGAACAATCGATTGGCAGACGGAATTTCTCTTCAGTCGGAGAGAAACGCCGGCCGGGGAAATCAGCAGCAAGGGCATTTATACATCGCTCCAGAATAAAATTAATGCCCTGTATTGGGTGAGCGGACGAATTGGCTACGCAGAACTCCCATTCGACCATAGCCAGAACGTGTGGGATTTTACAGCCACGTTCGATGTGTGGCAGAGCGAATTTGTCTTTTATCGGTTTCAATACCAATACACACAGCGTCAATTCACCAATTATTTACAATTGGCTGGACCATACCCGGACGATCACACATTTTTATTCCAGGTGAGCTGGGCAATGGGACCGCATAAGCATGAGAGATATTAGACTCAATTCATTCAGCGATAAAATGCGCATCCCGTCTATCTGAATGCTCAGCGGAGTGACAGGCTTGATTACGTCAAAGTGCTTTAACCCAGTCGTGAATTGGTTCGGACGGAATCCACCTTCTGCCTGGAACATAGTGTGCAATTTATATCTGTTTCAAAGGAATAGCTTTTAACTTGTAAAGGAGTTAAAAATGAGAATTTCATATTTACTTGCTCAGCGATGGATATCTTTATATCTCCTGATCGTATTTTTTACTTCGCCTGCAATGGCGCAGCATAATCGTTATCGACATCAGCACGGGCAATCGCCACACCACACGCTGAATGTCGTCTGCTCTTTTTCTGACTATGCATCGATTGCAGCGTTCTTAGTCGGGGACCTGGCCAATGTCAGCTACATTGCATCCGGCGAACAGGATCCGCACTTCGTGCCGCCGAAACCGAGTTACGCCATGAAACTGCGCGATGCGGATATGTGGGTCACCACGGGTCTGGATTTGGAGGGATGGGCGCCAACGCTGCTGGATAAGGCGCGGAATAAGAAAATAATGGATGGCGAAATCGGATTTGTAGCCGTGGCTGATGGGGTGACTCTGCTGGAAAAAATTGATGTCGCTGACCGAACCGAGGGCGATATCCATTTGATGGGGAATCCCCATTTCAATACCGGCCCGCTGAAGTGGAAGCAGATTGCGATCAACATCACCATTGGCCTGCAAAAAATTGACCCGGATAATGCAGAATTTTATCTCGCCAATCGGGATAAATTCATCGATAAAGTCGATCGGTCGCTCTTTGGCGATGAACTGGTGGAAATGTTTGGCGGTGAGCGATTGGGTAACATGCTGGAAAATAAAACACTGTTCACTTTTCTGGAAACGGAATACGGTGATGGGAAGCTCATCGACAAGCTAGGCGGCTGGCTGAAAAAAGCGCTGCCATTTCGAAATAAAAAAGTGGTCACCTACCACAAAAACTGGACCTATTTTGCGGACACATTCGGGGTGGAAGTCATCGGGTATATTGAACCCAAACCGGGCATTCCACCTTCGGCAAAACATGTGCAGCACATGATTCAACTGATTCAGGACCAAAAAATCAGCATCATGATCGTTGCCAATTATTTTGAGAAAAGAACCGCGCAAATGATCGAGAGCAAAACCGGGATTCGGGCCGTATTCCTGCCGTTGTTTGTGCACGGCGTTCCGGAAGTGACCAATAATTTTGAACTGGTTGACTATTGGATCAACCAGATCAATGCAAACCTCAATTAGGGAATCGATGGGATTGGACACCTAAAATTGTGCTGGAGTGACCATGATTGAAAATTTAAAATTTTTATCCGTTCCAATTACGGCGTGCATTTTGATGGCTGGAATTTTATCCTACTTTGGCAACCACATCCTCTCGCGCGGTATCATTTTTATCGACATTGCATTGGCGCAGATTGCTGCACTGGGGACGATGATTGGGCTGCTCATGGGATTTGCCGAGGGCTCGACGTCGGTGGAACTCATTTCGCTGGTGTTCACGCTGGTCATTATTTCGATTTTTGCTCTGACAAAATTCGAGAAACAGGTGGTTCCGCAGGAGGCAATCATTGGCATTATTTACGGACTGGGACTGGGAGTGGCCATGCTGCTGGCAGAGAAAATTCCCGGCGGATCCAATTATATTACGAAGACGATTAGCGGCAACCTGTTGTGGACATCCTGGGATGATGTCCTTTCCAGCGCAGTCTTGTTTGCCATCATCGGGGTCATTCATATCCTGTTACGAAAGCCGTTCATCAAAATTTCTGAATCCAAAGAAAACCTCCCTTTTTCAATTCAGAAAGTCAGGCTGTACGAATTGGCCTTTTACATCACCTTCGGGATAATCGTCGTACGGTCTGTACCCATCGGCGGCATTTTCCTGGTCTTCTCGCTGCTCATTGCCCCCACAGCCATGGCGACGCTGTTTACACAAAAGTGGCACTATCGGTTTTTGTGGAGCTGGCTCATTGGGATTGTTGGTTCTGTCCTGGGAATGTACATTTCCTTCGACTGGAATGTCTCCAACGGCCCGACTATTGTCGCCTTGTTGGGGGTAATGGTTTTCATCCTGGCGTTTGTGAAAATAGTCTTCTGCAAAACCCGGTCACCGCGCTGAGTAAATACGATTACTCCGGGTTCAGTCAAGTGGCAGGAAGAATGATTACTCTTCCGGGAAACGGGGGGCGATCATTCGTCGGCGCGGAAAAATGATGCCTCGTCACACGGCTAAAACCAGGCAGGCGAATTGGTCAGGTGACGAGGCGCCAAATTCAGAACATACTGATTTTCATTTCCTCAATCCACGGAGAAAAAAAATGACAGCAATCGAATTCATGTTTGCACCTTTTGTTGTATGCATTCTCCTCATTGGCATAAATATTTATTTTGGCATTCATGTGATCAAACGGGAGATCATTTTCATCGATATAGCCTTGGCGCAAATCGCCGCGCTGGGTGGAATTTTTGCAACGGTGTATCATCATATCGTACAGAGCAGCGCCAGCCACTCCCACGAGGAGCGGACTGTGTTAGGTTACCTGCTGGCTCTGGGATTTACTATTCTGGCCGCGGCGATTTTCACCATACTGAAAAGCAAAAAACTGCCCATTCCGCTGGAGTCGCTCATTGGTATTGCTTATGCCGTGGCAGCAACCGGCTCGGTGATTCTGTTGGATAAAGCTGCCGGCAGCGATGTCCATTTTCATGATATGGTCGCCGGGTCGATTCTCTGGGTTACATGGGGACAAATTGTGGAACTGCTCATTGTCTTCAGTATCGTTGGCGGATTCCATTTTATATTCCGAAAAAAATTTATCGCCCTGACTGACAATTACAATAAAAGCCAGGGATTTAGTTTTCTCTGGGACTTTCTGTTCTACGCCAGTTTCGGCATTGTTGTGGTCCACTCCGTGGCAGTCGGAGGCATTCTGACAATCTTCGCTTTCCTCATTATTCCGGCCAGCATCTCGGCTTTGTTCAGCGCGAACTGGAAAGCGCGGATCATCACCGGCTGGATTCTGGGCACAGTGGTCACTGTCTGCGGACTGTACCTGTCGTGGATTATGGATGTGCCCAGCGGCCCGACTGTCATACTGTTCCTGGGCGTCGCGTTGATTCTGGCGCTTGGTTTGAAATATCTCGGCATTACAAAAAGCCCGCAATGAGATTGGGCGCGGCTATTTCCATCTTATATCTTAATGATTTTTCCTTCGGATTCTCACATGAAAGTTCTTGACATTTTAGTTTTTTTTTATTTTATTGAGACAACTTGGTTATCACTGAAGAAGTAGCGATTGTCAGGAGTTGGTTAATTTGAATGTCATTTTGCAACGAAATAATTTCAGGGAGTTTGAAATGGATATCAAACATGAGAAAATGGATGATGTCACAATCATTAAGATCGATAAGGAACGTTTGGATTCAATGCTGGCGCCCATGCTGAAATCTGATTTACTGGTATTGGTCAATGAAGGCGTAAAAAAAATTTTGATTGATTTGTCCAACGTGACCTATGCCGACAGTTCGGGACTGGGGGCGCTGCTGTTTGGACTACGGCAATTGAAGGGCACCGAAGGCCAGCTTAAGTTGTTCGCTGCCAACGACCGCGTGATGAGTTTGGTGCGCATCGCCCGACTGGATGACTATCTCCATAATTACGACGATCGGGACCAGGCAATCCAGAGTTTCGCTCAGAATTAGTCATTTGCAAACCACAGATCACTGCATCGTTGCACGAATTGGAGGAGGTTTTTGTATGGTGTTGAACAAGTCATTTTGTTTGTGGGTTATGGTTGGATTGTTGTATGGGTCCGTTTTTGGCCAGAGTGAAATTTCCGATACCATTGAAGAAGCAAAGCAGCTTTATATACAGAAGAATTTGCTGGAGTCGGTCAACCAATTATCCCGGGCATTGGAGCTCGTCAATCAGGAACTGCTCACCCAGATCGAAACGATTTTTCCTGAGCCGCTGACGGGCTGGCGCGCTGAAACACCCAGCAGCCGCGTAAAAAAGGGCGCCTATACCACCGGGCTTTTTTCCACGCGCCAATATTTTAAGAGCGGCGGAGGACCGTCCATCACCATGGAGATCGAGACCAATACGCCCAGAATTTCCAATTTAAAACAGGTGTTCGTCAATCCTTCCATGTTGGAGCAAATGGGCGGAGAAGCGAAAATTTCGACCGTGGCCGAACGTCGCTGCATCGAGCGGTTCGATGCCATCGATAAATTCGCCGAGCTGATTTTCATCCCTTCGTCCACTATGCTCATCAGCATTCGCGGACAGGATATGAAGGACATGGAGGCTGTCGCGAAGTTCGCTGAGAAAATTAAATGGAATTCGCTGGAAATCATTTTCCCATGAGCGTGTTGAAGTTGATCGCCGATTCATCTCCGACAATGCAGTTACCCTCTTTTAATCCACCACTATGGTGGATTAATTTTTTCTGTAAAACAATTTCAGCAGCCGGGCAATTACAGGTTGAATTTGAAGAAAAGAAATGTTAAATTCCTTGGATTCGAAATAGCGAACGCGCGCCCCGGAAGTCATCATTGAAAAGAGCCATGACAGAAAGCGATGCGGCGGAGCGGGTGGCGGAAGAAGCGGCTTTCCATGGATTCCGCGTCCCACGCTGGATTGATTTTTATCCTTGTGTGAATAACAGAAAATTTATCCTTCAGGTCATTTGATCAAAAGCATGAATTCATCAGCAAATAAAATACGAGTCCTTTCCGAGGATTTGACCAATAAAATTGCGGCCGGGGAAGTCGTTGATCGGCCGGCGTCTGTGGTGAAGGAACTGGTGGAAAATTCGATCGATGCCGGCGCCGATGAAATTACGGTGGTGCTCCGACAGGGCGGTAAATCATTGATTCACGTGGTGGATAATGGCGCGGGCATGTCGCGCGAGGATGCGATTCTGGCAATTCAGCGGCACACGACAAGCAAAATTGAATCGTACGACGACTTGCACAATATTCGCACGCTGGGCTTTCGCGGGGAGGCGCTGGCGAGCATTGCTTCGGTGTCCCGGCTGGAATTGAAAACCATGGTCGCCAAGGAGACCATCGGCACCATGTTGAAAATAGAAGGCGGTCTCGTCGACGCCGTAGCGGATTCCGGCGGCACTCGCGGGACAACCATTTCAGTGAAAAATCTATTTTACAATACACCGGCCCGGCGCAAGTTTTTGAAGACCGATGAGACAGAATACCGTCACACGCTGGGCGTGCTCCAGCGATACTCGCTGCCGTATTTTCAAGTCAGTTTCAACATTTATCACAATGACCAGCAGATTTATTCGCTGAAACCGACAGAACCCAGGCAGCGCGTTATCGACGTGCTCGGCAGCCGATATGCGGATAAACTGGTGACGGTGGAAGATAAAGGCACATTGCTGACGATATGGGGGTTCATCGGCAACAAGGACTCTGCGAAAAAGTCGCGCGGCGATCAATTTCTATTTCTCAATGGCCGGTACATTGTCAACCGCGCGTTGAATCACGCCATTGTTTCGTCCTACGGCGCCATCATACCCCGCGGCGAATTTCCCATGTACGTCCTTTTTCTGGAGATCGAGCCGCGACGCGTGGATGTGAATGTCCACCCGACCAAGATGGAGGTTAAATTTGCGGATGAACGGCTGGTTTATAGTCTCCTGCGCGCTGCCGTGAAACGCGCGCTAGCATCCGAGCAGATCATCCCGGCCCTGTCACCGAATTTTTCTGTCACGCCGCAGCCTTTTTCCCGTCCTCCGGAGGACTGGTATGCTCAGCAAACGGTGATTCCCCTGTACGAGACGGCGCCGAATATCGAGCGACCAATTTTTTCTCCAACGCCATCGACCGGGGCTGGCGAACAGCGGCCCGGCGCGATTCAGCTCCCGCGGCACGAATCGAAATTCGAGCGCCAAAACGTGTGGCAGATTCACAATCAGTACATCGTCTCCGAAATAAAAAGCGGATTGATTGTCATCGATCAACATGTGGCCCATGAGCGGATTCTGTATGAGCGCGCGCTGAAGAAGTTCGAGGACAGTAATCCCGGCTCGCAGCAATTGCTTTTTCCCCAGGTGATCGAATTGACGCCGGAAGAGTTGACGTATCTGATGGAGATTCTGCCCTTCCTGGAAAAGATTGGATTCGTCGTCAAAGGATTTGGCGGCAATACCGTGGTACTAGAAGGCGTGCCCTCCGGATTGAAGATAAGCAAGCCGGAGACGATCATCATAGAAATTTTGGACGAGTTCAAGAGCAATAAAGGAACCAGCCTGGATATTCGGGATAACGTGGCGAAATCATATTCGTGCAAAATGGCCATCAAAAAGGGGGATCCGCTTTCGCGGGAAGAGATGAATATGCTGATCGACCAGTTGTTTGCTACGCAAAGTCCATATTTTTGTCCCCATGGCCGGCCGGTGATCGTGAACATTTCTCTGGAAGAACTGGATAAACGCTTCGGTCGGATTTGACCGTTGCACCAGGGAGCAAATGAATGAACTTGCCTGGATTGGCTATTCTCAAACGCTGAGCTGTGAATCATTATGAAAAAAGTGATTTTTATCGTGGGTCCCACAGCGGTCGGGAAAACCGGTTTCTCCCTTCAATTGGCTGCACAATTTGAAAGTGTGGAGATCATTTCCGCCGATTCCCGCCAGGTGTACAAACTCATGGATATCGGGACGGCCAAGCCATTGCTCTCAGAGCGCGCGCAGATTGTCCACCATTTCATCGATTGTAAATTGCCTGATGAATATTTCAGCGCCGGCCAATTTGGCAATGAGGCCCGCCGCGTGATCGATGCGCTTTTCGCCGGCAGGAAGACGCCGATGGTCGTTGGCGGCTCAGGCTTGTACATTCGCGCCCTTGTCGATGGTCTGTTCGAGCGACAGGTTTCCAGCGACGTTGTGAAACGGCAACTGAAAAATGAAATCAGGGAGAAAGGTCTCCCTGCGCTGTACGAGCGCCTTCAGGCGATCGATGCAGCGTCCGCAAGACAGATACATCCGAATGATGGGCATCGCATTGTCCGGGCGCTGGAGGTTTACGAACTGACCGGCACGCCAATCTCCGAATTTTACAAAAACAGCACGGAGCCCATTTCCTTTCAGCCGGTATTCATCGGGCTGAACCGGCGCCGGGAAGAACTGTACCGCATCATCGAGGAACGGGTGGACGCCATGATCCGCATGGGACTTGTGGAGGAAGTCGCGCAGTTGCAGCAGGCTGGCTTTGGTTCCAATCTGAATAGCATGCAGACCGTGGGCTACCGAGAAGTCTTTGATTACCTTGAAGGTCGATGCGACTCCGACGACATGGTTCGCCTCATCAAGCAGCGGACCCGAAATTATGCCAAACGCCAACTGACCTGGTTCCGCAATGACCCAAGAATTAAATGGTTCGACATAGATACATCAGAGGAACCGCGGAGATTGATGCTCCGGGTTTGCGATTATCTGAAATCGGAGGATTGCCCATGCGGCAGGATTTGAACGCTATTCTGGATAAAATTAAAAGATTCCGCGACGATCGGGATTGGATGCAGTTTCATTCTCCGAAAAATCTGGCAGTCTCTGTGGTGCTGGAAGCGTCGGAACTGCTGGAGCAATTCCAGTGGAAAACGGATGAAGAGGTCGAAAGGTATCTCAAAGCCAACCAGGTCGCCGTTGAAGAGGAAGTTGCCGATGTCGCTATTTATCTGCTGGAACTGGCGGATAAACTGGGCATCGATCTGATCGATGTCATGGAACGAAAAATCGAAAAGAATGAAATCAAGTATCCTGTTGCCAGAGCCAGAGGGAAGGCGGCCAAGTACACGACCTTCCAGTGAAAACCTGAATGATCTGGTTTAACCGGAGCGATTCAAAATAACCGGAGTGAAAAGATGAAAAGTTTGAAAATGATTGTGGTCGCGACGCTGCTGGGAATGACTGCCGGCTGCGGCAATAAGGAATCGGCGCCGGATATCAATGTCGAGACGCTGAAGCAGGGCATTTCGGATCGGCTGAGTCTGCGGGCCCAGGCCATTACGGATTATTCCTGTGATTTGGAGTCGAAGTTGACAATGCGCTCTGAGGGCAGTGACCGGTCCAGCGAAATGAGTTTGAAACTGACCATGAAAAATACCGGTGAATCCAAACTGGAATTCATCAAAGGCCATCGCGGTGGATTTGAATTAACGAAGAAAGACTACGAGCAGTTAGAAAGGCGAAAACACAACCCGGAGAGTCGGGGCGCTGATCAGTCCGGTGAGGAAACTCAGGTGTTCGAGTTCAAAAAGTACCTGCCGGATATGAAGCTGATTTCTGCAGAAAAGCTGGATAAAACGAAAACATATAAGCTGGAAATTGAGCCGCTCAAAACAGCGGACAAATTCAAAAAGATAACACTCTGGGTCGACACGGTGAATTTTGACGTCATCAAAATCATCGCTGAAATGCACACCCGGAGCGCCAATGACGTGAGCGAAGTGGTTGAATATTACAGCCCGATTGGTCCAAATAACCTGACGATGAAGGTCGCTCTGCAGAGTCGCACAGTCCGCTCCTTTGAAACACCGCGGGGGAAAATGACGATGGACCTGACGGCAAAGAAAAGCTACTCCAACTATACGTTCAATCAGGGATTCGCAGTGGATTTCTTTGAAAAGCCGGCGAGATGATCGCGCGGAATGGCTGGCATCGGACGAGTTATTTTTCTTGAATGTGCAACCGCTGGATCATGCGGCGGAGGGTGCCTTTGTCGATCTTCAATTCCCGCGCCGTGGCCATTTTTTTCCAGTTGTTGCGAATCAGCGCCTGCTCGACGGCTCTCTTTTGAATGGCATCCAGTGACAGCACCGCGCCGACGTCCTGTTCGTCGACCAGCGTCTTTGGCTGGAGAGGCTCCGGCAGATGCTGGACGTGAATCGTATCGCCGCGGCAGAGAATGAAGGCGTATTCAATGATATTTTCCAGTTCCCGCACATTGCCCGGAAAATCGTGACGCATGAGAGTGGCCAGGACTTCATCGGAAACCGACGCTATATTTTTGCTTTTCAGCCGATTGAATCGCTGAATGAAATGCTCGACCAGCAGGGGAATGTCTTCTTTCCTCTCGGCCAGGGGCGGCAGCAGGAGGGTCACCACATTCAGGCGATAGAAGAGATCTTCCCGAAAACTTCCTTCAGCCACCATTTTGGTTAAATCCCGGTGCGTCGCGGCAATAATGCGGACGTCAGCTTTGAGCGACTGCGTGCCGCCCAGCGGCTCGTAGATTCTATCCTGCAGCACGCGCAATAATTTCACCTGCAGCGCCGGCGAAATATCCCCAATTTCATCGAGGAACAGGGTCCCCCCTTGAGCGAGTGCGAAACGGCCGGGTTTATCTTTTTTCGCGTCGGTGAACGCCCCGGCTTTGTAACCGAACAATTCCGATTCCAACAGCGTATCCGGCAAGGCGCCGCTGTTCACAATGATCAGCGGCTTTTTGTTGCGCTGACTCAGGTTATGGATTGCCCGCACAAATAATTCTTTCCCGGTTCCACTCTCCCCAAGGATTAATACTGTACTTTCGCTATCAGCAATGTCCGGCAGGATGTGAAAGATTTTCTGGAATTTCCTGTTTTTGCTGATGATGTCCTGAAACGAAAATTTCTGCTCCAGTTGCTTGCGCAGTTCGGTGACCTCGGACATATCCCGAAATGTTTCCACCCCGCCGATGATGGCGCCATTGGCGTCCTTCAACGGTGCGGCGCTGATGCTCACCGGCAGTTGATTGCCCTGGGCATTGACAATGTAGATGGATTTATTGACAATGGGCTGGTTAATTTCGATGCTGCGCTTCAGGGCGCATTGGCTGTCGCAGATGTTGGAGTGAAACACATCGCGGCACGTGCTGCCGAGGGCGTCGTCCCGGGAGACGCCGGTAATTTTCTCGGCAGCTTTATTGAAAGACGTAATTCTGAAATCGCAGTCGACGGTGAAAACGCCATCCGCAATGCTGTCCAGAATGATGTTGGTGTGGGTTACGTGAAAATTGGAATTCGCCACAGATGACTCGTATTTTTCTTTTTGCTCAATGAAGATGAAACGGTCGCAGATGCAATTCCGACAATTACCATCCCATGAAACGCTGCACTCTTTTTACGCTCGGCATTTCTTTTTAATCGAAATGACAGGTGCGACCGATTGACGGACGCTTTACCTCCCGCCGGCAACTCGGAGGCAGCGCATTTCCAGGAGAATATTAATCAGCTTTTTTGTAAAAATCAACTATTTTTTGAACGACTTCCTCAGGCGTATCTGCAATCATGAACAGATCGAGATCTTTTTCACTGATTTTTCCATTCGCCAGCACAGTATTTTTGATCCAGTCGAGAAGGCCCTGCCAGTAATTTCGTCCGACAAGGACGACCGGGAAATTGTATATTTTATGCGTTTGAATGAGTGTCACCGATTCGAACAATTCATCCAGCGTGCCAAAGCCGCCGGGCAAAATGATAAACGCCCTGGCATACTTCACGAACATCACTTTTCGGATGAAGAAATAGCGAAAGTCCACCTGAACGTTGGCGTAGAGATTAGCTCTTTGCTCGAATGGCAAATCAATGTTCAGTCCCACAGAGTCGGCGCCGCCTTCCTTTGCCCCGCGATTGCCAGCCTCCATAATTCCCGGCCCACCGCCGGTAATTGTGCCATAGCCGGCTTTGGCAAGGTGAAACGCGATGCTCCTGGCCAATTCGTAGTCGCTGTCACCTTCCTTTGAGCGGGCAGACCCGAACATGGTGACGCAATCGCCAATCCTGGCAAGTTCTTCAAAACCTTCCACAAATTCGGAAATGATACGAAAGACACGCCATGTATCTTTAATGAACAGTTTTTCAATCTGACCGTTAACAGGTTCGTCCTGTTTTTGCTTCATAAAATTCTCCATAAGTATTGAGGCTATCGGAAGTAAGAAGTACTATCATTTTAACTTTTATGTGGCAGCGATGGGTGGCTGTTCCGTATCATTGCTAAAAATCTGCCTCTAAGACACGAAGCCGCTAAGAGAGTAAAATCAACCAACGTGTACCGAATCATTCCTCTTGTTGTATTTATTTTCAGTCACGAATTACAAACTGTTCGAGGTTGGCTTGGTGTCTTAGCGCCTTTGAGGCAACGAAGATTTCCAGATGTAAAATTCATCGGTATGCCACTCAAAGGTTAACATGATAAAAGATTGATTGTATAATGAGCGGTATAATGGGATCCGCCTCCGGATCGACTGTGATCGTCGCCGCATCCAACACCGTTCCAATTGAACTGCCAATGGCCTGTTCGCTTCACTTCAAATAAATCATCCGTCGGGTTTGTTTAAATGTTCCACTGGTCATCTGGTAAAAATAAAGGCCGGAGGGTACGTGGGCGCCTCGTTCATCGCGGCCATCCCAGGATATCCGATGCAGTCCGGCGGGCTGGAACGCAGTTGCAAGCCTTTTCACCAGTTCGCCCTGAATGTCATAAATCTGAATGGTCACAACGCCGGGTTGCGCCAGACTATACTGAATATTCGTCCTTCCATTAAACGGATTCGGGTAATTTTGGTTCAGCGACCAATTCGTCAAAACGGATGGCGACTCAGTAACGCCGGAGAGGGCAATGTCAAAGGACCAACCGGCAACTGTGGTGAAGCCGGGATTGTTCCGCACCATGACTTTCACCTGATGCGTCCCGGGCAGAAGATCGACGTCCGGGACAAAGGTGATTTTCGAGGCAGCGATGGTGCTGCGCTGGGTGATATTTTCGCCGTCCAGAAAAAACTTCAGGGAATCCAGTTCAATGCCGAAATAGTCGTCTTTGAATCGGACACTGATTTGCGGTCTGGCGGTGCTAACAATGGATTCCATCGAAGGTTCGAATCCATAAATATGAGGATAGCCTTTCAGCACAAATAATTTATAGGCGCGGTTATTGGACTCTGACGTCTCTTTGACGGAGTCCTCCTTGTCGATGAACGCCCCCAGCGCGTATTTCTTGCTGATCAGGGAATCCGGCAATTTGATGAAAGTGGAAATGATCTGGGTGTCGACCGGGGCTAATTGCGTGACAGCCAGTTTTCCCAGGAAATAATCGCTATCGCTGAAATAATTGTTCGGGGATAAATAAAAACTGATGGCAGTCGAATCAACGTTATCGAAACCGAAATTGTACACAGAGGTCTCAAATGGCACCACATCGCCCACCGTCAATGTGTCGGCCAGTTCGAACGGTGCAATGGACAGGTCTTTCCCTGCCTGCATGTAAATAAGGCAATGGACGATGTTCAAATTGGAGTGCCCGCTGTTGTAACCAGGCCAGTCATAGATGACATTTTTTCCGGAGTAATTCACGTAGCCGCTGTTCTTGTTGCCGTAGGGATCATTGATAACGACGCTGTGCTGCGTTTGATTATAGCCAATGCCCAGCACGTAGTGACCGGCTGTCGTGAGGCTATTCAGGATGACGACCGGATATAAATTATCCGTCTCAGTGCACAGCTTGGTATACGTGGGATCCCAATCGACCGAAGAAGCGACGCCATGCTGGTTGGCGTATTTTGCCATATTGGATTTTGTATCCTGCCAATTATTCTGAATGATAAAACCATAGCCGCCGTAGGCCATCGTGCTGCTGGCGTCGAGGCCGCCGATGTTGTATGTGTAATTATTGAACGTATAAATTTCGCAGATATATCGGCCGTAATCGCTCGTGTGGAAGTAAGGATAGGAGCAGTTGCACGACCAGGCCGGCAAAATTTTATAATAGGCCAGCGCCATCATGGCCGATGTGGCGCCACAGGCCCAGTCGCCATTGAACCAGTCCGGCGTATCATAAACCTGGTGCAGATAGGGTGCGTCGAACGATTGGATGGTCATTTGTTCGAACCGGGACTCTGTCTGCGGCGATTGCGATTCCGAGCCAGACAGCGGCGCTGAACAATCCTGAATGGGGTAGCTCTGTACCGGTGAAAGAGTTAGCTTTTTCACATCGAATGAATCCACAGCAATGTGCCTGTCGGACAGATAAATCAGTCGTCCGGAAGCGGTTGAAAAATGCGGATGAGTGACATTCCCTTTCCACGATGTCTGAACTTGCTGCTTCACGTTTCCATTGAACTTAGTCACGTAAATTTGCGACGAGACAATTTGATAGTGGTCATCCCAGACTTCCCGGCAGTACAGCAGTTCATCGTTTGTCTGCCAATGGCCGGAACTGCCTCGATCGATCTCGTACAGCTTCCCGGACGGAACATCGTAAGTGTAGAGGTAGCCGGTGAGACTGGAACAGATCATTCTATCGCTGGATGGCGACCACTGCGGATCGAAAAATCCACCTGGCCCGTTCGTGATTTGTTTCGTAGCGCCATTGTCCAGAGTGAGAAGCCAGAGCTGGTCGTGTTCATCGTTGAAGATGACTTTCTTGCCATCCGGCGAAATGGGCGCGAGGTTGGCATAATGACCGAGGTTGATTGCGTGCAGAGGCCTGAGGTCTTTATCCACAATGATCAGTTGCTCCCCGACGGTGAAAGCGATTTTACCGTCGTTTGAAAATGTCGGTACGCCTGTGGCCATAGTCTCGGGATGAACCGGAATGATTTTGCTGGCTGCGACATCGTAAAACACAGGCTGTTGGGCGCCGTTCTCGTGAATCAGTTTGAACCCGATGCGCTGTCCATCCTGCGACCAGTTGGCGCGATAGCCGGCGCCGGCTGCTGTGCTGATAACGATAGCCTGATCGGAGCCGACTGTTTTAAGCGCCAGCCCGTTGTAATCCGCGCCGCAGTAAATGAATCGGGCGCCGTCCGGTGAAAGGCGCGGCTGAACAATAGCTGGCAGAAACGAAGTCATCGACGAAATCGCCTGGCTCTGACTAAAAAGCGCTGTGCGCAGCAGGATGAAGAAGAGAAGGAAGAAAAAAAGTTGTTTCGGATGAGAAGGGAAACGATTATACTTCATGCCGATGTGCTCTCGATTTGGTTAAGATTCCGGACTTTATTTCAATGGGTCTTAAATGTATCATAAAACAATAATAAATGCAACAAATAATTTGGCTGATTTTTTTGGTTGTTTCAGAGGAGATTAGTTCTTATATTATATCGGTTTTTTTGAGAAAAAATCTCGGGTTGAAGTATTTTGAATTGGAGAAAGTATGAGCGAGTCTTCTGAGAAAATGATTCGATTGGATAAATGGTTGAAGATTAGTCGACTCATCAGGGCGCGCACCAAAGCCAGTGAAGCGTGCGGCCAGGGACGGGTGAAGGTGAACGATCAGGTGGCAAAAGCCTCGAAGTTAGTGAAAATCGGAGATAAAATCTCCATCAAATTCCGGGAGCGAACCCGGACGTTTGACGTGCTGGACATCCAGCAGAAAAACGTCAAGATTGCTGATGCGGCGCTATTGTATCACGAGCATGAGATGACCCCGGAAGAAAAAGAAGCGGAAGATATTCGGAATCTGTTCTACCAGGCGACCCGGCTGCAGCGCCCGAAATTCAAAGGACGTCCCACGAAAAAGGATAGGCGCGAATTGGATAAACTGCGCGGACAGGAGGAGTAGTTCGTCCGACGCGAGAATGACAAAGGACGGGAAAGAAATTTCAACTGCCGGTCGGCGTTCCCCCACCTCAATGCGAAAGCCACTTGATCACGCTGGATATTCATCCAGCGCGGGCAATAGCCTGGACGAATGCCCCCGAACATGCGCACCGTTCGGGATGAATATCCCGAACGATCCCGAAATGTAATCTGATGCGCGATGCGGGGCGTTGACTTCACATGGACTCGCCTCTGCCCTGAGCGATTGGCGTATTGGAGCTTTCCAATTCAATCATCGGGGAAATAGTAAACCAGTTTGTGGTTCACGCTGCTTTTCGATCAGGGAAAATAGCGTCGAATCCTGATTTCATGGAGCGCAGTTCCAAAGAAGAGTAGCCCGGCAGCTACATTCACCCAAAACTCATTTCAGAGAAAATTTTATGCAGCGTTTATCGATACCACCGCTTGTTTCCGGCGGACTGATTTTATCCTACACGTGCACCAGCGCATGCCAGCATTGCGTCTATGCATCGTCTCCAAAGTGGCGCGGCTGGATGAGCGAAGCAGAGGCCGGGCAGGTGATCGCCCAGATCGGCGAGCACGCTCCAGATCAACGCGGACTCCACATCGGCGGCGGCGAACCGTTTCTGAATTTCGACCTGGTCCTTCGAGCGGTGGAAATGTGCATTGAGGCTAATGTGCCCATTCAGTACGTGGAGACAAACGCGTCCTGGTGCGTGGATGATGATCTTGCATACGCTCAATTGACAGATCTGAGGGATTCAGGATTGCCGGCTATCCTGATCAGCGTCTCTCCGTTTCACAATGAATTCATTCCGTTTGAACGAACCAATCGCGCCATCGAAATTGCCCGCTCCATCTACGGCCACTACAATGTCTTGGTGTACACTCAGTATTTCTATGAACAATTGCAGCAACACGAAGCAACCGGGAAAATCCCGCTGAGCCGGTACCTGAATACCGTTGGCCATGAGAACGCTGCCCGGTCGTTTTTGCAGTTTTATGATTTGATCCCGTGTGGCAGGACTGTCTCGCGATTGAATTTTCTCTATCAGAAAAATCCGGCAGATGCTTTTTTCAACACTAACTGCCTGGTAGAAATGACCAACCCGGAGCATGTGCACATCAATCTTTATGGAAATTACATTCCCAGTTTTTGCGCAGGGTTATCGCTGGGCAAATCGTGGGATCTGGGACGTATCTATGCCGGGATCGATCTGTCAGCGCTGCCAATCATTGAGATATTGGTGGATAGCGGCGTGGAGGGATTGTTGAAATTTGCGCAGGACCAGTTCGATTACCGCGTCCGCGAGGACGGCTACATGGCGAAATGCCACTTGTGCCAGGACATTCGCGCGCACATTGTGTCGCTGACCGACCAGTTCGAAGAGCTGGCGCCCATTGATTTTTATCGGAATTTGTAGGAGCGCCGACCGACCGAATATCGGAATGAGCCGGTATGGCCTGAGTATTGGACGCAGTACCCCTGTTTCCTGCGCGCAACTACTCAGCCGCGAAGCCTCAAATGCGCCAAGAAAAAAAATTTCTAAAATACCCGATTCTGAAAAGCTGAAATTGGTATTAATAAAAGTATTGAATATTGCATTAAAAGATGGAATTAAAAAAAGGACATCATCGTGTCACTTGGTGACTTGGTATCTTCGCGACAAAAATACATGCCTGAATAGTTGCCCCTGCGCCGCCTGACGAAATGAATTCCGGCCAACGGAATAGCCTGTGGGCAGCGGTCAGAATTTTTCAGACCATCCGCCTGCATTGCTCAGTCCTCCTCCGTCAGGTAGCCCAGCCCCAATTTCTTGAGCCTCTCTTTATCGAGTTCCCCGGTTTCAATGCTGTCAATGTACCGCTCGAATTCCACCGGGAGCGTGCCCAGAGTGGCGCTGAAGCCTGGCCGCTCGCCGCTGGCATCGACCTGCGTCATTTGTGTGGTGAGATAAAATACCTGCGGAAACAGGCCTTCGATGTGGCGCGAATCCAGCTTGATCAGGGTCTCGTGACTCACATTGCTCAGCGTCAGACTCACCAATGCCTGGTCCAGGTCTGGCGTGGACATCTTTTCCATCGCAGCATAGATGAGATTTGCATTGAGCGAGCGGCAGTCAATGGGTCCCAATTTAACCATGGGGCGCGCCGGCGTTGCAATGAAAGTCGTCGTCGTAGCAGCCAGGTCAACGAGGACAAAACCGTTGATATTGCCGGTTTCATTGAAGCTGGTTTTTTCCGTGGAGCCGGAATAGACAATCGTCGGACTGATTTCAAGATGCCGATGATAATGGCCAAGCGCGATATAGTCGAATCGAATGTCCAGCATTTTATCAAGATCCGGGAGTAACTGCTCATTGAATTCGCCCATGGAGTATGTTTTTTGTCCGGCCCAGGAACCGTGGGTGACCAGCACGTGATATTTCAGCGCCGGGTCGGCTTTGATTTTTTCAAACTCGGTTTTCAATGTCTCGGAGAGCGAGCAATGGGGGATGCAATGAATTTCGCAGTCACCGATTTTAAAACATTCATACATGCCGGAGAAAGCTGCGTGAACCTGGGGGAATAGCGAGATGGCTTCGAAAATCGAGCCGGTGGCGCGAATCTTTGGCGTGGAATGATTGCCGGAAATGAGAATGAATGGAATGCCGCGCTCGCTCACGCGCTGAATTCCTTCCATGGCCACAGCAATGGCTCGGTTCGTCGGGCGCGTCGTGTGAAATAAATCGCCGGCGTGGACGACAAAGTCCGGCGACAGTTCCAGCACGCGATCGATGACATGGAACCAGGCATTGTAAAAATCCTGTTCCCGTTGATTGATGCCCGTCGACGGGTCGATTTTGTGATAATCAGAAAAACCCAGATGGGTATCGGATAAGTGAATGAATTTCATCGACAACTCCCGAATTGAAAATTGAAGAACAGATATTCGACAGGAAAATCGCTGCTGCTTTGGCTGGTTGCCATCCTTCCTTCCGTCCTTTGATAATTGGACGAGATCAGGTCGGAAAGTCTATTTTCATTTCAAAAGATGAGAATTAAAATTGGCATTTCAATTTAATACTATAATCTTTTGAATACAAGAATAAAATTTCAAACATGAAATTGACCTCCCAAACAGGGGTTGATTATTTTGCAACATTCGACATTTTTCTTGACAATAAAGGGATAATAGGTTATATTAGCGGATTCAATTGAAACCATTGAACACCAAAAATCAGGAAAAAATGCTCGATTATAGAACTATTGAAATCAAGCGATTAGTTAATACTGACGGTCAGGAAGCGAATGTCCATTTGTTTGAACGGAGATTGGGTTTGGACCTGCTTCAAAAGGTGGAGCAACTCGCCGCAGAACTGGAACCGCCGGTCGTTTTTTATCTTGATTTTAGTGATGTCTCTTCAATTGATTTTTCCTGCGCCGATGAATTTTTGGGCAAACTCATTTCCAGGTCAATTTCTGACGAATACGGGAGGCACTATTTTGTCCTGCAGCAATTGAACGAAAATCATCAGGAAAATATTCAGGTCGCCCTGGACCGCAGAAAGGTCGCCTGTCTTCATCGCCATTCACAGTCCACGTGGAGCTTGTTGGGTCATACGAAAACTTACCTGGTGGAGACGCTGAATATTGTGATGGAGCGGGGGCAAATCACAGCCAGGGAGTTAGGTGATTTGCTGAACCTGGAACTCACGACGAGCAGCACTCGTTTATTTCATTTATTCAAGGCGCATCTTGTGTACCGAAAACAGGACATTGTTGATGGCGGGGGCCATGAATATATTTATTTCAAACTGTTTTAGTCGATAACAAAAATTAAAGAACAGAGTACATTTAAAAAAACTCAGGAGAGGAGTATGGCGAAATACAAAATAGCCTGGTTGCCCGGCGATGGTGTCGGAAACGACGTGATGGACGCTGCTAAAATTGTGCTGGACGCTTTCAAGTTCGATGCGGAATATGTCCGCGGTGATATTGGGTGGGAGTTCTGGTGCAAAGAAGGGGACCCACTTCCGAAACGTACAATTGACATGCTGAAGACCACGAACTGTGCATTGTTTGGCGCTATTACCTCCAAACCAAAAGAAGAAGCAGCAAAAGAACTGGCTCCGGAATTGCAGGGCAAAGGGTATGTGTACGCAAGTCCAATCGTTCGGCTCAGGCAGGAGTTTAATTTGCGGACAAACCTGCGGCCGTGCAAAGCGTACGTTGGGAATCCGTTGAATTATCGGGACGGCATCGATATCACCGTATTTCGGGAAAACACCGAAGACCTTTATGCCGGTGTGGAATTTCACCCGGTGCCGAAAGATGTGGTGGACGTCCTGAATAAAAATCATCCGAAGATGAAACGATTCGCAGCGGTAAATCCTGAGGATATTGCCATTTCATTGAGAATAATCACGCGCGCCGCTGCCCAGAATATCATCCGCGATGCGTTCGAATACGCCAAAAAATATGGCAAGAAAAATGTGACCATCGTCGAGAAACCCAATGTTATCCGGGAAACGAGCGGATTGATGATCCGTGAAGCCCGGAAAATCGCGCGAGACTATCCCGGCATTGAACTGTGGGAGACGAATATCGACGCCCAATGCATGTGGCTCCTGAAAAATCCTGAAGACTACAGTGTGCTGGTGACGTCCAATATGTTCGGAGATATCATTTCAGATTTAGCAGCGCAACTGGTCGGCGGCCTGGGATTTGCAAGCAGCGGTAATATTGGCGACAACTATGCCGTATTCGAACCCACGCACGGCTCGGCGCCCAAATATGCCGGCATGTACAAAGTAAATCCAGTCGCCATGTTGCTGTCAGTGAAATTGATGTTCGATTGGCTTGGCGAGACCGAGTCCGGGCTGCGGCTGGAAAATGCATTAGCCAAAGTGATTCACGAGGGCAAGGTGCGAACGTATGACATGGGCGGGAAATCTACCACGCTGGAAGTTGCCGAGGAAGTAGCCCGCAAGCTGTAAAGCGCATCGTCGAATTTTAAATCATTGTCATTTTAAAAGTATCTTATAATTTGGTGGAAGTGATGTCGAGAAAAGTGAAATTAGCAATTGGGATTCATAATCACCAGCCGGTTGGCAATTTTGATTTTGTCTTTGAAGAGGCTTACCACAAGGCTTATTTGCCATTTCTGAATATCCTTGAAAAGCACCCGAAGATAAAGATTGCCCAGCATTTCACCGGTGTTTTATTTGAATGGTTGTTGCAACGCGACCCACAATTTGGTCCCCGTCTCCGCGCGCTCGTTCAATCGGGACAGGTGGAAATGATGAGTGGAGGGTATTACGAGCCAATTCTCGTCAATATCCCGGACGAGGACAAATTGGGGCAAATCCAAAAATTGAATGATTTTATCAAAGAGCATACCGGGTATGAGCCAAAGGGAATCTGGTTGGCGGAACGAATTTGGGAGCCGCAGTTGCCAAAGCCGATCTCGCAAAGCGGCGCTAAATACGTGGTGATTGACGATTCTCACTTCAAGTCCGCCGGTCTGGAAGAGAAGGATCTGTTCGGTTATTACGTCACCGAAGAGACGGGCCATGTCATCAATCTCTTCCCGATCAGCGAGCAACTTCGCTACACTATCCCGTTTCAGAATCCGGAAGTGACGATCGATTATCTGCGTTCGATTGCCACGGAGAATGGAGATAAGCTGGCAGTCTTCGCCGATGATGGAGAGAAATTTGGAATCTGGCCCGGCACGTACAAGCACTGCTACGAAGACCGCTGGATGGAACGGTTCTTCTCGTTGCTGGAGGCCAATCTGGATTGGATTGAACTGGTTCATTTCTCGGAAGTGATCGAGACCATGGCGCCGGCTGGTCGCGTGTATCTGCCAACCGCCTCGTATCGGGAAATGATGGAATGGGCGATGCCCGCCCGGGCAATCGAGCGTTACGAAAGTTTCGAACAGCGACTGAAACAACACACCATGTACGATGAGTACAAGGTTTTTGTGCGCGGTGGATTCTGGCGAAATTTTCTGGCCAAGTATCCTGAGTCAAATAACCTTCACAAAAAATCGCTCTGGGTGAGCAATAAAATTCAGAAACTTATGGGAGATAAAAAATACGACCAGACGTTATTGAGCCAGGCTCAGGATAATTTATGGGCCGGACAAACGAATTGCCCCTATTGGCACGGCGTCTTTGGCGGATTGTATCTGAACAATTTACGCTACGCGGTGTACAATCGCATGATCAAAGCCGAAGCCATTCTGGATCAACTGACGCGGACAAATTCCACCTACGAGAAAGGCTGGGTCGATGTTCAGTCGGCAGATCTGGACGCCGATGGAAATGACGAATTGATTATCGAATCGAAATTCTATAATCTTTATTTTTCGCCGCAAATTGGCGGAACCTTATTTGAGCAGGATTATAAACCAAAGGCCGTGAATCTCCTGGATACGATGACGCGCCGCAAGGAAGCTTACCATGCGAAATTGCTGCAGATCAATGAAAATAAAAACGATCATTCCGGAGTGGCCAGTATCCATGATCTGGTTGTTGCTAAAGAACCTGGCCTGGCGCAGCGGTTAAAATATGACTGGTATCGACGCTCCTCCTTCATCGATCATTTCTTTGCCCAGCAAACAACATTGGAGGAGGTGGCCAATTGTGAGTATCGCGAACTCGGCGATTTTGTAACCAGTCCGTTTGGGTATGAAACTGCACAGAATCCCAATGGTTTAAAAATCAGACTTGCGCGCGAAGGGGTTGTCATTGTTGAAAATGCCAGGCGGAATATTTCCCTTGTCAAAGCGATCCAGGTGAATCGCGCATCAGCCGAGCTGGGTATTCGGTATGAAATAACAAATCTCGATCAGGCTCCGTTGCACCTGTGGTTTGGCATTGAATTCAATTTTGCGCTGTTAGCGGGTAATGCGCCGGACCGATATTATTATTTCGATCAAAAATTTGACGGCGAAAAAATTCTCGCGAGCAAAGGCAGCGTGGACAACGTGAGCGCAATGGGTCTTATTGATGAGTGGATGAAACTTGATATCCAGCTTGCGTATAATAGGCCTGCGACTGTCTGGCGTTTCCCGATTGAGACAATCAGCCAATCCGAGGGCGGATTCGAGCGCGTTTACCAGAGCTCGGTGGTGCTGCCCAACTGGCAGATAAGTCTCAAGGAGAAAGAGACATGGTCGATTGAAATCACCCAAAAAGTAATTGATTTATAAAACAAATTTATAGGTTGAATCATGCGTATGATAAAGAAATCCTGGCTTCTGTGGACTGTATTAATGATCGTCACGATCGTAGGGGTGGTCAATCTATCCCAGCGTTTTCTATTTTCAGCCGATAATTCGTTCGATCAAATTAAGCGGTTCATGAATGTATTCAAGATCGTTGAGACGTATTATGTAGAAGAAGTTGACACTGAAAAGCTGATTACCGGAGCGATACAGGGGATGCTTGAAGAATTGGATCCGCATTCAGTTTATATCGAGCCGAAAAAATTGAAAGAGATCACTGAACAGTTTCAGGGAAGCTATGAAGGAATCGGGATTGAATTTATCATACAAAATAAAGTCCTCACGGTGGTGGCTCCCATCGCCGGCTCTCCATCTGAAGCGTTAGGCTTGCTGCCTGGCGATCAAATTATCAAGATCGAAGGTAAGAGCGCGTATGGCATTAAAGAAGAAGATGTGCAGAAAAATCTGAAGGGGCCCAAAGGCACCAAGGTGACGGTTACCATCCGGCGGCCGGGTTTCGATCAGCCATTCGACATCACCATTGTCCGCGACAGGATTCCGATTTACAGCGTCATGGCGAAGTTCCTCATCGACGATCACATCGGGTATATTTACGTGGGCCGATTTGCCCAGACAACTTCCGATGAGGTGGAGAAAGCGCTGAAAGAACTGGAAGTCCAGGGGATGAAATCATTGCTGTTGGACCTGCGTGGAAATACCGGCGGCTACCTGGATCAGGCTTTCAAAATTGCTGATAAA
Source organism: Candidatus Zhuqueibacterota bacterium (assembly GCA_049322915.1). Lineage (GTDB taxonomy): Bacteria > Zhuqueibacterota > Zhuqueibacteria > Thermofontimicrobiales > Thermofontimicrobiaceae > CAZSBG01. The sequence continues at coordinate 30,607 of JBMOPW010000004.1, forward strand.
TTCATCGGTGGCAGAAAGATGATTGTCTTCACCAAAGGCCGAATCCCTGAGTCCAATGAGGAGTTTCTATCGACCAGCATTGCTACGAATCCGAAATTGCCGCTCATCATTTTGATTGATAAAGGTTCGGCAAGCGCGTCGGAAATTGTTGCCGGGGCCATTCAGGACTGGGATCGCGGACTTGTCGTCGGCGAGACGAGCTTTGGCAAAGGATTGGTTCAGACGCAATTACCGCTGCAGGATGGCTCGGCCCTGAGAATAACCACGGCTCGTTACTACACACCGAGCGGGCGACTCATTCAACGTTCCTATGAAAATGGACTGTGGGAATACTATGCCGGCGAAGATGAATCCGATGGCGAGACCTTTGCGTCGGCGGATAGTTTGAAGGAGAAGCCGGTCTTTTTCACCAGCGCTGGCCGAAAGGTCTATGGCGGCGGTGGAATCAACCCTGATGTAGAAGTGAAATCGAAGCGCATCAGCAAGCTCACCAGCGAGTTGATTTTTAAGCGGTTATTTTTCGAGTTTGGCTCGAAATACGCTGGCAAGCATCCTGAACTCAAAAATAAATTTGACTATTTCCAGAGACAGTTTGATATCGATGCAGCCACTCTGGAGGAGTTTAAAGCCTTCATTAAATCGAAAGAGATCCTGTTCAAAGGTGATGAATTTCAGAGCGATTTGCCCTACTTGAAATTGATGATAAAAAGTGAAATCGCCCGGAATTTGTGGGGTTCGCCGGCATATTACCAAACGCGACTCTCCGGAGATGAACAGGTGCAGGAAGCCTTGAAATATATTACCCGTGCCGCTGAACTGTCCCAGTTGCCCGGAAAAAAATAAAGGATTGACAATCGCTTTTACTAGCCCAAAGTGAGGAAGATGTCAGAGCAACCTGACGAGTCTGGGGGAGAAAGCAGTGTTGTTTAAGTAACCGGTTATTTCTCATGTTCAAATACTTAATTAACTTAAATCTTCTTAGCACTTACCAATGATGGAGGGGTTTAGCTGATGATCGAATTGTTTGTAAAAGGCGGCGGAATGATGTGGCTAATTTTGGGTTGTTTAATTCTAGGGCTGGCAATTAGCTTCGAGAGGCTGTATAGTTTAGTGCGCGCTTCGGTGAACACAAAAAAGTTCATGGAAAAAGTTCAAACTGCGTTGAAAGAAGGTGGCGTTGAAGCAGCAAAAGAAGTCTGCGAGAATACACGGGGCCCGGTGGCGTCCATTTATCATGCCGGCCTAGCTCGATTTCATTACGGCATCGATCATGTGGAAAAAGCGATCATGAACGCCGGCTCAATTGAAATGGCCTTCCTGGAACGCGGGTTAGTCTGGTTGGCGACAGTCGTGTCCATTGCGCCGATGTTGGGATTCCTGGGCACAGTCTGGGGCATGATCATCGCATTCGATGATATTGCCAAAGCCAATGACATTTCCCCGATGATCGTCGCCAATGGCATCTCGATTGCCTTGATAACCACGCTGTTTGGGCTGATTGTCGCTATCATCATTCAGTTTTTTCACAACCTGTTTGTCTCGATGATCGATAGATTGATCATCGAAATGGAAGAAAGCTCTGTTGACCTGGTGGATAATTTAATTGAAATTGAAAAGTCAAAGTAAACAACACAGAGCACGGGGAGAAAGTTATGTTCGCTGATAGGAAAAAATCACGACCGTCCGAAATCCCAACAGCCTCGTTGGCAGACATTGCGTTTCTCATCCTGATATTTTTTCTGGTGACGACGACCATCGATGTGGACAAAGGGATCAGCCTGGCCCTGCCGCCTCGGGGAGAGCATAAGGAAGTGCCCAGGAAAAATATATCGAGGCTTTTGATGGATGAGTCCGGGCGCGTGATGATCGATGACGAACTGGTCGAAATTCCGATGATCAAAAGTGACATTCAGACAAAGCTGCAGAAAAATCCGAATCTCATCATCTCGGTGAAGACAGCCCAGGATACGGAGTATCGCTATTTCGTACAGGTGTTGGATCAGTTGAAACAGGCCAAAGCGACGCGGATTTCCATCGCTGAGCCGGAGCAGTGATTCGCATGGATTCTCGGAAGACACGAAATATTACAGCAAAGGGGAGAATGAAGCGTTGAGGTTCTACAAGAAAACAAGAGTTGAAGGGAGCATTCCTACTGCGTCGCTGCCGGACATTGTATTTATGCTTCTCATCTTTTTTATGGTGACCACGCAGTTCAAGGAATTTCGGGGAATTCCAGTTCGGTTGCCTTCGGCGCAGCAGATCGAGAAGTTACCTGGCAAACGAAATGTGGCGTACATTTGGGCTGACGACCGCGGTCGCGTTTCAATTGATGATAAATTTGTCGATACCAGTGTGATTGCAAAAATCATGACTGATAAATGCAATGACCCATTGCATCCGTTGCGGGTTGTCTCCATGAAAATCGATCAAAATGTGAAAATGGGACTGGTGACCAAAATCCATGAGGAGTTGAGAAACGCAGGCGGCGGCGCGCTAAATCTCAATTATTCAACGAAAACGCTGGGTAAGTGAGTGCGCCCGGGCTGGATTTCTAAAACGGATAATCGAGTTGTTGGTCTTTTCACAAGTTGCTTTTCGCCAATCGGAAGGAGAAAAAATGACGCACAAAACGCGATATACCATTGGATTGGTGATTGGGATTCTCGGCATTGTGTTCCTGCTTCTCAATGCTGCTGACTACGTGATGAGATGGAACCAGATAAGCTCTGGAATTTCAGGGATCGGAATTGCATTAACTGTCATCGGCGCAGGTCTCATGGTGCGCACAAAGGGTAACAGATAGATACAGTCGTTCGGCAATTGGTGAATCATCGGGTAAGCTTCTGACTCGCGATGAGTTGAGTGCTTCACGACAGATACCATTGCGGTGGATGCGGGCCATGTGTCGTTTCTGGTCGTGGATGGGCCGCTTGGATTAAGCATTCAGATCGTCGTTGGTTAGCGGCGAGGTTCGGTCAATTCATGCCGCAGCAGGCCGACTGAATTCAGCGTGCTCTTCCGGCAGGTTTCATTGCATCAATAACTATCCGGCGATGAATGCAATAAAAACAGGCCGTGAAATACTGGTCTATCTGAGCGGTTCAGTAACTTTGGAATAATTTTTCTTGAATAAAAAAATTGAAAGCGGTATATTGGCAGTGGCCGGTATACCGCTTTTTATTGGATGTCGCGAGGGTGAATGAAGTCAACAACTGTAAAAAATTTTGTGAATGTCGCCGTGTTCGCTTTGGCGCTGAGTTGCTTCAATCCCTTTGCTCCAAAACTTGAGGACGCCGGCGAGACCGATTTGATCATCACCGAACAGAGAAGTCCGGATGAGGTGCTGCAAAATTTTAAATACTCTTATGTATTCAAAGACTCGGTTTTATACAGCAATATTCTGGACAGTTCCTTTGTTTTCATCTATTTCGACCCGACCATCGAATCGTCCGGCCGGTTTGTGAGCTGGGGCCGGGATGTTGATCTGAAAACGACCGGTCGTCTGTTCCGAAATTTTGATGTCATTGACTTGATCTGGAATAGCACCATTTACCAGTTCGATGAAGAAGATCGGTCGGAAGTATCGAAAAGCTTCAATCTTTCACTGATTAAAAATGACGAGACGCTGAATATTACCGGGAACGCAATATTCATTTTCAGGAAAAGCGCCTATGATAACAAGTGGCGAATTGTCCAGTGGAAGGATGAATCGGATTTATAAATTGTTGAAAAATTCAGCAGTGTAAAAAAAAAGCAAAGAGCCAAATGACTCTTTGCTTTTTTTATTTTCTTTCATGAACCCATGCCAGAGAGGGCGAATCGAAAATCATCGGATTGAATTCGGCCTCATGCTTGTACGATTGGAACGCGGGCAGCGGCGTCGATATGTCAGCTTAGCTTTGTGAATACGAATGGGAAGACCATCGTCACATTGCCGGATGAAATTGGCTCGAACTTAAGTCGCTGAACGAGACTGAGAATATCCCGTTCCAGTTGAGGATGGTCAATGGTCGATTCAAGAATTTTTGCGCTGGTCACAAATCCGTTCGCTGCAATGGTGAACTCGACGGAAATTTTACCGCGTAAATTGGGATTTCGCTTGAGATACTTTTCGTAGAAATATGTAATTTGGCCCTGCCGCTGGAGAATGACCTCCATCACCGATTGATCAGTCCGTTGTCCCAACGCTTCAGCGCTGCCTGTCTTTTTGCTCGGCTTAACCAGGTCCACTTTCGCCTGTTTTGTGAGCGTCACCTGGGGCACGTCCTCATCCATGTCCGCAATGAAATCGTCGATACCGCCGGAGCTGCCATCTCCACCGAGTCCGATAAGCTGATCCAGCGGATCGCCTGCATCTTTTGTGTTGCCCTTACCGACTTTCAGATTAGTCCCGCCACCCACAATGCTCTGTAAATCTGCAACCAGCCCGCGGTCGACAAGAGCGTCAACAATGGAACTGGCATTGTTCGAAGCGCCGGTGCCGCCGATGAGGCCTAACAAGCCCGATGAAGCAGCCCGATTGCCACCACTGTTTCCGCTGTTTCGCCGGCTTCGATTGCCTGAAGACGACTTGCTGTCTGAACTTTTTTGGCCATCTTTATTCTCATCGGTGGTCTCAGTATTCGAAGATAGTGATTTCGTATCAAATTGTAAAGGTTCCGTGGGAGTGACATTGATGTATCGCGCCAGGCGTTCCGGGATTTTATCTAAATCGAGCTTTTGTTCGATGTTCACCTTATAATCTTTTAATGAATAGATGATAAGAGAATTCAGCGTTAGCAACACCAAAAAGATCGACTTGAATACCAAATCCGATGTAAGATTTCGGACCATCGCCCGATGCCATGAAAACTCCGGCAGACTTGAAAGCTCAGCAGTGGTTTGCACGGCTACTTGTTTGAAATAGAAGTCGATTTTGACATCGTCAAAGGCAATGTAACCTTCCTTTCCCGGGGATAAGTTCAGCAATCGCGTGTTCCCCTTGCGAGGCAGGATATCGTGCTTCAGCAAATCGTGGATCTGCAGCGTGGAATCCTGCATCGAAATTTTGCCATCAATGAACGGCTGAACATTCAGAACATAGGACCCGTTCATCTGTTCGATCAGGGTATACCGCCGGGGATAATGCTGGCCGTACAGGGTGAGGTCATTGTCTCCTCGCTGGCCAATGGTGAATTTTCCGCCGGGCGGAATAACCACCTGGCGTCCCTGACCAGCTTGCTCAATATGTAAAATAAGTTGTTTGTATGTTTTTGTCATAGAAGAATTTAATGTTTAGAAGTACCAATTCTATCGCGATTTTCATTCGGGTTTAATAGTTGCCAGAAGCATGTCGTTGTACCCGACTTTCCCACAGGTGTACATGATCTTTTTAATGACAAGATAGGGAAGTTCACGGTCGCCCTGTATGGAAATTTTACCGGTGAATCCCATTTCTGTATTTATTTCGCCGACGCGTTCGCTGAGCTTTTTAATCTGCTGAAGTTCGGCCAGTAATTCGGGGATAATCAGGTCTGTTCCCTTTATAACTTTATCGACAGTGGTTACTTTTCTCCCATCGAACATAAGAGACTCCTCGGTGATAGCAATGATGGATGTCGTTATTGGAAGTTTTTGCGCTGTTGACTCAGGCAAGTTTAAATCCGGAGCAACAGACATGATCTGCCCTTCCACCGAAAAGTTTTTTAAAAGAAACACTAACAGAATCGTGAACATGTCGATCATGGAAGTCAGCTTCAAAGCAACTTCCCGGCGTTTCTTTTTCCTTGTAATGGGTTTGAATGATGTATTCAATGATGTTAGATTTGCCATAATTTACTCTTGACATAGATGTGATTGAATTAAACTAACCGGAAAGTGAAACGTTTAAGAATCCAGTTTCCCGGCATTGATCCATAACCTTGATTACAACGTCATACTTAACCTTTGCATCTGGCGCGACAATAATGTCTTCAGCAAATGGGAATTGGCTTTTCAAATTCTTTAATTGTTCAGCCAATTTGCTGTAAATATACTCTGTTCCATTTTTGGCAATCGGATCGAACTTGATGTTCGTATCTTTGATCGCCTTGAGCTGAAAACCATCTTCTTTTATCGCGAGTACAACCAGAATCAAGTTTTGCTTCGGCGTTTGGGTTATATCACCTCCCCCTTTGCTCAATGAAGGCAGGGAAAGTTCCACAACAGCAATCTGGACAAAGGCTGCTGTCAGCAACAAAAACGGGATCAGAAGCAAAAAGATGTTCATGACAGCAATGATATTGACGTCGTCATCGCCTGCGGATCGGTCTCTTCCTAATGATTGCTTCAGATTCATGTCAATAACCTTTAACCATAATTAGACGTTTATAGATACGCGCGATATTCTGATTGATTTCATCGATGAGTTCATTGGTTTTTTCCTGAAAGATGGAATATCCGATCAGGCACGGAATGGCTGCGATCAGCCCGAATGCGGTGGTATTCATAGCCTGGGAAATGCCGTTGGAAAGAAGAGTTGCTTTCATGGCGGCATCAGCTTTGGCGACCGCTTCAAAGGAGGCGATCAGACCCGTGATTGTTCCCAGCAGGCCTAACAACGTGGCCACATTGGCAATGGTGGACAGGTATTGCGTCCGCTTTTCGAGTTTGGGAATTTCAACCATGGCAGCAAGTTCAAATGCATTTTGTACATCGGCAGCAGATTTGCTCGGTTCTTCGAGTCCGGCCCGGGCAATATTAGGCAGAGCGGCTTTTGACACACTGCAAAATTCGACTGCGCTTTTTATATTATCCCGCTGGATCAAATCGAGCACGCGATTCATGAATGCCGCAGTATCAATTCGGTTCTTTATCAAAATGAACATTGACCGTTCAATGATGATTGCAAAACCGGCGATCATGACCAAAAGAATGACGTACATGAACGGTCCCCCGAGTCTGAAGAAAGTGACAATAGAATCCAAAGTGACAACCTCCTTGAATAGAATGAGATGGTGTTGATTATAAGCGAATAGTATGAATTAAAACTAGAAATTAGCTTTTTGATTGTAATGTCGATGTAAATAGTGGCAGAGGATATTCAGAAAAAATCCAGCCAGGATTACTTACCGCCCCGGAATGCCTACCAAAGAATGTGATCCCTATCTTTTTCCTGTTTAATCCTATCGCGACGCAGCGTGCTTTTTTCAACAGGTCTGAAAATGTGGGAGAAAAAATGCCGATTGATCAGGAGTCCATCGACGCGCGGATCAGTGCCCGGAATGATGAATACGGTTTGTGGTTTGGCGATTGAGCCATACACCTCAATACCCTTCAAAAACACTTTTACCTGGTCATTGGAAATGACAGCCTGATCCGGCTCGGTCGTCTTTTTATCCTGCATGGATTTTTCCTGCGCAGACAAGGGGGCTGCCGCAGGCTTTTCCGGTTCTTCAGCCAGGACATGAAGCGTCTGACTGATGAGTAACATCGAAAAAACAACGGCGCTGATTAATTTTTTATTGGCCTTGATGTGAGTGCTAATCATGATCTGTTTCCCTTTGGCTTGCTGGCACAATCTTCGTGTTATTTGAATTGCCGGAACTGTTCAGGCCTGTGCCCAGCCCCAGTTCGATAATTAATTTTTCCATTCGCTGCTTGCTATTTTCTACCCATTCGTTTTGAATGTTGTTCTTTTCAGCGCTGGCAACGTTGGCTTTGTAATATTCAAGCGCTTTTCTTTTCAATGGAATTACCTGCTGTTCATTCAATTTGAGCATGTATTCCTTTTTTTCCTGAGGATTCAGTTCGTCCGGTGTGGGCGAATTCAATACTGCCTCTGCCAGATTCTCAACGGTTATCCCTGATTTATAGAGAGCCGCAGTCGTCCAGTCCGCGACTTTGAATTTGCCGGCGTTGCCATATTCATTCAAAACCACCTTGAGCAATTGGGTCTTTTTATTGAACGACACATCCAGCGGTGGAACAATTTGTACGGCCTTATATTTTTCAAAATTAATCTCAGCGATCATGTACTGCGCCTTAGCCGGGATATATTCATCCACTTGTTTTCGGGCTGTTCTGAACTCTTTAAATTTAGTAATGACTTCACCAAATTCCTTCAACGCGTTGGTCGTACTCCCCTGGTTATGGGAAATCTCAGCAATATTGTAGAGGCTTTCGATATATTCATCCGGGTCGTCCAGCGGATATTCATTGACATATCGCTGGTACGTTTCTTTCGCTTTGTTCATCAGTTTCATCTGCTCGTAGCACTTGGCCGCATAGAGTAACGCGCTCGGAGCAAACTTGGACCTGGGATGCAGTTGAACCATTTTGATATAGTTGTCAGAAGCGCGAACGAAGTTTTGCATCTTTTCATAAAGCAAGCCGGATTTGACATAGAGCTCATCGACAAATGAAATATTCGGCTGCTCATCAATCATCCGTTCGTACGATTTCACTGCTTTATCCAGATCGCCGGCTTGCTCAAATTGACCGGCAGCTTGTGTGAGCGCTGCTTTGGCAATTTCAGGATCCGATGTGTTAAAGGCAATGGTCAAAAATTTCACTGCCGCTTTTGTGGATTCCCCGGTGTCGCGCATCTGCTCGGCAAGTTTGAAATTTGCCGAAGCGACCATCGTCCTGGCCTTTTTGACATACTGCGTGGAGTCAGGGAAAGCGACGGCGATTTTATTGAACCACTTTTCCGATTCCTGATAATCCTTCAATTTGAAATAGGTCTGGGCGACCATGTTCATGGCCTGACCATAATAGGGGCTATCTTTGAATTTATCGTCGGCGACTTTCTCGTACGTCCTGGCAGCGAGACGCCACTGCTGAAGCTCATACAACGTTTCGGCATATTTCATCAGCACTTCAATGAGGTTTTTGCTGTCGGGCAGATTTTTCACAAAGTCGTTGCAGGCTTTCAGTAAATTTGCCTGAGTCTCACAACTCACCTTGACCGGCGTGAGCGCGCCGCCACTGGCCAGGAAATCTTCGATATAGAACGTCAGCGAATCCTTTTTCGAAACGGTCTTGAGCAATTGATAATAGGATAGAATGCGATTATATGCAGCAGCGTCCTTGTATTCTGTGCTATCGTAGAGCGTCATGACATTATCATACTCGACCGCGGCTTTATCATATTCTTCGATGGAATAATAACATTCGGCCAGGTAGTAGTTCACCTTGGCGGCATTTTTTCCATGCTTGAATTTGTTCAGAAAATCTTCATATTTTTGAATGGCGATTTGATACTCGCGCTTCCTGTTTTTCTCCTGAGCCTGTGTCTGATAATAGGTCCCCAAAGAGAAAAGCATTTCCTCGGAGAGTTCAATGGCGTCGTTTCGCACTTTGCCTTCAGGATAATTGTTGATCCACTGGCTGTTAGGCCCGTATTTTTCAACGAACACGTCCTTCGCCTGAATCGCCTTTTCTTCCTCCATGTCCTTTTCGTAGCATTGAATGATCTCTTTTTGAATGAGCGGCGCCTGTGGATAAAGCGGGAAAAGCGCTAACAGGCTCTCGTATGTTTGAATCGCCTCGGTGAAGAAATTTCGCTTCTTGTAGATTTCACTCATTCTGAGAAATACTTCGACGGAATAGCTCTGCGTGTCTTTCGCTGAGAAAAGCTTTTTTGCAGTCTCCGGGCCGCCGTATTCAGTCAGCGAATGGGCGATATATTCGATGGCCTCGTTCCGCACGTCTGCTTTGGTTTTCCCCAGAAGCTCGGTGTTCATGCTCTCGAGAAGTGAAATATCGCTGATTAAATAGATGTACGTGCTGATGGCATTGGAATAGTCATTGATATTGAAATATGCCCAACCCATTTTATATAATGCCATATTGAAATAGGGATCGTTCCAGTGCTCCAAAAGGTAACTATAATGCTCGATGGCCTTGTGAAAATCGCGCTGGTTAAAAAAATGTTCGCCGAGTCGAAAATGGCCTTCTGAAATTTTAGCGCTCTGCGGCGTTTCAAACAACAGCCGCTGGAAATACTCTTTGGCTTTCTCCTGGTTCCCCTCGTCCAGGTGGCAGATGGCCAGCCGATACAACACTTTATCTTTAAATTGGATGTCCGGGTATTTTTCCAGTAACTGATAGCACAATTCAATCGTCTGCTTGTAGCTGACCCGCGGCAAGAAGGGTTCAGTCAGAATTTCGCCTTTTTCAAATTTGGTGATTTCCGTGTCGTATGTTTTCATGAATTGTTTGAATTCAAATTGGGACTTGCTGGCATGGGACTCAGCCAGCTCGAACAGCATGAATGGAATGAACGGTTCATCCGGATATTGTTCGATGATTTTGATATGATGGTCAATCGTCTTCGACAAGCCCTCAATATCGATGGAAGCGGTTGTATCCGCTAATTCATATTTCTGATTGGGTCGATAATTTTTCGACTTGCCGGCGCTGTTCTGCGCCTGACTATTTTGAAAAACAACCCCTATCATTAAAAATGTAAATATGCTAATAGACTGAATTCGTGTTACTTTCATATCCCCGTTGTCCAGTTGAATGAATTATTTTCCCTGAGCTTTTAATTCCATTTGCTTGAGGAACATTGCCCGTGACGTTCCGTACTCAGCGTATCCACGCCAGTTTTTCCGACGCTCTCTGCGCTCGGCTAATTTTTTGAGTGAATTAATATTATCCTGCATAAGAAGCAGATTATCTTTTTCACCTAACAGATTCTTTATCAGTTGCTCTCTGAAATCTCTCAGTTCTTTTTTCTCTTCGATCAAATAATGAGGCACATTCTCGCCGTACCCATTCATTGCGATGGCGTCTAACAGTTTGGTCTCCTCGATCAGGACTTTCACTTTGAGTTTTTCGACTCGATCTTCTTCGATTTCCAGACCGCTGTTTACCTTCTTGATGATATTGGGCACTTGAAAATCGTCCGGGTAATTTTCGACAATCGTTTGATACGATGTTATGGCTTCATCATATTGTCCCAGAGCAATGTTCGCCTGGCCCAAAAGAAAGTAGGCTTCTTCAGCATTTTCACTATCCGGGTACAGCTCGATCAATTTTTCCAGATATTTGATAACGTTCTCGTTGTCCTCTACTTTGAGATAGCACCAGCCTAAACCCAACAGAGCGTCCTGGTAATGTTCATGCCTGTCGGAAATCCCTAAGAATAATTTTGTGGCTGGCTTGAATGCGTTCAATTCATAATACATGAATCCCAATGTCAACCGGGCATTATCAATAATATTCCGTCTTTCCCCGCTGATGTTTGGCAGAACGATGATTTTGCGCAAATAGTCAATCGCAACAGAGACGTTTGATTTCTTCAAATATGCCAGAGCTGTGTTATACAGCGCCGCATCATAGTAGCTACTATGGCTATCAATTTTCTTGAGCAAGCTGATTGCCATATCATAATTTTTCAGATTGAAGTGACTCTGGCCGGCAAAATAGCTGGCCGCGTTAAGTAATTCTTTATCTTCGGGTGTTCTTTTTACCAGTGCAAAATAAACGCGCAGCGCCTGTTTATAGTCACTCTGATGAAAATAGGCTTTTTCCAGTCCAAGTAATGCCGCCGGAACCATGGGGCTCTTGGGAAATTTCTTGAGGAGATAGGCAAACATACGAGTGGATGCCACACCCAATTCCTCTTCAAAAAGACACTGACCCAGGTAATAAACCACTTCATCCAGTTTTTCATACGACGAATGGTAATCCATCAGGATTATCAGCTCGCGGGCGCAATCCCAGTACGCGCCCTCTTTATAAAGCTCAATGCTGCTGCGAAGAATCTGATTTGCGGCATGCTCAATTTCCTTATCAATCTTCTTTTCGCTGTGTGATGGGTTTGGATCTTGTGTGTCTGAAGCAAAATTCGTTCCTGAACTATGCGCCAGGACAGCTATATTAAATACGAATATTATGTTTAATGCATACACACTAACTCTTAAATATTTTAATGTTTTGGGCATCTTCATGAGGGGCAAAAACCTGGTTGTCATTGTTACTTCTTCTCTTCTTGTTTTTTATCGAGAATATTTTTCATATTCTTGAGATCTTCATTTGCTTTTTCACGGCGCTTCCGAATTTCCTCCAGCTTCTCCAACTCTTCTTTTTGTTTCTGGCGTTCAAGCTTGGATGTCTTGTCAAAATATTTGAAGACAGAAAATCGATGGGTCACCCCAACAGCGACTTTCCACGTGAAATATTCTTTATGAAACACGTCTTGATTTTTCAGAGAATCATAATCTGTGAAAGCAAAATCAAAGGCAATGTCAATTGTATTTTTCCATGGTCCCAAAAATTTTACACCTGGAGTAATTCGCATGGAATTTTGATTGAATGGCACGAGATCGGAATTGTTAGTGAATATTTCCCCGGAGTATTCTGTATAAAATTGGAGTGAGCGAATCGAAAATTTGAAGCCCGAACCAATGAACAACTGGTCAATGTCCGCTTGAAAATAACGATCATAAATGCTATGATCGATGTAGCCAACATTGAAATTCCACATGAGCGGAAAATTAGGGAATAGTTTGATGAAATCGAGCGACAACAGAGCTCGTAACTCCCATGCAGGTTTCGATGAGGAAAAAATTTCGTACGGAACGTTGGGAACTTCGGCCGTCGGAAATTTGTAATAGCCCATTAAACCCAGTTTAAAACCGTCTGTAGACAAGGGAGTCAAATATTTTAAACCGAGTTTTGTGTCGCCAATTCGTCCTAAAATATGGTACTGATCATCCTGATAAGGCACGAAATTGGCGATGAGCTCCAGATAGTGGGCTAATCCCACGGTTGCATGTAAATTGACCGCATAATATTTAGCCAACTGCTCCGGCCCTGTCTGCTCAAAGAAAGTAGAAATATTAGCTCCTACAAATATATCGGTCGGATTGACCGGCTCGGCTGATAATACTCTCCATAATCCCTTTCCCCCGAACATTGAGACTTGAGAATATACTTTTTCTGAGAAACTGAAAAATACCAATGCGATGATAAAGATGATGAAAGTATTTCTCTTCAATGCGCTACCCATGATTAAATTAAATTGATTTTGAACCTATGATGAATTAAATAAAAATTTTAAAGGAAGTAAACAATCGAAATTTAATATAAATGACCTTTAATTGCAAGGACATTTTTAGTAATTAATTCTTAAAAATGTTTAAATTAACTAATATGGTAATTTACAAAAAATTAACAATATAGATTTTAGGATTAAAAATGGTTAGCCTCCAGCTTGCAAGAGAAAATTGTGGCCATATTCAGTATCCTGTTTTTTGATCATATTGTTTAATTTATGGTTAAGAATGAGTTAGATATTTTTTCAAAATTAATGTATTGTTAATCAATTATTATGCCACAAAAAATATACAAGGCTTTTTTTTGCAATACTTGTATTTCTTTGAAATTTAAAGAATTGGTGATGAAGTAAATGTTACAGGAAAAATTCATTTCTCAGGCCGCCAGAGAGGTACTGCTTCAAATTGATACAATCAGGAGAGGTTGTCTTGATTTGATTAAAAATTTTCAAATTAGTAATTGCGTGAGTGCCTGTAATGTTTTAAATTATCTTTCACTGCGAATGAGTTTTTCATACCCATTTCATTCTGATATATAAAGTACATAAATGTAATTTCGTCGACAGGCATTGTCCGAACTCGAAAGAAATGTGAATGGGTAGTTTATTGAAAAAAACTTCAGAAGTTATGCAAACCATTTTTCGATTGTTGTGTCTAACTATTCGGATTCAAGGAATGACGGATGGAGAAGAGCGAAAAACTGTTAATTCTGAAAGCACAGCGCGGTAGCCAGAGCGCGTTCGAATCGCTGGTAGCCAATTATGATGCTCGAGTACTGGGCTTAATCTATTCCATGTTGAATAATTGGGAAGATGCACGCGACGTGTACCAGGATGTGTTTTTAAAAGTCTTCAAGTCCATAGGTAATTTTCGATTTCAGAGTGAGTTTTACACCTGGCTCTACCGAATTGTTGTGAATGAGTGCATCAATTACAGAAGAAAGAGATCACAAAAAATGCACGATTCTATCGATGATGTGGTGGAACAGATGGAGAGTGATTTGAAATTCGTGCATGATGAAGTAATTTCCAATCCGGAGCGGAACATGCTCGAAAAAGAATTACAACGCGAAATCAGTCAGGGCATTGAACATTTGTCGCCGAAACAAAAAGCCGTGTTTACATTGCGGCATTACCACGGTTATAAATTGTCAGAGATCGCTGAGATTATGAACTGCTCTGAAGGGACGATAAAAAATTACCTGTTCCGGGCCCTTCAAAAGATGAAGGAACAGTTGCGTGACTATTATCAAAATTGAATGGTGAATCATGAAGAGCTGCAAACATTTCAGGAATATGATATGGCTCAGGATATATGGGGAGCTTTCCGAGCAGGAGAATGCTGAACTCGCTGAGCACATTGCGCAGTGCACCTCATGCCAGTTGGATTATGAAGAAGCGCTGAGTATGAACAAGGTTTTGGATAAGAAAATCCAGTACGCCCCGGATGAAAATGTGCTGAAAGAATTGCGGAATGATCTCCATTTACGGCTATTGTCGGTCAGGAAGCCGAACCGACAGATCGCCTGGACTGAACGACTCTGGCGCATTATTTCACTTGATTTTTCGCCCTTCATTAGAATGGGAACGGCTGTTGCTTTAGTGATCGTTGGAATGTTCATCGGCAGCAAGTATTTTCAGATGAAAGGTGGCAGTCCTGATGCGCTAAAAAAAGTATCGGATAATTCAATCCCGAAAGTGACCGGCGTTGAATTCATAGATTTTAATCCGGCGACACATCAGATTGAAATCACCTTCAATACGATGCAGGATGTCACTGTGGAAGGTGATCTGAATACGCCCGAGATTCAGAAAATATTAGCTCAGATGCTGATGGCTGACAATAGGCCAAATTTCAAGCTACGGACAGTGAGGGCGCTGGAGAGCAGCGCGCGCCTGGAAAATGATGTGCTTCAGGCTCTGGCGACGCTCGTTGAGACAGATGAGAATCCGGGCATTCGCTTGAAAGCGATGAAAGTGCTGACGGCCGCGCCCGTAACGCCCAAGATGAAAAATCTAATGACAAAAGTAGCCGTCAAAGTGTTGTTAAATGATACCAATTCCGCAATGCGAATAGAAGCGTTCAATTACCTCGGCAGGATCAATAACGGTTACATGGAATCTGATGTGTGCCATGCAGTAAAAGCAGATTCGTCCGAGTATATCCGAACCAAATCATCGCATCTTTTGGATCGAAGAGAAAATCCACAATTTTAATAAACCACATGTTACATAAATCGAATTGGAGGAACAAACCATGAGAAACAAATTCATTATCGTGCTGTTGCTTGGATTTCTTCTGCCCGTCTTAGTGGTCGCGCAGGAATTGAAGAAGGAAGATAAATACTATGTGGCTGATATCACAAAGGAATTCGATGTCTCCGGAGGCGGGAATCTCATCATGGAGAAAATTCGCGGCGATGTCTATGTGACCACCTGGGACAACGCAAAAGTGAAGATCCACGAAATCCGAAAAATGGATGTGTACACGAAAGAGGAGGCCAACGCGCTGTTAAAAGAAAGCGCCACAATTTACAAACAAGAAGGCAATACCATTAAAATTGGAACAGGGAATGAATACCGGTCATACATGCAAAGTCGCTTTGAAATCACCCTGCCGAGGGAATTCAATGTCACAATCGGCACAAGTGGAGGTGATATTTCGGTGTCTGATTTGCGCGGGAAAGTGATCCTGAAAACCTCGGGTGGCGACATTGAGCTGCTGGCAATCGATGGTGAGGTCGAGGCTACTACGTCCGGTGGCGACGTGACTGTAAAAAAGAATACACAAATGGTAACGATCAAAACATCCGGCGGTGACATTGAGATTATCGACGTCGAAGGAGCGGTTGAAGCCCATACATCCGGCGGCGATATTGTCGTCAAGAATAACAAGGCCATTGTCAATGTCGCCACGTCCGGTGGGGATATTGAGCTATTTGATGTCGGTGAAAAAATTTCAGCTCGCACGTCCGGTGGAGATATTCTGGTTGATGGGACCAAAGGCAGCCTGAATGTTTCAACTTCTGGCGGTGACGTCACACTAAAAAATATTGGTGATGTGATAGATGCTGGCACGTCCGGCGGAGATATTGAAGCGGATAATGTGAAAAACGGTATCAGTGCAAAGACTTCCGGCGGTGATATTAGCCTGGTTAATATTCAGGGATATATTGAAGCACAGACATCCGGCGGCGATGTGGATGCCGAGATGCAGTTGACTGATTTTTCGAAAGATCATCATGTGGAAATTGGCTCTTCCGGAGGTGATATCACGCTGTATATTCCTGAAAATCTTCCGGCTACCATCAATGCGGAAATCAAACTCAGCGATTCATCCATGCGCGATTACAATATCTATTCAGACTTCTCCATAAAAATCGAAAAAAGCGATGATACTGAAAAGGGAAATCGGCGTCGCAATGAAGTGATTCATGGACAGGGTAAAATCAACGGCGGCGGCGATTTAATCCAATTGACTACTTCCAATGGAAATATTAACATCAAAAAATTGAGATAATTCGAACCGTACTTTTGATGTCCACCTGAAAGGGAGATATGGAATCCATACCTCCCTTTTTTAATGGCTTGACTCATAATAGTTTTTTCGCTATATTATCACCGTGAAAATCATCCGGCAGAGTAGGGGGACAATATAGCTGGAGTTCAATTTTTTGTATGAGGTAGCACCGATGAACGATGTGCAACGTGTCATTGTAACCGGGGGTTCTGGCTTTATTGGGAGAATGTTGTGTCAAGCGCTGATTGAAAAGAATTATGAAGTCATTGTCCTGACGCGCTCTGAGCAAAATACTCAGCAAAGATTGGGGGACCGGGTCCGCGTGCGACAATGGGATGGCGCATCGCCAGAGCCGGTAGCTGATTTGCTCCATAAGCAAGTGGCGATCATAAATCTGATTGGCGAGAATATTGGTTCCGGCCGGTGGAGCGCTGCGAAGTTGAAACGAATCATCGACAGCCGCGTGTCTGCCGGAAAGGCCATCACCGAGGCCATCCGCGAAAGCAATCGAAAACCGGCAGTCCTGGTGCAGGCTTCGGGCATCGGATATTATGGCAATCAGGGCGATATTTTACTGAACGAGAATTCGCCATCGAAACCATCGACGCTGACAGATATCGCCACGCAATGGGAACAGTCTGTGGCGGCGATCCCGGGCATGGGAGTCCGCTTGGCCATTTTCCGGCTTGGCGTTGTTCTGGCCGGGCATGGAGGATTTTTGTCCCGGGTGATGTTGCCATTCAAGTTCTTCCTGGGAGGTCATCAGGGAAGCGGAGAGCAGTGGATTTCATGGATTCATCTGAATGATGTGGTTCAGGGGATTTTGTACCTGTTGGAAGACCCGAAGCTCAGCGGCATTTTCAACCTCACGTCGAATTCGCCGGTCAAAGCCAGGGAATTTTATCGCGTACTGGGCGAGGCGATGAATCGGCCTTCCTGGCTGCACGTCCCTGGATTTGCCATGCGCCTGCTGTTGGGAAAAATGGCCGACGAGCTGATACTCACAGGTCAGCGAGCGGTTCCGAAGCGTATGCTCGAAGCCGGATTTCAGTTTGAATTCGGGGATTTGAAACAGGCTCTGACGCATGTGCTGAGTCCCGCAGACTCGGTCAAACCAAGGTGATTGCAGCGATACGTATATGAATGTCCCATCGATCCGCATTTTTCATAATTCAGCAGAATTAAAAACGTTTATTGCCCGCAGTTGGTCCGTAAGCTGGCCCATAACGCTCATCATGTTTTTCGAGTTTTTGATCAACCTGACAGATGTTTTCATCGCCGGGAAAATCGGGAAAGAGGTTCAGGCCGCGTACGGCTTTGTCACGCAGATCTATTTCATCTTCACTGTGATTGGCAATGCGCTGACTGTGGGAACCGTGTCGGTGATCTCCCGGCTTTGTACAACAACGGAAGAGAAGCTATTCGCCGACTCCATTGTGTCTTCAGTGGCGGCTTCCCTGTTTGCCGGGATATTATTGGGCGCGACCGGGATTGTATTCACGCCCGTGCTGTTTCAAATGCTCAATGTGCCGAATGCGATAAAAGAATACGGACAGCCATTGGCGGTTATCTACGCCAGCGCGTTGATTTTTCATTATCTGCTCATCAGCACGAATGGAATTTTACGATCGTGCAAAGGGATAAAAAAATCGCTGCGCACCATGGCGATTGTCTGTCTGCTGAATGTGGGGCTCAATTTTCTGCTGGTGTTTCACACGTCCCTCGGGTACAAAGGAATCGCTCTGTCAACGGCTATCAGCGTTCTCATTGGAAGTCTGTTGAATTTATGGATTGTCCGATCGTTTTTCAACTCGCTCAGGCAAGTCACCTGGTCCATTGTAAAAAAAATCACTTCAATTGGCTGGCCATCCGGTTTGCTTCAGATAATCTGGCAGCTTGCCTCGATGGTGCTGTTCATTATTCTGAGCGCCCTGCCGGAAAATAATATTGAAATCATCGCCGCGTTCACCAATGGTTTGAGAATTGAGGCCGCGATCTTTTTGCCGGCGTTCGCGTTCAACATGGCCAATGCCGTCATTGTGGGAAATGTTCTGGGGGAACGAAGGAAGGAAGATGCATTTCGGGCTGGCCTGACGACCGCTTCCCTGGGAGTGCTGCTGATCATTTTTCTCTCGGTCGTGGTGCTTTTCAACGCAAAAGGCATCGTGACACTCTTGTCGAACAACGAAATTGTCGTTCGGGAAAGCGTCCGTTATTTATATATCTGCTTGATTTGCGAACCCATCATGGCCTGGGGAGTGATTCTTGGGGGCGCGTTGAACGGAGCGGGTGATACGCGGAGCATGATGAAAATAGTCGCTCTCAGTGTCTGGCTCGTTCGGATCCCATTCGCCTATGTGCTGGGCGTTGTGGCGGATTGGGGCGTCACCGCGATCTGGTGGTCGATGAATGCGTCTCTCATTGCGCAGGCGTTTTTCATCACCCGAAGATTTTATCTGCGAAAATGGCTTCCCGGCGATAGCGAAAATTAAATTTGATTCCTCAATGAACTACCGATAGCTTTGCCACGCTCTTTCTACCTGACACTTTTTTAATAGTTGGGCCTGATATGTCATCCCTATGGAATTTTAATTTATTTTGCTGTATTTCTATAAACATTTCATCCCTAACGGGATTATTCAACTGGATGTTATATTGAAATAACCGCGTAGCGGTGAGATGTTTGTAGAAAAGGATCGATCTATTCCCTTTTAATCCCGCAGGGATGATATAAAAATGATAAATGAAAAAGAGTCCGGTAGCAAAGCCACGCTAATCAAATTTTATTTCATAAAAAATTTGATTGAGAAAATGACTCCCATCATATCCCGAATTGCATTGCCGGGAGTGTCCGTTGGCCTTTGTCGACCGATGTAAGCGTATAGATCGGACTCCATGCCTTCCCGCGACAGACCCAATCCCCAGGTGAAAATGTGCGCGCTGTGTGCCGGGAGAAATTCACTGAAGTCAAGTAACGCCGCCTCTGTTTCATTCTCGCGATACAAATACCCGGCCCTAATCGCCCAACCCTGTAACAGGCGAACTTCGGCGCCACATTTCAATTCCCGGCCGGTGACATCGCCATTGGCAAACAGGTGGCTGACATAATCCTTCTTGTCGACTGAGGCAGCGCTCCACGATGCTTCGATGCCGGCAGAGAGAGGCATCGTTTCCGGCTCAAAGGCAAGGCCACAGCCAACCACGTTCTGAGCAAAATGGTCATCGCCCAGCAGCAGGTCGAACCGCGGATGTTTCGCCCAGTCGTTGTAATAAATTCGATCTATTGAAAATCCCAGGAGGAACGGTACATTCGGCGCATGCAACCGGTTCGCCCAGTGAATTTCATAGCCGCCCAATTCCCATGTCCCATCTTTCACCGGTTTCGAACGGCTCTCGGTGGCGTCCAACGTCGCCAGCGTGGAGCGGACGTTGACAGCGGATTCCACAAATTCCACCGGCCGGTAATTGGATTGAAAACCGATCTGGTAATGGGCGGTTTTTGTGAATCGTTCCATTTCGCCAATTCGCTCTGAACCCATGGTCTCGCCGCGGAATTTCATGACGATGATGGACCTCGGATCGTTGGAACTGGGCGGAATACATTCCGTGAATTCCTGAGTGTGCGAATACGTGAAGGTAGCGCCCAGGGATAACTGATCATTCACGATGTAGGCCAGTCCTGTACCGAGGCTGGCGTAGCGGTAAAGCGTTCGGGATTGAGGAAAATAGTCCTTCAGCCCTGTTTCAATCTGATATTCGAGTGAAGCGCCAAAAAACAATTTATCCTGAAAAATATTTCTGCTGTATTCGGCTGAGATAGTGGGCCCCCAGTAGTTAATCGAGCCAGTGGTATTATCGGCCAATCGGAACGGATGCGCTTCGTAGGGATTACGGTTGATCGCCTGATAGACGTTGTTGATGCTCAAATTGTGATAGTCGACCACGCCATGGAATACCTGATTTTTACCCATCACTTTGACGCCCTCAACAAATGCGTTCAGGTCAACAGTCGATTCAGGGTCATAGATTCGCCTGAAATCGCCGGTGAACATATCGGTGGTGAAATACGACCGCAGCCAGGAACGCGTCTGGTCTTTGATGAGCCAGGCGGGATTGGCGCCAAAATCATAAAGGTTGAGCTGATTGTCTTTATCTTCGAGGATGAGCTTCAACTGCCCCATGGATTGTACCCGCAGATCCGATGCAGCAAGCGTCGCTGATAGAGTGAGAATGACAATAATAATTAAGGCTTTGTGCGCATATCTGTTGATGACCATTCTGGTTTCCTGCTACGTTAGGTGTCAATTGAATTGTTATTACACAGCGTAATGTTACATAAAACAGCTCTTACATTTTCGCATTTGTCTGATCTGCATCACCTGAAGCATTGCCGCCTTGATTCAATGTCATGACGGACGTAAAGTGGTTTCATCGTTGCTTTTTCAAAGGCGCCAGCAGATCGGACTGACTGTGCTGGTATCCCGGCGTTGGGCTGAGGAGGCTGACGAAATCGAACGTGCTGTTATTGGTGTCGTAGCCCGGCCCACCCGTCTCCGGATTTTCCCGCTCGGTGGAGTGACCGCTATATTTTTGAATGCCATTTCCTGCCAATCCGGTATCGAGACGCGAGTCCATCTCTTTATTTGCATCCGGCGACGTCGCATATTCGACGCCATCCAGTACCTCGGCAAAGTTGAGCAAAATATAACCCTCGTCGGTGTAAACAAACTGGGCCACATCAGCGACTCTGGCCAGGATAACGCCATTGTGGGTGAGCGATGTCATGAAATCCACCGGGCGGTTGGGATTGACGTTGATTAAATTCGGCACATTGGGATTGTCCAGGTCGTTTCCCAATTGATTATAACATTCCCAGTCAGCGTGGGACAGGTCGATGCTGCCGGGCGCTCCGCCAACGGCCACATGATCCAGGGCATCCTGGGCGACGACGATAAATTGTCCCGGTTGAATAGGATTGTCCGTGCCATTGCCGGGGAATTGATAGACGTAAAAAACTTCAGCAAATAGCCCCAGATAATCCAATCGCGTGGAAGCGCGGCACAGGAGCAATCCATCCAGATATTGTACTGACTCCGAAGCATTGTACAGCTCGACGAATTGATCCGAGTAATATATGCCGCTGGATGCCGGGCCACTGTAGTAAATTTCGTTCATTACGATGGATGATAAGGTATTTGCTCCCATGTAGATGACATACCGGCTACTGGGATCAGGCGTCCTGCTCAGGTCCAATTCAATGGAGCCTGTTAATTGTACGGCAATGGCGCGCTGATTCAATTCCAGGTTTGTTTCTAAGGAAATGAATTTATCAGCGGAAATGCGGTAGCGCGCGGCGCGAACATTGTCAAGTTCGAAAAAACCATTTTCATCGGTTTCCAAATCCAAGGGAGCCTGATATTCCACGCAGGTAGCGCGGACGCGCGCGCCGGGCACACCGGTCAAATCCGAAAGCGATTTGCCAGCTAATGTGCCGGAGGTGTCAATGACGATGAAGCCAGCGCTGACTGTCCCGTCGATGGCGGTTGGTTTCTCTGCAGAGCAGTATAAAAAAAGAAGATAGGCTGAAGTGATTGTCCAGATTTTCAATGCGTGAAATTTCATTCAATGTCTCTGTTATTTTCGGGGAATGATATCCTGTTCAGAGTGCTGCCAGCCCGGCGTTGGATGATACAGACGGACAAAATCAAACGTGCTGTTGTTGCTA
The DNA here is from genome assembly GCA_049322915.1 of Candidatus Zhuqueibacterota bacterium. Taxonomy (GTDB): domain Bacteria; phylum Zhuqueibacterota; class Zhuqueibacteria; order Thermofontimicrobiales; family Thermofontimicrobiaceae; genus CAZSBG01. The sequence goes on from JBMOPW010000004.1 coordinate 52,876, forward strand.
TCGTAACCCGGACCGCCTGTTTCCGGATGATGGCGCTCAATGGATTTTCCTGAGTACGCTGAAATGGTATACCCGGCCAGTCCGGCGTCAATTCTGGAGTCGAGCACTTTCACATGGTCGGCTTCCGGTGCATATTCGACGCCGTCCACAATATCCTGAATGTTAAATAATTTATTCGACTCGTCGTAAAAAGGAACAGCATCCAGATCGTCCACCTGGATGAGACATACTTTATCGTAAAATAAATTCATAAAGAAATCCAAATAGTCGGGTATCGGCTCGGCGTTGAGAACATTCGGCACATTGGGATTATCCAGATCGGAAGAGAGTTGATTATAGAATTCCCAATCGGCATGGGATAAATCGATGCTGCCGATCGCGCCGCCTGCATTCACATGATCGATGGCGTCCTGCGCCACAACGACAAGTTGGCCCGGTTCGATGGGATAGTCCGTCCCTGAGCCGGGAAATTGGTAATAGCAATACGCGGCATGTTGGTTGGCGAACACCGCTTCGCTGTACATCCGGCAGATGAGCAACTGGTCCAGGTATTGGATGGAATCCGATGCATTGTACAACTCGATGAATTGATCCGAATAGTAGATGCCGGAGTTCGGTGGGCCGCTGTAATAAATTTCGTTCATTACAATCGATGATAAGTTGGTCGCTCCCATGTAGATGACATAGCGGCTGTCGGGATCTGGCGTCCTGCTCAGGTCCAATTCAATGGAGCCGGTTAATTGTACGGCAATGGCGCGCTGATTCAACTCCAGGTTTGTTGCCCGGGGAATGAACTTATCAGCGGAAATGCGGTAGCGCGCTGCGCGAACATTGTCAAGTTCGAAAAAGCCATTTTCATCGGTTTTCAAATCCATAGGGTCATAATATTCCACGCAGTTAACGCGGACGCGCGCGCCGGGAACGCCGGCCAAATCAGAAAGAGATCTATCAGTCACGGTGCCGGATGTATCGATGACGATGAATCTGGCAATGACAGTACCGTCGATTGCAGTGGGCTTATCAGCTGAACAGTATAAAAACAGCAGATATGCTGAAAAGAAAATGATGAATTTTGCTTCGCGGAATTTCATTCAATGTCTCTGCTATTTTCGCGGAATGATATCCTGTTCAGTGTGCTGCCAGCCCGGCGTTGGATGATACAGACTGACAAAATCAAACGTGCTGTTGTTGCTATCGTAGCCCGGACCGCCTGTTTCCGGATGATGGCGCTCAATGGATTTTCCTGAGTAGGATGAAATGGTATACCCGGCCAGTCCGGCGTCAATTCTGGAGTCGAGCACTTTCACATGGTCGGCGTCCGGCGAATATTCGACGCCGTCCACAATATCCTGAATGTTAAATAATTTATCTGACTCGTCGTAAAATGGAACAGCATCCAGATCGTCCACCTGGATGAGACATACTTTATCGCTATTCAAATTGATCATGAAATCCCAGCCTCCTGATATCGGCGAAGCATTGAGCACATTCGGCACATTGGGATTATCCAGATCAGAATAAAGTTGATTATAGAATTCCCAGTCAGCATGCGATAAGTCGATGCTGCCGACCGCGCCGCCAACGTTCACATGATCGATGGCGTCCTGCGCCACGACGACAAATTGACCCGGTTCGATGGGATAGTCCGTCCCTGAGCCGGGAAACTGATAGTACCGAATTGCAGCATGCTGGTTGGTGAACTCGGCGTGGCTGGACATCCGGCAAATGAGCAATTGGTCCAGGTATTGCGTCGTATCCGAGGCATTGTACAACTCGATGTATTGATCGGAAAAATAAAGCCCGCTATTAGCCGGGCAGGCATAGTAAATCTCATTAATCACAATGGATGAAAGGAAAGAAGCGCCGACCGGAATGAAATAATAATTGTTCTCTTCCTGATGTTCCGAAAGATCGATTTCTACGGAGCCGCTCAACATCACATCCTGCGCTTTTTGGCCGACGGCGACCATGGAATCGCTGGGGAAAAATTTATCCGCAGAAATGCGGTAGCGACCGGCGAGAATATCTTTTACTTCCAAAAAGCCATTTTCGTCGGTTTCGTACATCAACGGCGAGGAATAATCGATGGCGCTCAGCCGAACACGCGCACAGGGGACGCCAATCAATTTTGATAATGAAAAGTCGGCCAATGTGCCGGAGGTGTCCACAACCATAAATCGTACGCTGACCGTTCCATCGACTGCGGACGGCTTTTCAGTGGAGCAGTGGAAATGCATTGAAACAATGAGCAAAGATCCAAGGCCGAAGATTATTTTGTTGAAGAACGAACGAGTCATTGACATGAATCTCATTTAGGTTAAAACAGTTTATCGATGAGCATGCTGATTTCCATGCCGTAAAAAATTTCCGGATTGCCGGGCAGGTAATAGCCGGGATAACGCGGATCTTCATAAAAGGCGCGATCATCTAAAAAATTGTTCACAAAAAGAGACACCTCCGCGCCGCGGAACAACGACTTGCTCACGCGGACATTGAACAGCCACTTGTTGGGATAGAAGAACGTCATATAATCGATCGGGTTACGGGTGAGGCGATAGTTATCATACTCCGGATTCATGCGCTCGTGATTGGGAATTTGCACGATCTCGTTGGTCAGGCCATTGTAATAGGCTACTGCCAGAGAGTCGCTGTACCCGACTGTTTTGGTCTTGTAATGCGGCCGTTGCTGCGCTGTGAGAGAGACCCAGATGCCCAGGGGCTTTGACACGTAATTCACCTGATAGGTCAGTAATAATTTTTGCGTCCAGCGTTTGGTGGGATTGTAGATGGGAATGGTGTAATCAGAACGCACCGAGCCCCAGCTCAATCCGTCCGATCCGCTCTCCACGTGATGGTAGGTCGCGTTGAAATTGAAATCCATATTGAGCTTTTTCAATCGGCGCGTTTTAAACGTGAATTCGAGTCCGTCAAAATTGGACCAGCCGCCATTGATCGTTGTTCGCGTGACATCCATCAGCGTATCAGCAATGGATTCGCCTTCTGTGCTCGGCCAGTTGGGTCGGTTATATTTGAAATAGACGTAAGGCAATGTCTCGCTGATCGGCTCGTCCGCTCGCTTCGAATAAAATCCTGTGAGGGAAAGGCCGAAATCGCCAATCTGATGGTCGAGGCTCAGTTCCACTTTGTTCTCCTGGTAGCCCTTTAAATCCGGATTGGACAGGTCGAAAATGTAGGTCGTAACGAGGCTATCGCGCACAAACAGCGTATCGGTCTCACGAAAAACCGGCACAATATCCAGCACATCCAGATAATAGGGATCCGGGAAAATTTGCATCAGGGCCGGCGACTTGGAGGAGGCGCCATAACCCAGACGCACTTGTGTATTCTCACTCAGATAATAGGCCAGATTGATCCGCGGATTGAAGAACGTACCATTTTTCGTTTTCAGCAGATTGAGCCTATCAAAACGTCCGGTTGAATACCGCTCCAGCCGAAATCCCAGATTGAGCGTAAAGGCTTTCCACAGCGTGCCGCTAATCTGGTCGTTGAAATAAACACTATGCTGGAACGTGCCGGGCACATCGTCGAATGAACGGGGCCGGTCGCTCGCGCTGCTGGGATACAATAAATCAAACTTTTTGCCTTCGCCAAAGTTATCATCGTACTGAAAATTATTTCCAATGTCAAATTTATTCAAATAGCTGCCGGTATAAAACTGCCGCGACCATTCCAGCGTATGGCCAATGCTGACCTCGTCGCCAATGGTGGTGTAACGGTAAATGTACGGCCCGTATTGGCGAATTCCAATTTGGGTCCCTTCATTGAGCAGCGTCGAGGTGACCCGGTTATCGGCCATGCGGCGATATTGCTTGTATGAATTGACGCGCCGGTAATTCACAAAGAAATTGGAAAGGAGCTCGGTGATCGGATCCAGTTTGTAGGTCAGTTTGTTGCCATAAATGAAGCGATAGCCTTTATTGATGCTCTCCAGAGCGTCCGGGTCTTCCGGGTTCTGGTGTATCTCCTCGAACAGGGTCGAATATTTGAATTGATTCTTCATCGCCAAACGCTTGTCGAAAAGATCGTTGTCCAGTATGAGTTGAGCCGCTAAACGCTGGGTGTTATCATAATCTTTCCGAATGTCCTGTTCGCTGTATCCCCAATTGACATTGTAATTCACTCCGGTCGCGCCCAAAGGTAAACTGCCGCCCCAGTTGAGTTCTTTCGTGTCCGGATTATTCTTTCCTTTCAGTCGGCTGGTGGGCTTCATGCTCGTCTTTGTTTTGACATGGATGAGTCCGCCCACGTAATCGCCATGATTCGCCGGGGCGATACCCCGTACAATTTCCACGGATTCAATATTGTCCGCCGGAATTTCGCGCAAGTCGAGACCATTGGACGTGCCGGTGTAAACGCCGCTGAGCAGCCCACCCTGCATATTGGAATTATTGGAAATAGGAATATCGTCGATGACCACTTTTGCGCCAAACGAAGTGACAGAGTTATCGCTTCGGGGATCGCGGATTTGTACCTTGACCGGTTCTTTCAGCGCTGGCTGGTTTTTCATTTCCACGCCGGGAACAAGGTCCAGGACGTCCCCCAGACTGGTTGCCTGAATATGTTCGATATCGCTGGATTTAATTTGAGTGACGGTTTCCACTTTTTCGGGCAGCAGCGCTTTTTCAGCGGTAATTTCGATGCCGCCGATGAAGAAGAGGACTTCCTCGGCGTTGGCGCCGGCGACCAGTTCAACGCGGATATTTGTTGTTAAGCCTGCGGAAATTTTCTGGCGCGGGATGATGGACTTTTGATAGCCGTCTTTGATGAATTCGAGATTATAGGTGCCGGCGGGAATATTCAGAAATTCGAATTCCCCTTTTGCATTGGACACGGCCTCAGCGGAAAGATTCTGAATTTTGACGAGAACATCGTTGATAGGTCGAAGGGTGGTCAGATCAACGACTTTGCCCGTGAGATTGCCAGTTGTTTGCTGTGCAAAACTCCGATTGGAAACAAGTGTGAGAGAAATGAATATCCAGAAAATGCAACGATAGGGTAACCTGAGATTTTTGAGCACATGCATGTTCTTACTCGCTTCGTAAAGAATAGCCCGATTTATAGGATTATATAAAACCTGGGTGGGATGGACAGTTGCCTTCAACCGACCTGATCGGAATTTTAGACAGGGTAAGTTGAACCACGGTCTGAAAATGTTAAAAAAATATAATCAGAAAAATCAGGAAAGTCAACAAAAATTTCCGGCGGTACTTTTAGCCCATCGTGTGTTGGAAAGGAATTGTGAAGAGATTAAATTGAAATGGGAAAGTCGTGGAATTCATTCTGCCAGGAGTGATTTCAGAAGAGAACCAGCCACAGCATCATTTCAGTGTAGCCGAATAGTCTCTGAATTCCTGTAATTCAGCTTTGAGTTCACGAAATAAATCGAATAACGTCCCGGAGCTAGACAGGTCAGTGGCCCTGTGCTCAAGTCGTTCCGATATCGCCTGCAACGAGGAAACGCCCAGATTGGCCGCGCTACCTTTGATGGAGTGTGCGGCAAATTTCACTTTTTCATGTTCATCAGAGGCAATTCCATCTTCGATGTTTTTGAGATACTCATGCAACGTGTCGAAAAACAATGTGATCATCTTGAGATAAAACTCAAAATTGCCGCGAAACCGATTGTGAATGACATCCTGAATGGATGCATGATTTTTATATTGATCTGGAAGCATGCTACTCTCGGTTTTTTAATGAGATCAACTATTTCAGTCCATGCAAGAATCAGCCTTCGTTGTGCCAATATCTTTTCACCCGATTAATTTCCATTTTGAGCGTCGAAATGGCTTCTTCAGCGCGATCCAGTTGGTTTTCAAAACCAATTTGTTCCAGCACTAGCGCAGACTGATGGACAAAGTTCACGCCTAAATTTCCGGCAGCGCCTTTGATACTATGAGCAAGTTCGCGAATGGATTGCGCCTGCTGGTTTTTAATGGCATCGTCCAGAGCTTTGATCTGCTCCTCTGATTGTTCGAAGAATAAATCCATGAGTTCATGATATAATTCAAAATCACCGCCTGTCCGCCGGATACCGCCTTCTTTGTCGATGAGCAAATCCGAATTCGTTGTTACCATGTCCCGCCTTTCAGAAATGTTGGCTTTGTTTCATTGTATCCTCATTCTCGCGCCGTTGCCGAATAAAACCTGTCCCTTGCTGCGAATGAGAATATACCAGCAAAGAGATACATGCTGCTTTGTTATAAAATCGGTTTATTTTGACAAATGTTTAGTGAAAAAATTCCTCATTCGTTCAGAGTGGCGATAGGACTGAATTGCCGATGAGTTGAAGGATAACAGATATGTTAAATCAATAAAAATTACTTGAATTTTTCACTAAATATTCTATATTTGATATTGTTTATTTTCGAGCATGGTTTACGGAAAACTGACTGAGGCGTACTCAATATTTTTTGAATGCAGTATTGAAAAGCGAAGTTACACCTATGACTCACTATTCTGAACATACAATTGCCACGAAAACCGCTTACAATCGAATCGCGAAATATGTACGGCATACGCCGATGGAAATCTGTCGGTCATTGAGTCGATTGTCGGGCGGAACAGTGTACATGAAAATGGAGCACTGGCAACACACTGGTTCATTCAAAGTCCGCGGCGCGTTGAGCCGCATGATGACGTTATCCGAGGCGGCGAGAGAGAAAGGCATTATTACGGCATCGGCTGGCAATCACGGACTCGGGGTTGCCTATGCCAGCGAAATATTAGGCATTCGGTCCCGCATTGTTTTGCCTGTCACTGCTTCGCCCACGAAATTGCGATTGCTCAAATTTTACGGGGTGGAGATTGTCCAGGCCGGCGAGGACTATGACGAGGCCGAGGATATCGCCCATCGAATCGAAGCGGACTGCGGTCTCACATTTGTCCATGCGTTCGACGATGCAAAAATCATCGCTGGCCAGGGCACGTTAGCGCTCGAAGTATTGAAGGACCTGCCCGATCCGGATATCTTTCTGGTGCCGCTTGGCGGCGGCGGACTCATTTCCGGCATGGCCATCACACTGAAAAAGTACTGTCCTCATGCGAAAGTCATTGGCATTCAGAGCACGGCCTCACCGGCGGTGTACCGCGCGCTTCAGGCGAACCAGGTCATCGAAACCCCCATCGACGAGACGATTGCCGATGGATTGGCCGGCCGATTGGTCAGCCCCAAAATCTTCGAGACCATTCAAAAGTACGTCGACGACGTGATTCTTGTCGACGAGAAAGACATTGTCCTTGCCATCCTGTATTTGTTGCAGCAACAACACACGCTCATTGAAGGCGCGGCTGCTGTGGGAGTTGCTGCGCTACTCTCCCATAAAATCTCCATCACCAACAAAAAATGCGTCGTTCTGCTGACCGGCAGAAATATCGATGTGTCCACTGTCAAAACGGTGATGAACCATAAATTCGAAATATAGCACGAGTTGAAAAAAAGCGGGGAGTGTTTGTTTCGGCGTCCCTGTCAGAAGGCGAATATTACAGGCATCTCCCTTTGCGCTGAACTTGATAAAGCAGAACAATTTCCAGGATATTCAGTTTGGAGATTGAAATGACGGATGTTCTTCACAGCATCGTCGCCTCGCTGGACGGGCGCGATGACGAGATTTTCCCGTTTATTCCCCACATTCTTCAGGACTTGTGGGAGATTGGATCGAATCCGGCAACCATCAGCGATATGATGAAGCGGCATCAACTGGCGGCAGGCGATCCGACCCATGTGCTGGATCTGGGCTGTGGCAAAGGGGCTGTGTCGATTCGCCTTGCCAGAGAATTTCCCACGGTTAGGATCCTGGGTATCGACGCGATGGAGCCTTTCATTCAGGATGCAACGCGATACGCGGAAGAATATGGTGTGACTGATCGATGTCGCTTCCGCATTGGGGACATTCGAACGGAAGTGCCTCAACTGACAAATTTCGATGTCGTCATCCTGGGCTCAATCGGCCCGGTGTTTGGAACTGTCGGGCGCACCCTGCTTGCGTTGAGAAAATGTTTGAAAAATAACGGAACCATCATTTTGGATGACTGTTACATCCCGGATACAAGTCCTGACCAGGTGGGGAATTATGAAAAACGCGCAATGATTGTCAAGCAGTTTCAGCAGAGCGGATTTGAAATCGCTGAAGAGTGGTTTTGCGGGGAAGCGTCTATCAAGGATTCCAACGAGGCGATGTACACGGCGATAGAGAATCGCTGCAAGGAACTCATTGCCCATCATCCGGAAAAGACGGAGCTTTTCGAAGGCTATCTCCGGGCGCAGATTGAGGAGAACGAAGTTCTGGAATGTGAGGTCATCGGTGTGACATGGTTATTGAAATATCGGGAGTTGATGTGAGAAAAAATCGCGGTAAGTCAAGAAGGTCTATTCCACGTGGGTGATTATTGACTGCCGCGACACGGAGAATTCCTTGCTCTTCCCGGCGATCACCCGGTCGCCAAAGCCGGTGAGCGCCATGAGCATTTTGAAAATCCCGCCCTTTATCTGCTTCTCCTGCTGATCTGCATCTCCCAATTTTTTCAACTGAAAACTTTTAACCTCGCCGCCAAGCCAGTTTTTGATCTCCTGGTAATTTTCCACAGATAATGGCCGCAGAACCACTTTGACGGTGACGAAGTAGTGCGCGGCGCTGTCCATCCGGCTGATGAAGTGAATAGGGCTATTGGAAATGATCGAGCATTTGTCGCGCACGGTCTCGATTGAGCTCGTCATGCGCGTTTCGTCCCGGCTTAAAATGACGTATTTGTTCTCCCAGTTGTCATAATAGACTTTCATGCGAACGGCGTTTTCAGCGATGAGATTGTTGATCCAGCCGCTCTTCTTCTCCCATAATTGAATCTGGTATTCAAGCGTGCTGGTCAATCCCTTCTGCAAGCCTTCGGAAATTTTTTGATCGATGATTCCTTCCACAGTGAAATCAAGGAGCAGGACATCCGCTTTGACTTTCACCGAATCGATGAGAACCCGTTTGCTGGCGCCAAACGCGACACCAGTCCCGATCGTACAGAGCAAGATTGTCAGTATGATTTTTCTCATGGAAGGAAAGATATTTTGACTCCATAATTCCGATGACCGGACTATCAGAACACGCTCCGAATCTGTCCATTGCGTGCGCTTTCCGCATCGGATAATTTAAAATTCACAAATAAAGACGCGATCCTACTCCTGCCGGGATGTAATCACCCCGGAAAACCGCGTTCCGGATGAGGGCCTGGCCGCGAACTCGGTGCGTCGCTCCCGTTTTTTTACCCACGATGCAAGCGCAACTCTCCCGACTCATTGAACCGTGCCCTTTCGGCGCCTGGTGCCGAAACAGGCGCTGTAATTTTCTTATACATAACGAAAAGACGCTGAAAAGGTTCACACAAATCAGGCGAAAATCGAAGGAGTCGTGCAGATGCCGGATCCGGAACGGGATCGAACGATGATTCCCCAGCAGGAATTTTAGTTCAGCAATGTATCGACGAACAGCGTTTGCGCCTGCCGGCCGCGTCAATCCCCCATTTCCCGCGCCGGATGGAATTGATCCAACTGGGTATAGCATCCGAATTCAGTCTAAATTTTTTGGATGACAAGCCCGATCCATTCGTCCTGTCTGGATTCCTCAATCACCTGAAAACGACCGGTCAGCTCAGATAAAATTTTCTCCCGCTCATCGAAAAGAATGCCTGAAAGAATGGCGATCCCTGACGACTTCAGGCGCGCCATCAGGCTATTCAAATATTCTAAAATGATTGTCCGATTGATATTGGCCAGGATCAGATCAAACGATTGTTTGTGTATCGCATCCAGCGCGCCGCAGAAAAGTCGGATTCTTTCTGCAACATTATTGTTAAGAAAATTCTTTTGGGCTGTCTCCGCGGCGATGGGATCATTGTCGAACGCAACAATTTCTCCGTCTGAAAGTTGCGCCGCTGCAATGGCGAGAATGCCTGTCCCTGTGCCAATGTCCAGAGTTCGGTGGTGAGGCTGAATGTATTTGAGCAGAAACTTCAATACCAACTGCGTGGTGGCATGGGTGCCGGTGCCAAATGCCATTTGAGGATCAATTTCAATGACGCGAGTCCCGGGCGGCGGCGCATAGTCGGACCAGCTCGGCTTGATGACGATTCGTCCTTCAATGTCGATCGGCTTGATCGACTTTTTCCAGATGGCATTCCAGTCCTTATTTTCGAATTCCTGATGAGAGACTTTTTCCGGCTGCACAGGAAAGCCCATTTCTTTCAACTGACCGAGATAGCCGATCAATTGCAGATATTTTTCTTTATTCCAATTCTGGTATTTGAAATACGCGTGAAGATGGTTTTCAAAGGTGGAACAGCCGTCGGCGCCCAATTCGAAAAGAAAATTGGAAAGGATTTCCTCCATTTCCGGGGAGATGGTCAGACCGACTTCTATCCAGGTATTTTTTGTTTTGTTCATGACACAATCACGTTTAGGGTGAATTACCAGTTCCCGCGCAGTCCAATCTCGAAGTAGATGCCGGTCCCGGCGTAGCCTTGCCACGGTTCGTTTGTCTGGTTGAGAAGATTTTTGCCATTGATGAAACCGATCACATGCGTGTGAACTTTCATCTCCACGAGCAGGGAGAGCAGGCCGTAGCCAGCGAGGGTGTCAGTGGAATTGAGCGCATAATAACGCGGGCCGATCCATTGAAATCCCAGTTTGGCTGAAGTCATCTTCGTGATCTGATATCCCAGATTGACAGGAATTTTATAGCGTTCCAGGTATGGAATATGGTCGACCGAAGAGGCTGAACTATCGCCCGGAACGCCGTACAGCCATTGCAGACCGACATCGAACAGAATGTCCGGTGAGAGGTTCATTTTGCTCTTCACGGTGAGAGATGTGAGATCGACGGAATTCATGTCCGACAGCGAAATAAGTCCGGTGCTCACATCGCGATGCCAGAAGGCGTAATGAGCCCAGTCCTGATAGGCAGCTTCGGCCATAAAAGTGATCGCGTTCGTGGGACGATATTCCATGGAGGCTTTCAATTCCAGATCTTTTTTCGCCGGGATAAAATCGAAGGCGTGCGAGATGAACGGATTGGTCTTCCACTGCTGCGAGAAAACCAATGGCGAATACTCCCGTCCGGCACTGAGACGAATGCCAAATGTTTGAATCGGGGTGTAGATGACTTCGACTTCCGGGGAGAGGAGCGTTTCGCTGAAGCCATTGCTGAGGTCGATATTTTCCAGTGTCAGCCCTGGCCTGATGACGACAAATTTGCCCCAGGGCTGGAGCACCCACGTCTTCAAAGCGATATATTTCTGTGAGTTGCTGAGGTCGGGATCGTCGGCAGTGTTGATTTTGTTATACTGATACAATCCGTTGAAATGGACCCGCGTCGCCCTGATTTTCGTCGTGTAGGCTGCGGACAATCCGACATTCCTTTCGCTCAGTTCTGAACGGTAGTTGGCGGTGTCGGCATCCTCAAAATTATTCAGATGGAGCGAGAGTCCGAATTCAATGGCTTGTTCCGCAGATATATTCCAGTGCGAATCGAAATCGAATTTTTTATTGCTGACGTTTCGTTTCAGGTCGTGCAGCGCCACGTTGTACATGCCGTAATCGGATGTGTACAAATGGCCACGGGCTGTCATGAAGAACTGGTCAGACAGATAGCCGCCGAACTGTCCATCCACCAGCCCGATGAAATACTGGCTATTCCCGAACTGGCCGTTGCTTCGGGAATACCTGCCGCTGAAACTGGTATTGATTTTATCCAACTCCTGCCAATATCCAGCCAGCGCATCGAACTGCTGAAATCTCCCATAATCGATTTGCACCATGGTTCGGGATGAAGCGCGACCATCGGCCTGGTTGAAGGATACTTTCTGGTTGGCAAAATCCTGAGCATTGGAAACCGGCTGGTAATTTTCAGTCGGCGGGATCAATTTCACATCGTCCTGACGGGAGTCAATTTTATCGCCGGGGGTGCGCGCCGATTTATCCGTGCCATAAATCAGCACATCCGGCAATTCGATCTTTTCCTTCGACGGGACGATCTTGCTGGAATCCGGCGGAACTGTCTTCTGAGTTTGGGCAAGCGCTGTTTGCGGTTGCATCGATACAACCATGGCGCCCGTAACCAGCAGCGCGAAAAATTTCTGAGCGATATTCATTTATTTTCCAACGATTTCTTGAAGTTTAAGCTGAGCCTTTTGCTGAAATTCAGCGTCCTGGAATTGCTCCAAAATGGTCCGGTACAGCAGGCGCGCTTCGCCGTACTGCCCCTGGTTCTCATTGGAAACAGCCGCCTGAAATACCCCTCGGACAATCCAGTGCTGAACATTGGGAAACAGATATTTTATTTTCAGGAATTCCCGCGCAGCCCTGGAATAATCCTTCTGGTTGAAATAGACCTGGCCGATCCAGTACTGGGCTTCTGCGGAGACGTCGCTGCTGTGGGCATCCACGACGGATTGAAGCGCTGTCAGTGTATCCGGATACAGCCCGCGCCTCAGCCCGATTTTGCCGATTTCCAGTTGCGCTTTCAAACCCGTCTCCGTCCCATTAAATTTTTTCTGAACCTGCTGCAACACTGCTTCGGCATTATCAATTTGATTGAGATGCAAAAAACAGATACCAACCTGCAACAAAGCCCTGCCCTCGTTTTCAGTGCCAGCCGATTTTTCTGATGCGCGTTTGAACACTTCGATAGCGCTGGAATAATCGGATTGTCCCTGGTAAATCGACCCGACTTTGAGCAATGCTTCGATTGAACTAGGGCTGTCCTGATACAAATTCGCCTGTCGGTTGAATGCATCGATAGCCTGAGCGCGTTCGTTCAGATTCAAATGACATTCTCCGATATGGTACCAGGCCGCGGATGCAGGTTCGGAACGAGGGTAGCTATTCAATAGCGCCTCATAGGCGACGATGGCGTCCCGGTATTTATTCAGATTGAACAGTAGTTCAGCTTTTCTGCCGGATAAATTGGCGGCCAATTCCGAGTCCGGATTTTTTTGAATATACTCATCGCCAAAACGGAGCGCCTCGTCAGTTTCTCCCTGCTGCAGCATGGCCCACTGAATGCCGCTGATGGCGTCGTCAACCAGCGGACTTTCCTGGTGGTGTTGCAGCAGTTGAAAATATTGCTGCACAGCCTCATCGTATTTGCCGAGATTGTAATAACAATCCGCCTGGGCATAGACAGCGTCATCGATGAACTGACTGGCTGGAAAATTAGCCAGGACTCGCTGAAATTCCGTGAGCGCCAGATCATAGCGGCCATCCTGAAAATAGGATTTGCCGGTCATAAATTGCGCTTCCGCTGCCCATGCGCTCGTGGAATACAATGAAATGACCAGTTGAAATTCATTGGCTGCGGCATGATAGTCAGCCCGACGGAACAAGCTCACACCGATTTGAAATTGCGCTTCGGCTTTGATGGACGAATCGATATTCAGCTTCTGCGCCTTGCGGTAATCGGCAATGGCGCCTTCGTAGTCTTTGAGGTTGAACAAGACATCGCCGCGCCGGATCATGGCGTCGCCCTTCATGGATTCGTCGCTCGAAAGCCGAATGGCCTGATTGAAATTCTCGGCAGCAGCCTTGAAATTAGTCTGCTTGAAATTGCACCAGCCCAATCCATAGTGACTCTCGGCCAGTTTGGACGATTTGGGAAATTGCGCGATGAGTAATTGATAGGTTTTCGCCGCCTGCGCTAGTTCATGCAAATTGAACAGGACTTCCGCCTTCCAGAATAATGCATGGTCGGTCTGGACAAAATCTGGATAGTCGTTCAAAATCGCATTGAATTTACTGAGCGCGGCCTGGTACTGGTCGCGCTGCAGCAAACACCAGCCATATTTCAGGTACGCCAGCGGCGCGATGGTGGAATTCCGGTACCGCTCCAGAACGGATTGGTAAGCCATCTCAGCCTCGGGGCAGTTGCCCTCGTCGCGAAAACATTCACCGACCATGAATCCTGCCTCGGGCGCCAGGTTGCTGGAAGGGAACTGGGTCATCACTTTCTTGAAGAACGTTCGCGCCGGCCCAAGGTTGCCCTGCGAAAAATCAATGGACGCAATTTCATAGAGCGCGTCGGCGACCTTGGCGTTGGTCGGGTATTGCTCGATCAAACCGATGAGGGTTTGCCGGGCCAGCGTTGTCTCTCCCATTCGATTGTAACAGCGACCTTTATGGTACAGCGATAGCGGCCGAAACTGACTTTCGGGATAGGTTCGGATCAGCGTATCGAATTCTTTGACCGCTTCAGCGCAATTTTCCAATTTGATATAGGCCCAACCGAGGCCGTACTGACAATCATCGGCAGCTTCAGGATCCAGCGCTCCACGAATGACTTTTTTATACTGCTCGATGGCTTTTGAGAAATTGTTCAATTTGAAATAGGCTTCCCCTGAGATGAATTCAGCGCGACCGCGCAGTTTATCATCCGGGTATCTGGCGACGGCGGACGCCAGCAGTTTGATTGAGAGGTCATAATTTTTGCTGCCGTAGGCGGAGAAGCCAATGCGATACTGGCACACCGAAATCAACGCGCTGTTGGGATAGTCATTCAGTAATTTTTTATAGGTAGTGATGGCCTTTTCAAATTCACTGTCAGATTCGAAAATGAAGCCAACGGAGTAGATCGCATATTCCGCCAGGCTGCTTTTGGGATAGAGATTGAACACCTGCGCGTAGTGCAGCGAAGCTTCTTTCTTCAGGCCCAGCCGGTATTCAGACTCCGCCAGCCAGTAATAGGCGTCGTCCAGCAAATTCCCATCACTCGAAGTGAGGATGAATTTGTTCAGTACTTCTTTGGCCCGGGAAAATTGATTCAGATGAAAATAGGCTTCCCCCACTCTCAGATTCGCTTGCTCACGATGCTCGATGGCCGGCGATGACGTGAGCAAATTTTGATACACGCTGACCGCCCGCGAATAGTCCTTCAGATTGAAATACGACTCGGCCAGGTAAAACGTCGCCGATGCGCTGTGCGAGCTATTCGGATATTGAGAGAGAAAATCGGAAAGCTGGTCAACAGCCATTTTATACAGACCGTCCTGGTAAATGCCCCTGGCTGCTGTGAACGCCTGTTCTTCCTGTGATTGGTGAATTTGCGAGAGTGAAGCTGAATGACACAGAAAAAGAGTGCATGTAAGAATGAACCATGAGTGAATTTTCATATCATTGAAATATTATAGGTTGACCTGCCGAAACGATTGTGCTAATTATACGATACTAACACGAAAAATGTCCAAAGCTAAAAATTGACATCACTCACAATCACTTTCAGCGCCTTGGGAAGCATGGTGACAATGACCCGCTTGTCCCCTTCGTGGACTTCGCCGTCGAGTGTGTACGGCGCCGGATACTCCCTGAGAATTTCAAAGTGGGTCGCTCTGAAAATCTTCGTGTAGGGAGTTTTATCGATATTGCCGGTGAACAGCGTGGGCAAATAGTAGACTGTCTCGACGAGATTTGTTTGCTGAATGATCGCGAGGTCGAAAAGCCCATCGTCCGGTTTGGCATTAGGCGCTATTATCGCGTTATTGCCGTACTGTTTGATGTTGGCAATGGCGACAACGAGCGCGTTGGTGCGAATCACCTGATTGTCAAATTTGATGATGTATTTGGGCGCGCGGTAGCGAAAGAATTCTGTCAGTCCGGCCAAATAGTAGGGAGCGGGACCCCGAATTTTACCGTCTTCAAATTTTTTCCCAACGATGGCATCAAAGCCGAGGCCGGCGATGACGAAAAAATAGCGATTCCCAATCTGCCCGACATCGATCGGTCGATCCTGCCCGACAGTGATCATCCTGGCAGCGCGGCGAATCATCAGCGGAATTCCCAATCCTCTAGCAAAACCATTGCCGGAGCCGAGCGGGATGATGCCCAGCGACGTGTCGGAATTGACCAGCCCTGAGGCGGCTTCGTTCACAGTGCCGTCGCCCCCAATAGCCACGACAATATCATACTGTTTTTCGACGGCTTCGCAGGCTAATTCATAGGCATGGTTCTTTGCCATGGTGATGTTAAAATCAAAGCTGCATAAATTTTTCGGGAAATAATACTCGATGGCTTTTTTGATATATTGGACCGGGTGAATGATCCCTGACTTTGGATTCAAAATGAATCGGATTCTTTTGGCGTTACCCATGACTTCGCTTTCTCACAGTCTGTATTCGCTTTTCACTCAATCGGATTGTGGAGAGTGTGAACTTATGTTTTTCAAAAACTGACATGGAAACGTAGCTGATAATTTGCTTGAATCTTTGGGCGCAGCAGTGAAAAAATTATCGAGCGAACAAACCCACTTGTTCAATCCTTCTGCGTTGAGCCGAAGATATGAGACCATAATGCCAGCGGAATATCTGTTTCATTCACTCAGACAACGAAAGAGTGGCAAAAGTTTTTAATGCCGCGATTCTGTGCGCCTCTGATTGGTGCAAAGCTTTGGATAAAAATAATTATCTGTGAACCAAAAGTCAAGTGAAAATTATACATGCAGTGATTTTGTGGCAAGCTGATACAGGCAGAAAATGAATTGGGAAAGATCGCCTTTGGGAGAAGTCCGGGAGCGTTATGCCATGCGCTGCGCTCCCAGAATAGAGTGAATTTTCTCGTGCAGGTCATTAAGTTTGAATGGCTTGCTGATAAAGTCCTGTGCGCCGCATTTCAGCATTTCGTCGAGATGGGCATGGTCAGAAAATCCTGTGAGGACGAGGACCGGGCAGTGTTGTTCCGGGTCTGATTTTCGAATTTCCTGCAAAGCCCGAACGCCATCCATTTCCGGCATTTTAATATCCAGAAAAATCAGATCCGGGTGAAATGCATGGTATTTATTCAGGCCATCAAAGCCATCGACTCCCAGCTCCACCTGGTAACCAGCGGATTCCAGCATCCATTTAAAGAGATTTCGAATTTCACTGTCATCGTCGATGACAAGAATGATTGGTTTTTTGATCATGAGGAATCAATTTTGAACAGGTGAATTTCATCGATGATGTTTTGATTAATTAAAAAAGGCAGCGGAACGAGGTCCACTGCCTTAAAGCTGATCTACCTGACTCCTGCCCAAGAGTCAATGAGGTCCAGATACACTAAGAAGGGAGGTAATAGAAAACTCACCAAATTTTTATTATTCGATAAAGGCCTCCTTTCGTTTTGTTCAAAAATAATCGGGGAGATTGATATGCACATTTTTATGCTAAAACATATTCTTCCACTTCAACTTCTTTCCTGATCATCATCTGCTCATCATGTCCATCCACTGTGTCATACGCAATCTGTACTTCTTCTCGACGATCAAAACTACTTGCCTTTTCATGTATTGTTTTAGTGACATTATTCAGGAGAAAGTACAAACCCTCATAACGGCTGATCTGTTTATAAGTCCCATAGACGACCATGGCATTCCTCCGATTGCGGGTTTTAACTAAAAGGAAAGGTATCGTAATAAATCAGAAGCTGCTACAATCGAAAGAAGAGTAATCACGATACCTTTCCTTTCAAACCATTAAGGATGAGGACCAACATGAAAATTTTACCATAACATCTAACCTGATCGCACTGTCACTTTAAGCAAACACCAGGCCAAAAAAATGATAGGCAATCTGCCGGGGATAAATGACGATGTAATAAATTGAAAATACATTTTTTAACGCTGTGGGAAAAAATGTGGGAGAAACGCCGGACACGGTGGTTTTACTGGAGAAAATTCCTGAGTTCGGAAGTGATTTCCATACAGGAAAATCCACACCCGGCATGACGAGGGAAAAAGGATCGGCTTATCTTTCTCAGAGGCACACGTTGGAGATTGCTTCTTTGAGTTCTTCAAAACTGAATGGTTTGCTCAGGCAATTGCACTGATGGGTGCTGAGGAAGCGGATGACTTCTTCACTGTCCGCGTCGCCGGTGGTAAAAATCATTCGCTGCTGTAGATTCGGCGCTGTTTTGCCAATCAGGTCATACAATATCTCACCGCTGATTCCCGGCATTTTCATGTCGGAGATGATCACTTCATATTGATTGTTTTTCATCTGCTTCAATGCGGATGCGCCATTGGGGGCCACATCCACGACATGCCCCTCGCGACTGAGGTAGCGATGCAGGATTTCAATGATTACAGGCTCATCATCAATGACCAGAATGCGTTTTGTCGGCACAGGGGAATCGTCTTCTTGAGATGTTTGCTGATTCGCTGCCTTCAATTTTCGATGAATCGGGAGTTCAAGATGAAAACAGGCGCCGCTATCCGGGAGATTTTCGACGGTAATTTTCCCGTCGTGATTGTCGATAATGCCGGAGCAAATGCTCAGCCCCAGTCCGGTCCCTTTGCCGGGGTCTTTGGTTGTGAAAAAAGGATCAAAGATTTTTGTCACGATGGAAGATGGAATACCGCGGCCGTTATCCGAAATGGAAATGATCGCCTTTCCATGCTCGGCCTTTGTGCGAATGGTAATCCGCCGCTCCCCGGTTTTCTCCATCAATTCGTGATGAGCATTGGTGAGGATGTTTAAAAATACCTGTTGAAGCTGGTGAAAATCGACATATAGCCGGGGAATTCCGGGAGCGAATTCCTTGTCAATACCGATGTTATCTTTTTTGAATTGGAAAAGGCGCAGTTCAAGCACCGAGTTTATCACGTCGTGGATATTTGTCCATGTTTTTTCAGGCGCGTGTTTTCTGGCAAATGTCAGCAGATTATCGACAATTTTATGGCAGCGATAGGCTTCCCGTTGGATGATCTCCAGGTCGTCCCTGAATTTTTTAACGCCAATTTCCTGAATGAGCAGTTTGGACATCCCCATGATGCCGGCAAGCGGATTGTTCAGCTCGTGGGCAACTCCGGAAATCAGTTGACCCAGGGCTGATAGTTTTTCAGATTGAATGAGCAGCGATTCGAGTTTCTTTGTCTCCGTGATATCCACAAACACAGCCAGCGCTCCGCAATAGGTTTCCCCTTCGAATAATGGATGACAACTGATTTGCACAACAATTTCTTCGTGGCCGTCACGGACGAGGGCGGCCTCAAATCGGCAGGGCTGTTTTTTCAGCAGCAGTTTTTTATTGTACTGAAGAATTTCGTGATAATCTTCCTTCACCAGGTCCATCATCTGTTTGAACTGTAAGTTATCCTGTGAGCGATTCACCAGCTTTTCCATCCTGGGATTGGCGAAAGTAATGTCGCCTTTGTCATTCTCGATGAGAATTCCCTCCTCCAGATTCTGGACGATGTTTTCATTGAATTCTTTCAATTGCCTGACCTGCTGAAACAGACGCGCTTTAGCAATGGCGGTGCTCACCTGGTCACTGATGGCTTTCAGTAATGGCGCGTCATTATCAGAAAAGGCATTTTCCCTGTCACAGCCCAGATCGATGATGCCGATGATTTCGTTCTTGCTGCGGATGGGAATGCTGATGAACGATTGCAGCGCGCCCTTTCGGGGATGCTTTTGAACGGCGTCGCGGCGATCCGGATTCACGGACAGGTGATTATTCCCGAAATGCATCTTCTGGATTTTATTCAGCTTTTTCAATCGCGATAAAACAGGCGCTGGCAGACAATAATGATACACCGCTTCGAAGGAATTCGAGTCGGCTTTGAAAATGAAAATAGCGCCGCAGGTGGCATTGACGTAGGTGATAATTTTGTTCAACACTGAGTTGAGAACGTCATCAATGTCCGTGCTGCTATTGATTATTTCTGAGATGGCCCTCAAATTATCGGAGAGCTCGCGCGCGTTCTTTTCCTGGATCAGCAAAAGATTCCGCTCGATGACAACGACAATCTGATTCAGCAGGGAGTCGAAGATATTCTGGTCCGTCTCGGTGAGCGCTCTGCCGCCTGTGATGAAAAATCCCATGTTCTTTCGCTTCAGCGCAAGCCGATAGATATAAATGTGGCGGAAATCCGCATTGAGTTCGGACTCAAACATAGTGGAGCAAGGGATGATGTCATTCAGTGTGACAGGGCGTTTTTGTCCCTGAGTGAAAAATTTGATGAATGAGTCCCCCAGCAAATGCTGTTTCAAATGATCCCGAATCGCTGGCTCGAATCCCTGGCAAAAAACATCGGCGAGGTTACCGGTCAAATTTTCAGAGAGATAAATTGCGCCATAATCCAGCTTCATCAATTTCAGAATTTTGGAAAGCGAGTCGTTGATCAATTCCGGGAAAGGCTTGGATTTATTGAGCGTGGACGAAATCTGATACAGGATCGAGAGGGTTTTATTCTGCTCGAAAAGCTGGTCTTTCATTCTCTGCTGTTCCAGTGTGAGCAGATGGGTTTCAATCGCCTTTCTGATGATCAGCGGAAGGGTTGTGAGATAGCCCGTCGATTTTGTGATGTAGTCGTAAGCCCCGGCTTTCATGGCCTCGACCGCCACTTTTTCATCGCCCTGGCCGGTGATCATGATGATGGCGATGTTGGATTTTAATTTACTGATTTCGTTCAGAATAGTCAGGCCGTTACAATCCGGCAGGATGTAATCCAACAGCAAAATATCAAACCGACGCGTTCGAAGAAGCGCCAGACAGCTCTTGCCATCGGGTGTCACGTCGACAGTACAGTGAAAATTTTTTTGTAAAATGGATTTGCTTAATTCGGCATGATCTGTATTATCTTCTGCAATTAAAATCCTGGTTGCTTCGTCCATGATGTGCTGCGCCTGAAGTTATAGGTTAATTCCCGTTTTGTAGAGTCGCCAGATCGTCCAGCCTGAAAAATTCAACGTTGTGTAAACTACAAAAGAGCAAACCAGCGGTACGAGGTTAGGAGACTGATTTTGTCCGATCGGAGCAGGGCACATGTCCCGTCGTGAGAACGCAATAAATATAGGGTAAATAAATTACCAATCAAGATAAAATTGAAAATTTACTAAATATTAATTTTGCAATAACGTTACGTCACATTATTTCTGAAACCGGCATCTGAGGAACCGCTTTAACTGAAGCAGCGTCATTACGAACACGCACCCCGATGATTAATTTTTCAAGTCAAAATATTTCCTTGATTTAGTTGTGATTAGTTATTATATTTTTGTCGTTGCGGATAAAATTTCATTCCGGACGAGCACGGTCGGGAAAGAACAACGCTTATCAGAAAAGGATTTCGTGTGAACAAGAAAATGTTCATCACAATGGCCGGCAATATCGGCAGCGGGAAAACGACGGCGGCGAAGATTTTGAGCCAGCATTTTGGCTGGGAATTGTTCGATGAACCGGTGATCGACAATCCGTTTTTACGCGAATACTATGCCGATATGCAGCGCTGGTCGTTGACGCTCCAGATGGAATTTCTCATTCGCCGCGTCGAGCACCACGAATTGATTGAGACGGTGCCCAAGTCGTGCGTCCAGGACCGTTCGCTGTATGAGGACCCTGAGATTTTTGCCAAATATCTTCACGGGCTGGGGCACATGACGGACAACGAACTCAAGCTGTATTTCGAGTATTTTGACCGACTCAATCGAAATCTGATACGGCCGGATTTGATCATCTGTCTTCAGGTTGATAATGTAGACATTCTGCTCAACCGTATCCGGAAACGCGGCCGTAAAGAAGAACAAAATATCAGCCGCGAATTCCTGCTGGGGCTCGGTGGCTATTACATCAGTTTCCCCAATGTCTGCCGTAACAAATGGCGCGTGGCAACGGTCACGTTCAATGTTTCAGAAATGGATATCCGCGTTCGGGAAGGGCGAGATAAGTTTCTAAAAATAATCGAGAATAGTTTAGAAAAAATCAGTTCTCCTGCACCGTCAGAAATGGAGCCGCGATGAGTGAGACAAAGACCTTTTCGCTTCGAAACAGAATCGGGCTTTTTGGAGCCATCCCTTTGTTCCTCTTTTTGTTACATTTTCCAATTTCCGACACATTGCAGCCGCTTGCTCAGAAGACGCTGGCAGTGGCGGCGCTCATGGCATGGCTCTGGATTTCGGAGGCGTTGCCCATCCCGGTGACGTCGCTGATTCCTGCCATTGCCTTCCCTCTGCTGCACATTATGGACGGCAATCGCGTGTTCCAATCTTACAGCGACAGTAATATTTTTTTATTCATGGGCGGCTTTTTCATCGCCATGGCCATGCAAAAATGGGAACTTCATAAACGCATTGCGCTTCACATCGTTCGTTTCATTGGATTGGGGCCAAAGAAAATTGTGCTGGGATTCATGGCGGCCACTGCATTTTTATCGATGTGGATTTCGAATACAGCGGCGACGATGATGATGTACCCCATCGGATTGGCGGTGATTTTACAGATAACCCAACACAGCAGTGAGAATGGGCCGGAAATACCTGAGAAAAGCGTAAAAAACTTTCAGACAGTGTTGATGCTCGGGATTGCCTATGCTTCCAGCGTTGGCGGAATAGGCACCGTGATTGGCACCCCCCCCAATATCGTGTTAGTCTCAGCGATGAAATCAATTTTCCCTGACTCACCAGAGATTGGATTCCTGCGATGGATGATGGTGGGAGTGCCCATTGTATTGATATTTGTCCCGGTGGCCTGGTTCTTCCTGACCAGTATTGTTTACCCAATACGCATCAAATCCCTTCAGAGCAGTTCTTCAGTGATACAGGAGGAACTGGAAAAAATGGGTCCGATGAGCAAGGGAGAGCGGATGGTCCTGATCATTTTTGTATTGACTGCCCTGATGTGGATTTTCCGACAGGATTTAGTTCTGGGAACATTTGTCATACCGGGATGGTCTAACGCACTTGGTATTGAAAAAATGGTCAACGACGGCACTGTGGCTATTTTTTCAGCGCTGCTTCTTTTTGCTATCCCGGAAGATCTGAAAAGTAATAGCTTCTTGCTGGATTGGGAATGGGCCAGAAAAATTCCCTGGGGCATTCTTTTGCTGTTCGGCGGCGGCATTGTTCTGGCAGAGGGAATAAAAACGACTGGTCTGTCAGCGTGGATTGGCAACAATTTAACCCTGCTATCGGAAGTGCCGCTTTTTGTCATGATCATGATCGTGTGCTTTATTCTCACATTTCTGACTGAAGTCACCTCGAACACCGCCACGGCTCTTATTTTTATGCCAATTATGGCAGCGACCGCAGTGGCCATGGAAACGCATCCATTGCTCTTCATGTTTCCGGCGGCTATTTCCGCGTCGTGCGCGTTCATGCTGCCGGTAGCCACGCCGCCCAACGCCATTGTCTTTGCCTCCGGTCATATCACCATTCCGCAAATGGCCAAAGCCGGGGTGTGGCTGAATTTCCTTGGAATTATCACCGTCACTGCGGTGACCTACTGGCTGCTCGCTCCGGTTTTTGGCATTGCCTTAAAAATATTGCCGGAGTGGGCGCGTTAAAATAATAGAGCGGTTATTTTTATGGCTGATGCGGATGAATTCGGGAGTTACAAAAATAGAGGCGACATCTTTCTGCCCTGCTGCAACGCTTTACAAATAAGGAACCCGCTCCGTTTGAAATACAATTGCTGATAGTAAATTCACCCAATCTGACTGAGCGGCGTCAGTCAAAGATTGATGCAGAATGAATTGACGCCGTCAGTGGAGGGTGTTCACGAAAGGAAAATACTCAGCGCAATGCCTTTTAAGGCATGTCAGAGTGAACACATTGAATCACCTAAACATATACCATCAATTAAATAATGAGTGGTAAGTAATCATTGGATACCAGGAGGAATGACGTACATGAAAAGTCAAGAATTTATTGCAATCGAAGATCGATATGGCGCACACAATTACAAACCGCTGGATGTTGTCATTACCAGCGGACATGGCGTATGGCTTGAAGATGTGGATGGCAACAAGTACATGGATTTTTTAGCGGCGTATTCAGCGGTGAATCAGGGACACTGTCATCCGCGCATCGTGAAAGTGATGCAGGAACAGGCAGCGAAACTGGCGTTGACTTCCCGCGCTTTTCGCAATGACCAGTGGCCGATGCTGGCCAGGGAATTGAGCCAATTGACCGGCTACGACATGGTGCTGCCCATGAATTCAGGCGCCGAAGCCGTGGAAACCGCCATCAAAGCCGTCAGGAAATGGGGCTACAAAGTGAAGGGAGTTCAGGATGATAAAGCTGAAATCATTGTGTGCGATGGAAACTTTCATGGACGTACCATTACCATCATCACGTTTTCGCCGGAAGAGCAATATCGCGATGGCTTTGGTCCATTGACCCCTGGATTCAAGATGATCCCCTATGGCGACGCCGACGCGCTTGAGAAAGCCATTACCAAAAATACGGTCGCTTTTTTAGTGGAACCGATTCAAGGGGAAGGCGGCGTCGTGGTCCCTCAGAAAGGATTTCTGAAGAAGGCGCGGGAGCTTTGCACGAAAAATAAAGTGCTGCTCGTGGCGGATGAAATTCAGAGCGGACTGGGACGAACCGGAAAAATGTTCGCCAGCGAACATGAAGGCGTGCGAGCGGATATGGTGACCATTGGTAAGGCGCTTTCCGGCGGTATGTACCCGGTCGCAGCGGTCTTGTCATCGCAGGAGATATTGGGCGTGTTCAAACCGGGCGATCATGGGTCAACGTACGGCGGCAATCCATTGGGCTCAGCCGTAGCCCGGGAAGCGCTGCGGGTGATTGTGGACGAAAAGCTGTGCGAGCGCGCCGAAGAATTGGGGACATACCTCATGAAGCAGCTCAATCAGATCAAAAGTAGCCACGTGGATTTTTATCGCGGACTGGGACTGTGGGTCGGTATTGTCCTGAAAAAAGAGGCAAACGGCGCGCGACGTTTCTGCGAAGCGTTGATGAAAAAGGGTGTTCTGGCCAAAGAAACCCACTGGAATATCATTCGCCTGGCGCCGCCTCTTGTCATCACCAAAGAGGAAATTGATTGGGCGCTGGAGCGAATCGAGCAAGTGCTCATGATGGATTAATCGGCGTCACTAGTCCTGGCAGCCCTCTGTTTTGTTGGAATTGCCCCATCGAGTCAGAGGGCCTGGCCATTGCTCCTTTGGAACACATTATTTCGATGCATCAGCAGGGAAGTTGAGAGAATAACCATGTTCAGGCAGATCCCATGAGAGGCGATTTCATCCGATATACGTGGGCGCTGTTTTTGATATTGCTGGTTGCGCAATGTCGAAAGCAGCCGTTCGCAGATCCGAACTGGCAAGCGCTCGTCGCATTGGAGGACAGCCGCACTCGCGACGTAACTGCGATTTACCGTCTCCTCCGCGATGAGAATCCTGACATCCGCGCACGGGCGGCTTTGGCTCTCGCGCGATTGCAGTATTTGTCCAGCGCTGATTCGTTGTCCCGAAGGCTCACCGATTCAGAAGCGAGCGTCCGGGAGATGGCCGCGTTTTCTCTGGGGCAAATTGGCCTGTCGCTGAAACTGCACGGCGATACCACAACCAATGTGGCGGAGCGCCGGCTGCTCTCAGCATTGGCCGAAGAAAATGACCTCGCTGTCCAATCAAAAATTGTCGACGCCCTGGGGAGCGCTGGTACGCGCGCATCGGTTCCGCTGCTGCTGCAATTGGCCCGGGGACAGAATCTGGAATTGCAGGCAACCGCGATTCAATCCCTCGGATCGCTGGCGTATTGGAATTGCGCCGATCCGGCCATCGCACTAGAATTGGTGGAATTTCTCCGCAGTCCCAATGCCGCAGTGCGCTGGAAAACAGCCTATGCGCTCATGCGTCTGAAAAACGATTCCACCGGGACACCGCTCGCTGATGCTCTGCACGATGCCGAGCCATTGGTTCGAATCTTTGCAACGCGGGCTCTTGGTGAATTCCGGAATCGTTCATTCCTCCCCAATTTGATCGGGTCGCTGCATACTTCGGATTGGCGCGTGCGGGTGAATGCGGTGCGCGCCATCGAGCGCATGGGAGATTCGACGGCGGCATCTTCGATGTTCCCGCTGCTGTCCGATCGGAGCGAACACGTGCAGCGAACCGCCATTGCCGCATTGGGAAGTCTGAAATCGAGAGCCGCGATTGAAAAATTGATGGCCATCAGTCGCAGCGGCCAGCCGGTTTTGGCGGGTGAAGCGGTTGTCAGTCTGGCTCACATGATGAACGCCGGGGCTTTGCCCGTGATCGAATCGTTCCATGCGTCAGAGTCGGTTTATGTGCGCCGACAGGCCGCCAGAGCGTTGGGTCTGATCGATCATCCGCAGAGCTATCTCCTGCTGCGGCGCCAGCTCAACGATCCTGATGCCGGGGTGCGCACTCAGGCGATTGAATCCATTGGTCAGATCGGGATGCGGGAATACCGCAGCGAGGCCATTCAGTTTTTTAGGGAGAAATTGAAAAATCCGGACATTGCTGATGCAACGGTCATCGCCCAGATCTGCGCGAATCATACCCTCGTTGAATTGATCCCGGAATTGATGACTGCGTATGGCCAGTTCACCCATCCGGACGGGATCGAACCGAGGACCGCCATCATCCAGACGCTCGGTGAATTGAAGTCCGAATCAGCGCTGCCCCTGTTGCGAGGCGCTCTGGAAGATGAATTTGAAGTGATCCGGTTGGCTGCGGTTCAATCGCTGAAGATGATTACCGGCCGGGACTATCCCATGCCTGAACGCGCTGCGCCCGAAGCGATTCTGCCTGCTGAAAAATATGCAGCGCTCACGTTAAAAAAAGCCCAGGCGACCATTGAGACGAATCGGGGCCTGATTGTTGTGGAGTTGCATCCGCTCGATGCGCCGTTCACAGTCGCCAATTTCATTCGACTGGCCGAAGAGGGGTTTTATGATGGCGTCATTTTTCATCGAGTAGTTTCCGATTTTGTAATTCAGGCAGGCTGTCCGCGCGGCGATGGCTGGGGCGGCCCGGGTCAGGCGATTCGCTGTGAAATAAATCTGAAAAAGTATGGCCGCGGAACCATGGGCATGGCGTTGGCTGGCAAAGATACCGGCGGCAGCCAGTTTTTCATCACGCATTCTCCGCAGCCGCATCTGGATGGCCGGTACACGGTGTTCGGGCAGGTCGTCCACGGCATGGAAATTGTAGATAAAATTCAGCCGTTCGATGTGATCCTCAAAATTCGCATCGATAAATCCTGAGCTACACCGATCGACCGAATGACCAATGGCCTGGGATGAATCCATTGAATGAAAGTGAGTGAATGGGACGCCTGTTTTTTCATTTTCAAAACAGATTGCTTTTTCGCTGTAGCTTAAAAAAACATTGACATTTGCGATAAAAATATTTATATTCAAAACCTAAAAAATGCGAGAGTGGCGGAAATGGCAGACGCGCTAGACTTAGGATCTAGTACCTTATCGGTATGGGGGTTCAACTCCCCCCTCTCGCACGTGTAAATCCGGTATGAAGAGGGTCTGAATTTAATTTGTGAGGAATTGTTGTGGAAATTAATGTTGTCGATCAGGGGCAATGGGAAAAAGTAATTGACGTGACTGTGCCGTATAGTGAACTGTTACCCAAAATTGAGTCATCGTATCAGGATTACAAAAAGTCCATTCAGTTAGAAGGCTTTCGTAAAGGCAAAGTGCCCTTAGACCTGATAAAGAAAATATTCGGTGCGAAAATTGAAAAAGAGACCGCGGAAAGCTCGATTCAAGACTTTTTGAAACAGGCGATACAGGATAAAGCTATCAAAGTGTATGATATTGTGAAAATTGATCCTGTGGATTTCAATCAGGAAACAGGCCTTCATTTCGGAGCGACCGTTCAGCTTGAGCCTGAGGTCAACCTGGTTCAATTCAAAAATCTCGAAATCGAAAAAGAGAATTACCTCGTGACCGATGATGACGTGGATGCGGTGTTGAAGGACATCCAAGAAGAACATGCTGTCATGAATGATGTCAAAACCGAAGCGATGAAGGGTCATTTTATCGTGGCGGATTTACAGCAGACCGATGCCAGCGGTATCCCTCTTGTGGGCAGAAAGTTCGAGAACAGATATCTGCGGCTGCTCGATGAAAATAATGAAAATGCCATTACCGAGCAACTCGTCGGCGTGAAGATCGGGGACACCCGGCAGATCCGCGTGCCGAGCAGCAAGGGCGAAGAAGGGCCGACAGCAGAAGAATATTTCGCTGTGACCGTAAAAGAAATCAAAGAGAAGATATTGCCGGAAATCGATGATCAATTGGCCAAAGCATCCGGTCAGTTTGAAAGTCTGGATGTGATGAAAAAGGATATCCGGGAAAATCTGGTGAGGCAGTTTGAGGTCAGAGCGATGCAACAGGTGAATAATTCCATCCGGGATAAAATTGTCAAAACCAATCCAATTGATCTTCCAGATTACATGATCGAAAATTTTCTGACCGGCTTTGTCGAAGATCTGAAAAAAGACAATCGCACTAAAATGGATGATCAAGACTTACGGGAGCAATACCGAGCCGATGCTATCTGGAATCTGAAATGGCTCTTATTCCGCGACAAGATCATGGAAGCTGAAAATATTCATATCGATGATGCTGAAGTGGATAATTACATCGAATCGTTCGCCTTAAAAGCCGGGCGCGAAGCGGCAATGGTCCGGAGCAATTTCCGCAAGGCGGAAACCCGAAAACGGTTGAAGCAGGATTTACTCGAAAAGAAGATCATCGACTTTTTGCGCGACAATGCCCGGATCACCGAAAAGACAATTACCTTAAAGGAAAGTGAAAAAGCGAGCGATATAATCGTATAAATTTCTGATGATTAATTTCAAACCGCAGCTTGATACATCATTGCAAAACTAAGAATTCTCAAATTGAAGAGGTGTGGAATGAGTTTGGTACCGATCGTGATTGAACAAACCGGACGCGGGGAAAGAGCCTACGACATATTTTCAAGACTGCTCAAAGAACGAATTATTTTCATCGGTTCGCCCATAGATGATATTGTAGCGAGTCTGGCCATTGCCCAGCTTTTGTTTCTTGAAGCGGAAGACCCGGAAAAAGATGTGTTCATGTACATCAATTCGCCCGGCGGCTCAGTGACCGCGGGTTTAGGAATTTACGATACCATGCAGTACATCAAACCGGATGTGGCGACGATTTGTCTGGGACAGGCAGCCAGCATGGGCGCAATTTTATTAGCTGCCGGTGCAAAGGGGAAGCGATCCACGCTGCCCCATTCGAGAATTATGATTCACCAACCCTGGGGCGGCGCGCAGGGACAGGCTTCGGACATCGAAATCCAGGCCAATGAGATCTTAACAATGCGCAAAGAGCTCAACCAGATTTTGGCCTTGCATACCAACCAGAAAGTGGAAAAAATTGCCAAAGATTCGGATCGAAACTTTTTCATGTCCGCTCAGGAAGCAAAGGATTATGGGATTGTCGACGAAATTATGGCGCCGCGAAGTGAAGGGAAGAAAATTAAAAACTCGTAATCAGGGAAATGTGCTGAGGTCCACATGGATAATTACAACAAACGCCGCGAAAGATTATTCATTTGTTCGTTTTGCGGGAAGAATTCAAATCAGGTCGATTGCATCGTCACCGGCCCTGATGTGTATATTTGCAATGAATGCGTAAAGAACGCAAGCGAAATTATCAAGGAAGATCTGAATCGGCGCGCGGTTGTTGCAAAAAGTAAAATCAGGACGCCGGCGGAAATCAAGCGGGAACTGGATGATTTTGTCATTGGCCAGGAAAACGCCAAGAAAATCGTTTCTGTCGCGGTGTACAACCATTACAAACGCGTCGAAGCAGCCGAACTGGTCAGTGACGAAGTGGAATTGGAGAAGAGCAACATTTTGTTGATCGGCCCCACTGGCACAGGCAAAACCCTGATGGCCCAGACTCTGGCGCGATTCCTCCAGGTTCCGTTCACCATTGCTGATGCGACAACGCTCACAGAAGCTGGTTATGTGGGCGAGGACGTCGAGAACATTTTAGTGCGGTTGCTTCAGGCCGCGGATTACGATGTGGAGCAGGCGGAGCGCGGCATTGTCTATATCGATGAGATCGATAAAATCGCCCGCAAGAGCGGCAATCCATCCATCACCCGCGATGTGTCCGGCGAAGGTGTTCAGCAGGCGTTGCTCAAAATTTTGGAGGGGACGATTGCCTCTGTCCCGCCCAAAGGTGGACGAAAACACCCGGAGCAGAACCTGATCAATATCAATACCAAAAATATCCTGTTCATCTGCGGCGGTGCTTTTGATGGTCTGGAAAAATTTATTGCCTCCCGCGTCGGTAAAAAAGGCGTCGGCTTTGGCGCCGAGTTGAAGCGGGATAAAAATGAGAAAATCGGCGAGCTCCTTCGATCGGTGCAGCCGGAAGACCTGCTGGAATTCGGCCTGATTCCGGAATTGATCGGTCGATTGCCCATCGATTGCATTTTCGATGAACTGACTGAAGATGCGCTTTACAGTATCCTCATTGAGCCAAAGAATGCATTGACCAAACAGTACAAAAAGCTGTTCGAACTGGACGGCGTGGAATTGATCTTCGAAGAAGAAGCCCTGCGGGATGTGGTGGGAGAAGCGATTCGTCGCAAAACTGGCGCCCGAGCGCTGAGAGCGATTATGGAAGTCGTTATGCTCGATATTATGTTCAACCTGCCCCAGATGAAAAACGTGAAAAAGTGCACCATCACCAGAAACGTCGTTCGGGAAAAGAAAGACCCGGTTTTTGTGTACCAGGAGATTAAAAAAACTGCTTAAATGAGTCTGCCACAGCTTTAGCTTGCATATAAAATCTTCCCTGGAATTTCAGATTTTGGGGAAGATTTTTTTTTGAAAAGTCAAAACATCCGGGCGTCGGAACAGGCGCATCGAAATGACTCCATTGAGTTGCGCTCCGAGCCCGCGAAGAAATAAACCATGAGTTTCTGGCATTGGGTGGAAAAGTCAATATGAAAGTTACTTCAATAAAATTTGTGACGAGCGCGGCAAAGATCAGTCAGCTACCGAAAATTCGTCTCCCTGAAATCGCGTTTGCGGGTCGGTCCAATGTCGGAAAGTCAAGTTTAATCAACAGCCTGGTGAACATGAAGCATCTGGCCAAGACCAGCGCCACTCCGGGGAAGACGCGGCTGCTTAATTATTTTTCCATCAATGATATTTTTTACATGGTGGATTTGCCCGGCTATGGCTACGCCAAAGTCTCCCGAAACGAGCGCTATATCTGGAAACGGCTGATGGAGTCCTATCTGTCGAAGAATAAGTATATCAAAGGCGTAGTGCAAATTATCGACAGTCGCCACGGCGTCACTCCGCTGGATGAGGAAATGCTGACCTGGCTATCATCGCTGAATTTGCCAACGCTCATTGTGGCGACGAAGGTCGATAAACTTCCCAAAAGCAAAGCGCGGCATCTGATTCAGACTATTGAAAAAGACGCGCAACGACTGGGCGCTCTTGGTGTATTGCCCTTTTCCGCCCTCACCAAAGTTGGTAAAAGTGAACTATGGCAATCCATTGATGATCTATTAAAAACCGATAATTCCAGGTGAAAACGTGAAACCGCCTCTGTTACTGACGACCGGGCCTGTGCCCATTTCGGAATCGGTGAGTTCTATTCTGAGCCAACCGATGCAATATCATCGCGATAAAAAGTTTGTTCTGCTGTTCAATCAGGTTCTTGAAAATTTAAAATATTTTCTTCAAACCAGCTATGATGTATTCGTCCACTCCGCCAGTGGCACCGGCGGCATGGAAGCCGTGGTCGCCAATTTTTTCAGCCGGGGTGATCGTGTGATCGTCGTTGAAAATGGCAAGTTCAGCGAGAGGTGGTCGCAGATCGCTAAAGTATATGGGTTACAGGTTTCGCGCGTCAAAATTCCCTGGGGACAGAGCATTCAGCCCGAGCAGTTGAAAGAGGAGGTGAAGCGGGTTCCCGATGCCAAAGGCATTTTTCTCACCCATTGTGAATCTTCCACCGGCGCGCTGACCGATGTCGGGACCCTTGTGCCGGCGATTCGGGATCTCACTCCGGCGTTGGTGATCGTCGATGCAATTTCGAGCGCCGGCATTATCCCGCTAAAAATGGATGCGTGGCAAATCGATGTCGTCGTCACTGCATCGCAAAAAGGTCTTGGCCTGCCGCCGGGGTTGGCCATTGTCGCGCTGAATGATCGCGCCTGGCAGCGTTCGGAAATGGCCGATCTCCCCCGATTTTACTTTGACTTCATGCGCGCCCGACAGGCCTGGTTATTGGGTCGGGGAGGCGCATTCACGCCGGCCATCCCGCTCATTGCCGCCGCCGCACACGTGTTGGATGAAATTGTCAATCTCGGCCTGGAACGTATTTGGGAGCAGCGCCGGGCAATGGCCTCGAAATTCAGAGGGGCGATGAATGATCTGGAGCTCTCCATTTTTCCGGCGCAGCCAGCCGATGGAATGACAGTTGTGCAGATCGATCATCCGCTTCAGGCCAAAAAAATTATCGCCCGGCTCAGGGATGACTATCACATTTTTGTCTCAGGTGGCCAGGGACAGTTGCAGGATCTGGTTCTCCGGATCGGCCACATGGTCGAGGTGAGCGAAGAGCAACTTCATCAGTTTGTGACTGCGTTAGAAACTATTTTGTCAGAAGCAAAGTAAAAAAACCTGAATCAGTCGATGCGATCACTTTGGCTGATTCGAAATTGCATCGCGATCTTCACCATGATTCGCTGCCACTTCCCGGGACGACGGATCGGAATGGCCGCTGAAGCAACGCCGGTCAGGAAAGGGGCGATTCATTCGCGATGTGTGCTCTTGCTGTCATCAATAAAAATCTTCTCTGGTGAACGCATCCCCCAAATTACTCATGCTACGGAAAATGAGGTAACGCCATGGTCCGAATATTAGTCGTTGAAGATGATTTGAATACGCTGTCCGGATTGCTGGAAATTGTCAAGGATGAAGGCTATGACGCGGTCGGGGTTGATTCCGGAAAGAAAGCGCTGAAAGTGCTGGAGCGGGAACGATTCGATTTGATGTTGACGGATTTGCGCATTCCGGAAATGGATGGAATCCAGCTTTACGAAAAATCCATCAGCCTCAATCCTGAGATGAAAACGATCGTGATGACCGCGTACAGCTCGGTGAAAGATGCGGTGGAAGCGATGAAAAAGGGCGTTTACGAGTACCTGACCAAACCGCTGAATCTGGATGAATTGTTCATCACCATCCGCAAGGCGCTGAATGAAAAGGAGATCCGGGAAGAAAATATTCAACTCAAAGATCAGTTGAGATCGTCGTATCGGTTTGAGAATATCATTGGCACCAGCAAAATTATGAAGGATATTTATACCATCATCCACAAAGTCGCCCAGACGCAATCGACCGTGTTGATCCGCGGCGAAAGCGGCGTTGGAAAAGAGCTGGTGGCCCGGGCAATTCATTATAACAGCCCGCGCGCGGAGAAACCGCTGGTTGAAATCAGTTGCGCCTCGCTGCCGGAGACGCTGCTGGAGAGTGAATTATTTGGTTATGAAAAAGGGGCCTTCACCGGCGCCGTGGCCAGCAAGAAGGGCCGGTTTGAATTGGCCCAGCACGGCACGATTTTTCTGGATGAAATTGGCGACATTTCCGAGAGTGTTCAGACCAAGCTGCTGCGCGTGCTGCAGGAAAAGGAGATCACCCATCTGGGTGGAACTGAGGGCATCAAAACCGATGTCCGCGTCATCGCTGCGACGAACCGCAATCTGGAAAAAGCATTGAAAGAAGGCCGCTTTCGGGAAGACCTGTATTACCGTCTCAATGTCATCCCCATCGTCATCCCGCCGCTGCGCGATCGGAAGGGCGATATTCCCCTGTTGATTAATCATTTCATCAAAAAGTTTTGTTCGGAGACCAATCGTCCGCTGATGAAATTCTCCGAGGAAGCCCTGGAAGTCTGTTTGAATTACGATTGGCCCGGCAATGTGCGCGAGTTGGAGAATGCCGTGGAGAATTCCATTGTCCTGGGCGAAGGCGATGTCATCCTGCCTGAATTTTTACCGTTGAATATTTTCTCCCATCAGAGTCAGCCGGTGGATCGCCATTTCATGGATGAATTGAAAGAAGGGACCTATCGCAAGAAGATGGAATTTGCCGAGCGAATTGTCATTCGGGACGCTATTGAAAAGGCCGGCGGCAACAAATCGGTCGCGGCCAAAAATCTGAGGATAAGCCTGCGCACCATGCGATACAAGATCAAGAAGTACCATTTATAATGCCGGTACTTGTAAAAAAAATTACTCCATCAAAATAGCGAATCAGGCTAAAAGAGGATATTCACTCTGAAATTGAAAATTCGTCGCGATAGATTATTCCGTACATCCTGCCAGTGGCCACTTTGTAAAATAAAATACTTATACGAAAGCACATTCCTGAAATCAAAGATATTGAAGATTTCAAACATCATTTTTGCGTCCACACTTTTCCACAATCGTTTCGAATAACTCAGTCCAACATCCATGCGCCGGTAATACGCCATTCGATAGCCCATTCTGTTGAATGATTCAGGGTAATAAATGCCTGTCTCTTCATCGAGTTTAGCTGTGTAGGCGGTGTAAGGATAACCGCTGCCAAACAGCACTCTCACATGCGCCTTCATGTTTGGAATATTGGGCATATCATCCTGCAAAACTACTGAAACAGTGTTGCGCTGATCAGTGGGGCTGGGGAATTCGTCATTGCCCAGGCCCGGAATGCGCTGCCTGGAAACGAGATACGTGTAACTCAGCCAACTATTCAATCGCTGATTCAGCTTACCATACCAGTGGACATTCAGCCCATAGGCTCTGCCTGAGCCAGTTAATTCCGGTTGATACTGAATGAAGATGTCTTCAAAATCGTAGGGGATGAGATGTTTCTGTGTGATGTAAAATAACTCGACCCGGGAGATGGTAGCGCGGGACGTGTGATGATAGAAAGATAAAACCGATTTATTGGATTGCTGGGCGCGGACGTTGGTCAGCAACGTGTGGTTGGAGTCGCGTAGCTCGCGATATTGTGGCGGTTGCGAGTAAATGCCCCACGAAGCTGCCAGCCACGTGTCCGGGGAAAAAGTCCATTTTAATTGGAGGCGGGGGTCTACTGTGAGCTGCTTGTTGTACGAAAAATAATGGACGCGGAGACCATACTGCGCTTCCAGTTGACCCGGGAGTGTCCAGCGATCTTCGCCATAGAGAATGTATGAAAAATTGTCAAGCCGCGCAGAGGAATGAAAGTCATAGCTCTGTTGCCGCGTGAAAACCGTATCTCCGGACGTCACAGCGCTGATGTGCATCCGCTCCTCCAAATGATCCCGAAACGAATGGCGCCTCGCGCCGACGCCAAAATAAAGCGCGTGATTAGGGGATGAGTAGGTCAGTTCATTCTGATAACTCATCGTGTTTTCATGAAGACTATTATTCCGAAATTCCACTTCCGTGCTCAGGTATTCAGTTGATTCCGCATTGCCGGAGTCGTACTGAATATTCTGCCGGTTGTAAACATCACCCGTGAGATCTACCCTGTCCAGTTCTTCGTTTTTTGTGAACATAAGGGATTGCGCCATTTTCAGGTCGCTGGTGAGCAGGCTCTCCAGAGTTAACGAGACCAGATTGGAATTGAAATCGGATCGCTCATTCCCGTTGTAATCGATTTCAAACTGGTTATACATCATGCCAAACACGCTGTAATCTGCCCGGTATTTTTCAGGTGTAAGCACGAATTGATTCCTCAATAACATACCGATCACACTGAGCCTGTGGCGATACGTGAGAGGAATCCGGCCGACTACCTGCAAATCCATGAATTTGGGATGGTACTGCCCCTCGGTTTGCAGCGTCTGGAGAATTGCCCCGGTGTCAGCCCAGCGCCCGGCGATTGCCCAGTACCCGGAACCAAAGGCGCGGCCGGATATCGTGAGCCCGGCATTGATGAGGCCAACCTCGAACTCACCCTGGACTGGTTTTTCAGCGGAATTTTTATAATCCGCTATCAACACCGAGTGCATTTTTTCTCCGTACCGCGCCGAAAATCCGCCGGTCATGAGTTGAAAATTTTTCACCAGCGACGGGTTGATCTGGCTGAATCCCTCCTGGTAGCTGTTCCTGATTTGCTGCGGCTGAGGCAATCGAATTGATTCTAAGAGAATGAGATTGTCGTTGCTGCTTCCGCCGTGCACGTGAAAGGTGTTGCTCATTTCATTATTTGAGATAACGCCGGGGAGAGTCTTGACTACGCTGAGGGCGTCGGAGTAGAAACCAGGAATGGTTCGAATTTCAGTTGGCTTTATTTCATAAATCCCGACATTGGGTTCATATTTTTGTTCGCTGACTTCCACGCCAGGCATACTGAGAATCTCCGGCACCAACGCGATATTGAGTTGAATATGGTTGGAACCATCGAATCGAATTGTGCGCGACTGTTTTTTAAACCCGATAAATTGAAACATAAGCGTAAGAGATGCATTGTTCGCAAGCGTTATC
This sequence comes from Candidatus Zhuqueibacterota bacterium, assembly GCA_049322915.1. GTDB lineage: Bacteria > Zhuqueibacterota > Zhuqueibacteria > Thermofontimicrobiales > Thermofontimicrobiaceae > CAZSBG01. The sequence continues at coordinate 89,154 of JBMOPW010000004.1, forward strand.
TTGTAAGCGCCGCGCTCATCTGTCGTCGTTCCGATTGACTGGCCTGACACAAAAATATTTACTCCTTGCAGCGGCTGATTCTTTTCATTGACGATCTTCCCGGCAATTGTATATGTACGCGCCTGCTGAGAAAATATCATGCCGGGGAGTAACAGCAGTATTGAAAGCGCGATGGAATATCGGAAGAATGGAAACATCGGAAATGACCTTTCAGCGATGGTGATTCGACAGGATGATGCATCAATAAGCCGGGAATTGACGCTGATGGAACATGAATTTTGACGGGACAGCCAGGGCAATTTAAGCGACAACGTCATACTTGTAAAAATATGATTCGCTCCGGAAGTGCGTCAACTCCAAAGCAAGTTTATTTACTTGAACGCACTAAAATATAAATTGCTCCCAGGCCGAAGAAGAGATTACCCAGCCAGGCGGCAATGAAGGGGGGCAGCGTGCCATTGTGCCCTAAGCTCTGGCCGACTTTAATGAAGCCAAAATAGAGGAAACAGATGAAGAGGCTGACGCCGAAACTGATTGCTGTCCCGCTTCGGGTTTTTCTCGAAGCTAACGGCGCGCCAAAAAGGATGATGATGAAATTGGCAAAGGGGAATGCGAACTTGAGGTATAAATCAACGCGCCAACGGTCCGGATTGCCGCCGGTGCGTTTCACTTCGTCGATGAAATTTTTGAGCTCCCAGTAGCTCATCTCCTCGTGATTTTTCTGAATCCGGGCGATATCCGTGGGTTTGAATCGGTCGTTTTTCAATTCATAGGTTTCAAAGGACTGGGTTCGCTCCATGTCGTTTTTGAAATATCGAATGTAACCATCCTTCAAAATCCAGCGATCTTTCTCCCACACCATTTGCGGCGCGTCGATTCGCTTGACCAGTTTATTTCGCTGGTAGTCCTGGACGCTGACTTTGAGCGCGGTGTTTATTTTTGTATCGAACACGCCAACTAGGAGCCAGCGGTTTGTGTCGATTTGCAGGTTGATGTCTTTGGTGCGAACTTTGAGATTTTGCTTTTGCACTTTGTTGACATGAGTTTCGTAAATCTCTTTCTTCTGTTGGTTGGCATAAGGCACGAACCGCTCGCCCACATAGGTCGCAATCAGACTAATGATGAGACCCAGCACCAACAGCGGCGCTAATATTCGGTAAGTGGATAAACCGGATGCCTGCATGGCAATGAGTTCGCTGTATCGCGCAAGCTGGCCGACGCTGAACAGGCTGGCCAATAATGTGGCCACGGGCAGCGTGAGGATGATGATGTAGGGCAAGTAGAAAAGGTAATACTGGCTGACAGTGAGAAATGCCACGTCCTGATCGATGAATTTATCCATGAAACCAACCATGTCGATGACGACATAGATGGCTGAAAATGCGATCAGAGAGAAAAGGAGCGTGCCCAAAAATTTCTGGGAAATGTATCTGTCCAGTATTCTCATTCGGAAAAAGCCCGCAAACGTTTGGGTATGAATTTAACCAGCGAATTGAAATTGATGAACGACGATTCCTTGACAGTTCTCAATAAAAGATACACGCCGAATCCTCCCACAATGAAGTTGGCCAACCACATGGAAAGAAACGGGGACAACATATCGCGATCGGCAAGCTCTTCCCCGCCGATGAGAAAAATCCAGTAAACGATGAAGAAGATCAGGCTGATGCCGCCGCCGATGGCCATATTACCGCGCTTCGCCAGAATGCCCAGTGGCGCGCCGATGAGCACAAAGACGATGCAGGCGAACGGGATGGAAACTTTTTTATAAATCTCCACTCTGAGCCGGTTGTTGGACAGCTCGTGCCCACGGGCGACATCGATTTCCCCGTCGATACGCTGCACCACATTGTTGCACGCGCGGATCTGTTTCTGCAGATTCAATTTGAACCGGGGCGACTGTTTCAGGGAGAGCGGCGCGAGCACCGGCATGGGGTCCTCAAATTGCTGAAGCGCCGTATCCGTGTTTTTAGGAAAATAACGGTAGATCTGCGCTTCGATGAAGGTCAGCAGATTCTTGTACCGCTTTTCAATCGTGTCAGTATTCTCAGCGATGCGCGCTTTCATCATGCCGGTGCTTTGCTCGCGATCCCCGCGATATTCCGAATCCGAGCGCTGCAACACCATGTTGGGAATGGGAATTCTCATGACATGTTCCGGAAAATTGATCCGGGTATAATTGTCCAGTTTATCGATGCGGATTTCGTGGATCTCGCCATTGTACAGCGTGATCTGTAGAATACCATTGTTCTTGTTCACGTAAATCTGGCCGCGTTCGGCAATGACGGTTTTGTTGACGTTCGGATCGCTGTTGTCGTAAATAATCACATCGCGGATCATTGACAGATTTTCTTTCTCCGTGAGTTCGTTCACGCGGATGGAAATGTTGGGGATGTCCTGATTGAGATAGCCCGCTTCGAGCGTGACAGTTGGCTTTTTGATCGTGATATCGCGGGCCAGCAAACGAAGCCGGTGATTTGAATCCGGCAAAACATCATTGTTGAACCAGATCAGGAACAATGTCAGACCGATGGCGACCAGAAACACCGGCAGCAGAATCCGATACAGGCTGATGCCACTGGCTTTAATAGCGGTGATCTCATGATCGGCGGACAGTTGGCCGAAGGCCATCAGGCAGGCCATCAGCACAGCCATGGGAACGGCTAGCGCAACGATCCAGGAGAGGTTGAGTGCGAAAAATTCGACGACGGTGAAAAAATCCAGACCCTTGCTCAGAATGCGTCCCAGTTCTTTGAAAACAAGGTTGAGCATGAAGAGCAGGGTGATGATGAACAAGCCAAATAAAAAAGGCCCGATGTGCTGTTTCAATATATGTTTGGATAGTATGTACATAATTCAAAAAAATTTTTGGGAACCGGGTTAATTGCGCGGACGTTACAATATACGTAATTCACGATAGATTAGCAAGTAATTTTCAGCCCACCATATTATCAATCTGTTACCTATTTCTCATTAGTAAGACTTACATCTCATCAAACCCGGGAGGTTATTGGTTAAACTTGTTATCGCTATTCGCTCTCAATCTTGTGATGAATAACGTTCTCTGAAAATGTTTGTGATGAGCAAATTCCGGGTCATCGTCATTCCCTGAACCCCCAGGCCAGACTGCTTTTTCATGTGACATCAAAAATTTTAATTTCCAGCATAAAAAGACTGGCGGGAAAAGCGGAGCGGGAAGTCGACCAATATTCGAATGTGCCGATAAAAATTATGGCGCGACCCGGTTCATTCCATGGCCATCGAACATGCGAATTGCACTGTGCAATGGAATAAACTCAAAAAAATAATTGTCTCCTCTGAACATTTGAAAACGTTTCAAGTTTAACTTAATAATTCACGCTCAATTTCTTAACCACGGCTAATAAGACAATCTTCATGGTAGTACGGAATAAAACTGGATCGAAATCCTTTTTCATTCTTCTTGTGACGATTTCGATCTTTTTTTCTCTCATGTCAGTTACCTCGAGTATTGCGAATTCCTCAAACGACTCATTCATCGGATTGCGTCTGGATTCCAATCGACAGTTTGGTACTCCGTTGTTTCATAAAAAACCGGACATAGGACTGTCGCTCATCGGGCCAATCGACTATTCGGCGACAGTTACCTCAAAAAGTCTTCAGCGGAAAGTTGAGATCGATTCCAGCGGTAGCATGGTATCTGTCAAAGAAGATTATTTCAGCCTCCCTGTGCACATCCCGGCAAGCTATTCGTTGGCTGTTTTCACGGATTACTGCCTCCGGCAGAATGTGAATATTTTGTGGCAGGATTATAAGGTCAAAGATATCGCCGGCGAGCGGGTCGAGAAAAAAGGCTCGGCCGGATTGGAGATCGCCATTCCGGTGAAAATCCGGAACCGCGCGTTCCAGACCATTTTTGGCGGGGACCAGGTATCGCTCTCAGTGACTGGACAGATCAATATCAATGGCGGATTTCGTCATGAAAAGCGCAGCGAAGTGAAAACCGCGTACAACCGCGGTTCGGACTATAACTTCAAGATGGAACAGACCCAGCAATTTAAAGTCCAGGGGAATGTGGGCGAAAAAGTGACGGTCAGCGTGGATCAGGACAGCGAGCGGCCATTCGATTTTGAAAATACAGTGAAGCTGGATTATAGCGGTTATGACGACGAGATCATTCAATCGATTCAGGCTGGAAATATTTCCCTGTCCTTGCCGGCGACGCGGTTCGTGTCCTTCAGCGCGCAGAATAGCGGTTTGTTCGGAATTAAATCCGAGGCGCAAATTGGCAATTTCCAATTGACGACCATCGCCAGCCAGGAAAAGGGAGAGAACAAAACCCTCACCATCACCGGCGGCGCTGAAGAGGGACAAACGACAATCAAAGATTATAATTACATGCGCGGCGTGTATTTTTTCGTCGACCATAGCTATCGCGCTAGTTATACAAATTACGACCAGAGCGGCGCCCATCTTTATGAGCTCAACAAAATTCTAACGGATTTCGAAATCTATAAATCCGGTGCCGGATACAAGCAGAAGCAGGGTCGCGTCTATGGCTGGGCGCTGATTGATCCGGACGAGGGAGACACAACGACCATCGATCAGGAAAATACCAATGGGTACTGGATTCGGATGGATCGATCTGAATATTTTCTGGAAACCGCCCTCGGCTATATTCGGCTGAACAATCCGGTTTCGGACGACGAAATGCTGGCTATTGCCTATCGCGACAGTTCCGGCCAGGTCGTGGGCAATGTCAAATTCGATCCGACGACGCAATCCACGATTTTCCTGAAAATGCTCAAGCCGCGCAGCCCGCGTCCTTCAGATACCACCTGGGATTTGATGTTCCGGAATGTTTATTATCTTGGATCCAGAAATATCGAATGGGAAGGTTTTGAAGTAAAAATATTTTTTGATCCACCTTCCGGCGACGACCTTGAAACACTGGAGATAGACGGCAAACCCTATTCATTCCTCAATATCTTCGGGTTGGATCGTGTGGACCAAAACGGGGATAATAATCCGGACAATATCATTGACCGCAACAACAACTTTCTCCGCCTGGGCGAGGGAGAGATTGAATTCCCCAGCCTGCGCGCGTTCGCTGATACGACCAATTCATTGCTCCCCTCGGAAAAATATGTTTCAGCCATGTACGACACCACCAACCAGAGCTACATCACCAGCCAGAGCAAGTTCTACATTCAGGTGAAATCCAAAAACCGAAGCGCGAATTACGATCTGGGCTGGAACGTCATCGAGGGGTCCGAGGAAGTGACTCTCAACGGCTCGCGGTTGGCCAAAGATAAAGATTATATCATCGATTATTACTCCGGAAAGCTCACCATTCTGCGCGAAGAGGCAACGAACCCATCTGCCAATGTTCAGGTCAATTATCAGCGCAATGAGATGTTTCAACTGGAGAAGAAGACATTGCTGGGTATGCGCGGTGAATATAAATTCTGGGAGAATTCATTCATCGGCGGTACATTTCTGTATTTGAACCAGAGCACTCTGGACCAGAAAGTCCGCGTTGGCAAAGGCCCCATGCGCAACCTGATCTGGGATGTGAACACATCCTTGAAATTCCAACCCAATTTCCTGACAAAAGCCATTGATGCGTTCCCGCTCATCGAAACAAAGCAGGAGTCTAGGTTCACGTTCGAGGGGGAAGTCGCCCAGATTTTACCAAATCCAAATACATTGAATAATGAAGCCACCGGCGATCCGGATGGCGTTGCCTACATCGATGATTTTGAAGCCGCAAAAAAAATTACTCCGTTGGGCGTCATTCGAAGCGGCTGGCGGGACAGTTCCTCGCCGCTGGAAGTGGGTAAAATTCCGGATCCTACCAATGGCTGGAAAACAACGCTCGACGTGTACAAAAAGCGAGGACAACTGATCTGGTGGAACCCCTACGAGCAGGTCGCCATCAATGAGATCTGGCCCAATCGCGACACGCACAATCCCAATACCCCTCAGCGCGTGCATGTCCTGGACGTGCTTTTTAAACCGGCGGAACGACCGGACGATCCGGATTTCAGCCGGGAACAGTCCTGGTCCGGCATTATGCGCTGGCTCTCTGCCGGCTATGCCGATCAATCGGACAGTAAATTCCTCGAAATTTGGGTGAAGGGCGACAATGGCCGGCTGCACATCGATCTGGGACAGATTTCCGAGGACGTAATTCCCAATGGTCAATTGGATACCGAAGATATTGAAGAGAATGGAATTTTGAATAACCTGCTGGACGCCGGCGAAGACGTCGGCATCGACGGGATGGCCGGGAAAGACCCTACTGACTGGTGGGATATAAACAATAACAAGATCAAAGACGACGGCGAACCATTGAGTTACGATGACTGGGAATACAGCACCGGCAGCATTAATTATGAAAAGATCAATGGCAGTGAAGGCAATGAAAATGATCCCGGCGGTCGCTTGCCCAATACCGAAGATATCAACGGCAACGGCTCGCTGGACATGCGAAATGATTATTTCGAATATTCCTTCTCCCTGTCGAAATCCCACGAAGATACAACGTACATCGCCGGCGGGCAGGACAATGAGAGCGGCTGGCGTATGTACCGCATTCCATTGAATGAATACCGAAAAAAAGTCGGCGAGCCGGATATGTCCCGCATCGAATACACCCGAATCTGGATCGACAGTTGCGCCGCGACCACATTCCTGCGAATCGCAGAAATAAATATCGTGGGCAATGACTGGAAAGAGATGGGCGTGGCGCCTGACGATTTTTCAGAGTTTGACCCCAAAAACGATTCCACACTGGTGGCGGCAGTGACTAACACCCACGATAATGATGATTACATTGCGCCACCGGGTGTGTCCGGCGAAGTGGACAGAATCACCCAGGTTGAAGCCAAAGAACAGGCGCTGATCATGAGGATCACTGACCTGAAGCCGGGGGCGAGCGCTATACTTCGGAAGACCTTTTTCCAGGCAGAAGATTACATTCACTACGATAAAATGAAGATGTTCGTCCACGGCGGCGATGCATACGGCTTGAACTTTTCCAAAGATAAGACCAGTGTGGAATTATTCCTGCGCTTCGGCTCCGACGATAACAATTATTATGAATTCCGCGAGCCCGTGTTCGAAGGATGGGAAGGCAACAACATCGAAATTGATTTGAATGAAATCGCCATGATGAAGCTGGTCGACCCTGATTCGTTGACAAACCTCCGCGTGAAGCATTTGGGCAATGGCAAAAAATATCAGATTAAGGGCGAACCTTCGCTGACGAATATCCGCCAGCTTGTCCTTGGAGTGAAAAATATTGCTGCACCTGAGGGGGAAGTGGCTTATATCAATAAGAATGTGCTCCCCTTCTCCGGAGAAATCTGGGTGAACGAACTGCGACTTTCCGGTGTGAAAAAGGATAAAGGCTATGCCTTCCGGGCGCGCGCCGATTTGCAGGTGGCTGATGTCTTTTCCATCAATGGTGAAATCGATAGAAAGGATGCTGATTTTCACAACGTCAACACGCGTTTTGGTTCAGGGAACAATGAAATGGGTGGGAGTTTCGCCGGCAATTTATCGCTGAATAAATTTATGCCCAAGTCCTGGGGATTATCCATCCCTGTGAATTTCAATTATTCCAAAACCCAATCCACGCCGAAATACCTGCCGGGAAGCGATATCATGGTCACGGACGAAATGCCCGCTGAGGAGTTGGAAAAGATTCGAGCTGAGAATGAAAACAAGGGGATGGGCGTATCATTCAAAAAGAATACCCGGTCCAATAACTTCTTCATCAATAGCACAATCGATAGAATAAGCCTGAGTTTCAATGCTGCCGAAACGCACGGCACGAGCTCGACGCACCTCTATTCGGATCGCAAAACATACACGGCCAATTTTGGATACGCGCTGACGTTTCCGAAGGACAAATACTTCCAGCCGTTCGGCTGGCTGGGCAAATCGCCGATCGTCAAAAAGCTGGCAGAGATCAAATTCTATTATCTTCCGACCGCGTTCAATATTAAAGCGACCGGGAATCGCAGCGATTCCAAATCTGAAACGCGATCGCGCGTGATTACCGAGAATAACCAGTTCCTCACCTCCCGAAGTGTACAGACTGGTATCCGGCCCTTACAGAGCCTGGATTTTGATTTCTCCCGATCGTATAAAAACGATCTGAGAAATGCCCCGGACGCCATGGAGGAATTGATGAATTTTCGGTTCGGGCAATTGGTCGATCTGGATCAATCCTTCAGCACCAAGTTCAATCCCACGATTGCGAAATGGTTGAAAACCACATTCAGCTACTCGACCATGTTCAAATGGTCTAACAACCTTCAGCAGAAAGATCGGGGACGCAGCGCTTCGAACAATTCGTCGATTAACGGCTCGTTCACATTTGACCCGGACCAGTTGATGAAGTCCGTGTTCAAAAAATCGACACGACCGGCAACGCGGCAACAGGGAAAACCTAAACCCGGCGCAAAGCCGAGTCCGAATCCCGAGCAGGAAAAGAAGGACGTCACCCCCAAAGTCAGCCCGTTCAAATTGCTTGGCGATGGCATTCAATTTTTCACCAGTCGGATTCAGCCCTTATCCGTCAACATTGCCAAGAGAAATAACGTGAGCAATTACGGTCTCGACCCGGAAGGGGGAATGCCCTCGTTCGATTACATGTTCGGACGTTCCAATGACCCCGGCATGGAGAGCGTGGCCGGCGTGGGAACCAATACCGGCTCGTTGACCCTGTCCAATAGCGTGTCGCTGCAGAGCGGTTTGAATATCATTAAGTCGATGGACCTGTCGTTCAAATACAATATGGAGCGCAACAGACGGGAGAGCACAACTACTACCGGGGACTATTCAGAATCGTGGCTCTATTCGGAGAAAACCGGCGGAATGCCTATCCCGGAATGGTCGCTGCGATGGTCCGGTCTCGAGAAAATCGCGTTCCTGAGTAAAATTGCCCAGCGCATCAGTTTTGATCATAGTTTTTCCGGTGTGAAACAGGAATCATGGCAGAATAATTCCAGCCAGATCACAAAAAAGTCCTACACAAAAGCATTTCGTCCCCTGGCCGGTTTCAACATGAGTTTGAAAAGGAACATCAACGTTAATGTCCGCTATAACTGGTCCGAGAGCATCAACGAGACCGTCACCGGCGGCTCCGGCGGACAGAAATCGAATACTTCCGATCTTTCATTCACCGCGTCCTATTCCCGCAGCGGTGGTTTCCGAATACCGCTGCCGTTTTGGCCGTTCAAAAACAAGGAGTTGAAGAACAGCATCGATTTTCAGTTGACCTTCGCCATGAACAACAACACCACGTTCAACAGCCTCAACAACCAGGGCTGGGTAACGACCGACAGCCGTGAGGATTGGTCGTTAAAACCGCAACTGACCTATTCCTTCAGCCAGAACGTTCGCGGCGGTATGCATTTCTCTATTGGCAAAAATAAGAATCAGCGTATCGGCGATACCTCCATTCAGGAATTCGGATTGAACGTCAATATTGCGATCCGAGGTTCATAACCGACCCTGCCCGGGGGAGGAATTTCACAACGTCATGGCTATTTGCCCGGACGTGTGAGTGAGCGCCGAATCTATCCACTCGTCTGACAGGAATATGTATGAAATTAACCCTATTCGTGGGATTCATTACTACGGTTTTACTGAGCTTCGCATCGTGCCAAAGTCAAGTCATTCCGGAATTCGACGCGAAAAATGCCTTTCGAATTCTGGAAGCGCAATGTCAGTTCGGACCGCGCGTGCCCGGTACAGCATCGCACGTCCAGTGCAAAGACTATCTGGTTGAATCACTCAAAAAGTACACCCCGCACGTTTCAGAACAGGCGTTCCAGGTGAAACTGGAGCCAGCCAAGCCGGCGACGTGCTATAACATCATTGCTAATTTCCATCCCAACAGGACAAATCGCATGCTGCTCTGCGCCCACTGGGATACCCGTCCCTGGGCGGATCGGGATCCGGATCCGGCCAATCACAACAAGCCGGTCCCCGGGGCAAGCGACGGGGCCTCCGGCGTGGCTATTTTGCTGGAAATTGCGCGCATTATCCATATTGCCGAACCCAAATACGGCGTTGATATTGTGCTGTTCGATGCAGAGGATTTTGGTTCGTACGGGAATAATGACTCGTGGGCTTTGGGCTCAAAACAATTTGCCCGGAGCGTCGTCAGGAACTATCATCCTGAAATCGGAATTTTGCTCGATCTGGTCGGTGATGCGGACCAGCAGATTTACATGGAAGTGAATTCGAACAAATATGCCCAACCCATTGTGAAGCGCGTCTGGGATATCGCTGATGACCTGGGGATCGGGACGTTCATTCCGGAAGTGATGTACGAGGTGTATGACGACCATCTGAATTTACTGGAAGCTGGAATACCCTGCATCGATATCATTGATTTTGATTATGACTACTGGCACACCGTCGAAGATACGCCGGATAAATGCAGCCCGCAAAGCCTGGAAAATGTCGGCAGAGTCGTGCGGGAGATTCTCTACCAGTAGCGCTGAACCCGCTGTACCGCATAATGGTTATAATGGTATAAGATGAACATCGCTGCGAAATTTTTTAGAGTTCCAATCATGTGCTTTGCCTGAATCGCTGGAAAGATGTGGAGGAATCATGAATTTATTGACAATACTTTTCAAAGGCGGAATTGTAATGATTCCGATTTTCCTTTGTTCCCTTGTTGCGCTGGCCGTGGTGATCGAGCGTTGGCTATTTCTTCGGAAGGCGCGGATCAATGCCCGAAGCTTCATGCTTCAGGTGAGATCTCTGTTTTTGAAAAAGAAGATCTCCGATGCCGTCATTCTGTGCAAGCGTACGACTGCGCCCATTGCGAAGATCACCAAGGCGGCTGTGGAGCGCTACAACCGTCCGCGGGCTGAAATCAGAGAAGCCATCGAAAGCGCCGGCAGAGTCGAAATTTACCAGCTTGAAAAGAACCTGGGAATTTTGGGAACAATGTCGGCCATTGCACCGCTGTTGGGATTTTTGGGCACAGTCACCGGAATGATACAGGCGTTCATTCAGGTGCAGGAACTGGGAGGCAATGTGGATTCCAGTGTGCTGGCCGGCGGAATCTGGGAAGCGCTGGTGACCACAGCCGCAGGGCTGATCGTTGGCATTCCCGCCTTGATCGCCTACAACTGGCTCCAGAGTAAAGTCGAATATCTCGTGTTCGAAATGGAAGAAAATTCAACGGCGCTGCTGGATATGCTCATTCTGGGAGGTGAGACGGCTGATGAAATTTCAAATGACTAAACAGCGATTGGTGGCCTTTTCCACCATTTCACTGACGGACATTGTGCTGCTGCTATTGATCTTTTTCCTGCTATCCTCCTCGTTTTTCGTGCAGCCGGGAATCAAGGTGGATTTGCCGAAAGCGCTCACCGGCCAGCCGGAGATGCGGGACCGAATTTATATTTCAATCACGGACAGGGAATTGATTTTTGTGAATCACCGGAAGGTGGCTAAAAGCGACCTCAGCTATGAGCTGTCCCAATTGCTGAAAACCCATCCGGAGAAGATGGTTGTGCTTCAGGCCGACAAAGACCTCACCGTCGAAGTGCTGGTTGAAGTTGTCGATATTGCCAAATTAGCCGGCGCTCAAAAATTCATGATTGCAACCCAGCCGGGGAGCCGTTTGTGATGACGGAATTCAGAGAAAAAAACGCGTGGATCGCCGCTGTAATTTCACTCGTGGCTCACGGTGTGCTCCTCTTGATTTTCGCTCTGTACTCGCTTCATCTCGATATCGAAATACCGGACCTGACCGAAATTTCATTTGTCAGCGGCCCGGATTTCAGCGCGACGCAGTCGGCGCCCATCGTCCCGGCTTCCAGGCCGACGCCTGTCAAAGAAGAAGTGGCGCCGAAACCGGAATTGGTCAATTTGCCGCTTCGAAAAATGCTGGAAAAAGAGGCGCCGGAATTGAAGGATCTGAGTCAGAAAAAACAGATCCCGGCCCAGGAAAATCTCGTCCTGCCGCCGGTCGCCAAAAGCGAGGAGCTGGAAAATGCCGTCGGGACTGCGCTGTCCAATACTCACTCGGACGAGAAAGAGATCGCCACGTCGGTCGAGAGCCTTGCCGCAGACCAAAAACTCACCCCATCGCCGGGGACGCAGTCGGACGCCAAGGGTCAGGCGCCCTACGAGATCGAAGGCGATGCCGCCGCGCGGACTGTCACAGCGAAGATGATACCGGCGTATCCCGAAAATCTTCAGAAAGAAGCCACCATTAAAATCCGATTTTCTGTCCTGCCGAGCGGCCGGGTCGGCGAAATGTTGCCGATTATCAAGTCCGACGCGGCGTTGGAGAAACTAACATTGGATGCCCTGCGTCAATGGCAATTCAATCCCCTGCCGACGACAGTCCCCCAGCGAATTGAAACAGGTATCATTACGTTTCGGTATCTGCTCAAATAGAGCATGCAAAAGTCGCCGGCGTGAACCGTCGATTGGCGCGTCTCTCCTCAGCATATCTTCGTGCAGCTTTTTCACAACAATAAATTTCTCAAAAATTAAAATAGAGCTTGAAAACAATGGAGTTTGATTGAAAATTACGGATAATTAAAAAAAAGCAATATTGATTTTTTAACTTGATTATAAATTATTCTCTGTTTATTTTAGCAACGCACTTATGGCCATTCATTCATACTTCGCAACGCAGCGCCCTGTCAACTGCCTGGTGCCGGTGAGACATGTTGCTCTTTGGTAATGCCGAACGAGCAAGATTTTGCAGCCATTTTGATTGGAAGTTCACGTGATCGTGTGGAGGTGAATCTGTGAATCGGAAGCAGAAGAGGGAAGCAAAACAGAAGACTGAATTGAAAGCTAAATCCCTGTTAAAGAAACCAGTCCTTCGTAAACAAAGAAAACAACCCATTGTCAGCGCTCATGCTTCATCGATAAAAATCGTGGACCTACCGCCAAATTCCCCTCATGAAATGAATCAGTACATTCGCCAATTCGAAGAACAACACAATGCTCTCAAGTACCAGGCCGATACATTTCAATCGAATTATTTTTCACTGTTAGAGTCCATCCGCGAGGCCATCCTGGTGGTAGATGCTGATTTTGCGATTCGGCAAGTCAATACAAATTTTATACATCTCAGCGGATACCCGAAAGATGAAATTCAGGGTGGGAATTTCCAGCAATTATTCTTCCAGAAAGAGGATAGAAAAAAAATCTGCGCTGCGATGAATCAAAAGCGCGGGGCAGCGTCCGTTCAAAGTTCAGCGGCGCTTGAGCTGCAATTAATTCGCAGCGATCGCACCATTGTGCCCGTTGAAATGCGCTGGACTCAGTCCGAGGCGCCGGACACCTACTTCATCTTTTTTCACGATCTTTCCCCGACGAAAAATTACGAGCGGGAATTGCAGCAGCAGAAAAAGGAACTGGCTTTGCTGGCGGCGATTTCCAGTTCGATGACCCAGCCTAAATATTTGAATAAAGATCTGCAGTCCGTTCTGGAGAGCGTGTGTACGATCATGGGATTTGAGCAAAGTGCAGTCTGTCTCGGAGATTCCCGGCTAAATAACTTCGGCCCCATCGCCCTTGTGGGTATGACCCCCTCCGAAACTGAAAGTCTGCTGGAGCGATATTTTGACCTCATCAGTCAACTCAAAAAAGAAAAGAAGCTGATTGCCTTCAACCCCTCTTCAGATATCTTCTCTGAATTATTCAGTCGGCCACCGCACTGCCGGTCCATCGCGCTTGTCCCGCTGTCGATTCGGAAGAACCTGTTCGGCGCGTTTGCTGTCGCCAGTGTGAATCATATTGACTTTGATGAGGAGACGAAAGAGCTTCTGGCTACGATCGGGCAGCAACTCTCCATTCATATCGAGAATGCCATGTTGTTCAAAGAGCTGGATGCAAAGAGCCGCGAGGTGGAGTCCATCAACAAAGAATTGAGTTCCTTTGTCTGCACCGTGTCCCACGATTTGAAGACGCCTATCATTGCCCTGCATGGATTTTTAAATCTGTTCAAAGAGCATCATGGCGCCGGCATCGATGATGAAGGGAATGAATATTTAGACAGAGTCTTATGCAACGCCGAGTACATGGAGAAGATGATCAATGACTTGCTGAAACTCTCGCGAGCTGGCCATGTGGTCGGCGCGAAATGCCGGTTCTCGACGTATAAGCTGGTCAATGAAATATTGATGAGCCTGTATCCCCGGCTGCATGAGAAAAACATCCAGTATGTCGTTTCGAAAAAGCTTCCTGTTGTTTTCGGCGACAGGAACCGGATGCAAACAGTGTTCGAAAATCTCATCGTAAACGCCATCAAATACTCGTCCCCTGAACGCGTTCCGCAGATAGAAATTGGCTGCAAAGAGAAAAAGGATAGCCATCAATTTTGGGTGAAGGATAATGGGATTGGCATCGATTCAGAAAATCACGAGCGCATTTTTGAGGTGTTCCAAAAGGTCAGGCAGAACAGCGATACGCACGAAGGGACGGGCGTTGGTTTGACAATTGTGAAAAAGATCATCGAGCATCACGATGGCCGCGTCTGGGTGGAGTCGAAACTCAACCGCGGCGCGACGTTTTATTTCACTTTGCCCAAAAGTCCCACCAAAGCGAAAAAGTTGAAATGACCGGAGAGCGGAAGCCGATTCAGCATTCGAAAAGCCATGCATCAGATTTCGAGAGATATTAAACCCATAGAAAGCAATCGCCGCAAAGACGCTAAGCCTCAAAGAAATGATTTATACAACCTGAATTTTTAAAATGAAATGCCAAATGAGCGTTTAACGTATTATTTTAGTATGGAGTAGATCGACTGTGTCGATGCTTCATTCTATATTTCTTTAGAAATGACGTAGCTAAATTTGATTATGAGTAGCTATTCAGCTTCACTTCAAAATTCTTTGAATACAATGTAAAGATTCTTTCCCTCATCACCGGCCCTTCTCCCAGAGCTTACCCTTACCCATATCTTTTCTAACGCTGAGGTCGCAGAGACCGCAGAGGTACGCAGAGTTTTGGTAATGAAAAAAAGCTGTTTGCAAACTTATGAAACCAGGTATTTTCCTGGTTATTTTGGTCTTCTGTTACTATTGGTGAACATGATTTTCATTGTTTGATTGAAAATTTTAATATCACTCCGGCCAATTCAAAGCTGGTCTTTTCTCTGCGCCCTTGGTGACCACTTCGTTTCATTTTATTTCTAAGTATTTTAAAAACAGCTTCTGTTTTCATAAAGATATTTGGCACCATCGCGTCCTGGCGGCAATTCTTCAGATTTCCATTGCATTCGTTGGGTGTAAAATCAATAGCTTTGTTTGTGGACGTTCTTCACAGCGCGACCGGATGGGTCGATCATGTGCCGCAATTCCTTATCCCATTCCAGCGCGACAGGGGTGCTGCATGCAACGGACGGTCCGCCCGGGACGCAGCGCGCGGCATCGTCGTGAGGGAAGAGTTCGTCAAACATGGTTCGGTAAAAATAGGCCTCTTTTGTGACCGGCGTATTGATGGGAAACCTGAAATGGGCGTTCGCCATTTGCTGGTCTGTTATTTCTTTCTCCGCGATATCTTTCAGCGTGTTAATCCATGAATAGCCAACACCATCGGAGAACTGCTCCTTCTGGCGATTGCTGATCGAAGCCGGCAGATAGTCGCGGAAGGCATCCCGCAGGATCTGTTTTTCCATGCGACCATTTCGGGCCAGTTTATCCTCCGGATTGATGGCCATGGCTACATCGAGGAATTCGCGATCCAGAAATGGCACGCGCGCCTCGACGCCCCAGGATGCCATGGATTTATTCGCGCGCAGGCAATCGAATTTGAACAACTGCTGGAGCTTGCGCACTGTCTCCTCGTGCAATGCCTGGGCGTTTGGCGCTTTATGAAAATAAAGATAGCCGCCAAAAATCTCGTCCGCGCCCTCGCCGGAGAGCACCATTTTCACACCCATGGACTTGATGCGCCGGGCCAAAAGGTACATGGGCGTTGAGGCGCGAATTGTTGTCACGTCATAGGTTTCGATGTGATAAATGACGTCCCGCAGGGCATCCAATCCCTCCTGTATCGTGAAATGAAATTCATGATGCACCGAGCCAATATAGTCAGCCACTTCGCGGGCTGCTGCCAGATCCGGCGATTCTTTCAGACCAATGGCAAAGCTGTGAAGCTGCGGCCACCAGGCTTCTTTCATGTCGTTGCTCTCAATGCGGCGCTGGGAATACTTTTTGGCGATGGCCGCGATGATGGACGAGTCAAGTCCCCCGGAGAGCAATACGCCATAGGGCACGTCGGACATCAACTGTCGGTGAACCGCATCTTCCAGCGCGCGACGCAGCAATTTTTTATCGGCGCCATTGGATTTCACATCCTCGTAGTTTTGCCAGGTTGGATGATAGTATTTTTTCAGTGCGCCCTCTTTGCTGGAGAGATAATGGCCCGGCGGAAAATCCTGAATCGATTTGCAGACAGGAACAAGCGCTTTCATTTCCGACGCCACATAAAAATTGCCATGCGCATCGTGGCCCATGTACAGCGGAACAATGCCAATATGGTCGCGGGCGATGAGATACGATCCGGCATCGCTGTCGTACAGAATGAAGGCGAAGATACCGTTGAGGTCGTTCAGGAAACCTGCCCCCTTTTCGCGATACAGCGCATTGATCACTTCGCAGTCCGATTCTGTGGTGAACTCGTACGGCCGGGTCAGGTTTCTTTCCAGTTCCTTATGATTATAGATTTCACCATTCACAGCCAGCGCCAGTTTACCGTCGGTGGACAGAAGCGGCTGAGCGCCATTTTGAATATCCACAATAGCCAGTCGCTCATGGGCTAAAATCGCGTGATCGTTGGTGTACATTCCGGACCAATCCGGCCCGCGATGGCGTAGCAGTTTCGACAGTGCCAGCGCTTTTTTTCGCATTTCAGTGACATCAGTTTTAATATCGAGAATACCCAGTATGGAACACATTGTCTAACTCCGTAGGCTGCGAGGTGAAAAATTATACTTGAATTGAAAAAAGTTATACGCCTTTCAATCCAATTTTGATTCAATTATACATGCGTCATGAAAATTCTACTGAAAGATTCGTGTGAATATGAAAATTTAATCATCAACCGGGCCTATGAATCTTAAAAAAAAGTGGTTTTCGGATTTGAACTGAAACCCGGTCAGCGAATAGAGAAAATATTCCGCGGACAGGATAATTCGATAGTAAATCCGAAAACCACTTCGTTGGTTTCGATGGAAATTTTCAGAATTTTTATTAGCTAATTACATGGCGTCAATGATCGCGTTGAACGCGGCGCTGGGGCGCATGGCTTTGGTCGCCTTTTCATCGTCCGGCATGTAATAGCCGCCAATATCGACCGGCTTTCCCTGGGCGGCAAGCAGATCTTCGGTAATTTTGGCTTCATTCTCTTCGAGCTTTTTAGCGACTTTGGCGAAACGTTCTTTCAGCGCTGCATCTTTATTCTGCGCTGCCAATGTCTGGGCCCAGTACAAAGCGAGGTAGAACGTGCTGCCTCGGTTGTCGAGTTCGTTCACCTTACGGGACGGATACCGCGCGTTTTCCAGGTATTTGCCAACCGCCTGATCCAGCGTCTCGGCTAAAAGCGCGGCTTTTTCATTGCCGGTTTTTTCCGCGATCATTTCGAAAGAGGGAACAAGGGCGCAGTATTCGCCCAGCGAATCCCACCGCAAATGACCTTCTTTGAGGAATTGCTGAACATGCTTGGGAGCGGAACCGCCGGCCCCTGTCTCAAAAAGTCCGCCCCCGTTAAGCAGCGGAACGATGGATAACATGCGCGCGCTGGTGCCTAATTCGAGAATCGGGAATAAATCGGTCAGGTAATCTCTCAGCACATTGCCGGTTACTGAGATCGTATCCTGTCCTTTGCGAATCCGTTCCAGGGAGAATCGCATTGCCTCTTCCGGCTTCATGATGCGGATATCGAGGCCCGTGGTGTCATGGTTCGGCAGGTATTTTTTCACTTTTTTGATGATCTCCCTGTCGTGTCCGCGACGCTCGTCAAGCCAGAAAATTGCCGGGGATCCGGACGCTTTTGCACGCGTAACCGCCAGCTTCACCCAATCCTGAATTGGCGCGTCTTTTGCTTGGCACATGCGGAAAATATCGCCCACTTCAACGGTTTGTTCGAGAAGGGTTTTGCCGGCGGAGTCCACAACACGAATCGCGCCGTCTGCCGGGGCTTCGAAGGTTTTATCGTGCGAGCCGTATTCTTCGGCTTTCTGGGCCATCAAACCGACGTTGGAAACATTGCCCATGGTCGAGGGATCGAACTGGCCATGTTCTTTTGCATCTTTTAGAATTTCTTTGTACATGGTCGCGTAACTTCGGTCCGGCACCATGGCAACGCAATCCTGCAATTCATCGTTTTTATTCCACATTTTGCCGCCATCGCGAATCACATTGGGCATGGACGCATCGACAATAATATTGTTGGGCACATGCAGGTTCGTAATGCCTTTTCGCGAATCGACCATGGCAAGTTCCGGTTGCGTTTTATACACAGCTTCGATGTCCGCTTCGATCTCGGCTTTTTTATCTGCCGGCAGCTTGCTCAGTTTTTCGAGAACATCGGCCAGCCCGTTGTTGACGTTGGCCCCAATTTCCTTGAGTGTATCCGCGTGTTTTTCAAGCGCGTCTTTATAATACACGGACACACAGTGGCCGAACATGATGGGATCGGAGACTTTCATCATGGTTGCTTTGAGATGCAGCGAAAGCAGCACGCCATTTTTTTTAGCCGCATCTATTTCTTCCGCATAGAAGTTACGAAGGGCGGCCACGTTCATCACGGCAGCATCGATGACTTCGCCGTCCTGCAGTGATAACTTCTCTTTTAAAACAGTGGCTTTTCCATTTTTATCAACAAATTCGATTTTTACATCGGTTGCTTTTTCAACCGTGGTCGATTTTTCGCTTTCGAAAAAATCTTTTTCGTGCATGTGAGCAACGCGCGCTTTGGAGCCGCTCTTTGGCCAGTCCTTCATCATTCTATGAGGAAATTTCTGGGCGAATTTTTTCACCGAAGCAGCCGGCCTGCGATCCGAATTTCCTTCGCGCAACACCGGGTTTACCGCCGAACCAAGAACCACAGAGAATCGTTTTTGAAGCGCTCGCTCCTCGTCGTTTTTCGGTTCTTCCGGGTAATTGGGAATATCGTATCCCTTTTCCTGCAATTCCTTGATGGCTGCTTGAAGTTGGGGGATGGACGCGCTGATATTTGGTAACTTGATGATATTGCCATCCGGAGTTTTGGCGATTTCGCCCAATTCTGTGAGACAATCCGGAATCTTTTGATCTTCCCTTAGCTTTTCAGGAAAGTTTGCAATAATTCGGCCGACGAGAGAAATGTCGCTGGTCTCGATTTGGATGCCGCAGCCTTTTGTGTACGCTTGAACAATAGGAAGAAGTGTGTAGGTAGCCAATGCCGGGGCTTCGTCAATCTTTGTCCAAATGATTCTTGAGGTTTGCATATTCTGTCCTCTGTTTTTTAATATATGAATTGGATTATAAATTGAGAATAGTTAAATTTGCAGGGAAAGATGATAAAAGTGAAAATAAGATTCTATGAATTTCTCCTATCCTAATGAGGTCTTATAACTCGTTGATATTCAAATTGTTCTATCGGATAAAAGCGTTTTGCACACTTTGTTTTTTTGGTGAGGAATAAAGAATAAAATCGAAACTCGACTCACTTCGAAATTATTATATGAAAAAATCCGGCCTTTAATAATAAAACAAAACCATCAAAATGTCAAGTAAAATATAGGTGCGAAAAATGAATGTGATAATAATTACTCCGGCGTTGCGAACCTTTTTATTTGAACTCTCGTCTTACAGTCAGAAAAAGGGAGCCCTTTCGAGTGAATCAGGATACCGTGCTTGTTGAGCGTGCGCGCCAGGGTGAGAAAGCTGCGTTTCGGGAACTGGTGGAGCGCTATAAAAAAAGAATCTACTATCTGTCACGGGATTTAACCGGGAACCATCACGACGCTGAGGATTTGTCCCAGGAAGTGTTTATCAAAGCCTATCGGTCGTTGAAGGATTTTCGCGGCGACGCCCAATTCAGCTCCTGGCTTTACCGGATTGCGGTCAATACGAGCATCAGCCAGCGCCGCAAAAAATCCTATGCGGCCATGACGCTGCATGATTTCATTGAAGAAGATCGTGGCGACAATCAGGATCAGGAACATTTGTCGACAGGGCAGAATCCGGAAAGGAGCGCCGAAGCCGGATTGATGCAGGCCCATATCGATGCAGCGCTGCAGCGACTCGCGCCGCGGGAGAGGTCGATTTTTGTGCTGCGCCATTACCACGATTTGCCGCTGAAGGAGATTGCGGAGACGCTGAGCATCACAGTGGGCAGCGTGAAAAGTCTGCATTTCCGGGCGATCAAACGGCTCCGGAAAGAATTGTCTTTTTATCGGGAAGAATTTGGATTGGAGGATGCCAATGAGTGAATGCCGAAAATGTCGCGCCATGTTTGCCGAGGGTCTCAGCGATGAATTGAGCCGGGAACAAAAAAAATGGTTTTTCCACCACATCGAAACGTGTCCTGTATGCGGCGCTGAATACCGGCGGATGACACAGGTGGTGCAGACCATGAAGCGACGCACATTGGATGAGCCGGAGGCGGCGTTCTGGGACAATTACTGGGACAGGCTGGAAGAGAAACTGTCGGACCGGCAGCGAACAGGATTCCCGCTGCGAACCTGGTGGCAGCAGTTGAACGGACGCGTTCGGTTCCAGCCACAGCTTGCCTACCGTTTCGCCGTGGGCATCGCGCTCATCGCGGTTGGGGTGTTGATTGGCAAGTTTTATTTTAGCAACAGCCTACCCACGCCTCAAATATCGGTGATGCAGGCGCAACGCGATACATCGGCGCAGCACGTGGCGCTGGAAACCCGCACCAACCGCTATCTGGATCGGTCGAAAATTCTGCTGCTGGGTTTAGTCAATTTCGACACGAAGAATGAAGACACCTACGCCCTGGATATTCCCTATCAGAAGCAAATTTCCCAGGACCTGGTTCAGGAGGCGGATTATCTCAGAGATCAACTGACAGATCCGGCGCAACAGCAGGTGCGCGAGCTCATCATCAATCTGGAAATGATCCTGCTGCAAATTGCCAACTTCGAAAATGTGAACGACCTGGCAGCCATCGAGGTGGTGAAAAGCGGCGTGGACGAGACCGGTATCCTGTTGAAAATTAATCTTGATATGATGAATCGGCAGGGACAACTGCCGGGAACAACCACTGAACAGAAGAAAAAAAATCAAATCCATATATAAAAGGAGTGAACCCATGTTCAACCATAAAGTGAGAATAGCATCATTCTTAACTCTTCTGACCCTGCTGGCGATTGTTTGGCCGGTCAGGGCGATTGTGTTCGAAGAGCAAGAACAGGCCGATGAAGCCTATAAAATTGCCTACAAATTCATCCTCGACGAGCAATGGGAAAAGGCTTTGGCGTCGTTCGAAAAACTGGTGGAGGATTTTCCCGAGAGCGACTGGATCGATGACTCGCGTTTCTGGCAATGTTTTGCCAGAGAGAAAAAAGGCGAGGACCTGGAATTGGTCTTTCAATGTTACGATACGTTTCTCAAAAATTTCAGCGGCAGCGAATGGGCGGATGACGCCAAATCGAATATGATTCGAATCGGACAGGATTTAGCCCGGTCGGGCAAGCCGGAATACAGGCAAATGGTGGAATATCTGAAACAGAGCGAAAACGAGGAAGTGAGTCTGGCTGCATTGTACGCGCTGCAAAATATCGGCGATGAGCGGGCGCTTCAGGCCACTATCAATTTATACGACCGGACAGAAAACGAAAATATCCGCGCGAAAATTTTGTATGTGCTGGGAAATTTTCATTCTGCGGCAGCGACCAAAAAGTTGATTGAAATTGCCAGAAGCGATCCGGACCCGAAAGTACAGCAAAAGGCGGTCTACGCATTGGGCACTAAGCGGGACGAGCAATCGATTGCAGCGTTGAAAGACATTGTGTTTTCCAAAGCCGATGGCGACGTGCGCAAACATGCGCTGTACGCATTGGGCAACGCAGACGTCAAAGACATGGCGCCGTTTTTAGGCAAGCTGGCGCGGGAAAATGAGGATGAATCGCTGGCGAAAGCAGCAACGTATTCGCTGGGGAACCTGAAAGACAATGCCGCCACCGATGAGTTGCGCAATATCATTAAATCGGCGAAGTTGCCTTCGGTGAAAGAGGCAGCCATTTACGCCATCAGTAATCGGCGCGATGTGCATTCGCTGGATATTCTGCGCGATGCAGCCTTGAACGCCACTGATCCGCGGTTGAGCCGATCCGCAGTGTATGCGATCGCCAACATTCAGGATGAGCAGGTCATGGGTATTTTGAATGAAATCGTCGATTCAAAAGTGGATGTCGAAACCCGGGAAGCAGCGCTTTATGCAATCGGCAACTATGGCGGCGATGGAGCCCGGGATGTACTGATCAAAATCGCCACAACCCATCCCGATGAAAAGCTGGCCAGGGTTGCGGCCTACTCGCTGGGCAATCTGGCGGAAAGAGGTGATATTGAATTATTGTACGACGTATTGAAAAAGGCTCAGTTTCCCGAAGTGAAAAAAGCAGTGCTTTACGCTGTCATGAACAAGGGGGGCAATGCCAGCGTCGGGATGGTTTCCAAAATATTGAAAGAGGAGCGCGATATCAAGTTGAGGCAGGCGGCAGTCCGTTCGTTAGCCAATTCTGATAGCGATGAGGCGGTGGCTGTTCTCGTGGAGATCATCAATAACGAAACAGAGATGATCCTCAGAAAAGATGCCGTGGCAGTGCTTGGGCAGATCGGCACGCCAAAAGCGCAGGAAGCGCTCATAAAAATATTGGAGAAAAAATAACTGTTCACCGAATCGAATGCGCCCATTCAGCGATGAGGGGATGGGCGCTTTCGCAAGACCAAGAAAACAAGCGTGTTGCATGATCGAGAGGTCCATGATGAAACCTGGAAAATATCAGTTCAGTATTTTATTCTTTTTTCTGCTCGTGTGCGTCCAACCGTTAATTTCGGATACCATCCTGAAACATCCCGATCCGACCGAACCCCTGGAGCAGCGGTGGCAATGGGCGCTGGGACAGGTACGGGATAAAGAATTGAAAGATGGTTTCTGGATCGGCTACAGCTTTCAAAAACTGATGGGCGAGCAATCGACGATCTGTTCGTCCCGCAGCGGGGACTGGCAGGATCACACGTCGCTGGACGAACTGATCAATGGTCGGAAATCCGGGCCAGACGCGGACAAGCGCTCTGATGATGAAATCATCCGCGATGAAGCGCGGAATGCGCTGGAAAGAGCATCGCGCCGCGAACAGGAAGGGACTAAAATACTAAAGGAAGTGGCCGTGCTATTCCAGTTTGGCCGGGAAGGTGGACTGCGCGATGTGCAGGTCAATAATATCTCGCTGTCCGTTGATCTGGGAAAACTGCCGCTGATCTGGCTTCATGGCGCTGATACGGAGCAGAGCATCCACCGCATTGAGCATATCTATTTTGAAATGAAAGATAAATCGCTGAAGGACGAACTGATCACAGCGGCCGGCGTCCACGAGAGCTCCGAATGCGTGGTGGCGTTCCTGAAGCGCATCCTGGAAAGCGACACCTCGCTGGATTCGCGCGAGAATGCCGTGTTCTGGCTGGGTCAACAGGATCGGCGGGACGCGCTGCACATATTGGAAAACGCGGCGCAGAAAAATAAGTCCCAATCGATTCGGGAAAAAGCAGTGTTTGGAATGAGTCAAATGCGGCTGCCGGAGGCCACAGCGGCGTTGATCAACCTGGCGAAAAGCGCAGACCACGAAGACGTGCGCGAGCAGGCCATTTTCTGGCTTGGTCAGAAGGATGATACTCAGGTGGTGAAATTGCTGGTCGCCATCGCCAATGCGGATCCCTCGGAAAGCGTCATGGAAAAGGCTGTGTTCGCATTGAGTCAGCAGTCGAATGAAGTCGCAGTGGAGGCGTTGATCGATCTGGCCAGGCGCGGAAAAACCGAAGGCGCGCGAATGAAAGCCATTTTTTGGTTGGGACAAAAAGCATCAGCGCGAGCCGGCGAGGCGCTGGAAGACGTTGCCTATGACGATGACGATTTGGAAATTCAGGAACAGGCCGTGTTTGCTGTATCGCAACTGCCTGGAAAATATAGTGTGCCCGTGTTGATAAAATTGAGTAAAAGCCATCCCAATCCCGGGGTCCGAAAAAAGGCAGTGTTCTGGTTGGGGCAAAGCGATGATCCCCGCGCTCTTGAAACCTTGATCGATATTGTCCGTAAGTAGCGATAAAATCTTACTGAAGTGGCAACCTTTTCGGAGGGAGATTGTCTTATTGATAGGCTCATGAGAAACACCTGCAATCATGAGTTGCAGCAACCAAATCAGAAAAGGTGCTGAACGACTCCTTCGATCCGTTGAAGAGAAGCAGCCTGACCCACAAATCAAATCGCAAAAAATGAGGCCCCCATGACGAACAAACTGTTCTGCGTCATTTTGATAATCCTGTCCGTAATAGCCCTGGCGCATGGCGCGGACGCTGATGTGTCCGATTCATTGATCGTTCGAGCCGCGCGTTTGGACGAATCCATCACAGTCGATGGTCTGCTGACCGAGAAAGTGTGGCAGAATGGTAACGGCGTGACGCAATTTACCCAACGCGATCCGAATGAAGGCGGTCGACCCACCGAAAAAACCGAAGTGCGCGTTGCCTACGATGAGAGCGCAATTTACATTGGCGCTCGAATGTACGATTCGGCCGCTGATTCGATCATTGCGCAACTGGCTCGCAGGGATTCGTTCACGAATTCCGATCTGTTCATTGTCTTCATCGATCCGTATTATGACCGACGCAGCGGTTACTTTTTTGCCCTGACAGCGGCTGGCGCGCTGTTGGACGGTGTCCTGCTGAATGACGACTGGGACGATGATTCATGGGATGGTGTATGGGAAGGCAAAACGCACATCGACGCGCATGGCTGGTCGGCAGAATTTCGCGTCCCCTATTCTCAGCTTCGTTTTCACCAAAAGGAAAAATATATCTGGAGCATCAATTTCCGGCGCGATATACAGCGGAAGAACGAGCGCGATTATCTGGTGTTCACGCCTAAAAATGGCAGTGGATTTGTCTCCCGTTTCGTCGATCTGGTGGGAATCGAGAATGTCGAACCGGTCCGGCAGATTGAATTGTCGCCCTATTTCCGAACCAAGGCAGAATTCACCCATGCGGAACCGGGCGATCCATTCAATGATGGGTCGCGCTTTCTGCCTGGTACCGGCGCCGATATGAAGATCGGAATCGGCAATAATCTGACATTGGACGCTACAGTGAACCCTGATTTCGGACAGGTGGAAGTGGATCCGGCTGTGGTCAACCTGAGCGACATCGAAACATTTTACGACGAGAAGCGCCCATTCTTCATCGAAGGTTCGAGCATATTTTCGTTTGGACGCGGCGGGTCCAATAGTTTTTATTCGTTGAACTGGTCGGAACCGGATATATTTTACACCCGCCGCATCGGACGGGCGCCGCAAGGCGGTTTGCCCGAATCTTATGATTATGTCGATATGCCCGAAGGAGCCCGGATCATCGGCGCCGGCAAGCTGTCCGGGAAAATTGGGACGACCTGGAATGTCGGCACGCTGCACGCCGTCACAGCCAGGGAAAAAGCGGAATTGTCGCTCGGCAATGACAAATTTTTCTCCGAGGTGGAGCCGCTCACCTATTATGGCATTTTCCGGGCGCAGAAGGAGATTGAACAGGGCCGGCGCGGGCTTGGTTTTATATCCACCATCACCCATCGGAAATTTGAGAATGATGCATTGCGTCCCGACATGAATGATGGTTCTGAAATATTTGGCGCCGATGGCTGGACATTTCTGGATAAGGAAAAAGTGTGGGTGATTACCGGCTGGGCCGGGATTTCCCATATTCGCGGAATTCAGGAGCGTATGATCGGCTTGCAGCGCAGCGCCAACCACTATCTCCAAAAACCGGGTGTATCCCATGTGGCTGTGGATAGCAACGCCACTGACATGACTGGCTACGCCGGTCGTTTTTACCTCAACAAACAGAAAGGCAATTTCATTTTAAACGCTGCGTTTGGATTTATCAATCCGAAATTCAATGTGAACGATCTGGGATTTTTTTGGCGCAACGATGTGATAAATGGACATGTTGTCGCTGGATACAAATGGGTGAAACCCGGCAAAATTTTTCGCCGCGCTGAATTGCATCTTTCACCGTTTGCATCGTACGACTTTGGAGGTCATTGCACATGGAGCGGCCTG
The DNA here is from genome assembly GCA_049322915.1 of Candidatus Zhuqueibacterota bacterium. GTDB lineage: Bacteria > Zhuqueibacterota > Zhuqueibacteria > Thermofontimicrobiales > Thermofontimicrobiaceae > CAZSBG01. The sequence continues at coordinate 115,471 of JBMOPW010000004.1, forward strand.
TTTCAATACGGGGACTTGGATTTTCTCAATTATTATTCATTCAACTGGTACTGGGCCTACAATCCGGAAACTGTGAATAATCGGCTCACCCGCGGCGGGCCATTGACGCTGAATCCGGCCGGATGGGAAGCGCAGGGAAGTATCGTTTCCGATGACCGCAAGCCGATTGTGGTTGAGTTGAGTCTCAGCGGTGGAAATTACCCATCGGCGAAATTCTGGGGCATCAGTTCAGCCGTGGAATGGAAGCCGGCGTCCAATATCTTGCTGGTCGTCGGGCCGAACGTCACGTGGGAACGCACAACTGCGCAGTACATCAATACTTTTGAAGATATGACCGCGACTGAAACCTATGGGGCGCGTTATGTTTTCGGTCAATTGGACCAGACGACGCTATCCACTGACATTCGGCTGAATTGGACGTTCACTCCGAAACTGTCGCTGCAACTTTACGCGCAGCCGTTCATTTCATCGGGCAACTATTATGATTTCAAAGAACTCGCCCGGCCGAAAAGCTATGACTTCATTATCTACGGCCAGGGCGAATCTTCGTTCGATGCAGGGAATTACGTGGCCGATCCGGATGGCGATGGCCCGGCGCCGGCCATCGCCATTGACAACCCTGATTTCAATTACAAATCGCTGCGCGGTAATGCAGTGCTGCGTTGGGAATACCAGCCTGGTTCCACGCTCTACTTTGTATGGACGCAATTGCGGGAAAATATTGAGACAATTGGAGATTTCCAATTCACGAATTCCATGAGCCGGTTATGGAGCGCTGATGTGGATAATATTTTCATGATTAAAATGAGCTACTGGATTGGATTATAGTCACAACCAGTTTCAATTGATTTGAACAATGGAGTGAATCTTCACGTGCAACGTGCATTGAATAATTTAATGGAGGCGACAATGAAACGATATAGCTTTATTTTAACGGCGGGAATCGCGCTCAGTCTGTTTTCCGCTTCGCTCCTTTTTTCCCAAAATCGGACAGAGACAAAGTTGAAGCAAGAGGAACGTGCCCTCGAACAGGCGCAGATGGAGTTAGAATCCCTCGCCATGCCGGAAATTGAGGTGGATTTGAGCGGGCTTGAGGCATCCATGCGGGAGTTAGAGTTTTCGTTGCAGCAGTTGGAATCCCTTCAATTGCAGGAATTCGATTTCGATCTGCCGGCCATCCCTGAGATCGCGGTGGATATCCCGCCTCTGCCAGAAATAGATGTGCATATCCCCTGGATAGATTTCGTGATGCCTGAGATCGACATTCCGGAAATTGCATTTGATGGGCGCATCTTCGAGCGCGAGGCATGGTCTCATTGGGGCGACAGCAGTCTGAGCGAAGATGAGCAGTTAAAAATTTCCGCCCTTCGGGCGATGAAGCGAAAACAGTCGAATGAAGTGATCCCGGCCGTGGAGAAAATTCTCCGAAACGAGGAGAGCGCGCCCTTGCGGTTCGAGGCAGTCAATTTGCTGAGATACCACCTGGATGACGCGCGTTCCATCGAACTGTTGGGCCAGGCGGCGAAATCCGATGTGAATATTGATGTCCGCAAACGGGCTGTGAATATTCTGGGCCGCAGCGCCGATGCCCGGGCCGTGACGATTCTCGAGGAAATCGCCAACCGATGACCCGCTAAAAACAGGATTGAACAAAATCTTTGCCGATCTACCTGGTATCTGTTTAACTGCATGAACGCGTTCGATATGTATCCAGCGCCGGTTCAGGAAGAATATCCCGAACGATCCGTAGTGCAAATGAAGAAACCGGTGTTGCTATTTCAAGTCGTGATGGTATCTACTCAGGTGACCATGCTGAAGCATGGCGCTGGTTTAAAATTGTACCGACACCACGATTTATCGTAGTGTTCAAAAATCAATGAGCCAAGTTCGCGGCAAGGATACACGCCTGAATAGCGACGAAAATTCTCTTTAACCCGGGACCATGAACCTTGAAATCTGGAACCTGAGCAGTTACCCATGATTTTAAAAATAATGCTTGACATCTCAAAAATTTGTGGTATATTAACCCATCGAAAATTCAATCTGGAGATAATGGTTATCATGAACGACCAGTTTGGACATCATTGGACTCATCGATTTTATTACTTTATTTTCCGCTCCAGAGCAGTGGGAGGTTGACAATTATTTCATATACAGTATGAATGTTAACCCGCTGCGAGTCGAAAACAGCGGGTTTTTTTTATCTGAAAAATATGCTATCAGTGCTCGCCGGCCAGGTGAAGAAATTTATTTTCTCATTTCAGGAATGACGAGTGTATTGTATGAATTAAATTATCAAAATGATATAGAATCCGAAAGTTGCCAGAGCGGTTTCTGAAGACGTGGCAGGCGCAGAGCGAAGCCATGTCAACGTTTATGAATTGCTCCGATATTTATGGCAGAGAGTTTGCGGAATTTCAAATCGTCAGTCGTTTGCTAAAAATTCTTAATGGTCTTTCTTACTCGTCGTTTTCGCTCAGACCGAATGAGTGACATCCCCTGGCGAGTCGTGGCTGATTTTCAGCAATGAGAAGGAACAGCCCCGGACGATGCAACATACGGGTTAAGCTGATACAAGACTAAATTTGAAAGGGAAGCGCTCATGACACTGGAGAAACTACGTCAGGAAATTGACAGTCTTGATGAGTCGCTCGTCAGACTGTTGAATGAGCGGGCGAAAGTCTGCCAGAAAATTGGGACATTGAAGCGCGAATTGAATGTTCCCATACTCCATTCAGCGCGGGAGGCGGAAGTGATTGCCCGGGTGACGGTAAAGAATACCGGGCCGTTGACAGACGAAACTGTTGAAGCGATTTATAAACTTATTATAACCTCATGTCGAACTTTACAAGAGAAGGAAATAGAACATGCTAATCGTAATGAAAGATAACGCTACTGCCGAACAGATCGAGGCGGTGAAAGAGAGATTGGAGTCGTACAAACTACAGATTCATCAGGTCAATGGTGCGATCCGAACCATTCTGGCTGCGCTGGGCGACTCGGTCAACGTGGATTTCAGTTTTTTCGAAAATATGGATGGTGTGCTCAATGTGGTCCGAATTATGGAGCCATATAAGTTGTGCAGCCGCACGTTCCAGGCTGAAAACTCGGTCATTAAATTCAATGGGATCGAGCTTGGTGGCGATCGGATTGTCGTGATGGCCGGCCCCTGCGCTGTGGAGAGTGAAGAGCAAATGCGCAAGATTGCCAAGGCGGTTTCCCAGGCCGGCGCCACGGTGTTACGGGGCGGCGTTTTCAAACCGCGAACATCGCCGTATGCATTTCAGGGCATGGGACTTGAAGGCCTGAAAATGATGCGCGCGGTGGCGGACGAGTTCCACCTGCCGATCGTCACCGAAATTCTCGAGGTCAGCCAATTGGATGAGATTTATGAGTATGTCGATATTTTCCAGGTTGGCGCGCGCAATATGCAGAATTTCTCGTTGCTCCGGGCTTTGAGCAAAACCAATAAACCGGTGCTGCTCAAGCGGGGCATGTCGGCGACGATCCAGGAGTTTTTGATGGCGGCCGAATATATCATGTCCGGCGGGAATTACAACGTGATCTTATGCGAACGCGGCATTCGGACATTCGAGCAAATCACGCGAAACACTATGGATATTTCCGCCATCCCGGTTGTGAAAAAAATGAGCCATTTGCCGATCATCGGCGACCCCAGCCACGGGACCGGCAAGCGGGATCATGTGGCGCCCATGGCGCGCGCGGCGGTTGCTGCCGGCGCGGATGGTTTGATCATCGAAGTCCATCACGATCCGGATCACGCGATGTCCGACGGCCCGCAATCGCTTTTGCCGGATCAATTCCAGCGATTGATGGAAGAATTGAAAGTCATCGCCTGGGCTATTGGCCGCACTGTATAAAATTGTCGAATCCGACTCGCGCTAATTCTTACTGAATGAAGATCATCCCGGTCGTTGCCGGGATTGAAATTTCGCCGGTCACATTCTCTTGCAGAATCTCTGTGCCGGCGATATCTCCATTCACAATCACCGACCATGTCCCTTTGGGGAGCGTGAACAGCGCCGGTTCCTTTGAATGCCCATTCATCAGCACCAGCACGTTGTGACTATCCCCGGCGCCCGCTTTCCTGATCCAAAATCCCAACCCAAATTCGTTTTTACACTTCAAAAAATGGATGTCGCGAATGTCCGAGTTCCGAAAAGCCGGATGCGCTTTTCGCACCCGAATCAGTCCGCGGTAATAATCGTATAGCTCCTGATTCAGGGCTTTGTGGGCGTAGTTGATCCAGTTGGTTTCATTATCTTTATTGTAGCTATTGTGATCGATTTTGTACTGGTTGGTATCAGGCCGGGCAGTCGGCGCGATCACTTTGCTGCGGGCAAATTCCTGTCCCTGATGAATCATCACGCCGCCCTGGGAAACGAACAGAAACAGCGCGCCCAGTTTGCTTATTTTCATCTGCTGCTCGGTGAGACGGATATGCTCGGTCAGATTGATGATCCGCTGATTCGGCTTCACCGCACGGACGCCAATTCGCACAAAATCCCCGAAGGTATGGTCGTCGTGGGATTCCAGATAATTAATTGAATGGTCCGGCTTCTGGAAAAGCCCGCCCTGACTTACGACTGAACCGCCAACATAGCCGGCAAGCGCGCCGGTATTGTTCTCTTTTTCCCAATGGCCAAAGATGAATCCGGTATTGTTATGGGGATTCTGGCCCTTGACGCCATTGCGAAACTTGTCATTCCAGGCGGCCCAGCCTAACCGGGAGAAAGCCGCCGGCGCGTAGCCATCACCCCAGGGCTCGGCAATGATGTAGGCGTTGGGATTGATGCTTCGGGCGCGTTCGAGTATCTGTTTGCATGTCTCTTCATCGATGAGATACGCCAGGTCAAACCGAAACCCATCGATATGGTATTCCGTCATCCAATGGGTGATGCTGTCCAGAATCAGTCGCCGGGCCATGGGCCGTTCTGTTTTGAAGTCATTGCCGCAGCCGCTCTTGCTTAAAAATTCCCGCTTCGAATTGAGCCGGAAATAATATTTCTTATCGATGTACTTGAAGGGACTGAGATCATACTGGGACACGTGGTTGTACACCACATCCATGATGACAGCGATTCCCTGGCGATGCAGCGCCTTCACCATGTCTTTGAATTCGCGAACCTGCCGACCGTCCGCGCCGTTGTACTCCCCCGGTTTCATGGCGCCGTTCGACGCGTAATAGGACTCCGGCGCGAAAAAATAAGAGGTCATGTATCCCCAGTGATTGCGCTCGTACGGATTCCACGTGTTGAACACCGGCGCGGATTTATCTTTGTACGGCACTTCGATATTGCCAAAATCCTGGCAGGGCAGCAATTCAACAGCGTTCACGCCCAGATCCAGCAGATAGTCAATGCCGCCGGATTTGCCCGGCTCGATCAATCCGGGATAGGTTCCGGGACTCTCTGCTTCGGCGCTGGCGTGAATCGTCATATCGCGTACATGCATTTCGTAGATGACCAGATCCCGAATCGGGGTTTGAATCCAGGTGTCATCTTCCCAGTCATACTCAGAATTGATGATGAGCGATTTTGCCGGATGGAGATAGGAGTTTCGCGTCACCACCGCTCTGGAATAGGGATCCGCGACAATTTTCGAGGCATCAAACATGGTGGCTCTCGTCGCCGGCCCATCGATGCGGTAGCCATAGTACAGGCCATATCGCTCCCCGTCCAGTTGATATTCCCAGACGTTGTCACTGTCCTTTTTCATCGGAAATTCCTGGCCGGCGCTGTCCTGGTGGCTGGCGAACGTGACCAGCGTGACAGCAGTTGCAGTGGGGGCGAACAAGCGGAATATCGTGTTTCCCGATTCGATGGTGGCGCCTAACGACCTGGAGGAATAACAGCGATCGAGAGAAGGATAGTAGTCTTTGTAGCGCGATTGAGCCATGAGAGTCTCCTTTGAAAAAATCGGCTCCGAAAGAATAGTCATCAGCAGAAGAAAGAGGGAGATAATATTAAAAATTGAAATTCGGTTCATCGGATTTTTCTCCCATTTTTTGAAAACTCTGTTAGTTTAATTGCGCCAATAATTTGGCTTGAATTCAAAATCAATTCACTTCCAAATAATTCATTGAATATTATCCGTTTCAGGGAAAATCAATTCGTCCGATTGAATAATATTGATTCCACCGGCCTTAAATTTTTCGAGCATTTTGTTCTTTTTGGAGTCTGTTTCCGAAATGATCGCATCTGCAATCAGGCTCACTTTGTAGTTTCGATTTTTTGCAGCGAAGACGGTTTTGTTCAAACAATAGGCAGCGTCCAGGCCGATGGCGAAAATTTCATCGACACGATTCTTGGTGAGAAATTCATCCAGCGCAGGATTGCTGAACGCGTCCATTTTGTGTTTGGAAAAAGTATTATCCGAAATGATTTTCACGCGGGAATCGATTTTCGCTCCTTCGCTTCCCTCAGCCATAACATTTTTTGTGGCGAAGTTGAGCAGCCAGTTTGTGTTTTCGTGATAAATATACACCACCGGCATGGAGGAGGAATCAGTCCAATCAATAACCTCATTCACTTTATTGATGAATACCTCCGCCTGTTGCAGGTAGCCCTCGGTAATGGATTTTGTCCCGGTGGTTCCCTCCTGAATATCAATGACGAGAAGGGCAGAAACAGGATTTTCGTATTGAGCAATGGGCTGGCCTTTGGAAATTGTTGAGGAACTCATGAACAAATAGGTAACGTATATAGCAAGCAACGCGATTAGAATTCCCAGAGAGATGAGAGTTTTTACAATTATTCGTTTCATTGGACAACTCCTAATTTAAAGCTGGTAAACAGATTTTGTAATACTAGTACTTTTAATTTTTATGGCTAAATAGGTATTCTTAACACAAAGTCCGCGAAGAGAGCGCAAAGTTCACTCAGAATTGTTGTTTAAAAATTTCAGTTTTCCTTAAACGATTTTTCTTTGTGCACTTCATGCAAACGTAGAGCACTTTGTGTTCAATCATTCCGTTGCAAAAGTTAGACATCAGTTTCACAGCCAATCCGCTTATAGATATTTTCCAGTTCACGCTCCGCTTCCTGCACGATTTCATCGAGCATTTCTTTCATCGGCTGAATTTTATCGACGAGACCGACACTCTGTCCGGCCATTAATGAGCCGAAATCGACGTCGCCCTTTTGGACAGCGTTGCGAAGCGCGCCCACCCAATAATTTTCCACAGTGTACTGGGCGTCTTTCTTGGTAATTTCGCCGGCGCGATGTTTTTGAATGAGTTCCATCTGCAGATCAGCAAAATCGCTCATGCCTTTGTTTCGGATGGCGCGAACAGCCACGACGTTCAGTTCAGAACCAACCGCCGGCGTGGCAATGGCGTCGCGCGCTTTGGCTTTGATGAACGCTTCCTTGAATTTGGGGTGCACGTTGCATTCTTCAGTCATCACAAACCGCGTGCCCATTTGAATGCCGGCGGCGCCCATGAGCAGAAGATGCGCCATCAATCGCCCGGTGGCAATTCCCCCTGCGACAAAAATCGGGATGTTATCGACCGCAAAGAGAACCTGCTGCAGCAGAATTATCAGCGACACATGGCCGATATGCCCGCCGGCTTCGCTGCCCTCCAGCATCAGCGCATCCACGCCGGAGTCGATCATGCGGCTGGCAATGGATTCATTGGAAGCGAACGCCATCACTCTGGCGCCGCTCTCTTTGGCGATTTTTATTTCTGAGCCGCGCGGAAAACTGCCGGCAAAAATAATGAACGGCACCTGCTTCTCTGCTGCAATGCGGAGATGCTCCCTGTAGTTGGGGGCAATGGTGATCAGGTTCACTGCGAACGGCTTGTCCGTCAATTCCCTGATCCTGTCGATTTCGCCGGAAAACATGTCCGGCGGTAAATTCCCGCCGGCTATACAGCCGAACGCGCCGTGATTGCATACGGTGGCGACTAATTTATGATCGGAAATCCAGGTCATGGCCCCGGCCATGATGGGATATTCCACACCTAAAAATTCTTTTCCTCGTGTCCATAATTTCGAAAGACGATTCATCAAAAACCTCCGGTAAAGTAATAAATAAAAAAGGTTATCCTGTGTGATTCGCTGGATAACCCGAAGCGGCAAAAAATTGGGATAGTATACAATTTAAATTTGATAATGTCAAGAAAATTTTGGGAGGTCGAATTATAAATCCGTGACTGTTCAGGCATTTGTAGTGTGCAAATACCGCCAACCGATCGTTCGCGGTAAGCTTGCTCGGGGACATACGTCCCAGCCATCGCCCGCGCTCGGCCTGTGCATCCAATGCGACTTTCGATTTCATCCAGGTGGTATAGATATCGTTCCTGTCAAAAGAGGCGGAATCAAAAATGATAAGAAAAATTAAATCGCACCGATAATATTTTCTTCACGTCTTCAGCCAATCAATTTTAACACGGCCCGGATGAATGTCAGGGGATGCGGCGGGCAGCCGGGAATGTATAAATCAACATGAAAATGATTGAGAAAGTCGCGGTTCAATTCGGGAGATTCAGAAAAAATACCGGCGCTGATGGCGCAGGCGCCAACGGCGATCACGATGCGTGGTTCATTCACGCTATGATAGGCATCTATTAAAGCCGGCGCCATGTTTTTTGTTATCGGACCTGTGATAACGATTCCGTCGGAATGACGGGGTGACGCTACAAAATTAATTCCAAATCGTCTCATATCAAAGTTCACATTTCCGGCAGCAGTCAGTTCCATTTCACAGCCGTTGCATCCGCCGGCCGATACCTGACGGAGTTTAAGGGAACGACCGAATAATCTCTTGATTTCTTCATGAGTCGTAATTGCTGCTTCTTCATAAAATTCAGCCGTCATACCAGAGACGATTGATAAAGCATCACGGTTCGCGGCGCCCAACAAATGATTGTGAGTGAATTGAATGGCGTTAGCAGAACATACCCGTTGGCATTCACCGCAGAAAATGCATTTGCCCAGATCAAGTTGCAAGGGATGCAATGTAATCGCCCCGGTGGGACAGGCCTCCACACATACCTGACAATTTTTCTGACATTTTCGCTCATTAAGCAATGGGAATCCCCGAAAAATTTCCGGCAATTGGGCTTGCCGTATATCAGGGATGGCTTGATACCCGTGTTGTTTTCTCAATTTGAGTAATTCGAACATGACGCATTCCTTTTAAAGATCGAAACCGCAGTAAGAAAGATTGTAACTTTTGTTGCACAATGGGAAATCGGATATGCCTTCGTTTCGCACAGCCAGGGTCAGGGCAAACCAATTATGAAACGACGGGTCTTTAATTTTGTAACGGGATATTTGTCCATTGCAATCTGTAATAACCACATGAGCAATTTCACCTCTCCAGCCTTCGGACATCGAGACGACGAAATGTTCCGGTTTAATTTCCCCAATTGGCTGATTGATTTTCCCTCCATTTAAATTTGCCAGTTGTTCCTGAATAATACTGAGTGACTGCATAATTTCCATGTACCGGATATACGCTCTGGCAAACACATCTCCGGTGCGCAAGGAGTAGGCATAGACCGGGAAATAGGCATAGGCCCCACAAGGGAAATCTGCTCTGACATCGATGGGAATCCCACTTGCCCGCGCCGCAGGCCCAACCATGCCAATATCTCTGGCGGTTTCTTTGGTGACAACGCCGGTTTTTTCAAAACGGGAAAGGACAGATGAGGAAGAAAATAACACTTCAGCAGCCAGTTCTGTTTTTTCTTTTAACTCATCGATGATCGCAGTAATTTTTTCCCGTAATTCAGTGGAAATATCATAATAAACGCCCCCGGGAGTCAAAAGTCCCCGGCCAAAACGGCTGCCGCACAATGCCAGAGAAGTGTTGCAGGCTGTTGTGCGCAGGGCGCTGAACACCGCATTCCCGGTGAGATAGGCAATATCGCCGGCAAGCGCAGAAAGATCGCCCAGATGCACTGCCACTCTTTCCAATTCGAGGGCGATGGCGCGAATCAACTCAGCGCGATGGGAAATTTTTGTTCCGCTCAACGACTCAACTGCAGCAGCAAAAGCGCCGGCATGTCCAATGATGGTATCTCCGGCAATCGATTCGGCTAATTTTAATAGAAAGGTAAAGTTATTTCTCTTCTTTACAAAAAGCTGTTCAACGCCACGATGCTGGAATCCCAATTGAATTTCCAGATGATGAACAGTCTCGCCGGTGCAGGAAAATCGGAAATGGCCGGGTTCAATGACGCCGGCATGGATGGGACCAACGCCTACTTCATGGACTTCTTCGCCTTCCATGCGAAAAAATGAGTATTGCGTTTCATTATGGTCAATGCCGGCGATGCCGCGCCTCAGCGGTTTAAGCCAGGGATGTCCTTCGGGTTTGACGCCAAATTGCTCGAATATTTCCCGCTCAAATATATGCAAGGAAGGAGCTTTCGGCGTTAGCGCCGGATATGATTTTTGAGTTCCCACAACAGCGCCGGCCAGATTCAACAGGGAATGTAAATCATCCGCCAGAATTGCGTACAGGGTGAGTCCTTGTTTGCACTCCGCGCCAAAAAACTGGACCAGTCTTTTGCCGTTCCTGATTTTTGAAATAATCTGCTCTCCGAGTTCTTCCATCGAAAGACGTGGAATTTGAGCTAACGGAACAGCCTGTAAATTTTTAATCTTGAGCCACTTCATATTTATATAATTTCCTTAATGCAAAAATTGTGCAGCCTGGTGCAGCAAATCTAAAACTTTTTCAGGGATATTTACGCCAATGCCCAGCAGCATAAATAATAAAGCCAATTGCGCCAGATAAGCAAAGACGGAGAGACGACTTGTCGCTTGTATTGAATCTGCTTCATTGAAACACATTTGGAAAACAACCCGAAGCATTCCAAAAATTACAAAAATGATGAGCAGAAAAAATGGAATAGCGAGCCAGCCCTGGCCATTTTCAAAAAAAGCGGTGATGATGAGAAATTTACTTAGAAATATCGGGAAAGGCGGCACGCCTGCAATCGCCAGAATCGATAATAGCCAGAGCCAGCCGGTTAGCGGTTCACGATTCAGAATGCCGCGAATGTCTTTGATCATTTTGCTGCCATATAAGCTCAGGATATTTCCAGATGTTAAAAACAGTGCTGATTTGGAAAAAGAATGCGCGGCAGTATGAAGCATGGCAGCGAAGATGCCGGTCCTGCCCATCGACAGCCCGATAAACAGGATCCCCATGTTTTCGATAGAAGAATATGCCAGCATTCTCTTGTAATTTTTTATGCCCAGCATGAATACGGCGCTGATAAAGAGCGACAAGAATCCGATGAGTAAAATCAGGTTATTTGAAAAGGAACTTAAATTTGCCTGAATCATAATTTCCTGAACTCTGACCAACCCGAGAAATGCCGTGTTCAGCAGGGTTCCGGAAAGCAATGCTGAAACAGGCGAAGGCGCTTCGGAATGAGCGTCCGGCAGCCAGGCGTGAATGGGTGCAACACCGATTTTGGTGCCGAACCCTACCAGAATGAAAGCGAAGGCCATTTTAAGCCAGAAGGGATTTATTTGCAATGCATTGGCATATAAATCAGGGAAAAATAAGGTTCCTATGGTTGTCGATCCCATGGATAGAATGACAATGCCGACAAAAGCCAGGGCGATTCCCACTGAGCAGATAAAGACATATTTCCAGGTCGCTTCGAGGGATGATTTCTTCTTTTCAAAGTTAATGAGGACGGCGCTGGTCAAAGTAGTAGCCTCGACAAAAACCCAGAGCAGCGCAAGGTGATTGGAAAGAATCACACCGATCATGGCGACCACAAATAGCAGCATAGAAGCTGAGTAGTACGCCTGTCTTCTGGCGTCGACTTCATGTTTTTGAAAATAAAATATGCTGTAAATGGTTGATCCGATAAAAACTATTGCCATGATGAGTAAAAAATACAAGCCGATCATGTCCAGTCGAAAATATTTTCCCAGCCACCAGGGCAATTCATAGGATAAAAAGCCCAGCCAGGCGCCAACGCTGAAAATTAAAATGAGCGCTGCGCTCATCAACAAGGCGGAAAGGCTGATCATTCGATGATGCTTTATCAGCGCCAAAACAGCCAGTATTAGCGGTATGATGAAAATCAGACCAAACATAATCAATCCTTCAATTGTGTCAAGACCTCGATTTGGTTGCCGTCGTACATGGCCTGGATTTTATTGAAGAAAATGACCAGTAAGAAAACACCGACAAACAAATCCAGCAGCACGCCAAGATTCACCAGCATGGGCATTTCATTGGCAATCGAGAGTGATAGAAGAAAAATGCCATTTTCCATCATCATGAAACACAAGATATGTGTGATAATTCGTTTACGGGTTACAATGAGAAACAGGCTGGCGATGATCATGGAAATGGACACGCCAAAATAGAGCGGCTTCACATCTGCCTGCACTCGAGCAGCCCAAAACGCTGTGACAAATGAGAAGATGAAAATGGCGCTGGCAATAATCAGGGAGTAAAATTGGGAAATATAAGGTTCAACTTCCCGGCCGATTTCATTTTTTCGAATTGTTCGAAGTAAAAACCAGGGAATAACAATGGCCTTTATGATCAGTGTTTCCAGTATCAAAAAGGCAATATTGATCCAGATGATCTCATGAATATCGATGATCACTAACAGAAACAGGATGAGTCCCTGAAAAGCAAGCATTTTAATGAATGCTTCGATGCGGCTGGCAGCGAACACGTAAAGCATCATGGTTCCGAATAATATGATAAGGACGTCGGACATCAAATTCCTCCATATCTGAAAAACAATACGATGGCAAATGCGGTCAATGCCAGAGCGGTCATAAGGAAAATGAATTGCGGCACATGTGACATGCGCAGGCGCGCCATTAACGACTCAACCGAGGCGATGGCCAGCGCCATGATCATAAAAAGCGCCAGATAGAATATCGTCCCCGGCAGCAAGCCGAATCCCGGTGGGACTAACAGGTTTGCCAGCAAGGTCATTATTAACACCATTTTTAACGAAACAGCATACTGCATGAAAGCAAGGTCAGGACCGGAATAATCCAGAATCATGACTTCGTGGATCATGGTCAATTCGAGATGTGTATTGGGATCATCCACCGGCAGCCGGCTGCCTTCCACTAAGATCATGATGAACAGAGCGATGGCGCCCAGGGACTTGACCAGAACCGAAAAGCCTGCGCTGTAATTGAGGCTGGCAAAAATGGTATCAAAGGAATCCTGACCGGTTACCATTGCCAGAGTGCCCAATAAAACGAAAAATGCCGGTTCGACAACACTGGCAAAGGTGACCTCGCGTGCAGCGCCCATGCCTTCGAAGCTGCTGCCGGTATCCATCGCCGCGGCAACTAACAGGAAACGGGCGAAACCCAATGAATACGCGAATAGCACAAAATCGGCAGGGAAACTTAAAATAGCTTTTTGCTGAGGCAGAGGAATTGTAAGCGCCGCAAATATGATGGCGGCAATATTGACAGCCGGCGCCAGTCGGAACACAAAGGATGTCGTTTTACTGATGACTTCACCTTTGCGCAGTAGTTTGAAAAAATCATAAAATGGCTGCCAAATAGGGGCTCCTACATGTCCTGCCCAAATCGCTTTGGTTTTATTTATAATGCCAATGAGCAAAAAAGGCGCTATCGAAAAAAGAAAAATGGCAAAGCAGATTTTCATTACCGGACTCCGATAATCCAAACAATTATTATGATGAGAAAAATGAGACCGTACAAAATGTACTGTTGCGTGCGGCCGCTTTGTACCCAGGAAAATAGCATTAAAAACTTTTTCAGGGAGCCTAACAGCGGACGAATGAGCCAGCGTTCCAGTGCATCATCGCTGTGGCTTTCGTAGTGCGCTGATAGGGGGAATAATTCCTGCGGACGGGAAAGATGCTTTTTTAATTGCACGATTTCGCTCACTAAATCTAAAAATGAAGAGGCAAACGAACTGGCGGTATATTGCAATCGGCTGCTCTCGGCCTGATACCCGCAATCCCAGGTTTTAAAAATCGTAACTGTCTTGCCGCGCAATGCTAACCAGCGCATGGCTACAAAGAATAAAATTAATCCGGCAAAAATCCAGAGCGCCTTACTTAATTTTAAGTAAATAGAGGAGATAATTGCCAGTGAATGTGCATCCGGTACAAACAGGTGAATCGTATGATTCAACAGAGGCAGAACGATCGGAGCGCCGAGTCCTGTGAGCAGAATTAATCCAGCCAATGCGAACATGGGTATCAGAAATAATGCGGAAGCCTCGGTCGGTTCAGGATTCCATTGTGATCGGGATGATCCCTGAAAGACAATGCCAAATACTTTGGTGAAGCAAATCATCGCCATGACTCCGATAAATGACAGACCGATCATGCCAAAAAGCATCACAAGATTAATCATTAAATTGTCGACCGCCATGCCATTGACCATTCCTGAATACAGGGCAAATTCGCTGATGAATCCATTGAGTAATGGCAGTCCGGTGATAGCAAGTGAGCCAAGCAGGAAGAGGCCGGCGGTGTAAGGCATGGAGTGAACCAGTCCGCCTAATTTTTCTATATCGCGGGTATGTGTTTTGACGTAAACGACCCCTGCGCCATAAAACAGCAGACTCTTAAATGTAAAATGATTAAATACATGCAGGATGGCGCCAAGATAACCCAGGGCAGCGATGACCGGATTTCCGGTAACCATGCCTATCATTCCCAGTCCGATGCCAATGCCGATGATGCCGATATTTTCAATGCTATGAAAAGCTAACAATCTTTTCAAGTCATGCTGAGCGATGGCGTTCATCACTCCCAGGATGCCGGCTGACAATCCAATGCCGAACACCGTGTAGGCCAGCCAGGGCGCCGGAATGCCAATCAGCAGCAAAAGTCGTAAGATGCCATAGATACCGGTTTTAATCATAATCCCGGACATCATAGCGGATACGCCGCTGGGCGCTGCGGGATGGGCTAACGGCAGCCAGGAATGCATGGGTATAAAACCCGCTTTGGTGCCAAAACCGATAAACAGCAATAGAAAAATAATGGATGCAGCAGTTTTATCGAATTGAGCCAATTGACCAAACGCTGAAAAGTCCATGGTCCCGACTCGCAAGGCAGCCCAGCTAAAACCGATAATTAAGAAAGCAACGCCAACCTGCATGGCGATGAAATAATAAATAGCTGCCCGATGGACTTCTTCCTTGCCATTTTCAAAACTGACCAGAAAGAAGGAGGCTAACGACATGATTTCCCAGACAATTAAAAAAAGCAGGACATTCTGCACGACGACCACAAACATCATGGCTGTCACCAATAGTCCCATAAAAAAATAATAGCTGCTAAGGGAATACCTGGAATTTTCCTGATACATCTTCATGTAGCCGATGGAGTAAACAGCCGCCAGCATGCCGCCAAATGAGATAATCAATAGGAAGAATGCGGACAATCCGTCTACTACAATCGAAGCATCGCCGATTGGCCCGGAAAAATGCCAGCGCATCGATTGCGTCTGGCCGCTCGTTAAAACTGAAAAAGCAATGGGGAGAATAAAAAACTGAGCAACGCTGATGCCTGTCAGGAAAAACCAGCCTTTGCTGCGCTGAGTAACAAAAATGGCGCCCACTCCGCCCAATACGATTAATGATATTCCAATTAATAAACGAATCATGAATTCACCGTTCTTGCTATTGCCACTGAAGTTCTTTTTCTCTGACAAAATCAAGGAGTTCCATCTTGGGTACGCGACGAATCAACATCTCGCGGAATTCCTCCAACTGACACATATAGGATATTTCTGCCAATACTTCCAGATGACGACGGGGACTATTGGTGAGCAGAACCAATAAAGTATGCACCGGCTTTCCATCCAGCGCGCCAAAGTCGACTGGTTCCTGCAAAAAACAGATTGATATGCTGGCGTCCTCGACAGCGGCAATAATGGGATTCCTCGGATGAGGAATGGCTATCCCATGACCAATCGCGGTGGTCATTAATTTTTCTCGATTCAATAATGCATTTAAAATTTCCTCCGAGCCGATTGCCTCAGGGTCTGGAATTCTTTTGATTGCATTGTGCAGCACCTCAGCAACCGTCTTTCCCTGGATATCGAAATGCACGCCGCCTTTGACCAGCAAATCCGTAAAATTGGTCTGGCGCTTTGCCTGTGATAAATCGATCAGATTCGATGACATTTCGATTTTATTACTCAGTATCCACTCATTGATTTCTAATTTGTTGAACCGATATTGATGATGAATTCGATAACACGGTATCTTTTTCTCTTTGATCCAACGATAGACCGTCTTTTCCGATACCTGTAACAGCTCGACTACATCTTTAATTTTTAAGTCCATAAGATTATCCTCATTTTTTTAAAGCCGCTAATATAACAATATATCCTAAAACTAGCAAGGAATTCATTTAAAATATTTTAATGTCCACTAATAAGAATGTGCTGAGAATTCAATAGATCAATTATCGGTATCCAACAAAAACTAATTATCATTATGAATGGGATTTTGAAGATTTGGCAGGCATGCCGATTGTCTGTTTGAAGAGAAATGCGTGGATTTTTATAAAGTCTGAGCGATGAATGAAATGACAAATCTGATACTGAACAGAATAACAAAACTTATTGTGAGGGGCTACAAATTTTGTGATCGACCACGGGACAATCCGATCGCGCCGGATATGTATCCAGCGCAGTCAACGGCTGGGACGTCAGGGATAAATATCCCGAACGATCAGTTGGCATCTTCTTGTAAATTCGTGACTTGGCGTCTTTGCGGCAAGAACACATGCCTGAATAGTGACTCGTTCCGTAATGTTAGCCATTCATATCGCTCAATGTTCGAGCGCTATGCCTCGACAATTCTTCATTATTTCGCATTATTATTCCTTGACTATTTGATGCTTCTGAGTTAAATTAACGCTAATCATTTAAAGATGGAGGGAAAAATGAATTCAGTCAGGTATCGCGTCATCGGTATTTTGTTTCTGGTTTTATGGTGTTCACACTCTTTTGCCGGGGAAGAATACTGGCAGCAATACGTGCACTACGATTTCAATGTGACGCTCGATGTGGAGAAGCATGCGCTCAGCGGGGACGCCATCATCACGTATAAAAACAACTCGCCGGACACGCTGGATCGCATCTATCTGCATCTTTATCCCAACGCATTCAGGGATGAAAACTCCACCCTGTCACGCGAGTCAAGGCGATATTACTCCGGCGCCATTACGCCGGAGAACAATGGCTATATCGATATTCTGGAATTCAGAATCACGCGCAAAGACGCCAGTGCGAATGTCAACGAAGCGCCGGTGGTGGCTTATCACGTGAAGGATACGATCCTGGAATCCATGCTGCCTGAGGCGCTCCGGCCGGGAGAGGAGTTGCAACTGTACGTTAAATTCTATGAGAAAATTTCATCGCTGGTCCGACGCGGCGGCTGGCGCGGCAATCAATACGACATCTCCCAATGGTACCCCAAACTGGTGGTGTACGACCAAAAGGGCTGGCACGCGGACGAGTATCACGCTTCCGGGGAGTTCTATGGCGAGTTTGCCACGTTCGACGTGGCGATTAATCTGCCCTACAATTACATTGTCGGCGCGACCGGCGTGCCGGTGGCCGGCGATCCCGGCTGGACCTGGGTGCAGGTGGACACCTGTCTTTCCGATGCCGCATGGGACTCGGCTTATGTCGAAATGAAAGCGGCCATTGAAGCCC
Source organism: Candidatus Zhuqueibacterota bacterium (assembly GCA_049322915.1). Taxonomy (GTDB): domain Bacteria; phylum Zhuqueibacterota; class Zhuqueibacteria; order Thermofontimicrobiales; family Thermofontimicrobiaceae; genus CAZSBG01. Next base: position 133,164 of record JBMOPW010000004.1, read on the forward strand.
GGGCGGATCAGGGACTGGAACGGACCGTGAAATTTCACGCGGAAAATGTCCACGACTTCGCCTGGCTGGCGTGTCCGGATTTTCTGTACGAACGGGGCGAATGGAATGGAATTCCGGTGCATGTGCTCTATCGTTCGCAGGCCAGGCATGAATGGACCAAAGTCGTGGCGCAGCGCGGCGAAAATGTGCTGAAATGGCTGTCGGAAAAATATGGCATGTATCCCTATCCCCAGTTGAGCATCACCCACGGACTGTTGGGCGGCGGCATGGAATATCCCATGCTGGTGATGAACTCCGGGCCGTGGGAAGGATTGATTTCGCACGAAGTCGGCCATATTTATTTTTACGGCCTGTTTGCCAGCGACGAACTGGCCGAAGCGTGGATGGACGAAGGTGGCACGTCGTATCAGGAATACTGGTATCAGGTGAGCAATTACGGTCCCTACGCCTACGAGGGCGAGGAGGAGGAGCGTTCCGGGCTGCAAAAATTGTATCCGAGAATTCCCCGAAAAGAGAGGGAGGCCTTCTATCTCACCGATTACATGACCAGCGGCTACAATGAACCAATGTCCCAATACGCGCATGAGTTCAAAGGGGGGTACGGGATCAATGCCTATTCCAAAGGCGCCTGGTTTTACGCCATGCTTCATTATATTGTCGGCGATAGCCTCTGGGGCGAAATCAATCACGCCTATTTCGACCGATGGGCGTTCAAGCATGTGAATGAACAGCGGTTCCGCGAAGTCTGCGAAGACGTGAGCGGCATGGATCTGGGCTGGTTTTTCGATCAATGGCTGCACAATACAGTGGGTGTCGATTACTCGCTGGGCAAAATCTCCAAAACTCAGGAGGCCGACGGCCGCTGGCGCACCGATGTGCGCATCAAACGGAACGACGCCGGCATCATGCCGGTGGATGTTCAGGTGACGACGGAGAATGGAGAAAAATTTGTTCAACGCTGGGACGGCAAGGACAAATTCGGCCTGCTCACGTTTTATACAGCGGCAAAGCCCGGAAATGTCGTGCTCGACCCGGAGGACAATGTTCTGGATAGAAATCGACTGAACAATGGCGGCTGGAAAATTCAATTGTTGCCGGATCTGCCGCATGCGTGGGATTACACGCCCCGAAACGTCTACCTCGTGAAATATACTCCCAAATTCTGGTACAATGACGTGGATGGCCTGTGGCTGGGGTTGCGTCTGCGCGGCAATTACATGCAGAAATTCAATCGGTCGGAACTGGGTCTGACCTACGGCCTCCTCTCAAACGATGTCGGGTTCAATGTCGCGTTTGGCCACCCATTGCTTCCCAATAGTGAAAAATTGCAATTCGATGTCTCCGGCGTGAAGCGCGAAGGCCGCGCTATTGGCGAACTGGGTTTCACCTATCGCACGGGCAGCGAGCAAAACGCGCCGCTGGTTCATCAGTTCAATATTGCTTTTAACGCGGCGCAGCTTTTGAAAGGCGATGAGGCGTATGCGGTCAGGCGAATTCGGGTGGACGGGCACGCTGTTCACATCCCTGAATGGGAGTTGGGACGGGTCCACAAAATCATGGGAAGTTATCGGATCGAAGGTAGGCGGAATCGCTGGAGCACAAGTCTGGGATTGACGGTGGAATCTTCGCAGGCGATGTGGGGCAGCGAGTTCGATTATTGGAAATTCAGCGGACAGGCAAAAATGCGATATGTATTTGGGCTGAATCAATTCGCGTGCCGTCTGTTCGGCGGCGCCTTCAGCGGCGATGATGCCCCGATTCAGGAATTGTTCTACACCGATGGCGCCAATCCCCGGGAACGATTTCAGACCTTTTATTTGCGAAGTCTTGCCGCGTTCCCTGCGGAGGCCAATTACCATTTTCCCGGCGGCGGGAATTTGCGCGGATTTATCGACCATCCGTCCGGGACGGAGCAGATCGCGGCGCTGAATGCTGAAGCCTCTTTCGGATGTTTAATGCCCCTGGCGCGAAAGGTGCTGCCGCGGCGCTGGAACATCCAACTGTCAACGTTCTACGATGTCGCCCGGATTGAGAAGTCCGTCCTGAGCGACGATACTCTTATGGATGCCGGCGTTGGTCTGAAACTCAACGCGTGGATGCTTTCCCGTCGCGTGACCATGCGTTTCGATTTCCCGATCTGGGTGAACCATCCGATGCCGGGGGATAAGGAAACCGAATTCCGCTGGCTGTTCAGTTTTCAAAACGCGATTTGATGCAGACCCTGTTTCGAAAAAATGTCTTTGAACTGTCAGCAACGGGCTGAAAGCGATGGCCTTTCGCAGCTTTAATTTTCGGTTCTTGCGCCGGGTATGAAATTAACGAAGATGAGATGGGTATGAAAAAAATTCTGATGCTGTCCGCATATTTGTTACTGATGAGTTCTCTGCTTTCAGCCGGAGAAGTGACCATCGAACAGGCGAAAGCCATCGCTCAAAATATCTATCAACAAAAACTGCCTCGGGTTTCGGCCCTGACCACGGAGGCGGCGGCGCTCGCCAGGCCGGTGACCATCAGTGGAGAAAGCGGGGCGCTCCTGTATGTGTTCAATGCGAGCGATAGCGGTGGCTTTGTCATTGTGGCAGCGGACGATGCTGTCCGGCCGCTGCTGGGCTATTCGCTGCATGGCCGTTATGGCGACCGATCCCTTCCCCCGGCGCTGTCCGATTTGCTGGACAGCTACACCAGGCAAATTGAAATTGCCCGGCAAAGTCAACTCGAAGCGGATGAATCGATTCGCGCTGACTGGGAATATTATCGTTCCGGGAGACAGGCGCTGCAAAAGGCTGTCCCGGTTGTCGATCCGTTGATAACCAGCCTGTGGGACCAGGACCGATATTATAATGCATTCTGTCCGGTCGATCCGAGCGGCGCGGATGGCCATGCCCGCGTCGGTTGCGTGGCCACGGCCATGGCGCAGATCATGCGTTACCACGAGTATCCTCCCCATGGGTATGGATCTCATAGCTTTTTTCACTACCAGTACGGCGAAATCTCGGCTAATTTTGAAAACGCCAGCTATCACTGGGACCAGATGGGAGATTGGGTCACCGACTATAATGATGAAGTTGCGGAGTTATGTTTTCACTGCGGCGTGGCCGTGGAAATGGGCTACGGGCCTGAAGGTTCCGGCGCCTATTCAAACGATGTGCCGTACGCGTTGCGAACCTTTTTCAACTATGCGCCGACAACGCAGCTTGAGTATAGTGATTATTACACCACTGCCGGATGGATTGCACTGCTGAAGAGCGAGCTGGACGAGTATCGTCCCGTCTACATGAGCGGCAGCGGCTCCGGCGGACATGCGTTTGTCTGCGACGGCTACGATGACTCTGATCTGTTACATTTCAATTGGGGCTGGGGCGGACTGTACAATGGATATTACCAGATCACGGAACTGAATCCGGGCACTCATATTTACAGCTACGGCCAGGCGGCTGTCGTGGGAATTCAATCCGCCATGCCGCCCATGGCCGATTTTTCAGCCAATACCGCGACGGTGATCACCCACGGCGCTGTCGATTTTTTCGATCAATCGGAGCATATCCCGGCCGACTGGTACTGGGAATTTGAGGGAGGGACGCCAGCCAATTCCACGGAAAGGAATCCGGCAGGCATCGTTTATTCCATCCCCGGCAGCTACCAGGTCTCGCTCACCGCGTCGAATTTAATGGGCAGCGACACCAAAACAGCGATCGATTTTATCACGGTTTCCGATACGGCCAGGCCTGTCGCAGATTTTGGTTTCAGCGACGCCTTGCCGGCCGTGGGCCAGGAAGTCCTTTTCACAGATCAATCGCTGAATCATCCGCAGTCCTGGGCATGGCAATTCGAACCCGGCGCGGTGACATTTTTGCTAGGCACCCATGAATTTTCTCAGCATCCTGTGGTGGCGTTCGACGAGCCAGTCGCCTATACGGTGACGCTGACGGTGACAAACGCCAATGGGGAGTCCGTCGTTTCCCGGCCGGAAGCAATCCGCGCCGGCGGTTACCCTCTGCCGTTCACTGAGGATTTTGAATTGGGCACGTTCAAGGATAAATGGAGCATTGAAAACCCGGATGGCGGAATTACCTGGGATGGCTATTACAAAGTCTCCGGCAATTTGCCCAGCCGGCGCGCGGCCTGGATCAATTGCTACGACTACGAATCGGTGGGGGAGCGGGACCGATTGATTTCTCCCCGGATAAATTTCTTCCCGGCGCACAATCCAACGCTCTATTTTAAACACGCCTATGCCATCTATAACATGACGCGACGGGATTCGCTCATCATTTATATTTCAGTCCTGAATAGCCCCCACTGGGAGCGCATCTTTGCGCGGGGCGAAGATGGCAGCGGAAATTTTGCCACGGATCCGCCGACGCTCGGCGAATTCATCCCCAGGTACAGCGACGACTGGTGCGGCGTCGGTTTTGGAGCGAGCCCCATTTCCATCGATCTCAGTCCCTGGAGTCGCAACGCCGATGTTCGCATCATGTTCGAATCGTACAATGGTCACGGCAATAGCCTGTACATTGACGATCTGGTGATAACCGGCGAAGTGGCGCTCTGCATTGCCCGGCCTATGGCAGATGGAGTGTTTCGCGAAGACGAAATGCCCGCCGCTGCCATTGCAAATCTGGATACGGTTTTTTACTGCCCAAACACAGCCGATTCGCTGGTGTTCACCGCCAACTCGGACAACGCTTGCATCGTTCCCTCAGTGTACCAGAATCAACTCTATCTGTCGTTTGTGCATGACTTCTTTGGCGCAGGCCAGGTCACGGTGACGGCGATGAACAGCAATCGGGTGACCGTCTCCGATACGTTTCAAGTCACCATCCTGCCGGTGAACGATCCGCCCCAACTGAATCTGCCGGATTCGCTGGTGATGCGGCCCGATTCTGCCTCCATGTTGAATGTCTGGGATTGCGCGCTGGACAGGGATTGTCCTGACTCGCTGCTGCAATTCACATTTGCAGCGTCTGTCCCGAGTCTCGCCCTGGACTACCATGACCGCAGCGGGGATGTGTGGCTGATTTCTCCCGGTGATTTTGTCGAGGGAGTCCTGTATATTTCCGTCGCGGATGATAGCAACGCCACTACGTCTGATTCGCTGAAAATTTTCATGAACGCGGAATCGGATATTGTCCGGCCGGAACCGGCTGCGCCGGTGAGTTACCAGTTCTATCAGAACTACCCCAATCCATTCAATGCAATCACCCATTTCCGGTTTGGACTTCCGCTGAAAGGACATGTGCGGCTGGAGATTTTCAATGCATTGGGCCAGCGCCTCGCCACAATTGTGGATGAGGTGATAAACGCCGGCGCTTTTGAAGTTGCTTTCAATGCCGGAAATTTGCCCAGCGGCTTGTACCTGGCGCGAATCCAATCCGGTCAATTTACCAGTGTCAACAAATTTTTATTGATGAAATAACGCAGAGGTACTGAATAGCAATGGCGCATGGTGAGAACGAGCGATGCTGACCACACTTAAAAAATACTTCGGGTTCACGGCATTCCGGCCGCTGCAGGAAGAGATCATCAAAACCATCCTGGCAAAACAGGATGTATTTGTGCTCATGCCCACCGGCGGCGGAAAATCCCTGTGCTATCAACTGCCGTCGATCCTCAACGATGGGTTGACCATCGTCGTTTCCCCGTTGATTGCTCTCATGAAAGATCAGGTCGATTCGCTCCGGGATTACGGGATAACCGCGGCGTTCATCAACAGTTCACAGAGCTACGAGCAGATTTCCGATATCAAAAAGGAACTGGTGAGCAACAAAATTAAGCTGCTCTACGTGGCGCCGGAGCGATTGGCCATTCCTGAATTCCTCGAGTTTTTGAGCGCATTGAAACTATGCCTGTTCACCATCGACGAAGCCCATTGCATTTCCGAATGGGGCCACGATTTCCGACCGGATTACCGCAAACTGGTGCTGCTCAAACGGAAATTCCCGGCCGTGCCCATGGCCGCGTTCACTGCAACAGCCACACCGATTGTCCAGCAGGATATCGTGCAGCATCTGGAACTGAAAAACCCCCAGCTCTTCAAGGCCAGTTTCAATCGGCCAAATCTGTTTTATACGGTGCTCAACAAAGGCGAAACCTATCAGCAGTTGACCGATTACCTGCACAGCCATGCCGGTGATTCCGGCATCATCTATTGCCAGAGCCGCAACACAGTGGATTCGCTGACAGCAGCATTGCAGCAGGATGGTTACAAAGCCGTGGCCTACCATGCCGGCATGGAGCCCGCCGAGCGCACCCGCAATCAGGATCAGTTCATCAAAGACAATGTGGATATCGTAGTGGCCACCATCGCCTTCGGCATGGGCATCGATAAACCGAACGTGCGGTTTGTCATTCACTACGACCTGCCCAAAAATCTGGAGCGATATTATCAGGAAACCGGCCGCGCCGGCCGGGACGGACTGAAAAGCGATTGTATCCTGTTTTACAGCTATGGCGACCGCGCGAAAATCGAATATTTTCTCAAGCAGATGGAGGACGATCACGAGCGGGAAATTGCCTACCAGAAGCTGATCCGGATGGTCGGCTTTTGTGAGAGCAATGTCTGCCGTCGGAAAATTATGCTCGATTATTTTGGCGAGGCCCATACGTTCGAGCGCTGCGACATGTGCGATAATTGCCTCAAAGACACTGAGACCTTCGACGGCACAATTATCGCGCAGAAACTGCTGTCCTGCGTCTACCGTCTCAACCAGCGATTTGGTTTGACGTATGTGGTGGATGTCCTCAAGGGTTCGAAGAGCGAGCGCATTTTTCAGAATGGCCACCAAAAGCTATCCACCTACGGCATCGGCCCGGAGCACACAAAAAAACAGTGGGAAGCCTACGGCCGACAGCTCATTCAGCAGGGACACCTGACTATCGAGGGCGGCGAATATCCGGTGCTGAAACTCACGGAGAAAAGCCGGGCGGTGCTGTTCAACCAGGAGAAGGTGCTGCTCAGCGCAGTGAAAATATCTGAGGCCATTTCAGTCAGAGAGAAGGAACCTCTTTTCGATGGAAATTTGTTCGAGGCCCTGCGGCAGCTTCGAAAGCGAATCGCCGACGAGCGAAATGTACCGCCGTTTGTGATTTTTCACGACACAACGTTGAAAGAAATGGCGGTGCGCCAGCCGAAAACCTGGAGCGAACTGAGTTCCATCGTGGGCATGGGACAGTCGAAATTGAAGCGCTATGGTCCACGGTTTTTGAAAGAAATTCTGGCCTATCGCCAGGGCCAGGTCGCGTTGGGACATGCCGCCTCCACTGCGCACGCCGGCTCAGGGAGGACAGAACTGCCCACAGAGCAGACAACGCTCCGGATGCTTCAACACGGATTATCGCCGGAACAGGTGGCGGAAGAAAGAGCTATTTCGGCTCGAACTGTGTACCACCATATCGAGACCCTCATTCTGTCCGGTGAGAATCTCATTCTGGATAGGTTTTTGCCTTCCGACAAACATCGCGTGATCCGCAAGGTGCTGCATCAGTTAGGCGTCGATGATCTGGACAAAGTCCAGGCGCGTTTGGGCGACGGCTATGCCCGCCATGAGATTCGGCTGGTGCGGGCGAAAATGAACGCGGAGAAAAGGACGCGATCCAATGAAACGTGATCAGCCAGTGATGTCATAGAGTTCATGCGCGACCATTTCGAAGATTCTGATTTTGACATGACCAAAGACATTGGCGCCGGCCCATACAAACTGCCATATCGCTGGCGTCCCTTAACCTGGGAAGTGGACAGCGTTGAATACTGCAACGAACGCGCCACCTCGACCCAGCAGACCGGTTTTTCGTTCGTAGCCCAGGCCCGTTCCTGGCTGCCGGATCCCATCGGCGGCGTGCTATGGTTCAGCGTGGACGATACTTACAGCACTGTCTACGTGCCCATGTACTGCGGCATTAGCGAAGTCCCGAAAAGTTACGCTGTCGGCACCGGATCGTTTGATGATTTCACCTGGGAATCAGCGTTCTGGGTGTTCAATAACTACACCTACTCCCGGTATTCCGATATGATTGTGGACGTGCAGAAAGTACAGCGAGAACTGGAAGGCAGATTTTTGGCGGATCAGGCGGGCATTGAAAAAGCCGCGCTGGAGCTGTTCAACAAATCGCCGCGCCTGGCTGTGGATTATCTCACCGAATATTCTGTGAAGACCGGCAATGAAACAGTGAAACGCTGGAAAAAACTGGGTGAGTTCCTCATTTACAAATACCTCGACGGTAATGTGAAAAACGAACTGGGGAAAGTGACCCATCCCGGCTATCCCCAATCCTGGTATCGCACAATCGTGAAAGAAACCGACGATCATTTTAAAATGAAAAAACTGGAAGGCGAGGGAGGCACGCATTAATCCCTTGCCCGAATAAAATGAAGAACGTACGGCAGTCCTCCTGGTTGGGGTGACTGTCGCACGTTTTTTTTATCGAATCCGTAAAACGAGCTATCTTTAATATATTATATCAATATTACTTTGTCCCTATTGAAAATGATAAAACGGAAAATTTTCCAACAACTATAAAACCAAATGACATGGTATATTCAGTATTTTTATAATTATAAACCTTAACACCCCCTGAAAGACCGCTATTACCTAATTCTCCTTCATGCGTATCAATTTTTCCCCTGACATATTCAGTTTTTGAATCCATATAATCTTCAACAGTTTTTACAACTTTTTTCATTTCATTGAATTTGCTTTTTATTTTTGTTTCATCTGAATTAGAAATAGTGATCTTAAATTCTTTCTTGATTAGAAGATCATTTTTAAAATAATAACTTGCATCTCCTGTTAAGCCTAAAAACTTTGTATTATAAACTATTTTTGAATCTGTATTTTCTGAAATTTTTCCTTTCTCTATACTTTTGATTGATTCAGAATCGTTTCCTAATTCTGTACGCCAAAAAGGGTCTGTTGAATAACCCGCTTCATCATATCCAGCTTTTGAACTCGAAAATAATTTAATGGGTTTGACCTGTGTATGCATGCAAGAAGTCAAAAATAAACCGACAAGTACAAAAAGAAGTAACGATGTTTTCGATACGAAATTCATAATTCGATTCTCCATAGTTATTAGTATTTTTTAATTAGAGGGTATAATGATTGTTTCACCTGTGCTGACTTCAATGAAACAGGAGAAGTAACTCCACCTTTTTGCTTTCAATTTGTTTTAAACAATGTAAAAGTCGGCCTCAGGTACAAAGAAAGCTATCACATTACCCAACAAAAAAGTGATATATTCGAATCACATACAAATATTATTATATCTTTTGAGATTTTACAATACCGTCGATAATTACTTTATCTTCCTTTTCTTCCCACGTATTCCAATCTTTCCACTCTAATTCACCTTCACTTACAGTGATCGAATTAAAGAGGAAAGGTAAATATACTTCGTACATAAAAGCTGAACCATGTAAAATCATTCCTAAAGGATTTGATAGTGGATCTACAATATGCTGACGTATAATGCCTTTGTTGCCCCAAAGCGAATTTAAGCCTGATTTATTATATGGATCACGAATTGCTATTGACCGATTATAACTAACCTTAACCTCTTCACCAATTTGGAACTTGGGTATTTTTTTCTTTTTACAATAAAGAGAAAATTTTTCTTCGATGTCTTTCAGAATTTCTGACTTTGGATTTTCTTTCACATATAATCTTATTGCTACTTCAGCAATCAATTGAAGTTCGTTTGCTGGTAAATTCAGAGCATCAGACAACAGAATTATTGAATTAGTATCTCTTATTTTACCTAGTGCTATTAAAGACCCCATTTGGATTTCATGATTGTTTGATTTAAGTAGTTCCTCAAGTGAAGTTACGGCAATTCCACCGTATGTAGAAATTGATTCCGCAATTAATTCTATGTTCTTATTTTTTTCAATTTCTAACAAATGAAACAGCAAATCTAGTTTTTCTGTATTCGTTCTTTTGATAATTGATTCACTTTTAATATCTTTAATTTTCATTACAGACTCTATAGTCTCTTTTGTTAGTTGATTAGAATCTGATGATAACCGTTTAATCAATTCGGGCAATGCATCCAATACTTTCATGTCGCCAGCACTTTTTATTGCAATTTCACAAATTGAACTATCATGATCATTAATAATTTGTGAAAGTAATTTAGCAGCTTCGGAACGATCAAGTCTCATTAATATTTGAAAAGCGTCAAAACGCAAAGCACGATCTCTTGATTTAGTGATTACTTTGATTAATTTTTTATAGTTTTTATTCTTTTCTAATTTGCTTAAATTGGGTTTAAAAATGTATAGCATGAAACCTCCATAAATTAAAATTTAATATATAGATAGTAGTTAAACTAAATCGCTGACAAGTAATTCTAAGTTTGCTAGATTACATCCTGCACTATCATAATTCTATATCCTAAAACGACGATAACGGCAAAGCCATTTGTGGAAGAATTTTGTAATTTTTCTGGAAATTATTCAGCCCGCGTAACGTGCTGTAAAGTATGCTATACATAAAATGGCTTATTGTGCAACCAATACCTACCAAAATTCAAACACCGTATGTTGCTTTGCTAAAAAAACATATCCTGCCATCTGAAAAGATTCCTGACTTTTTTTAAGAAAAGTTCCATTATTAGAAATTTGATCATTTCAAGAACTCCGCTGTTATTTAAAAAGATAATTGTTGAAATTCTCTTTCCACCTCGTTTATCCCATGCCCAAAAACACCGAAAGTCTCCTGGGGAAATTTCCCCAAATAAAACCCGGCCTTGCTGCCGGCTAATGAAGCGTCGATGTGCAGGCAAAATCCTTCCAGGTTGCTTTGCTGCCAATCCCAGTTTTTTGCCGGCTCGATCCACAGAAAATTTGGTTGAATGGCCACTAAATGCTCTGCCAATTTTTCCACCACGGTATTTTTTGAACCCAAAATATATCCACTGCCCCAACTGGAAAAATCCTTCTGCCCGGCAATAAATTCCTCCACAGATCCTTCTGCAAGACACGCTTCATCAATCGCATGGTTTATGCGATGGATAATATCAGTTTTATTGATCGTTTTCAATGGAATTAGCTTTTCGAGAGATTTCTGTTTTTTAAATAGAAAAATTTTTAAGAAACCCATTAATTACTCCGCCTGATCATAACAATAAAATTCGTATCCTGTATGAATTTGATCTCGTCCATGCTCTGCCACATAATTATACGTATCCGAATTACATGCCAACAAATTCCGGGCCGTTTTTGATATGCAGAAAAAGATTCACGCCTTCAGGCTCCTGGCCAACACGAATATTTTTCGGATCGATCCCGCTCGATGTGGCCAGCGCGATGAGCCTGTCCGCGCTGCGATGATTCAGGTGCCAGTCGCCCACAATTTCCATGTAATTGCGCGTTGGATTTTCCGTTGAAAAGTTGCCGATCACCATTTCTCCATTTTCTTCCAGGAATGATGTATATCGGTTGAGCAGCCGAACGAACGTGTTGTCATCGAAATAGTCGAAAAGTCCGCCGGACCAGATGAGGCGATAGCGTTTGTCCGTCCTGAATTTGAACGCGTTTTTGTTCATGAAATTAATGTGGTTAAGATATGGCGAACAAATGGTTGTCGCGTATTCTATTGCTTTCGGATCGAATTCGATGCAATCGAACATCATTCTTCCATTGGAATTGGAGCTGTAAAAATCGAGCAAGTCCCTCGCCGGCCCGCTGGCTACATTCAGGATATGTATCGGACTGTCGGTTTTGCAATTGGACTTTTCTATTTGGTTCAGCAGATTGATAAAATAATCTTTCCTGTTGCGAACCGCTCTCGGTGCATTATGCCAGTGGAAATAGTGATCCCAATTCACGAGATCCGGAACAGGGGACAGATGCCCGGTATAAATTTTGTCGATAATTTCGAAATCGCCGTTATAACCGTGTGGCTTTTGAAAACTGAATCCTTGCATGGTTTCCGGGCCAAGGGCCGGGCCGAATGCCTCCCGAATGGCAGATAAATCGTTCGTACTGACATCTCCGCTTACGATTTCATTGTTCAATACTCGCAGCCAGGAATTCAGTTGGCGATATTCCGATTTGACCGGACCTCCGCGGTCCACCATGTTCCGGATGAAGGAGATGTGTTGCTGCATGGGTTTCCTTTCATATTTTAATTTCATAGCTGCCCTGTCACAAGTCGATAGAGAATAATTGCCAATGACCCTGCTGCAAAAATTCCGAAAAAATAAAGATATTCCATTCCAAATCTTTTCCATGAGAATTTGGATTTTGCCCAATCCGGTATTTCCCCTTCAAATGTTACTGTAAGGCTGCCAACTCGAAATAAAATATATGCCGGTAGGTAGAAAAACAGGATAAGTAAAGGGACTCCAAAAATTAATTGCGGTATTTGTGCAATAAGAGCAGGTAATAACCCTGAGGTAGCAATAAAAAGAACTCGTTCATTTAAAAAACGTTTGTTAGAATATTCAGGTTTTTGCTCATTATAAGTTTGATTCTGTTGGGGATCCAGCTTTCTTAAACAATCACGGCAAGAAGGTTTTTTATCCCAAACAAATGAATTCCTGAACGATAATTTTGCACCACAATAAAAACAATTTTGAGCCATAATTAACCTTTCAATTTTATAATTGCAAATATTTTTAAAATTAGAATTGATTTAATACCAATATCACTTCGGACCGATGACAACAACGACAATAATAAACAGTACTATTATCTCCCTACAGAAATAAATTCAATCCAACAGTCGGTTCCATCCACATCCGCGTTCCCCCGCTGTAATGATAAAAATGCCCGTTTATCTGCAAGTCCAGGACGATCTTTTCGTGAACCTGCACCATACCGCCACCTCCCAGCGAGGTGCATATAGTCGATCCTTCATCCTGAAATTTGATTGTGCCCCAATAGGTTTTTTCATAACCGTATGAGCCTTCCGGCACAGGAACTATTGCATAATAATTCGCTTGGGTAATGCCCTTTCGGTTATGATAGCCAACACTAGCTCGCAGGTATGGAATCAGTTTGTCTTTTGGGGGGAATAAATATCTCAATCCAAAGTTGAATTGTGAAATACTGCCGCCCGTTGTTTCAAGCTTTTCAAAATCAGCGTCGGCATCGATGTCGCCAGCTTGTCGGACTAATTTTTCATCCGATTTCAAAGTCGATTTGAAAAAGGAAAAATCAATGATGTATTTTGAGTTAACTTGATAGGCGAAGCTGAAACCAAACTTTTTCAAAGCTACGTATTTGTCAGTATCATCTCCTTTGTAGGGCACAAAAATAGAGAAGGAGGGGCCGAGCATGAACTTTTTAATGTTTGAAGGATTGTTGGCTTGGCCCAAAATGTTTTCAGAAATAAGCAATACAATGACGAATATGACAACAATACAAATCCTGTTTTTCATTTAGTATTCTCCGATTATTTAAATTTATCCATAACCAAAATGGACTGAGCCTTCACCTCATCATTCGTTTCTTTCCCGCTAACCTGGCTTACCTTTTCTTTGAGCATGTCATACGTCATATTAATATACCCAAACGCTTGTTTCGGTTTGTTGGTGAACAGAATCCCTTCATATTTTGCAGCGATTGAATATGCTACATTGGATTCTGTTTCTCCCTTTAGCTGTTTTAGTTTTTCCAAATCAATGTTTTTCAGAATGACGCTGAATCCTTTCCAGGCTTCCATGCGTTTTGCATCGTTTTCTGATGAGTCCATAATAGCCAGCAAATCTTTGACGATGACTGTTTTCAACCCATTTTTTTGTTGTAACAGCGGAAGCACCTCGCCCATTACGCCCATGGCTGAAAATCCTTTGGCTTTTTCTATTTTGCGGACTAGCTTTTGGTCATTCTTTGTCAGATCAATGAAGTCATTCACTTTTTTATGAACATCAACATCCGGGGATGAGAATTTCAAACCAGCTTGTTGAGAGGCGCAACCGAGAATTAACAATGTTATTATAATTGAGAAAAGTTGTTTTATTCGAACCATGATGTTACTCCTTCTGTTTTTAAGGTTTATTAAAATTTAGCGATCTGTATAAATTGTTTTGTTCCCAATGGTAATGGAGTTTTCTGTAACTGAAGGCCTTCCTTCTCCGTTTTTGAACAGGTCTACTATCTGGCCATATTTTTTCGTAATTGGAACAGATATTTTACGAACTGAGCTGCTTGTTTCAATTTTCAAAAACTCATCGAATACATCATTCTTAATATATTCCATTTCAATGTGAGTTACCAATCCTGAAAGATGTCTTGTATGGAACCTGAACCAGAGGGTTTTATACTTTTGCCAGGCAAATAATCGCACCGATGCGTTCTTTTGATGATCAGGATTCATTTGGTTAATGAGTTCAAAATAGTTTTTATCAATTTCTTCTTTTTGTGTTTGGTACAAATTATGGTAACGGTCTGTCTGGGCCATCATCGCATCGAAACCCATATTGGAATAAATGGCAGGTTTATTTCGGTCGAGATAGTTCAGTATGCTGACAATTGTGTTGTATGATTTCGTAATCTCATTCTTCTTTGCAGACTCCTCTATTCTAATTTTTTCCATTTTGTTTTTTGCTTCATCAATATTCTGCCCGTTTGGGTATCTTTTTAAATACAAGTCAAATGAAGCAACCGAATTTTCTTTTGATGCTCTTGTGAAAAATTCATTTTCCGGGTATTCGAATGATGTGTCTGCCTTGGCTTTTTGATAGGAGACGTCGTATAGTTTTTCCTGGGCTTTGTTAGAATATTTACCTGAGGGATTTTTTTCTAAAAAGCCTTGGTAGGAAGTGATCGAATTGGTTTTGCGTGCTAACGAAAAATCCAATAACTCCTTGGCTTGGGACAAATAACTGTGTTGAGGATTTTTACTGATGAAATTTTTCAATGTATCGATATTGGGATTGGCTTCCAATAGGTTAAATTCGTATTTTTCTATTTTCAATTTTGCGCTATCGGTCCAGATTGTCCCCTCATTTTCTGTAATGAAATTTTTATACAATTTCAAATCAAAGGTATCTTTAATGCTTTCAAAATTGATTCGGGCAATTTCATTCCTGGCAGCAATTGCATACTTACCTTCCGGAAATTCTGAAAGAAAATTAGTGAATGCTTCCACCGTATTTATAGATTTCGCTTCATCGAAAGCTTTTTTAGATTTGCTGCATGAAAATAGAATAATAAATATGAGTAGAAAAATAAAATATTTTGAACGCATGATAAGCTCCCTTAGCGTATTTTGGGAAATCTAAATGAAATCAGTTTTTAAGTCCTGAATTTTGAGATGATATTTTAAAACAAAAATCCCAGCTTCACCATCATCACCGAATTGGCAATCTCGGCTTCGTCCAGCACTGAACCCATTCCGCGATAGTAACGGGCGTCGGCGGTTATGCCAGACGGGAATTCGATGCCAATGCCGAGGATATAGCCAAATTCGGTGCCTTCGAATTCATCGAAATCCTCTTCCTCCTGGTCGGAGTCGTCGCCGGAACTGACTTCAACCATAAGTTTGGAACTGGACAAAAACGAAATCACCGGGCCGCCGAACAAAACAAATTGAGATGTGTAGCTCTGGTTCAGTTTTTTCAGTTTCAGGAGAAGCGGAATTTCGATATAGTTGAGCTTGTATACAATTTTTGTATCAAAGTTGTAACGCTCGCCTGTGTAATCATCCCTGAATGAAATATCACCGGAATAATTAGCGCCGCGCATGGTATAATTAAATTCAGGCTGGAGCACGAGCACGTCGTTCATTCGATATTGAAAAAAATACCCGAATGAGAATCCGAGCCGCGAACCTTTGGTGAACGATCCGCCGGACATGCCCATTTCGCTGAAAGCCGAGCTGAATGCATCGACCATTTCTTCAGCGTCCTTGCCTATCCAGTTAGCCATGTTAAAACTGGATGAAATACCGTGTTTGATCGGCGAGGTTTGAGCAAAAGAGAGTGTGGCGCATAAGAGCAGAATTAGTGTGCAAGTAGTTTTCTTCATTGTTTCTCCTAAGTCGGATAAACCGGAAATTGCAAAACTCAATAACCAAATAACATGCAAATTACAAAGCCAAATTTCAAAAAATCAAACTCGGACAGGTTCGTCTGGTTGTTCATTTTTGAAAAATGTTTGAAAATTGATATTTTGTAATTTGGAATTTATTTGATATCAGCTAAAGGCTTGTGCGTCCTCTGGCGCATTGAATTTTATTTTTAAGGAACTAACATTTTTTTAAATATTTTCTCACTGAAATCAACTATTTTTCTAAATCCCTTCCCCTCGACTAATCGCTTCCATCACAATTCTTCTGGCGGCTCGGGCGCCACCGTCGTTGGGATTAAGCTGCAGCGCTTTTTCGTAGCAGGCCAATGCTTCACGATAGCGTTTCTGGTAGGCAAGGTCCTGTCCTTTGTAAAACCACTGTCTGGCTTCTTCTGCTAAATTGCCTTTGTTTTTAAAAAACATAATTTCCTCCAATAATGTTAACATATTCAATAGTTATTGTTTTAATTATAAGTACATATTTTTGCACTGTACAGAGAAATGTCCAAAATAAAAAAGGAACTGGAAATTGGACTTTTCATTTCCCATTTTCCGGTTCCCAATTTTCCGTTAAACTAATTCAGAGGATTGTGCTCTTAGTTTCTATTTGATTACTGAATACTGTCTCCTGTGGAAGAGAAATCCTTAACCAGGTGGCACTTGTCGAGTTTTTCCCTGCCTTCAACAGCGCTGAGAAGGACAAGATTAGTGCGGGCTTTCAGAAATCCCATTTTAACCTGCTGTTCCAGGTAATAGGTTTGGCCGGCTTTAAGATTCAGAATCTGCTCGCTCTTGTTTTCGGATTGGGACATCAATTGATGCCGGCCCGGGTCCAAAAGCATGTACAGGTAGCGTTGGCCGGTGGTGGTGCCCACTTTTTTATTGTCGCAGAAAACATCCATGCCCACGGCGAATCCGTATGTTGTGGGGCGAATAACGTACACGAGCGCTTTGTCTTCCGGCACGGCCACGGCTTTGGCGCGTTGATCCAGGGCAAGGTCTGCCTTGGGCATGGAACCGGCGCAGGAAAACAGAATCGAACATACAAAGAACAGGAAGAGTACGTAGATTAATTTTTGTCTTTTCATCAGGTGCTCCATTTATCTTTAAGAAGCATGAAAACGATCGTTGCAAGCTGTTTGAATTTAGCGTATTCGATTTATTAATTTTGTTTTGGAGATTAGAAAAGGTACCGCATGTTCAACAGCACACCTTTGGAGTTGGGCACGTACGAAAATGAATATTTAAGATTTTCAGGAATGAAGCCGGATAAATTGCTTTCATTATAAATCGTTTCCCATTTATGCTGTGACGCGCCGTAAATTCCGCCGATGATCAAACCGCCGATGGTGAAACCAATGGTCATATTTCGAATCACTTCATCGCCGTTGGTGACGGTTTCGCCGTTCATCAGGGCTTGATTTTCAGCGTCGTTCACGCCCTGCACAGCGCCGAGAAAACCGGACAATCCGCCGATCAGCGCGCCCCAGATGGCGTATTCAGCAGCTTTTGTTCCGCGGCTGATTTTGATCAGGTAGACGTTATTGAGTCCGATATTTTCTTCATTGGAAATTATACCGGGGGCGGTGGCAGGTTTGAAGGTCAGCACGTCATCCAAAATGCTCAGGCTGTTGACATTGTACAGCGTGGTGGACTCGTCATTGAGGTAAATCATCGCTTTGGAGTACTGGTGGCTTCCCGGAAAGAATAATTCGGCGGAGGTTCCATTCTGAGAAAATGCCTGCACAGAAAGAGAAAGTAGAATGAGTAAAGAGAGCGTGATTTTTTTCTTCATGTAGCGTTACTCCTGAAAAAAAATTATTAGTAAATGAAGTGATTTAGTTATTTTTAAATTTTTTCCGGATTGAAGTAAAACAAAGGCTGCTCAAATTCGAGATAATCCATTGAAATCGGATTTGTATGTTTGTTTCACGTATCTGAATAGAGCAGCTCTTTGCTCGATGTGATGGAAGGTGCGGGTCCATCATCGTGTTAAAATGCATGAAGCATGTCAACGTAATGAAGACGTATGAGTTGTGAAGATTTTGCAAAAAGTTTGAATTGATGTAAATATTTTAATCATTTGGTCTGGTCAATTATGTTTTGATGATGCGAATTTCCGATTCATACCATCAAATTCATGAGCGAGAAATTTGTACTCTTAATCCGGTTGATTCCCCGGAATTAGAGAACTGGTGGAAAGTGAGAATCGATTTCCCGCTAAGATCCAGATTAATAGTTGCCGGACAAAAGAAGCTCCCATAAGGCATACCTCGCTCCGGTAGAACCGCATTGGGGGCATTTCATGGTGTCTCTTCGGGCTGAGTGAGGTTCACAATAGATTGTGCCACAATCGTAACAGGCAGCAAGTCCTGTGTGTCCGTGGGCGATATACCAGGTCGGTTTCTTTTGTTCAAACGTTGTCCGCCAGTTTGCGTCAACTTCGTATTCACACCAGTAATTGCATTTGAAACATTCAGCGCGAAGTTTAATTGTTCTATTAGGACGAGCCAGATCTGCACCGTTTTGTCTTGTCTGAATATTCATTGTTTATCTCCGGAATAATGTGTGCAATATTTTCACTATCAAGCTTTTAAAAAATGGTTTGGTATACCCACTAGGACTGCGTTTGGGTTTGGTTGCCAGAATTACAAACTTCGAAATCCATCCAGCGTTATTTTTGCTTTTTGATGTCCCTGCCGTGAAGCCTTTTCCATTAACTCCACCGCTTTATCGAAGCTCTGCGGAACACCCTCGCCGGCGCCATAGAGCACGCCCAAATTAAACTGCGCTTCAGCGAGACCTTTGCCGGCAGCTTTCTTATACCAATACGCGGCCTCGCGTAAATCCTGATTGACTCCTTTGCCGTATTCGTAGGCTTCGCCAAGTTTATTCTGGGCAAGCGCATCGCCCTGTTCTGCTTTTTCTTTCAACGCCTGAATGTTGGTGCCGCCGAAGATTTTTTTGAAAAAATTTGACATGGGTTTGTCCTAGATTTTATTTTAGCTCTCGATTGTTATTACTTAAGATTTATGAAAACGGGCATACATGGAATTCGGTCGATTGATTAACTTGTTTTTCGAACGATCCATCCCAATAAACCAAAGAGAAACTCGAGTCCGCCAAAAATGATCGCACCAATCCAGATGGTATGTTCAGCGATCGCGGTGGCGAATATTCCAAGCAATAAAATGCTAAGCCCGATTCCAATATGTTTGGTGAATTTTTGTAAATCATCGCCTTTTTTGATTACATCACGTTTTTCAACATTGGTCGTAATTTCGGACTGGCAGGCAGGGCAAGTTTCAATCGAGTTAACGACCAGACTCCCGCACTTTGCACAATCGATGACATAGTCTTCATTTTCAGCTTTCCCATTTTCAGGTTTAGCGGATTTGAATTTCCGGGTGAGCAATGTCCTCGCTTCGGCGAATTTCTTTTTTTGCAGATCAGTAAAATCTATTGCATAAAGTGAGCGCTTGTGCTTGCCTTTTTGCAGGGTGTCGCTACTCAGTATAAAATCGATACTCCCGGCGCCGGAACCCTTCACATTGAATAAAATAGCTTTGATTTCACTGAATAAAAATTCTTTGTCGATTTTATTTGGGATTAAATTCGAAGTTAAATTTAGCAGACCTGATGTGAGTTTACCGATTGCGCCGGAGCCGCCAGTTTTAATTTGAATTTTATTTTCATAAATGTGTAATTCAGTAAGCATACCTTTGGCGATAAGCAACGGCTCAGAATTATTGGGACTGGATTGCGGCTTTTCAGGCGCATGTTTCAAATTATCTTTTCGAATTGTTTCCTGAACAGGAATTTTCGATGTATCCCCCTTAAACAATTTCCCGCCACATTTTTCGTTAAATTTTTTGGGATAGGATTGAACATTTTCATGAATTTCAGAACAGACTCCGATGCTACTGTCGTAATAGTCGCAATGGGGGCAGTAGTCTTCCATTGATAGGTTAGCCATTTAAAATCTCCCTCGATATTAGTAAAATGTTATGTCTCTTTTTGGAGAACCGTATACTAACATAAGAAAGACGCATCAGTTGTGAAAATTTTGCAATTATTCAAAAGTGAATGAAAAAAAGAGAGGGTTCCGGGTAAGTTTGTGAAGAGAAATCGAAGCATTAAAACGAAAATGGATTCTTGGGGATATAGAGAGGCAACAATAACTGCTCATTTAAAAAAAGCTAATTTTTCTGACTGCCGCCAACCTCCATATTCGCGATCTTCCGGCCCCGCAAATACAGCACGTACACGCCTGCATCGAGATCGTCTATTTTGATTTCGCCGCCGGGGAGCACCGGGTAGCTGCACAAAAATTCACCTTTGGGGGAATAGATTTCCAGTTTGTCGTGAATGGTCTGCAATTTGAACGTGACGCGACCGCCATCATGAACCCACGGTTTTCCAAGCTCTTCCACCGGCGTGCTGCGCGTGGCAAACTGGAATGGCACAATTTCAAGGCTGAGAATAATCTCTTTGGCTTTTGTCAGTGTATCTCTGACATGCGTCTTGCGTTTGACTACTTCTTTTCCAATTTCTTCGAACACCAGGTTTTTAATTTTCAATTGCAATTTATTCAATTGCCTTTTGTTCTCTCTGTTCAATTCCCTGTTTTGCTGCAAAAAATCTTTCAGCCCTAATCGGTCTAATTCTTTCTGAAGCTCGGAAATTAGTTTGTCTCTGGAATTTTCGTTTAAAAAATTCTCATCGTTTTTCATCATTTTTCCTCTGTTATATTTTTCCAAGTTTTTTCAATATGCAGCGAAATAGTTTTACCTTTTGCCTGTGCCAGATGCTTCCGGCAGTTGTGGGCGGGCAGTTGTTTCGTTGGGCAATTTTTTTCAGTGAAAAGCCATGAACATAGTCCAGCAGTATGTTTCGAATATGTTCCTGTGGAAAATTGCTGATACACGAATTCAGCGCCAGTTCCAGTTCGGCTTGTGTGATGAGCCCGGGAGACTCGGTTTGCTGCCAGTTTACAAATGAAACCAGGTCGATGTAACTCTCGCCATTGGCAGACTCGGAGTTTTGAAACATGGTGCCTGTTTTTTTTCTGCGCAGGTAATCGCAGAAAGCGTTTCGGCAACAAATGAACAGATAATCTTTGAAGCTTTTTATTTTTTTGCCGGCATTCACGGTTCGGATGATTTTCAAAAAGACGTTTTGCACTACATCTTCAATATCACCCCGATCGCGGATTTTATCGATGAAATAGGCGTACGTCCTCTCCAAATATCGCTGGAAGAGTTCATTCAAAGATTCGATATCGCCAAGTTGCTGATATTTTTTAAGTAATTCTTCGTCTGTCATGTTTTTTTTTGAATCGATTCATTGTGCTAATTTTTTGGATAGCCCCGGGGTGCGGCGATCCCCATTGGTCTTTACACAGATTTTCCATTGTGTCTGCTTCGGCCGCGAGCAAACGCAAAGATCGATTTGGCCTCCCGGGTATTCCAATCGGGTTCTGTGGGTTCCGATTATAAAGACGTTTGAAACGGAAATATTTTTCAAAAATTTTGCCAGAGCGAAGGGAGCATCCAAAAAAGATGTCCGCTTTCCAGAAATCGGGCTTGGGCCGCCCATTTTAACCTTGTCTGCTGCAAGGCTTTGGAATACGAAAACTGGTTGGCAAACAGGTTCCAGTAAAAATCCATGGAAAATTCGGCAGAGGCGCGGTCATCTGTGACGGACATATTCCCCAGAAATGCTTGCCCCCCGGCTTTTAAAAAAGCAGGAGCAAATCCACAGAAGGAAAGTGAGGTAGCATTATTTCCGGCGCTGTTGCAGC
The DNA here is from genome assembly GCA_049322915.1 of Candidatus Zhuqueibacterota bacterium. Lineage (GTDB taxonomy): Bacteria > Zhuqueibacterota > Zhuqueibacteria > Thermofontimicrobiales > Thermofontimicrobiaceae > CAZSBG01. The sequence goes on from JBMOPW010000004.1 coordinate 154,979, forward strand.
CGTTCAAATAGAAAAAAAGCGGAGGCGCAGATATTTCAGAAAATATATCATTTGCGGTCACGGCTTGTGCGCGACCTGATTTACACTGTTTTTCCCACAAAAAAATGTGTGTTTTCAGGGAAGCCGGGTCCGGGCTGCAATGCCCGGCGAAATGGATGATATGAAAATGATTCGATCTCAGTGATCTCATCACAGAACCGAAATCGGATTCGTGGGATAAAAGCGTGGAAATTTTCAGGCTCAGCCCGTGCTCCCTGGCAATTTTGTGGAACCGGTTTTTCAACAAAATTATTTCATTGTCCACAAATGGAATGTCCGGCGGCGTATCCGAAGCGATGAGCAAAATATTTATTGGGTCGTCCGTGGGGAAATGATAGACATCCGTCACCTTTCCATCGACCAGTGACCGATATATTGCTTTGCGCAGCGAAACGAAGGAGTCGCCGTTGTGGAGAATTTCAAATGGAAATCGAATCAGTTCCTCGATTTCAGATGAAAAAACAAGGTCGCTATTCTTTTCTGTGGCGTAAAATTTACTGAATAAATCCAGAGAGTCCTGTGTTGGAAAAAGGTCTGAAAATAATTTTTGCCCAAGTTTTTTAAGCGATTGAATATTCCCGAAATCACTAATGATGTAGCGATGTGGATCGAGCGCATTATTCAATTGGTGGACTTCAGTGATATCGCCGTTTTTGGACGTGCAGATTTTCTGAAATTCTTCCGTAAAAAAAATCTTCAATTTTTCTGAGGACTCGACACCGTATTTAGGCGATTGGACTGATGGCGGCTGTTCGGAAATGTTCTCCGCGATCCAGGTCCTCAAGAAATAATTATTCAGGGCGAATTTTTGATCGGAATTTTGTTTTGCAAATCCCAGCCATGAGAGCGTGTTAAGCCGTTTTTGAATATGGTTGATTGAAATATTCAGTTTTGGTGCGATGGCTTCGATATAGGATGGTTCAAGATGGATCAGGTTGGCAAGAATTTGATAATCCACCTGGTCAAAATATTGGAAGTCGTCTCTGAAAAAAAGGTCTAACACATTGTTTTGGCGAATGGTTTCAATGGTGGCTTTTAGATTGCCCTGGTCAAAAAAGTAAAAACAAATCATTTGAACTAAAAAAGGCAGGCAGCCGGCAAATTCGATGATTTTATCCTGTTCCGCCACATCCCCAGTGCAGCGTCGAATGAGCGCCCGGGCTTCATCTTCGTCCCACGGCGTGATATAATCCGGGGGAGAGAACGCCTGCAAAAATGGCGCTAAAAAATGTGTGGTGCTGAGTTTGTCGTACGAGGCCAGACCATGATTGGAAGCCAAAATAACGGAAAGCATCGGCTGGTTCAAAAGAATGGCTCGGAATTGATGCAGGAATTGTTCATCCTGCACAGCGACGCGAAACAATGCTTCGGACTCGTCGACCAACAACACAACGTGCACGGATTTTTTCCTGCACTGACGAATGAGGCAGCGAAGGTCCCAATAGAGGGATTCGCGTTCGAAGTGGTCGAGATCGAATTCAATTTCCAACCGGCTGAATTCAAATTCAGCCGGTTCGAGGGCGTCGATGAAGCTCAACTTCAAATCATAAACAGAATTAGCGCCGGACACATCCCAAAACAGAGGAATCATTCTGTCCTGTTTTCGGTACTGGCGCTGCAAGTAACGGAGCAACGACGTTTTGCCCATGCGTCGCGCGCCAATGAGCCAGTTGAATTGCCGCTGTAAAGGCAGGTATTTTTGGATCAGGTCTTTACGGCCAATAAAGTCCGCGTCGTTTTTAATCCAGTCGCCGACGATAAACGGATTCTTTTGATATTCGGTCATAGGTTCAGATTCAGAATTCAGTTCGTTGTAAAATCGGTCCAGTGGCTTGCTGATTTTTCAGGTTTCAATTGCGTCTTCGAATTTTTTAGAATGTTTATAACGTCCTGTTTTTTTATGGTTCGGCGATGTTCATCCAGCGCCTGGTTGATTAGATTCAGGCACAGCACCTGGATCAGATAGGGCTTGCATTTGGTGGCCTCCAATATGGCTTCCAGGGCTTCGTTTTTAAATTTGAATATTCCCTTCACCGGCACATAGATAAGCTTTTTTGCGTCTTCCCGGGAGATTGGTTTTAATTCAATTAATGTGAAAAGATTCCACCAGGGGCTTTCCGGGCGATTCCAGTTATTAATGTAAGAAGTGCCGGAAATAATGGCGGCGAAATTCATGGAAAATTCCTGCATGAAAATTCGGCGCAGTTGTGCATGGATCGCCTGGTCGTATTGGTTCATGGCATCGGCTTCATCGATGAGAAGTACGATTTTAACCGTTTTAATCGTACTTTGATTCATGTGAAAAATTATCTTCCGGAAATCATTATTAAAATCGCGGTAGTTGTAGTTATCTTTTTTATCCTGAATTCGAAGGCCACAGTCTTTTGGTACATTGTCCACCTGTTCAACAATATCGTGCATCATGCCGTGAAAAAACTCCCACTGACCAATGCCCTGCAAATCTACAAACACCGGGATGAATTTGTAATCCGGATCATTTTTTTCCGTGAGCTGGTTTTTAATCTGCAACAAAAGCGAGGTTTTACCAATTCTCCGTTCGCCGGTTATCATGATGCTGTTGTTGTGCACGATGGAAAGAATTCGGTTTTGGATTTCGTTTCTTCCAAAAAAAAGATTTTGTTTGAAAATGGGTTCACCGGCAATATACGGATTGAACCGGCGCCGGCGAATGAGTTGATTGATTTTGTAATAACGATAAATGAAGAAGAGAGCGATTAGCGCCAGAACCAGGCTGAATAAAAACCACTTGAACCAAAAACGTAAAATTAGCGGTGTCGTTTCCAAATGAATTTGGACTGAAGCGAATTCCGATGACATGAGTCCATTGGGAGTTGCTGTTTTAATTTCAAAGGTGTGATTTCTGCCAGGCTCTAATTCTGTGTAAATTATTCTGTTATTGCGGGTGAATTCGCTCCATTGGCCCGGTTTTTCATCCTTGATAATTCGATAGGAATATCGCAATGCCTGTGAAGGAAACGACGAATGGTAGCCGAAAAATTCTATGGCGCAGACAGGGTCATTATAACTGCGAAAGATAGGGCGCTGCAATGCTGATTCTTCGTAAATGTCATTGCCGATCTGGCAGTTTCGTATGGTGATGACAGGTGGGATGGATTGCATTTGAAACTGGAGGAGTTCACCCTCAAGGGTGATGCCGGTTATCTTGTTTTTATCGTCACACAAAAAATTCGGAGAGAAAACATCGTCAAATTTACTATGAAAATCGATTTCAGGGAAAGCGTAAAGGTTCCCGTTGTCAAAATAACTTAAACCGTAGTTCGAGGCGAGAATTGGCTGGCCATAAGAATCGAAGCCAATGCTTTTTATGTTGCTGCTAATTACTTTTGAATTACTGCCCCAATGCGTGCACGTATCGCCTTTCAAAAACGCGATGCCTTCATCTACTGAAAGCACCCAGAGAGAGCTGTCCCTTGCCGGATGCAGTGAAAGAAGGTTTGAAATTTTTTCAATGGATGGATTCGATACAGTTCTGAAAACATCGTCCTCCAGAACAGCAATGCCGGTGTTGTACGTAGCAACCCACACTGTGCCATCGAGCGTTTCGGCAATGTCGACGATTTCATGACCCGGCAGTCCCTGGTCAACCGAATACCGCGTTAATGTGTTTCCATCCCAGCAAGCCAGGCCGGGGCTGATCAACCTTTCATGCTCCAGGAAAAAGTCCCTGAAATTTAACGACTTTCCCATGAACGCTTCTCTCAAGTGAGCATCGGACAAAATGCACTCCCGGGGCAGAAATTCGAATTGCTTCCCATCCAATCGCGCGTAATCCGCATTGCGAAGGCACACGTATAGTTGATTATCGCTGCTCTCACCTATTCCCCAAATGGACGGATGGGGCAGGTTTTCTTTATAAATTCTGATTCCATTTTTTTGGAGCAAGACCAATCCATTGTCCAGCGTTCCCATCCAAAAATTACCGGCGTTATCTTCGTAAAATGTAGAGATGGAGCGACCCGCATTTTTCATGGCGTGACTCTGGTAAAATCTGCCATCTTTCCACATGAACAAACCAAAATCCAGGGTTCCAACAAACAAATCACCGCTTTTGCTTCGGTGCAATGCGGAAATTTTATGGGATGGCATTCCAAAGTCGCTGTTGTAATGGATGAGCGTGTCCTGGTTTACATAGAATAATCCAACGCTGTAGCTGCCAACCCATGCGCCGTTATCCGGATCATTGTTTATTGACGAAATATTATAAATATTTTTTCCCTGGGATTTTTTATAATTCCTGTTTGAATTAAAAGAATAAAAGCAATTGGTATTGTAGAAAAAATCACCGTGGCTCCATTCAAATTGATCCGCGAGACCGGAGTCATAAATTTCAGGGATTTGAAATGAAAATCCGAGTATGTTAATCTTGTTTTTCGGAATGTCAAATTTGAATATGCCGCGGAGAAGAGTTCCCCAGAGTTCGTTATTCAACAAGTGGAGATTTTGGATGTTGTAATAATAGGATCCGGTAAATTGAAGCCATGGTTTTTGGGTGAATTGGGAATTCTCCGATTTGAACAATGTGCTCGATCTGGTGCCAAACCAGACTGTGTTGGTTTCATCCACAAGCTGTGAAGTTACGATAACTTCAGGTGAAAAGGAATGGTGCTCGGCGAATTCGGAATATTCAATTATCGGGGATTTGGGATTATTCAAATGCATGAGATATGAGTGCGCGCCGATCCAAAGTCGGTTTTGGGAGTCGACGAAAATGGTGGAGATGCATTTCGCTGGAAATTCACTTTCCGGAATTGGTCTGTCGAATTTTTCCCCATCCCAGCGAAGAATGCCATTCCCTAACGTAGCGAACCAAAAATTTTCATCGTAATCCTGGGCGCAGTCCGTCACTTTAATGTTTTTAAGGCTGTCGGGCCATATAAATCGCGAGTTTTTCTGACCATCGAAATAATAGATTTGATTTGCGCCATAGCTGAACCAGACTTTGCCTGATTTGTCTTCGAAAATCAAATTATTATTTAGAATTTCGTATGGCGAGGGATTTGTTGCCTGCGAAGGTATTGGATAGGAACTGATTTGTGGATTTAGGTATTTATAAATACCCGTTGAAGTAGCAAACCAAATATTTTGAAACCTGTCCTGGAACATGGTTCCACGTTCAGTATTTACGATCGAAAAATTGTGAAGCTCATTATTTTCCATGCAATAAATTGATTCATTTTTTAAAAACCAGATCCTGCCCTGTAAATCCTCCATGAAAAAGTCGAAATAATAACCCCCTGAAAAAATATTTTGTGTTTGAAAAACTGTCTTAAGCTCCGGGAACTGTAAAATTTTGTTGCGTGTTAGAATGAGTGAATATTTTTCATCTTTGCTCACGAAATAGCTTAGAATGTGTTGATTATTTTTGAGAAGTGGGGTTAGATTATTTCGATCCTGTTCACTAAAGAGGTAAACCCCGGAACGTGCATAAAAGAAATGATAGTTCTGATCATCGATTTGGAAAATTTGGAGGATATCATCCCGAAGCAAATCATATTTTTCAGTGAGATTAATGCATTCTGTTCCATCAAATCGAAATAACCCAACGTGGTTGACGTCAATCCATATCCGTTCGTTTCGATCTTTGAAAAGGGAGGTGAAATGCTCTTTTCGGAAAAAAGAATTGAATTCGAATGGATAAAGCGATTCGAAATCATATATCCAAATGCCCTCGTAATTAATCGCAATCCAAAGTTTGCCCTCATCATCCTTGATTACTTTCTGGATGAATAACGATGGAAGCTTTTCGTTGATTTCCAGTGGAATGAATTGCAGACCGTCATACCGATAAATACCGTCGTTAATGGTGACGATAAGGAGGTTGCCTTTATTGTCTTCCAAGACGTGCCGAATTTCATTTGTTGGCAAGCCGTTACTTGTTGTGAAATGCGTCCACAGGGAAGGATTGGAAATGGGATTTTCTGCTCCGATTGCCGGGGCTAAAAAGAACAAGGTGCCTGAAAAACCAAAAAGCAGAAATCGAAAGAAAATGAAGAATGCTTTAGCGAACATATTCCGAATAAATTTCATCAAGCAAAGCAGTAAAATGAACGACAGAAAAGAACTAAGGCTAAAAAAAATAGGAAATAAAGACATGGAAATGGTAATAAAAATTTGTCTAAAAATCAAGGAAAAAGTTTTTCATTACTGGGTTTTTTATAGATCAGCCAGGTTCTATGCGTAACATTTTAAAATTATATAAGATAGACTTTTTCTCTTGTATCTCACATTATTTAATCAAATCTTCTGCAAAGAATCTCACTTAATTTAGCCAAAATTTAATTTCCACTTTAGTTGTTTTTTTCTTATCTTGTTTCTGTCAATCAACAAAATAGACTTTTATGGATGAAAAAAACGTGAACAGATCGCCCTGTTTCGCTATAGCCTGATCGTGCCGTTTCTTTCACACGAAGAGTTGCAACGGGGTGTCAAAGGCGAACTGTCGCAGCGCATGGTAAGGCAAATTCACACCATTCCCCATTCACAAAAATCTTAATTGGCCGAATCGACCATCCGTCGTTATCTTCGCTGCTACCGCAACAAGGGATTTGATGGCTTTAAACCGAAAAGCCGCAGCGATAGCGGCACATCCCATAAAATCGACGGCGATACCCTGGAAAAAGCGTTTCTGTTGAAAAAAGAAGAACCACACCGCAGCTCGAAAAAGATTATTCAACTCATGGAAGCTCACCAGTGGGCGCCGTTGGGGTTGTTAAAGCCCAGTACACTGTCGCGGATTTTTAAGCAGCATGGTCTAACTTTCAAACAACTCAAACAGTCCCATAAAAGCTTTCGCGCCTTTCAGGCCGAACACCCAATCAAATATGGCAGTCGGATATTATGTATGGACCGTATCTGCCCGATCCTGAGCGACCCGCCGCTAAAAAACGAACCTATCTGGTGGCGATCCTGGATGATTTTTCCCGACACAACGCTGAAAGAAATGGCGGTGCGCCAGCCGAAAACATGGAGCGAACTGAGTTCCATCGTGGGCATGGGACAGTCGAAATTGAAGCGCTATGGTCTATGGTTTTTGAAAGAAATTCTGGCCTATCGCCAGGGCCAGGTCGCGCTGGGACATGCCGCATCCGCTGCGCACGCCGGCTCAGGGCGGACAGAACTGCCCACAGAGCAGACAACGCTCCGGATGCTTCAACAGGGATTATCGCCGGAACAGGTGGCGGAAGAAAGAGCTATTTCGGCTCGAACTGTGTACCACCATATCGAGACCCTCATTCTGTCCGGTGAGAATCTCATTCTGGATAGGTTTTTGCCTTCCGACAAACACCGCGTGATCCGCAAGGTGCTGCATCAGTTAGGCGTGGATGATCTGGACAAAGTCCAGGCGCGTTTGGGCGACGGCTATTCCCGCCATGAGATTCGGCTGGTGCGGGCGAAAATGATCGCGGAGAAAAGGACGCGATCCAATGAAACGTGATCAGCCCGCGGCCCTGTGATGCAGGCGCTTTAAGAACTGCACGATCCCCCGGAACCGGAAATCCCCTTCTTCACCGCTTTTCGACCACCGCTGTCATAAGTGTACATCCGATTTGTCACGCACCCGACGAGTTCGCTATTTCGTTATGTTCATTATTGAACGATGCGCCGGGCGATTCAGATTGGCGAGAAAAAAAGAGCGGCTGCATGCTCTTTCAGGGTGATTTATTTTGCTATTTCGTTAAAAAAGACTTGATTTATTTACATAAAAGTATATATTCAACATAGACCTCACGCAACTCAATTCTCTGGCTATCATGTCTTCAATAAATTGCTCGATTCTTCATTTCGACTTTTGGATGAGGGTGTAATTTAAAATTCCAGATATTGTAGTTACATTTTCAATCGAATCTTTCAATACATGAATGTGCATCGTGGTGCGAATTCTCCGGAAAGTAACGCAACCATTTTGACTTGACGGGAATCTCTTCAGATGTCAGATTTTACCTGTTTAGAAAAGCAACATACGGTGTTAGAATTTTAGTAGATATCGGCTCCATAATAAAAACTATCTTTCTGTATAACATTCTTTTTTGGGCGTGATGCGGTCAGTCTAATATCCTGAGACATAGAAAATCATTTCACAAAAGGCACTGTTTCTATTGTTGTTCTGTGCCGCCGTATTTACCTGTTCCGGGATGTTATGCAGAAACTGTATAATTACTTGTTGCACATAGTAGCAAGCTACAAGTCTATAAATTAAAATAAGATATAATGAGTTATTCAATTTACTATATGATAGTATAGCCATTATGTCGTCATGTCGAGCACATTCATCTAAAACAGTCG
>JBMOPW010000005.1:0-29012 GCA_049322915.1 Candidatus Zhuqueibacterota bacterium
TTACTGAAAAACACCGTTCGACTTACTGAAAAACGAATGTCTGGCGGCGCCGATCAGTTTTTTTGATAAAATGACCTGAATTTATGCCCTTGTTTTGTCTCTAAATTTTCATTTTAGAAATGTAGGTGGTAATAAAATAAAAATGGCCCATGCCCGTTAAACTGACGAATCCCGGGAAAGGCGCTATTTCACCAGTATCGCTCCGTACTTGCACCAGCGCACGCACTGGGGATCGCCGGCGCACAGGTCGCAGATGACCGGGAATCCCTGATCATCAAAATGGATCACCTGGAACGGGCACACCTCCGCGCACACGCGGCACCGGGTACAGCGCTCCGGATCCAGCGCGATGTAGCCTTTTTCGTGGATGAACAGCGCGCCGGGCTGGCACGACTTGATGCATTTTTCGCACAGGGTGCACACATTCACTTTATTCAAAGGCGGCGGCTGATCCACAGGTTTGGAATCGATTCGCAGCCGCGCGCCGTTAATGCCAAATGTTGATTGATGCGTCTGCACACAGACCGTCTCGCAGACGAGGCAGCCGACGCAATTTTTGGAATTGGCCCGCAGCCGAATGGCGGCCTGGCGCGGTGGCTCAAAAATCTCCGCGATGGTTTTGCGGCCATGCACCAGATCGCACAGATCTTCCACCATTTTTTTGGGGTCTTTGGCTTTGGTGACATTGCGGCCGAACACGGTGCCGCTGGCCCCGGCGCGGAGGGCTTCATCCACCAGTTCCAGCGCATCGCGGGGCACATCCGATTTGGCGCCGCCCAGCACCAGCACCGGCACCCGCGATTCATCCACCAATTGCTTGAATGTCATCACATCCCCGGTGTAGGGAATTTTCAGCGCGTCGGCGCCGATCTCCACAGCAATCCGCGCGGAGGCAATGAGTATCTCGGCGATGTTCACGCCGGTGACCATGCCGCCCACAGCCATGGGCTCGATGATGAGCGGCAGTCCGACTTTGCGGCATTCCTGAGCGAATACGGCGGACTGCTCCAGATTGATCGCTTCGAATTCATCGCTGTAGCCGATGAAATAGTAAATGGTGATCGCCGAAGCGCCCAACTGCAGCGCATCTCTGGCGCGGGATGTGGCCATTTTTCTGAATTTCAGCACCGGCAGCACATTGCTGACATTGGATCCGCCCAGACGCGGCAGGTTCATCCAGTCCGCGCGCACGATCACCGCCGGTTTGTCTGCGCCCATGAACATTTTGCCCATGCGAAGGACAGTCCCGAACGACATCAGCACGCCGTCCGCGCCGCCGGCAACCACCTTTTCCAGTATGTTTCGTAAATTGATCACATTGGCAGTGGGATCCGACATCCAGCCGTGATCCGCAGCGACGCAAACCGCTTTTCCATCGGAAGGGTTGAACAGTCGGTTCATTCTGGCCGTTTTTCCCGGGTTAGCAGACATGATTTATCCTCTTCCCTTCTTCAATTGGTGTATCGATTTCAAATAATCCGGTTCCTGCAAGATCTTCTCCGAAAACATGACCCCTTTCAGTCCCAAATCGCAGAGGGCTTTGAACTCGTCCAGGGTCAGGAGCGAATCCGCCCGCGCAATGACAGGCACGGTGGACCAGCCGGCAATGAGCGAAAGGACGTCGCGACGGCACACCGGCACAATCATCGCATCAGCGCCGGCCTCCATCATGAACGACACGCCCAGTTTGATGGTATCTTCAAAATTCACCTCGCTCACCTTGGGGCCGATGGGCCGAATATCCACAAAAACTGGCAGCGCTAACTTGTAACTCTGCCGCAGCAGATGGGAAATCGAGCGAATATTGGTGGCTTCGAATTCATCACTGTAGCCCATCAACAGCGTGGCCACAGCCGCCGAAGCGCCCAACGCCATGGCATCGCCGGCGCTGGAGATTTCAATCCGCCAGACATCGGTGACCGGCAGGCAGAAATCAGCGTCGCGGTAAGCGTTGGTCCAATCCACGCGCACCATGCCGGCCGCGCGATTTTTGCCGCACAGTTCTTCCGAGAGATGCTCCATTTGGCCGGGATTCACAATGACGCCGTCAAAATCGGCGCAGCATGAATGAAGCACCGCTCGCAAATCCTCCGCCTGCGGCGGAGCGCCAATGCTGGAGGCAATCGTCGTATCCAGCAGCAGGGAGCGCTGCTGGAGAATATCGTTGATTCGAATCGCTTTGCCAATGTGTGTCTGCATAGTTTCCTCTTTTTTTTATCCGCCGATGGAGACTGAACCGCATCGCGGCCGGGGCGGATTTGTGTTTTTGTGCTGAATCAACTTGCTATGATGGGATTGTGATTCACTTTTCCAGTCGCAGATTCAACCAGCTTCCGCTCTGCGAAAGATTTGGCAGCCAGTCCTGAGTTCGGAGCACCAGCCGCAATTCCTTCACACCGGACACCGGCGCAGAAAAGCTCTGGGGTTCCGACCGCGCATTCAACGGCCGGCTGACGAAAATTTCTTTATCATCGCCGTACACGGCGAATTGCATTTTGCTGCCATTGCCGGAGCGAACCGCAGCAGCCAGCATGGGATTCATATCAATGGTCAGCGCGCCGGACAGGGTGCGCCACGAACCGTCCAGCGTGTAAATCAACTCCGAATTGGGGATCACGCCGATGCCTTTGTCCGCGCCCGCTTTCAGCGAGCGTCCCCAGTAATTGCGATCCTTTTCTGCCAGGCCGGTCCACTGATCGACCTGATTCGGTCTGAAATCGCTCAGGTAGACAGGCGATCCGGCAGCGTCGGTCAGGGATTTCTCCACCACCCGACGCGGCACAATGGAGCCGCGAACCGCGTCATCGGCGCTCCACTGACTGGCTGAATCCAACTGCCAGTTGCGGTCGAAAAAACCGCACAGGAGCGGAGTCCCATCCACGGTCAGATTGCCCTGGTGAAAATTAATGCCAACCGTCCGTTCATCAAAAATGACATAATCGAATTCTGCGCCGATGCGTTTGACAATGCCGTCCAGCGCTTGCCAGGAATTACCGGCATAGACGAGGACGTACCGGTCGCGATGGGCCGGATTGGGGTAGACAAACGCCGCACCGGTCTGTGCGCCGCTGAATGTCCGGCTGCCGGCTCGAATTGTTTTCCGGCTGAACTGAATCGGCAGTTCCGCGGCGATCTTTCGGGTCACGCTGTTGCTGTTCGGACCGCCGAATAAAATCAGGTTGTACCGGGACTGATCTTCATCCGTCAACTCGGAATCATTTTTCAATCGGCACGGCGCGTGCTGCCAATCCGCCCACTGATCCGAGAAAGATTCCGCTTCCTGCTGGTTGATTCCGGTCTCTGTTTTCGAACCCTGCGTGCCCACCACGAGCATGAATCCGGAATTGAACACGTCCTGCATGGGGCCGCACACGGCGCTGGTCTTGACGAGTCCCGATGCTGCGCCCTCCGTCACCAGGGCCCAGTCCGTCGCGCTGCCGTCCGCCTGCACAGTCGCCCGGAATCGGATCGTCCCGGCATCGGAGAGCGCGATATTCAGATTTGTCCGATCATCGATGGTGACTGCGATCGGCTGCGCTGGGTCCACCAGTCGGTCATTGAGCCTCACGCTGAATTGAGCCACATTGCCGGTGCGAATGCGCACTGCCCGGCGGTCGATTATTTCCGCGTCAATGGAGGCAAACGCCCCCTCCAGGCTGAACGAATTGATCTCAATCCACCAGGCGCGGTTGTGCTGCAGAGAGGCGGTTTTGTAGACCACGCGCGAAGGAAATGCGTCGCGCTTCTTATCCTCGAACCAGTCGTAAATGTCGTTGTCCATCTGCGGATCAAAGCCGCCGTGCTGTGCCGTCGGATGCTCGATGTAGGTGATGTCGTAGCCCAGCGCTTTCAGCCGGGCGACTATCTTGCGACTCTGCCCGACCGGCACGATGTCATCCAGCACGCCGTGATTGCACAGCATGGGAAGATTCACGGCATTGTCAGCAAACGACAGAGCGCTTCGCGCCGCAAAGATGTACTGGCGCAGCGGCGAGAACTCCGTTGTATCGAGCCCGGTCCAGAACGCATATTCCGTTGGTCCCATGATTGGGGCCAGCGCCGCGAATTTGTCAGGGAAGGCCAATCCGACATTCCATGTGCCGGCGCCTCCCATGGAACCGCCGGTCAGGTAAATCCTTTCCTCGTCGATGGAATACAGGCGCTGCACTTCCTGCAGCACCGTCATCACATCGTTTTCACCGATATTCTGATACATGGTATTGCCGCGGCCAAACGGATTGACAAGAATATAACGGCCTTTGTTGGTGGCGTGAGGCATGAATGACGGCAGGAACTGGTTATCGTGCCAGGCCGTGAACCCGGGATCGTAGCCGTGCAAATTGATCACCAGCGGGTAGGGCGCGCCCGGCGCATAGGCCTCCGGGACCCAGACTGCGTACCCTTGCAGACTGCCCTCGATTTCGGAGTAATAGCCGCGAAGGAAATTGCCTTTTTGCTGCCGGAACGGATTCTCGCCCTGGCTGATTTTTTTGAAGAGCGAATCAACATCGGCCAGACCGTTTTTCAGAAAATCCGCAAACAGCGCCAGATGGCCTGGCCGCTCCGTCTCCTCAAGGAGCTTCTTCAACGGCACCAGCTTCACATCCAGACTCGCCAGGTCATTGGGATGAATTCCGGCCGGGCATGCGTTTCGCATGGCCGCAATGTCCTCTTCCAGATTCCGGATATGCACCTGAAGCGAATCGAACCGATGTTGAATGACCTCCACCTGAGCCGTGGCCTTGAACGATTGGCCATCGGCGCCGGTCACTGCGGCGACGAGTTCGAATTCGCCATCCGGCCAGCCGGATATATCGATCTTTTTCTCGCACGAAGCATGTTTTTCGGAGATTGACTCGCTGCATTGAAATGCCAGTTTGCAGGACGAGTCGTAGGCCGCCATGCTCATTGGCAGTGTTGCTCCCGGCGCACCAAAATCCAAACCGTACGCCCCGGCCGACAGCCTCAAATGTCCGGCGTCGCGATAGACCTTTCGATCCGGCCTGACGAAAACCGTGGGAAAATCATCCGCGTCCTGCGGAGCGATGAGGCCCTGCCTGACCATGCTGTACCAGATCCACCGCGCGTTGTGCTGTAATGTCTCGCTGGCCGGGCTCGCACGGAGACCGGACGCGATGTGCTGTTGCGCCGCTTCGAATTGGTTATTTTCAGCCTGAATGATGGCGAGATTGTTGTGGACGCCAGCCAGATCATCCGGCCCGGCGAGAAACGCCCGCATCTCTGATTCAGCAAGGATCAGATCGCCCTGCAAAAAATGCATCTTCGCCGCAGCCATGTCGCTGGATTTTTTTTCGCCCTCAGCCCAGCGCCACAATTTCGACGGTCGGATATTGGTGTAGACATTGAAGTCATCCACGTAGGCGTGCGCGCCCCGGTCCTGAATCATGCTGATGGAACAGGCCGTATTGGTCGGTTGCAGCGGCTGATAATCCAGCGCAAGGGCATTGTAAAAATGAGGCTCATCCGTTTGCTTGCCCTGCCAGATTTTCATTTTGAACGAGGCCGGTTTCTCGCCCCGGACGTCGAGCCGCACCCATTGCCACGCACCAAAGACAATTTGCCCCGGTCGCGAGACGAACAGCGCCTCCGGCAACGCGCCTACTCTGGCCTTTTTGATGGTGATAACGCCATCGCCGGAGATTTCAAATTTATAATCGCTCCAGCCCTGTTGGCGCACGCCAACGGTGAACAGAAACTGGCCTCCCTCAACCGGTTTCAGGCGAAACACGGTCGAAAAATCGCGTTTCAGAATCGCCTGGTCCAACTTCGGGATGGCGGCGAAAATTTGCTGGGTGAGATTGCTGCTATCCAGGGAGACAAACTCGCCATCCCGCACCTGCCAGGCGCCAAAGCCCCACACCTTCATGTCCTGCCATTTTTCAGCCGAACCGCCGTCGAAATTGTCCGAAAATAGATCCCCTTTTTGAATGAACTGAGTTCTGGCGCTGGACCATGCCAGGCACAGCAGAAGCACTGCTGTCGTCACAATGAGCGTAAATTTTTCCACAGGCGACGTCCTCTTCATTGAGAAATTCGTTTGAATAGTAATCGGCTGGCGCCCAGCATGGCGCTGGTTTCGATGTGCACAGCCGGTTTGATCACAGTGGGCAATTTTTCATTGGCAAAAACCTGTTGCAACGCCGGCCCAAACAGATGAAATGATTGGGCGATCTGTCCGCCAATCACGAGACACTCGGCCTGAAAATTCCGAACATGCCAGACCAGCATGTGACCCATGATCTGACCGGTCTCCTCGAAGGCAGTCAGCGCCGGGACGTCCCCGGCGTCGGCGCGCTCGGCGATGAGTTTCACCGTGACATTCTTTTCCTCGCTGCGGAGCAATTTCAGGTATGTGCCGATGATGCCCCGGCTGGAGATTCGGTCATCCAGGATGCCGTCCTTGTACTTCCGCCCGCCAATCCAGGCCAGCGCCGGAATGCCCGGCCCGGACGCGACAATGTCACCATTGGCGATGAACCCGGAGCCCATGCCTGTCCCCAACGTCAGACCAATGATGCGGTTGAAGTCCCGGCCTGCGCCGATCCAGGCTTCCCCCAGCACAAAGGCCCAGGCGTCGTTTTCGAACATGATGGGAAATTCAGGCGTCAGGTTCAGTCCGGCCCGGAATATCTCCGTCAAATTGACGCCGTAAATGGCTTCGTATTTATCCACGCCTTTGATCAGACTGACGCCGTTGGCGTAATCGAACGGGCCGGGCATGCCGATGGCAATGCCGGCAATGGCCACCTGCCGCTCGGTTGCTAGATGAAAGGCATTGTCCAGGACGTGGATGAAGGAATCGATGATGTGCTGAAATTCACCCTTGGAATGGATGGTCGTTCGGTTGACCGAGCCGTGCAGGATGTCACCGGACTCAGCCACAATGGCCGATTTGACTGAACTGCCCCCGACATCCAGGGCAATGGCGAAACGGTCGTTCATTGTTTCATTTTCTCTTATTGACAGATGGGACGAATTTAGTACCTGACAAATATTTTTCAAACTTTTTTTGGCATAATATTTTATGGAACACGGATGACGCTGATCTTCACGGATTCTTAATCAGTGTAAATCTGTGTAATCTGCGTAATCAGCGTTCTATTTCTTTTTGGTACTGGCTTGACCAGGTTATGGCGAGTGAAATTTAATGTTCTGCAATTCATTGATACAGTTGCTGTCATCGGCCGGACCAGGCAGGCTCACGGCCGGCAGCGATTTCATTCCTTCGGTGAAAATAGAAATTTCGCATACCCATAGGCGATGGCTTCGCTGATGATGGTGCGAACGCCATCGCCGTAGCGCCACCAGCGCCTGGCGTTGTAATCCAGATCCGATGCTGCGATGATGCCCACTTTGATCTGTTCGCCCAGCGCCCGTTCGAACAGCAATCGGCTCCGTCGCGCGTGGGTTCCCAGTGACATAAGATTGATCGCTGCGACCGATTGGCCGGATTGCTGCAACCACACTTTCAGCGCCAGCCCGGTCTCATAGGTTCTGTCCCGGACAACGTACGGCGCAGGCACCGGCGCCACCTGTTCCGGTTTCAATCCAAGTCTGATCAACGTCGCCGCACCGATGACGGCAAAGTTATCGTACTCGGTCAAATACGAACCCTTTTCCACCGGCTCCCCGGTCACGACCAGCAGCCGGTAGTTATTGGCCAGAAATTCAGCCTTTGCGATCTCGAAGACATAGTCCGGCACCCAGCCTTCCACGACCAGTATTTCGCTTTTCACCGGCTGGTCGGGCGCCAGAAAGGGATGAATGGTGAACAGGAAAAAAACGGTCAGGCCGAATAAGGTGATCAGTAAAAACAGCCAGCCGTAAATGGTCAGACCCCAGCGCTGCTTGCGCGCCAGCATTCCGAATAAAGCCATGATGCTGTCACTTTCCGATTTTAGTAGGCGATTACCAGACCCCGGCGCTCGCGGCATTTACGGATTTGGAAATATCCGAAGGCCGCCATTGAACCGGGCAATCAGCTCGAATTCATTGCTGAAAAAATCAGTGTTGGTGAAATGGGCGGGGGCAGTCGCTTCAACGTCCGTGCCCTTGTATTCGGTCACGGCCAGGGCTGACCACCGGTCCGGATTCAACTGATGGAACAGCCATTTGCCGGGACGGGAATCGACGGCGCGGATCGAATGCTGATAGAGATATTCGAAGACCGCGCGCACACCCACGCTACAGACTTTTTTCCTGCGGCCCATATCAAAGAATTTGAGTCGCCGCTGATGGTCGTAACCCAACAGCGTGTTGATGGCAATGTCCAGAATCTGGCCGAGATCGTATCCCTCGCCCACCAGATCCATCACCGCGCTGCGCATGGTCTCCACGTGCGACGCCGTCAAATCAATCACCCGCAACCGATAAATGGACAGATCAGCCAGACAGTATTCCCGCACATGTTTTGTCGTTGCCCGCGGAAGTTCCACGGAAAACGTGTTCGATTCATCCAGAAACAGCATGGCGTGAGTGTCCTGCCAGTTGGACTTTTTCCCGAACAGGTTCCGTTGCTGCCATTGAATTCCGGCATGAACCAGCGCCGACCAGAATTGCCACCAGGCGTGTTTCCCGATCCACGTGACGACATCCCCCGGTTGGATGACTTCGAGTATCGCCTGGCACGCGCGATTCACGAGGTCGCGGTCTTTATTATTTCCTGACATGCTCATATTTCACCTCCTGTTTCGGTGAAAGAAAATGTCGCAAGACGTTAGTCTGCATTATTCATCGTATTTTTAAAGGAGGCTGGCTAACCTGAATGGTGCTCTTTTTAGAATAAACGTATAAAAACTGAGTTTCAAAATAACTTAGCCTTTAGCTGATTGAAAATCTGAATGTTGACTCAAATTCTGAGCAAGTTCATGAATAATTCAGGTTAGAAAATAATTTTACTTTAATTTCCGGTGTGCTGGATACCTGGCCAACGCATCCGGGCCCCCACTATAAACTCATCAACACCATTCATTTCACATGCAGCAATTCGCTGATCCGATGCTGCCAGTCATCAACGACTTCAATGAGCAACTTGCAGCGCGGCGTCTCGCGGTAGCCGATCTGACGGAGCATATTGTCCATGTCAGTAATTTCATGTGCGTTTGTCTGATGTTTTTTCAGCAGCTCGTTCAACTGCTGTTTGAACTCTGTCTCCCACAACACTTTCATCGTTGTAATACCCGTTTCATTTTCTTCTTGTTTCCCAGACGCCGAGCCGGACATACTCGCCAGTCACGGCCGTTTCATCATTTTCACCAATCAAAATAACAATAAACACACGTTAAAATCAAGTAAATTTTATGACATGCCTGGCGCCGGTCATCTCAGCCGAGCCTTGACCAATTTACAGGGCGTCTCTCCCAGGTTGGCGATGCGGTATTTTCCCATGCTGGCAGGCACGATGATGGTCTCCGAATAATGACAGAGAAAAAAGACATCCGGCGTGTCCGGCGCATAGATTTTCACGGATTGGCCTTCGACCAGGGTGAGCACATGAAACTGGCCCCGGGTGTCGTCGTCGATGTCCCGCTCGAATTCCAATCGAAATACAACGTGGAAAAACTCCCGGCGATCGCCGATGATGTACTCAGCCCAACCCTTGCCGGAGCGGACCAATCGCGGCTGGGGCACGAGGTTCTGAGCGACCCAGTTGCTGCGCCGGAACCATTTAATCACGTTGAACGCATGGGCGACGTGAATGGGCCGCATGACGCCATTGAGGTCAGGCCGCAAGTGGTCGTAAATTTTGAAAGTATAGCGATAGGTCGTCGCGCTGATTTCCAGCACCACCTGTCCCACGCCGGAGCCGTGCACCGTCCCCGGCGGAATCAACAGCAGATCATGTTTTTTGCTGGGCACGCTGTTCACATAGTCGCAATAATTGAACGCGACGCCGGCTTCATCCGCCAGCTTCGCCGCGCGATGGAAATCCTCTTTGCGGATTGCTTCATTCACCCCGAGATTGACGCGCGTGCCCTCGACGGCATCGACGATATAGTACATCTCTCCCTGGTGATAGGGCTCGTTGAAATGCTTCTGAATATAGGATGTGTTCGGATGAACCTGAATCGACAAATCGCCGCCGTCCCAGGTGTCCAGATAATCGAAGCGGATGGGAAATTCACCGCGGAATCGGCGCCGGGACACGCGACCCATGACGCGGTCGTATTCCGCGTGGAAGAAGGTCGTCCACGGCAGCTCCAGGATTTCATTTTGAACCGAGACCAGCAGGCTCATCTCCTGGGCGATCAATTCAAAGCTCCACGCGCAATTGACCCAGGCATCCGGCAATTGCCGGATTTTCTTCAGCCACTGTCCGCCCCAGGGGCCGGGTTCGTAAATGGGCTTCAGGCGGAACGGGGCGCTGGCCACAGCGCGGGTGACCGCCCGAAACGTCGGCAGCGAGACCATGCGCGGCGACGCCTGAATATTGCCATCGATGTAAAAATCAGTGCGCTCCAGCAGCTCGTTCCGGTGCCGGTCATTCACCTGAAAATCGACATAGTACAGCTTCTTCGGACTGATGCTCTGCGTTTTCCCTGCCAATTGCGTCCATTGCCTGGAGCGCTTCAGCACTTCCTGACGCGTCAGGTCCACGTACACAATCATATCGAATGCCCGCCGCAACCCGGGCATGGCAGCACCGGCGCCGTAGCAGATCACAAAATTCACCGGCGGATCCGTTTTCTTCCTGAGCGACGCGAGTTCGCTCTTCACCTCTTTCAATTTCCGGCGATCAAAAAAGGTCGCCAGGGGCGCCCGGTAAACTTTGCCGAAGACGGAATCATCGGTCAAAATCGGGGCAAGGCGCTTTTCGATTTCGGCCGCATCTTTTTTCGCGCGTTCAACATTCACCAGCGCAACTGTCATTCCCTGCGCGCGAATGGCCTGGCTGAGCTGCCCCGCAATCCATTCCCAGTCATTTCCCACGTAGCCATCCAGCGCGATCCGCATGGGCGCAGTCTGGCCGGAAGGGCGATTCTGGTAATGCCGGATGAACGTGCGGCCGATTGATTCCCAGCCTGTGACCACGCTCTGATTCGCCGACGCTTCAAGGGCCGGTTGGTTCAATGCTTCAATTCTGCTTTCAAATTCTGCCTGAGTTGTCATGTCAATTTCCGGTTTGTGTCCAATGATATCTATTACTCTGCTATGAATTATTTCAATGCCTGAAGTGAGCGATCAGCGAACAGCTTTCAGCGATCAGCTTTCAGCGATCAGCCTTCAGCTATCAGCTTTTTAAACAAACATTCTTGTGAAGCATCCATTTTTTTCCGCTCAGGGGATCGAATGAATTACGTTGTCTCCCGAACGAAATCTGTTTCATGCGTCTGTGCAAACCGAGGCGCTACGAACGCCGCTTTTCCCGGCGCAGCGCCCAATTTGTACGCTACAACTGTCCCCGGCGTTTCATCAACTGCGCGAATCGCACCACTTCGTGAGGTTTGGCCAAAAACAGCCGCCGGCTCTCTCCGCCGGTTTTGGCGTAGGTCATGGCTTTTTGCAAATCCGTAAGGCTCAATCCTTTAGACGCCAGACCAAAATAGCACGGCACAAATCCCCAGAAAGGCGAATCCAGGCCAATCATGATCCAGCCGTTTCGGCCGGAATCGACCATGGCGCGCTCCCATTTCATCAGGTCCGCCAGCGGATTGAAACTCCAGTGCTCTGACTGCTCATTCAGCACGATGAACTCGTTCTTCTCAAACACGATCTCCGGGAATTGATTCTCGTGCTTGTAAGTGATGGCGTATTTGAACCCGGCGTCCGCCAGCACCTCGAATTGCGGCTCGCCGGTGTTGTGATCGTAGCGGGGACACGCATCCTGAAATGAATAATGGCCGATGGGGACATGGTTCCGGCCAGCGTATTGCGCGATGACGTCGAAGGCCTTTTTGAGGTTCCCGAGATAGGCTGCCGGCGACAGATACCCCTGAGCCTCGGTCGCCACGCCGACGCCGGCGCTCACCAGCAGCGGCTCAATGGAAGGATAGACGCCGCCCATCTCCGCGCTGAGATACAGTTGCTCCAATCCCTCTTCCGCATATTCCCACCATGAACTGGGAAAGGCCAACCCGGCGCGCATGCCTCTGATGGAGTGCAAATCCAGAATTCGCGGCAGGGCCGGCAAATGGCCGAGGTCCGAGGCGTAATGCAGAAAGCAGACCGGGATTTTATTGCTCTCCAACTGTTCGGCCAGAAACGCATCGCTGAATTCCTGCTGCCACACCGGCCGGACATCGTTCAGCCAGTCGTTGGGCAGTCGAATTTTATTTTTGAGGGTGATGCCCAGTTCCACGTCGTGAACCAACGACAGGATGATATCGTGTTTCGACGCATCGGCGATGATTTTATCGTTGAATACCTGACTGCCCCACACCAGTTTATTTCCGATTGTGTCAGTCAATTCGCCGAGCAGTTCCACCGCCCGGGGCAGGGTTTGCACTGCGGCAATGGCCAGAATTCGTTCGCGCAGATACTTCGGCGTCCAGCGCAGGGTGATGGGATCGTTGCCCAGCGCCAGCCCTCTCGCTTCGGAAATCCACCTCCGCGCCATGCGCTCGGTGATGGCGACGTAGCTGTCCCCCGGCTGCACCGAATCGATGACGCTCACAGCCACACCGAGTTTCTCGAAACGGGCGGCTGCCTCCTGCGGGCAGAAAATGAGATGGACTTTCTTCAGACCCAGAGCGACCAGCCGCTGCCACTGGGAATCATCCAGTTCGTAGTGACAGGCAAGGGATTGCCGGTGGAAAATTTCAGGAAAGCAAAAGGTATCCAGCCGCGATTCGCCGGGAATTATGAAATCGCCCAGTTCAATTCTTTCATTGGGAAAACTGAATTTCTCAGCAGAAAAAACAACAGCTTCTTCCGGCAGCGGCTCACGGAACTGGTCGAACACGTCGACAAAAAAATCCACCAGTCCGGCGGATGATTTTTTCACCAGCGACCCGCGATTTCTCGCCCGCAGAAACCGCTCAAATTGAATGGGCGCCTCTTCGGTCAGCGCGAAGAAATGAACCTGATCATAAAAATTGCACAGGTAATAAAACTGCTCATCGTGCTTATTGCCGGTGTAAGGCAGCGCATCGCCAATATCCGCCACACTGGGCGCCACTGCAAAATAGCCATCGTAATCCAGCCCATGTTTTTCCGCGAGCCAGGCCAGCACCGGCAAACCGGCTGCGCGCGCCGGACACTGTTCATGGCTGTAAAAGAAAATGAGATCGCTGGATTTCGCTTGCATCGCTGGATTGGCCATACTATCCCTTTCGTTTTATTTTAGAAGTACAACAGCGGTCACGCATCGCCGCCCTCAATGTGCAGGCAGGGACGAGTCGACTGCCTCACTGGCTCAAATCCCTGAGCCGGTTTTCACTGCACCAGTTCAAAGAAACGCTGCTCGACCCTGTCCTCGTCCAGGCCCTGGCCGATGATCACGCAACGGATTTCCTCGCTGTGCGTCTTTGCCACCGGTTTCAGCGACCATGTCTCAGACGTGGCATCGACAAAATAAACCTGATGCTCGATTGACACAAAGCCTTTCATGCGCATTATCTGATCCTGGAATTCGGCGCGGAATTTTTCCCAGTTCGCGCGCCGGAACGAGCCGCGTTTCTCCAGCGTCACGGAGACGAAGGGATCCGGTCGCCCTTCTCCAGGCGCGTCGGTCGCAGCCGGGATCGGCCGCATCAGGTGGGACACGCTCTCTAACGGGAACGCCGCGTATTGCGTGGTCAAAATTTCGACGGAGGGATGAATCGCTTTCACCGCGGCGACAACCTGCTCAACCTGATTCGGTGGAACCAGGTCGGTCTTATTGACCAGCACCAGATCGGCGCTGCGCACCTGGGACGCCGGCGCTCTGAGGTTGTCCTTGATTTTCAGGAAATTCTGGCAGTCCACCAGACAAAGGCAGGCCTGCAATTGAATGTGGTCTTTCAGATTGGGCAGAGCCAGCATGGCCTCCATTTCCGACGTATCCGCCAGCCCGGTCGCTTCGATGATCAGTAAATCCGGCTGCAACTGGACCGCGATTCGCTCCACTTCGTAGATGAAATCGGTCCGGACGCAGATGCAGAACAGACTGCCTTTGTTGAGCTCCACTTTTTCGTAATTGCCCTGAACCAGCATTTCGCCGTCGATGCCCACTTTCCCGAATTCATTGATCAGCAGGACAGTCCGCTGACTGCGGTAATAGCCGATCAGTCGGTTCAGCAGCGTGGTTTTGCCTGCGCCCAAAAAGCCGGTGAGCAAAATTGCGGGAATCATTCCAGATTTTTCAGCCATTCCTTAATCACCTCCACCGAAGGCACGCGACCCACAGATTTCACGGTCTGCTCCACAGCAATGATGGCCGGAGTGGATGCAACACCGTATTTGTAAATTTCTTTTTCATCTTTGATATGAATAATTTCGACCAGGCTGCCCAATTCTTTGGCCGCCTGCTGGACGTTCTCCCAGGCCTGAGCGCAGGTCTCGCAGCCATCGCCCAGCACCAGCAATCTGCCATGATGCGACCGCAGTTTCATGAAGAATTTTTCATTGATGCGATCCTGAATCGCTTTCACCAGTTCATCCCGCGAGGGGATGGTGCTGACAAATTTGATCTGGCCATCGATGCAAATAGTGGGGATGTTTTTCACCATCAGGCCCATCATGAATTCGACAGATTCCCGCTCCTTGATTTTATGCTCCCGCCAGATGACGAGATTGCTGAAGAGCGGAGCCACGGATTTCACCGCTTCGACCATGTACTGGCACGGCGCGCAACCTTCGGAATCCAGCGTGATCACATCGATGATCACCTTTTCCGCTTGACCGTAATCCGCCATGTTGATCCGCGTCTCCACAATCGAGGATTTATCCAGCAACTCCCGCGCGACATCCAACTTGTACGGATCGTGCACCAGTTCAGAGATAGCTTTCAAATTCGCCGGAGGCACGGCATAGGGCAAATCGCAGCCGGGGGCCAGAATGTAGCCGGTGTCACCGCCCACATCGATGCACTCGATGGCATTGCGTTTCGCATCGTCCTCGGTTCCCATCAGCAGCACAATGGTCAGTTGCAGATTCCCGCCGAACGAAATGCCGAATTTCTGGCAGATAGTTTTCACATAATCCAGCGGGATATTTTCATCGATGGAGACATTGTCCGGCCTGGTCTCGCACATGGCCTCAATATTTTTCTGAGCGTGGCCGCAAACGAAGAAGGATGAAAAGGCCTGCAACCGTCGCACTTCCTGAAAGAAATTGGTCGCTGCCGGCGTGACGAATTCCCGAAACGCATCCGGCGAGATCTGGCTGGTCATGGGATCGACCAGGGCAATGATGTCGCAGCCGGCATCGATGTACATCTGCGCCATTTTTTTAGCGATTTCATTGGCGTACAACACCAGTTCTTTCACCCGGTCCGGATAATCGAACATGTCCATGAAAATATCAGTGCCTTTCAGGTGCAGCGCCAATGTGAACGGGCCGGTCACCAGCCCGTAAAGCGCCACATCCCTGGTCTCCTTTTTGAGCGTCCGGATCGCCTGCAAAATCGCCGGGATTCGCCCTGAATTTTCATCCGGAATGGCCAGATCGCTGAGCTGTCTGCCATTGCTCAGCACGTGGTTGATCACAGCCGGAGGATTGTCCTTCGCCCATTGCAAATCGCAGCCCATGGCCTCGGCCTCGATTTGCAAATCGAACATCACCGGAATTCCATCCGGACGGTACAACCGAATCGCTTCTTTCGTCCCCTGTACCATCAAATCAGCGGAGCGCAAATATTCTTCCGCGTTTTTTCCGATCAACGCGCCGCCGTGGCACCCCACAAATGGCACCCACGGTGTCCGCTCCGTCTTCTTCCCCATCAATGCGTCAAATAATAGTTGTTTGCCCATATCAATTTCCTTTTTTCATTCAAAAAAAATCGTAGCTGTTTCGTCAATTGTCGAACACATTGACTGCCAATATGAATGACCAGTAAAAATTTTGGCGCCTATATTATTATTGGACATACGCGTAGTGGACGGTCGCGACCGTCCACTACACATACAAAAAAGTATCGAATTTATTGCACATGATTTCAACTGGTCATTCATCTTACCAACTGACCGTTCGCCTATTCCGGGATATTTGTCCCAACCATTACCGGCGCCGGATGAATATCCAGCGCGATCCTGTGGCTGATCCGTCACAAAAAATCATGGCTACCGTCCGCTGCATGTTGTTAGCCCGCGTTTCCGCCCCCTTCATGTTTCCTGCCAGACCGGGATATGGATGCGAATCAGTTTATCAGAAGACTTTTCGGGATACTCCTCAAACACCGCCACGGCCGGATCAAACGGGACTGGTGCGTCAGGCAGCCACACTGTGAAGATGTGCCGATAGGTCTCGCCTATCGCATCCACAGGGCATTCGAAGACGGCGAACTGACCGCCTGACACAGTGCGCTTCTCCAACCCATCGGGCACGTGCGTTTCGTCGGGTACCATCATGCCTGCCAAGTAGTCTGTCACGTCTTCTTTGTCGGTTGGGAAATTGACCCCGAAGTAGTGCTTTCCGATTGAAATCAACTCAATCTCCTGCGCACGCGACTCGAACTGCTTCCAGATACCGACAAACAAATCTGGAGTTTCTGAACCGCGCTTGATTTGGGCTTGAACACCCAAAACGGTGAAGGGTCCACGCTTTGTCATTTCTGGATGCATAGCTCGTCCTCATCGTCCGGCTAATATTCAGATATGTATTCTTGCCTCATAGTCACCAGGTAACGAATCGACATGAAGATGCCAATTTCATGTTCATTCCCGGGTCGACTCTGAAAAAACCTTAAAGGCTTTGATACATTGGTTATGCTATTTTTTCCACGTCATAAATGACGTGGCAATTCAATTGAAAAAATTAAAACTTAGACACCTTGAACAGTCCCGACTTTTAAGCGAGACTACGTGGCTGAATAGGAACTAATCATGTTGCTCTATTCGCTGCAATCCCTCCCAAAATTGCCGCCTTGCCAATTCAGACGCTGCTTCCGCCGGGTAACACTGCCGGCTTCCCTGGTCTCGAAGCGACGCGGCTATCGCAGCACGAGCAATTTCCTCTGCTTCACAAAATCGCCGGCGCGCAGGCGATAGAAATACACGCCGCTTGTGACGGACTGACCGGAAGAATTTTTGCCATCCCATTCAACGCGATGCTGCCCGCCCTTTTTGATCTCATCGACGAGTACGCAGACCAACTGTCCGTTCACATTGTAGACAGTGATGGTGACGCGCTCATCCCGGGGTAATTCATAGCCAATCGTCGTGTTCGGATTGAATGGATTGGGATAGTTCTGGAGCAACCGATACGACCTGGCCGGGGCTTCCGCGAGGTTGTTCACTCCGGTCACTGAAAAATTCGCCCGCAGCGTTTTCAGTTCATGGGAATTCACCGCGACCTGAACGCCATTGGCGTTGACCGAAGCCGCGCCGATGGTATTTTCCACGCCATCCGTCACCTGGGCGGAATGCCATTGGAACACGTCCGATGCGACCTGGGCGAAGGCGGCAGTCCCGCTCAATTCCAACAACCGGAAGATGGCGCCGTTTTCGTCCTCGGCCTGTTTCACATTCACGAGCATGACATTGGCCGGATCGACGCTGAAAAAGCTGGCTGCTGAAGCGGAGAGCGAGCCGGTTTCGTTGCTGTCCGTGAGTTTTGCCAGCAGCGGATTGCTGAACGCCCAATTGAATTGGGCTGCTGCGATGTCGTCGAATGATCCCGGCGTAGCGGCAAACGAGTAGTGCGTCACGATCATCGGACTCGCCCCAGGTTCGCCGATGATGGGACCGACGCTCCCGTTCGCAAACATGCCCTCATCCTCTTTTTTTATGAAGCGGGAGATCAGCGTCGCCGTGGCCGGATCGAACTCCGTGTTGAGGCCATGAAATGTGTCGAATTCCACAACAAAGGATTCCCGATTCGCCCAGTGAATGGAGTAGCCGCCATCGCTCAGACAACCGCCGTGCTGAACGGCGAAGTAGCCGCGCGGCGCGCCGGGCAGATGGTCTGTCGCCGGATTCCAGAAACCGTGCGCGCCCTCCAGCCTGACGTCGAAATTTGACAGGTCAAACGGGAAGGTGTAGGCGTAATATTCGAAATTGATATCCTGAGTCACCCAATCCATCTGATTCCGATCCATGGTGTTCACAATATCCACGCGGGGAATCGCCTGATAGAGCCATATTTCCGTGCGCACGAACGGCGAGCCGCTGCGGGTGATCACCAGCGCCTTTGCCACATCCCCTCGGATCGAACTGTCGATCTGAGCCGCTCCCGGCGGAATGGCGACATAATCGCCGGCAGCGGCTTCAAGACTATTGGCCTTGATGCAGCCGTTAAATTGGTACTGACTCGCGCCATCGATGAGTTCGCGCTGTTCCTGTTTATCGAACAGGCTGATAATGCTGCCATCGACCGGGCTGATAGTCACCCGGTAAAAGTCATTGGCAATGGCGGCTTCGACCTGGCTCTGTTCTGAGTTGATAGTGTGACTTCGCCCCTGACTTTTCTCAGCCGGCGACGGGACCAGATGAAACACCTTATAGCCCACAGAGGGCACCTGCGAGGCGGTGAACTTGATGTCGCCGGTCGATTCCAGAATTTGAAACGGCACTGCGCTCCCGGTCGCAGCATCGACCAGCGAGAAACTCCGGCCCAGCCAGTCCTGGCTCAATGGCAATGTGACGACATCGCTCCGCTCCCAGGACAGCGGATTGAACACCAGAATCCCCGGCGATTCTGTACTCACCTGAGCCGCCAGTTCCGCCAGATTCATGTCAACCAGCCCGTAGGCGGAATCATAAGCATCTTTGGCGTAGTGGAACGCAATTTCGCTCTGATGCTGAGCCTCATCGTAGGTCATCAGTCCGGGCCAGGGCGTGCCGCCGCCGCTGTGCTCGTCGAACTGGAGCATATTTTCATAAATCCGGTTCACCACCTGCGCGGGATAGCTCGCCCCGGCGACCGCCGATTGGATCACTGCCAGTTTTTCAGCGGTGGTCGTCAGCTCGTGCGCTGCGCGGTTCATCGCCATGCTCTGCGGCGTGTTCAGCGAGATATGATCCCAGCCGCCGCTCCAATCGCCGCGATAGGTCTCAAATTGGGCGCCATATTTTTCTTCCAGATGCACGAAAAAATCCTCAGGCCGGGCCACGATCATCCTGGGATTGGCATAGGTTTTATTCCACAGACTGGCCATGCCAGTGTGCAGCGTTGTGGGCTCGGTATTTTCAATCTTCCCGACCATGATCATGATCGCATCATAGGGATATCCGGCCGCTTTGTAGTCTGCCAGTTCCGCTGACAGCGACTGATAAAAGGTGCTCAACTGCGACATGTTGAACGTCGTGTACCATTCAATGTAACTGCCGTAGCTGATCCAGGTGAGCACCGAGTTGCCATCCGGTCCCTGCCAGTAAAAGGGATTGTGCTGCCTGGGCAGTTTCGGCCCCCCGCCGAACGCATCGTTGATGCCGGTGGCCAGATATTTCACCCCGGCATTGGCCAGCACCGATGGCAACGCCCAGGCATAGCCGGGCACATCATTTTGATAAATCGTATTCAATTCAAAACCGAAGTCCTGGCGGTACCTGGCTGCCGGGTAGAGGAACCGGCTCATTTCCTCGACGCCCAACGTGGCCGAATGCATGGTGGCATAGCCGGCGCACATATCCATCCGACCCGATTGCACCTGCTCCCTGAAATGCGCGATCTCCTGCGGCGTGCTTCGCTTCAACCATTGGTCCAATTGCCAGATGCTTTCGATGGTCCATTTGTACGTCGGTATGTCATCGATGTACTGAATGGCCTTATCGATGATGGTTTTGTACTGATCCGCCACCACATCCTGGGGATCGGTGAAACCAATATCCAGATGCGTGAAATGCACCAGATAGACATAACGAATCGGCGAAGCAATGCCCGGCTGGGCGAAATAGAATGCGCCCATATCCGCAACAGTCCCGTCTGGATCAACCCCGCTGTTGGGATCGCCGGCATCGATGCAGGGGGAATTCGCGCTGAGTCCGTACTGCGACGTGTCAGCCCCGGAGAACAGCGGGTCAGCCGAGATCGCGCCCTGTCCGCCCGCGCAACTCACGTAATTTCCGCCGGCATTGTTCCAGACATCGTTGTAGGAGATGGCCGCGTGATCCCGGGCTTTGACGCCAAAACCGGTTCCATTGACAAAAATATTATTGAAGATGGACACCGTCGAGCCGAAACTTTCCAGTCCGTCCTGATAGTCGCTCAGCGTATTATTGTGAAATGAACTGCCCGGACAGAGATTGAACACCGCGGCGATGTTGCCGGAGCCGACAAGGAGATTGCGGGAGATATCGACGGCGCTGCTGTGCACGTCGATCCCAATGGCGCATGAGCGAATGGTATTCGCCCGAAAGACCAACTCGCTGTTCAAGACCTGAATTCCCCCGTCCTGGTAGTTTGATCCGACGAACTCATTCTCCGTCACTGACACGCCATTGGAGAATTCGATAGAAATTCCTCCCTCGCCGGACGCGATTGAGAATCGATTATCAGCAATCACCACGCTATCGACCGAATGAACCTGGACGAGATGGAATCCCTGGCCGGCGCGCTGAATCGTCAGATCGTGTAGCTGCGACCCGGCAGCGCAGTGAACCACCGGGCCCTGGCCATTGCCCTCGACAATAGTAGCAGCCGAAGGATCGCCGAACAGGCTGATGCCTGGCGCGAGGATGACATTTTCAGAATAGGTTCCCGGTGAAATAGAAATGATCATGCCGGAATCGGCCGCATCGATGGCCTGCTGAATGGTGGGGAAATCGCGCGGCACCTGCAACTGGCCGATCACGCTGACCGGATTGTTGAAGGAATAATCGTACACATTGCCCCAGCTTGTATCATAACCCAGAGCGTCTTCTCCCAGCGTGTAGCCAATCTGGTAGTCGCCGAGGGTTGCGCCGGCGCGGAGCGTGCACGTCAGCGTGGCCGGAATGGAGGCTTCATCCGCCAAAAAAGATTCTGCAGAGAGAAAACCCAGCCAGACATAATCCGGCCCGCTCGGATAAACAGCTTCGCAGGAATCCGCCCAGAAGGGACTGGGGAGAAATTCGCCGCTCCCAAATTTTTCGCTCTGATAGGCCACACCAGTGACGGTCCAATCTTTGGGCGCCAGCACGGTGAAAAATACGGCATGGGGATTGGGATCCGTGCCCTCGCTGCGGATGGTCACCGTCACCGACATGGTATCCCCCGGCGCTACTGTCTGCGGCTGCAAGACGCCATCAATTTCAAGACAACTGGAAAACAGTATCGCGACAGCCAGCGCTAACAACAGAGCATAGCGAACCATGATCTCTCCAACCTTTCATGTTTATTGTCCCAATGCGCGCCTTCGATTCCATGTCTGAACTTCAATTTTTTGATCACTGAGAGACGCATTTCGCTTCCAACGGAGCCTTCATTTCCCAGGCATCGATTTCATTTCTGACTGATGCAACGCTGGGAATATACAAAATAAAATTGAAAATATCTTGTTTAATTATGTTTTATTTTTGTTATATCTTGTTGAGGCCTCTGAGGCGGATCGGAAGGGCCGTTCAAATCAGCCCTCCCCTGCTACATAATTTCAGGCGTGTCTTTCATTTTCGCGGAGAGTCATGTGGGAAGAGCGATGCAGCCGCACCGGGAACCGGTTCGGGATAGCCAGATTTTTTGGAATATATTGCCACGGATTTTTACCACAACGAACACCCTTTCCCTCTCCACACGGATAATTTTCGTCAGGGAACCCCAACCCGGGATTGTCCCTGCTGGCAACGCGACAGGAACGGATTCCCAGCATGCCGGCGCTTCATTTCACCACGGTCGCGGATGCCGTTTTCACAACATCCAGCAGATCGAACACGCGGGCGTAATAATGATCCCTGATCTCGAATTTGGTCTTGCCGCTGCCTTTGAACTCATTGCCCAGCGCGTCGATGAATTTGTGCAGCCGCTTCTGGTGAAGCCCGAACGCTGCCTGCACCGGATCGGTGATGATGCCGGCGAAGGACGTGACGATCGCCATCACGGCCATGATCGAGCCGGTGGCCGCAGCAATGAGTCCCAGCGACGCCGACGCCGGAAAAATGCTGTACCACACCGAGCCGAGCGTGGAACCCAGGAGGAAATTGGAGATAGCCGTTTTCTGGGCGATGGCCGTCGCAGCAGCGCTGCCGGTTGCCATGGCGCCCGGCGTCATCTGCCTGAACAGCGCCGCCCCAACGGCGATGGTGATGATGCTCCCGGCGAGGTCAGCGGCGGCCGTGCGGCTGGTCGCATACTCGCGCAGATTATTCTCCAGCGCCGACCGGAATTTGGGGTCGGATGATTTCTGTCTGATCGTGGAAAAGTGCGTCACAAACAGACTCTCGACGTCCGGTTGATTGAGAATCTCGTCCAGCAGCGCATCTTTGTCCGAGCGCCGACTTCCCTGCTCGAAGGGTATTTCCAGAAGCTCAGTATAAATCAGCCAATTCACCTCCTTCTGAACATTGGTCTCAAAACCGCGCGGGAGCTTTTTAACGCCTCTGGACATTCCTCCCAGGCCGGCAAGTTTGAACATCCCTCCGATGACATGAAATCCGGTTCGCACGACCGACCACGTGATGTTGATCGGTCCTTTGACAATGTCCATGCCGAGCGCTTTTCGGTGCAGCTTT
Organism: Candidatus Zhuqueibacterota bacterium; assembly: GCA_049322915.1. Lineage (GTDB taxonomy): Bacteria > Zhuqueibacterota > Zhuqueibacteria > Thermofontimicrobiales > Thermofontimicrobiaceae > CAZSBG01. The sequence goes on from JBMOPW010000005.1 coordinate 22,743, forward strand.
ATCGCCCCGCTGACAGAGAAGTAATTTTTCACAAATGCGGGCACTTTTTTATGGCGGGATTTCACATAGGTTTCAATTGCCTGTTGAACACCCGCAGCGACGCGTCGTTCGTCTGCTTCAGCCATGTTTTTCCTTCCTCCGATTGATTCATTTCTTTGAGATATCCCATTTTGTTCGCAGTCGGGTCAATTCCTTTTCATCCCTGTCGCGGACGATCTGGTGAACGAATACGAGCTGTTCACTGCTCCCGACCTGCGCGGTTCGCGAAAGCACGCGGTCTCCATAGAAAGCTTCGCCGCGAAAAGCCGCTTCAATTTCGGACAGGCGATATTTTTTCAGAACATCGTGCGGAACCGCCTCGATCCCCCACTCGATGGACGTCACGTGATTCACATGATTGTTCAAATCCAGGTCATGCATCCTCGCGCGGAACGGGAGTTCGGCGTCGGCGTGGCTGATTTCGGGCAACGGCTCAAAGGGATCCGGAATCATCCGCGTGGGATTGCGGGGGTATTCCGGCAGATGCAGGTCCGGCAGCACTGGTTTTTTCGTCTTCAGGTCGAGTAAAATCCAGGAGCTTGTTCCCAGCACCATGGTGGTTTCCCTGTCGTCCACAATTTGAAATTCGCGAAGAGAGAAAAATTTCTCCTGTGTGGAAGGCCACGTATGGATCGTGATCTGCTGGCCCCAGGACGGATAGTGAAAAATCCTGATGTGGTAGCGCGACAAAACCCAGGTTAAATTGCGAGCGAACAGGTCGACTACCGACGCGCCCAACCGACCGGCATGGTCGCTGGCCACCTCCTGCAGAAAATTGAATAGGGTCGACAATTTTATTCTTGCATGGGAGTCGACTTCATACGTGCGAACGGTAAATTTTCTCGTGTAAATGTTATCCAAATAATTCCTCCGAAGTTATCAATCGTTGAGCTCATTCCGAAACAGGCTGAGATCCTTCAGGTTCGCCGGATCGCGCCGGAGATGTACCCGGCGCGGGAATGGCCTGGAACATTGGTTCCCGAACAGGCGCATCGCTGCGGAGGAATACCCCCGAACGATCAAGAGACCGGTTCGCCCCACCGGCATTTCGCGTCCATTCGAGTCAACCGCGCAGTCAGTGCGCCCCTTTCTGCCTCAGGCCGACTCCATCCGAACGCCGTCCACAACTTCCATGGCCATGCGCGTCCAGTCCCACAATCGCTGCGGCTGATACTGCACCGTGCTGATGTCTTTCAGAATGATCTCCACCGCGCAGCCTTCCAGGATTTTCAAATCCGCGATCAACGCCTTCCGCGCCGCATCCGGATTCCATGCGTCGCTGGCGAGGATCGCCGGATTGGGCTTGTACGAGATGACATAATCGTCCCCGATGTTTTCCACCGCTCTGGCCAGATTTGCCCAGGGGCTGATGGATATCTTCCGCAGATTAGGCACGGATTTGAGCATGTCAATTTTATGATGAAGCGGCTCGCAGCAGCCGTAGTAATTCAGGCCGAACCGCTCCAGCCAGCGCAACTCATAACGCAGGGCAAATTCTTCGTGCATGGCCGGGGACACATCGCAAAAAATCTGCGCTGTGGCACACCCCCACTGATCCACGGTTCTCACAGTGTCGGGCGTGAAATTGTGACCAGGCAACTCGTCGGTGTAGGCCAGTCCGCCGGATCCAACCCGGTAATTGCCCCGGGCACAGGATAACAGATTCAGCGCGACGTATTGATCCAGCCGCGACAGGTACGCCGCGACCAGCCGATCCATGGCCAGATGCACCAGAGCCGGGCGAGTGATCATGTCCATCAGCGCGGACTGCACATCCCACCAGCGAATCAATTCATCCCACGGTGCGAACCATTGATGAAACACACCGCGTTTTTCAATTTTCAGAATATCGCCGAAGCACTCGGCCAGCACCTGATAATTTTCCTCGCTGGCAGCCTCATCGTGATGGATGACCGGCATCTTTATCTTGTCAACGTCCGATTCGTCCCGAATCTGTTGATGAAATCCCCGCGAATAAATGTTATTCATTTCATCCACTTTGAGTATATCGACATCTTCGCTGATTCCAAAACCGGAGTCGCGGATCACCAGCGGCGAGTAAAACACATCCTCCATCACCAAATCGAACGGCATGCGCCGCCAGAGATAAATTGTGCGGCGAAGTTCCTGTTCCGCCCAGCGGCAATGGGGATGCTCACACAGCAGCGTCAGTTCGCCGTTCACATCCATTTCATGCCAGGGAAACTCGTTTATCCAGACCAGCGGCCGCGTTTTCTCACGCCCATTGAGTCGGCGCCATAGATCTGCTGTCTGCTTCTGCGCCGGCAGCGCCGCGAATTCGGCCACCTGCTCTGCCAGTGGCCGCAAAATCGATTTGTCGTTTTCAAACATGGTCATTGAGCATTCTTTCCTTGCTTCGTCCGGAAAACCAGGGCCAAGTCGGTCACTTCTCGGAGAATTTTTAACTCGATGGAACGGAATCTGGTTTCATTCTGAAAAGACGCTAACAGTTCCTGAATCGCGGCGATTCTGGCATCGTCCATGCCGCATTCTTTCAGGGAGCGACCGCAGGCCTCTTTCTCACAAATCCGCGGTTTCTCTGTCCGGGGCGGCGACTGTTTTTCCACGGCCGTTGCGACCGCAAGCAACGCGGCTGGCTTGATCACCGTCGGATCCACGCCGAATTGTCCGATCAACCGATCGACTATTTCTTCAACCTGAGATAAAAATGGGTCTGCCAGTTCCCCATCAAAATGCCGTTCAATGATGACCTTCAGTCGCTCGATCTGCGGAGCGAGCAGGCGCCGGTCATTCGCCGGCTGGCCCAGGCACTCAGCAGCAGAGCGACACCAGGCTGCGCAGGCCAGGTTCAATCCGGGATTGCGGCTTTCTCTCCCGCACCCGGGGCAGAGTCGCGTCGGCTCGTCCTTCCAGAACTCGATCTCGGTCCCGCAATGAGCGCATTGCACGAAGGAGATATCCTCCGGCGTCCAGAATTGCTGATTTTGTCCGGGACAGCGAATTGGCATACAGGCACCGTCTGGGTTGAAAAAACATTCATCGAATCACTGGATCAAACGCGCGCACACCCGCGCAGCAAGAGTCGCGACATCTTCGGCGTGAAAAACCCGCCTGAGACCGGCATCGAAAAGGATGTCCGCCGTCGCCGGGAATTCTTCATCGCCACGCCGGTAAACGAGGGTGACGGCGATATTCCCGAAGCAGCGTATCCGCGCTCCGAAATCGCCGACCGGGTACGGCTCCCAATCGAATCGATCCATGTTTCGTCTCAGCCCGTCCATGTCGTTCCCGAATTTTCCAATGAGCGGCCGAATGGCGCGCGCGACAAAGGGTTCCCAATAAAACTGACCGCCGCTGATATTACGAAACGATATCAACTCTGTCGAACCGGACAGGGGCGCATCGCACAAAAGGCTGTGCAGAATCAGGATTCTATCGACGTTCGGCGCCGGCAGGCCGGTTTGAGCCAATGTCAATTCGAATCGGACCGTATCCAGTTGCACCGTCTCTCCGAAGGCGCGGAACGTGATGACGCCGGATGCGTCCGGCCGGGGCAGGCCAGCATTTTGGCAGCGACGATTCACGTCAATCCCGGCCAGCCCGGCGACTGCGAGCCGAATGGCCTCCTGTTGCGCTGTTTGATGCGACATAGCAATTTACCAGTGATATTTCAACGTGTAACGTGTAAAAAAAAGCGCATGGCATCGATGGAGCCGGATTCTTTGTCCCGCAGCCGGGACGCCGCCTTCATTGCGCTGCCCCGGGCGTTGACCGCCCGCTGCTGTTCTTCAATAATCGCCCAACTGATGGAAACCGACTTCCATCCGTGTGCGGCAGAAACAGTGCGCCGGTGTATTGATTCATGTATTCCGGATCTGCATTCAAATCCAGATAGGTGATTCGCCGCGCCAGCTCGGCCTGTTTGCGCCGGTGTTCCTCGGAAATCAGAACCATGTACGCGCCAACCAGCGACGCATTGCCGATGAAAACATACTTTTCCTGAGACACGTCCGGAATCAGCCCGATGACAATTGCTTTTTCGAGATCGATGTTTCGACCGAATCCGCCGGCGATGTAGATTTTGTTGATGTCGGTGAAATGCAGTCCCACCTGGTCCAGCATCAGCGAACAGGCGCAGTAGATGGCTGCTTTGGCGCGGAGAATATTTTCAATGTCCATCTCTGAAATGACAATCGCCTGGCCGTGTTCGGTGTGCTGAGCCGGCGCCAGCACGTAATGCGCCCGCCGGCCATGAATCCGGATGAACTCCGAAGGCTTGGTTCGGTTGAATTTTCCGGCGGCGTCGAGCCAGCCTGTGAGGAATAAATTTGCAATCAGGGAAATCATGCCGGAACCGCAAATGCCCCGGGCTCTGGTATCGCCGATGACCGAGCACGCAGCTGCGCCGGTGACGGGATCGATGTCCACGCGCTCGATGGCGCCGGTTGCCGCGCGCATGCCGCAATCGATGCCACCGCCTTCAAAGGCCGGGCCGGCCGAGCAGGCGCAGCCCATCAAAAAATCGTGATTGCCCAGAACCACCTCGCCGTTTGTCCCCACATCGATGAACAGGTTCACCTCCTCGGATCCGGCCGCCAGGTCCGTGCACAGCAGCCCGGCCGTGATATCGCCGCCCACGTAACTGCCCACGCACGGCGACAGATACACCGGCGCGAACGCATTCATACGCAATTCCAATTCGCCGGCGACGAAGTCCGGAGCGTGGAGCAATGTCGGCGTGTAGGGCGCCAATCGGATGTATTCGGGATTCAGTCCCAGCAGCAAGTGCATCATCGTGGTATTGCCGGCGATCACGGCCGCGCAGATTTCCTCCAAGTCCACTTTGCCATAGCGCGCGGCCGCTTCGATCAGATCATTCACGGTTGACACGACCCGCGAGCGCAACTCCTCCAGCCGCTCGGCTGTCCTGGCGTAATCGATGCGGCTGATCACGTCCAGCCCGCAGTTGATCTGACCGTTGTAGTCGGTGTGGGTCGCTAAAATTTTGCCGGTCGCGAGATGGGCGAGTTGCACGGCGATGGTCGTCGTCCCGATGTCCACGGCGACGCCGAAATGGCGCTGGGTCTCGTCGCCAACCTCGATCCGGATGATGCGCGCCGCGCCGCTGCTTTTGGCGAGCGTCACGGTGATGCGCCCGGCGTCGGCCCGCACTGTTTGCGCGACAGCTCGACAGACAGAGGCCGGAATGGATAGCGCGGCCTCGCCAATGTGCGGTTTCAGGCAACGGCTGATCCGATCCATATCCGATAGTCCATCGCCCGACTGCGGCGCCGGCGCCTGAATCGCCAGCTTCATTGCCGCGGGCTGCAATTGCCATTGTTGCGGCAGCAACTCGGGTTGTACCAGATGGATGGAAAGGCCATCATCACTGAATTTGCCGTTGCTTCTGGATAGCTGTTCCGGAATTTCGCACACCAGTGGCTCATCGCCCGCGCGGGTCCGGCAGGCCAGAACATATCCCAGGAAGATGGCCGTCGCCGACAGCAGTCCCAGACTTTCGGTGGACACTTTGCCGCTGAGAATCCGCACAACGCAGCGTCCGCAGGTGCCTTTTCCGCCGCACGGAGTGTCGAAGTCGATCCGGGCGGAGCGGAACGCGTCTATCAGCTCAGCGCCAGGGGCCACGTCGATTTCTTTTTCAGTCGGGAGGATTTTGATGATGGGCATGGATGAACCTGGTCATTGGGATTTTGTTTTATAAAATTTTGATGTAGAAATGAAGCGCTAAAACTTCATGCGCCAACTAATTTTCTAGCGACGTAAACTTCCAGGCAAAACATGGAACGCGGATGACGTTGATAACGCTTCAAATGAGTCGCGCAAAGCTGCGGGAGTCATATTTTAAATTACCTGCAATACGTTCTGCGGAGCACTGCTGCTGGATTTCAGAAATCCGCTTTGCGTCAACTTGATTTGATTGTTATACCATGCTTTATTATTTAACGCAGAGACGCAGAGGACGCAGAGCTTCGCCGGGTTTTTCTATAGTTTATTCCGGTAACTTGTTAACCACTCGCTCAATACCATCACGCAGCAATTCTACATGAAAGTTTATTAGTAAGCCTAAATGTTTTTCACTCAATCGTAAATAGATTAAAAGTTTTAGCTTATCTATAGCTGATAATGTTTCTTTTGCTTTCAAATCAACGATGACTTTATCTTCAACTAATAAATCTAACCGTAAGCCTGTACTTAGCTTTATACCTTTGTATGGAATCGGTACACTTT
>JBMOPW010000006.1:0-27398 GCA_049322915.1 Candidatus Zhuqueibacterota bacterium
CCTGAATGGTGCTCTTTTTAGAATAAACGTATAAAAACTGAGTTTCAAAATAGCTTAGCCTTTAGCTAATTGAAAATCTCAATGTTGACTCAAATTCTGAGCAAGTTCATGAATAATTCAGGTTAGAGATCGTTGTGCGAATCTGGAAAGAAGCGGCGCACCGTTATTTCTGTTTCGTGAGCACGGCATCGCACCTCATGTTTCTGGCGCATGACATCGCACGCCGGGCGTCTTCGATGATGACATGCAGTTATTTCAAACCCAGTTCCTTGCACATGCGGTAGTAATTCGGTGGAGCCAGTCCCAGCCATCGGGCGGCTTCGGCGTCGGAGGTCGAATGATTGCGGACGTACTCGAAGTACTCGAGCTTGATTTTTTTTTCCATCTCCCGCCAGGGCATCACCTCGTTGGGCGCGAACTGGAAATACTTACCCTGGGCTTTGAGCGAATGATGATCCATGGGAAGGCCTAGCGCTATCTGGACATGAGACACATTCAGCAGCGATTCCCCATAAAACAGCAAGCGTTCGACGACATTCTGCAACTCGCGGACATTCCCCGGCCAGGAATAGTTGGTGAGCATCACCAGTCCTTCTGCATCGATTTTCGGAGTCTCACGATTCATATCTGCGCTGTATTTTCTCAGAAAATGATCGACCAGAAGAGGAATATCATCGCGCCGTTCTCGCAGCAGCGGGACATGGATGGGGACGACATTGAGACGATAATACAAGTCCTCCCGGAATCGCCGATTCTGCACCTCGTCTTTCAGGTTTTTATTCGTCGCGGCAATGATTCGGACGTCCACTTTAATCTTGCCGGTCCGACCGATTTTATCAATTTCGCCCTCCTGAATCACGCGCAGCAGCGTGGATTGTGTGGCTAACGGCAGTTCGGTTATTTCATCCAGAAATACCGTGCCCTGATGCGCCACCTCGAATAATCCAGGCTTATTCATGTCAGCCCCGGTGAACGAGCCTTTTTCAAAGCCAAACAGCTCACTCTCGATCAAATTCTCCGGCAGGCTGCCGCAATTGATCGGGACAAAATTTTCGAATTTCCGCCTTCCCCGGTAATGGATATTGGCGGCGACCAGTTCTTTGCCTGTGCCGGAAGAGCCGGTGATCAGAATATTGCTGTCCGACTCAGCGCTCCTCTCGATTTGCTGGCGCAAACTTTTAATGGCGTCGGATTCACCAATGATCTGTTTTTTATTCAAAATATCATCAATATTTTTGGTGAGCCGTTGATTTGACTTCACCCGCTCTTCCTCTAACTTCTTCTTTTCGAACGCATTGACGATACTCAGTATGAAATCCGTGGGCTGATAAATATATTCTTCGATATCGATCGGGTATTTTGTGCAGTACCAGCCGGCGCCGGCTTCCAGCAATTGATTGGCAAATTCATAATCGGTCATATTGATGGTCATTTTCGTGACCACGATAACCTGAATGGTGGGGTTGATCTGCTTGATTTTCTGTATCAACTTTTCCCCCATGATGCCGCCGGCAATCTGGAAATCCATGATCACAACATCGTAGCCGTTCCTGTCATTCTCGAGCAAATCAAGTGCGACGCGACCATTGGAAACAATGTCCTTGATGGCGATTCGATTGGCAAATGGCTTGAGTGTATTTCGGATCCGATTGACATCGAATTCTTCATCTTCAATGATCAAGACCGTAATTTTGCGGCTCGTTTTCATGGCGCTCCTGTGATTTATGAAATAAGTCCGTCGGAATGGACAACCTCTCCAGGTTTCGATTGCAGAAATGTAGCGGTAATGTATTGCATTTCATTGAAAAAAGCAAACTGTTTTATTGCCTTCCACAGGATTACTTTCGTCGCGTTACCAGCCGTCACAGCCGGAATCATGAAAGTAGCCCCCGGGCTTTCAGCAATTCGGCATTGAGTACCGCCGCGCCAGCAGCGCCGCGAATTGTGTTATGGCCAAGCACAACGCATTTGATATCGAAAATCGGGCAGGGACGAATTCGGCCAACGACCACAGCCATGCCATTTTCCCGGGTGCGGTCCAACCGGGGCTGCGGTCTGTTCGGCTCGCGCCGGACAATGATGGGTCGAACAGGCGCAGTCGGCAGACCGAGTTGCTGCGGCAAAGCCGTGAATTGCTCCAGCTCTCCGGCGACTTCCCCGGGAGTTGCCGGTTGATTCAATTTCAGCGCCACCGTCATCAGATGGCCGTCGCTGACAGCGACGCGGTTGACCTGTGCGCTGATGCGAATGTCCGCAAAGGAGATGCCGCTGGCTGTCGCGGCGCCCAAAATTTTTCGCGTCTCCGATTCAATTTTTTCCTCCTCCCCGGCGATGAACGGGATGACATTGTCGAGGATATCCAGCGCGGCATGACCGGGATAGCCCGCGCCGGAAATCGCCTGCATGGTCGTGACAAACATGCTCTCGACGCCCCACTTTCTGTGAATCGGCGCGGCAATCATGGCCAGTGGTATCGCCACGCAGTTGGGATTGGTCACAATGAATCCGCCGGCTGATTGGCGTCGGGACTTTTGCATCGGGATCACCTGCGTATGGTCGGGATTCACTTCCGGGATGAGCAGCGGCACGTCCGACTCCATGCGGTGATTGCGCGCGTTACTGACCACGATGTGCCCGTTGTTCGCGAATGCATCCTCAATTTCAAGCGCCACGGCAGAACTCAATCCGGAAAAGAGGACGCGGCAGGCCATGTCCGGCGCTGCCGGGACAACCATCATGTCGCGCACCGATTCAGGCATGTCCGAGTCCAGTCGCCAGAAACACGCATCGCGATATTTTTTGCCAGCCGATTTGGGGGAGGCTGCCAGCGTCGTCAGGCGGAACCAGGGATGATGCGCCAGCAGTTGCACCAGTCGCTGTCCGACCAGACCAGTGGCGCCAAGAATGCCAACATCAATTTTTTCCATTGCCATTTCCCAATACATTTCTCTTCAGGGTGTGCAGTTCAAACTTTTGATGCAGTTGCAGAACCGCCTCATCAATCCGGTCGGCCGGGACGATTCCGGTTATTTTTATTTCAGACGTGCTGGTCATCAGGACTTCAATGTTGCTGTTGGCCAGCGTTTCGAACATCTCGTAAGCGACGCCGTAATGAGTGGCGATGCCGGAACCGACAATCGAAACCTGGGCCAGGTGGCTGCGGATGAGATAGCCCTCGCATCTGTTCGCCGCACGAAAGTCGGTCAAGATGGCCTCAATTTTTGCAACGTCCTCCGGATGAACGACCAGCGACAAATTCGTCCGATCCACGCCGGCCTTGTTGGAGCAGAGGAGGATAATATTAATTCTCTGCGAGGTGAATTGTCCCAAAATATCGGCCGTGTCGTGGGAATTGATTTGGATACCCTGAATTTCGATCAGGGTCACAGGGGTGTTGGCAGCAATGCCGGTGATTGTCACATTTTCCAATTCCTGCTCCGTGGTTATAATTGTTCCCGGGGTTGGATTAAAGCTGGAGCGCACCCGAATTCGAAGGTTGCTTTTCCGGGCAATTTCCACGGCGCGCCCCATCATGACCTGAGCGCCGGAGGCGGCCAGCTCTAACATTTCTTCATAGGAAATTCCTTGCAGCAGAGAGGCGTTGCGCACCAATCCAGGGTCTGCCGTGTAAATGCCGTCCACATCGGTGAAAATATCGCAGAAGCGGGCGCCCAGCGCACTTGCCAGCGCTACAGCCGATGCATCGGAGCCGCCGCGACCCAGCACGGTAATCTCGTCCGCCATGCGACCCTGAAAACCGGCCACGACGACAATCTCGCCCTGGCGCAACAGCCGCTTGATGCGCGTCGTGTCAATATCGGTGATTCGCGCGTTCGCATAGCTTTCATCCGTGGAAATACCGCCCTGGGCTCCGGTGAGAGCCGTCGATTTAGCGCCCAACGACTGAATCGCCAGGGCCAGCAGCGCCGTGGAGATGATCTCCCCGGTCGATAGCAGCATGCCCAATTCCCGCTGACGCGGCTGCGCCGTCACCTGTTTCACCAATTGCAGCAGATCATCCGTGGTCGTGCCCATGGCTGAAACAACAACCACCACGGCGTATCCCTTCTGCTGGAAAGCCACGCTTCGTTCGGCGATAGCCTGAATTCGGGCAACCGATCCGACCGATGTTCCGCCGTATTTTTGAACCAGAATTTTCATGCGTCCATTTTCTCCGGAGTTTTTGCAGACCAGACCTCGCGCAGAAACTCGCCCACCAGGGTGCTGACCTGTTCTTTCTCCACTAAAAAGGCGTCGTGCCCATACAGCGATTCCACTTCTTCATAATAAATATCCGGATTGGCGTAACGCAAAATTCGCACTATCTCTTTCTGCTGATGAACCGGAAACAGCAAGTCGGAGTCGATGCCGATGATGAGCAGCTTGGACCGGATGCGGCGCACGCCCTCTTCGTACGATTTGAAGCCAAAACCCAAATCGTGGAAGTCCATTGCTTTGGACAGGTACAGATAGGTATTGGCGTCGAACCATCGGGCCAGTTTTTGTCCCTGATGTTCGAGATAATCCTCCACTTCGAAGCGCCCATTGATGTCATAAAACTGCTCATCGCAAACACTACGACCGAATCGAACGGCGAATTCTCTCTCCGACCGATAGGTGATGTGGCCGATCATGCGCGCCAGTTCCAGGCCGCGTTGAGGAATGGAGACGCCGTAGTAATTGCCGCTGCGCCAGTCAGGATCCAGCATGATGGCCTTGCGCTGCGCCTTGCGAAATGCGATGGACTGCGGATAGGCGCGTCCCGGCGATGCAATGGGAATAATGGATTCAACCTGGTCCGGGAACATGGCCGCCCATTCCAGCGCCTGCATGCCGCCCATGGACCCGCCCACTATCGTCAACAGCTTGTTCACCCCCAGCATGTCGATGAGCCGCTTTTCCGCGCGAACCATGTCCCTGATGGTTACTGCCGGAAATGTCAGTCCGAATGGCCTGCCGGTGGTCTCGTCGATGGACGACGGGCCGCTGGACCCGGAGCATCCGCCAAGCACATTGGGGCAGATGACGTAGAACTGGTTCGTGTCCACGGCCTTGCCCGGCCCGATGAGCGATTCCCACCAGCCAGGTTCGCCGCCGTCGTCGTTACTGGTGCAATGGCTGGTGCCGGTGAGCGCGTGAGCGATGAGAATCGCATTATCCCCAGCGCTGTTCAGCCGGCCCCATGCCTCGTAGCGGATGGTCGCTGCCGGCAAAACCTGTCCGTTCTCGAACGCGACGGATTCGAACCGGACATCTTTCAATTCATGGGGACTTTGTATCGATTTCAAGCTTCCTCCGATGCTTCAAAAAAAAACCTTCTCTTTGAAGGAGAAGGTTCAAATACAACGTAAGTTTATCTCCCAAAGATATTTCTTTGTAGGAATTAGCACCTTGCATCACGATGACTGCAGGTTGCTAAGGCGTCAGCGGGCCCGTCCCTCAGCCTTTCTGGATAAACAAAAATCCCTTCTCTGCAACAACGAGAAGGGTTCATAGTCAATTTTTATGAACTTGATTTGGCAGAGATTAGCCGCAGCGCGGTCATGTCATCATGCGCATGCCCATAGGCAATAACAGAAAAATTTCTCCGGCCAAACGATACCTCATGGATTCACCTTAAATTTTTGTTGGTTCAATATAGCAATTTTTTCGAAAAATGCAAGCGATATTTCTCAGGACAAAGTATCACTGGTGCGGAGTCGGCGAGGATTACTGTGTCCACATCGGACAGGCCAGCGATTCAGTGTTCATTTTAGATAAGCACAGCAGTTCATGCCGATGGAGCGGCGCGCCGCCGTTCCGCCGATTCTGCAACAGGATCAGCTATCGCTGTCCCGGTCGGATTTTTTTACAATTATTTTCACGGCGATCACCCGTTTTTCGTCCGCGCGTTCCACGATGATTTTGCAATTCTCCAGCTCAATGCCCTCTTTGGGTTCGGGGATGGTTCCCATAGTTTCAATGACAAAACCACCGATCGAGGTATAATCCCCTTCCGGGATGTGCAGGTCGAACTTATCGTTGATCTCATCGATCTCCGCCCGTGCATCCAGGATGATCGTAGTTGGATTGACTTTAAAATACATGTGCTTGTGGTCGATGTCGAATTCATCATAGATTTCTCCGAACAATTCCTCAATCACATCTTCGAGGGTTACCAGGCCGGCTGTGCCGCCGTACTCATCCAGCACAATGGCGATGCTGGTCTTCGTCCTTCGGAATTCCTGGAGCATTTCATAAGCGGATTTTGTCTCAGGCACGAACCGGATTTCCTGCATGATCTCCTCCATATTCTGGGGAAATCGGAACAGGTCCTTTGCATAGACAACCCCGATGATCGAATCGATATTTCCATCGCACACCGGCAGTCTCGAAAAACCCGACTGACAGAACGTCTTTCGCAATTTTGCGATGGATAAGGATTTATCCACAGCCATCATTTCAGTGCGGGGCACCATGGTTTCTTTGAGCCGGGTCTGGTTCAACTCAAAAATCCTGGCGATGATCTCATGCTCCATTGTCTCGATAATCCCGTGAATCTCGCTCTCCTGCATGAAGCGTTTGACGTCTGTGCGGGTGAGAATGTCTTCGACCTTTTGCTCTTTGGACGCGTGAAAAAGTTTTAACAGGAAATTCGATAGCGAAATGAAAAAGAAACCAACAGGGTAGAACAGATAATAAAACACCCGCAGAACATAGGAGTTTCGAATGATCAGTTGGTCCGCGGATTCCCGCGCAATCACCTTGGGGATGATTTCGCCCAGAATCAGCACGGTCAGAGAGGAAATGAGAATGATCAATGATTCTTCAAAGGAGTCGCGCAAGAACAGAACAATGAAACTCGAAAACAGGACGTTAGCTAAATTGTTACCGATCAGCGTTGTAACGAACAACTTTTCCGAGCTTTTAATGAATTCAAAAACCTGTTTTGTGCCTTTTACTTTTCTCCGATGAAGGACCTCAATGCGAATTTTGTTGGCGGATAAAAATACCGTCTCGGAGCCGGAGAAAAACGCGCTCAGAATCAGCGCGATGACCATCAGTATCAATTCCACAGTCAGACCCGAATTCAATGAGTGATGGAAATATTGCCAGCAGTCTTTTCGATGAGCTGGTTTTTGAAATCCTCGAACACACTTCGCCGAACAGCCAGCGCCAGTTCAGTGCGGTCGCCGTAGAAAGACTCTTCGACGGTTGCATCAAAGAGGTCGACGAGATGCATCACCGCGCCGGTCAGCGCGTAATCAAATTTCACCTTCGCCTGCGAATAGATATAGTTCCTGATGACGGGACAGGCGTCGAGCGCGAGGTTGGCGCAATCGGCGTAAGCATGCACCAATCCCCCCTTGCCCAGCTTGGTGCCGCCGAAATATCGCGTCACCACAACAGCGACATTGGCCAAATTTCTTCCCAGAATTGCGCTCAAAATGGGTTGTCCGGCCGTGCCGGAGGGTTCTCCATCATCGTTGAACCTCGTCGTGACGGACGGACTCAATCCGAAACTGTATGCGTAGCAGTTGTGCGTCGCGCTGTAAAATTGTCTGGCGATTGAATGGATGAATTCCGTGGCAAGTTCTTCTGTAGCGACCGGAGCAGCGTTCCCGATGAATCGGGATCCTTTGATTTTCAGTTCAGCCGTGCGTTGCTGTAATCCAATGGTAAAGTATTCGTCCTCATTCATAACTGGCATCTTGTTGAACTTTGTCTCCCATAAATAAAAGGGCTATCATTACGATAGCCCTTCTATGTATGCAGCGGGGTCGACGGGGCTCGAACCCGCGACCTTCGGCTTGACAGGCCGATGTGCTAACCAAACTGCACCACGACCCCATTTGTATTTTCATTCATGCTTCATGTGGGCGATACTGGACTTGAACCAGTGACCTCCTGCTTGTAAGGCAGGCGCTCTAAACCACCTGAGCTAATCGCCCTCAGGCTTTTTCACTTAGCTCGTTCTGTGGCTTACGCTTTCTGTAAATGATCGAAATCGGTATAATGAAACAATACCCGAAGACCAGCAAAATGGGGGCTAATGTCAGCGACCAGAAGCTGTTGGCTGGTCCCTGTGATAGCGAAATATAACCCAGAATCAGCACTAACACCCCGATGAAAAAGATAATATAATTTTCACGATCGAAGGGTAGTGGCCGAATGTTCTTTTGCCCGGCTCTCGGTTTTGACTTTGTCGTTTTCATAGTGGCACTAAATATAATTAAATCGATTCTAATAGTCAAGGAAAATATTGTCGAGCTGAAAAATTTTAATGTTACCATCGAACGTCTCGCTATTCCGCCCAACTCATTGAAAGATTTCAAAGAAACCCTTGATTTTGAAGTGGAAATTCCTTATTTTGGGGCGTTGCATTTTCGGATTTACACCATTCCCTAAGACAATCACGCATGTTTCTTGACGTAAGTTCTCCCGGACTCATTCTGGAAAATCACCGAAACTATAAATACAAGGAGTAAGTTATGGCTTCAATTTCAGAATTTCATCGAGGTATGATAATTAACTACAATGACGATCTGTACATCATTACGGAGTATTTGCATGTCAAACTGAGCCGCGGTCGCGCCATGATCAAGGCAAAATTAAAGAATGTGAAAACAGGGCGAGTGATTGAGAATACATTTCGCTCCACCGATAAAATCGAAGAAGTGAGGCTGGAATCAAAAGAAATTCAATTCCTCTATGCGGACGAGGGAAATTTTCATTTCATGAGCATGGATACATTCGACCAGGTTCCCCTCTCCGGCGAACTGGTTGGGGACTATCAGAAATTTTTGAAGGAAGGCACTATTGTGAAACTTCTCTCCTACGAGAACTCCCCCATCAACATCGAGTTACCGACAACCGTCGAATTACAGGTGATTGAAGCGGAACCGGCGGTAAAAGGCGACACCGCCGGCAATTTGACCAAATGGGTGACGCTCGAAACGCAGGCCCGGATCGAAGTGCCTCCCTTTGTCAAGCAGGGCGAAACCATTCGCATCGATACCCGTACCGGAGCCTATGTTTCCCGCGTGAACTGATAGCTCCCACTCTGGCATCGCCGGACGGTGTGACATCCAATTCTCGCCGTCCGCGGGTATGAGCGAAAATCTGCAGAGGATTTATCATGACTCGTCACCGAATGAATGCGATTTTCATACTTGTCTTCCTGTCCATCCCGACCGGCATGTGGCTGGTTACAAATGCTTCGATCCAGGCCATGACATTTTTGCTGATCGGGATACTGGCCATCCTCTCGCGTTACGGGAAGCTTTTGTCGCCGATGCGCGACTCGCTGGAGATCGCCTTCCTGTATTTCGCACTGGTGCAAATCGCCGGTAACCTGGGACTAACCAAATTTTTCCCGGTCAATAATGTTTTTATCCTGTGCGCACTGTACGGGTTCTTGTTCCTCTTGAAAAAAGCGACGCGGAAATCGTTGTACGTAACCAGGGGCAACATCAGAGGATTCGTGGGACTCTCCATCGTCTGCGGACTGTTGTCGGCCGGGGCGCTGGCAGTCTGGTTCTACTTTCAGGATGGCAATCCTCATGCCCGATTTGTGCCGGGGCTCCCGCTTCCGGCACTGTTGCCGTTAGGATTGGGTTTTGCCGTTATCAATGCATCGTTTGAAGAAGGAATATTTCGAAGCATTTTTCAAGCCAATTTTTCCATGGTGATCGGAAGCGGCGCTGGTATATTGTTGCAGGCGTTGTGGTTCAGCTTTTTGCATTTTCAAAGCGGCTTTCCGTCCGGGATCCCCGGCCTGGCGCTCACATTCGTCTTTGGTTCGCTCATGGGCTTTCTGGTCAACCGCACCGGCGGGCTCCTGATTCCGATCCTCATTCATACGATCGCCGATTTTTCCCTGTTCATTCTCATCATCCTGAGAATGAATGGCCTTTTTTAACATTGCAGCCGCACCGACTCAGTCCGAGTCGTTCGATACGTGCGAATCAGTGACGTAGAAATATCCAGCCGTATAATCTCGATGGGCAGCTATGAAGATTAATCCAAATAAAACTGAAAAATGGAACAGCAGTATTGAAAACATTTCATAAAATAGTAAATGGCGATAGCAGGGAGATGAACCTGTTGCCCGACAATTCTATCCATCTCGTCATTACTTCTCCTCCGTATTGGCAGCTCAAAGATTATGGGTCTGATGAACAAATCGGTTTTAATGAGAGTTACGAAAGCTATATAAACAATTTAAATCTTGTCTGGAAAGAATGTTATCGAGTACTGCATTCTGGCTGCCGACTCTGTATAAATATTGGAGATCAATTTGCGCGCTCTGTCTATTACGGACGTTATAAGGTCATTCCCATCAGGACAGAAATAATTAAATTTTGCGAGACGATCGGATTTGATTACATGGGTGCAATAATCTGGCAGAAGATTACGACAACCAATACCACTGGCGGCGCTACGATTATGGGCAGCTTTCCCTATCCACGGAATGGAATTTTAAAGCTTGATTATGAATTCATTTTAATCTTTAAAAAACTGGGTATTCCACCTAAGCCAACAACCGTACTGAAAGAATTATCTGCAATGACCAAAGATGAATGGAATGATTATTTTTCTGGTCATTGGAATTTTGCAGGTGTTAAACAAAATGGGCATCTTGCCATGTTTCCGGAAGAATTACCCAGGAGATTAATTAAAATGTTTGCCTTTGCCGGCGACATTGTGCTAGACCCGTTTCTTGGCAGTGGAACAACGTCTCTGGCCGCACGAAATTTAGGTAGAAACTCGGTTGGTTATGAAATTAACAAAGAGTTTATTTTGAAAATAAAAGAGAAGCTAAATGTAAACCAAACAGACATTGAAGGGACTCAGTACAATTTTTTATCCGATAGCTTGAAGAAAGACCTTAAAAAAGAAATTGAAAAGTTGCCTTATATTTTTAAAGACCCGCATAAGCTCGATAAAAAGATTGATCTAAAAAAATTGCAGTTTGGTTCCCGTATTGATCAAGACAGTTCGAAACGCCAGGAATATTATACTGTAAAAGAAGTCCTTAGCCCGATACTGCTAAAATTAAATAACGATTTAGTCATTCGATTGCTTGGCTTAAAAGACAAGAAAATCGTAAATAGTGAAGCGATGGAATTTCTTGTTGAAAAAATAAAGGGCCAAAAAGTATTTTTAAAATTTGATGATAAAAAATACGACGAACAGAATCGTCTGCTGTGCTATTTGTATTTAAAGAACAGAACATTTATAAATGCCCATTTACTAAAAAAAGGACTGGCAGAAGTTGATACCACAATTGATTTTAAATACAAAAACAATTTTTTGAGTGCAGAATTGCATAGCATGTAAACCAACAGCCCAGGGACAATCAATTATCACAGCTAATAATCATGGACAATTCGATGATTCCAACATATCCAAATACAACCGACATCAACCTGACGATTCGGGAACTGCTTCATCCGGCGTTCCAAACGCTGACAGAAGGGATCTCCGAGTTTTCATTCGCCAATATTTATTTATTCAGAAAAACCCACAACTACCGCATTTCGAAATTCAGCGATGACCATTACATCATTCTTGGGAATGACGCCGACACTTATTTTTTCATGCTGCCGTTCGGTCTGCCGGATAAAGACACGCTGGAATCGCTCTTCCGGAGTTTTCATTTCATGAAGGCGGTCAGTGAGAACCAGATCAGGCAGTTGGAGTCCATGGGCTACGGCGTTGTTGAGGATCGCGATAATTTCGATTATCTCTATTCTCGCGAGGAATTGGCCAATCTGGCCGGGCGGAAATTTCACAAAAAGAAGAACCTGGTCAACGCGTTCATCAATCAGTACACCTACGAAGGCAAACCGCTGCTGGATGAGTATATTGGCGATGCGCTGAACGTGCTGGAACAATGGCGAGCGCAGCGCGAGGACCCCGGCGACTATGAGGCTACCAAAGAAGCGCTGGAGCGCGCCGAAGAATTGCAGCTCTGCGGTGGTATTTATTACGTTGAAGGCGAGCCAGCCGCTTTCACACTGGGAGAGGAATTGGCTCTGGGGAAAAGCTTTGTCATTCACTTTGAAAAAGCGCTGGGACAATTCAAAGGGATCTACCAGTTTGTGAACCAATGCTTTGCCGCCATTCTGCCGGAAAAATATAATTACATCAATCGCGAACAAGACCTCGGCAACGACGGATTGCGACAGGCGAAATTGAGCTATCGGCCAGTGGGCTTTGTGAAAAAATATCGGGTCATCAAATGAGCCCAACGAAGTCCGCGAGGAGTTTCATGACAGTGATTGACGCCGTCAGCCAGACAAATCATTTGCGGCAGCGACCATCTGGCAGGTCAGGTGAACCGCCTCTTATTCGCCGTTTCACTCAATTATTTTCTCGTCGCTGAAACGGAACGCCAGCTTTCGCCTGTTCAGCTCGTCCGCGCGGGATTGGCATTATTTCGACAACCACTATCCCCTCTCATTGCACGTGAAAAGATCAGAGGACAACTCAGTTTCCATCATAACAAAAAGGGTCAACTCGATAATAAAAAAGACCATAGCGAGGTAGCAATGAAAAACATTCGACTCACATGTTCGGTTATTATTCTTCTTCTTTCTTTCTCAATATTGCTGAGCGAGGAAACGAAAACAGACTCCCCCAAAATTATGATCGGGAAATGGCTGCAATTGGGACCCATTTCCTCTCCCTTGCCGGCGTTTCACAGCGCGCCCGATGTGAAGGGAAAAAAATTTGAATTGGAAAATATGTTGACGGGTTCACTGGTCAACTCAGAAGACTGGTGGCCAGGGGCCGGCGAGACATTTCAATGGGATAAAGCTACAGTGCTCACGTGGCGCGAGGTGGCTGCGGATACGGCAGGCTTCGTCTCCGCTGCACCGCGTGATACAGCCAATCCCGAAATTGTGTTCTGGGTCTCCTATACGGAAGTTGCCCGTTGGATGAAAGCGACGATTGAAGTGGCGTCCCCCCATTTGTTACAAGTCAGCGTCGATGGCGCTGTCCTCGCTTCCAAAACCAGCAGCGATGCTACGCCGGACTCGGCGAAGAAATCCGCGCCAGGCCAAATTTCCAAAGAGGTGAAACTTGAACAGGGCAAGCACATTGTGCTCATCAAAGCGCTGAAAAATCCCGCCTGTAAAAATCCGTGGACGATGAAAGCCTGTCTCAGCCCGGCCAAAGACTGGACCGCCGACGACGTGACACTTTCTGTTTCTCCGAAGCGCTCTGTGGACCTCGCTCTCGTGCTGGACGGCCCGAAGGTGTCCAGCGTGTCGATTTCGCCGGACGGCGAGCTTGTCGCCCTGTCCCTGAACAGAACGCTGCCGCCGGGTGATAATTCCGAATCCTGGATCGAATTGCGGGCGGCCCGCGAGGGGAAATTGTTGCAGACCTATCGCGGCGGCATGAAGCTCGGCCGCGTCGCCTGGTCACCAGCCGGCCGAAAATTCGCCTACACCACTTCGGAAAAAGAAGGTTCAACCCTGTGGATTGTCGATCTGCTCACTGGAACCTCCTCGCCATTGCTGGAGAATGTGAAAGAGATGGGCGGATTTAGCTGGGCGCCGGATGGCTCGTTCATCATCTACGAAATCTCCGAATCGCCGGAGTCGGACAAAACCGGCCTGAAGAAATTAAAAGGCATGGCGGATCGCTGGCCTGGCTGGCGTTCGCGCAGTTTTTTATATCTGGTCAATGTCCCGGAAGGCACGCGAAGAAAGCTGACGCACGGCCATCTTTCGACCTCGCTCCACAGCATCAGCAACACAGGCGATCGATTGCTGTTCAGTCGATCCGTCGATGATTTCACCGAGCGGCCTTATTCCAGAAACGAAATGTGGGTCCTCAATCTGAAATCCATGACTCTGGATTCACTCTGGACGACGCGCTGGGGCGCTTCTGCCCAATGGTCGCCGGATGATACAAAATTACTCGTGACCGGCGGGCCGTCCTTGTTCGGCGAAATTGGGCTGAACCTGCCCGACACCATGATTCCCAATGATTACGACACCCAGGCGTATATTTATGATTTGGCGACGAAAGCTATTGAACCAATTACAAAAAATTTCAATCCCAGCATCGGCGGCGCTTTCTGGAGTTACTCGGAGCGTTGCATTTACTTCAACACCACGGACAAATCGTATCAACATCTGTACCGCTACGACCTCACTAAAATGAAATTCGACTACATCGACACTGGTATCGAAGTGTTGAGCGACATCGATTTTTCATTGAAAACGCCAGTGGCTGTTTATGCGGGAACCAGCGCCTCGGTTCCTCCCAAAGCCTATTTCATGGATTTGAAGAAGAAGTCACACCGCGTCATCGCTGACCCGGGCCAGTCCCGGTTCGAGGACGTCGTCTTTGATCCGGTGGAAGACTGGACTTTTGTCAATCAACGCGGAGCAGTTATCGACGGATGCGTCTATTACCCGCCCAATTTTGACCGGACAAAAAAATATCCCTGCATTGTCTACTATTACGGGGGCACAAGCCCGGTCACCCGGGATTTCGGCGGCCGCTATCCCAAATCTCTCTATGCAGCCAACGGCTATGTCGTGTATGTGTTACAACCGAGTGGCGCGACCGGATTCGGTCAGGAATTTTCTGCGCTACACGTGAACGACTGGGGCATCATCGTCGCCGATGAGATCATCGATGGCGTGAAGAAATTCCTGGATGCCTCTCCGTTTGTGGATCGCGAGCGGGTGGGTTGCATCGGCGCATCCTACGGCGGATTCATGACCATGCTGTTGCAAACCCGAACCGATATTTTCGCAACGGCAATTTCCCACGCCGGCATCAGTTCGATCTCCAGCTACTGGGGCGAAGGCTACTGGGGCTACCTGTACAGCGCTGTGGCCACGGCCAATAGTTTTCCCTGGAATCGGAAGGACATCTATGTCGAGCAGAGCGCGCTTTTCAATGCCGATAAAATCAACACGCCGCTCCTGCTGCTGCATGGCGCCGAGGACACCAATGTGCCTCCCGGCGAAAGCTATCAGCTTTACGCCGCGCTCAAATTATTGGGCAAAGAAGTGGAATTGATTGAAATCGAGGGGCAGAATCATCATATCATGCAATACACCAAACGCGTTCGCTGGACAAAAACCATCATGGCCTGGTTCGACAAATGGCTGAAAGATCAGCCGAAATGGTGGAACGACCTGTATCCGGAAGAGTGAAACAGACGAATGCCTTCAGCCGGATTCGCCAGTTTTGTACTCAATAATTTTTTGATCCGGAAATTTGTCTTTTCAGCGCGTCGATTTTTATGTGTGAGATTGACCAATCATTGATCATTAACGAAATTTATAACTCCGTTGAAGCACAGCGTACCTGTCTATAAATATGCTCTGGGGATCGTTCTGATTTTTGTCATCGTCGTTTTCGGATTGAAGCTGAAATACCCCAAATTTTTCGAAGCCTCGTCCAAGACAATCAGAGCGCTCGTCAAAAACCAGATGGGTCTTCGAACCCTGCCGTCGTGGCAGTCCATCGGCGATGGCGTGGATGTACTCACTCTGACCAGCGAAACCGAGAACATCCCGTCCGGAACAAATCTGTTTTTCATCCGTTTCAACTCTGAAAAAATTCAAACGTTTGTTCTTCACGACAAAGGGCTATCGACGGCTGAAAAGATGGCGAGGGATACAAACGCGCTGGCCGTTATCAATGCGAGCTTTTTCCGTCCGGAAGGGCAACCCATTGGACTGATAATTCAGGAGGGCAAGATCACCAACAAGCTGCCAACCCGTGGCCTGCTGGACTCCGGGATTTTCTGCATTAAAAACGGACGACCGTACATTATCCACCGAAATTACTTCCAGCCGTCGGGCATCACCGAGGCGATTCAGAGTTTCCCGCGCCTCATACAGAACGGAACCGTGGTGGCTCAAATAGCCGAGAGCGATAAACGCAAACGTCGCTCCGGCATTGCCATCGACGCCGAGGGACGAATCATCATCTTCATTTCGGACACCAATCTCGGCGGCGTCAGGTTCAAAGAAATTCAGAAAATTCTGCTGAAGCCCAACCTGAATGTCCGTTCCGCCCTTGCTCTGGATGGCGGCGGCTCCAGCCAGCTCTGCGTGAATTGCAAACAGTTCACGAAGGTGATCCACGGAATGACCGAGGTGCCTGTATTTCTTGGCTTTTTTCCCAAATAGGTGTGTTGATGAAAAGAATGATGTTCATGGTGGTAATTTTATGGATGGCGTTCGCTTCCCTTGCGCAGCTCTCCGCGCAAACAGAATCCGATGTCATGAAATACGCGAACGTCGATGTGCTGGTGGCATTTTACACCAATACAGCCGGCGGTCAGATTTCAGGGTCAGACGTGCAGCGATTGAAAAACGGCATTGAACTGAGCCGTGAATTTTATTGGCGAAATTCCGGCTGCCGGCTCAATCTCAATCTCTCCTACCTGGAATTGACAGAATTCAAACCGAAGAAATTTTTCCCGGAAGACGGTTTGCTCTGGCCGAAATACGTCGAAGACGATTTCAGAAATGCCGGCGTCGCGTCCGGCCAGTACGGCATTATTCTCCTCATTTATACGCCGCTCGAAGGCGGCGGCAACTACGGCGGCATGAAAATTCTGGGCGAGACAGGCTATTCATTCTTCCGCTTCCCGGGCAAATCGACAGTGCTCTACCCGGGGGAGAAATCCGATGTGGATTACAAAGCGACCTGGTTGTTCACCCATGAATTGCAGCATTCCCTCGATCTTGTCTGCTATCAGAACAGCGGCGCTGAAGCGATGTGGCATGGCGACCGGCCTCTGGATCATTCAATTCAGGCAGGGGAGCAATTCAGCTACCAGGCGGAAATATTGCGCCAGTTCAAGGATTATCTTCGCATCCGATCGCCGTGGGGGACGGTCGAAACGAGCGGTGATTTCGACCGCGATGGCATTCCGGACCGGGACGCGCGGGTTCCACTGGATGAGGCTCGTTTTGGCAGCGACTCGACACGCAGCGATACCGACGCCGATGGCAGCGACGATCTGGCCGAGCTGATGGCTGGCATTTATTCCGGCAGCGATCCGAATAATCCCGACACCGACCGCGATGGACTCAGGGACAGTGCCGATGAGCATCCGCTCCATCCCATTCACACCCGCATTCCGGAAATTACACCCTATCCCGACGGCGATTGGAGCACGTGGTTTCCGGTGTGCAACGCGCTGAGCTTCGCCTCTTCAAAATTCCTGATGGGCAATCCGCTGCGGGTCGCATTCTACATGAATTGGGATCAGGATTACATTTACATTGGCTGCGAAATGAACGCGCCGGCCGAACTGCACCTTGATCTGGATATGCTGAATAACGGCTGGTGGCGCGGGGACGACAATTACCGATTGGCGGTGGACCCGTTTTCCCGGCGATTCAGCCAAATCCGCGTGATGGATGCATCCGATAAAACGCGCGCCTATCGGGATTCTCTGGGCAACGGGCCCTATGAAATGTGGGACGACGATCTTCAGTACATCGGACGCTTCGG
Source organism: Candidatus Zhuqueibacterota bacterium (assembly GCA_049322915.1). GTDB lineage: Bacteria > Zhuqueibacterota > Zhuqueibacteria > Thermofontimicrobiales > Thermofontimicrobiaceae > CAZSBG01. The sequence continues at coordinate 17,491 of JBMOPW010000006.1, forward strand.
GAAAATTCTGGAAGAATCTACCGTTGAATTGATCACCCACGCCTCTGAGGAGAGTTTCACCATTAAAATGAAGATACCGAAAAATGAGCGCGTCGGATTCATTCCTCAAAAAAATAACAGGATTGGCATCCGCGCCTACTTCTCGGCGCCGGAAATGGGTTCGGTCGATTCCTGGGCCACTCTCTTCGACCAGTATGAATTTTTCGACATAAGCCTTGAATGAGCCGGGACTCCCTCAAATCCGCGCTGTCGGACATCAGCCGCCAGCTCACCCGAGGCGATAAATTGTTGATCGGGTGCATCCTGGCCATCGGCCTGCTCAGCCTGGTCGCGCTGAGATATCTGCAGCAGCCGGGAGCATGGCTCAAAATTGAAGTTTCGGGGCAGGTCGCGCACACTCTCCCGCTGGGCACAGATCAGCGGGTCAGCGTCGCCGGCCCCAGGGGCATTACGACGATACAGATTCAGGACAGAAAAGCCTGGGTCGTCTCATCGGCCTGCCCGGATAAAATCTGCGTTCACCGCGGGAAAATTTCCCGCGCCGGGGACATGATCGTCTGCGTCCCCAATCGAGTTGTCCTTTTCATCCAAAGCACGCAAAAAGCGAACTTCGATGTCATCACCCAATAATCATACCCGGGACGCCGGCAACCTGAGACTCACTCACATTTCGCTGCTCGTTGGACTGGGACTCATCCTGTTCTTGTTCGAATCGCTCATTCCGCGGCCTCTGCCCTGGCTGAAGCCAGGCCTGGCGCACATCGCCACACTTCTGGCGCTATTTCTCATCGGGAACTGGGCGGCAGTCTGGGTTGTTGTCTTTCGCGTGATCATCGGTTCGCTGCTGCTGGGGTCGCTGTTCAATCCGGCATTTGCGCTGGCTTTGGGCGGCGGAACTGCTGCGGCCGGCATCATGATTTTGAGCAAGCGCTATTTCTTCAATGCGTTCAGCATTTACGGGATCAGCATTCTGGGCGCGTTCATTCACAACATCGCCCAACTGGCGTTGGCCAATGTGCTCTTTGTGCGCCGCGTTGAAATTTTCTACCTTGTCCCGTTCATGGCGCTGACGTCGATCATCACCGGATTCATCGTCGCTTTTGCAGCTAATTTAATCCTTGCCAAAGCGCATCTTTTTTCCAACTAAACCATACACCAATCCATGAAACCTTTCGCTCTCAGACCAATCGCTTTCGCTATCCTATTTTCTTTATCTCAGCTACAGCCCGGCGCTGCCCAGGAAAATTTTCCCACGTTCATCCGACAGGTTCAATTATGCAGCCAGGCGGACTACGACAGCATCCATTCCGTGAATTACAAAGGCCGATCCAAAACTTACGCCTATTTCGGCTATCGCCCGTTTGATATCAAAATTGTCCCGTTCCTGCATGAATACTATTTCGATGGCTACTGGCAGAAGCCGGATTCAATCCGGCTGATTATCACTGCGGAGCGGAAGGTGAACCCGGATACCAGCAATATTGGCCTGGACAAAATGATCCCCCTTCCGAATCCGTTTCAATACCTGTACGATCCGTCCGCCTTTAATTTCAACGCAGCCGCAAAGGATTCCAATTCAGAGGGATTCTGGCCCCTGTATCCGTTCGCCGTCGGCGCTGATTCGATTTATTCCTACAAAAAAATCAATGAGATCGGTTTCGGAGAAAATACCATTTACACCATCGCGGTGACGTCAAAATACGAACACATTCCGGCAGTGAACGGCACGTTTCAAATCGATGCCGGGAAGCATGTCGTCACCAGTTCCAATGTGATCTTCAACGAAGCCGCATCGTTCACCAATCCGCGGCTCGAGCGGGACAAAAATCGAATGACGCTGAGCCTCAGCGGATCGGAAAACCACACCGTGAAAACGGAGAAGGCATTGGTATACGGCTCGTATTGGCTGCCCCGAATCATCGAAGAAGAATTTGAAATCCATTTTTTAGGCATGAAGGTGAACGTCTACCGCATCATTGAATTCGAGTCGTACCTCATAAATCCGGACACTGACCGCGACGAAATTGCAGCGCTCCCCAAAATCTCCTACCGCACAGATCCGGCCCTGCAGGAAAAATTATCAGCGCAATCGCCTCTGCCCAATGCATTGTCGAAGCAGGAGAAAGACCAAATCATTCGGGCCATCGAGGATAAATTTCATTCCATCGAATTGTATGCGGATTTGCTCGAATCCGAGGTTATCGCCAGCGAGGCCGCCCGGATCGGGCTGAAACAGCGGATGGGGGTCTACTGGAACCTGGCACAACGATTGGGTCAATTGGTGGTGTTCAATCGTGTCGAGGGATTGCGATTGAATTACGGGGTCAATGTATCGAATGTGGTCGCGCCGAATTCAGTCGTCAGTTTGCACGCCGGCTATGGTTTTGGCGATGAACGCTGGAAGCTAACGGCGGGATTCCTCTGCCATCTGGACAAAAACAGGAAAGCATTCCTGGAGACCAATGCCTACCATACCATTGGTTTTGAGGAGGATCGTTCGCTCATCACGACCGGGAAAAACACATTCACGAGCGCGCTATACAAAGGCGATTACCGGGATTACTTTTATAAAGACGGCGGCGACATCGGTTTCGGTTATCGGTTCACCGACAATGTCGCTATCAAGCTGATGTATCGCAGCCAGTTGGAGAAGACAGGATTCAATAATACCACTTTCAGCCTGTTCAAACATGACGAGCCATTCCGTCCTAATCCGGAGATCGTTCAGGGGATGTTCCGGGGATTCGTGGCAACGGCGCTGGTGAAGCGTTATCATTTCAATATGGAATGTCAGGTGGAGTACACGGACAATCGCTTTTTGCACAGCGATTTCAGCTACGCCTTTTTGAAATTCAGAATGAATCGAACGTTCAATAGCTGGTACCAGGATAAGATTAACATTCATTTTTTCCGAGCCGAGGCAATAGGGAAACTCAGTCCCCAGCGCTGGTTCGATTTCGGTGGGAACACTTTTCTCAGCGACGGTGGGAATTTGCGCAGTCTGGATTATAAAAAATTCACCGGGGATCGCGTTGCCTGCGGCGTTGCGGAGTATGTTCTGTACGGCAGTTCACTGGTCGACATGGGCTGGCATATTCGTTATCTCAAAGCGTTCAAACTCACTCCCTGGACTGGACTTGGCTGGAGCGAACTGACCAGCCGCAGCCGGGAATTTGCCGGAGCCATCGTAGCTCAGGCCAGGACAACGGACGGCCTGTTCACAGAAGTGGGGCTTGGCATCAGCGATCGGTTCAACATGCTGCGGTTCGATGTGATGTGGAATTCGATCTCCGGCAATAAAATCCTGTTTAGCCTGAATGCGCTCAGGTAACGGGCTGCCCCCAATTCAGAGGCGAGGGAATTCCGGACACATCCGAATACCGTTTTGTCCCGATCCGGTCGGCGCTTGAGTCAGCGCCCCGGCGAATTATTCCTCGTGAAAAATATCCGCCGAGAAAATTTTGATGCGCGTCCCTTCTTTCTGCCAGGCATTGGATGATAAACCGGCTTTCTGGCAGGTATGATCCAGAAAAGTCTCCCGATTCCAGCCATACTCCGTGGCAACCTGCGGCAAAAGCAATCCACTATGGCTGCCCCGTTCAATGATGATCCCGTGTTTGCCGATTTCGATCTCCTGAATGTCAGTGATTTCACGAATGGGCGTGAGGACTGAAATTTCAATTTCCAATTGCGCCACTTCATTTTTTGTCACGGACGGGAATCTCGGATCGCGAAACGCCGCTGCCTGGGCCATCTCCATGATGGTCTCGTCCAGAGGTAACACCGCGGAGACATACCCGATACATCCCCGAAGCATGCCTTTTTTCGTGAGCGTGACAAACGCTCCTCGTTTCTCTTTGAGGACAGGAAACGCATGTTTCAGCTTCGGCAGTTTCTTTCTGTCGACGGCCTTTTCGATGGTCTGCCGCGCGAGCATTAGCAGATACTGTTTCTCCGCTTCGGTCAATCCGCTCTCGACGCCGATGTGCTCCTCCTTCATATTTTCATCCGCTTTGTAAATTGCCACAGCGCCATAGCCAACGACGTAATCATTCCGATTGCCGGTCACGTCGCCGGAATTGGTTTGAAACACGAGAGTCGCTTTATCCGCGTCCAATTTCATGGCGACCATCTCCGCGACAAGGATGCCGCCGGCGCCGCAGGCCATGGCATCTTCGTGCTGAAATGCCTGGTACAGTTTTTTCGGATTCAGTTCCACGACCGTTTCCAGCGTCCGGGTGTCAGTTTGAACGCACTCGTCATAGCTGTAACCGTGATACAAATCGCTGCTGGCGACGATCAGTACGTTTTTATCCTTCACCGCATGCGCAATGGCATCGGCCAGTCGCGTGCAATTTTCCCAGGAATGATCCCAGAACACGATGGGCACAATTTTCAAATCCGGAATTGCCAATTGCAAAAATGGCAGTTGAATTTCCAGCGAGTGCTCGTCGCGATGGCCTTCCCAGCTAAACCGGATTTGATCCGATTGCGCGATGAGCGAATCAGCGATTTCTTTGGCCACCGGAACAATTCCCAGCGGTGTTTCATAGCCATTTTTATTGAAAACCGAAACGCCATGAAATGCTTCACGATGGCTGGGGGCTATCACGATGACAGCATCGTAGTGATTGCCCATCACCTGTTTATAGGCATGACCGGCCACCGCTCCGGAATAGGCATACCCGGCGTGCGGAGAAATCAGGGCGAAAATCTGCCCATGAATATCCGCTTTTTTCGCATTCTCCAGAAAGGAAGTGATTTCCTTTCGGAGCTTTTCCGGATTGGATGAATACCACGTACCGGCCACAACAGCTTTTCTGATTTCCTGCGGGTCCATAGCGTTCTTTTCAACCTCCTTTTTAGGTTGAGCATTACAATTTGTAAAAAGAAGAAAAAGCAAAAGGTCGAAGACTGCCAATTTGAATAACATATTCCCGAAGCTCCTGATTTGATTCAAACATGAACTCAGGTGCGAAATAAAATCGACGTAGCTTATTGCCACACCCCGGCGATCGCCTCGCCGCATTTGCTGCAATGGTTCACCTGCGCCAATGAATTCTGAACAACGGTGTAGCCCATTCGCCGGATCAGCAGTGCCTGACAATGGGGGCAGTAGGTGTTTTCACCGGTATTGCCCGGCACATTGCCAATATAAGCATAATGCAGGCCAGAATCAAGCGCAATTTCCCTCGCCGTGGTCAGCGTTTCCACGGGCGTCGGCGGCAGATTCTTGAGTCGATACTGGGGATAAAAACGGGAGAAGTGAATCGGCACATCCGGCCCCAATTCCTTGTTGATCCACTGACACATGTGCCGCAGCTCCTGGGTGCCGTCGTTCAAAGTCGGGATGATGAGATAGACAATTTCAAGCCACACGCCCGACTGCTTCACCAGGACCAGCGTATCCAGCACCGGTTGCAGATGACCGTTGACCATTTTCTGGTAAAAATCCTCGGTGAACGACTTGAGATCAATCTTAACAGCGTCGAGCACCGTGCACAGATCCTTCATGGGCTCGGGTTTGATGTAACCATTGCTGATCATCACGCTCTTTATTTTTTTCACGTGACCCGCTTTTGCGCTATCGAACATGTACTCCGAAAAAATGACCGGCTCGGTATAGGTGTAGGCAATGGAGGCGCAGCGGTGTTTGCCGGCGGTCTCGGCGACGCGGGTCGGCGGCATGTCCATGCTCGGTACCTGATCCGGCCGCGCCTGGGAAATCTGCCAGTTCTGGCAAAATTTGCACAGCACATTGCAGCCAACAGTGGCAATGGAAAAGGCGTCGGTCCCGGGCAGAAAATGAAACAATGGCTTTTTCTCGATGGGGTCAATATTGGCCGTGCACGGCTTCCCGTAGACCAGTGTGTAATAGACGCCCCCGTGATTTTCCCGAACGCCGCAATAGCCGGTTTCCATGTCATCGATCACGCATTCCCGGGGACAAAGCTGACAGCGAATTTTTCGATTGGGCAATTTTTCATAGTAGCGAGCTTCGTGCAGATTCGGGGGTTGTTGGCGATTCGCGTTCATCGCCAATAACGGCGCGCCGGCTAACGCGCATGCCCCACAGGCGCACGCGCTCGCGGTTAAAAAATCCCGGCGCGATATGTCGTTACGACGTGCCATGTTCAAACCTGTACAATTTGAATTGCGTTCAAATCATTCACGCCGAGCCGATGTCGGGCATCGGCTGCCGTGGCAATATAGGTCGGCTCACGACCGGCCTCTTTCAGCGAAGACATGCCTTTTTCCCGCCGTTTCTTCTCGATGATGTCCCAGGCCACGCTGTCCAGCGCCACCATGTCCCGGCCAACGAGCAGGCCATTGAACGGCCAGGCCCACTGCGGCATGAAAGGCGGGCCTCCCTCGTATTGTGCGGTCAGCGCATCGGTGATGGTGATCCGCGTCTTTGATCGAATGGCTGGCAGCATGTTGACGTCGGCGATGAATGGATCGCCGCGATTGTCGTGGTACTTGTTGGGATTATGAATGGCGCCGAAAAAATTTTTCATCGCATTGGTGACGCCAACGATGCCATGATCTTTCATCACCGGCACGTTGATGATGGCGCTGCAATAGCGCAGCACGATATTGCTGATACAACTCCCCACTTCGCCAAATTCGAAGACCTCGTCGCTGTAGCCGGCAAGGTCGCTGCCAAAGCATCTCACCCCGTCGCCATTCGGCCGAATGGCAAATCCGGCCTTCTCCAGATCGCGATTGGAACGATCCCAGATGATGATGTTTCGCCCTGGCACACCGGCGCGTTGCAAACCTGCAATGATTGCGTCTACCAGTTCCGGCGACGACGAAATGCCGCGGCCGGCAAGACAATTCACTTTGATTCCCACCACGTCTTTCTTCGACACCACTTTCTGCCAGGCTTGTTCCGAATCCGATACCTGAAAATAGCGCTTCATGGCTACATCCAGCAGCGCGCTGACCTGAGCAGGAATCAACCAGCCGCCGGCATCCCGGACGGAATCGCGCCGTGCGATCACAACTGTCGACACACCCGCTGTCCCGACGACTGGTCGATTCTTCGCCGATGCCGGAAAATCCCGAAGGAATCCTAAGGAAAGCGCTCCCAGAGTCTGCACGGTTCGTTGGAGAAATGTACGTCGCTTCATAATCTCCCTTCGGATAGGTGAATTCATACGAGGTTCAAAGGTGCACATTAAGTATATCAATTTTGGAGTTTACTGTCAAGAGAAATTTTCGACTTTTCTTGTAGCCGCGCCCTGGCCTACAGTCCATCTTTATCCGCCATTCATCCAACTCATTGACCCTGCCTTAAATTGTTACTATAATTTAACTGAAGAAAGTCCACTTTCAGCCTGGGAGCGCATGTGTCTGGCTAAAAATTTGCACATTCAGCCATAATTTCAAATTGTTAGAGAGTAAAAACGGCTTAACAATAAGAATATCAATATTAATCTGCCGGGCATAGTGTATTTTTATTATACACAGTATCAAGAAAAAACAATGCAGCGACATGACCGGCCTAATTCACTTTCTATTAAAGTTTTTGTAATATTTTCCGATATTTTAAGTTGATAAAGTTTATAAAGTTGAATCGAACAAACCGAACCTGAGCAGCAAGAATTACCTGCACACAATAATCAAGAATCGTGCGTAGGTTCAGAACCCGCTTCGAAACAGAAAGGAAAATTGCATGATGAAATCACGTCATCTCATCATTTCAATGATTTTAACCATCGGTCTGATTACAGAGAGCGCTTTATCCCAGCAATGGTCGCCGGAGATTTCAGTCGAACGACCTGGCCAAGCCATGACCTCGACGCCGGATTTTGACATCGACCCTGTTACCGGGCATTTGCACATTGTGACCATGCTGGATCCCAAGGGCGTTTTATACACAGAAATGGATAATGACGGTACCATCCTGAAGCAGTCGACGATACCATACGCCAGTGAAGATGAAGCAATAGGCGGCGGTTATTTCGGCGCGAGCGTCTCGGTCGATCCACTGGGCCGGCCGCACGTTGTGTATCGGTATTTGGCCGTTAAATCGACGAAAGAGTTCAATTCATATTATACCTACTGGAACGGGACTTTATGGACAACGCCGGTATTGCTTTCGGAACGCATCGTGCGCGGCTATATGGTGCGCGTGGATGTAGATGGCAACGGCAAAACGCATATCGCCCGTAGTTCTGCATCTCAGGATCCCGATGACCCCACAGGGAATTTGCTGGTAGGGCCGGTGAAGTATTTCCGGTTCACCAACGGTATCAAAGACCAGGAGAAGGATGACATCACCCGTTACAGCGCTGACGATCGTCTGGATATTGATGCATCCTACCCGAATCAGGTTCATCTCATTCTGAGTTGTTCCGACTATCAACCGCCAGGCCCAGTCTGGTACTGGCGCTCGTTCAATAACGGTGAAAGCTGGGTCAGCACAGAAATCCGGTCACCGAATGCCACAGGGCAGAATGGTTCCTCGGATATCTTTGTCGATGCATCAGGGAAAGTGCATATAATGTACGGCTCTGAGAAAGATTTGCAGCTTGGCGGTGCGACATCAGTTCGCTACGTTCGATTTGAAAACAATGTTCACATACGCGACGTCGTCGTTTCCGAAGCTGGTGAAATTCCTGCCCGTACGCATTCTCCACAAGGAATGGGTTCCGTGGCCGCTAGTGAGGATGGGAGTATTGTCATGGTCGCCTACGGCGAAGGTTTCGGATTACGACTCTGGGTTCGCCGCTCGGATAATGGCGGTCAAACTTTTGGAGAACCGTTTGAAATCGCGCCGCAAAGCATTGGCGCCGAGGGAAAGAACAAACACCTGATCCGCGCTTATAAAAGCAATTTTTACGTCGTTTACCCGACGCCAACCGGAGTAAAACTCCGCTATCTCAAACTGACCGTCAACCAGCCGCCGGTGGCCCATGCCGGGGGGCCGTATCAGGCCAATGAAGGCACGGCCATCACGTTCAATGGCGCAGGCTCCACGGACGGCGACGGTTCCATTGTCAAATACGAATGGGATTTCCAGAACGACGGCACCTACGACCAGACGACAACCAGCGCCACATTGAGCCACACCATCAGCGACGATTTCAACGGCACGGTCAAACTGCGCGTGACTGATAACGAAAACGCCACAGCCACGGCCACCCAGACGCTGGTCGTCGCTAATGTCGCGCCGACTGCCGAAGCCGGCGGGCCCTATTCCGGGGTGATCAATTCGCCCATCCAGTTGACCGGCAGTTCCACTGACCCCGGAACCGATACACCAACCTACAGTTGGGATTTGAATAACGACACCATTTTCGAAACCCAGGGACAATCGCCCCAGGCGACGTTCACCACGGGCGGCACCCATGTGGTCACGCTGAAAGTGACCGACGGCGATGGCGGCCAGGCCACCGACCAGGCCAATGTCGTCCTCTCCAATAATCCGCCGGTCGTCAGCCAGATTCCCAATCAGACCATCACCGAAGGCGGCAGTTTCACCACCATTTCCCTGGACAATTATGTGACTGACTCGGACAATTCCGACAGCCAGATCACCTGGTCGGTCACCGGCGCTACCAATTTGCAGGTGACAATCACCACCCGCGTGGCCACCATCACGCCGAAGGATGCCGAGTGGAACGGCAGCGAAACCATCACCTTTGTCGCCACCGACCCTGGCGGTTTGTCCGACGATTGCCAGACCACGTTCACCATTACAGCGGTCAATGACGACCCGGTCGTCAGCCAGATTCCCAATCAGACCATTGCTGAAGGCAGTTCGTTCACGGCCATCAGTCTGGATAATTATGTCACGGATCCGGACAATGCCGACAATCAGATCACCTGGACGGCAACGGGTCAGGCCCAGCTCACCGTCACCATCACCAATCGCGTGGCCACCATTCAAACGCCCA
>JBMOPW010000007.1:0-180235 GCA_049322915.1 Candidatus Zhuqueibacterota bacterium
TCAATTGTCAGGGCATTTTCATTCACCCCGTGTAATATGCTATTGTTTCTCTTGCTATTAATTTCTATTTGTTTTATTACACGGGGTAAACAGACTCTAAAAAACCAAATCCTAACATGTTATATACTTTGTAAGCACAGCCAATAATTTTTTCAGTCAAGCTTGCAAGTTCCATTACGCAGCCTCCTGTGATTTACACGATTATGTTTTGATTAACATGATAAAGAGCTAAAGTTAATTAATCCTGTCTATCCCAAACATCCTGTTATCCTGTCATTCTTAACCACCCTGTGATCGGTTACTTCCAAAATGGTGCTTTGTCCATCGGGAGAATGGGACACAACGGCAGGTTTTTGCCGCGGCCCGGGCATTCGACATGGCAGTTAGCCGAAGTGTATTGGCATGTGAATGATGAAAGTGGCGCCCTTGCCGGACTCGCTCTCCACGGAGATCAATCCGCCGTGTTCAATGATGATGCGCTGCACAATACTCAGCCCGATGCCTGCGCCTTTGGCTTTGGTGGTGAAATACAAATTGAAAATTTTAGCCAACTGCGACTCTGGGATTCCCTGGCCGTTGTCGCGCACCTGAATGTCAAGCTCCTGGTCATTGATTCGATGCACCGAAATGGCAATGGCGCCGTCTGTTTTTATTGCGTCCACAGCATTCTGGAGCAGGTTCATAAAAACCTGCCGCATCTGGGCGCGATCCCAGATGACCTCGCCATCCCAATCCGCCGTGAAGGAATAGCCGATCCGGTTTTGGTTGAACATGGCGTTGTATTGGATTTTCAAATCGTCGAAAAGCTCCCCCAGCCGGAACGGCTCCGGATGAACTGGCTGAGGCTGGGCGAATTTCAGAAAATCGGAAATGGTCTGGTTTATCCGCTGCACCTCCTGATAGACAAGCTGAGACAACTGGTCGTATTCCTCGGCATGGTGGGTCGGTTGAAAATCCTTTTTCAATTGCTGAATGATGGTGCCGATGGTATTCAGCGGATTCCGAATTTCATGGGCCACGCCGGACGCCAGTTCGCCCATCGCGGTCAAACGCTCTTTTCGCTGAAGCTGGGCCTCCAGTTTTTGCTGGTGCGTCAGGTCGCGGATCACGAGTATCGTATTCTCAGTTTCATTTTCATCGATGAAACGGCCCCGCGAGGCGAGCAGATATTTTTTGGAACCGGCGATGGTGCATTCCAGATAGGCCAGTGGGGACGATGGATCAAGGCCGGCGTCCCACGCGGAATTTTTGAACAGGAAGGAGGCCGGTTTGCCTATGGCGTCGCGCTGGTCTTTTTGAAAAATCTTTTCAGCGGATGCGTTCATCATTTTTATGCCGTGAAGGTCATCGGAGACAATGATGGCGTCGCTCACGTTGTGGATGATATTGCCCGAAAAAGTCTCCACGACCTGATACTGCTTCTGCAGCAAATTGAATTGCTGTCGCGCCATGATGAACGCGAAGAATACAAATCCGACGGCGACCAGAATCACGGTGATGATGATGAGCCGGCGAATGATTCTCGCCCTGATCAAATGCAGTGGTTCCAGCGAAATTCCAAGTCGGAACAGGCCAACGTGCATGCCTTCGTAATTGAAGGGATGGACGATCTCCAGGATGTCTGCGCCGTTGAACACAGCGATCCTCGAATCAAACGACGTAGCCCGGAAGGAGCGCGTCAGAAACGGGTCATCGACGATGCGATCCAGTTCAGCCACATTGCCGGACGCCGCAATGATGCCGGCCGAGTCCTGCAGGGCGATGAACACAACGCCGGGATTGACAGCCAGGTCCTTCAGCAGCGCCCCAAATCCGATGCGGCGCCGGAACTGAAGGATTTCCTCTGCGTCGAGATTCAGCACAATGGCGCTGCGATTTCGGGCGGCAAGCGCCACAGCGAACCGGTAGCCAGCCTCGTGCTGCGCCTCCTTGAACCCGATGATGAGCGTATCCTGCTCGCCTTTGAAAATCGGCGCCAGCGCCGGCCCCGGCGAGGACTGTCGGTGAAAACGGCCCACTCCCTGGTTGTGATTGCTGTACTCGCGCGCCCCATTTCGGTTGAAAATATTGATTCGGAAAATAGCGTTGTCGCGGGCGAACGTCTTTAAAAAATCGTTGTCGATCTGGTTTCTTTCATACAGATAGCGAATGAAAGAAGCGCTGTGCAGGAGTTTTTCTTCCAGAAAATTTTCGAGATATTCATTGGTGAGGAGGGTGTTGGAAGACGACGTGATGACCGCTTCCAGCAGGGTGTGGCCCTGCTGTTTCATCAGATCCAGAAATTCGTGTTGGCTTTGGTGCAGCTCAATCAGTGCGGAAAAAATCATCAGCGCCGCCAGGGTCAGAAAGATTATCACCAGGCTTTTCGGACGAAGAAACGTCCTTTTTTTGTCGCGCGATTTTTTGATGATGCAGCTCCCTGAATGAGTTGATTGTATATCGGGCCGGGCACTTCGCGGAAAAGTTGCTCATCCGGTATTGCAACCGGATGAGCTTACTCCGCGCATGATTGGCCATTGAAAACCAATTCCCGCTATTGGGTTGAATATTGTTTCAATGGCAAAAACCGCAATTCAGTTTGGTCGAATGTCAGCGCACATAATTCTGTTTCTTTTTCACACTTTTGCCCATGGGATCATCGGAGTAGCCCAGCGATTTCCAGTCGAGTATGCTTTTGCTCTTGTGGTGGCAGTTATAGCATTTCAGCGATTGCTCTTTGGGCGCGACCATGTGATGAATGGGAATGTACATTTCTGTTTCCACAAAATCAAATTGGCCGGAATAGGCCAGGTTCACCGCTGTCATGCCTTCCCGGGCAGCGACATTCCAGTCCCAATCTTTCCAGTACCCTTTTTCACCGAACAGCTTCGGGATAATCAGGTAGTTGTTCACCTGATCGTAAATTTGCTTTCCGCGCATCACTTTGAACGGATAGATTTTCGAATTGGCGTCCGAGATTTTTCCTGTGAGCTTGTTCAGCGCGACCGGCTTCTGAGTATTGATTTTATCGCCGAATTGATAGTAGGTCGCCTGTCCGTTATACCAGAGATAGGAGGGCCTCACGTTTTTCGCCCACTTGAAATCGCCCTTTTTCTTGTCATACAGTTCTTTGCCGAATTCATCCTTTGCCGGTACGATGTCTTTGCCGGCAGATGACCAGTCCCACCAGATTTTCGTGGCATTGCCCCGGCCATACTCCGGGATATGGCAGGTCTGACAGGAGACGGCGTTTGTGTGATTATTCAATTTTTCCTTCTGGTGCGGCGCTGTCTCGTGGCAGTCGGTGCAACTGACATGATTGGCGTTTTTGGCCATGGACGCATGCGAAGCGCCCAACACCAGGTGCTCTTCGGTGCGGTGACATTCGGTGCAGGTGTAGTCATTGCCGCCCATGTGAACATCCAGATTTTTTGTGGGCTTGAGCAGGGAAGCATCCAGATCGCCATGTTTGACGCCATCGCCGCCGCCGCCATCAAAATGGCATGTGCCGCAGTTCTGGCGCGTTGTTTTTCCAACGCTCTGAGCCACCTTCAGCAGATCGATATTTTCAGCAGGCATCCCGGCGCCGGTGGCGACTTTCTTGTACGTGCCAGTCTGATCATGGCAGATCAGGCAGTCGATGTTGGACGGATCATTCAGATCGAACGACGTGTCTTTCCAGCCATAGCTGATGTGGCAACTGGTGCAGCGCGGCCAGTTGGACGGTACCGCAATGCAGAAATTATTCACGATATTCTGTTTCCCCATTTGAATGGCGCCATTGCCCGGCGCCTGAAACGGCTCGCTCAGCCACGTCCAGTGCTGAGTTTTCATAATATCCGTCCCAATTTCTTCATGGCAGGCGAGGCATTGCTCCGTCACCTGTTGGGGCGTTGTAATGGGACCTTCGATTTTGTCCTTATGATCTTCTGCAAAAAGCGGCATGAAATAGGACAGGAGTAAAACGAGAACGAATGAGAGTTGTTTGAACATGATAATATCTCCATTTTGAACAAGTTAACCGTTGAATGGTATACCGAAGAATTTTGATTCTGGAAAACCTCATTGCATCATTTGGCTGCGACGAAGTCGCCAGGTACTTTATGTCATCAGGATTTGTTTCCCCTCACGTGTCGAATAGCCTGCATCAAATACAGGCGAAGAAAATTTCAACAGCCAGGCAAATCTGCATTCAATGGAACCAGAGCGCTGCCGAGGCGGTGAATCGTTCCGCAGCTTAACGGATGAGCTCGTCCGCGGAAATTACGTGAGTTTCAATATCCGATTCTATTTCGCTCAGCGCGTCGATCTTGCCAATGTCCTGCCAGTAGAACTCATCCATCGGCAGCCCGATGATGGGCAATCGTTTCTCAGCCAGATCCAGATACACATCCACAATCGAGAAACGGCCGGTTCCGGCCATGTGATCGAATATTTCCGGCGCGATGATGTGAATGCCGCAAAAGGCCATGCGGGCGGTCTGGCCGACCGGCTCGCGCCGCATGCGCACCAGATTTTTTACGGTATTTTCATGGCCACAAATGTAATTTCGTTCATCGGTGAGAAAATACCGGGATGAATCGCGCGCCATCAGCGCCAGCGTGGCCAGAGCCTGATTCTTCCGGTGATGCTGCAACAATATCCTGAGATCCATGGTGGACATGATGTCCACGTTATGAAGGATGAACGGCTCGTCCCCTTTCAGGAATCGCGATGCGGCCCACAAACCGCCGCCGGTGCCCAGTATTTCCGCCTCGTGTGAGAAATGGATGGTCACGCCAAAATTGTTTTTCTGCTCAAGAAAAGAGCTGATCTGTTCAGCGAAATGGTGCAGGTTAATGACAATTTCATGAACACCGTTCGCAATCAATTTTCTAATCACCAGTTCCAGCATTGGAATTTTATTCACTTCCACAAGAGCTTTGGGTTTTTCTTCAGTGAGAGGTTTGAGTCGAGTGCCATATCCGGCAGCGAGAATCATCGCTTTCATGGTGAGGTAATTTTTGGTTGTCTTCTGTTGTGTCGCAGTGTGAATAAAGTAAATTTCGTGATTTAAAAATGCCCTTAAAACGATTGTTCGATGTGATGGATCCTGGCCTGAATCTTTTTGCTCAACAGGTACGAGAATAATCGCTCGGCAAAGTACACGGAACGGTGCTGCCCCCCGGTGCAGCCGAACGAAACCATGAGATGGTCGAATCCCCGCGCCTGAAAATTTTCAATTGCCATTTCGACAATGGAGACAACATGCTGGAAAAATTGATCGACTGCCGGAAAATTCTCCAGATAGTCAATGACGGCGCGATCTCTCCCGGTCAGGTCGGCGTACTCCGGCAGCCGTCCCGGGTTGGGAATAAACCGGCAATCGAAAACAAAACCCCCATGATTGCCTGAATCGTCCGGTGGGATGCCGGAATATGAAAAGCCAAAGCTATAAATATCAACCACGAGATTCGTCATCGTCTTTGCCAAAAGTTGTCAGGGATTCGTCCGTCACCAGGTTTTGATAGACTCTCGTGAGCGTGGGAATCTGCCCGAGGATCGGCAGCTTTTTATCCAGAATAATTTTCAGATTATTGATGGCAAACGGCACGCTCTTGAAAAAATGTCGCTTGTTTTTCACCACGCTCAAATAGCCATACGCGCCAAACGCCTGCATGATTCGGATCAGCACAAAGCCATCGAAATATTTTAGAAACCGCTCAGGATTCACATGCGTGTAGTTCTGGACTTCTTTCAAATAGGCCTGAATGAGCTCCTTCCGAAAATGTTCCGGCAAATCCGCTTTGGCGTCGTAGAGAAGAGACGCCACGTCGTACTGCAGAGCGCCGTGTCGCCCGGACTGATAATCGATGAAATAGGGTTGATTGTTCCTTATCATCACATTGCGCGATTGAAAATCCCTGTACAGAAAATACGGCCGATCTTCTTCGAGAAGAAAATTGATCAGCGTGTGAAAATCAGATTCCAATGCACCTGTGTCCAGCGGACGTTTATAGAACTCATCCAGGAACCGATGCTTGAAATAGTTCAAATCCCACAGCATGGATTCCGCGCCAAATTCATCGTGCTGGTAGCAGAGCGAAAAGTCGAGATGAACCCCTTCGGCGATCTGAAACCTGGGGAGATATTCAATCACCTGGCAATACATATCCTTCACTTCCTGCGTCAGGCCGAATGAATTCCGAATATTCATCATCCACGTGAACAGGGTATCGTCACCCAGATCTTCTTCTAAATAGGCGCCGGAATCCAGAGCCTCAATGAATATTTCCGGCACGCGCAGTCCGCGATTTTTGAAGTGATTGGAAAAGGAGAGAAACGCCGCATTTTCACTGCGGTTGTTTCCTATGATGCCAATGACAGTCTGCTCCCCTGAATGGATACGATAAATTTGTCTGTCCGATCCATCACTGCGCAGCGGAACAATCTTTTCCGGAAGAAAGCCATATTTTTTCTGAAAGAGGTCAGCTAAAACTTTCATGAATTCACTATTAGTAATCGGTAAATGAATTACTGCCGGTGGCGTTTTCTGAAATGTTGAATAATTTATGAAATTCATTTCATTAATCAAAGCATTTTATTAATTTTTTTCAATGAATTAAATGTGTCCCGACCGCTTCAGTTCGCACCACAGGCAGCCCAGGTCATTCCTGATGATGAAAATGGCCGCTCGTGTGTGCGTCATTTTTCTGAATGGTATATTCATTGATTCGGTAGAAATGCCGGAAAAATGAGAAATAAATTTTCTACCTCCAATCGCTATCGCTATGGCAAAAAAAAACTCAATGCGCATATTCGGCATTGAGTTTTTTATTGATTCTATTTTTTGAATTTTATATATTACAAACCAACAACTTGCTTTATCTTGGGAGTTGGTTTGGAAACGTTCAGCGAAAGCGACATATTTTTTTTCCAGCTTTTCACATCCAGTTGAAAACGGTCCAGGAGTTGTTGTTTATTGCAGATGAGTTCGTTGATCTCGGTGAGTTTGGTCAGGGTGTCTTTCTTATTCACCTTGTTTTGGTGGAAGAACCGGAAGATGATGCGTTTCAGGGAGTCGAATTTATCGTGAGTTGTTTCATAGGGCGAATATGAGTCGATGAATGTGGTGATCTGTTGTTCAACTTCCTTGCCGAACGATTCGGACTCTTCGAATGCTTTTTCAATGGTGGTGAGCTTTGATTTCTGCAGGCGATAGAGACCGATTTCCTCCCGAACAATCGATTCATATTCGAGAATGATATTCTGGAAGGCTGCGAGCCTTTCCTCTAATTCGCTGTTTGTTTTTTCGAGTGACTCGATCAGGTTTCGTTGCTGGGAAATCTGATTCATGACTTTTTCTAAATTCTGCGGATCAAATTCGACGAAGCGGTTCATCATTGTATCTTTGTGCGCATGCCCAAGTCCCTTGTTGAAGGACAAATTCAGACGAAACACAGGCGACCTCCTGAAAGTTACGTTGATAGCGACGTTAAAGTTCAACGGCCTGTCTAAAGAAATACGTTTGTGCAAAAGTCGTGCCGCAGGGTTGATTGTTAAGTTAATAATTCATTTTCCACGGAAGTGGGTGAAAACGGCGCGAGACAGATTGGCGTTCGGAATGGAGCTTTGATTTATTACATTGGTTTTGCATTCAATGATTTTTAAAATCAGATGGTTACAACGCGGAGGGAGTTCGAATTGAGACGAGTATTCCGGCTGTCCATCCATAAAAATACATATTGGTAACACCACCATGCTGTGGAAATCGATTTCGCCTGGATATATTTCAGCGAATTAATTTTTAACTTGAAAAGTAAAATTACATAGTTCACAAGATTTTCCTGGCCGAAAATAAGTCAGGTATTGGTAACAGTGACGGATATTGTGCACTGAACAGAGCATGTACCTATATATTGATTCGCTCCGGTTCATCGGGACGTGAACATGTACCTACAAATCAGAGAATTTTGACTATTGAATTTCGAATGAGGGGACTGGCAATCATGGTTTTCTTCCGAGGTCTAATATTGGTTCTGCTTGGCATTTCGTTTTTTTACCCGCAGCCGGCGGTCGGCTTAATCGGGCCGGTCCGTCCGCTCAGCAATCGCCAGGTCATGTTCGTTGCCTGTGACGAGATTAAATTGGTCCATCAGGAATTGGAATTATACCATCACCCACTTGGCATCTGGATAGCGGAATATCAGGCGCATTTCCAGAATTTACAGAACCACGTGATATACCACCGCGTTGCTTTCCCTGCCGGATTTGACGTTCAGATGATTGAAGGCCAGGAGTATTGCGACCGCTTTGAACAGTTCCAGGTGTTTGTAAACGATAAGCCGGTCACCAATATCAATAAAATGGTGCCGTGCACGAATTATGTATCCACAACTGGCGTGCAATGGAGCGTGGAGATTGAGAGCGGGGTTGGTTACGTCAATGTATGGGATCTTAATATTCAGCCTGAAGAAAAGCTGATTGTCAAAGTGACGTTCAGTTTCATCGTTAAAAAACCGCCTTCCATTTATGACCCGACGAATCAGGAAACCTGGTATATAGATTTGATGAGATGGGTCCGCCAGGATTATGAAGCACGGCCCGAGAATCATTTTCAATTTCCGATGAGCATTGGGTCGTTCTGGGCGTTCTACCCGGATGATTACGAGATTCGGACTTACGTGGGCGCGGATTGGTTCAACATTATGGAAAAAGAGAAGCGAATCTACGAAGAGTCTCTGGTGAAGCGCTTCGAATACAGTGAACCGGTGGGAATTTATACGCCGCCGGAACTGGAACTCCACGGGCCGACGGAAGCGGAATTGCAGACCATGACCCGGGAGCAACTGATTATTTTGCGGAATTCTTTCTTCGCTAAATATGGTCGAAAGTTTGATATTCCCTGGCTAAGAGACTATTTCATGGTGCAACCCTGGTACTATGAAAATCCTGGCTATGACAACTGGCTGCTGACCGGGTTGGATATTGAGGCGATGAAGCTGGTTCAGGCCGCTGAAAAAAATTTAAACACACGCAGAAAGAAACCATAGCTGCCAACGAGATGAGTCATGTCTGATAGAATTTTTAAAATTTATATAAGCGCCGGCCATGGCATGTATTTCAATGAGGAATACAAACACTGGCTGACTCAGCGCCGGAGCTATTTCGGTGTGATCGAAGATTTCTGGACAGTTTTTGTGGCGCGTGAGTTGTTCGTTCTTCTGGATGAAGATTCCCGGTTTCAGGTGGTGATGAATCGGGATTTTTTCAATGAAGAAATTGGCGAGAGCGGGAAACAGAAATGG
Source organism: Candidatus Zhuqueibacterota bacterium (assembly GCA_049322915.1). Classification (GTDB taxonomy): domain Bacteria; phylum Zhuqueibacterota; class Zhuqueibacteria; order Thermofontimicrobiales; family Thermofontimicrobiaceae; genus CAZSBG01. The sequence goes on from JBMOPW010000007.1 coordinate 9,267, forward strand.
ATGGAGGGCTCGCATCTTTTTTTCAGGGATGTGGGCGCGCCCCAAACCGTCTGGAATGTCGGGCAGGGCATTCAAAAAGCGATCCATGCGGATGCAATGGGCATCAAATTTTACGACGCTGATATTGCCATCTCCATTCATGCCAATTCTGGTGGGGGAGAGGATGCCGGCTACGAAGTATGGCATCATTCCATGGCCAATCTCGGCAGAAAATTAGCTGGTCAAATCAATAAGTCGCTGATGAGGCTGCCGATTCAATCGCGGGGACTGTTCTGTGACGCCTTACATGATGAGCGGGCGTTCTGGCGGGAAGCTCGCGGCGTTGTTATGGCGGTGATTGAGTATTTCTATTTTGATCATGAAATTGATAATCAGATCATGAAAATGCAGAAGAATATTTCACAGGCAGCCCAGCTCACTTATCAGGGAATCAGCGAATTCATTGATGTCTACGGCCATTCAATCCCGCAGCGCATCACCTGAAATTTGCCGGAAGACGATAGCGCACCATGAAGTGTTATTTATAACCTTAATTTTGCACATACAAACAGTCAAACCCCGAGTTTCCTTAATTCAAGTGGCTGAACCATCTATGTAAAAATTATTTTGCACCACCAAATGGGTGATTCAAAACGACCACCAAAATGCTCCTACAGAGGGTTCAGCCACTTATAATGCGAAATCGGGGTATAAAAGAAAAACCGGCCCGGGCCGGGAGAGAAAAATGACGGAGAAAAACGCCGGTGTTTCATCATCGCGGATAAAATTTTGTGATTTGAAATGCGAGCATGCATCGTTCCCCAAAGAAGACGGACTGGATGGCAGCAATAGCTGTCGGACATTTTCGGCTTTGTGGTGCGATCTCTTGAAACAGCATGTCACCAAGAATGCCCCATGTGCCGCACAATTTGGGAGCCGGCGCCCGAAGACAGGTTTTTGATGCGGTCTGGCGTCGCTCAAATCAGCTTCAACACAACATTAAGACAGGCGAGGAGGTGGCTTGTGATGTTGACAATCCGGCATAAAATGACAGGGCTGCTGCTCTTCGGTATAGGAATGGGATTGTTTTGCACGCAGGAAAATCCGGTGACGCCGCAGTCAACTCAATCGGACACCGTGGTGCATAACGCAGACATCACGCGATCTGAGACCTGGGCCTCGGATAAAGTCCATCGCATTTCTTCGCCGGTGACAGTCAAAAATGCGACACTTCGGATAGACCCCGGCGCGGCTATTGTGTTCGACCCCGGCGTTTCGCTGAGCATTCTGGACAGCGCCGGCCTGGTCGCCGACGGATCGCAGAAAAGCATCTCGTTCAGTTCTGCCGCGAAAAAGAAAGGCGATTGGGGCTGCATTTATTTTGCCGAGAATTCCCTGGACGACAGTTGCGCGCTGGTGAATTGCACCATCGAATATGGCGGCGGCGATACAGCGCTTTCCGCCATGATCTACTGCGATGGCGCCGCTCCGGCGATCTCGGGCTGTACCCTCCGCAACAGCGCCTCCAATGGCGTCGTTCTGAATGGTGATTGCCGCCCCATTGAATTTCACAGTAACACGATTGCCGATAACGATGCAGCGCCAGTGGCGTCGTTTGCCGTGAATGTTTCGTTCATTGGCAGCAACCAGTATTCGAATAACGCTATCGCTGCATTGCAGATAACCGACGGGACAATCACGGAAAATTCAATCTGGTACCCCCATGATCTTCCCTTCCTTTTTACCGCTGAACTCGATATCAGCTCAGCTCAGCTCATTCTGAATTCCGGCATTGAACTGAAATTTGACGGCGATGTTGGCGTGACCATTTCAGAGGGAGGCTCGCTGCACGCCGACGGAGTGTTCGCTCCCATTATTTTCACCGGCGAATATGTCGGAGGCTGGAACGGTATTTTTCTTACGCGAACAGCAAACAGCGGCGCCTGCACTTTCAACAACTGCCTGATTGAATGTGGCGGACGAAATTCGCGGTACCCTGCCAATGTCGTTTTGGAATATTCCTCTCCGACGATTGCCAATTGCATCGTGCAAAAAAGCCTGGGGTACGGCATTTTCATCGATGGAGATTTTATGCCCGTCCTGTTTTCCAATAATCAGGTGACAGAGAATCGGCGCGCGCCATTTTCCATCTCCGCCAATGATGTAGCCAATGTGCCGTACGGCGACTATGCCGGCAATGGCGAGGATGTGATTGAAGTGCGCGGTACGCCTTCTGCCCAGCCGATGACCAGAGACGGATACTGGCAGTATTTAGGTATGCCGTATAAAATCATCGATACGATCCAGATTCTATCGTGCACATTGACGTTGGCTCCGGGCACGACACTGCTGATGACCGAACGGAGCGGATTCGAGATTTTAGCCCAGGGTGGACTGATTGCGGAGGGCGTTTCTTCCAATATTGCGATTCAGGCGATACGCCCCGTGGTTGGCCTGTGGGCCGCAATTTATTTCAGCCCATTGGCTAACGCGCAAAGCTGCCGGCTGGTCCATTGCGATATTTCCTACGGCGGCGGCGATAGCTCACTGCCGGGGATGATCGTCTGCGATCATATTTCTCCCACCATCCAGTATTGCCGAATTGAATACAGTCAGACATGGGGAATATACATGCGTGGCAATGAAACGATAACTGATTTGCAGAGCAACATGTTCAATAACAACGGATTCGGCGACTCCTATGTTGCGCCAAACTGAGGTGAATTTGATGGAAAGCAGGATTGACTGTTGATGAGAAATCTACTTCGGCGTTTTCTTGCATTGCGTTTAGAAGAGGCAATTGCGGTGCTGTTCTTCATTCCCATGGTCTATTTAACCTCCAGAGCTTATTTCTATTTTCTGGTGCGGGATCAAATGCCGACGCGCATCAGGGGAGATTGGCAGCGAATCTGGGTGACCATTGGTGTGTTCCTTCTCTTCTGGCTTGTCATTAAAATAAAAAAGAGCTGGAGGGTGCTCCGTGATTGGCTGCCGTTCGGATTCTGCATTGCAATCTACACCAATCTGCATGACACAGTGCATTTTGCCAATCAAAACGATGTTCAACATTGGCTCATCAAAATCGATGACTGGCTGTTCGGCGTTCAGCCGTGCGTCTGGGCGCAGCAATTTATTACGCCCACATTTACGGATATTTTCATCGCTGCGTACGCGAATTATTTCGTCCTCGTCATTGTCGTGGCGCTGGTGCTCTACTTCATGAAGCGATATCAGGAGTTTCGCTACACACTCGTGTCCACGATTATCTGCTATTACATCGGGTATTTTCTGTTCGTCATTTTTCCGGCCGCGCCGCCGCGACTTGTGCTGCAATCCATGTTCACCGTTACGCTGCAGGGACAGCATTTGAACACCATCAAAGACGCGATTCTGACCGCCTCGTCCAGTCGGGGGGCCTTTCCCTCCCTGCATTGCGCAGTGAGTTTTGTCTCGCTTTTCTTTGCCTGGCGGTATATCAAGTGGTTGTTCTGGGTGATGCTACCCGCCGTCATCCTACTGATTGTGTCGACTGTCTATCTTCGGCACCATTATGTGATCGATCTGATCGCTGGTTTATTCCTGGGAGTTTTCGCGTTCTGGATCGGCCCCAAAATGGAGGACTGGTGGAATGGATTGCGCGTCAAGGCTTCTCCCCAAATCGGCAATCCCCGTCTTTAATACATTCGTTGCAAAAAAAAGAGTTGGCCATTTCAATAACTTCGGGACGCCTGCGGTTTGCAAGCGCGCTATGGCCGCGAATTCAACCGATGGATCCCATCGTCGTTTCAAGCTCCTGTCCCATACTTCATTTTTGTTCTCCCTGTAGTTCCCTGATGTCGAGAGTTACTCTTTGGTAATATTGTAATAACTAACGAAAACTCCGGCAGAAATGGCTCTTTCTCTGTCGGAACTCCCGTCAGAGAATAATCACTTCTAATTAAATGAATTAACGTCAATCGGGCCGGCGCACGAAGACCAGGTTCGCTGGAAATTCAACGAACAATGTCCCATCGCCCGACTGCCGGCTGGTAAAAAAGGCGATTTCGCAACAATAACCATGAGTAAAATATAGGTGATGCTGGTTGTGCCGTTTGCGGGAATGTTAATTGCATGAACAGTCCCGTTCACAATGAGCGGGATAACCCATGTTAATAATGAAACAAGAGAGGTGAAATATTATCGATATATAACTGCCGTCTTAGGCTGAATAAAAATTTTCGTGTGAAGCATTAAGTAATTCAACGATGAGCCGATACAAATGAATAGGTAATGACGTGAATGTTGTAACTGAGTAGTTCATTGTGCAATGTTGAATGAAGTAAGGGAAATGAGAAAATGAATGAAGGTGAGTATTTAAGTAGCTCTGAGGTCACACGAAAATTAGACATCAGCCTAAGACAGCTTTATTATTGGGAGTTGAAAGGGATCATTCGACCCAAGATGATCAGCATGGGTTCCCGTGAATTTAAAAGATACTCATTCAGAGACGTCGATGTTCTAAGGAAAGTAAAACAATATCTTGATCAGGGCTACACATTAACCAGTGCGGTGCAGCGCGTTCAAGAGATCGAAGAAACTGAACGAGTTATGTGAATGGCGAGGTAAAATGATCGATTTGCATTGGGTGTTCATGTTTTTTTTGGGTGCTATCATTGGTAGTTTTTTAAATGTGTGTATTTATCGTTTGCCCAGACAAAAATCGGTTGTTTTACCTCCCTCTAATTGTCCACATTGTGGCTATCGACTTCAGTGGTTTGACAACATTCCCATTTTAAGCTACGTGATCTTGGGGGGGAAATGCCGCATGTGCAAGCATAAAATTTCCATACGCTATCCCATTGTTGAATTGATCTGTGGCGGACTGTTGACCGCACTTTACGCGAAATTCGGGCTGACGCAGGAGTTCTTCATCTATAGCGTATTGATTTTTTGTCTGATAACGATCAGCTTCATCGATCTGGACTTTCAGCTTATTCTGAATGTCATCACCATTCCGGGGCTGGTTGTCGGTTTCATTTTGACGGTGCTGTTCGCCGTTGAGTCGATCGGTGAAGTGGTTGCAGGGATTCTGGGAGGCGCTGGCGCGTTGGTCGTCGTCGCACTGCTGGGAAACGTGTTATTTAAAAAGGAAAGTATGGGCGGGGGGGATATTAAATTGGCAGCCATGATCGGAGCCTATTTAGGTTTGACGGGTGTTCTTATGGCATTGATGATTGGATTCTTTTCAGCAACACCTATCGGGGTTCTCGTTCTGTTATGGAAGGGTCCGCATGGCGACCATAAAATCCCCTTTGGCCCATTCATTTCTTTTGGGGCAATTTGCTATATTTTCAGCGGGCAATATATTCTGCAATTTCTTCACTCGTACGTTTTGATGTAATTTTCATATCTGACTAAATCTTATTCTGGGTCCTGTTTCAATTTTAACGGTAGTGAAAACGTGATTGGAAATCCATTACAGGGAAGTTGATTTGTGAATCTGGGGCGCATGAGCGTTATGTGCGGTGCGCTTTTCTTTGACCCGAGTTCACAGATCACCACGCATCGATTCCCCCTCTTTAAAATTTGGATCAGTCTATTCAACCCGGGTATTCAATTCATTTGCATCATGTTCAAATTTACTCTAAGGGGAGCAAGGAACTATGTCATCGAATTTTAATGGAATCAGCGAAGCAATTTTAGGACAGCTATCAGAATTAAGCATTGAAATATTTCGGGAGACCAGCCGGCCAAGTCCCGAGGACAATGTCTCGAACACGATTTACGAAATTACCAAGGGATTCACCAATACTAAAGGAAAGGCAAAAACGCGCAGCAATAAATGATGCTGCTGCTATCAGGGAAACTGCACAGGGTGATATCATTGAGAAAAGATAACATATTATTAGGGGAATTCCTGGTGAAACAGGGATTGATCAACCAGGATCAGCTTGAACAAGCGTTAAATCACCAGCAGCGAAGCGGCAAATTACTTGGACGCAACCTTGTTGAACTTGGGTTTATCAATGAATCGGATATGATCAAAGCGCTGGGGAGCCAGTTGGGCGTTCAGCACATTGATCTTAAAAATATCCATGTCCCGCTGGACACTATTCAAGTGGTGCCCGAAACTGTCGCCAAAACCTACAAACTGTTGCCCCTGTATCGGAATGAAGAGACGATAACCGTGGGCATGTCCAATCCACTGGATTTGATTGCTATCGATGCAGTAAGCCGATCCACTGGATTGAAGGTGAAGCCTGTTGTGTGCGTGTCCGAAGAGATTGATGAGGCGATTGATTATTATTATCGATCGCCCCATTTTGGAGGCCGCAGCGATGAGTCCAGTCTCTTCGGCGCGTCGGATTCGGTGGAGTATCTCAACGATCCGGCGACATTGTTCAGCGAAGATGAAAAAGTCTTTTGTTATTCCGACGAGATGTCGGTTTCGCACCTTGTGCACCTGTTTCTGGTTCAATCGGTTCATGAAAACGCCTCGACCATCCATGTTGCGCCCGCAGAATCCAGCCTGAAAATTCGCTTTCGGATCAACGGTGATTTGAAAGAATATTACGTCCACAACGAAAAACTCAAGGAAACCATTATTGCCACGTTGAAAAATTTGGCATACATGGATATCAATCGCTGCGACATCCCCCAGATGGGTAGTTTCCAACTCCGGATCGATTCAAATGATATTCACTTTCTGGCAACGTCCCTGCCGACGGTTTATGGCGAGAGCATGGTCCTTAAAATCATGCGGCCGCTTGCCGGTAAGCAGGTGGATGACCTGGGCATTCCAACCCATATCATAAAACAATTCATGGCGCTGATCAGTCAGCCCAGTGGAATCGTCTGGTTCACCGGCACGCTGGAAAGCGGCAAGACAACCTCGCTCTATGCCACGCTCAGTGAGCTGAGCCGGAGAAACAAGGACATAATCACATTCGAGCGGGATGTGTTTTTCCCCAATGATAAATTCCGGCAATATCAACCGACCTACCGGCATGAAGCAACCCCGGACAAAATTCTGGATGCGCTGTTCCGGCAGGACGCCGATGTGATCGCCATTGACGGCTTTTCCAATGCGGCCATAATCGATGCCATTTCCATGATGGCGTTGAAAGGAAAGCTGGTTTTCGCAACGTTGCCGTGCGCGTCCGCGGCCAAATCCCTGGAATTTTTAGCCAACCAGTGCGAGAATCCATTTTTGATCGCTGATTCGACCCGAGGCATCATTGCACAGGCGTTGATAAAGCGTGTTTGTCCCGACTGCAGGAATATCTATCAACCTGCAACGGAAGAATTGGCAATGCTGGCAGAAATGCCGGAGATTCCCAATCCAAAATTTTATCGGGGCAGTGGCTGCGCAACATGCCGGGGGACTGGCTATCTCAATCAGTTCCCGATCTTTGAAATGGTAGCGGCTGATGAAACCATTCAGTCCCTGATATTGACAAAGGCATCGCCCCAAAAAATCTATCAGTATCTGCAGCAAATTGGTAATGCATCGTTGCTCAATGAAGCCATTCGCCGGATGCAGGCCGGTGAAACAACGCTGCAAGAAGTGATTCGAATAAAACAACTCGTTAATTAATATGACTGATGATGCGCTGGTTTTTGGAGACCATTGGCTTTTTCGCGCACCCGTCATTCCAGAAATGATAGAAAATTACAGAGAGGCCAGGCAATGGACAAAAATGTTGGAGTCCTCGTAATCGATGATGAAAAAGATTTTACTCAACTGATGAGTGAAATTCTGCAACGACACAATTACCGGGTTGCAGTTTCCAACGAAGGTCTGACAGCGCTGGATATGTTGGATCAGGAAGACTATGATGTTGTTTTTCTTGACCTGATTATGCCGGAAGTGAACGGATTGCAGGTGCTTCAAAAAATTAAGGAAAAAGATACCAATATTCCGGTCGTGATTCTGACCGGCGATAGCCGAAAAAACATCGTCAACCATGCGCTGGAATTAGGCGCATACGATTTTTTGAACAAGCCGGTCGACTGGAATCGATTAGAATTCGTGTTGAAAAATGCGCTGCGGGTTCGTCAGTTGGAACAGAAAATTGACTACCTGGAAAAGTCATTGGACGAAAAGTACGAATTGGGCAACCTGGTTTCTTTCAGCGGTCGGATGCAGGAAGTCGTGCGGCAGTTGAAACGCGTCATATCCAGTGAAGCGTCTGTTTCGATTTTTGGCGAGACCGGTACCGGCAAGGAACTGGTTGCCAGAACCATCCATTTCAACAGCCATCGAAAAAATCGGCCTTTCGTTGTGTTCAATTGCGCCGCCTTGCCGGATGTGGCCGTCGATGCGGAATTGTTCGGCACGGAATTCGAAGCCGGCAACGGCAGCGTCAAACGAATTCCCGGCAAATTGGAACAGGCGAATGGCGGGACGGTCTTCCTGGATGAAGTGAGCGAATTGTCCAAATACGCGCAGGGCAAGCTGTTTCAAATTTTGAAAGACCGAACCCTCTCTCCACATGGGAATATGAATTCGATGACGCTGGATGTCCGCGTTTTTTCTAGCACATCGAAGAAGCTGGATGCCGAAGTCAAACTGGGCAATTTTCGAAAAGACCTTTACTACCTCATCAATGTGTTCCCGATTCAGATGCCTTCGCTCGCAGAGAGGGTGGAAGATATCCCGGCGCTGGTGAATTGCTTTGTGGAAAATTTTAATAAGAAGAACAATATGCGGATCATCAAAGTTGCCGGTGAGACCATCGATTATCTGGTGAATTATCCCTGGCCCGGCAATGTGCGGGAGCTGGAAAATGTCATCGAACGCTCCATGCTTATGGTGGACGGTGATACCCTGCGCCCTGAACATCTGCCCATCTCGATTGTGACGCACAATCAGAACGAAACTACCGGCGGCGTGGCCATGGACATGAAAAAGGCCGTGACCTTTTGCAATCAAATTATCCCGCTTGATGAGATTGAAGAAGAAATTTTGCGGCAGGCATTGAAGTTGAACAATTACAACATGTCGCTGACGGCGCATAAATTGGGAATTGGCCGGACGACATTGTATCGTAAATTGGATAAGTATCAGATTAAATTGAATCGGTAAATCAGGTTGAACTGGAGTGACACGGGTGACGAGTCCGGAACCATGACTCGTTTCCCGATTGGCTCTGCGGAATCCATTCCCCTGCGGTATCGCCTTTCTTTCCCCTCTTTTTCTATCTTTAACACCACAAACAGGTTACGCACACCCAGGACGACGCTCGCTATTTGCAGGCAATTCTCGAGTGCGACGTATCGTGATTCGGACAGAACGCTGTTCCTGTTGCCGGATCGAACTGGATGGGCGAACCGTCGATGGGGCATGTTGGAATTTGACCGCTCTCAAACATCGCCGGCGTAAGTCGTTCAGGAACATTTCTGCTCCCCGCGGACAGGCTTTCAGCGGAGGCGATGGCCAGGGCTGTTTCAACGATGATCTGGTTGGTGATGCACTGGTTGGCTTCATTCCGCCGATTGAGATCAAAGTACATCGGAATCGCTGCTGCCGTGAAAATGGCCAGAATCAGCATGGTGATTCCGATTTTCAAAACCAGAAGTTTTTGCTTTTTTGACATGGTTTCACCTCAGAAATTTGCAGTCACTCGGCAACCATGAATTGGTTCCGCCACGAAAATGGCAATTCATATGCCATTGATAGTTCATCGAAAGTTTCACAGAAAAGTTAAATAAAAAGAAAGGCGGAATTGTTAAAATAATGTAGCGCAAATTTGTTAAAAAAGCTAATGCGTTAGCAATCCGGGAAATGAAGAAAATAAGTAGCAGTTGAAGCTGCGCCGGGAAGGGCAAATGGACAGAGGAGGTATCTGGCTGAACGTATCAGTATCAAACCGACTGACTCACATGAAAACAGATGAACTGCGGTCACATCGTCAATTCATCGAGCGATTGGCAGCAATCCAAAATGAGCTGCATCGTGGGCTTGGTGATGTTTGAATCGGGCTGGATCAAATCCTTTTCAAAAATGAAAAGGCCGTCCTGCCACGCCATCATTTTTTGAACCGCAGCTTCCCCGTCGGTCGTGTCAATGCGAGCCCAGGTGAGCCTGCCTTCGAAAAATGCAATTTGACCATTCTGGTTTTGATTGTAAGCAAACAGCATCCCGGATTTCTGATTCAGGTTGAGCATTTGCAGAATTTCCACGAGACGAAAATCGGAGATACTGCCCATCAGGGATTGGTTTGGCGGGAGTTGTTTTTTATTCGCCATTTCGAAACGTTTGAGCAGTGTATCGATACGCGTGCTCAATTCGCGCATGGAAACCGATGTGTCAATTATGGTATCGACGCCACTGCGAAACGCATTGATGCGTTCTTCCGGTCCAAACTTGTCGCCGACGAGGATGTAGGGGATGGAGGAGATATTTGAACTCTGCCGAACCATGTAACACAGATCAATGCCATCCAGATGCTGCAATTGCATGGCAGCGAGAATCAGGTTGGGCTCGGTTTTTCGGGCAAGCTCGAATCCCGATTGCCCATCCTGGGCCGTGATGACTTCAAAATCATTGGCCTCGAGTTCGTTCTTCAACTGGGTTAGCAGCCTGTTCTTCTCGAAAATTAACAGCAGCAGTTTTTTATTCATGAATGCACCTGAGTCTGTGTTGGTTCCGGCCATCTATTGGAGCAATGAAATTCCCATGATTCGTTCGAAATGGCATCGCAATAAAATTTAGCCCTTTGGCATAATTCCTGCCAAAGGCGGATGGCATCAATCCGCCCATGAAGAAAGGGAGCAATTCTGAAAAGTTGGCATTTGAGATAGCACATGAGAATAATGAAAACTGCTGAAGCAGTTCATTCATTATTTTCTAATTTGTTAACACCCAGATAAATCTGGGTGTTAATTCAACATTCCATTGAACGATCACCCCGATTCATCGGGGTGGAATTAGAAAAAGCAAGGTGTTAAAAACCGTTTTAACGACTTCTCAACTTTACGGCCTTGCTCCCTGAAGAAATGATTCCGGCAAGCTGTCGAAGGTGATTAATTCAATTTGCCGGCGTTCGAGATTCTAATAACTGATTCGAAAATGTGTTAGTATGTTTCCTTTTATTTACATCTATATATTGTGGGTGTGTGGACAACTTGTGAATAAGTTGATCAGAGATCGAATGTGAACCCACAATGAAGTGAAGTATTTAAAGGTAGCCACTGACGGCTGTTTCAACTAATAGGTTGTTACAAAAAAGACATTGCCACATTTAGTGCTATGAAATTTTTGCATTGGTTAAGCTTCGGAAAAATAAAGATATGAAACACGCTGAAATATTCCGCCTTGTGTTCTATTTTTTTCGCTGATTTAGGTAACTGTACAAAATACTACTTATTTACTATTTTACAAAATTGAAAAAATCTGGTCCATGATGCCCTGTGGAAATTTTGTCATCAGCGAATGTGGATAACTTTTTTGAAGCGTCAGGAGACGACGCCCATATTTGATTTTGGCTCTAAAATCTGCCGCGTCCCAAATGCCGGACTTTAGCGCCGGGCACGTGCGGATTGTCCGCCCGGAGCCAGCGGAAAGCACCTGGGTCGTGTCGCCGGGCCTGGAAAAAATGATAAATATATATTGACTTTCAATGAAAAAATGCTTAAATATTATAACAAAAAAATGACTTAAAATCAATAATTAATTTGAATGTTAGAGTGGCATGGACTGGATTTGGACAGGAATTTTGTTCTTTGGACTTCTTTGTGTCATTGGGTTTTCAGAAATCGTTCGTAAGAAATTGAATTTTACAATTAAGGCGACTCGAAAGTTTGTTCACATTCTGACGGGTATTCTCATTGCGCTGACCCCTTTTTTGCTCTCCACCTATTATCCTTTATTATCTATTTCTGGCGCTTTTATCATCATCAATTTCATCAGTATAAAAAAGAATTGGATGCCGGGAATGCATGCAACCGAACGTCCGAGTTATGGGACTGTTTTTTATCCCGCATCCTTCTTCGTATTGACGCTGCTGTTATGGGACAATCACAAAGCCATACTGGCTATTGCCATCCTGGTGATGGCGATTGCCGATGCTGTTGCAGCGATCATCGGAGAGAATATTGCCAAGCCGATTCAGTATCGCGTCTCCGGTGAAATAAAATCGCTGCAAGGGTCGCTGGCTATGTTTGTTGCGACTTTACTTATTGTCGCCGGCGGGCTGTTTTTTTTTATTCACCTGAAGCATGAAACGCTGACACTCCTGGAAGTGGTGTGGATGTCAACCATCGTGGCTATTGTGGCCACCGCCTGCGAATCGATCTCTTACAAAGGATCGGATAATTTGACAGTCCCGCTGGGGACGGCGTTTACACTGCATTTTTTACTCACGCATAGCATACACCAAAATTTAATGTTCAGCTATGGACTTCTGTTTGCATTGTTCATCGCTGCGGTTTCACTTCGGATGCGCTTCCTCTCCGGAAGCGGCGCTGTCTCCACGTTTCTGTTGGGCGTAATTATTTTCGGCACCGGGAATTGGGAATTCAGCCTGCCGATCCTCCTGTTCTTTTTTCTTTCAAGCCTGTTATCAAAAACCGGGAAAAAATGGAAACAAAAGTTCGCTGATACGTTTCAGAAGGGAGGCCAACGCGATATCGGCCAGGTACTGGCCAATGGCGGCATCGCCGGTCTGATCGTGCTGATCTGGAATTACTTTCCGGGAGATGTATGGTATTTCGCGTTCATTGGTGCGGTTGCAGCGGTGACAGCGGACACCTGGGCGACCGAGATTGGCGTTTTCTCGAAGAAGTCGCCGCGGGCTATTTTGAACCTGAAACCGGTTGCGCCGGGCACCTCGGGCGGAATTTCGATCCTGGGAATTGCCGGTGCGTTGATGGGCAGTTTCGTCATTGTCTTCATCGGACGCCTTGTCACGACGCGGTATCATGGCATGGAACAGGGGGAGCTGTTATTCATCGCCCTGATTTTTTCCGGGTTGGCTGGCAGCATTGTGGATAGCTTCCTCGGGGCGACTGTGCAGGCCCAGTATCAGTGTCCGGCCTGCGGCAAGCAGACAGAAAAAAAGATACATTGCGGCAGTCATGCAACGAAATTGATCTCCGGTTTTCAGCGTTTCGATAACGACGTGGTGAACGCTGTGTGCGCCTTCGCCGGCGCGATAATTGCGGGATTATCCTATTTTGCTTTTAATTAAAGAGTCCTCTCTAAAAAGGGGCTGAAGCCGCAAAATCAAAGGTGTATTTCTGTTCCCCGACTTAAAAGTCGGGGCTGTTCCAGTTATCTAACTTTTAACTTTTTCAATGAATTGTCACGTCATTTATAACGTGGAAAAGATATTATAACCAAGGTATCAAAGCCTTTTAAGGCTTTTAAAAGTCGGCCCATTAAAAAAAAAAGAAATCTCACAATTGGCTCATTAACTATGAATGAACAAACAATCGTTACAGCAATTGAAAATCTCTTGTCGCGTTCCCTTTCTGATAAAAAAATCGCTCAGCTCATTTCTCAATTGAAGCGCAATGCTACATTGGCTTCAAATGTAATTTTCAAAATGATCAAAAGAGCGGACATCCAGCGGCAAAAAAAACTCATCGAAATTCTGGGTGAAATAGGAGATAAGGCGGTGGTTGATCGACTGCTCAAGCTGATTGAAGATCCATCCGCGGATGATGAAGTTAAATATATAGCGTCGATCGTGGCGCAGCAGCTTGATGCGTCGGTGGACTCTGCGGTGCTATTGAATAATCTGCACGATCCGGTTGGTTTGGGCAAAATAGTGGTAGAAAATCTGCTTTCAAATTCTGAGGCCCCGAATTTCGTCGCCAGTTTTTTAGACGATTTTCGGGCGCAGGCGAGAGATATTCAGGAATTGACACTGATTTCAATGAGAGAAATTACGAACGATCCCCGGCTGCTCAACCTCATGGACCCGCTGAGCGAAATTATGGATGATGAATTGAAATTATACATCATTCCGCTGATTGCGCAAAGCAACCACCCGCGCGCCTTCTCTGTGCTGCAGCGAATTATTCGGCGTAGTCAGGCCAAACAGGTGCAAGCCGCTGCCCAGCAGGCCATCTTCCAGTTGGGAAAAAACATTTCCGATCATCCGGCGATTGAACGGCCGGAATCCATATTTTTCGAGGCTCACATGTCGAGTGTGGATGGCGATAATTCGTCGCTCCTGCTTTTTGCAATTAAAAATGCCGATGGTCAGGTTATCTGTCTCGATGTCCTTTCGAACATCAAATTGGGAATTAAAGATTCAATCGGTATTATGGAGTCTGAGGCCGGCTATTATAAATTTTTGGAGAACTTTAAATCCGAACCGGGATTTTTATTAGTGAAGATTCCGGCAGCCATTGCTGTCGAGAAAATCAGAGCAGCCGAGGAATTGTCATACTCCTTGAATCAGCCGGTGACGACCGATTACCTGGCGTTTCGAAAAATTTTAGATGAAGTAACATATTCCCAGGAGGAGGGTGAGAAGGTCAAGGCCCAGTATGAGCGATTTTATAGTGAAACCTTAAAGGAAAAAAAAGCCTTAATGCCATTTACAAACGAATTGTATTCTTTTCAGGAAATAAGTTTAAGTTGGTTCATCGAACGGGAAATCATTGAATCCTGTCTGAGCGATTTTTTTTCGTTGTATTTCCTTGAAGATATAAGGAACCAGGGGAAAAATGCGGAGAAGTTTCATTCGTTTTTGGTCAAAGTTGCTGATGATGTTTTTACTCAAGAATACAGGGTCGTTCTGAAACGGCGATTGCAGGAATTTGCATTCATCAGTTTTATTGCCAAAAATCAGAAATCGGCGCGATACGCCATTGCCGCAGCCGAAACGCTCTTGCAGTACCAACCCCATGAACATCCGTTTGTATTGAACATGACTCTCAATACGTTTCTCAAGATATTGGATGATGGTATGATCAGCGATGAGTACGAGGATGATGATGATTTCGAAGACGATAAATTCGAAACATATAATCCTTATGGAGAGCATCCAAGGGAATCGCGTAGTTTATCCCCCCATATGCCGGAAGCCACAGCGCTTCCCTGTTTTGAAAAGCTGCTGTTCCTGGCTGAAAATCTGCCCAATTCAGAATTTGCCCGCCATTTTGATCCGCGCATCAAATCCGCTGATCGGGAAAGGAAGATAAAACATGTGAACTATCTGCAAACAGCGTTCAACGAGTTTGTGAGGTTCCATGTCGGTTATTTCGATTGGGACGCGCTGCGAAAAGACCTGGAAATTTCCCGCAGACATAAGTACACAGATGAGAATCTGAAACTCATCGAAGACACTCTTGTTGTCGAAATGAAAAAAAATAAATATCATAAATACTACGTGGACAATGCCCGGCGGATCTGGTCTGAGGCTGTCCTGTTGAGCGGGGGAGATCTACCGCTGGCAAACCGTCATGATTCGTGGATGGCGGCAGTCGAATATTTAGCGTGTTGCCTGAACTCCAACCATTATACGAAAACTGAAATCGCCAGCTATTATCAGGTGAGCGTCCCGACAATGAATAAGCGAATCGATATTCTTAAAAAAATCCTGGATATCCACGTGTACACCACCCAGGGAGAAGAGTTTGCATTTTTACAAAATAAAAATAATTATATTAGAGGTAATAGTTAGCATAATCATCTTAAAGGAGAAACAAAAATGACGACGATTGTTGATGTGTTCGGGCGTGAAATACTTGATTCGAGAGGGAATCCGACGGTGGAAGTGGATGTGGTGCTGGAGAGCGGAGTTGGCGGTACAGCGGCAGTTCCCTCGGGGGCATCGACCGGAGAGCATGAAGCGATTGAATTGCGGGATGGAGATAAATCGCGATTCCTGGGCAAAGGTGTGCGCAATGCCGTTGAAAATGTGAATGAAATAATAGCTGATGAAATCATTGGAGAAGATGCCACAGAGCAAATTTTGATCGATAAGATATTGATGGAACTGGATGGCACTGAAAACAAATCCAAGTTGGGCGCGAACGCTATTTTGGGCGTCTCGCTGGCAGTCGCCAAAGCGGCAGCGAACGCGATGGATTTGCCATTGTACCAATATATCGGCGGTGTTCACGCCCGCATGTTGCCTGTGCCGATGATGAATATCATCAATGGCGGCGCTCATGCGGACAACAATGTGGATTTGCAGGAATTTATGATCATGCCGGCCGGCGCATCCAGTTTTGCTGAAGCGTTGCGAATGGGCGCTGAGACATTTCATTCCCTGAAGTCGGTTTTGAAGGCAAAAGGCTACAACACGTCTGTGGGGGACGAAGGTGGATTTGCTCCCAATTTGAAATCCAATGAAGAAGCGCTGCAGGTGATCGTTGAGGCTGTGGAAAAAGCTGGTTACAAACCGGGCGAAGATATCTATTTTGCGCTGGATCCGGCTTCAAGCGAATTCTTCGATAAAGCGAAACAAAAATATATTCTGAAATCCGAGAAGAAAGAATTGACCCCGGCAGAGATGGTGAAATATTACGCGAAACTGGTTGAGAAATATCCTATCGTCTCCATCGAAGACGGCATGGCTGAAGATGACTGGGACGGATGGAAAATCATGACCGATCAATTGGGCGGAAAAATTCAACTGGTCGGCGATGACTTATTCGTGACCAATACGAAGCGCTTGCTCGAAGGCATTCAGAAAGGGATCTGCAATTCCATCCTGATCAAGGTCAATCAGATTGGTACCCTCACCGAAACGCTGGACGCCATTGAGATGGCTCACAAAGCCGGCTACACGGCTGTGGTATCTCACCGTTCCGGAGAGACCGAAGATACGACGATTGCGGATATAGCGGTGGCTGCCAATACCGGGCAGATCAAAACCGGCTCTGCGTCCCGCACGGATCGTATTTGTAAATATAATCAGCTCCTGCGCATCGAGGAGAGTCTCGGAGAAGCCGCGATATACGCTGGCAGAAGCGTGCTCAAAAGAAAGTAAGGGAATCGGTCTGAAGGGCGAACGCCTGTCGCAGGGCTCGCCCTTCATGACATTGCCGATAGATGCCGCGATTCAGAATTTTCAATTAACGGGCAGATTGTTCTGCGGCTGCACGCATACAGCCCATTTCAATCATTGATACGGTGACATGAAATCCAAAAGACGAACGAAAAACGCTGTGAGTCGCAGCAAGAAATTTCAATGGCGACCGGGATATTATCTGATCCTGGTGGGCATGGTATTTTTATTGTATGTTTTTATGTTCAGTAAACATGGATTCATTCGTTTTTATCGACTTCATCTTCGAAAAAAGCAGTTGGTCAAAACAATCGATGAATTGAAAAAGGAACAGGAATCGCTCAATAAAGAAATAGACATGCTGACGTCGAATTTGAGCTATATCGAGAAGGTCGCCCGGGAGCAATATCAGATGGGAAAGAAGAATGAAAAAATTTTCCTGATGGTCCCGTCCAAACCCCGGCGATAGCAGGTAATCTGCGTTGATCTGTTGATTCCGAAAATCAAAGAGCGGGGAATCCACTGGCGAACACAATCGGCGGGTTGATTTCGCTCCCCGGCTGAGCGCGCCGGTGAAGCGCATCAGATAATACCAACATCATAGCGAAAATGAATCCTGATGAGAGTCGCGACGCGCAAAATATTTCGGTTATTTCTGAACCGGCTGAAGGTGGTGCAGATCGTTTTCGCGTTCAGCCTGGCGGTGGCAGCGTCATCCGGCTTCGCCGCGGAAAACGAGGCGGCGCCATTTGGCTACACCATCGGTTTTCAGCAGAATCTGAACTCGTATCGCTGGCTGTCCAATATGCACTATACGCGGTCATTGTACGGCAAGGGATTTTTTTCGGCGACTGAAAATTTCAACTCCACGTTGCTGCGGCTGAATCAGGATAACCATAAATGGAAAGACGACCATCAATTCAATCTGAAATTATTCTGGCCGTTCAACCCCCTTTTGGGGATCAAAAGCTCGGCGTCTGTATATAATTTTTCAGACCGCCTTTCCGGATACGTGAGCGATATTAATACCAACTGGTGGGATCTGGGGCTGGTTCTTCGACCGCTGCCGTCGGTTCAATTGAACGCCAGCGCCGGCTATAAATATGATAGCCGCTTCTCAAAAATCGATCGGGGATCAACCTATCATCTCGATCTGAAGACTGAGCCCATTGTTGTCAAAGACTATGCGAATCAATTTTCCTTTTTATCCCGGGGCGACCAGTTCACAATTCGTCGTAACAATGATTTGAATCTGAACTACCGGGTGAAAAAATATTTTCTGGAAAATACCTATGATTCGCTCTCTGTTTTCTGGACCAAAACGCGGCGCGATAATTACGACCAATTGACTCAGGCTCAACTGTTGATTGAGAGTCTGGAAGAGAATATGCGCGGCGTGGAGCATGAACTTGGTTACGGCCTTTCGAAAAGTATCCGACTGAAATTCAGAACGGTGCTCAGCAATCGGCAGACCAGAGTTGGGAAATATCACGAAGAGCGCCAGTTGGACAGTCGATCGAAGAAAGAGGTGCATTCGGAAAATGAAATTGGGACATTTATCCAGCAGCCAAAGTTGGCCGCGAAACTGGCGCTGGGCTATGTCACGGATAATCAGAAAAATGATGTGCCGGATTCTCTGAAGTCATCAAAATTTTCCAAGTATTTTTATTACATCTCTCCGGATTTTAACAGCTCGCGGCTGACGCTTTCAGGCGCCATGCGGTACAGTCTTACCCGGAGCGATACCCTCAATGTCAATGGCTCGACGAGCATTTACCGCTACGATACGCCGGACAACAATATGGATGACCGCGATGAATTTCGGATGAATTTCAAGGTATCGGAGACCCACTATTTCAATGAAAACCTGAAACTAATTTTTAATAGCAGTGTAAACTTATATCACCTCGTCTATATTTACAGTGAGCGAAGCGCCAATAATAACTGGATGCGCATTTTTCGGATCGATCCACAGGTGGTGTATCGACCCACTTCCAGAATTACCCTCTTCAACCATGCTGAGGTTTTGGCCAATTACGTCGATTATGATTATGAAGATGGTTCTTCGGCAACGGATATAAAAAGTTACGTCTTCCGGCGATTCTCCATTGATCATCAGTCGACCTATCAGCTCACGCAACGGACCCGACTATTTTTCAGTTATAATCTGGAGATTGAGGAGAATGGAAAATTAAATTGGGATCACTGGACAGAGATATTGCTCAACAATCGCGAGAGCCATTGGATTCGCGGTAATGTGAGTTTCAATGTCAAAGGGAAATTCATGATTGCGCCGGGAGTCATTTATTTCAAAAGAAATGAAAAGCAGGCGGATACGCTGCCGGTCAGTTATCTTGGTTCGCTGCAGGGTGGGGACATTGAAAGTGTTGGGCCGACATTAAAACTGAGCTACCAGTCCGGGGATCGATTGAACTTCAGTTTCGAAGGAATGAGACGTTCGGAGTCCGGTTCATTTGAAGAACGGCGATACATCAACCATTTTGATGTTAGCTTAACCTGGTATAATTAGCTACTGAAGGAGACGCGTTTGTCCATTGAAAATCAAACGACTTATCGCATGATTATCTCCAGCGATCAGGCCAACATTCAACAGGTCGAAAAAATCACGGAACGCATTGCGGAGCATATGCATTTCTCGGATGAAGAGAAAGATAGTCTTGCCATCTCAGTCACCGAAATAGTCGGCAATGCCATTGTTCATGGCAACAAGCGAAATGTCCATAAAAATGTGACGATTGATTTTGAATACAAATCTGGCCGCATCACCGTGAACATTCAGGATGAAGGGAAAGGTTTCGATGCGAATGAAATCGCCAATCCGCTCGAGCCGGAAAACCTGTTGAAAGAAAGCGGCCGCGGCATTTTCATCGTACGCGCGCTCATGGATAGTGTTGAAATAAAAAACAATGATATTGGAACGCTCGTTCGACTTGTGAAAACGCGCAGACCGATTCAACGATAATGGTCTTGGCCCTCATTCCAAAGCCCAATGCCTTCACGCCGGTCTTTTCTGCTACGAGCATTCACCATGGCCGGTATTGAGTGTTCGCAGCAGTTGGACTGAGATGTTACGCCTGCTCTTCAATTTTATTTTTAATCTCAACTGAAGCGACGGGGACAACCAACTCCCGCCGAAGATCCGCCAAATCCTCAATCGCCTTCTTCTTCTTTTGAATTCGATCCAGCAGAATATTTTCATCGCGACTAATGACCATGAGCGTCATGGTATCGGCAATTTTATTTGCCTGAAGCGAAATGGCTTTGTTGAGAGAGACAATTCGCTTTTTCAGCTTGTCAATTTTTTTCTCGATGACGATTTTTTCATCTTCGTTTGTGAACATAATGTTCCCTCCATAAAATTAGACTAGCGGTTCTATCATTGCCTTTGGGCAATTGACATGCACCATACATATCCGACGATTCGCGTGAAAGACGACGGAGTAATTCCGGTTGGAGGGATGTTGCAGGTAGTTTGAGAATTGCACATATAAAGTGCATCCGCGCTCATCCATCCAACTAAACACACGCATGAAACCAATGTAACTTACATCATAGCTGCGCGACGATCGTCCCTGAAGTACGTTCTTCAGTTCGAACCCATCGCGACTGACCCGAAATGCTTAAATTGATGTTCCGCCAAAAAAGTGTTGATTACATTCTCAAATATAATTTTGTCACTACTTTTTCAATCATAAATAATTTCAGTTACTTGTCCAACGACTGAACTATGCAGTGGTCAAGCAAACGCTGTTCGTTAATAGACGAACAAAAACAAAAGGCACCGCTGGCCGAAAATCGCGCTTGGGGTTGCGCGTCCGCACGAGCCCATTGTTAAACCATTGCACATGTCTAAAAATGCATGTCACAACTATACTCTTCATTTATGAATTTTCAAGACGGTCTGCGTCAAGTCTATCTTTTTCTCTACCTGTAGCTTTTTTATTAATTATTAACTTATGTTTCGATATTATCGGTATATTAAGTCCCTCGATGTTAACGATATCTTTATCTTCGTATGCGTCATCGAATAATACTCCATCTATATCATTTATTATATCAATTCGACGAGGTATAACACCAATTTGAAAAATTGTACCTCGTCTTGCAAAATCTTCAATTCCTATTTTTTCCATCGGGGCACCAAAATTTGCTAAAGATTGAAATACTCTTTTCGCATTCTCTTCGCTTGGCCGTATAAATATATCTAAATCGCCTGTAGCCCGAGGGAATCCGTGTGCAGCCATTGCATAGGCACCCACTAATAAAAACTCAACTTCGTTCTCTAATAACATTGACAACATTTCTTTGTAATCTTGATTTAACATCATATTCTCCAGTCAACGCATATATTTCTTGTGTGATGTCCCAAACAAATGAGAGACATTCCTTAGAAGGTAAATCTACATATTCATCATCATGATGAATTTTAGATTTATAAACAGTAATGTGTTTCCTATTCATTCTCATAAAAATTTTCTTTCCACCGAAATGATCATCTGTTTGCGGGATAAGAAGAACCAACGTTAATAATACATGGAACTTAATTCATCGTAACTGACCCGAAACGCTAAAATTGATGTTCCGCCAAAAAAGTGTTGATTTATTTCTCAAAAATAGTGTAGCTTATTTTTACGAACTTCTTCGCTCCGAACGATGTACTAAAAACAAACGATGCTCTTGCTGTGACATAAAAAGCGCTCTGTTTTCTACTACTGTGCAGCCTATCGTAAAAAAAACCGTCGCAACTCCTTTGGAGAGGCGATAAGAAAAGTCCAATATATCAGGTATCACAATGCCAAAACCGAAGTAGTAGGGAGCTGGAGAGAAACCTGTTCTTACCTGATTAAGCCATTTCCGCTACTTTTAATATGCAGCTATTTCTCCCTGTCAACAAGGTACTCAGCCTCACCTTCCTCTATTCCCTTTTTTGCCTTCTTGTGTGCCCATGTCGCGGGTTGAGGACACTCACGATTTAGCCTGTCTCGCTCTTCCGAATAGACTCTGAGACGCTCCATCAAAATTGCGTTTGAATCTTCTCTCCAGCAATCGATCGACCAGAATGTGCGAAGTTTAGTCATCAAGGAATCGTAATTGTTACCAGCTGTCAGATGTGCATTCGCCTGCTCTTTAGGATTTAAGAATGTGGTAATCGACGTAAGAACAACAACGACCATGGAAAGTATCCCAGAAAACAGTTTGACATCAGAAAACGCTAATGTCCCGGCAATACCTGCCAGAATAACGGTAGGAATGCCTACCCACAAATGCGAGTTCTGCCAAAAGCGGGCCTCCACAAAGTGACTTTTGGACGTGTGAAGGCAGTTCTCGAATAGGCGTTTGGCTTCTTTTATAATTTCTTCCTTCGGCTTTGATACGATTCTTTCGTACGATGTTGTTATTTCAGACATTTTCTTTCACCCATATGCTGGGAAATAGTCGCCAAAAATCATTCTCCACATATCGACAGCTTCGGCGACGTAGCCTCGGCGAGCGAAGTCCTCTGCCTTAAGTGCACATGTATGTGCCGTCTCGAACCTGCTGACTGCGTTTTTTATCTTTTCTTCAGAATTTAAATAACCACCTACGTCGTCACCATATCCAGCTGGATCTGGATTTTTTTTAGTGACGTAGTCTTTGCCCTTACCAAAAAAGTACATCACTCCAGAAGGAAAATCCGATATGGTCACATTGTTTAGAATTTGCAAAGTCATAGTCTCCAGATGGAACGACCGTAGAAATGCACTTGTTGCCCTATTCCAAGACTTAAGCATCTTCATCAAGGGGACTAAATCAGCGTTATGGTTCTGATTTGCCGCAGACCAGATTTTGATATGTTCCTTAGGGTCTGTAGAGAGCCAAGACTGTGTTATTGAGTTTGGAATTAGGTAACCCCCGCCTTGTCGGTTGAAAGCGGGCACAACATCGACCACAAAATCTGTAAACCGGATAGTAACCGCTTGGCCATTCCTGCTGATGTCAGGAGTATTCGAGTAGGTTTTCTTCAAGACTCGTTTTAATAGATCGAGTAAACCTGCTTGACCACCGTTCTGCCCGTTATAGTTGTGAAAGTATTTTGGATCAAGAATAATGACGATATCAATATCAGCTTGTTTCAACGGAGCAATTAGAGTTTGACGTGAATATGATCCTGATAAAAATGAGTCAGAGACGGTAAGGCCATTTTCCACAGCGGTACGAACTGTTTGTTGCCTTGCCGAAACAGTTGCAGTTTGAAGATTTGTTATCTCCAAGTTTGACTTAAATGCATTGAAGGATTCTAAAATTGTCTTTGCCATAGTTACTTATCACCGGTCGCACAAGTTACTCTACAGACCCCCATAACATCCCAAGACAAAAAAAAGTCTGTCCCCAAAATACAATGATAACATGACTTGCTGTGGTTGCATGGCGTATGTTTCAGAGCATGATGCAGACCGCATCATATCCGAAATGTATGGTTACAGCGAGAACGTTTTCCTGTTATTGCCAATACCTGGCGCCATGCAAACTCACGATGGCGATTTACAAATAACAGTATAGCACAAAGAAGTTCTCCATCGAAAATGGCCGCCCATGTTGTCACTTTAGAAGGTTGAGCCGTCACGTAAAACTAACATTAAATTCTATTGTATAATATATAAGATTTATTTTCAATGTCAATATTTTTTTATGAGTTAAACAAAAATATACTGTAAAAAATGTTTTCTTTATGAATTTAAGAATTGGGTTTTCCATACTCGTTTCATTTTCTCAGAACATCTGTTCATGGCAATGATTATGGAGTTTCAATTCAAAAAAATGCCGGGCTGCATTCCTTTTGTACTGAGATTATTTTTTACCTGTTATTCATCTCCTCCACTATTTTTTGGAATGGTCGGATGGTCGCGACTATTTCAATTTTTCATTGCAGTATTGCATTCGATGCACACCCGACAAAAATTCATCAGGATCGGAAGGCGTTTTCATTTTTTTTTCGCGTGAATTGGGAAGAAAAATCTTTTTTCTTGACAATGAAAAAAAAAAATGTTATAATGGGTTAACTAATTTTTCCCTTTAAACCCATCCTGCGAGATCGGAAAGGGGCGTATTTCTCAGAGACCTTCGCACGCCCGCAGAAGGTTTTTTTATGTCCAAAAATTCGAAGGCAATGGAAAGAAAAATAAAAGCCAAAATCATCGATCAGGTCGGTCTCAAAAGGACGATACTGCGGCTCGCCCATGAAATCCTGGAGCGGAACAAAGGTTCCGAAAAGCTGATCCTTGTGGGGGTTCGCACGCGGGGCGTCTATGTGGCGCAGCGCATTTTGAAAGAGGTCGAGAAGATCGAGAAGAAAAAAATTCCATTGGGGATATTGGATATCACCATGTATCGGGATGATTTCCGGCAGCGATTGAAACAGCCGATTGTGCAGCAAACCGACATCCCGTTTGACATCGATGAAAAGACGGTCGTTCTTGTGGATGACGTGCTTTACACCGGTCGCACAACGCGCGCTGCCCTGGAAGCGCTGATGTCCTTTGGCCGGCCGGCGAAAATTCAGCTCGCGGTGCTGGTCGATCGCGGCCACAGGGAGTTGCCGATAAAACCCGACTATGTCGGGAAGAACATTCCGACCTCGATTGGCGAGGAGATACAGGTGAAAATGATAGAAGTCGACGACGATGATTGCGTGCTGCTGGTCGAAAGCCCGGCAACCGATAGCTCTAACTTAACGATATGAAAATTAAACCAGACCTGATGACGTTAACCAAATTGAATAACGATGGATTTTAAACGTAAGCATCTTTTAGGTCTCGAAGATGTTAGCGCAGAGGAAATAGCTCTGATTCTGGATACTGCCAAATCGTTCAAGGAAGTATTGGACAGACCCATTCCGAAAGTGCCAACACTTCGGGGAAAAACAATTGTGAATCTCTTTTTCGAACCCTCCACGCGTACCCGCATTTCTTTTGAATTAGCAGAAAAGCGTCTCTCCGCTGATACCATCAGTTTTTCTACATCAACCTCTGCCGTTAAAAAAGGCGAAAGTCTTCGGGACACTGCCCAGAATATCGAAGCCATGAAAGTGGATATGGTCGTGATTCGCCACGGCGCTTCCGGCGCGCCTCATGCGCTGACGAAATGGATCAAAGGTTCTGTTGTCAATGCCGGCGACGGGTGTCACGAGCATCCCACTCAGGCGCTGCTGGATATGATGACCCTGCGCGATATTTTCGGCGATCTCAAAGGGCTTAGGGTCGCCATTGTCGGGGATATTCTGCACTCCCGGGTGGCCAGATCCAATATCTACGGATTGAATACCATGGGAGCAGAAGTGGCGCTGTGCGGTCCCTCTCCGCTCATTCCAATCAAAGCCGAACAATGGAAGCAGCGAACCTTCTTCGACGTGGACGAGGCGATCGTCTGGGCCGATGTCATCATGGTGCTGCGCATTCAGTTGGAGCGCCAGTCACAAAATTTCTTCCCATCGCTGCGGGAGTACCACAACTATTTCGGAATCACCCGGGAACGACTGGAAAAAGCCGGCAAGAAAGTGACTATTATGCATCCCGGCCCTATCAATCGCGGCATTGAAATCGAAAGCGACCTCGCCGATGATAGTGAATACTCTGTCATTCTGGATCAGGTGACCAATGGCGTCGCCATTCGCATGGCGATTTTGTATCTCCTCAGCGGTGAAAAACAGGAATAGCGATTTGTCATTATAATAATGAAATGAACGAAGATTTCATACTGGATTTGAACATACACAAGCAATTTTATCTATGAAGAAAAAACTCACAAAAAGTCATGTCTCATTTGAGCAGCGCGACCGTGCTGCCCTTGTACCTGCGCAAAAAGTACTCATTCGCAATGCGAAAATCATTGGCGGTCAGCAGAAGGCCAACACCCTGTTCGATATTCTCATCGTGGATGGGAAAATTGCCGAGCTGAAACCGGGGCTCGAACTGTCCCATGATTTTGGCGGGCAGATCATCGATGCGACCGGTTTGCTTGTCTTCCCCGGTTTCATGGATTTGCACGTCCATTTCAGGGAGCCCGGGCGCGAAGATGAAGAGACCATTCGGAGCGGCGCTGCCGCGGCCATGGCCGGCGGATTTACGGCTGCCTGCACCATGCCCAATACGCAGCCAGTGACAGACAATAAAGAGATTGTGGAATATATTCAAGATCAGGTGAAGAACCATCTGGTCAAAATTTATCCCATCGCTGCCATCACGCGGGGACAAAAGGGGGAGGAGATTGTCGACATCGCCGAGTTGATCGACGCCGGCGTGGTCGCCTTCTCTGATGACGGGCGCTCTGTCGCAAATAGTCTGGTGCTGCGCCGCGCCATGGAATATGCGCGCATGTTTGACGTTCCGATCATTGAGCATTGCGAGGACAGCAACCTTGCGGCCGGCGGCGCCATGCACGAGGGATACATGTCCACAAAATTGGGGATGCCGGGCATTCCAGCCATTGCCGAAGACATCGTTGTCGCGCGAAATATCATGCTGGCTGAATACCTGCAATGCAAAATTCATATCGCCCATGTGTCCACGGCCGGCGCTGTGGAGCTCATTCGTCGGGCAAAGGAAAAAGGCATTCAGGTGACGGCCGAGGTGACGCCCCATCATTTCACGCTGACCGATGAGACAATCGGCACGTTCGATGCGAACTACAAAATGAATCCACCCCTGCGGGACAGCTTCCACATTGACGCGCTGATTCGCGGATTGAAAGACGGCGCCATCGATGCCATCGCCACAGACCATGCGCCCCATTCAGCGGAGGAGAAAGAGGCCGAGTTCGAAATAGCCCCGTTTGGCATTATCGGTCTGGAAACGGCGGTGGGACTCGTGACCACGCAACTGGTCGGGACAGGCCAGTTGACCTGGGACCAGGTGGCTGAAAAAATGAGTCTGAATCCCTGCAGCATAGTGGGAGTTGATGCTCCGGCAATTCGGGTGGGCGAGACGGCGAATTTAACCATCATTGATCCGGAGAAAAAATGGATGGTCGACAAGTCCGCGTTCAAATCCAGGTCGCAGAATTCACCATTCATCGGAAGGGAATTGAAGGGCAAACCTGTGCTGGTTTTTAATCAGGGTTATTATTACTCCAATGATCGCACGTAGCCGCATCAGATTTTCAGGGAGTCATAACCTTAAAACAAGAAAACACGTGTGGACCCAAAAATGATCTCTGACCGTTCGCAGAAAATTTCTCCGTTCATCGTAATGGAAGTGCTGGAACGGGCGCAGCGCATGGAGCGCGCTGGCGAACATATCATTCATCTGGAAGTGGGCGAACCCGACTTTGATACGCCGCCGAAAATCACTGAAGCTGCCTGTAAATCTCTGACCCGGGGTGAAACGCACTACACCCACAGTTTGGGCATTTGGCCGTTGCGGGAAGCCGTTGCCCGGCACTATTCCGAACAATACTCCATCTCTGTCTCGCCGGAACAGGTTATCATCACATCAGGTACATCGCCGGCGCTGCTGCTTGCGCTCTCGGCGGTGGTCAATCCCGGTGACAATGTGATCTGCGCAAATCCCAGCTACGCCTGCTACAAAAATTTCATCACGTATCTCAACGCAGAACCCAATTGCGTGTTCGTGACCGAGCAGGATGGCTTTCAATATCGGCCGACTGAAATCCGGGCGAACATAAACGCGCTGACCCGGGCGATCATGATCAATTCTCCGTCCAATCCGACCGGCAATCTCCTGTCCCCGGACGTGATGAAGCAAATTGCCGGACTGGGACCGATTGTCATTTCCGATGAGATTTATCACGGTCTTGTTTATGGCGAGGCAGCCCATTCCATTCTTGAATTCACCGACAATGCCATTGTGCTGAACGGCTTTTCCAAATTGTATGCCATGACCGGCTGGCGATTGGGCTACCTCATTGTTCCGGCAGAGCTGGTTCGACCGATTCAGAAATTTCAGCAGAATCTGTTCATTTCGCCCAATTCGTTCGTTCAGGCCGGGGGCCTGTCCGCGTTGACCGAACATCACCCGGAAATTGAAGCTATGGTGCAGACATACAATGTCCGAAGAAGATTCATCATCGATCGACTTCGCGACATCGGCTTCGGCATTTCTGTGGAGCCCACCGGCGCTTTCTATGTATTTGCCAATTGCCATCGATTCCGTTCCAATTCATACGACTTCGCCTTCGAACTGCTGGAGAAAGCCAAAGTGGCAGTGACGCCCGGGATCGATTTCGGCGCTAACGGGGAAGGATTTCTGAGATTTTCCTATGCCAATTCGATTGAGAAAATTGCCATCGGCATGGACCGTCTGGCCGCTTATCTCAAGTGAAGTCTGGCCGAAGAAATTGGTGAAAAAAACTTCTTGACAATTATTTTAAAAATCTTTAATTTTTGCTTTAGCTTTTCATTGTTGATTTGGTTCAATGTTGCGGCAGTGTGACTCCTTAATTAATTCAGAGGAGGGCTCAATTTGAAAAAGCCAGTATCGGGTCATTGGAGCGATGGGGAAGAAGATTGATTGAGTTGTGACTGCGGCTCATCAGATGCGAATGTCGGTTCAGCCGGCGCAGCAGATTTTAAATAGAAATCAAATGTTCGTAATGTTATTGTAACATTTACCAGTTAAATTTTCCATTCAAAAATTTGAGTTAAATAAAGTGGTGCTCATATCCGTTATTAACAAACGTGAATCTGCAAGGGAAAGGAGGTCGTAAGGCGTTAGTTGATAGTGGTGGTACAGCGTTTTGTAATTAATTCATTTTTATTTAATAACCTTAAGGAGGAAAAGCATGAGAAATGTAATTCTTTTTTTAATTGTTACTCTCATTTGTATACCGTCATTTCTGATGGCGCAGGGAGTAACAACAGCTTCAATAAACGGCACTGTGACTGCTGCTAACGGTGAAATATTACCTGGCGCAAATATCGTCACGCTTCATGTCCCCAGCGGCACGGTTTCTGGTTCCATTTCACGTTCAGATGGTAACTTTAATGTTACTGGTTTGCGCGTTGGCGGGCCCTACACTATTACCGTCTCTTACATCGGCTATAAAACTCAGAAAGAGGAAAATGTATTTCTTACTTTGGGTCAATCTTTAAGATTGGAATTTAAACTTCCAGAGGAAGCGCTTGAAATTGGAGAACTTGAAGTAACTGCTGAACGCAATGCCATTATGAGTGCATCCAGAACCGGCGCTACCACATCGATTAGTCGTGAGGCAGTTGCCTCTTTGCCCAGTATTACCGGTCGAATTGAGGACTTCGTACGATTAACACCTCAGTACAATCCTTCTGGCTATGGATTTTCATTTGCCGGTATGGATAATCGCCTCAATAATGTCACTGTTGACGGTTCATATTTCAATAATTCATTCGGTCTGTCCGGTCAACCCGGCGACAGAACCGGTGTTGCTCCGATTTCGCTGGATGCCATCGAGCAGCTCCAAATTAACGTGTCACCTTACGATGTTCGTCAGGGTAATTTTGTCGGTGCCAACGTGAATACAGTTACGAAAAGCGGTACCAACGAATACAAAGGTTCGATTTATACGCAAACCCGTAACCAGGACTGGGTAGGTACAGAAGCCAAAGATCTGGAATTTGATCCAGGTACGTTTAAATATAACCGTATTGGTATTTCTGGGAGCGGTCCAATTATTAAAAACAAATTATTTTTCTTTGTTAACTATGAAGGCGATAAACTAACGCAACCAGGAACCACGTTTACAGCAAATACCGGTGGACAAACCGTTGCTGGTAACACTACCCGCGTGTTAGCATCGGATTTGAATGCTCTCAGCAGTTACCTGTCCACGAATTTTGGCTATGACACAGGCCCCTATCAAGGATACGATTTCGATACGCCAGCTACCCGTTTCATTGCTAAAGTTGACTATAATATCAATGCCCGAAACAAAGTAAGCGTTCGTTATAATCACCTGGATTCAGAAACAGATGTGCTGTTATCGAATTCATCTTCTCTCGGCGCTGGCAGTCGTCGTAGCAATACAACTGGTCTGAATTTCGCCAACTCGAATTACATTATTATGGAAAACATTCGCTCGGTTGTCGGCGAATGGAACTCGATGATCGGCAAAAATATGGCCAATAATCTCATTGTTGGTTACACGTATAATGATGAAAGCCGTAAAGCTGTTGGTGAATTTTTCCCATTGGTCGATATTAAAGAAAGTGGCTCGGTTTATACGTCTTTTGGTTTTGAACCGTTTACGCCGAACAATGAACTGCGTTACAGCAGCTATCAATTACAAAACAACTTCATGCTTTATTTAAAAAAACACAGCTTAACTTTCGGCATCAGCTTGGAACGATACAAATCTGAAAACGTATTTTTCCCGGGATCACAGAGTATTTATGTCTATAATTCCCTTGCCGATTTTTACACCGATGCAAATGATTACCTGGCAAATCCTGACAGAACCACATCGCCGGTTACTTTAGGGCGATTCCAGGTTCGTTGGTCCAATATTCCCGGACAAACCAAACCGATTCAACCTCTGAAAGTAATTTATGCTGGCGTTTATGCGCAGGATGAATGGCAGGTCAATAAAAAACTTGTGGTCACTGGCGGTTTACGTTTGGATGTTCCATTCTTTGGCGATACTGGTTATGAGAATGCCAATGCGGATGCATTATCCTTTATGGATGAGGATGGAAATACTGTAAAATATGAAACCAAGAAACTTCCTGATCCCCATGTATTATTCTCCCCGCGAATTGGTTTCAACTGGGATGTTACTGGCGAACGAACCACGCAACTCCGCGGCGGCACCGGCATATTCACCGGACGTCCGGCTTATGTCTGGATTTCCAATCAGATTGGCAACACCGGTGTGTTGACTGGTTTCTTAGATGCGTCCAACACCACGGCTTACCCGTTCAATCCGGATCCGAATCATTACAAACCAACCAGCGTAACCGGCGATCCGGCGAGTTCCTATGAATTAGCACTTACCGATAAGAATTTCAAATTTCCACAATTATGGAGAAGCAACCTGGGTGTCGATCAACGCTTATGGTTTGGTGTAATTGGAACAGCCGAACTGATGTACAGCCGCGATATCAACGGCATTTATTATATCAATGCCAATTTAACGAAGCCCAATGGCAATTTTGTTGGCGCTGATGATCGTCCCCGCTGGACAGGCTCCAATAGAATCAATTCAAATGTAAGCAATGCCACTGTCTTGAAAAACCAGAATGTGGGTTCTTCCTGGTTCCTAAGCTTAGGATTGGAAAAACCGTTTTCTGATAATTGGTATGCTAAAGCCGCGTATAGCTTTGGTGTCTCTAAAAATACGGTTGATCCCGGTTCCATCGCCTATGGTTCCTGGAGCAATAATGCTCAATCCGGAAATCCCAATGATCCGGGTGTAGCTTATGCTTCTACGTCTCCGGCATCACGCTTCATTACAGCGCTTTCCTATCGAAAAGAGTATTTCAAATTAGGCGCCACTACTTTCTCGTTGTTCCTCGACGCTTATTCGCTGGGTACAACTAGCTACATATTCAGCGCTGATATGAATGGTGATGGTTGCAAAAATGATTTGCTCTATATTGCAAAGGACAAATCGGAAATGAATTTCCTGGAATATACGGATAAAAATGGCACCTACACCGCTGAGCAACAAGCAGACGCCTGGGAAGCTTATATAAAGCAGGATGAATATTTAAGCGACCATCGCGGTGAATATGCCAAACGAAATGCGGTTCAACTGCCGATGGTAATGCGCATGGATTTCAATATCACCCAGGAATTATTTGCCAGTCTTTTTGAGAAGAGGAATACACTTCAATTGCGAGTCGATTTCCTGAATGTTGGCAATTTATTAAATAAAGATTGGGGTGTCGGACAACGTTTGGTTTCTAATCAACCGTTGGTCGTTGATTCTAAAAATCCGGCCGATGCAAGCGGCAAGTCCATTTATAAATTATATAATGTCAATGGTAAACTGCTTTCAAAGACATACGAACAGACATCAAGTATTTATGATGTGTTCCGAATCATGGTCGGAGTACGCTATAATTTTAATTAATCAATTTGCAGTTACCTAAAAAAAAGCCGCTCTTGCCAGGGCGGCTTTTTTATTGTGTTGGGTATATTCAACAGCTTGGAATCCGAATCAAACGCTGGTAATCCTGGGATAATTTGGATGACCAGGAAGGAGTTATGAAAAATTTCCAAGCTCGCTGACCCGTACTCAAAATCCCGCTGTTGACAGGGCGATATCGACCTGTTCCTGCCAGACGGACTGAAATGGTCTGACCGAGCGGTGGTATCCGAAAGTCAGGCAAATGATGTAGTCAACATACAGTCAGTCTGATTGTCCAGGGTGAATATGCACTAACGTTATCAATATTTGTTGTTACTCTCGGCCAGCTCGTCGTTCCTGTGCGCCGTCTGTGAACCCTGGCTTTCCACGGGCTGATTGTTCTATGATTAATCAGTGACCGACTAGCAAAAACCATCAACTAACCGGTATCCAATAATGAAGATACAGAAAAACCTGTTACGAACTATTTTCATCGTCATTCTATTCGCGTCCCTTGCCCGAACCCAATCCCACGAAATGCCCTATGTCATCCTCGTCTCCTTCGATGGCTTTCGCTGGGATTATGTCCATCGGGGCCTGACGCCCAATCTGAAACACATGGAAATGAACGGCGTCTCTGCGCTTTCCTTGCGGCCGGTCTTCCCGTCGAAAACGTTTCCCAATCATTATTCGATCATCACCGGTCTCTACCCGGAACACCATGGCATCATTCACAATGATTTTATTGATCCTTTCAGCGGCGAACGCTACAAGATCGGTGATTCGAAATCTGTGCGCGACGCGAAGTGGTACACCGGCGAGGCGTTCTGGGAGACAGCGAAGCGCCAGGGCATCGTAACGGCCAGTTATTTCTGGCCCGGCTCGGAAGTGGAACTCAGCTATCGCCATCCGGATTATGTTGAATATTTTGACCACGACCGGTCATACGAAGCGCGGATCGATGGCGTGATGAACTGGCTGAAACTGCCGGAGAAGGCGCGGCCGCATTTCATCACGCTCTATTTTGAAGCCACGGACAGCTACGGCCATGAGCACGGTCCGGATTCCGAAGAGACCAACGCCGCCATCAAACTCCTTGATTCCACGCTGGGACTGCTTTTTAAAAAACTGGACGAAATACACTTGGCTCAGCGAACCAATGTGATCGTTGTTTCCGATCACGGCATGGCGCAGATCAATGCGGAGCGATATATCAACCTGTCCGAAATACTGAAGGGCTTCGACGTACGCATCCAGGGGGATGGCCCTGTGGCGATGATCGATTGCGCGGAACAGGACATCGCTGCAATTTACCAGAGGCTAAAGTCGCAGGAATCGGATTACGAGGTCTATCTCAAAGACGAAATGCCTGCCTGCTACCATTTCGCAGACCATCCGTTCATTTCGCCCATCATCGTCATCGCAAACGTCGGCGCCAGTCTGGGGGAAGGACTTGTGGATCGTCTTCACTACAAGCATCTCAGCGAGGGGGATCACGGTTATGATAACAACCATCTCGACATGCATGGAATTTTCTTCGCTGCCGGCCCGGCATTCAAAAAAGGGTATCGCACCGGCACGCTGTGGAGCATTGATATCTATCCCATGCTCTGCAAAATTTTCGATATTTCGCCCCGGGCGCCCATCGATGGGAATTTAGAGCGCATCGGATTCATTCTGAAAGAGCATTAATCCGGCAGCGATTCCGCAAGGCACACTCAGGATGCGCCGACGCCAGTGATGCTTACCTGAGAACAGACCCGATCCGGCAGAGGCCGGATTTTGAGCGTCGAACCGACATGCGATGAAATTCCGGGCGCGGGACTGCCGCCTCGCTCCATCCTCGTTTTTGAGGGTGAGTGTTTTAAACACTGCAATGCGCCGAATTCCTGTCGCAGGGCTTCGTGCGCGTGGAGTGCTGACGAGTTTATCATGACTTCGGGAATACACCGCATTGCGACGTGCCACATTTTTTCAGGCCCACCCACTTTCCAAATTTTCTCTCCTGCTGCATGTCATCGCTTCATTACAAAGAAAAGTAACGGCTCAGGTTCCAGGTTTAAAGGTTCCCGGTTCCGGGTTAAAGAAAATTTTCGTCGCTATTCAGGCATGTAGTCTTGCCACGAAGTCAAACGAAGATGTCCTTTCATTCATTCATATTTTGTGAGATTCAATTTTTTTTTAACCAGGTTCATCTTTTCAGAATCGAATATTTTGGATCCATTTTTTTGTGCCTTCGAGACTTTTGTGGCTGTACAATTTCGAATATTCATTTACAAAATATACATAATGAGATGATTCTGACCTTGAACCCTGAACGCTGAACCAGCCAACCTGAGTGGTTACAAAGAAAAAATTATTGCCCGATTGAAAAAATGGTTAAAGCGCTGCATTGTTTGTTAAAGCCGTGATATGTTGGTGTCGATAGATTAGTAAAAAGGTCCATTAAAATCTATCGAGGTGAGGTGCGTGATGAAGAGGCGAAGGACAGAACGTGAGAGGCGAATCGGAGCGATTCTTGGCTGCATGTTTTTTTCGGGATTGATGGTCTGGCCGTTGCCCGGCCGGGCGGACGAACCGAATTCAATGACATGCGATTACTGCAATTTTAAGATTGAAGAGGAAGCGATTACAGACCTGGAGCTGTATTTCCAGTTTCCGCATACGTCATTGACATTCCAGAAAGTGGACAGTGTATTTGCGGCGGAGACCGAAATTGCTGTCACACTCTTTGATGAGCAGGGTGAATTTGTGGACGAAATTTTCGTGGATCGAACCATCGAGGAAAAGGATTTTGATCGGACCATCTAGTTCGGGAATAAGACGCTCGTCCAATTCAATTTTGATGCGGAGCCTGGCTCGTACCGGGTGCACTTCAAATTGGTGGATCGGAATAGCGGAAACGAATTTGAGCTTAAAAATAATGTCGTTGTGAAATCATTCCCTGAAAAGGAACTGAGCCTCAGCGATATCGAGGTTGCAAGCAGCGTCGATCGCTCGGATGAGGAGACGAATTTTGTGAAAAATGGCAGGAAGGTCCTGGCGAATCCGAGCCGTCAGTTCGAAACCGGCAGCGAGGATGTGCACGTTTATTTTGAGATCTACAATTTGAACACCGCTGAGTCGAACGGCGCGAATACATTTCGCTTTGAATATGAAGTCAAAAACAGCGCTGAAGAGGTTGTCCGGGCGTATTACCAGAGCTACCCCAAACCGTATTCCAGCACATCGATCGATTTTGCCATTCCCACAAAAAAGCTAGAGCCCGATGCCTATTCCCTGGCCGTGACCATCATCGATGAGGATACCCGCGCCAGAGCGATGGCTGTTGCAATGTTCAGCGTGACGCGCTCGCCGCTGGATGGCGACCCCACCGATTTTGATAGAACCATCGCCATGCTCCAACTGATTGGCGCCAAGTCTGAAATTGCGGAAATGAAAAAAGCATCCGAGTTGGAACGAAGAGCGCTGCTGACGAAATTCTGGCGCGGCAAAGATCCAACGCCGGGCACGCCTGAGAATGAACTGATGATTGAGTTCTACAACCGAATCGACTATGCCAATGCGCACTATTCCACCGACCATGTGGAAGGCTGGAACACCGACCGCGGGAAAATTTTCATCAAACATGGCAAGCCGGATCGCATCACGCGTTCCGTGCCGATGGCTGGCTGGATTCGCTACGAAACCTGGGAGTACTGGAATAAAGGCCGGACGTTTATGTTCGGCGACAGGTTCGGATTTGGCAACTACACTATGATTGATTGGCTCATCTACTGACGGCTTCTGCGTCAATGCAAAGGAAATCTGAAAGGCCGGCGATCATTGCCGGTCTTTCTTTTTTAGTGATTCCATTGGCCTACAAACAGATGCGTCCGAATGAATTGAAAACCCAAATTCCTCTGCAAGAGTCGTGTCCCCGAGTGAATTCTACTGCATGTCCCCGGCTTTTATTTCCATCGCAGGCTGAAAAGCTGACCTTCACATCTGTCCGGGCTCGCCAACCGATCGTTCGGGATATTCATCCCGAACGGTGCATCGAATCCGGAACATACGTTCCAATCCATTTACCGCGCTGGATAGATATCCAGCGCGATCATGATTATTGAACATACGCGTACTGGACGGTCGCGACCGTCCACTACAGATACAAAAAAGTATCGAATTTATTGCACATGCGTTCAACCGGTCAATCATATTAACAGGGGATTTTTTCGCTTGACTAATAACTATTTATTTATTACTTTTCCTTCCATAACAGAATCGTAATCATTTCACTTATGAGACTGGTAACGTATGAAGTTAAAAAAAACGCTTCTCATTCTTGCTATCAGTTTAATCAATTCCTCTCTGCCACTCGCTCAACAGGAAAGCCGTCCCGCCAGGCCAATGTTCAAACCCACTGTCGATGATAACTCAAAGTACACGAATATCGGGAATATCGGTTTAACGATCACGAATTTTGGAACGTTCGGCGATGGATTTGTCATTCAATCGCCAATGGACCAGCCTTCCTGCGAATACCCGCTGGGCTCAAAGATTGAGCACATTTTCGATGGCGGTCTCTGGGTTGGCGCGCGGTTGGAGGATGGCACCAAAAAGGTAACGACTGGCGCCGTGGATATTGCCTATCTGGTGGACATCGCTTCGGGCTTCGAATTCACCAATACCGCTGATCCGGCCGATGTCGTGATTGAACGCTCGTCCCTGGTCAGCTCGCCGTTTTACCATCCGATAGCGATCAGTCATCAGGACTTTATATGCAATTTTTCGGACACCAACCTGTACATTCCTGAATTGCAGAACGCCCGCATTCCCAACCACTCGCCCATGGGCATTGCCGTGCATCAGGAAACGTACGCCTGGAACTATCCCTTTGCCGACGATTTTGTCATCCTTAATTATACCATCACGAACGTCAGTTCCGATACGCTGTGGGATATTTACCTCGGGCTCTGGGCGGATCTGGTGGTGCGCAATACGAACATCACGCCGCCGCGCATTGGTACGCCGTTCTATACGCACGTAGGCAATAGCTATGTGGATTCGCTGAGAATGGCCTATGCCTATGATTATGATGGCGATCCCGGCTTTACCGATCCCGGTCTGTATGTGGGCATGAAGGTGCTGGGCGTAACACCCCAGGCCGATGACGATGTGTACACGTTGAACAGCAAGTACAACGCGTGGCGATTCCGCAACACCGATGATCCGGTTCTGTTTTCACCCACCGATGATGTGGCCCGCTACGAAAAAATGTCGACTTCGCTGCCTGTTGAAATTGTCGAAGGCGCGCCTGGTAATTACATGACACTGATCACCACCGGCCCGTTCGAACGGCTGGACCCTGATTCCTCCATCAATGTCGCGTTCAGCATCGTCTGCGGCGCCAAGGCCGGACTCGATCCGAACACCGACGACTCCGAGGAGAGCAAGGCGTATTTTTACACCAACGCCGGCTGGTCACAGACAGCGTACAACGGCGAGGACAGAAATTCCAACGGTCAAATCGATCCTTCCGAGGATGTGAATGGCAATGGCATTCTCGATCCCGGTGAAGATACCAACGAGAATGGGCTGTTGGACCTCGGCGAGGACATCGACGCGGACGGCAAATTGACGCGATACGTGCTGCCGACGCCGCCAACACCGCCGGTATTTCGCGCCGTGCCGGAGAATAACAAAGTCACGATTTACTGGGCCAACAATTCAGAGAAGTCGCGCGACCTCATCACAGGTGATCAGGATTTTGAAGGCTACCGCATTTACAGGTCCCGATTGGGGGAAGACCTTGCCGGCAGAGACCTGCTCAGTTCATTGACTCTTCTGGCTGACTTCGATTCGATCGATGGCATCGGCTACGATACCGGTTTTAATTTCATCCGAATCCCAGCCGATTCGCTCATCTTCTTTGAAGATGAAATCAGCGATGGCGATACCATTTTCTATTGTTATAAATTTGAGAATTCGCAATTGTTGAATGGCTGGCAATACGCCTACTCTGTGACAGCGTACGACCGAGGCGATCCGGCCAATAAACTGGAAAGTCTGGAAAGCAGCTATCTGGCCAATGTGGTGCGCATTGCCCCGGGCACTCCGGCCAGCGATGACGACCGCGAAGCAGTCGCTGTCGGCGTTTATCCCAATCCCTATCGCACCCATGCAGCCTGGGATGGCACGCTGGAGCGGGATCGCAAGCTCTATTTCTTCAATTTACCGTCTCAGTGCGAAGTTCGAATTTTCACCCTTGCCGGCGATCTGGTGGACAGCTTTGTTCACAATGGGGCTTCATACGCCGGGAGCGATATTCAATGGTTTCAGAAATTTTCCCGCGGCGAGACCGTCTTTGCCGGCGGGGAGCACGCCTGGGATCTGGTGACGAAGGATGATCAGGCAATAGCCACGGGGCTGTATTTGTTCACAGTCGAAAATTCTACGACTGGCACTATTCAGACCGGCAAATTTCTGGTGATTAAATAGTGTCTGTCTGGAAAGTATCGTCTTTCTGTCATCCCTGCAATCTTTATGCAGGAATCTCTTGATATTTCGAAGGAGATTCCCGTTAAAAGCAAAGTCTGCTTTCATCTAAAAATATAATGCAACTTTGCAGGCATGCGGGAATGACAGCAACGGACATGTAATAATTCTAAATTGCGGAGGCAATGATGAAAAAAAGTTTGTTACTGTTCTGCCTGTTGTGCGCGTTAAGTCTGCCGGTGTTCGCATCGGACGCCCAGGTCGCGGCTTTTGATACCGTATCTGTTCGGGATATCCAATTCGTAGCGCCGGAATCCCTGGCAATCGGCGCCGATGATTCCTACTTTACCGGGGACACAGTGATCGTCGAGGGTGTTGTTGCAACCGGTCCTCGTTCGCTGTGGGCTGGCGCGCGCTGGTCGTTCATTCTGGTCGATGAAGCTGGCGGTGGATGGAATGGCATTCAGATCATTCAAAATGATACCACCAAAACCGGCACCAATGTGACCGCGTTGAAGCCGGGATACAAAGTGCGATTGACCGTGCTGATTGAAGAATATTGCTATGGCGTCGCGCCTTCTCACACCCAGGCAGCGATGTTGGTGAACCCGCCTGTGCCGGTCGAACTACTGGGATTTGGCGTTGCAATCCCTGAGCCCACTTTGGTGACCTGCGCTGAACTCGCAGCCGACGTCGGCGAACAATACGAATGCACCCACGTTTCCATCAAAAATGCAACGGTTGTGAACAATAATTTGAGCAGCAACCAGATGCTGATTATGGATGCCACCGGTCAGTTGGTGGTTGACGATTGGTCGCTGGAACTTTACGACAGTCTCGCAGAGGGTTCGTACGATTGGCCGTCCAACGGAACCAGCATCGACATCAGAGGGTATATTCGCAGCAATGCCAATGGCAATGGTTTTCAGATCGCGCCCATGTCGTCCGCCGATATCACCATTCTGACTAATCCACCGCAGATTTCCAATGTGCAGCGTATGCCTGCCGCGCCGACATCGAACGACGATGTGATCGTTTCAGCGAAAATCAAAGATACCAATGGCACGGTTCAATCGGCCCGGCTGCATTACAGGATCGGGGAGGGTCGCTGGCAGTTAGGCAATATGAGCGCAACTGATTCGATTTACACCCGAACCATCCCGAAGCAGCCGGACGGAACCAGGGTTTATTATTTTGTGAAAGCGACGGACGAGGTCGGCGACTGGGCCATGATGCCCGGCGATACTTCGGCGCTCCAATATTTTTACACGGTCCGCGATGGCGGTCTGACCATTGAGGATCTTCAATGGACGCCCTTTAAAAATACAGATTCGCCGTATCTGGGCTATGTCGTAACTGTGTCCGGCGTTGTGTCTGCTTCACCGGAAGACTTTTTAGGCGATTATATTCTTCAGGATGGTGAATTGCCCTGGCGCGGGATTTGGGTGAACGATGCAGCCCATGTGCCCCAGCGCGGCGATTCCGTGCGCGTGACTGGAAAGGTGGAAGAAAACTACAATGTCACCCGGCTGAATCTGGTGACAGCTTTTGATTCGGTGGGAGTGGGAAAAACGATTGTCCCGATGAAAATCACCACCGGCCAGGCAACCACCGGCAGCGCAGAAGCTGAAAGCTACGAAGGAACCCTGATCCAATTCGATAATGTGCTCGTCAGTGATCCATTCCCGGATGCGCCGAATAACTATGGTGAACTCGAAATCAACGATGGCACAGGCGGCTACCGCGTGGATGAAAATAGCGACTTCGGAGGCAATTTTGATTCGACTTACGCCTTGAATGACAGGATCGAGACGATCATCGGAATCGGCTGGTTCTCGTTTTACAATTATAAACTGGAACCGCGAAATCTCGATGATGTGATGGGCCATTACCCGGCTGGCGTCTCCAACGACAGGGGTGTATTCGTGCAAAATTATGCGCTGAATCAGAATTATCCCAATCCGTTCAATCCCTCCACGACCATTCAATTCAGCATTGGCGCGAACGAACTGGTCCAGGTGTCGGTATTCAATGTGTTGGGGCAGAAAATCAGGTCGCTGGTGAATGAGCACCGCGTCGCCGGCCAGCACAGCATCCAGTGGGATGGGCTGAACGAGTTCGGCCAGAAGGTCTCCAGCGGACTTTATTTTTACAATCTGAAAGCCGGTGATTTTGTTCAAACAAAGAAAATGATTTTGATGCAATAATGAAACGCTGACTGTCGCGATGATTCTCTCTTGATTCAATTCCTTCCGAAGGATCAACCCCCTTCGGAAGGAGTTGGATGCCGCTGATAGCGGAGAAGATCATCCATTACTCTCACTTAACGACAACGATAACATGACCAAAAAAATTATCGTTTTTTATCTGCTGCTACTGGGTATCCATTTGAGCTGTGGTGAAAAAATAACGGATAATCCCAGACCAAACCAACCACCGTCCACTCATCTCACGTTTTATCCGGACGAAGAACTGGCCACGACCACCAGCCGGCAGGTGCTGCACTGGTGGGGCGACGATCCGGACGGGAAAGTCGTGATGTACCTCTACACCTGGGAAAACGATGCTGCCGTCCCGGCGCGATTCGATGCTGCGACAACGTTGGGCGCCTGGGATACCACGTCCGCTTACAGCGATACATTTTCGCTGGAGTTCCTGGAACTGGATACGGTGTACACGTTCAGAATCAGCGCGGTGGACGACGAAGGGCTGGTGGATCCCACCCCGGCTGTGCAGGCGTTTCCCATTGCCAATACGCCGCCGGAAGTGGAGTTCGTCGTTTCAACTGACATTCCGGAGACGACGTTCACCGTGGCGTCATTTTATTGGAAAGGGACTGATCTGGACGGGGACGACACCATCGACCGCTACGAATACGTGCTGGATGACACCAGCGCCGAGTGGCGTTCGATTCCGGCAGACACGTCATTCCTCAATCTGAAAATTGCGGATGAACTTGGCGACAGGGCGCATGTCTTTTATCTGCGCGCCGTCGACATCGCCGGCGTGCCCAGCACCATCATTCGTATGCCCAGAAAAGAGACAAGCCTCTGGTACGTGCGTCGGCCAATCGGACACTATCTCATCATCGATGATTACGAGACTTACGACAACAATCAGTACATTTATC
The DNA here is from genome assembly GCA_049322915.1 of Candidatus Zhuqueibacterota bacterium. Lineage (GTDB taxonomy): Bacteria > Zhuqueibacterota > Zhuqueibacteria > Thermofontimicrobiales > Thermofontimicrobiaceae > CAZSBG01. The sequence goes on from JBMOPW010000007.1 coordinate 50,865, forward strand.
AGAAAACTTTGGACAGTCTCGGTCTGGATTATTCAGTCTGGAATATCAAGCTGAACCGAAACGGCGACACGGTCTATGACCTCATGCCCAGTTCGGTCGACATGTTCGCAGAAACCTTGCTGCTGTTCGATCGGGTGTTGTGGTACGCGGATTCGAATCCACATTTCGAAGAGGCTCAAATTGCCATTCCCCGGTTTCTCAAAGATGCCGGCAAGAAAATTTTCTTTTCCACTCAGTTCAGGGAGTTCTTCTCCGAGCAGGGCGACCCGCTTGAATTCTCGCCGGTGGACAGTCTGGGAAAAACATCCATCGATGTGCTGCCCGGGATTTATCTGGAGCCTGATGCCAATAAGGCCAGTTTCCCACGATTGAAAGCTGCATCGTGGATCCCGTTTGTCAAAGAATTGGCGCCCAAGATAAGCGCGCAGGTCCTGTACCGATTGGCAGCCAATCCCGGCCTGTACGCCGGTCAACCGGTCATGGCCGTGGCGAACGCGGAGAATTCCTTTGTGTTTTTCGGGATCCCTTTTCACCAGTTGAATGCCGCTCAAAATGGCAAGCGTTTTTTATCGATCATTCTGCTGGATGAATTTGGCGCACCCTGATGTCCCTGGTACGTTGAGGCTGGTTGCATTGCGCGACAGGTCGTTTTGAAAATAAAATGTGAGTCCGGTGATGCGTCAGGACGGGACCTGAATTCGGGTGCCGGGCAGATTCTCTCTGCAATCGGCCGGGAGATCCCGCCCCTAGGAGGCATGTCGAGGATGACGCTTTTACAGAACGGACTCAACCCTGTGGCCTAACATTAAAAATTTGGTTGAAAAACATGAAACGAAATCAGTACATAATTTTATGTCTCTGGTTAGGATTGTCTCTTGTCACCTCCGGCTTTAGCCAGACCAAAGGCACAATCCGCGGACAGGTGCTGGATGCGGAGACCAAAACCGGCCTGCCCTCGGTGAATGTTCTGGTGCAGGGGACCTATTCCGGCGCGGCGACCGATATGGATGGAAATTTCACCATCCCCAATGTGAGTCCGGGCGATTTCACGCTGCAATTTTCCATGATTGGCTATACCATGGTGCAGAAGACCGGCGTGAAAGTGGTTGCCGGAGAAGTCACCCAGGTCGTCGTGGAACTGACTTCCACGGTGCTCGCCCTGGGCCAGGAAGTGATGGTCATCGGCGAAAAACCCCTGTTCAATATCGATGAAACATCCAGCCGGCGGACCCTGACGAGTTCTGAAATTGAAAAGACCACGTTGAAAAGCGTCAAAGATATTGTCGCGGCGCAGGTAGGCGTCATCAAGACGGATGATGAAATCCATATTCGCGGCGGCCGAACCTACGAAAACGCCTTCCTGCTGGATGGTATTTCAGTGCAGGATCCCCTGTCCGGCACCGGCTTTGGCCTGCGTTTGAGTACCGACGCCATCGAAGAAGTGGAGATCATCACCGGCGGGTTCAACGCGGAATATGGCCAGGCCATGTCCGGCATCGTGGACGTCAAGACCAAAGAGGGCAGCGAGGTCTATCACGCGTCCATCAGTTACAAGCGCGATAATATCGGCGTGTTCGACAAAGACACCCCGATCATCGGCAGTCTGAGCAAAGATAGCCCATACAGCTTCAACACCGATGTGGTGGAACTGAGCCTGTACGGGCCGGAACCCCTGACCCGGACGATTTTGCCGTCGCTGGGATTGAAGATTCCCGGCTCTCTGTATTTTTTTACCAATGCCTACATGTACATCAGCGACGACTTCACCAAAGTCACAGCCGATCAACTGTATTCATCGACGTTTCACGGCGAAACGTTCGCTCCGCGTCAGATGAACAACTGGTCCGGCATGGCGAAAATTACCTGGAGGATCGATCCGTCGCACAAACTCATCGCTTCATACAACCAGTCCGTGACCATCAACCAGAACACGCAGTCCCTGCAGACCAATCTGGAATACGTGCCGCCCGGCCCGGGATACCCCTATGAATATGAAAAAAATCTGGACAATTTCAATACGTTCACTCATTTGAACAATCAGTTCAGTCTGCACTGGACGCAGACGGTCAGCAATAAAACCTTTTTCGAGATCAAGCTGTCGCGGTATTTCGCCAACCTGAGAAGCGACCTCAGAGGACAGCACTGGACGACGTACCAGGAACCGAAGGACATCGTCACCCAGCCGATTCAATATTATTTTTCTCCGGACAGCACTGCCATCTATGTGATTCCCGGCGATGGTTTCTGGGACTATGGCAATTCCGATACCTGGCACGATCATTACGTGGAAGATTACACGCTGAAATTCGATATCTCCAGTCATCGCAGCGAGCGGCACAAGATGAAGGCCGGCATTGAAATGAACTACCGCGAAATGCAATTGATCGATATTTACCGGCCCTGGTTCGGTGAATTGGGTTTGAACAACGATATTTACAAAGTCCATCCGAATTTCGGCGCGGCCTATATTCAGGATAACATCACCTTCCGCGGTCTGATTGCCAACCTGGGTCTGCGTTTCGATTACTGGTTCCCCGGCGAATACGTGGATGATGCGGTGAAGGATCCTGAGGTGATCACCATCTCCGATGCCACGCGCCAGGCCTACACCGATGAAACGTACAGCCTGTTCGGCCACCGCTGGAAGGGGCGACTGAGCCCCCGCATCGGCGTATCGCATCCCATCACCGACAACCAGATGCTGTTTTTTTCATACGGCCATTTTTCCAAAATGCCGCGCCCGCAGTTTGTCTACGCCAAGCTGGGCCGGTACAGCGCCAAGTCCACGTTTCAGAAATTTGGCAATCCCAACCTGAATCCTGAGACCACCGTCGCGTACGAACTTGGGCTGAAACACAAATTCACCGAGAACGACGTCTTCACCGTCACCACCTATTACCGCGATATTTTCGATTACGTCACCACGGTTTCGTTTCGCGGCTCAGGCCGACTGGCTGGCCGTTCGTTCATCACCTACATGAATCTCGATTACTCGCGGTCGCGCGGCGTTGAAATCGAATATAAAAAGCGCGCCGGACGCTACTTCACCGGGTCGTTCAGTTTTTCATACTCCATTGCCACCGGCAAAAGTTCGAACCCGGACGATGCGCTGCTCGTTGCCCAGGGGAGTTTAGAAGAAAAACCCATCACTGAAAATTTCCTGATCTGGGATCGGCCGATTCAGGGCGCCGCCAGTTTCAATCTCTTCATGCCCAAGGAAAATACGCCGGCCTTCTATGGCTGGAAAATTCCGGGCAATTGGAACTTCAATCTCCGTGTGACGCTTCAGTCCGGTAAACGATACACGCCCTATTATTTCACCGGCAGTTATCTGGAATCGAGCACGGATTTGCGGCCGGAGTATCGCTCAGACGTGGATAACCCTTACAGCGAAATCGCGGATTACTGGATGTGGGCGGATTTGAATCTCGAGAAATACTATAAAATCGCCAGGCTGAATGTGATATTTTCCATCGAGGTGTTGAATGTGTTCAATCGGAAAAATTCCAATATCATCAACCCGGTGACCGGGCAGGCTTACGAGTACGGTGACCCGACTCCCAATAGCTGGAACGATCCGCTCTACCCGGATGTCCAGGCGCCGCTGGACCCGTATCCGTACAACCCGGCGCGATACTTGAATCCGAGGAATATCAAGCTCGGATTCAAATTGCGATTTTAGCCTGCCGGGAAAGAGAACAAATCCGGCAGGGAGAAGCCGCGCCGACCAGTTTCGCGGCCGATCACGTTCGCCGGGCTGCCGGTAGCGCGATGCCAGTCGCTTTCTTCGGCGTCTGGAAAAGTAGTTGAAAATAACGTGTCAGTCAATGGTAAAAAAGACTAACAGAAAAACGATTATGAAAAGCAAAATAATCTTCACTCTTGTGACTTGTGTTTTTTTAATTTCGCTGCCAAATTCGAGTCAGGCTCAACTCATACCAAATCTTGGCGGTCAGAGGAGCGGCACAGCGGCGGTGCAATTTTTCAAAATCGGTGTGGGCGCGCGCGCAGTGGGCATGGGCGGAACCTTTGTCGCCGTGGCCAACGATGCCTCAGCGCTGTACTGGAATCCGGCCGGGATTGTCGAATTCCGCTCCAATCAATTGTTTTTCTCGCACATCAACTGGCTCGTGGACATCAAACACGATTTTGTCGGCTACGTGCATCATATCGATGGCACCAATTCCATCGGAGTCAGCGTCACCACGCTTTACACGGACGACATGATGGAGACCACCGAGTATCAGCCATTCGGAACCGGCAATTACTTCAGCTTCGGCGATGTGGCGTTGGGAGTTACCTACGGCCGCAAGATGACCGATCGGTTCAGTTTCGGCCTGACCCTGAAATATTTTGAGGAGACTCTGGCCGAATTTAAAATGTCCGGCTTGTTGGTGGACATTGGTACCTTTTATTGGACAGGATTCGGATCGAGCCGATTCGCGGTGTGCGTCTCCAACTTTGGCAATCAGATGAAACCGGACGGCAGTTACACCAACCGCGATGGCCGGGAAATTGGCGAGTTTCAGGAATTCTCGCCGCCGACGATTTTCAAAGTGGGATTTGCAGCGGAGTTGTACCAGACCGAGCTGCACCGCGTTACGTCCTCGGTGCAGTTGAATCATCCCAACGACAACGCAGAGAATGTGAATCTGGGAATGGAATACGGCTGGCGCGAGTTCTTTTTCCTGCGCGGCGGCTACAAAGTGAACGTGGATGAGGAGACATTCAGCCTCGGCGCCGGCTGCAAAGTGCCGCTGAAAATCCTCGACTGCCTCGTCGATTTTTCCTATTCCGATTTCGGCCGGTTGGGGACCGTGTCGCGGTTCTCGGTAGCGATGAGTTATTGAAAATTTGCACATGAGAGTGATTAAAAATAACCACAATGGGCGAAAATTTTTTTTGACAGGCTCCGCCATTTCGCGCGATGGGGCTAAAGCCCGGAAGACGCGGCGGGATCGCGGAACCCCCGCCCTGAAGGGCAGGGCTGTTCAAATGTAGAGAACTGACTATTTCACGATTGATTGGTTCCGCCATCTCGCGCGGTGGCCGAGGGAATTCAATCCGCGACCCGATTGTCGGGTATTTCGGATAAATAAAAACGTCGTCTCATTGTGCTGAACCGGCGTCGGTTCGGTACCATGAACGCATTGGGTAAAAAGGAGATACGGTGAACCAGGCAATACTTCATAAAGGACGAGAGCGCTCGCTTCTGCGGCGGCATCCCTGGGTGTTCTCCGGCGCCATCAGGAAGATCGACGGAAGCCCGGCCGCAGGTGAGACCATCGATGTGCTGTCGGATGAAGGCCAATTTGCAGCGCGGGGGGCCTATTCGCCAGAGTCGCAGATTCGGATTCGCGTCTGGACATTCGATGCATCCGAGACGATTGACGACGCATTTTTTGCAGGGCGAATCTCACACGCTGTCCGTCTGCGCGAAGCGCTGCGCATTCCGGAAGCGACGAATGCGTACCGTCTTGTTTCGGCAGAGGCGGATGGTTTACCGGGGCTCATTGTCGATCGATACGGCGATTGGCTGGTGTGTCAGTTTTTCAGCGCCGGAGTTGAATTCTGGAAAAAATCTATTTTCGAAGCGTTGAAAGCCGCGACCGGGGCGAGTCATTGCTTCGAACGCTCCGACGCTGATATTCGGAAAAAAGAGGGACTGTCCCTGACGAGCGGAACAGTATGGGGAGACGATCCGCCACGATGGATTGAAATGAATGAGCACGATGTCAAATTCTTCGTCGATATCAAAACCGGGCACAAGACCGGATTTTACCTGGATCAACGCGTCAATCGCCAGCTTGTGCGTTCGCATAGCGCCGGGGCTGAGGTGCTCAATTGCTTTGCCTATACCGGCGGGTTTGGCTTGGCTGCCTTGAAAGGTGGAGCAAAGCGCGTCACCAATGTGGAAGATGTGGCCGGATTAGTGGAGCAGATAGACAGGAATGTGCAACTCAATCAGTTCGCGCGCGAATCCTGTGAAAACGTGAAGGCGAATGTGTTTCATCTCCTGCGTCATTACAAGGATGAACGCAAATTGTACGACGTCATTATTCTGGATCCCCCCAAGTTTGCCGAGACGAAGGGGCATTTGTCCCAGGCGAGCCGCGGCTATAAAGACATAAATCGATTGGCGTTCGGCTTGCTCAAACCCGGGGGCATGCTTTTCACATTCTCGTGCTCCGGTCTGGTGAAAATGGACCTGTTCCAAAAAATAGTCGCTGACGCAGCCATCGACGCCGGCAGGGACGCACAGATTGTCAATTGGCTGGGACAAAGTCCGGATCATCCGGTCACGTTGCACATTCCTGAGACGAGCTATCTCAAGGGATTGTGTCTGCGGGTGAATCATTAAATTGTCTGTGTTGCAGAAGGAATTGAGCGCGATTTCTTCCAACGATAAAAACATGCGTCACGATCAATTCAGGAAGTGTTAATATGAATCAACCAGGAACCATGCGAGGATTAAACGTAATGACGAACTCGAAAGTGTTCATTGCTGCCGCGACCATCATTGTGTCAGTTGCCTTTTTGCTTCCCTCTTGCGGCGACAAGTATCCGCTGCCGGCCACGCCGAAAGACCAGAGCACGACCATCGGTGTGGGCGATACGACCTATATTCAGCAATATCCTGACTGGGATGCGAGCAACGGCTTCAATCTGAGTTCTCCCACTGATATTCTTGTTGGCAACGAGCCGTATCTGTACATTGCTGATTCGGCAAATGACCGAATTTTGATGCTGGATTTGAATGGGAACAGGGTCGGCAGTTCGCAGCCAATTCCTGAGCCGACGTGCGTTTCTCAGGACGGCCGATTGAATCTTGTTGTTGTGAGCAATACCAATAAAATCTATAAAATTGACTTATATTCAGTCCAGCACAACATTGCCGCTGCAGAGGTGAAACTGGTCTATGAAGACGTCGATCACCCCAATCGGCAGTTTACGTCGGTTGCCGCCTGGCACGGAACCCAGAGCGGTTCTGTCGAATTGGAGCAGTGGTATTACGTCACGGTGAATGGGCCGGATAAACGGGATAATGCCATTTTTTACTTCTCTCCAAAGACGGACGATGAGGATGAGTTGATTGGCCCCATCAACATGGAGCCCAATGGCACCGGCATGTTTTCGACAGCCACTCCCTGCGGCATTACCATCACCAAAAGTTTCAACGGCGCGACCGGCTATTTCGATTTTATCTTCTCGCAGAAAGGTGATAATTTTTATAAAGTCCAGTGGATCACGTCCAATGTGTACGGCTTCGCCATTAAATTGAATCCGGCCACCAGTCCCACCGACATTTTTGCCCAGGGAAAATTTTCCGCTCCGGAGGATGTCACCATCGATGAACAGGGCAACATTTTTGTCGTGGATGCGCACCAGCATCGGTTGTTCAAGTTCAATTCGTCCGGGGTTGAAATGCACTCGTTCGGCGAATTTGGCGACGGCGAAAAACAATTCCACCGTCCCATGGGCGTGGCCTATTTCGATAAGACAGTGTACGTGGCAGATACCGGCAACAATCGAATCCTCCGATTCAAGCTGTCCACCGATATTCAATAGCGCCTCACTCTCTCGCCGGGAGCGCGACGCTTTTTTCATACAGCCCGCAGCCGCATTTTACCCGAATCCCCTTCACCTCGTTGAGAAATTCGGTGCAACAGGGGAACGCTTCCAAAAGTCAGTGCGATAGGGGGCCGCGGCGCGCGAAATTCCCGCAGAGAAACAATGCCTGCCTTTTTTCATTTTCCCTTCAACCATCACAGCACGCGATGCTCCCCGTGAGCAGCGCTGCGTTTTATCATTTTGAACTGATATTGATGAACAGGAGACAAAATTTATATGGCGATCGATTTATTGAAACTGCTGGATTATGAACCGCCCATGGGAGATCTGGGCGTCAAACCATCGTTATCGTTCTGCCGGGGAATATGGACTCGACCAATTGCCGGTGAGGATGATGCGCCGGCGCTTCGGATCATTCATGCGCGAATTTTACAGATGCACGCGCCGGCTCGCTTGAGCCGTCTGGGACTGATGCGCGCGCCCGGCTACCACAAATGCGGCAGCCGCCAGGATCCGGACTGGGTGGTTTCGTTTCGTGTGCTGATTTGGAAAGACGATCAGTGGCAGGTGCTGCGGCATGAACAGGATGTGGACTGCTGCGCCGAGAACTCGATGCTATGGTTCGATCTGGGCGATGCCATCACCTCCGCGGTCATCGTGGAAATTCGCAAAGCTGGCGTGGATGAATGGTGGACGTCGTGGAATCTGGCCGCCGGTGGAATGATCATCGAGGGGGAGCCGTTGGGAAAGATTGAGCCGCGGGACGAAAAAACGCTGGCCAGCCAGCATGTCTCGCTGGCCGGCTTGCCGCAGGGCGTTTCAGCGCAGCGCCTGGCCGGACAGGTGCGATATCGCACCCGATTTTTCGACGTGGGATTTTTTTTGAATCGCGCCGGTTTTTCTTTTCTCAGCATCGACGGTGAAGGTCAGGGGAAATTTTCTCAGAACCTTTTGAAAATTCAGCCTGGCGTTTTTTATCAGGGAATTCAACTGCACCCGGTTGGCGGCAGGCCGATAGCGGCGCCAACGCTGCGGTACAATGTGGAAGGCCACACTTCGGTGATCGGCAACCATATCGCCTATGACGTGACGCTGAATGAAGTCGGCCTGAATTACCGGCTGGCCTGGGAAATTCACGACGATCGCCTCGTGCTCCGGGCAGAGCGGACGGCTGAAACTGCTCTCCGCGCGTGGACCAGCAGCGCGTGGACAATGGGCATTCAACCCACTGTGTCGCCGGTGAATGTGTTGGGCGCTATCACCCGATCCGGCGAGACCGGCAATTTGTCGCTGCCGGTCATCGTGCATGCCCCCACTGCCGGCAGCCTGAAAATCCAGGCTTTGAATCCCGGAACGCTGTGGCGTTTTGATGCGTTTCGGCCCATCGATTTGATCATCAATGAACTGAAGCTGGGCGAGGCGCCGCAGCCAGAGGGCGATTATTTGATTCCCGCGGGTCAGTTTCAGACAGAACTGGAAATAAGCATCACCGAACCGGCTCTTTCGTTGCGGCGTTCAGCCCCGGAAGAATTGAAAAGGGCGATCCGAAAGACCGCGTTTACAGCGCTCACCTATCGACCGGATACGGCCACGTTGAGCAATAACAGCGCATCCATTCACTGCCCGATCAGCATGGATAACTGGTCGGCGATTACGACGCGGATGGGGGAGCTCCTCCCCGGACTGAAGGCGGTCGATCTGCTGCGAGCGTCCCTGGAGCGCTGGCTGGATGGCGGACCTGGCTATTCCAGCGGAAAGCTGTTGCACGAGGGCGAATCCCATGACGCAGAGGACGAATATCTGATGACCGGCGCGGCGTGTCTGCTTGGACTGGCAGAATATCTCAGCCGGGCAGCTTCGCCGGAATGGGTGACGCGCTACCTTCATCCCATTCAGCGACAGGTGAAGAAAATGCGCGCCCGCGATCTGGACGATGATGGCCTCATCGAGAGCGACTACCGGACGGGCATAAGCGGCAGCGGCCAATGGAGCACCTGTTGGTGGGACGTCATTTCCTTTGGCTGGAAAGACGCCTTTGCCAACGCCTTGCTCTACGCCGCGCTGAATACGCTTGCGCAATCGCTGCCGAAATTGGGAGTGACTGACGTGGGTGTGGATTTGAACGCATGGGCGGAAAAATTGCACGGCCGGTATTTTCCCACGTTCTTCAATCCTGAGACTGGCTGGCTGGCTGGCTGGCGCTGCAAAAAGAATCAGTTGCACGATCATGCGTTCCTGTTCGTGAACGGCGTCGCCATCAGCAATGGGCTGGTGGAGCCTGAGCCGGCGCGGACCATCATGGAAAAACTCTGGCAGGAGACAAAGCGGGTGAATATGCCGGACCCGATCTACGGTCTGCCCGGCAATTTATGGCACATCCCGGACGCAGATCTCGCGGACATCATGCAGGGTTATCCCCTGGGCTATTATCAGAATGGCGGTCGGACGCATTCTCAGGCGCGGCATTTTGTCAATGCGCTTTACGCTGTGGGCATGACGGAAGAAGCTGATTTTGTGCTGCGACGTCTGGCACTGGGACTGGCTGAAGGGCTTGTCTTTGGCGGCTGCAAATCCGGCGTGGATTGGCGGTTCTGGGACGATCGTCCCAGCGGCTACGAAGGATTGCTGACCGATCAGTTCGGCGTGCTGGCGGTTATCCTGGAACGGTACCGGGAGTGATTCAAAAAATAGACGCGGACCCTACATTCCATCTCTCCATTGAGGGCCCGCGTTTTACCATAGTATCAATGCTGCGCTATGCTTCTTTTCCATCCGGGAAGAATCTCGCCAGCACCTCTTTTGACGGTGGTTTGGTGATGTAAGAAATTCCAACCAGACTCACCAGTGCAACGACCAGCGCCGGATAAAGCAGCGGAATGCCAAACGGATCGGCATTGGGATCGCCGGCCGGTTTCATGATGCCAGGCCAGACATAGCCGGCAATTTTCAGGAACAGCGTGACCACAGTGGCGGACACAATGGATACCAGTCCCGCGATTTTAGTGACCCGCTTCCACGCTAAGGCAGCTAACAACGCCGGCGTAATAGCCACACCGTAAATTGTGTAGGCAAAATAGGCATTCTCCAGCACCGAGGTCATCTGGGTGGCCATGAGATAGGCGAACACGCCGACCAGAACGATGAGAAATTGTTGCAGAAACACCACCTTTTTCTCGGCCGCAGCGCGTTCAGTATCGCGATAGATGATGAGCGCCAGACCCGCCACCATGGCTAAATAGACGCCAACTCCTAAATGGCTCAACGCCTGCTTGCTCGCTGTGAGCAGAATTCCCAGCGCAGCGAACGGTATCAGTCCGGCGACCAGCGCGGTGACTTTCGTCGGGAGTTTTGCGAGCGTCAGAATGACCATACCAATACCAAAAACCGGAATGAGGTAAACCAGTAATTTGAACACGATTGCCATGGCCGGGATGCTGAACTGCATATCCGTGTTTTCAGCGATGAATTGGGCGACCTGCACGCCGAGATAGCTGGCTGACTCGCTTTTGAACCAGGTCAGGAATCCGGAGAGGAACAGCGCCGCTGCAGCGATGACCTTTGGCTGAAGGAGCAGATTTTTTTCGGCTGTTGATTTGCGCACGACATCCTTCTGCTTTGATTTGGAAAAACGCTGAATGATGTCCCGGATCAGCGTGGTGGTGGGCGAAAGCAGGTAATTCATCCCGGTTGAAATGACAACGACGGTGGCAGCGCCCAACAGCAGCACGCCGACCGGCATGGGAATCATTTCGCGAGCGGCTCGCACAATCACTTCGGCATGATCCAGTTGACCAGCCTGCAGACGATCCCAGAAATGCACCGACGCAAAAATGGCCATCACCACGGCCACGGTCTCGATGAAAATGGTGCCGATGACCCAGATGCCGGCTGCCTTGCGGGCTTCCTGGGGCGTCTTGGCGCTGTAGAATTTCTGATACATGCTCTGCACGCCCAACAGCAGCAAAAATGTGGAAATGGCGATAGCGAGAATTTTCATCGGTGGATTGTAGGTGAATTCGGGATTAAAAACCTGGAGATGCGTGGCTGGCAACACCGCTGCCATCGTGGAAAAACTGCCGGCCGCGATGATGACCAGCGGCGTGGACACGATCATGGCTGTCAAAATAATGATGCCATTGGGCAAGTCGGTATTGGCGATGGCGACCATGCCTCCGATCATCGTGAAAATGGTGACGAACAGGAATGCGAAAAACATGCCCTGGGCATCGGAAAGTGCGCCGTCGGAGATTGTTTTCAGAATGTAGCCGCCGGCTTTGAATTGATAGCTGACAATGGTCGTGAAACTGATGACAATGGCGATGGCGCCGAACACCCGGGCCACGGGCCCGTAGCGCACTTCGAGAATGTCACCGACCGTGTACTGGCCAAAGGTTCGGATTTTCGCAGCTAAAAAATAGATGATCACGATGCCAACTGCCACGCCTCCCACCTGCCACAATGCGCTCCAGCCAGCCTTTGCAGCGAACTCAGCGCCGGAGATGAACGTCCCGCTGCCGATCCATGTGCAGATGAGCGTGAACACCATTTTGGTCATGGAAATAGAACGGCCAGCCAGCATCATATCATCCTGGCTCTGCACTTTCCTCGATTTCCAGAAATTCATGATGGTGAGACCGACGAGATAAAGAACAATGATGAGGATATAAATATTCATATTCACTCCATAAAAATTAGGGGTAAATTAGAAAATTGACAAGCCACGCAGGCTGAATAGGCAGACCTGCTCTGTGGCGCGAATTCAAAAAAAGCTCACCCACTGCCGCGGCGCTGTACGGAGAGAGCGCTCTCTGCATACAGCCACACCAATCACAGCTTCAGCGCTTCAATGTCGTCGATGGATTTGGGGATTGGCTTGCCCAACACCCGATGTCCATTTTTGGTGATCAGCACATCGTCCTCGATCCGAATGCCGCCGAGTCCGATGGTTTTCTCGACTGCTTCGTAATTGATGAATTCGGTGAATTTGCCCTGCGATTTCCAGAAGCCGATCAGTTCCGGCATGAAATAGATGCCCGGCTCAACAGTGAGCACCAGCCCCGGCTCCAGCTTCCTGGCAAAGCGCAAATAGGCCAGCCCGAATTGGTCGCTGCGTTTGACCGTGGCGTCGTAGCCCACAAAATTTTCACCGAGGCTTTCCATGTCATGGACGTCCAGACCCAACTGATGCCCCAGCCCGTGCGGGAAAAACAGGGCATGGGCGCCGGCCGAGACCGCATCGTCGGTATTGCCTTTCATGAAACCCAGATCCTTCATGCCCCGGGCAATGGTTTTCGCGGCGGTGAGATGCACGTCTTTGAACGGTACGCGCGGTTTCATCATTTCTATCGCTGCCAACTGGGCGTTGAGAACCACGGTGTAAATGTCCCTTTGCGCGGGCGTGAATTTCTTCCCGACCGGGAATGTCCGGGTGATGTCGCTGGCGTAGTGCAACGGCGATTCAGCCCCGGAATCCAGAATGAGCAGATCCCCATCTTTCATCACATTGTGATGCGAATGGCCGTGAAGCACTTCCCCATGAATGGTGAAAATGACCGGGAAGGAAATAAGGCAGCCCCGCGACAGTGCAAGGCCTTCCACGGCGCCGGCGATTTCGCGTTCGACCATGCCTGGCTGCGACTGCTTCATGGCCAGGGCGTACATATCGTAACTCACATCCAAAGCCATTTCGATCTGTTCAATTTCAGCCTCCGATTTGATAGAGCGCTGAGCCACGACTGCGGCGATCAATTCTTTGGATGCGTAGTCATTCACCAGCGATGTGTGAATTCCGGAGAGTCGCTCCATCCTGATGATGTTGTCGAAGCGATACTGCGGCAGGTAATGGATTCTTCGGCCCGTCCGGAGGCCATCTTTGATGGCGGTCTCCAACTGATTCAACGCGCTGGTTTTGGCGACGCCGATTCGTTTCGCCTTGTCCGCCAATTTTTCCTGAGGCCCCATCCAGATGATGTCGTCTATTTCGAAATCATAGCCGAACACTGTTTCCTCACCGCTATCGGCGTCGATGAGAGCGGCAAAGCCGGGCGAGTCGATTCCCCAATAATAAAGGAAGGTGCTATCCTGGCGGTAGGCAAAGGTGTTGGCCGGATAGTTCATCGGGCTTTCTTCATTGCCTAAAAATAATATCAGCCCGGATGATATTTTTTTCTTCAATTGTTTTCTGCGTTCAACGTACACTTTGGTTTCGAACATGTTTTCCTCCTCGTTGATGACGGATAATTCATTCTGAAATTATTTCAAAGAATGTAACGGTTCAGCCTTCAAATCTTAAGTAATCGTTCACAGGTTCATCGTTCCGGGCTCAAGGTTAATGATAACGTACAGTTGATGACGAACTATTTGCGCATAAAAAATGTTATGCGCAACCATATCCAAAACCCCATCCGGGAACGCTGAACCCGGAACCTGTGAACGGCTACAATCTTAAAGGCGCAATGCGATAGAACACCTGAACTTCTGAAATGAAATGCCAAATGAGCGTTATTATTTTACTGCTGCTGATTTATCCCGGATGACAGCCTTTCATTCCACAATGATTTCATCCACAAAAAGCCAGGCTTTGCCTCCGCCGCCTTTGTGCCATTGGGGGCAGACGCCGATGTTCGTCGCGCGGACGCGAACGAACTGCGCCGGGACGCGATCAAATTCGCGGCTGATATTTTGAATGATCATGCCGTCTTTGTTCTGCGCTACATTGTGCGCGACGGTCGCTGTCTCCGTGAACTCCTGCCCATCAAGGGACAGGCTATATTCCACGGACGTGGGCAGCCAGATCCAGGAGTCGATATTCTGCAAAAAGCCGCTGGTTATTTTTTGAACCGGAACCGGTTTGCCCAGGTCCACCACTGCCTCGAAATTTTCCTGCTCAAACCCTAACCACTTTCCATCACGAAAATCGCCGGAGCCGCGCTCCCAATCGCCCAGCGTCAATTCGCCCTGGCCGGGATAGCGCTCACTTGCCGGCTGTTTCAACTGGATGCGTTTGTATTTATTGGCCAGAATGAACTGCGCGGCGGCGGTCTCGCTTTTCACATATCCCTGCCTGAACGCGGCCGCCCGGACGGTGGTAGTCGTCGAGAGCTGAATCGCCTCGTGATACAGGAGGGAGTTCATGTCCGGCTCGGACCCGTCCAGCGTATACCGGATCTGCGCGCCCTCGGTCGCCGAGTTCAGTGTCATGGCGACGTTTTCGGAAAAAAGGAGTGAGGAAAGATTCTGCTTCTGCGGGCTGCTCACAACCGGCTTTTCAGCGACACTCGGCTGGGCGCCTTTGATTTTGAAACAAAAGGCGTGTTTCATCGGACGCCCGGCTTCTTCCATCAGCGATTCAGGCAGGTGAATGGTCAGTCCCTGGGTTGCGTCGTAGTCCCAGTCCAGAGCGTGGGGGTGACCCAGCAGGAAAATTTCCGAACTCTCCTCCGGGATGACGTACTTGAACGTGATGTGCGGGCCCGGCCACTGAAGAGCACAGGCGTAAATGTGTTTTTTATCATGGCTTTGAATGTAGCGGATCGATTCGCCTTCGCGATAAAATGGCAGGCGGTGAGTCCCGTAAATCACCTCACTGTGGATTTTCATCCATTCGCCGATTTCCCGAAGCCGGTCGGTGCTGGGCTGCGGAATGAGTCCTTCTGAGGTCGGCCCGACATTCAGCAGGAAATTTCCACCTTTGGCGGCAATGTCCACCAGATGATGCACGAGCATCTCCGGCGATTTCCAATGATCGTCCTGAGCATTGAATCCCCAGTGATCGTTCATCGTCATGCACGATTCCCAATCTATGGTGGAAGCGGATTGCAGCACCTCCTGCTCCGGCGTTCCGAAATCGCCGGCCGCGCCCTCGTAGGTATTCATGCCCTGCATGCCGGAGCGGCCCTTGCCCACCCGATTGTTGATGATGATGTCCGGCTGAAGATTTCGCACATAATTGTAAAGCTCCCGGCCCTGATCCTCGGTCCACTCGTCGATCCACTCGCCATCAAACCACAGCACGCCAGGTTTGCCGTACCCGTTCACGAGTTCCCTGAGTTGCGGTTTGAGATAGTTCTCCCTGTATTGGGGAAAATTTTCGCCCCGGGCATCCGGGTGATGCCAATCCATAATGGAGTGATAAAAACATAATTTGATGCCCTGGTCGCGGCAGGCAACGGCCAGTTCATGAAGCACATCGCGCTTGAACGGCGTGCGGTCGATGATGTCGTAATCCGAGACCCGGGAATTCCAGAGACAGAATCCATCGTGATGCTTGGACGTGATGACGATGTATTTCATGCCCGCATTTTTTGCAATCTGCACCCACTCGTCCGCGTTAAATTTTACCGGATTAAATTGCGTCGCGTACTGCTCGTACTCCTGAACCGGGATATGGGCGGTTTCCATGATCCATTCGGCGTGACCGCCTTCGCCTTTGTAAACGCCGGCCGGCACGGAATAAATGCCCCAGTGAATGAACATGCCAAACCGCGCCTCGCGCCACCAGGCCATTCGTTCGTCAAACTGCTGCCGCGGTTCATTCAGATAATTTTTCTGCTGCGGATGGGAACAACTCAGGAGACCAGTCAGGAAAATTCCAAATCCAATCATGAGGAGGAACAGATTACCTTTCATTGCTTCGCCCTTCGTTAAGTTGATGGATGTTGCCGCTGATTCGAAATACCCACGCGTGTTCGCACGGCAATTCGTTGCAACTGATCTGCGATGTATCAATCCGCAGACGGTTGTTTTTATACTGCCATGATAAATCGCGATGCAAGCCCACAAGGGCCACTCGCGCGTCCCGTTGCGGACGGCCCACCGGCAGAACCAGTTCCTTGCCCGGCCACTCCAGACAAATTGCGTACAGATTGCCGTGATGGGTCGTGTAGCACAGATAATGCCCCTCGGATTCGTATCGGCCGTTCAGGCCATCGCCGCTGCCGGCGCTCTGGTTCGAGGTGAATAAATGCGCCCCGGGGACGATCTCTCCGGGCTGGCGCGGACTCTCCCAGTAAAGCTGTATCGATGCGTTCTGCTTCCTCTCAATGAACCGGATTTTAATGGGGTATTTTTTGAATGCAGTCACGTGCATGCGGCCGCTTCGCTCCTGGCTGGTCCCGGCGAATTCGGCGTCGGGAATGGCGCGGCCATCGATCCAGACTTCGGCGCTGTCATCGGCGTGGATCGTGAATCGATATTCCTCAGAAAATTCAGGTTGAATGAAGCCGGTCCAGGTGACGGAAAAATCATCTTCCGCAATGGGCGTGCCCGGCGAATTTCGCACCCAGTCAAAATCGATCGCCGAATCGATGCGCTCCAGAAAATAGGATTTGGTCTCGCCGGTCTTGGCCCAGGGCTTTGATCCATAAATCGCTTCGCCATTGACTTGCAACCATCGTCCCAGTTGAACGAGCCGTTCCTGTTGCAGCAGTGGAATCTGGCCGTCGGCGCCGGGCCCGACATTCAGCGTCATGCCGCCGCCGTGAGCGACTGCCTTCACGAAAAAGTGAATCAATTCCGACGCCGATAGGTAGGCGTCCAGTTTTTCGTTGCGGTTCAGTCCAAAGGAGCGACCCAGACCTCGGCATTCAGCCCAGGGGCGATCGGTGATATGAATGCCGGCGCTGTACTCCGGCGTCAAAAATCCGATGTCGCTGCCCGCGCCCCAGCGATTATTCACAATGGCGTCCGGGCCGACAAGATTGTAGTACCAGGCAATCAACTCCGGCGCGTGCCAGGTTTCAGCGGAATGAAACCACTCGCCGTCGGTGAAAAGGACTTCGGGCCGGTACGCCGAGATCAATTCCCTGAACTGCGGAATCATGTGCTGTTCCACGTAAGGGCCAATCTGATCGTTGGGATCGGTGTACCATCGGAAAAGTCGGTTATTCCACTCCGGCAGGGAGTAGTAGAGACCCATTTTCAGCCCGGCGTTTCGCACCGCCGCGCTCAGCTCGCCGACAATATCACGGCGCGGCCCCACGTCGCTGCTGTTCCAGCCGGGCGCGTATCGGCTGGGCCAGAGACAATAGCCGTCGTGATGTTTGGAGACGAGGATCACGTATCGGGCGCCGCTTCGGGCAAATAGCTGCGCCCATTCATTCGCCTCGAACAATTCAGCTTTGAACAGCGGGGCGTAATCGCGATAGGTGAAATTTTCGCCAAAAGCGCGCTTCTGAAATTGGATGCGAGCCGAATCGCCGCTCTCCAGCCCTCGCAGAAACCACTCCGCGTACTGCTCCCGGCCGCTCCAGGCCGGGACCGAATAGACGCCCCAATGGATGAAAATGCCCAATTTGGCGTCGCTGAACCACTGTGGGTAGGGTCGCGATTTCAATGATTCCCACGTGGCCTGGTAGATGGTGTTTTCCTGAGCTGCAACGCGCAGAGGCAGAATAAGAATTCCAATGAAAACAAACCAGGTCATGAGTTTCGATTTCATAGGCGACCCCCTGACTCGTGAGTCAGCGTTGCCTGTGTGAGCGAAGCCAGTGGCCGGCTTTCCACTTCGGGCAATCTGTGGAAATTTGTCTGCCGGGGTGCGTTGGATGGATTAGCAAAGGGATGGTGTCGGTGCTGCGGCGCGCGGATGGGAAAGGCGTCAGGCCGGGAAACAGATCGGCTGCGTGAAAGGCCGCGGAGTGCGTTGGTTGTACAGATGAAGATACCTGGAAAAAATCCGTTGGATTTGTTCATTCAAAAACCTCTTGTTCAGCTATGTTATGCCGCCGTTTGTTTTTAAAAACACGGTGCATTTATGTTAGCTAACCTGCATTATTCATCGTACTTTTAAAGGAGGCTGGCTAACCTGAATGGTGCTCTTTTTAGAATAAACATATAAAAACTGAGTTTCAAAATAGCTTAGTCTTTAGCTAATTGAAAATCTGAATGTTGACTCAAATTATGAGCAAGTTCATGAATAATTCAGGCTAAATATTCAACACCGACTCAAGACTTGCTCTGAATTGGTTTTCATCTTCGTTGTTGTAAAACTGTACGCCAACCAAGCGGTACTTTTTGTCTTCAAGCGTCAGCAATTTGGTTTCAAACTCTGATTTGATTGTATTGAGAAAATTCAGTTTCCACGGCTCGGCTTTTTGCAGTATCTTTGCTTTTGGCTCGATGAAAAGCTGGTAAGTGAGTAGCCTGCCGCTTTTCTCTCGCAGGAACAAAACAAAGTCTGGCTGGAAGGCTTGACCATTGGCATAGTTGTAGATTGCAAAATGCCCTTCGTTGCGCAGAAGATAGATATGCTCGTATTGCGCTTGTAGTTTTTGCATGTGTCTGTCCAGCATACGCACAAAGGCTTTTTCTTCGCTCGTTCCGTAGATGGTGTTGAAGGCAAACCAATCTTTGTCGGAGACGAAATGCTCAAACTGCGTGTCGTCTGCGGCGCGAGGGTTTTTGGCGTCGAATTTTAGCGCCTTGTCTTTGAAGATTTCATGCACCCAATTGCGTCTGAAGTCTCGCGTGCCTTCGTAGTCGGTGATTTGCTGGCGGATTTCGGCTTCGATTTGACTCATCAGGCCCGACACGGCGGCGAGTTTTTCAGAGCGGTTGTCGTCCAGCCAGTACATATTGCCCTGAAAGGTGATTTCCAGCCCGCCGAGAAAATCGTCCGATGCGATAAAGTCGCGAATGGAGGCCAGATGGGGAAAATAGCGTTTGAGTGAGGCAAAGGTAAAGAACGGGTTGCGCGCGATGGCAGATTGAACGATGTTGCGCTCGATGTCTCGCACCTTTACGTCCTGACGGGTTTCGTCTTCCACCACCCAGCCTTTTTTCCCGCGCGAAGCGTCCAGCACGACGGTCGCGCCGCCGTGACCCGTGGCGATGACGTGGAGTTTTTGAATCGTGGTGAAGCAGATATTGATGTCGCTGGGGTTGACCGCTTCAAAGTTCTCGACAGGCGTCACGCGCACGCGGCGGCCTGCCCTGAGCGGAGCCGAAGGGTTGGCAATGTAAATATCCTGCCTGTCCTGAGCGTAGCCGAAGGAATTGAACAGGTATTTGATGCTGCCGGGATTGAGGAAGTTGTCTTTGGTCTTTTCGATGATATTGGTGGAATTAACAAAGAACAGGAAATTGCAATAGCCCTGCTCGTAAAGATAAAGAATCAAGCCCGCCATGATGAGCGTCTTGCCGCTGCCCGTCGCCATGTTGAACAGAAAATGCAGGGGATAGGTTTTGTCGGGAAAATGGTTTTTGTAACAATGGAAAAAGCGCGCAAAGGCATCCACCTGATAGGGACGCAGTTCGTATTTGGAGTTGAGATTTTGTGCGACACTGTCGGAGACTTCCGTTTTGAGAAAGCCCATGCTGGACGCCGCGTCAAGACGTTCGTAGAGAAACTGTTCGATCATGGCGTTACTCTGCCTCCCGCAAGGCGCGTTCCAGCAGGTCGTTCACTCGGAGTTCGCCCGCCCACTTCCGCAGGTAGTCCAGTTCGAGTTCGCCGGCGCGGGTTTTCAATACACCAAGGATATCGCGCCATTGACGCTCGGAGACTTCGCCGCCCAGGCGATAACATTCCAGTTTTGCCAGAACAATATCTTCGGGACTGACCACATACACACTTTGTTCGGGATCAGCAGCAATGACCAACGTTCTGCGCCGTTCGAATTGCAATGCGTCGAAGGCGCGCAGTTTGCTGATGAAAATATCCACCTTGAAGGCGGTTTCATAATGGATCAGGTTGAAACTGCTGTGATGAGCGATGGCGTCGCGCATCATTTCATCGTCGGCGTAAAATTCTTTTGAGAGCGCGGCGACCAATGGCTGGACGTGTTTCACTTTCATATCCGCCACAATATCCACATCCAGCGTGGACCGCATAACGCCATGCAGGGAACTTGCCAGCGAACCACCCACTGCGTAGGGGATGCCGATCTGTTCAAGCGTTTGCGTGACGAGCAATGTAATCCGTGTGACTTCACCTTGCATGTTTGTACACCTTTTCAGCCAATTCCGCGCCGAGTAACATTTCTGCCAGCATGCTGCGGAGTTGTTCGGGCCTCGCTTTGGGATGGCGCTGTCGAATATCGCCAAGCGCCAGCGCCTTGATGGTCTCGTTCAGGCTGTCCACCATAGCCATCTTTTTCCACGATGGCATGCGTCGAATCAATTCGATTTGCAGGGCTTCCATTTTGGGGTGGGTATCGGAATAGAGCGCAGTCATAGATGTTCTCCGTAAAATGCCTTATTCAATGCTTTATCTTTCTCACTGACCTTGAACTGCACATCGTCAATCTCCGAAAGATTCACATACAACTGATTCTTGTCCAGCAGTTCCGCCAGCAGATGTTTTTGCTTTTCCAGTCCGTTGGGTTCACTGCCCAATGCGATAAAGTCGTTCATTGCTTCTTCAGGCATTTCGGGGTTGACGTACCAGTTCAGGAACGAGCCCTCCGCCATCTCGCGCCAGATTTGCAGGAGTTCTTCGCTGGACTTGGCGGCCTGAATGCGCTCCATGAAGGCTTCGTTGTATTTCATCAGTTCGCCGTAGATGAAATCGCCGCCGCCCTGCCAATTGACGGATTTGGAGATGCCGCCCTGTTCGCCCGCGATGACTTTCTTCAAGCGTTCAACAGGAATGGTTTCAATGTAGTCCATCTGCTCAATGCCGATATATTGCCTGCCCATTTTGTGGGCAACTGCAGTTGTAGACCCAGACCCCGTGCAAAAATCCAAAACCAAATCATTCTCGATTGTAGAAATGCGGACGCGTTGCTGCTGCCACAAAGTAACCGCTCGCAGGTTCATCGTTCAAGGTTAATGATAACGTACAGTTGATAACGGACTCGTTGAGCATACAAAATGTTTCGCGCAACCAAATCCAAAACCCCAACCGGGAACGCTGAACCCGGAACCTGTGAACGGTTACGCCACAAATATAGTAAATGAGAATAAAAGAATCAATTAATTACTTGAAATATTTTAAAAATTTTCTTAAGTTGGGCGAGTTGGAGAATCATCGAAACGTACCGGGAAAGGGAAGTAATGTCCGAACGAGTTCATATCACTATCATCGGCGCCGGGGTGGTCGGTTGCGCCATTGCCTACCAGCTATCCAAAATTTACAACGACGTCATCGTGGTGGAGAAAAATCCGAAAGTGACGGCGGAGAATCAGTCCTCGCGGAATTCCGGCGTGGTTCACGCCGGGGTCTATTATCCCAGAGACCTGGGTCGGCTGAAAGGCGAACTGTGCGTGAAAGGAAATGGCATGCTCTACGATTTCTGCCGCGAATTCGATGTGCCCATTCACCAGACCGGCAAGCTGATCGTTGCCACAAAGGAACAGGAGATCGATTTTTTGGAGGATACGCTTCGCATTGCCAGGGAAAACATGGTGCCCGGAGCGCGGCGCATTTCAGCGGACGAGGCGAAGAAAATGGAGCCCAATATCCGCTGCCTCAGCGCGGCCTTTTTCCCAACGTCGGGAATCGTGGAGGTCACGCAATTGGTCTATCGGCTGTTCACGCTGGCGACCAACCAGGAAGCGTTCTTCCTCACCAACACCCGGGTCGTGGCCATCAAGCCCCGGGACAGTTATTTCGAAATACAGACAGAAGCGGGCCAGGCGACAGAGATTTTTGAGACGGATATTTTGATCAATTCTGCAGGACTGTACTCCGATGAGATCGCGAAAAAAGTGAATCCTGACTGTCGTTTCGAAATCAATCCCATTCGCGGCGAGGCGGTGAAATTTCTCAAAACGAGGCGAGCGGATATTTTTCATCATGGCCTCAATATTTATCCGGTGCCGCATCCCATTTACCCGGACGGAACAAAAGCTGAGGTGTCGTTTCAGGAATTTCAACGGCTCTTTCACAGCAAACAAGTGCTGAAAACAGTCGGGGTGCATGTGACGCCGACCTTCGACATCAGCGACGGTCGCTATGAAATTGGCAACACCGTGACTATCGGCCCGGCCACGAAAGGCGTCCTCGACAGAGAGGACAATGCGTCGGATCTGCTGCCGCCGGAATTGTACCTGAATCGGGTGCAGTCTTTTTTCCCCAACCTTCGGCTGGATGATATTTCCCTGCATCAGGCCGGGGTGCAGGCGAAATTGAAGAACTATTTCGACTGGGTCATTGAACCGGATGAAAAACATCCCCGGTGCATTCAACTCATTGGAATCGATTCGCCCGGTCTGACAAGCTGCCTGGCCATTGCCAACTATGTGGCGGATTTGGTCGCTGCCATGTGAGCCGCGCCTTCGCCGCCGGGAGCCATGACGCGAATTTCACCGGCGCCGGCATCAGAACGGCAATGTCGCCTTTTGGTGGTAATACGATTCGAGGAGCTTCTTCGACAGAGCGTCGTCATTCTTCCGAAGTCCTTCATAAAAGAAAAATACCTCTCCGCAATAGCCCTTCTCCCTGTTGTAGGCCAATTTCTGCATGAGCAATTCTTCGCTGATGGTGTAATCGCCGACATTCATCAAAATGCCGGGGAAGATAATTTTGTCGCCGGGCTGAGTCGCCAACTCCGCTGGTATCAGTGTATTCACAGTCGATTTGTAGTCAGCGAGATTGTAGCGGTAGCACTGGGGAATCACGATGTCGGCGTCGCCATTCTGCAGCCAGGCTGGCCAGTCCTGCAGATATTCATCATAACACCACGGGTAAATGGAGGGCGCCCAGGAGATGATGAGATTCGATTTGAGCGCGTTCACTTCAGCGTACAGGCGATGGGCGAATTGACTCAGTCTGTCCGCGCGCCAGCGCTGCCAGGCCGGATCTCTGAAATCATCCGGCGGAGCTGCGCCATTGTGCTCCGCGCGGAACAGGCTGTCGGTATGGGCTGAGTAGCCGCCTTCAATGGGCTGGGCCGGCAGCCGGTCGTCGCCCTGCACGCCATCCACGTCGTAATGGCTGGCCACCTCCTTCACCAGAGATAACAGGAATTGCTGCACCTCGGCGTGATAGCCATTCATCCACTCGAATCCATTTTTGGTGAGCAATCCACCGCGGCTATCCGCTGCTGCCCAATGTGGCTTCGCCTTCAGAATGTCCCCGCCGTTTTTTTGATAGGATGCGGCGAAACCGTATTCGAACCAGGGAATGACGGCGATGCCCCGCTGATGCGCTTCTTCGATCACCTCCTGCAACGGATCGCGGCCGGCATAACGGGGATCGATGGGCAGGCCGAAGAGGCTGTCCATCACCTGACTGGGAAAGAGAGTTACAGCGTCGTTCCACACCACAGGGAACACGGCGTTAAAATGGTGATCAGCCAAAAATTGCATGGCCGCGCGAATCGATTCCCGCGAGTCCAGCACGCGACTGTCGACGTTGGTGAGCCAGATGCCGCGCAGTTCTTCGGGGGCCGGCTCGTCGGTTGCGGGGGCGTCGGCGTTCGGGCATGACGTGAACAGCCACAGCATCGGGAGAAGAGCAAGCATTATCGTCTTTTTCAAATCGAAAATCCTTTCTGTTTGAGTCACACTGGCTTGATTCGTTGCCTCACAGCCCAACCGGCAGCCGGTGAAATGGGTCGAAAATCCAATCGATCAGCAGGGCAACATCCTTCCGCCGGATGCTGTCCTCCGGCCGGAATGCCCGGCGATGGCGGTATTCCCGGAACCAGGACAGTCCTTCGAAACAGGTCTGCCATCGGGCGCTATCCTCGCTGTCGGACAATTTTTCGGGATGGAGATGAAGGAAGATCAGCGCAAATGCGCCGTCGAACGTCAATTCCGCAGGCAGCGATGGGAACTCATGGGGAAACGGCAGGTTTTGCTGCGAAGCCAGGTTCAACGCTGACCACACCTCCTGGCCGGTCATCGGCGTTTCCGGATGGAATCGCATTTCATTGGCCCAGTCTTTGGAAATGAGTTGCCCCTGCAGAATACCGCACAGCCCGATGCGCTGCACCGATTGGAACTCCGGCGCATCCGGCGGGACGTCGCAAAACGGCATGAGCCAGCAACCGGCGTCCAGCAGCGTCTGCTGCAATTGCCGGACATTCAGCGCCCGCGGCTGAACCCGTTCCCGGATGCACAGCGCGGCGCACGCGCCGGCGGCCTGACCGATTTGCATCACCACCGGCTGCAATCGCGTGCAGCCATTCACGAGATGGGTGACGGAGATGCTTTTCTCGGCGATGACAAGCCCATCCACCGAGGCCGGGATCAGGCAGCCAAACGGCACGTTGAATGCCGGGATGTCGGGAAAATTTTCGGTGACCCTGCGGGGCGCTTTTTTATGATGATGATCCAGCGGATAGTCTCCCACTGCAATTCCAGTCTTGTAGGCTTCGAACTGATACGGGGCAACGAGCTCGCGCGTGGTCAGCCGGCGAATCCCTTTCACCCGCCTGCTCTCGCGATGATACGGGATGAGCGGCAGACGATCGGGCGTGGGGAATTCATCGTCGGCCAGGCCAAGCCGGGTCCTTCCCAGTTCTGTCTGGAGAAAATAGACGCAGCCCAGCGTGAATTGCTTGGCTTTTTCCAGTTCGGCGATTCGCTCCGGCCGACTCATTTCGATGATGTTCAAATAAAAGTCATTGCCGGAATTGGGCCAGTTGAGCATGTATTTGTCCCCGGGCAAACGGCCGTAGTTGAGCATGGTCTGGCAATCGACGCCGGCCTGCTGCGAATCGCTCGCCTCGCGGCAGATGCCCGTGTAATGCTTCGGATCGTAGCGGGCAGGCCGGGGAAGAGTCAAATCCGCGCCAGGGCCGAAGTCCTTCAAAATGGCCACATAGGTCAGATCCTGAATGAAATCGTCCGCCTGTTCCGGCGCTTCCGGCTCGCCAGTGTCTTTTTGGGCGTCGCGTCCCAGATCGTAGTCGCAGCCGGCCAGCGCCAGAATATCACCGCATTCCGTGGCGTCGATGGTGATCGTCGCATTGACAATGATTCGGTCGCCGGTCTGATTTTCAAAAATCGCGCCGCGGACTGTCTCGTCCTCTTTCAAAATAGCCTTCGGAAAAAAACCGAAATGGAGCGAGATGGCCGGATGAGCGCGGGCCATGTCTTCCAAAATGGCGCGGCCCACATGCGGTTCAAAAAGCGTGTGACTCACCCAGCCGGTGGCCAGGGCCTCCGGCCCCCCATAATGGGCGTACAGCGCCTCCCTGAATTCGCCCCACAGTCCGGAAGGCAGCTTATGGTTGCCGTCGATGGCGCTCACCCCGGCTGAGGTGAGCATGCCTCCCAACCACGGCGTTTCTTCCATCAAAACGACGGTGACGCCGGATCGCGCCGCCTGAATGGCCGCGCAGACACCGCTGGCGCCGCCGCCGGCGACCAGCACATCTGTTTTCAAGTCCATCGGTTTCATCTCAAAAGAATTATACTTGAATTTTTTGATTAAACAACTTATATTTGGAAGTGAATTTTTCAATGCCAATCCATCGCGCGGATGCGCCGGGATTCCCGGACCCGACGCCGAAAGTGCACCGCGTAAATTAAGGATTTCCGGCATAAAAATCAAAAGAAAAATCAAGGTGTGGATGAGACATTCAGATTTACTTCGAATCCCATGGCTTGTCTGGACGCTGCTGATGTTCGCGTGCAGTCCGCCGGTCAGACATTTCTCTCTCAATGATTTCTGCTCTCCTCAATGCATCAAAGACAATCGTGAAAAATTCGAGCGTGATTTAATCAGCGACACGATTCACCCGAATCTGTCCCTGCCACTGAATGCGGAGAACGAGCCGCAGTGGGAGTCGGCGTTCTGGGCGATGGAGCTCATGCTGTACCGATCCGACAGCCTCAAAGAGCGGCTGCGGATGGGATTGGCTGATTTTGAAAACCGCTCCGATTCGTTCCGGCGCGCCATTTTGGAAGCAGCGTATTGCCTGTATCCTGCTGATTTTTCCGCTGAAATGGAAGCGATCGCCCGGCAGACCCGGCATCCCAAACTGTTTGCCATGGCCGCGCTGTACGTCACGCGGAATGCCCCGGCTCGTACATCCGAGTTCGAACGTCTGCTGAAAACGCAATTCCCTGATCAACTCGACCATCCCATTATTTCGCGATTGCAGCGCTCGCTCGCAGCGACGGCGCCGGACAACGTCGCGGAGCGACCACCGCTGTCGGAACTGCTGCGCCATTCGTTCGTCGTCGGAAAGCCGGTCATTTTCAGCATGCAGCGACAGAACCGGGATTATCCGGGCTTGGTCATCATAAAGAAAGCGGACGGGGCATTTGTGCGAAATGCGGATGGCGCTATTTTTCACGTGTCCCAGCTTGCCCGCTCCATCTCCAACCTGCCGGGCTACATCACCAATGGCAGCACGCCGCAGGGCGTCTTTTCAATTCAGGGGATCGGCCAGTCCGACAATGATTTCATCGGCCCTTCGCCCAACATCCAATTAGTCATGCCGTGGGAAGCGCCGGTGAGCCAGTACTTCCACGGCAACGCTGGCTTGGGTTCTGCCTGGTCCCGGGATATTTACCAGGGTCTGCTACCTGATTCCTGGAAGGAATACGCGCCCATTTACGAGGCGTTCGACGCCGGTGCGGCAGGTCGGACCGAAATCATCGCCCATGGTACGACGATCAATCCGGAATTTTACAGAGGCCTGCCCTGGTTTCCCAATACTCCCTCCCTGGGCTGTCTGACAGCCCTGGAATTCTGGTCGGCTGAGACCGGGCGCACTATTTACAGCGATCAGATTGCGCTCGTGAGCGCATTCCTCTCCGCCGGCAGCGAGACTGGCTTTCTGGTCGTCGTGGAAATTGACGCGCAAAATCGTCCTGTGGCCATCGAAGATGTCATCGTGGACGTCTTGCAGCCTGAACATGCACATCCCGTGTACTGAGGTGAACCCAATGATCGAGACGATTCAGATAATTCTGCTCCTCATCCTGTTTCTTGTCATGGCGCTGTCCATGTTCTTCCGAAAAATTCCCGCCCTCATTGCGCTGCCACTGATGGCGTTCTTCATCCCGATCATCAGCGGCGTTTCGCTGAACGATACCATTCAGCTCGTCGTTGGTCAGGGTTCGCTGAAACTGCACAACGCCTACACCGTGGCGCTGTTCGGGAGTATGTTGAGCATCTTGCTGCAGAAGACGAAAGTCGCGGATAACTTCATCAAAAAAGGCGCGGAGCTGGCCGGGGACAATCCCTGGATCATCGCGGTGATTTTGCTTTCACTCATCATGCTGCTGTTCACCACTCTGGGCGGGCTCGGCGCGATCATCATGGTGGCCACGGTGGTGCTGCCCATCATGTCATCCGTGGGCATGAGTCCCAAAACCGTGGTCGGGATTTTTTTGATCGGATTGAGCATGGGCGGAATTTTGAACGCCGGCAACTGGGCGGTGTACGTCGATGTGATGGGCCTGTCGCTGAGCCAGGTGCGGCCGTTTGCGCTCATCATGTTTGGCATCACCTATGTGATGGCGCTGATTTACATCACTGTCCAGCTTTATCGCGACGGCCAGGATTTGAAGCTGAAGAAAATTTTGGGGTACAGTCTGAGCGGCATCGCCGGGATCGTCATGCTGGCTCTGGCCTATTCGCATCTCAGTCCCGAGATTCGGTTGGTTCTGCAACAGGCGCTTCGGGTGATGGGACGCGCGCTCAAAATCGGCATCGGGGCCGGTATGGCATTCCTCTTCGTTTACAGTGGCCTCAAAACTGTGGCGCTCAAATCCGTGCCGGAGAAGGACATCCTTTGGACGGCCTATTTCTCGCCGGTCATCCCTCTGTTTTTAATTTTAATTTTCAATATGAATTTCATCGCCGCATTCATCTGCGGCTTGCTGTTTGGCTTTGTGGCCACCTTTCGCTCCGGACGGTTGAACGTGCTCGTCCAGTCCATTCTGGAGGGCGGCGCAGTCGTCATGCCGGCTGTGGCGTTGATGCTGGGAATCGGGATGCTGCTGAATGCCATCATGGGCCCGGGCGGCGACTGGAACCAATCCCACCCGGCCGGCTGGCCGGTGCTCAATTTGCTTCAGCCGCTGCTGGCGCATATCATCCCGTCGAATGGGTTGATGTACATTGTGATATTCGGACTCGCTTCGCCGTTGGCCCTGTACCGCGGGCCATTGAATGTCTGGGGAATGGGCTATGGCCTGGCCGCGGTGTTTTTGGCCAGCGGCATGGTTCCCGGCGCGGTGATGGGATTGCTGATGGCCGTGGGTCAGGTGCAGGGAATCTGCGATCCCACCAATACGCACAATGTCTGGCTCGCCAATGAAATGCAGGTGGATGTTCAAAAAGTGCTGTGGAATGCCATCCCCTATGCCTGGGCTGTGGCCGTGACCGGGCTGATATTTTCAGCATTGCTTTTTTACTCGTGAGCCCTGTCCGGCGAAACGGATGCGGGCGATTTTCCCGGCACGATTGGCAGTTTTTGCGCACCAAGATTCATCGAGTATCAACGAACCTAATTTAATATGAGAAACGTCATTGCTCAGGTTTCAGGTTTAAAGGTTTCAGGTTCCGGGTTAAAAAATTTTCGTCGCTATTCAGGCATATAGTCTTGCCACGAAGTCGCCAAACCACCAAGTGACACGAAGATGTCATATTATTCATTCGTATTTGGTGAGATTCAATTTTTCTTAAACTAAGTTCAGCTTTTCAGAATCGATAATTTTGATGTATCTTTTTTTTCGTGCCTTTGAGACTTGGTGGCTGAACAGATACGAATAGTCATTTACAAAATATACATAATGAAATGATTCTAACCTTGAACCCTGAACCAGCCAACCTGAGAGTTACCGAGAAACATAAAATCAAGGTGAATCGTCTTTGTTTTTGAAACCGAAAGCCAGTCGCCAATAGCCAATCGCGAATTCACGTTTCTTGAAAGTTACGTTCTTTCTGGATAAAAGACAAGCGCAGCGATCTCATGAGAAAAATCAAAATAGGAATCGATGTCGGCGGGACATTCACGCACGCTGTGGCCGTGGATATTTCGGATTACAGCATTGTCGGTAAGGCCTGCGTCCCGACAACCCACACGGCCGGCGAGGGTGTGGCTCGCGGCGTCATTTTATCTCTCGAAAAATTATTGTCAGAAGCCCATATCGCGCCGGCGGAAGTGATTCTGATCGCCCATTCCACGACTCAGGCGACCAATGCGCTGCTGGAAGGCGACGTCGCTGCGGTGGGCGTCATTGGAATGGGTCGGGGTTTTGAAGGCGCACTCGCGCGAAAACAGACCAATCCGCAGCACATCCCATTGGCGCCGGGTAAATTTCTCAGGACATGCTTCGCTTACGTGGATGTGAGCCAGCGGCCATCGGTCGCGACGATTCAATCGGCGATCAACGGCCTCGTGGAGCAGGGCGCAGAGGTGATTGTGGCGTCCGAGGCGTTTGGCGTGGACGATCCGACCCATGAAGATCTGGTCGTGACGATTGCGTCGGACATGGGATTGCTGGCCACGGCAGCGAGCCGCATTTCCAAATTGTACGGTCTGCGCATTCGGACGCGGACGGCGGTGTTCAACGCCAGCATGATGCCCAAAATGCTGGAGACGGCGAACATGACCGAAGCTTCGGTGCGAAAGAGCGGCATCAATGCGCCGTTGATGATCATGCGATCCGATGGCGGCATCATGGACATCAATGAAATGCGGAAGCGGCCTATTTTGACCATGCTGTCCGGCCCGGCGGCCGGCGTGGCGGCTGCGCTGATGTACGTGAAAGTTTCCGACGGAATTTTCATCGAGGTCGGAGGCACATCGACCGATATTTCGGTGATCAAGAACGGCAAGCCGCAGATCAAAAGCGCCCAGATCGGCGGCAATCGGCTCTACCTTCGCACGCTGGATGTGCGCACGCTGGGCATTGCCGGCGGTTCGATTCCTCGCGTTCAGAACAATGAAATTGTCGATGTGGGTCCCCGCAGCGCGCACATCGCCAATTTGCACTACATCGCCTATAGCGGGCAGACCGATTGGGACGATGTCGAATTGCTGAAAATCCAGCCGCGTCCCGGCGACCCGGACGACTATCTGGCTATCACTATCCCCGGCCGGAGCGACGACCGATATGCGTTGACTCCGACGGAAGCCGCTCATTTCCTGGGCGCTGCTGAATTCGCCGGCAATTCCGCCGCGGTGCAGCGCATTGTCGCGCTGGTGGCTCAGAAATTGAATAGCACCGGCGAAGCGTTAGCCAGGCGGATTCTGGCGCTAGCCGCTGAGAAAATCAAGCCGGTCATCAGGCAGCTCAGTCGCGAGTACAAGCTGGATTCGGACCTGATTCAATTCGTCGGCGGCGGGGGAGGCGCGCCGGTGCTGGTACCGCACACCGCGCAGCACATGGGAGTTGATTTTAGAATTGCCGAAAACACCGAGGTCATTTCCGCCATTGGCGTTGCCCTGGGCATCATCCGCGACTCTGTGGAGCGAAGCATCGTCAATCCCACGGATGCGGAGATCATGGCCATTCGGCAGGAGGCTGCTGCGTCGGTGCAGGCCATGGGCGCTGCGCCGGAGAGCATTGAAGTGACCATTGAAGTGGACAACCGGAACAAACGGCTGATTGCCGTGGCCACTGGCTCCAGCGAACTGCGCACGCGCGATGTGCACGTCAAAGCGCTGACTGAGGATGACGCGCTGCGATTGGCGGCGGCCTCTTTGAAGACAGACGTGAGCCGGGTGAAGATCGCGGCGCGGACATCGTTCCTGCTCGCCGTCTCGACGGTGTTCACCCAAAAACGCCTGTGGGGCCTGGTGAAAACCACGACCGAGAAAATTCGCGCCGTCGATCGCGAGGGCGTTATCAAGCTGCAAATCCAGGATGGCGTCGTGGTTCAGACGGATGCGGCCGCTGTGAAATCCGCCATTCAGCATGTCATCGAAAATCTCACCATATACGGCGACGCCGGCGCGCTGGTGCCGGATGTGTATGTGTTAGTGGCCGGGAAAATAAACGATTTGACCGGGCTGGTGAAAGAATCTCAGATTATGATCCTGGTGGATATGGAAATGAAGTCCGTTCCATCGGATGAGCCGGTGATTGTTATCGCAGCTAAAAAGAAATGACGATCCGGCAGCATTCGATTTCCGCCGGCGCAATTCACCGATGAAAAACAAAGGGCTATCATGAACAGTCACAATCAGTCGATGCGGTCCCATTCGCTGGATGCCCTGCGCGGTTTTGCAATTCTGACAATGGTCTTGTCCGGGGTGATCCCGTACGGCGTCTTGCCGCCGTGGATGTACCACGCCCAGATCCCGCCGCCTGACCATCGTTTCAATCCGCAACTCCCGGGATTGACGTGGGTGGATCTGGTCTTTCCCATGTTCCTGTTCGCTCTGGGCGCAGCGATTCCGTTTGCCCTGTCCCGGCGGAGGGAACAGGGCGATTCTGCCGGGAAAATAATGGGGAGCATTGTGCAGCGGGGATTCCTGTTGGGATTCTTTGCCATTTTCCTGCGCCATGTCCGGCCCCATGTGCTGCAAGCCAATCCGCAGCCCCGGCACTGGCTCATCGCCCTGGCCGGATTTGCCCTGATGTTTCCAATTTTCGCCCGGCTCCCCGGCGGCTGGCCGCGCTGGAAACGCGGGGCGATACGGTCGTTGGGTTGGCTCGTCGCCGTGCTGATGATAGCCCTGCTCCGCTATCCGGATGGCAGCGGCTTTTCGCTGAACCGCAGCGATATCATCATCGTTGTGCTGGCGAATATGGCTGTCTTCGGTTCGCTGGTCTGGCTTGTCACGCGGAACAATATCCTGCTGCGGCTGGGCGTTCTCGCGGCGCTGTTGGCCTTGCGGCTATCCAGCGCGGAACCCGGCTGGGTCCAGACGCTGTGGAATTTTTCGCCGGCGCCGTGGATTTTCAAACTGTATTATCTGCAATATTTATTCATTGTCATCCCCGGCACACTGGTGGGCGACGTACTCAGCCAGCCGAGGCAGATTGAGCCGCTACCGTCTGAACTGGACAGCGGTCTCAGCGCATGGTGGCTGTTCCTGAGTATGCTGGTCGCGACGACGCTCGTCCTGTTGATCGGCTTGCAGTCGCGCTGGCTCTGGCAGACAGCGATCCTCACGCTGGCGCTCACCCTGGGGGCTGGCTGGCTGATCCGGCGCATCCGCGGCGATTTCGGAAAGGTCATCCGTCTCCTGTTCAACTGGGGTGCATGCTGGCTCTGGCTGGGATTGCTGTTCGAGCCGTACGAAGGGGGCATCAAAAAAGATCACTCGACACTGAGCTACTATTTTGTGACGGCCGGGATTTCGACCTACGCATTGATCGCGTTCTCCGTCGTCATTGATTTGTTCAAAAAACAGCGCTGGGTGCAACTGCTCATTGATAACGGCAAAAATCCCATGATCGCTTATGTGGCGTTTGCCAATTTCATCTGGCCCATTCTGGCCCTCAGCGGCGCTGAGAAAATCATGCTCTCCCTGACGCCGACGCCCTGGCTCGGGTTCTTTCGCGGACTTTTTTACACGGCGCTCCTGGCGCTGCTGGTGAGCCTGATCACCCGGAAGAAAATTTATTGGAGAACCTGATCAGGCGTGACTTTGTTGAAATGCAGAAAGCTGCCTGGCATTTTCGAAGCAGTAGTTTGCGCAGTGGTCAGCCGACGCCGATCGCTTCGGTGAAACAGCATGATTTTGAATCGTAAAATCAGGAGGGTTCGGATATTTATCCCGAACGGCGGCTATTCGGGAGATTACGATCCAAACCATTCCCTGCGCTGGAAACATCTCCAGCGCGATCTGTTTTGAAAAAATCAGGGCAATCGCCGGACATTCGCTCCAACAACGAAAACGGCGCGCCCAATCTGTCATCAAAGAAGGGAACCCATGAAATTCCGCACTCTGCTCACGCTGCTTTTTCTGGCAACCGCCGGCCTGTCGCAAACGGTCAGCGAATTCCGCGCGGTTAAAATCACCAATGTGGACAGCGACGTGCTGTTCAGCGACGCCGCTATCGCCGAGGCTATGGATTATCTGTCGTCCATTGGCATCAATGTCATTTTGCCGGTTGTCTGGAATGGGCATCAGGCGGATGGCGTGTACACGCTCTATCCCAGCGCAGTCATGGACAGCATGTTTGGCCGGCCACTGTACCCCTATTTCCCGGCAGCGCGCGATCCATTGAAACGTGTCATCATCGAGGCCCACCGCAACGGCATGGAGGTGTTGCCCTGGTTCGAGATGGGATTCTCCCCGTCGTACTCTCAGAATGGCGGTTACATCCTGGAGCAATTTCCGGCGTGGGGACTTCGAAACAACGCCGGCCATCTGGTAGTCAAGAATGGCTTCGATTGGATGTCGGCAGCCAATCCGGAGGTGCAGGAGTTCATTTTGGACCTGGTGAAAGAGGTGGTGGATTGTTACGATGTGGATGGCATTGAGTTCTCCGATCGCATCCCGGCCATGCCGGTCGAGGGCGGCTACGATGCGGCCACAGTGGCGCGGTACAGCACAGAGCACAATGGCGCGACGCCGCCGACCAATGACCTCGATCCGGCCTGGATGCGCTGGCGCGCGGACGTGTTGAATGCGTTCAACCAACGGGCGCGCGATGCGGTCAAAGCGCGGGGAGAACACCTCATCTTTTCTTCCAGCCCCAGCGTTTATCCCTGGTCGTACGACGAATATCTTCAGGATTCGAAAACCTGGGTGGATCGCGGCATTGTGGACAACATCATTCCCCAGCTTTACCGCTATTCGATTTCAGACTATACTGCTGAGTTGAACCGCTCGTTGAGCGCTATTCCTTCTGGCAAACGGCCGATCTTTTTTGCCGGCGTGCTCATCAAACTTGGCGATTATACCATCTCGCCGGAATTTCTGTTCGCTTCCATCCAGGCCAATCGAAACCGCAATGTGTCCGGAGAGGCGCTGTTCTTTTATGAAGGTCTGCGCGCCAATGATGATCTCCTGGGCGATACGCTGAAAGCCACATATTATTCGGCGCCGGCGCTGAATCCGCATCGCAACGGGATGGTTTGGCGGCCCAAAGCGCTCATCGTGAATGAAGATGATCCCGGCGCCCGCATCGCTGGCCAGTGGGATTTTTCGACCATCGCCGGATTTCGTCCCAATATTCTCATTAAAAAAGATACCAGCTATGCTGCGATCCGATACGATTTTCATGTGCCGGTCAGCGCCTGGTACGACGTGTTCGCCTACATCGTCACTGGCCCACTGGCAGCGAACGCCGCGCCATTCACTGTATTTTCGGACAGTGACTCCGAAACCGTGACCATCAACCAGCAGAGTCTGTACAATCGCGGCTGGCAGTTTTTGCAGACTGTCTTTCTCCCGCAGGGCGAGCGGACTGTCCTGAAGCTGGACAATGCCAACGTGGCGCAAGGCCAGTTCGTGTCCGCAGATGCCGCCATGCTCATGCTCAACCGCAAGCGCTCCACGGACGTGTTGATTCCATCGAATATCGACAGCGAGCCCGAGACAGCGGAGCTTCCCGAAACAGTCGCGCTGATCGGGACCTATCCCAATCCATTCAACATGTCGACCAAAATCCGCTTTCGAATCGATGCGCCGGCGTTTGTCGAGCTCACTGTTTTCGACCTGTTGGGCAGACAGGTGGCCACGTTGATGAGCGAACCGAGGTCGCGCGGTACGCACGAAGTCATTTTCTCCGGAACTGGCCTGGCCAGCGGACTATACGTCTGCCGGCTCGCCGCGAATGGTGTGAACGAGACGATTAAAATAGTGTTAATTAAATAACGGAGGAACTCGCTTACAGCCCGATGATTCGGCTGGATGCTGTTTCCTCCACGACAGTGAATTTGAGGACAGGTAACGATAATGAAAAATTCAACCATGGATCGCCGGCAATTTTTGAGGATTGCCGGGCAAGGGATCGCCGCTTCATCCCTGTCGCCGCTGATGTTTCAGGCGTGCGATTCAATGAAACGGCGACCGAATATCCTGTTCATCATGACCGACGACCATGCCTATCAATCTATCAGTTGCTACGGCAGTCACATGAACCAAACGCCCCAGATTGATCGCCTGGCGCGGGATGGCGTCCGATTCGAGCAGAGTTACGTCACCAATTCCATCTGCGCGCCGAGTCGGGCCGTGCTGCTGACGGGCAAATATAGCCACATCAACGGCCACGTTGATAACCGCAACACCTTCGACGGTTCTCAGCCCACGTTTCCAAAGCTGTTGCAGCAGGCGGGATTTCAGACGGCCATGGTCGGCAAATGGCATTTGAAAAGTGATCCGACCGGATTTGATTACTGGAATATTCTGCCGGATCAGGGCCAGTACTACAATCCCGATTTCATTGAAATGGGCGTGCGCCAACAAATTCATGGATACGCGACGGATGTGGTCACTGATATCGCCTTGGATTGGCTGGAGAAGCGGGATCGGAACCGGCCGTTCTGTCTGCTGCTGCATCATAAAGCGCCGCATCGGAACTGGATGCCGGCGCTGAAGTACCTGAACAAATACGAAGACGTGGAAATTCCCATGCCTGAGACGTTTTTCGATGATTACGTCACCAGAAGCGACGCAGCCAGACAGCAGGAGATGGAAGTCGTCAACCATACGTTTCCCATCTACGATTTGAAAGGCCCTCTCGATGAATCGACTCCGCCGCGAAATGACGACGAGAAAGCGGACCGGGACATGTGGAAGGCCGGCTACAATCGCATGACCGAGGAGCAGAAAAACGCCTGGGATGCGGCGTATGGTCCGCGAAACAAGGCGTATCAGGAATCCCTGCCGGAGGGACGCGACCTGGCCCGCTGGAAATACCAGCGGTACATCAAGGACTACTTGCGATGCGTCGATTCGGTCGACGAGAATATTGGCCGCGTGCTTGATTATCTGGATAATAACGATCTGGCTGAAAATACGATTGTGGTCTATACCTCGGATCAGGGATTTTATCTGGGCGAGCACGGTTGGTTTGACAAGCGGTTCATGTATGAGCAATCCCTGCGCATGCCGCTGATCATCCGATATCCGGCGAGAGTGAAACCGGCCGTCAACAGTAGCGATATGGTGATGAATCTGGACTTTGCTCCGACGTTTCTGGACTTTGCCGGGGTGGCAGCGCCGGCGGACATGCAGGGCCGGTCGCTGCGCCGGGTGCTGACTGGAAAAACGCCGTCGGACTGGCGGCAGTCCATCTATTATCATTATTACGAATATCCGGCCTGGCACATGGTCAAGCGGCATTACGGCGTCCGGACCCACGAGTTCAAATTGATCCATTTTTATTACGACATCGACGCCTGGGAATTGTACGATTTGAAGAAAGACCCCCATGAATTGAACAACGTGTACGACGATCCGGCTTACGCGGATAAAGTGGTCGAGTTGAAAGCTGAATTGGAACGGCTGCGCAAGTTTTACGGCGATTCGGACGATAATAAATTCATGCCAAAAGCGACTGCCTCATGAGACGGGATGAATAACTACAATTCCTGCCCGGCCAGCGGTCCCTGTGACGACAAAACTGCCGCCTGATTATTTCACTGTTCGGAGAGACTCCCATGGATATTTTAAAAGACCCGCTGGCTGTATTGCAGCGATATCTTCAAATCGATACCACAAACAGCCAGAACGACCGCGATGTCTGCCGCTTCTGGGAGTTGATTTTTTCGCGCTATGATGTGAATTGCCGGCATGTCCGCAGCGGTGATTTCTGCAATTTCGAAACCTACCTCGATGAGGGCCGGCGCGAGCGAATTCTGCTGCAGAACCACATGGATGTGGTGCCGGCATTGCGGGGCGAGTGGAATTTCGATCCGTTCGGAGGACGGATTGACGCCGGCTATCTCTACGGCCGCGGCGCTCTGGACATGAAATCCATAGCCGTCTTTCAGGCCTACGCCTTCCTCCGTCTGGTTTACGAAAACCATCCCCGCAAGCACTTGCTGAAGTTCTGTTCGATGGTGCAGGAGGAGACGTCCTCTGAACACGGCGCCCGATTTTACGCGGACTATCTGAAACGCCAGGGCTACAGTGATCTCGTTGTATTGGGCGAGGGCGGATTCCTGCTTCGTATTCCGGAAATCTACGCCGGAAATTTGTTCCTCTACGAGACGGAGCAAAAAGGGCTGCTGTGGCTGGCCATCACCGTTCATTCGAGAGGTGGACACGGTTCCCTGGGCGGAAAAACCAAAAAGGCCAATCCTGTGTTGCGGGCGGCCAAAGTGGCGGACCGCCTGAGCCGAATTAAATTTCCGGTCAAAATCGAGACGTCGGTGGAGGTGTTCATCAGTTCGCTGCTGGATGTGTCTCATAACTTTTTAATCCGGCACATCGTCGCCAGCACGCTGTTCAAGCGATTCCTTTTCCGCACAAAAATGGGGAGCGGCATGCTCTGCCGGCTCATCACCCGGGCGACGGCCATCCCTGACCTGTTCCAGACTTCGCTGAATGTCACCAATATTTCAACGGACAAAATCGAGGGAATCGCCGAGCGAACACAGCGCCTGCCCCTGTGGCGGAGATTGTTGCGCCGTGGGCCAACGCGAAAATTGAACCCCATCACCCGAACCGGCGTCAATGTCATTCCCAGCTACGCCACAGTCACGTGCGATATTCGCTTCAATTCCGTTTACACCGCCGACGAATTGATTGAAATCATCCGGAAGGTCATCCCCAAAGACGCAGAACTGACCGTGATGAATTCACAGAAATTTTCCACGTCGCCTCATCATCTCATCGTCGACCCGATCCGCCGCGCGCTGGATAGCGCCGGGCAAGTGGAGACGATTGTCTCCCCGTTCCTTTTCATCGCGGCCTCGGACAATTACTTCTTCCGCAACCAGGGCTTTGCCTCGTTCGGATTGGTGCCGAATTTAATTTCACTGGATGAACTGGATCGCATTCACGGCTGCAATGAACGGATCCACATCCAGCATTTCAGAGAAGGCTGCCAGTTGTATTACCGCATTTTGAAGCAACTCATCGAATCCCTGCCCGATGAGTGATCGTCGTGCTGTTTCCTATCGCATTGACTATATTCCGGCGCGACGCCATTCGCACTGCGCTGGTTGTAGCAGAACCGGCAGTGCGCGGCGTGATATCTTTTTGTCCGTAGCAGTGCAGACTGCTTTTTCACCCGTCTAAGTGGTTGAAAGACATTGCAGCTTTCATCTTCAATCAGCGAAACGCTCTGCGCACGATCCTTCATGCTGCCGTGTCCCTCGGAAAGAAGTCGGTTTTGCAATTGGAACTTCCGATTGAAATTTTCCGGAAAAATTTTTATTCCGGTTGAATCTTTCTACCGGGCATCACATCTAAACAAATGTATTCCATGAAAAATTCACAGCATGCAGATCGCGCGCGACAGCTTCATGCTGGTGCGAGAGATCGATGCGATTCAGAAAAGCCACTTATCAAATTAACCCGACCATTGTTGCATGAGACAAAGAGCGAAAAAAAGAACCTGCCTGGTTTGCAAAAAATTGCATCATTGTGGCTCTGGTGGACTCACCGCTAAAAATGAGTGACAGCTTCCCACAATTCACATACTGATACCTTACCTGTACCTGCAACGTGCAGCGAAACGTCGTTGTCAGGAATTCATTTTGATTCAATACAATTACCGGTCGAAAACGACATCGCAGTGAAACGTTGATTTTCAGGCGCTGGCATGTTATCGTGCTTTAATGACAGGCATGCGTTTTTTAAATCTGAATTCCGCCGCCCGGTTATCATCGGACGTGTTCGGGAATTTGCAGTGTAAGTTTTAGTCGATCATTGAATAAAGTATGAAGGAGTCCTACGTATGGAGAAACAAGCAACCCAGCCACGGGTGATTATTTTTACAACGCCCACTTGCACCTGGTGCAATCGGGTGAAGAGCTATCTGCGACAGCATCGCATTCGGTTTCGCGACATCGATGTCACGAAGGATGCCAGCGCGGCGCGGGATTTAGAGCGTCGTGGGCATCGTGGAGTCCCGGTGTTGTTTATTGGCAGCGCAACCGTGGTCGGATTTGATCAACCGAAAATTAATAGTTTGTTGGGAATAAAATGATGAAAATCTAAGGAGATTCACGCTATGGAATTAATACCAATGGACGATCGGATTATTGTCGAACGCTTTGAAGAAGAAAAGAAGCATGGCACAATTATCATTCCGGAGACCGCAAAAGAAAAGCCGCGAATGGGCAAAGTCATCGCGGTGGGCACGGATGAAGATTTGCAGGACAAAGTGAAAGTCGGCGATAAAGTTTTGTACGGGAAATATACCGGCGACGAGATAGAATTCGACGGAAAAGAATTGCTGATCATTCAACGAAACGATATTTTAGCGATCATAAAAGACTAACAGACTGAAGAGGCAGATGCGCGACGTGTCTGCCTCTGATTTTTTGCGGAAGGAAGAACGTCGGCAGCCTGGCGAGGCGTTTGGTATAATTTAGAATTCAGCATTGACGCGATGGTGGGCTCTTCAAGCCAGTTGCTTCCCGATGAAAAATGTTGGATCACAGAGGTTTCCGAAACCGTATTTTCAGAAGCATTTGATTTCAGCGGGGCAACTTGCTGCACCGATAACCAAAAAGAGATGCAGTTTGCTCCCAATTCTCTCCGGCGCACTGGGCTATGAATCGCTTCAACTGTCTATTATTTCAAGAAGATGAAAGAGCAGCGACCAAACTGGTATTAGAATTGCTTTTGATGTGACGAGTGAAAGTCATGTCAATAAAAAAAGAGGAGGTGACCCAGAATGAAGTTAGCAATTGGAACAGATGATGGGATGACAATCAGGCAGGGACATTTCGGAGAGAGCAAGTATTATTCAATATGTGAAATTCTCAATGGCATTTTTTTTACACAGGAGTTGAGACAGAATCCTTTCCGGGATGAAAAACATGCGGTACATGGTCAAACTGAAAATATCATGGACCTGCTGAACGATTGCCAGATTTTCATCGCCAAAAGCTACGGCATGAAATCTCTGAAGAAAATTGTCCAAAACAAGATCGATGCCATCATTACAGATCTGGACGACATTGAACGGACAGTTCAATTTTACCTGCATTCGGAAGATATCCATTTTAAATATTATGATGATGAAAATGGTCAGTTCAATGCGTGCAGCGATCGCAATTAGCGCGAACCGCGAATAAAAATTCGCACGGTGTCCGATGTAATATCCCGCGTCCGGAGCGTGCGGTGCGGGCTGGCATCAATGCCGGAGAAACGATTGAAACACGATTCATCGCCACGTAACGACGCACATTACTTACTACTTTGGGAAAGGAAACAGATATGCCATTCGGATTTGGAGGCGGCGGCGGTCGCGGCCACGGACATGGGATGGGACGAGGGCGTGGAAGGAATTTTGGAATGATGGAGAGCGACGCAAATTGCGTGTGCCCTCAATGCAATACAATCGCGCCGCATCAGCGGGGGGTACCCTGCTTTCAGACGATTTGTCCCAGATGCGGGGCGGCGATGACGCGGCAATTCAATGCGGTCGCTTCGACACAACAGCCGCAATCGTTCTCTTCAAAACCACAACCGCAATCCTTCGTTCCGGTCGTCGATCAGGCTCTGTGTACAGGCTGCCAGCGATGCGTTGCCGTGTGTCCGTTTGGCGCTATTGAAATAGTGGACAAGAAAGCGGTGATTCAGGCCGACTCGTGCAACAATTGCCGCGTCTGTGTTTCGTCGTGTCCTGAATCTGCGATTCATTGATTGGGCAGGTCATGGAGCATGTTATTGAACAATTGCGGCGAGGGCAGCGCGTCGCTTTCTGGGCGACCGTGGCGACATTGCTGCTGGCGGTGCTCAAAGCAGCGATTGGATTGATTTTCAATTCTCAACTCCTTGTGGCGGACGCCTTTCACAGCGGCGCCGACACCATTGCTATTTTTGCATCGGCGTTTGGTCTGTGGCTTGCCTCGCATGGGAAAAGCGAACGCTTCCCCTATGGATTGTACCGGGCTGAGACCCTGGGAACGCTGGCCGTGGGCGGACTCATTGCGTGGGCTGGCATCGAATTGCTCTTTGATGGGTATTTCAAGCTGGTCACCGTGGCGTCGGTCGGAAAATTTCCCACATTGCCGGTGGCTGCGAGCATCCTCTCCATGATTGTTGCGATTGTTATTGCCACGAAGGAAAGAGAAGTGGGGCAGGCCATTCATTCCCGGTCATTGATCGCCAATGCGCGGGAATCGTTTCTCGATATCGGAACGTCATTCGTCGTATTGGCGGGAATTGTATTCGCCTACTTCAGAATTCCCTACATCGAAGGCGCGACGATAATCCTCATCTCGCTGCTCATTCTGAAATTGGGTTGGGAAAACCTCTGGCGCTCCCTGCTCATTTTGATGGATGCCAATCTGGAAAAAAATCTACAGCGTCACATTGAAGCCACTGCTCGGGACGTCTATGGCGTTCGCGATGTGTACGATGTGAAAATTCGGGAAGCCGGGCCATTTCGCATGGTGGAATTGAAATTTGCAGCCAATCCCTCGTTGACTCTGTACAAAGCCCATGAGCTGTCCGAAGAAATTGTAAAGGCGATCAAACATTCGTTCGATTTCATCGAATCGGTGTTTGTCCATATCGAACCATCGGTGAAAAACGAATTGAATGCCATTTTCCCGGTTGAAGAGATTAAAGGGTTGGATTCACGGGTTCACGGCCATTTTGGTCGCGCTCCGTATTATGCAATTCTTCGTGTGGAGGGAGAACGGTTCGAAATCGAGGAATTCTATTTGAACGAATTCCTCGATCGAACCAAACATGTCGGTTTGAATGTCGTGAAGGTCATTGTGAACTACAACCTGGATATGCTATTCACAACCCAGATCGGCGAAATTTCTTTCTACATGCTCAAAGAAAATTTCATCGATATTTACCGAATTGAAGAGGATAGCCTGACAATTCGCGAGGTCATTTCGCGCTACCTCAAAAATCAGATACCGCGCATCACATCGCCGACGCACACGGTGGATGAAGCTGTGTAACGCGCATCCGCACATCGCGCCGGCGTATCTTCCGCGCCCTGCGACCTATCGTCTGTCTTTCTCTTTCCGGCGTTTCTCCACAATCTCTTCTGCAATTGAAAATGGGACGACTTCATAATGATCGAAATGCATCGATGCGCTGCCCCGGCCAGAGGTGATATTTCGTAACTCTGTGGTGTAACCGAACATTTCCGCCAATGGCACCTGAGCCTTCACAACTCGCGTCCCGTTTTTGGCATCCATGCTGAGAATCTTGCCGCGCTTGCTCACGATGCTCCCGGTGATCCCGCCCAAGAATTCTTCCGAGGCGGTTATCTCAACGGACATCACAGGCTCCAGCAGTTTGGGGCCGGCCTTCTGAAATGCGGCTTTGAAACACATGGACCCGGCAATCCGGAATGCCATTTCTGAAGAGTCGACGTCATGGAACGACCCATCGATGAGCGTACACCGCACGTTCACCACTGGAAAGCCGGCGTACGGGCCAAATTCCATGGCATCGATAATTCCTTTTTCGATGGCTGGAATATATTCCTTGGGTATGACGCCGCCGATCGTCTTATTGATGAATTCGAACCCTTTTCCCGGTGGCAGTGGCTCCACTTCCAAAACCACGTGCGCGAATTGTCCGTGACCGCCGGATTGCTTCGCGTATTTGGTATTTTCCGTGACCGAATTGTAGATGGTCTCGCGATAGGAAACCTGGGGCACACCGATATCTGTCTCCACCTTGAACTCGCGCTTGAGCCGATCCAGTAAAATTTCCAGATGCAATTCGCCCATCCCGGAGATGACGGTTTCGCTGGTTTCAGCATCGCTTTTCACGATAAAGGTGGGATCTTCCTCAGCCAGTTTAAGAAGGCTGAGCGAGAGCTTCTCCCGATCCTGCTTGCTTTTCGGCTTGACAGCGATGGAAACGACCGGCGTCGGGAATTCAATCGCTTCCAGGACAATCGGATGGTCATCGATACAGATTGTATCCCCGGTGGATGATTCGCTCAAACCGACAATTGCGCCGATTTCGCCGCAGTATATGGCCTCTTTGCTTTCTATTTTATTGGCATGCACCTGAAAAATTCGTCCGATGCGCTGCCGTTTTTTCTGGGTTGAATTGTACACATAGGAGCCTGCTTCAATGGAGCCGGAATAGACCCGAATATAAGCAAGCTTGCCGCGATGTTTATCCGTCATGATTTTGAATACCAGCGCGGAAAAGTGCTCATCATCCGCCGGCTTTCGTTCCAGCGTGGCCTCATCATCCGATCTCGAAATGCCAATCACCGGCGGCCGGTCAGCCGGAGAAGGCAGGTAATAGACAATCGCATCCAATAATTTTCGGATGCCTTTGTTTTTGTAGGCGGAACCGCACATGGCCGGGACAATGGAGAGGCTCAGCGTTGCTGCCCGCAAGGCATCCCGTATCTGCTGTTTGCCAGGCGCTTTGCCTTCAATATACATATTGAACAACTCTTCATCCTGTTCCGCAATTTTCTCGATCATGTTCTTCCGATATATGTCCACCAACTCCTTCATGTCGTCGGGGATGTCGGTTTCCATGTACGACTGGTTCAATGAGGAGTCATCGTAAAAAATGGCCTTCATTTCGACGAGGTCGATGATACCCCGAAACTGATCTTCAGCGCCAATGGGGATGACGATGGGCACCACATTCGCGCCGAGCATCTCCTCAATCTCTTTGATCACGGTGTAAAAGTCCGCGCCGATGCGGTCCATTTTATTGACGAACGCAATCTTGGGAATCGCGTATTTTTCAGATTGCCGCCACACAGTCTCCGACTGCGGCTGAACGCCTCCCACTGCGCAAAACAGGGCGATGGTTCCGTCCAGCACGCGCAGGCTGCGCTCGACTTCTGCTGTGAAATCGACGTGTCCCGGCGTGTCGATGATATTAATCTCGTGATTTTTCCATGTCGTGGTTGTCGCCGCCGAAGTGATAGTAATACCACGCTCTTTCTCCTGTTCCATCCAGTCCATTGTCGCCTGTCCATCATGCACTTCTCCCACTTTATGAATTCTACCGGAATAGAATAGAATCCGTTCGGTGGTCGTTGTTTTACCTGCATCGATATGGGCCATTATGCCAATGTTACGAACTTTTTCTAATGGTAAAATTGTAGACACAACTAACTCCTTTAACTGATCAATAGCTCAATTGCTTAAAAACAGAAAACAAAGAGGAAGGCCTTCGCCTTCCTCTATAATTTTAAAGGCGGAAAATATACTGGTATTTATATTAAAAGTCAATAGTTATTTTCAGAATTATTGAATTTGAGGATGCGATCTGGCGCTCTCACGGAATTGCCAGGCGGAACATGTTCGGCCTGATTCAATCGAAACGTTGCAGCCGTTGAGTTTTTAAAATGGTTGAACAGCGACAGTCAATGTCTGACGCCCAATGCACCGCAGGTTTTTTAGCTTGATTATTCCATAATTTTTTTGTATATAATACCGCGCAGCGAGCCTAACCCATCGGAAGATAAAGCCGATTGCGAAGAATTTCAAGTCGCCGAGGTGTTGGCGGAGCATGAAAAAACCTG
This sequence comes from Candidatus Zhuqueibacterota bacterium, assembly GCA_049322915.1. Classification (GTDB taxonomy): domain Bacteria; phylum Zhuqueibacterota; class Zhuqueibacteria; order Thermofontimicrobiales; family Thermofontimicrobiaceae; genus CAZSBG01. The sequence continues at coordinate 95,856 of JBMOPW010000007.1, forward strand.
TCTGGTTTGATAACAAAATGAACTTATCCCTATATTTTCACGGAGGCGAAGTATGAAACCCATCGATAGACGACAATTTTTGAAAACAGCCGGTGCGGCCGGATTGGCGCTGAGCGGATTCGGCAGTTTGCCGTTCGGCTTTGGCAGAGAAAAAGCGGTCGGCGGCATTGATTTATCCGTTGTTCAAAATGGTGAACCGGCGGCTATGGTCCGCATGGCCATCGAGGTGCTCGGCGGAATTGGCAAATTTGTGAACAAGGGCGATGTGGTCGTGGTGAAGCCGAATATTGGTTGGGACCGCGTGCCGGAACAAGCTGCCACAACGAATCCCGACGTCGTTGCGGAGATTGTCAATCTATGCGTCAAAGCCGGAGCCTCTCGCGTCAAGGTTTTTGATAACACCTGCAATGAAGCGCGGCGCTGCTATATGCGCAGTGAAATTGAATCGGCTGCTGAAAAAGCCGGCGCCGATGTCAGTTTCATGTATGATCAAAAATACAAAAAAGTGACGATTGAAAAAGGGATTGCCGTTCAATCCTGGGAATTTTATCAGGATGCGTTGGAGGCGGATGTGTTCATCAATGTGCCCATTGCAAAGCATCATTCATTGTCCAGAGTGACGCTGGGGATGAAAAATATGATGGGCATCATCGGCGGGAATCGTGGAAAAATTCACAACCAGTTCGAAAAGAAAATCGTGGATATGAATCTCGTGGTCAGGCCACAGTTGACCATCATCGATGCGGTGCGCATGCTGATGGCCAATGGGCCGGTCGGCGGCAATTTGAACGATGTCAAAAAGATGGATACCATCATCGCCGGCGTGGATATTGTGGCGGTGGATGCCTATGGCGCTACTCTTTTTGGCCATGCGCCGGAAGACCTGGGCTTCATCCGCGAGGCGCATCAGCGGGGGCTGGGCACGATGAATCTGAAGGAATTGAAGATCGAAAAGGTCAATTTAGCGGCGTAGCGACAGAGAGCGATGCAGCCATTCCATGCCCTGATGACGCGCCCGGTGAATTCAAGTTTTTCCCCGATGGGCAACTGGCACTCGTGGCGACCTGTGGCATGGCGCTACCCTGAGCCAGTTCCCGGGAATGGGCTGACTGAGATTTCATGCAATTTTATCACGGATATAAACGTTGCCACAGGTGAATATGCTCACTGCACGTAGAATTTCACAAGTCGTTTTTTTTCTGTTATTCATCTATCTGTTCATTCGGGCTGCATTCCCGTACGAGAGTATGATCCCATCGGATCTGTTCCTGAAATTCAGTCCGCTCATTGCCATCACCACATTTCTGGCGACTAAGAAATTTCTGGCGACCATGCTCATTGGTCTCGCGGTGCTGGCTCTTTCCGTTGCGCTGGGGCGTTATTTTTGCGGATGGGTGTGTCCGCTGGGCGCATCTATCGACCTGGCCGACCGGCTGATTCGCCTCAAGAAACGGGCCGCCCAACCTGACCGGCGGCTGAGGGCATGGAAGTATTCGATCCTCATTGTGGCGCTTGTGACGGCTCTGTTTTCAACCCAGTTCATCTGGTTCTTCGACCCGATAGTCATTATGACGCGAACAGTCACCTCGTCGCTGTATCCGGCGTTTGCTTATCTCACCACAGGAATGTTCAACCTTGTGTTGGGACTCGGCCTTTTTCAGGATACGTTTTACAGTTGGTTCGATTTTTTGCGGGAAACCGTGCTGCCGTTGGAGCCATTATTCTTTCAGCAGAGCATGGTGTTTGTGGTTATTTTCACCGCGATTCTGCTGCTGGGGCTCATCGCCCGAAGGTACTGGTGCCGCTATCTGTGTCCGCTGGGAGCGCTGTTCGGACTTGTGGCGACCTTGCGCCGGACAAAAGGAATTGTCACGTCCGATCAATGCACTGATTGCGGCTTGTGCAAGCGGGAATGTAAGATGGACGCCATTAACGATGATTTCCGCAGCCACTCCAGCGCGGAATGTATTGAATGCATGAGTTGTCTGGCAGTATGCCCGGTTCATGCCATCAGCTATCAGTTGAAGCCGGCGCGGGCCGCGCAGAAGCTGGATATTTCGAAGCGGCGATTTGTGCTTTCATCATTGAGCGGCATTGCTGTGTTGAGCGCGATGAATACTGGTTTCCGAAACATAGTGACTGCTCAACAATCGCTGCGGCCCCCAGGCGCGCTGCCGGAACCAGAATTCCTGGATCGCTGCGTCCGCTGCCAGGAGTGCGTGAAGATTTGTTCTTCCACCGGCGGATGTCTGCAGCCAGCCTTCCTGGAAAGCGGCTGGGAGGGGATTTGGTCGCCAGTGGTCAATGCCCGGCATGGTTATTGTGAGTACAATTGCAATTTATGCGGCCAGGTCTGTCCCACCGGCGCCATTCACCCGCTGGATTTGGAGACCAAGAAAAAGATGCGGATGGGCACTGCCTACTTCGATAAGAGTCGCTGCATTCCCTGGTATCGCGGCGAAGATTGCCTTGTCTGCGAAGAGCACTGTCCGCTGCCGGATAAAGCGATAAAATTTGACATCCGCGAAGCGCGCCGACCGGATGGCGTCTCGCAGATCGTGAAATTCCCTTATGTGGACGAATCGCTCTGCATTGGCTGCGGCATCTGCGTCACCAAATGTCCAGTCGAAGGGCCTGGCGGCATTTTTCTGACCACTGCTCTGGAACAACGTTGGGAAGGATGACGGTTTTACAATCAATGCATCGACTTTTTCAGGTGAATCTCAGGAATCCGAATCACTCCGTTATTCGTAACTATACAAGTTGTTAGGTTCATCGTTCAAAGTTGAAAGTGAATGACCTTTCCTGGTCGATTCCCGCGCTGGTTGCCGGTGTTGAATTGCTTCAGTTAGTTTAATTTTAATCTCTTGTAAACCTTGACCTGGCATCTTTGGAACTTTGAACTGGAATGGTTGCCGATATTAGTAACCGATCACAGGGTGGTTAAGAATGACAGGATAACAGGATGTTTGGGATAGACAGGATTAATAAACTTTAGCTCTTTATCATGTTAATCAAAACATAATCGTGTAAATCACAAAAGGCTGCGTAATGGAACTTGCAAGCTTGACTGAAAAAATTATTGGCTGTGCTTACAAAGTATATAACATGTTAGGATTTGGTTTTTTGGAGTCTGTTTACCCCGTGTAATAAAACAAATAGAAATTAATAGCAAGAGAAACAATAGCATATTACACGGGGTGAATGAAAATGCCCTGACAATTGAATTAAAAACAATGGGATTTGCTGTAGAAAGACAAAAACCCATAAAGGTTAATTATGAAGGAGTAGTCGTCGGCAATTTTAAAGCGGATATCATTGTCGACGAGCTGATCATCATTGAATTGAAATCCGTAGAAAAAATAGTAAAGGAGTTTGAAGTCCAGTTGGTGAATTATCTAACGGCCACTATCAAACCAGTAGGCTTATTGCTGAATTTCTCTCCACATAAGGTAGAAGTAAAAAGAAAGGTGAGGATATTACCGGATAGAGAATAATCCGGTAAATCATTATCATCCTGTTATCCTGTCCAAAGTAAACAAATACAACTTTTGATCCCCTGGGATCAATTACCGATATTCAAATTTAACCTAATTAAAATTCAGGAATAAGCGATAATATAGATAACCCGAATTCCCCGGCGACGAAGACCGGAATGATATGTAAATGGATATGTTGAAGTGTCAAGTTTTCATTTAAAAAGAGGATCTGCGACAGTGAACACGGAAGAATCAGTATCTCAAAATACCAATCAAGCGCCAAAGGAATTTTACCAGATCAGCCTGGATCCTGGTGCGGAACTGCCAGTGCGATTGCATGAGTTGGTGGATAAATTCAATATCTGTTTTCGGGATAATATGTTCAATCTGGTCGTGGACATGGGCAAGGTAAAATTGCCTCCGACAAAATTTATCGTCGCATTGATTGAAGCCACCTCCGAAGCGAGGCGCATGGGCGGCGATATTAAAATTATCAATATCAGCCCCTCGGTCATGAATAACCTCGTCACGTTTTCGCCCAAGACGTATTTGAATATCGAACCGTCGGAAAGGCATGCGTTGCGCGAGTTCGGTGAAACTTTTGATAATGAAATTGAGTTTGATATAAACGACAAAATAAAAATTGCTCTTCCGCAGCAGCGAGGTAGTGCCTCTCCAAAACGTGTGGAATCGAAACCACAGCCAGCGGCAGCGGTCCAGGACCCACCGTATGAGCTGGATCTGGAAGCGATGGATAAAATTCGCGTCTATAGCAAAGCCGAAAATCTCTACAAGATTTGTGATTTTGTCCTGGAACGCGCGGAGTGCGCCGGCTTCGATGAGCGGGAGCTCGGGAAGATCAAAGTGACTGTATACGAAGCGTGCCTGAATGTCGTGGAGCATGCTTATTTCTCCAATCCGGACTACATTATCGATGTCTATGTGGATTATAACGAGGAGCGATTCACCATTGTCATTCAGGACTGGGGTGAAAGTTTCGAGTTCAATCCTTCGATTTCATACGATGTGGAACAGGCTGTAAAAGATAGGCGGACAGGCGGATTTGGTCTGCATATCATCAAGCGAACCGTCGATGATATCTATTACATGAGCGATGAGAAGCTGGGAAATCGGTTGGTCTTAATAAAAAAAATTACGGATAATAATCAAATCATTCGGTGAGGATATGAAACAACAAAATTCGCTCTATGAAGAAATGAAAAAATTTAGGAGTGAAAAAAAATTGTACAGTATTGTGTTGCTGGTATTAGGTGTGATAGGCTTGGTGCTCCCAATTATTCCCGGCTTTCTGTTTATTGGTCTCGGTCTTGCGCTGCTTTATCCGAAGCAGGGGACAGAATTGCTTGAAAGGATCAAAAGGTGGTTCAGATCAATATTTTCCATATTTTAAGATGATGTATTCAATTGGGAATACTTATTATTTGTTTGTATAAACATAGGAGGAGGAAGTTCAAATGTTTGGATTCTTTTCGATGACAGATTTAATGCTGCTGGTACCGGCATTTCTGCTGGCACTGTACGCACAAATGAAGGTGAAAAGAACATATTCGCACTATAATAAAGTTCCTTCCCGCAGCGGTTTGACCGGAGCTCAGGTCGCCCGTAATATTTTACGCCAGAACAATGTATCGGATGTGGAAGTCGAGGAGATAGGCGGAACCCTGTCCGATCATTACGACCCGCGGGCGAAGAAACTGCGGTTATCCAGCGACATCTATCATTCATCGTCCGTTGCAGCGTTGGGAATTGCTGCGCACGAAGTGGGACACGCCATTCAGCATCGCGTGCAATACGCGCCGCTCCATTTCCGGAACGGACTTTTCCCTGTGGCCAATATTGGTTCGCAATTAGCCATGCCGTTATTCATCGCTGGTATGTTTTTTCAACGGAGCATGGGATTTTTAATGGACGTCGGGATTTTGCTCTTTGTCGGTGCAGTGCTGTTTCAGGTCATCACGCTCCCGGTGGAGTTCAATGCCAGCAGCCGCGCTTTGGTGCAGTTGGAGAACGGCGGCTATCTGACGCGCGATGAAATTCAACCGGCGCGAAAAGTACTCTCCGCTGCAGCGCTCACCTATGTCGCTGCGACCGCAGTAGCGATTATGCATCTTGTCCGACTCCTTTTAATTCGCGGGTCCGGAGACGAATAATAACTGGCAAAGAAGTGAAGTATGTGGATGGGCAAACGAAAGACGTTTATCATTGGTTTCATCATTGTGGTTTCGCTGGGATTGGTTTCCTTGTTGCTGTTCGATGATGCGAACCTGCCGCAGACTCTGACTGCCAATCGTGACTGGCAACATGAGGTTGCGAGCGCCGGGTTTTATCAGCCTGGTCAGCACATACAGGACGACATTTTCGACTCCGGCATGTCTTTTTCAAAGGTGGCCAAATCAGTCGTCCCGACTGTGGTTTCCATAAGCAGCACCATGATGATTCGCAGCTCTGAATTGTGGAATAACAAATTCGATGACCAGGAGCTACGGGAATTTTTTGGGGAGAAGTATTTAAATTTTCCAGTGCCGAGGGAATTTCGGCAGAAAGGCTCCGGCTCGGGGGTCATTATTTCGACGAAAGGACATATTCTGACCAATGTCCACGTCGTCGAAAATGCTGAATCGATCACAGTGACCCTGTCGGATAATCGTTCTTTCAAAGCAACCCTGACCGGCGCTGATCCGATGACAGAATTGGCGGTCATCAAGATTGATGGCGAAGATTTGCCGGTGGCTCAACTCGGCAATTCCGACTCTCTGGAAATCGGGCAATGGGTACTCGCGGTTGGAAATCCTTTGGAGTTGAGTTCCACAGTTACGGCAGGAATCATCAGCGCGATTGGCCGCGATATAAACATCATTGCTGACACTTATGGCGTGGAAAATTTTATTCAAACTGACGCGACCATCAATCCCGGCAATAGCGGCGGTGCGCTGGTCGATTTAAATGGCAAAGTCATTGGAATCAATACGGCCATTGCTACCCAATCCGGGTACAGCCAGGGCTATGGTTTTGCCATCCCCATCAATCTCGCCAAGGAGATCATGAAAGACCTCATGCAGCGGGGCTTCGTCATCCGCAGCTATCTCGGGCTATCGATGCAGGATGTGAACGAGAAAATTGCCAAAGCGTTGGGATTAAAGCGGCCGACGGGCGTGTTCGTCGATTTTGTGGAGGAGGAGGGCCCTGCGCGGCAGGCCGGTTTGCGGGAAAAAGACGTCATTGTCAAGATCGATAATATGATCGTCAATAAAGGCAATTATATTCAAAGTGTCATCGCGCAGAAGAAACCTGGCGATGAGCTTTTGTTGACGGTGATTCGAAAGAACCGCTTGCTCAAAATTGAAGCGACGCTTGGCAAACGACCCACCAAAGAAGTCCGGCTGAGCGGATTGATCCGCGATCGGGATTTTCAAAATCTGGGGCTGGAAGTCGAAAATGTAAGTCGGCGTTTGGCCGAAGAAATTAATCTGAAACAGAATGAAGGCGTCCTTGTCATTGAGGTCGCCCGCTTCAGCCCGGCGTACGATTCGGGCATTCAGATCAATGATGTCATTCTCGAAATCGATGATAGGGCTATCACATCAACGACTGGTTTTGAGTCCATGCTGTCGACATTGGAAAAAGGACACGTTTACATAATTAAAATGAAACGCGGCGATTCGATTTTTCATACCTTTGTCGAGTCTCCCGAACGAGAGGAGTAACAGTCTGAGTTCGATCCGAGTTATCATAAATATTCCTGTCAAAGAATTTTTTTCAAAAGCATCCGGTGGCTAACCGGATGCTTTTTTGTTGGGTGGTTGTGTCATATTGACAGAAACATGAACTTACTTGTAAGATGGCTTAACATGAATAAATATATGAAATAAAAACTGCTGCAGAAAGTGGCACAATGTTTGTATATCGGTTAAAGGCGAAGTTTAAACATAGAGTAAGCCCTGAAAATATACGCACTCAATGGCAGGCTTCAGTCAGCAACTAAACAAAGGGGACAATTCACGTGTATGTGGAGAAAGGTATGGAGCAGAAAAAGCCAAAAGAATCATACGAAATCAAAGAGACCGAAGAGCATGATGAAAGCACTGCCGGCGCAGAGAAGACAGTGAACGACGAGAATGCCGGAAATGGCGCTGTGAAACAGGCTCTGGTTGATCAGAAATCATCCGAAGAAAAATACATTGAGCAGCTACAACGGCTACAGGCGGAATTTGCCAATTATAAAAAACGCACGGATAGAGAGAGGTTGGAACTTTCCAATATCTATAAAAGTGAATTAGTCATTTCATTGCTTCCGGCAATCGATGATTTCGAGCGGTTTTTTAATCACGCGCATGGCTGGGAAGAAGATCTGATCGCCGGGGTGAAGCTCATTTACCAGAAATTAATGGAAAGTTTGAAAGTTCAGGGATTAACATCTGTCAGCACTGTCGGCGAAAAGTTTGACCCTGAGATTCATGAAGCTATTTCTGTGCAAGAGGTCGAGGACGGTGAAGATGATGTCGTAGCCGAGGAATGGCGCAAAGGGTATAAATTCAATGAAAAAATAATTCGTCCAGCACAGGTGAAGGTTGTTAAAACCGGTAAAGGGGAAAAGAATTAAGCATGCCGAAGCGAGATTATTACGACATATTAGGCGTGAGCGACACTGCGACGGACTCTGAGATAAAAAAAGTCTATCGTGATTTGGCGAAGAAATATCATCCGGACGTCAATAAGGGTGATAAAAATGCCGAAACGCGATTCAAAGAAATTTCCGAAGCATACAATGTTCTGAAGGATAAGGAGAAGCGGCACAAGTACGATCAAATGCGAAAATATGGCGCATTTGATGGCGTCGGTGGAGGTGGCTTTGATTTCGGACAATTCTGGCAGCAGGGTTCGCCTCGGCCACAACATGGCGGTGGTGGCAGCTTCTCGTTTGAGGACCTTTTTGGTTTCGGCGGGCTGGGTGATATTTTTGGTGGACTGTTCGATCGGGGTGAACGGACGCGAAAGGAACGATCCGGTAAAAAATACAAAGGAGATTCGCTTCAATCGGAAATCACGATCCCGTTTGAGCTGGCGGTCCAGGGCGGTAAGCAGGTCATTCAATTGACGCTGGAAGAGCCCTGTCACAGTTGCGGTGGAAGCGGCGCCGAACGCGGCACCCATCCAAAAACATGCCCGGACTGTCAGGGCAGGGGAACCATCTCCATCGCTCAGGGATTTTTTGCCGTGAACCGACCCTGTCCGCGCTGCATGGGACGCGGCACTATCATCGAAAAGCCATGCTCGGTCTGTCACGGGGCAGGAGAAGTGAGAACTGAGAAAAAATTGTCCATTACCATCCCGGCCGGCGTCTTGGATGGCGCCCGTCTTCGACTGAAAGGACAGGGAGCGAGCGGAATAAAAGGCGGCGCGCGCGGCGATATCATTGTGACGTTGCATATTTCTCCCCATCGGTTTTTCACGCGCAGCGGCAATGACATTTATTGTGAAGTCCCGATCGATATTCGTAAAGCGATTCAGGGGACGAAAATTCGGGTCAAAACGATTTTCGATAAAAAAGTTGATATTAAAATTCCCCCCAGGACGCGGGATGGCAAAGTCTTCCGATTGCGCGGATTGGGAATAAAGGCTAAGAGCGGCATTGGTGATCACTATGTCCTGGTCCGTCTGAATCGTCCTTCTCATTTGACAGAGGATGAATTGAAGATCATCGAAGAGTTCGAAAATAATGGGGAGGCGTCCTGAAAAACGCACCTGGCCGGAGAATATTGGTAGGGGAAGAATGTTGAAATATTTTTAATCATTAAAGGAAAAAAATCTCGGTCGTTCCGTCTAATAGTTGACACTTGTAACAAAGGGTGAATCATTGTGCGAATACGTTATGAGTGTAATGACCGTCACAATCCACTGGGACAATGAACGAATGACTGCACTCTGATTATCGGATAGACAGGAATGACCAGAGAATGTGGTTGCAATCAGGAGGATAAAACAATGTATATAACAAAGAAGAACGCATTTATGTTGGTGATGGCGATCTTTGTTGGCGTCATTGCCGGATTGGCGATATCGACGAACTTCGATTGGATGTTCCGGGGTATCGCGTCGGATGGGACAGAGACTGTGGCGACAGTTGCAAGCAAGGAGAGCCCATCCGCAGAGGGGAAAATTTCATCTTCTTCGGCTTCGGCAGAAAGTCAGGACGAAGGAATGGATAACCTTCTGCTGCTCGAAAAAGCCTATATCAACGTGGCAAAAGAGGTGAAACCCTGGGTGGTGACAATTACCAGCGAGAAAATCATCCGGTATAATTACAGAAATCCATTTGATATGTTCGGCAATGACTTCCTGGATTTCTTTGGTAATCGCGACCGCAGGAATCAGGATAGAGAGGAAAATCAGAAAAACAATGAGCGCGAATTTGTCCAGCAGGGACTGGGATCCGGAGTCATTGTGTCGAAAGACGGCTATGTGCTCACCAATAATCATGTCGTGAAAGAAGCGGATGAAATTCGAGTCATGACCATGGATAAAAAAGAGTTCCAGGCAGAACTGGTCGGCCGCGATGAAAAAACCGATGTCGCGGTGATAAAAATAAAAGGCAATGATTTTCCATTTGCCCGGCTTGGTGATTCCGATAATATTCAGGTGGGACAAATTGTCCTGGCCATTGGAAATCCATTCAGCGAGTTGTTGCAGCATACGGTGACGGAGGGAATAATCAGTGCACGGGGCCGTTCCAATATCGGCCTGTCGACGTACGAGGATTTCATTCAAACGACGGCGGCCATCAATCCCGGCAACAGCGGCGGTGCACTGGTGGATTTGAAAGGAAATCTGATCGGAATCAATACAGCGATTTTATCGCGATCCGGTGGTTTCAACGGGATCGGTCTGGCGATACCGATTAATATGGCCCGGCGGGTTATGGAAATGATCATCGATCGCGGCTATGTGTTACGCGGCTATCTGGGAGTGACACCGCAACCGATTGATGAAGACATGGCCCAGGCTTTAGGTCTGGAAAGCACGGAAGGTGCGTTGATCACGCGCGTTGAAAAAGGAACACCGGCAGATAAAGCCGGGATATTGGAAGAGGACGTGGTGGTGGAGATGGATGGCAAAAAAGTGGTCAATGATACCGACTTCAGACTGCGCGTGGCTGAACATAATCCCGGCGACCGTGTGGATCTGAAAATTTTCCGTGATGGGAAATATCGGAATATCAGTGTAAAGCTGGATGAGCGTCCCGATGATAGACCGCCAGAAACGGTCACAGAGCGCGAAGTAACGAAGCTTGGTATTTCAGTGGCTAACCTGACGACAGAAAAAGCGCGACGGTATGGGTATGAAAATGAAGAAGGAGTGCTCATTGTTGATGTGAAACAATCGAGCGTCGCGTATCGGAAAGGATTACGTCAAGGCGATCTTATCGTATCAATTGATAAAACAGCGGTGACCAATGTACGCGAGTACGAGAAAGCATTGAACAGCGCCAAGCCCGGTGATATTCTGCTCATCCGGGTGAAGCGCCATTCCGGAGACGAAATCTTCCCGCTGTCGATTGCTATTCGATTGCCGGAATAATTAAGTCATTCGAGTTGAGGCAGGCAATGAATCATTGCGCCTGCCTCCGCTTTTATTATTAAACAACAATAGTTATTGGATTCATTTTTACATATTTGTACGGAGTCATCGAACATTGATGAGAATGCGAAATAGCCGGGTTCGAAACCTGGAATCAATGACTGGTCAGGAGAAGGAGTGAAACATGCCGACATACGATTATGTGTGCGATAATTGTGGTTATAGTTTTGAAGAATTTCAATCGATCAATGCAGCGCCGTTGACAGTTTGCCCCAAGTGTCACGGTCATATCCATCGCCGGATCGGGATTGGCAATGGGTTTTTGTTCAAAGGGAGTGGATTTTACACCACTGATTACCGCAGCGATGGGTACAAAAAGGACAGGCAGAAGGCTGAGAGCGGTGCATCCTCAACGGATGGCAAAGAAAGCACGCCGGCATCTCCGAAAGAGACGAAAAAAGAGAAACCTTTGGCGTAGAATTGTGTCAAAACGGCATGTACGGCGCTTTTTAAATAACATGGAACAGAATGGTTAAAATGAGCAAGGTTGTAACGTATATAAATATACGTGCTTATACCCTTGCTTTTTTTATGGTTTCAATGGCATGGTATTTGCAAAATGTGATTAGAATTTTTAACTGGAAGAAAACCATGCAATTGATTGGATGGAACTTTGGAAAATAATTTGGAAAGTTTGATCATAATCATAAAAACGTTATAGGAGGAACCTCATGGGTAAGATTATTGGCATTGATCTGGGGACGACGAATTCTTGTGTAGCTGTTATGGAAGGTGGTGAACCAACCGTCATTCAAAACTCCGAAGGCGGACGAACAACGCCGTCGGTGGTTGCCTTCACGAAAGATGGCGAGCGTTTGGTGGGACAAATTGCCAAGCGTCAGGCAGTTACCAATCCGAAGAATACCATTTATTCGATAAAGCGGTTCATGGGACGTCGTTTTGATGAAGTCACCAAAGAGATCGAGGAAGTGCCGTACAAAGTAGTCCGCGGCAAGAATGACGTCGCGCGGGTGAAGATTGACGATAAAGAATATTCGCCCCAGGAAATTTCTGCAATGGTGCTGCAGAAAATGAAACAAACGGCGGAAGATTATCTGGGCCAGAAAGTCACAGAAGCTGTCATCACGGTTCCGGCATATTTTAATGACAGTCAAAGACAGGCTACGAAAGAGGCTGGTGAAATCGCCGGACTCACTGTGAAACGCATTATCAATGAACCGACTGCCGCGTCGCTGGCCTATGGCTTGGATAAGAAGAAGGACGAAAAAATTGCTGTATTCGATTTGGGCGGTGGTACCTTTGATATTTCCATCCTTGAGATCGGCGATGGCGTATTTGAAGTCAAATCCACCAATGGCGATACCCATCTCGGCGGCGATGATTTTGATCAACGCATCATCGACTGGCTGGTGGATGAATTCCTGAAGCAGGAAGGTGTCGATCTGTCAAAAGACCCGATGGGATTGCAGCGATTGAAAGAAGCCGCCGAAAAGGCAAAATGCGAATTATCGACTGTGGCACAAACCGATATCAATTTGCCATTCATCACCGCGACCAATGCCGGGCCCAAGCATCTCAGTATGACGTTGACACGGGCAAAGTTTGAACAGCTTTGCGACGACCTGTTCCAACGGCTGGTCAAACCATGCGAAACTGCATTGAAAGATGCCGGAATGAAGGTATCCGAAATCGACGAAGTGGTGATGGTCGGTGGCTCCACACGCATGCCCAAAGTTCAGGATATTGCCAAACAGATTTTTGGCAGAGAGCCGCACAGAGGTGTGAACCCTGATGAAGTTGTTGCCGTCGGAGCTGCAATTCAAGCTGGCGTTCTTGCTGGCGATGTGACGGACGTTCTCCTGTTGGATGTCACTCCGTTATCGCTGGGAATCGAAACACTGGGCGGGGTGTTCACAAAATTGATCGACAAAAACACAACCATACCAACCCGCAAGTCCGAGATATTCTCGACCGCTTCGGACAATCAGCCGTCAGTGGAGATTCACGTACTGCAGGGCGAGCGCGAGATGGCCACTGGAAACAGAACTTTGGGGAGATTCCATCTGGACGGTATTCCGCCAGCGCCGCGCGGTATTCCGCAAATCGAGGTGACTTTTGATATTGACGCGAACGGTATTTTGAACGTATCTGCCAAGGATAAAGCAACGACTAAAGAACAATCCATTCGCATCGAAGCCTCGACCGGATTGTCGAAAAACGAAGTGGAGAAAATGGTCAACGACGCTAAAACTCATGCCTCTGAGGATAAAAAGAAACGTGAGCTTGTTGATTTGAAGAATCAGGCGGACCAGATCGTCTATCAGACTGAGAAAAATCTGAAGGAACTGGGCGATAAAATTGACTCGGACGCCAGGGGCAAAATCGAGGCTGCGGTCGGCAGAGTGAAAGAGGCGTTGAAGTCCGAAAAAGCCGATGAAATCAAATCGGCGATTGAAGGCGTCAATCAGGTGTGGAATGAAGTGTCGGCTAAACTCTACCAGCAGCAACAGCCCACCGGAGGCGCAAGCCAGCCGGAAAGCGGCAGTACAGCTTCAGGAACCAAAGATGAAAAAGATGTGGAAGAAGCTGATTACGAAGTTGTGGATGATGACGGAAAGAAATAATCGGATTCACAGGGTGATTTCCACCTGGTTTTTCAGGTGATGATCGTTTCAATGAATCGATACAGCGGGGCAATGCTACTTTTGCCTCGCTTTTTTTTATTCAAAATTCCGACTGCCCCGGCAGGCGCGAATCCTTCGCCGGCACAGGGCCGAGTCATGACATGATGCGCGTGAACAAGCTGAAAATAATGACATTCAAAAAAGCGAGGTGAAAATGACCTCGCTTTTTTTAGAAGTCGTCGTGTTGTATGAAATCATTTGCGCGTGAAAGGACGTCAGGTGGAATACGCCGGGAGTTACCATTCCCACATTACACTGGTGGACACATTTCTGATTTCGCCGAGATTGCGCTCCAGCGTGGTATAGGAATAATTAAATGCATTGTTCAACGCGAAAATGACATTCAGTCTGTGCCAGAAAAATTTGACCCGGAAATTCCAGATTTGCTGTTCCACCCGCGGATCAAGCGTGTACAGTTTCACCTGATCAATACGGCTGGCGTAGCGATATTCGGCCTGGAACTCCACCGGCTTGGAACGGAGGGAAATGGCGGCAAATCCCAATACCCGCGGTCGATAGGATAATATCTCGCCTGAATCGAATTCATCGGTGATACGGTCCCATTTGCCGGCAAAAAAATCGCGCAGTACAACCCAGCTATTATCCAGCGATTCCATCTGGCTGGTGCCGGCGGGCAGAACCTTGGGGTCCATCAGCGTCATGTTAAAATCCAGCCCGACACGGTTGCGCCAAAGCTGGCCCTTTGTGGAGAACTCAAAGCCGCGAATCCGGGCGCGGGTGACATTGCGGAATTGAACCTGCACATCGAAATTGTCGAGCATTTCTGCCACTGGTTCAATAAAATCATAATAGTCATTATGAAAAAACGCCGCATCGATCCACCAGTTCGAGGTGATCTGCTGGCGCAATCCTAAATCGTAGGAGTGCGAGGACTCGGCTTTCAAATCCTCATTGGGGATGATGTCGAAATAGGACACGCTGGCGTTGATGAACCGCTCGGTGACTGACGCTGCGCGGAACGCGGTGCCGCCGGAGAATCGGAAAACGGTGTATTCGAACGGGCGATAATTGATGCCCAATTTCGGATTGACGTATGATTCGCGGAAGTGAGAATTCACTACAGTGTACGAGTCGTAGCGGATGCCCGGCGTTAAAGTCAGGTTTGGCAACACGTGCCATTCGTTCTGAAGATAGGGCGCGATGGAATACCCGCTGCGGTTCCCGATAAATTTTGTATGGCCGCCGTCGTATTTATATTCGACGCCGAACGTGAGACTGTGATCTTTGAAGGGCATCCAGTCTCCCTGTACCTCCGCGCCAATACCCTGGGCCGGATAGTAATCAGTTGAGCGCTCGTATTGGTCGCCGAACATGGAGCTAATGAAAGAGGCTCTGAATTTCATCACCAGGGTTGCTGAAATGGGACGCTGATACAATAAATACCCATCAAACATATTGATTCGAACGCGCCGGTCAGAAAACCAGTAGGATGATTCCAGAGGCTGGTTGGGATTCTCCCACTCCACAAATTCACCCCGATCTTCGTAACTCCAACCGCTGTATAAAGTCAAATTGGTCGCATTCTTAAATTGGTAGGTCAGTTTGGTGCTGGCATTGTACCGTTCGAAAAAACCATCGGCGGCATACCCGGTGGATTTCTGTTGTCCATAATACGTATGAATTCCCAGCCGTCCAAATTTTTTGCTGAAGCTGACATCGAAGCGGTCGAATCGAAGCGGTCGGTCGGTCCATTTCCATTGAGGGTAGGGAGGATCATCGTACAGGCCGCCTGACCAGCGGATTCGGAATCGAACTTTATCAGACGGCGCTTTGGTGAGCACGTTGACAATGCCGCCCAGGGCGTTGCTGCCATACAGCGCTGACCCCGCGCCTTTGATGACCTCCACCTGCTCAACGTCCATGATGGGAATGATGTTCCAGTTGATTTCGTTTGTATCGCTGATCATCATGGGGACGCCATCGACCAGCAGCAGCACGCGCGAACCAACACCGCGCGTGTATCCCGATGACCCGCGAATGTTGATGTGTCGCTCCACAAAATGGACGCCGGCAACGCTCTCCAGAGCATTGTCCAGCCGCATGGGGGTTCGTTCAATCATCTCGCGAACCGGCATCACCACCACGCTGTGGGGAGTGACGGTGATATCCTGATGTCGCTTGCTGGCAGTGACAATGACCGGATTCAGCCCGATGACTGTTTCTTCCATTGTTGCATCGAGTTGTGTGGTCTGGTCATCCAAAATTCGTATTTGGTCTTTCACTTCGGTGCGGTAGCCAATCATCGAAAAACGCACGGAGTGGGCGCCAACCGGAATCCGGGAGATACTGAACCGGCCGCTTTCATCGGTGCTGGCGCCTAAAAATGTGTTTGAGATTTGAACATTCACTCCCACCAGCGGTTCACCGGTCGCCCGATCCGTAACCATGCCCTCGAGTGTGCCTTTGTGGATTTCGGCAACAACCTCAGTGCGCAAACTGGTTGAGATGAGGATGAGTAAAAAGATCACTGTTTGATTTTGAAGTCGCTTCATCATGAATTTAGCTTCGATTTCATATTTAGTTTTCTTTGTGATTATACCAATCCGGCTCTGTCACTCGCCGAACTGATCCCTGCTCCGGAACGATGATCCTTGATTCGCCCGAAGGAGACATTTCTTCTGTAAGAGCATTGCTATGGATTGATGCGCGAGAAATCTGCAACCAGGTCTGCCGTCAATGTATCGCCTTCCCAGAGAATGGTGCCCTCGCGACCGAACATATTTGGGGTGTCCGGAAATTCGAATTCAGCAATTCGTTTGAAATCGTAGGGAGAACCGCTCTCGCGCTTCCAGAACAACGCGACGTATTTGTGAAAGCTATTTCCGGTGACGTTCAATAAATACCGATATGGATGAAAACTTTTCTCGGTGATGGGAATCGTCAGGTCCCAGCCAAGCGCGAAAAGATAATCGATCGTTCGCTCCGGCTTCATGGGGAATGACGCCAGGATCATCATATCGGTATCATCAGGGAAATCCCCTTCATAGGTGATCTTGCCTTTGATGAAAGAACCGTAGCGAATCAGTCCAAAATCAGCTTCGATGTCGATTCCTGAAACGAACGTGTCGGTCTCTTTCAGCGTCACTTCGAGCGGGCGAAAAATATTCGGCTTGGTATAAACGCCCAGAATGTTCGAAATTGTCTCAAACGACCATTCTTCACCTTTTGGTTTCCAGAGAATGGCGATCACATCGTACGTCCCATAATTCAACGGTAATTGATATCGAACCGTATCCTCTGTGAACGGCAGGGGCGAAGATTTGATAATATCAGTCCATTCATCCGGCGGAAAATCCGGCGCAACGACCACAATCACTTCCCCTGTCTTGTCGGTGGGCTGCCCCTCAAAATAGATATTGCCCTCAATCCAGGGCGATGGCTTCAGCCCGCCATCGCCTGCCATAGAAGTGAGGTCCACGCCAAGATCGCTGTCGCAGTTCAGAACGACAACGATGAGCGCGATGAAAATGCCGAAGATGGAAAATCGTCTCTGCATACTGGGATTCCCGTCATTTCAACAGAATTGTTTTTACAGTGGCAAAATGAGTTTCGGTTTGCAATTTGATAAAATAGACGCCTGATCCGGCCGATACACCAGAAGCGTTACGACCATCCCATTGAATCTGATGAGAACCGGCGTCGAAGTGTCGATCCACCAACGTGGTCACATAATTTCCGTTGATATTGAAAATGTCCACGACAACCCGTTCTCTGACTGGCAAATCAAACGAGATGGTAGTCAGCGCATTGAACGGATTGGGATAGGCTGGTAACAACCTGAATTGTTTCACAGACGGGCCATCTGATCCGTCCGCCACATCGGTACGAATTTGGTAATTGATGGATAAAGCAACCGGCGTATTGAAATTATCGAACAGGGTCCAGGCGGAATCTGCCGGGAAATTGGCTTTCAACAGGAAAATATCGCTGACCGCTTCAATTTTGCTGGTTAATTTATCGCCCGTGAACATCACGCCATTATCCCCGATGGAAACATCGTCCCCTGTGCTCAACCCTGTGTGGGCCTGGTCTTTGGCGTCATTGTCAGAACTGTCCCAGTAATAGAGGCGCCACGAGTAATTTTCGCCGCCAAAATATCTAATGTCATTGAGTGAAAGAACCGAGCCGGGCGCCCCGGATACCATCGTCCAGAAACTTTTCTTTCGACTCAGTGAGTCAACGACGCCATCGGTTTTGCCCTGACCGTCCATGACAATATTCTGATTGACATTCACCCGGCCGCTATCGCCGCTGAAAAATTTCATTCCCCTGGCATTGTCACTGTAGTCATAAGAGAAACGCACATGTTCGGTTTTGGCCAGCGCATCATAGTCGATCAGGTCGATTTTTTTTGAGACGCGGAAAATGTGTGAATAGAATCGGCTCGTAAAGGGAACTTTGAACGTGTTGAGCCCTTCCAGATTCAACGTGGTATGGAGCAATCGGATGACGCGAATGGGCCCCTTCTTTATTTCAATCGGCGGATAGGCATTTGCAGGATTGACATCTTTATACAAACTCGTATCGCTCCAGTCGTATGGTGCGAATAAAATTTTGCCGGAGTAGCGGAATTTGTTTCGATCGAGAATGTCCAAATAATAGCCGGGCGCGCTGGTTTTGATTTTCACGAGATCCAGATTCCCCTGGGCATCATGACCGATCTCATAATTTGAAGAACTCGCGCGGTCCAGATTCGCGTCGTAGTCGACGTAGACCTTTGTACTCTTCGGCAGATTGTTGGATGAGCGAAATAAATAGGCCCAGCCACGTTTATTGGCTCCGTTGTATGGGTCGGTGACGATAATTTGATAGCGTGGATTTTCTGAAGCGGAAATATCGTCGATCCATTTTTTTGTGTCGGCCTGATCTCCCAGATCGCGGACCATGAAAACCAATTCATCGCGGTTATCAAAGAGCTGGTTTTGCTCGATACCAATGGGGAAATAAGAGAGAGTGGAATCGACACCAATCTCGCGAAAATCCATTTCATCAACCTGGAACGGGATTGGTTCCCACTGGCCTGTCGCAGCCCGATAGGCATATAAATAAAGTTGATCGATGGGTACTTGTTCGGCCGTATACTGCGGGAAGTTTTCACCCTTCAATTGCACGTACTCGTAGTTACGATTTATGGTCTTCATATCGTTTGCCTGGAGCATGGCATTCATCGCGATGATGCTGATAAAGACCGTCAGGAAAATAGTCGTTCTTTTTTTCATGGTTCAATTCCTCGGAGTTAATGAATAATTTTTGAGTTGTAATATATATTTTTTCCAATATAAAATCAATAACATTTTAAAAATTATCAATAAATGCCCATGTGTTGGGTGACGACTAACACACAATGAAGAAATTGTAATCTAAAATGGATATGCTAATTTTCAATTCATGCAAGTTCTGTGAGAAGCGCAAAAGAACGATTGAGGTGTTGGTCAGATGAAATAAGGACTATTTTTGAATAGGGCAGAGGCGTCAGGGGTGATAGATGCTTTGGTAGTATTAATGATATCTCTCAGGCAAGAAGGAGGGAAAAATTATCTTACTTTTTTTTGAGTAGGACCCGGATGATCAGCCAAACTAAGGAGGATGCGTCGCACGGATGACGAGGATGTTCACAGTTTAAAAAATCGTTTCTGCTTTTTCCGCGAGGATCAGCGCGGAACGGCCGCCGATCTTTTAGGAGGATCATCTGTGACATCAGCGTTCTATTTCTTTTTTGGTTCTGGCTTATTCGGGTTAGGTTATTTGTAGTGAAAAAACTGTCTGACTCGGCCATCCTTGATGGAACCAGGGAACGTTCTGCCATCTTTGTATCATTCAGAGCTTTTGAAAGGGCGTTTATTATTTTATAACAGCCACCCGGTTCAAATGATCGCCTGGCAGGAACCTCATTTCCAATGAAGTAACCGCTTTTGAAAAACAGTCAGAGCATCTTTCTATTCAACAAAAAAAACCGACTTGAAAATGCGGTCGGTTTTAATTGCTCCTGCGGTAGGACTTGAACCTACATCCCGAAGTTTCGGGATAACAGCCACCCGCTCTGCATTTTCCTCCAAAAAAAAACCGACTTGAAAATGCAGTCGGTTTTCAATTGCTCCTGCGGTAGGACTTGAACCTACAGCCTAGTGGTTAACAGCCACCCGCTCTGCCGATTGAGCTACGCAGGAATAAAAATATAAAGCGATTTTGTACTTGAACCTACATCCCGAAGTTACGGAATAATAACCATCCGCTCTGCCGATTGAGCTACGCAGGAATCAAAAATCGAGCGCCAATATACAAATTATTTTTTTTATTGTCAAGGATTTTTTCCTGATTTTGCGTCGCCTGAATCCCGCGTCCCGATGAGGGGAATTCACATTTAACTGATGTCTTCCCTGGCGTTTTCAAGATAGCTGATCACCAGATCAATGTCGGCTTTTGGTATTTGCACTTTCTCGGTGATGCGTTTCTGGCCCGTGGGATGGATCTGCTCGATGATTATTTCACCATCCGGTCCAACCTTGAGGAGTAGATTGTTTATCACTTTTATCACACTGCACCTCCTTGTGCCAATCACGTTTGTGACGGAGTGGATTCATTGGATCTTTGGTTCAAAAACAAACACATCGGACAATTGCAGTAGTTACGATTCCCATAGTGGATAATGAAATCACAACCGATTGAATGCAATTGTTCGCACTCAAATAAATCCGTGTAACCGACTCTCTTGCTCGTGCCGTACAGACGATCGTGTAATGCCAAACACTTGAAATGATGGGGACACTTAATCTGACTTTTTAGTTCTTCTAACTTTTGCTGATATAGTTCATCCATGGGTTTACCTCCGAATACAAGATTTAAACCCACTCTTCGTAAGATATACTGTCAATGATGCGAGGTTTGAGTTTTGAGTTGTCCCCCGATGTCTATCGAAATTCCCGTTTTACTGTTTAGCTGTAGACAACTCCCAGGATTCGATTTGTCTGGATCCCTTCAATATAATATTTTCTTCAAATATGCCCATCTCAGTATAATGAATGAAATGGGTTGTGTCAAGGGAAAAATTAGTAATTTTAATAAATTTTCCATCGAGGCAAAAATTCGGACTGACATCTGCCACAGAATAAGTAATTAATTGATGCTATCGTATTTCTGAGAATTTGTATTTTTGAGAAAAGGTGGAGAGTAATCCGATGAAAACAGCTTTGTCAACTGATTGCTTCGCTTTTATCGACATTAATAAAATGCGCGAAAGATTTCTCCTTCACACCTTAACTCCGAACAGCAGCGCTGCTTCAAACAGAACGACTAGTGGATAATCTTCCATTGGTGCATATTGTGAAGGTTGGTTCACTTACGTGTCCCTATGAAATACCGGTAGCGAGCGGAGAATGGCTACGCACTGGATAGCCTTTGCCGATGATTATTGGTTGGATGAAAAAAATCGCTTGCTCACTTCACTCGTAGCCATTGGAATGTGGGTCGGAGTGAAGCTGATTCAGAACAGGTCGATGTTAAAAAATACTGCGCACCAGCAGTAAAACGCCCAGTAGCACTAACGGAATTCCTACGGGCGCAGCGATTACGGTGAAAATCAGAATAGCTCCGATTATTGTCAGTACCAGCCCGATGATACAGGCGACGAGTCGGCCTGTCATGGTGAAAATTGCAGTCAATAAATCTGCGAAGATTTTGAATGGCCAGAGAATCCACGGCGTCCTGGCTTGATTGGGCTCCATTTTTTTACCTCTGATTTAGATTTCGCTGGATGAAGATTGGCTGATGAATAGTCATTGAATTCAGATGAAAATACGGGAATCACTTTTAAAAGTTGCCTTGATCTTTTCACACGAAAAACATAAAAAAAAACTATGAATTTTCTTCTCAAGTTATTATATTGGGACGCTCATTTTTTCAAAAAAACAAGAGTCACATGTCCGGTGTTCGCGGATTCAATCATGGGAGAGAATGAAGAGTGCGTACTCAGAATTCATGGAGTTGATATTATGAATGAAATGAATGGGCCAGCAGGTCCGATAAAGTCGACGGAGGAACTGGTTGCACAGATGACGACTCCGTCCCAATCTGTCCGGGATGCCGTTTCAGCGATTGGTCGGAAGGTGATGATTTTGGGCGTCGGCGGAAAGATGGGACCCAGCCTGGCCGAGTTAATTGTCAAAGCCGGCGGCGCTGTCATCGGCGTGGATGTTTTTCCCGATGCCGGAGTGAAGTCCTATCTGGATAAAGTGGGGGTGACGACGATTCAGATGGACCTGTTCGATTCCGCAGAATTGGCGCGCCTGCCGGAGATGGAACATGTCATCATCATGGCCGGGACGAAATTTGGCTCGTCAGAAAATACACAATTCACCTGGGCCATGAATTCCTACCTGCCCGGCAAAATAATGGAGAATTTCACCCGCTCAAAAGTCATTTACATTTCATCCGGCAATGTGTATAAATTTACATCCGTTGAATCGAACGGGGCGACTGAAATTTCCGATGTCGAACCGATAGGGGAATATGCCATGTCGCGTCTGGGCGGCGAGCGCATTGTGGAATACCAGGCGCGCCGGCATGCCATCCCGTCCTGCATCATCCGATTGTTTTACGCAACGGAATTGCGCTACGGAGTCATTCACGACATCGCCGTGAAGGTTAAAAACGGTGAGACTCTGGATGTGAGCATGGGGCATTTCAATCAGATCTGGCAGGGAGACGCCAATGCCTATATCGTGAAAGCATTTTCGCTGTGCCAGACGCCGGCAAAAGTGATCAACCTGACCGGGCCGGATGTGCTTTCGGTTCGCGATATCGCCACTCGGTTGGGACAACTCATGGGGATGACGCCGAAATTCCGGGGAACGGAGAGTCCCACCGCCTTGTTGGGCGATGCTTCAGAGATGGCGGCGACGTTCGGCAAACCCGCCATTTCTCCGGATCAGATCATGGAATGGGTCGCCTGGTGGGTACAACATGACGGCGAAAGCCTGGGCAAACCTACCAAATTCGAGAAACGAAACGGAAAGTTTTGAACCGGATTTCAGCATAGGAATGTAGCATGAAGAGAATCAAAGTTGCAATTGTCGGACTGCGCCATCTGCACCCGCGGTCGTACATGGCTCATTTTGCTGTGATGCCCGAGATTGAAGTCGTTGCCGTCGCTGAGGGCGATAAATCGCTGCGCGCGCAATTCGCCGGGGAGTTCAATCTGCGCGACTATCCGAACTGGCGGGAACTGTTCGAAAACGAGTCGCTGGATCTGGCTGCGATTTTCCTGCCGCATGTTGACTGCCCGGATGCGGCAAAGGCCGCGATTGAGAAGAATATTCATGTGCTCATTGAAAAACCGATGACAGCGGATTCCGGGAGCGCGCGGCAGGTGGTCGATCTGGCCGATGAAAAGCAGATTAAAGTCACAACGCCTTACGTGTGGCGATATCATCCGGTGGTGAGGGAGATAAAAGGACTGCTGGATTCAGGCGCGCTGGGCGAGATCATCGGTTGCACCGGCCGATGCGCCGCCGGCCGACTCCACCGCTACATCGATGGCCACGCTGAATGGATGCTCGATGCGAAGAAAAGCGGGGGCGGCCCGATGTACAATCTGGGCGTGCACTGGATCGACCTGTTCCTCTGGCTGCTACAGGACAAAGTGATCGCCGTGTCCGGCAAGAATATGAAAATCAATGAGCATTACAATATCGAAGACAATTCGTTCTCCATTCTGACCTTCCGAAGCGGCGCGGTCCTGATGCTGGATGTCTGCTACACCGTGCCGGCGTCGTTTCCTCATGGCCGGGATTTGTTCATCAGCATTCGCGGGACAAAGGGCGTTTTGAGCTGGGCCCCGGCGTATGAAGGCGAGAAGGACGAACTTTTCATTTGCAGCGATGCGGATGAATTCAGGGGAGCGCCGGTTCAGAGGCGCAGTTACGAAATGACGCCCGCCCCGGGCTACTCGGGAATCATGGGCTTGCTGTACCTCAAGGATGTGGCGCACTCCATTTTGAACAATACGCCTGCGCCGATTCCCGGCAGGGATGGGGTACTGGTTCTCGAAATTGTCGAGGCCATTTATCAATCATCGCTCGATGGCATTGTGGTCGAATTGTGGTAACGGATTCCCGACCCATCGCTCCAGCCGATGCGGTTCAGATTCAATTTTGACTGAGTGAAAATTCAAACTGACAGGAACGGTGCAGCAGAACAGGTAGTTACCGGTATCAAAAGGAGTGGAACCATGAATGAAATAAAATACATCGACTGCCACGCTTCTCTGGGCAAATGGGCGAACATGGATGCTGCTGCGCCGTTCACCGCGGAACGCATGCTGGCGGACATGGAGCGCTGCGGGATTCACGGCGCGTTGGTCTATCACAATTTTGCCAAAGAGCTGCAACCCTCGGTGGGCAATGAAAAAATTTTGGAAATATGTCGACAGCATCCGCGGCTGATTCCCTGCTGGGTCACCCTGCCGGACGTGAGCGGTCAGGCGCCGGAGGGCTTACAATTTGTCCGCGATATGGAGGACAATGGCGTCAGGGCGGTGAAGCTGTTCCCCCGTCTGCATCGTTATGCGCTGGACAAGCGCACCATCGGTTCGCTGCTCAATCCATTGCAGGAAGCGGGAATTCCCGTGCTCATCGATTGTGGCATGTTTTTGCCTGAACTGGAGCAAATTCGCTGGGAAGAAATAGCGCCCCTGAGCACGGATTTCCCCTACCTGAACGTCATCCTTCACAATGTGCGCTGGGAGGCGATTCGGTATTTTGTGCCGCTGCTGCGCGACTTCCCCCACTTGCATCTGGAGTTTTCCTCGTGTCAGGGTAACCGCTATTTCGAATTCCTGATTGAGAAAGTCGGATCCGATCAACTATTATTCGGAACGGCGATGATGCAAAAAAGTCCCGGGGCTGCAAAGGCTTTCGTCGACTATTCAGAAATGAGCGAGGACGACCGCAGGAAAATCGCCGGCGGAAATCTGATGCGACTGCTGAAACTGGACGCGGCGCCGGCGGATTATCCCGCCGTTGAAATTTCGGACAAAATTTTATGGAAGGCCAGAAACGCCGCGCCGATTGACGACATGGTTGTGATCGACTCCCACGCGCATTTCACTGAAAAGGGTCGCTACGACATCGTCGATGGGCTGATGGGCAAATCCGACGCCGCCGGTATGATCGAGCGGAACCAGCGCATCGGCGTGGCCATCACCTGCGCCAGCCCGTGGAATGGGATCGCTGGCCAATTCGAGTCCGGCAACGAGAGCACGAAACAGGCCATCCGGGATTTCCCGCAGCGATTCATCGGCTACGCCACATTCGATCCGCGATTTGTGACCGATTGGCCAGGGGAATTGAAACGCTGCTACGAGGACTACGGGATGAAAGGCATGAAACCCTATTATCCGCGCAACGGCGTTCCGTACAATGATCCCTTGTATGAACCCTGGTTTCGATACGGGAACGACCATCATCTGTTCGCGCTGATGCACATGTCCGACAGGTTCATTCGGGAAATGGAAGATTTGGCGCCGAAGTACCCGGAAATATCGTTCATTTTAGCCCATTCCGGTTGGACCTGGAAAGTCGCCCGCGAACATAGCACGCTGGCGAAGAAGTATAAAAATGTGTTCTGCGAAATTACATTCACTGCGGTCACGAACGGCATCATCGAATATCTGGTTCAGGAAGTCGGTTCCGCGAAGGTGCTTTACGGTTCCGACACCGTCATGCGCGATCCCATCCCGCAGTTCGGTTGGGTTGTCTACGCTGATATGCCCGAGGAAGATAAGCGCAATATCCTGGGCCGGAACATGCAGAAGATCATCGACCGCTGTTTGTAACCGAGCGCGAAGCACGAGGCAGCACCACTCGACTAATGGTATGAAGTGTGTCCTGAACTTATTCAGCTTGAAAAGGAGTGAGAATCATGGTATCACGTCGTGATTTTTTTAGACTGTCCGGTTTCATCTCAGGGCTACTGCTTATCAGTCCTGAAACCTTTGCCCGCATTCTCATGAAGGAGGAGCGAGAGAACCTGAATGTGCTGTTTGATCCATCCCAGATACCCGAGCTGAAACAGCGCCTGCAATTACCGCTGTTCAAGCCTTTCTGGGACAGCCTGATCAACGCCGATTTGAAGGGCGATGAGAAATTTCTGAAGGAGGAAATTCAGTTCAATAACCAACTCAGGCATTTGCCCCGCGCCGATGATATTCTTCAACGCGAAGCCTTTGTCTATGCCATGACCGGCAAGAAGAAGCGCGGCAAATTGGCCCGATTGGCGCTGGAGAAAGTGTTGCAATTCGAGAAATGGGATTATTTTTTAGAAGCCCGGAAGGACGTCATCGGATTGCAGCGGGCGCCGTACACCACCCAGTCCATCGTCATCGCTTACCCAATGATCGAAAATTTATTATCCAAAGATGTGAAACGGGAGGTCTTCGCGCAATTGCCGGAAAAAGGATGCATGCCGTGCTATCGCAGTTTGTGGGGCATGCTGAACAAGGAAAAGGTCGTCGGCTGGGGATTTGACCCGGCAAGCACTTTCTTCGAGGAGCGCGATTTCCGGCGTTGGCCCTGGATTCTCTCCCGCACCAATCTCCGCGCCGTCCCCATGAGCGCGCTGACGCTGGGCGCCCAGTTTCTGGAAGGGAAAGACGAACGCACTGCGGAATGGATGCAGGTGGTCAAACAGAGCTATGATGAATTTTTCAATATGTTCGAGAAAGATGGCAGTTACAATGAAGGCACCGGCTATTGCAATTACACGAGCAGCGAGTTGATCCTGATGCTGGAAGTGCTGAGGCGTCGCAAGGATGAAAATTGGTCCAAAGTCATCAACTGGAACGGGGTGATGGATTTCTTTTTGATGACGCGAATGCCCTCGGAACAGCACCCGGAAGGTCACGTGAATTTCGGCGATGGCGGCAGCGGCTTTTTCTCGGATGTCGGTTACTGGGTCGCCGGCACGTACCGCAATCATGCTGCCCAGTACGCGGCCGAACACCACGCCCAGAAGGATCGTATCTTCTCAGTCATCTGGTACAACCCGGCCGTCGCTGCAAAACTGCCGAAGAACGACTGGTACTATCGTGAATTCGATATCGGCTGGGTGGTCGCCAGCACCGGTTTTGAAAAAGATGATTTCGTCGCGGCGCTCCGCAGCGGCGGGCCGGCGAATCACGAACACGCCGATCGCAATACCTTCATCCTGAAATGCTACGCGGAGAATCTGCTGGTGGATCAGTGGCATCCGCCGTATGATAACAAAAATCCCGGCTGGCCGCTGCGAACGTCGCCGGCGCACAATACCGTGCTGATCGACGGCAAAGGGCATCAGTATCATGACGGCGCGGAGGGGACGAACTCTTCCCTGGCGGCGGCCAAAATTGTGAAGTCGAAGAAGGAGAATAGTTTTGCCTACGTCATCAGCGACGCCACTCAGGCGTACCATCTGGTCGATGACAATGTGAAAAATGTCAATCGCACCTGTGTGGTCATTCCCCGCATGAAATTTGCCGTGATTGTGGACTGCCTGGAGACCAATGCCCGGCCAGCAGAGTTTTCCGCGCGCTGGTTCGTGGAGAACTCCGACGGGAAGGGCACGATCACTATCAGCGGCAACACCTTCGAGTTTCAGAGGCCCGGGGCAAAACTGTTCGGCGTCTGCGCCGGCACCCTCGGCGCTGCCATGAGCCAGTCGACATTCCCTGTCCCGGTGGAATCCGGCGTGTATCCCTATCTGGATGTGCGCTCGGAAAAGCCGGGGAACAGCGTCATGCTCATCACGGCAGTGGCGGCGCTGCAGCTCGATCAGGAGAGGCCGGATATGGAGATTCGCTTCAATGGCAAAAATTGGGTGGTGACCACAGATCTCGCCGGCCGCGAGGCAAAAGTGATCATTCTGCCGCAAGAAGCGCATCCTGAAATTTTGGTGCGAATTCTGTGATGTGAAGCGCGACGCGGCTCGTCTGACTGCGGTTCAGCCAGTGACAACCAATCCTGTCAGAATAGCCGCCGGCGCATTTCGCAGAAAACCGATTGAACAACGATGGCTCGACATAGATTTACTGAGCCCGCGACGAACACCAAGTGCAAAGGAATACCAATGCTGAATCTGGAAAAATCAAAGAAGTTGCACGCGCGCGCGTTGGAGATAATTCCCGGTGGAACCAACACCAACGCCAAGCGGATCGACAATCTCCTCAATGCGGATTTTTTTCCGGCTTATCTGGAACGGGGCGAGGGCGCTTACGTCTGGGATCTGGATGGCAACCGCTACATCGATTATATCGCGTCCCTGGCGCCCATCGTCATAGGCCATCAGGAGCCGCGAATCATCGCCCGGCTGAAAAAGCAGTTGGACAAGGGCTCTCTTTTTTCGCTGCCGAGTTCCAATGAAGTGAAGCTGAGCGAATTATTGATCGAAAAAATTCCCTGCGCCGAGATGGTGAAAATTATGAAGACCGGCGCGGAAGTTACCTCGGCCGCAGTGCGCGCAGCGCGGTTCGCCACGGGCAGGGATAAAATTCTGAGCTGCGAATATCACGGTTGGCACGACTGGTGGTCGGCCAAACTCGGCTACCCAGGCATTCCGCAAAGCTATCGGGATCTGATTCGGGATTTTAGATTCAATGATTTCGAACAGTTGAAAAAGCAGGTCAGCGAACTGGATGGCGAGGTGGCCTGCATTGTTCTCACCGCCGCATCCTACGGGGTTGAACCTGAAAATGACTTTCTGCCGCGCATCAGAAAATTGTGCGATGATGAAGGCATTGTCCTCATCTTCGATGAAATCATCACCGGTTTCCGCTGGGCCACCGGCGGCGCACAGGAAAAATATGGCGTGACCCCGGATCTGGCGGCGTTCGGCAAGGCCATGGCCAATGGAATGCCCATTGCCGCGCTCGTCGGCAGGAAAGAAATTATGTCAGGTCTCAAGGACACGCTGGTTACGTCCACATTTGCCAGTGAGGCGCTGTCCATCGAAGCCGCGCTGGAGACAATTCACATCATCGAGGAAGATCACATCATCGACAAGCTCTACGCCCATTCGAAAAGACTCCGCAGCGGCATCGGCGAGATCGCGGCCAAGCATCAGCTTGAAATCGATACCATGGCCCCCACGCCGGCGATCAAGTTCGAGTTCGCCGGACTGACCGATGCACTGAAGCGCACGGCCCAGTTTGAGCTCATCAAAGAAGCGGCGTCCAAAGGGATACTGCTGCGCAAGGACGGCAGCGGAGTTTCCCTGTGCGTGATAGCCGCGCTGAGCGCGGACGATATCGACTATACCCTGGATGTGCTGGACGACGCGTTGGCCCTTGTGAGCAAGATGGTGTAAATTATATCCGTCTCCGCGCGACGCAGACATTGATACAGGCGATGACGTGAAAAAAATCTCAGTAACTTTATCGCCTCGAAGTCGCTAACCTAAAATATTCATGAACTTGCTCAGAATTTGAGTCAACATTCAGATTTTCAACTAGCTAAATACTAAGCTATTTTGAAGCTCAGTTTTTGTACGTTTATTCTAAAAAGAGCACCATTCAGGTTAGCCAGCCTCCTTTAAAAATGCTATGAAAAATGCAGGCTAAGATATAAAGAATAAGTAGGTTCAAAAAATATAATTGTACTTAAATTTCTAAAATGGATTTTTATAATCGAAACAATTCAGGCAAGAATACATACCTGAATAGTATGTCCGCGTGAAAACTCAGTGGAGCAAATTATAAACATAGAAGGAGAAACAAATTGATCTTGAAAAATCAAAAAATCGTGCCGCATCTCTGGTACGATGAAGAGGCTAAAGAGGCAGCGCAGTTCTATTGCGCGGCTTTCCCTGATTCGGAAATCACGAGCGTCACGACCATGCGCGGAACGCCGGTTGGCGACAGTGATATTGTCTCGTTCTCGCTGGCCGGCCAGTTGTTCATGGCCATGAGCGCCGGCCCGTACTTCACCTTTAATCCGTCGGTGTCGTTCATGCTCAATTTTGATCCGTCGAAGGACAGCCGGGCGCGGGAAAACCTCGACGCGCTCTGGGACAAGCTTTCGCAGGGCGGCGTGGCGCTCATGCCGCTTGAGGAATACCCATTCAGCAAGCGTTATGGCTGGATTCAGGACAAATACGGTCTCTCGTGGCAGCTTATTCTGACAAATCCGGAGGGCGATGAGCGACCGTTCATCACGCCGTCGCTCCTGTTTGTCGGCGCAAACTGCGGTAAGACCGAAGAGGCGAGCGATCTCTACCTCTCAGTATTCGGGAATTCGAAGCGAGGGCTCATCGCACGCTATCCCGGCGGCATGGAGCCGGACAAAGAAGGGACGGTCATGTTCACCGACTTCATGCTCCACGGCCAGTGGTTCTCGGCCATGGACAGCGCGCATCCGCATCAGTTCAATTTCAACGAAGCTGTGTCATTCATCGTCAACTGCGACACCCAGGATGAAATCGATTATTACTGGAGCCGACTCTCAGCCGCGCCTGAAGCCGAGCAGTGCGGCTGGATCAAGGACAGGTACGGGTTGTCGTGGCAGATCGTGCCCGCTGCCCTGGATGAAATGATGCGGGATAACGATCCGGAGCGAGTGGATCGCGTGACGCAGGCTGTACTGAAAATGAAGAAGCTTGATCTCGCGGCGCTGCGACGGGTGTTCGACGCGAAGTGACAGCCATCGCCGGATCGCCGCTGACAGCGCATAGCGGGCGCATTGCCGTGATTAAAAACTGAATTTTTCAAAGGAGAATGGAATCGATGAAATTGGCATTTTCGACATTGGGCTGCCCGGCGTGGGATCTGGATATGATCCTTCGCAACGCCGCGCACATGGGATTCGATGGCGTCGAGCTGCGCGGGCTGGGCCAGACGCTGGACATCACGAGCCTGCCCGAATTCACGCGGGACAGGGAAATGACGCGCCGGAAATTCGCGGACGCCGGGATTGACGTCGTCTGTCTTTCCAGTTCGGTGCGCATGTCCGAGCCTGACGGAAAAAAGCGGGCGGAGCATCTGGATGAACTGAAGCGGTACGCCGAGCTGTGCGCGGTATTCGGGACGCCCAATATTCGCGTATTCGGCGGCGAGGTGGGGGAGCAACCATGGGAACAGGCCATCGACGAGGCGGCCGGGACGCTGGAAAAGATGATAGTCGCTATCAGCGATTTCCCGGCGCGGATCATTGTGGAGACTCACGATGACTGGCAGAAAGGCGCGCATTTCCATCAATTGATGAAGCTGGTCAATTCCGACAAAGCAGGGATTTTATGGGATGTGAATCATCCGTTCATGTTCATCGGCGAAGATCCCTTCGAAACCTGGGCGCAGGCTGGTCCATGGATTCATCACACGCACTGGAAAGACTCGAAAATCGTCGTCGACACGGTGATGGGATTCGAGCCCTGTTTAATGGGCGAGGGCGATTTGCCTCATGATATGATTTACGAAGTGCTCCGGCGCGGCGGGTACGCCGGGTATCTCTCTCTCGAATGGGAGAAACGCTGGCATCCTGATCTGCCCGACCCGGAAATCGCTTTTCCCCAGTTCATACAATACATGAAAAAACTAATGGCTGTGTAATTCGAGGGAAGGTATGAAACGCCAGTCAGTACATCTGATTTTCAGGAATGACGATGAACTCTAAACAACGCGTGTCGGCTGCGTTGAATCGGCAGCCAGTCGATCGACCGCCGATTTTCATGTGGTTCCACCCGGACACGGCCGTGCGATTGGCCGCGGCGTTGGAAATTCCAGCGGCGTCTGTCTCGGAGGTCATGGGCGATGACGTGAAACAGGCCTGGGTGGCCAACAATTTCGCCATGGAAGGCATCGTGCATCAGCGCGATGGGGACGGTCATGTCGACGACTGGGGAATTCATTGGGTCAAAGAGGGTCCGTTCAACCAGATCAAGCATTATCCATTGCTGGACGCCAGTGACCATGAGTTGCAGCAGTATCAATTTCCCCATTCGAAAATCGAAACGCTGTTGTCGAACATGAATCCGCTGGTAGAACGGGCGGAAGAATTTTTCATCGGCTGCGACGTTTCGCCCTGTCTGTTCGAAATGATCTGTCGGCTGCGCGGAATGGAAAACGCCATCATGGACCTGGCTGCCAATCCCGCTCTCTCGCACATGCTGCTGGAGAAATGCTGCCAATTTGCCGTGGAAATCAGTCAGAAGGCCTGCTCCCGATTCCCGCTGGACTGGCTCTGGACCGGGGATGACGTTGGCGGACAGCGGGCAATGATCATGAGCCCCCAGTCCTGGCGTGAAATGATTCGGCCGTATTTGCAGAAGATAGTCGATGTGGGAAAAAATCACGGGCTGCCGGTCGCCTATCATTCCTGCGGCGCAATTCGACCCATCATCCCGGAACTGATTGAAATGGGACTGGATGTGCTCAATCCCATTCAAAGCAATTGCCCGGGAATGGAACCGCTCGGGCTGAAAAAAGATTTCGGCCGGGATATCGCTTTCATGGGTGGTGTGGATACGGTGGAGTTGTTGCCGCACGCGACCGCTGCGGAAGTCAGTCGCGCCACCCATCGATTGATCGACGGGATGACTGCGGACGGCGGAGGATTCATCCTGGCGGCGTCTCACACGGTTCCCCCTGAGACTCCGCTGGAAAATATTTTCGCCATGTACGACGCGGCCGGAATGAGTCGGGAGGAAATCCTCGACCGCGCCGCGGCTGTTCGCGCCGGACGAAACGGTTGAATAGCACCCATTGACAGGATGGGTGCGATTCGGAGTGAGTGAAGTGCATTCTTGATGAAATTTATATCTGACCTTTTTTGTCATAAGATTTCGAAGTTTTTTTTGAATAGAACATGGAAAATCCGTCAAACTTAAGGCGGATGTGCCGCACCGGTCATGCCGATGGCAGATGCGTCCTTCGGTGCAGTTACACAGAAAAAGAATCTGTGTAGCTCAGCGTTCTATTGTTTTTTTAATTCCGGCTTTTCCAGGTTTAGGAATAAATCAAGAGTGGATAACGATGAAAAAATTCAGAGTAGGCGTTGACAGTTACAGTATTGGGCCGTTGAAATTGTCGCCATTCGAGGCGCTGGACTGGGCGCATCGCAACAATGCCGACGGGCTTCATTTCACCGAAGTGAATCTCAAAGAAAACGAAGTATTGGACAAAGCCTATCTGACCGATCTGGCGCAATACGCCGATGGCAAAAATCTTTACCTGGAATGGGGCGGCTGTCAGCATATCCCGTTTGACACCATGACATGGCAGCCGGTGGATCTGGTGAAGATCAATCGCAAAGCCGCTGAAGAAGCCAATGTGCTGGGCGCAACAATCATCCGTTCCTGCTCCGGCGGATTGATGCGCTGGCGCGATAATTCGCCGGCCACGGAATCGCTGCTGCGGGAGATGGCCCGAGCGCTGAAACCGCAGAAGCAGATGTTCAACGATCTCCACGTGGTGCTGGGCATCGAACTGCATTTCGAATTCACCACGTTCGAATTGCTGAAGCTGTTCGACATGTGCGATGCAGAACCCGGCGATTTTCTGGGCGTGTGTCTGGATACCATGAATTTGCTCACCATGCTGGAAGACCCGGTGATGGGCACGGAGCGAATTCTCCCCTGGGTCGTCGCCACCCATTGCAAAGATGGCGGCATTCTGTTGAATGAGCAGGGCTTTGTCTCGTTCACCGCCCAGGCCGGCACCGGCATTGTCGACTGGGACAAGGTGCTGCGCCGGTTGGCAACGCTGAAACGGGAAATAAATCTGTCCATTGAAGATCACGGCGGCAGTTTCGATATCCCTATTTTCGATCCCACGTTCCTGTCCAGATTTCCGGACCTGACAACGCTGGAAATGAGCCGGCTGCTGCGCCTGGCTCAGGAGACCGCGGCGCGCGTGAACCGTGGTGAAATCGGCATATTGCCACGACCGGAATGGCCAAAGAATTGCGAGGGACGAATGCGAAAAGGCATTCAGAGTTTGAAACGGATTGTCGATGAATTGTCGGAGTGAACCGGGAAGCGATGCAGCGCCAACCCGAACAGCGTTGTGAAAATGGATAGCTGCCGGGCCCGGATGCGGTTTTATTTCCTATGAAAAAAATGAAACACACATCATAAACAGGAGCACATGATGTCAGCTCATGCGCGATTTAAATTTAAAGACAAATACGAGTTGTTGAAAAAGGCCGATGAATTGGGCATTGACCTCCCATTTTCCGATGATATTTCCATCCTGTTCGAGAAGGTGAAGGTCGGCGAAAAGACGCTGCCCAACCGCTTCGCTGTTCATCCCATGGAAGGATTCGACGCCGATATCAACGGAACGCCGGGCGAGCTATCGTTCCGGCGATACCGGCGCTATGCTGCCGGCGGCAGTGGGTTGATCTGGTTTGAAGCGACCGCTGTGAATCCGGAGGGTCGGTCCAATCCCCATCAGTTGATGATCTCTGCGGAAAATGTCGGTGTGTACAAACGGCTGGTTGAGGAAACGCGGGAGACGGCTGCGAAGAATTTCCCGGCTTCCCACAATCCGATGCTCCTTTTGCAATTGACTCACTCCGGCCGGTATTCCAAACCGTACGGCAAACCCCGGCCCATCATTGCCCATCACAGCGTGATACTTGATCCGATCCACCAATTGCCGGAAAATTATCCCCTGATCTGCGACGATGAACTGGATGCATTGCAGGAGGTGTACGTTGCTGCGGCGCAACTGGCCGCGGACGCCGGTTTCGATGGCGTCGATATCAAAGCCTGCCATCGCTATCTGGTTTCCGAACTGCTGGCTTCTTTCACGCGGACGGAGAGCAAATACGGCGGTTCACTGGAAAACCGCGCCCGATTTTTAGTGGAGACAGCGGCGAAGATCAGGCAGCGCGTGAAGAACATCTTTGTCACCAGCCGGCTCAATGTGTACGACGCGATTCAATATCCGTACGGTTTCGGAATGGCCGCCGACGGGGCCATGCGCGAGGACCTGAGCGAACCGAAACAACTGCTGAGTCAATTGGCCGACGTGGGATATCCGCTCATCAATCTCAGCATCGGCAATCCCTATTTTCTACCCCACATCGGTCGGCCATTCGATTTCCCTGTGGCCGGAATGAATCCGCCGGACGAGCATCCGTTGCGCGGCGTGGTGCGGCTGCTGCGCATCGTCGGAGAGATGCAGCAGAACATGCCGGAATTGCCGGTCATCGGCACCGGCTACGCATGGCTGCGGCACTTTTTTCCGCACGTGGCGTCTGCCATTGTCCAGCAGGGAAAAGCGACGCTCATCGGACAGGGTCGAGGCGCTTTTGCCTATCCTGATTCGGTGAACGACCTGATGACGTCGGGCACAATGGATCCGCACAAGGTGTGCGTGGCCTGCTCCGGCTGCACCCAGATCATGCGCGACGGCGGACAAACCGGCTGCGTCATTCGCGATAAAGAAATTTACGGCGTCGAATACCGGCGCGCGAGGAGAAGGTCGCCGGACATGCTGAAAAAAGAGGCCCTGCGTTGCCGCGATTGCGATGCTGCGATGTGCCAGCTTGCCTGCCCGGCCGGTCTGGATGTGCCGGGATTCATCCGCGCCTATGCCGAAAACGATATTGAGAAAGCCTATTCCATTCTGGCGGAGCGGAATGTATTCCCGGAGATGTGCGCGCTCATCTGTCCTGTGGAGGTGCAATGCCAGGGCGCGTGCCTGGAGACGATTCTGTCCGGCATGCCAGTAGCTATTGCGGATATTCAGCGGGACATTGCCCGAAAGGCGCGGGAGATGGGACTGACGGCAGTGCGGATTCCCGGGCATTCCACCGGCAAAAAAGTTGCGGTCGTGGGCGCTGGTCCGGCCGGCATCGCCTGCGCCGCCAAATTGCTGCAACTTGGCCACTCCGTGGAGATTCTGGAGAGAGCGGACAACGTGGGCGGCATTCCCGGAACAACCATCCCTTTTGCCAGAATCGACGTTGAAATCGTCTGCGCCGAAGCCGATAGCCTGTTCACTGAAGCGCAGAAGAAAGAGAGGCTGACGATTCGCACCAAATTTCCATTGAACAAAACGAACAGCCTGGATGCGTTGCAGCACAACTATGACGCCATCTTTTTGGGCTTTGGGCTGTCTGCCTCCATGAGTCTGCCGGGTGCTACATCAGTCCCGGGCGGCGTGGAAGACGCCCTGTCCTTTTTGAAGCGAATGAAGACGAGACGCGATGTTGCCGTGGGGGGCAAGGTCGCCGTGCTGGGCGGCGGCAACACTGCGATCGATGCGGCTGTCGTCGCGAAACAGAATGGCGCGCAGGATGTGTACATTATCTACCGGCGGTCGTTCAACGAAATGCCAGCCTGGCCCAAAGAACGGGATGAGGCGCTGGAACAGGGCATTCATTTCATGATTTTGTCCCAACCGCTGGATTATATCGCGGAAAATGGCCGGCTCGTCGGTCTGAAAATTGTTCGCACCGAGTTGGGCGAGGCGGATGGCAGTGGGCGACGCCGGCCGGTGAACATCCCCGGCAGCGAATTCATTCTTCGCATCGATCATGCGATTGAAGCCATTGGCCAGCGCATCGATGACGAGACGCGGCAGGCGCTGGGAGGCATTGCGCTCAATGACAATGGCTGGCTCCGCGTGGATGTGCAGTTCCGAACCTCGATGAATCGCGTGTATGCCGGCGGCGATATCATCAATGGCGGCGCCACAGCGGTTCAGGCCGTCACCGATGGCATGCAGGCGGCTGTGGTCATGGATCAGGCGCTGAAAGAGCCGACCGGACCAGCGAAATAATATGGATGACGCTGATCGCCGCGGTGAAAAAAAATAACGATTTTTTAATCTGTGAATATCCGCGTCATCCGTGTCATCCGCGTGCTATTATTTTTCAATGCAAATAGAACCCGGATTATCCTCCAAAAAGATGGCGGACATTCCGCGCTGCTGACGCTGATCGTTGCGGTGAAAGTAAAAGCGATTTTTTAATCTGTGAACATCCGCGTTATCCGCGTCATCCGCGTGCTATCATTTTTCCGCTGATGACCGACGTGAATTACTAACATTTTTCAAGAGAACTACGATGACACAATCAGAGATCAAATTAACGAACGTGACCCTGCCGGTGGTTTCGCTGAATACGCTGGTGATAGGCAGCGGCGCAGCGGCATTGAACGCGGCCGTGAATCTCTACAACAACGGACAGAAGGATATTGCCATTGTCACGGATTTGTGGGGCGGCGGAACATCCAACAACACCGGCTCGGACAAGCAGACCTATTACAAAGTGTCGCTGTCCGGGGATATGCCGGATTCTGCGCTGGAAATGGCCAGAGACCTGTTCAAAGGCGGCTGTATGCACGGCGATATCGCCCTGTGCGAGGCGCAAAATTCGGCACAGGCCTTCTTTCATCTCGTCAGTCTGGGCGTGCCGTTTCCTCACGACCGATACGGCGCGTTCGTCGGCTACAAAACCGACCACGATCCGCGCGCGCGGGCCACTTCGGCCGGGCCGCTGACGTCCAATCTCATGTTCAAAGCGCTGGCGCAGGATGTTGAAAATAAAAAAATCAAAGTCTTCGATAAACACGAAATCATCAGCCTTTTGACCACTTCGGACGGCGCAGGGAAGAAGGTGGTTGGCGCCATTGCCCTGGACCGGAATCACCTGGAATCGGAGCGTTTGGGTTTCGTGCTGTTCAATGCCGTGAATGTCGTGCTGGGCAGCGGTGGACCAGCCGGCATGTACAAAACTTCGGTTTACCCTGAGAGTCAGTTGGGTTCCAGCGGACTGGCATTCGAAATCGGCGCCATCGGCAACAATCTCACGGAATCTCAATACGGACTGGCATCGATCAAATTCCGCTGGAATTTGTCCGGCACGTATCAGCAGGTGATCCCCCGCTACGTCTCGGCCGACGCGGATGGCCGGGATGAGTGCGAATTTCTCAATGACTATTTCCCGGATATGGGTAGGTTGGCGACGGCCATTTTTCTGAAAGGCTACCAGTGGCCATTTGATCCCCGCAAAGTGCACAATTACGGGTCCTCGTTGATCGATATTCTCGTGTTTCAGGAAACAGTGAAAAAGGGACGCCGGGTATTCCTCGATTTTCAGAACAATCCTTCCGGCGGCGGTACGCTGGACGATTTTTCGTTCGATGCGCTCGCCCCGGAGGCGTTTTCGTACCTCGAAAAATCCGGCGCACTCTTCGGCAGGCCGATTGATCGGCTGCAGAAAATGAATCAGCCGGCCATTGATCTGTACCGGAATCACCAGATTGACATCACCCGCGAGTTCCTGGAAATCGCTGTGTGCGCTCAGCACAACAACGGCGGGCTCAAAGGAAACCACTGGTGGGAGTCCAATATCAGGCATCTGTTCCCTGTCGGTGAAGTGAACGGCAGTCACGGGGTGTATCGCCCGGGCGGTTCCGCGCTGAATGCCGGACAGACCGGCAGCATGCGCGCCGCGCTGTTCATCGCCAGACGATATGGGGAGGAGCCGCCGGCAGTCCCGGAATTTTTGGCGGCGACCGAAGGGCAGATCAGGAAGAAGCTGGATGATGCGAAAAAAATGATCGCTCCGCAGGCAGCGGACTTATTGTACCTGGCTGCATCGCGGGATGAACTGCAGCGGCGCATGTCCGCGGCCGGGGCGCACATTCGCCATCCGGAAGAGGTGAAAAAGGCGGTGCGCGAGGCATGGCAACAGTGCAGGCGCATGAAGACCGGGATGAAAATCGCGTCGGCCCGGGACCTGCCCGCGGCGTTGCGCAATCTGGACCTGTGCCTGACCCACGCCCTGTATCTCGATGCCATTCAGGAGTATCTCGAAAAAGGCGGGAAAAGCCGGGGATCGTATCTGGTGATGGATCCGAATGGTGAAAAACCGGCGGCGGAATTGGGGGATGACTGGAAGTTCAGCCTGACCGACGCCGGGGCCTTTGTGAGTTCCAAAATCCTGGAAATCTGGCTGGATGAAGCGCAGCAGGTGCAAAAGGATTGGGTGGATATTCGTCCCATTCCGCAGGAGGATTCCTGGTTCGAAAATGTGTGGAATGAATACCGGAAAGATAATATAATCAGATAGGAGACGACAGTGAATTTGAGACGCGTCGCAATTGTCACCGGCGCCGGCCAGGGCATTGGCCGCGGCATCGCGCTGGAGTTGGCGAAAAATGGCTTCGACATCGCCGGAGTGGATATCGTGTATCAGCCTGAAAATAAAGAGAAAGGGTTGTTCGAGGTGAAAGCGGAGGCCGAAAAAGCCGGCGCGGCGTTTTTGCCGATACAGGCGGATATTTCGCGTCTGGACGACCACCAGAAAATTGTCGATCAGAGCCTGGGGACATTTCACCGGATCGATTTGCTAGTGAACAACGCCGGAGTGGCGCCCAAACAGCGCCTGGACATTCTCGAGACCACGCCGGAGAGTTTTGATCGATTGCTCACCATCAACACGCGCGGCCCGTTCTTTATGACTCAGTTAGTGGCGCGAAACATGGTGGCGCATCTGGCGGATTATGGGGAGCAGAAGCCGCAGATCATTTTCATCTCGTCAATCTCGGCCTATGTTTCATCCACGGCGCGGGCCGAGTATTGCATCTCCAAATCGGCCATCAGCATGGGCGCGACGGTGTTCGCCCACCGATTAGCGGAATACGGCATCAATGTGTTCGAACTGCGGCCGGGCATCATTCAAACGGACATGACGGCTGTGGTCAAAGAAAAATATGACGCGCTCATTGAACAAGGGCTCATTCCTCAAAAACGGTGGGGTTTCCCGGAGGATATTGGCCGTGCTGTGGTCGGACTGGCAAAAGGGTATTTCAATTATTCCACCGGACTTGTCGCTGAGGTGAGCGGCGGCATGAATATCGTGAGACTTTGAAAGGTGCAAACCTTTTAAATTCATCTCCGTATTTTTTACTGTCATTCTGGTCAGGCGCCTTCTGATCGCGCTTGATATTTTTCCAGCGCAGGTAATGGCTGTGACGAATGTCCCCGTATATGCGCACCGTTCGGGATATTGATCCCGAACGATCGTTGGCAGTCTTTGTGTATTACAAATGACTAAACAGTTACATGTGCGCATTTCCGAATTGATAAATTTATTAAGGAGGATATAATGACCAGTGAAATGAAACGGCGAGATTTTCTAAAAAAAAGTGCGGTGGTCGGGACATCCGCTTTTTTTGGCGGGCGCGTTATTTCTGAAATCCTGGACAATTCGATGGTACACGCACAGGTTGCCGGAAAATATGATATCGTTGAGGTGAAAGGAACTAATTATTTCGAGAGCACGGTTAAAGCTATTGAGCTTCTCGGCGGCATGAAAAAGTTTGTCGGCGCCGGTGACCGGGTCGGATTGTTATTAAATTCGCCGTGGAGAAATATTGGTTCCTACACAAGCCCTGTCGTTGCGCTGGCTATTTTGAAAATGTGCTGGGACGCCGGGGCCAAAGAAGTTTATAGCCTGGAAAATGTTACCCATCGGTACTGGCAGCGGACAGCTCTTGCAGAGCAGTTCAAGGATGAAATAAAAAGTATGAAACGTGCTGGCAGAAATTATGTGAAGGTTGAAATTCCCCGTGGCAAGAATTTGAAGGTTGCATTTATTGAACGACGGCTGATGGATTGTGATGTTTTCATTAATGTGCCGATTACAAAAGATCACAGCGGCACTCATTTCACAGGCAGCATTAAAAACTTGATGGGAGCAACCGCTTATAAGCCCACCAATCGGTTCATGCATTTCGGTGATACAGGTAAAGACTGGGGCGATCCCGGTGCAGAGGATGAGGTGTTTCTGTCCCAGAGCATCGCCGACCTCGGACTGGTGCGAACACCGCAATTGTGCGTAAATGATGTCACAGAAATTCTTGTCACAGGTGGACCGTACGGCCCAGGCAAAATCAGCAAGCCACAGTGCGTGGTTGCCGGCACAGATTCATTGGCTGTGGAATCGTACTGCGCCAGATTTTTAAATCTCTCTGTCGAAAATAATCTCGTTTTGAAATATGCTAAGGAACATGGTTTGGGTGAGTTTTTTCATTCCAATATGACGGTTGCAAAAGCCGAACTTTAATTGAAGCTGTGCTGCAAGCAGTGGTATGACTGGAAAATTAGTGATAAGTTCGAAATGAGGTGTCTGGTTTTCGAATCCCGGAGGCTAACGAAATGAAAGCATGCGTTTTTTTGTTCATATTACTTTTATACGCGAGCAGTCCTCTTAGCGGAAATTTGGACCCGTCGAAAAAAATTACAGCGTACCTGCCAACAGCGAAACAGTTGAAAAACTGGAAACCAGTCGAAACGCCGCAAACTGCCGTCGGTGAAGACCTGTTCCAGCTAATCAACGGTGGCGCTGAAATCTACCAGGAGTATGGTTTCGAAGAGGCGGTCATTCAGGAATATGCTAACGAAAACAGAAAATCGGTGAATGTGGAAATTTACCGAATGATATCCCCGGCCAGCGCGTACGGTCTTTATTCGTTCAAAACTGGACAAAGCGGGACCACGCTTTCCATTGGGCAGGATGCAATGCTGGAAGAGTATTATCTGAATTTTTGGAAAGGCGATATTCTGGTCACACTGACTGGCTTTGATGCCGACAGCGAAACCATCGCCGGTTTGACTCACATTGCTCGCGTTATTGAATCAAAAATTGATACCACAGGTGAACGGCCCTGGCTCATCGGGTTGCTTCCGTCCGAAAATATGAATCCGCGCTCAGTTAAATATGTGAAAGGCGAACTGGCATTGTCCAACATGTACGATTTCGGCAGCGGAAATATTTTTGGGGTGACCGAGGGTGCAATTGGGAATTACGGCGATTCACGTATATTTATTTTCAAATATAAAAATGAGAGCGAGTGTCAGAGATGGTTCAGTCAAGCTGAATTATATTTTTCAAAGAGCAAATCCTTTTTTGATTTTTCTAAAAATGGTACAGAGCTACTGCTGCGCGACCGCCTTGATCAACCTCTTATTTTAAAGCCGTACAAAAATTGCATTATTCTCCTGATGGGATTCATCGACGTCGATTCGAATAAAATGTTGATTTCTATACAGACTAAAATTGATATGAGTTGAGTAACTCCTAAGTTGAAAATTTAAATTCTTAGATGGTGAGCAATTACATGGTAAGGCGAAAGGGCACGTCATAGCCTTCCCATTCGTTTTTCATACTGGTAAATCGAACATAATAATAATGGCATTCATTATTAAAGATGGAGTAAAGGCATGAACAAGTCTGAGCAGCTATTTGCAAAACTGAAAGAGAAAAAATTAATTGGATTATTGACTCCCAAAAATGTTGAGGAATGTTTGGTCGCTTATGAGACCCTCAATCCGTTGGGGGTGGTGCTGGAAATTGCCTTCCGTTCGGAAGCCGCTTTCGACGGCGTGGCAGCGGTGTTGAACAAATACCCGGACGCGCTCATTCTGGCCGGGACCGTGATGACGAAAAAACAGGCAAAGAAGGCCATCGAAGTCGGGGTGGCCGGCATCGTCTCTGCGGATTATATCCCGGAGGTGGTGGAGCAATGCGCCAAACATGATGTGATGTGCATCCCCGGCGGCACTGCCGATTGCGGAAAACAACTCGTGCACAAGGCGAAAGAATACGAATGCGATTTGGCAGAGCTGAAAGAGAAATACCCCTACCAGTGGATTTATAAATTATTTCCGGCGGCGACCGAATCCCAGTCCAATGTCGAACTGGCCAATGCGTGGAAGGGGCCATTCAAAGGATTGATTGTGGTGTACACCGGCGGCATCTCGCTGAGCAATCTGGCTGCGGTTGTGAAGCAGGATCCGGATGGGATTTTCTGCGGCTCGGCTGTGACCAAGTCCATCGACGATCCGGCCAAAATGAAAAAAGTGGCGGAAAAATGGCTGGAGATCATTCACCAGACAGGGACGAAAAAAGCGGCGCCAACCCGGGCAGCATCCCATGCGGCGACGCCGGGGCAGAAGGTCGTCACCTTCGGCGAGATCATGCTGCGACTCTCGCCGCCCAACATGCTGCGGTTCGTTCAGACCAAAAATTTCGATGCCACGTTCGGCGGGGCTGAAGCCAATACCTCGGTGGCGTTCGCCAATTACGGACTGGAGTCGGTGTTCGTCACGGCGCTGCCTGATCACGAAATCGGCCAGTCGGCCATCAATTCACTGAGACAATACGGCGTGGACACGCGCTTCATTCTCCGCCAGGGCGAGCGGGTCGGCGTTTACTATCTGGAATATGGCGCATCGCAGCGGCCGTCCAAAGTGGTGTACGACCGCGCCGGCGCATCCATCGCCGAAATCAAGCCGGGACAGGTGGACTGGACTGCGATCTTTCAGGGCGCGGCTTGGTTCCACTGGTCCGGCATTACGCCGGCGTTGAGCGACTCCGCGTCCGCGGTGACGCTGGAAGCGCTGAAAGCGGCCAAAAACGCCGGAGCGATGGTGAGCGTGGATTTGAACTATCGAAAGAAACTCTGGTCAAAAGAGAAAGCCCAACGCGTCATGGCCGGGTTGATGGAATACGTGGATGTGGCCATCGGCAATGAAGAGGATGCCGAGTGCGTTTTTGGCATCAAAGCCGGCGCCTCCGACGTGACCGCCGGCAAGCTGGACATTCAGGGCTACAAAGACGTGGCCAGGCAGATGGTCGATCGATTCGGATTCAGCAAAGTGGCCATCACCCTGCGGGAATCGATTTCAGCCTCGGACAATATCTGGTCCGCGTGTCTGTACAACGGCGCGGATTTTCTCCTCAGCAAGAAATACGACATTCGCATCGTTGACCGGGTCGGCGGCGGGGACTCGTTCTCTTCCGGTTTGATCTACGGACTCATCGTCGGCAAATCGGATGCAGATGCGCTGGAATTTGGCGTGGCGGCTTCGTGCCTCAAACAGACCATTCACGGCGATTTCAATCTGGTCAGCGTGAAGGAAGTGGAACTGCTCTCCGGCGGGGATGTCTCCGGGCGCGTACAGCGATAAAGTGAGCCTGGCTCGAATTGTAACTCTGAAAGAGTGGCCAATGCGCGGACCACTCTTTTTTT
Organism: Candidatus Zhuqueibacterota bacterium; assembly: GCA_049322915.1. Taxonomy (GTDB): domain Bacteria; phylum Zhuqueibacterota; class Zhuqueibacteria; order Thermofontimicrobiales; family Thermofontimicrobiaceae; genus CAZSBG01. The sequence goes on from JBMOPW010000007.1 coordinate 139,669, forward strand.
GTTCCTGCCCGGTGGCCTCATTCAGAGCACTGAATAAAACCATCCTTCTTCAGCCCGGGTAAGTTTGGCTGAGGCCAGGGAAGCGAGGTCAGGCGAGTATTAGTTCGGGCTACATCTCCAGGACGAATTTTCTATCGACTCCGTCATGAATCGCCTTTTGAAGAATGCGTTCCAGCCGTCCCTTGACTTCTACAATAACGAGTTCCTGCGGCTCCAGCGAAATGATGTAAACCGACTCCAGCCGGTCCCTGCGGATTTGGGTGAATACCCATGCGGCGCCGTTTCGTTCGTTCGCTTTCACGACCGACTCATATCCGAGATGAGAGAGTTTTTCGCTGATCTGCTTCGGAATTTTGAGCGCCCGGGTGGGATCGATATCATGCAGTTTATACACGCCGATCTGGACATTTCGGATGTCCCGCAGATAATCAACGACCTCCCGGTCGGCATCCGTCATCGATACCACCATTTTCCCCAACGAAATCAGACCTGAGTTGAACTGCATCTGGAACTCAGTGTCAACATCAACATTGCCCAAATCGGAGAGTATAGCATTCCTGGTCGTCCGAAAATCACGGCTGACGAATACGCAGCCAGGCAATAGCCCGGCCATTAAGATAAATAGCAGCATTACAGACAGGCATCGTTTTTTCATCACAGTTATCTCCTGCTCGATATCAATAGTCGGCGTTCAAATTTTCAAGATGATCGATATCGAATTTATGACCAATTTTTTCCACCGATTCCCAGTCGAGTTCGCCGACGATATTGATGAATACGGCTTCATCGTCGTCATCCACAGCCATGATGACCAGACCATCGATGCGGTTTTCCCTGGTGTTTTTCACAAAGACATTGACGCGCTCATCGCGTTTCGTGACGCGAACGATTTTTTCCCACTTGTCGCCTTCGAGTTTCGATTCCATCTTTTTGATGCTGTTATGCAAGATGTTCAGGTCAGAATTTTCAACGGAGAACGTGTTGATGCGTATCAGTAAAAGTTTGCCCAGCACGCGCGACAGGCTCCTGTCCTCTTCATGGGCGACGTTGGCGACGAATTTCAGAATAGGGCCTTTCATGGTTACTTCGACGCTTTCTTCGGCATTCACCGGAAATTTGATCTCACTGAAATCCACGTAGCCGGGGTGTTTCCGAATTTCATCATCCTGGCCGACCACGACGCCGGATGTTATCAGACATAGCGCCAGAATACTCAGCCAAATATAAATTGCTCTTATCATTGCTACCTCCACGTTATGGATGTACGAATTCATGATTACGGTGGCACTTGAAACTCGAGTTTCTGTCAGGTAAACGTGTGAGTCAAGGAAAATGTTACAGCGACAAAATTATAATTGCGCCGTATCTGAAAAAAGTATCCGCTCAATATGAGATGGAAATGTCATTGCGAGGAACGTTTTTTGTGACGAGGCAATCCCGTGGTTTACCCCAGGAAATTGCTTCGTCCCGATAAATCGGGACTTCGCAATGACACGTTTTCTTACCATAAATTATTGAGCGGATACTGAAAAAAGATTCAGGGCGGGGCGAAAAAAAACCAGCGTGGAACGCGAATCGATTCGTCTGATGCATCGCGCGATTCGCAAGAGCAGGGGCCCGGAGAATCCCCGGTTCCTCCCGATCAAATGGAAGCAATTCCCAGGTCCGAACGCCATGCAGCCAGAGGGTGAACAGGGTCGATGGGTTGAGTCAGATCATACCCTTTTCGCGCAGCATGATGTTCACAATGTCGATCTGGTATTTCACGCGCTTCTCCAACGGCAACTGTTTGCAGGTCTCTACGGTGAACGCGGGAATCTGGAAGAACTTGCCGGCCGACCACGCCGCGCTCAGTTCGATGGGGCTTTCGATCACAGAAAATTGCTCCATGCCGGCCGGAATATCGGCATTGATCTGGTCAAGCACGACCATGGCCAGCCATGTCGCTTCCTCATTGATCGTGTAAATGAGAGTCTGGCCCAGACCGTGATAGGAGCCGTCCTTTTCGCGCGATTGCAGATGGAACACCGGGCTTTCGTGCAAATCCAGAAACAGCGACACACGGTGTTCCCTGATCAACTCGGTGATTGCATAGGCCATCTGCTCCATGGGCAGTCCATCCTTTATGCCCGGGTAGCAGCGATTCAGATTGCCGAGTTCGATATCCATGCCGTCCGGCACAGGGATTCGCCTCTCGGACAGAGAATCGGCCACGCGATTCGTTTCCGGAATGATGAAAATTTCTCCCGACTTAATCGGTGCCTCAGTGAATTGCCGCAGCAGGCAATGGGCCGCCTCAAATCCAGCCGGCTCATTGCCATGGGTCCCGCCGAGTATCATCACCACCGGCCCGTCGGTTTCCCCTTTAAAATGGAACAGCGGCGTTTCGTATGGCGTGCCTTTCATCAAGTAATCGATGAGATGCGCATTGGGACTCCAGAATTGCTGATGGATCTCCCTTGCCTGGTTTGATAAATAATCGCCCGAAGTGGCGGCGCACTGGATGAGGCATCCAAGTAACAGAACAACGATAGACCGTGTGAGTTTTCTCATATTCCTGCCTGTATTTTGTTGTCCCGCTTCGATGGATCGAACGGGTGACTTTGACATGGGTTGAACCTGATTTCGGGAACGATTCTATTTGATCACCTGCAACTTCAGAGCCTGGCGAAATTGCCGGGAGCCGTCTGCAGGCGTTGCTTCCAGTTGAAAAATATATATGCCGGAACAAAGCGTTCCTGCTGACCACGGAAAAATATGCTGGCCGGCGTCTAAATTCCGACCGAGGATGGCCGCGACTTGCTCTCCCAGCGCGTTGTAAATTGTGAACTGCACCAGGCTGGACTTCGGCAGGACAAATCTGAAATTGGTGCTGGCATTGAACGGATTGGGATAATTCTGCAGCAGCGCAAAGTCGTCCGGGGTGGTGCTAATGGCAACCGGTTCGACCGAAGAAATCATGCCCTGGTAAATGTCCATCAGAGCAGTGAGCGCATAGCCGGCCAGATCCGATTCGGTGAGCAGCATGTCGCTCACATTGAGACCTGCGGATCGCCAGGCGTTGAGCTTCTGCTCGGCCTCATCGAAAATATAATCTTCGGCTACGAAGCTCTTTGTCCACACGCCGCCGCCGAGGCCGTCCCGCAATTTGTATGAATCCAGATACGAACTGTTTTCGGCGTAGTCGAATAGCAATTCCCTGATGTTCAGCGCGACGTCGCACAGCGGCGCATTGCTGGTTCCCCTGGCGGCAGTTGGCACCTGTCCCACCGGCCAGTAGGGCACAACAATGGCGGCAGCAGGCTGCCCCAACATGGTCCACATGGTCGTCAATTTTGCGGATTCCTGCGGCTGCACCCCGTGAAAGACAACCGCCGAAGTGGATGTAGTGCGGCAAATGCTGACGTCGCAGTAAATATAGCCGTAAGGTCGATCGGGAATCCATGTTCTGGGATAGGGCACCGGGACGGGGTCGCTGTCAAAATCCGAAAAGTCCCGCATCTGATAGCGGAGAATGCTGTGATAGGTCAGACTGTCGCCGCTGTGAAAATCGCTCATGAGTTGTTCCTGCCGCCAATAACGTTCGATGCTGTAGATTCCCGAATGAATGCCTTCCGCCGCTGCGCCATTGAATGCGAAATTGGTCCGGAGCACATAGCCATTCGGCGCCTGGATGGAATCATTGGCATCAAATTTCCAGTACTCGGACCCGGCTGTTTCGAATATGGCGGCAGCGCCGGTGCTGTCGATGACGCCAAAATTGGAATGCGTGGTTCGGCCGGTGATATTGGTTTCGTCTAGATAGTTCTGAAATTCATCGACCGTGGCGCATGTACCAAGCGCGTTGGTCATGACAGTACCGTTGCCGGGGCCACTGCTGCCTCCCGGCAAATCCGATGAATCGGAATTCAGAATGGCCAGGCCTTTTTCGTTGACGCCCATCCACGCTGTGGAACCGCCCACAGTGTTGACAGCGATGTATTTATATTTTTTGGATGTTGAATAAATAATCCCGTTGTTTCGCTCCGATGTATCCCTCGTTTTCCAGAGCAGGGGACGTCCATCCGGCGTGGCTTTGCCGGAGGCGACGCCAATCGTGCATTCGTCGTTCCCTGTCAGGGAAGTCAGAGACGCTGCATTCACATATCCGAATTGAAATACAATAAGCCATGCGAACAGAATACGTGTCAGTTTTTTCAAATTCATTGTTGACCTCAGATTAGTAACCCAGAGCGACTCCGGGGCGTCTTGGATCGGATGATCCGGTGAATGTTCCAGTGTTTGAATCGATCATAATGAGCTGCACTCCGCCGAAGAACAAATCCATCTCCCCGTATTGTTCGATGGAATGCCCCATTGCTTTCAGATGTTGCAGCAATGCCTCATCGAAACGGGATTCCACCGCGATGGCAGTGCCCGATTTCTGGCAATAAAATCGCGGGGCGGCATTAGCGAGGTGCGGATCTTTATCAAAATCGATCAGGTTACAAATGACCTCCACGAGCGTGGATAAAATGCGTCCCGCGCCGGGGGTACCCAGGACAATGGCCAGTTTGTCATCCCTGAATAAAATGGACGGTGCGATGGTGGTTCTGGGCTGTTTGCCCGGCTGGGCCCGGTTGAGCGAATCGCCTTCGAAGAAAGTGGTCATCCCGTTGTTCAGCAAAAATCCGCACACGCTGATGCCTGAGCCCCAGAAGTGATTGAGCGTCTGGGTGAGCGACACGGCATTGCCGCGGGCATCCACGATGGAAATGTGGGTCGTGCTGCCCTCTTTGTCGTACGGCGCCGGCGCTGACGTTTTCAAAAATCTGGAAATGTCGCCGGCCGGCATACTTTCGGGATGAACCGGGTGGGCTTTGGCCATGTCGATGGTTTCGAATCGGGCTCGGGCAAAGGATTTGGAAATGAGAATATCGTCGTAAGAAGGGTCGAATTTCGGATCGCCCAGATAGTGCAAACGGTCGACGGAAGCGAGCTTCATCGCTTCGGCCATCACATGGAATGACGCGGGACTGGTGACGAAATCACCGGACTGGCGCAGATCGGTGAATTCGAGAATGTTGAGCGTTTCGAGGACAGTGATACCGGAGTGAGGCGGCGGCGAAGAAAAGATATCATAGCCGCGATACGTTCCGTGCAGCGGGGGCACCTCGCGCACCTGATAGTTCTCCAAATCCGCAGCGCGCAATCCACCGCCGGTGCGAATCATGACTGCCTCGATGGAGTCGGCGATTTCACCCCGATAAAATACGTCCGGTCCCTCGCTGGCCAATTTCTGCAATGTGGCTACCAGCGGGGCATTGCGGAGCCGATGGCCAGGTTCCGGCGGAAAATCATTCACCAGATAAGTCGTTCTGGTACGGGGATCCAGCAGCAGTTTGTCGTACGAATCGAGAATGATCTGGTGAAAGGCGCCATCGACTACAATGCCGTCCCTGATCTTTTCGATGACCAGTAAAACCAACTCGTTCCACGGGATGGCGCCGTACTTGCTCAGCGCATAATGCAGCCCGGCCACGGTCCCCGGCACGAGGACAGATCGGGCGCTGCTGCTTTCATGCCGGGCATCGAATCCATCGGCCACCTTCTCCGGCGCGCAGGCGTAATAGTTGATGTAGGTCAGGGTATCCTGTTCACTCAGATAAACCAGCATGGCTCCGCCGCCGCCTAATCCCGATGCATGCGGCTCCACCGCGCCGATGACCAGCGCCGACGCGACGGCCGCATCAACGGCGTTCCCGCCGGATTTCAGGACTTCCAGCCCCAATTCAGATGCCAGCGGATGAGCGGTCACCACCATGCCGGAAGTTCCGGACGTATCGCTGCAAAACAACTCGCCATGAGAGAGCAGCGCGAGGAAAAGGATCGCTATCAAAACAGACAGATTTTTTTTCATCATCAATGAGCCGTTTCAATGAATTGAACCCGGAAAACAGCGCGGTCCGCAATCAGTGCATTATTTTTCTTCAGAAAAAATGTTCTTCAACTCGGCGCCGGCGTCCATGATTTTTTCGATATATTTCAGCGGGATTTTCTTTTCCCTGGCAATGCCGCTGAAAAAATTGTCATCGTCGCCGCTCTGAACCGCGATGATATAGTCGGCGTTTTCAGCCGATAGTTTATTGAATTCATCCGACAACTTCCCGCGCCGTGCTTTGCCGCCGACATGCATGGTGATTATTTTCATGTTGGCAGCGCGCGCCGCCTTTATCAACGCATCCACGCGTTCCAACTCCTGGTTTTTATCGATCTTGGCGGCGCCCAATCCCTTGGTGCTGCCCCCGGCGACCAGGATGAGCGCTGCATTGCCCTTCAGTACATCCGGCGTGGCCAATTTGTCGAATGCAAAGGCGATGTTGTTCTTCTGGGCCAGGATTTTCACCATGAGCGCATCGGCGCTTTGACCGGCAGCCGTGATGAGCACCGGCGGTTTCGCTTTAAAATCCGAAGCATGCGCCAGACAAACGGCCATGAAAAGAATGAAAATCATCATACCATAAATTCGAAATACTTTCATCATAATCTCCTGCATGTTAGTAGTAAATTATTCATGTCGAAACGATAATTCGCCAAAGACGCGATGATTGACGTGATCGCCGGGTCGAAGTTTTTGCGTTGCGCATGTTGATTCCAGCGTGGCCCCGGTCTGGTTCTGACGCTAAAACGCTTGTGCCCTGCGCGACCCACATCATCACGTTGTGAATTCACTTTTTGTTCAGATCGATTTTTATAAAAAACCCAGGTCATGATTCGACCTGTGGCAGTCATTTCACAATGTCCGTGCATTGGGGCAGCGTGTTTCTCTCTAAACGCCTGAAGCAGAGAGCGCGCCGGCTGTAATTATTTTTTTTACCTCAATTCAAATACGCGCCCAATCCGGCTGCCTGCAATTCGAAATAGTCCGGGATGTTTTGGACGACGATGGACTCCCCAGGATGGTACTCATTCCAGACCTGAAAGATCGTCTGAAGCGCGGCCAAATGTCGTCCGACGCGCTCCACCATGGGAATGCCCTCGGCCGGATACTCCACCTCCAGCAGTCCGTGCTGAGCCGCTTCGTGATAAAAGCGGTCCTTGCCGCTCAGAACGACATCCTCTGTCAACCGGCCGTGATAGCGGCCCTGCACCGTATTGGCCGATTCCATGAGAATTGCCGGGATATTCAGAAAATCGCCCCATTCCCGGTGCGACAGGCCGTGGAAATTCTGCGGCGATGGTTCAATGTTAAAATTTAATCCCTGCATTTGCAGATTGATGATAGCCTCGCCGGCCAAATCCGACGCCAGGGGATGCGCGACCACCGCGTTGATGACCGGGTACTCCGGCGATGCCTCGTGTAAATCAAAGCCCAGGTCGACCTGTTCCTGTTTCATCAATTCCATGATAGCGAAAGCGATTTTCTCGGTCATGGCGCCATTGGGCCGGCCGGGATAGGATCGATTCAGATTGCGCGTTTCACTGCCGGAGAGCTTTTGGCCGGAGGGATAATGGAGATACACCTCAGGGTCTGGCCACTGATCCACGGGATTGGTGCAGCGCGAGCCGAAACGAAACCAGCGCTCCCCGTTCTTCCCATGAATGGTGAAACGCTGGGGATTCCCTTCCTGGGGATCGTTGTGGGTGAAGGCGCTGTTATTGGCGCGCGGAATGATGATGAATTGCCCCTGATCCACAGCGCAATTTTCAATCAGAAACAGAGCCGATAAAAAGCCAGCCGGCTCGTTGGGATGAGTCCCACCCAACAGCAGCACTGTGGCGCCGGCGGTTTTCCCGCGGAGCAAATAGACTTCAGTGTCGCCGTGGCTGTTTTTCAGATCGGGAAAATAGTCGCTCAGCATCCGCTTCTCCGTGACGCCTGGGCCGGGAAAGATCGGCTCCGGCTGACGCATTTTCAAAAATGATTTGGCAGAGACAACCGTGATGCCGATGCTGATCGCCAGAAAGAGGAGAGCTAAAAGTGAGTGGCGTTTCATCGAATTCCCTATTTGATTAATAGTATGCGCAGCAGAAATGGAATTATCAGGATGATGTGCGTCAGTTGATCTTTCCAGTTTTTCTCGTGAAATAAATCAACGATGGTGAGCACGAGAAACAGGGCTGTGATGAACAGATACACGATTTTCATGGTTCAAAACCTTTTTCAAAAGACCAGGAATTTTGCTAACGGATTCGCGAACAGAATCATGCCAATCCCGTACAGGGCTATCAGCACAGCGTAGGGCAGGCAGACTTTGAGTATCTTGAAATAGCTTGGTTCACCGACAACCTGGGCTGCGAAAATGCCTGCCAATGCTGTGGGCGGCATCAGATCGCCGAGGCTGGCGATGAGCGTGAGCCCCGAGGCAACGATGATTTCGTTTCTGCCCAGCAACGCCAGCAGGAAGGGCACGCCCAAAACGTAAGACGCCCCGTACGAAGAGATCGCGCCAAACAACGGCAGGCTGAACATGATACCGACAAAGAGCCAGAACGAGGGTAATTTCACGGCATTCACAATCAGATAGCCGCGCACCCCGGTCAGGCTCATGACCTGAATGAACATGCCGATGCCGATCAGAATTCCCATCACCGGCAGCGCATTGTGAACCGCTTTGCGGGCGACTGTGACGAAGTTGAAGTCGCGGCCGGACCGATAGGCGGCCAGGCTGCCGATGAAGAAAATGAGCGGCATGCCCAGCGAGGTGTAATCGTTCGGGAAAATGCGGCTCACCAGCATGAGCACGATGACGATGCCGATTGGAATGAACAGTCGCGCGCTGCGATGATCCAACTGGAATTCTGACATTTCAATCTTTATTTTTTCGATGTCGACGGTTCTGACGTAGCTGTAGCCCAGAAACAGCGTGGTCACAATGGCCAATGGCAGGGTTGCAAACAGAAGCGGCAGATCAAATCCAATATACGGCATGTCCACGCCGCCGCCGATGATCATGACCGGCACATTGATGGGCGGGGCGATCATCCCGTACAACGCGGCCATAGCGATGATGGCGCCGACTTTGACGCGGGGCAAGCCCAGATGCAGCAGCGCCGGAGCGACAATGGCGCCGGTGGTCAGTACGCAGGCTGACGAAAGTCCGGTGATCATGCCGGGGAACATGATGAACAGGGTGATCAGCGACAGCATCCAGAACGGCCTGTGATTCAGATGAATGATGATGAGGCGGCTGATTTCGCCTAATGCCCCGGTCTCTTTGATGATCTCCATAAATACCATAGCGGAGGCAATGATCAGAATCGCATCGAGGTACGCGAACGATCCTTCGACGAGATGACGCAGGGGTAAACCATACCCGCCGGCCAGGGCGCCAATGATGGATGAGATTGCGAGCGATACACCAATGGGAAATTTTCCTAAGAAAACGGCAAGAGCAAAAGCAGCGATCATGAGAATGAGCAGGTAAAATTCTAACGGCATCAGATCTCCATCTTAACCTGTTTTACGTTGCTTGAAATGATTCATGGATTTTTAGGATAGCCAGATGATTGAATCATCAAAACACGCAGCGATGCAACCCGTGCGACTCTTGCCGCTGATTGAAACGGACAGCGCACGGTGCTTCAGCGATCTCGATGAAATCCAAATCTGAAAAGATTAAGTATACAATGAATCTGTGAAAAATGCAAGAAAAATTTCGATATAGCTGGCAGTGGATTTTCCAGGTGCGCTGTGACGAGTTACACCTGTATCGCTGCATATTTTTGCGCGTCCCGGCGCCGGTGAAATTATGTCGTGCAGGGAGCGATCCGGCGCAAAGTTTTTTCTTGACATTTATTTAATATTTGATTACAATTACTTGTGCAGCAAAACAAAGTTATCGATTCTCTCAATTCACATCCCTTGCCTTAATCAAAACAATTCCCTATCTATCCCGAAGGAGGTGGTTGCCTCAGACGAACAATTCCACAATTCACCATATCCATAACAACAATTTTATCAGGAGAACTCAAAATGGCAAAGAGAGTTACAGTGTTTTTGATGAGTGTTATCTTTATCATGACGGCAGCTTTGGCGTTGGCTCAAGTTTCCCCTTCAAAAATAGCTCCGACAGATAATACCTATGGTATCAATTACAACAATGGGAGCTGCATCGATCGCGCTCCCAATGGTCAGGTGCTTTGTGTTTGGGCGACCGGCGACGCGTACAACAAACAGGTATTGTGGTCAATCTATGATAATGATTTTCTATTCTGGTGGACCCCGCAGGTGCTCGGGAATGGAAATGGGGATCGCACTACACCGACTGTCATCGCGGATGATATGAATCATTTCCACGCCACATGGAGCGATAATTACACACTCATGTATTCTCAGTTCGATGGCACAAACTGGACAACACCCACAGTCGTCTGGAATGATACCGTCGATGCCAATAAAAATAGCATCGTCATTGGCAGCGATGGGAAAATCTGGATTGCCTGGAGCACGTATCGGCAGGCGGATAATGTGAACGAGTGGCTGATGATCTGCAACAGCACCGATAACGGCCTGACCTGGAACCCTCCTGACACACTGGCAAAAGATATGCACCCCGGAATCATCTCGTCCTATTTTTGCGTGCCTCATCTGGCAGCCGGACCCGATGGTAAAATTGCTGTCGCCTATCGGGAGAAGGACACCAATATCAGCGCCTTCTATCAGGTCTTTTATCAGGAATACAGCGGTGGCACATGGACGGATGCAGCTATGATTACGGATTATGCGCTCACTGTCGATTGCTATCAGGCATCGATCGAATATGATTCCAAAGGAAGATTGCATTGCGCATTTTACACGGATGAAGTGGACTGGCCCAGCGTGGATCTGGGACAAATTTATTACACCTGGAAAGATGAGGGCGGACTCTGGTCTGCTCCTGTGGCCATTTCTCATGTAGCAGATGGAAAAGCCGATTATCCTGCCATTGCCATTGGCGATAATGACGCGCTCTACGTGACGTATTTGCAAAATAGTCCCGTCTCCGCCAGTGGCAAACTTCAGGTTTTTGCCGTCACGTCCGATGACCGAGGCACCACATGGAGCGATTCCGCTCGAATCAGCGACGGCACCGTGAACATGGATTTGCGCTCTGTCAGCATTGGCAAACATCCCCGAGCGACCGGCGCGAATTTCCAGGGCGGCGCTGATCTGTGCTGGATAGAACCGGATGTTTCAGAGCCGGATGGTTACTCCCTGCACTACGGCCGCATTCCCTGGGTGGAAACGACGGGCGTTGCATCGAATAACAACCCGGATGTCCCGACGACATTCCGCTTGGGACAAAATTACCCCAATCCATTCAATCCCACGACCACCATTCAATTCGATCTGAAAACTGCCGGACATGTCGAGCTGACAGTTTACTCGCTCACCGGCCAGCAAGTCGCACGACTGGCGAATGAAGCAATGCCTGCCGGGTATCATCGCGTGCAGTTCGATGCGACCGGGTTCAGTTCCGGAATTTATATGTACAAACTAACGACGGATAATTTCACTGCGACAAGGAAAATGTTGTTGCTGCAATAGTCTGAGCCAGAAAGGCATGGGGATCATCTCCATGCCTTTCTTTTTGAAATAAACGGCCAGACCTTTAGGAGGAGATGAAATGCGCAAAAAAAATATTGGTTTTCTTGTCGTCCTTATTGGGTTGTGCTCCACACTGACATTCGCCGGGACAACCGGCAAAATCGCCGGCACGGTTGTGGATAAAGAATCCCGGGAGCCGCTGATTGGGACGAATATCATTATCGTTGGTACACCCATGGGCGCTGCCACGGATATGTCCGGCAATTTTTTCATCAACAATATTCCACCGGGCACCTATCGATTGGAAGTGCGAATGATGGGATATAAGAGCGCCATGGTGAGGGATGTGCATGTGACCACCGATTTGACCACCGAGGTGAATATCGCGCTGGAAATTTCCATCATCGAAGGGGAGATGGTGACCCTGGTCGCCGAAAGGCCTCTCGTGGAGAAGGATGTGACAGCAAAAATGGCTGTCGTTTCCGGACAGGATATCGCCGAGCGGATGCCGGTAGCGAATATTCAGGAAGTTCTGAGTTTGCAAGCCGGATTTGTAGAAGGCGAAAATGATGGCGCGCTGTTCTTGCGCGGCGGTCGGCAGGGTGAAGTGGCGCTTTATATCGATGGCGTTCTGGTGGAAGATCCCATCAATCGGGGATTCGGCAGCGGCATCGATGTGAACATGGTTCAGGAGCTCTCGGTCCTCACCGGCGGCTTCAATGCCGAGTATGGCAATGCTATGAGCGGGGTGATTAACATCACCACCAAAGAGGGGGGAAGCGAGTTTCAGGGTAAAGTGCAATTCGAGAGCCCCATGCTCAATGCCTCGCCGTATCACGAGGCGGACTGGATGCTCAATTCGAGCCTCGTGGAGGGACTGACCGAACAGGAGAAATTGGAATACTACGACGCTGTGCGTTATTACTCCTCGCCGGACGATACCATCGGCACGTCGCGCTACAGCCATGTGAGTGTGCTGGACGATCCGGTTGGAAAAGAATTCGTCAAGATCCCCATTCTGGGACAGTTCAATGCCAGTTTGAGCGGCCCGGTTCCGGGACTGGCTGGCCTGAGCTTTTTCGCGTCAGGGCAATTCAGCAATCAAAACAGCTATTTGCCATGGGGCTTCGATTTGCAGCGGCAACTTTTTGGCAAACTGAGCTATAGTATTTCGCCGAAAATTAAACTGGCGCTGGATGTGCAGAACACGTGGAATTACCGTCAGGATTACACCCATGGCTACAAATACATTCCGCCGAGTTACAATGATCCGGACGATGCATTGAATTACAATTCCCTGCTCGTGGGCCAGCGCGGATTGATCCGGGAATTCACCGACCGGCAGGCGATTTCCCTGACGCACACGCTGTCGCCGTCGACATTTTATACGTTCAATTTCCAGCGTCTCTTCCGGCGCGAGATGCAGAATATCATCGGCAAATCGTTCATTTACGATGAAGCGACCGGCGCCCTGGTGGACACAGTTCAATCCAGCTACGATAAATTGACCTACATTTTCGGCACTGAGACCGATTTCCAGGGGGGCGATGACCGCGACTGGTATCGCAGCCTGTCCACCACGTACAACGCAAAATTCGATCTGACCAGTCAGCTTCACAAGAATCACCAGTTGAAAGCCGGTTTTGATTTCAAACAGCACGACATATTTCGGCATGCGATTCGCGATCCGTGGCCGGGTGCGTTTCGCCATCGTCTGGAATACTACGAAAAAGATCCGTGGGAAGGGGCTATCTACGTTCAGGACAAAATGGAATACGATTTCATGATTCTGAACTTTGGCCTGCGAATGGATTATGCCCGCGCCAATGATACCTATTGGCCCGATCCCGGCGACATACAGGAGACCGTGACGGTGGTGGACGAGTTCGGCAATTCCACCAAAGAGTTTCGGTTCAAAGAACGAGTCAAAGTGCCGGATCGCTACCAACTCAGTCCCCGCATTGGGCTGGCGCATCCGGTGACCGAACGGCTGGTTTTTCATTTTTCATACGGCCATTTTTTCCAGAATCCCAGCTACTATCATCTGTTCCGCAATGACTGCTCCCTGCTAAATCTGGAAGAATCGGATGTGATTATTGGAAATCCCGGGCTGAAACCGCAGAAGACGGTGGCCTTTGAGGTCGGCGGGAAGTACCAGATTTACGAGGACATCGCCCTGGATTTCACCGGATTTTACAAGGATATCCGCGACCTGACCACCACAAAATTCTTCGCGCGACAGCCTTACCACTACACTATTTACATCAATGAAGATTACGGTCGCGTGAAAGGCTTTGACATCACGCTGACGAAAAAGTATTCTCATTATTTTTCCGGCAAACTCAATTACACTTATAGCGTCGCTCAGGGCAGCGGTTCCGATCCGCTGGCAGGTTATTATTACCGCGAGGAAGAAGCGTACCTGCGTCCGAAAAAAGAGGTGTATCTGGATTTTGACCGCACCCATGATTTGTCGGTCAACCTGGATTTGCGGTTCCCCGATGAATTTGGTCCGCTCTTTTTTGGCAGGAAAATTTTCTCCAATACCGGTTTCAACCTGTTGTTTCAGTTGTCCAGCGGCTTGCCGTATACGCCCTCGGAACAGGGAGCGCTCAGCCTGGAGCCAAATTCGGAACGGAAGAACTGGGTGAATACAGTGGACATCCGCGCGGATAAATTGATTCAGGTGATGGGATTGGATCTGGTCGGCTACGTGAAGGTCACCAATTTATTTGATCACATCAATGTTCAGCAAGTGTGGGCAGCGACCGGCGATCCCTGGCAGAATGATCCGCAGTCCAATATTACCAAAGACCGCCAGGCCAATCCTGATAATGTGGGGCCGCGGCGCGATATCCGACTCGGCTGCTACATCAAATTTTAATGTGAATCTAATGAAGGAACGTGCAATGGTAACGATAAAGCAAAAAATCATTCTTGCCTGCGCGCTATGTCTGGGATTTTCGCTGTACGCACAGGACAGAAGAAATAGCGACATCGATGGCGTGCCGGATAAGCAGACCCTGCGCAAGCCAACGGCTCGCGTGGATGAGGCCATCGGCGTGATGAATAAAGGGCAGCTATGCAATTTGACGATGAATTACGGCCAGATCACCGACACCCGGCTGGAAGATCCCGGCAATCGTCCCACCGACGAATTCTATAATTTCAGATACCCGAAAGTGAAACCCTACGGCTCCATGGTGGACGATTTCGCCCTGTGTTTTGCTGTGGCGAAAAATTCTAAAAACGGGGACAATGGCAATTTCATCGATGGCTACACGGCCAACGGCAACGAGGACTGGATTGCCAAAGATGGCTCACTGGGTAAAACTCACTATGATGGCAGCGGCGAAGATCCAATGCTGACGTATGTGGATGGCACCACGCCGTATTTGGCGCACAGTGATCTTCCGCAAACCTGGCCTATGGATGCAAACGGCGATCGGTTCTGGCCCGGGTATTTTCGGCGCAATCCGAGCACCGGCGAGACGTTCACCGGGGAGTTCGCCTCGGATCGCGATGTATATAGCGTTTTCACTGATGCCAACAACGTGCAGGGCAATTCTCTGGGACTGGAAATTGAGCAGATGGCCTATTGCTACGGCCGCGTCTATGCTGAGGATTTTCAGTTCTATGAATTTTTCGTGCATAATACCAGCGCGGATACGATCAAAGACGCCTGGATCGGTCTGTATCAGGATCCTGATTGCGGCGATTACGGCGAAGAAATATTGATCGTGCCGGCAGGATATTCTTTCTCCGATCCCTATCCGGTCGTCATGCAGCGGGACTTCACCGGCGATATTGGCGGAGCGACGTTTGCCAATTCCGTGGGGCGATACGAAGATATGGATTTCGGCATTGTGATTCTGGAAACGCCCAAGAATGTCGGGGTCACTGATTTTCATTACTTCACCGACGCCGGCCCCACATTTGATGATGAGCTCTGGCCCATCATCAGCAGCAAGAAGGACGATCCGGATATTGCCATGTCGGTCGCGACCTATTTTCACGGGGATAATCCGAAATTGGATGAAGTCGCGCTGATCCAGCAACCGCAGGATTGGGTGTACATGGTTGCCAGCGGCCCATTTGATCTGGCGCCGGGCGAAGTTGTGAAATACTCCATTGGCGTGGTCGTGGGCGACACTGACGCGGATTTCATCAATAACGTGGAAATGGCGGTTCAGATGTTCGAAAAAGGTTTTGTCGGACCGTCAGCGCCGCCAGGCCCGGAGGTGGCTGCTGTGGCTGGCGATGAAAAAATCACGCTGTACTGGGATAATTCATCGGAGTCCAAAGCTGATCCGCTCACAGGCGAGATCGATTTTGAAGGATACAAGATCTATCGCAGCCAGGATGGCGGCGCCACATGGGGCACGCCGGTGACCAATGCTCATGGCGATGTCATTGGATACGTCCCCATTGCCCAGTTCGATATCGATAACACCATTGAGGGGTATGATCCAATCAGTCCGTCGAACTATCTGGGGGCCAACACCGGATTGCAGTACATTTTTGTCGATGAAAATGTGATCAATGGGATTGAGTATTCCTATACAATCACGGCGTACGACCGCGGTGATAAAGAAGCCAATATCCCTTCGTTCGAGACGGCGAAAGGCACGGGCGCGGCGGAGAAGCATTTTGTGACCTGCACACCCCGGCCGGATCCGCTGGCCTACGTCTCTGCGTATCCCATGCAATTGAATCAGATCTCCGGCAAAGGTCGGGGCAAGGTGACCATCAGGATTGTGGATTCGGAAAAATATGGAGCTTATAAAGCGGAGAATGGCAATGCATCGGATCCGGTTTTCAAAATTGATTTCAGCGGCTTCCCGGCAGCATCGTTCTCGGTGACGGATTCCACCAATGATGGCGCGGTGTTGGGCAGCAGCTTGCCATTGAATACTGAGATTTTCCCGATTTTAAATCAGGCCGGCATTCAAGTGGCCATCGAAACAATCAGCCGGATCGGCGGTATTCAGAGCATCACCGATGGCGAGGGCGTCAATGTGATGGGATCGGGCAAAGCCGACGCCAGCGAATCGTGGTATGTTCAGGCGTCAGAGATTCCGCCGGCGTCTCTGGAAGCGCGATCGAACAGCTATGAAATACGCTTTACGGCTCAGGGTTCAGTTGCCTACACAAAAGGCCGGGACCCGGTGGCGTACATGACAGTGCCGTTCGAAGTCTGGCGAGTGCTGCCGGATACGGCTCAGGTCATCTGCGAATTTGAGGATAAGAACAACAACCGCACTTTCGACGCATCGGAATTTCTATTCATCGGCAATGTCGCCTACCCGACTGTGACGCCCAATACGGGCGATTCCATCAAAGTCAATTTCCCGTCGGATTTCCCGCTGCAAGTCAATTTCGTGCCGGTACCGGTCGATTCGGCGCATCCATTGGGTGGCAGCATGCCGGTCGCAGGGCAGAAAGCGATCCTCTACACCAACAGCGGATTTTCAGATGGAAGCGGTTTTCCGGGGACAAGTCAGTCCGGACGCGGCGACCAGTTCATTTTCACGATACAGGAAGATGCCGTGGACCAAAGTCGTGAGGCAGGTCTGCTGAACGATATCCGGGTTGTGCCCAATCCCTACGTGGCTGTTTCTTTATTCGATCCGCGGCAGAATGTCCATAGCCTCAAATTCATGTACCTGCCGGCAGAGTGCAAAATTACCATCTATTCGTTGGCTGGCGTGAAAGTGACGGAATTGGATCACAACGACGGCGCCGGCATTGAGAACTGGAATTTGACAAATGAATTCGGCCAGGACATTTCGTTTGGCGTGTATGTGTATGTCGTGGAAACAACCAGTGGCGATACGCACGTTGGGAAATTTGCCATCATTAAGTAGGAGATAAAGATGAAGAATAGAATACATGTCAGGATGCTTGGAATGCTCCTGGTTGTCGCGCTGATTGCAGGCAGTTCCCATGCAGAATCATTTCGCAAAGTGGGCACTTCTGCGGCGCAATTCCTGAAAATCGGAGTCGGCGCGAGAGCGCTTGCCCTGGGAGGCGCCTATGCCGGCATCGCCGACGACGCTGACGCATTGTACTGGAACCCGGCCGGCATCGTGCATGTCAACGCGATTAGCTGGACCGGCACCCATACAAACTGGATCGCCGACGTGAAACATCAATTCACTGGACTGGTTGTGCCCATGGGAAGAGGCGCATCGTTGGGATTTTCCGCCACATTCGTCACTATGGACAAAGTGGAAATCACCACCGAAAGCGAGCCCCGTGGCACCGGCTTTTACTGGGATGCCAACGACATCGCAGTGGGTCTGACCTATGCCCGCTGGATGACGGATCGGATCGCTGTGGGTGTGACCGGAAAATATGTCTCGCAGAAAATCTGGAATGAAAGCGCATCGACGTTCGCCGTGGATGTGGGGACCTATTTGAATACCGGCTACAAAGGAATTGTCATCGGTATGTGCTTTTCCAATTTTGGCGGCAATCTTCAATTGGCCGGCCGCGACCTGATTCGGGAATACGATTACAGCCCGGACAATTCGCTCAATACCGGCGTGGATACGCGAATGTTCACACAGCCCTGGCCTCTGCCCGTTAATTTCAGAGTGGGGATTTCCATGGAAGTCGTTGGCGCCGGGGATATGCTTTTGCCCTCCGAGAACAATCGCCTCACCCTGGCTGTGGACGGTAACCATCCCAATGACGACAGCGAGAAGCTCAATTTCGGCTTTGAATACAGTTGGAAAGAAATCCTGTTCACGCGCATCGGCTATGGTCTGGACTACGACCTGATGCAATTCAGCTATGGCCTCGGCCTGAAAATGAACATCAGCGACGCTCGTTTCAGTTTCGACTATGCGCTGGCTCCGTACCAGGAACTGGGGACGATTCATTACTTCACCGTGGGTTTGAGTTTTTAGAGGGAGTCTTTTCACCCTGTCGACCAGACCATTGGCATGAACTACCTGCGACAGGCGATAGAATTCCACAGGCAGCTTAAGAGGTGAGAATCCGGAAGGTCTTCTCACCTCTTTTTTACATGATTTCGTTTTGTGGTTGGTAAAAATTTGTCGCCTTAAACCCAGATAATGCGATTGCCACAAAGACTCCGAGGCGCAAGGAAAATTTTTATAAAATTTTAGAATCACTTTTTAACCTGCATTATTCATAGTAGTTTTAAAGGAGGCTGGCTAACCTGAATGGTGCTCTTTTTAGAATAAACGTATAAAAACTGAGTTTCAAAATAGCTTAGCGTTTAGCTAATTGAAAATCTGAATGTTGACTCAAATTCTGAGCAATTTCATGAATAATTCAGGTTAAGAAAAGCATTTTCATTTTTTTGTGCTTTGATTTTCAAGAATAAAATACGTTTTTTCTTTGTGATTCTTGGTGCCTTCGAGACTTCGAGGCAATTTTTTAAATTTCAATTGCATTATATGGATTAAAATTTGAAACTGTAATTTTTCCAAACGTCTTTTAATTGAAAAGACATCACGACCTATGCGGCTGAAACTGATAGTGGTTGGCAAGACAAAAGAGAAATATATCCACCTGGGGGAGATGGATTTCGCTGCGCGGCTCAATAACTACTGCGAGTTCGAACAGGTCATCGTTCGGGATGAACGAATTACGGCATCGCGGCGTGAGGGCGCGATCAAAATGCAGGAAGGCGAACGAATTCTGCAGAAGCTCGGACCTTCCGATCTGGTTGTTGTTCTGGACCAGCGCGGCGAGCAGGTCAGTTCCGAGCGCCTTGCCGGGTTCATTGATCAGGAACGGAATCGAGGGACAAAGCAAATCGATTTCATCATCGGCGGCGCGCTCGGGCTGGGGGAGAATGTGCTCGCCCGGGCGGATAAAATTCTGAGCCTGTCGGCGATGACCTTCACCCATGAAATGGCGCGATTGATTGTGCTGGAACAACTCTATCGCGCGCACTCAATTTTAGCCGGTACAAAATACCACAAATGAAATTACCGAAGATACCATTGGTTCATCGATGTCATTTTTTTGTAACTACTCAGGTCCTGCTATTTGGAAGCTGCTGAAGCAGCTAAACATGTAGCGAGTGCTTATAATACACCAAGCTGAAGCTTGGTGATGATTCAATTGTTCCAGCACCACAATTTATTGCGGTGTCTCTTATACGAACGAATCAGCAACAGCCGCTTCAGCGGCTTTTAAAACAAGCATAGCTTAGTAGTTACCATTTAATTGCCTATGAAAACACACGTGAAAAAAATCGTACAGAATATCCTGTTGCTGTGCATCTCGAGCCTCCTGATTCTTCTGGTGCTGGAATGGATTTCTCGGCTATCTTTCAAGCAAATGTATCCTCATGTCACGGATGAATCCGGCGCCATTGTTTCCATGCAGCGGGAAGTCGGGCGTCCTGAAGAAGGACTGCGGCCCAATTTCAAGGGACGACTGCAATCCGGGGAATACAACACTGAAATTCGCCTGGATAGTCTCGGTTTTCGTTCCCCGGTTAGGAAGGGAGTCGGGTTGAACGGCTCGCCCGTGCGCATCGTCCTGTTAGGGGATTCCTACATGTTCGGATGGGGCGTCGATCTGGAAAAATCGTTCGCTGGCTATCTCGCTGAGGAATTGAGCCAGCGATGGCGACGACCGGTGGAAATTTCCAATCTGGCCATTCCCGGCACCGGACAGTTCACCCAGCTCAAATTACTCAGAGCCATTCCCGCGATCAACCCGCATCTGGTCATCTCCGGGCTGTACGTGATCGATTATGCCGCCAGCGGCAATGACCTGATCGATAATATGAACGATTATTATTCGCTGCGAAAGGCGCTGCCATCGGATGATCTCAGTGAGAAAGTCGATTGGCCCAGAAAGGTGCGACGCCTTTTGAAGCGGCATTCAAGTTTATACCGCTTCATCGAAACGCGGCTCGGGGCCATTCTGTTGGCGAAATTCAGCGGCGCCATGAATGTCCAGCGGGATGTGGCCGGCATGAACCGGGCATGGCAGATCACCGATTCATTGCTGGTGGAGATCAACAACGAGACAGCCTTGAAAAACGCGCGGCTCGTGCTTCAATACATCCCCAACATGCTGGATTTCACCCGGAGGGATAACCAGGTTTACGAGCGACTGAAACGCACGGCCGACGCCAACCAGATTGCCATTGCGCCGAATCCCATCGGGATTATCCCGGCGAATGACCCGAATTTCGATGTAGGCCGTTACTATTATCTCGTCGACGGCCATTGGACATCGGAAGCGCACCGGCAATGCGCTCTGGCGATGGCGAATTTCATCGTCATGATGCCGGCGCCTGGCGAAAACATCCACTAACGCATCGCAGGGAAAATCGATGCGAACTGCGGCCGGCGCTCGCCGGCGGGTTGGCCTCGATTCTATTGACATGGGAAGCGCTTCAGGGTACAAATCTCATCGCCCTGGAATGAATGTCGTTCACCAATTAAGGCTTGACTATTTTATAAAATTTTTGTATGTTTGACCTCATTTATTGTCTGAACATAACGACGAATCGGATGCCGGACGTCCATGGATCTATCGATAATCATTGTCAGTTACAATGTCAAAGAATTTCTGGAGCAGGCGATCGTTTCGATTGTTAAATCGAGCCAGTCAATTCAGTACGAAATATTCGTTGTCGATAATGCTTCCAGCGATGGCAGCGCCGAGTTGATCCGAAAGAAATTTCCGTCCATCCACCTGATCACCAACTCGGATAACAAAGGCTTTGCGGCAGCCAATAACCAGGCGCTCAAGCTGGCCCGCGGGAAATATATCTTACTCATCAATCCTGACACCATCGTTCAGGAAGATACCGTTCGCATCATTCGAAATTTCATTGAAGCTCATCCGGAATGCGGCATGGTCGGATGCAAAATCCTGAATCCGGATGGGAGTTTGCAGCTCGCCTGCCGGCGCAGTTTCCCAACGCCGTGGGTTGGATTCACCAAGATCATCGGGCTGAGCAAGCTCTTCCCGCAGAGTCGTTGGTTCGGCAGGTATAATTTGACCTATCTCGATCCTGATGAAACGTATGAAGTAGAAGCGATTTCAGGGTCATTTATGTTCTTTCGCAGAAGCGTCCTGGAAGATGTGGGCTATCTGGATGAATCGTTTTTTATGTACGGCGAAGATCTGGACTGGTGCTTCAGAATTCAGCAAGCCGGCTGGAAAATTTACTATGTGCCGGATACGCGGATCATCCACTTTAAAGGCGAGAGCTCCAAAAAGAGCAACATCGATCTGATACTCCAGTTCTATCGCGCCATGAAATTGTTCGTTGAGAAGCATTATCATAACCGCTATTTTCATGTGCCGCAGTGGTTGCTGGTGGCTGGCATTTCGCTTCGGGCCAGCTTGACATTCCTGAAACGATTCTTGCTGTGGATGCTGCCCGGACTCATCGATGGCGTGCTGCTGAGCCTGGGCATGATGGCCGCAATTTTCATCCGGTTTTATAATTTCGAACATCTGCGCGCGTACCTCCCTGTCATGACGGTGTACACGGTCATCTGGCTGGTCTGTCTCTGGATCGCCGGGAGTTACTCGCGGAAGCGCTATTCATCGCTGCGGGCGGTTTATGGCGTTGCCATCGGGCTGCTTTTCAATACGTCGCTGACGTTCTTTTTCAATCAGTATGCTTTTTCCCGCGCTGTGGTTTTAATCGCCGGGGCGTTGGTGATGGCTTTATTGGCCGGCTGGCGATTCGCACTGAAAATTGTGTCGCGATTCCATGTGCTGCCATTTCAGGATGCCTTCCGACAGAGCTTTTTAGGCCGGGGCGCGCTGATCGTCGCGCCGGTCGCATCAGGTCAGCGGATCGCAGCCAAACTGCGGGAACGACTGGAGGCCGGGTATGATGTCTATGGCATTGTAACGCCGGAGGAGATAGATGATGTTGATGATGAAAATGGCAATCGCGTGCCGGTCCTGGGACAGTTGACGCACCTGGAAGAAATCGTTCGGCAATCGAGGGTGCGGGAGATCATCTTCTCCACGGAGAAAATCGCCTACGACCGGATTCTGGAAATAATCGCCCGGACAAAGAACAGAAATTTGAATTTCAAATTAGTCCCCAGCAGCATGGATGTCGTCATTGGGAAAGCGTCCATCGAATACATCGGCGATTTGCCGCTCATGGATATTGAGTACAATTTGAATCGGCCCATCAATATTTTCGTGAAGCGCAGTTTTGATGTATGCCTGTCCCTGATATCGATTGGGCTTCTTTCGCCTGTCTTCGTGTATCTGCTGCTGGTGAAGCGAGTGAAGGTGATCGACTGTAGCAGCCGCTTCAGGCTGCGCGAATTTTCAGGGGTGAATCTCACCCCATTCCGGAGCCGATTGCCATACCTGTGGTCGATTTTGCGGGGAGATGTGAGTTTCGTCGGTTCGGATATCGCCGGGGTGCAGGAGTCAGAGGAAGGCGGTAGGTTCCTGCAGCTCAAACCGGGGCTTTTTGGACTGGCGCAATTGAATGCCGCCAGGATCGGTTCCGACTCGGAACGCGAGCGGTATGACCTTTATTATCTGAAAAATTACTCGCTCATTCTGGATATTGAAATTATCATCAAATCGGTTTTCAAAATCTGACCGGAGCACGATGTCCCGGCGATCGGGGTCAGACGGACATGATTAATTCATTTCAAACGATGATGCACTAATCGGGTTAAAACGAATGGAACATTTTGTATTAGAATTTGAGCGACCGCTGATTGAGTTGGAAAAGAAAATTCAGGAAATGAAGGATTATTCGCTCAATGAGGATGTCGAGCTCAGTGATGAGATCCGGCGTCTTGAAGAAAAAGCGCTGAAGCTGCGAACCGAGATTTATTCGAAATTGACGCGGTGGCAGCGCGTTCAATTGGCGAGACATCCGCAGCGGCCCTACACGCTCGATTATATCCAGCGCATTACGGACTTTTTCATCGAGATTCATGGCGACCGCGCGTACGGTGATGATCCGGCCATCGTGGCCGGGATGGCTGAAATCGATCATCAACCCATGGTGATTGTTGGGCATCAGAAAGGTCGCACGACAAAGGAAAAATTGTATCGCAATTTTGGGATGCCTCATCCTGAGGGGTATCGCAAGGCCATGCGCGTGATGAAAATTGCGGCCAAGTTCAACCGGCCCATCATCTGCCTGATTGATACGCCCGGCGCCTATCCCGGTCTCGGCGCTGAGGAACGCGGACAGGCCGAGGCGATAGCGCATAACTTGTTCGAAATGTCCCATTTGCCGGTGCCGATTGTGAATATCGTGATCGGCGAGGGTGCTAGCGGCGGCGCGCTGGGAATTGGCGTTGGTGACCGTCTGCTGATGATGGAAAACACCTGGTATTCAGTCATCACGCCGGAAGGATGTTCGGCCATTTTATGGCGCGATGCGTCCAATGCCAATCTGGCGGCAGAGGCCATGCGGGTGACTGCCCAGGATTTGCTCGAGATGGAAATTCTCGATGAAGTGATTGCCGAACCGCCGGGCGGCGCGCACCGCGACGTGGATGCTGCCGCAGTTATTTTGAAGGAGACCATTCTGAGAGAATTACAGCAATTGAAAGATCTGCCATCGGACGAATTGATTGATAGACGAATTAAAAAATTCAGCAAGATGGGTTTTTGGGATGAGACGATTGAATAACTTCTAACTTCAAGGAGGATGTTTTATGCTGAGTAAAGAATTGCTGGACATTTTAGCCTGCCCCAAATGCAAGGGCGATCTGGAATACGACTCGAAAAATGAAAAATTAATCTGTCACGCCTGTCGTTTGAAATACGAAATCCGCGATGACATCCCGGTGATGCTTATCGACGAAGCGGAGAAATTTTAACGCGTTATTTTTGGTGCAGAGCCAAATCGCTCGGCGCCAATGCTCCGGCTGAGGTGCGCCGGAGGCGATGCCCGAAAATACATGATCGCGCTGTATATTCATCCGGCGCTGGCAACGACTGGGACGTCTGTCCCCGAATAGGCGCACCGTTCCGGATGATTATCCAGATCGATCGGTTAGCAGTTTTTGTGTCCTGCAAATGACTAAACAGTGACAAAATTTTTTACACGCTGATCCCGGGTGATGATGCAGAGGAATCAAAAGAAATCATTTTCAAGTATCTATGACTATATCGAGAGCCAGCCGGAAGACACGAAACGCGCTCTGTATGAAGTAAGGGAGTGCATCCGTGAGGCAGTCCCTGATGTCATTGAAATGTTCAACTACGATATCCCGGCCTTCTCATTGGTGGAAAACGGGAAGCGGGATCAACAGATCATGATTGCCGGCTATGGAAAACATGTCGGTTTCTATCCTCACCCGGAGACCATAACGCTATTCAGGGAAGAATTGAAAGAGTTTAAGCAGGGGAAGGGATCGGTGCAGTTTCCCAACAGCAAACCGATCCCGAAAGATTTGATAAAAAGGATGGTCACGAAAAGAAAAGAGATCGTAGTCGCCCAGATGCAAAAGAAACGAAAGTAGACAACGCCGCCTCTCCCTGAAGAACAGTTCTCTGCTGAGCCTCATTCTGCGTGCGGGTTATCGGCCGGCTCCGGCGGGGTGATCGCTGCTGCTTTTACGAATACGGTAAAAACGGTTGGTCATCATCCAACGAAGCGAGTCCGTTATAGCAGCATCTCTGGCAAATTCAAACCGCAGTTGGTACGTTCTGCGTCATTTGTAGTTATTGAGCTTGATCCATTTCAAGAGGTTTTTATTTCTCTCTTTCTCTCCTTTTCCGGCTAATACATCTTTCCAGTACTCGTTTTGCGCTGCAAGTTTGAGGTCGTTGGAAATGGACTCCGCCATCGGCTGGCTGCTGGCTTTATCCTGTTTGAAATCATGATCCAGTTGGATTTTGCACAAGGCCCGGTTAAATTCATAAATCGAATAGCCTTTTTCACCGGTTTGGTCGCGCACTTCGATTGCTTTGGTCAATTCCTTCTCTGCCCGTTCATAATCCGGATTGGGCATGTCCTTGAGCGTGTAAGCGAGTTGGGCATGGTTGCGGTGATATTTGTCCTCTGTGTCGGTTTCAATCAATAGCTCAAAAATCGGGATGACGCTCCGGGCGATTTCCTCGTCCATTTCATTTTCAACGCGGAAGGCGCGCGCCTTCACGAATGCGGCCACGCGGACATTCTGCGATGTGCTTTTGAATTTTTCTTTCAACTCTTCCAGCGCTTTGGGGAACTCTTCCGGGTCGGGATTTTTGATCAACACTTTATCCAATAAATTGAGCACCCGGGCGTCGATATTGCCCTGAGTTTCTGTCTGTTTCAACCGCTCTTCGGTCTCTTTGGCTTTTTGTTTCGCCTCTTTCACCTCCTGAAGTACTTTTTCAGACAGGGTGGCAATGAACTTGCGGGAAGAAATGGCTGCCACAAGGCAGAAGCCGAAGAAGACCATGATCGTCGCCGGGTCTATTTTACTGAGATCGGCCAGATCGCTGGAGATCATCTTAAGAAAGAGCGGGACCAGCAACGCCGCCCCCATGCTGATGATAATGCTCCGGCGATAATTAGCAGCGATGACCTGTTTGTTCTGTTCTTTGCTCTCCTGATCGAGATAGTAGTTAATGATGCCGCCAAAAATGCCGGCAACAAGCATGATCAGGATGTGAACCGATAAAGCGAGAGACTTGGGATCCATGGCGCCGCCTCGTAATTCATGATAACCGTGAAGAGTTGACTCGCTGATTGTGTTTACAGGGTGTCTGGATATCCGCCTGTACATTTTGTTGAGTCGTGGCAGGAATTCAAAATCATTCATAATATAGATGGGGATATTCAAAAAGTCAATCGAAAAAATGGATTTTCTCATGGGTTCACTCCGTTGATAAAAATTCAGGTTCGGGAAACAGGGCATCGCATTCCATGTGAGCGCCAATCTGAAAATGGGGTCGAAATGTTAATTGGAATGCCCGACCGATTATATTTTATCCGGTCCTGGGATGGGTGTTTAGCGCCCAATTCAGATGGCGCGATTCGATAAATCATCTGTGTGCATTGGGACGGCGTCGGATTATGGCTGGGAGACAGAGGTCGGGGCGGATTGTATCCAGTGGTGTGGCGCAGGTTTTTCCCCTGCGGAAACGGTTGTCCTTTCACTCTCATAACTCTCTATTTAAAAATCGCTTGACTCTTAAGATAATTTGTTGTAAATTTACAAACATTTTTTTTAAAAAATGCCATAATTTAGTAACGATAAGCACCCATGCTAAAATCTCAGGTACTATTACTCAATCAGAACTACGAGCCGATGAGTATTACCAATGCCAGGAAAGCGATGATACTGATTTACCTTGGCAAAGCGGAGATTATCGAAATGAATAGCGGGTATGTTCGGTCGGTGAGTAGAACGTTTCCACTTCCCAGTGTGGTGCGATTGACGCGGTTCATTCACATGCCGCGAAAGCGCATTGTTCTGTCGCGGAAGAATATTATCAAGCGGGATAATCACATCTGTCAATATTGTGGCGCTCACCTGAATCCGGTGACGATTGACCATGTGATTCCGCGCGTTCGCGGCGGAGAGGACACCTGGGAGAATCTCGTGTGTGCCTGTCTGAGTTGCAACAATCGGAAAGGCGATCGCACGCCGGAGGAAGCGGGACTGGTTCTGGTAAAGAAGCCGCAACGGCCAAATTTTATCTTTTTCATCCGATACAACATCACCATCGTCGATGAAAGATGGCAGCCGTATTTGTACATGAATTGAGTCGCGTGGGATTGGCGTTTCGATCCCGGTGGCCGCGTAATACCGATCAGAGCGGCCGGTCGCGGAGCGAAACAATCCGGGTGTCAATCCCGGTCGCAGACGAGAAGTGCTTTCCAGCGGTGGAGGTGCTTCTTTTTTTGGCTTCCGGAAAATTGAATTCCGGAGAGCTGCAGCAGGTCAGCCTCGATCTCTCGGATTTTCGGAGCATGAGGCGCCCCCAATAAATTTTGAATCGATACCAGATGGCGTTTTTGAGTGTCAGTCGATTTGGATGCGGTCTGACAGAAAGAATAACCTTAATTGAGCAATGAGCGAACAGCATCCAGTCATCAGCACTTACAAAAATAATGATAGAAAAATTTGCATGGATTCACTCATTCGGTGATGGGATAATTCCATCTGAACATGCTGTTTTTCCTATCGCTCAAAGCTGGCAGCCAAAAGCCAATAGCTAAAAGCCAAACGCCAAAAGCCAATTGCTCCTTTTATGAATAAATTTAAACGGATAGAACTTTGAACACATCGGCGCTTGAAGAGAAACGAATCGAACAGCCGGGCAACACGGGAGACAGAGACAGATGAAAAAGCGAATACTGAGCGGAATGCGACCAACGGGTAAGCTCCATTTGGGAAATTATGTGGGAGCACTGGAAAACTGGGTGAAACTTCAGGGCGAATATGAAAATTTTCATCTTGTTGCAGATTGGCATCTTTTGACCACCAGTCTGGATACATCAAAGATAAAAGAGAATACGCTGGATATGGTGATCGACTGGTTGTCCGCCGGCATCGATCCGGAGAATAGCCCAATTTTCGTTCAGTCGGAAATAAAAGAACACGCCGAGCTGTTCCTGCTGTTCTCGATGCTCGTCACGATTCCCCGGCTGGAACGGAATCCGACGGTGAAAGAGCAGGCCAAAGACCTGGGGATGGAGAATAATATGGTCTTCGGTCATCTGGGCTATCCGGTGCTGCAGGCGTCGGATATTTTAATTTACAAAGCGCATCTGGTCCCGGTGGGCGAAGATCAACTGCCGCACGTGGAACTGACCCGTGAAATCGCCCGGAAATTCAACACGACCTATGGCGATGTGTTTGTGGTACCGGCCGGTCGCGTGACAGAATTCAGTCGGCTGCCCGGACTGGACGGTCGAAAGATGAGCAAGTCACTGGGAAATACGGTGCTGCTCTCCGATGCGCCGGAGGAGATAGCCAATAAAATCAAGCGCGCCATCACCGATCCGGCGAAAATTCGTCTTGGCGATCCGGGCAATCCCGAAGTATGCAATGTATTTGTGTATCATAAAAAATTCAATCCGGGTGAAGTCGAAGAAATCGAGCGGGACTGCAAAAGCGGCGCGTTGGGGTGCGTTGCCTGCAAAAAGAATCTGGCGGCGATGCTGGCCAATTATCTGGAACCGTTCCGGGACAGGCGTCGTTTTTATGAACAGCACATAGACGATGTCAGGCAGATCATCGAAAAAGGAAATTCAATGGCCCGGAAAGTCGCCGGTGAAACCATGGACGAGGTGCACAAGGTCATGAATCTCGGTTAACTATGGCGTATCGAATAAAACTACAGAATTTTGAAGGGCCCCTGGATCTGCTTCTTTTTCTGATAAAGAAGAATGAAGTCGACATCTACGATATTCCCATTGCTGATATCACCAAGCAATACATGGAGTATGTAGAAATCATCCAGTTGCTGGATCTGGAGGGGGCGAGCGAGTTCATTCTATTGGCAGCGACACTCATTCGCATCAAAGCCAAAATGCTGTTGCCGCGCCCCAAGTCCGAGGATGACGAGGAGGAAGTGGTCGATCCGCGTCTGGAACTAGTGACACGGCTGATTGAGTACAAGCGATTCAAGGAGCTGGCGTTTAAATTATCCGACATCGAGGACGAACAGAGCAAAGTTTTTCAGCGCGGTTTTCTTCCGGATAAAGATGTGGAGTCCGAGGAAGGCATCGATCTGGATGCCGACGTCTCATTGTTCACACTCATCACTGTTTTCAGGCAGGTTCTGGAACGCATCCCAAAAGAGACATTCCACCATGTCGAAGACATTCAAATCAGCCTGGAAGAGCAGATCGAATTCATCAATACGAATCTTCAGAGGGTCAATCAGATTTCATTCGTGGATCTCATTGCGCATATCCAGAGCAAGCTCATTGTTGTCGTTACTTTTATGGCGCTCCTGGAATTAATCAGACGCGGCGAAATTGTCGCTCGACAATCCATGCCATTTGGCGAGATCTGGATCGTGAGGTCGCGTGATCGAATATAAAGAAATGAAAAAAATTATTGAAGCGTTGATATTCGCATCGGATGGGCCCATCAGCGACAATCGTATCACCAGCTCTATCGAAGAAATCGATTCACAGTACATCGCGGAAATCGTTGATGAGCTCAATCGCGAATACGAGGTGCAGCAGCGTTCTTTTCACATCATCCAGGTCGCCGGCGGCTATCAGTTCGTCACGCGGACTGAATTTTCTCCCTATATCAAAAAGTATTACAAAGGTCGAAGCAAATCGAAACTGTCGCGAGCGGCGCTGGAAGCGCTGGCAATTATAGCGTTTAAGCAGCCCATCAGTCGGCCTGAAATCGATATGATACGCGGTGTGAACTCCGATGGTGTTGTCAAAAATCTGCTGGAACGAAATCTGATTCAGATTTCAGGCCGGTCCGACACAATTGGC
This sequence comes from Candidatus Zhuqueibacterota bacterium, assembly GCA_049322915.1. Classification (GTDB taxonomy): domain Bacteria; phylum Zhuqueibacterota; class Zhuqueibacteria; order Thermofontimicrobiales; family Thermofontimicrobiaceae; genus CAZSBG01. Next base: position 169,593 of record JBMOPW010000007.1, read on the forward strand.
AGGGCATTGCTCTACAGCACCACGACCGAATTTCTGCGCTATTTTGGCGTGAACTCGGTGGCAGAACTGCCCCGGCCCAGGGAGATTGAAGAGTTGCTGGGGAGCACCCAGGAGGAATTGCCCTTTGCGAACGATGAACTGGAAGGAGAAATTGTCGAGCATATTTCAGAACTGGACGGATCCGACACTGACGCGGAGGTGACAGGCGATGATGCGGGTGAATAAATTCCTGGCTGCCTGCGGATTGGGCTCGCGCCGCGCGTGCGAACAGTTCGTCCTGGCTGGAAAGGTGACCATCAATTCCCGGGAGATCACATCGCTATCGGAACTGGTCGACGAATCCGCGGATGTCGTCGCCGTGGATGGCAAACCTGTCGCGCTTCCTTCCAAATTCAGCTATGTGTTACTGCACAAACCGTCTGGCTCAGTCACCACTCGCAGCGATGAATTGGGTCGAAAAACAGTGTTGGATTTATTTCCTCCGGAATTGCATCTGTTCCCGATTGGTCGTCTCGATAAAAATACCACAGGGGTATTGCTTCTCACCAATGATGGCAATTTCGCCCAGCGATTGGCGCATCCGAAATTCGCGATGGATAAGGTGTACCATATAACGGTTCATCGGCCGGCTCAGGATAAAGAGATTCGAAAATTGAAGTCAGGAATCATGCTGGAAGATGGACAAACCCGACCGTGTCAGGCCAGGGCATTGGACCGGACTCATAAAAAATTGGAATTAATTTTGCATGAGGGTCGGAAGAGACAGGTGCGCAGAATGGTGGAAGCACTGGGTCTGCGGGTGATTCGCCTGTCGCGCGTGAAGTTTTCATTCCTCACGCTGGACGGATTGAAGCCAGGTGAATGGCGGTACCTGACCGAGCGTGAAATCGAACGATTGAAGGCCGGCGGTCGGTGAATCCGTCTGACTGTGGGAAAACAGTCTGGCAGTCCGCGCTCATTCACTGAATTTTCTGGATAACTATGGGGAACTCTGAAAACGTCATTGCCATCGATGGGCCGGCCGGTTCCGGGAAAAGCACCACGGCGCGACTTGTCGCCGAACGTTTGGGATTTATGTTTCTGGACACAGGGGCAATGTACCGTGCGCTGACGTTGAAGGCGCTACGGGCTGGATTGAACGTGGCGGACGCGTCAGAAATTTCATCGCTCACGTCCACGACCAACATTGAACTTTTGCAGGAATCAGGCCGTTTAAAGGTCTTGCTGGATCGCGAGGACGTCACGAAGGAAATACGAAGTACGGTTGTTTCAGGGAATGTGGCCAACGTCGCAGCCCATCCAGCGGTGCGCGAGTGGCTGGTGCACATGCAGCGCCGCCTTGGTTCCGGCGGAAACGTTGTCGCTGAAGGACGGGATGTGGGAACCGTGATTTTTCCCCGCGCCCGGCTCAAAATATTTTTAGTGGCGTCCATCGAAGAACGGGCGAAACGGCGGCACAAGGAACTCGCTGATAAACATCAATCCGAAGATTTCGAATCGCTCATCGCGAAAATCAAAGAGCGCGATGCATTGGACAGTTCCCGGCAGGTCGGCCCATTGAAACGCGCCGATGATGCGCTGGAACTGGATACGACTAACCTGACGGTTGAGCAGCAGGTTGATTTTATTGTCAATAAATGGACACATGAAAATAACAATCGATGAATTTGCCGGATTCTGTCCCGGTGTACAACGTGTCATTCAAATAGCTGAACAGCGCTTAAACGAAGGAAAAAAAATAGTCGCATTGGGGTCGATAATTCACAATGAAAAAGAGATCGACCGATTGAAGACGATGGGATTGCGCGTCATTCCGCAGGAGCACTGGGCGTCGGATCCATCGTTCAAGGATCGACTGAACGGTGATTCGGTGCTGATTCGTTCCCACGGTGTGCCGCCGGAAATAGTGAATTATTTCGAGCAGGAGGGGATCCCGTTCATCAATGCGACCTGCGCCAGGGTGGTCAGAGTGCAGCGCCTGGTTAAAAAATATGCAGACCGGGGTTACCAGATTGTGGTTGTGGGAAAACCGAATCACCCGGAAGTGATGGGGCTGCTTGGCAATGCGGGCGCTCTGGGCGTGTTGGTGTACAACCCCGAGGATATGGTCAGGGTGGATTTGAAAATGAAGACCCTGCTTGTTGCGCAAACGACGATCGATGAAGATAGATTTCAAAACTTCGCTATAAATCTTAAGAAAGGAATGAAGGAACTTGTTGTAACAAACACTATCTGTCCGGTGATCAAATCGCGTCACACGCACATGGCGCAATTTGCACGCGCCCATGATGTGATTGTATTGATTGCGGGACCGCATAGTTCTAATTCACTGGTACTTTTTAACTTATGTAAAACGCAAAATTCGCGCTCGTATTTCATTTCCGATGCCCGGGAATTGCAGCCGACATGGTTCGAAAATGCAGCGACCGTCGGGGTGACCGGCGGCGCTTCGACGCCGCGCTGGCAGTTGATTCAGGTGCGGGATGCAATATGGGACGAATGCAGCAAAAAAATTATTGCGTAGGAGGTATTGTTAAATGGTTGATTTGAAAGACGATCAGACCCCGATTCAAGTGGGCGAGATCAACGAGCAAAAAACTGAGCAAGGAGGTGATTCTAAACTTACGACTTCAGAAAAATCGAGGAAAGATTTAGCTGAAAAAATGATCAAGTTGGAAGACCTCGAAGAAGAAGCTGAGTACTCCTCCGAGGAATACGATCAACTCTGCAAGCTGTACGAAGACACGATCAGTGATTATGTCGAAGGCGAACTCGTGGTTGGTAAAATCTTAGCCATTGGCTCGAAAGACGTCACCGTTGACATCGGTTTTAAATCGGAAGGCACCGTTCCACTGGAAGAATTCACCAATCTCAGTGATCTGAAAGTCGGCGCTGATATTGAAGTGTACATCGACAATATCGAAGATACGGATGGTCAGTTAGTCCTGTCCAAGAAAAAGGTCGATTTCATTCATAGTTGGGAAAAAGTTGTTTCCTCGTACGAAACAGGCGAAATACTTCAGGGAAAATGTACGCGGCGAATCAAGGGCGGTATTGTTGTAGACCTGAACGGCGTGGATGCATTTCTGCCCGGCTCTCAGATTGATGTGAAACCCATTCGCGACTTTGATGCATTCATCGGCAGTACGTTGGATTTCAAAGTGGTGAAGGTGAACAACCTGAGGAAGAATATCGTTGTTTCGCATCGTGTGCTGGTTGAAGAAGAGATGAAAGGTCAGCGTCAAAAAATTCTTGAAAATCTTCAGAAGAGCCAGGTACTGGAAGGTACCGTCAAGAACATCACCGATTTCGGCGTGTTCATCGATCTCGGCGGTGTGGATGGATTGTTGCATATCAACGATCTGTCCTGGGGGCGCGTCAGTCATCCTTCTGAAATTGTCTCCCTGGATGAGACAATCAAAGTGATGGTGCTCGATTTCAACGAGGATAAAAACCGCATATCCCTGGGTCTGAAACAACTGCTGCCGCATCCATGGGAAAATGTGTCTGCGAAATATCCGGTCAGCCAGGTTGTCAAAGGCAAAGTGGTGAATATCTCTGATTACGGCGCTTTTGTTGAACTGGAGAAAGGCGTCGAAGGATTGATTCATATCTCTGAGATGTCCTGGACGCAGCACATTAAGCATCCGTCCAAATTGCTGGCCGTTGGCGAAATCGTCGCAACGAAAATTCTAAGCATTGACCAGCAAGAGAAGAAAATTTCGCTGGGCTTGAAGCAACTGGAACCAGATCCTTGGGACACGCTGGAAGACAAGTATCCAATCAATTCGCGGCATCATGGCAAGGTGAGAAATCTGACCAACTTTGGAGCGTTCGTCGAATTGGAAGAAGGGATTGACGGATTGATTCACATTTCCGACCTGTCCTGGACCAAGAAAATCAGGCATCCGGGCGAAGTCGTGAAAAAAGGTGATGAGATCGAAGTCGTGGTTCTGAATGTGGACCGGGAGAATCGACGTATTTCTCTGGGCTACAAACAGATCGCGGAAAATCCCTGGAACACTTTCGAAGAGACATACAAGCCTGGTACTGTCATTAAAGGCAAAATCGTGCGGCTCATCGAGAAGGGTGTCATTGCGGAATTGCCCGAAGGCGTGGACGGATTTGTCCCGATGTCGCATTTAGCAAAGCCCAACCTGACCAAACCTTCTGATGGATATAAAGTTGGCGACGATTTGGATCTCTGCGTGATCGAATTCAATAAGTCGGTTAAGAAGATTGTCTTATCGGAAAAGATCGATTATGCCAGAAGTCTGATTGATGGCAAAGATGTTAAGGATAAAAACGCGGTCATCGCTGAAGTCGAAGATTTGTTCGGGGATGAAGCGGCCAAACCGTTCGAAGAAACTGACCCAGCCGTAGCCGAGACAGCAATAGCGGAAAAACCGGCCGAAGCGACTGAACCAGTTGTTACTGCTGAGACATCGGACATAGCGGCGGAAGCCTCTGGCGATGAACCCGCGGCGACAGAAGAAGTCAAGGACAAACCCAAGAAAAAAACAACAAGCAAGAAGACAACCAGAAAAAAAGATGATGAACCTGAAGCGGCTAAAGAAGAAGAGAAAAGTGAATAATGATCGCTGTGTGAATATGTTGTGTTGGAATATTGTTTGTTGATTTGAATAAACCTCCCGAAGAAAGGCTGCATGAACTTCGGGAGGTTTTTCTGTAAGTGGCGGAAATGGTCGATCACAACGAAGAAAGTATGATGACGGCAGCAGTCCGCGTCCCAAATTCAAGATGAAGTGGTGTCACCAATTTTATGAAACGAGTCAGTTTTTACACGCTTGGCTGTAAATTGAACCAGGCTGAAACGGCGATATTGGCGGAGCAATGCGAACGTATCGGTTGCCAGGTTGTGCCGTTCGGTTCGGCGGCGGATTTGTGCGTCATCAATACCTGCACGGTCACCGGCAAAACGGATTACCGCTGTCGACAAATGATTCGCCGCGCGAAAAAAGATTCGCCGGATGCGGCCATTGCCGTGGTAGGCTGTTACGCCCAGTTGCAATCCGAGAAGATAAAGCACATTGCCGGCGTGGATTATATTCTGGGCAGCGACACGAAATTCAGGCTGTTCGAGGTATTAGCCGATGGACGCGAGTATGGTTCGCCGGTCATTGCTGCATCGGAGAACCGGCTATTTCAAAACCCCAATCCAGGCAATTTCTGGGACCACACGCGCGCCTTTCTCAAAATTCAGGATGGCTGCGATAACGCTTGCTCCTACTGCACGGTGCCTGTCGCACGAGGCAGGAGCCGCAGCGACACACTTGAACATATTGTGGCGTTCGCCCGGGAATTGGCAGCGCGGGGACATCGCGAGATTGTTTTGACCGGAGTCCACATCGGGCTATACGGCCGTGATGTGAGGCCGAAGCAAAATTTGCTCACCCTTTTAATGGCGCTCGAACATATCGCCGGCATCGAACGGATTCGTCTCAGCTCACTGGAGCCGCTGGAGATTTCTGATGAACTCATTCAATGGGTGGCGGAATCAAAAAAGGTCTGTCCCCATTTTCACGTTCCCCTGCAAAGCGGCGATGATGACGTACTCAAACGAATGAATCGTAACTATAGTGGCGAGCAGTTCGCCAGGGTGGTGCAGGCGATAAAGACGCAGCTTCCCCTTGCCGGCCTGGGCAGCGATGTGATCGTGGGCTTTCCAGGCGAAACAGAGGCGCAATTTCAGAATTCAGTGTCACTGATTGAACAGCTTCCTTTCACCTATCTGCATGTCTTCAGTTACTCGCCTCGTCCCGGAACGAAGGCTGCTGATTTTCCCGGACGAATCGATCCCCGAGTCACCAGCGCCCGCAGCGAGTTGCTGCGGCAATTGGGCAAACTGAAGAAAAGGCAATTCATCCAGAGCCAGATCGGACAGCGCCTCACGGTATTATGGGAAGAAAAACATGTCGGGCAGTTCATGTCCGGATTGACCGGCAGTTATATCAAAGTCAAGGCGAATACAATCCCCGAGCTGCTAAACCGAATCACGCCAGTGAAAATTGATCGGGCCCACGACGATTTCGCGGTGGGGCATGTGGCTGACGATTCATTGAATCCGAATTAGCGCCCGGTGACTTTTCGGGCCTGAATAATTCTTTTAGTGTGAACAATTCTATTGACATTTATTCAAAATATTAGTATTATTTTACCTTACCGGGATTGTTAGATGATCAAATTCCACATCGAAACATACGGCTGCCAGATGAACAAATATGACTCAGAGCTGGTTGCCGGAATTTTACAGCGGGAGGGATATCAAGAATCTGCAGCAATGACCGATGCGGATGTGATTCTGGTGAACACGTGCAGCGTTCGCGAAACTGCCGAAAAACGAGTATTTGGCCGGTTGGATGCCATTCGGCTGTTGAAAAAACAGCATCCCAATCTGGTCATTGGCGTGATGGGGTGTATGGCCATGCGGCTGAAAGATGAGATTATCTCCCGCAAGCCGTTTGTGAATTTTGTCATGGGCCCGGATAACTATCGCGCTGTCCCGGAAATATTGAAGACGCTTTTGTCCGACGAAAATCAGCATCACCTCCAGATGGCTGAATTCGATAATTTCGAAACTTACAGCGAATTATATCCGGCGCGGGGGACGGGCGTCAGCGCGTGGGTAGCCGTCATGCGAGGGTGTAATAATTTCTGCTCCTACTGTATTGTGCCGTATGTCCGTGGACGGGAACGGAGTCGGCCGGCGAAGGATATCGTTCGCGAAGTGCAGCAGTTAGTCCGCGAGCAGTTTGTTGAGGTTGCGCTGTTGGGCCAGAATGTCAACTCGTACGATGACGGAGAAAACGATTTCGCTGATTTAATTGCCCGCGTCGCTGCAGTTCCCGGCCTGAAGCGCGTTCGATTCGCTACATCGCATCCCAAGGATCTTTCCGAAAAATTACTGGATGCCATTGCCGACAATCCGCGGATATGCAATCACATGCATTTGCCGGTGCAGGCTGGTTCGGACAGGATACTGAAGTTGATGAACCGCAACTACACGCGTTCTCATTATTTGAAGTTGATAGAATCCGCACGGAAAAAAATTGACGGCATTGGTCTGTATTCGGACGTCATTGTCGGGTTCCCCGGGGAAGACGATAGCGATTTTGAGCAGACGGTCTCTCTGATTGAGCGGGTTGAATTTGACGGGATTTTTGTTTTCAAATATTCGCCGCGCGAAAAGACAGCCGCGTCCCTGCTGAAAGAGACGCTTTCCGAATCGGAGAAAGTCGCTCGCATTCAGCGTTTGAACCAGATACAGGATGCCATTACGCTGCAAAGAAACAGGCGATTGATCGGTCAAACAGTACAAATCCTTGTGGAAGGTTCCAGCAAAAAAGCCAGAGCCAATCAGCGCATGGGCCGGACCGAGACAAACAAGATTGTGGTATTTGATTCAGTCTCTCAGGACGTCGGCGTGCTGCGGGATGTGCGCATCACCGCGGCAGAAGGACACACATTATTTGGCGAAGTGGTTGAGCCCGGTGCTGCTCAATGAAAAACCAAATTCAACGGAGATCCCTGACCTCGTCATCAGGGGAAGGAGAGGAATAAAAATTAACCGTAACTCTATCTATTGTCGGAGGTTTTATGTGGATCGTCAAATGGATTTTTTGGGTTTTTGTCATCCTGTTTCTCATTTATTTTGCCACAGAAAATGCAACGCAATTGGTCACCGTTGAATTCCTGAATTATCGTTCCAATCAACTGCCGCTTTGGGTGGTGATGTACAGCGCTTTTGCTGTGGGCGTTGTCGTGTGGCTCATTGGATCTATCTATAAAGTGCTGCAATTGAAAAGCGAAGTCAGGAAGATGAATAAAGAGAATACGGTGTTACGGAAAGAACTGGACCAGTTGCGCAACATACCAATCGAAGATGAAACTGATGCTATCGATGAATTAGAAGTATAACCAGTGTGAATGAATTATCAATAGATAAAAATCAGGAATGAGTTCCATGACCACATTTGCCTACATTGCAATAATCATAGTCGCTATCATTTTGATTGTAGCAACGCTTCGCATGTTGACTAAAAAGCCGAAGCAGAAGAAGGAAGATTCAGCCGCCTATACGACTGCGCTGAATTTTTTAATAATGGGAAAACGGAAAGAGGCGCTGGAGAAGCTCCGCGAGGCAGTTCGTCTCAACACATCCAATATCGACGCCTATATCAAGATCGGCGATATTTTACGGGAAGAAGGCATGATAGACCGGGCGACCAAGATTCATCGGGGATTAACTGTCCGGCGCGATTTGAAGCCCGCCCATAAAAATGAGATACTTCGCAGTCTGATAAAAGATTACCGCGCTAGCCAGAAGTATGATCGGGCCATTGCCGTGTGCAAAAAGCTGTTGGAACTGACCAATAGCGAAATTCTGGCTCAGGAGACCCTGCTCATGCTGTACGAAGATTCCAAAGACTGGGACAACGCCGTTGATGTGGCGAAGAAAATTCAGAAGGAAAAGGGCGAGAAAAACGGGAAGATGCTGGCCCTCTACTGCGTTGAAGCCGGGCTGGTCTGCGTGGAAAAAGGCAAGGAGCGGGATGGCCGGATAAAATATCGCGAGGCGATCAAGCTGGATAAAACATGTCCGTCAGCGTATCTCAATCTGGCGGATTCGTACATTCGTGAGGAACGCCTGGACGACGCCCTGGTGGAATTGCAGCGGTTCATCAGAAATTCGCCAAAGTACTCCTATCTCGGCTTCCAGCGGATGAAGGACGTTTTATTCAAGATTGGCAATTTTGGCGAGATCGAAAATATTTTTCAAACGTTGCTGAAAGAGAATCCAGACAATGAAGATATCCGTTTTTCGCTATCAGAAATTTATGAGAAAAAAGGAGATGTGCAGCGAGCTTTGAAACTCTGCGAGCGGGAACTGGACCGAAATCCGGAGTCAAAACAGGCCAAACGGTACCTGGCCGTTTATACAGCGCGGCTCGGGAAAAAGGATAAAGCGCTGAATATGGCGTTGGAGTTGTTGGAGACGCTGCTGGATAAAAAGGAAGACAACTTTGTTTGCAAATCCTGCGGCTATATCTCGCGGGAACCAAAGTGGCACTGTCCCCAATGCAGCGCGTGGGATTCCTTCATCAGTTAGGGAACTAAAATAATGTAGGAAAATGATAAAAGTCAGGCTACAGCTAAGTAATCTGACTTTTGTATTTGTGACAGCCATGAAAAGATTATATGTATATGCACTGATGGTATGTTGTCCTGCGATCCTGCTGGCGCAGGAATTGGAAAAAAATTTCCTCATGTCACTCGAGAAATCTGGCCGATTGGAGCTTTTGAATAAATTGGACTCGGTGAAGGAGAAGTATCCCAATAGTCCCATCCCCCAATATCTGGAAGCCTATCTGGAGCAGGATGCCGATCGGGCTGTGTTGCTCTACCGCAGCGTGATTGATAATTATTCCAACTCCCCGTACGCGGTCAGCGCCCGACTGAAGATCGCCAAATATTATTACGCCAAAGGTTCCTACATTTCCGCCCGGCAGGAGTTGGATCAGGTGAGCAAAAAATTCCCCAATTCCAGCTTCATCCCTGAGACGAAATTTTTAGCCGCCCGATGTTTGATGGCGACGGGTAATTATTCCATCGCAGAGGAGGAATTCAAACATATCATTCGGACCTATCCCCATTCACCGTACAAATCCGATGCGCGAGAAGAGTTGAAGCTGATCATTGAGAAATTCAAGCAGATGAAAGATGATTCGGAACCAGCGCGGCGTCAGGAATCGCGCGACGAATTCCCAAAGACTGAAATTGTCGCCGAACGCTACACCATCCAGATTGGCGCGTACAGCGATGAGCGCAATGCAAATCGGCAGAGGGATTTTTACTCGCATCAAGGGTACGACGCCTCTGTCCGTTCCAAGCACGCCAACAATCGCCGGCTCTACGTGGTCTGGATTGGCGATTTTGCATCCAGAGACGAGGCGATGCGGTTTGGCGAGGACTTCAAGAGCAGAAATGGATTGTCGTTCCAGGTTGTGCCAAAATGATCGAACAATATCAATTCGGAAAATTGCGCGTGAATGGCATCTGCTACACCGCTGATCTGATCATTGTGGGAGCGCAGGTCTTACCGAATTGGCGGCGACAAACTGGGCATCGGCTTGGCGTCGTCGATATCGCTCCGGCTGTGCTGGAATTTAAGCCCTCGATTGTGGTGATTGGAACCGGCGCATGGGGCAGGCTACGAGTACTGCCTGAGACAAAACGCTATCTCGCTGATTTGAACATCGATTTCGTGATTCAGCGGACCGGCCGGGCCTGGAAGAGCTTTAACTCGCTTTTAAAGAGCGGATTGCCGATGGCCGCATTTCATCTGACATGTTGATTGGCCATGCTGGGTGCGCCGATTGATCCTCACTTAATACCTAAATTTCTTAATTGAAATTCAGTAAACTTGTAAATTCCAAAACACAAATTATAAATTACAAATAAAAAGCAATTACCAAGCTTCAATTTTCTAACTGCTATCCCCTTGATAAGTAAAATTATATTGGCTTGAGTTTTGAATATTGTAAATATGTATGACCAGTTGAAAGCGTGTGCAATAAATTCGATACTTTTTTTGTATCTGTAGTGGGGGGGGGGGGGGGGGG
>JBMOPW010000007.1:180245-453115 GCA_049322915.1 Candidatus Zhuqueibacterota bacterium
TCTTGCGGCCAAGCCCCCCCCCCCCCCCCCCCCCCCCCACTACGCGTATGTCCTATAATAAGATAGGTGCTGTAATTTTAATTGATCATTCAGATGGTTAGTATAAAATTCATTTTAGAATTATAGGTAATACTTCAAAAAATTTAATACACATCTGGAATATCTTTTGAGAAGGACCTCACAATGCTACCATTCGAGGATGCGTTAAATGCTGTGTTGCAGCGAAGTCATAGCCTCGCGCCGATAAAATTGCCGCTGGAAAGCTGCGCCGGCAAGGTGCTTGCTGAGCCGGTAATTTCCCCAGTGGATGTACCGCCGTTCACTCGTGCAACGGTGGATGGCTATGCTGTTCATTCGGAGGATGCCCGAAACGGCAGAGCGGTGCTGGAAGTCGTCGGCGATTTTCCGGCCGGTTCATTTCCTGATGTGGTGCTGGAGCGAGGTCAGGCTGCCCGCTTGCGGGCGAATACGCCTTTGCCCCAGGGGAGCAATGCGGTGCAGCGGGAAGAATTTGTTCGCCCCCTGCAGGAAGGCGCGCGAATTGGCATGCTGGCTCCGGCCAACAGTTGGGAGAACGTCGAGTTGAAAGGCGCGCGCATGAAACAGGGCGCTATCATCATCGAACGCGGCACGCTCATTCGCTCCAGTGAAATCAAGCTATCGGCGGCTGCGGGATTCACCGCGCTGCGCGTCTTTCCTGTCCCCAGAGTCGTCGTGCTGGCTATTGGGGAAGCAGGCGAATCCTCGGGGGCCATGCATCGGCCAGATTCGATGGCGAGTCGCAGCAGCCAGATCGTGATGACCGCGCTGGAGGAGACCGGCGCTCGCGCGGAATTTCTGGGCATGGCGCCTCAGCGGGCGGATTTCATCGAGCGAAAAATGGTTGATTCCCGAACCTGCGATCTCTGCCTGATCGTCGGCGCCATTTCAGAACAGGTCTGTTGGATGATACGGAAAATCATGGATCGAATTGGCGCCACCGTGGTGTTCGATAAAGTGGCCGTGAAACCCGGGCCGGGTCTGCTCTTCGCGACGTTCGAAGAGTCTCGGTTTTTCGTCTTCCCCGAAGAGAGTTACGCTGTGTCCATCCTGTTCGATGCGTTCATTTACCCGATGCTCCGGAAGATGATGGGCTTCAGCCGCTACAAGCGCGCAGCGACAACTGCTTCGCTGGAATCCAGTTTTAAAAAAGATGCACAGTACCATGTCCTGCACCCTGCTGTAATGAAGTATGCCGGAAATAAGGCGGTTGTGAAAAGTATTGCGCCATACAGCAAGACCGACATGGACTCCGTTTCCCGCAGCAACGCTGTGATGAGCATCCCGGCCGGAATTTCCCGGTTGAAAAAGGGTCAGCCGGTGGAAGTATTTTTGAAAAACGACCACGCCAAATGAGACAAATTTTACCCGAGGTTCCGCATGGGTGCGGGACGTCTCCGGCGTGGGGCTTTGGCAATGCTTTCTGAAAAATGTTTTCGGGTAACCGTTCACAGGTTCATCGCTCAGGGTTCAAGGTTAATAATAACGTACAGTTGATGACGGACTATTTGAGCATACAAAATTTTTTGAGCAACCATATCCAAAATCCCAACCGGGAACGCCGAACCCGGAACCTGTGAACGGCTACGTTTCGGGCTGGTAACTGAAGGAGATGACTGAGTCGTGAACAAATTTGTGAATCCGAGGAATTTCAAATTTTGCCCGCGTTGCGGTGATCGTCTGATGACAAAGTACATCGAAAACGAAGACACGGAGCGGCTGGTGTGCCGCGGCTGCCAATTTATTTTTTACATCAATCCCACCCCGGCGGTTGCTGTCATTCTGGTTCAGGATGAAAAAATTCTTTTAGTGAAACGAAAATATGAGCCGCGCAAAGATGAATGGACGCTGCCGGCCGGTTTTATGGAATATAACGAACTGGCCGAGCAAACAGCGCTGCGCGAAGCCAAAGAGGAGACAAATCTGGATATTGCAATTGACGGTTTCTTTGGTGTTTACCCCGGCTTCGACGATCCGCGCGTGCATGTGGTGCTCATTGTCTTTCGGGGCAAGATTCTGAGGGGGCAGGCGCGACCCGGCGACGATGCGTCCGAGATCGGATTTTTTTCGTTCAATGAGTTGCCGGAGAAAATTGCTTTCCATTCGCATCAACAGATTCTCACTCAGTTGAAGGAATACTATCAGCCTTATGGCATATTGTAACTCTCTGCCGCAGCGCACGGGTCGTTATCGAAATCATCCGAACGTAGCGCCGGTATTCGCTGGCGCCTGCCGGATAAAAAAAATCCCGAATTGCCAAAGCTATCTGGCCGGAGCGATTTTCATCTGACATGAAAATAAATCCCTTGCATCGTTAGTATCTGACGCAAATTTTTCAGACTTTTTTTGGCAGAAAATTTTATGGAATACTGATGATGCTGATGATATCCAAAAAGGTGGCGGACGTTCCGCAGAGATCACGCCAACGGCAGGTGCGTCCTTCGGCGCATTTACACTGATTAAGAATCCGTGAAGATCAGCGCGGAACGTCCGCCGATTTTTTAGGAGGACCATCCGTGTAATCAGCGTTCTAAGTCTTTTTTGGTTCCGACTTGTCCAGGTTAGGATGTATCGCTGGAGATGGTCAGAGCGCTTCTGCTTCAATTCAAAGAAAAGCTGATTCTGCGCTGTTGTACGATGAATATTCGGTGATCGGCGCACTGGTTCGAACGCGGGAGAAGGTGCGGCCGGTTTTCGTTACTCCGGGGCACAAAAAATCACAATCGGGGAATCGGTGGACTGGGTTTTGAAAACAAGCCGACGGTTTCGAATACCGGAGCCGATTCGACAAAGTCACCTCACAGTAACAAACCTGAGAGCAGCGTATGAACGATAAAGAAATGCAGGACACGAAGGGGCAGACAGGGTTTGTGTATCACGACGATTATCTGCTCCATACCATGGGTGAGTGGCATCCTGAACAGCCGAAGCGTCTCACCAGCATTGTGAATTACCTCAGGAAAAATGACCTGTGGGATTCATTAATTCACATCCAGCCTTATCCGGCCGAAGTCGCCTGGCTGGAGACAGTCCATGCGCGGCCGTACATCCAGTCGGTGGAAGCTGCATGCCAATCCGACCAATTCCAGTTTGATGCGGATACCGCGGTGAACCGGCATTCGTACCGGGTGGCATTGCTGGCTGTCGGTGGCGCTCTGGCAGCAGCGGACGCGATTGTGGCTGGCAAAGTGAAGAATGCATTTTGCGCCATTCGTCCGCCGGGCCATCATGCTGAAAAAGACGCGGCCATGGGATTCTGTCTGTTCAATAATGTCGCCATCACAGCCAGGTATTTGCAGCGGCAATATGATTTCAAAAAAATCTTGATCATCGATTGGGATGTGCATCATGGGAATGGCACGCAGAACGCGTTTTACTCCGATCCTTCGGTGTTTTACTTCAGCACGCATCAATGGCCGCATTATCCCGGTTCCGGCCTGAAAACTGAACGCGGTGAGGGCGACGGACTCGGGTATACGTTGAATGTCCCCATGGCATCTGGTCAGAGCGATGCCGAATATGTCGAGGTTTTCGAGCAGATATTGCTGCCGGCGGCTCAGCGATTTGAACCGGATTTCATCCTCATCAGCGCCGGATTCGACGCCCACAGCCTGGATCAATTATCCGGCATGGAGATGACGCGCGTGGGCTACGGCAAACTGACCGAGATTGTGATGCGACTGGCGGACGAGTATTGCGACGGCCGCATCATTTCCCTGCTTGAAGGGGGTTATAACCTGGAGATGCTGGCGCAGAGCGTGGCCCGGCATCTCGAAGTGCTGCAACGAAGGAGGGTGTCATGAAGCGATTTCTTGTCTGCGCGATTCTACTGGTGAACATTGTCGCCTGCCGCTGGGACACGAGCGATGCAGTGCCTCAGAACAGCCGGCGATTCGGGGATGATCCCTTTCTCAGAGATCGGCTGGCCATGGTCGATGCCCAGATTAACCGGCGAGGCGTTGCGGATTCGCTCGTATTGAACGCCATGAGAAAAGTGCCGCGACACGAATTCGTCCCGGCCCATTTGAAAAAGCAGGCCTATATCGATTCTCCTCTGCCCATCGGCGAAGATCAGACCATTTCCCAGCCGTATATCGTGGGCTTTATGACGGAATGTCTGTCGTTGACGGGCCATGAAAAAGTGCTGGAAATTGGGACAGGTTCCGGCTATCAGGCTGCTGTACTGGCGGAGATTGTCGATAGCGTCTTCACCATTGAAATCGTGCCGTCATTGGGACAGCGGTCGAGAACGCTGCTGCACGATCTGGGATACAAGAATATTCATGTCCGCATTGGCGATGGTTATCAGGGTTGGCCGGATCAGGCGCCATTTGACGCGATCATCGTGACGGCTGCCCCGGGTCACATTCCGCAGCCTTTGATCGATCAGCTCAAACCGGGCGGCCGGATGATCATACCAGTTGGCGACTATTATCAGGAATTGGTGCTGCTCACAAAAAATAACGCTGGTGAAATTGCTAGAAAATCAATCCTGCCGGTGCGATTTGTCCCCATGACCGGCGAAGCCTTGAAGCGACGCCATTAATTCGGGTCGATTGAGGCCTGGCCCGGCGAATTCTGTTCTGAAACTAATCAAGTGGAATTACGTTATTAGAGACGTCTTAAACGGCAGGCATCAAGGAGCGCCGAGGTATCCGCTGGTTGCAGTTGAAGAACTGGCGGCTTTTTTTGAATGATGAAAATAAAAATTGAAGTAATCGGGAAAGGAGCAAGTATGGAAGCCAAAAATGAAGCAGCAACCGACGGCTCGATGAATCCGAAGCGATTGTATCGGTCCAAAATCGATCGCATCATTGCCGGCGTCTGCGGTGGATTTGCGGAGTATTTCAATATGGATCCCACTGTGGTGAGAGTCATCTGGTTGGTGACGTTATTCTTTGGCGGATTTGGTTTTTGGGTATATGTGGTTTCGTTGATTATCATGCGCGAGAATCCGGACCAGCGAATTGCCGATGCGAAAAAGCCGGAGAATCTCAACTTTTTTTGGGGCATCGGTCTTGTCCTGTTGGGACTTTCCATTCTATCCTCGAACATGAATTGGAATCTATTCCATTTCCGACCGTTTCATCTGGACTTTTTCGATCCGTGGTTTTTTAACTGGGATCGATTCTGGCCAGTGGTCATTATCCTGATGGGAGTGTTTTATCTGGTCTATGTGATGAAACAGAAAAAAGAAGCGGAGGAAGGGCGATCTGCAATGCCGCACCTGTTTCGGTCAAAAACTGAGAAAGTCATTGGCGGCGTCTGCGGAGGCATTGCCTATAATTTGAAGGTCGATCCGGTGATTGTGAGAATCAGTTGGGTGTTGCTGAGCCTTTTGACAAAGATATTCCTCGGCGTGATCGTTTACATCCTGTGGATGATTATTGTGCCGGAAGAATCGCCGCTTCAGCAACAGACTGTTTCCGATGTTCCGACTGAAGAGAAAACAACGGCCAGAGCGCCGAGACGCGTGAAAACAATTCCCAAACCTGAAGATGAAAAATCAGTGTAGCAATTCCATTGAAAATAACATGCAAGTTAATATGTCTCGAATGAAGGTTACCCTACAACTTCATTTGGTAAATTTATCACACTATGTTGAGTTTTTCATCTATCAAAAATACATTATACAACGATAAAAAATCTATGTGACGTAGTAGGGTTAACAGGTTGGTGCGATGAAAATGCTCAACGATTGGAGGGAACAAAATGAGCGAACATAAAAAATCCATTTGGCCCGGCGTGCTATTGGTAGTTTTTGGAGCCATCCTTTTGGTCAATCGGCTCACCCCATACCATTTTGGTTGGAGCGAGATTTATCCTCTGGTTCTATTGGGATTTGGAGTTGTGCTGTTGTCATCCGTATTCGCGAAGAAGGACAAGGGCGCTGTATTTCCCGGCACGATTCTGTTCCTGCTGGGACTGTTTTTCTTCCTGAGAAATTTCGACATCATCGATTACTATCATATCAGTGATGTCTGGCCCATCTTCTTCATCATTTTCGGACTGGGATTCATTGCCATCTTCATCACCAAACCATCGGATTGGGGAGTCCTGATTCCGGCGGCCATATTCTTATTTTTAGGCGCGATGTTCTGGCTCAATATCAGGACAGAGCTTATCTGGGATGTCTGGTATCTTGTCGCTGATTACTGGCCGGTCGTCCTCATCCTCATCGGCGGTGGCATTCTTTTAGGCGGACTGAAAAAGAAGCGGGATGTGGAAGTGATGTAAAAGTCACACGTGCATTTGTCAGAATTATTCCAACGCTACGTTTCCCTGTTTCTGGCTGCAGAATTTATCCCTCTCTCATGGCTATCGATGTCCTGTGGACTCGAATGAGAGAGGGATTTTTTTATCTCCACGAGTATGGTCATGGCTTCTTTTCGTTGTGCAAAGTCAGAGGCTTCCATTCATGGTGAAGGTCATTTCAGTCTGAAATGCCTGAACTGGCTGGTCGGGCCAGAAAAAATCATGGAGTTTAGGCCAATAGCAGGCCTGATGAATGAATTAATTCTTGACAAAGTATTTAAAAGTTATTATATTTGTAAAATTATAAACTTAGGGCGTGACGACGCTGACTGAGTTGTTTAGCGAATCCACAGGGCTGCATTTCGCACCACTTCCTTGGAGAAAAGTATTTAGCGTAAAGGAATACGGATCGTATGTATTTTCTCGTGATCAATGGATTGCTGGCTGCTTTCTTTTTATTCCTTATCTTCGTTGCGGTGCGGCTGAAATTTTGGGCGTTTCTTCCTGTCAATATTTTTGGATTGGTCATAGTCAGTCTCGCAGCGTATCTTGATGTGAACCATCAGCTGACCCATTCATACATTCTGATGCTGTTTTTCGGACTACTGGTCGTGCTCATCACAGATATTATTTTCACCTATCAGGAATTTGGATTGCAGCTAACAGAGCGGGACCAGCAGCGAATGCGACGGTACGTGCTACTGGGTGGGCCCAATGAGTATTTCAAGATTATCGGTGAAGAGGACGTGATAAAAACTGAAGTGGAGATGAACAAGGATGTTCCGATTCCGGATCGGCTTCAGGCGCTCGAAATGATCCGTCAGGGGAATAAAGCGGTCCAGCAAAATGAGCTCAGCGAGGCGTTGGATAAATACAATGCCTCGACTACCTGGGTTGAAACGAGCATCGGTTATTTGAACAAAAGCGCCGTGCTGATTCACACCGAGAAATATGAAGAAGCGCTGATCATGGCGGAGAAAGCAGCGTCACTGAAGGATGAGTTTTTCGAAGCGTATCTCAATCAGGGAGTCGCCCAGGAGAAACTTCGCAAATTGGATAAAGCATTTGAGCTTTATAAAAAAGCGGCAACCATCGCTCCTGATGAATATGAAGCTTGGTATTGTTGCGCCAATGTCCTGTATAAAATGAATCGGTTCGTGGAAGCCATTGAACATTTTGATCGTTCCATCAATCTCGATGGCCGCCATTACGAGGCCTGGTACTACAAGGGTGTTTGTCTGCAGCGCACAGGAAAAGAGGTGGAAGCCCTGCGCTGTTTTGAGCAGGTGATAAAATTGAATTCCACGTATTCCCATGCCTATTACCGGGCCGGAAATATTCTGAATCGCCTTGAAAGAAACAATGAAGCCATTAAGGCCTACGAGAAGGCGATTAAAAATAATTCTGAATTCATCAAAGCGTGGAATAATCTTGGGGTGGTTTTGACCAAGGTGGGCCGCATTAAGGATGCGGTGAAATGCTACGAACGGGCGCTCAAAATTAACCCGGAATATTTGGAAGCATTGCTCAATAAAGGCCTGGCGCTGGATTCACTGGGCATATACAAAAAAGCTCAGGTGTGCTATAGCAAGTTTCTGGAATTAGCGCCATCGGATATGGAGAAGCGCATTGCAATCACCCGCAAACGTCTCGATGAAATCAATGCGAAATCTCAGGTCAAGAAAAAACAGAAAAAATCCGGGGACAAGAAAAAATCGAAGTCAATGCAAGCCAAGTTCGAATTAGCCGATGATGCGCTGAAGACCAAAATGTGAAGCGCGGCAAAAGTTGGGGGCAGCTACCCTGGGTGAACAGTGTGGCTGAAGATGGGGATCGTGGGGCCTCTGGTGGATTGAAAATGTACTCAATGTAAATTCTACTTACCCAAACTCTCTCAGCGCAATGATGGATGCGACGCTGGGTTGCATCCGTCGTTTGAAGTATCCTGTTTTGAGGGAACATTCCATGGGGCTGGTTGCATCGGGGATATTTCAGAGATTGCCGCGCGCATCTGAGAAAACGGCGCGGACATTTCCATGGGCTTTCGCTAACACCGCACCATCCTCGAAAGACCACTCATCCCTGTCACACATGAATCATGCACATATGTTCATTTTCCGGTTTGATGAGAAGCCAAAAACGTTGCGTTGAAGTATGATTAATTTGAAAATTGAAACGGAACAAAAGACTTTTCCCATGTACATCGGGGTGGATATTTTCCCGAAGCTGGGCGAGATCTATCAGATTTATGGGTATGGTCGTCATGCGCTCCTTGTGGCTGATGAACGGCTGAAGGACAATTTCGGTGAATTGCTGTGCCTGGAATTCGGCAAAAAAAACATCGAATTGACTCGGGTTACAGTTTCAGAAAAACTTATCGAAGGCGGCATGCATTCCATTTCGGAGATGACCCGTCTTTTCCTATCCGCCGGATTGAAATCGGGCGATACCGTGGTATCGATGGGAGGGAGCCGCCTGCTTCACTTTGTTGGATTTGCAGCCGGCCTCATCCACGGCGGAGTCCAATTGATCGAGGTGCCCACATCACTTGTCGCACAGGTTGTTACAAGCACAAACACCTCGCATCGGTTGAACTTTGATTCCATGCCGGAGCTGTTACGCGTTGATGGAAAGGTCAATCTTGTCTGGAGCGATGTGGCGTTTCTCAAGACGTTGCCTGATCCACATTTCATCGCCGGCCTGGGGTACATTCTCAAATATGCCTGTCTGATAAAAAATGGATTATTCGAATTCATGGAATCGCAGATCGAGCGTATTTTGAAGAAGGATCTCGATCTCATCGAGGAGATCGTTCATAGAAGCTGCGAGACGCAGAATACCCTGGTCAGGAATCATAGAAAAGATCGTTCGGTTTTGTTGCGAACGCGATTCGGCGATGATACGAGTCGAATTTTACGCGATGTCGCCCATCCATCCATTCGTTATGGAGAGGCGCTCTTTTTTGGGATGCTCATTGACGTGGTCATTGCATATAAATTGGGGATTTTTTCGGGCCGCGATTTCGAGCGTTATTATGAAATATTGAAACGATTCCCGCTCCAGTATCTGCTCGATCGAATTCAGGGCGAGGATTTATTGCGCGCTGTTTCGGCGCGACTCAACACCGAAACGAACTACACGCTGCCACTGCCAAAGGAAATCGGCGATTTTGTTCAAGACTCTCCGGTGCAATTAGCGGATTATGAATACGCCATCAATCTGATTTTTGCCGAGTAAAATTTATCGATGAGCGCGCATTAAGTTGGCGTAATGATTTGATCCCATTAATTCAAGCCAGCAATTTATGGAGGAGTATGTTTACGGGTTGTTACTGATATGTTCGTTTTTCGATAACTTGAAATTGAATCACTGCGAGACAGCGCTTGTTTACGCATCGTACAAAAAGCTAATAAATTGAAAATATCACAAAAAAGGCCGGTCAAATAAGTCTAAGTATTTCAGCTTGTTGGAGTCCTGAAATTTTTTGGAAAGTCATGGCACGTCGTTTGTTTAAATAAAGGCCAACACTAATTCGGAATAACTGTGAACGCTAAAAGAGAGAAGGTGCCATGAAAGAGCTACTTTATTTTTCTTTTGCTGATCTACTGGTTAGGGTTGAGTATTCGAAAGAGGCGAATTCTCTGAAGTATTCCTCGCATCGTGACATTTCGTTTGGTGAACGGGTGGTGATTGAGCAATATCTTCTCTCCAATGTTGCTTTAAAGACTGAGTTCTATAATCGTCACCCGGCGTTGTTCATTTTCCTGGGAAAAGATGAGAAGCTGACGCGCGATTTGAATTTGTTCCATCTGAAGAATTCACTGAAGATGCTGGCGGGACATGAAAAAGAAGTCAATGAAAAGGTCGGAGAACTCATCAATTCGTCCATGAGCAATTATTATTTCGAACAGATAGGCGAAACGTTGCTGGAATTCCGGAATAATTTGAAGCAGTGCGGTGAATCGGCTGAGCAAAAGAAAGATGTGATATCGATTCGACAGACAAAGGAGAAAATGGGCGAACTGATTCGGGCATACAATATTTATTCGGACAAAAAAATATCGCTTCAGAATGTCGTACCCGTTGACCTGAAAGAATATTTCGATTATAATTAAATCAGATGTTCATCAGAGCGACACCATCCCCTCTTAACCTGTAATCTATGTGATTGTGTATGAAGAGTCTTACGAGTACTATGAAATTGGCGAGATGAATAGCCTGCCTGACGAGGCGGGGTTTCATGGCGTCGGTTGAAATGAAAAATATGAGAAAGCCATTCGTTGAATTATTGGGCGGGGGTAGAATAGGAGAAATTGAGATGAGAAAAGCTAACATTTGTGTGGGCATCGTAGCAATGCTGCTGTTTGTGTTTTCCAGTGGGTGGGCGCAAATTTTAAATACAAGCCGGCTCGGATTGGGATTTAATATTGGAGGCCAAAAAATTTACTGCGAGCACCCGCATACCGGATTTGGATTCGGAGCGGAGCTGTACGCCAAGTACAAAATCAGTCCCAAGTTTTTCGCGACCGGGTCCTTGGGCTATGGTGAATTGAGCGATGGGACATCATTGTACGACCAAAATAGTTTTACGACCGATTTGATCAACCTGGATGTCCGGGGCGGAATGAACTTGCTCATGGAGGGAACGTATCTGCCGTACGTTTATGCCGGACTGGGAGCGTTCAATTTCAAGTACAGTGGATTCAGCGAACGATTTTTTGATGGAGCCCTGTTCGTGGGTGGCGGCGTCGAAGCCAGGATAAATCCGATGATTGCGCTGGATTTTTCAATGGACTATCGCTACACAACCGGCGATGATTTGAACGGTTATGCTGCGAACGCCAATGATGGCTACCTGAATATTCGCAGCGGCATCACCTATTATCTGAGCCCACAGTTCTCCGGCGGCGGCGAATCTGACGTCAATATTTCGGAACGCGCTCCCATTGAAGAAATCGAAGGGACGAACGAGAGTTCCCCGGATGAGGAATTGAACGCGCTCGTTGAAGGATTGGATAACTACGAGGACGCTTCCGAATCGAACATGGCAATGGAAGAGTACATCAAGTTGAAATCCCGCGTGGATCAGCTCAATGATGCCATTCGTCAGAAGGAATTGGAGATTGAGGAACTCAAGGCCCAGCTTTCGTTGCGAAAGGAAAAGGTCACCGAACTGGAGACCAACCTGCGCGAGCGCGGCGGAGCATTGGCTGCATCGCTGAATGTTGACCTGAATGATTTCGCCACGAGCTATGAACAGGCATTACAGCATTTCTACGCTCGCGAATACGACGCAGCCATCTATTTGTTCTCCATACTTATGGAAACCAGCGCGACTCACAAGCTGGCCAGCAATTGCCAGTACTGGTTAGGCGAGTGCTATTTCGGTCAGGGTGATTATGCCAATGCGGTCAATGCATTTCAGAAAGTATTGCCGTATGAAAATTCATATAAAAAGGATGATGCACTGCTCATGTTGGGGCGCACCTATATAAAAATGGGTGACAGGACATCGGCCAAGCAGATGTTTGACGAGTTGATTTACAATTACCCGGACAGCGAGTATATCGAAAAAGCTCAGCAGTACGCCAGTGGATTATGAGATTGATTGATGTGAACCAATAAAAAATTATCCCTATTCATCTCATATTTCATTTCAGAACCCTGCATCGATACTTCAATAACGATGCAGGGTTTTTTTATGTTGAAAATCCAGAAAAAATTATTATCTTACCGCATGCTCACTTTCACACACACCTATGCGCTGTTGCAGGCATTTGAAAAACAATGTCGGAGAGAAGGGACGTACCCATCGCCGGAATTAGTTCTCGGCAATGTCATCCCCGATTTCATCACCCACCTCGGTAGGGAGGAATACCAGAAGCTGGCGCATGACTTGACATTGCTGCACCCATCAGCCGCGTGGACAGGGCTGGAGTGGGGCATGATTTTCCATATCCTGTGCGATAATTATTCCACCCTGGGACGCATTTCATTCGAAGGCGATTATCACGAATTCAGGAAAGATGGGTTCATTGAGCAAAGGGCGAACGCCGTTCAAATGACCGTGCCGCTGCATGTGCCGGGAAGACGCGTCCTCCAGTGTGCGCTGGACATCCTGGTGTTGCAAGAGGAAAAAGATACACTCATCCGATCGCTGGCGGGCGCGGCTAATTGTCTCACTGAACATGGCGACGCCATCGTCGCGCGGATCGCCGACTTGTATGGCATCAGCGCTTCCAGGCTTGAGGTGGGGATGCGTCGATTCCTGAAAATTTATGGTAGGGAATTTATCCATCAGGCGGCGTCGCAGGAGTATCGGTTGTTCCCGCTGGTGCGGAGTCTGCTCGATTTAGACACGCTCTCAGAGCCGGGGCACCTGTTGAGCGAAATTCGAAAACACCCGGAGTTGATGGAATTGATTGATGTGAATATGGGGATTATCAAACAGGACTGGCGGCGCCTGCTCGAAGAAATGGTTGAGGCAACTTTCACATTCCCGGGCATGATGCAGGCTTTGGCTTGCGATTCATCGCTGCCGGGCGTCGAATCCGAATAAAAAAAAACCCCTCGGATTAGCGAGGGGTTTTCGATAAAAATTGAATCTTAAAAATTAGAAATTGTAGCCGAGTCCGAGCATCACATTCCAGGCGTTCATTTTGTATGTGCCAGCCATGTTGTGCTCTTCCCACGAGGTTACATCGAGTTCTTTTATAAGTAACTGTTCATAACTTCCGAACAACTCAATCCCGCCGATGTTGTAGCTCAAACCGAGATTGATGCCGTGTCTGCGATTGATATCAGGAACGGTGATGGTCAGGTTTTCCACCGGAATCGCTGCCGGTTCGGTGTAATATCCACCGCGAGCTTTCAGGTTTTCCATGAGACTGTATTCGAGACCAGCGCTGAAACGGATGCCATCTTCCCAATTCTCGACGAGCTCCGATGTCGAATTGTCTTCTTCGACCGTGATTTCGATTACATCCCAGGCTGACCACTGTGTCCAGGAAACATCAGCCGCAATCAGCATATTTTTAATTCCTGTGTAAGAAATACCAGCGCCGAGCGTCATTGGGAGCGGCAATTTTGCATCGCCTTTGGCTTTATCATAGACTACGCTCGGTTCGCTGTACACAGCCATTATCTGAGCTTTTGATGCTGCAGGCAACATACCTAACGCTACCATTTGACCCAAGGTAGCGTCCAATGTTTGAATTGTTGTGGTATTAGATTCTTGCAGATAGGCGGTAGCACTAATTTTCCCATCCAATGAGATATCGTTGTACCAGGTACCAGCGATTCCAATGGTCATATCCTCTGTTAAATCGTACTGAACTCCAAAATTAAATCCAATACCACTACCGGTGCCGTCTAATTCCTTATCAACCAGGAACGATTTATAGGCATCAGAGGCGAGTCCCAGCGGTTGTAATACACCAGCTACAAGCTGAGCATAAGCGGGGTCAAGTAGCAAAGGATTCGGTTGTGAGTCCGGAGTGCGAATAATAATATCAGCAATAGTATAGCTAAATCCAACACCAATAGAGAGTTTATCGGTTACTTTGTATGCGATTGATGGATGGATATCGATGATTTTTAGATCATCTTCAAAGTCATCGGCCGGGTACTTGGAATTAAATGTGGATGTGTTGAACACGTCCCAGGTAGCTCCGAGGCCAAAAGGTACATAAACGCCTAATCCAAAAGAGAACTTTTCTGTAGAGTAAACAAAGCCTGCAGCAGGAATGTAAAATGTTTTGTCGACGTTTTGTAGCTCGTCAGTTCTGTAGAAAGGTATTGGAGCGCCACCAAGGACTGTGTAATTCGCCGTTGGTTTAATTCGTTCCATGCTGAATCCAAAGTGCATTCCCTGTACTTTGCTGAGCCCTGCCGGGTTCCAGTACATTGCACTCCAATCGTTTGCCACTCCACGGTATGCCCCTCCAAGTGCGGTCGCTCTGGCGCCAACGCCTGTTAAACCAACGCCGGACGCAAACAACGATGTGGTTAAAAAGAGAACAATAACAAAGGTGCTGAACGACGTAAATCGTTTCATTTTTTTACCTCCCAAAACAAGTGGTTTGTGAATTAGTTTTTTGTAAACATTGACTTGTATCCATTTATTGATAGGCAAGTAGTCCGGGTAACGATCACCTCCAATCTGTCTAAAGTGCTTTAGACCATAACTGCTTTTTTAAAATTGCCGACTAATTGTGAAAACGTAATTTCGCACCGGCGATAGATTTCGCTCGATTTGTAAATAGTTATACTGCAGCAGATTATTCACATTAAAGGCAAGTCCAAAGTCGTACAAGGTTGTGCTGATTCGGGCGTCCCAGATTTTTTGTGCAACACGGTCGTCATTGGGATAGACTTTCACGCGTTCCAGCCGGCTGATGTAGCGAAAATCCAGACCTGCTTCGAAAATGAGATAACGTACCGTGCCGCCGGCCGTTAACAGGTGACGCGGGCGATAGGCCAGATCTTCGCCGGTATCCATGTCTTCCGGCTGCATGAAGGTATAACCGAAATTCAGTGATAGCAATTGTCGGAAGAAACTTGCCTGCCCGGTCAACTCAATCCCGCGGATTCGTGCATTGGCGACATTGGTGAATTGCACCGTCTGGTAAATGTCCGGCTCCGGTTCGATGAAGTTTTTATAATCATTGTGAAAGAACGCCACATCAAAGATGAAATGCTGGTTGATGACCTGGTTGATGCCCATTTCATAGGACCAGGCGCTCTCCGCTTTCAGATAGGGATTTCGGATCACTTTGAAACCGGCCGTGAATGTTTCCGTGAACATTTCAGCCATGGTCGGCGCACGGAATCCCCGTCCCACAGAGGCTCGGACCGTGGTGAGCAGTGTCGGCTTAAAATTCAATCCCAGCTTGGGATTGAATTGATTGTCATGCTCCCCGGTATCCACGGTGTGGCAATCGAAACGGCCTCCCAGAGTGAGCGTCACTTTTTCAGCCAGATTCAGTTCATCCTGAACATAGGCCGCCAGGATATAACCGTCGTGATTCCCCCAAACCGCGGACGTGGTGTTGTCGAAAATGCCTTCGAACCCAAATGTCAGGGTGTGCATTTTATTGGGAATGTAATCGCCCTGAATTTCCGCTCCGACTTTATTGGCAGCGGAATAATCGCTATTATCGTGATGATGATGCTTGAAGTTATTATAAAAATAGGACGTTCGGATTTTGTAGGTCAGCCGCGAATTGACCAGTTGGCGAAATACCATGTTCCAACTGAATTTGTTCGAATTGTTCCAGTCGCCGACCGCAGGCACTGGCATTTCGAACGCATCGTTCTGATTGCGCCACAGAAATATTTCACCGTAATCACCGCCGGTGAAGTTCGATTGAATTGTCATCGTGGAATGCAGATTGAATTTGTAATTCAATTTCCCGACGAGATTGTAGCTTTCATATTCGCCATTTTGCTGGTAGCCCGTGGATTGCTTCCGTCCCGCAGAGACGAACAGGCCGGCATTGTCCCAGGATCGAGTGTGCGTTGCATCCAATTGAGTGAAATACAGCGTTTTGTCAGCCCATTCCCATTCAGGGTAAAACGGCTTATCGTACAGCCCGGTCGTCAACTGAACCGAGGTAATTGGCTTGAGCCCCGGCTCTTTGGTGATGATATTGATGACTCCGCCTAGGGCGTGGGAGCCGTACAGTGCTGAGCCGGCGCCTTTGATGATCTCGACGCGATCGATTTGCGACAGAGGGATGATATCCCATTTAATATCGCCGCTGTCGCCGGGCATCATGGGAATGCCATCGATCAGCAACAGCACGCGGCTGCCGGCGCCGAGACTGAATCCGGACGAGCCACGGATATTGATATCGCCCTGCATGAGATGAACGCCCGGCGTATACTCCAGGAGCTGGTCCAGATAGGTTTTATTCCTTCGTTCAATTTCTTTGAGAGAAATGAGAGAGACGCTGTTGGGGACATCCTGAAAACTCTGGGCTTTTTTGCTAGCAGTGACAATGACGGCCGGGTTTTCGATGACCGTCTCCAGCAACGCGAATGCGATCTGAATTTCTTTTCCCTCGATGATATCGACGGTTGATGTTTGGCTTTTGTAACCCATCATGGTGGCCTTCACCTGATAGCTGCCGGCCGGCACATGCGAGACGATGAAACTGCCATCCAATCCGCAGGAGGCGCCCATCAACGTGTGCACTAAAATAATATTCGCCCCCGGCAGGGGATCGCCGGTTCGGGCGTCGGTAATTTTTCCGCGAACCGTCCCCGAACCGCCGGACTGGGCGTACATGCCGCCAGGCAGACAAAGCCAGAGCGCCAGATATATGAACATGATTCTAAGTTTCATGAGTACTCCGTTATGAAGAAAATCCGGGATGGCTGTTATTCTTCCCGAAAATAGACGGTGAAATCGACATCTTCGATTTGACTGGTTTCTGTTGGTACAATGACTTCCTGGGGCTGAAATGAATTCTCCTTCAAAAGAATACCGACGATGTTCTCCAGCGCCCACGGCTGATCGATCAGTTTCATCACGACGCCAACCGCGAGAAATGTATCCGGCGAGGCGGAAATGAAATAGTCGGTGGAGTCCACGTACCCCGGCAGAATGCTGCTGAAACTGAAGTCCAGCAGGGTAATCGGCGGAAATGTCGTGCTGGCGATGACCATGAATCCTTCAATATTTTCCGGCCACTGCCCGACAAATCGCACCGTTCCAGAAATACTGCTGCTACTACCCCGTCGCGCTTTGGAAAAATCAGCTTCGATGTTCTTCCCTGGAATGATCGTGTTTGCGTCCGGCACATTCACCATTTCGGGCGAGAAGGGATTGCCTTCTTCGAGTAGCAATCCGAAAATGCTTTGAATGCCCCAGGCCGCATCCTCCTCGCGCCAGACAAGGCCCAGGTAGTAATCGCCGGGATTCAGGTAGAATGTATACTCAGTGGAATCCCCGCCGATTGCAAGCACATCGCCGATGATCAGATCATTGACATCCGTTGGTGGAAATTGAGTGGCCGCCACAATTCGCACTTCGGCAGTTTTGGTTGGCCATTGGCCGAGATAATGGATTGTCCCGCTAATCCCGCTGCGCGTTGGCTCCAGCCCGTGGTCATCAGTGCAACCAACTGTCAGAGACATTGTCGCGATCAGGACAATCGCCTGAAGGTATAAACGTCGATTGGGAATTATCATGATAGTGTGTTGTTTTGTCCTCTGGTTGAAATAAAAAAAATCCATGAAACGGATTCATGGTCTTCAGGAGTAACGTACAGGATTATGTCTTTTGCTCAATTCAGGATCATAGTTTGCAACTAACCCTACAACGTCATTTAGCAAATTTATCACAATGTGTTGAATTTTTCATCAATCCAAAATACAGTATTTAACGCTACTAAATCTATGTGACGTAGTAGGGTTAAGTAGTTGATGTTGTTCACGATGTGCACAAAGGAATTGGGCAGAAACCTGTTCTAAATATTTTGTCAATTCAACTTGTTATACTATAAAAAGTTATATTAAAATCTTTTAATAATATAATAAAATTTCCAAAATGTCAAGAGTTATTTTTTAAAAATTGCATAATTCTAAGTCAGTGTATTTTAAAGAGAAAATGTCCTTGACATTCACTAAAAAATTTTTAAATTAATGAATGAATACTCATTCAATTTTAAATTGCCCCTGGTAGAAACGTTTTTAGTGAAGAAAAAACAATGGCGAACAGGAAGAAAAATACCAACGAGAAACGCAATCGGATCCTGAAGGCAGCGACCCATATTTTCGCTCAGAATGGATTTTATAACTCCAAGATTTCGGAAATCGCCAGACTGGCCGAAGTCGCCGATGGGACGATCTATTTGTATTTCAAGAATAAGGATGATCTGCTGATTTCATTGTTCGAGGAAGAGATGAGCAAAATCATCCGGAACATGAGAGAAAATATTGCCAAAGAAAAAGGGTTCCGGAATAAGATTATGAAGTTCATCGAAATTCACCTCAGCCTCATTGCGGAGAACAAGGAACTAGCGGAAGTTCTGCAAATTGAATTGCGGCAAAGCCATAAATTCATGAAAGAGTATATGGGCAGCAAGTTGAATGATTATCTCAATATCATTTCCTCCATCATCGTGCAGGGACAGAAAGAGGGCGAGGTGCGAAGCGATGTAGTCCCGGCTGTTGCCAAACGGATACTTTTCGGCGCTCTAGACGAGTTGTCCGGTTTCTGGGTGCTTTCGAAAAATAAACGCTACAGTCTGACCACCTCGGCGCAGATGATCAGCGAAATATTCGTCCGCGGTCTCACTGCCGATTGTGATAAAAATGAGGGCGCCGCCTAATTCGACTTTTTACTTCACTGCATTTCTAAACCTGCTCAGTGTGTCTTCGTTCACTCTACAAATAGCCTGGCGCGTTTTGGGATTTCTTTGTGGATTCATGGTTAAATTTTTACACCGCGAAGTAGCCTAACAATTAGAAAAAATGTTAATTATACCCGCCCAATAAGTTAAGAAAAATTCATTCGCCAGTCTGGAAAAAATTATGTATTATTAGGTAAATAGCTGAGTTGTTTTTACCGTCGATACATGATGAAAATGCCTCTCTCAAAAATCAAGTCACTCCCACGACAAAAACTGATTCTCTCACTATTGTTGATTGCAGCCCTCTCTGCCTGCGACGTTTTCACTAACTTCGAACCCCCGCAGGTGCGAATCATTTCGCCTAAACAGGATGAAATTGTCTATGGCAATGTGGATATCATTGTCGAAGCCACGGATGATAATAAAATCGATCGGGTGGAATTATACCTCGATGGATCGTTGGCGAAAACTCTCAGACAGGCTTCTTTTTCATATCATTGGGATTTGAATGAGACTAAAGCAGATACAATTCACTCGGTTTGCGCCAAGGCGTTTGACGGACATGGCAATTTTAATGAAGTTCATGTGGAATTTTGGGGATTTAAAACAGCGCCAACGCCGAACTTACTTTCACCTGCACTAAATCAAAAAGTATATTTTGACTCGCCCCGGCTTATCTGGGCCTCTGTTCCAAACACCGAACGCTTCCATTTGGAGCTGGATGATAATTCCGACTTCTCTACTCCCTTTATCAGCGATGATAATATTACCGATACAAGCTACATTGTCCCCATGGCGCTGCCATATCGAAATTATTATTGGCGAATTCGGACGAAGCAGCCTGTGATTGGCTGGTGCGCCTGGTCCAGTGCCTCCACGTTTGACCTGACTTTTTACAGATGGAAATTTTGTACCGCAGGAGAAATTTTAACGTGCCCTGCAATTGACTTCGATGGGACCATCTATTTTGGTAGTTCAGATTATTATCTTCATGCTCTTACACCGGATGGCGCCGAAAAATGGAGATTCCAAACTGGCGGTGAGATCGAGTCCTCGCCGGCCGTTGGGCCGGAGGGAACCATTTATTTTGGTTGTATTGATAGATATGTCTATGCGCTCAATCGTGATGGCAGTTTGAAATGGAAATATTTGACAAATTATCAGATCAAAATGGCTCCTGCGATTGGCGCTGATGGGACTATTTATATTGGTATGGATAATACCTATTTTCATGCGTTTACTCCTGATGGCGAATTGAAATGGACATACCGCACTCATTCTGTGTGTCAATCACCAGTAATTGGCTCTGATGGAACAATTTACCTGGCCGGGGTTCATTACTTATACGCATTAAATCCGGATGGCAGTTTAAAATGGGAATATGGGTCACGGTTTTATAACTCGTTCAGGACGCCGGTGATCGATTGGGATGGAATAATTTATACAAAGGGCTGCCCATATTTATACGCCTTTTTTCCAGACGGTGATATAAAATGGAAGATCAATATTGCTGCATCGTCAAATAATAATGCTGCAATTAGTGTTGATGGTTTGATTATTGTCGGCGATTCGATGGTTGGATACAGGGCGATAAATCCTTCCGGCGCCATCCAATGGACCTGGCATACCAGTTATGGTGTTGGCCCGATGTTGATCGGTTCAGATGGCAGTATTTATTGGACCAGACAGGGGACAGATGAACATGCAGGTTTTTTTGTTATTGACGCTAATGGTCAGTCGTACAAAGAAATTTTTGTGGATGAAAATGTCAGGGCTGCGCCGGCAATGGGCAATGACGGCACAATTTATGTGGGTACAATGGATGGCAATCTGTACGCAATTCCGAGTAACAGCTCGGGTTTGGCGAACAGCCCCTGGCCAAAATTTCAGCACGATAACCAAAACACCGGGCGCGCCGGGAATTGATGTGTTACGTAATTCCAGATCGGCTTGGGATTTTTCAATATTTTAAATTTGGCAAATATTTTTTAGACTTTTTTTGACAGAAAATTCTAGATAACACTGATGATGCAGATGATCCGCTTAAAAAAATGTAGCCCTTCAACACGGATCATGCCAGAGATAGATGCGTTCTTCGTCTCGTTTACACTGATTAAGAATCCGCGAAGATCAGTGTCATCCGCGTAATCAGTGTTCTATTTCATTTTTGAGTCTGAATTATGAAGGTTAAAACTTTGATAATACAAAAGGACCAGTTCATGAATTGCTTCAATCATAAGATATGCATCGGTGCAATACTAATGGTGGCATTGCTTTCTCCAGTCCAGCATCTGAAAAGCTACAAATCGGGGATAACAGACGATGTGAAACCTGCGGTTCCGCCGGAGATGACCACGCATCAAATTGATGAGAGCAGAGTCGATTTCGAGATACGATTGGCTGGAATTTTGATAGAAGAAATGCCAGGTCAGCCCGGGTGGCAGAAAATTACCCTGCCGGGATATGGCCATATTTCTGAAATCGGTCACCTAATGGTCCCTCAAATAATTCGTCCAATTGCTATTCCTGCTTCAGCTACTTCGGAAGATATTCTCATTAAAATCAAATCAACGGCATTCTCCTCAGTTACGGATGTGCAGCTAAATCCGGTTCCTGAAATGGAGGAAAAAAAACAGACAGACGGCAGCTTCATTATTGAGGAGAAATATTCGCCGGATAAGGCGTTGTACATCGAGGATGCGTTCTATCCAGAAAATAATGTATCGGTCGAAAAGATTGGATTTGTGCGCGACCAAAGAGTTGCCTGGCTGAGAGTCTGCCCTGTTCAGTTCAATCCTATTGCGCGGGAAATTAGGGTGGCCGAGCGAATTGAATTTACTGTTCAATTGAAATCCGGCGGTAGCATAACCGAAAATATTTTCAATCCGGCCACAATATTTTTCTCCAAACGCGCTTCGGCCCAGAAAGCTGGAAATGTATCCTACCCGGTGGATTTGCTGGACTCTCGTATTGAAGTGGATTATTTGCTGATCGCTGAAGAATCATTTTTCGGAAATGCGGCACTGGATTCGCTGGCACAGGTTCGCGCGACCTCGTCCGGCCTCGATGTGGCTGTGGTGAAAACGAGCGAGATTTATCAGCAATTCCCGGATGCCGCACACGATGCGTCCATTAAGTCGTTCATCATGTATGCTTATAACAATTGGCAGGCGTCCTATTTTGGCGATGGCCACCTGGGATTTGTTCTGCTGGTCGGTGAGGGAAATGAATTCAGTGAGCGCCATGTTCCCACGCACGTTGGCCCGGCGCATTCCGCTGACCAGTGGTATGCCTGCCTGAATGACGATAACGGCGACAATGCTGTGAATGATTATGACCTGACGCCGGATATAATGGTCGGCCGTTTTTCGGTTGAGAGCCCGGAAGAACTGAATACGATAGTGCGAAAGACGATTCGATACGAGTCTGGCCTGAATTTGAATGAACCATGGCGCAGAAAAATTTCGTTAATCAGCGGCTACATTGCGTCAGAGGTCTACGGGGAAATTCAAAGTTTATTCGAAGATTTGAATGAAACGGTTAGTGAACAGGATTCTTATTATGTCTCAGATGAACTGATACGTTCGGATGACGGCGCCGACTTCGTGCGAACATCTTGCTTCGAAGCGTTCAACCAGGGACGCGGCATTATCAATATACAGGCGCACGGCGGCGTGGATAACCTCGGCGACAGTCACGGCTGGCTGCTGTTTCAATCTCTGGACGTGGCCAATCTGGCTAACGAAAACAGGTTGCCGGTAGTATTTAGCTTTGCCTGCCACACCGGTGAATTTTTCGACCTGAATGTGGATTGTCTTGGCGAAGCCCTGTTGAACACGGCGAACGAAGGCGCTGTGTTTTTTCTCGGTTGTACACATTCGGTAAATTATTTCGTCAATGATCGTCTGAACCGCCGGCTGTTCGAAATCCTCTTCTCACGGCAGATCGGCTGCCTGGGACTGGCGCTCTACTATGCCAATATTTTTGAATACCCGTTTTCAACGTATAATATTTTGGGCGATCCTGCGCTTTCGTTGACAAAAAATGAGGTTGAGCCGATGGTTGACCTGAGTGTTGCATCTTCCGATATCCGGATTTTTTGGTCCTCAACCGAAGGAAATGTGGAAATGATTTCGGCAGAAATTTACAATGTGGGATTTCGCGATGTGAAAGACGTCCTGGTGCAATTTTTTAATGGCGATCCGGATAGCGGCGGAATCAAGATTCAGGGAGATATGGTCCTGGAGAATATCCCAGGCCAGGGCGGACATGCGGCAGCGCTTGTGGAAATTGGAGAGCTTTATGAAGAGGAACTGACAGTCTATGTTATAGTTGATCCGTATAATTCAGTCCAGGAAATTGAAGAGGGAAATAACCGGGCGTCTGTATACTCTATTGTATATCCGTTCATCGATGTGGCGGAGGACGCTGTTCCGCAGATGGCAGGAATCGGTTATAGCACAGCATTTGGGGATTACAATAATAATGGCTTTCCGGACATTTTCGTTGTGAGCAAGAACGGCAACGCCCTGTTTCAAAATTCGAATGGCGATTTGTTTGCGGACGTCTCCCATTCTGCCGGCATTCACGATTCGTACAATGTCAACAGCTCAACCTTCCTGGATTTTGACAATGACGGCGATCTGGATATTGCGCTGAATATGCTGAGCTACAAACCGGACGACCTGTTTTACATCGACACTATTTTTTATGAGAATGACGGACAGCGCCATTTCTCCATCAGAATTCCATACACGAGCGAAGGTCTGCCGCTGAAGGCCGAGCCAATCGCCTGTTTTGATTTTGACAACAATGGGCTGCTTGATTTCTTGTGCAGCGAAAACAATGGCGAGGCATGTTTTTTATTCAAAAATCTAGGGGATGGCCGGTTTGCGGATGTCACTCAAATCGTCGTTCCAATTTTAGAAGAAGGAGGTAAACACGCCTCGGTGAGCGATTACAATAGCGATGGCTTCCCTGATGTGTATGTGCTGAGGTCGTCGTCCGATTCCAATTTGCTGCTCATGAACAACCGGGATGGCACGTTTACGGATGTAGCAGACGAAGCCGGCGTCAGTTCGCCAAAGGGAGCGGATTGGTCGGTGTTTGGCGACTACAATAACGATGGCTGGTCCGATTTATTTATCTACCACCCAACTGGTCTCAATGCACTGTATCGCAGCAATGGCGATGGGTCGTTTGAGAATGCAGCAAATATTGCCAATGTTGCCGAGATTAAAGCCGGCTTTACCAATGGAACATTTTTAGACTATGACAACGATGGTTATCAGGATTTACTTTTAAAATTCGAAGTGTTCGATTTGTACAAAAATAACAGGGACGGCACTTTCAGCAAGGATTTTATCAAACCTTCCGGGTTTAGCTTCAGCAGCATAGCCGTTGCCGATTACGACAGGAACGGCGGCGTCGATGTGTTTTGCCTGGGCACGACTGGCATTCCCAATGCGCTTTTCAAAAATCGGCTCAAAATGAACAATTGGCTGACCGTGCATTTAAAAGGAATCACATGCAATTCATCCGGGATCGGCGCGCGGATTCGTGTCGTGGCCGGCGGACTGAATCAGATTCGCGATGTGGTGAACCAATTTGCCGGGGGCTTGCAGTGCGATCTCCCGGTTGAATTCGGATTGGGGAATCACAGCGTCGTCGACACCCTTGAAGTGCGCTGGCCCGACGGGAAATCGGATATTCTTACCGGAGTAAAGGCAAACGCGGCAATCACAGTGGAACAGGGCAGGGGAGATGCCGCCATCCCAAGTTCCTCGTACTTGAGACAGAATTTTCCCAATCCGTTCAATCAATTGACGATGATTCAGTACCAGGTTCAGGGGAATCCGTTGAGTCCTGAGAAAACGGTTGCCGTTAATCTGTCCGTTTACAACATAGTTGGTCAGAAAGTAAAAACGCTTGTGAATGAAAACCGAATCGTCGGAAGCTATGGTGCTTTGTGGGACGGCAAAGATGAACTTGGGAATTACGCGCCCAGCGGCCTGTATTTTTATAATCTTCGCTCCGGGGATTTTACCGAGACGAAAAAAATGCTGCTGCTGCGGTAGTGGTTGATATTTATGAAATCGTATGAACACTGAATTATGTTTTCAGTGCGATTTATAAAATTAGGCGAGCGAAGCAGTGGCGTAGAAAAAAGATTGTTTCACCACTAAGCGGCTCGGTTTTTATACGCTCCACCAATCGCGAAGGGCTGTAAATGGTTAGCTATTGCCAACGAAACTAAAGCCAAAATCCCGTTAGGGGTGATTTAATTCATTGATCTAAATTCAAGCTGAACACAAAATGAACCGACTCAAACACATTTCTAAAATCATATCTATTTTTTTGCTGGCATTGGCGCAATGTAGTATTTTACCGGATTTCGAACCGCCGAGCGTGACAATCCATTCCCCGAAAGCTGGCGAATCAGCGTACGGCAGTGTTGAAATTGTTGCCGAAGCCAGCGACAACAACCGGCTGGATCGGATGGAATTGTACCTGGATGGGGACCTCGTTCAAACCGCTCGCGAAAACACGATTCGGTTTACCTGGGATTTGACACAGACCAATAGCGATGCTGACCACTCTGTCCGAGTAAAAGCGATCGATCGGAGCGACAACTGGATTAATGCCGAAGTGAAGTTTTTTGGGTATGGCAAGCTGCCGGAAAAGCCTGTGCTCCTCAGTCCTATTTCAGGCGTAAAATTTACAGTTGGGGCGCCGCTGCTGGACTGGTCCGATGTTTCCAGCGCCGAGCGCTATCACCTTCAGGTGGATGATAATCAGGATTTTTCCTCGCCGTTCATCAGCGATGTTTCTCTGTCAACATCAGAATACGAGTTGACGGTTTTACTGGATGTGAACAAAGCCTATTTTTGGCGAGTGAGGGCAAAATTAGAATGGACATATTGGAGCGAGTGGTCCGAAACCGGGGATTTTTTCATTATGACTTATGAATGGAAAATTCTGGTTGGGGATGGTGTTTCCACATCACCGGCAATTGATTTTGATGGCAACATTTACGTCGGCAGTTTCGATGGCACTATGTACGCTTTGTCCATAAACGGTGTTGAAAAATGGAGATTTAAGACTGACGCTATAATTAATTCAGCAGCGACAATAGCTTCGGATGGCTCAATTTACTTTGGTTCGAATGATGGTAACTTATATGCATTGGACAAGGACGGGAATTTGAAGTGGAAATTTGAAACTGGCGCTGCCATCACAGCATCTCCGGCAATTGGATACGATGGCATCATTTATATCGGCAGCGATGATTATCATTTTTATGCAATAACCCCGGACGGACAGGTGAAATGGAAATTCGAAACCGATGGAGGCATTGGTTCATCGGCTGCAATTGATCAGTCGGGAAATATCTATTTTGGCTGCGACGATGGTTATATCTACGCGCTGAAATATAATGGCTACATAAAATGGAAGTATAAAACAGGGGGGGACGTCGACTCGTCTCCGGCTGTTGGACCGGACGGAATTATTTATATTGGATCGTATGATGAACATCTTTACGCCATAAATTCGGACGGGACTCTGAGATGGGAGTTTGAATTGGACGGACAGGGTTCTCCGACGATAAACGTGGATGGTACAGTGGTTGTCCGCTCCGGCTTAAATCTTGTCGGCATAAGTCTGGGTGGGGTTTTCAGATGGAGTCGCAGGCTAACGAACGGCGTGACTGATCCGGCGCTCAGTTCAGATGGAACGATTTACGTGGGAGCAACCAATCCAAGTAACATGCTGCCTTTGGGCGATTTCTATTTATTGGATTCAGTGGGCGACCTGATTAAAAAATATGAAATCGGCCCGACGTGGGATATTTGCCCGGCAATCAATGACAAAGGAACCGTTTTTATCGCCACCCGCGATGGCTATTTGCATGCAATCAATGGATTGACTTCCGGGCTGGCTACCAGCTATTGGCCCAAATTCCAGCATGACAGCCAGAACACGGGGAGAGCCCGGAATTAATTCAGGCACAATTGAGCATTGCCACTTGCCAATTGAAAATGGCCAATTGTCAATTGATCGTTGATGATTAAGGCACACTGGCCTATTCTTCCCGCACCCTTTGAAATTATTTCCCCGCTCAAAAAACATTGACTTTCAAAAATTTTTAGACCAACCAGATGTAACGCCGCATCCCTACTGAAAATTCGATGTCACGATTCAGTTTCACTTCAAAATAATTTGATTACAATGCAATGATTCTTTCCCTCATCCCCGGCCCTTTTCCCAGTGGGAGAAGGGGGACGGTAGCGTGAGTCAACGAATTTGAAATGCCTGAAGGCAGAAGCAAAGTAAAAAAATTTTTCAAGTTTTTGAGTCCTGAAGGCTGAATAGTGATAATTCAATTTGCTTTGATCCCCATTTTTTATTACATTACCGTAGCTTTCCTGTGAATTCAATGGGGTCATGACCTGAAACGCATTGCACACCCCATGCTGTTTGAGCCTTCATCCGATAAAAAGGAGACTGCGAAATGCCCGATAGCACTCAGCCTGCAACTCCAAAAGTTTTCATTTCCTCGACGGTCGGGGATTTAACTGAATTCCGAACCGCTGTCCGCGATGCGGCGCTCCGCATCGAATTTTTACCGGTGATGTCCGAGTATTTTTTAGCCAGTGGCGCGCGGCCGCCGCTGGATGAATGCCTGGCAAAAGTCGACGCATGCGATGTGCTGGTGGTGATCGTCGCCCATCGCTTCGGCTGGATTCCTGAAAAACAGCCGGGAAAAGAGCGAAAAAGCATCACCTGGCTGGAGTGCGAACGGGCCAGAATGAACGGCACGGAAATTTTAGCTTTTCTCGCCGATGAAAAAATGGAGTGGGATGAAAAGAAAAAAGAATCCTATCGGCTGGTGGAGGCAGCCAATAGCGGGACGTTGACGCCGGCGCTGTCGGAGGATGTTCTGCAGGCGATGAATGAGCTGGACGTTTTCAAAGCCTGGCTCAATAAAAATTATGTTCGCGATACATTTACTAATTTTTCTGACCTGGCTGCCAAAGTGAGCCCGGCGCTATCTGATTGGCGGGAAAGGCATCGCGCTCAATTCCCGGTTACGACCGTGACCTCCGACCCGACGCGCTACCTGCAATGGATTTACGATGAGTGCAGCACCATCCCCATCCGCGGGCTTGCCGTGGGAAGCGGCAAAGTCCACACATTCGGTATTGAAGAACTGTACATCCCGCTCAAAACCGCCGGCGAGCAAAAAGAACGAGGCAGCGATAAAAAAACAATGGCTCCGGATGTCGCGCCCCGAAAAGTGGAATTGCACGAGACGCTCACGCACAAATACCTCACCATCATCGGCGACCCCGGAGCCGGCAAGACAACGTTTCTCCGGCGCATTGCCTTTCACGCGTCGCGCGCATTGCTGCACCTCCCGCTTCCGGTAACTGCCAAAGCGTTCACACCAGGGCGCGACGATTTCCCGATTTTCATTCGGTTGGGCGAACTCACCGAATACATCATCCGATGCCGCAAGAGAAACGACTGCGCGCACCCGGTCGCTGCGGACGACCCGGAATGGATTCTCCAGTTTTTGGCGGACAGAAGCCAGTCCAAATCCTGGGGCCTGTCCAGAGAACATTTCAAACAGAAATTCCAGTCCGGGGACACGATTTTCCTGCTCGACGGTCTGGATGAAGCCCCGGACAGAATCACGCGCGAATCCATGTGCCGCCTGGTGGAAAGCTGCATGCGCGATTATCCCGGCTGCTCCTTTGTGGTCACCAGCCGGCCCGGGGCCTACCGCGACAACGCGGTCCTGCAAAATTTCTATCACGTCACCATCGAACCGCTGGAAGATTCGTCCATTCAAACATTCCTGCGCCGCTGGTCCGACGCACTGTTCCCGGGCAGCCCTGCGCAGGCGGGAGACCATTACAACGACTTGAACGGCGCCCTGCAGAGCCGCATTGAAATACGGCGAATGGCGCGCAACCCGGTGATGCTCACAGCCCTGGCCGTGGTGCACTGGAATGAGAGCCGACTGCCGGAACAGCGGGCCGATCTGTACGAATCGGTCATCACCTGGTTGCTGCGGTCGCGGGAGCAGCGGCCCGGCCGGCTGAGCGCGGAACAGTGCGGCGCCCGCCTGCAAAACCTGGCCCTGGCCATGCAGAACCACCCGGAGGGCCGCAAGGTTTCTGTTGGCAGGCGTTGGGCTGCGGAAGCCATCAAAGACGATTTTCCCGGGAAAACAAAGGAACAGAAAATTGCTGCCGCCGAAACATTTTTGAGCGAGGAAGAGGTGGACAGCGGCATTGTGGTGGGACGGGGAAATAACATCACGTTCTGGCATTTAACATTTCAGGAATACCTGGCCGCCAAAGCCCTGGGCGGGAAGTCCGATGAAACGCAAAAGAGTCTGCTGGTGAACCGGAAAATATTGCACGACCCGGACTGGCGCGAAGTGCTCTTGCTATTTGCCGGCGTGCTCTATGGCCAGGGCGTGGATAAAGTGGACAATTTTTTCCGCGCGATTCTGGACAAGGTTGAAGAAAACAAAGATTTGGGTTCCCGGGCGCGATGCGTTGGCATCATTGGTGGCATGCTGCGCGACCTGTCTCCATTCAAATACGAAATAAAAGACCCGCGCTTTAAAAAAATGCTGAACAATGTGATGGCTATTTTTGACAAAGAAAAAGCGCGTAACATTGATGTGAAAACACGTTTGGAAGCAGCCGATGCGTTGGGCCAGGCCGGGGACCCGCGGTTGAACGAAACAGACTGGGTAAAAATTCCGGCCGGCAGTTTTCTTATGGGCGCGCAGAAAGAAAACAAGGCGAAACCCAATTACAATGAAAGTGCTCAAGAATGGGAATCCCCGGTGCATGAGGTGAAATTGTCGGCCTTTAAAATAAGCAGGTACCTGGTCACGGTAGGCCAGTACCGGCAATTCGTGGAAAACGATGGCTATCAAAACAGAGCTTACTGGACGAATGGCGGTTGGGAACAATTCACTGAACCGAAAGATTGGGAGCAACAATTAGTTTTTCCCAGCCGGCCGGTGGTGGGGGTGAGCTGGTACGAAGCCAGCGCCTTTGCCGCCTGGGCAAAAGTAAAACTGCCCACGGAAGCCCAGTGGGAGCGAGCCGCGCAGGGCAAGAGCGGAAAGTACCATAAATATCCCTGGGGCGATGCAGAGCCGGACGGAAAAATTTCAAATTCAGGCCACACAAAATTAGGCCATCCATCCCCGGTGGGTTTGTTCCCGGACGATTGCACCGAAGAAGGTGTGCTGGACATGGGCGGCAATGTCTGGGAGTGGTGCCGCGACTGGTTCGACGATACGGGTTTTTATGAAAAATCAACAGGATTTCTGAATCCATTAAATGATGAGGATGGCTCCCCGGGAGCATTTGGCAAAAAAGAAGGGCGCGTCGTTCGTGGCGGCTCGTGGGACTTCGACAATGAGTACGTCTTCCGCTGCGCGCTTCGCATCAGGTACCTTCCAGAGTATCGGTACCTCAGTCTGGGTTTTCGTGTTGTCTGTTCCGCCGAGTGAGTATCTGTTAATCTGACCATCTGGAAATCTGAAAAAAAATTTTTTTTGGAGAAAGGTGAATGCAGCCTTGAAAACCTACAAAAATTTATTCGACAAAATCACGAGTTTCGAAAACCTGCTGCTGGCGGTGAAAAAGGCGGCACAGGGGAAGAGCGGGAATTATAATGTGTTGCAATTCTGATCGTTCGGGAATTCATCCCGAAGGTTCGGGATATTTATCCCGAATGGTGCGTTGCTCTGGGACAGACGTCCCGGCTATTGCCCGCGCTGGATAGATATCCAGCGCGATCCTGATTCAGGCACAATTGAGAATTGACAATTGCCAATTGACAATTGAAAATGGCCGATTGTCAATTCTGATCGTTCGGGAATTCATCCCGAACGGTGCGGTGTTTGGGGACAGACGTCCCGGCCATTGCCCGCGCTGGATGAATATCCAGCGCGATCCGGCAGGATTAGTTACCGGCGCTCCCGCGTCCGGCGTTTTCCCGCCGGTGTCCCAGAAATTAAACCCCCGGCTAAAAAGTTGTTGACTTTCAAAAATTATACTTTTATATTAAGCGCTAATTCAATTTTTTCAACCGCTGTAAAAGGCGCAGACGTCACGGCGAACCATCGCCCTGCGTTATGTCCGGCGTCCGAAATCAGTCAGGGACAGGACACGCCGGGTTCATCGCGACGGTGCGCTTGTAATGACTATAATTACCTGGAAAGGACATGCGAATATGACTGCTCCTGAAACGAATCGCACCCCCAATTTTATTCGCAATATCATCAGAGAGGATCTGGAGACCGGCAAGTTCGACGGGCGCGTTCATACGCGATTCCCGCCGGAGCCCAATGGCTACCTTCACATCGGCCATGCCAAATCCATCTGTCTGAATTTCGGTCTCGCTGAAGAATTCGGCGGCCTGTACAATCTGCGATTTGACGACACCAACCCGGTTAAAGAAGAAGATGAATATGTGAATTCCATTATCGAGGACGTGCGCTGGCTGGGATTTGACTGGCAGGACCGACTGTATTATGCATCCGATTATTTTGAGCAGATGTATCAGTACGCCATTCAACTCATCCGCATGGGCGCGGCGTATGTCTGCGATTTGACGCCGGACCAAATTCGGGACTATCGCGGCACATTGACCGAGCCGGGCAAAAACAGCCCCTATCGCGATCGCTCCATCGAAGAAAATCTCGACCTGTTCCAGCGGATGCGCGCCGGGGAATTCCCGGATGGCTCCCGCGTGCTGCGCGCCAAAATAGACATGACCTCGCCCAATTTGAACATGCGCGACCCGGTGCTGTACCGCATTCTGCACGCCCGGCATCATCGCACCAAAGACGCCTGGTGCATTTACCCGATGTACGACTGGGCCCATGGGCTGGAGGATTCCATCGAGCGCATCACGCATTCCATCTGCACGCTGGAGTTCGAGGATCACCGACCGCTGTACGACTGGTTTCTGGATCAGTTGGACGTGTATCATCCCCAG
The DNA here is from genome assembly GCA_049322915.1 of Candidatus Zhuqueibacterota bacterium. Lineage (GTDB taxonomy): Bacteria > Zhuqueibacterota > Zhuqueibacteria > Thermofontimicrobiales > Thermofontimicrobiaceae > CAZSBG01. Next base: position 211,937 of record JBMOPW010000007.1, read on the forward strand.
CAAATCGAGTTCGCCCGATTGAATCTCAGCCATACCGTGATGAGCAAGCGGAAATTGCTGCAACTGGTGCAGGAGAAATATGTCCGCGGCTGGGATGATCCCCGCATGCCGACAATCTCCGGCCTGCGCCGGCGCGGCTACACCCCGGAGTCCATTCGCGATTTTGCCGAGAAGATCGGCGTGGCCAAGCGGGACAGTATGGTGGACCTGGCGCTGCTGGAGCACTGCCTGCGCGAAGACCTGAACAAGCGGGCGCCGCGCGTGATGGGTGTGCTTCATCCGCTCAAAGTGATCATCGATAATTACCCGGAGGGTCAGGTGGAGTACCTGGACGCCATCAATAACCCGGAGGATGAATCCGCCGGCCTGCGCAGCGTGCCTTTCTCCCGCGAACTTTATATTGAGCAATCGGATTTCATGGAGAATCCGCCGAAGAAATTCTATCGGCTCTCCCCGGGCGCCGAGGTGCGACTGCGCTATGCTTATTACATCACCTGCGTCGGTGTTGTGAAAGATGAGCACACCGGTGAAATCAAGGAACTGCATTGCACGTACGATCCAGAGTCCCGCGGCGGCTATTCTCCGGACGGTCGCCGGGTGAAGAGCACCATCCATTGGGTATCTGCCGGTCAGGCGCTGAAAGCGGAGGTGCGGCTGTACGATAATTTGCTGAGCGTCGCTGATCCTTCCCGGGAAGAGAATGGCGGGGATTTCAAATCATTTTTGAACCCGAATTCGCTGGAAATTCTGGCGGAATGTTTTGTGGAACCATCGCTGGCCAGCGCCAGACCCGGCGATCGATTTCAATTTGAGCGCCTGGGCTACTTCAGCATGGACCCTGATTCCCGGGAAAACAAGCCCGTGTTCAACCGAACCGTTACCTTGCGGGATACCTGGGCCAGGATGGAAAAGTCAGGCAAAACCGATGAATAAAATTTCAATGTTCAAACGGCTGTTCACATCCTGCATGAAATCATGTTTTGTTTGAGTTTTGAATGTGTCTCTCTGAGTGTTGGAATTCATTTGTCATTCAGGAGTCCACTCTAAAAATGGGCTGAAGCCCCAAAATCAGAGGTGAATTTCTGTTCCCCGACCTAAGAGTCGGGGCTATTCAAGTCCTCTGATTTTTAAATTTTTCAATGAATTGCCACGTCATTGATGGCGTGGAAAAGAATCACAACCAACGTATCAAAGCCTTTTAAGGCTTTTTAGAGTCGACCCATTCAGCATTTTAAAAATGCCTGTCGCTGCGAAAATACTATGAAGGAGGATGTATGAAAATTTTGGTGTGCGTGAAACAAGTGCCGGACACGGAGTCCAGAATCAAAATTGCCGACAATAAAAAAGCGATCGACCCGACGGATATCAACTGGGTGTTAAATCCGTACGACGAATATGCCGTGGAAGAAGCATTGCGGATAAAAGAGAAGAAGGGCGATTCAACGGTTACAGTCATAAGCGTCGGGCCGGAGCGAGCGGTTTCCGCCATTCGCAGCGCGCTGGCCATGGGCGCCGATGAAGCCTATCTCGTCAAGACCGATCGCGCGGATCTGGATTCGCTGGCAGTTGCCAAAGCGCTGGTTTCCGTTGTCAAAGACATGCCGCACGATTTGATTCTGTTCGGCAAGCAGGCCGTGGACTACGACAATTTGCAGGTCGGCCCCATGGTCGCGGAGATGCTGAATCTGCCCTGCGCCACGTTCATCACTGAGTTGATTCTGGATGGTGGCAAGGCCGTGGTGAAACGGGAATTCGAGGGCGGCACTGAAGTGATCGAGACGTCGCTGCCGGCCGTGTTCACCGCAGAAAAAGGATTGAATGAACCGCGCTACCCGGCGCTGCGCGGCATTATGTTGGCCAAGAAGAAAACCATCAACGAGAAAACCGCAGACTTTGGCAGTCCGAAAATCGCCATCACTCAGATCGAATATCCGCCTTCGCGCAAAGGCGGCATGATTGTGGGCCAGGGCGCTGATGCTGTGCCGGCGCTGGTGCGACTGCTGCGCGAAGAAGCTAAAGTTGTGTGAGAAATTCAAAAAAGCAAATAACAAAATTCAAATAAATCTCAAAAATGGATTTCTATACTAAAATTTAGCTATTTAATTTTTAAAGATATATGGAGTGAATTGACTGTGTCAATTCAAGCATCGACACAGTCGATGCACTCTATACTAAAATAATACGTTAAATGCTCATTTGACATTTCATTTTAGAAATTCAGGATTCAAATAAATTTCAAATGTTCGTGGCAGAGGCTATAGTCCAATGCGAATTTTGGTCATTGAAATTTTGAAATTGGAATTTATTTGTAATTTAAAATTTGAGGTTTGTTATTTTCGATTCAACCTATTAAACTGAAGATAAGAATTGAATATAAAAACTGGAGGAGTCAATGTCAAAACCAGTGTTCGTAGTGACGGAACAACGAAATGGCGTGTTTCGGAATGTCAGTTTTGAAGCAGTAAGTCAGGGCCGGCGTCTGGCAGATCAGATGGGCAGCGAACTTGTGGCCGTGGTGCTGGGCAGCGGGATCGACGGCATCAGTCAGATACCCGGCTTCTATGGCGCAGATAAAGTGCTGGTCGGCGATAGCCCCCTTTTCGGGAAATACAATGCCGACGCATTCACAAAAGCAATTGTGGACGCGGTGAAATCGGTCGATCCGGAAATCATCATGCTGCCGGCGACGTCCATGGGAAAAGACCTGGCCCCGCGACTTGCGGCGCGACTGGATGTTGCATTGGCCACTGATTGCACGCGGCTTTCACTGGAAAATGGGAAGCTGCATGCGTTGCGGCCGATGTTTGCCGGCAAGGTTTTGGCCAGTCACGAATTATTGGCCTCGCCGCAACTGGTGTCCATTCGCCCCAATGTTTTTCGGGCATCCAGTCCGGACAACTCCCGGACTGCGGTCGTGGAAAAACTGACGATCACCACGTCGCCGTCCGAATTGAAGGCTGTGGTGAAAGAGATCATCTCCGGCGCCGGCGGTAAAATCGATTTGACCGAAGCGTCCATCATTGTCTCCGGCGGGCGCGGCATGAAAGGCCCGGAGAATTTTGCCATCCTGGAAGAATTGGCCAATCTGTTGGGCGCGGCTGTGGGCGCTTCCCGCTCTGCTGTGGATTCCGGCTGGCGGCCTCATGCAGATCAGGTGGGACAGACAGGGAAGACGGTGTCCCCGGATCTGTACATTGCCTGCGGTATCTCCGGCGCGATTCAGCATCTGGCCGGGATGTCTTCATCCAAATACATCGTGGCCATCAACAAAGACCCGGAAGCGCCGATCTTCCAGCGCGCTGATTACGGGATCGTTGGCGACCTGTTCGACGTGGTGCCGGCGTTGACCCAGGAACTGAAAAAGATTGTCGATAAATAATTTTTGAAAATGAAATGCCCCATGGCCGGGAGAGTAATTCCACATCGTCCGGGTCATGGGCTGAAAATTTGTCTGAATTCAGGATGCGCTCCGCCAATCGTGTGCGGAGAGATTTTCAGAAGACATGAGTGAGATCGGTGGACAGGCGGCTGTTCGCCGATTGCTGTTTTGCGATCACCCGCGATCACCCTCAATCAGCGGTGATGCAACCGAGTGATCCTTCATTCGTCCATTGAATTCGAACGGCTGACAGACTGGCTGGTAGGGAAGAACAGGGCGAATTTCGATTCGCGTGCATTTATTCACCAACCGAAAGGAAAAACAGATGCCTTCACAAATTCCCGCGCGGGAAGTGTTTTGGAACATCCCGTTTCATCTCATCATTTATCCTCTCATGGTGGCGGCGCTGGCCATTTTCTTCTACGGACTCTATCGAAGGATGAAATTCTGGAAGCTCGGGCAGAGCGAGCATCGCTCCGCGTACATCGGGCAGCGGATCAAGTCTCTGCTCATCTACGCCCTGGGCCACGGACGGATTCTCAAAGAAGCCTATCCGGGATTGATGCACCTGCTCATTTTCATCGGCTTTGCGATACTTTTCATCGGCACCGCGGTGGTCAGTTTCGATTACGATGTGTGGGGACTCATCTTCGGCCAGCCATCGTTTCTCATCGGTGAATTTTACAAAATCTTTTCGCTGATACTGGATATCGCTGGTGTGGCAGCGATCGTTGGAATTCTGATTGCGCTTTTCCGGCGATACATTCAACGACCGGATCGGCTCAATAATCTGCTGGATGATGGCGTGATTCTGATCTGGCTTCTGGTCATTCTCGTGAGCGGGTTTCTGGTCGAGGCGGCGCGAATTGCCAGCACCAATCCGGAATGGGAGAAGTGGTCTGTGGTCGGTTACGCCCTGTCCGGACTGTGCACTGCGGACAGCCAGTTCTGGCATCGCATTTTGTGGCTGGGACATATCCTCATCTCCTTCGGATTCATCGCGTACATCCCGCATTCCAAGTTGGTTCACATCATCACCTCTTCGATCAATATTTACCTGCGCTCGTTCGAACCCAAAGGCGCGCTGAAATCCATTGACATCGAGAACTCCGAGATATTCGGCGCCAGCAAAATCAGCGATTTCACCTGGAAGCAATTGTTGGACCTGGATGCCTGTACCCGATGCGGCCGTTGTCAGGACCTGTGCCCGGCCTATCTGAGCGGAAAGCCGCTGTCGCCGAAAAAGCTCATCCTCGATTTGCAGGCCAATCTGTACGCGCAGGGCAGGGAACTGCTGGCCGGCCGCCAGATTGACGATGCCATAGCGCTGGTGGGAACAGCCGTAACGGCCGAGGAAATCTGGGCCTGTACCACGTGTCGCGCCTGCATGGAAGCTTGTCCGGTTTTCATTGAGCACATCGACAAGGTCGTGGATCTGCGCCGCGATCGGACATTGATGGTGAGCGATTTCCCGTCCGAATTGAACCAGACGTTCAAGGGCATGGAGAACAATTTCAACCCGTGGGGCATTGGCTTTTCCAAACGCGCGGATTGGGCCGAGGGAGTAGCCCTCAAGCGGTTGGACGCCGGCGAAACTGCCGATGTATTGTGGTTTGTCGGATGCGCCGGCTCGTTCGATGATCGCGCCAGAAAAGTGTCCCTGGCATTCGCGAAGATATTGGCTGCGAGCGGGCTGGATGTTGGCATCCTGGGCGCTGAGGAAAAATGCTGCGGCGAAACGGCGCGACGGCTGGGCAACGAGTATCTGGCCCAGACGCTGATGGAGATGAACATCGAATTATTCAATGAAATGGGGATAAAAAAAATTGTCACGTTCTGTCCCCATTGCTACAACACGTTCAAAAATGAGTATCCTCAATTCAAAGGCAATTACCAGGTTCAGCACAGCACCGAGCTGCTGGCAGAACTGATTCAGACCGGAAAAATTAAACTGAACAAGTCAATTGATAAAAAAATCACGTACCACGATTCCTGTTACCTGGGTCGATACGACGGCGTGTTCGATGCGCCGCGCGACATTTTAAAAGGAATCAGTGAGAAGCCGTTGTGCGAAATGCTGCGCAACAAAAATCGAAGTTTCTGCTGCGGCGCCGGCGGCGGAAGAATGTGGCTGGATGAGACCATCGGCGAGCGCATCAACAATTTGCGCACCGAACAGGCGTTGGAAACCGGCGCGGAAATGATCGCCACGTCATGTCCGTATTGCCTCACCATGTTCACCGATGGATTGAAAGACAAAAACGCTGCGGATAAAGTCTGGGCTGCGGACATCATCGAACTTGTCGAACAGGCAATGATCAAATAGCTGCGATGATGGAGCAGGATGATGACGGCTCGCCACGTTCATCGGCTCAGCGATTACGGTTTTCGAAAAATAGGCTCATTAAAAAAGCCCTGTGATTGCTTCTCACAGGGCTTTATCGTTTGATTCAGGATTGATTTCATTGCAAATAAATCGGTTCAGATGACGACACTATGGACGGGCAGGATAGATGTGCCTTGATGCATTGCCGCTATTGGCCTCGAGTTGATACCCTTCCTACAAAAAATTCTGCTTAACAGATCTTCGGATTACAAATTATGTTTCACCACTGTTCGGTTCCCCTGGCTATTCGCGCCGACTGTCTCTTTCACTTGGTTGTTCGGCGACATCGCATGCCCCTGGGCCAATTTCTTGGTGAGGAAGGTTATGCGCGAGCGCGTTTTATCGACCCAGTCGTTCTTCACGCTATTTTCTAACGCCAGTTTTTCATTGGTCTGATAATATTTCATGGCTTCCGTTTCCAACGGGATAATCCATTGCTGTTGAATCGTCGTCCAATAGGTGTTAAGTTCTTCCTTATTCAAATTGGGAGGCGCCGGGGATTTGAGAATATCGTGGCAAAATTTTTCGTAGCTCAGTCCCAGTTGATAAAAGGCGGCCGTTGTCCACTCGGCAATATTGAATTTTGTGACATCGACGTAGCACTTGAGCACGTCATTGAATGCCTGCTGTTTCCGCTTCAAATTTTGTTGGAAAGGCGGTTTCAACGCGATGGCTTCAAAAACAGTGCGCTTGATTTCTCCCTGCCGGAACGCTGCCTGAGCCGCGATGACATCATCGGCAAAGTCGCCGGCAGCCATCAACTGATCATATCTGGAAAGGACATTCTGATAACCGATCTGGGCTTTCTGGTTCAGGTTCTTTTTCTCATACGCATAGGCAACTTTGAACATGGCTTCGAGTGCCCGATCCGCATCGTTGGGAAATTTTTTGAGGTACCGATTGAAAATATCGGCTGTTGCCGTCCAGTCGCTGGTTTTTTCATAGGCCAATCCGGCATTGTACAGAGCGCCGGCAGCCTCTTTGGGATCGGTCAGCTTTTCGTGCAATGTGAGAAAATTTTTCGCCGCCAGGAAATACTGCCCCTCTTTTTCGCGGAGAACAGCCGCGCGGTAGATGGCTTCCTGACAATGCTCTGAATTCGGATATTTTTTGAAGAAGCTTTCAAAGTTCATCGCTGCCCGGTGAATCTGATTGGCTTTTTCAAATTGCAGCGCAGCCTCGAATAGCGACGCCTCCGCAATGTTTGGGTCCGTCGCTTCAACCGATGCGCGCTCGAATTTGAAGGCAGCTTTCTGAACATCACCCTGGGATTTCAATTTTTCGCCGATCTTGAAAGTCGATGACGCTAACATGATTTTGCTCTTTTCAACCAACTCCAGAGAATCGGGATGTTGCTTTATCAAAATTGTCGACCAGCGTTCCGCTTCTTCGTACTTCTCCTGCTTGAATGCAAACAGGGCGAGCATGTTCAGGGCATTGCTTTTATGGTGGAGGCCTTTTTTCTGTTTCAGGATGGAACTCAATGCCGACATGGCAAATTTTTCGGCGGTGGCATAATTTTCTATTTTGCTGAAAATTTCAGCCAATTTCAATTTAACTTCCGGCCCTTTCTCCGACTCGGGGAACCATTTCAAAAACGCGGAACTGGCCTGGATCAGGTCTTTCGATGCGGCGCTATTTTTCAATTCCTCGGAGCCGGCAGTCGATGCGCTGTCGAAAGCTGACTGGCATAATCTGTCGTGGCAAACGAGATAGTTGTAACCGGCATCTTCGCGCAACTCACTTTTCGGAAAAGCTTCGACCAGGTGCTGGTAATTTTCAGCAGCGTTGACGTAATCGTTGGTGTTGTACAGACATTCGGACAGGAAGAAATAAGCGTGATCCAGGCGTTCGTCTCCGGGAAACGTTTTGATGAATTGATCATATTTCTTTTCGGCGGCAGTGTATTTTTCTGCTGCGAAAAGGCTATCCGCCGTGCACAACATGGGTGTAGCGAGCTTGAAATCGATATCCGTCAACAGCGCGTTGAAAGCATCGCTGTTTTCCTTTTGATTGCTGGTCAGTGCCCATTGACTTTTCGGACCGCAGGCGTCCACAAGGGCCGAGCGGGTTTTAAAACTTTTATCAATATCCCTTGATTTTTCATGGCAAGTAAAGAGCGAATAATAGACATACGGCATTTTAAAATAAAGCGGATAATTTTTTGTAACGTGATTAAAGGCCGATTCGGCATCCTCATAAAAATCGCGGCGCAGATAAATATCGCCCAGCTTGTGCAGAAAATCGGGAGTATAGGCAGAGCCATTCATTTCATTAATGAACGCCAGCAGCGCTGAAACCCCGCCGAAATCGCTGAAGCTAATCGCGATGTATTCGATGGCCTCGTCCTTCAATTGAACCTGAGTTTTCCCCAATAAATCTGTATCAACGCTTTCCAGCAAATGGATGTCGTTCAGCAGATAATAAAATGTGCTGATGGCGTCCGAGTAGTTTTCCATTTGATAATGGCACCACGCGATCTTGTACAGCGACATGGCAAAATATGGACTGTCCCAACTCTGTAAAATTTGCTGGTACGTATTGATGGCCACGTCGTATCGCTGCTCGTCAAAATAGCATTCGCCCAGTCTAAAGATGATTTCGGCAAGATAGGTGGAATCCGGATAGTTCGCAATGAGATTTTCAAAAATCTGTCGCGAGCTGTCCCTGTGACCCATTTCGTACAGGCAAATACCGGTGCGGTACATAACTTTTCCGATGTAAGGCACCTGCGGGAACTCTTTAACAATGCGGCGGTTTATTTCAAGTGTGTTTTTGTAATCCAACACCGGCTCGGTCGGTTCGACCGCCAATTTTTTATCGTCAAATAGCTCAAGTTCACGATCATATTTAATCATGGCTAATTCGAAATGAAGTTTCTCTTTTCGAACTTCCCACTCAGAAAGCTGAAACAAAAGCTCCGGAAGAAATAATGAATCCGAAAATGCCCGAACGGCATTTCTGGCAAGTTGGGTAGCCTGGTCGACTTTCTTTGTTTCCTGTACCAGGGCGCGAATCCGTTCTTTCTCGGAATTCGCTTCATGGGTTGCCTGGCTGGTCTGTGCAATCACTGGATTCGCGATGATTGCAGCCATGAAAAAAGCAAAAATGAGGAAGCGGATGGCGCAAGTTCCTTGACGCAAAATTACTGAAGATTTCATTGTGCCCCCAATTTTAAGATTGGATGATGCATAACGTACTACCTCTGGCGATTTTTTAACAAGAGGAGGCATGAATTTATTTTCCGAGCGCAGCGGCAACTCAAAGAATGCGGCGGCACTCTGTCAATTAACCAGTTTGATAAAAAAAATTATTATCAGAAGCGAAACGAGTGACTGTTGAGAAAAAGGCTATTTATAGTAAACATGGGCTAATATAATTTTCTTTGTTTTAAAAGTCAAGAAAAAAACTGGGACTTTTATTTTAATAACACATAGTAAATCAAATGTTAAAGCTTATTAATACATTGTAAGGCTATTTAAAAACAGCTAATAATAATAGAAAATGCTCTGCGTCATATTCTGGAAATTTCAAATTTGAAATCATACTAGAATTTTTTCAGATAATAAATCATTATTTTTTTATTGACTTTCAATAGACTTTTCGATATATTAAGGCTCGAAAAAACAGCGATGCCAGGGGCAATTTGTCCTGTCCGTTCGTGGTTGCATTTTACCCATACCTGGGAGAATGCGCGAATCCCGATTTTGTTTGAAGGAGTGATTGGTATGAAGAAAAATGGACTCTATCTCGTTTTGGTTGCACTGATATTCCTGATGTTCGGATGCAGTGGCACACAGCAGTTAACCAAAGAGAGCGATACAGCAGTTGAAAAACAGCGAGGAACCGGGATAATAAATGAATATTTCGATCCCCTCATTCTGGAAGATGACGATCTGGTTATTAAAAAAACGATCAGCACAGAATCACGATCCGATAACATGGAAGCTGTTTTGACAGAACCGACGATGACAGGAACGCAGCCGGATCAACTACCTGGTTTTCGTGTCCAGATTTGCGCGGTATCCGAAGAAGAAAAAGCCCGGCAAATTCAGCGAGAGGCCATCCTTCGCTTCACCGAAGAAGAAGTGTATTTGATCTACGATAATCCGTATTATAAAGTCCGTGTTGGCAATTGTTTAACCCGCTATGATGCGGACAAATTGCAGCAGTTTGCAGTTGAAAAAGGATTTACCGATGCCTGGGTTGTCAAGACAAAAATAAAGCCCAATCCGCAAAAAGAGGTTCCTCAGAATCCTGATTTGAATGCTCCCAAATAATGTTCGCACGAAGCCTGAATTTTCGGACAAGTGGTCGTCAAGCCCGGAAATTCAAGCTTTGTCTGCGACGATCCAAAATGCCCTATCAAACTGACTTAAAAAATTGAAAAACATACGTGAGAAATAATTTTTCATTTGGAATATGGTAAAAAATTTATTAAATTAGGCGGTTTATTTTCATTAGGAGAACAACTATGTCAGGTCACTCGAAATGGAGTACAATAAAACGTAAAAAAGCAAAGACCGATGCGCAGAGGGGAAAGATCTTCACCAAGATCATCAAAGAAATAACGGTTGCAGCGCGCACCGGGGGAGGCGATGATACCTCCAATCCCGCATTACGAAATGCGATCCTTGCAGCCAAAGCCGCCAACATGCCGGCGATGAATATCGAACGGGCCATTAAAAAGGGAACTGGTGAATTGCCGGGTGTCGTCTACGAAGACATCACCTACGAAAGCTATGGTCCGGGTGGCACGGCGCTGCTCATTCACGTCCTGACGGACAATAAAAATCGCACCGTTTCCGAGATACGGCACATCCTTTCCCGGCACAACGGCAGTCTGGGTGAGAGTGGTTGCGTTTCCTGGAACTTCGAAAAGAAGGGAATCATCACTGTGAATTCGGATAAAATTTCCGAGGATGATTTACTGGAGATAGTGGTCGAAGCCGGCGGTGATGACCTGCGCAAGGAAGACGATAGCTTCGAAATTATCACCCGTCCAGATGCGTTTGAGAGCGTCAAAGAGGCGCTGGCTCAAAAGAATATCGAAATCATCGAAGCCGATTTGACCCTGCATCCGAAGACCACGGTGAAGGTCGAACGGAAGGAAGCGGAACAACTGCTGAAGTTGGTGGATTTGCTGGAAGATCACGATGACGTCAATAACGTGTATGCCAACTTCGACATCGACCCTGAGATCATGGCGGAACTGGAGCAGGAATAATTCACTTTCAAGTCTGCCACTGGACAGAGTTGGTTTGCTGTTATTTTCGTTATCGATGAAAAAATGAGCGCACCATGCTAATTCTCGGCGTTGATCCGGGCATTCAACATGTGGGGTATGCGGTTTTGGAAGCTGTTGGGGGTCAAATTGCAATCAAGCACTTCGGCAGCATCGATACCGATACATCCATGCCGTTCGAAAAACGGTTGAAAAAGATTTATGATCAATTGGTCGAAATGATCGCGCAATTTCAACCATCGGTGTTGGCGCTGGAGGAGGTTTTCTACTCGCACAATGTCAAGGTCGCTTTGAAACTGGGTCACGCGCGTGGCGTGACGTTGATCGCCGCAGCGAATTTTGGCATTCCGGCCGCTGAATATTCACCCCGGGAAATTAAACAGGCTGTGACTGGCAACGGAAATGCCTCGAAACACCAGGTGCAACAAATGATTGGGCGATTGCTGAATCTCGCGTCAATTCCAGGCCAGTATGACCTCACCGATGCAATGGCTGTTGCGTACTGCCACAGCCAGAGGATGAAGATAAAATCCATCGTACAATAAATTTCAAGCACGCGGAATAATGCATGATACATTTTTTGCAGGGTATCCTCGTTGATAAGTCGCCGACCAAAGCCGTCCTGGATGTGCAGGGAGTTGGATTTGAATTAAATATCACGTTGCCCTGTTTTGAAAATCTTGCTGAAATTGGCCAGACCGCTCACATCATTACCTATCTTCATGTTCGGGAAGACATCCTGCAACTGTACGGATTCTCTTCGCGGGCAGAACGCGAACTTTTTTTACAGCTCATCGGCACGCCGGGGATTGGGCCGAAAAAAGCCCAGGCAATTCTCTCCAGCGTGACCGTTGATCTTTTTCAGAGATATATCATCGAAGAAGATTTGAATGCTCTAACCTCGCTCTCCGGCGTTGGGAAGAAGACAGCGCAGCGATTGATACTGGACTTGAAGGACAAAATTTCTCTGCTTCCGCTCACAGGCCAGGCAGTTTTACCGGAACGGAAAGTGACAGAGCTCGATCGATTGATCGACGATGCACTGCTGGCATTGACATCGTTAGGATTCAATAAAAACAGCGCCCAGACGGCGATTCAGAAAGTACTGCAGCAGACTGACGGGAGACTCGCCCTGGAAGAAGTAATCAAGCAGGCATTGCGCCTGTTGTGACATCATTTTTTTGTGCACGATTATGACTGTTGAGCAGAAACATAGCCCCACCAATCCAGATCGGTTTGAGGACGAGTTAGAAATAGACCAGAATTTGAGGCCATTAAAATTTTCTGACTTCATCGGCCAGGAGAAAATAAAAGCCAATCTCAATGTCTTCATTCAGGCGGCGAAAACGCGCGGCGAGGCGTTGGATCATGTCCTGTTTTATGGCCCGCCTGGATTGGGCAAAACAACGCTGGCGCATATCATTGCCAGTGAACTCCATTCCAATGTCAGAATGACTTCCGGCCCGGCATTGGAGAAGGCCGGCGACCTGGCCGGCATTTTGACCAATTTATCCGACCGGGATGTGTTATTCATCGACGAAATCCATCGGTTGAATCACACGATTGAAGAGTATTTATATCCGGCGTTGGAGGATTTCAAGCTCGACATTATTCTGGATAAAGGCGCAAACGCGCGATCGATTCAATTAACGCTGCCCCATTTCACACTCGTCGGTGCGACCACCCGCGCCGGCTTATTGACGTCTCCCTTGCGCGCCCGGTTCGGTGTGGTGAGCCGCCTCGATTATTATACTGCCGAAGAGTTACAGATCATTATCAAACGGTCAGCGAAAATTATGGATATTGCAATTGATGAAAACGCTGCCTTTGAGATCGCTCGTCGCTCACGAGGAACACCACGCATTGCCAACCGCCTCCTGCGTCGTGTAAGGGATTTTGCCCAGGTCACCGGCGATGGAACGATTGACATGGAAATAACGCACAAGTCCCTGCTGCAACTTGATGTCGATGAGAGAGGACTTGATGAAATGGATAAACGAATCATAAAAACGATCATCACAAAATTCAAGGGTGGGCCTGTTGGTGTCAATACGTTAGCTTTAGCCGTGGGAGAAGAAAGTGGTACTCTGGAAGAAGTGTATGAACCATTCCTGGTTCAGCAAGGATTTTTAAATCGCACGCCGCGTGGTAGGATGGCCACTGAGCTTGCATATTCACATTTTGGCTTGGCTTTTAAGACTCACGACCAACAAAAATTATTTTAAGGAGCCACAAAATGAAACTGTCTGATTTTAAATACAATTTACCAGGTGATCTCATCGCACAGTATCCAACCGATAAACGTGATCAATCTCGGCTCATGATTCTGGATCGGCATACTGAAACCATTGAAACAAAAAAATTTTCCGATATCACCGACTATATAAATGAAGGCGACAGCCTTGTCCTAAACCATACGAAAGTATTTCCAGCGCGATTGATGGCCACGAAAGATAAGACCGATGCTCAGGTTGAGATTTTTCTGCTTCGCGAGTTGGAAAACAGTCTTTGGGAAGTGCTGGTGAAGCCGGCTCGCAAAGTTCGCGTGGGCAATCGGCTTACAATTAGCAAAGACTTTATCTGTGACGTCATCGATAATACCGTATCCGGGGGACGTGTGGTGCGCTTCAGCTACGAAGGTGACTTTTTCAATATTGTTGAGAAGATCGGAAAATCACCATTGCCTCCTTATATTAATAGAGAGCCGGAAGATATGGATAAGGAGCGCTACCAGACAGTCTACGCCAGTGTCCGCGGCGCTGTGGCAGCGCCAACAGCCGGGCTGCATTTCACCCGGAAGCTCATCGACAAAGTAGAAAAAAAAGGTGTGAATATTGTCCATGTTCTGCTGCATCTGGGTCTGGGAAGCTTTCGTCCGGTCATGGTTGAAGACCTGAGCCGGCACAAGATGGATTCCGAGTTTTTTGAAATAAGTCAAGCGGCATCGGATACCATTAACAAAACCATCAAAAGCGGCGGCAAAGTGGTCGCTGTCGGTACAAGCACCGTGCGTGTGCTGGAATCTGTTGTCACTACGGAAGGCTATGTGAAGCCTTTAAAAGGCTGGACGGATAAGTTTATTTATCCACCTTACGATGTGAAGATTGTGGACCGCATGATTACGAATTTCCATTTACCCTGTTCCACGCTCATCATGCTGGTTTCGGCGTTTGCTTCCCGGGACTTCATTTTCCGCGCGTATCAAAAAGCTATCGATGAGAAGTGGCGTTTTTACAGCTACGGCGATGCGATGTTAATCATCTAATGGAGTTGCTGAGTGAAATTATGTGCAATCATTGCAGCTGGCGGTCGCGGTCTGCGAATGAAGAGCGCTGTAAACAAGCAGTTCATAGAAATTGAAAAAAAACCAATCATTGCCCATACGCTGGAGATTTTCGAACGCAATGCGCATGTCGATTATATTATCCCGGTCGTCCCTGAAGATTGGCTGCTGTACTTTGCTGAGAATGTGGTCGATACATACAGCTTTGCTAAAATAAACAAAATCGTCATCGGGGGCCAGAGTCGACAGGAGTCTGTCTTTGCCGGTCTGAAATCACTGGAAGCTGAAATAACCCATATAGTCATTCATGACGCTGTGCGGCCGTTTCTGGATCAGAGTTCGCTGAATGAGATTGTAGCGACCGGTGAACGAACCGGCGCGGCTATATTGGCCATGCCTGTCAGTGATACATTGAAACAGGTTCAGAACGGAATAGTTGAAAAAACATTGGATCGTTCGGCGATCTGGCGCGTTCAAACACCTCAGATGTTCGAACGAATGGTCATCGTTCGGGCGTATCAAAAGGCATTCGAGGATGGGGTATGGGCGACGGATGATGCTTCACTTGTGGAGCGCCTGGGTTACAAGGTTCATATTGTGGAAGGCCGGGCTTCGAATATCAAAATAACAACTCCAGACGATTTATTGTTAGCAACGTACATCCTGACAGCGAAGACGTATGTGATATGATTCGAATTGGTTTTGGATATGATGTTCATCGACTTGTATGCGATCGCAAACTTATTTTAGGAGGCATCGGGATTCCCTATGAAAAGGGTCTGTTGGGTCATTCAGATGCCGATGTGTTGAGCCATGCAATTGGTGATGCGTTGCTAGGGGCTGCGGCGTTGCGGGATATTGGCCATCACTTTCCTCCGAGCGAGCAGAAGTTTAAAGACATCTCCAGCCTCGTTATTCTAAAAGAAATAACTGCATTGTTGCGACAGGCCGGCTTTGAAATCGTCAATGTGGACTCGACCATTGTAGCCGAAAATCCGAAGATGAAGCCCTACATAGACGCCATGGTGAGTGCATTAGGTGAAGTATTGGGTATTGAAATGAGTCAAGTATCCGTGAAAGCCACAACGACAGAAGGTCTGGGATTTACCGGAATAGGAGAGGGCATTGCTGCGTACGCTGTGGCTGTTGTCATGAAACGATAATTTTCTCTCCACGTGAAAACCAAACACCGGATGCATTTTGGCCAGATAATTAATTATTGATAAGGATAGATGTTCACTATGGAAACACGAGTACGATTCGCACCAAGCCCAACCGGACATTTGCATATCGGCAATGCGCGAACGGCAATATTGAATTGGCTCTTTGCCCGTCATATGAATGGAAAATTTTTATTACGGATAGAAGATACCGATCAGGAGCGGTCGGCTGACGAGTATATTAAATTTATTTATGAAGATCTGCGCTGGTTAGGTTTGTACTGGGATGAAGGCCCTGATGTCGGAGGCCCGCACAAGAATTATCGGCAATCGGAGCGACTGCCAATTTATCAAAGCTTCGCGAAAAAACTCATGGATCAGGGGCAGGCGTATTACTGTTTCTGCACGCCCGAGGAATTGGAAGTCGCGCGAAAAGAAAGCCTGGCTCGAGGCGAAAGCAGCATCTACAACGGCCGATGCCGTAATCTCACCAAAGCGGAACAGGACGCTTTCTTTACTGAGGGACGAAAGCCGGCCATTCGATTTAGAGTCCCTGATGGCGCCATTTCATTCACGGATGTCGTGAAAGGGGAATTGACTTTCGAGCATGACAATATCGGCGATTTTGTCATCATGCGCGGGGAGGGCATTCCTACCTATAATTTTGCCGCAGTTGTGGACGATGGTCTGATGGAAATAACGCATATCATCCGAGGCGACGATCATGTCTCCAATACGCCGCGGCAGGTGGTCATTTACAACGCCCTGGGATTCACTATTCCGGTGTTTGTGCATATCCCCATGATACTTGGCCAGGACAGAACGCGTCTTTCCAAACGGCATGGCGCCACATCCATCGACCAGTATCGCTACAAAGGTTACCTGCCGGAAGTGATGATCAATTTTCTCAGCCTGTTGAGCTGGTCTTCAATTTCCGGCGATGAAATTCTTTCCATCGAACGGCTGATCGAGGAGTTTGATTTCGGTAGAATTTCAAAATCGGCCGCAGTCTTTGATGTTGAAAAATTAAGCTGGATGAATGGATTCTATCTCAGACAAATCGATTTGGATCGACTCACCCATCTGGCCATTCCATACTTGCGACAGGCAAATTACGCTGTGGATAATTTTGAAAATGTGAAAAGAAATATTAAGGTGATCCGGGATAAAATTGAGACACTGGATCAGGTTGTTGAACAGGCGGCGGTATTCTACCAGGATCATGCTGCAATCGACAACCCGGAGGCGAAATTGATGGTACGCAAAGATAGTTCGCAAAAGATTTTCTGGTCCTTTCTTCGCGAGCTGAATACCATCGAGGTGCTGGATGTGGATATTTTCCGGCTCATCATGAAAACAGTCCAGAAAGAGACCGGCGTGATGGGAAAGGATTTGTGGATGCCCATCCGCATCGCATTGACGGGCAAGATGCATGGCCCTGAGTTGCCCGAAGTCGCTGAGATACTCGGTAAAGAGAAATGCGAAAAATTCATCCGGGAATCATTGACAAAATAGCCTTTAAAAATATGACCCATTTTTCGGATGACGGATATAATATAAATGAAGGAATGATGTCTGACTGAAACTGCAAGGCTTGTTCGAGGCGCAGATTACTCAGGGACAATCCTAATGGAATTCCACTGATTTGAAGAGCAATTCAAACAGTACGACGGAACTGGAATTGTGTCGTCACTCGTAACAAAAGAATCAGAGGTTAAAAACGATGTCGCTGAAAATTTATAATACATTGACGCGAACGAAGGAGGAATTCGTTCCTGTTGAACCCGGCAAAGTGACCATATATCTGTGCGGTCCCACGGTATATGATTATATCCATGTCGGAAATGCCCGGCCCTTCATCATGTACGATATTTTCCGTCGCTATCTGGAATACAAAGGATTTCAGGTGAAGCTGGTTGTGAATTTGACGGACATCGATGACCACATTATTGAGAAGTCCATCAAAGAAAAAATTTCGGCCAGACAGGTGTCAGAAAAATACACCAGCGCATTCTTCGAGGATACCAGGCGCCTGGGCATTAAGCCGGCGAGCATCAATCCCAAAGCGACCGAAAATGTCGACGGCATCATCGCGTTGATAACCACCCTGATCGAGAAAGGCATGGCCTATTCCATCAATGGCGATGTATTTTATCGCATCGGGAAATTCAAGGATTATGGAAAACTGTCCGGCAAGAATATTGATGAATTGCAATCCGGTGCACGGGTTGAAGTGGACAAGCGCAAAGAGAATCCTCTGGATTTCGCATTGTGGAAATCGGCTAAAGAAGGGGAGCCGTTTTGGGAAAGCCCCTGGGGCAATGGTCGGCCGGGCTGGCATATTGAATGTTCGGTCATGTCGATGAAATATTTGGGTGAGACAATTGATATCCATGCTGGCGGAAGTGATTTGATCTTTCCGCATCATGAAAATGAAATCGCTCAGAGCGAAGGCGCAACCGGAAAGCCTTTTGTCAGGTATTGGATGCACAACGGATTTTTAAATATTGAAGGCGAAAAAATGTCAAAGTCCCTTGGGAATTTTTTCACAGCCAGGGAAGTATTGGCCAAATACGATGCCAGCGCCATTCGTATGTTTTTTCTGCTTAAGCACTATCGAAGCCCGATTAATTTCAGCGAGGAGCGAATTCTCGAAGCGCAGCAGGCGCTGAAACGAATCATGACCACATTGGAGGCGATCAATAGGGTCTTAAAAGGTCATGCATTCGATAAAGAAGTAACTCGCTCCGGTCAATTGGACATTGTTGAGGAATTGAGGAAAGACTTCCTGATTGAAATGGACGATGATTTCAATACGGCAGGAGCAATGTCCAAAATATTTGAACTGGTGAAAGAGGCCAATTTAATTCTGGTAAAAACGGATTTGACCGATGAGGAACTCAGGTCGCTGTGGAAAATAAAAATTATCATTGAAGAGTTCGATGTTTTCCTGGGAATTCTGACTGTGAAAAATACCACCCAGTCTTCAAATATCGAAGCGTCTCTTATTGAGTTATTGATCGAAACGCGGAAAAAAACTCGGGAAGCGCGACTATGGGATTTAGCCGATCACATCCGGAATCGACTGAACGACATCGGAATTGAGTTGATGGACCGTCCTGACAGGACTACCTGGAGAAAAAAATAAAAAAAAAGTCTTGACTTTGAGAAAAAAATTCATATATTTAGAGTTTTAGCTAAAAAACAAGCAATGCCATTTTCAAAATAAATTATTAAAATTTGGTTAAAAAATAGCTGCCACCATAGCTCAGTAGGTAGAGCACCTCACTTGTAATGAGGACGTCGCGGGTTCGATTCCTGCTGGTGGCTCAGCAATAGATGGGAAGGTTCCCGAGTGGCCAAAGGGAACAGACTGTAAATCTGTCGGCTCAGCCTTCGGAGGTTCGAATCCTCCCCTTCCCACAAAACTATGAGATAGCGCTGTATTGCGGGAATAGCTCAGTAGGCTAGAGCATCAGCCTTCCAAGCTGAATGTCGCGGGTTCGAATCCCGTTTCCCGCTCAATAAATAAGCCCCTCATGCGGGTTCCCACAAATTACACATGACTTGTGATGCAGCACGCGCCAGTTGGATGATTCATTCGAATTTTGAATGTGTGGATTGTGTGGTAAATATGGATTTTATGTGTGAACGTGAGTGTAATGGGTGTGTTAGTTCGATTTAGGGAACAACGTATGAGGGGTTTAGACTGTCAGTACATGAAAGTTAACAATTTATTTTTTGAGAGTAAAAAAGCAGAAAATCAATACATGCCCACGTAGCTCAGTAGGTAGAGCACATCCTTGGTAAGGATGAGGTCACCAGTTCGATCCTGGTCGTGGGCTCTGACATAATTCAAATGGTGAACATAAGTAAATTTTTCGCGGAGGTATTTAGTCATGGCGAAGCAAAAGTTTGAGCGGACGAAGCCGCATGTAAATATAGGGACAATTGGACATGTGGATCACGGGAAGACGACATTGACGGCGGCAATCACCATGTACTTATCCAGTAAAGGTCAGGCGACAGTAAAGCGGTACGACGAGATTGACAATGCGCCGGAAGAGAAAGCGCGCGGGATAACGATCAACACAGCGCATGTGGAATATATGACAGAGAAGCGCCATTATGCGCACGTGGATTGTCCTGGTCATGCGGACTACATCAAGAACATGATCACCGGGGCGGCGCAGATGGACGGAGCGATCTTGGTGGTATCGGCAGCGGATGGGCCGATGCCTCAGACGCGGGAGCATATCTTGTTAGCGCGCCAGGTGAACGTGCCGTCGATCGTGGTGTATATGAACAAGACGGATCAGGTGGATGATCCTGAATTATTGGAATTGGTGGAACTGGAGTTGCGCGAGTTGTTGAGCCAGTACGAATTTCCAGGCGACGAGATCCCGATTGTGAAGGGGAGCGCGCTGTTGGCCATGGAAAAAGGCCTGAAGGATGATTTTGGCGGCGAAGAATGGAAGTCGATCCAGGAATTGCTGGATGCGGTGGATGCCTATATCCCGACGCCAGTTCGGGCGACGGACAAGCCGTTTTTAATGCCAGTGGAAGATGTATTTTCCATCACGGGCCGCGGCACCGTTGGCACGGGTCGAATTGAACGCGGCATGATTCATGTTGGCGACGAAGTTGAGATCGTGGGATTGGGTGTACGTCGCAAGTCGGTGTGCACGGGAGTGGAGATGTTCCGCAAGCTGTTGGATGAAGGTCAGGCAGGAGACAACGTTGGTTTGTTGTTGCGGGGCGTCGACAAAGAGGAACTGGAACGCGGAATGGTGATTTCGGCGGTGAACAGCATCAACCCGCACACGAAATTTAAGGGAGAGGTGTACGTTTTGGCCAAGGAAGAAGGCGGCCGTCATACTCCGTTTTTTAATGGCTATCGACCGCAGTTCTATTTCCGCACGACGGATGTGACAGGCTCGATCGCGATGCCGGAAGGTGTGGAAATGGTCATGCCAGGCGACAACACCAACATGGATGTTGAATTGATCACCCCCATCGCCATGGAAGAAGGACTGCGCTTCGCCATTCGCGAGGGCGGCCGAACGGTTGGCGCTGGCGTTGTAACTCAAATTATTGAATAATATACTTTTTTTAATAGTAACAGGTACTATCAACGCATGGGTATTGAAAAATGAGAGACCTTGTAATACTTGAATGCACTGAGTGTAAACGTCGCAACTACAACACGACGAAAAATAAGAAAAAACACGCAGGCCGGGTTGAGTTTAAGAAGTACTGTCGATTTTGCAATAAGCACACAACTCATAAAGAATCGCGATAAATTGGTTAGGCCAGTAGCTCTAACGGCTAGAGCACCGGTCTCCAAAACCGGGTGTTGGGGGTTCGAATCCCTCCTGGCCTGCTAATTAATTCTTACTTTTAAAATTATCTGTTGGAGTCTTAAATTTTAATGTTCCGAAAAATAAACAAATTTTTACAGGAAGTCAGACAGGAATTGTCTAAGGTCAGTTGGCCAACTCGGCAAGAATTAAAGGGAACGACGTTCATTGTCATCGTTCTGACTCTGTTGCTTACTGCATTTATCTGGGTGACGGATAAGGCATTAGAAGGGCTGCTAAACGTAATTTTCTAATCTGAACTGAAAGTAGTTGTTAGAGGGGCTGTTGGAAGAACAAGAGAAAAATTGGTACGTCATTCATGTCCTGTCCGGGCATGAGAATAAGGTGAAAGCCTATATTGAGCATGAAGCAACCCGGATGGGAATTGAAGGTAAGATACCTCAAATTCTTGTCCCGTCGGAAGAGGTCACTGAAATGCGCGACGGAAAAAAGAAATTGAAAAATAAAATCTTTTTTCCAGGCTATATTTTAGTCCAGATGGACGTGGATAAGGATACAATTCATATCATCACCAACACTCCCGGCGTGACTCAATTTTTGGGTTCGAAAAATAAACCCCAGCCCTTGCGTCCCGACGAAATAAAGCGGATAATGGGACGTGTGGATGACCTGAAGAATCGAGAACTTTTAGATATTCCTTTCAGTGTTGGTGATCCGATTAAGGTGACCGATGGGCCGTTTACAGATTTCACCGGTGTTGTTAAAGAAGTCAATGAGGAGAAAAAGAAGGTGAAGGTGATGGTAAGCGTTTTCAACCAATTGACACCTGTAGAATTGGATTTTTTACAAGTAGAATTGGAGAAATAAAACTAAATGGCAAAGAAAATAATAGGATCAATCAAGTTGCAGATCCCAGCTGGCAATGCAACGCCGTCACCACCGGTTGGCCCGGCTCTTGGACAACATGGGGTGAATATCATGGAATTTTGTAAAGCCTTCAACGCCCGAACTCAGGAAAAAAAGGGACTCATTATTCCGGTCATCATTACCGTCTATGCAGACCGCTCGTTTACATTTATCACCAAAACCCCACCGGCGCCCATCTTGTTGAAACGGGCTGCGGGACTTGAAAAAGGCTCAGGTGAACCAAATCGTAATAAAGTAGGCAAGGTGACCAGAGCCCAGGTGCGCGAGATTGCAGAAACAAAATTGCAGGATCTCAATGCATTTTCCATTGAGATGGCAATGCGGATGATCGAGGGCACTGCCCGGAGCATGGGGATTACGGTTGAGGATTAATCTTATTCGGAAATTATCTGTTTTCACGGAGATAATATGAAAAGAAGTAAGCGATTTAATGAACAGTTATCAAAACTTGAAAAGAACAAGGCGTACGAATTAGAGCCGGCAATTTCTTTGATGAAGGATATGGCAACGGCCAAATTTGACGAATCCGTTGATGTGGCGATTCGTCTGGGTGTCGATCCGCGTCATGCGGATCAAATGGTGCGTGGAACCGTATCCCTACCTCATGGAACTGGAAAAACGGTGAGAGTCCTTGTTTTGACAAAAGGTGGCAAAGAGAAAGAGGCAAAAGACGCAGGCGCTGACCACGTGGGTCTGGAAGAATACGTGGAAAAATTGCAGCAAGGCTGGATGGAATGCGACGTCATCATTGCCACCCCAGACGTCATGAGCACCGTCGGTAAGCTGGGTCGAGTTCTAGGGCCTAAAGGCTTGATGCCAAACCCGAAAAGCGGAACGGTGACGTTTGAAGTCGGCCAGGCAGTCAAAGATGTGAAAGCCGGTCGAATCGATTTCCGGGTGGATCGCAATGGCATTCTTCATGTTGCCGCTGGCAAGGCCTCGTTCAGCGCAGTCCAGATCAAAGATAATGTCAAGGCTCTGTTAGAAACGATTGTTCGATTGAAGCCGACTTCAGCAAAAGGACAATATATTCGTTCTGTGACCTTGTCGACCACTATGGGACCTGGCATCAAATTGGACAGGGCTGCTATAATGGAAGAATTGAAATAAGTGAAATTAATTCTTTGGTATTAAGGAATAGAGACAAATGGCAAAACCTGAAAAAGAACAAATTGTCGCTGAGATGATAGCTAAAATGTCATCGTCCAATAGCATTTACCTGGCAGATTACAAAGGGTTGAACGTTGAGCAGATTAGTGACCTCAGAACGCAACTTCGAAAAGCGAAAGTTGAGTTTACGGTCGTAAAGAACACCCTGGCTAGAATTTCAGCGCGAGAAATTGGGCTGGAAGATTTGAGCGACTATTTCACCGGCCCAACTGCCGTTGCTATTAGCCAGGACGATCCGATCATCGGGGCAAAAATTCTCACCGAATTTCAGAAGAAAAACGATAAACTGAGCTTGAAAGCCTGTGTGCTGGAAGGCCATGTTTATGATAAAAATCGAATCGACGAGATTGCCAAGCTACCGCCCAAAGAGCAAGTGATTGCGCAAACGGTTGGCATGATTGGCGCCCCCCTGAGAAATTTGGTAAACGTGTTACATGGTCTATTGACCGCAACAGTAGTCGTATTAAGCGAAATTAAAAAACAAAAAGAAAACTGATAGTGGCATTTATACAATTAATATTATTACGGAGGATTAGAAATGTCTGATGTAAACGAGAGCAAGGCTACAGTAGAAGAAGCTACTGAAGAGAAAACTCCGGCCAAAAAATCAACAGGCAAAAAGGCAAGCAATGGTGTGAGCAAGATTGTTGAAACTATCGAAAAATTATCAGTGCTCGAATTGGTTGATTTGATAAAAGAGTTAGAAGAGAAATTTGGAGTTTCTGCTCAAGCTGCTGTTATGGCCCCAATGGCTATGGCTGGCGTTCCTGCGGCTGCTGCTCAAGAAGTAGCCGAAGAAAAAACCGAATTCGACGCTGTTCTGACAGTTGTCGGCGACAAGAAAATCCAGGTTATCAAGGTTGTCCGTGAGATCACCTCGCTGGGTTTGAAAGAAGCCAAAGACCTGGTTGATTCTGCACCGAAGCCGGTAAAAGAAGCCATTCCCAAAGACGAAGCAGAGTCGATTAAGAAAAAATTCGAAGAGGTTGGTGCTACGATAGAGATTAAGTAACTTACTTAATTCCAACAAGATCGTACGTTGAGACTGAATATTCTTCGAAATCATTATTAGTGCCGGACAGGACCAATTAATGTATTTCGAAGATTATTTTTTGTTGAGATCAATTTAGCTGTGGATGTTGAAAGGGGTTAATCTCTTCATGTCAACAAAAATAAAGCAGAGAAAAACATTTTCCAAAATTGTGAAAATCGCTGACCTGCCGGATTTGCTCAATATTCAGTTGGAGTCATTTGAAGAATTTCTTCAAGCCAATATACCTCCAGAAAAGCGAGCAAACGTTGGATTGCAGTCGGTATTCACCGGCATTTTCCCAATTGTGGATAGTCGGGAGAATTTCATTCTCGAATTTGTATCATATTATCTCGAGAAACCGAAGTATAATTTGAAAGAATGTCAGGAACGCGGTGGTACTTTTTCGGTGCCATTGAAGGCGAAACTGCGCCTGTCTGTGAAAGACCCTGATAGCGAGGAAGAAGAGATAACAGATACAATCGAGCAAATTGTCTATTTGGGCAATATCCCGGTTATGACGAATCGTGGAACGTTCATCATCAACGGCGCGGAGCGAATTGTCGTAAGCCAGTTGCACCGCTCGCCGGGCGTTTTCTTTGATGAAATGAAACATCCCAATGGTTCAAAAATCTTTTCTGCCAGGATCATCCCCTTGCGCGGTTCGTGGTTGGAATTCCTCACGGATATCAACGACGTCATGTATGTTTACATTGACCGTCGGAAGAAATTCCCGGTAACCGCTTTGCTTCGCGCCCTCGGCTATTCTTCGGATCAGCAATTGTTCGAATTGTTCGATCTGATTGAAGAAGTGGATGTGAACGATCCGAAAATCGAATCGTTTGTGGACCATACGGTGTTGCTCGATATCATCGACTATTCAACCGGTGAAATTCTAGTAGAGAAAAATTCGGTGCTGGATATAGATATTTTAGCCCGCATCAAAAAGGACACCGACATCAAGTCAATTCGATTTTTGAAACGAACCACCACGGCCAGTCCCGATGTTATCAATAACACACTTCATAAAGATCCTTCGAAATCCGAGAAGGAGGCATTGGAGTTAATTTATCGGCAACTCCGTTCCGGCGATGCGCCAGACCTTGAAACTGCACGAGGTTTGGTGGATCGATTGTTTTTTAATCCAAAACGGTATGATCTTGGACAGGTCGGACGCTATCGGCTGAACAAGAAGTTGCATTTGGATATTGATCTCAATTTGACAGTGCTGACTAAAGAAGACATTGTTTCCATCATTAAATACTTGCTCGATCTGAGGAATGCAAAACGCTCCTCAGATGATATCGATCATCTGGGCAATAGACGAATCAAAACCGTGGGCGAGCAATTGGCAGCTCAAATGAGCGTGGGTTTATCCCGAATGGCTCGGACGGTCAAAGAGCGGATGAATCTCCGCGAGAATGAGAACCTCACTCCTCAGGATTTGATCAACGCTCGAACGATACTTTCGGTCATTAATACGTTTTTTGGCACCAGCCAGCTATCTCAGTTTATGGATCAAACCAATCCATTGGCTGAAATGACGCATAAACGCCGGCTCTCAGCATTAGGGCCTGGTGGTTTGACGCGCGAGCGCGCCGGCTTCGAAGTGCGCGACGTCCATTACACCCATTACGGCCGGCTTTGTCCCATTGAAACGCCTGAAGGACCGAACATCGGTCTCATTTCGTCGTTGACGACATTCGCGCGCATCAATAATCTAGGCTTTATTGAAACGCCGTATCGAAAAGTCGTGGACGGAAAGGTGACCGATGAAATTCATTATCTTTCCGCCGACGATGAGGAACAATTGCGCATTGCTCAGGCCAACGCTCCCATCAAAGAAGACGGGAGTTTCATCAACGAACGCGTTCAGGTGCGATTCCGCGGTGATTTCCCATTGGTTGCCCCGGATATGGTCGATTATATGGACGTATCTCCGACGCAGATGGTCTCGGCGGCTGCTTCGCTCATTCCATTCCTGGAACATGACGACGCTAACCGCGCGCTGATGGGATCCAACATGCAGCGCCAGTCTGTGCCGCTGCTGCAACCGGAGGCGCCGATTGTGGGTACCGGCCTTGAAGGCAAAGTTGCACGTGACTCTCGCGCGATCATTGTCAGCGAAACGAATGGCGTTATTGAGAAAGTATCGGCGGACGAAATTATCGTTCGCAGCGATGAAGAAGAGCCTACCGAAGAGTTAGATCGGGAACGAATTCTCGATTTTGAACATGATGAGAAAAAGTCGTATTCGCTCACAAAGTTCATGCGGACGAACCAGGATACGTGTATTAACCAGATTCCCATTGTCAATGAGGGCGATCGCGTGAAGGTCGGCAGTGTTTTAGCCGATGGGTGTGGCACCCAGGGCGGTGAATTGGCTCTGGGTAAAAATGTGCTGGTTGCGTTCATGCCCTGGCGCGGATATAACTTTGAAGATGCGATTGTTATTTCTGAACGCGTTGTTCAGGACGATATTTATACTTCCATCCACATCGAAGAATTCGAACTTCAGGTCCGCGATACGAAGCGCGGCGAAGAAGAATTGACGCGAGAAATTCCCAACATCAGCGAAGAAGCGACCAAAGACCTGGATGAAAATGGCATTGTTCGAGTCGGAGCAGAGGTGAAAGAAGGCGATATTCTCGTGGGCAAAGTGACCCCCAAGGGTGAAACCGATCCGACTCCTGAAGAGAAATTGCTCAAAGCGATTTTTGGTGAGAAAGCCGGCGATGTGAAGGATGCGTCTCTGAAAGCATCCACCGGCCTGAAAGGCATTGTGATCGATACAAGACTCTTCTCCAGAAAAAAGCGCGATGCAAAGACAAAACGACAGGATAAGAAGAAGATAGAAGAACTGGATGCATGGATTGTTGCTGAGAAGCTGAGAACACGTAAATCGCGCGACAACAAACTGGTGAGGGTGTTAGACGGTCAATTATCTGCCGGCATTCGAGATCTGGAAACGGGCAAAGTGGTTATCCGAGCCAAGGCGCTCCTGAAAAAAGATGTGATGAGCGATATCGATTTTGATTCGCTGGATCTGACAAAACCACTGGTGGAAGACGAAGGGCGGAACCAGCTCATCGGCGAAATTCTTGAAAAATATTATGAAAAACTCAGTTCTATTGATGAAGAATATGAGTTGCGGAAATTCAAAATCACGGTGGGTGATGAACTTCCACCGGGAATTGTTCAATTGGCAAAAGTTTACGTGGCTAAAAAACGTAAGCTTATGGTGGGCGATAAAATGGCGGGTCGCCATGGGAACAAAGGCGTGGTCGCTAGAATTGTCCCCATGGAAGATATGCCATTTATGCCCGACGGCACGCCGGTAGATATCGTATTGAATCCATTAGGCGTTCCGTCACGAATGAACCTGGGCCAAATTATGGAAACGAATTTGGGCTGGGCAGCAAAAATTCTGAACCTGATGTATGCAACCCCTGTTTTCGATGGGGCATCCTTTAAAGAGATACAAGCTGAACTTGAAAAAGCCAACCTGCCGAAGACGGGCAAGAGCGTCCTCTACGATGGCCAAACTGGAATGAAGTTTGACTCCGAAGTGACGGTAGGTTATATTTATATAATGAAGCTTTCGCATCTAGTGGAAGATAAAATCCATGCTCGGTCCATTGGGCCGTATTCGCTCATTACCCAACAACCATTGGGTGGCAAGGCGCAATTTGGCGGCCAGCGATTCGGAGAAATGGAAGTATGGGCGCTGGAAGCGTATGGCGCAGCGCACACATTGCAGGAAATTCTGACGGTCAAATCCGATGATGTGCGCGGTCGATCCAAAGTCTACGAAGCCATTGTGAAAGGTGATACTCTGCCTGATCCCGGTTTGCCGGAATCGTTCAATGTATTGATTCGCGAACTGATGG
Organism: Candidatus Zhuqueibacterota bacterium; assembly: GCA_049322915.1. Classification (GTDB taxonomy): domain Bacteria; phylum Zhuqueibacterota; class Zhuqueibacteria; order Thermofontimicrobiales; family Thermofontimicrobiaceae; genus CAZSBG01. The sequence goes on from JBMOPW010000007.1 coordinate 239,728, forward strand.
GATTGGGGCTGGATGTCGAATTGCTGGATATCACGGAGGAGTAAGACTCGTTTTACCCGATGAGTGTGTGGTGGATTAAAATGTGGGTTAGGTTTATTTAATGGGTTCAAATAGTTGCTGTGAGCCGCAGACTTTCTCCCCCTTTCAGTGCTGAAGTTTGTCCGTGCTTTTCAATTTGAAACTCAATAAATAAATAGCGTTCCCAAATCCTGATTACCATTTGGGAGGTGTTCCCTTTATGCTGTCAACCAAACAAGACATGACAAGCAAGTCAAATTTCACGGCGATATCCATTAACCTCTCGTCTCCTGATAAAATTCTGGAGCGTTCGTATGGAGAGGTCACCAAGCCGGAAACAATCAACTATCGGTCGTTCAAGCCCGAGAAAGACGGGCTGTTTTGCGAGAAAATTTTTGGACCGGTACGCGATTGGGAATGTCATTGTGGAAAATATAAACGAATTCGATATAAAGGCATTATCTGTGACCGATGTGGCGTTGAAGTCACAATGAAAAGTGTTCGCCGCGAACGAATGGGCCATATCACCCTTGCCGTTCCGGTGGTACACATTTGGTACTGGAAATCTCTTCCCTCTAAAATTGGCTACATCCTCGGCATGAGCATGTCCGATCTGGAGAAGATCATTTACTACGAATCCTACGTGGTGATTCAGCCCGGGAAGAGCGGCTTAAAGACGAAAGAACTGATCAGCGAAGAAGAATATTTTCGCCTCATCAGCGAATCCCCCGAAGTCACCGAAGAGACAGAAAACGAGAGCGAGCGGTTCATCGTAAAGATCGGCGGCGAAGCCGTTCTGGAATTGCTTCGTAACACGAACATCGACACTACCTCTGACGATTTACGGTATCAGAGCCAGGTGGACTCGTCCATGCAGCGAAAAGCCGATGCGCTCAAACGGTTGAAAGTGATTGAGGCGTTCAAGCGCAGCAAATTTCATAAAGAGAATAAAGCCGACTGGATGGTGATGACTGTTATCCCGGTCATCCCGCCGGAATTGCGGCCGCTCGTTCCGCTGGAAGGCGGCCGGTTTGCAACATCGGATTTGAACGATTTGTATCGACGGGTGATCATTCGAAATAACCGCCTGAAAAAGCTGCTGGAAATAAAAGCGCCCGAAGTCATTCTCAGGAATGAAAAACGGATGCTGCAGGAAGCCGTGGATTCGCTTTTCGATAATGGACGCAAGACAGCCGCGGTTAGATCCGATGGCAACCGCGCCCTGAAATCGTTATCCGATATGCTTCGCGGCAAGCAAGGCCGTTTTCGGCAGAACCTACTTGGTAAACGCATCGACTATTCGGGCCGTTCAGTCATTGTGGTCGGACCTGAATTGAAAATGCACGAATGCGGTTTGCCCAAAGAAATGGCGCTGGAATTATTCAAACCTTTTGTCATTCGGAAACTGGTTGCCCGGGGATTGGTCAAGACCGTGAAGAGCGCCAAGAAGATGGTCGAAAAACGCGGCAGTGAAGTCTGGGAAATTTTGGAGGAGATAATCGAAGATCATCCAATCATGCTGAACCGCGCTCCAACGTTGCATCGATTGGGTATTCAGGCATTTCAGCCTGTGCTGATTGAAGGAAAAGCAATTCAGGTACATCCGCTCGTCTGCGCCGCTTTCAACGCGGACTTTGATGGCGATCAGATGGCTGTCCATATCCCGCTATCGTTTTTTGCCCAGGTCGAGACGAAGGTGCTGATGCTTTCGACCCACAATATTCTTTCACCGGCGAACGGCCGACCTGTGGCCGTGCCGAGCCAGGATATTGTGCTGGGCTGCTATTACCTGACGAAAGCCAAAGCCGGCGATTTTGGAGAGGGGAAACAATTCTCTTCCTCCAGCGAAGTGATTTTAGCGTTCGAAAATGGTGCGGTTGGACTGCACGCCCGGATCAAAGTTCGCATCAAGGATAAACTGATCGAGACAACGACCGGACGCGTGATATTCAACCTCATTCTACCCAAAGAAATCAGTTTTGTGAATGAGTTGCTCACCAAAAAACGCGTCGAAGAAATTGTGGCCAATATTTACAGCAAGCTTGGCAATTATAAAACAGCGATCTTCCTGGATGAAATAAAGAAACTGGGTTTTTACTACGCCATGAAAGGCGGTATTACCATTGGCCTGGACGATGTGATTACTCCGGAAGAAAAGCCATCGATATTGGCGACTTCGATCAGCCAGGTGGAAAAGATTACCAAGCAGTACGAGAACCGGATTATCACTGACGGTGAGCGTTACAATAAAATTATCGATATCTGGACCCACACGACCAGCGATGTCGCCGAGACTATGTGGGAGAAATTGAAAAAGAATCAGAACGGATTCAATCCTATTTATATGATGGCTGATTCCGGCGCGCGAGGCTCTCGCGAACAAATCCGCCAGTTAGCTGCCATGCGCGGTTTGATGGCTAAACCGCAAAAGAAAATGACCGGTGAGATGGGCGAAATCATCGAAAACCCGATCATGTCCAATTTTAAAGAAGGACTGACGGTGTTGGAATATTTCATCTCGACTCACGGCGCTCGCAAGGGTCTCGCTGACACCGCATTGAAGACTGCCGACGCCGGCTATCTGACCCGCCGATTGGTGGATGTGGCCCAGGACGTCATCATTACGGAACCTGATTGCGGGACAATTTTAGGACTGCGCATTGGCGATTTGAAAGAAGGCGAAGAAGTGATCGAGCCGTTGCGCGATCGAATTCTGGGACGCGTCTCGGCAGAAGATGTATTTAATGATGAAGGCAATGTGTTGGTTCAAGCCGGTGATCTTATTAACGAAGAAAAAGCTGACCAGATATACGATGCCGGCATTGAAAACGTCAATATTCGGTCAGTGTTGACCTGCGAATCCAAACGCGGCGTCTGCTCACTTTGCTACGGACGAAACCTGGCAACCGGGAAGCTGGTCGGTATTGGAGAAGCCGTGGGGGTGATGGCCGCCCAATCAATCGGCGAACCGGGCACACAGTTGACCCTCCGAACGTTCCACATCGGTGGAACCGCGGCGCGTATCGCAGCCCAATCTCAGGCAACGGCCAAACAGGATGGACGAGTCCGCTACGAGAATTTGAAATATGTCGATCGTGAAGATGGTTATTTCATCGCCATTGCGCGGAATGGAAAAATAAAATTAATTGATGACGACAACAGAACGCAGTCTGTGTACGTTGTGCCGTACGGATCAGAAATTTTGGTGGCCGATAATGTGAACGTGAAACGCGGCGAGGTGCTGTTCCGATGGGATCCGTACGTGACAGGAATCCTGTCGTTCCATTCAGGTCGGGTTGAATTTATTGATATTCTGGAAAATATCACCTTCCGTGAAGAATCTGATGAAGCGACTGGCTTGCGTCAGCGCGTGGTGATTGAATCGCGCAACAGAAGCCTGAGTCCCCAAATAAAGGTGCTGGATGATGATGGAAGAGAACTCAGCTCCTACATTCTGCCAACGCGGTCATCCATTCAGGTGAAAGATGGCGATCGTGTGGCTGCTGGAGATTCGTTGGTGAAGATACCGCGCGAAATTTCCAAGACACGGGATATCACCGGTGGTCTGCCGCGCGTCGCTGAATTGTTTGAAGCGCGCCGGCCCAAAGCACCTGCCATAGTGAGCGAAATCGACGGTAAAGTGAAATTCGGTGAAATCAAGCGTGGTGTTCGGAAAGTGACGGTCACTTCTCGTGACCAGCAAGAAGAAAAGACGTACCAGATTCCGTATGGAAAACACATTCTGGTGCATGATAATGATTATGTGGAAGCAGGTGAAAAACTCTGTGAGGGATCGGTTGCCCCGCACGATATTTTGAACATCATGGGTGCCAATAGAGTGCAGGAATACCTCGTGAACGAAATTCAGGAAGTGTATCGATTGCAGGGTGTGCGCATTAACGATAAACACATTGAGGTTATCGTCCGCCAGATGCTTCAGAAAGTCCGAATTGAAGAAGCGGGCGACACATTCTATCTGCCCGGCGACCAGGTCGACCGTTTGATTTTCCAGGAAGAAAACAATAAAATCAGAAGTAAGGTGGTTGTTGTTGAAACAGGCGATTCCGAATTCAAAGTCAATCAATTGCTGGATAGAAAGACATTTGAATTGGCCAATCAGAAATTGGTGAAGGCGAAGAAAACGCCAGCGAAAGTGCGACCGGCCAAACCAGCAACGTTCCAACCGTTGCTGCTTGGGATCACTAAAGCATCGTTAACAACGGAGAGCTTTATTTCGGCAGCATCTTTCCAGGAAACAACCCGAGTTCTGACCGACGCGTCTATCGAAGGGAAAATTGACTACCTGAGAGGATTGAAAGAGAACGTTGTGATGGGACATTTGATTCCCGCTGGTACCGGGCTGAACAAGTACAAAGAAATTAAAGTCTACAGCCCGGAGTTCAGTGAGATGGAAGAACAAATAGCGGATTCAGATGGACAGGAACAAGTTTTAGAGGAAAGTTTGGAGCCGTAAATTACCTGAAAAAGTGAAAAATCTCAAAAAAAATATTGCTATTTAAAAATATATTCTTTATATTTAGCGCTTTGTATAAAAACGGAGATCGACATTGCCAACGATTAATCAATTAATTCGTAAAGGAAGAATCCAGGCTAAGCGAAAAACATCTGCGCCTGCATTAGCGGGTTCGCCACAAAAACGTGGAGTGTGCACGCGCGTTTACACGACGACGCCGAAGAAACCGAACTCAGCATTGAGAAAAGTAGCCAGAGTTCGATTATCGAATCAGATTGAAGTGACCGCTTACATCCCTGGAGAAGGCCATAACCTTCAGGAACACTCCATCGTACTGATTCGCGGTGGTCGCGTTAAAGACCTCCCTGGTGTACGTTATCATATAATTCGTGGAGTATTAGATACCGCTGGTGTCCAGGACCGATCCCAGGGGCGGTCCAAATACGGTACTAAACGGAAGAAAAGCTAATTTTATTGAGTAATAAAAAATCTGACTAACTCTATGCCAAGAAGAAAAAGAGTAGTAGCTCGAGAAATTTTACCGGATCCTAAGTACAACAGCATCGTCATTACGAAGTTTATTAATGGCTTAATGAGTTGTGGGAAAAAAAGCACGGCAGAGAAAATTCTGTACGATGCAATTGAAATTATGGAATCGAAATCCGGGAAAAAAGGATTGGATGTCTTTCAGAAAGCCCTGGATAATGTGAAACCAATTCTTGAAGTGAAATCACGACGAGTGGGTGGCGCAACATACCAGGTTCCTGTTGAAGTAAAAGAGAGTCGACGACAGGCTTTGGCAATCAGGTGGATCATTAGTTACGCGAGCGCCCGAAACGAGAAATCGATGGCCGAAAAGCTGGCCTCTGAATTGATTTCTGCATCGAAAAGTGAAGGTCCGTCCATAAAAAAGCGTGAAGATACGCACAAAATGGCCGAGGCCAACAGGGCATTTGCACACTTTAGATGGTAATCAATTTGCCGTAATCATGTTCATTTTTCGTGTCACCTGAAAAATCAATGGCTATTCTTCTCCACTGCTTTAGGGAGGAATAAGGATAAGTTGATTCTCTCTAATTTGTTCGGTGGAGTTTTTTATGTCAAAAAAGGTTCAGCTTGAGCAGATACGCAATATCGGCATAATGGCTCACATTGACGCGGGAAAGACAACATCCACTGAACGGATTCTGTATTACACAGGCAAAGTCCACAGGATCGGAGAAGTGGATGACGGTACCGCGACAATGGACTGGATGGAGCAGGAGAAAGAGCGCGGAATTACAATCACGGCCGCAGCAATTAGTTGTAGCTGGAAAAAAACTCAAATCAATATCATTGATACTCCTGGCCATGTCGATTTTACAGTTGAAGTTGAAAGATCATTACGAGTATTGGATGGCGCAGTTGCCATATTTTGCGCTGTAGGCGGTGTGGAGCCGCAATCGGAGACTGTCTGGCGACAGGCAGATCGTTACAAAATTCCGAGAATCTCGTTCATTAATAAAATGGATAGAATTGGGGCTGATTTTTATAATGCAGTCAATATGATGAAAACTCATCTTGCTGCACGCCCGATTCCAATTCAAATCCCGGCAGGAAGTGGCGACCAGTTTAAGGGCGTCATTGATCTCATCAAAATGAAGTTGCTGACATTTGATGCGACCACGCTCGGCGCTCAAATCGAAGTAACTGAAATCCCCGAAGATCACCGCGAAAGTGCAGAAACCTATCGGGGGCAATTGATCGAAATCCTGTCAGAATTTGATGATGCAATCATCGAAAAATATATCGATGGTGTCGCCATCGAAGAGAGTGAAATTCACGATGCGTTACGCAAGGCAACGCTGAGTGTGAAAGCAACACCTGTTCTTTGTGGTTCGGCTTTTAAAAATAAGGGAATCCAACCCTTATTGGATGCGATCAAAGACTATCTGCCCTCGCCTCTGGATGTTCCTCCCATCAAAGGAATTAATCCGAAAACAGGTCGGGAGGAAACGAGGAAAACCTCAGACGAGGAGCACTTCTGCGCGCTGGCATTCAAAATCGCGGCGGATCAGTTTATCGATAAACTGACCTACATTCGTATCTACTCTGGTGTGATCAAATTGGGGCAGAGTATCTATAATGCCAACACTGGCAAGCATGAACGAATCAACCGAATTTTACAAATGTCTTCGAATAAGCGGGAAGATTTAAAAGAAGTCGGTTCAGGAGAAATCGTCGCTGTTGTTGGATTCAGGATGACCAGAACAGGACATACCTTGTGTGTGGATAAACACCCTATAGTTCTGGAAAGTATGGAATTCCCGGAACCGGTGGTTTCAATAGCGATTGAGCCCAAGACAAAAGCTGACCAGGAAAAATTGAATGATTCATTAAATCGACTTTCCGATGAAGATCCGACTTTTATTGTCAAACAGGACGAGGAGACGGGACAGACAATCATCTCAGGAATGGGGGAGTTGCATCTGGAAATTCTGGTCGATCGGCTGACGCGGGAGTTCCGAGTTCGCGCTAATGTCGGCAAGCCTCAGGTTGCGTATAAAGAGTCTATCACCAGAGGGGTGCGCGCTGAAGGTCGATTTACGAAGCAGATCGCAGGCAAGAATCAGTATGCAGTGGTGATGCTGGAAATTGAGCCAAATGGTGTTGGTAAGGGATTTGAATTTGTGAATCGAGCGACAGAGGATAAGATTCCAAAACTTTATATCGAGCCAATCGCCAGGGGTGTCAAAGAGGCAATGCTGGGCGGTGTTCTTCTAGGGTATCCGGTGATCGATGTGAAAGCGACGCTTGTCGGTGGGGAATATGTCGAAGAGGAAGCGACTGAAGTCGCATTCAAAATTGCAAGTTCCATTGCGTTTCGAAATGCGGCTGAAAAAGCCGGACCCATTCTCCTGGAACCTATCATGAAGGTCGAAATAACCGTACCTGAAGAATACCTGGGAGAGGTTGTAAATTTCTTGAATTCGAAACGCGGAAAAATAAAAAACATAGTCGCACGAACGAATCTGCAAGTAGTCAATGCGACGGTTCCCCTGAGTCAGATGTTTGGCTACACAACGACGCTGCGGTCGTTAACCCAGGGACGAGCGACACATTCAATGCAATTTCTACATTATGAACAGCTTCCTGATGAAATTACAAACCAGATGTTCGCTGGAAGCTATATGACTAGTCACTGAAAATAGAATTAAAAAAGGCCCAAATGACGGAGGTACGAAATCATGGCGAAGCAAAAGTTTGAGCGGACGAAGCCGCATGTAAATATAGGGACAATTGGACATGTGGATCACGGGAAGACGACATTGACGGCGGCAATCACCATGTACTTATCCAGTAAAGGTCAGGCGACAGTAAAGCGGTACGACGAGATTGACAATGCGCCGGAAGAGAAAGCGCGCGGGATAACGATCAACACAGCGCATGTGGAATATATGACAGAGAAGCGCCATTATGCGCACGTGGATTGTCCTGGTCATGCGGACTACATCAAGAACATGATCACCGGGGCGGCGCAGATGGACGGAGCGATCTTGGTGGTATCGGCAGCGGATGGGCCGATGCCTCAGACGCGGGAGCATATCTTGTTAGCGCGCCAGGTGAACGTGCCGTCGATCGTGGTGTATATGAACAAGACGGATCAGGTGGATGATCCTGAATTATTGGAATTGGTGGAACTGGAGTTGCGCGAGTTGTTGAGCCAGTACGAATTTCCAGGCGACGAGATCCCGATTGTGAAGGGGAGCGCGCTGTTGGCCATGGAAAAAGGCCTGAAGGATGATTTTGGCGGCGAAGAATGGAAGTCGATCCAGGAATTGCTGGATGCGGTGGATGCCTATATCCCGACGCCAGTTCGGGCGACGGACAAGCCGTTTTTAATGCCAGTGGAAGATGTATTTTCCATCACGGGCCGCGGCACCGTTGGCACGGGTCGAATTGAACGCGGCATGATTCATGTTGGCGACGAAGTTGAGATCGTGGGATTGGGTGTACGTCGCAAGTCGGTGTGCACGGGAGTGGAGATGTTCCGCAAGCTGTTGGATGAAGGTCAGGCAGGAGACAACGTTGGTTTGTTGTTGCGGGGCGTCGACAAAGAGGAACTGGAACGCGGAATGGTGATTTCGGCGGTGAACAGCATCAACCCGCACACGAAATTTAAGGGAGAGGTGTACGTTTTGGCCAAGGAAGAAGGCGGCCGTCATACTCCGTTTTTTAATGGCTATCGACCGCAGTTCTATTTCCGCACGACGGATGTGACAGGCTCGATCGCGATGCCGGAAGGTGTGGAAATGGTCATGCCAGGCGACAACACCAACATGGATGTTGAATTGATCACCCCCATCGCCATGGAAGAAGGACTGCGCTTCGCCATTCGCGAGGGCGGCCGAACGGTTGGCGCTGGCGTTGTAACTCAAATTATTGAATAATACGAACGACTAATTTAATCATACGTTTTGAAAGCAACTGTTAATGCTGGAGTTTTAGAATGGCTGGACAAAAAATTCGCATAAAATTGAAAGCCTATGATCATCGATTGATTGATAAGTCCACTGATAAAATCATTAAAACGGCAAAAGCAACCGGCGCAAATATTTCGGGTCCAATACCATTACCAACCCGAAGAAGTATTTACACGGTATTGCGTTCGCCGCATGTGGATAAAAAATCACGCGAACAGTTTGAGACGCGAATTCATAAGCGATTGATTGACATACTCAATTCGAATCCGAAAACTGTGGATGCGCTGATGAAATTGGAATTACCGGCTGGGGTTGATGTAGAAATCAAAGTATGATCGCTCGACGCTATTATGTTAGAATTTAGTCGGCCATTTACTAATTCGAGGGAAAACAAACTCGAACGATTTCCCAAAAGTAAGTTCTGAATAAAAAAAATGATGAAGAGAAAATGAACGGTTTAATAGGCAAGAAATTGGGAATGACCAGGCTGTTTGATGAGACTGGGCATAATACTGTCGTCACAATAATTGAAGCTGGCCCATGCTATGTGACTGAAATCAGAACCAAAGATAAACATGGGTATAATGCGATTCAGTTGGGATTTGAAGAGAAACGCGAGAAAGTCGTTGCAAAGCCCCAGTTGGGTCATTTTAAAAAAGCGGGTGTAAATGCCATGCGCGTCATCAGAGAGTTTCGCGGATCGGCATCCGATGTATCGCTGAAGTTAGGCTCCGAGGTGAAGGTTGATATTTTTGCTCAGGGCGAGTCGGTTCGAATCACCGGTGTTTCGAAAGGAAAAGGATTCGCCGGCGTTATTCGACGCCACAATTTTAGCGGTGGACCGCGAACTCACGGACAGAGCGATAGGCATCGCGCGCCAGGTTCGATTGGCTCTTCTTCCTATCCATCTCGAGTCTATAAAGGAACGCGAATGGCCGGTCGATTGGGAGGGAATCACGTGACCATGAAAAGCGTGAAAGTCGTAAAAGTCGACAGCGAGAGAAATTTGTTATTGGTACGAGGATCCGTTCCCGGTTCTGTGAAGAGCATTGTTTTTATAAAAAAACAGGCACAGTCGTAGAAACTTTTTAGCATAAATGGAATTAGACAATGGAACTAGAAGTATTTAAAATTGATGGCGTTTCTTCAGGAAAATCCGTCGAGCTTCCCAAAGAAGTTTTCGATATTGAGCCGAACGATCACTTAATCTATCAAGATGTTCGTTGTTATATGACGAATAAACGGCAAGGCAATGTGGCGACTAAAAACCGCGCATTGGTCAGTGGTGGTGGAAAGAAACCCTGGCGGCAAAAAGGGAGAGGCACGGCGCGTTCTGGAAGTAGTCGTTCCCCCATTTGGGTCGGTGGTGGACGCGTTTTTGGCCCTGAACCCCGCTATTTCAATATGACGATAACCAAGAAAATGAGACGCCTTGCAAAAAGCTCTGCTTATACGTACAAGGCTCGGCAGGAAGAAGTGGTGCTGGTTGAGGACTTCAGCATTGAAAGCGCCAAAACAAAAGAGATGTTTCAGATTTTGAAAAATCTAAAAATCAATGAGAAAAAAGTACTTCTGCTCACCACGGTTCATGACTCAACGACGCTGCGAGCTGGTAATAACATTCCGAACCTGATCATTCGTCAGGCGACAGATGCATCGACATATGATATTCTAAACTGTAATGTGCTCTTGATTCAACAAAACGCACTTGAAAAAATTTCAGAGGTTTGTGTTCTATGATTAAAGGACAGAATATATTGCTTCGTCCCATCCTGACAGAGAAGATACTGAAGCTTCAGGAAAAAGTTGGGAAGTATGCCTTCAAAGTTCATAAAGATGCTAATAAAATCGAAGTAAAAAAGGCAGTGCAGGATCGCTTTGACGTGACAGTGGAAAATGTTCGCATCCTGAATGTGAAAGGAAAGTCGAAGCAACGAAATACTCGACGTGGCATTACCCGCGGTAAACGCGCTGACTGGAAAAAAGCGATCGTCACGTTGCGCGAAGGCGATACAATTAATTACTTTGAAGGTGCTTAATCAGATTTTAGTGTTTATGGTTGTGGAGAATTGAAATGCCAGTAAAATCATTTAAACCAACGACTCCTTCGTTGCGGTTCAAGACGATCTCTACTTTTGAAGAAGTGACCAAAAGCAAACCGGAGAGGTCGCTGATTGTGTCGCATAAGAAGACCGGAGGACGAAATAATTTAGGTCGGGTGACCTGTCGCCATCGTGGCGGCGGACATAAACGCGCTTACCGAATTATCGATTTCAAGAGAAACAAGTACGATATCCCGGCGCGCGTCGCTGCCATTGAATATGATCCGAATCGCTCATCGCGAATTGCATTGCTGAATTATGCCGATGGTGAGAAGCGTTACATCCTGGCCCCGGTCGGATTGAAAGTTGATGACTCGATTATTTCGAGTGAACGAACAGAAATAAAAGTTGGCAATCACTTGCCGCTCAAAAACATTCCGCTGGGCTCGACCATTCATAATATCGAGATGAAGATAGGTAAGGGAGGCCAGTTAGCGCGCAGCGCCGGGTCCTACGCTCAGTTAGTTGCCAAAGAAGGTAGGTACGCGCAGATCAAACTGCCGTCTGGTGAAGTACGAATGATATTGCTGAACTGCCGGGCGACGCTGGGACAGGTGGGCAACACCGAATATGAAAACATCAATATCGGCAAAGCAGGAAAAAGCCGATGGTTGGGCAGACGACCGAAAGTTCGCGGTGTGGCGATGAATCCTATCGACCATCCCATGGGCGGTGGTGAAGGAAAATCCTCTGGTGGTCGGCATCCGTGTTCGCCATGGGGGCAATTGTCCAAAGGAAAAAAGACGCGCGGGAAGAAGAAGAGTTCTGATTCTTTAATAATTAAAAAACGAAAGACAAAATAGGTTAAGAAATTATGGCAAGATCAGTTAAAAAGGGCCCGTATATTGATGAAAAACTATTCACAAAAATTACGGCGCTGAATGACACGAATCAGAAAAAAGTCATCAAAACCTGGGCAAGACGATCGACAATAACGCCGGACTTTGTTGGTCATACACTGGCAATTCATAATGGTAATAAATTTATCCCGGTTTTCATTTCCGAAAACATGGTAGGGCATAAATTGGGAGAGTTTGCATTAACCAGGACTTTTCGTGGTCATGCTGGCAAAGGTGACAAGAAGACCAAAGTGAAGTAAAAACGAGAAATCTGGAAATAAGAAATCATTGCCCTTAATGGAGAATTGTGATGGAATCGAAAGCGGTAGCAAAATATATTCACATGTCCCCTCAGAAAATACGGCGGGTAGCCGATTTGATTCGCGGGAAAAACGTCGTTCAAGCGTTGGACATCCTGCATTTCACCCGAAAATCAGCCTGTCTCCCACTGGAAAAGACGTTGCGTTCAGCCATTTCCAATATATTGAATCTGGAGGGGAGTTCAAAAGTTGATCCTGATGGATTGTTTGTGAAAGAAGTACGGATTGATGGCGGCGTCACATTGCGCAGGTTTCGTGCTGCTTCGATGGGGCGTGCGGTGAGAATTCGTAAACGTACCAGTCATGTCACCATTAAAGTTGCAGAGTTGGTGGACAAAGCTTAGAATGAGGAGGAGCATTTGGGACAGAAAGTAAATCCCGTTGGTCTTAGATTAGGCATCAATCGAACCTGGGATTCAAACTGGTTTGATGAGAGAAATTTCGCTGAGAAATTGAGTGAAGATCTTAAGATCAGAAAGTATGTGCGAGCGCGCCTGGAGCATGCAGGAATTTCGACAATTGGTATCGAACGAACAGCGAAAAAAATCACTCTGACCATTTATACAGCCAGACCAGGCATCGTCATCGGACGAAAAGGGGCCGAAGTTGATAAGCTGAAAGTTGAATTGCAGCGTATCACAAATAAGGATGTTCAGTTGAATATCGAAGAGATCAAGCGCCCTGAGTTGGATGCCTATTTAGTTGCCCGCAATGTTGCCAACCAATTGGAGTCAAAAATAAGTTTCAGACGGGCGATGAAGAAAGCCATTATGTCGTCCATGAGAATGGGAGCGGAAGGCGTGAAAATTTGTTGTGCCGGTCGACTTGGCGGTGCTGAAATGGCCAGAACGGAACAGTACAAAGAAGGACGTATCCCGCTTCATACTTTGCGAGCGAATATCGATTACGCCAACACAGTAGCAAAAACATCCTATGGTATCATTGGTGTAAAGGTGTGGATTTGTAAAGGCGAAAAATTCGATACGTCGAATTAACGGTTTTTTGCTGGAGAAGAATGACTATGTTAATGCCGAAGAGAACAAAATATCGTAAACAACAACGCGGTCGGATGCGGGGGAAAGCCTTCCGTGGCTCGAAAGTATTGTTCGGTGAATACGGTTTAAAAGCATTGGAACCGGCCTGGATCACCAGCCGACAGATAGAGGCCGCCAGAATTGCCATGACGCGCTATATCAAGCGCGGCGGGCGCGTATGGATTCGCATTTTCCCGGACAAACCTGTAACAGCTAAACCCGCTGAAACTCGAATGGGAAAAGGAAAAGGCGCACCGGAATTTTGGGTCGCAGTAGTAAAACCGGGTCGAATAATGTTTGAAATTGAAGGTGTCACACTTGATCAGGCGCAGGAAGCAATTCGTTTGGCTTCGCACAAGCTGCCAATAAAGACTAAATTTGTATCGAGATCTGATTTTGGAGTATAAATCATGAAAGTCGATGAGATCGTTCAGCTATCGGAGGCGGAAATAAAACAGCGCCTTGAAGATACACAGGAAGAGTTGGAAAATTTGAAATTTCAGCATGCAACCCATCGGTTAGATAACCCACTTCGCCTTCGCATGTTGCGCAAAGATATCGCCCGGCTGAAGACAGTGCTGCATGAATTTCAATTGGGAATTAGAAAGTCTCGAAGTTAAACATTTTTTATTCGGAGATAAAATCTATGACTACGCGAGGAAATCGCAAGGTTAAAATCGGTCATGTTTTAAGTGACAAAATGAGCAAGAGTCGTGTCGTTATCGTTGAACGCTTAGTTCGACATGCTCTGTACGGGAAATTCATAAAAAAGACGAGCAAATTCATGGCTCATGACGAGACCAATGATAGCCATGTGGGCGACACTGTGATGATCATGGAAACCCGTCCCCTGAGCCGTAGGAAACGATGGCGATTGGTTGAAATAATCGAAAGAGCTAAATAATAATCACACGATCAGTACGGATGATAGAATTTTAAGGAGCATTAGTTTAGCGATGATTCAGGAATATACAAGATTGAATGTGGCTGACAATACCGGTGCTAAGAAAGTGATGTGCATACGAGTTATGGGCAGCTCGAAACGACGGTATGCACGCGTTGGCGATATTATCGTAGTCAGTGTGAAATCGGCCATCCCCGGCGGCTCTGTGAAAAAAGGCGATGTCAGCAAGGCAGTTGTCGTGCGTACGAAAAAAGAAATCGGACGTAATGACGGCACCTATATTCGTTTCGATGAAAATGCTGCAGTGCTGATCAATGAACAAAAGGAACCAAAAGGGACGCGCATTTTCGGGCCGGTGGCCAGGGAATTGCGCGAGCAACAATTCATGAAAATCGTATCATTGGCACCAGAAGTGTTATAAAAATTTGGTGGAGTAATCATGCATATTAAGAAAGACGACATTATCCAGGTTATATCCGGCGATGATAAGGGAAAACAGGGGCGAGTCCTCAAAGTTTACCCGGAGAAGGGGCAAATCATTGTTGAAGGTGTGAACTTTGTCAAACATCACACCCGGCCGAATCAGAAAATGCCTCAGGGAGGGATCATCGAGAGAGAGGCGCCCATAAATGCGTCCAAAGCGATGGTGTTATGCCCCAAATGCAATAGTTTAACCAAGACCGGAATGAAAGCAGTCAAAGACGAATCCAAACAGAGTACAAAGAGATTTCGTTACTGCAAGAAATGCGGTGAAATGCTGGTTCCCAAATCGTAGCAATCATAATTTAATTTAGTCAGATAGGCATAAAAATGGAATACTTTCCTAATTTATTGAAATCGTATCGCGAAGAAATTATTCCCCACCTCACAAAAAAATTTAGTTATAAAAATGTCATGCAGGTTCCTCGCCTGGAAAAAATAGTCATTAATATGGGGATAGGCGAAGCCATTGAAAACAGCAAGATGTTGGAGACGGCTGTGGAAGAGCTGACGGTAATTTCAGGACAGCGTCCCTCCATCACCAAAGCTAAAAAAGCGATCTCAAATTTTAAACTGCGAGCCGGCATGCCGATCGGCTGTTTTGTGACACTTCGCGGATGGCGCATGTATGAATTTTTAGAACGACTGATAACTATTGCCATCCCACGAGTTCGCGATTTTCGCGGTCTTTCTGATCGTTCGATGGATGGCCGGGGAAATTATAATCTGGGATTGAAGGAACAGATTGTGTTTCCAGAAATCGACTATGATAAAATTGAAAAAATAAGAGGGATGAATATTACTATTGTGACCACAGCCAAGTCCGATGAAGAGGGGAAAGAACTGTTGGCGCAATTTGGAATGCCTTTTGTTAAACGAAGTGATGAACAAATTCAATAATTATTGAAGGAGATGTCAGCTTGGCAAAGAAAGCGCTCATAGCAAAGGCCAAAAGCAAGAAAAAGTACCAGGTAAGAGATTACAACCGGTGCTCCCGATGCGGACGTCCTCGTGGGTACTATCGAAAATTTGGATTGTGCCGTATTTGTTTTAGAGAATTAGCACTTGAAGGGCAAATTCCTGGTGTTGTAAAATCGAGTTGGTAATTTGAATCATAAAATTAATGGAGAATGAATCAATGTCAATGACTGATCCAGTTGCCGATTATTTAACCAGGATTCGTAATGCGATTTCGGCAAAACACGCGAAAGTCGATATCCCTTTTTCACGCCTGAAAGAGGAGATAACCAGGCTTTTATTGGATTATCGATATATAAAAAGTTATATCAAAATTGACGATGGCAAACAAGGTCTTATTCGGATTTATCTGAAATACGATGAGAATGAAAAGAGCGTCATCAGTGAATTGAGAAAAGTGAGCAAGCCAGGACTGCGGCAATATGTGAAAGCCAGTGAGGTACCCCGCGTTTTGAATAATCTTGGTATTGCTGTCCTTTCCACATCAAAAGGTGTTGTGACAGATAGAGAAGCCCGCCAACATAATGTGGGCGGTGAAGTTTTGTGCTATATCTGGTAACAAACAAGTATAAGGAGTATAAAATTGTCACGAGTTGGGAAAAAACCGATTAACATCCCGCAGGGTGTTGATATTAAAATCGAACATAACGTGATTCAAGTTTCCAAAGGTCAATTTGTGTTGGAACAAGAATTCGACACAGCGATTACGGTTGAATACAACGCGGAAAGCAAGAGCGTCCAGGTAAGCCGACCCACAAACAATAAAAACCATCGCGCCCTTCATGGATTATATCGTTCCTTGATTCAGAATATGGTGGATGGGGTTACAAAGGGGTTTGAGAAAAAATTGCAAATCGTTGGCGTTGGATATCGCGCAGAACTCAAGGGAAAAAATTTGCAATTAGCGTTGGGATATTCCCATCCAATCTTGTTCAAACCGCCCAGTGGGATTGAGATTAAGTTGGAAAATCCCACAACCATCGTAATTAAAGGAATTGACAAGCAGCTCGTCGGCCAGGTTTCCGCTAAAATTCGTTCGTTCCGACCTCCTGAACCCTACAAGGGCAAGGGAATCAAATACGACAGCGAACATATCCGACGTAAGGCTGGAAAGACCGCTGGTTAAAAGTTTGAATGAATTTAATTATAAAGGGACGTGTGCTTTATGAGCAGCAAAGGAATAAAAAAACTGGTAGTTCGAATCCGAAAGAAAAAGAGCATTCGGAAAAAAATTCATGGCACTCCGCAACGCCCTCGTCTGGTTGTGTTTAAAAGTTTGAACCACATTTATGCGCAGTTAGTTGACGATTCGAACCAGAAGACGATAACTGGCGTATCGAGCCTGACCAAAGAGCTCAAAGAGAAAGTTGAGAAAGCCAAGACGAATATTGAAGTTGCAGGGCTGGTCGGTGAAGGTATCGCTAAGAAAGCTCTGGAGATGAAATTTGAGAATGTCGTCTTCGATCGTAATGGTTATTTGTACCACGGTCGTGTCAAAGCCGTTGCAGAAGGCGCGCGTAAAGGCGGACTGAAATTTTAACGATAAAGTTGGAGAAAACCTGTGAAGAAGGTCGATCGTATAAGCCCCAATGAACTTGATTTGAAAGAACGAGTTGTTCAGATAAATCGCGTTGCGAAGGTCGTAAAAGGTGGCCGGCGATTTAGTTTCAATGCAATAGTCGTAGTGGGTGATGGAAATGGACATGTGGGTATTGGCCTCGGAAAAGCGAATGAAGTGACCGATGCGATCACCAAAGGGGCTGATAGTGCTAAGAAAAATTTGGTTCGAATTCCAGTCATTAAAGGGACTATTCCGCATGAAATCACTGCGAAATTTGGCGGTGCGCGAGTATTTTTGAAACCAGCTTCACCAGGAACAGGCGTCATCGCTGGTGGTGGCGTGCGTGCGGTGCTTGAGTCGGCCGGGATTCAAAATATTCTCACGAAATCGATTGGATCCTCCAATCCGCACAATGTTGTAAAAGCCACGATAGTTGCGCTGGAGAGCCTGTTAGATGTCTCCTACGTGGCCAGAAAGAAAGGCGTTTCCTATCAGGAAGTTTTTACAAAACCAATTTCCTGAAAATGGCTTTTGTCAGAAAATTCAAAGAGATAAATTGATAGAGAAGAATAATGACCAAAGAAAAAACTAAAACATTGAAGATTACGCTGAAACGAAGTGTGATCGGCTATAATATCAAGCAGAAGCAGACCGTTCGGGCTTTGGGATTGCGTAGAATTCACCACACGGTTGAGAAAACAGATTCGCCGCAAATTCGTGGAATGATCAATAAAGTGATTCATTTAGTTGATGTAGAAGAATTGGCCTAACCAGATAGAGGAATATATGAATTTAGGTAGTTTAAAGTACGCTCCCGGATCAAGAAAAAAACGCAAACGAGTCGGACGAGGCCCTGGGTCAGGTCATGGCGGCACCAGTTGTCGCGGTGAAAAAGGTGCTGGATCGCGTGCAGGATTCAAAAGAAAAGCCGGTTTTGAAGGTGGACAGACCACATTGCAGCGACGTTTGCCCAAACGGGGATTCTTCAATCGATTCAAAAAGGAATTTCAGGTCATCAATCTGAAAGACCTAGAACGGATCAGCGATGTTTCCAAAATTGATCCTCAGATTTTATTCGAGAGAGGGATCATTCGAAAAAAAGATATTCCTGTGAAAGTGCTGGGTGACGGAGAGATAACTAGAGAAATCGAGATTTCGGCACATGCGTTCAGCCAGTCTGCGAAAGAGAAGATCGCGGCTGCCCAAGGGAGGATATCCGTCTTATGATTAAAAGTATTCAGAGCATTTTTCGAATACCGGATCTGAAAAAGCGCATTATTTTTACATTATTAATTCTGGTTGTAAATCGCATTGGCAGCCACATCCCCGTTCCCGGAATCAATGGAAAAGCCCTGTTCGAATTTTTCCAGCAAATGGGAGGTGGCGGAATTTTCAGCCTTTATGATATGTTCGCGGGTGGCGCTCTCATGCAGGCGACTGTATTCGCCCTGGGAATTATGCCATACATTTCAGCTTCCATTATCCTTCAACTGCTGGGCGCCGTGGTCCCATATTTCCAGAAGCTCCAGAAGGAAGGGGAAGAGGGTCGCAAAAAAATTACTCAGTACACCCGCTACGGGACGGTACTGATTTCTGCGTTACAGTCGTATGGATTGGCCGTCTTCATCGAAAGCATAGGAACAACGCAGTCGGGACTAGCTGTTGTGCCGGATCCCGGATTTGCCTTCCGGATTTTCACCATGTTTACGATGACCGCCGGCTGTGTTCTCATCATGTGGCTGGGCGAGCAGATAACGGAGCGCGGCATTGGAAACGGTATTTCATTAATCATTTTCATTGGCATCATTGCGCGGTTTCCAAACGCAATTGCCACGGAAATCACCCAGGTATTGGGTGGCAACAGAGCCATTTTGACTGAAGCGTTTTTATTATTAACGATGATTGGAACTATCGCCGCTGTCGTCATTTTGACACAGGGAACGCGCAAGATCCCTGTTCAATATGCGCAACGCGTTGTGGGAAGAAAAGTGTACGGTGGGCAGAGCACTCATATTCCGCTACGTGTCAACACAGCGGGCGTAATGCCTATCATCTTTGCCCAGGCAATCATGTTCGTCCCCAATACGATAAAGACATTCTTCCCCGGAAGTGAATTTGTCGCCACTGTCGCTAATTATTTTGAGGCGACATCTATTATCTACTGGTTGATTTATGGCGGCATGATTGTATTCTTCACCTATTTTTACACAGCCATCGCTTTCAATCCAATTGACGTGGCTGATAATATGAAAAAATCCGGCGGATTCATTCCCGGTGTTCGGCCAGGTAAAAAGACATCGGAATTTGTCGATAACATACTGACTCGAATCACATTGCCGGGATCGGTTTTTCTGGCGATCATTGCTATCTTCCCATATTTCATCACCAAGTTCACGAATGTCTCATTCACATTCGCTTCCTTTTTCGGTGGGACTTCGTTGCTGATTATTGTGGGTGTGGCTCTGGATACATTGCAGCAGATTGAATCTCATTTGCTCATGCGTCACTATGACGGATTTTTAAAAACCGGCAGACTCAAAGGAAGACGGCGCGCTTAAACAGCTAAATTAAAACGCTCTCCGCTGAGGAATGGAATTATGATATTGATCATGCTGGGGGCTCCTGGGACAGGGAAAGGCACCCAGGGGAAGATTTTGGGATCTCATTATCGCATACCAAACATTTCAACCGGGGATATTTTAAGAACTGCTATTGAAAACGACACCGACCTGGGCAAGCAGGCAAAGCAATTTATGGACAAGGGCGAACTTGTGCCGGACGATGTGATGATTGGAATGATTGACGAGCGCTTGCTGGAACCGGATTGTAAAAATGGATTTATTTTGGATGGATTTCCGCGAACTGTCGCCCAGGCCCAGGCGCTGGATAAATATTTTCAAAGAAGCGGCAAAAAACTGGATGCCGTAATCGGCCTGGAACTATCCGAAGACAAAATCGTTGCTCGACTGACGAGCCGGCGAGTTTGTCGCAAATGCGGAAAAGACTATAATGTGGTCACCGATCCTCCACCAGCCAATAACAGATGTATCATGTGCGGTGGCGTTGTGATTCAACGGGCGGATGATAATGAGAAGACAGTGCGCAACCGGCTGAATGTTTATTACGAAAAGACGAGACCGCTGCAAGACTACTATCAGAAAATTAATAAATTGCATCTGTTTCATTCTGATGGAGCGATCGAAGACATCCAGCGAGACATTCGAATGTTTCTTGATAACGCTGTAAAATAAATGATTCAACGACGAAGCCCGCGCGAGATCGATGCCATAAGAGAGAGCTGTAAAATACTCGTGAACACGTTTCATATCATCGAACAGATGATCGAAATCGGGATGACAACGCGGGCAATAGACACAGAGGCAGAAAAATATATACTTTCCATGGGAGCCCGACCGGCATTCAAAGGGTTTAGCGGCTATCCTGCTTCAACGTGCATATCCATAGATGATCAGGTTGTTCACGGAATTCCCGGGGACGCACGACTTGAAGCCGGGAGCATCGTAAGCGTCGATGTAGGTGTGAAATACAAAGGGTACTTTGGTGATGCTGCAAAAACCTACCCGGTGGGACATGTTGATTCTGCGCGAGTCAAACTGGTCGAGGTTACGCGTCAGGCGCTCGAAAAAGGGATAAGCATCATTAAGCCTGGAATTCGGCTTTCGGATATCTCCCATGTAATTCAAACACATGTGGAATCTGCGGGATTCTCAGTTGTGAGAGATCTGGTCGGGCATGGCATCGGACGTAAGCTTCACGAAGAACCACAAATTCCAAATTATGGTCCATCGAATCAGGGACCCGTGGTAAGGGAAGGCATGGTTTTCGCCATCGAGCCGATGGTCAACATGGGCAGCTATCACGTTTTCGTTGGTAAGGATAATTGGACTGTAAAGACTCGAGATGGACGCCCGTCAGCACATTTTGAACATACCGTAGCGGTAACTGCACAGGGCGCCGATATATTAACGAATGGATTGTAAAACCAGGGAGTTCATTTATGCCAAAGGAAGAACCAATAAAAGTTGATGGAACGATTATTGAGACTCTTCCCAATGCATCGTTTAAAGTCGAATTAGAAAGTGGTCACCAGGTACTGGCGCATATATCGGGCAAGATGCGAATGCATTTCATAAAAATTCTTCCTGGGGATAAAGTCACTGTAGAATTATCGCCTTACGATCTTACGCGGGGAAGAATCACATATCGATATAAATAACGCATCCATATTGCTACTCAATTAGCACAAGAGTTTCACGATATTTCAAGGTGGTGATAACATGAAAGTACGCTCTTCAGTAAAAAAAATCTGTGATAATTGCAAAATCATAAAGCGAGGAGGAAAAATCCGGGTTATCTGTAAAAATCCTCGCCATAAACAAAGACAAGGTTAGAACTTAACATTATTAGCAGGAGGAAATCTTGGCTCGAATAGCAGGAATAGATCTTCCCAAAGAAAAAAGGGTTGAAGTTGCATTGACATATATTTTTGGTATTGGTCAATCATTATCAAAAGAGATAATTGCCAAAGCAAAAATAAATCCTGATACGCGTGTGAAAAACCTATCGAACGATGAAGTCGGAAAAATTCGGACCGTTCTGGCCGAATATAAAGTCGAAGGCGCGCTGCGTGCTGAATTGTCGATGAATATTAAGCGCTTGATGGACATCGGGTGTTACCGCGGAATCAGACATCGTCGTGGTTTGCCGGTACGCGGGCAGCGTACACACACAAATGCTCGAACACGCTCCGGGCGAAGGAAGTCGGGCGTTCTTAAGAAGAAAGCAAAATAGCAATTCATAATTCTTTAGTAATCCAGAGTCATTTTCTTGGAGGTTAACTTTGGCAAATCCGAAAGCAAAACGAGGAAAGAAGCGCGAAAAGGTTGAAGCAACCGGCGTTGCCCATATACAAGCAACATTCAATAATACAATAATTTCGTTAACAGACAACTATGGCAATGTCATTTCCTGGGCCTCGGCAGGAAGAGTTGGTTTTAAAGGTTCGCGAAAAAGTACGCCATTCGCCGCACAGTCAGCGGCAGAAACGGCTGTGAAAGAAGCAAAAGAACTTGGGCTGCAACGAGTTGAAGTGCTGGTCAAGGGACCAGGCAGCGGTCGTGAGGCGGCTGTTCGCTCGATTCAGGCTGCTGGACTTGAAATAACGGCCATTAAGGACGTCACACCCATTCCCCATAATGGATGTCGACCCCCCAAAAGGCGTCGTGTCTAATAAAATGAAAATTGGGATAAAAGCAATTTCTGGAGGCTTTAAATAGATGGCAAGATATAAAGGACCTGATTGTAAATTATGTCGCAGGGAAAACCAGAAGCTATTTCTTAAAGGGACCAAATGCAATACAAATAAATGTCCCTTTGAAAAGAAAGGGTATGCCCCAGGGCAGCACGGCAGGAATCGACGTGTCAAACATTCGGAATATGGTGTTCAACTTCGAGAAAAACAGAAAGTCCGTCGCATCTACGGAATCCTGGAAAATCAGTTCAGCAATTATTTCGAGAGAGCGGAACGGATGAAAGGAATTACAGGCTCGAATTTGCTGCAACTTCTTGAAAGCCGGCTGGATAATGTCGTGTTTCGGTTGGGATTCGCCCCGTCACGAAAAACAGCCAGGCAGTTGGTGCGGCATCGCCATTTTCTGGTGAATGATAAATTGGTTGATATTCCTTCCTACATTGTGCACGTGGGGGATGTCGTACAGGTTAAAGAGAAAAGCAAAAAAATGGCTGTAGTCCACTCTTCGCTGAGAAAGATAAAAGACGACCGGCAATATCCCTGGTTGAGTTTGAACAAGGCAAATTTGAGCGGCACGTACTTGAATTTGCCGGAACGAACGGATATTCCGGAATCGATCACAGAATCTTTAATCGTTGAGTTATATTCAAAATAGTCGTTAATAATCCTTGTAATAATTTCCGAAAATTTGTAGACAGGATTATTCATAGGGTTTGGAAACCTCTATTCATGAGGAGTGAGTGTGATGAATTGGCCAAATTTTCGCATGCCAGATGGCATTGAGATTGACGAATTAACATATACAAATAATTATGGTAAGTTTGCTGTCCAACCTCTAGAGCGCGGTTTTGGCGTGACCATAGGAAATGCCCTGCGGCGAGTGCTGTTGTCCTCATTGCCAGGGGCGGCTATCACTTCCATTCGGATCGAAAATGTACTGCATGAATTTTCTACAATACCTGGCGTGGTTGAAGATGTTGCTGAAGTTATCCTGAATTTGAAACAGGTGCGAATTAAATTGATCAACAAAAGGCCGGATAAAGTGACGCTGGATCTCGCAGGACCAAAGGACTTTAAAGCGGGAAATATTTTAGATAGTACAAGCGATTTTGAAGTGTTAAACCCTGACCTTCACATTGCTTCATTGAATGCCGATGCCAAGTTTCGGTTGGAATTGAAGGTCGGACGGGGCAAAGGTTATGTGCCGGCAGAAGAAAATAAAATGCCGGATCAGCCAATCGGCACAATTCCTATCGATTCAATTTTTTCACCCGTAAAAAACGTGGCATTCAAAATCGAAAACACCCGGGTGGGGCAGAAAGTTGATTACGAAAAGCTGATTCTTGAAATTACCACGGATGGCAGTATTACTCCAGACGATGCTTTGACTATTGCAGCCAAGATTCTAAAAGATCATATTGAATTGTTCATCAATATCGATATTGAACCGGAGCAGGAGGAGAGCCCTGAAATTGATGAAGAAGCATTGCGGATCCGCAAGCTGCTGAAGATGAGCGTCGATGAACTCGAACTTTCTGTTCGGTCCCACAATTGTCTGATGGCAGCGAACATTAAAACCATCGGTGACCTCGTCCGCCGCGACGAACCGGAAATGCTCAAATTCAGAAACTTTGGAAGAAAGTCATTGTCCGAATTGAATAAAATTCTTGAAGAAAAAGGATTGCATTTCGGAATGGACGTGGATAAATATTTGAAATCTGAAGGCTATTGATTCTGAGAGGATTAATTTCATGAGACATAGAAAGTCATTTAGCAAGTTAAGTCGAAATACCAGCCATCGCAAAGCGATGTTATCGAACATGGCCACGGATGTGCTTCTCCACAAGAAAATCAAAACGACCACAGCACGCGCAAAGGCTGTACGTCCAATGGTGGAACGTTTGATCACCTTCGCCAAGAAAAATACATTGGGCGCGCGACGACATGTTCTCAGAACAGTCCGAAATAAAAACGTTGTCAAAGAATTGTTCAATGAAATCGGACCTGTGTTCGTCAGCAGAAATGGTGGCTACACCCGAATTATCAAATTAGGTCGTCGGCAAGGCGATGGTGCAGAAGTCTCCTATATCGAACTGGTCGGGTTCGAAAATGTTCGCAAGCCGAAGAAAGAGAAAAAAGAGGCTGAGAAAACTGAAAAGGCTGAGAAGCCCAAGGAAGTTGAAAAAGCTGAGACCCCCGCAGTCCAGGAAAATGAATAGTACTTTCAGCAGTTTATTGAGTTTAAAGGCAGTCATGCGTGACTGCCTTTTTTATTACTCCGGACTGGCACGCCTGCTTGAAAAATAGTTAAAAATCTGGCATTCGTGCCAGACCTTCCCGCACATTTCAGTCTTGCTAACGCTGATGCCAATCGGACCAGACCAGTCCCCAATCTCGTCAGAATGAACATTGCCACTATGCTTTCGTCAGACCTCGTTTATGCTCCATCCTTCCATGAAGTGTAAACACAATTCCGCTCCATTGCAATTTCTTCCCATTGTTTTTTCCCGAAACGGTTAAGGCAAATAATAACATTTCGCCATACTTCACCGATGTGTTTAAATTCCATAAAGTGTTCAGGATGAGCTTCCGATAACTTGACAGGAGAACTATGTGCTCGCCACTATTTTGGGGCGATATTCAATGATCGGCTCTTGTGACGGGGCTCGGTCTCGATTCGAGCGTCTCTACCGCTTGGGCGATAAAATTTCAGGAATTCACAGGAGTTGCGCCTGGAAAATATTAGCAATAAAAGGAAAGGAAAAAGACAAATGATAAAAGCGAGCAGTGCTGTCAGTTCAAACCCGAATGCGTTTGAAGCAGGCAAAGAAGTCGCTCAGGAAGTGAAATCGCGCCTCGGGAGAATGCCCGCCATGGTCTGGGTATTCGGAGCAATTCACTACAACCAACAGGAAGTAATCGACGGCATCAGATCAATTTTGCCGGACGCATCGCTCATTGGCTGTACGACGGACGGGGAAATATCGCACAAAGGCTTGAGCGTAAATTCGGTTGTAATGTTAGGACTTGTCTCGGATGAAATCACATTTCGTCTATCCGTGGTAACGGAAATTGGCCGGAACTCATTTCTCGCCGGGGCGCAGTTAGCGGAACAGTTCAAGGATTTACCTACCGGATACATTCAAATCTTTTCGGATGGTCTCACCGGAAACGGCACTGAAATCATTCAAGGCATTCAGTCCGTGCTGGGCAAAGATGTGAAAATAGCCGGGGGCACTGCCGGCGATGGCAGCCTGTTCAAACAGACGTTTCAATATTTTGATGGGCAGGTGCTGACGGATGCGCTGGTCGGCGTTGCTTTTTTGGGAGACTTCAAATTAGGGACCGGAGTGCAAAGCGGCTGGACGACCATCGGGGTGTCCAAGCAGGTGACGAAGTCGATCAGGAATGTCGTGTACGAACTGGATGGAAAGCCGGCGCTGGAGGTGTATGAAAAATTCCTCGGACGCCATGCAGCGATGCTGCCGGCAGTCGGTGTTGAATATCCGTTGGGACTGTTGGGCCCTTGCGGCGATGTTCACGAGGATGGCTATTATCTCTGCCGCGCTACCATGGGAGTCGATCGTGACAAGGGCACGGTGACATTTGCCGGCGATATTCCCCAGGGCGCTTTCGTGAAAATGACGATGGGCAGCGAGTCCGATATTCTCGACGCTGCGAAAAAAGCAGCAACTCAGGCATTGAGCCGGCTGCGGAATGGCTCTGCGAACGTGAAACCGGCGGTCGTCTTTTTCTATTCGTGCATGGCGCGTAAAATCGTGCTTGGCTCCCGAACAGATGAAGAGATTTCCATGATCAGGGAGACAGTCGGAACGGACATCCCCATCATTGGTTTTTACACCTATGGCGAATACGCGCCGGTCGGCAAAGAGCTGATTTCACATCTTCACAATGAGACGGCAACATTGACAATTCTTGGGGAATAACACGGGAATTTCAGAATGGATGAAATGGTGAAACGACTGCAATACGAACTGCAACTCTCTGAGAGAAAAGCAGAAGTATTGAGTAACATGCTCAAGGAAGCTGCCAATGAGTATGAAAAGTCGATGGTCGAATTGAATAAAGAAAAGGTACGAGCCGAAACTGCAAGCCGGGCGAAATCGGAATTTTTGGCCAATATGAGCCATGAAATCAGAACGCCCATGAATGGCATCATCGGGATGTGCGATTTGTTGGGTGATACTGCCCTGAATGAAAATCAGCGGCAATACCTGGATATGCTGAAAAACAGCGCGGATCAACTGCTGGGGCTGCTCAATGACATTCTTGATTTTTCGAAAATCGAAGCCGGGCAATTGAACCTGGAGCAGATTGAATTCAACATGCGAAGCATCATCGAAAATGCCACGGATATTGTCGTGCATAAACTGGAGCAGAAAGGAGTGGATCTATTTTTATCCATTGACAAAAATGTGCCCAATTCCCTCGTCGGCGATCCCATGCGCATCCGGCAGATTTTAGTGAATCTGCTGGGCAATGCCATCAAGTTCACAGAGGTGGGCAGTATCACCGTGATGGCGCAGATGCAGGAGCAAACGGCTGGTCTCGCTAAGATTCACATTTCAGTGAAGGATACGGGCATTGGCATCGCTCCGGATCGACAGGCAGTTATCTTTGAGAGCTTCACTCAGGCGGATAATTCCACATCGCGAAAATTTGGCGGTTCAGGACTGGGACTGACCATCTCGCGCCAGCTCGTGGAGATGATGAATGGGAGAATCTGGTTGGAGAGTGCAGTCGGCAATGGGAGCACGTTTCATTTTACCGTGAAGCTCCCGATTGGGACAGCGACTCCAACGAACGAAGAACATGGGGAAGGTGACCTGTCGAATCTGAATATTCTGGTGGTGGATGACAACGAGACTAACCGGATCATTCTGAATGAGACGCTTAAGTCGTTCAAATGCCAGGTCGATGTCGCGGAAAGCGGAGCAGCCGGGTTGATAAAATTAAACCAAAAGATGAAATACGATATTGTCATCTCTGATTATCACATGCCGGATATGGATGGTCGGGAATTCATCATGAATCTGAGGAAAATGAAGATGTATGAATTTACTCCGGTGCTGCTGCTCACGTCGATTGGGAAATATAAAAATCTGTTGGATGGGAGTCTGTTTTCCTGCGTTTGGACCCTGACCAAACCTGTCAAACAGAGCCAATTGTACAACATGCTGATTCAAATAAGTGGAAAGCTGATCAATTCCTTTGTCAAGCCGGCTGCTTCGAAGCAGGATGAGAAGACAAGGCAATGGATAGCCCAACTGGCAGCGTCGAAAGACCGCTTCACCATCCTGCTTGCTGAGGATAACATCATTAACCAGAAAGTGGCCATAGCGTTGATTTCAAAGACCGGTATTCCGACAGTGGTCGCGGGTGACGGAAAAAGCGCAGTGGATAGGCTGAGTCAGGGACATTTCGATCTTGTCCTCATGGATGTGCAAATGCCCACGATGGACGGATTTGCAGCGACACAATTCATTCGCAATGAGTTGAAAATGCGCCATATTCCCATCATCGCCATGACTGCTCATGCGATGAAGGGCGATAAGGAGCGATGCCTGGAGGTAGGCATGAATGATTATCTCTCCAAGCCGATTCAGCCGACGGAGCTCTATTCGATGCTCAGCAAGTGGCTTTTCAAAAATGAGAACTGACGGCGCCTGACGGCAACAAAGTCGCCGTCGTGTCAAGCAGCACTGACGAGTAATGAAAATATTGAGGAAAAATGAGATGTTTAACACAAGGACGCAACTGGCCCCGGTCGACCCTGAATTGCGCGTCGAATTGAAAACGCGGGCCGACCTCGATCTGGGGCGACGCTCTGTGTATAGCCCGCTCGTTCATCTTTTGCTCTACGGCATTATTTTGACTACAACGAGCTACCTCTATGATCATAAAGCTGTCATCCTGGGACATGGCGTTTTCATTTTAATTTTTGCCGGCGTGCGATTTGTGCTGGCAGTATACCGCGAACAGCTCTATCTCAGGAATCCGCAGGTTTGGAAGCGATTATTCTTCATTGGAACCATCGGACTGGCGGCGACCTGGGGCGGATTTACCGGCCATACAGTTGCAGTCTACGGACTAACCTGGACGTCGCTGCTGGTGCTGTTGGCAACGAGTGGTATTAGTTCCGCGGTAGTGACATCCCTTTCACCGACGCTCAAGCTCCTTCAGGTGTTTTTAGCGTTGATCATTTCACCGACGCTTGTATTCTGTATTTTCAATGGAGGTCAGGAGGAACTCGGGCTGGCGTTTTTTGCATTGTTTTTCTTGTTGTTCCTGTTAGAGCAGGGAAAGATTCAGCATCACGAATACTGGAACGCGCTTCGAGACAATGCCATGTTGCGGCTGAAGACCAAAGAATTGGAGAAAGAGAAACAAGTCAGCGAAGCAGCCAATCGGGCGAAGAGTGAATTTCTGGCCAATATGAGCCATGAAATCCGAACTCCCATGAATGGGGTGATAGGTCTGACGGATTTGCTGCTGGAGACGCGGCTGACCGGTCAGCAGGAGCAGTATTTGAGAATGGTGAAAGCGAGCGCAGACCAACTGCTGACCATTTTGAATGACATTCTCGATTTTTCGAAAATCGAGGCCGGCAAACTGACGCTGGAATCGATTGAATTTGACCTGCGCCAGGTACTTGAAAATGTGATGGATATATTCGTTCCCAAAATCGAGGAGAAAGGGCTGGAGCTCAATCTGCTCATCAATAACGATGTGCCGACTGTGCTTGCAGGCGATCCGGTTCGACTGACCCAGGTGATCATCAACCTCGTGGGCAATGCGGTGAAGTTTACTGAAAAGGGTGAAATTACAATAAAAGTGGAAATGGAGCATTGCAAAGATAGCGGCGTGGAATTGTGTTTCGCTGTCTCGGATACAGGGATCGGCATTCCCATCGCGAGGCAGCAGGTTATTTTCGAGAGCTTCACGCAGGCCGATTCCACAATGTCGCGACGATATGGCGGGACTGGTCTGGGACTGTCCATCAGTAAGCATCTGGTTAAATTGATGAAGGGCGATATCTGGCTGGACAGCACCGTGGGGAAAGGCAGTCAGTTCTATTTCACTGCCAAATTTCAGTACATGAAAACAGACTTGAAATTGGTGAAGGAGTTGCCGGATGATTTGAAAGGGCTGCATGTGCTGGTGGTGGATGATAACCAGACCAATCGAATCATCCTGCAGGAAATGCTGAAATCATTTGATCTCATTCCGATCCCTGTGGAGGACGGGAATGACGCCCTGGACAAATTGACTACACATCAGGCCTTCAAGTTGATCATCACTGATTATCAGATGCCGGGGATGAACGGCGTGGAACTCATTGATCGCATTCGGCAGATGGAGAATCACGCTCAAACGCCGATTATCCTTCTGAGCTCGGTCAGCGACAATGATGAGGTCAATTCCATCAAGGCTGTAAATAATGTCTCTTCGCTCGTGAAACCGGTGAAAAAGCGACAGCTTTTCAGAAAGATACTCGTCGCTGTTTCGGAAAAAAACCACAAAGCCAGGCAACCAGCGTCCCGGTTGGAGGCGACTCATTCGGAAAAGAGGATTCAGGAATTGTCCGCGTTGAGAGGTACAAAAAGTCTGCTGCTGGCAGAAGATAATTACATCAACCAAAGGGTCGCTCTCGCCTTGTTAGCGAAGACCAGCATCCCGGTGGATGTTGTCCCGGACGGGGAACTTGCGCTGATTTCGCTCAGGCAAAAGAAATATGACCTGGTGTTGATGGATGTACAGATGCCGAAAATGGATGGCCTGAAGGCGACGGAGAAAATCAGGAATGACCTGAATTTGAAATCGCTGCCCATCATTGCCATGACGGCCAACGCTATGAAGGGGGACAAGGAAAAGTACCTGGCCTCCGGGATGGATGATTATATTTCCAAACCGATTGATCCTGAAAAATTATACGATCTGCTCCACAAATGGCTGGTCAATTGAGAGGGGGACGCAACAGCGCGAAATGAGGGGTGAATTCTTTCCTCCGCCAGATGATTTCTGGCGCAACAGGATGTAATTGTAGGGTTAATCAACCAATGAAATCGTTAACCGAATGATCCAGTCATGGAGAATAGAGACGGGTCCCCGGGAATGTTCGCATGTGCTTTTCAAATAGAATAAGCAGGGGTATCGAGGTAAAACATGTCAGATAAAACAGAAGTCGCAGTCGCAAAATTGGACGCAGGAAGTCTCGCCTTGTTTGACGGCTCTCCCACTGCATCGGTACTTTTTCGGATTATTGAAGCAGAAAATCAGAAATTGGATTTTGAGTGTCTGGACGCCAATACTGCGTTCATCCGGATGATTGGCAGGGATAAGGCGCAGATCATTGGGCGAAAACCGGACGAGCTGTTTATAGAGAGCGCGAGGGAAAATTTGTCCCTCAATTTCGGACAGGCAAAGCGCACGGCCGCGCCGGTCAATTTTGAACAATACTGTCCCCCGGTGAAAACCTGGTTCGAGATAACAGCCAGCATGGTAGATGAAACGATGCTGTTGGCTCTGTTCGTGGATATCACCCGTCGAAAGCAGGTCGAGATGAAAGAACAGCATCTGAAAACAATTCTGAAATCCATTCGCGCGGTCAATCTGCTGGTCAATCGGGAGACAGACAGGGTGAAACTCCTGACCGCAATTTGCGAGACGCTTGTGGCATCGCGGGGATATTCCAGCGCATGGATCGTTCTGATTCGGAACGGACAGGATTTTGTGTCTCTGTGCCAGGCCGGTCTAGGCGCAATGGCGGCAGGGCTCGAAAAGCGTTTCACTCAGCGGAATTTTCCGGAATGCACGCGGCGGGTTCTGGAGAAATCGGGGGTTCTTCGTATTCAAGATACGCGCGATGCCTGCGGGGACTGCCCATTAATTGAAATGTATGAAAATCGCGGCGCGATGGTGGCGCGATTGGGGCACGAACAGGAAATCTTCGGTGTATTCTCTGTTTCTATTAAAGATGAACTGCTCAATGATCCCGAGGAAGTTGTGCTGTTCGAAGAAATTGCCCAGGACATCGGATATGCTTTGTACAATTTACAGTTACGGGAGGGTCAAAAAGAAATTGAGCGATCCTTGGCAGAGAGCGAATTGAAATTCAGGATGATTACGACATCGGCCAAGGATGCGATCATCATGATGGATAATGAAGGACGGATCACATACTGGAACGATGCGGCGCAGCGCGTTTTCGGCTATTCGCGGGAAAGTGTGCTGGGTAAAAATCTTCATGAGACGATTGCGCCGGAGCGATTCCGTGCTGCCCATTCCACTATGTTCGAGATTTTCAAAACGACGGGCGCCGGCGGAGCTGTTGGAAAGACTGTAGAATTGTCCGCGCTGAGAGCCGATGGGGGTGAATTTCCCATCGAACTTTCACTATCCTCGGTTCAGATTCAGGGACAGTGGTGCGCCATTGGAATACTGAGGGATATAACCGACAGAAAGAGGACGGAGCAGGAAATTATTCAGGAAAAAGAACGCGCTCAGCAGCTTTATCGGGTTGTGCCCGACGCTATTTTCACCGTTGATACCAATAAAATCATCACCAGCGTCAACGATAAAACGACGCAAATTCTCGGCTATGATAAATCTGAATTGATCGGCCAGCCGTGCACATTGTTCGCCATAAAGCCGTGCAATACCAAATGTGGTTTATTTGCCGATGACGTCGTCAAACCCAAGTTCAACAATGAGTGCGTCATTTTAACCCGAGATGGTCGCGAACGGATCGTCTCCAAGAATATCGATTATCTCAAGGACATGAATGGGGCGATAATCGGCGGTGTTGAAAGCTTCGAGGATATTACGGAACGCAAACAGCAGGAGGCGCTGATCCGAATGCAGCGCGATCTGGCAGTGGGATTGAATTCAATCGATTGCATGAACGATGCTTTGAATGGACTCCTCCGCCACATCACCACGATTGAAGGAATCGACGGCGCCGGTGTGTACATATTTAATAAGTCCTCCAATGAGTTTCGCATGGTTGCATCGAAAAATCTGCCTGCTGAATTATTGAAACGTACCGCCGTACTGGATGCCCGGTCAACGCAGTACCAGATGATCATGAAACGCGAATCGTTGTATTTGTCCTATAACCGGGACCATCCGGCAATCGATGTGACGACGGATAAATCCCGTTTGTCAATGGGGATCAAGAGCGGGGGGGTGCTTCCAATCATTTCCAATGATGAAGTGATTGCCGCGTTGAATGTGGCGTCGTACGAGATGAGCGAAATACCCGTGCATATTCGATCCACGATTGAAACCATTTCGGTGTATTTCGGGAGCGTTATCACCCGGATTCAGGCGATCAGCGATCTGAGGACCAGCCAGCAGGACTACAAACTGCTGATCGAAAATCTGCGCGATGTTGTGATTCGGGTGTCCGCGACAGGGATTCTGCAATATTGCAGTCCGGCAGTCAGAGAATTCGGCGGCTACGATGCCGATGAGGAGATCGGCAGTCATGTTTCCAAATACTTTGCTAAAAAGAGCGAATTGCTGAAAGCATTGAAGCTGCTGAAAAAAACATTTGTAGACAAGCAACCGGCATCGATGGAATTCTTCTACAAAACAAAAGATCAGATTGTTTTCCCAGTCGAAATCACGGGGCGGCCGTTACTTAAGGACGGCAAGGTGCTGACGCTGCAATGCGTGATGCGGGATATTTCAGCCAGGAAAAAAGCGGAGAAGGAGATACAGAAATTCAAAACCATCATCGATGAGGCGAATTACGGCGCCCTCATCACGGATATGGATGGGAATATGATCTACGTGAATGAGGCCTTCGCTCAGATGCATGGTTACAAGACCGATGAAATTTTAACCAGGAACGAAGAAATTTTCCATTCGCCGGAACAGCTCGCCGGGCTCTCGGAACCGTACATCGGATTGATTCAAACAGGGAATTTGAAGGCCAAAGAGATGTGGCGCTTGCGCAAGGACGGCACAGTGTTTCCGACATTGACCAATTCCTCGGTCATCAGGGACGAACATGATCGACCGATGTTCATTTCATCCACTCTGATTGATATCACCAGCCGAAAGCAGTACGAAGAGGAATTGCGACAGGCGAAAATCGCGGCTGAATCGGCCAACATGGCCAAGTCCAAATTCCTGGCCAATATGAGCCACGAAATTCGGACGCCCATGAATGGCGTGCTGGGCATGGCGGATTTGATGATGGACACGGAGATCACGCCGCAGCAGCGACAATACATGAAAATCCTGAAGAACAGCGCAGTCCAACTGTTGCAATTATTGAATGATATTCTTGACTTTTCGAAAATCGAAGCTGGCCAGTTGAATCTGGAATCGATTGAATTCAACCTGCATTCGGTTGTGGAGGGCATTTCGGACATCGTCATCCAGCAGGTGGAGCGGAAAAAGCTGGAATTGAATCTGCTGGTTGACGCCCAGGTTCCCAGATTCGTCATAGGCGATCCTATGCGGTTGCGCCAGATTTTAGTGAACCTGATCAGCAATGCCATCAAGTTCACAGAACAGGGCGAGATATTCATCAAGGTCGAATTGAAGGAACGGATCGGAAATGAGTTGTTCCTCTATTTTTCCGTGAAGGATACCGGCCTCGGGATCGCCAAAGACAGGCAGAAAGAAATATTTGAAAGCTTCACTCAGGCCGATAGTTCGACCACGAGGAAATTCGGAGGCACCGGTCTGGGGCTGAGCATTTCCCGCCAGTTGGTGGAAATGATGAAAGGCCAAATCTGGGTGGAGAGCGCGCCGGGCAATGGCAGCAATTTTCAGTTCACAATTTGGCTGACCATCAGCGACCGTGCGAAAGAGAACAGGGTCAGCGCGCCGGCAGAAATTGCCGGCCGGAAGGTTCTGGCTGTGGACGACAACGGCACCAATCGGCTGATTCTGCGCGAGTCATTAAAATCGTTCCGCTGCAATGCCATCGTTGTCGAAAGCGCTAAAAAGGCGCTGGAGATTCTGCGCAGTGAGGACGGCATCGAATTGGTGATCACCGATTTTCAGATGCCTGAAATGGATGGAGCGACGCTGATCAAAACCATTCGCAACTCAGAGAATTTAAAAATGATACCCATCATTCTCCTGTCTTCGGTCGAAGGGAACAGACGTATCCGCGAGGCGGCGCTCCTGTCAGGCGTCTGGACGCTGACCAAGCCCATTAAGCAGAGCCAACTGCTGCATGTGATTCTCACGGCGTTTGGATCCATGTCTCAGGAGAAGTCCCCTGAATTCTCAGGCCGGTTCGGGGAGAACGGGAGGATGAATGAAATTGAAAAGTTGATATCCCTCAACGGGACCGCGCAGATTTTGTTGACTGAAGATAACGCCATCAATCAGAAAGTCGCGCTGGCCCTGCTGAAAAAGGCGAAGCTCACAGCCGATTTGGCTGAAGATGGGCAGCAGGCGTTGGAGGCATTGAAGAAGAAACACTACGACCTGATCCTGATGGACGTACAGATGCCGAACATGGACGGTCTCTCCGCGAGCAAAATAATTCGGGATGAGTTGCATCTGCACGACGTACCCATTATCGCCATGACCGCGCATGCCATGAAAGGCGACAAGGAAAGATGTCTCGATGCCGGCATGAACGATTATATTTCAAAACCGATTGAACCGGAAGAGTTGTATAAAACATTGAATACCTGGCTTCAAAAAAAGTAGCTGCAATCTGCCGAGGTCATGCTATGAAACATTGGAAAATCTACCTGATGCTGCTCATCAGTTGCATCCTGAATCCATGGGGGGCTGCTCTGGCTCAGGAGTTGTCTTTCGAACTGTATAATGTGAACGACGGATTGGCCAATTCTGAGGTCACGGCAATTTTTCAGGATGCCAAAGGCTATCTCTGGTTCGGGACCAACGGCGGGATAAGCTGTTTTGATGGTGTGTCGTTTAAAACCCTGTCCATTCGGGATGGCCTGGTTTACAACGCCGTCCTGGATATTACGGAGGATAACCAGGGAAATCTCTGGATCGCCACCCGGGATGGCATCAGCAAGCTGACCTACGCCAATGACGAGCGCTTCTCATTTCAGAATTTCACCCGGGCCGATGGCTTTCCCGAATCGACCTTTATCAATGAAATTCTGATTGACAAACGTGGCCATATTTTTTGTACGGCCGGAAACCTGTTGGCCTATTTCGCAGATGATAATTTTCACATCCTGGATGAACTGCCCGCGCTTCAACATGCCGTGGTCATCAGCCTGTTCATCGACAAAGATAACTATCTCTGGGTTGGTACAAAAACGGGTGTGCTGCAAATGGAAATTCTGGAAGAGCCTCTCCGGGCGCGGGTGATTCGGGAATTCACGGAAGAAAATCTGCCGGTTGGGGAGGGCATCCTCGCCATTACGCAGGATTCGGCCGGCCATTTCTGGTTCAGCGTCCGGGGTGTTGGCGTTACGAAATACGATGGCGCTTCGTTCCAAACGTTCACTGGCAGAGACGGTCTCGGCAGCAATCGCGTGTCCGGATTTGTCGCGGATAAAAAGAATCGCGTGTGGATGAAGTCGCTCGAAGGAGTTATTTTATTCGATGGCGAACGATTCACCAACTACCGCAAAGAGAATGGATTGCCGCACAATTTTTTGACAGCCATTTTTCTGGATCGGGAGCAAAATCTATGGATCGGGACCTACGGCAAAGGCGCCGCCAGGCTCAAGTCCGAGTATTTTATCAATTATTCAAAAATCAGCGGCATGAAGGAGACGTCCGTCTTTTCGATTCTGGAAACGGCCAATGGCGAAATCTGGGCCGGAACCAGCGGTGGTGGAATCTATGCCATCAGGAACGGTCAACTCACCTGTCCCGAAGCGCTCAAGCCCCTGGCTCACGAATACATCTACACCATGGTGGGTGATAAAAATGGCCAGGTCTGGATTGGGACGCGGAACAAAGGCATTTTCATCTGGACGGGGAAGCAATTGCAGAAAACGCCGCAACGGTGGAACCTGCCGGAATCAGGCATTTTTTCATTGTGCAAAGACGCCAGGGACCGGCTCTGGATCGGCACCGAAGGCAATGGGCTCTTCTGTTTCGACGGTAAAGGGACTCGCAAAATTGTTGAGATGGACAGTCTGAAATGCCATTATGTAACGGATATCAGTCAGCAACCGGATGGGACGCTCTGGTTTGCCACCAATGTCGGACTGGTGCGATACGATACGCGGGGTATGCGGCTGTTCACTGAAAAAGATGGCCTGCCTGATCACTATATTTTCAGCGTTCGTCCCGATTCCGCCGGCCAGGTGTGGATTGCCACCCGAAAAGGATTCAGCATTTACAGCGAAAGCCAGGGCATCCGTAACTTCGATTATTCCAACGGTCTGTCCGATGACAACGTGTATTTCCTTCAGCACGATGGCAGGGGCAATTCATGGATAGGCACTGGCAAAGGAATTGATGTGTTCAGGGATGAAAAAATTGCCAGTTTTACTATGGATCATGGACTGGTTGAAAACGAGACAAATGGCCGCGCCAGCCTGTTGGATTCCAAAGGCCGGCTGTGGTTCGGAACCGTGGAAGGCCTTTCCTGTTATATCGCAGAGCATTATTTCCCGGTCCAGACGCAGCCTTTCGTTCATCTCGAAAAAGTGTGGATAGGCGACAGCCTGTTCGCCGGGGAATCGGCAGAAAATTTGCGCCACACATCCAATGAACTCACGTTTCAATTTAAAGGATTGTTTTTCAATAAAACTGCGAAAGTAAAATACACGTATCGACTGCTGGGATTTCAGAGTGAGTGGTCCGAATTAACCTCGTATTCACGGACGCATTACACAAATCTATACCCCGGCAGCTACCGCTTCGAAGTGAAAGCCGTGACCAGTACCGGCCTGGAGAGCGCCATGCCGGCTGCTTTTAATTTTGATATTTTGCAGCCATTCTGGAAGAAAATCTGGTTTGTGTTATTGATGATTTTTCTTGGCGGTGTGTTACTTCACTTTTTATACCAATTGCGAGTGATCCAGATGAAGAAAAATCAGGAGCGACTTGAGTCAGAAGTGGCCAGGCGAACCGCCGAACTGGAAAATCAAAAGTCGCATCTGGAAATGACGCTGAATGAACTTCATCAAACCAAAGACAATCTGGAATCGGCCAATGAGAAATTGAAACAAGCGAACAAGTTCAAGAGCGAATTTCTGGCGAACATGAGCCACGAGATACGCACTCCTATGAACGGGGTGATTGGATTGACCGAGATTTTGATGGATACACCGCTCACGGATCAGCAGCATCAATTTTTAGAAATGGTGAAGAGCAGCTCGGCGCAGCTTCTGACACTTCTCAATGACATCCTGGATTTATCGAAGATCGAAGCCGGCCAGGTGTTCCTCGAAAAAATCGAGTTCAGCTTGCGGCCAACCGTCGAAAATATTTCGGATGTGGTCATCAAACGGCTCGAAGATAAAAATATCGAGATGAATGTGTTCATCCACAGCGATGTGCCAAATTACCTCATCGGCGATCCGGCGCGATTGAAACAGGTGCTGGTGAATCTAGTTGGGAATGCCATTAAATTCACGGAGAGCGGTGAGATCACGATTCAGGTGGCCCTGGAACTATTTCAGAAAGATGCCGCGATACTGCATTTTTCAGTGAAGGATTCGGGCATTGGAATTCCACCGGAGCGCCAGACCATGATTTTTGAGGCGTTCACCCAGGCAGACGCCTCGACGTCACGAAAATTTGGCGGCACCGGATTGGGTTTGACCATTTCGCGACAGTTGGTGAAAATGATGGGCGGTGACATCTGGCTGGATAGCGTGCCCGGGAAGGGAAGCACGTTTCATTTCACCGCGCAATTTTCAGTCCAGGTCGGCAACATCGCCAGAGAAGAAGTGCTGCCCACGGACTTGCGTGGCCTGAAAGTCCTGGCCGTGGATGACAACGCCATGAACCGGGTTATCCTGGAAGAAATGCTCACGTCATTCAAAGGTCTGCCCCGCATCGCGGAGAGTGGTCGCCAGGCGTTGAGTCTGCTGGATGAAATCGATGATTTTGAGCTGATCATTTCAGATTATTTCATGCCTGAAATGGATGGCAGTGATCTGGTGAAAGAAATCCGCAGCCGGGAATCCTATCGACGAACACCGATCATCATGCTGACCTCTGTTGGAAAAAATCGCTGCCTCAAAGACCTCGAGAAGCTGGGAAATAGCTGGACAATCACCAAGCCGGTGAAAAAAAGTCAGTTGTTCGACGCAATGATGACAGCGCTTGGCGCGATGTTTCAGACAAAGACCATGAAACTGGAACGAACGAAACCGGAGAGCCTCAGCGAGAAGGTATTGAAGGTCGATAAAAAAGGCCGGATTTTACTGGCCGAGGATAACCTGGTCAATCAGCAGGTGACGCTGGAGTTTTTGAATCGCGTCGGCATGGTTACAGATATTGCTGAAAATGGAGAAAAGGCCATTGATGCGCTGAAGCGCCAGGCGTACGATCTGGTTTTGATGGATGTGCAAATGCCTGTGATGGATGGCTTCACCGCCACGCAGAAGATACGCGCGGAACTGGGCATGACGCATATTCCCATCATTGCGTTGACAGCGCATGCGATGAAAGGCGACAAAGAGAAATGCTTCGACGCCGGGATGAATGACTATCTTGCCAAACCCATTGAGCCGAACGAACTGTATCGCGTGCTGCAAAAGTGGCTTGAAAGCAATGCGAATACCAATTAACCCTACTACGACACATAGATTTTTTATCGTTCAATTTTGTATTTTTGATAGCCTGCATTATTCATAGTATTTTTAGAGGAGGCTGGCTAACCTGAATGGTGCTCTTTTTGGAATAAACGTATAAAAACTGAGTTTCAAAATAGCTTAGCCTTTAGCTAATTGAAAATCTCAATGTTGACTCAAATTCTGAGCAAGTTCATGAATAATTCAGGATAGATGAAAAACTCAACATAGTGTGATA
This sequence comes from Candidatus Zhuqueibacterota bacterium, assembly GCA_049322915.1. Classification (GTDB taxonomy): domain Bacteria; phylum Zhuqueibacterota; class Zhuqueibacteria; order Thermofontimicrobiales; family Thermofontimicrobiaceae; genus CAZSBG01. Next base: position 279,147 of record JBMOPW010000007.1, read on the forward strand.
AATTTACTAAATGACGTTGTAGGGTTAAGTATTTCTTCGTTTCAGGTGACGGAGCGTCCACCTTTCAAAGTCTGGCGTGAATACCATTTTTTTATCCGCAAGAAAAGGGTATCCTTTCTTCGAACAGACAGGGGCGCTGTTGCCGGATAATTTCACTCCGGGAGTTACCTTCAAAACACCTTCCTGTAGAAACGCTCTCCCACCTAACCACTACCTACTCCAATACCCATTGGAAAAGAGCCGTCCGGCGAGATGCTTCCAGGATGCATGATCGCGCTGGATATTTATCCAGTGGGGGTAATAGATTGGAACGTATGTTCCCGAATAAATGAATTTATCGGGATGAATATCCCGAGCGATCGGTTGCTAGTCTTCGTGTCATGCACTTGACTTGACAGTTACCTTGTATGAGTCCACTTTGAAAAGGGGCGGAAGCCCAAAAATCAAAGGTAAATTTCTGTTCCCCGACTTAAAAGTCGGGGCTATTCAGGGTAGCTGTTCACAGGTTCCGGGTTCAGCGTTCCCTGTTGGGGTTTTGGATATGGTTGCGTGAAAGTCTTTTTCGCTCAAATAGTCCGTCATCAACTGTACGTTATTATAGCCCCGAATAATGTAACTATGAACAGTTACTATTCAGGTTATCAAACTTTCAAATTCAATAGTCATGTCATTTATAACGCGGAAAAAATATTATACCCAGCGTCTCAAAGCCTTTTAAGGTTTGTCATTATCAACCCGTGTATAAAATTTAATATATTAAAACTAATGATCTTTGGCCGATGTGCGATACAATACATAGAGTCATCTAGTCAAAATTAAGTTGGACTGTATTGATGAAAATGTCAATTGATAAACTCGGTAATTTGCTGCTGGAAGAAAATCGAATCAGTCGCAGTCAGCTCAATCTGGCGCTGGATATTCAGAAACAGACCGGCGAGGATCTGAGCGATGTGCTGATTAAAAAGAACTGGATCACAGAGGAAGCACTGTTCACCCTGATCGGCAAATCGCTGAACATTCCCTTCACGCGGCTTTCGACCACGCCGATTGATAAAGCCATCATCGATACCATTCCGCTGTCTATGGCGCGAAAATACAAAGTTATTCCCATCATCAAAATCGAGAATGAGCTGGTGGTGGCTATGGCCGATCCTCTGAATTTGCCGGCCATTGATGCGATTAAATACTATACCGGCTGCAAGCTACTCCTTTCCATCGCCCGACCGAAAGAGATCGAGGAGGCGATCAACAGATATTACAGCCTGAAGGATTCCATGACAAAAGTCGTGGAGGACATGAAGGAGCCGGAGCGCGACCTTCATGAGATCGAAGATGTGAATATCAGTGAGGATTCCGACGAGACGTCTGTGATTAAATTGGTGAATCTCGTCATGTTGCAGGCGATCCGCGATCGGTCGAGCGATATCCATTTCGAGCCGGACGAAGGTGTGTTCCGAATCCGCTTCCGAACCGATGGCTTGCTTCACGAAGTCTTCACCCCGCCGAAAAATCTACAGGCTATGATCATTTCCCGAATAAAAATAATGGCGGACATGGATGTCTCTGAGCGACGCATCCCCCAGGATGGGCGATTCAGTCTGAGAGTGGACGGCAAAGAAATCGATATTCGCGCATCGGTCCTGCCCACGGTGGAGGGCGAAAAAGCAGTGCTGCGCATATTGGACAAAGCGAGTTCCCTTTTGAAATTGAGCGATATGGGATTCAATCCTGCCATTTTGAAGACATGGGAAGAGGCGATTAAAAAAACCGAGGGGATTTTGCTCATCACCGGGCCCACCGGCAGCGGTAAATCGACCACGCTGTACGCCGTGCTGAACGCCATTAATTCCAAAGACAAAAACATCGTCACGGTGGAAAATCCGGTGGAGTACCGGCTGCCGATCATCAACCAGGTGCATGTGAATACAAAAGCCGGCATGACCTTTGCCAACGCGCTGCGCTCCATTCTGCGCCAGGACCCGGATGTCATCATGATCGGTGAAATCCGCGATCAGGAAACTGCTGAGATTGCGATCCGTTCCGCGCTGACCGGCCACCTCGTTTTTTCCACGCTGCACACCAATGACGCGCCCGGCGCCATCGCCCGGTTGATCGACATGGGATTGGAGCCATTCCTTGTAGAATCATCGCTCATTGCGGTACTGGCCCAACGCCTTGTCCGGCGCATTTGTCCCAACTGCAAGATCGAAATAAAAATCGAAGAAGAAGCATTGAAGAAATTAAAGGCGCCGGATTTCATTGATCTGAGCAAAGTGTACAGGGGCAGTGGTTGCGCCGAATGCAACTACTCCGGCTATCGTAAGCGGAGCGCCATCCATGAATTGCTGGTGGCTGACGAGACCATTCGCCGGCAGATTATCACCGGCGCTTCGACCGATGATATCCGAAAAAGGGCGCGTGAAAATGGAATGCTGACGCTGAAAGAGGATGGCTTGCTGAAAGTGTCGCAGGGCATTACAACCATCGAGGAAGTCCTCCGGGTCACGTCGATTTAGACCGGTCGCGTCCGGGGAAGACGGGTGTAACTGAGTATGGAAAAATATTCGTATATCGCCGCCGACGTCAATGGCCGCGAAGTGAAAGGTGTGGTCGAGGCAAAAACCCGGCAGGATGTGCTGATAAAAATCAAGGACCAGGGACATTTCCCGCTTGAAGTGGCGCTCGTCCGAAACAGGCAGAGTTCACTCAGCCGCCTGCGGATTTTTCGTCACGTCAGCCAGAAAGAAATTCTCGTCTTTGTCATGCAGCTTTCCACCATAGTAAAAGCCGGCATGTCGCTGATATTTGGTTTAAATGTCATCATCAATCAGGTCAAAAATAAAGAGTTCAAAAAAATATTGCAGGACATCCGTTCTGAGGTGGCCAAAGGCCGCAACTTTTCCGATGTCTGCACGCGGTATCCTAAAATATTTCCGACGCTGTTTTCCAATATCATCAAAGCCGGCGAAGAGAGCGGTAAACTGGAACTCGTGCTGGATCGCTATGCTGCCTATGTGAAGAACAATCAAAAAATTCAGGCCGAGGTAAAAGGCGCGCTGGCGTATCCTGCCATTCTGATGGTTCTCAGCGTCGTCGTGATGGTGTTTCTCACGACGTTCATTGTGCCGAAATTCGCTGAAATTTTAAAATCATCAGGAACCGAATTGCCGACAACGACCCGATTGCTACTGGATTTCAGCGCGTTCATGCAGGCAAATATTCTCTATGTTGTGGTTGGCCTGGCGGCGCTCTTTGTGGCCATCGTCAAATACGTGCATACCAACTCCGGCAGTTATTACTTCGATGTCCTGAAATTAAAAATTCCTGTTCTGGGTGAATTGATTTATAAGACAACCGTGTCGCGGTTCGTGAGAACAATGGGGACGTTGTTGTCCAGCGGGATCCCGTTTTTAAAGAATTTGAAATTAGCGACAGATGTGTTAAATAACAAAGCTATGGCTAATAAATTTGAGAAGATGTACGATAATATTGCTATGGGTGAAAAAATCGGTGAGCAATTCGACCGCACTAAGTTGTTTTCACCCATGGTGATACAGTTGATCACCATCGGCGAAAACTCCGGCACCCTGGATAAGATGTTCGATGAAATATCGGAGATATACGATCGCGAGATAGAGAGCAGCGTGAAGAATCTCACCACATCGTTGGAGCCTATCGTGCTGATCATTGTGGCGACCGGGATTGGCTTTATTGCCGTGTCGTTAATTTCTGCCGTCATGAAAGCTGTGAGCAGCTTCAAATAGAGAACAAGGCCTTCCTGTGGATTTCCAATGGCAATGAGGCGCGGCAGGATGCCCGAAGTTTCAATGCATAGTCAGATTCCGGCAGAATGGTTGTGGCCTTGTCTCTCAAGCGATCGAGGTTTTGAACCGGTATCGTTTTTTAATTAACCACTTTTTCATTCACCAAATTAAGGAGTAACGACAATGAGAAGACGATTTTTCAGAAGTGAAAAAGGTTTTTCATTGGTTGAACTGTTGATAGTCATTGGGATTATCGGAATCCTGGCGACCATTGTGATTATGAACATGAGAGGCTCAGAGACAGGGGCCAAAGAGACAAAGCTCAAGGCCAACCTGAATATTCTGAGACAGGCGCTGGTTGCTTATCACTCGGATCACGGTTTTTTTCCGTGCACCACGAATGATCATAACAGCAGTGGCAGTGAATTCACGTTTGTGCATCAGTTGACCTGGTATACCAATGCTGAAGGAAAACCCTCGCAGACAAAAGATGAGGAATATCGCTTCGGGCCGTACATTCAGGAATTCCCGGCCAACCCATTCTTTGAAGGCGCGGATACAGATGTCGCAACCAAAGTGCAAATTGATGTCAAAGGCGAAGACATTCTGGAGGCCTTGAAAAAGAAAGTGGCCAGCGGAAACGGCAAGTCTGGCTGGTATTTTCAGGCAAGGAGCGGCAACGTCGTAGCAAATCTCGGCAGTGATGAATTCTCCGATAAATATGTCTACTTTTAATATGAGCAAAAAAGTTTGACACTACGAACGAAGTCAAAATCGGGAATAGTCCAATTTGGGTATTTCACCTTCAGTGAAAAGAGAGTCATCATTTCAAGTACCATCATTGCTATTCCCGATTTTGCTATTTGGAGTATCTGCTCAGGTTCCAGGTTTCAAGGATTCTGGTTCCGGGTTAATAATAATTTTCGTCGCTATTCAGGCAGGTAGTCTTGCCACGAAGTCGCCAAACTACAAGGCTACACGAAGATACCATTTTATTCATTCATATTTTGTGAGATTCAATTTTTTTAAATGAAGTACAGCTTTTCTGAATCGATAATTTAGCCTGCATTATTCATAGTATTTTTAAAGGAGGCTGGCTAACTTGAATGGTGCTCTTATTAGAATAAACGTACAAAAACCGAGTTTCAAAATAGCTTAGCCTTTAGCGAATTGAAAATCTGAATGTCGACTCAAATTCTGACCAAGTTCGTGAATGATTCAGGTTAGATATATTTTTTTCTTCGTGCCTTTGAGGCTTTGTGGCTCGCCAGTTACGAATATTCATTTAAAAATATTCATAATGAAATGATTCTAACCTTGAACCCTGAACCAGCCAACCTGAGTAGTTGCTATCTGGATATGATAAGACAATATTTAAATAATTCGCGCCGGTTCAGCCATCATCAGGGAGCGATAGCGATCCGGCAAAGCGAGGCCGGATTTACGCTGGTTGAGGTGCTGGTGACCCTGGTCGTATTCGGGGTGCTGGCCGCGTCTGTCCTGTCGCTGTTCAAAGAGAGCTCCGTGAAACAGCGGCATGTTATGCACAAAGTGGTGGCCCTGAATTTTGCTCAGGCAGGGATGGAGGGAGTGTTCGCCGATAAATTTTCGCTGGGATTCGATGCGCTGAAAACGAATCGCTACACGACAGACAGATTCAATGGAGTGATGCGCGTGATTCACATCGATTCGCTGAGTCAGAACATGAAGAAAGTATGCGTCATGGTGGAATGGTTCGATCAGCGGGACAGCCTTGTGGCGTTAGTCGGGAGATATCAGGGTATATGAAAAAGGCACGTGATCAGCGCGGTGTAACGCTCATCGAATTGCTCATCGCAGTGGCGCTCTTCGGAATCATATCGGTGGCCCTGGTTCAGTTATACCAGTCAGCGATGATGAACTGGGCCAGAACGACGTCGCAAGCGCAGTTGGCAGAAAATATCCTACGCCTGTCGCAATCCCTGAACGCCGACGTCCACGAGGCCAGTCGCTTCGTGCAGGTGGAAAAGAACGTCCTTGTGCTCGCGCGCGGAAGCGACCGCATCCGGTATTCTGTTGAGAACACGAAACAGGGGTTACAGATTGTCCGGGAAGTGCGAATGGAGGACTCGAAGTGGCGCCGGGAGCCCGGCTATCCCGTGGCAGATTTTCAAACCGATCGTCAGGGCGGTGCGCCCGTTGTTCAATGGCAAAAGAGAGCTGCGCACTGTATCGATGTGGAGGTTTCCCAACCCGGTTTCCGATTTCAAACCACGATCACGAAAAGAAGCGCGCTGTGAATCGAAGAATATTACCTGATAAAAAACAGGATCAACGCGGCGGGATATTAATACTCACACTGATCCTCATGTCACTTTTAATGGTCTTTGGGATTTCCCTCGTCTCGATTTTGTCAGGCGAATATCGCCTGGCTTCTTCTGTGGAAGGTTCCATGAAAGCGTTCTACCTGGCGCAATCCGGCATCGACCGGGCGATTGTGAATTATCTGGCGCTGGACGAAAATGGCGCCTGGACAGATGATCAGAATCAGGAGTTGATTGTGAATGAAGAATTTGGCGATGGCCGCTACAGTGTTGTCTCGAAACAAGGACTGGAAAATGTGATAATTCTGAAAGCAGTGGGACGCTTTCGCGCCGTTGAAAAAACGGTGGAAGTGCTGGTTCATATCGATCGAACGAAGCAGCCTGCCGCCATCTCAATTTTAAAATGGCGCGAGCAGAAAACAGATTCACTCACTATTGTTCCATAAACCGGTGGGATTTGAATGCATGACCTGGATTTGAAAACAGCCGAGAAAGCTGCCTCAGCCGCAGAGGGCATTCGCTACTTCATTTTGAAGATTTCGGAATTGCTGCGGCGCTCAGCGGACGAGAAAGAATCCCTGAAAGTCAACCGTTTGATTTATGAAAGAATAAAACGGATCGAACTGTTAGGCGCGGTGCAGGGCAATCCGCAGATCGAAAATCTGGCTGTCAATACGTCCATTGCGCTGCAAAATATTTTCAAATATTCAAAGAATCTCCGTCGGGAATTTTTTTTGGAAGTCAAATATTTCCTCGCTGCAGTGCATGCGCTCATGCCGGATGCCGGTGATGGCGCAGAACCTGAATTACCGGATGAAAGTGACTTTTGTGACCAGCCTTCAGATGGCGCGGCCGAAGCGTCTGCCATGCGCATTGACCCTGAGGGCCAGGTCCATGCCGATGTCAATTTTGATGATATTGAGATACTTGCTGCCACCGGCAGCGATGAAAATCGGCAGAATACCAGCGCTGAAATGGCGCGCAGCCCGGAAGTGAGATTGGCCGAAACGGATGCGGATTTGCCGGGCGATTCCGCAGCGGACGGTCGGGAAATGGCCGGAGGGCCGAAGGACAGTTCGCAATCGAAGTTAGCCAGTCAAATTCAGGAAATACCACAGAATGCCTCTCCTGCGTCAACGGACGAGCCGCCCGATGGTCAGGAAAAATTAAAGAATTCGCCTCAGACTGAAATTGAATATGGAACCCACCTCATTGAAAACAGAGTGGAGCCGGAACTGGATTCGATACTCAATGAGGTGAACTCATTTTTTACCGAACCGGGCCAGAGCGATTCAGAACTTCATCGATGCCACCCCGGGTCGGAGACAGAGAAATTGCCGGATCTGACCGACAGGGAGATGACGGAAGAAGAAGCCAATTGGTACGAGGCGTTGTTCAGCGGCGAGCCAGTCCCTGAACAGACGCAGCCCGGGGAGTTGAATCGGTCGGACGTCGATGCATCGGTTGATGAAATATTACAATCCGAATTGCTCTTTTCGGAACTGGATGAAATCGATGCCGGGTATGGCGACGAGGAATCTGCCACGCCGGAGAAGGAACAAGGTGCTGTCCGAACGACCAGGCCGGCGGACGATGCGCTTTCTTGTCTCGACGGTCGAATCGTCGCTGCGCCGGCGGAAGAGGAACTGGTCCGAAAAGAGGCCGGGCCAGTCGGGATCGATGCTGCGTCTGAAGAAAAGGCGGCAAAGGCGGCGGATTGGCAGGAGGAGCTCGATGACCTCGAATTCCAGTTGTTGACGGTCGTTCAGCAGGGCGTCCCTGCACGGAGCGAATCGGCAGAGGCGATCAGCGGACGCTCGCCGGGACCGGACACGACCGATAGGGATGGGCGGCCGAACCGAAATGCTGCTGTGGTGGCAACGGCGCTGGCGGATGGTTCCGACGAAAAAAATGCCCACGAAGCCAGGCATGAACCTGGTGAGGCAGTGGTCAGGGAAGAAGCATCCGAACAGGTGCGGGAACGAAACCTGTCAGGGACCGATGCCGACGAAGCGCCGTCCTTTGCATTTGATGAAGACCTGCGCCCTGATAATGCGGCCATCGGTCTCGACATCAGCACGGCGGCGCTCAAGATCGTCGTTCTGAAACATGAAAATGATGCGGTTGAACTGGTGCACTGGCGTATTTACGATCTGGATCCGGATGAATCGGACGACGAACGTCAGAAAAATATCAAGCACATCTGGGCCAGTTTTTTGACCAGCTACAGGCAACTCAGGAAACTGCCGGTCATTGCTTCGCTGATCAACAATTCCGTTCTCATTCGCTACCTGACTTTGCCGAATATGTCGGACGCCAATTTCATGAAATCGGCCACGCTGGAAATTCAATCGGAGCTGTTTTTCCCGGAAGATCAGGTTAAGATTTTCAGCTACCCGTATCGCGTCGCCGAAGGGAAGAAAAGCAAGCACAAGACTGGAATTTTGTTGGCCATTGAACATCGGATTTTGGACGAGATAATGAATCTCATTAAAACCGCGAATATCAGGGTTGCCAGGCTTTGTATCGATTCATTGGCATTGACTCAATATTGCGCCGATGACTCGGCTGCTGCGCGCGCTATTATCGATCTCGGCGCGGAAAAGGTGAAGCTGGTGATTGTGCAGAACAATGAGATACGGCTGGCGCGAAATATTGATAGCTATGAAAAAAGCATCACTACAGAAATCGCTGAGTTCATGGGCATCGACCTGAACGAGGCCGAGGCAGTGAAACGGAACCTGTGTTTTGTCGCAAGCGGGAGTGCCGGTAAAAAATACCAATTGGAATTGTCCACCGGAGAGGACATCAACATACAAAATGTCGTGTATCCGCTTTACAGCAAATTGGCCGATGAAATTCAACTGACTCTTCAATACTTCAATTCCAACAATGAGGAAAAGGTTGGGAGTGTGCAACTCACCGGCGGTGGGGCGCTCCTGCAGGGCATCGATGCTTACCTTGCTTACATTTTAAACCTGCCGGTGACTATTGCCGATATTAAAAGCAGCGTGCGGGTATCGGAACAGGCCTGGGCTTCGAACCTGTTGCGGCGTGTTTCGCCCAGATTGGCTGTGGCTGTGGGACTGGCTTTGTCCCACTTTCGACCGATAGATTTCTTGACAGATATCGATCTTCGAAAAAATGTCAAAATCAAAAAGCCGGCAATCAAATTCGGGTCTGCCAGATGGCTCCTGCCCATTGCTGCATGCCTCCTTCTGCTCACGGCCAGTCCATTGACTTTTTTTAAAATTCAGACGATGAAATATCAGAAAAAGCTGGAAATGAAAAAGGCGATGGTCGGGGAAATGACGAGGGCGGTTGAATCGCTGAAAAGTTACGAAGGGATGAAGGAAAGGCTGGATACGCAGATTCAGAATATTCAATTGTTGAAAAAACAGCAGCCGCGCTGGTCCAATGTGCTGAAAATTTTGAGCCGGCATAGTCCCAATTCTCTCTGGCTCAATCTGTTCAATGGTCGTTACGAAATGATCGATGTGGAAATTGAAAAAAGCGAACTGGCACCTGGCGAAGATGCGCCGGTGGATTCCGATGAATCGCCCAAGCAAAAACTGCCCGTATTGAATCTGACATTGAAAGGTCTGACTCTCGATCAGTACCAAATTCAGGATTTCATTTCCCGGGTCGAAAAAGATGATAGTTACCAGCCCATTCAATTCAGCAAAATAATAACCCGCGAAATTCCGGCTAGCAAGGTCACGCAGTTTGATGCAGACGGTCGGGTCAACATTTCTGGACATGGGAGATAATGGCGTCTGAATTTTTTAAATTGAATGCAACGAAAGAGCAAAAGATACTTCTGGCGATTTTGGGCAGTCTTATCATCGGCGTATTGGTGTTTCAGTTCCTGCTATTGCCGCCGTATCAGAATTACCGGCGCGTGCGGGCGGCGAATGCGGAGATGGATGACAAGCTCAATCATTATTACGGGCAGATCGTGCAAATGAAGCGCCTGCAGCGGCAGTATCAGGAAAGCGCCATATTCCTGGCAGGCACTAAATCTGAAATGTCAATGGACGGGTCCCAATTGTTGACCATGTTGACGAAAAATTCACCGGTTGAGAAGTTTTCGTACTCGTCAATCGAGATAAAAAATCCGGAAGTCCGCGCGGATAGTATTGTTCAATATCCCTTCGAGATTGGATTCGAGGATGATTACAGGGGCATTGTGCAGTATTTGCTCTACCAGGAATCGTGTCTGCCCATTTCGTTTATCAATGAAATTGAAATAAAAAATGACAAGAATGATCCTTCCAAATTAGAGACAAAAATTACCGGCGTTATTTACAAAGTGAATTGAATTATGTTGCTTGTACGTATGATACTGGCAGGTCTTTGCGGGTGCCTCTGCTGCACTCAGTCTGAAAAAGAGCATGATGCGGAATTGGCCCGCTATAGCGCTTTGCTGAACTCAGTCAATGACTCGACTCAGGTGATTCAGACTGACTCGGTGAAAGCGAATCCAATTTTGGCCAGCATCCGGGAGGGCAGCCCCGGAATTGGGGAAAATGAGGCTGTGGGACGTAATCCCTTTTCGCCGGCTCGCGCTGAAGTCCGCGTCGAAAAAGTGCGGGTCGAAGCGCCCAGGCCAGTCAGTGAAATTCGCGGATTGAAATTGACCGGAATCATTCACGCCGATGGCCGAAAGAAAGCGCTGGTCAATGGACTTTTGTATGAAGAGGGAGATCGGATTGGGGCGCTGGTGATTTCTTCCATTCGCACCGGCGAGATCACATTGACAGGTAAGACAGATGTGTACACACTTCACTTAAAAGAAAACTAATTATGCCGAAATCTGATTGCACAATTTACAACATACGACACGTGCGCGTCGCTGCGTTGGCGTTTATTGTCGCGATACTCCTCACGGCTTGCAGCCATCAGGCCACGAACTCTCGCCGAAGCACAGCGCTGGAGGAGAGCTACAGCCTTACCAGCCAGGCAGTGAATAAGCGCATTGACAAAGAAAATAACATTCAGGCGGACGATCCTTTCGACGATCTGAAAGTGACCATGACGTTCAACAATGCGCGGCTGACAGATGTCCTTAGAATTGTCGCCCGTGAATTTAAGGCGAATCTGGCGATCCCCAGCGATGAGAATAGCAAAGTGACAGTCGCATTGCAGAATGCGAATCTCTACGAAGCGCTAGCAATGATCCTTTCTGCGACCGATTATGCCTATGTTAAAAAAGGACAGGTGTTCGTCATTAAAAAAAATACAGAGAAAATATCAAGTGTCTATGCATTGAAATTTGTCAAGGCTGGAAGCATTGCAGAGATACTGGCCGGCATTACTGAAACGGCGAAGATCAGCGCCGACGAATTGACGAATTCGCTTCTCGTTACCGATGAAATTGTGAACATGGCCACCTTTGATGAGATCATCGATGAGTTGGACAAATTCCAGCCAGCGGTTTTGATCGAGGCGGATATTTTCGAGATTTCACTGGAGAACCTGAGAACCCTGGGTATCGAATGGGGGATTCATTATTTTCAAGATCCCAACGCGATGGGCGCAGCTAGTCCAAAGGCGTTATCCGCGGAGGGGTTGGTCTTCAGCTACAGCAATTTAAAGGCGCCGCAGATCGAGTTGATGCTCAGAGCGTTGCGAGGCAGCAGCTATTCCGAATTGCTGTCCAAACCGCGAATCGTCACATTGAACGGCGAGGAAGCGAAGATGCTTGTGGGTGAACGCGTGCCGTACGTTAAAGCCTCGACAGCCACGGCAACCGGGAATGTGTTGCAGGAAGTGGAATTTGTCGATGTAGGCATTCTGCTGAAAGTGACGCCCAGGATCATTGCAGAGGAAAACATGGTCATCATTGATGTGCAGCCAGAAGTCAGCGAAGTGCTGGATAAAACCATCCAGGGCGTTCCGCGAATTGGCACCCGGGAAGCTAAAACGCGTGTGGCAGTTAAAAATGGCGAGACAGTTATTATTGGGGGACTGATAAAAAAGGATAAACTGTGGGCAGATTCGGGTACCCCTTTGTTAGAAAAAATACCACTGATCAACCTGTTTTTTAAAAACAGGACAGATAGTAAATCCGAACGGGAATTGATCGTTTTTATCACCCCGCACATTTTAACAAAGGAGCATTATGACATCATGAAAGTTGAGCACAAAAGCGCCAAAAGCACTCATGATAACCGATGACCGCGACGAATCCCGCATGTTATCCGCCTGAACTTCACTCTGAGAGTTGCTCTTTTCTGCCGTCCATGTGAAACTGAATCGATGATATGAGACCAATTTGCTACGGATTTTTGGACAATATCTGGTCAGTTCATAGCAAAAATTAGCCCAGCCTCGGTCGGGTGCGGCTTCATTACCAAACTGTAATCCGATTATGTCTCTGAAATGTAATTTTTGCTGAAAGTTAAGCAATAAATCTGTGAAATCAATAGCAACACTCATGAATTCAAAAAGATAAAATGAAAAGTAGAAATACTGTTTCAAATATAAATAGTTATATGCAAATCGCATTTCGAAAAAGTAATTGCAGATAGAGTTAAATCTTTGAGTTACTTCAAAAAGTGCTTGATTGTTTTTTACTTGTTTTTTATTATATAATCGTTTTATGATGCATGTCTTATGTATTTATGAAGAATGCGTCCATCGAAATGCAGACCATCCATTGCTCAGGGGGAAAACCTGTCGGAACGATCTATCTTAGAAGATTGATTTTACGCTAAATACAGGTACTCTAATTTAACGGATGTCAGAGAGCTATTAGCGTGTCTCACGAGCAGTGTCCCGTTTCACAGTGATTTTCGCCCATTTCTGATCTTGATTATTAAAGGCATAGCCTGTTTTTCAAAAATGATAACGAGAATTTTGGAATGATAATTGCGTTCTATTTGGTTGTGTTGATTTTGAAGTAAGTTTTGCAATTCGCTAATTTAATGAAGTCCATTGAGCTACTTTCTTATTTTTTTAATTGACAACTTAGGTCTACAACTGCAGGTGATGCATGAACTGGCAACGGACAAAAAGATTATCTTATTTATTTTTCCTCGGATTTATCCTTTCTATTCGACCCTCTGTCGCTTTGCTATTCGGCCAGCAAGCTGGAACCAGCAGAATATCCGGTTATATTTTCAATAAATTTGGTCAGCCGCTTTCCGGCGTAGAAGTGCGGGCAATCATCTCCAGCGGCTCCTACTACGACCGCATTGTTTACTCATCCGCCGACGGTAGTTTTGACATTCAGTCCCTGCCAGTCGGGCAATATTATCTCCGAATTTTCAACAAGCTGGGGTATTTAGATGTCTATTATGAAAATGCCCTCAATAAAGAAGACGCCACGCTCATCAAGTTGAATTATGATCAGCATGTTCAGGATGTCAATTTCTACCTTGAAAGCGGCGGATTTATCAGCGGCACGATTTTCGATGAAGCGGGGGCGCCCATTACGTCGAGCAGTTCAATCGTTTTTTTCGAGGCGGAAAACAACAATCCCCGGGGTGTCATTAACAGTATGAAAGATGGCAGTTATGTCAGCCCTGCGCTTCCAAGCGGACCTCATATTTTAAAAGCCTCTTCATTCCCGTCAGGTTATATTTTGACATATTATCAAAACGTCAGCACTCAGGATAGCGCGACGGTCGTCCATGTGACCCAGGGAGATACCGTGAAAAACATCGATTTCTACCTGCGAAAAGGCGGTGCAATTTCCGGTTTCGTGAGAGGCGATACCCCGGAAAATGAGCCGGTATTCAATGCCTGGGTTGTGGTGACTGACTGGGATAATGGTGAATGGAGCTCGGAATGCAAGACGGACTCGGACGGATATTACCGCGCCGCTGGTCTCAGGCCGGGAAATTACCGGGTCCTGGTTTACAGCGTTGATCCATTGCTATATCACACTGAATTTTATCGTGATACGCCGCAGCGGGAAAATGCAATACCGGTCACTGTGATCGGGGAGGAAACGACCAGCGACATCAATTTCAATCTTCAGCCGGTGAGAAGGCTGGTGACCGGGAACGAGTTCATTGAGTTTTGCGTCAGCGACCGTTACCCTGGAACCAATCTCTCCTTATGGATTACCGGCGGGCTGCCGGAAAGTAACACCGATAACGACAAGCCGCTTCTATTCGGCCATCCCTACCCGTACACGTCGTTCACGACCGTTCGGATCGATGGCGAGGATATCATTTTTGGATCCGAGAAGGGCGACATGGTCGGCAACGTTTACATCAAACCGGATGGAAAAAGTATTGAACGTACCTGGAAGTATAAGAAAATCTCCATTGTGCAGAAAATAACGTTGACGGTGAGCGAATGGTCCGAGACGAAATATGAAGACACCGCCCAGATCCAATACGTCATCACCAATGACGACGGGATAAGTCATCAGGTTGGGTTGCGCATTTTGCTTGATACCATGCTGGGGGATAATGACGCTGCTCCGATTCGTACTTCGGATTTTACTTATTCGAATTACGAGCGCTCGTTCAATTCGCACAATATGCCTGACTGGTGGGCTGCGATGGAGGGCGACAAAAGGAAGACGATTTTTTCCGCCCAGGGCACTTTGGTCGGTTACGGAGCGACGGCGCCGAATCAATTCTCAACCGTCAATTGGAGCAATGCGTTCAAAACGCTGTGGGATTATCGGACCAGCGGCGATGTCGGCGTGATTTACGACAGCGGTGTGGCCATGTGGTGGAACCCGGAACCCATTGCGCCGGGCAACACAAAGATCGTCTGTACCTATCTGGGATTGGGAGAGATGTTCCCTGATAATTCACCCCCGTATACCGCGCACCACAGCCCGGCCAGGGACAGCAGCTATGTGGCGCTTCATTCGAATATTCAGGTGGATATTCTGGACGATTACATGGGCGTGGATTCGACGACAATCGTCATGACCGTGAATGGGCAGGTAGTAAATCCTACCATCAGCGGCAGCCTGTCTCAGTTCACGGTCAGTTTTGATCCGGAAGAGAATTTTAACTACAATGACACGGTGCGGATTAAAATCGATGCTTCCGATTTGGCTATTGAGCCCAATATTATGCCGACCGACGAGTACGTCTTTTACGCAGTCAGGGATACGCTCCCTCCCTACGTGAAAGATGTATATCCGCTTGCCGGACTATCCCGGGTGAAATCCGATACCAGCCTGTCCCTTACCATTTGTGATGACCATTCCGGCGTGGATTCTGCCTCGATAGAAATCCGAATGGACGGCGAGGTCATTCGTCCGAACATTACAGGCTCTCCGCAGCAGTATTTCATTCGCCATCCGTTTGAACCTCCTTTTGGCGAAATGGACACGGTCATGGTCTTCATCCGGGCGAAAGATAGAGTGGCGCCGGCAAATCCGGTCACCATGCAATATCTGTTTGTGACGGAAAGGGATTCCCTGTCGCCGCGGATCACTTTTACCTATCCGTCAAATAACCAGGTGCATATCCCACGCGATACCACGATCACAATTCGTTTGGAGGATGATTACACCGGCATTGACCTGCAATCGATTCGCATGATGGTGAACGGAACGTTGGTTGAACATGAATTGCGCGTTTCAGATTCGCGACATGTAGAGATTGCTTATAGACCGGACCACGGGTTTCGATTTAACGATCGGATTTCAGTGCAGATCGAGGCGCGCGATCTGGCGCGGCACCCAAACGCAATGCCGCCGTTCGGATTTAACTTCAGCGTGGTGACTGATGTGGAGCCGCCATTCATTACCAGCCAGACGCCGGTTCCGAATGATACGACTGTTGTGCCCAGCCCTCAAATCGTGATCGGGATAGCGGATGAAAAAGCCGGGGTGGATTCTCTTTCCATCCGGCTATGGCTGAATGAAAATTCTGTCCCATTTCAACTGACCGGAAATAAATTTCAGTATCTGGTAAATTACCAGATCCCATCTCCATTGAATTATCTCGAGTGGGTGCAGGTGACTTTTGTCGCTGCCGATTTAAGCAGTCCGGCCAACGCAATGGATACGCTCCGCTATCAATTCCGAATCACGCGCGAGAAAGATGTCACGTCGCCCTATGTGGTGCAATGGCAGCCAGTTCCTGATGCGGATGATGTTTTACCAGATTGTATTATTTCTTTCCATATCAGGGATGACATGGCCGGAGTGGATAGTAGTTCGGTTATATTAAAAATTAATAATAAATTGACAACGACGCGGCCAAAAATTACCGGTGGTTTACATGATTATCTGGTTCAATATCAGCCACCTGAGCCATTTCAGTATGGACAAAGCATTGTGCTGCATGTCGATGCTCAGGATCTGGCGGTTGATGCACCAAACAAAATGAAAACAGACAGTTGTCATTTTTCAGTGCTGCCCGATATCGCGCCGCCAAAAGTGGAGTGGATTTCACCGGGCCTGCCTGGCACGCATATTGCATTAAATTCACATTTTACTTTCGAAATTTTCGATGAGCTGACTGGCGTCGATATTCGGTCCCTTCGATTTACGTTTCAGGATGAAGAAGTAGAGCCTGACCTGTCGGGCGAGCGTGGCCGAATTCGCGTGGAGTTCACTCCGGAAAGCCCATTGAATTACAATCAGCAGATTAAATGGGTCGTTACGGGGCGCGATCTTGCTTCGCCATCCAACCGGATGACGGATACATTGTTTTATTTCTATTCATTGGAAGATCACGACGCGCCGTATACGATGAACCATCAACCGGCAAAAAATCAACCCGACGTCAGATTTGATAGTGGAATACGCGTTGATGTCTGCGATGATATTGCCGGTGTGAATTTAAGCTCGATTCGGATGACTGTAGAGGGGGATACAGTTCCTCCTCTCATTACAGGAACGTCCCAGTGTTACCAGCTCTTCTTTCAGCCTGAGCCACCTGGCTTCCGGCCGGGTCAGCGCGTGCGGGTAACTCTTGGCTGTTCCGACCTATCCAATCCACCGCTTAAAATGGACACAGACAGCTATGAGTTTTTCATTAAAGATGTCTATCCTGATTTTTATTTCGATTCCTTCAATTCAGATAATGCAAAAATATTGGTTCATCAACCGATAACATTCTCAGGGGTCTTCCGGGTTGCAGTGGCTCCGACATTTGATTCGGTCATTGTTAAAGTCTGGGACAATAATCGGCCCGTTTTATCCGAGGCTTTTCCTCCGCTCCCGATTGATGCGGAGATGGAGATCGCCGGCAATGTCGCTTTTCAAACCAGTGGCTCGCATCGGTTACGAGTGACAGTGGATCCGGATAACAAGATAAGAGAGGCGGATGAAAGTAATAACAGCGCTGAAATCGTGATCAATGTAATTGAAGGGGAACTCATCGTCCGGTCCAATCCGTTTACTCCGAACGGCGACGGCATAAATGACGAGGTGGCATTCAATTTCGAAAAAATCGCGGTGACGAAACCATCGCTGACATTGTTCGATGTTTCCGGCCGATCGATAACGGCGCTGACAGAATACCACAGCTATAAATTTACCTGGGACGGCAGAGATCGGTACGGCAACCAGACGCAACCTGGTGTTTACTTATACCTGCTCAAAGACGGCGAAAAAGTCGTGGCTAACGGCTACGTCGTGATTGCACGCTAAATGGAAAAATTATGATCGCCTGGAAAAAAATACTGATCGGGATTGTCATTATTTCCGGAATTCTGGACGGCGGGAATCCTCGTTCCTGCGTCTCGCAGAATATTCTCACAGCCGACCCTGCCGATATCTTTGATTCAAAAGCGATTTTTTTGAACTCGGCTGTGATTCCTTTTCAGAGACGCCATGTTGCGCTGGGAATGCAAGTGTATCAGATGGGTTTTATGAAAAGCAATGAATTGGGTTTGAATACCGGCTATTTCAGTCTTTCCCTGGCTGAGTCGCTTCCGTTGTATCTGAATTTCGGATTGTCCGGACAAAATTTTTCAACGCCGTTGTACGATCAGACAAATTTTTCATTACATTTCGCCGCCAGGCCAATGGAGCGGATATCCGTAGGGATTAAGTACAATGTGTTCACCAAATCGTATCACCAGAGGTATTTCGACCTGGTGGATATCAACGATCCTGTCTTTGCGAATGGCACGACCAAGTTTGCCCAGAGTATCGGCGCCGGGGTGCTGTTTTTCCCGCTGTCTGAGCTTGCGCTGGGTCTGGCAGTTGATCATATCAATCGGCCGGATGTTTCTCTTTCCGATGACGTGTTCCGGCAACCTCTGGCGTACGACATGGGGATTCGGTATTCGTACAGACACTTTAGTAGTTCCATTCATCTGAATTATATGCAGGAACACTGGCAGTTCAATTGGATGCTGGAAACGCGGCCGACGTCCATAAGCTCATTCAGGCTGGGCTTGATTCAGAAGGCTGCGGATTTTCAGGTCGAGTTGAGCGTGCTGGATGGTTTTTCAATCAACTATGTTTTTAATTACCCGCTTTACGAGGTAAGCCAGATTAGCAGTGGCAGTCATCAGATTAACTTCATTTATGAGTTGGGACGGAGAACTCCGCTGGATGAGTTTCAATACACCAGGTATGATGAAGGCAAATCACCCATTTTCGACCTGCCGTCTCAATTCTTTGTTGAACTGAATGATGCGACCCTTGAAGTTCAGTCACAAAAAATTCTTCGCCGGATTGAAAATGATGTGCCCGGTAATGCGCTTGCAAATCTGACTGAAATGGAATTGGCTCTCAATGATTCCATCAGCCATCCGCAGGATTTTTTTCAGCACGGACAGGTGGAAGAGCCGTTGGATCGTTTGAGCGGGAAGCCAAAATATTCGACTAAGTATGATAATTATTTAGCAGAATTGGCCGATATTTTTTCCGGAGATGGGGATGAGTCCATCAAAATCCTGACCGAAACTGCATCTCGAACACGAGCGGAAGATTTGCTTCGGGACAAAATCTACAATGCGACCAAATTGGCGGCCACAGAAAAGGTTGTCCAGTTAAATGAAACCGAAGCCACCCGCAAAGTGAAACCGGGCGATGTACCAAAAAGCAGCTATGCCTCGGCGATTGAACTCAATCCGGAAAAGGCTGTCTTTTCTGTCACATCGCTCAAAATGAGGGCGTATCGGCGAGAATGGCGGCTTGTCATACTGGACGGAGATGAAAAGGAAGTCAAAAACTTTTCCGGAAAAAACGATGTTCCGGAAACAATTGAGTGGGATTGGAGGAACCAAAACGGCAGGTTGCTTCAGCCGGGCGTCTATGTGTACCGCCTCGAATGGTTCGATAACGAGGGCAAGTTGCGACAATCGCGAGCGGCGTCGTTCAGCGTTGAAAAGCGCTCGCGCACATTTTACATTGATGTGTGCGCATCGCCCAGGAAAATCGAGCCCGAAGGAACCCACGTTGAAATTAAACTGACGCAATAGCGTTGCTCGTCTGGTTGATGAAACTCATTCAAAAACCATTAGGTAACAGAAAATAGTCCTCGACACAAGAGGCGATTTCGATGAGAGGGAAGTTCATGATGTAGCGAACGTGCGCTGAAGGTCGGAACACGTTTTGCCCGTCCGAAACGGAGACGGACAATACACTACACGGGTAACAGGAGTTTTAATGCGATAGTTGAAGGAGCATTCCGATGTTTTTAAAGAAGAAAACAATTTTGTTGATGCTGATTTTTTTGTTATTGCCGGGCGCGGAA
The DNA here is from genome assembly GCA_049322915.1 of Candidatus Zhuqueibacterota bacterium. Taxonomy (GTDB): domain Bacteria; phylum Zhuqueibacterota; class Zhuqueibacteria; order Thermofontimicrobiales; family Thermofontimicrobiaceae; genus CAZSBG01. Next base: position 298,854 of record JBMOPW010000007.1, read on the forward strand.
TTCATCTGGGCCGTTCCGCAGACGGCGCAGCCAGATTCAATAATGAACAGTAATGCCAATACTGCGTTAGATCCAGCAACTCTGACGCAGATCAATGGCCTGCAATCCCTCTGGGATATAACGCTCCTGGCTGGATTCTTTCGTTGGTTTATCAACGGGACATTTATTATTGGTATGCTTCTCATTATGTATAAAGTCTCGGAGTTGGTCCTGGATTCCAGGCATTCCCGTGATCTGGAGAAATTGAATTTGCGCCGGGCATCGCTGGTAGATGTGATGCGTGTTATTAAGAATAACAAGCAAAGTATGTTGAGTCAATTGTTCAAATATATGATGGACCTGTATCAGACCAGACGATCGGCTGAGGGATTCAATAGTGAGATCAGCGATTTTGTCCAGATCCAGCAGGAGCGATTTCAGGCAGTGCAAACAAAAGTGGCTTTTTTCTCGGAGGCAGCCGGGGCGCTGGGATTGTTAGGTACGGTATGGGGGATGTTCATCACCTTCTTTGGCGGGGATCTGGAAAAGCAGAAAATCCTGAGCGGAATGGGTGTGGCCCTGGTTACCACCATTATGGGATTGATTGTGAGCCTTATTCTCAATTTATTCATGATGCAAACCTTTAGCTATTTCAGAAGACGGATCGATAAAGTTTCGGATCTGGGAAATCAATTCCGGCTGAGATTGCATCAGTTGGAACAGACCCTGGACAATTCCATTCCTGATAATGGCGAAGATTCCGATAATGGTGATTCAATCAACAAGTCCAATTATGAAATTTCAAAAGCTGTAATTGATGCAGTGGATCGACAGCTTAAAAGACCGGATCCAATTTTCGATTTTGTGAGCGATGCGGGCGCGAAGACGGCTGCCGAAAATGGCGGATTTAAAATCGTTCCGATTTCAGGTGATAATCAGTCGGTGCGCGTGAATTCACGTCTGGAAAAACCGTTTGTTGTACAAATTTCATCCAACAACGGGAATGGATTATCGGACCAACCAATCCTTTTTGAAGTCGTGGAAGGTAATGGTAAATTTAGCTCTGGCCGAAAGCAGGAGGAGGTCCTCAGCGATGCCAGTGGATTGGCCCAGTCGCATCTCATCCTGGGCAGCTTGTCTGGTGAAAATAAAGTGAAAGTGAAAGTGAAAGGCAGTTCCAATTCGGACTTTTATTTCAAGGCATGGGGAGAACCAACGGAGCCGGATCAATTGGTCTATGTGTCCGGCAATCATCAAAACGGACCGTGCGGCGCTGAGTTGAAAGAACCTTTTGCGGTGAAAGTCATTGACAAATTCAATAATCCGATTCCGGATTGGATCGTATCGTTCAAGGTCGAGGACGGCAAGGGATTTTTCCCTGAGAAAAAGAGCGAGTTTCAGACCCGCACCGATCAGAATGGGCTTGCAGAAGTCTACTTTACATTGGGTAAAAAGCCCGGGTTCAATTCGGTGAAGGCATCATTGAAAGGACTGAAGAAATCCAAAATTTATTTTGAAGCTCTTGGACAGGGATGAGAGCGCGGGAGAAATACTAATTTATGATGAACCAGGGTGGAGTAATACTTCGACTCATCGATGTCACGCTTCTTTTGTTGTTCAGTTTTATTTCGGTCAGTGAAATAAGTGAGAGAAGTTTCATTAAACTACCGAAAAGCACTCAGACGTTGCCAACCCTTCCCGATAAAGAGGATCTATTGGTTGTTGGGATAACGCCGCAGGGGACATTTCTTGTCGAGGACGAAACCCGGGTGCTCAATAATTTTCAGGCTTTGGAAGAGTATATTATCAATAAGAACAATAAAAATTTACGCGAAAATATTGCAACCCGTGTTCGCATTCGCGCTAACTGGAACACTCACATGAAATACGTGGTCGCGCTGGTCAATTTGTGCGATAGTCTGAAAATACCCAAAGGTCTGGATGTCGTTCTCAAGGAAGGCAATACATTATAATGTGTGAGTTATTATCATGGTAAAAGGTGGTTTAATCATTCGCCTTATTGATGTGGTGTTAATTGTCTTATTCAGTTTTTTGAACATCACTGATATTGACCGTAAAGGTCAAATTAAATTACCGTCGATTGGACCGAGCAAAAGTCAGAAAGTAGCACAGCAACTTCTGTTTCTCACCATTGAAAACGGGAATACGTTTGTATTAACGGACGGCCAGCAAGCCATTGCCCAATTGGACAGTCTCCCAAAGCTGGAGCGAATGATAGCAAATCTGAATGACCAGTATAAACTGGAACAACGGCGGATGGTTCTGGTGATTGAGCCAGCTATGGAATCAATCATACAGTCCACGATCGACGTCATGGATATCTGTGAGAAATACAATATCCCAAAAAGTGTATCCTATTCAAAAATTGAACTCAATTAGGTCAGGACGCTCATGGATTGGATTCTGGAAAAAAGTAGTGAGTTTAATTTCAGAGCAAAGCTCTTGAATTATCGTCGAGTGAGCGAATTGCTCGTTATTATATTCTTGATTGGAATGTACGTCTATCTGGAACATGCCGCTGTCCCTAATTTTGGGTATCAATTTGCCAGAGCTTATAAAGAGATCGATTGGGTCAAGTTTTCAGAGGATGTGATGCCACCGGTGCAGCGACAGATCATCCCAATCCCGACAACTCCCGGCGAAACGACTCTCATGACACCTGAGCTTTCAACTACTCTGACCAAATCGGAGTGGTCGGAGATATCGGATTTATTAAAAAATGATATCAGTAGTGTTTTGAATTCAAAGGAATCAGCTTCGTTGGTGCAACCGCCTGATGAGAAGTTTGAGTATTCTCAACTGAAAAATCTGTATGCGGATCCGTCGATGAAAGAAGGACAAACGAGGGTTCAGGACAATCAGGCAGAATTGCATAAAATCAGTTCTCCGATTTCACTGCTTTCATCAGTAAAGACGAACGCGAGTCAGGCGAATGAATTACCAATCGACGATTATGATATTGCCATTCCGGTTGATCGGGATCGCTACAGTGAATCGGATAGACCCCAAATTCTTACAACGACCACCACAGCAGCGACGATTGGAATTCCCTCGACTGGCGCTCCGGGTGTGACAATTGGGAAGTCAGCATTCGCGTCTAATAGACGTTCGACGATTGGAACGGACAAAGTGATACCTGAGACAGGTCCGGGGGGCGGCCAGGTCAGCAGCAAATACACCACATACGTCAAGCAAAATATGGCCATCATTATCGACGATCTGATGAAGTGGATGAACAGCAACAAGGGATCATTTAACCGGGTGACTGAAAGTTTTATGATGTATGAAAGCGGTGACCTCACATCGAAAACTGATTATGTTTATAATGGCCGTAAATTTGAGTTATACTTGCTGTACAAGCCCAATGTGAAAGAGATTCGAATTTGTATGGTGGAGGGAAATCGTTCTACCATGCTCATAGATGATGGGTTCAAAAAGCAAAGCAATTATCTCAGAACTGGCGATGTCTCACGTGATGGAAATGATTCCATTGTTTTGTTCAGCACCAGTCAGCATCCGGCCTCCGAACAGATGACAAATGAATTTTATCAGATCTTTCTAATGTGGTGGGAAAAAGCAAAGAAATCCATTGGCTTGTAATTGCGTCGGCAATAATTTGGCTTCAGTATGATGTTCCATTTCGTATCGAACGATTCATACAGGATTGCACGAAAATTATGAAATTAAAATTTCTCATATTTCTATTATGTTTCTGGGCGATGTATGCGTCAGGGCAGAGCGTCGATAATGGCCAGGGCAAAGTGTCCCAAATTTCTGTGCCGGTTATGAGCATCACAGATACTAAATTGATGACCATGTTGATGGATGAATTTTTCATCCCGGAAACATTGGTGACCCGGATGGAGATAATCGATGTGGGGCTCAACGGATTTGGCGCGCGAGATCTGGTTAAAGTCTACCCTTCAGCCGAAATTTATTTCATCGAATTCATCTCCAATAAAGCCCAGCAAGTAATGAACGACTGGAAGTTTCGAGCTAATTTTCAAATAGTCACCCAAAATGCGGACGCCAGCGTTTTGTCCAACTACGGCGAAAACAAACCGGCATACAATATTTTCATCTCGTTGCTGAGGAGCATGGAGCGAAATTACAGTGATTATCCCATCAAAATTAAATTGGAGCGGGATTCTTCCACTGTTAAATTCGAGATGTGGGAATATAACGAAACAAAGCTGAAGTTCGATCCCCGGTCTACACCCCTGGAGAATGATATTTTGACCAGGCAAGCCAAATCCATTGTCGATAGTACCTACTATGACTGCATTTTTATATACAAAACAGTTGTCGATACTGTATACCTACCACAACGCAGATTAGAAACCGTTGCCAAGTGACGGAGAAAATTTTAGAGCCAAATGAATTGCATCAAAGGAAGAGCAGGGTGTGATTAAAAACACCCCGAATCAACTGGTGCGATTGTATTTTTAATGAGATACAACTGTCATTTTTAAAGTGCTCAGTTGGAGCGAAATTCAGGCGTGTTTGCCAATTGTATTTCGCTATCCAGGGTTCTGTCTGCAAATGACCAATGTAGAAAAGATCGGCTATTATTAAAATCCATGAAACAAACATTGTGATTTCGTTGTTTATATTGTACCAAATTCATTGCATGTCAGGCCGAATTGAACGCTGGCAGTGACTCTGTATTTTCGATGCTATCGCATGAAAGAGAACAGCGCACAGCCATCCATCGAAAGGAGGCGTATCGAGTCTATTTTGGATAGCGAGCCTGGATAGGGACATCAGCGAATTGAGTCGAGATTGCTGATGAGGTATTCTTTCTGCAAATTTTACTTTGACTTAATTTATCTCGTAGTTGTTAAAGTTATTTAATCAAAGTGACGATTAATAAAATAGGCAACTTGATTGTAAATAATCTTTAACAAACAATGAGAAAAATATGGTAGTCATTGAATCCCAATACGCGCTATTCCAGGAAATCGATCATCTCAATACGAACTTCATTCCCGGAATACATAAAATGAGGCTGACGATTGATACCATATCGTCGGAGGATAATTACAGACGGGCTTATCCAGCCATTGTGAAACAGTTTGTCCACCTTTTCCCTAGACTGAAGCAACATTCCTGCTGCTATTCGAAAATCGGCCAGAGTGATCTGATTCATGGCGATTTGATTCCCATGATCAACGAAGGAAATTGTATCTTGGATATCATCCATATTGTGGAACATGTCATTATTGATTTGCAGTGCTCGTTATCCGGAATGAAAATATGCAGTGGTATTACATGCAATTATAAAGAGCCGAGAACTCGCTACGATATTTTTGTAGAATGTATCGATCAAAAAGTGGGATTGAGCGCTGCGCTTACGGCAGTGGAAATGGTCCAAAAAATTCTGGCGTGCGATTATTTGAAATACCCATTTGACGAATTCATTTCGGTCAATGACCTTCTGCGAGATCAGAGCCCGGAGCAGATTCAACTGAATTCCATCGTGGAAAGCTGTGAGCCATATATCTTTGATTTTGGTAAAGATTTAATCAGACGAGTGTTAAATTTCTCCATGTCTAAAAATTGACACAAATTTAATATTCAGCTACTGGTGTAAATAACAAAATTATCCACGCCATAATCTAATATTTTTCATACATAAAAGGTTAAAAAAAACCTTGACATACTTTTAAAATATGATTATATTGGAAATATCTAAATTTGTAAAGAGTAAAAACCAGATCAGTTGCGATATTGAGAGAAGACTGTATGAGTAATCCATTAGTTTTGGTGGCCGATGGAGACCCCAAAAACCTCCAGATTCTGAAAGAGAATCTTGAAGCGTCTGGATTCATTGTCATCACTGTTTCCACCGGAAATCGAGCCTGGGAAGAAATACAGCGCACTCCGCCTAAGCTTATCCTGAGTGAGTTGAATCTTCCTGGCATGACCGGCTATCAATTACTCGAACGGTTACAGGCCGATCCCAATACTGCATCCATTCCTTTGATTTTTTTAACCAACCAGCGTGAAATTCAGCAGCGAGTCCGCAGTTTCGAATTGGGCGCCAAGGACTATCTCGTAAAACCCCTCCATGTGAAAGAAGTGATCGCTCACATCCGAATGGTGTTGCGCCGACTGGAACGCCGCAAGGTAGAACAATTAGAGACATACATGAAATTTTCCGGTCGTCTCGATCAGTTGAATCTCGCCGATCTGATTGAGAGTTTCGGCGTGGAGCGAAAGACTGGTGTTTTGACGTTGAGTAATGGACGCCGGACAGGCCAGGTGTATTTCCGCGAAGGAACGGTTGTAAACGCCAGCCTCGGTGATGTGAAACTGGAACAAGCTGTCTACCAAATGTTTTCCTGGAAACATGGATTTTTTAACATGGTTTTTCGCGATGTCGATGTGCCGGACGGCATCTCAATCAGCAACCTGGGCCTGCTGCTTCAAGGCATGAAGCGGATGGAAACCCGCGAAAATTTGATTGCTCAACTCTCTTCGCCGAAAACAGCTTTTATCATCACTCCGACATTTAAGAACATTGTCGAACGCAAGAAAGTCGGCGATGCAGTCTCCTCATTCATCCAATTGCTGGATGGTAAACGGGATGTGGAACAAATAATCGACGATAGCGGTGCAGATGACCTGGTGACGCTCAAGAGAATTATACGACTGTATCAACAGGGATTCATCAAAGCGACGATCCCGCCGGCGAAAAAAGAGGTGACGCAGCAGCAGCCCGTTATTGAGCCGAAGAAAATTGAGCCTCGAAAACCTGTCGAGACCGCTGAGGAGATACTGCGTCGAATGGAAAAACCTGTAGCGCCTGATGAGGCCACCCCGGCCATTCCGGACGACAACGTGTTTGAAGTCGCTCCTCGCAAAGAGCGTAAAAATTTAGAGGACGAGATCAAGCCGATTGTGGAGCGAATTCAGGCGGAGCGCCGGGAAGTCTACATTCCAGAGACTGAAGAAGAATCAGAAGAACAGTTGATTCAGCAGGATGAGCCACCGACAACCGGATACGCTCGGTTTGCAGAGGAAGACGTGCAGGACTCATTCCCTGTTTCCCATACAGAAGATGTTCATGCACCTGTAGCCGAAGTCGAAGAAGAAATTCTGGCCAAGGCTGAAAAGCAGGAAACGTTTGTCGATGAAGAATTGCTGCAACAGCCGATCGAGGAGAATATTGAGGCAGAGCCTGTTGTTAATCTTCCAAAGAAAGAAAAAATCCCGGTTGCCATGTCAGATACCAGCCGAACGGTGGCTTCCCGAGCACCTACTGACAGGAATAATATCATGCTCATCAGCGTCGATGAGGATTGCAAAGATGAGTTGATGGATGTTCTCACCGGGAATAAATTCCAGTCGAAGTCCATCAAAGAGCTGGAAGATTTACGGCTGGAAATTGGCAAGATTAATTTTGAAAAATTCCCGGCCTATAATCTGATCGCTATTTCTTTGGATAAACAATTTAATATATTCCTGGAGTCGGTTAAAAACAGCATCATTGGCAATGTTTTCACATTCGATTGCTCCCGTCAGGAAACCTGGGAATACACAAATTATCTGATCCATTCGATCTGGCATAAATTTAAAATTCCCTATGTGATTGCAGTCATCAATCTGCATGAGCACAATTCTATTTCCATGGACGTAATTCGGTATCAATTGAATCTCGATATGGATGTGGCGCTCATCGCATGGGACCCTGTGGATAAATCCTCGATTCGGAAAGTGATGTCCACAGTGATAAAAGGCGACCTGCGAAAGGAACAAAATAAAACAGCAGTCATGTTGGATTCTTTGGTAGAAAAAATGATGATGTAATTGCAGCACCTGCTGGCATTGTCTCAGCAGTTAGAAACAGAGAGAGCGCCTTGCGATGCAATTTTCGAATCGCAAGGTTTTTTACTCAATCAGGTGATGATGAAAAAGACGAGAAAAATTCTGATTGTTGATAGCGACACAAACTACATAATCCCTTTGCGCAACTCGCTATCAAAAGTCGGTTATGAGGTAGTCTGTTGGGATGACGGACAAAAGGCATTGGAACTGGCGAAGAGTTTTCAGGCGGATATGATTATTTCTGAAGTGGAATTGCCCAAAGTTTCTGGCCATGTATTATTCAAGGAGTTGCGATCAGTGCCGGCGTGCAAAACTACGCCTTTCATTTTTCTGAGTAGTCAGAAGCGCGTGGATGACCGCATTAAAAGTATGGAATTGGGCGTGGACGATTATATCACCAAACCGTTTTACGTGGAAGAAGTGGTCGCTCGCGTCGAAGCCCTGTTCAAGGAAGTGTCGAAATTGAATGACGGACACGGTCCATCCGAGAAAGGCTTTTCCGGAAATTTATCCGAAATGAATCTGGTCGATCTGATACAGACGCTGGAACTGGGCAAAAAATCGGCAATTTTAAAATTGAAACATAATGCTGCTGTCGGTCTTGTGTATGTCAAAGACGGGGAAGTGATTGATGCATCCTTAGCTGACCTTTCACCGGACATGGCGCTGCTGCGCATGTTCACCTGGACGATTGGCAATTTTTTAGTGGACATCGCACCTGTCGAACGCGAAAAACGGGTTCAAACCTCGAATAAGGAACTGGTCAATATGGGTTTGCGACGCATCAATGAATGGAATCAGATAAAAGAAGGGCTGCCCCCGATCAATTCAGCGGTGATGAAAACTCAGATTAACAGCTACGATGAGCTCAGCAACGAAGAACGCGCCATGATTACCAATATCAATGAGAAGAAATTCATTTATGAGATCATCGAAAAGAGTGAATTAGACGATTTAAAGGCTCTGGAAGTGATGCGGAGCCTGTATCAAAAAGGATATTTGCAGGAGATAGAAGATAGCTCCGTCCCTTATATGGATGACTATGTGACCAAGCTAAAGCAGAACGTTTCAACCACTCGTTCGACCACAGAGCGCGTGCTTTCCATTGTATCCAACGTTTTCAAAAAGCAGGAGGAGGACAGAGAGGAACAGTTGGATCCGCAAAATGATAGAAGGCAAATTCCGGATCGCCGGAAAGGAGATCGCCGACGCTTTGATCGCCTGCGGGGAGCGAACCAGATTTATCTGACAAAAACTGAACTGTTGATGATTCGAGAGCGATTGTCCTGATTGAAGAATGAAAGGTACACGAGTGAGTTGGATTGTTTCTGAAGCAGGGAGGTGTTGCTGGTGAGAATTGGTGAAGTGGCTGTTATCAGTCAAGATGGATATGAGAAAGAGACGTTTATCCGTTCCATCTGCGCAAAAATCGATATTAAAAATGAGACCATTAGTTTCGGCCGATTCGAAGTGAACGACCAGCTATCGCTTCATTTGTATGGTATCAGCGTGCAGAATGGCGAGAGCACAATGTCGTGGGACCTCATATCCCACAAAGCCCTGGGTTACATCATTATCTTCGACTGGGACAGACCTGATATGCTGGAGGCAACGAACAATGTCTTAGATTATTTTGCCACCAACTCTGATGTGCCCATCATTGTCGTTGCCAATATCAGGACAAAAAAAGAACCACCAATTCCAAAAAAGTTTTTTCATCAAAATGGAATTCAGCTTTCTGCAAACGCCCGATTCACCTTCGGCCATGTGGATGATGCACAGAGCGCCAAAAAGATCCTGAAACTACTCGTGAATATGCTCATCGACAGACTCTCGTAACGTGCATCAATCCTGTATTTTTCAACACGATGATTTTTGAACAGGTCATCCGCTGCAACATACTTGCAGTGAAAATATATGTGTGAAGGAATTGGAAACGCATTTTGGAGTGCAGGTTTTGAATTCTGATGATGATTGAAATGTAGGAGTCGAAAGCCAATGATTACCGAGACGAGCGCGGGTTTGAAACTCAGCGACAGGGTGAAAATTTTATACCATTTATTTCATAATGAAAAAATCAGTAAATTGATCGATGATCTGGACAACCGCGACGTTGTGGCGTTCCAGAAATATGTCTGGGAAAAGACTGTTGAATTCGGTATCGTGTGCCGCGGAAAACATTTCGATCGCAAGGAAGTAACCCGCAACATGACTCCAACGCCCAATTATCAACGCCAGCAAGGTTGTTCTGAACGAATTTACTATTGCAAAGGTACGCATTGCATTCACTCCAATCCGAATTGTGCGCGCAAAAAAATCAAAGAGCATGTGGATGTCATGTCCAATGCGATCAAGGAATACATCCTCATTGAGCGTCAAAGGGAGTTAAAATAACTGTGCAATGCTGAAGAAAACGCGTGCGGTACTGCCATTCCTGATCCTCCTGTTCACCCCCATTTTTTCATACACTCAACGCATTGATTGGCGCGTCAAATCGGTGGTCCCGTTTTATGTCTACTTCCAGGAAAATGACCAGGCCAATGCTGATTTTGTCCTGAAAACCTGCGTCAGCGCTCAGCAGAAGTTAGCCGCTGAGTTACAGACTCAACTCGACGATTCCATCACCATTTTTTTATCGCCATCGCAGCAAATATTCCAACAAATGGTCGGCCAGCATATCCCGAAGTGGAGCAATGGTCTGGCTGCGCCTTTTTTCAATGTGATTGTTTTGAAGTCGCCCTCCTGGCTTTCCCCTGAAAATGATATTCGCGCAATCATTGTTCACGAGTTGACCCATCTATTCGTCAACAAAGCAGCCGGTAGTCAACCGGTGCCGCGTTGGCTGAACGAAGGCCTGGCGATTTATTATTCCGGCGAAAAAGCCTATGCCTCCGGTTCTCAGGTTTCGAAGGCGCTGTTGACGGGATCGCTCGTCGAGCTCAGCGACATCGACGATGTGCTTGAATTCCATCAGGAAAAAGCGCAGTTGGCGTACCAGCAGAGCTATCTGGCGGTTGTTTATTTGATCGGTCAGTATCAACTGCCTGCCGTGATGCGCATCCTCTCCGAAATCTCTTCAGGTAAAACCGGCAACGATGCCTTTCTGACCGCCATCGGAATAGACCTCTGGGATTTTGAGGACGATTGGGTCGAGTATGTCCGGAGCAAATTTCGGTGGAATTTTTTAATCGACTTCGATACTTATTTCTGGATTTTGTTATTATTATTGTTTATATTAGTCCTCGTTTTTATCAGGCGGAGAAATAGAAAAACTCTTCAACGGTGGGAATCGGAAGACTCGGATCTGGAATGAGGCAATCGTTAAAATATCGCGTCGAATACCTTCTCTCAAAATCGCTGGCGTTTTTTGGCAAGATAATACCGCACCCCCTGGCTCTCTTAATGGGAAAAGGGATCGGCGACCTTTTCTATTTTGTCATCGGAATTAGAAAACGTGTCGCACTGGAAAATATGAACCGCGCGTTTCAGTCCAAAAGGACAGAGCAAGAAATACGGCATATTCTTCGGAACCACTATCAGCATATGGGCAAGGTGCTCATGGAATTTGCCTGCATTCCCAAATTGAATCGGGAGAACATTGCCGAAACCGTCGCAATTCACAATGCCGAAATATTGACCGACGCAAATGCCCGGGGCCACGGCGCCATTGTGCTTTCTGCTCATTTCGGGAACTGGGAGTATCTGGCAATGAGTCTGGCTAATTTGCCGACTCCGTTTTACGCTGTGTTCATGGAGCAGAAAAATTTAGCAGTCGATCAAATCATCAAAGAATATCGGATGAAGACAGGACTTCGTCCGCTGAAAGTGGGGGGAGCCGCTCGCGGCGTGATCATGGCGCTGCGGGAGGGCAGCAATGTGTTGACGCTGCTGGACCAGGATGGCGGCTGGGATGGCAAATTTGTAAAATTTTTTGGCGCGCCGGCTTCTACTTCGACAGGTCCCATTTCCATAGCACTTCGCTACAAGGCGCCCATCCTGTTAGCCATGAGCGCGCGGGAGAAGGATAACAGGATTCACATCTATCTCGAAAAAATTTTAGAAATAGGCGCCCTGCCTGACTCGGATGAAAGCGTTGAATGGGTACTCCATCAGTACCATGCAAAGCTCGAACACTACATCGACCGCTACCCGGAACAATGGTTCTGGATGCACCGCCGCTGGAAAACGCCGCCGCCTGAATCCCGTCACGCACGCACCAGGGAATAGGTGTGATTTTCCCGCCTGTTCGTTATTGAGTGTATACCGCATGAAAAAAATTCTGATCGTACATACTGCATTTATTGGCGATATCATTTTAGCGACGCCGCTCATTGAAGCTGTCAAAGATCGCTTCGCGGATGCGCAGATCGATTTTGTGGCGATCCCGGCCACGGCCAATCTGCTGGAGACGAATCCCTTTTTGCGGGAAGTGATTGTCTACGACAAAAAAAATCGGGATAAGGGATTTCGGCGCGCCGCTCAACTGGCGCAACGTCTGCGACGCACAGCCTACGACCTGGCAATTGTGCCGCATCGGTCGTTGCGCAGCGCTTTGATCGTGTTCAGCGCCGGCATCCGGAAACGAATTGGCTTCGACAGGAGCGCCGGAGCGTTTTTGTTCACCGAGCGGGTTCGTTACAACAGGGACGCGCACGAGGTGGAGCGGAATCTGGCTTTGGTCGGATTGAGTGAATCTGAAATCAAAAAATATTCGCCGCGAATTTTTCTGGATGAATCGGACAAGGCCGGTGTTGATCTGTTCCTTGAGAAATTTGCATTGGCCGGGAAAAGCGCATTTGTGGCGATGGCGCCGGGTTCGGTCTGGCTAACAAAGCGCTGGACTGAAGACGGTTTTGCCGACGTCATTCACAAGCTCGTCGAATCGGAAGATTCGCTGCGCGTCATTTTGATCGGCGGGAAACAGGATGGCGAAGTGTGTCGGCGGCTGACCGACAGATTTCCCGACCACGTCATCAATACTGCCGGTCAATTCAGCTTGCGACAGTCGGCCTATCTCATATCACGCTGCCGGGCGCTGATCTGCAATGACAGCGGCCCCATGCATCTGGGCGTTGCTGTCGGGACCAGAGTGATTGCCATTTTTGGTCCAACCGTGCCGGCGTTTGGATTCGCACCCTACGGCGACGGGCATATTGTGGTGGAGCATCCTGGACTGTATTGCCGACCCTGTCATATTCACGGGCCGAGCAAATGCCCGGAAAAACATTTTCGATGTATGAAAGAAATCTCCGGCGACGATGTATTGCGCGCAGTCCGCGCTGCGACTGGCCCTGTTGCCACGAACTCGCTGGATAGCAGCCGATGAGCGACTGTGCCCGGCGCCCGCGCTTTCGATGCGCATTGCGACAGCGCAGAGAGTCGCTCGAAATTCCGGACGATAGCAGATGCGCTCTGAATGAATCAATGGCTCTGGCCGTACAGTCTCGAGCGGCAGTACCCCGGCTGTCGTTGTTCACGTTCATTTGTCCGAGGCGGAGCGAACCATGATGATGCTGAAAATCAATCCGGTTCATCCTGAATCCGAACGAATTCACCGCGCGGCTGAAATTATTATGAGCGGCGGCGTAATTGGCTACCCCACGGAAACGGTGTACGGACTGGGCGCTAACGCCTTCCTGCCCGACGCAGTTGAGAGAATCTTCACGCTCAAACAGCGCGTTGCCTCTCAGGCCATTCTGTTGATTGCAGCCGATCTGGATCAGGTGGCGCAACTCGTGTCGGAAATACCGAATGTTGCACTGAGGTTGGCCGAGTCTTTCTGGCCCGGGCCGCTCACGCTCATATTCAATGCCGGGCCAAAAGTCATCCCTGAATTGACCGGCGCATCCGGCACGGTGGGCGTGCGCATTCCGGGCAATGCCATTTGTCTTGAGCTATTGAAGGCAACCGGCATTCCCATCACATCCACCAGCGCCAATATTTCAGGGCAACAAAATCCAATTTCGGCGGAGGAAGTGTTAAAGTATTTTGGCGAAAGGCTCGATTTAATAATTGACGGTGGAAAGACCCCGTCGCGCGTTCCTTCGACCGTGCTGTCGCTCGTGGACAGCAGGCCTGTGCTGATTCGCGAGGGCGCGATTCAGAAATCTGACATCGAAAAAATCATAGGGATCAAATTTTGAAGACTCCAAAGATGAATGAACCGGAAAATTACACCATCCTGTTTGTCTGCTCCGGAAATAGCTGCCGAAGTCCCATTGCCGAAGGGCTGCTGAAGAAGAAATTGTATCCGGACTATGGCAGTCAACTGAAGGTGAAATCGGCTGGTACGCTGGGAATAAACGGGAATCCGGCCACATTGCACGCCATCGCAGTGGCCAAAGAGAACGGCGTGGATATTTCCAGCCATGTCTCGCGGGGAGTGACAGAGCAATTGCTGGCCGAAGCGGATCTGGTGATTGTCATGGCCGAACACCACAAAGAATATCTGGATCGCCACTTTCCCCGGTACCAGGAAAATGTTTTTCTGCTCAAATTATTTGGCCTCAAAGGAGATAAGCCTGAAAAGATCAATATCAAAGATCCCATCGGCGAAAACCTGTCATTCTATCGACGCGTTCTCAGCGACATCGATCGCGAGCTGGATCGAGCCATTCCTCAGATAAAATTATTCATTGATGACAAAATCAAGAAAAATTAACCGCTGTAACCTTGCAAGGGAACTTTGGATTTATTGGATTTAAAAAAGATATTGGTGATTCGTACTGACCGTATCGGCGATGTGGTCCTGTCAACGCCGGTGTTGACTGCCCTGAAATCGCGCTACCCGCAGAGTCACGTGACCATGATGGTTCGCCCCTACACCCGGGAAATTGTCGAAGGCCACCCGGATGTGGATGAAATTCTTGTCTTCGATGAACGCGTGTTGTCGGATAAAGTCGCCTACCGTTCATTCGTCCGGGAGATTCGGAATCGGCGTTTCGACGCGGCAATCACGGTGTACCCCACGTTTCGGTTGGCCCGGCTCATTTACGCCAGCAAAATTCCGGTCCGATTGGGCACCGGCTATCGCTGGTATTCGATCCTTTTCAACAGGCGGGTGTACGAACACAGGAAACTCTCACTGCGTCACGAGCTTGAATACAATTTGCGAATGCTGCAAAAAATCGGGGTGCCCTACCCGGAGATGATCGATTTCAAGTTTAACGTCCCTGAATCTGCGTTGCAACGGGCGCGCGACTGGTTTACCTCGAATTCAATCGATCCGACAAGAGACAAAATTGTGCTAGTTCATCCTGGCAGCGGCGGTTCCGCGCTGGACTGGCCATTGGAGAAATTCGCGGCGTTCAGCGATGCATTGAACCAAATCCGGGACGTGAAAGTCATACTGACGGGCGGTCCCAATGAGCACGAGGTTGTGGACAAAGTGTACCAATTGACCCAGTCCCGGCCGATGCGCGCGGTGGGGATTTTTTCCATCAAGGAAATGGCAGCGTTCATCAGACTGTCACATTTGTTTGTGGCCAACAGCACCGGCCCGCTGCACATCGCTGTGGCAGTGGGCACTGAAGTGATTGGCTTTTTTTGTCCGCTGGTTCCGTGTCTGCCGCAACGGTGGGGGCCCTATGGCCGGATTGCGGATTCGGTTTTAATGCCGGAGGTGGATGCCTGTAAAAAATGCACGCGCAAAGGCTGCAAAAACTGGAACTGTATGGAAATGATATCCGTAGAAAATGCCATGCACATGGCGAAAAATAAACTGAAGGTTGAAGCATGAAGAAGTACCCGGGACGCGCGAATGCATCCATGAAAGAAAAGCGCCGCCTGCAGGGAAACATTATCCTGGGCATCAGTCTGGTATGTCTATTCCAGGCGTGGGCGCAACAGGGACAGAAGTCAGCGGCGGACACGACCAAAGCGAAAGAGGCAGCCACGGCGATTCCGGCTTTGGAATATGCAGCCCTGCCGGACTCGGTTATTCCGGACAGCACGGTTCACCTGCTGGATTCTTTGAAAAATATATCGGACGTAGATGAAATTCTGGAGAATGAAAATTATATCATTCCCACGCCTGAGGATACGGTTGGTAAAATTAAGCTGCCCGTCAACGTGAAGAAAGACCAGTTCGCCTGGTTCGACGCAATGCAGTCCATCGATCGCGTTGTTGACAATGAGGCGTTTCAGGTCGGCGAGAAATTGACATTCACCATTCGGTATGGCATCATCAAAGCCGGTTCAGCCACCATGGGCATCCCGGATGAGGTGAAAGTACGGGGAAATAAAAGCTATAAAATTGTCACCGAAGCGCGATCCAGCAACTTTTTCTCAGCATTTTACAAAGTGCGCGACCGCGTTGAGTCCATCATGGATAAGGATGGATTATTTACGTGGCATTTCAAGAAGCAGCTTCGCGAGGGCAAGTATCGCGCGGAGCAATCGGTGGAGTACAACCAGGTCGCTGGTTGGGCAGTCACCAATAAAAAGGATAGCCTGCGCATTCCGCCCTGCGTCCAGGACATTCTCACGTCGTTCTATTACATCCGCACAAAAAACCTGGAGGTGGGAAAATCGCATTACATCGACAACCATGCCGACAATCGGCTCTATCCCCTCGAAGTGAAAGTGCATAAAAAAGAGCGCGTCAAGGTGGGCGCCGGGGAGTTCAACTGCATTGTCGTGGAGCCCATTATTCGCGCGAGCGGATTGTTCAAACAAAAAGGCCGGCTGCTGGTTTGGCTTTCGGATGATGAACGCAAGGTTCCGGTGCAGATGAAGAGCAAAATTATCATCGGTTACATCACCGCCGAACTGATGAAAATGGAAGGAGTGAAAAAGCCGAACCATGCCCAATTATGAAAAAATTGATCTCTCGAAAATAACCACCTATTCGATACAAGACCGTCCCAGTAAAGTCGCTATTGCCACCTTTGCCCGACGCTATCAACCTGGCGCCGGTTTCGCTAATTTCATTGACAACCTGCCGCAAATTCTCATCGGCGCTGATTTCAAAGAACTCGTCGAACGGATCGTTCAGGCGCGAAGGGCGAACAAGCAGATCATCGCCATGATGGGCGCGCATGTCATCAAATGCGGCCTCAGCCCGCTCATCATTCAATTGATGGAGGAAGGCGTCATCCACGCGCTGGCGCTGAACGGCGCAGGGGTGATTCACGATACTGAAATCGCCAACTGGGGATATACGTCCGAAGACGTGGCCGAAGCGCTCAACAACGGCAGCTTCGGCATGGTGCGCGAGACCGCCGATTTTATCAATGGTGCGCTGGAATCAGGTCGCGCTCAGGGATTGGGACTTGGCGAGTCGGTTGGCAAGCGAATTCTGGAAGCGAACAGCCGGAACGCCCATTTGAGCGTATTGGCCAATGGCTATAAAAACAATGTCCCGGTGACGGTGCACGTGGCAATTGGGACGGATATCATTCATCAGCACCCAAATACCAACGGCGCCACTGTGGGGGAGTTGAGCTTCCGCGATTTCCAGATTTTTGCGCATCAGGTCAGTCGATTGGAACCTGGCAGTGTGGTGCTCAATCTGGGCTCCGCTGTCATTCTGCCTGAAGTTTTTCTCAAAGCGCTCACCGTTGCCCGCAATCTGGGACACAACGCCCATGGGTTTTTCACAGCAAATTTTGATATGCTCCGCCACTACCGGCCCCTGGTCAATGTCGTGCAGCGTCCGACCCAGACCGGCGGCAAAGGGTATCAGTTCACCGGCCATCATGAAATCATGATTCCGCTGCTGGCGGCTGCGGTGCTGGAAAAACTGGCATCTTCGGATACACCGCAATAGCGACTTCACCATCCCGCCGACGACATGCCGGCAAGGCGCATGGCGAGGCAAACTCCCTATTCCGCACAATGTAAACAAATGGTTATTTATCTGTAACGACTGTGTAATATGAAATGATTATCATATCCTGCAACCGATTGAAATGCTTCACAGGGTAAGAAGCAATTTCAGCGACAGGCCAGGTTTTGTTCTTTCTTATACTCTATTGCCTGAGGCGTATCCTTCAAGTTTACCTGGCCTGACGCATTTTTAACCCATCTGAGAATTGACACCTGCCAACGAAAGGATTCGGGGATGAAGACTGAGGAAGAACTTGCACTGGAATTTTTTAATACGGTACGTGGCAAATACATCATTTCAAAAGCGCTGTTTCTGGCGATCGAGCACCTGGAGTCTCAGAAAGAAAACAACACCAACGCCAATCTCATCTTCGAGATGAAATATCTGATGGATAATTTATTCCCTCTGTGCAAAAAGCTTTACGAAACAAACGCGCCCGGACAAGCGAAACAGCAGCGCCTGTCAGCGTCGCCTCATTTCGAAAAGTAATTTGCTGAAGCCAGATGGGCGCCATCGCAACGATCGCAGTTATGTTCTAGAGAGCAGACATCAGGGCAGCAATAGAGACGTCCGCGGTTGAACATTCTCGCTGCTCCGATTCCAGTGAAATCAAGTGGAAATGACATACATAATTCATTGTTCGAGAATTCAATTACAACCAAATGCAAAAAATGGTTCGAAAAATAAACCACACAACACGACTGGCATGGCTTCTGTTCCTGGCCATCATTTCTCTGCCAGCCCTATCATTCGGCCAGGACGCATCGCCGCTGTTTGTCGTCGGCCAGAAATTGCAGTACCGGGTACACTGGATGCACATTCATCTGGGGACGGTCACGTTTCACATCAGCGACAGCCTGCAGATGCACGACGAGACTGTCTATCGGGTTCGATTCGATATCGATTCCAATCCGATGCTCTTCTTTGTCGACATCCACAATCACTACGAAAGCTACGTGGACGCCCAATACCGGCCTCATCTCTACGTTTCAAATGAGCATGAAGAAGAGGTTGTGAAGCAGTTGCGCTACGAGTTCAATTACGCGCAACGCCAAATATCAGCCCGAAAAGAGATTCTGGCCGACAGCCTGGAAAGGTATGAAACGACCATCCCATTGCAGCAGCCGGTGTTCGAGGGAATGTCGCTGCTTTTTTATCTCCGCAACCAGGTGCATCAGAAAAAGGCCGATGAACTCAGTATCATTGAAAATTGTGAACTGAAAACGCTCACCATTGAAAACACCCTGGCGCTGAAGAGAATGCCGTCCGTGACTGACGGTGCGGCGATTGAAGCCTATGAGCTGTTAGGCCATGCAAAATTCGCCTCGACCGCCGGACTGTCCGGAAAATTCCGCATCTGGGTGTCGAACGATGCGCATCGCATCCCGTTGAAGATCGAACTGAACGTGTTCCTCGGAAAGATAAAGATGGTGCTGGAACACTGGCATGATCCCAATGTCCTGGCGGCTAAGTTCGCGGAGTGATGCGGACAGCCGTTGCGGCTATTCGAATCGGAAAGTGAACAGTGGGTAATTGCCCGATTCCGTCGAGACTTCAACCGCAAGATCGCGCTGCCCCTCAGACGCCGGCGCTGGATTGTCAATGAAGAGCGCGTCGCAAATCACGGCATTGACAGGCCAATCTTGCAGGGCGAATCGGCCAAACACCGGCTGATGCGTCAACTCGTGGCTCCTGCCATCCATCGTAACGACCAGTTGAATACCCCTACCTGATCTCCATGTCTCAGATTTTTCCCAATAGATGCGAAAATACGCTTGCCGGGAGTCAATGTAAATCGGCTTCCAGCCGCGACATGTGATGCCGTCGCCCAAATCGCTGGTGACTACCGGACGTGTCTCTTGCGGCAATTCATCGGAAATCGCCCATTGCGCGAAGCTTTCCCGGGGATCGACATGCCGCTGCATGCAGAAAATATCATCCTGCTCAAAGAGCAATCCCAACGAGGTATCGCTGAGGGCGGAGCGAGTGTGGGCGTTCATCGCCGGAACTTTAGCGGTTGGAAATTTCCCCGCCGGATTCCTGATCTCGACTCCGGGCCGATTCAGTTCAATGCACACGATGTCGACGCTGTCGGCGTGCTGCGGAAAGTGATAGAGATTTTGTCGGGCCGCCAGGTGCGGTCCCAGACGGGCTGTGGCTGAGACCGAGTGCTCCGGCGCAATGGAACGCAGCTTGCCCGAGAGCGCGATCTGATTTTCCGCGGGCTGCCAGGTGCGATGAAAGCGCAGAATGGAGTAGTGCCCGGTAGCAAACATCGACGCGACAAGGATTGCGCCTGAAGCGACGAGCAAAATCCGGTGTTTCTTTTCCCCTGACAGGGAGGGTCGATTCAGTCGCTTCGTGAGATGGGCCAATCCCTGAACTGCGGCTAAAAACAGGAATGGGGTGATGGCTGCCGTGTATTGATATTCGATCTGGCGCATGGGCGACCAGTCGCTGAGCAGGTTCAGCAGCAATGTGGGAAGGCAAATCATGAGAATGGCAGGCGCCAGCAGGCACATCCCCAAAAGCGGCAGGAGCAGTTTGATCAGATACAGCATATTCTCCGCGCTGAACAGCGTGTGCAGGAAATACGCCGGCCGCAGCAGGGGCGCTGTGAACAGCGAGAAAATGCCATGGTCGCCCAAATGGCTCCAATTGGATGCCGCGCTTGTCTCACTTAATATTTCCGTCGTCGCAAACAGGTGTCCGCGCAGATAAAATAACATGAGCCAGATAGCGCCCAGGCTGATGAGCGGCAGACCAATGCGCTTCATCTTTTTGAAAAGAATGGCGTACACGCCCAGCATGAAAACGGCGATGGCGACGTCTTCGCGGCAGGAGATGGACAACAGCGCGAAGATGATGGTTCCGGATACCGAGCCGCGATCCAGAAAATAAAACGCGTAGAGAAGAAAGGTCGAGGCAAATGTCAGTCCGTGCAGATCGAATAAATTCGCCCCGTGCAGCGCCGGGTAAAACAGGTAGGCGATGGCGATCAGCACGCCGGACGTTTCGGAAGCAAGCCGTTTTCGCGCAAAAAGATAAATGGGAAAAACGCCCAGCGCCAGCGTGGCCGTTTGAATGTGCAGCAACAATGGGACAGAATGGAACAGTCGGAAGATCAACGCCAGCGGCAGGTAAATGAATTCCCAATGAGCCACGGCAATCCGCGACGTGGAAATTCCCATATTAATGCTTTCGTGCAGCACTCGGCCGTGGGCAGTGTTCCAGATGGACTGGATCATGATGCCGAGGTCCCAAAACGTGGCGTTGAAGCTGAAAAAACGATTGCCCGCCCAGTGGCCAATAATTGCAGTGTAGGCGATGGCGCTGGCTGAAAGGCCGATCCGCGGGAGCATATTTGTATTTCGTTGCATGGCATTCCTGAAAGTGTGTGAAAGACAAGCGGCCGGAACATCTGCCGGTGCGTTCAATGATGCAGGCGAATCCATTTTTGCAGCCGCGTGGGACTCATGACGCCCCATTCGACAAAATACAGCCGGCGTCCGCCCGGCTCGACCGCGATCCCTTTGATGATGCGCTGCGGCGCCGCAGTGTCGTACAGGTAGTCGATATTATTTCGCCGGGGATCGAATCGGGCCACGGTGTTTTTATCATGCAGCGAGATGAAAACCCTGCCGGAATCGTCGGTGGCAACCAGCCCCATTCCCACGCCGGATATGGGCAAATCGTCTTTTTTGCGATAGTCCGCCCGCGCGTTCGCCGCAGTTCCCTGCCAGCAATGCACGGTTCCCTCGGCCTGACAGGCAATGTACACCCGGTCCCCGGCCGGACTCACCGCTATGCCCTGGTTGAGATGGCCGCCGAAAATCGGGCTGCCCGATAGCTCATCGAGTCGCGAATTAAAAACATGCCAGGCAGGGCCATCCTGTTCAATGACGAAAATCGTCCCGGCAGAATCGACGTCCAATTCGCCAGGGAAAAAGGTAACCTGTTTCACAAGTTCGGCTTTACCGGTGAAACTGTTTATTTTGGCCAGGAGCCCTTTGTTGGCGTACAGCGCGAGCCAGATCGCGCCGGTCGCATCGCAGGCAATCCCGGTCACATTCGTGACCGGAATGGGCGCATTGCCCGGGACGTACAACTGCCGGATCGGCGAGATGGCGGATTCCCTTCCGTTCGGGTCAATAATCCGCACCTGATTGCTGCCGCGCTCTGCCACCCAGATTCTATTCTGCAAATCGACATCCGCATATTCAGCATTCTGCAACAGCGGCCCCCATGACTCGAAAAATCGATAGCGCTGCTCCTTCGGCAAAATGGGCATCCGCTGCATCGGGGATAACGCTATCGCAGAATCGGACCCACTGTGCGACAGCACTTTTATTTGAAAATAAATTTCTTGTATTTCGTCGGGATTGGGAACAGGCAGCGTGGTTTTCCAGTCCGTACTATTTCGTTCGAACAGCGATTGCCGGATACTGTTGTTCGGGAACGGCCGGTCGCTCCACAGCAACCACGGTTGAATGAGCTGTTGCGCAGGAAGGTCTGAGCCGATCAGGGTGCACGTCACGGTCGCTGTCTGGCCCGGCGCTGGCAGGTCCGGAAGCCAGGCAATGCTGTCGATTCTCACCTCAGCCATGTGATTTTCCGGCCAGGTCAATTTCGGTGCAGTCTGACGGTAAATCTGATTCTTCAGAATTCTGACCGACTGAGTGTTGCCGTTATCGAAAAGATCTTTCCAGGCGAAAAGACAATGGCCGTTCAGCCCAGCCTGGCGGGAGTAATAGACCTGCTCCAGCAGCGCAGCGTTATTCGCCACAATCATTCCGGGGTAGACAGGGATGGCGCCGGCAAGATCGGAATAGCTTTTCACGAGGCGCCGGAACAGCGTCATGTGTGGTGTGTAAATCATGGGCACGATGAAATCGACGATGCCCTGTCTGAGCCATGTTTCCACGTCCTGGAAATAGAGAAATTTTCCCATGTGTAAATTTTTGACTACAGCGCAGGAAACGGCAATGTCCTTTGGTCCGGCGTGGGCGAGCGAGTAAATTTTTGTCAGCAACTCCGTGATGGCGTCGCGGCGGAAGTCATCCCATGCGTCCGAATCCGCCCGGGGATCGGATCCGTGGCGCTGGAGAAAGCGGAGGATCGATTCCTCGTCATAGGAATAGCCCGGCCCGGGATAGCGGATGTAATCCAGATGCAGCCCATCAATGGCATAGCCGTCGATGATCTCCTCCACTAATTTCAGCAAATGCGCCTGCACCCGGGGATGCGTGGGCGAGAGCCAGAAATAATGATCATGGCCCGCCTGCGGCCGCTGTTCTTCATCGATGACGAACCATTCCGGATGGGCTCGATACAGGGATGAAGCGTTCTCAGCGAGGGAATTGCCATTGCTGCCGGGATAGACGTTCATCCAGGCGTGAAGCTGCAAGCCCAGTTCGCGCGCGTAATGGACGGCTGTCGCCAATGGGTCCCATGAGGAATCGGAGCGGCTGTTCAACCAGCCAGAGGGCTCAATCGTCGAGCGAAAATAGACCGAGCCGGCCCCGCGGATTTGAAAGAAAATCGTATTGAAGTGATGCTCCCGGGCCAGGGCGAAAATGCGGGCAATGTCGCCGGGCGAAGAAAAATCCCAGCGGGTGACCCAGAGACCGCGGAGTTCCGCGTCCCCGGCATCGGTTTCCCGGCAGAATCCCGGCGTTTGCGGAAACGGGCCGGGAAGTAATGCGATTGACAGTAACAGTGCCAGGAAGAGAGACTGATTCTTTGTGTTCATACTGAATTCCAGGGTGCGATAATGTCTTCGGAGACAATTCAGGCTGCCGAATGGGAGGATGACCGCCGTCGCCCGTGACAGCCTGCTCACTGCGTCAATGTCTCCCAATTAGTGGGCATCGTCTCAGGCGTTGCTCTTTTTTCTGCCGAATTCCGGATCAATGGGGAGCAGTTTCGCCAACACAATGCCGGGGATGGTCGAAATGCACACCCAGATGAAAAAGTTGGTGTACCCGATCAACTCCTGAATCCAGCCGCTGATCATGCCGGGAATCATCATGCCCAGCGCCATGAACCCGGTTGTGATGGCGAAGTGCGCCGTTTTAAATTCGCCCTCGGAGACAAGGATCATGTACAGCATGTAGGCGGCAAATCCGAATCCGTAGCCAATTTGCTCAATGCCGACGCAGAGATTGATGATGTACAGATTGGCGGTTTGCGTGTAAGCCATATAAATGTAAACCGCGTCCGGGATGTTGATGGCGAGCGCCATCCACACGATCCATCGCTTCAAGCCATGTCTTGCGGCTAAGAATCCGCCCAGCAGGCCGCCCACAGTCAGCATCAAAATGCCGACGGTGCCATAAATGAAACCGACCTGTCCGGTGGTGAGCCCTAAACCACCGGTCTCCTGAGAGTCCAGTAAAAAAGGCGAGGCCAACTTGATGAGCTGGGATTCGCCCAACCGGTAGAGCAGCAGAAAGGCGATGGATAAGCCGATATGTTTTTTCTTGAAAAACAACACAAAGGTATTGCCGAAATCTTTAAAAAAAGAGGACAGGGATTCGTGTTTGCGGGGCACGTCCGTGGCTGGTCGCGGCAGAACGAAATGATGGTACAGGGAGAAAAGGACGAATAATGCAGCCATGAAGAAAAATGTCACCATCCACGACAGGGGGATATTGCCGGCTCTGGCTGCGAAGGACGCGGATGTCTGAGATTTCAATTTTGGATCCAACTGAATGACGGCCATGAGTGGCTTATTCCAGTTGGCCTCAGTGAACGTCGCGCGGGTGCCTTCTTTCAGCTCGATGCTTTTGTCGCCGGCCTCCCGGCCAAAATTGACGACGATCTGTTCCCCCGGTTTCGGCTGTCTGGAAAGATGCAAATACATGACAGCGACATTGCCGGCCGCGGCGTCTGTCACGATGGCCGGCTGCTTTTCGCCAAATGCCTGGCGAATGAATGTTTCGATCTTTGTGACAACCACGCGCTGCCACCAGGATTGCTCTGAAGGTGATTGTTTTTTCTGCGCTGCATGATGCTGGCTGTTCGGGAAATTGGCCGCGTTCCATTCCCGGGCATACGCGACGATGGAATCGGCTTCAGCCCGTGTTCTTTTAACGATTGGAATTTCCAGTTTCTCGGGATGCAGTACCAGCCGCAGGTCACCATCCAGCGGTTGAAAAGTCAGTCTATCCGGCGCGATGGGCTGTTGAACAACAGTCTGCTGGACGGATTCGACGCGCAGGTTGACGCCGGGCAGGCCACTGTGGCTTTCGAGATAGCCGGCGAGAATGACCAGAAGTCCCTGGCCGGTCAACATGGCGAATCGGTAAAATGTGCTGCGCACGCCGACGAACCAGGCCTGTTGGTGCTGGGTCAATCCCAGCATGTAAAATCCATCGGCGGCGATATCGTGCGTCGCTGAACTGAACGCCATCAGCCAGAAAAATGCCAGCGTGAACTGGAAGAAGCGGGCGACCGGAATGGTGAACGCGACGCAGGCCAGGCAGGCGCCAATGAAAAGCTGCATGCCTATGATCCAGAGCCGTTTGGTTCGGAACAGGTCGACAATGGGACTCCAGATCGGTTTGATGACCCACGGCAGGTAAAGCCAGCTTGTGTACAGTGCAATATCCGTATTGGAAATTCCCATGCGTTTGTACATGATCACTGAGATAGTCATGACGACAATGTAGGGTATTCCTTCGGCATAATAGAGGCTCGGTACCCAGACCCACGGAGATAACGAGTTTGAAGCTTTTTGAGTTGCGGTTTTCGCCATTTCAGCTCTCCGATCTGCCAGTTTAATGAGATGTATTTTCGATGGGAAGTAATTTGTTCGCTGCGAAAAAGAAGTCTGAATATAGTAGATTCTATTAAATTATGCAAGAGAATTGTCAGTGTTCACGAAGCGGCTGGTGAGAGATTTGGTATGCGCCGGCTGCTTCCGGACTTTGCGCAATAATAGGGGAGAACGGTTGGCAATAAATTTTCGGAATGCGACGAGTTCGACAGGCATGATTATAAACGAAAAAGACCGCAGGCGATGGGCCCATGCGGTCTGAATATATTTTCACGTCATTGACGAAAGTGGGTTATGTCTGGTGTCGCTCGTTTTTCAGTCCGATAATTTCGTCGCGAATTCGCGCGGCATCTTCGAATCGTTCTTCGCGTACTGCTTTTTGAAGCAGGATGTTCAACTCTTCTAACTGGTCGACATCGCTGATCGGCCGCTCCACTTCGCCGATGATATCTTCCTCTGAAGGCTGTTCCAGCACGGCGGCGCGTTTCATCACGCTCTCCTCGACGTAGATCGGCGCCTGCATTCGCAGGGCCAGGGCGATGGCGTCGCTGGGACGCGCGTCGATGTCCTGGGAAGCGCCGTTGCTCTTCAGGCTGATGGATGCATAATAGGTATTTTCACGCAAATCATTGACGACAATTCGGGTCACCTGGACTTTGATGGAATTGAGCAGGTTCTTCATCAGGTCATGTGTCAGGGGACGAGGCGGGCTAATTTTTTCAAGCTGTAATGCAATCGCCTGGGCCTCTGTCGATCCTACCACAATCGGGAGCCAACGACCATGGATGTCGTCTTTGAGAATGACGACAAATCGGTTGGTGGATGTGTCTAAGGTGACTCTATCTACTCTGACTGCAACCAGCATGTGATGATTCCCTCCTCTCCTGTAAAAGGATACTCTCAGGCCCAAAAGTGCGGCATGCCCACGAATTTCCAGCTTTTTGGTTACTTAATTATATAAAATTAATTGGCAACTGTCAAGTGAAATTTTAAAAAAGTTTTGACATAAACCGGTGATAATTTTTTTGAAAAATGATCAGTTTGCACACCGGAGGGCTGACGATCCCCAACCAGGGAGAACTGTTTTTCAATTGTAAACAATGTCATTGCCAGGCACACGGGAAATGCCGGTACGTTCATCAGTTCGGGACGCTGCCAGCCCAACATCGCGGAGGATTATTTCTCTTTTTTGGCGATTGAAACCAGCGTTGGCGTCACATCCACCAGCGAGTTGATGGGCTCAATGATTTTCTCTTTCAGCGGTCCCCAAACCATGAGAGGCACCTTGTTGTTAGTGTGCGTTTTGACGCTCAGATCTTCGATATTGCCGTGATCGCTGGTGATGAGCACCGTGGTGGTTGTCAAATCGGTATGGTTGAAAAAGGCGTGAAGAAATTGTTCAATTTCAAAAAGCAGCGTCACTGATTTGGACCTGTGCTGGGCATGCCCGGCTGTATCGGTCTTGAAATATTCATACAGGCAGAAATCGTACTGCTGGCTGCATTGAACCAGTATTCTTCCGGCGGTTTCAGGCGTGAATTCGGGTACATTGAATCCTTTGCGGAGCAACTCGTGATTGGTAAAATCATGATAGATTGCCCGCTTGGCGCGCAAATCATCGAAGCTGAAGAAGGGCAGACCGGCTTTCCAGTTCGCAATGCTGGTTGTGGAAAGAAACCGCAGCAGCGCATCCGGACCCATCTTAAAAAAAATCGGTCGATAGACATTGATGAATGCCGCGCGCTTTCCCTGGTCTTTGAACTGTTTCAGAATGGAGTGTTCCGCCAGCACGGCGCGAAGCTGGTTATTGGGGAAACCGCTCAAATGTTTCCCGATGAGGCGGGATGCATTTTTTCCGGTGAACAGGGCTGTTTGTCCTGTGGCGCTTTGGGGTAAACCATCGACACCCAATTGCGCATCGATTGGCTTCACCAGCCCGCTGTAAATGGTCGCTTTGGGATAGGAGTCGGTGGTGAAATGATTGAAAAATTGCAAGCCGGGAACGGCGCAGGGATTTTTCGCGTTATCGTCAGCGCCGATTCCGAGTCCGTCAATGAAAATGAATACGATCCGCAAGAATTATCCGTCGTTTTGTGTGATGTTGATTCAGGATCCGATTTGTTTGGGAATGAATAGTTCATTAACGTTGAGCGCAGCGGACCGAGCTATATGAAGCAAGGGCGGCAGGTCATCCCCCCGGACCAGGCAGCCTGCACTCAAACGCATGCCGGACATTGTCCGTCAATACAGCGACTGAATCGATGTATTTTGATAATAGTGGTTGAGTATCTGTTTATAGTTCTGGCCTTTGAGCGCCATCATGGCCGCGCCGGTCTGGCACATTCCGACACCGTGTCCCCAGCCGGCGCCTTTGAAAATAAAGTCGTTTCCGTCCCTGTCCACGACGAAACAGGAACTGTACAAATAGGTGGGGGAGAGCGCTCGCCGAATTTCCAGTTCCTTTTCGATGACGATGGTCCTGACCGAACCGCGAATCTCTATTTTTTTCAGTCGTCCCGAAACACCCCGTTCCAGCGGGACGATCTGATTGACGCTGCCGATGGTCTGGCCGGTTTTCTCGGCGATGATGCGACTCAATTCATCCCGTGTATATCGCGCCTGCCAGCGAAAATATTTTTTGGTGTAATTGAGAACTTCGGGCACTTCGCCTCTGGTGGTGTTGCAATAGACATCCGGGCTGCTTTCGATCCACTGGCGGACACGGTTTTCGTCCTGCAGAAAATCCACCGGCAGCCGGCCGCTATAGGGCGAATCAAACACGCCGCGCAGGAAAGGCTGCGCATCGCCGTTCCACACATTTTCGTTGTGCTCGGAATGACCACCGCAGACGCCGGCGTAGAACGCTTCGCAAATGGCGCCCTCGAACATCAGCACCTGGCCTCGCGTTTGGGCCACGGCTTCATTGATCAACGGCGATTCCTTTTTCACGCCGCCATACACATGGCAGTGAACTTCGTCGCAGAGATCAAATGGCTCCAGCCGATGCTGTTTGCCGATCCGGGACAGGGAAAAGCCACGGGCGGTGACGGCCTGTGCTTTCAACGCTTCCAATGGAAATTCCGGATGCATTTCCGAACCGACCACGCCCTTCAAATATTCCTCCATCGGGAGGATGTTGACGACGGTGATTTTCCCGAAACGATCGAGCCAGAATTCTAACTGCCCCTTGTAGCTGCGCTCGGCATCGCCCTCGAAATGATAGCCTTCGCCGGTCTTGACCTGAATGGTGAAGAGGTTGCCCCGAATGCGGATGAATCCCTGGGACGAGAAGCGCTGGCCAGTCGCGTCATTGGTCAGGACGATTTCGCCAGCCGGCCGTTTTTCGAGGAAGATGAGAATGGTCGTGGCCACCTTGTTTTGAATCGATTGCTGGTAGCTTTTAGCCGCGGGCTCAGAATCGAATACCGTGTTCAGCAGAACCTGATACGAGGTGACCGGGCCAAATTTCCCCTCGCGGAAAATGTGTTTGGTCACCGTATGGGTGATGGACGCGAAGCCAAGCTGCTTTAGCTCCGCGACCAGCCGCTCAGCCACTTCAGGATAGAACACTTCGCGATACAGCAGGCCGTAGCGGAGATTGGTTGGCGTTGCATTTTCAACGGAGACATGCCATTTTGCGGCGTTCTGACCCTGGCTGATTTCCTGTTCGTATTGATCGAAAATGTCGATTGGGCCATCCGAGATGAGCGAGATGCCATCCTGCTTTTCGACAATGCCGACTCGAATCGTCGGGCCTTTGTCGGAGATGTAGGTGGGCAGGGGACCGATGGCGCACTGAAGCAGAATTGCCAGCAGCGCGTAGCCGATGAATAGGATGTATTTTGTTTTCACTTCATTCCTCTCACTGAATTTATTTGTAACCGAATTGCCGCAGGTCCGAATCGTTGGTGCGCCACTTCTCTTTCACTTTGACGTACAGTTCCAAAAATACCGGCCGATCGAGCATTTCTTCAATTTCCTTGCGGGCCAACTGCCCCACCTGTTTGAGCGCAGCCCCTTTTTTGCCGATGAGTATTCCCTTCTGGGAGTTCCGCTCCACGATGATGGTTGCGCTGATGAAATCCTTCCCGGCTTCGCGCTCTTTGAATTCCTCCACCACGACTGTCGTGGAATAGGGTATCTCAGCGCTGAATCGCTGGAACACTTTTTCG
The DNA here is from genome assembly GCA_049322915.1 of Candidatus Zhuqueibacterota bacterium. Lineage (GTDB taxonomy): Bacteria > Zhuqueibacterota > Zhuqueibacteria > Thermofontimicrobiales > Thermofontimicrobiaceae > CAZSBG01. The sequence continues at coordinate 328,465 of JBMOPW010000007.1, forward strand.
CGAATGATTTCAGCGACGAAGAATCGCTCCGGATGCTCCGTGACCATATCCATCGGGTAAAAGGGCAGGCCAGGCAACAGATTCTGAATGAGCACTTGTTTCAACTCATCCAGCCCGTCCAGTTTGAGCGCAGAAATAGGCACGATGGTTTGCAGTGAAAATCGGGTCGAATATTCCTGCATCAGCGGCAGCAACCTGTCTTTCTCGATGGCATCGACCTTGTTGATGACCAAAACCACTGGCTTCCTAGCGGCGATCAGGTCGGTCAGGATCGACGCATTGGCCGACGAAACCTTCGCTTCCGGTTCGACAAGAAATAGCAGCACATCGGATTCTTCAATGGCTGATTTGGCCGCCTGAACCATGGTTTCCTGCAATTTATATTTTGGAATGAGCAGTCCCGGCGTATCGAGGAAAATCATCTGAAAATTCTCCTCGCTCAAAATGCCCAACACCCGATGCCGCGTCGTCTGCGGTTTGGGCGTGACGATGGATAGCTTTTGCCCCAACAGCGCGTTCATCAGGGTGGACTTGCCCACATTGGGTCTGCCGATGAGCGCAATGTACCCGGATTTGAACGCGGCCGGATCGATGGCGGCTGATGGTGTCATGTGATCATCATTCATAGCAATTGAGTCTCTCGAATTTTGTGCGAACCAGGCGCGTGCAGCGCGCCAACGCCGTCAATAGGCTTTGGCGCATATCACCCGCTGTTTTGAGGGCGCGCCACAGATCAGGCATGTGCCATTTTCCCTGTAAGGATTATTGAGCGGAATGCCGCGAATGGTCGCTTTGGTCTCTTCCTGCATCTGCTCTTCGCAGCGCGTTTCACCGCACCAGTGAACCCAGTAAAAACCGCCGGGCTCCTCAATCTTGGTTTTGAATTCCGCGTAGTCGTCAATCAGATGCGTGTTCTCGTCGCGGAATTTCAACGCCTTTTTGTACAGGTTGAATTGAATGGCATCCAGGGTCTTTTCGATAGTCGCTGTCAACTCGCCCACAGGCACGGCGGACTTTTCACCGGTGTCGCGCCGAACCATCGTGACCTGCTTTTTCTCGAAATCTTTGGGGCCGATTTCCAACCGAAGCGGCACACCGCGCTGCTCCCATTCATTGAATTTCCAGCCGGGACGATAACCTTCGCGATCGTCAACTCGGAAGGAGAATTTTCCATTCCACGAGATGGTGATCTGTTCCACAAAAGCCAGAATGTCGTTGCGCTCCTGATCGCCTTTGAAAATGGGCACGACGACGACCTGAATGGGCGCCAGTTTCGGCGGGAGCACGAGACCGCTGTCATCGCTGTGGGTCATGATAATGCCCCCAATCAGTCGGGTGGACACGCCCCAGCTTGTAGCGTAGACATATTTGAGTTTTTCATCTTCATCCTGAAACGTCACATCGAACGCCTTGGCAAAATTCTGTCCCAGGTTGTGGGACGTGCCGGCCTGCAGCGCCTTACCATCCTGCATCATCGCTTCGATGGAGTAGGTATGGACTGCGCCGGCGAATTTCTCCCGCTCGGTCTTTCGTCCCTGAATCACCGGCATGGCCATAAAATCTTCCGCGAATCGGGTGTAGACGTTCAAAATTTTGAGCGTCTCTTCTTCGGCCTGTTCCGCTGTGGCGTGGGCGGTATGGCCCTCCTGCCAGAGGAATTCGGTCGTGCGCAGGAAAAGCCTTGTTCGCATTTCCCAGCGCACCACATTGGCCCACTGGTTGATCAAAATTGGCAGGTCGCGATACGATTGAATCCACTTTTTGTACATGCTCCAGATGATCGTCTCCGAAGTCGGCCGAATCATCAGCGGTTCCTCCAGCTTCTTGCCGCCGCCGTGAGTGACGACAGCGCACTCAGGGGCAAAGCCCTCCACATGCTCGGCCTCCTTTTTCATGAAGCTTTCCGGAATGAACAGCGGAAAATATGCATTTTCATGGCCGGTGGCTTTGAACATTTTATCCAGTTGCGATTGTATGTTTTCCCAGAGTGCGTATCCATTGGGACGAATCACCATGCAGCCCTTGACCGGTGAATAATCAGCCAACTGGCCGGCGGCAATCACATCCGTGTACCATCGTGAATAATCTTCCTCGCGTGTCGTAAGTCGGTTTGCCATAATACCTTTCTATCCTCCATTTGCTATTTTAATTGGGCCTGATTTCCTGAAAGGGTAACGATTCAGGTGACCTAGCTGAAGCATGGCGCTGGTTTAAAATTGTACTAACACCACGAGTTGTCGGGGTGTTCAAAAATCAACCAGCCAGCTAACCAGCCGCTTCCGGAATACGTGAACTGAGTCGTTACCTGAAAGTAATAATTTCTCTGCGACTCTTCACTGCGGGCAAAATTGGGTCTCTTCAATTTGAGTTGTCTCTGTCGAATAAATGCAATCATTAGGATCGGCGTAGTTTTTCAGGCAGAACAACTGGCGTCGGCGCTCCAACTGTGGCTTTGTCCTGTCGATGACATCCACCAGCATCCCCTGGTCGCAGTGATAACATTTCTGCGGCTGACGATCGAATGGAATCAGCGTATGCTGAATCACCAGTGCTTCGCTATTGGACCAGGCCGGGCGATTCGAGCGAAAGGAAAAGTCAATGGAATTCAGCTTTTTGAAAACGAGCCGCCCCTGATCCAGCGTCACTCGGGCGCGGAAATCCAATTCGTCCCCGGCTGCGAAGTTGAACCGCTGCTGCTGATCCGGGTAGATCACGGCGTAGCAATGATCTTCCCAATGGCTGCGGTCAATGAACGACTCGTTGAAATGCAGGAGATAGCCCTTCAGTTCCAGCCGCTCGCTGCGGTGCGTGATGATCTTTGTCAGCGCTGGCTTCACCGATGCGATTCTGCCCTGTATATCGATATTCCGATCGTGCAATTGTTCCAGCCAATCTTCGAACTCTCCCAACTGCTCCAGAAATTTTTCGTACTCCGCTTCGGTGATCAAAAGCACCGGCTGGCTGTGAATTTTAATATCAAAAAACTCGCGACAGCCGAAGCACTTTCGCCCAACGTGCTTGAACCCGCGGGTACAGCGCTTGCCCTTGTTGAGCAGATGGCAGCGCCACAGGAATTGGATGCATCCCTGGGGATAGCAATTCTTCTGTCGCAGCACATGAAAAACGGACACCCTGTTCTCGAATTTGGCATGCCCGATGGATTTGCACCTGAATATATTGAGTCGTTTGTATGGATTCAACATAGAAGCGATATTCAAAATATTCTTTTGGAAGTTGGCCGAAAAAATACAAAATATTTTTAAATAAATCAATCAAAATAATGAACGGATGGGTCTCGCGCTGCCGGGGCGACCCATTTCATGGCGTCACAAATCGGCTGCAAATTTCATCGTACAGCACCAGCCCTTCCGGAGTCAGTGAAAAATGCTGAGGATCGAGCCGAAACAGAGGCGTCGGCGCATCAGCCCGGAGCGTTTCGATTGTTGTTTTGTACGCCGATTCAAATTCAATGCCGAACCGGCGCTTGAATTCCGGCAGATCGACGCCGTCTGTGGTGCGCAGGGACAGCATGATGCATTCGAATTGCTGCTGCTCCCGGGTCAATATTTCAGCCCCGTCAACTGGGCGCACTCCTTGTTCAATCAGCGCGAAGTATTTCGGCACATCCGCGACATTCCACTGGCGCGTTGCCTGCCAGAACGAATGGGCCGAAGGACCCAGTCCCAGATACGGCGAGCCATCCCAGTATTTTTTATTGTGCCGGCACTCCTGTCCCGGTCGGGCAAAATTGGAAATTTCGTACTGGCGATAGCCCTGGGCACTGAGCCGTTCGATACTGGTCAGATACATGGCGCGCTCCATTTCCTCGCTGGCTTTGTGCAGTTTCCCTGAATGAATTCGTCGGTGAAGCGCCGTGCCCGGTTCAACAGTCAGACAGTAAATCGACAGATGCTCCGGCGAAAATGTCACCGCGCGGTCGAGATTGGCCTGCCAGGAAGAGAGACTTTGCCCGGGAAGGGCGAAAATTAAATCCAGACTCAGGTTCTCAAAACCCGCCTGTCGCGCCCGGCCAATGGCTTGTTGCGCCCGGTCGCTATCGTGAATTCGTCCCAGCAGTTTCAACTCAATATCAGAAAAAGATTGCACGCCGATGCTCAACCGGTTCACGCCCATAGAACGGAGCGATTGCAGGTAATTCAAATCCACGGTCTCAGGGTTCACTTCGAGCGTGATTTCGCCGGATTGAAGTGTGGGAAAACTCTCGTGAATCCGGGCGAGCATCGCCTCGATGGCGCGCGCCGGCAACACCGACGGAGTTCCGCCGCCGAAGTAGATCGTGCTCACCGGGGTTGCAGAAAAAACAGGGTGATTCTGATTCAACGCCATCTCCTGCATGACGGCGGCCAGATATATGTCGCTATATTCCGGCAGAAATTTCTTCGAGAAAAAATCACAGTAGGCGCACTTTTTCAAACAATAGGGAATATGAATATAGAGCGCAGCTGACATGGGTCAAATAAAAGCCACGACTTGCCGCACAACCGGGACAAGCGTGGCATCTATCCTCATTCAAAATTCTTGGGTGCAGAAAAGCGACGACAACCAGATCCGTCAGCGAATGATGTCTCCAATTCTCGTCCAGCGGATTTTTTTGTAGATTTTATAGAGCGGCACATTGCTATTCCACGACCAGTAAATGATCAGCGCCTGTCCCACCAGATTTTCCTGCGGGAGAAATCCCCAGACGCGACTGTCGGCGCTGTTATCCCGGTTATCGCCCATGGCGAAAAGATGATCTTTGGGAACGGTGACCGGCCCATAATTATCAAAATCCCGATTGAAATCTTCATAGCGGCGAATCACGTAGGATTTGCCGTTGTCCTTCGTGATGCGATAGTGAAGCACGTAATGCCCCTCGGCAGCATCGTACTCCTTCTTGACGAATTCGGATTTTCCCTCCGGTTTGCCATCGATAAACACCTCGCCACGCCGCACTTCCACAGTCTGGCCTTCCAGCGCCATACAGCGTTTGATGTAATCCAGCTTTTCGTCCAATGGGTATTTGAAAACAATGATTTCCCCTTGCTTCGGTTCCTTGAATGACGGCAGTCTGAAATGGGGGATATTTACATCGATCAACGGAATGCGGTCCGGGGTTCGAACGCCATAAATGAATTTATTCACTAATAGAAAATCTCCGACAAGCAGGGTATCTTTCATGGACCCGGTTGGGATGCGAAAGGCCTGGACAACCAGAATTCTCAGAATCATTGCAGCGATCAAAGCCACTAAAATAGCCTCCACGTATTCTCGGACGATGTTTTTCTGGCGCGGTTTTTTGGTCATGTTTTACTCCGTAATAGTTCAATTTCCAAGTCAATCGAAACGATATAATGTCTGTCCGAAAACTGCTACTATTGACCTCACCCCAACCCTCTCTTAAAAGGAGAGGGCGGACAGACTCGAAATAAATTCGGTGAAAAGACGAAATTGTGGTCAAAGAATGCTGGCTGAAATTGCCGAACGATTGTTTGGGAGGCCTGTTCGGAAACATACGTTCCAATCCATTCCCGGCGCTGGATGAATATCCAGCGCAATCGTGTGGCTATATAGTAACAGGCGATTTATTTCAACTAACAATGATATTTAAACTTTACTTCATGTTTTTTGTTCACGAAAAAATCACAACTCCCACTCCATGTGGCTGAATCGATGCACAGCCAGCATTGTCATGATGATGGCGATGATAGCGGACGCAATGAGCGCAACTCCAGCGGCCAGCAATTCGAGACTGGCAGTCGCCATCTCCAGGCTTTTGCCGATGTAAAAAAGCCCGACAGCGAATCCGCCTATGATGCCGATGAGCACCATCGATGAAATGGACATTAAAAAGGAGCCCGATTGTTTGATCATTCGTTTGGGGTGGTCCCACGAAAAATTGGCGAAGGACACTCCGAAAAATAGGCCATGGGCGGACAGGGCGCCTGAGATCGCCAGCGAGATCACCAGGGCTAACACGGTGATCCGGAAAGGGTGGTGAAAATAGATGCCGATTGTGATCACGGCGATCCAGGCCAACAGCGTGTTGAACAGAAATGCGACGAGAAGTTTGCCTGAGAGGAGCCTGAAAGGCGACTGCGGGAGCAACCTGGTAATCCAGAATGAACCGGCTTCGATGGGTATCAGTCGGGAACTGATTTGCGCTGCAATGATGGCGTTGAACAGGAAAATGAACATGTACGGGAAATACACGCTGAAAGCCGGGTCCATGTTCTCCGGGCGCTGAATGAGCGGGAAAACAATCATCATGGCGGTGAACATCAGCAAATTGACCAACTGTCTGCTATCGCGGGTGAACAGCTTTGTGTCGCGAAGCAGCATGGACGCGGCCGGACCGGAGAAGAGAGTCTCCGCGAACGAATGCCGGGTCGCGGGTTCCTGTTTCGCACGACTTTTCTTTTTAATAGTGACTGACTGGTTGTTGCTGATGAGGCCGTTTTTGAAGGCGGCCCGACTCAATGCAATGCTGGCGTACACCATCAATGCGGTCAATGCCAGCAGCGGCAAAAAATTGTCCCGGATGAGCGCGAAATTCCCATGAGCAAATCCAGCGAGCGACTTTGCCGCCCAGGTCGAAGGCAGCAAATTGAGCCAGGCAGTGCGAGAGATGTGCTCCAGTCGCTCAATGGATTTGGGATTGAAATCCGAAGACGACCGATCGAATTGGGAGGCGCGAACGAGTTGCAACGCCAGCCAGATGCCCAGCGACACAGCCCCGAGCAGGATGCTCATAAATTCTTTGGCGCGCGCCGGCGGTATCAGCCGGATGACGAGGAGCGCGCCCAGGAAAGAGAGCGTAATGGGAGTCGCTAAAAAACAAAACGCGTTGATCAGCATGAGTGGATAATAGAGCCAACCTGCGTGATTCATCAGCCCGAAGGCGATGAACGTGGGCATGCCCAGGAAGAAGAAAAACGTGGAGTTGGCGAAAATAGCCTCGATCAATTTGAAGCTGAAAATTGTCTGGTTGGAAATGGGCATCGTCATCAACAGCGGCAGGTCGCTGGAAATGAACAGGTAGTGGATGGAGATGGTGATACCGCTGGCGAAGAGAAAGATGAAAAATCCGAAAAAGATGACAGCCAGCGAATTGTTCATCAGCGTCATTCCCAAGCCGGAATCCTCTCCCAGGACGGTGAAGATTTCAAATATCCATTTATAGATGAGAAAGAAAATGACGCATCCGCCGATGAGCGCCGCGAATTTCCGGAAGCGTTTCTTTGCCGGACCTCTGCGGAACCCGTTCAGCAGGATCGCGAACTTGACGTTCAGGAGAAGGATAAGATGCTTCAGGCCCCGTGTCATCGATCCTCCAGATATTTCAGGACTTCGTCGTATTCGCTGCCGCCGGTGATCTCCAGAAAAATCTCCTCGAGGCTCTTGTCTTTCTGTTTCGAATGGCGACGCATTTCTTCCATGGTGCCGCAGGCGATGATTTTCCCTTTATCGATGATCGCCACCCGGTCGCACATGGCTTCAGCAATTTCGAGAATGTGGGTGGACATGAATACGGTGGCGCCTTTGTCCACCAGTCCGCGCAGGATATCTTTCAAATTGCGCGCACTCTTGGGATCCAGGCCCACAGTGGGTTCATCCAAAAATAGCACGCTGGGATCGTGGATGAGGGCGGCAGCCAGAATGGCCTTTTGTTTCATACCGTGAGAAAAATTTTGAATCAGATCGTCGAGTCGTTTCTCCAGGTCGAACAGCTCAATGAGATTGGTGAATCGCCGTTTGAATACCGCGCGGTCCACCTCATACATATTGGCGATGAACTGGATGAATTCTTTCAGGGTGAGCTTTTCGTAGAGCACAGGCGTGTCCGGGACCAGTCCGAATAATCGTTTCGCTTCAATGGGCTGTTCGAATACATCATACCCCTGAATGGTCACGCTGCCGGAACTTGGTCTGATCAGGCCGGTCATCATTTTGATCGTGGTCGTCTTGCCGGCGCCATTGGGCCCGAGAAAGACGAAGAGCTCCTTCGACACAGTGAGATTCAGGTCGTCGACAGCAATGAGATTATCATAGGTTTTTGTGAGATGATCCGCAACGATCACAATCGCGCTCCTTTCGCAACCGGGAAAATCGACAGCAGTGAGTTTAGCTGACAGAATTGCTATATTTTAATCAACGCGCAGCACGGCTAAAAACGCTTCCTGCGGCACCTGAACGTGGCCCAACTGCTTCATGCGTTTCTTGCCTTCTTTCTGTTTCTCCAATAATTTCCGCTTTCGGGTGATATCGCCGCCGTAGCATTTGGCAGTCACGTTCTTTCTCATGGGCCGAATGGTTTCGCGGGCGATGATTTTGCTGCCGATGGCCGATTGAATCATCACTTCGAACATCTGGCGGGGAATGATCTCCTTGAGTTTCTGGCAAATTTTCCGGCCCCAATCATACCCTTTGGAACGATGGACAATGATGGATAACGCATCCACCTGTTCTTTGTTGATGAGTATATCCAGTTTGATCATGTCGCCTTTTATATAGTCCATGAATTCATAATCCAGAGACGCATATCCTTTGGAGACCGACTTCAATTTGTCATAGAAATCATAAATGATTTCCGCCAGGGGGAATTCATAATGGAGGTCTGCCCGGTTGGGATCAATATAGTCGGTGTTGATGTAAACGCCGCGTTTGTCCTGAGCGATTTTCATGATATTGCCGATGAATTCGGTCGGCGTGAGGATGCTGGCTCTCACATACGGCTCTTCGATGATGTCAATATTGCCCTGGGGCGGAAGATTGACCGGATTGTCCACCATGATCACTTCGCCGCTGGTCTTGGTCACGCGGAATTCCACGCTGGGAAGTGTGGTCACCAGGTTCAAATCGTATTCGCGCTCCAGCCGTTCCTGTACAATTTCCATGTGCAACAGGCCCAGGAAACCGCAGCGAAAACCGAAGCCCAGTGCGAGCGAATTTTCCGGCTCGTACATGAGCGAAGCGTCGTTCAGCTTGAGTCGCTCCAGCGCATCGCGCAGATCCTCGTAATCGTCATTGTCCGCCGGGAACAGGCTGCTGAAGACCATGGGTTTCACGTCCCGGTAGCCGGGCAGCGGTTTGGGCGCCGGATTGGCGACCGAGGTGATGGTATCCCCGACTTTTGTGTCCTTCACCTCTTTGGCGCCGGCGATGACATAGCCGACCTCGCCTACTGAGAGTTTATCGTGCGGTACATTTTTCAATCGGAGAATGCCCACCTCGGTGACGTCATAGGTTTTATTGTGTGCGAAGAACTTCACCGGCATGCCGGTTTTTATTTCTCCCTGAAAAATTCGAATATAGGCAACGGCGCCGCGATAGCTGTTGAACATGGAATCAAAAATCAACGCCTGCAGCGGGGCCGAGTTATCTCCTTTGGGCGCGGGCACCCGATGGACAACAGCTTCCAGCACATCCTTGATGCCAATCCCGGCGCGGGCGCTGCACAGCACAATTTCATTTTCGTCCACCCCCATTATTTCGACAATCTGATGTTTGACCAATTCCACCTGTGCGCTGGGCATATCGATTTTATTGATGACCGGGATAATTTCCAGATTGTTTTCCAGCGCCAGGTACAGGTTGCTGATGGTCTGAGCCTCAATCCCCTGAGACGCATCCACAACCAGCAGCGCGCCTTCGCACGCGGCCAGGCTTCGCGAAACTTCATAGGAAAAATCAACGTGACCCGGCGTGTCGATGAGATTGAGAATATATTGCTTGCCATCCATTGCGCTGTAGTTCATGGTGATCGCGTGCGATTTGATCGTGATGCCGCGTTCACGTTCCAGATCCATGCTGTCCAAAATTTGATCCACCATCTCTTCTTTTTGAAACGTGCCGGTCACTTCCAGCAGCCGGTCGGCTAGTGTTGATTTTCCATGATCAATATGGGCGATGATGCAAAAATTTCTGATAAGTTCTGTTTTCATATAAAAAAAGCCTCGAATGTTCCGTGTAAAAAATTTAAAATTTAACGCAATCGGCTCGCTATTGTTTCGGAGGTTGCGCTGCTGAATTCAGCATGCCTCGATCAAAGACCGTAGTCCGTGCCTGGATTCTTTGTCCATCAAACGAAAAAACATCAGGCATCCGGCTGGTGAAATTAAAACTGATAATTATATGAAATTTTTTATAATTAATCAACATAAAAATATTCCAAATTCGGCTGGCGCGGGGCAGGCGTCCGGAGCGGGCGCCGCATGGCAATTGTTCACGAGGGCGAGGGACGTCTGACTGTTGGCGAGGAGGCATCGCTGCCAGTGGTTCAACCAGATCGCCGGGCGATTTTGGGGCGGGTAGTCGTTCGAGTGCGCCGGTCAACAGTTTCAGGGAGAGAGGCGAGCGATGAAAAATCTGTCTATGAGTCGCGCCAGGGTGAGATTCAACGGAGCGTTGTCGTTTTGCGGTAGAGCGCCGATGTAAAAAGCCATAATGATTGCATCATCACAATGGCTTTGAAATACATCGGCCAAAAGCTCGATGTGAAGAAGATGTATCCGTGTCGGAGGCTGGTCGTCATATCAGGCAATGTCGCGCACGCTCTTTCGTGAGCGGGATCGTTCTCTGAAAAACTCGATCACGCCCGGCAGCACGGAGATCAGGATGATCGCCACGATGACCAGGGAAAAATTTCGTTTCACAACCGGCAGGTTGCCGAAGAAATAGCCCCCAAGCGTGAACAGCAACACCCAGAGCAAGCCGCCAGCGACATTGAAAACAATGAACCTTCCGTAGGACATGGCTCCAACGCCGGCCACGAACGGCGCAAAAGTACGGATGATGGGGATGAACCGCGCGATGACGATGGTCTTGCCGCCGTGGCGTTCGTAGAATGCGTGGGTTTTTTCCAGGTATTCTTTCTTGAGAAAGCGAACGCTGCCGCTGAAGGCGCGCGGGCCGATATAGTTGCCGATCCAGTAATTGACCGTGTCGCCCAGAATCGCTGCGATGGATAATAGAATAAGGAGCTGTTCAACGCCAAGAGACCCCAGCGCGGCAAAGGTGCCGGCTGCAAACAGGAGCGAATCGCCTGGCAGGAACGGCGTGACAACCAGTCCTGTCTCACAGAAAATGATCACAAATAAAATGAGATAGGTCCACACGCCATAGTTGCTGATGATTTCGTTCAGATGTTTGTCCAGATGCAGAAACAGCTCGAATAATGATTTGCCCAGTTCCAACAAGGCGTCCATGTAGCCGGTTCCTTTAAGATAGAGTGAGGATTCAGAGAATTCGCTTTGTCAAACGTTCAACGCGAGCGCGGAGTTCCAATTGTTTAAAAATTGTGATGAAAAAAACGACCGCGGCGAGCGGGAATTCCCGGGTCCCAATACGTGAACGGCGATGGAGCGGCCGCCCCGTTTAGCGCCGAAATGACTAAAAAAAATCTTGATATTTATCGGTGAGATAAGTATAATACAGCCGCGAAGTAATCGGGCTTTCTGGTGAATTCATCCGAACGATGTGGCGCAGCGTAACCTCATTCCATTTCATAAATATGGCTGACGAAAATAAAACCATCAGACTGGGCATTGTGACAGTCATTTTGAATGTTGCATTGATGGCTGTAAAAATTGCGACCGGCATTCTCGGCAACTCCTACGCCCTCATCGCCGATGGCATTGAATCGGCGACGGATATTTTTACTTCGCTCATCACCTGGGTAGGATTCCAGCTGTCGCTGCGTCCGCCTGATAGCAAGCATCCCTTCGGTCACGGCAAAATAGAGTCGTTGGCCGGAATTTTTTCAGGACTGGCGCTGTTCTTTGCCGCAGGAATGATCGGCTATCACAGCATGCGAGAGATTTTAACGCCGCACCACAGTCCGGAATGGTTCACGCTGCCCGTGTTGATTGGCGTTGTCATCACAAAAGAGCTGCTATCCCGGCGCATCCAGTCAGTAGCCGGCCAGTTGGACAGTCGCGCCCTTGAGGGAGACGCCTGGCATCATCGCTCCGACGCGCTGACGTCCGGCGCTGCCGCAATTGGCATTGCCATTGCGCTGATCGGTGGGCCCGGTCTGTCCATGGCCGATGACTGGGCTGCGCTCCTGGCCTGCACGATTATTGTCATAAACGGATCGAGAATCATTTCACGCTCACTGCACGATACCATGGATGGCAGCATCGATCCTGCCTTTGCTGAGTCCATCCGCGCCCAGGCCGTCAGCATTGAGCGCGTGGCCAGGGCTGAAAAATGTCTGGTTCGGAAGAGCGGAACGAGATATTTCGTGGAGCTGCATATTCAGGTGGATGGTGGACTCTCCGTGGCCACAGGTCATGAGATCGGTCACCGGGTGAAAGCCCATCTGCTGAAGTATTTTCCCAAATTACAGGACGTCGTTATTCATCTGGAACCCAGCGAGGTTCACATCGATCCGGGGAGTGACAGCGATGCGTGAGGCCATGAAGCGAAACGATTGCGGCGCGTCCTGCCGGAACTGACGCTCGGCCTTCCGCTGCTGCTTTGGGACAGGAACGCCGCCTTTAACTTCCTTAAAATCCAATGCAAGCTTCCATGCGAAATCGCTTCTGAAATGGCTGGCTATTGCTAAAATTATACTTGCATATAAGTGATAGAATGATTATTATCTTCTGCAGAAAAAAGAATCGCTGGTGAGGTGGAGAGGGTAGCTTTTATCGGTGGTAGCAGAGCGGATTGAGCCAGCGAACCAATCACGCAATTTCGGATGAGCGTATGAGCAGCCTGCGTTATAAATTAGGAATGGGGTATTTCATCCTTGTCGGCATTATCATTACTACCAGCGTTTTCTCGATTTATCATTTCTCGAAATTCGGATCGTTGATTGAAAAAATTCTTCGCAGCAATTATAATGGCATCATCGCTGCAGAGGGGATGGTCATTGCACTGGAACGGCAGGAACTGGCCTTGCTATCCGAGTTTGTGGGTAATCAGAAAGAATCAAAAAAGGCATTTGATAAAAACCATTTTCAGTTTCTCTACTGGTACGAACATGCAATCGAAGGGATGGCCCAACCGCTGGAACCGGTGTTTTTAGACAGCATCAAGATTTCCTATAAACTCTATCTTCAATCCACCGATTCTTTGTACCATTTCATCCAGATGGAACAGGATTTTTCAAAAGCAAAAGCCTACCAATTCGCTGCGGTCAGGCCCATCGTCACTAAACTCAAGCAGCAATGTATTAATTTAATGGAAGTCAATCATAACGCCATAGTGCTGTCCAATGCCGAAGCCAAACGGACGTCGCAGGAGGCGATCATCGCTGTCATCGTTGTCTCGATCATTGCCATTTCGACCAGTATCTTCACCTGGTACCAATTGACGCGCATCATTCTCAGGCCGCTGGATAAATTGACCAAGACGATTCGCCGCATCGGCCAGGGTCATCTTCATCATAAAATTGATATTACGACAGACGATGAAATTGGAGAACTTGGACGCGAATTCAACAAAATGACAGAACGGTTGTACGAATATGATAAAATTAATCTGGCGCAACTGATCACTGAGAAAAAGAAGACGGAAGCGATTGTCGCCAGTATTCCGGAGCCGATGGTCGTCACCAGCGAAGATAACTCCATTGTCCTGATGAACAACGAAGCCGCGCATATTTTGCATTTGAAAAACGATGAATGGCCGGGTAAAAAAATCAATGACGTGGTTTTGAATGAGCAATTGAAGCAACTGCTGACGTTCAATCAGAATCAGATAGATGAAACGGCGATTTCGGAGAACGTTGTTCATGTTCTGGATGGCGAACGAACAAGCTATTATCGGTTATGCCGGACAAAGATTTTCGACGAGGTGAGCCATGTACAGTGGCTGGTGACCACGCTGCAGGACGTGACCCGTTTCAAACAACTGGATCAGATGAAGACCGAATTCATGGCCACGGTCTCCCATGAGTTCAGGACGCCGCTGACGTCCATCAATATGGTGATCGACATTTTGCTGCAGGAGCTTTTGGGCAAGCTCAACCAGCAGCAGCGCGATTTAATCGCTTCAGCCAAAAACGATTCCGAGCGGCTTTCAAAAATGATGAAAGAATTGTTAGACCTGTCGAAGTTGGAATTGGGCAAATATAAAATGAAGATCAGCAGTGTGAACTTCAGAGAGCTCATCGAAACAGCGATCCGTCCGTTGCAGTTGCCGTTTCAGGAAAAGGGGATCGCCCTGGAAATCTCGGTTGATCCGACACTGCCGGAATTGGCGGTGGATCAGATGCAGATTACATCGGTCATCGTCAATCTTGTGAATAATGCGCTTCGCTACACAGACACCGGCGGTCGTGTTTCCATCATTGCGTCCCTGGAGGGGGATGACGTGCAAGTGTGCGTGGCCGATAACGGCCGGGGCATTCCCACTGAATCCATAGGCTCCATTTTCGATAAATTTGTCCAGGTGAAACAACCCGCGGATTTAACCCCCGGCAGCGTCGGTCTCGGTTTGTCCATCGCCAAAGAACGGGTAAAAATGCACGGCGGTCAGATCTGGGTCGAGAGCAAAGTGGGTCGGGGCAGCCAATTTTATTTTACGCTTCCCTTGCAACGAAATTCAGAGGATCAATCAGAATGACGAGCGAAAAACCGAAAGTCATAATCGTGGACGATGAGCCCAACATTTTGAGAACCATGAGTATTTGTTTTGATTCGATTGGATTTCAGACCTATTCGTTTTTGAAGCCGCAGGAAGCGGTGAAGACGCTTCAACAGGAGCGATTCGAATTGGCGTTTGTCGACCTGAAGATGTCGCCGATCAATGGAATGGAAATGCTGGATGAGTTTAAAAAATATTCGCCGGATACTACAGTGGTCATTATCACCGCCCATGGTTCGATCGACAGCGCCATTGATGCGATAAAAAAAGGCGCATACAATTATCTGCAAAAGCCTTTTGATTTCAAAGAGCTGCAATTGTTCGCACAGAAGGCGCTGGAATACCATCGTTTGAATAGCGAGGTCAAAGACCTGCGCCGGCAATTGGCTGCCGGGCAGCATACGACTGAATTTATCACCCGCAATTCCCAGATGAAGGCGATACTGGACCTCGCTGCGCAGATTGCGGATAGCTCCATGAGCGTGCTTATAGAAGGGGAGAGCGGCACCGGCAAGGAATTGATTGCGCGGTTGATTCACCAGAATAGTCCCCGAGCCGATAAACAGATGATTAAGGTCAATTGCGCTGCATTGCCCGAAGGCCTGCTGGAGAGTGAGCTGTTTGGCCACATCAAAGGCGCATTTACCGGCGCGATAAAAGATCGGGATGGCCGGTTTAAATTGGCCGATGGCGGCACAATATTCCTGGATGAGATTGCTGAAATGTCGCTGGCGACACAAGCCAAATTGCTGCGCGTCCTGCAGGATAAAGAATACGAACGGCTGGGAGAAGACATCTCGCGAAAGGTGGATGTTCGCGTCATTGCAGCGACCAATAAAAATATCGATGAAGCATTGAAAGAAGGCAGCTTTCGTGAAGATTTATTTTACCGCCTGAACGTGGTTCGTTTTCGACTCCTGCCTTTGCGGGATCGCCTGGAAGATATACCGCTGTTGATTCACTTCTTTCTCGAAAAATATACTCAGGGTAAAGAGGTTGACATTTCTGCGGAAGCGATGAAGGCGCTCTGCACGTATCGATGGAGCGGCAACGTGCGGGAACTGGAACACGTGATGGAGCGGGCGGTATTGTTAGCGAAGAATGACATAATCGAATTGATCCATTTGCCGGAAGAAATCAATTCCACTCTGGAACGGCCGCAATCCACTTTTTCGCTGGAAGAGATAGAGAAGTCCCATATCAAGCGGGTTCTGCAACATGCCAAAGATTACGATGAAGCTGCGCAAATACTCGGCATCGATCCAGCTACCCTCTGGCGAAAGCGAAAAAAATACAGCCTGTAATTTTACAATTTTTTCATAATCATGAATTTTGCAATTAATGTCATCTAATTATTCTGAAGAGGTTATAAGTTATTTTTCAACCGAGCGCAAAACCATCTTGCATTTTGCAGTGGCCGATAGTAGATGATTTCGTGACCACCACAATATATAGACAAAACCGGGACAAAATTGCCTAAATTTTGTGGCATGACTATTGTAATCAGTGAAGCGCGAGCTAAATAAACGGTGGGGCCTTTAAACAAAAACGAGAAAACCTATGGGACTAAAGATCTTGACCTTAGACAATCTTGACATCGCTATTATCGAGCCGCATGGCACGATAACCGGCGGCAACGAGATTGACGAGCTGAAAGTGAAAGCGCGTGATTTGCTCGATCAGGGAAATAGAAAGCTGATCATCGATCTGGGCAAAATCACGTACATCAACAGTATGGGAATTGGCACTCTGGTCCACATTTACACCTCGTATCAAAATGCCAAAGGCAAAATTAAACTTTGCAATCTTGGCAAGAGTGTCCAGAACATTTTCGTCATCACCAAGCTTTCAAGTGTCTTTGATGTCTTAGATACTCGCGAAAGCGCCATTGAGAGTTTTCAAGCAAAGGCTAATAGTTAATTAACTTGTTCAAAATTTAGGAGTAACTAACAATGAAACAATCAGTCTTTATCACTGTTCTGCTTGTTGTAGCAACTGTCATTTCAGTGCTCATCTATATGTATCTGTTACCTGATTTTATTAAAGATGGTGGTCCGCTCGTAGTGGTTTTGATCATTCTCACTATCATGGTCGCAACATTCATTTTTGAACGTCTGTTTTCATTGCGTAAAGCGCAAGGCACCGGTTCCCTGGGTGTTTTCTTAAGACAAGTGCAACAGCATATCAATGATGGCGCCATTGACGAAGCCATCGCTGCCTGCGATAAACAAAGAGGCTCATGCGCCAATATTCTCCGTACCGGACTTGATCGGTATCGCGTTCTGAAGAGCGAAGGCGATGTAGTCGGTCAGCGTGAAATTCTCGAAAAAGTGCAGCAGTCCATTAACGAATCCATGATGCTGGAAGTACCGCTATTGGAGAAAAATCTGGTAGCTTTGTCGACGATTGCTTCCATCGCGACCATGGTCGGTTTGTTAGGTACAACGATCGGAATGATTCGTGCATTTAGAGCTCTAGCCCATTCCGGCGCCCCGGATGCCGTTCAATTGTCAATTGGTATTTCTGAAGCCCTTATCAATACCGCTGGTGGCCTCATTGCCGCTATCGCCGGTATCGTTGCATATAACTTCTTCACTACAAAAGTTGATAACTTCACCTACATGATTGATGAGGCGAGCTATTCCATCGTTCAGTCTCTCACAGTGAATCCGGTTAAGACACGTAATCGATAGATAGAGGTTCAATATGGCAAAACCGAAAATGAGGCGGGTTTCGATCCGCATTGATATGACCCCAATGGTGGACGTTGCGTTCTTATTGTTGACATTCTTCATGTTGACGACGCAATTTCGCCCACCGGAAGAAGTGGTTATTGAACTTCCTTCGTCACATTCGGCCTTCAAAGTGCCGGATTCGGATGTGCTGATTCTCACGGTGGACAAGGACGGCAACATCTTTGTCGGACTGGATTCCCAGGTTCTCCGCGCCCGCGTGTTTGGCGAAGAGAATAAATACCGCATGGGAATTCAGGTGGATAAAAATGATCTGGGCAATATCCTGATCCAGGCGCGTATGGCCAATCCGAAATTACGCACGATCGTCAAAGGGGATAAAAATGCACCTTACGGCCCCATTGAAGATGTGATGACGATCTTGCAAAAAGTAAAAATTACTCGTTTCAATTTAGTGACCGATCTTGAAAGGACATAAAGGAGAATTAGCATGGGCGGTCTTAATGCAGGTGACGAATCAAAGAGTCGCTCTAAAAAGACTAGCAAGAAGTTTAAAAAGAAGCCTCGCGTAGGCCTTCGTATCGATATGACGCCGATGGTGGACGTTGCATTTCTGCTGTTGACTTTCTTCATGTTGACAACGCATTTCGCAAAACGCCAGACCATGGAAATCAACCTTCCTCCGGATGAAAAGACAACCGTCGAAGTGGCTGAATCGAATTTACTCACATTGCTGGTTGGAAGCGATTTTTCAATTTATTGGAACATGGGCTCCGAAGCGCCACAGAAAATAGAGTTCAAATCTCTGCGCCCCTTGCTATTGGAGCGATCTCAGAGCAATCCCAAACTCATCACGCTGGTAAAAGTGGATCGGGAAGGAACCTATTCAATGATGGTGGATATAATGGATGAACTGAATCTGGCCAACATCACACGATTCAGTTTAGCGCCTATGTTACCAAAAGATAAGGAAACGTTGGCCAAAATTGCTGGTACCTAAAATACAGAAGGAGAAATAGCAATGGCGGAATATGTGATACCTTCGCCCTTTCAGTATGGCGCCCCAGAGCTTAAGAAAAATTATAAAAAGTATTATACGCGTGCACTTGCGATTGCCGTTATTTTGCACATCATTGGAGTTGGCACTTATTGGGGTTCAGTGTACCTGGCAAGAGAAGAGGAACCACAATATCAGGTTCGCATTATGAAGTATAGTGAACTCGGCCCCCCACCGTCCATCACAGACACACAGGCTGCGCCGGCGATTGCCGTGGCAACCGGTGGCGTGAGACCGTCGGTGGGTATACCAGTCCCGGTTCCTGATGCTGAAATCAATCCCGAACAGACAATTGCGACACAAGCGGAGATGAGCTCCATCACTGCGCCTCTGCTGACGGAGGGCACTGGAGAAGGCGGTGGGGCAACAATGATCGAGCAGGACATCAAAGATATCGTGATTGATGAAGCGCCACCCGATTTTGTGCCCTATGAAAAAGCACCCATGGTTGTGAAACGCGTCGTCCCGGTCTACCCCGATTTAGCCCGACAGGCTGGATTGGAAGGAACGGTGTGGCTTAAGCTATGGATCGATAAAGAGGGTAAGGTTAAAAAAGCTGTCATCGTAAAATCCGATGCAGAAATCCTCAATCAGGCAGCAATTGATGCAGCGACACAATGGTTATTTACCCCAGCCTTGCAGCAGGATAAACCGGTTGCAGTATGGATGGCGGTTCCATTCAAATTCAGTTTAAAATAGGTTATGAAAAATCTGTCGCTCTCTATGTTGTTGGCATACGGAGTTTCTATCATCGTTGGGGGGAGCGGCATAGCCATTCTTGTAGGCTTTGCCGTCCCACCCTATGTGCCTAAAAAGATACGATTGACATTTGGAATTGTGTTGCTTTTATTGGGAATTTACCGATTTGCCATCAGCCGAATAAAAGCAACTCAAACTCGAGGAGATGGAAAGTGAAGAAGATTTCATTTCTCATCTTTTTTATTTTTTTTATAGCAGCTTTCATTGCGTGTCAGTCACCGAAAAAAGAGACGCCGACACGCGGCTCATTAGAGATACTGACTTCAGAATCCCATGCCTCTCTCATGATGAAGGAAGCAGAGGAATTCCAGCGATTATACACAAGCGCAGCGATCACTATTACAGCAACATCGACGCGGGATGCAATTGTCCAGTTGCTCAATGATAGTGTGGCAACGATTTGCGTCGACCGGCCGCTCAATCCGGAAGAGCAGGCCGTTGTCCAAAAAGCGAACATGAAGCTGTCCACAACAAAAATTGCCAAAGATGCCCTGGCAATTTTTGTGAACAAGCAAAATCCAATTCGCCAAATCTCTATTCAAAGTCTTTCAGATATTATCACCGGCCGCGTGCTGGACTGGCAACAGGTGCCTGAGTCCCAATGGTCGAATGGTAAAATTCGATTAGCGCTCACGGGTCGCAATTCTGGCTTGTACGAACTTTTGATCCCTCATTTTTTGAAGCTTTCCACAGAGCCAGCCATCAGCTTTTTAGCTGAAAATCAGAACCAGGTACTCGACTTTGTCATTTCCCATCCCAATGCAATCGGTGTCGCTTCGGTCCCGGTCGTTCATGACACAACCCGATTCAATAATTCAATCCGGTTGCTCAATGTCGAAGCGACAGATTCCACCAATACGATCACGTATGTGAGATTGCATCAGGCCAATATCTATCGCGAAACATACCCGTTGAATTACCCAATTTATATGTACTCGACCACCGCTTATGGGAGCCTCGCATCAGGCTTTACGTCGTTTGTGGCAAGCGCCTCCGGTCAAAAAATTATTCTCAATGCCGGCCTTGTGCCAGCGACTATGCCAGTCAGGTTAGTTCAATTAAAATAGGAGATTTCATCGCATGAAACTGAAACGAATATTTTTATCATTCATTATTTTTTCTCTGATGATTCCCATGCTCGCTCACGGCCAGACAGCGAAAGGAAAAGAACTTCTCCAACAGGGCAAGATCGATGAAGCGCTCCAAGAGCTACATAAGGTGATTGTGAAATATCCGAAGAGCGAGGAAGCATGGCTATTGTTGGGCGAAACGTATTTGAAGGCGGGAAAGACAGATTCCGCATTGATCGCCGGAGAGCGCGTCGTAAAGCTCAATAAAAAGAATGTCCAGGCTTATATATTTCTATCCGATGTAAATCTGGCTACAAATAACTACGCCAGCGCATCCAAAGTCCTCGAGACAGGATTGGTGCCTAACAAAAATAATTCAACGCTGTTGACTAAACTTGGCTATACGTATTTGGCCGCTGATTCTGCGGATGAGGCGCTGGTCGCATTCTCTAAAGCCAAAGAATATGAACCTGATAATTCGGCGATTCATAATGGCATTGGTGACGCCTATATGAAGCAGGGCTTCACCGCCATGGCCATTATTTCTTTTGAGAAAGCCCTGGAACTCGATTCAACGAATGCGCCCATTCGGTACAAAATAGCCAAAGCGTACACCAAAGACCGGCGATACGATAAAGCCGCTCAAACCTATCTGAAGATCGTCCAACTCGATACGACCAATATGGAAGCGCTATTGGAATTGGGGCAACTCTTTTATTCAGCAAAACAGTATACCAACGCGGCCAGATTCCTGCACCGGTACATCCAACGGGAAGATGAAAGCCAGGAAGTGTTGGAGCATTACATGGAATCTGCGTACCTAGGTCGGTTTTATGAGGACGCGCTGAATGCAGCCGAGGCATACTTCAAAATATCTCCGCAGTCGTTGCGTGCGAAGCAGATTATCGGCCACTCACAATATGAACTCAAGCAATACCAAAATGTCATTAAAACTTACAATGAACTGAGCGCGCAGGATACTCTTGAATTCGAAGAGATACGCCGTTTGGGAAAAGCATATTTGTACTCAAGCCAGGATTCGCTGGCTGAAAAAACATTGCTTCAGGTGATTGAAAAAGATCCGACGCAGACTGAAATATACGGTGATCTGGGCGCAATTTACATGCGCTTGAAAAAATGGGACAAGGCTGCGGCAATGTTCGAGCAGAAGTTTGAGAGAGACTCCACGTCTGTCGCTTCCTACCTCAATTATGCGTTGTCGAATATGGTGCTTGAGCGCTGGGAGCTGTCCCGAAAGGCGCTCCGCACCGCGTTGAAATTAAAGACAGACTATTTACCAGCTCACATGTACCTCGGTAGTGTGCTCATGCAAACAGATTCGCTGGATGCAGCAAAGGAAGAATATAAAAAAGTAATCACCCTGGCTGATACTGCGGTGAGCAAGTATAAGAATGAACTTGCTGATGCTCACAAGGGCACAGGAATGGTGTGGCTGCTCAAAGCGGCTCGCATGAACAAAATGATCACCGACGATGATATTGCCGAGCGTAACCGCAGATTGAATCAGGCATTGGAGTCGTTCAACGTTTCGCTGCGCTTCAAAAATAGTGATGTGGCAACGCATCTTTCTAAGGCACAAACACTTGCGCTTTTGAATAAGCGCGAAGAAGCCATTGCTGAATACAAAGTTGTGCTCCGGCTCGATCCAAAAAATAAAACCGCACAGGAAGATTTGAAAAAGTTGACCCAGTAGTTGCAGCAGGTTGTTATTTAATCCATTAGGAGGAATCAGTATGAAAATGAGGCAATTATCGTTTATATTTATCGTTGTCGCCCTGTTCTGGGGATGCCAAAAATCCCAGCAGGTATCGCTTATTACAGGATGGGAAAAATATAAAGATCCTTACTTCAAAGTCCAATTTGCCCAACCGGTGAATTGGTTTGTCAATGCCGAAGGTTCGCGCATTCGGCTTTACTCCAGTCCTCAGTCGGTCGATAAATTCATGACACCAACTGCAAAAGGCGTGGAAGGCGTTCAGTTCATCATTTCATTTCAACAGATGGAACAGCTCAAAACGTTGGATGAGTATTCCGCAGAGTATCAGAGCGAGTTATCCGCTTCTGGCCTGATGTTGAAAACTGAAAAGAAATCAGTTGATAATATCGACGCCGCGCTGTTCGAATACACCGAAGTGTACGGTAAAAACGCCAAAGTAACAACCATCGAGACAGTGGCTATTAAAGATACCGTGCTTTACATCATTGGGTACAAAGCGTTCAACGAATTGGCGACTATGTACCGGCCGGCCCTCGACACGCTATTGGCTTCGATTAAGCTGCCCCAGTCAAAGGAAAAGCCTTTAGATCCTTCGCTGCCATCGGCAGAGTTTACTTCCTTTTCAAATAATTTCTTGAAAATCTCCCACCCGGACAATTTCTCGTCCGCCGTTATACCATTGAAAGGCGAGACTAAATTTTCTTTGGAACTCAAAGGCTATCGTCAGGATAGCAACATCAGAATCGATATCCTGCCGGCCAAAGGATTAACCGTGGAGAAAGTGGTTGAACAGAATATCGCCAAATTCCCCAGAGCTGTGGGCCCCAATGAAACGACAATCAGCGGCCAGAAAGCGCTGTCACTCAACTATTCGCCAGCAAAAGAAATTTCCAGCCGCGTCTATTTCACAGTGAAAAACGACCAGGTCTATCGAATCATCATGAACTACTATCAGCCCATGAAAGAAAGCTTTTTACCGGCATTCGAAAAGACAGTTTCATCCTTGCAAATTCTGTAATGAATTTTTTCTGTAGTTCGACGCATTGCATGTGTTAGAAAGAATTTGTTTCAAAGAATCACCGATCCAAACCGCGAGCGCTGCTCACGCAGATTCACCAAATCGAAACCGTGGGCAGCAACAACGCATAGCACATGGCCTCTGGCTGCCAAAACGAATCTGGCGCATGTGTTCAGCGGCTCGCGAATCTTCTTATCTCTGTTCTCATTTTAAAATTTTTGCCGAAACGCCACGGCATTGAAATTGCCGGGTGAACCGCTGCAGGAAGATGTATTTCTTTTTGTGTACTTCATCGGAATGACCTGCACCCACGGCTGCTCATTGCAGAAGCAGAGTAGGCGTTGAAAATCAGTCATGCCTGAGTCGGATTTTCTGTCCAGGCATGCTGCGTGACCATGTTTGTACTGTATTAAGCCACCGTTGTTTTAACGTGCAGTTACAATTGACAGGAGCGACGAAGTGGAATTCGATTTTGGAATCATTTTTTTGTTTGTAATTCTGGGTATGGGATTTATTCTGGCGGCCTTGCTTGTCGGGAGGTTCGTTCGACCCGGTCGTCTGCGCAAGGAGCGAGACGCTACGTATGAATGCGGAGAAGCGCCCATCGGGGAAAGCTGGTATAATTTCAATCCGCGGTTCTACATGTTAGCCATTCTCTTTCTCATCTTCGATGTAGAATTGGCGGTGACCTACCCGGTGATTGCTGTGCTGCGCAACTGGGGCGAACGCGGCCTGGGGCTGATCGCATTTCTTGAAATTTTGCTTTTCGTCGTCATCATCGTTACCGGTCTTGTATTTTTATGGGTTCGGGGCGATCTGGAATGGATAAAAAAGATTGAATTGTTAGGACAAGAGGAAAAGATATGATGAATGAATACGCCTGGGGCGAAGGACTGGCCATACCCACCAAACTGGATTGGCTCATTAACTGGCCTCGAAAGAATTCGCTGTGGTACCTGCTATTTGCGACTGCCTGCTGCGGAGTGGAACTTATGCAAACCGGCGGCCCTCGCACAGATTTAGATCGCTTTGGAATGGTGTTCCGGGCCTCGCCGCGACAGGCAGATATTTTGCTGGTCGCCGGAACAATTACTTATAAAATGGCTGATGCGGTGCGGCGTCTTTATGACCAGATGCCGGAACCAAAATATGTACTGGCCATGGGCTCGTGCGCCAATTGCGGTGGATTGTTTCAATTGAGCTATTCAGTCGTGAAGGGCGTTGATAAAATTGTCCCGGTGGATATTTATCTGGCCGGTTGTCCGCCCCGTCCCGAAGCATTGAATGAAGCGCTGATCAGTATTCAAAAGAGAATGGAAAAGGATCACTGGGCGCAGCGCATGAATATAGATTCGGAGGCATTGGCTCTATGACTCTCACAGAGGTTCTTCATTCTCTACAAAAACACCTTCCTGATATTACATTGGACCAGCAACAAAGTGAAAAGGGCGATTCCTGGATTGTAGCGCCGGCCGAGGAAATTCTTCGTGTGCTGTCCTGCCTGAAAAATGATCTGGGCATCTCCTACTTAGCCTGTCTTTCGGGCGTGGATAATGAAAGCGCATTCGGCGTTGTCTATCATCTTCGCTCGCTGAAGGATAAAATTGATGTCACCATCAAGGCGGCGTTGCCAAAGGAAAATCCCGGCATAGCATCGGTCAGCGGCCTTTTCGCGGTTGCTCAATGGTTCGAGCGGGAAACATTTGATATGCTTGGCATTCAATTTCAAGGTCATCCTGATTTGAGACGCATCTTGTTACCAGAAGACTGGGTCGGCTATCCTTTGCGCAAAGATTATCAACCGCCAACCGAATATAATGGCATTCCGGCGGACCGGCCTGATGCGCATGCACTGTTTGATAAATTTTATCCGAAACCCAAACCAGCAGATGACCCGTCTCAGGCATCTTAACGAATTTGAAAAAAGTACGGTAGAAATTTAAGGACGGTTTACATGACCAAATTGGCTGTAGAGACTCTGGATAACGGATCAACTATCATTAATATGGGACCCCAACATCCTTCCACGCATGGGGTCATCAATTTCAGATTAAAACTCACCGGCGAAATAATCGAGACCATCGATCCCAACGTCGGATTCCTGCATCGCGGACTGGAAAAGATCGCGGAAATGGTTCCGTACACCGGCTATATTCCCTACACCGATCGTATCGATTACGTTTCAGCGATGTTCTGCAATCAGGGCTGGTGCATGGCAGTCGAGAAACTGCTGGGACTTGAGGTGCCGCGTCGGGCGGAATACCTGCGCGCCATCGCCTGCGAATTGAACCGCATCATCAACCATCTGCTTGCGTGCGGAAGCCTTGCCATGGACTGCGGCGCAGTCACTCCTTTTCTGCACTGCATCCGCGAGCGCGAGCATGTGAACGACCTGATGGAAAAAATCTGCGGCGCCCGACTGACTTATAATTACATGCGCTTCGGCGGTGTGTCGTGCGATTATGCGCCGGGACTTGATAAAGAGATTCTCACCTTTATCGACCGGTTTGAAAGGTTCCTGCCGGAATTAAATCGCCTGATCACTGACAATGAGATCTTTGTGAATCGATTGATACACCTGGGCGTCATCGATGCGGATTCTGCGATAAGTTACAGTCTTGGCGGACCGAATCTGCGCGCGTCCGGGGTGGATTTTGACCTGCGCCGCGATTATTCCTACAGCGCCTATCCTGAATTGAAATTCAAAGTGGTCACAGGCAATGGCTATCGGGGTGAAGTTGGCGATTCGTTCGCCCGGTACATGGTGCGCATCGACGAGATGAGCGAATCGGCAAAGATTGTACGGCAGGCAATCGAGGGTCTGCCCGAAGGAGAAATTCAAGCGAAAGTGTCGCGAAATCCGTCCATCGCTCCCGGGGAGATTTATAGCGTCGTCGAAAGCAATCGAGGCGAGCTCGGCTATTACGTGGTGAGCAATGGCACAGATCGGGCCTTCCGCGCCAGAATCCGAACCGGCTCATACACGGCCATGTCGCTGCTCCAGAAATTTGTGCCGGGACTGATGGTCGCAGATCTCGTGGCGTTCTTTGGCAGCCTGGATGTCGTAGCGCCGGAAGTCGACCGCTAAATCGACTGGCGCCAATGTATCGCGGCTGATTTATTGGCATGCTGGGAATTGTCTCATCGGCAGGTAGATTCTTCAATTGAACGATCCTTGTACATGAATTACAGATCGCGTCTTTTTCATATAACCATAGAATGAACGAAGCCTTATGAAAGAACTTTTTCTCTCTCTGTCAGAAAGCTGGAAACTCAACCCTGCTCAAATGACGCTGGTGACGGTGCTGTGGCTACTGGTTGTGAGCATTCTTGTGCTGGTATTCATGGCCCTATTCGCCGGCATTACTTCCTGGGCGGAGCGCCGCATCGCCGGACGCATGATGTCCCGAATCGGACCCAATCGCGTTGGGCCGGTGGGATTTCTTCAATGGCTCGCCGATGGTCTGAAATCTTTCCTCAAAGAAGATGTCATACCCGCGGCCTCGGATCGGCTGATGTTCCGCTTTGCGCCGTACGTTGTTTTCACCGGCGCATTCGGAGCGTTCGCAGCGCTGCCATTTGGGTACGGCATCGCTGCAACGCATATCGATATCGGCATTGTCTATGTCACAGCGATTGCGACGCTGACGGTGCTGGGAATTATGATGGCCGGCTGGTCGAGCAACAACAAATGGTCGCTCATCGGCGGCATTCGCAGCGCGGCTCAGATTGTCTCCTACGAAATTCCCTCGGGGTTGGCAGTGATGTCAATCGTTGTTATTGCCGGCTCGTTGAACATGGAAGAGATTATCAAACAGCAGGGGGGATGGCCCTGGCATTGGTTCATCTTCCACAATCCGTTTACATTTATTGCTTTCTTCATCTTCTTCGCATCGATTCTGGCTGAAGGAAACCGCACGCCGTTCGATCTGCCCGAGGCAGAGAGCGAACTGGTTGCCGGTTATCTCACCGAATATTCCGGAATGCGCTTTGTATTTTTCTTCTTTGCCGAATGGGCGAATCTCTGGGTCATGTCCGCGTTGGTCACCACGCTATTTTTAGGCGGCTGGCAGATTCCCGGCATCTCTGACCTGGGCGCCATGCTCGCCACGGCGACATTCCCGATCAAAGCGTTATGGGTGCTGTTGAGCCTGGTTGTGTTCTGCACCAAAACGTTGATCCTGGTCTTTGTCGTCATCTGGATTCGATGGACTTTGCCCCGCTTGCGCGTTGACCAACTGATGGTCATGTGCTGGAAATATTTTACACCCATCGGTTTTGTGGCGCTGCTCGGATCGGCATTGTTCAGCATTATGCCGCACTCCGGCGCCTGGTTGTATTTCCACTGGGCTGTAAAAATCGGGTTGACTGCCCTGGGTTTTACCATTGTACTCATGTTGCTCCTGCGATCCGCATACAATCTTCGTAAATCAAAAGATGAGATTGATTTGAAAATCTGGATCTGACAATGCGCGAATCCAGCGAGTGCCCGATCGATGCGCTGTACATGTTTAGCTGTGTTCATTTAAGTATTGAATAAAAACAATTCCACGTAACTTATCAGGAGTCATGCCTGTGCCGCACGCTGTGGTGAATTATTTTTCGAGTATCAGAAAAACCTTTGTCTCTATATTTGAAGGAATGGCGGTGACTTTATCGTATATGGTTCGAAAACCAATGACGATTCAGTACCCGGATCGCATTCCCAAACCTTTACCGGAGACGTTGCCATCTAATTTTCGTGGCGTTCTTGAAGTGGATATCAGTACTTGTACCGGCTGTTTAGCCTGCATGAAACGATGCCCAATTGACGTGATTCTCATTGTAACAGAACGAGACCCGGAGACGAAAAAAAACTTTCTGACCCGATTCGAGATTGATGCGAGTAAATGTATGGTCTGTGGGTTATGCACCGAAGTCTGTCCCACAGGCGCCATCCGTCACAGCACCGAATTCGAAGCGAGTTCCTGGAATATTATGAATCTGGTCTTGTTGTATGTTCAGCCAGGTGAAAAAGTACCGGTCTATAAAATGGTCAAAGATCAACCCGCTCAGGGATTGCCGCAGAACAAGCCGTTTCAGCATATTCGCAAGGCCTGGGATAGTCCCGCGCCAATCAAGCTGGACTCCGCCCGCGGCAAAGTTCGCTGGAAGTAATGAGTGCGGGTCGTTTTGCGAACCGTGTGCCGGACGTGGGGTAATCAACCGGATCGACAAATCAATATTTGCTGAATAATTTATTGAATCGCAGGAGGTTTCTGAATGACTCAGATCGCGAGTCAGGCGCTTTCGTATGCGGACGTCTTATTTTATATTTTAACCGGCTTCATTTTGATGTGCGCGCTGGTAGTCGTCTTCTCTAAAAACATCATTCATTCGGCATTTTCGCTGTTGGGGGTCTTCGCCGGAGTGGCCGGTCTGTACGGTTTAATTGTCGCTAATTTTATCATGGCTGTCCAGTTGCTGGTGTATGTCGGCGGCGTGCTGGTCATTATTTTGTTCGCCATCATGTTGACGCGAGGCATCAAGGACGTCCGTCAATCCAATCCTTCGACCGGACTGTTAACCGCCAGCATTATTGGCGTCATCGTGGCGGTTTTGCTCGTCGCTGTCGCCGTCACTTTCCCCTGGAAAATTCAAGCGATGACCGACGCCACGTCCACAGTCCCACGGATTGGAAATGCACTGCTGGATCAATATCTGATCCCATTCGAAGTGCTGTCCGTGCTGCTGTTGGCCGCTTTGATCGGCGCTGTGATGTTAGTCCGCAAAGAAATTAAATCTGAAAACTTAACAGAGGAACAGGAATGAATTTGACCCTTAGCTTGCAGCATTATCTTGTCGTGGCGGCATTATTGTTCTCGTTAGGGATTGTCTGCGTCCTCTCCCGGCGCAATGCTATTGGTTTGTTGATGGGGGTGGAACTCATTCTTAACTCCGCCAATATCAATCTGATCGCTTTCGCCAATTACATCGAAAATGGCATTTCCGGCCAGGTGTTCGCCCTGTTTGTGATTGTGCTGGCTGCGGCGGAAGCGGCCATTGCCATGGCAATCGTATTGGCTATTTATCGATCTTTTAAAAATATCGATGTCGCACTGACGGTTAACTTGAAGGAGTAAACTTTTGGAACATATTCATGAAGCCCGTTGGTTATGGTTAGTCCCGGTATTACCGTTGATTGGCGCGTTCATTAACGGCGCGTTTGGATTGAAAATCCATCGCCGCTATGGTGAAAAACCGATTCACATCATTGCGGTTCTGATGCCCTCATTATCGTTCATCATTACGGCATTTTATTTTCTGCAATTGCTGCCTCTTCCGGCAGAAGAACGCCAGATGCTGTGTCAGCTCTATGACTGGATTAAAATTGGCGATTTCAGTGTTCCTTTGGCTTTCTGGCTGGACCAACTCTCCGCAGCAATGACCCTCATGGTCACCTTTGTCGGCACGCTCATTCATATCTACAGCATCGGCTACATGCACAAGGATCCGAGCTACTGGCGCTTCTTCGCCTTCATGAATTTGTTCATGTTCTCCATGCTGACCCTGATCCTCGGCGATAACTTCCTGCTGATGTTCGTCGGATGGGAAGGCGTCGGCCTGTGCTCGTATCTGCTCATCTCGTTCTGGTATCATGACGTGGAAAAAGCTAAAGCCGGGATGAAAGCGTTCATCACCAATCGCATCGGGGATTTCGGTTTCATCATCGGTATGTTCGCGCTCATCTGGTCGCTCGGCGGCGGCTGGAGTGACAGTGGTTATTCGTTCCAATTCCCGGATCGTCTGACATTCGTCTTCCGCGAAATTCAGGAACTGGCGCCATTCCTGGTTGACCAGAAAATTTTCGGCGTTGGCGTGATCACATTCGTCTGTCTGTTCTTCTTCTGGGGCGCCACGGCAAAGAGTGCGCAAATTCCTCTGTACGTCTGGCTGCCCGATGCCATGGCTGGTCCAACGCCGGTCTCGGCATTGATTCATGCCGCAACAATGGTGACTGCCGGCGTTTACATGGTGGCGCGGTTGAATTTCCTGTTCGCTCTGTCGCCAGTCGCCATGACAGTGGTCGCCACAGTGGGGGTGGTCACCGCGCTGTTCGCAGCAACAATCGCGTTATTTCAATATGATATTAAAAAAGTATTGGCCTATTCGACTGTCAGCCAGTTGGGATTCATGTTCCTCGGCGTTGGCGTCGGCGCGTACGGCGTCGGGATTTTTCACCTGCTGACCCATGCGTTCTTCAAAGCATGTCTCTTCCTCGGCTCAGGCAGCGTCATTCATGCCATGCATCATGTTTATCACAAACTGAATGACCACCACCGTGATCCCCAGGATATGCGAAACATGGGCGGATTGGCAAAGCATCTGCCGGCCACACGATGGACGTACCTGGCAGCCTGTTTCGCCATCTCCGGATTCCCGCTGATGTCGGGCTTTTTCTCCAAAGACGAAATTCTCTGGATGGCTTTCGCCAATGCCAATACGTTGATCCCGGGCCAGGTGCTCTGGACCATCGGCGCAATCACCGCAATCCTGACCGCATTT
This sequence comes from Candidatus Zhuqueibacterota bacterium, assembly GCA_049322915.1. GTDB lineage: Bacteria > Zhuqueibacterota > Zhuqueibacteria > Thermofontimicrobiales > Thermofontimicrobiaceae > CAZSBG01. The sequence continues at coordinate 358,940 of JBMOPW010000007.1, forward strand.
TATATGTTCCGTTCGTACTTCATGACCTTCACCGGGACATTCCGCAGCGGTAGTGATGCCGAGAAACACCTGCACGAATCGCCCGCCACCATGACGACGGTGCTCAAAATTCTGGGCGTCCTTTCCATCATTGGCGGGGTGATCGGATTGCCGCATCTGTGGCATCTGCCAAATTTACTGGAAGGCTGGTTGGAGCCGTTGTTCGAATCCGCTCATCACCACGTGCACTGGCATCATTATGCTGTTTCAATCGAATGGCTGCTGATGTTGACTTCCATCGTCATCGCGCTGGCCGGCATTTCCCTGGCTTATAAACTTTATAATGATAATAAATCCACCGTGCCCGCCCGGTTTCTGAAGACCTTTCCGACCTACCATCGGATCGCTTTCAACAAGTATTATGTCGATGAATTGTATCAAAAGACCGTCATCAATGGCACTTTGGCATTCTCGAAAGTAAGCGGCTGGTTTGATTCCCACATCATCGATGGGCTGGTCAATTTGATGGGCTACATCGCGCGCTTCTTCTCGTGGCTGCATGGCCTCTGCGATACCTACATTGTCGACGGGGCGGTGAATGGCCTGGCCGCTATCAATTCGTTCTTTGGCCGGAAGCTGCGACGCGTTCAGACTGGTCGAATCAATTCCTATCTGTATGGCTTGATGGGCGGGGGATTGCTGCTCATTTTAGTGCGGTATTTGTTAGGCTAGCGCTCCACATTGAATCCGAAGCATGAGTGAGTTTCAGGAAGGATTCATAAAATAGTCCGGACGGAGCGTGTATGTAAGATGTGACTTCGCGAAGTGAAATTAAAACGATAATTGAAAAGCAAACCAGAAATCTATAAACGATCATTTCCGTTGTAAATTGGAGCATTTTCTATGACTGAATCAACATTGTTGACCTGGATTATCTTTATCCCGTTACTTGGAATTCCTGTCATTTTAGCGATGCCTGAAGGACGCAAACAACTCATCCGCTGGATCGCTACGATCGTTTCGGGCATTTCATTTCTAGTCGCTGTATATGTACTCTCAATGTTCGACCAATCCAATCCGGGGATGCAGTTCCAGCATCACTTTGTCTGGATTCGTACGTTCAATATTGAATATTTTGTCGGTGTGGACGGGCTTTCAATGATGATGATTATCTTGACGGTGTTGATCACATTCATTGCGACGATTGCATCCTGGGGCATCGAAAAAAATGTCCGCGGTTATTTCTCCCTGTTGATGCTGCTGGAAACGGGTATGTTGGGCACGTTCTGTTCGCTGGATTTCTTCCTGTTCTACATTTTCTGGGAAGTGATGTTGCTGCCCATGTACTTCCTGATCGGCATCTGGGGCGGCCCGAGAAAAGAATATGCAGCCATTAAGTTCTTCCTGTACACTCTGTTTGGCTCATTGCTCATGCTGCTGGCTGTCATCGCCCTTTATTATAATTCAAGTCCGACGACCCTGGTCGATGGCACACCGGCAAAACACACCTTCAACATTCTGAAGCTCATTGCTGAAAACGATTTCTCCACGGCAGCGCCGCTGCTGGGATTTGAATTCACCAAAATCATCTTCATCGCCCTGTTCATCGGCTTTGCCATCAAAATTCCCATGGTGCCATTTCATACATGGTTGCCCGATGCACACGTGGAAGCGCCGACGCCAATCTCAGTGATTCTGGCCGGCATTCTGTTGAAAATGGGCGGATACGGTATATTGAGGATTAACTACGGCATCCTCCCTGAAGCCACCAAGTGGGCGGCGCCGGCAGTGGCGTTGTTAGGCGGCATCAGCATTGTGTATGCGGCCTTTGTATGCATGGCGCAGAAAGATCTGAAAAAACTGATCGCTTACTCTTCGGTCAGCCACATGGGATTCGTGCTGTTAGGCATGGCCGCTTTCACGGATCAGGGCATTTCCGGCGCTGTCATGCAAATGTTCACCCACGGACTGATCAGCCCCATGCTCTTCCTTCTGGCGGGCGTCATTTATGACCGCGCCCATCATCGCGAAATCGACGGATTCGGCGGACTGGCAGTACAGATGCCCGAATACACCGGCGTGCTGGGATTGGCGTTCATGGCCTCTCTCGGTTTGCCCGGCCTGTGCGGATTTATCAGCGAAGTCCTGGTTTTCCTGGGCGCCTTCCCGGTCTACCGAACGATCACCATCATCTCCGCGCTGACCGTTGTCATCACTGCGGCGTATTATCTCTGGTCGTTGCAACGGATGTTCCTCGGCAAGTTGAATGAAAAATATGCCAATCTGCCGGATTTGACCTGGCGCGAACGAGTGACCCTGTATCCATTGGGCGCGTTGATTGTAATCCTTGGCGTCTATCCGATTCCTGCATTAAATTTAATCAACAAAACAATGCTAACGATCATTCAAGTTTTTCAAAGTTAAGGTGAACAATGCCTATCAATAAATTGCCGTTTGTCTATCCCCAACTGGTATTAACTGCCGGGATACTTGCGATTCTGCTGGTTGGACTATTCAAAACGCACTCCGAGCGGATGCGAACCGTACTGAGCGTGGTTGGCTTGATTTTCCTCGCGCTAACCGCCATTGTGTGTTTGATGAGCCCGGATTACGGCAGTCTCGGCGACATCTTACAATTTGATTTTTTCACAAAATTTTTCCTCCTTTTTGTCTTGCTTGCCATCACCTTGACCATGCTGGCAGCGTCGCGGTCGAATGAAATTTCTGCGCGGCGATTCCCTGAGTTCACCGCTCTGCTGTTCACCATTGGCCTGGGCATCTCGTTCATGGCGTCGGCGCAGGATGTGCTCTTCGCCTATTTGGCGATGGAAACAGTCAGCCTGTCATCCTACATGCTGACAGGATTTAAACGCACCGACCAGTCATCGCACGAAGCAGCGTTGAAATATGTGATTTTCGGCGGGGTCGCCTCCGGCGTGATGATTTTTGGAATGTCCCTGCTCTACGGCATGGCTGGCACCACGTCTTTCAGCGGCATTGCGCAGGCTCTGTCATCCATGAATCCGACGCTCGCCGACAACTCTATGGGAACACTGGCGATCATCATCGCGCTGGTCATGGTTTTCACCGGATTCTTTTTCAAAATTGCAGCGGTGCCTTTTCATCAGTGGTGTCCGGATGTGTATCAGGGCGCACCCACGCCGTTCACAGGCTTTCTGAGCGTGGCGCCCAAAGCCGCCGGCTTCGCCCTTATCCTGAGATTTCTGGCGCTGTTACTGCCCCAGGTCGATGTATCTGTCAAGCAGCTTTTACTGCCCATCATTGGCATCGTCTCTGCGGCAACCATGACGCTGGGAAATTTCACAGCCATTCACCAATCCAATGTGAAACGTCTGCTGGCCTATTCTTCCATTGCGCATGCCGGGTATCTGCTCATGGGCGTCGTTGTTTTGAACATCGCCGGTTCGACCGCTATTATGGTATACCTGGTCATCTATCTTTTCATGAATCTCGGCGCATTCACTGTCGTGCAGACAATCGTCGATACGTATGGCAGTGAAGAATTATCAGCCTACCGCGGGTTGGGGAGTCGCTCGCCATTCCTGGCCATTGCCATGGGCGTGTTTCTGTTTTCACTGGCAGGCATTCCTCCACTGGCCGGGTTCATTGGAAAATTCCTGCTATTTGCAGCCCTCATTCATAATGGTGGATTCTGGTATGTGCTGCTGGCTGTGATCGGCATTTTGAACAGCGTCATCGCGCTCTTTTACTACGCCATTATTCTGCGGGAAATGTTCCTGCGACCGGCCGAAGCAAATGCACCCGCTGCAACAAAATTGAGCCGGCTAAATTCCGGGCTCATCGCTGTCATGGGAGCAATGGTGCTGGTGCTGGGTATTTACTGGGAGCCGTTGTTGAATGCAGCGAACAAAGCGGCGACAGTGCTGGGGTTGTTGTAGTTTTTAATGCTTCATGTTCTTGAAAACTCGCTTGACTAACGGAGAGAAGCATGATTTCAGCTTCGATCCATGGAGTTCCGATTGATGAAATGTTGAAAGATGTGATGAATGGAATAGCGAAAAAGATTGATGTAAATTGATTGATGAACTGTTGGCAAGCGAAAACGCGCTTGCCTTTTTTTTTATTTGCCGGCCGATAAAAAGTATTTAAATCCAGGAAGTGAAATGACACTACCCACCAAACTATTCGCCTTCGTTATCCTGACGATTATTCTCATCACCATTTCCCGACCTTCGCTTGGCTCGCCGCGCTCCCATGGCTTCTATCGTTTCTTCGCCTGGGAGTCCATTGTGATCCTGTTTCTGCTCAATGTCAATATCTGGTTCCATCAGCCATTGGCCTGGTACCAACTGGTTTCGTGGTTCTTTCTCTTTGCGAGTTTTGTACCGCTGGTGTATGGCGTTCGCACTCTGGTGGGCCGGGGCAAACCGGTTCCGCATCGGGAGACGGAACCGCACTTGCTGGCTTTTGAAAAGACGTCCGAATTGGTGACCAGCGGCATTTATCGCTACATCCGACATCCGCTGTACAGTTCGTTGCTGTTGCTGGTGTGGGGCATTTTCTTCAAATCAATGAACTGGCATGGGTTTGGCATCGCCGCCGCAGCCTCGCTCTTTTTATTCGCCACCGCCCGGGCGGACGAGCAGGAGTGCATTCGTTATTTCGGCCCGACGTATCAAACTTACATGAAGCAGAGCAAACGATTCATACCGTTTCTGTTTTGACAATTGGATAGTGAACGATTGTGACTGACAGCCCGGTTTGGAGCGATGCGCCTTTATTCAGTTCTTGTTCGACGCATAAAGGCTGCACCGCCAGTCATTCACAAAATTTATATCTTGTCACATGTTTGTTGAATGCATTTCTCTCATGAAAAACTAACGAAGTAAACTTCCAAACAAATCATAGAACGCAGATGACACTGATTACGCGGATTTGCACGGATAAAAAAATTTTTTAATTTGACGCCCCTGTAAAAAGTCAGAAAAAATTTCGACGCTACAATATATAGACAAGAATATAACATAAAAGAACTATATAATGTGCTTAAATTGTGTGCGTCGGACATTTTACGAGTTCATCTAATTTAATAAACTGAAAAAATTTTCCTTCAAGTTGATTTCTGATTTTTCAGAAAATCGTGAACAAAATTCACGTTTTTCGGGTAGTAAGAATTTAAGGAGATAGAAATGTAATCGAGAGAGTTGTCAGGCATGCAGTATCGCCACAACGACCGAAACCCTACTCGCCGGATTCATCCAGATTGTTATTCCACAAATATTTTCTCGTCTCGGCCACAATCACACCACTTAATAACAGGAGCGAAATCAAATTGGGAATGGCCATCAGGCCGTTGGCAATGTCCGCGAAGGACCAGACCGCGGGCATGGTTGCGACGGAACCCACCATGACCATGACCACCCAGAGCCAGCGATATGGTTGGATAATTTTATTGCCGAATAAGTACTCGGCGGCTTTTTCGCCGTAATAGGACCAGCCGAGGATGGTCGAGAAAACAAACGTGAGTAGACCAATCGTGAGGACGATCGGGCCGACAACGGGAATGTCGGAGAAGGCGGCTTTGGTGAGCGCTGCGCCGCTATGGCCATCCATCCACGCCTGGGAATTCACCAGCACCAAGCCGGTCATGGCGCAGACAACAACCGTATCCCAGAACGTGCCAGTCGAGGAGACCAGCGCCTGACGAATCGGATTTTTTGTCTGAGCCGCAGCAGCGACGATTGGCGCGCTGCCCAGCCCTGATTCATTGGAAAAGAGTCCCCGGGCAATACCGTAGCGGATCGCCTCCCGAACCCCGGCGCCGAGAAATCCGCCAACAGCGGCCTGGCCGGTGAATGCGCTTTTAAAAATTAATTCCAATGTGTCGGGGAGAGTCTTCGCGCCCATGACTAATAAAATGACGCACCCAACGACGTAGGTTATAGCCATGAAAGGCACCAGTCCCTCGCACACTCTGGCGATGGATTTTATCCCTCCCAGAATCACAATCGCTGTGAGAATCGTCATCAGCACGCCGGTTATCCAGGGCGAATACTGAATAATCCATGGAAATTTCTGTGTTATCCAGGTTGAATCTTTGATTGTCGCTGCGACCATGGATGAAATCGAGTTGGCCTGCACCATGTTGCCGATGCCGAAAGCGGTGACTGCGGTCAGGGCTGCGAAAACAACGCCCAGCCATTTCATTTTCAGTCCCCGTTCCAGAACGTACATCGGTCCGCCGGCCATTTGACCGGATGGCGTTGTGATCCGATATTTCACTGACAAGACAGCTTCGGAAAACTTGGTTGCAATGCCGAATACGCCGGTCAGCCATGTCCATAAAACCGCGCCGGGACCACCGGCTGCCAGCGCTGTGGCGACTCCGACGATATTTCCGGTGCCGATGGTTGCCGCCAGCGCCGTGGTCAGCGCGCCGAATTGACTGATGTCCCCGGTTCCTTCGGATGTCCGGCGAAAGGACAACTTGATCGCCTTGCCAATGTAGCGCTGAATGAAGCGAAGTCGGAAGGTGAGGAAAAGGTGCGTTCCAAACAGCAAAACCAACAGTGGGGTGCCCCAGACCCAGTTACTAATTTCGCCTAATAATCTTTCCAGACTCTGCATGGATATTCCTTTCAGTGAAAGTTCGCCTTGACCTCGGAATTGTCACAAATAATAATTAAATTGGCAACCAAAGTCAAGTTCATTTTTGGGTTATGGTTGATTGAACTAATGGAATAGGGAGCAATTCTGAAAAGTTGGTATTGGGGATAGCACATAAGAATAATGAAAACTACTGAAGCAGTTCATTGATAATTTTTTATTTGTTAACACCCAGATAAATCTGGGTGTTAGTTCAACGTTCCATTGAACGATCACCCCGATTCATCGGTGTGGAATTATTCCTTGATTCTTATTAAAAATCTCATTATGTTTCTGAAAAAAAAGGAATTTCAATGTCGACCTGGACTCAGATTTACACACCGGTTTTTCATAGTTTGGCTTTATCGGCTCTTGTGGCGGCTGTGCCCGTTGTCGTCTTACTGGGATTGCTTGCCTGGTTTCGGGTGAAAGCCCATCTGGCAGCGGTGATCGGTCTGATTAGTTCATTGTTGATCGCCCTGCTCATTTACAGAATGCCTGCGCCGCTGGCGCTCATGGCCGCTGCGAACGGCGCTGCCTATGGTCTGTTCCCCATCGGCTGGATTGTGTTGAGCGCGATTTTCATCTACGACATCACCGTGGTGACCGGCAAATTTGAAATTGTCAAAGCGTCGATTGCCCGGCTGGGCGGCGACCGCCGCGTCCAGGTGCTGTTGATCGCTTTCAGCTTTGGCGCTTTCATCGAAGGGGCGGCTGGCTTTGGTACGCCAGTGGCGATCTCCGCTGCCATGCTGATCGGGCTTGGTTTTAAACCATTGCCGGCGGCAGGACTGGCGCTGCTTGGCAATACCGCGCCGGTGGCATTCGGCGCGTTGGGGACGCCCATCATTGCGCTGTCCGCAGTCACCGGTTTGCCGGTGGAGACATTGAGCGCCGCAGTGGGGCGGCAGCTTCCTTTCTTCTCACTGATCGTCCCGTTCTGGTTGGTCTGGGCTATGGCTGGCTTTAAAAAAACACTGGAGGTATTTCCAGCGTGTTTGACAGCCGGACTGAGCTTCGCTGTGGTGCAATTTCTGGTGAGCAACTATTTCGGCCCCTGGGTGGTGGACATTGCCGGTTCGATGGTATCCATGGCGGCGATGATTCTGCTGCTGCAATTCTGGCAACCGCGAACGATCTGGCGTTTCCCTCATGAGAGCGAAGAATCGCGGCACTCCTCACTGAATGCGCCGATTCAAACGGCAGCGACATCAGCGACGCAATCGAATCACACGTCGCGGCGGGAAATCTTCATTGCCTGGATGCCGTGGCTGATACTATCGATATTGGTGTTTCTCTGGGGGTTACCACTCGTGAAAGAACTGCTGAACAGATGGAGCGGCATTTCAATTTTCAAATTTCCGGTGCCGCTGCTTCATCAGGCGGTGTTGCGGACAGCGCCCGTGGTGCAACACGCCAAAGCCGAGGACGCTGTTTTCACCTTGAACTGGCTGTCCGCCACCGGCACGAGCCTGCTGATCGCCGGCATCGTTTCCGGGTTGTTGCTGGGGATCAGGCCGCTGGCATTGCTGCGCATTTTCGGGAAGACGCTTCATCGGGTCAGGCTGTCCCTGTTGACTATCGCTGCCATGTTGGCGTTGAGTTTCACGACGCGGTACGCCGGTCTGGACGCGACGTTAGGCCTGGCGTTCGCCAGCAGCGGGGTGTTATTTCCCTTTTTCTCGCCGCTGCTTGGCTGGCTGGGCGTCGCTCTCACGGGCAGCGATACATCGTCCAACGTGCTGTTCGGCAATCTGCAACAGATCACGGCGCAGCAGGTGGGCATTTCGCCGGTGCTCGCCGCATCCGCCAATAGCACCGGCGGCGTGATGGGAAAAATGATCGACGCTCAAAGCATTGTCGTCGCCAGCGTGGCTACAGGCCAGGAGGGCGAAGAAGGGACCATCCTGCGCTACGTGTTTCTGCACAGCCTCGTCCTGGCAATTCTGGTCGGGATCATGATTTTGCTGCAAGCGTATGTTTTTCCGGGTATCGTCCCGGTCGTGGAATAACGGCAGGTGGATTCCCATCGCCGGAGTGAATCGACAATTGGAGATTCCTTTTGCTGGCTCGGAAAGACTACTCGGCCTCCGGGTTCATTCCCCGATGAATCCCTGACGGCAAAAAAAAAATCCCCTGCTCATGTATTTCCCGGAGCAGGGGATGATTCAATTTTCAACTTCGAATTTCTATTTCATTCTACTGCTCAATCTGATAAATCGGTTTAATATCCACCGGGACATGACCCAATCCGGCCAGCGCCGATGCCATCACGTCCGTCATGGTTCCGTACCGGGAGTAGAAGTCCTTCGCGCCGGAATAATCGCCCCGGGCCTGAATGGTCAGCAGCGCATTGGCCAGCGATTTGATCGCATCCTTAACCTTGCTTTGATCCACGCTGAATCGCCTGGTAGCTTCATTGAACTGGAACGCGCCTTTTTCCATGAGGTAATTGAACTGGATCATGTTAGCGCGGCCGTGGGCGGATTCGATACCGAATCGCACGGAACGAAACATGCCAGCCAGATAGGTGATGTACAGCGATTTTTCGAGTTCTGCCGGAAAGACGCCGGCGTCGATTAAATACTGCACATTGAAATTTCCGCAGACATCGGCTTTCGCTTCTTCCATGGTGGAATAGGTTTCAGCCAGCATTTTATTGACAGTGGTTTTTTCGCCGCTTGGCAGCGTGATGAAACCCGGCCCAAGACCATGGCTCACTTCGTGCAACAGAATATGGTTGAAATACGCTTCGAACGTCACATCAGCAAGCTGGGCTTCATCGATCACCTGTTCCGCGATAGGTTTCAGAATTTTATCGAACTTGGCTTCCTGCACGTTTTTCAGCATGACCTTTTTACTGCCCTTGGCTTCCCGAACGCGTTCGTCATTGGGCAGATTGAAAGCCAATGTCTGCACCCCTGCGCGCGTATCGCCTGAAGTGAGAATTTCCTGCACCACTTTGATCGGAGAAGAACTTCCCCGCGTGAAGTTTTTATAGATATCGTCGTAGGGAAGATTTTTTTCCATGTTATCCAGTTGACTGGTAATGACCATCAGTTTCTGGCTTTCCACCGGATCCGCTACGGTGAGGAACATTTCAAATGCCGCTTTGTAGCCCAGCAGCGCATCTTCGTAAACCTCGTACGGCCCAATTACGACCTCGATGGGGCTGTCCAAATCCATCCAGTCCATGTCGCTCTGATAATAATCATTGCTCAAAAACGCCTCGGCGCGACTGGTGAGAAATTTTTTCAGCGATTCATTTTCCGATAGCGCGGCAGCTTGTTTCAGCAGCGTGGCGCAGGCCTGCAACTTTTCTTTGTAGGCTTCAGAATAGGGTACTGCCACAAGCCCTTTGTCACCGCGGCGAATGACGGTGAAATTGCTTTCGAATGCTTCTTTATCATGTGGATTATTCTGTAGCCATTGGAGAAATTCATCTTTCGACATGTCTTCAGGGTAGAAATTGGCGCCGTCCGGTTTGGGCAGCGAATCGATGAACGGACGGTTTTCAGACAGTCGGTCAAATGGGCCATACATGATGGTAAAAAAATCCAGATAGGGCGCATCAGCCGGGTCATGGGATTTTTTCAGCGATGCCAAAAGGGTTTCGTTTTTTGAATAGACCTGACTGAGGAAAATCGCATCGATAAGCTTTGAAGCCTCGACCAACTTGTCCACCACCTGTTGATCTTTTTCAGAGAGGATGGTTCGATCATAATCGATGTTGACCGGGGCGAACTTCGCCAGTTGAGTTTGAACGTACTGGATGTCTGCTTTTTTTAACTTCATGGGATGCTCGCAATTTAAAAGGATGGTGAGAAGAAAGATGCCACTGAAAATTGACCGCAACATTTTGACCATGGGGGTTCTCCTTGATTGGGTGAAATGGAAAAGGCACTTTGTTTCAAGTGAAACGCCACGCACAGAATCTGTCTGCGCACCGATAAGCGGTGCCGGGCGCTCATGAATATACAATTTTCCCTAATAAAAATCAATGGGTAATATCGGGACTCCTAACCTTGACAAGCCAGAACCAAAAAAGAAATAGAACGCTGATTACGCGGATGATCCTCCTAAAAAATCGGCGGACGTTCCGCGCTGATCTTCACGGATTCTTAATCAGTGTAAATACACTGCACCTTTTTGGCGGATCATCAGCGTCAATAGTATTCTATCCTGAATTATTCATGAACTTGCTCAGAATTTGAGTCGACATTCAGATTTTCAATTAGCTAAAGGCTAAGCTATTTTGTAACTCAGTTTATTTACGTTTATTCTAAAAAGAGCACCATTCAGGTTAGCCAGCCTCCTTTAAAAATACTATGAATAATGCAGGCTTTAAAATTTTCTGCCAAAAAAAAGTTTGAAAAATATTGCATCAGATACTAGTTTGTTCTGGCAGTCCGTTCGATTTTCTGGATGGAAATTCTCAATCGGCGTTGAATGTCTTCGGGCAGTGAGGCGCTTTGCAGCGATTGCAACGCGTTCAGGGCTTTTTCTGTCTTGAAAGAGCCGAGAATTGTGATGGCTTTTTTCTTCAAATGCAGGTCATCTTCAGCCAACAGCTCGATCAGGAGTTGCTCCGCCCGGGCATTCCCGATGCCGCAATCGTTGAGTAAGGACAGCGCGCTGAAGCGACGATAGGATGATTGGGTGCTGTCCTGCGCAAATCGAACGGCAATGGGCACTGCGCGTTCGTCTCTGAGCTGTTGCAATGCATGAAACGCAGCCGAGCGAATGGCATCGTCATCAGAGTCCATGTCAATGAATTGCGCGAAAAAGTCGAAGCTCTGTTCGTCGAAAACATGGCTGAGCGCGTAGATCGCGTTGGCCACGACCGTGTAACTGGAATCCGTTCGGGCAATTTTTCTGAAAAATGGGAGATACTTTTTGTCATTGAATGTACCCAGCGCCATGACGGCGGCGGCGCGGACTCGGGCATCCGGGTCATGGCAGGCCGCTTCCAGTGCGATTTTCGATGATGGTCGATTGAATTCAATGAACAAATAAGCGGCCTCTTTGCGCACCGCCCAAAATGGATCGGAGCCAATGCAGCGCTCCAACGCCTGTGCTGTGGCCGATGTGTCAAATGTCGCTTCCGGCAAATGCTGCAGGGCGGACAATCGCGCGGCAACGTGGTCGTGATGCTGAAGTTGGTAAATCCATTCCTGCTGCGTTTTGTAGAACGTCACCTCTTTGAGAATCCGATTGTCGCTGTCAAACAGGACGAGGGTGGGTTTGTTGTTCAATTGAAAAGAAAATGTGTCGCGACGGGAATCCACAAGAATCGTTTGCTGAAGCCGGCCAGCGCTGTCGGCCAATTCAATTGTCACAGGCATGGTGAACACCAGTGGAACCAGCCCCAGTGAATCCTGCTGGGTTTGTTCGACGAACAATTGAAATTGGCCGGTTGAGCCATCCCAGTTGGTTTTAAGGGAAAAAATCGGATGCCCGCCTTTGAAAATCCATTGATCGAAAAACCATTCCAGATCGGAATGGGCGGTTTGCTCGACGCAGTGTATGAAATCGGCTGTCGTGGCAGTGCCAAAGGCAAACTGGCTCAGGTAGTTTTTCAGGCTGGCGAAAAAGACGGAATCGCCCACCACGTACCGCAGCATGTGAAGCACCTGTCCCGCCTTTTGGTATTCGATGGCGTTGAACATTTCTTCCGGATGATGGTAGCTCTCGAAGAAGATTGGCTGATGAAATTTGGGATCAGCCATTTCCAGATACAATTTTTGATCTTTGAAGACGGCGTAGTCCGCTTCATCCGGGCTTCCGCTGAACTCTTTGTACAAAATTTCCGCGTAGGTCGCAAAGCCCTCGTTCAACCACACGTGCGGCCAGTCGGAACAGGTGACGAGATTGCCAAACCACTGATGCGCTAACTCATGCGAAACAAGGTCGTCGCTGTCCTGGTCGAGATGCGCACGATCGTCATGGATAGTTTTGTCGTACAGCGATGTGGCGCCGGTATGTTCCATGCCGGCAGCCTGGTAATTGTGGATGATGATCTGCGCATATTTATTCCACGGGAAGGGATGGCCGAATAGCCGCTCGAAAATCCCGATCATTTTGGGTGTGTTTTCAAAGGTATTGGCAGCAATGTGTTCCTGGCCCGGGTAGACGTAGTAAAAAAGCGGCAGCGATTTGTAGCGATCTGCAATCTCGACATACTCCCCGGCGACCAGAGAGATGAGATAGCTGGAATGCGGCTTGTCCTGCAACCAATGATATATCCTCTTTCTGCGATGTGCGTTGTGCCGGGTTGAAACCAGCCGACCATTGGAGAGCAGAAAAAACGAATCCGGCACTGTGGCCACAATCTCGCTGGTAACCTTATCATCCGGCGCGTCGTAGCAGGGAAACCAGGTGCGCGCTGCGATGGGCTCAGAGTGGGAGTAAATTTGCACCGGGCAGTCCGGGTCTTCTGCATTGGGCGCATTGAAGTGCAGGCCGCTCGATGGTTGGCAGGTGTAATGGATCGAGATCGTGATTTTCTCGGAAGTCGAGTACGCCCGGGGCAGCGTAATTTGAAGGACATCCAAATCGGTGGTGAAGGAGAGACTATCCGCTTCATTGAGCAAGATGCTGAGGATATCCAGTTGCTTCGCGTGTAATTTTATCGTCGTGAGTTTCGATTCAAGCGGTACAATCGTGAGTGTGGCTTTCCCTGAAAGTAATTTCTCCGGCAGTTGGAAAGTCAGTTGCAGTTTGATGTGCTGCGTGTCGTAATTTCTTTCGAATGAAAAAACAGGATGGACATGGGACAGAACGAAAATGAGGAACAGCAAAAATTGGAATTGTCGGTGAATTATAATTTTCATTCAAAACCTTAATGCAGATTAGCTGCCAATGCGCCCCCTGCGCCATGGTCGCCGGCAATTCGAGCCACAGCAGCGACAGATTAACTGATTGAGTGTGCAGCAAAAAGCGAGTCGCTCTTTGATTTAACTGGAATGGATGCTCACTTTAACGAGCTATGTATGTAATCGGTTCCTCCTGTATGTGCCAAGAAGGAGAAGGGACAAATAAAAAACCAGCATCGCGGTCAGATGCTGGTTCAGAGTTAAATATCGGTTGACGAATTATTTTCCGGCAGCCACGGTGCGGGATGTGAGTGGCAAGATGTTGTTGCCATTCAAATTGGGTGAATAGGTAGCGACGCAGTTTCGGCCGTTGGCTTTAGCGCGGTAGAGCGCGCGGTCAGCGCATTCGAGCAATTCCTGGGAATTGGAAGAATCGTTCGGCAAGGTCGCCAGCCCCAACGAGATGGTCACCTTCCCTTTGGGCTGATATTCTTCGCGGGGGAATTTGCCCTTTTCAATGGCCAGCCGCAGTTTTTCAGCCACCTGATCCGCCTGACTTTTATCGATTTCCGGGAGAAGAATGACAAACTCTTCTCCGCCATAGCGAGCGACGATATCCGCTTTGCGCAGATTGGATTCGAGGGAATTAGCCACTTTTTTCAGCACCTCATCGCCCAGGATGTGACCGTTAATGTCGTTATAATTTTTAAAATAATCAATATCGACCATGATGACCGAGAGCGGTCGTTTGTAACGCTTGGCGCGCAGCACTTCCCGTTCGTACCGCTGATTGAAATACCGTCGGTTATAAAGCCCGGTCAATTCATCCGTGATGGATAATTCGCGCGTATGTCGAAACAAAAATGTCTTATCCAGCACTTTCGCGATTTCCTTGCTGACCTTCTTGAAGAGAGTGATCTCGTTCTTGGTGAAAGAATCGACGATGCGGCGATGAAGACTTAAAACACCCAGGGGATGTTTTTTCTTCAGCAGAATGGGTATCACCAGGAATGAACCGGTTTTGGGTTCTCCGTCGAAATAAAGATAATTGTTATCTCTGCTAATATCAGGAACAAGGATCACCTCCTCGCGCTCGGCGGACTGCCCAAAGATGTTTTCCCCCATTTTGAAAGTTGAATTTTCTTCAAATCCTTCCGGCAGACCAAACGCATGGCGCAAGCTCATGGAGCAGAGGCAATCGTCCAGCAGGAAAATACCAAAGTGATCTACATTGAATGTCTTTTGAAATAGCTTTCGAAACGATTTCAGTATTTCATCCAGATCCACACTGTTGGCCAGCGTTAAGCTAATCTGGTACAGAGAGTAGAGTTCCAGCAAGCGATCATTCAGACTGTGATTGAGTGCTTCAATTTCAGCGTACTTTTTTTGTAACCCGGCAAGCTGACTTTTTAAAGCATCATAATTTTCTGCCATGACCAAACCTTCTTCATGTTGTTATAATGGCAAATTACGATTGCAATTTCGCTTGAATTAAAATTGTACAATAGGATTGGCTGAAAAGATATTTTCGAAAGCGTCCCAGATCTTCACTGGAGAACTGAAACGGGAGCTGAGCAGACATTTAAGTAATGCGCTAATTTTCGATACTTGTTCTCTAAATTTTCATGTTGCTGAGCTCTGAAGTAGAAATTATAGAACAGCTCTCGATCCTGATTGTCTAAACAGATTTTGAGCGAAGCGCTACTTTTTTGACAAAGAAAGGTACTAAGAAGATGAAACTCTTCATTCAGGTCAATGGCGATGTCGTAGCTCATCGAAAATACTTTTTGCACCAATTCATTTTTCGGAAGCCCGAACATGTTTACATCTTTCTCCGCAACAATTATTGTGCCATATTTCTTCAGGCCGTCGAGTTGTTCAAGATAACTATCTCGGACAACAAACTGAAACGAGGCATTGGGAAAATCGGAGGTCAGGTTGACAATGAAATTCCTGGCAATCCGAAACGCTTCTGTATTGTATGGCATGCAGACTAATATCGTTCGAGCTTCAGCCAGTGTACCAAATATATCGACGACATCGGCATCTTTCCTGAGTCTCTTAGCAAATTTAAGAAAGGGAATAGCGATTTTTTCCATAAATTTTGACATAACGCCTTAACTTTATTATAGAAGGTACGTTGAAGGCTACAATATAACATAATTCCATAAATAAGTCAATAGGAAAATTCATATTAAAAAATGTTTATTATCAACTCACCAGTTCGATTCCAATTGAAAAGTCAAAGTATTTACTGTGTTTGCCATAATTTCATCCAGGCCGGTGCCGACAGATTCAGTATGCAGATAGTCGGTTGAACTATATTTAAAGCCGAGTTTCAGGTGCGAACCGACCTGGTACTGCACAATTCCATACCAGCGACTGCCTCGTCCATACAGCATGAAATTCGTCAACATGCCTGGAACATCGCGCTCAAACTGGTACAGCCGACTATCGTAATTATCAGTGTCAAAATAGGTGAGTCGCATGGATGCGGTCAGGCGCTGCTTGTGGGTGTATGAAAATTCCTGATACAGCAACAGGCCTTCGCTGTCCGGACGTATCGTCAGCACGGTGCGGTTGTAACTGCGGTAATTGACTCGGACATGTTCGATCCTGTGGCGCAGCTTCAGGGACGACCAGGGGCTGTAATCTATCTGAAAGCGCAGGTTGAGCTGATTGCGTGGAAGCACCACCTCACTTTTTGGGCCCGACGAACCGAAGGAGTCCACGACCTCTGCCCCTTGTTTCGCACGTGTTTGAAAAAATAACCAAAGGCCTTTCAATGGCTTATAGCCAATGTTCAGGAATAGTCCATTGCCACTTGCCGGCATAGGCGTGTAATAAGTTCGCCAGGGCATTTTGTACTGATCGTATGAGAAGGAAAATTTGAATAATGATGACGCGTCGTTTGAGACGCCAAAGAATACGCCGCACTCATTTTGAGGATGGTCGCTCTGAACACTGAAACTGTGGCCATGCAGGCTGTTGAAATCTCGGGAGTAATGTCTGACAACAGTGACAAAATTCATTGCGCTTGTGTGAAGGACCATCCCGGCAAGGGCGCCGTAGCCACGATTCCGGGAGAAACCGCTTTCGCCGAACAGGTTCATGGAGCCAAACGTCAGATTGAAATCGCTGCCGGCAACGAAATTTTCCTGGCCGGAGAATGCAAAGCGCGACCGGTACACATCTCCGGAAGCGATTGCCCGATCGAAGCGAGAAATATAACCTGTGAGTCCGAGGTTAAAAGTCGGTGAGGGTGAAATCTTTATCCGTCCGCCGGCCAGCCGTTCACTCACTTTATCTTGCCTGGCGACCTCTGTGTCAGTGCGGTGATAGCCTGATTCGTAAAAATTTTTTACGGTTCCACCCGGATTGAGCGTGGCATCTAATTGTTGATCTGAATAAAATATGAAGAACTGGTAAATTTCAAAACATTTTTTCCCGGCGATCCCGCGAAGTGATGCATTTTCGTCCACCAGCGTGTACTCCTTCAACTCTTGTCCTTTCTTTTTCGTTGAAAAATACGGGGAGTTGGTTTGCCGCTGACCATAGGGATTCCAGAACAGGAGACCATTTGCAAATTCAAGGCGAAAATTGCCGAGGATGAACATATCCCCGGAATTGCGCGGTTGGTACTTCAGAAAAAACGATGTGAAATCGTCGAAATGCTTTTCTCCCACGTCCCGTTCCAGTAGGCCTCCGGCAATGATTTCGCTGCGAAAATCAACGATCAGGCGATTGTAATATTTGAAGGGAGAAGGATAATAGCGACCATCTTCCAGTCCAACGCTTTCCTGTAATTTGCGATAGGTTCTAGATTTCATCGAGATGCCAAAATCAGTGACAGACAATCTCTCTTTGAACATAACATACCGTTGAATCGCCTTGACAGTGGCAGGCGAAATCGTCTTCACGCGAGTCAATTCGTCGATGGAATTGAATTTTCCGTTTTTTTGCCGGAAGCGAATGATCGCTGCGGCCTGAACCTCGGATATCCACGGAAGAATGGCAATTTGATCGAGCGTTGCGGAGTTAATGTCGATGGGCTTTTGCTCAAGCTCGGAGAGGATTTCCATCAGTTCGGAATTGTCCGAATAATCTTCCTGGCTCTCGAGTAGTTCCTCGACTTCAGCTTCCTGGGCTATGACAAAGCCGAAAGGGATCATCAGCATCAATATTATTTTTAACAGTCGGTCAGTCTTCATTCCGTGCGCCGAGTGGATTGAATTGAAGCATCATTCGTCTCCGGGTAACAGCGATGAGTAGTTGCAAGAAAAGCTTTGGTGGACATTGTTCAGAAATTGGTCTGATATTTTTACAATGGCCAGTTGCTCTGAAACGATAGCACGAGCTATGGCCTCAGTTGAAATTGAATTCCGAACTGGTGAGTGATCCCCAGATCAGGATGGCTTGTCATGGCATAATCGACCGCGAAATAGGAAAACAACAATCCCAGACCGGCGCTGAAATTATCCGGCTGTGTGGTCATGCCGGTTCGTAAGGCGAGACGATTGAGAATGCGGTATTCGATGCCAACTCGGAGTTCAGCCGGGAAATCGATGTCCTTGAAAATATCCATATTCAGGATCAGGCCGGTCGCCGGCGAAAGGCTCATCCCTGAGGAGAACGTCTGTGGCAGTTGTTCGTGCGCGGCTCCAATTTGCGCCCGATTCAGATTTGTGGCAGCGAATCCCCAACGGATGCGTTCGGTGATTTTCGCCAACACGCCCACGTCGAATGCGCAGGAAAAATTTGAACCATAGCCATTTATCTGTAGTTTCATATACTGAAAATTAATTCCCAGATACAGCTTCTGCCGAAAAGAACGCGACAACGCGATGACGGCTATTTGTTCCTGATACAGTTCATTGCCGAAGCTGATGAAGCCAATGCCGACCTGAGCGAATTTGGCCGGCACAACCGCGGCCAGGGAGCCAAAGGCAAGTTCCTTCATCCCGAATGGTCGGGAATATAACAGGTTCAGCGCGGGCTGATTTATTTGCGCCAGTCCGCTGCAATTGATGAAAACTGCGTCCGGAGAGTCAGCGCGCCCTACATAGGCTAATCCCATTCCTCGGGCGCGCGTACCGTAGCCGTTGATTTCAAAGCTTGCGAAGGAAATTTCGAAGCAGCAAAAGATCAGAATGCCGATGAGGAGCGAATTTGATTTTAGCATAATCAATTCAATAAATTGCTTGACTCTAATTGTCTATTTCGTTACTTTTGAAAAAACAGGAGCCGAATCCGTGCTGAGGAGAAGGATCATGAAACTATTGAAAAAGATAATACCTATTATTACACTCTACTTCTTCCTGTCGTTGACCATGTGGGCATTCGAAGGAAACGCGCAGGATGTTAAGGTCAGTTTGGAGCTGGAACTGAATGCGCTTCCCGAGGAGAAACGCGAGAAGCTGGTCGACTTCAAACAGGTTCTGGAAGAGTATTGCAACAATTTTACCTGGACCAAAGGCGAATTCATCGGTGAAATACCGATCAATTTGAATATTTTGATGCAGGATATCAGTGCCAGCTACGAAGACCGCTACAAATTACAGATCATTATTTCCAATAACAGCGATGTTCAATATACCGATAAACGCTGCCGGATGGAGTATCAAAAGGGTGAGGTTCCCGTACACAGCGAGAACAATTGGGATTCGCTCACAAGCTTGATGGATTTTTTCATCAATATTGTCATTGGCGAAGAGATGGATAAGTTCGATCAATATCTCGGTACGTCCTATTTTGAAAGAGCGAAATTGATTGCAGAACAGGCCCGTTTTGGAATGGCGCAGTTCAACGAAGGCTGGGACCTGCGCGTTGAAATGATCAGCGATATTCTCAGCGATAATACTTTGAAATATCGTGAGATGAAAAATTTCTACTTTTATGGACTCTATTTTTCTCATGAAGATCCAGTCAAAGCACGGACATATTGTAAAGAAGCGATTGATATGATTGAAGAAATTATGCCGACCGACAATCCCAAATACAATCGCTGTAAAAACTTTCTCAAAGCCCATCACATCGAAATTGTTGAGTTGTTTAAAGATTCGGGTGATTCGACAATTTTTGAAAAGATGATACGTTTAGATCCTGAGCACGAACAGATTTACAGACAATTTTTATGATCGTCAGTTGCCTGTGGTGAATGTCAAACTGAAATTCTTATCCAGTGAATTGCCCCAGGCATCGGTGCAGGTGGTGTCGATAGTGACGGTATATGTCGTGAGCGCCGCCATTTTTGCTGTGCCCGTGTATTGAAATCGGCTCAAATCGTACCATTGAAAATTTCCTCCTTCCACTGCTGGTGTCAGCCGAAACGCGCGTTCTGTTTTTTCCTGGTTCACAAACGTGTTGAACGAGATTGAGATTGAAGCGGATCTGTTGACATAGGTTGCGCCATTTTCCGGGTAATTTGTTGAAACTGTCAGAGGTTCAGTTCTGAAAGCAAATGTCTTGACTTCGGTGAGCTGAGAGCCGAAAACATCGTTCGCCTTGCCATCAATCCTGACGGCGTAGAGCGTATTACTCGCCAGCGGAATATAGGGATAAAAGCTGACCTGTTTCAAGTTGTGCCAGTGCAGGACGCCATCCACCGCCGGGACGATGGAAAAGTTTTCATCGAATGTCGCACGATCCATATTTGAATTAAAAAAGATATATACGTATGTTGCCGGAGAAATGAAAGTCGCCTGGTCGGTCGGGCTTGTATTGGTTATTTTTATTCCCTCACTCTTGAAAGAAGCGGATAACTCGAAGGACAGGGTGTCCCCGTAAATAGTGTTGGCGTCCGTAGTCAATGTTATCTGATAGGTTGTATTGGTGGCGAACTGCTCGTCCGGGTAAAAATAGACTTTGCTTTTTTCGGCGCTATCCTCCCATCTGAAATATCCTGATACTTCAGGATCGAGGATGAAATTGGCTTCGACTGAAGAGTGCATCATGGGAGTGTTGAATTCGATGGAAATGGGGTAGGAGACAGGGTGAGACGTGGTTCCGTCTGCTGGATTCAGACCGGCGACCTGTTCGGGAAAGGGTTTTAAATAGACATCCTTAATCGCAGTCGTCCGTTGTGAATACACAGAGATTTCATTGATGAACTGGCGGCCAAATCCCTCGGCTGAGAATTCCAGATTGTACACGCCGACCGCGACATTGGTCAGAATGAAATAGCCGGATGAATCAGTTTGAGTTGTTTGAATCAGCTTCCCCTGAAGCAGATTGACCTGGGCGATAATGCCAGACGGCTTTATCAACCCGGCAATTTTCCCAAAACTCTCTTCAATCGAGTAAGGCTGTTCTTCTGTGCACGTGAGTGTGAACAGAAGTAACATAGCCAGGCTAAAGTGCCAGCAATTACGACGCAAGCTGCCCTCCCAGTACCTTTTAGTTCTCAATAGAATTAACATGTTAACAATTAAATAAGATTTTTTATCAATGTCAAGCTATTTTTCGTATGTCCGCATCTGGTGGCCAGTGAAAGGATTCAAATTCACGGGCCGGCGATTAAGGAATTGTAAATTTTGCTTGCAATTTTTCTTTAAATATGTTAAACTAAAGACTCAATGTTACGAGTGCAAGAATACCATCAGACGGAAGGAATCGCTATTTCTTTTTGTTGAAAATTGAGCGCACTTTTCCAATTCGATGAGAGATGGAAAGCGGTGGTGCTGAGTTTAACCGCATCGGATGAACGGGATGAAGGCATAGAGCCAACTCAAAGCGGAGTTGCTCTATAATGTGAGGACGGCTGTCGCGTGGAGTCATTATAGAATATCAAAGCATTCTGGCGATCTGCCGTCGAAACAGTACCAATCGCTGATGTCGGTTTTAAGAGCGTTTCTCATCAAGGAATGACTGACTGGATTTTCGATGTAAAAAGACAAGGTCGGGTGTTGCATTTTCGGGCGCCTGGAATTTGGAAAATTAGAAAATTTATTCAAATGGAGATTTAGAAATTTTGGGTAAACAATTCTTCATAATTTTCGCTCCTCTGTGCAGAAAATCCATGTGGATGCTGATGTTCGTGCTGGTTCATTCCCCTCACCTTGCTTCCCAATCTTTTTCACCAGAAAACATATCGAATGTAATTGTCGGTGAAGTCATCGGTAAAGTTGACCCGGTGGACATTGATTCTTTAATTCGAACCGGCTACTATCCATTAATTTCTTCGGAATGGCCAATTCCCTACAGGCGTGTGCCCGAGAAATCGAGCATGACGCGCATAGCTTATCAGTTTGAGTATCCCGGCACAAATTTTCAGAATCATCCCAAAGAAGTAGTGTTCCGTTTTTTTGATTCGGAGCAAAGCCTAATCGCTGCCATCATTACCGACCAGGTTGATTTTGCCTTGACGGAAAGTCGCTTCGCTGCCATGGAAGTCGAAAAATCGACCCTCGCCTATCGGATCCATTTTCGTTACAAGCTTCCCAATTACGTGAAGCTGTTGGCCTACAACAATGAGAATCCATTATTAAAGGATTCAGTTATCCGCAAGGCATTGACGTATGCGATTGATCGAAATTACATTATTGAGCGATTGCTCAATCAAAGCGCCTACAGCGCCGATGGACCATTGTCCAAGGAAGCGCAGCTCCATTCGACAAATCTGGATGAGTATGATTATAATCCGCGCAAGGCGCAACAATTGCTGGCCGCTGAGAATTGGGAAGATGTCAACAACGATGGCATTCTCGAGAAAAATGGGAAGCCGTTCCGGCTTGTGCTCACCTACGAAAAAGGCGCATTGCTGGATGAACAGATCGTTCGGTTGATTAAAATTGAATGGAGCAAGTTGGGCATCGATGTGACGAGAAATCCGTTGATCAAATCGGAAATAAAACAGGTGATGAAACAGCGCGATTATGATGTCCTGCTCATGAACTATCAGTTCCATGAAACAATCGAGAGTTTTGAAGATTTTTTTCAAAGCAGCGGACCGAACAATATTTTGAATTATGCGAGCGATCGGGTAGACCGCTATTTTCAACGGTATCGGCTTGTTCCGAAGCAATCCCAAAAAGAGATATTTAAAGAAGGCATTCAAATAGAAATTAATAAAGATCACCCGGCCGCGTTTTTATTCTTTCTATGGCTGGACCATTATTTTGTAAATCGCTCCAAGTTCAGGAATTTCCAGGATTCAAAGGGCAAGTTGCTGCCGTTCACCGATTGGATTCTCATAAAGTAAACATGCTGAATGAAGACTCAACAGCGCATAAAATTAAAACATCGGTTTATTACCAAACTGCTGATATCGCACATTCTGCTCGCATCCATCCCGATTATCCTCACGGGCATTGTTTTAATTCATACCGCGCAAAACGCTGTTGAAGTGACGGTCAAAGATCAGAACATGAAGCTGGCCCGGCACATTGCTAAAAACATAACGCTCACCATTGAGAACGCCGAAAACATCTTGAAATACAATGCCGAAAATGTGCTCAGCACGCGGCAGAATAGCCTGGCTCAGGAAATTGACATCAATACCATGGTCCATCAATTCCCCATTTTTCGCGCCATCAAATTGTTGAATGATTCGGCCCGTGTCATTATTTCGACGATCATTGCCGACAGGAATACAGATTATCGCCACGAAGATTTTGTACCACAGGTGCTCGACGATATCGGCTTTAAATCTGAAGTTTACCTCTCAGACGAAATGCTCCCGGTCATGCAAATTGCTGAACCCACGCGACTATTCAACGGAAAGGATGGCGTACTCCTGGCTGAGGTAAATTTGAAAGACCTGCTTGAACTGGTGGAATACAGCATCATCGGCTCGGAGGGCGAGGCATTTGTATTTGGAAAAAGTGGCCAGTACGTGGCTCACTCTGAGCGGAAGAAGGTCTATCTCAAAGAGCGATTCACCGAGGAGGCGATTCTCCGGGACTTCTTCAATAATTTTAATAATCAGCGCGTGTACAAAAATTCGACCGGTGTGGAAATGGTGGCTGCTTATGTCATCCTTTCCGAATTGAGTTGGGGAGTGGTGGTTCAGCAACCCACAAAGGAAGCGTTTGCCGTGGCGCGGAAGATGAGCGGCCAGATTCTTTTGTTTGTGGGCTTCAGCATCCTGCTGTCATCGCTGATCGCGTTTGTGTATACACGCTGGATTGTCACCCCGGTGAATCAACTGGTTTCAGGCATCGATAAATTTGCAACCGGAGATTTGAAATACCGCATCCCCATGCTGGGGACGGATGAGGTGTCCATGCTGGCTGGCCGATTCAATGAAATGGCCGAGAAACTGACTCAATTTCAGGAGAAATTGAAACGGACAGAACGTTTGGAAACGCTCAGCAAAATGGCTTCTGTCCTTTCCCATGAAATTAAAAATCCGCTAAATGCTATGGTTGTCAATATGCAGGTGATGGAACGCGAGTTCAACCGGAGTGAACCGAAAATTTCAAAACTCAGACATTATCTGGGCGTCGTGGCCGGAGAAATTCAGCGCGTTGATGATCTTGTCAATAATTTTTTAATGGTCGCGCGTCCCCCTAAATTAGATCGCAAACCGGAAAATATGGATAAAGTGCTCGATGAGATCATCATTTCTCAACAGGCAGAGGCCTTGCAATCCGGCGTGAGAATCAAACGGCGTTACCAGGGAGCCGATGTGAGCTTGCTCATCGATGTCACGAAAATCAAACAGGTGTTTCTGAATATTCTCTTGAACGCGATTCAAGCCATGCCGGGCGGCGGCAATTTGACAATTGAACTTGAAGTCGTTCGTTCCGAGATAAAGGGGATTTACAAAACGTGGATCGTCACCCGTTTCAAAGATGATGGCAAAGGCATGAAAAAAGAGCACATCGCAAACATTTTTGACTTCTATTACTCGACGAAGCCGGGTGGCTCCGGACTGGGGCTTTCTATTGCCCAGCAAATCGTTGAAGAGCATGGGGGACGCATTGAAGTGGAGAGCGAAGAGGGAAAAGGCAGCGTGTTCTCAGTCTTTTTGCCCAAAAGTTAAAAAAATTTCATGTGAAAAATTAGAAAAAAAACACTTTTTTAAATCAAGTGCTTGACTTCTGGGGATTTATTTGTTATATTAAAATTCGGATTTAAGAAATGAGAGGTGGATGTAGCGATTGTATCTGCCTGAAGCTATGGGGTCTGAACCGCTGTTAAAAAGAGATAATTGAAAAAGGCGTCAGGCCAATCCAGGCATAGCTCGATCAGTGCAAGGTGAATGATTGATAGCATGAGTTCGGTGTAAACCTGTGTATCCAAATGCTTCGGAGACAGAGGCGGTATGCACAGGTTTATTTGTAGCTTTCCGGTTTTTTGATCGGGACGCCGAGCGGTACGGAGGTGCGGTTGTTGTTTGAAGCTACGCCACGGATCATTTGATTCAATAATCGATTTCGAAGTCATAACATTGAGGGCGCCCTGCCGACCAGATTTGATATTGCGAAGATTCTATCGGCCTGATACCGTGACCGATTCATTCAATCCCACCTTTATTGGAATTTCGCGAATATCATTCATCTCCTGGTAAAGTGGAAAATGTCTCGGCCAAAAGTCAGATTTCGAATGAACGTACCGTGTTAAGAAAAGGAGTGTGGCATCCGAGATTTGAAAGGCGGCGACAACCAACCAAAATTTCGAGCGTGAGTTCTATCAAAGAAGTTGATACAATTACAGCGGATAGCATAAAATAAATCGATTATAGTCACGACGGGGATCCCGATGAAGGTTATGCATCCGGGTTCCGAAATACCAGCCTGAAAAAGTTAGATTTTTTTCCAAAATATTTTAAATAATTATTTTAGTTTAGGAACTTTAGCTGAACGCGTGAGTATATAAACAGTCTATTCCAAATTAAAATTTCATAACAATTCACCACGAGAGAAAGGGTATGATTGAATGATAAAAGTAGTAATCGGGAGCCATGAGTCTATTGATCGAGCGATAATCCGTTTTAAAAAAAAATGCCAACAAGCGGGTATTCTGCGGGACGTCAAGAAAAACAGTTTTTTTCTCAAGCCAAGTGAAAGAAAAAGAATGAAGCACGACAAAGCTGTGCGACGACAGTTGAGATTTCCAGATAGATAAGCTGCATCTGTTGAGAAAAAAAGGGATGATTGAGCAAATTGGGACCTTCTTTGATAGAGGAAAAATATATTCACTACTTCAGCAACCACACATTCCATCCTATCTTATTCCTGTTAATAATTAAGCTCAAATATTTATGTTAACAAAAAATAATTTTCTGTAAGATTTTTGAATAGTGTGTATTAAATAAAGAATGAATTTGTTGGATATGGTATGGCAAAGAAGAAAAAAGTAGTAGGACCACGAACGAAACAATCTATCGAAAAGTACTTGGAAGAAATTGGAGGTTTCTCTCCATTACGACCTGAAGAAGAAATCGATCTCGCACGTAGCATTCGTAAGGGAAATGAAGAAGCTTTGGACAAATTGGTCAAAGCGAATTTGCGGTTTGTCATTAGTGTTGCCAAAGAGTATCAGGGCCAGGGATTACCTTTGCAGGATCTCATCAGTGAAGGGAATTTGGGCCTGATCAAAGCAGCGCAACGGTTTGATGAAACGCGAGGATTCAAATTTATTTCATACGCGGTCTGGTGGATTCGGCAGTCCATTTTACAGGCATTGGCTGAACAATCGCGCGTCGTCCGTCTGCCATTGAATCGAGTGGGTGCAATCAACAAAATCGGACGGGCGCTGGAATCCCTTGAAAAGACATTTGGCCGCGAGCCAAGCATGGATGAAGTGGCTACAAAGATGGAAATGAGTGTGTACGAAGTCGCTGATGTCGTTAAAACCTCGGCGCGCCATCTCTCACTGGATGAACCATTCAAAGAAGAGGATGGCAATAGCCTTCTGGACGTCATTGAGAGCGATCGCTATGCACCGCCCGATAATACATTAATGAGAGAATCTCTTCAGGTAGAAATTGATAAAGTACTTTCGACGCTCAAGCCGAGAGAAGCTGAAATCATCAAACTTTACTTTGGGCTGGAGGGGGATAGGCCGTTGACGCTTGAAGAAATTGGTGAACATTTTAAATTAACCCGCGAAAGGGTTCGACAGATCAAAGAAAAAGCGTTGCGCAGACTCCGACATAGATCCCGATTAGAGCCACTCAGAAAATATCTTGGCTGACAAAAATTTCATTGTACAAATTTAACAGCCCTCCCTGGTTATCCGGTGAGGGCTGTTTTAATTTAGTCGGCTAATATAAATTTTACAGAACTCATTCTCGATTTTCAAGTTTAAAATAGTGCATGAGACAGGTTCGGCAGGTGCATTTGCCGACTGAAACTCGATCAGTCTGCATGCGATTACTCCCTGGATGATGCATCATTTGGTGACCACGTTGCGGATTGGGGAGAAGTACTTCGTCTTGTTCACAAAACCTGGAGCCACATATTGTATCGATTCTTTAACATGAGCCATGTGCCTGCTCTGTGTTTCCTGATCGTTGGAGTCTTTGCACTACCTGTTTCCGCCAGTGATGTCCAGACGCTCTCATCGTCTCATGAAGAAATCATATTTGAATTCCGGCCGCAAGGGTGGAGCACTGATCAGAAAATCGTGAACGGATCAGCGTATTTTCATCTCCGGTTTGATAATAGCTCTTGTGATACAAAACCGGGCGAACCACTTCTGCCCGAACGCGTCCTGCTATTTGCCGTACCACCCAATGCCTCGGTAACCATGGACGTGGTGGCAGCCGAATCCGGCGAGCAACTCAGGGGCAAACCATTGCCAACGCCAGCCTATCCCCGTGACGGTCTGGGAAAATTGGTCTATTCAGAAAATGAAGAGTTCTATCGCAAAGCAGCCGCGTTTCCCGAAGAACTGGTGAGTGTGTCCCCGGTTGCGTCGCTTCGGTACCAGCACGTTGTCATCGTTCGAATCTCTCCGGTTCAGTTCTTTCCTGACAAAGGATATATTCAGTTGTACCAGCGCATCGTTGTTCGGCTGCGATTTAATGGCGGGGAGAATGTCACAAACTCCTCCCATTCAATCGGGACTGATGCTTTTTATTCCAACCTATTCGTCAATCCCGAACAGGCCCACGCCTGGCGGCTATTGAAACGACCAGTCCATTCGGTGAAAAAATCAAGTCGTCCCGGAGACTGTTCCCGGTGGATCAAAATTTTTATTCGGGATGAAGGCATGTACAAACTCACCGGCGCGGATCTGGAGAATGCCGGCATTGTGCTCAGTCAAATTCAACCGGGCGATCTGCAGCTATTCAACAACGGCGGAGTTCAAACGCCTGTCTCGTTGAGGGATGCGCGCCCTGACAGCTTAATGGAGAATGCAATCTTTGTTTCTGATGGGAATGACGGGCGATTCGACGATAATGATTACGTGTACTTCTATGGCAAATCGGTCAATAACTGGAAATGGGACGCATCCCGAAAAAAGTATGTTCACTATCTGCATCGGCATACGAATGAAAATGTGTACTGGCTGACCTGGCAGGGTTCGCAGGCTGGCAAGAGAATGGTGCAGTTGGATCAGGGGCAATCTCCGGATGCGATCCCTGTGACTGGATTTCTCGATTACATCTATGTCGAACATGAATATAAAAATTTATTGAATTCCGGAGTGCATTGGCTGGGCAATTATTTCAGCAATTCCATGCTGCAACGTAACTACCAGTTAAATCTGGAGGGAGCGATTCCTTCTCAGAAGGCATGGCTGCGCGTCCAGCTTGTGGGGGTTTCCCAGGGGAAGCAATCATTTCAGCTCTACATGAATGAAAATTTTATCGGCAAAGTGCCTGAGTTTTATGCCAGCAGCGGACAGACCATCAGCATGCGTGCCAAAGAATATAGCGCCGCAGTGAATGCCGGCGTGCTGGACGGATATAACACCCTGACTGTGGAATATACTCCTTACACGGAAACCGCCCTGGCCTACATGGACTGGATCGAGCTTTCTTTCTCCCGCAGATTGAAGGCTCAAAATGATGAACTTTATTTTTATAGTCCGGATTCAATCGGGACCTTTTCATATCACATGGCTGGATTCTCAACGGATGAGGTGGAAGTCTTCGACGTCACCCGATTCAACGACGTTGCGAGAATAACAGGATTGGCCAGGCAGGATGACCAATTGGCATTTGTCGACACAACGCTCTCGGCAGTACCAAAGCGGTTCATTGCCCTCAGCCGTGAGAAATTCAAATCGCCGGAAAAAATCGAGCGCGAGATGGGCTCATGGCTGAGGAATCCGGCGAATGGCGCTGATTTCATCATCATCGCCCATGATGATTTTTTTGACGCTGCGTTAGGGTTGAAGAGCCTGAGGGAGAATTGCGACACTCTGAATACAGAAGTCGTTAAGATTTCGGACATCTATGACGAATTTTCCTGGGGGCTGCCGGATGCAGTGGCCATTCGGGATTTCATTCACTACGCCTATTTCAATTGGGCCATTCGCCCGGACTATATCCTCCTGTTCGGCGATGGCGATTACGACTATAAAAATATCATTTCACCGAACGATCCCAACCGGATTCCGCCTTTTGAGACGGATGACTGGAATGAGGGATCCAGTCGGCCGCGAGACGATTGGTTTGTCTGCGTGGATGGCAATGATAATCTGTTGGATTTAGCCATCGGCAGAATTCCGGTACAGAATCCGGATGAAGCGTACAAAGTTGTTGAGAAGATCGTCAACTATGAAACACATCCGGCAGTGGGGGATTGGTGCAACTCGATCACCATGGTCGCTGACGATGAATTCGAAAGCGCCGGCGATTACGACAGCATTGACCATATCCCTGACGCAGAAGCCATTGCGGAGCACTATATCCCTGAGTCGTATCAGGTGTCGAAAATTTATCTGACTGAGTATCCTGCAGTTCGCGATGCAGCGACATCCGGCATTCGTAAACCGGCTGCACAACAGGCGCTCATCGAGCAGGTGAATCGGGGAAATTTGATTGTGAATTTTATCGGTCATGGCAATGAACGCGTCTGGGCGCACGAGAACGTGCTCAATATTTCCGATGACCTTCCCCGCATAGCCAATGGACAGAAGCAGGCTTTTTGGATCGCTGCCACCTGTGATTTCGGGCGTTTCGACAACCCGGCGCTGCAATGCTTTGCCGAGCAATTGGTGACCCTCAGCGGTCGCGGAGCCATCGCGGTGTTCAGCGCCAGCCGGCTGGCAAATCCGGACGCCAATGTCAATTTGAACAAGTTAGTCTACAACCACCTTTTCAAAGCGCCCTATTCGAGCGTCCGTCTCGGCGATGTCGTGGCTGCGGCGAAAAACGCGAGCGGGAATAATGAGAACGACCAATTTTACCACCTGTTGGGCGATCCGACACTTCGGTTGATGAGACCATCGTGCCTGGCTCATCTCACAGAGATTGCACCGGATTCGATCAAAGCGCTCTGCACCATGAAAATTTCCGGTGATGTTGCGTTGCTGAATCAGCCTGCCGATGAACTGAATGGCACTATTTTGCTGAAAGCCTTTGATTCGGAAAAAGACCGCGTGTATACCATTCAGGGCTCACGGCAATATCATTATAAATTGCCTGGCAGCACTATCTTCAGGGGAGAGGTGTCCGTTGCGCGCAACCAGTATAGCTCGCAGTTCATCATTCCCAAGGATATCACCTACGGTGGAACAGAAGGCCGGGTGAGTGTGTTTTATTATGACGAGGCCAGATTCGGCGCCGGGTATCGCGATGGACTCCCGGTCGGCGGTACGGAAATGAATTTCACCGATACCGAGGGGCCGCACATTCAGATTCAGGTCGAAGGCCAAAATTTCATGGACGGCGGATTCATGGAGCCGAATGCCATGCTGAAAATTATTGTGGCCGATGAAAAAAGCGGCGTGAACATCGTCGGCGATATCGGCCACAAAATCACCCTTACTTTCGACAATGATGAGCATACCAGGATTGATGTGACCGAATATTTTCAGTACGATGTGAATAGCTATCTTTCGGGAACCATCCGCTATTCCCTGGTAAGTATGGACCAGGGTAAGCATCTCATGTGCATTAAGGCATGGGACAATTTCAATAACTCCGCCACCTGCGAGGCTGAGTTCACTGTCGTGGCTACGGATGAACTGGTGCTGCGCGATGTATTGAATTATCCCAATCCATTTTCGACGCACACTGTATTTACGTTCTGGGTCAATCAGCCGTGCCAAGCGCAGATAAAAATTTTCACCATCGCCGGTCGTCTGGTGCGGGCGCTGGAAAATGTATTTGCCGAAACCGGTTTCAATCAAATTAGCTGGGATGGCCGCGACGCGGATGGCGATTTATTGGCCAATGGCATTTATCTTTATAAATTAGAAACAACGCATCAGCAGGGAAGCCAGTCCCTTTCAGCGACGAAAATTGATCGGTGCGTGGTTCTGCGCTGAAGCGGAATTGATTTCGTTCCATAAAAATTAATTCATCTTACGAATCATAAGACTCGGAAACGAATACTCGAAGCATGTTTGGGTTTAAGCTTTTCGCCGCAGGAAGCAGTCGAGAAATTTGAAGAGATAAAGGAATTCGTGCGTTGCGATGCGTGGAGGCCGCTGCCCCGGACTGAAAGACATCGCTCACGAAAGTCTGGCTACAAGCCCCGGTATTTTCTGAGTATACCATACAGTTATTATGGAGTTGAATGAATGAAAATTAACTCGTCAATCAGGTGGTTTTTCATTGTCAGCCTTCTGGTATCATTGCAGGTAGGAAACCTTGCGGCAGCGCTGGCGCACGATGGATTGGAAGTCATTTCTTCGGATGACCAGGGAGTAACGCTGCGATACACCCCGCGCGTGGAGCGGATTGATACCGTTCGTGTGAACAATGAAACCTATTTAAAAATATATGTCGCTCAGGCGTCGCTGTTCGGCGATGCCGGTCAACCCATGGTCTCCAAACGGCTGATCAAAGTCGGCGTGCCGTTGCAATCGGAACCCACGGCGCAGACGCTGCAAGCGGAATTTGAGACGATTTCGGGCCGGTTGCTGCCCGCGCCAACGATTGAAAAAAATGGTGTTTTTCTACATGAGCCGGATCGCGATGCCTATAGCGCAGCGACCGATTTTCCCCTGGATGTTATCGAATTGATGCCGCCCGGATTCATTCGGGACCAGCGCGTGGCGGAGATTCAGGTTCACCCCATTCAGGCGGTGGGCGCGAAGAACCAGATTAAAATTTATAAAAGCATCGTTATCCGTATGGATTTCAATGGCAGCGGGGGACAGTCTGGCGTCTCGAAGCAGTCATTGCCGGACGAAGAATTCTTTCGCGGGGTGGTTGTCAATTTCGACCAATCGGAAAAATGGCAGAAGCCGCGCCCCCAAAAATCAGTGCGGAAGGCGTCAGGGTTACAGATGGGCGAAGCGTTGAAAATTACCATCCGTGAAGAAGGCCTGTACAAGATAACCGGCAAAGACCTGCAATCGGCTGGCGTGGATATCAGCGCGATCAACTCCGGCTCGTTGCGCCTTTTCAATAACGGCGGTAGGGAACTCTCCCAAAGCATTACCGCGCAGCGCCCCGATTCGCTCACGGAGATGGCTATCCGCGTATTCGACGGCGGCGATGGTGCATTCAATACATCGGATTATCTCGTGTTTTACGGTCAATCCGTGAACGGCTGGGAGCCATTGAGCGAAACGAGTCCCTACTATAAGCATTACATTCATCATTACACTGAAGACAATATCTATTTTTTAACCTGGGACGGAACACGTGCCGGCAGGCGAATGGCGAGCCGCATCTCGCAATCAGATCCGATGTTGACGCCAACGACGTATACGTTGGGCATTTACTACAAAGAAGATGAAATCAACAATTATCTCGATTCCGGCACCTATTGGTTTGGCCGGCTGATGGCTGGCAACAGCGATGAGCAGGGTTACAGCGCCTACCTGCCCCATGCGCGAACCAGTCAGAATTCCATGTTTTTTCGATTTCAGTTTCACACCCTCACCTATAACATCCATCAATTCAATGTGCTGCTCAATGACCAACTGGTGGACATCATCACCGTCAACGGCACCAGGCTCTATACCGAAACGGTTTCTAAAATTCTGTCCCTTTCGGCGTCAGGCTACAACAGTCTGAAAATTCAATATCACGGCGACACATCGGAAAGTCAGGCGTATATCGACTGGTTCGAAATTCAGTATCAGACCGGGTTCGTGGCCGAAGACAATGCCCTGTTGTTTCATCAGGTCGATGATGGCGCATCAAAATACCGAATCACCAATTTCACCAGCAACCTGATTGAAGTGTACGACGTGACCGATGCCGGCGATGTTCAGTACATTTCCAATCCCGAAATCGCTTCCGGGACAGTGACGTTTGTGGATGATGCCGTCGGATTCCCGCGACGCCGGTTTTGGGCGACAACGACCAGCGCCTATGCCACTCCTGAAAGTTTTGAGCGCATTCAATTCGCCAATTTGCGGGCGCAACTGGCCGGCGCTGAATTCATCATCATCGCCCACGATGATTTCTACGACGCAGCAATGATGCTGAAATCGCATCGGGAAAACACGGACAGCATTTCCACCTCGGTTGTCCGCATCGCCGATATTTATAATGAATTCTCCGGAGGGCTGCTGGACCCTGTAGCCATTCGGGATTTCATCAAATTTGCATTTGACAATTGGGTCATTGCACCGAAATATGTCTTGCTGTTTGGAGACGGCGATTTTGATTATAAAAATATCAAAAGCGATCTCGATAAAAACTGGATCCCGCCGTTCGAGACATCGGAGTTGAACGAGAATTCCAGCCGAGCCATGGATGAATGGTTCATTTTAGTGAGCGGCGATGATGCGGATGGCGATCTGGCCATTGGCCGATTCCCGGTGCAAACCGCTGATGAGGCGCGGTTCGTGGTGGAAAAAATTATTCAGTATGAAACCGAATCTGTGCTGAAGACGGAAGGTGACGTGCTGCTCGAAGATTGGCGGAATGTCATCACAATGGTCGGGGACGACGAATACCACGATCCCGGCAGCCAGAACGAGACCATGCATACTCGCGATGCTGAATACATCATGGAAAATGCCATTCCGAACTATTTTAATAAAGTAAAAATTTACCTGATCGAATACCCCGCCATTCAGAATCCGGCTATTTCAGGCTACATGAAACCCGCAGCGACAGACGCGTTGCTGAAGCGGATCAATGATGGCACGCTCATTTTAAATTTTGTCGGCCACGGCGCGCCGTCGATTTGGGCGGATGAGCGCGTGCTGCTCGAGAGTCGCGATCTGGATAAAATTTTGAATTACGACAAAGCCCCGTTCTGGGTGGCTGCGACATGCGATTTTGGCCGGTTCGATGATCCCATGGAGCAGGGCATGGCTGAAAAACTCTTCGTCGCTCAGCGGCGTGGAGGAATTGCATTCCTGACTTCCTCGCGCCTGGCGTACGCTACAGATAACACGGCCTTGAATCGACAATTTTTCAATCAGCTTTTTAACGGTGAAACCCCCTCCGCGCGGCTGGGTGTTGCGCTGATACAGGCCAAGATAAATAACTACAGCACCACCAACGACCAGAAGTATAATCTCTATGGCGATCCCACCATGCGATTGAAAGGACCAGCCAATCGGGCGCGAATTGCTACTGTTCGACCGGACTCGCTCAAGGCTCTGAGTGAAATTAATATTTCCGGGGAAGTGATTCAGAATTCAGGCCTCACCAGTCCATTCAATGGCAAGGCCGTCCTGAAGGTTTTCGATTCAAAAAAGAATATGATCTACACAACAAAGTACGGCTCGCAGATTCGCTACGCGGCGCCGGGGCGAATTTTGTTCCGAGGATTGATTCCGATTCAACAGGGCGATTTTGATGCAACGTGCATCATTCCCAAAGATATTACCTACGGCGGAGAGATGGGCAGAATCAGCCTATATTTTGCCGATGAAAATAATGAAGGCGTCACATCGAAAGATTCGCTCTACGTGGGCGGAACGTCGATTCTGCAGGATGGGGAAGGGCCCATTATCAAGATTGGTTTTGTGGGACAGAATTTTGCAGATGGCAATTTGATTTCATCCGATGCGGTCTTGCAGGTGGACATTGCCGATAGCATCAGCGGGGTGAATATTGCCGGCGACATTGGACACGATATCACCCTGACAATCGATGACCAGGAAACCGATAAAATTGTTCTGACAGATTTATTCAATTATTACGAGGGAAATTTTAAGGCTGGGAAAATCCTGTACGATTTTTCCACGTATAATTCGACCGCGGCGGAAGGGACCAGTTCGGAAGAGTCAGCCAGCGGTTTAACGCCGGGGGATCATCGAATTACTATCAAGGCCTGGGATAATTTCAATAACTCCGCCATCGCCACGTGCTTTGTCTCGGTTGTCTTCAGCGACGAATTGAAGCTGAAAAATGTGCTCAACTTTCCCAATCCGTTTCGCTCTTCCACCACATTCACCTTCGTGGTGAATTTACCCTGCCGGGCGAAAATCAAGATTTTCACCATTGACGGACAGCTGATCCAAACAGTGGAACATTTGACCGGCGCGGCTGGACTGAACCAGGTTTACTGGGATGGCAGAGATCGGGATAACGACGTGCTGGCCAATGGCGTTTATCTTTATCAGGTGACTGTTACAACGACCGAGGCTGGCAAATCGATGCAGGATGAATTCATCGGAAAGCTTGTCATCATGAGATAATAAAAAAGGGTTCTCCGGGCGGAGAACCCTAAATCATATTGCGGAACAGCTAATTCGGGTCAAATGCGCTGTTTAGGTTGGATTTTTTTAAGCTCGGCACCTCCTGTAATTAATGGTATTACATTTAAATGCCAAAGGATCCACAACGAGATGACACAGAGGCAACCGCAAAATACATGCCAGTGCCTGATAAAAAATGAGCGAGTGGTGACAAAGCCATAATCTTCAAGTTTTCAGAAACATGGGAATGATAATTCACCGGGAAAAATTGTCGCATCGTCAGAGAATTTTCCTTTAAATTGTTTCAACGCAGAACATTGTCTTATCGTGATACATCTATGAACGATCAACCGAATCAAATCAGACGAAACGATATTATTGAATTGGACATCGAGTCCCTGGCATTCAAGGGCAAAGGAGTAGCGCATCTGGATGGATTTACTATATTTGTTGAGAGAGGAATACCGCGCCAAAAAGTGAAAGCCCGGGTGGTCAAGAAAAAATCCAATTATGCCGAGGCCTACGCTTTTGAGGTGGTCAATCATTCGCCGCTGGAAGTTGCACCGCGATGCCGTTATTTCGGGTCCTGCGGCGGCTGTCTGTTGCAGAATCTGAATTATGGCGAGCAATTGATTCAGAAGCGGCAGCAGGTGAAAGAACTGCTGGAGCACATCGGCGGATTCCAAAATGTGGAGATTCTGCCCACGATGCCCTCGCCGGATACCTATTTCTACCGCAACAAAATGGAGTTTACCTTTTCCAATTTCCGCTGGCTGCTCCCGGATGAAATAGACGCAGGGCTGATGGTTGACCGGGATTTTGCGCTTGGCTTGCACGTTCCAAACTCATTCACCAAAGTGATCGATATCAAAGAATGCTTTCTGCTTTCCGAAAGGAGCAATATTGTTTTCGAGGCGATTCGGAAATTTGCTGCGGCGAGTTCTTTCGCGCCGTACACCACCAAAGACCATTCCGGTTTCTGGCGCTTTGTGGTGATCCGCGAATCCAAAACGTTGGGACAGATGATGGTGAATCTTGTGACCGCGCAGGACGCCAAAGGTGAGGGAAAGGTGCAGGAACTGAGCCGCTTGCTGATCGAGCAGTTTCCTTTTATCACTACATGCGTTCATAATGTCAGCCGAAAGAAAGCCCAGATTGCGTTTGGCGACCATGAAAATACCCTCTTCGGTCCGGGCTACATCGAAGAAGTGTTAGCGCAGACGCGATATCGCATTTCAGCCAACTCGTTTTTTCAGACCAACACCTTGCAAGCGGAGGCCATGTACCGGCTCATTCGGGAGTGGGGCGCTTTCGAAAAAAATGATATTGTATACGATTTATATTCCGGCGCCGGGGGAATTGCCCTTTTCATTGCGCCGCTTGTCGGGCGTGTGGTCGGATTCGAACTGGTGCAGCAAGCCATCGCAGACGCCGAAGTCAATTGCCGGCTCAATGCTATAGACAACTGCAATTTTGTTGAAGGCGATCTCAAAGATCAAATCGCCAATCCGCCTGAAATCATAGAAAAATGTGGTCAGCCGTCGATTGTGATTATCGATCCGCCTCGATCCGGCTTGCATCCAAAACTGCCGGAGCGGATTCTTCAGCTTCGGCCGGAGCGCATTCTGTACGTCTCCTGCGACCCTTCCACACTGGCGCGGGATTTGAAACTGCTCTGCGCATCAGACTTCTCACCTGTGAAGGTGCAGCCAGTAGACATGTTCCCCAATACGGCTCACTGCGAGACTGTCGTACTGCTTGAAAAGAAGTGATCCGGGTACGACCCTGAATTTTCCGAAGCGCTCTATGAGGAGTTTGATTTTCGGACAGAAGCAGCGGCGGCGATTTCCCTTTTGCGATTTCAAACACGAAAAGAAAAACCCCGATCACTCGGGGTTTGGTTTCCAACCGTTCAATATCTGGTCAGCATTCTTGCAGCATTGGTGCGTAAAATCAATCCGTTCAGTGCTGCGCACAATCTCTGATTTAGGGCGCCACGTTCAATTTCTGCTGTTGAGTTCGTTTCTCAAATGCCAAATCCAGCACATCGCTCATCTTTTCTAAAAAATGAAATTTCATTTCTCGACGAATTTGTTCGGGTATTTCAATCAAATCTTTCTCGTTTTGAGCGGGCAGAAACACGGTTCTGATCCCGGCCCGATGCGCTGCGAGCACCTTTTCTTTGATCCCGCCAACAGGCAGTACCGAGCCTCTCAGGGTAATTTCGCCGGTCATCGCCACGTCGCTGCGGACGTATTGCCCGGTCAATAGTGAAAGCAACGATGAGAACAGCGTAATCCCCGCTGACGGCCCATCTTTGGGGATGGCGCCAGCCGGGATGTGAATGTGAATATCGTATTTTTCATGGAAATCCTTCTCGACATTCAGTTCATCCGCTTTGGAGCGAATGTACGACAAGGCCGCCTGAGCAGATTCCTTCATCACATCGCCCAATTGACCGGTCAGACTGAGTTGTCCTTTGCCGCGCATTTTTGTGGATTCGAAGAACAGAATATCACCGCCAACCGGCGTCCACGCCAGGCCGATGGCAATGCCGGTTTCATTGATCCGCTCAGCCGATTCCTGGAAGAATTTTTTCGGTCCCAGATATTCGGTCAGTTTTTTCTCGGTGATGCGAGTCTTCTTTGCATGACTTATGTTCTTTGACATCGCCACATCCTTGGCAACACCGCGGCAGACTCCGGCAATTTGCCGCTCCAGATTTCGCACCCCGGCTTCCCGTGTGTACGAGTTGATCATCAGTTTGATAGACGACTCCGGGATAGTAATCAGTTTATTAGTCAATCCGTGTTCGGTAATTTGCTTGGGAACCAGAAAATTCCGCGCAATTTGAACTTTATCCTCTTCCACGTAGCTGGGAATTTCGATGATTTCCATGCGATCTTTGAGCGCCGGCGGAATCGGCTCTGACATGTTGGCAGTGGCGATGAACAGCACTTTGGACAGGTCAAACGCTACTTCCAGATAATGATCGCTGAATGAGAAATTCTGCTCCGGGTCCAGTACCTCCAGCAGCGCGGATGATGGATCCCCGCGGAAGTCGTGTCCCAATTTATCGATTTCATCCAGCATGAAGACCGGATTGTTAGATCCCGCCTTTTTGATACCCTGAATGATACGGCCGGGAAGCGCTCCGATATACGTCCGACGATGGCCGCGCATTTCTGCCTCGTCATGAATCCCGCCCAGCGACATGCGAACGAAATTTCGCCCCATGGCTTCGGCGATGGAGCGGCCCAGCGAGGTTTTGCCGACGCCAGGAGGGCCGACGAAACAGAGGATCGGCCCTTTCATATCCGGCTTCAATTTGCGTACAGCCAGATATTCCAGAATTCGCTTTTTGACCTTCTCCAGATTATAATGGTCGGCGTCCAATTTCTTCTGAACACGTTTGATATCAAGGTTGTCTTTTGTCGAAATCGACCAGGGCAGTTCCATCAACCAGTCCAGGTACGTCCGGGATACAGTGTACTCGGCTGACGAAGGATGCATTTGCGCTAACCGATCCAGTTCCTTCTCCGCGACCTTTTGGGCCTCTTTCGGCATTTTGGCCTTCTTGATTTTCTGTTTCAGTTCATGTATTTCTGATGTGTCAGAATCATCGCCCAGTTCCTTTTGAATCGTCTTCAACTGCTCGCGCAGATACAATTCCCGTTGCGTCTTCCCAATTTTTGTCTGAATATCGGACTGAATTTTCTCGCCCAGTTCCAGCGTTTGCAGCTTCTTATTAATGAGCAGATTGGCCTTATTCAATCGCTCCATAACGTTAAGCGTGCTGAGAACATCCTGCTTGTCCTTGATGGCGACACTGGAAAATGCAATGATCATATCCGCCAACATCCCGGGTTCCTTGATATTGGAAACCATGACCAGTTGTTCATACGTAATCTCAGTCGATAATTCGACCATGCGTTTGAAAATTTTTCGCAGGTTGGTTGTCAGCGCCTCAACCTGAGCCGTGTCTTCAATGACCTGTTCATTGATTGGCTCGAAAATAGCTTTGAAGAAGGGAGCTTCCTGGGTGAACGTGATCAGTTTGATGCGATACAATCCCTGAATCAAAATGGTTTTGCTCCCGTCCGGCATATCGATGGTGCGGTGAATTTTGGCGGCAGTGCCGATGAAATAGAGATCTTCAGTGGTTGGATTTTCAATGGTTGATTTTTTCTGGGCCAGAATTGCAATGATGTCATCATCCTTGCCTGTTTCTCCGACCAGCTTGAGCGATTTTTCACGGGCTACTGTAATCGGTAAAAGCTGTTGAGGAAAAAGGACTTCATTTCGAAGCGGTATCACCGGCAGCACCGTGGGTATTCTTGAAAAGAATTCTCGTTTAAATTCACTCATTGTCATTTTCCTGTATTTATGGTGAAAGAATCCCGCAGCATGAATCGCGTGAGACTCCGATAATCGTGATTTAAAAGTCGATCATTAAACAGTGTCGATTCAGTCAATTGCTTTTAGCACATCCCGACATCAGTCCAGTGAGTTGTTAATCTCCAATTCCACCTTCCAGGGTCGGGTTCATCTGATTTTACAAAAGTGTCTGTACGCAAAATATATGCCACATTAATTTCTATCGGCATAACTGATTAAAAACAAAAACAATAAGCCTGTCACGATGGTTCGGTCAGCGATTTTTTTTTGCATGATTGTCCTATGAACAAGTAATCGTTGCGTCAGAATGGCATGATTTTCCTGTCATCATAGCCCTGCCGTCTCCGAAGGTGTGCGACTAAAATTCCGTGTCATGCTGAACGTAATCCTGTTAATCGCCCTGACTGGAGAGTTACATCTGTCTGAGGCGGGATATTCTCGAAATCGTGATTGGGGCGAATTCGAAAATTAATGAGAAATATCTTGTATTTTAGTTTTAACTGCTATATATTTTATGTTCAAAAGAGGGCTATGAAAAATGAGGCGTTTCCACATTTTTATCTTGCTTGTTGTTTCACTGGCAGGGATGACCTGTCAGGCAAACATTTCTACAGATTCAGAGAAGCGCGCTGTCGCCGCTTTGGTTGATGCGTATACAGCCGCCTTTGATGCGAAGGACTTTCAAAAATTTTCCGGATATTGTTCGGATGAAATGAAATTTTTCACACTCGATGGTCAGATTTTCGACCGCGAAACCATGGTTCCATTTTTAGATCGAATGATGTCCCGCTGGCAGCATTTAAAGACGTCGATTGATGGTCTTGAAATCAATGCCAGTTCGAGGTATGGTTGGGCGCGATACCAACAAATCATTCGCTTCTCCATAGCCGGGCAGGAAGGCGCAATGCATAATTTGATCTCCGTGGGCCTTGTTAAAGAAAATGACTCCTGGAGGATCAGCCATTTTCACATGTCGACAAGCTACATCAAAAATCAATGAGTCGAGCCTCCGATGCGATGCGTTGTAAGCCGCAAGCTCAGCAGCGTTCGCAGAAAGCGAGCCTGGCTATTCGCTGGAATTCATGGCGCGCGAACTTTTTTTTATCTTGACCAAAGATATTTTTTTTTGTACATTGCAACGCAGCACTAACCCACCCATGTTATCCTTTCGGTATATACCTTTTTTCCAACAACCAACAGGAGGTTAAATGAATAAAGAAAAATTTACTGAAAGTATCCTTGAATTAATCCGACGAACTTCGGCGTATCTTCCTCCCGATGTCGAACAGGTCATTGCGTTGAGCCGAAAATTGGAGAAGCCCGGTTCCAAGGCGGATTTTGCGCTGGACCTGGTGATGCAGAATATTGGATTGGCCAAGCGACGTTCGTTGCCCATCTGTCAGGATACTGGCTTACTGACTTTCTATGTAAAATGCCCGTTGGGATTCAATCAGATAAAATTGCATGAAGCAATTGAAGAAGCCGTGTTGGTGGCGACGAAAAAAGGTTATCTCCGGCAAAACTCAGTCGATAGTTTGACCGGGAAAAATTCCGGAACGAATCTGGGACCGGGCAGCCCGGTCATCAAATTTACGCAGAGCGAAGACGATGATCTGGATATTCGCCTGATTCAAAAGGGTGGCGGCTGCGAAAATATGTCGACGCAGTATAAATTGCCGGCTGAATTTCAGGGGAAAAAATTTGGACGCGACCTGGAGGGGGTGAGAGCGTGCATTCTGGACGCTGTGTACCAGGCCCAGGGCAAGGGCTGCAGCCCGGGATTTTTGGGCGTGTGCATTGGCGGCGATCGGGCGAGTGGCTACGACTGGGCGAAACATCAACTGCTGCGAACCATCGACGACGTCAATCCCATGCCGGAGCTGGCTGAGCTGGAAAGTCGCATCATGAAAGAAGCCAATGATCTGCAAGTGGGCCCCATGGGATTTGGCGGAAAACTAACCATTGGCTGCTGCAAAATCGGGCTGCGGAATCGCCTCCCGGCATCGTTTTTTGTCTCCATTGCCTACATGTGCTGGGCCTATCGCCGGCGCGGATTTATTCTGGATCAGAACGGTGATGTCAGGGAATGGCTCTACCAGACCGAAGGCGAATTTGACAAACCAGTCGACTTCCCTGAGACATTCGAGATTCCCAAAGCGACCGTGAAAGTCCTGAACACGCCGGCCAGTGAAGCGGATATCCGCGCGCTGAAGGTTGGGGATATTGTGATTATCAACGGTACGATGTTCACCGGGCGGGATGCGGTTCATAAATATCTGCACGAAGGCGGTGAACTGGATGTCATTAAAAACGGGATTATCTATCACTGCGGGCCGGTCATTTTGAAGGAGCAGGGCGAATACAAGACTATGGCTGCTGGCCCGACGACCTCAATCCGGGAGGAGCCCTATCAGGGCGATATCATTCAAAAATTTGGCGTCAAAGCAGTCATCGGGAAAGGCGGCATGGGCGCGAAAACATTAGCTGCCTGCGAGAAGCATGGCGCAGTGTATTTACATGCCATCGGCGGAGCGGCCCAGATCTATGCCCAGTGCGTCAAGAAAATTCCCCATGTGTATCTGGAACAATTTGGCAGTCCCGAAGCGGTGTGGGAATTCCAGGTGGAAGGCTTTCCGGCTGTCGTCACAATGGATTCGCACGGAAATTCGTTGCACAAAGACATCGACCAGGTATCCCTCGCCAGGTTGAAAGAAAAACTGTAATTATTCAGGTGACCATGCTGACGCATGGCGCTGGTTTAAAATTGTACCAACTCCACGATTTACCGTGGTGTTCAAAAATCAACCGGCCAGCTAACCAGCTGCTTCAGCGGCTTGTGGAATACGTGTGCTGGGAAGTTATAAAAAATCTATATCACATTTTAATACACCTGTCGCGCCGGATATGTATCCAGCGCAGGCAACGGCCGGGACGTTCGGGATGAATATCCCAAACGATCAGTTGGCATC
Source organism: Candidatus Zhuqueibacterota bacterium (assembly GCA_049322915.1). Classification (GTDB taxonomy): domain Bacteria; phylum Zhuqueibacterota; class Zhuqueibacteria; order Thermofontimicrobiales; family Thermofontimicrobiaceae; genus CAZSBG01. Next base: position 401,409 of record JBMOPW010000007.1, read on the forward strand.
TTCGTGACATGGCGGTTTTGTAGCAAGAACACATGCCTGAATAGTAACGAAAAATTATAACACCCGGACTGACGGAGTGAGCGGTGCAATTCAGGCGCAGCTCACCGTCGGGACGATGGATGCCGATTCAATTCACGCTGTCCGCACGATCTTTCGACGAGGATTGCCGAAGGAGGAGTCAGTCCCTCTTTGCGGCTGTCCCTGGAAAGTAGCAGAATAGTCGTGGGCAGATGTTCATTGCAAGAACTGACCAGGTTGGATGACGCAATACATCCAACCTGTAAATTATCTCAAGAACGACACCTGGAAATAAGAGGAGGAGAGCCTAAGCCACGTCATTTGATTGATACCTGAAATTGAAAATTGGGTTCAGCGACACATTGCTCCGGATAGATTTTGTCGATTGATGGCGTCAATGTGTTCCGGGCGTGTGAGTGACTTGCATCAGTTCGGTTCGCTCCAAAGAAAGGGTCAGTTGGAGTGGAACGCAGCGAGTCGATTTACCCGCTCTGGTGAATTGAGCCCAGATTTCAGAAATTCAGGTAAAAGGAAATATCCATTCGGAGGGAAAGTATGGTACAGATTGGGGATATCGCGCCTGATTTTTCATTGCCCAATCAGAACAACGCGATCATCCGTTTGTCTGACTTCTCAGGAAAAAAGGTTGTTATCTATTTCTATCTCAATGATGATACTCCAGGATGCACTAAAGAAGCTTGTTCGTTCCGAGATCGATATCATGACTTTCAAAAAAAGGAGACTGAGATTCTTGGCATCAGTTGCGATTTGCCGAATTCTCACAGATCGTTCATTGAAAAATACAATCTGCCATTTCAACTTTTAAGCGACAGCGATACGCGGATTGCCACCCGTTGGGGGGTATATGGTGAAAAGAACGTTTACGGCCGCAAATTTATGGGCATTCACCGAACGACATTTATCCTCGACAGGCAGGGCAGGGTGGCTCACATCTTCACCAAGGTCTCGCCGTCCACCCATGCGCGCGAAGTTTTAGAGAAACTGGATTCGATTCAATAGAGAAAACGATCCGGGTTCTTTTGCGGAGTGACGGGCCGGTAGTATTCTGGTTCCGATTCATGGGCCATTGCATTGCGTAAATTTTCTCATTAGAAAACACGAGTGGAGGTTTTTTCACCATGGATATTAAAATTATGGTCATTGAAGACGATCCCGATATTAGTGAAATTCTGGAATACAATCTCCAGCAGGAGGGCTATGATGTAATTGTCTGCAATGACGGCGAAAAGGCGCTCGAACAGATTCAGAAAAATCCGCCGACAATGATTCTGCTGGATTTGATGCTCCCCGGCAAAAACGGTCTGGAGATTGCCCGCGCAGTGCGCAAGGACGATCGAACGACCAATCTGCCGATCATCATGATTACAGCCCGCTCCGAAGAGATGGACGTGTTGCAGGGTTTGGAACTGGGCGCCGACGATTATATCACCAAGCCATTCCGTCCCAAAGAAGTCATTGCGCGCGTGAAAGCGCTACTGCGACGCCATCATCGCGATGAAGATAAAATCTACCAGTTGGGCAAGCTGACCGTCAATTTTTCCAAACACCAGGTGTCGGCTGGCGACAAAGTGCTGGACTTAACGCCCAAGGAATTCCTGCTGTTGAAAGCGTTGATCCAGGCCAATGGCCGCGTCCTTTCGAGGGACCAGTTGCTGGATCAGGTGTGGGGATATGATTATTACGGGGACCCGCGCACCGTGGATGTGCATATTCGCCGGCTGCGGAAGAAGCTGGATTTTTGGGCCAATGTGGTCGAGACGGTGAAGGGATTCGGCTATCGCATCAAACTGGCATGACCCGGTTTCATCGAAACAATGGGGATGCGTCTGCCTCTGGCGGTCAGTTGGGGCGCTTCCTTCGGCATGTGCGAACCTGCTTTAAAAGCAGTCGTCTGATAAACCTGGTCATTGCGACTCCCAAAACCGATTAGATCCGCGAAGTAACCACCGCTGCGACTTTTCCTGTCAATTAAATGCAATGTAGCTGAGCCGACCACTGTCCTGAGGCATGCTGAAAATGCCACCTGACAAACTCTCACTTCAGAATTGATTCGTGAAATACCGTTCATTACGCTCTGGAAAAAACAAAGCTATGTTCAAAAAGTATCGATTGAATTTCGTCTACGTTGTGCTCATTGTCTCGACAATCGCCTTTGTCATTTTTGATATTACGCTGTACGTGAGCCTGAAGGAATATCTGTACCTGCAGACGTTCAATGAAATGCGGATGAAAACCAGCCTGGCAGTTAAATTGCTGGAACAGAAACGGATCAATCTGCAACCATCCAATATTCATGAATTGAAGGATTTAGCCTCACAGTTAGAACATATCGCCAATTCCAGAGTGACCATTATCGATTCCACCGGTCGCGTGCTCATTGATTCCGACGTTCCTGATGAACACGTGCCGCTCATGGACAATCATATCAAGCGTCCGGAAGTGCAGGACGCCATTAATTCCGGCTGGGGCCAGAGTTACCGGGACAGCGACACCATCCGGCGCAAATTATTTTACACCGCATTCACCATTCGTAATGAAGGCCGAATCATCGGATTTCTTCGGTTGGCTTACTATGCCCAGAAATTCGAAGAGTCGCTCAATAAAATCATCGTCCTGATGATCGCGGCAAACGTTTTTGGATTGGTCACGCTGTTTGTGGGAGCATTCTATCTGGGCACGCTGGTGACATTGCCCATTCTGAAAATTGTTCGGACTGCAAAAACCATTGCGGCAGGGGATTTGAATCGGTCATTTCCCACCCATCGAAAGGACGAGATCGGCACGCTGGCCGAGATTTTGAATGAACTCACCGAGCGGTTGAAAAGCCAGATCATTCAGGTTTCCAATGAGCGCTCCAAATTGCAGGACATTTTGATCAACCTGGATATTGGCATCATTGTCATCGATCTGGACAAAAACATCCTCAATGTGAACTCCGAAGTCTATCGGATATTGGGAATGAATAGCTATGAAATTGAACATCGAAATCTGATTGAAATACTCCAGGCAGAACCGTTATTGACCGCCATCGAAAAATCCCTGGACGAAGGGAGCAAAGAGAGCGGCGAGTTCACCTGTTCCAGGCAGGAGCGGAAGATATTCATCAGTTATGTCATCACACCGTTTTTCATTTCTGAAGAGAAAATGAACGGCGCATTGATTCAGTTGCAGGACATCACTGAACTGAAAACGCTGGAGGCCATTCGCCGGGATTTCGTTGCCAATGCGTCTCATGAGCTGAAAACGCCGCTGACAGCGATCATTGGCTATGCCGAAACATTGCATGGCGGGGCCGGAGAAGACCATGTCGCCCGTACAAAATTCATCTGGAAAATTCTGGAGCAATCCCAGCGGCTGGAGTTCCTCGTCCAGGACCTGCTCCTGCTTTCGAAAATGGAACGCGAAGAACCGTTGCAACTGATGCCCTGTCCGCTTCAGCCCATGATTCGCGAAATCGTCGATGAGTTCAGAGAGAAATCCAGCCTGAAGAATATCAACATCTCGGTGGTCGGCCGGCAGAAGGTGATTCTCCAGGTTAATGAAGAGAGCATCCGCGTCGTGTTCAACAATCTGCTGGATAATGCGATCAAATACACGCCGGAAAATGGCTCCATCACGGTGCGGATTTCGGAATTGGAGAACAGCAAAGTGAGGATCGAATTCATCGATACCGGAATCGGGATTGAGCCCAAGTATCACGACCGCATTTTCCAGCGATTCTACCGTGTGGATAAAGCGCGGTCGCGCGCCATCGGAGGCACCGGTCTGGGCCTGGCGATTGTGAAACACATCATCGAACGCCACGGCAGCAAAATTCACATTCAGAGCCAGGAAGGCAAGGGCAGTAATTTTTGGTTCGAATTGAATAAAGCGGAATGAGGGAATATCGCCGCCCGGATTGACACGATCGTCCCTCTGATTTTCTGACTTCACACGGTCCTGTTGCGGTAAGCCTCACGTCCTCAGAAGCCGTTTCACGGATCGCAGCAAAATAGTAACGCCGATCAATAGCCCGATGATGAGCATCTCCCAGCGGTAGCTGATGGGCACTCCGGCGGAGACGATTGTGGAGTAGTCCAGAATGAACGAAATAAAGATGATGATCGGCGCGAGAATGAGGCCAATCATTTCCCACCGGGTCAAGCTGAATCGCCGGCCGTTTTTTTCAACATAAAGAACGAGCATCGCGCCGGTTATCAATGCAATCGACACGAGAACGGGCGCGAGCACCGGACTTGCCCACGGTACCGGGATGAGAAACAGCAAATCCCACGTGAACAACGATTCCGGCCAATTCAGGAAAATTTTCAACCAGATATAATACCAGATATCCCAGACGCCAAAGCCGAACATGAAATACGCCATCCGAATCCAGCGGCCGGTCCCGGCCAGAAAGGCGATGGCCAGAAGCATGAATAGTGTTGCCGCTTCCCGACCCACTTCAACCAGAGCGATTTGCTTCGGAATGAGGATGATGGGGAATCGGAATCCCTCCGGATAATAAAGCTCCCTCAGATAAACCACGACCGCAGATTCCAGATACGCCATCCAGATGCAAAAGAAGAAGACAAGTGAAAGTCGCATGAGTTCGATTTTGAATTCTTTTTTCATACTCGTTCATTGGATTGTTCGGATGATATTGAGATTGGAATGATGCTCCTTTAGCCCTGTTTTCGTGGAGACTGTTTCAGTCACCACAGCGGAATATATCCCACGTCCCGGATAGCTGCCTGTCCCTCTTTCAGCGTGTAATTGATGAACTGTTTTACAATGCCGCGCGGCGAATCAATGGTATAAAGGTACAGATAGCGCGTGATGGGGTAGGTATCATTTCTCACATTTTCCTCAGTGGGTTCCACGTTGTTTATCCTGCAGTGGACGACCTCTTTGCCGTAGGCGAGACCGCCATATCCGATTGCTTCTTCATTTTCCTGCACAGCTTTGACAATGGCCGAAGTGGATGTGAGGATCTGAGCGAATTGGCTGTAGGGTTCGCCTTCGAGAATATGCTCGCGAAAATAGATGTAAGTGCCGGAATTCGGCGATCGTATGAGCACCAGAATTGGACTCATTTTCCCGCCGATCTGACTCCAGTTGGTTATCTCGCCCCTGTAAATTTTCGCCAATTGCTCGATGGTCAAATTTTTGACCGGATTCTCCGGGTGAACATAGATGCTCAGCGCGTCTTTGGCGACGAGAAAATTCATCCCGATTTTATTGTATCGCTCAGCCAGCAGCCGCGCTTCATCGGCCAGCACCGGCCGGGAAGCGGTGCAGATATCGGTCTTGCCCTGAATGAGCGCTTCAAATCCTTTGTGCGAACCACCGCCTTCCACATAGACCGATGTGTTGGGGGAAATTTTCATGTATTCTTCAGCCCATCGCGAGGCCAATATGAGCATGGTATCCGAGCCCATGATGTGAATGGTGTCGTGTCGCGCGCGAATGATATGACTGCAATCCGAAACGATGATCAATAGCAAAATCAGAATTAGTATTTTTCTCATGACAACCATCCGAGCAATGTTCCTGTACAGAGCTACCGTTTTTCAGCAATGGAACGAAGCCTGGCCATGATGTAGGGCGTGCCGCTGTTCCATTGCGGCGGCAGCGTCTCACTGGCAAGGGCGTGGCAAAATGAATAAAGAAAACGACAATGGTGCTGGGCCGCTTCGAAATTGATGTATTGATCCAGATCGTCACCGGGGGTGTGGTAATATGTCTCAGACCAGTGCATGATGCGCTCCAGCGCCTGCTGCGGCGTTGAATTTTCGAAATGCAATCCTTCGGCGATCAGAATGGATGGAATTCCGGCCTTAGCAAATGCGATCTGGTCGGAACGGGCGAACGATTCCATGGCTAAAAATTGAGAGGGCAGCGGCGAAACCTTCAGTCCCCGGGACGCAGCCACGCGGTTCAGCATGTCGCCCAGCGTCGAGAACTCCTGTCCGACGCCCACCACGTCCTCGAATTTCTCGAACATGGACAATCCGTCGATATTCACGTTGGCGATGGTCTTGTACAGCGGCGCAATGGGATGATCGATGTAATAATTCGATCCGAGCAGGCCTTTCTCTTCGCCGGTCGTGAACAGGAAAATGATGTTGTGCAATGGCTTTTCCGGCAGCAGCGAAAAGACCCGCGCAAGTTCCAGCAACGCGCTCACGCCAATGGCATTGTCGCCAACGCCGTTATAAATGGAGTCGCCCTTCACCGGCTCGCCAATTCCCAGGTGATCATAATGGGCCGAAAGGATCAGGTACGAATCGTTCGGCCGTTTCATGCGGCCTTCCAGAAATCCGACGACATTCCTGTCGAAAAACTCCCGCTCGGTGAATTCCCCTTTGAATGACAGGCTCACCTCCAATGGAAAACTGAGCATGGAATTGTTCTTCTCCAATTCGCATACCTGTCGCAATGTGAACGGCGCGTTTTGAAAGAGAATCTCGCCGGCGCCTGGATTCAGGGCAATGCTCAGATTGGCGGTCACGGAATAGGCCAGCGTCACATCCTCGAACGAAAACGCCTGTATCCACTCGCGCCAGGGTTCGTGAACCAATTCCACCGGTCGGGGAATGAGAATGCTGCCGCTGGCGCCGCGGGAAATGGCAATGCGCTGTTTCGATTCCGGATAGGAATAGATCGTGGGATACGGGCCATCGAAATAAGTGGAATCCTCCGAAGGCGGCTCGCCGGATAAAAAGACAACAATTTTGCCATCCACGTCCAGCGACTGGTAATCGTTGTAATCGAATTCAGGAGCGATGATGCCGTAGCCAACAAAGACGAGCTGCTGCGGCCGGGGGATGTAGGTCTGAGCGCCGGATTTATAGAGCAGGTAGTCGTCTTTCAGCCGGAGATCCACTTCGCCGGTGTTCGAATGGATTTTCATCTGCGAGGATGGCAGCGGAAAACTGCCATGCATGGGTATCGATTGAAAATAGCTGCGGTTGTCACCCATGGGGATGAACTGCCAGTGAGCCAATTGTCGGGCGATATATTCGGCAGCCAATCTGCCGCCAGGCGTGCCTGTTCCGCGTCCCTGCAGCGAATCGTTACCCAAAAAAGCGACATGTTTTTTCAGGCTATCTGCCGATATAGAATTGAGAGCTTGATTCAAGTCAGCAGCTCTGGCGTCCATTCCCTGAACCGTGGGAAGGAGTGTCCATAAAACGGCTATCATTCGAAAAACATTCAGCACGTCCGGCTCCGCGTTTTGGATTCTGAGTGACAATTACATGATACTTGATTCTCCTGATAAAATCAAGTAATTTTTATAGCATAGCGAATTTTGAATCGGTGCTGCTATGTAGCCGGATCTCGCGCCAGACGTCGAATCGTTGGCCAGAACGGATTCTGTTAACATGGATTTAACATAGATGTCATCTAATTTCTATATGACGTTCATTTTTCCGTAATATAATCATGCTATCTTTACACAAAAATGAGGAGCAAACATGTTACGAGCACTATCATTGAACTTTTATCAGTTAGACGTTCTGCTGTTCAAACAAATCTATCGTTTACATGGTAAAAGTCTTGTCGATGGAATCTTCTATTACCTCACCCGGTCCGGTGATGGGTATTATTACGGACTGGTAGCAGTGCTTTTGTTGCTCTATGATTTGAATATTGGGAAGCTGGCCGTGATGATGATGGCAGCGTCTTTTGCGATGGAAGTTCCGTTGCATGCCATCGCCAAGAAGGCGGTGAAACGCACGCGGCCATTCGAAAAGCTGGGCATTATCAGTCTCATCGCTCCCCCGGATAAATACAGTTTCCCGTCCGGCCATACGGCTGCAGCCATTTTGATGGCCAATATTTTAAGCCTCATTTTCCCGGCATCATCGTATTTATTCTTCGGCTGGGCCATGTCGGTGGGAGTGTCGCGGATTTACCTGGGCGTTCATTATCCCTCGGATATCGCCGCCGGGGCCATGTTGGGTTATGTGACATCTGAGATAGGCATTGCTCTGATTATCTGATAGAAAAAATTACAAATTGACATATGGTTGTGCTCCTTATGTGGTGAGTCGTGGAAGCATCCCAAATATAAATTTTGGGATGCTTTTTTTTAACCGGAAGCGGTTGATTCTATGCAAGGCCCGATTTACCGGCCTTGGTATTATTCATTTCCTCTTAACACGCGCGTCATACGGCTGTAATTTCCTTTCGCTATTTTATCGGGTGAAAATTCAGAACGGCATTCCGGCTGCGACCTGCCGGAGTGCTGATTTCTGCGTGGCGGCATTGGCAAAAGCGCCGGTCATGTGAACGCTGCACAGGCAGACAACTCGGCTGAAGACGCGGCGCGCGTGGGCTTTGGCAGGCAGGCATATTCGCAGCATCGTGAGGGGGGAGTTTTCATTCAAAGATAATATACCCGTAACATTACTGTAACATGCCAATCCGATATTTAGCTGTCAAAATTGCATCCGAGCAAGCTTGATCATAGAATAAGAGGGCAACACAAAAACAAAAAGAGGTAAAGAGCAATGAAACAAACTAACAGTCGAATCCGCAGCAGGGGCGCTGCGAAATTCAAGCATGTTTTCTTTTCTGCACTACTATTTTCTGCAATCCTGTTGTGCACAGGTCTCACGTCTTCAGTTTTTGCACAAGAATTAAAAGGTAAAATTGCTGGTAAATTGGTCGACGCCGATACCGGCGATCCGCTGATCGGAGCGAATGTCATGTTGGAAGGAACGACGATTGGCATCTCCGCTGACCTGGATGGTTACTATCGGTTGCTCAATGTGGCGCCGGGTTCTTACACACTGGTCGTTCGCATGATGGGGTATACCGAGACAAAAATTACGGATGTAGTGGTTCAGGCGGATCAGACGACGATCATCAATGCGTCGTTGCAAACCGAAGTATTGAAGACCGAAGGCGTCACCGTCACAGCCAAAGCTGTCCGTAATACTGAAAGCCTGCTGCTGAAAGATCGGCAGAAGGCCGTTGCTCTGAGCGATGCAGTGAGCGCAGAAGCCATTTCCCAGGCTGGCGCCGGCGACGCTGCCGAAGCGGTGAAACAAATTACAGGCGCCTCAGTGGTTGGCGGTAAATATGTCTACGTCCGCGGGCTTGGCGACCGATACACATCCACGCAACTGAATGGCGCGTCTATTCCGAGCACGGATCCGTACAAACGATCCGGCTCCATCGACCTGGTTCCCACGAACCTCATCGACAATATCGTCACCGTGAAAAGCTTCACCCCAGACAAGCCCGGCGATTTCTCCGGCGGCACGGTGGATATTAAAACAAAAGATTTTCCTGAAGAATTGAAAATCGAGTTTGCGTCGTCAGCGGCGTACAACACGGTCACCACGTTCAAAGATGGGAAAAACACCATCGGCTATAAAGGCGGAGATATGGACTGGCTCGGAATAGACGATGGTTCCCGATCAGTGCCGGACTATGTCAAATCGAACGGTGTGCCTTATTACGATAATTCTTCTTCCAACAGCCTGAATCAACTGTCGTTGGCCACTAAATCATTCAGCAAGCAGATGTGGACAGAGCAGATCACTCCTTCTCTCAATCAAAGTTACTCTCTTTCCATCGGCAATCAGATTGAGTTATTCGGGCGACCGTTCGGATTCATCGGCAGTGTGTCTTACAGCAATGCCTACTCCGCTTACAACAATGGACAGTACAATGCCTGGAACCTGTTGGAAGACTCATCCAAAGTGCTCAATCAGCTTTATACATACAACCATTTCAAGACAAGTCAGGAAGTGCTGTTAGGAACATTATTCAAAGGCTCCTACAAACTGACCAACACAGATATTGTGAGTTTGAATTTTATTTATAATATCAACGGCACCAGCAGTGCGGATTATTACGAAGGCCATTATGAATACGACAAATTGGATGGCGACGATCTGCACCAAAATCATGTGCTGGGCTACAGCGAACGAAAGTTGACCTCGTTACTACTGAACGGCGACCATCAATTCGATAAGCTGCTGGGACTCCGATTTGATTGGAAAGCATCCTACGCTGAGACAAAACAGGATGAACCGGATTTGCGCTACTTCACCACCTATACCATGATCGAAGACGGCGAAACAATACCGGGCGTGTTTGCCAATCTCGTACCGCAACGTTTCTACCGCTATCTGAATGAAGATAACACGGAGTTTTCTGCCAACTTCCTGCTGCCGTTCAACCAGTGGTCTGGCAAGAAATCAACCCTGAAATTCGGCGGTTTATATTCGAATAAGAATCGGGCGTTCAGCGAATTGAACTACAGCTACAGCTTCTACAAGGGATATAATGGCGATCCTGAAGCCTATTTTTCCGATGACAATATGGAGCCGGATTCATCCGTGGTGGTCATCAATGGGACACCCTGGGTGACGCGGGACATGGACCTCTACATCGAAGAAGGCAACATGGGGACCAATGATTATACCGGCGAGCAGATCGTAAACGCACAATACGCCATGGTCGAACTGCCGATCTCCTCGAAGTTGCGATTCATCGGTGGCGCGCGCTATGAAAACACGGACATGGAGTTGATCAGCACAGACGATCGAAAAGCCGATGGTAAAATTTCCACGCAGGATGTGCTGCCGTCCGTCAATTTCATCTACAGCGTGAACGACAACATGAACCTGCGGATGAGCGCCACGCGGTCGCTGGCTCGTCCCACGCTCCGCGAATTGGCGCCGTATGCTTCCTATGACTTTGTGGTAGGTTTCACAGCCATCGGAAATCCCGAATTGAAACGAACGCTGATTGATAATTATGATATTCGCTGGGAATGGTTTTCCCGTCCGGGCGAAATTTATGCAGTGAGCGCATTCTTCAAAGATTTCGAAGACCCAATCGAAAAAGCGTTCATCGTCTCCGCTTCGAACCGGGAGATTACCTGGAAGAATGTGGATCATGCCAGAACCATGGGTATCGAATTTGAGGTTCGGAAAAAGCTGGACATTCTGACTTCGAAATTGAGCAACTACACAATCGGATCGAATCTCTCGCTGGTGCAGTCTGAGGTGCAGATTCCGGCCGATGAATTGGCGCACATTCGGATCAAACGACCTGATTTCTCCGGCACCCGTGAACTGGAAGGCCAATCACCATTCCTGTTGAACTTGAATCTCAGTTACGATAATTTTGACAATGGCCTGTTCTGGAATGTGTATTACAATGTTTTTGGAAAACGACTTTCGGAAGTTAGCAAAGACGGGACGCCGTTTGTGTATGAACAACCAGTCCATACGTTAAATGCAAACCTCAGTGTAAAAATTGCCAAGCATCTTAAACTCAAAGTTTCAGGTAAGAACCTGTTGGATTCTGAATTTAAGAAGACTCACGAGTATGAAGGCGCTGAATATATCTTCAGATCGTATACCATTGGCCGAACATTTTCAATGGGATTTTCATACAGCTTATAAATCCGTTTAAATAAGAAATACGCCCTGGTTAAAAAGTACTTCATTCGTGAGTGATTCTTAATATGGTGAATGGCTTTATTTAGACTGAGAAAAATGATGATAAATCAATCAATTCAATTTATTAAATGTTTAACTGTTAATTTATTCAGGAGGAAACGAATGAAGTACTTGAAACCACTTATGATTCTCGCGTTGTCAGTATTGGTGACGTCGCTGGCATTTGCAGGATCAGATGAGTATCTGGAAAAAGTGAACTATCGGGGAGCATTTGGCGCTTCGAACTGGGCGGCCGGCTGGACAGGCATGTCCGAATATGGCTTCTTTGCATTATCAGTTGCGACGCCTGGTGACGTTGTGACCGTCACCGACGCGGATATCGCCCCGGGCGAAACCGTTGTCTGGACAGCTGATAAAGTATGGTTGCTGGATGGTCGCGTGTTCGTCGATGACGGCGCCACATTGATCATCGAAGCCGGCACGGTCATCAAAGCCAAACCAGGACAGCAGGAAAGCTCCAGCGTGTTGATCGTTGCCCGCGGCGGCAAGATTTACGCCGAAGGTACCCCTGAAAAACCTATTATTTTCACCTCTGAGAATGATGATTTATCCAATCCGACCGTACCTCCAGCCACAGCCAAAGGGTTGTGGGGCGGACTGATCGTTCTTGGAAAAGCGCGAATCAATCATCCCAATGGCGAGACCAATATTGAAGGCATCCCGACCACCGATTCTCGAGGCTTATACGGCGGCGCCGATGATGAAGATTGCTCAGGCGTTCTGCGATACGTATCGATTCGACACGGCGGTACGGAGATTGGCGAAGGCAATGAGATCAATGGTTTGACCATGGGCGCAGTTGGCCGCGGCACGACGATCAGCCACGTGGAAGTATTCTCCAATAAAGATGATGGATTTGAATGGTTTGGCGGCACAGTGAACTGCGATCACCTGGTGTCAGCGTTCTGCGGAGACGATGCATTTGATATCGACGAAGGCTTGCGGAATAAGATGCAGTTTCTGTTTGCGATCCAATCGGACAGCACTGGCGATTTGTGCGCGGAACATGATGGCGCGCCCGAGTCCAGCGTGGCGACAGCTGATCCGTTGTCATACACAGTGGTTTACAATGCGACCTATCTTGGCGGCGGCATGAGCGGCGCCAATGGAGCGAGTGTGATGCGACTCCGCGAGAAGTTTGGGGGCGCTTACATGAATTCGATATTCGGCGACTACAATGGTTACGGTGTTCGCGTGGATGACGATCAGACGCCGCACGATGCATCGGATCGAATGGCTGCCGGCGAGTTGACGGTTGGCAACAATATCTGGTTCAATTTTTCCAAAGGCAATACGGTAGAAGCGGTTGCCAATAACAAGGCGTTTTTGGTGAATCATCTGGCTGCCAATCACAATGATCTGGCTGACCCGATGTTGAACAGCATCAGCCGCGCTCAGGACAATGGCCTGGATCCCCGTCCGGCTGTCGATGGCCCGGCATTCAATAACCTGGCTTCGCTGCCCGCTGATGAAGATTTCTTCGAACATGTCCCGTATCGCGGCGCGTTTGGCGCAACGAACTGGGCTGCCGGCTGGTCAGCTCTTGCTCATTACGGATTTTTCTCTCAGCCCACTCCTCGTGGGACCGAGATTGTGACCGTCACCGACGCGGATATCGCCCCGGGCGAAACCGTTGTCTGGACGGCTGATAAAGTATGGTTGCTGGATGGTCGCGTGTTCGTCGATGACGGCGCCACATTGATCATCGAAGCCGGCACGGTCGTCAAAGCCAAACCGGGACAGCAGGAAAGCTCCAGCGTGTTGATCGTTGCCCGCGGCGGCAAAATCTACGCCGAAGGAAACGTAACGCTTGACGCTGGTATCATCAAATCCAATCCCATTATTTTCACCTCTGAGAATGATGATTTATCCAATCCGACCGTACCTCCAGCCACAGCCAAAGGGTTGTGGGGCGGACTGATCGTTCTTGGAAAAGCGCGAATCAATCATCCCAATGGCGAGACCAATATTGAAGGCATCCCGACCACCGATTCTCGAGGCTTATACGGCGGCGCCGATGATGAAGATTGCTCAGGCGTTCTGCGATACGTATCGATTCGACACGGCGGTACGGAGATTGGCGAAGGCAATGAGATCAATGGTTTGACCATGGGCGCAGTTGGCCGCGGCACGACGATCAGCCACGTGGAAGTATTCTCCAATAAAGATGATGGATTTGAATGGTTTGGCGGCACAGTGAACTGCGATCACCTGGTGTCAGCGTTCTGCGGAGACGATGCATTTGATATCGACGAAGGCTTGCGGAATAAGATGCAGTTTCTGTTTGCGATCCAATCGGACAGCACTGGCGATTTGTGCGCGGAACATGATGGCGCGCCCGAGTCCAGCGTGGCGACAGCTGATCCGTTGTCATACACAGTGGTTTACAATGCGACCTATCTTGGCGGCGGCATGAGCGGCGCCAATGGAGCGAGTGTGATGCGACTCCGCGAGAAGTTTGGGGGCGCTTACATGAATTCGATATTCGGCGACTACAATGGTTACGGTGTTCGCGTGGATGACGATCAGACGCCGCACGATGCATCGGATCGAATGGCTGCCGGCGAGTTGACGGTTGGCAACAATATCTGGTTCAATTTTTCCAAAGGCAATACGGTAGAAGCGGTTGCCAATAACAAGGCGTTTTTGGTGAATCATCTGGCTGCCAATCACAATGATCTGGCTGACCCGATGTTGAACAGCATCAGCCGCGCTCAGGACAATGGCCTGGATCCCCGTCCGGCTGTCGATGGCCCGGCATTCAATAACCTGGCTGAAATCATGACTCGCGTCCGGTACATCTCCTACGACTCGAATGTGATTCCTGAAAATTTCAACCTGTCTCAGAATTACCCGAATCCATTCAACCCGACAACCACGATTGAATTCACCCTTCCGATGACTTCGAACGTAAAATTGAGCGTCTACAATCTGCTTGGCCAGAATGTGGGCACATTGCTCTCGGGCGATCTGAACGCGGGTGTGCATAGAATTCAGTGGGACGCTTCCAGTTTACCGAGCGGTATGTACATCTACCGCCTCGAAGCGGGCTCCACGGTTTTGAATAAAAAACTGACATTGTTGAAGTAAGAGTAGCCCCTCTTATAGTTTTACCTCTTAATACTCTTATTCTAGAAAGCCAGTGGGTATTCTTTCCCGCTGGCTTTTTTTATTCTCGACCTATCTCAGCAGAGGACGGATAGCTCGCTTCAGCGAACATGCCGGTCAATCGGCGAGACATTGTCTTCCGCTCACGTCCTATTTGTTTTATCGCCACGAAAACTCGAATTCACGAAGTTGCACAACGAAACACACTTATTTTTATTGAATAAAATTTAATTGTTCGATCTGGAATGGATTTGATTAAGTCAAATAGTCTCCTTCGAGTTATAGCGGCAGTTCCTGGTGATGTGACAAAGTCGAATTAACATGTTGCAAAATTTCCTGTTGACTATTCCCGTATTTTTTTGTATTATTGAGAAATCATTTTCCCAATCGCATAGACTGGGTAAACGCCAGGCAATGGAAAGGACGAATGTCGCTATGCAGTCAGAACATGGCAGCGCAGGCGTTCGAATCGCTGGCGGCCTCTATCGTGAGTTATCTGGAAGTAAATATTCAACGAAACACATTGAACATCGGAAACGGGAAATTTCCAATCCTCTGTTAACATGGTTGTAACTTTAGTTTAGTAAACTTCCCGGCACCTTCATCTCAAAGTTTGCTGAAAAAGCGTTCAGCGCCAGGCAAATCAGAAACTTGGAAACCAAGACCCAATTCAGAAAACAAAACGTAACAGAAATTGGCGCAACAAAGTTAGCGCCCATTTTGAGGGACAGTCATTATGCGAGAAGACAAGACTCAATTATTGGATGATACGAGGAGTTTTGACATGTCGTCAATTTTGGAAGAGCGATTGAGGCGCGGCATTGATCTCATTCGCAACAAGGTTTCCGAGATGGCAATTCAAGCGGAGCGGGCCACCGAAGCCAGCCTGAAATCGTTGACAGAGAACAATCGCAAACTCGCCTATGCGGTCATTTTGCGCGACCAGCGAATTGATCAACTGGAAAAGGAACTTGACCGTTTGTGCCTGGAGTTTCTCGTTCGGCAACAGCCCGTTGCCGGGCATCTGCGTTTTGTGTATGCGACAATAAAAATCAATACAGACCTGGAACGCATCGGCGACTATGCCGAGAGCATTGCCCGACAGGTGCTGTTCATCAGTTCCATTGATCGAAAAATTTCAATGAATCGATTCATCGAGATCGGGGAATTAGCTATTAAAATGCTGCACGACGCGACTCGGTCGTTCATCGATCAGAATGCGGACCTGGCGCGAAAAACCATCGAATTGGAGAGACAGGTGGATTGGCTGCGCACGCAAATTCGCGTCGAATTGTTGCAGCTACACCGCGATGGGAAAATAACGCTGGAAGAGATCATCCCCATGCTGGTGATTGCCGCCCGGTTCGAGCGCGTGGCTGACCAATCGGTGAATATTTGTGAAGAAGTGCTGTACATTTGTACCGGCGAAGTGCTGAAGCACTCCGGGCTGGAGACCTTCCGCGTGCTTTTCCTTTCCAAAGGAAATTCAATGCGGAGCCAGATGGCAGAGGGAATTGCCAATTCACTGGGCATGGAACAGTTCGTTTTCACCAGCGCTGGACTGACCCCACGTCTGGTCGATCCCCGGGTTGTCAGTTACATGAAGAAAAAGGGCATCGATATTTCCATGCAAAATTCCAAATCGATTCAACAAGTCCCCAATCTCGAACATTATCAGGTCATTATCCTGCTCAGTAAAGAAGTGGAAGAGTCGGCTCCGATTTTGCCGGCCAAGTCCATTATGCTGCAATGGCTCACGCCGGATCCTTCCTACGCGGAGGGTTCCGTTGACGAGATTGATAAAACATTCGACAAAACATTTGAATATCTGAACACTCATATCCGTGATTTTGTGCAGGCTGTACTGAGTGATGAAATGTATCCCTAATTGAAATGGAGGAAGTACAATGAATACACGCTATTTAAAATTGTTGGCAATCGGAAGCATGATTCTGCTTTCTGCCGGCTGCTCCAAAAAGACTGAAGAGAGCGGCAATGTTGCGACCGGCGACAAAGTGACTATCCAGAACATCGGCTCTGATACCATGGTGAATCTGGCGCAGGCCTGGTCCGAAGAGTATGCCAAAATTGAACCCAATGTTTCGGTGGAAGTTTCCGGCGGCGGCTCCGGCACCGGGTTCGCAGCTCTTGTGAATGGCACCGTGGATATTGTGAACGCCAGTCGCGAAATTACCACGGAAGAAAAAGAGAAGGCAACCGCCAATGCACAGGGCCAGACACCACAGGAATATATCGTCGGCTACGACGCGCTGGCAGTGTATGTGCACAAAGAAAATCCGCTGAATGAAATCAGCATCGAACAGCTTGCTGAAATTTACGGCGAAGGTGGCGCCATTGAAAAATGGTCGCAGTTGGGAATCACCAACACGGAATGCCCCAATGACGAGATCATCAGGATCAGTCGTCAATCCAATTCCGGCACCTACATTTATTTCCGGGAACATGTCGTCGGCCAAACGCGCGATTTCAAACTGGGCTCCACGGACCTGCACGGTTCCAAAGACGTGGTCGAACTCATTGGCAAAACACCCTGCGCAATCGGCTACAGCGGTATGGGCTACACCACGCCCGATGTGAAAATGCTTAAAATATCTGCGAAGACCGGCGGAGTGGCAATTCCCGCTGAAGTTGAGACGACATTGAATAAGACTTATCCCATCGCTCGCCCGTTGTACCTGTACACGCACGGTGTTCCCAACGATGCCACTCAAAAATATATCAATTGGATCCTTTCAGATGCCGGGCAGTTGGTGATTGAACAAATCGGATATGTCCCATTGCCAAAGACCCCTATTGAAACCCCGACGGCGCAGGAAGGGAAATAAGCAAGCATGAACTGGAGTCGTATCGAGGCTAAAACCGAACCGATCATTGAACTCATCATTCGGCTATGCGGAATTAGTGCGATCATTTTTGTGTTCGGTATATTTTTCTTCGTATTCCGGGAAGGCGCAGATTTCCTGTTCAGCGGATTGGACATCAAAGAATTCTTCACAAGCGTCGAATGGTATCCGAATTCATTCAGCAACAAGCGCTATGGCGTGCTGGCGTTGATCACTGGCACGGCCAGTGTCACGCTTCTGGCGATGGCCATCGCCGTGCCGTTTGGACTGGGATCCGCGATTTTCATCTCCGAATTTTGCAATCCCCGGATGAAAGAGATGCTGAAGATTGTCATTGAACTTTTAGCGGCGATTCCATCCGTGGTCTGGGGATTCATTGGTTTGACCGTGATGAACCCGATCATCATCAACGTGTTTCACTCTTCCATCGGCCTGAACATGCTCAACGGGGGCATTATCCTCGCGTTGATGAGCGTGCCCATCATTGTGTCCATTGGTGAAGATGCATTGAAGGCGGTGCCTGACTCGTTCCGCGAGGCGGCCATCGCCCTCGGCGCCACCCGCTGGCAGGTTGTGTACCGCGTGCTGCTCCCTGCCGCGCGAAATGGTCTGCTGGCGGCCGTGCTGCTTGGCATCGGACGCGCCGTGGGAGAGACAATGGCGGTGCTGATGGCGACTGGCCATGCCATCAAAATTCCTACCAGTGTCCTTGATTCAGTGCGTACATTAACGGCGACCATCGCCGCAGAATTGGGAGAAGCCGCAGAGCACTCGGAGCATTATCAGGTGCTGTTCATCATCGGTATCCTGCTTTTTATGATCACCTTCGCAGTGAATCTCATCGCGGATCTGGTAGTGAAAGGAGTGCGGGAGAAATAGCGCTGCGCAGAGAATATTTCGAACGTGCGCCAATCGGTTCAATCAAAATTACCAACAGGGAGGTTTTCCAGGGCATGAAATCATCGAATAATTGCATCACGTTATGAACGAAATTACCTTCACAGAAACGCCGTTTGTGCGGCGGAAGAAATACACTGAGAAGCTGGCGCGCACGATTTTCCTGCTGATGGCGCTGGCGATGATCATCCCGTTGATCGCGATCGTCGGCTACCTTGTCATCAAGGCAATGCCGGTCCTTTCGCTCGATTTTATACTGGAGAATCCCACCAATCGCATGCGCTCCGGCGGACTCTGGGCGCCGCTGGTGGGGACAATCTATCTCGTGGTCATTTCGCTGGTGATTGCCACGCCCACCGGTGTGCTGGCCGCAGTTTACCTGAATGAATACGCGCGCGAAAGCTGGTTCACTCGCGTCATCAATCTGGCGGTGGTGAATCTTGCCGGCGTTCCCAGCATCGTCCACGCGCTGTTCGGACTGGGCGCGTTCGTGCTGTTCGCCGGTCTGGGACGCTCCATTCTGGCGGCGTCGCTGACGCTGGCGATCATGACGCTGCCCGTCATCATTGCCAGCACCAAAGAGTCGCTGTCATCGGTGCCCATGGCGTTTCGCGTCGCTTGCTGGAATGTCGGCGCAACGCGCTGGCAGACCATCCGCTCCATCGTGCTGCCCAATTCCATCAGCGGGATTCTCACTGGCGTGATTTTGCAGGTGTCCCGCGCTGCCGGAGAAACAGCGCCGATCATGTTCACCGGCGTCGTGTTTTTCAAAGCGTTGGGCGACCACAGCTTTTTCGCCTACGGCTTGTTCGATCAGTGCATGGCTCTGTCCATGCACCTGTTCACCATTTCCACCCAGGTGACCGGCGTTCCCGAAGCGCTGCCTTACGGCACGGCCGTCGTGCTGATGGCCATTGTGCTGCTGACCAACGGGCTGTCGATCATCTTTCGGGTGTACTTGCGGTCGCGGAAGAAGTGGTAAGAATATGCACGACTGCTTTGTCTGGAAAACATCAGGCGAGACATGAAGCAGATACTTCTATTGCTATTTTGGTTCAATAAATTTCATGAAGAGCAATTGAAGATTTTAAGTGAAAGGCTAATTGAATGAGCCTTGTGCGGGAGGGGGCTAAGAAACTAATTGAAAATCTCACGGATCAGGCGCCTGGGACGATTTGATGTATGAAATGTTTGTCGGGAAAAAATTGGTGAAGGCTTAAAAGCCGCTGATGAAGGAAAGCCAATCTCCCACGTGGATGTCAAAACGAAATGGCTGATTATGCCCTGGGAAAAAATATAAAAATGATTGTACAAAAGAATTGGCTAAAATAAACACGACTGTCGTTCTCGGTTTCTTTTTACCTTCGGCCTGTTAGATCAGTGCATGGCGTTGTCCATGCACCTGTTATACCAATGGTGTGAATGAAAAATTCATATATAATGAGTTAAGAGAATTTGGATGATTTTGTATTCTGAGAAAATTAGCTATTTGTTGTGTGCATGAAGATGACTTCTTTAGTTTTTAAATAACTCCAAATTAAGAGATTACAATCGTAATCATTTAATGAATGGAATATTGTATGGATCGAGAGAAAATTATTCAAACATTAAAGAAATTCAAAGAAGAGAATAAAGATAAATATCATATAAAGAGTCTTGGACTATTTGGCTCTGTTGCAAAAAATTGCATGAGAGATAATAGCGATATTGATGTGGTAGTAAAATTAACGAAGCAAGACTTATTTGATTTGATTGGTATTAAGCAAGATTTAGAAGCGCTACTGAAATATCCAATTGATGTGGTTAGTTACAGAGAAAAAATGAATGCCTTTCTTAAAAAACGGATTGATGAGGAGGCTGTGTATGTATGATAAAGAGCTTGCCAGAGAAATACTGCAACAAATTTATCATGCCATAGAAATTGTTTTGCAGAGATTTGAACCGATAAAAAAGGTAAGTGATTTTACGGATAGTCCTTCAGGGATGGAAAAATTGGATTCGATTTGTATGCAATTAATCGTAATTGGGGAAGGATAAAAAAATATTGATAAGGTGACAGAGAATTCCATATTGCAGAAATATCCTCAAGTAGAATGGAAAAAAGTGAAAGGACTAAGGGATATAATTACACATCATTATGTTGATATAAATGCAGAAGCTATCTACGATATATGTGAGAATAAAATTACACTTTTGGCTCAAACTATAAAAAAGATATTAAATGATTTTGAGTAATTATTTTATGAAAACTGGTTCAACATCTGGCTTAAGTTGACCCGAAGTGCTCCTTTTGAAATCGAAGTTTCAGAGCGCCGCATTCGTTATTTTCTAGTGCGAAAGTTCTGTGCGCCGCAACCGTCGGGCAACTTAGCTTCGTTGTTGAATATTTCCCTTTTGTTGATAACCCTGATGCTTATGGAATTAATTTATAAAAAAGAATGAATTTGTTCATGTCAGACAATACCCAGAAAAAAATTGAAATTTCCAATCTCTCAGTCAGTTACGGTAAGGTATCGGCCCTGCGCAATATCTCATTCGATGTGCATCGCAACGAAATTCTGGGCATCATTGGGCCGGCAAAATCAGGGAAATCCACCCTGCTGCAAGCCATTAACCGAACCATCGACCTCATCCCTAATGCGAAGGTCGAAGGGACCATTCGCATCGACGGCGAGGACATTTCCAAAATAAAAAATGTTAATGCCCTGCGCCGGAAAATCGGCATGGTTTTTCCGCTGCCAGTGGGGCTACCGCTATCGATTTACGACAACGTCGCGTTCGCCCCGAGGATGGCCGGCGTGCATCAGCGCGCGGCGCTGGATGAAATTGTCGAGCGCTGCCTGAAGCAAGCAGCCCTGTGGGATGAAGTGAAAGACCGATTGAAGAGCCTCGGCACCAAGCTCTCCGGCGGACAGCAGCAACGACTGACCATTGCGCGGGCATTGTCGCACAATCCGGAAATTCTTTGCCTTGACGAATTCTCCATTGCGGTGGATCCGGTGACCACCATGCGCATCGAGGAGGTACTGAAGGATTTCAAATCGAAAATAACTATCATTCTGGTCACCAATCTGGTGCAGCAGGCGCGGCGCATCGCCGACCGCACCGCGTTTTTCCTGAACGGCGATCTGCTGGAAATCGACCGCACCGATGTGATTTTCTCCGATAATCCGGCGCACCGTCAGACGTACGAGTACGTCACCGGCATTTTTGGATAGGCCGAACCGACCTGATCCGGCGAAACGCAAATCCGTTGTGGATTGACAAATCAATCAGTTATATCTCACAAAATCGAATTGACAAAATGAACGAAGCACCCACATACAGCGTTGAAACGCACAATCTCAATCTCTGGTATGGGTCATTTCAGGCGCTGAATAACATCAACGTCAAAATCAAAGACCGACTCATCACCGGGCTCATCGGTCCCTCCGGCTGCGGCAAGACCACCCTGCTCCGCACGTTCAACCGCATCAACGAACGCTATGGAAACGTCACCACAGTCGGCGAGATAAAAATTTTCAACAAGAATATTTATGACGAAGACGTTTCGCTGATCGAACTGCGCAAAAGCGTGGGCATGGTCTTTCAGCGGCCAAATCCGCTGCCGATATCCATCTATGAAAATATCGTCTTTGGCATGCGCCTGCATTTCGGCGCCACGACGCTGAAAAAATCCGAGTTGGACGCGTCCGTCGAACAGTCGCTGAAGGACGTTTTTCTCTGGGATGATTTGAAGGACAAGCTCAAAAAGCAGGCCACCAGCCTGCAACTGGAGCAGCAGCAGAAATTGTGCATCGCTCGGTTGTTGCCTTTGAAACCGCGCGTCATTCTGATGGACGAACCCTGCTCCGCGCTTGATGTGGAAGGCACCCGCGCCGTGGAAGACTTGATGCTCAGCCTGCAGGAAAAATTCACTATTATCATTGTCACGCACAACATGGCCCAGGCGCGCCGAGTGAGCGATGAATGTATTTTTATGCTCCTCGGCGAATTGATCGAACACAGCGATACCGACGATCTCTTCCTCAATCCCCGCAATCCCAAAACTGCCGATTACATCGAGGGCCGCTACGGATGATCCAGGCTGAATCCACTCAGCGTTTCTTCGCTGCTCTGCGACCTCCCGAAAAAGTCCGTCCTCGTTCCAGATAATCCGCAGTACATCCTCGAATCAAATGACCGTCCTGCCGATTCCCGGCATTCTGTCCACAATGCATTGAATTCTAAAAATTAACCGGCAGTTACCGTATTTGATGAGTCTTCGAATAGCGCAATGGATGATGCGGGTACGGGTATGAAAGGCGAGTTTCCAACGCGGAGCCAGGGCGGTAAGTGCGTCCCGTTTTGACTGTGGCAAAGATAAATCGGATCCCTTCAGCCAGAGGCAGTCCGCTCAGTCAGCGTCGAATGGCTGCATCACAGCGGCTGCGTCAGTTCTGCTCGTCCATTTGGTAGGCGATGGATTTTCGATCCGGGCCGGTCGTTCGCCGGAAATAATTCCATTTGGGAAAATTGAAGTCCGAGGTGATGGATTTAGGCAGCAACAGCACCGCTTTTAAAAATGATTCCAGGTCAGGCACGTTGTAAATATTGACGCTGAAACCCCAAAAGTCCATCTGGTCGAGGATGTCCGGCAGATCCGGCGTATTCCAACTCAGGGAAAATCGGTTGACGCCCCGGGATTTTAAAAGCAGCAGATATTCGTGGGCTTCCTCCGGTGCCTGTCGCATCTGAAAAATCAAATTGTCAATAGGGCATTGAATGATGGCCAGTGGATGGGTTTTCATCAACTTTTGGAAACCGGACTCAATGATGACATCGGTGCGGCCGTTGAACCACAGATAGTAATCATTAATCTTGTATTGCTCCACGAGCGCCAGCAGACGATCCAGCACGTCCCCGCCTTCCTTGATGTCCAGCTTGATGGATTTGTTGGCACTCAGTATCTGTTCGAACATGTCGCTCAGAAGCAGGAGTTTCTCGTTCGGTTTTTGGGGCGAGGATTCGAACGATTCGCTGCGCAGAACAAGCGCACCCGTGGCCGGGTCGGTGCGGACATCGACCTCAGCCCATTCCACATTGGAATCCAGAAAACTGCGCAGATTGGATTCATCGTTCACCCTGTGCCAGACAAACTGGACATTGCGGGGCAGGGAGCGCTCCCGAACCAGATCGACGATGTCGTATTGCTTGCCGCTCATCGAATTGGTGGGAAGGCTCTGTCGCTGCGACTCAAAGATCGTGTCCGCGTGGAGAAGCAGTATCTCTTTATTGGTTCTGTTTTGGGCAATGACCTCCAGATTCGACGGTTCATTATCGATGAACGCCACGATCCTGAAACCGATGCGCTGAAAGTGAAAAATGCCGGCGTCTTTGGATTCCGGGATGCCTTTTTCCGGGTCGGAATTCAGATAAATCAATTCATCTCTGAACGATACCTTGTATTGCCGGCCAAGTTTGTTCAATGAAAGCAGCGTATCCTCCCGCAGCGTTTCCGGGCGGCCGCTGTTCAATCCGACGTAGGTATTGGGCTGCATCTGAAACCAGCGGATCACTTCCATGACGCCGGAAAATGGCCGATGCGATTCATAAATGGCCAGTGACGACCAGCGCTGTTTTATGTACCAGCTCAGAATTTTCTTCTCTTCCGCTTCGGGAAGGGATAGCCTTGCCAGAAAGCTGTCCAATTGATTTTCATGAAACGTAATATGAGCTATTTTCAATTGACTGAAATATTTGGTGTTGTGAACCTGATCGTATAGCTGAAGCACGTAATGAATCATGTAGCGCATGTCAATGATGGTGCCGTCAATATCAAAAAGGAGCAGGAGCCGGTCATTCGGATAGCGGTTCCGCATCTTCTCGTAGTGGCAGGCTAATTGTTTCATCCAATTCTTCATTGTAATTTCCTGAGATGTCATGTTTTTAAGGGGCGTTTCGCTCGCCCGAAATTTCAACCGGGCGAGCTAATTTTAAACTATTCTGGTTTGTATTCTTGCCTCAACGTCCTCAAGTCACGAAGTAACATGAAGATGTCAATTTCATTTTTAAAACCAAATTCAGCTTTTCAGAATCGATCATTTTGGCAATTTCTTTTTCTTCGCGCCGTTGAGACGGAATAGTGACGCCACTTTTTCCCTTCATAATTGTAAATATTGAATGTTAACGATATGTTAATGTCAGTTGAAATTTTGATTACGAATTCATCTGGTATTTTACACCGGGAACTTTTACTGAGGCAATTCATAAAATTGTCATTTCGATGGGCACTCAACATCGTTGAATGGGATGCTGGCTGTCGGCTGAGACGCATTCTCGCCTGTGTCGCAAGAGCGTCATGGCCTGTGGCAGGCAGAGTGAGGTTGGAACTCAATTTTCAGTAATAATGAAATGGCACAAAGGAGATGTCTTGAAAAATAATGAATTATTCCACGGATTCTGGATGAAAAAAAATCTGGCATTGTTTGGATTGTCGAGGGATGAAAATTCCGTCAGCCGGCAGATTCATCGCTTGCTGGTCAATCATCACTATGCGGTCTACCCGATCAATCCCAATGCCGATACCATCGATTCCATCCGCTGCTATCCTCATGTGGATGCGATCCCGGTTGCGCTGGATGGGGCGATTGTCATCACCAATCCCAAAATCTCCCTGCGCGTGGTGGATGACCTTTTCCGCAAGGGGATAAAGGACGTTTGGTTTCAACCGGACACGATGGATGACGCGGTGCGGGAATTGCTGGAAACCAATGAAATGAACTACGTGTATCACTGCGCCCTGGTGTATCACCGGGAGGTCGGCTTCCCACAGCACTCAGACTGAAGTTGCGCCGGACTTTGTCCGTCACCTGGGTGAATCGCATGCTCAAAATTTATAGCCAATATTGAAATAGGTCATGAAGTTGTAATCTTCGCTGCCCATCACCGTGAATTCCAGAGGCCCGATGGGCGTGGCCACTCCGAACGATGCGCCTATTCCGGAGATGAACCGATTTCTATCGAACAGGTCGCTTCGGATATTGGTGCTGTTACCGATATTGGCGTGTAACTGGAGAAATCGCCGCGGCTGCATTTCGTACTGCAAGCCGAGGTAGAGCGCCTGCATGTGCTTTGCCAGGCGTTCCCGATATTTGTACCCCACAAAGGAATCCGCGCCGCCGATGAAAAACGTGTAGGAAATCGGCAGGTCGCTGGCGATGGTCGTTCCCAATTGGATGCGCGTCATCACCGCCCACCGGGAATCGAGCGGGTATCGGCCCTGCCAGTCAAACAGGTAATGGGTGAAATTGAGATCGCTGCCGATTCGTTTGCTGGCAAACGTGGCGGACATTTTCAACGAATGGCCTTTGTCCGGAAAGACGGCGCGATTGAAAGTATCCAGCCACATGCGGCCGAACACCGACATGTATTTTTCATCCCGCACCTGATAATATTCCGGCCCGATGCGCGGTCGTATCCGGGCAAATTCCGCGCGAACCCCCATTCCGCTCATGACCGTCGTTGAGAAAATAGAACCCAGAAACAATTCCCCGGTAGTCTGCTTGACGCTCAATCGGGCAATGCGCTGTTTTTGCTGGAAAATATCAATGGATTCATCGAGATAATTGACATTGGCCTGAAAGCCGGATGTGCGCAGCAACCCGGTGTGCAGGAAATAGAAAACATCGATCTGGGACCGCTGTCCCAGCGTCAAATCCAGAGCCAGCAATGAACCATGTTCCGCCAGATTCCTGAAAGTGGTGTTCATGGTCAGCGATGATTTGGTGGTGCTTTCGTATCTCAATCCGAAGCGGAACACGTCGGCTGTTTTTTCAAAGACGCGGATGATCAAATCGATCCCATTCTGAAGGGGGATCAATTTGTACGTGACGCGCTCGAAGAATTGCGTGCTGTACAGTCGGGAGATGGCCTCGTCCAATTCGGCAGATGAAATCCACGAGTTCTTTTTGAAATTCAATTCCGCCAGAACCAACCGTTGCGACACGTCGTGCAAGCCTTCAATGGTAAAATCGTGAATATAGAACGAATCAATTTTCGCCGGAATGAATCCGGGTTCGTACTTGGCAATCTGAAATGAATCGACCAGCGCGTAGATCTGCGGCAGAACATCCAACGCGGCTTCTTCGCCCCGTTGAATAATCTTTTGGACCTGAGTGAAACTGAACATATCGAGCCCTTCCATATTGGGCTCGATCAAATAATTGCAGATCTCGCGCTGCTTCAGCCTGGATTTTGCTTCGACAAAACTCAATGATTGCGTGATGATATCGAGAAACGAATTCAGCTTATCCAGCGGGAGAAGTGTATAGCTGACATCCACGCCGATGACAATGTCGGCGCCCATATTTTTGACGTCCTCGGCCGGCAGGTTTCGAACCAGACCGCCGTCCACCAGTAGACGCTTGTCGATGAGGATGGGCGTGAACACTGTGGGAATGGCCATGCTGGCGCGAATGGCGTCGGGCAGGAACCCCTCATCCAGCACCACTGCCTCGCCTGTGCCAATGTCCGTTGCCACACAGGCGAAGGGAATTGGCAATTGGGAGAAGTCATTGATATGATGCGCCGGCCACGCTAATTTGGATAGCATGTCGGTGATTTTCTGGCCGGCAATCAGGCCGGCCGGCAGCATCACCTTTTTTTCCCGAATGGACAGAACGCCCAGATATTTGCCATCCCACAATTTTTCTTCCATGGAGAGAAAGCGCCGCGAGTGCTCATCCGTCAGCAGGTCGGGCCAGTAGGTGCTCAGCGCAATCTTTTCAATTTCCCTGGCCTTGTAGCCCATGGCGTACAGCGCGCCGACAACGCTTCCCATGCTGGTGCCGGCGATGTAGTCGATGGGCATGTCGATTTCCTCCAGCACTTTGAGCACGCCAATGTGAGCGAATCCTTTGGCGCCGCCGCCGCTCAGCGCAAGACCGACTTTCGGGCGGTACGGCGTTTCCTGGCCGGATACCGGTTTTGTGGAGAGTGCGAGCGCTATCAGGAGGAAAATCAATCCGCTGCGCAGGGATAGCCCCGGCCAATTATGGATGGTCGTCTCTCTAAAGATAAGTTTTATTGTGTGTTTCATTTCCAAGCCGTTCTGTCGAGTTATACAAAGCAGTTCAGTGTCAATGCGCTCCTCTGTGTTGTTCTGAAAATCCGAAGCGCAGGGATGGCAGATCGCAGCCGGGAGTTTCACTCCACTTCAAAGATATGGGCGGCCTGATGCGTGACGCCGTATTGATCAACTGTCCGAACCACAATGTGATGAGGCCCCGGCGCCAGGTCGGTCGGCAGAGCGACGCTCCAGATATGGGTGGAGTAGCCGGCGTCCAGCCAGTAAGGCATAGATGCCTTTTGCTGCTGATAACTTTGGTGTATGAATGGATCGATCCGAATGACCCGCTGCATCGGCTGCGCTGGCTGGTCGTCAATTGAACATGTGGCAGTTGATTTTTCGCTGCCGTCAAATATATTGACGATGATCTGAGTGGTATCCAGCGCGCTTTTCGCTATAATTCCAAGTGGCGAGGCAAAGCGCATTTGATAATCTGCGCCGCGCGACGCCGCCTTGAAATACTGCGTGTATTGATTCGCGGCAAATCGAATCACGTGGTAGCCGTTGGGCGTGCCATCGCTCTGATCGGTGACCGGAATGCCGCGCTCGTCTTTCTGTCCGCTCCACCACGCGCCGGCAGCCGCAGAACAGATGATTTCGTGGATGGGTTTTTCCCCATGCCAGCCCAGCGTTTCGCCCAGAAAGTGATGTTCCAGCGTGTGCATGTGACCGGCCAGGGCCAGGATATTTTTCCGGCCGGCCAGAATGTCGAACAGCGCCTCGCGGTTGGTGACATTGATGCCCGGCTCTGTGCCCTGTCCGCTAAAAATTGGTATGTGCTTGGTGAGCACAATGAGCTTGTCAGACGGAACGAATCGCAGGTCGTTTTCAAGCCAGGTCAATTGCTTTTCCACAATGCGCCCCTGATAACGCGGTTGGCCGCTTTCATTCTTGCCGAGATATTCCACGTCATCCAGGACGATGAAATGCACCTGACCGTAATCGAACGAATAGTAGTTAGGCCCGAAGTGGCGCTTGAATGTCTCCATCGAATACTCGTCCGATGCGGCGTCGTAATTTTCATCGTGATTGCCGGGAACGTTGTAGAGCGGAATGCCGAGTTGGGCCATCACGCGGTTGTAGCGCGGGTAATGAGAAAGATCGTCGTACATGATATCGCCCAGCGTGATGCCGCACAGGGCGTCGCTGCGGATGAGTTCAGCGACCACATCGTCGCGGAGGTAACTGATTTCGTCATTGTCCCGCGTCTGCGGATCGGCGAAGGCCAATACGCTGAACGTATCCGGTTCCTGACTTTTGAACAATGGGAAGTTCACCTGTTTGGGCAGATTGCCGGTGGGCTGCACCCCGCCGAATTCCAGTTTCGGCGAGCCCTTTGGCTGGTGGATGTAATAGAACTGCGGCAGATTCACCTCGTTCATCGGCGTCTGATAGCCTGCCGGCTTGGTGATAAAAATAACAGCGTCGCCGTCGAGCCGAATGGTGTACCGGCCATTCCCGTCGGTTTGCACCACATCGCGCTGATTGGAAACCAGCACCCCGGGAATGCCAATTTCGCCTTTGTCCAGCATGAGATTTTTATTGGCGTCCTCGAACACCGTGCCTTTTGCTGTTTGGGAGAAAGCATTGGGATTGAAAAAGAGTACCGCAGCCCCAAGTATTACGAGTACCGTCATTAGCTTCTTCATGGTATATCTCCTGGTTATAAAATTAGAATTAATTTCGTTCATCAAAAACTTTTGAATTTAAGAATTATTGAATTGCATTGCAAGCGAATATTTGAATAATTTTTAAGGCGTAGATACCGGACAAGTAATTCCGATGCGCCTCAAATCCTTTGGGATTGCAGGATCAATCTTTCTTCGGCATGGGGAAAATCCGATCGATGGGAGTGGGTATTCGGCGGAATGGCGGATTCGATGGTCGTATCGCCGGCCAGGGCTGGCTCTAAACGCCCAGTTTTTTCATTCTGTAAATCAGCACGTGCCGGGGAATATCCAGCAGTCTGGCGGCTTTCGTCTGATTGCCGCCGGTCTTTTCAAGCGCGTTGCGAATGGCCTTGCGCTCGATTTCTTTCATGGTGACGCCTTCCTCTGCCATGTTCTTCGGAGCGCTCGGCGCATTGGATTTCCAGACCGGCTGTAGCAAATCCGGCGTGATGACCGGGTCTTTGGAAATGACAATGGCCCGCTCAATGACATTCTCCAACTCGCGCACATTGCCGGGCCAATGATGGTCGAGCAGAAGCGCCAGCGCCTCCGGGGTGATGGTGAACGATTGATTGCGCTCGTGTTTCTGGATGAAGTGGTCGACCAGAAACGGGATGTCCTCTTTTCTCTCCCGCAGCGGGGGAATGACAATGGTGACTACGTTGAGGCGATAGTATAAATCCTCCCGGAATTTGCCGGCAGCCACCTGCTCCTGTATGTTTTTGTTTGTCGCTGCCACAACGCGGACATCCACCTTAACAGGTATCGAGTCCCCGACGCGTTCGAATTCCTTCTCCTGCAACACGCGCAGCAGTCGCGCCTGCAGGTCTTCCTTCAAATCGCCAATCTCGTCCAGGAAAATGGTGCTGCCATCCGCCAATTGAAATTTGCCCTTTCGATCTTTGAGCGCACCGGTGAAGGCGCCTCTGACATGCCCGAATAATTCGCTCTCCATCAGATTCTCCGGGATCGAGGGACAATTGACCGTGATCATCGGTCGGTTTTTTCGGGAACTGTTGTAATGAATGGCCCGGGCAATCAGTTCCTTGCCGGTGCCGCTTTCGCCCTGGACAAGCACGGTGGCTTCGCTCTCCGCGACGCGGCCGGTAAGCTTCAGCACATCCTCCATCGCTGAGCTTTTGCCGATAAGATTGCCGAAGTTGTATTTCTGCAGGAGCTCGCTCCTCAATTGCACATTTTCATTCTGCAGCTTCCGCAGCCGAATGGCTTTTTCGATGACAAACCGCAGCGACTCTTTGCCGAACGGTTTAGTGAGGTAATCATCCGCGCCAATCTGACTGGCTTCAATGGCATTTTCAACGGTGCCGTAGGCGGTGATGACGATCAGAATGACGTTTTTATCGAAACGCCGAATCGTGGTCAAAACGTCCATGCCCGAAATATCCGGCAACTGCAAATCAGTGATGACGATATCGAAAGCAGCCTGATTGAACGTGGCGAGGCCGGATCCGCCATTCAGCGCCGTGGTCACTTTGAAACCCATCTGCTGCAATTGATAGGCAACGACCTTGTTCAGATTGGCGTCGTCGTCGATCAATAATATTTTATTGAAATTATCAGGCATCTTTTTTCTCCGGCGGAATAGTGATGGTGAAATCCGTCCCCTGCGATGGCGAACTTTTCACGTCCATCTTCCATTTGTTCTGATCGATAATTCGTTTCACAATTTTCAATCCCAGCCCGGTGCCGGTCGGCTTTGTGGTGAAGAACGGCTTGAAAATGTCGGACAGCGTCTCCTGGGTCATGCCCTGGCCCGTATCGCGGATGGTCAGGCGAATCCAGTGAAATTCCTCGGCCTGATTCGATGGGAGATATTCTCCGCGAATGGTGATTTCGCCGCCGTCCGGCATGGCATAGATTGAATTCAACAGGAGATTGATCAAAATCTGGCGAAGCTGATTCTCATCGGTGACCAGTTCCATGGGCGAAGCCGGAAAATCCAGCGCGAACGAGATCCCCTGTCTTTGCGCTTTGTAATTGAGCAGGTAAACGACCGAGCGGGAAACAAAGGCGAGATTGCAGGACTGCTTTGTCACCTGCGGCTTGCGGGCGAAATTTAAATAATTCTCAACGACCTGATTGAGCCGCTTCACCTCGTTGATTAAAATGTCCATGAACTCCGAGCTTTTCCCTTCTTTGAAACAATCGCTCTTGAGGATTTCCACGACGCCCCAAATGGAGCCGAGGGGATTGCGCACTTCATGGGCGAGACTGGCGGTGAGTTCGCCCAGAACTGAAAGTCGTTCCGCGGTTCGTAGCTGATCCTCAATCTCGGTCAATTTTTCGGATTGAGACTTGAGCTGCCGGTAAGAATGTTCCAATTCGCGCACAGTTTCCCGGTACTTCCTGCGTTCCTCCCACTCGCGCCGGGAAAGCGTTCCGGCCACAGAGCCGACGACAAGAAACATGACCATCGCTAAAAAGCGGCTGAAATTGGAGAGGAAATCACCGCCCCATTGAAAAACCACATGTGGGAAATAGAGGGCGATGACGACTGCCGCAGCCGAAAGTCCGCCTTTCAATCTGAAGCGGTACGCTGCCAGGATAATGGGCAGATAGAAGAACGCGCGCAGCAATTCATGGAGATGAGGCATGCGGGTCGGAATGGCGTAATGCAACGTGGCAATGGCGATGATCAATGCCCCGATGAACAGAATCCATGTCGTATTTCGCGAGGATTCCTGCGTGTGAATTTTACCTGTGTTCTTCATCCTGATTTTCCCTGAACAGCGGCGGCGATGAACCGGCGACCTGTTGTTACGTTCGCGAGTTCCGCCCGTTGCTCGGTTCAAAATGCCAGCAGGTCATAACTCCAATTCAGTCACTGGCCAACTGCGATAAATGGCTCAGTTTAAACTGACCTGAAATAATTTCAGTTCCGCACGGTCGCTCGCAGACATTCGGCGGACGCGGGTTTAGCAGGAGGATTGAGCGGGTTACGGGACCAAAAAGATGATGGCCACGCCAACGATGGCCAGTGTGGTTCCAAAGATGGCGCGCCAGGAAATTTCCTCTTTGAAAATCCAGCGTGACAGTGGCAGCAGAAAGATGGGGGGAAGCGCCATCAGCGTCGAGGCAATACCGATATCCGCGTGCTTAATCGCGATAAGGGAGAGCCATATCCCTAAAAAGGGACCGAACACGGACCCGGCGATTAGGGCACTGCGCGCCGGTGGATTTTTCATGAATTTGAAATTCGAGGAAATTTGCCCTTTGAACAACGCCGCCACCCAGAGAATGGACGCGGCGGTGAAAACGCGGATCAGATTCGCGGACAGCGCCGGAAAGTCACCGCTCAACCCTTTCTTGGCAGTAATCAGCGCGATGGCCTGACCGACCGCACCGCCAATACCGCATAAAATGCCCAGCACGTATTTTCGGGACTGAGTCGGTTGCGTATTGTTGTTCCGTTCCAAAATGACCCAGACAATGCCGCCGAGGGTGAGCAGAATGGCAACGATTTCGGAAAGGCTCAGGACTTCGTTGAAGAACTCCCAGGCTAACAGGGTGGAGATGATGGGAACAATCGCCATGATGAGCATGGAGAGTCGCGCGCCGATTAAGATGAAAGCCTGAAAAAGCAGTCCGTCTCCCAGCACAAGCCCGATGATACCTGAAAGTCCCAGCCATACCCAACGATAGGGTTCAGCAGCGACTGGCAGCAATGCGCCGTACAGAAAAAAATGGAGGATAATTAAATAGCTTGTAGCAAAGAGAAGGCGGGTCCGATTGACAATGAGTGAGCCAACATGTTGCCCCGCAATGGTGAATAATATTGACGTGAATGTCCACAGAAAAGCAGTGAATAAAGCGGCAGTCTCACCAATGTATGTATTCAATATTTTTTCTGTTTTTTAAGTGAAGGTAGTGAATGTGGTTATGGTTGGTGAATATACGGATTAAAAGAGAAAAAATCAACAGTTTACTTTTTGGGGATGAACCAAATAAAAAGCGTTGCCTTGCCAGTCGCGCGGCAAATGTAACTGAGTCTCCCGGTTGATTTAAAGCACCTGAATTCCGGGCAACAGATTTTTTTTTATGCAAGATTAGGACAGGCATTCCTGGTCGTGCCTGATTCGCTATCCTGAATCATGACTGCCCGATTGTATAATAGTTGACAACATCGTGTAGAATATTCTACAATGGATAATAACCAAGGCAAGATTGCGCCGCCTCTTCGCACTACTGCCTCCGGCGAGGAGAAATTAAAAGATGAGTGAACTTGTTCCGTCGAGAGCAGTTTAATAATGAGACATGTCGCAACTGGCAACGCACGGAGGTGCGCAAATAGCCCTTTTCATTCGTTGATTCGTTGTGGGTGTTTGCTTCGCGAGAGAGCCGACAGCGTTGAAACCGGCAATGTCATTGGGAAGTTCAATAAAAGTTTCAATTTGCTGAATGCAGTCAAGTTAAGCTGGATGCAGTGAAATGAACGACCGGTTGAGAAAGTCGAATGCCGCGCCACTTATATTTATGAAAAAAGTGGTATGTTGTTTGCAGTGTGAAGTCAAAATTACAATTCCAAAAAAATAAATTACATTCAGATACAAGTGTTGGGTAGGATAATGCATAACTTAAAGAATGGGTCCAATAGGCGGGTACTGGAAAAATACCTGGCTGAGATTGATAAAATACCGCGATTGACGCATGAACAGGAATTGGCTCTGGCCAGACGAATCCAGACTGGCGACAAGCAGGCGATGGATGAACTGGTGCGGGGAAATTTGAAATTCGTGGTGTTCATTGCGCGCGAGTACGAGGAGCGCGGGCTTCCATTTGATGAGATCGTCAGTGAAGGCAATATAGGATTAATGGAAGCGGCCCGACGTTTCGATGCCGATCGCGGTTATAAATTTATTTCGTACGCCGTATGGTGGATTCGACAGGCCATTATGCGCGCAGTGGCCAAGCACTCGCGGTTGGTGCGGCTTCCCATCAACAGGATTGGCATTCTGGGAAAATTCAGTTCGACGGTGAAAAACCTTGAACAGGATCTGGGACGCGCGCCGGCGCTGGAAGAGGTGGCCGACATGCTGGAAATTTCCCCCAATGAATTGTCGAGAAATTTAACCCACTGGACGAACGAATTGTCGCTCGATGACTCGACCCTGCCTTACGACGGCAGTCTTTCGCTGATCGACCGGCTCGAAAGCAATGAATTCGCAGAGCCATCAAGCAAGCTGCTGGAAGAGTCGTTGAAGATCGACATTCGATGCGCGCTGGATTCGCTGTCCTCGGCTGAAGCGACGGTGCTGCGGCTCTATTTCGGTCTTGATTGTGAACGGCCATTGACTCTCCTGGAAATAGGGAATCAAATGAATTTGAGTCGCGAACGCATCCGGCAGATAAAACAGAAAGCCGTTCGGAAATTGCAGTATGTCCATCGCCGGGAAAAATTAAGAAATTATCTGTAATATTCATGCGCGGAGACAGACACTCATTTTGAGGAGGGAACATAATTTTTACATGCAAGATATTGATGTGATAATCAATGAAAATGGATTGCTGAAAACTCTGTTTCATTCAATTCCCAGTTCGGTAATGATCATCGATAAAAATCACCGCGTGCAGTCGGTCAGTGATTTTTTAGAGAGATCATTGAACGTGAGCCGCGGCGAAATTTTCAATAAAAGCATTGGTGAAGTGATACGCTGTGTGAGCGCTGCCGAAGGTGGGGGCGCATGCGGACAAAATAAATTATGCCAGGATTGCCAGATTTTTGATGTGGCGTTCAAAGCGCTCAACGGGAGAAAGGTGCACAAGGCAAAGGTCAAAAAGGCATTGCTCAAAGGGGATGGCGTCGAGGATGTGGTCTTGCTCGTGAGCGCTGCGCCGGTGGAATATCGCGGAGAGCAATTAGCGCTGTTGATGCTCGAGGATATTTCGGAATTGACGAAGCTCAAAGCGAAACTGCGCATGCAGGAAGGGTTTGCCGGTCTCATTGGACAAAATCCCCGGATGGTGGAACTCTACGAGACCATCGAAGAGTTAGCCCAGGTCGATGTCCCTGTTTTAATTCAGGGTGAAAGCGGAACCGGCAAAGAATTGATCGCTACGGCAATCCATTACCAGGGAAAACGAGCGACGGAATCGTTCGTGGCAGTCAACTGCGGTGCATTGACGGAAACGCTTCTGGAGAGCGAGCTATTCGGCCATGTCAAGGGCGCGTTCACCGGCGCGATTCGCGATAAAAAGGGCCGGTTCGAAATGGCCGATGGCGGCACTATTTTTCTCGATGAATTGAACGATATTTCACCGATGATGCAGGTGAAGATTCTGAGAGTGCTGCAGGAAGGCACGTTCGAACGGGTTGGCAGCGAGAAAACGACCAAAGTGGATGTGCGGGTCATCAGCGCGACGAATAAAAATATCAACAAAGAAATTGCCGAGGGACGGTTTCGCGAGGATCTGTATTACCGGCTCTGCGTTGTGCCGATTTACACAGTGCCGCTGCGGGATCGCATCGATGACGTCCCGTTGTTAACCAGATATTTTTTGAGCGAAGCCGTGGGAGAACTCCACCGGGAGCCGGCTGAGATATCAGCAGAAGCGCTGGAACTGATGAAGAAATATCGCTGGCCGGGCAATATTCGGGAATTGCAGAATGCAATTAAATATGCGCTGGTGAAGTGCAAGGATCACGTCATCGAACCCAAGCATCTGCCGATGTCAATTCACCAGTCCAAAGAATACACACCTGTTCCGGAGAAACGGAGACGCAAACGAAAGTTGAACGATTCAGTGGTGAAAAATGCGCTGGACAAGGCCAATGGCAACAAAGTAGTCACGGCCAAATTGTTAGGCGTTTCGCGGGCGACTCTCTACCGCTACATGGAATTCAGCGGAATTGAAGAATGATGCACAGCGGCACGGTGGTCAGCATGAGGCGCGGGGAATGGAGCAGAACTTATATTCCCTAATAGGTGAATCGTTCGGCAACCCCGGTGTACTAAAATTAACCAAACAGTCACTAATTCAGATCAATTCATTGGAATAAAATATCAAACGAATGGAGTCATAGAAACGAATCAGCAGGGACGTTACCCATCGGAAAATGCGATTCACAGCAAAGAGGATGTGGACCGTTTTACGATGAATTGAGAGGGCCAATTTTTCACAGCAATATTTTCCTGCGATCGATTGTTACGATAACACACAGTTGAAAATATCAGGGAGTATCGTTAGCTGCATACTACCGAATATGGAAGAAGAATGGTCCGTACCCCATGAAAGTCTAGCATGATTAAGGTCCATCCATGAGTACAGACACGTTTTACATGAATCTTCCCTTGCTTGATAATTTTTTGGAAGTTGCAAATCCTATAAATTATAAAGAGCTGCCACAGGACTGGAGCGTGGTGGTAGCCGACGTAAGGGGGTCAACCAGAGCAATCCAGGAGGGCCGGTATAAAGAAGTGAACATTGCCGGCGCTTCGGTCATTGTCTCAATTTTGAATATTGCGAAAAAGCTGGAGATACCATTTTCATTTGGGGGAGATGGCGCTGCGCTGTGCATCCCTGATTCCATGGTGTTTCAAGCGAAAAAGGCGCTCAGCGCGATTAAAACATTAACAAAGAATCAGTACAATCTCGACATGCGCGTCGGCGTGATCCCGGTTCGGGATATTAAGGCTGCCGGTTATACAATCCTCGTCGCTCGCTATCGGTTCTCAGACTATTTCAATCAGGCGGTGTTCATGGGCGGCGGCATCACGTACGCCGAAGAGTTATTGAAAAAACCTGAGAATGGAAAGAACTACAATCTCCTCACAGAATATTATATTCCCAAAGCAGATTTCAAGGGGCTGGAATGCCGCTGGCGAGATATTCCCAGTCAGCACAGCGAAGTTGTCGCACTGCTCATCAAGGCGACGGGCGCTTCCTTTGACGCCAATGCCAAAATTTACCGCGATGTCATTGCCGTCATCCAGCGTATTTATGGCGATGATGAGGCCTGTCATCCCATTCATATCCGCCATCTGCATCTCACATTGAATCCCAAAAAATTGATCGTTGAATCCAAAATTCGTACCTTTGGGAAAAGCTGGGCGCATCGGTTGATGTACAATATTTGGATGCGAATACAGATTGTCATCCGAAGCGGCATCATGCTGTTTGGTTTTCCAGTGACCCGGGTGAACTGGGCGACCTTTCGGGAAGACCTGATTCGGAATACCGATTACAAAAAATTCGATGACATGCTGCGCAAAGTCATGTCAGGGAATCCGGATCAGCGCGCAATGCTGGTGAAATATCTGGATGAACGCACCGCCGCCGGAGAGCTTGTCTACGGGGTTTTTGCGTCATCGTCCGCGCTGGTGACATGTTATATTTCAGAGAACAACGGCAATCATTTCCATTTTGTTGACGCCAATTTCGGCGGCTATGCAATTGCCGCCAAACAATTGAAAATTCAGTTGGAGTTGCAAGGGCTGAGAAAGGCGTCCTGAAGCCAAATAGTCCGAACGTGTCAAACGCAAGGTTGAACCGGCAGGTCCGTTGATGACGCGACCTGCCCGGGCTGACTCGAATCGGCTTTGATGCGACATGTCTCATTCCCCATGATTAAGCGATACACTCCGCGAATTCTGCACGACGCCTGATTGACTTACCCCTTTGATTTTATGAGATTAAATCGCTCCGGTCGCGACTGAAAATCCTGGTATAATTCTTGATAGTCAGTGCCAGAAATATGGAAGAGTCATTCGTTCAACCGACGCCTGAATTTATTGGGCTGAAACTGTTGTTTCCCGCCCGGAGCGCGGCGCTGAACCGAATGATGGACTGCATCTTTCCGTGGCAAAGACAGCCGTCTGCGCCAATTTACATCGGAACGATGATGAATGTACACGAACAAAGAAAAGGAAAATTTTATGAAAATAGGCATACTCGGAACCGGAGATGTGGGGAAAGTCCTGGGCAAAGGATTAATTGAATTAGGGCATCAGGTGAAAATTGGTTCGCGCGATCCGAAAAAAGTACAGGACTGGGTGCAATCCAATGGGAAGAATGCCTCGGCTGGCGCCTTTGCCGAAGCAGCCGAGTTCGGCGAACTCATTGTGCTGGCCGTTGCGTGGAGCGGGTGCAAGAACGCCATCTCCCAGGCGCAACTGAATAACTTTGCCGGCAAAGTGGTGCTGGATGCGACAAATCCGCTGGTGTTTGAAGCTCAGGGAGCGCCGCCGCGGTTAGCTCTGGGTCACACGGATTCCGGCGGCGAGCAGGTTCAGCGCTGGCTGCCCGGCGCTCACGTGGTGAAAGCGTTCAACAGCGTGGGGAATCTCCACATGGTGAAGCCCGATTTCTCCGATGGCCCGCCGGATATGTTCATCTGCGGCAATGATGATTCAGCCAAGAAAACAGTCCGTGAGTTGAGCCAGTCCCTGGGTTGGTCCGTGATCGATCTGGGCGATATCACATCGTCCCGCTTGCTGGAGCCATTGGCAATGATCTGGATTGTGCATCTCTTCCGAAATAATTTCAACCCGAATCATGCATTCAAATTGTTGAAGAAATAGCTGGTATAAATCGGCGGAACAGCGGGTGGCAGACGGGCCGGAGACAGTGAACATTTTATGTCGATGGTAGTTCAACGAGTACATCACACGATCAGGTTTTATTGGATTACTATTCACCGATGTTGACTCACTGAAAACATCGTCACATCGAATGACTTAAACAAAGGAGGCGGTCGTGAGAGTACCTTTCAGTTTCAACCACTTCGTTCTGTTTCTGATAACCCTCGTTGTGCTCTTCAGTTGTGCCCAACAAAGCGCCCTGAGAACCGAACCGGATGAGACCGATGCTGCCGATGAATCCGGTATTGTTTATCTGGATGAGGACGAACCGGGCCAGGCTACGAATAAACCCCCGGCCAGGACTTCTGCCGATGACCGAACCAATGCCGACGAGAGCGGCATCATTTACCTCGATGAAACCGATTCGCAGCCATCGGCGCCGGCGCAGCCGACGAAGGTAGTCGGGGAACCCCAGACAGGCAAAGCATCTTACTATGGCGATAAATTCCAGGGAAGAAAAACCGCCAGCGGCGAATTGTACGATCGCGAGAAGATGACCGCCGCCCACCGGACACTTCCATTCGGGACCATTTGCAGAGTGACGAATGTCCTGAACGGGAAGAGCGTGGAAGTGCGCGTGAACGACCGTGGGCCGTTTTCCAAAAATCGCGTCATCGATGTCTCGTATCGCGCGATGAGCGAACTGGATGGAATCCACGCCGGTTTGATCGAGGTCAAGGTGGAAGTCATCAAATAACGGGCACTGGTTCAACACGCCCCATGCCACAGGATTGGAATCAAAAATCAGATGAGTGTTTTTTTTAAAAAGAGCGAAAACAAATCATAGCAACGTATCAAGTTAACTGAGGAACAGAAAATGAAACTGAAACGATTTTTTATCATAACAGCGATCATCGGCGTACTCACCGCGTCATTCACAAGTGCCAGTTCGCAAGAGAAAGTCGACCCGGCAACGCAGCAGGAGATGATGGCGGAGTACATGAAATTGGCAGTTCCGGGGCCGGAGCATGCTTTATTCGGGCCGCTGGTTGGAACATGGAACATGGATATCAAAGTCTGGATGCAGCCGGGAGCGGAACCCATGGTGTTCTCCGGGACATCCGAAAATAAAATGGTACTGGGCGACCGATTCCTTGAAATGGATTCGAAAAGCGGCGAAGGCGATATGTACACGGAAACCTATTCCCTGTTCGGATTCGATCGACGACACAAGAAATATGTCGCGGTGATGCTGGATACCTGGGGCACCTATTTTGTCACTGCCTTTGGCGGATTTAATGAAGCGACCAAAACGCTGTCCCTGTCCGGCGAAGATGACGATCCCATCATGAAACGGATGCAGGAATTCGATTTCAACTTCACCATTCAAAGCCCGGACAAGTTCGTGTACGAAAGCATTTTCAAGAATTTTCCGATGCCGGAGGGTATTCAGAAAGAGTACAAAATGCTGGAAATCACCTATACCCGGAAGTAGCTCAACGGAGCCGGTACAACCCATGGGCTTTATCGCCGGAAAAGCGCGATGGTGATTGACAGCGAGTCGGACGATGATTCCCTGAATCATCACGCTGATTCGAACGCCAGTTCAATAGTACACTATTAACATTGCCAGGGGAAAGGATGGAACTCGAGTTACTACGCACCTATCTATCGGAAAAAAAAGGAAGTACAGAGGAATTCCCATTTGGCCCGGACGCATTGGTGGTGAAGGTTCTTGGGAAAATATACGCCATCATCGGGTGGCAGCATAGTCCGCTGCGACTCTCCCTCAAATGCCGCCCGGATCACGCGCTGGCGCTGCGAGCGATGCATCCGGCGGTGCAGCCAGGCTATCATTTGAACAAGGAGCACTGGAACACCGTGACGCTGGATGACACCATTCCCCGGGATGCCGTGCTTGAAATGATCGATCATTCCTACGACATCGTCGTGCAGGGACTGAAAAAGTCGGACAGAATCCGATTGGAGAACATGGATCAGAACCAACGCCTCCCGTGAAATGCAACCGCGAGAGGCGGTTCTGGGTGCCTCGACGATACTGCCGGCGAGGCGACTTTGTCCGAATCGTGACGACCGGAAGCGGCAATCTGTCTCGTCGGCTCGGATTTGATATTCACTGGTTACAACGCATCCGGGAAGTTTTGGCCACATCCCTTCTCAACCCACCTCCAACAAGTCAACGCCGTGTTCGCCACATGGGCGCCAGCCTTATAGTGGTGTTCAATGGCCTGCGCGCGTTACAGCGAGTGAATATGCCCAATGATGTCCGATGAACGCGATCTCAATCTGATATTGTCTCGAACAGAATTGAAATCAGGTAGGCATCGAAGACATGGAATGGTTACTTCCAAAAAATGCCTCTTCTCTCGAAGCGTGCGGCTGCCTATCTGCTTGCATCGCTCGCGACCACGCCGGTTTTCACACCGTGGACTGCTAAAGCCAAGTCCTCCTGCATTCCCGCTTTTTACAATGAGACTCTATACCTCCACTATTTCCGTTCCGCGAATTATTAAAAATTTGACACTCAACACATTGTTTTAGTTAAAATGACCTATTTTAATGTATTCTAAAATCTGATTACAGTTCAAATAGTGTTAGTTTTGCCTCTAAGTCTCGAAAACTTGAAGTTTGATTTTCCAACTATAAAACAGGGAAATCATCATTTTATTTACAAAAGGTTTTTTCGAGCCTTTGCGATTTCGAGGCGACAAAAAATTGGTCTTCCAAAAAATAAAACAAGCGTGTCATTCTGAGAACAAATAAATTCTTCAATCTGGAAAATCCTGAAAAAATCTCATATTGATAATTGAAAACAGAAAGTTCAGAGAGCTTCATTTAATTAAAAAACAATAACTAAATTCATGTATATTATCATGGCATAATACTTGAATAAGATATTCCAAAACGAATTCACATCAATTTGGAATTTTGGAGCGAGGAAATGCAATTGGACTTTTCAGACAAGATACACCAGGTACTTAAGAACTCGAGAGAAGAGGCGTTACGATTGCGGAATGATTTCATCAGCACAGAACATCTGTTGCTTGGATTGCTGAAAGGCTCGGAGCGGAATATTATTCATGAAATTTTGAAAAACCTGCATTGCGATATCGATGAGATGAAAAAGAGGGTGGAGAAAATTATTCAACCGCTGCCCTACGCAGTGACCCTGGAAGATGTGCCGCTGACCAAGCGGGCTGAAAATGTTCTTCGTCGGGCCTGGGTGGAAGCTGAACGCTACAATTCCCAGAATATTAAAATAGAGCATCTGTTCCTGGCGCTCATTGCAGAAAAGCATGGAGTGGCTGCAACGGTGCTGGATTCTTTCAATATCACCTACACCAACGTAGGCAGGGAAATTGAACGCATTTCCTCTTTAGGTGGGAAGAGCAAACGCAACGTTGTAACCGATCTGAAAAAATTGAAGCTCGCCAAGTACGGCCAGAATGTGACTGAACTGGCTGCCAAAGGCCAGGTCGATCCGGTGATTGGCCGGGACGAAGAAATCGAGCGAGTCATTCAAATTTTAATGCGCCGCAAAAAGAATAATCCGGTTCTCATCGGCGAGCCGGGCGTCGGCAAAACGGCTGTGGTGGAAGGATTGGCGTTGCGCGTCATCGAAAAACGCGTGCCCCCGGTGTTTCATGACTTGCAGATATTCAGTCTCGATCTGGGACTGATTCTGGCCGGCACCCAATTTCGCGGTCAGTTCGAAGAACGGTTCAAGGAAATTGTCGATGAGCTGGAAGAATACGATAACATCGTCCTGTTCATTGACGAATTGCACACCATCATCGGCGCCGGCGGCGTCGGCGGAAATCTGGACGTGTCCAATTTGCTGAAACCAGCCCTGGCCTCGGGAAAAGTCGCCTGCATCGGCGCTACCACGCTCAACGAATACCAGAAATATATTGAACATGACAAAGCCCTGGAACGACGATTCCAGCGCGTGATGGTCGAGCCGCCGTCCAATGCGACGACGTACGAGATTCTTCAGGGCATCAAAGCCAAATACGAATCCTATCACCATGTCCATTACACCGAAAAGGCGATTCTGGAATCGGTCCGATTGGCGGATCGCTACATTACGGATAAATTTTTCCCGGACAAAGCGATCGATCTGTTGGATGAGGCCGGCGCCATGGTCAGTTTGAGTCAGGATAATGACAGCGTCGCTTACACGAATGAGCCCCACGGTATTTTATTGGATTCCGAATCTGAGAGCTTTTTCCGAAGAATGGAAAGCCTGACCGAGATCGAAAAGATCGGCGCGGCCCAGGTGGCTCATGTGAAAGTCGCCCCACGGGCAGAGACCCTGGCGACGAAGAAATCGCCGGAAGTGACCAGCATGGATATCGCCAAGACCGTCCGACTGATGACCGG
Organism: Candidatus Zhuqueibacterota bacterium; assembly: GCA_049322915.1. Classification (GTDB taxonomy): domain Bacteria; phylum Zhuqueibacterota; class Zhuqueibacteria; order Thermofontimicrobiales; family Thermofontimicrobiaceae; genus CAZSBG01. The sequence goes on from JBMOPW010000007.1 coordinate 444,507, forward strand.
CATTCCCATGACGCGCCTGACCCAGACCGAGTCCGACCGACTTTTATCGATGGACGAACGTTTGAATACGACCATTGTCGGCCAGAGGGACGCGATTGAAAAAATCACCAAAGCCATCAAACGGGCTCGCACCGGGTTGAAAGATCCGCGGCGTCCGGTGGGTTCGTTTGTGTTCATCGGACCGTCAGCGGTGGGCAAAACGAAACTGGCCCAGGAACTGGCCGTCAATTTGTTCGACAAATCGGACGCGCTGGTGCAACTGGATATGTCCGAATACATGGAAAAATTTGCTGTGTCCCGGCTGATTGGCGCGCCTCCCGGCTATGTTGGCCACGAAGAAGGCGGCCAGTTGACCGAAGCGGTGCGACGTCATCCCTACTCCGTGATTTTGCTGGATCAAATTGATAAAGCACATCCCGAAGCGCTCAATATTCTGCTCCAAATTCTGGATGATGGCATGGCCACCGATAGCATGGGACGCAAAGTTGATTTTCGTAATACACTGATTATCATGACTGTGAATCACACGATGAATGCCGACAACTCCTCGCAGATCGGTTTCAACAACGCGAGTGACGAGCAGGCGAATATTCTGGCGGATGAGCAACATGAAAAGTTTTTGCGCAAACTGTTTCCGCCGGAGTTCATCAATCGCATCGACGATATCATCCCGTTCCACCCGTTGAACAAGAGCCATTTCATCACCATTCTGGAGCAGGAAATCACTCGGCTCCTGAGCAAGACCAATGAAATGAACATCGCAGTGACGCTCACGGACAGCGCAAAAGAATTTTTGGGCGAGCGGGAATTCAACATGCAGCAGGGCGCACGATCGATCCGACGAATTGTTCAGCAGTATTTTGAAAATCCATTGGCCGAGAAAATTCTGAAAAAAGAAATCGTCTCCGGAGATCATTTGTACGTGCAGTTCCGGGATGGACACCTCTCATTCACGAAAGCCCTGTGAGTCCAATTCGGAATCCCTTCAGATTCACTTAACATATACTAACTTCATTTTGTAGTAGAGATAGCATGATGCAGCCAACACCTGCATCATGCTGTTTTTATTTTCTGAAAACGCAAATTTGACGCCCCTTTTTCAAGTATCAACCGCACAGCGATTTTGTTAAAAAAAAGTTTCTTTTGATTTATTCCTTGATTTTAAAATTTGATTCTTTTATCTTTATGAGCAATCGAAATAAAGGCGCTCGTCGGCCAGCCCATTCGTGACATTGATGAAACGTGTGGGCTGTCTGCGGGACTGCCGGGCCCTTTGGACTGCGCGAAATTCGCTTTCCCATGCGGCGCTGTTTCGCGGAATAAAACGCGCCGCGATTTGAACTGGCTCAGCCGTCCTTCGAACGACCCGTTCTGCCATGACGGGCGAAGTGCAGTCAAAGCCAACGCCTGAAATCGATGCGAATGGGCGCATCGGGGCGGCGTGAAAGAAGAGGCGCTTCACATTCATTCAAACCAAGTGACATCCGAACGCCATGGATACCATCGAATCGTTACGCAAAAAAGTCACCGACCTCACCAGCCTCATCGAGGTCAGTTCCATCATCAACTCCACGCTGGATCTGGAAGAGCTGATGAATCTCGTCATGGAAAAAGCGCAGAGCGTGATGAACGCCGAAGCCAGCTCCGTGATGCTGCTCAATGAACAGACTGACATGCTGGAATGCGAAATTGCCCTGGGCGATGTGCGCGAGAAAGTCAAGGACAAAATTCAGTTGAAAGTGGGACAGGGCATTGCCGGCTGGGTCGCTGAAAGCGGGGAGGCTGTCATCGTGCCGGACGTCTCCACGGACAAACGGTTCTACTCCAATGTCGACCATTCCACCGGCTTCCAGACGAAATCCATTCTGGCGGCGCCGCTCAAAGTCAAGAATAAAGTCATCGGCGTGGCCGAAGTGATCAACCGGCGCGATGCCCAGCCATTCACCGAGGAGAACCTGGCCATCTTTTCCACGTTTTGCCGCCAGGTGGCGCTGGCCATTGAAAACGCGCGAATGTACCAGTACAAACTGGAGCAGCAACGGTTGCGGCAGCAGTTAGAATCCGCCCATCGCATTCAGCAGAGTTTCATGCCCCAGGTTTTCCCGCACTCGGAAGACGAGAAATTCATCCTCTACGGCAAAAACATACCGGCCACAGCCGTCGGCGGCGACCTGTTCGATTTCATCCCCATTGATGATGACTATTTGGGGATGGTCATCGGCGACGTCTCCGGCAAGGGCGTGCCGGCGGCGCTGTACATGGCGCGGCTAATCAGCGATTTGCGCTACTATTGCCATATTGCAGTGCACCCGGCCGAACTGATGAACACCATCAACAATGTGCTTCAGGATCGGGGGCAACAGGGCATGTTTGTCACGCTCATCTACATGGTGCTGAACACACGGACCGGGGAACTGATCATCACCAACGCCGGGCATTTGCCGCCGCTGTGGTATCAGTTTGAGAAAAAGCAGTACACTGCCATCGACGATGTTGCCGGCGTCCCATTGGGCATTCTGCCCCAGGAGGAATATCCCAGCCGAACGGTGATGTTATCCCCGGGAGACATGATTTTGCTGTACACCGACGGCATCATCGAAGCGAAGAACACGCGCAAAGAGATGTTTTCGCTGGCCCGGCTGGAAAAGATCGTGGCCAAACCCGGCGGCAGTCCCCAGGAACTGATCGAGCGAATCGTGGACAACGTGAAAAATTTCACCAAACGGATGCTCCAGCACGATGATATCACGCTGCTGGCGCTGAGGTGGGGGTAGGGAGGTCGGCGATATTCTTTTCTAAATTGACGTAAAGTCTAAAAGTCTGATGAGAAACGATATTAAGAACTTAATAAATTGAGAGATTAAATCATGCCCAGAAATAACAGACCTGCTAATCAAAAACCCATCGAACAATTCACTCACAATGACAAAGAACGATTGAACAACCCGCCGGTTGGCTTGGTGACGCCGGAGACGGACAAGGATGGCGGAAAGAAAAAATACGAGTACGACCCGCACCTTTACCCGCAATTGGTGTGGGCAGGAAAAGCCGAGCACACCAGTTTTGAAGTGCCCACGGTTTCCTTACATGTGCACGAACGGATTGACCCGAAAACGATTATCGAGAGCGTGAGAAAAGAAAGCGCCAATGAAGCCCAGATGTCTTTATTTGAAACCGGGAAAAAACCACTCCGTGAAGCGATTGAATTTTACAAGCACAAAGAAAACTGGACAAACCGCCTGATTGCCGGGGATAGCCTGCTGGTCATGAACTCATTGCTGGAAAAAGAAGGCATGGGTGAAAAAGTGCAGATGATTTATTTTGATCCGCCGTATGGGATTAAATATAGAAGTAACTTTCAACCATTTATCAATGACACTTCATTTAATTCAGGCGATAATGATAATGATTTGACAGCCGAGCCTGAAATGCTGAAAGCTTTTCGAGACACGTGGGAATTAGGGATACATTCATATATTTCATATTTAAGAGACCGCATTTTACTAGCAAGACAATTACTTAATGAGATGGGTAGTATTTTCATACAAATTTCAGATGAAAATGTACATTTAGTGAGAAATATATGCGATGAAATTTTTGGACAAGAAAATTTTATTAGCCAAATATCTGTTAAAAGAGCATCAATGATGTTTTCAAAAAAACTTTTAAATAATGCTGTTTTTTATGTTGTTTGGTATGCTAAGAATAAAGAAAGTGCTCAATATAACCAATTATTTTTTATAAGAGATGCTCAATGGTTCGCTGATTCCGCTGGATCTCACTTAAGAATAGAAAGCCCTGATGGTCAATATCGTAAATCATTAACTGGAGATGAAAGAAAAAATATGAAAGCCTTTATGGAAAGCCATAAAGGTTGGCGTTTATATAGACTGCTAGGCGTTAATGCACAAGGAACAGAAAAAAGAGTCGGATTTTTATATGAAGGAAAAACCTATTTCCCACCTAAAGGAACACAATGGAAGTATTCATATGAAGGATTAGAAAAACTAAAAAATTTAAATAGATTTGAAGTAGAAAAAAATAGTTTGAGTGTCAAAGTATATTTAGATGATTATCCTGTTGTAGCTATTAATAGTTTATGGGAACAGATTGGTGCTGCGGCAGAAAAAATATATGTTGTTCAGACATCTGATGAAATAGTAAAAAGATGTATTTTGATGACCACACAGCCGGGCGATCTTGTTTTTGATCCAACCTGTGGTTCTGGTACAACTGCCTTTAGCGCTGAACAATGGGGACGCCGATGGATTACTTGTGACACATCACGTATATCAATTGCGTTAGCCAAATATAGATTAATGACCTCAAATTTTGATTATTATGAGCTCGCTCATCAAGAAGAGGGTGTTGGAAGTGGGTTTAAATACAAAACAGTGCCCCATATTACATTAGGAAGTATTGCGAACAACGAACCTTCAACCGAAGAGACGCTTTATGATCAGCCTTTTATGAACACCAAAAAAACAAGAGTGACTGGCCCATTTACAGTTGAAGCAGTGCCATCACCTGTATCAAAATCACCCGAAGAAATTGAATTCGAAGATGTTGCTACAGATGAAAGCGTATCCCGATCAGGTGAAACACTGCGCCAGGCAGAGTGGAGAGATGAACTGTTCAGAACCGGGGTTCGGGCAAAGGGCGGCAATATGATTGAATTCACCCGAATAGAGCCATTGTCAGGCACACGGTTTTTACAGGCCGAGGGGGAAACCAAACCAGTCTTCGACTTCGCTCACACTGACACTCCCGGTCATGTTGAGCGAAGTCGAAACATGACACAATCCCAACGCGTGCTCATTGCGTTTGGCCCGGAACACGCGCCTTTGGAGCAACGGCAGGTGGAACTCGCCATTGAAGAAGCAGGGAATATGAAACCCAAACCGGATATGATTCTTTTCGCGGCGTTCCATTTTGATGAGGAAGCAGCCAAAGATATCGATGAAACAAACTGGCCCGGCGTTACATTAATTCGCGCGCAGATGAACGCGGATCTGCTCACTGATGATTTGAAAAAGAAACGATCCAGCAATGAAAGCTTTTGGCTCATCGGCCAGCCGGACGTGGATTATGAAAAAATAACGAGCGGTGAAAATAAGGGAAAAATTCAGGTTGAGGTGAAAGGCTTTGATTATTACAATCCCAAAACCGGCAACGTGGAGAGCGGCGGCGAAAACAACATTGCTATGTGGATGCTCGATCCTGATTATGATGGCCGCAGTCTATTCCCGCGGCAGGTTTTCTTCCCAATGGCCGGAGAGAATGACGGCTGGGCAAAGCTGGCAAAAAATTTAAATGCCGAAATTGATGAAGAAAAAATTGAGGCGTTCCGAGGCACAAAATCCCTGCCGTTTACACCGGGCAAGCAAATCGCCGTTAAAATTGTAGATGATCGCGGTATTGAAAGTTTAAAGATCATAAAATTATAGCCATCCCTCGACTCCGCTCGGGATGACAGTATAGGTTCCGATCTGAATGACAAGAAAGACTAAGTCTGGTGAGAAAAAAAATCCACTCGGTCACCCTGAGCGAAGTCGAAGGGTGAAGGCGGTCAAAAATTGACTCAAACATTAAACAGTCTTTTGGTAACAAAAACCAAAATAATTAATAGCGAACCCCTATGAAAATGTATTTTGTTTATATTCTAAAATGCTGTGATAATTCATATTATACCGGAATAACGAATAATTTGGAACGCAGGCTTCGAGAACATGATCAAGGCATTAATCCTAAATGCTATACTTTCAACAGGCGGCCAATAAAACTTATGTACTTTGAAGAATTTAATAATTCGAATGATGCGATTGCTGCGGAAAAGCAAATTAAGGGCTGGAGCAGGAAAAAGAAAGAAGCGCTTTTTAAACGTGATTGGGAAAAAATTCATGAATTGGCTAAGTGCCGGAATGCAAGTTCGCATTTAAATTATCATCATCCATCCCTCGACTCCGCTCGGGATGACAGTGAAGACTCCGATTAGGGTGATAAATAATTTCCGACCTGTCACCCTGAGCGTAGTCGAAGGGTGGACACGGGAATCACCCCGTCCGGGATAAAAAATCTCGACGCAGCTTGTATTGACGAAATTTAATTTGAACACATAAACAAAGCAACTTCAATAAAAATCCAAAACAAAGATACCAACCGAAATGATAAATACAATGAGAATACAAAGCGATGGAAAAAAGAAAGTCGATCGATAAACTCATTATCAATACACCCTACGAAGTACCGGCAACGCACTGGTTTTATGAACGGGAAACGAGAACGTTCTACCAAAAAGAAGGGCGTCGTCCCGCCGGGTATGTCGTCGCTACCCCGGATTCAAAGGCGTTTGATGATCCCGGGCAATTCATTGAAATTGAATTGGTCAATAAAATTCGCCCGCGCATTCAAGACTGGAGAGAAAACGGTTATCCTGGCATTACCGGAATAACCGCCCGACTTTTAAAACACTGGCAGGACCCCGAAGAAAGAAAAGACCGGCGGTTCTTCTTTTGTCAATTGGAAACCATTGAAACCCTCATTTGGCTAACAGAAGCGCCGGCTTCAGAGAAAGTTGGTATTGATATTCCATCGGATGGCGGGGAATTCATCCGGTGGTGCTGCAAAATGGCGACGGGTTCCGGGAAAACAATTATCATGGCAATGATAATCGCATGGAATATTTTAAACAAGGTCACAAATTCCAAAGATATTCGGTTTTCAAAAAATGTATTGGTTGTTGCTCCCGGCCTGACAGTGAAAAGTCGTCTCAGCGTTCTCAATCCAAATGACGATGATAATTATTATGAAGAATTTAATATTGTCCCATCTGGCCTGATGGACAAGCTCAGGTTAGGCAAAATACTGATCATTAACTGGCATAAACTGGCGTGGGACACAGAAGAAAAATTGGCCAAAAGAAAAAGCGTTGATAAACGCGGCGTGAAAAGTGATGAAGCGTATGTGCATGATGTTTTGGGTGACATGGCGAAATCAAACAATATTATTGTGATTAACGATGAAGCGCATCATGCCTGGCGCATCCCAGCAGAGTCGAAAATCAAAGGCGTTAAAAAGGAAGACATTGAAGAATCCACAATTTGGATAGGCGGGCTGGATCGGATTCATCGAGCAAGAAAAATCCTTCGATGTTTTGATTTATCGGCAACACCATTCGCTCCTTCAGGCAAAAAAAGCTCAGAAGAAGCGCTGTTCACCTGGGTTGTCAGTGATTTTGGTTTGAACGACGCGATTGAATCCGGTCTTGTAAAAACGCCGCGTGTTGTAATTCGCGACGATGCAAAAAGGACTAAAGAATTAATGTCTCGTCTTTACCATATTTACATGGATCCGGATGTTAAGGATGACATAAACCGCAAAGCTGAAGAGTCAGAACCGTTACCAGATTTGGTAACAAATGCTTATTATCTTTTGGGAAAGGATTGGCTGGAGGCAAAAAAATCCTGGGAAAAAAGTGGCCATAAGGTTCCACCTGTAATGATAACCGTAGCGAATCGTGTAGAGACATCTGCAAGGATTAAATATTCTTTTGATTATAATCAAATCTTGATTCCTGAGTTGTGTCAGCCTGATAAAATCCTTCAAATCGACAGCAAAGTTTTGGATCAGGCCGAATCTCAGGATGAAGTCGTTGATATTGAGATTGAAAATGATGATGAAAACGATGGCGAGAAGAAACTCACCAAAAAGCAACAAGCTGAACTGCTGCGTTTACAAGTCGATACAGTTGGAAAACAAGGCCAACCGGGAGAGCAAATTCAAAAAGTGATCTCAGTTGGGATGCTTTCGGAAGGTTGGGATGCAAAGACAGTGACCCATATAATGGGGTTGCGTGCCTTTTCAAGTCAGTTACTTTGCGAGCAGGTTGTTGGCCGTGGATTAAGACGTACCTCTTATGAAGTGACTGAAAAAGGATTGTTCGAAGCTGAATACGTCAACATTTTTGGTGTGCCTTTTACTTTTCTTCCCCATGAAGGAGGAGATGGCCCGCCACCACCGCCACCACCGCCAAAAACAAAAATCGAACCTGTCAAAAAAAAGGAAGAATATAAAATTCAATGGCCGAATGTTCTCAGGATTGATCACGTTTATAAACCAAGATTAACTTTAGAAGATGCCAAGTCTATTGAATTAGATCCCTTGGAAGCAATCACGCAAGCAGAGCTTGCAGCTATAATTGCCGGAAAGCCCAATCTTGCTGCCCTTTCAGAAATTGACCTTCGGGAGCTTGCAGATAAATTCAGATTACAGACAATTATTTTTGAAACTGCGAAGCGTATTTATAATAACGAAAATCCGAATTGGAAGGGCCGTAAAGAAATATTTTTAGTTCAGTTGATCAGGATTATCGAGCAGTTTATTAAATCCGATAAAATCATCATTCGAAATGATTTGTTTAGTCAGGATAGAATGAAGCGAAGAATTTTGATTATGTTGAATATGGGCAAGATAGTTCAGCATCGGTCAAGTCTTTTTTTTCCTGTAAAAAAGAAAATTTGGAAATGGTCATGCAGCCAGTTTTTCAGAAATAAAGCCATCACCATTTTCAGCGAATTGATACAATTTTCGAATGTTCTTCAATAAAACCA
>JBMOPW010000008.1:0-3068 GCA_049322915.1 Candidatus Zhuqueibacterota bacterium
CGCAGCCTCCTGTGATTTACACGATTATGTTTTGATTAACATGATAAAGAGCTAAAGTTAATTAATCCTGTCTATCCCAAACATCCTGTTATCCTGTCATTCTTAACCACCCTGTGATCGGTTACTTTGGCCGACCTTCCTTTCATAGACTTCACCCCAACCATCTCCTGCAGGGCGATGGGGATAAAATATTCAACTTCACCTTTCAGGCGCAGCGCCTGCTGGGTAAGAAGGGCTTAGTTTAAAACCAGTTTTCGTTCGATCACCCTTTGGGAATCTCCAAAATCTTATCCAACTGCAGTTCGCGCACTCTGTCCGACCGGGGAATGCCGTTCACGTCCCAGCCCATGAGCTGATAGTATTCGGCGCGCATTTCGCCCAATTCCACTACATGGCCTCTGGCCGGGCCGGCGGCCATCGGCTGGGTCAGGCAGCGTTTGGGCAGCGTATCGTCTTTGACCGTGAGCCCTTCGCGCACATTGAACATACGCGCCAGCGTGGTGACGCGCTCCCCCACCCTTTCCAACTCGCGCGGATTTTTATATTTGAATCCGGTGCAGGGATTGACCATCTGCCACACCTCTTTCAGCGTGAACCCAAATTTAGTGAAATAGCAGATGATGGCGCAGTCGATGACGGCGGTGTCCAGTTGATTCATTTTGAACAGTGACGCCTTGCCGAGCACCGCGAGCGGATCTGCGCCGCCCATGAGTTCGCTCAGCGGCGAGCCGTGCAGATGGCAGGCGCCGCGCTCGGAGATGGCGTAGCTGAGTCCCACGCCCTTGGCGCTGCGCGGCAGGTAACCGGGCATTTCCAGGCCTTTCACGTGCATGGCAAAGTCCTCGCTGCCGGGATAATTTTTGCTGAACTCGCGCACGCCTTTTTCCAGCTTCGCGCCGATGCCCTCGCCGCGGCAGATTTTCTGCGTCAGCGCAATCAGGGCGTCGCCGCTGCCCCAGCGGGCTTCGATGCCGTCCAGATCCGCAGCCGCAACCATGCCCCGCTGGTACAATTCCATGACAAAGCTGATGATCACGCCGACGCTGATGGTATCGATGCCAAAATCATCGCACAGGTGATTCGCCTCGATGATGGCCTCGCGGTCGGTGATGCCGCAGTTGCTGCCCAGGGCGAAGATGGTCTCGTACTCCGGCCCGTCGATGCGTACGCCTGATTTTTTGTGCATGGCAATCTTGGTGCAGCCGATGCCGCAGCCGTAGCACGCCGCCGATTCATTCCAGTACTCCTTGGTCCAGGTCTCGCCCCACAATTCCTTGTGGCCTTCGAACTGTCCCTCCTGAAAATTCCTGGTCGGCAGTCCCCCGGCCGCATTGATAAGTTCCACGATATTGGCTGTGCCGTGCTCCTTCATGCGTTGAATCTGGGAGCTCATGCGCAGCATGCGATTGGCGACCCACACCATTTCCTGGAACAACGCCGGGTTATGCACGGTCACAGCGCCGCTGCCGCGCACTGCCACGGCTTTGAGATTTTTCGAGCCCATCACTGCGCCGGCGCCGCCGCGTCCGGCAGTGCGTAGATCGCAGAAAATACCGGCGATGGGCGCCATGCGTTCGGCAGCCGGGCCAATGACCGCTGTCCGAAATTCTTTACCGTATTTTTCAGTCAAACGCGCCGTTGCAGTCATGGTGCCGGCGCCCCACAGATCTCCGGCCGGTTCCAGCCGGACCTGGTCGTTATCGATCACCAGCACTTTCGGCGAAGCAGCGCGGCCGGTGATGACGATGGCGTCATAGCCGGCCCATTTCATGGTCTGCCCGAAAAAACCACCGCAGTACGAATCGAGAATGGTGCCGGTGGCCGGACTCTTCGTGAACACGCCCAGCCGGCCGGCCGTGGGCGCAGTGGTGCCGGTGAGCGGTCCCACAGCGAAGATGAGCGGTACTTCCGGGGAGAACGGGTTGGTGAACGGCGCTAATTCGTTGTACAGGATCAAACTGGCCAGTCCTTTTCCGCCCAGAACAAGGCGCATCACTTTTTCATCCAGCGCCTGGGTCGTCATTTTCTCCGTCGTGAGATCGACCCGCAGAATAGAATTCATGTACCCACAATCGCGCAGCGACATCGTCTAACTCCTCATTTCCACAAAATTTAAAAGTGACTTTCCTTCAAGACATTGAACACGAATGACTCGCATATTCAAAGAGAAAAATTCAAAACTCATGCAATACATGATAGCACGGCGCACCGATGCATCGGTGCAAATTCCAACCTCCACATGGCAAATTCCTGTAACAACGCAGGTTGGCTGGTTCAGAGTTCAGGGTTCAAGGATAGAATCATTTCATCATGTATATTTTGTAAATGAATATTCGTGACTGCTTAGCCAATAAGTCTCAAGGGCACGAAGGAAAACAACATCCAATTTATCGATTCTGAAAAGCTGAATCTGGTTTAAAAAAAATTGAATCTCACAAAATAAGAATGAATAAAAGGACATCTTCGTGTAACTTTGTGGCTTGCTGATTTCGCGGCAAGACTACATGCCTGCATAGCGACGAAAATTCTCTTTAACCCTGAACCGGGAACCTGGACAGTTACAAATTCCAAATGAATCACAAATAATATGAATGACCCGTTGAAAGTATGTGTAATAAATTCGATACTTTTGTATCTGTAGTGGACGGTCGCGACCGTCTGCTACGCGTATGTCCAATAATGATATAGGCGCCAAAATTTTTACTGGTCATTCATATAAATACTAAATTTCAATGACCAAATCATCATGTAAAAAATGAAAATTCATTTGGCACCTGAATTTCTAAAATGAAATGTCAAAGGAGCGTATAACGTATTATTTTAGTATGGAGTGCATCGACTGTGTCGATGCTTGAATTGACACAGTCAATTCACTCCATATGTTTTTAGAAATTAAATAGCTAAATTTGATTATAAAAAATCCATTTTAGAAATTAAGTGGTACCTAAAATTCTAAAATAAAATAGTAGCTAAAGTGATCCAAGATTCGTATATTAAGGTGGTTAAACACATGAATATCGAACCAAAAAGGATCACTTTAGCCATGAAAAAATCACCCCAAAAGCAGT
>JBMOPW010000009.1:0-2983 GCA_049322915.1 Candidatus Zhuqueibacterota bacterium
TGGCAACCGTGCTGGATTCGTTGAGTGACGATGAACGCTGGGCTTCCTTTGAAGCAAGTCTGAACCGACGCACGGTTCGGGTCTATGATTTGACGCCGGAGTGCATTCGGATTGACAGCACGACGGCGAGCGGATACTGGAAGGTGAGTGAGGAAGGCTTGTTCCAACTGGGACACAGCAAGGATCATCGCCCGGATCTGCCGCAGCTGAAAGTCGTGCTGGCGACCCTTGACCCGCTGGGAATGCCCGTTGCCACGCAGGTGGTTGCGGGAGACAAAGCCGATGACCCCTTGTATATTCCGTCTATTGAACAAGTACGGGCGGGCATTGAACGTCGCGGATTGCTGTATGTAGGCGACAGCAAAATGATGTCTCTGGAAACGCGAGCCCATCTTCAAGCGGGCAATGATTATTATCTGGGGCCGCTTTCGTTGACGCAAGTACCGCAAGAGGCTTTGGAGAGCTATTTGAAGCCTGTCTGGAGTGGCGAACAGCCCGTGATGAGCGTCGAACGGCAGGATGCCGAGGGTGCATTGGAAAAAATCGCCGAGGGATATGAATCCCAAGAGACACTGACGGCTGTCATCAACGGTCAGGAAGTGAAGTGGATTGAACGACGGTTGATTGTGCGTTCGTTGGCCCATGCCAAAGCCGCCGAAGCCGCGCTGCGCCTTCGCCTGGAGAAGGCCGAGCGGGAGTTGAAAGCCTTGAATGACCGCAAGCAAGGAAAGAGGCGCATCACAGACGAGCCAGCCTTGCGCCAGGCGATTGAAGCGATCCTCAAGCAATACCAAGCCGAAGGCTGGCTGGATGCGCAAGTAACCGAACAAGTTCAAGAACGGCAAGTTCGCAAGTATGGTGACCGCCCAGCTGAAACCCGCTTTGAATGGCAGTTCTTTGTCTCCGTCCAGCGAAACGAGGTTGCCTTGCAGCAAGCCATTCGCTGCCTGGGGTGGCGTGTCTATGGCACCAATGCCCCGCCGGAAATGTTGTCCCTGGAACAGGCTGTCCTGGCTTACCGGGAAGAATACCTGGTTGAACACAATTTCGGGCGGCTGAAAGGCAAACCCCTCTCCCTGATACCAATGTACCTGGAAGACGACCAGCGCGCCACCGGCTTGACGCGCTTGCTTTCGATTGGGCTGCGGGTCTTGACGCTGATCGAGCATGTCGCTCGCAGCCAACTGACAAAAGCAGGAGAAAAACTGAGCGGCTTGTACGCTGGCAACCCGACGCGGTCTACCGAGCGCCCGACCACCGAAGCGATGCTCCGAGTGTTCAAGGATATTTTTCTGAACTTCGTGCAGATTGGCGGGCAGTCTTATCGCCATATCACACCGCTTTCCGAACTCCAGATCAAGATATTGGATCTGCTGAACATCCCTTCAAGCATTTATTCCGCTCTGGCAATCAATTCCGCGAATCCACCATGAAAATGAGCGAACCGTGAGTATAAAAGGAACCTCTTGCCCCATACGATCTATTTCTTCTCTCGGCACCCTGGCTGCCCCTCCCTTATATCGCAGAGTATTGTCGGATTTTCTTTCGGACAACGTGAAACGTACTACGGTATCGTTATCCTCCCAGTTAATTGATTGCTCGTAAAATCCATTAGCAGGTTGTTGGTTGCCATGTGGTCTGAAAATATACCCAGTTACATTCCCTCGATTGTCAAAATATTGATTGCCGTCATGGGGAATTCCTCTCAAAAATGTAGCAGGGTATTCACGATTCGGCGGCATTTAAACCACCTAAGGCGTCATCAATGAATTGTTTTATAATTTCGCTTATTGGCTTTAAATTCAGGAAGCCCCAACCTGTTGTACCCTTTATTCTCCCATCATTAACGATGTACCAACTGGAGTTTTCTGGATTTGGCTCAAAAGAGACACCTATTGTAAAATGCTCGAAATCCCATTCAATTAACATGGTTTCATCTTCTGGAAGTGAGACACTGAATGGCGGTAAGCCAAAAAACTCAAAAGGGGTTAACCTTCTGTTTAGTTCATTGATATAAGGTCGAGCTTGTTTTGCTATATTGTCCGGAACATTAGCATCAATAAACTCGACGACATCAGAAAGCTGTTGAACATACCTTACACTTTTTGCTTTATCAAATACTACGTGCATTTCCTCGACATCACAAGCATATCCATTCAAATTTAGAGGCCTTTGCCTCCTTTCGGATTTGATTTCTTTAACTTCATCAGGCAAGCTCCTGAACCTGTCTTTATGAAACCAAACATATTCTCTTGTGACGCTTGGGGCAGCAACGACCATTTAATTATCTCCCCTTTTGACAATTTTATATTTCTCAATGTTTTCGCTTAAAGCTCTAACTATGGCCTCGGCGAAATTTGGCGATATCACCAGTTTTACTTTCGCAATTGCATTAATAGAGGTTAGTTGCTCCAATTCTCCTTCATCGAGAATTGCAGGAGGCTCGATTTCGGCAAATGTTATAAAGAACTCTTGGTCATCATGACTCACAATCATGTCATTAACGTGTGTAGGGGTCACGCCATCAGGGTTAACCCGCTTAATTTTTATTGGTTTGCCTTTCATTTGGTCAAACATAACTATTCTCCTAAATGAATTGGATACCCCCATTATAAACGGTATATACTAGAATATAATAAGAAAATTGTTTGACTTTGTCCATCATTTTTACCATAATCAAGGGTTGAGTTTCATTAGCCATACCTGAACCTTACCTGAAGTCTCGAAAAATTGTATCACCTGCCAGTAAAGCAAAAGCGAAATCAGGGTAGATACGATGAGCTACAAAGGGCAAGCCACCACTACGTGGTACTTAACGGTACAATTGCCGCGTGATCCACTTTCCCTTTCGACAGTTCGTTCTCCTTATCCTCCTGCTCGGGCTGGCGTTGGGAAACGCCGCCTGCGGCGCGGACACGCCTCCCCCGCCCTCGCCTACGCCGACCGTCTTCCTCATCACCGCCACCCTGCCGCCCACGCAGAC
>JBMOPW010000010.1:0-137993 GCA_049322915.1 Candidatus Zhuqueibacterota bacterium
GGACGGTCGCGACCGTCCACTACGCGTATGTTATGATCGCACTGAATATTTATCCAGCGCGGGGAATGGATTGGAACGTATGTTCCCGAATAAATGCGTCGTTCGGCAAGTCTACATACTTAAATGACGAAGCGGTATGCTGAGTTGAAGTGAAGATTCCGTTATGTTTTCATATAGACATTTCATTTAAGCTGTCAAAGGATTTTTGAATGAACTCTGCCTCAGATTCAAATAAAAAGGAGCTCTCCCCTCTAAAGCGTGCGTTCATTGCGCTCGAAGAAATGCAAAAGAAAGTGAAAGCGCTGGAAGGTCGGCAATCAGAGCCCATCGCTGTGATCGGCATGGGTTGCCGGTTCCCCGGCGCCAATGATCCGGATGCGTTCTGGGACTTGCTGCACAATGGCGTGGATGCGGTTCGCGAAGTGCCAAAAGACCGCTGGAATATCGATGATTATTATGATCCGATCCCCGGAACCCCTGGGAAAATGTACACGCGGGACGGTGGTTTCATTGACGCCGTGGATAAATTTGATCCCAACTTTTTCGGCATTTCACCGCGCGAGGCCATGCGCATGGATCCCCAGCAGCGCATTCTGCTGGAGGTCGCCTGGCAGGCGCTGGAGCGCGCCGGGCTCGTGCCGGCCGAACTTGCCGGCAGCAAGACAGGCGTGTTCATCGGCATCAGCGCCAATGATTATTCGTTTATTCAGTTCACGCACGAACAGCACATGGACGCCTATCACGGCACCGGCAATGCGTTCAGCATTGCTGCCAATCGGTTGTCCTATTATTTTGATTTCAAAGGCCCAAGCGTGGCGCTGGATACGGCCTGCTCCTCGTCGCTGGTCGCCACGCACATGGCCGTTCAAAGCCTGCGAAATGGCGAATCCGACCTGGCCCTGGCCGGCGGAGTGAATCTGATTCTCTCCCCGGAAGCGACGCTAATTTTCTCGCACGCGCGCATGATGGCCGTGAAAAATCGCTGCCGCACGTTTGATGCTGACGCTGACGGCTATGTCCGCGGCGAAGGCTGCGGGATCGTTGTGCTCAAACGGCTTTCCGATGCAAAACGGGACGGCGATACGATTCTGGCCGTGATCCGCGGCTCGGCTGTCAACCAGGATGGACGCAGCAATGGTATCACGGCGCCCAATGGACTGGCTCAGCAGGAAGTGATTCAGGCCGCGCTGCAAAACGCGAAGGTCAGGCCGGAGCAGATCGGCTACATCGAAGCGCACGGCACCGGGACCATTCTCGGCGATCCCATTGAAGTGCAGGCGCTGGCCGCTGTGATGAAAGAGCGTCCCGCGACGAATCCGCTGGTCATCGGCTCGGTGAAGACCAACATCGGACACCTGGAATCGGCCGCCGGAATTGCCGGACTGATGAAAACCGTTTTGACACTACAGAATCAGGAAATTCCACCCCATCTTCATTTCAGGAAATTCAATCCGCACATTCTATTCGAAAATATGCCGCTGGAAATTCCGGTGAACGGAAAACCCTGGCGGCGCGGCGAGAACAAGCGCATTGCCGGGACACACTCGTTCGGCTTTGGCGGAACCAATGCCCACATTGTGCTGGAAGAAGCGCCGATACATGAGAAAAAGTCGAGCAAAATCGAACGGCCGCTTCACGTTTTGAGTTTTGGAGCGAGGACCGATGCGGCGCGGGACGAACTGGTTCAGCGCTACCGAAAGTTATTGACTGACCAACCGGGAGAATCGCTCGCCGATATCTGCTTCACGGCAAACACAGGACGGAGCCATTTCGAGAGCCGGTTGTCGGTGGTCGCCTCTTCCGTCGGACAAATGCGCGAACGGCTGGCTGGCTACGAAGCCGGCGACCCGGTTTTGGAAATCACCACTGGTCTGAGCTTTGACAGAGCCAGAGCCAAAGTGGCCTTTTTATTCACCGGCCAGGGTTCGCAATACCCGGGCATGGGGCGCACGCTTTACGAGACGCAGCCGACATTCAAAAAAGCGATGGATACGTGCAACGAATTGCTGCGTCCCCATCTTGAAAAACCATTGCTGTCCGTGATTTACCCGGAGGGCGACAATTCAGAACTGATTCACGAGACAGCCTACACCCAGCCGGCGCTGTTCGCCATCGAGTATGCGCTGGCGCAGCTCTGGCAATCGTGGGGCGTCACGCCGAATTTTCTCATCGGTCACAGCGTCGGCGAATACGTCGCGGCCTGCATCGCCGGCGTTTTCAGTCTGGAGCATGGCCTGAAATTCATCGCGGCGCGCGGCCGATTGATGGGCTCGCTTCCGCACGATGGCGGCATGGCTTCGATTTTCACCAATGAAGCGGCTGTGGCGGCGGCAGTTAAGCCGTACAGCAAGACAATGGCCATCGCGGGGGTGCATTGCCCTGCCAACATCGTCATCTCGGGAAAGCGGGAGGATGTGCAGCGCGTGGTTGCCGGATTCGCGGCAAAAGGCGTGGAAACCCGTGAGCTGAAGGTGTCCCACGCGTTCCACTCGCCGCTGATGGATCCGATTCTGGATGAGTTCGAGCGCGTTGCCTCAGAGTTGCATTATGCCGCACCTGCCATTCCCATTGTCTCCAATCTGACCGGGGAGTTGCTGGATGAGCACACCATCCCGGATGCAGCCTACTGGCGCCGGCACATTCGCGAGGCAGTGCAATTCCATGCCGGCATGAAGGCGTTGGCGGATCACGGCTGCGAAGTCTTCATCGAACCGGGTCCCCATCCGGTGCTGATCGGAATGGGACGACGCTGCCTGCCTCAGACAGATGGGTTGTGGGCGCCGTCCTTGAAGCGCGACCAGGACGATTGGTCGGCCATGCTCAGCAGTTTGAGCGCGTTGTACGTCAATGGGGTGCAGATGGATTGGCGCGGTTTTGATAGCGATTACAAACGGAATCGCGTGACCGTCCCGACCTATCCATTTGCGCGGGAGCGTTATTGGGTCGAATTGACAAGCGAAGGTCGAACCGCGCGGCCAGTCGCTGCGCAGATTGAAGAGCTGCCGGAACAAGGGAGCGAGCCGGCGCCTGAAGCGAAAAAACCGAAAGAGTCAGCGAAACTATCGAAACAGGCTGTGCTGGCGGCGGAACCGAAAGATCGTCAGAAACTGGTGGAGTCGCAATTGCAGGCAGAACTGGCAAAGGTGCTGGGGCTCAGTCCCAATCGCGTGGATGGGAAGCAGCCGGTGAACAATCTCGGCCTCGATTCCATCATGGCCATCGAATTGAAGAATAAAATTGAGAACGTGCTGGACGTGGATTATCCCATCGCCAATTTGCTGGAAGGGCCGAATATCATTCAAATCGCCGAGCAGTTGGTGAAGTCGATCGAGCAGCCGGACACAACCGCTGTGAAGTTGCAGCCGGCCGGTGAAAAGGTGTCGGAATATGCCCTGTCCTATGGTCAGCGCGCCATGTGGTTTCAGCATCAAATGGCGCCGGATAGCATTTTCAATCTGCTGTATGCCGTGCGAATTCGCGACGCGGTCCATGTGAGAATTTTGAAACTGGCGTTCCAGAAATTGATCGACCGCCATCCCACGCTGCGCAGCACATTCCACTCGGTCAAAGGAGAGCCGGTTCAGAAAATTCATGATGAAGCGGAAGTGTATTTCATCCATGAAGATGCGTCGTCCTGGAGCGACGAGGCGTTGTTCCAGCGGCTGGAAGAGGAGACCCATCGCCATTTCGATCTGGTGAACGGGCCGGTGTTCCGCATTCATCTGTTCTCCCGCTCGGAAAAAGAGCATGTCCTGTTGCAGACCATCCATCACATCGTCGCGGATTTGTGGTCCCAGGCGATCATTGCCAACGAAGTGAGTCTGCTCTACTCCGCGCTTTTGATGGAGGAACAAGTCGCGGATCTGCCGGCGCTGGCGATTCAATACAGCGATTATGTTCGCTGGCAGAGCGAAATGCTCGCCGGGGACGAAGGCGAGCGGCTGTGGAATTACTGGAAAGAAAAACTTGCCGGTCAATTGCCGGTACTCAATGTGCCGACGGACAGACCGCGCCCGGTCGTGCAAACGTTCCATGGAAAATCCAAAACAATCTTTCTGGAATCCGGCCTGACCCAGAGATTGAAGCAGATCAGCGAGGAGACCGGCAGCACGCTGTACATGACGCTGCTCGCCGCGTTCAACGTGCTGCTCCATCGCTACACCGGTCAGGACGACCTGATTGTGGGCACGCCCACGACAGGCCGAAGCCACAACGAACTGGCGCCCATGGTCGGCTATTTTGTGAATCCATTGCCCCTGCGATCCGATTTGAGCGGCAACCCACGGTTCACGGATTTCCTGGCGCAGGTTCGGAAGACCGTCGTGGACGCCATCGATCATCAAAGCTATCCCCTGGGACTCCTTGTCGAGAAATTACATCCGGAGCGCGATACCAGTCGCACCCCGCTGTTCCAGGTGATGTTCGTGTTCCAGCGGGCGCATTTGCTGTACGAAGAAGGGCTGTCATCGTTCGCGGTCGGCGAAGAGGGCGCTCAGATGAACCTGTCCGGCTTGCCCATGGAGGCAATGCCCATGGAAGAGTGGCTCTCCCCGTTCGACATGACGCTGATGATGGCTGAGTCCAACAAGCGATTGGGCGCGACGCTCACGTACAACACGGATCTTTTTGACGCGGAAACTATGGATCGTTTCCTGGGTCATTTTCAAAATATGCTGCTCGCCATTTCAACGAATCCTGCGGAACAGATTGGCCATCTGGCGCTGCTCCAGGCCAGCGAGACCGGGCGACTCATCGAGTCGCTCAATGCAAACGAGGGCGATTTTCCGGCCGACCGATGCGTTCATCAGGTCATTGGCGAAATAGCCAGCGCCCGGCCCGATGCGGACGCGGTTGTTTTCGAGGATAAAAAACTCACCTATCGGGAATTGAACAATCGCGCCAATCAACTGGCGCACTATCTGCAGAAGAAAGGAGTGAGGCCGGAGACGATCGTCGCCATCAGCATTGAACGGTCGCCTGACATGATCGTGGCCATGCTGGGAGTGCTCAAAGCCGGCGGCGCCTATCTGCCCATGGATCCGGACTATCCGACGGAGCGACTGGCGCTGATGCTGGAAGATTCCGGCGCGCCACTGCTGATCACTCAAAAAAGCCTTGAACAAAAATATGCGCACATCCGCCCGGGCATCATTTTCATCGACAGCGACTGGGCGTTCATCGATGGCGAGAGCACCGAAGACCCGGTCAATCGCGCGCTGCCGGAAAATTTGGCGTACGTGATTTACACATCCGGTTCCACCGGCAAACCCAAAGGCACGTTGTTGCAGCATCGCGGACTTGTCAATTTTGCCACGGTGCATGTGCGAACGCTGGGAATGAATGGGAACGACCGCATGCTCCAGTTCGCCTCGTTCAGTTTCGACGCTTCGGTGTCGGAGATTTTCACCGCCCTGTTCGCCGGGGCGGCGCTGCATCTCGCAAAACGGGAGACGCTGCTCTCCAGTCCGAAGCTCATTGAATTGCTGAGGACTGCCCGAATCACCGCGGCGATCATCCCGCCAGCCCTGTTGGCTGTGTTGCCGGCGGAAGTGCTGCCGGATCTGCGGATCATCATTTCCGCCGGAGAGAGCTGCGGCCGCGATGTGGTCGCCAAATGGGCGCCGGGACGGAATTTTTACAACGGCTATGGCCCTACCGAAGCGACGGTCGGCCCGACGATTTTCAAAGCCGATCCGGACAAACTGGATTCGGCCACCGTGCCCATCGGTCGTCCGCTTTCCAATGTGAAAGTGTATCTGCTCGACAAATATCTGAATCCGACGCCGCCGGGCATCCCCGGGGAAATTTACATCGGCGGCGTGTGTCTGGCGCGCGGCTACCATCATCGCGCTGAAATGACAGCGGAACGATTCGTCCCTGATCCGTTCGGACAGAACGCCGGCGGGCGATTGTACCGCACCGGGGATATGGGAAAATATCTGCCGGACGGGACAATTGAATTTTATGGCCGCGTCGATTTTCAGGTGAAAGTGCGCGGCTTCCGCATCGAACTGGCGGAGATCGAATCGGTGCTGACGGAGCATGAGGCCATCGAGGAAGTGGTTGTGCTGGCCAAAAAAGACAAAGCCGGGGAGAACCGGTTGGTGGCCTACATTGTGCCTGACCACAAGCCCCTGCCGGAAAAAAGTGAGATTCGTGAATTTCTGAAATCAAGAATGCCGGAGTACATGGTGCCCACGGCGTTTGTCATGCTGGACGCATTCCCGCTGACGCCCAATGGAAAAATTGATCGAAAAGCGCTGCCTGAACCGGACGAATTCAGAGCAAGTGCGGAAGCCACCTACGTCAAGCCGCGCACTGAACTGGAGAACGTCGTTGCAACGATCTGGCAGGAAGTGCTCCTGATGGAAAAGGTGGGGATCAATGATAATTTCTTCGATCTGGGCGGCCATTCGCTGACCATGGTCAAAGTGCACAGCGTCTTGTGCGAAAAATTAAATCGGGATATTTCCATCGTTGAGATGTTCAAATATCCCACGGTGCGAACCCTGGCGCGTTTTCTGAGCGAAGAGCAGGATAAAAAACCGGTGTTTGAGGAAAAAGAACAGCGCGCGAAAAGTCAGCGAGATGCGCTGAATGTGCAACGACAACGGATGATGAACAGGAGAAACAGATGAGCGACGTAGCGATTCCTGAAGGATATAATGAATTTGATGTGGCTGTGGTCGGTTTATCCGGCCGATTTCCCGGGGCAAAGGATATCGGGGAGTTCTGGGACAACCTGAAAAACGGCGTGTTCTCCATGAAGTTTTTCACGGATGAAGAATTGCTGGCTGCCGGCGATGACCCGGCGCTGTTCAGCGATCCGAATTATGTGAAGGCGCGGGGCGTTCTGCAGGACGTCGATAAATTCGACGCCCAGCTTTTCGGTTTCTTTCCCAAAGAAGCGGAGATACTCGATCCCCAGCATCGGCTGTTTCTGGAATGCGCCCGGGAGGCGCTGGAAAATGCCGGCTGCGACCCGGACCGCTACAAAGGGATGATCGGCGTGTTCGGCGGGGTGAGCATGAACTCCTACATCATGAATTACATCGCTTCAAAAGGCGGCGTTGTGAGCACGGCCGAGGGCTATCAACTGACGATTGGCAATGACAAAGATTTTCTCGCGACAAAGACGTCGTACAAGCTGAATCTGAAAGGCCCGAGCATCACCATTCAAACAGCGTGCTCGACTTCGTTGACTGCCATTTACATGGCGTACCAGAGTCTCCTGAGTTTCCAATGCGATATGGCCCTGGCCGGGGGCACATCCATCAGCATTCCCCAGGAGCGAGGGTATCACTATCAGGAAGGGATGATTCTTTCTTCGGATGGCTACTGCCGCGCGTTCGACGCCAAAGCGACCGGCACGGTGAGCGGCAACGGCGTTGGCGTGGTCGTCTTAAAACGCCTGCCTGACGCCATCGCGGACGGCGATTTCATCTACGCCGTCATCAAAGGCGCGGCCTGCAATAATGACGGTTCCATGCGGGTGGGTTTCACAGCTCCCGGCGTGGAGGGCCAGGCCGACGTCATCGCCATGGCTCAGGCCGTGGCGAATGTGGAGCCGGAGACCATCGGTTACATCGAGACCCACGGGACAGGCACGACGCTGGGGGACCCCATCGAAATTGCCGCGCTGACCCAGGTGTTCCGCGAAAAGACTGACGCGTCCGGTTTCTGCGCCATTGGCTCCGTGAAGACCAATATCGGCCATCTGGACGCTGCCGCAGGCGTTGCCGGCTTCATCAAAACGACGCTATCCCTGCATCATCGGCAGATTCCAGCCAGCCTTCATTTTGAATCGCCCAATCCAAAAATTGATTTTGCCAGCAGTCCTTTTTACGTCAACGCGAAACTTACGCCCTGGAAAACAAGTGGGCAGCCGCGCCTGGCTGGCGTCAGTTCGTTTGGCATTGGCGGAACCAATGTGCACGTGATTCTGGAACAGGCGCCGGAGCGGCAACCCTCCGACGTCTTCCGAAAATTGCACATGATCGCGTTGTCCGCAAAGACAGGCACAGCCCTGGAAACGGCGACGCGCAATCTGGCGGAACACCTGTCCCGCAATCCGCAGGTCAATATTGCGGACGTGGCCTACACGCACCACATGGGCAGAAAGGTATTCAATCATCGTCGGGCAGTTCTGGTCGATTCTGCCGAGGACGCAGCATCGGTGCTGGCGAACATGAATCCGGAGCGAATCATGTCCAGCGCGTTGCCGGCAGACATTTCGGAACAGCCGGTGGTGTTCATGTTCAGCGGTCAGGGCGCACAGTACGCGCAGATGGGGAAGGAGCTTTACGAAAGCGAGCCCACGTTCCGCGCACACATCGATTATTGCTGCGATTTTCTCGAACCGCATCTTGGACTGGATTTGCGAGAACTTCTTTTCCCTGAAACCGACCCCGATCAGGCCGGACAAAAACTGAACGAGACGTCGCTCACCCAGCCGGCGCTATTCGTGATCGAATATGCCCTGGCAAATCTCTGGATGGAATGGGGCGTGAAGCCCCAGGCCATGATCGGCCACAGCATTGGCGAATACGTGGCTGCCTGTCTCGCCGGCGTTTTTTCGCTGGACGATGCCCTGGTGCTGGTCGCGAAACGGGGGGCGTTGATGTCATCCATGCCGCCAGGCGCCATGCTGAGCGTGCCGCTGGAGGAAGAAAAAATTAAGCCGTATCTGAATGACCAACTGACGCTGGCGGCCATCAATGCGCAGGCGCTGTGCGTTGTGTCAGGGCCGTTCGAAGCCATCGACGCGCTGGCGAATCAACTCACCGCCGACGGTGTGGAGACGCGCACATTGCACACCTCCCATGCCTTCCATTCCTGCATGATGGACCCGATTCTGGAGCCGTTCAGGCAGGTCGTGGCGCAGATGAAATTGAATCCACCGCAGATGCCGTACATCTCCAATGTCAGCGGAACCTGGATCACCGTCGAAGAAGCGACCAGCCCGGATTACTGGGCCACGCATCTGCGCCGGGCCGTGCGGTTCGCCGATGGAATTGCTGAATTGCTGGACGATCCGGATCGGATTTTCCTCGAAGTGGGACCGGGCAAAACGCTGGCCACGCTGGTGCGACGCGCACCCGGCAAAACGCCGGGACGGGTCATTCTGTCATCCATGCGCCATCCCCAGGAAACGGAATCAGATCTGAAATTCGCGCTGAACACACTGAGCCGTTTGTGGCTCGCCGGCGCGAAAATCGACTGGGACGGTTTTTACTGCCATGAGAAACGCAATCGCCTGCCGCTGCCGACCTATCCGTTTGAGCGCCAGCGATTCTGGTTAGAGGCCGGCGCCGGCGCGCGACTGGCTGGCGCTGTGAAGAGAGACGCCAATAAAAAGCAGCCGATCGGCGACTGGTTTTATGTGCCTTCGTGGAGACGGGACGATGCGCATCTGGCGTTCCCGCAGTCCAATGGCGGCACGACCGGCAAACGGTGGCTGGTGTTTGGCAATGAAGAGGAACT
Organism: Candidatus Zhuqueibacterota bacterium; assembly: GCA_049322915.1. Lineage (GTDB taxonomy): Bacteria > Zhuqueibacterota > Zhuqueibacteria > Thermofontimicrobiales > Thermofontimicrobiaceae > CAZSBG01. The sequence goes on from JBMOPW010000010.1 coordinate 9,484, forward strand.
GAGTTCGCACGTCGTGAATGGGCTGGTTCAATCCGGCCACATCGTGACAACGGTGATTGCCGGGACCAAATTCGAACGGGTCAACAGCCAGATGTTCTCGCTGAATCCCACATCCGGAGATGATTACCACGCGCTGGTATCAACCCTGGTAGAATCGGAACGCATGCCGGAAACCATTGTCCATCTCTGGAGCGCCGCAAAGGACAACTGCGTCGGGACAGAGCCTGCGCCATTCGAAGAACTGCAGCACCACGGATTTTACAGTTTGATTTTTCTGACTCAGGCATTGGGAAAACAGAATATCACCCAGGCCATTCAATTGAACGTGGTGACAAGCAACCTGTACGAAGTGACCGGCCAGGAGTCCCTGTGCCCGGCAAAAGCCACAGTCTCCGGATTGTGCAAAGTGATTCCCCAGGAATTTCCCAATATCACCTGCCGCAGCATCGACATCGATGGTTCGCGCCAGGAGGCGAAACGTACGGCCAGTCTGCTGGCTGAGTTTGTGACGCCCATGAATGATCTGGTGGTGGCCTATCGCGCCAATCACCGCTGGGTGCAAACCTATGAGTCGCGGCCGGCGTCGGCAACAGCGCCGGCTGAATTGAAGCTGCGCGAGGGAGGAGTCTATCTCATCACCGGCGGTCTGGGCCGAATCGGGATGGTCTTTGCCGACTATTTCGCCAGAACCGCGAAGGCCCGGCTGGCGCTTGTGGACCGCATTGAACTGCCAGCGAAAAAGGATTGGAAAAATTTTCTTTCCGGGGCGCGGAAGGAAGAGGCGCTCAGTGGCCTCATCCAGCGTCTCCACGAACTGGAAAAAGCCGGCGCTGAGGTGCTCGTCGTGAAAGCCGAAATCTCCGATGAAGGAGAGATGAAATCGGCCGTGGATCAGGCGATCCATCAGTTTGGCGCATTGAACGGCGTGATTCACGCGGCCGGCATTGTGGGTGAAAAATCCATGAAAGCGATTCAGGAACTGACCATCGCGGATTGCGAGAACCAGTTTCAGGCAAAAGTTCAGGGATTGCAGGCGTTAGCTTCAGCCCTGCAGCAGCGCGATCTGGATTTCTGTCTCCTGCAATCCTCGCTATCTGCCATTCTCGGCGGACTGGGCATGGCTGCGTACGCTGCGGCCAATGCATTTATGGATGCATTTTCAGCGCAGGTGAATCAGGACAGCGGTTATCCCTGGATCAGCGTCAATTGGGATGGCTGGAATCTGGGCGATGATTTGCCGGAGCAGAATGCCATCGGCGCGTCCATGGTGGAGTTCACCATTCGCCCGGAAGAAGGCGTCAAAGCGTTGGAGCGAATTCTGACCCAGGAAAAATTTCCACAGGTCATTGTGTCAACCGGCCATTTGCAGTCGCGAATTGACCAGTGGGTGAAACTGCAATCCCTGAAAGATGGAAAAACGGAAGAGGCGCATCTGGCCAGCGCGTTGCATCCGCGACCCAATTTGCCCAACCCGTTTGTCGCGCCGCGCAATCCACTGGAATCCGAGATTGCCGTCATGTGGCAGGAATTACTTGGCATTGACCAGATCGGGATTTACGACAACTTCTTCGAATTAGGCGGCCATTCACTCCTGGCGACGCAGTTGGTCTCCCGCATGCGAGAGACTTTCAAAGTGGAATTGCCACTGCGCGAGCTTTTTGAATCGCCGACAATTGCCACGCTGTCTGGAACGATTGAAACGTCACGACAGGCGAAACAGCAAGGCGCACAGGACGTCGCTGATCTGCTTAAATTGGTTGAACAGCTTTCTGACGAAGAAGCCCGGGCATTGCTGGACAAGAAAAAATCGTGACAGCCAGCCAGCTCAGGGCATGTTCATCGGATAGTTTATTTTTGCACGTGAAAAAGGAAACGACATGAGCAGTATTCTCGAACAGTTAAAAAACTTATCACCGGAAAAACGCGAGCTTCTCGAACTGCTTCTCAGAGAGAAGGGCGTGGATTTAACCGAATCGCACATTGTCTCATTGGGTCGGGATACGGATGAATTTCCATTGTCCTTTGGACAGCAGCGGCTGTGGTTCCTGGATCAACTGGAGCCCGGTTCGCCTCTGTACAACAATCCGGCAGCCGTTTATCTGAAAGGCCCGCTCAATACCGACGCGCTCGAAAACGCGCTGAAGGAGATGGTCGATCGCCACGAAGTGCTGCGCACGGTTTTCAGCACCAGGGACGAAAAGCCGGTGCAGGTTATTTTGAACGAAATGCCGCTGGATTGGATGAAACTGGATCTACGACATCTGACCCGAAGCGGGCAGAACGAGGAACTGGTTCGCCTGGCCAAAGAGCAGGCGCAGCAACCGTTCGACCTGAGCACAGGACCGCTGTTCCGGGTCGGACTGCTTCAACTGGAAGACGCCAAACACCTGGTGCTGTTGACCATGCACCACGTGGTCTCGGACGCCTGGTCGCTGACAATTTTCATCCGGGAAATTGCCCTGTTGTACGAAGCCTTTTGCGATGGCAAGAAATCGCCGCTGCCGGCATTGAAAGTCCAGTATGCCGATTATGCCTCATGGCAGCACAAGTGGCTTCAGGGGAAGAAATTCGAAGAACACCTGGAATATTGGCGGCAAAAGCTGGCCGACATTCCGCCGCTGCTCAACCTGACCACGGATTATCCGCGGCCGTCTTTTCAGACATTCAATGGTAAAAAAATCCCATTCACATTGTCCCGGGGATTGACCGAATCGCTCGAAAAACTGGCCAAGCAGGAGGACGCCACGCTGTTCATGGTGCTTTTGGCCGGGCTGAATGTGCTGCTCAATCGATACACCCATCAGGACGACATCGCGGTGGGAACGCCCATCGCCAATCGGAATCGGGTGGAAACCGAGAGCATCATCGGATTTTTTATCAACACGCTGGTCATGCGAACCGACCTGTCCGGCAATCCCACGGTGCGGGAATTGATTCGCCGCATGAGGGACGTGGCCCTGGGAGCTTACGCCAATCAGGATATGCCCTTCGAACTGCTCGTGGAGAAACTTCAGCCGGAACGGGACATGAGCCGATCCCCGTTTTTCCAGGTGATGTTCAATTTGATGAACGCCCCGGCCCACGAGTTGAAGTTGCCGAATATTGTTTTCGAGCCGGCAGAAATGGACAGCGAAACTGCAAAGTTCGATCTCACCATTGATATGCTCGAAGATGAGAATGGAAAAAACGGCTGGTTCATTTACAACACCGACCTGTTCGCGGAAGAGACGATCAAACGGATGGCGTCCCATTACATGAATATTCTGGAGGACATGGTCCGGCAGCCTGATACGCGGATTCGGTCGTTGCGTCTGCTGACCGACAATGAAAAGACGGTGTTGCTGGAACAATGGAATCGGCCGGGCATTGGCGTCGAGGAAAAGCAGGAGCGATTGCTGCCGCAACTGTTCGAAATGCAGACTGAAAAATCGCCCGATACAGTGGCGGTTGTGTTTGAAAATGAGCGACTCACCTACCGCGCGCTCAATCAGCGGGCGAATCAATTGACCTATTACCTGAAGCAATCCGGCGTTGGGCCGGAAACAATTGTGGGCGTGTATTTAGAGCGCCCATTGGATATGATTGTCTCGCTGCTGGCCATCTTCAAATCCGGCGGCGTGTATCTGCCACTGGATCCGGCCTATCCCAAAGAGCGATTGGATTATATGATCGCCGATTCCCGGGTGCCGGTCGTCATCACCCAGCAACGGTTGGCGGGCATGCTCCCGCAGCAGGGTCTGCAGTGCGTCAATCTGGATGCGGATTTCGAGAGGATCGCCAGCCAGCGAATCAACAATCCGGAAGCGCACGCGAATGGCGACAATACAGCGTACATGATTTACACTTCCGGTTCCACCGGCAATCCCAAGGGCGTGCAGATTTCATACATTGCACTGGCCAATCACTGTCTGAACATGAAAAAGTTTTACGATCTGACGCCGAACGACCATGTGCTGCAGTTCGCCTCGTTCAATTTTGACGCATCGCTGGAGCAGATTCTACCGACGCTGCTTGCCGGCGCTCAACTGGTCCTGCGCGGCGTTGAGGTCTGGAGCCCGGAGGAATTCCGAAAGAATATCAAAGAGTATGGTCTTACTGTGATAAATCCACCCACCGCGTATTGGCGGCAATTGGTTCAGGAATGGACTCAGTCCGCGGATACAGCGTTGGCCAAGCAATTGCGACTTGTTATCGTAGGGGGAGATTTGATGACAGCAGAAAACGTGACAACCTGGGGAGCGCTTTCCAGCGATGCTGTGAATTTGCTCAATGCTTACGGTCCTACAGAGGTAACAATTACATCGACAATTTTCAAAGTGCCTGATTCCGGCGCTGTGGGCAATTACTTATCCGGTGTGCCCATTGGCCGGCCGACCGCCTTGCGCACAGTTTACATTTTAGACAGCAATTTGAACCCTGTCCCGGTGGGAGTGCCGGGGGAGTTGTACATCGGCGGTTCCTGCCTGGCGCGGGGATATTTCAACCGGCCGGAAATGACAGCGGAGCGTTTCATCCCGGATCCGTACACCAGAGAATCCGGGGCGCGGCTGTATCGAACCGGGGATCTGGTTCGTTTCCTTCACGACGGAAATATCGACTTTTTGGGACGGGTCGATAATCAGGTGAAAGTCCGCGGATTCCGAATTGAACTGGGCGAAATCGAAGCGGTGCTGAGCCAGAATCCGATGGTCGATGAGGCGGTTATCGTTGCGTTGCAGGAAAAGCTGGGCGGCAAGCAACTGGTCGCTTACATGACTCTAAAGACCGGGACAAATCCGGAGGAGGCGACCAGCCTATTCTTCCGGAATTATCTGCGGGAGAAACTGCCGGAATACATGATTCCCACGATTTTCATCATTCTGGATGAATTGCCCCGCACGCCCATCGGCAAAATTGACCGCCGGGCGCTGCCTGCCCCGGATGCGGATCGGGCGCAATTGCAGTCGTACTATGTTGCTCCGCGAACCGCGGTGGAAGAGAGGATTGCGGCGATCTGGGCCGAGGCTCTCACTGTCGAGAAAGTCGGGATCCACGATAACTTCTTCGACCTGGGCGGTCATTCGCTCATGGCGACTCAAATCATCTCCCGATTGAGACACGAATTCCAGGTTGATTTCCCGCTGCGCCGATTGTTCGAAACGCCCACGGTGGCGAATCTGGCCATGGCCATTGCCGAATGCCAGGCTGAACAGACCGATGACGCCGCGGTAACTCAGATGCTTGATGAAATTGATGGCATGTCCGACGAAGAGGTCGAACTGCTGCTGAAGGAAGAAGCCTGAGCTGCCAGTGCGGGTCTGCTGAATCCTGCGACCGGGCTTTTCGGGTGAATTTGAAAAAAAGTACGAAACGATACAACCATCATTGACGGGTGAATTGAAATGACCGATCCAAAAAAACGCATCTCTGACCTTTCTCCTGAAAAACGGGCGTTGCTCATGATGCGTTTGAAGAAAAAAATGAGCGAAGTTTCCAATAAACATCTCATCCCCCGGCGGGAAAACAGCAATGAATTTCCCATGTCCTATGCACAGGAGCGCATGTGGTTTCTCCATCAATGGGAGCCGGATAGTCCACTGTACAACATCCCGGCGGCCGTACGGCTCACCGGAAACGTGGATATGTTTCTGCTGAAACGGGCATTGCACGAAGTCGTGCGCCGGCATGATGTGCTGCGGGGAGTTTTTACAGAAAAAGACAATCACCCGGTCCAGGAAATTGCGCCGGAACTGGAACTGCCGTTTAGTTACATCGATCTGCGCCAAAGTCCGCCAGAGAATAGGGAGGCAGAAGCGCTGCAATTGATATCCGGGGATGCGCGCAAGCCGTTCGACCTGAAACGCGGCCCCCTGTTTCGGGTGAGCCTCATTCAGACCTGCGACACGGATTATCTTTTCATGCTGAATATGCACCATATCGTCTCCGATGGCTGGTCCATTGGCGTGCTGATTCGGGAAGTGACGCTGTTGTACGAGGCATTCCGACAAAACAGCCCTTCGCCGCTGCCGGAAATCGTCATTCAATACGCCGACTTTGCAGACTGGCAGAAGAAATATCTCCGGGGCGACGTGCTGGAAAAGCAACTGGACTACTGGAAACGACAATTGGGCGATAATCCGCCGGTCCTGCAACTGCCGACCGATCGGCCCCGGCCGCTCTTTCCAAGTTTTCAGGGTGCCTACGCAACATTCACCCTTACGCCTGATTTGACAGATACATTGAGAAAATTGAGCAAGGCCAACGACAGCACGCTGTTCATGACGCTGTTTGCCGCATTCAACATATTGCTGCACCGCTATTCCGGCCAGGACGATATTTCTGTCGGCACACCCATCGCCAACCGGAACCGCTCGGAAATTGAGGGGCTCATCGGATTTTTTGTCAACACCCTGGTCATTCGCTCGAATTTTTCCGGGAATCCCACATTCAAAGAATTTTTAGGGCGAGTACGCGATACTGCCACGCAGGCGTACAGCAATCAGGATGTCCCGTTCGAGATGCTGGTGGAAGCGGTTCAACCGAATCGCGACTTGAGCCATACGCCGCTGTTCCAGGTGATGTTCGCGCTGCAGGAGAATCCGGTCGAGGCGATTCGATTGCCGGATTTTGAAATGAAGGGACTGGAAGCTGAAAGCGGCACAGCCAAGTTCGACATCACGCTCTTCATGGAGGAACGGGCCGGAGGATTGAAGGGCGCGTTCGAATACAGCACGGATCTGTTCGACGCGGCCACAATGGAAAATTTAATCGGTCATTTTGTGACGATGCTGCATGCCATTGCCCGGCATCCCGAAGAAAAAATATCAGCGCTGCCGTTGATGGCAGCCCCGGAACGGCGGAAGGTTGTGGATACCTGGAATGCAACCGAAACCGAGTATCCATCCGAGCAGAGCATTCAATTGTTGTTCGAAGATCAGGTTGAGAAAACGCCGGACGCCATTGCGCTCAACTTCAACGGGACAATGTTGACCTATCGGGAATTGAACGAACGCGCCAACAGGCTGGCCCACTATCTGAAAGAGATGAATGTCGCGCCTCGCGTGTTCGTCGCGATGATCATGGAACGCTCCATTGATCTGATCGTGGCGACGCTGGGCATTCTCAAGGCCGGCGGCGTGTATGTGCCGCTGGATACGGCGTATCCCAAGGACAGAATGGCGTTCATGCTGGAAGATATTCAGGCGCCGGTGCTATTGACCCAAAAAGACCTGCTACCCATCATCCCGGAATCCACAGCAAAAATCCTGTGCGTGGATGCGAACTGGGATGACATTCGCACTTACGGTAGTGAAAATATTCCGTGCGCCACGGACGGCAGCAGTCTGGCGTACGTGATCTACACGTCCGGCTCGACCGGTAAACCCAAGGGCGTTGCAGTGCCGCACCAAGCGATCACCCGGCTGGTGCGAAATACTAATTACGTGGACATCACCCCTGAAGACAAAATCGCTCAGGCAGCCAACGCCTCGTTCGATGCAGCCACGTATGAAATCTGGGGCGCGCTTCTCAACGGCGCCACGCTGGTGGGAATGTCCAAAGATCTGGTGCTCAGCTCGCATCAGTTCGTCACCTACCTGCGCGAACAGGGCATCAGCATCATGTTCCTGACAACGGCGCTGTTCAATCAAATTGCCAACGAAATCCCGGATGCATTCGCGACGCTGAAGAACCTGTCGTTCGGGGGCGAGGCCGTCGACCCCAACGCTGTGCGTCAGGTCGTACAGGCCGGGCCGCCGAAGAATCTGCTGCATGTTTACGGCCCGACCGAAAATACCACATTCACCACATGGTTCCGCGTCGAACAGGTGCCGGCCAACGTGAAGACGATTCCCATCGGCCGGAGCATTGCCAACACGACGAATTACGTGCTGGATAAGATGCTCAATCCTGTGCCGGTGGGCGTGCCTGGAGAATTGTTTTGCGGCGGCGACGGGCTGGCAGAGCAGTATTTAAATCGACCGGATCTGACAGCGGAGAAATTCATCCCCAATCCGTTCAGCAGGAAAGGCGGCCAGCGGCTCTATCGCACCGGGGATCTGGTGCGGTTGCTGCCGGATGGCGCCATCGAATTCATCGGGCGCATTGATCATCAGGTGAAAATACGCGGCTTCCGCATCGAGATCGGTGAAATTGAGTCCGTGCTGAAAAACCATCCATCGCTGAAAGACGTCATCATCCTCGCGCGCGAAGATAAACCAGGCGAGCGCAGGCTGGTGGCCTACGTTGTGCCTCATGAAAAGCAGGCGCCTACGACGACGGAACTGCGATCATTCCTGAAAGAAAAATTGCCGGATTACATGGTGCCTTCTTTCTTCATGATCATGGAATCATTCCCGATCAATCCCAATGGCAAGGTGGACCGCAAGGCACTGCCGACCCCGGAAATGGATCGGCCGGATCTGGACAAAGAATTTGTCGCGCCGCGCGACAAACTGGAGTCGGCTTTGGCGGCCATGTGGCAGGATATTCTAGGCATCGAAAAGGTGGGCATTTACGACAACTTCTTCGAACTGGGGGGCAATTCGCTTCAGGCAGCGGTTTTTGTCAACCGTATCAAAAAGGAATTTGGCGAAGACGCGCATGTGCGCTCCATTTTTATGGCGCCGACCATTGCCCAGTTCTCCATGTACATCCACGAGTATTATGGCCATGTCATCAAAGAATTCTTCGGCGAAGAGACTGTCCGGACTGGCGATTCTCTGCGGCTGGGCGATCGGACAGAGCAAATCGAGAAAATCGATGCAGCGAAAGTCCAACAGATACGACGCATCATCACGCCGCTTCAGCCATACCAGGAGTCAGCGGCCTCTCAGGCGAAAAATCCACCGGCTGTGTTTGTGCTGTCGCCGCCGCGCTCCGGCTCGACTCTGTTCCGCGTGATGCTGGCCGGCAATCCCAAATTGTTTGCGCCGCCGGAACTAGATATTCTGTCATTCAATACGCTGGCAGAACGGAGACAGGCATTTGCCGATGATTTTAGCATCTGGCTCGAAGCCACCTGGCGCGCTATCATGGAGATTAAAAACTGCGATCTGGAAACGGCCAGATCCATTATGGAGGAAAGTGAACGGCAGCAATTGTCCTCCAAAGAATTCTATCGCCAGTTGCAGGAATGGATCGGCGATCGGTTGCTGGTCGATAAAACGCCGTCCTATCCGCTGGACATCGAGATTTTAAAACGGGCCGAAGCCAGTTTTGATAAGCCGTATTACATCCATTTGACCCGTCATCCCTATGCGACGATTTATTCGTTCCTGGAAGCGAAGCTGGACAAGAATTTCTTCCGCTATGAACATCCATTCTCGCGACAGGAATTATCCGAGATCATCTGGATCATCTGTCACCAGAATATCCTCGAATTTCTGAAAGACATTCCGGAGGAACGGCAGATTCGCATCAATTTTGAATCGCTGGTGACCTATCCGGAGCCGATCCTTCAAGGCGTGTGCGAGTTTTTGAATATCGACTTTCATCCGGGCATGCTCAAACCGTATGAGGGCAAAAAAATGACGGATGGCGTCACAGCCAATTCGCAGATGGTCGGCGACTTCAAATTTTACCTGCACAAGGATATTGATAATCGCGCGGCCAATCGCTGGAAAGACGTGCACACGACCAACTTCCTGAGCGACATCGCCTGGGAAATCGCCGGGAAGATGAATTATAAAAAGACGCCGGATCTGGATGATTCTCCGGCTGCGGCAGCGCGAAAGCGGAGCGCGGTGCCGGCCATTCAGCCCATTCCGCGGGATGGCGAGCTGCCCCTGTCATTTCAACAGCAACGGCTGTGGTTCCTCGATCAGATGGAACCGGGCAGCCCGGCCTATAATATTCCGGTGACCATTCGGATCGATGGCGTATTTGATGTGGCGGCTGCGGAAAAGTGCATTCAGGAAATCGTCCGTCGCCACGAAGTGCTCAGGACGCATTTCACAAACGAGCAGGGCAAGGCAGCGCTGCGCATTGCGCCGGAACTGCGCGTGCCGTTTGTCACCCTGGATATTTCATCGCTGCCGGAACATCTGAAAGAGGCCGAAGCCCTGAACCTGGCCTTGACCGAGGCGAAGCGACCCTTCCTGCTGGACAAGGATCCGCTCATTCGCGGCCTGGCCATTCGGTTGTCGGAACAGTCCCATGTGCTGGTGATGACCATGCACCACATCATTTCGGACGGCTGGTCCACCGGGGTGATCATTCAGGAATTTGCAGCGCTGTATCAATCAAAAACCACCGGCGCCGGATTGGTTCTGCCGGAACTGAAAATTCAATACGCCGATTATGCGAACTGGCAGCGGCAATGGCTGCGCGGCGAAGTCCTGGAGGAACAACTCGATTTCTGGCGGGAGCAGCTTCACGGCGCGCCGCCGATGCTTGAATTGCCAACCGACCATCCGCGACCGGCCGAAGTCACCTATTCAGGCGCCAGCGAACGATTCGCGTTTCCCGCCGCATTGACCGAGGCAGTGAAGTCATTCAGCAAGAAAGAAAATGCCACAGAATTCATGACGCTGCTCGCCGCATTTCAGGTGCTGCTCTATCGCTATTCCGGGGAACCGGATATCAATGTGGGAACGCCCATCGCCAATCGCGGCCAGGCTGAGTTGGAGGGGCTCATTGGATTTTTCGTCAACACGCTGGTGATACGCTCGCGGATGTTCGACAATCCCAGCTACCGGGCGCTGCTGCAACAGGTTCGCGAGGCGTCGCTGGGAGCATACTCCCATCAGGAATTGCCTTTTGAGATGCTCGTGGACAAGCTTCAGCCGCAGCGCGATATGAGTCACACGCCGCTTTTTCAGGCCATGTTCGCGTTTCAGAATATGCCGGTGCAACATCTGGAATTGCCGAATTGCGTGATCAGCCCGTTCAACATTGGCAGCGTCACTTCAAAATTCGAACTGACCATGTCCATCCGCGAGTACCAGGGCGAATTCAGAGGGACGCTGGAATACAATACCGATATTTACGAGGCTGCCACCATCAAGCGCATGATTCAACACTTTCAGGTTCTGCTGGAACATGCCGTTAAATTCCCGGATGTGACTGTGGCCGATCTGCCGCTTTTGCCTGTGTCGGAGCAGCGCCGGATTCTGGATGAGTGGAACGCCACGGTCAGCGATTATCCGAGCGAGACGACCATCCAGCAGCTTTTTGAGCGACAGGTTGAAAAGAACCCGGATGGCATTGCTGTCCGCTACGGCGAAGCGACGCTCACGTACAGCGACCTGAACCGTCGCGCCAATCAATTGGGGCGTTACCTGCGCAAACAGGGCGTTGGCCCGGATGTGCTGGTCGGCGTGTGCATGGAGCGTTCCGTGGAACTGGTCGTCGGTCTCATGGGCGTTCTCAAGGCCGGCGGCGCGTATGTCGCGCTGGATCCGAGCTATCCGAAAGATCGGCTCGCCTACATTCTGCAGGACACCCGGGTGCCGGTGCAACTGACGCTGGCGCGAATGAATCTTGAACCGCTGGGCGTTCCTGTGGATGAGCTGCGTCTCGACGCCGACTGGGCAGAAATTGAAAAAGAGAGCGGCGAGAATCCGGAGCATGTTGCAGCGCCGGAAAATCTGGCCTATTTAATCTACACGTCCGGTTCCACCGGCAGACCCAAAGGCGTGATGATGCAGCATCGTTCCGCCATCAATCTGTGGGCCGGATTGAATCGGTCGATTTATGTCAATCACCCGGCGCGATCGATGCGGGTGAGCCTCAATGCGCCGCTGCTTTTCGATGCATCGGTGCAGCAATTGGTCATGCTGATGAGCGGGCATACGCTGGATATTTTGCCGCAGGATGCGCGTCTCGACGGATTTGCGCTGCTGGACTATATCCGAAAATCCGAAATCGATGTGCTGGACTGCGTGCCATCGCAACTGAAAATGCTGATCATAGCCGGGCTGTTCGAAGAAAAAGGCTGGGTTCCTTCCATCTTGCTGCCCGGCGGCGAAGCCATTGACGACATCACCTGGAAGACGCTCCGCGATTCGGAAAAGACGGACGCCTACAACATGTACGGCCCCACAGAGTGCGCGGTGGATTCCACCATTTGCCGCGTGAAAGAGTCGGATGGGCGCCCGGTTATCGGCCGTCCCATCAATAACGCGCGACTGTACGTGCTGGATAAGAACCTGCGGCCGGCGCCCATTGGCGTGCCCGGCGAATTGTTCATCGCCGGCCATGGTTTAGCCCGTGGCTATCTCAATCGGGCGGATCTGACGGCTGAGAAATTCATACCGGACCCATTCGGTGCAGCTCCCGGCGCGCGAATGTACCGCACTGGCGACCTGGTTCGCTACGTGGCCGATGGCAATGTCGAATTTATCCGGCGAATCGATCATCAGGTCAAGGTTCGGGGATTCCGCATCGAGCTGGGTGAAATTGAAGCCAATCTGGATCAGCATCCGTCGCTGAAAGAAGCGGTGGTCATTGTCCGCGAGGATGAACCGGGCAATAAACGATTGGTCGCCTACCTCATTCCGAAGAACGGCGAACCACCCAACATCAGCGACCTGCGCTCTTATTTGAAGACGAAGCTGCCGGAATACATGGTGCCCTCGGCGTTCGTTTATCTGGACAAATTGCCGCTGACGCCCAATGGTAAAATCGACCGTAAAGCCCTGCCTGTGCCGGAAGTGGGACGGCCGGAACTGTCCGGCGAGTTCATGGAAGCGCGCAATGAGACCGAACAGAAACTGGCTGCGGTGTGGCAGGAAGTTCTGGGAATCGATCGCATCGGGGTGAATGACAATTTCTTTGAATTGGGCGGGGATTCCATTCTCACAATTCAGGTGATTGCCAAGTCGAAGCAGCGTGGTTTGCAATTGACGCCGAAACAGCTTTTCCAGTTTCCGACCATTGCCGGTCTGGCGGAAGTGGCTGGCGCGGCCGCTGTCATTCAGGCGGAGCAGGGCATTGTCACCGGCGAAATTGCATTGACGCCCATACAGCGCAATTTCTTCGAACAACAATTTCCGGAGCCGCATCACTGGAACCAGTCCATCCTGCTGGAAATGCGGGAATCGCTGGACGTCGATCGGTTGAAGAGAGCAGTGAAATTGCTGATATCCCATCACGACGCGTTGCGGCTCAGATTTCAGTCGACGGAACAGGGCTGGAAACAGGTGAACGACGAGGATGATCAGGACCTGCCGTTCCTGCAAATCGATTTGTCCAAACTGCCGCAGGAGGAGTACGGGAAGACCATCGAATCATTCTCATCCAAATTGCAGGGCAGTTTGAATTTCACCGATGGCCCTGTCGCTAAATTTGCATTGTTCAACCTGGGCGATGAGACGCCCGCAAGGTTGTTGATCGCCATCCATCACCTGGCCATCGATGGTATTTCGTGGCGGATTCTACTGGAAGATCTGTACAATGCCTACGTCCAACTGAGCGAGCACAAAGCGGTGCGGTTGCCGGCAAAGACCACCTCCTTCAGGCAGTGGAGCATGCGCCTCTCTGGGTATGCGAATTCAGAAAAACTGAAGAATGAATGGGAGTACTGGCGCACTGTTGTCGACCAGCAAACGACTCAACTGCCGCTGGATTTTGAGCACGGCAGCAATGTAGAAGGCGATACAGCGACGGAAAAGGTGACGCTTTCCGAAGAAGAGACGCGGGCGCTGCTTCAGGATGTCCCGGCTGTCTACGGCACTGAAATCAATGACGCGCTGCTGGCTGCGGTGTCGATGGCATTCCGGCGCTGGGCCGGCGTCAGTCGTCTGAGAATCGATCTGGAAGGTCATGGCCGTGAAGACCTGTTCGACGACGTGGATATTTCACGGACGGTGGGTTGGTTCACCAGTCTGTTCCCGGTCGTGCTGAACATTGAAAATGAGCACGATGTCGCACAGGTGCTGAAATCCACCAAGGAACAGGTACACGGAATTCCCAACAAAGGCATCGGATTCGGATTGCTGCGATTCCTGAGTGATGACGAGAGCGTCAGAAATAGTCTGCGCGCGAGCCAGACCGCAGATGTCAGCTTCAATTATCTCGGTCAATTCGACCATATCGTCAATGACGCCATGCCATTCGCGCCGGCAAAGGAGTCCAGCGGCGTCGAGCGAAGTCTGGTGAATCCGCGCAGCCATTCCATTTCCATCAACGGAAGCATCATCGGCGGCGCGCTGCAAATTTCGTGGATGTTCAGCAAAGCCATGTACCGCAGCGAGACCATGCAGCAATTGGCCCGGGGCTTCATCGAAAGTTTGCGCGAAATAATTGCGCATTGCCAGTCCCCGGAAGCGGGCGGTTACACCCCATCTGATTTTGCGGATGTCGCATTGCAGCAAGATGAGCTGGATGAGCTGATGACCGAATTGAATCAGTAGTGAAAATTTAAGGGAGAACGGGAAATGGGTTGGTTCATACAAGCGATTGCCCAACTCACTGCGGTGAAACGGGCAGGGCGACCCGGCGAACGGATACAAAAAAAAGACATGCAGCATGAACCGGGCGACGTGTCGCGCCGAGCCAATCCCTTTTCTGTTACTCCGGAAGGCGCGTGGCGCCTGGATCAACTCTCGCCGGGAGGCTGATGGAACCATTGCTTGTAGTTTGTATCCAGCGATCACTGGATATTTCTGCTTTTAAAACACGCTCAATTACTTTTCTTAACGCCACGAAGTGGTGCGCGCTCGATTTTTCATCGAGAAAAGGACGCCAAAACAACTCTAACTTGCATCATTGTCAATTGTCCAATCATTGATCTGAGTAGCAGCGCATCGGAAGAGCTTGAGACGAAATCGTCGAACCAGGGGGGTGAGCGGAATCGCACGCGCCATTGATCCTGGAATAGCTCCTGAGCCGAGTTCAACCTGATTTTCTGTCAGGTTGTCATCATTCCGACGGGAAAAACCCTCGTCTCAATCGGCTGGTACATAGCAGGGCAGCATCATTGGGCGACGCTGCTTTCAAATCGACTCCCCGGCGGAGCGCGGGTATTCAGGGATGCGATGGTCGAAATGCGGCTCAGCCGGCGCGGTGATCGTTAATCCTTTGCAGAATTTTTTCGATTTCACATCGTCAGACTGAGATTGCATGAGGTAGATGATGGGGTCAAATTGAAGGCTGAACTTAATAGAAATTAAATAAATAAAAAGTGTTAATCTGGCCGAAAAATTTTACGCATTTCTTACTAAATGTGGTATTTAAATATGGCCTACTCAACAATTCATAGAAATGAATCCGCATCGACCAGAAAAAAGTACGAATGCCGGCACTGGAAAAATTAATGAAGAGCAGAGGTTTTCTCGAATATGAATAAGCGAAATATTGAATCGATTTATCCACTGTCACCCATGCAACAGGGAATGCTTTTTCACAGCATTTACGAACCGGAGTCCGGTGTTTATTTTGAACAGCTCACGACGACGTTGGAAGGGGATTTGAATATCGGCGCGTTCAAAAAAGCATGGCAGCAGGTGATCGATCGGCATTCCGTGCTGCGCACGGCGTTCGTGTGGAAGCGGCTGGACAAGACATTGCAGGTCGTACACAAAGAGGTCCCGCTCCCGTTTGAAGAACTGGACTGGTCGAATGTGGCGGAGGCGGATTTTGAGACGCAGTTGAATACCTATCTGGTGGAGAACAAGGCCGCCGGATTTAAACTTACCGACCCCCCGCTGATGCGTCTGGCGGTGATCCGGCGCGCGGATGGCCACCACCAGTTCGTCTGGAGCCATCACCATCTGCTCATGGATGGCTGGTCTCTGCCCATCGTCATCAGGGACGTGTTCACATTTTACGAAGCCAATCGGACGGGTCAATCGATAGCGTTGCCGCCGGTGAAACCGTATCGTGATTATATCAATTGGCTGCAAAATCAGAGTGAGGAAGACGCGCAGACATTCTGGAAAAAGTCGCTGAGCGGCTTCACAGCGCCCACACCGCTGGGCATCGATGTTAGCCCCAACGGAAAATTGCAAACCACGGAGGCGCGATTCGGCGATATCAAGGTGTTGCTGTCCGGGGAGACAACTGCCGCGTTGCAGGCATTGGCCAGGCAGCATCAGTTAACGCTGAATACGCTGGTGCAGGGCGCCTGGGCCATTCTGCTCAGCCGCTACAGCCGCGAAGAAGACATTCTGTTCGGAGCCACGGTCTCCGGACGACCGGCAGAATTGGATAATGTCGAATTCATGGTTGGGTTGTTCATCAACACCCTGCCGGTGCGGGTGAACGTTCAGCCGAATCAGAAGCTGGCAGCCTGGCTGAAGCAGTTGCAGTCCCAGCAAGTGGACATGCGCCAGTTCGAGTACAGCGCGCTGGTTCAAATTCAGAGCTGGAGCGATGTGCCCCGCGATTTGCCGTTGTTCGAGAGCATTCTCGTTTTTGAAAATTATCCGGTGGACACCACGTTGCGCGAACAAAGTACCAGTCTCAAGGCCAGAAATATTCGCTCCATGGAACAGACGAATTATCCGATTACGCTGGTTGCATCGCCGGGCAAAGAACTTTTTTTACAGATCGCATACGACCGCAGTCGCATCGACGACCAGGCGGCGAAACGGCTGATTGATCATCTCGCCGTGCTGTTGCAGCAATTCCCAGAGAGACAGGATCAGACGCTGGGAATGCTCTCCATTTTGACGGAGCCGGAAAAACAGCAGTTGTTGCTCCATTGGAATGAGACAGAGGCCATGTACCCGGACAGCACATGCATCCACGAATTATTCGAACAGCGCGTCGCGGAGACGCCAAATGCGCCGGCGCTGGTGTTTGAATCCAGGGTACTCAGTTACGCGGAACTGAACGGCAAGGCCAATCAGTTGGCCCGCTACCTGCAGAAATGCGGCGTTGGCCGGGAAGTGATCGTCGGAATTTGCATGGAGCGCTCAGCGGACATGATTATCGCCATGCTGGCCAGCTTGAAAGCCGGCGGCGCCTATGTGCCCATTGATCCCAATTATCCGCAGGACCGCATCGAGTACATGATTAACGATTCTCAACTGTCCGTGCTTTTGACCCAGGAGCAATTGCAGGCATCGTTGCCGGCGACCCGGGCGATGGTGAGTTTGATCGACGCCGAATGGGATGCCATTGCCGGCGAATCGTCTGTGAATCTCGACCTGACCCTTTCCGAAGATAATCTGGCCTATGTCATTTACACCTCCGGTTCGACCGGCCGACCCAAGGGCACGCTGCTCAGTCACAAAGGATTCAGCAATTTCATCACCGCGTTCATCCGGGAAATGGGCGTCAGTCAGGATAGCCGCGTATTGCAGTTCGCATCGATCAGCTTCGATGCATCTGTTGCGGAAATTTACCTCGCGCTTTTGAGTGGAGCGGCGCTGTACGTTGCCCGGCAGGAGACGTTGTTGTCTGTGGTTGACTTATCCAGGTATTTGCAGGAGCAGGGCATTACCGCAGTTTCGCTGCCCCCGTCCATGCTCACGTTGCTATCCGAACAGGGACTGCCGGCGCTGGAAGCGGTGATCTCTGCCGGAGAAGCCTGCACCAGAGATATCGCGGACCGATGGGCGCAGAACAGACGGTTCCTCAACGGCTACGGCCCAACCGAGGGAACGGTTGGCGCTACGTGGAATGTCATCCGTGAAATTCCTGAGGGAGTGACCAACATTTCCATCGGCAAGGCCATTCAGAACAAGAAGATTTACATATTGGATCAAAACCTGAATCCCGCGCCCGTCGGCATTGCCGGCGAATTGCACATCGGCGGCGTGGGACTTGCGCGGGGCTACCTCAATCGGCCGGATTTGACCGCTGAAAAATTTATTCCCAATCCATTCATCAACAAGGTCGGGGAGCGGATGTACCGCTCCGGCGATCTGGCCCGGTATTTGCCCGACGGCAACATCGAATTTCTTGGACGCATTGACCATCAGGTCAAAATACGCGGCTTCCGCATCGAGCTGGGAGAGATCGAAGAGGTGCTGATGACGCACCCGGTCATTCGGACGGCTGTGGTCATTGCGCGGGAGGATAAACCGGGGGACAAACGGCTGGTCGCCTATGTCGTCCCGGATGCGACCGCCGGATCTGAGCCAACGACGAGCGAGCTCTATTCCTTCCTCAAAGAGCGGCTGCCGGATTACATGGTGCCCTCGTTTTTCATGAAAATGGAATCGCTGCCGCTGACGCCCAATGGGAAAATCAATCGCAAAGCATTGCCGGCGCCGGAACAGGATCGGCCAGAACTGGGTCGCGCCTACATTGCGCCGCGCACACCAGCGGAGCAGCTTGTCGCAGATATTATGGGGCAGGTACTGGGTCTGGAGCGAGTCGGCGTGAACGACGATTTCTTCGAATTGGGCGGCCATTCATTGCTCGGCGTGAAAATGCAGAGTCGAATCCGCAGCGTGTTCGAGGTCGAATTGCCGCTGAGAGACTTGTTCGAAAATCCGACCGTGGCGCAGTTGGCCAATGTCATTGAAAAATTGAAATTGACGGATCAGGCGTTCGAAGCGCCGGCCATTGCGCCGGTTCCCCGCGATGGGGAATTACCCCTTTCGTTCTCGCAGCAGCGCCTCTGGTTCCTGGATCAATTGGAACCGAACAGTCCGTTTTACAATATTCCAACAGCGCTGCGATTGAAGGGCAATGTCAATATGGATGCGCTGCAGAAAAGTTTGAATGAAATTTGTCGTCGCCACGAATCGCTCCGCACGACATTCAGAGCGGTTCGGGGCAAGCCCTTTCAGGTCATTGCCGATGCGTTCGAATTGAACATTGAGTCCAAGGACATGAGCGCCGTTGCAGCGGCGGAGCTGGACGCTGAAATTTTGCAGATCGCCCGGGCCGATGCACAGAAGGCGTTCGATCTGGCCAATGGCCCACTCTTGCGGGCCCTGCTCATCCGCGTGGCCGAAGACGATCATGTGTTCCTTTTCACCATGCACCACATCATTTCCGATGGCTGGTCCGTCGGCGTTCTCATCAAGGAAGTTGCGGCATTGTACCGCGCGTATTCGGAGAACAGCCCGTCGCCATTGCCGGCATTGCCGGTTCAGTACGCTGATTTCGCGCATTGGCAGCGCAATTGGCTGCAGGGCGACATGCTCGCGGCGCAGTTGGACTATTGGCGAAAGCAACTGGATAGCCGCGCCTTTGTGTTGGATCTGCCAACCGATCGACCCCGTCCGGCTGTGCAATCGTTTCGCGGAGCTGTCGTGTCCCGTAAATTGCCGAACGAATTGCTCGCCTCGCTGAAAGCGCTGAGCCAGAAAGAAGGCGTATCGTTGTTCATGACGCTGCTGGCGGCGTTCAAAACGCTGCTCTATCGTTATTCCGGCCAGGAGCACATCAATGTGGGAACCCCGCATGCCAATCGCAATCGACTGGAAACGGAGAATTTGATCGGGTTCTTTGTCAATACCCTGGTGCTGCACACGGATTTGTCGAACACGCCCACGTTCAAAGACCTGATGCAACGGGTGAAAGAAGTCGCCTTTGGCGCGTATCGTTACCAGGACATGCCGTTCGAGACGCTGGTCGAAGAGCTTCAGCCGCAACGGGACCTGAGTCACACGCCAATTTTTCAGGTCATGTTTGTCTTTCAAAATGCGCCGATGCAATCGCTCGAATTGCCGGGGCTGACATTCGAACCGATTGAAGCATCCAGCGGAACCGCTAAATTTGATCTGTCGCTGATCATCGGCGAAGGCGGAGGATTTTCTGCCTCCATCGAATACAACACGGATCTGTTCTACGAAGCGACCATCGAGCGCATGCTCGGCCATTTGCAAACGCTGCTGGAATCGGTGAGCGATATCCCGGAACAGCGCATCGACTCCATCCGGTTCATGAAGGAGAGCGAAATGAATACCCTCCTGAATGAATGGAACAAGACGAAGGCGGAATTTCCTAAAGATTTTTGCATGCATCAATGGTTCGAAGCGCTGGCGGAAAAACAGCCGAACGCTGTGGCTGTGACGTACGAGGGCAGTCAATTGACCTATTCCGAATTGAACGCGCGCGCCAATCAGCTTTCATTCTATCTGAGGAAACAGGGCGTGAAATCCGAAAATCTGGTCGGCATTTGCATGGAGCGCTCGCTGGATATGATGGTCGCCATTCTCGGCACGCTCAAGGCCGGCGGGGCGTTCATTCCGCTGGATCCGGTGTACCCGGAAGAGCGGTTGGCTTACATGATCGAGGATTCCGCGCTGTCCGTTCTGCTGACCCAGAAAGGACTGGCCGAACGGTTAAAAACGTATCATGCCATTGTCATTGCGCTGGACGAGCAGTGGGAGTCCATTGCCGGAGAGGAATCGACCAATCTGGCGCTGGAACTGGACCCGGATAATCTGGCATACGTCATCTACACCTCCGGTTCAACGGGCAGACCAAAGGGCACCATGCTGCGCCATCGCGGTTGGTGCAATTTAGGAGCCGCGCAGAAACGCGCATTTGGCGCCGGCCCTGGCAGCAGAATTTTACAATTTTCGTCCCTGAGTTTCGACGCCTCGGTCTGGGAAATGGTGATGGCGCTGTTGAGCGGAGCGACGCTCTGCCTCACCACCCGCGACATGCTGACCAGCGGTCAGGGTTTGCTGGAAGTGTTGCAGCGCGATGCGATCACGACAGTCACATTGCCGCCCTCAGTGCTGTCGGTTGTGCCACAGGCGGAGTTGCCAAATTTGTCAACGATTATCACTGCCGGGGAAGCGTGCACGCCGGACCTGGTGTCTCGCTGGGCCAAAGGACGGCGTTTCTTCAATGCCTACGGCCCCACTGAAACCACAGTGTGCGCCTCCATGCTGGATGTATCGGATAACCGTTACACCAATCCGCCCATTGGCCGGCCGATCGATAATTTCCAGCTCTACGTGCTGGATAGCAACATGCAACCGGTCTCCGTTGGTGTGCCGGGAGAATTGCACATCGGTGGAATGGGGTTGGCGCGAGGCTATTTGAAGCGGCCCGATCTCACGGCGGACAGATTTGTGCCCAATCCCTTTGGAACAGAAGAGGGAGCGCGTCTGTATAAAAGCGGCGACCTGGTCCGTTTCCTGGCCGATGGCGCCATTGAATTCCTGGGCCGAATCGATCATCAGGTGAAAGTGCGGGGATTCCGCATCGAATTGGGCGAAATAGAATCTGTGCTGGGCGATCATCCCGACATTCGGGATGCGGTGGTTCTTGTTCGCGAAGACCAGCCCGGCGACAAGCGTCTGGTGGCCTATGTCATCCCTGAAAACGGTCGTGAATTCACCGTCGCGGAGCTGCGAGCCTATCTCCGAAACCGGGTGCCGGATTACATGGTGCCTTCCGCGTTCATGGCGTTGACTGAATTTCCATTGACTCCTAACGGGAAAATCGATAAAAAAAGTTTGCCGGCGCCGGATCAGTCGCGCCCGGAACTGGAAAGCGCCTACGTGGCGCCGCGCAATGAAATCGAAGAAAAACTGGCGGCCCTGTGCGGCGAGTTGTTGCATGTCGAAAAAGTGGGAGTGCATGATAATTTCTTCGAATTGGGCGGGCATTCCCTGTTGGCCACTCAATTCATTTCTCACATCCGTGAGGCATTCGATGTGGAATTGCCGTTGCGCACGTTATTCGAATCGCCGACAGTGGCCGGATTAGCTGAAAAAATACTCATCAGCCCGAAGATAGCCGAGGGTGAACACGCTCCCAAAATTGAAAAAGAAAGCCGTGGTGCGGAGAGCATTGATGCGCTGTTGATGGAAATGGAAAATCTCTCTGATGAGGAAGTTAAGCGATTGTTGGAGCAAGAGATGAATACATCAGAAAGCGCTCAATAGTCCAGATGTTTGTTGGGGGAATTTAAATTCATAGTTATAAACTCGGTTGTTGATTCTAAAGGAGGAATCGAATATGGACTCGGACAGGCGATCGACGGATGTCTATGAACAGATCGATGGGTATACCAAACCGCCGATCGTACCACTTCCGGCTACGGATGATATTGATTCCCTGAAGTATCTGGGCCTCACCATCAATGACACGTCGAGACGCATTGTCAACGCGGTGAAGGTGCTGACTGGCTTTCGTTCTTTTGAAACGAATTTGCCCAACACCATTGAGCATCATCTCAGGAAAAATAATATGCGGCTGCCGGGATTGTTCGCGCCGGCGATTTCAGCGACGCTGGTTTTAGCCGATGATGCACGAATCGCTAACCCATTGGAACGAGCTGCCACATTGATTTTTTCCGTTCGGAATCTGTGCGACGATATTTTTAGCGGGAAATTTTCCCAGGATCAATTTCGCGACCAGGGATTGGAAATGGGGCAATATCCAAATCTCTTTTCGACAAGTGTGGTGGTCTCAGGGAAAGATGTGCAGGTCTATAAAAGCACACAGAAAAATACGATCGCTGTGATCGTGGCTGGAAAATTCTACGGCCTGAATCTCGGCAATTTGACGAGCATCGGGCAAGTGAGCAAAACATTGTCCGAAATCGTGCAGAGCGCTCATGCGAACAAAGCCAGGGCAGACTATGTCTCCCCGGGCCCACTGACAGCGGCGACAAATATCACCCAGCAAAATATTTTCGGACGGCTGAGCAGGAATGAAGTCAATGCAGCATCATTGGCAATGCTGCGCAACAGCCTGTTCACGCTGTGCCTTGAAATTGAAAGTACGCCATCGACCTACTCGGACGTGGCGATTCGCGCGCAGAGCAATAATTACCAGAATCGCTGGTTTCATTCCGCCCTGCAAATTGTCGTTTTTGGCAATGCCAAAGCCGCCGCGATCTGTAATTTCACGGTCTATGTGGATGGCAATACCATGATGCGGTCCGCCGCAGAGATTCAAAAACGAGCCGCGCAGGTTTCGTTGCACAGCACCATTGAGACCAGCGAGCCATCGCCGATCTCCGTGAAACAGATGGACTGGCAGGTCAATCGCGAAGCGGTGCGCCGCGCGTATCGCGATATCAGGATGATTCTGGATAATCAGCAGGCGACCTTTGAAATTCCCAATATCGGCCGGAAATATTTTGATGAACACCAGACCGACGCCGTGCCGGCGTTCATTCTGGCGCTTCAGTTGGCCATGCATCGGATGACCGGGAAATGGGTGAAGATCGAGCAATTCCTGGCCATGTCGAAATACCGCTGCATGGATTTGACCACGACGACGGTGACGACGCCGGAAGTGGTTCAGTTCGGCGAACTGATGGAAAACGGACGAATGGATGTTCAGGAATCCCTGAGCGCCCTGAATGCCGCGATTGTCTCTCAAAACGACCAGGCGCGTGCAGCCCGAAGTCAATTGAGATTGGGCATCATCTTCACATTGTACCAGCGTTCTTTGAGCGCATCAAAAAAGGCTTATGTCAGAATCATCGTTCTCGTGGCTGCTGTCCTGTTGCGGATTCTTGGTCTGATTAAAATGCCGCCCGGGAATGATGTGATTGTATCCCATCCGGAAATTTATCCGGAAATCCCGGTGGTCGGTCGACCCGGCATTCGGTTACCGTATGTGAAATATCTGGGGTTGCATTACCAGATTTTCGATGAAAAGACAATTATCACGCTCATGCCGGGTGTGAGCTGGCACATCCCCAACACAGAATTCATTTACACATTGCGCAAGAGCCTTGAGAGCGTGCAATGGGTTCTGCGCCACAAAGAATAGCGTAGCGTCACCCTTGATAAACCTGATCTCGAACGAACATTATTTTCAAATTTCAGAAAGTGACTATGAGCGATTACTCAAAAATGATAGCATCGCTATCCCCGGAAAAACGAGCATTATTTGAAGCGCGGTTGAAGAAAAAGGGAAGCATGTACAACTCGTTCCCGGTTTCATTTTCCCAACAACGATTATGGTTCCTGGATCAGTTGGAGCCGGGAAATTCAATTTATAATATCCCGTCCGCAGTGCGATTATCCGGTGAATTGGATGTCGCCGCGTTGAAGCGGAGCGTTCACGAGTTGGTACGTCGTCATGAAATTTTGCGCACCACGTTCATGAGTGTGAATGGCGAGCCCATGCAGATGGTGGCGCCTTCACGGCAACAGGACATGCCCATCATCGATCTGTCGCAGATGGACGAACCGCACCGCGACGCGATGATTCAGCGGCTGGCAGTGGAAGAGGCGGAGCGACCCTTCGATTTAGGCCGCGGCCCACTCCTGCGGACGTCCCTGATTCGGCTGAGCGATACCGAACACATCGCGCTGTACACTATGCACCACATCATCTCGGACGGCTGGTCCATGGGCGTGCTCATCCGCGAGATTGCTATTTTGTACGATGCCTATTCCAATAATCGGCCATCGCCGTTGCCTGATTTGCCCCTTCAGTACGCCGATTTCGCCAAATGGCAGCGACAGTGGCAGCAGGGCGAGGTGATCGAAAAGCAGCTCGACTACTGGAAGCAGCAACTCGGCGATACACCGCCGGTCCTGGAATTGCCGACTGACAGAACGCGCCCGGCAGAACAGACTTCTTCCGGCGCTGATGTGTCATTCAAATTTTCCCGCGAATTGAGCGAGCGACTGAACGACGTGAGCCGCAGAAACAGCGTGACGCTGTTCATGACGCTGCTGGCCGGATTCCAGACCCTGTTGCATCGCTACACCCAGCAGGACGATATCGCAGTCGGCTCCCCCATTGCCAATCGAACCCGCGCCGAAACCGAAGCGCTGATCGGCTTTTTTGTCAATACATTGGTCCTGCGCAGCGATTTGTCCGGCAATCCCACGTTCAAACAGTTATTGGCGCGAGTCAGAGAAACCACGCTGGGCGCTTACGCCAATCAGGATGTGCCCTTTGAAAAACTGGTGGAAGTATTGCAGCCGGATCGCGATTTGAGCCATACACCGCTGTTTCAGGTGATGTTCATTCTTCAAAATACGCCCGTGGGCGCCTCGGAATTGCCGACCCTGTCCATGCACCCGTTGAAAATTGAAAGCCGGTCTTCCGAGTTCGACATCACGCTGTCCATGAACGAAGATCCGGAGGGACTGAGCGGCGCGTTGCAGTACAACAGCGATTTATTCAACGCCGAAACCATGTCGCGGATGCTCGTGCATTTTCAGATGCTGCTGGAACATGTCGCCATCAATCCGGATGCGAAGTTGTCGGACATTTCACTGGTTCCGGCGGCCGAGCGCCATCAACTTCTGCACGAGTGGAATGATACGAAACAGCCGTTGCCGGAGATGGCGTGCATTCATCGCCTGTTTGAACAGACCGTAGAATCCGCGCCGGGCGCTGTGGCCGTGATGCGCGGGGACGACGTGATGACCTACCGGGAATTGAACGCGCGAGCCAACCAATGCGCGCGCTATCTGCGCCGCCTCGGCGTTGGCGCTGATTCACTGGTGGGCATCAATCTGGATCGCTCGTTCGAGATGATCGTCGGCTTGATGGGCATTTTGAAGGCCGGCGCCGGCTACGTGCCGCTCGATCCCAATTACCCGGCCGATCGATTGGAGTTCATGATCCGCGACGCCAGACTCTCGGTGATTCTCACCAGACAGGCGCTCGCCGAATCGTTGCCATCCAATCAGGCGACCATTGTCCGGCTGGATTCCGACTGGAATGCGATTGCGGCGGAAAGCATGGAGAATGCGCAGGTATCGGTCGATCCGAAAAACATTGCCTACGTGATCTATACGTCCGGCTCCACCGGCAAACCCAAAGGCGTGGTCATCACGCATCAGTCCGTGGTCAATCACAATCTGGCAGTGACCCGGTTATTCGAATTGACGCCGGCCGATCGCGTCCTGCAATTTGCTTCCATCAATTTTGATGCAGCAGTGGAAGAGATATTCCCGACGTTGCTGCGCGGCGCTGCCGTGGTCATACGGGATGGAAATGGCGTATTGCCCTCCGGAGCGGAATTGCAGAGCATGGTTCGAAAATACAACATCACCGTTCTGGATTTGCCTACGGCCTACTGGCACGAATGGGTGTACGAACAGTCCCTGCTGAATGAGACTGCGCCGGACTCCCTGCGGCTGGTCATTGTCGGCGGCGATAAAGCCTCTGCCGAGAAGTTAATCGCTTGGCGTCGCAGCACATCTGGCCGGGTTGCCTGGATCAATACCTATGGCCCGACCGAAGCCACGGTCATTGCCACGGCGTTTGAACTGAAAAAAGATGCCGGCGATTGGGACAGCCAGGTCGAATTGCCCATCGGTTCTCCCATTCAGAATACAACGACCTACATTTTGGATTCGCATCTTCAGCCAGCGCCGGTGGGAATTCCCGGCGAGCTGTACATTGGCGGTCTGTGTCTGGCGCGCGGCTACCTGGATCGCCCCGAATTGACTGCCGAGAAATTCATCCCGGATCCGTTCGGCGAAATTCCCGGCGCGCGGATGTACCGAACCGGGGATCTGGTTCGCTACCGGCCGGATGGCCAAATTGAGTTCATCGGTCGCGCTGATTTTCAGGTGAAAATACGCGGCTTCCGCGTGGAACTGGGCGAAGTGGAATCCGCGTTGCTGCGGCATCCGTCGGTTCGGGAAACCATTGTCATCGTCCGCGAGGAGGCGCCGGGCGATAAACGCATGGTGGCATATTGCGCCCTGACGCCGGATGCGGCGTTGTCCGCGACGGATGTGCGCAATTATCTGGCTGGCATATTACCGGAGTACATGGTGCCGACCGCTGTGGTGCTGCTGGAATCATTGCCCAAAACGCCAAACGGGAAAATCGACCGGCGGGCATTGCCTTCGCCGGAATTTGGCCGCCCGGAATTGGAGTCCGTCTTCGTGGCGCCGAGAACGCCAGCCGAGGAATTGATCGCCGATATCTGGTCCCAGGTGCTCCATGTCCGGAAAGTGGGCGCCTTCGATAGCTTTTTCGAACTCGGCGGCCATTCGCTTCTGGCCACGCAGGTTGTGTCGCGGGTGCGCGATGTGTTCCAGGTAGAACTGCCATTGCGCAGTCTGTTCGAAAGCCCGACCGTGGCGGCGTTTGCGCAGCACATCGAACAGGCGAAAATGGCCGAAAAGGGCATTCAGGCGCCGCCCATCAGGAAAACCTCGCGGCAGCAGCCATCGCCACTCTCCTTTGCCCAGCAGCGATTGTGGTTCATGGATCAACTGGAGCCCGGCAGCGCCATGTACAACATCCCGGATGCAGTTCGACTGACCGGCGCGCTGAATGTGGATGCGCTTCAGCAGAGCCTCCGTGAAATTGTCCGTCGACATGAAATTTTGCGGACCTCGTTTCAGACCGTGGACGGAAAAGCCACTCAGGTGATTGCTGATTCGCTGGAACTGGATTTCCCGATGATCGACCTCAGCGATCTGCCGGAGACCATGCGCGAAGAAGAAGCCCTGAGATTGATTTTGGCCGAAGCGAAAAAGCCGTTCGATCTGGGCAAAGCGCCCATGCTGCGTACACTGCTGATCCGCCTGAGCGCCGGGGAGCATATCATTCTGCTCACCATGCATCACGTCGCGTCGGACGGCTGGTCCACCGGCGTTCTGATTCGCGAGGTGGCTGCGTTGTACGATGCGTTCTCCCACGGTCAGTCAAGCCCATTGCCGGAACTGGCGATTCATTACGCCGACTACGCTTCCTGGCAGCGCAATTGGCTCAAAGATGATGTGCTGGAAGTAGAATTGGATTACTGGAAAAAGCTGCTCAGCGATCGTCCGACGATATTGGAATTGCCCACGGATTTTTCCCGTCCGGCAGTTCAAACCTCCAATGGAGATCACATCACCTTCACGCTGACCAAAGAATTGTCCAATCGGTTGAATGACATCAGCCGCAAGCAGGGCGCCACGCCATTCATGACGCTGTTGGCGGCGTTTCAGACGCTGCTCCATCGGTACACCGGCCAGCAGCATATCAACGTGGGAACGCCGATTGCCAATCGCACCCGCAGCGAAGCAGAGTCGCTGATCGGATTTTTTGTCAATACGCTGGTGCTGCATGCTGATTTTTCGCAGGGCATCAGTTTCAATAAATTGTTGCGGCAAGTGCGGGAAACGACTCTGGGCGCGTATGCGCATCAGGATGTGCCCTTCGAAAAAATCGTGGATGCCATTCAGCCGGAGCGGGACATGAGCCGAACGCCGTTGTTCCAGGCCATGTTCATTTTACAAAACACGCCCAAACAATCGCTCGTGCTGGAAGGTCTGCGATTGGAAGCGATTGAACTGGACACTAAGCTTTCGACCTTTGACATCACCCTGTCGCTGGGGGAGACCGAGGCTGGGTACGCCGGCGCCATGGAATTCAACACGGATTTGTTCCGGCCGTCCACGATTCATCGGATGATTGCCCATTTCAAAAATCTCCTGCAGAGCCTGAGCGTCCAGCCGGACCTGTCTGTTTTGCGCCTGCCAATTCTCGATGAAATTGAACAGCAGCGAATACTAGTTGAATGGAATAAAACGGACGCAGCATTTCCGGATGGCGCCTGTTACCATGAATTGTTCCAAAAGCAAGTTGAGAAGACGCCGTCAGCCATTGCGCTCATTTCCGGGAATGGCGAATTGACCTACAGCGAGCTGAACGAACGCGCCAACCAATTGGCGCATCATCTGCGGAAGATCGGCGTGGGGCCGGAGAAGCTGGTCGGCATGTGCATCGAACGATCCCCGGAAATGATCATCGGATTGCTGGCCATTCTCAAAGCAGGTGGCGGATACGTGCCGCTGGATCCTGATTATCCGGAAGAGCGGTTGACCTACATGATGACAGATTCGAAGCTATCGCATCTGCTCACCAAAAGCCATCTGGCCGCCTCATTGCCCACGCGCAACATGCACGTCATTCGTCTGGACACCGACTGGGAGCTGATTTCCCGCGAAGTGTCCACGTCAGTGATGAGCGGAGTTGCGCCGGACAATGTCGCGTACGTCATTTACACATCCGGTTCCACCGGCAAACCCAAGGGCGTGATGATCTCTCACCGGTCAGTCGTCAACCACAATTTTGCTGTGATGAACGAATTTCAGCTCACGAACCAGGATCGTGTGCTGCAATTTGCATCGATCAATTTCGATGCGGCTGTGGAAGAAATATTCCCGACTTTGTTGTGCGGCGCCACGCTGGTGCTGCGCAACAGCGATGGGGGACTCACTTCCGGCGCAGAATTACTTGAGTTGATTCGTTCGAAAAATCTGACCATGCTCGATCTGCCGACAGCGTACTGGCATGAGTGGGTCTATGAAATGACATTGCTGGAAGAGAAAATGCCATCTTCGCTGCGCCTTGTGATTGTGGGCGGAGATAAAGCCTCGCCGGAGCGACTGGCCGCCTGGCAACGCGTGGCCGGAAAGCAAGTGCGACTGCTCAATACCTACGGCCCCACTGAGGGAACAATCATTGCAACATCATTCGACCCCAATAACGAGCGCAATCCCTGGCAGCCCGGAACCGATCTGCCCATCGGCGCGCCAATCGCCAATCTCAAGACCTATGTGTTGGATGCGGCGTTACAGCCTGTGCCGGTCGGCGTCGCCGGTGAGTTGCACATCGGCGGTGCCGGCGTGGCACGCGGATACCTTAACCGGCCGGACTTAACTGCCGATAAATTTATACCGGATCCGCACAGCAATGCGCCGGGCGCCCGTCTGTACAAAACAGGCGACCTGGTTCGTTATCGGGAAAATGGGGATATTGAATTCGTTGGGCGCGTGGATCACCAGGTCAAAATACGCGGCTTCCGCGTTGAACTCAGTGAAATCGAGTCGGTGCTGGAACGGCATCCGTCCCTGCGGGAAGTGGTCGTTGTAGCCCGCGAAGACGCCCAGGGTGCGAAAAAATTAGTGGCCTATTGTGTTGCCGGAAACAAGAATGAAGCTGATTCCAAAGAACAGCGCCGGCACGAGCGAGTGCCGTTCCTCAGTGAAGTCACCATCAAATTGAATGGCGATGAAAAGGCGCTCTTCAAAACCGAAGATATTTCACCGGGCGGAGCGCGATTGCTGACCATCTCGCCCATTCCAAACTGGCAGGCGATTCAGCAGGCGCGCATGGCCATGAAGCTGCCCATTGCGCCGCAGCAAATTCATTTCAACAGCGACCTGATCTGGCAGGAAAATGGCCGCATCGGCATTGCCTTCCGCGATATGAGTCTGGACAATAAGACGCTGATCGATGAAACGATTATTCGGCTCAAAGAGAATCAATTCGTGCTGATGAACGAGCTGCGCAATTTCCTCAAAGACAATTTGCCGGAATACATGGTGCCGTCCGCGTTCGTTATTCTGGAACGCTTGCCCCGAACTCCCAGCGGGAAAATCGACCGGAAAGCGCTGCCGGAACCGAATCAGGAGCGGGTTGAGTCCAGCAGCGCCTATGTTGAAGCGCGCGATGAAGTGGAAGAAAGCCTGACAAAAATCTGGAGCCAGGTTCTCGGCATCGGGAAAATCGGCGTCAACGATAACTTCTTTGAATTGGGCGGCGATTCCATTCTGAGCATTCAGGTCATTGCCCAGGCCAACAAAGCCGGCATTCGCCTGACGCCCAAGCAACTTTTTGAGCAGCCGACCATCGCCGGGCTGGCTTCTGTGGCTGGAAAGGGACAGGCTGTGTTTGCCGAGCAGGGCGAAGTGACTGGCGAGGTCCCGTTGACTCCAATCCAAAAATGGTTCTTCGATTTGAAACTGCCGGAATCGCATCACTGGAATCAGTCGGTGCTCTTTGAGATAGAACAGCATCTCAAACCGAACGCGCTCAGGATGGTCATTAAGAGCGTGATCGAACATCACGATGCGCTGCGATTCCGTTACGCCGGGCTGAATGATGCGATCAGGCAGCATATCGCGGCGAACGAAGAATCTGTGCCGTTCTCTATTGTCGACTTGTCCGCGCTGCCGGAGACTGAATTGCAACGCGCTATTGAATCCGTTGCCGCGTCGGTTCAGCAGAGCCTGAATCTGGAATTCGGGCCAATCATTCGCGCGGCGCTGTTCCATCTGGGTGACAGCAAACCGCAACGGCTGCTCATTGTGGCGCATCACCTGGCCATCGACGGGGTGAGTTGGAGAATCCTGCTCGAAGACGTGATGACGTCGTATCAGCAATTTGAACGACTCGGCAGAATTCAGTTGCCGCAGAAAACAACCTCGTTCAAGTACTGGGCGGAGCAACTGTCGCGCCATGCCCGGACGCCGGAATTGGAAAAGGAACTGGAGTACTGGCTGGAAATTGGCAAGCAACCCATTGCACCGCTGAAGACCGATTTCACTGCCGGAAAGAACACCGAAGCCTCTGCCGGCAACATCGCTGTATCGCTGACCGAAGCGGAGACAAAGAAGCTATTGAAGGACGTGCCGGCTGTCTATCGGACGCAGATCAATGATATTCTGTTGACGGCGCTGGCGCAGACATTCGGCGGCTGGATGAACTCCCGCAGTGTGCTGGTGGAGATGGAGGGACATGGCCGCGAGGACCTGTTCGGAAACGTGGATATCTCCCGAACCCTCGGCTGGTTCACCACGGTCTACCCTGTGCTGCTGAATCTGGGCGTGAGCCGGTCCATTGGCGACGAGATAAAAAACATCAAAGAACAATTGCGAAAACTGCCGAATCACGGAATTGGATTCGGGCTGTTGAAATACATGGCTGAGAAGAGCGAAGTGACCAGCGCGCTTCGGACGTTGCCGGAGCCGCAGATCAGCTTCAACTATTTGGGACAATTCGATCAGGCCGGGACGAATGCCGGCGCTTTCAAAGGGGCGAAAGAATCCAGCGGGCCGGATCATAGCCCAATGGGGGAGCGGAGCCATTTCATCGAGATCAATGGCAGTGTGGCCGGTTCCCGGTTGCAACTGGACTGGACCTACAGCGAAAATATTCATGCGCGCGCCACGATCGAGCGGCTGGCGTATGATTTCATCGCCAGGTTGAAGGCCATCATCGCGCACTGCGAGAATCCCAATGCGGGCGGCGTGACGCCTTCGGATTTTCCATTGGCCAATCTCAAGCAGAAAGATCTCAATAAGGTGCTGAACAAGCTTAACAAAACCAAGGAAAAACGTGCATTATGAGTATGGAGAACATTGAGGATATCTATCCGCTTTCACCCATGCAGCAGGGAATGCTATTTCATAGTATTTATGCGCCAGAATCCGGTGAATACATTGAACAGATGAGTTGCAAAATAGACGGACAGTTAGATGTCACGGCATTTGAACGGGCATGGCAGGAGGTATTGAACCGACATACAATTTTACGAACGGCTTTTGTGTGGGAAGACCTGGATGAACCTTTGCAGGTGGTTCAGTCCGGACTGGAACTGAAAGTGAATCAATTGGGTTGGCGCACAATGGCCGAGGCTGAAATTGCCGAACGCCTGCACCAGTTCCTCGAAACCGACCGCAAACAAGGCTTTGATCTGTCAGAAGCGCCGTTGATGCGCGTGACGCTGATTCAACGGTCGGATGATGTTTTTCAATTTGTGTGGACGCATCATCATCTGTTATTGGATGGATGGTCGGTGCCTCTGTTGCTTGGGGAAGTCTTCGCGTTCTACGATGGATTTCATACCGGTCAGCCGGTGAATCGCGCAACCAGCCGACCGTATCGCGATTACATCGCCTGGTTGCAGCAGCAGGATCTGTCCCGGGCAGAGGCCTACTGGCGCGAACGACTGAGCGGATTCGTCGCTCCCACCAGTCCGGCGCTGGACGTTCGCTCCGATGGCCCGGAATCCGATGAAGACTATTGTCTGGAGCAGGACAGGCTCTCCGAGACGGTGACAGATGCGCTTCAGAATTTATCGCGGACGCACCAGATCACGCTGAATACGTTCATGCAGGGCGCCTGGGCGCTGCTGCTGAGCCATTACAGCGGGGAAGATGACGTGGTGTTCGGGATGACCGTCTCCGGCCGACCGCCGGAACTGCTGGACTCGGTCAGCATGCTGGGTATCTTCATCAACACGCTGCCAATTCGCGCACTGGTGACGCCGGAGTCGAAGCTGCTGCCGTGGTTGAATGAGTTGCAGAAACAGCAGAGCGAGCTGCGCCAGTTCGAATACAGCGCCCTGACACAGATTCAGGGGTGGAGCCAGGTGCCGCGCGAACTGCCTCTGTTCGAAAGCATTTTCGTCTTTGAAAATTATCCGGTGGAAGAAGCGATGAAGGAGGACAACTCCAGCGTCCATATCACGGACGTGGAATCGTTCACCCGGACCAATTTGCCAATCACGGTCTCGGTTTCGCCCGGGAAACGGGTGGGCATTGAAATTTTATACGACCACACGCGATTCAGCACCGCGGCCATCAAACGGCTGATGGGTCACATGAAGCATCTGCTGGGCGAAATGGCAGCCAATCCCAATCGCGCGCTATCCAGCCTGTCCGTTTTGACGGACGCTGAGAAAAAGCAGCTTCTGGTGGACTGGAATAATACAGATACAAAGCTGCCTGACGTGCAGTGCGTTCACCAATGGATCGAGCAGCAGGTGGAAAAAACTCCCAACGCCATCGCGGTGACCTGTTCCGGGGAGCATCTGACCTATCAGGAATTGAATGAAAGAGCCAATCAATTGGCGCACTACCTGATCGGTCTGGGCGTTGGCCCGGAGGTGATGGTCGGAGTGATGATGGAACATTCGCTCGGCATGATGGTCGGGCTCCTGGGAATCCTCAAAGCCAGCGGCGCGTACGTGCCCATGGATCCGTATTATCCCAAAGATCGCATTGAATATATTTTGACTGATTCGCGAATCCCTGTGCTATTGACCCAGCGGAAACTGCTGGAACTATTGCCGGAAACAGGCGTGCGAATTTTGCAACTGGACGAAGAGTGGGACTCCGTGAGCCGGGAAGCACGAACATCACCAGCCGTTTCCGTGAACCGCGAAAACCTGGTCTATATGATTTACACGTCCGGCTCGACTGGCAAACCCAAGGGAACGTTGATCACTCACCGCGGTCTGATCAATTATTTGCACTGGTGCCTGGCCAATTACCCCATCGAGGCCGGAAGCGGCTCTCTGGTTCATTCATCCCTGGCATTCGACGCAACGGTGACCGGGCTGTTTGCGCCGCTTCTCACCGGCCGCACTGTCACCCTGGTGTCCGAGACAAAGGACGTCGAGATTTTGAGCAGCATGTTGCAGTCGACGGACAATTACAGTCTCATCAAAATTACGCCGGCGCATCTGGAATTATTGGGCCAGCAACTGGAAGCGGACGCAGCAAAGGACAAAACCCGGGCATTCATCATTGGCGGTGAAAATCTCACCTCTGAGCATATCGAGTTCTGGAAAAAGCATGCCCCGGAGACCCGGTTGATCAACGAATACGGCCCCACGGAGACCGTTGTCGGGTGTATGAATTACGTCGCTGATCCGCGGAACGGGCGCCGCGGTTCCATTCCCATTGGATACCCGATCTGCAACACGAAAATCTACCTGCTGGACTCGCAGTTACAGCCGGTCCCGATCGGCGTTCCTGGCGAGCTGTATATTGGCGGTGAAGGCGTGGCGCGCGGTTATCACAATCGCCCGGACCTCACAGCAGCGCGGTTCATCCCTTCTCCGTTCAGCAACAAGCCCGGCGCGCGGTTGTACCGGAGCGGCGATCTGGCGCGTTATCTGGGAAATGGGAATATCGAGTTTCTAGGTCGAATCGACCATCAGGTGAAGATTCGCGGCTTCCGCATCGAATTGGGTGAAATCGAGGAAAATCTGAACCAGCATCCGGCCGTTCAGAATGCTGTGGCGCTGGTGCGGGAAGACAAACCCGGGGACAAGCGACTGGTCGCGTATTTTGTGCCCAATCGGAGCGCCGAAGCATCGCCGTCGACGAACGAATTGCGCGACTTCCTCGCCGCGAGATTGCCGCATTACATGATTCCTAATTTCTTCGTGATGCTGGAAAACATGCCGCTCACTTCCAATGGAAAAGTGAACCGCAAAGCGCTGCCGGCGCCGGAGCTGGATCGTTCCGGCGGTATGGAATTTATCGCGCCGCGCACACCGACCGAAGAACTGATGGCGCAAATCTGGGCCGAAGTTCTGGGAATCGAACAGGTCGGCATTTACGATAACTTTTTCGAATTGGGCGGTCATTCGCTCATCGGTATGAAATTGCAAAGCCGCGTCCAGGATGCCTTCCAGATGAAGTTGCCGTTGAGCAGCATTTTCCAGGCGCCGACGGTGGCTGAATTGGCGCAGCGCATTGACAGCGAAAAGACAACCGCGGCGCGCACCGATGCGCCGCCCATCGTCCCGGTCAGCAGAGACCAGCAGTTGCCGTTGTCCTTTGCCCAGCATCGGCTGTGGTTCCTCGATCAATTGGAGCCGAACAGCGCGTTTTACAATATCCCCACAGCGTTGCGCTTCAAAGGAAAATTGAATGTCCCGGCGCTGGAAAAAAGTTTCGCCGGGATCATCACCCGGCACGAGTCGCTGCGCACGACGTTTCAGGCATTCGATGGAAAACCATTCCAGGTGATTGCAGCGGAACTGCCGCCTCCTGTCGAGCACATCGATTTTCGTCATCATCCGGAATCCGAGAAAGAGGATCTCCTTCACAAGTTGGTGTACAAAGAAGCGCAGACGCCGTTCGATCTGAGCGCCGGTCCGCTGGTGCGCATGAAAATCGCTCAGTTGAGCGAGGATGAATTTGCCATCCTGGTCACCATGCATCACATCATTTCGGATGGCTGGTCCATCACTGTCTTCATTCAGGAAATGGCCGCGCTCTACGAGGCGTTCAGCGCCGGGGGCGAATCGCCGCTGCCGTCGCTTACTATCCAATATCCTGATTTCGCACACTGGCAGCGACAATGGCTGCAAGGGGCTGTGCTGGATGCGCAGATTTCCTTCTGGAAAGAACAACTGGCCGGGTGCCCGCCGATTCTGGAATTGCCAACGGATCGTCCGCGGCCGGCCGTGCAAAGCTTCAATGGCGCCACGCTCAGTCAATTCCTGTCCGGCGCAACTCTCGATGCATTGAAAAAACTGAGCAGGGAACAAGGCTGCACCCTGTTCATCACGCTGCTGGCAGCGTTCAAAACATTGCTGCACCGCTACAGCGGCCAGACCGATATTTGCGTGGGAACGCCCATTGCCAGTCGCAACAATGTGGAAACTGAAAAGCTGATTGGCTTCTTCGTCAACACGCTGGTGATGCGATCCGACCTGTCAGACGATCCTACATTCCTGGAATTCATGCGCCACGTGCGCGAGACTGCGCTGGACGCCTACGCCCATCAGGATGTGCCATTCGAGACTGTTGTGGAAGCAGTTCAGCCGGAGCGCAACATGAGCCATTCGCCGTTATTCCAGGTGATGTTCGTGCTCCAGGAAGCGCGAAAGGCCAGCATGGAACTGTCTGATGTAACCATCACTGCGCTGCAAACCGACAGCGGCAATGCGAAATTCGATTTGACCCTGGAAGTGCTGGAAGGCGCTGATCAGATGGAATTGTCGTTCGAATACAATACCGATTTATTCAATGCCGAGACCATTGAACGTATGGCCGCGCATTTTGCTCATCTGGTGGAATCCATCGTCGCCGATCCGGAGCAGCGGCTCTCAGCGCTGCCGATTTTATCCGAAGCTGAGAAACACCGCATGTTGATCGAGTGGAACCAAACAGCCGCAGCGTATCCGGATCAGAGCTGCGTTCACGAGGTATTCCAGCAACTGGCCGGGACCAATCCCGATGCCGTTGCAGCAACCTACGAAGCCGCGTCGCTGACCTACGGGGAACTGAATAAGAAAGCCAATCAATTGGCGCGCAATCTGCTGGCCAGCGGACTGAAGCCCGAACAGTTCGTGGGCATTTGCATGGAACGGTCGCTAGATATGGTGGTCGGCATTCTGGCCACGTTGAAAGCCGGCGGTGCGTTTGTGCCGCTCGATCCGGCCTATCCCTCGGAACGGCTGGCGTACATGATTTCGGATTCCCGGTTGACCATTTTACTGAGCCAGGAAAGGCTCAAACCTGCGCTGCCAGAGAATAGCGCCCGCACAATTTTTCTGGACAGCCAAGGCGCGGAGGTCTTTCAGGGCGACGATTCGAATGTGAACCTCCCCATTGTCCCGGAAAATCTGGCCTACATGATTTATACATCCGGTTCCACCGGCAAACCCAAAGGAACCATGTTGCAGCACCGCGGTATGTGCAATCTGGCCCAAGCCCAGCAACGGGCATTCGATGTCACGATTGGCAGCCGCATCTTACAATTCTCGTCGCTGAGTTTCGATGCATCCGTCTGGGAAACCGTGATGGCGTTGCTGAACGGCAGCACGCTCTGCCTCACCCAGCGCGAACATCTGGCTTCAGGCCAGGCGTTGTGGCAGGTGCTGCGCGAAGAGAAAATCAACACTGTGACGCTGCCGCCGTCCGTCGCTGTCATTATCCCGGACGAGCCCCTGCCGGATTTGAAAGTCATCATTACGGCAGGCGAAAAATGCACGGCGGAGCTGGTTTCAAAATGGTCGAATAATGGCAGAAAATTTTTCAACGCCTATGGCCCAACGGAAACAACCGTGTGCGCTTCCATGCTGCACGTTGCCAGGCATTATCGCCAGGGCCCGCCCATTGGACGGCCGATTCACAATTTCCAGCTCTACATTCTCGATCCGAAATTGAATCCGACGCCGGTCGGCGTGGCCGGGGAATTGCACATCGGCGGTGTGGGATTGGCGCGCGGTTATTTCAATCGGCCGGATTTGACAGCCGAAAAATTTATCGCGGATCCTTTCAACAGGACTCCCGGTGCGCGGATGTAC
Source organism: Candidatus Zhuqueibacterota bacterium (assembly GCA_049322915.1). Taxonomy (GTDB): domain Bacteria; phylum Zhuqueibacterota; class Zhuqueibacteria; order Thermofontimicrobiales; family Thermofontimicrobiaceae; genus CAZSBG01. The sequence goes on from JBMOPW010000010.1 coordinate 47,096, forward strand.
AAGAGCGGCGATCTGGCGCGCTTCCTGCCTGATGGCAATATCGAATTCCTGGGTCGAATCGATCACCAGGTGAAAGTCCGCGGCTTCCGCATTGAATTGGGTGAAATAGAAGCGGTCCTCGCCGCCCATCCGGACATCACCGATGTGGTTGTGCTGGTGCGGGAAGATATGCCCGGGGACAAGCGGCTGGTGGCCTATCTCGTCGTTGGCCAGGGCAAAGACCTGACCGTCGGCGATTTGCGAGGCTACCTGCGCGAGCGGCTGCCGGATTATATGATTCCTTCAGCATTCATGATTTTGAATGAATTCCCATTGACGCCCAATGGCAAAGTCGACCGCAAAGCGCTGCCGGCTCCGGACCAGTCCCGTCCGGAATTAGGCAGCGAATATGTCGCGCCGGGCACGGAGCACGAGATAAAGCTAGCGGCTATTGTCGCGGAATTGCTCAAAGTGGAAAAAGTGGGCATACATGATAATTTCTTTGATCTGGGCGGGCATTCGCTTCTGGCCACGCAATTCATCTCCCGAACGCGGGATGCGTTCCAGGTGGAATTGCCTCTGCGAAGCCTGTTCGAAAAACCGACCGTCGCCGGTCTGGTCGAAGAAATTGAGAAGGTCAAATTAGCCGGGCCGGTGCAGGCTGGACCATCGATTAAGCGGGTGGCTCGGGACGCGCATCGCGTGAAACTATCGGAATTGAACTGATCGACGCATGGGACTTCTGATTTGGCGATTTGCGCGATGACTATGATGAAAATAGAAATGAAGTCCTCATCGGATAAAAGATGGATCAGCGGCAAGAGCCAGGGCTGCTGAATTTCGTAGCACGCATACTCCAAAAGGTGACTGGAAAATACGATGACAGAGCAGATGTACCAGAAATATGAAGAGGATGTGTTTGTATTTCCTGCTTCGTACGCGCAGCAGCGATTATGGTTTTTGGATCAATTTGAGCCGAACAGCCCTTTTTACAACATTCCTTCAGCCATTCGGTTCAAGGGCGAATTGAATAGTGAGGCGCTGGAAAAGGGCATTCAGGAGATCGTTGCCCGACACGAGACATTGCGAACAACCTTTGCCGCCGTGGGTGGAAAACCGATGCAGGTCATCCACCCGACGCTGACGCTGCCGGTGACGCGCATCGATTTGCGCCGCAATGCCGAGGCTGAACGACTGGACAGAGCCGCGCAGTTGGCGCGGGAAGAGGCGAGACGGCCGTTCAATCTCTCAACCGGGCCCCTTGTTCGCGTGACGCTGCTGGAGTTGGATGACAATGACCATGTCGTACTGTTGACCATGCATCATATCATTTCCGACGGTTGGTCCATGGGCGTGCTGATTCGGGAAATGGCCATTCTGTACAATGCGTTTTCTCACGACCGACCTTCGCCATTGCCGGAACTGGAGATACAATACGCCGACTACGCTGAATGGCAGCAGCAATATCTCACCGGCGACGTGCTGGAAAATCAATTGAATTATTGGAAACAGCAGTTGGGCGATGGGCTGTCCGTGCTGGAACTTCCGACCGATCGGCCCCGTCCTCTGGTTCAATCATCCCGCGGCTCGGTCGAGACGCTGCTGATTCCGAAATCCGTGAATGACCGGTTGAATGAATTGGCCAAAAAGCACGGCGCCACGCTGTTCATGTCGCTGCTGGCCGGCTTTCAGGTCCTGCTCTATCGCTATAGCGGGCAGCAGGACTTCTGCATCGGATCCCCCATTGCCAATCGCAATCGCTCGGAGATCGAAGGGCTCATCGGATTTTTCGTGAACACCATTGTCCTGCGGTCTCGCGTGAGCGCGGAGATGAGTTACACTGAATTGCTGAAATTGGCCAAAGAAACAACGCTGGGCGCCTATGCGCATCAGGATGTGCCGTTCGAAAAACTTGTGGAAGCCTTGCAGCCGGAACGGGATACCAGTCACACCCCGCTGTTTCAGGTGATGTTTTCGCTCCAGAACACATCCACCGATGTGAACGTGGCAATGCCACAGGTGCATCTGAGCACGCTGGACGTTGACGCCGGCACAGCCACGTTCGATATTTCCCTGCTGATGGCCGAAGAAGCTGCCGGCCTGAGCGCCTCCATTGAGTACAATACCGACCTGTTCGACGCGGCGACTATTCAGCGCATGCTCAATCATTTTCACATCATCCTGCAGACAGCAGTGGATCAGCCTGAATTGTCCCTGTCCAAAATAAATCTGCTCACTTCGGAAGAACAGCGGCAGATACTCAAAACGTGGAATCAAACCGAGGAAACATTCACCGGACCCTTCACCCTGCACGAGCGGTTAGAACACCAGGCAGCGCGAACTCCGGAATCGGTTGCGGTGATTTACGAATCAGAACACCTGACGTACAAAGAATTGAATGAAAGAGCTAACAGGTTCGCGCGTTATTTGCAGACCCTGGGCGCTGCGCCGGAGACTGTTGTCGGCGTCAGCGTGGAACGGTCGCTGAATATGGTTGTGGCCCTGTTCGGGATACTTAAAACCGGGGCGGCCTATTTGCCGCTGGATCCCAACTATCCCCGAGAACGTCTGGCCCTGATGCTGGAAGACTCCGGCGCGCCCATCCTTGTGACGCAGAAGCATTTGTACGAGCAATTCGCGGACGTCACCTGTCAGGTTGTGTGCATTGATGCGGCATTGAATAAATTCGCCGATCTGGATGCGTCGGATCTGAATATCCCGGTCGATCCGAAGAACATGGCCTATTGCATTTATACGTCCGGCTCAACCGGCAAGCCCAAAGGCGTCATGCTCACTCACAGTTCGGCGGTGAATCATAATTTTTCCATCAGCCAGCTTTTCAGACTCAGTCCGGATGACCATGTCCTGCAATTCGCCACGATTAATTTTGATGCGGCGGTAGAGGAAATTTTCCCGACACTGGCCATCGGCGCCACGCTTGTAGTGCGTAACAATGACATCCTGATTTCCGGAGCGGATCTGCTCCGACTCATCGATAAAGAGCGACTGACTGTGCTGGATCTGCCCACCGCCTACTGGCACGAGTGGGTGACGGAACTCGCTCGTTCCAAAATAACGCTGCCGGAATCGCTGCGACTGGTCATCCTGGGCGGGGACAAAGCGTCGCCGGAGCGATTTCTCACCTGGAAAAAATTGGGCGGAAATCGAGTCAGCCTGGTGAACACCTACGGCCCTACGGAGACCACGGTGGTGTCCACAATGTACGAACCGTGCGCTGCGGAAAATAACACAACTGATCTGATTGAATTGCCGATTGGCCGTCCCATTGCCAATACAAAAATTTACATTCTGGATGCCTCGATGCAGCCCGTCCCGGTGGGTGTCCCCGGTGAACTGTACATTGGCGGTCACGGTCTGGCGCGCGGTTATTTGCAACGCCCGGAACTGACGGCTGAAAAGTTTGTCCCTGATCCATTCAGCAACAATGTCGGCGCGCGTCTCTACCGAACCGGCGATCTGGTGAGGTACCGTCCCGATGGCATGATCGAGTTTTCGGGCCGCGTCGATTTTCAATTGAAAATTCGCGGTTTCCGCGTTGAGATCGGAGAGGTGGAATCCGCGCTCCGAAAGAACACCCGCATTCAGGACGTTGCCGTCATCGCCACAGCCGGAGAGACAGCATCCAGCGAGAAACGGCTGGTGGCCTATTGCGCATGCCTGCCGGAAGATGAAGTGACGCCGTCTGAACTACGCGATTTTCTCAAAGCGCATTTGCCTGAATACATGATCCCGTCGCTGTTCGTCATGATGGAAGAATTGCCAAAGACGCCGAACGGAAAACTGGATCGCAAGGCCCTGCCGGATCCAACCGGGGAGCGGCAGAATTTAGTCCAGGAATTTATTGCCCCGCGCAACGAGACCGAAGCGAAACTGGCAGCAATCTGGAGAGAAATTCTCGGCATTGAAAAAGTCGGGGTGCTGGATAATTTCTTCGAAATCGGGGGGCATTCGCTGCTGGCGACCCAGGTGATGTCGCGCATTCGGGAGACATTCCAAAAAGAGTTGCCGTTGCGTTCGATTTTCGAAGATGCCACAATCGCCGGCCTGGCCAGGTTAATTGCCCTGGTGAAAACGGACGAACCTGGTTTCACAGCTCCGCCGATTGTCCCTGTGTCGCGGGATAGCGACCTGCTGCTTTCATTTTCCCAGCAACGCCTGTGGTTCCTGGATCAATTGGAGCCGGGCAGCGCTGCCTACAACATCCCGACCGCCGTGAAAGTCCATGGCGCCCTGGATAAAACTGTGTTCCACAAATGTCTGAAGTATCTGGTTCAGCGACATGAGGGATTGCGCACGAATTTCAGAGAAGTCGCCGGACGTCCGGTGCAGGTGATTGCGGAGTCGCTGGATATCCAGATGCCGGAGATCGATATCCGCCATATTCCGGCGGAGGAAAGGGAAACGGAAATTCTGCGACTGGCCGATGAAGATGCCCGAAAGCCATTCAACCTCAGCGCAGATCCGCTGGTGCGGGTGACGCTCATTCGCGCTGACGAGGAAGAATACGTCGTCTCCGTGACCATGCACCACATTATTTCCGATGAATGGTCCACCAATATTCTCATCCAGGAAATCGCTCAGTTGTATGATGCGTTCGCGCTGGATCGCCCGTCGCCGTTGCCTGAATTAACCATTCAGTACGCGGATTATGCGCACTGGCAGCAAAATTGGCTGAGGGGAGAAGTGCTCCAGACGCAATTGGATTATTGGAAAAATCAATTGGCCGGGAGTCCGCCGGTCCTGGAATTACCAATGGATCATCCGCGGCCTGCTGTTCAGACGTTCAATGGTTCCTTTATTTCGTTTGAACTGGAACAGGAGTTGAGCGCGGGGATCATTGAATTGAGCGAACGTTCCGGCGCGACCCTGTTCATGACGCTGTTGGCTGCGTTCCAGACATTTCTATTTCGCTACAGCGGCCAGAAGGATATCGTCGTTGGTACGCCCATCGCCAATCGCACCCGTGTTGAAACGGAGAGCATCATCGGTTTCTTCATCAACACCCTGGTGCTGCGGACCGATTTATCCGGGGACCCGACGTTCCGCGATGTGTTGCAGCGCGTTCGCGAAGTGGCGTTAGGTTCCTATGCGCATCAGGATGTACCGTTCGAAAAGCTGGTGGATGTGCTCAAACCCGAGCGCGAACTCAGCCATTCCCCGCTCTTCCAGGTGATGTTTGTCCTGCAAAATACGCCGTCGCGGAGTCATGAGACAAATACCGGTCTGCTGCTGAGTCCGATTGAATCGCACAGCGGCACAGCCAAATTCGACCTGACCCTGTTCATGGTGGAGCAGGACAACAGGCTGTTCGGCACGCTGGAGTTCAACACCGACCTGTTCGAAGAATCCACGATCCTGAGGATGTCGAGACATTTTGAAAATTTGTTGCGCAGCATTGCTTTCAATCCGGATCTGGCTATTTCCACTCTGCCGCTGCTCTCTGAGTCTGAAATCCAACGGGCAGTTATTGAATGGAATGCGACAAAGCAGGATTACCCCGGGGATAAATTTTTGGTTCAGGCGTTCGAAACCCAGGTGAAGAAAATCCCGACAGAGATCGCCGTCCGGTATCAGGGACAGGAACTCAGCTACGCGGCGCTGAATGAGCAGGCCAATCAATTGGCGTATTACCTGATGAAGCAGGGCATCGGGCCAGAAGTCATGGTGGGCGTCGAGATTGAGCGCTCCCTGGAGATGATGGTCGCTCTGCTGGGCATTCTGAAAGCCGGCGGCGCTTATGTGCCCATCGATCCGTCCTATCCCAAAGAGCGTGTCGATTACATCCTGTCCGATTCCGGCATCCCGATAATATTGACCCAGAGTAAACTGATGCCTTCTCTGCCGCAGACGCAGGTGCATCTTGTGCAAATGGACGTTGATTGGGATCTGATTCGAAATGAAAAACGGACGAATCCTTGCGTCACGATCGGCGGCGAAAATCTGGCCTACATGATTTACACATCCGGCTCCACCGGCAAACCCAAAGGCACGTTGATTACTCACCGCGGTTTGACCAATTATTTGAATTGGTGTCTGAGCGAATATCCCATTCGTGACGGCGTCGGATCCCTGGTGCATTCATCGCTGGCCTTCGATGCCACTGTGACCGGATTGTTCGCGCCGCTATTGGTCGGCCGCACAGTGACGCTGGTGCCGGAGACAAAGGACGTTGAAATTGTCGGCTCGATTCTGAAGGAAAGCGAAAATTACAGCATCATCAAAATAACGCCGGCGCATCTGGAATTGCTGGGTCAGCAACTAACGCCCGAAGAAGCGCAGGGAAAGACCAGAGCGTTCATCATTGGCGGTGAAAATCTCACTTCCGAGCATATTGAATTCTGGCGAAAAAATGCGCCGAAGACGAAGCTGATCAATGAATATGGTCCCACAGAGACTGTTGTGGGCTGCATGAATTATCTGGCGGATCCCCGGTCGAAGCGTCGCGGCTCCATTCCCATCGGTTTTCCCATCGGGAACATGCAGATTTACCTGCTGGATTCCCGACTGGCGCCAGTACCGATTGGCGTGCCCGGGGAAATTTATATCGGTGGAGAAGGAGTGGCGCGCGGCTACCACAATCGCCCTGACCTCACAGCGGAGCGGTTCATCCCGACGCCGTTCAGCGATAAGCCCGGCGCGCGGCTTTACAAGAGTGGCGACCTGGCGCGTTACCTGCCGGACGGCAATATTGAGTTCCTGGGCCGAATCGATCATCAGGTGAAAATCCGCGGATACCGGATTGAACTGGGCGAGATCGAAGCGGTGTTGGGCCAATTTGCCGGCGTGAAAGAAATCGTGGTTGTGGCCAGGCCGGATGGCTCGCAGAACAATCGGCTGGTTGCCTATTATGTGCCTGAAGAAGGTGCCACAGTCGGCGTCACTGAATTAAGAACGTACCTCAAGGAACGGGTGCCTGATTACATGGCGCCGGCGGCATTCATTAAACTGGATTCTCTGCCGCTGACAACCAATGGCAAAGTGGATACCCGCGCGTTGCCTGAGCCTGAGATGGATCGTTCCGAGATGGAGAGCGTCTACGTTGCGCCGCGCAACTCGACCGAACAGCAGATTGCTGTTTTGTGGGCGGAAATTCTTCACCTCGAGAAAATTGGGGTGCTGGATAACTTCTTTGATCTGGGCGGGCATTCGCTGCTGGCGACTCAGATTATGAGCCGCATTCGTCAGACATTCGAAATTGATCTGCCGCTGCGATTGTTATTCGAATCGCCGACAATAGCCGGGCTGGCGGAGCATGTTCAGTCCGCTCCCAGGATTTCCGGCAGCGAACAGGAACCCCCGCTGGTACCCATGCCGAGGGACGAGCGGATTCAGTTATCATTTGCCCAACAGCGCCTCTGGTTCCTGGATCAGCTTGAGCCGGATAATCCATTTTACAATATCCCATCGGCCATTCGCCTGCAGGGACGTCTCGATATCAATGCGTTCCAGCAGGCCATCGCTCTGGTCGTGAAGCGGCATGAAACCTTGCGCACGACATTCAAAGTGTTTGAGGGCGAACCCTATCAGGTCATTGCACCGGAGCTGGCCATCAATATTTTGAAATTGGACCTGACCGATTATTCCGAGGATGACCGGGAAGATAAAGCGCGCGAGTTGGCGCGCGAGGAAGCACAGAAGTCGTTCAGCCTGAGCAAGGGACCGCTGTTCCGCGTCACGTTGATCAAGTTGAGCAGCAACGAAACCGTCGTCCTGTTCACCATGCACCACATCATCTCTGACGGTTGGTCCATCAGCGTGCTCATTCGGGAAGTGATCACGTTGTACCAGGGATTTGTTTCGAACAGCGCAGTGCAATTGCCGGCGCTGCCGATTCAGTACCCCGATTTCGCCAAATGGCAGCGCACCTGGTTACAGGGCAAAGTGCTGGAAATGCAATTGACCTACTGGGAGAAACAGCTCCGGAGCATTCCTTCCATCTTAGAACTGCCCACGGATTACCCGCGCCCTGCTGTGCAAAGTTTCAATGGCGCGACGCATACAAAGGACATTCCGCGGCATGTGCAGGAAGCGCTGGAGCAGCTCTGCCGGCATTACGACGTCACCATGTTCATGATGCTATTGGCGGCGTTTCAATCGCTGCTGTACCGTTACACGGCGCAGAACGATATTGTCGTCGGAACGCCAATCGCCAATCGCAATCGCGCGGAGACTGAGGGCTTGATCGGATTTTTCGCCAACACGCTGGTCATGCGCACGGATTTTTCCGGGGATCCAACATTGCCTGAATTGTTGAAGCAGGTGAGGGAAATGTCGCTCAATGCGTACGCCCATCAGGATGTCCCGTTTGAAATGCTGGTGGAGCGATTGCAGCCGCAACGGGATCTCAGCCATACGCCCCTGTTCCAGGTGATGTTTGTCCTGCAAAACTTGCCGGCGCAGACCCAGCGGCTGGAGCAACTGACCCTGAGCACTGTGGATACGGAAAGCGGCACAGCGAATTTTGATTTGACTATGGGCATTGTGGAGCGCAAGGACGGGCTGAACGTCACCCTGGAATTCAACACTGACCTGTTCAAAGCGTCGACCATCAACCGAATGCTGGATCATTTCCAGACGCTGATGGAAGGGATGGTGGCCGAACCGGAGAAACGGATTTCCAATTTGCCGCTGCTGGTGAAGGCCGAAGAGCAGCAGTTGTGGATCGAATGGAATGCCACGCATAAAGATTATCCGCGCAGCAAGTGCATCCACGAATTGTTCGAATCCCAGGTCGAAACCACGCCCAATGCTATCGCTCTGATTTTCCAGGATCAGCAGTTGACCTTCCAGGAACTGAATGAGCGCGCCAATCAACTCGCGCGGTTCCTGCGGAAAAAAGGAGTGGGACCGGAGCATTTTGTCGGCGTTTGTGTCGACAGGTCCATCGAGATGGTCGTCGGCATGCTGGGCATTCTGAAAGCCGGCGGCGCCTATCTGCCCATGGATCCGGCCTATCCCAAAGATCGAATCCGCTACATGATGGAGGATTCCGGCGTCAAAGTGCTGCTCACCCAGCAGGCGCTGCTAGGCCATCTGCCTGAAAATCATGCGGAAAAAATCTGTCTGGATACGGACTGGCCGATGATTGCTGCAGAAGTATCGGGCAATTTGAAATTGTACTCGTCATCCTCGAATCTGGCGTACATCATTTATACATCCGGTTCGACCGGTCGGCCCAAAGGCGTCATGTTGCAGCATCGCGGTCTGTGCAATTTGACGCTGTCGCAAATAAAGATTTTCAGATTGAAGCCGAACAGCCGCGTCCTGCAGTTTGCCTCGTTCAGTTTCGATGCGTCTGTATCGGAAGTTTTCGTGGCCTTGCTGGGCGGCGCCAGCTTGCATCTGGTGACCAAAGAAACACTGATGCCCGGACCGTCCTTGATCGAGTACATGCAGGATAACAGAATATCGATCATCACCCTGCCGCCGTCGGTATTGGCGATTCTGCCCGAGAACAAATTCCCGCATCTGAAGACAGTCGTTTCCGCCGGGGAAGCGGTCTCCTGGGAGATTGCCAATCGATGGGCAAAAGGCCGGCGGTTTGTCAATGGTTACGGCCCCACTGAAAATACGGTGTGCGCGTCCATGTACTGCGTCGATGAAATGGAAGAGGGCTCAACGCCTCCGATTGGCCGGCCCATTGACAACGTTCAAATTTACGTGCTGGATAGGTTCCTGAATCTGGTGCCGCCTGGTGTTCCGGGCGAATTGCACATTGGCGGTGTGGGCCTGGCCCGCGGTTACCTCAATCGGCCGGAATTAACTGCTGAGAAATTCATCCCCAATCCCTATTCCGAAGATCCAGGCGGTCGCTTGTACAAGAGCGGCGACCTGGTTCGTTATCTGCCCAATGGCAATATTGAGTTTATCAGCCGCATCGATCATCAGATCAAAATACGCGGATTCAGAATTGAACTGGAAGAGATCGAATCTGTGCTGGCGCAACATCCCAAAGTGAAGGATGTGATCGTCGTGGTGCGCGAACACGTAGCGAATGATAAGCGCATCGTGGCCTATTACATTCCGGAGGAAGGCGTAGAACTCACTACGTCTGAATTGCAGGCAGTGGTGCGAGCGCAATTGCCGGAGTATATGATCCCGTCGGCGTTCGTGTTGATGGATAGTTTACCACTGACTCCCAATGGCAAAGTGGATAAAAAAGCGCTGCCTTCTCCGGATTATTCCAGCACCGACTCGAAGAGGGAGTATGTGGCGCCCAGGGACACGCTGGAATTAAAACTCTGCAAGATCTGGGAAGAAATGCTGGGCGTCGAGAAAATTGGTGTGCTTGATAATTTCTTCGAAGTGGGCGGACATTCCTTGCTGGCCGTACGCCTGCTTTCCAAAATTGAACAGCAATTTGAGCGGAGTATTCCGCTGGTCACACTGTTTCAGAATCCGACTATTCAGAATCTGGCGGAGTTGCTGCGGGTCGATGAAACCCATGAGACGTGGTCGCCGATAGTGGAATTGCACAATAACTCATCTGAAAAGACGTTGTTCCTGGTGCATCCATCCGGCGGGAGCGTTCATTGGTATACCAATCTGGCCCAGCAACTGGATCCGGAAATGTCGACCTACGGCATACAGTCCCGCGGACTGGATGGCAAGCAAGAACTGCATTCGGAGATAGGCGACATGGCGTCTTATTACGTGGATGCCTTGCTGCGCGTGCAACCGGACGGGCCATTTTATATCGGCGGATGGTCGCTGGGCGTGGTCATCGCCTATGAAATGGCGCAGCAACTGAAGGCCATGGGCCACGATGTCGGCCTGTTGGCAATATTCGACCAGGGCCCGTTCGTTCCGGACGAAGCGCCTGAAGACGATTCTGAAATGCTGGTCCAGATGTTCTCCCGATATTTCCCGTTGGACGTGCTGCAATTGCGGGAGATGGATGCCGAGGAACGGCTGAAATTCGTTTTCAAAAAAGCGAAGAAAGCGGGTATCATTCCCCTGTTCATAACGCTGAAACATTTCCGCCATTACATCGATGTGATCAATATCCAAACTCAAGCGTGGCGGAAATATGATATCAAACCGTATGTCGGGAAAATCACCATCTTCAGGTCAGAACAGAATAGCGATAATATCGAAGCAACGCCGGATCTGGGATGGGGCGAACTGGCAGAAGGCGGTGTTGAAGTATTCAACGTTGGCGGAGATCACCTTTCCATGTTAGAGGATCCAAATGTGCAGCGTCTCGCCGAGCAACTGAAAAGGAGCATAAAAAAGGCGAACGTTGAAATGAAAGAGATTATTTATAAATAACAGGTGCATCAATGCCTTTTTGAAACAAAGCGTGATTCACTTAAATTCTCAAGGGGGAAAAAAGGGAGAAATAAATTTTGAACGAAGAGAAGTCTAAACCAACAAAACTGTGGAACCGGAATTACTTGCTGCTCTGGCAGGGCCAGGCAGTGAGCAAAATCGGTTCACAACTTTATCTGATTGCTATTGTGCTATGGCTCAAGCATGCGACCGAGTCAGGCACTCTGATGGGTCTGATGCCGGCCTTAAGCGGCGTCATCCTGGTGCTGTTGGGCCCGATTGCCGGCACATTTGCTGATCGCTATTCGCGCAGAAAGATCATTATTCTCACTGATCTGTTGAGTGGGATTGCGGTGATCGCCCTCGCAGTGCTGGTGTTCTTGCATGGGGGGAATACTGAATTAGTTGTTCTGGGAATCTTTATTATTTCAATCATCATGGCGATTCTTTCATCATTTTTCAGCCCGGCAATCGAAGCGTCCATCCCGGACATCGTCCCAAAAGCTCAACTCCGCGGTGCAAACACACTCAGTCAGTTATCCAATCAAATTGCTATGCTCATCGGTCAGGGATTGGGCGGGACATTTTTCATAATTCTCGGGGGACCACTAATATTCCTCATCAATGGTATGTCCTTTCTGTTTTCAGGCGTGAGCACGATGTTCGTCTCCATTCCGCAGTCCCTGCCTGAGAGCACGACAGGTGGTTGGAAAAAGCAGTTCCGGGAATTCAAGGCAAATACAATGGAGGGCTTCCACTATATCTGGCAGAAGTCCGGCTTGCGGGAACTGTTCAGCGTTTCGGCAGTTTTAAACTTCTTCACCATGCCGGTGATTATCCTTCTGCCGTTTTTGGTGGAGGACCACCTCAAAGTGAATGTCGCCTGGTACGGAACACTGATGGCTGTGTACGCTGTGGGATCGTTGTTAGGCTACACATTCGGCAGCATTCGAAAATCGAACGGGAGAGAGCGAAGGACGTTCATTATCACGTTCCTCATTCTCGAAGCAACGGCTTACGCGGTCATGGGTGTCGTTTCCTCGCTTGTCATGGCGATGATCTTAGCGACCTTCGCCGGATTCGCAGGAGGATTCATCACGCTCAATATCACCACGCTGTTGCAGATCACCACGCCGGGCAACATCCGAGGTCGTGTATTTGGCGCGCTGGGGACGTTGGTCGCCAGTATCGCTCCACTGGGCATGGCGCTGGGCGGCTTTGCTTTTGATTTGCTCGATAAAAATGTGACAGCCATATACGTGACCTGTGGTTCCGTAATGGCGGCTTTATCGATCATGATTTCGTTCAATAAAAAATTCCGCGAATATATTTCGTTCGAACTGGCTGAGGAAAAAGCTGTGTAGCGTAGATTCGTCGGGTATCCGAAGTAGAAATGACGAAATGAAATTACGCAATCAGGTCGGTTCGGTTGTAATATACTGTGGCTTCCGCGTCGGGGGGATGAATTTTTCTGGAGGAAAAACCAGTGTCAGCGTATTGTAAAGCATATCAACTATCGGCATTGCGTCAATTCCCCGGCTGGATGGAGCAAAGAACATCGGGCGAACCCGTCGCACAGGATGGCAGCGGGAAGAATTCGATATCGGACCAACTGCGGGAAACAGATTATCTGTTTTTGCACGATAGCTATGTGGTGACGAACGGAATTTTCGAGGATAAAAATATCGTATTCGATCGGGTGACGCCGGAATGGAAAAAGTTCTGTCAGATAGAGCTGCAGTTCAATATTCCCGGCGACGATGCCGATAGACCCGGAGACAATCATCGGGTGAAAATTTAATAATACAACCTGTAATTCTAAATTAATTTGTTCAGCGCCGGTCTTCAAATACCAAATAGCGATTAGATACCAATAATCAAAGAGATAAATACAGAACTCAAGCAAAACATGATAGCATGGTTTAAGTGAGCAGCGGTTTGAAAATTGAAATTTTGGTATTGTTATTTATTTGTGGTTTAGAAATTGTTTTTTGGAATTTTCAGAATTCCAATTTAGAAATTCAGATACAATTTTAAGTAATGGGGCGCGGGTGAAGGTGTTGCTATGGACATACACCTGAAAAAATTGGGAACACTAAAATAGAGGTGACAAAATGAACAGAGAAGAAAGAGAAGATACCACGATTTACAAAGTTGTTATCAATCATGAAGAGCAATATTCGATCTGGCCAGCGGACAGGGATAATCCACTTGGCTGGAAAGATGCTGGCAAGACCGGCTTGAAGGCGGAGTGTCTCGAATACATTAAAGAAGTCTGGACTGATATGCGTCCGCTCAGCCTGCGAAAAAAAATGGAGGCAATGGGTAATTAGCCAGCCGTTTCTCCTGCAATGTTTAACTTTTTCCAAGGGGACTATCATTCGATAGTCCCCTTGTCGCATTCACCGAAAACGTGCGGATGAATTGTCGTTGATTTGTACGTAATTAATAAACTTATTAAAATAGAATGATTCCATCAACTAATGCTACAGCCTGGTTTGGGTATTACAAGCCTAAATCAGAGGCCACAATGCGATTGTTCTGTTTTCCCTTTGCTGGCGGAAATGCGTTGACATATCGGACCTGGGGCGATCTGCTGCCCCGCTGGCTGGATGTGTGTCCGGTGGAGTTGCCCGGCCGCGGCAGCCGGCTGCGCGAAGCCCCGTTCACCGATATTGCGACGCTCGTACCTTCACTGGGGCGCGCGCTGGTTTCGTTGCTGGATAAACCATACGCGCTGTTCGGCCACAGTCTGGGCACGCTCATCGGTTTTGAACTGATTCGCTATTTCAGAAAAAATTCCCTGCCGCAGCCAGTGCACTTTTTTGTGTCCGGGCATACGTCGCCGAGTTGGCCCGGGACGCATCCGCCCATTCATAATCTGCCGGAATTCCAATTCATTCTGGAACTCAGAAAGCTGAATGGCACGCCCGAGGCAGTGCTGGCGAACGATGAACTGATGCAACTTCTTTTACCAGTGTTGCGCGCTGATTTTGCCATGAATGAAACCTATACGTATCGCGAGTCGCTTCCAATTGACTGTCCCATCACTGCGTTCGGTGGAACGGAGGACAAGGATGTCACGCGGGAGAGTCTGGAGGCGTGGGCAAAGGAGACGCGGGGCAATTACTCATTGACGATGCTCGCCGGTGACCATTTTTTCATCCAGTCGTCACAGCAGGTCATTCTGGCTTCGGTAGAAAACGAGCTGTCCCGGCATGCGCAACATACTGTTGCGAGGAGAGTTGGGTGAGCCTTGCTCAAAATGTCTGGAAGACGCCTCCTGAAAATTTGATCCTTGAAAATTCGGAGGCGCATGTCTGGAAAGTGCTGCTCAACAGATCAGACTCGCAGATTGACCGGTTGAAGACTGTCCTTTTGCCGGACGAACATACCCGGGCCGGGCGTTTTTATTTTCAAAAAGACAGGGATGCATTCACCATCGCCAGAGGGATGCTGAGGATTATCTTGAGCCGCTATGTGCGCTTTGAACCCAATGAATTGGCGTTTGATTATTCATCATACGGCAAACCCTCTCTTCAGGCGCGGTTCAATGCAAACATGCTGCAATTCAACCTGTCCCATTCTCATCACATTGCCCTGATCGCAGTGTGCTGGCAGCACGAAATCGGCGTGGATGTGGAATGGATGCGCGATACCCTGTCTGACATGCAGATTGCAGAGAGATTTTTTTCGCCGGCGGAAGTGGCGGCGCTTCTAACCGTACCGCCGGCCGAGCAGAAGGGGGCTTTTTTTAATTGCTGGACCAGAAAGGAAGCGTTCATCAAGGCCAAAGGCATGGGCCTCTCCATTCCGCTGGATCAATTTGATGTGTCGCTGAAACCGGGTGAACCGGCCGTCCTGCAGCAAACCGGTTTCGAGCCGGACGAAGCCTGTAAATGGGCAATGATCGATGTCCCGCTGGAGAGCGACTATCGCGCGGCGCTGGCGATTTCGAGAACGATAACACGAATTACATATTGGCAAGCAGCCTGAGATTGCGACAATTGAAGTCGAGTTTTTCACAGAAACGGAAAAGGGAACCTGTCATGGACAGCCTGATTGGACTCACAGCGAGTGATTGGTGGAAACTTTTAAGAGATAATCGTTTTGCCGTGGAACCGTCGCACTGGTTCAAAGCATTTTTATTGACAATTTTTTCAGCCAACAATTCGTTTTTCAAACGACGGGAAGATCGCATCTACCTGCCCGAGGTGGAGAAGCAGGAGATAACAAAACCGCCTGTCTTCATTTTGGGGCATTGGCGCAGCGGCACCACCCATCTCCACAACTTGTTCGTGCTGGATAAACAATTTGCCTATCCCAATCTGTTTCAAGTCAATAATCCGCATACATTCCTGTACAAGGAACCGAAATATGCCAAGCTCTTTGCCAGAATGCAGGCGGAAGAGCGTCCCATGGATAATGTCAAAATCGATCTGAAAAGTCCCGGCGAAGAAGAATTCGCTCTGGGCGCGCTCAGCCTCATCACCCCATTGCTGGGGTGGCCATTCCCGCAGAGAGAAGAATATTATGACCGCTATCTCACTTTCCAGGATGTTTCCAAAGAGACTATCGACAAGTGGAAGTCGTCATTCATCCTGTTTGTGAAAAAGCTCACCTGGCGATACGAGAAACAGTTGGTCCTGAAATCCCCGGCCAATACTGGACGGATAAAATTGCTGCTGGAAATTTTCCCGCAGGCAAAAATTGTCCACATTCATCGGAATCCCTATGCCGTTTTCAAATCGACTGTGGGACTGTACAAAAAAGCCGTGGCCTCGGCGTATCTGCACCATCCCAAAAATAGCGACACCACGGAAGGAATTTTGAAACGGTACAAAGAGATGTACGACTGCTTCTTCGACCAGCGCCATTTAATTCCTGATGGCAATTACATAGAGGTGAGTTTCGAGGAACTGGAGGCGGATACGATGGGTCAAATGGAGCGAATCTACTCGAATTTGAGGCTGCACGGTTTCGGCCAGCTGCAACCCAGGTTGCACGAATACATCGAAGCCAATAAAAAATATGAGAAGAATCAGTATAAGTCGCTGGAACCAGCCCTCAAAGAGCGCGTTGCCGGTAGCTGGCGCCGGAGTTTTGAAGAGTGGGGGTATGAAATTTAATCGGGTGACCGATGATCCAGGCAGTCCGCACCAGTGAAAGCAGCTTGTCTCTGTCACTCGTTGAATCGCGCATTGCTGTAAAGTACCCGGGGCCGATGATACGTCCAATTTCAGCGCCTAAAAATCTGGCAGTGCGCTCAATGCCGCGTCCAGGGGCATTCATTGCAGCGATTCCTACACACACAATCAGGTCTCTTTCCCTGAAGAGAAAAATTAATTTCGTTGCGTAATTCCGGATCAACGAATGAACCGCACCAATTCCGTGGTCTGTTTGCGATGCGGCGCGGCGGGAATATCCGCCGGGTAGCCCAGCGGCGTCACCGTCGCAATGTAATGGGATTGCGGAATCCCCAATGCTTGTTTCACATCTTCCCTGTCCATGGCTGCGATCCAGCATGTGCCCAACCCAAAATTCCACGCTGACAGCATGAAATGGTAAGCTGCAATACAGGCGTCCTGTTCCGGGCGCAGCGTCTTTTCGTTGTCCGTGCAAATCGCCACGGCCAGCGGCGCGCGCCCGATGGGAGCGCTGTTGCCCTCCCTGCGGGACGCGAGAAAATTCAGCATCGCCGGCTCTTCAATCACCACGAAATAATAGGATTGTGAATTTCTCGATGTGGGCGCGAATCGGCATAATTCAGAAACCTGCGACAGGATTTCCCCTGGTATCTTCCGCTCCAGAAAATGCCTCGTGCTGCGGCGCGTCAACAGCAGTTCGTCGCCGGGCAGGAAGGGGGGAAGCTCGTGCGAAAACGACTGGAATTCCAGCAGCCGGTTCTCCCTGTCCCGGGCGAAAAATTGATAGATGGAATAGACATCGTTTCGCGTCGGCGGCGCAACGGCGATGGATTGAAGCGTGTGATACATGGAGTCGACTTCTTTGTCCGAGGGATAAAAAAAGGTGATGATGCCGCCGGTGTCGGGTTCGTCGCGCTGGCAGAAACCCAACAGCATATTGCCGTGCTTCAGAATCAGGCAGTCCTTTTGTTCGAGCCAGACCTGCATCCGGATTTGATCGGTGTAGAAGTCGCGTAACGATTTCAAATCTCGCGTCCTGAAGAAAACAATGCCAGCCATGGTCTCCTCCTCGTTTCTATTTTCTCAAAAGAAATTTTTATGAATCTACAACAAGACCGATTGGATGTCAAGAGATATTTCCAAAAAATTGTCTTGCATTTGTGACGAAAAGATATTTATTATGACTGGTGAACCAAATCGCGCTCCGGGTGAGAGTTGGGCGTCCCCGAATACCACGCCGGGTGAATTTTTCCCGATGATCTCTGGCAGATGGGCTCGCGATTCGTGGCAATGAATGAATATCATTTTAGCAGGAGAGGAAAACTTGAACGCACGCGTCCCTCGGAATCTGATGCTCGCCGGGCTGCTGCTGGCGATGACATTTGTGTGCTGTTCGCTCGTGGGAATCAAGCGGAACCGACCGCAGTTATCGGTAGCGGATCAATTCGCACGGGCAATCGCGGATGCTGTCTTCGCGGATGAAAACGAAATTTTCGATGAATTGATCCCCATTGATTTTTCCAACGATTATCTCACCTGGACCATTGAAGGACAGGATACCCTGCTGCATGTGCTGAACTGGACCGATCATCCGGAGCGATTTTCACCGGGAGATTCGGTTGTGACCTGGTGGGGAGATACCTGGGTGACTGTGGCGCCCGAGTTAGTCGAATGGCTCGCTGCGAGGGATATTTCAGCAAATGCATTGCAGCTTCGGCTGGAGCAATTGTTGGGCCTGCCGCCGGATGGCAGCCATACGCATGTTGTGCACATCCGGGTGAATCCGAAATATCTGTTTCGTCCCTCTCCAGACGCTGAAATCACAGACCGGGTCGCTGAATTGGACCTGCCTTCGCTGGCCGATTCCTGCCACGTTGCATGGTATCACGAGACGATCATCGATTCCTATTTCCCGCCGGCCTATCCCTGGACCAGGCTCGGCTACACATACGATTGGGGCGACGAGGCCAATGAGATCGGCCTCTCGGAGTTCGTGATCCGGAAAAATTCGACGATTCACGTCATTGCCAAAACGCCGACATTGGAATTTGTGACGAACAATGTCAAACCCGCACGCGACAAAGGTACAGTCTCCCGCAACTGATCTGCATGAACTGATCCGCCTCAGGACAAACGAACCCTGGCCTGGAAGCACCTCGTTCATCGGGTAGTTGAACAACCGCTTCTCCCATGTTGATTTTGGACCTGTTCCGGCGGAATGCGTATCTTCGTTTTTCCGCATGGCAATGAACACATCCGCCGAAGCCGGTTTTCGGTTTCAATGAAAGCGCTCTGAATTACTCTTTCAGGTTCGAGGCGATGAATTCAGCAGCCCTGATGCCGGACAATGCAGCGCTTTCCACTCGGTTCCCCACAAATCCATCGCCGGCAAAAACCATGGGCCCTGGCTCCGGGAGGTAGAGGAAAGGCTGGCCATAGGATTGAATCGGCTGACTGTATCGCCATCGGTGAATCTGGTATTCGACGATTTCTCCGTGGAGCAATGGCTGCGCCGCTGTGATGAGTCGCTCGAAAATCTTTTCGTCGCTCCAGTCCCAGTGCCGCAGCGAGAATTCCGGCCCGGCGTGGATGGTGACAGCATATCCGTTTGGCGAAATACCTTTCACACCATTGTCCGCGATCCACTGAATCGGTTCGCCGTCCATCCACATGCCGCCCGGTTCGGGAATGGTGCTTCGTTCATTCTGCAACACCAACGCTGCGATGCACCGCTGGTAGGTGACATTTTCCAACTGACTCAGAATATCCTCCGGCAGCGTGAGTTTTGAATTGTTCAGCAATTCAAGAATCTGAGGCACCGGGGGAGTCAGCAGAATGATGTCGCCCGTGTACGCTTCCTTCGCGTCCGAATGGGCAGTCCACTGATTGGCCTTCCAGGCGATTTTTACGATCTGGGTGCTGGTGTGAACGGTCAATTTGGCAGCCAATTGTTTGGCGATATCGCGCATGCTCACGGTACCGCGGTAGAACACGGTGTTGGGCTGTTTCACTCTGGCGTTGTTGACAACGAATTTATCGCTCCACTGTTGGACGATGTTATTGCGTTTCCATTCGGATACCCACTGTTGAAATGCCGCCTGCTGCACAGTGAAGAATTGCGCGCCATAATCGAAAACGCCCTCGCCGGCATGGGTATCTTGGATGCGGCGCGTGGCCAGGCGACCGCCGATGCCCCGACCTTTATCCAGCACGGTCACTTTCAATCCAGCCTGCTGCAATCGGGTTGCAGCGATTAATCCGGAAATTCCACCGCCAATGATCACACAATTTTTAGCATGAATATTTTCCATCGTGTCACTCCATGAGTTGAAAAACCAATCGAATTTTCCAGTAGAGTTTTACCAGACTCGATTATCAAAAAAACAGCTATTGATTCCACTTTCGCCCCGGGCCTTCACGGGATCCATGCCGCTATCGCCTGAAATTGCGCCACATAAAAATACCGAACGACATGAATATTGAACAGCGCCGGACTCGTTGAGTCGAGGAATCCAGCCAAATACGGATGCCTGATTTTGAGTCGCTGGATGCCGGTTGCATATTCCGCGTCGGAGGCAATCTCTTCGGCTGAGCCAGTCACGGTGACAGCGCTAATTTCCGCAGGGCTTCCCTGGTGGAGGGACCGATCATCGATCACGATGGCCACCCGGGAATTCGCTGAAAGCAGTTCGTACTTTCGCGTCGTTTTCGGCGTGGCAAACAAGAATGTCTTCAGGTCATCGTCAGGGACGTAGGCGATTAAGGAGCCGTACGGTTGAGTATAGCCCTGGGTGCATAGAATGCAAAAGGATTGTTGCGCGACCAAATCCCTGACTTTTCTTTCCAGCGTCAGGTCGTGCGTCGCAATGAGTTTTTTATCACCCAATTCTTCAGCAAAGCTCATTTCCATCGTGACATCCTCGATGACCTGCGATCATGATAAGTATTGTTTTACAAGGCCTCAATCCGGTCAAGGTAATGCTGTGCCTGGCCAAGAATTTTGCGGAGCTCGTCCTGCGCAATTCGATCCATTGTCCGGTAGACCATCTGAATGCGCGGATTGGCAGCCAATCGTTCCCGATTCCGAAAATAGAACGCCCAGTACAGGCTATTGAATGGGCAGGCGCGATCCCCATATTTTATCTGATGCGAGTAATAACAGCCCTCGCAGTAGTCGCTCATTTTATGAATGTAATTGGCAGTGGAATTATACGGCTTGGTGGCCATGAGTCCGCCGTCCGCAAATTGGCTCATGCCTCGGGTATTGGTGATTTCAACCCATTCGATGGCGTCGATGTAAATGCCCAGATACCATGCGTCGACGTGATCCGGGCTGACGCCAACCAATTGCGCGAAATTCCCGGTCACCATCAGCCGTTGAATGTGATGGGCATAGGCGCTATTCAGCGATTGTCGGATAACCTGGCGCATGCATGCCATCTTTGTGTCGCCGTCCCAGTAATAGTGAGGCAAAGGCCGCGAGGCTTCGAAGAAATTCAGTCCGGCGTATTCGGGCATGTTCGCCCAGTAAACGCCGCGCACATACTCGCGCCAGCCGAGAATCTGTCGCACAAATCCTTCGACCTGATTCAGATCAATTGTCGTGCGTTGATCCTGCCACGCCTGCGTTGCCGCTGTTATCACTTCCAAGGGATGCAGCATTTTGGTGTTGAGGGCAAAGGACAGCCGCGAATGGAACAACGACTCCGAGGCAGTGGTCATAGCATCCTGGTAGGCGCCGAAATGGGGCAGACCATGCCGGATGAAATAGTCCAATACCTGCAGCGCCTGATCCCTGTTGATAAGCCAGGAGAGCTGATCGCCGTCATTGCGCCCGATGGTACTGACTTTCATTTTCGTCACCAGCTTCTTCAATTCGGCGATGTCGTTGTGGAATTCCAGCGGCGCCGGCGCCGGCACGTCGCCCCGGTATCTGCGACGATTGGCTGCGTCAAAATTCCATGTTCCGCCAATGGGCTTTTCGCCATCCAGAAGGATGCGGTGCGTTTTTCGCATGGCGCGGTAGAACATTTCCATCACGTAATGCTTTTTGCCCGGGAAACGGTCGCGCACATCGCCGCGCTGACTGAGAAAATGCTGGCTGTCGACTTCGGCGCTGGGAATCGACAGGGTTTTGCAGAACGATTTGAGCTGCTGGTCCAGACGGTATTCGTCCGGGGATTGGTATTCGAATCGTTTGATGGCAAATGTCCGGATCAGTTCGGTTAAATTATCAGGGAAGGATTGGCGGTTGTCCGGCGCATCGAGTTGGATATAGTGAACGGTGTGGCCGCGCTGGCGCAGGTATTCGGCAAAGGCGCGCATGGCAGCAAAAAACGCTAACACCTTCTGGATGTGGTGCTGAGCGTAATCGGTCTCCTGCCGCACTTCCATCATCACGTACAGCACATCGGAAGAAACGCTGGAAAACCAGGTGTGATTCGGTGAAAGCTGGTCGCCTAAAATGAGGCGTAATATGTTATGCATACGCACAGTCATGGCTGATTCAGCAAAGTTATTCATGGCAATGGCCCAAAAAACCGACTAATATACATGATTCGAAAAAGAAAGTCAAGCAGTTTGATGAGAATGACGCTGCACCAGGCATTGCTGCGCTTGCAGCGCCGGAGGAAGTACATTTTTCCGTCTGAAAAAAATCTTGACTATGGTTGATAAATTGATTAGATTGTTGCCAGCTTAGTTGTGCCTGATTACGGAGAAAGGACGTCCCTTGGCAAAGAATTTCCGTGACTTATTCGGCTTCGATCCCTCCATTGTCTACTTCAATCACGCTGCGACCGGAATGCTGCCCACCTGTTCCGCAGACGCGATGAATCAGTATATCCAGCAGTTAAAAATCCACGGCGAGCCTCCCATCGAGGATTTATTACGCCTATCTGAAACTTTCAAATCCCACGCGGCGCAGCTCCTGAATGTACCCAGTCGCGACATCGCTTTCATTAAAAACACCACGGACGGATTGGAAATAGCGCTGTTTTCCATCGATTGGAAACCGGGGGATAATATGGTGGTTCAGGAGGATGCGTTTCCGGCGAGCCTTTACCTGGCCGCGTATTGTTTCCCCAACGTGGAAAAACGCTACGTCCCCCTGCATCATCCGGATGATTTTTATCACCGATTGGAAAATAAAATCGACGGACACACGCGCGCCGTTGTCGTTGATTACGTCCACTTCATTTCCGGCGACCGCCTGGATCTGAGGCGATTGGGGGAGATTGTTCGACGCAGCAACAGCGTGCTGGTCGTCGATGGCATTCAGGCGCTTGGTGCGATTGCCGTGGATCTGGCGCAAACGCCGGTCGATTTTTTTGCGGCTGGCGGAATGAAATGGCTGCAAGGTCCGGCCGGCAGCGGCGTTCTTTACACCCGTCCTGAAATCATGGAAACGCTGACGCCGTTCAGGATTGGCTGGTTCAGCGCCGAATACGAGGACTTTTCCAGCCTGTACCCGGTTCGACCGTTGAAAAAAGATGCCGGTCGGTTCCGGCCGGCCAATGATAACTATATCGGCCTGGTCGGATTGACGGAGTCGCTCAGGATGCTCAATGACGTTGGCGCCGCGCGCTTTGAATCCACGATCATGGAAATGTCCCGCGAGTTGATGAAGCAATTAGACGATCTCGGCTGCACAATTTTCACGCCCCGGGAAAATACCCGACGCGCCGGTATTGTATCATTCAAACTGCCGGGAGTGGACAGCCATCGGTTGTATGAGGCGCTCACGCGGGAACAGATTGTCTGCTCGCTGCGCGAAGGCTGGGTGCGGATTGCGATTCATTTTTATAACACAAAGCAGGAGATTAACAAGGTTGTTGAGCTGATTGAATCGAATCTCTAAGGAAGGGAAACAATTATGCCTGAACTACCTGAAATAGTGGTCATCAGCAAACAGATGAATGAGACCATTGCGGAGAAGAAGATAGAGTCAGTGGCCATCTATCAATCCAAATGTCTCAATCGTCCGGAAGAAGATTATGCCCGGCACCTTGTCGGACAGAAAGTGAAGAAGGTCGCTCCATTGGGCAAATGGGTCGAAATTCATTTCAGCCGCGGCGATCGGCTCCTGATCAGCCTGGGCATGGGGGGCGAACTGCTCTATTTCACCAGCAGCAGCGAAATTCCGAGCAATGTGAAATTCGTCGTTCGGTTCACGGACCAGTCCGGGTTTTATATCACGCTTTCGTGGTTCGGTTATTTTCATCTTATCCTGAAAGGCGAGTCCAATCCAATGACCGATTCGTTGGGCTCAGATGCGCTGGAAATTAGCCTGGTTGATTTTCAGAAGTTACTGAAAGGCAATAAGAGCGGCATTAAATCGTTTTTGATGAATCAGAAGAACCTCCGGGGTATCGGTAATTTTTATATTCAGGAAATATTATTTCAGGCCCGCATTCATCCACTGAAAAAAATTGACTGTCTTACCGATGAAAACATTGTGATGCTTTACGATGCCATGCAATCCGTGCTGGAGGAGGCGGTCGACAAAGGCTCCAGTTTTTATGAAGTGGATTTCTTCGGTCAGAAAGGCGACTACACGCTGGAACTGCTTTCGTTCGCATACAAAGAAGGCGCAAAATGCCCGGTGTGCGGCGCAGAGACGGAGAAGATCAAGACCGGGTCAACCGCGCAATACGTGTGTCCCAGATGTCAGCCTATTGCATGACGGACGGTTTCAAGGCGACATCCGGGAGTTCGGACTCAATGACCGGCCAGGGCCATCTGTCCGCGCGCGTGAGGCGGAATGATTTAAACAGGATTCTGCAGTTTCACAGTACCTATTATTCCAAAATAGTGTTTTGGAATTTACTGAATTTCAATGTAGAAATTTAGCCTGCATTATTCATAGTATTTTTAAAGGAGGCTGGCTAACCTGAATGGTGCTCTTTTTAGAATAAACGTATAAAAACTGAGTTTCAAAATAGCTTAGCCTTTAGCTAATTGAAAATCTGAATGTCGACTCAAATTCTGAGCAAGTTCATGAATAATTCAGGATAGGTAGTCGGTTATATAGAAAAAAATATTGGACAATGTCGTACCAGCGGACCAGGGTGCGCTGGTTCCGGCGTACGAGAAGAGGAGTAAGAATGAGGTTCAGTAAAGTTTTTATTGTTGCTATTTCCGTTCTCGGTTTGACCTGTGTGCGAATCGATGAGGTCAAGGATGCCCAGGTGACGGTTCGGCAGACGATGAGCTCGTTTTACATGGCTCAGGAGACGAAAGATGTGAAGGCGATTTCAGCGCTCTACGCGCAGGATACGACTGTTGTGGCTATCGGGCCCCTCAGCGACGAACAATTGACTGGCTGGCATCAGATTCGAAATAACTGGAAGCGCTTTTTCGGGACCGTCGATAATGTGAAAATCTGGAGGCGCGATGATATGATCCGATTGAATTTCGAGGGCAATTTTGCCTGGGTCCTGTCGCTGAATCAGATTGAAGTGAACCGGGCCGGCGTCACAGAAATGCATCGCTATTGTTTCTCGGCTGTGATGCAGCAGACGGCCGGGCAGTGGCAGTTCGTTCAGACCCATATTTCCATTCCCGGCCTCAATCCCGTAGCTGTGGCGCCATCAGGTCAACCTCCGCTGAATGAAGTGCAGGAGGATGAACCACCGATAGAAGACTCCAGCCATGTGGTGAAAGAGCCCGATGCCGGCTCGTATGAAAAGTAGCGAGTCCATTGCTGCAATGAAATGACCTGCTCGATTGACCAGGCGTTCGGAGGAGGCATTGTGAGAAGACCTGTGCGGCTAATATTCATGAGAAATACGAATAGCCTGCATTATTCATAGTATTTTTAAAGGAGGCTGGCTAACCTGAATGGTGCTCTTTTTAGAATAAACGTACAATAACTGAGTTTCAAAATAGCTTAGTTTTTAGCTAGTTGAAAATCTGAATGTTGACTCAAATTCTGAGCAAGTTCATGAATAATTCAGGATAGGGAGGTTTGTGATGAAAAAAGCGATTATCGGATTGGCGCTTTGTCTGTGGTTCGGGGGATTTGTCGTTGCTCAGGAGCAGGATATCCTGTTCTCGGATAATTTTGAATCGTACGTAAATGGCGGAACCGGAGCGCCGGTCTGGAACATCACGAAAGGATTCTGGCAAATTGAAGGGGCGACGTATTTCCAGAAATCCGTGGACTATGATTGCGGCGCGCTGCTCGATCTGTACCTGGATTCGTCCGTTGAAATGTCTGTCGATTTCAAAGTCGTTGCCGGCGAACCGGGCGCGGGTTTCTTCTTCCACTCCCTGGGACACGGGTCCACCGAATTTTCCCACATGCTCCGCTTCGAATCCGACCGAACCATGCTGGTCGGCTATTTCATGTCCGGCGGCTACGAACCCACTCGCAGCGTGCGTTTGACTCCCCAGCAGTTCACTGGTGCATGGCATACGCTTCAGGTGAAAATCGATCTGGACAACGATTCCTACACGGTGACATTGGACGGCAGTTGGATCGCCACCGAGCCACTGGTATTCCGCGCCGGGTATTGCGGCCTGCAATCATCAGGGGGCAAGGTTCAATTCGACAATTTCAAACTGGTCACATTGCCGACGCAGAAAAAATCATTGGCTCTGAATTGGGTGCACAAGTTCATCATTGATGCCGATAAAAATATCGTTGCGCCTAATCCCAGCCGCGGCGCTGTGCATCGACTCAATTGGCAGGGACAGGCCACCGCCACTTTTGGCGTGCCGATTGACGAGAGAGGTCAGTTGGACAGGCCGGTTTCCGTTGCGCAACTCAGCAATCGCGATTATGTCGTGTGCGACGCCGGGTTGCATCGCATCCATGTCTTCGATAAAAAGGGAAATTGGAAGAACTCGGCCGGATATGCCGGCGCCGGCGACGGACAGCTCAACAATCCGCAGGACGTCTGCGTTGACGGCGCGGATAATATTCTTGTCGCCGATTCGGAAAACAATCGCATTGCGGTGTGGGACGGGGCGTTGCAGTTCAAAACGGTCTTTGGAAAAGATCGCCTCGGTCAACCTTCGGCAATTGCCTGGCTTGACGGAAAAGTTTATGTGCTCAATGCCGGGCTCAATCGCGTGGAAATTTTCACGACGGAAAATGGTCGCTATGTCTGGTTGAGCGGGTTCGATTTCGGTGTAGGCCAGGGCCGCGATATCCTCGTTGTGGCTGATAAAATTTATGTGTCCGTGGGAAATTCGGTGCGTCTGTTCGATGCATTTGGCAATCGCAAGACTGAATTTAACGGCGCGTCCATCTCTGGCATCATGCCATTCGGTCTGGCGTTGGATCAGGAAAATCAGGTGTGCATCGCGGATTTCAAGAACAGCCGCATCCTGGTCGAGGACGCTGAGCTTTCGGACCCGCGTCCCATCGTGTCCTTTCCCTCAAAGAGCGCTGCGAAAATAGAGATGTTCTCCGCAAGGGAAGAGAAGGTCGCCATCCGCGTGGTGGCCGGGGAAACGCCGATCTTTGAGAAGACCAGTTCCTCCGGGTACAAGCACCAGTTCGATCTGAGCGATCTCACTCCTTCGACTGTTTATCACTATCAATTCCAGCCCACAATTCGTACCATTCCTCCGCAGTCGGGATTCTCCAAAAAGTATGCATTTATCACGCCGCCGGCTGAAGGCAAAAAGCACTTCCGGCAATTGCCGCTGGCGACGATCATTTTCACCAATGTGCTGGATACAGCTGCGGTCCGGCCATCCTGGCCGGAGATGCCCAACCTGCCGAAGATGGAACTCATTCGGATCAAATCGGAAATTCTGGATGGCATCCGGTTTTACTGGGTGAATTCCGGCATGAATTTGTTCCTCGACAATGAGGTCATCGTGGTGGATGAAAAATTGTTCCGCCATGAGATTTTTGGCAGCGACTGGTGGTATCCGCCTCTGGAATCTCGAATCGAAAATGTGATGAAGGATGCGGGAAAACAGCTTTCTGATTACGTGGGGATTCTGTATCTGGGCTGTGTGCGCGATTACAATGAAAAGTCAGGCGAGTTCGAACTGCGCGGCCGCGGCGGTGGCTTCACCGCCGGCTATGGCGCGAACAATCGTTACGGGTTATCGTACTGGGAGGTCACCCGGGCGCATCATAATTCCCAGAATAACTGGCTGATGGTTCACGAATTTCATCATCAATTGGATGAATTGTTCATGCACAGCGGCTACCCGGAATACTGGTTCTGTCACTTCTCACCCACAATCAATACCGCGGACGACTTCGGCGAGCATTTCGATGGCAACGCCTGGATACTCAGGAACTGGCCCAATGCCAATTGGTATGATTTAAAATTTGGCAGCCTCATGTCCGCCGAGGATGCGGATATGGACGGCATTCCTGATGATGCTCCCGGGCTGCCGCTGGATGAAAAACGACTGCAGAGCAGTTCGCGTTTCGCGGATTCCGACGGCGATGGCGTGGACGATCTGGGCGAGGTGGTTTCCACCAATTGGATCGTGGAAGGGTGCGGCGAAAATTATGGCGGTGCGGCGCTGTTCCCCAATCTGTTGAATCCGGACACGGACGGCGATGGCAAGCTCGACAATGAGGATTCGTATCCGCTGTATCCTTTCGAGCCAAAAATCTATTTCAGCGACCCGGACGCCCGGCCTGAAAATGCCGGTGACATGGCTGGCGTTAATTTTTTCGCGCGATTGGTGGACAATCGGATTCACGCCAATGTCTATGCCCGTTGGGATACATCGCGTCTTTCGTTCATGTTTGAAACTGACCGGCTGGCTCCAATCAAATTGATGGTTGATGCTGACGCGAACGGCTGGTTCATTGGCCGGGATAATTTTCTCGTTCAGCTTCGTCCCGCATCGGATCTGACGCTGAAAACCACCCTTCAAATCAATAATTGTTCTGACCCGAAAAAATGGCCTTTTCACGATGACTCCCTTGCGCGTACCGTGGATCTGACGGCGACCGTGACAAAGGTGAAAGAAAATTACCTGATCCGCGTGACGATTCCCCGCAATCGCAATCTGGGGCTGAATCTGGAACAGGGAGAGAGAATTGGCGTCAACATCGGTTATTCGGTTTTTATGGATGCTCAGGGTCATCAGAAATACATCACAATTTTCGAACCGAACCGGTTTTTTGATGTCGATTTGGCCGTTCGCGGACAATAAAATATTCCACTCAGGTGACCATGCTGAAGCATGGCGCTTGTTTAAAATTGTACCAGCACTACGATTTATCGTGGCGTTCAAAAATCAAACAGCTTGCTAACCAGCCGCTTTAGCGGCCTCTGGAATACATGAACTGAGTCGTTACAAATATTCAATCGTGGAGAAAATACCCGTGCGAAAAATATGCCTCCTGTTCAGCATGGCGTGCGTTATATTTCCGTCAATCACTCTGGCACAGGAAGAATGCACCGTGGCCGTTGTCTCGGGAAAGGCCACTATCGATGGCCGGCCCCTGCTCTGGAAAAATCGCGATACCAGTTTTTTGAACAATGAAGTCGCTTTCTTTGACGATAGCCGGATTCCTTTCATCGGCGTGATCAATGCCGGCGACCGCTCGCAGGTCTGGATGGGCGTGAACGCCGCCGGCTTTGCGATCATGAATTCGGAGTCCCAGGATCTGGAGGGCGACACGCTGGACGCTGAAGGGTATTTCATGAAACAGGCGCTCGGCGAGTGCGCTTCGGTTGCAGCGTTCGAACAGCTCCTCCTTCGGACCAATCAAACCGACCGCAACACCAAAGCGAATTTCGGCGTGATTGATTCGACCGGGGCCGCGATGATTTATGAGACCGGCAATACCACATTCACCAAATTCGACGCCAATGACTCGGCGACAACGCCATTGGGATTCATTGCCAGAGCCAATTTCGCCAAAACAGGGACAGGGAAAGGCTATGGCCATATTCGCTATCAACGCGCCAATGAACTGTTCGAAAAACTCATCGCTGAAAACAGGCTGAGCCACGAAACCCTGCTCACCGGCATCGCCCGCGATTTGAAAAACGATAAAACCGATCCCTATCCGCTGCCGTTCGCCGGCAGTGAAGACGGCCATCCGAAGGGCTGCATCAAAACGCACGATTCCATCAACCGTTTCCGAACCGCCTCCTGCGCGGTGTTTCATGGCGTGCTGCCCGGGGAGTCTGCGGCGCTGACGACGCTGTGGCTGATCCTGGGAGAACCTGTGTGCGGTGTGGCCATTCCGCTCTGGGCGGCGGCTGGTACAGTCCCGCCAGCGCTGGATGGGGAGGACACTGCGCTGTTGAATGAGGCGATTCAGCGAAATGAGCGGATCGTCTATCCGGATACTTCGATGAAAAATTACCTGAACACGACCATGCTCATGGCAGACGACTGGAAAAATGCGCTGCCGGCGCTGATTGCATTTGAAGAGGATGTTTTTCAAAAAACGCAGGCTATGGTGAAGCGATGGAGGAAGCGCGCTCCCAAACCGACTGAGGTGTTCGGGTACGAACAACGCGTTGCGACAGAAGTGATGCAGAGGTTGAGCAATCCCGGCCCGTCTCAGAACTCGCATGGAATGAAATAAAAATCTCCGCGATTCAATGCCCGCATTCGGAAAGTGAACGGACTGCGGGTGATGATTTCGCCGGAAGGCAGCCCCTCACCGCCTGTCCCGGCATTTACGAATTGGCGATGGCCACGTCCAGAATCCCATTATCCAACACCACCCTTGAAAAACCACTCTCCCCGTTGCTTGCTGTCAGTTTGAACCGGTCTTTGATATCGTCCGGCGCATTGGCGACAAGATAGCTGTGTTCGGCCCAGCATAGCAAATCCAGGTCATTGTAATCGTTGCCGACAGCCAGGACATGATTCTTCCTGATCTGCAGTCGGCGGCAGAGCCATTGCGCCGCCCTGGCTTTGGACACTGTGGCCGGGAAGATTTCCACCCACATGGTTTTCCTGTCCAGCGGCGACGTGGCGCGGATGACCTTGAAATCAACCAGGTCTTTTTTCATTTGGTCGAGCAAGTGTATCTCTTTGGGGATGATGGTGATGAACTGACTGGCAGGCCCAAATTTAGCGAGGTGGGAATTGAGGGGCGCTGCATACTCGCTGTACAATTCCACGCGCTGCGTGAAGTCCGGGTTGTGCGCGCCGCTGTAATGGTACAGAAAATGATGGCTGTCCGGCAGTGGTTTGTGAATCATAAAATCAATGTTATTCCTGATGAGATAATTGCTGATCTCAATCACTTGTTCCGCAGGAATTTCGTGGCGAAACAGCAGCTCCTTCTCGGCCCAGTGGATCAATCCTGCGCCGGAGGCGAAGATCAGGTAATCGATGGGAAAATTTGGCGTCAGCACCTTCTTCGCTGAAAAATAATTCCGACCCGTGGCAATGACGCGCACGATCCCGCTGCGCTCCAGCCGTTCGAGCGTACGCCAGTCCATCTCGCTCACCTGCTGCGCGTCATCCAGCAGTGTGCCGTCCAGGTCAGTCACCACCATTTTTAAATTCTGTATTGTCATTTTCAATTTATGTGTTTGAACACGTCTTCGTTTTGAGTCAAAGCGAAAATCCCCATTGTCAGCGCTGTCGCTGCCGGTTCATCGGCGAGCGCAATACCTTCGAAAATGTCCGCGCTCATCCAACCATATCGATGGCGATGAGGCATGCCAGCCGGGCGAAATCCACCAACTGCTGAATTTCAACGGATTCATTGGCCACGTGAAACGCATTATCATCGCCGGGGCCCCAGCCGACCGCCAGAATGCCGTGCAGATTCAGGCTCTTGGCATAGGTGCTGCCGCCCATGCCGTACGCTTCGGGCCAAAAATGCAGCGCATCCAGGGTATTGGACTGGATCACCGCAACCAGCGCATTCTCCGGGTCGATGCTGTGAGGCTCGCTCCAGGCCATCACGTCAAATGTAAAATTCCCGTCCTGAATGGTTTCGGCGCAGCGTTTCAACTGGCGGAGAATGGACTCTCTCGTCATCCCGGGCACTGTGCGAATATCGAGGTAGATGCTGCATGCGCCCGGCACGATATTCGGAGCAGCGCCTCCATGAATTTCACCCAAATTCAGCGAGGGCTGTTTCAGCACCGGATGAACCTGGTATTCCAATTTCAGCGACTCAATTTCAGTCACCAGCCGCGCCATCATGTACACCGCATTGACGCCTTTCTCCGGCGTGGAGCCGTGGGCCTGCTTGCCGATGGCCGTTATCTTGATCACCGTCCGTCCCTTCTCCGCAATGTCGATGGCTTTCATATTCTCGCCAATATCCGGAATAATGGCGTGCGTGGGACGGATCAGCTTTTCTTTGAGCAAATACCCAATGCCGTAATCGACGCCGTCCGGGTCGGATGCCTCCTCGTCCGCCAGAGCGGCCAACTGTAATTCGCCGCGCAACGATTCCCCCAGGCCCAATTTCTGAAGCACGTCGCCGGCGACCAGAATCGACGCCAGCGGGCCTTTATTATCCAGCACACCGCGGCCAATGAGCATGCCCTCCTTTTGAATTACCTCAAAAGGATTGCTCTCCCACCCGTCGCCGGCCGGCACCACATCCATGTGCGCGGGCAGAAGAAGGCGCACGCCGGATTCATCCCGGCCGATTTTCCCGATGATATTGGGCCGGCCTTCCATTCGGGCGAACTCCTCGAAACCAATTCCCATCCGCTCAAATTCGCGCTTCACAATGGCAGCAACGCGATATTCTTCGCCGCGAATTTTGAGATAAGGGTGCTCCGGCAATTTTTCGGTGACCACATTCACCGTCTTCTCTTTGACCATTTCGGTCACCAGATCGATGATCCGGGTTGCTATCTCCGCGTGATGGCTCGAAAAATATGCATTGATGACAGACTTGGAATCCATGATAGCTCCTGTTTTTTTGAGAATTGTACGATGCCAGTGCGCGCTGGATTTTCATCCGGCGCGGCAGCCTGTCTGCCGTGAATCCCGGCGCAATCGACAGGCTGGCCGGAATGAACTTAGCCTTATTCCGATTGTTGCTTCCTTTGCTTCATCTTTCTGAATTCTTCGCGCTCGGTGCTGAGTTCCTTCAGCAGTTGGCTGAGCGTCCAATTTTCCGATGTCGGTGTGAGCGCCGCCCAGAGTTGCGACGGCAACTGAGTGGCGCGATAGCTGTTGATGAGCAGATTCAATTCCCGCTCGGTCACGCCTGCCATGATTGTCGCCCGCTCGAGCGCAGAGTCGACGCCGGCCCCGGTCGAAGAGGGAAGAGCGAGCAGGTCTTTCAGTATGGCATCGCTCAGCTCGTCCGCAACGAAAACCACGGGTATATCCGAGAATTGATGCTCATGCAGCATGGCCAGAAATCGCCCTTGCTCCGCGGTGGAGAAGCCGCAGACCAGCAATTTCCTGGGGCCATAAATGGTCGCCTCAGATTCCCCGACCTTTTTGAAACTGCCATTTTCCATGATGTCACCTCCGTTGTGTGAAAATGCGCCGTCGGCAAATCGAAACGGCGGCGAAGTTGCCGCATGCGTTGATATCGCGAGTCGCGCGCATCTCACGGCCTGGTCAATGTACAATTTTTTAATTCCAGAGTCAAGGTTTTTGTAGGGCTGAAAAGAGGAAAAATCGGATTGATTTCATGAGCGGATTTTCATCCTGCCGGAGTCATTGAAATGAAATGCACCCGGAGCGTCCTGGCGTCCGGGCTCGGACGTCGATCAACGGGAACCGGCCGCGCCGCTGAACATGGAATAGGTGAAAAAGGCGTAGTAGTCCGGGATGTTCAGGATGAAATCCGGGGACTCGGGATTGGTCAATTTGTGAAAGAGGGCCTGATCTGCCGACGAGAGCTCCGTCTCAGAGTTTTGCCAGCGCATGCGAAAAAGGGCGATCAGTCCGATTCGGAGCGTCTCGCTGAGCGGGGCATGAATTGTCCCGGCAAATGTGCGCACCGAGATATCTCCGAATCCGGCATCCTGAAATCGGCCGGCCAGTCGAAGCGGATGAGTGGCAGGGGACATCTCACGGCGGAACGGCGCCATGCCATCCCGTGTCGCGTTCAGGCGCGCTTCTAACAGGGGATAACCGGGAAAGAGTTGCTGCGATGACCAGAAGAGCACGGCCAGTGTGCCTCCCGGTTTGAGGACGCGGCGCAGTTCTCTCAGCGCCGGCAGTGGATTTTCCAGCCCGTATCCGACGCAATCGATGCTCAATGCCCAGTCGAAACTCGCATCGCGGAATGGCAGAGCGCTGATCGAACCTGATTGGAAAGTCATTCGCCGGCTGAAATCGCTGGCGGCGTAGGCCTGTCGCGCGTAGTCGAGAAATTCAGCGGTGATGTCCAGCCCCGCCACGACGCCGGAGTCGCCGATAGCCCGGGAGAGCATTCCCAGATGAAGCCCGATGCCGCAGCCGGCATCCAGTCCAACGCTGGCCGGGGGCAAATCCAGCGAGCGAATGGCCGAGTGGATGACCGATTCTCTGAGCTCGTGTGTCACCTCGAGACTTCGAATGTAGTCCGCAGTGGTCTGGTTCTGAGAGACAGATTTTTTCCCGGGTTCGATGGGGATTGTTCCTTTTATCGCTTAAATTTGAAAACGCCATTTTTAAAAACAGGCTGACCGGCGCGATTGAATACCTCAAACCGAATTTCGGTCCGGCCCTGAGATTCAAATGCTTGTAAGCTGAGGGTATCGCCGGGGATGGTCGGCTTCCCGAAACGGCCGCTGATGCTCACCAATTGGTTGAGGTCATCGTCCAGCAATTTTTTGGTCAGGCCGGCGCAGATCATGGCAGCCACACAAGCTCCGTGCAAAATGGTGCGCGGCAGCCCGGCCAGTTTTGCCAGCAGCGTGCTTGTGTGGATGAAATTATGATCCCCGGAAGCTTCGGCAAACAGCAGATTCTGGCCATCTTCCGTTGTAATATCCAGGGAAAATAAAGGATTCCCGGCAGGCGCCTGTTCCGCTCGTCTGGCCTCCGGACTCTTTTTGCTCCGCACGATGAAACCGGTTTTTCCCTCGATGATGCGCTGGCCGCTGCGCCAGCCAATTTCAGAAATTTCGAGCAACTCCCCGACCGGCGTCTCGGTTATCCCGATGATTTCGATGACCATCTTCAATGCGTCATTCGGTCGTATGGGCTGATGCCAGACAATTTCCTGGCTGGCGTACACAGCGCGCAGGATGTTCAGCCCCAGGGCCGGATGGCACCACAAATCTTTGATCATGGGAAAGATCAGTTTTGACAGGAAAAAAGGCGGTGCAACCGGATTCGCCGCGCCGTAGCCTGGATTTTCATCCCTTGTTGCCCGGGCGAACCGCAAAATCTCCTCGTGAGAGATCGGCGCCAGATTCGATTCGAACGTCGATCCGATCATGCTGCGATTCATGCGCTGGCTGTTCCTGTTTCGCAGTAATGCTGTCAGCAATTTCCAGTCGATGGTTGTCATGAGTGTGCCCCTGTTCAATGTTCGGTTGAGTGTAATAGCCGCTGTCTGAGTCAGGAAAAAATGCAACGCCGCGCTTGCTGAACGAGAAAATCACGCGCGTTCTCCATCGTTTCACGGAAGGAAATGGCCATTGCTCACGCCTCAGCGCCCGATGGTATCGTCTCGCCTCCGAGTCCGGAAAAGCTCCTGGCGCTGTCTGACAGCGATGTTACTTTCCGTTTTGTTCGCCGTATCCGCGACGGACGCAGCGGCAGAATCCGTGGTAGATGGCGCAAATGCCACCGAAGATGGAAAACAGCCCCCAGAACAAGGGGCGAAAGAAAATGTGCATCAGCGTGGGCTGCGAAGACGGCAGCAGATAAATGCCCCATGTCGTCAAAAGACAGCCCATGAAGATGCAGGTATGCCCGAAGACCACCATACTGGCGCGACCCGGGCGAAAACCGAGATAGATGAGCGACATCCCGATAGTCGCGAGAATGATGGCGCCCAGCCAAAGGTTTTGCACGGCGAAAATGATGCCGAACGCAATCAGAGCAATTCCTAAACTGATGGTAATGTGTTGTCTTTTCATCATAGTAAGCGGATTGACGGTCCATTTTAAAAAGTGAGTCCGGTTGTGCGCAGCGTGGCAACCGTGCGCCGCCCTTGGCAATGGCGTTTGATTGTTGTCCGGCACTCATTGGAATTCAGGTGCAAAGATACAAAATGATCGGAACAGTTCAAAGCGAAATTATGAAAAAATAATAGATTCATCCCAGAGCCTGGAGTACTGTTCGAGGAAATTTTGATACAAATTTTCTTTCTGCTTATAAAATTGAGAATGAGTCAATTCAAAAAAGGGTCGCTTTTCCGGAGAGCATTGGTACAGTTGCAGGTCAACGCGTATCCGACCGGATGGTCGTGAGGCGTCGAAAATCATCACGGTCAGCGCGGATGTCGAATTGTTCAATCGCACTTCAACATCGAGATTTGTCCTGATCAATTTTCTCAAATATTCGAGGGAGAGTTCAATTTCATTTTTGAATATTTTGGAGGTTGACCCTTTCCATTTGGCAATCGATTCAATAGCCGGGCTGGCTGGATCGATCAAAATGAATCGGAGCTTGCATCCGGATTCAGCCTTTTTTAAGAAGAAATTACAGTATCGCGGTACAAGCTGGGCTAATGATCCCCCGCTGACAAAAATCTCCCGCGCCTCGTCGGAGTATTTCTCGAAATCCGTCCACCCGACCGGGATGCGCAGAAATGGTTCCTCTGAGCGCCTTATTTCTCCCAGTGTTTTTTCGATTCGTTCAAAGTAGCCCAGCCGTTCAGCCAGCATGCCGAAGGATATCACGCCTAACACGAAGAGTATGATTTTGAACAGAATGGAGGGGTCCGGATTCAGTATGAGATCGAATAGCAAGAAACCAAAGGAAGTGAAAAACGCCAGGGTCAAAGGAATATTCTCTAATTTGAATAGAGATTTCACCGTGTCTTTCATAATTTTTTTCTCCATGAATGGGTTTGGATGAATGGACAATCCATCCAATTTTCGGTGAGTCCAGCACTGAAACACATAACATTTGCCTTTTCTATGGGGCGCTGCTTCAAAGTTGGCCAAATTAATGCGCACCGCTGATATTTCAGCAGGTGACTTTTTTATAATCCTTCATCAGGCACAGCGTGTAATACAGGGGCGTGATTCGTTCAGGCCGAATGGGAAGGAGTTGTTGGGCAGGATGCAGGTTTCTCAATTGAGACATTGATATTCGAATGTTGTATTTTTAGCGCACCAGATTCCTCTATTCATATGAATGACCAGTAAAAATTTTGGCGCCTAAAGTATTATCGGACACACGCGTAGTGGACGGTCGCGACCGTCCACTACAGAGACAAAAAGTATTGAATGTACTGCACATGGTTTTAACTGGTCATTCATAGTATTAGAAAGATGCGAATTGACTGGTGAAAGCTGAAAGCCAATTTCGCTGAGGATATTTCAGGCGTCACTATTTTTCCGACAGGCATCGCTGCGCCGGAAATGATTCGAAGCGATGTTGCCAATCTATCGGTACCAATTCGCATTCAGTCAAACGTTCTTTGGAAAGCGCACGTTTTCCGCGCCACAATGGCTGCACGTCCGCTGATGCACGCATAGCAACTGCCCGCAGTTTTCGCATGTCCAGAACGACTGACAATGTTCGCTGAATGCGTCCATTCCGTTTTCGATGGCGTCAGCCATGTTCTCGAACAGATCTTCACCATATTTGGTGATGTACCTTTTGCGGATGCGTTTCTCTAATTGGCAGGGATAGGCCTCGCAGATGCTGCACAGAAGAGTCGCGTCCCCTTTCTTCTCAGGACAGTTGCGGATGCGACAGCGACCGAGATAATCGATGGAGCCGATTTCTCCGGCGCAGCCACTGCATCGGTTTTTCTTTCTCTGGAATGCATAGCAGATATTGCAGATAATGCCGCAGGGGGCAAGAATTATTTTTTCCATACAGGTCTCATCATCTGGATCGCTCTTGATCTTCCGACGCCGTTTGACTGGTACCATCCGGCATCACTGGCACATTTCATGCCGGGTCAGAAAGCTTTCGATGTCTTCGGTGAATTGCATCGCAGCGGCCTCGATGCGACGGGTCAATCCGGACAGATCGCTGAAATCCGCGCCATCTATGGGGTGCTCGAGAATAGAATCAGCGCCCTTCGTAGTCGCCACAAGTCGGTATTTATTCCAGCCTGCTTCCTTGAACAGATTCCAGTATTTTGATTGAATTTCTTTGTTGTAGCCGAACAGCCAGATTTCGAAACTGCATGTCTCATGGATGAACACGATCCCGATCTTCAATCCCCTGATTTTCAATGACCACGGGAAAAAGGAAAAATAGGTCATGTCCATGTAGCCGTAATAGATATTGCCCGAGACGAAATGATCCGGATATTTACTTTTGAAATACGTTCTTAAATCCATGATGTAGTGCATCAAACCCTGATAGGCTTTTTTGATGGCGCCTTTTTGCAACTGGATTTTGTATTCATCCAAATATTCGTGGAAAGATTCCATGTGAATTCCCTCAATCACGGTGAACTTCGATCTTCACGCTGTGGACGAGCATGGTTCATGCTTCCGCAGAAAATTAATGCCTCGCCAAAATCATTCTTCTTGAAAATGAGTCAGGTACAAACCGGTTTCGGCGCTCCAAAGCCGACGCCTGTCACGACAAAGCGTTTGCCTGGCGCGTGGATAGTCTGCCAATCAGGCGCTTGAAACAGGGACGTCGACGCTGCTGAGCGATTCCCTCATCGAAACATCGAGTAATCGAGCAGTCCGGTGTGCATGGTCATCTTCCACTCGCCGTTGACTTTCGAGTACACTTTGCACGCCCGGCCCTTCCAGTGGAAATCCTTCCCGTCGCGGTCGCGCCACAACGTGTCCACATCGACGACGGCAAACGCCCCATCCTTCTCTTCGGTGATCACTATTTTTTTTATCTCTCGCCGGTTATGAATCAGATCATGGGTGTCGAACATCTGCTGCCAGTTCCGGCTCCAGCGCTCTGCATTGTAACGACCTGCCCAGAAAATCCAGTCCATCGGATCGTGGGAGCCCGGCGTCGCCGGCCAGGGCCAGACCATGTCCGGGTGGAAGATGCTCATCAGCAGTTGGATGTCCTGCGTGTCCCAGGCGCGCGTTTCGCGATTGACGATCTCTCGTATCTCTTCTTCTGCGTTGTCCATACGTATCGCTCAGGTTGACATTGTTCAAAGGGCGAACAGGCAGTATTCAGTAGGGAATTTTCAAAGAAAGCTCGTCGATGAGCTTTCATGGTCATTCAAAAGCCGTCTCACAGAGAATGCCTGTCGTCCTTTAGTTTCACGTGATCGGCGATTACCCTATTTTTTAAGTCAAATTTAATACGGCCGGAATCCGCTCGCGCTGTGCTTGACTGGATCAAAACGTTGAATCAGGAACCTGGTCATTTCTCAGTTTGATTAGGATTTTTGGCAACGATTTTCGGGACGAAAATCCCGAACGATTAATATCCGGCGCTCTGCATTGTAGTGGTCGGCCCGGAAAATTCAGTCAATCGGAATTGATACTAAGAAAAATTCATTGTTCAAATGTTACTTTTTTTTCAAGCAATATACAATGAATTCACCTGGATGTCAAGGAGAAATATTCTAACCTGAATTATTCATGAACTTGCTCAGAATTAGAGTCGACATTCAGATTTTCAATTAGCTAAAAGCTAAGCTATTTTGAAACTCAGTTTTTATACGTTTATTCTAAAAAGAGCACCATTCAGGTTAGCCAGCCTCCTTTAAAAATACTCTGAATAATGCAGGCTAAGAGAATTAAAAAATTGTGAACCATTTGCGTTGAGGAGCGATTGTAAGGAATTAAGTTGGTTGAATTCCGGTAGTAGGTGTTTGACTCGATTGCCCCGGGTAACGATCGATGAGCGAGTGAAATAGCAGGACAGGTTTTCTTCGGAGAAAGCGCGCCCGAGCCAGCTTCCCCGGGATCTGAGACCCGGGGAAGCTGGATGAGCGATTAAATTCAATAGCGGTCTATTCTTCAGCGTAGCGGGTTTTGAACGTGGGCGCAACGCCGGCCATTTTCATGAACAGATCCAGCGGGATGAGTTCAAATTCTGAGCCGAGTTTTTTCAGCCATTCTTTGACGCGGTTGATGTCGCTCCATTGCCGAATGTGAATGAGCAGGAAATAGGGTCGCCTCGGATTGAGATTGGCCAATTCCATTAAATCTGCGGCCGCCTCGTTCAAATCGCGTTTCTCTGAGAGATAGTAATCGTACGAAATGAAGGGTCGTCCATCCTGCACCGCAAATGTATGCGCCGGACGATAGCCGTTGGCAAACCCGATGGCGTCCGGCATACCTTTGAAGTAAAACTCCAGCACGTCTTTGGTCACATCGTCGTTGATGCCGCCGGACTCCCAATAGCTGGTATGTTCCATCAATTCAAAAATAGTCAGGTCCAGGGCTTTCATGAGCGCATACGCTGAATCGACCACGTCCGGCATGTACTCTGTCGGAATCGATTTGGGGTACATGTAGCCAGGGCCGGAGAGCGATCCGATGAAATAGTCGTTGGGCGTGGCCATGTCGTAATAAAATTGCAGCATGGCCGGAGCCAACCACAGCCAGTTCATGGTCACTTCCCAGGCGTAGGGAATATCGCCGCGGCCAGGCTTTGTCCAGGAGCCCAGCCCGAGGCAGTCGGACTGAATGCAGGAGATGTACACCTTTTTCTTCGGCGGATACTCAGCGCCAGCCTGCACATGGTGATTGTTTTTGAACGCGTATCCCGGGGTCAGGGGAATCTGATTGTTGAAACTCATATTGGGCAGCGTGTGCAAGCCTTCCACGCGCAGCGCATAATTGGAGGCTAATCGCACATGATCGGCTTCTTTGTCTTTGGCGTAGGAATGCCAGCCCATCACCAGGGACAGTGGCTTCATTTCGCGGAAGAGACGCCTGGCAAAGAGGTATTCCAGCGAGTCCGACGGATCGGTGGAAGCGTCGGTGAAAAAGGCTTTTTTATAAATGCCAAAATCCGCGATGCCGGGTTTCATCATGGAGCCGCTTTCACCGCCCATATAGATCAAAAAATCTTTACTGCATGAATTCCAATATTTTTTGTAGGCCCATTGATAGATGTCATAATCGCTCTGGCCGGTGAATGTCCCGCGAAAATCCTCGATGGGCTTCAGTCCGTGTTTCTCGACCATCGGAATGAGCGCCTCGGTGACAACCACGGCCTGGTTCACGGCCGCCGCTGTGAACGCGACGATCAACGAGGTGCGCGCCGAGGTGTCCCAGACGATATAACCGTTCGCATGGGATTTCAATGCGCCCAGAGCGTCATCGGCGGTCGCCAGTTCGGTGAATTGCATGCTGCGTTTGTCTTTGTAATAGTTCAAAATCGGTTCGCAAAAATTGTAATCCCAACCTTGAGCATACAGGAAATACAGCCGCGGCGCGCCAATATTGGCCACGCCCTGCAGGCTGATGAGCAGCGCCTGCGTCGGCAGGTCACCCTGAATTTCCCAGTTGTTGGTCAATTTCATCACATACATCGGTTCGCTGTGCTGCGCGTGAAGCGAGGAGGCCATCAGCGCGATGAGCGCGATGAATAAAATTGAATATCGTTTCATCGGATTTCCTTTCAAAATAAATTTCGTCGTCCAATTGCATCTGCGGCGCGGCGGATATCGCAGTTCCTATTTCGCCGCAACCCTCTCGAAGGTCAGCGTGATGGGCGTGGGACGGCTGGACCGTTTTTCGATCACGGTGAGTTCGTTGCCATCCTTGCCGAGACGATAGCTGCGTCGGGTGATAATCGTCGTTTCGCCCTGGGAGGTTTGCACCGGCTGTTCGATGATCGTTTTGAATTCTCTGTCCGTTTGACTCCAGTCCCCGGTCACTTTCCTCTTCGTCCCAGGGATGGAAAGAACGCCCATGTACCAGTTCTCCGGCCATATCTGAGACGTCACTTCGATTTCAGTGGGCGCTTCGTTGGGGACGAAACTCACAGAGTCCAGGAATGCAATGGTCTTTCCGGTCATCCATTTATTGAGGACGATGACCCGGCCGACGTCATTGCGTATCTCCAATTCCAGGGTGCGATGATTCCAGGTGACCAGATTTGTGCTTTTCTCCGGCACAAGTTTCCATGTCCCATAAACGGGCAGGCGATTTCTGGAACAACATGGCATCAACATCAGGACGAGGCATGCGATGAGCGCCAGACTTGTTTTTTGTGGCATAATCACTCCGATGATTTTTAGAATAATTGGGGTTGAATACGAGGAACATGACGCCAGTTGAACTCAGTATGCGGCGGCCGATTCCTCGCCAGTGAGGAAGAATTAATTTATCTGAATGGGCAGCGTTGCATTGACACTAAATCTCAACGACGATGCCGCATTGCCATCCGATTCGATTGTGCGGAACTGAACCTTCATGCGAAGGATGCGCTGAGCCTTCTCCGCATGGCAACTGCGCGCCCTATTATACCATTTTCAATCAAAAGAAGCAAGGATAATTTCAACGCGCTGAACACCGGGACACGTTGAAACTTCCGGACCTGTCGGCGTTATTTTCTCATGTTCCCGCGAACATCCGGCGCGCAAATAAAATAGTTGCTTTTCAGAGAAATTTTTATTAATTGAATAGGGACAAATCAGGTGAGAAAGGAAATTTCATGAATTCGAGAGAGCGGGTTAACATGGCGCTGCGTTTTGAAGCGCCGGATCGGCCACCAATTGACGTGTCAGGGCATCGTTCCTCCGGGATCAGCGCCATTGCCTATGCCAGGTTGAGATCCTACCTGGGTCTGCAATCGTCGCCAATTCGCGTCTACGACCCTGTCCAGCAATTGGCCATTGTCGACGACGATGTGCTCGACTTGTTCGGGGTGGATACTATCGAACTGGGGCGCGCATTTGCTCATGAGGACAAGGACTGGGCCGACTGGATTCTGCCAGATGGCACTCCCTGCCAGATGCCGGCCTGGGCGTTGCCGGAGCGGGATCGGGATCGGGATCGATGGGTCATCCGATCCAAAAGCGGGCGTGTCATCGCTCAAATGCCTGACGGTGCGCTTTATTTC
The DNA here is from genome assembly GCA_049322915.1 of Candidatus Zhuqueibacterota bacterium. Lineage (GTDB taxonomy): Bacteria > Zhuqueibacterota > Zhuqueibacteria > Thermofontimicrobiales > Thermofontimicrobiaceae > CAZSBG01. The sequence goes on from JBMOPW010000010.1 coordinate 89,527, forward strand.
GAGCAGACGTTTTATCCACTGGCGAGTCCGACGGATGTGGAGCATCTGTCCGACGCGATGGACGAATGCATGTGGACAGCGGTCGCTTCGCCGCCCGGTCCACTGGCGGCCGGCCCCTATGGCAGCGCTCTGTTGCAGACTGGCGCCAGGCAATTGCGGGCGCGCACCGATCGGGCGATACTCGGACTGTTCGGCGGCAATCTGCTGGAGATGGGACAATTTCTCCATCGCAATGATAATTTTTTTATGATGCTGGCAGCAGAGCCGGCCAAAGCCCATGTATTTCTCGACCGAGTTGTGGAAATGCATCTGGCCAATCTGGAAAATTTTCTCAATGCAGTTGGAAATTACATCGATGTCATCCTGTTCGGCGATGACCTGGGCATGCAGACCGGGCCGCAGTTGTCGCCGGCCATGTACCGCACATTTTTTAAACCGCGCCATGCGCTGTTATGGCAGCGCGCCAGGGAGTTAGCCGACGTGAAGGTGATGCTGCATTGCTGCGGTGGTGTTCGCGAGTTGCTGCCGGATTTGATCGACGCCGGACTGGATGCGATCAATCCGGTGCAGATTTCCTGCGCCGGCATGGATGCGGCCGGACTCAAACGCGATTTTGGAAAGGACATTGTCCTCTGGGGCGGCGGTTGCGACACTCAGGTGATCCTGCCGTCCGGCGCCCCGGCTCAGGTGAAAGAACATGTCCGCGAGCAGATCAGGATATTGAGTCCGGGTGGAGGATTTGTCTTTCAGCAGGTGCACAATATCCTCGCCACCGTGCCGCCGGAGAATATCGTGGCTATGTTGGAAGCCGCAAATGGTCGCTGACGCAGCGCGTTGAGATGGGCGCCGCGCTGGCGATGTTCATCAAACCCGATGCGCCGTGGTGGCGCGTTCGGAGAAACGAAGGAAATTGAACTCCATGTTTACATTACACGAACTTGGCTGGAATGAATTTTTTCAATCGTCATTTGAAGCATACGAACAGCAGGGATTCGAGCTGGGACGAATCTCAGCGGAGAATAGGGACAACTACAACCTGTACACCCGGGACGGGGAGATCATTGCAGAGGTGACCGGCAAATTGTTGTACAGCGCGGATAGCGCCTCGGCCCTGCCAAAAGTCGGCGACTGGGTTGCGCTCAAGCGTTACGACGCCAATTCCAACGGCATCATTCACGAGATACTTCCCCGCAAGACCGTCTTCTCGCGCAAAGTGGCCGGGATAAAGACGGAGGAGCAGGTTCTGGCTACCAATATCGATATTGTTTTTATTGTGCAAAGCCTGGATAATGATTTCAGCCTGAAACGGTTTGAGCGGTACATGGTGATGGTGTATGAGGCCGGCGCCCGGCCCGTCATTGTCATGAATAAGATCGATTTACAGGACAATGTTCAGGACTTTATCGAGTCAGCGCAGCGCATGGCCGGGGATGCCGGCGTTCTGGCGGTGAGCGCGGTGACCGGGCAGGGAATCGCGGATCTCAAGTCTCTGTTGAAACCGGGGCAGACCTGCGCCTTTGTTGGTTCGTCCGGCGTGGGGAAAACAACGCTCATCAACACGCTGATCGGGCGCGATGTGTTTGCCACAGCAGAAGTGAGGGAGAAGGATTCGAAAGGACGACACGTCACGACGCGGCGGCAATTGATTGTCATCCCTGAGAGCGGCCTGTTGATCGATACTCCCGGAATGCGCGAGTTACAGCTCTGGAGCGCTGATGGCGGTCTCGGCGATGTCTTTTCTGATTTCGATGAACTGGCTAAATCGTGTCGGTTTTCTGATTGCACCCATCGCAGTGAAATCGGGTGCGCCGTCATTGCAGCGGTGGAGGATGGACGAATCGAGCCGTGGCGGTATGAAAATTATCTGAAGATGAGGAAAGAACTGGACTTTCTGGCTGAGAAGCAAAGCCAGATGGGGGAGTTAAACAAGAAAAGACGGTTTAAGGAATTTAGCAGAGTCATAAAAAATTATAAGCGAATTGATCCGAAGCGAAAATTCCACTGACAGGGGAGAAGACCATGCAGTTATTCGGCAAAGACTGGACGCGTCGCGAGATTGAAGCGAGGGTGGGGCGGATGGAACAACTGGGCGGCGTCCGTCGCATGCAACTCACAGAGGGACCTGAAGCCGGCGTCGAGATCATTCAGGTGAGCACCGGCGCCGGACTGACGTACTATGTGTCGCCATCGCGCGGACTCGATATTTCGCTGGCCAAATTCAGAGATGTGCCCATTAGCTGGAAGTCGCCCAATGGGGACGTGGCCCCGGCCTTTTACAATGCCGGTGAACTGGAATGGTTACGCACGGCTGCCGGGGGTTTGTTGATGACCTGTGGGCTCAGTCAGGTGGGTTCTCCCAATGAAGATGGGGGCGAAAAGCTGGGGCTGCACGGGCGAATCCATCACACGCCGGCGCGTCACGTTTCCGCCGGAGCGAACTGGCGTGATGATGATTATGAACTGCGCGTCTCCGGCATGGCGGAGGAGACGAAAATTTTTGGCGACTGCCTGCGGCTCACCCGCTCGCTGATCAGCCGAATGGGGGAGAATCGCATCGAAATCCACGATGAGGTCGAGAATGTGGGCTTTCGTTCCGCGCCGCACATGATGTTGTACCACTTCAATTTTGGCTTTCCATTGCTGATGGAGGAAACGCGGATCAAATTCCCTTCAGCAAAGGTGACGCCGCGGGAAGAAACAACCCCGCTGGCCGGGTTTGATCAGTGGCAGGCGCCGACCATCGATTACCAGGAACGGGTCTATTATCACACTGTAATTTCGTCCCGGAACCACATCGCCTCGGTCGAAATCACCAATCCGATTTTTCCTCTCGGTAGCGGCAATGGCGCCACGGCGCTGTGCGTCCGCATTTCGTGGAATACGGAGCAATTGCCGCGGCTCGTGCAGTGGAAAATGCCGGGCGCCGGCGTGCATGTTCTGGGCATTGAACCAGCCAATTGCTGGGTAGAAGGTCGCGCTGTGGAACGCCAAAGAGGCACACTGGTGCAGTTAAATCCGGGGGAAAAGAAATTTTATGATCTGGAAATTGAAATACTGGATGTTTCAGAAAGCTGACTGCGGAGAATGTGAGGCCTGAATCAGGAATCGAGTATCGTTCTGACAAGCGCTGTCAATTGGGGAATATCGAATGGCTTCTGGATGAAGGCAGTGGCGCTGGTAATAATGGAATTTTCACTCGTCTGGCGCGGCAGCTCGCTGCCGGAGATCAGCAGCACCTTTACCGATGGATTCATCTGTTTCATGCGTCTGAGAGTTTCGGCGCCGTCCATTTTTGGGAGGTTCATGTCCAGGATGACCAGGTCAATGCGGGAGTTCAACTGCCGGAACATCTCGTAGCCATCGATGCCATTCTCGGCGCTGAATATGGTATAGCCAATCCGCTCGAAGATAGATTTCTCAAGCTGAAGCAGCATTTCTTCGTCTTCGATGATGAGAATGCTTTCGGCCCCGGGTTTGTTGGGTCTCGCGGTCGACAATTGTTCCTCCCGAATCGGTTCAATGGAAGAACTGTCTGTCTGGCGCGAAGTCTGGCGCTTCTTTTTTTTGAATGACTGGCTCACGTTGGTGTTGGCCTTTTTTCATTTTTCATGACATGCCTGCCGGAATATCTGCACGAGGCCGGCAAGGGGCAGTTATGAAGGTGTTGAACGCATTGAACGTGAATTTTTTTTAGTATTTAAAACGTCTCGTTTTGGAGGGCAGAATAGAATTCCTACTTCTGATTTCGGTGAAGCAATTATTCGAATCATGAATTGCATTGCAAACCAGGAACGATGAATGATTGTGATAGAAACTGCATCACTAAAATAATTCTGTTAAATCAATTTAGCAACAGATATTTGTATTATTGCAAAAAGTTCATCGGTCGGACGGCTCTGTCTGTCTGGCGAGTCTGTCTGCGGCACGGCAAACGCGCACTGCAAACAGGATTGACGCGCGCCTAAAAGAGAAACTCGATCTGGCTGGCTGATCCATTCCGGTGTCAGCGAACAGTCGTCCGAAAATTGCGGTGGCTATGACGGCATTCCGATGAATTGATAAAACCGGTCGTCGCCTATTTTTATCATAGAAATGTATGGCAGGAGTTGATGGAACAGCCGTTCGTACCGTCAATTTCATCCACATTCATGAACGGCGGACAATTATTTTCATCCGTGTATTGCATTAAATCCGGGAGTCCCCGGAATATTTATAGATCGCACGCAAAGCAGCGTGTAACATTTACCACAAGGGAGTCCATGTAATGAAAATAGAAAAAGAGATAATGGCGTTATTGCAGCAAAATTCGATTCAGGGGTATAAACCCAAGCATCTGGCCAAGTTGCTGAAAATCTCCAGCGAGGACTATCCTGCTTTCAAACGAAAATTGAAAAAGATGGTCGCCGATGGCACGATTTACCGATACAAAAAAGGCCGATTCGGCGTTGGACAGCAGAACATTGAAATTGTTGGCAAGCTGCATGTGAAAACCCAGGGGTACGGTTTCCTGATCACCGAAGAAAAAAGGGATGACATTTTCATCAGTCAACGGAATATGGGAACCGCTTTTCATGGTGATAGCGTCAAAGTGGAGCTGTATGCCCGGTCCGAGGGAAAAAGCCAGGAGGGGCGCGTCGTTGAAATCATCGAGCGCGCGAGGAAAAACATCGTTGGCACTTTCCAATCGGGAAAATACTGGGGCACAGTCATCCCTGATAATTCGAAAATGCTCCGGGATATTTATATCGCACCTGACGATAAAATGAACGCGCGGACGGGGCAGAAGGTTGTCGTCAGCCACATTGAGTGGGAGGATGAACAGGAAAATCCCACCGGGAAAATCGTGGAAATATTGGGTGATCCCGAAGCCGCCGGCGTTGATATCCTCTCGGTCATTCGTTCGTTTGATATGACGGAGAAATTTACTGCCCGCGTGCTGAATGAGGCGGAGAAGGTCTCCGCGACTATCCCGGAGAAGGAAATCGCTCGACGACTCGATTGGCGAAAGGAGGTGACATTCACCATCGACCCTGTCGATGCCAAAGATTTCGATGATGCTGTTTCGCTGAAGCGGCTGGAGAATAACAATTATTTGTTGGGCGTTCACATCGCGGACGTGAGCTATTACGTGAGAGAAGGAAACGTTGTCGATGGCGAGGCCAGGAATCGCGGCACTTCGGTGTATCTGGTGGATCGGGTGATTCCGATGCTGCCGGAACAGATTTCCAACAACATCTGCTCGCTCCGACCCAATGAGGATCGGCTGGTCTACTCCGTGCTCATCGAATTGACGCCGTCTGCTGATGTTGTCAATTACGAGATTCACGAAGCGGTCATCCACAGCGTCCGGCGATTCACCTACGAGGAAGTGCAGGAAATAGTCGATGGCTCGAAGAGCGATGACCCCTATCGGGAGATCATTGCTCAGATGTTCAAATTGAGCAAAGCGTTGATTAAAAAACGGACGGCCCGCGGCTGTCTTGATTTCAGTAGCCATGAAGTCCGATTCATTCTGGACGAAGATGGCAAGCCCAAAGAAATCAGAAAACTGGTTCAATTGGATAGCCATCGCATTATCGAAGAGTTCATGGTTATGGCCAATTCGCTTGTCGCGAAACACATTGCCACGATCATCAGCGAGCAGGTTGGGTATGAGCCACCGTTCCCTTACCGCATCCATGAACGGCCTGGCGCTGAAAAGCTCCAGGATTACGTGAAATTCACCCAGGCGTTGGGCCTGGAATTTCAGACGAAAAAACGGGTCACGCCGACAATGTTTCAGCGACTTCTCCATTCCATCGACGCTGATGATCCCCGAAAAAGCCTGGTGGAGACTGTCACGGTTCGCACGATGATGAAAGCGAAGTACTGCGCGAAAAATGAGGGTCACTTTGGATTGGCGCTGAAATATTATTGTCATTTCACCTCGCCGATTCGTCGCTACCCGGATCTCATCGCGCATCGGTTGCTCAAAATGTATCTCCAGAAGCCAATTCAACCGCCAGTGAAAAAGACCATGCTTGACAAAATGTGCAGCCATGCCACCGACCGGGAAGTGAACGCCCTCGAGGCGGAGCGCGCTTCAATTAAAGTGAAACAATTGGAATTCATGGAAGAGCGGGTTGGGGAAACCTATCCCGGCGTTATTTCCGGCATCACGTCGTTCGGAATATTTGTGGAAATCAGCGAGTTTTTAATCGAAGGTATGGTTCATATTACCAATCTGCGCGATGATTATTACATCCATGAGGTGGACCGTTATCGCCTGATCGGACAGAACACTCGAAAAATATATCAACTGGGCGACCGCGTCCAGGTCCGCGTCATGCTGGTCAACCCGGAAGAGCGGTTCATTGATTTTGATCTGGTGGAGTCGAATCGGCGGGCGAGATAGCTATTGACAATCAGTCGAAAAGTGATTATATTCAGCCCGCAAAAATGATGCGCCTGGCAAATGGCGGATCGTTGAAAGCGCCATTCATGCAATGGATCCGCGATTACCGATGCGCCAGCTCTTTTGGTAGCGAGCGCACATGTTCACAGGCCATTGTTCATTGAAACAGCGCGCTCGATTTCATGCGCAGATAGAGAGCGCCGGATGACGAGGTCCATTCACGAAACGGCTTCGCGCCTGATAAAAACAAAAACGGAACACATCCCAGACTGAGGATATATTCCGTTTTGGTCTCTTTAAAGCACAACGAAATCAAACTTATTTCACAGCATCTTTTAAAACTTTGCTGGCCGTAAATTTGGGACGTTTCGTTGAAGGAATCTGAATCTTCTTTCCTGTCTGCAAATTTACACCAGTGCGGGCAGCGTAGGATTGCACTTTGAACGTGCCGAATCCCTGGAACGTGAAGGAATCTCCTTTGGCCAACGCATGTTTGATTCCGGCAAATACTGCATCGATCGCTTCGCCAGCAACTTTTTTAGATGGAATACCATCAAGGCCAGCTACTTTATCGATAAGTTCAGCTTTAGTCATGTTAAAAGCCTCCTCTGTTAATAGTTGTGTAACAGGAATGATTAGGGTTTGTTTGCTATAAAATTTTGTTAATATTAATAAAATTTATCGTGAATGTCAACAAAAAATTTACACGAATTTGTTTTAGAAAAAAAATTAACAACAATTCCAAAAAAGTAATATTCCATCGATAGAAAAAGTTGCGGGTGATGATCTCCCTTAACATGTTAGAAAATAGGCAATAAACAGGATTGATTTTCGGGGTGTTGCATCGGTGAAGAATAGTCCATTTCTATCCCCCAAAAAAACGTGAGATAAAAAAAAGTGAGGATCGGCCATGCTAATTGATAAAGTAATCGATGAATTGAATAATATCCGCCCGTTTCTTCAGGAAGATGGGGGCGACGTCGAATTCGTGGAGCTGAAAGACAGGACGGTTTTCGTCAGATTGACTGGCACGTGTGGTTCCTGCCCTTTCTCCGAATCGACTTTGCGGATGCGGATTGAGAAATCGCTGCTGGAGGCAATTCCGGAAATTGAACATGTTCAATCAGTTTAGATGATGCAGATTGAGAAGCGTTTCAGATAATTGAATTCGTGCCAGCCATGAGCACGGTTTGAGTTGCTTTGTGTGAACATAGAAAAACTTTAAACCAGGAGGAGCAGTTAGAATGAGTCAGGCATATTCGAGTAAGGTGATGGATCATTTTGCCAATCCGAGAAATGTGGGAGAAATTGAAGATGCCGATGGAGTCGGTTATGTGGGAAATCCTGTGTGCGGCGATGTCATGCAAATGTTTATAAAAATAAAAGATGGTGTGATTATTGAGGCGAAGTTTAAAACATTCGGTTGCGGCGCAGCCATTGCCACGAGCAGCATGGCGACCGAATTGATCAAAGGCAAGAAAATCGAAGATGCCCTCAAACTGACAAACAAGACAGTGACCGAAGCGTTGGGCGGCTTGCCAAAGGTAAAAATGCATTGTTCCGTTCTGGCTGAAGAGGCGCTTAAAAATGCGCTGGCTGATTACTTTCATAAGAATGGATTGCCTTCTCCATTACCGTTAACCACGCACAGCGCGGACGACGACAATCATCACTCCCATGAAAACGAGTGAGTGATGATCGTGAATATAAACCATATCGCGTTTCATGGAAATCTCCTGGGTTCCCCCCGATTGAATGATGAACCAATGCCTAAAATTGATACTGCACGGACGCAGGAAAGGGGCGATGGCTGGTTGCGCCGGTGATTTGCTTCGCTGGTGCGACGCCACCCGATTTGCAGGCAGTCTACTCCCATCCCAAAGCGATGCCGATGGCTATCGACAATTGTACTCGTTGGTAACTTGACACAACTCGACTCTCGCAGGCCATGAAAATACATGGTGCTGTTCAAAAACTACGAAAAAAAGTTTTTTTTATCAACTGAAACTTTCAGTGAATTAAATCATACAATATCATAACTTCAATTTTTAATTAAAGTAATATTAATATCATGACAGGAAATCTATGAAAAAGATTGCGTACATCGTCAGCAAAGATAGTACAGCAGAATTACTGGAAGAAAGCATACTGGCTCCGCTGCTCAGCAAGGAACAGGCATGGCCAGTCAAAGGGGTGTTTTTTATCGGTGACGGGGTGTATCATTTGGTCAAGGGAAGTCGGACAGCGAAGATAATTTTTTCATTGTTGGACAATGATGACGTGGAAATTTATGCATGCAGAATGTCTCTCAAGAACCGTAAACTTCTGAATATCATTTCAAAAAAAGTGAAAGCTGTCAGTTTGAATGACTTCTACAAAATGATGTCCGATGTTGATCATATCATAAGCTTTTAATCCTGATGTTGTAAGCGGATCGTTCGATTTGTTGTCGAGAAGTCATTCCACTCAATTTTGTACTGCGCTATTTTTCTGTTACCTGCTCAGGGAAAAAAGAAATTACCCATTGATTTTTCCACTCGAATTCCATTGTATTGCCGATGATTTCAAATTTAACTCACAAAATGGTCATTGCTCATAAAAATCGGCATATCTAACATATTATAAAAATTTATTGTAATCTATAAAAAAGTCGTTGACATTTTACTGTTGATTTTGTATTATGAATAATAATTAACGCTTTAATAAAGCTTATATTACAACAGACGATTTTTTGTAGGTGATTATTCATTAGTAAGTTCAGTGAATTAATTCAATGCGACTGATATTTGGGTGTTATTCGCTCCAATTCAATTGTGACAGTCGACACAATGAAAATCTCTGAATTCGTTAAATTAATGGCCGTAGATCAGATTCACGGAATTCAGGGAGGCATATCACTTTTTTATTTATCTGAACTTTGATTTTAAGTATTCATCGAAAGATAGTCGATGAATATTTCGAATAATGGGGAGGCATAGAGTATGGAACTAAGATTCTGGGGCACACGAGGTTCTATTCCTTCTCCCGGGCCGGAAACAGTCAGATATGGCGGAAATACAACGTGTGTGGAACTCATTTTAGATGATGGCACTCTCATTGTTTTCGATGCCGGTACGGGGATTCGTGGACTTGGGGATAGTCTGATAAAGCAGAAGCGAAACGGGGTCATCCATTTATTTCTAACGCATTCACATTGGGATCATATTCAAGGCTTTCCGTTTTTTGCGCCTGCGTATACAGGAGATACTGAACTGAAAATTTTCGGTTGCCCTCCTACCTATAATAAACTGCGGGAAATTTTGACCAACCAGATGGAATCCAAATTCTTTCCTGTGAATTTCGAACAATTGAACGCGAAGATCAGTTTTCAGGAAATTTGTAATGGTGAACATCCTATTGGTGACGCCAGATTTTCTTTCATCCGAAACAACCACCCCGGAGTGGCATACGGTTTTCGAATTGAAGAAAAAGGTAAATCCATCGTATTCATAACAGACAACGAATTGAAACCGCCGAATAGCGCTAATACGCCCTGGCACGAATTTGTAGCATTTTGCAGGCATGCCGACCTGTTGGTGCATGACGCTCATTACCGGCAGGTAGAGATGTCCGAGACTGCCGGCTTTGGTCATTCTTCCTACGAACAAGCGTTCAGCCTGGGCATTGAAGCTGAAACGAAGCACCTCATCTTTTTTCATCACCGGCCAGAGAGAAGCGATGATGAAATCGACACGATCATTGAAAGTTACGAACGGCAGTTGGCACTGATGCATATCGATATGAAACTCGACGCAGCGACTGAGGGTTTAAGTTATAAAATCTAATCTTCACAGTGAGTCTGGATACTTAATTGTGGAGGCAGAGAATGATAACGAGGTTTTCCGGCAAAGAAATAATCGAAATGGCAATTCGTATTGAAGTGAAAGACCAGGAATTTTATAAAGGGCTGGAAGAACGGGCGACGACTCATGATTTGAAGCAGCTCTATCATTGGCTCGCTATTGAAGAGGAGAAGCATATTCATGTCTTTGAAAAAATGAAGCAATTTGTTGAGCGTATTGAACTGCGCAATCCTCAGGAATGGCAGGAGGCCATGCTTTATTTTGACGCGCTGATCCGGACCAGAGTATTTGCAGAGACCCCTGATGCAAATTCGCTGATTAATGAATTGAAGGACGATATTGGCGCTATTCAAATTGCAATCAGTTTTGAAAAGGATAGTATTTTGTTTTTCCAGGAAATGAATACGCTGGTTGACGACAGAGAAAAAGATATCATCGAGAAACTCATTATCGAAGAGAAAGGCCATATTCTGAAGCTGCTGAAAATGATGCAGCATGTCACGGCCTGAAAGCAGTAGAAGTCGTTGCCGGTAACGGTGTGCTCCGACAGGAACACAGTGGCTGCAGGTGATGGATGTTCCTGAGATGTTCCTGATGAAGCGATACAAATTCATATCCTAAATCCATGTCAACTTTCGGAATTGATGATGAAATGAATGAACGTACCTAAATTGTGAGGTGCTTGTTTTCAAAAATTAAATGACATCCATCCTACCTGTTTCGCATCTTTGACTCTTCATCGAGCGTAGAATGAACGTGTTACGTTCAAAAATCAGACAATCTATAATCCAGCGAGCATATTGTGTGTTTCAGAGTTTGCATCAATCCTTGTTGCCTGCATGAAAATGCACGCGCATCAGAGTTGTGGTCAACTATAGATTGTTCCTTCTCTCCAATCTTCTCAATCGAAAAGGGCGCGCCATGAAAAATAAATTTCGTTCAAATAGCGTAAGTACTGTCCTGTCAAAATACCTGCACGACATTCAGCGGATCCCCATGATCTCCATGAAGGAAGAAGTGCAACTGGCCCATGATATTCGAAAAGGGGACAAAAAGGCGCTGGCCAGACTGGTGAATGCCAATTTGAAATTTGTCGTTTTTATTGCCAGAGAATATCAGGACAGAGGTTTGCCGTTGGATGAATTGATCAGCGAAGGGAATCTCGGACTTCTCGAAGCGGCCAAGCGGTTCGATGTTGATCGTGGGATTAAATTCATCTCCTACGCCGTGTGGTGGATCCGACAATCCATTTTGCGGGCATTGGCCAACCATTCGCGGCTGGTGCGATTGCCCGTCAACCACATCTGGGCGTTACAAAAAGTGGCTGCCACCATTGAAATTCTTGAACAGGATTTGGGTCGGTCTCCGGAATTGGAAGAAGTCGCAGAGAAGATGAATGTCACGACGCGAACATTGTCAAAAAATATGATGTATTGGGGACGCGAGCTTTCTTTAGAGGATTCCACTCGGCCGACGGATGAAAGTCTGGCGTTGATCGAGAAGCTGAGCAGCGACGAGTTTGCCGCTCCATCCAGCGGGCTGATCGAAGAATCCATGAAGACTGAAATTAAACTGGCGTTGGAGTCGCTGACTAAAACTGAAGCGGAAGTGATTCGATTGTACTTTGGAATCGAGAACGATCGTACAATGACTCTGCTCGAAATTGGGAGCGAGATGAATTTGAGTCGGGAGAGGATCAGGCAGATCAAAAATAAAGCGCTACGCAAACTGCGATACCTTCATCGTCGCGAAAATCTCAGACCGTATCTGGACAGATCTTGAGAGGTCCAAATCCCTTTCCTGCCGGTCGCATGTCAATGGATTTCATCGTACCCCGGGAATTTCTACGCATTGAATCGCCGGGTGCAGCTACTGCAAGCCTTTGCTCCGGGAACATCCATCGATCCGGTTCGAACTTCGCACCGGCGCGTGGCAGAGAATAAAGCTGATTCCTTTGCGGAGTTCGATTGCATTCATAGTTTTGCTTTTTCTCTTCGCGCCGGGGTAATGCCCGGACATAAAAAATAATCCGAACGTATGCAAGACCCGGCCATAGCGCTCCGCTGATAAATGTGACATGAACTCCATGCCTGACAACGGCCATCGCACTTCCCCGAGTGTTACCACCCTGAAACAGATTCATATAAAAAAACAGTGGTCATTTCACATGCCATGCGCGTATGATTGAAAAGAATGATGGGCGGCAGCGCATGAAATTATCACCGGGACAATAGCGAAGACAGCGCGCAGCGTGCGCTGTAACCGAATCTTGCCCAGTCAGGAATCGAAGGATGTTATTAGGAGCACATGTATCCGTGAGCGGCGGCGTCGAGAATGCCCCGCAGCGCGCTGAAATTCTCGGCTGCACTGCCATGCAGATTTTTACTCGCAACCAGAGGCAGTGGGAATCGAAGCCATTGCTGCCGGAGCACATCGACCGTTTCATGGCCAATCTGGCCGTGACCTCTGTCCGTTCTGTCATCGCTCATAATTCGTATTTGATTAACCTGGGAACTTCAGACCCTGCCGTGCGTGAAAAATCCCTCAATGCGTTTTTGGATGAAATACAACGCGCCGAAAAATTAAGAATCCCCTGCCTGGTCTTTCATCCGGGATCCCATCTCGGAATTGGCGAGGAAAAAGGTTTGGCGTTGATTGCCGATCATGTGAACGAGCTATTGGAAAAAACAGCGCACTTCGGGATTAAACTGTTGCTGGAAACGACTGCCGGACAGGGCACTGGCCTCGGACATACCTTTGCTCAATTGCAGTCCATTTTATCGCGGGTGCGAACAGCAGACCGATTGGGTGTGTGTGTTGACACCTGCCACGTTTTCGCTGCCGGGTACGACCTCCGAACGCGGGAGGCATACACAGCGACGATGTCGCAATTCGACGGAGAGATTGGCCTGGATCGGATTCAGGCGATTCATCTCAATGATTCCAAAAAGCCGCTTGGTTCGCGCGTTGATCGCCATGAAAACATCGGCCAGGGTTTCATCGGTCCCGAGGCGTTCCGCTTTATCATGAATGACGCCCGGTTGCTGCATGTCCCCAAAATTCTGGAAACGCCCGGAGGCGATGCGTATTTTCTGAAAAATTTGAATCTGCTCAGAAGTCTTGTTGAGAAGTAACCAGTTCAGTTCAGTCGTATTGATAAAAAGTTGAATTCCGATTTTTCAAACGAGAAGAAAAATCATTTTAAGACAGGAGAAATCATGGGAGTCGCGAAATTTGACCTGGCGGTCATTGGTTCCGGTCCGGGGGGATATGTCGCGGCAGTACGAGCGGCGCAATTGGGCAAAAACGTGGCGGTTGTCGAGCGGGATGAACTGGGAGGCGTCTGCCTCAACTGGGGCTGCATTCCCACCAAGGCGTTATTGAAGAGCGCCGAGGTCTATTCGAATTTGCTCAAGGCGAAAGAATTTGGCCTGTCCGCAGAAAATATCGCTGTTGATTTTCCGGGGATTATCAAGCGAAGCAGGCAGATCGCAGATCGTATGGCCAAGGGCGTCCAGTTTTTATTCAAAAAAAACAACGTCACGCTGTTTCAGGGGAGCGGTCGGCTGAGCGATGCCGGCGCGGTTGCTGTTTTCAATAGCAGCGGAGAAAAGATCGGGGAGATCAGCGCCCGGGACATCGTCATTGCCACCGGGGCGCGGCCGCGGTCCATTCCCGGCGTAGCCATTGATCGGAAAAAGATAATCACGAGCCGCGAAGCCATGTCGCTGGAAAAAATTCCGGAGTCGATGATTGTCATCGGCGCCGGGGCCATTGGCGTGGAGTTCGCCCACTTCTACCACACGTTTGGGTGCAAGGTCACTCTCGTGGAAATGCTGCCCACGGTGCTCCCCATTGAAGATAACGAAATTACGGATGTGTTGAACCGCGCATTCCGACGCGCGAAGATTGCAGTTCACACCGGCAGTCTTGTAAAAAAAGTGACGGTGACGGAGAATTCCGTGAAAATTGGTATTGAAAAGGACGGCAGCGCGACAGAACTGGAGGCGGAGTTGGCATTGATGGCCATCGGCGTGCAGGGGAATTATGAGAATCTCGGCCTCGAAGAATTGGGGGTCGCCATCGAAAAGAGCTTCATCAAAGTGGACGAACAGTATCAGACCAGCGTGAACCACATTTACGCGATTGGGGACATCATCGGACCGCCGTTGCTGGCGCACGTGGCGTCCGCCGAGGCCGTAAATCTCGCGGAGCGCCTGGCTGGAATCCTGGTAGCTCCGATAAATTACAGCGCCATTCCCGGCTGCACCTATTGCAATCCACAGATTGCCAGCATCGGCTTGACCGAAGAAAAAGCGCGTCAGAAAGGGTACGAGCTGAAAATTGGGCGATTCCCTTTCATTGCCAATGGAAAATCGCTGGCATTGGGCGAGCGCGACGGAATGGTCAAGCTCATCTTCGACGCGAAATCCGATGTGTTGCTCGGCGCCCATCTAGTTCACGCTGAAGCGACAGAACTCATCGGCGAGTTGGCCCTCGCCATGTCCAATAACCTGAAAGCGCATGACGTGATCAAAACGGTTCACGCGCATCCAACGCTTTCGGAGGCGGTGATGGAAGCGGCTGCATCGGCCTATGGCGAGGCCGTGCATGGGTGAGATGCCGGACAATCGCGCCGATCTGCGGCAGTTTGCATGATGCGCATGATTGAGTTTTTTCGACAGACCGGGCTTGCCCGTTCTCTGAGCAGAGTCAGGCAGCGAATGGCATGAGCACGGCCCATTCCATTTTTAACCGAGAGACGAACTCCGGAAAAACTCAGGGGCAACTGTCAGTCACGGACGGAATTGATTTAGCATTGAAGAATGGTGATGTACACTGCAGTCATGGGAGCGAAATGAAGCTATGAAAATTCGGCACGAACGACACCCGCGCTGGCTGAAAGTGCCTTTGCCAGCCGGGGAGAATTTCAACGAGGTGAGAAAGCTGGTCAAAGACCATAATCTTCACACCGTCTGCCAGAGCGCCCATTGTCCCAATATTGGCGAGTGCTGGGGACACCGCACGTCGACGTTCATGATTTTGGGGGATATCTGCACGCGAAACTGTCGCTATTGCGCAGTGATTCATGGCAGCCCTTCTCCGCTCGATTCGGACGAGCCCCGGCGCGTGGCCGATGCGGTGAAAATTTTGTCCCTGCGTTACGCCGTCATCACCTCGGTGACGCGGGACGATGTTCCGGATGGCGGCGCTTCAATTTTCGCGGACACCATTCGGGAAATCCGCGGGCAGATGCCCGGATGCCGGATTGAAGTGCTGATCCCGGATTTCGCCGGTTCCAATGACTCGCTG
Organism: Candidatus Zhuqueibacterota bacterium; assembly: GCA_049322915.1. Taxonomy (GTDB): domain Bacteria; phylum Zhuqueibacterota; class Zhuqueibacteria; order Thermofontimicrobiales; family Thermofontimicrobiaceae; genus CAZSBG01. Next base: position 105,076 of record JBMOPW010000010.1, read on the forward strand.
AACACCGTGCTCGAAGCCGGGCCGGATGTGCTGAATCACAACCTGGAGACAGTGCCGCGGCTGTACCCCAACGTCAGGCCTCAGGCGAATTACCATCGCTCGCTCAAGGTTCTGGAACAGGCGAAGCAGGCCGGTTTCATTACCAAGTCAGGACTGATGCTCGGCCTGGGCGAAACCAATGCGGATGTGATTGACGTGATGCGGGACCTGCGCGCTGTCGATGGCGACATTTTAACGCTGGGACAATACCTGCAACCATCGGCTGAGCATGCGCCGATCGATCGCTACGTGACCCCGGCCGATTTTGACATGCTCAGGCAGGAGGGCGAAGCAATGGGGTTTCAGCATGTGGAGTCCGGGCCGCTCGTGCGCAGTTCCTACCATGCTGCTGTATGCTACAATGAAATCGCCTCGCGCTGAAAAAGTGAATGCCTTTAACCCTGTTAATTCTTTTACGGTTAACTCGAAGCACTCAGATTTTTGACTTGATTATTAATTCTTTTATTGGTATAATGCAACCTGATTTTTGTCGCTGGCGTTCCGATGCAGCCGCAGGACAGGCGTCCGATCAGATGAACCACTCTCTGCAAATCCAATTCAATTTTCCAACTGTAACTGATGATGAAATAAACACGATGGAGGTTCACTTTGGCTCATGTAATCACTGATCTCTGCACCCAATGCGGGAATTGTTCTGAAGTCTGCCCGGTGGAATGCATTAAAAAAGGCGATGAACAATATTACATCAATCCCGAGGAATGCATCGATTGCGCTGCCTGCGTGGAGGAGTGTCCCGAGGGAGCAATATTCGCGGAAGAAGATTTGCCCAATGACAAGAAATCGTTTCCCGAAATAAATGCGAGTTTTTTTGGATAGACGCCGATGGACCATGCCTGCCACTTTTCAGACCGGCCCATCGCTCCAATCTGTTTTTCGTGACTATTCAGCCACCAAGTCTCCAAGATACAAAGAATTAATTATATCAAAAAATATTGATTCTGAAAAGCTGAATTGTGTTTTAGAAATGAAATTGAATTTTAGAAATGAAATTTAATTTCAAAAAATGAGAATGAGTCGGCGCTGAAAAGGGGCTAAAGCCCAAAAATCAAAGGTAAAATTCTGTTCCCCCGACTTAAAAGTCGGGGCTATTCAAGGTGTCTGACTTTTAATTTTTTCGAATGAATTGCCACGTCATTAATGACGTGGAAACGATATCATCCCCAACGTATCAAAGCCTTTCAAGGCTTTTCAGAGTCGACCCTGGAATGAAAATGAAAGTGACATCTTTTTGACCTGGTGAATTTTAGGCAGGAATACATGCCTGAACAGTCACTGTTTTTCAAATACATCTGAAAATTATTAAGGGATCTGCATTCTGACAGATCACGATTTTTCCTTCGTACTGAATGATATTTCCAGCACCAGTTACATCCGCCCCATTGAAAATATTCTGGTTAGTAGAGACATTAAACCAGTTGAATCCCAGGATTCTCAATCAAGGAGAGATACTTGATGGCATCGCGAATTAAAGAATTGTCTCCCGAGCAAATCAGCTACTTCTGCAATCCATCCCAATTCAAATTTGAATCCACTGCCGAACTGAAACCACTGGATGAAGTCATCGGTCAGGACCGCGCCGTTGCGGCCATTGATTTTGGCGTGGAAATAAAGCATTATGGGTACAATATTTTCGCGCTTGGCCCGGTCGGCGCCGGCAAAACTTCCACGATACGCGACGCCGTGGCCAAACGCGCGCTGGAAATGCCGGCGCCGGATGACTGGTGTTACGTGTACAATTTTCAGAATCCGGATGAGCCGAATGCATTGGCGCTGCATCCCGGCATGGGCAAACTGTTCAGAAAATCGATGCAGGCGTTGACGGCGGAGCTGCGCCGGGAAATTCCGGCAAAATTGACGTCCAAAGAGTACCTCAGCGCCAGAGCCGCCATCATTGAAGAAATCAGGCAGAAGCAGAATCAGATATTGGTGGACTTTGATGAGCGGATAAAACAGGATGGCTTTTCGCTGGTCAAGGCCGAGGCCGGGTTGGCGCTGGCGCCGTTCCGCAACAATCAGGTGTTAACGCCGGAGCAATTTCAGCAACTGACCCCGGAAGAGAAAAAACAGATCGAAAAAGCCGGGGCGGAAATACAGCGATTATTGAACGATGAACTGCAGAAGGTGCATAACCTGGATCAGGACGTCAATGTCAAAGTGGATGAGTTCCAGAAAGCGACCATTAAGGAGCTGGTTCAGATTCCGCTGCAGGCGCGCTTTGTCCAATTCGAACAACTTCCCGAAGTCGAGAATTATTTGCGGGATGTGGAAAACGACCTGATCGAACATGCCGGCGAATTTTTGCTCGCGCCTGATGCGGAGAGCGGGGATAAAAAAGAGGCCGCGTTGCCGGATCGCAATTCATTCGATTTTAACAGATACCTCGTGAACCTCATTGTGGACAACAGCGAAACCATGGGCGCGCCGGTCATTATCGAGACAAATCCCACTTACTCTAACCTCATTGGACGGATAGAACGCATTTCTCAGATGGGACTCCTGGTCACCAATTTCAAGCTGATCAAAGGCGGAGCGCTTCATAAAGCCAACCATGGATTTCTCATCATTGACGCCAGCCAACTGTTTCAATCGGATCTGGCCTGGCAGGCGCTGAAGCGGGCGTTGAAAAATAAAGTCATCACGATCACCGAACCGACCGACGAGAATTCCTTCATGGCCGTGAAAACCATTGAGCCAGAGCCCATTCCGCTGGATGTAAAAATTGTGCTGATTGGAAATACCCGCACCTATTACCTGCTGCTGAACACCGACGAAGAGTTCAGAAAGCTGTTCAAGGTGAAAGCGGATTTCAATACGGACATGCCGCGTACCCGAAAGAATATTCTCAACTATGCCCGTTTCATTCGGAACCAGTGCGAGATCGAGTCGCTGCGCCATCTGGACGCCGCGGCTGTCAGCGCGGTGGTGGAATATGGCGTTTCGCTGACAGGGGATCAATTGAAACTATCCACGCATTTTGCAGACATCTGTGACCTGCTGATCGAGTCCAACTATTGGGCCGGTAAAAATCATCGCGACATGATTACACGGGAGGATGTCAAGCATGCCATCGATGCGAAAAATTATCGGCTGAATAAATACGAAATCCAGCTTCGGGATATCATCGAAGACAAGACCATCAGCATCCGTACGCGGGGCAAAATCGTCGGCGAGGTGAATGGTCTGGCCGTGATAAATGTCAGCGACCACTTTTTTGGTCGGCCCACGCGGATATCGGTGCGCACATATCTGGGACGCAACGGTGTCACCGCCATCGACCGCGAAGCCAAAATGAGCGGGCCGATTCACAACAAAGGCGTGCTGATCATTTCCGGCTATTTGAACGGGATGTTCGGGTCGAAAATCCAGCTCGCGTTGTCGGCGAGCATCACCTTTGAGCAGAATTATGAAGCGATCGATGGGGATAGCGCTTCTTCCACAGAATTGTACGCGCTGCTTTCCAGCCTTGCCGATTTCCCCATTAACCAGGGAATTGCCGTCACTGGCTCGGTCAATCAAATGGGTGAGGTGCAGGCGATTGGCGGCGTTTCCAAAAAAATCGATGGATTTTTTGAGATCTGTGCGAGCCAGGGATTGACCGGCCAGCAGGGCGTGATCATCCCTCAGACCAATATGAAGAACCTGGTCTGCAGCGATCGGGTGATCGAAGCGGTGCGGGCCGGACAATTTCACATCTATCCGGTCGCGACGGTGGAAGAAGGGATTGAAATTCTCACCGGCGTCAGGGCCGGGCATCGCCAGAAAAATGGCGAATTCCCCAAAGGCACTGTCTTCCGTGCGGTGGAAGATCGGTTGCGCGAGATGGCGGAGCAGATCAAAAACAACGAGCATTCGTCCCGAAAGAAAAAGCGCCCGCCGAAGAAAGACGTCAGAAAATGACCGTCGCGATGCCCTCCGGCTGAGCGACTCTGCGAAAATCGCTGCTGCTGATTTGCCCCGAGGTAGCCAGGCCAAACGCGGCAGAGACTCAGTCCGAATGAGAGTTGCCTCGGATGCGATCAAAATTCCGCCCGGCGTTGTGAGTGAAGATTGAATTGGAAGTGAGAAAAGAAACGGAGACCCATCATGGGCTTCACATGTGGATTGGTTGGATTGCCCAATGTCGGCAAATCGACCCTTTTTAACGCGCTGACATCCCAAAGCGTGCCGGCTTCAAATTACCCGTTCTGTACCATCGATCCCAATGTGGGCGTTGTGCCGCTGCGCGATGAGCGCCTCGAAAAGATCGCTGCCATCGTCGGTTCCGCAAAGGCGACGCCGACCAGTCTGGAATTCATCGATATTGCCGGGCTGGTGAAAGGCGCGAGCACGGGCGAGGGGCTGGGCAACCAGTTCCTCAACCATATTCAGGCGGTGGACGCCATCGCCCATGTGGTCCGCTGTTTCGAGGACGAAAATGTCGCGCACATTTCAGCGAAGCTGGACCCTGTGAATGACGTGGATATCATTCTGACCGAGCTGACGCTGCACGATCTGGAAGTTGTCGGGCGCAATCTGGAAAAATTAAGGGCGGCGGCCAGGACTGGCGACCCGAAAGTGAAGCAACGCCTTGCTGAACTGAGCGACATTCACGAGGCTCTTGCCCGGGGGAATCCGTTAAAAAAGATGACGCTGTCCGAAATCGGAATGGAATTGGTGCGCGAAATCAACCTGCTCACCATCAAGCCGGCGATATACATCGCCAATGTCGATGAAAAGCATTACAAAGACAGTCCGCACGTGGCGCAATTGATTCAATACGCAAGTCAGTGGAACGAGCCATGCGTGATTATCAGCGGCAAGCTGCAGGAAGAGATCGCGCAACTGGATGCGGACAGTCAGGTCGAATTTTTGCAGGAATGGGGACTGGACGAGCTGAGCCTGAATAAAATCGTGCGCGCCGGCTACCAGGTTTTGAACCTGATCACCTTCTTCACAGCCAACCAGAACGAAGCGCACGCCTGGACTGTCCCTCGCGGCGCCGGCGTGCAAAAGGCGGCTGGAAAAGTTCACTCCGATTTTGAGCAGGGTTTTATTCGGGCGGAGGTGATCAAATTCGCGGATTTGATCGAATTCGGCTCGGACGCTAATCTGCGAGAGCATGGCAAAATAGCCATACACGGGAAAGATTATGTGGTTGAAGATGGGGATTTGATTTTTTTCAGATCAAAGGTGTGATACGCAATCCGTCAGTGTGGCTGTTTTTTGGGCGCCGGCGATGAACTGGCAGTGAAATTTCCACGACCCGCCGCTGTGCATCAATCCTTTCGGAAATGATGTTCGGCCATCCAGCGTTTCATTTTTTCGACAATGGAGTAGGGCACATCCATTTTACCGATGAGAATTTCCGAAAATCGCTTTCCGTGGCAATCCGATCCTCCGGTTTCGATCAATCCAAATTTCTTCGCGAATCCGCGATAATGCTGAAGCTGTTCCTGGGAGTGGCGCGGATGAATCGTCTCGATGCCATTGAGCCCGACTTTAATCAGTTCCAGCAGGCCGTCGTCGGTGACGTCTGAGCCGGGATGGGCGATGACGCAGACGCCTCCGGCTCTATTGATCAACGCAATCGCTTCTGCTGGCGATATTTTGTACTTTGGCACGGCGCAGGGACAGCCGTCGCCGATGTACCGATTGAACGCATCGTAGTAGTTGTAGGCAAAACCCTCTTCCACCAGCGCGTCGGCGATATGGGGCCGTCCAATGGACCCCGGCCCGGCTTTCTGGCGAATGAAATCGAATGAAAGATGGATGCCAAAATTTTTCAGGAGGGCGATGATTTTGTGGGCGCGTTTAATTCGCTCTTCCTGGAAGAAATTGACATATTCGATGAGTTGCGGGTGGTTGTAATCGAAAAAATAGCCTAACAGGTGGAGATCAAAACTTTTCGAGCGCGCGGAAATTTCGATGCCGGAGATGAATTCAATATTCTTCTCGCGGCAATAGCATTCCGTTTCTTCCAGGCCCCGAATATCATCGTGGTCAGTGATGCTGATCGCTTTGACAGCGCGCTCCACTGCAATATCGACGATTTCACGGGCCGAAAGCATGCCATCGGACCGATTGGAATGGATGTGCAGATCCGCGCGAGACTCTGAAAATAGGGGGTTTTGAGAGTTCATGCCACGAATTTTTTCTTTAATTATAACATTACGAACTAACGGATTTGAAGCATTCGGTCCAGCGCTTTCCGGGCGTCACTTTTTACCGTGTTGGGAACTGACACAATATTGACTTTGCCCAGATTATCCAGCGTCCAGCACAAATTATTCAGATTGATTTTATACATATTGGCGCACATGGACCGGCTGAGCGGGATAATTTTTTTATTTGAATACGAATTGCTCAGTCGATTTACAAGGTTAATTTCTGTACCCACGGCGATCACCGAGCCGGCAGGCGCCTGATCGACGTACTGAATGATGTGGCTCGTTGAACCACTGGCGTCGGAAGCGTTCACCACCGATTCACTGCATTCCGGGTGGACGATCACTTTTCCATCCGGATACTGTTCGCGGAAGTGTTCAATATGCTGCACCTTAAACGCAGTATGAACGAGACAATGTCCCTTCCAGACAATGATCTTTGCCTGCCTGATTTTCTCCGGATCATTTCCCCCGAACGGCTTCTTCGGATCCCAGACGATCCGCTGGCCCTCTGAAATTCCCATCCGATTGGCGGTATTGGCGCCCAGATGCTGATCCGGGAAGAAAAATGCTTTTTCGCCCCGTTCAAACGCCCAGGCCATCGCTCCCCGCGCATTCGACGAGGTGCAGACGACGCCATCATACTCGCCGCAAAAGGCCTTGAGTTCCGCGCTGGAGTTCACGTAGGTGACCGGAACAATCGATTCGACATCGCAGACGCTGCTGAGTTCCTGCCAGGCGTGAGTCACCATGGATAAATCAGCGAAATTCGCCAGTGGACACCCGGAGTGAATATCCGGCAGGTGCACAATTTGCGAGTCACTGGAAAGTATGTCCGCTGCTTCGGCCATGAAATAAACGCCGCAGAATACGATGAATTCGGCCTGTTTCTGTTCTGCTGCATTGATGCACAGCGCGTAGGAATCGCCGCGGAAATTGGCCATTTCAATGACATCGTCCCGCTGGTAATGATGCCCCAGAATGACCAGCCTCTTTCCGTATTTCTCTTTCGCAGTCAGGATGCGCTTCTTTAACTCCGCATCCGACGCTATTTTATATTCATCAGGAAGCATTTTCTTCTTGTCTTGGTTTAGGTTGTGAAAATTTCGATACCCAGATGCTGATCTCGTAGAGTATCAACAGGGGACCGGCCAGCAATAGCTGAGTCACAGCGTCGGGCGGAGTAAGGATGGCCGCAACGATGAAAATGATGACAATGCCGTATCGTCGCTTGGTGCGCATGAATTCCGGCGTCAGGAGCCCCATCTTGCTCAGGAAAAATGACAGCAACGGCAACTCGAAAACCATGCCGAAAACCATGATCAACAGCGTGACGAATTTCAGATATTCCTTGATCTGAATGGTCGGCTCCAGCTGATCAGAACCAAAGGCCAGCAGATAGTTCAGGCCATATCTGATGATGACGAAATAACAGAAAGCTGCGCCCATGAGAAAGAAAAAGGATGAATAGAAAACAATAAGTGGTATGTACTTTCGCTCTTTCTTGTACAGTCCCGGGGCAACAAATTTCCACAGGTGATAAAAAATGACAGGCAGGCTGACGATTATCCCGGCAAAGAAAGCGACCTTGATGTGGACAATGAAGCCCTCTGTCGGCGCCAGAAATATCAGCTTTTCATTTTTGGGATAAGGGCGCAGGAGAAATGCCATGATGTATTTGGAAAAGTAAAATGCCACCATACTCGTGACAGAAACAGTAACAATGATCCAGATGAGCCTCTGCCGCAATTCTTCCAGATGTTCCAGAAAAGGCATTACTTTTTCCTGAGGCTCAGCACCATTTTTATTGTCTTCTTGGGTCATAGTCTTTCATTTGGTTAATAGATTCGTGAATTCAGGAGGACCAAATCAGGCGGGGTGTCCTGCATACCCACCTGAGACCTCAACGTTGCTAAAAGAAAAATCGCTTTGGAATCTGTCTGTTCAGCGACATCCTCATCATTAAATTTTCAGTCCGGTGAAGCCCAGAAAAGTGATGCCCATCAGCCCGGCAAGAATCAATGCAATGGGCGCACCGCGCAGTAATTTCGGGACCGGCGCCAGTTCCAATCGTTCCAGAATGCCAGCCATGAGAATCACCACAATGGTGAAGCCTGCGCCGGCGGCAACACTGTGGATGAGGCTTCTCAGCAAATTTCCAGTATCATAAAATTCAGGGCTGAGATTCAACAGCGCCACTGCCAGGATGATGCTGTTCGCGGCAATGGAGGGCAGATATCGCCCCGGCGAATTGTTCAGCGCCGGACTGATTTTACCAATGATCCCATCCATAAGTTTCACAATGCCGAGAATGACCAGGATGGATACGATCGTTCGTAAAGCGGCGACACCCGGCGGATTCGCTCCCTCCGCAATGATACGCCACAGGTGCGATGACCCTGGCTTCAGCAGGTAATGATCGGCAAGCCAAGTGATCGCCGACGTCGCGACCAGCACGAAGCTGACAGCCATTCCCGTGCTAAGCGCGGAGTCCGCTTTCTTCGAAGCATCCCGAAATGAATGGATGCCCAGCAATCGCTTCAGCACAAAATTGTTGATGGCCACAGAGCCGATGATGAGAATGAATAGCTCGCGTATTTCCAATCGCTGCTCCCTGAAATGAACCGCGCTAATCGATTGTGCCGTTTCCCTCTCGGCCGGGCAATCCCATGAACAAATCCGGGGAAATGAATGCGTCTGCCGCAAGGATGAAAATCAACCCCGGCGCGAATCGCCCGTCCATCACAAGATTTACTCAGTTGTAAGAGATTTATTTAAACTTCCGGAATCGCTCCCGACTGAAAAAATCAACGCTTCTCCGTCATCGGCGCCAGATATTTTTACCCATTTGTCCGAACGACTTTGGCTGCGTCATTCGATCCAACAACGGAACGGTCAGGTTCATCAGCAGGATGGCGTACGAGACGCCCTCAGGGTATCCGCCGATTTGCCGGATGAGCACGGTGATGACGCCGCAGCCAACGCCGAAAATGATTCTGCCGGAATAAGTGACCGGCGACGTGACCATATCCGTGGCCATATAAAATGCGCCCAAAATCAATCCCCCGGACAGCACATGAAAAATGGGATCGCCGGTGAACAGGCCTTCGGCGCCGCCGAAAATCAACGACAGAATCGCCACGGTGCTCAAATAGCTCACCGGGATTTTCAGCCCAATGTAGCGCTTGTACATCAGATACACTGCGCCTCCCAGCAACAGCAGCGCCGATGTCTCGCCGATGCAGCCCCCGACATTCCCGAGAAACAGGTTGCGGTACGATTCCGAAAGTTGACTGACGGCTTCAGTCGCTTTTTGCACTTTGTCCTGCACAGACGGATCGGTCTGATGCAGGATAATTTCCTTCGATGCCTTGTAGACGCTCAGCGGCGTCGCGTGAGTGATCGCGTCAATGCCGGAGAGCGTGCCGAATTGCGGCGCTGTGGTGAACGTGGTCATTCGGGTCGGCCAGGCCGCCATGAGAAAGGCGCGGCCCAGCAGCGCCGGATTCAACGGATTGTAGCCCAGTCCGCCGAACGGGACTTTGCCGATGCCAATGGCAAAGGCGGAACCTATCGCAGCCAGCCACCACGGCGAGCCAGCCGGCAGGCTGAATGCCAGCAGAATTCCTGTCACAATGGTGCTCCCGTTTTTGACCGGGATCGGCTGTTTCATCAATGCATAAAGAACGGCTTCGGTGACCACGGCCGCGGCCATGGCCGATAAAATGAGCCAACCCGCCTGAGTTCCAAAATAATAGATTGCGCCGACCATCGCCGGTACCAATGAGAACGCAACGCTGAACATGATTCGCGGAATCGAATCTTTATCTGTAATGTGCGGGGAGGACGAGACGAAAAAAGATTTTTCCATGGATCGAATTCATTGACTCCAGATAGTTCAGGCCGCTTTCGGATTTGAATTCAGAATGTTGGCAGCGGTGCGTTTGCCAGCCTGGAATAACAGAACATGAGGAATATTGGCCGGGCACACGAATGAACACGCGCCGCATTCAATGCAGTCCATCAGGCCCATTCGATGCGCTTCCTCCAGCCGATCGAATTTAACGAGCTGAGCCAGGGCATTGGGCATCAGATTCATGGGACAGGTATCCACACAGCGCGCGCAGCGGATGCACGGTCCCTCGGTTCGGATTTTAACCTCTTTCTTTGTCAGCACGACAATGCCGGACGTGGCATTGATGACCGGAACGTCCAGCGTGGATTGGGCAATGCCCATCATAGGCCCGCCGTGGATGACAGCAGCGGCGTCTTTTGTGAGCCCGCCGCAAAAGTCGATCAGATTCTGGATGGGTGTGCCGAGACGCACCAGCACATTTTTGGGTTCGCTCACCCCTTTGCCTGTCACCGTGATGACCCGCTCGTACAGCGGCTTTGAAGATGAAACTGCGTCGTAGACAGCCTTCACGGTCGCCACATTAAAAACGAGACACCCTACATCCATGGGGCTGCCGCCGGACGGCACATAGCGATTGGTGATCGCTTTGATGAGCTGCTTTTCCGCGCTTTGAGGATATTTCACATTCAGACGGACGATGCTCACCTGGTCCCCGGATTCACGAATCATTCGCTGCATGAGCGCAATGGCGTCCGATTTGTTTTTCTCGAGAGCGATGTACCCGGTTTTACAGCCGGATAATTTCATCAGGATGCGGACGCCCTCCAGAATTTCGTTGGGTCGTTCCAGCAATAATCGATGGCCTGCTGTGAGAAATGGTTCGCTCTCGATTCCGTTCAAAATGAAGGTGAGCGCATTTTTATTGGGCGATTGCGACCTTCTCTCTGCTGCAGAAGAAACAGCGTCGCTCACAGCGGCAAGACCTGATTGTTGGATTTTCCCGCGCATCACGGCGATGTCCTGAGCCATGTAATTGTGAACTGGCGCAATGGAAGGAGCCAGGGTATCGGCGCCATCATTGGTGATGACGATGGCTCTTGCATGTCCTCCCTGCGGATGCGGTCGGTTTTCGATGGCGCTGACAGTCCCTGAAACCGATGCGTGAGTGAACGAGGAAACATTTCCCGGTGTCTGCCAGACAACATCGCCGATTTGCACATGATCGCCGACCCGGACTGTGGGTTCGGCTGGCGCGTTGTTATGCTGAAGGACAGGTAGAATCACCTGTTCCGGACGGGGCAATACTTCAATTGGTTTTTTAAAAACAAATTTTTTATATTCGGGGGGATGGACACCGCCTTTGAATGTCAGTTTTCTAAAAAACATCGTTCTTCGTCACACTTAATTTTCATGTCGAACACCCACACCCGTTGGAGAATCAGTTCAGTTCTTCAAGTTCGGCCAGAAATTGCTCTTTGTCCTGGAAATTGCGGTACACAGAAGCAAAGCGAACGTACGCAACGTGATCCAGTTTTTTGAGGTGGCTCATCACGAGCATGCCAATTTCTTTGGAGGTAATTTCCTCGACGGCATTGTCTTTGATTGTATTCTCGATTTGAGCGATCATTTCATCGATCTGCTCAACGGAAATGGGACGCTTGCTGCAGGCTAATTGAATTCCCTGTTTCAATTTATCACGGTTGAACGACTCACGCCGGAGATCGGATTTTACAACCAGAATCGGTGATTCCTCGACGAGCTCTTTGGTTGTAAATCGTCTTTCGCATGAAAGGCATTCCCGTCGCCGGCGAATGACGCGGCCTTCGCTCTTCGACCGTGAATCAATGACTTTGCTATTGGCAAAACCACAGTACGGACAACGCATAACTACCCTCTTTCGTTAATTGTTAAAATTGATAGAGAGGGAATTGCTGGCATAATTCGTAGACTCCGGCACGTACCTTGTCATAAACAGTTTCATTCCCTACGTTTGTAAGTACAAGATCTATCATTTTGAAAATCTCTTTCATTTCATTTTCCTTCATCCCGCGGGTGGTCAGCGCAGGCGTTCCCACCCGGATGCCGCTGGTGATGAAAGGACTTTGATCGTCGAAGGGCACCATATTTTTATTGACTGTGATGCCGGCTTCCTCCAGCGCGCCTTCGGCCTTTTTCCCGGTGAGACCCTTGTTGCGCAAATCAATAAGCATCAAATGGGTGTCGGTTCCATTGGAAATAATTTTGTAGTCGTGGCTGATGAATTCATCCGCCAGGGCTTTGGCATTTGCAATCACTTGTCGGGAATAGTCTTTGAACGCCGGCTCCAGAGCTTCCTTGAACGCAACAGCCTTGGCCGCGATGACGTGCATCAGCGGACCGCCCTGAAATCCCGGAAAGACATTGGAATCAACGATCTGGCCGATGGTTTTTGGCTTGCCTTTGGGCGTCAGTTGACCCATATCGTTTTCTTCATCCGTGCCGACCAGTATCATGCCGCCGCGCGGCCCGCGCAGGGTTTTGTGCGTGGTTGTCGTCACCAGATGGCAATGTTGTATTGGGCTTTTAATGAGTCCGGCAGCGATGAGACCGGCCGGATGAGCGATGTCGGCGATCAATTTCGCTCCGACCCGGTCGGCGATTTCGCGGAACGCTTTGTAGTCGATTTCGCGGGAGTAGGCGCTGGCGCCGGTCATGATTAATCGGGGCCTTTCTTTGAGCGCAAGCTGTTCCACCTGGTTCATGTCGATATAGCCGGTGTCCTCACGCACGCCGTATGAGACGATTCGGAAAAGACGGCCGGAGAAGTTCACCGGACTGCCGTGGGTCAAATGTCCGCCGTGGTCCAGGTTCATGCCCATCACCGTATCGCCGGGATTGGCAAAGGTGAAATAAGCGGCGATGTTCGCCTGAGAGCCGGAGTGAGGCTGGACATTGACATGCTCGGCCTGGAACAACAGTTTGGCGCGTTCACGGGCGAGATCTTCGGCCGCATCGACAAAAACGCAGCCGCCATAATAACGTTTGCCGGGATAGCCTTCGGCGTATTTATTGGTCATCACCTGGCCCATGGCCTCCAATACGGCGGGACTGACAAAATTCTCTGAGGCAATCATCTCTAATTTGTCATTCTGCCGGGAAATTTCATCCTGAATGGACTTGTAAACTTCAGGATCGGTCTGTTGTAAATGGTTCATGGTAAAAATCCTTATATGGTCGTAGTCGGTTTATTGTCGGGAATTCTATCCTACAGATCACACGGCATCAGACAGGGTGTTCAGCACCGTCATCGGCCTGTCAACTGATGAATTTTCGTGATCCGTTTCAAATGCCGGTCGCCATCGAACGGCGTGCTCAGCCAAACATCGACGATTTTCAGAGCCAGGTCGTGATCGATAATTCGTCCGCCCATCACCAGAACGTTGGCATTGTTATGCCGCCGGCTCATCTCGGCCATCTCGATGGACAAGCAAAGCGCCGCGCGAATTCCCTGCACCTTGTTGGCGACGATGGACATGCCAATCCCGGTCCCGCAGATGAGAATGCCGCGATCGGCTTTATCTTTGGCCACGGCGTTGGCGGCAAGGACGCCGTAATCAGGGTAATCCACGGAATCCGATTTGTAGGTGCCGTAATCTTCAACCGGAATTCCTGCCTGTTCCAGGTGGGATTTGACCTTGTTCTTCAATTCAAATCCGGCATGATCAGAGGCTAATGCGATAGTCATGGAACGCGCTCGTTGATTTGGTTACTCTGCTCTTATCTGAATACATTCGCTAAGGGATTAAAACTTCACTTTTTCTATCCAATGGATTTCACTCCAAAACGTGAAGTGCCGTGCCGTTTTTCACGGCGAAAAATGAAATCCATAAGGAGAGTTCGCTCTAATTTTAATATGATCAACATGAAAAACTAACGCTTCATGAGTATTCCAGGGCTGACGCAGCGACCCGGCTGCTCATCGCCTGACGCATGTCCCGTTCGGTCGCGGTTGAATGAACCGTCCGATTGGCGGGGAATGCAGCGCAGCGATTGTCACAACGATTGAAAAATCCAATCGTAGCAGGCATCCAGGGGTTTTGTTTTGCCCTTGTTGAAAAATAAGTCTTCTTTGGTCGGTATAAAATCCTGTATGTTGTTCAGCCGCTCATTGGCCATGTCTTTGAACTGACTGTCCAATGCGGCTTTTTGATATTCTTTGTACGCCATCTCAAAAACAAGCTTGTCATCGAACTCGGGAATTTTCTTGCCCATACGCCTGATGCACTCTTCCGCTGCTGCCTCGAAAATTTCGCCCCGGACAATGTGCGCCAATCCATAGGTCGAATCAATGACCAATGCTTTATCGGTGAAATTTTTCGCAGTCGGAAATTTGCCCAATTCTTTGTAGCACGCAGCCACGTCGGTCATGATTTTTTTATTGTCCGGCTGAAGTGTCAATATCGTCTGGTAGGTCACCAGGGCGCTGTTGATTTCCCGATTGTTCTGTTGCGAGGCGCCCAGATACTCCAGCCCAACGAGATGTCTGGGTTTCACTTTCAACAGCATCTGGAAATTGATAATAGCCTGGCTGTAATTCGCCTGTTCGAAATAGGCCTTGCCCAATCGGAAGAGATTTTCAGCGTTATCCGGATCGAGCTTTTTGACAGCTTCCATCTGATTGATGGCTGCCTGCTCGTTGCCTCGGGTACGATAAAGTGAACTCAATACAAGATGCGGTTCCTGATCGGCGCGATCCAACCTGGTGACTGTTTCGTAAGCGCGAATTGCATCGTCGATGCGGCTGATTTTCACGTACAGTTGGCCCAGAACTTTCCAGTCATCCTTTCGGGTCGAATCGATTTTCACGGTGGTTTCGTATTCCTGAATGGCGGCTTCCACCTTCCCGCGCCGGGTGAGATAGAAGGCGAATGTCCGATGCATGTGGGCATTGTCCGGATATTCCCGAATGCCCAATTCCATGACCAACTCCGCAGAGTCCGGTCTGTTCAATTGGGCGTAGGCATCGGAAAGCAGGGTATAGACGTTCTTGAATCGCTGAATTGTGTCCAACTCAACGACCTTCCAAAATGGATGGAGGGCGTCGCGATAGTTTTTATTTCGATAATGGTCCCAGGCAGAGCTCCATTGTTTGCTCAATTGTAAAAGATACGCCTCGTGCAGTGAATCCGCAACGGCTTTATCGTGTTTTGAATCGTTCGTGGAATCGGTTTGCCGGGTTGTCGATGCGCATCCAACGGTGAGAATCAAACTCACCACAACGGTCACGATCAATGGCCAGAAAATGCGTGTGGTGATTGGATGCGATATTGCCGTGTATCTCATGTTCTCCTCTCCTGAGCTGAGTTTTATAGAGCTCGCAAAATAGACGGATGGGCGCAGTTGTGGCGCATGCCGGGAACGCGGTCAATCCTGAATATTCACTGTCCCCGCGCTGGTCATTTTGCCTGGGCGTCGATACAGCAGACTGATTCCGAATTGAAGGCATGGTTCTATTTGGCGGAAAGCCTTTATAAAGTTTTTCAGCTTACAACCCTGCACAAAGGTAATACTATTTAAGAGATTGAATTTAAAAACTTTTTTTAAAAAAGCAAGAAAAAATTTATAGGATTTTCCCGGCTATTTTCATCGATTTCAATCGTAAAAATGGCTGGTTCATGACCGCGGGAATCTGCCAGCATCACGTACAGCCTGATGTTTTGATGGTCACAGCGCGCGGCGCCAGACTTGTTTTGGTCGATATAAAAAAGGAGTGAAAGGGACATGTAAGGCATGGCATTCCACATTCACTCCGATCAAATTTCATGGGTTGTTGAAAGCGACCGTATTCAACTGATTATCTGGGTCGTTCGAACCATTTTTCACCGCCAATGACTGAAATATAGACCTGAAAAAATTCTTCATTGATTGGATTCAGGGAAAGGTCACCGCGCTGACCGTAACGGAGCGCCACATCGATGCGGCCGATTTTATAGTAATAAGGGAATCCAAAACCGACCGATGCGCCGTATTCTGTCACAGCATTATTGGACGCATCGAGAAAATCCAGAGACTGGTAGAAGTAGCCGACACGGTAGGTCACTTTTTGAAAATAGGTCGCCAGAATATTCTCATTGGGCAGCCGCTCGATGCCACCGCCAATGCGGAAGCTGTTTTGATATTCCTGGGATGACGTTTCTGAAACGTGGAAATTTGACCACGGCTGATACAGATAATCCAGACTCACGCGGTATTTTTGATGAAATACATAAGTCGCGCCGAAACCCCAGTATTCAGGAATATCCGCATTGCTCTCCGCATCGCTGGAAGCATCGACTGTGCTGATCAGCGAACCTTTAATCGTGTAGTTTGTAATTTCGTCCTGCATGGTCAGTTTGTAACCAGGCGAGAAAACTCCGCCCACATAAAAATTCGGCGTCGGATGGGCGATGAATCCCAATGTCCAATTCAGTCCCCACATTTTTCTGGTCAGGATATCGTTACTGTCCCAGAGCAGATCGGATGTGTAATCGACGCGCCAGGTCTGCTCCAGCTTGCCAAAGTTGTAATTGACCGTCGCGCCGATATTGATTTTGTTGAAAGGCGCGTATCCGAAACCGAACGATATCTTGTTCAATCCACCGCTCGCTTTGACAAATTTCGTGTAGTCGTAGTCCTCAACTGCATCTGATGAGCTGTACTCATAATCGAATTGAGACGTGGGGATCATGGACAATGCCGTGGCGAGTTTATCCTGAATCAGCGGGACAGCCAGAGAAATGCCATTGAGATTGGTATACTTGGAAAATCCCTCCGCGGAGTTCGTGCTGCTCCAGGTAGCCTCATGAACAAAGTCGCCGGAGAGTCGGGTGAACCGATTGTAAACCAATCCGGCCGGATTAAGATTGTTGATGAGATAATTATCCGGCAGGCTGATCATGGCGCCGCCCATTCCCAATGCGTGGGCGCTGGTGATGTATCGCTTTCCGCCCAATCCTCTGGAATTATAGTAAGACCCGGCCAGAGCCGAATCAGTCAATATACCTGTGATGAATAACAACAGGGTGAAGGTTACGATTTTCTTTAACATCCTGAGACTCCATAGTTACACATAGGTTCGTGGTCATTCTATGTTATTACCCAGCAACTTTTGTAAATTTGTGGAAAATAATTTCTAGGAATCGGTCATCACGTATTATTATTTGCGGCTTTACCGCGCTGGGTTTATAAAAACTATCGAATGTGGCGTGCGCCATTTCAAGTGAATGGGCGCACACGCCGCTGCTAAAACTCCTGATTTGGAGGCAGCGTGTAATAAATTTTCAGTCTCGGCCGCAGGTCCGCGGGAGAGGCCGAGGAATGGATGGCAATGCGCGCCAGCGGATCCTGCTCATCTGTTGAGCGCAGCAGTAATCCGTAGTTATCGATTTTATGGCCAACCCATGCCTGTACCGCTGTCGTCACATCAAAGGTGAGCATGCTGTCCACCCAGGTGGCTGAATAGGATGTGGTTGCAGGAGATTCATCGACGACATCTTTCTCCCACGAATCGCCGTCCACGATGTACAAAATAGCATCGCTCGCGCCGTAGCTGTCACGCAGGGATGCGGATTCGTCAATGAACAGGTCCAGCAACGCGCGGCTCACGTGGGTCGTTGAATCCATTCCGTCAAAATTGAATTTCAGGAAATTGCGGAACGCAAATCCTTTGCCGATGTAGAGAAGATCGGGATTCAGATTCAGGTCGGTTTCGCTATTCAGGTACAGCGACGCATCGATCTGAGCATACACGACGGAACTATCCGGCGATTCACTCACAGTGTCCCCCTCGGTGTAAAAAATTTTCAATTGGGGAATGAGGTCAGAGTCCTGATTTTCCCAGGAATAGAAGCAGGTGAGATATTCCGCATCCGGACTGTCGATCCAGATGCCGTGGTTCTCAATGGGAGAGACTGAATCCACCCATTGATTTACGATGGTAGTGTCCAGGTCGATTTCAATGATTGTGGTGGAGTCCGACGTGAGCGTCACCGTCTGAAATGGTGTTTCACCGAAAGGATACTCGTACAGATAGAGTTCAGGTGCTTGTTCGTCATTCCAATCGCTTCGGGCATGGTAGAAGTTGGCGCTGAATTGACGCGATACATCCCAGTAGGAAGTATCCGCAGGGCCAATCCGGGAAAAGATAGTCAGGGTCAATTTGGCGGAGTAAATGAGCGAGCTGTCGGGCAGGCCTTCAAATTTCAAATACATCGCCGTGTGATAATTGTCGTACTTGCCCAATGTGAGCACGGTGCTCGTTCCGGTATTCACATAGCGGCTGAACGATTGTTCCGTTCCCGCAGGCTGGTATAACGTAGTATCGGCGATTGTCCCTTCTTTGTCCCCGTAGATTTGTTCGTAAGCTGTGGAAAGTGGTTTTTCTTTTGAACAACTCATCAGAAAAATGATCATCCATACCAGTAACAAATGTGTCGTCAAACGTCTCATACATGTCCTCTCAAGACTTGATCTTCGGATTTTTTCCAGACCACGTTCCCTTTCTTGATCACGCAGCCTGCATGATTGATACCAAAATGGTAAGGTAAATATTTGTAATTCGGAATATTCCATAGCACTATATCGGCCTGGCTTCCCGGAGCAAGCGTTCCAATGTGTCCTGACCGGTGAATGGCCCGGGCTGCATGCGCCGTTGCCGCCAGCCACACTTCTTCCGGCAGCATCTTCATGTAAATGCAGGCCAGGGTCATCATCATGGGCATGGATTGGGTCATACAACTGCCGGGATTGAAGTCGGTGGCAATGGCCGCCGGCAGGCCGGCGTCGATCATTTTTCGCGCCGGGGCGTAACGACCCAATCCCAGAAAGAAGACAGCCCCCGGCAACAGCACCGGCACAGTGCCCGCTTGCCTGAACGCTTCAATCGCTGCATCGCTGATGTAATCGAGATGATCCGCGGATACAGCGCGCAATCTGGCGGCGATTTCCGAACCACCGCTGGAACCGAGTTGGTCAGCATGTATCTTCAGCTTCAAGCCGGCGTCGCTGGCCGCTGTTAAAATTTTCTCTGTCTCGTGCCGATTGAAGACATGGTCTTCGCAGAAGATGTCGCAGAACTCGGCCAATCCTTCTTCCGCGACTCTCGGGATCATTTCGTGAATGATCAGATCGATATATTCCTGGCGTTTATCGCGATACTCGTCCGGGATTTCATGAGCGCCTAAAAACGTCGGGACAAGTTCCAGGGGGTGAAGCCGGTTCAACTCCCGGATCACCTGCAACGATTTGATCTCATCGTCCAGAGAAAGTCCATAGCCGCTTTTCGCTTCGATGGTGGTTGTCCCGTGTTCTATGAACCGATCCAGGAACGGCAGGGCATGGTCGATGAGCTGCTGTTTCGATGCCTGGCGAACCTGTCGGACGCTGTAGCGAATTCCGCCGCCAGCCTGAGCGATGTCCTGGTAGGTCTTGCCGCGGATCCGTAGTTCGAATTCGTTTTCCCGCGTGCCGAAAAATACCGGGTGCGTGTGCGGATCGACAAAGCCCGGCGCAACCACAGCGTTCTCCGCGTTGATGATGGTGGCGCGACTGGACACAGCAAACTGCTCGGCTATCGCGTCGAACAGGCCGACATAGACAATTTTCCCATTGGCGCAGCCGATAGAATTGCCCGGGCCGACACTCCATTCAATCCTGCCTGAATGATCGGGCGGGGGAGAAATGATCTGGCGGGCATTTTTAACGATCAGATCAATTGAAACCACGGATTATCATCCTTCATCTTGGTCAGAAACGTGGCAGACCGGAAATCAATTTTCTGTTCACTCATTTTTTTTACGCCATCGCAGACCTGGGCGCAACCACGAATAAAAGGCAATATAAGTAATTCGTAACAAAAAGCCAATAAAAATTTCAGTCGATTATTTTCCTGATTCAATCCCGGCCAGGATTCGTTCCGCGAACACGCTGATCAGTCGCCATGGGCTGGAGGATTTCAATGTCGCACTGCATGCAGGGATAGCAGCGACAGATACCTTACTTTAACTCATGGGGTACCAAAATGTTTCGGAGCGCGCCTGAGCCTGACGGTCGTAAAACACCCACGACTGGTTTTGAAAGTCCGGCGTGGATGCCCAGATTTCGAAACCGGCATGGGTATATTTTCAGCCTCGATTGCTGAACGCAGATGATCCGGGACCGGCCAGACCTGACCGGTGAGTTAAGAATTTATTTCATATAGGGCAAGGTTTATATTGACTTTTAAAATTTAATTTATTATTTTAACGGCTTAAAGTTTTTGGTTTTAACGGGCAGAATCGTTAAACAGCGATGGTTCGGATGGGGTGGGGAGACGCACCATTCCTGCGCCATTGGGGAGTTATCAATGCCAATTTACGAATATAGATGCCTTTCATGTACCAGGAAATTTGAAGAGTTGATTCGATCCGGCGAGAGAGACAGGGAGATCACATGTCCCGGGTGTTCAGGGAATCGTGTCGAACGGGTGATGTCGGTATTTGGTTTTGCATCGGATGGGGTATCATCGGCCAGCGTACAGTCATCTTCGTGCGGCTCTTGCGCCGGAGGCCATTGCTCGACGTGTCATTAATACAGGCGGCCACACGGTTTACATCAACTCCGATTGAAGGAGACATACTTTGACAAAAAATGATATTGTAAATATTCTGGCCGAAGGCACCGGCCTGACCAAAGTGGAGACCGCCGCTGTTGTCGACGGCATGTTCGCCACGTTAAGTTACGCGCTGCAAAAAGGCGAGACCATCGACATCCGCGGTTTTGGTCGGTTCAAAGTCGTCCATCGCAAACAGCGCAAAGGACGCAATCCCAAGACCGGGGAAGAGGTTATCATCCCTGCGCGGAAGATGCCTGTCTTCCAGTGTTCCAAAGATTTGCGCGGGCAGGTGAATGAGCCGTTTGAAAAAGACGACCAGTTTGAACGGGTCGAATGGAAATGAGTGTGCAGCACCGCAGGTTTTTTGAATGAAACTATTCGACCGCCTACAACGATTTGGAGTGACGGCGAGCGACAATCGATTGGATTACTGGAATTACCAGGTCCAGATTGGCCGCTATTATCATGAATATTTTGTGTCGCCCTATTCGGACGGGAAAAAGATATTGGATGTCGGCTGCGGTGAGGGCGGCGTTCTTTCCGTTTTTGAGAACCAGGGTTATGCCTGCACCGGCCTGGAATACAGCGCCGAGCGCGCGCAATTTGCGCGAAACGAGACGCGAGGCAAAAGTCCAATCATCCACGGCGATATTCAGCAGTTCTCCTCCAGCGAAAAATTCGATGTGATTCTCATTCTAGATGTGATCGAACACGTGCCGGACAAAGAGGCTGCGTTGAATAATATGATCCGGCTGCTGGCGCCGGGAGGAATCATCGTGGTCTCGTTTCCGCCGTTCCGTTCGCCCTTCGGTGGTCATCAACAGGTGATGCGGTCATGGCTGAAATTTGCGGTGTACGTTCACCTGCTGGCCCGGCCGATGTATCGCTGGCTGCTGACCTACGTGGAAAAGCAACATATCGCCATGCACCTGAGCAATTACGATACCGGCGTCACGATGAAACGATTTGAAGCGCTGGTTCAGCAGGCGCAGTTGCAGATCCTGAGAAAGGAGATGTATCTGGTCCGGCCGCGACAGGCGTTCCGATTCCATTTGAAAATTAGAAAATACCGACTTCGGTTCCTGCGGGAATTTCTCTGCTCAGGGATCGTGTACATTTTAAAACCACGCGAGACCTGATAGAAAAAGAACATAGATAAACCAATTCGCTAACCTCAACAATGACTTATGATGGGAAAGGAGGTGGAATCATGCCCAGTGGAAAAAAACGAAAACGACATAAGATAGCCACGCACAAGCGTAAAAAACGCTTAAGAAAAGATCGCCATAAAAAGAAAAACAGATAGTCCTAACATCTTTTTTTCATAAAGAGGAGATAGTATTAGACTTGATCTCTATCGTGGTGGGGTGTTTAGTTGATTTTGCGGGATAAGAAATGGATCGAAAGAAAAAGACAATTCTCCTGATCGATGATGAATTGACCATGCATTCCCTGGCCAGGGCATTTTTAGAAAATGCCGGATATCATGTGATTTCGGCCTACGATGGTCAGCAGGGATTAGAGATGATTTTGAAATATAAACCGGACCTGGTCCTGCTGGATTATATGATGCCAAAAATGTATGGAGATCAAGTCTATTCACAACTGCTAACAAATTCCCGTTTCGAAGAAGTGGCGCACACGCCCGTGATTGTTTTGACAGCCAGAGACACCGATCATTCATTGCGAAATCGGTTTCTGGAAGGCGGCGTGGGCGCATATCTTCAAAAACCATTTGGTCTTCGGGAACTGCTGAACATCATCGAAAACGTCTTCATCGTCGATGAGATCAAGCGGAAAAATCTCCAACTCCAGGACGATCTGTTTCGGACCCGCGAATATCTGGAATCGCTGTTTCAAAATATTCCCATCGGCATCCTTTCCGCCGACAGGAATGGTACGATTCTGCGGGTCAATTCCAATCTTGCAGCAATTCTGGGAGAACATCCCGGCCGTACCATCACCGGTGGAAATTTATTGTCCCAGGATCTCTTTCAACAACCCGAACTCACCTCAAAATTCAAACAGACATTAGAGAACGGAAAAAATTTTCAGACCGAACCATTCGAGTTTCATGCAACCGCGGATCGAAGGGTTCGGTTGATTATTTCCGGGGTCCCGCTACGAACGCGGGATTCCCAGGATATCTCCGGGCTGATTCTGATTGTTCAGGACGTAACGATGCTTTTCCGGCGCGAACATGAAATGTCCATGCTCAGTCATATCAGTCATTTCATGCAGGAAATTGCCGGCCTGGATCAGTTGCTGCATCTGATTCTCACCGCAATCACCGCCGGCTGCGCCATGGGTTTCAGCCGGGCGATGATCCTGCTTCTCAATCGTAAAAAACATGTGCTCGAAGGAAGAATGGGTGTGGGGCCGACCACACAGACCGACGCCTATCGCATCTGGAAGGAATTGGGCGATGAAAACATCGCGCTGTTCCCGTTCCTGGAAAAATATGGCAAGAAACATCCACGCGACGGCGACGGCTACAATAAGCTGGTCAAAAAAATTGTCATCCCGGACAGCGCCAAAAACTGCATTTTCATCAAAGCGATCGATACGAACGAATCCTTCCTCAGCAATCGCCGGGATATTGAATGCAATATGCCCAATGACCTGCTGAGCCAGTTGCAGTTGGATGACTTCATCGTGGCGCCCCTCGTCGCCAAAAATAAAGTGATCGGCGTTGTTGTGGCCGATAACCAGTTCGCATTTCAGCCCATCGACCAGGGCCGGGTCGAACTTCTCAAATTGTTCGTCAACCAGGCCGGGCTGGCCATTGAACGCGCTGAAGCCTATTCCAATCTCGAGGTGGAGAAGAATAAACTCCAGCAGGCGTACGAGGAATTGAAAAACACCCAGGATCGGCTGCTGCATTCCGAGCGGCTGGCGACTGTCGGCGAAATGGCAGCTCAGGTTGCCCACGAAATTCGGAATCCGCTGGTGACCATCGGCGGCTTTGCGCGGTCCATCGAACGGACTGCGGATAAAAAAGAAATCAGCGAACTGAAAAATGTCGGCAAAATCATCGCCCAGGAAGTCGACCGGCTGGAAAAAGTGCTGACCAATGTTCTCGATTTTTCACGCCTTTCCAAACCTCAACCTGTCCTCACGGACATCAATAAAATAATTGAAGAGTCGTGTTACCTCCTGACAGTGCAGGAAGAAATTTCCCAAATTGGCATTCACCTGCACAAGGAGCTGGACGCCACTCTCCCCACAGTGCTGATGGACCCTCAGCAAATCAAGCAAGTTCTGCTCAACCTGCTACAGAATGCGGTGCACTCCATGCCGCAAGGCGGTGATCTCAAAATCACATCGCACAAAACCGGGGCAGGACAGATTCGCGTCAGCGTCACCGATTCCGGGCAGGGCATTCCGCCGGACGTGCTCGAAGAAATGTTCAATCCGTTCTTCACCACCAAAGCGGATGGCACCGGCCTGGGATTGCCCATCTCCGAGAAAATCATCCATACGCACGGCGGCAAAATTGAGGTGTCGAGCGAAGTGAATCGCGGAACGACGTTCAGCTTCACGCTGAATATTATCACCGATCTGAATAAATTCGTGATGCAGAATAGCAGCCCTGACAACGAATAGCCAGCCATTCGCGCACCGGTTGAAACGGTTATTTTATTCTTTTGCTTTTTGGAAGACGCCATGATAAATCATGGTGTTAGTTCAATAATATTGTACCATCACCACAATTTATTGTGGTGATTAACGCACGCTTGCCACGGATGGCCGACGTATCACAGCGACAACGGAATTTCTCCCCGGGACCAGTGGAAAGGATCCATCTGGATGCCGTTTCATCCGGGGCAGGCGCACGACGCATATTTGAAATACGACAACCGGGGAATCTCACGCATTCACCCAAAATCCTCGCCGCTCCCGGTCTTTCGAAGGCGCCATCGACAACCGCTTTGATCGTGATCCGTTGCCGGAACTGACTCTGATCTGCACAAGAACAGGCATCATTTTCACATTTGAATTACTGGTGGAGTACTCACATGACTGACAACCACAAATCAAAATCCCAACTCGTCGCCGAACTGCACACGCTGCGGCAGCGTATCTCCGATCTCGAGACCAGACCTTTTCCGGGGGATTCTCCGGAGCGGAGAATTCAGCATTTGAACCGCGTGCTGCGCGCGATTCGAAATGTCAACCAGCTCATCACCAAAGAGAAGAATCGGGAAGCGCTGATTGAAAAGACCTGCGCCACTCTGGTGGAGACGCGAGGTTTTTTTTCCGCATGGATCGTTCTGTTAAATGATGACCAAAGCCTTGTTCAGGCCGCGGCGGATGGTCTGGGCGACGAATTTCAGACGCTCAAACAACAGCTCGCTGCCGGCTCATTGAATGAATGCGCCACCCGAGCGCTGAAACGACGCGGCGTGGTCGTCATTGAGAATACTGTAAACGAGTGCCACGGTTGTCCGCTCGTTGGCAAAGAACCGGGCCGGGCAATGACCGTTCGCCTGGAATTTGGCAGACGCGTTTATGGCGCCCTGTCTGTGGCCGTCCCGGCAACTCTGGCGACTGATAGCGAGGAGCAACTGCTGCTGCATGAGGTTGCCGATGACATTGGATTTGCCCTGCACAATATCGACCTGGAACAGGAACGAGACATGACGGAAACAGCGCTGCGGGATAGCGAAGAGCGGTTCAGAATGCTTTTCAACAGCGGCTCGGATATCACTGTTGTGACTGAATTGAAACGCAGCGGCATACCCGGCAAAATTCTCGACGTGAATGACAACGCAACGAAAATTCTCGGCTATACCAAAGAGGAACTGCGCCAGCATTCTCCCCTCGACTTCATGCCGTTGCAGGAGAAAAAGAAGTACCTGGCCATCTCCAAAAAACTGATGGTGGAAAAGAAGGCTATTTTCGAAACTTCGGGCTACACCAAAAGCGGCCTCCTGTTGGATTTCGAAATCAGCGCGGAGATAACTCGGTATCAGGGAAAGAGGCTCCTCATCAGCGTCGTGCGCGATATTTCCTGGCGCAGGCAGGCTGAAGAGAAGCTGCGCGCGAGCGAAGAGAAGTATCGCGACCTTTTTCAAAATGCTCCCATCGGAATTTTTCAAACCAATTCCCGGGGGCAGGCGCTGCTGGCAAATGACGCCATGGCCGGGATATTGGGCTTTGAAGAACCGGGCGCTGTGCTGGAGTATTACCAGAACCTGGGAGAGCAGCTCTATGTCTCGCCGGAGCGGCGGGATGAATTCATTCGACTGATCCGTGAGAATGGCCATGTCGAGGACTTCGAGTACGAGGCGAAATTGTCCGACGGCAGAATAGTCTGGTTGCGCATGAACGCCCGAGCCAGCCAGAAGTCCGAGGATGGCTCCTTCACCATTCAGGGATTTACCAGCGATGTGACGCAGCGCCGTTGGGTTGAGGACGCTTACCGGGATCTCGTCGACCATTCCTTGCAGGGCATTGGCGTTCTTCAGGACGGCGTTCTCGTATTCGCCAACCGCGCTCTGACGCAAATTACCGGATATTCCCACGAGGAGTTGATGGCCATGTCGCCGCAACAGATGCACGAAACCGTGCATCCGGAAGACCGGGAATGGGTGCTCAAAAATCTGACCGATCGAATGGCGGGCAGGGATGTTTCCGGGCGGAGCGAATTTCGCATCATCCGCAAGGATGGATCCGTGCGCTGGGTGGAGGCTTTTGCCACCCGAATCGAGCGTCATGGGAAATCCTCCCTTCAGATCACCTACATCGATATCACCCAGCGCAAGCTGGCGGAGGATGCATTGCGCCGGAGTGAAGGATTACTGGAAAGAACGCAGCGCATCACCAAAGTCGGCGGCTGGGAGTGGGACATCCTTCAGCAGGCCATGTACTGGACCGATGAAGCGTATCGCATTCATGATTATGACCCGGCTGCGATTGAGCCCGGCGATAAGAGCCATGTTGAAGCCAGTCTGAGATGTTATGATCCGGCGGATCAGCCGGTGATATCGCAGGCGTTCGAACGATGCGCCAGAGAGGGGCAATCGTACGATCTCGAATTTCCGTTCACAACATCGAAAGGGCGCCGGCTGTGGATTCGCACATCAGCCAGAGCAGAATACGAGAATGGTCGCATCGCGCGGGTGAACGGCATGATCGCGGATATCACCGACCGCCGGCAGGCAGAACTGGCGCTGAAGGAAAGCGAAACATTGCTTCGAAGCGTCATCGACGCCATCCCGGTGTGCATCTATGCCAAGGACCTTCACGGCACGTATATTTTCGCCAACCAATTCATCGCGGATTTATATGGGACAACGCCGGCGGAGATAATCGGTAAAACGGATCTGGACTTTGCTGAACGCATGAGTCTGACTCAGGAGGACGCGGCGGCGTTCATGCGCGATGACCAGGAGGTGATCACGCGACAGCAGATTAAGATTGTCGAAGAAGAGCCGTATACCCGCCCGGACGGGACAGTCCGATGGTTTCATACGACGAAACTCCCACTCCAATTGCAGGATAACCCGCTGTGCATGCTCGGCGTTTCAAAGGATATCACCGAGCGTCGGGCGATGCAGGAAAAATTACGACAGAGCGAGGAACGGCACCGGCATTTATTGGAATCCATTCAGGACAGCGTGTACGTTCTGGACAGGGAATGGCGTCATACCCTGGTCAATGAGGCGGGAGTGCGATTCACCCATGTCCCGCGGGAGAGGCTCCTCGGGAATAAGCTGACCGATCTGTTCCCCGGCGTGGAAAATACTCCCTTTTTCGAGACGTTTCAGCGCGTCATGAATGATCGCAGGCCGGAAGTGGTTTCGACCGAATTCACGTTTGAGGATGGCCGCAGCGGCTGGTACGAGATTTATGTCTCCCCTGTGCCGGAGGGTATTTTGTGCATCTCGCGCGATATCAGCGAGCGGATGCGGGCAACAGAGGCCTTGCGCCAGAATGAAGAGAAGCTCCGGCTTCTGTTTCACAACATCAATGACGTGTTTTACTGCATCGACAGGAGCGGCGCGGTTATCGATATGTCGCCGTCCGTCGAGCGCATCCTGGGTTATGAACCGGCAGCGCTCATCGGCAAGTCATTTCCGGAATTGAATATTCTCTCGCCGGATTCTCTCCGGCGCGCGCTTGCCGATACCTTGCAGGTGCTGTCCGGTGAGTCGATTTCAATGGCTGAATATGAGTTCATCGCCCGGGACGGTTCCCGCCGGTACGGCGAAGTGAGCGGGTCTCCCATCTTCGTCAATGGAGAAATTGTTGCCGTCGCTTCGGTCGCGCGCGACATCACCGAGCGAAAATGGGCCGAAGAATCGCTGCGCGAGAGCGAAAATCTGTTCCGCACGCTGTACACAAACCTGCCGGGCGGCATGGTGCTCATCGATTCCGACTATCGGATCAAAGACGTCAATCCCGCAACCTGCACCATCACCGGATATTCCCGGGACGAACTGGTCGGACAGCTCTGCGATATCATCTGCCCCAAAGGTTCGCTATCGAAAAAATGCCCCATCTGGGCGCAGGGCGCAGCCGGGTTCGAAGGGATGGACACGGCTATGAAATGTAAGAATGGCTATCGCAATCCTGTCCTGAAGAATTCCAGACGGGTCCTTGTCAATGGGAAGGAGCATATCCTGGAGGTGTTTCAGGATACCCGGCCGCTCAAGGAGGCCGAGCACGCCCTGCGGACGAGTGAGGAACAATTCCGGCTGCTGGCTGAAAACTCCGTCGACTGCATCTGGAAAATGGATACATCGTTGCGATTCACCTATCTCAGCCCGGCGCTTGAACGCATGTTTGGAAGCAAACCGGATGAATGGATCGGCACCACGCTCAGGTCGCACTTCAGGAAAAAAGAGTATGAAAAGATCGAATATCTGATTGTCAGAATTTTTAGCAATGATCCCTCCATCACGAATTTCAACTTTGAGACGAAAATGTTGAATAACGAAGGCGAGGAAGTGGATCTGGAAGTTACCGGCAAGGTGCTGCTCGATGATGACGGTCAGCTCATTGGACTTCAGGGGACGACGCGGCACATCGCGGAGCGCAAAATCGCCGAGGCCAGGCTGGGCTACCGATTCGACCTGGAAAGACTCATCGCGGATATTTCATCGCGATTGGTCGGCATGGAATCGAGCGAACTGGACGCAGAGATCCGATACATTCTCAAACGCATCGGGAAATTTACTCAGACTGACCGTATCTCGCTGTACAGATTTAACAATGATTATTCGATGGCAAGTCGCACGCACGAATGGCGCGCGCGAGGCGTCAGGGCGCAGAAGGAGCACATGCAGAATCTCCCGGCTGCCCACTTTCCGTTGTGGTCGAAAAAGCTGCAACAGTTCGAGACGATTTGTATTCCGAGTGTTTCCGAAATGCCGGAAGAGGCCTGTGCGGAAAAAGACTTTCTCCAGTCATTAGGTGAAAAGTCCCTGCTTGTTGTGCCGCTGGTGTACGGCTCTGAATTGCTTGGTTTTATGACCTTCAACTCGTATCAAAAAGAACGAACCTGGTCTGATGAAGATAAGGCCCTGATTCGGACGATTGGAGAAATTCTGGCCGCGAAGCTGGTGAACCGGCGCGTCGAAAAAGAGAAGGCAAAACTCTTTCACGATATGGGGGAGCGGTTGAAGGAAATGAATCTGATGTTTCAGGTGTCCCAATTCAAAGTGGAACCCAACGCGACGCTGGGCGAATTTCTGCAAAAGACCGTGAACAGCATTCCGACCGCATGGCAATTTTCGGAGATCGCCTGCGCGAGGATTGCGTTGAATGGCAAAGAGTATGCGACGGAGAATTTCAAAGCGACCCGATGGTGTCAGGCGGCGCCCATTCTGCTCCACGGCGAAAAGGCCGGAATGCTTCAGGTCTGTTATCTGGAGAAACGACCGGATGAATTCGAGGGTCCGTTTCTTAGAGAAGAGCGGTATTTAATTGAAAGTATCGCTCAGCAAATCACGACGTTCGCAGAGCGAAATACATCGGAAATTGAACTGCGCGACAGCGAGGAGAAATTCCGCACCATCACCGAACAGATGGCGGACATGGTGTTTCTCACCGATGCCCTGGGGCATCTCAGTTACGTTTCGCCTGCTTCGGAGCAGATATTTGGCTATCCTTTCGGGGCGATGAATGGACATCCGTTCATGGAATTTCTTGTTGATTCCGAAATTCCCAAAGCGATAGCGGCGTTTCAAACATCGTTGAGCACGCGGTCAGAGGTCAGAAATCTCGAGCTGCTGATGAAACGTGCAGATGGCTCTGTGTTCACCGGCGAGTTGAATGCCAGGGTGTATATCAAAGGCGATTTTGTGGGAACCATCGGCTTGATTCGGGACATCACCGAGCGCAAACGAAGCGTGGAAGCGCTGAGAGAGAGCGAGCAGCGGTACAAAGATTTCATTCAGAATTCACCATTAGGAGTCTTTGTCTCGGATGAAAACGGTCGCTACATACAGGTAAATCCCTCTGCATCCAAAATTACAGGTTACAGTGAGACAGAGTTACTTACGATGGGTATTGCGGACTTCGTGTCTGAAGATATGATGGAACAAGGAATGAAGCATTTTCAGACTGTCATTCACGAGGGTAAGGCGTATGGTGAGTTACGGTTCCGTCACAAAAGCGGCGAACTGCGCTGGTGGGTGATATCGGCAGTCAAGCTTTCAGATACGCGATTCCTCGCCTTCTGCGATGATAGCACCGAGCGAAAGAAGAATGAAGAAGAGCGAACCAACCTGGAAGCTCAGCTTCGGCGTTCGCAAAAGATGGAAACCATCGGCACCCTGGCCGGCGGCATTGCCCACGATTTCAACAATATCCTGACGCCGATTATGGGCTATACTGATATGGCCATCTCGCAACTGTCCCTGGACCATCCGCTCCGGGAGGATTTGAAACTCGTGCTCCGGGGCGCGCATCGCGCAAAGGACCTGGTGCAGCAAATTCTGACATTCAGCCGGCAGATTGAGCAGGAACGAAAACCGTTGCATTTGCATTTAATAGTCAAAGAAGCCATTCAGTTGCTTCGGCCTTCCATTCCGTCGACTATTCAGATCCGGCAGCGCATCCGGAGTACGTGCGATCCTGTGCTGGCGGATGCGTCGCAAATTCACCAGGTCATCATGAACCTGTGCACCAATGGCTATCAGTCCATGGAAGAAAAGGGCGGCGTCCTCACCATCGAATTGAAGCAGGTGCATTTGGACGCGGAAGCGGTGAAACATTCCGTGAACCTGAAACAGAAGGATTACGCGGTTTTGACTATCGCCGATACCGGCATTGGGATGGATGGCGCCACCCTGGAGCGAATTTTCGATCCGTTCTTCACGACAAAGGCGGTGGATAAAGGCACCGGGCTGGGACTGGCTGTTGTGCATGGCATTGTCCGCAGCCATCACGGCGATGTGTTTGTGGAAAGTGAACCGGGCAAAGGGTCCTCGTTTCGGGTGTACCTGCCGGTTGTCCAGGAAAAAATAGCATTGGACATCCCGGCGCCAGGCGAAAAGATGCATACCGGACATGAGACAATCCTCGTCGTGGATGACGAGGAAATAGTCGCCAGCGTCGTCCGCAAAATGCTGGAGCAGTATGGATATTGCGTGGAAGTATTTTTGAACAGCAGGGATGCGCTGCATGCATTTCAGAAACAGCCTGATAAATATGATCTGGTCATTTCCGATCTGACCATGCCCTCATTCACCGGTCTGGATTTGGCAAATCATGTTCATCAATCTCGCCCGGATATGCCTTTCGTTCTGATGACCGGCTATGGCGAAAATCTGTCGGAAGATATCTTGAAGCACTACTGTATTGCAGCCATCGTTGGAAAACCAATTGAGATGAAAATGCTAAATGAACTTGTCAGAAAAACCATCGATAGTCATTCGAGGGGAGATGAATAATGTATATTATTGTCATTGAAGATGATGATGCTGTCCGGGGGCTGATCAGCCGGATTCTGATTTCAGAAAAACATGATGTGATGGAAGCTGCAAATGGCAAAGAGGGCCTGGCTTTACTGAGCAAAAGCAAGAAAATCGATTTAATCATCACCGATATCATTATGCCCGATGTGGAAGGGCTGGAGACCATTCGGGAAGCGAAGGAGCGATTGCCTCAGGTTAAAATATTGGCCATC
The DNA here is from genome assembly GCA_049322915.1 of Candidatus Zhuqueibacterota bacterium. GTDB lineage: Bacteria > Zhuqueibacterota > Zhuqueibacteria > Thermofontimicrobiales > Thermofontimicrobiaceae > CAZSBG01. The sequence goes on from JBMOPW010000010.1 coordinate 136,884, forward strand.
TCCGGCGGCGGCCGCATCCATGCACAGGATTATCTGGCCATTGCTAAAGGGCTGGGAGCGGATATGACGCTGCAGAAGCCGTTCATCCGGCAGGATTTGATCGACGCGGTGAATCAGCTCACCCAAAACGAAGCGTGAACTGCGAGCCCGTTCGCCGCAATGACAACGCCTCAGTCTCCATTTCGGTTTCCGAGGGCGGAGAGCATGCCCGTGTTTCTATGAATTTCCGACGATCGGCTGTTGTGCGGCGGGATGAATTTTCAAATCACCGGCGCCGAAATGTCCGACGTTCGAGCGGCGCCCATTGAATTGAACGTAACGACAGGAGAAACGATTATGTACGAGAAGAGCATTGAATTGCTGAATAAGGCTGTGGCCGAAGAACTGACAGCGGTTCACCAATACATGTATTACCATTTTTATTGCGATGACCTGGGGTATGACCTGTTGTCACTGCTGTTCCGGCGGACGGCCATCGAAGAGATGCTTCACATCGAAAACATTGCGGAGCGCATTCTGTTCCTCAAAGGCGAAGTGGAAATGGTCGCGTCGGCGGAGGTGGTCAAAAATCACGACGTGAAAGATATGCTAGAGCATGCCGTCCAATTGGAGCAGGGAGCCATTCGAGATTATAACCTGTGGGCCAACGAATGCGCCGCCCATGCGGACTCTGTTTCTAAGAAATTGTTCGAATCGCTGGTGATGGACGAGGAGCGCCATTACGACCAGTTCGACACAGAACTAGATAACATGGAGAAGTTCGGGGTCAACTATTTGGTGCTGCAATCCATCGAGCGCAGCAAAACGGTAGCCGCCGGAACGCCGCAGCAGACCGCCTGAAGATGACCGTGATTTGGGGCGAAACAGCGCCGCAGCAATGCAAATCTGATCCGGGGTGAGATGCGACGGGACGTCCCGAAGAATGGCCGATAAAGATCCGCGCTGCTGTGTCAACTCGCCCGGTCTAATAAGTGATCGAACGAAAATTGTATCCGCTCAATATTTTCGGGCAATTATAAGTTACAAATAACGTGATGGTTGTCTTTCCCGCATGCTCTTAGCGGGAATCCACGCTGATTCAATGGATGCCCGATAAAAGCCCAGCCTGTC
>JBMOPW010000011.1:0-134641 GCA_049322915.1 Candidatus Zhuqueibacterota bacterium
AAAAATTTAAGCCCAAATTGCAAAACGCTTGACTCTAATTTGCAGGCTTTTTATATTAACGCTAAACCACCTGTGCAGGTGGGGAATATGTTTGCCCCGCTAGTGGGGAATATGATTGCCCTTGACAGCACCCGAGTGCTTTCAGCGTACAAACGAGACAGCGAATCCCACTCCAAGATGGTATATTTGCCAGAGTCAGTTCCGCTACAATCAGCGGCGTGTAACGCTATATATAAAATAATAATAAACCCTGCCCATACCTACCCCCCACCACCGCTGAGGTAGATTTTCACGTATCGTGAAGAGAGTGGAGATTAACTGAGCGAGCGATTAAGGGGTGGGGAGTTTGAGCGGATAATTTAATAAATAAATTGTGCGTCGAATAAGCTTCTAACAAAATCATTTATTTGACTGCTTTAGCATCCGGCGTTTTCCAGGTTTTGTATGTTACCAACTTCCAGTGCTTTTTCGGGGTTGCGTGCGTGTTATTAGGCGGTAAATGATGATTGTCGTTAACGCACTCCGTCCAAAATTAGGTACAGAAAATGTATGACACACTTCACAAATCCGTGACTGGTATTATTATTCTGGGGTGGTTTTTTCTAGTATTGAGCGCGTCGAGTACGGTTGTTCAATCCGCCTCTCCCTCAACATTTCAATCCGCTTTTGAACTGGTAATCCTGGCCGATGCCAACGACCCATATTACTCCCTGGCAGAGGAAATCGCCACTACAGAAAAAGCCCCAATTTTTCACACCTTATCTGATGCTGTAAATTGTCACCCAATATTCCTGATCTGGGTTGTGTCCCCTTCATTCCTGTCAGATTTCAAGGTAATTGAATTTGGGTTGGCAATGAAAGAACAGCCTTATGCAATTTCCACAGGCATTATCACTGCATCCACTCTTGAAGATGCACGAAATTTATGGGATCGCCGTTCTCACGTTCAAGGACAATCCTTGTTTGCTGTCAACGCAACTTATCCTTCTGCGCATGTCTATGAAGGACGAATTATTGACTTTACGCACGAGCAACAGGTGATATCCCCTTTAACAAAGGAAAGCTTTAACACCAGCATCCAAGCCGCAGATTATTTGACATTTACAGGACATGGGGGAAGCTCGTATTTAAGGCTTGATGAGGACTTAACGTTCACAACAGATGATGTTCCTCCATTGTATGCTATCATCCTTAGCACCGCGAGTTGCCAGACCTTTCGTCCATGGGAAGAAAACTCAATAGCCCTTAAATTTGCAGACCAGGGAGTAGCCGCTTATTCAGGGTTTGTCTACAGCCCAATTGAGGGATATTTGCTCGGCGAATTTGACGGGCTCCCTTTTCGGTATACATGGTCAGATTTTCCTATTGGGCATGTGATTCAAATTCAGAATCGCGGCACAATACAAGGGTTTGCCGCCTTTCCATTCCGATACTTACTGGGAGACCCCCGAATATCACTTCAATCCGCGCCTCCGTATCAGTTGGTGGACGATCACATCAATGGGGAGCATCGTGTCTTAACCTTTCGGGATGTTCCCAAAGGTGTCATTCCCATCCGCATTTCCAATGGTGCTGAGTATCATTTTGTCGAAGTTTTGGATGGAACATCTGCGGCTGAACACGATTTTTTCTACAATAGTCAACTACAAATGGTCAATTTCCAAAACGACAAATTCGTTTTGCTGGTTCACAAAGGGGGAGATTTGACATTGGAGTTGCACGCGCAAGCCCCCTGGTATTGGATTGTCGGGGACATCCTGTTGGACTCGCTCGATCATACATATATCTTCAACCCACAGTCCAGTGGCGATATACTCTCAATGTTATTTGCCCTCATCCCTCTCATCTGGGGAATATGGCAATTCCATAAAAAACGATTTGGCTGGAAAGATATTCGCCTTGCCCTTGTTATTGGGCTGGGAATGAGCGTGTTGCTGGGAATTTACGCCTTTATTCGTCTTGATGACATTACAATTATTTCAAAAGATGTCGTGTACAGCCCACTCAATGTTATAGCAAACTTTTTATTAGGCGCATGTGGCGTCTTGATATACATTCGCGCTCGTTCACTGACAGGCAAATCAATTGCCTTATTCGTAATGACTTTTTCAAGTTGGTCAGGAGCACTATTTTTTGGACTGTGGGCAGCAATACCTAATATCTTTCTTTTTAAACCACAAATTGGCGCGACGCTCTACAATTATTCACTTGCTCTACTACCAGCAATTGCATTTTTTGTAACTTTTATCGGCATCAGCCTTTTCATGTGGCTGGTAATGGGCAAAAATACCACCCGACACGTTCATGTCCCATAATTTCAAACCCAGGCGAATCGGGTAAGGGCAGGTTTTTCTCCTGCACTCTCCCCACAACACCGTGGTCCCGAAGTTTCGGGACAGTGCGGTTTACATCAGCGGGAAATTCGGACTACTTCAGAATGAACCGCTTCTCCCCTACCGCTGTCTTTCCGTTCTGCACATCTGTCACTTTCACCACGAGTTGTGATGGGCCGAGCGGGAATTTGGAAAAATCGATGGTCAGATAGATTTGCTGGAACTCGCCCATTCCAGCCGTTTCAAACGAACTGCCAATTGTCTCCTTTTTATCCCCTCCCACCAGATGGCTGAAGAATTGAACCAGCGACGCCCACGAGTTTTTATCCACAATCACAGAGTTCACCTCGTAAGCCACGCTGAATCGCGCCTGTCCCGAATCATCCAGCGTCAGGTTATAGACCTCGAAATAGATATTCATGGGTATGGATTTATTGACGATGTGACCCAGATGCGGCACGACGAGAATGTTGTTGGGCTTCAGATTGCGGGGCTGGGACGAGCCTTCGCTGATCCGGGCGGCGAGTTGGATATCGCTCATCCGCAGAGAATCCCCGGAAAAATCGCGGACATTCACCTGGGCTGTGAGTATGGCCAACCGACCGCCGGTTTCATTGTCCAACTGGAGGGCGAAGTTGTACGTCCCTGGCAGGAGATTTTCATTGTGCTGGTTGATGTAAATCCGTTTATCGATTTCCTGCTGACTGCGCGCGGCCAGCTTCAGCGTCTCCTGATGCCCGGCCACAACGTCGAAATTGGCGTCCATGAACGTGACCCGTTTCTCCACAAGCGTTTCGAAAGGCATTTGTCCGCCCGGTTCGAAACCGAGCTGATTCAACGGCAGGGAGTAATACAGTTCCATCCGCGACCGACCGTTTTCTCCGCGAAAAATACAACTGGCGATGCGGGCGTCGAGTTGCTTTTTGCCATAATCAAAATCATACCTGACCGGGGGAATACTTTCCAGCACCAGTTTCTTTTCCGAGTCCATTTCGCGGGCATGCTGAAAGAACACTGTTTGCGCGGCGCCCGGCGAGAGCGACGACCTCACGTCCCTGAAATTCTGATATCGCTGATGCAGCTCCTCCCGTTCGGAATACAACTCGGCGGCGACCAGCGTCTTCTGGTTCACCGGGCCGGATTCCACCGCATCCAGCAGGCTATGCGCTTCTCGATAGCCATAGCCAAATTCATCGACAAAATCGATGAACAGATTCAGCCGATAGTAGGCCCAGGTTTCGTTGTCTTTATAGGCTTTGCCCAGCCCAACGCTGCTGACCCGGTCGTCCGGCTCGCCGTACTTCAAATAGTATTTGCCGCGGTCGTCCAGCAGCAGCGGTTTGATGATATTGGAAAAGTGCTTTTGCGCGAACGAAAATCGTCTCAGGTATTCGTCGTAAAATTCATTGTATTCTGTGTGCGGCGTGGGATCGAGCATTTTCCAATACTTCGCCTCCCATTTGGCTTTCTCTTCCGGAGCGTGAATCAATTGATAGATTTTTTTCAATTCCACAGAAAGCATCGCTTCAAAAGCAGCGCTCTGTTGCCCGGCGTTGGTGAAAAGCTCCTGCGCGTTCGCGGACAGGCTCAGCGCCAGACAGGCCAGTGTGATGAAACAGCGAAGGTTCACCCTGTGCGTCCTTTTGCTAATTCCTACCAAAGAAAAAGGCGGTATTTCCGCGATACGGGAAATACCACCTCTTTCGGCGAGCTAAATAATGCTATAATCCAAATGAAAACGAGAAGCTATGGGCCGAAGTCAAAATGCCAAGATCGTTGTACGAATAATCCATTCTCACTTTTGAGTCCATGCCGGGGATCTTCACATAGAATCCGGCGCCAAAAGCGAATTTAAGATCATAGATCAGTTCCAATTCTTCCGCCTTGATCAATTTGTCTTCATCGAAATCCTCGGCGCGGTAAATCAACCCACCGCGAAGCGCCAGCATATTGTTCCAGACGTACTCAGCGCCAAAAGTCGAGTACGGGCTGTTGTCGCGCAGATCGTTGAAATCCAGATTGCACGTCATTCGGGAAGCGCCCCTGTTCAGGACATCCATCGAAAGCCCGAATCTGAAGATGAGCGGGATGGACCAGCCCTCGGTTTCCAGGCGCGCCTCTTTTTCCGGATTGCCATCAATCACTTCATCGATATCGGTCTTCACAATCTGGTCGGTCCCTTTGAGCGTCATTTTGCCGCCGAAATTGCAGATGCTCATCCCAATTTTCAGGCCATGATAGCCGGTATCGAACTGGGTGCCGGCATCGATGGCAAATGTACTGGCCGACGAAAAACTGATCGATTCGTGGATGAATTTTGCGCTGGCGCCAAGCTGGAAGCGGTCTGTCAATTGCCGGGCGTAGGTGATGCCCATGGCCAGATCGCTGGAACTGAAGTAAGCGCCGGTTCCATCCGGTTCCAGAGGCGTCGTGGTCTCCATATCGCCCATGGACAACGAGACGAAACTCAATCCAATCGTGCCAATGCGGCCGAGGGGATACACGACTCCGAGGAAATTATGTTTGATATCCAGTATCCAGTCCGTGTAGGAAATACCCACTTCCAGAGAAGTGATATTGGCAATACCGGCCGGATTCCAATAGAGCGCAGAGACGTCATTCACCTGCGCGACAAATGCACCTCCCAGTCCGTTGCCCCGAGAGCCGACTCCGATTTTCAGAAAATTGGCAGCCGATGTGCCGGTGTTGTCGGTACCGGCAACAGCGACGGGAACAATAAACAGGAGGCTCAAAATAATGTATAAAAATCTTTTTATCATTTTATATCCTCCAAAAAAGTAACACTGTCCGAAAGTGGTTTACTTGATGATGGCAAATTTGCCCATTTTTTCGCCGATGCCTTTGGCATTCACATGGTAGATGTAAATTCCAAAAGCGACTTCCTGCTGGTTGTACGTCCATAAATTCCAGGCCTGAACCGCCGGGCCGCGATAGCCGGTGTCATTTGGTTCGTGATGCAATACCTGAACCAGCTCGCCGGAAATGGTGAAGATGCGAATTTCACATTCCTCCGGCAGATTGTGGAACTGGAGTTCTTTTATCCAGGGCTCGGTTTCGTACGCCGAGGTGACAATATACGGGTTCGGAATGACCGAAATCATCTCCAGGCTGCTCTCGGTTGCATTGGCCGAAGAGCCTCCGGTTGTACGAAGCGTGTACGAATCAGCCGAAGTCAGCGGTTTGGTGCAGAATATCCGGGCAATGTCACCCTGCTTGGGAGCGACTTCCACCCATTTCGGATCGACAATCGTCGTATCCACGCCATCGATCACCGTATCGATCGTAGCCGGCACCCGTGTCATTGTCAGCACCCACGTGAATTTGATCTGATTGTTGATCGTCTCGCGCAGTTTGATATTGTCGCCACTGGTCCATGCGGCCACCATCTCCGGAGTGGTATCTGCCGGATTCCTGTCGAATACGGCAAGGGCAGCCTGGCGGTTCAATGTGGTATTCCAAATCTGGAATGGAAATACCATGCTCGCCGGGTAAAACGCAGTGTCGCCTGCAGCATTGAATCGGACTTCATAATCATAGGGATAATTGGAAGTCGGCGCGGCGGTGAATTGCCAGTTGCACTCACTGGAGTCTCCGGATTCCAACGCCCAATAGCTTTTTTCCGCGTCGAAAAATATCCCATCTTCGTCTATTAGCTTGAGTTGGAAACCATCGATGACCGGTGTATCTTCTTCTCCGTGTAAATTCGGGCAATCTTCAATCACCATTTTTCCTTTCAGGCTATCGAACACGGAGAATGTCTTCACCCCGGGCGTGGACATATCATCGATTGTAATGGTATAGGCGTTGTCCACGATTTCGGTTTCGCTGAACACCTCCCACAGCAGGTCCACACTGGATACGCCGCTGGTATGGGCTGCGGCAAGTTCGGGACCGCTGTAGCCGGCCGCTTTTTTCTGGGGAATGACAGCCACGGTATTATCATTATCAATAGTCGCGTTGGACAGTCGGGGATTTTCCAGCGGCACGACCGGCAGGATGCCCCAGACATCCTCATGATCGTAGGCGCAGACGGCATACCAGTATTCGACGCCGTTTTTCAGATTCCGATCGACAAATTTATGATTCAACCCGGTATCATCGCCGAGATAAAAATAGGGATCCAGCGTACTCACGCCGGCGATGTCATTGACCAGATCGTACTGGGCAATGGGGACATAGCCGACCAGCGCGCCGATGGCATTGGTGATGGGCTCACCCCAGGAAAGACCGCGATCCGTTGACCGATAGACTTTGTATCCCTCGAACGCATTGTTCCCGGTGAACTCATCGACAGAGCTTTCCGTGGGATCGGCGTTCCAGTATAGAGTGACGGTTTGATCCCCGGCCACTGCTTTGACGGACGGCATGGTGGAGGCATTCGGCGTCTTGTAATTCATATCATAAATGGTCTGACACAGTGCGGCATTGGCCAGTAAGTCCGCTTTATTCGTGCCAAAAATATTGGCGAACGTGAATGTGACTGTCTGTCCCGGGGCCAGATCGAACGGGCCTGAGGCGTGAACCGACGCCACATCCGGGCCGTAAGTATTGGGCGTCTGTGTCCAGTCGTTGCTGTGCGGAGCGACATTGTGAATTGATTCAATGCCAATGGTCAACTCATTATAAATATCCGCCTGAGTCGGTAGCGCATAAAAATCCGTATAGGTAGCAATGGACAGCGTGGTCAACCCCAGTTCATTGCCATCCGGGCCCAGGGGGGTTTCCAGCATTTTCAAACCCTGCCAGGCAACGCCTTTTTCAAGGTAGCCTTCTGCTTTATCGTCGCCGTCCCAGATGTATAGGAAATTGCCCAGGACAGGATCATCATCGATGGAAATGTATTTGGCAAAATCATCTTCCCATTCGTTATTCCCCTCTTCCGGGCAATCCATCTCTGTGTAAATTCCGGCGTAGCAATCTTTAATCGTATCCGTCCCGGTATTGGTGAGATAGTATTTGAACACGATGATGTCCTCAGCCAACATACTGGAAAATTGAAGCGCGCGCCCGAAGCTCTTAATGTGCAACGGCGTTAGTTGCTGGCAATCCTCGCAATCGTCGGTAGCCATCCAGACGCCTTCGGCGTCCCCGGCGACTTCACCATCGGATCGAACGCCGGGAAATCCGTCCAACCCAATTGGCCCGACATCGTCTGGCCATTCGGCCGGCCAGGAAGCCGGCTTGTTGCTGAGCGCGATGCCATTATCGCCCACGCCGGAATCGTAGCCCGGCATCGGTTCAAAATGGCCTTCGTTATTCTCCTGAAATATACCGATACCGCCATTGGAGACGCGCTTTTCCCCATTTAAAATTCCGCCGATGAGTAGCGTCTGGCACCACTGGTAGGTGATGCTGGATCCGATGGGGTATTCGAATGTCAACATCTCGCGGCTGTAGCCCAATGTATTGGCATTATTTATTTCGAGCCCGATTTTGCCGACATCGAAGCGACCGTACTTGCGGTCATTGAAACTGGCTGGCTTCGATAAATTCAGGGCCGGCGTTTGCCCGTATTGTCGGCACAGCGCCTGATAGTATTCCAATTTAGTCATGCCTTTTTTTGCCTGCGCGACAAGTGCGTTTTGCAGCGAGAAAAGAAAGGCGATGATTAAAAACAGGAAGACTCCTTTTTTAATCATAGTATTTTCCTCCATAACATTGATTGGTGTGCATGTTAAAATCCAGCAGCTAAGCCGACCTGAAACGTCCTCGGCGCTCCGTAGTAATAGGGAACATTGACCCAGTCCTGGGAATAGTCCCAGTTGGACGACACATCCGGCTTACCGGTCGATCCGTTCACAATGTAGACATTGATCTTGTTGAGGATATTGGTGAAATCCGCATAGAACGTGAGTTTGATCTTGTCCCAGGTGTAATTTTTAGTCGCCCGCAGATCGACATTCATTGTCCAGGGTTTCCGCGCGCTGTTGGGTTCGTCGATTCTCAGACCGCGACTGCTCAACGGCGTGTAGGGCAACCCGCTTCCATAGTTGCCGACGATATTGACAGCCCAATTGCCGGGCCTGCCAAAGTCGAGCACAAAATTCACCGTGTGCGTCTGATCCCAATCCATGGTGACCATCTTCTTGGGCGGATAGGTTTTATTCACGGAGAAATTATACCAGTCGTTGTAACTGTCAGTCACATCCGCGGCATTTCCTTCCGCTTTGGACAGCGTGTAGTTGATCTGACCGCCGAAATATTTGGAGAATCGCTTGTTCAATGTAAATTCAACGCCCTTGGCATTGGCGTAATCCTGATTGATCAGCCGATGGTATTGCACCGGCACCGCCTGATAACGCCGATAGGTTGTATAGTCATAGATATTTTTGAAATAGAACGTCACATCAATCGCAATGTCCTCTGCCAGTTTTGTCTCCAATCCCAACTCATAAGCGATGGTTTTTTCCGGCTTGAGGTTGGCGTTTCCCAGCGTCGTATAAATGCCGTCGATAGCCATGTTCGGGAACGGATAATACGGGTCGTCCATATTTTCCGACTCGAACAAATAGGAATACTGGGGAATCTGATAGAAATGGCCGTAGGCAAAATGCAATACAGCCTTATCCATCACCGGATGAGCAAATCCCAGGCGGGGACTGATGTACATTTTCTTCTCGGCATCCACCAGGTTTTTCGTCGATGCCCCGGTCAGCGGATCCAGCACATACTCGGCCGTGGGCTGATGCGGATCGACCAGATATTTGGAGCGCGTATTCATATAATCCAGGCGCGCACCCGCATTGACGACGATGCCCAGATTTTCGATTTCCATTTTGTCCTGAATATAGGCGGAACCCTCGATGGGTTTGTGCCGATATTTTTGAACCGCAGGAGCCGCAGTGTACGGGCCGCTCACGTAGTGATAATTGAGTTCCGTCTGCTTGAGTTCAAAACCCAATTTGATCTGATGCACTCTGGTGATCTGGCTGGTCAGGTCGAACTTGCCGGAAGTGATGGTGTTCTCCCGATCCGACCAGGTCGCTCCGCCGCCTGAAGTCCAGACAGAATCGACATCATCCCAGAATACGGAATCAAATTCATATTCCTGATCCGATGGAGAAATGTCCGCCAGGCCGGTGTACACGCCATCTTCATTGAAAATCTGCCATTCCCCATTTTCGTCCTGCATGCTGAAAAAGTCCTCGGCCTTGTAGCGATAGGTCGAGCGATGCGTGTAAAAAATGGAGGATTTAATTGTATAGAACGTGCTCTGGCCCAACTGATGCATCAACGTCCCGTTCAACAAATAGTTGTTGTCGTAATTGGTGGATGTATTTTGCGGGACGTACTTATTTGTGTGCGAATAATTCTTGTATTTTTGTTTTCCACCCACAGCGCCCAGGGTCAGCTTGATTGGCGTTATCGGGCGCAAAACGATCTTCGCGTTCGCGCGGCGTTCTTTCTGGAATGGCTGACCGGTCCAGCCGAGATAGGTGTCCGTATCCAGCGCATCGCCGGCGACGAAGAACGTATTATTATGGCCCAGGAATGGAATGGGCCCGCTCAAATCAGCTTCGGCATGAAATTCATTGTAGTCAGTCACGGTTTTGGTCTTCCGCTCCCAGAAACGGGGATCGTAAATATTCTGACCCGGCGTAGATTGGGGATTGTTGCTGGCGTTGACCAAATTACCGTCGCTGTCCACCCAGCGACCGAACTCATCCAAATATTTAAAGATGTGATCATACTCATGGGGATTGACAAACTTATCCGTCAGAAAACGGATTCGACCGCTGTAATTATTCTGCCCCTCTTTGGTGACGATGTTCAAAATGCCGGACATGGCCTCGCCGTACTCCGCGTTGAATGTTCCGGTCATCACGGCGAGTTCGGAGATACCGACATTGGCCACATCGCTGCCCATTCCGCCGAAGAGTGGATCTTCGACGTAAAAACCGTCGATCATATAGGCCAATTCATTGGACCGCCCGCCGCGGACATTGAACTCCCTGACATCGCCGGTGCCGCTTTCGACAAAACCAGCCGTGGTCACCAGCACTTCCTCGAATGTGGAGACCGGCATTTTATCGATTTCTTCACTGGTTGTCACCGCAGTCGATGACGTTACATCCTTTTCGATCATCGGTTTTTCAGCGACAATCTCGACCACTTCGCCTTCGATGACTGTCACTTCCAGTTCAAAATCCAGTTTTGTGGTCAGGTCAACGATCACCTGGACCTCTGAAATGACCGTGGCTTTGTAGCCCATCATCATCGCTTTGACGCGATATTTTCCGGGCGGCACATTGATGACGTAGAAATATCCATTCATATCTGTGGACGCCCCCATTGGTGTCCCCTCCAGAAACACACTTGCCCCGGGGAGAGGGGCGCCAGTCTGTTTATCTGTTACCAATCCGGAGATCTTTCCGGTCGTGCCACCCATAAGCATGGGCGCCACACAGAGAATCAACAGAAAAAACAGAGCAACACTCCTAAAAACGTTGCGCATAAATCAGTCCTCCTATTTATTATGTGTGATAATTGAATTGATAACAACGAAGAGCGGTCCAGCGTTCACCTCCTTCCAGGGGATCCAATTGAGTTCTGCGTTCATAAAAACACCCTCTTCTTTTAACCTCAATCGTCCATTCGCATGCATCCCGGCAAATCGATCACAGGAGCCTGGTTCACAGATTGAATGTCGTCGCATGTTTCGCAGACGAATCCGATAGCGCTCGAAATTGCCATCGATGACCGAGACTCACCTTTTGCGCATTGGACGGTCGGTGAACAGAATGTGCTTCATGGCAGCCAGCACAATGCATTGCGCCGGATTCCATCGCTCTGACACATGATGTGACTTAATTTTGTGGCAGTATGCACAGACTTGCCTGCTCGGTTCATTATCCCGGCGCTCGGGACAGACCGAAGCCGTACTGTCCGTCGAAAGCGTGTTGCAATATTCGAAGCGATTCGATCGGGGTGCAGGGTTTCGCGCACTTCAATCACGAGTAAATCACTCGCTGCACGCAGTGGGCATTCCGGTTTTCCCGGCGCCGCGTCATTGCTACATCATCTTCACTGACTCAACTCAGACCGGGAATTTCACAGGCCGGGATTCCGCAGCGGTTCATTTCGCCCGCGCCGGCAGCATTCAAATAAGCTCCCTATAAGTAATTGAAAAAATGGCAAAAAATCAATAACCCATTCAGGGCATTTTCATTCTATCGAGGGAAATTCGTGGCTCTCAATTTAAGTTTTTGGACATGGATGAATTCACAATGAACTGCGTTGCCAAAAGAACGCGTTAGAGGAGCGCGATATTGGGATGGCAGACCGACGTGACGGTCGTTCGGGTTCATCCCAATTTCCATTCGCCGCTGCTGAGCAAATACGGATAAAAAATATGGTCATCGTCCGGCCACTTGATCGCGCTGGATATTCATCCAGCGTCCGGGGAGTGGACGTGGCAATTCATTGTAAAAAAAGTTCGACACCTTGAATAGCCCCGACTTTTAAGTCGGCGAACAGAATTTTACCGTATATTTTTGAGCGTTAGCCGCTTTTCAGCGCCGACTCATTCCTATACTATGAAATTCAATTTCATTTTTAAAACCACATTCAGCTTTTCAGAATCGATAATTTCAGATGTATCTTTTTCTTTGTGCCTTCGAGACTCTGAGGCTGATAAGTTTCAAATATGAAAGAACGTACCTGACATAAAAATCAAAAAGCTCCTCATCAGGGAGCCTTTTGATTTTGATGAACGATGGAGATATTTTAAAATTCAAAAGCAAGGCTGAACCGCTGCACTTCATTCAGAATGCCGAAATCAGCGAACGAGTAATCGATTTTCAGTTTGAAATTCCCAGGCAGAGAATAGGCGAGGCCGGCGCCTAATGTCAGCCCTTCTTCGCTGTCTTTCATGTACAGATTCTTGTAACCGCAGCGTAAAAAAATCATATTCTTCAACGCGTACTCGGTTCCAATATTGATGTACTCGGTATTGTCGTTGGGATGCATGGCGTCCATCGCGACAGTCCAGCGATAATTGTAATTATCGATCACGTTCATCGCCACGCCAAATCGGAACAGCAGCGGCAGAGACCATTTTTCGGTTCGCATGTTGCCCACAATTTTATTGTTATTGCCTTCTTTTCCAGGGGCAATATCGACAGGAATCTGGGTATCGCTGCCGAGCATCTGCATTTTATTGCCAAAATTGCTGATGCTCATACCGATGGTCATGCCCCGAAACTGGGTCGTGAACAGCGTGCCAATATCAAGGGCGATACTGGATGCGCTCATGTGCCACAATTTCTGCTGAATATACTTTGCTGTAAAACCGATGGAAAACCGATCCGTCAGATTTCTCGCATACGATGTTCCAATGGCAATATCGCTGGCTGAGAATCTTTCATCGGTACCTTCGGGGTAAGTGATGGTTCTCACTTCCATTTCATCCATGGACAACGATGTGAAGCTCAATCCCACAGCGCCGAAACTGCCGAGAGGAATGCACACGCCGGCATAGTCGAAATAGGTTTCCGCCAGCCAGTTGGTATGATTGAGGGTAACGCCGACACCGGTCAGTCGCGCAAGGCCAGCCGGGTTCCAGTACAGGGCTGTGGCGTCGTTCGCCAGAGCAACGAACGCGCCGCCCATGCCAATGGCCCGGGCGCCGACTTCAACTGCAAGGAATGGCGCGGCGGTCGTACCCACTTTGGAAACATCCGATACAAATTCCTGGCCGATCACAGGAGTAAGCTGGACCAGGCACACAAAAAGTAAAAGGATAATAATCTTTTTCATCAGTCAAAACCTCCTAACTATTTGATCACCGCAAATTTATCTATATGACTCTCACCGGTCGGTGTGCTGACATGGTAAATGTAAACGCCATACGCGATGTCCATGCCATCCTTGGAAATCAGATTCCAGGACTCGGAGCCGTCGTCAATGGCGCTGTCGTGTTCGATCGTATCCACCAGATACCCGCGCATGGTAAAAATCTTGATGGTACACTTTTGCGGCAGGTGAATGAAATCAATTTTGCGAATCCCACGACCGGATGAATAGTAATGTTGCGGTTCCCATGAGGCTGTAACAATATATGGATTGGGTACAACCGCTATTTTTTCCAGACTTTGCTTTGAATGAGCCACCTTCTTATCCACATAGGGCGCTCGGGCCGTGAATGTAAAATGATCGTCGCTCGTAAATGGTTTATCTACGGCAATACGAAAAATGTCCCCCGGTTTGGGCGGAATTTTTTCAACAAAAATGGTATCGACGATGATCTGGCGGATTTCTCCTTCGGCGTTCTCCACCGGATTGCCGTTGGCGTCGAGGGAGTCCCGCATGACGTAGATATCCGATGGTTCCCAGAACTTGACCTGCCACGTGCCGCGCACGCGGTTATTCACGAGTGTGGCCGGCGTCAAATAATCCTGACTGGACAACATGGAGTCTTTATCCGTGTCAAAGAAGACAAAGTCCGCAGTATCGCCGGTGGAGCTATTGAACACTTTGAAATTCGCCGGTTTGCCATTCTTCGAGACCGATACGATATCATCATAAATTACGATATGATAGTCAAAGGGCACGCGGACGCCCTGGTTGGAATAGAGTGTGACAGAGTACTCGTAATTCGATTGCGTCCGGTTCGGCTCCGGAATGGGATCGTTGGGACCAATCAGTCCGTACTGCGCCATGTAGTGTTGAAGCTGATCGCCCTGCAACCAACCGCTTTCCGCCTGATTGGCTTGCAAAGAGTCGTTGCTGATCAACACGCGCAGTCCGTCAAAATAGCTGTTGAAATCTTCCCCGAACAGATAAGGACTATCGTAAACAGGGTAATATTGATAGCTGACTTCAGCGTAATAGACTTTTCCCCCATTGCTGATGGGCAGGGAGCCTCCGGGCAACGCCCTGAAATTCCCGACATCAAATCCGACTTCGTAATCCACGCCGATCTGATATTCCTTATCCTCGCCGGGCAGCTTCACCACGGTCGACGAGGGAACCAGTTGTATGCGTTTCATCAGCACCCACTGGGTGTCGAGCTTGACTGTTTCCGTAAATACCCGAAAATCTTTCACGTAGAAGGTCGTATCCGTGATGACTTTTGTCGAACCCTCCATTTCAAAATGGCTGCTGTCATCAAAAGTAATTTCGTACTGAACGCCATCAACGATCCTGGTCGGGTCCAGTGGCTCGACGCGTATTTCGCCGGTGCCATTTCCTCCAATGCGTTCGACCCAGCCATTATCCGTGGTCAACTCCGGCGGATCCACATAGCCCGCTGCCGGCGCGTTGGGAACCACTTGCACGGTGTTTATATCCAGGAAATTCACCACACCGCTGGCGTCGAACTGTATCTTCTTTTCGCACCATGAAGGCGCTTTTGCCTGGAGACTGTCGAAAACGGACAAGCCCCTGGCGTAAAAATCATCGTAATAGCCCTTGTCGTACGAACAAACGGCGTAGAAATAGGTCTGGCCATTTTCCACCAGTCCAGCCCATGTTTGTCCGGAATCGACAAAGGTATATTGCAGACCGTTGTCCGTGCCCGTATTGAACTGCACACCATCGCGTCCGACCGGGTGCGGGCCTTTCAAGCCATCGGCTATATCGAACTGGGCGATGGGTTTATTGAACGCCGGATTGCCATAGGTATCTGTGCCAATGTAGCTTTCCAGAAAACCGGGATCCGTCGCGCGGTAGATGAGGTATCCTTCAAAGTCATAGCCGTAAATCGGGTCGCGCGAACCCTCGGCGCGTTTGTCCCAGTACAGCGTGACGCGCTCGTCGCCGGGCACTGCTGTGACATTGGGCTTCAACGGGACTGCTGCGAAATTGTAGTCATGATCGTAAATTTGCTGCATGGTCATGGCATTGCGCACCAGGTCATCCCGGTCAACGCCCATGACCATACTGATGGCGAATTTCCGGCGTGAGTTTGGATCCGGCGCCGGCGGCAGGCTGAAATAACCGGAACCGTAATGCATCACAATATCGACCTCGCCGACTGGCTTGGCAAAGGAGCCGGGCACTGTTTGCTGCCACGTGAGTTGATCATCGGCCAGATCGATGATCGACTTTTTCCAGTCCGCGCTCATGAAACTGGTCAAACCAATCTGGTCTGATTCATCATTATCTGTATATTCAAAATTGGGCTCGCCGCGATCCGGCACACCATTGCCCTCGGTTCCATTTCTATCCGGCCCGGGGTATTCGGGATTGTCTGAACCCAGACCATCCGTACCAATGTCGTCAATCAGGGGATCCCAGTCGCCATCGTTATCGATCCCATCTTCCTGGCTTTCATCCCAGGGATTGCCATCCGCTCCGATCAATCCATCTCCATCATCATCCTTGCCGTTTGTCGGATTGCCTGGCGATTCCAAAAATTTCCAACCGAAAAATCCCGGCACAAAGCCTCCATCCGCCGGACTCCACAGATCTCTGTCCCACTGATAGACAATATCCTGCTCCTGGTTGAACTCGGACAGGTCGTCGCTGTTGTCCTCCTGCTCTCCGATATCAGCGTCACCGTACATGCCAAAGACAACCTTCTCGTACAGCGTTTTGCCGACGTTGGTGATCCAGTAGGTGAAGATAATGATATCTTCAGCGGCAGGATCTGACCATTGGTAACCGCGCACTTCCACGTCAACGGCCAGGCCGCGTTTCGATGAATCATCGGGATTGGGGAAAAAATTCCATTCATCGTTGGCGTCGTCATTCATGCGGAAGTAGGATTCCTGGGACGCGCGATTGTAGGCGCCGTATTGTCCATTCCAGAACGGAATGCCGGTGTTGGGATTGACCCAATCCGGGCGATCCGGCCAGATCCAGGGCCAGCTATCCGGCTTGCCGTCATCATCCGCGGAGCCCATGTGCGCCGGGATATCATCGCGACCATCGTTGTCGGATGAACCCTGGCCATCGTACATGGCGATGTAATCCTGTGTTTCATCTGAATAGCCCGGGATGGGTTCAAAACAGTACTGATATTCGCTGCCCGGCGCCATATCTGCGCGGCCAACATCGCCAAGCCCATCACTGAAAATTCGGCGCAATTGATTGTCCGCGTCAAGAACTTCAGCGCCGACAATCGGCGTGAATTCTGCAAAATAACTATGGCCGGAACTCTTCGGGAAAATACCGGATTGAAGCCGGTTGGAATCACCCCACCAGTTACCGATGTCGCCATAGTTGAAATAAATCGTGAGAATGTTATTTCCATCGTGGATACCCTGTTTGCGATGCTCGTGGCCTAACGGTTTTTTCAATGAAGCGCGGGACGTGTACTTATCCCCGCCGCAAAAGGCCGGCAGGGTCCACGCAAACAGGATGATTAAGACAAATCCAATTAGCTTTTTATTGAATGACATCCAGAACCTCCGTGACAAAATGAACAATTCATACTGAACGTGCTTTCACACGGGTGTATTGGTTTAAATCAACGCATCGGTTCAAGCGACATACTTTGTGCCGGTATGCCAATTTCCCCGGGCACGCTCTGGTTAAAATGTAACAGCCATCCCCAGGCGTACGCTGCGCGGCGCCGAATAGTAGGTCGGCACATTGAAATATTCGTCCACCGTATTCGGGCCGGCTGTATCATCGGTTCGAAGCTGGGTGATGGAATAGTTTGCCCGTCCGGTATCCGTGTACACATAATTTTCGTTTTTAATATCAAACAGGTTGTACACATTGCAGAACAGAGAGAACTGCAAGTTATTATAATAGAGCTCTTTATTCATCCGTAAATCTACATTGAACTGCGTCGGTTTTCGGTTGGAATTCTGGAACACCGTCTGCAAATTCTGAAAGCCCTGGATGCCGGAGCTGGTCGGCGTGTAAGGCAATCCGCTTCCGTACTGGGCGATGATGCTGATTCCCCAATCCCGCGGTTTGGTGATATTCACCGACATATTCAGGGTGTGGGTCTGATCCCAATCCAGCGGGATCATCTGTTTCTCAGCTTCGCGGCCGGACTGCTGGTCGTAATAAGCTGAGTTCGGATCAGAGGCATTTCCCTCAGCGACCGAATAGGTGTAATCAAGCGCGCCGGAGACGAAACCGGAATATCGCTTTTTTAGCGCCAGCGTGATGCCGCGAACATTGCCATAGTCGCGGTTGATGTAGCGGGCGTAATAATCCTGAGCGTACGTTTTGTATATTTCGGTGCCCAGCAGATTCCGAATATCCTTGTAAAACCCGGTGATGTCGAGAGCGATATTTTCGGCAAGCTGCTGCTGCAAACCTATTTCGTAGCTCACCGTCTTCTGCGGTTCCAGGTCAGCATTACCAATTAATGTCGAAGCAACGCCGCTGCCGGGATTGACTTCAAATTCCGGATTAGTGTAGAGATAGCTGTAATTGGGAATCTGTAAAAAATGACCGTACGAAATGTGAATCACACCGCGATTGGTGATGGGATAGGCGAAACCGATGCGCGGACTGACTTGATATTTGGGACTGGTATCTTTGAACCAGTACAGGCTGCCGGTCTGAATGGCCGCACCATTGGCCGTATCGACCAGGGCAATGTTTTTCAGTGTCGTCGCCGATTCCTGCTTTTCACTATTCAGCACGATCAACCGAATCTGATCATACGATGATTTGAGCGGATCGCCGCTATTGGGATCGATCAGGGTCCGTTCGCCGGTGACCGGGTCAACGCGAACAGGCACTTTCACTCGCACAGAACCGCCGCCATCGGTGATAGCGTCGAGAATTTCATATCTGTTCGGCTTCCACAGATTGGGATCGCTCATATCGGTGAGCAACTTGCTGTTAGGATCGAAATACTCGAACCGAAGTCCGAGGTTCACAATCATGTCCTTCAACTCAATCTTGTCCTGAATATAACATGAAAAATCTCTGGGATAATTGGCGTAGCGATCGTGGGACAGCATGGTCACATCCGCAATCTGCGTCCTCCAGTTGGTCGACTCATCGATGATCAGGCCGTAGCTATCCAGGAACAGTTTATTCCAGCGGAATTCCGCCCCGGCCTTGACCTGATGCGCCCGAGTGACCTGGCTGGTGATTTCAAACTTGTAGATATTGGTCAGGGTGCTGCGATAGTAATGTCCCAGACTGCCGCCGCCCATGTAGAACTGATACGTGCCGGAGCGGTCAAAGCGCTTGTCTGAAACATATTCTGACGAATAGGGGTCTTCGTACAGATACGATTTCCCGTAGTTCCAGATATTGGAAAATTTGAAGCTGTAAAAAGTCTTCTGGTTGAGCGTGTGCGTCCAGGTTAAAATATGGTTCATTGAATTCCCGAAGCTGGTCGCGCGACCATCGGGATTGTATTTGTATTTATGCGAATAGGATTTGGATTTCGAATTATCAATGAACACATTGTAGGTCAACTTCATGGACGGTTTCAGGCTGTAGGCCAGCTTCACCTGACCGGTGGTGGAATAATAGGCGCTCATGGGCACGTACTCGCCATCGCCGGTCTCCTCGACGATCCAATCGGCCGGGTCTTCGCCGGGATAGGCGTTCGAATCCGCAGGGCTGTACCGCCGAATGCCATAGAGGTAGCCGTCCGTGTCGTAATGCCGGGTCGACATGAAGAAAGTCAGCTTATCGTTGGTAAACGGCACCGGCCCGCTGATGCTACCCTGATAATCCTGAATGGCGAATGGATTGATCTCATCGATATTCATAAAAATATCTTCGTGGTCGCTGAAATAATCCCCAATGTAGCTCCGCAATTCTCCGGAATATTTTTTACTCCCCTCTTTCGTGACGATATTCACAATGCCGGACATGGCCTGTCCGTATTCGGCATTGAACGTACCGCTCACCAATTCCAACTCCTGGATAGCCGCGTTTTCAACGGACACAGCCATGCTGGAGGAATAGGGATCGGTGACGGAAATACCATCCACGAGGTAAGTGACTTCACTGGATCGCCCGCCGCGCACGTGCATGTCACCGCCGCTGCCCTGAACCACGCCGGCCTGAAGTTCCAGGACCTGGAAGAAATTCTCCACCGGCATCTCATTAATTTCCTGAGTGCCAATTATCGAACGGCTGGAGGTGATATCTTTCTGGATGAGCGGACGTTCCGCAACAATCGTCACGGCGTCGGCCATTTCCAGAACCGTCGGTTTCATTTCAATATTGAGGTCAGTGGTCAGATTCATTTGCACGCGCACTTCCTTCACGATGACCGTGGTGTAGCCCATCATAGACGCCTTCAGGGTGTATGTGCCCGGCGGTATATTGATGATGTAGTAATTGCCATCCATGTCGGAAGCGGCGCCCATCGCTGTTCCTTCGATCAAAATGTTTGCGCCGGGCAGCGGGGCATCCGAATCACTGTCCTTCACCACGCCGGCAATTTTTCCCGTGGTTCCTCCATACGCATTGATGGAAAAAAGCACGAGCAAAAGGAAAACACGTATCAAACAGGTTCGCATTTCAATTCTCCTGGTATGAATGAATAATGTTAAAATGTTAATCCAATGCCGCCCTTCACCATGAATCCGCCCAGATCCAATTCACCGATCTTCAACTCATCGAAAGCGCCCTCCGACACAAATTCGTTGACCGAATGCTTCTGCGTGAAGAATTGCCAGTCGCCATCGTCGATGTTAGCTTTGGCGTAATTGTAAGCGACCTCGACATTGAACGTCAGCAAGCCCATGTGGAAATTGCTGCCGAGAATAAGGTGGTATCCCAATGGATTGGCATTGGTGCGGACATTGGCAAACAGGTCTGACGTGTTCACGGTGACGCTATCCGCGTAGACGCCTTTTCCGTTCGAGTAAATCGATTCGTACTGCCAATGAACGTTGCTCACGATCGATGAAAAATAGAAACCCAGTCCGCCTCCGACATACAGATCGAGCTTGTCGCTCATCGGGATGAATGGGAGCGTGTATTGCACACTGAGCAACGCAGGATTCATGCGGATCTCCTGGGAATAATCCAGGGAATGGGTAATGTCAATATCCCGATCGGGCCAGACCGGCTCTTTGTCCTGAATCGATGCGAAGTAGCGCGTACTTGCATCGGCATTGAAATGTCCCACGGTGAAGGACAGCTTTAAATTCGGCTTGAGATAATAATTGAGGCCGAAATTAATATACGACGAACCGCCTATTTCACCGTACCCCCCGGAGAGATTCTGAAAATCCGACGAGATAAGTTTCGCATCCAGTTGAGCGATGCCGTCGTTCAGTTGGGACAGGGATGGTTTGAAATAACCATAATCAACGAACAGCGCAATCTGCTTTGTCAGTGGCGTTTCCGAGCGCGCCTGCGGCTGCATTGCCTCAGGCGGATCTATTGGATTGGGCGCGGAAAGACCAATGCTGATGATGGAACAGACCATCAGAAGCGTGACAGTTAAGACATGTTTTAACATTGGTTTCCTTTCAAATAATGAAATGACAAAATGGGCGCGGTTAAAATGACTCGAAGAGATGATTGAAAAATCACGTGCTGAACAGGGATTTGAATATGTGGGTACATGGATTTTTTCTAACGAATGGTGTCACGTGTTATTACGCCTTACCCCGAACCCCTTCTCCGTGCAACGAGAAGGGGATTTTTGAATCATCGGCGCCGCTGTTTGCAGCGCCGTGATGAGGTAATATGTAATCTGCTTTGGTCAATACATGAGTTAGAATTCAATGCCAATTGAAAAACGCTGGGTATTTTCCAGCCGACCGAAATTGGCATAGGCATAATCGACTTTAAATTTCAGGCTGGGGCTGATTGAATAGGCAAAACCTAGTCCGACATTGGTTGGAACATAGTCGCCGCCGGTATCTTCGCCGAATACGCTGCCGCGTTCATCGTCGGTCAGAAACAGCGCCTGCCATCCCATGCGAATGAACGCCCAGTTGAAATAGGCGTATTCCATGCCGACATTCACGCTCTCGGAATTATCATTGGGATGAAGCGCATCCAGGGCGAGGGTCAATCGATTTTGACGGGTATTGATGGCTTCCATGGCAACGCCCACGCGGAAGGTGATGGGCAGTGACCAGGATTCCATCTGCAGGTAGGCGGGAATCTGGTCATTGCTCCCATTGGCGTCCGGGTTGACATCGACGTACTCCCGCGCATCGCGGCCGGACATGGCCATGTTGGGCCCAAAATTGGAGATGCTCATGCCAATTCTCATTCCGTTGAATTGGGTGGTGAATAACGTGCCCACATCGAATCCCACGCCGTTGGCAGCCATGTGCCAGATATTCTGTCGGATATATTTCACACTCATGCCGATGGAGAAACGATCTGTCAGGCTTCGGGCGTAGCAAAGCGTCCCGGCAATGTCGCCGGCGTCGAACAGTTCGCCGGTGCCTTCCGGCTGCAACTCGGACCGCACCTCCATCTCACCCATGCTCACCGAGGTGAGACTCAAGGCCAGAGTTCCCAGATTGCCCATATTCACCGAGAGCGCAGCATAGTCGTAACTGATGTCGGCGAGCCACTCGGTGTGCAACAAAATGGCCTCGTTGTGGGGAAGTCGCGCCAATCCGGCCGGGTTCCAGTAGATCGCTGTGACATCGTTAGAAACAGCCACAAAGGCTCCGCCCATTCCCAGGGCGCGCGAGCCAACGCCGATTTTCAGAAACTGCGCGGCGGTGGTTCCGACCTTCGATATGGCGAAGCTATTGCCAGCCATGAATAATAAGATGCATATAAGAATCACCGAATTTTTTTTCATCTGAAACAAGCTCCTGTTTATTAAATCGGGTTAGTATGACCTCCCGGCATCAACCGCTGCAGGGAGGCGATAATATCCATTATTTCTACTTTATCACAGCGAATTTGCCAATGTGCTCTCCGACGCCGGGGGCATCGACATGGAAAATATAAATTCCATAGGCGACGTCCATCTGGTTTTTGGATAATAAATTCCAGGACTCAGCGCCATCTTCGAAGGGACTGTCGTGATTGAGCGTTTGAACCAGTTCCCCGGCCAGTGTGTAGATGCGAATCGTGCACTTGGCCGGCAGATGAATGAAGTTAATTAATCGATCCCCACGACCGGATTGCAAATTGGGTTTAATTTCAAATTCCGATGCAGCGACATAGGGATTCGGCACCACGGCAATTTTATCCAATTCAGACGTGGCTGTCCTGGAATCGATATAGGCTTTCAATGTGGTGAACGAATAGCTGTCTTTTTTGCTGAACGGTTTCATCGTGTGAATATGGAAAATATCGCCGGCTTCCGGCGCAATTTTTTCCACGAAAATAGTGTCAATCGGGACTTTCAAAACAGCGCCTTCTTTATCCTTGACCGGGTAACCCAATGCATTCAGGGAATCTTTGGTCACGATGCTGTCGCGCGGCGCGTAGAATTTCACCTGCCAGGTTCCACGCGGCCGATTATTCACGTACGTGACCGGGGAAATGACGTCGCCATCGCTGATGGAGGAATCTTTATCCGCATCGTTGAAGATGAATTCGGTCTGAACGCTGTCCGTAACATTCAGGACAAGGAATCGGGCTGGAATTTTCCCATTCACCGAAACCCCTGAAATCGTGTCGGTCAGGACAATGTAATAGTCGTAAGGCACTTCAACGCCCTGATTCGAATAGCGGGTCACTATTCCTTTGTAATTGCTGTTGCCGGAGATAAAGCGGCTATTGGCCTGATCCGGCGCCAGCGGATCGTTTTTCACACGGACGCGCATCCCATCAATGTAGGGATTATTGTCGGTGCCATCCAAAAACGTTGACTGCGGAATCAGGTAAAATTGATATTTCACATAGTAGTCGTTCTTCGGGGAAAGCGTGACCGTGTCTTTGATGACGACCCAGCCTTTGGGGCTATCCAGCGCGAATAACAATGTATCGTTGGGGAATTGGTAGGAGCTGTCAGCATTCCACAACTGGAAATATTCATTATTTAATACATATTGATTCGCTAGATTGATCGATGCGATTCGCACGGAATCAATCGGGGTTGCCGGGTACGTCGTCGTGTCCCAGGCAATGTATTGGTAACGAACTGTGACTGGCAGTAATTCGGTAACAATATTATCGACATCCCACAGGCTGAACGTGGTGTCGCTGTCTGTTGAATCATTGAATGTCAGCGAATAGGTATGGCCTTGTTTCACACGGGATGGGTCGATAAAATCAACGGATACATGTCCTGTGGCCGGGCCCTTGTGTTTCACCAGATCGTTTTCAATGGCTGGCGGCACGTATCCACTGGCCGGAGATTGCGGCGTGACAATTGCCGTATTGACCGTGGGGTAATAGGTGCCGGAATGAGCCGGATATTCGTCGAACACCCAGTCGCATTCTGTGGGCGGAATATCCGTGGAATCTCCGTGGTCGAAAGCGACGACAGCGTAATAATAGATCTGCCCGTTAGTCACCGTCGAATCAGTCCACGAGTGTTTCAATGGCGATTCATCATCAGCGCCCATATAGAAATGAATTCCCTCGGTCGTCTCGATGGGATGGGCGCCATACCAGCCGTCGCCGGGTTTATTGAATTGCGCCATGGGCTTGTACAATTTGGGATTCCCGTGGTTATCGGTAATCACGTAGGCATCACTCAGGCCGTGATCGGTTCCGCGGTAAATATTGTATCCGGCAAAATCATAGCCGTGGATGGGGTCCCGGGAGCTCTCTGCGAAGTCATCCCAGTACAGTGTCACGCGACCATCTCCGGCAACAGCGTTGACGCGCGGCTTTTCCGGGGCTCGCGTGAACCGATAGCCTTCATTGTAGATGCGCTGAACCGTCTTTGCGCTTCGGAATAAATCGGGCAGGTCGTAGCCAAAAAACAACGTGATGGAAAATCGCCGCTGATCCCCGGGTCCCATTTTAATCGGCCCGGATGCGTATTGAAATGCATTGTCCTTGGTCTGTCCGAATGTGGTATCGAACGTGCCGGCGACCATGAGCTGCCAGGTATCTTCGTCTTGAAGCGGCGTCATGGCATTATATTCGTACACCGCAAACGAGGTCAAACCAATCTGGTCCGCTTCATCGAGATCGGTCTCGTCATAATTGGGTTCGCCGTGGGTGGGCGCTCCATCGCCTTCGCCGCGGTCCCAGGTCTCAGTGCCGTCCTGTACACCGTTTCGATTCAGGTCTCCGCTGACGCCATCGGCGCCCACGTCGTCTGTCAGGTTATTCCAGTCCATATCATTATCCACGTCGTCCTGCATGGATTCATCCACCATTCCATCATCATCATTGTCTTTATTGTCGTAGGGTTCACCGGGGCTTTCCAGAAATTTGTATCCCAGGTATCCCGGCAGCCAGGCGTTCGGCTTGCCGCGAAAATCATGATCCCAGGCGTAAACCATGTCATAAAAAGTGTCCCACGCGCCATCGTCGTCATCGTAATCGCTGGCGCCGCCAATATGGGGATCGCCGTACATTCCCAGATAGACTTTATTGAGCGTGTCGGCGCCGACATTTTTGACATTGTAGATGAAGAAAATACAGTCCTGCGCCAGTGTCTGATGCCACTGATAACCGCGCGATTCCACCTCTACACCCAGACCGCGGCGATTGGGATCTCCGATTGGATCCGGGAAAAAGGCAAATTCGGCGTTGGCAGCGTCGTCCATGACGTAGTAGCTCTCCTGGTCGGCGGTCTCGGAGTCAAGGCCGTATTCCGCGATCCACGAGCCATCCCACTCTGAGCTTCGATTGGGCCAGCTCACCGGCCATGTATCTTCGGCATCGCTCATGGCTATGTAAGGCTGGTCATATCTGGCGAAATTGGCCAACGGCTCGAAGCCCCAGGGTAATCCTGTCCGCGTGTCCGTATCGCCGCCCTCATCCAATCCTTCGGAAATTATGTGCCGGCGAAAGTTCAGCGTGTCCGTGACTTCGGCTGCGACCAGCACGCCAAATTCATACCCGTAATCGTAGCCAATGCCTTTCGGCCATACCAGCGACGCTGTGTTGCCCGGCTGGCCAATGGTGCCAAAGTTATAGAATACCGTGGAAACCTGGTTGCCGCGATGGAATCCCTCCTTGCGCCAGTCATGGCTTCCGAGTAATTTTTTTCTCAGACTTTTCTGCTGCTCACGCCATTCCTTCCACTGCTCCGGTGTTCCTTTCTTTCCGGGCCGAGGCGCTAATTGCTGAGCGGCTGTGAAGCTCGTTTGAATGAGTAGCATCGAAATGATGAGATATATCCAGCTAAGTTTTATTTTCATCAGGCAAATTCTCCTTAACGATATTAGAAGATAAAGCGCGTGGTTAAAACAGAATGTCATTATGTTTTAGAATCGAATTTCAATCTATTCAGGCCTATCGTCCTGCTCCCTTTGCATCGCTTCGGGGACAGGCGAAATCCAGTCTCAGCGCTGGAATGCAATGGGCGGACGCGGCCAGTTACACCATCCGATTAAAATCCCATCTGAACGCCCAATCGAACTGAACGGGGTCCGGAATAATAACCAGGCCGGGTCAGAAAATCATCCAGATAATGCCGGCCAAATTCATCGCCGTGGTCAGTGTTGGGATACAGCGCATAGGTGGCCCGACCGGTATCTGAATACACGTACAGTTCATTGAGTCGGTCGAACAGGTTGTAAATTTTCAAAAACAGTACCATGTGCATTTTATCAGAGAGATAAAAATCCTTGTGCGCGTGCAGATCGACCTCAATATTGGACGGTTTGCGTTCGCTGTTCTCAGCATCGACGCGGATGGCGTCGCGGGTTGGCGTGTATGGCAGGCCGGAGCCGATTCTTCCCAACAGGCTGAATCCCCAATCTTTGGGTTTGCTCACGGTTACCGAGAAATTCAAGGTATGCGTCTGATCCCAATCCAGAGGGACAACGCGCTTTTCCGTCTCTTCCGGCGGCACGGTTTGCAAATCATAGAATCGGGATAATGGGTCCGAAGAATTGCCTTCGGCGACCGAGTAGGTGTAATCGATTGAGCCGGAGATATAATTCGAGCGTCGTTTTTCTAGCGACAGCGTAACGCCTTTCACATTGCCAAAATCGACGGTGGCATAGCGGCTGTAATAATCGCCCCGTGTGTACAGCTCAAATATTTCCGTTCCCAACCAGTCTTTGATGTCTTTATAAAAACAAATGGCTTCCAGGCCAATGAACTCTGCGACCTGCTGCTGCAACCCAATTTCGTAGATCACTGTTTGTTGAGGATTCAGATCAGCATTGCCCAATACACTGTTGAAGCGGCCGCTGATGACCTCAAATTCCGGATTTGAATAAAGATAAGCGAATGGCGGAATCTGGAAGAAATGACCATACGAAAAGTGAATTGTGCCCTGATCCGTGATGGGATAGGCAACTCCCAACCGCGGGCTGACCTGATGCTTAACAGTGGCATCTTTTAATGCCAGATCATCCAGGGACGTCCGATTACCAGGGACAAGACGGCGGTCGCTGTTATCCTCAACCACCTTCCACGCGGAATTGAAATAATCGTAGCGCAGACCGACATTGACGATCATGTCTTTCAGTTCGATTTTGTCCTGAATATAAGCAGCTAATTCTTTGGGATAGCGCCG
This sequence comes from Candidatus Zhuqueibacterota bacterium, assembly GCA_049322915.1. GTDB lineage: Bacteria > Zhuqueibacterota > Zhuqueibacteria > Thermofontimicrobiales > Thermofontimicrobiaceae > CAZSBG01. The sequence goes on from JBMOPW010000011.1 coordinate 26,818, forward strand.
ATACTGATCGTTACCGGTGCTGGTCAGGGGCGTATAAATTTGGGGCATCCAGTTGGTTGTCTCGCTGATGTCGATGTAATAACTATGGTAGAACAGTTCGTGGTATCGGCCTTCGAGACCCAATTTGAACTGATGCGTTTTGTTGAATTGGTTAGTGATATCAAATCGCAGCACACTTGTCTTGGAATTTCGATAGGTATGGGTTTTGCTCTGACCACCGCCGTAAAACTCATTGCCCGGGGTGCTGGAGATCAGAATGGTCGGAAGATAGCGTGGGTCGCGCCAGTCTTCGTACAGGTACTCTTTAAAATCATTTTCGTAGTGGGCGACTTTTATTTCATAGAACGCACTCTGTGCAAGCTGATGCGTCATGTCCAGTTTATGCGATATGCTCGATTGGTAAGTCGTTGGAGTTCCGTCCGGATTGTACTTGAAATAATGGCTGTAATCTTTATGTTCAATATCATCCATCAGGAGGTTATACCGGAAAATTAAGTTCGATGAGAGCCGATAGGTCATTTTCGCCTGGCCGGAAAATTTCCGGTACGGATTCATAGGCACCAGTTTATTGTCCCCGCTGAAGCCGTTATCGCGAATCCCATCCCGGTCGAAATCTCTGTATGGCTCTGTATCGCTGAAACGGCTATTGCCATCAAGGTCTTCGTACGCCTCGCCGTAATCCCATGCGCCGTTGTTATTGGCGTCAGTGTACGGCTCAGCCAGATCATGGACGCCGTTATTGTTCCAGTCTGTGAATGGCTCCAGGAAATTAAGTCGGCCATCGTTGTACGGCGTGCGCGCTAAAATATCGGCGGAGGCTTCATCCACGTAAATTGCATCGCCGACTGCATGCTCACGCTTTCCGTACAGATAGCCGTTTTCATCGTAATAACGGCCAGAGACAAAGAAAGAAAATTTATCGCCGGCAAAAGGCAACGGACCATCGAGACTGAAATCGAAGTTTTTTTGGCTGAATGGATCGACATCATCCACATTGAGAAAAATATCTGTGTGGTCGCTCAACCGATCGCCCATATACGCGGAGAAATTTCCATGATAGTCCCGGCCACCTTCTTTGGTGACAATATTCACCACACCGGACATGGCCTGACCGTATTCGGCATTGAACGTGCCGCTGACGACCTGCAATTCCTGGATGGCGGTATTTTCCACTTCGACTGCCATGCCGCCCCAAAAGGGGTTAGAAACGGAGATGCCATCGATCATGTAGGCAATTTCATTGGCGCGACCGCCTCGGATGTGCATTGCGCCATCCGCGCCGGTCGTCACACCGGCTTTGGTCGATAAGACGCCGCGGAACGATTCCACTGGCATCTCTTTAATTTCAGATGACGTAACAATGGCGCGACCAGAAGTCAAGTCTTTCTGAACGATCGGGCGCTCGGCAATGATCACAACCTCTTCACCCAGGTCGACGACCGACTGTGACAGTTTGAAATTTATCTCAGAGGTCAATCCCACCCGCACCAGCACTTCCTTTTGCACCATGGTTGTGTAGCCCATCATCGACGCCCGGACGCTATAGGTTCCCGGCGGCACATTGATGATGTAATAGTAACCATCCAAAGTAGTTGATGCGCCCATCATTGTGCCGTCAATGATGACATTAGCCCCCGGAAGCGGATCTCCGCTTTCGGCATCAACGACGAGGCCGCTGATCTTACCAGTAACGTCTCCCAACACCATCATTGGGATCAACATGAGACAGATAAGGGACAAGACAATAACCTGTTTAGCAATCAATGGTACCCTCCATATTATTTGGCTCGATTGGTTTGATTGTGACTGAATGAAATGAATGAAGAGAGTGGCATTGCGTCATCCCACATTCTTTAATATCTCCCCGACGATCGTCATTTACTCAGGTAGGAGATGGCATCAATAGAACTGGCTTTCATTCAAACACAAAACAGATTTAGGAACAACTTGTTTCTTTGCAATGGACTGGTATTCTGTAAATGAATCTATGATTAAATTCGATTCGATTCAAGGAGCGGGAAAAAGTAACTAAAGAAAGAGATTGATTTATGGATTAATTATCTCAAAACAAGATTTCAGATGTGCTGAAATGACTGATTCCTTGTTAAATTAATTCAATCATGGAGTTCGGGCTAATGTATTATTTTATTTCATACCCGTTTAAGGGAAGCAATTTAACAAATGAATTCAACTTTGTCAAGTAAAAAAATTACCTGATTTTAATTTTAAAAATTTTTCATTTGACATTTATATTTTTTTTTATTATAATTTCATGTTATATTTAGACATGTTCATTCACACGACTGGCTTATCTCTTTTAAAATTAACTATTCTATCCATAGGATATAAGTTTTTATTACCACCCCATTTTCATCATTGGACATACGTTCACATTTTCTTACTATTTTCAAACATATCAACAAGCATCTCACGAGTAGCAGTACGAAAGAGGAGGTGATCGAGCTTTTATAATTTGTGGTCGAATTAATCAATTAATTAATCAACAAATTTTAGGAGGTTCGTAATGTCTTTCAAAAAGTTACTGGTTTTGATCGTGGCCTCGTTGCTGGTATTATCTTCTATTAATGCCTGGGCGACTGAGGAAGGTGAAAACAAATTCCGTCTAAGTTGGTCCTCTCAGAAAGTTGATTTCCCGGCTGGTATTCCCTACACCCTCTGGGATTCAAAAACCCTTCCGGATTATAACAACAATGGCAAGAACGAATTGTTCTGCGCGGCGGATGACCCGGTCGGTGGCGCCTGGTACTTTGTTGTTGAAGCAACTGCCAACGATGAGTACGAAGTGGTCTGGTACTACTTCATCGAAAACTGCGTCTACAGCTACGTTCTGTTCGGAACTCAGGAGAATGCAAGCCCGTTAGCAGATCTCGATGCCGATGGTCTGCCAGAATTGATCGCCGGCGTGCAGCAAACTGCCGGCAGCGGCTATGCCGGTCTCTGGATTTGGGAGAAAGACACCACCATCACCGATGCCTATCCATTCCCGATGGACATGCCCACTTGCACCTACGATGTCAATGGCAATGGCGGCGGTATCACCATGGTGTTCGCCGGCCAGCTTGATGGTGACATCCAGACAGAGTTGGTCATCGGTGAAACCCATGACGACGTCGTTTGGGTCGTTGAAGAGACAAGCGGCGATCTGGCTTTCCCGACCTTCGAAGTCGAATATACGGACACACTCGTCTACACGCCGTGGGGTTATTACTTTGGCGACCTGGACAACGACGGCATGAAAGATTTCGGCGTTGGCACTACTGATTTCAACGGTATTCGTCTCTACGAAAATTCCGGTGTGGAAGACGATTACATCAAACATTTTGAATTACATCTCGATGACGATGTCGATGGCTACTGCCTGCGAGGCATGGGAGCCAGAGACATCAACGGCGATAGCCGCGGCGAAATCATCTATGTCAGAAACGATGCCCCTGGCAAAGTATACCTCGTCACCAACCCCGGTGAAATTGCTTTGATCGACTCCAATCATGTGCATGAACTTTATGTCAACCCTGAAGGCTTCAGCCTCTCGGGCGTTGCCTATGGCGATATGGATCATGGCTTCGGCAGCGATGGGTCTGACATCTATTTCATCGCTTCCTCCAATAAGATCATCGATCTGGAATATACCGGCCCGGTCGGTGAAACCGTACCTAATGAAGCACTTGCAGATCCGGCCAATTGGCAGACCTATGAACTGTATACCAATGCCAACCAGGATATGCAGCACCTCAGCATCAGCGATTTCGATCGCGATGGTGAAGGTGAAGTTGCCATCGTCTACGCCGGTTCCGGCGATGAAAATTATGTGCAAATCATCGAGCACGAAATGCTGCCCGATGCCGGTTTCGAAGTCATGTGGCACGATGACTCCACCTCCGTTCTGACCGTGGATCCGGTTCACAGCAATCCTCGCGGTATTTTCGCTGGCTCCGACGTGGACCAGGATGGAAAACCGGAAATCATGTGTACTGAATACGAAGGCATATTCCATGTGTACGAAGTTGTCGCCGACAATACCGTGGAATGGGTATTTTCCTATAAGACCCCCCACGCGCCGGCTTCCGGCTCGCAACCTCGTGGCATAGGTGTTTCGGATATGGACGGCAACGGCAAGCAGGAAATCATCGTTCACATGGGTGCCCTGGCCGCTGGTCTGACTGCAAAACCGGACAGCATCGGCTTCTATTTCTTCGAATGGGATGGCGTCACGGATAACGGTTTTGGCATCAGTGGCGGACCTACCTACATTCTCCCTGCGACCGAAATCGATCCGCGTTTGACGCGTACCGAACGTACCGAAGACGTCTATTTTGACGATGTCGACAATGATGGCCATATCGAAGCGTTGTGGCCGTGTAATGCCGGAGCGAATGCCGGTGATGGTCTGTACATTTTCTCATGCGTGGACGGCGAATTGACCGGCTTCCCGACATGGAAAGTTGAACTGGCCCTGCACCGCGGTTCAGGCGAAATGACCGGCTCACCCCAGATCGCCATTACGGCTGACCTGAATGGCAACGGCCAAAAAGAAGCTATTTTTGCTACATGGAACAATGGCCAGATTAATTTTTATGAAGCCACTGCGCCGGATACCTACGAAGAAACAATTGTCTTCACCGACATCACGTTGACCGACGAAACAGTTTATCGCGGTATTGGCGTCACGGATATCGACGGCAATGGCGATGATGAATTGGTCTTCAATTCCTACTGGAATGCCACGATCTACATCATCAATGCGCCGGATAGCATTAAAAATATCAATATTGCTAATCCCGATCATTACGCCTGGTTGCGCGATGATGCAGGTGGCTCCGGCTTGACAGGTTGCCTGGCCGATCAAAACCAGAACGAATTGCCAGAATTTTACGTCACGCTCTATACCCGCGGCGCTGTCCGCGCCTTAGAGTACAATGGCAGCGGCGCCGATATGATGGCCCAGGAAAGCTGGACCATGAAAGAAGTCTATGTCGACCGCGATTTCATGTACGGCAATAAATATTCAATCGGCGTTGTCTCCGCTGTCCACGGTTCCTTTGGTGTGTACGCTCCGAATGGCGACCTCGATGGCGATGGCAAAAAAGAAGTTGTTGTATCGATGATTGAATCGCCCTATTCCGACACATGGCTCTATGTGTTCGAACATACTGGCAGTGATGGCGTTTCCGAAGAAACCTGGAAAGTCATCACCCCCAGCGATTACAAACTCGCTCAGAACTATCCCAATCCATTTAACCCGATCACGACCATCGAGTACACCATTCCTCTCGATAAACGCGTCACGGTTAAAATTTACAACATGATGGGACAGGAAGTAAGAACATTGGTCAATGATCAATTCCAACCCCAGGGCACCCATAAGGTCGTTTGGGACGGCACCAACAATCTTGGCAAAGCCGTCGCTACCGGCACCTATATGTACAGCCTTGAAGTCGGCAATGTCAAGCAGACCAAACGGATGACATTGGTTAAATAATCTCTGCTGATTTTCAGAAAAACCCCGCTCCAATTTTTGGGCGGGGTTTTTCATTTTAATGCATTCACAGCATTCTTTGAGTTGCAATACTTGATGACACTCCCCCAGCTTACAGGAGAGAAAATGTTCACCATCTCTTTCACCCACTCAATTTCGTTCCGGCGTTTTTTCAGCCGAATCCAGTTGTGGATTGTCCTGACAGCGCTGCTGCCCGGCTGCCATACTGGCGCTGACATTTACCCGGAGCATCTGTTGGCGCATCGCGCCAAACGCATCGCCCAATTCAAACAGGAAAATGCCCATCTCTCAGCGCCGAAGACCATCATCCTTTTAGGCGACTCCATCACCGAGGGGTTCGATGCAGCGCGCTATTTTCCATCGCTGCCCATTTTGAATCGGGGCATTGTGGCCGACCACACCGGCATCGAGGGCTCAGGCGTGCTGCAGCGGCTGGACGAATCGATTTACCAATGTCGGCCGCGCGCTGTTTTTCTGATGATTGGCGTCAACGATCTCGCGGACAAGAAGTATCGTCCCCGGCAGATTGCCGCCGGCGCCGAGAAAATCATTCAAAAAATCCACCGCTTCGATCCATCCATCGCAGTCTATTTGCAGTCCGCTCTGCCGGCGACAGGGAAATACGCCCATCTCAATTCCCTCATTGTGGAATACAACCGGCGCCTGATCCTCATCGCCGCTGAGACGCACGTCGAGTTCATCGACCTCCACGCTCAATTCGTCGACGATTCCGGCCAATTGAAAGCTGAATACTCCCGCGATGGCATTCATCTGACCGACGCCGGGTACGACGCCTGGAAGCAGATCGTCCTGCCCCTTTTGCAGCAAGTCCTTCAGTAAATTAGCCCCCTGACCTGGTTGCGCGCGGCAATCGAACGAACGGACATGCTTTTTATTCACCGCCCTTGTCATCTGAACCGCGGATACTATTTCCCTCCGGACTCAGACTCGCGCGGTAGCCCTGCTTTGCGTCCCTTCCTCGTATCCTCTTCTGCCACACAGACCGCACCGAACCGTCGGCGCGCCTTTTTCCAGCCTGAAAAATTCCTGAATTTTCGCTTGAAATTTTCGATTATATTGATTACCTTGTCATCTTGATAATAATTATCATTATTATTATTGATGGGAATCGCCATGGTCATCAGTCTCAGGGATCAATACAGGAATCACATTCGCGCCAATAATTTAAAATCGTCCAAGCGACGGGACCTGATATTCGAATATATTATGAACATGTCCGAACATTTCACCATCGACAGCCTGTATTCAGCCATGTTCAGGACAAGCCCGGATATTGGCATTGCCACGGTGTACCGCACCATTCGGCTGCTGGTTGATTGCGGGATTCTTCTGGAACATTCGTTCGGTGAGAAAAAAGGATACTATGAAGTGAACCGCGTTCAATCCCGGAGCCACGGACACCTGATCTGCCGCATGTGCGGGAAAATTTCGGAATTTCAGAACGATGATATTGTGGAATTTCAGAAGGCCATCTCGGCGCAGCAGGATTTTAAAACCGATTTTTTCAGGCTGGAAATTTATGGAATATGTCACGACTGTCGAAAACAAAGATAGAGTTCGAACGAAATCTCAGCGATAATGACTTGCTCCGGGTTGTATAAATTGACGCTATCCCCTAATATAGACAAGCCGGAACTAAAAAAGAAATAGAACGCTGATGACGCGGATGACGCTGATGTTCAAGGATTCTTAATCAGTGTAAAAGCGCCGCCACCTTTTTGGTGTATCATCAGCGTCATCAGTGTTCTATAAAATTTTCTGCCAAAAAAAGTCTGAAAATTATGCGTAAGATAGTAAATTGAAAATTAAGTTACTTGAACGTTACGAAAAATCAAAGCTATGGATAAACACGTGGAAATCGAGTCAATCCCTTTTCATGAAAATGTCATTCTGCTGGTTGGAAATCCCAATGTCGGTAAAACGACCATCTTCAATCAGTTTGCCAGCAAATATGCGATAACGGCGAACTACCCATACACCACGGTGGAGGTGAATAAAGACAGAGTACGCATCGAAGGCAAGGAGTTTGTGCTCATCGACACGGCAGGCATCTATCGATTGGACCATCCATCCGAAGAGGGGCAGGTCACTCGAGATTTGATGTTCCTCTACCATCCTGAAATTATCATTCAGGTGATTGAAGCGGCCAATCTGGAAGGCTCGCTGACGCTGACCGCCCAGCTTTTGGATCTGAAAATTCCGATGATACTCGTGCTCAATATGTACGATGAATTGGTCCGGCAGGGATTGCGCGTGAATGCCAAAGCGTTGTCGGAACAATTGGGAGTGCCGGTGGTGGAAGCGGTGGCCATCGAAGGCGAAGGGATCGATCGGATCAAAAAGGCAATTCGCTCGCTCAAACCGCCGGAGCCGAGCTTGAAATACCCCCGCATCATCGAGAATTTCATGAACGATATCCTCAACCTGTTCCCCATAAAAAATAGGCCGGCCCGGCCTATCATCGCGCTTCTCGCGCTGGACGACCCGTTCGCCTCGCGCTGGATTTACGATAACTATGGGCCGGACATTGCTCAAAAAGCCGAGGCTGCTAAATCCCAGTTCGTCGATAAAAATATCGTCAATTTATCCATCAGTATCATGAATTCGCAAAACGCCTGGATCAACTCGGTCGTGGAGCGCGTGGTGACCCGGAAAGGCGAACTGACTAAATTCGGCATTCAGAAATTTGGCCAGTGGTCGCGGCATCCGGTGTACGGTTGGTTCATTGGCCTGGGCATGATCATCATGACCTATCTCATCGTCGGAAAATTTGGCGCGTCATTTCTGGTCAGCAGTTTTGACCACTATCTCATCGCGCCCATCATCAGATTTCTGGATGGACTGATTCAGAATCCCCTGCTGAATCGATTTCTCATCGGCGATTATGGCCTGCTGACGACTGGCTTGTTCAACGCTGTGGTCACGGTGCTGCCGATCATCACCCTGTTCTTTTTAGTACTCAATCTGCTGGAGGATGTGGGGTATCTGACCAATCTCCTCATTCTGACCAATCGCGTTTTCAAAAAAGTGGGACTGTCCGGAAAATCGATTTTGCCGATTGTGTTGGGCTTCGGCTGCAAGACAATGGCGACGCTATCCACGAAAATTCTCGATTCCAAAAAAGAGAAATACATTGCCATTTTCCTCATCGGGTTGGCCATTCCCTGCTCCAGCCAGATGAGCGTGAGCATCGGCGTCCTTTCCACGCAGCCACTGGCCTCGTTCGTCATCGTCATTGCCACGCTGGCTGTGATTGAACTTTTCGCCGGCGTGGTTCTCAATAAAATCATCCCGCAATCGGGCCACTCGGATTTCATCATGGAGATCCCACCGATTCGCCTGCCGGATCTGCGCCTGCTGCTGAAGAAAACCTATTACCGTTCCCTCTGGTTTTTGAAAGAGGCGGTGCCGCTGTTCCTTCTGGGAGCGCTGGTTCTGTTCGTCCTGAACGAGACGTCCGGCATGAAAATGCTGGAATGGGTGATGCGCCCGGTGGTTGTCTCCCTGCTTCATCTGCCAATCGAGTTCACCGAGGCCCTGGTCATGAGCTTCGCCCGCTCCGAGGCAGGCGCTGCACTGGTGTTGGCCATGGTGAAAAAGAGCGCCCTCACCCAGATTCAGGCCATTGTCTCCATCATCGTCCTCACCCTGTTCGTCCCGTGCATTTCCAACGTGATGGCCATGGTCAAAGAATTGGGCATGAAAAAAGCGCTGCTCATGGTGTTCGTCATCACGATCACGTCATTCCTCGTCGGTGCGGCTGCTAATTTAATTCTGGAACATGTTAACTACGGAGGTTCTTTCTAATGCATCATTTCAATCACGGCCATCACAAACACCATCGTTTTTTTCAACAGCGACGACACAAAGAACTGGAAGAATACCTGGAAATTCTCTGGTATATTCAGGAGCGACACGGCGCCAACATGAAGGAAATTCTGGTTCACGTCAATAGCGACTGGGACCCGTCCATCATTGAGGTGCTGAAGCAGCAGGGTTTCATCGAGGAGACAGAGAGCGAGATCAAATTCACGCAGAAAGGGCACGACACCGCGCGGCTGCTGGTTCGATCCCATCGATTGGCCGAGCGGCTATTGACGGATGTGCTGGGAATGAATATCGATCGCGCCGAAACCGGCGCGTGCGAGTTCGAGCATTTCGTGGTGCCGGAAATTGTGGACAGCATCTGCACGCTGCTGGGTCACCCCAAAGTATGTCCCCATGGCATGCCAATTCCTCCCGGCGCCTGCTGCCAGGAAGCCAAACACTCCATTGAATCGCCGGCCAGGTCCATTACCGAAATGGAGTCCGGGCAAAAGGGGCGCGTTGCCTACATCAACACCCGATCCAATTCCCGAATGCACCAGTTGACTCAATTGGGCATCAAGCCGGGAGCGCAGATTTGGGTGCATCAAAAATACCCAACGTTTGTGCTGCGCATCGACAACACGCAAATCGCTCTGGACGAGAAAGTCGCGCAGGATATTTTGGTCTGGGAACAAGCCAATGGCGGTGAATCCGATGAGTTGTTATCCGAGGAATGAACTCACAACAGGAAGAATGCCGCTGCACCTGACTGCCTGAGCGCAGCGCCCACGGGGTCACGGCGGCGGCGATCCGGTTTTCCAGCTATCTTGTGAAAAAAAGCATTGCCCGGTCTGGTTTGATGACACCATTCAGCGCGTTGGGAATTTGCGCCGGTTTTCACTCCCATCAAATGACTTTGACAACCACCACAGTCTGGTCGTCATGCTGGCTCATGTCTATTGTGAAATCCTTCACAGCGTTGATGACGCTGTCGCGAATGGCCAGCGCGCTTTCGGCGTTGCATCCTTTGAGCACATCGGCCAGTTTCTCTTCGCCAAATTGAATTCTGTCCCTGCTCTGAGCTTCGGTAATGCCATCCGTCACAAATAAAAAGATATCGCCCACATCGTAGGTAATAACCTTTTCTTCGATTTCTGAGCTGAAGATTTTTTCGCTGTCCAGACCCAGGCCCAATCCGCGGGGCGTGATGATCTGCACCGTCTCTGTGCCGGCGTGGTAATAGAACAGAGGTTGATGCCCGGCCCGGGCCAGCACAACCCGCCTCTTTTGCGTTTCGAACAATCCACTGATAGCCGTTACGAACGATTGTTTGTCCAGATCGCGGTACAGGATTTGATTGGCGCGGATGAACAGCTCGCGCGGCTTCAATCCAAATCCGAATAACGAACGAAGTATGCCCTGAATTTTGAAAAGGTACAGCGCCGCGGATGTGCCTTTGCCGCTCACATCGCCCACAATGACATTGACCGAGTGCGGCTCGCCATTGAGATAATCGAAATAATCGCCGCCCACTTCTGTCGCGGGAATGGATGTGCCGGAAATTTCCAGGCCTTCGATGATTGGGGTGTGCTGCGGAAGCGACGCCAGTTGAATGCGCCGCGCAATCATCAATTCATGTTTGAGCCGCTCCTGTTCCGTGATCTCCTCGTGCAGAAACGCATTTTCAATGGCGACCGATGACTGTTTCGCCACCGCCGTGAAGAACGTCAAATCATCGGCGTGCGTCGGGGCTTCGGACAATTTCTCTCCAATCAGCAGCGTGCCCACAAGGCGATCCTTGAACCAGATGGGAATGATGTGCTGAAAGCCGCATTGCTCGAAATAGGACTTGAGATCCGGCGGCAAATAATCCACGCTGAAACGGGAGTCAGTCCGAAGCTTTCGCAGCACGCGAACAAACGCCTGCCGGACATCCAGATTGAATTCCTGGGATTCCATGCCATCGAAACGGTACGCCGCCTGATAGCAGCATGTCTCTTCATCTCTGAAAAATACAATGCCGGTCGATTTGAGCTGCAACAATTCCGTCAGTTTCTGGGCAATGCCCCGGGCGAGATCCATGATGGTTAATTTGGTCGCCATCACCTCGGCCAGGGCATTGGCTGACTTGCCATAATCGAATTGCAGCCGGTAATATTTCTTATCGATGATCGTCTGTCCCCAGCGCCGGATCTTCCAGAATAAAAGAGTGAAACCGATGGCGAGGCCCATCACCAGAATTTTTTCGATGAAATCCTGCTGGCCGGGACTCAGCGGCTCATCGATGATTTCGAACGACGTAATGGTCAGGCGAATATTGGGGATACGAAAGGCGAGCTTCGGCAGTTGACTGAGAAGCCGAATGAACAGCGCCAGGAGCAGCAGGAGCCAGGCGGACGAAATGATGGTGTGTTGCACATTTTTCCGAATGCTGAGTTTCAGATCGAGGAGTTTATAACGGCCGATCGTGTAAATATAGGCCAGGGGAACAAGGCAATACAGCAGCACCCAATGGGCAGCGACCTCGTAATTTGTATCCACGCCGGTCAGCAGAAGGATAACCATATTGGGCAGCGTCAGGCCGTAGATGGTCAGCGCGATGATCCGACTGAGCCGCTTCAATTCAGCGGCGCGCTGTTTGCGAAAAATAAAATGAACCGCAAAATTATAGGCAAGCGCCACCAGGAACAGGATGGAAATAGTCTGCTCGTGGATGGTTTTGAAGTGCCTGAAAAAATCGATGATCACGTACAGCGAAAATCCGATCGCAGCCACGTAGGGTATCCGCCGAATCCATTTTTTCCCGGCGACATCCTTCCACTCTTTTGGGAAGAAATAGGCGCTGTCCAGCCAGAACGCCAGTCCAATGGCGATGGCCATCGTCTGTGTCAAATAGCGCACGATGGCAAAATCATCGAATTCAATTTTAAGCCGACCGAACGTGAGGGCCAGCGCATACCCACAGATCAACATAGCAAAACTCAGCAACCGGGCTGATTTTTTCGAAGCGCTCACCATGGCGAAGAAGAAAGCCGCCCCAATCAATGAGGCGCCGGCCAACAATTGCAGCAACACGATGATTGGGAATCCGAAACTGGCCAGGGTCACGTGGAGCGTGATAGTGCGATTTCGGCGGATGATATCGTAATTGATGGTTTTGCCGGCGCGGGCGCTGCGCATGATCCTGTCTGCTTCCCAGATGTCATTAAAGGTTCGGCCGTTGATGCGCACAATCAAATCGCCAACATGCATGCCGGCCCGCTCCGACGCGCCGCCCGGATTCACTTTTATCACATGCGCCGCCGACGGCAGGACGCGGAAGAAGCTGTCCGGCAGCGCCGATTTTCTGACCTTCAATTGCTTGATTTCTTTCGGATCGGAACGTAATAAAATAATGGTAAAAAAGGAATCATCCGGCGCGGCATTCAGGCGTTTTAGCCAGTCATTTGATCGTCCCATCTTCTTTTGGTCGTTGCCCAGTAGATAATCTCCGATCCGAGCGGAGTCGTCACTCGCGGGGGCGAACTTCGGCGCCCTGCCCCGGAGAGGAAAGAGTTCGCCGGAAAACGGTCGGGTGATATAAAATTGCGACGGCGGCGCAGTGAAAAGATTTTCATCCGTGGGAAGGGTAGCGATTCGATAGAAATTGTACCCGGCAATATACATGAGGGTTACGGCGATCGCGCTGAACATCAGGCGAAACTGTTTGGGGTGGGTATCGAAATAGGCCATGGATCGTTCTTTCAGGCAACTTCTAAAAATACTCTCTCACAACCGAATTTATACAGGCAGGAATACGGCGCATTTGAGTTCAGGTTTCTGCTTTTATTCCAGCCGATGTCTGGCATGCAATATAGCGAATCCATTTTGAAAAATCAAGCGCTATTCAGTGGGCGCGGCAATTTCTATCGCTTGACTTTTAAGTATTTTATGTTTATATTTTTGTCGCTATTCAGGCATGCATTCTTGCTACCAATTCGCGACGCGACATGAAGATGTCAATCTCATTTTCATTCCCGGGTCGACTCTAAAAAACCTTAAAAGGCTTTGATACGTTGGTGATGATATCTATTCCACGTCATAAATGACATGGCCATTCGATTGAAAAAGTGAAAAGTCAGATACCTTGAACCGCCCCGACTTTCAAGTCGGGGAAAAATTTGCCTTTGAGTCTTGGGCTTTAGCCCCATTTAAAGTGGACTCATTCTTATAATGTGAAATTCAATTTTATTTTTAAAACCAAATTCATCTTTTCAGAATCGATAATTTTCGATATAACTTATTCTTGTGTCTTAGCCTGCATTATTCATAGTATTTTTAAAGGAGGCTGGCTAACCTGAATGTTGCTCTTTTTAGAATAAACGCATAAAAACTGAGTTTCAAAATAGCTTAGCCTTTAGCTAATTGAAAATCTGAATGTTGACTCAAATTCTGAGCAAGTTCATGAATAATTCAGGTCAGAGATTTAGTGGCTGAATAGCGACATATTTTTCGAAACCAAATACGGAGAGAACCGATGAAACGTTTCGAAGGGCTACTGTTAATTCTGGTGTTCATTGCCGCGCAGGCCGCACCGTTGCTGGCGAAACAAAAAACGCTCTACGTGGTCACCCGAAGCACGAAAAAATTCCGAATCGGCAGTCAGGAATTTCCCTCTGTCGGCCTGTTTTCGACAACGAACGATGGGAAAACGTGGAAGCATTACGGTTGGGATTACACCAAATGTTTTTCCGTATCCATGACCCGACTGGCTGGCAGGCACCTGATGTACCTGTCCTGCGGCAATGGCGTTCAGAAATCAGTTGACGACGGAAAGACCTGGTCAATCACCACCGGGGCGGCCATGACCGAATGCCTGAAAACTGCCATCGATCCAAAACACCAGGAGACTGTCTACGCTGCCACGGCCTATGGCATTTACAAAACCGAAGACGGCGGGAAGACATGGCAGGAGAAAAATCTGGGACTCACCAGTACATTCACTCCGACGGTATTGCTGGATCAAAATCAATCGGGCATGCTGTACTGCGCCACCGAGGCTGGCATTCATCGCAGCGCAAACGGCGGCGACATCTGGGAGCCCATCGGGCTCATCGGTCTTGGCATTCGGACATTGATTCAACATCCTTCCAACCATGACATTTTCATCGCCGGCACGGAGAACGACGGGGTATTCGTTTCAACGGATCACGGCCGGACCTGGGTTCAAAAATCAGGCGGAATGACGCACACGACAATTTACGCGCTGACAGTGGATCCAAAGGACGCGCTGGTCATTTACGCCGGGACGTTCCGCGGCGGTATTTTCAAGACGGAGGATGGCGGAGCATCGTGGCGGGCGATCAATCAGGATTTAACCAACATGGACATCCACGCGCTGGCCATTGATCCGGAAAATAGCAACAAGGTGTACGCCGGCACCCTGAATGACGGCATCTGGCTCAGCGAAAACGCCGGGCAAAGCTGGCGCTTCATCGGTCTGGAGACCAGCCAGGTGTGGGACATGCTGTTCGAGTGATTCGGGCAGAACCGGCGTCCGGTCCTGAATTTCCAGGCGCGGCAGCATTGATGCGGAGCGCTATCTACCATGGTCTGCTCCATCCCTGTCCTGACGCGCGTGCAAATCTGACCGGCTTTTTCCATCAATTCATCAATCGAAAGAATATTTCCTTTCATGGAAGGGTATCATTATGAAGCGAGCTTTCGTGGCTTCGTTGATCTTGCTCTGGGCGCTGACGTGCCTCTCCGCTGTCTATGCTTCCGACACAGGGTACAGCGCCCGCGTCGATGAACTGTTTTCCTGGGCCGATACGGTGAGGACGGATAATTTCCTCATCGCGGCCGCTAAAATTTATCATGGGAAATCCGCCGATGAAGGCATTCAAATGTTCGAGCGCATGTTGCAGCGCCGCGACAATTCACCCAGCGGCATGTTCGCCATTTACAGCATGATGATCGGCTACCTGGCTGCCAGGGATAAAATGCCGCAATCGCTCCGGGATGATGTCCGCGATTATCTGGCTGTGGCCAATTTCTATCGCGGCGACACTGAAAATCATCTCACCATGTACTATACCGGCCTGTACCTGGCTGCTCAGACCTTTCCGGATTTGCCGGCCAGGAAATGGTACACTGGAAAATCGTCTGCCGAGAACAAGCAGGAGGCTATGGACTGGTTTGATCTGTGGATGCGCCAGACAACCAGCATTGGTCAGGGCGAATTCGACTCCCCGACCTATATGCCGGTGTTCATCGCGCCCATGTTCGGATTGTCCCAATTTGCCGAAGACCCGGTATTGAAACAAAACGCGTTGATCATGGTGCACTGGCTGATCGCTGATTTTGCCGTGGAACACTTGAACGGCGTCTACGTCGGCGCCCATAGCCGCGATTACCCGGAGCGGAAAATTCAGCCCAAACATCCCAGTTCGGATATGACAGCCTGGGGTTGGCTGCTGTTCGGAAAAACAAATTCCCGCTATCACCCCACGTTGCTAGCGGCTGCGCTGAGCGATTTCAACCTGCCGGAAATTTTGTATTCCATTGGAACGGATCGCGACACGCCCTATGTCCACACCGAGACCAAACGGGTTCGCAACATCATCCGCTTCAGCGAGCAGCGCAATCCGCCGGTCTACAAATACACGTACATGACCGGAGAATACGGGCTCGGCTCCATGATGGGCGGAGGGATTTTACAGCCCATTCAGCAGCACACCTGGGATGTCACGTTCATGACGGACAGCCCCTACATGTGCATTTTCACGGTGCACCCGTATATCGGCGAAAAAGACCTGGGCATGTTCTTTCCCGAGGAGATGAAATTCGCTTTCGATGAGGTGGCGCGGCATCACACCTATTACGCCGACGAGGGAAAATGGGCGAGCAGCTCTCCCTATGAAAAGACATTCCAGCACAAAAATACACTGATCGTTTTGTACAACATTCCGCCCCATGAACGCTATGGCCACATCGATGGATTCTTTCCTAAAGACCTGGCGCGCCGGGACAGCGATGCCTCCGGCTGGATTTTTTGCCGGGGCGGCAACACTTTCATCGCCTATTTTCCGCTTCAACCGTACGAGTGGATTGAGGAAGCGGACGCATTCCGGCTTCGAAGCCACGATTTGAAGAATGGCTGCATCGTCGAAGTGGCGCAGGCCGATGAATACGATTCTTTCGATGCGTTCAAGGCGCAGATTCGCACCAACACACTGGTGCACGATACATTCGACCAGACGCTGACCGTGAGCTACACGACCTCTGCCGGCGATATTATGACATTTGCCTACGACGGCGAACGCCGGCTGAATGGTCATTTCATCGATTATTCGACGTACAAACTTTTCGAGGGACCGTTTTTAAATGCAG
Organism: Candidatus Zhuqueibacterota bacterium; assembly: GCA_049322915.1. GTDB lineage: Bacteria > Zhuqueibacterota > Zhuqueibacteria > Thermofontimicrobiales > Thermofontimicrobiaceae > CAZSBG01. Next base: position 43,535 of record JBMOPW010000011.1, read on the forward strand.
AGCCGGGAAGCCGAACAATGGAAATCACTTACAAAGATGAAGGAATGGTTTTAGACATGGCGACAGAAGAGAAGGGGCAGATTTTACCGATGTATCTGTGCCCAAAAATTGATGAAGACTTTGCACTTACTGGAAAAATAGACAACCCGGCCTGGAACAAGTCCAGCGCTGTGCCATTGGTCGATGCCATCACCGGCAAAGACGGTAAATTCGCCACGACGGTGCAGGCGCTTTACAGCGATGCGTATTTGTACGTTGCCTTCACCTGCGCGGACGACTATATCTGGGGCACGGAGACGGAGCGCAATAGCCCGATTTACGACGAGGAATGTGTGGAAGTTTTTCTCAATCCGGCCAATGCCGGACATCAGTATTACGAAATCAATCTCAGCCCAAAGAACGTGGTTTTCGATGCTGCGTTGCTCAACAATCGGACGCCTGCCAATCCATTCGCCGAGTTCATGGGCTTCCCGGATTGGGACATGAAAAAGCTGGAAACTGCTGTGTCCATCGATGGCGAAGTCGACTCTGACGGCAATGGCCGAAGCTGGACCGCTGAGTTGAAAATACCCATGGCCGAGTTGTTCGGAGCGCCCCATTGTCCCCCGCTGCCCGGCGATGTCTGGCGGGCGAATTTCTTCCGAATCGATTCCCCGAAGAAAGGCGAGCGGCATCATTATGCCTGGAGCCCCACGGAGCGAATCGCGTTTCATCTGCCGTGGCGGTTTGGCTATCTGAAATTTCAATAAATCCTTTTGGGAGCCTGGCCCGGGTTCCGGCGATTGATGATTCATCAAAACGTTGTATCGATTTCAGACAGGAGAATTCAGCATGAAAAATTATCTTTTCTCCCTGGTGATTGTTGCGGTACTGATTCGAACAGTGATGGCCCAGGACTATCTGCCGGAATACAATCCGGTGTTTGAAGATTCGGTCATCGCGCAGGTATTTATAGAAATTGACCCGGATTCCCTCGCGCTCATTTTGAGCCCGGACAATCTCTACAGCGACCACGAATACCCGGCCACGTTCATTTTCGACAATGGCATCATTCGCGACACGCTGACCCAGGTGGGATTCCGGCTGCGGGGAAACACCTCCCGCCAATCCCACAAAAAATCGTTCAAGGTCTCGTTCAACAGTTTCGAGAGCGGTCGCAAATTTTACGACGTGGAAAAACTGAACCTGAACAGCGAGCACAACGATCCCAGCATTATCCGCTCAAAGCTGTGCTGGGATTTATTCGGGAACATGCGGGTGCCGGCGTCGCGGGCGAATCATGTCAAACTGACCATCAACGGCGAGTACTATGGGCTTTACATCAATGTCGAGCACATCGACGAAAATTTTGTCCGCTCCCGTTTCGGAAATGACGAGGGGAATTTGTACAAATGTCTTTACCCGGCCGACCTGGCCTATCAGGGCGACAATCCGGATGCGTATAAAGTTTATATCTACGGCCGGCGTATTTATGATCTGAAAACCAACACCGAGGCCGACGATTATTCCGATCTGGCTCTTCTCATCCAAACGCTGCATTCCACCGATGACTCCCAATTCCGGGCTGAAATTGAAAGGATATTCAACGTCCCCTCGTTTTTGCGGGCGCTGGCCGTGGACATTCTCACCGGAAGTTGGGATGATTACTGGTTCTGGAACAACAATTATTACCTCTATTTCAATCAGCGAACCGGGAAATTCGAATTCATACCCTACGACTATGACAATTCCTTCGGCATCTGGTGGGACGGCATTATGCCCGGAATCGACTGGGGCTATCGAAACGTGTACCAGTGGGGACATCCGGATCAACAGCGACCGCTGGTGACGCGCATTCTGGGCATCCAGGAATACCGCAATCGGCTCACGTTCTATATCCGTCAGCTTGTCCAGGACTATTTCAACAGTGATTTTCTGGCTCCGGCCATCGATCGCATTCATGCCATAATCTCATCGGCAGCTGAGCAGGATACATTTCGTACGCTGGATTATGGTTTCACCATTCAGGATTTTCACAACTCGTACGAACAATCCCTGGGCGGCCATGTTCCTTATGGCGTGAAGCCGTATATTTCCACGCGCAGCCAGACGGCGCTGGATCAGCTTGAGACCGTGAACATCTCTCCCATCATTTCTGAAGTAATAATTTCTCCGGACATCCCGGTCGCAGGCCTCGATATCGCGCTCACCGCACGGATCGAAGATGAGGACAGCTATCGCTCGGTCAAAGTGGTCTATTTCATCAACAGCGTGCAGCAGCCGAGAATGACCATGTACGACGATGGGCAGCATGGGGACGGCGCGCCCGGCGATGATATTTTTGGCGCGACCATTCCGGCGGTGAATCAATCTGCGCTCATTCAGTTTTACATCGTCGCTGCCGATCTCGCCGGCAACCAGACCGTGGAACCGTACGGCGCACCGGGTTCGATGTTTGAGATGAACATTGGCCTTTCCCAACTGAAGCTGTTCATCAATGAATTTATGGCCAGCAATAATGCAACCCTCGCCGATCCGTTCGGCGACTATGATGACTGGATTGAAATTTACAACGGCGACACCAGCGCTATCTGGCTGGGCGATAAATTTTTGACCGACAACCTCGCCAACCCTGATAAATGGGCGTTGCCGGACACGACGCTGTCCCCCGGCCAATTCCTGCTGATCTGGGCCGATGATGAGGTCGAACAGGGCCCGCTGCACACCAGTTACAAACTCGATCGCGACAGCGAGGAGATCGGCCTGTTCGACTCCGAAGCCAACGGTTTTGCCCTGATCGATTCGGTGACCTACGGCTACCAGGTTACGGATGTTTCCATGGGACGAGTGCCTGATGGCGGCCACATCTGGCAGTCGCTGTTGCAGCCAAGCCCGGGTTATTCGAATGTCGCCACCGGCATTCAGCGTCCTGGCCCGGCTACGCCGGTTGATTTTCAATTGATGCAGAATTACCCCAATCCGTTCAACGCCGAGACTGTGATCACGGCCCTGGCGCCGGTCGCTTCGCATCTGAGGCTGACCATCACCAATATTTTAGGCGAGCAGGTGCGCCGGATAGATGAAAAGCATTGCGCCCCGGGTGTGATTCGTTTTCGCTGGAACGGGACCGATGACGCCGGCGCGACCCTGGCTTCGGGCGTCTATTTCGCCAGACTGGAGGCGCTGGATACGGCTGGAAATCGCATCGCATATTCAAAAATTAAAGTACTATTTATTCAGTGAAATATTCAGACGCAACATCAGCAAAGAAAAGGATGGTGTGATGCCACGAAATCATTCAATGAAGTTCTTTTTCAAACTGATTCTCTCGTTTCTTCTGCTCATATTTTGCTCCGTCAATTCCGCCAGTGGCCAGAGCGCGGTCAACTTTGCCGGGCACATGCACTCACTGGAAAAATCCATCGGCGGCCGCATTGGCATCGCGGCCCGAAATCTCCGCACCGGCGAGACCCTGGCCTATAAATCCGAAGAGAAATTTCCCTCGGCCAGCGTCATCAAAGTGCCGGTGATGGTCGAATATTTTTATCAGGTCGCCGAAGGCAAAATTTCACCTGCGCAAAAAATGAAGCTCGACGAGTCCAATAAATTCGGGGGTTCAGGTCTGTACCAGTACTTCTTCGGCGCAACCGAGCAGCAACTCATCGATGCGGTGAGCATGATGATCATCGTCAGCGACAATACAGCCACCAATCTTGTCCTTGACGCGCTGGGCAGCACGCACGAGGAAAAACTGGCCGCAGTGAACGAACGCATGAAGAGCCTCGGCTTGAAGGACACCCGCCTGCTCAACAAACTGATGTCGTGGCCGACAAAGACCAACGCGCCGGAGTCGATTCGCTACGGCGTGGGGGTCACAACGCCGCAGGACATGGTCATGCTGATGGAGAAAATGTACACCTGCCAGTTGGCCGATTCCAGCGTCTGCCGGCAGATGATCGACATGTTGGCGAAGCAGGAATATAACGACATGATCCCGCGGTTGTTGCCGTTCGAGTCAGCGCCGGCATTGCGCGTGGCCCATAAAACGGGCAGCGTCACCGGCGTGGCCAATGACATCGGGCTGATTCTCTCGCCCAACGCCGATATTGCCATTGCGATCTTCTGCGACCAGATTCAGGACAGGCGCGAAAGTTCGGAGAATAGCGGGGTAATGGCGGCGGCCCAGGCTGCGCGCCTGGTTTGGAATCACTTCACCGGCGCGAATGGCGTTGACCGGCCGGCAGCGTACCGCGTCGACTGGAGCAGCTTTCCCGGCGGTGAATGGACGCGCATTTTTCTGACTCACGGCTTGTTCCCCCATCCGGCGCGGATGAGCGGCCATCGCTATCAGGAGACATTTTTCCCGGCCGACCCGCATTATCTGGACAGCAGCGCGGTGATTTTTGTGCCGAAAGGCTTTTACGAAACCGACCGCGGCGTCGATGTCATCGTGCATTTTCACGGTTGGAACAACGATGTGCTGAATGTGATGGAAAAATTCGATCTGTTTCAACAACTCATTGCCTCGCAGAAAAATGCCATTCTCGTTCTGGCGCAGGGACCCTATCGGGCATCGGACTCCCACGGCGGAACCATGGAAGACGCGGATGGATTGAAGCGCTTCATCGATGAGATCGTTCTGATTCTGAAAAACGAGCGGCGCATTGTCCAGCCCCGGGCGGGCAACGTCATCCTCTCAGCCCACAGCGGCGGCTATCGCCCGGCAATTTTCTCCGTGGAACGAGGCGGACTGTCGGAGCGCATTGCCGAGGTTTTTCTCTTCGACGCTTTTTACGGCGAGACCGAGCGGCTCATTCCCTGGCTGCTCAGCGACAAAGGCCATCGGTTGCGGAGCATTTACACCGAACATCTTGCGCCGGAACATCACCAATTCATGAAGCTGCTGGACAAAGCCAATCTGAAATTTGGCAATCAGTTCAAGACGAAGGACAGGATTACGCTCTCGCCCACAGATGTCTCGCACAACGATGTCATTTTGGGTACATTTCAGCAATGGTTGGAAGGCAGTTGCCTGCCGAATCGGAAGCCGCAGTGATGGATAAAAAAAATCCCCGGCGAAGCAGGACGCCGGGGAGATACGCAGCGGTGAATCGTTTTGCTATCGGTTAACGGAAACGTTTGTCGCTTGCAAACCTTTGTCTGTCTCTTCAACCTCGAATTGAACACTATCGCCCTGGCGCAGCGTTTTATAGCCTTCCGCCTGGATAGATTTGAAATGAACAAAAACGTCATCCCCAGATTCTCTCTGGATAAAACCATAGCCCTTGGAAGCGTTGAACCACTTCACTGTTCCTTTTTCCATCAAGTCAATCCCTCAAATTTAAATGATACAATTGTACAGCACCACTTTTCACCCGTCTCATCCATCACGATCAGATCACATCCGTCAACTCGTTTAATGATAGAGAGATAATGAAAGCCGGTCAGATCGAATTACGGCTAAAGATAAAATAAATATTTTTAAAAGTCAAGATTTTTTCCTATTTTTTAATGATTGTCGTATGATTTGAATGGCATCCAAATTAAACTAACGACGCGATCAGAGTTTTTTTCCCAAAGAATCAGGATTTTCGACTGTCAAATTCGTTGCCAATCGTGATTTGCCGGTTCAGCCGCGCGCTCTGAAAAAACCAGCAATGATCTCTTGAATCCTTCAGGTTAAATGCGGCCGGTTGCATAATTTCGTTTGACATTCCTCGGTTTGTTTGTTATATTCTCTGCAACTGTAACTCGACAATTCCAACTCAAACTCAAGGACCTCCCATGATCTCAATCGCTCCGAAAGATCTGAAGATTCATCCGGTTGACCTGTGGCTCAATCAGTGGTTGCTGTTGACAGTCGGAGATAGACACGCGTTCAATACCATGACTGTTGCCTGGGGCAGCATCGGCGGCATGTGGCAAAAGCCATTCGTCCAGGTGGTTGTCCGGCCAACGCGGCACACATTCAAATTCATTGAAAAATATTCGACGTTCACGCTCTGCGCCTTTTCAGAAAGCCATCGCAAAGCATTGGCCTATCTGGGCACCAAATCAGGCCGAGACGGCAACAAAATTCAGGAATCGGGCCTGACCATCATCGATTCCCACGCGGTGGATGCGCCTTCATTCAAAGAGGCGGAGCTGATTCTGGAATGCAAAAAAATTTACTGGCAGGATATGAACCCCCACAATTTCATTGACACTGCCATTCACAGAAACTACCCGGCCAAGGACTATCATCGCATTTACTTCGGCGAAATTGTCTACGTCCTGGCGGACGATTCTTTCAAAAATTCACCCGAATGATGATGTGGGAAAACGCCATGAATACGTTCAAGTTTCGATTATTCGCTCTCATCTTTTCTGCGACGATGCTTTGGTGCAGCAACCACGCCGGTCACTCGCAGAGCTGGATTCGGATCAATCAACTGGGTTATGTACCGGCATCGATCAAAGTCGCGGTGCTCGTGAGCAAGGATGACATTGACTGCGCGCGTTTCTCGCTTCACGATGCAGCAACGAAACAGGAGGTCTGGTCTTCCAATTCAGTGCAGGCCGCCGGCGGATACGGTCCGTTCGTTCGTACCTTTCGGCTCGATTTCTCCCGGTTCGATCAACCTGGCGACTATTACATTAAAACCAACGCCGCCGCATCGCCGGTCTTCCCCATTGGCGCGGATGTCTACGCCGGCGCCGCCGATTTTCTTCTCCTGTACATGCGTCAGCAGCGCTGCGGATTCAATCCATTTTTGAACGACTCCTGCCACACGCACGATGGGTTCACCATTTACGGGCCCATACCGGACGGCACGCCCATCGATGCCATCGGCGGCTGGCATGATGCCGGCGATTATCTGCAGTACGTGACAACCTCGGCCAACGCGACCTACCACCTGCTGTTTGCCTATCGGGAGAACCCGGCGTCGTTCGGCGATGAGTTTTCAGCTAATGGCCTTCCCGGTAAAAATGGCCTGGCCGATGTGCTGGACGAGGCCAAATGGGGCCTGGATTGGCTGCTCAAAATGCATCCGCGCGAAGATTGGATGTTCAACCAAATTGCCGACGACCGCGACCACGCCGGTTGGCGGCTGCCAAACCAGGATACCACAAAATACGGAGTCGTGGGCCTGGCGCGGCCGGTGTATTTCTGCAATGGTCAGCCTCAGGGGCTGTTTCGATATAAAAATAGAACCACAGGCGCTGCGTCCACTGCTGGAAAATTCGCGGCAGCGTTTGCCCTGGGCGCTGAGATTTTCAGTGAAATCGATCCGGACTATGCCCGGCACTTGGCCACGAAGGCAGCATCGGCCTATCGTTTCGGCGAGGCCAGGCCCGGCGTCTGCCAGACCGCACCCTGTCGCGCCCCGTATTTTTACGAAGAAGACAACTGGGTCGATGATATGGAATTAGGTGCTGCGGCTCTCTTTGCATTGACGGAGCAGCCGGCATATTTCGACGATGCACTGAATTTCAGTCGCGACGAACGAGTCACTCCCTGGATGGGCGCGGACACTGCCCGGCATTATCAGTGGTATCCCTTCATGAATCTCGGCCATTTTGAATTGGCCCGCAATGCATCGGAAGCGACCCGCACCGAACTGGCTGAAAATTATCAGGAGGGCCTGCGACGAACCTACGCCCGCGGGAAAGATAATCCGTTTCTGATGGGCGCGCCATTCATCTGGTGCTCGAATAACCTGGTTGTTGCCCTGGCGACGCAATGCAATCTGTATCATCGATTGACCGGGGACAGCACGTATCTCGAAATGGAGGCTGCGCTGCGCGATTGGCTGTTCGGCGCAAATCCCTGGGGCGTGAGCATGGTCATCGGACTGCCCACCAGCGGGACGTACGCCCATGATTCCCATTCCGCCTTCTCCAATCTGCACGGCTATCCCGTGGACGGTGGATTACTGGACGGGCCGGTGTACGGCAGCATTTTTCGCAGCCTGAAATATGTGGCGCTTCGCGAGACCGACGAATACGCGCCGTTCCAGTCGGATCTGGTCGTCTATCACGATGATGTCGGAGACTATGCGACCAATGAAGCGACCATGGATGGAACCGCGACGCTTGTTCCGTATCTCGCTGCGCTGGACGCACAGGGACGATTTGCAACTCCCGGCCGCCAGCAGCGTCGCGAATATCAATTCAGCCACGGCGCGATCATTCGCGGCGACACCACCCAAAAGGCGTTGGCGCTGGTCTTCACCGGCGATGAGTTTGCCGATGGCGGCGACACCATTCGGGCCGTGCTGAAAAGGCATGGGGCGCCTGCGTCCTTCTTCTTCACCGGGAATTTCTACCGGAATCCGGCCTTCGCGCCTTTAATTCATCAATTGAACCAGGACGGTCATCTGCTCGGGCCGCATTCGGACCGGCATCTGCTCTATTGCGACTGGGACAATCGCGACAGCCTGCTCGTCACCCGGCGCCAGTTCGAAACCGATATGAAGACCAATCTGCGCGCCATGCAGCAACTGGGAATTCCCTCGGCGCAGCGCCAATATTTCATCCCCCCTTTTGAATGGTACAACGCCACCATCAGTCGCTGGGCGCAGCAGATGGGGCTGATCCTGTTCAATTTTACGCCGGGCACATTGTCCCACGCGGATTGGACTTATCCCCAACTCGGGCGCGGCTATGCGACTGCCGATCACATTTTCGACAGCATTCTTTCATTCGAAAAAAAACAGCCGCAGGGTCTTAACGGATTCATTCTGCTGAGCCACATCGGCGCAGATCCCCGTCGTCCGGATAAATTCTACCACCATCTCGATGCGCTTCTTCGCCATCTTTCCGAACGCGGTTATGCCTTCAAACGCATTGACGCGCTGATTGATTAACCGACTTTTCCAAGACCGCTTTTCAAAATCTTGATTGTTATTTCTTGCTGGCCGCTTCCCCTCCTGTTATTTTTTTCAGCCGAATGTCGACATTGATAATAGTGCTCCTTCTTCTTGTACGGTCTGGACAGACAGCCCTGACCGATTTTTTCGCTGAGCTGCACCTCATTTTAAAAACGGATTCCCGGAGCGTTTTTGCCATGGAGAAAAAACAACGCATCCTTGTCATCGATAATGACCTGCATTTCATCCATACAATTCAAAAATATTTTGCTGTTGATTATACTGTAAAAACAGCATCGACTGAAAGCGAGGCGCTGTCCGGCGTCGGCGAATTCGCGCCTGATTTGATATTCATCAGCCTCTCCGCGCCGGAATTCGATGGCTTCAGCATCTGCCGGCAACTGAAAAATAGAAGGGCTTCATCAAACACCCCGATCATTTTCGTCTCGGACCACGTTCAACTGGATGAGAAAATGAAGTGCTTCATGTCAGGCGGGATCGATTACCTCATCAAGCCTGTGGAGCAAAGCGAAATCAACCTGCGCATCAAGACCCATCTGGAATTGAAAAATGCCCATGAGTCGGTTCAATTGTACAATCAAAAACTGAAGGAGTTGCTGGAGGAACGCACCAGGGATTTGATCAGGAGCGAGCGTCAGTCCGCAATTTGCCTGATGATTCAGGGCATCATCCACAATTTGAGAAATCCGATGGTTGGCATTCTCGGACATGCGGAGTTCATCCGAACCAGCGCCGGCGCGTTCACGAAAACGCTGGAGCGCGGCGAGCGACCCAATTCCAACGAGTGCATCCGCGTGATGGATGGGCTGATTGCTGACGCCGACTCCGTTATTACCGCCGCGAACCTGTTGAATCGCATGATCGATTCGCTGATGGTGAAGAGCCGCTCAGACAAACGCACAGAGATTGAATCCATTGATTTGAATGAACTGCTGATGAATGAACTGGAGTTTCTCACTGCGGATTTGAAATTTAAACATTTCATCAACAAGGAAATTCACCTGAGTCCCAATCCATTATGGGTGAATGTGGTGGTCTCCGAAATTTCCCAGGTTTTTCAGAATATTTTGAGGAATGCTATCCAGGCGCTGTGGCAGAAAAAATCGGCCGCCATTGTCATCGAGTCCGGAGGCGACGATAGCCGAGTCTGGTTCTCGGTGGCGGATAATGGCGTGGGGATCTCGCATAAAATCATCGACAGGATTTTCGATCCGTTTTTCACGACCAAACCGGCTCCGTGCGGCGTGGATTCACTCAGACCCCATGGCACCGGGCTGGGTTTGTATTCCTGTCTGGAAATTTTGAAATCCTACCGCGGCGAAATCAAAGTCGCGTCAGAGGAAGGACAGGGCGCGACATTCACCGTGTTTCTTCCGCACGCCAGCGATGAGCTCTCGCATCCCGCTGTGATTGGCGCCGATGCACTGGTGACAACCGCCCATTCCGAATGATAACTGAGCGCCATCCGGCCGACCGATCATCTGCTTTAAAAACGCTCTGTCCGATGGTGATTCAACCGCTGATCCATGATGGCTGAATTCACTCATAATTTGAATGACCAGTTGAAAGCATGTTCAATAAATTTCTGACATTTTTATATCTGGAGTGGACGGTCGCGACCGTCCAATACCCGTATGTCCTATAATAATATAGGTGCCAAAATTTTAACTGGTCATACGTATTTTTAGTTGAACAACAGGACTGTAAAAACATTAAAGCCCGTCTGCACGGGCTTTAATTGTTCTGGGACAAAAGTAATGTTGGTGAAACACGGAACAGATTATATTGAGGAGGACAACACGTTACATACTTTCCTTGAAACTACTCAGGTGTTCACTATTTTGAGATGCAATGGATGCCGCTGAAGCGGCTGAATTCTTCAGCGCGCAACTACTATCCCAATGCTGAAGCATGGCGCTGGTTCAAAATTGTACCAACAACACGATGTATTGTGGTGTTAAACAGCCAACCCGCCAGTTGACCAGCAAATTCCGGAATACGTGCGCCGAGTAATTACATTTCCTTTTTCCAGGTCTGGATTAACCGCTCTTTCTTCAGTCCCTGTTGAATGAATTCCCAGGGAAGTTTCGCATCGGCGTCGCGGTTTTGATAGAGCAGGTGTTCAACATCAATTTCAGCCATGCGCCAGGCCGTATCCCAATCCACATTCTGGTTTATTTTTAAGTAGATGGCCTGCGCCACTTTCTGATCGCCCAATGAAAACACCCCCTGCAGGATTTCATCTTTGATACTTTTCTCAGGGAAAAGCACACCGGGCAATTTTGTAAAAACTGACTTGAGGTGCTTTCGTTTCTTCTGAATTTCTTTTGGCCGTTCCATTTTCGACCATTGGAACGGCGTGAATGGTTTGGGGATGAATGTATTCACACTGACGGACATGGTCTGCTTTTTCGATTTCATGCGGTGGATGCGAGCCACCATGTCCGCTATGCCGACGATATCGTCCATCGTCTCGCCGGGCAGGCCGATCATGAAATATAATTTAATATGCGACATATTCGACCCGGCGATGATTGACGCTGCGTGATAAATCTGCTCATCCGATAGTTTTTTATTAATGCGGGTGCGCATTCCTTCTGTACCGGCTTCAGGGGCGAAGCTGAGGGATTTCACCAGCCCGCGATCCAGCACGGCCATGAAATCCTCGGTGATCTTATCCAACCGGAACGAGGATAATCCCAACTCATACCCGCGATTGACCAGTTCGCTGCACAATTCATACAGCCGGGGGTAATCGGAAAGCGCCGAGCCAATCAGCCCCACGCGTTGAGCACCCTGGCCATGAGTTTCAACCGTATCGAGAATGACTTCGATTGGAAAAATCCGAAGCGGAAAATAGACATGGCTCGCCGCGCAAAAGTGGCACAGCCGCCCGCATCCGCGACCGACTTCGACCAGGAACATATCCCTGAAGTGAATGTCCGGGCCAATCACCGCTGAATACTGGGGCAGTTGACTTTCGAACTTGTACGCCGGTTTTTGCAGGTCCTGTCCCGGCCGGTCGAAGAAAGTCGAATGGACGCCGGGAATATCAACGAGCGAGGCCAGAAAATCCTGTCGATCAGTTCTCTCCGCCCGATGGTGCTGCAATCGCTCCATCAGTTGGACTAATTGCGGCTCGATTTCGCCGATGAACATGAAGTCAAAGAACGGCTCAACAGGCGCCGGATTGATGAAACAGATGGCGCCGCCGGCAATGACCATTGGCTCGCGCGCGTGGCGTTTTTCTGCAAACGGCTCGATTCCCGCCGACAACAACATCTCAACAACATGCGGGAAGTCCAGCTCAAACGAGACAGAGAACGCAACGACATCAAAGTGGCGAAGCTCCTGGCCTGATTCCAGAGTTCGGGTAAAACGAGGCAGGCGCGTTTCGTAAAAAGCCCGCTCGCAGCGGACATCCGGCAACTCATTCAACAGGCGATACAATGCCTGAAATCCGAGGTTGGACATTCCGACAGCATAGGAATTCGGAAATACCAGCGCGATGGACAGTGGAGCTTCGGGCCGAACCGTTACGCTCGACTTTTCCCGCTGCAGCAGCGATTCCCTGTAGTCCCTGTAAGAATTCACCTCAGATTTTTTCATACGAACATCAATGGGAGCGCCGCGCCATTTTTTCAACGGTGACCGGTTGGGGTGTATTCATCAGAAAAAAAACACGGCGCTCCCGCCTTTTGGTGATGTGATATATGTGAAAAGTGTTCCGCTTACATTTCCATGCGCCGACGCAAAAACGTGGGCAGTTCGTAATTATCGGTTTTGGAACCGCCATCGCTCTCATCCGGAAAATCGAATTCCGGATCGCGGCTCGTTCCGTTCAATTTGATTTTTCCGTGGCCGTTGCCATTACCGTTGCCATTTCCATTACCAGAGATAGCCTCCAGCTCGCTCTGCCGCTGGTAGGTCGGAATATCCAGGTAGTCAATCGTCGTATGAATAAAATCCATCTTCTTTCGCGCGCCGGCCAGCTTCTGTTTGCGGTTGTTCTGATTGAAACCTGTGGCAATGACCGTGACGCGGATCTGATCTTTGAACTGGTCATCGATCACAGCGCCGACAATCACATTGGCATCCTGTCCCACGGCTTCCTGAATGATACTGGCAGCAAGGTCCACTTCGCTCAGCGTGAGGTCTTCGCCGCCGGTGATATTCACTAGCAAGCCCAGCGCGCCTGCAATGGAAACCTCTTCCAGCAGCGGACTGGAAATGGCGTTTTTAGCAGCTTCGGACGCTTTGTTATCTCCCGTCGCCACAGCCGATCCCATCAACGCATCGCCCATTTCGGACATGACCGTTTTCACATCAGCAAAATCGAGATTGATGAGTCCGGGCACGGAGATCAAATCGGAAATGCCCTTGGTCGCATTGAACAGCACGTCATCGGCCATTTGAAATGCTTTGTTCAGCCGCGTATCCTTGGAAACGATGGAAAGAAGGCGCTGGTTCGGGATCACGATGAGCGTATCAACGCGTTCCTTCAATTCCGCCAGACCTTCCTCAGCGCGCGCCATGCGTTTGGGGCCTTCAAAGTGAAACGGTTTGGTCACAATGCCCACGGTGAGCGCGCCGAGGTCTTTGGCGATTTCAGCGACGATGGGCGCCGCACCGGTGCCGGTGCCGCCACCCATTCCAGCGGTCACAAAAACCATATCCGTGTCTTTCAACGCATTGAACACCGCGTCTTTGTCTTCTTCCACAGCGCGACGGCCAACCTCCGGATTCGCTCCGGCGCCGAGGCCTTTGGTTGAATTTCTTCCGATCTGCAATCGAATGGGCGCTTTGCAAATATTCAGCGCCTGCAAATCGGTATTTACAGCAATAAACTCCACGCCGGTGAGCCCTGCGGAGATCATGCGATTCACTGCATTGCCCCCGGCGCCTCCAACGCCAATCACTTTCATCTTGGCGGTTGGGGTGCTCGATTCATCAAAATTAAATGTAAGACTCATAATGTGCCCTCCCCAATTGAATGGGTCATTTTATACGCAGTCAGTATCTGTCTTTTCCTGGCTCACTGACAGTTTATTCCTCAATATGTTGTTTAATTTTTGTCCTCAAAAGACCTGGTAATTCAAAAAATTTCCACTAAAATTACAACCGTCACCGGCCATTCACTCGCATCCGAAACCGGACAAAGCAGCCGTCGGAATTCGATGCGAAGGACGCCTTTTTCAGGTGGCCGGTGAATTGCGTTTCTACGAGAACCAGCCTTTCATTCGCTCCCAGACGCGATCGAAAAGGCCAATCTCGCCTTCATTCAAAATGCCATCTAATTCAGATCGACCATTGACTGCATAGAGTATCAGGCCAACGCCAGTCGCGTGAATCGGACTTTGCGCCAGATCGATGAGTCCGACGAAGCCCTTGGGAATGCCCAGCTTCACCGGCATGTCAAAAACCTCCTCAGCCAGTTCAACGGCGCCCGGCAGCATTGCGCCGCCGCCGGTGATCACCAGACCAGCCGTCATCATATTGGCAAATTCCGATTTCCTGATTTCGCCGGCGGCAAGTCGAAAGATCTCCTCCATGCGCGGATTGATAATATCGACCAGCAATTCCTGCGCAACGCGCCGTGGCGGCCGGTCTCCCACGCCGGGAATCTCCACGGTTGACTCTTTTCCCTTCAGGTGGGTATGCAGGACGAGGCCGGCTTTTCGTTTGACAAGTTCCGCCTGATCCAGCGGAGTGCGCAGGCACAGGGCAATATCATGAGTCACATTGCCGCCGCCCAGAGCAACGACCGCTGTATGACGGATGCATCCCTCGAAAAACATGGCGATATCCGTAGTTCCTCCGCCGACGTCCATGACAACCACACCAAGCTCTTTTTCATCATCACTGAGCACGGAGTAGCTCGACGCCAGAGGTTCCAGAACCAGATCTTTGACATCAAATCCAGCGCGTTCAACGCTTCGAATGATATTCTGTGCGGATGTAATGGCGCCAGTCACAATATGAACCTCAGTCTCCAATCGTACGCCCGACATGCCCAATGGATCTTTTATACCGCGCTGATCATCCACGATGAACTCCTGCGGAATGATATGAATGATCTCCCGATCGATCGGCATCACAACCGCCTTGGCCGCATCGATCGCGCGTCGAACATCATCCTCGGTAATCTCATTATCCGGCCCGGCAACAGCAACGACGCCGCGTCCGTTGTAACTGCGGATGTGATCACCGGCGATTCCAACGTAGACCTGATTGACCTGAATACCTGCCATCTGTTCGGCTTTTTCCACGGCTAATTCAATGGAACGAACGGTTTTTTCGAGGTTGACAACCACGCCTTTCCGCAATCCTTCGGAGGGCGCAGTGCCAACGCCGACAATCTTTGGCAGCTCACCCTCCGAGACCTCGGCGATGATGACGCCAATTTTTGTCGTTCCAATGTCAAGGCCGGTAATAAATTCGGTACCTGCCATCAGGTTTCTCCTTTTCACTTATATTTCACAATCACCTGGTCCTTATACCTCAAATCAAGGGCCAGTACTTTATTCAAATCACCTTGCTTTTTCAGTTGTAGGTAGACCTTTGAAAGATTAAATAATTTCTGGGCGAACATCGATTTGCCCAAAATTATCATGGCGCGCTTGCCTTTCAGGAAAAGAACGATGCCGCGATCCTGCTGAAAATGCAGCTCGGAAATTTCATGGGATAGCACAAAATCCCGGGCGCGAAGCTCATTGAGAATGGCCGCCGCCTGTTTGATATAATGCGGTTGCTTCGGAATTCGTCCACCGGCCGGACTCTCATGGAACGATAGCCCGGTGATGACCGGCAAATCGTACAGCGCTCTGGGCGAATAGTCTTCGATGACAGTGCCATCCGGCTGGACAGCCGCGAGCAGCGAACCGCTGATGGACGCAACGAGCCGTTTTTCCTTAATTTTTATCTTCAGCGCTGACGGAAGGAATCGACTCACGCTCACCTTTTCAACCATCGGGTTCCTTTTGATCCGGGCTTCAATTTCACCCGTGTCGACTTTAAAAATATCTTTGCCGAATTCGATTTGGGCCTGGCTCAATATTTCCATCTCAGAAACCAATTGATTATTATGCACGCGGGCAGATTTCAGAATGAACGCATCATTCTTCCGGAACCAAACGAAGGTCAGAATAAGCATCAATGCAATGAGCGCAATGCCGGTGGATATTTTAATTATTTTTTCCATGATCTGACCCCAGTAATTACTTGACTTGCTCGTGTTATCAATTGACGAGCACCTATCAATTTGCAATCATTTCTCATTTTTCAAAACTATCTTCGGGGCGCCACCGATCGGCGCTGATTATGGCGGAGAGACTGTCTCGGACCTTTCCGGTGAATTCATTGTTCAAAACAATCCGCCATTCAATGATTTCAATCAGTCGCGTTCCGACTTTTTTTTCCCCTGGAAATTAACTCGTTTCCAAGACAGTCTCCCATTGTGCCGCCCCGTGTCAAACTAAAAAACGTCCCTTTTTATCTTCTCTTCTTCTTCCTCAAGCTCCTGGCGTTTGCGCTGGTGACATAATTATTTCGGGAAAGAGCGACGCGCCCATTGGCGTCTCCGTTTAATTGCGACGATATATTCAACAACACGCCCACTGCAACAAAATGCACCACCAGCGAACTCCCACCGTAGCTGATGAAGGGCATGGTGATACCCGTGACCGGGAGTAAATTCAGAGCGACGCCGGCATTGAACCAGGCGAAAATGATAATCGAAGACGTCATTCCCAGCGCCAACAATTGCCCTTCACGATCCGGCGCGTGAGATGCGATCCATAATCCGCGCCACAAGAAGGCGAGGAACAAAATCAGGAGCAGGACACAGCCAATCAGGCCAATCTCTTCCCCCACGATGGAGAAGATAAAATCGGTGAAAGGCTGCGGCAGGAAATGAAGCTTCTGCCGGCTATTGCCCAAACCGACGCCGAAAAGCCCGCCATTGGCGAACGAAATCAGGGATTGCGTCACCTGCCAGGGCGGCTCCTGCAAACCGCGAACTGCGTCCACGAATTTCATGAGCCTGATTTTCTGATATGGAAATGTGGTCAGCAAAAAGCCCACCAGCGTCAGTGCAGAAATGCCAAGCCCGGCCAAGTGATAGATACTGGCGCCAGCCACAAAAATGAGCATTGTGCTGATGATGAACGTGAGCATGCCGGTGCCCAGGTCCGGTTCCATCAGAATTGGGATGACAATGAGCGCGATGATGAACAGCGTCGGTAATAATCCTTCGCTGAAATTTTTGATCCGCTCCCCCTTCTTGACCAAGAACGTCGATAGAAAAAGAATGAGTACGTACTTGGCGATCTCCGACGGCTGAAATACCACACCCAGCAGGTCAATGGAACGACGGCTCCCTTTGTGGAAATTGCCGGCAAACAGCACGTACATCAGCATAATGAATGTGGCCGCCATCAGCAGCGGCGCAATCCGTTGAAGGGTGTGATAATCGATTTGCATGACCAGCACCATCAGCACGAGACCCAGGAAGAGCCGGAATAACTGCTTTTCCAGAAAATAATGGCTGTTGCCAAGCGCCTCCTTCGCTTTGAAATTACTGGCGCTATAAATTGCCGCTGTGCCGTACGCCGCTAACAACAGCACGATGATGAGCAGCAGCATATCGTACTTGACCAGGCCTGTGAATAGGCGTCGTCGTGTCGGCTGCCGTTTTAACTTCAATTTTACCAAATTTCAAATCCTACAATCTGATGAATGCTTTCAACTTTATTTCATACCTGCCGCCATCCCGGTTTTTGCCTGGCTGCTGGCGACTCTTGAAAAGACAATCGCCCGGTCATCGGGCGTACTGCGCACCGGTCGGATTCGACAGAACATCAGGGACAGGCTCCAACTTTTTCCTTCCTCGCAAAGTCCCCGGTAATCAACGGACCTTGAACGTGCTCAAGGTCAATAGCACAAGCAGGATTCCCACAATCCAAAATCGAATCACCACTTGTGATTCATGCCAATTCTTCAGTTCGTAATGGTGATGCAGCGGCGCCATTTTGAACAACCGCTTTCCACCGGTTTTCCTGAAATAGTAGACCTGCAAAATAACGGACAGCGTCTCTGCAACAAAGACACCACCGATGATGATCAAAAACAATTCCTTTTTCAGCAGAATGGCCATGGTGCCAATGGCGCCTCCCAGGGCGAGTGACCCGGTATCGCCCATGAACACCTGAGCCGGATGACAATTGAACCAGAGAAATCCCAACGACGCGCCAATGAGCGCGGCGGAATAGACCGTCAACTCGCCGGCGCCGGGCAGATGGACGATATTCAGGTAATCGCTCAACACGGCGTTTCCTGTAATGTAGCTGATGCCGGCCCAGGCCATGGCGGTGATCCCAACCAGGCCAATGGCCAGACCATCCAGCCCATCGGTCAGATTGACGGCATTCGATGTGGCCGTGATGATGAAAACCACGACCGGGATGTACAGGTACCCAAAATCAATCATATAATTTTTGAAAAATGGCACCGTGGACAGGGTTCGAAATTCTTTCATGTCGGGATGAAAATAAAGCACACTGCCGATGATCAATCCCAGCGCAACCTGTCCGACCATTTTGTAGCGGCCGATAAGCCCCTTTGGTTTTTTCTTCACAACCTTCAAAAAATCATCGAGGAAACCGACAAGCCCCATCCACACGGTGGCCAGGATAATGAGCAGCACATAGACATTGTCCAGCCGGGCGAACAGCAACGTCGGGATCAGGATCGAAATCAGGACGATCATTCCCCCCATCGTCGGCGTTCCAGCCTTTTTCAAATGCGTCTGCGGTCCGTCCGTGCGCACTTTTTCGCCGATCTGTTTTCTCTTCAGCATATTGATAATGAGGGGCCCGATAAAGAAACTAATCAGCAGCGCGAAAATCGCTGCAGAAGCAGAGCGAAACGTAATATATCTAAAAATGTTGAAGCCGGAAATTACGTCTCTCAGCGGGTACAGTAAGTGATAGAACATTCGTTCATCCCTGTGATAAATTAATGTCCTGCAATGTGATTAGTGACATCTTCCATCGCCATCCCCCGGGAACCTTTTACAAGCACAAGATCGTTCTCCTGAACAATATTTCTGAGATGATTCACCAGCGCCTGTTTGGTGGCAAAATGTATTGCATTCTTCAAACCCAACCGCGCTGCGGTTTCTGTCGTATGGGTGGACATGGGGCCCACTGTCAGAAGAAAATCTATGTTGTTCAATGCAACTACGTACTCACCAATGCCCTTGTGTTCCTGCTCTGCCCATTGACCCAATTCCAGCATGTCCGCCAACACGGCTATTCTGCGGCCGCGGGTTTCCGTCTGCGACAGCGTTTGCAGCGCCTTTTTCGCGGACGCCGGATTGGAATTATAACAATCATTGATGATGACAATTCCCTCGTGACGAATGATCTCCATTCGTTTCGAAGTGGGCAGGAATTTTTCCAGCGCCGTTTTCACCTGAACCATGTTTAAATCGAACTCCAGCCCCACTGCCACTGCTGCTAACGCATTGTAGATGTTATGCATCCCTGAAATCCCCAGTTTAATTTCTGTATTATTAACTGTAAAACTGGCTCGCCCATCCTGATCCAGCCCGATGAAACGCCCCTGCACATTTGCCGGTCGCTCGAATCCAAATGTCACCACTTTCCTGACGTCGGGGAGAGCATCGCACAAATTTGGATCATCCACATTCACGAACGCGGTCTGTCCGTCGCGCGATAAATAATCCCACAGTTCCCGTTTCGCTTTTGAAACGCCCTGTAACGATCCAAAAAATTCCAGGTGCGCCGGGCCGATGTTGGTGATGAGCCCGTGAGTTGGCGCTGCGATTTCAGCAAGACGAGCTATTTCTCCGAAATTGCTTGTGCCCATTTCTATGACCGCAACCGTGTGGCCTTGTTCCAGACTGAGCAACGAAAGTGGAACACCCACGTGATTGTTCAAATTGCCTTTATTTTTATGAACCTGAAATTTCGCGGACAACACATTGGACACCATCTCTTTGGTCGTGGTTTTACCGTTGCTGCCGGTCAACGCCAGCACCGGCAGTTGAAATTTCATCCGGTGGTAATGACTGATTTCCTGCAACGCCAGCAGTGTATCATCGACGACGAGCAGATTGTAGCCATAGTGCGATTCCTGCGCCTCCAGCCATGTGCGGGAGACGACGCATATCCGTTGATTGTTCTTTGCCATATCCGGAATGAACTGATGCCCATCGAATCGCTCGCCTTTAATGGCGATGAAAATTTCGCCGGGCTGAATGGATCGGGAATCGATTGAAAATCCACTGACCGGCCGGCTGAGCAACGCAGCATCGCCGCGGTACTCGAACCGACATTGTTTTATATCGAGCAGTTCTTTCGGTTTCATAGTCATGAAAATGCCTCCACCTCATCACCAGCTTTTTATTTCAGCCAAATCGATTGCCGGCTCACATTCCACCACGCAGCGCGCGCCGACACGTATCTTTCTCATGGGTTCCGGCGCCTGTCGTTTCACCTGACCACTGCCGTGAACCACCACGCGCAATCCCTTTCGGGACATTTCCGACACAGCATCCCGCAGGCTCAAACCGATGACCGACGGCACAACCGTGAAGTTGCCGGATTCGCCGCCGAATTCTTCCAGGGTAACCGCCAATTTCGCGCCCCGTTTAATTTGCGTCCCTGGAGCCGGGTGCTGCGTCTTGATGATATCGCCATCATTTTCCACAACCAGTTTCAGATCGATGTGATCCACAATTTTTTCAGCTGCTTCGATCCGCTTGCGGCGCACGTCAGGTACCGTCACCAGCTTATCGTCTTTGGGCGCATAAATGGTGCTGTCTTCCTTTTTCTCAACCACCTTCGGCAGTTCGGGCGGCGTATCGATTTCAATGACGCGAAGAATTCGTTGCAAAATCCGCTTGAATACAGGCGCAGCAACCTCTCCGCCCAGGTTCTCATTTTTAGGATTGTCCACCATGACGTACATCAGCAATTGCGGCGCCTCGGTCGGGAAAAAGCCGATGAATGAACTGATAAAAGTATCTTCTGTGTATTTTTTGATATTGGGATCATATTTTTTTGTGGTGCCTGTCTTGCCGGCAATTCGCAATCCCTGAATTGAAGCGCGTTTCCCGGTACCCTCGTACACCACATCCTCCAGCATGCTGATCAATGTCTTCGAAGTCGAATCCGAGATCACCTGTCGAATGACCTCTGGTTGAACCTGTCCAAATTTTTTATCCTGAAAATCGACATCGTTTAAGTAAATTTTCGGCTTCAGCAAAAATCCACCGTTGGCAATGGCGCCATAGGCCATCACCATTTGCAGCGGGGTTACCGAGACTTCATAACCGTAGGACATGGCAATTGGTGTAAATTTGGACCATTCAACTGTTTTCTTCAACTCGCCGTTCGTTTCGCCGGGCAGTTCAATACCAGTCATAATCCCCATTCCATAATCCCGGGCGTACTGGTAGATGATATTTTTATTGACTTCCTGGGCAATCTTTGCCATGCCGATATTACTCGATTTTTTGATCACTTTACGGAGATCCAGCCAGCCATAGCTATGGACGTCTTCAATGACCCGATCGTAAATGTGGTAGGTGCCATTTTCGCAAAAGACCTTATCGTCCGGCGATTTCAATCCTTCCTCCAAAATCGCGCTCATGACGATGGGTTTGAAAGTTGATCCGGGCTCATAAGTGTCCGTAATTGCGCGGTTTCTCCATCGCTCCGGCTGATAATTGCCGGCATTATTCGGATCGAATCCCGGCTGGACAGCCATGGCCAGTATCTCTCCCGTCGCCGGGTTGGAAATAATCGCTGTTGCCGCGTCAGCATCGTATTGCTCCAGGACGAATCGCAACTCTTCCTCGACAATCCACTGATAGGTATTATCGATGGTCAGCACAACATGATTGCCATGCTCCGGTTTCTTCATCGAATAATCCACATCCGGGATTGATTTACCCCGGGCGTCGAACAGATGGGTGGCCCAGCCGCTTGTTCCTTTCATCGCATCATTTCTCGCGAATTCAACTCCGCTGAGTCCATTGCAATCGATGTCAGTAAAGCCAATGACCGGAGCAGCCAGCGCCCCCTGCGGATAGGCGCGTTTCACTTCTTTGATGGCGCGGACGCCGGGTAGCTTGTAGCTTTCAAGTTGATTCACGACAGCCTCGTCCGTCCCACGCACCAGCCAGAAAAATGACCGCTCGCTTCTCAATTTCTGGAGAAAGTAGCTCTTGCTCTTGTTGAGCACTTTGGAAAAATGGTCCGCTGTTGTATTGGGATCTGTCACCTTGGTAACATCCACTCCCAATGACCACGTATTCCGATTGATCGCCAGGTAGCGAAATTTGCGATCGAAAATTCCTCCGCGATCGGAACGCAGTCGCGTCTCATGCAGGTATTGATTTTTTGCTTTTTCCACGTATCGCCCTCGATCGACAATCTGAATGTGAAACAGCCGCAATACCAGCAGCGCCCAGAAGACGAGCGCCAATACCACCAATACGGCGATTCGTTTCAGACTATTTTCATTTATGGTAACCCTTTTTTTCATAGCTATATACAAAATGAAGTTGAGAAATTTCGATTTAAAAATTATGGTTTAACTTCGAGTTGTTTTTTATCTTTTATCACCGGCACCGAGACCCTCTCGATGGTCGGGTAAATCATATCCAGCCGTTCTCTGGCAATATTCACAATCCGATTTTCACTGGAAAGGCTCAGCACCTTCCCTTTGAGTTTCTCAATGGTCTCCCGGCACTGCTGCTCCTGTTTTTCCAGTTCGACAATATCTTCGGCCAGTTGTGCAATTTTAACCTTTTGCCAGACCAGGCCCACCATCACTGCCGCAAGCACAATGATCACAACCAGGACAATCAGACTGTTGGTCGGTTTATCGAGCTCTTTTTGCACCTCTGAAAAACTGGTCATGAGCCCATTTTTTCGTCGATTCTTTCGCACCATAGTATCTATCAGATTTTTTCTGCTGCCCTCAATTTGGCGCTGCGACTTCTGGAATTACTTTCAATTTCTTCAGGCGACGGTTGTATAACTTTTCGTGTCAAAATTTGGATTGTTGGTTTTTTATTGCAGATACAGAATGGAAGCTCCGGAGGACACTCGCATGGATTCGCATGATGAGTCATAAAATTTTTTACCAACCGATCCTCTAATGAGTGGTATGCGATGATCACCAGCCTCCCCCCTATTTTCAGCACATCCAGCGATTGATCTAAAAATTGCTGTAAGTTTTCTAACTCCGAGTTTACCGCGATTCTGACGGATTGGAAAATTCGCGCCAGAGTTTTGATCCGCTTTTGATAGGGAATTTTTGCCGTGATGATTGCTGCTAAATGTGCTGTCGATGTGATCCGTTGCTTTTGCCGCTCCCTAACAATAACCGATGCGATGTTTCGCGCATATCGTTCTTCGCCATATTCTCTGAAAATGCGGACTAATTCGGCTTCGCTAAAATCGTTGATCACGTCTTCGGCGGTAATTTCAGTCTCGCGCGACATCCGCATATCCAGCGGGCCATCTGCCATAAAACTGAATCCCCGGACATCCGCGTCCAGATGATGGGATGAAACGCCCAAATCCAGCAGGATGCCGTCCACAGGACCGATCTTCTCAGAACTCAATATATGTTGAATCTGGCTGAAGTTGCCTTTGATAAATCGTATCTTATTTTTGTATGTTACAAGCTTTTGTTCGGCTCGCGCCAGCGCTTCGTCATCCTGATCGATGGCTATCAGTTTTGCATCAGGCGACAGAGACTCAAGAATTGCCAGGCTATGCCCGCCCCCTCCGACCGTCCCATCGACATAGATGCCGGATTTTTCCCGCACCAGAAATTTCAGCACTGGGTCTACCAGCACCGGGATATGAAAGTCGATTTCTGTCACTTGTTTAAATTTTGCACTATTTTCTCCTCAAGGCTCTCGCCGAGGTCTGCCAATTTATTTTGATATTCTTTTCTGATGTCCGGATTCCAGACTTCAATTCGGTTATATGCTCCGATGATGTGAACATTTTTATCGATGCCAGCCCATTCAAGATATTTCGGCGGGATCATGATTCGCCCCTGTTTATCGAGGGTAGCATCGCTCGCGCGCGATCCCATAAGTGACATGTATGCTCGGTGTTCGGCGTTCGCTTCCGAGAGATTGTCGATCACAGACACCATTTTTTTCTCATAGATATCCATTGGATAAATGTAGACGCACTGGTCCTTGCCGTAGGTAATGATGTAGTTTCCCTGCGCCTCATGAGAAGTCGCCTTTCTGAATTTCGCGGGAATGTTCACCCTACCTTTTTCGTCCAGGGTATAAAAAAATTCTCCAATGAAAAATGCCATGATACGACTTTCAATTCAAAATATGGTATGTTTATTGCAATCCACTTGAAAGCGGGTATGGTATTTTGTCCCATTCGATTTCCATTGCCACCCATTCGCTAGGTTTTTTGCCCCATTTTAACCCACTTTTCACCATTATTATACTATATTTTTTTTATATTGTCAAGTAAAAAATGCAATTAGGCAAAAATTTTTTTTGGAGATTTTGTAATATTTCAGGCCCCACGGATTTGTAATTCTATTAAATTTAGTTCATTAAAACGAATTCACGGTTTTAATACCCAAATATTAATACAATTACTAAATCGGACGCACCATCGGAATTTCATTTTTTCCGTGTTATTCGCAATCTGGCGATTCTCTGCCGGAATTGCAGCCATTCCGACCACTGCTGAAACGGACAGACTGACCACCTTATTGATAGGACAACATCGGTCAAACTTTGAATTCTGTCTTCACGGTTCATGTGAATCAGGAGGCACTGAACAGGCATGATGCGAATGGTTCGGTGAAATTGCATCGGTTGGGTGACAGGCTGGAAACTGGGGGCAGTGACAATAAGACGAGTGTCACGGAATTTCAATATCAATTCATCATGACACTAAAATTCACCCATAAAAAAAGCATGATGATTGAACAACCACCATGCTTTTTTCAGGAATAGCTTAGAGATATTTCATGTTAACACGTATGCCGCAAATGGCGTCGGGTCGATTGGGTGAGCGCCGGCCGTTTGTTCCGGCATAAAGCGCCAGATGAATTTCCGAACGACGCCAGTTCGCAATTGCCGGGCTTCGTATCAGGCAACTGTTATTTTATTGTCCAGATACACATCCTGAATAATGTTCAGCAATTTAATCCCTTCGGCCATGGGACGCTGGAACGCTTTTCGTCCGGAAATTAATCCCATACCGCCAGCGCGCTTGTTGATGACTGCGGTGCGAGCTGCTTCAGCAAAATCATTTTCACCGGAAGGACCGCCCGAATTGATCAGGCCCTGTCGGCCCATGTAGCAATTTACGACCTGGTATCGCGTGAGATCGATGGGATGGTCCGAGGACAGCTTTTCGTAGACCAGCTTGTGCGTCTTGCCGAACTTCAGGGCATTGTATCCACCGTTATTCTCCGGCAGTTTCTGTTTGATGATATCCGCCTCGATAGTCACACCCAGATGATTGGCCTGGCCGGTCAAGTCGGCTGCCACATGATAATCAAGTTCCTTGGTCTTGAATGTAGAATTCCGGAGGTAGCACCACAGCACCGTCACCATCCCGAGCTCATGGGCATATTTGAAAGCATCGCTGATTTCCAGAATTTGCTGCCGCGATTCTTCAGACCCGAAATAAATAGTCGCGCCAACAGCGACAGCGCCCATATCGAACGCCTGATCCACGCTCGCAAAAAGCGTTTGATCATGGATCGTGGGATAGGTCAGCATTTCATTGTGGTTCAATTTTACAATAAACGGAATTTTATGGGCATATTTTCGTGACACCGCGCCAAGCACACCCAGCGTGGAAGCGACTGCATTGCACCCGCCTTCGATGGCCAGTTTTACAATATTTTCAGGGTCAAAATAAATAGGATTGGGCGCAAACGATGCGCCGGCGGAATGCTCAATGCCCTGATCCACCGGGAGAATGGAGAGATAGCCGGTCCGGCTCAGTCGCCCCGTATTAAAAATCAATTGCAGATTTCTGAGCACATTGTTGGACCTGTCGGACTGCGCTGCCACGCGATCCACAAAATCCGGGCCGGGCAAATGGAGATTTTCTTTTGGGACAGTTTTGCTCTCATGATTCAGAAGATACGCTGCATCATTGCCAAGCATTTTTTCGATTGAACTCGTCATTGTGTTTACTCCTTTTCAAAACAAATCCAAACCTGATGTAGATTAATTATTGCACTATCGACGTGTAGATTGGTCAATTTCTGTCATCATCACTCCAGTGAACAGAGAACACCCATCACGATAGTCGTTTTTAAAATGTTCGGGTGAATATACAACAATTTATTTTTCTTTACCACAAAAAAAATATGAAGATTTTGGAAAATATTCACTTGAGAAAATCGGAGCGAATGCGCTGTAAAACTAATTTGCTGCCATGGTTTTCAACTCCAATTTCCGTTTATTCAATTTGAGTCTTTTCCGTTTCGGAGAGGCCAGGGAGGAGAGGAAGAAAATCAACGTAGCCATGAGCACGATCGTCGCGCCGGACGAGGTGTCCAGCCAGTAAGAAAGCAATAATCCCACCACCGAGGAGCCAATGCCGATCACAATGGACAATACCATCATCGTTTTGAAATTGTCTGTCAGTTGATACGCCGCGGCTGCCGGCGTAACAATCAATGCCGAGACCAGCACCACGCCGACGGATTTGATGGACAGCACGATGGTCAGCGCAACAAGGGATAGAAGCAGATAGGATAGCTTCCTCACCGGCACGCCGGTAATTTCCGCCATCTCCGGGTCGAACGTGATGAACAGTAATTCTTTGTAAAAATAGAGCAGCAGTGAAATGATAATTATCGCCATCACAAGGCTGGTCCACAAATCCGAGACAGTCACCGCCAGGATATTGCCGAAAATATATCCGAACAAATCGATATTGTATCCTTTGATAAATCCAATGAGCAGGATTCCCAATGCCATCGTGGAGGCGAAAAAAATTCCAACCGCCGTATCTTCTTTGATCTTGCCTTTTTCGCTCACCCATCCAATCAGCCAGGCAACGACCATACAAAATCCGAATGCAGTGTAAGTCGGATTCACCCCCATCAAGAAGCCAAGCGCCACGCCACCGAACGAAGCATGCGCCACACCGGCTCCAATGAAGGACAATCCCTTCAAAACAACATAAACGCCAATCATCGCGCAGACAGCGCCAATGAGAAGAGCAGAGAGAAGCGCGCGCTGCATAAAGGTATATTGCAATAATTCGAACATGAGAACTCCAATCCCGATTCAGGAAGAACGTGGTTATTCGTTTCTGTCCGGCCTTTTTACCACCAGATGGGGGACTTCGCCGTGCTGGAAGAACATGGTATCGCGGCCATACATCTGGTGCATTGATTCTTCGCAGAGCACCTGTTTCGGCAGTCCGTGACAGATGAGTTTCTGGTTGAGACAGGCCACCGAATCGACGTACTCTGAAACAACGCTCACATCGTGCGTGACCATCACCAGAGTGAGGTGCAGCTCGTTATGGATTGAGTGGAGCAATTCGTAAAATCCCTCCGAAGCTGAAACGTCCATCGCCGCTGTTGGTTCATCCAGAAACAGCAATTTCGGTTCCAACGCGAGCGCCCGGGCCACGAGCACGCGCTGCCTCTGCCCGCCGGAAAGCTGGCCGATCTGCCGCTTGGCCAGGTTTGTAATGGCCACGCGCTCCATCGCTTTCTCCACGGCCTCGCGATCGATTCTTGACGGCCGGCGACCGATGCCAATTTTGCCATAGCGCCCCATCATAATCGCATCGCTGACTCGGATCGGAAATTTGAAATCGATGTTGGTATGTTGTGACACATATCCAATATGTTCTCTGAGATGGTTCAGCTCTTTCGGCTTTTTCCCAAAGACTGTCACCCGACCGGAAAGCGGCTCAATCAATCCGATCATTGTCTTCAGCAGGGTTGTCTTGCCAGAGCCGTTGGGCCCCAGAATTCCCCAGAACTGACCGGATTTGATCTGCAGTGAAATATCTTCCAATACAATTTTGTCCTGGTAGGCGACGGACACGCGCTCCAGATCGATCACAATGTTATCTGCTGGTTCCATGATTTTTCCTTCATTTCAACGCCAGCGCCATCTGCTGGACATTATAGCGCATCAATGGAATGTATGAATTGAGGTGTTTTTCAGAACCCAATGGGTCCAGGAAAATGACCCTGGCGCTGGTCTCCTTGGCAATGGCTTCCGCTATTTTTGGCGAAGACTGCGGCTCTGCGAACACGGCGTTCGCACGAATATCCCGGATTATTTTGATCAACTCGATTAACTCCTGTGGGGATGGCTCCCGCCCGGGCGTCTTTTGAATTACTGCGGCCTGGTCCAATCCATACCGCTGCGCGAAATAAATCCATGCCGGATGAAAACAGACAAAACGCCGATGCTGCCAGGTCTGGACATCGGTGAGGATCTCTTCGTGCACCTGATTGAGCTGGTCGATGAAGGCTTTGGCGTTTTGCTCGTAGTCCGCGCTGTGCCCCGGGTCGATTTCCTGCAACGCAGCTTTGATGTGGCTGACCTGAACAATGACATTGATCGGATCGAGCCAGATATGCGGGTTGCCGGAAGCGTGGGAGTGAGATTCCTCAGCCTCATCGCCCGAATGCGCTGATTCCTCTGCATCGATGATGGGTATTCCGACTGACGTATCGACAACCTTCAGCTTGCTGTCCCCCATGCTTTGTATCAATTTATCCGCCCAAAATTCCATGCCGACACCGTTGAGTACCAGCAACTGCGCCTTTGCTACTTTTCGTAGCTGAGATGGTGTTAGTTCATAGGTGTGAGGACTTGCCCCTGGCGGCACAAGATTAAAAACCTCCACATGATCGCCGCCAACCTGCTTCACAAAATCCGTCAGCGGTAGAATGCTGGTAGCCACCAGAATTTTGGATTGCTTCATCTCTGTTGATTTTGAACAAGTTAGCAAACTGCCAAAAAGAATGAGCGCTACGATGAAAGCGTGCTTTGCCCCGAAACGTCCGATTCTCATAAATTTTCTCTCCAAAAATAGTCACCATGTTTTGATGCTAACTCGAAATTCTGAAATGAGCGTCCCAATTCTCGAACAGTCTTTTTTGATTTATGGAACACGCTGTCGCTGGCAGATCACCCGCGCGGCATGAAGACTTTCACTCTCCATCCCTCAAAAAACCAGTCGTCAGAGAATCCAGTACAGTACTCCATCTGAATTCAAACGTAATATATTATACGATTCAGGGTTCCCATTTTTAATGACACGCACATTCTGTTGCGATGCTTTTGATCGCCGTAAGGCAGGTGGCGAACTTCAAACCGGCTTTCCGCATCATCATTAAAAATTGTAGACAAACGACACCCACGGCACAGGGAAGCCCTCCTCTAGAATTGAGGCGGTGATGATGAAACCGGCATCTACAGCCAGACGTTCGCCAAAGAAGCGAAGAGCCAGAGTGAATGGCTGCTCATCAACGTTGACCGCGCCGCCAAGAATGAACCAGTTTTCAGTCAGGAACGCGATGGAATTGGAGAGACGAATATTGCCGCCGACCATGAGAATCGGTGTATCCGACCAATGCACAGATCCCTCATCTGTATCCGCAAACCCGAAGCCGAGGCCGGTCGTGATGCTTTTATCGATTGTACCAAACGTGGCTACACCGTAAGCAATGCCCATGGCAAACTCGCCGCCGAAGCTGATGTAAAGCGCTCCAACCGACATGGCCAGGCGATCCGAAGTCCGAATCCCGAGCTTTGGAGAGATGAATTTCAGTTGATCGCCGAATCCCGCTCCGGGGATTACGGAAAAGCCAGCCATCATAGTGAAATTGTTCGTGAAGCCATAGGAGACGCCCGGGAAAAAGATGTAATAATCCGAAACGTAACCGTCTCCTTTATTGAGTGGTCGGCCCGTCGGACCGAAAATCAATCGCGAATAATTGGGATCGGATCGTGTGTATTTTTCTTCGGCAGAACCGATTTTAACGAACCGTTGGGAGGCGATTTTTTCGACCGGAACTCGCACTTCCAGGCCAGCAGCTGTCTCGACGACTATCGAAGCAGCATCGTATTTCAGCACTTTGCCTTTGATCTGCGTTCCGTCTAACAGCTTGATCATAATCAATGAATCCTGAGCCGCCTGATACGAGCTGTCAATCGCTGAAGCAACGCCACTGCTCATCGCTTTGTTCTGGCGATCAACGGCCTGAACAGCGATGGTCTGTAAACTCATCCATGCGACGATAATGGATGTAAAAATCAAACGATTCCTCATGGCAGTTCCTCCTTCATTTAGCCTTTATTTCTATTTGTTGATCCCCACGAGCTGTGAATGATTGTGTCCCATTTGCCGCACAATTTAAAATAACGAAATTCGACAGGCTACCGTGATGTCAGCGCTTCCCTTATGTTAATCGTGAAAGTCTCATACAGGAAAATAGGAATTGTCACCAGATAAGCCGTCCAGAGGAGATAAATAAAAAGGCCAATGATAGCCGTAGCAATAGTCTCTGCAGTGCCGCTAAAAATTGATGCTGATAAATCATGAAGAAAAACATGTAGCCAAATAATGGCCGGACGTGCAATGATCGAGATGGTGATTGCCGCTAAAACGCTTCTCAGAACGGTCCTTTTGTTGTTCCGGATGCCGGCATTCCAGCCAATTAAAAAACTAATAAATCCCACGAGGACTGCAAAAAGCACAATAATCAATGATACTGTCCCAAACGCATTTATCTTTATATAACTCTCAGGCGGCACATCAACGAAGTATTTTGACCAGTCGCTATCAGAGCCATTGTTTTTTAAAATGCTCTTATTAGTCTCAGGCTCGTACTGTGACAGGACTGTCGAAGTTGAAAGAAGCGCGACCAGCATGAATAAGAGAAAAATGGTTTTTTTTCTTTTAGTGAACATTTTTTTCTCCCACAAAAAGACTAATAAATACAATAAATGTTAAAAATTTTACTTGTATCTTGGATTAAAACTTTGTACATTCGCCTCTTTAAATTTTGAAACTGACAAAGAAAGCGCAAACGATGAACTCAAGCAAGAATATTTCAGTCACAGACAACGATATCGTTCTGGTTTATATTGAACAACGTCCCACATTTTTCGCCCGAATCGAAGCGATTGCCCCGGACATCAACCGGGGATGGTGGCGCGTGAAGCTGCTCATTCTTCAGATTCCGCTCATCGTCACGACGTGGATTCTGGATAACGAACAAATACACGGCGCTGAATTTACAATGGGCGGAACACCGATGCGGCTTGAAAAAGTCGTTGCGCCGCCGGATACCCTTCTCGCTCCAAAGCCAAAAGACACATCATTCGAAGAAGATGCCCAGAAAAATCAACGCGCGCGCATCGTCTCCCTGAATTCACCAGCCAAAAAGTGAACACATCATACTCGGATACCATGCTGCTGCAATTCATGGATGAGCTGCTCGCTTTCCCGGAAATGCACTGTCGCCATTCCGATTTTATTCGCTGCTTCGACATTTTCGAGTAAGTCATCCACAAACAGGCATTGCTCCGCTGGTATCTTCAAGTCTGCTGCCACATAATTGAATATTTCCAAATCAGGCTTTTTCAATTTGATGAGGTATGAAAGATATTTTTTTTCGATACGGCGAATTTCCGGTATGACCTCTTCGCAGTGCTGATAATGCCAGGGATCCACATTGGAAAGCAATGCCACAGGCATGTTTTGTGCGACCAGCGCCGCGAGAACCGCGATGGTATCGCGTTTGGGCTGGCCGAGCATGGTCAGCCACATAGCCCGAAGCGTTTCCAACTCCACCTGCTGACTGAATCGCTGACATGTCAGCCGATGAAATTCCTCCTCATCAATTTTGCCGACCATGAAATCAGCATGGGCTCGGTTATCGTTATTGCCCAGTATCTCCGGCACCGAAACATGAAATTCATCCGCGAATCGGTTCAAACAGCGGTCCACATCCACATCGATCAAGACGCGACCCAGGTCGAAAATGACAATTTTAATCATCCTCAAGCTTTCTCCGATATGATTCCAAAAACGTTTTGATTGCCATGTTGCACTAACTTAACATGAGTTTACGTAACTTTCAGATTAAAATCAAGAACTATTTGTCGCCAGCCCGTCTCCCACACTGGCATTGAACCGTAACCAACAAACCACTGGAATGTGAGGATGAAAAACAGGCGAGTCGGCTGACAGGACGATGATCAATCCTGAGAACAGCGATAAGCAGAGGCGTTGCGGTGCATGTCCGTTGCAATCAATGTTGAATCAGCGGTGGTTTGATGGGCTGGCTGGTTGCACGGTTTCCCCTGCCCTGTCGAAAATTTTCTTCAAAAGGGATATGCTGGAATTGAGATAATTCATAAAATTCTCCGGATCCCTGACTTTGTGGGGCTCAATTTCCAGATTGAAAATGCCATCATACCCGCGCGCCATGAGCAGGTGGATATTTTGTTGAATCGGCAAATGACCCTGACCCAGCGGTAAATGGGTGATTTGATCCTTGCTGTCGTGGACATGGCAATGGACGACCCGATCAAGAAATTCCTGCGGCGGAAATTTGCTTTGCAGATTTCGCTCGTACATGGAGAAGGCATGGCCAAAATCCCAGCAAATTCCCCACTTTCTGCTATCCAGTCCAGTAAGCAAATCCAGTATTTCGTGGTAACTATCGCCGACATGAATCTTCTCATTATCCGGCCGATTGCGCAGTATCTCCAGCGCCAGCGTCACTGCATCATCTGCCAGATGCGCTGTGAGCGTCTTCAGATAGTCCAGCGTCTGGTCAAATACCTCGTTGCGGGGGATTTCAATCCCGTAAAGCGGATGAATGACCCACAGCGGCGTGATGAAAAATTTTTCGTGAAGCTGCCGGGAAATATCCGAGATATTCTGTATCTGCCAGGGCACGTCGGCTGGAAACCGAATTCTGCCGGCAGCATGAATCGTGACATGAAAATCACGTTTCAGCACTTTCTCGATGGCGCGAAAAAGCGCGGAGATATCGACACGTTCGGTCAGTTTTAGTTCAATGCTCGTCAGGCCAAATTCCTTCAAGCGATCCAGCGACTGATCCATATCAGGAAACGCTCGCTCCCAGTTGGCTGGATGATTCGGATGCGGCTGATGCAACAGTGTTGACCAGAATAGCGAAAATCCGATTTTCACATGCATCTCCCTGGAATATTAACTCACACAATCATTTGATTGACGGCTCGTACGGAAAAGGAAATCCCCTCCGGTCGATTTGCCCCGGGCAATCCATCCGAAATCCGATGGCTGCGGGGCGCCATCGTCGGAAGCAGTCGGTCACTCTTCGAACCACACTTCCAGCGTGGCGATTTTATTTTTACCGGCAGATACAGTGACAGAATTGCCATGCACCTCGGCTTCTGCCAGATGTTTCTCGTTCAGATTCACCCACTGCGCCTTGCGGAGGGTCTTCCAAAAACCAATGGCGCCCTTCACTGTGTCCTCTGATGGGTTGAAGAGTCGCACGATCAATCCATTCCCGCGCGCTGATTTTTTAACGGCTGACAGGATCAATTCATTCGGCTGAATGCGGATAAAACCGAGCGTCGCAGGCAGACTGCCCCGGCTACGTCCGCTTTGATTGAGCCGAAGTTTGAGATTGAAATTATTGGCGAATTGGTAAACGCCGCCTTTGTTCCAATCGCCTTCAAATGGATAAATAGCATATTCAAACGTGAACGGCCGCAGGCACTGGCACATCACCTGGGTCTCGTCGGTGCTCACATCTTCCGGATTCGCCCCGATAATCGGGAAGCGGTACGTTCGCAGCAGCGTCAGACCGATGGTCCGCGCTTCGTCCTCGTGTACGGCATATTCAGGCAGGCCAATATTGAAAATCGCCAATCCCGATGCGCCATCGCCCACGCCGCAGAACATGTATTGCGGATAATACGGCAGCATGGGTTCCTTGAAATGAGACGTATCCGGCAGGCGAATATCGCGCTCCGTCACATCGAAATGGGTTTCGGAGAACGATTTTTCCGCGTGGGCATACCCGGACGGAAACATGGCGCGCAGCTTGTGGTCGCGAACGCGATTGTCCAGTTCAGTTTTAATTTCAAGGCTGCGAGCGCCTTTTTTCAATGTGATGACTGACGTTATTTCATAGGGC
Organism: Candidatus Zhuqueibacterota bacterium; assembly: GCA_049322915.1. Taxonomy (GTDB): domain Bacteria; phylum Zhuqueibacterota; class Zhuqueibacteria; order Thermofontimicrobiales; family Thermofontimicrobiaceae; genus CAZSBG01. The sequence goes on from JBMOPW010000011.1 coordinate 77,620, forward strand.
ACCTTTTCCGGATTGCGGCGACTGCGGTCAGCCAGCGCGTCTTTGGGCAGGCTCATTGTCACTTTCACGCGATACTGAACCATGATCGGCCCGTCCATAATTTTGCTGATTTCTGCCGGAGCGCCGATGCTGCTGAAAATTTCTTCCTGAGCCGTTGGCCGCTGTGTCGCATGATCGCCGACCTCGGAGCGGTCTTCAAAATAATGCAGTCCGTTGTACTCGCGCCCGGATTCCTTGTGCGTCAAATGAATCCGGCCGTCCGGCAAAATTTCAGCGCGGAGAAACTCATTCTCCAGCACATTCACTTTTGGAGAAAGCGAGCCGAAATTCACCTTTTGCCCACTCTGCGGTTTCACCACAAATGTCCTGTAACCCAATCCCGGAATCCGCTGCAACTCAATGGCGCAATGGAATCGCCGCGCGCGGTACGGGATGGGAAATTCATACGGATTCTTTACGATGGGACCAAACGGATAGTTGCTGAAAAACTGCACCGGCAGTTCAACGCCCTGTTCATCCTCGACCGTGAACCAGCGCGCGTTAGCCTCCTCCGGCAGATCGATGAAGGCCGTGGTCACCTCGCTTCGCTCGAATTGGGCCGGATTGAAGGCGATCAGGCACACGGCATCCTCGGGCAGGTTGCTGTTATCGATATTTTTAATGATATGCCCCATGGACTTGCGGGTTATGTTGTCGGCCAGATGGCGTATCTGTCGGTTGCGGTACTCCACATCTTCATGGACGAGATCCACACTGCAACCGGCAATGCTGTCGTGCGATTGATTGGCCAGATGATATTTCCAGGCCAGGTTCATCATGCCGCGCGGAAATTCCAACCCTAAAATTTCAGCGATCCCGGCCCAGGTATCCGCATTCTTTTGCAGCTTGATTTCGCACTGACGATTCTGCTGTTTCAAATACATGCGGGCGCAGAGCATTCCCGGAAAAAGATTCTGCCACAGGCCGTCTACCATGGTGTAGCGGAATTCGCCCTTCATAATTTTCAAATCCCTGGCATTGGCCTTCACGGCCTGAACATAATCGTGAAACGAGCTGTGGATGTAGGTATCCCCGCTGTTCAGCGCGTTGGCGTGATGGATTAATTCCGGCGTTCGGGGATAAGGATTGACCTGATCCATACCGTCGAGGTAGAGCAACTGGTCACACGTGGCGTCTTTCACCGCGTGCCCTTTTATCTCCTCCAGCGCCTTGGGGAGATTGTCCAGATGCAATTGATCGAGATGGCCCTGGTCCAGCAGCCAGTAGTCAAAGCCGTACAATTCCTCATCGCAGGGATGGAACGGCAACTGGCCTTCGCTCCAGTGATAATCCCACTCGAACGGCCACTTATTCAGCGCCACCGGACGATACACGTGCACGTACCAGTTGGCGCGGCCGTAGGGATTCACCGAGCGCATGCCCATAATCCGACTGCCGTCCGGCGCTTCCCAGATGAACTCGTGCATGGTGATTCGATTGTTATTTCCGCGATAGAAAAACATGTGATCCAGGCCAAAGCCGAGATAAATTTGCGGCATCTGCGAGGACTGTCCGAAGGAGAAAGGGCTGTAGCCGCTCCATTTCTGTCCCTTCCATTCTTCGGTGATGACCATACCCAAAAGCAAATTGCGCACAATGGATTCGCCGCTGATCTCCGGCGTGTCCGGCAGCGAGTACCAGGGCCCGATATGAATTCGACCCTGCTCTACAAATTTTCTCAGGATCGGCTCGTTCTCCGGCTTGATCGCCAGATAATCATTCAGCGGCATGGTCTGGGAATCCAGTAAAAAGTATTTATAATCCGGATTGGTCTCCAGGATCTGGATCAATGAATCGAACATATCGATCAGCAGCATCCGAAATTCCTGGAACGGATAACGCCACTCCCGATCCCAGTGCGTGTGCGACACGACATGTATGTTGTACTTCTTCTCATGATCTGACATGCGTTTCTCCTTGTCTCAGCGAAATATTTGATAACTCTTCTTTCAATTGTTCTGTTCAAAGCTCTATGCTTCATGCTGAAAAATCCCCGGTGTTCCGTGCGAAGGGCAGCGTTGCCATGCCGAAATAGCCGCTGCGTCGATTCATTCCAACAGGATCATTTTTCGAACCTGCTGAAATCCGAATGCGTCGAGGCGAATGAAATACAATCCCGACGCCATCTTCTCCCCTGCGTCATTCAACCCATCCCACGCTGCTTCATGATACCCGGCAGAGACGCGGTCATTGACCACCGTCCGAATTTTCTGGCCGGCAACGTTATAGATCGTCACATTGACGACGCCGGAATTGGGGGCATAAAATTTTAGCCGGGTACTCGCGTTGAACGGATTGGGATAATTCTGTTCCAATAAAAATGTTTCAGGAAGCTCGATCGAACCTTCATTTTGTCGGGATTCCACAGCATCGATCACATAAAAGAAACTCAAAATTCGTTGCATCACATCGATTTGCGCGGAGGCCGGTTCGATCAATTCGAATGGGAAAGTGAAATAAACCAGCTTTGCGTTTTCGGATGAACCGCCCTGATAATCCGACACAATTCCCAGGGAATTCAAATACGCCGTGTCCATCAGCGCTGAAGTTGCCGGCAAAATTGGTACCACCGAATCAACAGAATCAGCCGGATAGATTTGCGGATTCAGCGAAAATTCCATGCCAACGAACAGGCTATTGGGGAAGCCAACCACCTCTTCCGGCAGCGGTATTTTTGCAGAATAATTAGCCCTGCCAATTTCATTCAGGAATAGATTATCTTCTTCGGTTGTGCTGTAGCAATCGCTGTCCATGTCGAGATCCCAGGCGACGTTGGTTCCGCTGATGAACAGCCGGCCATTCTGGTCAGAAAAGGCGCGCACCAGGCGTTGTTCGATTGGAGAAAACGTCTCATCCTTCTCGCCCTCATCGCCCAGGAACCAGATGACAACGAAATAGTCGCTCAACGAAATAGTGCTGTCCGCCACGGCGTCATTGCTGCAGCAGTCGAACGAATAGCCGTTTTCGGAAATGGCGTGACCGTAGGCAAACGCGAACGAATGGCTGGGCTGATTCCAGGCGCCATTGTCATTGGCGCGATCGAAGCCATCCACAACGAGGATTTTGTAACTCGGATCCGACATCTTCACGCCGTACACATCCGAACCGGGGCTCACATTGGGAATGGGCGCGTCATTGACCGCCTCCAGCTTAAAGTAGATGTCATTGGCAACTGAAGTCGCAAACGTGGCGGTCGTGCTGTCCGGCGGAAGTTTATTTTCATCGTAGCGCAATTTCCAGTTGGCGTTATCGTACGAATAATACAGCCGATACCCCAGTAGATCGTCTTCGGGGTTCCGATACCAGGCAATCTGAAATCCCTGCCCCATCTGCCGGATATATTTCAACACCGGCGTCTGTGGTGCGAGAAAATCATCCCGCACAACTTCCACCGGTATGTAGGTTGTGTCCGCGTTCTGGCGCGTATCTTCGGTGAAAATCATAATTGTGTACGGCCCGGCAGCGTATTGGGATGTGTCCCAGTACCCGTTCGCGCTGACAGCGTTCGTCACGGTGTAGGTGTGGCTGGACGTGGTCGAGTATTTTTTGAAGAAGACATTGTGTACATAGCGATTGTCCGGCTTACTCCCGAACCGAAATCGAACGCCGAGATTGGGCGGTGTATAGACAATGCTGTCGCCATCCGCCGAAAGAATTTTATAGCCGAGCATGTACGTGCCGTTGTTCAACCGTGAGGCATCCGAGCCCGGAGGGCCATTCTGCTCTTCGACTTTCACGACGATATCAACCTTGCCGGTCACTTTGCCGGCAGTGAATTCCTGCTCGGTTCCATCAGCGAAAAATTTAACAAAACGAATGACCGGCTGCCATGGATCCTCGTACGGCGTAAATCCGCCGCCGGCCCGGATCGCATTGATTTCCTGACCATAATTCCCGTCTATGAAATGAATATGTCCCTGACCCGAACGAATGGTGCCCAGAACCGTCACTTCCGCCACAACAGCATCGCCAATATCCAGACTCGGATTGGGCACAATATGCAGGTAGCAATAGCGTCCCACGCGAACGTAGGAGTCGGTTCCGGTGGGATAAATATCCGTCACCGTGCCGTTGGCAATGGCGAACACCGGGCTGCCATCCGCTTTGGGAACATCCACGCCATTGTGAAAATGGTCGGAAGTGCCGGTATCGCGAAATTCACAAAAGGTACCCGTGATGTCCTGAGACTGATGTTTTGGCTCCACCGGCCAGGGATACTGTGCGTGAGCCGCATCGGTTCCGGCGCAGAGAAACCACCAGGACATGAGAATGAGGATTTTCGTTTTCAATGTATTAGTCACGGTTCTCCCGGAAAATTTTATAATTCGAAACAAAGCCCACTGCCAGTTGAGACTGCTCAACATGAACGGTGGGAGTTAATAGGATATCCGACCCCAGATCAATCATCCAATCGGAAGCGCCGGTCGCGGTGAATTTTTGTACCCTGATCTGTCCGAACTCAAAACGATTATTCTGAAAAACCGACGTGGCCACCAGCCCAATCACGCCGCCATCGGAATGACCCGTCGTCAGTCGTGCGAAGATACCGGATTCAGATTGAGGCAGTGTGTACATTTTCTGCACCATTCCTTTCGGCACATCGACCGAATACAGGCTCTTTTTGTCCGCTAAAAATAAAGTGGTCTCATCCATTGAAAAAGCTGAAGTTCGATAATTACCGGGTATCTCCATCACGGAATTTCCATCGCTGTCATACACAGTGGTCGCTGCAATCAGGACGTCCTGTTCGGTCAGCGAGTGATGGGCCAACAGCAAATACTGCCCGCCGGGCGAGACGGTGAACCGTGTGAATGTCGGACAATCCACGGCCTTGCGCCATAATTCTTCGCCATCCAGATTGAAACAGAAAAGCCAGGGTTCGCCGGATATCAGCCGCAACGTGCCCGGCTCACGCGTCATGGGACGTTTCTGCGCTGCGATGTAAAATCTGCCGCGATCCTCGGCAAGAGCACAGTCGATGGGTTTTTCATAGTCGAAAATCTCTTCATCGAAAAGCTCGATGTGTGCCGCGAGCTGGCCGGCTTCATCGTACAACTCCGCTGAACCGCGAGCGCCATCCGTTAATAGCGCACGGCCGGTGCTGAAAGTATACATCGACCAGAGCGGTTCATCGTACGGCTTTTTTTTCTCGAAGCTGTACAGCAGCCTGCCATCCCCGGAATGCATGCGATATCGGAAAATTTTATCCTCCGGCGCCAGCGTATTTTCGCCGATCAGTTCCGCACTGCCAATGCAACTCCGATTGGGCGCAATGCTCACAACAGAATGGGGCAAATATGGGACATCATTCCGCTCGCGCCCGTTTTCATCGAGGAACCGCAGACTCTCAGTTTCTATTTTCATAAAGGGAAATAGCTGAAGATTGGAGCCCAGCCGCCATTGCCAGTCGATCGCTGTGCCCGGACTCTGCCGCGCCATCAGCAACTGCGGCGTCCTTTTCTCTCCGGCTGGCAGAAAAGTACTTACTGCCAAAGCGAGGAACACTGTTAAAATGACCACATTTTTTTTCATATCCGATCCTATCTCTCGTAACCTGGCTGACGCAAACCCCACTGATGGTGAATCGGGATAGACATGTCCAGCCCGTAACATCAATGATTGCATGCGTGTGGAACGCCATGCTCCTGACATCAGCCAAGGTGCTTAATCATAATGTTGAACAGCAGTTAAATTTTTGGAATAAACTCAACTTCAATATAATTTAGAAAAAATATAGAGAAATGCAAGCAGATTATTCCGGCAATAAAAGGCCATGCCAGATGAATATCGATTGTACAATTGTTATACACGATGTTTCAGGATGAAACATGAACGACCGTAATTGAACGATTCAAAATGCATCCATGTGCAATAAAAGTACATGAGAAATTATGCCTGTTACACTGGCATTATATTTGTCACACTTATTTATTTTATGTTTCACAGAATCGACACTGATGATTTAACATAGTAGGGGAATATGTTAATAAATACCTTTCTAAACGACCGCTCTCACTTCATACTCATGAAACGAAGCCCAAAAACCAGCAGCGCCGACATCAATAGCACCTATGCGCTCACGCTGAAAAAAACAATAATCCTGAGCTTGACCTTCATCCTTATTTTCCTGCAACTTTTTCCCCGCCATGCATCGAAACGAGAAGTAAGTATGGAATTAAATATTCCCCTCGAGGTCATTGATATGCCGGCAATTGAACCGGAATCGCCCCTTCCAACACCGCCTCCGGTGGCACAGGACGTGATAACGCCATTCATCCCCGTGGTCAAGGAAGAACAAGAAGACCCGCGCAGCATTCGTGAAAATCTGGAAACAGTCACCCTGGATATGAATCCGGTTACGGATTCCAACCTGTTGAATAACTCCCAACTAGGCGATATCTCCATGGCCGGTTTCTCTACTTCATACAATCGAAACCAGGGCCGGGTTACTCTCGATATTTCTACAGATAGAAAAACGATAACAAGCACGACCCGGAGCAACATCGATTTCAACGTTTCCGCCGGTGCAACGAGACAAAAATTCGCCGAAGAATCCATCAAACTCGATGAACCGGTTCCCGTGACCAGGGAGACTCATGTTGAGACACCCGCACAAACGCCAACGACGAACAACGAATTAATCAGTCTCAACGAGAACCAGTTTTTATTGAAAGAATCGGAATCGACCATCGGAACGAATGAATACCGGCTCTGGAACAAAATCAATGGCGTCTTTGATCGACTGGATAAAAACCGTTTTGGCGCATTGCCCGATAAAGTTCGAAGGACAGCATCAGGACTCAGTGTTACCTTTTATTATGGGGATGGAATGCAGCATGATATTTTCTGGTCCAAAGGCGGCAAAGTGATGATCCGCGTGACAGGTCAGCGTCCGCGCAGTCTCGCCGATGAACTGGGAAAGGCGTTCGATGCTTTATTTCGATTGACTTTATAAGCGTTACCATGAAAAAATTCATTTTCTATTTCGCACTCATCCTTTCATTCGGCTACTCAGCGCCTGGAGCCGCGCAACAGGTTCGGGCGCTTTTCGAGCAGCTTGCCAGAACCGATGTGACTCAGGATGTCTACACGCGGTTGAACTTGTGCAAAAAGATCATCGAGATTTGTGAAAACGCGCCGGAACCGGAGTGCTGGTTTTCCAACCTCATGCGCGACGTGTATCGGTTCAAAGGCAATACCGAGTTCGAAATTTATAAAAAGGAATTGGTGTTCACGCGTTTGACCGACGCTATCAATTCCCTGACCACAAGCTATCATTTTTATAAAGATCCTGAAGTTGAATTTCAATTGGGCTATCTCAAAGCGGTGAGCGGGTTGCTGGAAAAAGGTCCCCGGAATTTGAACGGACTGGTCCTCTGCTGGGAAGCGATTCTGGACATCTATGCCCGGGATAACTGGACCATTTCGCCTCCGCTCATCTCGAAGACAAAACAATTCATCGAGGTAGCCCAGAGGTATGCCACGCCTGTGACGAATAACAATTACAGCGGCGCATTTGCGCGGTATATCATCGTGTTAGCATGTGATCTCATGGAGAAGGGAAATCTGAGTCACGCAAATCACACTTATTTTCGCGACACCCGGCTGAAGTTTTCCAGCCAGGAAGGCGCACAATGGCAGGAATGGAGAGATACTTCCTCGTCAAAGTAAGTTTTTCATTACCTGATAGAATCCAATCCTCGTTAATTAAAATTACCCCATATTTCAATATATCAAGTGGAGACATATTCGATGAAGAAGTATGTTGTTTCGACTTTTATGTTGCTGATGTTGCTGAGCGGCACTCAGGCATTTTCTCAAAACGTCCGCACGCTGTACGACAAAGTCCGCGAGGCCTATCAGGAAGGCAACTATGCGACTGTGGTCAATTTGTGCAAACAAATCATTGAACGATGCGAGCAGGATTACCCGGACGCAGAATGCCGTTACACGGATGTGATGAAAAATGTCTATCGGTACAAGGGATTTTCCGAATTCAAAATTTACAATCAAGAACAGAACATGGATCAATTGGAAGAGGGCATTAACTCGCTCATAAAAAGTTATGAATTGTACGGCGATCCGGAAATCTCATTCAACTACGGGTACATGCAATCCATGCGGGCGATTCGGCTGGAAAATGGGCGCAACCTGACCGGGCTGGTCAATGCCTGGCGCGGCATTTTGGGCCTCTATGCCCGCGATGAATGGGTCGTTTCCGACGACTTACTGAACAAGCTAAAAATATTCATCCAGCAGGCAGTGGAAATCTCCATCACCCCGGCGGACAGCGCGCTGACGACAGGGCGATTCACTTCGTTCATGATTCGCCTCGCCTGTGACCTGGCACAGAAGCGTTCCCTGTCACCGCAGGATAGTCTGTTTGTCAACATTTACAACCGGCGCGCCATTGACGACGAGTTCAATTTGCGCGGCAACGAATGGCGGGCGCGTGGATTTGAAGCGGAGGAATTGTTCAAGAATACTCCCAATGATTCCACCTATCGCATTTGTCGTGGCTATCTTGAATTAGCGCTTCGGTTTGCCAAAAGCACCCGGCGAAAGGCGGAGATGCTCAAAGAATTGACCAAGGTGGCTCTTTACATGGAAAAATACGGGAAGAATTCCCAGCGCGAAACCGAGCTTCAATACGCCAGAGAAAAAGCCAGTCAGGCGTATACGATTCTTCAGGAACACGGCGCAGATATTTCCAAAGACCTGGAGAATGAAATTAAAAAAGTGTATGGCAACTCCATCTTCAGGCTGGTGGATTACTATTTCAGCATGGCCACGGCCAAAGACCGCATGAACTCATTTTTACGCGCCAGAAGAATTGGCGAGGAGTTACTTGTTTCGGACAACCAGGGCGGGCTCGTCCAGAAATTCAAATGGGAAGGATACGAAGACCTGTATCTGAAACTGTCCGATGTGGGTTACGAGTTGGGCGATGAGCAATTCGCCGTGGACATGGTGGATAAAGCCTGGAAAGCCATTCTAGAAATTAACCATATCGATGTTCAGCAAATTTACCGATCGGTCCCGTCGCAGACTGCCAAAGAACTGCTGCAGTTCGCCCAGGTTTATCAGCAGATTGCGGAGCGCTTCGGGCTGCAATCAGTATTGCACTGGCTGCGACCCATTATTAAAACACTCACGTCCCAATCCTATTTAACCAGTAAAAATTAAACTGAGGAAGCAATGAGACCATCGATTTTGACGCTGCTATTTTTCGTCGCTCTGTCTCTGACAACACCGCTGTTTGGCCAGTCCGTCATCGAGACTAAATTTGAACAGCAGATGGTGGAGTATGAAAATGATGTGGTTCGCTGCTATAATGAATTGCAAAAATTCCTTTATGAAAATGAAATGAACCTCTCCGAGATGGTCGCCTTTGAAGAGCTGCTATCGATTTATGTCAATCGAATTCTCGAAATATACGAGACCATGGAACGCGTGGCTGGCTCCACTCTGGAGACCTATCGCGGCGTGGCAGCGCGGGCGCTCATTTTCAGGTCGCTCACCTATCTGGAACGCTCCCGGACCGCGCCTGAGAATTTTGAAAAGGCATTGAAAGATTATAAACTGGCGCTGCAGCTTTATCAGAAAGAGACCACGAATCCCATCATGAATAAACGATTACCCTATGAAATCTGGATCGGCCGCAAGATGTACACCCGTCTGGCCGACCTGCTCGATGATAAAAATAAAGATTTTAATTTACTGAATTCTTTGGATGAAGCGAAATAAGATAGGCGCGATATGAAAAATTGGTTGCAGGGAATTTTGCTACTGTTCATTCTTTTCGGAGGTCGCTATTGTCAGGCGCAACGCCTCGATCAGATTTTGATCCCCAAAATGGAAAGCTATGAACTGGACATTCAAAACACGTATCGGGAATATCAAAAAATTTATTACGAACAGAAATCCAGTCTGGCGGAGTTGCGCGCGTTCGAAGACATCATTTCCGTGTACGTTTCCCAGATTCTGGAAATACATGAGACGCTGACCCTGTCCGGATTCAGCAATCTCGAATCGCCGCGCGACATCGCCGCGAGGGCGCTCATTTACCGCGCGCTGATCTTTCTGGAAAAAGCGCCGCTGAACGTTCACTATTATGAGCAGGCCTGTTACGATTATTACAAAGCGCTCGCCATGTTTGAAGGCGCCAGCGATAAAGTGCCGGCGCTGTTCAAGCCTTCCCCCAATCCGGTAAAAGTGGGGAACAAGGAGTACACCCGGCTGATCGATGTCATCGATAATAATAGCAGTGAACTGTACGCGTTTGGCAAGGTGGAATTGAATCTTCAGAATTTTAAAATTACCACGAATCTCAACATCGATGATCTTGAATTCTTTCGCGTGGAGTCCCCAATCGATAAAAAGAAGTATACCTATCTCCAGGCCGAAAAATTGATCAAGGAAGCGTTTCGAAATGAATTGAGTCAGAGCGGCAGTGGCAATATTTTTCTGGCTCTGCCGGAAGGATCGTACATCATCCGTTCCAAAAGCAGAAATAGTTCTTCGCGGTATACATACCTGTCGGCAATTTATGTCCGCGCGAATCAGCAGCACAATTACATTGTGGAACCGCTCATGGACTGGTTCATCGCTTATGAAAATCCAACGACCAGCAAGCCCCAATTCATCCGTCCCAATGCGCAGCATGAATCGCCGGGCCAGGGGAATGGATACGATAAGCGGGATAAGCCCCGCACTGGCAAACGCGATAAAGATGCCCGGCTGGAATCCATCGAATACCTATCAGGCATTGTCGATTCTTCTCTGGCGAAAGTGGATGTCAGCCAGATTTTCAATCTGCGCGATGCCTGGATTCGCAGCAAATTCGCCTCGACAGTGGCCGAGGTCATGCTGAATCACATCGAGTCCCTGACATATTATAACTGCTGGAGCGACTGGATGCTAGCCTGGATCATCTCCCAGGATGTCACGCAGAAATTCAGCCCGGAGACTGAAGTGCCCACCGAATTGATTAAAATGGTCTACATGACCCTAGGTAAAATATGAGGATTACTATGACCCTGATGAAGAAATGTATGCTCCTATATTTGACTGGCCTGACCCTGTCGCTGGCGACTGAGTCGACGGCGCAGTCGACCAGCTATTCCGACTGCTGGAAATCCCAGCAATACACCACGTTGCTGGATACCATGCGCAGCGTGATGAAAACCAGCATCGAGCCCGAATATCAACAGCACGATTTCATTCAGACGTTTGGCTGCGCTTATGAAGAGGATGACATTCAGCAGAACTCCACTCGTGCGGTGTACCGCGCTATCATTCAATCCATTCGCAACCGTAAGTTGAGTCTGCGCGATGATCTGGAACGAGTGCTGCTTTCCAAACCACCCCGGCCGGATAATCTGGCGCGCGAATATTCGATTTATGTCAATATCCCGGCAGAGCCGGAACCCAAAGCGGCGCGCTATGAAATTAAGATATTGAACCTCGAAGCCGTGCCAACAGTTGAGTCTGAAAAAGCGGTCTGGACACGAATCGTGACGCGCTATGCCTACAAAGAGGATTTCAACATTGCGCCGGCCGCGGACATTACCGCTTCCGAATTCGTCAATGTCATGGAAATGTCACAGGAGTTGTTGCAGCTCTCCGAGAAAAAGAAGTTCAACAGACTGAAAAAGTTGTTTTCGTTCGATAATGTCGCCCTGGCCTATCCCAAGACCATCACAGAGTTGGTATTTGGCGACTCTTTCTATCTGTTCGATGAGACCAAACCGGAAGTGCAATATCAGGGGGTTTTTCTGGGCAAGGGACTGTTCATTTGCGAGACGCAAAGCGATCAAATAATCGTCAGCAAATTTGGTGAAGAGCGCCTCTATTCGCTGCGGGTGGACATCAACTCGTTCCGCCGAACGAACAATATTTTTGCTGAATTGAATTACGAGGCGCCGGAGAGTATTTTGCAGTGCCTTTACCTGAAGTACAGTCAGGATAAACCGAGACAATTGCCGGCGCTGATGGGATTCAAATGAGCGTCAGGCAGGTTGGGCATGTGGAAATTGCCGGAAAAAGCCGCTACCGCCGTCCATGCAGGAATGAAGCTGCGCAGACCAACGCGCGAAATGCACCTGTGGGCGGCGATGCAAACGACTGTTCAGATTCGTCCTTGAACCAGTCCGGGCCGGGAATCCATGAAAAATTTGATGGCCTCTTCAATTTTGTTGTAGTCAACCGTCGTATTTTTGCAGGGGCCTTCCGGGCGCTGATTGGGGATACCGATCACGGGAATGTGCTGGACATCGCGAATGCCGGACAGCAAATCCCGCTCGCACGCCACGCCAATAACCGCCAGTGGTTTCTCCTCCGCGATGATCTTCCGCGCCAGTTCGCCGCCGGGCACCGTGTAAATCAGGCACTGGTATTTCCTGGCCAGCGCGACAATCTCTTTCTGCAATGGCCGGCGCAGACAGCGCGGGAGCAGGATGACAATCCGGCTTCGATTTATCTTCCAGCGGCCGGTTTGAATGAGCGAGTTGCTGACTTTGATGAACGAATGTCCCATTCGATCGTAGGAAACGCCAAACTTCCTGCCCAGCGCAAGAATGAGCGGCGTGAGAAACGTGATCGAAAAAGTCTTGTTGCGCAGCCGGACCATCCAATTTCGGTGTGTCACAATCGAGATGACCGTTAGCAGAAAAATTAAAAAAAGCAGGCCGATGAAGGCATAAATTACTATCTGCAGGATATGGGCAAACCCGGCGTGAAGTTGTACCATGCGTGGTTTGATCAAAAACCAGACCAGAAACACTCCTAGTGCGACAAACATCAGAGTTAACACAGCGAAGCCGAGGAACATCCTCTTCCCGGTCTCCACGTTGATTCCCGACACGGAGAGATCGCCGTCCCACTCTTCCCATTCATCGCCCAATTTTCTATCGTTGATCGCGTTCAATTTTTCACTTCCTGAAAATTATCATTCATCCCGGGAGGGATGCTTTACGGTTCTTTTTTAAATAGTGCGCGGGCGCTGAACCGGAACCGGCAATGCAAACCGCACGTTTCGAGGTTCAATTGCCCTCCTTATTAACAAAAACAGGATACCAAATAGCATCCTGTCTCATTGTACTTCCATAATTTTCGGTGAGGCTGTTACACAGCCACCACTTCTTTGACCTCAGGGATGTCTTCTTTGATGATTCGTTCAATCCCCATCTTCAGGGTCATCTGCGAAAAAGGACAGCCGCCGCAAGCCCCGGTCAGCCGAACTTTGACAACGCCATCCTGCACGCTGACTAATTCAACATCGCCGCCATCGGCCTGTAACGAGGGGCGCACTTTTTCCAATGTTTTTTTCACCTGTTCCAGCATATCAATATTCCTTATTTAAGTTGTAAATTGATTTTCGAATTATGTCTTCACCGGGTCGGTTCAGATGCTGCTGGCTATGCCTTCTACAAAGCGGCGAGCACCATCTCCGGGCAACTGTCCGACTTTATATTGTCGTAGTGTTAATTATAGATTTTTATTAGAGGTTCAATATAAATTTATTTAGGGAGAATGTCAAGCGAAATTTTAAGAAACAGGAACATCGTGAAGTGCAGACAGATGGTGGAATCGGGCGACTGGGTAGGCGAAGCGTGGTCAGGGAATCCGGCCCCACCGGGAAATCGTCCACTGCGACGTGAACCGGGCGACTGGCAGACTCCGGACTATCGAATTTCAATCACTCCCCGGCGCGAGTCCGCCGCTGCTTTGTTTTCGCTGTCACTGAATACCATACTTTTCCATTTTGGACAACAGCGTGCTGCGATGCACGCCCAGCTTCCGGGATGCCTCGCTTTTGTTTTTGCGGCACTGCCCCAGCACGGTCTCGATCAATTGCTTTTCCACTGTGTCCATCACCTCAGGCAGCGACCTGTCGTCCAGCATTTTCAGCGGCGTTTCCAGCCGGGAATTGCTGACCAGGTAGGACAATGAATCCGCTCCGATAAATCCGCCTTTGCACAGCACAACGCCCCGCTCGATCACATTTTCCAGCTCGCGCACATTGCCCGGCCAGGTGTAATGGATCAAAATTTCCAAGGCTTCTTTGGTGATGCCCTGAACGTTTTTCCCGGTCTGAATTTTGTACTTATTCAAAAAGAAATCGGCCAACAATGGAATATCATCCACGCGCTCCCGCAGTGGGGGAATCACGAGGGGGATGACATTCAAACGATAATACAGATCCTGACGGAATTCATTGTTTTCAATGGCTTGCTCCAGATCCCTGTTGGTCGCTGCAATGACCCGTACATCCATTTTGAGCGTCTTTTCACCGCCAACGCGCTCGAACTCCCCTTCCTGCAACGCGCGCAGCAGCTTCACCTGGAGCTTCGGCGATATATCTCCGATTTCATCCAAAAAAAGTGTCCCGTTATTGGCTAGTTCAAAGCGACCTTCTTTGCATTTAATCGCGCCGGTGAAAGCACCTTTTTCGTGGCCGAACAGTTCGCTCTCCAAAAGACTTTCCGCCAGCACTGCGCAATTGACGCTGATCATCGGCTGGGCTTTGCGCGTGCTGTTGTAATGGATGGCGCGGGCGATCAGTTCTTTGCCGGTGCCGCTCTCTCCGCGAATGAGGACTGTGGAATGGGTGCCGGCCACTTCGCGGATGATGTCGAACACGTCCTGCATTCTTCGGTTGTTGCCAATGATATGATCAAAATTATAATCATGGCTGAGCTGATTTTGCAGGTAGCGGTTCTGGTCTTTCAGCACCTTCACGGTGTGCAGCCGCTCAACCATCAGCATCACCTCTTCCATCGCCATGGGTTTGATGATGTAATCGTACGCGCCTTTTTTTAACGCATCAACAGCCGTTTCAATCGAACCATGCCCGGTGAAAACAATGACTTCGGTCTCAGGCGAATTCTCCTTGATTCGTGTCAGCAGCTCGATGCCATCCAATTTCGGCATTTTCAAATCGGTGAGAATGATGTGATAATTTTCACGGTGCAGCTTCTTCAGCGCCATCTCCCCATTGGTTGCCGTCGATACTGAGAAACCCCTTTTCGAAATAATTCCTTCCAACAACGTCACGATTTCCGGCTCATCGTCCACGACTAGTATTTTCGTTTGATTACGGCTCAATTGACATATCCCTTCATGCGTTACACTATCCTCAACCTCTTCGCCGGCGTGCAGCCCCTTGCTCCGCTGGCGATGCCTCTTCAGCCCCATGTCGTCAGTTCAAGATATTACCATTTTCCATTGAACGATCACCCTGATTTTTCGGGGTGGAATTAGAAAAAATAATATTTTGGAAACCGTTTTAACGGTTTCCCACATTAACTACCTTGCTCCCTTAAACTGAAGGCTATGCTCTTCAGCCCCCTTCTTCAAATCAACCCGAGTCCCTTCCTGACTGCTGGTCAGTGCGCGCCATTCCTGTAAATCGGAAGATAAATCGTGAACACCGTTCCCACACCTTCCTTGCTTTCCACCTGCACATCGCCTCCTTCTTTCTTTAAAATCGTATGCGATACATACATGCCCAGTCCGGTGCCCTGTCCCACTTCGCGCGTGGTGAAAAATGGCGAGAAAATGTGCGGCAGATTTTTCTTGGCAATACCGCAGCCGTTATCCTCAATTTTCACCACCACATTTTCATCCGCTTTCACCAGGGTTGATATTTTCAACTCTCCCCCGTCGGACATGGCCTGTTGCGCATTGAAAATAATGCTCATCAGCACCTGCTTCAGCGAATCCAGGTTGAAGAAAACATCAGGCAAATCCTTACTGTAGTCCGGTTTGTATTCGATGTTTCGGGCGCGAAGCTCTTTTTGAATGAGCGATACGGTCTTGTCGATCAATTCGTTGATCCGAATCGGTTCGCACTCAACGCGGGAGCGCCGGGAAAATTCCAGCAGATTATTGATGATCGTGGATGCGCGGTGAATATTTTTCGAGATCATCTCCAGTTTATCGGCGATGTCAAAATCCTCGTCCTCGATTGATTCTGCAATGGAGTAACGCGCCGCCTCGATGATGTTCAAAGGATTCCTGATTTCGTGGGCAATGCCCGAAGAGAGCATGCCGATGGTGGCGAGCTTCTCGGACTGTATCAGCGTCTGTTGCAACCGCCGCTCCGCGCTTACATCCTGCATGATCATAACCACCTGCTTGGATTGCGTCTCGAAATTTGAAAATGGGTGGCTGCGGATCAGGTAATTCTCCTGATCCGTGGCGCGCTCCATCATTTCCATTTTTTTCGATTCGAACGTCAACAGCGCGGGACAGCCGGGGCACGGTTCGCTGGTATGAAAAAAATAGCTGTAGCACCGCTGACCGATCATCGCTTTGAAAGTCGAATGATGCAGTTCCGCTGCTTTTCGGTTAGCCAGGATGATGTTGAAATCCTGGTCAATGACATAAATAATATCCAGAATGCTATCGAACAAAAGGCTGAGCCGTTTTTTGCTCTCCAGGATGGCGTCTTCCAGGCGTTTCTTTTCGGTCACGTCGCGCACAACTTTCTGGATGACTTTGAACGAACCATAATCCACCAGACTCACGCTCACGTCGATGGGCACCCGTTCGCCCTGGCGCGTCAAAATAGCCAGATCATCGAAACTACCGTGACCCTGCTTTTTTGTCTGCGCATTGATCTGCTTGAGCCGGGCCAGGTACTCGACCGGATGAATCTGGCGGACGAACATGCCAATTAACTCCTCGCGACTATAACCGGTCAATTGAGAGGCGCGGCGATTGACGTCCAATATTTTCCCGCTGGTCGGATGTTCAATGAAGATGGCGTCATTGGCGCTTTCAATGAGATTCTGATATTTGCGCTCCGTCTGAAACAGCCGTTGTTCCAGTTCAAACTTATCAATCGCCTGCTGAATGACGCGCGGCAGCACATGCATGTAGCCTTTGTCTTTGATGAGATAATCATACGCGCCCTGCTTCATTGCTTTGACCGCGATTTTTTCATCCCCTTTTCCGGTGACCAGCACCACAGGAATCTCCTGCCGCAGTTTTTTCACCTCGCTCAAAATCTCCAGCCCGGACATCATCGGCAGGTCGTAATCGAGAATGACCACATTCACCGGCCGTTCGCTTCTGAGAATTTCCAGGCATTCCGGCCCGGACTGGGCAACGATCACGTCGAATTTGACCTCTTGCTTTTTGAGAATGATTTCCATCAACTGAGCGTGATCCACATTATCCTCGACAAGCAGCACATGAATGGGTTCAGAACGAGTCATTTTTTGTTCCGGCATGAAACTTCCTCGCAGGTCGGTTTATGAAAGAATGAATTGATCGCCGCAGATCACCCTCGAAATCCACCGCGCCAGGCGCGCCGCCGAAGCATGGCACCCCGGCAGATGCGAATGCGGACAGTCGCAATTGCGGTATCCGTTCGCTCATGGGTGAGGCGTCATTGGCGTTGAGGCGGCAGTCCCCGCGGCGATTGGGTCAGCGGCGGGTCGCCCAATTCCGGCGTGGTTGGGCCTTGCTCAGTAGATGATGTCCCCATCGTCAAAATCCGAATCCGATTCAGTTGCAGCGTTTCGCGGTAACGTGAAGAAGAACGTGCTGCCCTTGCCGCGGGCAGATTCCACCCATATTTCGCCGCCATGTTTTTCAATGATGCGTTTGGTAATGATAAGCCCCAGCCCGGTTCCCCGCGCGCCCTTTTTATTTTCCAGCCGACCGAATAATTGAAAGATTTTACTCTGGTCGGCCAGGGCAATGCCCACGCCATTATCCTCCACATAAAATTTGTGAAAAATCTCTCCGTCAATATACCCGACTTCCACAACCGGCGCGTCGGTATTTTTGGAATATTTAATGGCATTGCTCAGTAAATTGGTCAGCACCCGAAGCATGAAACTGCGGTGGCAAAAGATGTGCGGTAAATTTTTGGAGATCGCTATTTTCACCTGGCTGGTTCGAATCTGAAAACTCAGTTCGTCCATGGCCTCGCGCAGCAGATCGGCAAAATCCACCCGTTCGCATTCTTCGAGATCCACGTGGATGCGGGTGTAATCGAGCAGGCGTTCCACGAGTTGTTCCATTTGATCCAGATTGTTGACGATGCGTTCGAGGTATTCCTGTATCTCCTTGTCCAGGTCTTTGATATGATAAACCTGCAGCAGTTCAGAATAGCCGCGCATGGAGACGATGGGCGTTTTCAGTTCGTGCGACACCGTGTACAGATACTGGTGCAGTTCCTCATTTTTCTCCTTCAGCAGCGCCTCCCTGGATTTCAGCTTGCGCCGCAATTCCAGGTTCTCGCGCTTTAGCGTGTCTACATCCACTCTTATCTCTGTTGTGTCCATTGCTGTCAATCCCCTCGTTGGAAAAAACTATGGAATATCAGTCGGCATGCAATCCGGCATTCAGGCAACCGGCTGGCTCAACCTGTGTTTGAGCGCTGTTACAATGACTCCCTGGGAAAGCTCAGATAAAATGTGCTGCCATTGCCCGGCTGCGACTCGACCCAGACTTTGCCATTGTGGTGTTCGACTATCTTTTTGACAATCGCCAGGCCAATGCCGGAGCCCTCTTCATCCGAGGCCGCTTCCTGATTGGCGCGCTGAAAAAGCATGAAAATTTTTTCATGGAATTGCTTGTGAATGCCAATCCCATTATCCCTCACAAAGAACAAATGGGATGATTTCTCCCCGCGATAGCCAATGCGGATTTGCGGCGATGGATTGTTCTCGCCGATATATTTGATGGCATTGCTGACCAGGTTCAAAAAGGCTTGCACCATGCGCGCCTTGTCGCAGAGCAGCTTCGGCATGGCTTTATCAACCATGAGCTTGATCTTTTTTTCCTTCAATGAAAAGAGCAGCTCGTTCACGGCCAGCGTCACCACGTCGTACATGGGCGCTTCTTCGAACGGATTGACCACACGCCCGACGCGCGAAAGCTCCAATAAATCGGTGATCATCCGCTCCATCTTGTTGGCGTTCTGTTGAATCCGCTCCAGGTATTTGTAACTATCGATGGCCAGATCGTGGCGCATTTCATTGAGCAGAATGGAACTGAATCCCTGAATGGACACGATGGGCGTTTTCAAATCGTGAGAAACAGTGTAGACAAAATTTTCAAGTTCCGAGTTTATTTTCTGCAACTCGGCGGAGGTTGCCATCGCCGCCTCGTAGTTCCGGGCGTTATGCATGGCCGAGGCCGCCTGGCTGGAAAAATACAGAATTCGACTCAGTTCATCTGTGGAAACCTGGCGCGATTCATACCAATAGATCGATACCAGTCCCAGCACGTCAGCGTTCAATTTCAATGCGAAACCAAAATAGGACTGAAAGTTCAGCGGCAGAACCGTCGATTTAATCCGGGACGAGCTGTCAGCATCGACCGGCTGGTGCAACGAATGATAGTCCGCGCCTTTGAAAATATGGGGCAGAATCTGGTTATCTTCAAATTTCAGGAATTTCTGGATTTCCATGATCGACTGATTCGCCATGAGGTCCGCAAGCGGTTTGTTCTCCTTCATCAACCGCAGCGTCACCAGGTCCGCGCCCAGCAGCGATGCTGTCCCGTGGACCACTGTTTTCGAATTGTTCGCCACGTTGAGGTCGCTGAAGACCGGCGACTCGAAATCTGGCGCGACGATTGGTTCCCGGTCAGGCCGACCGTTCTCCAGGCTCCAGCGCGCATTTTCCATGATCGCGGAACCGTACTGGGCCATTTTGTTGAAGGTCCTGGCATGTTTTTCCGAGTAGCAATTCGCTTCCAGTTTGCCAATGACGATTGTTCCCAGGTATCTGTTCTGCGCCATCAGCACGTAGGAAAGCCGCGACAAAATTTTACCTTCAATGAGCTCGTTCTGATCGTCTTTCTGCTCCAACTGTTCCCGCAGGCTCATCCGACTGATGTCCAGCCAGCATAAATCCGAGCCTTCCAGCCGCACCAATTCCTGATGGGGCAGCAGTTTACGGCAGGCATCCGAAATCACGGTGAACGTCTGCATGTTCTCCGCCGGCGAATCGAACAGAGTCACCTGAGCGTAATCAAACGGAGTCACTTTGCTCATGGCCAGCAGCAGCCCTTTGATGATGCCGGTCAGATCGCTGTCGAATTTGATCAGTTCGCTCAAATCGGCCAGGGCGCTGAGGAGCAGGCGATCGTGATTGGCGGCCATGCTCTGTTGGCTCTTTTCGATGAGGAACGAGAAAAACGATCCCAGGCCGGTGAAATAGCCGCGCTCGCTATCGCTGAAATGCTGACGTCGTTCATAGAAAAGCGTCATGGCGCCAATCGGCGCATCGTCCACCTGAATGGGCACAGAGACCAGCGCTGCATAGCCCAATCCCTGGGCAATGGGCAGCCAACTGGAGAATTCGGGTTCCTTCCAGATGTCGTTGATGATGAGCGCTTCGTTTTTTTGCAACACCTGCCGCAACGGCGGTTGATCCAGCCCGATCTGCCACGGTTTCAACTTCGTGAAATTGAAATTGTCCGGAAATCGTTTGATCCGAACCGGATCAAGTTCGCCGGTCTTCTCATTGACAAGCTGGATGGCAATGTACCGGGCGCCCATTTTTGACCCGTACTCATCGGCAATAAAATCGAGCAGCCGATCGAACTGGCTGGCCGTCGCAACCGCCAGGCCGCGCTGAATGAATTCCAGGGAGAACTCTCCCCGATCCGGATGCGGCGCCGGCGGGTAATTTCCAGCCATTGCTTCTTCATAAAAAGCAAAGACGAAATTTTCGTCCGGAATGCCGGCGAATCGGAACTTGACTGGCAGGGCCACCCCATCTTTTCTGAGCAGCGTCAGCGGCACAAAATCGGCGATAGTCCCCTCTTGCGCATCGTTTTGCAACTTGCCTGAAATGATTTCGGTATGCTCCGGATGAAGCTGCGAGAGCCTCATGCCGCTCAAATCCGCAGCCTCAAAGCCGGTCATCTTCTGAAACGCCGGGTTGGAGAGATAAATCAAATCATAATCGCGACGCACCAGCGCAATGGCTTCGCTGCTGTGCTCGATCAATTGGCTGAATTTCTTCTTCCATTGAACCATGTCTGCTTTGTTCAATCGCAACTGGTCGATCAGATCGGATCGCTCCAGCGCCAGTCCCAGCAGCATGGCCACCTGATGAATGGCGACGGCGTCGAACTGCTTGAAAAATTCATTCTTGTAGCTGCTCAGATTGATGACAGCCAGTACTTTGTTTTTATTGACAACCGGGACGGAGAGGTCGGATCGCACGCCATTGGCCAGGAATTTCAAATCGCCGGGCGTCAACTGGCCGCGACCGGACAGGTCATTTCGAAGAATTGGTTGATGGGTGCGCAGCACTTCGGTGACTGATGTTTCACTGTAAGGAATAATCACGTCCTCGCCATGATCGGACGGAGATGGACTGAGCGCGTGATTGATGTAGAAATAACGCGCTTTTTCATTGTTGAAAAGGATGCAGATATAATCGCACTTCAACGATTCCAGCAGTTGTTCCGTCGTGTGTCTGAAAATATCGATGATGTTATCGGTCGACTGGATGGTCTCGATGATGCTGCCCAATACCTGGTTGAATTCAGTATTTTTTAAGCTTAGCTCACCCACGTGATTGTGCCTTGTTTTGTGCTTCCTGTTCGATTAATTGGCGCAGGTACGGTTCCTTGTGCAGCTTGAAATTAATCGTCGTCCCTCTCCCCAATTCCGAATCGATCCAGACCTCGCCATAATGTTTTTCGACGATGCGCTTCACCAGGGCCAGCCCAATGCCGGTGCCTTCAATATCCTTGATACCCTGAAGCCGTTGAAACAGTTGGAATACCTTATCGTGATATTTTTTTTCAATGCCCATCCCATTATCCCGCACCTGGAAAACCAGGCAATCATCGTAATCCTTGTAGCCTAATGCGATCGTCGGTTCCGGGTTCTGTCCCATGTATTTGATGGCATTGTCCACCAGGTTGAGAAAAATATTTTTCACGCCCTGCTCCTCGGCGAAAATTTTCGGCCACTGGGAAGGGATATCCAGCCGAATATTTTTCTGCTGAATGCCGAACGCCAGTTTTTCCAATACAAAATTGATCACAGCGCTCAAATCGACCTGCTCGAAATTTGTCTCGCCCCGATCCACTCGCGAATAGTCCAGCAAGTCCTGAATCATATCTTCCATGTACTCGATATTTTTTTGAATGCGATCGAGAAAGTGCTTTCCATCGCCGTCAAATTTATCCCGATAATCGCTCAACAGCAGCGAGACAAAGCCCATCAGTGAAACCAGCGGAGTCTTCAGATTATGGGAAATCAGATAAATCAGATTTTCCAGTTCATCGCTTTTCTTCCGCATCTCGGCTTCGATCTTTTTGGGCTGAGAAATATCCTTGCCAATGCCCAACGTGCCGATGATTTGGTTCTTCTCATTGACGAGTGAAGAGAACGACCATGCGATGGGGATGATGCGCTCTTCTTTTGTCAGGACATCGCATTCAAAATTGTGGACCGATTGCGAACTCATCAGATCCTGTTTCAATCCGGCGAACAGGGTGCGGCCATTTTTCACGAAGTGATCGAAGAAAGGCCGATGCATCACTTCGTCGGACGAGTAGTGCGTGAGTCGGGTGGCGCTATCGCTGAAAAAAGTGATGTGCCCGTTCTCGTCCGTGGTGACAATAGCGTCTGCTGAACTGCGAACAATGCTTTCGAGCTTGTTTTTCGTGCAATTCATGGTCGCGTAAAGGCTGGCATTTTTAATGGCGATGGCTGCCTGCTGCGCCAGCATGGCGAGCAATTCCAGTTCATGATCGCTGAAAAAATGGATTCGGTCGAGAAAGACGGAGAGGATGGCAATGGTTCGGTTGTCATTCACAATCGGCAATAGAATCAACGACCGCAATCCGAGTTGTTCAATATCATTTTTACTCTTGAAAAACGTGATATTGTTGTAATCGATATTGTCAATGACCAGGGGTTTCTGATTCAGGATCATCCGCTGAATCTGCGGGCTGAACTGATCCAGGAATACCCGCGCGTTCGTACAGTCCGCCCGCTCGCCGGCTAAAAACCGAATGGTGCATATCTTCGCGTTCATCATGTGCTGGGCCGATTCCACGACCTGTTTCAGGACAACGTCCAGATCTAACGAGCTGCTGATGGATTCATTGACCTGGGCCAACAACGACATATTGGTGAGCGAATGCTGACTCTTCTGCAACATGCGCGTTTTCAACAGGCCGACGGCAATGTCATCGACAATGCCGGAGAATAGGTTCATGTGGTAGCTGGTGACAGCATTTTCCGCTTCGGAAAACAGCAGGATAGTGCCGACCAGTTGCTGGTCCGCCGTCAGCTTCATGAATATCTGAGATTTCACCTTCTTCTCAAAGGACAATCCCAATGCCTTGCTCAGATTGGTGATGGCCTCGCGATCCTGGCTGATGGGATCGAGCGTCTTCAGCAATTCCGCATAGGACTGAAACACAGGCCCATTGGCTTTCGTCTGAATGATCTCCGGCAAATCGACCGAGACGCGGATATCCAGCTTGTTCTCTTCCTCATCGCAGAGCACGACGCAGGCGAAATCATACCCAAAGACCTGGCTCATTTTATTGAACAGCACCTGAATGGCCTGATCCGTGTTCAATTTCGAATTGATCGCAGCGACAATTTCGCTCATCAACTCTAATTGTTCGCCGGATTCCTGGACCTGACCATGCGCCGTTCTGTAGTCAGTTACGTCATGCAGGTTAACGCACAGAGAGCCATTATCGTGCATTGGCTGAAACTGGACTTCGACGACTCGTTCCTCTTCGTTGCTACGCCTGAACGACGCAATCAGAGGACTGCTATCAAATGACTTGTAGTTCCGATAGCGAGTCACAACAGCCTTGCGCTGGTTACTGACGAACAAATCTTCGAACGACGCTGTCGTGATAAAAGCCGAACGACTTCGCCCGTATAACTTTTCAAACGCTTTGTTGGCCTGAACGATCCTGCCATCCGTCTTGATCAGCGCGGTTGGCGTCAACGAATGCTCGAAAATATCCTTGAAAATGATGTTCGATTCAGCGTGACCGGAGTTCAATCGCACGTGCTGGACCTGTTCGCACGCTGCATCGATCAGCGCATTAAAATCTATCTTTTCAAACTGCTGTTTTTGAAAAACCAAATCCCTGCCAGCGCTGCCAATTAATAGGTAGCCATTTCCCAACAACGCATGGTCGAAGCGCGCGATTAAACTTGTCCGAATTTGTGTTTCCTCCTGATTATCCAGGATGGATTCGATGAATTGAACGTCCGTGTTGCTCTGCCGGCGGATGAGAATGAACACTTCTTCATTGATGATTCGAAAGCCGGCGCACAATGCATCAGGAAAATGCTTTTCCGGGAGCCACCCTCCCTGGCCACTGGCGACAGTAATAGCGACATTCAAATCCAGAGAGTTGGGGCGATTGACTGCCAGAACAGCCAGGTTAAAATTCAGTGTCCTTTCAAGCTCGTTTTTCAGATAGTTTAACACATTTTGAAGCTCAATACACGGTGCGGTATCCATGGATGATATTATTTCTCCCCTGTTATTGTTGAAGTGCGTGTAGATATGAAAACAGTTCGGCAAGATATTCTAGTGCGAAGAACGATCTAACAGGTAAACATTCTATGAAACCAACTTTACGATTTAAAAATAAATGATTCATTTTTCAAAATCAAGAAAAAAAGTGATATTGCTTTATTTTAATATTCGTAAAAATATATGAAATTCAGGTTTGAAGGACATGAGATGCCCATATTTCCTGCAACTTATTAGGTTTTCCTGATAATAATGTTTTCATTTTTCAGCTTGAAAAATCTATTTAAAAATTTTTGCATTAAAATTTCACATTGGAAATTTTTATTACTCTATTTTTAAATCACTTATATATGTTAAAAATTATTTACAGTTTGTTTTTTAAACTAATTAGACTGGTATTACATACAGGAAATTCATTTTGATTATCACGATTTAACGTTTCTAATATGAAGAAACCGGCGTTTGAAAGAAAGGTGAGTTAGAGGTGCTTCATCAATAACAAAAATGTGACAGAAATGGATCACCGCATCTGGAGGATGAGTACGCGGTTGAGATGAGAACGCTGCGTTGGAATCGAGGATATAGATTACAAAGCCGAATGCAGCAATCAATGAGAAAAGTATACAATGAAAAGAGGAACCGGATAGAAATTTGGAAAAGGAAAACTTCAGTCCCAAACGGGTTGGAACAGATGTCCCTTTCAAGAGTCAGCGGAATTGCAGGATTGTTTATCCCCGGCATGGAGACGAACCGGCGGCTTTCCGGATCAAGATGTTTTGGGTATGGCCGCAGATTCCACGAGTTGCTTCGTCTTCTCCAAAACCATTGGAATGGTCTCAGCCAAATTCTTTCGGACAAGTGCGCCGGCTGCAAAATTATGTCCGCCGCCGCCGAGCATTTCAGCGACATTGCCAATCACAATTTTGCCTTTGGATCGGAGGCTCACTTTCACTTTGTCGCCGCTGAGTTCCGTGAACATCAGGCTGACTTCCACGCCGATGATGGTTCTGGGAATTTCGGGAAAGCCCTCGGTGTCCCAGTGGGACGCGTTATGTTTGTTGAACATCGCCTGCGTCAGTGTGAACCAGACTAACTGGCCATCGCATTCGTAATGCAAATTGCTCAGCGCTTCGCCCATGAGCGCCATTTTCGTCCGGGAATTTTGCTCGTACACCAGGTTGTAAAGTTCTCTCCCGTTGACTCCGGCCTTGATGAGTTCCGAGGCCATATCGTGGGTTGTTTCGGTGGTGTTGGAAAACCGGAACGAGCCGGTATCGGTCAGGATGCAGGTATACAGCGCCCGCGCGGATTCGCCTGCAATGGGATAGTTGATCTGAGTGAGAAACTCATAGACAAGCTCGCCAGTTGAAGAAGCCGCTTCATAGATAATATCAATGTCCGCAAACTTCCGGTTGATATGATGATGATCGATGCAGATTTTAGGAACCGGGGACTGCTGGATAATTTCTCCAATTTTGCGCAGCCGTTCCCAATCACTGATGTCGAGTATGATATAAATATCGGCAGACGAAATCAGGTCAGCATGCTGCGCTTCGTCGTAGACAATGATCTCCTTTTTCGGGTCGAGAAACTCATAGTTGTACGGCGTCGGCGAATTATTGATGATATAGACCTGCTTTCCGAGGTGCTCCAGGTACTTTGCCATGGTTATTTCAGACCCAAGCGCATCGCCATCAGGATTTACATGCGTCGTCAGAACAAACGTGTGATTTTGGTCGATAAGTTCTCTGAGAATTGTAATTTCTTTTTGAGAAATCATATCACTCCTTAATCATTGAACGGTTAAAACCAATATTGTGATTAGTGTCAGTTGCTTTCACAACAACGGAAAATGCGCCATCGGCCGGTGCAGCAATTTTAAAATCGAAATATTCAGTTTTCGAATCGCAAATAAAATCAACGGGATAAACGAGCTGCCACTGTTCGACGTTCGTCGAGAATGCCACTTCCTTAATGGCGCTGTAAGTGTCAGATACCTGGAAACTAATCTGAAGGCTATCCCTGGTCGCTTGTTTCACCAGCAGCTTTCCGATGGAAGGACCTGAATTGTCATTCATGAACCAGTCGCTTATCATTTCATCCGTTTTGTACAGGTTCACAGGATTCTCCTTTTCATCGCTGGCAATGATTTTGATCCGAAACTCGCCATCTGGCAGCAGGCGACTGTCCCACTCATGCCACTTCTGGGATACGGATTTTTTAAGCATCCGCCAGTGCTGATCCCCTTTAAGCTGGAAGAAGAGATGAAAGAGCAATTCATCGTCATTGCCATCATCCGCCATCCAGCGCACCGCACGCCTGCCATCGGAAACCGGTTTGGATTTCGATTTGGACAAGGGCGCTGCCAGCGTCATCGCCTTCGCGCCAGGGAGCGCCTCTTTTTCGGAATCGTCGCTCTCATCGCCGGGACTGGTCAGCGCGATCTCGGAAATCTCAGGCGGTAAATTCTCCTGTAAATACGTCACCTCAATATCAGAAAGCACCAGCCGGATTGAATTTTGCTCGCTCACCAGTTCCATTTTCCATTGTAAAAATCGCGCGGCCGGGCTGGTTATTTCTGCCGCCTCGTTCCGGATCGACGCCGCTGACCACGCACTCCAGGTATCATTGGGTTTTTCGGTATTGCCGGAACGGGTGTGAAATGTCACCCGATAGCCGGATTTCACCTCGCTCTGCCAGCGAAGCGAGCCCCAGTGCGCCGTGACTTTTGCATCGAAAACAGGAGAGACGAACGCGCCCTTCGTCGCCATCCGAGGGAGAATGCGGTAGACCTTGCCCAGATTGGATGTCACTGCCCACACGCCGGCAGGCGTTGACTGGAAATCCGAAATCTGAGCGCCTTCCAATTGAATCAGCAGGGTTCGCTCTTCGTCCCCGGAGATTCGGTAAATTCGTCCTTTATCGCTCGTGCCAACGAGCAGAGACTGGTCTGGTTGCAGCACTATCGATTGCACCAGATCCGTGTCTTTCTGCCAGATATCCTTGATTGAACCATCCGGCGAGATTTTGATGATGCCACTCATTTTGATGCTGCGAGGCATTTCCGGCCGCATCGTGTCCTCGACGTCGGTCATTTCTTTATCGCGACTGACCATCGGCTGCGGCTGCGCCTCGCGAGTGACGAGCGGCATGGGCACGCCGTCTCTGCCCAGACCTGCGGCATAGATGGCGCCATCGGTCGCCACGGCCACGTGATGAATTTCCTGAAATTCGGAATCGTACAATACAAACGCCTCGCCGGTTTTCTCGATGCGATAAATATAGCCATCGCTAAAAGAGCCAGCCAGCAGGCGCCCTCTGTTATCCCAGGCCAGGCATCGGAAATGCACTTCGTTGCTCCGGTAAAACACCGATGGCTTTCCAGCCGGCGAAATTTTATAAATCAGGCCGCTATCCCCGGTCGCCGCATAGCAAGTATTGTCGACATCGAACACCATATCCCAGATATATTTCGCACCCAACGATGCGTATAGCTCCGGCTGATTCGCCCGGATACGATAAATCGCTGCCCCGGGAGAGACCGCCGCGTATGGCACGTTGTTCTTATCCACAGCCAGCGAATACACTTCATTCTCATCCCAGCGGGCAATGACATCCAATTTGCCTTCGGCATTGATCCGGTAAATTTTAGCGCCGTCCCCGGTGGCGAGAAATAGATTTCCAGTCCTGTCCGCAGTCACATCCCACACAAAAGGCCGCTCGATATTGGCAATCAATTCGAACTCCGGCGCCAGCGTCAAATCGCCCTGCCAGGTGATGGAAATTCCTTCAGGACTCCCCTCAGCCAAATCTTTCTGCTTCTGGTACATTTTCACCTGCGGTTCAGAAGCTGAACCGAAACCGGTCAACATTAAAATTACGATCCCCACAACTGCGTTTCGCATCCGATACTCCTTGCTTAATTTTTTGGCTGGTCCGCCACGCGGAGGACAAAATCGTTGCCACCCTGTATGTCATAATTCATGGGAATGATCCACTCTCGCACCACTTTTTCAGTCACGGCGTCGAACGAATCCTGATTTCGCGAATTCATCATCAGCGTTTGGACGGACGGCGGCAGCGAAGGAAACTCCTTGCCGTGGAGCATCGCGCCGGTCGCTGACTCTTTGATTTGAATGAAGACAGCGTTATTTTTCTTGCGTCGATTGAGCAGCGAGACAATTTCAGCAAGGCTTTTCGGCATGTAGCGATAGATGCCGGCCATCTGTTCGCGTTGCGTTATTTCATCTTTTCCGCCCACGACAATCCTCAGCCGTTGGGATGAGATATTGCCCGGGATTTGAATCGTTTTTTTCAATTCGAACATTTCTCCCTGGTAGGGCCGAATGGCGACGAAGATGGTCAACGGATCGCCCGGGGCGACTTCCTGTCGGTCAAAATAGACCTTTTCTATCCGGGCTGAATTTCTTCCCGGCTGAATATTGAAAGTCAGATCAATTTTTTTGATTTGCGCCGGTTCAAACTGGTTCATCAGCACCGCGCTGAGCGACATGACAATTTCATACGCAGCCTCGGAGACGTCTGTCCCTGATCCATCGTAAAATCCTTTGCCGGCGCCGGCGAACAGATTCTCTAAAATGACATCGTCACAATTGTCATTGTCAATGCTGCCCTGCAACCGGATCGAATAATCGCCGAAGCCCAATCGCGACGTTTCCAGGGAATTGATGATTGTCATCCACAAAAAAACCGGCAGCATGCTGTAGCTCGACCGGTCATTTGCCAGATTGAAATGAAACTGCCTTTCTTTGCTCACCGACGAAATCACCTTCATCTGAACCGGGATGAGCGGCGCGCGTTCACCCACAATGCCCAGAATCCCGGAGGAGCGGTCCTGCCGAATGGCGCCAATGATATCCGTTGCCACGGCGTATTTATTCGAGGCCATTAAACTGGATAACGTCGTGATCACTCTGGCATTGGCCATGGGAAGACTTACTGCGCCGCTGTTGAACATGGGATGCCCAAAGGCGAGCACCCTGTTCCCGTCGCAGTAGGTCACCGTGCCCACAGCGCTGATATCAAAATCACCGCTGATAAGGGACGCAGCCACTGCCGATCCGGGTAGCAGCCCATCTGCGCCGGTAGCCTGGTCGCTTTCCATTTTGCCACCGGTCATGAAATGAACATCGGACAATCCTGAACAGGATTTAAACCGCTCGATACCGTCAGGGGAAAAACCGGAGAGGAAAATCGAGGTTTCAATCGGCATTATCGATTGTTGATCAGTTGCCGGCCCGGGCTTCAATAAGCCGGCGAAATCAAAATCATCGTCGCCGCGGGAATGGATAAAATTTACAATCTCCTCCGCGTAGGGATGGGGCACTGCTGCCAGTTCCGCCTGGCGTATCTCCTCTTTGCTGTAAATATCCAACATCTGTTCGATGGGAGTCACCCCGGCAATGGGGTCTTTCATGAATTGCCCGACCCGGTAAGCCAGCGCGCCGACCAGTTTATCATTGATATAAACAGGGCTGCCGCTCATTCCACTGACCACGCCGGTATGGGTGACTTTTTCACCGATCAGCCGAACCAATATCACGGCTCGCTGGGGAAAATAATTCCGGACAATGTCCAGAACCTCCAGATCAAATTGCTCTATTTTATTATTTTCAAAGATTGTCAAGCCCAAGCCCTTCATTCCGGGCTTAACGTCTTTCAACGGCATGAAATTATCAGCGCCGTGGAGAAGGGAGATGCAGCCTATCAACAACGAAGCGATTAAGTGTCTCATGGTGTCCATCTATCGATTGTTCAAAACTCCAGTCCAACGACATCCAAAAGATGCCAGTAATCCAGATATCGTACCGCAGAAGAAAATCTGTAACCATTTTCAAAAACCATGGGGAGAATTCAGCCTGGTCGATGTGAATCAGAATCGGTTTTCTTCAATCAGGTATCCCGCCTCATTTCGGCGCATCCTTCATTCGACATTGTTCAATGCAAATGGCCACCCTGCCGATTTTTGGGCTCAATGTGCCAGTCCATACGATGCGCGTATCGGATGCCAGAAACTACCCTTGCAAAAATGAGTTCCTGTTTTTTTCCAACTGACGATTGCATTTCGCAATCATCGTCATTTCCTGCTCGATTGCAATTTTT
This sequence comes from Candidatus Zhuqueibacterota bacterium, assembly GCA_049322915.1. Lineage (GTDB taxonomy): Bacteria > Zhuqueibacterota > Zhuqueibacteria > Thermofontimicrobiales > Thermofontimicrobiaceae > CAZSBG01. Next base: position 108,288 of record JBMOPW010000011.1, read on the forward strand.
ACAAGGGTAGGCGCCTGACTATTCGGACAAAATTGCTCCCGGTACGCCGCACACCGTCTTGCACAGATAATTTTCTGAGTAACCAACACATAAGCAGCATCTGTTCGTGTTGATGGTGTACACTTCGCCGTCTTCTGAAATGGCCTCGACCGGACAGACAGCAAGGCATGCACCGCAGCCAAGGCATTCTGCTGTGATTCTCAAGGTGGTCATTTCTATCCTCCAATCCATGGAAATGATATCGCGCGCAGAAGTCTGGCAGGGTGATTTTTAAAAATTTTGAACAATCAATATAGCAATAATGTGCTAATATGTCAAGGAAATTTATTGCGAACAGGTGACAATTACTTATTGCTGCTCGCGCGTATAATTCAACATACCTCCGGCTAAAATAATGGCGATAGCGCGAGCTGACAGATCGTAGCGCGCTTTGATTTCAGTACTCCTGGTAAGATTTTCAACAACCAGAGGTTGTTTCTTTTTCAGAGACTGAATCACGTTGCGGATTCGCAGCCGATCGTTCTGTTGGAATGATTCATAGTCCGCGGCATTGTCAAAAGTCAGCGGCAGGATGCCGAAATTCACCAGGTTCGCCTTGTGAATTCTGGCGAACGACTTTGTCAGCACCCATTTGATGCCAAGATACATGGGAGCGAGCGCAGCATGTTCGCGGCTGGATCCCTGTCCGTAGTTTTCGCCGCCGATGATGAAGCCACCCTGCTTTTCCAGCGCGCGTTCCGGGAATGTCTCGTCGACGACTTCGAAGACGTGTTTGGCGATTTCAGGAATGTTGGATCGGAGCGGCAGAATTTTCGCGCCGGCCGGCATGATATGGTCGGTGGTAATATTGTCTCCCACTTTCAGGAGCAACTCGCCTTCGAGCGTGTCCGGCATGGCCGTATTGATAGGCAATGGTTTGATATTGGGTCCGCGGATGATTTCCACCTTTTCGGGCTGGGATGAAGGCTCCAGAACCATTCGGTCATCAATCAAATATTTTTCGGGCAATTCAACGCGCAGCGCCTCGCCCAGTTCCCGCGGGTCTGTGAAAACGCCCTTCAGCGCCGCGGCCACGCAGACTTCCGGACTGGCCAGATACACATTGGCGTTCTTTGTCCCGCTGCGACCTAAAAAATTCCGGTTGAACGACCGAACCGATATCGCGCTACTCGATGGCGCCTGTCCCATGCCGATGCACGGGCCGCAGGTCGATTCCAGAATGCGCGCGCCGGCGCTGATGATATCGGCCAATGCCCCGTTGCGGGCAATCATTTCCAGCACCTGTCGCGATCCGGGAGAAATCACCAAACTCACTTCCGGGTGAATCTGCTTACCGCGCAGCGCATTGGCAACGATCATCATATCCGCAAACGAAGAATTGGTGCAGGAGCCAATGGCCACCTGATGCACTTTCTTTCCGGCCACTTCGCTCACTTTGCAGACATTGTCCGGACTATGTGGTTGAGCGATCATGGGTTCCAGTTTCGACAAATCAATTTCGATCACTTCATCATAGCTTGCGTTTGCATCCGGCTTCAGTTCGGTCCACACGTTTTCGCGCCCCTGGCTTTTCAAAAATTCGCGGGTATTTTCATCGCTCGGGAAGATGGATGTGGTCGCGCCCAGTTCCGCGCCCATGTTGGTGATGGTCGCCCGCTGCGGCACTGACAGGCAGCCCACGCCTTCGCCGCCATATTCCACAATCTTACCAACGCCGCCTTTCACCGACATGATGCGCAGGACTTCCAGAATGATGTCCTTGGCCGACACCCACGGCCGCAGCCTGCCTTTGAGCCGCACCAACACGACTTTGGGTGTAGTCAGGTAAAACGGGCCGCCCCCCATGGCCACGGCGACATCCAATCCGCCGGCGCCAATAGCAATCATGCCGATACCGCCGCCGGTCGGCGTATGGCTGTCCGAGCCCAGCAATGTCTTGCCGGGAATTCCGAACCGTTCCAGGTGCACCTGGTGACAAATGCCATTTCCCGGGCGGGAAAATTTAATGCCATATTTCGCTGCAATGGATTGAAGAAAAAGATGGTCATCGGCATTTTCGAAACCGGTTTGCAGGGTATTGTGATCCACGTAGCTGACGGAGAGCTCCGTCTTCACGCGCGGAATGCCCAGAGCCTCGAACTGCAAATAGGCCATTGTGCCGGTTGCATCCTGCGTGAGCGTCTGATCGATTATTATTGCAATTTCGCTGGCAGCTTTCAACTCACCGCTGACCAAATGAGATTCCAGAATTTTGTACACCAGGTTTTTAGCCATACACAAATCTCCTCTGTTTTTCTATGATTCATCAAAACGCATCCTGTTATAATATCACCTATAATTCTAATAATGAATTTGGTAAGCGCCAATCTTCAAATACCAAATGGCAACTGAATTCCACTATTCAAAGAGACACATTCGAAGCTCAAGAGCAACATGATTTTATGTACTAAATGAACGGCAGTTTGAAAATTGAAATTTTGTTCTTGTTATTTATTTGAGATTTAGAAATTGTTTTTTGGAATTTACAAAATTTCAATTTAAAAATTCAGGTATCAATTCAGATTGCAACTCGACGGAGAGTTGCCCGGAGATGCCCCTGAAAATTGACTCCCATGCATCAAAGCCAGAACGCATTTTCGATATGGTTTATCTGCCAGTCGCCTTTTTCCCAGTTCAATGCGATGACATCGAACCGGCAATCGCGATCGCTGATCTCTTTTTCGAACAAATAACCTCTGGCAATTGTCCCTATCTGGCGCTGCTTGCTTCTCGGCACCCAGCCGACAGGATCGCCGAAGTCGCCAAATTTTTTGGTCTTCACTTCTACAAAAACGAGCATGCCGTCCCTCTCCGCGATGATATCGATTTCTCCCCGGCCAAACCGATAATTCATCTCCACAATCGCATATCCTTTTTCAATCAGATAGTTGCGCGCAATCTCCTCCCCCTGTTTACCAATCGGTATGTTCGTTTTATCAGCTTTCGATTCACTGGACATCGCTCAATTCCCTCACATGAAAAGTGGTTCGATGGATGGGACTCAGGCCATGGGTGCGGATGGCCTGAATATGTTTTTTCGTCGGGTACCCTTTATGATGGATGAATCCGTATTGGGGGAATTGCCGGTCATATTCCTGCATCATTCGGTCCCGAGTGACTTTGGCGATGATGGAAGCGGCTGCAATGGAAAAGCATTTCTGATCGCCTTTGATAATGGCGGTTTGGGGGATCGTCATGTCGGGGATGGCGAAACCATCGACCAGCACGTGCTGCACCGGCAGCCGGGCATTCTGCAGGGCGCGTCTCATCGCCAGGTAAGTGGCCTGAAGAATATTCATGCAGTCGATTTCTTTCTCGTCGCAGACGCCAATTCCCACTGCGCGAGCCGCAATGGAGATGTGGTCGAACAGAGCTTCCCGACGCCGCGCCGATAGTTTCTTCGAATCATTGACACCGGGAATTTGAATATCAGAATAAAAAATCACAGCCGCTGCAACCACAGGGCCGGCCAAAGGGCCACGTCCGGCCTCGTCGACCCCTGCAATGAACTCGCTGCCATGACTCCACAGATCACGCTCAAATGACAGCATCGATTGCATCCGAACGACCTCGGCATGCGTTTGTTTCAGGCGGCTCATGAATGAAATGTACTCTATCGTGTGAGATTAATGGATTCCTTCCGGTCAAAAAAGACCAGCGAATTGAATCTCGACCGCATCCAACGTAGACTATGTTTGAAGATGAAAAAACGATGTGAGAAATCTGGAACGAAAGAACTTTAGTGAAGCTGAATTGAAATTTAAAAATATTTTCTTTAAAAGCAACATTTTTTTGAAGCACCCCGGGTCTGGAATCCGACGCGCCCCATACCTGGCACTCCCTGTACTGAATTTGAACGTCCTGACCCAGAGAAAAATTTCCCGTGAAAATAACATTATTCCCTTTTTATTTAATTCGATATAATAATCATTCATTTTTCCATGCATCAAAGAATAATTCTTGACATTATTAGAATTTTTAATTACATTCATTAGGCCAGAAAGAAAAAAAGGTGGTGTACCGATGATCAAATTTGACACGATCGACAAAAAAATTTTGAATATTCTGCAGGAGAATGGGCGAATCACCAACGCCAATCTCGCTGCCGAAGTTGGTCTTTCTCCCCCACCCATGCTGGAACGGGTCAAAAAACTTGAAAAAAGCGGTGTCATCAGTAAGTACGTTGCCCTGCTCGATCCTCAAAAAATTGACAAAGCGACCATCGTCTTTGTCTCGCTCACGCTGGCGCGGCATCGACTTACTTCGTTCGATCAGGTGAATCAGGAGCTCAAAAATATCCCTGAGGTGCTGGAGTGCTACCATATTTCCGGCGACGAGGATTACCTGCTCAAAGTCGCAGTGAAAGATATTCAGGAATATGAACAATTTCTCCTGAAACGACTGGCCCAGATCCCATCGATCAGCCGCATAAAAAGTACTGTCGTACTTTCAACCAAGAAATACGAGACAAAAATTAATATCGATTGACAGTCAAGCCCTGACCCGGTTCAGGGCTTGATGAAATAAAAAGTTCTTGACTTTTTAAAAAAATTCATTAGTTTATGGTAGGAAAAAATAATTCTTTTCCACCATCTGACCCTTCATGAAATCTGAATTCGATCTATGGTCGAACTTTCGCTGCCAATTACTCAGATCAATTTTTCCGACACGAATCCTTGTCGCTTTCCAATTTGTATTGATAATGGCTTTCACAACTCGTGCGCACTATTTGGTGCACTTAGCTCCATTGTTCTTTTTTCATAATGGGAGTTATACCGTATCACCCGCAGCTATCCGAAATTGAATTCGGGTTGGCAATTCCATTTTGGGCTGGTCTGGAATGGATCGGCCGTAGAAACATTGTTGCAAGCTTTTTGGAGAGGGTATTTGTACGAATTCATTTTTCTAACTAAATAACTCTAACTTTAAAGATCCAAGGAGGCAGTGATGGCAACATTAAAGGAAAAACTTTTTGAAAAAATTGAAGCCTGGCGTCCAAGAACTTCGCGGTTATTAAAAGAGTTTGGAGAAGTAAAATTAGGAGATGTTACAATTGGCCAGGCAATTGGCGGTATGAGGAGTGTGAAATGTTTAACCACTGATATTTCATATTTAGACCCGCTCGAAGGAATTCGCTTCCGCGGATATACCATCCCGGAAACATTGGCCGCCCTGCCCAAAGTTCCGGGAGGCGAGATGCCATACGTGGAAGGATTTTTCCATATGCTGTTAACCGGAGATATTCCTAATGATAAAGAAGTGGCTGAGATTGTCGCTGAATTCAATAAGCGAATGGCGGTCCCCAAGTATGTGCTCGACGTGCTGCGCGCGATGCCAGCCGATAGCCATCCCATGGCAATGATTTCCGCTGCGGTAGTGAGCATGCAGCGCGAATCTGTGTTCGTCAAAAAATATAATGCCGGCCTCAATAAAATGGATTATTGGGATCCGACCTATGAGGACGCCCTCAACCTGTTAGCGAAACTCCCGCTGATTGCCGCTTATATTTATCGAATTAAATACAAAGGCGGAAAGCTCATCGAGCCGGATCCAAAACTTGATTTCGGCGGCAACTTCGCCCACATGATGGGAATCAAAAAACCGTATGACGACGTGGCCCGGTTATACTTCATTCTCCACAGCGATCATGAAAGCGGCAACGTCAGCGCGCATACCGGCCATCTGGTCGCCAGCGCTCTGTCGGATATGTATTATTCCATCAGCGCCATGCTCGATGGTCTGGCCGGCCCACTCCATGGATTGGCCAACCAGGAAGTGTTGAGCTGGATTCAGGGCGTGATGGATAAAATGGGCGGTAAAATTCCCACCGAAGAAGAGATGACACAATTTGTGTGGGACACTCTCAATTCCGGCCAGGTCATTCCGGGATTCGGTCACGCTGTGCTCCGAAAAACAGATCCACGATACACGGCTCAGCGCGAATATTGTCTGAAGCATCTGCCCAATGACACGATTTTCAAATATGTCGATGTGCTGTATAAAGTCGTTCCGCCAATACTAGAGAAACAGGGCAAAGTCAAAAATCCATGGCCCAATGTGGACGCTCAATCCGGCGTCATTCAATGGTTTTACGGACTGACGGAATATGATTTCTACACCGTGCTGTTCGGTGTGGGCCGCGCCCTGGGCGTGTGCGCCAATATCGTTTGGGACCGCGCACTGGGTTATCCTATCGAACGACCCAAATCCCTCACCACAGCCATGCTTGAAAATATCGCAGGTATTAAATAATCACATCACAGTTTCAATTGTCAAAAAGGGACGTTACACAACGTCCCTTTTTTTTATGCTATTGGCGCCTCAGCCGGCAGGATTCAATGGACAGTCGCCTGAAGTGATGCCGGTGTGGGTGATATTTGAACGCTGAAACGCGCAGACACACACGGCAGAAAATTTTCGCGCGCAGCCCGGACAGCCGGATCCTTTGGAAATATCTATTGCAATTTTAAGAAAAGTTTCTTACCTTTTCCCTCTTTTAAAATCCTAACCGGACGTCAACAGCCGTTCACTCCCATCGTACAAAACACAGGGAATCTGCCATGGATATTTTAGACTCCTTCAGAAAAAAAGCCGCTCAATCGCCGCGAACCATTGTTTTCCCAGAATCAGACGACGACCGCATTCTGAAAGCTGTTGCTGAAATTCAATCAGCCAACATTGCTCACCCGATCCTGATCGGAGAATCGGATAAAATTTTCGAATCAGCCGCGCGACTGGATCTCGATCTGGCGAACATCCCGGTCATCTGTCCGGCGACCTCAGAGAAATTTAACGAGTACGTGATCGCGTATTGTAAAAATCGGGAGAACGTCACCGAAAAAATGGCGCAGAAACTACTGCGCAAACCGCTTTTGTACGGGGCCATGATGGTAGCGCAGCGCGACGCGGACAGCATTGTGTGCGGCGTCGCCCATGCAACCAGTTCCGTCATTCAGTCGGCCGCAGTGACCATTGGATTTGCCAGCGGCATCACCAATCCCTCATCGCTGTTCATCATGGTCATCCCTGAATTCAGAAATGAGAAGAATAAAATTCTGGTGTTCGCCGATTCTGCCGTAACGATCAAACCGACGCCCGAACAATTGGCTGAGATCGCCGTTCTCTCCGGCAGGAATGCTAAAAAATTGGTGGGCATTGACCCGAAAATCGCGCTGCTGTCTTTTTCAACCAAAGGCAGCGCCAGTCATGCGGAAACGGAGAAAGTGATTACAGCGACTGGTCTCGCCCGGCAATTGGCGCCCGAGCTCACAATCGATGGGGAGCTGCAGGCGGATGCCGCCCTCATCCCGGAAGTGGCTCAGAAAAAGGTCAAACAGAGCAATGTGGCCGGCCAGGCAAACGTCCTCATTTTTCCGGATTTAAACTCCGGCAATATCGCTTACAAGTTAGTCCAATACCTGGGCCGCGCTCAGGCCATCGGCCCGTTTTTACAGGGATTCGCGCGGCCGGTCAGCGACCTGTCCCGCGGCGCCAGCGTCACCGACATCGTGAATGTCGCGGCTGTGACGGTCGTACAAGCGCAGTAGCGGACGGTCAGTCAACGTCGGTAATCAACGCGGGCTGTTGTTCCGGCCATTCCCCGTCAGAGGGCGCTGCTGCTATTCTGGGCCGCACCGGGAAGTGTGGGAATTAACTGCACATGAACGCCGGGCGCGTGACTATCGCTGCAATATACTCGCAAGTCAATCTCTTTTGAATTCGCATACATCTTCTGGAACCGTAACACCATCGAAATGGAGGATCATCCCATGTTAGTTGTCATCAAAAAAAATTACGACGAAATGAGCACAGAAGGCGCGAAGCAGGTCGCAGAAATGATTCGAAGAAAACCGAACTGCGTGCTCGGCTTCGCCACGGGCAGCACCCCACTTGGCGTGTACAAGGAATTGATTCGAATGTACAAGGAAGAAGGTCTGGATTTTTCAAAAGTGACCACATTCAATCTGGATGAATACGTGGGACTGCCGCCCGAACATGATCAGAGCTATCATTATTTCATGTGGGAGAATTTATTCAAACATATCAATGTCGATCCGCGCTATGTGCATATTCCCCAGGGAATGACGAACGATGTCAATGGATTTTGTGACTGGTACGAAGAGCGGATCAATGCATTCGGCGGAATTGATTTGCAGATTCTGGGCATCGGCGCCAACGGACACATCGCATTCAATGAACCCGGTTCGTCGCTGGGTTCGCGCACCCGAATTAAAACGCTCGACAAATTGACCAAAAGAGACAACGCCCGATTTTTCGTGAACCAGGAAGAAGTGCCGAAATACGCCATCACCATGGGCGTCGGTACGATCATGGACGCCAAAAGTCTGTTGCTGCTCGCCAGCGGTCCGAGCAAAGCCGACGCAATCAAAGCGACTGTCGAGGGACCCATCACGGCATTGTATCCGGCGACCATCGTGCAAATGCATCGCAAAGCGACCATCATTTGTGACGAAGATTCAGCCGCAACACTTTCGCGCGAGTACTCAGGCTATTTGTCTTAATGTTTTTTCAAAACAGGCCGAAGTGTATTACCTGAACAGGATTGAGTGCTGGTAGTCATGCAGGCCGACCGAAGCGCGCCGTAATTGCCCGGCCAATGCAGACATCCCCTGCATGCGGATATAGGCAGCACCACATGATTTGCTTTAGGCAAAACTGGAACACGCGTCAAAACACGGCTCCGGTTCCGGAGTTGGCGAGTTGTCATTTTCAACTGAATAGGCGGTATGGGGTAGCACCTCATCGGTATTTCGAACTTTAATGAATGGAGTCAGCTATGAATTTCGTCTTGTATGAAGACAGCAAATACGAGAACCTGGTCCCAATAGTGTTTTTGCGGCCAGTGTACGAACTGAAATGCGGACACACACTGTTGCGGGAAAAAATTGAACGGATGGTTGGCAGAACATGCGATTTGTTTTTCATGCGCGATTATTTAGCCCCGGTGTTCAGCAAGAAATTTGGCGTTGATAAAGTCAATCAAATACAGGCGCTGAAAGGCGATGATGCCTTGCTTGTCAACGGACGGTTGTTGGCGATTGAGACGAGTCTGAATGTGGATGGCCCGGAAGAGATCGCTTTTTCCGGCGAACAAATTGTCTTTGCCCGACTGAAAAAAGCCACCATTGCCGCGCTCGCGTTCAATACCCCGGAAGAATTATTGAATCAGGTTGCAGACTTGCTGCCGAAGCGACAGATTGAAGCGACCATGATCAATTTCCCATGGAATCTGGTTCAGAACAATAGCCGCGCCATTGTCAACGATTTCGACCATCTGCCGCAAAAGGGCATTCACGGAAACCTGTCCCCACAGGCGGCCATTATCGGGAATAAAGATTTGATCTACATGGCGCCTGGCTCGGTAGTCCATCCCTTTGCTGTGCTCGACGCCAGCCGCGGGCCGATCCTTTTCGACAAGAACGTTGTCATCCATCCGTACACGCACATCGAGGGGCCGAACAGCATCGGTGAAAAAAGCCAGGCCTTTGGCGGCAATATTCGGGAGGGCTGTTCCATCGGTCCGGTGTGTCGCGTTCACGGCGAAATTGAAGAGAGCATCATTCATGGCTACTCCAATAAACACCACGATGGATTTTTAGGGCACGCCTATGTCGGGGAGTGGGTCAATCTCGGCGCCTTTACAACCAACAGCGACCTGAAGAACGATTATACCACAGTGCAGTTGTATCTCAACGGAGAGCTGGTGGACTCCGGCGATATGAAAGTGGGTTCGTTCATTGGCGACCATACCAAGACCAGCATTGGCACCCTGCTGTCGACCGGCTCCATGGTGGGCATTATGAGCAATATCATCCACGCCGGAGAACTGACCAAAAAGTATGTGCCTTCGTTCACATGGTTTTTGAACAATCGCGCGACAAAGGGATTCGGTTTCCATCACATGATTTCCACAGCCGCCCGCGCCATGGAACGCCGCGGCGTCACACTGACAGCGGAGGACGAAAAGATGCTGGAAACTGTCTTTGAAATGACCCAGGCGGATCGAAAATATTGGATCAAAAAAGGATTCCAATCCTGATTGGCCTGGTACTGCAGCAATAATTATGATTAAATAAAAGCAAGTCACATGACCCTGGAGGGAAAAATGTCCGTTGAACAACGAGTTAAAGAAGTCATTGCTCGGCAGTTAAAAGTGAAGATGGAAGACATCCACGACAATTCGGATTTTGTGCAGGACCTGGGCGCCGATTCCATGAGCAGCATCGAATTGGTTGCCGCGTTCGAAGCAGAGTTCGATATTGACATGGATGAAGACGCAGCGCTCAGCGTGAAGTCTGTGGGCAAAGCTGTCGAATTCATTCAGCACGAAGTGGACAAATTAGCATCCTGATTCAAACAGAAAAATCCTATGGAGCGATGGGAAAGCGATTCCGGCTTTTCATCGCTCCCACGTTTTTTTAGCCGGCGCTGATTAAAAATCTCCGGAAATTAAAATTGCTCCCACGGAAATCAGCCCAACTCCAACCCAATGTTCCAGCGAAACATACTCATTCAAAATCAGCGACGCCAATTCGACCACCACGACATTCATGACTCCTCCAAACAGCACGGCCGTATGGCCCAATTCGCCGCTCCGATTCCGAATCAGCAGCAGCGCCAGAAAGTAGACAGCGATGCCCGGGAGAAGCCAAATCAGATCCGAGGCCAATAACGACCCAACTCCGGCGGACTGTGCGGCATTCATTCCCAACTTCAGGAAAAATTGTGTCATGACAATCAGAATCAGCAGTGCTGTCGCCTGACGCGAATTTTGTAATAGCGAAATGCGCATGATTAAATCACCATAAAGAATAAACCAGCCACAATGCAGACGATCCCCATAAATTCGACAAATGAGAAATTCAGTTTGATCCGGTACACGCTATAAATTGAAATCACAATGTAGCCCAATCCTGACAAGGGGAAGGCATAGGATAACTCGAATCGGGAGAGCACGCCTATCCAGCAGACCAGCGCCAGCGCATGAAACATCCAACTCAGTATCCGGTACCGAATGGGCAAAAATAGCAGTCGGATGCGGCGCGGCATTCCTTCCCGCCAGACATCCAGACAATAGAGGCGGTGCGCCGTCAATGAAAAAACGATGGACAGGATCAGCAAGGCGTACGCCATCCACGCATTAAGTGATAATGGAATCATAGATACTCAGCACCTCATTCTTTGTCAGATTCCCGGGGTCCACATCGAGAAGCCCCATTTCAGTGATGAGAAATTGATAGCCGCTCTTCTTCCAGAAATGCATAAATCGCTTCCCGTCTTTTATCTTTTTCAACAGGGTCTTCTCCATATCCAGCCGCTGCTGGTAGGTATTGCAAGTCGAGATTTGTTCCTGCCAGCGATAACAATCATCCATGATGTTGTGATACACATTGCATTCCAGAATTTCATCGATGGACAATTTTCTGCACTGGCTGCACTTTTCCAACTGGCCGCTTTTCATCGTCTTCGACTTCGTTTGAATCATAAATAAATCCATATTTCATCTTTCTCCTGCATACTCATGCGCAGGTGTTCACTTCGGAACCGCTTCGGATATGGCCGCCACCTGGAGCTGCTCCATGATATCATGTTCCGTCGCCAGTATCTCCGCCAGCTTCTCCAGCCTGATCATGTCAAAAATTAATTTTGTATCGGTGTTGGCCTCGCAGATTTTCAGCCAGATTCCCCGCGTCGAAACCTGTTTGATGAACGACACCAGCACGCTAATGGCTGAGCTATCGATAAATTCCAGGTTGCCGCAGTTCAAAATCAAACCCGTGAGATTCTTCGCCGCAACCTGATTGAGAGAATCCCTGAACTGCCTTGAATTCTGGAAGGATAGCTTCATCTTCCTGTCAAAGGACATCCGATAAATTCCGGGTTTCAATTCGCTCACAGAAATCATGTTGTTGCTCCTCGGCTCTTTTCTATCGACGCCAAAACACCCGCGCTTCTGTCTCAGTGAATCGAGCTATTCTGTTCCCCGGCTGCGCTGTTGCGGATGATGCTTTGCCCCGGGACCTCAGCGGCAGGCGATCCTATTTTGAATGTGGGCCGGGAATCAACGCGCTGAACCATCCCTGCGCCGCTGCTTCAATTGCTGTTCGCTTCAAACAGGCGCCCGAGTATCTGCAATATCTCTTCGTCGTCGAATGGCTTTGTCATGTAGCGATCTGCGCCGACTGACATGGCCCGCTCCTTGTCAATTTTCTGGCCTTTGGCTGTGAGCATCACCACATAGATGTCCTTCAATGCGGGATCTGCCTTCACTTCCGCGCAGACTTCGTAGCCATTCTTTCGGGGCATCATCACATCCAGCAGGACAATTTTAGGTTTCTCCCGTCTCAGCAGGGCTAATGCTTCTTCCCCATTGCAGGCAGTGACGACAACGTATCCTTCCAGTTCGAGGATGAACGTCGCCGTTTCCCGGATATTGGGTTCATCATCGACAATCGCCACGATATTATTCAAACCTGTCACACCATTCTCCGTCATTCGTGTTTCACAACCAGAATCGTCATATCGTCTTTCTGATCGATTCCACCAGAATATGCGTACACGGCCTCATAGATTTTGTCAATCAATTGCCGCGCCGAAAACGAGGCGCTGCGTTTCACCACGTCGATGAGCCGATCCGTGCCGAACATTACTCCCTGATCATTGATGCTTTCGATGAATCCATCGGTGTACATCACCAGCACATCGCCGCGCTGCATGTCAGTGGACTTGACGCAATACTCGGTATCCTCAATAAATCCGGCCGGCGTGCCCTCTGTGTCCAGCAAATCGACAGCCCCGTTGGCGCCGTGAAAAAGGATGGGCGGGTTATGGCCGCTGTTCACATACTCCAGCATTCCGGTGCTGAAAATGTACCGGGCATAAAACAGCGTCACAAAAATGCCGCTCGTCCCGGCGTCGCTGCAAATATAGTCATTCACCCGATGCGCCACTTCGGGCAGTGTCATGTGATCCGTCAAAATGCTTCGAAGGATGCTGCGCACATTGCTCATGTACAGCGCTGAGGACATACCGTGGCCGGCCACATCCGCCAGGATAAAATGGATGTTGGATTCCAGTTTGATGAAATCGTAGTAATCGCCGCCGATAGCATTGGCGGAAACGCAGCGGCCGGCAATATCCAGATCATCCACCTGCGGTACCTGCTTTGGCAAAAGGCCTTTTTGAATGGAAGATGCGAACTCCATCTCCTGGCGCATCTTTTCATTCTCCCTGACCGTGGCGATCATCTGGACATTCTCCAGCACCAGCGAAATCTGGCTGGCTAAGGAACTGAGCATTTTGAGATCATCCGAGCTGAAATACAAGCTATTCTTTTTACAGCATACCTTGATAGTCCCCAACGTTTTTTCCGGCGTCTTCAGCGCGCAGTAAATCAACGGCTCGAACTCGCGCCGCAGGCTGTTGAAATCGATGTGCTCATTTTCCAGCTCGGTTTTCAACTCCGCCGGCAAATTCTCCATATCATCCAGTAAAATATCCTCCGAAGTCCTGATGACGTAAAGCGAAATCAATAAATCGACCTGCTCAAACAACGGTGAAACTTCATCGATCACCTGTCCGTTGCAGGCCCTCACCAGCGGCTTGTTTCTCTCATTAAGAAAAATCAGCCGCACCCTGGAGACATTAAATAGTTTGGTTACTTTCTCGGTGATTATCCGGCACAGTTGGTTCACATCCAGCGAATAGTTTATTTCGGAGAAGAAATTGTAGAGGAAGTTCATCTCCTTCCAGAATTGGGCGGTGGTTTTGACCAGGTCCTGTTTGTTGAATTCGGCGTTGAGAACTTCCTCCAACTGCTGCTGAAGAAACTCCATCGCCAGCAAGGCCTTTTCATTTTCCACCACAGTATCTGTCTCAACGAGGCGGAGCATCTCCTCGCCGTTGATGCGAATGGGCAGGAATCGCTGAAATGCCTTCCCGGAGCCGCAATCCCCGATAATGACGCGATCATCCACACTCGAAAGCAGCGCAACACTGAGTCCGGTGAACTTTTGAAAATTGTCTATCCTTCGGGCAATCTGTTTTTTTATGAGAATGCGTTCGATATTCATGACACGTGCTCCGAATGCGAAACTTCCCGGCATGTAAAACTGAGCCTGACGTCTGCCCTGCCGGGGTTCAGAGTACTGTTTTTCATTGGGCGGTGACTGTCAATTCGTCGATGATTTTTATCAGCCTGTCCTCTTTCATGGGTTTGGTAATATGCACGGTAGCGCCTGCCTGAAGGCTTCGCTCCCGCTCACTGGAAACGGACAGCGCAATGACCGGGATTTCCCGCGTCTCCGGGTTTTGCTTCAGTTGTTCCAGAATTTCATACCCGCTTTTATCCGGGATCATCATATCCAGCAGAATGATATCCGGCTTGTGTTCCAGCACGCGGCGCATGGTGTTAGCCCCCTGCGTTTCGCCGATGACCTGATAGGGTTTGCCCAATAGCAACAGTCGAATCAGGTCGATAAAATTTTTATCATCATCGATGTGCAAAATCTTTTTCATGATGTTCTGCTCCATTAGCCGCCCAATCCATCAATTTTCGGACATATCTTTTATCAGATCGAGAATACGATTCGTTTCATCAACGACAATCTGGGAAAACTTGTCGACCGCCTCGGGTTTTTTGCGATTGAATTTCTGAATGATCCGCGCTGACGTGAGAATGGAATTCAATGGCGTACGGATTTTGAGAGACACAGAGCCTTTTCCTTCTGTGTCCAGCGCGGCAACATCGCTCAAGGTCAAATTCTGCAATTGACTTTTTTCGGGCAGGTGGAGCGAAACGTCGCTGACCGCTTCGGCCGCCGGCAGCGCGTTCATCAGCAGCAGCACGTACAACTCGATTTCCGATGAGCGAATTGGTTGGATAGTAACTTGAAACGATACGCCGGCAGCCGATTGAATATCCACGACCGACTTTTCCATACCGCGCATCCGGCTTTCGAAGTCCTCCCGATCCACCGTTGGAAAGGTATCGTCGAACAGTTGACGCCAGTCTTTGCCGATACAATCACCGTGTCCGGCGCTCAGTTTCTCATTCTGGTAGACAATGGTGAGTTGTTCATCCAGAATTGCCAGTTCTTCCTCCAGCGTATTGAACAGGCTTTTGCGGATCATTTTTTCGATCTTGAGTTCCTGCCGGACAAAATCCAGCTCGCGCTCCAGCACCTGATTGTATTCAATGGTTTCACGGAACTGACGCTCCAGCATATCATTCACTGACATCAATTTCTCGTTTGCCTGTTTCAGATAAAAATTCACCGCCACGGTTGTCTGTTCATTCGGGACCAGTCCCTCGTCACGTTTGCGCGAATTGTTGTTCTGTTCATTCGATTCCACAATAGCCACCATATTTTCAGTTCCGAAAGTCAATTCATTTTTCAGGTCGGCAAAGTCCTCCCGGACTTTCTCACACCATGACAACATACTGTCCGTTGCTTTGTTGCTGTATCCGCTCACCTTTTTACCCTTCGTATTCAGTTCATAAAACTGGAAATACCCATCCGCTCCGTTGTTGCAATATCAAAAATGCGATTGAGCTGCGTCGTGAAAAAAGCGCTCTGAACATCCGGCGTCAATTCGCACAGTTTCAATTCCCCGTGCAGTTGAAGCGTTCGTTTCGCCAGAGAGACAATGGAGCCCAGTCCCGAGCTGTCGATATAGCTGACATTCTTCAAATTCACCAGTATTTTCAGATAGCCCTGATCCAGGTATTTATTCAATTCGGTCTTGAATACATTTGAATTTTGAATATCAAGCTCTTCCGCTTCCGGAATAATAATCAGCACATCGTCTTCAAATTTTTGCAACAATTTCATGCCCGAATCCTTCGCAGTTAAACCCTTCTCAATCAATATCGGCTGTGTTCATGCAAACTTTATTCGCAAGCTCCGACGGCCTGAAAGTAACCTTTTGAAAATCAATCGGTTTCCCCACCAGCGACAGATGTAACATGTCCAGTGTCCGAAATCAGCCAGCCGAAAAATGCTGCCTGTTTTGCTGAGAGAAAACACCCGGCTGATTGGCAATGAAATGTTCGAGTGAAGAAAAGTGAGGCGGCAACACAGGAAAAGGCATGCAGTTCCCGAAGGCGCGTCCGTAGCGAGAAATTGGTCGCAAGCGAACGATGAAGCGAAACAGTGGGTTGATAGCGCAGGGCCGGCAGGCTCACACGTGCAATTCGATCACATCTTTGTCCTGCAGGATATAATCTTTGTTGATGCGTTGTCCTTCAAAAACCTGAGCGCCCCACACCCGCGCAAATTTGAGGTGCTGAGCAAAGTCTTTGTGCACCGCGTTGGCAAAATCCATTAGCGTGCTTCCCTGCCGAAACGTGAACGGTCGGTTCATTTCGGCGTCATGCCCAGGGCGCTTGGAATAGACGCGAATGATTTGCAGCGATTTCACTATTCCCGTTCGGATGCTCTCCAAAGTCGCTGGCCTCGTCGCCGATGCCGGGAGAATCCTGTACTGATCTCGATACAGGTCATCAAAGATCTGAAAATTCTCCCCGGCCCGGAGCGCATCGATTTTATTGAGAACGACCAGCGAATTCAGATAGCTCCAGTAGGGATCAATGGTTTCGGTTGGGGACGGCGCTGTCGACTGGATTTTATATTCGTGCAGAATGCGGAGGGTCAGTTCAAATTGGTCGAGGATGTCATCGCGGCCCGCGTCCATCACAAGGAGCATCATATCGGCGACGCGAATGATGGAGGGCGCCCAATGCTCCAGATATTCCTCTGAAAGGGGCGGCAGATCGATGAGCTGAATCTGGATGTCCTCGAAGGGCATCATGGCCGGGTGAAACATGCGCGTGGTGAAGGGATAGTCCGCGACTTCAAGCTGCGTGGCTGTCAACGCTGAAATGAGCTGACTTTTTCCCACATTGGGAGGGCCGACCACAGCCACCTGGCCAGCGCCCTCTCGTTCCACGCTATAACTGAAGCGATGCCCGCCTTTTGACTTCTTGATTTCGACTTCATCTTTGAGCCGGGCGATCTTCCGCTTGATATCCGCCTGAAGCTTTTCCGTCCCTTTATGTTTGGGGATGTGCGCCAGCATATCTTTCAACGCCTTCATCCTTTCGCGATCATCTTTGGCGTTTTTATACTTCTCTTCGGCTGCTAAATATTGGGCTGTCAAATTAGCGGGCATCGTATTTCCTCCGTTTTACCTGACCAGCAACATCTTTCTCACATCGACAAATGAGCCGGCCGCGATCCGATAAAAATAGACGCCGGAGGGAACTGTCTGATGTTGAGAGTCACGGCCATCCCAATGCCAGGCATAATGTCCTGCGCGCAATTCGCGATTGAAGAGCGTAATCACTTCTCTGCCCCGAACATCAAAAATGACGAGGGAAACAGGCGTTGTTTCATCCATATCCAGCCCAAAACTGAGCCGGGTGTTTTGGTTGAATGGATTGGGATAATTCTGCTGCAAGTAGCACTTCTCCGGCATCGCCGGTTCCGTTGCCAGTAATTTCACCTCTGCCAGGTCCTGCTGCAGGGACACATCGTCGATGTACCATTCCAGTTGCTCCTGCCCCGGGTCGTGCACCGACTGGGCGCGCAGCCGAATCAGAATCGCCGGTTTGCCCGGACCGCAGAATTGGGACAATGGAAAATAGAACTCCGTCCACGGATTGGCAACGCCCACCAGCGGCTGGCCCACCGGCCGCCACGTGCGTCCACTGTCCGCACTGACATCCACGTAGCCGACCAGCAGATCCGCGTCCAGCGAAAACCGCGACCAGATATGCAGGGAGGCAACGGACAGGTTTTGCAGATTCACCGGACGGGCAGTGACAAAGCAACGGGCAGCATTGGCGCCGAAATCCTGCGGCAGAGCAAACTTCAACGACCGATCGCCGGAGTGCGCCAGTTCGGAATTGAAATACCAGCCTTCGCCAGCCAGCCAATCCTGTTCGCCATTTTCAAAACTTTCCAGACCCATCGGAATGGTGAACATATCGGTTTCAACGCGATTCCTTTTCGCGGCGACGTCATGAGCCGAAAAATAATAGGCCAGCGTATCGCCGGGATTGCCGGCCACGCGCAGTGCGCCGGTGAAATTTCCCGAAGCGACATCCGGGTGCATTTTCAGACTGTCCGCCATTCCGTCCTTCAAAAGGTAATGCACGTACACCGAGTTGGTGTCGACGCCGATATTGTCGCTGACGGACAGGCTCAACGACAGGCTGTCGATGGGATAGAATGAAGTGACCAACGCCGGTTCGTAGACGATGGTCGGTTCGATATTGTCCGCGCCGGTGATGAAAGAGTATGTTTGAATCGGCGCCCAGCGCGGCAATTTTTCAACGTACATCGCCTCATTTCGGGCGAGAAGGTAGTAATAAATTTTCCGGTTACTCTGCGCCGGAATGGCCGCTTCAAATGTGGTGTCGCTGACGGGCGAAAGAGCCTCGATGTAATAAGGATCGAACCATCGGGAAGCGCTCCAGAACAGGAGCAGGGAATCGGCCACCAGCGGCGCCGGCGATGTAATCGTCGCTGTCACGACAATGGGGTTGGTTATGTCCTCTGTGTCCTTCAACGGCGTGTGGACGATGACCGGATTCGACTTCCAATCCATGGTCGGCGCCGGAAGGAATGTCGGGTACGGATCCGAAGCAAGTCGAGCCATGAGCGAATTGTCCAGCGCCCCGGCCGAGAAAATCGCGCTGCCCTGGGTTTGCACCAGTCGACAGATGCCAATCTGCTGAACAACGCCATCGTCGGTGTCCACATAGCCGCTGGCATCGATGCCGGCGTACACATGCCGTCCCCAGGTGCTGCGCGCGTGATTATTCACCCAGCTCTGGTACGTGGACATATTATCGGTATAGGTCATGGGCGCGATGAAATCGATTTTGCCCTTGCTCAGCCAGTCGCGCGGATCCTGTAAACGCTCGTTATAGCCGTCGTAATAGCTGCCCCACACAGCGGCGGAGACTTTCACCCACGGCTTACGGGACATGGTTCCCTCGTAGACGCGATAGACAAAATTGCTCACCTGATTGCGCCGCCACTGCGCCCACTGATAGGGACTGGCGTACGGACTGCTCAACCCTGTCTCCTGTTTGAATCGCGCCACACTGGTGGAATCGTAGGAATAGGCTGTGCTGGGATAGCGAATATAATCCATGTGCAGCCCATCAATGTCATAATTTTCCAGCACATCCATGAACACATGGAAGACATGGTCGGTGAATGCGGGAATTCCCGGGCTGCCGGTGGCGTAGCCCGCGGCGCCGGGATCCATGGGAACGCCGGACGAGTTGACCATAATCCATTCCGGATGGGTGTTGTAAATATGCATGGGCGACCTGGGCGCAGATGAACCAGACCAGACAGGAAATGTGTTCAGATAGGCGTGCAATTCCAGACCATTGCGATGCGCTTCATCGATAGCCACTTCCAGCGGATCGAAACCGGGATCGCTGCCGCCCAGGAGTTCCGACCACGGTTCGAATTGGGATTGGTACAGGGCGTCGGCCTGTCCCCGAACCTGAAACAGCACGATATTGAGATGCGCATCGCGGGTGTCCCGAATGAGAGCCCGAATTTGATCTTCGGTTCCATACTCCCAGCGCGTCACCCAGAGCGCCCGGCCTTCCGATTCAGTTTGAGGCCATATTTCAGGCGAAATGAAAAATAGTACTATCGCTAAAATCGCGGATAACCGGTTCATCTGTGCGGATCGTTTTCCAGTCACGATATTCTCCATCCAATGTGTTCCCTTGAGCCAATTGATTTCCTGTTTCCTGAGCCAGTCATATGCAGAATGATCAGGAAAAAAATATAATTATTATTTGGTAGAATGTCAAGTGAGGAAAATTATTTCTTGGGCGCGCGCATGATAACAATGGCACATCTTACTATAAATGGCATTTTCCCCGGAACAACCAGCCATGAATCCGTATGACTATCAGGCCCCGCCGCTGCAATGGAATCGTGGAGAGATGCCGTGACAGGTTATTGGTATTGCTTCTTTTACCGACGTCTGAATCGACTGCAAACGATGCGATCCCCGGGTTGAACCATGCATAAAAAAAATCTTGATTTTGAAAACAAAAACATGTATTTTGCTTTCCATGAGCAGCTAACTTCTGTTAAATTTGCCCCATACCAATGTGAGGGAGTTATGAACCAGGAACAACAGTTTAAAAATCATTACATCAGAATGAGTCGGATGTATGTCAAAAACTACGTCCATCGGCTGAGGAAGCCGGACTCTCTTTCCATTCTTCCTGAGTTGAATATCTATAAAAATATGAGAATACTCGATGTGGGTTGCCGGGATGGAAAATTGATTTCTACCCTGGCCTCGTTTTTAGAGAGTTCAGAATTTCACGGCCTCGATCTGGCTCAGGGCCAAATTCAAAAAAACCAGAGACGGAATAAACTGAAAAACCTTCAATTCCATTGCGCCCCGGCCGAGGAACTTCCGTTCGAAAACAACTATTTCGACATCATCACCTGCACCAACGCGCTCCATCATTTCCCGCAGCGGGTGCGGGCGCTGGACCAGATGTACCGCGTGCTCAAACCGGGCGGCGAACTCTACATTCTTCAGGGGGTTCGCGATAAACAGTGGAAAGAGCGGTTCGAAAAAATATTACGGCAGTCCAAATTTATTATGCCGGAGAAAAAATATCTTCCCAAAACTGCATTGTTCTCTAAAAGTTTTTTTATTCATTATGTGAAGTGATCGGTTCAGAACGATTTCATGGAGCACGAATGATTCATTTATTAACCACTCCAGCCACATCAAATCAGATTCAAGAAATGTTGGAAGTGTACGTCAATATGATAAAAATCGTTGTGGATATTCGTCGCAACGTTCTTGCTGGAGGTGGAATAATGAATGCTGATTGTGAGAACCTTCTTCTCAGCAAAGGTAGCGAACAAAATGACCTTTGGGGTGCTAACTGGTATCCTGATAAAAATCATATCGTATTCGAAGCCCTGATAAACATCCGTCCGCGTCTTGGCAATTTTGATATCATAATTCAGGATGATACAATTCGGCAAGAAGTATTTGAAATCTCAAAATCATTATTGGGAGGTTCTTCCATTGATCGATAAAGAAACGTTAAAACAACGATTTTTAAGCGATCCGGTGCCCATTCGATTGGGCAATCTCGCGTCCACTTTGGGCAGAATTTCATCTACTGCCCGAACATCCGGTTCCGTTAAAGCTGTCGCTGATTTATTGGATGAAGCCAAACATCTCATCGAATGGACTGCTGCTGAGACAGAGGCGCACACTGCCGCCGAACTGGTTCAAATTCAGCGACTGATTGTAATCTGGCAGTCAATCTGGGAGGATGCCGGGGATGACCGGCCTCATCGGACATTGCTGGCGACCCTGGCGAAAGACTGGTCCGAAAAAACACTGGACTATTCCGGCCTATTAAACCTGAATTATTCATAACATTAGATAAAACTGTCGTTACGTTTTTTTCTTTCTAATTGTTCAGTGGATATACAAAATTAAACTCAGTTTTATCTGCTTAATTGAAAATTATGTACCATTCAGGTTATCCCGCTTCCTTCAGAAAAACAATGAATAATGCGGGTAAAGTAATTCTGATGCTTCAAATTTTCGACGCGTTTTTTATCTTGCAGAATACAGTGCAAACCCAAAGGCTAATATGAAAAAATTTCTAATCTTTATATCGATCCTGATTTCAATTCTCGATGTACAAATCAACATGTACGCCCAGCAACATCGCAGCGTGCTGGTTGTTTTCGAAACCACCGATTACGCTGCTTTATCAAAAATCCCTGAACTCCGCGTTTACTTCCATGACGAAGATTTCATTTTCGGAGAAGTGAATGATTCGGATATGGCCTCTTTGAAATCGTCCCGTGTGAAATTCAATATCATCGACGAAAACGGCTGGTCCGGCGATTATTTTCTCGTGCAGGAAAAAAAAATCGGAAATCGTATCGACGATCTGTCCGTTGGTAAAAGACTGTATCGGCGCCAGGACAAGGCCATCGTTAAAATCGATTTGTCCGAAGAAGCCGATTTAATCCATGCCGGGTTTCAGTTAGTTAAACTCACTTCGGTTGATAAACCACTGCCTGCCCCATCCGTTCCCGGCTTCGAATTTCCGGTAGACTTTGACCCGGTCATTCAGAAATACCTCGACCAGGTGTCCCAGGATTCGATGCGCGCTTCCATTCAACGCTTGCAGGATTTTGTCACCCGCTACACCTATTCCGATTCAATTCTCCCGGCCGGGCAATGGATTTTCGATCAGTACAAAAAATATGGCTACACCGATGTCAAATTCGATTCATTCTTTTATCACAACGAATACCACCGAAACGTGGTCGCCACCAAACCGGGACTCATTTACCCGGACAGCGTGATCATGATTGGCGGGCACTACGACTCCATTATTCGCGGTGGAAGCGGCAATCCTTTCGACACTGCGCCTGGCGCTGAAGACAATGGCTCCGGCACTGTGTCCGCGCTCGAATCCGCCCGGATTTTAGCCGGGCACGATTTTGAAGCCACATTGAAATTTGTCGCCTGGGATGCCGAGGAAGTCGGACTGGTCGGCGCGTCAGCCTATGCCGATGAAGCGGCTGCCAAAAATGAACCGATCAGCATTTTCATCAATTTTGACATGATCGGATATCAGCATCCAGCCGATCCGCTGCGGGATTTTATCATTTACACCAATGAGCCGTCCCGTCCCTTTGCACAACTGTTAGCGGATATGGCCACGACGTACACGACCCTGTTGGCGATCATTCCCGGCAACAGCGGCGGGAGCGATCATGTGCCGTTCCAGCAGAATGGCTACCGCGCCATTTTCGGGTTCGAAGGCCAATACGATTTCAGCCACAATCCGAATTATCACATGCCAACAGACCTGGTTCAGAACATGGATTTTGACTTTTATCAGGAGACTGTTCAGTCGGGTCTGGCGACTATCATTTACCTGGCCGGACCGGCAGAGGACCTGGACCTGGGACCCTATGTGAAACAGGACGATTTTGCAGTAGACGATGATGCGGCCGGAGCGAGCCGGGGCAATGGCAACGGATTCATCGACGCTGGCGAAACCATTGAACTATTACTGACAGTGAAAAATTATGGCGACAGCACGGCGAACGGCGTCACTGTCCAGGTTGCCACCGCTGATCCACTGGTTGAAATTTTGAACAATTCCCAGACCTTTGGAAGCATTGAATCCCAGGGGACTTCGACCAGCGCCGACGGCTTCCTCCTTCAAATCGACGAAACCACTGAATCGGGTCATTCCATCCGGTTGGATCTGGCAATCTCCGATTCGAAAGGCAATCACTGGAGCGATCGGATTAAGCTGGCAGTGACCATGCCCGATTTCATCATTGCCCAGCAGACAGCCAGCCAGGTGCAGGGAAATGGCGATGACAAAATCGATCCGGGCGAAACCTTCAACCTGATGATCGATCTGGAAAATACCGGGCTGCGGGCGGGTCGCGATATTATCTCAATTCTGCGCTGCGAGGCGCCCACCGTCACCATTCTGGACAGCACGGCTGCCTTTTCGAACATCGCCACCGGCAGCCTGGGTTCCAACGCCGAGGATGCGTTGACCCTCAGTTTTTCAGAAAATACAGGGACAACCATTCTTCCTTTCATGCTGCTGGTAACAGAAGGCAGTGGCTATTTTCAGAAATCCATTCAGTTCAACCTGGCTGTGGGACAGGGTAAAATTCTTCTCGTCGAAGATGATGGCGCCACAAATCTGGCGGGCTATTACAAAAATATTCTCGAGTCCCTGGGCATCCCATTCCGGCATTGGGAGACCGGTTCCGGGCCGATACCAGCGGACACGTTGGAGAAATTCAGCCGCGTGGTCTGGTACACTGGACGCGAATTCTCGAACAGCCTGTACCGCTATGGCACCGGCGCATTGCAGCACTACCTGAATCAGGGCGGCCGCTTATTTTTGAACGGATCATTGCTGGCTTTCTCTCTGCGGGACAGTTCGTTTCTTTCAGATTACCTGTTTGCAAAGTACGTCAGTTTCAATACCGGACTGCATCATCTGGTGCCCCACGGCGCCACAGAAATTCTTGGCGCAACCCACTTCTGGCTCTCCCGGGAAGGCGACAATAGTCAATCGCTGAAAGGTGAAATCGATCCGCTGCCGCCGGCCCAGCCGCTTCTGTTTTACGACACAGCCGGCATCGAAGGGTCGGGAAATATCCTCTCCAGCGGAACCGGCGCGTTGGCCGTGGACGGCAATCACTATCGGGCTGTGCTCTTCGCCTTCGGCTGGGAAGGTATCGCCAATGAGGACGTGCGGCAGTCTGTATTCATCAACGTGATGAACTGGCTCCAGGGCGATTTTGCCTCGGCGCCGTGGGAGAATGAAAATCCAGCGTCGCTTCCGGATAATTTCGATCTGAAGCAGAACTATCCCAATCCGTTCAACCCGGCCACGACCATCACATTCGATGTGCCGAGCGCCGGCAACATGAGCCTGAAAATTTTCAACCTGTTGGGCCAGGAAATTAAGACGCTTGTCGACGCTAAAATGCAGGCAGGTCGCCACACCATTTCCTGGGATGGAACCGATGCCCGGGGCAGAAACGTGAGCTGTGGCGTGTATCTCTATCAATTGCAGGCGGAGAATTATCAGAAAACGAGGAAGATGGTTTTGTTGTTTTGAATCGAATTTCGTCACCCGCGGTATGATTCGATTTCATCGAAAGGTGACGGAACACCAGCCTTTCGATTTTCCGTGTGCATGATCATCAAAGACCGACTGAAACGTGCTGACAGCACCTCTCGATTGGATGGCGCATGCATGGTTCAGACACTCTGAATTTCGAGGAATAGAAATGAAAAGCAAACCCATCATTTTTCCGGTGCATTTTTCTGCAACCTATAAATTCGATAAATCCGATGACATGATCGATGTCGTCCAGAATCACACCAAATATCTCTATTCCCGCTGGGACAATCCATCTGTGTTTGAAGCGGAAAAAACCCTCGCCGCCATGGAAGGCTACGAGCATGCAGTGGCGTTCGGTTCCGGCATGGCGGCCATCACCACATCCGTGCTTTCGTTCATGAAACCGAACAGCCGCGTCGTGTCTCTGCGCGAAATTTACGGCGGCACGTTTCAGTTTCTATTCACCTATTTGCCGCGATTGGGCATGGAAACAGTGGATGTAAGCATCGATACGCCGGAGCGGTTTTACGAGGAAATCGAAAAAGGGCTGACCATTCTCTACCTGGAAACGCCCACCAATCCCCTGCTGCGCATTATCGATATCAAGCCGCTGGCTGAAGCCGCGCACAGGCAGGGCGCCATTGTGATGCTGGATTCCACCTTTGCCTCCCCGGTCAATCAGCATCCCATCGATTTTGGCGTGGATGTTGTTTTCCACAGCGCCACCAAATATCTTGGCGGGCATCACGACATCACCGGCGGTTTCGCCTGCTGCAACCAAGAAATCTACGACCGAATCTGGGATTACCGCAAAGTGTACGGCGGCGTGATGGATCCCATGACCGCGTTTTTAGCCAATCGCGGCATGCAAACACTGGAGCTGCGCGTGCTTCGGCAAAATGAAAATGCCATGAAATTAGCCCAATTCCTCACCGACCATGATAAAATTAAAAAGGTCTACTACCCGGGACTGGCATTTCACCCGGACCATGAAACAGCCAAACGCCAGATGAAAGGCTTCGGCGGCATGCTCAGCTTCGAAGTTGATTCTGATTTTGACGGCACGAAAAAATTTATGGACAGCCTCAAGACCATTAAATTAGCGACCAGCCTCGGCGGGGTCACCAGTCTTGCCAACCAGCCGATCACCAACACCCACGCTGCCCTGAGCCCGGAAGAACGCGCCAAAGTGGGACTCAGCGAAAGCCTGGTGCGGCTGTCCGTGGGAATTGAAGATCCGAAAATATTGATGGAAGATATAAAGCAAGCTTTATTATTTGTTTAATTCTTTAGATAACTCAAAACTTTAAAAAGATGAGGCATCAATGAAAAAACTCTTCATCCTGTTTTTCTTTTTACCTTCTCTTCTATTCGCTCAAATCCAACTGCCTTTAGCCCAACAGACTCCCCCGGTCGGCACCTCGCACAGCGAGATGATGGACTTCGTCAAACAGCTTCAGCAGCAGCCTGAGGTGTTCGACATCGAATACCCGGGCGCGTCGAACCTGGGACGGGAGATTCCTGTTTTGTTCTATCCCCCCAAAAAATTGTGGAAGAACGAAAATCCCACTGTGATGGTCTTTGC
>JBMOPW010000012.1:0-129887 GCA_049322915.1 Candidatus Zhuqueibacterota bacterium
CGTCCACTACGCGCATGTCTGATAAAAATATAAGCGCCAAAATTTTGGCTGGTCATTCATATTATTAATTTCACTTTTATGGTGAGAGGAAAATTTCTTCTGAACATGCTGTTTTTCTTGTTGCTGAACGCTGACATCTAAAAGCTGATCGCTTCTTCCAGGTCTGTGAAGAATGACGGATTTGGTCAAACATCGATATTGAGCGTGTCTGATTTGCGCGCTCTGATTCTCCCCCCTTTCATTAAAGTCAGTCACCCGTTTTGATACGTTGCTGAACCTGCCCCCGTTGCTGTAGCGATGCGTAAAATTATAAAGCCGTCGAAATGCGAAAGATCGACTCTTTAAAAACTTTGAACCGCGATTCTAAATCCTGGGTTTCAACATATTCCAGTTCGCTATGAAGATTGCCTCCGACGGCTGCGAGCCCGCAAACAGCGGGGATTCCCAGTGCCGCAGCGAATGAGGCGTCTGATCCGCCGCCTGACGTCGCCCATTTGACATCGACTTGAAATTCCCGGCCGACTGCTTCGATGATTTCGCACAATTTCCCGGTCTTCTCCGAGGGAATCATTGGCGGGCGTTTGATACCGCCTTCGATATGGACTTTTATTCCTTCATTGAACGGATGATCCATCATACTCCGAATTTTTTTATCGATCTCTATTCCGCTTTCCATATCAACGAATCGGGTCTCTACCGAGATTTCCGCCTCCCCTGGCACAGAATTAACTGACAATCCTCCTTTGACGATTCCCGAATTCACATACACCCCTTTTTTGAGATCGCTCAATTCCCTCAGCGACAAAATCCAGTGCGCCAGTTCATTCACCGCATCGATCCCATCCTCGGGATTAACGCCGGAATGAGCGCTTTTTCCCAGGAAACTCAGCTTATAGCGCCCCACTCCTTTCCTCCGATTCACGTAAGCGCCATTGGAACGGGCCGGTTCAGCCGTGATCACCGCTTTGCTTTTCAGTGAAAATTCTTCAATGAGCAGTCGGGTATTGGGACAACCAATTTCATGTTCGCCATTAAAAAAAACCCCAATGTTCGCGCTCAGTCGATTTTCCTGTTGAAGCTGTTTCAGGGCAAGGTAGGTGAACAACAGCCCCGATTTCATGTCCGCGACGCCCGGCCCGCGCAACCTCGTGCCGTCGACCGAGAAGGGCCGTCTTTGCGCCTCGTCCGCTGGAAATATAGTGTCCAGATGGCACAGAATCAGCAGGTCGAATGCGCTGTCCTGCCGGGAAAATGTGATGAAACTGCGGCCGTTTTTCGTCGGCGCAAGATCGAACCATTTTATCTGCCAGCCCATGTCCGCAAATTTTTCTGCAAACCATTCGCCGACCGTGTTCACGCCTTCCCGGACAAAATAGCCGCTATCGATGTTCACCAAATACTCGAGGTCATTATTAAATTCTTGTCTATCTAACATGTCCGTTCATGAAATTCCAATAATGCTGCGTTCAATTGAGAAGATCATTTTCACCAGAATCCAAGCAACTTCCACCAGAGACTGCCGACGCCCACCCAGATCAGAATGTTCACAACACTGAGAACAAAACCGAGCGTCCACCATTTTGACATTGGCACATATCCCGAGCCAAAATAGACAGGCGCCGGACCAGTACCGTAATGTGTTGTTCCGCTGAATAAATTACTGAAAAATGCCAGCACCAGCGCTGAGAGAACCGGGGGCGCGCCTGTGGAAATTGCCACAGCCAAAAACGGAGCATACATCGAGCTCACGTGCGCTGTGTTGCTGGCAAAAAAATAATGGCTGTAAAAATAAATTAAGATTAATCCGATTAATGCCCAGATCCAGTGGGGACTGCCCACGACGTCTTTCATCGAATTGGCGAACCAGGGAATAATTCCCAATTTATTCAGAAACGAAGCCATCATGACGAGAGCCGCAAACCAGACCAGCGTGTTCCAGGCGTTCGTTTCCTTGAGAATATCATTCCAGGTAAGTACTTTACATATCAGCAAAATACAGAGTCCGATCAGGGCGGTTAAGGTGGCATGGAGATGGACATGGCTGCCCAAAATCCACAGGATTAACAACAGAAGAAAAGTCCCCAGCATAATCCATTCGGCGGATTTCATCGGGCCCAATTCAGCCAATTTTACTTTTGCTTGGCGAGCCGCTGCTGAAGTTTCCTTCAGAGCGGGGGGATAAAGTTTATACAGAATTAAAGGGATGAGAATTAAGCTGATGAGTCCCGGCAGGGAAGCTGCCAAAGCCCAACTGGCCCAGGTAATGTTGACACCCAGATCTCCTGCCAGTTGTGCGGCCAATGGATTTGCCGCCATGGCAGTCAGGAACATGGCGCTTGTGACGTTCTGGCTCTGGAACGATGTTAAAATTAAATAAGCGCCGATACGAGTTGAAGTCAAATCGTTGGGATAACTATCGTAGGCGCTGGCAGTTGAACGAATGATTGGAAAAATGATTCCCCCGGTCCGGGCTGTATTGCTGGGAATGGCGGGTGACAAGACTAAATCTGTCGCCACAAATCCGTAGGCTAAGCCGAGGCTCTTTTTCCCGAAGGCAGCCATGAACAAATAGGCGATGCGCGTGCCGAGACCAGTTTTTATGAATCCCCGGGAAATGAAGAATGCTGTCACGATCAGCCAGATGACGCTGTTGCTGAAACCGCTCAGCGCTTCGTCGATGGTGAGAGTGCCCGTAGCCGCAGTAAGTACAATTCCCATGAGCGCCACAGCGCCCATGGGCAGGGGCTGCAAAATGATGCCTGCCACTGTCGCCATAAAAATTGCCAGTAAATTCCAGGCTTCCGGTTCAACTCCGCCTGGAATCGGGCAAAGCCAGATGAAAATTCCCAGGAGGATAGGCAGAAAGTATCGTATCAAAGTGTACTCACAATCATCGCAAGACCACCATTCGTTTCAATCCCCTGAATGGCGCGCACGTCAACTCAACGAAGTACAGGCCGGAGCACACGCTATTTCCTCGCTCATCCGTTCCATTCCAGGTGATGGAATGAATTCCGGCGTCAAGAATATTCCCTTCGGACAGCGTTTTCACCTGTCTGCCGGTTACATCATAGATTTTTATAAAAACAGATGTTGAATGAAAAAGTGAAAAATCGATTCTTGTGGCTGAGTTAAACGGATTGGGATAATTCTGATGCAACTCAAAATTCGGAATGTTCTCCGGCAAAGATTTTTCCACAGCCAGCGTAACCGAGTCGCACGCACCGGAATTAAAAATATATTTGACCCCGCACTTTGAATTGAACATCGCATAATTATCGTGCGCCACACCAGGAACGATGACTCTGAAATGCAAATTTGCAATTTCATTGCCATAAAAATGCTTCAGATAATTCACGTAGATAATGCCCCTCTCCAGGCGATACGCGCCCTGAAACATCGCTGGTGGAGTATCATCCAATGAAGAATCATTTGGATTGTTGTCCATTTCGCCCAAAAGGTAAATCACATTTTTCTTTTTATATTGCTCGCGAATCTTCCCTGCGCCGACGCTTTCCATATAGCTATTCAATTTCAGCAGGCCGTATTTGTAATCGTCGTAATCACTGCAAAATGCGATCTGCTGAGGTGTGGGCATGGCAAATTGATCGGTCGTTCCCGTAATTCGGCGCTCCCCGTTCAGGTAAACATAGGATGAAGGATTGGCAGTAATGTAACGCAATGCAACGCCGTATTCATCTGTAATCACTGAATCCAAAGGACCGCCGGCCGCGAAACGCTGCACAAACTGTCCGCCGGCAGAATGCCCGACAACGACAATCGTGTCCAGGTTCGAATACGTACGCGCCAGGCGAAGCACGATACTGTCGATGACAGCGAACGAACTCATTTTTGCGGGTGCCGGAAAATTGGCGGTGCTCAGGGATAGATCGCCCTGTTTCCAGCCAGCGTTGGTCCAAAACAAAATATCCGGATCAAGGCTGTAGGCAGTCATATCGCTTTCAATCAAAAACTGTGGCGCCATAATCAGATGAGCGGTGTTCAAGCTTCGTCCCTTAAAGGCGGCATCGAGCATTGAATTGTAATAATTATCTGCATCTCTGTTCGTCCCGTGAATCACAATTACAGCGTGATGAACGGATGAGGCATTCGCCCCTAAACTAAAATTTCGATAGTAGGGCAATTTCACGACCGTGGAATCCACTGTAAATGTAAGCCTGGAAGGAGCAACATTGTTCACCGGCGTCTGGGCAATCAAACAATCGCAACCCACGACTAATATTATAACGACGTAGAGCCATTGTATAGACTTCATTCTCTTCACTCTGATCCTTTCACAAACGATGTCATGTATTCAGCCAATGAACGAATCCTGACTTTGTTTTCGTTCACTTCAAAAAAACTTCGATTATCTCTATTCAATCAATTGAAATCGTTACGCAGCCGCATCCGACCTCATCAACATCCTCACTGAAGTGGCAGATAACAAACCGTGTTGGTAAGTAAAATCATGATGAAAACGAAACAGGTGACCAATGGGCCCAGATAGATACGTCCAGTCATTCTAAAAAAATAACGATTAAAATACGGAAGGACGAACATCATCGGAACGACGGCAAAAAGCAAATTCACGTAGAGCCATCCATCTGTCCAGTAAACAGTTCCGGTGATGAAAAAAGTTAAGTACTGAATAATGACAATGAGCAGGAGTCCGAAGGAGTTGGCTAAACCTGCGATAAGCATGCTCTTCCATTCCGCCATCCCCTCAATCCGCATGGCGCCATTGACGCGCAGGGAATTGGACACGAAAAAAATAAGGAAAAAAGGCACATACATCACAAGCAAAATAATCTCGATCGGCTGGAAGACGCGCACTCCCATAAAAAGGAAACGGTAGTCCACATGAAAAAAGTAGTAGATTGTGAACAGGAATAAATAGTAAAACAGGAAGATTGTCACAGCGAGCGCGCTAGTTTTCCCCAACTCCGAGCGGCTTATTTTTGCGCCCCACATTTCGCGAAGCACTCCGTGTTTTTTGCCATGGAAGCGGTAGCTCAGAAAGAACATGAGAAAGCCGAAGAGTCCGTTGAGGACTGCCCACAGCATGACCGCGTTGTTCATCCGCTGAGGGAAGAACCATGTTTGTTTGCGCGTGGACGCGGAGATGAAAAGTTTTTGAGACCACTCGGCCATGGGGATATAAGAAAAACAGGCGATTAAGGCCCCAATGACAATGAGACTCCAGAAGAGGATTTTCCCGTTGCCGGAGGGCTGCGGCTGTGGTTTCGACATTGGATGAGATAAAGCCTGAAAGAACGGCAACTCAAGCAGAAGCCGGCCCAATGGTACCAGGGCGATGAACGCCGCAATTAAAGAGATCATGCTCAGGAGCTCTTTCCAGTACCAGATTTGATTGTGACTGGATAAACCGCTCTCGATGCCAAATACTTTTTCGAAGTATTCGATCTGGTTGGCGGTTGCCTCTGTAATATATGGCTGAAATGGGTGCAACACTCGCTCGTTGTGCACAACGCGGAGAGTTCTTTCAGCCGCATCACCATAATAGTGTCTGGTTTTCACTTCCTCAAATCCGGGCGCGCCGGGAGCAAGACTTGAGTTTAAGAGCCGAATGACTTCGGGAGCGCGACGCACATCTCCGTTTTTCATTTCATTCCGATAGGCCCCCTCGTCAAACAGCGCGTAACTCACTCCCACATTGGAACGAACATCCTGCAAAACATCTTCTGTCAGTGACAACATATAACCGGACACGAACACAGCGAAAAGTTTACTGGGCTTGCCGGTCGTTATGGATTTCTTACCAAAGTAGCTGGCGCCGCGAATGGCTGCATTTCCTCCAGCGGAATGCCCGGTGGCTCCGATCCTGCTTTTGTCGATGTAATTGAGATTCGGGGTGCTCGACGCGTATTCCACGACAGCATACATGCCATACCCCTCTGTCGTCGCTGAATTTGTGCTCATCGATGAACTCGAACCGCCCTGAGAATAAGGATCAATGGCAATGACCACAATTCCGCGACGTGCAAGCTCCAACGAGATATTGGATAGCGATTCTTTCGATCGCTGGAAACCAGGAACCACGACCACCAAAGGAGCCGGATTATCCTTTGTTGCGCTCTTTGGTTTGAATAAATCCGCGCTGAGCCATTGCCCATTCTGGGTTGGAATTTTAATGCCATGTACCTGGACTCTGCCCCATGAGCGCTGTATCAATGAAGCTGAGTAACTCGCCAACAGCGCCACCAGAACCAGGGCGAGTAGATATTTTTTGCTTTTATTCTTTGGGAATTCAGATTCAATCATTTTTGTATTCTTTACATTATCTGTGATTGGGCATCAGCATTTCGTCGATGTTTTAGGTTACGGAAAGCACCATACAACGTGAAACGGAAGACGCGAGACAAAAGAATTCGTCGCTTTTTTAGTTCCAGAAAGCACCATACCTGTTTCTTGAATTTCACGTTAAACCTACTTTAAAAAAAGGGCTGCTAATTTTCAGCAGCCCTTTATCGATAGTTAGCCGATATTACTTTATGAGAATCATCTTCCGTGTTTCACTGTAGCCATCCTGGGTCTGTAACTTGTAATAGTAGATACCCGAGACGCATTGCTGTGCATCCCAGACGACCGAATGTCTTCCTGCCGCAACAGTCTGATTACTGATCAATGAGGCAATACGTTGGCCAGTAATGCTGTACACGCTCAGGAAAACGCGTGTCGTATTCTTCAGATCAAACTGTATGGTTGTTGTCGGATTAAATGGATTCGGATAATTCTGATACAGTGCATATTCCTCAGGCAATTCGATATGACCATTATGATCGACACTGGTTATGAACGGTGCATCAATGGTGCTTCCTGGTGATTGGGAATAACCATTTGTTGATGCCTGTGCATGCAAGTCCCACAAACCGGTGAAATCAGGATTCCGTACGACCGATTGATGAATAGCGCCAGTAATGGATTGCCCACCGACTGTATTCGGAGCCTCCAGTTGCTGGCCAACACTGCTTTTTGCCGTAGCGCTGCCCCAGAAAACTTCCGCGATGGTATCCTGGGCTGCCGGATTGACCAGAAGAATATTATCGTTGCTGTTCGACAAATTAGATGTACCGTCAGCGCCGGCAAATCCAGCGTCAGCATCACCGGGAACAGCGGCAAATAATTGCAATTCAGTCGGGAATTGGGCGCCGAATCCATTCGGACCCACGCCTCCAAATACAACGGTAAATTCACCCGGATCGAGCATGGTATTTGCCGGGAACGTGAAAAATGCAGTCAGATCACGTTTTAACAGTTGATAGCCGGAGATATCAACAGCGGCATTCCCTGAGTTATAGAGTTCCACGAACTCATCACCGCGGACACTACGCACCCCATCACCATTAATATCGCCTTCATTGATATCCGGCGTGTTGGCGTCATCGCTGGTGACATCAAACATAAATTCATTCAGCACTATCGGTGAAACTTCGCCTATAACAAACGGCGCATCAATGGTGCTTCCCGGTGATTGGTAATAGCCATTGACCGAAGCCTGCGTATGCAAGTCCCACAAGCCTGTAAATTCAGGATTGCGTGTAACCGACTGGTGAATACTGCCGGAAATAGTCTGTCCACCAACAGTATTGGGTGCTTCCAGTTTTTGACCAACACTTGATTTCACCGTGGCAGTGCCCCAGCAAACTTCCGCGATGGTATCCTGGGCTGCCGGATTGACCAAAATAATATTATCGTTGCTACCGATTAAATTGGTCGAACCATCGTTACCGGCAAATCCTGAATCGGCCTCCCCTGGTTTCGCGGCGAATAATTGCAATTGAGGTGGGAATTGCGGGCCAAATCCATTGGGTCCGACACCACCAAATACAACTGCGAATTCACCCGGATCCAGCATCGTATTTGCTGGGAAAGTGAAAAATACAGCCAGGTCACGTTTTAGCAGTTGGTACCCTGAGATATCAACCGCAGCATCACCGGTATTATACAACTCCACAAACTCGTCCCCGCGGACACTACGCACGCCATCACCATTCATATCGCCTTCATTGATATCCGGCGTGTTCGCGTCGTCATTGGTGACATCATACATAAATTCGTTAATAATAATGGGTGAAGAAGCGCCGCTCATCAAACTGGCCAGATCAACCTTCTGATAGTAATAATTGATTTTATCGACGCCCACCGTATCAGTAACGCAATAGACCACATGCAGAGCACCGTCGGCATCGCGCGCGACATCGACAAATTCATCAGCATTGAACTCGGAGTCATGGAGTACTTGAACCGGATCGGACCAGGCGCCCCCATTATCCATTGAATAAACTGTAAACAATTCGTATTTGTAAATACCACCGGTTGTATCGACCACATCGATATAACTATAGAAGATCGTACCGTCACTGTTCAGAGTCGGCGCATTGAGCGGGGCGGTATCGTCATCAACGGGCGGCGTTCCCATGGCGACCAGACCATTTTCAATCAACTGAGGTTCGACAAACCGTTTTGAAGTCCATTCACTCCCATTCCAGATAAAATCGTAAGCGCCAAAGCTATAACCATTGCTGGCAAGGGCAAATAAGTGAAAATTACCTTCATTGTCCCGTAAAAGATTCCACCCTCGATCCACAACGTTCCAATCGACATCGATTGTTTCAGTGCCTGGCACGATGTTCAATTGGCTCCAGGTTTTCCCGGTATCTTCTGAAATTGTATACCACAGATGTTCAGCGCCCTGGAAATCAAAATCCCATTGCCCTGTACCTGCAACCATAATATAACCGTTCGGCCCGAAGCAAATATCGGCCGGGTTAGTTGTTAAATCAGCGATGTAATTGGGCAGCAAACTGTCGGCTTTATTTGCGGTGGCCACTATTATCCGATCACTCCATTTCTGACCGCCGTCCACCGAAACAAAGAGCTGCTGGTATTCACCACCTGGTTGTGAGCTACCATGATGTGAGAAGACCGCCCACAGATTCGGATCAAAAGGAGAAATATCCATGGTCGGTATATAAGAATCAAGCACATCGTCCGCTGTGCCGGAAACCCCAACCTGTGTAGCGGAATATGCGCCGCCTCCCCAGCCGAAATCATCTTTTGAATACAATACTTTATAGCGGGTCCAGGGTTCTCCTGTTGTCGCAGCATCGCGCCTGTCAAACAATATAACCGGAGACTCAGTGTAGCCGCTCACCGAAGGATTACGTACCTGGGGACTGGCCGCTGTGTTGACCACTTCGCTGGTCTGCCAGCTTGCTCCTCCGTCCAGGGAAACCATGGAATAGATCACTGCATAGTCGATGATGCTACATGCAACCAGATAATTTTGGCTCCCCTCAAAAAAAATACTGTTTGTGCCACCGTACTTTGCGCCTGAGAAAGTAGATGGATTTTCGTACTGCCCAAGCAGCACCCTTTCCTGCGCGAATACCAGGCCGGGAAGAACTACACAAAACAATACTGCGATGAAAATGTGTCGCATTTTGTTCATGTTCAAACCTCCATAAAATGGTTAATGATTTTTTATTTCAGTAAATTAGCTATCACAGCAAGAATGTTAAAAAGTGAATCCAATACTGACTTGTTGAATATCCTGGAAAACGCCGAAGTCAGCGTAAGCATAGTCGATACTGAGCTCGATATTATTACCCATGTCCAGATTAAAACCGGCCCCGACGGTCAACCCCTGTTCATCTGTGCCTCCTTTGTATCCCGTCCGCGCAAAAAGCATGTGTCGATATGAATATTCCAATCCAAAGGAATAATGTTCCGGATTGTCACTGGGATGCAGCGCGTCAACCGCAAAAACCATTTGATTATTCCCGCCGGATCCGATCATGGACGATTCTTCATTTCCAAACAGATCGATGGAAAGAGAAACGCGGTAACTTGTTGGAATAGGCCAGGTGGATGTTTTCAGCCCGACCTGCACGTTTGGATCTGCGTTATTCTCCGGCCATTTGTCAAAAGATCGAATGAGGTTGTCGCCACCCATTTGCATTTCTGGTCCGAAATTATTGAGGGTCATGCCAAGTTTGACGCCCCGGAAGCCGGTGTTCAATAAAAATCCGATGTCAAAGGCGAAGGTCTCAGCGGACAAATCCCACAGCTTTTGTTGAATATATTTAGCCGTGAATCCAACACTGACAAAATCGGTCATAAATCGTGCATAGGAAAAACCGAGGGCAATATCCGAAGCTTCCATGAATGTTCCGGTGCCCTGCGGATTCAAGATTGTCGTCTGTTCAATTTTATCGCTGTTCAATGTCGTCACACTCAAACCAAAATTTCCGAACCCCCCGGCAGGAATGACAATACCGGTGTAACTATGTTTCAGATCTGCAATCCAGTTTGTGTACGCCATTGAGGTGGAAATGGAATTGATCTGGGCTATTCCGGCGACATTCCAGTACATTGCAAATGGATCATTGGCCCGGGATGTATAGCAGCCTCCCATTCCAATCGTACGCGGTCCGGATTCAATTTTTAAAAATTGAGCCGTAGTGCTTCCCACTTTGTTAAAGGAAAATGACTCATCAATGATTCCTGCAACAAAGATCATCAACACGATACTCAACAATTTAATTTTCATTTTAGCACTCCGCTATAAAGTCCGGTTATTTAATGATGATAAATTTTCCTATTTTCTGGCACTCATTGCCGGCATCATCCTTTGCTTCGACGACATAAATGTACAGGCCAAACGCCACCTCCTGCCCTACAGAAGACAACAAATTCCAGTCTTCATCGCCGGTGCCATTGGTGTGGTATAGTTTTGTCACCAGTTCTCCCACTGTTGTATAAATTGAAATCGTGCAGTTTGCCGGCAGAAACATGAATCTGAGCCTTCGTTCGTTCTCCTGTGTTTCCCACTGGGCATTGACAACATAGGGATTAGGCACAACGCGGACATTGCTCAAACCATTCTCCAGATCCTCCTGTGTGGCGCTGACATGCGGTGGAGTAACTGTCACTTGAAAATAATCCGACGGCGTGAAAGCACGGTACGTCGCAAGCCTGATTTTCTGGCCTTCCAGCGGAAGTAAGCCTGTCGTATTATCCAGGGATGGTTTCAGCGTTATCCGATAGGCGAAATCGGCCTTCCAGTTGGGTGAAATGGTATCACTCGCAGCAGAAGCTGTATACGTCCGATTGCCAATGTAAATAGCATCGCCGAGATCGAATTGAAGATTCGTCCCGGTGATGAGGCTATTCACCTGCCTTGCCGGCGTTTCACTGACATTCCAAACGGAAAACGGCACTTTAATTTGGGCCAATTGTGGATCCGGACCTGCTTTGTCCACCCATGAGCTGTCTGAAGTGAACCGAATTTCATAGTTTGATACTTTTGTTTCAAATGGCGCAACAGTTACCGCCACTTCTTCGGCAGTTTCAACGTACCATCGGCCGGTCGTGTCCGTATTTACTATTCCCAACACATCGTTTCCATATTCATCGGTGACGCTGCGTATTCCGCCGAATTCCGTATCACCGGTCAGGCTAAAACGAATGCCATCGATCAGTGGCATGTCTTCCTGTGCATTGATTGGCTGAACGTCCAACTCATTTCCGTTTTTGAAAACTGCAAATTGAGTTGCCGGGCTATCGATGAATGTCACCTGGTAAACCGATTCTTCTAGTGGAGGATCAATGATTTCAACTTTCAGATCTCCAACACCAAGACAATACTTGGCAATGGAAAACATCGGATCCTCGTATCCGATTGCCTCCGAATGAGGAGTGACAGTAACCACATTTTTCTCAATCGAAGCTGTGCCTCTGGCAGATTCATAAGAAGGCAGGTCCCTGGCAATATCTCCCCTGTCGTAAGCTGTGATTGTATACGTGTAAGTTACGCCGTTACTGACATCTGTGTCAACATACGTATGACGCAATCCTGTATTATCACCGAGATAATTCGTCGTATTGACCGGGTCTATCCCCGAATAGTCATCCACCAAATCGTACTGGGCCAATGGTACGTAACCAATCACCTGGCCCAACGCATCGGTGACGGGCGTTCCCCAGGAAGCGCCACCATCGACACTGCGGTAGATTTTATACCCCTCAAAATCATATTCTCCTGAAAACGGATCCGCTTTGGTTTCGGGCAGATCATCCCAATAAAGCGTTACGCTTTGGTCACCGGCCACGCCATATAACGTGGGAGTTACCGGCCCGGTCGGCCCCTGGAAATTAACTTTGAACATATCCTGGGCGATGCTGATGTTCTTGGCAAAATCTTTGCGCTCCATTTCACTTTTAGCTGTGTACGATTCAACCCGATCCGCTCCAACACTTACGACAATTGTAGCGTACACGGTTTCATCAATATCCATGGTAAACGGACCGCTCATTACCAGGACACAATAATTTGTCATGTTACCCCAGGTCAATGAAAAATCATCCAGATGCGGGTCCGGGCCGTGGAAGAAATCGGTCACAGGCTGAGGCGCATATTGATTATTGGGCTGTCCTGTAATGTGTGCCCACAGGTCCCAGTCCTCAGCCGGGTACGCAGCGGCAGTGCCGCCATCAGGACTGTAATGCGCGTCCGTCACACCAACATCTTTTGGAGTGCGAAGTACCGCCATGCCGAACACCCCGTTTTCGCGCCAACGGTTCTCACGGGTTTGTCCGTCCGGGTCGTATTGAATGAACACGTTATACGTGTCATTCGGATTGATACCACTGTTATAGGTATATAATTCTTCGTGATTAGCATCCCCGAAGAGCGGATCAAAATAATAGCCCCAGTAGCAACTGTCTAATTGCGCGCCACTGACATTTCGGATTGTAAAATTATAGAAATGAAAATCTTCAGCATAGGGACGTCCGTAACAAATGCCCTCCATTACCACGACAATTCCGACCTGGGGAGCTTGCAAATTATCCTGATCATCCATGATGCACCAGACATGCCGGTCACCGGCAAATTCACCGGGGACCTGGAGTCCGGTGCGCGTATCGATGCGGAAATCCCCCGGCCAAAAACGCCAGACTTTGTACAAATCATCGTACCATGCGCCCATGCTGTCAACAAGCGCTTTATCCGCATCGCTCAAATCAGCATATTTGCCCACCGGCCCGGGATGCCACGTGCCGGGCCAAATGGTATCATCCATCCAACCTGCCGGCCATGTTTCGGGAAGGTCGCTCGTTGCCATCATCGGGGTTCCGTCCGGGGCCAGTAAATAGTCGCGTTGCTCATCAACGGCGCAATGATAATGCCCGGACGCGCCATCGACGCCGCGCCAGTCCTCCATATCATAATGAGTATAGCCATCGATAACAGCCCCGGTACCATGGGTGTTTTTGACACTGCTGGTCGCAAAAAGGAATGAAAAATCATCTGTAGCATTTTCAGAGCCAATGTGCGAGGTCTCTGCGCCTTTACTTTTTGGCCAGGTGAAGTTATAAATCACATTCTGAAGATAGCAGTCGGAGATCGCTCCATAATTGCCCACGGTGTTGATGAGTTCTCCTTTATTTAATTTTCCGTAGGCGTCATCTCCCCTTCCTGCTGGCTTGTACAGAGCCGCGGATCCGACTGTTTCATCATCGGACTTCATCTGCGCGAAGCCTTGCAACGACAATGCTATAAAGATTAGAGTGAATAGTATTTGCGCATTTTTAAACATGAGTGGTTCTCCATCATTTATTGGGATAAATTAAAAATCGAACCGCAGACCGGCGGATATCCTTCTTGGTTCTGTCATATTCGTCGGATTGTAGACACGGTCTTTTGTTGTTGATGTGTACGGACCGTTATCCCAGGGCAATCCGGTTCGGCTCCATACACTGATAGGATTCCGTCGATCAAATACATTTTGTACAATTAAAAACACGGTGAAACTGAATTGTGGGAATTTGAAAGGCTTCAACATTTTCACATCCAGATTATACGTTGCTTCCTGTCTGGCAGTATTTTTCTCAACCCGAAGTCCTTCGCCACCTTCGTCTAAGATGGGTGTATAGGGAAGCCCGCTGGCCGCTTCAAACAGAAAATTGAACTGCAAATTTTCGAGAAAAGCGTAACCGCCAATTTTCGGTCCAAATTCATCCGGGAAGATATAATTCAAATTCATCGCCATGTCATGGCGTCGGTCGAAATCGAGGTAGAAAATGCGTTTCGGACGTAGAGGAAAGTTCGTACGTTTGTAATCGTTATAGCCCTCTCGGGGATCAGATTCGTTGCCTTTGGCTATCGAATAGGTGTAGTTGAGGCTGGCATTGAAATTATAGGAGAATTTTTTTGTGATCGTCAAATCGGCGCCATTCACACTGGCGTAATCGGAATTATCATAGAGGGTGTATTCATAAGGAAAAAATCCATGGTAGGTGCTGCCTGCTAAATTGGTGATATCTTTGAAAAACACGTTAAAATCAACTACATAATCCGATCCGATTTGCTGCTTCACCCCGGCTTCAAAAGCAACCGTTTGCTGAGGTTCAATGCTGGGATTCCCAATCAGAGGTTGATCTTCATCCACCTTTTTGGGGCCGTACATTTCAAGATAGCTGGGAATCTGGTAAAAATGACCATAGGAACTGTAGAACAAGGTCTGGTCAGTGACCGGGAATCCGATGCCAATGCGCGGACTCAGCAGATTTTTGGGCTTCACGTCAACTTCGTCAGATGCAATCCAGTCGCCGTTCTCATTCAGATATCCGGGGACATCGAGATCCGGCCACATCGTATGTTTCGAATCATTGTAATCAAAACGCAGGCCGGTATTTAAAATGAAATAGTCATGTTCCAGCTTATCCTGAACATAAATGGATAATTCAACCGGTTGGCGTGTAAAATTCTCGTAGCGGTGATTTTCTCCCTCCCACGGAAGGATGAACGTTTCGCGGGAGATTCGATGCCGGATCAATTCGATTCCTGATTTGATCAGATTCTTCCGGCTGATTTGACTGGTGATATCGACTTTAGCTGTGTACGTGAGGATGTCCCGGTCGTCAATCGTTCCGTTATCGCCCGTGAGGTAAAAGCCGTCATTATTATTCGTCCTGGGAGTGAAAGTGGAACTGGTTAAATTGTACGTGTTGAATTCAGGATCATACGTAAATACGGCTGACTCTCCTTCAAGATATCTCTTGTACATTCTGTGAAAACGGGACAGACGCATCTCATAGAATGTCGAATTGCTCAGTGTATGTGTTAAAATTATGCCTTCACGTTCGACATTATTTTGTCGATCTTCATAACCATCAGGATTATATTTCCAGGTATGTTCATACGGTTTCCAGTCCCGATAATTTCGTTGGCCGAAGACATTAATTTTCATCTTATCCATTCTGTAGGTCAATTTCAAATTCAGTTCGCGGCTCTTATCATACCCCCAGGGGAGATAGCCGGGATCATTCGTCACGGCGCCGGAAGCAAAAAACGTCAGCTTGTCCAAACCAGGAACCGGCCCACTGAGGTTGGCGGTGAAATTTCCCTGGAATAACATGTATGATTTTTCATCTTCATTATCATATTCCGGCACCAGATAGATCGAATTGCCGAGGCTGTCGCGTATCGTATCCATAAATATTTCCTGCTCTGCTGCTCTCATATTTTCCGCAATGTCTGTATTCAACATCCAGTCCTGGTCACGATACGGGGATTGATTCAAACGCAGGCTCTCGTATTCAATCCGGCCGTTGTATTTCGAGCCACCTTCTTTTGTTACGATATTCACGACGCCGGACATCGCCTGTCCGTATTCAGCGTTAAAACCACCGGTCAGTACCTGCAATTCCTTGATGGAGTATTTATCAATCTGGCTGCCAAATCCACCGGAATAAGGATCGCGCACATAAACACCATCGATCATGAAAGCGACTTCGCCGGCCCTGCCGCCGCGCACATGAAATTCACCTTCGCTATCTGTCGTAAAACCGGCCTGGGTGATGATTGCGCCTTCGAAATTGTTGATTGGCATTTCTGAAAATACCTCTGCCTCCACAACAGCGCTTTTTCCGGTGATATCTTTCTGAACCATTGGCTTTTCTGCAACAATCAGCATTTCTTCCCCGGGGATTGCCTGTTCGGATATTCCAAAATTTACAATCGTCGTTTGGTCCGCTGAAACCCTGACATCGGTTTTTACCTGATTCTCATATCCAATCATTCTGACTGCAACAGAATACGTACCAGGCGGTATATTGAGAATGTAAAAATAACCATCCTGATTGCTGGAAGCTCCCAATTGAGTATCCTTCAGAATTATGCTTGCGCTAATAAGAGGCTCGCCTGTTTCTTTCACCTGAACACGACCCGATATTTTTCCAGTGGTTCCGGCAAATAAATTTAAACCTATCGAAAGTGTAACCAGGCAAGTAAGAATGATTTTTTGTACCATCGTCCTTATCCTTCTTGAATTAATTTGGTTCCAAATTTATATTATGCAAAGCATTTGTTTCATTCATGAGTAGAAAAAAAGTCCGTCAACGCACTTTTTTTGTATCACACCGATTTGTTTAAAAATGGTGAAGGGGAATCTATTGAAATGAAATATTATTTTCTCGGGTTTGAGGTCAGCAGGCTGCATACTATTGTTTCACGTTTTAGTATTCTCGAAACATTTGTTTCACAGACCAATATAGTAAATATTAAATAAATGTCAAGGAAAAAAATGAGTCGATGCGGGTATTTTCAACGGGAATGCTCTTTCCGCACATGGTAGATCTCCTCTATTGTCGCTAATGTTTTGCTCTTTCGATCATGACCGATTTGGGTGACCATTGAAGAAAGCAAAACCAACGCAGAAGCGATAGAATTGGAGATAGAAGAACTTTGTACTGTCACCAGAAGATAGACATCGCAATATTGAATGATCTCACTGGCGACTTTATCTGTTATTGCGATGACAGGGATTTTTTTTTCTCTGGCGTATTCGGCAGCTTCGATGGTTTCAATGGAGTACGGATTGAAGGCAAAGGCAAGAATGACATCCCTCTCTGTCATATTAATGATGCGCTCGGTAAACTTTAGCTCGGAGTATTTCAGAGGAGTGGAACTGATTGATATCCGATTGAATAAATAAGCGGCAATATCAGCTAAAAAACTGGATATTTTCATCCCCATGGTGTAGACATAATTGGCATTGGCCAGCAGATAAATCGCTTCCCGATATTGTCCATAGTCAATGAGCTTGAGCGTATCTCCGATATTATTCATCGTTTCTTCGGCTATCAGCTCCAGGTAATTCGGCGCTGATGACTGTTCCGATAAAAGGCTTTTATAGCGATGAATAGGATCCAATTCACTCCGGATGGATTGTAGGAACGCGGACTTCAACTCCTGATATCCCGCATATCCCAGGTTTTGAGCCAATCGCACAACCGTTGATTTGCTGGTATTCAACTCTGTTTCCAGTTCACGAATTGAACTCAATGCAAATTTACGAGGATTTTCAACAATGTAGTTTGCGATGATTTTCTGGCTTTCCGTTAACCTGGAAATTTTATTTTTAATACGCTCTTTTACGTCAGTCAGTTTATCCTGCATATTATCGATGACCTCCAAATATTCCAACCGTTGTCAAAAATATTTTCTCTGCCAATTTGGGAGAAATATATCTTTGAAAAATGAATATATAGAAAAAAAATAGTAATTGCAATTTGATTTTCAAAAACTATATTTTTGTTTAGAATTTTCCCGAATTCAAAATGAGATAGTCGATTGATTCTGGTGAAATTAAAATGAGCGATAAGATATTTTTTGACAAATGATAAATTTTGATTATCCGCTATGTACTTTTAACAGGAAGTAAATTTTTATTGACTATTAAAAGATTAATTTGTATATATATTAAGTAACCGGCCAAACGGGGAAATATGTTAGCGAAAATTTTCAGTGCTGCTGTCGTCGGTATCGACGCCTATCTGGTTGAAGTAGAAGCCCATTTGGAAAGCCAATTGCCCGCGTTTGCAACGGTGGGTTTGCCCAATGGCGCTGTGCGGGAGTCCAAAGAGCGCGTGAATGCCGCTATTAAAAACTCCGGTTTTCCATTTCCGCAGAAGCGCATCACGATCAATCTGGCGCCAGCCGATATCAAAAAAGAGGGATCTGCCTTTGACCTGCCCATCGCTGTTGGTATCCTCGCAGCATCCGGGGTGATCAATCAGGATCATCTGGAAGACTATATCATCCTGGGCGAATTGTCACTTGATGGCAGTCTGCGACCCATTCACGGCGCGCTGCCCATCGCCGTTGAGATTAGTAAAAACCACGCAAAGGGCATTGTCCTGCCAGCAGAAAATGCCAGCGAAGCTGCCATGGCCGGTACCGTGAACGTCTACCCGGTCACGTCCCTTGGCGATGCCGTCGCTTTTTTCAACGGGGAAAAATCCATCGATCCATTCCATGTCTCCCTGCACGAGGTATTTTCGCAAAGCCGGCATTACCTGATCGATTTTCAGGATGTGAAAGGTCAGGAACATGTAAAGCGCGCCCTCGAAGTGGCTGCGGCTGGTGGGCA
Organism: Candidatus Zhuqueibacterota bacterium; assembly: GCA_049322915.1. Classification (GTDB taxonomy): domain Bacteria; phylum Zhuqueibacterota; class Zhuqueibacteria; order Thermofontimicrobiales; family Thermofontimicrobiaceae; genus CAZSBG01. The sequence goes on from JBMOPW010000012.1 coordinate 18,462, forward strand.
TAATATCATCATGATCGGGCCGCCGGGCTCAGGCAAAACCATGCTGGCCAAAAGAATTCCGACCATCTTGCCGGACCTCACGCTGGAAGAAGCACTGGAGACGACTAAAATCCATTCAGTGGCCGGACTGCTGCCTTCGAACACGCCGCTCATTGCCATCCGTCCCTATCGCTCGCCGCATCACACAATTTCCGATGCCGGGCTGATCGGTGGCGGCCAGGTGCCACGACCCGGAGAAGTCAGTCTCGCCCATCACGGCGTGCTCTTTCTGGATGAATTGCCTGAATTTAAAAAGAACGTGCTGGAAGTGATGCGTCAACCTCTCGAGGACGGTCGGGTGACAATTTCCCGTGCAGCGCTCTCGCTGACTTACCCGGCGCAGTTCATGCTGGCGGCAGCGATGAATCCCTGTCCCTGCGGCTATGCCACAGATCCCACTCATGAATGCTCGTGTACGGCCCAACAGATTCAGAAATATCTATCGCGGATATCCGGCCCGTTGCTGGACCGCATCGATATTCACATTGAAGTGCCCACGATAAAATACAGCGAATTGACCGGAACGACAACAAGTGAAAGCTCAGAGAAGATTCGCCAGCGCGTGGAAGAAGCGAGGAAAATTCAAATCGAGCGTTTTAAAAACAAGAAAAACATCTACTGCAATTCCCATATGGAATCAAAAGACATTCGCCAGTACTGTAAATTCGATGCCCAGGGCGAGGAATTATTGAAAATGGCCATCACCAAATTAGGCCTGTCGGCCCGGGCGTATGACCGAATTCTGAAAGTCGCGCGAACCATTGCGGACCTGGAGCGCAGCGACGATATAAAACCTCAGTATATTAGTGAAGCGATCCAGTATCGGAGTCTGGACCGATTAGCATTTTATTAGAAAGAATAAGGACATGGAAATCAGTAAAATCGACATCATCTTCTATCTGATCATCACTTTTTTCAGCATCTACAGCATCCTATTCGTCTACATCGTGTTGCGGTTGAGAACCTACATTCCCAAATTGCTGGATATTCTGCTCCGAATCGATGCTGCCGTAAAACAACCTCTGCCGCACCAGCAGAAAGAAACTGAGAAACCAGCTCGATCCTGTAAAAATTGCAAGAACCGACTGCCCTTCTATTTCAGCGATCCGGGCTATGAGAGCTATTTTTACTATCGCTGTCGACTGACCCAAAAACAGGTCCCGCCCGATTATTCTTGCAATAAATTTATCCTGGATCCGCAGACCTATGATGTGTAATTTCTGATCGAAAAAATGAGTCGAGCCAGGTTGCATGCCGCATGAACTAGTTCTGAGATCGCGAACAAGGTGCGGAGGCACGAGCCGCCGGTGGCACCTGGTTTTTCATATCCGCTGACCGCGAATGTGTCTTGTATCGGTGACCGGGATTGCCCCGGGAAAAGCAGTTTTTGAAAGTTATTAATCTGATGAAATTCATTGTGGAGAAGTGTTATGGACTACAAGACAATCGATGTGTATTTTAAGAAAGATAAAGCGATCGTGACAGTCAAAGAAAAGAGAATTTATCTGGGAATCACCGATTTATTCCGCGAAGATATGCTGGCACTGCTGGAGCATCAATCTCAGGAGTTGATTATGAATTTGAGTGAGGTCGCTGTGATGAATAGCGCAGGATTGGGGGTGCTCATTATGGCGCGGGATATGATCAAAAAACGGAATGGTAGAGTGAAAATCACTCACCTGCAGCCATTGATGCAGGACATCTTTTCCAGAATGCGACTGGATACGCTGTTCGAAATTTACCCGGATATGGAAGAAGCGCTGGCGCATTAGCAGCGCATACCAAAGGATTGAAAACCGCGGAATTCAAAGAGCAGCACCAAATAAAAAACCCTGCAATATGAGATGGGATTACAAAGAACCGTGTTAGACACGGTGGGCACCGCCTGAACGCTTTTTACTTCCACGAGCCGCCGAAGCGGCTGAGGCCTGTAATACACGCCCGAGAGCTAAGTTCCCAAATTGTAAAGTGTTGGCTCTTTATAATTGACCCATCCTTCAATCGCAGGGCACTTTTTGTGCCATAAATTAACAAAAAATATTTCTAAAAGTCAAGGGAAAAAAAGCATTTTTCATTTCTGAAAAGGGATCACTCCAGCCCATTTTCCTGTCAGTGCACGCGATGTTATATATTAATTATCCAGTTACGTACCGGATAGGCTATTGCGGAATCCAATGCACTTTAAAAATATATTCTTTGCAGATCTCTCACTCTTTCAAATCAACGATACGATATCGCATCTTGCACAACGGTATATCTCAAGCATATTCCATAGATTTCAAAACGAGCGCGCACTGAATGCGGCCGTCAAACAGCCGACAGTCGCGGTTCATGGTTGCGCACAACGCAATAAACCGGTTAGAATGAGAACCATGAAAATCATTTTGCTACTGATCACGCTTATGATTCCGATGCTGGCAGTTTCCTCTGGCAGCGAGAAAAATCGTCGCGCGCGGGACCATGGCATCGTGGTGGGCATATTGCCGCCAGGGAAAGGCAATGCAATTACGGACGTCGCCGGTGTGGCCGTTGGGCACAAGACCCTCATCCAGAACGAGGATGTGCGAACCGGCGTCACTGTTATTTTGCCCCATGCCGGAAATATTTTTCAAGAAAAAGTGGCTGCTGCGGTGCACATTGGCAATGGATTTGGAAAGTTGGTTGGTTACTCGCAGGTAGAGGAATTGGGAGCGATAGAAACTCCCATCGCTCTCACCAGCACACTGAATGTATTTCGCGTTGCTGATGCGCTCATCGATTTCACATTGCAGCAACCGGGCAACGAAGACCTGCGCTCCATCAATCCGATTGCCGGCGAGACGAACGATGGTTTTCTCAATAACATCCAGCTTCGTTCTGTAACGCGGGAGGATGTGTTCGAAGCCATCCGAAATGCGAAGACAGGCCCGGTCGCGGAAGGAAATGTCGGCGCCGGAACCGGCACCATATGCTTTGGCTTCAAAGGCGGTATCGGGACCGCTTCGCGCGTGCTGCCGGCGTCGCGGGGCAATTTCACTGTCGGCGTACTGGTTCAGACAAATTTCGGCGGTATCCTGGAAATCAACGGCGCGCCCGTTGGCAAGGAACTGGGCGAATATTATTTGAAGGACGAACTTTCCGGCGATGGCTCCTGCATGATCGTGATTGCGACGGATGCACCCTTGTCGCACCGAAATTTGAAACGGCTGGCCAAGCGCTCCATCCTCGGCATGGCAAAAACCGGCAGTTTCTGTTCCAATGGCAGCGGCGATTATGCGATTGCATTCAGCACGCATCCGAACTGCCGCATCGCGCATCGCAGCGACGCTCTGTCTCACGCCACAGAGGACATGAACAATGACGACATGTCTCCCCTATTCCTGGCGGTCGTTGAAGCCACGCAGGAGGCAATTTACAATTCGCTGTTTGCCGGCGCAACAATGAAGGGCTGGCAGGGACACGAAGTCCCGGCCATGCCGCTTGACGCAGTGCTGCGCGTGTGTAAAAAATATCACGTCATTCATTAGGCGGATTATGGATCCCAATTTTCAGTCTCTCGGGAAGTACCTGATTTTTTTAGGCATTGTTGTGATCATCTTCGGAGTGATTCTCTATTATTTCAAAGGCATCCCATTTTTCGGGAAACTGCCCGGCGACATTCATGTCATGAGAAAAAATTTCAGCTTTCATTTCCCGATTGTCACTTGCATTGTGCTGAGCCTGATTATTTCATTCCTGTTCTACCTGTTCCGGCGATAATTTCCTGAATGCCTGTAAACTGATGGGGCGTCGGGAATGACAGACACAAATCCAATCAAAATGATTTGTTTTTTCATTGCTAACCCATGGGTAGAAATTATGAAAACAATATTCAACCCGTTACGATGCGCCTTTCTGGTGTTGACAGTGGCCATCTGTTCCGCATTAGCCGATCCGCCCTCACGCGTGGATGTCATTCAGATTAAAGGCGGAACGGTCAATCCGATTTCGGCTGAATATATCATCAACGCCATTGAAATGGCCGAGACAAATAAATCCGTGTGTCTGATCATCGAACTGGACACACCAGGCGGACTGATTGCAGCGACCCAGGACATTGTCAAGAAAATGCTGGCGTCCACGGTGCCGCTGGTTGTATTCGTCCATCCATCAGGAGCCGGCGCAGTGTCCGCCGGGGTTTCCATCACCATTGCTGCGCATTTTGCCGCCATGGCGCCGGGCACCAATATCGGTGCAGCCCATCCGGTGGGCGCCGGCAAAACCGACTCCGCCGATGTTGCAGTTCAGAAAGCCACCAATTGGTGGGCTACATTCAATCGCTCCATCGCCACGAAGCGGGGACGCAATCCCGACTGGGTGGAAAAAGCTGTCCGCCAAAGCGAATCCATCACAGAAATCAAGGCTCTGGAACTGGGCGTCATCGATTTCATCTGCCCGAATCTGGACAGCCTGCTGCTTGTATTAGATGGCAAATCTGCTGCAATGGACAGCGGCGCGGTTGTGCTGCACACAAAGGAAGCGACGATTGTCCGCCACGACACCAATCTTCGGTTTAAAATACTCGATATTATTTCCAATCCATCGGTCGCCTACATTCTATTCATGCTCGGCTTGCTGGGCATGTATTTCGAATTTTCCAGTCCGGGCGCCATTCTCCCCGGCGTGCTGGGAGGCATTTTTCTCATCCTCGCTTTCTTTGCCATGCAGCAGTTGCCGGTGAATGTCGCCGGAATTTTGCTCATCTTGTTCGGCACTATTTTATTCATCCTTGAAGTGAAAATTGCCAGCTATGGACTATTAACGATTGGAGGTGTTGTGTCCATGATTTTAGGTTCTTTGATGCTGTTTAAAAGCACGCCCTCGGTGGCGGTGCATATTCCTCTCTCCCTCATTCTGGCAGTCACGCTGACGACGGCCGCATTTTTTATCTTTGCCGTTGGGATGGCTGCGAAGACTTTCCGAACCAAAGTGACCACCGGTAAAGAGGGCATCACCGGTGAAACCGGGGTCGCGATCACCAAGCTCGATCCGGAAGGCAGAGTGAAAGTCCACGGAGAATACTGGATGGCGCGCAGCGATGACAAGATCAAAAAGGACGATAAGGTCATTGTCGTGGCCATCGATAATTTGAAACTCATAGTAAAAAAATATACGAATTGACCATAAATCAGGAGGATTCTTATGCATGCCTTAGCTGCAATTATCGTCATTCTTCTTTTTCTTCTCATGAGCGCGATTCGCATTTTTCGCGAATATGAACGCGGCGTTGTGTTTCGTCTCGGCAGGTTGGTTGGCGATAAAGGGCCGGGATTGGTGTTCATCATTCCCATCGTCGATAAAGTTGTCCGTGTGGGTTTGCGAACCATTACGATGGACATCCCGCCGCAGGACATTATCACGAAAGACAATGTGTCCGTCAAAGTGAATGCGGTGCTCTATTTCAGGGTGATCAGTCCATCCAAGGCCATCATCGAGGTCGAGGACTATTTGTTCGCCACATCGCAGTTGGCGCAGACCACACTGCGTAGCATTCTGGGCCAGGTGGAATTGGATGATTTGCTGTCCGAGCGGGAGAAAATCAATCAGGAATTGCAAAGCATCATCGACAATCACACCGATCCCTGGGGCATCAAAGTCGCGCTGGTGGAAGTGAAGCACATCGATCTGCCGCAGGAAATGCAACGCGCCATGGCTCGTCAGGCCGAAGCCGAACGCGAGCGACGCGCCAAAGTGATTCACGCCGAAGGCGAATACCAGGCATCGCAGCGTCTGGCCGATGCCGCCGAAGTGATCGCGAAACAGCCCATGGCCATGCAATTGCGCTTTTTGCAGACATTGGCCGAAGTGGCCGCGGAGAATAATTCCACCACCGTGTTCCCGGTGCCCATCGATCTGTTCCGGCCATTCTTCGAAAAAGCGATGGGCAAATGACGTCGCTGTTTACTGAATTGGCCTGGCAAACCAGGTCCGTCCCCTTTCACGTATATTTAAGCAGAAAAGCGAGTTCCGCAACTCGCTTTTTCTCATTCAACAGGCATTGGCATGACGACAGAAAAACTTTTTCTCAATGATTCCTATCGGTGCGAATTCGACGCCCGGGTGGTCCGAGCGTTTACTCTGGAAAACAAGACAGCGATTGTTCTGGATCGAACCGCATTTTATCCGACATCCGGCGGACAAAAGCACGATACCGGCCGGCTCAACCATTCCCGCGTGATCGATGTCATCGAGCAGGACGAGGAGATTGTTCACATTCTCGAATCGCCGGTGACTGCCGCTGAAGTCCACGGCGTGATCGACTGGCCGCGCCGTTTTGACTTCATGCAGCAACACACCGGATTTCATATTCTGGCCGGAAGCTTCCTACAAATCACCGGGGCAGCGACCGTCTCGTCCCACCTGGGCAATGAGATTTCCACCATCGACATTTCGCTGGACGCGATTGAACGCGAACAAATCATCGCCGTGGAAAATCTGGCCAACCGCATCATTTTCGAGAATCGGCCGGTGAATGCCTATTCGGCGGAGCCAGGCCGCATCGACGCCGCCAAAATACGCAAAGCACTGCCGGCTCTTCCCCTGGTGCGGCTGGTGGATATCGACAATTTCGACCTCGATCCCTGCGGCGGCACCCATGTCCGGGCCAGCGGCGAAGTGGGTCTCGTGAAAATCATTCGCTGGGAGAAAATCCGCGGCGACCTGCGGTTCCATTTTTTCGCCGGCAGTCGCGCCATCAAAGACTACCAGCAGAAATGGCAGATATGCAGCGCGCTGGCCGCGAAGTTTTCCGTTGACGAAGACGATGTGGTTCCGGCCGTTGAAAAGATGCAGAGTGAAATGGGGCTTTTGCAGAAGCAGAATAAAAAAATGACGCAGCAGCTTCTCGTTCACGAGGCCGGAGAATTGGTCCGAAACGCAGAGCAATCCGGCTCGAAGGTGATTGCGTTGCTGTTCGAGGACAGGCCGCTGAACGACATCCGGGAGTTGGCCCGTCAGATTACCGCGACCAGCGATATCTGGGCGCTGCTGGGATTGAAGGCCGCGAAGGCGCATCTGATTTTCGCCCACTCCGGCGCGAGCGCCTACAATTTGAATGAACTGGTGCGCCAGGTCGCCCACCTCATCGACGGGCGCGGCGGCGGGCGTCCCAATTTCGTCGAGATCGGCGGGGACAAAACGTCCGCATTGGAAGAGACGCTTCACAGCGCCCGGGTGATTCTCGAAAATGGCGTCCTGAAATCATGACCGTCGTGTGAATGTTCCGGCGCAATGAATTTCATCCCTCATGTAATAACGCCCCTGTTAAAGGGATTTTTTAGATTGAATTTATTGGACGTTACATCGTATGAAATAGAACGCGGATAACACAGATGACACGGATTTTCGCTGATTTTTTGCCTTGATCCGTAATGTAACATCGAATAAATTTTGGCGGTCAAATTCATTTCAGCATGGTCGAATCGAACACGGCTTCGAACAGGTCCGGCCGGTGCTCGTACCGGCGCAACGCATCGGCCGTCTGCGGCGAGGTTTTTTCCAGCAAGCTGCTGATGGAGTTAATTTCCTTTTCACCCAATTTTCCTTTTGACACGACCTCGACGGACACGTTCGTCGCCGGGAACCGGTGCATGAATTCCGGCTTGAACAGCAGCGCCGCCATGCTGGGATTGGGATCGATGATGCGAATGCCGGCGTGACCGGCCGCAGCAAAAGCATCGCTGAATTGCTGCATCGAATAGCCGAAATGCGTGCAATTCAGACTGGCAAAAATAGGAACAGGCTCAGCGCCGAGTTTATCAAGGGCTTTGCCGACATACTTTGTGATGAGCCCGATGGTCTCTTCGCTGGCTGGGCCTTCTTCGATTCGTCCCGCAAGACGGGGGCACGATTGCCCGATAATTCGCTCCGCCGGGATGCCCCGTTCGATGAGCAATTTTTTGTGCGCCCCGGAGCCGATGGTCGTCTCTGTCGCGAAAATCAGGACGGTGGCTTCCGGCTGGCGCTCGAATTCCTGCTCCATCAAATCGACGCCCAGCTCCACAATGCCGATCACCGGGTAATTGGCGCGCTGAGCAAACCCTGTCTTGTCGTACAACACCGACAGCGTGTTGCAGGCGATGAGCAGCATGTCCGGATGGTAGCTCTTCTTCATTGCTTTCAGCGCCGAGTCAAAAATCCGCACCTTCTCCGACTCATTTTTCAGACTGTTGTAGCCATAATAATCGTGGTATTGGGAATTGTAAAAAATAATGCGGACATTTTCGAACACGCCGCTCTGCGGCAATCGGGCCGCCAACTCCGCTGCCACGGATAATCCACCCAAACCTGAATCTGTGACCAGAATGGTCACGTCCGTATCTGCTTGAAAAAACTCATTCACCATAACATGGATGTCCTTTTTCTTAGAGCATTGCAAAGTGAGCATGAGAATAATTGCCAGACAAAGTAACAGCGACCAGACGCGTTTCATTTTTCCCTCCAAACTGTCTTTTATTATGAAGCAACTTTTTTCACGGCGTCATTTAAAAATCTATTGAACGGATATTGAATCTTAATTAACCCGCGCAGCGTTTTCATGATGTCTTCCGATATCCACTCGAAATCATCGATCCTGTGGATGACGGCATAATCTTTATAGGCGAGCAAATGGATATCGGCAAAATCTTTCGGAAAATCTCTCGGACTCGATTTCAGCCTGTCGCCATAAATTTCGCTGAAGTACTGTTTGAAATCCGCGCTGTCGATGATCTTTTTAAACGCTTCGGTGTTCTCATAGATATGGGATCGGATCGCCGCCAGATATTTCGCGTCCGGCCGGTAAATGCCACCGCCAGCAAAAGACCCGCCCGGCTCCAGATGAAAATAGTACCCGGCGTAAGGGCTTTTTCGGCCCCCCTTGGCAACAAAGGCGCCGAAGTTGGTTTTGTAAGGCAGTTTGTCATGTGAAAATCGGGTGTCCCTGAATATTCGGAACGTGCATTCCGAGGCGCTTGCGACATCAATTTCCGGATCAATCTCTTTGGTGATTGGAATCAGCGCATCGATCAATTTTTCAAACTCAATTTTCGCTTCTTCATAAAGCGATCTGTTTGCATTGAACCAGGCTCTGTCATTATTACTCCTCAACTGCGTGAGGAATTGGAGCGATTTTTCCAATTGCATAACTTCTCCCCTGTTTCGTTTGTGCCACTTCCTGACTGTATAGTTACTTTCGAAAACACCTAAATTAGCTATGGGGTTGATATTTTCAAACTACATTACGTCAGACCTCATCCCTAAAACCCTTCTTACCCTGCCGGCAAGAAGGGAGACATCTGTACTCCCTCTCCTTTTAGGCTTACCCGGACCCATATCTTTTCTAACGCAGAGACCGCAGAGGTACACAGAGTTTTGGTATTGAAAAAAAGCTGTTTGCAAACCTATGAAACCAGGTATTTTCCTGGTTGTTTTGGTCTTCTGTTACTATTGGTGAACATGATTTTCATTGTTTGATTGAAAATTTTAATATCACTCCGGCCAATTCAAAGCTGGTCTTTTCGCTGCGTCCTTCGCGACCTCTGCGTTTCATTTGATTTGTTAACCCTACTACGTCACATAGATTTTTTATCGTTGTATATTGTATTTTTGATAGATGAAAAACTCAACATATTGTGATAAATTTACTAACCTGAATTATTCATGAACTTGCTCAGAATTTGAGTCAACATTGAGATTTTCAATTAGCTAAAGGCTATGCTATTTTGAAACTCAGTTTTTATACGTTTATTCCAAAAAGAGCACCATTCAGGTTAGCCAGCCTCCTCTAAAAATACTATGAATAATGCAGGCTAAATGACGTTGTAGGGTTAATATCCCCCAACTTATGGCTAAGGATTAGCCTTTTAGGACAGGGTTGGGGTGAGGTCAATATTAGCAGTTCTCGGACTGACACTATATATTTTATTGAAATCTATTGTCAAAGCAAAAAATCAATAGCCCACAGCCACGCCGTCGCGCCGGGAGTCGGCTCCGCCGAACAGCTTTTTCAATTTCGAATCGATCAGAATGCCCTGGGCGCCGCCGAAATAGTTGTCGTATTCCGCGCGCACACTCACTTTGTGGCCCAGCGCTTCCAGCTTTTCCACGACAGATTTGTCGATGCGGCCTTCCACGTACAGCGTCTTTGTAATGCAATGCACGCGCGGCGCTTCGATGGCCTCATCCATGCCCATGCCAAAATCGATGACATTCATGATGATTTGCGCCAGCGCAGAAATGATGCGCGGGCCGCCGGGAGTGCCCAGCGTCATGAAAGGTTTGCCGTCTTTGAGCACCAGCGTCGGCGCGATGCTGCTGGAGGGACGTTTGTGCGGGGCAATGGAATTGGGCCGACCCGGCAGGTCATCAAAATCGCTGAGATGATCGTTCAGCAACATGCCGGCGCCAGGCACAACCACGCCGGAGCCGAACCAGTGGTTGATGCTCTGGGTGAGCGCCACAATATTGCCGTCTTTGTCCACCACGGACAGATGCGAGGTGCTGCCGGATTCCAGCCGGATGAGCACCGGCGGGACATAATCGAATCTGGCCCGGGTCGTATCGATTCTCGCGCGCAGCCTGTCCGCGTAGCTTTTGCTGGTGAATGTATCCGCCGGGATGTCATAAAAATCAGGATCGGCGGCATTGAGCGATTTATCGGCGAAGATCAATTTCATGGCCTCGGTCAACCGGTGAATGTACGGCGCGGAGTTGTGTCCCAGCTTCTGCACGTCGTAGCCTTCCATCAGATTGAGCAGCTCGATGAGATGGGTCCCGCCGCCGGTGACCGGCGCCGCCGAGATGATGTCGTAACCGCGGTACGCGCCTTTCACCGGCGCTCTGAACATGGCGCGGTAGGCTTTCATGTCGTCCAGTTCAAAAATACCGCCCTGCTGCTTCACTTCCTGAACAATGGCATTGGCCAGATCGCCTTCGTAAAAAATCTCCGGCCCGGCGGCCGCGATTTTCTCCAGGGACTGGGCCAGGTCTTCGTTTTTCAACACGGCGCCAGTCTCCAGCGGCAGCATATCGGATAGATAGATTTCCGCGGTCGCGGGGAAGGCCAGAATTTTCTCGATATTTTCTGTGATCATGCCATTCAAATTATCGCTGACCACCAGCCCGCCGCGCGCCAATTGAATGGCTGGCTGCAACACCTGGCTCAGCGTGAGCGTGCCGTATTTTTTCAGCGCGATATCGGCGCAGGCCACCAGTCCGGGAACGCCGACCGCCGTCGCGCCCATGCCGGTGAGTTTTTCGAAACTCTCCCCGGTTTGATAATAGAATTCAGGCGTGGCTTTTTTCGGGGCCATTTCCCGATAGTCCACCATAATGGCCTCCTCCGAATCGGCCCTTTTGATGAGCAGAAATCCGCCGCCGCCAATACCGGAAGCATTGGGCTCGGCCATGGACAGCGTAAACGCCATGGCCAGCGCCGCGTCCACCGCGTTTCCGCCATTTTTTAAAACGTCCAGTCCAACAGCCGAGGCCATCGGGTGCGCGGAAGCGACCATCGCATTTTCAGCCACGACATCCGCGGCTTGCCGGGGCATATCGCCCGCGAGGCCCATTGATTGTAGGAACATCGGGATAATGAAAATCAGAGTCCACTGAAGAGATAATTTTGAACGGAGCATTCTGCTCTCCTCTCTGGCAGGTTAGAAGTTGGTGTCGGCGTATTTGCCGAATTTCCAAACCGATATTAAATCCCACTTGTGTCGATTCTGCCACGAAATTCCGAAGGCACAAAGAAAAATAACAATCTGAAAGAATCGATTCTGAAAGGCTGAATTTGGTTTTAAAAAAAGATGAATATCCAGCGCGATCCTGTGTGTGAACAGCTACAAAAGAAGAAAAATGAAATTGACGTATTCGTATGACTTCGTGACTCTGTATCTTTCTGGCAAGAATATATGGATGAATAGTATTTGAATTCCTAAAATGGATTTTTATTATCAAATTTAGTGATTTAATTTCTAAAGACATATGGAGTGAATTGACTGTGTCAATTCACACCAAACTAAAATAATAGGATATACGCTCATTCGACATTTCATTTTAGAAATTCAGGTTGAAGGTAATATAAAGAACAAGGCGGGAAAAGTCAACCGGAATTTCTTGCGTGGCTTCTTTGACAGAACGGCGTTCATACAATACAGAGGCAGGCTTCATTGAATCGCTTTTCGGATGGCAATAAAAAAACGGCCGCTGCTCCGGTAAGCGAACGGCCGTTTTCAATCAAAACGAGGAATTCTTTTATTGCCCTACAAATTCGGCAGTGACGCTCATCAGTTCCACGCTTTCCGCACCGGTGATCGGTCCGTTGTTAATGAATTGGGGGAACTGATTGGAAATCGTGTGATAGTGGTACAGGCCCAGCAGCACTTCGCCCTGATTCAGATAGAAGGTGCCGGCCTCGCGCAGCGCCAGATGGGGTGCGCCGGGATCGTCCGGCACCACCAGATCCTGTCCGGCGTTTGCCTCTTGCGGATACACAGTGCCCGTCGCATCCTTCAATCGGATGAAGAAGCTCTCATTTTTCTGGGAGTCGCCGCTGTTGTACCACACTTCAGCTTTCAATCGGTAATAACCTTCCTGAACCACTGTAACCTGGCCGGCATTTTCAATCGATTTGGGAATGGTCGGATGCACCGCGCACACTTTTTTCACGACCGGGATGAACAGCGGCTCCACCTGCACTCCCACCTCTTCCGCGGCCACAATCAGCGTCTCCGCAACCGTGGTCTGTCCGACTGCATTGTACGCGGTGGCCGTGATGACCCGCTCGCCTGCGGATTGGAAAATGACTTCTGTCTTTCCGTTCAATCCGGGATGCTGCACATAATCCACATCCACCATCGTGGCATTGATGCTATGCCACTCAATTTTCACCGGCGCGCCGACTTTGGCGCTATCCACCACCATCAGCGAAATGCTCGGTCGCTCTGGCATCTCCGGCTCATTCACCAGCACCGAATCGGTGACGATACTTTTTGTCCCGAATTCGCTGTAGGCGGTTGCCGTGAACACCTTCATGCCCGGATTGGCGCATACGATTTCTTCATTTCCGAACGGCCCGCGCACACCAACGCCATGATCGATAATCACCTGCGCGCCGTCGCTGCTCCAACTCAATTGAACCGGTTCGCCAAAGGCGACCTCGTGCGGCGACACTGTGAATTCCAGTGAAGGAAGCGTCGCCGCGTACACTGTCAGTGTATCGTCAGCGCTGCGTGCGCCGCCCGGGCCTTCCGCCTGAGCGCGAATCACGTACGTTCCCGGCGCGTCGAACGAAACCTGCCATTGTCCGGTCAGTCCGGCATTGGGCACATAATCGACCGTCACATCCGTCGCATTGGCGGATGACCAGTGAATGACCGCCGTTTCATGAACCATGACGTGATCCGGCTGCAACCACACACTGACCGTCGGCGCCTTTGCCGGTTCAGCGACCGGGTTGAAAATATACACACTATCCACCGCACTCACCTGTCCCGCTTCATTCCTGGCTGTGGCTTTAATGTAACGTATGCCCTCGGACTGAAACGCGATCTCCCGTTTGCCGCACAACCCGGGATTTTCAATATAGTCAATGTCAATGCCATCGGCATTATTCGTCTCCCAGGAAATCAGCAGCGGTCGGCCCACCTGGGCTGAATCCGGCGCTGTCAGGACTAGTTCGGGCAGCGCCGGATCTTTCACCTTTTCCAATTGAAGATTCTTCACAACCACAATATCCACGCCCACTTCCACTGCCAGATACACCATCTTGAATCCCGGTTTTTCTGATTTCAGAAAATAACCGCCTGGCTCCAACACATACGCTTTTTCCCGTTCATAGAACAAATCGAGGATTTCGCTCCGGTTGTTCGTCAGATAGGTGACGGCCGAATCCTCATTGACGGTAATCAGCAACTGCCCCATATTCATCGGGATTTTCTCCAGCAGGGCTTCTAGAAAAACCAGCTTATCCGCTTCCACAGCCACGCTTTCACTATACAGCCCATAGCCGCTTTTCTGAACTCTCACTGCACATCGTCCCACCTGCACATCTTCTTTTGAAAAAGGCGTATAGCCCATGAATTGTGAATTGACAAATACCTCGGCGCTGTCCACTTTCTCCCCATTCTTGTCCGCGGCAGCGATGACAAGCTTCCCAAAGACTTCGCCCGGTTTCACGTCATCCTCTTCCGGATTCGTCGGCAGCGGTGCTTTGCTGCATCCCCAATTGAACAGCGTCAAAAAAATCATCCCAACAAACACACTCACCCTGATGCTCAGCATGGTATACCCCTCCCTGGTCAATTCATCAAAAATTTGAAATTCGTATTAATCATCAATCCACTCACCCATCGCTCCGGTTCAATCAACGTGCTCATTCGGGCGATGGAATAACCGACATAGCCTTCGATGAATTTCCATTTGATCGAAGGACCGGCAGTCACTCCCAGAACCTTCATCGTCCACTCATCGGTCCTGGACAGGAATTCCCAGCCGGAAAACAGCCCGGACTTTATCTCAAATATCTCCTGCGGGAACAGCGCCATAGTGCCCATAATCAGTGCATCGCCGCGATCGCCGAATTCTGCCGGCTTGCTCCACGGCGTAAATCCGCCCTCGAACTCGAACGCCCAATATTTGCGCTTCAACGCGATTCCGATGCTGGGCACAGCCAGATCGTACCCTTGGCCGCCTGCCCAGGCCAGCATGCCGGTTTTGATCTCCCAATCATAACTCTCTGAGGACACGGTATTGTCGATTTGAATTCTGCCGTTCAACCCCAGCGAGTTCAGACTGTCACGGATGGCTGCCAGCTGGTCGAGTTGACTCCGATTCCAGTCCGCCAATATATTCGCCAATGAATCGTTCATCGCCTGAAGCTGCTGAATATCCCGCTCCAGTTTGAAGAGGTCCGGCTTCTTCGGGCTCCACACCACCTTCACACCGCGAATGGGTTCATCGGTCACGCCAATCTCTCCCCAACCATACCGTTCCCGCAATCGGCTGGCGCGTTCCAATTTTTTCGCCTGATCCAGCGCCAGAGAAATCGCTTCATTCCTGTCCAGCGCTTTCCAACGCAGGGTATCTGCGCCGCCCAGAAAAATCACTTCGATGTCGGTTCGCTGCATGAGTTTATCCAGCGCTTCGAGCGACAGATTGTCCAGCGACTCGTCCGCAGGATTGCCGCTTCCCGGACTATACGTCCTGATCCATATCGATCCGGCGTCCTGGCCAATGAGCGCACCGGGTAAAAGTAGCAACATCAGTATTCCGATCCACATCGTTTTCATTGAGTTCCCCATCATCACATCCTCATCTTTTTGCTGTGTCGATTTTGAGTTACAAGACCAACGTGATTTGATTTCATCTGTTTTACGAATTTACTATTATTTCAGCTATTGATGGTTGTTGTCTAATGTATTTGCAACTTTAATGCCATGATAAACGACACGACTCCGCCCCTTGAAAAATAGAGAATTACAGCCAATTGACCTGACAAAAAAGGCATTGAGCATCTTACATTTTTGTATTTTGGTGAAACAGGTGTTATAGAAACGTACGCCTGAGTGAGAACGTGGCGATGGAACAACCCGCACTCAATCTGACGTTGTCCAGCGAAATCTCCGCCCAAATATTGATGAGGCATAAACAGCTTGATTTCTCTCAACATCAATTGAAAAAACGGTGATTATTCAGGCATGAATTCTTGCCTCTAAGTCACCAGGTCACGAAGTTACACGAAGATGGCAATGTCAATTTCAATTTCATTTTCATTCCCGGGTCGATTCGAAGAAGCCTTAAAAGGTTTTGCTACGTTGGGTATGATAACTTTTCCACGTCATCAATGACGTGGCAATTCATTGAAAAAGTTAAAAGTCAGGCACCTTGAATAGCCCTGCCTTTTAAGTCGGGGACTGTGAAATTCAATTTCATTTTTAAAACCAAATTCAGCTTTCCAGCATCGATAATGTCAGATGTCTCTTTTTCTTCGCGTCTTCGAGACTTGGAGGCTGATACGCTTCAAAAAATGAAGACGGATCCTTCCGCACGCATACCAAAGAACCACACACCAGCGGGACACGGGAACAGTCTTTCCCTCTGTTCGTTATACTTTCTGACATTGTCCCGGAGATTAATCACAAGCTGGAAAGCCACTATGCCGGAAATGCACCGCATTAAGGAATTCATTGATCAGGCCACCCAATCGATTCAGGCGCAGGGCGCGCTCTGGTCTCGCTTCATTCTTCTTTCGGAGCGCGATGGTTCTGCGGCTGAATTGAAACGCCGGCTGATCGCATCCCCGGAGATTCAGGCTGTCGTTCGGAGTCTGGCGGACGCCGAACATGGCCTTGCCTCGCTCTCCCGGCGTCCTGCTGATTTTTTCAACTATCACAGCTTTTACTGGCAACTTCGCTTTTTGGCAGATGTTGGATTGGCAGCCGACGAACTGGGGATCCTTCCGTGTATTCATCGGCTAGAATTGGACCAGCAAGAGGATGGCCAATTTTCCCTGAGCTACATTGCAAAGAAACAGCTCTCCATCCAGTTGGTCTGCGTGACGGCGCACGTGACTTACTGCCTGATCAGATTGGGACTGGCCCGGGGACGGACCGTGGCAGCGGCCGTGAACTACTTCCTCTCAACGCAGCGCCGCGATGGCGGTTGGCATTGCGATCGCTCCCGCCAAAATGGGGAGGCCGAGGCTGATTTGCCCAGTTGTCCGGCCGCGACGATTCACGTGCTGAAAGCGCTGGGAAGCCTTCCGCAGCGACCAGCCATGCTGCGCACTTCCGGGCTTGATATGTGCTTTGATTACTTCAACGAACCGGACCGGAATCTGTGCGAATACAGCGCCGAAGACGGCATTGCGCTCACGAAACTGCGCTATCCCCCCCATTTTTCCGGTCTGGACGTGTTGAACCTGCTGGACACTGCGACGCTGTTCGCTGAACCTGCCTATGCGACGCCAATCGACGCACTCATCGGATCCATCCTGAATCAATGGGACGGCGCAGGTTGGCTCATCTCGCAGAAAAAAATCCCTGCCTGGACGGGTTTTGATTTCGGACGAAGCGGCCAAAAATCATCCTGGCTCACCAGTCTCGCCGTACGGGCAATGCAACGGGCCGTTGAATCAGAAGAAGCCCGGCGCCGATGACGAATTTTCACCTCGCTCAGGGCTTATTTTCAAAGGACAAATTCAAGGTGAAAACCTGGACCAAAAGCACACGTTCGAAGGCATCCTTCTGAAAATTCCAAAATGATCATCAGCCCTTCTTCGTGGTCTTCGCGCCCTTCGTTTTGAGAGAGCATCTGCGATTCCATAATCATAATTTCCAGCAAATTTTTTTGTAAATTACGCTATTCGCGATTTGATGATAGCCAGGGCAAGGCCTGCTAAGTCCTATTTTTCACTTGACATTCTTAGAATTATTCCTATATTATGGATAAAAAAAATTCAACAATCGGTGAAGACGCTGTGCTCCTGGATGAAGTGGCCAGGCCATTGTTCTTCTCCTGCCATTCATTTCACTCGGTTCGGTTTCCGTTGCGATTCATTCATTAACCATTGGGGAGTGGAAATTCATGGTTCTGCTTGGTGGATTAAGCATTGTCGTCAGTGTGATTGGTCTGTACCTGCTGCTGTTCTCCTCGTTCAAATCCAACGACACGCCGCAAATGACCAGTAACATCATCATCAAGGCATCGAGGAAAATCAGGATGCATCGCGAGAAAAAAAGCGATGAGGAGCCGGACGCTGATAAACCGAATCCTCAGTTCATCCTGATCCTGGAGACAATTGTCCTGGGCGAACTTGTCGGGCTTTTTTTTCTGTGGCTCACGGACGATCCTCTGAAATATTCAGTGATACTTTTCAATGGCGTCACGTACCTGATCGCCTCGTTTCTCTGCTCCATTCTGACCCTGTTCAACGCCTGGCTGAAAAAGAAAATGCATCACATCTTCCGCATCGTGATGCAAATCGTCACCCTGGTCATTGGCATTTTGCTGTTCAATTTTTCATCGGAAGAAGATGTCGTCATTCCGGCCGATTACATCACCGCGACCTATTATGCATTCTACATCACCGTTGTGGTGGCCTTGCTCACCATGCTGTTCAATGTGGTGCGCGGGAACAAAGAAGAGGAAGTTGAATTTAATTACAACAATTACCTGCTGCTGGTCATCGTCTCAGGTCTGGTCATTGGGGCGAGTTTGCATCTGGCACAAGTCCTTGTGAGCTGACCGACGGCGCAGGCGTTTTTGATTATCACTCCGGCGCGCGGAAACACCGCGGCCAGGGTGCTTGTTTAATCCGCTGTTCAATATCTCAAATTTTTCGAAAGGACATCTTATGAAAACACTCACCATCAGGATAGTGGCGCTGGCAATCATTCTCATGGCCATTGCCGGAAGCGCATCCCATGGGTTCGCTCAAAAGCAGTTTGAAGGATACTGGGAACAGGACGCCATCCGTCCGGCCATGCCGTTCAATACAAAGTCCACGACCACGGAGAAGGAAAAGACCTTCTATAAAACAGGTAAATTCAAGATCGAAAATCTGACCACCGGCTTGATCATTATTTTCCGGTTCGATAAAGAAGTCATGTGGACCGTGGATACCAAAAAGAAAACCTACACGGAAATGACCTTTGCCCAAATGGAAGCCATGAAAAATTCCATGGCCTCTTCCATGCAGGAACAGATGAAAAATATGTCCGATGAACAAAAACAGATGATGGAAAAAATGATGGGCAAAAAATTCAAGTCCATGATGACCGGCGATCCGGCCGATCTGGAAATTCAGGTCACCAAAACAGGCAAGTCAAAGACCCTGCTGGGTTACTCGTGCGACGAAGTGCTTCTCAAACTGAACGAAGAACCGATGATGGAAATGTGGATCACCAACAAATTCCGCATGGGACAGGAGTACCTGGATCTGTACAAAAAAATGGGATTCATGAAAGGCGAATATACCGACGAAGTGAAGAAGATTCAGGGGATACCATTGGCTTCGAAAACGACGATCGACGCCGGCATGGGCAAAATGGAAGTCAGCACCACAGTCACCAAAATCGTTGAGCAGTCGGTGCCGAACAGCGAATTTGATCTGCCCGCCGGCCTGAAGAAGACCGAACATCCCGGCATGAATATCAAGTAAATTGACGCGTAATACCATTTTAACTTTTATGTGGCATCGATAGGTGGCTGTTCCGTATCATCGCTGAATATCAGCCACGAAGACGCGAAGCCGCCAAGAGAGTAAAATACAAACAACGTGTACCGAATAATTCCTCTTGTTGAATTCATTTTCGGTAATGAATTACTAACTGCTCGAGGCAGGCTTGGTGTCCTGGCGCCTTTGAGGCAAATAAATGATGCAATGAAGATTTCCAGATGCAAAATTCATCGGTATGCCACTCAAAGGTTAACATGATATATGATATCTCTGTTACTGCGCAGTCAAATCAACTTTATACCTGAGTGCGACGCCTTTTTGGAATCAGATTCCATGATAGCTGGTACAATATGTTTGAAAATATGCGATCATAATTCTTACATTGATTTAGCGTAAAATATTTGATATTTTCAGATATAATTTAAGGCGTTCAACACGGATTTTTATTCGGGAATTCATTATGCCAACAATATTATTAATAATGGGATGGCGATTCTATTTTTATGCGAACGAAAGAAATGAACCAATTCACATTCATTGTAGAAAAGCTGATAAGGAATGTAAATACTGGATTGACACAGAGAATTTTAACATTGATGAAGCATATAGTCATAACATGAATAATAAAGATAAACGTCAAGTAAAAAAAATAATATTTGAATATTTTGAATTTATCGAAAGTGAATGGGATAAATTCCAAAAGGAAAAAGAACAATGAAAAGAATTCATCATGTTCAGAAAATTATATTCAAAGAAGATAGGATGTATTTAACAGTGGACGATAAAGACTATGTATTTCAAATTGAAAAAATTTCTAAACGATTGTTAAATGCAACCGAAATTGAGAGGGAAAAATTTGAAATATCACCATCCGGATATGGGATACATTGGCCGTTAATTGATGAAGATTTATCAATTGATGGATTGCTTGGAATAAAACATATTCCCTTTCAGAAAAACGAAATAGCTATTATGTAGAAATTTTAACCGTTTATAAACATTAGTAGTATCCGCTCAATAATTGATTGCATCAGTAATAATACTTTGGTCAATATCCTCCCATTCGAAAGCAGGGACATCGACGGAATGAAGAGCTTGCCATTCAGCGGTTCCATTTATTGAGTGGATACCATTATCATTGCAAATGAGTATTTTGAAATCAAAACTAAATTGTACCAACGAGTCCGAAATACCGGGATATACAAAAGGATGGTATAGCGTCAGTATTTCTAAGATTGGACTAAAACCTTATCACAATGAAAATTCAGCCGGCGCAGAAAACGCGCGGCTGACAGGCGCGTTGAAGGACGTTAGCAGAGAAGTAGTGTGAAGACGGGACAGAAGCCATTGAAAGGGCCACTAAGAATTTTGCTGTTTGTCCTGGGTTCGCTTTGTGTGGCTTTGGGCGTGCTTGGCATGTTCTTGCCAGTGTTGCCCACTACTCCCTTTCTGCTGCTGGCCGCCATCTGCTTCGCCCGCAGTTCGGAAAAGTCATATCATTGGCTAATGACCAACCGCTGGTGTGGAAAGTACATCAGTAACTATCGGGAAGGCAGAGGCATACCCCTCAAACAGAAGATAATCACCATCTTTTTTTTGTGGGTAACAATCGGGTCTACCGCCTGGTTTGCCATTTCGCAATGGTGGCTACGTTGGGTACTGCTTGGAATTGCTGCAAGCGTTACGATTCATCTGGTGAAGATGAAGACAAACAAATCGAAGCCATAGCCTGGTCCCTCGCTCCGGGAAAATGACTCATCTGAACAAGTAGCTTCAGAACCTTCAACAGGCATTTTTGAACGACAGACGCAGCGATGCCGGCAGAGGTTGAAAGCGTAGGGTCAAGCCTACCCAAAGCACCTGCAGACGACCGCCTGATCAAGAGTCCTGTTGTGCAGGAATCGTTTTGTGTCGTAGCTGCAGGTGTCTAATACAAACGATTAGCACTCGCTCCATTTATAATTTTTTTTCAGAAGCTATCATTACCCATTTTAACTGAGCAGATTTTTCTAGTACCAATTTTCTCAACGACACGAGGGGCAGCGTCAACTCGATGCTGCTTCTTTTTTTCGACAGCAGGTCATTTTATAATCGATGAAATTTTCTCCCAAACATTCCTTGACGGATTCTGAACTTCAGGCTGGTTTGCGCTTCGTTGTCTACGATGGACTGGCATCCCAGGCCATGATCACTTTGACCAGCGGTGTTTTTCTGGTGGATTTTGCGCTTCAATTGGGCGCTTCGAATACCATCATCGGCTTGTTAGCTGCAATTCCGCCAATCACGCAACTGATCCAGATACCATCGGTTTATCTGGTGGAGCATTATCAGAACCGCCGCAAAATTGCGGTCTATTCCGCGGCGCTGAGCCGGTTCTTTCTGCTGCTCATGGCGCTCATTCCGTTTTTTTTCAAATCAAATCTGGCGCTGGCCATGTTGTCCGGCGCCCTCATCGGCCATACCTCGTTGAATGCAGTGCTGGTGTGCTCGTGGAATTCCTGGATGCGCGACCTGGTGCCGCAGGACATTCTGGGCTCGTTCTTCTCCAAGCGCATCGCCTTTTCGCTGATCCCGGCGATCACGCTCAGCCTGGCAGCCGGCTTTTTCATTGACAACTGGAATGCCTTCTTCCCCGGGGACATTATTTTCAGCTATTCGGTTCTGTTCATTCTGGGCTTTGTCGCCGGCATGATCGGCGCAGCCATCATCGCTCGGATCCCGGAGCCGCTCATGGCCCGGTCGAAACAAAAACCCCAACTCTCCAAACTCATCAAGCAGCCTTTCAGGGATAAAAATTTCAAAAACCTGATCATATTTCTGGGCGCATGGAATTTCGCTGTCAATCTGGCGGCCCCGTTTTTCACCGTGTACATGCTAAAAAACCTCGAACTGGAGATGTCCTTTGTCATCGGATTTACCGTGGTGAGTCAACTGGCAAACATGGGGTTTTTGAGGGTATGGGGAAAATTGTCGGATCGCTTCAGCAACAAGCCGCTGCTGGCGCTGAGCGGAATCACGTTCATTCTGTGCATTCTGGGATGGACATTCACGACCATGCCGGATAAGCACCAGTTCACCCTGCCGTTGCTCGCGGTGCTGCACATTTTTATGGGAATCGCCACGGCCGGCGTGGGACTGGCAGGCGGCAACATCGGACTGAAATTAGCGCCGCGCGGAAAAGCGACGTCCTACCTGGCGGCTAATAGCTTCATCAACTCGCTGGCTGCTGGAATCGCGCCGATTATTGGCGGCGGTTTCGTGGATTTCTTTGAGAAGCGGGAATTGTCCTGGACGCTCAAATGGACCAGCCCCGAAGGAATACTATCGATCCAGACGCTGAATCTGCGCGGCTTCGACTTCTTCTTCTTCCTCGCTTTTCTCATCGGGCTTTATTCATTGCACAGGCTGGCGTTTGTCCGCGAAGTCGGCGAAGTCAGGGAGAAGGTCATTATCGAAGAAATTTTTGCCGGCGCCACCCGGCGGGTGCGCAATCTATCCTCGGTCGGCGGACTGCGGTATCTGGCTCAGCTCCCCACAACGCTATTCAAAAGCCGAACCCGGCAGGACGGCTCGAAAAAGAGACCCGGGCGCTCCACAAAGTGAGGCGATGGCCGGGCGCATGGGACGATAGGGAAAGACGTCGGACCGCTTTCGCCGCCGCGGTCGTTCGATCCCGGTAGCGTCGCCTGTCAGGCAGCCAGCAATTTCTCCACATCCGACCGCGTGGGCATCGATGGCTGAGCGCCCATTTTGGTCACAGACAGCGCCGCAACGGCGTTGGCAAATCGCACGGCTGAGGGCAACTTCTGCCCTTCAGCCAGGGCCACCGCCAGCCCGGCATTGAACGCGTCGCCGGCAGCCGTGGTGTCCACCGCCTTCATTTTCCATGTCGGAACTTCTCCGCTCTCGTCCGCGGATTGGAAGAACGCTCCCTGTTCGCCCAGCGTGAGCACAACTGTCCCAACACCCTTTCGCCGGAGCGCCTCCGCGATTGCGGTCAACTGCATCGCCGGCAGCGACGTCATGGCCGCGGCTTCTGTCTCGTTCGGCGTGATGACTGAAATAGCGCCGAAAAAATCCTGCGGCAGTTCGTGCGCCGGCGCCGGATTGAGAATGACCGCTGCATTGGCGCGTCGGCCCGTCTTGAGAATGTACCCCACGGTCTCCAGCGGAATTTCCAATTGGATGAGAATGACGTCCGAGGTCTCCAGAGCAGGCCTCAGTTTTTCAAGATCAGAGACCGTCAACCGGGCGTTTGCCCCGGGCACGACGACGATTCGGTTCTGTCCGCGTTCGTCCACTTCAATCAGCGCCACGCCGGTGGGCGCCTGTTCATCCTGCAGAATGAAATCCGGCGCAATGCCATACCGGAGCTGATTTTCGCGCGCCTGTTGGCCGAACTGGTCAGCTCCGATTTTCGTGATGAACCGTACGTCTCCGCCCAATCGGGCAACTCCCACAGCCTGATTGGCGCCTTTGCCGCCGTGGAAAATCTGAAACGCCTCGCCGATCACGGTCTCCCCCGTTGCCGGGAGCCGCTTTGCCTTTGCCACCAGATCGATGTTGGTGCTGCCAATGACGGTTATCTTCGACACTCGAATTGCTCCTTCTCTTTTCAACCTGGTTCTGAAATATCAGGCGCCCCCATGGATAAAAAAACCTCCTGGTCTGTTTTGAAAAAGTCGACGCCGCTCACCGCGCTGGCGCTGTCTTTATTTCAAAAATCACTCCCGGAGGTTACTCGGATTTACAAATGAGAATCCACCCCATTATTTTGTTTCTGTCTGTAAATTTCAAGTGAAAAGTGTACCATTGTATTAATTGAAAAGTATACCAGTGGATTAACAATGTGCCCAATACTCACTGTATTGGATACGGGCACTACACCTGGGAGGCGAAGGGGAACATCTGTTCTCCCTCGCCTGTTAAGCACCCATATCTTTTCTAACGCAGAGGTCGCAGAGACCGCAGAGGTACGCAGCATTTTGGTATTGAAAAAAAGCAACTACTCAGGTTTCAAGGTTTATGGTTTCGGGTTAAAGAGAATTTTCGTCGCTATCCAGGCATGTAGTCTTGCCACGAAGTTTCGAACAGACGCTATTTGGCGTTTTCAGCCGCCAGCAAAATTGCGCCGACAACGCCGGCGTCGTTGCCCAGCGATGCTTTGATCACTTTCAATTTCCGGGCGATCGCTTTGATGGCGTGTTTCTTCACTTCATTTTCGATGCAGGAGATGAATTCCGGGCCGGCCTCGGAGACGCCGCCGCCAATGATGACAATATCCGGATCGATGACGTTGACGATGCTGGCGATTCCCACGCCCAGATATTCGCACGCCTCCTGTATGGTTTGTTTGGCCAGGTCTTCATTCATGGCCGCCTTGTGGAAAATATACTCCGTGGATAAATCGGCGATTTTGTATTCCACGCCGGTGCGCTTCAACTTTCTTCGATACCGTTTCACCATGGCCGGCGCCGACGCATAGGCCTCGAGACAGCCGCGATTCCCGCAGTTGCACGGGCGTCCCTTAAAAACAACGATCACGTGTCCCACCTCGGCTGCGGAATGATGCGCGCCGCGGAGGAGCTGGTGATTCAGAATGATCCCGCCGCCAATGCCTGTGCCCAACGTCAAAAACAGCGCATTGGGATAGCCTTTACCGGCGCCCACACGCGCCTCTGCCAGCGCCACCACATTGGCGTCGTTATCTGCCCAGGTTGTGATGTTGAAACGCGCTTCGATATTCTTTTTGATGGGCGCGTCGGTCCAGGACTGGATATTCGGCGTGCTGTCGATCAACTGGCCTTTTTCGAAATGGATGCTCCCCGGACTGCCGACGCCAATGGCCGTCACGGTCTCATTCTGCTTTGCCGCTTCGCTCAGCAGCTCTTCAATCCCGGCATATATATTTTTAAAAATCGTTGACTGATCCCTGTCCGCCATCGATGGTCTGCTCAATTTTTTTATCAATTCTCCTGATCGCGTGCCCAGCGCATACTTTAAATTTGTCCCGCCTAAATCTAAGCCAATGAATAAACCCATGCAAATCACCTTTTATTTTATGCACGAAACGTGTTTCCAGATGTCCAGCAATTCTGGAGTTGACTATACGGTGAGGCCAAGTCCTCCATCCAACAGGCGCAGCAGCCACGTGGAAGACGCCCGCAGCCTCATTTTTTTGGGGATTAATTTAGTTTAAATTAGTAAATAATGCAAGTCATTTTTTCGATGCAGGTTGACTGGCTGAGGCTTTGGAAAAACGATCCATGAAAGCGTGGACAGGCGATAAAAGATCGGCGTCACTCTGAGCGGAACAGCCGTATTGCCGGAACGCGATGTTCAAAAACCGGCGCTGAAGCCGGAGTGCCCCGGCCCGGACCACCGCAGCCAGCGACAGGCCAGGGTTTTCCCGTTGGTGGATGCGTTACTGCATGCGCATCAGTTGATTGCGGAGAGCGAATAAATCGCCCTCGAATTCGAGACCGCGGGCGCGGGCAGTCAATCCCCGGTATATTTTTTTGAGAAGCGCATAGTGCCCGGCAAATTGCGGCCTCGGCGATTTACGCTGATCTTCCTGGAGTTTAATGAACGGCGTCACCACCTGGCGCAGTGGCAGACCCGGCGCCGCTTCTTTTTTGTAAACCCAGGCCGCATGCAGCGCAGCGCCCAGGGCAGCGCCCTCGCCTTCGACAGGGACCACCGTGGCGTTGAAAACATCGGCGATGGTCTGGCGCCAGACATCGGATTTTGCCAGACCGCCGGTCAGGCGTATCTCCCCCGGCTGCACCGGCATGCGCTGAAACCCGTCGTATAGATTGAGCACATGCCCTTCCAGCACAGCGCGGCAAAGGAATTCCGGCGTGAACTCATCCAGGCCGAAACCGAAATAGATCGGCGCAGCCAGCGGAATGTCCGGCGTGCGCTCGCCCGAGTACCACGGGACAAGAATCCGGCCGCGGCAGCCGACCGGCGTCAGGTTCGCCACTTCATTGAATTGCTCATGGGTCAGGCAGAATTGCTGCAGGATGGCATTGTATCCGTTGGCCAGATTGGACACGCACAACAGCGGCAAGTAGTGGCCGGTGCTATCGCAGAAAGCGCCAATCTCCCCGGCCGGGTCGATGAATGCATGCTCCAGAAATGTGTACGCAGTGCCGCTTGTGCCCAGGCTGATCGTCACAATCCCCGGTTCGACATTGCCGGTGCCCACTGCGCCGTACATGTTATCGCCGCAGCCGGCGTCGATGGCGCAGTTCGGATCAAAGCCGAATTTGCCCGCCAGCGCGCCGGAAATTCGCCCGATGAATCGGTCCGAAGGGGAAATCGGCGGGAGCTTTGCCGACAGATCCGGGGCCATGGCAGCCAGGAGCGCCTGGGACCACGCGCGTTTTTCCGGATGCCACAGCGCCATGCCGGACGCATCGCCCGGCTCCATGGCGCGCACGCCGCCGGTCAAATACCAGTTCACAAAATTATGGACGAGAAACAGCGTGGCGGTTCGCCTGTAATTCTCCGGCTCATGCCGGATGAGATGAAATATCTTCGCCGCTGTGTAGCCGGTCCGCTGGGTATTGCCGGCCTCGGCGATCATGGCGTCTTTTCCGCCGACAGCCACTGTGAGCAAATCGCATTCCTCCCCGGTCGAAAAGTCATTCCACAATTTGCTGGTGCGCCGGGACAGATTGCCATCCGCATCCAGCGCCACCAGACCATGCTGCTGCCCGGAAACGGACATGGCTTTTATGGCGGCCGGATTCACCGCAGAAAGCCTGAGCCGCTGAAAAAGCATGTTCAGCGCATCGATCCACATGTAGGGATTTGATTCGGAAACGCCCTGGGCCAGCCCCTGAATGACGCCGTTCGACGTGTGGTAGTGAGGCAAATCCGTGTCGTAGTTCACCTGGTCAGCGTACACGACCGACTTTTCAGTCAGATCAATAATGACGAGCTTGCAGCTCTGGGTCGAACAATCGATTCCGGCAAATAATTCACTCACGTTGGCATCCTTTGTTTTTCAAATGGGAACAGAAATTTATTTTTAATTTTTGGGCTTTGGCCTATTATTCGAGTGGACACTAAAATGAAAAAGCCATGCCGGCCAAACACCCGGTCAAATACGGTGAAGTGTTGCGGCGGTAGATATCCCCGTCGTATTGTCATCCAAAACGTCGCTGCCACCCGGCGGAAAAAGTACATGGGAAATATAACACGGGATACTATTAAAAGTCAACAAGAAAATACAGACAGCATGCAGCGCCTGAACATGATTCTGTCTATCTGACCCGGCGTTCGTCGTCGA
Organism: Candidatus Zhuqueibacterota bacterium; assembly: GCA_049322915.1. GTDB lineage: Bacteria > Zhuqueibacterota > Zhuqueibacteria > Thermofontimicrobiales > Thermofontimicrobiaceae > CAZSBG01. The sequence goes on from JBMOPW010000012.1 coordinate 45,977, forward strand.
CCGCGTTTCCATGACTCACTTCTTTTCGTTGGGTTCCATCCAGGAATATCTCCAAAAATGACTTGACATTTTACGAATTTATTTTATATTCATGTTCATACATGCCTGTCCAACATTCATGGCTCTTTCCCGCCCTGAAAAAGCTATCGGCTCTGACACACGTACTGAGCTTTTTTCAAAGCGACACAGGGATTTTGAATGTTGGCAGGATTTGGTTCCATTATTAAACTATCTTTCTGTATATCATACTTTTTTGGGCGTTATGCGGTCTGTCTAATCTCCTGAGACAAAGAAAACCATTTCACAAAAGGCGCTGTTTCTATTGTTGTTTCGGGATGCAGTCTTAGCTTGTTTAGGGATGTTATGCAGAAAGTGTATAGTCACTTGTTCCGCGCGACGGCGTCGCGCGGAATCGCGGCGCTGACTTCGTTAGTGCCATGTTCCCCCGCGCTGACGCGCGGCGGAACAAGGCACTTGACCCGACTGCGCGCGCTGTCTGTCCGTCCAGCAAGCGGGACTCCCAGCCAGCGTGCTCGCGGGTCAGCGCCGCGATTAGGCACCAGGATTGAAGGTAAAAGGTAATGCTATGATTAAAAATGTGAAAATTGAGAACTTTAAAATTTTTAAATCAATTGAGACTGACATAAAAAATTTCACTGTTTTAATGGGTGAGAATGGATGTGGAAAAACGACTATATTGCAGGCAATTGCGCTTGGACTTAGGATTTTCAGCTCAACTGATTTAATCAAATACGACAAGACAAGAAAAACGGTAAGATTTAGACCGAAGGGTGTTCCTTATCCTCAGCTACCAGGTTTTAATCTTGAAGATATTACAGAGATATTTTACTCCAAACAAGCTCGTGGTGGCTCTGGTGGGGGTGTTACCCCGATTAAGATCGAACTGACCGATAATGACGGCAATGTTTATAAATTGAATATCACCTCTCTCTTTGGAGCATATACAACAAAATGTGAATCTAAGAAAAACGACTTTGTCGCGTATCCATCTTTGATTGACTGTAATCCCCTATTTATTTCTGGTTTTGTGGGAATCACCACAGCTGAAGAAAGATTATTTCCTCGAGTAATTCAAGATAGAATGATACGAGGTCAAGCAAGCAGCATTTTACGAAATCTTTTATTAGATTTAAAGGAAAATGAACCTAATAAATTTGAACGAATGAAAGATAAAATCGAGAAATTTTTTAACTTCAATCTAGGAATGATCGATTTTAATCAAGATAGGGATATATTCGTTCATGCAAAATTCACTGAAAAAATCGGTCCCAGAAAAATCGCTTTAGATTTATCATCTTCTGGGAGTGGTTTTTTGCAAGCACTTCAAATATTAACATCCATCTATTTATTTTCAGACAAATCAAAAGTTGTATTACTTGATGAGCCTGACGCTCATCTTCATCCAAATCTCCAAAGAATAACAGCACAGTTACTACAAGAGATTTCAAATGAAGAAAATCTTCAAATAATAATATCGACTCATTCTACACCAATTATCAGAGAAGTAGATCCATCATCAATTCTTCCAGTTTCCTCAAAGAAAAGCAGCCTGGCTTACCTAAAATCTGATGAAGAGATGGAATCAGAAATATTACTAAGGCTAGATAACTTCGAAAAAGCAAAAGCAAGCATTGCAGGGAAGATTTTTTTTGTAGAGGACAGAAATATTAAAATACTTAGAAAGCTTGATACATTATTAGAAACCTACTTAATTGACGGCATTAATGCGGTTCCTCTAATAAGAGCAAACGGTAAAGATGATAAGATACCTTTTAGGATAAAAGGTCCGTTGGAAGCTATCACAGGCACAAATATCGATGTCTATTTTTTAAGAGATAGTGATGGCATCAGTGACGAATGGAAAAAGAAAATAACAGATTACGCCAAAGATAATGATGTAAATTTATTTTTACTGAATTGTCACGAGATGGAAAGTTACTTAATAAACCCAAAGGTCATTTCAGGGGTTTTATCCGAATTGTCAGTCAATCTTTCAGAAGAAGAGGTTAAATCAATTTTGGTTAAAATAATGAAAGATGTAATAGCAATGTCTAGATATGGTTTTGATAATACGTTGGCAAATGTGATTAATAATACTGCAAGACTACTCAATGAACACGATTTTAAAATGCAAGATGCACAAAGAGAAGCAGCTGATATTAGAGGAAAGTATGAAAATATGAATGAATTTGAAGCACTTGCTAGGGTAGCTCCTGCAAAAGAGACATTAAAAGAATTTTTTAAAAAAATAAATGAGGAATATAAAATTCAAATTACATCTTCTCAATTATTATCAAGACTATCTGCTGATGATATTGATAACGATTTAAAAGAATTTTTAAGGCAGATAAAGGCCTAACGAATGTTTCCAGCTGACGTTACCTCTGACACCACCAAAACAGGTTCATTAATGAAATATAACCACATCGGAATTCCAACTTCAGACCGATTCGAGGGCGAAATTGACCTGCCGCATTTGAAAATCACGGTGAGCGACCACACCAATAATCCTTTCGGAATCCAGTGGATGGGGTACAGGGAGGATTCGCCGTACCCTGAACTGGTCAAAACCGTCCCGCACGATTGGGATTCTGCGCCCTCCCAAGCTTTTTTCTGGCTGGACGACTCCGACGTCCCCGCCCCAGCGCAGGTAACGCAAGCCGTTGGGCAGTAAAGAAATAAATTCGAACCCGTAAGGAGGTTTTCACTATGGACATTCCAAGGATCTTCAACATCACCGAAAGTGCGCATCGCATCCACAACCCGTTCACGCCCGAGAAACTGGCTACTCTTGGCGCGGCGTTGCGTATAGAACCGGGGACTAGTGTCCTTGACCTCGGTAGCGGCTCGGGCGAGATGCTGTGTACTTGGGCACGCGATCATGGGATAGTCGGCGCCGGCGTAGATATGAGCCAATTGTTCACCAAACAGGCGAGGCACCGCGCTGAAGAGCTCGGTGTCGCTGATCGAGTCAAGTTCATCCACGGCGATGCCGCCGGCTATGTTTCTGACGAGAAGGTCGGGATCGCGGCCTGTGTCGGGGCCACATGGATCGGCGGAGGTGTAGCCGGAACAATCGAGCTTCTGAAGCGGAGCTTACTTGACGGAGGAACCATCCTCATCGGCGAGCCCTTCTGGCGTCAGATGCCGCCGACAGAAGATGTCGCCAGGGAGTGCCATGCACACTCGATCTCCGACTATCTCCTGCTTCCTGAACTTCTCGCATCCATCGGCCACCTTGGCTACGATGTTGTGGAAATGGTCCTCGCCGATCAGAACGGCTGGGACAGATACGAAGCGGCCAAATGGCTCACAATGCGCCGATGGCTTGAAGCCAATCCCGACGACGAGATGGCCAAAGAGGTTCGCTCCCAACTGACCTCGGAACCCGAGCGCTACTCCACCTACACGCGTGAATACCAGGGCTGGGGGGTGTTCGCGCTGATGCTGCGATGATAAGGGGATGAGCGGGCGACTTAGAAAGTGGAGAAAATCCAATCATGCCTAACCCTATCGTTGGCTGAACTCCGCTTTTACAGCACTAATCTAAGAAAAATATTATTATGACACACCCTAAAAAACGCCCGCCGTCCGTGTCGGGCTAATGAGAAGAAAACGGGAAGGTATCAATGCTGAACCAAAACCCTGAGCAGATCGCACGAGACAATATTGATAATCAACTTATTGCTTGCGGTTGGGTCGTACAAAACAAATCACAGATAAACATCAATGCTGGTCCCGGGGTGTCGGAAATAAAAATGAGATTAAACTGTCAACATGTCTCGGCTGACGAAGCGGGCGGTGAGATATTCCAGATCCTTTTCGAGGAGAAGGAAGATCAGTGCGACGAACCGTACGTGCTGATTCAACGCGCGTGGCTGGAAGAAGACGAAGGCGAGTTCAGCCCCATCTACGTGGAAACGCACGATGAGCGTTTGATCGGTCACTACCGAAAGGTCGATGCCGTGCTCACCAGAAGCCATCTCACACTCCGCTTGCCACCGCCCACAGAAGAGGTGATCGAGATCGACTTCACGACCTCGGACAGCACCTTCCGAAAAGTCAAGCGGATGCTCGGGATCATTCTGCAGAGGGACACGGACGAAGACAAAGATGCCAACATCCAGGTGGATGGTATTCGTCCATAGCGCATTGTCGGGCAATGTATCCCGTGATGCACATGAATGTCATTCGCGGGAATTGGAAAATATCCGGACATCAGCACAAACGCCCCGGCGCCGTCGCTGAAGACGAGGTCAGGGCTATTGGTTCTATTTTAAAATGTCAGAAAATGCGATGGATGTGCAACGCGCAGGTTTCGCTGTCGCGGTTACTTCTCTCCAAAGGTAAACGACTGGCGATAGGTTTTGTCGCCGATGGAAGGATCACACGGGGGGAAATTGCGCCATTGCCGGATGCGGCCCACAATGCACGATTCCATTCTGGGACTTTCCAGCGTGGACGATACAATCGATACGGCGGAGATAATACCTTCGGGGTTGAGGACAAAGCGAACCACTATTTTCCCCCGGACTTCCGGATTGTATTTCAGTTCCTGGCGGTAGCAATCCTGCAAAGCGCGCTTGTGGGATTCCACCACACGAAGAACGTCCTGGGCGCTGCGGGTTTTGCCTTCGCCATCCGCTTTGGCGAGCTTGCTCAAATAGCTGGAGGACACATCCTCGAACTGGACGTTGCGGGCAATGGGCGTTGTTCTCGCCTCTTCCAGCGGCTGCACATTGTCAACAATCTGCTTCACCTCGGCATCCGCGGACACGCGCCCCCGTTTCAAATCCGACAGGTCATTTCCGCCACTGCTCCGCGCAATTTTATTCAGGTAAGTGCTTCGGCCGTAGCGAGGCACTTCAATGCGGCGCAGCTTCGATAGGACATTGGACAGGTGGCTCGAATTTTCATTGGCGTATTCCAGCAAATCTTCAACATACTCATAATCAACGGCCGTCCCTTTTTTCGCAATCAATCCCAGCAGACCCACTGAACTCATCTCAGCTTCCAGTTCTTCCCGGGAAAGCTGTCTCATTCGGTTCATTGCCCCGCGGGTCGTTTCGCGCGCTTCGTGCGTCATGGCATTGATTTCATCTACTCCCTCAGGTTGTCCTGTTTTTCCCGGGTCTGGCAGGTCTGCAATGGACTCCATGATATTCTCTGTTAACGCACCCATCCACTGCTCCATTCCGGTGATTACGCCGGTATCCAGCTTATCGCGGAGGCTCAGTCCCTCGGTGGACGGAGTTGGCTTCGCCTTGTCGCTCACATTCAGCAGCAATTGCGCGTACCTCTCCTGAATTCTTGTGATCTGTGTGGCGTCTGTTCGGTAGGGAAAAATTTCTTTCAGCAGTTGAAAAGCTCCGATGTGAAAGAAAAAGGAAGCCAGTAAAATCAGAATATATCTTTTGTCGAGCGTTTTAAAAAATGATTTTCTGAATTCACTCGGTAATCTATCGAGCATCAATCCGTCTGCAAGCCCGGGTTCGGGCTGGGGATATTGCGGTACCACTTCATCCTCTTGCATGAAATCGGCGCTGTGATTCTCCTCGTTGTAGTCCTTCAATCCAATCTCCAAATTAGTTGTGCCGGTTCGACTGAATAAGAAGCCTATAATATAAGTTTTTATCGATAAAAGTCAAGGATAAAATAAGAGTTACTGTAATTTGTCAGAATTTTATTATGGCCTATCCGATAGCCGGTGTGTGAAAAATAAATGACTTGTCAGCCATGATTTTTTCCTCCGATTACCGATTCGAAATTCACCGCTGATTCGTTGATCGCTCGCGTTTTCTCTGACGTCCGATGTCTGAAAGCTCCGTGTTGTGTGGTTCTATCGCATCCGATCCAATCAATTTTTCTTCGGAGAGAAACCGTCGCTCGGAGCGCATTCGCTTCATGGAATGCCAGGATGGGGTGCATTCACGAGTATTTCCTGATTGTGGTCCAGTTTGCCGGATCAAAACACTTCATTCACCAGGCCATTTTTGCATGCGCCGGCTATCTGCTAAATCAATTGTGCTTCAGATGATACACTGTTCAAAGTCGCACAGGTCGCCTCGCAGGGTGCTGTTCGGCAGATCCCGTCAGCGTCGATTCGCAGGTGGAATGCAGCAAGCCGACATTGCGCCTGCCCTGTTATGTGTACAAAAATTATACCCCAATTCTCCGAACACGCAACGCAGGGATTCATCCGATAAAAATTCCAAAAAAATACGGGATTAAAATTAATTAATGATTCTTAAAAATGTAATATTTTGCTTGCATTTTAAGTTAAAAAATTTATCTTATAACGTTATTCTTTCATAATATAATCCATCTATAAACGATACATTTTTGGAGGAAAAGATGAACATAGGAATCCCAAAGGAAATTCTCGCTGAAGAAAAACGGATTTCTCTGACCTCACACGGCGTATACTCTCTGGTGAAAGAAGGCCATAAGGTATACATCGAAAAAGGCGCCGGTCTGGACAGCAGTTTCTCAGATGAAGATTTCCAGAAAATGGGTGGCGAGATTGTGTTTTCTCATGAAGAAGCGTTTCAACGAGCTGATTTGATTATCAAAGTTATGCCTCCAACAGTTGAGGAATCCAAGCTGTTACATTCTGATCAAATGATTTTTTCGTTTCTGCAGTTGGGATTTTTGACCCAGGAAACAATACACAATTTACTCGAGGCCAATGTCACCGCGGTGGGCATTGACCTGATCGAAAAAGGGCATAAATATCGACCGATTCTGGTGGCCATGAGCGAAATTGCCGGAAACATGATGCCCCAGATCGCCGGCCGCTTCATGCAAAACGACCAGGGTGGTCGGGGAATTGCCATTGGTGGATTTCCGGGAATACCACCGTCCACCGTTGTCATTCTCGGCGCCGGCAATCTCGGCTACAATACCGCTAAATCATTCCTGAAAATGGGCGCTCAGGTGATTGTCATGGATGAAGATATCTCCCGGCTGCGATACATCGATAATGAGCTGGATGGTCGCGCGATAACAACCATCATCAACCACTACACGCTGGAACGCGCGCTGAGAATTTCGGACGTCTTCATTGGCGCGGTATATCAGAAAAACAGCAAGACCCCCACAATCATCACCGAAGAGCATCTGGCCATGATGAAGAAAGGCGCGCTGATTATCGACGCGTCGATCGATCACGGCGGCTGCGTGGCCACAAGCCGACCCACCACGCATTCCGATCCGGTTTTCACCAAACACGGAATTTTGCACTACTGCGTGCCAAATATCCCGGCTGCTGTGGCGCGGACCAGTTCGCGGGCCATGGGCAATCTCGTTCTGCCGTTTGTCCTCTCCATTGTGCGACACGGCATTCGGGAGACCTGCCGCTCCAACGACGTTTTGACCACTGGAATCTACATTCACAATGGAAAATGCACCAATAAAGCTGTTGCAGAATTATTTGATCTTAACTACCAGGAATATAACTGTTAATCATTGATTATAATTTGAGAGAGTCGAAAAATGAAATGGATGGAAGATTATAAGAAAAAACTTTCAAGTGCTGAAGATGCTGTTAAGCTTATCGAAAGCGGAACGCGAATTTATGTATCAGGAAACGCTGCTACTCCCTATCCTCTTGTCAAAGCATTGGCACAACGAAAAAATGAACTCATGGATGTGGATGTCGTTCATGTGCTCCTGTTAGGCGAAGACCCGCTGTCTGCGCCGGGCATGGAAGGACATTTTCGCCATAAATCACTGTTCGTCGGGCCCGCCGACCGGAAGGCCGTCAACGATGGAAATGCCGATTATTTCCCGATCTTTTTGTACGAAATTCCGGCGCTGTTCTATAAAGGCCGGGGCACGCTGCCGCTGGATACGGCTATCATTCAGACGTCGCCACCGGATTCGCACGGGTTTCTTTCCTTTGGCGTCGAAGATCTGGCCACCAAAAGCGCCGCGGAAAACGCCAAGTCGCTCATCGTGCAGGTGAATGACAAAATGCCGCGCACTCTGGGCGATAGTTTTGTTCACATTTCCCGGGCGACCCGAATTGTCGAGACTTCGGAAGAGCTGCCCACGCTGGAAATCAATCCTCCCAACGAAGTGGAGCAACGCATCGGCGAGTACATCGCTGAGCTCGTGGAGGACGGTTCCACGCTGCAGTTAGGCATCGGTGGAATTCCCAATGCCGCTCTGGCTGCAATGGCCACGAAAAAGGATCTGGGCATCCACACCGAAATGGTCTCCGATGGCATCATGGAAGCCATTGAATCCGGCTTCATCAACGGCAGCCGAAAGACATTGCACGCCGGCAAAGTGGTGGCGACGTTCATCCTCGGTTCCAAGAGTCTCTATGATTTTGTGCATAACAATCCCATGTTCGAAATGCACCCGGTCGATTACAGCAACGATCCGTTCATCGTCGCTCAGAACGACAACATGGTGGCCATCAACTCGGCCATCGAAGTCGATTTGACCGGCCAGGTCTGTTCGGATTCGATCGGGTATAAAATTTACTCCGGTTTTGGCGGCCAGGTGGATTTCATCCGCGGCGCGGCCAGATCCAAACATGGCAAGCCGATCATTGCGCTGCCTTCGACTGCCAAAAACGATACCGTCAGTAAAATTGTTCCACATTTGAAGGAAGGTGCGGGAGTTGTAACGAGCCGTGGTGATGTGCATTATGTGGTAACAGAATTTGGTGTAGCTTATCTGCATGGAAAAAGCCTCCGACGCCGAGCTGAAGCTCTGATTAGCATCGCCCACCCCAACTTCAGAGACGAGTTAAAACATTTCGCACAAGAACGTAAAATCCTGTAAATATGAATGACCATCCCCGGCGGCTCTCGGGCCGCCGGATGGTCATACTTTTTTAAAATGAAACGATCGAGGGGACGGGCTCGCCGATTCATTTCATTTTTTTCGGTGCAGCCATTCCCCGCGCATCAGAAAATTGAAGCGACAGCGGTGATGCGCCTTTTGACGCTGCGCCTCAGATATTTTCAACTCAGAACTTTAATTCATCCATTGAAACCACAATCAAAATTGAAGTGAAGGAGAATTTCACATGGCAAAACTGACCATCGATGATGTTATTTTGAAAGATAAACGCGTGTTAATACGTGTCGATTTCAATGTACCGCTGACAGAAAATCTGGCAGTCAGCGATGATACCCGCATTGTCGCGTCGCTGCCCACCATAAAGAAGGTGATCGCCTCCGGCGGGAAAGCGATTCTGATGTCGCATCTGGGACGGCCCAAAGGTAAGGCCGTGGACTCCATGAGGATGGCTCCGGTCGCAAAACGGCTCTCCGAGCTCATTGGCAAGCCGGTCGCGACAGTCAATGACTGCATTGGCGAATCTGTCACCGCCGCAGTTGACAGGATGAAAAATGGAGACGTCCTGCTTCTGGAAAATCTCCGTTTTCACAATGAGGAAACGGACAATGAACCGGAGTTCGCTAAAAAATTGGCCAACCTGGGCGATATTTACATCAACGATGCGTTCGGCACGGCCCATCGCGCGCACGCTTCCACCGAGGGCGTGACGCGATATTTCAAACAATGCGCCGCCGGCTACCTCATTCAAAAAGAATTGCAATATCTGGGCGACGCCATTGAAAATCCCAAGCGTCCGTTTGTGGCCATTCTGGGCGGCGCGAAGATCTCCGGCAAAATCGATGTCATCGAAAATCTGCTTGGCAAAGTGGATGCGCTGATCATCGGCGGCGGCATGACCTACACCTTTCTGAAAGCGCGGAATGTGGAAATTGGCAATTCCCTCCTGGAAGCTGACAAAATCGATCTGGCCAAACAGGTGCTGGATAAAGTCAAATCGAAGAAAGTCAATTTCAATCTGCCTCTGGATCATGTGATCGCAAAAGAGGTAGCCGAGGGGGCTGAAATGAAAACGACGAAATCGGATGACATTCCGGCTGGCTGGGCCGGCGTGGATATTGGCCCGGAATCCATCGTCGCCTTCAAGAAAATTTTGAAAGGCGCGCAGACAGTCGTATGGAATGGCCCCATGGGCGTATTCGAAATCAGCGCCTTTGCAAAAGGCACGCTGGAAATCGCCACGATTCTGGCCGACATCACATCAAAGGGCGCCGTCACTGTAGTTGGCGGCGGCGATTCTGTGGCCGCGCTGGCGAAAAGCAACCTGACCGAGAAAGTCTCGCACGTATCCACCGGCGGCGGCGCTTCGCTCGAATTTCTTGGCGGCATCAAGCTGCCGGGCATTGAAGCATTGACTGAGAAATAGGAGTCAACTTTTCCGGTTCGTCCCCCGGACTTCGAATTCGATGAAATCGGAGTCCGGGGATGCGCGCCATCTAGGCTCTAACTTCGGCATGAACTTTGTACTTTAATTCGGGGGAACCAGGCAACATCATAAATCGACATGGCTTTTTCAGGCATCAGCATTGATATTCAGCGACAGTCCGTTTAATAAGTTTTGCTACCTTTGCACTGCATCTTTGCACTGGAAAATTAATGGCCAAAAAATTTACTAACACTCAGCAATTCTTTGAAATGTATTTAGAATTTCATGAAAAGATATTCAAGGTTCATGTGAAGTGTATGCAGCACTTGGTGGCTGTATTACCTTTCCAGGATTTGAATCGTATTGATATCGCTGAAAAATTGGGCAACAACAGGCCGATTATTGACGCGGATTCGTTGATCATTTCTGAAAAAGACCTTGAGAAAGTATTTGATCAGATTTTCCCGCTGATTAAAAAGTACTCCAATCAGCATACGGATCAGATGCATCGTTTCGAAGAATTGTACGATCGACGCCGGATCGAACTGCTGGAACTTGTCCGAGCGCTTCTCGGGGAACACAGCGAACTCTTCACCGAAATCTCATCCAAGCATGACATCTCTCCCCTGCTGCTGGAACGAGTGGCAGAGCTCGTCATCAGCCCTTACTTTGAATTATGCGCCGAGTTGTTCGGTAAGCAATTGCGACTGCAGAACTGGAACAGGGAGATCTGTCCGATCTGTGGATTCCATCCATCCATGGCCATTGTGAATGAACAGCATCAAACCCGCCAGCTCTGGTGCCATTTCTGTGACACCACCTGGTCCTTTCGCGAAATGGTCTGTCCTTTCTGCCTGAGCGACGATCCGAAAACCACAACATTGATTTTTCCTCCGAACAACAAACCGTATCGCATCGATGCCTGTACAAAATGCAATAACTATATCAAGACGGTCGACGAGCTTCTCATTCAGGACAAACAGAACCTCAGCGTGAGAAATGTTGCGACCTATTACCTGGATTTATTGGCATTAAAATTTGGTTTCAATGTTCAAAACTGTTTCAAATTCTACGTCGAAACAATTTTTAAAAAGGGAAAATCCAATGAAGAATGATGCAGAAGTGACCTTATTGGTCAACGGTGAAAAAGTGAAACTGAATCCATTTGTCCACTCCGTCTTTATCAATGTCGTTGGCGCACTCGTTTCCTCACTGAAATTGAACGAGGATGCAGAGAAAATTGAACTCACGGTTACCGCAGCCAGAGAATAGCATCTCACGCTCAGGATTTATCAAAACGGAGGAATAAAAATGAAACCCAACGGAATCATCACGCTGCTCACCGATTTCGGCGACGCCGACGGTTTCGTCGGCATCATGAAGGGGGTCATCCTCTCAATAAACGACCAGGCCAGGGTCATTGATATCAGCAATTCTCTGCCATCGCAGGACATCGAAGCCGGCGCGCTCATTCTGGAGAATAGCCACCGCTATTTTCCCAAAGGCACCATCCACGTCGCTGTGGTGGATCCGGGTGTAGGTTCTGACCGGCGAATTCTGGGCGTTCAAACGCAGGACTACTTCTTCATCGCCCCGGACAATACCCTGTTGAAATTTATCTTTTACAGGAATGAAACCTTATCCGTCGTTGAATTGTTAAACAAGCAATATTTTTTGCCCGAGATCAGCCGCACATTTCATGGTCGCGATATCTTTGCACCGGTAGCGGCTCACCTCTCACTGGGCGTGCCCTTGACGGATTTTGGACCGCAGGTGGTCGATTTTCAGCGCGGCGAAATTTTTCAGCCGGTGATTCTTTCAAAGAAGATCATTGGCAATATTGTTCACATCGACAAATTCGGCAATCTCATCACTGACATTCATGGAACCAGGCTGAACAAACCGATCCTGGTGATCTCCGCTGGCTCCACAGCAATTCACCGTCTCGTCGATTCGTACGCGCATGTCACTGTGGGAGCGCCGTTGGCGATCATTGGCAGCTCCGGATTCCTGGAAATTTCGGTTCGGAACGGCAACGCCAGCGAACAGTGCGCCCTTCACCGTGGCGACATTGTACAGGTCGAATTCAGATAACGGCGCGCCGCGGACGTTCATGAAATGCAATGCAAATTTTGAATTATTGTGGATACATCGTTTATGCGCTATTCTGATTACGGGCCGGAATACACGAACTATTTTCATGCCCGACAAAGTCGATTTCCCATTCTTGATAAATTGAAGCTCCGGGGGCCATGGCTTCACATTCTTCTGCTCGTGCTCACCTTCGGTTCGACTTATTTGTTGCAGGGTATCTGGTACTCCCTTTCCATCGTTTCCATTCTGTTCGCTCACGAAATGGGGCATTATTTAATGTGCCGGCGTTACGGCATCAGCGCAACGCTGCCTTACTTCATTCCATTTCCGTTTCCCAAACTCAATCCATTTGGCACGCTGGGCGCCGTGATAAAAATGAAAGGTCGCATTCCCAACCGGCGCGCTCTGTTTGATGTGGGAATTGCCGGGCCGCTGGCCGGTCTTGCAGTGACCATTCCCGTGCTCATCATCGGATTGAGCAAATCGTCGTTCATTCCGCTGAGCACAGTGCCGCAGGGTGCCATGGGTTTGGGCGACTCCCTGCTGTTCTCTCAAATCGCGCGCCTCATTCTGGGAGCAACGCCGGAAGGATATGACATGATGCTGCATCCCATGGCATTCGCCGGCTGGGCCGGTCTTTTTGTCACTGCATTGAACCTCATGCCTATCGGCCAGTTGGACGGCGGACACATCCTCTACGCCCTTTTTGGCCACAAAAGCGAAACGATTTACAAGTTCGTGATGATCGGATTCATCATCACCTGCGCGTTCTGGTACCAGGGCTGGTTATTGCTGATACTGCTTCTTCTGTGGTTTGGCTACCGACATCCGGCTCCGGAAAATGACTTTGTCCCGATAGACACAAAAAGAAAAATTCTCGGTTATGCCACGTTCGTCATTTTCATCATTTCGTTCGTACCACAACCACTCTATATTTATGGGAATTAAAAGGTGACACAATGGGTAAAAACGGATTTCAGGCGAACCCTGATAATAGCGCCAAACTCCGTCCTAAAAATCGTATGAAAAAGATTTTCGCCAATAAAACAGTCATCACCTCGCTCATCATCCTGCTCCTGTTCATTGTCCTGGAATTTACCACCGATTTCATCGAGATCATCATCGGCAGCGTGATTGACCTCACCAATCCGCTTCGACCCCAGTCCGGCACCATCTGGGATTTGTACAACGCCGACCGTCGCGCCGCCAATCAGGTACTGGAAATTTCTTCGGCTGTACCGGACGGAGCCACGGAAAAACCCGATATCTCGAATCTCAGTCAATTGCGGGAAAAGCTGGAGCAGGACGGAACCCTGCTCATCTCTTCCGATAATTTTCTCGATCTGTACAATCAAATGCCGAACCGATTTTCGACCAAAGTCATCTCGCCCTTCGACCTGTTGAAATTGACGCACAGCGATCAATGGGTCTGGACAAAACTCGTGAAGAGCGAGAACAATATCAACATTTATTTTTTTGACGGAGACAAACAACTCATCATGGACACCTATCCGCCGATGACCGTTTTGTACGACGTCTCCACGCCGGAGCAGGAAAAGCGCGCCACTCTGGATTCTCTCGAAATGTACAGAGGTCGAACCATCTCCCGGGACAAGTTTTTTGAAACACTTGATAATCTCTCTTCCAACACAACAAAATATCAGCTCATCAATGACCCGTTTCAACTCATCAAATGGGATAAAAGCATCCGCAGAGTGGGAATTTCCCGCTACATCACGCCAAACTTCACCGTCAATATTGGCTTTGAAGTGAAACAGGGAATTTACACTGAAATCTATACCTTCGAAGCCAGTGAATTAGCTGCCGGGTATTTCATCGCCAAACTGAATGAATTATACCCCGGGCTTAATTTTGAATTTCCGGAGAGCACCTATCGTGGCTATCAGAATTACTAAAAAGAAGATACTCATCGGGATCTTTTCGGCCATCCTTCTGTCCCTGATTATCGCTTTCTTCATGGTCGTTTTTACATTGCCCCGATTGCCGGATAAAATCCACGACCTGGCGCTCAGTTCACCGACCGAGATTTATTCGGACACAGGGGAACTCATCACCGATCTATCCAACCGGCAGAATGTAAAATTGTCACAAATATCGCCCTATTTCATCCATGCCATCCTGGCGATGGAGGACGCTGAATTTTTCTCGCATCACGGCTTGAACAAAAAAGGCTTGCTGCGCGCCATTGTCGATCACATCTCCACGCTCAAACGTTCCGGCGGCGGCAGCAGCATCAGCCAGCAATTGGCTAAAAATATGTTTTTCTCCTTCGACCGAAGCTGGAGCCGAAAGATGAAAGACGCGCTGCTGGCCTGCCAGTTGGAGCGTCGCTATTCCAAGCAGGAAATTCTGGAGGCCTATTGCAATCAAATCGATTTCAGCTCCAATTCCTACGGCATCGAACGCGCTTCCCAGACCTATTTTGCGAAGCATGCGGATGAGCTGTCGCTGGCCGAAGCGGCGTTTCTGGCCAATATCCCCCGATCACCGAATAATTACAATCCCTATCGCAATTTTGAAACGGCGCGGAAACGTCAGGAAATTGTGCTGAAGCGGATGGTCAAATTGGGCTACATCACCGCGGACCAGGAAAAAGTGGCGCTGGCCGAACCCATCGATCTGAAACGGCTCAATCTGCTCTGGGGCAAGGCCAATTACTTCATCGATTACATAAAAAATATCGTCGAGCGGAAATATTCCGGGGACGTGCTCTCTTACGGCGGTTTGAAAATTTACACCACCCTGGATACCCGGCTCCAGAATATCGCGCAGGACGCTGTTCGCGAGGGATTGGCCGAACTGGATACGCGTCTCGGCTACAGGGATTACGAACTCGCCAGCAATGAAGAACGGCAGCATTACATTCAATCCGCGCTGGTGGCCATTGATCCCAGGAATGGCAAAGTCAAAGCATTGGTCGGCGGACGCGATTTTTCTGTGAATCAGTTCAATCGGGCCATCAACAACAATCGGCTGCCGGGGTCATCGTTCAAGCCATTTCTGTACCTGGCCGCAATTGATCTGGGCGCCTACACGCCGGCGTCGGTCATCGTCGATTCCGCTGTGACTTTCGAAATGGATGGACAGCGCTGGTCGCCGCAGAATTTTGACCATCGGTACTGGGGCTCCATGACGGTGAAGACGGCCCTCATTCACTCCCGAAATATCATCTCAGCAAAAATAATTGACACGATTGGCCCCAAAGCTATGGTGCAATACGCCCATAAAATGGGGATTAAAAGTCCGTTGAACGAGTATCTCTCTCTGGCGCTTGGGACATCCAGCGTTTCGCCTCTGGAAATGTGCGGCGCTTATTGTCCCTTTGCCAATGGCGGCGTACAGCGGGATCCCACGGTGCTGAAATTTATTGAAAACTCCCAGGGCAAAGTGCTGTACGAAGAGATCAACGAGAGCAGTATGGTCGTGGACCCGCAGTCGATTTATCTTGTGCTGGATATGCTGCGCGGAGTTGTGGATGGTGGAACAGCAGAAAACGTCCGGCGCATGGGATTCACCCGACCGGCCGCGGGAAAAACCGGCACGACAAACGACGGTCGCGACACCTGGTTCATTGGTTTCACGCCGGAACTGGTCGTGGCAGTCTGGGTCGGCTATGACGACAACCGTCCCATCAAGGACAAACGGGGGATCGAGTTGTCCGGCGCGGCAACGGCCGTGCCCATCTGGGTTCGGTTCATGAACGTCGCCCTGGAAAATGAACGGTACCGCAGCTTTGCCATACCGGAAGGCATTGTCTTCACCTGGGTCGATCCGGTTACCGGGGAGCAGGTCGATGAGACCTATCCAAACGCCCAGGAAGTGGCGCTGAAGATCGGCACGAAACTGCCGGTGAAAAATTTGTCGCCCGATTTTGCGCCGGCGGATACCACGAAACCGATCTGGGTGCGATAGGCAGGAACACCTTGCTCGCGATTTAGGGGGATTCATCTTCACTGCGCCCATCAGTGTATCGGGCAAAATGTTCTGTCAATTTCGAATCGACTATAAATCGGAACAAAATCCGGACATGCGTATGACGAACGATCAATTCAAAATTGTGGGATTGGGAGAAATCCTCTGGGATGTCTATGAGCACGGCAAATTTCTCGGCGGAGCGCCGGCCAATTTTGCCGTTCATTGCCATCAATTGGGCGACCTGGGGATCATCGTCAGCCGCATTGGAATCGACGCGTTGGGTCGCGAAATGCTCCGGGAATTGGAATCGAGGAAACTCACTACCCTGTTGATTCAAAGGGATAACAGTAATCCCACCGGCACAGTCCAGGTCTCCCTCGACGAACAGGGTCAGCCGAAGTTTCGATGCAGCGTGAACGTCGCATTCGATCATCTGGAAATGGATCTGTCGCTGCGCCAATTGGCCGGCATTGCTGACGCGGTGTTATTTGGCACGCTCGCGCAACGAGGGGCGCAAACCAGGGAAGCGATTCACTCCTTCCTGGCGTTAGCGAATCGCGCCTTCAAAGTATACGACGTGAATATTCGCGGTTGGGACGACGCCACGCGTTCGATTGTGGAATCGTCGCTGGTCCGAGCCGACGCCGTCAAATTGAACCAGAATGAATTGGCCATCCTGAAGGAGGCCTGGCGCCCCACCCTCGATGACGAATCGTTCCTCCGTTTCCTGTTCAACGAATTCAATTTGAAACTGGTCGCACTCACCCTCGGCGCTGATGGCTGCATGCTGTTGAATTCAGATGAACTGGTCAGGACGCCCGGCATTGCCATCAATCCAATCGACACCACCGGTTGCGGGGATGCATTTGCCGCAGCTATGATACATCATTATTTGCGGGGAAATTCGCTGAAAGAAATCGCCGAGGCCAGCAATGCGCTGGGCGCGTTTGTCGCCCAATTCTCGGGCGCGACCCCGGTCTATTCGCGGGAAAAATTTGAAGAATTTTGTCGGTCGGTGAAAACTTCATCGCGGTAAGAATACCTGATACAAAGGACAGACGAACCATGAAAGCTGTGCATTATACGGACATTGACGCCAAATCCATTGAAGTGGACGGCGTTTCCGGAGTGACCATGCGGATGCTCATTTCGCACGACGACGGCGCTCCAAATTTCGCCATGCGCTTATTCCATGTCGAACCGGGCGGCTACACGTTTCATCATAGCCACGATTGGGAACATGAAATGTTTGTCATCGAAGGCCAGGGCGAAGCCATCACCCCGGACGGGACAAAACCGGTTCAGGCCGGTTACGCCATTTTTGTCCCGCCAGGTGAAGTCCATCAATTCCGAAATACCGGCGCAACGCGATTGAGCTTCCTCTGCCTCGTTCCGCTCGGCGCGCGGTAATTCATTTGCCGAACAGCGACGCAAAGAAATCGACGATCTGGTTCAGCAGAGATCTGTCTTTTCCAGCGGGAATTCTCACGTCGTCGGTTTCATCGATGTAAATGATGCCATCGCCATCTTCATCGACCAATTCTCCGCTTCCGCTAGCGCCGCCGGGATAATCATCCACCGGCACCGAAGTGGAACCCAGACCCCGCTTCAACCGATTCCAGTCGAACATCTCACCTGGATCCACTTTATGCGTGGAAATTTCCTGATGTCCCCGAATCAATTCAATGGGCACATTGAACTGATTCATTTTCTGTTTCACCAGCCAGATCAGTGCTTCGTACTGGAAATCCGTGTAGGGAACAAGGTTGCCATCGCCCTGCAATTCAATGCCGATGCTGCGATTGTTCAGATTCTGGCACAGCACCCCATTGATCACCCATTCACTTTTACCTGCATGATACGATGAGTGCTCATCGCGCACCATCTGAATGATAGGCCTCTCCTCCCTCGCAATGACGTATTGCGCCGAAACCTGATTTGTAGAACGCCACACATCCGGTTTGAACCAGGCCAGTGTTCCCTGCAGGCTATTGATTTTCCCGTTCGTGCTGCCCGTATGATGGACAATGATCATATCATTGGCGATTTTGTTTGTATCGAAGAACTGGCTTTCAATCCATTCTATCTGCATCTCTCCTCCGTGTATGATTGGTTTCCTATTTCAGTAAATGTGTATGTGAACTATGCGGTCGATTTCAACGACTCGCGGAATGAAGCAGCGACCGGCTGTCTCGCACCTCATCGCTCATCGCTTCGGACAGCGTTCCTTCATGCCGAAGACGCACAGCGATTGAGCGCATTATTCAAAACAGCTTTGTTATTTCATCCTGAGTGAATTCAGGCAAATCGACCTCGTCGCCATTCCTGTCAACCAATTTCATCCCTTCTGCCTGCGCAACCATGTGCCCAATAATTTTCACCGAAACATCATGCCGCTTCAGTTCCGAAATAATTTTCTCGCTTTGCCGGGGCTCTGCAACAATGAGTAGCGCGCCGGAAGCGATTGCCCCCATGGGATCAATTTCAAACTGCTCGCACAGCAATTTCGATTCAGGGAAAATTGGGATTTCATCGACATTGATTTTCAGTCCCAATTGAGCGGCATGGGCAAGCTCGTACAATCCCATGGCCAAACCACCCTCTGTTGGATCGTGCATCGCATGGACAGATGCTGCGGCAATGGCCAACTGCGCTTCTTTCAATACGCTGATTCCCGGCGCGTAAATGAAATTCCTGCATCGTTCGACCAAGTCAGCCGAATACATTTCCACCAGGACATCTCGCCTCTCCCTCGCGATGATGGACGTTGCTTCAATCGCTATTCCTTTGGTCAGAAGAATGGTATCGCCAACCGCAGCGTTCTTATTGACCACGAGATTTTGCTTGAGCACCGTTCCCAGCATGTTGCCAACTACAATGGGCCGATTGATGCCATAGGTCACTTCAGTATGTCCGCCGCAATAACTGATGTTCAATTTCTCACACGCAGCGCTCAACTGAGCAAAAATCTCCTCCACGCGCGACACATGAGTGTGGTTTTCCGGCAAAAGCACCGTGGCTAAAAACCATTGCGGAACGCCTCCCATACAGGCGATGTCGTTCGCATTGACATTGATGGCGTAATAGCCGATGTCACCGGTGACAAACGTGATCGGATCGGTCTTGGCCACCAGATAGTAATCGCGCATGTCGATGACTGCGGCATCTACTCCGAGCGCTGCTCCAACGATGACCGACTCGTCGTGTCGGACGTACGTCTTCAGCAATTCAGAAAGCACGCTCGGAGGCAATTTTCCCAGTGGTAAAATTTCCGCTCGATCCCTCATTTCTTACTCCAACTCAGACGACACACAGGGCAAGAACATTGGCGAATGCTTGGTTCGATGTCTGACACGAAGACAGCACCGCTGTTCGAAAAAAAGGATGATTGCACATCAAGGGCGCACGTGCAGGATGATGGCTGTTACTAATTCATTCGGTGTGTGGTTAAAAATAGCATAGAAATTAATAAATAGCAAGAAGTTTCTTCGAAGTATCCGAAGCGAAACTGTATTTCTCAAAAAGAATATTTATGGCGGTGCAACGTCGATCAACGCTCGAGATCAAAGTGATCATTCAAAAGAATGAACAGTGAAAAATTGACCCGAGACTGAAGGAATGCCCGGGATCGAGTCTGGATTTTCGGCCCATAAAAATTAACAAAAATTAATTTTGTACTTGACTCTTTACAAAAAAATTATTATACTTCGAGTTATTTTTACACGAACCAGTAATTTTTCGACCGGGGTTCTTTTCCTGTTCATGACATAACGGAAGTGATACGTTGTTGAATGCGCACCAACCAGGAAAATTCCAATGCAGCATCTTGCTACGACAGGAATTCAGCCGAAACAGGAATCGGTACAACCGATAGAAAAATGAATTATTAGTTCATTTCAAATTTATGTCATAGTCACTTGTCTTATTCAGGAGGGAGATAAGATGCGCATTTACGTTGGAAATTTGCCCAAAGACACCGACGAAGACGATCTTCTCGAAATGTTCGAAGAATACGGCAGCGTAAAGAATATCAAAATAATCCGGGATAGATATTCCAAAAGCTGTCGTGGTTATGGTTTCTTAGAACTGCCGGATGAAAACGCCGCCCGGCAAGCGATTGAGGACTGGGATCAGGGTTCAATTGATGACAATGTCATCAGGGTTGATATTGCCAAAGCCTCGGTTAAAAGCCGGCGAAGTCCATTTTCAGATACATGCGCGTAATAATTTGAAGCCAGCAGATTGCTTTGAAACAGTAATTCAGGATTATTAATCCAATCGTACAGTTGATTACGCAGCATAATCTCACTGCCTGCACCCCATTCTTCCAGTTTAGAATTGCCGCATTCTATTCATCGGGATTGTTCGCTTGATGTGAATCGATGCGCGCGTCCTATTGCTGCCGTTTCCTTCATTTAATTTTAATTTTCTTATAAATCGAATAAACACATGTGCCGTCATTGTCGCTGCGCAGATTTTTTATTTCTTCCGGCGATAAAAGAAAAGCACCCTCTCATTTTTTTGATTGACTATTTTAAAAAAATTAAGTATAATTGGACTCAAATTCTTAAACAAAATTAAACATTGGTTTAAGCTCAAATTCATGTCGATCATTGATCAGCAAAATGGCAGGAATGGATAGCGTCACCGCCGATGCACTGAAATTTCAACCTGACTGATTTGACTACAACGGAGCTCTCTTTTTTCGGGCAGCCGATAGCTGAGACATTAGCGCCTCTGAAAAACAATCCGATTTGAATTACGATGAAAAATAAACTCATTCCCATCTTCTCTATTTTAATCATCTTCATCTTTCTGACCTGCGCCGGCCAGCGAGAAAAAAGCATCATGATCTGGCATTCGATGCGGCCTCTGGCTACGAAAATTTTGCAGGACAAGCTGGATGAATTTTCCGAACGACACCCGGGCTGGAAATTCAGCCAGCTTTTTTACGAGCCGGAAACAGCCCGAACCAATTACATCATCTCTGCCATGGGCGGCAGCGGCCCGGATCTCTTCTGGGGCGCCAGCGATAATATCGGTCCGTTTGTCGAGCTCAATGTCATTCAGCCTCTGGAATCAATCTTCAACCCAGCCTTTCTGGATAGCTTCATCGCTGAGCCTATCCCGGCGAACATCTGGTTTCAGAATCATCTCTACCAAATTGCGGATCAGATCGGGAATCATCTGTGTCTGGTGTACAATAAAGACCTTGTGCCCGTTCCACCCCGGACTATCGGCGAATTGATCCGTTTGGGGAAACAATTGACCAGAGACCTGGACGGCGACGGCAAACCGGATCGCTATGCATTGGCCTGGAATTACACGGAGCCTTTCTTTGCAGTGCCGTTCATCAGTGGCTATGGCGGATGGATAATGGATTCCGATAATCATCCCACGTTGAACACCGATGCAGTGGTCAAGGCCGCACAGCTCATTTTTGATCTGGCAAATAAAGAAAAAATCATTCCAATGGAATGCGATTACGAGATTGCCAACGCCCTTTTCCTCGACGGCTATGCCGCAATGATCATCAACGGGCCGTGGTCGTGGGGCACTTACCTGGAAAATAAAATCAATTTGGGGATCGCCCGAATTCCCAAAATCGATGAGACAGGGCTGTGGCCTGCCCCACTGGTCTCCTCCATGGGCTACTCAGTCAATATCAATGTGAAGGATGAAAAGCTGGCCATTGCCACAGAACTGGTTGAATTTTTAACGTCAGACTCGATGCAGCTCACGTTCTCGCGGGCCATGGGCACAGTGCCCTCGCGCAAGGCGGCGTTCAGCGACACGCTCATCACCCGAAATCAAATTGTGCAGAGCTCCATTGACCAGATGCAGGTCGCCCGAGTGATGCCGGTTGTGACGGAACTGCGCTGGATCTGGGACGCCATGCGGCCGAGTTATCAATCCATTTTCACAGGGGGAATGAACCCGAAACAGGCCGCTGAAGCGATGCAGGCGCTGGCCGAAAAATTAATCAAGGAAAATCGGGAGTGATATGGCTTCTGGTATCGGAAATATCGAGAACAACCGTCTTGCCTACCTGTACACGGTGCCGGCCTTCGTGGTCATGGGGCTGGTTGTGCTGTACCCGTTTGTCTATAACATCATCCTGTCTTTTTCCAACATGAATCTGAGCCATTTCAACAACTGGCGACTCACAGGTTTTGAAAATTATTCTGCCGTCTTCCGGGAACGCACATTCTGGTATTTTTTAGGCAAGACTTTTTTGTGGACGGCGGTCAATGTATTTTTCCACGTGACCATCGGCGTCGCGCTGGCGCTCATTTTGAACAAAGACATCAAAGGGAAATCGTTTTTCCGCACCCTGCTCATTCTGCCGTGGGCTGTCCCGCAGTACATCACCGCCCTCACCTGGCGCGGTCTGTTCAACTCCGAATACGGCGCGGTGAGCCTCATGCTGGATCAGGCTTTCGGCGTGCAGATTCCCTGGCTCACCACCGAATGGGGCGCGTTCACTGCCTGCGTCATCACCAATGTCTGGCTGGGCTTCCCGTTTATGATGGTCATTGCCCTGGGCGGATTGCAGAGCATCCCGGAAGAATTGTACGAAGCCTCGGACATCGACGGCGCTTCCTGGTACCACAAGCTGAAACATATCACACTGCCGCTGCTCAAGCCGGTGATGATCCCGGCCATCACGCTCGGCATTATCTGGACGTTCAATAATTTCAACGTGGTGTGGCTGGTGAGCAACGGCGGCGAGCCGGCGGATACGACGCATATTCTGGTCTCCTGGGTCTACAAGTCAGGATTCCGCTATTTCCGCATGGGCTACGCCGCTGCGTTCTCCATGATCATCTTCATCTTCCTGCTCACGTTCAGTTGGAATTTCATCAAAAAGACGCGGGCGACCGAGGCGGTGTATTAGCTTTTTTTTGACCTGAATTATTTGTATATTTTCCACTGTTTTCATTTCCCAATATTCAGAGTACATCGGTTAAGATATCTGATCTTAACGATTCGATTTAACATGCTGTTCAACATATCAGCAATGTCAATAAAAAGATGAATCAAACGCAGCAGGGACTCACGATGTACGAAATAAAATTTAAGAAAAATGCAGTTTAGGAATTACAAAAGCTACCTCAAAAAGATGGTCAAAAAATTATAGAAAGATTTCACTGCTGGCAAATGGTCTAACTGGTGATATTAAAAAACTGACAGATTTTACACCTGAGTATCGGCTTAGGGCTGGTGGTTATCGCGTTCTGTTTGAAATAGAAGAAAATGGTATCATAATTTATCATATAAAGCAAAGAGGAGAGGCATACACATGATAGCAATTAACCCAGAAATTTTAAAAAGAGACAATAAGGCTGACTTTGCAATTCTTGATTATAATGAGTATCATAAGTTGCCCGAATATATTCAAGATATTGAAGACCTTGTAGACTTACGAAACGCAAAAGCGGATACTAAAGATGAAGCAACAATTTCGCTTGATAAAGTAAAAGAAACTTTAGGCATTGATTGAAAATCAACTTCAATCGATAGTGACAGCAATTAAGCCGAAGAAAAAATTCACCGCAAATATCAGGAAAATTGATAATACAGCATTCACTATCGGCAGTCTTCACGACGATGGGGATGAAAAGCAAAACCGGTCAACCAAAACATATCAATAAAAAATACAAGCTCTTGAAATGCTGAGACAAATAATCTATGGTTAGCCGTGTATACAAATACAATATTGTGATAAAATTATGATAACACAAATTAATAAATTAAAAGAGATCGGTATTTTCAAAGATTTCAATTGGAACAATGACATTCCTGATTTTAATAAAAAAAATATAATATTTGGATATAACGGATGTGGAAAGACGACATTAACTAATATTTTTAATTTGTTTTCCCAAATAGACAAAATTGAAAAAGATGAGTTATTTGCGGACATAGTGAATGATAAAGACATTTCTGAAATTGAATTAGTTTTCGATGGGAAAAAAGTTAAATACAATAAAGATTTAGCTAATGAAAAAATATGGATCTTTAATACAGGATTTATTACAGGTCATATTTATGATGGTTCTTCATCAAATATTAAACAGTTTGATTCAAAGGTTGTAACAAAAGAACAACTCAAAAATCCAGAAATAAAAAAAATTGAAGTAACTATTACGGTGAAAAAAGATACCTTTGCTAATTTTAAAACAGATAAAGAGAAATACGAAAATGAATTTGAAAAAATTAAGAAGAAATATCAAATTGATTTTAATAATAAAATTTCTAATAAAAGATTAACGGGTTGGAATTTACCCAGCCATGCAACCCAGATCGATCTTAATAAAATCGATCAAGAGCTTGATGGATATTATAAGAAATACGAGCTTTCCCAAAAACAGGATGAATTTGCTAATGATATAGTCGAAATCGAAAAAATATTCATAAAATCAATTAAGCTTGATTTTGAAAATCTAACGATTGCATTTTTAAAAAGTATCTCAGAAACTGCAAGAGAGAAAGTTGAACAAAAAATAGCAACCTTATCTGAAGTTCAATTAAAAAATTATAAAAGTTTGAGTGAATGGTTTGAAGATGGACTCCAGCTTTTAAAGAGAAATGATTCAAGTAAATTTTATAAATGCCCACTCTGTGATAGCGATATAAAATTGAAAATTAATTCGTTAATTGGTGATTATGAAAGCTATTTTAATGATGAGTATAAAATTCTTATTAAAGACCTAAATACTCAATCAGAACAAATCGACATTATTAAAGAAATTTTGAAAGATAATATAATTTCCATTGAAAAAATAAAAACATTTGATAGTAAGTATTCTTATCTCATTGATACAGACAAAAAAATAAATTATGAATATTCATTGGAGACCTGTGAAAAGGAATTAGAAAATTTACAGAAGCTGATTTCAGATAAAAAGGAAAATGTATCATCCAAAGTACAGGCAGATAGTCTATTAAAAAACTTGAAGAATTTAGTTAATGATTATAATGTTAATTTCTTAAAACCTATCCATGAACAGAAAACTCTTATTTTTCAAGAATTGAAGAATCAAACTTTAAATGAATCTGTAATCGCTGATAAAATAAAAAATTTAATACAACAGAAGGGCAATTATGATTTTGATACTTTTGATACTGGTAATTTAATAAGCGTATATTGGCAGAATGAAAATAATATAAAAAACATCAAAGATGACTTGTCGAAATTAGAAAGACAATTAGAATCTTCATTGGCTAAACTAAAAAATGAATCCAAATATGTTAATTTTTTTCTGAAACGATTGGGGATATTTCATTTTGAAATAAACATTGACAACACGAAGCCAAAAGAGAATATTTCAATACTTTATGAAAGCGGATGCACCAAAAATAAATTAAAAAATTCAATCAGCGAAAGTGAAAAATCAGCCTTAGCATTTGCTTACTTCTTAAGCAAATTACAATATGAAGTAATTGATAATACAACAACCAAATTGTCAGAATGTATCGTTATACTTGACGATCCAGTTTCAAGCTTAGACGAAAGGCGGCTTTATTCTACAGCTTTTTTAATAAATGATTTGTTAAAAGATGCAGGTCAATTATTTGTTATTAGTCATAATCTTATATTCTTAAAATATTATGGTAATATTCTTAGTGGCGATGATAGAAATGACTATTTTTTAAATGTAAGAAATAATCTTCCACTACTTCAATCCCTTCCTAAATCACTCTCAAATTATAAGACAGCTTATTTTCAAAAATTAGATGATATTTTATCATATATAAATAATGACATTGATTACGAACAAGCTAAAAAGTCTATACCAGGTTGTATTCGTGTTGTCTTAGAAACATTTTTAAGTTTTAAGCTCTATATTTTAAAACAAGGTAGTAGCACTAATAAATATTTGTCGCCTGGATTAGATAAATTGATAAAAACTTTGAGCGGCCATATCGGATTATTTAAGAAATATGAAAAAGTCGAAGATATTGATCATGAAAATATTATCTCAAAATTGGAATTTATAAAAAAGACGACTGATCCCCAATGTCATGGTAGTCCGCAAAATATTGATGAATTCAATTTTATTGATGAAGCTGAATTGAAATTAATTTCTCGTGACGCTTTAAATATCATTAAATTTTTTGATAACGTTCATTATAATCAAATACAAAACGGCTAACAATCGGCTGCACCTGACAAAACTGCGGTGTTTCAAATCGGGTTAAGTGCAAAGTTTTACAGTCATTTCGTTGTGTTAAATATAGTGTAGCAGTTTTGCAGGTGAGCCGGGTCGTTATGATTCGTCAACCGAACGGATTAATAAATATTTTAAAATGGTAATGGGTTGAACTATGCGAAAACCACGAGACCTATCTCTCACAGGAAAAATCGGCGCGTACTCGGTGCTGACGCTGTTCACACTGTTCTCTGTCTACCCCATCCTTCGCGTCTTCACGATCTCGATTCGGCCCGGGGACAGGCTGTTGAGCAAATCGCTGGCGCTCATTCCCGAGAACGCCACGCTGGACACCTACGTTCGTCTGTTCACAAACGAACCCTTTCTCACATGGATGGGCAACAGCCTCATCATTTCATTGGTGGTTATGATTGTGGGCGTGGGATTGGCCGCCACTGCCGGCTATGCCTTTTCGCGGTACAAATTTGTCGGCAAGGATGCAGCCATGTTCAGCCTCATCACCACGCAAATGTTCCCCATGACCATGTTGCTGCTGCCTTTGTTCATTATGCTGATCAAATTAAAACTTTACGATTCATACATCGGACTCATCGTTGCCTATTCCGCCACGGCATTGCCCTTTACCACGTGGCAGATGAAAGGCTACTACGACACCATACCGTACAGTCTGGAAGAGGCCGCGTCCATTGATGGCTGCTCCCAGTTCGCCACCTTCTGGCGGATTGTCCTTCCCCTTGCCGCGCCGGCGCTGGTCATCACCGCGCTGTTCTCGTTCATGGCCGCCTGGTCTGAATATCTCGTTGCAGCGGTGCTCATTCAGGACCAGAGCCTGTTCACGCTGCCGCTGGGATTGAAGACATTCCAGTCCGCCATGGAAACATCCTGGGGATTGTATTCTGCCGGGGCAATCATTGTAAGTCTGCCAGTCGTCATTCTGTTTCTCTTTCTCAGTCGTTGGTTAATTTCCGGTCTCACTCTCGGAAGCGTTAAAGGTTAATTGGAGGAAATCAATGAGCAAATTATCGATTTTAGCTGAACTGTGGGAATTCTTAAAAGTGAGAAAAAAGTGGTGGCTCGGTCCCATCATCTTTTTCCTGTTACTCCTGGGATTACTCATTGTGCTCACCGAAGGTTCAGCATTGGCGCCGTTCATTTACGCCATATTTTAGCTGTCGTTTTCATCCGTTGGAATCGTTGATTGCGGCGTAATGGATGGGTTGAGAATGTATGGGCTTAACCACTCAGGTTGGCTGGTCCAGCGTTCAGGGTTCAAGGTTAGATTCATTTCATTATGAATATTTTATAAATGAATATTCGTTACTGTTCAGCTACAAAGCGCATCAAAGCCTTTTAAGGCATTTTTGAGTCGCCCCATAATTCACTGAAAATTATCCAACACCCCAAAGTTTTTATCGGTTGAATGACTGTTATCTCTAAGAAAAGCATCTTCTCCGGCATCATGGTACTGTTGCCGTTTCTGTTTCTTTTCCTATTCGAAATCAGTCTCAGGGTTTTTCGCTACGGTGATGATTTAAACCTCGTCCTTGTCAGGGAGGCGAACGGCGAAAAATTTTACCAGCTCAACGAAAATGTCGCCAAACGATATTTCATCCGGACGCCGGCCCACCTCATTCCCCAGCTCTATCCGCAAAAATTCGAGTATAACAAATCACCGCGCACCGTGCGAATTTTCTTGCTGGGCGGATCGACCATGGCAGGCTTCCCGTTCGAGCTCAATGCCCGAATCAACAGCCTGCTGCGCGATCGCTTGTTTCATTTTTACCCGGGCAAAGAATTCGAGGTGATCAATGTTGGATTGTCGGCGATCAACAGTTACACAGTGATGGAATTTGTCGATGAACTGGTGAAGTATGAACCGGACCTGTTCATTTTCTATCTGGGGCACAATGAATTTTACGGCGCGTTTGGCGCTGGCTCTGTGGAAAGGCTTGGCAAAATCCCGGCAATCACCCGCACCTATCTGAACCTGCGCAAGCTGAGGACATTTCACCTGCTCAGGAATATCTACGCAGCCATTTCAGCGTCAACCAGGAGCGCGCCGGACCAGCCCTCAAATCGGACATTGATGGCGTCCATGGCCGACAAAAAATCTATCGCTTTTGGCAGCAGCGATTACCGGCTGGCTCACGCCAATTTTGAGAAAAACATGTCGCGCATCTTTGCCACCTGCCAATCGAATGACGTGCCCGTCCTGATGAGCACCATTACCAGCAATCTCCGCGGACAGCCGCCGTTCATTTCCCTGTTCAGCGATTCGCTCTCCGAGGCATCCAAAGCCCGCTGGAACACGTTTTTCAGATACGGAGGGACGTATAAAAAAGAAGGCCGATGGGTCCTGGCGCTTTCATCATTCGAAGACGCAAAAGCCATCGACGCCATGCCGGCGCAGCTTCATTTTGAAATGGGCGAATGCGTTCTCGGGTTGGGCGATAGTGCAACAGTCAGAGAGTATTTCGTCCGCGCGCGGGATCTGGATGGGCTCCGTTTTCGCGCCTCCTCGGATATCAATGCCATCATCAGAAAGCTATGCACGCAGCGCAAAATTCCTCTCGTGGACACGGATGCTGCTTTTGCCGGCCAATCGCCGCGCGGCATCATCGGCAATGAGCTGATTAGCGAGCATTTGCATCCCAATTTCAACGGCTATTTTCTGATGGCAAAAACATTGGCTCAGGCGATTGATGAATTCAATTTCTTCGGGACGCAGGCTCAAAACCTGCATCTCACCGATGATTTTTTTGCGGACTATTCGCGGGTCACGCTGATTGACAGGGCTATTGGGGACAAGAAGATCGAGCAACTCACCTCCGGATGGCCGTATTCAAAAAAGGTGACAGCGACGATTCCAGCCGATCCGCAGACAGCAACGATGGTGGAACTGCTTGTGTCACAATACTCCAGTCAGCAGATTTCGTGGAATGAAGCCCATAACCGTCTGGCCGGATACTATGGGGATCGAGGCATGTTTCCGCAGGCTGTGAATGAATATCAGGCCGTTATCAAGGTTGTGCCGGAGAATTACTTCCCGTATTTCAAAATTGGCAATCTGTTTTTCATTCAGAATCAACACGACCTGGCGGAGCAATGGTTCAATCTTGCGTTCAAATTGAACAGTGGAGGAGCGTTCATCCCGGCGAAATTGGGCATGGTGTATCTGATGAAAAAAGATTATGCCAGCGCCGTCTCGAACTTTCAACAGGCGCTGTCACTGGACAAAAAGCAGAATCAGCTTTCCAACGATGAAAAAATTTTAGCCCATTATTATCTGGCTGTGAGTTACGTGAGCACGAAGCAACCGGCCCTGGCCAAAGCCGAACTGGAACAGGTGCTTCGCCTGGATCCCAGCCACGCCAATGCCCGGCAGTTATCCGGTTTGTTAGCCCAAAATAAAGAAATAAAAATCCAATTTTAAAGCCCGGGTCTCAGTTCTCAAATCGATTCTTTGAAAGAACATAACCTGAACACGCCATGACTAAAATGAGATAGAACGCTGATTACGCGGATGATCCTCCAAAAAGATCGGTAGACGTTCCGCGCTGATCTTCACGGATTCTTAATCAGTGTAAATGCACCGAAGGACGCATCTGCCTCTGGCATGATCTATGCGGATCGTCCGCCATTTTTTAAGTCGATCATCATCGTCATCAGTTTTCTATAATATAATCTGCCAAAAAAAGTTTGAAAATTATTTGTCAGGTACTATGGACATAAAAAAAATCTTTTTCCACTTCCGAAAATTGGCCTCTGTGCTCAGTCTCCTTCTCATCATGATCGTTCTGACCATTCTCTCGCCGCATTTTTTGACCACGGATAACTTTCTGTCCATTGGGCTGCAAATGGCGGTGATCGCCATTATGTCCATCGGCCAGGTGTGGATTATCATCGCCGGCGGCATCGATTTATCGGTCGGATCGATCATGGCCATTTCCGGCGTGGTGACCACGTTGCTCATCGCGGACGGCATCGACCTGTTTCTCGCATCGGCTGTGGGCATTCTGGTCGGTGCGCTGTGCGGTTTCATCAATGGATTTCTGACCGCGGTTGGCAAGCTGCCGCCATTCATTTCCACGCTGGGCATGATGGGGATTGCCCGCGGATTGGCGCTCATCATCACAAAGGGTGTGCCGGTCTTCGGCCTGCCGCCGGAGTTCTCTCTGATCGGCAACGGCCGATTTGCCGGCCTCTTCCCCATTCCGGTGCTAATCACCCTCGTGCTCGCCGTCATCGGGCACATTGTCTTGTCGAAAACACCGTTCGGCCGTTACACCTACGCCATCGGCAGCAATTTTGAGGCGGCGCGGCTGGCCGGCATACGAACCACGCCAATGGTCATTTATATTTATCTGCTGGCTGGATTTCTGTACGGATTGGGCGGCATCATTCTGGCGTCGCGGCTGAGTACGGGACAGCCCACTTCCGGCATGGGCTACGAACTCGATGTCATTGCAGCCTGCGTCATCGGCGGCGCCAGCCTGAGCGGCGGCAGTGGCACAATCTGGGGCGCTATTCTGGGCGCTCTGCTCATTGGCGTTCTGCGCAATGGCTCCAATTTGCTCGACATCTCCGCGTTCTGGCAGCAGGTGGCCATTGGAACGATCATCGTCTTTGCCGTATTCATTGACCAGCATCAAAAAGCAAAAAAGTCCTGATGGCCTAGCTGGGAGCGCCTGATCCTTTGATGGCCAGGTTCGTTGATTTCGCTGAGTGAGGCGCTGGATCCGCGCTGCTCACTGAATCTTTCAAATAATTAAACGGGATAAAAACTCAGTCAGGAAACTGACCTTTGTGAAGGAGGTATTTCTATGAAACGTCGGCTGCTTGTAATTTCCATAATTTTGGGAGCGCTGTTTTTCACCCACTGCTCCACCGATTCTCAAAAGGCGACCACCCGAAAAATTCTCGTCTCGCCCAAAGGCCTGGTGCATTCATTCTGGACAACGGTGAAGGCGGGCGCAGATTCTGCGGGAAAAGAATTCGGCGCTGACGTGATCTGGAAGGGCCCCACTCAGGAGACCGACATCGCCAGCCAGATCGCCATTGTCGAAGATTATATCAACAAAGGGATCGACGCCATTGTCCTTGCCGCCTGCGACGCCCAGGGTCTGATCCCTGTCATTCAACAGGCAGCGGAGAAAAATATACCGATCATCACCATCGACTCCGGAGTCGATTCCGATATCCCGAAGAGCTTCATCGCCACGGACAATAGTGTCGCTGCTCAAAAGGGCGCACAGGCATTGGCCAGACTGATTGGCGAACAGGGCAAAGTTGCCTGTATTCCGTTTGTGCCTGGCGCTGCTACATCCAACTGGCGCGAACAGGGATTTGTCGAAGAGATCAAAAAATATCCGAACATTGAACTGCTTCCCATCCGTTACTCGCAGAGCGAAGTGGCCGTTGGCATGGCAGTGACGGAAGATATTTTAACCGGCCACCCGGACATCAAGGGAATTTTCGCCGCCAATGAAGCCGGGACAATCGGCGTCGTTCAGGCGCTGAAGACAAAAAATAAATTGGGCCAGGTGAAGGTCGTTGGATTCGACGCTGCACCCAACGAAGTGGAAGCCCTGACCTCCGGCTCCCTGGATGCGCTCATTGTTCAGGATCCGTTCAAGATGGGGTACGAAGGCGTGAAAAGCGCTGTGGCTGTTCTGAACGGTCAGCACATTCCAGAGAGAATAGACACCGGCGTTTATGTAGTGACCCGGGATAATTTGAATCAGCCGGAAATAGTCCGGCTCCTTTCCAAATAAGGTGATGCGTTTTGAGACGTCCGGCAAATCGTGTCGATTGCGGAGACACTTTAATCCGCTGGAATGAATCGGCAGCGGCTCGGTATGGGAAAACACGATCCTTGCGGCTTGAATCCGTCTCTTTCCCACGGGAAGACGGGCTCATGCATTCCTTTATTTGCAATGGACGTACGCTTTTCTGAGACCGGCCAAAAACAGCTTGACAATTGGTAATTTATATAGTATATTTATGTCACTTTTCAGAACACCTGCGCTCAGAATCGGAGGGAACGCTTCGTAATAACTACGAGAGTGGAAGATGGATAAAAAAGATTTAGAGTATTTTAAACAACTCCTGTTGCAGAAGCGCGAAGAAATCCTCCATGAATTAGGTTATTACAAAGAGACAGCGAGCGATACGTCAAAGCAGATTTCCGGCACAGATACAACCTACGCAACGCACATGGCGGATCATGGCACGGACGAGAGGGAGAGGGAAAAATCATTTTACTATGCTTCCCGGGAAAATAAGTACCTTCTCTACCTGAATGAAGCGCTGCAACGGATTGAAGATGGCACCTATGGCATTTGCATTTCCTGCCATCAGGAAATCCCGAGAGAACGGTTAGAAGCAGTGCCGCACACTCAACTCTGTGTTCCATGTAAGCTTGCTGACAAAAAAGAATAACCTGTCATCGAGTTCCCAATGTAATTCGCTGGCTCCAGCGAATGAAGGTTCCCAATCTTTGTCTTCATTCGTAAAATTGAGCATGACGGTTTGGCATAAAAAATTTAATCCCCAATCTCCCCTCATCATCGAGATTGGGGTTTTTTTTACTGAACCAGAGCATTCCTGATGAGCTCGTTCGGATCCTGTTCGCGCTGGATATCCATCCAGCGCAGGTAATAGCTGGGACGTGTCGTATCCCCGAACAGGCGAATGGTTCTGGAAAAATATCCCGAACGATCAGGTGGCAGTCTTTGTGTTCCATAAATGACTGCACCATGACGTTTTAATTAAAAAATTCTTTCCACTGGTAATTCCCCTATCTTCAAAATTTTCAATTTTATTAATAGTTACCACTGCGTTCACTGCACTAAAGTCTCTATAAATCAAGTCGATATTTTAGGTAAGTTACAAAATTAAAATTCAATTCGACTTTGCATAGAGGAATTCATGGACAATTTCAATTCGACGAAGGGCAACATCTTAATCATTGACGACGATACCGACATTTCGAACATTTTCAGAATAAATTTCGAACGTCAGGGGCATGTCGTCCATCTGCTCCAGCGACCGCGGGGATTTTTGGACATCATTCGCGACCGCGATGTGGACACGGTGCTGCTGGATATTATGATGCCGGAATCGAGCGGATTTGAAGTGCTGAAGCAGATCCGGCTGCAATTTCCTCATGTGCCGGTGATTATGATAACAGCCCTTCAGTCCATCGACCCGGCCGTGGCAGCGATGAAATTGGGCGCTTATGATTACATTTTAAAACCCGAGGGTATTTCAGATTTTGACCATCTGAATTTGATCATTCGAAATAGCATTGCCATTTGCCAGTCTGTGAAGGAATTGAATTCACTGCGAGAGAACATCACGAAAAAGTACCGGTTCGAGAATATTATTGGCACAAGCGAGCACATGAAAAATATTTTCGAGCAGATCAAGAAAGTCGCTGATAGCAATATTAACGTGCTCATTTACGGGGAGAGCGGCACAGGCAAAGAGCTCGTGGCCCGCGCCATTCATTACAACAGCGGCCGCAGAGAGGCCCCATTTGCGGATATGAACTGCGCAGCCGTGCCTGAAAATTTGATCGAAAGCGAACTGTTCGGGCACGAAAAAGGCGCATTCACAGGGGCGCATATTCGGAAGATCGGTAAATTCGAACACGCCCATACCGGCACCCTGTTTCTGGATGAAATCGGCGACATGCCCCTGACCACCCAGGCCAAGATTCTGCGGGTCACTCAGGAATTGGCGTTTGAGCGACTCGGCGGCCGCGAAAAAATTAAGGTCGACGTCAGGATCCTTTCGGCGACGAATAAAAATTTGCAGGACGAGGTGAAGGAAAAAAAATTCAGGGAAGACCTGTACTATCGGCTATCCGCCTTCCCCATTTATTTGCCGCCTCTCCGCGAACGAGTGGAAGATATTCCGGCGTTGGCGTCCCACTTCATCCTCAAATTCGCAAAAGAGATGAACAAGCAGATCGAGGAACCGACGGCTGAGACGCTGCTGGCGCTGAAAACCTACTACTGGCCGGGCAATATCCGCGAACTGGAAAATGTCATTCAGCGCGCCGTGGTGCTGGCGGACCGATACGATAAAAAATTGAATCAGGAATACCTGCCATTGGAAATTCAAAAGACATTAATGGAAACCGATTTCTATGAAAAGCACAATGGACTGTCTTCGCTCACCATTCGCTCGGATAAGATACTGTCGTTCGAAGAAATCGAAAAGCGGGTACTGACTGAGGCGTTGATGTTCACCAACGGCAATGTCTCACAGGCTGCCGAGGAGTTGAAGATTGGCCGTGCCACCATCTATCGGAAGATTGAGAAATATGGATTAAAACATAAATAGTCAAAACTCATGCATTCAATTATTTGAACAGGAAAAATCGATGAAAAAACTGAGACTTACAAACAGACTTATTTACGGAGGAACCTGATATGAATCCATTGCCTATTTGTTGCTATTGTCAAAAACAAATCACAGGCAAAGCATTTATTCCTGTCAATAGCGCACAACCGTATCACTGGAAATGCTACATTAGCAAAATTAAAAAAAATGAAGAGTATGAAACTGAAATTGTCGAAGAGTACGAGGTAGAAAAAGTAGAAATGATCGAATAGATAACAGTTCATCGCACGGTAAAAACCTCTGGAATTTTCCAGAGGTTTTTCTTTTTTGTAGCGGTTCAAATTTCACTTTGAAATCAGTGAATCGGCCGCACTCGATGGTTTTTGTTTTCAGGCCAGCAATGGTCGCCGAAAAGAAGAGCCACTCCAGCACCCTCCAGTTTACTCATAGGAAAGGCTGTTTCTGCAGGCCGAATTGGTCACCGCAGGCTCCTTATACCCGACCGGTCTGTCAAAGCAAAAAAAAAAGCAGCCTTAAATCATAATGGGAAGAAAGGAGGTAAAACCCAAAAGAATTAAGGCTGCTAAAATTCGACTCAATTTGTTCTATTCAATGTAACAATTGTTGTCTGAAAAACTTGCTCTTTTTTTACTATCAGAACAAGGTGTCAACTTCGTTTTAATTTTCGGGATATTGTACTTTGAAAAAAAAGAGAAGTTCCCAAATTTCCCGGCATTATAAATTTTTTTTTGGCCAGTTTAATTTATTGATTTTTTGTTAATTGATCAGGCCGATAAATTTTGATTCAGTATTTTTTTCTCACTTGAATTTTTTCTCCGCCCGCTTTTTTATATCAAAATCCTCCATTAATTTTTCATAGGACCCGATCTTTGAATCATCGAGAATGATGGGAGTTAAAAATATCGCCAGTTCCGTCTTCTCATTCGATTTGATATCGCTTCGAAATAGATAGCCGAGGAGCGGAATTGAGCCCAGGATTGGGACTTTGTTCCGCGTGGATGTTTCGGCATTGCGAATGAGTCCGCCGATAACGATGGTGGAGCCATTCTTCACCACGACACTGGTTTTCGCTTTACGCATGGCGATGATGGGCGTCCCATCCGGCGTGATGCCATTCTGATAGTCCGCATTCGGTTCCAGGTACACGGTGATCGTTTGGTCATTGTTGATATGGGGCTTGACTAACAATTTGATTGTGGCGTTTTTGAATTCGTACGAAGTGATACCAAATTCATTCAGCACTTTGTACGGGATTTGATCGCCGACTTCGATGGTTGCTTCTTCATTGTCCAACGTGATCAGCCGGGGACGGGAGAGCAGATTCATTTCATAATTCGTCTTCAGCGCGTGAAGTACCACATCCACATGGGCATTCATGAGCCCAACGCCCAGACCATTCCCCAGCGACAATCCTTCACTGATCGAGTTTTCATTCGCATTTTGGTCTTCTCCACTGCCAGATTGCAGCCCAAAATCCGTCTTGACCGTCCCTGTGACATTGCCGCTTTTTGGGTCCTTCCAAAACCACTCCACACCGGTTTCCAGATTGTTGTTGAGTGAAATTTCAACGATGGCTGCCTGAATATAGACCTGCGGTGTGGGCTGGTCCAGTTTCTCGAGCAACGCTTCGATGTCCCGAATGACCTCGGGGCTGTCCCGAACAATCAGTGTATTTGTACGTTCATCCGCAAACGCGGAGCCGACCCCCGGCGTGGTAATTTTGGTCAGAAGTTCGACCAGCTTCGTCGCTTCGGCATATTCGAGCCGAATGCTTTTTATGGACGTCACTTTCATGATTGTGGCGATCTCGTCAACCAGATACACATTCGTCCCTTCCTGCTGCCGATAGCCCAATTTGTTCGTCTCCATAAACAGCGTCACTGCGTCATCGACGGTCACGTTGTCGAGATTGATATTGATTTTGTGATGCGCGATGCCGGCATTTGCCGGCATAAAATTCAAACCGGTCTTGGCGCTGAGCACTTCCAGCGCCTTGTCCAACTGCGCTCCCCGAAGACTTATGGTCAGTTTCGGCTTCTCTTCAATCGATTCTTGCTGGGCGAATCCTGCCACGCTGAAAATGTTTATGAATGCAAAACAAATGCACATCCGTGTTGCGCGTTTCAATTTCATGCTGTTCGGTCCTTTTTATTCTGGTTATTTGAAATACCGGCAGATAAGTAGAAATGGGAGCGACATCGCGCTAATCCAGCAACCTCTTGGCGTCCCTCCCCCTGTTCAATGCAATCTGGCAATGACTCCCGAAAAGGATTAGCGCATGCGGGAATAGCGCATCAGCGAGCATTCCACCGGCGCATCGCTGCGGCTGTTTCCTTCTCTCACGGCTCCCAGAGAACCAGTTGCCTGCCGTTCCTGGAAAGCACCACCCGGTCTTTTTTCACGTCGTCCACGCGATAGCCCAGGATTGAATCGCCCTTTCCAACGATTTCCCCGTTGATCAAAGCAGTCGGCGCGCGCTCGTCCCAGATGATTCCCTGCAACGTCAAGGCCGGCGCCTTCTCTTTTTTCACCTGACTCGAACTGCCGGATGGAGATGATCGGGGCGCATCATTTTCAGCTATTTTGAACGGGTCCCGGTGCTCCAGCACATCCGCCATGGTGATTTTCAGCAGCGGTTCATAGTCCCGTAAATCGAGATGCTGCGTCGATTTTTTATGGTACCGGGTCAGAATGATTCTCACAGTTTCGTCGCTCAAAATGCCATATTTATTCTTTTCGCCGGAAACGTCCTGTTTATTTTTGGACTTATGGGAAAATAAAAAGTCAGGCGAACCCAGGGCGATATACCACACCGCCGCCATGAGAAATGTCAGAACGCCCAATGTGATTTGCTTCTTTTTGTCGCTCATGGTCCGCGGTTCATTTTTCCGAAATATAAATGAAAATAGCTAAATCCACGATCAGGTTGTTTTTCGTGTCATGGGGGTTGACAATTTTAAAACTATGCAACCGGGCCAGATAGCGAAACTCATCCAGCTCCAGCAAAAAATTGACAAGATTATAGAACTGGCCGTTCAATTTCAACTGAAGAAATTGCTTTGTTATATTGAGCAGTTTCTGGTCTCTGTCCTCCGGATTGGCGAACGAAAGAACGGTCAGGTCATTTTTTCTGGCAAGATTTTGTATCTCTGACCAGACGATTTTTTTTTCAATCGCCGGCACCAGCCGACTTTCAATGCCCTCCATCCGATAGATCAGGTCTTCCCGCTGAAACGATAATTTCTGAATGAGCTCGTCGAGATCAATGGCGCGGGTGTCCACATACAGGTCTTCAATCGCCTTTTTCCGCTTTTTCAATTCGCGGGAGTTGTCGATCATCGGTTGCAGCACAGCGAAATTGTAAATGACGACCACGGCAATGTACGCCAAAATCCCGAACAGCAGGCGATTCAATTTTAATGAACGCTTCACCTGGCTATATTCAGATTTCCAACCCATCCTGTCAGTACCCCGCAGTTGAATTGGCGTAAATCCAGTTGCCTTCCATTTGAAAACTCACGGCTGGTTGATTCCTTACATTGGAAATTTCAGAACTGACAATACTCAGGTTTTCAACATAGTCAGAGAAAACGCCGCGCTGCTGCAACAGATCATTGAAGGCATTTAAATAATGCAAATCAGGATGGGACGACTGCAAGAAATACGCCCCCCGAATCGTGAACTTCCGAACGGCCGACTGCGCCTTTGCTGCCTGCTTTTTGGGCTTCTCCCCCTCCAATGACATCTCTTCCAGCCATATCCGCTCCGGCACTATTTTGGCAACCGAAAAAAGCTTGTCCGCCAGAACCAACGGCGACATTGTATTTTCCTCAATGGCTTGCAATCCCTGTTTGTATTCCTGGATTGTCAAAAACAGATTTTTCAGTCGCTCCATGTTCGGCTGAATTTTCCGAATATCTCTTTCAATTCGGGATGCATCCTGCTCATAGGTCACTTTGATGAATCTGTTCACCTGATACGACTGGAAGATCATGTACAAAGAAAAAAGCCAAATGCAGATGTAGCTGATTGTGATGATCAGTTTGATCCGTTTGCTTTTCTTTTTCAGCGATTGCTTTTGCAGAAAATTTATCTTAATCATTTTCGTTTTTGAAAAATAATTCAGCCTGGACTATCCGACTCTACTAAATAGTCAGGGAAAGAATCCTCAATCTGGGTTGCCGTTTACCTATTGTTGCCATTTTTAAATATGGTCAACGCGGCGACCGAGGAACGCTGCCCGGGCGCATGAACAGAATCCGATTGACTTTTCGAATCCGTCAGGATTGTTCACACCCCATTGCAAAAAGTCCCGGCCAGCAGCGTGATCATGCCCAATCATCGCGAAGCGCCGTCCCCAGGCAGACCGGTAGCTGGTACTTAAATTTTTCTATCACATCGGCGTTGTTACGCGCCCAATTCACGTTCAGGTATTTCAACGGAGTCCAGTGATTGATTGGGAATTCCAAATACTCGCGCATGATTGAGAGCATACTCTGCAATTTCGTGCTGCCGCCGGTTAAATAGATCGCGTCGATCTGCTCCGCATTTGTCTTTGTCTGAAAAAACTTGATGAACTGATCCAGCTCGCTGCAAAAACGTTTGAATGCTTCGAGCAAATTATCGCGCAGAGTGTACCACTGCTGAACCTGAAATTTTTTAATAAGTTGGGATAGGTTAGTCGACCGCTTAATATGCTCCGCCTCCAGATAGGACAGGTTCAAATTTTCCTGCATCGTTTTATTGATTGTCGATCCGCCGAACTCCAGGTTTCGGAAGTAAATATTGCCATCCGGATGGAACGCCACGCAATTAGTCGAATAGGCGCCCACGTTGACAAGTATACTGGACGTCGATTTTTTGGTATCATTAAAAAATTCATAACAATTGTAGAGCGAGAGGCAATCCAGTTCCACGATACCCGGCTCCATGCCGGCATTGGAAAAGATGCTGAGGTATTTGCCTAACCGATCCCGTTCCGCTACCGCCAGAATGATTTGCCGCTGGCGTTGAGCGCTATTTTTTAGAGGAATGGGATAATAATCCAGCTCGACTTTCTCCAGTTCCCAGGGCACAATTGCTTTGAGCTGCCACTGAATTGCCCGCATTATTTCGCTGTGCGATACATCTGGAATTTCCAGGTTGTAGAGATAGGTCGATGGTCCGGACAGGCTAACATTGATTTTTTCTTTTTTAATATCAAGCTCATACTTCAATTCTAAAAGGATATCGCTGATAATGGTATTGTTAAGCTCATCCGGATGCCGGATATGGCCTTCATCGTACAAATCAATCGCCCGGAAAAATTCCAGAACCGGGGATTTCATGGTCTGTTTTATCCCAACAATTTTGATCGAGCTGGAACCGATATCAACTCCAATATTCAATTTGTTTTTGAAAATAGACAACGTCTTCGCCTTAATTTATCATTCGCCAGGTCCCATATTTTTCAATCTGATACCAATCTTTATCCTCGGCTGACTCGAAACCAGGGGGATAGGAATAATATTTTCTTGACCCTAAATCCCAGATAAGCGTCAGCGACTTTAAACTTATGGTCGGCGCGACCAACGGCCCTGTTGAATAATTGGTTTTGAGCTCCAGAAACGACGATGCATAAATTGCCCCGAACACAGCGACTCCGGATAACAATCCTTCGCTCTGGGAATATACCGAATCGCCAGCAACAATCGCCGGATAGTAACTGGCGCATGACGGCATGAGCGCCGAGGAAACAATGGCAGTCCCGGTCAGCCGGACGCTCCCTGTGGCGATGATAGTGCCATTCACCAACGCAGCATTGCTCACGATGGCGTCGCCATCGACATAATGAATGCCGGAAGCAACCGTCCCCTGAAATATTTTGTCGCCGGAATAATGGTAATTGGCGATGGTGTTCCAATAGTTGAAATCGACGGTCGGGAAGTCCGAACAGCGTTGTGCGCTGTGACCATTGGTGCAAATCGTGATCGTCCCCCAGCCGCTGCTCATATTGTCGTAACTGATGATATGCCGGAAAGGATGATCATGCTCCAAAACGACTTCAATGGTTCGCTCCATATCGCCGCTGTAGCCTGTGGCAGTGAGTTGGTACGTCGTTGAATCGTACGTCACTGCATGCTCCTGAGAGGTGAACGTTCCGGCCCAGTCGCCAGCATGGTTGATCCGCCAGATAGCCAGCTTGATTCCTCCCTGGGCCAGGTAAAACGCCTGACTGCGTTGTTCGAAATGGATTGTTTGAATCCCTTCGAGGGAAGCCAGATGCAGAATGGCAATTCCCAGAATTGTCATGATGAAGAAAAAGACCATCACCATCTGCAGGATGTATCCGGATTCATTGCTGCAGATGGTTTTTAAACGAAATCCGGCTGGCGGATTATTTCGATTCAACTGCTTCATCGGACCAATCCAATCATGCAAGTCACTTTCGTCCATCTAATTTCTGAAACGATACTGACAGGAATTCGAAAGTGTGTACCCACCGAGATAGCCTGTCATGCTCACCTGAATGACATTGCTGCTATTGGAAAAAGTCAGGCCGGACACCATATCGGTCAATAAAACCTGGGCTGTCTCCGTTTTCTTTTTAACTAACAGACTGCTGCTCTGTTTATAAATATAGTAGCCCTCTGTTGCCGAGTATTCTACATAAATACAGGACCCGGAGCCACTGATGATGCCTCCGTATTGCGTATAAATAGCATAGCGGCTCAAGTCGCTCTCGCGGATCCGCTTCCCGATCAATTCGAACGCGAAATTCATCTCCTGCTGAAGCACCGCTTTTTGAGTCGCTTTCTCGAAGAAACGGTACGAGCTCACAAGGATTATCCCGGCGCCAATGGCGATAATTGAGGAAATAACCATCACATTCATCAACTCGATGAGCGTAAATCCGGCCTCATTCCTCTGCCTGCTTTGTTCAATGCATGTCATGATGCTAAGAATAACCGATTTGGATAAAAGATTGTCTCAAGCACGACCGATTGGGTATCCGATTTAATCCAAAAAATTTCAACTGTCACACGTTTATAATCGATGAGATTCAGGTCGTCGTCGTTCACGCCCAGGCCATCCAATGAATCATCCACTGAGATCATCGCTGTCGTTCGAAACGCAGCAGTCGATCCCAGCAGAATCGATGTGGCCGTTTCTGCCTGTCCGCTCAACTGGTCGTAGTTCAACCCGGTCAGGTATTCCATCCGCTCGATGGCTTTATTGACAGCCAATCGTCTGACTGTTGCCCGGTCAGTTTTCATGTTTCCACCATAAAAAAAAGCGCCACCGGCAACCATGACGACAAAGAAAATGAACATGGCAATCGTTGCTTCAATGAGCGTCGCACCGCTCTGGAGTTTCAGTCGATTCCAGAAGATGGACATGTCCGCATTTTCAATGAATTTCGACCAGGCGCCCTTCAAAATCCACATGACTTTATTCCGGTTGTAACATGTATGTTTTATCTAACTTGTTCGAATCGAATACAATAAAGTCTTGAATAACATTGCATACCGAAAACGTTGACGCGAAGATAATCCGGTCCCAAGTAACTCCAGGCATCCGAACGACATATTGGGCATTGAGCCTGTTTATCCCACGCCAATCAACACAAGGCAGATGCCTATTGATGAAACAGTAATTCAGGCTCTGCAAATGTACATAATATTTTGAGTTCTGTCTTGTACATATTATCCGCAGAGCCTGTTACACTTCAATCAACACAGCACCCCCTTTCAGATGAAAGTATACTGAGCCGAATTACCTCATGCAGGTTGCGCATGCAACGCCGATGGTTCTCGGGCGAGATTGGTTCGCATAAAATATTTTAATAATTATTCCGATGCTAACACTGAATCCGCCATGACACCACTGGTATTCATTGAACGAATTGGAAGAGTCCCGGCGCCATCATCGGCTTTGATAATATAACCAACTCCGGCAGCGCTTTTGTAATAATAATATGAATCGTCATAATATTTACCAGTCAAATCCGTTATATCCAGATCGATGCCGCTGATGCTTGTAACATTCGCAAAAGACGCGCTCGTCGGATACGTGGAGTTTGCTGCATAATAAACTCTCAGTGAAGTTCTGATTGTGCCCAGGGTTGCTTCCGCCTCACTTGCTTTGGCTTTATTCACATTCGCCTGGTAAATTGGAACGGCTACAGCAGCCAGAATTCCAACAATGACGACCACAATCATCAACTCCACCAATGTGAAGCCTTGTTCACTTTCCTTTGTTTTACGCATTGAAGATACCTCCAATAAATTAATAATAGATAATTGAATTATACCTGGATTAACTATAACAATCGAAACGCTTTCATCGCACGGCCCCGGACATCTGGAAAATTGGCAGGTACAGCGCAATGACAACCACTAGCGCCAGGATGCCCAGTCCGATCATCATCGCCGGTTCAATAATGGAAGTGAGGCTGGATATGGTCGATGAAAATTGTCGGTCATAAAATTCCGATACCTTGCCCAGCATCTTATCCAGCGCCCCGGATTCCTCTCCCACAGCGACCATCTTGATCACAATTCTGGGAAAGAGCTGCTGTTCATTGAGCATGTCCGAGATACGCGCCCCTTCCATAACCCCTTTTCGCACGCGCTGAATGGCCTCCTGTACAACAATATTATCGGCAGTTTCTCCCGCAATCTGAAGTGCTTCGATGATGGCAACGCGGCTCATTGTTAAAGTTTTTAACGTTTTGCAGAATCGGGAAATGAGCGATTTGAGCATCAGTTTGCCAACGACCGGAATGCCAAGCTTCAATCGGTCGATAAAAAATCGGCCATTGGGCGTTTTCACAGCATATTTGTAAAGGGCAACCAATAACGCAATCACAGCTAGTTCGTAAAATCCATTCCGCTTGATCGCATCGCTCGCATCGAGCAGAATTTGCGTTGGTCGCGGGAGTTCGTTACCCAGGCTGGCGAAAATAGCTTTGAACTTGGGCATCAACCCAAAAATCACGGATAGCACCACTGCGCCAAAAAACAGAAAGGCAAATTTTGGGTAGGCCATGGCCGATTTTATTTGCTTTTTGATCTGATCTTCTTCTTCCAGGTAATCCGAAAGCTGCGCCAACAATGGCGCCAGGCCTCCGCCGCTCTCTGCCGCTTTCGACATGGCTACCGCCAATCGGGGGAAAGTCCGGGGATGCCGACCCAGTCCATCTGAAAAAGTCATCCCGCCCTGAATGTCAGTTTTAATCGTCCGAATGATGCCTTTGAATGACTGATTTTCGATCTGATCTTCCAGAATATCCAGGGCGTCGACTAACTGAATGCCCGCATCGATCATGGTCGAGAGTTCCCGGAAAAAAATGATGATATCATCGTTCTTCACCCTCTTATTGGATTCCGATTTTTCCTTGCTCGCCTTCAATTGATCCGGGCGCGCTTTTTCCGCCCAGATGATTCGGATTCCTTTCTGCTCCAGCACTCGGGTGAGAATGAATCGATTGTCCGCGAACTCAATGCCCTTGACATTGCGGCCATTTCGGTCGATCCCTTTATATTGAAATGCTTCCATCCATGCCCTGCTATTAGAAAATATCACTGAACGAAGTGAACGCGACCCGGAAGACCTCCTCCAGCGTTGTCACGCCCTCACTCACTTTTTCGAGGCCATTTTCCACAAGGGATTTCATCCCCATTCGGCGCACTTCCTTGCGTAGCTCGTTTTCTTCAACATCCTTAGAGATCAATGTTTTCAATTGATCTGTCAAAAATACAAATTCATAAATAGCAATTCGCCGTTTGTAGCCGGTATTGCCGCATAGCCGGCAACCGGTCCCCCTATAAAATCGAATAGTTTCATCCAGGTCAGCATTCAGCCGATGGTAGCGAGCCATAACCTCATTCGAGGGAGTGTA
This sequence comes from Candidatus Zhuqueibacterota bacterium, assembly GCA_049322915.1. GTDB lineage: Bacteria > Zhuqueibacterota > Zhuqueibacteria > Thermofontimicrobiales > Thermofontimicrobiaceae > CAZSBG01. Next base: position 90,702 of record JBMOPW010000012.1, read on the forward strand.
TTCTATTTTGCACTGGGGACAAATCTTGCGCACCAGCCGCTGACTCAGGACCATCCGTATGGATGCGGTCAATAGAAATTTGTCGATACCCATATCCACCAGCCGCATGATGGATGCGACCGCATCATTTGTATGCAGCGTGCTCAAAACCAAATGTCCGGTGAGCGAAGCGCGGATGGCAATTTCAGCCGTTTCAAGGTCGCGAATCTCGCCCACCATCACAATATCCGGGTCCTGGCGCAAAATCGACCGCAGCCCGGAGGCGAACGTCAACCCGATTTGCGGCTTCACCTGCACCTGATTGATCCCGTGCAGCCGGTACTCCACCGGGTCTTCCACGGTGATAATATTCAAATGCGGGCGACTGATGTATTTCAGCGCTGAATAAAGGGTGGTGGTTTTACCGCTGCCAGTGGGGCCGGTCACCAGCACCATGCCGTTGGGCATCTCCAGAATTCGTTTGAAGTTGTCCCGCATTTGCTCTGAAAAACCGAGATCATCGATATTCAAGAAATTGCCGCTCTGGTCCAGCAATCGCAGCACGACTTTTTCGCCGTAGATCGTGGGCAGCGTCGAAATGCGAATATCCACACTGCGGCCCAGCATTTTAATTTTGCAGCGACCATCCTGCGGGACTCTTCGCTCCGCAATATCAAGATCGCCCAATATTTTTATTCTTGAAATGATACCATTCTGCATCTTCTTCGGCGGCGGTGGAACGATTTCCCGCAGCATGCCATCGATTCGATACCGCACACAAATCGTGTTTTCCTGAGGTTCGATATGAATATCACTGGCGCCATCCCGAATCGCCTGCAGCAGCGTGAGATTGACGAACCGAATGGCCGGAGCGTCGTTGGCCTGTATCCGCAGCATTTCCACATCGGACTCGTCCTCCTGCAGATCATCTTCCACCTCAAAATCAACAATCTCCTGGAGGCTCTGCTCAATGGAGCCTTTGTGGCTATACAATCGCTCCAGGCAGTCGTTTATCCCCTTTGCCGGATAAAAAAACGGATTGACGTCGCAGCCGGTCTTTCGTTTGACCACATCCCTCGCCTCGAGATCAAAAGGATTCGCCATGGCCAGATCAAGCACATTGTCATTTCGCTCCATGGGAATGACCGACAACTGGAAAGCGATCTCCTCTGAAATTAAATTCAGCAGATTCTGGTCGATCGCCTTGTCATCGATATAATCGATTTGCGGGATTTTCGCCTGTTTCACCAGCTTCTCTAAAAACGCAGCCTGTTCTTCTTCAGGCACAACCACGACAGAATGATTTTCGGTTGCTTTGTTCTTAGGCGCGGAACGAGGCGTCAATGCTTTTCTGAAAAATTGGGCCATAAAATTATATAGCTCGGAATTGAAGGATAGTGTTCTTCCAGGTAAAATTGAAGGAGCTCATCAGTATCTATATCGGAAGATATTTATTAAAATTTAGAAAAAAAGCAGCCTGTGGGGAAATTTTCTTGGCGTGTGAGGAGAAAACTCACAGTGCAAAAACGGATTCACCGGGTAACTATCAACGGAATGCAGCTCGCTTTGATGAAAGCGTTCTTTGTGGAAAATGGATGGTGGAATGGCGATACCAGAATCGGCAGAGTCTGAAAAATAGCGTCAACGACAGCGACTCAAAACAACGGAAGCCACGGCCGCGGGATAATTTTTATCGAAACGCCCATGTATTCACGGATGTAATTTCGGCGATTGGGGAATGAATATCTGTATTCAATCTCGCTCTCAAAATGGCTGCGCGGCCGTCTGAACCAACGGACACTTACGAACGGCGCTGGCCGCCAGTAGCTCTTTTGTCGTACCGGATTATCAGTGTGGTCACCATTCGAATCACCCGAATCGATGACTTCAATGCCAAAATATCTTCTCAGATTCATCGAAAGGCCAACGTCCTCCAGAAATCGAAGCGCGGGACTGTAATAAAAAGCGCGCGCCCTGGCTTTAATGATGCCCAACTGAGGATGGTTGAATTCGACGTCCACAAAAGCGCCATCCCGAAGCCACGGCCCCATTCGACGAAAATCTTTTTTTGGTAATACGATTGCATTTCGGTGGTCATACTTTCTGCTTTGCTTGAGCTGGTCGAAAATCTTTCTATCAAAAATATTACATGAGGTGTAATACAGCTCGTGCGAGAAGAGTGAAATCGCGGCCCGCATTACGAAAAATGCGAAGGCAGCCGCCGCAATGACCAGAAATACTATTTCCAAAAAGTTTTTAATTGTGTAAACCGGTTCCATCGGGTCAATCGAAATTTTAATTCAGTTTTATTCGCTGAAAAACACCATGATGTTCTTAATGGCAGGGTGAGGCATCATGGCTTTTTTCTGTTACGCGGCAGGTACGTGGAGCGATTTCTACTCATGTCGCCCCAGCATGCCCGATGATTCGTGAATTGTCGAGCCAATATACTAATTTACTCCCTATTAGTCAATAAAAAAAAGCGGCACCTTATCAAGTAGTGTGCCGCTTTTTTGAACGAGGGAGAAAACAAAGATTTAAATCACGGAGCACGCTAACACAACACCATCTTGACGAATTTCACGGTTCAGGGAACTCTCTTTTTCATTGGAAACGATCGCTTTTAAAATATACTTTTGACCATCGTCTGTGCTTCGGTAAATATAATCCGTTGAATGATAATTTTTCCCATCCAGTTCCATCGGGTCAATCTCTAATTCGGGTATCAAACAGACGCATGTAAATTTTTCGACGACTGGAAATTTTCCGTTCTCTTCGTAGTAGGAATTCAGCAGACTTTGTATGGTCTTTAACGTTACTTCAGCTTCATACGCTTTGGCTTTTTTCATATTACTATTGTACGCTGGCAGCGCTACTGACGCCAGTATTCCGATGATGACAAACAGGATAAATAAATCAAGCAGTGAAAAACCCCCATTGAAAAAAGTTTGACGTTTCATTGCAATCACCTCGCTCTTTCAATGTTTCATTTGCTACTCTAATAATACATTTTCAGAGAATTGGCATCGTGATCTATCTCACATCGGACAGGTATCAACATTCATTCTATCAAGTTTCATTCCAGTTCAATGGCGCGGAATGATCGGGATTAATTCATTGAAAAACAGTCGATCAACTTTTTGCCATCAGTACCGAAATATGGGAAAGATTCATCAGTTATGGAGAAGATACTATGGAGTGAATTCCAGTTGAGTTCCTCTCACGAATCTTTCAGGATAAAAACCAATTCCATTATTATGGTATACCTGGTCCGAATGAAGGTTGTCATGAATCCCTGGTATATCAAAATTTACATTTGTTTTACATTCAGCTATTGACATTGTAACATTATTTCATCAAATTGGTTGTTGAATTTTATTATTTTTAAAGTACAATTCGCACCATTAATTCACCCTCATTCTCAATCCAAATTTTAAAAGGAAAAGTAGCATGGCTGAGGAAAACGTTAGTGTTGTTTCTCCGTCTCCTTTTTCACTGGATGTTAATAATTTTCAAATCAAGATTGCCGAGACTGACGAAGAAATCCTGTCTGCTCTGCGGCTGCGGTTTGAAGTGTTTAACATCGAAATGAATGAAGGTTTGGCGTCATCATGGGAAACCGGATTGGACCAGGACAAATACGATGCACATGCCGATCACCTCATCGTTATCGACAAACAGACTCAAGCGATTGTCGGGACGTATCGATTGATTCGGAAATCGCGGGTCATTTCCAATGGCGGTTTTTACTCAGAAGGCGAATTTAATCTGGATAGCTTGAAAATTTTGCCCGAAGAGATTTTAGAACTGGGCCGGTCGTGCGTTCATAAAGACTACCGATCGACCGGGGTGATCAATTTGCTATGGGTGGGAATTGCCAAATATGTCGAAGTTACCAACTCCCGCTACCTCATCGGCTGCGGCAGCTTGCACACGCACGACGTGAATGAAATAAGCGAGATTTACAGCTACTTGAAATTGAATTTCTTCTCCGATCACCGTTTCCGGGTATTCCCGGTGGAAAAGTGCGTGGTGAAAGGATTGCGCGACAATATGGCCGTCGAAGATCCACGGTCGCTGATGAAAAAAATGCCTCCACTGCTCAAAGGTTACTTCAGAGCTGGGGCAGTGATTTGCGGAGAACCGGCGTTGGACAGTGAATTCGGAACAACCGATTTCCTTATTCTTCTGACGACCGAGAATATTTCAAAACGTTATTCGCAACATTATCGTACCGCATAAATTCTGATTAATTTCAGGATTGCTCTCTCCGCTAAATACCGGCGTTGTCGGTATATGAAGTGAAATCATTTACGTTTCAACTCAGCCACATCCTGAGTCGAGTCATTCCTGTATAAATGGAGAAGCATCATGCGTCGGATTTTACGTCTCATTGGATTCATCTTTGTAAATTTTCTTTTTTTGGTATTAGCCGTGTTATTGGCCCCGGTCACTTTGTTCTTTGGAAGACGCGCCCATCGAAAATTGGCCATCAAAATTACGAAAGTCTGGGCTCAATGGATGGTTGTCATCCTGGGATTCACGGTTAAACTGCGCAATGAACATCTCATCGATGAAAACCAGCACTATTTCATCGTTGGCAATCATCTCAGCTATCTGGATATCATTCTGGTCGGATGCAAAAAACCGGGCCTTTTCGTCGCGAAAAAGGAAGTCCGCTCGTGGCCGTTATTGGGACAACTTGCATGGCTGGGCGGGACTATTTTCGTCGATCGCAGCAAACGCGGGAAAGAGGATCGACCCTACATTGGACAAATTGCCAAATATTTACGACAGGGTCTCACCATTCTCGTTTTTCCGGAAGGGACTTCCACCGAAGGCGATACTGTGCTGCCGTTCAAAAAGACGATTTTTTCCTCACCCATTTTAGCCGAAACGCCGATTCTGCCATTGACGGTCAAATACGTTTCAGTGAATCACCAGCCGTTCGGGCCGGGCAATCGCGACCTGGTGTGCTGGTACGCGGATATGACTTTTGTCGATCATTTCTGGAATATGCTCAATTTGAAGGAATTCACTGTGGAGATTATCGCGAATCCACCGGTCGTCGAAAAACCTGTCGATGAAAATGTGCTGCCCCAGGCGAGGGAGCTTTCCGAAACAGTCTACAACGCAGTGCTGGAAACCTACAAACAGGGCAAAAATGAAGCAACATACGCCTGAGAATTTTTTAAAAAACATGTCACTTTCAATGCGGGACAACTATCCCGCATTTTTATTTTCAGTAAATTCGGAACAATTCAGGGCTCAGGTCGTCTCATGTAAAAAACGTAACGATTCCTTTCACTCGTGGCAAGCGAAGGAACAATTCATTCCATGTACGAAAACATCATCACCCACAACGATTTTGACGGCGTGGTGAGCGCCGCACTCTGCTCTTATATCTATCGCGTGAACTTCATCAAATTTGCCGGGCCAGACGCCATCGAGCGATCTGAAATTACTATCACCCGCAAGGACATTGTGTGCGATTTGCCCTATCCGTTAGAATGCGGACTCTGGTTCGATCATCACGAGGGGAATCTCGGCGCGTTGAAATATCGAAAAATTAAACCTGCTTCCATCCCCGGTAAATTCGACGTTCAGCCTTCGTGCGCGCGGGTCATTTACGATTACCATCATCAGACGGCGGTTCTGCCTCCGCATTTTGAAGCTCTTGTGGCAGCGACGGACCAGATCGATTCATTCGATTATGATTCCATCGAATCGTGGCGCAGCGAAACGCCGGCGAAAATCATCGACGCGACCATTCGTCTGCGCACCGGCACTCCCCTCGAAAAACGCGGCTATCTGAAACAGCTCACATTCTTACTGCGCGATGAGCCTCTTGAAAAAGTCGCTGCCATGCCCGAGGTGGCGCAGCGTTATCAGGAGTATCTCAACGAAGAAAGCGAAATGAGTAACATCATTCAGCAGAACAGCTATTTCCTGACAGCGGACAGCCAGCATGAAATTGTGATTCTGGATCTATCGCAATTCAATCGACCGCCGTACGTGATCAAAAATCTGGCCTACCTGCTGTACCCGGAGGCGCTGGCGGTGCTTGAGGTGAAAAATATTTTCAGGCATGGACTGAAAACCAACGACATCAGTTTTTCTCTCTCGCTGAGTCTTAATTTGAATCGCAAGGAAAATGTCCGCGATGTCGGCGAAATTATGCGCGAGCTCAATATTGGCGACGGCCACAAAGGCGCGGCTGCCGGCAAAATTCCGTCCCATTCCAAACAGGAAATGCTGAAAAAGAAGGAGCACACTCTGAACGAAATTTTAGCCCTCTGGAAAACTCAGGTCTGATTCCAGCTCCCGATTTTCCAGAAAATTGAATCGAACCAACGCATGTCATGAGCAAAAATCCAACGACCAGACTGACGATGTTCCATTCCCCATTTAAAAAATTACAGTTCATAATCTTCGTATTGCTGATGATTTCCCTGGTTTCAGGACAGGCGCACAGCCAATTTTCGATCTCACAAAATCACCCGGAATTGAAGTGGATGAATTTCGAGACAGACCACTTCAAAATTATCTATCACCAGGGGATCGAAACGATCGCCCATCGCGTCGCCATCATTGCCGAACAAGTCTATGGCCCGATCACCAGCGATCTCGGGATTGAACCGCCGCAGAAATCGTCCATCGTGGTTTCGGATTATCACGATTATTCCAATGGACTGAGCACACCTCTGGGACATTATATTTTTCTCTGGACCAAGAGCGAGACCAAATACACCACCGGCGACGAAAACTGGCTTCATGCGTTGGTGGCTCATGAATTCACTCACCTCGTGAATTTCTGGGCGTTTCGCGCTTTCCCGGGGTACTGGAGAGAACTGATCGCGCTGGGATTTGTCCCCACCTGGTTTTTGGAAGGCGTGGCTCAATTTGAAGCCGAAAAGTGGTGCGCCAACCGGGACATGCTGTTGCGAGTGGCCACCTACAGCGATCGCCTGTTGCCATACAAAAAATTAACTGGCTACATCGGGACGGACCACATTGGCTCGCGCCTGGTTTATGAACAAGGCCATTCCCTCGTGCGATTCATTACAGCGGAATTTGGCAACAGCGCTCTGCTCAAAATCATCGAACACTTTCGTTCATTCCCATTGAGTTTCAACCTGGCCCTGAAACGATCCATCGGTCTATCCGAAAACGAGCTCTTCGATGCGTGGGAAAAGCGCGTCGAAAGTCACTACAATGAAGTCCGCGCCAATCACGCGCCAGTCGCAGATGCAGGCCGAACAATCGCCACGCCGTTTCAGGCAAATTATGCTGCGCGCTGGTCGCCGGATGGAGCCATGATTGCCATCCTGGGCATCACGGACTACGACGAACAGGTGCCGGACCTGTACATCGCGGATGCGAATTTGAAGGAGTTCAAAAAGGTCGCTGGTCCATTTGTGAACGCATTTTTTTCATGGTCGCCGGACAGCAAATTCCTCGTGTATTCAAAAGAGCATCACGCGCCCAACGGATCGGTTTACAACGATGTGTTCATGTATTCCATCGGGAGCGGTGCAACGCAGCAACTGACTGTTGGCGAACGGGCGACCGATCCATGCTGGTCCCCGGATGGGAAGCAGATCGCCTACTGCGTGCACCTGGGGACGAAATCCAATCTCGCCGTCTACGACGTGAAAACCCACCATCGCAATTTCATCACTGATTTTCCGGACTGGGTGGAGGTGTTCACCCCGACCTGGTCGCCGCCATCGGACACGCTCGCCTTTTCCCGTTTCGATGAACAGGGCAATCGCGATATCTGGATCGTTGCCTCGGACGGGTCATTTGCAGAGCGCCTCATCGATATTTCAAACGACGATCGCTTCCCGGCCTGGTCGCCGGACGGAAAAAAAATTGCCTTCATCTCCTACCGAAACGGAGCGCCAAATCTCCACCTGTTGCGCCTCAAAAGCGGCGAGGTCATCCAACTCACCGATACGCCGGGCGGCGTTTTTAATCCGACCTGGTTGCCTGATGGCGAGCATATCGGAGTGACAGTTTTCGAGCAACGCGATCGGACGGATATTGTTGTTCTGCCCGAAGAGGCGCCGGGGACAGCGCCTGTCACGGTCGCGCCGTTAGCTTTTCACGCGCTGAAACAGCCGGTCCCTGTTCATCTGGCAACGCCTCCCGCCGCGGCTCAGGCAGGAGCTACCTCCGCGCCCTATCGCTCCCTGCTGAATGTGCGCTCACAAATTCTTCTGCCCTATCTTGACAGGGATGAAAATGGCTGGCAGCCCGGGCTCCTCAATCTCGCTGCAGATCCGCTGGGCATGCACATGCTGCAAACGACGTTTTCGTACCGGACGCGCCCTCATTTCTCCGTGGGTTACACCAATTACCAGTTCACCCCGACGCTTCAGATTTTTGTCTACAAAACCACCATCGACCACGGCGATTTTCTCCGCATCAGCGACGACGAAGTCCTGCCCCTGTACGAGAACGATTGGAGCGGTTCTGTCACGCTTTCCTGGCCCGTTAATTTTGGGAAATCCCGATTGTCCAATCATCTCGTCTGGCTGCGCGGCACGGCCCGGTATCGCAGCACGATCAATGACAGCGACTACGAACGAGCGAATATTGCCCGGTGGGCGCTGCCATTTCAAGGCTGGATCAACTACGCCACAATCGGCTATAGCTGGTCTACGTATCGCCCGGACGTGAGCTACGATCTGCATCCCAAAACTGGCGCCATGCTGAGTCTGTACGCGCATCGCGGCGACCATCGGCTGGGCAGCGATCTGGTTTTCACGCAATTCGGCAGCCAGGTATCTGTTCGCCGGGAATGGCCATTTCCGGAGCATGTCATCGCGGCGCGGATAGGCGCCAATTTCAGAGATGGCGACCAGCCGATTCAAAGCCGAATCGCCATAGGGAATTCGGCCATTCGCGGTCTGTCCAATTCTCAGGAAGGCGATCAACAGGTGTTTTCCAATGTGGAATACCGGTTTCCCGTGGTTCGGGATCTGGGGCTAAAAATCTGGATTCTCTATTTCGAACGAATCACCGGCGCATTATTCGTCGATTCGGGGAAAGCCTGGGGCAGCTATTTCGCCACCTTCTATGACGGCCGCACGCTGCGTTTCGACGACGTCCGGTGGATTCACACCACGGGAGTCGAGCTTCGCCATCGATTCTATTTTCTGGGCAAAATTCCAGTTATATTTCAAGCAGGCTATGCGATGGAAGCGGCGCAACCACAGGAGCGTTCCCTGTATCTGCGCATCGGGCCCGTCTTTTAGTCCACTCCGCAAGTCTGGTGCATTCCCCGATCCCGGGGAATTACCAATCCCGACGTCCCTACAGGTATTTTTTTCCATCATCGGAAATATTTGTCCCCATTCTGGCTCTCGCGCGCCGCTGAACCGATCTGACACTTTTCTGGCTGAGCGACTAAAGTAATTCGAAACAATTTCGATAATGATAGAAGTAGTATGAACGCGCACCATGTAGCCGTGGTTTTTCAGCTCATCTTTCAGAGAGACGAGCGAACCTGGCGCCGGCAGAATGACCGGCACGATTATCAGCGACTGTTGCGGAGGTATCCATGGAAATTACCAATGAAAAATACAACGATGTGGATGTTTTGACATTCGAAGGAATTTTGAACGCTGAAAATGTGGATCAGCTTCGAAAGTTCAATGAGAAATTACTGCAAGAGAATTCGCCTTTAGTCATCCTGGATTTTGAACGGCTGGAGCAAATCGACAGTTCAGGGATTGGCGCGATTATCTCTTTGTTGAAAAAAATGCGTTCCCAAAATGGCGATGTCCGCATTATCAAACTTCGCGGCGCGGTGAAGCAATTGTTCGAATTGCTTCGCATCGACCGGGGCATCAATATCTACGACTCGCTGGACGACGCAATCATGAATTGAACATCTTCCAAACCTGTCAAAGTCTCTCCTTAATTGAAAAAAAGGGTCGTTTCACTCATCGCTCAAGTACGATGTGAAACGACCCTTTTCTTTATTCTGTCAAAGCCGGTGTGGCCGGGTTCGCCGACCTCAGATTGGAACTAAATTATTGTAACGGAACGATGAACCGAAACCGTTTAATGCGATCATAGTTGTTTTCGATTTCCAGCTTCAGCCCCCCGGGACCGTCGTGCAATTTATACGGATTGGGGTCAATCCCATCATCGAACTTCATCCGATTCGATTCGTGCGAAAAAGGTATCTGGAAAAATTCATAAAATAGCTTCTCAAGTTGACGACGCGAAAGGTCATTGCTGGTAGGTTCAAATTCGATGTAAAATTTCTCCAGCGTGGCGTGTACCGAAATTTTCAGTTCCTCCAGGCTCTCGATTTCAGTCGAGTCGACAATTGTCGTGATGCCTTCCAAAACATGGGGCGCGATGGAATTTCGTCCGTCCGTATTCCCCGTGTGTCCTGACAGCAGATTGGTTAATTCTGATTTAATGAGTGTCATGCGTTCGCTCATTTCATACCCCTTTGAATAGTACGTTATTGGTTAAGTTCATTTCATTAAAAATTAATATCGGAAATTTTAGCAAAAGCTTAACATTTGACTACTCCCCTGCCGGAGCGAAATAACCTTGATGAAGGAAGATGACGCGGTTGGCGCGCGTATAAAAAAATGCCCTGAATTTTGTATCCAGGACATTTTCTGAAGAACCTAAAGGAGGAATCTTATGGTTGTTTACTGTTTTAATTGTTCCTATCTGCCCCAATCACCATCAAATTTTCGCGGACCATCTGCCAAATGATTTGGGTGACATGCGCCCTGTCGATGGCTGTCAACCGTCTTCCGCTGTACCTCTCCAAACCCACTCTACTGACACTTTTCCTCTCCCGTGCAGGAAGGATATTTTTCTCAGCAGCGAGCCGTTCAACATCCGGCACCACGTCCCGAATCAGCAAATTTGGTTTTGCCTGAAACGCTTCCATCACCAGATCTTTTAAAATTCGATAGTCGATCATTGCTACGTCCCTGTTTAGATTATTAAAATTTGTCAAAGCCCACAGATGCACGATTTATAAGAATTGCCCTGACAAATGACATAGCTTCTTTTGCAATATTTATACCAATGATCGGCGCTTCCGATAAAACAACAATCATTTAACAATTTGGGGCGAACCATGCCCTTTTCATGACTGTTACTGCTGTTCACTTTTCCAGTACAATTGGAATTGGCTGTCGCGGTTACAATGCTGCATCAGATGTGAGTGGGCTGCACAGCGTCAGTTTCGGCCTGTTTCGCGGCAACTATCCGGGATTTCTCACCGGACATTCCACATTTTTGTAATACAGGGGATGCTCAATTACAAATATGCACAAAGCGTCCGGAGCAACGTCCCAAAATTGTGCACTGCGCGCGCATGTGCGCATTATTTGCCCAGGAGCCTGGAGTTTCGTGAGGAGCAATTTGTGGACTGACGGAGCCATTATTTCGGGCACTGATTTCGTGCCGGATGATGCATCCAGCGCCCGAACAGGGAACGGTTCGGCGATTGCGGATCGGCAACTCGTTTTGCAGGGACATGCCGGCGTTGAAGGACAGAGGGACATCTTTTGCCTGGTCGGTTCATCCAATTTTTGTAATTTGCTTCTTGATAAAATTGGTGCTCTCTGCCGGCGCGGCAAATTTCCTTGCGGATGGCGTTTTGAGATAACTGGATTTTTGCAATTTTCGAATCTGCCCGCATCGAGTTTGGGCGGCAGTAAAGAAGGGATCCTGCATCCGCCGTATTCAATAGGAATTGCCCCAATCATTCAGCCCGTTTTCCCTGGTTCAGGCAGGCTGTGCGCGCCGCCAGAAAGCGAACGGAGCGAGAGGTGCCGGGGCAATGCAGAATCCGTAAATCTGTCAGCCGGGATCATTTTTTTGCCAGCAGAAAATAGACAGCGTTCACTTCGGTCGCAATGTTCCGCCACGAATACTGCATGGCTTTGCTCACCAGCAGATGTTCATTCCAGGTCTTTTGCAACCCCTGCACAATGCTGTTGGCCAGATCAAATGCATCCCGCGGATTGGAGAGCAGCCCGATTTGCGGAGAATCCAGGACTTCCGGGATACCGCCGACACGACTGGCCACGATGGGCGTCCCGCAGGCTAACGATTCCGCAATCACCGGAGGCCAGCCTTCGCTCACGCTGGGCAGTACCAGCAAATCCACAGCGTTCATCCACCGCGGCACCTTGGTCTGCGGCTTGTTGCCCAGAAAGAAAATGCGATCTTCCAGTTTGAGGTTCACCACCTTCCGCGCCAGCGCCTCGCCCAGATCGCCATCGCCGAGGATGTAAAGCGACACATCCTGATGCTGCATGGCGATGATTTCCATGGCATCGATGAGATAGTTCACGCCTTTGCCCCAATAGAGACTTCCCACGTAGAGAATGAGGCGTTTCCCCAGGGGCAGATTGAGCATGGCCCGCGCCTTTATTTTATCGCACGGAAAAAACAATCGCAGATTCACCCCGTTGGGCACCAATTTCATCGAGCCCTCGGGCCGGGCATAGTTGGTTATTTTTTGTTGAATCTCCCGGCTGGCCGCAAAAATGAAACGGGCCCGATTGAGCGTGTACGTCACAAAACGGGTGAGGATGAAATTCTTGCCCAGGTCGACATTGATGTCGCTGCCCTGACAATGAATCACCGAAGGTACTCCGAACAGCTTGCCCAGCATCGTCGCTGCAAAACCTTCCGGGAATGCGAATTGCGCATGGATGATATCGAAACGGAATTTGGTTCGAATTTTTAAGATGACCGGCAGCAGTCTTGCCAGCAGAAATATCCCGTCGGAAAAATGGGCGAGCTTTTTGGGCAAATACCAGAGCCGGGGATAGACGACCGGCAGGCCGTGGTAAATATCGGATTGGGGTATCTGTCGCATCTGCCGGTAATACTGCCGGAGAACGGATGGCCGCCTGAACGCGCGTTTCAGCAGCGAAATGGACGGAGTTTTGGAAATTGGACACACCACCATGAACTCGTTCTCTCTGGAAAGCTCCCTCACCAGTTGATAGACAAATAGCCCCTGCTGAAAATGAATTCGATTGGGAAACTTCGACGAGATGACAAGTATCTTGCGTCGTTCCCCCCCCTGAAAGGGATTCGTTTCAACGATAGGCAAATCCAATTGTGCTCCCTATTTATCTCGAGTTGAAATCATTCAGGTGATGCATGCAAGCCTGTCCTATCGGGTACAATGCGATGGATGCACGAATCCCGGGCCATGCCGCCATTTTGAATTGGTTCAATGAAACGATCGCGTTGCTGTGTCTGAGCGCCCCCTGCGATTGGCGGGCCATTCCCGGAAATGCTGAACCCTGTCAGCCAGGCAAACTGACACCTGTTTTCATCTGCGTTTTGATTGCGGCGCGGCCCATGCCGCATCCGCGGACATCCGAATTGACTCCCCCTTGAACAAACCTCCGCTCTTTCAATATAATGAAAATGACAATACACTTCCATCTTTTTTTTGACAATTTACCGGATGACGCACTCCGGTTAGCATTGCGCATCGGCTCTGTTGCAGCGAGTTGGTGAAAGACCCTGTCCGTGACAATTGAATCATGAAAAATGTGAAAAACAAAACCATGGTAATAATACGGGCATGGGTATGGTTCAGACAAAAAACTTCTTCGTCTTTACCCATACAAGATCGCTGGCTCCTTGCCCTTGCCGCTATAACGACGGAGCAAATGACTGTGATTGACCAGTCATTCCAACCTGCGTAGAAAAAACTGTCGCGATTGAATTTCAACTGACAGTCCGGCCAAAGACCCATCCGGATCGATTTTAGTCGCAGAAAAACCGTTGCCCGGGGCTTTCGTGCTTTTTGCAAACTGCATACCAGGGACGCGTGCAAAATCCAATCCGCCTTTTGACGCTGATTAAAAACAAGTTACACCGACACATCGTCCGCCGGCTGCCGGCAAAAATTGTCCGGAAAGTCGACCCTGTCTCAATCAATTACAGCACATATCTGTCACATCAAAAATGGCTGACTTGTTCGTTCTCTGTTCGGATAAACCCGGTTCCATAGCCGGCCGCATCAAATTTTCCTTGACTTAACATTTAATTTTCGCTATCTTGAATCGACAAAAAATGGACGGCGCCTCACGGACTGTCCGAATATCGCCTTCATTGTCAACCGCCCTTATCTCTCAGAGAAAATAACTGAAAGGATAGTTTATGAACAAAATCTTTCGGTTTAGCATTTCACTTTTTATTATTCTTTTCGTCACCGTGCTCAGCCAAATCGATCCCGCATTTGCCGACAAATACTTCACTATCGAATCCATCAAAATCGCCGCACAGGTCGACTCCGCCGGCAGCCTTTGGATCGAGGAACATCGCACCTATGACTTCCACGGGAAATTCAGTTGGGCGGACTACGAGCTGCCGCTCGACAATTTAGGGCCAGTCACCAATTTCAGTCTCAGGGAAGATGACCGGCAGTTTCGGAACGAATCGACGCATCAGCCGGGAACGTTTGAATTCTCCCAGAATTCCGATGAGTTCAAGGTGAAGTGGTACTACAACGCCAGGAATGAACAGCGTACGTTTACTCTCCGCTACCGCATTTCCGATGCGGTCACGCGATACGACGACATCGCGGAACTCCATTTCAAATTTGTGGGCACTTATTCGAAACGAACCATTGGCCTGGTCGATGTCAGGGTGCAGCTTCCCCACGTTGCGGATACATCCACCGTCCGCGCCTGGGCGCACGGCCCTTTAAACGGCCAGTTAGCGTTTGAGAGGGAGCAAATTCATCTGTGGGCTCAACCGCTGCCGCGCAAAAATCATCTGGTTGCACGGATCATCTTTCCCAATGAATGGGTTCCCCTTGCAAAAAAAATGATCGATAAAAATGCCCGCCAAGAGATCATGGCGAAGGAAGCGGAGTTGGTCGCTGCAAGCGATAACGCTAGAATGGAAAAACAGAGAAAAAGTGACTTTAAAAGAGAACATCAGCAGGACGCCATGGTCTTCGCCATTCTCCTTTCAGGATTCGGCTTGTTTGTGCTCGTTTTTCTGTACCAGCAATACGGCAAACCGTTCCCGACCGATACCCGCTTCAACTACACATCGGAAATTCCGGCCGGCGTTTCTCCTGCGCTGGCCAATTACATTCATTCGACAGGGCAGATGGACGCCGGCGCACTGGTCGCCACGTTATTTGACCTGGCGAGACGCGGATACATTCGCATCGAGGAAAAGAAAATTCAAAAAAAATCCATATTCGGCGTGAAAGAAAAAACGACCTATGCTGTTCTCATCAACAAAGATTTCTATCGGGCCAATACGAAAGGACTTCTTCCCCACGAGATCGACCTGATCGATTTTTTATTCAACAAGCTGGCTGCAGGAGACGATCAAATCCTCTTCGACACGATCAGCCGGTCAGGCCAAAAATTTGTCAAATGGTTCATTGAATGGAAGAAGGTCGTCAAACGGGATTGGGGGAGGGATTCATTCTATGATCCCCAGAGCGTGAAGGGCACTGTCTACTCCGCCCTATTTTCCCTTTTCATTTTCGCTGTCGGTTTTGCCGGCGTGGTCATCTATGGCGAGCCGGCCATCATTGCCATTATTTCTGGGCTGGTACTCTTCGGTCTGTCGTTCACGATTCTCCGCTTTCAGAAAGACGTGAAAGAGATGAAGCAGCGACTTGATGGATTGAGTGTCTATCTCAAAAAATTCCATTTCAGACGGGAACAGGACGGACTGAAATCCCGACTGGAAAGCTACTTCATCTATGGCCTCGCTCTGGGCGCCGGCAACAAGTTCATCGGTGAAATGTTGGTGGCCTTGCCGGACTGGCAGTCGACAGCCGTGTTCCCCTGGTACTTGGGCGCAACGACGCATTATTCCCCGGTGCATTTTGCCAATTCAGTTTCCTCCATGGTGACGTCCATCAGCGGCGTGATGGGGAGCGCGGCCGGCGTTGGCGGCGCGGCTACGGCAGGAGGAGCTGGCGCGGCTGGCGGCGCTTCAGGAGGAGCCGGCTAAACTGAAGGTGTCCGGCGGAGAGCGTCGGGCGCAACAGGGTTCGCGACGACTGAATTCCCTGGCCGAAAACGCGTCGCCGGCCTGTCAATCATTGACCAACACACTTCGCTATTAAAAATGGCTGATAATCGAACCATACATTCAAGGAGTGTAGCATGAAATCTGAAAAAATTCAGGCAGGGAAAAGCAGCCGCCTGTCCCGTCGTAACTTTGTGAAATTGGGCGGCGCTGTCATCGCCGGCGCCGGTTTAAAACTGAATCCCGGCAGTGGAATACTGCCCGACCAGCAAGAAGAATCCAAAATTAAAGCGACCAAAATCCTCGGCAGAACCGGCTTCAGGGTTTCGGATATTGCCATGGGAACCACGCGAATCAAAGAGGCTAATGTGATTCGCTACGTGTACGATAAAGGCGTCAATTATTTTGACACAGCCGAAGGGTACGGCGGCGGCGAAGCGGAAAAACTCATTGGTCAGAATATGCAGTTCATGGATCGCAGGAAGATTTTCATCACGTCGAAAATCCATGTCAACGACGATGAGTCCAGAGAATCCATTCTGAATCGGTTCCACAAATGCCGGGAGCGGCTGCAGACCGATTATATCGATGCGTTTTTCCTCCACAATCCCTCCAGCAGCGCGACGCTGAACCACAAAGAATTCCATGCCGCAACAGACCAGCTAAAAGCTGATGGCAAGCTGAAATACATTGGGCTGTCTTGCCACGGTCCGCGTCAGGGCCGCGGCGAATCCATGGAATCCATTATGCTCGCTGCCGCAGAGGATGGCCGGTTCGATCTGATGCTATTCATCTATAATTTTATGAACAGGGACGCCGGGGAAAAAATTTTGGCCGCATGCAAGAACAAGAATATCGGAACGACAGCCATGAAAACTTCGCCGGGCGTGCTCACATTGGACACTGTGGATCCAGACCATCTCACGAAAGAGCAGATGGAATTTGTGCAACACCGAACCAATCGCGGCGATTCCCGCGAGGCAGCCATCGACCAGCTCCGACGTCGCGCGGAAGAACAATCCGTTACCTACGAAAAGACCCGGCCTTTTTTGGAAAAATACAATGTCACTACTCAGGAAAGCTTGCGGTTGAAGAGCATTCAATGGGTGCTGCAAAATCCTGACATGCACACCACCTGCGTTTCATTCAGCGATTTCGATCTCGTGGACAAGGTAATTCCGATGTCAGGCACGACATTATCCAGCGCAGACCATGAGTTATTGGAGCAGTACCGGCTGGCGCTCGATGACCAGTACTGTCGGCACGGCTGCAGCGCGTGCGCGAAAAGCTGTCCCCATGGGCTGCCGGTGAGTTCGATCATGCGTTACGCGTATTATTATCAACTCCAGGGTTTCGAAAAATTAGCCATGCAAAAATACGCCGGACTCCAGGCGAACAACGCTCTGCTGTGCGCCGATTGTACCGCGCCATGCGAGAACGCATGTCCCTATCACCTGAGCGTTCAGGCGCAGTTGCTGCAAGCCCATTCGCTGCTGACACTGGCGTAATTCATATTCCGTTCTCCGTTTGGTGAAGCGGAAATAATTAACCATACCGGAGGTTGAGATCCAATCGTGTCCGAATCGATCCCAATCTATATCATCACAACACATGAAGGAGGCAATTCGCATGTTAGGAGTAGCTGAAATGTCTATGGTATTCTTATTAAGTTTGATCCCTCTCATCGTTGGACTGGGGCTTGCAATTTACCTCATCATCCTGTTCCGACGGTTGGTCCTCGCTGTTGAAAAAATCGCTGAAAAACAATGAGCCAGAGACTTGTAATCAACGACTGACAGGGGCCCGATTCGCGATGGACTTTTTAGCCACATCATCGCGCTGGATATTTATCCAGCGCGGTGAAGGAATTGGAACGTATGTTCCCGAATAGGTACATCGTTTGGGAAGAATATCCCGAACGATCGGTTAGCAAACATCGCGTACTGCAAATGACAAAACAGTTCCCGTTTCTCGAACACAACACATCGTGAACATCATGTTACGACACCGAATCGTCTGTATTTTTTCGATATGCGCTTTGTTCTCCTTTTCTCATGCGCAACAACGCTACCAACTGGATTGCCGAAAGGACGCCTCGCTTCTCGGTCTGGGAGTGAGCACAGCAGTGCTGGGACTGGTTGCTACCGTGCAAACCTCGCCTGTGACGGATGACGAAATAAACAGGCTCTCCAGCGCCGATATAATCCCCTGCGACCGATTCGCCGCGGAGTTCTGGTCAGCCCGCAGCAGTGTAGCGAGCGATGTGCTGTTGGGCGCATTTATCCTGATGCCAGCTTCGCTCGCCCTGAGCAGCGACATTCGCAACGACATCACAACGCTCAGCGTCATGTATGCTGAAGTCGTTACCCTGACTTTTGGATTGGCTCAATTGACCCAGGGCATCAGCGGGAGAATTCGACCATTCGTCTACAATTCTGATCCCGATGTCCCCATGCTGGAAAAAAGGAAAAAGGACGCCCGGCATGCATTTTTTTCCGGACATACCGCCATGGCATTCGGATCAGCGGTGTTCACAGCAACGATGTTCGACGCCTATTTTCCAGACTCCCAATGGAAATATCCGGTGTGGGGCATTTCCATCGCGGGCGCGACACTGACCGGCCTTCTGCGCGTTCACGCCGGCAAACACTTCCCCACGGACATCCTGACCGGGGCAGTTGTCGGTGGATTGACCGGATACCTCATTCCCCGATTGCATCGAAGCCAGAAGGCACAATCGATGCGCATTCTGCCGGCATTTCAGGACAATCATGTTCGCGTCGCGATTCACGTTTCCTTTTAATCAGTTCGAGGTGAAATTTCAACATGGCAAAACCGTTTAAGCTATCGGAGCGTTTGCATAGTTTCAAATATGCATTCCGCGGAATCTGGATCATGCTCATGTCACAGCAGAATGCCTGGATTCACGCGGCCGCCACTTTCCTGGTGATCTGCTTCGGTTTTTACTTTCATTTCAATACGTCGGAATGGTGCTGGATCGTTCTGGCCATTGTGGCAGTGTGGACAGCCGAAGCGTTCAACACAGCGTTCGAGTTTCTGGCGGATAAAATCTCCAACGAGTACCATCCTCTCATTGGCAAGGCCAAAGACGTGGCTGCCGGCGCCGTGCTCATCACGGCCATCGGCGCGGCGATTGTCGGCCTGATCATTTTCGGCCCCCATATCCTGCACATGCTGAAGTAGAAATCGCGCTCACCTTACTGGTCGGAGCATACCTGCTAATTTATCATTCTCGCGAGCGACGCGCCGATGCAATTCAGCGCTGCAACCGGAATCATGCGCGATGCCAATTTTTGTTCACCCCGGGATGCACTTCGAAAGATCGTCATAAAATCACTCGGTCGTGGACGGGTTGGTCTTCAGCCAACGAACCCCTCGGATTTTTTTCATAGAAATTAGCCCAAATCAAATTTTTCCCTTGACTTCTTTGTTTCAATTTTGTATTTTGAATCGTGTTTCATGGTGGACCTCTATAAATACCTGCCGCGCGACCTGATCAGTCGGGCGGCATTTTTTTTGAAAATTTATGTTGTTCATGGGAAGATAATTTTGTATATTGTTTGTTCTTTGTTATATTATTATGGAATACTATGAAAATCAGGAATCTGGATTTTGAGTGCTATGAAAACGCTGTCCGCGAGCAGCGACTGTTTCAGCAGGATTGGCTGAAAATCGGTTATGCGCCGCGCGGTTTTTATGTGAAAGATTTCTGCCTGTTGCAGGAAGGAACGACTTTTCACCTGTTCCATATCGCCGGGACGCCCGGAGTAACCTGCTGTCTGCCCGGGAATGAAGTCTGGTTTGGGCATGCCACTACCAATAACTTTCTGCAGTGGGCGACGCTGGAACCCTGTCTTTACATTTCCCCCGGCCAATGGGATGGCGGACATGTTTTTGCGCCTTACGTCATCAAAAAGGACGATCTTTATTACATGTTTTATACCGGCTGTCTGCCGGACAACACACAGCGCATCGGTCTGGCGACGTCCCACGATTTGATGCACTGGGAGAAATATTCGAAAAATCCGATCATCCGCCCTGAGAATTATGACTGGGCTTTTTGTCCGAGGATAGGTGGCGCATCCTGCCGCGATCCCCACATTCACCGATGGGGCAACGAGTTTTTTCTGTACTACACAGCCGTCACCCGCGACGGAAGAGCCTGCGTTGGGCGCGCTTCGTCGAAGGACTTGCTGCACTGGACAGATCAAGGCCAGGCCTACACCTATCCGAATCTCACTCACTGCGAATCGTGCAATGTCCAGGAATTGGACGGAAAATTCCTGCTCTTCTTCGGCGGACATATTGAGTACTGGTCGTATGTGATTTCCGATAATCCATTTCACTGGCCGGACCAAACGCCGGCGCCCATCGGCAAAAATATAACGGCGATGGAGGTTGTGCGCCGCCAGGGTTCACAATGGCTGGTCGCCTATTTTGAGCTGAATTACTACCGGCTCCTCCTGGGAAAAATCGACTGGTCGCTGGCGCAACCGACGATTCAGCGGATCACCGATGAGCGGGAGCTGGGTGATTTTGGCTTTTGAGAGGACGTCGCTCGGACAGAGGCGCTGGCGCATACTGAGTGACTCGCCCGTGGATCGCGATCGATCCAATACAGCGACCCGTACGGGAGAGACAGCCTCATGCTGTTTCAACGGGAGTGACGTTAGTTCTGACTGATAATTCGTGACCAGAAAATGAATCCATAAACCAGGACCCTGTGCCGTTCGTGCAAGTCGGACTGCCAGGGCCAATGACACCCATCGGCATCAGAAAAGAGAAAGCATCATGACAGGTTTGGAAAAATTCATCCGTTGCATGGAATACCAATCAGGCGCTCCCCGACCCAATTACGAGGTGGGCGTTTGGGCTCAGACAAAGGCGCGCTGGCGAAAAGAGGCGCCGGATGCCGTGAAAGGATTCGGCTGGAATTGGTTCGATGGCGAGGATGCGCTGGAACTGGATCGACGCGAATATGTTGCTGTGAATTATGGATTCATTCCCCGGTACGAACGCAAAGTATTGGAATCATCGCTGGAATATGAGATCGTCCAGGATGAAAATGGCATTGTTGCCAAATGCCTGAAAGAAGGCGAAGTGGATGGTTTTCGGCTGAGCATGGATCAGTTTCTGAAGTTCCCGATTGAAACTCCGGAGGACTTCGCTGATGTGAAACGCCGATTGATCGCTGCCATTCCGGAACGCTACCCTTCTGATCTGGATGCCAGGATAGCCCGCTGGAAATCCCGCGACTACCCGCTCATTCTGGGCGAGAACTGTGCGGCCAACGGCTTTTACTGGCGCGCCCGGGAATTTATGGGAACAGAAAATCTCTCATTCGCCTGGTACGATTATCCCAAACTCATGCACGAAATGATGGAATTTTTCGCGGACTTCATCATCGAGACCAGTCGGCCTGTCCTGGAAAAAATCCAGGTGGAATACTTCACCCTGAATGAAGATATGTCCATGAAAAATGGCCCGCTGCTCAGTCCAGGCACGTTCAAGGAATTCATCTTCCCCCATTTAAGACGAATGGTTGAATTTTTCAAGCGTCACGGCGTGAAATATTTCGCGCTGGACACGGACGGCAATCCCACGCTGCTCATCCCCTATCTCATGGACGCCGGCGTGGATGTCCTCTGGCCCATCGAACGCGCGTCGGATTTTGACCCCGTTGTAATTCGCAAACAGTTTGGCCGCGATCTGCGGCTATGGGGCGGCGTGGACAAACGGGCGCTGGCCATAGGAAAGAATGCGATTCGGGAGCATCTGCGCACCATGATTCCATTGATCGAACAGGGCGGATTTATTCCCACAGTCGACCATCTCATTCCGCCCGATGTATCGTGGGATAATTTTTGCTATTACATGGAAATGAAGGCCGCTCTTCTGGTCGGGGAATTTTCCAGGCTGGAAAAATGAACGGCGCGTGGGATGGGATTTGCGAGAAATGAATTTCGCCAGGTTCAGCATCGATTCGTTTCGGACGATTCCTGGCGTTTGAACTTTTTATTACAATGCAGCGTCAAAAGGAAAACTCTCGTCAGGGAAACAAACCCGGGGGTTGGTGTGAACGTGAGCAGTGAGCCAAAAAATTGAAGCCATCGCTATCTGCAACAAGGCTGTTGACGATGGCTCGCTTCAAAACATTTTCATCTATGATTTTCGAAGGAAGTCCGGCGTCGTTGGGAGGAACGGGATTCACCAGCAAGGATGTTGCCCCTGCTGCTTCTGCAACCGCAGCGTTTTCTGGCGAATCAGCGCTGGACAACATTGACCAGGAATTCGAGACTCGGGCAATGCCTTTTTTTCTTTATAACACTACTGATCGCGCACAATGAGTTGTCCAAGCTAATGAGTACACTGTCCGAAGTTTATTAATGAGGAGGGAGAAACTAAGGATGAACGGACCGATCAAACCTATTTACCTGTTTGCGGACAGCCAGCTTTTGTTCTGGAAAAATGAGGAGACGCTATTTTTGCAGTCCCTTCGCGATGGGATTGACGCTGAGGAACCGAAAGCTGCCTACATCGGGGCTTCCAATGATGACAATCCGGAATATTATTCGATTTTCCAGGCTGCAATGGAGGGCATTCACATCCGTAACACCCGCATGATTCAATCGACTTTTTCGGAGGAAGAGAAAGAATTTTTATCCGCGGCTGACATCATCCTGTTGGCTGGCGGCGATGTGCACAAAGGGTGGGACATCTTTGTGAACACCGAAGTCAAGAGCATCATCACCAAACGATATTACGAAGGAGCGGCGCTCATTGGAGTATCCGCCGGGGCCGTGCAACTGGGTCTGGGTAATCTCACCCCGGGAAGCGTGTCTCCCGGCGATTTCGAGTACATGTTCAAATTTGTCCCGTTCCTGCTTGATGTGCATGACGAAGAAAAACACTGGTCAGGACTCAAACACACCGTCCGCACCATGGGCAATAACATGGTCGGACTCGGCATCGCCAGCGGCGGCGGAATGATTTATTATCCGGATCAAACGATGGAAGCAGTACGTCATCCGGCGCATGAATTTTCCCTCAATGGAGAAAAGCTGATGTACTGTCTGGTCTATCCTCCGGAGAAGGAAATACGCGAGTGTTTTGAAGCGGCGATCTGACCGAGCCGGAGCAAATTCGGGTCGCAACCAAAGGCATCGTCACGATCGCCGGTTTAGCCGCTCCATCCGGCGCCTTGCATTTTGTCCCGGCAGAACGCCTGGTTTCGTTGGTCAGGCTTTTTGCGGCGCGCGATGTGAACCAAACATGATTTTCCTGCAACGGTCATTTGTATTCTTATCCATGAAAGGAGCAGTATCATGACCGATCTCCTTTTTCAAAACGACAGCTACATTCGTGAATTTGAAGCCACAGTCATTGAAAGTGACGCCGCTGAAAACAAGCTTGTACTGGATAAAACAGCATTTTACCCCGGCGGTGGTGGCCAGCCCAATGACACAGGCGAAATCATTGCCGGATCACTGCGCTTGCCGGTGATCAGAGTGAAAAAAGAGGGCGACCGCGTCTGGCACTGGGTCGACGGATCAGCTCCGGCAGTTGGGACAAAAATCACTGGCAGGATCGATTGGGATCTGCGCCACAAATTGATGCGCACCCACTCGGCGCTCCATGTGCTCTGCGGCGTTGTATGGCGCGACTATGGCGCTCAGGTCACCGGGGGCAATATGGAGCCGCTGAAAGGCCGGATGGATTTCGAGTTCGAGACGTTGCAACGGGAGTTGGTGTCAGAAATCGAACAGAAAGTCAATGAGGAGATCGACATGGCGCGGGATGTGCGCGTCAAAATTCTGCCGCGCGAAGAGGCGTTCCGGATTCCGGACCTGATACGGACAAAAATCAATCTGCTGCCGCCATTCATCACCGAAGTGCGCACCGTTGAAATCGTCGGATTGGACTTGCAGGCCGACGGCGGCACGCATGTCGCCAATACTCGGGAAATCGGCCATGTGCGCGTTACGGACTACAAGAGCAAAGGCGCCATCAATAAACGGATCCATATTGAACTCGATTCCTGATTCAAGGAGACGGCCGCGCCCGGCCAGCCGCTGAAATCGCGCGCTTTCGTGAAATTAATCTCTCTGCCACAAGCGCCAAATCGCTGAACTCATCACTCGCAAAGGCCCGATATGAAAATTCCACTCTACCAAGTTGATGCCTTTACCAGCACGCTCTTTGCCGGCAATCCAGCCGCCGTTTGTCCGCTTGAAAGCTGGCTTCCGGATCAACAGCTTCAGAATATCGCCGCTGAAAACAATCTCGCGGAAACGGCATTCTTCATTCCTTCGAACGATGGCTATCATCTCCGCTGGTTCACGCCAATAGCGGAAGTCGACCTGTGCGGCCACGCAACGCTCGCCGCGGCTTTCGTTCTTTTCAACAAACTGAACGCCGGCGATGAGGCGCTGAAGTTCCAGACCCGAAGCGGATTGCTCGTGGTGCAACGACAGGCCAACCGTCTCACCCTGGATTTTCCCTCGCAACCGGCTCTCCCCTGTCCGGTTCCGGATGCGCTGATTCAGGGACTGGGGCAAAAGCCGGAGCGCGTGTTGCTGGCGCGGGATTACCTCGTTGTGTTCCAATCGGAGCAGATGGTGAAAGCGCTGCACCCGGACATGGAAAAATTCATGGAATTGAACGCGCTGGGCGTCATTGCCACGGCTCGCGGAGAGCAGATGGACTTTGTCTCCCGATTCTTTGCCCCGAAAGTCGGCATCCCGGAAGACCCGGTGACCGGCTCTGCGCATTGCACGCTCATCCCCTACTGGTCGCGGCAATTGAACAAAACAACCCTGCACGCCCGACAGATCTCGGCGCGCGGCGGAGAATTGTTCTGCGAAGACTGCGGCGACCGGGTGAAAATCGCGGGCGAGGCTGTGCTCTATTCCGAAGGTCACATCAATCTGTAATTGCCTGGTTTCACCGCGATCCTGTTCAAAATTTTCGCGTCCGCTCCGGAACCAGCCGGGCGGGCGCCATTTCACTGCCCTCATTTGCGGGCCGCAGCTCTCGTGGTTCTCCCCGTTGATACATCGTGCAAAAATTCCACTTGCAATAAATCCAAAAGCTGATTACATTGTAGCCAAATTGACCTGCCCCGGAGAGGAAAACTCGTTGCATCCCTTATTCCCGGACCAGCGTCGCGCCAAAAAGCCAGTCCTTCGGATGCGCCAAAAGCACCTGTTTTCAGCGATGTTGTCTGAATTGCGCTTGCACCTCCATTCGTCCTGAATATACGGGGCGTGCATCTCTGGAGCTGATTCGCACCGGAATTTTCGGGCCGGGCGACCTGATCTGGATTTTCCAACGCGCAGAAAACATGCAACAAATTCGCCCATGCGCCTGTACAAAGTGACTAACATTTTAACCAAGGGACACATGAAGCCGTTGCCATTCACATTCGGTCTGAAACTTAAAATCGCCCTGTCATTCATTCTGCTGGTCATTGTCATCATGGCGACCGTCACCTACATTTTCACCATCCGCGAACTGAGCCTGCGGGTTCAGCAGGTCAAGCTGAGGATGGAACGCCTCGCCAACAATATCGCCACCATTCGCTCCGTGGAAATGGAGGGCTGGGATATTTACCAGACCTACATTGACAATCAAATCATCCTGAATCCGGATATCGTGTACATCGCCATTTACAATGAAGCCGGCGAACTGAAAGTGCACACGCTGAACAAGGATTGGATCGACGAAGATGATTTGAAAAACCTCACTCAATTGCAACTGGTGCAACGTCTGGACCAGCGACACGTTGCCGAAGAGAGCCAACAGGATCTGGAATCCAAATCCGTCAACATCATCATTGGCGATAAAAATCTTGGCACAGTGAAAGTGGGCTTTTCCCTCGTGGACGTGAACGATGAGAAGTGGCAAAACCTGCGTCGCAATCTCATCCTGGCTGTCATCTTCATTTTTCTGTCCATCGTGGCCTCGTACGTGATGAGCAACCGCATTGTCACGCCATTAGGGCGGCTGACGCGCGCGATGGTTCGCATCTCTGAGGGCGATTTGAATCAGCATCTGGAAATCAAATCCAGGGATGAAATCGGCGAAATGGCCGCGACGTTCAATTTCATGACCAAAGGCCTGCAGGAGAAGGAAATCATCGAAGATCTGAACACACATCTGGGATTCACATTCGAGCTCAAAAAAATTGCTGATCTGCTCACCGAGAAAATCACCCTGGCATTGAACGCCCGGAGCGGCTTTTTGCTGCTGAGAAAGACAGGAACGGATGTCCGCGCATTCAGGCTGGCCAGCGCCTACCCGCGCTCCGGCAACTCGGATATTCCCATCGACCGCAAGCCGGAATTGTGCTCCTTCTTTTTGGCTCAACGCCGGCCACTGGACTACTCCGAACTGAAGCCGTTTCCGGATTTCATGGCCCAATTAGAAAGCCTGGACCAATTCAGCGCCCACACGCTGATCTGCCCCATCATCATCAAAGACGAAATTCTTGGCCTGTTTCTGCTGAATGAAAACAACAGCCGCCAGCCCTTTGACTCGGGGGAAAGGGATTTCCTCAGCACGCTCCTCGGCCAGGGCGGGATGGCCATTGAAAACGCCATGCTGTACGAGGAGCTCACAGAGCAGGAGCGAATCAAACACGAACTGGAAATTGCCCACAAAGTGCAACTCGGTCTTTTGCCGCGCGAAAATCCGGGCATTCACGGGCTGGACATCGATGGCGTCTGCATCCCGGCCGCGGAGGTCGGCGGTGACTATTATGACTTCTTCAAATTGAACCAGCACACGCTGGGCATCGCCATTGCCGACGTCACAGGAAAAGGGACATCGGCGGCATTTTACATGGCCGTCGTCAAGGGAATGATGCTCTCTCTCACGTCCATGATTCACTCGCCGAGGCAATTGCTCATTGAACTCAACCGACGGTTGTTCGGCCAGATGGATCGGAAAATTTTCATCACCATGGTCTACGCCGTGTTCGACACGCAGCAAAACCTGGTATGGGTCTCCCGCGCCGGGCATAATGAAGTGATCAGACGAAACATACAGAACGCCGATGTCGAAAAAATCGTCCCGGCAGGAATAGGATTGGGTCTGGAAAAGGGCGAGCTGTTCGACCGAACCATCACGGAAGAGCGGATCGCCATTCAGTCCGGGGACATCTTTCTGTTCTATACCGATGGCATTTCCGACGCCATGAACGCCGAAAAAGATCAATTCGGCGAATCGAGACTGAACGAGATCATCGCAACGACGACGCAGCGTCAGTCTTCGCTGCTGCGCGGACAGATCATCCAATCGATCCAAAATTTTGTCCAGGAATCCCCGCAGCACGACGACATGACAATGGTCACCGTGATGGTGAAATAAGCAGGGCTGTTTCCTCCGGCTGACAGAAATTCAAATGCAAAGCATTTTTGGGGGCATCTATTCTCTCAGCCAACATTGTAGGTAAATTTTAAGCTCGCTGGAAGAGCGAGGCAACGTATGAACAACTCCGTCCGGAGACAGGCAATGAAAAAAATGTTATTCTGGCTGTTCCTTATTCTGATTGCGGTTCAACTCGGTTGCGATAACAATACCAAGCGCCGAAAGATAAAATTATCTGATGGCAACGCCGGCAGCACCACGAGCGCCCAGCTTTCCACGACGATTCGCTTCGCAGAAAAAGAACGCCGATCCATTGCAGTGATGTTTTTTCAAAACCACACCGGCGACCAAAACCTGCAATGGCTGCAAAAGGGGCTCACCGAAATGCTGGTTCGCGCGCTTTCTCAATCCAGGCAGCTCTCTGTGTTGAGTGTGGATATGCTCCATGAAATTTATAGCCGCTTAGGCGCCGGGGCTTCCCATGAGAATTTTGACCTGGAAATGGCGGCCCTCGTTGGCAAAGAAGCCAATGTCGAGGCGATTCTGGTGGGACAAATCAAAAAGACCGCCACAGGATTTCAGATTCTTGTCCAGTTGCAGGAGCCGGGACAGAAGATCATTCTAAAAGAAGAGAGCGTCGAGGGGCGCGGGCTGGAAAATATCCTGACAATGGTGGATGATCTGTCCGAAAAAATCCGCGCGGATCTTCAGATCGCCCTGAAAGAAGCGGATCGGAGCAAAGGCATTGCCGCAATTTCCACCCACTCGGTGGAGGCGTGGCAAAGCTTCACCACCGGCCTGGACCTCGTTTTAAAAGTGATGAATAATGAGGCCATCCCCTATTTCGAGAATGCGATTCAACTGGATTCGTCCTTCGTGTTAGCCCATATTCAATTGGCCTCGCTCTACCTTGTGACCGGCGAGTTCGGGAAGACAATGGCCCTGATTCACAGATTGCAATCATTGCGCGACAGAGCGACCGACCAGGATCGCTACCAGATTGATCTGCTGGAGGCGAACCTCACCAACGATGTCCACAAACTCATCACCACGATCGAGACCTGGGTGAATCAGTATCCGAATGACCGAAATGGATTTTTCACATTGGCTTCGTACTATTTCGCTTGGCAGAATTACGAGCGCACTATTGAAAATCTGGAGCAGGTTATTCGCATCGATCCCAATTACAAAATCGCTTACAATCTATTTACCTATTGTTACGCCTATACCGGGGCGCTGGACAACGCCCTGCGGAGTTCCGACACTTACATCAAATTATCCCCGGATGAGGCCAATCCGTACGATACCAAAGGAGAAATTTATCTCCGCTTTGGCGACTATGACTCAGCGGAAAAATATTTCAAAATCGCGTTGCAGAAGAATGATAATTTTTTACATTCGCTCGAAATGATGGGCGACTTAAGTCTGCTTCGCGGGGATGATGAACTGGCCCTTGAGTATTTCAACCACTATCTTGAAAAGTCCTCGGACAGAATTCAACGCGCGAATGCCTACAGCAAGCTTGCCGCAGCCCATTTGAAAATGGGCCATGCCGAAAAAGCTATTGACATGAGCAAAAAATCCTTGCAGCAACAAGCGCTCAATCAGGATCTCATTGAGATGATTTATAAACAATACATGGATCTGGGCGATACGCTGCAGGCCAAGGAAAGCTTAGCGTTCTACTATGCCAATGCCAGAGATAGAATGGCAATTCAGGGAACGACGCCTCAGCTTGCGGCATTTTTAGCCTGGCTTTCCATCCGCTGGGATGTGAATGTGGATGAATCCCTTCAATTGCTGACCGGACTCCTGCCCCGGTTGAATGTGAGCCCGGCCGGGGAATTCAATGCGATCAATATAAAATTCCTGTTGACACTCCTGCGCATGAAGAAAAATCAATTCGAGGAAATGAACCAGCTCTGGGACCCAAAACAGGTACTGCCCGGCACTCATTGGCCAATCCTGCAGCGATTGAATAACTTCTCCTTCACAGATACCTGGCGCGCCATTGGTTTGCTGAACCCGGCATTCTACAA
Organism: Candidatus Zhuqueibacterota bacterium; assembly: GCA_049322915.1. Taxonomy (GTDB): domain Bacteria; phylum Zhuqueibacterota; class Zhuqueibacteria; order Thermofontimicrobiales; family Thermofontimicrobiaceae; genus CAZSBG01. The sequence continues at coordinate 120,134 of JBMOPW010000012.1, forward strand.
CTCATTGAAAAAGGGCGAAGAATATTACAACGCGCTGATCGACATGTCGCGCACGAATCATGTTCTGGCAATCGAAATGCTCTACCGGTTGATGCTGTCCGATTTATATCTGAAACAGGGCATGCACGAATCGTTCGCAGATCAATTACGAATTGTGGGAATGCCGGCAGAAACGCAGTGGATGGTGGTCGGCCCGTTCCCTCATAAAAATGGCTTTCACACTGCGTACGCGCCTGAGAAGAAGTTCCGCGTGGATGCGGACTATGCCGGCAAAACCGGCCGGATCCGCTGGATGCATGCGGATGATGGCCTGAACGATGGGTACGTTGAACTGAATAAAATTTATTCGGACTACTGTTGGTCTGTGGCCTACGCCGTCATTTACATCAAATCGCCGTCTGAAAAACAGGTTCAGTTCCGCACCAGCCTCGATGATGAGCATAAAATCTGGCTCAACGATGAGGATATCTGGCGCTTTCACCCACAACAGGCAGCGACGTTCGATAGCTATCGCGTGAACGTCACACTGAAAAAGGGGCTGAATAAAGTCATGGTGAAAGTATGCAACGCCATCAACGATTGGGGGTACTTTTTCCGGGTGACCGATTCCGCGGGAATGGGCATTGCGGACATTGAGTTCGTTTCAGCGGACGCTGTCACGCAGTGAAGTCCGGCGGGCGCTTACTGTGCTGTTTAACCATGATCGCGCTGGATATTCATCCAGCGCCGGAGATGGAATGAAACGTATGGCCCGAATCGGCGCATCGTTCCGGATGAATATCCCGAAAGACGGTCGGCAAACATCGTCTACTTTGTCAGATTTAATAAAAACTATGACTCCGCTTGTTTTATCGCCACGAAAACACGAAGTCGCACAATGAAAAGCATTTATTTTTATTGATAAAAATATTATTTTTCGATCTGAAATTGATTTGATTAAGTTAAATAACATAATCGATTAAAGCTCTTTCTTCGTGTTGCTTAGTGTCCTTCGAGTTTTAGGTAGAATCTGGTAATGTGACAAAGTCGAATTAACAAATCAAATGAAACGCAGAGGTCGCGAAGGGCGCAGAGAAAAGACCAGCGTTGAATTGGCCAGAGTGATTTTAAAATTTTCAATCAACCTATGAAAATCATGTTCACCCATAGTCACAGAAGACCAAAATAACCAGAGAAGTACCTGGTTTCATGAGTTTGCAAACAGCTTTTTTTCAACACCAAAACTCTGCGTACCTCTGCGGTCTCTGCGACCTCTGCGTTAGAAAAGATATAGGTAAGGGTAAGCCTTTTCGGAGAGGGTTGGGGTGAGGTCAATATTAGCAGTTTTCGGACCGACATTAAATAACATAATCGATTAAAGCTCTTTCTTTGTATTGCTTAGTGTCCTTCGAGTTTTAGTGGTAGAATCTGGTAATGTGACAATGTCGAAATAGCTCACTAAAATATTTTTTTGGAGAATCCATAATGCCAGGCATCAATCGAGTTCTTTGCTATGGGCTGATGGCGCTGCTCATGCTGGGTGGTTGCGGCAAGAAAACGGAGAAGCGGAAGATTAAACTGGCCGCCGCCAGCGATACCACCGAACAGCCGGATCAGCTCTCATCGACGATTTACCTGGAGCCCACGCTGCGCCGCGCCGTTGCTGTCATGTTTTTCGAGAATAAGACCGGCGACGAAAATCTGGCGTGGCTTCAAAAAGGCCTCACGGAAATGTTCATCCGTTCGCTCTCGCAATCCCAAAATATCTCGGTGATTAGCTCCGAGCGCGTTTACGAAATTCTCGATCGGCTTGGCCGCACTGAAACCTCCAAAGAAATCAATCTGGACATGGCCGCCATTGTGGCGCGCGAAGCCAATGTGGAAACGCTCCTGACCGGCAATATTTCCAAAAACGGGGACGGCATCCGAATTAACGTTAAAGTGTTTGAAGCGGACAAAGAAAAAATTCTGAAAGAAGAAAGCGCCGAAGGCGCCGGGTTGGAACAGATTTTCAGTATGGTAGACAGCCTCACCCACAGCATCAAGAGCGAGCTGCGGCTGACGCTGGAGAAGGACGGGACGAAAAAGAGCATCGCCGATATCACCACCACGTCTCTGGAGGCGTGGAGAAATTACATCAACGGCATCAATTTTCTCTATCAATATCGTCTGCCGGAGGCGCGGGAGCAACTGGAAAAGGCGATCCGATACGATCCCACATTCATCGCCGCTTACATAAGACTTTACAATCTGTATGCGTTGCAGGGATCGCGATCCGAAAGCGACGCGGCATTCCAAAACCTGATTCGCTGCCGGGACAATGCCACGCCACAGGAGGCTTACCAGATCGATCTGATCGAAGCTGTACATCATGGTGATCTGCGGAAAATAATGGCTGTATCTCATGCGTGGCAGGCAGCGTTTCCCAACGACCGGGAGGCGAATTACAACCTGGCAAATACTTATTTTCAAATGGCAAATTACGATCAGGCCATTGAGTACTATGAAAATGTCCTGAGAATCGATCCTAATTTCCAAACCGCCAACAACATACTGGGCTATGCCTATGCCTACACCGGCCAGTTCGCCAAAGCCATCTCCCGGGTGGAGAAATATAAACAACTCTCCCCGGATGAACCGAATCCATACGACAGCCTCGGCGAGATTTACCTGTTCATGGGCGATTTCGAAAAAGCTCAGGAAAATTTCAGGCAGGCCACTCAAGTCAACGAAAACTTCGTCTATAGCTGGATCCATCTCGGCGAAACCTATTTCGAGACCGGCGATTACAAAAAAGCCATGGACCACTTTCAAAAGGCAGCGCACATGGCGAAGGACAATGTCAATTCCGTGGTAGCCTACCGCGCGCTGGGCATGACGCAACTGCGACTGGGGAATAGTGAGGCAGCGGCGGCATCTTTATCAAAATACCTGGATTATCAGACCAATTATTATACCAATTTCACCCTCATAAACGATCTGTATTTGAGCCAGCGAGACACGGCGCGGGCCAATGAAATGATGGAAAAAAATTACCGCCGCATCATCGAGACAATTAACACCGATCCTATCCGAATTCTGGACCTGGCCAATCTCGGCTTCTGGCACAATTATAAAATCAAAGAGACGATAGACATCATCCAACGGAGAATTCAGGAATCGGACAATGATTTCGCCAACCTGTGGGGCCGATTTGTCATTGCGCTGCTCTACCTGAAATCGGACCAGACCGACCAGTTCGAAAAAGTGTCCGATGATTTCGCCCGCGAGTTCATTGAAATCATCAACGACGTCCGCGACATTCGTTACAACTATCTCACCTGGAAGGGCTATCTCGTGTTCAACGAATATGCCTATCGGTTCAAAGAAGAGGGCGTCGCCAAATACAATGAGCTGATCCGCTATTGCCAGCAAAATAGCCTCAACATGCCGGAGATGGTGTTCCGCTCGTTTCTGGCTGATCTGTATTTTCAGACAGGAGAGACTGAAAAGGCCAGACTTGAGTTGAAACTCGCCGGGGTTCCGCCGGAGCATGTCTGGTGGCATCTGGGACCATTTGAGAATGAAAATGGCTTTTCGAAACAATTTCCGCCCGAGAAAAAGATCGATCTGAAACGCAGCTACAAAGGTCTCACCTCGGACATCCGTTGGGGAAAAATCAACGATGGCTTTCGCGAAGGGTATGTCAATTACAAACAGGCTTTCCCGCTCACCAACTGGGGAGTGTGTTACGCCCTTGTGTACATCAAGAGTCCGACAGCAACGTCAGCCCAAATTCGATTGGGTTCCAATGAATCGGTGAAAGTGTGGTTGAATGACAACGAGGTCTGGCGCTGGAATGAAGTGCGCAGTTCCATTTTTGACGATGATGTGGTTCAGGTGTCCTTGCAGCCGGGGATGAATAAAGTGCTCGTCAAGATTTGCAACCGCATTGGCGAATGGGGATTCTATTTTCGCGTGACGGACGAGCAGGGCGTGGGCCTGCCGGATATCGAGTTCGTGTCTCCTCCCGAAATGAATTGAAAATGCACAAAGGCGGCGTATGAATGTCATTGAAGTCAACGGTCTGACGAAATTTTATGGCGCCATTCGCGGCGTTGAGGGAATCCGGTTTCAGGTCGGGCGCGGTGAGATTTTCGGATTTCTGGGGCCCAACGGTGCCGGCAAAACAACCACCATCCATCTGATCATGAACCTGATCCATCCGGATCGCGGGACGATTCAGGTGTTCGGCGACAGGTTGGACAACGATCGGGTGGAATTACGCGACCGCATGGGTTACTTGCCGGGCGACTTCAACGCCTATCGCGAAATGTCCGGCCGCAAATTTCTGAATTACATAGCCGGCTATCGCTCCCGTCCGCCAGCGCTTCGGGAGATGCTATTGGAGAAATTGAAACTGACGGCCAAAGACCTGGGCCAGATGACAAAGTATCTGTCCCACGGCACGCGACGGAAGCTGGGAATTGTCTTTGCGCTGGAACATGATCCGGATCTGGTAATTCTGGACGAACCGACACAGGGTCTCGATCCGTTGATGCAGGAAGCCTTTTACGAGATCATCCTCGATTTTCAGCAGCGGGGGAAAACCATCTTTTTTTCGTCCCACATCCTTCGGGAAGTCGAGCGAATCTGCCATCGTGTGGCCATCATCCGCGCGGGCAAAATCGTCACCGAAGAATCGATCTCGGCGCTGAAACAAAAACGCTCCCGTCGGCTCATCCTCGAATTCAACGATGAAAGCGCGGTCCAAAACATCAATGTACCGGGTGTGAAATTCATCAAAAAAATCGGCAGGCAATGGATGTACCAGGTCGAGGGCAACATCCCGGAATTGCTGGCGCAGTTATCCGCTCTGGCCATTGAGGACATCATCTTTCCGGAGCCGAATCTGGAGGATATTTTTCTGGATTATTACACGGGAGAGAATTCTTGATCTACTGGAATTACATTCGAAAATCGCTGCGCGAGCATGCCGGCTTCATTCTGTTCTCGTGGATACTGGTCGGCATTTTTCAGTTGCTCATGGTGACGCTGGTGATCGAAGCCAATATCCTCAGCCTGGCCCAGGTCTTTTTCAATCAGTTCCCACCGATGGTGCAGCAATTTGTCAGCGAGGAATTGCTGGCTCAGTTCTCCATTGGTGGCGCTGTTGCATTTGGCTTCAACCATCCCATTGTGCTCATTGTCCTGGCGCTCGTCGCCATCACCCTGCCGGCGAAACACATCGCCGGCGAAATCGAAAGCGGCACTCTGGAATTGATGCTTTCTCTGCCAGTAAACCGTACAAAATTGGCCGGCTCTTTGTGGGTATTTTCCGCAGCAGCCCTTCTGATCATCATCTCCGGCGCATGGATTGGTTCGCTCGTCGGTCGGTTATTTTATCCGCAATTGGGAGAAATCCCGATGCATCGCGTGATCTGGATCGGACTGCATCTCTGGCTGCTGATGCTGGTGATCAACGCCATGGCCTTTGCTGCGTCGGTTTTCTCCAGGGAACAGAGCAAGGTCGCTCAGCGCACCGCCGGCCTGGCGCTGCTGCTGTATTTTTTGTACTACGCAACAAAATTCTCGGACAGCCTCCACCCTCTCAAATACCTCAGTCTCTTCTATTATTACCAGCCGCAGGAAATCATTTTCGGCAGAATACCTTTTTGGGGCGACATTCTGCTGCTATCCATAACGCTGCTGTTGATGATTGGCTCGGTCTATAAATTCAAAAACCGGGGCATTCCCGGTTAAGCGGATAGCGTTAACAATCCATTTCCCTCGCATCCGCTTTGTCAGGAGGAATCGTGCCTTCCTCCAACCACTCAAGCGCTGCCGCCATGTCAATGTCTGGCATTCTGTACATGTCGAAAGCAGAGTGCGTGATACATGCGCTTCGCAAGTCATTGAGCAGCTTGCGGCATCCGGTGGAAGCGACGAGTTCAGCGAATTCCGAGGCCATAGCCTTCACCAGATCGGAGTCAATATCTCATTCGACTCTTCCCACCCCGCGCGGGTTTAGCCCGGTCATCATTTCCAGTATTTGCTGATGAATTCCTGCACTTCCGGAATGCCGCCCTGGAAAATCAAATAGCCGTTATGGGGCTCCCGCTCTGTAATTTCGCCGGCAATCGGGGTGAGCATGATATTCCGCACCTGGTCCGGATCCGAGGTTTGCCCCAATGCCCAGCCCAGTTTGACATATGCCACCTCCGGCAACATATTGGCCGCCGGAATAACGCCCAGTTCCATCATGTCGCGGCCGGTGTCGTAGACATACATCTGCACATATCCCCACAACGTCTGCACGGTCATGTACATGGCAACGCCTTTATCGTGAGCGCGTTTCAGCGCCGGGTACAGCGGTTTGTTCACGTGTCCCAGTCCGGTGCCGGCAATGACAATGCCCTTGTATCCGTTATCAATCAGCGCATCGATGATATCCGGCTGCATGTTGGGATAATAATAAAGAATCGTCACCTTCTCTTCGAACGCGGTGTTGATGGTGACATTCCGGTCGCTGCGCCGATGTTTATAATCATCGCGCAGATGAACGAAACGGTCGCGGCTGACCATGGCCAGCGGAATATCGCCGATGGTCCGAAAGGTCGACCGATAGCTGGAATGCATTTTGCGAACCCGCGTTCCCCGATGCAGCAAATCGTACTGGTCGCTGGTCGGGCCGAACATGCAGACCATCACTTCAGCGATATCGCCCTCTGCCGCGCTTTTCGTCGCATTGATCAAATTCATGGCCGCATCCGAAGACGGCCGGTCGCTGGATCGCTGCGACCCGACCATCACAATCGGCACTGGCGAATTCTGCACCATGAACGACAGGATCGCCGACGTGTGGTGCATCGTGTCGGTCCCATGGCCGATCACAATGCCGTCAACGCCCTTCTCGATTTCGCTGCCAATCGCCCGGGCCGTGCCAATCCACTGCTCCGGGCCCATGTTCTCGCTGAAAACGCCGTACAGCTTTTCGGTTTCCAGATTGCAGATATCCGCCAGCTCCGGGACCGAGCCGTACAGTTCCCCGGGCGAGAACGCCGGTATCACCGCGCCGGTGCGATAATCCAGCCGGCTGGCAATGGTGCCGCCGGTGCCAAACAGCTTGACGCGCGGCTTGTTCGGTTCGTACGGAAACGCCTTTTCCGGAATTTTGTAATGGGCCTTTTTATACCCCTTTTCCGTGATCTGCTCAATTGTCTCCACGGCAAGTCCCACATTGTACCCGTTGTGCAGTTTCAGCACGATGTGATGATCATCCGCGGTTTCGGATCTGGGGAGAATAATGCCGGAGAAGTCACCGCGCGTGGTATGCACTTCCACATCGCTCCACACCTGCACTGCGGCATTCTTCAATGCCGTGAGCGCCGGTCCCCGATAGCCTTTATATGTATCGTTGTCAGTCATGCATTGTCCTTTTTCTCTTTCATTCACTGAGCCGATTGGTCACCTGAACCAGCACATCCGCGCCGGCGACCCGGCCGCGTATTTCTTCCATCACCAGTCCCATGACGAATCGCTTCCTTCGCTCGAAATCCGGAATTGCCACCACCCGCGCTTCGGCGAGCACTTCATCGATTTTTTCTTCAACCTGCCGCGCGGTTAATTTTTGGTAGTCCGGCGCAATCTCGTTCACCGGCAGATCCTCCTCCAGAATATCCCGGACGATGAGCGGAATCGCCTCCCGAAGGATGGCTCGCTCTTTGTACAACTGAAAAATTGATTTGATCATGTCATCGGTCAATTTCGCCACCGGCAAATTTTTCCGCTTGAGATATTTCAAAAACTGAACGAGGAACACGGCAGCGAGTTTCGGCTCCACATTCTGCGATTGAGTCAATGCATCGAACAGATCGGCGCGGCCATTGAGCAGCAGGCCATCGATGAGCGTTTCGTCGAGACCCAGGCTCGTGTACTTTTTCCGACGCGCCCACGGCAGGGGCGGCAGCGCAGCGCGGATGCGCTCGATTCGTTCCGATGTCAATGCAATGGGCGGCAAATCGGTGTCCGGGTACATCCGATCCGGGCCGGGCAGAATGCGCTCGAAACCGGTAGTGCCGTCCGGCAAATCCTGGCGCGTCTCGCTGGGGACGCCGATGATGGCCTCCCTGGCGCGGATGGCGGCTTCATTGAGAGCGGTATCCACATCGGCCGGCGCGCCCCAGACGACAACCAGCGCATCGACCGGCTCGAAGTTGCTGACCTTTTTTATCTTCTGCCAGAACGTGCTGCCAATGGTTTCATCCTCCGTGTCCGAGTGAATCATATTGGGGATGTTATCGAGACAGGCAATCACCCGAATGCGGTCGGAAATTTCCTTGGCAAAATTCGTCCCCGGCTGAGTCGGGAATTTCAGTATATCGCGAAAGCGCGGCAATTTCACGCACTTGATTTTTGACTCGTGGGTGATGAGATTTTTGATGGGGAGATAGCTGGTATTGCGCAGAATGTCGGTCACATCGAAGAATTCCGGCTTGAAAGAATCCGGGCTCAGACCGCGTGATTTCAGTTTCTCGCGAATATCGAGCAATGCCTTTTGCCGGCCGGCTTCGTTGTGGACCAGCCGGGGAATGAGCGGAATTCGCGACACGCCTTTAATCTCCACGCGCGTCCCGCCGCGGATGCTCACGTTGACATCCTGCCTCGCAGCGCCGATGCCGCGGTTCACCTTGCCGGTCGTCCGGGTGAGCCGTCGGATGAGCTGCGCCACATCGGCCACCTCCTGGGGTGTGCGCATGTCCGGATAGGTCACCACTTCAATCAGCGGCATGCCCAGCCTGTCGGTGCGATACGTCCGCAGATGGCCAGTGTCGCTCACTTCGCGGCAGGCATCTTCTTCCAGCCCCAATTGAATGATCCCGATTTTCCGATTGCGGTAGGGAATCACGCCGTCGATGCCCAGAATGGTCGTGCGCTGAAATCCAGTGGGGATGCTGCCATCCAGATACTGCTTTCTGGCAATGTGCAATTCGCTCACCACATTGCATTTGAGCAGCAGGGTAATTTCCAGCGCAATGTCCAGAGCCTGCTGGTTCAACTCGAACGGCGGCGCATCATCCATCTCGTAGGTGCACACAGTCTCATTGTTGAGCTGGTACACGATTTCCTTTTTGGTTTTGAACTCCATCAGCGCCGTGCCATCGTACTCACCCAATTCGGACAGCGTGGGACGCATGTGCCGTAAAATTTCAGCATCATAATTTTTATCGTAATGCCCGGCAGGACAACGGCAGAACAGCTTGCGCTGCGTGTGCAATTGCTGGTGGATTTCCAGCCCTGCCTTCAGCCCCAACTCGGCATATCCATCAGGACTCATCTCTTCGAAATTATTAATCATTGTGTCGGTGTGCTCCATGATTCTGTTTGATGCGAGAATTGAACATTCAAAAATACAAAATTGGGCTGAGAATGTCAAGCCTTTAAATGAATAATAAAATATTGTTTCAAAGATTGCCCTAATTTTATTATGTGAATTTTTCGCGCGCCCTAATAAAAAAACCGACATGCAGATTGCCGGTTTTTAGAATCGATATTTAAAATACAAGTGACCCGTTGAAAGTATATGCAATATATTCGATACTTTTTTATATCTGTAATGGGCAGTCGCGAGCGTCCACTACGCGTATGTCCAATAACAATATAGGGTAGTTGATCACAGGGGATCAAAAGTTGTATTTGTTTACTTTGGACAGGATAACAGGATGATAATGATTTACCGGATTATTCTCTATCCGGTAATATCCTCACCTTTCTTTTTAGTTCTACCTTATGTGGA
>JBMOPW010000013.1:0-126110 GCA_049322915.1 Candidatus Zhuqueibacterota bacterium
GAAAAACTCAACATAGTGTGATAAATTTACTAACCTGAATTATTCATGAACTTGCTCAGAATTTGAGTCAACATTGAGATTTTCAATTAGCTAAAGGCTAAGCTATTTTGAAACTCAGTTTTTATACATTTATTCCAAAAAGAGCACCATTCAGGTTAGCCAGCCTAATCTAAAAATACTATGAATAATGCAGGCTAAATGACGTTGTAGGGTTAATATCCCCCAACTGATGGCTTAGGCTTAGCTCTTTCCCGGCGAAGAACGTGAAATGTATTCGATTTAACTATCATCCTCGCAAAACAAGATTCCGGTCATACGTGCGGCCGGGCGGCGATTGGAATGAGACTCCGCTGGTGAGAAATTTCTGCATGATGGGAATGAAACGATCTGCCTTTTCTTCTGAAAAACAATCGGGCCAACGCGGACAGGCTGAATGCGCACAGTGGAATATAAACGGCGCATGCTACAAAGTCAAGCACAAAGTACAGCGTTCCCCGGACTGACATGCGTCTCGCCGCGGTCACTGCTAAATTTTTATTGACATTCAGCCGCAAAGTTAGTATTTTCAGATCGTCTACGCCGCAGATAAATTGGCATAACATGCCTAGTGTTTCCCGGGCATGTCCCTGTTATTTCGATTAAAACTCACGAGGACGCAATGAATATTCCCTGGTTGTTCCGCTCAAACAAAACGCTGCCGATGCTGTTGTTCCTCTTCCCTGTCATCTTCTCCTGCGCGACAACTCAACCCATCAATGATTTTTTCGGCATCGGCATGGATGAATCCCAATTCGATCACTTCATCATCAATTCCTATTCCGTGGAGAAAGGGGTCAGCTACGAAAGCACCGCGGACATGAATCCCCTGATTTATGCCTGGGCTGAAATCGAAGCCAATAAAATTCGCATCAAAGTGGTCAACGACACCAACGATCCCATCGCCATCAACTACAATCTCGATCGGTTCACACTGGTCACTACCCGGGATGAAGAATTCATCCTGAGCAAAGGCCAGTCATTTGATTATCCCAAACAGACGAAAATCGCTCCCAATAATTTTTTTGAATTTGTGATGAACCTGCCCTCGGATTTCTGGAGCACGGTGGGGATGACAGATCAGCAGTCCGTCACTGCCAATTACACCAAAGAATTCTGGACCGGCAATAATAAATTATCCATTCTCAAAGAAAATTTGAAGGTCATCCGAATTTCGTTGGCCGGCAAATTGACGCTTTATCTGAAACCCGTCGTTCTTTGATTCGACGCTGACGCCGGCGCGGGCTCGATTATATGGCCGGCGGTCGCATGCAATGCGGACAGTTCATCCGCAGCGTTCACAGAAAAATGATTTTCACATCGGAGAAACCATGTTCAAAAAATCCAGTCTCTGGATCGAAAGAATTTCCAACCCCGCCACAATCCTGTTATTGCTATTCCTGTTCGCTGCGTTTCAGTTGATCTTCCAGATTGGCCTCATGCCAAAATTTAAAGCGATCACCGGCAGCAGCCGATTGCTCGATTTTGAACTGGTGAAATCCGGCGACGACGCCCACGAAATCATCAGCGGTTACGGCGAACAGGGGAAGCATCTTTATAACTACATCCAGCTCGTTGACACATTTTATCCGATAGCTTACTCGTTGCTGTTAGCAACGCTCATCTGCTTTCTCCTGCATGGCCTCGCGCAACGGTTGAAACCGATATGCCTTCTGCCCCTGACCGGCGCGCTATTCGACTACACCGAAAATTTCGGAATTTTCCTGATGCTGCGGATTCACCCGGAACCGATTCAGCCCATCGCCAGCGCCGCGCACTGGATGTCCCTGGGGAAATTCAGCCTGATCGGATTGAGCATTTTCATCATCCTGATCCTGGGGTTGCGCCTGGTACTCAAATTCATGCAGCGCCTTATCAAGGTCAGCCATCCATGATGCGCGTCGCCGGAATCGATGCTTGCCCCGCAGGCTGGTTCGCTGTCGTCTGCGACGGTCAGGGCAACTGGACGTGCGAAATTCACGAAAACGCCCAAGCCTTATGGGAACGAAATCGCCATCTTTTTCTGATATTGATCGATATTCCCATTGGCCTGCCGTTCGAGGTGAAACGCCAATGCGATTCGGAGGCCCGAAAAATCCTTGGACGCAGGGCATCGAGCGTGTTCCCTGCGCCTTCGCGCGAAGCAGTCCGGGCGAAAACCTACGAGGAGGCCTGCCTGAGAAATATGGAGGTGCTGGGTAAAAAGATATCCCGGCAAACCTGGAACATCTCGCCGAAAATCCGCCAGGTGGATGATCTTTTGCAGAGCGATCTTTCTGCCAGAGCGACGCTGCGGGAGTCCCATCCGGAAATCGCTTTCGGGACGCTGAACACCGGGGCGGTCTTATTCCACAGCAAGAAAACACCGGCGGGCCTCGGGGAACGCCTCCGCATTCTGGCAGCGCATCATTCCCAGGCTGAAAAAATTATGAACCACGCCGCTCAGACTTTTTCACGCAAGGTTCTGGGTCTCGATGATATTCTCGACGCGCTCTGCCTGGCCGTGACTGCCATGCAACCTCCGGAATCTCTCGTCACCTTGCCGGAATTCCCTCCCCTGGACAAACTCGGTTTGCCCATGGAGATTGTTTATTCTAACACCTTCATGCACACGGCGTTGCGCGGCTCAGATCCGAAAAATTCACCGCTGCACTGACGGTAAATTCGTAACAAGTATCTTCGCAATGTACTTGTGAAATATCAAATATGGAGTCCATTATGAACTATCTGAAACTGATGCCCGCTCTTTTCATCCTGATGATCGCCCTGTCCTGCGCCACTCAGAGCGCGAATCAGGACGTGGCTGATCTCATTCTCTTCAATGGAAAAATTTTCACTGTGGATTCAAATCATCCCTGGGCCGAAGCCTGCGCCGTCAAAGACGGGAAATTTATTGCGGTGGGCGATTCGAAAACCGTCAATCAACATGCCGGCGGAGCCACCGAGCGAATCGATTTGCAGGGCCGGCTGGCGCTTCCCGGCTTCAACGATGCGCACGTCCATTTTTCCGATGGCGGATTTTATCTGTCAGGCATTGAATTGCGCAATGCCGGCGACGAAGCTGACTTCGCCCGGAAGATCAAAGACTATGTCGCTGCGATCCCGAAGGGTGAATGGATTCTCGGCGGGAATTGGGATCATGAAGTCTGGCCTTCCAAAAAGCATCCGACAAAGGAACTCATCGATGACGTCACCAGAGATCATCCGGTTTTTGTCCAGCGACTGGATGGGCACATCGCCCTGGCCAACAGCCTCGCGCTGAAAATGGCCGGTATCACCAAAGATACACCCAATCCGCAGGGCGGCGAAATCACCAAAGATAGCCGAACCGGCGAACCCACCGGGATTTTGAAGGACGCGGCCCAGAGTCTCGTCTCCGCCGTGATTCCGGCCTACACTCGGGATCAGGTGAAACGGGCGATTCTGGCGGCCATGCGTCACGCCAATGAATGCGGCCTGACCAGCATCCAGGACAATAGCTCGGCTGTGGACTACGACATTTATCAGGAGCTTTTGACTAACGGCGAATTGACTCTCCGCGTGAATGCCTGGCGTCCCATCAGTCTTTATGAAGAATTCGCGCAGCAGGGCATTTCACCGGCGCACGGGAACGATATGCTCCGACTGGGCACCATGAAGGTCTTTTCCGATGGATCCATGGGCGCCGGCACGGCGCTGTTTTATGAGCCTTATCAGGATGATCCATCCACGTGCGGGCTGCCCATTTACCAGGAACAGGAGTTGTACGAACTCATTCAAAAAGTCGATAAAACAGGACTGCAAATAGCCGCGCACGCCATCGGCGACAAAGCCAATGCCTGGATGCTGAACGCGTTTGAAAAGGCGTTTGCGGCTAATGGCCGACGGGATGCCCGGCATCGCATCGAGCACTCGCAGGTGGTTCTGCCGCAAGATATCCGGCGATTCCACGATCTCGGCATCATCGCATCCATTCAGCCATCGCATTGCATCGACGATATGCGCTGGGCAGAGAAGCGCATCGGCGACCGGGTGCAGCATTCGTATTTGTTCAACTCGTTCGTTAAAGCGGACGTGCACATCGCGTTCGGCACGGATTGGGCCGTGGAACCGCTGAATCCAATGCTGGGACTTTACGCCGCCGTCACGCGGGAATTCCCGGATGGCGGCCCGGTCGGCGGCTGGTTCCCTGATGAAAAAATCACACTGGCAGAGGCTATTGAGTTTTATACCCTGGGAGCTGCCTATGCCGAATTTCAGGAAAATGTCAAAGGCACTATCCAGGTCGGAAAACTGGCCGATCTGGTGGTGCTGGATAAAAATCTGTTTGAAACGCCGCCCCGCGAAATTCTCACGACCAAAGTGGACATGACCCTGCTGGCAGGAAAGGTGGTTTTCAAACGGTGAGAAGCGCGTCAGTTGGCGCGCCTGGGCAGACGGTAGAAAATTCCATGCCTCACGCGTCCCGTTGTGGGAGAGTCATCAGTGCGGAATTTAATCATGAAAAATTATCCAGGAGGAATACCTGCATGAGCCGAACCATCAAAATTGCGTTGATCCAGCAACATGCCACAACGAATAGCGACGACAACATCCAACGCGGCGTGGCTGCCTATGAATCTGCAGCAAGGCGCGGCGCGCAACTCATCGCATTCGCGGAACTGGGATTGACTCATTTTTATCCCCGGCATCCGGCGACCGGCGACGTCGCGCGATTCGCCGAACCCATTCCCGGGCCGACCACGGAGTTGTTTTCCGCGCTGGCCAAAAAGTGGGCGACCGTGACCGTGCTCAATCTCTTTGAGAAGCAGGGCGGCAGGACGTTCGACGCCTCGCCGGTGATTGACGCCGATGGCGCGCTGCTGGGCGTCACGCGCATGGTCCACATTTTTGATGCGCCCTGTTTTTTCGAAAAAGGCTATTATTCGCCTGGTCAAAATGCGACTCCGGTGTACGACACCGCTATCGGAAGAATCGGTGTGGCCATTTGTTACGACCGCCATTTTCCCGAGTACATGCGGCTATTGGGACTGTCGCGCGCCGAACTGGTGGTTGTGCCCCAGGCCGGCGCGGTAGGAGAATGGCCGGCCGGTCTGTTTGAAGCGGAAATGCAGGTGGCCGGATTTCAGAACGGGTACTTCACAGCGCTGTGCAATCGCGTGGGCCGGGAGGATTGCCTGACGTTCGAAGGCAAATCCTTCGTCACTGCGCCGGACGGGCGAATTTTAGCCCAGGCGCCGGCTGGCGAAGATGCCATCCTGTTTTGCAACATCGACCTCGACGAAATCGGGCAGTCTCATGCGCGCCGGCATTTTTTGTCCGATCGCCGGCCAGACCAGTATCGCGCCATTCTCGATGAGGCGGAGCCGGGGAATCCTGCCCGGTGAACGCGCGGAGATGGCAGAGCGCATTTCCACCGACCGGATTCGCGTTTCGGAAATAGATGTTACAACGTCCCTGATTCACATGGCGCAGCATCCGGAATATTCGCCAGCGCGGGCGATGACTGGCGCCGTTCGGGATGAATATCCCGAACGATCGGTTGGCAGTCTTAGTGCACTACAAATGATTCAACAGTTACTATTTCTTAAATTCAATTCAAAAAATCAGCTATCAGACGAAACGAGGAGTGAATGGAATTAAAAGAACATGATTACAGTTTTGACCCGCTGCACGGTCATCCGGACAAGCGAACCAATGTGAAAGGATGCAGCTATTTTTTTCTCGGCAATGGATTCATTCAGACAGCAGTTCAATACAATAAAAGCGACGAGCCGCTGACCCCCCTGGGTCTGCTGATCATGGATCCCACGCAATTCGGACACAAATCCGACGCCTTCTCTTTCGATGAACAATCCGGTCTGGAGCGCACCATGATTGGCATCGAGATTGGCGGGACTCTCTTTAAGCCAACAGCGAAAAATCTCTCGATGAAGTGGGAGCCGCAATCCGTCATTCCCACAGTCGCAGCAAACTGGCCGGCCGGCGCGTGCGCTGTCCATGAACACTTCTACTGTCCCAATCGGCGAACCCCGGCGCTGCTGCGAAAAATTTCCATCAGGAACTCGTCCGGCGAACCGATTGCCGGCAATCTGCTCATCGACCGGAACATTTCCGACCGTAAAACCGCCATTCAAACACAGTTTCCGTTTGAAATTCCTGTCGGGGAATGCAGCGATTTTTTCTTCGAGTACGTTATTACCGATCGCCAGAACAATAAAATTTCAGTCGAACTGTTGGCCAAAGAGCCGTCCTCCTCCGACGCCCGCGCCTTCTGGAGCGCCATCACCACCATCCAGTTCGAGGACGCCCGGCTGAATCACCTTTTCAACAGCGCCAGAGATCAACTGACGACCGCTATCGCGGCCAACGGCCAGATGGACGCCAGCACCTGGCAGTACAATCTGGAGTGGGTGCGCGACGCTAGTTTTGTGGCCGAGGCCTGCGCAATGGCCGGCTATTTTGACACGGCCCGGGCCATGCTCACCCGGCTGGTCACTGACTTCGTAGACAACGACGGCAGCACTGTCGATAGCGGACGCGTTCGGCCGCTGGAAGAAGTGGAACTGGATCAGAACGGTGTATTGCTTCAGGCAATCTGGACATATCGGATGTGGACCGGCGACACACATTTCATCGCCGCCCACTGGGACAAAATTAAACTCCTGGCCGAGTTCCCATTGCAGGATATTTATTGGGATGCAAAAACCCGGCTGCTGAAAAATTGCCGGGAGCTCTGGGAACGGCATCGCGCCTTTGGCGTCACGAGTGGTTATGAACTCGCGTATCAGGTTTTCCCGGTCATTGGGCTGAGCCATGCAGCGGCCATGGCCAGAGAGATGGACGATCCGCAACTGGCCGAGCGCTGGCAGAAGGCGTCCGATGAAATCAGGCAGGCCATGCTTTTTCACCCCACGTTCGCGATGGTCAGCGACGGGCATTTCATCAAACGCCGAAAGGAATCCGGGGAGATACACCGCTATTTCGAACCGCCGGATAAATCGATTCTGCACGACGGCGTGCCGCTCAAGGAATTAGACGCCAACGCCGTTGATCCGGATACCGCCGCGACATTTGCCATTTTTAATGACGTGGTTGATCCGCGCGGCCCGATTGCCACGAACACGCTGGCCCAGCTTGAGTTGCTTTGGAATCAGACATGGGACCATGGCGGCTACGCCCGCTACAACGTCACCTCCGAAGCCGATATCGCCGGGCCGTGGCCTTTGGCGACGGCTATGATGGCGCGGGCCTATCTCGAAAACGAAAATAGTGACAAAGTCCGGCGCGCCCTGGACTGGCTGTTCGAGATTTCCGCGGACACGGGCAGCTACCTCGAAATTGAACATTATGGTTTCAGGCCATCGCCGCCCATGCCACCATTGGGGGTCATTACCTGGTCCTGGTCTGAATTGGTCACGTTTTTCATTCATCACCTCCTCGGGATTCGGCCGCTCAAAGATAAAATCATCATCCGTCCCAGGCTGCTCTCATTGGCGCACAGCGTGAAAGCCCGAGTTCGAATTCGCGACCATTATCTGACCCTGCACCTGCACAAACAAGCAGACGCGAAAAAGCCTCTGGCCATTATCAATCGCGACACGAAAACTGATTTCACCGGCCAGTTGACATTGCCCTACATGGCTGCGGATTATTTTGTCGAAATTTCCATTTGAACCGATAGAACAAATTGATTGTCTTCGTGTCTTAAAAATGAAATCTTCAGTGGAGTAGCAAGCATGAGCAGGAACAATCAACTGACGGCTGGCATCCCACGCCACGTATTTTCTGAGGCGCAGCATCAGAGGAGCAATTGCTATCGCTTCCACAACGATGCTGTCCAGCACTTTATCGTGCCAGGGGTGACAGATCCCAGCCACACAGTTTTCACCCGACCTGGACGGGCTGAAGCGGACAACCCACCGCGCACTGCAGCGCGGGAGTCCACTGTCGCCTCGGACGCGCGCCCGAATACTTATAAAGGATGACCACCCCAATGTTGACAGACGCCGCGCATAAGAACTGGTGGCAGACCTTCGAAGTGGTTTTTGGCATTCCTTTGCTTGCTGCCATCGTTCTGCAACTGGCTGCGCCCCTCTCGCTGCCCCGTGGAATCCTCACGCCAGCCATCATCCCCGGCGGCGCAGTCCTCACTATCGCTGGCGTGGTCATTGTCATCCTGGCGCGTCGGGAGCTTGCGCGGCATGGCCAGCCGACCGATCCCATGCATCCGACAAACAAGGTCGTCACGACAGGCGTTTTCTCCGTCTCAAGGAATCCCCTCTACCTCGGCGGCGTTTGCATTCTGGCGGGGATCGCGCTGCTACTCAATTTTCCCTGGGAACTGATGCTGCTCCTCCCGGCGCTGGTCGCCTGCCACTACGTTCTGATAGCGCCGGAAGAACGGTACCTCGCCGCCAGGTTCGGCAAGGAATATTGTTCGTACGCTGCCTCAGTTCATCGTTGGATTGGCCGCGTATGGCGTCCGGGGTAACAGCGCAATCGGAACAAGCCGCCCAAGAATCTATTCCAGAATTGCGGTTTGGCTGCTCCCCCATTCCCAATTCGGTCCATGCACATCAGCGGCAAAGAGTATCCGGCGGATGGATTCTCATCGCGCCATTGTACTGGTTCGTATATTGATTTCACATCCTTTTATTCAACGAAGCGCGCTGTTTTTTATGCTCAACGCGCTGACATTCTCCCACTTTAAAAACAGGAGTCACTGTTGAAACTACTGCTCATTTACAACGCCTTTTCCGGGCATGGCCGGGCAAGACGAATACTGCCCGAAATTCAAAAAATATTTCTGCACAAAGGTATTGACCTCGATGTAAAATTGACAAAGTACCCCAAAAACGCCACGGAGATCGCCCGTGAAACTGACTTCGCCGAATACGATGGCCTCGTTGCCGGCGGCGGCGACGGCACGCTGTTCGAAGTGATTAACGGCTATTTCCGCAATAAAAGCTCCCGGCGAATTCCCCTCGGCGTCCTGCCGGTTGGCACAGGGAACGCCTTTGCCCGCGATCTGGATCTGGATAACACGCGATGGCTGGAGGCCATCGACATCATCGCCGGCAACAAACCCCGCAAAGTCGATGTCGGCCTGTTCAAAACCGAGAGGGACGACTATTATTTCATCAATATCCTGGGTCTCGGTTTCGTCTCGGATGTGACCAATACAGCACTGTCCCTGAAAATTTTTGGCAATGTATCCTACCTCCTCGGCGTGTTCTATCAGACGATCTTTCTGAAAACCCACATCCTGCATATTGAGATCGATGGGCAGATGTTGGAGCGCAATAATATTTTTGTCGAAATTTCCAATACGCGCTACACCTCGAATTTTCTCATGGCGCCCTCGGCCCAATTCGATGACGGCTTTTTGGACGTCACGTTGCTAGGGAAAATCTCCCGCACCAAGCTGCTCCGCACACTACCCACGGTTTTCACCGGCGAGCACGTCCATGTCAAGGAGGTGGAGACGTTCAAAGCCAAACATATTCGCATCGCGACCAGTATTCCGAAAACGCTCACCCCGGACGGCGAGGTGCTGGAACAGACACCCATCGATGTGACCTGTCTGCATCACGCCATCGAAGTATTTGGCCGATGAACCAGGCCGCATTCCAGAAATGGTTGCCGGCGTCCCTGTTCGGAAAAGACGCCGGAAAAACAACCATTGTCCTGATGCTGGCCTGCCTGCTGCCCACAATCCATCGCTATTTCTGCAGCCCCGGCATGGAGCGGAGCTTCATCGCCTGGCGCGGCGACACATCCCACGCCATCGGAATGTTCGTCAGCGCGCTGGCGCTGTTCGGCCTGGCGCCGATGGCAGTCATTTGGTTCTGGTTCCGCCAGCCTCTCTCCGACTACGGCATAGGAATTGGCCAGTGGCGGACCTGGCTGCCGGCGACGATGATTTTGTACGTGATCATTGCCGTCGCCATACTTTACCCGGCCTCAAAATCCGAAGCCATGCGCGCCTTTTACCCGTTTGATCGGAGCGCCACAGATGCCGTCAGCTTCCTTCGCACCCAATTATTGCGCGGGGTATTTTTCTATTCCGCATGGGAATTCCTGTTCCGCGGATTTATCCTCCGGGGATTGAATGACGCTGTCGGTGAATGGACGGCCATTTGCATTCAAACGATTCCGTCCTGCCTGTGGCATATCGGATTCCCTGCCGCTGAAATTTTTTCATCCATCCCGGCAGGGATTTTGTTCGGTGTCCTGACCATCCAATCCCGATCGATTCTCTGGGCGTTCCTGTTGCACTGGCTTATCGGTTTCACCCTGGATTTTTTCATTGTACTTTTTCCTTAACACTTAAGCGAAACGACCTGATCCCATGAATCTGTTTTTCCGAATTCGGTCCCGGCTCACCCGGCTCTGGCTCGAATCCGTCGCGCCCTTGCGACTCAAACTGGTCGATATCAACTGCCTCGGCTATCCGGGCCTCATCGCGGTGCTTTTGCTTTTCTTCCACGACACAGTGGACAATTGGGCAACTTTTATCCTGCTGCATTTTTTGGTCATTGCGCTGATACTCTTCATTGTCCGGCAGGGCGAACGCCAGCCGAACCGGCAGATGTTCGTATTTTTGCGCACGTTTTATCCCATCGCTGTCCTGGCGTTCTGCTGGAGTGAAATCGGTGCGACCAGCCGCATGTTCTTCAGTGATTATTGGGCGACCGAGGCCATCATTTCTCTGGACAGGCTCGTCTTCGGCGTCTCTCCCACTGCATGGTTCCAGCAATTTTACCGTCCCTGGCTGGACGAGTTGATGAACCTGTTCTATTCCGGATTTTTTTTGTTCATGCCCGTCGTATCACTCACCCTGTATTTTCAGGACAGAAAACAGGATGCCCTGGCGGCCTTCTCCCTGGGCACTTTCATTCACCTGTCCAACTTCATGTTATTCCGACTCTTCCCGACCCTGGCGCCATTCATGACCGAGTCCATCGCTTCATCCCATCCCCAGCAATACACCGGCTACCTCTTCGCTGAAATCACCCGCATCACTCAGTCCCATGGCGCACAGCCCGGCGGCACATTTCCTTCGGTGCATGTCTCCACGGCCATTGGCTGGGCGCTGATCGCGTTTCATTTTGAGAGAAGGTGGGGCTTTTTCCTGATCCCGGCGGCGATCGGCGTGGCAATTTCCACGGTCTACCTGGGCTATCACCACGCCCTGGACGCCGTGTTCGGTTTCCTCTGGGGGATACTCGCTTTCCTGATTGCGCTGAAAATTTTAAAGCGAAGAAACGAGGATCGGCCGAGTGAAACGCCCTCCGATTTCCCTGCCGGCGCATAAAAAAAGATGAGAACAAAAACCGGATTGGAGTGTTAAATCTGGTGATTCGTTTCACCGTGTCCATCAGGCGCATCGCAGCGGCGCGGGCAATTTGTGTTTGTTCACTGCACATGATGAATGTAACCACTCCGGTTCAAAGTTCAATGGTTCCCGGTTCAGGGTTTGTGAGAATCAAGATTGAATAATATGAGGAACGTAAGGTCATTCACGCTGACCCTTGAACACTGAATCTGACAACCTGAATAGCAACCGAAATTTTGACAAAAGTCTTCTCACACGTCAGCATGCAGAGGTAATTCATGGAAACAAAAATTTCAACCGGCCTGAAGGTATTCGACAATTTACTACCGACTATCAAAAATTTCCTAGCCAAAGACCAGGTCACCTATACCATCGATGGCGAGCGCGTGCACGGCTATCGCAGCCCGGATTGCAACGCCATCTGGATTCGCGACCACTCGGATATACTCCGCGGCGCCCGCTATTTTGAGCGAGACATGCTCAGCGGCGCTGCTCATTTTGCCTCGACCCAACTGGCCAATGGCTCGCTGATGGATTTCGTCTCCTGCGCCATGGATCGTGAGAATTGGACCAAGTACGTCCGCGTCCCGGTGGAGGCCGATGTGGAATACCGATTTGTGAAGGCATTGTACCTGGGCTGGCAAGCTACCGGCGATTCCGCCTGGGTGGAGAAAATGCTGCCTCACGCGGAGCGCGCATTGGGCTATACCATGAATCACCCCTGGCGCTGGGCCAGCGATTACGGTCTGGTGAAACGCGCCTTCACCATTGACACCTGGGACTTCGACTATGTCGGGCCGAACCAGCCCTGGCTGAATTTTCAGATCAGCGAGCAGACCCATTGGGGCATCTTTCACGGGGACAATTCCGGTCTCTACGAAGCCTGTTCACTGCTGGCGCGACTCTACAATTTCCTGGGTAACGACGCAAAAGCACAGCTATGGGCTGACATTGCCAGCGGCATAAGAGAACGCGCCAATCGGCTGTGCTGGAACGGACAATTTTATACGCACCGCATTCCGCTCGATGGCTTTACCGTACCGAATTTTGATGAATCCGCCCAGTTGTCGCTGTCCAATCCCATGGCCATCAACCGCGGATTGGCGACTCACGAGATGGCGGTGAACATCATTCAGGAATACCAGCGACGCAGCGATCGCGCCTTTGCTGAATGGTTTTCCATCGATCCGCCTTTTCCCGCCGGCATGTTCGGCGATCCCAAAATCATCGCAGGCGCGTATATCAATGGCGGCATTTTCCCGCTTGTCGGCGGCGAACTGGCGCGGGCTGCATTCGAGCACGGCTTCGAAAAATACGCTGCCGAAACCCTCATCAAATACGGTAAAATGATCGAGCAATCCGGCGAGACATTCCTCTGGTACTTCCCGGATGGGAGACCCTCCTCCGTAGAGACGAGCACCAGTCCGGAAGCCACGCCAACGGACGGCTGGGGTTCATCGGCCATGCTGTACGCGTTCATCGAAGGTCTGGCTGGCGTGGTGGATCAATCCTGTCTGTTCAGGGAGGTGCGCCTTTCACCGCGCTGGGTGGCTGCCGGATTGACCCGGGCCACGGTTCAGGTGGGATATGGCGCCGGCGACTCCGGCATTGGCTACGAGTTCGAATGGCGCCCGGCCGAAAAACGAATCGATGTGAAACTGGCTGGGAAATCGCGCGTGCGGTTTCACCTGCTGCTGCCGGCAGGAAGCCGCGCTGCCACGCTGAAAATTTCGGGACGGCCGGCGGATTTTGTCGTCAGCACCGTCGGCGAGAGCCATTACTCCGATTTCGCATTGGAGTTAGCCGGACAGGCGGAGGTCGAACTTCATTTAAAATGATGGGACAGTGAGGCGCCGGAATCCATCGGCGATGCATTATATGAGTGAGCAACGGAAGCCATCGCTTTCCCGGGCGTTATTTTTATCATACGATTTTCATGTTGAAAAACCGACCCGTTCCGCAGTTGGATCCGGGTCGGTTTTGCTGCGTCTGTTATTTGAAGAATTCGCGAAGCCCTGCCGCAGTTATATCTTCCGCTCCGGTGTCCCAGATTCTGATATAGTTTTTTTTCCATTTGAAAATCACCTTGTCGCCGAGGGCTAAAATCTTTGCCAGGGATGGCTGTTTGATGAGTATCTGCTGAAACGCTTCGCTGCCAAATTTCACATCCACTGTTTTTTGGTCGGCGTATTCGCTATCCACCCACACATTTTCTTTGAGATAAAATGTCCTGCCGGCAACCCGGCGCACCGCGACATTGTCCTCGATGGCGTTTGCCTCTTTCATCCGCTGGGTTTCCTTGCTCAGCTTCACCGCCAACATACCCTGATCGTATGCCGCCGGAGCCGGCGCGCTGGAAACGGAGAGACGTTCCGAGGCCATTTTCCGGTCAGAAGCGCCATTCCCGGCGCCAATGCCGCCCGGCACAGCCTGGCCCGACTTTGCCATCACTTCATCTTCCTGCACCAGATAGGACGTGTACGGCGACATCACACCGTACTTTTTGCTCAGTCGGATCACCTCATTTTTCAATTCTTCGTTCTCGCCGTGAAGCCGAATCTCGTCCATCAGATAGCCTATTTTTCGCGTCGCCCAGAGATGCGGCAGAAATTCATGTCCTTCGCCTTTTTCGCCGGGATTCACCGGATAGGTGAATTTCCGCTCCCGGTCGCCGGCTCTGCCAGTGAGCGTCACCTCGGTCGCAGCTTTATTTTTATAAGTGCCCAGAATCGTCAGTTGCGAACCCTTGAACAGATCCGGCAGCTTCTTCGGAAACACATTCTCCACGCTCATTCGTCCGAAATCGATGTCCAGGTCTGCCAGAACAGGATGGCTTATTTTGTCATAGAACGCGGCTATCTTCTGTTCGATCTGCTCGCCGGGTTCGATGTAATCCGAAACAGCGCGGCTGTTCAATGCAATTTTATCGAGCAAGACCGTGTTCACATCGTACCCAACGCCGAACGTGAAAATTTTGATGTGGGAAGTATTTCGCTCGGAGGTCTGCTTCAGAATGGCGGTGATATCGGTCTCGCCGACCGTGGGCAATCCGTCGGTGAGGAACACAATGCTGCCGGCGCGCTCCGCGTCAAACCGAAAGGTCAACGCCCGGGCCAGCGCATCGCCGATATTGGTGCCGCCCTGGGCGCCCATCTGCCGGACAAACTGTAGCGCGTCGTTCCGATGCTCTGCGGCCAACACCAGCGCGTCCCTGAACAGCGTCGTCTCAGTACTGAAGGTGATAATATTGAACCGATCGTTTTGCCCCAGACGGTTGATGCAATAGGTCAACGCGTCCTGCGCCTGACTGATTTTTTCCCCGCTCATACTGCCTGAAACATCGAGCACAAACAGGATATCTTTATTGAGAATTTCCTGATCGGAAAAATCGGTTCGGGGAGAGACCAGCAGCATGAAGAAATTGCCTTCGTCATCCGGCGACTGATAGGTCATGATATTCATCCCAAAATCCTGTCGCGAATAGGAGTAGTAGAGGACAAAATTTTCCCGGTTCGGCTCCCGCTTTCCTTCATAGCTGACACTTGCCCGGTGATCGCTCATTCTCGAAATCGACACGTCGTGGCTGGGCGAGTACACCGTTTTCAGGGGAATCTGCGACTGAATATCGATGGCGATGAGCTGTTGAATTCCCGGCTCATTCGCACGGAATGAATTTTTTTCCATCGGCATGGGCTGAGGCAGCGGCAGATCCGGCCGCGCGCCGCGACCCGCCTGGACGTCCCCGCGCAGCGGATAGCTGAATTTGACCATGTCTCCATCCATCGGGAGCAGGGCAGAATAGCGCAGGACGATCTTGCGTTCTTTGTGCGGCGGAATGGGGAAAATAGCCGCGCTGAATAAATTCTGATTGACGTATTCCAGCAACGCCGGGTCCAGATTGCGTCGCACAATCTGTTCGTAAATCTCGCGCGCTTTGCCTTTATCGAGTATCTCGCCGGTCATCAGTTTGCCATCCGCGACCATGTTGAATTCTGAAATGCTGGCGTTTTCCGGCAGCGGGAAATAATAGACGCCTTCAATGGCCTGCTGAGAATCGTTGAAAAAAACCTGGTCCACGGTCACGGCGGCCACCTGATCGGTTATCTTCACGGTGACGTTGTGATGGGTGAGATTGAGCGTTGCTGGTTGAAGATGGGGAATGGGACGAGGGATGATAAATCCCTGGCCGGCGATGTTCCGGACCAGAATGATCGAGACGAAAAACCACACTGCGGCGGTTGCGAATGAACTTCTTTTTTTGAGAACCATGATAATTCCTCCTGCATGAAGTGAGTTGTATGTGTCAATGAAATTGGCTTGCTGACGTTCACTTACTATACAGGTCAAAATCAGAAATATTCCAGGCCCAATCATTTTTTTTGAAGTTCTTTCAACCTGTCCATCAGGCGTTCGAGCATGTGCTCCAGCGATTCGTATTCACTTTCATGCCGGAACAGGTCGAGGTTCGCCTCGAAAAAGGCGATGGATTGCTGCACAATCGCTCCGTCATCCGAATTCACAGCCCGATCGAAATGCACGCGCAGCATCTCCCGGATGGCTCTCTTTTGATACTCCGGCTCCGGTGGTTTTTTCAAAAAGCGTTCCCAGATGAGCAGCTTCTCCGCCGGGTCAGAAGTCTGCTGCGCCAGGGAGAACGCATTTTCGAATTCAGCCTCGTGCGTCCCGACCGAAGCAGCCCGGGCAGTAGTTTTCAATCGAACGGCATCGACGCTGAGTTTGTCGCGCACTTCCGGGCGAGTCCCCTTGGGCGTTTCAGGCGCAGTGATGAAGCGCGTTCGAATTCGGGCAGAATCCGATTCCGACAGATTTTCTGACTTCATCGCCTGCACGCTGCGCGACACTTCCGCGAATTCCTGGTGTTCATCAACTCCGGGCGCATTCACCGCTGCAGAGTTCGCCGCGTCGTACACCGGTGTCGGAGTCGACGCTGCGCCACCTGCTTCAGCGCGTCCCAAATCAGGCGGCTCAGCTTCCTTTTCCAGCGCCACTTTCACCGATCTTTTCGCTTCCTCTCCCGGCGCCGGCGAATCCGCTGCAAGCATCGATACGGCCGGGGCAGCGCTGTCCGGCAACCCGGCTCCTCCTGACGCTGCCCTGACATTTTCCTCCGGACGTGTGACAGATGGGAGCTGCATCTTGCCTTCCCTGAAAAACGTGAGCAGCACAAACACGCCGACCACTGCCGCCGATGCGGCCAGGCTGACCAGTCGAAATCGCATTTGCTGCGGCCAGATGATGGATCTGATCGTCGCCAGCCGCAGGCGCGGTTTTGCCGGCGTTCGATCCAATTCCCGTACCTCATCCATCACCGAGCGCGTCAAATTTTTCCAGTAATCCTGAGTGGGTTCCGGGACAAATTTCGTTTTTCCGGCAGCATTGACATATCGCAATTCAGCCAGTTCCCGTGCGCAGGAAGGACAGGCTGCCATGTGCGCCTCAATAGCCTGGCGTTCATCCGCCCCCAATTCTCCGTCGAGATACGGCCCCAGTAATTCCCGGAATTGCTCACAGTTCATTGTTTTTCCTCGCTCTCAAAAAAGGTCATGTACGGCTGAAGCAGCTCCTTCAGTTTCGACCGTGCGCGGGACAGTCGCGACATCACTGTGCCCGGCGAGATGTCCAGCGATTCGCTGATCTCCTGGTAACTCATTTCTTCAGAAGTCTTCATCAGAAAAACCAGCCGCTGTTCAAAGGGCAATTCGGCCATGGCGCCGGCGATTTGCTCTTCCAGTTCAGTCCGGAGCACCTGATCCAGGGGCGTGCCCTGTCCGGCTGCAATGTGACGCATCTGCTCCTCATCCTGTCTGACGAACGTCTCGCGCTGCCGGCGAATTTTCTGCTGCTGGTTCAGGCTCAAATTGACCCCGATGCGAAACAGCCAGGGATAGAACGGATAGCGCTCGTCGAACCGATCCAGGTTTTGATAGGCCTTCACAAAGCTTTCCTGGACAATGTCCGTCGCATCGTCGTGGTCAAGCACAATCTTGCGCACAGCCAGATAAAGCTGGCGTTGATATTTCACGACCAACTGCTCGAACGCATTGTGATTCCGTTTTTTCGCGCGGCGAATCCAGCGAAGTTCCTGTGCATCCATCGTATGTTCCGAGTGAGCGTTCATATCCCCTATTCACAATACAGGTCAAATGAAATTTTATTCCTGGCCTGAATTATTCATGAACTTGCTCAGAATTTGAGTCAACATTCATATTTTCAATTAGCTAAAAGCTAAGCTATTTTGAAACACAGTTTTTGTACGTTTATTCTAAAAAGAGCACCATTCAGGTTAGCCAGCCTCCTTTAAAAATACTATGAATAATGCAGGCTGGAAACATAGGGATTTTTTTTCAGAGAGTCAATGAGAAAAAATGCTGTCAGAGGCGGATGCTGCGAGGCAAATCGGCTGATGTGAGACAGGCGTTGTTGGCGCAATGAATCGTCTCAAGACGGTGAAGAGGAAGCGGTTTTTGCTGTTCCATCGAAAGTTGAAATCAGCGAAATTCCCAGAGCAAGGACCGCAATGACGGCCAAAACCACGACCGGGAAATAGGCGCCTTCCCCGGCAATGACGCCGTAGATGCTGCGCGCCGTTGGATTGGCTATCACCAGCAGGGCCAGACCATTATTCACCGCGTGGCCGACCATTCCCAGAAAAATCGATCCGGTCCGATGCACGATGAACGCCAGATAAAATCCCAGTATCGCCGTTGGGATCATTCGGAACAGATAGAGATGAAAAATGCCAAACAGCAGGGCAACAATTGCCATGGCTGCGACCGGCGAGAAGCGTTTTTTGAGCGAGGAGAGAATCACCCCACGGAACAGCAATTCCTCGCAGATAGCCGGACTGAGCACAAATATGGCCATTCCCTGCCACGCACTCAATCCCAGCGAATCGAAGTTGAGCAGTTTTACCAGCATCTCTCCAATTTTGATCGACTCAGGAAACAGCGCGATCTGAATTCGCGCGACCCAGGTTGTCACAGCTGCGCCAGCCAGCGCCACCATCACCGTGCCGATGAACGCCAGGGGATGAAAACGCTTCAGAGACAGGGTCGCTCGCGCATCGACTTTGTTATACCAGATGAAGATCAGAATCGGCAGGAAAATCAACAGCCATTGCGTCGCTAAAATGCCCCAATGCCCGAATCGCGTTTGCAGCGTCGAGCCGATATAAAAAAGCAGAAAGGCAATGATGGCAAAAATGATGAGCGCGCTCGATGGGGTGAACACATCGGATCGAATGATTTGCGACCGGCGCAGCAGAAATTGCCAGGCGCGTCCCTCGGTGAACAGCACTTCTTCCGCATTGAACAATTTTGCGACCACGACTATTCCGACAAACGCGCACAGCGCATTGGAGAGGAACACGGAGAATATCAGGCCGGCCGGCGCCGACCCGATCATCATTTCTTTGACCAGCAGACTGACATTCAAAATTGGGATGAAAGACAACGCGCTGCTCAATTTCATCGCCGGGGCCAGGGCGAACAGCGCCGGGAAAACGAGCAGCAGGTAGAGCGGCGTCACCAGGTTTTGCGCCTCTTTGAACGTCCTGGCAAAGATGGTCACGGAAATCATCGCGGAACTGATGAACAGCGACAGGGGAATCAGAGTGAAAAAAAGCAGCATCATGGCCACCGGCGAAATCGAAAACTGGAAATTCCCGGTCAGCGCGTTCATCTGGGTCAATCCCAGGGAGTAGGTCATCATCATGGCGACGAGATTCAGGACGCCGGTCAGCAGCGCGAAGGTGGCCACTGTCAGGTATTTTCCAAGTATCAACTCGACGCGTTTGATGGGCACGGTTAAAATTGTCTCCAGGGTGCCGCGCTCTTTCTCGCCGGCCGTCAGGTCAATGGCCGGATACAGAGCGCCGAAAATCAGCGTGACAATGATCAGCACCGGCACCAGCGAGCTGAAAATCATCCCGCCGACACCTGTCTCCGCGGATGTGCTCCACTGACCCATTTCCGGTTTCGGCGGCGGCGTCGACAGGGCAGACTGGTTCGATGGAACGTCACGTTCCGATGAAATGGTCACGGCCGCCAGCCCCGTCGCTGGCGCTGCCGGAGCGCTGCTCTGCTGGCTGAAGTCGAATCCACCGAATGCGATGATCTGACTCATGATGATGAACATCATGGGATAGAGCACGATCGGTATCAAAATCATGGCAGCGAGACTGCGCCTGTCCCGCAGCATTTCCAGAGTCTCTTTTCTGAACACAATCCAGATTTTATTAAATTTCACGGTGCGCCTCCGCGTACGAATCGATATAGCTCATGAAGATATCGGCCAGGTTCGTTTTCCCGGATGCTTCAGCATAGCCCGGCAGCGTGTTGATGGACAGCATTTCGCCGCGATGCATGAACCCGATGCGATGACAGAGCCGCTCGGCCTCTTCCATGTAATGCGTTGAAAACAGGACTGTTTTTCCCACCTGCGACGCAGTGCGGATGAATTCGAGGATGCTGCGACTGGTGAGAATGTCCAGCCCCAGCGTCGGTTCATCCAGAATGAAGATGGCCGGATCGTGCAAAATGCTCCGGGCAATGGACGTCTTTTGTGTCTGGCCAGTGCTCAGCTTTTCAATTCGCTGATCGACAAAATTGTGCATATTCAACAGGGAGAATATTTCTTCGGTTCGGGTTTCGATCGTTTCGGAATTCATTTCATAGAGAGACCCGAAGTAATGGAGCAGTTCCCGCGGCGAAAGTTTACCGTAGAGCCGGGTATTGCCGGATAAGAACCCAATCGACTTCTTCACATCCTCCGGCTGAGTCGCCACATCGTAGCCATTCAACTCGGCTGAACCATGACTGGGCGTGAGAATCGTCGCCAGCATCCTCAGGAAGGTGGATTTGCCAGCCCCGTTTGGCCCTAACAATCCGAACACCTCGCCCTTTCTGATGTGCAGCGAGGTCGACTTCACCGCCTGTATTTCACCGAGCGTGCCGTCGTAAAAGGATTTGCTGATGTTGACTGTCTGAATCATGCGACCCCATTATTGGAAATGGCCGCGCATCGCCGGCCGAGTTTTCTATCGATTGAATGATACATGTTCTTCCACCGGGTCTCATCAATAAACATACCATGATTTTGCATTTCTCTAACATGCTATTTTCACGACCATTACTCCGTTTCAATCCGATGACCGAAAAGCTCAATATGATAATTCAGGGTACGCGCACCGGCCGCGAATCTCATTTTGAGAATTTCGCTTTGATGGTATGCCGACGCTGGAATCCTTTGCCGCTCTGTTCCTCGAATCTCCCTCCGACTCCGAGTCACTGGTTGACATCACATATCCCGCGTTCCCAATGACTACACAACTAATAGTAGACTTTTATTTTTCCATCCACAAAATATAGTATTTTTAGCTTGACTTTTTGAAGAAAATATTGTATCATAGGACGCGTTTTTTTCAAGCCAAATCTTCAGGGCTGGACGCTTCAATTTGATAAACCAATCACAACGCTTTCCTGCAGCGACCCAATGACCTCTGTCTTGCCCGGTATCCTGATGATCGTGAATGCCGGATTCGAATCCAAAGCTCCAATCGGCCGAATGCCCGGCATTGGGCGCGCATCGCCCATTTCAAAGGGAGACTCATCCGCAGGGACTGCTGCGAGACGCCGTTAAGACATAACAACGACACATCTATTTTTCATCGGGAGGTTTACCATGTCGGACGAAAAATCCAACACCACACATTCGAAACACGAGATAACAGCCGCGCCATCCACAGGCTCGCTCTCCGATCTTTCCGACACTGATAATGACGGGAAAATAAAGGGGCTCACCATTGAACCCTATTTTACGCCGGACAACCGGCATCCATTTAATACGCTGAACTGGGAAAGGCGCACCGCTTCCATCAAAAACGACAAGGGCGAGATTGTTTTTGAACAGAAAGAAGCTGAATTTCCGGATTCGTGGACGCAGACCGCGGTGAATGTGGTCGCGTCCAAATATTTTCATGGGAAGCAGGGCACTCCGCGCCGGGAGACCAGCGTCAAACAATTGGTCGAGCGCGTCGCCCGCGCGATACGGAATTGGGGGCTGAACGACGGTTACTTCGCCACTGAAGAGACTGCCGATATTTTTTATCGCGAACTGACGCATCTGCTCGTCTTCCAGAAAGCGGCGTTCAACAGCCCGGTCTGGTTCAATTGCGGCATCGAGGCAAAGCCACAGGTCTCAGCATGTTTCATCAATTCAGTGACTGATGATATGGAATCGATTTTAGGCCTGGCCCGAACCGAGGGGATGCTGTTCAAATGGGGCTCCGGCACCGGGACAAATTTATCGCCGCTGCGGTCGTCGCGGGAAAAGCTGTCCACCGGCGGCGAGTCGTCCGGACCGATCTCGTTCATGCGCGGATTCGACAGTTTTGCCGGAGCGATCAAATCCGGCGGCAAAACACGGCGCGCCGCCAAAATGGTCATTCTCAATGCGGATCATCCGGATATTATGGAATTCATCAATTCCAAAGCGGATGAAGAAAAAAAGGCCTGGGCCCTCATCGACGCAGGCTACGACGGATCATTCAACGGCATTGCCTACAGTTCAGTGGCCTTTCAGAACGCCAACCACAGCGTGCGCGTCACCGATGATTTCATGAAAGCGGCGCTCGATAATGGTCTCTGGAACACGACAGCCGTCACCACAGGTGAAGTGGTGCATACCCACTCCGCCAATGAGATGATGAATCAGATTGCCGCAGCGACTCATTTGTGCGGCGATCCCGGTCTGCAATTCGACACCACCATCAATGATTGGCACACCTGTCCGAGCAGCGACCGCATCAACGCCTCCAATCCATGCAGCGAATATATGTTCATCGACGACACGGCCTGCAACCTGTCCTCGCTGAACCTGATGAAATTCCGCGATGCCGACGGCCATTTCGATGTGCCGGCATTTTTCCATGCTGTGAGACTGTTGATCATTGCCCAGGATATTTTTGTGCACAACGCCTCCTATCCCACGCCGGCCATCGATAAAAACAGCCATCTGTTCCGCACGCTGGGATTGGGCTACGCCAACCTGGGCGCGCTGCTGATGGCCAACGGCCTGCCCTATGACAGCGACGCCGGTCGCGCCTACGCCGCGGTTATCACGGCATTGATGACGGGCCAGGCGTATAAAACGTCGGCTGAAATTGCCGGCATTGTCGGGCCATTTCCCATGTTCAGGAAAAATCGGGCGCCCATGATTCGCATCATCAAAAAGCATCGTTCGCGCCTTGAAAAAATTGAAGCGAACGCATTCACCGAGCGACTCAATCCCCTGGCGGAGAAAGTCTGGGACGAGGCGCTTTTGTGGGGCGGACAGAACGGTTTCCGAAACGCACAGGTGACGGTGCTCGCCCCAACGGGCACCATCGGTTTCATGATGGATTGCGACACAACCGGAATTGAGCCGGACATTGCTCTGCTCAAGTACAAGAGTCTGGTCGGCGGCGGAACCATGAAGCTGGTCAACTCCACCATTCCGGCGGCGCTGGAAAATCTTGGCTACTCCGCGACGCAGCGCGCGAGTATCATCGAATACCTGAATGAAAATGACACCATCGAAGGCGCGCCGGAGTTGCGCGATGTCCATCTGCCTGTTTTCGATTGCGCGTTCAGACCGCATCGTGGGAAACGGTCTATTTCGTATATGGGCCACATCAAAATGATGGCCGCAGTGCAGCCGTTCATTTCCGGCGCCATTTCCAAAACAGTGAACATGCCCACGGAATCGAAGGTCGAAGAGATCAAGGCCGCTTACATTCAGGCATGGAAATTGGGACTGAAGGCGATTGCCATTTACCGGGACGGATCAAAACGCACGCAGCCGCTATCCACGTCCAGAGCGCAGGCGCCGGAGGCGGAAAAGGTCATGGCAGCCAAGCCGTACCGTCGCCGATTGCCGGACGAGCGCCCGTCCATCACCCACAAATTCAGCATCGCCGGGCACGAGGGCTATTTCACGGTTGGCATGTTCGAAGACGGCTCCCCGGGCGAAATTTTCATTATCATGGCAAAAGAAGGCTCCATTGTCTCCGGCCTGATGGACGGATTTGCCACCGCCATTTCCATGACGATGCAATACGGCGTGCCACTGAAAGTGCTGGTCAATAAATTCAGCCACACGCGATTCGAGCCGGCCGGTTTCACCTCCAATCCGGCAATACCCATCGCCAAATCCATTACCGACTACATCTTCCGATGGCTGGCACTCAAATTTTTGCCGGAAGAAGATCACCCGGTCAATGGATCCGAAGAGAGCGAATCAACTCCGCCACAGCAGCCTTCGACAACAACCAATTCGAATGAAACGAACGAGGCGTACGAGAAGCACATTTTCCAGACGCAATCCGATGCGCCGCCGTGCTTTGAATGCGGCGCGATTATGGTGCGAAGCGGCTCGTGCTACAAATGCCTCTCCTGTGGTTCGACCAGCGGTTGCTCGTGACAATGGCCGACGACGGAATACTGTCCGGTTCACCCGGCGCATGGGAATGATTCGTCGCTTCGAATTCACCGATAATTTTCTTGCCCGGAAGCAAATTTTTTATTACCTTTCACCCCGGCTGGCCCCGACCGCCGGGGTTGTTTTTTTCAGGCTGGAACAGACCAGGGGCCTCACGCCTTTCGTTCGGCGCAAGCGGCCAGCCTGACACGTGGATGATCCAGTAAATTTGAACATCATTTTTTCAAGGAGGAAGCTCATGCGAAACCTGTTGCTGATGTTGATCCTGACATGCGTCGCAATCCCGAGAGGCGTAAGCCAGACCCATGGTCCTTTGTCAACAAGCGTTTATCAAACCGAAGACGATGCGCGCAAGGGCAAATTTTATAATGCAAAAATTCCGACAGCCCCGGGCTGGACGAAAAATGCGGTCATCTATGAAATGAATACGAGACAGTTCTCCAACGAGGGCACGTTCGCAGCCATTGAGCCCCGGGTTCAGGAACTGAAGGATTTGGGCGTCACCATCATGTGGTTCATGCCCATTCACCCCATCGGGGAGAAGAATCGCAAAGGCGCGCTGGGCAGCTATTATTCGGTCAAAGATTATTACGGGATCAACCCGGAATTCGGCGCGCTGGAGGATTTCCAAAGGCTGGTTGACCTGTTTCACCACGCCGGCATTCACGTCATCATCGATCTGGTTGCCAATCACACAGCGTGGGACAACCCGCTGATCCTCGATCACCCGGAATGGTACAGGCGCGATGCCACCGGCAGAATCGTCGCTCCGGTGGCGGATTGGTCCGATGTGGCCGATCTCAATTATGACAAACCCGAGCTGTGGGATTACATGATTCGCATGATGGAATACTGGGTGCGCGACATTGGCATCGATGGGTTCCGCTGCGATGTGGCGGAAATGGTGCCCATGGAATTCTGGGTCAAAGCGAGGACGGCGCTGGATGCCATCAAACCGGTGTTCATGCTGGCCGAAGGCGAATCGCCGGAGTTGCACGCCTCGGGATTCGACATGACCTACTCTTTCGCCATGCACAAGGTGTTCAACGACATCCCGTCCGGTAAAAAATCCATCAGGGCCATTGATGAACTGTTCCGACTCGAGGCGAAAAATTACCCGAAGGGCAGTATGCGCATGCGGTTCACCTCCAGCCATGATGAGAATTCCTGGAACAGATCCGAGATCGTCCGCATGGGTCGCGACGGGGCAAAAGTCGGCGCTGTGCTGAGCTTCACCCTGCCGGGCCATCCGCTCATCTACGCCGGCCAGGAGGTTGGCAACGAGCGCTCCCTGGCGTTCTTCGAACGGGATCCAATTGAATGGAAGGAAAACGAATTTCGCCCCCTTTACCAGACATTGAGCCGCCTGTATAAAAATTCGCCGGCGCTGTACCAGGGCGGGATGAAGAAAATCGCCAGCGACAACGATGATCGCATCTATGCCTTTTTGCGGTACGAAGAATCCGACAGCGTCCTCGTCGTAGTCAACTTTTCAGCAGGGGCGTTCGATGGGCGCCTACATGTTACTGGGATCGACGGCGAATTCAATGACATTTTCAGCGGGGAAAGTATTCACCTGACAGGCGGGAAAATAAGCGTGAAAATGGCTCCGTGGGAATATCATGTTTACACGCGAGCGGCACATTTGAAAAAATAATCGCCGTGAGCCAATTCAGCCATTTTGATGAAAAGGATTTCTGAGTATTTCAAACCTTTATCCGCGCCCAGGTCCAACAGCAATGCGGTTTTGAGCAAAATAGCCCCGAACGTTCGGGGTTATTTTTTTAGTATACCGTGACGAAATTTTCAGGCTACGAGCGAGTGATCTTCATGGGTTGCAGCTTCCAATACGTCAGAGAGCGCCACAGCCATTCCGCCGGTCCGAATTTGAAATAACGGAGCCAGATGGGAGAAATGACCAATTGAATCGCCCACACGCACAAAATGATGACCAACTGCCAGACGCGCTCGGTCCGACCAAACAGGCCCAGACCGTGTCCGTAAAATACGGTGGTGCACAGAATTGTTTGCAGCAGATAATTGCTCAACGCCATGCGTCCGACTGCCGCGAATGTGTTCTTTATTTTGGCGCCAACAGCGGACTGGCAAAAAAGCATGATCAGGGCGATATATCCAATCGCGATAAAAACGCTGCCCCAGTAGTTGAATTGCCAGCCTAAAAACATGGAATAGTCCATGGTCCAGCCTTCGGCAAAATTGCGGATGACGCCGAAGATGACAGTTGGCAGACCCAGTGCCAGTCCCAGCGCTGCCATGACAGTATAGAATTTCTTCGAGCGCTGAGCGGTGAGCACGCCCCATTTGTAAAAGGCCAAGCCGATCAGCATGAGTCCGCCAGCGCGCCAGCCGGTGTACATGAGGAAAATCATCGTCTGAAATTTCAGCGATGACGGCACTCGATGTTCCATCTGACTCAGCCAGCCGCCCTGATACGCCGCCAGTTCTTTGTCGATCATCTCCTGTGGCGGCATCCAGGACAGCATGGTACCGTCGTACGCTTCTTTCGGCCAGTACGGCATTGACAGGCCGCCGAACAGATAGAAAAGGGAAGAGAAACTCAGGACCAGAATGCCTAAAATCAGCAGGGTTTTCGGCGACTTTTTCCGGAATAAAAACAACAGCACCGCGCACAGGGCATACGTCACCAGGATATCGCCGTGCCAGAGAAGATAAGCATGCGCCAGGCCAATGATGAGCAGCCACAAGGTCCGCCGATAATGCAACGCCGCGCCGCTTCTGCCTTTTGTCTCTGCCTTATCCGTGAACAGGAGAACGCCGGCGCCGAACAGAATCGAAAAGATGGAGAGAAATTTCTGGTCGCCGAAGACATGGCTGAATATCCAGACCCATTTATTGGCTCCGGTCAAATCGCCATAGGCCGTCGGATTGATGTAAGCGGCTTCTATCATGGCGAAGTTCTGAATGTTCATCAGCAGAATTCCTAACACGGCAAACCCGCGCAGCACATCCAGAGACAGAATTCGCTCTGACAGCGATACCGGGCGAATTGTCGAATTGAGTTCTTGCATCTTTTTCTCCCTGAATTAAAATTCACTTCTTTGCTTTTTGGGCGGATCGTTGACCAGTTTAACCCGCATGTAATTTGTAACTCTTCAGCCTCAAAGGAATATCTAAAATCATCAATGCTGAAAAGCTGAATTTGGTTTTAAAATGTAACTGTTTAGCTATTTGCAGGACACAAATACCGCCAACCGAACGGGCGCCTATTCGGGGACAGACGTCCCAGCCATTGCCCGCTCTGGATGAAAATCCAGCGCGATCAGGAGACTCATGTGCATAATTGGTAACTGCTGCAGGAAGCGGATGTTCCGGGTGCGGGTGCTAGAGCTGAGGTTGAATAGTTGGATTAGATAGTCTTGCAGCATTGGGTTGTCAGCCAGTCATGTAAAAAGCCCTGCGGTGTTACGGCAGGGCTTTGAATAAATGAAACTCATCATTGCGTCAGCGCGGAATTGGATTCAATTTTCCCTCTTTAAATTGAATCAATCGTATTTCCGAATTGACGCGATTGTTGCCTCGGAACGAAATCGGCCCGCGGATGCCGGAGTAATTTTCCAGTTCATCCAGATGCCTGCGGATTTCTTCGCGGGAGGTTTTTTTATTTTTAATGGCATCGAGAATAACGCCCATGGCATCGATGCCGTAAGCTTCCAGAATGTCCGGCGTCTTTTTCATCACCATTCTGAAATCATTTCGAAATTTGATGTAGTCGACTGAAGTCTCGTCTTTGTAGTAACTACTCGAGAAGACCATGCCATCCAGGTATTTCTGATTATTTCTCAATCGGTCGGCATCGTACCAATATTCGCCGCCGAATATTTGCGCGCGGATATTGGCATAGGCATACTGCGGCGCGATGTAATCGATTTCATCGGAATAGCAGGGGATGAAAATGCCATCGATGGAGTAAACCGGGATGCTGTCATCGCGGAATCGGCGTCGCTGCGCATCGTTGAGATCTCTGGTCATGGCGTACACCAGCGAATCTCTGTTCATTATTCTGAAACCCAACTCACGGATACTTTCGAACTGGCGCTTCAAATCTTCCGTGCCAACATAGTACCATTTCTGAGCAACGATTTGCCCACCCAATTGATCGACCATGGCCGTGAACGCATCCGTCATGTCCTTCCCGTAATTGTCCGCCGGAGCCAGGGTAGCGAATGTCTTCAGACCGAGGGACTGCACTGCATAGCGGGCCATGTCCGTGCCGATGGTTTCCAGATCGCAATTCGGCTGAAACGTGTAGTCATTGATGGAAGCCACGCCGCTGCCTGAGGTTGTCGGCGCAATGATCGGGATGTTGAAATCCGATGTGATCGCCGAAATGACCACTGTTTTATCGCGTTCCAGTTCGCCGATGATCGCCGATACCCGGCCATCGTTTGCCAATTCCCGGGCGGAGCTCACCAATTTCACAACATCGCCTTCGGAGTCTTTTATCACCAAATCGACTTTGCTCGAATTAACGCTGTTGAACTTCTTCTGCGCGTATATAATTCCATCCAGCACCGATCGCGCCTGCGCTGCGTACTCGCCTGTCAACGGCAGAATCACGCCAATTTTGATATTGCCAACCGGCTGAGCCGCACCGACGCGACTGAGCACTCCCTGCACGCTGGACAGATACGGATTGTCCGGATGGTGACGAACAAATTCCTGAAGCAGCGCAATGGCCTTCTCCCGCTCGCCACGATCGGAATAGTGTTGAGATAACTTGATCGTTAGAATTGCGGAAGCGGTTTCACCGGTCGATTTTTCCTGCAACTGCTGAATCTCTTCCGGCTCAATATTGTTGTCGATTATTTTCAGCGCCAGATTGCGACTGGTTTCGATGAGCTTCCTTTCACTGGAATTATCTGCAACGAATAAAAACTCGTTCAACGAATTGTTGTACTGACCCAGATGATAATAGATCTTACCCAGGGCAAAATGGGCATCGTCTACATAATTGCTGGTGGGATAGTTTTTAATGAATTCGGAAAACGCGGTCAGCGATTTTCGGTAGGAATCCAATTTGTACAAGCATTTGCCAGCCATAAAATGGACAGCGGTGATCCTCTGGTGATTCGGGTATTCGTTCAGCAATTCTTCAAAGGTCCGATTGGCGATCTCGTAACGGCCGCTGCGGTATTCATTAATGCCCCGGCTGAAAATGACTTCCACTTCCGGGATGTACTGCACATCATCTGCCTTAATTGTCTGGGCCAGCGACGGGATTGCGAATAGAACGATGCCAATGAAGAACAGTGTGATCGGTATAGATTTGAACATTTTTTCCATTTTTTTCCTCATTCAACAGTCACGCTTTTTGCCAGGTTGCGCGGTTGATCCACATCGCAGCCCCGGTTCACGGCAATAAAGTATGCGAGTAGTTGTAACGGAATAATTGTTAGAATCGGTGTTAGAAATTCCAGAGTTGAAGGGATATAAATTGTGTGATCCACTTTTGATTGAATGAAATCATCCCCCTCGGTCGCGATGGCAATCAACTTACCTCTGCGCGCCCGCACTTCTTCGATATTGCTGATAATTTTCTCGTAGGTCGAATCTTTGGTCGCAATGAAAACCACCGGCATATTCTGATCAATCAGCGCGATGGGGCCGTGTTTCATCTCCGCTGCCGGGTACCCTTCCGCATGAATATATGAAATTTCTTTCAGCTTCAATGCGCCTTCCAGGGCAACCGGGAAATTGTACCCGCGACCCAGATACAGGAAATTCGGTTTGTTAGCGTACTGCCCGGCGATTTCTTCTATCTCCCGGTGCTTATCGAGAATTCTCTGAATCTTGTCAGGCAGCATTTTCATTTCCTGCACAATTTCACGACCTTTGCTCGCGGACATGGAACTCATGCGCGCCAGCAACAGCGTCATCAACGCCAGGACAGTCACCTGGGAGGTGAAGGCCTTTGTCGAAGCAACACCGATCTCCGGCCCGGCATGCAGGTAAATGCCGGCATCGCTCTCCCGGGCGATTGTGGAGCCGACGACATTGCAAATTCCCAATACCT
Organism: Candidatus Zhuqueibacterota bacterium; assembly: GCA_049322915.1. Classification (GTDB taxonomy): domain Bacteria; phylum Zhuqueibacterota; class Zhuqueibacteria; order Thermofontimicrobiales; family Thermofontimicrobiaceae; genus CAZSBG01. The sequence goes on from JBMOPW010000013.1 coordinate 29,910, forward strand.
TTGCCTTTTTGCGTTGCGCTTCGCGCATGGCGGCGAGGGTATCTGCCGTCTCCCCGGACTGGCTGATGACGGTCACAACCGTATCGCGGTCGATGATGGGATCGCGATAGCGAAATTCCGAGGCATACTCCACCTCCACCGGGATGCGGACGTATTCCTCAACCATGTATTCGCCGATGAGCGCCGCATGCCACGACGTACCGCATGCTGAAAACAGCACCCTTCGGGCGTACAGGAGTGATTCCAGTTCGTGCACGATGCCGCCTAACCGAGCTGTGCCCTCCTCTTCCAGCAGGCGTCCTCGCATGGAATCGTACACCGTCTGCGGTTGCTCCATAATTTCTTTGAGCATGAAATGGGCATAACCGCCTTTTTCGATCTTTTCCAGATCGTAGGCAATTTTCTCCACGCGTTTTTCCACGGTGCGATCATCGATGGTTTTGATGACCATATTCTTGCGATGGATGATGGCCATTTCATTGTCATCCAGATAGCTGACACGTTGCGTATGGCCGACGATGGCCGCTGTATCGGACCCGACAAAATATTCATTCTCGCCGATCCCGATGACGATGGGGCTGCCTTTTCGCGCGGTGATGAGCATATCCGGTTCGTCAGTGCAAATGACAGCGATGCCGTATGTGCCCTTGATGTTCAGCAGCGCTTCGCGCACGGCCTTTTCCAAAGAACCATTGTTTTTATAATATTCTTCAATCAGGTGAACGAGCGCCTCGGTGTCGGTTTCAGTCTTGAATTTGTGCCCTTTGGCCTGCAATTCCTTTTTCAGCGAGGCGTAGTTTTCAATGATGCCGTTGTGAATGATTGCCAGCCTGCCGGTGCAGTCGTCATGGGGATGAGCATTTTGTTCATTGGGTTCGCCGTGAGTTGCCCAACGTGTATGTCCGATACCCAGCGTGCCTGGTAATCTGCTGCAGTCCAAAGCCGTTTCCAGTTCGCTGATTTTGCCTTTTTTCTTGTGAATGATCAGTTTCTCACTGGCGATGGTCGAAATACCGGCCGAGTCGTACCCGCGATATTCCAGCCGTTTCAATCCTTCAAATAAAATTGGTGCCGCTTCACGATCTCCAATATAGCCTACGATTCCACACATATCAACACCCCTTCTCTTTTCCCTAAGACTGTTTTGAAGTCTAATAACTTAAGAATTAATTCACTCAAATGCAAGCCAATTTTCTGAAGTGAACAAAAGCTAAAATTTGATCCGACCCTCGCTTTCTCAATTTCATTGTCCACGCCCGGTTGAAACACAGCCCGCCGATTCCGTCATTCCCATTCAATGGTTCCCGGCGGTTTGGAGCTGATATCATAGACGACCCGGTTCACCCCCTTCACTTCATTGATGATGCGATTCGCCACGCGGCCTAAAAAATCAGCGGGGAGTTTGGCCCAATCGGCGGTCATGGCATCTTCGCTGGTGACTGCGCGCAGGGCGACGACCGATTCATACGTGCGCTCATCTCCCATAACGCCCACAGTCTGCACCGGCAGTAAAACGGCGAATGCCTGCCACACCTGATGATACAGCCCGCTCTCCAGTAATTCGTGGATGAAAATCCTGTCCGCATGTCGAACAATGGCGAGCCTGTCTTTATTAATATCGCCCAAAATTCGAACTGCTAAACCCGGTCCCGGAAAAGGATGGCGCGATACCAGCATTTCCGGGAGATGCAGTTCGCGACCCACATTTCGCACTTCGTCCTTGAACAACTCCCGCAGCGGCTCGATCAATTTCAGGTTCATCTTCTCCGGCAGGCCGCCGACATTATGGTGACTCTTGATCACCGCCGAAGGTCCTTTCACTGAGACACTTTCAATGACGTCCGGGTACAGGGTGCCCTGAACAAGGAACTCAGCGCCGTTGATTTCCCGCGCCACCCGCTCGAAAGTCTGTATGAATTCATCCCCAATAATTTTTCGCTTTTTCTCCGGATCCACCACGCCGCTCAAACGCCGCAGAAAATTTTCGCTGGCGTCTTCGTAGCGGAAATTCATTTTGAACTGATTCTGGAACACTGCCTGCACCTGCTCCGCTTCGTCGCTGCGCAGCAGTCCGTTATTTACGAAAACGCAGGTAAGCTGGTCGCCGATGGCCTCATGCACCAGCACCGCCGCCACCGATGAATCCACTCCGCCGGACAGTCCGCAAATGACATGCTTCGTCCCGACGATCTCCCGAATGGCGCGGATGGATTCATGGATGAAAGACTTGGGCGACCACAGTCCGTGGCAGCCGGCAATATTGTAGATGAAATTCCGGATAAACTGGTCGCCCCGGTCTGTATGGGCGACCTCAGGGTGAAACTGAAGACCATAAATATTCCGCGTCCGATGTCTGATAATGCCGTACGGTGAATTTGCCGTCGCTCCCAGCACGACAAAATCGGCTGGCAGCTTTTCGACGCGGTCGCCGTGACTCATCCACACCTTCGCGGTCGAGCCGATGTTTTCCAGCAGGGGGTCGTTGCGCGTGATGTTCAACAAGGCATGGCCGTATTCGCGGTGATCGGCGCGCGTCACTTCGCCACCCATGAGATGGCTCAGCAATTGCAAACCATAGCAGATCCCCAGAATCGGAATACCCATTTCCAGAATGGCGGTGTCTACCTTCGGCGCATCATTGGCATAGACCGAAGAAGGTCCGCCGGACAGGACAATGCCGCGCGGGGCGATCTTTTTAATCTCATCGCTGGAAATAGTGAAAGGTTTGATTTCCGAATACACGCCCTGCTCGCGGATTCGCCGGGCAATGAGCTGCGTGTACTGAGAGCCGAAATCCAGAATTAAAATGCGTTCATCGTGAATTGCAGTCGTGGTCACGTTGGTATCCTCTGGTGAATTGTGAAACAAGAGATGAAGTCACTCCCTCGTCCTGTCCGTTGGGATGCATCATTCTCCCGCGGCGATCGTGCAGCGCAGTCGATTGATGTTCCGTCCGCAATTGGCGCGGGAATCACAAGGACAGGGTTGGTTTAACGAATGATGAAGCAGGGCAGGAAGAGATTCTACGGGTGCCGGTGAGCCTTATTTAGTAATTCCCCACCCTTTCAAATCGTCTAAAAAGCTGTAATTCGTCAGGTCGAAATGGACCGGGGTTATGGAAATCTTGTTATCCAGAATCGCGCGGTCATCCACGTCCGGATCGGTCTCCAGTTCCACCTTTTGGCCGGTGAGCCAGTAGTAAACCCGTCGATGGGGATCGACGCGCTTATCGAATTCTTCCTGATACATGGCGCATCCCTGTCGCGTAATTTGAACGCCCTGAATTTCGTCTTCGGAGTCCACAGCCGGCACATTCACATTCAATAGCGTCCCTTTGGGGAGCCTGTTTTTCAAAATGATTTTGGACAATTTGCCGGCGAACTTCGCGGCCACATCAAATTTCGGCTTCACGAACGTCGTCAGCGAAATGGCAAATGAAGGAATGTCGAGGAACATGCCCTCCGTGGCAGCGGACACTGTTCCCGAATAGATGATATTGATCCCGGTATTCGAGCCCAGATTGATCCCTGAAATCAGAATATCCGGTTTGATTCCCAGCGCCCAGCAGGCAATTTTGACGCAATCCGCCGGCGTGCCATTGACGGCGTAGCCGAAAAATTCATCGCTCTTTTTGAAATCAACCACCCGAAGCGGATCGGACAGGGTGATGGCATGTCCCACAGCGCTTTTTTCACTATCAGGGGCAACGACAAACACCTCGCCGTGTTTTATCATTTCCTTGTGAAGTGCGGACAGCCCCGGCGCGTTAATGCCATCGTCATTCGTCAACAGTATTTTCATCGTTTTCTGAACTTTCACTATAGTCTATATTATCGTCATTTTCAGTCATATTAACACTGTCAATTTCCCCACCGTCCTCCTCTTTTTCAATGCCAAAAAATTCCAGCATGGCGGAGAGCTTTTCTTTCATCTCACTGCGGGGCACAATGATATCGACAAATCCGTGCTGAAGCAGGAATTCCGCGCGCTGAAACCCCTCCGGCAAATCCTGACCGATCGTCTGTTTGATGACGCGTTCACCGGCAAAACCGATCAACGCGCCGGGCTCCGCAATATTCACATCGCCCAGCATGGCGTAGCTTGCGGACACGCCGCCAGTGGTGGGATTTGTGAGAATAGAAATATAGGGCAGGCCATGATCCGATAGTTTGGCCAAAAACGCCGATGTCTTGGCCATCTGCATCAGGGACAGGGCGCCCTCCATCATGCGCGCGCCGCCGGAGGCCGAGATGATGATGATCGGGCATTTTTTCTCAATCGCCAATTCCGTGGCCCGGGCAATCTTCTCCCCCACGACAGAGCCCATGCTGCCGCCAATGAAGGAAAAGTCCATGACGCACAGTACGACATTTCTGTTCTCGATTCGACCGGTGCCGGTGAGTATCGCCTCGTTCACACCGCTCTTTTTAATGGCGTCTTTCAAGCGTTCATTATACCGCTTCTTGTCTTTGAATTTCAGAAAATCGACAGACTTGATGTGAGCATTGAACTCATTAAATTTGCCGCCATCGAGCAACAGCTTAATGTACATCCGGGCGCTCATTTTGAAATGATAGCCGCAGCTACGGCACACTGACAGATTTTTATCCAATTCCCGTTTATAAATAACCTCATTGCATTTTTCGCATTTCAGCCAGAGACCATCCGGCAAATCCTTCTTCTGTTGCGGGGCTAGCCCTAACGAATCTCGTTTAAACCAGGCCATAGGTATTCTCCAAGTTTAAGTTACGGCTCAATAACAGAGCGTCTTCTTTTTCGTTTTCATAATATCCTTTTCGGATACCGACAAGTTCGAAATGATATTTTTTATAAAGCGCTATCGCTGATTTGTTGCTCTTTCTCACCTCAAGATACACATACTGCGCGCCCAATTCTGAGCCCACCAGCAGCGACAGCCAGAGCATCGTTTCACCGATTTTCTTTTTTCGGAATTCCTGCTGAACCGCCAGATTGCTCAGATGAAATTCATCGAGCACGAAAAAAGATACGGCGTAAGCGACAACCGCACCGCCGACCAATCCGACCAGCGATATATTGAAATGGCGCCTGTCCAATTTGTATAAAAATCCTTCCTCTGTCCACGGCGAACTGAATATCTGATGCTCCAGTTGGCATACAGCCGGTACATCGTCGGCAACCATGCGCCGCACATGCAGGGCTGTCCTGTCCATCAGTTGAATGTCCAGCCCCTGTTCCACTTGATCGTACCAACTGGCGCAGTTCACATTGGCGGTTAAAAACGGCAGTTCCGGCATGGATTCGTGTCTGATCTCAGAGTCCAATTTTTTTCTTCGCTTTGAAATCCTTGAGGTAAAATGGCTCCAGCGTATCGATATTTTCCAACTCGCGCCTGGTGGCTTTTTCGTAACCCAACAGGGCAACGGCATAGCCGGAGGATAAACTGAATTCGGGCGGAGCGATGGTGACCTGTTCAGCCACTTCCCCGCGGATAAAGTCGGATACCCCCTTCATGCCGATATTGATCAGCAACGTCCTTTCTTCGATAACCTGATTCAGGTCTTTGAGCGTGATCAGTCGAAACTCTTTACGCCGAACGAGCCTGTTTTCTTCGAACCGGTACAATGCGGTGTAGGCTTCATCAGCCTGCGCTTTGACGAGGGGACAGATATGCCCTGGCCAGAATCGGGACTGATACGCAAACGCGTCGAGCGTCGGTACAGAGACGACTGCCGCGCCCGTCGAAAAGGCCAATCCTTTCACGGCAGCCAGTCCGATGCGCAGTCCGGTGAACGAGCCCGGCCCGACAGCAATCGCGAGACAATCGATCTGCGCCACCGTCAAATGAGCCTGACCCAGCACCCAATCGATGGAAGGGATCAATTTCTCGGCATGCGCCCGTTTGATATTCGACCGAAGTTCAGTGATAAGCGTTTTGTCCTCCGTCACCGCGAGGCTCAGTACTTCAGTCGATGTGTCGATTGCCAGTATTTTCATTCGTCGCGACCGTGCTCCTGCGTTGCATGCATGATGCGCTCGCCGTTCTTCGCTCAGCGCTCCATGCGGATTTTTCGGATGTGTTCCTGACCGGGCTCGAAAGAACCCTCTAAAAATATATCGATACGTATCGCCGGCAGCAGCCCGGCAATTCGCTCTGCCCATTCGATCAGGCAGACGCCGTCGCCGTTAAAATATTCTTCGTAACCCAGGTCGTAAATTTCCCGCTCGGATTCGATCCGATACAGGTCGAAATGGTAGACCGGAAATGTGCCGCTGTACTCATTGATCAGCGTAAAAGTGGGGCTGGATACCTGCTCGAAACAACCCAGTCCCCGGCAAATGCCCTGCACTGTTCGGGTTTTGCCGCTGCCCAGATCCCCGAAAAAAGCGACGACATCGCCGGGCCGCAGGGAGCGGCTGATTTTTTCGCCCCAGGCCATTGTCTCGGCGTCGCTGTATGAAACGAACAACTCCACCATGCTGCTGTTATTTCGCCTCCAGTTTGATGACCGGCAGGATCATTTCTTCCATCGAGACTCCGCCGTGCTGGAAACTGTCTTTATAATAATTCAAATAATGATGGAAATCGGTTGGGTAAACAAAATAGTAATCCTCTTTGGCGATGAGGTAATTGGTATTGATGCCGCGCGCCGGCAGCTTGTACTCTTCCGGTTTTTTGATATTGATGGCATACTTGGGATCGCATTTCAGGCTGCGACCGTATTTGTAGCGCAGATTCGTCGATGTTTCCCGGTCGCCGATCACTTTGGCGCCCCGCATGCTGCGTATGCTGCCGTGATCCGATGTGATGATGACAGTTTTGCCGGCCGTGGAAAGCCTTTGTAAAATTTTCAACAAAATGGAGTGCTCGAACCAGGACTGCGTCAGCGACCGAAACGCGGATTCGTCCGGGGCAATCTCTTTCAGCACTTCAGAATCACTCCGGCTGTGCGCTAAAAAATCGATGAAGTTGAACACAATGGCGAGCAGCGGCGTGCTGGCTAACATCGAAATATTTTTCTGCAAATTTTTCGCTTCCTTCGAATCGAGCACCTTGACATATTTGAGCGGCTGAGCCAATTGAATCCGGCGTCGCTCAAGTTGTTTCTCCAGGAACTGGTGCTCGTAGCGATTGCGGCTGAATTCATCCTCCTCGCCCTTCTCCCACAATTCGGCATGCTCCCGACTCAGTTCCGCCGGAAACAGGCCGGAAAATATGGCATTGCGCGAATACGGCGTGGCCGTTGGCAAAATGGAAAAATAATAGTCTTTTGAAATTTGATAATAGCTGTACAACAGCGGCTCGAGCGTCAGCCATTGATCGAGACGGAGATTGTCCATCACGATAAATACAACCGATTTATGTTGTTCCAGGAGCGGAAGAACATGGCGCCGAATGACGTCCGTGGACAGCAACGGCCGCTCTTCGCTCTCGATCCAGCGGCAATAATTCCGCTCGATGAATTTGCCAAATTCAATATTACAATCGCGCTTCTGGTCGAGCAGCGTCTGGCGGAGGCCCAGGTCAGGATGGCCGTCCAGTTGCACTTCCCACTCGGTGAGCTGCAAGTAGATATCGACCCAATCCGTCGCCTGCAGCGGATTCATCAGCCGCCCGGCGATGGTGCTGAATCCCTGCACATAATCCCGCGAAAGTTTTTCGCTCTCAATTTTTTTGATGTCCAAAATCCTCTTGCACGACAACAGAATCTGGGACGGGTTCACCGGCTTGGTCAGATAATCATCGATCTTGCCACCGATGGCCTGATCCATCAACTGCTCTTCTTCATTCTTGGTAATCATGATCACCGGCAGCGACGGATTGATCTCCTTGAACCGGGTGAGCGCGGTGAGGCCATCCATGCCGTTGAGCATCTCGTCCAATAAAATCAGATCGAAGCTCTGCTCCTGAATCAGCGAGATGGCGTCTTCGGCGTTGGTCACCGGGGTGATGCGATACCCGCGCTCTTCGAGAAACATGATATGCGGCTTCAACAACTCGATTTCATCGTCAACCCAGAGGATTTGTTTATATGTCTCGGTCATGTTTCCTTTCGATGGTTCGTTCGTGCGACTTATAACGCGCAGAAAAATAACTATTTTTTAGTTGAATGTCAATAATTTTGATAGAAATATTGATGCGGTCAGTCCGTCGCCTCAAAACGGACGCGCTGCCGGCATCCATTAAACCGCAGCGCATCACGCTGACATCAGCGCCTGTTCGTATTGCTGAATGGCCTGGACAAAAGCCGGCGGCAGTTTCTTGATCTGACGATTTTTATAATCGAAGCCCGCCATCTTTGTATACCCGCTGGCAACCAGCAATCCCTGCTCATCGTCCCGAAACATCAGATAGTCCATCATGAATTTCACGCCCTTCAATTCCGAAATCCGCACGTACACAATCAGCCGATTGGCCCAGAACACCTCGGCTTTGAAGTCGACATGCGCGCTGCTCATTATCAGACTGGTATCGTCGCCGATATTCATTTCAGAAAAGTTGAACTGAGCCAGATAGCGCAGACGCGCTTCTTGAAAAATGGACAGGTAGCGGTCGTTGCCCAGATGCCCGCCGTAGTTGATATCCCCGATGGTCACATCCAGTTTAGTTGAAAATTTGAAGTTTTCCATGTGCCTCATTTCCTGGTTTGAAGCATCACCCTGCTTGCGAATCATTCGCACAGACCAATTTCAATTTGGTGAATATACAAAATTATAACCATAAATGCCAAGCTAAAATTTCAGAGCTGGCCGGAACAGCAACGCATCACGATGAAAGCAGATTTAAAATTTTCGCTTGACTATTGGCAGAAAAAAACTATATTGTAACATATCTTTATTTCTCCAAATGAAACACCTCGCCGGGTCACAGGTGCGCTTCATATTTACATATTAAAAAGTGATACTATCGATTCGACATCACTGATTCATCATCAATCATCAGAGGGAGGGTATGATGAACGCACTGTCTGGATTTGTGGCGGGAATTGTGGGCCTTTTGTTCAGCGCTCAATTCGCCATTGCGGGACAGCCGGAAACCGCCACATTCAACAGATCGGTGTCTTTGTGCCAGCGCTATTTAGCCCAGGACGGCTTCGAAAATATTCAGATCAAAATTGGGCTCGAAAACACAGTCTGGATCTACTACGAAAATCACCGCTACCGCAATGAATTGGCCGCACTCGGCGTTGTGCTTGGCTATGCCGCCGGGTGTTTCAAAAATGCGGATTCATTCATCCTTGTCCCGCGCCTGCGCCGGGTGGCCATCTGCTACATCACCATCAATCCCAACGACGCGCGCCTGTTCCTTCAGAACCGGATCACGCCGGACGAGTTCATCGATCTCTGGCGCATTGCGAACACGGAACCAGACCAGCCGCTTCGTGGCTATGAAACACCCTCCATCCGCTCATCTTTATTCAATCTCGATTGCAGCGTTCTGCCGGGCGTCAAAACCCAGTTCGCCCGACCCGGCGATCCGGTCCAGATGCAATTCAATTTTCTGGCGAATGTGACATCCACCATCGCCACAGGCGCTCAACTCTATGGACAGTTGATCACCCCCCTGTACAATGAATTTCAGACCGATGAAAACAATTTCCGAATTGGGTCTCTGTACATCAATCAGCTTCTCCGGCTGAAATCGGCTACATACATTTCCCTGAGCGCCGGGCTTTTTGAATATTCCTATGCCGGCATTTCGACCATGATGCAGCGCTATTTTTTCGGCAATCGCGCCAGTCTGTCGGCGCGGTTGGATTATTTCGACAATAGCCTGTTCCGCGATCCGGCGTTTGCGCCGGGCGATGTTCGGAATCATCGATCGTATCTGGTGCAGGCGCATTATTATTTCGAGCAGGTCGATTTCCGCGCCTCCGTCACCTGGGGCCGATACGCTCTGGGCGACGAAGGCTGGCGCGTGGATTTGACGCGCACGTTTCACGAACTGGAACTGGGCGTGATGGGCGTGTGGAATGAATCACTGGAATTTTTGACCGGCCTTCACGTCCGCGTGCCGTTCCCGGTGATACGCCATGCAGCGCCGTCGCGGGTGAGGCTTCGCGGCCCGAATTTCATGGAGTGGAATTACCGCTATCTTCCCTGTTACGATGGGCAGATCATCGAGTCCGGGGTGGAACACGCCGACATCCTGCGGCAATTTTCGCCGGGGTTCCTGGACGCAAACGCGCACCAGTTGCGCACTGCCCAGCGATTTGTGAGAGTGAATCCATGAGAAGGAAAAACTGTCCGACTTAACGCAAGGTGACCACCGATTAAACCGATACCGATCTATTTCGCATTCCTGCTGCTTATGCTACTGACGACGACGACGGCCCATACCGGCATTTCGCTCGCCGGAACGAGCGGGCTGATCAACATTCCAACGGCTGAAGTGATTCGCGACCAGCAGGTGATGGTGGGATTCGGCATTGTGAACCGCCATGGCGCGTATCTGCAAACGCACCGCTGCGACAACTTCCCATTCTACATCGTCATCGGTTATCTGCCGCGACTGGAATTCAGCGCCGGGGTCACGTTCGTCCCCGGCCAGCAAAGCTACGACGGCAGCAATACCTACAAAGATGGCGTGGTGAGCGTGCAGTACGTGCTGGTCGAGGAAAGGCCCCTTTTCCCTGCCATTGCCCTGGGCGCGCGCGATATTTACAGCTTCATCCTGCTGAATACCACGTACATCGTCGCCAGCAAAAATATTGTGCGACAGTCCAATACCCGCGTTCGATTTCATGCCGGCTACGGATCTGATGTCATCGACCGGCACCTGGGCGTGCCCAAAAGCGATCGCGGCTACCCAGTGGGACACACCATTCTCGGCGTGTTCGGCGGAATGGAAATCAACTGGAAAGACTGCATCGTCTACATGCTGGAATATGACACGCGCTTCGTGAGCACAGGGGTTCGTTTCCGACTCAACCCATTTTTGCACTTCGATTTTCACCTGCTGAATATGGAGCATGCCAGCGGCAGTTTGAATCTGTCATTCAGATTATGAAATGCAGCGCCCTGCTTCTCTGGCCTCCGTGAATCATCCCAAAAAAACGAGTGACATTTCATTAACCTGATAGCGCTGGATATCTATCCAGCGCGGGCAATGGCCAGGACGTATGTCCCCGAATAGGCGCACCGTTCGGGATGAATATTCCTGACGATTAGTTGGTAGTCTTTTGTACTACAAATGACTGAAACGTTACAAAAATCGATTGACATTTCATTATTTTTTGGTATATTTAGTACAACTAAATTTCACGATGGGTGAGAAAAGAATCATGCGACACACTATCCTGTCAAAAAAGATTTTCATTTTCTGGTTGCTTCTCACGATACAGCCGCTGCCGGCTCAGGACCAGTTCACGCTGTTCACGGTATTCGATCAACTTCACTGGGCTCCCGGCCGCACTCAGGTCGCGTTTCGCTGCCTGCTGCTGGATGAATCGCAGCCGAGCCGGATTCAGGCCAATGTATTGCTGAAGGATATTGCCGGCGATAAGCTCATGTGCCTCAATCCCGCGGCCGAATCGTTTGCCATTTCCTCCGATAAAAAATGGCTGCTCTTCTCCGGTGTCTACGGGCTGTATCTGATGGAGTTAAACAGGCCCGGCTCGGCGGCGCACATCTATTTCCGAAATCCGGCCTCGCCGTGGATTTTTCAGGACTTCGGCTTTTTTGATGCTGAAGCGAAAATCTTCATCAACCGCTACCATCCTTCGGAAGAAAAAACGATTGCCGAAGTCTTCGAGCTTCAGCCCGTTCAATTTGAGGCGAACCGCATGACGGCGTGTTCGCTGGAGACGGTAAAAAAGAAGCGCTCCTGGCGCCCATCCAATCTGGTCGTGAATCGCATCGGAGAGCGCCGGCCGGACGCCTGGCGCTTCAAAGGCCGAACGCTCCGTTTTCAACCGTCGCCGGATTCGCCCGATGAATTTCACCTCATCGATCAGGCCGATGAAAATTCATCCCGGACCAGCAGGCTGCTGGATGCATGTCGGCCCCAACTGGTGAGTCAGAGCCCAAATCGCGAACATGCCGTATTCTCCGTGCTCCGCGAGAATCATCACGTGAGCTATATTTATTCCGCCAATCAGGGCAGGTTGACGCAACTGCTGTCTGAACGGCTGACTTCAATGGCCTGGGTGAATTCAACCTCTTACCTCTGCATCAACGAACACGGCCTGTTCCTGAGAGATATTCAACTGAATGTCAATCGGCGACTGGATGAATTTGAATTGCCGGCCTGGTGCCAAGGCATCGAATTGGAATTGCCGAGATACGAACTCCAGGTTGGATTTGAAAACGATCGCGCCAAAGCCGATCACATGGCGTCCCGGCTCCGCGAACTTGGGTTTGATGGCCGGTTGATTTTTCACAAAAACCGGTTTCAAACCGGCTACGACATCCGCGTGGGTGGCTTTGTGACGAAAAAGGCGGCCCGGGCGGAACGCGACAGGCTGGAGCAGCACGGCTTCACATGCCGCGTCGATTCAATTTCCGATAGCTACGATTATTTCAATCGGCCCTGGCCGGAAGAAACCAAAACGTCCGGCGATTACGTGGCTACGATCCAATACGCCCACGACGGATATCTGCGCTCGAGAATTATGCTGCGAACAGGGAGCCGGTCCCGGCGCATTTTAGTCGATGAAATGAACACCATTCCCAATCGCGCGGAATGGAAATAATGCAGGCAGAGACAGAAACGGAAATTACAGGAGTTGGCATGCAACCGACTGTGTATTTTATCGCTACGAAAAACGATGATAGCACCAACATGGTGCAGCAGAAATTCATGCAGTTGTACAGGGAGTCGCGGGCGCACACCTGTTCCGAGTCAGGCGATCTGGCAGCGCTCAAAATTCATTTCGGCGAAGAGAAGAACACCACCCATATTCAGCCGGAATTATTGAAGCCATTCATCGCTGAATTGAAGCGCAACGGGGTCAAGCCATTTTTCACCGACACCTGCGTGCTTTATCGCAGCCAGCGCTCCGACGCGGTCAGTCATTTGCTGCTGGCTGAAAAACATGGGTTTTCCATGCAGCATACCGGCGCTCCGGTCGTCATCGCGGACGGGCTTCGGGGACGGAACGAAATCGATGTGGCCATTCCCGGCCAACTGTTCACCAAAGTCTCCATCGCCACCGAAGCCGTCATCAGCAACGCCATGTTCGTTTTCACGCATGTCACCGGGCACATGGCTTCCGGACTTGGCGGCGCGCTGAAAAATCTGGGCATGGGGCTCGCCAGCCGCAAAGGTAAATTGCGCCAGCACTCCTCCGTAAGCCCGTCCATCGACGTGGCCAAATGCAATGGCTGCGGACAATGCCTGCTGTGGTGTCCGGAGAACGCCATCACCATGAACGGGAGCGTTGCGGTCATCAATCGAAAAATCTGCATTGGCTGCGGCGAATGCCTCACCGTCTGCCATTTCGGAGCGGTGAAATATAACTGGCAGACATCCAGCCAGGATCTTCAGCGGAAAATGACCGAGCATGCCCTCGGCGCGATTTACAACAAGAGAGATAAAACCTACTTCTTCAATTTTCTGACGAACATTACCAAAGATTGTGATTGCATGACCAGAGCCCAGCGCCCGATGATGGACGACATCGGGATATTAGCCGGCAGCGACCCGGTGGCCATTGACAAAGCCAGCCTGGATTTGATCGAGCGCCACGCCGGCAAATCACTGGTCAGCATGACCTACGATTCCCTCGATCCGCTCATTCAAATGCAGCACGGCGAGCGCATCGGGCTGGGCAGCATGACCTATCGGCTCGTTGAATTGAACCAATGAAAGCGATGGGAGAATGGACTTTTTTGAAATTCTGAAACAGCGACGAAGCGTGCGGAAATACATCGATCAGCCGGTGGAGCCGGAGATTTTGGAACAGGTGATGACCGCCGCTCAGAGCGCTCCGTCGTGGAAAAATGGCCAGTGCTGGAAATTCGTCGTGGTCACTGATCCTGAAATTAAAAAGCAGGTCATCGGTTTCACTGGCGTGTTCAACCAATCCTGGCTGAGGACCGAATACACCATCATCCTCGCGTGCGGCAATCCGGACGAAAGCGGCTATCGAAATGGGCAGCATTACTATCTGGTCGACGTTGCCATTGCCCTGCAAAACCTGGCGTTGGCGGCGACTGCCCTGGGTCTCGGCACCTGTTGGATAGGCGCTTTCGAGGAGGACAAGTTGAAATCCCTGCTGAGAATCCCGGACGCGTATCGCATTGTCGCCATCACGCCGCTGGGCTATCCGGCAAAGAGCGAAGGGCTTGTGGGCAACATCGCTAAAACCGTTGTCCGCCGGGACACCCGGAAACCATTGTCCGACATTTTTAGTTACAACGGATGGGAGTCGCAATGACAGATCGAAACGAAATCGTCATGTTTTTGAATGACCTGCTTCAGGTCAATGAATTTGAGGATTACTGCGTGAACGGCATGCAGGTCGAGGGAAAACGCGACGTCCGCAGCGTCGTGTTCGGTGTCAGCGCCAGCAAACGGCTCTTTGAAGCGGCCATTCAGCAGGGCGCGGATATGATTATCGTCCATCATGGCCTGTTCTGGAAAAGCGATCCCTCGCCGATGCAATTGACCGGCACGCTGCGGGAACGGGTGGCGCTGCTCATTAAAAATGACATCAGCCTGCTCGGCTATCATCTTCCGCTGGACGCGCATCCGGAGTTGGGCAATAACGCTCAGATTTTGAAGCGCCTCAATCTCGAACGCATCGCTCCGGTGAATGTGGGATTTCTGGGACAGCTTCCCCGGCCGGCGCCAATGGAGCAATTCGCCCGCATCGTCGAAGAGTCGCTGGAAACGAGCGCTCAGATTTTTCCGTACGGGCCGAACCTGGTTCAGCGCGTGCTGGTGATTAGCGGGGGCAGCTCGCAGCAATACAAAACAGCGGCGGTCATTGGCGCGGATACATTCATCGGTGGGGATATTCGGGAGAACATTGTGCGGGAATTGGAGGAGGTCGGATTGAATTTCATTCATGCCGGCCATTACAACACGGAGAAATTCGGAGTGCAGGCCCTGGTTCAGGTCATCGCCAGCCAGTTCAACATCCCGTGCCGGTTCATCGACATTCCTAATCCGGTGTAGCGTTCACTATTTTACAGGAAAGAAATGTCGCGCAAAAATTTCTCTTGACTTTGAAGAATTATTTTTATATTTATGGGTCGGCTCTAATAAGCCTTAAAAGGCTTTGATACGTTGGTAATGATATCTTTTCCACGTCATAAATGACGAGGCAATTCAATTGAAAAAATCAAAAGTTTGATAAATTGAATAGCCCCGACTTTTAAGTCGGGGAATAGAAATTCACCTCTGATTTTGGGTCTTCAGCCCCTTTTTCGAGTGGACTCATTTATCAATGAATAATAAGACCAATCTCAACGGCCATCCCGCGAAATCGTGAGGTGAGGGGTTTTTCCACTGCGACGAGCGGTGAAGTCGTTGAATTCATAGTCGCACCGTACCGGTGCGTAATTTAAATTCGGGTGAAAATCCCATGAATGACATTCGTCTTTTATTGGCTGACAAAAATTTATCGTATCTCGAAATAGCCAGAAAAATGCTTCGGTTTCACAATGAAGCTTATCAGGTGGATGTAGCCACTACCGGTGACGAATGTTTTCAGAAGCTATTTGAAAATGAATACGATCTGCTTCTGCTGGACTATGACATCGATGAGAAAAAGGGCTTGGAGATATTGCCCCGAATCATCAAATCCGGTCTCGATGTGCCGGTGGTGATGGTCATCGAAGAAGGCCAGGAAGACATTGCATTCAAGGCCATTGAGCTCGGCGCCTACGATTACATCATGAAAGTGCGCGGCTACCTCACGGCGCTGCCCTTCACCGTCGGCAAAGTGCTCGAAAAACGAAAATTTAAAACGACCAAACCTCCCCAGGAAATTCAGGAGCAGGCGCCGCAAGTAACTCCGGAAGAAGAGCCGCCGCTCACATTTTCCCCGGCAGATGAGACGCTCTCCAACGAAGCTTTTTATATTCTCGACCGCAAGGGCCGATTCCTCTCGGCCAATCAGAAATTGCAGGAGCAGTTGAATTTCAGTGAAGAAGAACTGCTGGAACTCACGCTCAGCGATTTGTTGCCGGCGGACCAGGACCGAAGTTTTTACCAGTGGTTAGCGCGGGTGGACATGGGCGCGTCCGATGAATCCTTTGTCACACAGATTCTCGGCAAGCATGGCGCGAGGATGCCAGTGGAATTATCCATTTCGCCCATGCGCAATAGAAACAGCGAAGTGATTAGCTACAAGGGTCGCATCAAATTCTCCCCGAAGAAAGAGGAGAAAATCGCCCCATCCAATGGCTATTTTGACCAGAGCCGCATGATTCACGAACTGGTCAAATTGATCCATCAGAGCTATGACGATTCGTTCAATCATCTGCTGGAGCGCATCAGCCAGCTTGTCTGCCAGATTTTTCAATTCAAACGCAGCACCCTGGCCCTGCTGGATCGGCGCAAGAAAATATTTGTCAAACAGATTTTGATCGGCTACAGCAATGGCGTCCCGGCGGAGAAAAAGCGAATCATGGAAGTGCCCCAGGACGTCATCGAAAAAGTGTTCTCCAGCCAATATAAAGTGCGGGTCATCTATCACGACCAAAATTTCAACGGCAGCGCGCCCTCGCGGATGAATGAGCGACGTTCGCAGCCGCGACGCGAGGACAAAAACTGGCACCCCCAGGATTTGATCATTTTCAATCTCACGGATAGCAATGATCAGACCTTTGGCTATATTTCCGTGGACAACCCCATCGAAGCGGTGGCGCCCTCCCGGGATATCTTCAAAAACATGGAGATTTTCACCAGCATGGTCTCGCTGGCCATCGAAAATTTCTATCGATTCGCCTCCGTGGAAAAACGCAATCGCCGGCTCAAACAGCTCCTCGTCACGAGTAATATTTTCAAGCTGCACCTGAGCATCGCAGAAATGATGAAGGAAATTGTGTGGGCGGTGAAATTTTCGATGAACTACAACCTGGTGCTTTTAGGGCTCATCAGCAGAAAGACGCGGCGACTGGAGTTCAAATCCGTTGCCTGCGACGATCGCATCAAAACGATTCAGTTGAAGGAAGAATCCATTCCCATCGAAGTGCTGCGCACGATTTTCAAAAAGGAATACCAGCGAGGCAAGTCCTATCTGGTGACGCGATCCGAACCGGCGCTTCGCAAGCTGAAAGATTTGTATTACGACACGAAAGTCGAAGCCAGCGGCGATCGCTACTGGCCGTGGTGGTCGATGCTCATCGTTCCCATCTATGAACGACAGGGGAAAATTATCGGATTCATCATCGTGGACGATCCGGCCGATTGTCTGTTGCCCGGCAAGGAAGACATTCACACCCTGGAAATTTTGGCCAACCAGGTCTCGGTGGCCATTGAAAACCGGCTGACTTATTTGCAGTTGCAGGACAGGGCATTCGACCGCAGGCCAACGTCCCAGCGCGACGACGATAAAAACGAAGGCAGCATCAAGAAAATTGTCGATATGTTTTTCCGATGACAGGAGCCAGCCATCGCGCCCGCCTGATTTCAGTCATTCGAATTTCCTCCCTCCATTTCCCATGAAACCTGTCTACGGCTTTTTCAGACATTGACTCCGGCGATCGCTCCGTTTTCAGCTATCCATTAAAAATAGCGGCCTGCATCAACCCTCAAATTTCATCTTCACAGACCACATCTTCATCCCATCGTTGCACAAGATAATTTCTATTCTGCTCAAACGCTTCGGCCTGACGTTCAATCACCTCTTCTGCCTGCGCATCGTTCAAGTCCCGGACCTCATTCACCAGCGCTGCGACCCGGGCAAAATAGAGCGGGGTCATTGAATTCACCAGGCGCTGCTTCTCCCCTTTGCAGTGATGAAATGCCGCTGCAAAGTCGTAGACAATTCCCGACCACTGTTCCGGCCCCATTGAAAATTCGGTCTCATCCGCCCGCGATAGCTTTTCAATGATCTGCCAGTTTTCACGGGCCAGAATTTTTTGCCACGTCCGACGATGGCTGAAAAATCCTGCTTTGAAATCCCCCACCAGTTTCGCGAGATTAACGGTGAACGGCCTGGGCGTGATGCGCTCGGAAGGCCCGAGCATCGGAACAGGAGCACTTTGCTGAGCCAGTTTCCAGACCGGCGCGTGTACTTCCATTCGGGACAGGAGGGTTGAAACAACCTGGTTGAGCATGGGTCCCAGCGATTCCGCCGGATCTTTCACATCGTGTATTTTCGCGCCCAGATTGACCTGAGCAACCCTGGCCCCGTGCGCCAACGCCGTGGTCGTCAGCCAGATATCAATGCCGAACCGGGCGACATCGGTCTCCCAGACATTCTCAGTCATATAGCGCTGAATCATCGGCCGGGAAAAAGCAAAATCGCCGCCAATAGGCTGTCGCACGCGATGGCCGAACAGCGCCCTGATGATGGGATACACAATGGTATTGGTGATGGTGCCATCGTATTTGAAGCGCGAGTAGTAAGGTGCGACAAAATCGTAGGCGTCGCTGAGGATGGCATCCGCCATGTATTTCACCCACTCCGGCGAGATGGAGCGGAGATCGGCGTCGAACAAGGCGCACACATTCGCCTTCATCAGATCTGCCGCTTCAAGAATGGATCGGACGGCCGTGCCTTTGCCGGGGATTCCCCTGTAAATGGAAACAATGCGATGCACCCCGGGATTGGGCAGCGCTTCCATGGCGACCTCCCTCGTATCGTCCACAGAACCACCATCGGCCAGAAAAACCGCGCCGGTGAGGTGCGGAAAATGCCGCGTCAATCCGGATTCCACGGCGTTCAGGACGTGCGCGATGGTCGATTCATTGTTGAAACAGGGCACTCCCACCAAAATATCCACCGCGCCAATGCGCTCAATCTGCTGCCGAATCGATGGGCGCAAGGCTGTGCTGTAGTGTTTCATACTCTCCCCAAAGTGATAGTGATGCGTCAAATAGGCTGGTGACTTTCGTTGAACGAACTCGGTAAATCGGGATCGGCTCTGATTCAGCTATTCGAAGCAATGCTTCCGCAATGTGACCGCAAAAAAAATTATCGGCGCTATCGAGTTGTTTGCAGAGGCGCTGCGATGCACGAAGACTTCACTGTCCTGATTCATCTGAAACGTCATTCGGACGATATCGGGCGACATTCTGATGAGCGGGTACGGCCCCTGCCATTGCGCGTTTCGGAAAAAGCCGAGCCCCTCATGCGCCGGCCGGTTTCTCCTGCCCGCCTGGCTGGCCGGTGTCCTCCTGTCCATAGACCTGCACCGGAAACGGTCGTGACATAGATCCGGCGTACAGCGACAGATGCCTGAATGCGATTTCGATGTTCTCTTTTTCAAAACGGTTTTTGATATCTTCGGCGATGCTGTTTTTCAATTTCAGCCAGTTGGATTTCTCGGCCCAGACCCAGAGGATGAGTTCGTACGACGAGTCGCCGAACTCGTTGAAATATACAAATGGCTCCGGCTCTTTCAGACACAGCGCATTTTTATCGGCGACATCGAGGAGCGCCTGGCGCACGCGGCCGATGTTTTCGCGGTAGACAATGTTGAGATTGATATCCACGCGCCGGATGGGAAAATGCGTCATGTTGATGACATCCGTTTTGATGATGGTTTCGTTGGGAATGCGGATGTACTGGTTGTCGAACGTCCGCAATTTCACCGAGAGAAAATCGATGGAGAGAACCACGCCGGTGTTGGTTCCCACGGTGATGATATCGTTCACTTCGAAAGGCTTTTCAGCCAGCAGAAAAAGACCGCTGATGATGTTGGAAACACTGGTTTGCGATGCAAAGCCGATGGCCAGCGTGGCGATGCCTGCTGCGCCCAACAGCGTTGTCAATTCGAATCCGACTTCGCGCAGGGCCGAGAACAGGATGAAGGCGATGCCGGTGTAGAGCACGAATTTGCCCAAAATCATGCTTTGCTGCGCTGAAAATTTTTTGACTGAATATTTCTTAACTGTCCGGCTGAGAAAGAACACGATGGGGAGACCAATGATCAATACCAGCGCCAATCTCACGATGGATTCAATTTTCGCGGCTGTGAAAAACGTGGCGAAACTGAAGGTATTCAAAAAGTCCATACTGTCCTCCTTAGATTGTGGGGATTCCCAGGCCGGGCAAATCTTTGATCGAAGAAAACGTCTTGGCGAATAAATTTTTCCGCTGAGGCATGCGCGGCAAGGCGATCAATGCCGCCGATTTCGCGTCATCGGGCGGAGAGCCGCTCGCTTCAACCTGGCTGACTTCCTGCTCTCCTGTGTAATAAATACGATTCAGATCCGACCAGAGCTGGCCTTCATGAATGAATAGCGAAAGGTTGGATACCCGAAAGCAGATTTTTTCGACGAGCAGATCTTCCTCGGAATTATTGATGAGTTCGAGCGGGCAGACTGCCAAATAGGGTCGGGTTGGATCCGGCTCTCCTTTTCGCGCGGCATTGGTCGCAATCCAATAGGATACTTCGCCTTCATAAAAATCGCCGAACCAGGTCGTGGCCAGGCTGACGCTGGGAATTTCGGCCAGCGGTTTGGTCTTTTTCCGCTCGGACAAATTCACCTGCAGCCACACCGGGATGCGGACGTAGATGGTGGCTTTGATATGGCGCGTCAGCCAGAATCGCGAATTAAATTTCAGGACAACGGAACGATCAGGCAACATGGGCGTCAGTTCAATTTTCCTCAGCCGCGCGTCCACAGCCCAACGCGTCCAGCGCACCGTGTCCGGGACTGCCGGAAGAGACGGCGTCTGTTCATCCGCGTGATGGAAACAGGCCAGTTGAATCTCCTTCTCACATTTCCGGCACCAGAGCTGCAATATCCCCAACCGCCAGGTCTGGATGGAATTCTCTTTCACTTCATGCTGTCCCCACAGTGTCTGTGAGACATGATTATCACTGTGTCGTGCCATGCGCTCTCCCTGCTTTATATTTTCCCGGTTAACCCTCCGGCGTAATTCTCCGGTAGATTTCCTTCGAATTCACCGGGACGAAACTCTTGCTCACAAAGCTAATGTTCTCGATGGTATAAAACGCCTGGGGATTATAATCTTTTATGATATTGACAATCTTTTGAATATTCTTCCGTTTAATAATGGTGAAAATAATTTTCACTCTGCCGGTCACCCCTTCCGCATCCACATTGGTGACGGTGTAGCCATCGGATTTCAATCGCTCCACCAATTCATCGGCTTCCATCCGCGTGATGACTCGGATCATGACCATTCCCATGGCAATTTTATTTTCGATGAAAATGCCCACGAAATTGCCGAACGAGAAGCCCAGGGCAAAGGCGATGAAATTGGCCGGGTTATCCAGATTTTTCATCACCTGGGTGATGGCCAGCAGCCAAATATTCACTTCAATGAAACCAAGCAGCGGCGCCAGCAGCTTCATATTCTTGGCAAGAAATATGATGCGAATCGTGCTGATTGTGACATTCAAAATCATCGCCAGGAAAATCAACAGCGGCGTGACGAACCAAATATCCAACATTGAACTCATTGACATCTCCACTTTTTATACAATTCCTCTAACATCGATATGATTTATGAATCATTGAAGCGACCAGTCAAAAATGCTTCGCCCGCACCGTTTTGATCGCGCTGGATATTCATCCTGCGCGGGCAATGGCGGGGACGGCTGTCCCGGAACTGGCGAACCGTCATGGCGACAATCAAAGCAGGGCTGCCATCCTCTGCCGGTCAGCGAAGGCTGAATCCCAGACCGGGAGCGTCATGGGGATAGAGCGTACCATCTTTGAGAATCACAGCGCCGGCAGCCGGATCGTCCACGAGATCAAAATGGCCATCCAGGTCAGCGCAGACCACATTGGGCCGGGCCAGCGCAAAGTGCAAGCCGGCAGCAATGGCCAGCGCGGACTCATCCATGCAGCCGACCATGCTGGTCATCCCGGCCGCGCGCGCCACACTATCGACGTGCTGCGCCTCGGAAATTCCGCCCACTTTCATGAGTTTGATATTGATCATCGCCGCCCGCCTCCGGCACGCCAGGTCAAGCGCATCGCGCACCGTCATCAGACTCTCATCCGCCATGATCGGGACCGGTGAGGCTTCAGTGACCTGGCCCAGCAGCGCTGGATTTTCCCGGGCCGTGGGTTGTTCAATGAACTCCAAACCCGTTGACTGAGTTGCCGTTGCAAACAGGACGGCCTGTTCCACCGAAAAGCCCTGATTGGCATCGAACCGAAGTCCCACCTGCCGGCCAACGACCTCGCGCACCCGAAGGACGCGCTCAATATCTCGGTCCACGTCAATGCCGCCTTTTATCTTCAGGGACGTGAATCCACGGGCCACAAACTCCCCGGCTTTACTGACAGTCTCCGGCAGGGGCAAAATGCCGATGGTGATGCTCGTCGGAATGCAGTCACGGAATCCGCCCAACATTTTCCAGACCGGCGCGCCGCAGGCTTTGCCCAGGAGATCGAACAGCGCCATATCCATTGCCGCCAATGCCGACGGATGGCGCTCCATCGATGGCCTCAGCCGCCCGATGAGACTGGCGAACCGAAGCGGGTCCGCGCCGATGATCTGCGGCTTGACCACGTCGTCCATCACCTGCATGACTGTCGCTTCGGTCTCTCCGGTGACCTCCAAATCCGGAGCGGCGCAGCCAAATCCACAGAGGCCGGTATCGGTTTCAATTTTCAGAAAGACATTCACCGTCGAATCGATCGTTTCGTAGGCAATGGTGTAGGGTTCTGCCAGACGCATAGCCACCGGCCATGCTTCCACTCGTTGTATTTTCATCGCCCTGCCTCAAATGAAATGTTTATTTGGCCATCCTTTGATTGTCGGGGATACTCATTCCGGATGGTGCGCCTCGGCGACATTCGCGCCGGAAACATCTCCGGCGCGATCAGGCCTCATCTTTCCGGGTTCATGCTCCCTGCAGACAGGTCCCGGCCTACTTTTTCAAATACGTCTCGAGCGCGGCAATCACCTTCCGGGGGCCATCCACAAGCACATCGCTGGCTACGCAGCCGGCGGCTTTTTCGATCTCCGCATAAATGGGAGCAAGGTCGTCTGGTTGCAACGACTCATGATTGATGGTGATAGCGACGACCGGTTTCTCGGAGATAATTTCGATGGCCTTTATCTGTCTGTCCAGCGGATGAATGCGGTAGCCGGGAAAACCGTCGTAATCCACACGGGCTGGCGCGTGCTGCAATACCACGACATCAGGGCGGGCGGCCGCCAGAATTTCGTAGCCGCCGGGGTAAGCCGGATTCATCAGGCTGCCCTGGCCTTCGATGACAATGACGTCCGGTTTTTTATCGTTCCACGCCGACCACACGGCAAATTCGATTTCGCCGGAGACAAAATCATTGATGAGCGAATCCAGAATGAGCGAGTATTGCGCGCCCTGCATCCAGGCGGTCTGTCCAGTCCCGACCATTTCCGCAGTGTAGCCGGCGGCCCGAAATCCTTCCACCAGAATCCACGCTGTCGTCCGTTTGCCAATGGCGGAATCGGTGCCCAGCACAGCGATTTTCAACGATGTGACCTGTTCGATCCGGCCATCGAAGAAATGCAATTTGTCCCGCGTCGGTGTTTTTCGAACATCGCGGAGTGTGATTCGATGCTTAACCGCCAATCCGGAAATTTCAGGATCATCCGACAGAAAATCGTGGAGACCGCAATCGACATTCAGTCCCAGTTCAATCGCTCGTTTCACATCCTGACGCGCCCGTGGATTGAGCCTGCCGCCATCCGGGGCAAGGCCAATGACCAGATGGGTGGCGCGGCGCTGCTGACGGGCGGCGTGTTCAACGGCCTCGGCTACATCGCCAATGATGGGTATATTTTTCGGCGCGCCGTCCAGCACCAGGCCAGCGTCTTTGCCGGCATAGGTGGAATCGACCACTGATAGCACCGAATAGCGGGCCGTCTTTCGAACCAGCCCGTGCGCCGTTTTGCCATTGGGCGTATTAAACGCATCCTGACAATAGACAATGGCATTTCCTTCCGGAAAATTTTTCATCATTCAACTCCGTCTCAAAAAATAAGCCCGTCTGATTCTTCCCGACCGCACGTGTGCCAGTGGAAACGACCTCCTTCGCCACCTCCGGCCTCAGCTATTTGAATTGGCAATGTAATTGATTTATTTATAAATTTCAAGTCAATTTCTAAAATGAATAGTCTTGTACAAGCGTGTATAAAAAATTCAACACGCTAATGTATCGGCAGCAGACGGTCGCGACCGTCCTCTCCGCCTATGTCCAATAATAATCTATCGAAGTAGACTTCCAAACAAATCATAGAACGCAGATGACACTGATTACACGGATTTGCACGGATAAATTTTTTTTAAGTTAATAAACTGAAAAAATTTTCCTTCAAGTTGATTTCAAATTTTCCAGAAAATCGAGAACAAAATTCACGGTTTTCGGGTAGTAAAAATTTAGCCGACCGTAATTCTGTAAAATGGGTCCCGTAACGGGTAATTTAAAATCAGGATCAGAGGCGCAGGTTGGTAACCGTTCACAGGTTCATTGTTCAGGGTTCAAGGTTAATGATAACGGCCAGTTGATGACGGACTATTTGAGCTCAAAAAATGTTTCTGGTGACTATATCCAAAACCCCAGCAGGGAACGCTGAACCCGGAACCTATGAACGGCTACGCAAGTTGAGGCGACATCTTTTGCAGGACACAGGAAAGGCAATCCAGAGTATTGCAGCGAATCGCCTAATCCAAACAGAACAATCGGAGTTGCCTTGTCGAATTCAGGAAGGCATCGGAGCAGCAGCGATCCGAAAACAGAATTGCGATGACGATTCTCGTTTCGAAAAAATGAAAATGGAAGAGCGGAAAGATCCTCAGCTCTTCCATTTTGAAAGCGTGTTCGCCCGAATCACAAAATACGACCAGGGCGGCCTGGCAGTCGCTCTGAAAATTGAGCGCAATGGCCACATTCCCGGCTTGATTCCTAAAGTCAGGGAGAAGTTCCCGGCGCATCACGCCCATCGCTGATACAACGCCGCCACCGGGATATGCTGAAATGCACATCAAAGCAGATTCGGGCACCCGGGCAATCATTCTGCTGGACAGGGGTGAATTCGACGTCCTTGTCCAGCGCCAAGGTATTCGTCATTTCTGAACCGGAATTACATCATCAGTGATTCATCAAACTCGAAGCAGGGTGTTTTCTCTTCACTTTCAACAATCTGCGGCACTAATTTTTCAGGTTTGGGATGTTTGCCATTCCTATTTTTCGTCTGCGCGTATCGATAAATTTTCCCTTTGTAATTCCGCAACACCACTTCTTCATCCGTGATTCTGACGACATATTCGGGCAGCAAGGGAATCTTGCCACCGCCGCCGGGGGAGTCGATCACAAAGTGCGGCACAGCCAAGCCAGACGTCCAGCCCCGAATGGCTTTGATGATCTCCAGCCCTTTCTCGACGCGGGTTCGGAAATGTTCGGTCCCATAAACATAATCGGCCTGGTAAATATAATAAGGACGAACGCGCGCCAACAGCAGCTTTTGCATCAATTTTTTCATGACTTCCGGGTCATCGTTTACACCTTTCAGCAGCACGGTCTGGCAGCCAAGCGGAATGCCGGCATCGACCAATTTCCCCAGAGCCTTGACGGCAATCGGCGTCAATTCATCCGGATGATTGAAGTGAACGTTCATGTAAAGAGGGTGATATTTCTTGAGCATGTTGGTTAATTTTGTGGTAATCCTTTGTGGGAGGAAACAAGGGACACGTGTCCCAATGCGGATAATTTGGACATGTGGGATACGCCTGAGCTTGTGAAGGATATACCGTAACCAATCATCGCTCAATAATAATGGGTCGCCTCCGGACATAATGACGTCTCGAATTTCAGGATGCTGCTCAATATACTCGATCCCTTCATCAATAAACTTCGGGCTAATTTTGCTCGGATCGCCTACTTTTCGCTTACGGGTACAGAAACGACAGAACGATGCACAATCATGGGAAACTAAAAATAAACAACGATCGGGATAACGGTGAACAATGCTTTTCACCGGGGAGTCTCTATCCTCGGACAATGGGTCAAATGACAGTCCATCATTGTCCAGCTCTTTCAAATCAGGAACAACCTGTTTATAAATCGGATCGCCTTTCGCTTTAATCAGCGACAGGTAATACGGATTAATTTTTATATCAAATTCATGCTGTATCTTTTCTACTTCGGCTAAAGGTATATCGAATCTCTCTGAAATCTCTTTAGCGCTGGTCAAACTTTTTTGCAGAATCTTCTGCCAGGTTTCCATGGTAAAAACATACCTCCTACGTGTTTGTTATGGTTGTTAATTTGAACAGATGCGACAGGTCCTCATCCAATGGAGCGTGCCACATGTGTTATAAACGTTTCACAAAAATCAAGCGATCATCGCCGATTCGATAAAAGTCCTTAATGCGGGCTTCCACGACATATCGGTTTCGAAGGTAAAAATCCTGTGTTGGTTTGTATTTCGGTTGAGATGACGTTTCAATAATGATCATACGGCCTTTGAGGCGTACAACTTCTTGCTCCGTGAAAATCAATAATTTTTTTCCAACCCCTTGATGCTGCACCACTGGTGAAACCGCGATCCAGTATAAATCAAATGTGCCTTCAGTGGCAGGTGTGGGGCCGTAACATACGTATCCAACAACCTCCTTCCGTGCATCTTCTGCAACGTAAATGATATAATCCTTTTGATTTTTGTTATTTAAAAAAATATCAACCAATTCCATCGCAACGGCGACTTCTTCTTCAGTGAACATGTCCGTGTGAACGAGAATCTGATGCACCGCCTCTCTATCCTGAGACGCCATTTTTCTAATCGTTACCATTCCATTTCCTTTTCAATGCTTCGTGAATCAACAGATCGACAAACGATTCGTAACTAATTCCAGCAGCAGTCAATGCTTTGACATAACCCGCATCCGGCGAGATGTCCGGATTGGGATTGTATTCCAGCACAAAAATATTTTCATCATCATCGACGCGGGTATCGACGCGACCATAATCCCGGCCATTGATCGTCTGATACACTTGCAGCGCTACATCTTCGAGTCGTGCCCGGAGACTGTCGCTTATCTGAGCCGGACAAATCGCTGGCGTCTTTTGATAGAGCGGATGATCGGGCAGCCATTTGGCTTCGTAACTTGTGATATGAGGCGTCTCCTCACCCAGCGCCGCAAAACTGATCTCAGAAATGGCGATGACTCGCGCCGGACCATTCCCCAATACGCTGACATTGAATTCCCGGCCCTGAATGTACTGCTCCACCAGAATGGGCTGGTTGTATTTTTTCAACAACGCTGTGACTCGCTTTTTCAACCCATTCAAATCATGAATAATCGCATCGCCATGCGTAATGCCCAGACTGGCATCCTCCCGTGACGGCTTTGCAATCAGCGGATACGAAAGTATTGTATCGCGGGGTGCTTCGGAATAGACCTGAAACTTTGGGGTTGGTATGTTCCTGGCTTCGAACAACTGCTTTGTGAGCACCTTGTCCTGCGCCAGCCCTAATGTCAACGGAGAATTTCCGGTATAGGGGATTTCTAACAATTCCCATACACCTGCAATAAACATCTCGAAGCGAGCTTTGCCCTGGTAACCTTCGCATAAATTAAAAATCAGGTCTGGGGAAACCTGATTTATCTCCTGGAAAATCTGGTCAAGGCTTTTAACCGGAAAGGAAATAGGTACGTGGCCGGATTCCAGGACAACTCGCTGAACAATTTCTGCTTCGTCCTTCACCGCAGCTTCAGAAATAAAATCCAAATCCTGATCCGCCTTTTGAATCGGCTCATTATAGGCAATAAGAATATTCAATTTCTTCGAATCAGACTTCATGTTATTCATCGGACGAGTCATCGCAAAAATTAATTTTTGCTCCTCATATTTAAAAATTAAATACCATACCTTTTTCTGGCAAACTCAATGACCTTATTGATCATTGCGGTGTAACTATAGCCTTTGGTTCGGGCCGCCTTGGGGAAACAGGAATTATCTTCCGGATTAGGCAAAATCCCCGGCAGCGGATTCAGCTCCAGGATGTGCGCCACACCCTGATCATCCATACGGATGTCAATTCGGCACCAGTCCCTGATATGCATCACGCGGTAGGTATCCCGCACGACATCTTCGATATTTCGCTGCTGTAAATAGGTCAATGGCGCCGGGCATTTAAATATTTCAAGCGGCTTATCCGGCGTGTCCCAGATCCATTTTGCTTCATACGAATAAATCGGCCGAGCGCCTTCAGGCAGGTCGTCATAACTGATCGCGACGATGGGCAGCACGTCGACCTCTTTTCCATTGCCCCAGATGGCCACCGTATATTCATCTTTTTCTAAAAATTTCTCGATCATCACCGGTTCATTGTATCTGGCGAGGATCTCTTCAATCTTCTTCCTCGCCTGCTTCGGGTCTTCCACTACCGAGTCATTGAAAATTCCTTTGCTGCTTCCCTCGGCAATGGGCTTGACAATCGCTGGAAAATAAAAATCATTCAACTCAATTTTTTGGAGTGGATGCAGCACCCGAAAAGGCGGTGTGGGAATCGAATGGTAATTGAGTATTTCTTTGGTTCGGGCCTTATTCAGACAAATAGCCAGCGTCAAAGGATCCGATCCGGTGTACGGCAGTCCCAATCGCTCGCAAACCAGAGGGATGTACGACTCGCGAAAGTCGCCAAATAAACCTTCGGCTATATTGAACACCAGCTCCGGCCGAAGATTTTCCAGGGTGGCTGGCGCTGTATCATCCGCTTCAACGCTGAAAACTTCGTGCCCACCGCTTCGTATCGCATCCAACACCGAATTGATCGTGTCTACGCTATCACCCTCTGCGAAAAAATCAGGCGGAATATCCGTGGTCTTTTGATAATGCTTTTCATATTCTTTGAGTAATCCAGTTTTGCTGCTGTACGCAACTGCTATTTTCATAGTCACAATCTCAAATTCAAACCATCGTGAGCTAATATAAAAAAATCTCTAACGCATAGAGATGTCCCTGGAAACATGTACACCGGATTCTGATTTCAAAACAATATTCACTGTTTATAAAAAATTGAACATGAATTTGGCAATAATTATGCCACAATTTTCAAGTGCTAATTTTTCAATGAAGTAAGTCGGTTTTAATGATAATGCCAATTCTAAAAGCGAACTGACAATTCCGATTTTGGGGGATGAAGCCGAAAAATAGGGGCAGGAAATTGGAATTTAAAATTCCGATTATTTAAAATCTTCTTTCAGGATTCCGTAGCGATGCATCAGTTTATTCAATTGCCTCTCTCCAATCCCGGCTTCTTTGGCGGTGAGATTGATTTTTCCATGATGCCGGGTGAGGAGGTCGATTATATATTGTTTCTCCACCCGGTCGATTTCGCGCTGCCGAACCTGTGTCAAAGTCAATGTGCTTTCAGCAGCCATCACTTTGCTCTTCTTCTTGCCATTTTTGAATAGCTCAGCCGGGAAGCTTTTCGGCATCAGAATAGAGGACGACTCCAAAATATAGGCGCGCTCGATTAAATTTTCCAGTTCCCGGATATTGCCGGGCCAGGCGTAACATTGAAACGCCTCCAGCACATCGGGATGAACGTCGTTGATGTGCTTGGCATTGGCTTTATTGAGTCGCTTCAAAAAATTTTCGACCAGGATGGGAATATCTTCAATCCGCTGCTCAAGCCGTGGCAGTTCGATGGGGAAAACATTGAGCCGATAAAACAGATCGTTTCTGAAGGTGCTCAATTCGACCATTTTCTGCAAATCGGAATTTGTGGCCGCCAGAATTCGGACGTCGGCTTTGATGACATTCTCTCCGCCCACTCGCTGAAATGTCCTATCCTGCAACACCTGCAGGAGCGCAATTTGCATCGAGGAGGAGATGGTGCC
Source organism: Candidatus Zhuqueibacterota bacterium (assembly GCA_049322915.1). Taxonomy (GTDB): domain Bacteria; phylum Zhuqueibacterota; class Zhuqueibacteria; order Thermofontimicrobiales; family Thermofontimicrobiaceae; genus CAZSBG01. Next base: position 59,832 of record JBMOPW010000013.1, read on the forward strand.
GATCTCATCCAGAAAAATGGTCCCGCCATGGGCTATTTCAAACTTGCCAAGCTTGCGTCGGATCGCTCCGGTGAAAGCGCCTTTCTCGTGGCCAAACAGCTCGCTCTCCAGCAATGACTCGATAATGCCGCCGCAATGAACGCTGATGTATTGCTTCTCACTGCGCTTGCTGTGCTGATGCAACAATCCGGCAATGACGCTTTTGCCTGTTCCTGTTTCGCCTGTGATCAATACTGTGCTTTCGGTCGGAGCGACCGCCCGAATTTTTGAAAATACTTCTTTCATCAGCGGGCTGTTGGAACGAAGCACGGATAAATACTCGCTGCGCCAGAACCGATCGCGCAGATAATTGAGCTCGGAATTCATGCGCGAGTATTCCTGAAGGCTATCCACGATGTATTTGATCTCATCTGGATTGAGGGGGTACATCAGGTAATTGCTGGCGCCGGCCTTCACGGCATTGACCGTGTCGCGAACCATTTGCGGCGTTGAGAGCACGATAATATCCACATCCGAGGTGCCTCGCCAGAATGGCAAAAACTGGACTTTGTAGTCCACGTCGCTCTTCGAGTTCTTCAATATCTCGATATCAATGAAAAGAAACTCATATCGCTTTTTAGAAAATAATTCTTCGCCGGCCTCAAGTGTCTGCGCGTAATCGATTTTATATCCGGATTCAAAACATTTCTGGATAGTCTCCACTGCTTCCTGATTTGTTGTGGTGACGAGTATACTTTTCATCTCAGCCTTTGATTTTGTGTTGGACATAATCAACAATATGGTTCACAATATGATTAACCACGGGTTCCGGCACACCATCCCGGTGGCTCGATTTCAATCGCATGTCGCAGATTTCGTTCACATAATCAATCACAATAAATTTCCCATATTGATCGACTGCGATTTCAGTGGAAAAAAAGTTCAACTTGATTATCCTGGATATTTGCTCAACAATATGGAAGAGACTCTCCAACTGATACATTCTTACGGACTCCTGGCTCAGGACTTCGTAGATGTGGGTTGAATCATCCCACCAACAGCACTCGATATATCCGCAGCAATAGAACACCCGAAACCAGAATCGTTTCTCATCCTTTTCGACCGGGTTTACCTTTTCCTGCAGCAGATATTTATCGGTCTCGTAGACCTGTCTGGCAATGAGAACGTCGTGCAGCGTCTCAGCGCCATTGACCACACCGATACCGCCGCCGGTGGTATTTGCTGGTTTAATGATGAACGGCCGCCCCAGATTTGCCAGATCTGCGATGGATAATAAGACGTTTTTCGTTTTATTGAATGGCGGAATGATGATGGTGTGCGGCGTGACCAATCCATGTGCGATAAATTCCAAATGCATGGTCGCCTTATCAGACGCCCACTTCAATTGTTCCCATGAATCCAATACCGGCACGTGGTGATTCAGCATCAGTGTGTGGAGCTCCAGGAATTCCGTGGACGAATCAGAACCCCGATCATAAAAGAAGTGAAACTGCACCTCTCCCTTGCGAACTCGCTCAATGGTCTCCTGAAGATTAAACGCCTCCACCAGAAAGGTTGTCATGTTATATTTTTCATGGGCTGCGCGTTCAATCATGTGAATAAATTCTTTGTCATATTCCCAGTCGGTTGCCACACAAAAATCATAACACTGCGTCATTCTTCACCTGTAGCTTTCTCCCCTCTGCTTTCCGTAAGGCATTTCCTTTGCATGATTTATTCATCACCGCAGAACCGCGTTCGCCTCCGCAATAAAATGAACTCCTCCTGAATCTTCGAACATTGAGTCTGTTTCAAAAGGGACAGTCGTGAACATGATATCGGACTGATAACCGCTGGAATGGTCCGAGTGCAATTCTGATTTTTCATTGATTTTTCTAACACGGCGGATAATAACATGCGCCATCCTTTTTTTTGCCGGACGTTCTTGCAGTGTTTTCAGTGAGGCCGGGCGCCTAAAGCCATCGCTTTCTCTGAAAGTAGAGCAGCATGATTCCGGCGATGATGGCCATAATCAGCACAATAAGCGGATAACCCATGTGCCACTTCAATTCTGGCATGAAATTAAAATTCATCCCATAGATGCCAGCGATAAATGTGAGCGGAATGAAGATCGTGGAAATAATCGTCAGCACTTTCATAATTTCATTCATTCGGTTGCTGTTCACAGAAAGGTACATTTCCAGCAGCCCGGCTGCAATATCCCGATAACTCTCAATTGTATCAATGGCCTGAATCGTATGGTCGTAAACATCCCGGAAGTAGGGGATGGTTGTTGTATGAAACAATTTGGATTCTGACCGTTCCAGCCCGCCAACAACTTCTCTCAATGGCCAGATGGACTTGCGCAACGATATTAGTTTTCGCTTCAACGTATGAATACTGTGCAATGTCTCGGACGTGGGCTGCTCCACCAGCTCTGCCTCCAACACCTCGATGTAATCGCCAAGCTTTTCCAGGATGACGAAATAATTGTCTACCACCGCGTCGATCAGGGAATAGGCTAAATAATCGGATTTGCTCTGCCGAATGCGCGAATGGCCAACCCGTATCCTCTCGCGCACTGGATCGAACTCATCGCCTTCCCGCTCCTGAAACGTGATGACAAAATCTTTACCCACGATCAGACTGAGTTGCTCGTCGATAATTTCATTTCTAAGCTCGTCGTACAGCAACATTTTCAGCACGACGTACATGTAAGTACCGAGGTCCTCGAATTTCGGGCGCTGACCGGTATGAAGAATGTCTTCCAGGATGAGCGGATGGATTTCAAATTTTTTCCCGAGTTTGTCCACAATGCTGACATCGTGGAGGCCATCGATGTTGATCCATGTCAGACTGGGCTTTTCATGATACGGGTAACAGTCCTCTACGCGCTCGACTTCCTTTTCCTCGAGATTCGTTTCATCGAAATCGAAAACAGAAATACGGGTCTTCTCGGTCTTTTTTTCGCCCACGTGGATGAGCGTCCCCGGCGGAAGTCCCACTTTTCGGGACGCTTCTTTCATGTATCTCGTTGCCATACGTCTCCAATTTGATGGCAATACTGATTCGGGTGAATTCTGTCAATGCTCTGTCCGCACGACGCTCGCATGAATATTCAATTGTGACAAGCGGCGAATGAACCTGGCGGCGCCGAATAATGGCTTCACCTTTTCTTCGATTTTGCCGCAATGTAGCCCAGGATGAATCCAATGATTAAAATCATCGGGATGAAAATAATGCGGGACATGGTTAAATCCCAGAGCAAGAACCGCAACGTCACCACACTGATATTTTGAATGACGATGATCAGTATCAGCGCGATGAGCACCAGAGCGAGCACCATTTTTGCTTTCAAACTTTCCCTCCGTGTCTCGTTTGTGAACCATCACTTTTCTGATTCATTTTTTTTGCTGATGGTGTGGATTTCAACACCGACAGCGCTTATCTCCTGGCCGATTTTATCGGAAGTCCTGGCTATTCCACTTTTCAGTCGACTCGCCAGATCGCGGGAATTCTGAATCAGGCGCTCGAATCCCGATTCCACGCGATCCCCGGCCCATCTGGCGGCATGCTTCAGATTATCGGACGTCTCTTCCAACTCCTGCCCGGCCTGCGCGTAATTTTTCTGAGCCCAGGATTGCACCGCTTTTTTCTGGTACATAGTTGAGAAATACAGGTACACATTCGCAAATGATTTTCTCAAACGATTGATGCTTGTAATAGTTCCATTTTCGATGTCGTCGGCCAGGCGGGACAGACCTTCGCGCGTGGCTTGCAGCGCTTCCACCTCCTCCGGAATAAGCTGCACTGATGGCTTCAACGCTAGAGCGCTTTTTCGAATCTCCTCCGCAGCTGATTTTCTGTCCCCGGCTTCGAACCGGGCTTCGGCCTGCAGGAAATGTTGTTCCATCGTATCGGCGCTGGCAGGTGTGGCCGGTGCTGTTACGGAATCAGGAGAATGCATCGTCTCCTGTGGCAGTTCAGAATTGTTCAGCCGAAACAGGACAATTACCAGGACAATGATGACTATCGTCAGGATCAGCGCGCGTCGCGACGATTTTCTTTCACTCATAAATCTCTCCTTTCGACCTTAACCCCGAGCTATCGGCGGTGATCCCGCACCATCCATCGCTGCAACAACGTCCCAATCTTCATTTCATCCCGTCGCCCCGCTTCGAATCTCACTCAACGTCAGGCAGCAATCACCCGCTCCGGGGAACTGCATTTTTTCGCTGAAAAATATTACAGGAAGATAGTAAAATTTGAAACCGTTGTCAATGTAAAATTAGAAAAATTATATCCCGAGACCGAGTCAGCCAGCATGCGTCAGTTGGCTGGCGCCATCATTTCAGAGTGGAGAAAATCACTGCGCGGAATTTCTGTCTCGCACCAGCGGCTTCCAGACAACATCCCGGCGAATCGACAGCTTCGTCAAAAACCGTCCGACCACTTCCGTTTCCAATCGTTCCCATTCCTGTTCATTTTCTTCCGTGCAGGGAATCTGACCGCCGGCCATGCGCGGATGTCCCCCGGCAGAGCCCATCGTGCCGACGATCTGCTTGAGCATTTTTCCGGCGTGAGCCTGAGGATGGTTGCAGCGCATCGAAATGAACAGTTGCTCATGATAACGCCCGGTCACCAGCGACCAGCCCATGCGCTCATGCCGCAGTAGCAGATCGGCGATCAGCGCGACAAATTCGGGCGAGGCAACTTCTTTCAAATGGACATGAATGAGGTGCTGGAAAATCTTTGCCTGTTGAAGCGCCGTAAACAGCATCGAATAATACTGGTTCGGCAGACTGGGGTGAAATATTTTTGCCAGTTTGTGCTTGTTGGCTTTCTCGTAGACCGATAAATAGGTATCGATATCCGCCTGGGAGACATCCCGACCCAATTCCTGAGTTTCCGTGCGAATGGCGTAAGTCACCGCTGTGGCAATATCGACGAGGATTTCCAGGCCGGCAGCGTGAAGATATTCGATCAGCATGGTGGCGCTGGCGCCGTATTCCGGACGCACGTCCGCCAATTGCACATGTGCCAGGTCGCCGCCCCGATGGTGATCAAAAACCATGGCAGGAACAAGCTGTCGGGAGAGACTGTTATTGCCAAAACCAGGCTGGGTATCCACCATGGCGATCAAACTGTGTTTATCCAGCCGAACTCCGGAAATGGGTAAGACGTGGAGTTTCAGTTGCTGAACCATGGCCCGATTCTCCGCTCGCGTGATGACGCCTCCGTAGACAATCCGGGGACGGACCCCGTATCGGTTTCGCACCAGATAGGAAAGAATCATCGCGCTGGCCAGCGCATCCGGGTCAGGATAATCATGCATCACGATGGTGAGAGTCTCTCGTCCGTGGATTATGCGATCGAGTCGCTTCAGATTCTGACCTGCAACATCTCCTGATTTGTTCACCGTGATGAACACCTCCGAAATTATGTGGAACCGAATGAGACGCCTGCATCCGGCCGACCAGCCCTGCCCACTCAGGTTTCCCTGATTGAGCGCCAGCTATGAGCTGGCGAATGAAACGCACCGCTCATTTGCCGTTCTTTTCAAATTTCAATTGACTCCAAAACCTGAGCCGATTTTTTTCACTGGTCAAAGGAAAGACTGTCTCCCGCGCCATTCGCACGTCTTCCACGGAATAGAACGCATTGGGACTGAATCGATTCACCATGCCCAGGACGGTCTGAAGTTCTTTCCGTTGTATCACCGTGAAAATAATTTTGACGACGCCGGTCAATCCCTCGCCATTCACGATAGTCACGCCATAGCCTGCTTTTTTCATGGCGGCAATTAATTCGCTCGCATCCCGGCGCGTAATGATGCGCACAACCTGAATGCCAATGGCCAGCTTCTGCTCCAGCGACATCCCGATGTAACTGCCGGTAGCAAATCCCCCGGCATAGGCCAGATAGCACAACGAGTTATTGAGATTATTGAATATCTGCCGAATTGCCAGCAGCCAGATGAGCACTTCGACGAATCCCAGACAGGAAGCCAGTCTCCTTTTTCCGCGCGAAACGTACATGATTCGGAGCGTGCCCATGGATACATCGATAATTCGCGCAGAAAAAATGAGCATCGGGAGAACCACCCAATTGAAAACGGTCGAGTCCATTAATAAATCCACTGCTCTTCACCTCACGTGTGAGTCGATTGATTGTTCATTTGTCCAGGGGGACATACGTTAAAAAAAAAGAGTAACCCCCCGCTATGGCTACTCCTCGATTCTGTCCATTCTGCCGCTCATCGCGTCGTCGTTATTCTTCTTTGAGAACTTTGAATTCACGCACTGAAATGATGAAAACCCCATCGTCATCCTTCACGACGATGCCGGTTGCCAGGACGTCCCGCCCGACAAAGTTCGTCAATTCCTTGCCTTTCTTGTTTTCAGTAACCAGATAATCGATGACGTATTCCTCCTCTGTGGTGTCCCCGGGAATGACCGTCACGGAGATGGCGATGGAAATGACGTTATCATTCTCATCCCACTCCGTCCCGATGACCATCCCCTCGATGGTCGTCTCCTTCGCTTTTTCCTGGCTATAGACATCGCTGGACAGGATGGCCAATGCCAGCAGCGTAACACTCAAAAGCCCGACTAAGTAACTGCACTGTGTTTTCATTTCATATCCCTTTCAAATGGACGATGCGATCAAATTCAGCTTTAGTAAATGCGAACTACCGGCTCAGGACAGCCTCAGTGTTTGCGCTCCAACCTTCTTTCAAATCGATGCTACGCTCCAATCGATTTGAATTTCTGTGTCGTTACTATCGACGATTCAACCTCAATGAAGTGCTGCAACCCTGATCTCAGGCGCAGTGACACCCTCCCCATGCTGCTCTGCGGGAAGGAGATTTTCGGATCCGATGCGTTGTATTAAAATGAGTTGCAATTCATATCGAATAAAAAGGACATGCTCGCCCGTATCCATGCCCGTTAAAACTTTACAAAGACAATTCATTTGAAGAAAAAACTACCGGGTTAATATACACTTTGTACAACAAAATGCAAGTACGATTTTTCATAGACCAATAAAATGATGATTCCACGCATCTCAGCGCCAATCGACCGCAGACTGATTCCCGGGTGGGCGTCATGGTTTGCCGGAATTGATGTCGCCAGGGCCTCGTCATCTCCCAGACACATCTTCAATGGCTAAATTGTCAGCGGTGATTGATCGAACCGCGGCAGGATTTTCAGAGGATTCTCCTTCCGCGCGGTTCCCGGAAATCGACGGGCGCGGAAGGAGTTTCACATATCTATTCCAGGTAATCGGAAAATTGCTTCCTGAAATCCCTTTCGATGAAGATGTCCCACCATAGCGTTAACAGCAACAAGTTCAAGAGTTGATTTCCCCGAATCTGATCGAACCAGAACCAGTAACTCCCTTTGTCGGACGACGCGTCGAACGCCTCGAAAAATGCATTCAGGAATTTCGGATTGAACATGGCGCGGGCGGCCTCGGACTCCCTGATGTACTGAAATAATTTATGACGCAGCGCGTTATCCGCGAACATAACGCCCAGAGGTGCAAATCCCCCCTGTTTCTTTCGGCCCGACACTTCCGCCGGCAGTTTTGATTTCACGGTCTTCTTGAGCAAAAATTTGCTCACGCCGCGCCCCTGCATCAGTTCTTTCAGCGAGCCCTTTGTCTTCAACTGGCGCGGCAGTCGCGTCAGGAACCGATACATTTCCAGATCCATGTACGGGAACGTCAATGGCACACCGTGCAATTCCGACATGCGCGCTGCTTTGTACAGAATGGCCTCATTGGCGATTGTCCGGATATCGATGTAAAAATTCCGCAGATTGTACAGCTCATCAAAATTGTGATACTTCCTCCAGCCGTTGGCATCGTCCTTCATCTTCAGATTGAGCAGTTGTCCGATGTGCTGCTGGGAAAATCCAAAATTTTCCCGGTCGAGCACGTCCAGAATGGCGCGATTATGGAAGCGGAACCGGAACAGCACATTATCTTGCTGGAAAAAAGACAGATGAGACAGCGACTGCGCCATCCTCTGCACCAACTGGAAACCATATTTTCTGCCCAGGAAATGCAGGGCGATCTGCTGCGATGCTGTCCCAAAGAGCTGGTCATTGCCATCGCCGCCCATGACTACCGGCAGCGTGGGATCCACAGATTTCATGGCCATATAATTGATGAAAAATCCCTGTTCCGCGAACGGTTCACCAAAATGTCGTACAATTTCCGGCAGGTAATCAATCTCAGAACCATCCAGAAGATAGGCATTGAATTCAGCGTCGAAGGTCTCCGCCATTTTCTTGGCAAATGGCAATTCCGACCAGGGATTATCCCTGAAGCCGATGGAATAGCTTTTGATTTTTCCACCGTAAACATCGCGCAGCGCGGCAATGACTCCGCCGGAATCATACCCGCCGCTCAGCAAAACTCCGACTGTCGAATGGTCTTTGATGCGCCGTTGAATCGCCCGGTGCAGCAGCGATATGTATTGCTCCGCAGCCTCGTCCTCGGAGATGGCCATTTTCTGCTGGTTGAAATCGCTGTAATCGAACAGCGAATCGACCGTGATGGTCTTATCCCGATAAATGAGAACACCGCCCGGGCTGAGTTTTCTGACTCCCTGAAAAATCGTCCCCGGGGAAATGACAAAACAGCCGTACAGAAACGACGACGCTGCATCCATATCAATTTTCGGGCTGAATGACTGGAATGCCTGCAACTCGTCCATCGAACTGGCAAAGTACTCGTTGGTGAAAAAGAATCGCGGGCCAATGCCGTTCTTGTCCCGCAGAACATACATGCTCGATCCGTCCGAAATAATCACCAGAAATTTTCCATCGACCTGTTTGAAGCCATCCAACCCTTTGGTCAGAAACAGGCGCAGCAACAGTTTCTCAGTGGGTACGCCGGGGGATGCCAGTGCTTTCTCCAAATCCGGCGCGTTGTAAATTTCGCCCCAGAAGAACAATTCGGCCGAATCTTTATTTGCAAAGCAGCAGTTGTTAGCCAGGATATTTCCTCTGGATTGGCTGAATGCGTCCGGCTGGTTCACCGATCCAGCCACATCACGATGCCTGTCGAAATGGCCAATAAATGAATTCACGCGTTTCCTCTCCTTTTATAATTTTTTTCAATCATGCCCGGCTCGCCCGTTCCCACAGTACCGATTGCCTGCCCCGGGCCCATCTGAAAAATCCGAGCACCGCTGCTGCATTCATCATGGAAAAATAGAACGGCACAAACAGCGGTTTGACCTGGATATTTTTCGTCTCGAAGTACCAGTTTAACAGCGTCATGCCATAGAACAGAATCTGCGCCCAGAACAGCACAGTGTATAGCCCGCCCCGGTGAATCATGAGCGCATAATTGGCCGGGAGTAAGGCGATGAGCAGAAACGGATCCACTGCCCAGCGCAACACGCGATGCGAAATATATTGAAAACTGAGCATGCCATACTTCAGCGGATTGAGCAGGGCTTTGAGCCGCGCAATCGACTGGAATCCGCCGGCGCTGATTCGCACTTTGCGTTTCATCTCCTCTTTGATGGATGCCGACGGCGTTTCCAGCGCATAGGCATTGGGCTCATAGACAACCCGGTAGCCTTTCCCTGCGATGCGCAGCGAAATGATAAAATCATCCAGAATGGTATCGCGTTCCACTTCTTCAAAGAGCTCGGTTCGAATCGAAAACATCTCTCCAGCCGCGCCAACAATGGAGTACAGGTCAGAGTCCAGCTTTTTCAGGAAGGACTCATATTTCCAGTAAAGCCCTTCGCCAGCACCGCTGGAAGAATCTGCGCCTATTTGTTTGATCCGCTTTTCCCCGGATACTGCGCCCACGTTGGGGTTCTGGTAATGCTTCACCAACTCTTTGATGGCCGTCGCGTTGAACATGGTGTTCGCGTCCGAGAAAACAACGATGGGAGTGTCCACAAATTTCATGGCGCGATTGATGGCCCCTATCTTCCCCGCCCGTTTATCTTCGTGCAGCACCTGGATTCGCTCGTATTTTCGCAATTCAGCCGGCGTGCCATCGGTCGAACCGTCCGTAATGAACAGCAGCTTCAATTTTTCTTTCGGATAATCCAGAGCGAACGAATTGGCCACCTTTTCGGCGATGCATTCCTTCTCATTGTAGGCGGCAACGAGCAAGGTAACTGCCGGCGATTCGGAGTCGCTGTCTGCAATCTGGCCTGGCTTTTTGCCTGAGATCGCCGCTTTCATTTTGACCAGAACAAACGCCACCACGCCATACCCGATGTAGGAATAGAACAGGATGGCCAAACTCACCCAGAAAAAGATCGCTAATAATTCCATCGATCATGTCCTTTGCTGTAAGTCACTTCCCGCGCCATTCGTCGTGTGATTGCATTGACTTTAGCTATTAGGTACGACATATCCACCGGCTTTTCCAGGTAATCATCGAACATGCGACTGAGCCCCTTCATTTTCAGCTCGTTCGACCCTTTGCCTGTGATGACGATGAATGGCGTCTCTGCTATTTCAGCATGATCCCTCACGGCTGCGCAGAATTGCTGACCGTTCTGGATGGGCATTTCGAAATCAGAAATGATCACGTCCGGGCGTTTCTCCAGCGCCACCTTCAACCCTTCGATCGGATTCTGTTTCACAAACACTTCGTAGCCGGCTTTGCGGAGATTGTACTCCAGCAATCTGCACATATTGATATCATCTTCCACGACAAGCACAGTGTACATAATTTGCTCCCACGCGTTATTTTAGTTTTTTGATTTCTTTAGCCGGCACACCGCCGACCAGGGTATAGGCTGGTACATCCTTCGTCACCACCGATCCGGCCGCCACCACAGCGCCTTTGCCAATTCGTACGCCTTTCAGCACAATGACGCGCGTGGCCAGCCACACATCATCTTCGAGAGTGATCGGCGATGGCTTTTCAACGGTTTCACGATCCGACACGCCGTGGAAATCGCTGTCCATGATGACTACCTGGGTGGCAATCTGGCAATTCTTGCCAATGGACACTCCATAGCGCACCGAGATCACAGTGCCGCAATTGATGAAGGCGCCGGCGCCAATGCTGAGGGTGCTGCCCTTCCCCACGGAAATGTGCGTCTTTGAAACGTGCGACCAAATTTTCACCCGATCTCCCAGGATAATTTCGCCGCTGCCCTCGATTCGGGGATGGCCGCGCACTGTCACAAGGCGACCGACTTTCTTACATCGCCACAGATAAATTTTCGCATTGATCACCCGTCCCGCGCCCTGCAGCAGTCGCAGCGCCAGCGCGCCGGCCCGACGTGCCTTGTCGCGCCCTGGCATACCTTCGGCGTCGGCGGTGTTCCCGGCGACTGGATTCAATTCCGACCATACACGCTGTTTCAATCTGGCTGTTCTCGACATTCCAATTTCCCGTCCTTCATTTTAATGCATGTACTTTTTCCAGCAACACCTCTTCGGCAATCGATTGCCCGTCCAATCTCGCCTCCTGCGTCATCACGGTTATCCACGATTTGCGCGACAGGTTCCAGAAGAAGAACTTCGCGTACACGTCGAAGCCGCTTTTCAATTCGGCATAGCGCTTCGTATCTTTCGGCGCCACCAGCGATGGGAGGCCGTATCGAATGAGCCACAGCGCCGAATAGAATGTGGTGCGCAGCCGATAGAGCCAGTACGAATATAAGGGATAACTTTTCTTCAGAAAGATAAATGCACTCTTGTAATTTTGAATGAACATCTCAATTTTCCGCTGGCTGGAAGCCGCCTTGCCGTAATGGATGATTCGGGCTTCCGGCAGATACATGATTTTCCAGCCGGCCTTTTTAATGCGCCAGCACCAGTCCACTTCTTCGCCGTAGATATAAAATTGCTCATCCAGCAGCCGGATCTGCTCAATCACCTTGCGTCGAACCATCATCACAGCGCCGCGCGCCCAGTCGATTTCCCGGAGCGAAGCATGGTCCCAGAATGCCACGAATCGTTTTGCGAGAAATGCGCTGTTGGGAAAGAGCGTCGGGAAGATACGGTTCTCCAGCAATGTCGCCCAGAATGAATAGAAATTGCCCACGTTTTTTTGCAGCGAGCCATCGCCGTTCAGCAATTTCGAGGTGACCGCCCCGACCTCCGGGGCCGAGTCCAGATAGGCCACCAGCGTATCGATGGCGCGATCCAGCACTTTGGTATCCGGATTGAGAAGCAGCACGTACTCGCCGCGGGCTAAATGAATCGCCTGATTGTTCGCAGCAGCAAAACCGCGATTGGTCGTGTTGGCGATGAGCTGCACCGTTGGGAAATCCGCCCGCACCATGCCGGCGCTACCGTCCGGCGACGCATTATCCACGACAAAAACTTCGTACGACGTCCGCGTCTCCTGCATCACCGACTCCAGACACTTTTTGAGCAGTTCCCGCGTGTTCCAATTGACAATGATAATGGATAGTTTCATAATTCGTCCAATCGATTTTCCAGCGAACTGGAGTCTATTTCAATCACGAGAAAGAGGTAACAGGCATCGCGTCGTTTGGCGCATCGGTTGAATCAAACCTGCCACTGCGTCGGCTCCACCAGCCCTCTCATTTCTTCCCATTCAAATGGGACGTCATAAACTCAATGCCGATTTCCACCGAGGCCATGAACACGCTGAGGACCTCCTTTGCGATGGATTTTGGTCGGAACATCGTGTCAATCTGATCTCTGCTCCATCGTCCCATGAAATACGAGCGCAGCGCCGGGTCCTGTGGATCAATGACATAGTCGATGGCATCTTTCCACTCGTGGCGCACTGTCAGCAGGTCAGGATAGGTTTTTATCAGGATTCGGAATCCAAGGGATTTCTGTCCCATGTTGTACAATAATAAATCGCCAAAATCGATGGGGAACTTCAGCCCGATTTTGTCTTTTTCCACCATGGTGATTTTCCCATCCAGTTCCAGAATCGCCCATTTATGGGAGTCCTTTGGAATGAGGTATTCGCCGATGAGGGACGGCGTTTCGATGTAGCCCCTCGGGGCAACGCGGGCGAACTCGCTGAAGAAGTTGGCCGGTCTCTCCACATGTTCCAGCACATGATTGCTGATGATGTAATCGAACGCCTTATCCTTGAACGGCAGGAATTCAGCGTCGGCGATGCAGAAATGCTGCTTCTTGAGCACTTTGATATTCCCGCCCCGGTGGTAATTGCTCTCGTAAAACTTGTCAACAACGACATTCGACCGCGGGTGCGGATTGTGACCACCCCCGACTTCGAGCACCCAATCGCTTTTCTTCACGGTGATATCGAATCGGGATTTTGGATTTCGGGTTTTCATTTTCGCTCCGGTAGCAGATTGTAATTCATAATGTGTTATAAAAAGATGATGTTATAGAAGTGTTAGAATTGTCTTCTATGGCTCATTGTCATTCTGGAAAATTCAATTTCATTTCGAAAACCAAATTCAGCCTTGTTGAGGCTGGAAAAACAGCGCCATCGCCCTGCCCGGGTAGAACTACCGGACTGCGATGCCTCGCTCTCACGGACAGTCCGAACACGATGGATCGGTCAGCTCCTCAGGCTTTCGCGCGGCCAGGCGATCTTTCATCTCCTGTTCAATCTGGCTGCCGCGATTGATGATAGCCGCCGCCACCCAGAACAGGAGACTGGTCGGCAACTGCTTGGTCGCCTCCTGGGGATAATTGACGACGAACAGGCTGAACAAAACGCACATCATGGCCAGTACTATATTTTTCATGGCCGGATCGCGTATCGTGAAATAGCTATTGATGCCCTGCCTGAAAATTGCCAGCCAGAGGGCAAAATAGAGGGTCAGGCCGACCCACCCCAATTCCACTGCCACGCGCACATAACCGCTGTCCGGCGGGAATCCTGCCAGAAATGAGTGCGGCGCAAATCGTTCTCCCCACACGCCGGTTGCGCCCAATCCTCCGCCGAACGGATGCTTCCAGACCCAGGGCCGGATGCGTCGCTGGTTCTCGATTCGCTGCAAATACGATGGATCATCCGACGGCTGAAACGCTGACTTGAATCGCTGAAACGTGGAATTGATATGAATGGGCAAATTGATCAATCCCACGAACAGGATACCCACGATCACTGTGGAGTAAATCAATTTTCGCTTCTTCGTCACCATCACGTACAGGAACGCGCCGATCGGAAAAATCACAAATGCAGCGCGTGTACCTGACGCCAGCATGGCCTGGAACATGATGAACGATGTGATGAATAAAATCACCTTGTTCCGGCGCGATGTTTTCCCCAGCGCAAGCAGCAAGGCCAGCAGCGCTGTGTAGCCGATATGAATGCCGAAATCGGCCGGACCGGCCAGAAACGAAAATTTTCTCAAATGCCCCCACTGAAACATGAGCCAGAATCGTTTCGGATCCGCGTGCACCCAGGCGTCCTCGAAAGCAGCAAGCCCAAAATATTCCTGCTTCAGTCCGTACAGCGCCGCCAGCAGCGACAGGAACAGCCACAGTTTGATGAACATCTTGATGTGCGCTTTGGTCTTTATCACAAATGAGATGATGAAAAACATGACCATGTAGCCAGCCATGGATCGGATGGTGTAAATGTAGCACATTTTATTTCCGATCGGATTGGCCACGCTCGCGAACACATATCCCATGTACACGAGCACCATCCTGGCGATGGGGCTGCGCGCGAAGGACCAATTCTTGATATATAAATTTTTATAAAACACGCCGAACGCGAGGAATACAACCATAAAATCGACCACCAGTCCCAGCGGCACATCCGGCAAGGCGCGATTGACCCCGGCTAGAAAATAGGCGATGGTGATGACCGTGAAAATGCCAAAGAACGGATTGAAAATCGTGGCAAACACCGCAGGCAGACTGATGATGAGCATAATCAACATCATGCCGAGCGGCATTCCCCTGGCGCCAAATACATAGGCAAATGCCACGCCTCCCAGCACCGCGTACACAACGCCGAACCAGTTACCCAGCCGATCTTCCACAACCAGTTTGCGCAGGTACTGAATTGTGGAACTCTGTCGTCTGAAGCATTTAGCGAATAGCGTGGAATCCATGTTAAAAAAAACCCAGCATAACTTTTTGCCAGAAATAGCATCCGGCGACTACAATGAAAATGAAAGCCGCCCGCCTGAAAAATGCATCCGCTGTGCTCTCGAACGGTTTGCGGCAATGCGGACACTCCGCCGGGAACAGCTCTTTCACCTTCCGCTTGCAATAGCGACAGCGCTTGACCACATTGAAATCATCCACGTCGCGGGCTGTGGGGATGTACAATTTTTCTTCATGCTTTTTTTTCATGCGACTTCGCCGCCACCCATTTCTTCTGCTTAAAATCCCACTCGCGGACAACTTTGGCCGGATTGCCCACCACCACCGAGTACGGAGGCACATCATCGACGATCACGGCGTTGGCGCCGATGCGGCTGTATTTGCCAATGGTCAGCGTCTCCCCATTCTTCTTGCCGAGAATCACGGTGCCGGTCCCGACAAACGCGTCCTCTTCAATCACAATCGGCGCGCGAAAACAGGGCTGAAAATGATGCGGCTCGCCGACGTCCAATCCGTGATGCATGCCATTCACCCGCACGTATTGCGCCAGCGTGACGTGCTTGTGCATTTCCAGCGGGCCCAGCAGAATGCAGCCGATGCCGGTATGCACTTCTTCGTGAATGATCACATCGCCCATGCCATTGGCCACCACAGTCCCTTTTTCGATGCGGGAGTTCTTCCCCAGCTTGAACTTGTGAAACGGGACCAGATCCAATCGCGCGCCGGCAATGATGCCATGATTGAAATAGCGCGGAAAGATCGTGAACAGCCAGATGAACCGCCGGACGCGCGAGGAATTGGGGCGGCGCCTGAACAGCAGCCATAGCATTAATTTTTTCAACTTCGGATTTTGTTTCAATGAGCTTTGGAATCCCATGATGCTGCTCCCTTTTTATGAAGCCATTCTTCCAGCAGCGTTGCAAAGGCCTGTCCGCGAGCCTCCCACGTATTGTCGCGCGCAACGGCCAGGCGCTGCTGTATTTTTCTTTCGGAATTTTCATGTAACTCTTTTTGAATCGCGCGCGCAAATTCCCCGGCAGTCGCGGCGACGGACACCACATGTTCCAGCGGCCCGATGACATCCGGGTTGAACGGAGTGGTGACCACCGGCTTGCCGGCGCCCAGGTATTCGTAGAGCTTCAGCGGAAAAATGGTGCGACTCACATGATCCACTTTGAATGGAATAATCGCCACGTCAAAGCCCTTCAGGAATCCGGGCATGGTTGCGTAGGGCCGGGGGCCCAGCGTCGCCACATTGGGAATTTTCCCGAACCAGTCCGGGAAATAGGTGCGGTCAATGGGACCGACCAGAGCCAATGTCCATTCCGGATGCTGCTCCAGAACCTGCTTCAACAGATCGTAATCGATGCGGCGTTCGATGTTGCCGAAATAGCCGATGATCGGTTTTTTCAACGGAGAGAGCGCGGCAGGGATTTCCGTTTCCGGGGCCAGGGCTTTGGCGCTGTGGGCGAAGTTCGCAGCGTTGGGAATGAAGTAGCTGTTCGGATTGAATGCCGCTTTGTTCTCCATCAATGCCCGGGATGTGCTCACCACCAGATCCGCGTTCCGAATGGCCCGCGGTTCCAGATATTCGCCGTGCCGCAGCGTGTACGGCTTGATCATGGCATCGACGCAATGATAGACCGAAAGGCTGGGTTTCAGTAACCCGACCATATCCGGGTAGAGAAAATTCCATGAGTTGATGTAAACGAAGTCCCGCATCTTCAAACGCCGTGCTGCTCTCTTGATTCTCCGCGCGATCAGTCCATGATTGAATCGGGACATCACATCGTACATCGCGCCTCTGGGCAATGGATTGATTGGCAAAATTGGCGGAAGAACCAGAATGTGCAGCCGGATACCGTCTTTCTCATAAGGCAGCAGCCCATTGGAAAACGGCAGGAATTTCAACCAGCGTTTTTTGACTTGGGCCGATCTCACATTCTGAAGCACATCTTTCATCGTGAATGGATTATCAACGAAAATCACCCGGTTTTCCTTTGCCAGTTCCAGAGAGATATTGAAACTGGTGGACTCGTATTCGCCATCGAAACGGGGTAGCGCCAGAACGATGATATTCTTATCTTTCAAATTTTAGTCTCCGCGGTATGCTATTTTATCGGAAGAAAATCCTCATCCCGTAATGGGTGTTAAAATCATTTTATATCTTTCAGCGACACTTCTTTGCTGTGCGCGGTGTGAATGAATTTGCCCTGAAGCTTTTGCGTCATGCTCCGGATCGCGGATTTCACCATGCTCCCAATGAACAGGGGGCTGGACGCAAGCGCGCGGTACACCGGGGCAGGGGCCTTATCCAGCAGTAGAAAGAAAATAATACTGGCAAAATAGCCAATTGAATAGGACGCCCAGACGGCTGCCGAAATCATGCTCGCGCGCGGGAAGAGCAACGCCCACACTATCCAGCCGCCAAGCCCCAGCACATGTAGCGCCCGGGGAATTTTGAACAGGGTGATGGCGTAATCGATGGGATCCCATTGTCGGCGCTGCAATCCCAGCCGCAGTAATTTGAAAAAATTATGTTTGAATAAATAAAACTGCCCGCCGATCCAGCGGGTGCGCTGCTGGGTGATGGCCTGATACGATTCCGTTTTCTCTTCGAACAGGATCGCTTCCGGCTCATAAAAGACATGGATATTCATTTTGAGCAGTTCCAGGAAGAACGTTTTGTCGTGAACCGGCGAGCGGGCATCCACCCCGGAAATGGCGCGCTTGTACACATTGAAATCGAACGCCATGCCGGAGCCGCTGACCTCGGCGGAAAGTCCCAGCGCCGATTTCGCTGATCGAAGCATCTGGTCGTTCATGGTCTCGGAGATATAATCGAAGCAGGCCGCATTGGTATCCAGATTGAACGGCCGTCGTCGGCCCTGAACAGCGAGATACCCCTCCTGTAACCGCTGGTTGATCTTAGTCAGGAAATTGTCCTGAAGCAGATTGTCCTTATCAATCAGCACCACCGCATCGTACGGCCGGTTGCCGGCATGGCGTTGAATGGATTCAATGAAAAAATTCAATGCGAATAAATAAGGATTGCCGGGGCTATCGTCGAATGTCTTCTCGCAGACATGGGCGCCTCTGGCCCGCGCCGTCTGAACCAGTTCGGCTGAGCAATGCTGCGCCAGCACAAATACGTCATATTTTTCAGCCGGATACTTCTGCGCAAAACAGGCGTCGATCACATGAAGTAGCTGATTGCTCGCTTTGTAGGCCGGCAGCATCAGGGCGAATCGCTTCCTCTTCTCCCCGGCGTCTTCCGCCGGCCGGTAACGCAGTTTGAAAATGACCGCGCAAACGACCGTGAAAAACATGAACCAGGTATAAAAAACGAAATAGAACTGGGGAATCGCCAGCGCATATTTTAGTAGATCTATCATATTTTCTTCCCGACTGTTTTCTGTCGTGATACACTGCGGATGACCTTTTTGAAGCCATCCCGGTAAAACACCCACATGTAAATGAACGGGTGATGCGTCTTTGTCCGGATCAATCGAACGAGCAAAATCTGCTGGGTGGCCGTTCCGATCACCGTCGAAATGAACGTGGCGACAATCGCTCCCATAATGCCGTAATGAATGATGAAGATCCAGTTCAGCGCGAAATTGATGATCAATCCGACAATCAGGATATAGGAATTGTAATTGGGATAGCCGATGCTGTCCAGGATCGTGCCGCCCTGTCTTCCGAAGGGCTTCACAAAGGACATAATGGCGAACAATTGCAGCACAGGCACTGCAGCGCGGTAATTTTCGCCGGCAGTCCACACCACAATGGGCTCGGCGAACACGATCATCGCCAGGGACGCCGGGATGATCATTGCCAGCATGATGCCGACCGAGCGCTCGTACAAATAGCGGACGTTATCCAGCCCCATCTCCTTGACGCGCAACGCCGCCTGCGGAAAGACCACAGTGGCGAGAGAATTCATCGGCACATCCACGTAATTGCCAATGCGCGTGGGAATATTGTAAATAGCCACAGCAGTTGGATTGAGGAAATAGCCGATCATCATCAAATCCATTCGATTGAACAGCATCGATGAGAACGCCGATGCAATGACGAATTTGCCGTAGCCAAAAAGTCGGGAAACCCACTGCCAGTCGATGGCGCGGCTGAGTTTGATGTACTTTCCCCCGGAAATCGCAATCACCAGGAGCCCGACAATCGCCGCCGAAGTCTGCACGAGTGGAATTTCGATCAATTTCAGTCCGCCGCGGAAATGGTTGATGGCTACGATGAAGACGAAGTTGGCGGCATTGAAAGCCAGCGTCGAACAGAACTGCGAGCGAAAGTCCAGATTGGCCATGGATAAAAACTGAAAGAATGCCAGCGGAATGTAGAACGCGCTGTACAGCCCATACATCCATAGCACATTGCGCAGGTCAGGCACGTTCCACACGCGGCTCAACAGCGGCGCCAATGCCGTCACCAGCCCCACGCCGATCAACCCGGTGACACAATGGATGAAGAACGACGCTGTGGTGATTTTCCGATAATCCGCCGCCTTGCCGCCTTCGAGATGTTTCACCAGTGCATTCTGGGTAATGCCGGTGCGCAGAATTTCCGGGAACGTGGTCACTGTCAAATACAACACCCACACGCCGAACTCCTGCTGGGGAAGGATTCTCACCAGCACCAGAAATGTCAAAAAGGCGAACACCAGGATGGAGCCGTTGGACAGCAGGGAGAACATCCCCGAAGTGATCCAGTATTTTTTCACGCAGTATTCCCTCAGTTATTCCACGAAAAAGTCAGCGCGCCGGCCGGTCAGCCGCCACTGCATCATGGGCGGCCAGGACATTTTCAGCAGGTTGATTCAATTTAATCGGCCCAATGCCCGAACTTCCCGGCGAGCGCTTGCCCACCAATTTCTGATAAAGCTGCTCCGTCTTCCCAGCGATGAGCGACCACTGGAAATCCGATTCGATCCGCTGTCGTCCGCGACGACCCATCTCGCGGGCAGCCTGGCGATCCGTCAACAGCCGCTTGATGGCGTCGGTCAGGGCCGGCACATTTTCTATTTCAACGAGAAATCCTTCGACACCAGAGGTGATCATTTCATTGACCCCGCCGATATTGAATCCGACTACAGGCAGACCGCACGCCATGGCCTCCATGAAGACGATGCCCTGGCTTTCGCCCAGCGAAGGCAGCACAAAAATCTCCGCCTGCTGGTAATGGTGGAGCAGCGCCTCGCCGCTTTTGTTGCCGACGAGAAATACGACCTCCTCCAACCCGGCCTCGCGGATGCGCTGCTCCAGCACCGGCCGGTGATTGCCCTCCCCGGCAACATGCACCGTGAGCTGCGGGAATTGCGCGACCAGGGTTTTCGTCGCTTCGATCAAGAAGCGCAGGCCTTTTCTCGGATCCAGCCGCGCCACCGACGCGATGCGGAACGGGATTTTCGCTTCCGGCGCCGGCCAGTAGTCGCTCACATCCAGACCATTGTAAATAATGTCGACATCCTCGCGGCCATGTTGAAATTCTTCTTGCATCACATCGGACATTTTTTTGCTGACAGCGATGACGCCGTCGGCGTTGGCCAACAATCCGCGTTCGATGCCGGACGCGTAGCGCTGCACCAACTTCAACTCCCAGCGACGCCGGAACGATATTTTCTTGTCCGTCAATGCCGCGTCATTTTCATTTTTCATCGTCCCGTGAAACGTGACCACGGCCGGGGGATCGCTCTCTTTTTTGAATCGGGGGTAAAGAAATCCATTGCGCCCCTGAAGATGAACGACATCGAACCGATGAGGCTGCCCGGCAATCATTTTTCTCAGACGCTGCAGCACCACGTAGTTGAATGAAAATTCATCCAGCGCAAACAAATGAAAGAAGCCCAATTGCCCTGAAATGTACGGCACAGGTATCACCTCAATGCCTTCATCCATGAACGGCTGTCTGGGCCTGAGAAAGTTCTGAGCGATCATGACCGTCACGCGGTGACCGCGCTTCACGAGTTCCCGGGACAGCTTCCACACATGGGTCTGAATGCCGCCGGTGTACGAATAGTGCAGCGATTTCGAAATCATCAAAATATTCATCGTCTCTCCGCATTGCTTTTGAAATACAAAATGAACACCGCCTGCCCGGCATTCAGCTCGGTCAGTTCCACCAGCCGTCCTTTCCAGGCGGAGTAAAATCGTTTCCAGACGCCGCTCTCCTGCAACTCCGCATTTACGGAGAGCAATTCGTACAGCGAGACCTCGCCGGTAACGACGGCTTTGATGAGGCCATAGCCCCATTTTTCCGCCTCGGCGCGGGCAGCCTGTTCCGCCTGTTCGGCGTCGAGCCGGGCCATGGATTTCACGCGAT
Organism: Candidatus Zhuqueibacterota bacterium; assembly: GCA_049322915.1. Classification (GTDB taxonomy): domain Bacteria; phylum Zhuqueibacterota; class Zhuqueibacteria; order Thermofontimicrobiales; family Thermofontimicrobiaceae; genus CAZSBG01. The sequence continues at coordinate 81,164 of JBMOPW010000013.1, forward strand.
CGCCGCCGGCGCCGTAGCAGACATCATATTTGAGCGCGGCCAATTGCACCAGATCAATGATTTTCTGAAGCTGCGCCGGCGAAGCGAATTTATCCACCGCAGCCTTTTCGACCTGGTTTCCCGCGCGATTGTAGAGCACGACGATTTCCACGCGACGATTCTTTTGCCTGTTTTCATCCGTCGTGTTGGGCGCAATCGGCTGGGTCTCACCGAATCCCTGAGTCTGTAATTTATCCGGATCGAAACTGATATACTTCAGCAGATAGTTTTTCACGGCATTGGCCCGCGCCACCGACAACTGCATGTTGTACTCGTTGGTGGCCAAATCATCGGTGTAACCGCTGATGATGACGCTGGCGTCCGGGTAATTTTTCAGAAATTCCACGACTCTATTCAACAGGAATTCATTCTCGGGCCGAATGGTAGCGCGGTTCACATCGAAAAGAATATCGCCGAGCGTGAATGTCTTTTTCTCGGGAATCACCAGAGGCGCTGGCTGCGCAACTGGGGCTATTTTTTTTGCTGCCGCCACAGTGACAATCCCCCGCTCTTGCAAGGACGAACGGTCAGTTCCGCAATAGACGGAAAAAACGTATTCAAACATGCCGGCGCCGACAAATCCGCCGCTGTCACTTACACCGTACCAGGTCAATTCTTCCGGCAGTCCGTTGCTGCCCTTCCATGTTTTCACCGGATTGCGGGCGGAATCCAGTATTTTCAATTCCCAGCGCTTTATCGATTGGCAATTCTGAGTCTGAATATGAAACCGGCACAAATCATCGACGCCGTCGTTATCCGGCGAAATGGTCGTCGGCTTGACCCTGACATGTAGTTCCGGGATGGCCTTTTTCACGAAGGAATAGATGAGCGAAATGCGATGGCTGTTGCCCAGAATCCCCATGGGATTGAAAGCATAATCGAGTGAAAAATTCTGAAGGCGAATGCCGACGCCAGTGGCCAGCCCGGCAGAGCGGCTCAATTCCTGGTTCATTGGGCCAAAGGAATAGCCCCCCCGCAATGCCAGCAATTTGACCGGCGAAAGCTCCACGCCCACTTTCGCGACAAGCTGATTGTCCGCCGGTTTTTCCAGTTCCGCGGCAACGAGCGCGTACTGCTGAATCTGACAGGATCCGCCGCAGGAAAAAATGAACGGCAAATTGAACGCTTTTTCGTTGAGCGCCAGTCCCGGCCCCAGATTCCGCACGGCCAGACCCAGACAAAATCCGCGGTAGGCGTACAACCCGCCAAAATCGAAGGAGAGCGTCTGTCCATTGTACATATCGATCGATTCGAAAATGGGCTTGATGCTGACGCCAAGACTGAGCCGATCGAAAGCCCGATAGGCGGAACTGATGGTCGGAGAAAAATCGGATGCGCTGAATGTGCCGCGCTGGACAAATTCTCCGGGAGCGGTGCGTTCTGTTTTGTCCAGGGAGCCGGCGTTGAAATACGAGAAGGCGAGCGCGAATGTCCACTCCGGGCTGATGTGCGAAGTGAACACAGCCACTTCGTGCGCCATGCTCTGCACGTAGCGGTGATGCATAAATCCCAATTCGGTATTCGCAATGAAACCACTGATCGCCGGATTCCAGTGAATGGACAGGGCATTGCCTTTCATCCCGACGCCGGCCCCGGCCATTCCCAGCGAACGGGCGTCCACGCCAATTTTGAGATAGTTGGCGCCGGTCGTGCCGGTGTTATCTGTCTGCCCGGAAAGCGGCGGCGCGAGAATTGCCAGCGCCACCAGCACGGCTCCGCTGTAACCGATCAGGTTGAAAACCAGTTTGTTCATATCAGGCACAGTCTTTTAATTCGTTGTGTCCGTGATCCGATGGATCAACTCGATTCATCGGACAATCGCTATTTTGCCAAATTCGTCCAGGGAAACGCCGCCCGCCCGGGCCACAAAGCGAAACATGTACACGCCGCTGGCCAGCTCGTTGCCGGCTTCATTCGTTCCGTCCCAGGCGATTTCCGCAGTGCTGCCCCGGGTGTAGCGTCCCTGCAATTGAATCACGCGCTCCCCGGAGACGGTGAATAATTCAATTTCGATGTCCGCATCTTTGGTCAGCGTGTGAATGAAATAAGTCGATTCTGAAAAGGGATTCGGCGCCACGCCGAGCGTCATGATCCGAAATTCTGTATTTGAAAAATCCATCTGTCGGATGGACGAAGCCGATTGCTTCCTGTCCGCAGCAAATGAATTGTCAAAATCATTGTCATAGGCAAAAACCTGGCAGATGAAAATATCGCCTTCCTGCAATGCATCGATGGCGCTGACCGTCCGGTAGCGATTGTCCCGGAGCCACTCCAACTGAATTTCCGCGGCGGACTGGTCCAATTCTCCGTCGCGATCCCATCGCAGGTACACGCCCTGGCCGTCGGAGCCGGTCGCGTCGTCGAACACGCCGGATGAGTCGAATATGTCGCATTCGACGAAGAACGACCTGCCGGTCTGTATTTGTGTCGGTTCAAAATTGGTGAAGATGGGTCCTTCGGAGTCATCATCGCGGAGATAAATCGATTGGGCGAGACTGATGCCGAGCTTTCGGTCGGAGAACTCCTGGTTGTCAAAATCATCATCATAGGCGAAAATCTGGTACACGAGACTCTTGTTCAAATCCGGGATGCTCAGCTTTTGAGCCGTGCGATACCTGTTTTTTCCCGCATGGTGCATTTCAATCTCATTGGCGTCATTGGAAAGTTCGCCATCCGTATCCATGAGCAGATGCACGCCAAATCCGTCACTGCCGGTCTCGTCATCGTAAATTCCCGAGCTGTCAGAGATGGTGCATTCGATATAAAATTCGCTGGAATCATAGACCTCCAGGGGACTGAACAGCGCGAATTCCGGCGGTTCCTCATCATCGTCGAGAATCCGAACCACCTGCGCCATGCTGATTCCCAGCGATAAATCGTACGCGCCATTATTGGTATCATTGTCACGCGCGAAAACCTGGTAGACAACATCCACGTCCGCCGGCAATGCCGGGATGGAATCCACGGTCTGGTACATATTGCCGGAAACAAATTCAACCTGCTTTTCATTGGCAGAGCAGGTCAGTTCGCCGTCGGTGTCCCAGAGCAGATAAATACCGTTCCCATCAGAACCGGTGGCGTCGTCGTACACACCGGAAGGATCAAATATCTCGCCGGTAATCAGAAACGACTCATCATCGTATCTGAGCAAAGGCTGCCAGTTGGAAAACGTCGGACCCTGGATATCTGTGTCGCCCCCGGAATAGATCACGATATTCCTCACCTGATTGGCTACCGGCAAACGGTCCGCGGCCACAGCATTATCGAAATCATCGTCATACGCCACGATCTGGAAGACGAACTCCGAGCCAGCCGCTAATCCGGGCAGCGTATTTTCAACGACAAACGTATCGCCAGCGGATTGCGTCATCGCTGTCTCGTTCGCGGAAAGAAGCAGCTCGCCGTCCACGTCCCAGGTGACATAGACGCCAAATCCGGCAGAACCGCTGTCGTCATCAAAAACGCCGGAACCATCGCGGATGACCGATTTGATCAGGAATGGCGTGTTGACAGGGACAAAGGTCGGACTGGTTTCGATGATCACCGGCGGCGCAGCATCATCGTCCAGAATGGTCACCGTCGCAGTGGGCGACTGACTCCCTTTTCTGTCCAGAGGGTCGTTGTCATCGAAATCATTGTCACAGGCAAAAATCTGGAAAACAAAATGGCTCCCCCAAAATTGCGATGGGATCGCTGCGTCGCTGACGAACAGGTCCCCGGCTGCGCCGGACATTGTTTGCTCCTGAAAATCGATATTCAGCTCACCGTCGATGTCCCAGCGAACATGCACGCCCTGGCCGGCAAAACCGGTATTGTCGTCAAATACGCCTGAGGCATCAGTAATTTCAGCCTCGATGAAAAAATGGGTCGTATCGTAGACCTGAGCCGGCGCCGTTTTGATGGCAGAAATCGTCGGGCCGGTCGCATCATCGTCGTCCCCTGTCTGATTGAGCCGCACATACACATGACGGATGGACGAAATGCCCTGCGCCCGATCCGCTTCATTCAGGTTATCAAAATCATCATCAAATATGGAGACCTGATAGGCAATGGTGGCTCCGCCAGACTGGCCCGGGACAGGGTTCATGCTCCGAAACAGGTCTTCGGAAAATTTGTTCAATGCAACCTCGGAACTGGTTGCGCTCAGTTCACCATCGCTATCCCAGCGCAAATAGGCGCCCTGGCCATCGGATGTGGTTTCATCATCATAACAGCCACTCTGGTCGGCCAGACCAACCTCTATGTAAAACGACTGGTTCTCATCCACCGAGTCCGGCGAGAAAAAGATGAATGTCGGGGCGTCGCTGTCATCATCCAGAACATCGATGCGATACAGTGAACTGACGCCGGCATTCTTTGACACGGTATTGTTGTCTTTGGCATACACCCGAAACACACATTCCGAATCTTCGGACTGCGCCGGAATTGCCGTCACGGTTCGGAATGTATCTCCGGCGACTCGATCCAGCATCAGTTCATTGGCTGAGGTTGTCAGCTCCCCGTCGTTATCCCAGCGCAGATACACGCCGGATCCATCAGAACCGGTGTCGTCATCGTACACGCCATCGTCATCGGTAATGACTCCCCGAATGAAGAAAGCAGTCGTATCGTAAACAACGCCAGGCTGGAACGATGAGAACGACGGTCCCTTGTCGTCGTTGGGCGCGGACTGGTTCAGGTACAATTTCAGGACGCCGCTCTGCTCGCCGACAATCAAATCCTGCCGGCCATCGCCGTTGATATCGTGCACTTTGGGGATTGGGAACCAATCGATATCAAAATTAATTTCCTGAAAAAATTCAGTGTTGACTTCCCAGATGGGATAACTCGCATCTCCGACATTTTCGAACAGATTCAGATAGCCCTCATATTCACCCACAATCAGATCCAGATCGCCGTCATCATCGATGTCCATGAATGCCGGGGTTGAATTGCTGCCAATGTCGATATTGCCATAAATGCTGGTGTCGGTTTCGATGATGTCAAATTGCGGGGCCTGTACTGTGCCGCGATTCCAGAAACAGGCCAACCGGCCGTTTTCTTCACCAACCGTCAGGTCCATGTCACCGTCCGCGTCCAGGTCTGCGAACTCCGGGATGCTGAAATTCCCAATATCGATGCCGAGGAACAGCAGCGGCCGGTATTCCCAGACCGGCGCGCTCCTGTCGCCGATGTTCACGTAACAATAAATCCGACCGTCCCAGGCGCCGGCCACAAATTCTTCGTCGCCATCGCCGTCCAGATCGACGAATTCCGGCGCAACGAAACGATCGAAAATATTCTTAATCTCCGGAAACGCAGTCGTGTTTTCGTTCCACACCGGCGCAGTCGCTGCGCCCTGGTTCAGATAGGTGTAAAGCGGTTTTGTCAGGGACGACTGCTTATGGCCGATCACCACATCCAGCAGCCCGTCATTGTTCACATCATAGATCGCCGGCGCGCTGTTAAAGCCAATGTCCATTCCGGCAAAGGCGGTCACGTCCCGTGTCCACACCGGCCGGGTCACTGAACCGGTATTTTCAAAATAGAAAATCCCATAATCCCAGTTGCCGATAATCAGGTCGCTGTCGGCGTCGCCATCCAGGTCGACCAGCGTCGGGTTGGAATTGGCCCCCACATCGATACCGGAAAAAAGCTCGGTATCTTCAATGAATTGGGGCGCATCGGCGCTGCCCTGATTTTCGTAATAGGTCAGCGTGCCATCCCCGGCGCCGATGAGCAAATCATAATCGGCATCGTTGTCCATATCCGCCAGAGTGGGACTGCTATTGGTGCCGACATCGATGTAAATCGGCGACAGGAAAAACGTCACTTCCTCCACCCAGTCCGGATTTTTGGCGTCGCCGATATTCTGGTAGTAATGCAATGTGCCGTCGATATCGCCGATGACCATGTCCAGATCTGCATCGTCATCCAGATCGACCAGAAACGGGACGGCCATTTCACCCTCGGAAATCTGAATGATGGCGTTCTCTTCCCGCCAGGATGGTTCTTCGGGCGTGCCGGTATTTCTGAAGAAGTAAATGTCGTTCAACGTGGAACTCCCGCGAACGCCGACGATGAGGTCTAAATCGGCGTCAGCATCCACATCGGCCAGAACCGGCGTGGAAAACGGCGGGCCTGAAATAGGCGGGATGATAATGTCGTCCAACAAGAATAACTCCTGTGTCCATTGCGGCGCAATGGACGAACCGGTATTCCGGTAAAAAAGCAGCCGACCCTGGTATTCGCCGACAATCATGTCGAAATCGCCGTCATTGTCCAGATCGCCGAAGGCAAACCGATGGTTCGGTACCGATTCAACCAGAGATGGATTGAAAAACCCAATCTGCTTTGTGAATTGTCCCTGCGACGGCAAGGCCGTTAGCAGCAGTAAAATGCCTGTGAAATACCATTTATTCATGTTGCCAGTCCTGATCCGAACATCGTTGCTTCACCTGTAATTTAACTTTCAGTCACTCATTCTGTATGACCCGAAGCTTAACCACGAAAAAATCAATCCGTGCAGCGTTCAGTCGTCATTCTTGCGCAGCACTCGCTTCTTCAGATTTTTCATCACCACGGAGAACTGCCGCATCACGAGCCGTTTCATCAGCACATGGACAAAACTTCGCGGCTTTTCGATTTCTCCGAAAATGGGATCGAGAAAATCCCAACCCATTTCATTCAGAACCACTCCCACATAGCGGGCGCGCCCATTTTTCAGAATTTGCAAATGCCGGTCATCGGCTTCCTGAAATGTATTGCCGGACCTGATGATGAACAGGGAAAGGTCTGCCTCATTCATAATTTCGAATGCATCGGCAAATTCGTTCATGCCCGGCGTGTCGAACAAAACGACGTCGAACATCGCCTTCATCTCTGCAATGAACTCGCGCAGCCGAACCGGGCTGGCGATTTCGAGCAATGAAAGATAGGATTCCCGGGCGCACAGCGCGCTCAGATTATCGATGCCGGTCGCTGTCGCGCTCCCGGCGAGCGTAGCTCTCCCCTGCAGCACATCCTGCACCCAATGCGTTGCCGTCACCTCCAGCAGAGCCTCCAGAGACGGATGCTTTAAATTGCCATCCACAAGCAATGTCCGATGATGGGCCAGGGCGAATAGAATTCCCAGCGTCGCTGTCACCAGGCTCTTGCCCTCCGCAGGTTTGGAACTTGTGATGACGATGACCTTGTTGTTGCCCTCGTGGCCGGCGATATGATTTCTAAGACTGCGCAGGGATTCTTTGAACAATTTCTGTTCGTTGTTTTGCGGTCGGCTCAGCAGGTTGAAATCATTCTCAGGATCGATGTGGATTTTCGGAATGCCTGCTATCACCGTGCTCTCGGTGAGGCGCTCCGCCTGCTTGATGCTGCGAACGCTCACATCGAAATATTCCAGGATGAAAATCGAAACGACGCCAAAAATGAAGCTGCCCATGCCCGCCATGATGACCAGCATCTTCCGTTTCGACGCCATCGGATATTGCGGCGGAAATGCCCGCTCCACAATCTTCAGATTGGTGGACGACATGGAATTACTCTCATAGGCCCTCGCCAGATTCAGTTTTTCGAGCATCTCCAGATATTCCTGCTCCGCCACCTGGATGTCCCGATTCAACTGGGCATAGGTCGCTTCCATCGGCGCGAAATTATTGGAAAAAGTCCTGAGCCGATCTACTTCCCGCTGAATCACATCGCGCCGCGCCTTCGTCATTTCCAGTTCGATCTGGTCATTGAGCAGACGGGAGGACATCTCCTGCCGCGACACCTGCGGATCGACGTGCTGTCCCAACCATTTCTCGTGGACTAACTTCCTGATTTTCTCCCGCAGTTGTTCAATCTGCGTTTCCAGATCAACGACGTCTTCCGCGCCCTGCTCGTAGCGCCGGATTAAAAACTCTTTCTCCAACGTCTTCAGTTGCTCTGTCAGGGAGACGATTTCCGCATTGGTCACCATCAACTCTGAGGACGCTGATGGCGTACTGACATCGGATAGCTTGCTCTCAATCTTCCAGATCGACGCCTTGAGCGTCTCAATGGTCTGTTCGTTTTCATCCAGCAGATTTTCGTACTTGCTCAACTGGCTCACCACGCCCTTGATCTGCTCGGACAGCATGACGATATTGTTCTGCTCTTTGAACGTCTTCAGTTCCTGTTCTTTGTTATGCAAATGCTGCGCAGCTTTATTCACCTGATTTTCGAAGAACTCCCGGGAACGACCGCTTTCCCCGGCCACCAGCATTCGATATTTTTCAATGAACACAGCCGTCAATGTATTGAGCGCAAAAACAATGTACTCGGGATTCTGGTCATCCAGCATGATGCGAAGAAAGTCGCTATCGCCGATCTGATAAATCTTGAAGCTCCGCGCCAGCGACAAAAAATCATAGCCGCGATCTTTAGCCAGCTTTTTAACGAGATAATTTTCCTCGCGGCTGAGGCTGACAATTGAGGTATCGCTCAACATTTTATCGATCAAAATCACCGCGGTATTGATGTCGTGAAATGAAAAGTTCGGATTATCCAACGTGCTGATTCGAAACGGCCTGTCCGACACCAGATCGTGGCGCAATAACCGAAATCCCAATTCTTCATACACCGAGCGCGACCGCGCCAATTCCAGCATGTTCATCGTCTGTTTCATTCGCTCGAACGCTTTGGTCGATGCATCGAGGGTCACGCTGCCACCGGTCAATCCCATGGAAATCATCACATAGGACGAGTAGGTTTTCGGTTGATTCCTCGTTGCGTAAATTGTGAGCGGCACTGCCACCAATGGCAATATCGCCAGAATCAAAATCCGCTTGCGGAGGATGCGTATAAAATTCAGAAAGTCCATTTAACCTGAATTATCCATGAATTCTCTCATAACCCAACTCAACATCCTTTTTTTATAAGGTGTGAATATATATGTAAAATCAAACTCAGTTTTATATGCGAATTTTAAATTTATGCACCATTCAGGTTATCCCGCTTCCTTAAAAATACGATGAATAAGGCGGGTTAATTGTCTACCAATTTCATCAAGGACGCTTTGGCGGCATGCACGTTCAGCTCGGCGCGGAGCAAATCCTCCAGCGCTTTTGATTTTTCATCAACCGCTTTTGTATAATCTTCCAGGGCCATTTCACCATTTTTGAACTTTTCCACGGCAACGCTGAATTTGTCCTGCGCGGCCTGGAAATACTCCAACTGGACATGGTGCGACTCAATGGCCTTTTTGAATTCGACAAAGAGTCGCAGCAATTCGTATTTGAGATTCGTCCGGGAACTCAGATACGCCTGTTCCGATTTGCGCAGTTCGATTTTCGCCTGGCGAATTTTACTGGGAGTCGTGAAAATGGATTCAAAATCCAATTGAATATTGAACCCGAATTCCGGCACAATGCCAATGGCATTCTGCGTTGCATCCGTGGCCTGATTGAATTGGAAGCCAAGTTTTAAATTTCTGAGAAACGACACTTTGCTCTGAAAAAGATGCTCTTCGCTGAAGGCGATCTCTTCCTTTTTGGTCAACAGCATCGGATTTTTCGCCGCCACTTTTGTCCACAGCGAATCGAAGCCTGTGGTATCGATGCGGGCCATGTATTGGCTGGCGCCCTTTTCCGGCGTTGCCATAACTACGGCAACCAGCAAGACCAGCCAGACACTACGTTGAAGGTTGAATTTCATCATGTTTTTCGTATCATATCGGCCATTGTCGTTGGGGTAAAAAATCAGCGCGCAACGCCGTCCGTTACCACCAGGCAACGATGACAGCATTGCGCTTCGATACAGATTCAGAGCGTGGCCGGAGGTTGATGCGCATCCGCCATCGCTATGCTATGTCTTGCGCCTGACGCGGCGCTCACACATCCTCACTCTGCATGAGCGCGGGAATCGTCCGGGCAATGATTTTCATGTCATTCCAGAATGAATAGGAGCGCGCGTACTGATTGTCCAGATCGATGCGCTCCTCTTCTGACATATCCTTTTTTCCGCGCTTGGTCACCTGCCATAATCCGGTGAGCCCGGCCGGCGCCATGAATCGCTCGGCCCAGGAATCCTGGGTTAATTTCTCAGCTTCGTAAAGCGGCAGGGGCCTGTTGCCAACCAGCGACATGTCTCCTTTGAAAATGTTGAATAACTGGGGCAGTTCATCGATGCTCAGTTTGCGCAGTATTCTTCCGACCGAGGTGATTCTGGGATCATTGGCGAATTTGAAAAACGTATCATTGCTCGCCGCCTGGCGCTGTGAAAATTGTTCCTCGGCAATCTTGCCCGAATCGCCGAACAGGTAAACCGTATCGGAAGAATCCAGGTCCGACTGATCCCAGGCGATGAAGCCATCGGCTCCGTCGGATTCTGCTTTACCCGGACTTTCTTTGGCGTACATATTCAGATGCGCCAACTCCTTCAGCCGTTTATCGGCATCCATGTACATGGTGCGAAATTTTATCAATTCAATGATATCGTACCCGGTGCCGGTGCGCCGGGATCTATAAATGATCGGGCCCTTCGAATCGAGCTTGATAATAATGGCCACCACCAGCAGCAGCGGTGATAAAATGAGCAGCGCTGTCGCCGAGACCAGAATATCAAAAACACGTTTCGCGACCGGCATTTTGTATTGCCGATTCTGATTCTTTTTCGAGTCCGCCAATGGCTGACCTTGCTGAATGGTTGATGCTTCCACCTGACGTTTCATTTTTCTGCCTGCCTTGTTAAATCGATATTCTGCCGCATGTCAATCTGCACTGAAACCGCCGATCCGTGAGAAACCCGCCTGCCGGCGATACGCTCCGACTATCCCGGCGCAATCGTGACCCATCTCCCCGGCTCAATTGGAAAGACGACGAAGGATATTTTCGATGCGAATGACGAGCTCCTCCGGATTAAAAGGCTTCACCACGTAATCTTCCGCCCCCAGTTTCAGCCCTTTTATTCGGTCCGTGCTCTGCGCTTTTGCCGTTAAAAAAATGACCGGGATGTGACTGTACCCTTTTCTGGCATGGAGGCTCTGGATGAAGCCATACCCATCCACCTTGGGCATATTGATATCCGCCACGATCAAATCCGGCTTGTTTCCGTCACAAATCAAATCCAGCGCCTGCTGGCCATCTTCGGCTGTGGTCACATCAAATTTCTTCCCCAGATTGTACTCCAGCAGCCTGCGCATGCTTTGATCATCGTCCACAATTAAAATATGCTGTTTCATTTTTCTCTCCAGAAGTAGTAACTGTTTAGCCATTTGTAGTACACAAAGGCTGCCACGGATCGTTCGGGATATTCATCCCGAACGGTGCGCCTATTCAGGAACATACGTTCCAATCCATTTACCGCGCCGGATACATATCCGGCGCTTTCTCTACGGTATTAATATCTACTGCCGGTTGGTATTTTGCTTTATCGTTTGGCAATGGCAAACTCCCGGCTATCGTCCCGGCCGCTGTTTCAACCATGATCTCACTTTTTCAATGAGCAATGCCGGCTCGATCGGCTTGGTCAGATAATCATCCGCCCCCATTGCATTGCCCCGAAGAATATCCGCCGTCTGCGCCCGCGCCGTGAGAAAAATGAACGGAACATTCAGCAGCCGTTCATCTTCTTTGATCCGTTTGAACAGTTCAAAACCATTCATGCACGGCATCATCACGTCGCTGATAATCAAATCAGGCACATGAGTGGAACAAAACTCGATCGCCTTCTCGCCATTCTCGAACGCATCGATGTGAAAGCCCTCTTTCTCAAGATTGTGACGAATCAGGATGCTCATCACGCGCTCGTCTTCAACCAACAGAATATTCGGAACTTGTTTATCCATATCATTCCCCTGCCTCGTCGAGCGGCAGCAGAATCGTGAATCGCGTGCCTTTGCCTTCGGCGCTGGTCACTTCTATTTTTCCTTTGTGGTATTCAATAATGTCTTTTACAATGGGCAGTCCCAGACCGGTGCCCTGAATTTCCATGCCCGGCCGATCGACGCGGTAAAATTTCTGAAAAATCCTGGACAGGTCTTTTTCCGGAATTCCCAGGCCGTGATCTTCCACTTCCAGCGCCGCATATTCGCCATTACGGGTCAGAGCGATTTTCACAAAGCCATTGACCTGCGAAAATTTCACGGCATTGCTGACCAGGTTCAGCAGCGCCCGTTTTATGGCATCGCGATCGGCGGTAATTGTGGGGACATGGTTTTCAATGGTATATTCGAACGTGATCCCCCTGGCGTCGCACTGAATTTTCTGAGTATCGTACACCTCTTTGACAATCTGGTCAAGCTGAATGGGCTTGGGAGTATAGGCCACGGTCCGCGATTCGATTCGGGAAATACTCAGCACATTTTCAATCAGATTGGATAGACGGAGACTTTCATCATGAATAATTTTGAGGAACTCGTTTCTGATGTCCTCGCCCATCTCTTTGTCGCGCAGGATGGTGCTGGAAAAACCGAGAATGGACGCCAGCGGCGTTCTCAACTCGTGGGACACGCTGGACACGAAATCGGATTTCAGGCGGCTATTCTCCAGCAGCGATTCCTCGTATTCCCTCCGTTTGATATTCACATTGACCCGGGCCAATACCTCTTCCGGCAAAAATGGCTTTGTCACGTAATCCATACCGCCAGCTTCGAAGGCTTTCAACTTGCTGTTGGAGTCCGTCAACGCCGTAATGAACAAGACCGGAATATCTCTGGTGCTCTCATCGCTCTTGAGCTGTTCGCACACTTCAAAGCCGCTCATCTCCGGCATCATGATGTCCAGCAGGATCAGATCGATTTTTTTCTTCCGGACAAATTCAATCGCTTCTTTTCCGCTTTTCGAAAGCACCACTTTATAGCCGTTTCGCTTCAGCAAACTCCCCAATACCTGGAGGTTCGTCGGCGTATCGTCCACAATCAGAATGAGCGATTGGTTATTTGGAGCTTGTGATATTTCCATTGGAGCACCGCATTAAATTCGCATTTCTTCCAATTTGAATTGAGCCTTATCGCTGAGCCGACTGCCAGGGAAACGCCCCCGACGCAGACGCGACTCATGAGGTGGGCATCTCCGACCTTTTTCCGGAATGATCGACCGCCTTCAATAACATATCGGTCATTTCCGGGAAGGAATTTAACAATGTTTCGATCTCGGCGATATTAAAATTCTGGACTGCTTCGTTCAAAATCTGTCCGAACGAGACCAATCCGCTGACCTGAAATTTCTCGCCGGTCTGAATGAGTCGATCCGCGAACAGTTCGACCAGCTCCATCTCTTTGGCACCTTGCAGGGAATGCCAGTCCGGTAATAACGTCCCCTGAATCGCCTCGGTAAACGCTGAAGCGTCCAGACCGTCGCCCGGGCGCAGGGATTCCGTGCTCAGTTGAATTTTACCCACCGATGACGGCGCCGGCGCCGCTCGCCGATGTTCCAGGAACTTTGATAATTCAGTGAACAGGCTGATAATATTGATCGGCTTGAACAGAAATCCATCAAATCCAAATTCCAATAAATTAATCTCATTGTGCCGGGTGGCCGAGGCGGTCAACGCAACGATTTTCAGATGCCTGGTCCGGTCATCTTTACGTAGAATTCGCGTGGCTTCGAAACCATCCATGCCGGGCATTTTCAAATCCATCAAGATGATCTCAGGATGAAATTTTTTCGAGAAGGCAATGGCCTCGTCCGCGGATTTCGCTTCCAATACCTGCAAGCCGGCCAGGGTCAGCCACTCATTCAATAATTTTCGGTTCGAATACACATCATCCACAATGAGCACGCACGCTTTTTGGAACGAAATCTGCCGGGGGTCGAGCAGTTCCTTGTCGAAACTGATGGTAGGTACTACCGTTGAAACATCCACTTCCCGCAGCTTCACCTGAAACACACTCCCCTTACCGACTTCGCTCTGAACCGCGATCTGACCATTCATCATTTCCACCAACCGACGGGTGATGGTGAGCCCCAGACCTGTGCCGCCATATTTCCGATTGCTCTGTCCGTTCTGCTGCATGAATGCATCGAAAATTCTCTGCTGCTCGTTTTGCGAAATGCCAATTCCGGTATCGGCCACAGAAATGATCAATTCGATTTTGCTGCCATCCTGATCGATATTCAGTTTGTGAGCCGTCAATTTGATATATCCCTTTTCCGTGAATTTCACGGCATTGCCAACCAGGTTCAACAGCACCTGACGAATCCTCATCTCATCCAGCAGCAGCGAGGCAGGCAACTCCGTGTCAATCTCCGTGATGAATTCCAGCTTCTTCTCCGAAAACTTCATTTCAAAGACCTGTTTGATTTCATTGAAAATGTAGAAAAGATTGACCGGTTCGTACATCATTTCCAACCTGCCGGCTTCAATTTTTGACAGGTCTAAAATATCATCAATCAACGTCAGCAGGCTTTTCCCGGCGATTTGAATGGACTGCAGATACCCCTTCTGCTTTTTATCCGTGATGAGTGTGGCAAGCAATTCGCTGAAGCCGATCACCGCGTTCATCGGTGTGCGTATTTCATGGCTCATATTAGCGAGAAACTCGCTTTTCGCCCGATTGGCTGTCTCCGCCAATTCCTTGGCTTCCTTCAACTTTTCCTCGGCTTGCTTCCGACCGGAGATGTCGCGCAGGGTGCCGACCAATTTTACCGGGCTGCCGGTTTCACTTTTTTCCAAACGGCCAGAAAAAGAGCACTGCACCTGATTGCCATCCGCATGCACAAGCACCATTTCATAATCATAAACGCTATCATTCTCCGCAAACAATTCCATCAGACGGTAGTGCTGTTCCGGACCTGCGTAGAAATCGAAGATCGTCCGGCCCAGCGCATCCTCCCGATTGTAGCCGCCAACATATTTTACTGAAGGGCTGACTTCAATAATTCTCCCATCTTCCGCGTTCACTTCGACGTACACATCCTGGATGCTCTCGAAAATATTACGGTATTTCTTCTCTCTCTCTTTCAGCGTCCGTTCATTTTTGAAAATCACAATCGAATCCGCGAAAATACGTCCCACCATTTCCAACATTTTCAGAGCGTCATCTGACCATTTCTTCTCCTCTCTCACCGCATCAAAACCGATGAATCCGATGAGATCACTTTTTGTCACTAACGGTACAACCAGGAGGGACTGAATATCCTGGGCCTCCAGGAGGGCTTTCTCGGATGCCGCATCCGGCGGCATGTCAGCAATACGCGGGATATGAATGGTTTCAAATTTCTGCAATTTAACCATCCACCACGGGAACACGTTAACAGGTAAATCCTGCAATGAATCGATCTGCGGCTCCACGGTCTCTTCGCACCACTCGTGGGTGTTGGATATTATCTTCTTCTCAAAGTCGACCAGAAAGACATAAACTCGATCCACCGCGATAAATCGG
This sequence comes from Candidatus Zhuqueibacterota bacterium, assembly GCA_049322915.1. GTDB lineage: Bacteria > Zhuqueibacterota > Zhuqueibacteria > Thermofontimicrobiales > Thermofontimicrobiaceae > CAZSBG01. The sequence goes on from JBMOPW010000013.1 coordinate 96,525, forward strand.
CCAATCCGCCCCAGGGCGTGGTTGATCTCTTTATCGATATCATCGAACCGGGCGCTGACGAAGCGCGCTGAAATGGACGCGATCAAATTCTCAAAATCGTTACGGTACTGCAACGCCAGTTGCGTCTGCTTCAATTCGGTGATGTCCATATAACTTTCCACAATCACAGGCTCACCATCGAGGATGACCGAGACCGCACTCTGGAATACCGGAATTTTTTTACCCGAAGCATGAATGATTTCACGTTCCGAATTCACGACATTCTCCGCCAGGTCGGTGATCGTACAGGGTTCAGCCACACCGGGGCAGAATATTTTTTGGCACGAAGCACCGATCGCTTCGCTGCGCGGACGGCTAATGAGTCTCTCTGCGGCCGGGTTCATTTCCAGAATGACACGACGGGTGGCATCGATGACAAAGACCGCCACAGAAATGGATTTCAAAAGGATCTCCAACCGTTCCTGGCTCACCTTCAATTTTTGCTGGTTCAACATCCGCTCAGTAATGTCCCGCACGGTTCCCCGCGCAATGAGTTTATCCCCCTGGTTAGCCAACCGGACATCGATTTCCACCGGCACGCGATGGCCATCAGCATGGATCAGTTTGGCCTCAAAGCTGTTGAATTGTTTTCGGTGGAATATTTCGGACAGCACCTCGCGGAACTGTGACACATCTTTATCAGGCACAAATTTTTCAATATTCGCGCCTATCATCTCCTCCAGCGTATACCCCAAAAGACTCAATGACTGCTGGTTCAAATAGAGCAGCGTGCCGGCCTCATCGACAAAAAAGATGGTATCCTGCGTGGCTTCAGCAATTAAAATCAATTCATCCTCGCGGGCGCGCGCTGATTCCCTGTCACGGACGGCACAACAGGTCTGAGCGAACTTCTGATTGACGGCAACGAGGCCGTCGATGATTTCTGAAGGGAGTGGTTCGGCCTTGCATATTAAAAGAAGAAAGCCAAATTTCGGAAGGTCAAAAATATAGGAATAGGTCCCATCATCGCATTCCTGAATGAGCGGCGATTTCAAATTAGTGGAGCATTTTCCGGAACGACGCACGATGTCGTGAATTTTCTCCTGCGCGTCCTGCAAGGGCCGATGGGCTGCGCTGTCCGGCGGAATTGACGCGACCTGGTGTAATTCCAGGCTGGTTTCATTGGCGACTAAACACTCTAAAACAGCCACGGCAAAACAGCCTAATTGATGCTGATACGCATTGACCGTTGCCTGCACAAGGGAAACAAAGTCCTTGTCCAGATCAAAGGAAAGCAACATGTCGTAAAATAGTTTGATATGTCTGTCTGATTTATTCATGCCATCTCCATCGCCGCAACCGCTCTGAGTAACAGTGTCCGATCGCGCAGCGCCCCTGACACCAGACGCAGATTCAGCCAGAGCGTGATTTGCCCCCCAACCAGCATTTCCTTTTCAGAATGATGAACAGGTGCAACAGCATAGCATCTATCCGATCCTTCATTGCAATACCTATATTTTCGACGTATTCAGGCTAAACTTAATGAAGTTAACACAACCGCCGGAAGAATCTTCAGCGGGAAAAGCAGGAACCGGCTTGCGACTTCAATGCTTCTCAGAAAACCGAGCCAACGACCACAAGTTCTGAGACGACCTGGTGCTACTGTCAGAATTTTTGCTTGACAAAATCATGTTATTTTTTTATATTAGGCGTCTTTCAAAACGCGCCCGTAGCTCAATTGGATAGAGCAACGGACTTCTAATCCGTAGGTTCCGCGTTCAATTCGCGGCGGGCGTACATAAGAAGCCTCTAAGCAAAACACGCTTAGGGGCTTTTTTTATTAATTAACATCAAGTTAGGTGTATCGAAAAAATCTTTTAGATTCAACATTCAATTTCCCTTCTTTTCACCTTTTCCCTCTGACGGTGACACAAAAAGTGACACAGTATGGAATGGACATCGAATGGGTGGAATGAAACATTATATCATAGGGCCGATGGGCCGATAATTATTTTATGCTGAAGGAATGTATGCTGCCAGCCAGATTTTTAATTTTACACTTTTACGCAAGTTGACTGGGCTTCCCTGAATATTATTCTTTTAAAATTTTTTATTTTTCACTTGCATTTATTGGATGGGTACGTTATATTAGCTGTGAATATAATAACAGCGTTACAATTATCACATCTAACTTACTTTCAGCATGGACAAAATTCCTGAAAAAGCTTTAGAGCGGTTAATTCTCTATCGTAGAATTCTCATTAAGTTCAAGCGGGAGAATATCACCCATTTATTCTCGCATCAATTAGCCAAGCTTGCCGGGGTAACATCAGTGCAGCTTCGCAGGGATCTGATGGCGATTGGATATTCAGGCTCCTCTGTCAGCGGTTACGAAATAAATGAATTGATGAACAGTATCGGCGAATTCATCGATGCAGCGGAAAAACAGGAGGTTGCACTGGTAGGTGTTGGGCATTTAGGCCGCGCGATTCTGGATTATTTTCACGGGAGACGCCCAAAACTTGAAATTACCATTGCTTTCGATAAAGACCCTGCCATTGTAGACAGGGTTTTTCACGGCTGCCGGTGTTATCATACCGATCAACTACATCCGATTATTTTTGAAAAAAATATCAAAGTCGCCATCATTTCGGTGCCAGTCGATGAGGCCCAGGAAATTGCTGAGAAGCTCGTTCAGGCCGGGGTTACAGGAATTTTGAACTATTCTCCTATCAATCTCCAGCTTCCTTCAGAAATCTATGTGGAAAATCGAGACATGATTATGGCCGTCGAAAAGGTGGCATATTTTGCACGACAAAAAACAAAAGAAGGACACAATAAAAATGAATTCAGTTGAGAATATTTTGCAGAAACATCCCAATGCGAAACGGGATTCACTCATTCCAATATTACAAGAAGTCCAGGAAGCCGACGGTTTTTTATCGCGTGAAGCAGTTGCATCCATTGGCAAGCACCTGAATTTACCAGCCAGCAAGATTTACGGCGTTGCCACCTTTTACAATCAGTTTCGGTTCGAGCCGGTTGGCAAATACCACATTCAGGTGTGTCGGGGAACCGCATGCCATGTCAAAGGTTCCGCCAAAGTACTGGAGACAATCACGCGAGAACTTAAAGTTGAAGCCGGCCGCACATCGCGAGACGGATTGTTCAGCATTGAAGTTGTCGCCTGCATTGGCGCGTGCGGCCTTGCGCCGGTGATAGCCGTTAACGGTGAATTTTATGCAAGCGTTACCCCGGATAAAGTGAAAAGCATTCTTGAATCGTATCACAGAAAGGTAGATGACGATGGCCAAAATAGCTGATATAAAATGTTGTGATAAATGCTGGCATAATGTGAACACACCTTGCCCGCAATTGATTGAATGTTTGAAAAACGGGCCGCTTTGCCACGGCGATGAAAATTGTAAGAACTATCGCCAACATATTTTGCTCACAAGCCAGAGAAAAAAAATTGAAAAACCTGTCATTTATATTGGAACCGGCACTTGCGGCCTGGGCGCCGGCGCTGGAAAAACATTGATTAAAATAAATGAATATTTGAAGTCGCACAATATCGAAGCGGAAGTCATCGAAGTGGGCTGCATCGGGCTTTGCGTGGATGAACCAATTGTCGACGTTCAGCTTGACGGGCGCAATCGGATTTCATTCAAATCAATCACCGAGGATAAAGCTGAATCGCTGCTGGATGGAATTTTCAATGGTACGGTTCTGAAAGATAATGTAATCGGACAGCATCGAAATGGAAATTCAAGTGCGTGGGACGAGGTTGCTTTTTTGGACGAGCATCCATTTTTCGCTCCCCAGACACGCTGGGTTCTCAAGAATTGCGGCATCGTAAATCCGGTGAATATCAACGAATACATCGCTGGCGGCGGTTATAGCGCGCTTTCGAAAACAGTTCACGACTATACCCCAGGCGAAGTGTGCGACATAATAGAAAAAAGCGGTCTGCGCGGTAGAGGCGGCGGCGGATTCCTCACCGGCAAAAAATGGAAATTCGCGCTGAACACAGCCTCGGATCAGAAGTACTTCATCTGCAACGCGGACGAAGGCGATCCCGGGGCGTTTATGGATCGGGCTGTCATCGAAGGCGATCCGTTTCGCCTGCTCGAAGGACTTGCCATTTCCGCGTATGCCATCGGCGCTTCGAAGGCGCACATTTATATTCGCGCCGAATATCCGCTGGCGATCAAACGGCTCAAGGAAGCAATTCAACAGGCCAAAGATTTTGGATTGATGGGTTTCAATATTCTGGATAGCGGATTCAACCTGGAGATTATCATCAAAATGGGCGCGGGCGCGTTTGTCTGCGGCGAAGAAACCGCGCTGATTCAAAGCATCGAAGGAAAGCGTGGCATGCCGAGGCCTCGTCCCCCATTCCCGGCTGTCAGTGGATTGTTCGGCAAGCCTACGGTCATCAACAACGTGGAAACGTTGTCCAACGTCCCGGCCATTGTCGAAAATGGCGCGGACTGGTTCAACGCGGTGGGAACGGAAAACAGCAAAGGCACCAAAGTTTTTGCCCTGTCCGGCAAAATTGCAAACACAGGCCTTGTCGAGGTCGCTATGGGAACCAAACTAAGGGAGATAATTTTCGATATTGGCGGCGGCATACCGGATGGCAAAAAATTCAAAGCCGTGCAAATCGGCGGGCCTTCCGGCGGATGTATTCCGGAAAGTCACCTGGACATTGACATTGACTACGAATCCCTGCAAACAGTCGGCGCCATGATGGGCTCCGGCGGACTTGTGGTGATGGACGAAACCACATGCATGGTGGACGTTGCAAAATTCTTCATGGATTTTATTCAGCGGGAAAGCTGTGGAAAATGTATCCCCTGCCGCGAAGGAACGCGCCGCATGCTGGAAATTTTAGAGCGCATCACCCACGGACGCGGCAGCGAATCCGGCGTGGAAGCGCTGGAGCGATTCAAGGGTGTGATGTATCTGAATCGTTTGGCGGAGGTCATTAAGGATACGAGTTTATGCGGGCTTGGCAAGTCAGCGCCGAACCCGATTCTCAGCACGCTTCGGTGGTTTCGCGATGAATACGAGGCTCATATTTACGAGCGCAAATGCCCGGCCGGCGTGTGCGCCGAATTGCTGAATTACACCATCATTGTGGATAAATGCACCGGCTGCGGGCTGTGCGCCAAAAAATGCCCGGCCGATGCCATCATTGGAAACAAGAAAGCCCCTCATTTTATCATTCATGATAAATGCATCGGATGCGGCACTTGCGTGGAAGTGTGCCGATTCGATGCGGTGACGGTCAATTAAAATATGGTTCAATTCGAAATAAATGAAAAAGGAAAGCACGATGCAAATAGAAGTAAACAATAGAAAAATAGAAGCTAAACCTGGGGAAATGATTCTTGACGCGCTGGAGCGCGAAGGCATAAAAGTGCCGACGTTGTGCCATTTGAAAGGACTCTTTCCCAGCGGCGCCTGCCGAATGTGTGTGGTGGAAGTAGAAGGCCAGAATGGACTGATTCCCAGTTGCGCTTATCCGGTTCAGAAAGGCATGAAAATAAAAACGCACTCTCCCCGGGCGCTGCGAGCCAGAAAAACCATCATTGAACTGCTGCTCTCCAATCACCCGGACGATTGCCTGTACTGCATCCGAAACAATGAATGCGAGCTTCAGAGCCTTGCGGCAGAATTAGGGGTTCGGCAGCGCCGTTACACCGGAATGAAGAATCATTACAACATGGATTTGTCGAGTCCCTCCCTGGTTCGCGATCCGGCAAAATGTATTTTGTGCGGAAAATGTGTCCGGGTGTGCGAAGAGATTCAGGGAGTGAGCGCCATCGATTTTATCAATCGCGGGAGCCGCGCTATTGTCGGCCCGGCGTTCAACGAAGGGCTGAATATTTCCAGTTGCATCAACTGCGGCCAATGCATCATGGTCTGCCCCACCGGCGCGCTCCGTGAAAAAAGCGATATCAAGGAAGTGATTGACGCGCTGAACGATCCTGAAAAATTTGTTGTTGTTCAACACGCGCCCAGTATTTCTGTCACCATCGGCGAAGAATTCGGCTTGAAGCCCGGGCTGGATTCAATCGGCATCATGACGGCAGCGCTACGGCGTCTCGGATTCAATCGGGTTTTTGACACATCATTCAGCGCGGATTTGACCATCATGGAAGAAGCGGCTGAATTGGCCCATCGCATCAAAACCAATGGCAAGCTTCCCATGATGACAAGCTGCTCGCCCGGCTGGATTAAATTCGTCGAAGAATTTTACCCGGACTTCATCGACAATCTTTCGACATGTAAAAGCCCCCAGCAAATGATGGGCGCCATAATCAAAAGCTACTTTGCCGAAAAAGAAGGCATCGATCCTGAGAAAATCTATAGTGTTTCGCTGATGCCGTGCACGGCTAAGAAATTCGAAGCAGAACGGCCGGAGCTTGCTAACAACAATCTGCCGGACATCGACGCGGTTTTGACGACGCGGGAATTGGCGCGAATCATAAAAATGCGCGGTCTGGATTTGAACAACATGTCCCCTGAATCCAATGACACCCCGTTTGGCGTCCGAAGTTCTGCCGGTAAACTGTTCGGCGTGTCCGGCGGCGTTCTCGAAGCCGCGGTTCGCACAGCCCACTATTTCCTCACCGGAAACGAATTGGCTGAAATGAAAGTGAAAGAATTGCGCGGATTGAACGGGATCAAGGAAACGAAAATCACCCTTGGCGATTTGGAACTGAATGTAGCAGCGGTGAGCGGTTTGGGCAATGCCAGGAAAATGCTGGATGAAATTCGAAGCGGCAAAAAAACCATTCATTTCATGGAAGTGATGACCTGTCCTGGCGGCTGCATTGCCGGCGGCGGGCAGCCGCTTTCCGCCAACTTGGACGCGGTGAAAGCGCGAATGAAAAAACTGTACGAAATCGACCGCGACGCCCAGGTGACGGCATCGCACAATAACAAATATATTAAAAAACTCTATGAAGAATTTCTTGGCGAACCGCTCAAAGACAAGAGCCACCGACTTCTCCATACAACTTATCACAAAAGAGATGTCTTGCTTTAGGGAGAATGCATGAGTCCGAAATACCGAAAACCCATGGTTTCGACCGTGAAGGACAAATGCCGCGTGTGCTACACCTGCGTTCGCGAATGTCCGGCCAAAGCCATACGAATCGCCAATGGCCAGGCCGAGGTGATTGCGGAGCGTTGCATTGGCTGCGGCAATTGCGTGAAAGTGTGCAGCCAGAACGCCAAGCAGGTGATAAGCTCCATCGAAGAAGTGACGGAACTGCTTCAGACTTCTGACAAAGTTTCGGCGATCATTGCGCCGAGCTTTGCCGCGGAATTTGTTGAAATGGAATACACCCAATTCGTTGGCATGGTTCGCTCGCTGGGATTTGAATATGTGAATGAAGTCGCGTTTGGCGCTGACCTGGTCGCGCGAAAAACCAGGGAGTTGCTTGCGGAATCCAATGGCAAACGTTATATTGCCACAGCCTGCCCGGCTATTTTTGGCTATGTGAAACGGTACCATCCGCATCTCATCGATGCGCTTGCCCCGGTCGTCTCCCCGATGATCGCCGCAGCGCGGGCGCTTCGAAAAATTCACGGCCAGGACCTTCGCATTGTTTTCATTGGGCCGTGCATTGCAAAAAAAGGCGAGGCGTACAGCGAAGAAATGATCGGCGAAATCGATGAAGTGCTCACATTCAGGGAACTGCGCCAGATGTTTTCCGATTCAGGCCTTCACCCGGAAACCGTTGCGGCTTCGGACTTCGATCCGCCCCATGGCAATAAAGGCTCGGTTTTTCCCATCGGTCGCGGTTTGTTGGAGACCGCCAATATCCATGAAGACCTTATCGAAGGGGATGTCATTTCCGCCAACGGCAAAGCCAATTTCATCGACGCCATCATCGAATTCAGCTCAGGCGAGACCACGGCAAAATTTCTCGACATTCTCTGCTGCGATGGCTGCCTCATGGGCGCCGGCATGACGACCAAAGCGCCGTTGTTTCGCAGGCGTGCTCTGCAAAGTAATTTTGTGAGGAGAATAATCAAGTCGCGTGAACCCGGCGAATGGGTTTTTTACATGGAAAAATTCCACGACCTGGATTTATCACGAACTTTTTCGCCGTACGACCAGCGAATATCCGCGCCGGACGAAACAGAAATCAGGGCGATTCTCTCCAAAATAGGGAAAACAAAACCGGAAGACGAACTCAACTGCGGCGCGTGCGGCTATGAGACGTGCCGCGAACATGCCATTGCCATTCACAAAGGCCTGGCCGAAACCGAGATGTGTCTCCCCTATTCCATCGAAAAGTTACACGACACCATCGGGGAACTGGCAGTCTCCAACGAGCAATTGGCCAACACCCGCGAGGCGCTGATTCAATCCGAAAAAATGGCCAGCATGGGACAACTGGCCGCCGGCATTGCCCACGAAATCAACAATCCGCTGGGCGTTGTCCTCATGTATTCGCATCTTCTTTTGGATGAGCTGGAAATAGCCGCTGAAGACAAAGACGCGCTCAAAATGATCGCTGACCACGCGGATCGTGCCAAGAAAATCGTGGCCGGATTGCTGCATTTCGCCAGGGAAAATAAAGTGGTGCTAAAATCGGTGAACCTGCCGAAATTAATTGATGATTGTTTGAAAGCAATTCAGGCGCCGGAAGGCATTCAAATCAAAAAAGAATTTAATCTGAACGAACAAAATGCTGATCTGGATCGGGACCAGATAGTGCAGGTTCTGACCAATTTGATCAACAATAGCTTAACAGCCATGCCGCGCCGGGGAACGCTCACCATTCGGGTTGAAGATGACGAGCGAAATGTTTTTTTAAAAGTCCAGGATACCGGCACAGGAATTCCCAAAGATATTTTGCCGAAGATTTTCGAACCATTTTTTACGACGAAAAAGCCGGGCGAAGGCACCGGCTTGGGTCTGGCGATCATTTATGGTATTGTGAAAATGCATCGCGGCAATATCGATGTTATTTCCAATGCTGACGAAAGCGCTGGCCCAATCGGCACAACTTTTACAGTGACGCTGCCGAAAAGGCATGGCAAATAAACAAAACTGGTGAAACATCATCAACTACGATATTGGACACAGACCATCGCTGATAGAAACAGATTAATAGTATAAAATTTAAAATTGCTGAAGTTAGAATTATTTATTTAGCTTCGAGGCTATGCGACTTGGCGGCTGAATACTGACGTGTATTTTAAAAAATAATGAGGAAAAAAATGGACGCGAACAAAGCGAAAAGGACAATTTTGGTTGTTGATGATGACATTGATTTTTTATCTCAAATGCAGATAAATTTAAAGGAGGCAGGTTTTACGGTCATCACCGCTGAAGGCCAGTCCGACGCCGAAGAAATACTCAAAACCACATCGCCAGACCTGGCCATTGTGGATTTGATGATGGAAAATGTGGATGGCGGTTTTTCGCTTTCCTATCACATCAAGAAAAAAAATCCAGCTATCCCGGTAATCTTGGTGACAGCCGTTGCCAGCGAGACAGGCCTGGAATTCGACGCCAAAACAGATGAAGAACGGTCGTGGGTAAAAGCGGATGTCTTTTTGGCAAAGCCGGTTCGTTTCGAACAACTCTTGCGTGAAGTCAATCGACTTTTAAAGGAAAAATTATCATGATTATACTCCGCACACTCGTCGTCGATGATGAGCCTGGCATGCGTTCGAGCATCAAACGAGCGCTGAGCAAATTTAAATTAACGCTCCCGCACATCGAAGACGAAGTTCAGTTTGACGTGGATGTGGCTGAGAACGGCGAAGAAGCTGTCAGGAAAATCAATGCCAATCGACCGGATCTGCTTTTATTGGACTACAAACTGCCAGGCATCAGTGGCCTGGAAATTCTCGAGCAGGTGAAAGCCACGGAAAGCGAAATGATCACGATTATGATTACGGCGTATGCATCCATCGAAACTGCTGTCACAGCAGTTAAAAGAGGCGCTTTCGATTTTTTGGCGAAACCGTTTACGCCGGAGGAATTGAAAAACGTGGTATCCAAAGGAACCCAGCGGCTCATTCTGGCCCGCGAGGTTGAAAAGTTGGCCCGCGAAAAACATCAGGTTCGATTTCAGTTCATCTCTGTTCTCGGGCATGAATTAAAATCGCCGCTCAATTCCATCGAAGGCTACCTGGACATCATGCAGCATCACAAACTGGGCGCAGACATCGCTTCGTACGACACGATGATCAACCGCTGCCTGGTTCGCATTGAAGGCATGCGCAAAATGATTCTGGACCTGCTCGATTTGACCCGAATCGAATCCGGTCAGAAAAAGCGCGAGCTGATAATCCATAATATTGTTGATAGCGCGAAAATGGCCATCGAATCGGTGCTTCCGGAAACCGGGCGCCGAAATATAGTTGTCAATCTTGACTCGGAAGATTCAATACTGTTTTTGTGCGACTCAGGTGAAATTGAAATTATTTTTAACAATCTCATTTCAAATGCGGTGAAATACAACAGGGATGGCGGAAAGGTCAATATTCATTTAGCCAAAAGGGACGGACAACTGGAAATAAAAGTCGAAGACACCGGCATTGGCATGACCAGGGAAGAAGCCTCGAAATTGTTCAATGAATTCGTCCGAATCAAAAACGCGAAAACACGGGACATCCTTGGTAGTGGACTCGGGCTGACGATTTTGAAAAAGATCACATCCCTGTACCAGGGCACAATCGATGTAAAGAGCGAACCGGATGCAGGCAGCACATTCACGGTAACTCTTCATGAATCGGCACAAAATTAATTTCTTTATTAATTCTTTTTACTGATAACTTATTTACTTTTATCAGTATTATTCACTATCTTCCGGCCTTGATCCAACTTAATTTATAACAACTTAAAAATGGAGGGGTGAATCCCTGACATTCAGGAGGAATTATGATCAACCAATCTACAAACCGGATGGCGTTTACAACCGGTTAAATGATCCCTTCATGAATATTCTTCCATTATCATCAGAAGACTGGGACTGCCTTACAGGGAACGTAAAAAGCCCCTAAGCAAAACACGCGCACAGGGGCTTTTTTATTTTGAACCAGGCGCATGCCTGAATCGTTGGCATCGAAATGAATCGGCCAGGGGAAAGGTTGTCCTGCTGGAAAGGCATCGTCACCTCCGAAGTTGATTCTGCGGACAAGAATCGGGGACGCAATTTCCACCCGTGTCGAGGCTGGCCAGACTCCGGCATTGACCATTGAAAGACCAGGCGCGACACACTATCGCCGCCAGCGCCCCTGGGGGCGCGCTTCAACCTCAAAGCCGCAGAATATATCTATTGACTTTTAATAATAATTATATTATAATTGGTCTATCTTTTATGAGACCAGTGCTGCAACGGCCTTGATAAAGAAAATTCCCGGTCAGGTGCAACAAATTTCCAGGTGCGCGAATGCGCTTACAAACAACTCACCTGGTTTTTTTTGCATGGTCAGGTATAAATTTTTTTATTGAGTGTCTGAACAAAAAGTTGGCAGCGATAATCAAATAAGGAGTGGTTATGTTTATCTCAACTAACTTATGCGTAAAGGAGGTGGAGAAATGCAGAGCGTAAGCTCTGTATGACATTATGGATTTTAATGAACTATCACTCGAATACCATTCTCGTGGTCGGAAAGGAAAAGTAGAAGTCGTACCTTCCAAACCGTGCGCTACCCAGCGCGATCTCTCTATGGCCTACACCCCTGGTGTGGCTGAACCCTGTCGTAAAATTGAAAAGAATGCTGAAGACGCTTATCTGTATACCGCCAAAGGGAACCTCGTTGCCGTCGTTTCCAATGGAACGGCTGTGCTTGGCCTGGGCAATATTGGCGCCCTCGCCGGAAAGCCCGTGATGGAAGGAAAAGGCGTCCTGTTCAAGCGATTTGCGGATATCGATGTGTTCGATATCGAATTGAATACCGAAGATCCGGACGAAGTCATCAAAGCGGTCCAGTTAATGGAGCCGACATTTGGCGGCGTTAACCTGGAAGATATCAAAGCGCCGGAGTGTTTTTACATCGAAGAGACGCTGAAGAAGACGACCAACATCCCCATTTTCCACGATGATCAGCACGGCACCGCCATCATCTCCGGCGCCGCTCTGGTCAATGCGCTGGAAATTGTTAACAAGAAAATCGGAGAGGTCATCATTGTTGTGAATGGCGCCGGCGCTGCCGGCATCGCCTGCGCAGACCTGTATGTCGCGCTCGGCGCAAAAGTCGAAAACATCATCATGGCCGATTCCAAAGGCGTGGTTTTCAAAGGCCGTAAAGACGGTATGAATCCGTACAAAGAAAAATATGCCAGTACAACCAAAGCGCGCACTCTGGAAGAAGCCATGGAAGGCGCGGATGTGTTCTGCGGTGTATCTGTCAAAGACTGCGTCACCCAGGACATGGTGCGCTCCATGGCCAAGAATCCGATCATTTTTGCAATGGCCAACCCGGACCCGGAAATTCGATACGAAGTGGCCAAAGCAGCTCGGAACGATCTGATTATGGCGACCGGCCGTTCGGATTATCCGAACCAGGTGAACAACGTACTTGGTTTTCCGTTCATCTTCCGCGGCGCATTGGATGTTCGCGCCAGTTCAATCAACGATGAAATGAAAATCGCTGCCTCTCACGCGCTCGCCAGTCTGGCCAAAGAAGATGTGCCGGATTCCGTGTGCAAAGCGTACGGTGTGGAACGGCTCTCGTTTGGCCCGGAATACATCATTCCCAAACCATTCGATCCGCGCGTTCTGCTGTGGGAAGCTCCTGCCGTGGCTAAAGCGGCGATGGACACCGGCGTTGCAAAAATCATGGTCGATCTCGATACCTACCGGGAACAGCTGGAAGCCCGATTGGGAAAATCGCGGGAAATGATGCGCATCGTGATTAATAAAGCGCAGCGCAATCCCAAAAGAGTGGTCTACCCTGAAGGCGAGAACGACAAGATACTGCGCGCCGCATACATCGTCAAACAGGAAAACATCGCTGTGCCCGTGCTGTTAGGGCGCGAAGATGTCATCAAGGCGAGACTTGCCGCGTTGCAGATCGACCTGAATAACGTTGAAATCATCACTCCGGAGAAGTCTCCGAAATACAATGATTACTGCAAAGCAATGTACACATTGCGTCAGCGCAAAGGCCTGACCATGTATGACGTGCAAAAGGCCATGAACCAAAACAGGACCTTTGCACCCATGATGGTTCACATGGGCGACGCCGACGCTGTCATTGCTGGCATTTCGATGAATTACCCGGCAACCATTCGGCCGGCGTTGCAAATTATTGGCAAACGCCCGGAAGTGAGCCGCGTGGCTGGCATGTTCATCCTGCTATTCAAAAACCGCGTCGTCTGCTGCGCCGACACCACGGTCAATATCGATCCCACCGCCCAGGAATTGGCGGACATCGCCATCCTCACGGCGGAGACGGTGAAACGGTTTGACATTGAGCCGCATATCGCGATGCTTTCTTTCTCCAATTTCGGAAGCGTGGAACATCCTCAATCGCTCAAAGTGAAAGAGGCCACTGAAATCGTGAAGAAAAAAGATCCGACGCTCATGATCGATGGCGAAATGCAGGCCGATACTGCCGTATTCAAAGAAATCATGGATGAGTCTTATTCCTTCTCATCGCTTAAAACAGAAGCCAATGTCCTCATCTTCCCGAATCTGGATGCCGGCAATATCGCGTACAAGCTGCTCATGCGCCTGGGCAACGCCGAAGCTATCGGCCCCATTCTCATGGGCATGCAAAAGACCGTTCATGTGCTGCAACAGGGTTGCGAAGTCAATGATGTTGTGAATATGACGGCCATCGCTGTTGTCGAAGCGCAAAACGATTGATGTCCTGAACATCCTTTTTTAGCTTAATAAAAAAGCCCGGTTTCACTCTCGAATCCGGGCTTTTTTTGTTCGGCGATTTCTTCCACAGTTTTCAACCCGACTACGGTTGATTCCTCATCACCCCAGACCAGGGCCAGCGTGGGCTGGATATTCTTCTCCATACGCGCGATCTGCTCGTGACTGGCCAGAAATTGTTTCAACATGGATAAACAGGATGCACAGGATGAAACAAAATTCTGTTTATCCTGCCTATCCATGTTCAATGGCTATAATGCGCGTAACCAGAATTTCCTTTCTATTCACATGGATGAACAGGATGGACAGGATGCGCAGGATGAAACAAAATCCTGTTTATCCTGCCTATCCATGTTCAATGGCTTTAATGCGCGTAACCAAAATTTCCTTTCTATTCACATGGATGAACAGGATGCGCAGGATGAAACAAAATCCTGTTTATCCTGTCTATCCATGTTCAATGGCTTTAATGCGCGTAACCAGAATTTCCTTTCTATTCACATGGATGAACAGGATGCATAGGATGAAACAAAATCCTGTTTATCCTGCCTATCCATGTTCAATGGCTTTAATGCGCGTAACCAGAATTTCCTTTCTATTCACATGGATGAACAGGATGCACAGGATGAATAAAAATCCTTTTTATCCTGTCTATCCATGTTCAATGGCCTTACTTCGCGTAAAGCGATTGTATTCCAGTTTCGGGTTGCCAAAGTTGATCAGCAAACCGACTTGATTCCGGTGGCTTTCAGGTAATTAATAATCTGAGCCTGATTTTCTGGGGCGAGGGCTTTGACAGCCTTCAATTCAACGATCACCTTTCCATCGACATACAGGTCGGCGAAAAAATCACCCACACTTTCGCCTCTGAACACAACCTTAATCGGATGTTGTGCCACCACTGAAAGACCCTTTTGACGCAGGGCAATAAGCATCGCCTTCTCGTAAACCGATTCCAGAAATCCTGCGCCCAATTCATTGATCACTTCGAAGGCGCAACCAATCACCGTCTGGGTAATCTCCGAATATTTCAATATATTATCACGTCTATCCCGATCATCCATGTCAATTCTCCTTTCCCACGATCGGCAGAAAACCGACAATATCGCGCTCGTCCTTCTCGATGTTATCGCCGAGCGAGTCGATGCCTGCTGGCTTGATGACAACGGACGGCTCAGCACGGATATTTGTAAGTGCATCGCCATCTTGGATGAATCGCCAGCCTGCGGTCTCGAGCCGTTTGTTTATCTTCATGCGGGCTGTGGTTTCTTTTTCGGGCGCTCGGGTCCCTCCTTCAGTGCTGGTTGTAAAGCGGCATAGCGCGTAGCTCATTCGTGCGTTAGCTATCAGCGCGCTTTTTCACTGAGTTCTTGCGCATCAACAGGAGCGCCTTGTTGGACTTTTTGTATATCGTGAATAATAGTATCGGAGCTGCACCTACTTGAATTCTGCACAATGGATGAGATCGATAGATTTGACGGAGCAGATGAAGATGCCGGGGCGAAACCTGTTAGCAAGTTCAGTCCTCAGCTCACCGCTTGTTTCACAAGCGCGATGATCCTTTCCTCCTCTGCGGCAGTCAACTCCTTCAGCGCGAAAGCGACAGGCCACATGGCGCCTTCGTCGAGGTTTGCCCTGTCGCTGAAGCCGAACGTCGAGTACCTCGTTTTGAATTTTTGCGCGCTCTGGAAGTAGCAGACGACATTGCCATCCATGGCATACGCGGGCATCCCATACCAGATTTTCGGCCAGAGGTTTGGCGCGCTGGTTTTGATGATCTCATGGAGCCGCCTGGCCATGGAGCGATCCGGTTCCTGCATCTCGTCGATCTTCGCCAGCACGGCGCTCTCCCAATCCGCTCTGTTCTTGTTCGCGCGCGCTTCCGCCTTCAACTCCCGGGCGCGCTCCTTCATCGCGGCCCGCTCCTCTTCTGTGAATCCCCGGGACTTGCTGCCGGTCGCGGAGGCGCTCCCGGCGGACTTTTGCCTGTCCCGCTTTGAAGGTTGGCTCATCGAAACCTCCTCTAACTGAATTGAAAATCACTCCGCAGATCGAACAAGTGATTATTCACTTACTGCATATCACCCCGGATGAACCGAAATTAGCATAATAGAACTTCAGAAACAATCATCGCCTTTGGTGACATCGTTCCGTACTCATCCGAGGTTAATGCTGGGGACTATTTTTAAAAAAAAGCCTGCGATCCGGAGGGATAGCTCCGCTAATGGAACATCGAAAATCCTGCCGGGGTGTATGAGAATGAATATACAAAGATACTGCAGAAAATCAAGTTAATTTTTTCGTAAATCGCAACATGATCCCCTGTTGAATGAAAGGAGGATACGCGCCCTTTCAGCGCCCCAGGCTGAATCGCTCCGGCCACGCATCCAGGCTATCCTCTTCCACTCAACAGCGACGCCATCCGCCAGGACGATTGCGTCGCTGCCCTCCTTCCTCCCTACCCCGCGCTCCCGGCCTGCAATAAATCCCATTTTTCCTATTGATATTTTATTTTTATTTTTTTACATTGCCACTGATTTTATTCAATGTTATAACCCCTTGAAAAGTTGACCATTCCAATCGTATGACCATTAGACATGTCTTTGCTTCGATACTGGCGACGCCTCATTTTTTTTCAGGTCACCAATTTTTGAAATTCATAGTCGGCATCGCCCCGACTCACTTGATTCACCCGACGTACATGACTGAAAATGGGCGGCGGCGAGGCAACCGGTGGAGCGACGGATGCATCGAAACGATTCTTTTTACCTGAATTTCTGAATCACAAATAAATAGCAATGACTGACTTTCAATGTTCGAACTGCTGTTCACGTCCTGCCTGACATCATGTTTTGCCGGAGTTTTGATTTTATCTCTTTGATTGTCGGAATTTGGTTGGCATTCGGTATGTGAAGAGTGGTACGCAACGAATTCATTTTAGAAATACAGGTTTTACATTACATGATGACGTCACGGGAACGAGTCAAACGGGCGATCCATTTTCAACGGCCGGATCATATTCCCCACTATCTGCCCGACGGCGGAGAGAACGATATTCTCTGGGCGGCGCCGTGGACTGTGGGCGCGGGTCTCGGCCCGGCAGACATTCAGCCCTGGACCCACTGCGGCGACATCGACCGGCGCATCGATGCCTGGGGCGTTACCTGGGAGCGCAGCGCGCAGCGCAACGGCGACATGGGCCAGGCGAAGCGGTATCCCATCGAGGACATCCGGCGCCACGGCCAGTATCGGTTTCCTGACCGAAACAATCCGGCGTACTATGTGGGACATAAAACTGCCATCGAAGATAACAACCGGTCGGCCAATCCCAAATATGTCCTCGGCGTGATGGGCTTCAGTTCGCTGAACGAAGCAGTGCACAACATCCTGGGACTCGAAACCATGTTCATCAGCTACTACGAGCACCCCAATGAAGTGAAGTCGCTCATCGCCCGATTCGCTGACGCGCAGCGCGACTCCATTCGTCTGATGGCGGATTTGGGCTGCGATGGTGTGATGGGGTATGACGACTGGGGCCTGCAAAATCGGTTGATGATTCACAGGTCGCTGATCGAGGAATTTTTCATGCCGCATTATCGGGAGAACTGGGCGCTGGCGCACGCGCTGGGACTGGATGTGTGGCTGCATTCCTGCGGCTGGATCATCGATCTGCTGCCGACTTTTTACGACGCAGGGCTCAATGTCATTCAAATGGATCAGCAGGAGAACATGGGGCTGGCCAATCTGGCGGAGCGGATCGGCGGTCGCTTGGCGTTCTGGTGTCCGGTGGACATTCAGAAGACATTGGCGCAGGGCTCGTCCGACGAAATCGAGCGGTATGTCCAAACCATGATGGCCACCATCGGCCGATTCAACGGCGGGTTGATCAGCATGGCCTACACCACGCCGGACGCGATCGATCTGGACCCGGTGCGCGTGGCTGCCATGTGCGCGGCGTTTCGGAAATACGGAATTTACGACGGCGCTGAAATCGGCATAGAACGCGGATGACGCTGATGACACGGATTTTCACGGATTTGAAAAGACTTTTTTTTAGTGAAATCGGAGATCACTGTGAAGAGATTTTTTTTCAGAATTTTTTTTCTGATAGCCTCCATCTCTCAAATCGTTGCCGTTGAGTTTTTTGTCGCCACAACCGGCAGTGATAGCAATCCCGGCACAAAAGAAAAACCGTTCGCGGCGACGGAATTTACGACAGCGTCCAAATCAGCATAGAACGCGGATGACGCTGATGACACGGATTTTCACGGATTTGAAAAGACTTTTTTTAGTGAAATTGGAGATCGCTGTGAAGAGATTTTTTTTCAGAATTTTTTTTCTGATAGCCTTCTACTCTCAAATCGTTGCCGCTGAGTTTTTTGTCGCCACAACCGGCAGCGATAAAAATCCCGGCACAAAAGAAAAACCGTTCGCGGCGCTGGAAAAGGCGCGCGACGCCGTTCGGAAAATGAAAGCGATCTCGGGGATCCCCGGCGAGGGGTTCACCATCTGGCTTCGGGGCGGGAGATATTTTCTTCACACAACATTCGAACTGAACGAAGGCGATTCCGGTTCTGAGGCCTCGCGCGTGGTGTACCGCGCCTATCCCGGCGAGCAGGTCTCCATCTCCGGTGGAAGAGCGCTGCCGGCGTCTCTGTTCAAAGCAGTGACCGATGAAAGAATTCTCAAACGGCTGCCGGACATCTCCCGCAGACATGTTTTGCAGGCCGATCTGAAATCATTCGGCATTGAAGATTTCGGCGCGCACGGACAATTCGGTCACGCCCTGCCGGTGGCGCCAGCGCCCCTGGAGCTGTTTTTCAATCACGACGTGATGCCGTTGGCGAGATACCCCAACAGTAGCTTCATCCCCATGGGCCGGGTGATCGACGCCGGCTCGATTCCCCGCATCCGCGATTACGATCATATCCGCGGCGGCACCTTCGAATACACGGACGAGCGCCATTCGCGCTGGGTCGATTGTCCCGATGTCTGGCTGCAAGGCACATTCAAACACGGTTTTGCCGACGACAAGATCAAAATCGAGACCATCGATACGACCCGCCGGCGCATCACATTGAGTACCCCGCATCTGTACGGGCTGGGCCACGGCGAGCCGCACACGCAATACGTCGCGCTCAATATTCCCGAAGAGCTGGACGCGCCCGGGGAATGGTACATGGACAGGCAGAGCGGCATTCTCTATTTTTGGCCGCCATCGGATATTGCCAATGCGGAAATTGCAGTATCCATGCTGGAAGCGCCGCTGGTGGCGATGGAGGGCGTTTCGTACCTCACATTCCGCGACATCATTTTTGAAGAGACGCGCGGCATGGGAATTTACATCGAGCGCGGCCGGGGCAATCTGATCGCAGGCTGCACCTTGCGCAACATCGGCACCTCCGCCATCTTCATGGGACAGGGCGCGCGGCAAACCTTTCCGCACATCACGCACGATGATTACGAGGGCGTTCCTGTATCGCGGGAAATCGGCAATCTCCAGGGCCACATTTACAAATACACTGCCTGGGACCGCAAGGCAGGCTACCATCACGGGGTGTTGAGCTGCGATATTTACAATACCGGTTGCGGCGGCGTTTACCTCAGCGGCGGCAGAAAGAAGGACCTGATTCCCGGCCATTGTTTTGTGGAGAACTGCCGCATTCACGACTACAACCGGCGCAACAAATTTCTCTGGGCCGGCGTCAATGTCGATGGCTGCGGGAATCGCATCGCCCACAATGAAATCTACAATTCCGATTTTCAGGGCATTTACGTGCATGGCAATGACCATGTATTCGAGTACAATTCCATTCACCACACAGCGTTGAATTCCAACGACACATCGCCGTGGTACATTGGCCGCGACCCCAGCGACCGCGGCAATATCATCCGATACAACTTTTTTCACCACTGCGGGAATCCTGCGCACCGCTGGACCATGGGCGTCTATTTCGACGACGCCAGTTGCGACGCGCTGGTCGAGGGCAATGTCTTTTACAAGGTCGGGTCCTACGGCACAATTTACAGCAATGCCGGCTCCGATCTGGTCGTTCGCAACAATATCTTCGTCGCCGGATACGGCCCCGTGCTTCACATCAAATCCATGTGGTACGATTTCGCACTGGGCCAGAGGGATTATTTCTTCGGCGACGATGGCGTGTACCGGCGCCGGCTGACGCAGGAGGTGAATATCAAAGAACCGCCGTACAGCGTGCGGTATCCGGAACTGGTCACGTGGCTGGATTTAATGGAGGATGGCGAGACATACGCCGGCATGTATCCCCGGCGAAACCTGTTCGAAAAGAACCTGATTTACAAATACGATCAGACCTATGTCTACACCGGGGAATACGCCCGCTTTGACTTGCGTGACAATTTCATCGCGCTGGACGATCCCGGTTTCATCGATCTGGAAAATTTGAACCTGCAATTGAAAGACGATTCGATTGTCTATTCAAAGCTACCCGGATTTGAAAAGATACCGTTTGAAAAAATTGGCCTCTACGAGGATGAATTTCGGAACCGAATTAAGCAATAAGGACGACAATGATACAGGATGGCATCCATGCCCTGCCGCGGCCGGAGAGAATACACCCTTCGGCGAAGAAACTGCGCGACGTCTACGCGATCACGCCGGAAGCGCCCTTTTTCCACAAGACCTTCGGACTCTGGTTCTGTCTGCCGGTGTGGTACGAAAACGGTCTGGATCAGAATACGAATATCGATGAGTTTTTCATGTTCGATCCGCCTGGCGTCCATGAACTCATGGAACTGGGCTGGTGCGAAGCCGCTTTTCTCCCCCGGTTCGAGGAAAAGATCATCGAAGACCGCGGCGACTATGAAATCGCGCAGGACTTTGCCGGCCGCCATATCCTGTATTTCAAAGGCCGGCGCCAGGGATTCATGCCGGAATATTTGACCCATCCGGTGAGAGATTGGAAGACCTGGGAAACGGACGTGAAATGGCGCATGAACCCCCATTCACAGGAGCGATTCGCCGGGTTGGAAGACCGCATGCGCACGGCCATTGAAATGGCGGGGCAGGGCTACATGATGCAGCAGCGCATCGTCGGCGCGTACATGTATCTTCGCAGCCTCATCGGGCCTTTGGAATTGCTGTATTTTTTTCACGACAAACCGGATCTGATCCATGAATGCATGCGCGCCTGGCTTGTCCTGGCCGATGCGGTGACGGCGAAACATCAACAGTACGTTACATTCGATGAAGTATTCTTCGGCGAAGATATTTGTTACAATCATGGCTCGCTCATCTCGCCGGATATGATTCGGGAATTTCTGTTCCCCTATTACCAGCAGCTCATCCGGAATATCAAATCCCGGCAAATCGATAAAACGCGGCATCTGTACGTTCAGGTCGATACCGACGGTTATTCCGTCCCGGTGATCGATCTGTATCGTGAAGCCGTCGGGCTGGATGCCATGTGTCCGTTCGAAGTGGCCTCCGGCTGCGATGTGGTCCGAACCGGGAAAGACTACCCGGATCTGGTCATCAGCGGCGGAATCGACAAGCGCATCCTCGCTCAGGACAGGCAGGCGATTGACAGACATCTGGACTATATTTTGCCGGCCATGTGGAAGCGCGGGGGATATATTCCCACGTGCGACCACGGTGTGCCTGAGGAAGTGACCTGGGAAAATTACCTGCATTACAGGAAACGATGCGTCGAGTTTGGGAGATAGCAGGCTGGTGAATTTTTAATTGGAATTGGCTGAAATCCGGAACGGTCGGACGAGCCTTTTCGCGTTCATTTCAGAGAGATGATGCCAATCGATGTCCCGTGAAAATCAAGGAAGCGGTATGTCAGTCAATTTTTCAGCCGAGCGCTGGGAGAAAATTATACGCGATTGCGAGAAATGGTGGCAGGGCACACTGGGTCGCCCGCTGATTCAGATTCGATTGAAAGGCCGGCAGCCGGATCGCGACGAACCCTCGTTGCCATACTTCGAATTCACTTCGTTTTATGACGAGACCATTTCGGCTGAACACATCATCGATCGCATCGATTTTAAACTGGCCGGCGTCACATTCATGGGCGACGCCTTCCCCCATTTCTGGCCGAATTTCGGGCCGGGAGTGATCGCCGCGTTCCTGGGCTGTCCCCTGAAAAACGGCGTGGACACAGTCTGGTTTCAGCCGGAGACGACGCCGGATATCCATTCGCTGTCGTTCCGATTCGATCCGGACAATTTCTGGTTCCGGCGAATATGCGACATCCTCCGCGCCGCGCAGGAACGCTGGGGCAATCGTGTTCAGTTGGGTCTGACCGACCTGGGCGGCAACCTGGATATTCTCTCCTCGTTTCGGCCATCGGAGAGTTTGCTGCTCGATCTGTACGACCACCCGGATCAGGTCCGGCGGCTGACGTGGGAAGCGCATCAGGTCTGGTGGGACTATTTCGAAGCGTTCAATGAGATTCAGGGCGCAACCAATCCGGGCACGACCGCTTGGGCGCCGATCTTTTCGCCTGGCCGGTATTACATGCTGCAATGCGATTTCTCGTACATGATCAGCCCGGCCATGTTCGATACTTTCGTCAAGCCGGAATTGGACGCGACCATCGCCCGGCTGGATCACCCATTTTATCATCTTGACGGCATTGGAGAATTGCCGCACCTGGATGCACTGCTGCAGATGCCGAAATTGAAGGGCATCCAGTGGGTGCCCGGCGACGGCAAGCCGGATGTTTCGCGCTGGCCGGAAATTTACAGAAAAATTTCCGAGGCAGGGAAATTGACTCAATTTTTCAGCAGTCAGTACCACGGCAATCCCTTTGAACTCCTGGATGTATTACAGCGTCAACTGGGCGCAGTGGATAACATGGTTTACATGATCGACGCCCCGATCTCGCAGCAGCGCGAGGCGGAAAAATTACTGGAGCGGTATGGCTTTTCATAACAGCGGCTGGCGCATCGTTTCAGCCGTGGCGACGATTTTCCCGTTTCAAGCAGGAATCGAAAGCACTTTGGGCAGCGCACGTCATTTTCGAATCGGAAGGAATGACCCATGATGGGCTTACCCCTCATCGACCTGGTTACAGTTTTTGCCTATTTTCTCTTTGTGATCATCGTCGGCGTCTGGGCCTCGCGCCGGATTCATTCGCAGGAGGACTATTTCTTAGGCGGCCGCAAATTCGGCAAATTCATCCAGACGTTCGCCGCCTTCGGACAAAGCACTTCGGTGGAAAGCGCCGTGGGGACGACGGTCATCGTGGCGCGAAATGGCATGGCCGGCGTCTGGCAGTTGCTCACCAGCGTGCTGGGGCTGCCGATTTATTGGATCACTTCGGTCTGGTACCGGCGCATGCGGTTGCTCACTCTGGGCGATTTTTTCGAGGACCGCTATAACTCCCGGGGATTGGCCGCATTCTACGCCATTGTCAGTTCCGTCTTCTTCATGGTCGTGATTGGGCTAGGCTTCACTGCCATGACCAAAACAGTCACCGGCATCGCAGCCAGGCCCTACGAGTCACTCTCCGCTTTGGAGAAAAAGGAATACGACACCGCCGTCGAGCTGGAAAAGCTTGAAAGCACCGATGTCGATCTTCTGACGCCTGTGGAAGTTGAACGCATGGAGCAGCTTCGTCTGCAGGATCCACGCAAAGAATTTTCATACCTGAGCGAAGGCGTCATCATCTGGGCAGTGGCGATCATCGTCATTTTCTATGCGGCGCTGGGCGGATTAGAGGCCGCCTACATCACCGACACGGTGCAGGGGATTTTCATCCTCATTCTTTCCATGCTGCTCCTGCCATTTGCTTTCATCAAAATCACCCGCGTTTTCGAAGTCAGCGGTCTCAGCGGGATATTACACGCCGCCCGGGCGCAACTGCCGCAATCGGCTTTCGAAATCTGGGGATCGCCGGATATGGTCGACTTCACCTGGTATTACATCGCCTCCCTGATTGTGATGATACAAATCAACGTCGCCATTCAGGCCAATCAACTGACTGCCTGCGGCTCGGCCAAAGACGAATACACGGCGCGATTCGGCTTCACGACAGGCATCTATCTCAAGCGCGCCACCACGCTGCTGTGGGGTATTTCAGCGATGATGCTGGTGATTCTGTACGGCAATGTCATAAAAAATCCGGATTACCTCTGGGGGCATGCCTGCCGTGACCTGCTCGCTCCGCTCGGACTTGGACTTGTCGGGCTGATGATCGCCTGCCTCATGGCCGCGCTCATGTCCACGGCGGATATGATGATGATTACCACTGCCGGGTTGCTCACGCATAATCTCGTGCGGCCGCTATTCCCCCGGCTGGATGAAAAATTATACCTTCACATCGGCCGGGTGATTGGAATTATCGCCGTTGTCGGCGGGGTGCTGATCGCAACCCAATTTGACACGGTGTTCAACATGCTGAAATTGATCTGGGAATTCAATATAATCATGGCGGCCGCTTTCTGGATGGGAATCCGTTGGCGTCGCGCCACGCGAGCCGGCGCATGGTGGTCCATGACATTCGCTCTGGTTTTCTTCATCCTGTTGCAGGTCATAATTCCAATTTTTCCCGGGGTGAGAACCAATCCCTATTTGGCCAAGACCGTCGAATCGATTCAGGTGGAGCGAACATACACCGCGCGCCCGGTGGATGCTGTTCAGCGGCGCCAGGCGATTGCGGTGTGGGAGCAACTCAATAAAATCGGGAAAGCAAAGGGGGAGCGGCCGGAGCCGCTCGTCCCGGGCCAGGAATTCATCAAAAAATATAACACCCCTAAAAAATCCATTTTCTGGAGTCAGGGGATTAAACTCGCTGAGGATGGCCAGGTGACCGGCTCCGGCATGGTGAGCCTGGAACTGGTGATTGTGGATTGGCTCGGTTTCGATCTTTCGAAAAATCCACACGCGCTCAACGAGACCATTCGCATTATTCTTCGCACCACCTTGCCATTCATGATTCTGATTCTGGTCTCGTACCTCACCCTCCCGGACGATAAAAAACGGCTAGACCGATTTTTTGTGAAAATGAAAACCCCGGTTCATACCGATAAAGCAGAAGACCGCAAGGAAATGAATATGTCGTACCAGGATCCCTATCGGTTCGATCATAAAAAGATGTTCCCCCGTTCCAACTGGGAGATGGAGAAACTGGACCGAACCGACATCCGGGGCATTCTCTGGTTCACGGCAGGGGGATTGCTCATTTTAGCAATCGTGTATTTCATCGCGACGATTGGAAACTGATCAACAGCCTGTGCGCGTTGAATTCAACGCGACACGCCCCTTTTCGTCGTGTCTGTTCATTCATTCAATCGAATCGCCCATGACAATGCCAGATATCTACGCCGACATCGCTGCGAAAAGATTTAGCGAGCGGGAAAAAGAACTGATCGAGCCTCAGCCGGCGCAAGTCCCCCGGCGGATTCTTCCGCTGGATGAAACGCCCGGCCTGACCCGTTTTCCGGCATTCACGAAAATGGATACGTGGGACGCGCTGCACGCCGAGCTGGAGTCGCAGCGAGTTCGGCATTCACCCTATCTGGAAAATCACGCGCCGGACATCGAATCCGGCCGCATCACCACCCGGCTGGGAAGTTTCGATTGGCGTATCGAATCAGATGCGGATCGATCCGATTTCTCTTCTGCGCTGCGCGGGGATGGACCCTGGGAAAAAGTGAGCATCCCCCATTACGGGCCGCCCCTGGGTCGCGCCGTGACATTCTATCGCACGACCTTCGAGTTGACGCCAGCCATGCTGGAAAAGGGCGCGCTGTTCATCTCGTTCAAAGGCGTGGATTACATCGCGCACGTGTTCGTGAACAATGCCTTTTTGGGTTCGCATCAGGGATTCTTTGCTCCGTTTCAATTTGAATTCACCAGACACGCCCGACCCGGTGAAAACGTTCTGCTCGTCCGGGTGGATAATGATTTCATCCACATGGGCAGTCGCAGCGAATCCAGTGAGACGCGCTATCAGGGCGATAAACTGTACGCGGCGACCGGCTGCGGCTACGACGACCCGGCCATCGGCTGGCACCATTGTCCGCCGGGGATGGGAATTTATCAGGACGTGTTCGTCGACGCCCGAACCAGGCTGCATCTTCACGATATTTTTGTCCGGCCATTGCCGGAGAGCGAAAGCGCGGAAGTATGGGTGGAAATTTTCAACTGCGATGTCAATCCGACGAAAGTCCTTTTGGAGCTTTCGCTGTATGGACAAAATTTTCAGCAGGTTATTTTCGAACAATTGACGTATCAGCCAGCCGGCATCCACGTGCCCGGGCTGGGCGATGTGGCCAAGCGAACCGGGAAAGAAATTCCCCTGCTCATGGGGCCTGGCGTCAATCTTCTCAAAATACCTATTGCCATCCCGGCGCCTCGCCTGTGGGAGCCGGCGTCGCCCTGGCTGTATCAAATTCAGGTGCGGCTGCTCGATGAAGGTGGCCATATTCTGGACGCTGGCAGCCGGCAATTCGGCATGCGTTCGTTTCGGATGGATGATCAAAACGAACCCCGCGGCCGATATTTTCTGAATGGCCGGCCCATCAAATTGCGCGGTGCCAATACCATGGGGCACTTGCAGCAGTGCGTCTTGAAACGGAATTGGGATCAGCTCCGGGATGACATCCTGCTGGCCAAAATATGCAACATGAATTTCCTCCGGCTCACCCAACGGCCGGTGCAGCCGGAGATTTACGATTTCTGCGACCGATTGGGATTGATGACCCAGACCGACCTGCCTCTGTTCGGCGTGCTGCGGCGCAATCAATTCAGCGAAGCTGTGCGCCAGGCTGAGGAGATGGAGCGGCTGATCAGAAATCACGCCTGCGCAATTCAGATCAGCTACATCAATGAGCCGTTCCCCAATGCCATGGACGAACCGCATCGGCATCTGCTTCGCGGTGAATTGCAGCATTTTTTCGAGGCGGCGGATAGCGTGGTGAAAATGAACAATCCGGATCGCGTCATTAAAGCCGTGGACGGCGATTACGATCCGCCCGGGCCGGGCCTGCCGGACAATCATTGCTATTGCGGCTGGTACAATGGTCACGGTCTGGATCTGGGCAAATTGCACAAAGGTTATTGGCAGAAAGTGAAACCAGGCTGGAATTACGGCTGCGGTGAATTCGGCGCAGAGGGCCTCGATCCTGTCGACGTGATGCGAACGTATTATCCCCGGGAATGGCTGCCTCAGAATCCGGATCAGGAAAAATCCTGGACGCCGAACAATATCGTCATGGCCCAGACCGGGCGATTCCATTATTTATGGTTCGATACGCCGCATACGCTGAAAGACTGGGTGGCGGCGAGCCTCGCCCATCAGGCCTGGGTGACCCGGTTGATGACGCAGGCCTTTCGCCGGAATAACGGCATGCACAGTTTCGCCATTCATCTGTTCATCGACGCATTCCCGTCCGGCTGGATGAAAGCCATCATGGATGTGGAACGCCGGCCCAAGCCGGCCTATTTCGCCTACCGCGACGCACTGACGCAGGTGATGGTGAGTCTGCGCAGCGACCGCACCGCCTTTTTCTCTGGCGAAACAATTGCGGTCGAAGTCTGGATTTGCAACGATCTCAGCGAGCCGATCGCCGATGCTGCGCTGGCGTACACCGTCGAACTGGAGAACACTCCAATTCACAACGGGACCACGCGGCTCGACGTGCCGGCCTTTCAGAGCGTCTGTCACGGCCATCTGCAATTTCGCGCGCCGGATGTTTCAGCGCGCCAACGGCTGACCGTGCGTTTGGCTGTTTCTGACCGTTCCGGCCAGGCGCTGCACACCACCGAGGCAGCGTTCGGCATTTTCAAACCGATGGAACGCGCAGCGCGTCCGGCAGTGCACATCATCAGCACGCATCCCGAGCGATTGGCGCAGTTCGCCCGCAGCCTCGGACTGGATCCGGCCGGGGACCAAACGCTGGCTGCGCCGCAGCGAATACTCATCGATGATTTCTCCACGTTCAGGGCGCAGCAGCAGTCCATTCAGTCCGCGGTGCAGGAAGGCGCGATTGCCATTTTTTTCGAATTGCCACCGGGAACGCATCAAATCGCCGGGACGGAGATTGTCGTCACTGAGTGCGGCATGGGCGCGAGACACTTCGTCTCCCGCGCCACGCATCATCCCATGGTTCAGGAATTTCTCCCGGAGGATTTTAAATTCTGGTACGACGCCGGGGTGGACTATCCGACACCATTGCTGTATTCCACATTTACAGCGCCAGGCTGGACGCCCATCCTCACGTCCGGCAATGGCGACTGGCAGGGCGATTGGTCGGCAGCTTTTGCCGCCGCTGAAAAGAAACAGGGCGCCGGGCATTGGCGGATATGTCAGGTCCAGCTCATGGACCGGCTTGAAGGCAATCCGGCAGCGACCATGTTTGCAATGAATTTATTGGAGACGCGACGTAACCGATCACAGGGTGATTTAAACAAAAACGGCTGAAGCGTTTTCAGGAGTTCTTTTGGGATGATTATAACACCACGATGAATTGTAGTGTTAGTTCAACTCCACTTTGAATCAACACCATGATTCCCAGTATTGTCTCCTTAAAAAATATGGAACACTGGGCAATACATCGCGGTGTTTACTGCATGAATGAAACATGTCCGCTGCCGTTTCACGGCTTCTCTATACATCCCGTGATCGGTTACGGCGTGACGTCTGTAAAATGGCATTTTAGAATTCTTTGTGGCGTGGTGACTTAACGGCAAGAAAACATGCCTGAATAGTGACAACATTAGAAGATAAAAGTATATAAAAATCCACTTTCAAATTCACCATTAACTTCACACATGGTCAGAGGAAAAAACATGGTTCGCATCATTCCGTGTCTGGCATTGATGGTTGCAATGGTATTTTGCAGCATGATTCACCCGCTTTCCGGCCAGGATGAATGGCCCAACCAACTCACGCAGCAGGAGGTGAGGGCCGGCTGGCGATTGCTTTTTGACGGCCTCAGTTCAACCGGCTGGAAAAGCGCGACGCACGCGGGCTTTCCGTCCCGTGGATGGCTGGTCAAAGACGGGACGCTGTCGGTTCTGGCAAATTGCCGGGGCGGAGATATTGTGACAGTTGAGCCGTTCAGCAATTTTGAATTGTCGCTGGAATTCAAGCTCACACCCGGCGCCGAAAGCGGCGTTAAATATCTCGTCCCGGCCAACTCGACGCACGGCCCGGAGTATCAGATTCTGGATGACAGTGTGCATTCGGACGCGGCATTGGGCGTGGCCGGGAATCGCTCTCTCGCTTCGCTCTACGACTTGATCCCGGCGGAAAATAAAATTGTCCGACCGGTTGGCGAGTGGAACATTGCCCGACTGTTCGTTGACAAAAACCATGCGGAACACTGGCTCAACGGCGTCAAAGTTGTGGCCTTTGATCGCGATACCCAGATGTTCCGCGCCCTGGTTCAAAAGAGCATGTTCAAGGATATTGAAAATTTCGGTCTCACCAACCAGGGACACATCCTGTTACAGGATCACGGCGATGCAGTCTCGTTCCGAAACATCAAAATTCGGATATTGCGCAATTAGTGTCTGTCCGAAAGCGCCTAAATTACCTATGGGATTGATATTTTCAAACTTCATTACGTCAGACTTCATCCCCTAAACTCCCTCTCCTTGTAGGCTAATCCTTACCCATAAGTTGGGGGATATTAACCCTACAACGTCATTTAGTAAATTTATCACACTATGTTGAGTTTTTCATCTATCAAAAATACAATATACAACGATAAAAAATCTATGTGACGTAGTAGGGTTAAC
>JBMOPW010000014.1:0-344972 GCA_049322915.1 Candidatus Zhuqueibacterota bacterium
AAAATTTAAGCCCAAATTGCAAAACGCTTGACTCTAATTTGCAGGCTTTTTATATTAACGCTAAACCACCTGTGCAGGTGGGGAATATGTTTGCCCCGCTAGTGGGGAATATGATTGCCCTTGACATTATCTCAAAATTTTGTATATATATTCTAAATATAATATAAAGAAAATAAAAAATAGTTATAGTTATAGTAGTGTTGATAAGCTGATTAATTATGAAAATCTCTTTATATCTCATATAAAAATTTTATCATAGAAATATACTTGTCATGTGAATAACTTCTACTTTTTTGTTGACTCGTTGTTTACAATTTATTAATTCATTCACGAAGTATTTTGACTTTTAGAATTTGATTCGAAAACACGGTTTTATTCACTTCGGTTAATATAGATTTCGATAGATATGTGGGTAATTTGTGAATAGCTACGACTGATATATGTTTATGTAGAAAAATGTGGTTAACATCCTTTATTAATCGTTGGTAGATATAAAGGATGTTGATAAGGTGAGGATTTTCAGTTTTAATTTTTAGAGCTATTAAAGACTGGCAATTTCAATTTTTCGTTCAAGGGTGGACAAATCTTCTTTAAAAGATTTGTCCTGCCTTTTCATTTGATCGATTGTCTGAATTGCATGAACAACAGTGGAATGATCTCGACCACCAAAGTGTAATCCGATTGTCTTTAATGAATGGGATGTAATTTTTTTTGCCAAATACATGGAGACCTGCCGGGCCATGGCCACCTCTTTCTTTCTGTTTTTTGCTCGAATGAGGTCTTCTGGAATTAAATAATGCTCGCACACAATACGTTGAATCTCTTCAATGCTGAGGTTGCGTTTCGAGCCAAGGCTGAGGTCCTTTAATACACTCTTCGCAAGCTCAATTGTGATATCTTTTCCCTGGAGAGAAGACATAGCAAATAATCTGATAAGCGATCCTTCAAGCTCACGAATATTTGAAGTGATATTCGTGGCAAAAAGATGAATAATCTCCTGAGGAAGCGTGAGATTATTTTCCTCAGCTTTCTTCTGTAAAATGGCAATTCTGGTTTCAAGATCCGGTGGCTGAATATCAACAACCAAGCCCCATTGAAATCGCGAGATAAGTCTTTCTTCCATTCCCTTAAGTTCTTTAGGTGGACGATCAGAAGTCAGCACTATTTGTTTTCCCTTTTGGTGAAGTGTATTAAATGTATGGAAAAACTCTTCCTGTGTTCTTTCTTTATTCGTAAAAAACTGAATGTCATCAACAAGGAGGACATCGACATTTCTGTAATTATTACTAAATTCAGTTGTCTTGTTATTTTGAATGGAATCAATAAATTCAATAGTAAATTTTTCACTCGATACATATAAAACCCGTTTCACCAATCCTTCGGATTTGGCGTGGTTACCAATCGCCTGAATCAGATGAGTTTTTCCTAATCCAACGCCTCCATAAATCACGAGAGGATTGAACGTTGTTTTACCTGGAGATTGTGAAACAGCAACAGAAGCTGCTCTAGCGAATTGATTATTATTACCTTCGACAAAATTTCCAAATGTATAACGAACACTCAACTGGCTTTCAAAATCCACGTTGGCATTCGAAGTGCTTTTTTGAGGTGGTATATTAATTATGTCCTCAGAACCATTAATTACCTCTGATTTGTTATTTACGACAATTGAATAAAGCAACTCCGCGTCATCCCCAATGATTTTCTGGAGCGCCCGATTTATCAGTTCCTTGTAGTGAGTTTCTAAAAACTCATAAAAAAACTGACTCGGAATTTGAACGGTGAGTTTATTATTACTAAAGTTAATCGGTTTAATAGGCTTGAACCATGTAATAAAAGTTTGGTCGTTCAAATTTTCCTTGATGTTGGACAGAAAGTTCGTCCAGATGTCAACATATTTTGGTGTCATTTTGGGATGCCTTAATGATTAGGATAGAAGATTATCCACAAGTTATCAACAATAAATTTAATTTATGGATAATATAAAAATTCAATCTTTAATTATTATTAAGTTAGAAAAATCGATTAGGAAAAGCATTAATTGGATTAATGAAATCAGTAAACGTAAATAATTTAATCACCTAATGAATTTAAAAACGCCAGATTAGATTGTCATTTATCGGATCAGTTTCAAAGAGGATGGTGGTTAATAAGTGCCCTGTTTATATATTTGTGTAAGTTATCAACATTTTATAAAACAAGTTTGCTATATCGATTTAAATAAATTTATAAATTAAAATTCAAATGTCAAATGAAAAATTATCAGAAGTAAAAAATAGTTAAAAAAACTAAACAGTTTACTTGATTAGATTTGATACTCAAAAATAATCATCCTAAAAATTCTGGCTGATTACAATAGTGCTGAATTAACCCATCAGGCAGAAATGCATTTTCTTAATCATAAAAAAAACTTGACTTTTATTTAAAATTTTAATACTTTCATTGGTTTAATTTTTGATAGTTCAGATTATTTCGTTGTAAACAAATTATAAGGAATTTAGAATGAAACGGACATTCCAACCTAGTCGAAGAAAACGAGCGAATAAGCATGGGTTTCGAGAAAGAATGAGCACGAAAAACGGGCGGCTGGTCTTAAAGAGAAGAAAGGCTAAAGGCAGAAAAAAATTGACCGTTAGTGATGAATAATCCTTGTCAACAATTTCATGATCGTGAATAAAGAAAGCAATAACAAACTGTCAAAGAAAAATATTCTCAAAGGCAAGGAGAAATTTGACGCGATATTTAAGTTCGGAAAACTGATTTCTGGAAAAAATATCAATATTATTTTCTTAGATAGTGAAGTTGCTTTGATTGGCTTTGTCGTCTCAAGAAAAGTGAAAAATGCAATCCAAAGAAACTACTTTAAGAGGGTGTTGAGAGAAATATATAGGTTGAATAAAATTCATTTTCCTGAGAATAAAGAGATGGTACTGATTGCGAAGGGTAAAGAGCAAAGTCTGGCTACTCTGCAGCAAGAGGTTCTAAACCTATTGAAAACAAATTTCAATATATAGTGTATTGCAGTATTTTTGCCTCAATATATAGAGTTGTTATCAATGAAATATTTATTAATGGCAATTATTAAGTTTTACCAAAAGGCGATTTCGCCTTTTTTTTTACCATCATGTCGATTTATCCCAACATGCTCTGAATATTCATATCAGGCTATCAATAAATACGGTATATTTAAAGGTCTCGCCTTGGCGGTCTGGAGGATTTTACGGTGCAATCCGTTCAATAAAGGCGGAGATGACCCATTAGTTTAGCTTTATTAACATAGGAATACATAATGGATAAACGTACTATTATTGCTTTTGTTTTGATTGGCATTATACTACTCATCATGAGAACAGATTTATATCGCGATATTGTTATGCCTGATCAAAAAGTGATAACATCAGATTCTTTCCAAGATTCCACTAAAATAGATGTATCTTCGGAAGACTTGAATAAGCAACAAAAAGAAGTTGTGGGAGATCAGGACAAAACAGCCATTGTCAAGAGCAATTCGTTCGACAAGAGCAGACAGATCATTCTGTCATCAAAGAAAGATGTTGTGAAAGAAGATGTGGTTGTTGAAACAGACCTCTATTCGGCAAAGATCAATTCTCTTGGCGCAGTCGTTTCAAGTTGGGCGTTGAAAAACTATAAATATGATGGTGAAGAACAGGTTCAACTTATCAAGAACGAAGGGCATGGCAATCTGGGGTTGTATTTCATAATAGATGAGGACACACTTTTCACATATGATGCAGTGTTCGAACCGGATAAAAACAATATTTCATTCGACAATCAATCTGAAGACAGTGTGAAATTCTCCTTGGATCTGGGTGATGGTAGACAAATAATTAAAACGTACAAATTTTACAAAGATCAATATGTTGTCGATCTAACTGTAGAGATGAAGAAAATTCCTGTTGAATTTGATAATCATCAATACTTCATTGGATGGAAATCTGGGCTTAATTATACAGAATTGGATTACTCGAATTTAATCGATAAAGAAGACATTGGAAATGCAAAGGCTTATATTTATCAAGGAGGAAGCAAAGAAGAATTATCACTTCCAAATAAACCAAATGAACAAAAGACCAGATCGGATTTTAGTGGGGTTGTCGATTGGGCGGCGGTGAGGACAAAATATTTTGCGATGGTGATTTTGCCAGATAAGCAATTTGATATTGAGCCGATACTTTATGGAAGGACTTACTCAATTTATGATGATCCGAATTTAAAGGACAGAGTTGAGAAAGAGTACTCTGTAACACTTAAAACAAACATCCCCCCATCAAAACTTGACAATGTCACCCACACGTTTCGAGTATATATTGGTCCATTAGATTACTCGATTATAAAAAATTATCATCCTACATTGGCGAAAATCATGGACTTCGGGATGTCCATCATTCGACCGTTCGCGAAGCTGGTATTATATTCTTTTCTTTTTATACACGATTTTATTCCTAATTATGGAATCGTTCTCATAGTATTCTCCATACTTATTAAGATACTTGTTTCACCGTTAACTCGGAAAAGCTTCGTCTCCATGCAAAAAATGCAATCGCTGCAGCCAAAAATGAATGAGTTGAAAGAGAAATATGCAAAGGATCCAAAGCGTCTCAATACTGAAACGATGAAGTTATACAAAGAAGAAGGCATAAATCCTATGAGCGGTTGCTTGCCGACGTTGTTGCAACTACCGCTATTG
The DNA here is from genome assembly GCA_049322915.1 of Candidatus Zhuqueibacterota bacterium. GTDB lineage: Bacteria > Zhuqueibacterota > Zhuqueibacteria > Thermofontimicrobiales > Thermofontimicrobiaceae > CAZSBG01. Next base: position 4,709 of record JBMOPW010000014.1, read on the forward strand.
TGGGCAGTATTTATTATTTTTAGAAATACAATAGAATTACGGGGTGCAGAATTCGTGTGGTGGATTAATGATCTTTCTGCTCCTGATACGATATTTCAATTGCCCTTCTCAATACCATTTTATGGAAACCTGGTTAATATCCTACCCATCGTAATGGGGGTATCCATGTTTATTCAACAGAAAATGACCATGAAAGATCCTAAGCAGAAGGCAATGGTCTATTTTATGCCGATATTTTTTACTCTGCTTTTTAATACGTTTCCATCAGGTTTAAATTTGTACTATACATTATTCAATTTCTTCACAATTCTGCAACAGAAGTTTACTCCTGAAAAAAAAATTGACACTGGATTTTCTGCGGCTCCAAAACAAGTTCAGGAGAGTAATAAAAATATAAAAGGGAAGTCTCCCAAGAAAAAGTAGTCTACAACAAAGAGAATAAGAATTAATGAAAGCCCTATCGTATTTTTTGGTGGGGCTTTTTATCTGATACGTAAAATGAAATTAGTTCACGACAAAACCATTGCAGCAATTTCAACGCCGCCCGGCCAGGGGGGAATTGCAATAATTAGAATGAGCGGCCCGGACACAATTTCTATCATAGATAAAATATTTGTGGGAAAAAAAAGGGCTGCTCAACTGGAGCCCTGGAAAGCAAATTTGGGCAAGATTTACGATGAGAAGGTCGTGGTTGATGAAGTTATCGTGACACTATTTAATGCTCCAAATTCTTATACCAGGGAAGATATGGCAGAAATTAACTGTCATGGGAGCACGTATGTATCAATAACAATTCTTGAATTATTGATTAAACACGGTGCTAAGCTTGCAATGCCGGGTGAGTTTACCTTTCGAGCTTTCATGAATGGCCGATTGGATTTATCCCAGGCAGAGGCTATTGGCAGTTTGATACAAGCAAAAACAGCATCAAGTCTCCATGCATCAATGGCACAATTAGAAGGCAAGTTGTCTTCTAAAATCTCAGAAATTCGTTCTGAACTTGTAGACTTGTGCTCGCTGATAGAATTGGAATTAGATTTTGCAGAAGAAGATGTAGAGTTTGTAAGTCGAGAGGATTTCGTTCATTCATTAAATTTAGTCGAAGAGAAAATAATTGGACTAATACAAACCTATAAAATGGGGAGAATTGCCAGGGAAGGGATTCGGGTTGTTATCGCTGGCAAACCGAATGTCGGAAAATCAAGCCTTCTCAATCGAATTGCAAATGAAAATCGCGCCATTGTCAATGAAATGCCCGGAACGACCAGAGATGTGATTGAGGTGCAGATTGATTTACATGGCATCCTCTATACAATTTCTGACACTGCAGGAATCAAGGCGACGGATAATCCCGTTGAAAATGAGGGGATATTTCGTGCGAAAAGGATGGTTGAAATTGCCGATATAATTCTTCATGTTTTTGATGGCTCAATAAAATTAGAAAAAGAAGACAGAGACATCATGGTTGCGCTGAAAACTTCACCCGAGAAGAAAATATTTCGTCTCATCAATAAAATTGATAAAGCGCAAAACATCGACAAGGAGATGTTGATCAATGATGACATTCCCGTGTTTGAAGTTTCTGCCCATACGGGCGAGGGAATTGAGCGTGTGAAAGAGGCGTTGACTACCATTACCGTTGAAAACAATCACGATATTTTTAATGAAGAGATAATTGTTACCGAAATCCGCCATGTACAAAATCTGAAACGATCCCTGCAGAGCGTACAACAGGCGAAAAAGGATGCGATGTTGAATGTATCTTCAGAATTTATCTCGGTCTATTTGAGGGAAGCGCTGGAATATTTGGGTAAGATAATTGGAGTTGTGACCAGCGAGGACATTTTAAATAACATCTTCTCAAAATTTTGCATTGGCAAATAGCTTTGTTTCACGTGAAACAATAACTGGATTTTTTATGTCATATAAAAAAGAAATTTTTGATGTGATCGTTGTCGGCGGTGGCCATGCCGGTTGTGAAGCAGCGCTTGCAGCGGCGCGAATGGGTGCGAAAACAGCGCTGATCACAATGAATATTTCAACAGTGGCGCAGATGTCGTGTAATCCGGCTATTGGCGGATTAGCAAAAGGACATTTAGTCCGGGAACTGGATGCGCTTGGTGGAGAAATGGCTAAAGTAACTGATGCTGAAGGAATTCAATTCCGAATGCTCAATACTTCCAAGGGGCCGGCCGTCTGGTCCCTCCGCGCTCAGGCTGATCGTCAGGCGTATACAGCGCACATGCGTCGTGTCTTGGAGCACCAGGATAATCTGGAATTGAAACAGACAGAGGTGACAGAGATTCTGGTTGAAATGCGCCGTTGCGTTGGGGTCAAGACAGTTATTGGAACCGAAATTTCTGCCAGAGCGGTCATCCTTACGAACGGTACTTTTTTGAATGGACTGATTCATATTGGTCTGTTTAGCTATTCCGCAGGCCGCGCAGGAGAGTTTGCTGCAACGGGATTAACGGAGAATTTGATGGGCCTTGGATTTACTGCTGGTCGATTGAAGACGGGAACACCCCCTCGAATCGATGGGCGGTCGATTGATTTCGCAAGCATGACTATTCAGCATGGCGATGAAAATCCAGTCCCATTCTCGTTCCATACAAAAGAGCTTGCTGTTGAACAAATGCCTTGTTACCTGACATCGACAAACTCAAGGACGCACGAAATCATAAAATCGGGTTTAGACCGATCTCCGATATTTACTGGTAAAATTGTGGGCATTGGCCCAAGGTATTGTCCGTCTATTGAAACGAAGCTTGTTCAGTTTTCAGATAAAATCTCTCATCAATTATATCTGGAACCGGAAGGGCGAAATACAACCGAGTATTATTTGAATGGATTTGCGACAAGCATTCCTGAGGACATTCAAGTCGATGCTGTGCATTCGATTCCAGGGTTGGAGCGTGCTAAAATTACTCGGCTGGGATATGCCATCGAGTATGATTTCTTCCCATCGAATCAGCTTTTTGCCACGCTGGAAACAAAACTCATAGAGAATTTATATTTTGCAGGGCAAATTAATGGTACATCAGGTTACGAAGAGGCAGCCGTACAGGGTTTTATGGCTGCCGTAAATGCCGTTCAAAAGTTAAATAGTCAAGCACCAGTAGTTTTGAGTCGGTCGCAGGCATACATTGGTGTTCTCATTGATGATTTAATCACTCGGGAAGTCACTGAGCCGTATCGGATGTTCACCTCGCTGGCAGAATATCGATTGATGCTAAGGCAGGACAATGCGGATTTAAGACTGGGTGAAATTGGCTATCGCCTGGGATTGAATCGTGCGGATTTTTTCTCGCGCATACAAATAAAAAAAGAGTTGATTGAAAAATTGATCCGCGAAATGAGAGCAACTAGGGTAGCGCCAGTCGATGTGAATTCGATTCTTTTGAGCAAGCAAACAGCGCAAATTTCAGAGAAGGAAAGTATAGCTCAACTCATAAAGCGCCCTGAAATTAAAATTAAAGACCTACTGAAATTCATCCATTTTGTTTCGAGCGAAATAGACGTCAATGGAAAGTTGATGCAAGAAGTGTTGGACCAGGTGGAGATAGAAATAAAATATGAAGGTTACCTCAGTCGACAGAATGAGCAGGTGAGTCGATATGAAAAAATGGAAAATCAATTGATACCAGGTAGTTTTGATTATGAAGGTATCGGAGCGTTGTCGCGGGAAGCGCGCGAAAAATTGATAAAGATAAAGCCGAGGTCAGTCGGTCAGGCATCAAGAATCGCCGGGGTATCGCCGTCGGATGTCGCTGTGCTTCTAATTCATCTAAAAAAATGAGAGAATTGTTTCACGTGAAACAAACCAAATCGACAAAAATAGTGGACAAGCTGTCGCTCCTTAAAATAGCGTCTGCGAAGACTGGCCTCGATTGGTCATTAGAAGCGGATAGCCGATTTGTAAAATTCATCAAGCTTATTCACGAATGGAACGCTCGAACAAATCTTGTTTCCCGTTTGGATGAATCACATTTGATAGATAGACATATTATGGAATCAATCGCCGTCCTGTCTGCTGTCGATATTGCTTCTGGCTCGAAGGTCGTTGATGTCGGAAGTGGGGGTGGGTTTCCGGCTTTGCCAGTTGCCTTTATGCGTGAAGATATCACTTTTGTTCTTGTAGAGTCCAAGCGTTTGAAATCTTTATTCCTCAAAGAGGTCGTTCTGGCGCTTGCATTAAAAAATGTGCAGGTTATTAATGAGCGTATCGAACAATTGGATAAGTTGAAACAATGGAATTCATTTTTTAATTTTTGCTTTAGTCGTGCAGTTGCAGATGTGGATATTGTTTATGACTGGATTAAAAACATTTTAACACAAGATGGTCTGTATATTGCCTGGAAGGGTGGCGATGTACAAAATGAAATTGACACCTTTCACAAGCGATATCCGGAAATATTTTTAAAAAGAATTGAGATGGATGAGCGGTTTGTTGATAAAGAAAAGAAAAGGTGTTTTATTGTTGTTTTGAAAAAATGAAATGGAGGAAAAAAGTGGTTGCGAATCTATTTGATGAATTAAAAAACCTAGTCACTGAAACAGTGAATCCTGAAACGCGGGAGATTGATTCAAAACCTATTGAGGAAATTTTAAAGATAATAAATAATGAAGATAAAATAATTCCTCACATTATTGAAAAAGAAATACCCTATATTGCAAAGGCAGTTGAGATAGTTGTGTCTGCGTTCAGGGCAGGTGGGCGATTGATTTATATCGGTGCTGGGACAAGTGGCCGACTTGGGGTCTTGGACGCCTCGGAGTGTCCACCCACTTTCGGGACTGATCCTGAAATGGTTCAGGGTATTATCGCCGGAGGGTATGCTGCGCTGACTCGCGCTCAAGAGGGGGCCGAAGATAAAAAAGAGGCGGGCGCTAAAGATTTGATGGCCCTGAATTTTAATAAAAATGATGTGGCCTGTGGTATTGCTGCCAGCCGCAGAACGCCGTACGTGATTGGCGCCATCGAAAAAGCAAAAGAAGTTGGTGCAAGGACAATTTATATCACCTGCACCCCACGCGAAGAGATGAATTTAAATGTCGATGTTGCTATTTGTCCTGTCGTTGGACCCGAAGTTATCATGGGATCAACCCGGATGAAGGCCGGTACCGCACAAAAACTTGTTTTGAATATGATTACAACATCGTCAATGATTCGGCTTGGAAAGGTGTATGGAAATTTGATGGTCGATCTACAGATGACTTCGAAGAAGTTGGAAGAAAGATCCAAGCGAACTGTTATGTTGGTCACTGGCGTGGAATATGAACAAGCAGCGAAAGTGCTGGAAGCGGCTGATGGCCACGTAAAGACTGCTTTGATTATGATATTAAAAAATGTTGATAAAAAGAAAGCACAGGAACGATTACGCTTAGCGGATGGTTTTGTGCGCACAGCCCTGGAAAATTAATTTTAAAATTATGGTCGCTGATGAAATAAAAGCTTTGATTTCTAAGTCTCCCATTTTAAATAGAGCATTGGAGCGGATTCAATCGGAAAGCCATTTAGAAATTAAAGGACTTGCAGGATCGCTCAAATCTTTTTTTTTAGTTTTAGTTCATGAACAAACCAGGTCACCGATTGTCTTCATAACAGGAGAAAGCGAGCAGGAAGAGGTTGTCCGGGATGATTTGGAAGTGCTTTTCCAAAATAATAGCATTGTGCACATGCCAAAACTCTCGGATGTCGTCTCGAATAGCATGGGCCCTGATTCAATTAAAAAGGGTCAACTCCTGTTTTCATTGGAGCAATTGATTGAAGGGATGCCAAAAATTGTCATCATCCCGGCCCGGAATTTACTTCGAAAGTTTCCTTCTCCGAAATGGATCAAACAGCAACGATTGGTTTTTCAGGTGGGCCAAGATTATGATTTCGATGAATTGAAAGAAAATCTGATTGACTTAGGTTTTAACCGGGAATCACAGGTCGAAGACTGTGGCGAAATGAGTATTCGCGGCGGCATCGTAGATGTTTATCCTTTTTCAAGTGAATACCCGTATCGAATTGAGTTTTTCGGAAATACCATTGAATCGATTCGAATATTTGATCCTTCAACGCAACGCTCCATTGACAAGATTATCAACCTTACCGTTTACCCTCAGCTTTCTGAAGATCATTCAAGTTCTGATGTCATTCCTTTCGTGCCATTGACAGAATATTTCAAGGCGGGGTATCTGTTTTTTCTTGATGAACCGGAATTAATAAAACGGGAATTTGAAGATTTTACCGCTCACCAATCCGTGCTTCAGAAAAAAAAAGCTGATACTGAAGAGGGCGCAGATATCGTAAACTCGATTGTGACCTGGGAGCAATTCGCCGGGAAATTACATAATTACAAAACTATAGAGAACAATTCTTTTGCAGGTGGAAAAGAAAAGGAGTGCATTGATTTTCAATCAACGCCCCAGGAGCCGTTGAAAGGCAATATAAAAATGCTGAAGCAACAGCTCAATATCCACATGCAAAAAAAGGAAATGTCAGATCAAACAGGAAACGCGATTTATTTTCTTTGTGGCTCAGCAGATCAGGTTGAACGCATTTCAGATATATTTGAAGAGGAGCAGGTAACTTTAAGTAATATAAATATCAAAGAGCTTGGAATAAATCAGGGGTTTGTTTTTAAAGATGTTAATCTGGCTATATTCACCGATAATCAATTTTATGGCAGACTCTTGCGGGGGAAGATTAGAAAGAGATCGCTTAAAGGATTAACATTAAAACAATTAAGCTCGCTTGTTCATGGCGATTATGTTGTCCATGTTGATCATGGAATTGGTCAATATGTTGGTTTAAAAAAAATATCGGTTCAAAAAAATGAGAGGGAGTGTCTCAGTGTTACTTACCGGGACGGAGATATTTTGTACGTCCCGCTGGAGCGAATGAATCGCATTCAAAAGTATTCAGCCAAAGAAGGCGTTGTGCCCGTGCTCAGCAAGCTTGGGAGTAAAGATTGGGACCGCCTTAAAGGCAAGACCAAAAAGCATATAAAGGAAACTGCGAATGAGTTGATTGCGCTTTATGCAAAACGGAAGGCGCAGCAAGGATTTAAATTTTCAAAAGATACATTATGGCAAAAGGAACTGGAAGCTTCGTTTGAGTATGAAGATACTCCAGACCAAACTCGCGCTACAGAGGAGGTAAAAGTCGATATGGAAAATAGCTCGCCCATGGATCGACTGGTATGTGGTGATGTGGGGTATGGCAAAACAGAAGTCGCGCTGCGAGCTGCATTCAAGGCAGTTGAAAATGGAAAACAGGTAGCCGTCCTCGTTCCGACGACTATTTTGGCGTTGCAACATTACACTTCGTTTAAAGAGCGACTAAAAAATTATCCAGTTAAAATTGAGATGATGTCCCGATTTCGGACGAATTCGGAGCAGAAAATTATTGTCGAATGGATGAAACAGGGTAAGGTCGACATCGTCATTGGGACTCATCGGTTGCTGTCCAATGATATTTTGTTTAAAAATTTGGGACTGCTCATCATCGATGAGGAACATCGCTTTGGAGTTCGGAATAAAGAAAAAATGAAACAACAGCAGGTCAATGTGGATGTGCTGAGCATGTCGGCAACTCCAATACCGAGAACGCTGAATATGGCTATGCTGGGCATCCGTGACATGTCTTTGATAACGACGCCTCCCCGAAACAGGCGTCCCATTCACACTGAAATTATACAATTCGATAAGGCGGTCATTCGTTCTGCAATCTTGAAAGAAGTGGAGCGTGGCGGACAGGTTTTTTTTGTGCACAATAGAGTGCAATCCATCGATGCAGTCGCTGACATGGTGCGGCGATTGGTTCCCGAAGTGAGTGTTGCCGTGGCTCACGGTCAGATGGACGAATTGCAGTTGGAAAAGGTGATGTGGAATTTTGCGGCAGAGAAGTATCAATGTCTTGTTTCTACAATGATAATTGAATCTGGCTTGGATATTCCCAATGTAAATACGATGATCATCAATCGAGCGGACAGGTTTGGGCTGTCGCAGCTTTACCAGTTACGTGGTCGTGTCGGTAGATCCAATCAGTTGGCATTTGCCTATTTGCTGGTTCCTCCACTACATTATTTAAAGAAAGATGCTTTGAAACGGTTGCGCACGATTGAAGAGTTCACGGAACTGGGCGCGGGATTAAATATTGCCATGCGCGATCTGGAAATACGGGGCGCCGGTAATATCTTAGGCTCTGAACAGAGCGGTCATATTGTTGCTCTGGGTTATGAACTTTATTCGAAAATTATCAGCGAGGCTGTTGAAGAATTGAAATTGGAGCGAGAAGGAAAGCCGGCGCCATCGGTGGCAGAGGTAGAAGAGACCCGGATCGATTTTAATTACGATGCGTATATTCCTGACTCATTTATCGAGCAGTCGGAAATCAAGGTGAATATTTACCGTCGGTTGGCCGGTGAAATCAAATTGGAAGGTGTGCAGGAAATCCGTGCTGAACTCATCGATCGATTTGGGAAGCTACCCGATCCGGTAGTTTTCCTGTTATATTTTATTGATCTGAAAATTTTAGGAAATTTAATTGGCTTCAAATCCATAAAGATTTCAAAAAAAGCTATGACAGGATTTTTTCTTGATAGCGTCACTGCGCCAGACAGACGGGAACTTATGGAAAATAAGATATGTTCAATAATGGTCAAATCCGAGGGTGACTTTCACTTTTTTCAAAATGGAAAAAATGAATTAGGGATTCATGTGGATGTACCTGAGGATGGGACAAATCCTGTAGCGTATAGCATAAACTTCTTAAAAAGGCTGTTATAATTTTTAACTTGCCCTTTCGACAATAATCCATCAAGATGCAATACTGTGACTTCGGAGGTTGAAATGAAATTGATGAGAGGACTCTTCACAGGTCTTTTTTTTCTCATTGTGGCGTTGATTGTTTTCTCGAATTGTAGTAAGGACAAATCCGCCATTTTGGCTCGAGTTGGCGGTAGAAAGATAATGCTCAAGGAGTTCGAAAAAGAATTTGGACGGGGAAAGAATACTGAAACGGCTCGGAAAGCGACCTATGATGAGAAGAAAGAGCATCTTAACCGAATGATCGAAAAGGAACTCAAGATCGTCGATGCATACCAACAGGGTATGCATAAAGAGGAGAGAATTCTGGACCAGGTTCGGGATCGGGAGAATGGAATCGTGTTTCGAAAACTCATCGATATGGAAGTCACAGAGAATATTGTCCCGGAATCCGAAGTGAAGAGTTTTTATGAGAATGCAAGTAAAGAAATTAAAATTCGGCAAATCGTTGTAAAGTTTGATCCGAGCAAAGAGAGCCAAAAAGAGGAAGCATTAAAAAAAGCAAAGAAAATTGTAGACCGGCTAAAACAAAAAGAAGCCTTCTCAAAGATTGCAGAAGATGAATCGGATGATATTAACACAGCCAAAAAAGGTGGTGATAAAGGCTACCTGAAATGGGGCGCACAGTCAGCGAATGACCCTGTGTATGTTGCCGCTTTCTCTTTGAAGACAGATGAAATTTCTGAGCCGATTGAGACGGCAAATGCTTATTACATTATCAAGGTCATCCATATTCGAAAATACCCGGCGCCGCCTTACGAACAGGAGCAGGAGCGAATTAAGCAGCGAATATATTCCTTGCGCCGAGCGGATATTGAAAAAGAGTACTATGTATATCTGGATGAACTGAGAAGAAAATACAAATTGAAGTTCGATGAAAAAAATATGGAATTGTTTGTAAAAAAAATTAATGAACCAAAACCAGAGAACGAGCCATCTAAAAAATATCAGCCCTTCGATAATTTTACAGACAAGGAAAAGCAATTAGCACTCGCGGCATTTTCGAATCAGGATATTGATATCACTGTTCTGATAGATGAGTTGAAAAAGATACCAGCGCATCGGCTTCCCAGCATGAAAAGTATCCTCGAAGTACAAAATTTTTTGAACTCACGCATTGTGCCGGTTCGTTTGCTGGAGATGGAAGCCCGGGCAAAAAATGTCTATGCCAACGCTGATGTAAAGCGGGATATCCTGAATTTTAAAGAAAACCTGATGATGAATTATGTTCAGAAAAAGCAGATATATGATCTGTTGAGTATCAACCCGGATCTTGTTAAGAAATATTATGAAGAAAATAGAGATCAATTTATGAATCCGGAGCAGCGAGAGGTTCAGGAAATTTACGTGAAAGACGAAGCTGTGGCCAGGAGTATCGTTAACAAAGCTCGATCTGGCGCTAATTTTACATCATTGTTCAGAAGATACAATCAAAAAGATGCGATCAAGGAGAGTGATGGAAAATTGGGTTTCATTTCAGCCGGGCGTGGCGGAATTGGTAAACCCGCATTTGCTGTTGAAGTAGGTGGTGTGACCGACCCCATTAAACTCGGGGACGGGTATTCAATCATCAAAGTTCTCGGCAAAAAAGCGCCGGAGCCGAAAACATTCGAAGAGGCAGAAAATATCGCTTCTGCAAAAGTTCGACGGGATCAAATTACTGAACGCGAATCTGTCTGGATTGCTGAACTTAAGAAGAAAATCGATGTCGTCATCTATGAGAAAAATCTTCAGGATGCGATGAAAAATTATATTGGTCCGGATATTCAGACGCTCGATTAAACTCGTTATATTTTTATTGCTAACTTTACCCGAGGGAAATGTTTTAATGATTTGTTTACATAGAATTTTCGTGTTCTCTGCGTTCCTTGCGTTGTTTGCCTGTGAAAAGTCGGATGAAAAACCCCAGGAGGTTCTTGTATCCGTTGGCAACGGGTATTTAACGCTTGAGAGAATTCAATCCGATATTCCTGTTTCCATCAAAAAACGGGTCACTCAAGAAAATGTCAACAATTACATTCAGCAGTGGATTGAGACAGAACTCGTTTATCAGGATGCTTTGAGTCAGGGAATGCATGAGGATGCTGAACTTATCAATGCCATTGAGAAAGCGAAGAAGAATTATTTGGTGAGCAAGTACTTATCCAAATATCTTGATGAAAAAAGCATGGAATTAGAGACAGAGGCGTTGGAGTACTATGAAGAGAATAAAGATAGTTATGTTTTTTCCGACGACATGGCAAAAGTGAATCACATTCTGGTCGATACCTATCAGGCTGCAATAAACGCCAAGAATCAGATCGAAGCGGGTGAGGATTTCGAAAAAATTGCCAGAGATGTGTCGCTGGATTATTCAGAGAAAAAACGGATTACGCTGGACTATTTTTCGAGGGAAGAAATTATTCCTGAAGTCGGCGCGCAGGCATTCAGTCTCAGTATTGGGTCCGTCTCAAGTCCGATCAAGTCTGATTTCGGTTACCATATTATTCAGGTAATTGACAGACAACGAAAGGGGAGTGTGATTGAATTTGAAGATGTCAAAGATCAGATCATATCCCGACTGCGGCTCATGAAAAAAAATGAGAGATACCGGGACCTCATTATCGAATTGAGAAATAAAATCAATATCAAAAAGAATGAAGAATTATTGCAGCACCTCTTTGTTGACTCGCTCTATACAAAAGAGACTAACTCAAGTGCAGTAAAAGAATAACGTGGAGTTCATAATGAAAAAACGAATGCTCATATTATGTTTTATAATAGTAGCTGCAACACAGTCCTTCGCCCAGCAGATGCTGGATGAAATTGTTGCCGTTGTCGAGGATGAAATAATCCTCTCGTCTGAGCTGACTCAATATTCAATGAATCTGGCGTTTCAGTTGCGCATTGATCCGCGCAAGGACATGGTGAAATTCAGAGAGCTTCAGAAAGAGACGTTGAATAATTTGATCAATCAGAAAATATTGTTGGCAAAAGCAGAGGAAGATAGTATTGAGGTTGAAGAACGTCAGGTTGAAAGTGTCCTTGAGGAACAGATCAACCGGATGATAGAACAAACAGGCTCCGTGCAAAAACTTGAGGAGTATTTAGGGGCCCCGATCAGTAAGATCAAACGAAATTTTAAAGACGATGTCAGAAAGAATTTAAAAGTGGAGACATTGAGGAATAATAAATTTCGAGAGATAAAAATAAATAGGCGTGAAGTTGAAGAATTCTATCGGACGATGCGTGACAGTCTTCCTGAGATAAAGGAGACCGTGGATATCAGCCATATTTTGATAGAAGTTAAGGCTGGAGAATCATCGGAGAAGGAAGCAAGAACGAGAATCGAAGAGCTTCTTGTTCGAATCAAAGCGGGAGAAAATTTTGAAGACATCTGCCGACAATTTTCTGAAGATCCCGGCAGCAAAGAAAAGGGAGGAGAGATTGGTTTTATGCAAAGAGGCGAATTTGTGCCGGAATTTGAGGAAGTCGCTTTTAAGTTAGAGCCTGGTCAAATTTCTGATGTCATAAAATCACGATTTGGATTTCACATCATTCAATCGATTGAGCGCAGGGGGGACAAAATTAATGTCCGTCATATTTTGATTCGGTTAGAACCGACGAATCAGGATGAACAGGAGGCGGGAAAAAAGATTTTTGAAATCAGAGCGATGTTGAATGATTCGACAGCCTCATTCGGGGAATTAGCCAATAAATTTTCTGATGATGAAGAAAGTAAAAATCAGGGTGGTCATCTGGGTTTATTCGAATTGGATAATCTGCAAGAGAAAGAATTCAAGGCGGCGATCGCCTCACTAAAACCAGGCGATAGCTCTGAGCCGTTCCAAACGAGATTCGGCTGGCATATTTTAAAACTTAATTCTCATGATGAAGCGCGGCCGATTTCTGTGGAGAAGGATTGGGAGAAAATTGAAAACTGGGCATTGAATTTGAAAAGACAACGAGAGTTCGATAAATGGCTTGATCAGATAAAGAAGGATGTTTATGTCCAGGTGAAAATTAACACTGATGAATTGTAGAACCGTGTTCTGTTTCCATAAAAAACAGCGATTCGAAATTGAGGTCGCTGTTTTTTTTTATTCATCTCAGAATATAGGTCGCAAAGTTTTAGTCTAAAAAAGTGCTTGACAATTAATCAAAAAAAAATTATAATTAAATCACTAACTGGTTGTTAAAAAAAAATTAATCGATACTGTTTGTAAACCCTATATTCTGAGTTAACAAAGTAGGCAATGAGTAAATCTATGAAAATTAGCTTCGCTCTTATGTATTGAGCAGACTTTTTGGGGAAATAAAGGTTAGCTTATAATCTTTAATAAATTGTAGGTTAGGCAATTATTCTCAATCCTTAACACAGAATCTGGGTAAACCTGATGGTCCGGGGAGGATTTATGTCCTTTAAAAAAGCAACAGTGGTGTTTCTTTTGATGCTGCTGTTGATATCATTCTTCAGCTGCGAGGAAATTGACAGCGAGCGACTTGATGAACGATTGGAAACTGTTGTGGAATTCAAGCCGATAAGGGAGCATACCGGGGACGAGGACATTAACATTGCGATTCAGCTTCGATCGAATATTGGCCATCCCAGCGCACGATTGGTGTACAAAATAGATGGTGTTATTGGCGAACCAGTGAATTTATCGCCATTGGGAGAAGGCGTGTATGGATACACGATCCCGGCACAGGATCGCGGAACGCGAATGAGTTACTATATCGAAGTGACAACGGCAACCGGCGCAAAAATGTACCTTCCTAAAAATGCACCTGAAAAAGAGAAATATTATACATTAACCTTCAAGGGAAAGGCAAATAGTTACTTTCTATTTCTTTATATCGTTTTGACGGTTGGGGCGATGCTGCTCTTCATCGCGGCCACCTGGTCTGCTTTGAAATTTTTCCAGAATCAGATCGAAGTGGATAGAGCGGTCTGGCTTAGTTTTGCAGCATACGTGCTGTTTTTCATCAGCATTATTCCAATTGGTATCATTGTGGAATATCAGGTTGTGGGATCAATTTATCAGGGTTGGCCTTTTGGACACGATTTTTCTGATACCAAGACAATACTCCTTCTCATTTATTGGTTCGTCTGTCTTACCATGGTGAAAAATAAAATTGCTCAGAACGAAGAAAAAGATTTCATGGGTGATAGAGGTTTTGCTGCGCTTGTCATGATCGGAGGAATTGTAACAGTCATCTTATCGCTTATTCAACATGATAATTTTTGGTTTTAATTTTAATCCGGATTTTCGAAAATAGATTGCCCGTTGTCGACTGACTAACGGGCTGTTTTTTTATAATCCTCCTGAAAACCATATTCGCGCAATTATGTCGAATTTGTAAATAGAAATCAGGAACAGAAAAATTTCTCGTCTCGTTAAATGAAACGACCTTCCTGAAATTGAAAATAAATTGAATGTCCTGCAACGGATTTTTTTTCAAGTAAGGAGGGGAGGTTTTGATAAAATGGATAGTCCGGCCGCCACTGTTATAAAATTGCTGGAGTCATCAGTGAACTATTTTATTTCAAAGAGGATCAAGAAATTTTTTTTGTTGGTTATTCTGCATGTATTTCCTTTGTGCGGGTATAGCCAGACCGGCTCGATAAGCAGTGAATTTTCTATCGCCCGGCTGAAGTACAATGGCGGCGGTGACTGGTATAATGATCCATCGTGCATTCCAAATTTGCTGACATTTTTACGGCAGAATACCATGATAGCCGCTGGTGCTGATGAAAAACGCGTTGAGATATTGGACCAGGATTTGTTTACAAATTCAGTGCTTTTTATGACTGGCCACGGCAAAATTTCAATCGATGAACAGGAACGCGATCGACTCCGGAATTACCTGACTCACGGAGGATTCCTGTTTGCCGATGATGATTACGGGATGGACCAATATTTTCGGGCGATGATAAAGCAGGTTTTCCCGGACAAAGACTTTGTCGAATTGCCTTTTTCGCATCCAATTTATCACAGCCACTTTCAATTTCCAAATGGTATCCCTAAAATTCACGAGCATGATGGGGGGCCACCCCATGGGTACGGAGTTTTTCACGAAGGCAGAATGGTGATTTATTACACGTTCAACACCAATATTTCCGATGGCTGGGCCGACCCTGATGTTCACAAAGACCCTGAGAGCGTTCGATTAGAGGCGCTGAAAATGGGTGTGAATATAATCGTTTACGCGTTAACCAATTGAAGTTATGGATCATTTCGAACAAATATATCAGTCTCTCATCCAAAGAATCGCTTCGGCACGCACGAGACAAAAAACCGTCTCTATTACCTCTGGATTTTTTGTCTCGTCAGCGATCAGTTTGATCCTGGTGCTGTTGGCAATTTTGCTGGAACATACTTTTCGATTTCCTCCCAATCAGCGTATCGTTTTTGTTTTTGCGGTGAGCATCAGCATTTTCCTGCTATGGCTCGCTAACGTTGCGCACCCAATCCTGTCACTCCTTTTTCAGAAAAGAAAACCATCGGATGCCAATCTGGCTAAAAATATCGGCGACACTTTTCACGTCATCGGCGATCGGCTTGTAAATGCGATTCAGGTATTTCAATTGAAGTCCAGAGGAGAACTGGGGCTTTCCAATGATCTCATCAATCAGTCCATCCAGGATGTCCAGGGTGCAGCAAGTGAAATCGATTTTGCCGAAGCGATTTCTCCCGCGCCGATAAAAAGATCAGCCAGATACTTCAGCGCGGCAGCCATTCTGTTCGCTTTCTCCTTCATTATTTTTTACGGCGATTTTCATCAATCCGGCATTCGGTTGATGAATCCAACGATTGATTTCAAATCATCTGCCGGATTCGAGATAGTTGTTGCGCCGGGAAATGTGCAAGTTCTGAAAAATGAGCCCATCGAACTCCTCGCCTGGGTGAAAGGCAATATTCCGGAAAAAATGACACTGGCTTTAAGGGGTGCCCATGAGGAACAGGTCATGAATCATGAACTCCGTCCCGATGCCGAAAATCAATTTCGCTATCAAATCGATCATGTCCAGGATTCGACTGAATACTTCTTTGAAGAGGCGGACGTGCGTTCCTCGACATATTTAATTTCTGTCGTTGAATTGCCGCTTGTGCGTTATTTGCAAATTAAAGTCACTCCGCCGCGATATTCACAATTGCCGGAAAAGCTGATGGAAGAAAATCTGGGCGATATAAATTGTCTGAAGGGTTCTCGGATCGAGTTAAGTCTTCATTCGAATAAAGCGTTGGCTAAGGCGTGGATCCAGTTCGATGACCAAACACAGGCTCAGCTCGATGTTCGCTCCAGTCGGGCAACCGGGATATTCACAGTGATTCACGATGGCAGCTACACCATTCAGCTGATCGACCAATTTGAGATGGCAAATAAAGATCCGATTGAATATAGGATCTCGGTTATCGACGACATTTTTCCATCAGTTGTTATTTCTTCGCCGGGCCAGGATGTTGATATCACTGAGGAAATGATGCTGCCATTGACAATAGAAGCCGAAGATGATTTCGGATTTACCCGAATGAATTTAGCCTATCAACTGATCAAACAGGACGTGGTCAATTTCGATTCATCCGTGCATTATGTTCCCATTCAATTCGATGCTCAGAGCCATGAAAAAATCGTACAGTCTTACAATTGGAATTTATCGTCCTTTCATCTTTTTCCCGGGGACATGGTCCGCTATTATGTTGAAGTTTATGATAATGACAACATTTCCGGCCCTAAAAAAGCAAAGAGCGCAACCTATACCGCGCGATTCCCCACGCTGGAAGAAATATTCACAGAAGTGAATTCGGAACAGGCAGAGACGTACGAAGGATTCGAGGGCGTGTATGAGAAGAGCAAAGAATTGAAGCAGAACATCGATAAAATTGTCGAGCAGGTGAAACAAAATCCTGAGATGAAATGGGAAGAGAAAAAGCAGGTCGATGAACTTGTCGAGAAGCAGAAGCAACTGGAACAATCTCTGGAAGAGGTTCAGCAAAAGCTGGATCAGATGATTGAGCGGATGGAGCGCAATGATCTTTTAGGCATGGAGACCATGCAAAAATATCAGGAACTCCAGGAATTGATGAATGAACTTTTTTCGGATGAGCTAAAAGAAGCCATTAAAAAATTGCAGGAGGCTTCCAGGAATGTGAATCCGCAGGAACTGATGCAGGCCATTGAACAGTTGAATTTTACTCAGGAAGATTTCTTACAGAATATTGGGAAGACCCTGAATATTCTGAAGCGATTGCAGATTGAACAGAAGCTGGACGAACTTGTCAAAACCGCTGAAAACTTATTGGAGAAACAGTCCCAGCTCAACAAGACCATGGAAGAAAATGCCACACATAAACAACGGCAGGATTTGGCACAAAGTCAGGAGGAAGTGGAGAATCAAACCGGGAAAATGTTGGAGGACATGAAACAGCTCAATGAAACCATGGAAGAATTTGAGGAGATGCCGGCCGACAAATTAGAGGCCGCGATGGAGCAGATGGACAGACAGGAACTGGTAAATAAAATGCAATCAGCTCGTTCCCAACTAAAGACGGGTAAAATGCAGGATGCTCGCAACAGCGGAAAGATGGCGCAGAATGCATTGGAGGAACTATCCGATTTGTTGAAGGCAGCGAAGAGCGACCTGATTGACGCTCAGAAGCAGCAAACGATGGCCGAATTGCAACGGTTATCGCATGACATTTTATCTCTCTCAAAGCAGCAGGAGACGTTGCTGAATCAATCAAAGAATTTGAATCGAAATAGCCCGCAGATCAATGAGGCGGCGGAACGCCAGCAGAACTTGCTGAATGCGCTGTCCCGAACAACCAACAAAATGGCAAAATTGTCTCAGAAAACATTTTTCGTAACTCAAAAATTAGGTAGGGCAATGGGCCAATCCATGCGCCAGATGGAATCTGCGTTGTCCGATATGGAGCAAAGAAACATACCACAGGCAAATGGTGCACAGCAAAAATCCATGATGAGTCTCAATGAAGCGATAAAAGAGACTATGAATTCCATGAACAACCTGGCCAATTCCAAGTCCTCCACCGGCTTTGATGAATTTATGGAACAGCTTTCACAGATGGCAGGCAAACAACAGGGCATCAACAATCAAACCATGCAACTGGGAATGGGACAACAGATGACGATGTCTCAACAGGCATTGATGGCCAGGCTTGCGGCAGAACAGACAGCGCTTCAGCGATCTTTAGAACAGATGGCCTCCGAATTTGGGGAGCAATCGAATATTTTAGGTCGACTGGATCATTTGAGCAAGGAGATGGGCGAGGTGGTCAGGGATTTACAAAGCAAAAAGGTGAGTCAGGCCACCGTCAATCGTCAGCAGCAAATTTTGCAGCGACTCCTCGATGCCCAGCGGTCTGTTCGGAAACAGGACTACAGTCGAAAGAGAAAAGCCGAAACAGCCAGGCATTATTCGGTGCGCAGTCCAGGGGCAATGGATAAAAATCTCGGGGAGAAAAACATTCAATTGCAGCGTGATCTACTGAAAGCGCTGAAAGAAGGGTATTCGAAGGATTACCAGGAACTCATTCGTAAATATTTTGAAGCGTTAATGGAAGAGTCCTTGACCGATGAAAAAAACAAGTAATTCGTTTATAATACTAGCGATCCTGCTGACCACAGGAGTCATCGCTCAACAAAATTCACAAGCTCCGTCCCGAAATGAGCGATTGCTGCAACTCGCCCGGAACTATGAACAGACATCTCAGTATGGGCGAGCCCTGGAAATATATGAACGATTGTGGAAAGAGGAACCGAAAAGTGTACCGTACTACAACGGCGTCAAACAGAATTTATTGAGGCTGAAAAATTTCAGCCAGGCATTGTCCGTGGTCAATACCATGCTTTCGATTCAACCTGATTTTAGAATCGAGGCGGATCTGGGCGATGTGCTGTTCAATATGGGAGATAAAGAAAAAGCTATTTCGATCTGGAACGGCATACTTTCGAGGGATTCAAGCAATCGGTCCGTGTATCTGGTGATCGCTGCGGCGTTTATCAACAATCACATGTACGATGAGGCGATCAGCGTGTACGAAGAAGGGCGAATCAAATTGAACGATCCAAAACAGTTTTTGCTCGAGATTGCAAATCTGCATCGGGTCAGAATGGAGCACAAAGAAGCTGTTTTGCTCTACCTTGAATTTTTAAAATTCAATCCCAATCAGTATACGTTTATCGAATATAACATCACCAGTTTCGCCAATGAGGAGGAGGTTGCCAGAGAAATTGAGGGCATTCTACTGGAACAACTGCGCAAAGATGAAAACAATCTGGATGTGAGAAATTTATTGGCAGCATTGTACATGCGTACGTCCAACTACTCCGCGGCCCTGGAGGAGTTCAGCCTGATCGATCAATACGTTTCTACTCGCCCGAAACAGGATTTGACTAAAGTGGGTGGGGAGCTATTTCAGTTCGCACAAAACGCATTCAATGACGGCGCCTACCAGCATGCAATCCAGGCGTACACCGTCCTGCTTTCCCGCTATCCCAATTCATCCCATGTGGCGAACGCCAAATTCGGGCTGGCCAATTCGTATGAAAAATTGCAGGATTATTCTCGCGCTGAAGCCGGGTATCTGGAGATTGTTCAGCAATTCGAGCGGTCCCCTTTTGCAAAACGAAGCTATTATCAACTGGGTCTCATTCAATTGCAGCATCGCTCGAATCCAATTGAAGCTGAAAAATATTTCCGCGAAGCGATAAAAGATCCGCCATTGAAACCGTACTCAGATGAGGCGTTGCTTCGCATCAGTGAGTGTTACATTCAGCAGGGCGATTTACAAAAGGCGAAATTGTGGAATCAGAAAATCTTGAATGAGCCGCGTTCTTCGGCAGAGGCGAAACAGACTGCCATATTTATGCTGGGGCAGGCTGCTTATTGGAGCGGTGATTTCGAAATGGCATTGCAGGAATTTTCAAAAATTCAATCTCAACCGGGTCTGGCCTCTTCAGACCCTGCAGGAGTTTATGTCAATGATGTTCTGGAATGTGCGATGTTCATTGGAGAGCACAAGGACAATCCTGAGTTTTTAAAGCTGTTTGCAACAGCAGGTTTGTATGATGAACAAAAAAATTATCAGCAATCGCGTTTATTGTACCAGCGAATCATTGAGAACGATCGTGCAAAAGCTCTTCACGATGATGCACTGATGAAGCTGGGCGATTTGGAATTGCTGGCGCAAAATTACACTCAGGCAATCAGTGCGTACCAGCAGCTCATCGATTCATTTCCAGAGAGTTATTATTGCGATGTGGCTCAGAAAAAAATTGGCGAAGTGTACGAATATGGACTGAAGAATTTAGACAGAGCACAGCAGTCCTACGAGCTGGTTCTGACCACATATCCCGACAGTATTTTTTTGGATGAAATCAGAGCCCGCATCAGAATACTGGACGAGAAAAAAATAAGGCCTGAAGAGAATTAACCCTACTACGTCACATAGATTTATTATCGTTGTATATTGTATTTTTGATAGATGAAAAACTCAACATATTGTGATAAATTTACTAAATGACGTTGTAGGGTTAACTAGATTTGAATTAAGGGAACAGGAACATTAAACTTCGGTGTTTTAAACGGTGAGGCGTAGCCATGCGAGTTGTTCACTTCACTCTTCTAATCGTGACATGCATAATATTACAGGTCGATGCAAGTTTCTCACAGAAAATATTAGTCAACATGGATCTGAAACAGACAGATCATCTCAAAGCCTATGGTGTGGCGTTTTGGACTCTGGAGCAAGGAATCAATGTCGAATGGCTGCTGAATTATGAGGGGGGCTCATTTTTGATCGAATACAATTCAGCAGTGGAGCGGGAATTGAGAATACGCGGAGTGAGCTATTCGATCCTCTCCGGCGCTGAAACTGCCCAGGTCTATGCAATCATTGAGCAGAACAATATGGAGGTGGTGCTGCTTGAAAAAGCGCCGGCAGTTGCCATCTATCAATCTCCGCGCGAGACGAAGTGGGATGATGCCGTCGCGTTAGCCCTTGACTATGCGGAAATTTCTCACACGAAAATATGGGACAAGGAAGTGCTCAATGGCGAACTAGATAAATTCGATTGGCTTCATCTTCATCACGAGGATTTTACCGGGCAATATGGAAAATTTTATCGCAGCTTCCGAAATGCGCCGTGGTACGTTGAAATGGTTAAAATCAACGAAGACATGGCCCGGGAAATGGGGTACAAAAAAGTATCGCAATTGAAGCTGGCCGTCGCGAAGATGATTCATGATTATGTGATCAAAGGCGGGTTTTTATTCTCCATGTGTTCCGGCTCTGATACGTTCGATATTGCCTTGGCCGCACAGAACACTGATATTTGTGAAGCTATGTTCGATGGAGATCCGGCGGATCCTGCCAGCCAGAGCAAGCTGGATTTTTCCGCGACATTTGCATTTATAAATTTTAATCTTATTAAAGATCCACTGATCTATGAATTTTCCGATATTGACATTCCATCGAGCGATAATCCGCTATTGCGGGTGCAGAACTCGGACTATTTTACGCTGTTCGATTTCTCGGCAAAATACGATCCTGTGCCAGCCATGCTCACTCAAAATCATGTATCCGTGGTGAAAGGATTCATGGGACAGACTACCGGATTTAAAAAACAGTTGATCAAAAAATCAGTGATACTTTTGGCCGAGTCAGAGGGAACCGACCAGGTGAAGTATTTGCATGGAAATGCCGGGAGAGGAACGTTCACCTTCTTTGGCGGGCACGATCCGGAAGATTATCAGCATTTTGTCGGCGATCCACAGACGCAACTTTCCCTGCATAAAAACTCCCCGGGATACCGGCTCATCTTAAATAATATCCTGTTTCCGGCTGCCAAGAAAAAAGAGAGAAAAACATGATGGCTAAACTTTTCGAATATCCTGTTCCGACAAAATCGCGCACCGAATTTGTGAAGATAGACCATTTGATTCAAAAAGCCATTGCCGAAAGTGAGATAAAAGATGGCATGTGCTACGTTGTGGTGCCGCATACCACCGCCGCGATCACCATAAACGAAGGCGCGGATCCCAGCGTGGTTCAGGATATGCTCAAGTCATTGAATCAGGTTATTCCTTTTCAGGATAATTACCATCACATGGAAGGAAATTCAGCCGCCCACATCAAGTCAAGCCTGTTGGGGTCCTCCCTTGCTATCATTGTCGATGATGGCCGCGCCAAACTTGGCACGTGGCAATCTGTTTTCTTCTGTGAGTTCGACGGCCCCCGGCAGAGGAAAGTATGGATTAAAATCATTTGATGGACAAAACGCTTTCAACAAAAGGGTTTTAGCATGTTGACGAGCAGCCGGCGCCGGAATTGAGTGTGACACCTTCTTTGTGAGGGTTGAGTTGGAAAGGATCCTGACTGATTGACTTTGCTGTATATCTCCCACATTTTTCTTATTGATAGAAGATGGCTGACCACATTCTCTAAACATCACTTGATTTAATGGAGCCAAGTCTGCAATTTTTGATCCGAGTTGGAATCGTCCCAAACCACCACGTGAAACGCTCTGGAGCCTGCCTAAATATCTCTTGTAAAAACAGAAAAAACTTAGTATCTTAATCAGTGTGAAACGTTTTTATGTTTCAGGAGAGTACAGGGTGCATTTCTTTAATACTAAAAAAGAAAAATTCTCCTCTGAATGATCCTACTTTATTCAGATTTTATAGGGATTTATCTTCATTTATAACGGCATAATTTTTGTTACTGATTTTAGTGATAACAATTCGCTATTTTGACGGAGCAGTTTTTAGCCGAACATTTAAATAGGATAATTGTTCTGAAACAGACTTGAAGAATAGTAAATAATTATACTTATTTTGCGCTGCTACAAAATCCTGATTCTGCATCGAACCTGTCTTAGAAGTATGAGTTTCCATTATTTATCTGCAAGCAAAACAAGTTTTAGAAGGGTGACCCATAATGACATCTATCAAAGGTGCGTTGCTCCTCATTTTATTGGGGCTTTCATTCAGTTCTATCTATGGGGGGGATATCACGTCGTTCACAGTAAGCCCGGCGGATAACAAGGCTGGTGAATCGAATATTTACACTTTTTCGTTTACGACATCGCTGACTGGCAATGGTACAGACGTCGGCATACCTGCAACAGGAAGAATTGCTATTACATTCCCGGCCGGATTTGATGTGTCAGAGATCGAATTAGCCCAATTCACAGGAAGCAGCCTCGGTGATTTTTCGTCCATTGTCATTGCTGGCAACGAAGTGACGCTCGTTAGAGATGGCACCGGAGCAGCAATTGCCGGCAATACCGCAGTTGGATTGAAAGTCGGTGTGATCGGAAATAATACGACGGCGAATATTTACTCCGTGAACATGGAAACGCAGCGCAGTGATGAGACTATTATCGATTCCGGTACGTCGTCGCAATTCACAGTTATTCACAATTCTCTGGCGTCCTTCAGTATTGATACGATCAACAATCAAATAGCAGGCGCCGGGTTTATCATTGTCATTTATGCTCGGGATGAATACGGCAACAGGGTGAATAGCTTTTCAAATACAGCGACTCTCACAGATTTGACAGGGACGATTTCCCCCGGCGTTACGATGAGCTTCTCCACAGGGCGCTGGAGCGGTTCTGTCATGATAACAAAGGCGCATGCGGCAAATACCATCACCGTGACCTCAGAAAACAAGGCAGGCGTCTCCAACCAGTTCGTGGTGAATCCGGGGACGCTGCATCATTTTGTTTTCGAAATGATAACAAGTCCGCAAACCGCCGGATCGCCCATCACTCTTCAAATTATTGCTAAAGACAGTCACGAAAACACAGTGACGGGGTTTGCTGGATCAGCGACTCTTTCGGACAATACCAATACGATCAACCCGATTAGCACGGGTGCATTTTCAATGGGGCAGTGGAGCGGAACTGTTACTATCACGAAGAAACAAAAAGATGTCATTATCACGGCGGCTTACAACGGCGTATCCGATCAGACAAATCCTTTCAATGTCAATGCTTCGACGGTCGACCATTTTCAAATTCAGACAATAACCCAGCAGACGGCCGGCACGCCGTTCCACCTCGAAATTTACGCGCGCGATGTGTACAATAACCAGGTCGATCAATTCACCGAGACGGTGGATATTTCTGATTTAACCGGGACGATCTCACCTGTCATCAGTGGCGAGTTTATCGGGGGCTACTGGGCTGGCAATGTCACAGTCACAGGTATCCGAACGAACAATATCATCACCGTGGAAAGAACCGCGAATGGAACACAGAGTGGCTCTTCCAATGGATTCAATGTCGTCCACAATAGCCTGGATCATTTCACAATTGATCCGATACCGACGTCGCAGACAGCCGGAAAATCATTCAATATTTCAATGTCGGCAAGGGATGCGTATAATAACGTCGTGTCAGGTTTCTCAGGCACGGCAAGTCTCAGCGACCTGACCGGCACCATCAGCCCTGCTATTTCCGGCAACTTCGACCATGGAACGTGGTCCGGAAATGTCACGATCACGCAGAGTCAGACGTCCGATAAAATTTCAGCAACCAGTGGTAGCAAAACCGGTTCTTCAAATACCTTCAATGTTAATCCTGAAGTGGTTCATCATTATCGCTTCGAAGCAGTGGATAGTCCGAAAAACGCCGGGCAGAATTTTACCATTACAATTACTGCGGAAGATATCTACAACAATCGTGTGACCACGTTCAATAATTCAGTCGATCTCAGCGACCCCACAGGCACAATCAATCCCGCTACCAGTGGAAATTTTAGTTCCGGGCAATGGACCGGCCAGGTGGCAATCACAGAAAGCCGGAGCGATATTACTATTGCAGCAAATCGGAATGGAATTGTCGGAGAGTCCAATACGTTCAACGTCAATCCTGCTTCGCTGCATCATTTTGTGATTGCGACCGTTGGCACAAAAGCTGCTGGCGTTCCATTCACCATTACTGTGACTGCTCAGGATATTTACAACAATCGCGCCTCTGAATTCAGCGGCACCGTGTCCATTCAGGATATTTCCGGCAGCATTTCACCTGTGAGTAGCAGCGCATTTGATATGGGACAATGGAGCGGCGACGTCACTATCGTGCAGGTGACAACTAACGACAGAATCACTGTGACCAATCTCGCCGGCGCTGAAACGGGCAATTCGAATTATTTTGATATCGTCGCCGGCAATATCGACCATTTTGATGTCTCGTCGATTGTAAGCCCCAAGACAGCAGGGAGTTCATTCACGGTGACCGTTACCGCGAAAGACGCGAACGGCGCCACGGTGACGGATTATACCGGCACTGCAAATCTGAACGATTTGACCGGCACGCTTTCACCGAAGGTAACCACAAATTTCGAGGATGGTGAATGGAGTGGGTCATTGAGCATCACAAAAAGTTATGCCAACGATAAAATCACAGTGACCGGCGCAGGAAAATCCGGAAGCTCGAACGAATTCAATGTGCAGGCAAACACCCTGGATCATTTTACTTTCGGAACGATCACAAGTCCTAAAACCGCTGGTACGGGATTCATCATCTCCATTGAGGCCAGAGACATGTATGAAAACCTGGTGACTTCGTTTTCCAGCGCTGTTGGATTGAATGATGATACCGGGACTATTATGCCAAAAACAACAACCAATTTTTCAGGGGGACAATGGTCGGGAAGCGTCACGATTACCAGGGCGCAGAATGATATTGATATCACAGCGAATTATAATTCAGTGAACGGGACATCCAACAAATTCAACGTGCAGGCAGGCGCGCTGAACCGTTTTGTGATAGATAATTTGAGCACCCAACAGGCGAATGAGGCATTCTCCATCATTGTAACCGCTCAGGACAATTTCGGAAATGTTGCCAAACAATTTACAGGCAGGGTGAATATGTCCGATCTCACTGGCACATTGAGCCCGACGGAGAGCGGCCTTTTTAGCGATGGCCGATGGAGCGGCAGCGTCCTTATTCCTCAGGCATACGAAAATGATATCATCACTGTCGTGAATCAAGCCGGGAGCGAGACTGGCAGTTCCAATATGTTCGATGTGGTGTCCAGCAGTGTGGATAGATTTGTCATTGATTTTATTGGTCAACAGAAAGCCGGTCAGGCTTTCACGCTTTCGATTGAAGCGCAGGATAATGCTGGTAACATTGTGACCAGTTTCGCAGGGACGGTTACAATAGCCGATCTCACCGGCGCCATCTCTCCAAAAACGAGTGGGAATTTCTCCAATGGCGAGTGGTCCGGGAATGTGACCATCACTCAGAGTCTTTCTGCGAACCAGATAACAGTCACGAGCTCAGGGAAGGCAGGTACTTCCAATAACTTCAATGTCACGCATACAGACCTGGATCATTTTGCTTTCGATCAGATTGAAAGCCCAAAGACCGCTGGCCAGTCGTTTCAAATCGTGATTACTGCGGAAGACGTTTACAACAACCGCGTGACAAGCTACGCGAGCACCGTGAATCTGACAGATGACACAGGAACGCTGACGCCCCCGGCGAGCGGCGCGTTTTCAGGTGGTCAGTGGAGCGGGAATGTCACGATTACTGCCAGTGGGACCGACGTAGTCATCACAGCCAACGGAGGCGGCAAAGCCGGATACTCCAATGCGTTCAACATTAACCCGGCAAGTTTAAATCGATTTGTGCTGGAAACAATTACAACTCAGGCGGCAAATGGGCCATTCACAATTGGCATCACCGCTCAGGATAACTTCGGCAATACCGCGACGCAGTTCACGGGAAAAGTGAATATCTCAGATTTGACGAGCACGATCAGCCCGACCGAAAGCGGTACTTTTGACGATGGTCGCTGGTATGGGAATGTTGTCATTACTCAGGCCATTGAAAATGATGTTATTTCAGTCGTCAATCAGGGTGGCAGCCAGAGCGGTACATCCAACAGCTTTGATGTCATTTCCAGCACAGTGGACAGGTTTGTGATTGGTTTGTTGGGCAATCAGATCGCAGGTAAAGGTTTTACATTGAGTATCGAAGCGCAAGATAATGCCGGGAATTTAGTGACCAACTTCAGCGGCACAGCCTCACTGTCCGATTTGACCGGCAGCATCAGTCCGGCAACAACGGGCAGTTTCAGCGGAGGCCGGTGGTCGGGAACAGTGCGAATCATCCATGCCATCACCGGAGATCAAATTACTGTGACCAGCGGCGGCAAGGCTGGCAATTCGAACAGCTTCAATGTCACGCACGATGTGTTGGACCATTTTACGTTTACACCAATCGGAAGTCCGCAGACAGCCGGCCAGGCGTTTCAAATTAAAATTGTTGCTGAAGATGTCTACGAGAATAAGGTGACTTCGTTTACGGGCGCGGTGAATTTATCAGATAACACCGGGACATTGACGCCCGGCGTGACAACCAACTTTTTCGGCGGAGAATGGCAGGATAATGTTCAAATCACGTCCAGCGGCTCGGATAATTTGATAACCGCTACCGGCGCCGGCAAAACAGGAACATCCAATGACTTTAACGTGAATGCGGCTGCTTTGAACCGCTTTGCGATTGAGACAATCACCACCCAGGCTGCCGGAGAGCCCTTCACCATCAGGTTGACGGCTCAGGACGCATTCCTTAATACTACGACGCAGTTCTCCGGCAAGGTGAACATCTCGGATGGGACAGGCACAGTGAGCCCCACAGCGAGCGGCAATTTCGAGGAAGGGCGCTGGAGCGGAAATGTCGTCGTCTCCCAGGCATTTGTGAATAATACGATTTCTGTTGTGAACCAGAGCGGAAGCCAGAACGGAATATCCAATTATTTCGATGTGATTTCCAGTTCTGTGGATCGGTTTGTCTTTAACACAATCAGCCAGCAGGTCGCCGGGGCCTCCTTCATCGTTTCAATTCAGGCATTGGATGCTGCCGGCAATGTTGTGACAAATTTCAACGGGACGGCGTCTCTATCCGATTTGACCGGGACAATCAGCCCAACGACGACGGCGAATTTCTCTTCCGGCGTGTGGAGCGGCAGCGTGACTATCACAAAGAGCAGAACCGCAAATCAAATCACCGTGACAAGCAGTGGCAAAGCCGGAAATTCCAACAACTTTGATGTGATACCTGCGAGCCTTCATCATTTCACCATTGAAAACATACCCAGTCCGCAGGGGGCCGGAACGGCATTTCAGATCACCGTGTACGCGATGGATAGTTACGAAAACAGGGTGACGTCATTCAATACAAACGCATCTCTTTCGGATGGAACCGGGACGATCAGCCCAACGGTGACAGGCAATTTCTCCAGCGGTCGATGGATTGGAAACGTGACGATAACCAGGAGCCAGACCGATGTTACGATTACCGTCACGAGAGATACGAAAACCGGAGTGTCCAATATTTTTAACGTGTCGCCCGGCGCGTTGTCGCTGTTTCAAATCAGCAACATCAGTACCCAGGCAGCCGGAGAGCCTTTCTATATTACTGTCACGGCGCTTGATGCGAATTCCAATGTGGCCACTCATTTTTCCGGGACAGTGAACATTTCTGACCTGACAGGAACAGTTGCGCCGACCGTGAGCAATAATTTCGATGAGGGAAAATGGTCAGGTAATGTCACCATCAGTCAGGTAAGGACTGGCAACAGAATAACCGTGGTTAATTCCGGCGGCTCCCAGAGTGGACAGTCCAACACCTTTGATGTCATTTCCAGCGATGTTGATCAATTTCTAATTTCGACAATTACGAGCCCAAAAACCGCCGGGGTGCCTTTCGAAATCACGATCACAGCAGTTGATGCAGATAATAACGTGGTGACCAGTTTTACAGGGACGGCTTCCCTGGCTGATCAGTCCGGCACAATTTTTCCAACCACAACAACGAATTTCTCGCAAGGGAGATGGACAGGGAACATCACCCTGACAAAGTATTGGAACAACAACAATATCACCGTCACCAGCAGCGGCAAGGCCGGCATTTCCAACAACTTCACGGTTTTATACAATGCGCTGGATCATTATGAATTCGACACGATCACAAGTCCCCAGACTGCCGGAACGCCGTTCACGATAAAAATTACCGCAAAAGATTTTTATAATAATATCGTTTACAATCATTCCACGCCGGTCACGCTGTCCGATAATTCCAATACGATCACTCCGACAGTTTCCGGAAATTTCAGCTCCGGCTCATGGAGTGGCGCGGTGACATTGACCAAGCGACAGAATGATGTTCAAATCACGGCGACTGGCAGCGGGAAGACGAATCAATCCAACAAGTTCAATGTCAATTCAGCCGTGCTTCATCATTTTGTGCTGGATACCGTGACGACCCAGGCCGCTGGAGAACCGTTCCAGTTGACAGTGACCGCGATGGATAGCTATGCCAACATCGTCTCTACATTTGCCGGCACCGTGGATATCTCGGATTTGACCGGTACGATCTCGCCGCAGCGGAGCGGTAGTTTTCTTTCAGGCAAATGGACCGGGAATGTCACGATCACGCTTGTGAGAATCAGCGACCGGATCACGGTCGTGCGCACAGGCGGCGCCGAATCCGGCAATTCAACCTATTTCGACGTCGTTTCCAGTGACGTGAGCGAATTCACGTTTGATGCAATCACCAGCCCGAAGACCGCTGGCCAGCCATTCACCGTTAGAATCACTGCCCGGGACGATGATAACAACGTGGTGAATACGTTCAATGGCTTGCTGACGTTGAACGATTTAACCGGGACTATTACACCCAAAACGACCGGCGCCTTCACCAATGGTATATGGAGCGGAGACGTAAAAATTACAAAGTCCTACACGAACGATAAAATTGTCGCCACCGGGCTTGGCAAGTCCGGCGAATCGAACCTGTTCACGATGAATCCCGGCAGCCTTGATCATTTCATTTTCCAGAACATAACCAGTCCTCAGCGCGCCGGCCAGAGTTTCGAAATAACGGTTATTGCTAAAGATTCTATGGAAAACACGGTGACCAATTTCGCCTATACTGCGAATCTGAGCGATAATACCGGGACCATTTCTCCCACGACCACAACCAACTTCACCAATGGGGCCTGGTCCGATTTTGTGCGAATCACAAAAAAACAAAATGATGTGTTCATCACGGCATCCCGCCTGAATGAAACAGGGACTTCGAACCTGTTCAATGTGAACGCCGGCAACCTCGCCTCGTTGAAAGTGATGGATGCCGCCGGAGGCAAGGGACAGGAAATTGGGGATAAAACCATTACCCTCGATGATAAAATCAGCATGTACGCCGCCGGTTTTGATAGCTTTGGAAATTACAGCCGGGATGTCTTCGCAAACTGGACAGCCTCCGGAACGCTCGACGCGCCGACGCCTGCTCAGGGTACCCACACGGTATTTGATCCGGTAGCGCCAGGTACTGCCGGTAAAATTCGTGCGGACAGCACCGGACTACTTGCCGATTCGACCGGCAATATCTCGGTTGGCAGCATTGCCTATGTGAAAATTCGGACAGCGCCCAATGGCGTTGGCATCGAATTGGGCAATACGACGATTACAGCGGACGAAAACCTTGCGCTGTACTGCGCCGGTTACGATGCCGGCAACAATTATGTCGGAGACATGAGCGTCCAATGGTCTTCCAAGGGAACGTTAGTCCCGGCAGTTTTCGATACCGGCTCTGTGATAAATTTCATGCCGTCGAAAGCGCCGGCATCCGGTAAAATATATGCAGTTCATCCCACGGCAGCCGATGATTCCACTGGCACTATAGTGGTCAACCCCGGCGTACCGGTGGGAATCATCGTATTGACGCCAACGCCGGCAGTCATTCCAGCTACCGGTACCAGCAGTTCGGTTGTGGTCTCGGATATCATTCGGGACGCTGAATTGAATGTCATTGCAAAAAATACGCAGTTCACGGTGACAGCCACCCTGGGAACCCTCACAACGACCGATGTAAATCCCTTGTTGCCCAATATTCAGATAGCGGCCAATGATTCGGGAAAAATTCAGTTCACCCTTCAATCCACAACTGCCGGCGGGACTGCCTATATCAGCGTGAGCAGCGTGAATGGCAGCGCGACCGGGAATACCACGGTGATGCTGAGTAATTTGAACATTGTCTCTGTCACCAGCACGTCTTTTTCTGTCTCCCAGGGACAAACGAGTGTGCCCGTCGATTTGGTTGTCGAGAATCTGAGCGCCAGCACAATTTCCAATTTGGCGTCGGGGTTGGTGTTCACGGGACCAGCGCCGCTATTCGAGAATCGCAACGCCGATTTCCCCAGCGTGATTCGAACCGATGGCATTACGTCCATTCCAAGCGGAGGAATTCGGACGCTGAAATTTCTCGTCACTGTCAGCGCAAATGCACGAACAGACTCTGTCACCATCGATGGCTGGATTTCCGGATTGATCAACAGCGTGGCCGTCAACGATACATTTGCACTGGCTCCGTGGAAATGGGTAGTGCAAACGCCACCCATTTTGAAGATTACCAGAATTTCCTCTCTGCTGACGGAAGTGAGCCAGGGCCGGACAGGTGTGAATGTCTCGATGACGGTGCTGAATCAGGGACAGGCAACGGCCAATGTCACGCTGGATACGTTGAGTTTCTGGTCCGTGAATTTATCAAAAAGCGTCACCGGGGAGTATCAAATTATTCCATCCATGACCAATCCCCAGACGATTCCAGGGACGAATGGGCGGGCGAAATTTGATTTCACTGTGAATATTGGCTCGGCAGCGACGCTGGGACAGGTGATTGTCAATGGCGAAATTCGCGGGACAGATGCCAACAGCGGCGCGCTGAAGACAGACAATTCGGCGGATACCACCCACGCGTGGGTGGTTCAAAATGCGCCGATTGTGGGCATCACTGGTTTTTATCCATCTCAACTGCAGGTGACTAAATCGCAGACTGTGCCGTGGTCGCTGACGATGATCGTTGCCAATAACGGCGGCACCGCAGTGAGACTGGACAGCGCCCGAACGTCGTTTCTGTTGGGCGGGACAGATGTTTCCGCAGAGTATACCGTCAGCAATCCCATTCGATTCGTGAAATCCGGGACAAATCTACTCGCTGGCGGGACAGTCGATACCCTGAAATACATCGTCACAAAAACCGGCGCCAGCGTTGGTCAGTTGACAATTCGGGGGATGATGTACCTCAGAGACATGGGAACTGGCAATCCGATCTCCGATGAAACCTACAGCGGTGTTTTGGTGCAGGAGCCGGCGCAGTTGAGAATTGTCACTATTTTACCCTCACAAACCAGCGTCACGCGAAACCAGGGGCAGGACTGGTTTGTGCGAGTCGTGCTGAATAACGAAGGCGGTTCGGAAATTAGCATCGATACAAATGTCGCCAATACTTTTATCAGATTTAGCACCGGCAATGACTTTGTGATCAGGCAGCCTGATTCGTTGAGCAATGGTGGACTGTCCCTCGAAGCCGGAACTGTGGATACGCTCGTATTTACAATCGACGGCGCCGGCACGACTCCGGGGAATTGCATCATCTCGTCCCAGGTATGGGGATGGCAAACGACCAGCGGCGATTCAACGATTGCGACATTCACTCGCACTGCACCAATTCTGGTTCAGGAGCCGGCAAAGCTGCGCATTCTATCGGTCGTGAGCAAAGCCCCCAATTTTCCAAATGTGAACAAAGCCCAGGTTTTCCCGGTTCATGTCACGCTGGAAAATAACGGCGATGATGAAGTCGCCAACGCGTACGCAAAACTGACATCCAGCGGCAATTCGATCGGGGATTCACTATCGCTTCATTTCCAGAATATCCCCGGCAATGGCGGAAAGAAAGAGCAAATCCTGAGTATCAAGGCAGATAGCCTGGCAACGCAGCCGGAACTATTCCAGGTGGCCATCTCCCGCGCCTTTGCCCAGAATACCAACGAGCCGGCCGGCATCACGCGCGAGTTGGCAGTTGATTCGACGGAGACCGTGATCATTCAAAATCCGGCGAGATTTCAGATCACGAAAACAGTGATGCCTGATTCAATTCTGGCGTCCCAGGTTGCATCTTGGAAAATAAAGCTGGTGGTGGCAAATAGTGGACAGGCGGGGACAGTACTGGAGATGCCTGGCGCGGATGATATTACGATCAAAGTGAATGATGTAATTCAGAGGGATTATTTCATTGAGCCGCCGACAGCCCTTCAGGGCGGCGGTCTGGAGTTGGCTGGCGGCAGCACGGACACGTTGATTTATACCGTCTCCATCACCGGCAAGGAAGCCGGAAGCGCTGCGATGGAGGCGATTGTTCAATCCAATGATAAAAATGACCAGCATGTGCTCATCGCTCCGGGGAGATACGATTTTACAATTCGATCCTCGGCTGCGGTGCAGCTTTTCAAGACCGAGGCGATTTGCTTCAACTATGACGGAGAAAAAGGGCTGGTGAACCGGGGACAGGTTTTTCCCATTCGCGTGTCTGTGCAGAATCTGGGACGAAAATCGGTCCGCGATGTGATTGTCCAATTGACGACCAGCGGTAATTCGCACCTTGCGTCGAATCAATTGACGATCGACTCGATCAACTATAATGAAATTAAATATGCAGATTTTCAGATTACAGCCGACTCGGCGGCGGTCAATCTGAATGAATTATTCACATCAGAGGTGCTTTCGGCCATCGAATACGACACAGGATTCCCTGCTGTCATAGACAACAGCGGTGATAGCCGGGCGCGCATTGCGATACATGATTCTGCCAGGCTTCAGATGAGCGCCTGGACGGAGACAGGGGATTCGGTCTACACAATCAGCCAGCAATTCACAGTGAATGTACAGGTGGCCAATCTGGGTGAATTGCCCGCAGGTGTCGATGAATCCGGGCTGATTGGACTGTTCGTTCCTGAGAGTTATCGGATCATTGTCGGAGAAGATACTCTTGAAAATAATCATGTCCTCTCGTTTTTGCCGGGCGAAATACAGCAGTTCTCAATCCTGACGCCGGAGGTGGCGTCCGGACCTGACTCGCTGTTTGTTTCCCTTTTAAATACTCCCCGTGATAAAAACATCAACCAGCGGGCGCAAGTGGCGCGCGGGCAGGATACCATCCTGGTTCGAACCGAAGCATCGAATATATTGTACTCCACCTCAGTCGTGGCGCCGGACGGTGCATTGGACAAAATCGTTTCCACGCATCAATTGTTCAGAATTCAATCATCCATTCGGTTCTCAGGCAACCTGACGAATGTGGAGGCGATTCTGAAATTGCCGGATGATATTGGCCAGCCGCAATACAGTTTTCAATTTCACAGCGGGCTCAGGGATACTGTTAAAGACATCGCGTCCCACCAGCCGGTACTGTGGGACATTGTTGCGCCGGACGCGCGCGATGAGCAATTCCGAAATTTTGAAGTGACAATCAGCGCAACGGAGAAGGGCAATCCGGTTCGGTTGTTATTTCGGGATTCGGTGAATGTGAAAGCGGTGAATCGGGCGCGACTCAATTTGAATGCTGAAATTACATCCCCGGAAGGCGCCCGCGAGGGACGCCTGACGGTGGGGCAGAATTTTGAAATTAAGGCTACGGTTAGCAACATGGGGGATGCGGCGACTTTCGGTCAGGGCTTCCTGAAAATGAATTTGGGCTCTGCCGGATTTGACTTTGCCGACACTTCAGAAACACACGTGAAACCGTTTGCCATTGATACAGCCGTGGTCTGGAATTTGAAAGCGCCGGCCGAGGT
Source organism: Candidatus Zhuqueibacterota bacterium (assembly GCA_049322915.1). Taxonomy (GTDB): domain Bacteria; phylum Zhuqueibacterota; class Zhuqueibacteria; order Thermofontimicrobiales; family Thermofontimicrobiaceae; genus CAZSBG01. The sequence continues at coordinate 39,189 of JBMOPW010000014.1, forward strand.
GACATCGCTCTCGTACATCACGGTTGTTTATGAAGACAAGCCGAACGATGAAAATACTGGCATGGATGCATGGACCAATGAAAAAGATGCCGCTTCGATCAGCGTGGAAACCGTGGAAGCGGGCGATCTGAGTCTGGAGATTTTCATCCAGGGACCTGAGGGCGCAAAGGACAGCGTTCTCTCCAGCTATCAGGAATTTGTCATCGGCGCGACCGTGACTTCCGATGGTGTGAAAGACATCAAAGCGAATATGCAATTGCCGAACACATTCCTGTTTGCAACGGATGTCAAGCCAACCCAATCTGTGGAACAGGGCGAAACAATTCAATGGCGCGTTATTGCAGCGCCCGATTCGATGTCCCATGCCACGCTCAAGGTCACCTGCTGGGGCGATGATGAAAATGATGCGACGATCCGCGTGGACGCCGCGCCGGTACAGATTGCCTTCAAGGTGGTGCGCCGATTTGAAGCTGTCGTCGACGCCAGAATCATTTCTCCACCGGAGGCGACTGATAATGCCGTATCAGTAAATCAGGAATTCTTCATTCAGGCAGCGCTGCAGAATATCGGACAGGCCCCGGCAGTCGGGACTTGCACCTTCGAATTGTCGCTGCCGGAAGGCTACGTCGCCCTGAATCCTTTGGCTCAAACAGTTCAACCCACTGAAAACGTATTGTGGAAAGTGAAAGCCCCGGCAACGGCGCTGCTTGCAAAATCCATCGAGGTGAGAGTGCCGCCAAACCAGGGACCGGAAGACAACAACGCCGGAAAAGAAATTCATTTCTGGCTTGAAAAACGCGGCGACAATATTTCGATTATCACCAATCAGAAGACCGTTGTCGTGTCCAAACTGCCGAACCGTACTCCGAACGCGATCGTCAAAGGACAGCGAAATGTATCCATGCTGGGCCTGAGGATATTCAATCGCAGGGAGGATGAATATTCCAATAAGATTGTGTTGACCGGTCTTGAAGTGCGTTTGAAAAATAGACTGGGACAACCGATTGATCAGCCAGGCCATGCTCTATCCAGAATCGCGGTGACCAGCTACAGTGATGCGGGCAAGGTGTATGGCAGCGTCACTGATTTCGCTGCCAGTAGCCTCATCCCAATTTATCTGGCCCTGCCGGATACAATTTATCCGGATGAGGCGGATTCTATCGACCTGGTCATTGATATCGCCCAGTCGGCGAGCGCCACAGATATAATGCTCAGCCTGGAAGCAGATTCGTCCATTTTAATTCTTGAGGCCAACACCCTGAATCAGCCGCAACTGACGGATTTGAGCGGGCAGACCGGCGCTGCGCTGGAATTGGAGTCGGATTTCGCCGTCGTGCTTGGAGATAATTTGAAACAAACCTTCATGAATTATCCGAATCCGTTCGGAAGCCCGGATAGAAAGACCACGACCATCACGTATTATCTGAAGGAAGACACCGATGTCGATATCAAGATCTACACACTGATTGGGGAACTGGTGTGGTCGCGATCATACAGGGCCGGCGAGAGGCAGGCTCGACAGGGAATTCATGACGGCGATGTGATCTGGGACGGGACGAATGACAGAGGCTACAAAGTATTGAATGGCGTGTATGTTATCTATTTCAAATCAGCGAAGGGCGAAACAGCAATGACAAAGGCGGCTGTTATAAAATAGTCAGAAGCGACAATGCCGGTGATTTTCAGCGCATAAAGCGGGGCTTCACTTGTTGGAGCGATGGCCTGATAGAACCTGTCATTGTTATTTATGGACTGAAATAGGCTCTGCGCCGAATCATGAAAAGACTCAACATAACAATGTTGGGTCTTTTCTCGTTAATCCCTCAATGGATGAGAAATGAAGTGGAATAAATTCTAATTTTCTGTGAAGAAAATAAAACATCTGAGTAAAAAGAAACTTACTGATTTTATTCAGGGTATAATATCAAAACAATAATTATCAATCTGACTGACTCTTATGACTTTTCTCAATAGCGCCATTCTCTTCGGCCTGCTTGCTGGGGCAATTCCAATCATCATTCACCTCATCACCCGACAGAAGGCGAAAAAGATACCGTTCAGCAGTTTGAAATTTCTGCTGGAACTCAAAAATCAGCAGATTAAAAAATTGAAGCTACGACAAATACTCCTGCTGATACTGCGGACGTTGATTGTGCTTTTACTGGTGCTTGCCTTTGCACGACCCACGGTGCAGGGAAATTTCTCGTTGTCCCGGCATGCATCCGCCAAAACTTCCTCCGTCATCATTCTGGATAATAGCCTCAGTATGGGAATTGAATCCAACGGTCAGTTGCTATTGGAACAGGCGAAACAGCGAATATTGGAATTGCGCGATTCGTTCAGGAATGGCGATGAAATTTTCGGACTGCTTGCGGTGAACGGTGCGCCAGAAATTTTTGAAGGCCCCCGCTATAATTTTGACATGGCAGCGCGGCTCATCAGCAAGGTCAGAGTGAGCTATAAAACGACGGACATTGTGAGCGCGATCGCCCGGGCGAAAGAGATTCTATCGACAGTCAGGGATATTAATAAAGAAATTTACCTGGTGACGGATTTGCAGCGGGTTGGATTTGAATCGGGCAAGGAAATGGCTTCAGCGCTGTTCGAAGATAACTCCATCAAACTTTTTATTATTCCCGTTCGCGGCGACAATGTCAATAATCTGGTCATTGAAGATGTGAAGCCGGAGGATCAGATTATCGAGAAGGGAAATGTCTTCGAACTTGAAGCGCACATTCGGAACGCTGGCGAGAATGCCGAACGGAATCGGCTTGTTCAGATTTTCATTGCCGGAAAAAGATCGGGCCAGGCAACGGTGACTGTTCAGCCCGGCGAGAGTCGCACGGTAAAATTCAGGGTGATTCCGCAACAAGTCGGACTCATCACCGGCTCGATATTGATTGAAGATGACGATCTGTTACTGGACAATCGCCGCTTTTTCACGTTCTATGTTCCGGCGGAAAGCAATGTGCTGCTGGTGAGCCGGAATGAGCAGGATGCCTATTACCTGGGTCTGGCGCTGAATCCGGGCTCGCTCAATTCTTCGGTGATCCGAGTGGAAACGCTTCGGCCGGATCAGATTGAATTCGGTACGCTGAATAAATTCCAGGTAGTGGTTTTGGCAAACGTCCCCCGAATTGAGAATGCACTGCTTTCGTCTCTCAAAAATTACGTCGATAACGGCGGCGGTCTCATCCTTTTCCTGGGCGATGAAGTCGATTTGAAAAATTACAATGCAACCCTTCACGAGCAGCTATCGCTCCCTCTGTTTTCGGAGACCATCGGAGAACGGGGCAATACCCGCGACTATTTGACACTTGGAAAAATTGATTTCAGCCATCCCATTTTCGCCGGGGTTTTTGAAAATTCCCGTCATGAAATCGATTCGCCATCGTTTTATTTTCTGGCCAGGTCGAACACGCAATCGAATCACGACCGAATCATCGATTTTTCCAATGGCGAACCGCTCCTGGTTGAAACGCAATCCGGCGCAGGGCGCATTTTACTATTCACAACGTCGGTCGACCCGGACTGGTCAGACCTCTATCTCAAAGGGATGTTTGTCCCAGTCTTGAATCGATGCGTGGCGTATTTGACCGGGCATGCGAGCAAGTCCCAGCAGAATTATTTGGTGGATGAAAAGGTGGCTCTGACGGTCGATGGTGTTGAGGATATTTCGCGGTTTCAGATAAAAAAACCGGATGCCTCGTTCATCAAAGTGATGCCGCAAATCGGCGATGGAAATTATAGGATTGTATTTGAAGAAACCGATATTGCCGGGATTTACTCGCTGATTTCCGGAGAAGAAACCGTCACAGAATGGGCTGTCAATTCGAATGCGGCGGAATCAGATATCACTCCTGTGGAAACAGATGAGCTTCTCCGCATTGTCGGAGGTGCAAAGCCATTCATGATCGAAAAGGATGCTTCATTGGCTGGAATCATTACTGCCTCGCGCTTCGGGAAGGAATTGTGGAAGTATCTCGTTGGATTGATTTTGATTCTGATGATCCTGGAAATGCTGATTGCGCGGGAGCGAGGCGTTACATCATCTGAAAGTAATGTGGAGCGATTTGAAAGAACAAGATAAAGAACGCGCCATTGTCGTTGGCATGGTCCTGGGAAAACAGGACAGGGAACTGGTCGAAGAGTACCTGGATGAACTGGCGCTTCTGGCCGATACAGCAGGCGCGGAGGTAGTTGTCCGCGTGGTTCAGGAACGGAATGTCATCGATCCGGCGACATTTATCGGCAAGGGCAAGGCCGAGGAATTAGCGGCGCTGGTTTCGGACTATTCGTGCGATGTCATCATTTTCGATGACGATCTATCGCCGGCTCAGATGAAGAACCTGGAGGCGATCTGCGACATAAAAGTACTGGATCGCAGCGGAATTATACTGGACATTTTTTCACGGCGCGCGAAGACCCGGGAAGCAAAAACCCAGGTCGAACTGGCGCAATTGCAGTACCTTTTACCGCGGCTCACACGAAGATGGACGCATCTGTCCCGGCAAACAAGCGGCGCAGGCATTGGATTGCGCGGTCCCGGGGAAACCCAGCTTGAAGTGGACCGTCGGCTCATTAGAAAGCGGATTACCCACCTCTCCCGGGATTTGGAGAAAATTGGCAAACAGCGATCCAACAGACGCCGAAGACGAAAAGACCTGTTCAATGTGGCATTGTTCGGCTACACCAATGTCGGCAAGTCCACGCTGATGAATGCCCTCACCACCGCTGATGTGTTTGTGGAAGATCGGCTGTTCGCAACCCTGGATCCCACGGTTCGCATTTTAAATCATGGTGGTACCCATAAAATCCTGCTGATTGATACGGTTGGTTTTGTGAGAAAATTACCTCATGATCTGGTGGCGTCATTTAAAAGTACACTGGAAGAGACAATTGACGCCGATCTGCTCGTCCACGTCATCGATGCCAGTCATAAACATTTTCGTGACCAGATGGAAGTGATCAACGGCGTCATCAGGGATTTGCACATCGAAGACCGGCCAATGATACCTGTTTTCAATAAAATTGATCTGGTCGAAGATAAAAATCTGCTGGGCGAGTTGAAAGCTGAATTTGAAAAAGGCCATTTCGTGTCCGCCAGGCGCGGCATGTTCATTGAGGATTTGAAAAAAGAAATCATCCGTATCGCGCGCGAACAAAGCCTCACAGTCAAATTCCGGGTCGACCCATCGAAGCAGCATCAAATCAGTTCGATTTATAGCTGGACAAAGGTATTGTCGTGGGAAATTAACGACGGTTTTATCGAAATTGAAATTCAATTCCCGGCGAACTTGAAAAATCGATACGATCAGCTCATTGAGCATGGGATTATTGTTGAAATGAACGCAACCCCGGTCAACCAGCCCGAAACAACGGCCGGCGAACTTTCCGATGCTCTAAATTCATAAGAAAATCAATTCTCTATGGCTTTAAAAATTCTAATTATCGACGACGATTTTAATATCGGCCGGGCTCTGGCCGGTTTTCTGGAAGATTTCCAGCATCATGTAAAAATGACGCATGATGGAATTTCCGGTCTTCAGACCGCTCTGGAAGAATATTTTGATTTGATTTTTCTGGATGTCAAAATGCCGGGGAAAGACGGCATGCAGGTGCTGGAGAGCCTGAAAAAGTCAAAGCCGGATCAGACTGTCATTATGATCAGCGGCCAGGCCGACCTGGAAACCGCAGTGCGGGCGACGAAATTGGGGGCATATAATTTTTTAGAGAAGCCATTGAATCCGGACAAGGTGGTGCTGGAAGTTAAAAATGTAGAGAAACACCAGCAAATGGCGCGGGAAGTGTCCAGCTTGAAAAAGATGGTGGACATGGAATATCAAATGGTGGGCAATTCCCCTGCCCTGGAGAAGCTGCGTCAGCAAATAGAACGGGCAGCGCCATCAGACGGACGGATTCTCATCTTTGGAGAAAATGGCACCGGCAAGGAACTCGTTGCCCGCGAAATCCATGCGAAGAGCCGCCGCAGAACTGAGGCGTTCATCAAAGTGAATTGCGCGGCCATTCCGCGGGAACTCATCGAAAGCGAATTATTCGGCTATGAAAAAGGCGCGTTCACCGGCGCCGTGAAGCGAAAAAGCGGAATGTTTGAGGAAGCGAACAAGGGCACGCTGCTTCTGGATGAGGTAGGCGATTTGTCCCTGGAATCCCAGGCCAAACTACTGCGCGTGCTCCAGGAAAATGAATTTATGCGCGTTGGTGGAACGACTCCCATAAAATTCGATATTCGAATTATCTCGGCTACGAACAAGGATTTGCGCCAGGAAATTGATCAGGGGCATTTTCGCGAAGATCTGTTCTTTCGGCTGAACGTGATTCCGATAATCGCGCCTGCGCTGCGCGAGCGGAAAAGCGACATCCCCATTTTAGCGCGCCACTTTTTATCCGCGTATTGTTTGAGGAATGGCAAAAAGCAAATAGAAATTTCTGAGCAGGTGCTGGAACCCATGCTAAACTACCACTGGCCTGGCAATATTCGCGAGTTGAGAAACTACATGGAGCGCCTGGTGATCATGGCGGAGAATGATCGAATTGATTATGCCGATGTTGTTGCGGTGTTTCCTGAGTCCGGGCTGAGAGAGACGCAGCCGGAACCGATGCCGGATGACCATAAAATTCCGCTGAGAGAGCGTCTGGAAAATTTTGAAAAGCAGCTTCTCACTCACGAATTCAGACTCGCCGGAGGAAATGTGTCCCGTATGGCTGCAACCCTGCAAACCGACCGACCAAATCTTCATCGGAAATTGAAAAAGTATGGAATCAAGGCGTAGTTCAGAAGCGCGACTCAGCCATGCTGTGGTTGATTTCAGGTGAGACAGCTTTGCTTTTTTGTCCATCGCGATCATTTCTGTTATAAAATGCAGTGAGCTTTTTTTGGAAAATATTGTATCGAGCAGCGCGTCGTTATCCGTCGAATAAAGATGTCATCTCGGCTGAACGGATGGATTATCGCGGGAACAAGTCATTAAAAAAGAATGGATGATCATGAAAAAGACGAATCAGGGCTGGCCTATTTTACTTGCTTTATTGCTGATACTGAGTACGCTTCCCGGCCAGGAGCCGGAAAAAGATGCTCGAATTACAGGCACTAATATTCATTATGAACAAGGCGATTGGGTCAGCTATTCAATGACGCGGTTGGTGCGCTCGCTGGCAGTTGGGCGGGAATATGTCTATTTCGGTACGACAGGCGGAGTGACTCGTTATAACTATTTTTCCAATCGATGGGATGAACCCTGGACGGTGAGCAACGGTCTGGCAGATAATTTCATCATCACGGTAGCGTTTGACATGAATACCGATTACTTTTGGTGCTCGACCCGGCAGGGCATAAGCCTCTACCGGTCGACGTTTCAGCGCTGGGAAAATATTTTCAAAGACGATCTTGGTCTGTCACCTGACGATGAGATCGCATCCATTGGATTCGATGCCTATCATGTGTGGTTGGAAACGATGAATGGGACAGTATTCAAAGGAGCGAATCAACAAACTGCCTTTGAGCGAGTAGCCATTTCCGATGTGCCATTCAATACAATCGAGTGGTTTGGCCGCCGCGTCACTGATTTGAGTGATCTCCCGCTGCTGACCATGAGCGGTGGTAACTTCTTTGATCAGGATGGATATGTCAGGGATTATCGGCTGAACAAATACGATGTCACTTGCTTTCATCGGGATCGATGGAATACGTACTGGGTGGGTTCCTGGGGTGCCGGCGCCGGCAAAGCGGATGCCCGCATCGAATTGCTCGAGATGATGCCGTTCGGCTTGTTCTGCGAGAATGTCACCGCTGCAAAAATGGATGACGAGTACCAGATTTGGATGGGCGGGCATGGTTACCGGGAAGAGGAGAGCGGCATTACCAGGTGGGATAGTGAGAATAACGAGTGGGTTTATTTTCAATCGCGATTTATAGGTGACTTGAAAAGCGACCAGGTTTCTGCCATCGCTCTGGATAAGCCGTACGTTTGGTTTGCGACGGATTATGGCGTGGCTTATTTTAATTGTGATGAAAATGAGTGGCGGACATTTGATGTCGGGAATGGTCTCGCAGATAACATCGTCTACGATGTGGAGACAGATGGAGAAATCGTATGGATTGCCACGGCGAAAGGCGTCTCGCAGTTAATCAAAGCGAATATGGGTCAGAAGGAATTCCGAATTACCGATTTCGTCCCGCAGGATATTCGCCGGATGGCTGCCTACGATATCGCCCTCATGACGAATCTGCTATGGATCGGCACCGAGTTTGGATTGTACGTGTACGATTTACAGGCGAAGACCGGCGGTTTTGAAAACGAGTCGGATGGCCCGCAGAATAACGAAGTCACCGTGGTGGAATGTTTTCAGGATAAAGAGGTATGGGTTGGTTTCCGCGATGGAATTCAGGTCTTTGATGTTACTTCTCAACAATGGCTGGGATCGCCGGAAAGACAATTATTCGATAGCCGGGAGATCAATTTCATAAAAGCGGATGAATTTTCCGTCTGGGTGGCAACGAATTCCGGCGCGCTCCGCTATGATCGCGATAGGAAACGATGGATCGAATTTACAATCCTGGACGGGCTTATCAGCAATTGCGTCAACTGCATCATGCTGGATGGCGATTACGTCTGGTTCGGCACGGATGCAGGGCTGACAAAATTCTACTGGAACGATCCCAATCGGATCGATTGATAATGGCGGGATTCCCGTCTGAAATTACTGAGTTGTCTTCTTCCCCAGAGGTACCTTATTTTCTTTGCCTTGCAAAATTCTTTGTATGTTGCTGCGGTGAGTGAATACAATGAGCAATGCAATGAAGATAGCAAAATATAATAACTCCGATGACGTGGTATAGTTGAACCATTTCTGCATGATGAGCAGCACAAGAGGTAACGAAATCGCTGCGGACATGGAGCTGACTGAGACCATTCGAACTGTGAATAATACAATTAAAAAGATGCCCAGGCAGATGAGTCCGGCGACAGGATAAAGTGCGAAGAGCATTCCTGCGGCAGTTCCAACTCCCTTCCCTCCTTTGAAACCGGCGAAGATCGTCCAGATGTGCCCGAAAATCGAGGCAACCCCCGCAATAATCTGGATGAGGTGAGGGCTCATTGCCACTTCATCTATTCGGATTTGAGAAATGAGCAGCGTCGCCAGGACGCCTTTACCAACGTCAACAATCATCACAATGGAACCCAATTTCCAACCCAGCACGCGAATTGCATTGGTCGCTCCGGCGTTTCTGCTGCCATGATCCCGAATATCGATGCCGCGAAATAGTTTGGAGACGATGATGCTCGTCGGAATGGAGCCTGCCAGATAGCTCAATATCAGGACAACGAAAATAGAAATCATGTTCACTCCCTCAAATTTCGGTTCAAACCACAGCCTGCCGAATGCCGGTTAATCATTATAACCTACAAATGCGATACCTGCAGTCCCCGGTCCGGCATGCACACCTAACGCCGGCGCGGCTTCCACAATGGGAATCATTTCGGTCAGATTGAATCGTTTGGTCAACTGCCTCGCGTACCATTCGGCTTTTTTCAATGCATTGGCATGGGCAATGATGAATTTCACGCGTTTGTATTTCCGGGCTTCAATGGATATTTGATTCAGCGTCTTTTTCATGGCGTTTTTATGTCCAATGGCTTTGAACGCAAGAAAAACCCGGCCTTCCTGGTTCAGCGAGATAGTCGGTTTTAATCTTAGCAAGTTACCGATGAATCCCTTCTTTTTGCTGAGACGCCCGCCCTTGACGACGTACTTCAGCGAGGCGAGGGTGATGAGGATATGAAGATTCTCGACAGCCTTATTCACGCGTTCGACGACCTTGTCTAAGGCTAAATTTTCTTTGATTGCTTCGGCTGCTTCCATGACAACAAGGCCCAGTGCAGCGGAAATATTTTTTCCATCGATGCACACAATTTTTTTATGTTCAAATGACTTCGCCACCCGCTCGATAACCTGCAGGGTGCCACTGGACGCCCGAGGCAGATGAATGGAAATGAGAGATTTGTATTTCGTTAAAGCCGTTTGAAATACTCTCTGAACATCCGCTGTCGCAGGCTGAGACGTTGTTGGATGAAACTCGGAAGTGACAAGCTTGTCGTAAAATTCCATCGGGCTGATATCCACCTTATCGAGATAGGTCTTGGGCCCAAAGATAATCTTCAGTGGGATAATGTGGATATTATTTTCCTGGATGAACTGATAGGGAAGATCGCAGGAAGAATCAGTCACAATGCCGATTTCGCCAAGCTCTGTTTCTGCTAAGACATGCTGGTGCTGCTGAATCATGTCGTCGATTTTTTGGTGGGACAGGCTGCCGAAAGAGGATGCAATTTTGAAAACCGCCTCCGGTGAATTTGTATGCATATGAATTCTCACCCGCTCCGCCGATCCGGCCACAATGAGAGAATCTCCCAGGGGCAGAAGCTGTTCCCGAAGCGACGAATGACTGATCTCTTCGCCCTGAATCATGCATTCCGTGCAAAACCGGAATGTGATGTCCATGTTCAGTGCAGCCCCGGCGTATCCTGTCGGACTGGCAGGCTCTATTTTTGACTGATGCAGGATTTGCTTGATTCGCCCTTTGTCAATAAAATTAACAATTCCCTCCAGCATATTGACAAATCCCTGGGCGCCGGCATCCACAACGCCGGCCTTGCGCAGCACCTCCAACTTCTTCGGTGTATCTGCCAGAGACTGTCTGGCGGTCTGCAGACCGTTCTTCAGAAGCTCGACAAAATCCTCGGTTCGTTTGGAGGCTTTTTCAATATAATTCGCCCAATCACTAATCACTGTTAAAATCGTACCCTCCCGCGGTTCTGAAAGCGCATTATGGGCGCTCAACCGCGCATGCTTTACCGCTTCGGCGAAGGCCGCTGTGGACAGCCGCAATTTGCCCTTGACGGCGGTGGAAAAACCATGAAAAAATTGAGCCAGAATGGCGCCCGAGTTTCCCTGCGCGCCCATGAGCGCGGATTCCGCCAGCACAGAACTGATGTGGGAGACGGACTTGTCAGACACCTGTGACAGATTCGATGAAATATGGTCCATGGTGTGGGCCATGTTTGTCCCGGTATCACCATCCGGGACTGGAAAGACATTTATCTTGTTGAGATGATCTTTATTTCGGGATACGATTTTCGAGCTTGCGAGAATTGCATTTCTGAGTCGCTTGCCATCAAGGTATTTGATTTTTCTGAAGGACATGTTCTTCATTGTGCTCATTCGAATTTTCCATAATAGTTGATTAACGATGGGTGTCTATTAAATTCTGAATCTTGTTTTTGACAAAGTCGCGAAGCTCAGCCGGTGTTTTGTCTTTATAAAAAGCATACGGAATCACATCCCCGAAAACGAACTTCATTTGTCCCGGTTGAACGAGCCAGTGGGTGACGCGCTTAATTTGAAAAGCGCCGACCATGGCCGTTGGGACGATGTCCGATTTGGCATTCAGCGAGAGGATAAATGGACCTTTCATGAACGGGAGGAGTTGGTCATTTTTTGTGCGATGCCCTTCGGGAAGAATGATGATTGACGTGCCACTACGAATGGCATTCTCAGCTAGACTCAGGCTTTTTATCGCGCTGCGCGTATTCGTCTGGCTGATAGGAATGTTGCCAAACCGACGGATGACCGGACCCCAGACTGGCCACGCAAAGTGGGCGTCTAATTCGACGCCGCGGGCAAAATTTGGAATATAACCATAAAGCACAAACACGTCGAAAATGTTGACGTGATTGGCCATGAAGATATAGGTTTTTTCGCGATCAAGTTTTTCAGCGCCAAGGATCCTCACGTCAATGAAGAAAGATTTCAAAAAAAGGCGGCATGCAAGCTTTGCAAATCGGTCATACTGACGAGGCTTGAAAAGATAGGAACAGGTTATGACCGAAACGCCCAGCAGCAGAAAACTGATCGATCCGATGATATACAGGAAAATCGAAATTATATATTTCATACCTGAATAGTAGGCATATCAATGACAAACACAGCGTTAGAAAAGCTGAAAGTCAATATATAGAAATATTGCAATAATGTCAAGAAAAAAAATGGCTGTAGGACAGTCGTGCGGTCTGGCTTGTAAAAAATGAAATTGGCATAAGGAAATAGCTGGCCCACATCACTGAAAGAAGATCGGTGCAAAGCCCGTGAAATTCCGGTCGAAAGAAGCTTTCGGGCGGGAGAGATTTTCAAAAAGCAACGACGCTGAATAGCTGTAGGAAATGAGATAGTCAGACATCAGAAAGGAAAGCGTCCGATAGTCTTCAGTCTGCGGCGCTGGCGGCTGAGCTAACAATGTCTCAAAGGGAAGATAACCCAACAGGCCATCCGGGATAATAATGAGGCGATGGCCGTACAGGTATGATTTTACGGGCGAGATTAAACAACAATAAAGCGTATGAGCGGCTATGCTGTAATCAGTAAAACTTTGTTGCAGTAATCCACTTCGCATTCGGTCCATTGATGCGGTGAAGCTATCATCGATGGAAATTGACCGTATTTCGAATGTAGTTTTGGTGATTGTAAAAATGAACAGCGTGCTATCGCTGAGGTAATACTCGATGATTCCTGTGTCTGAATCCAGTATCTTGTCCTGAATTTGTTTTGCGGTGGCGTTGGCGGTTTGATATGTTAAATTGTAATAGGCAGGGTAGTTCAGTTCGAAGGTATTGACAAGGCTTTCATAGTTTCGTTTTAACTGAAATAGCCTGTTTTGCAGTGACCTCACTCTTTCGCTATCTGCATCGGTTCCCTTTTGTGTTTCATCAAACAGGAGCTTGTCCGTGAATGAAAGATCGATTTTCAACTGTCGTTCAGTGTCCAGAAGGCTATCCGGGATGCCGGCGAATTTCCTGGCGTTGGATTCGATGAGCGCCTGATGCAGCGCGCCGGACTTACTTTTCTCGGCAAAGGAGAATGCAACTTCTTTCAAGTCGTGCGCATGGGTGATGGTGTACAGCTCAAACACACTGGTAATTGCCTGACCGTAGATGGAATGCATTTTTTCGCCCAGGAATAATTTCAAATTCTCTGATTTATAGCCGGTTCGAATGTGTTCAATGAGATCGGAAATTAAGGTGTACGTTACAACGGATGCCTCCAGATTTTCGATATGACTTCTGTCGTCCAAATATAATTCATTGAACAGCTCCGCTTTTCGGGTCAGGATATCCAGCAGTCTGGTCTCCTCGTTGAGCTGTGTGAGAGGAGGATTGACATAAACATTGTCGGAATCGAACCCTGGAAAAAGCGCGTGCAAGGCGCGTTGCAAACAGGATAGCGCTTTCCTGATCCGATGTTGTCGGTGATAGACTTCAGCGATTTGCTGATACGCTTCTGCAATGAGCGGATGATTGTTGCCCCAGATACGTTGACTCAGGCTCACGGACTTATTGAGATAATGAAGCGCTATGTTAAAATCGCCCAGATCTGTATAGAGAATTCCCATATTGTTGTAAATAATTGCCATGAGTGAATGCTGCTGTGTTGAAAGCTGCCTGGCCATGGAGAGCGCCTGCCTGTAATACTCAATCGCCCGATTAAAATCCTTTTTCAGCGAATAAATATTTGCAATGTTGAGCTGGCAGCGGACAATATCCGGGTGAACCCGTTGCTCCATGCGCAGTTGCACGTTAAGGGATTGCTGGTAGTAATGAAGCGCCTCATCGTACATCTCCTTGTTTTTAGAGATTATTCCCAGGTTGTTGTACAACGATGCAATTATCGGATGGGTGTCGCTAATCGTCACCATCACCAGCGATAACGATTTCTGAAAGTAAGCCTGCGCGTCTTCGAGGTTGCCTTTTCGGAGCCAGATAGTACCCAGATTCAGGTAATTTCCAGCCAGCGATGGGTGATTGCTGCCAAGTCTGTTCTGCACAATGCGGATGGATTTTTCATAGCACTCAATGGCGCGGTCATAATCCCCTTTGGTGAAATGAAGCACGCCTAGGTTGAGGTAGCTGTTGGATACGTCCGGGTGGTTCTCCCCGACTGCCTCCAGCCGGATGGCAAGTCCCTTTTGATAATAGGCCATCGCATTCTCGAAATCCTCTCTGGCAAGTGCGAGAATACCTAAATTGACATAACTGTCAGCGACCAAAGGGTGCGTCTGTTCATAGACTTTTTTTCGGATGGCTAATGCATCTTCATAAAATTCAGCAGCCTTGTCATACTGACCATAAAAATAGTTGACAATGCCCAGTCCGTGATAGCTATTCGCCAATTCTTCATCGTGGGCAGAATCGGTTTTTTTCAGTAGGCAAATTGCCTCGTGAAAAGCGCTTTCAGCCGCGGCTAAATCACCGCGCTTCTGAAAAATTATGCCGCGGGCGTTGAGGATTTTTACAGCCGGAATTTCATTCGTCGAAGTGAAAAGGGCGAGAATATGGGATGCGCTGTCCACCTGGCTTTTTGCATCTTCATAGCGGCCCGATTTCACGAAGTTTGTGCTCTTGCCGCAGAGGCAATCGATTGCTTTTTCCCATTGCTCCTCTCGGATAAGTTGGTATAAAGCCAGATCATAATAATAATTAGAACTGTCGTAGAAGGCGGCGGTATGCAGCTTAGCCGCTCGCTGTAAACATTCAACCGCGGTAATCACGTCAACCCGGGTCTGATGCGACTGAAGCATCGGTACGTTTCTTTGATTTTTTATAGAATAGACGAGTCCACTGGCAAGAATGACGGTGAGCAAAATAGCAGTATATTTCCTGTAGTGTGGCTTTTTCATATCATTCCACTGTGTGCGTGCGAAATTTTTTGATCAGCAGGAAGGCTGAAATGATGATGAGGACAATGGCTGGAATAATCCATTGCCAGTGATGACGCGCTGTACTGAGTTCCAGGGGAGATGTATCGCCGGTCAGGACAAAGCCAGCCCAGTAGTAGGGCGCTGATTTGATCTCTCCGGCATGGCGAAGATAGTTCAGTTTTGCGGTGCGAAGAGCAGCATCTTTGCTGGAACCCCGAATGAGTTCGGCATAGAAATCGGCCATGATGTGAGAAGTTGATTTGTCATCGACCGGCCACAAGCTCATCGCGATGCTCGGGCACCCTGCGTACATGAAGCTTCGCGCCAGGCTCATGATGCCTTCTCCCTGGACAAGTTTGCCGCTGCCGGTGTTGCATGCGCTTAAAACAGCCAAATGCGCGTTGAGTTCCAGATTGTAAAGCTCATAAGCGAACAGCTTACCGTCCTCGGATAATGTGTCTTTCGGCGAGAAGGCTAAATAGCTGTACATCGGTTGAAGTTCATTGATAATCGTATGCGTTGCGAGATGGAGGATGCGCGACTTCGGGGCGTATTTCTTAAAATTCGCTTCGGTGGCCTGACGGCGCAGGAATACGTCTCCGCGAAGCAGATTGTCGATATTGCTCACCTCTTGTTCTGTCCAGGTCAAATCGTGAAGAGTTGCCTGGAGAGGCTCGGACAAAGGTTGATGAAAGGAGAGTTGCTCCTGAGCGAATAGCGAGTAATTTCCGGCAAAGATCATTGCCAGAGCCAGCGCGAGCAGGCGCGTGTTAATCATTGGCATTTGCACACGAAGTAATGAAAATTCATAAGTGGGTCATTTCAGAAAAATGCTCACCGCGAGTCGATCTTGCGGCATCTGGAAGGAAACTGAATGTTAAACGCCCTGAAAAATTGAATTGTTTCTCACCCGAATGATGGTCCCGGCTATCGCTTTGTAAGGAGGTTCAAAATTTGTTCGCTCTGCTTTCTGTATTTGCTTGCCGCAGATACTGATTGAAATACCGCCATTGCCTCTGGAATTCGTTCCAGCCTTACCAGCGCCAGCCCCTGGTACCATTGCGCAGGATCGCGGTAGGGAGAACTGTGGGTTTTCATAATAGCCTCGAAGTGAGGAAGCGCCAGTTGTGGTGTGTCGTTGATTAGCTGGCACATCCCGGCATAAAAATGGGCGCCGGCGTTTCCTGGCTCGTGCGCTAATAGCTGATCCAATAATTGCTGGCAGGCGGCAATCTGATCTTTTTCATAGTTCAACATCGCCTGCAAGAAGAGACCCTGACTGGACTCTCCCCTGACGATCGGCGTGATATTCGGGTAAGCCTCGAAAAACTGATTGAAAATTCGTTGGTGTGTCTGGTTTGTTTTTAGCAGAAGAAAAGAAGTCGCCAGAGCAACGATAACAAGCGCTGCCATTCCGTACCGCAGCATTGGGTTGCGCCAGCCTGATTTGGTGCGGCTGAGCCGTTGAGAGACCGAAGTCTGGAGGGCAGCTATGGCAGTGCGGAACTGTAACTCCCCGGCGCTTTTCTGAAATCCCTCGATGGCATCAGCGCAAAATGGGCAGTGGCGGATATGCAAGTCAATTTTCTCTTTCTGCTCAGGCCGAATGTTGTGTCTTGAATATGAAATGAGTTCATTCAGCGACAGACAATCCCCAACCGTGGACGCTTTGTCCTCGCAAGTAACATTTTTTTCATTCATCTTTTCGGAATTCCCTATCTTGAAGTAAAATATTCTTTAGGTTCCGCCTTCCATTCTGGATATGACTCTTCACTTTCCCGACCTCAAATCCGGTCGTGTCAGCGATATCCCTGTATGATTTCTTTTCGAAATAAAAAAGCAAGAGGCATTGGCGCTGCGCTTCAGTCAGTTGATTTAATGCGGCATGTACTTTCGATTCGATATCGCTTTGACCACTATTAAGAGTATCAAAGTCTTCAAATTCCATAAAAATATTTTTAAATTTTTCAGTTTTTTTCTGCTGAATATTTTCCTTCGTTTTATTTTTTCGAAGGTTATAGAGGCAAAAATTTTTTGTAATTGAATACAACCAGCTACTAAAATTGGTCACCGGTTGTATTTTCAGCTTGGTCATGACTTTTTCGAAGATTTCCAGAACCGCATCCTTGCTGTCTTCCTCATTCCCGAAATATTTCAGGCAGGCGCCATAAACAAGGTGACAATAGCGCTGAAACAGCTCTTCAAAAGCAGCAATATCGCCGTGATCCCTGAACATCTGAACCAGTTCACGATCAGTTTTTTTCGTCATGAAATTTTTAAAATAGAATCGCACTGATTGTTCTCCGTTTTCGCTGGCGCATGAATTTAGTATAATAAAAAATTAGTCTCGATGCAAGATTTAAAAATAAATTTATGGAAAATCACTTTATCTTGCATCTATATAATGCATCCTAATTTTTAGCGAACAACCGTCTATAAAATAAATAGTACGGTATCAGTTCGAAATAAACTGACGGAGGAGAACCATGTCACAAAAATGCTTTCATTTTTTGCTGGCAGCCTGTCTGCTGTTCCCGATAGATGGCTACGGATTTGATAAGCAGGCGAAAACAAAAGCATCATCCACGCTGATAAAGCGTGATTCAGCCGTGATTGACGCCAACCAAATTTCAATGGTGGTGATGAACAATGGTACATTTGGCCGCGATCCGATGTCAGGAAGCGGAGCATTTTTCTTTCCAAAAGGAACGGATAAAAAATTACTCTATACGGCAGGAATAGAAATCGCCGGAAAAGTGAACGGAGACATTCGAACTGCCTGCGCAAATTATAATGTCGAATTTCAGCCAGGAAAAATTTTATCGACCGGAGTGGCAGACGATCCTGATTTGGAGAAATATCGAATTTACAAAATCAAACCGGGCGATTCCGCAGATCCGGCAAGTCCGAATTATAACATCGATTATGCCGAGTGGCCTGTCGAGGATGGCGCGCCGGTGGACGCGTCGGGAAGTCCGCTTATCCTCGGCGACCAGACGATGTGGCTCGTCATGAATGATGCAAATGAAAGCCTTCACTCCGGCTGCTATAACACAGAGCCGTTCAACCTTGAATTGCAGTTGCTGGTCTGGGCGTTCGACGATGAATCGACTGCAATGGGTAAAACTGTTTTTATGCAATACACGCTGATCAATAAAAGCCAGAATTCTATCGAAGATGCCTATGTCGGGATTTGGTCTGACGCAGATGTGGGCGACTCCTTTGATGACGCCCTTGCCTGCGATACCACGCTGGATTTGACCTATGCCTACAATGGAGATGATAGCGATATGATGTACGGGACTGATATCCCGGCTGTTGGGATATGTTTGCTGCAAGGCCCTGCTGTGCCTTCCATCGGCGAAACAGCATTTCAATTTTTGCATATTCCAGTTTTGAACGCGCGGAATTTAAACATGACCTCAACCAGCGTCTATTACTGAGCGCACGAACGATTCAGGGATCCTGAATATACGAGTCGCGGTGCGATTCAATTGTATGGCAATTTTGAAGGATTGGATTTTTTAGGCGATCCAACAGTCGATTTGTCTACTGGAGAGAATTCTCCTTTTATGAACAGCGGGAATCCTGTTTTTAATACCGGCTGGCTGCAGGACCTCTATATGAAGCCGTGCGATTTATATTTCCTGCAGGGCAGCGGTCCATTCTCACTCGCGCCTTTGGATACGCAGCGCGTTGTTTACGCAATCATTGTTGGTCATGGAGAAACACGACTGGAGAGCGTACTGGAATTGAAGCGCAATACAAATTTTATCAGGGATGTCTTTCGCAATGAATTTCAGATGAAAGCCTGGACAGAAACCGAGGTGCGCGTACCCTCCCAATCCAGGATGGAAATGGCGATTCGGTCAAAGGTGGAAACTGAGGTTGGTACTCAGTCCATTCAGGCGGATTTGCTCACGTACAGCGATTCCCTCGTCCGAACCATTGATCTGTACGACGATGGGACCCATGGCGATGCTCTAGCCAGCGATTATATTTTTAGCCATGCGCTGACGCTTGATGCGTTGCACCAGGCGCTTTACATCAACCTTCGAATCAAAGCCGTAAGCGGGAAAGAATATTCTTTCTTGCACGCTGCTGAAGACATCGCTGCGATTTATCCCGATGTTTTTATCTCTGAAATTGATGTGGCTGCGGATCATTTGAACAATGATGGAAAAATCAACCCCGGCGAGAATGTCCGATTATGCTTCCAGATTAAAAATGAACTGCCTTTTCCCATCACGTCATTGAATGTGCTGGTGCTACTGGATACGGCTCTTGTACAGGGCAATCCGGAGCATTTCTTTTTTAAGAATGTCGGGATGAATGAATTTGCGGAGATGGACTATGATCCAAATGACGAGTCGAGCTTTTATGAATTGGATGTCTCTCCGAATTTCCTGGCAGAAAATCCGTCAAATGACAGGATTGATTTGAATGTCAAGTTCTATGTCAATGAACATCATATCTGGGATCAGAAATTCACCGTCTCATTGTCGGTTCAACCGCTGGAGCATATTCCCAATCTGGTAATCCCTGCCCATATTTCCGGCTATAGCAGCGCCACGTTTGAAATCAGCGTCATCGATCCTGATCAGCTTACCGGGCATACCTATGCAATTACTGTGAGTGATTCCATCAATGAGAACGGCGATCCGGGCTTCAATCTCATCGATCAAACATTGGGAGATACTTTGCTCAAACGTCACGAATTGCCGGACACCTATGCCTACAATATTCCTATCACAGATGGATTTAAAGTGACCAGAGCCGTTCTGCCCGAAGTAGAACTCAGCGGGCATTTCGAGTCTTATTCCGGAGATGATTTGCGGCCATTTTATGGGATTAGCTACGACGCCAGTCTGTCGCCATCGATGGTGACATTCGGCGACGCGATCCCTGAACATTATTGCCCGGTGGAAATCGAATTCACCAATCGCGTTGATTCCAGCGGTGTGGTTGGCGCTCTGCTTGGCCAGAGTGGATTTCAGCACACGGTATCTCCGCTGCACGGCATAGTCGGATTTTTCCCCTGTGGAATCAATGTCTGGAAAATTGTCAATAATCAAAGAGCCGGACGGTTGAACATCATCTTCCAGGAAGAATCGCCGTCGCTGCCAGCCTACGATGAAACCTGGACTCCCGGCGAATGGCTTTATATCATGGCCAGCAATTACGATGCAACCGGGCAATTGTATCTGGGATTGACGGAAATTCCAATGGGCAGTCTGCTTTATAAAATGAATCTTTCTTTGAGAAGAGCGGAAAGCGCCGCCGGCATCGGGGATAAATTATATTTTGAACGTTGCTTTCTACCCACAGTTGACGATATGTGGTTATTCTCTCCCACAAACATTCTGGATGATGGGAATCGGCTTCCGACGCGATTTGAGTTGTACCAGAATTACCCCAATCCATTCAATCCCACGACCACAATTCGATTTTCGATTCCGAAGCAATCACAGGTCAGTTTGAGAGTTTACAACATCCTGGGACAGGAGGTCGCGGACCTGTTCAATCGTATTGCTGGGCCCGGCGACTATGCTGTGAACTGGAATGGAAAAGATCGGTTCGGGCGGTCAGTTGTTTCAGGTATTTATTTTGCCAGATTTGAGACAAGTGCCGGGACGAGGTTGATAAAAATGGCGTTGATTCGATAGTTATAAAAAATCAAGGGAGAGAAAAAGTGAAATACAAAATATTTCTTCTGATATTAGCCTTTCATTCATTTGTTTTCTCGGAAGAAAATAAAATCAATTCGCTGAAGAAACCTGCGGTCTACTCCTCCAAATATTTTGACGTCAACAGAATTGTCTGTTCGGTGCATAACGACGGCATTATTGCCAGGCACCCCATCAGCGGGAACAGCGATTTTAAATTTGACGACGATTACCTGGTTTACACCTCCGGCCTGTGGCTGGCCGCCAAAGTGAACGGCGCAGTCAGGGCTTCGGCGGCAGATTTCAACACGGACTGGATTGGCGGCGCCATCGATGAATTTGGGAATCCGTTCGGCAAGGAAGACTCCACGTTCCGCGTTTACAAAATTTCCCGCGGGGATAATGCGGCCACAAACCCGGATTACGCGCAGTGGCCGTCGCAGTTGGGAGCGCCAACCGATGCCCAGGGCAATCCGCTGATCTTGGGCGATCAAACACTGTGGTGCAGTTTCACGGATGCGTTCGTCGATGAAAGGATTTGGTACAATATCTGTCCACCGTTAGGCGCAGAGGTTCATTTAATGGTTTGGGGCTGGAACGAAGTTGATAACGCAATTTTTGTTCGATATGAAATTATCAATAAAAGCGCTGCAATATGGGAAGATACATACTTTGGTATGTATTCGGATCCTGATGTGGGTGACGCCAACAACGATTTAACCGGGAGCGACAGCACGTTGAGCCTTGTTTACTGTTACGATAATGAAAAGACCAATTATTATAATAGTAATTATTCTGTGGGGTATGTTTTGTTGGAATCCCCACTAATTCCTTCGACGGGCGATACAGCATTCACCTGGTGGGGCAGAAGATTTGATTTTCAAAATGCGCCAATTTACGCGCCGCGCATAGAAAAACACGATTCATATGGATGGGGAGAGGTTAGTTATACATCGAGTGAAACCGCTACCCAAATTTACAATCGGCTGCAATGTTTGAGTTACAAGGGAGAGCCTGCCATTAATCCAGTAACAAATCTACCGACAAAATGGACTTATTCGGGCGAACCTGTCACAGAGACTGGCTGGATCGATAATATTTATCCTCCACGGGACAGGCGAATGATGCTGTCCACAGGGCCGGTCACACTGGCTCCGGGCGATACAGCCGCAATCACACTGGCGATTATGGCGGTTCAGCGCAACAAAACAATGGATACGATCGTGGATGTGAAGAGCAATGCTGGGGCGGCGCTGGAGGCCTTTCAAAATGGCGCCGGCTTATATTCGGAAAAAAAATATGCACCGCCTGGTCAGCAGGGGCTGCTCGTACCAATTCGATTGCTGAATTTTCGGGAATTAGAGAAGCTGGAATTTACAATTCGTTGGGAAAAGGAAAAACTGATTTTTCGTGACATCGAACCGGTCAATCGAGCGAAGAATTTTTCTGTGAACTCGGATCAGATCAACCCAGGAACGACGCGCGTTGAATTGGTGAATCCTGTCTCGGAAGCACTTTCTGTCGGAAATGGAGAGATATTTCAAATCGAATTTGATGTTGCCGTGAATGGGGAAAGCGAGTTGGTTGATTTTCGAATTAGCAACACGAGCGCAATGGACATCGATGGAAATTTACTAAATCTGAAATCAATCACTAACACAATCGAGATTGAGCAAATGCATCCGCCGCCGCGGTTGTACACGCCGCCCAATGGTCACTATCTGGATGGAATGAATGTTCAATTCTCCTGGTCGCGAGCCGGAAAAGATAGTGAAAACTTCACGTACCTGAAATTCGAAAATGATACATGGTCAAAAGTGACAGTTTTTGATACGACCCTGACCATGCCCATGAGGGAATTTGTTTTCAATTCGAACAGGCCGGATCCAATTGGCTGGTATGTGGCAGTGATGGACTATTCCGAGCCTCTGCTGTCTGTGGAAAAATATTATTTCAGCGTCCCTTCTGTTGAGGAGTTGAGTTTTGCGCGCCAAATAGTGGAATGCGATATTTCAGATACGACCATTGCCTGGCCGAGAGTGGAAAAATTAGCCATTCAGCTTCCCTACTTTTATCTCATCAAGGCGATAGATTTAGGAACGGAGCGTTATGAGCTAACCGTACTTCGACTTTCTCAAAATAATTTCCAACTGGTGAATAAGCAGGATCTGTCTCCGTTTCTTTTTGATGGGCAATTGATCGTTTCGGGAGACAGGGCATTTTCGTATTATAACAGCCTCATTTACATGTATACCATCAACCAAAATCAGCAATTCGTTTTTGATAAATATGCGACCGTGGATTCTCCCATCGGTGTTCTTTTGAAAAATGAAGAGTATTTTTACATTCTCTCGAAGGAAAATTCAGCGCCTAACATATTAATCTATAAAGTGAATGAATGGGGAGACCTGGTAAAACTGAGTGAAATTTCCCTGGCTGGCTGGTCCGATGAAACAAGAGAGAGCTCGGGAGAAGCCATTCGCCTGAAAGACGGGCGGTTGTTTGTGGCCTACGGCGACTGGGGAATTTTCGATGTGTCCGATCCGGGTGCGCCACAGTTATTGGTGCGGTGCGATATTCCTGATGAGGCAGCGTCCATTGACTACGAAGATGGCAAGGTATATGTCGGTGGTGATAATTACTGGTTGGGTATTTATGACATAACTTCATCTGAAAATCCGCTGCTTGTTTATAGCGAAACGGTCGAGGATTCGTGGAATGATTGGGCCAAACATCTATCTGTTTATGAAGGAAAGGTATACCTGCATGACCGATGGAGAATGCAGGTTTGCCATTATGAACCGGGCAGGGGATTCGTCATCGATGGAATTTTCAATCAGCGCGAATTAGTAAAAATGTTTCAGGATCGAATCTATGTTATCGACTGGCGATGGGATTGGCAAACGACAATCAGCATCTATGAAAACAGTTTTGTTTCTCGGTGTAATTCGAAGGAAAATGGGGATGCAGTGAAGTTCAATTTGGTACAAAACTACCCCAATCCATTCAACGACCGAACGCAAATACATTTTGATGTAGAGAGAACCGCCCAGGTCGCAGTGACGATTTACAACATTCATGGCCAAAAAGTAAAAACGTTGCTTGCCGAAGTGAAAGCAGCCGGCAGCCATAGACTGGAATGGGATGGGAAAAATGATGCCGGGCGAACAGTCGCATCCGGGGTGTATCTGTGCGAGTTGCGCGCCAGTGATCGTTCCAGCATAAAAAAAATATTGCTTTTAAAATGATTGTTTGTCATATTGCTGCCGGGAACTGAATTTGAGGCGCGATATGATTCACATAGATGGTTCTTTTGGCGAGGGCGGCGGACAAATTTTACGGACATCGCTCAGTTTATCGCTATTGACTGGCAGATCATTCGAGATAAAAAATATTCGGGCGAATCGCAAACGGTCCGGACTGATGGCTCAACACCTGAGCAGCGTGGAAGCGGCGCGGTTGATAGGCAAAGGAACTGTGCGCGGCGCCAGTTTGAATTCGACGCATCTAGTTTTTGAGCCGGGGGCAGTGCAGCCAGGCAGCTATTCCATCGATATTCCCACGGCTGGTGCGACAACTCTCGTTTTGCAAACGATCTATCTGCCGCTTGCGTATGGCCGATCAGAATCGCGCGTGACGATCGCGGGCGGCACACACGTTCCGTGGAGTCCGTGTTTTCATTATCTGAAATATCAATGGCTGCCTGCAATGGAGAAGATCGGTCTTAAAATGAACCTGGAAATGGATCGCGCCGGATTTTTTCCTGAAGGTCAGGGCGCAATTCGGGCATCCATATTTCCGGTGGACAAAATACGCGGACTGGAATTGACAGAGCGACGAGGGCCGGTGCGGGTTATCGGAATTTCTGCTGTGGCAAATCTGAATCGCAATGTGGCAGAGCGTCAAAAACAGCAGGCGCTGAAGAGGCTGAAATCCGCCGGATTCGATGCTGAAATCGAAATCGAGAGCATGCCATCGAAGTTCAAAAATACAATGTGTCTGATTCAGCCCAGGTTTGAACAGTGCAGCGGATGTTTTACAGCGCTTGGCGCCATCGGCAAACGGGCCGAGAAAGTGGCTGATGAGTCGGTGGCCGTGGCGTTGGAATATCTTCGCGGGAATGGTTGTGTGGATAAATACCTGGCCGATCAACTCATTCTGCCGTTATGTTTCGGCTCAGGAAAATCGACCTTCACGACGCCGCAGATCACGGAACATCTGCGGACGAATATCGCCATCATAAAGAAATTTCTTGAGATTGAAATTCGTCTCGAAAATGATGGCGACCAAAATACTCGCATTATTATCCAGAAATGACTATGCCTTCAATACCAGGATCAGGCTATCGTTAGCGTCCAATTGTAACGTCTGTCCCTTCAGTTGAGGCGTAACCTCCCTGCGTTGGTTCACCTGAATGATGGTCTTCGCAGAAGCGATGTCGGTTTCAAGGGTAGTTGTGACTTTTCGAGTAGAAAAATTGATGGCAACAAGCACCTGCTGGTCCTGTTCATTTGACCGCAGAAAACTGACCACCGCACCTGGCTGGTCATTTTTTATTTTGGCGATATCCCCGTCGACGAGAACCGGGTGCTTCGCTCTCAATCCGATGAGAAATTTATAAAAATTAAAAACATCGTCTCCACCGGGCCGGTTCCAGTCTATCGGTTCTTTCTCAAACAAGCTCGAAAAATTTGGCTCTCCCACTTCTTGTCCGTTGTAGATGAGAGGAATTCCATCGATGGTGAAAATGAATGCAGCAAAGGGTTTGTAGCACTCGGCTCCGAAAATGTGCATTGCACGTTTTTCATCGTGATTTTCGATGAAACGCAGACGGAGCGAATCCTTTGGAAATTCGGCTTTTCGTTGAAGCAGCAAATCGATGACATGCTCAGCCGGTGCGTTTGATTTGAACACATCGAGATAGGTGTAATATAAAATCCAGTCGTACGTGGAATCGAACGAAAAAACATGCATCCGTGGGTCTTCCCATTCGGCTAACATGAGCAGGTCAGGATTCTGTTCGTTTAATGCCTTTCGCGCTTCCTGCCAAAAATTTTCCGGAACCATCCCGGCAACATCGCAGCGGTAACCGTCGATATGGAATTCCCTGACCCAATAGAGCAGCGCTTCTTTCATGTGCTTCCAAAGACCGGGATTCGAGTAGTTCAGGTCGGTTGCGTCGCTCCAGTCCCCGATCCTTCGGGTGAATTCTCCATTCTCGTCCTGAGAAAACCAGTCCGGATGGACACCCATGGCGACATGGTCATTTGCCGCGTGATTGGCGACCATGTCAATGATCACGCGCATGCCAGCTTCGTGAATTCCATCCACCACCCGTTTGAAATCTTCTTTTGTACCGTACTCAGGATTGGTTGAATAATAGTCACTGATGGAATAGGGGCATCCGAGAGTTCCCTTTCGTCCTTTCTTCCCGATGGGAAAAATGGGCATGAACCAGATAATTGTGACTCCCAATTCTTTCAATTCCGGCAGATGTTCAAGAAAGCCTGAAAAATTTCCCTGAGCACAGAAATCCCGAACGTAAACTTCGTAGATAATTCCGTGTCGTACCCAGGCGGGAGAGGGTCGGCTCGATAGATGTGATAATGGTTCGCGATAAACGACGCCATACTTTTCAAGTTTTGGAAAATTTTTCATACCTGATTCGTTCCTTTATTTGGCGGAAGTATTGCCATTTCTTTTTCCTTCGGAGAGCATCCGTCGGGCGCCAGTAACTGATAGAAGATTACAATCGCATCGAGGCCGGAGTGGCAGCCCGAAAGGCCATTATGGCCTGCCGATGCGGAAGGAGTGCGACAGCAGTTAGCCGGATGTCCCGCCATATCTCGAATCAATGATCCTCACATTATTTCATTTTCTTTTTTGCTAGCACTAACGATTCCAGACGATCCTGGGCTTCTTTCAAATTTGGTTTCAGTGTAAGCGCCTGGCGATACATATTCTCAGCCTGATCCAGGTTGCCCAGGATTTCAAAATTCAATCCAAGCCCGAAATACGCCGGCACATAATGATCATCGATTTCAAGGACTTTTTTGAAACAGGCGATACACTCTTCGTAGCTACCTTTTTGAAAGTATACCTTAGCGTTTTCAGCATATTCGGCTAATGTGCTCGGTGAGGTTATGAGCAGCGGATTGAAATGTTGATCCAAAAACCGAGCGGCGCTCTGATCGGATTTATTTTTTATATAAATAGACCGGTAAATTTGAAGCGCTATATCACGCTCGTTGAGAATTTCATAACTGATCGCCTCGAGAATGTCCCCTGCATTTCGATAATAACTGTCCAGAACAAATTTAATGGCCTGCCGCTGTTTGAAGGTGGAATCGATGTTTGTCAGAAATGGATACACATATTCCCGGTAACTTTTGAAAATCTGAATTTTCTGGTACCACGTCACCGGATCATCGATCGTCCGTGAGGTTGAAAACTCAAGCACTGGTCTGTTTTCTCGGTTGATGCGAACGCCGCTGGTGGCTTTTTGAAGCACCTCCGGGCCCATGACAAAACAGTCAAGAATTTCGAAAACATTATCCAGACGCGCCTGGCTCAGGCTGGTACTGATTTCATGTTGATTGATCCGTTGCTGCATCAGGCTGAAATCAATGAACTGGTCGGTCTTCATGAAGCCAATGAGCACAGCGATTTCACTTTTCCAATTGTTGTTATACCACAGGGACGTGGCAGGAAAAACAGATTGAAAAGTTCGAATTAAAATTTTAAAATCTTCGATTGAAATTGAATTCAGCGGAATCACACTGGCAATGATACCATCCGGTTTCAGCCGGCGATGGCAGGCCTTGAAATAATCCTGTGTGAAAAAGTGAGCCATGCTGGAGTATTTTGGGTGACGATAGTCATTGATGATGACTGCAAATCTGGTGTCAGTATGGGAAATAAAATTGTACGCTGGGCTGTGCTTTATAGCGAGTTTTTCGTTTGACCGTTCCCGATAGTCAATGTCCTTGAACAGTGCCGCAGTTGCAATGACCTCAGAATGGGATTCCAGGCAATATGTTTTTTTAATGCCATATTGTTTCGATATCTTCGAACATTTCCCTGTGCCCAGGCCAACAATAGCGATGGTATCGGGATTGGGGTGGAGCAGAATGGGAAGGTTAATTTGAATTGCATGGTTATTAAGAAATTCGGGAGAGGTTCCGTCAATATCCACGCCGTTGGTTGCAAGGGTTAAATAGTTAACAAGCGAATCCTGGTGAACAGTGACGGTTGTTGAAGGGCCTTCCATCGTATAAACTATTTTGTCGTTCTTCCTGTCGAAGTGATAAAGTCGTAAAATCATGTTCGAAGGAATGAAAAAGGTGGACACGAATAGTACAACGACGAGGACGAACCAGGATATTGTCTTTGTCAGTTTACCATATTTGAGCGTTGAAAGAAAAAGAATTACCAGTCCGATGAGCGAATTGAAAAGTGCGTTGAAGAGGATGCTTTTTTGAATGCCCAGATTGGGGATAAAAACGAAAAGCACGAGCAGAATCCCGACGATAGCGCCCAATGAATTAATGGCAAAAATAATTCCGACTTTATAACCGCGTCTTTCAAAGTTGGAAATGGATGTTTTTCCAACAATTGGGAAACTGGCGCCAATAAAAAAAGAAGACAGTCCGCATACCAGAACGACGTCGATGATATAAATAAAAATGAGCCATGCCCAGGAGTTTGGCTTCTCCGCGAGTCCTGAAAGACTGGAATTCAGGTCTGGCAGTTTGGGCAGAATGAGCACAGATAATACAGTGAAAGCACCAATAGCGATTTGAATGATTCCGAACACCGGGAACAGATTTGTCAATGTTCTGAAAATTCGGGGGAAAAGTATAGAGCCGATGGCCAGACCGATGAGAAAGACCGTGAGCACTATTGAAAAGCTATAGGAATTGCTACCGATGATGTAAACAAGACTTCGATTCCATAATACGAGATTGGCCAAAGCGATGAAACCGGAAATTCCAAAAGCCAGATTAATCACAAAACCCAATTTTATAGATTGGACTGTGTTAATCGGGTCCAAATGCTTCAATTTCTGATTGTAGAATTCAGCTTCTAATGACAGGGTCGAACCGAGTTTATTCAGCAATACTTTTACAATGAAGGCATTGAAGAAGAATAGAGTCGCTGCAAATATCAAGCTTTGCTTGACGCCGAGTATTTGCAGGAGGATAAATGTGGTCAACAGGTAGCCGAATGAAACACCGATTAAATTTAGTCCGAATAGGTTGCCCACAGCCTGACCGACACTCATCGATGATCGAATGAAAAACCGACTGAGTATGGGAAATGTCCCACCGATAAAAATGGCAGGAATGACGGAGAAAATAAACACGAAGGTTGTCTTATAAAACGATAGAATAAATGATTGATCGCCAAAGTTCTGAAATACAGATTTATAGATGAGATTCGAAAGTGGATGAATGAAGAAGAAAAGAATGATATAAATTCCAATGCCTAATTGAAGATAAAGGAATGTCACGATTTCATTGTTCGATGTATCAATTTTCTTCCCGAAGAAATACGCGCCTGCAGCGATGCCACAAAAAAACCCGGTCACGATGACAGCGCCGGTGAAGACTGAATCGTAGTATGATAGCGACAGCAACCGGTGAAGGACTAACATCAAAATGGCAGTTCCAAAGCCGGAAATCCAGTAAAGAATAAAGAGTGTTTGCTTTAAAATTGAGCGGCGAAAATAACCCGAATCCTTAATCATAGAAATTTGTAGCCCGCTGAAATGTGAATAGGTTCTGCCTCTGACGCCTTCGCTTTTAAATCAGAAGGACCCCTCTGGATTTTACACATCCGACCTGAACATGTTTCTGTTTCATGGATGAACAGTTGAAAAAAAGAAAGTAGAATATACAAAACTTAATTAATAATGCAAATAGTATTTTGAGTGAATCAAATTAAAATCTCAAGTGAAAAAATGGAGAATGGGAAATGAGCGAGTGATTTTTATGTACGCAGAGAAAGCAGTCAAATCGGCGGAATAAAGCGGAGAAAATAAAAATAGCGATGTCTTCAAGTCAGGGCCAGCAGAGAAAACATCGCTATTTAACGGGTATATTTAAGAGTGGGATTACTTTAGCAAGCACATCTTACGGAAATTTTTATAATTAATTTTAATCTCTTTTGACATATCGAACCAGCCTGGCAGCAGAATAATACCCTGATGCACTTGCGCTTCTGTTATCTGTCCTCCAAACGGAGTGGATTCATCCAGAGGAAACATATCGGTGCTTTCAGGATTGTTGCTGGGGGACCAGTGTTTTCCATCCTGTTCAAATACAAGCCATTCCGGGTGGAAATCAACTTCGACAAATGGCATAGTAGAAACGGAAAAAACCAGCGGCGTCACCGGGTTGCTGATTATTTGATGTGCCGCATTCACAATTCGTATATCATAAGCGATGAGCATCGTCAAATCTAATTTGCCCTCAGCATTGGTGCGAATGAACAGAGGTGTTACCTGCGTGGTTCCGGGAATGGTTTTATAAATTTCGGAATTGGCGTTTACATTGAGTACGCGAAGAAAGCGCATGGTCAATTCATTCTTCGGAGCTGCGATTGCCGACGAGATAAGAACAAACGACAAACACGTCCACATCATCATCCCTTTAAAACTCGACTTCATAGTTTTCCCTTTCAAAATAATCAATCCATTTTCTTGTCGTTCAGTTTTCATTTCGACTTACATTTATGCAACTAATATGCCATGATTCTGGCTGAGTTTTTAATTGATGAAAAATAAAAGAGTTAATCAATTTCTAAGTTCCGATTGTTATCTAAAAAATTCACTAAAAATTAGCTTTGAAAGAGACACTGTATCAGTGATAAAACACATTGAATAATGAGATCGGAGATCCTGACTGAAATTTCTTCTCTCTAACACGATTTAATATAATGATGTTGAGGAAATTAAAAAGTGTTATGGCTCACTTTTTCAGAATGTTATAAAAAGTTGATTATTCTATGTTACACGTGGTATGAATTTGGGACAAAAATGTAGGATGTAGAAAGTATGTTTCAATAAAGTTATGAGGTTTTATTAAAAGAATGCGACTTTTTATCCGGTACTTTGTTCAGAATGAGAAGCCCTATCAGTATTAATAGACTGAGAGAAAAGATAGCCGCTTTGTATTTGAATACATCTCCATATTCGCTGAATAAACTCACGATGCCGGCCCAAACCAGAGGGCCGAATATGGCGGCCAATTTTCCTGACAAAGAGTACAGTCCAAAGAATTCGCCCAACATTTCTTTCGGCACAAGGGAAATAAGCAGCGGTCGCGCGGATGTCCAGGTTGAACCCATGAAAATACCGATTAATCCGCCGAGAACCCAGAATAGCCATGCTTTCATCGTCAGCACCAGCGCAGTCAGGCACACAATCCAACCGATGAGAACGATCATTAATGTCCGCTTTGGCCCAAAATGGTCGGTCATAATTCCGAAGAAAGCAGATCCAATGATGGCAGAAGGGATGAGAACTATAAAAAAATTAGTCGTACTGCTGGCTGAAAATCCCATGACTTTCTGAGTGTAAACGGCCATGAAAATAATGACCGTCTCGATGGCATCTTCATAGAAAAATTTGGCGACTAAAAAGCGGGCAACGCCTGGATATTTTTTAGTGTTGGAAATTCCATCCAGCACCTTTCTGAATGAATTTTTTATGCCCAACCGTTTGACACTGAGTTGTGATTTAGTTGGCTCATCTTTCACAAAAAAGAAAATTGGCAAGGCAAAAATCAAGAACAGCAGGGCGGTTGGAATGAATGCTGCGACGCTTCCTCCCGAGTTGAGAAATGGGATGTTCAGTCCCGAGAAATGGCCATTCACAAACGGCCGGACCAACAGCAGGCCGACGATTGAGCCGAGGTATCCCACGGCAACGCCATACCCTGAAACACGTCCAATGCTTTTTTCCGAACTGACCTGAGGCAGAAGGGCATTATAAAATACCAGTCCTCCCTGGTACGAGTAATTCGCAATGACGAAGAATACAATGGCCCAGGCTACCATTGTCATTTTACCTGAGAAAGCATAGCCTGCAATGCCAATGCCGGCTGTGAACACGATACAAATCAGGGTATAGAGAAGCAGGAAGGGCATCTTTCGTCGATACCGATCCGAAATCTCTCCCAGAATTGGTAAAGTGAGCGCGACCAGGATCATGGAAAACGAATTGGCGTAGCTGACATAATGATCGCCCAGCGCCAGTTCGACAACGATCCATGTGGTAAAATACATGGAAACGACGTTCATGGAATAGATCGTATTGGCAAAGTCGTAAAGGATCCATGATAAAGTGGCGACGAGAGCGGGTTGTCTGTTTGATTCGTTCATTCGAAATGAATTGAAATTAGCGATTCGTTCAATAAAAAACCGCATCTCAAAAGCGAAGATTGGATGCGGTTTTTTAAATTTTACATTGAGTTCATAGTTATTCCGATACTTCCTGAATCAATCGGACCAGTCGATTTGTCAATCCGCGATAGGTTTTCTGAGGCGGAATGATCAGAGCAAGGACAACAGACTGTTCGAACGCATGGAAAAAGCGGAAAATAATCTTTCGCTTATTAAGACCCTCAATCGTTAATTCATGAATTTCAGAGATGCCTCCCATCACGTCAGCCATCCTCTGGATTTCCTGAAATTGAATGGACAATTCAACAAGTCGATCTTCGGGAACGATTTCATTGCTTTTTGCCTGGGCTAAAGACAGCCCCTCCTGGGAAAGCAAAAAAGCCATTTCATAATTTCCTGATTTCATGACTTCGTTCATAAAATTTTCTATTTTTTCCTGAGGTCCCATGAATATCTCCGTTTTGGAAATTTGAATTTATACCTGTTGATGGATCCTGTTAACTACCTGGTTGATGATAGACTTGAGTGTTTCAAAAACACCAATTCCCTGAGTGGCTACGGTTTCAAAATAAGGTGCGTTGTGGAAATTTAAGCTTCTTTGAAGGGTTCTCAGGCTTTCACGGTTGGGCAAATCCTGCTTATTGAATTGAATCACACACGGAAAGCTTTGAATCGTCTGGCCCATGCTGATCAAATTTTGCTCCAAATCCAGCAGGGTATCCAGATTATCATCCATTCTTCCTTTTTGGGAATCAGCGACAAAAACGATACCATCGACTCCTGCTAAAATCAGTTTTCTACTGTGTTTATAATACACTTGGCCCGGCACAGTGTACAAATTGAAAATTGGTTTCTTGCCCTGTATTTTACCCACTTCAATTTGAAGAAAATCAAAGAAAAGAGTACGGTCTTCCTTTGTATTTAAACTGATTAAATCTCCCCTCAGCGCTGGATCTAATTTATTGTGGATAAAGCGGAGGTTTGTGGTTTTGCCACTTAGTCCCGGTCCATAATAAACTATCTTAATTGTAATTTCTTTCCGAGCCCAATTTATGAACATAAGAACAACAATGAATCGAGGTTGGGAGCATTTTATCTGGTGAACTGTTCACTATTAAAACTTGAAGGCTTTATCTAATTCTTCATTGAGGTATTTATTAAAATCGACGTCGACGAATTGAGTGCTTTTTTGTTCATCTGCCTTTACATTGTCCAGAAGCAGGTGGAGAGCGTCAATGGCGCGTTTTGTATAAATTCGGATCATCCCCAGCGCAGTCTGCGAATCGAAAATGAGAATCAGTAGAAAATTATCTCCGACGTTGGACAGGTAAACGTTATATTTTTCACCTTCGTGATAGATGAATTTGAACTGCTGCTTTTCACCAATGATTTTTGCAATTTCAGACGTGGCGGAAAAATCGCCGGCAGCCAGGGCTGCCATGTTTGAAATATTCAAATCGGCCGCGTTACCACGCTGCGTGATGGGATGGCCATTCATGTCAGCGAAAATAATTGTACGGGCTCGGGTTTTGGTTGCCAATTCAGATAAAATCTCTGAAATCGACTTGTACATTTCTCCCGAAAGTACAATGGACTGTCCATTTCCTCCATGTTCCCAATTCATAGTTGTTGTTCTCCATAGATTAAAGCGGTTTCCCCGGGAAGATCACCTTCCCACGAATATTCTTTCTGCTAAAAATTCTGGCAAACCAAATGACCGCATCGCGTCATAGGTTTTATGTATGTCATAGCTGATTCGCTTGAGCTGATAACTTCGCGTTTGAGTATCGAATATCCCGAATGCGGATTTAGGATTATTGTCTCTCGGCTGTCCCACGCTCCCCACATTAATTATGTACCGATGACCCTCCTTGATCTCCAATTCTCTGTCAGTCGTGAAGGAATAGTTGGCGTCCCTGTTCTCGATATAAATAATTGGCTGATGAGAATGCCCAATGAAACATAGTTGCTCATTGAATTTAGAGAAATTGAAAATCGCATCGTCGATAGATAAAATGTAATCCCAGGAACTCGGTGCATACGGGTTCGAATGGACAAGACAGTAATTATCTCCTTTGTGTTCCAGCGGGAGATTGGCAATTTCCCGCAACGTTTCGTCTGATAATTGGGTCACCGTCCATTCAATCGCTTCTTTGGCAAATTGATTAAAATATAAAAGTTCTGATTTTTCTATACAGGCAAAGTCGTGATTTCCCGTAAGAATGACTTCGCAATTTTGCTTTACGAGATTCAGACATTCATTGGGAAAAGGCCCATACCCCACAACGTCGCCAAGGCAAAATATTTTATCGATATGCTCTTTTTCGATCAGCTTTAAAACTGTCTCTAACGCTTCGAGATTACTGTGGATATCAGAAATAATGGCATATCGCAATTAGCAACTCCTTATTTACTGGTTCAAAATTTCAATTAAATATAATTGTTAATTTACATTTATGCAAGAATAATTTTACATTTTTCAAGAAAGTAACTTTCATAAAAGAGAGACCGGATCGATGTCGATTTGTATCTTGATGGTGCGAAACCGGTGTTGGGCTTTGAAACGAATGAGGGCGTCATGGAGTTGTTGCCGGAGAAATTTGCCGGAAGCATCTTCGTGTTTGCTGTTTTTGATAATAATCTGCCAACGAAATAGTTTTTGAATTTTGGAAATGGGTGCAGGAATGGGTCCCATCACCTGACCGATATGCTCGGGAATGTTGATCGATTCTCTAAATTTTTCAGCCGCGGCGATGACCTTTGGTTCGTCCTCGCCTTTGATGAGAATATAAACCAATCTGCCGAATGGCGGATAGTTCAACTCTCGCCGGCCCGGAAGTTCATCATTGAAAAAGCCTTTAAAATTGTGGTGCCGGGCGAATTGCAGGCTTTTACTGTCCGGGGAATAGGTTTGAATGAAAACCTGACCGCTCAGTTTTTTTCGGCCAGCACGACCGGCGACCTGGGTGATCAATTGAAAAGTTCGCTCCGAAGCCCGGAAATCCGGTAAGAGCAGGCTGGTATCGGCTGAAATGACTCCGACGAGCGTTACATTTTCAAAGTCCAAACCTTTGGCGACCATCTGTGTCCCCAACAGGATATTGTATTTGCCGCTGCCAAAGTCCTTCAAAATTTTGTTGTGCGCCCATTTCTGGCTGGTCGTATCGAGATCCATTCGGATGCAGCGGGCGGTTGGAAAAAGTCGGGTAATCTCTTTATCGACTTTCTGCGTGCCAATTCCCTGATATTGGATATTCGAACTGCCACATTGCCGGCATGATTCCGGCGCTTGTTTTGTAAAATTGCAGTAATGGCAGCGAAGCGTTTTATTGGTCAAATGATAGGTCAAGGTGATATTGCAATTTTCGCACATTTCAATGAAGCCGCAGTCTTTGCACTGGATGAACGTCGAATAGCCGCGTCGATTTTGCAGCAGGATCATTTGCTGCCCCAACTCCAGTCGTTGCTGAATGGCGATTTGCAATTCTTTGGAGAAAATGGAGACGTCCTGTTTGGGGTAACGGCGCTTTTGGACTTTCATGTCGATCAGTTCCACGGTGGGCATGGAGATATTCTCGATGCGGCGCGGCAATTCGATCAATTGATATTTCTTCGTTTTGGCGTTGTAATAGGACTCCAACGAAGGAGTGGCCGAGCCGAGAATGACGACTGCCTCGTTCCGCATCCCGCGATACACCGCGACGTCTCTGGCATGATACAGGGGCTGGGAGTCATACTGTTTGTACGAGGACTCGTGCTCTTCATCCACAACGATTAGGCCGAGATTTTGCAGCGGCGCAAAGATGGCTGAGCGCGGCCCCACCGCAATTTTGAATTCATGGTTGCGGAGCTTCCGCCAGGAGTCGAAGCGCTCACCCGGGGACATTCGGCTGTGAAGCACGGCAACCAGATTGGGAAAATTTTGTGTGAATCGCGCCACGGTCTGGGGCGTGAGCGAAATTTCCGGAACCAGCACGATAGCGGTTTTACCCTTCTCCAGCACATGGCGGATGGACTCGATGTACACCTGGGTCTTCCCGCTCCCGGTCACTCCGAAAACAAGAAAGGTCGAGAATTTGCCTGTGTCGATTTGTTTTTCGATCTGCTGAACCGCCGCCGCCTGATCGCTGTTGAGTTCAAACTTTTCCCCCGGCTGCATCGGCTGGGAGGGAAAGTAGGAACGGAAGACTTCTTTCTGATATTTAACAAGGTAGCCCTTATCCGCCAGCGTCTTGAGAATGCTGCTGCCGAAGCCGCCGCTTCGCAGCATTGCAGTCTGGGAAATTTCTTTCTGCCCGAACAGGATTTTTAAACAGGTGATTTGCGACGTCGCCGATTTTGGCAACTGCTCAAGGGCGCGATTGAAATCAGTCGGATCGATCAAGCGCTCGGAGAGCCTGAGCCATGTTTCGTACTTAATATTCGCAGTCGCGCGGGTCAGCGAAGTGTCCTGGACAATTAATCCTGCCTGGACCAGTTTCTGGATGGTTAGCGACAGCGACGGGAATTTGAATTTCTTTCGGATTTGTTGAACCGATATCTGCCGATTCTCCAGCAGCAGACGGAGTAATTTTTCCTGTCCGGGCGCCCTGTTCGCCTGAAGATAGTCATTCACTTCGTCCTCGGTTTTAATGAGTTTGAGAAGTCGCTGCGATTCCAAATTAATACCGCCAGGCAACATGGCTTTTATCACTTCTCCCAGCGGAGCGATGTAATATTCCGAAATCCAGAGGGCGAGCTGGAGCAGTTCCGGCAGCAGTGCGGGCTGTTCGTCAAGGAGATCGTAAATTGGTTTCAAATCCTCCCGCTCACAATGCTGATTCACGGATACCACATAACCGGTAATCCTCTTTCGCTTTCCCAACGGAATGAGCACACGCGCTCCGGGAAGAACCAAGTCCTCCAGGGCGGCTGGAATTTCGTAGGTGTAAGTTTGAAAAATGGGCAATGGAATGGCGACGTCAGCGTATTTCATGTTTGGATTTTCTCATATTAAAACAGCGACCTTCGGGCGATGAACCTTTCAACTCGTGGGTAAGTTAAAAAAAACAAAACTAATTTGCAATTGAAAATTATCAAGACAAGAATCATTACTCGATCACTTTTTGGGGTTGCAGAAATGGTGATAAAACGAATCGTAATCATCGCGCTGCTCCTGACAGCATCGCAGAGTTTGCCGGGACAGGAGAAATATTGGATTTATTTCACGGACAGAGGCGCTGGTAAGTCCCGGTCAGCGCTGTTAAAATCGAATGAGGACAGCCAATTGTCCGAACGCGCGCGTCACAGAAGGGCCAGGATGATGCCCGAACACCAAATCATCGAGGAAAACGATCTGCCTCTTCATGCAGCGTACGTCGAACAGATAGAGTCAATGGGAGTGAAATCCATAGTGCAGTCGCGCTGGCTCAATGCGATGAGCGCATGGCTGACGGAGTCCCAGCGGACGGAAATTTCCAATCAACATTTTGTGAAAAAAGTCACTCCCGTGCTTCGCTTCACCAGAAAGTTGCCGGCGGCGAAGAAACAGGAAACGCTCGAAAAGTCCCGGAGTTACCAACTCGACTATGGTGCTTCGCTGGATCAGAATGAACTGATGCGCGTGCCGGAAGTCCATGATTTAGGTCTGGATGGTAGTGACGTGATCGTTGGTATGCTGGATACCGGATTTGATTACAAGGATCACGAGGCGTTTGCGCATTTGCAGGTTGCGGCTGAATATGATTTCATCAACAACGACAGCACGACGCAGAATGAAGAGCAGAATAATGATTGGTCGAGCCAGATTAACCACGGCACATTGACGCTTTCAGCCATCGGTGGATTCAAATCCGGTGAACTGATTGGCCCGGCGTTCGGCGCGACATATTTTTTAGCCAAGACAGAAGATGTGCGCAGCGAGACTGAAGTCGAAGAGGATTTCTGGGTCGCCGGCATCGAATGGCTGGAGCGGCAGGGCGTCGACGTGGTGAATAGTTCGCTGGGATACAATAATTGGTATTCCTACCCGGACATGGACGGTACGACGGCAACGACGACCATTGCCGCCGGGATTGCCGTGAGCAAGGGAGTCGTCGTCGTCAATAGCGCCGGCAACGAGGGCAACGATAGTTGGCGATATGTGATCGCCCCGGCCGATGGCTTCAACGTGATTGCCGTGGGCGCTGTTTTCAGCACCGGCGACCTGGTGGAATTTAGCTCCCGCGGTCCAACCTATGACGGACGAATCAAACCAGACGTGATGGCGCAGGGCTGGAGCGTGCATTCCGTGCAGCCCGGCACGCTGGCGGATTACGGCGGGGCAAGCGGCACATCGTTGGCCAGTCCGCTGGTGGCCGGTGTCGCCGCTCTGGTGCTGCAGGCGCATCCATATTTAACGCCGAGCCAGGTCCGCGACGCGTTGAGGAACACGGCCAGTCTCGCCAATTCACCGAACAATGATTTCGGCTGGGGAATTGTCGACGCGTACGAAGCTATTTTCTACCACGGTTTATTTTTCAGCCGTATGCCGGAGATTTCAACTCAGGAGACTATTGGTCATCCGGTGATCATTCAGGTATTTTCAAAACAGGAAATTGACGGAGATTCTGTCGCTTTATTTTATTCCGCAGAAGGAGGCGCATTTCAGAAATTGAAGATGCAGGCTTCAGGTCAACCCCACGAGTTTGAAGCGGTTATTCCGCTTCAGCCGCGTGGCGCGAAAATCGATTTTTATTTTTATGCCAATGACAGCGAAACTGCAAAATTCAACCCATTCAAAGCGCCGGATGCCTTTTTCACATACATCGCTTATGACACCACGGTGATACCGCCATCAGAGCCATTGCCGGAAGCGTTTCAGCTTTATCAGAATTATCCCAATCCATTTCAGACAATCACGACCATTTCCTATGACATTCTGGAACCGGGAAATGCGTCGTTGACGATTTTTAATATCCTGGGACAGCGGGTTCGAGCCTTCAATGCCGGATATCATGAGCGAAATAATTATAAAGTGATCTGGGATGGCCTCGATGAACAGGGACGTCGGATTGCTGCCGGAATTTATTTCGTTCAATTGAAAACCGATCATTATTCAACTGCGAAGCGAGTGATCTTTCTGGGTTCGAAATGATTGCCTCAGAATTTCAGGGATTGGCTGTTACGATGGGCTCCGCGCCGGGCCTGTCTCGCCAGGATATTCGATGTCCTCAATAAATTGACCTGAATACAATTGCATTCAAACGAAAAAAGGAATAACACCTTCATGTTATTCCTTTTTCAATTTCCGAAAGACGCTTCAGATTATTTATACCTGATCCAGGTGAGCACTTCGGGCAATGTCGGCCGCTTGCCGTACATTAAAATGCCGACTCGGAATATTTTACCCGCCAGCCAGATGAGAAATAGGATGGTCAGCACCAGGATGATGATTGAAATTAGAATCTCGATAAATGGCGGAGTCAGGACTGAAATTCGTGTGAACATCGTTATCGGCGAAAAGAATGGAATGTAGGACAGGATAACGCTCAGATTGGCCGAGGGATTTTTGATGATGTAGAAGGCCGAGAAAAATGCCAACATGATGATCATAATGACTGGAAACTGCAGTTGCTGGGCGTCCTGATCCGAGTCAACCATGGCGCCCAATGCGGCGTAGAGCGTCGCAAATAGCAGGTAGCCGAGAATGAAATAAATGACAAAATAGACCAGCACGGAAATCGGGATGGTCGGCATCGGTACTTCGGAAGCTGACGGAACCAGCGCCTTGATAATACTGCCGCTGTAGAAAGTGAGCAGTCCGGCAAAGGCGGCCCAAATCAGATATTGCGTCAGCCCCACCGCGCCAATTCCCATCACTTTTCCTGCCATGAGTTGAAACGGCTTGCACGAGGAAATAATGACCTCTACCACGCGGGAAAGCTTTTCCTCGTAGACGCTCCGCATCACAAACGCGCCATACATAATCAGCGCCATATACAGAAACATCACCATGATGAAGGTGACCGCAAAGGAGAGCCCCACGTCCTCCTTCTCCTCGCCTCCCTTGGCGACTTTGAAGGTTTTCAGATTCACGCGCTTGGTGAGGTCGTGAATTATTTTCGGATCCAGATTGCTCTGCTTGAGGCGATACTCAGTGATAATTCCGGTAATGGCATTTTGGAACGTCCGGTTTTCATCAAAATTACTCACGCTCTTCGCGTAGAATTCGCTGATGTTGTTCTCGATAATGTCCGCCGGGATGATGAAATAACCATCAATTTGATTCAAATCAACAGACTGGCTGAGTTCGCTTTTAACTGCGGGCAAATTTTCTTCCGACGCCTGAACCTGTGTGAACTCATACAATCGCCGGCCATCCCCGGTTGTGTCACTCAGGGAAGCGACCAGTTTCTCGTAAACCAGGCCGCTGAGATCGACCACGGAGACATGTTTTACTTTTTCTGATTTTAAATTCATCAAAAGCCCGGGCCCGATGGAAATGAGAATGATGAACAACGGCGTCAATGCGGTTCCGATGATAAAACCTTTCGTCTTCACCCGGGTGAGATATTCGCGTTTGAATATAGTCCAGAATTTATTCACGGGTTGCCTCCCCTTGTTTCTTGGTGACGGTTTCGATAAATATTTCGTGAAGCGACAATTCCATGATTTCAAACCGGTTGATCGTCACTTCCTGAATAGCGGCCTTGAGCACCTGCTGAATGGTTGCGGAGTCGGACGGATGAATAACCGTAAATTTTTCATTCTCCTCGAACGCGCTGACAAGTTTCTTGTCGTTCAAAAATTTCGCCGATCCCTCAAATTCCATTCGGATGCTGTTTTTCCTGTATCTCTTTTTGATCTCGGACAAGTTCCCGCTCAGCACGACTCGGCCATGATTGATCAGGCAGATGGAATCGCACAGCTTTTCAACCTGCTCCATGAGATGCGTGGAAAAGATGATGGTGGAACCGCTGTTTTTCTGTTCCAGCATGACGTCTTTGATGAGCTCGCTATTCACAGGGTCCAGGCCGGTGAACGGTTCGTCCAGAATTATCAGCCTGGGATTGTGGATGACAGTGGAAATGAACTGGATTTTTTGCTGCATGCCACGCGACAAAGCTTCCAACTTTTTATCGATCCATTCAGACATCTCAAAACGTTCCAGCCATAATTTAATGCGGGCTTTGGCATCGGATGGTTTTACGCCTTTCATCTCGGCTAAAAAAACAATGAGCTCTCCCACTTTCATTTTTTTGTAAAGACCGCGCTCCTCCGGCAGATACCCAACATTGTTCCGTAGTTCCTGTGAGTTTGGCTTCCCAAATAAGCTGATTTTACCCTTGTCCGGAATAATGATGTCCATAATCATGCGGATGGTCGTGGTTTTCCCTGCGCCGTTGGGACCTAACAGGCCGAAGATAACGCCGGGGGGAAGCTCCAGATTGAGATCCTGTACCGCATTGACATCTTTAAAGGATTTGTAGACATGTTCAATACTTAGAATAGACACATTTCCCTCCTGTTTGTAGTTTTGATTTTGATCGTTCGAGCCAGGTTTATGCAGGTAATATTATACTGAAATTATAAAAAAAGTTACACGATTCATTGCCGTCGGGTTCACCAAAGAGTATGCAACCGGCGTGCAATCCCGCCCATAGTCAGGCAACGCCGCCCCGCCGTAGAATTGCCGTGCAATGATGTTCGGGCCTTTTTGATGGAAGCTCACAATTTCGTTTCTGGAAAAGGGCATCCCTTACTCTCTAATACAAAGGGACAAGCGAACCATTTGTCCTGCTGCCCGCCGGTGATTTATTCCATTTTTATCATTCAGCAATTTCAAGAATTCTTTGAAGTCTGGAGGTAGCACCATGGCCATAATTAATCCTTACTTAAAAATTCTATATGTTGCATTCGTTCAATGGGTGTTCGGGAAAGCCAATAATCTTTATCATTGGATTGATCTGATAACGAGACAACTGAAAAGAAGCGCTTGTCCAATTTTAAATCATTCAAATTTTTATCCATACAATTAACTCACGATCTTTTTTTGTTGATGATACATTCAGATTCCAAATTGCGAACGTAACGAATCACTGGCTTTCAAGATGCGCAGCGAATTGAAAATCCAGTGCATTCGATTGTGTGTGCCTGGCATGGCGCGTGTATGTTTAATCTAATTGAATATACACAAATTATCCAGAGGGTGCAAGTCTCTTATGAGCGAGTTGGTGAAGCCCATTAGTAAGCCGCAAGGGCGTTCCGGGTGACCGGAAATCTGAAAGCCGAAGGTGCGACTTGGCGTGAAGCGGGACTGCAAGAATCTGTCCGGACGAATCCGCCTTAGGCGGATAGATGCAGCCGACATAGACTCAACGGATAAGCGTCTTACTCAGGGATATCTACTCAATTCAGCCAAGGCGGACTGGACTTAACATACATAGTTCCGGATGGGGCTCAACCGAATACCATGCCCTGGCCTGATCGGTGGCTATTGCCAATCAGGAGCCTTCGGGATACCACGAACCACAATAGCAATGCATGTTGAGTTTCATAGTCCGTCAGTTGGTGAATGATTGAGTAGAAGTCAGCCGAAGCCATAGTAGCCAAACGCCAGTGGTAATGCGCTGGACATAGCGAAGCCTAGTCCTGAGCTTGGCGAAGGAGGCTGAACATTAACCCGTTCTGGATTGATTTGGGATGAACATGGACGAATGGTAGTTTCCAAGTCCTGTTCAAGCCCAGTTTAAGAAAGAACACAGTCAATACACACTTGACTCATGGTTAATGAACCGTCCCGAAGCGTCGGGATGGTGCGAGATGCGCACTCCGGTCTATTGGCCGGAGCCTCCTAGTCGATTAGAGTGCTATAAGAACTTGTATCTATAAACTTTTACGCGATTTACTCCGAACTCATCAATATGCAAGGCGTATACTTTATTTCTCCTGATATAATATGGCATCACTTTGCTACCATTCCATTTAAAAAAAACCTTTTTGATATATATTCCATCACTGTTGAAAATATCATATGTGTATCCCTCTCCCTCATCTTCAAAGGTGAGTACCCAAAAATTGTTCTTATCGTCTGTGAGAAAACGGAAATAGGATATTCGAAATGCTGGCTTTTTATCCGGAATTAACTTTTGATCGAAAGGATTGACCGATAATTTCATTTTTTCAGATTCAGTCACCTCTACAGGCCTCCATTTACGACCGAACAGTAATTTCAAATTCCCATTTTTATCAAAGACTGAAAACTTATACATATCAGATTTGCCAATGATAAGCTCCCCGTTTTGCCTCAACGCATAATTAACCGATCCGCTTTCGTATCCCGTTCTCCACAGTCCGCCACGTGTCATAGGAGTACCATTCTGTCCTTTTAATTGAGTGATTTGATTTATCTTCGAATTGTCCGCATTATATCTTGAGAAAGATATCGTTTCCTCCCCTGTAGAATAATTCCAATTCTCTCTTACCGAATAAAAGTAGACATCGTTCTCATCAATCCCTATTAATTCGCGACTAAAGCCAATTTGAAAGGAATTAATGAAATCATTGTTGTTTGAAAAGCGACTGATTCTTGATCCATTTCCATATTCATGCACTACTATCCTGTTTTGACTTTCGAAGAACACCCTTGCCGGCTCAATGAACTCTCCCGGACCTTGACCTTTCCGGCCAATTATAGAAACAAAAACTCCTGAACTATCATATATTTTTACCACATTATCTGAATAATCAACTACATAGATATTGCCTGATGGATCAATATTGATATCTTTGATAGTATTAAAGGTACTTTCAATTGTTCCATCCTTTTCCCCGATAGAAAGTAATTCTATTAATTCAATTGAACTGGATCTATTTTTAGGATAACTGGGATTAAAAACAGTTTGAATATTCTCCCGTTTTCCAATTTTTACTGGATACTCACTTCTGCCACAATTGAATGCTTGGAAAATAACAATAAAATATAGACCGAGAAAAATCGGTTTATTCATCATTATCACCATTTTTCACCTCATAACAACTAATTCTACAAACCTGTATAACCTCACCATACAATTTAAAATTTCTATTCGAAAAATCAATAAAAATATTTGCTTCAGTTGAGCACGGGTAATGGATCAAAATATTTTGGCAGAGCGGAATAATATGAAAAACGGGATGTTGTCAGGAAACATCCGGTTCCTATCTAAAATTGATGAAATGGAAAAAGTTAAATCGATTTAAAACCTATTGTTTTTCAACTCCCCAAACGGCGGTCTCTATTTTTGTCATCGACTTCCGCGCGGCGTCATAACCGCGCTGGAACAGGGCGTCGGCCTGACGAAAATCATGGGGATTGAGCCCCTGCAAATCCGGAATAATCGTCACATCGCCGTTTGGCGCATGGAGCGCAATCTGGTTCAATGCCAGTTGGGACGAAGTGATCAAAACCTGAATGATGCTATCCGGCGCTTTTTTCGTCGAAACAGGCGGAAGCAATTTCACGGCAATGACGCACTGAGCGCCCATTTCCCGAACCACGTTCGTCGGGATAAAGTTGAGCACGCCGCCATCGACGAAAATTTTTTTATCGATCACCATCGGGGTGAACACGCCGGGAATCGCGCAACTGGCGCGAACCGCCTGGGAGACCGGCCCATACTTGAAAATTTTCTCTGTGCCCGAGGTTAGTTCCACGGCAATGGCTGCAAATTTTTTGGGAAGCATCGGGATGTCAATCGGTCCCAGTTCTGATTCGATGAATCGCTCCAGCAGGGAACTGTCCAGCAGGCCCAGTTTGGGCAGGGTGAGTTTGCTGATTTTGGTCCACGAAAGCTGTTTCACAATTTCGAACATGCGCTCGCTGGTGTAGCCGGCGGCTAAAAAGGCGCCGACAGCCGAGCCGGCGCTGGTTCCGGCAACGATGTCGATGGGGATATTGTTTTCTTCCAGCGCTTTGATCACACCGATGTGGGCGATTCCCAAAACAGCGCCGCCGCTGAGCGCCAATCCAATTTTTTTATTCTGTTTTTC
The DNA here is from genome assembly GCA_049322915.1 of Candidatus Zhuqueibacterota bacterium. GTDB lineage: Bacteria > Zhuqueibacterota > Zhuqueibacteria > Thermofontimicrobiales > Thermofontimicrobiaceae > CAZSBG01. The sequence continues at coordinate 84,024 of JBMOPW010000014.1, forward strand.
CATAGATATTTTTTTTTATTGATTCATTATGCCTTGAAGGATCGAAGACTCTTAGAAAAAAAATGAAAATAGGAGATGGGAAGTCATTCCAATTTTTGTATTTGCTTCCAAAGATTTTCTGTTACTGAAAATTTCCGAGACTTTGAGACGTCGCGGCAAGGCAGATTTAAAAATGTCACCTTGCCAGATAACCGAATTTATTTCGGAACGCTTCCGGTGTCATTTTGGCGACCTTTGCCAGTTTGGAAAGGTCGTCCGGCTCATCGAAATTTGCTTTCTTCAATTTGATCATGTATTCCTGGGCCACGGCGTAGGAGTCGGTCGTCGTGTCCACGTAGCGCAGTCTCGTCTTCCCTGTCTTCGGGTCGATGAGGGAGTCGATCGGGATCGGCGCCAGTTTCCCGGCGTCAACGCAGATCAGCGCAGCATTCAGATTGTCGTACTTCTCGTTCAATAAAAACTGCATGGCCGAATAACCCAGGTCGCGGACATATTCGCAATCGAAGGGAATGGGTGGCGCGCAGCGCAATTCATAGCCAATATTGATCTCGACGAGGTGAATTTTTTCGTCGCGCCGGGCGAACCGGCGCTCTAATTCCAGCTTGATGATTTTGCCCAATTCAATTTCAGACATGCGAATGTTGCCATAATCATCATGTTTGATGATCACGCCGGGAATGCGGCGCAATTCCTCTTCGGAAAATTTCGTGGCGATTCCCTCTGCGATCAACGCCACACCATCGTTGCGCCCCATGGTCTTTCGCTTCATCATGGCGCCTTCGATGACATCGCACACGTGCCCGAGGGTGACATGCGGTTCGGGAAACTCCTCTCTGATAATGGCAAGTGTGGCCCCGGCCGCTTTGCAGATTCCTAGGGTGAGATGTCCGGCCTTCAGACCCATGGTGACGATGATGTACCAGCGGTTGCTGGTGCGGGAATCCTCCATGATATTTTGAACAAGCGTCACCCCGACATGCCTGGCTGTCTCGTAGCCAAATGTCGGAATTTTGTTCGGCAAGGGCAGATCATTGTCGATCGTTTTGGGGACATGGGCAATTTTTAATTCATGGCCAATTATTTTATTCAATTGATGCACAGCGAAAATCGTGTCATCCCCGCCGATAGTGATGAGATAGTTCAATCCCAACTGCTGAATTGCTTTCACGGTATTCTCCAGCAAAAGGGAACTCGTGGTTGGATTGGCGCGGGAGGTGCGTAAAATCGAGCCGCCGGTGAAATGAATTCTGGAAACATTGGAGATTTCCAGTTCTGTGATGTGCTCGGTATTCCCCTGTTGCAGCCACTCAAAACCGTCCATGATACCGACGACACGTAGCCCGGCATTTTCGGCCTCGATGGTCGCCGCTGCGATGACGCCATTGATCCCCGGAGCCGGGCCGCCTCCCACCAGAATTCCCAGTGTGCCTCGAGAGCCCATCGTCGTACTATTCATGTGGATCGCTCCTTGAAATCATAGTGATTGTTCGTTTCGGGTAATGTAATGATAAAGAAATTTTTTTGCAAGTAATATTTAAGTAAAATTCATAAAAATTCTTGACTTTGGTAGTATTTTATTGTAATTTAAAACCGCTTAAAAACCGTGGTGAGCGACCTAATTCATAGCAATCAGCCAAAGAAAAATTTCAGGAATATGGACAAAACGTATCGTGAATCACGCTTGACAATTCTTGGATTGTTATTTTCTCTCTTCGTATTGTTTCTCTTCAGTAAAATTTTTATCGCCTCCATCGAATCGGAGAACGGTCTGTTCATCCTTTTGATGGCGGTGGTGTGTCTGTTATGGTTGAAGGTCATTTATAACAGCATTCATAATATTTTCAAAAAAATAGTGGTTCGGCCCCAGGGTCTTTTCATCTATAACTCCTGGAAATCACACGACATTCGATGGGAACAAATGAGAGAGTTTGGCCGAATTGAAAAGAAGAAATTTTTCAGATCGGTCGAGGATTCCTGGGAATACTACCTGATAAAAGGGGACGATAAGAAACGACCGATAAAATTGGGCGATTCAGGTTTTAAGGGCATGGATGAAATCGTTGCCGTGATTCTGAAGAAGGCGAAACATGCGACGTGCGTGACAAAGAAGAATGTCGCTCCAATCCCGTGGATGAAGAAATTCGAGACGATCTCCTGGGAGCAGTAGTCGACCGCATTTTACGTGACGGCAAGTTCATTCGATGCGCGAACTGCAGCGGTTGAGTTGAATGACTTTTTGAATTCTGATGCCTGTCCGTTGTTGGCGCTGAATCAGGCAATTTTTCAGGAACAATTTTTCCATCAGGGAATTTACTCATTTGAATAATGCAGGTGAAAGAAAACCATTTATAAAAATCATCAAAATGCAAAGGAAAAAACTATGAACAACGAAGAAAAAACAGGGACCCGGAAAGCTTTTTTGACAGGCTTAATCGTGGGTGGATTGGTTGGCGCCGGGATAGCGCTGTTAACTGCGCCCAAGAGCGGCAAAGAAATGCGGAAAGATATTAAAAAGGCATCATCGGATCTGAAGCACGATGCGGGAGTTCTTTATGCAGAAACCAAAGAGCGCGCAGCAGACATTCTGGAAGAGGGTCTGAAGCGAGCTGAAAAATTAAAAAAAGAAGCTGAGGAAAGGCTGGCTGAAGCGAAGCACAAAGCCGCCGAGATTATCGAAGAGAGCAAACGGCTGGCTGAGGAAGTAAAGCATCGAGCGGAACGCGCCTATGCCGAAACCAAAGAAGCAGTCGAAGAGGGCAAACATTCTGTTCAAAAAGGGACGAGCAAAATAAAGCAGGTCATTGAGTCCACCAAACAGGCTTTTCATGACGAGTCGGGCAGCGAAAAGACGAAAAAAGCCTAAGGCGCGGAGGCTAAAATGATCCTTGAAATTAGTGTCGCCATCATTGCTTTTTTTGTGGTTGTCTTTGTCATCGGATTGCTGATCGTTTTGTTCCAAATACGACGCACTGCCATCGAAGCGGAGAAACTGCTGGATACAACCCGCCAGCACATTGCGCCGCTGTCCCACGATCTGGCGATTATTTTCAATGACGTGAAAAAGATCGTCGAATCCATTAAGGGGCAGGTCGAGAAGGTGGACGAAGGCGTCTCTGATTTGAGAGAGGCGGCGAGACGCATCAGCGAATTCGAAAAAATGCTGCAAGAGAAGCTGGAGAAGCCGATCGTTGAGTTTTCCGCGTTATTCACTGCCATTGCCAAATTGCTTCGGTCGCTCGTTGATTTCTGGAAACGGTGACAGATGGCAATTTTCAGAATCGATACTGCCGCGATTCCGATCAGCGGTTTGGTAATGAGGAGACTTTGACCCGGGGCGCAGCATCTTACCGTGGCGGAAGTATATTGGAGTACACGAGGAAAATCACCAATTGGAGGTTAAAATTCATGATGAAAAACCGAATAATAAAAAGTGCTGAATTGGCTGCAACGATAATCGCCGGTGTCCTGCTGGGATTTTCATGCAGCGTCAAAGCGCCCGAAGTCAATATTACCGGCGAAAAGACAGCGCTGGAAAACCAGGTCATCGGCACCTACCAGGAAATCGAGGAGGAAGCCTGGACGTTAACATCGGTGAGGTCGACAAACCCGGGGCAGCAGGCGCCGGTCATGTCGCAGGAGAAGAAGCGCGTTTTCGAGGCGGTGCAGGGCCGGAAGTTCAACAAAGATGATATCGATGAATTCAAAAAGTCAGAAATTGTAGGTGAAGGCAATGATGGCATGCTGGTCATTCGAAATGAAGAAAAACTGAATGCCGACTCCGAGTTGAAAAACCGGGTGACGACCATCGTCGAAAATGAGAATGGTTATCGGAAGATTATTATGGAACGAATTGTCATTTTGAATGAACAGGCCTCGGAAGCCGGCACGACCAGTGTCGGGAAAATTTTCGCCAGGATGAACCAGGACAATTCCGCAGAGGGAACCTGGGTTCAATTGGACGATGGAAACTGGGTTAAAAAGGGATCCCAAAAATAGAGCGCTCAGATTCGGACCGAAGCGCCGCACTCATGTGAGCTTTCACTGCGCGGTGCAGGAAAATATTTATCCCAACGATTGTATCCCCGATAAAAGATCATGCCTGGATTTCATGCATGATCTTTATTTTTTCTACTCAAAATTTTTTGTTCTTCAGGCATTCATTTTAAAACGGGCAGGATGGCATGTGGGTCAGGAGAATTGTTCTTAGTCTTGTGTTCATAGTGTCCGCTTGTTCCATCAAGGCGGAGTTGAAGCAACCCATTTCCACGGACGAAAAAACGACGGCTGCGCCAAGTCAGTTTTTCGATCTTTCCCAGGTGTATCAACAGGTGACCACGCACCCGGAAATGGACGTATTCCCGGCGATCTCGCCAAACGGCCAGTGGCTGGCGTTCGCTTCGAGACGAAGCGGCAATATGGACATCTGGGTGAAATCAACCACCGGCGGACCGGCTTTTCAAATCAGCACGCATCGTTCGGATGACGTCATGCCGACCTGGTCGTCCGATGGAAAGAAGCTCGTGTTCGTTTCATTCCGGGAAGATGCGGCCGGCGATTTATGGAGCGTTTCTCTTCGTGAAAAATACCGCGAATTGGTGGCGAAAGGCTCCCCGAAAAAACTGACTACCTACCTGGGTACGGATGTCTCCCCTAATTTCTCGCCCAATGGAAAATATATCGCATTCACCTCCGATCGGGGAGGAGCGAACAATATTCATGTGCTGCACCTGAAACGGAAGAAAATTTTTCAGATTACCCGGAATGGCGCCATTCATCCCAACTGGTCGCCGGACGGAAAGCGAATTGTGTACGTCTCCTTCTCAGAGAACCCGGAGCGCAATGGTCAGGTCTTTTTCTCCGAATTGAATTTCAAGTCTGATGAGCCAGTCGTTGTCCGCGAAGTTGCGGTCACGACCGGCGCCTCGAACGACGCTTTTCCCGCATGGAGCTCTGACGGGAAGAGTGTTCTTGTCACGCGCTATGATCGCGATACCAATCATGACGGCGCTATAAATCCGGATGACCTGCCGAACCTGTGGAAAATAATTGTTGACCAATCCGATGGATCACAAGCCAGCCTGCTAAATCCAGCCGAAATTGACACCGCCTCGCTTCCGCTTCACGATGCTCGGGTATTTCGGGAGATGCAGTTGCTGCCGTCGCTGCATTATGACTATCAACCTGTGTGCAGCCACGATGGAAAAGTGTATTACATTTCCCAGCGCAGCGGCAATGAGGATATCTGGGCTGTGCCGGAAGACGGCCCAATTCCCCGTCAGAAAGAGGGTTTTTTACAATATCAATTTGCATCGAGCTATTTTCCGCTTCCAGAGACTGATTTGATTTTCGTGAAAAATCATGCGACAGAGACCCGGGAGCAATTGGAAACCCGATTGATTGCTTTTCAACGGCTGAACGATTTTTTCCCGGAAGAAGATATCTGGGTCGGCTGGTCGCTCTACGAAATAGCGCGGACATACGCTGCGCTGGAAATGACGACCATTGCCGGAACGTATCTTGAAGAGATCATCCGGCAGCATCAGGATAATCAGGAACTCGTTGGCCATGCAGAGCTGAAATTGTACGAGTTGAAGTACAAAGCCGGAAGCGGTCACCTGGAACCGCAGGTACAGGCGCTCGATGGCATCGCTGCGAAATATCACAACGCGCCGGCCATCGCCGCGAAGGCGGAATTTTTCAAAGGGGAGACCTATTTTTTGGCCGGCCGGGAGTCGGCTGCTTTACAGGCGTTTAAAAGCCTGGTTGAGAAGTATTCGGATCAGACTCATTTCTGCGCCCAGGCGCAAATTCTGATTGGGGACATCTATGCCGGTTTCGGCGAACGGGAAGAAGTGGCGAGCGCCTATTTGCACGTCGTTCAGAATTATCCCCGGGAAGCCCACTGGATCGATGTGGCGCTGGATAAAGTGTTGGCCTTGCAGCGCGTCGAAGATTCATTTTCGAAAATTACCGGCTACCGCGCCATTTTAACCCAATACAAACCGTACGACCGGTTGTTAGCGCGGACGCAATTGAAGATAGGCGAGGAGTTTTTTCATCAGCAGCAATTTGATGCAGCGATTCAGGAATTGACACTGGTGGAAGCGCAGTATCCGCAGCAGCGGGAAGAAATCGCCCGGGCCTCGCTCATCATCGCCCGGGTCTACCGCCGGATGAGCGAAGAATTAATGGCCATTTCGACCTATAAAAAAGTCATCCAGGATTTTGGCGATGTGCAAAGCGGCCTGTACGTGGTTCAGGCCAAAGAAGAACTGCTTGAGTTATACCTCCAGAGCGGCGACCGTTATCGCATGGCCGGCGATATGCAGGCTGCAAATTCCCGGTATCGCGGCGCCATTCAAATCATGCCTGGATCTCTGGATGCCCATCGGGGGCTGGTTGCCACCATGTACAGCCTCGGTGATATTGATGAGGCGGTGAAAAATTATGAAAAAGTCTGCCTGAAAAATCCTGACGATGAGACCATGCGGTACATCCTGGGGCTGTGCTATTCCTATCAGGCGACTGAGGCAAGCGACCGAAGCGGCAGTCTCGATGATTTCAAGATCGGGCTGATGAAAAAATCGAATGAGGCCATCGAAGATGCGTTGTCTAAAAATTATCGGCTCATTCCGGCCTATTTGACGCTGAGCTTCAATTATGAGGCGATTGAAAAGTATGAGCGGTATCAGCGGATGAAGCCATCGGGATTTTTCAAATCAATGGCAACGACAACGATTGCCCCGATACAATCGATTTATCGCATGCTGACATTTCAAAAAGAAAAAACGCCGCAGCGCTGGTTTGAAGAGGCCATTGACGTGCTCATCACAGCGATTTCCCTCAATGATGAAACAGTGCATCCGAATCTTGAGAGTGAGCTGGCCCTGAACCTGGCTTCCAATTATTACAATTTGCAGGAGTTTGGGTTTGAGCGGGCCTATTATTACTATCACGTGAAAATGCAATACGACGCCTCGTTTGCGAATCAACGGACCGAGGCGGAGATCTATAAACGTATGGGCCATTGCGCGCTGGTCGTTGAGGATTTTCAAAAAGGGCCGGTCTATCTGAAAAAGGCCATTGATTTGTACTCCGCGCTGGGGGACGAACAGAATAAGCTGCTCAATATCAAACGATTGGCGCTCCTCTATCAGCTTGCCGGTGAAAACAAAGACAGTGATGACATCGCTGAATCGGTTGAATACGAGAAATCAGTGGACTATTTCAAAATGGCGGCGGCTCTGGATGAAAAAGCCCGGCGGTATAATATGCTCGAAGTGGGGTATCGGAGCATTGCCTATAATTATCAGGTTTTAAACGACGAGGATGAATCGGTTCGCTATGCAGAAAAAGCGCTGGATCTGATTCGGCAGGGAAAAGTCACAGAGGTCAAAGCAAAGCCAAACTGGATAAAGATCGGGATTCTGGGCGTCGAATTTCCAGTCTGGAATCTCGGCCAGATTGGAACAGGCGCGTCCACCGCCGCTGAAGGCTTCACCACGGATGAAGAAGTGGCGCTACTGTACTCAATCATTGGAAACGCCCATTTGACAAAGCGATCCATCGATGGGGCGCTTCTGTACATGGAAAAGAAGCTGCACATCTACCGGGAGCGGGAGGACAGACTTGCCGAAGCGATCATTTTGAACAACATGGGCTATCTGAACTACATCGATTTCAGATATGATTTAGCCTGGCAACATTTTAAAAAATCGCTTCTCCTTTGCAATGAAGAAAAAAATGTTCCCGGCGCCCTGGCCAATATCTACAATCTGGGTCGGTTGGGCGTATTCATTTCGAATTTCAATGCCCTGCCGACGCAATGGAGGCAGGATACGCTGCAGCAGGACATTGTGCTGAGGACCTCAGAATATCAATCGGCAAGCCTCGATTACCTCAGGCAGGGACTTGAACTCATTGAAAAAGAGCAGCTCGGCTACACTCAGGAGAAGATGCAGATTTACAATATCCTTGGGACTATTCATTTCATTAATAATTCAACCGCGGCAAATGGGTTCGCTGATGATGAATACGAGCGGATCCAGCGTCAGCTCGAACAACTGGATGGCTACTCTGTAGCCGATAGTTGTTACCGAATCGCGCTGGATCTGGCGCTACAGGAGAATTCCGAGCGGTTCCAGATCACGGTTCGGAATAACCTCGGAAACCTGGCCTTCGCTGTTGGCGATATAGATGATAGCATCGGGCAATTTACAGTGGCCAGGGAACTGGCCATCAAACAAAATTGGCACTCGCAGCTTTGGAAGATCGATTTTATTCTGGGACGAATATTCTCGGTTCATGGGGACGCCTCCCCTGTTTCAACGCAACATCATGACGCTTCGTTTTATTTCAATGAAGCGATCGTTTCGCTTGAACGGGATACCTATCAGTTTCGGGCAGCTAATCTCTCGCCGTTTTATCTGGCCCAGGTGCGGCAGCTTTACGAAGAGGTGGTTGATTTTGAAATTGCCAATGGGAATTTCATCAGCGGCCTGAGACTGACCGAGCAGTTCCACGGCAAGCAATTTCTCGACGTCGTGAGCGGCCATAAATTACAATTGAAAAAAGAGCGCCATAAAATATTTTTGGGCAATGCCAAATTCCTCGTTGAAGAGCTGGCATCGCTGGATCAGCGGATAAAAAACGCGGCAAAGAGAGAAGAGCCGAGTCGGCAGAAATTAGCCCAGTGGATTGACACGAAGAGAAGATATGAACAGGAATATCAGGAACTCCTGAAGGATTTAAAAGAAGAGGATCCGGAATTGGAGGCGTTCATCCATGTCGAACCGGTCACGTTCAGGCAGGTGCAGGAATGTCTCGGCCCGAAATCGCTCATCGTGGACTATTTCATGACCGACTCCGGCGTTCATATCTGGCTCGTCAGCGCCGACTCGGTGAACCATGTTCGCGTGGAAATCTCCCGGGAGAGGCTGGAGCAATCGATCTCGGCTTTTTGCGCTTCACTGGAATCCTCGGTCGCAGACACAGTGGCCGCCTCCGAGATGTCCCGGGTTTTCATCGACCCGGTGAAACAGCGTTTAGCTCCGTACACGAATATCATCGTCGTGACTGATGGGCTCATTCGCATGATCCCCTTTTCCTATTTGATCAATTTTACCGGCGATGAAGCATCGCGCCTGAAGACTGTGTCAACCGCGCCGTCGCTGGCGAATTATTATTTCGGTTACGGGAAGAGAAAAATCCGGGGATCAAATCTGCTGCTGGTCACAGATCAGCCCAAAGCCGGGCAAGACTTCATCGGCTTTAACGCCGTCAGGCTGGACGCTTCCACTCCCGCAGACGACAGGAAAGGCCGATTCGTCGAAGCGCTCCAGCAATCGGATATCATCTTTTTCGATGCGGAGCTGGACGGGCGAATCGTGGATCCGCTGATGGCGCAGATAGCGCCCCGCTTGCCGGGCAAGCCATTCAGTTTCACGCTGAAAGATTTTTACTCAATGGATCTGGCGGCGTCCGTCGTCGCCATCAACGGCCATCAGGAATCCGGACAAGTCTCTTCGCTGATTCTTGAGAGGGCATTGATGTATGCCGGAGCGCCCAGTATTGTCCAATCGTTGTGGCCCGGCAGTGATGCACGATTCTGGAACCACTTCTTTGAAGCGCTCCAGGATTATCCTCCGGCAAAAGCCCTTGTAAAAGCTCAGGAAACGCTGAAGAATGAAGGCGCGCCGACCGAAGTCTGGGCCGGCTATCAGGTGGTTGGTTTTGAGGGCATGACCGATGATCAGGAGCAGCAGTTCGCCAGGGACAGTTTTCAATTGACAGTGAACGATGCATCGGACGATTTTCAAAAGGAAAAATGGGGCGATGCGGTTAAGAAATTTGAACAGGCGCTGATAATGGCCAAAAAGGAGGGGAATCCCGAGGCGATTGCCGACCTGCAAACCATCATCATTCAAAGCGCGGCGCGGGCGGGAAACTATGACAAAGCCATTCAGTTCCAGCTTGACCTGATCGGGAAAGCAGAGAATGAAGGGGCCGTTCAGCAACTCATTGAAGGCTATAACAATTTATTCGTCTTTTACACCAACAGCGGGAACTACGAGCGGGCGATATTTTTCCAGAATAAATTTTTGGAGTTAGCCAAGGCATACAATCAGCCGACGGAAATCGCCGGGTCCTATTACAAATTGGGACTGGTCCATGAGCGGAGCGGCGATTTTGAAAAAGCGCTGGAATATTTCACCAATGCGCTGACGCTGTATCATCAATTGGACGACAGCCTGAACACTGCCCAATGCCACAAAGACCTGGGGCGAATTTATCTGCTCAAGCTGGATAATTATTCGAAAGCCATCGAGCACCAGGAATCCGCGCTGAAAATTCTGCAGCAGATGCATCAGACCGAAGCGATGATTGAGATTTTACAAAACCTGGGCTTCAGCAACGAGCGTCTGGCAAATTACAAAACCTCGCTCAAATACCAGCAGGACGCATTTGAAATAGCCCGGCAATTTGGAAATAAAAAATGGATAGCGCTGTCCCAACACTATCTGTCCAATCTCAACTGGAAGATGGGAAATTACCAGCAGGCTATCAACTTCCAGCAGCAGGCGAATGCTATCTTTCAGGAGTTGAATGACGTCAAACTGCAGGTGGCGAGCCTGTCCACGCAAGGGCTGATTTTGATGAGCCTGGCGCAACTGGATGAAGCGACCGCGGCTGAACATCAGGCGCTGGAATTGGCCAAGTCCATCAACGACGAGCATGACATTGCCACCATTCATAAGAATCTGGGATTGATTTACCGCGCCAGGGAGAAGTGGGATCTGGCGCTGCAGGAATTCGAGCGGGCGACACAAATTGATGAAGCTATAAATTTCAAGCGGGGCATGAGCTATGATTACCGCGATCTGGGGAGCATCTACGCTCAGCAGGGTCGGTTTGATCTGGCTCAGGCCTACTTCAGAAAAGGTCTGGTGTTGAGCAAAGAGATTCTGGATGCCCAAAATCAGGTTCAATGTTATTATGAAATTGCGCGAACGCACATGCTCACCGGCCGAATGGAAGCCGCGCTGGATACGCTGAGATTGGCCTCGACACTGGCGGAACAATTATTCATTCCGGATGTGCAGTGGCGCGCGCAGCGGCTGCTGGGGCAAATCTACGACAGGCAATCCAATCTGCAGGAGAGCATTTCGGCCTATACACGCGCGCTGGAAATTATCGAGGTGATGCGTTCACAAATCAAGGTGGAAGATTTTAAATCAGGATTCATCGATGATAAATTGGTTGTGTATCATGAGTTGATCACGCTTTATTTGAAAATTGACCAGCCTGAAAAAGCGCTGGAGATTGTCGAGCGAGCCAAGTCCCGCAATTTTATTGATATGCTGGCCAACAAGGACATTCATTTCAGCGGAGCGTTCAATGAGCAGCAATTCGCGCAAGGCAAGGGGCTTGAAGATGAACTGCGACGCGTTCAAAACGAGATTGCCGGGTTGCTGATGAAGGGCGCGACTGTTACAGACCCGGAAAAGGCGAAATTATCCGACCTGGATCAGCAACAAAATGAACTGAAAAGACAATACGAGGCGTTCATCAGTCAGTTGAAAACTATAAACCCGGAACTGGCCGGCATGGTGCAGGTGGAGCCGCTCCGTGCCGATTCATTGAAGGCGGCATTGCCGGACAGCGCCATGGTGATCGAATATTTTTATACAGAGGACCAGCTCTTCATTTTTGGAATGACGCAACGCCGCGTGGTTGCCCACAGCCGTCCGATTGCGGATAAACAGATCATGGCCATGGTGAGCGAATTTCGGGACGCCATCAGCAGCCAGCGTTCGGTGAATGCCATTGCCGGCGGATTGTACGACTGGCTCATCCTTCCGTTGGAAGGCGAGCTGACGAATATCAATCATATTGTGATTGTTCCTCACGGCGTCCTTCACTATCTCCCCTTCGCGGCGTTGATGGATAAAAACCAGGGCTATTTGATTCACAACTACGCGCTTTCGCTGGCGCCCAGTTCCATGGTGCTGCAACTATGCCTGGAGAAGGGCGGGCGTTTTGTGAACGCGGATAACTGGATGCCAAAAATCGCAGCGTTCGGGAATCCGGATTTGAACAATGCCCAGCTCGACCTGCCCTTTGCGGAGAAAGAAGTTGAGAGCGTGGAATTGTTGTATCCCGATGTGACAGCGTATCTGCGGGGAAAAGCAACGGAGACGCAATTCATACAATCGAGCCGGCAATCGCAGGTCGTTCTGATGTCCTGCCACGGTGAGTTTGACGCGGCAAATCCCTTATTCTCTTCCCTGCTCCTGGCTCCGGACCAGACCAATGATGGACGATTGGAAGCGCATGAAATTTTCGGGCTGGAGATGGATAGCTATCTCATTGCCATGAGCGCCTGTGAAACAGGGATGGCCTCGATTTCGGTGGGCGATGAAGTGATCGGATTGTCGCGCAGTTTCATTTATGCCGGCGCGTCATCGCTGTTATCCAGTCTGTGGAAGGTCGATGATCTGGCCACCGCCGTGATGGTGAAGCGCTTTTTCCGCTATTTGAAAGAAGGAAAATCGCGGGCCGAATCCCTGAGGCTGGCCATGAATTTCGTCAGTTCCACCATCAACGCGCATCCGGCGTACTGGGCGGCGTTTAATTTGACCGGCGATTTCAGATAAATCGAAGCTGATTCCATCGGCTCGGTTTCAGCAACGCCCCGGGGAAGCTATTGTATGGATCCCCGGCAACTTAGCCGTAACTGGTACACGGCATGGTGCTAACCGTAATTACACTTTGAACGGAAAGAGTTCATCTTTCTGTTTTTCATTTCTGACCATGTGCTTCGTCACGCGATGTTTTGCTGGTCATTCTTCTTATGAATTCCCGCTACAAATTACTTCAACTCCCTGCACTCTGGCAACATGAAAAAATCTTCCAAATATAAGATTCTATTGCACTGAAATGGTTAACATTTCGCGGCTGCGTGTCGATACATAGAGGTGAGGTAAATCCCATTGGGAATCGGCCTCGGCGCTAGGGTGTAATTCCACGAATCGCACTATTAGCCGGAGACGATTTCCTGAAACGAAAATTGCCAAGCCAGGTCAAGGCCGCTATGCATCAATATTCAAAATCATCTTCTGATGTGAAGTATCATTCAGCGTCAAAGACGATATTTGCCACCGGCGGTATTTGGGACGATAGTTTTGTGAACGACCGCAACGCCTGCGTCGGCATTGAACTGGGCGCCACCGGGATCAAGCTCGCTGCCTTGTGGAAATTGAATACGTGCATAGAACTGGTGAATTGGGGAATTTATGAGTTGCCGGATAATACCTACTCCTCAAACATCCAGAGCAATATGGCGGCCCTGGAGACGCTTCTTGATAAGCTGAAAGTCAAGCGACTCAGGGCGGCCCTCGCATTGAATAATGGCGTGTTTCTCCAGTATGTTGCCATGCCGGTTCTTTCGGATGCCAAATTTATTTCCCGCGTTCCGGTGTATGTTAGTCCCGGTTACCTCGGCAATGGCGAAAAAGACATCTATTACGCAAAGCCATATAGCATCACGCGGGACAGCGCCGGCACTGTGTTGAAAGAAGGCCTGGCGATCATCGTCGATGAGAGATATTTCGCGCACACAGTTGAGTCCGCAAAAAAGCATGCGATCAATGTCATTCGGGTGGAGCCATCGTGCCTGGCGTTCGTGGATCTCTTTGCCGTTCCGCTGAACTATCTGGAGCCGTTTTGTGTGATCGATTTAGGCGCTTCGTCAGTTCGGATCACCATCGTTCAGAACAAGAAAATTATCTTTCACAGAACAGCGTATTCGATTGATCGGGCCTCGATAAATTCATTCATCAAAGCATTGGGGCCGATGTTGAAACAGGAAATGTACTTACGAAAATCAAGCTACATGAATCGGTGGATCAGGCGCAGTTTGTCATGCAGGCAAATCGGCTGGCTTCGGCCATCGGGGCTGCCAGAAATGAATTGCTGAACGAAGGGAAATGCAACATCAACTTAATTGGTGGAAACATGTCAAAAGAAAAACAGGAGCAAAAAACGTGGAAGGCAGCGGCGATTTTATTGATCATTCTGCTGACAGGCTTCTTCATCGGACAAAACCTGCGGGCGCGGAATAAGGTGTATAGTGAGAACATCATTGCCGGCAGTCGCATTTTGAACGAATTGCAGAATAAAATAGATACCCGATTGGACGCAAAGGCACAAGTCGCTGCGGATGTCCCGGGGGTCAATCGGCCGCAGGCGCTGCGCATGAGTCAAATTCTTCAGCAGGTCGGCAAGGAAGCCCCCTCATCCCTGTGGTTGGAGAGCATTCAACTGGAAACGGAGAAAGTTGGATCCAGAAGCAATCTGGTTAAAATTTCGACATCGCCGGACAGGCAGAAGTCCGAGAAAGAAATACTTTATTTCGACGGCCGCGCTGTGGATCGGGAAGCGATCAAAAATTTTCTGCATCAGGTTGAAGGAACCAACCAATGGGAGAAAGTGACGCTCTCCCATATTGAGTGGATTGGGTCGAATCAAAATGGAATTTGGGAATTCACTATTCAGCTCATCCGTTGAAATGACTGAGTGTTCCATAGTCACGGGGAGTTACATTCTGCTCGGAAAAAGGAAAAATGTGATGAGAAAAAAAGTAATACGTTTGAGTGTGTCAATCGTGGGGATTATAGCTTTCATTGCATGGAGCATAATACCGCAGGCAATAACATTGAGACAACAGAAACAGGAAGTCCTACAATTAGAAGAACAGATAACGGACAAATTTCAGGAGCTTAAAGCATTGGAACAGGTAAGAATGAAGGTCAATAAAACTGCTGATCTCAAAAGGACGTCACAGGATGACATCGCATCTCTGGAAAAAATATTGACAACAAAAGAAAATTTTCCGGATATCAAATTTGAATCGGTTCAAATTTTTGAACCAGGCAATGGCAACAATGTGGTGACTAAAAAATACCCCATTAAGATGAAGATGAAAGCGCAGTTCAGTAAAATAGGGGAATACCTGGTTTACCTGGAAAGTTCTTTTTCAGCCATACAAATTGACAAGCTGGATGTTTTCCCGGTGGTCGAGGATAAAAATCTGATTTGCGCGAATTTATCGGGTTGGGTAAGTTTTTAACGCACGTGATAAAAACGATGGTATTTTAAAGGTGCTCCATGAAAGGTAATGCAGGAAAATTAGTTGAATTCATATTGCGGCCAGCCCTGTGTCAGGGCTGGCTGATGATTTTCAGCGTTATGATGCTTATTACGCAAAGTGCGGCGCAGGATGCAGGGAAAGACAGTGCAGCCACGGCCCCACTCAGCGTGGCTGAGAATGACTCGGATATTGTGCTGTCTGATTTGGAATTTCATGTGCAGGAAATCCTGTCGGAGGAGTGCTGGGGACGAAATCCGTTTTTGCCCTATGCCAATCTGCAGGCCGCGCATGTTAGCCGGCTGAATCCTGTCCAGGCCGGAGTGAATGATAAGGTGTTCGTGCTGGAAAAAATCCATTGGAATCGAGGCGGACGATCGGCGATTATCAACCATAAAAAATTGGCGACGGGCGATGCGCTCAATGACTACACGGTGGTTTACATTGGCGAGGCGGTTGTCATTCTCCAATTGAAAGATGATTATGTTGTGCTTTCGTTGAATGAATAGAAAGTGAACGGAAGAACCAATGGCATCTCAGCATGATAGCGATAAAAGCGCTTCCAGTAAGAAATTCGACTATTTCGAAAAGTTCGAAGACCTCTGCCGGATCTATGAAGTCGGCTGCAATTTAATCGACAAAGTGAACGACCAGCAGGGACTGATGGACGCCATACTGGACGAGTACATACACCGATTGAATGAAATTCCCGGGCAGGACATCAATCAGATCAACAAGGAAAACAGCGATTCCGAAATGAGAAGCAAGCTGAAATCGCTTGTCATGTTTGCAACTCAGGCAGTAGCGCTCAGGGAAAAGGCCATTCTCTACAAAGAGCTCGAATTGAAAAATGATCAATTGATTCGGACGAATCAGCAATTATTGGAGAAAAATGAACAGCTCATTTTGTTGAACGAACACTATCTGAATATGCTGTCCTTTGTATCGCATGAGTTGAGAAGTCCGTTGATTTCGGTGCTGGGTTACACGGAATTATTGAATGACAACTTGCTGGGTGAGATAAATAAAGATCAGAATGATGCGCTACAGGTTATCCGGCGGATTGTCAAAAACCTGCTGAACATGATAAAAAATTATCTTGACCTGTCCAAGATGGAGGTCGGCAAGGTCAGGCTGCACCGGGAACGATGCAATCTGACGAGCAGTATTATTGAACCTGTTCTTGTGGAGATGAAAGAACAGTTCTCGCAGAAAGAGATGACAATCATCTGCGCCTCGGCACAGGCAAAGACCAGCTATCCGATTACCGTGGACCGCGAGATGATGAAAGCAGTCTTCACCAATGTGTTCAGCAATGCGATCAAATATGGCACGCGCGGAAGTGAAATTTCATACTCCATCAACGGCGATGATGAATATCATACAATCGAAGTTTTCAATCATGGCCCGGGCGTGTCTCACGACAAGCTGGATAAACTGTTCGAAAAATTTTCCCGATTCAGCGAATCGTTCGATGCGGAGTCCGGAAGAGGCGCCGGATTGGGCCTGTTTATTTCGAAGACCATTGTTGAGATGCACCACGGCGAAGTGCACGCTGATTCCAGAAAGGGCGAATGGTTCAAGATTATCATCCAATTGCCAAAGTATTGAAATGAAGCTTGTTTTGGGGACTGCGCCACGGAATTCGCCAATGGTTCCTGGCGGAAAAGCGTGAGACAAGGCCAGGGCTGCAACGACGGGAAATGATGACTCATAAGAGGAACTTTACGGTGAAACAGCGACGAGTATTTATCATAGATGATGATACGGCGACATTGGAATTGTTGAAAAATGTATTCGAGGGAGAGAATTATTTTGTCGTCATCGACGAGGGCAAAAAAGACGTCTGTGGGCGAATTAAAAAATGCGAGCCGGATATTATTTTGCTCGATCTGCTCATGCCTGAAAATAATGGACTGGAAATTTACAAGGAATTGCGCCAGGATCCTGCGTGTGTCTCGATTCCAGTCGTGGTACTCACATCGCATCAAAATTTCAATAGCAAAATTGAACTGTTGAGAGAAGGCGTGCTGGATTATATTTACAAGCCATTTCGAAAACAGGAGTTATTGTATCGCGTCAAAAATTATATTGCCTATTGTTCTCCTGGACAGAAGACGATCACGGACGACGAACTCTTATTTAATCAATTGAAGGAAATTCTGTCGCATCGGAACGTGGTGTGGATCGAGCCCAACGTCGACAAGACGAGTCTGAACGGCTATGTTTATCCCGACGTTCAGATTGTCATGAACCATTCGGCGCCGAGCAGGGAACGCGAGCTACTGGAAAAGTGGGTGAGTGACGGTAAAATGCAAAAACATCTCGTTGATGTAATTGAACTGTGTCCTGTATGCTCGCATTATACGGTATCCTTACGCAACGTGTGTCCGCAATGCCATTCCGTGAATTTCAGCCGGAATAATGTTGGAAAAATGCAACCGGAGCAATCGGACAGGACGCTGAGGGAAGCGCCCTCCTTTGAATGTAATGAATGCAGGACGGCATTTGAGTCCCCTTCAATAGGGTGTCATTGCCTGAATTGCAATGAAAAATTTGGCCATGAAAAGATCATCGCGCAGAGAATTTACAAATACAAAATAGTCGATAATGCGGCAGATGCTGTTGCTGAACCTGAGAAAGCGCAGGACGAACAGGTTCTGGCGCAGGGGCTATCTCGCCCCAAACGTGTCGATCAACTGCCGGAGTCCATTGGACTGCAACCTGAATGTCTGATTGTGGATTGCATTCCAAAGGCCTTTGCACAGGCTCAGGTCGATTACATCGGGTATCCTCAGTTGAAAGAACATCTATCGAAGCTGATCAAAAATGCAGCGCCGGATGGTACGAATATCACAGTTATGTCGTTGGGAATAGAGAAGCTGGAAAGTTATTATCGCCGATACAATGCGGAGATTATGGTGCGGCTCTTCAAAAATATCATTGCTGTGATTCGCAGCCATGTCCGGAATTTTGATGTTCTGAGTTACAGCGCCGACCAAAAACACATCTTGCTCTTGCTGCCGAATACGCATCTCACACTGGCCAAAATTATAGCAGATAGAATTCAGAGCCGGCTGAGCAGAATTCAATCTACATTTCAACTGGAGATACAGCTTGCCAGCTATCCTCAGGATGGCCGCAACGCGGACGAAATTCTCACAATGATGGAGATGGGAATTGAAAAAATCAACTCTGATGTCATTGTCTGATCACCTTTCCGGGCCGACTCGATGCGCTCCGAGTTGCGTGCACCATTGCGCCGATCAACTGGAGTCGAAAATCCATCCACGCGGTTAACCTGGTCTCACCTCAGTGGAGATTTTTTCTTTGCACCGGCCAATTCATAAAATCACTGCCAGGTACAAAACCGGCACTTGTTTTCTTATTGAGCTACAGTTAAACCCGCCGTTCACTTCTACGTGTTCAATGCCTGCCAGGCTGCAAATATGAACTACTTTTTACTTTGAATTCAACAATAATTTTTGTACATTGTTTCGCCGTTGCCTTGAATGGGATGGTAGCTGTCAATGCGTGGCAGGATGCTAATATTTTTCAGCGACGATCGATGATGACTTCAACAGAACGAATTGCGGTGATTGGGGCCGGCCGGTTGGGAGCAGCGCTATCCAAGGCGCTTGCCCGACTTCCGCATTTTCGCGTTTCGAGCATCATCGACAAAGATATCCAACGCGCCGCCAACTGTGCCCGCCAGGTGAATGCATCACATTTTTCAGATACAATATCAGAATTAAAATCCGTTGATCTTATTTTTGTGGCTGTTTCTGATGATGCCATCCCCCTGGTCGCTGACGACCTGGTCACGCTGGCTCGCGGAACAAAAATTGCCCATTTTGTCTTTCATACGTCCGGCGCTCTGTCGATGGATGTGTTCAATGGATTGCGGCCATTCGATATTGAAATTGGCAGCCTGCACCCTATCCAGACTTTTGCCGGTCGTTCGGATGAGGCAGCAAAACTTCAGCACATCTATTTTGGCATTGAGGGCACTGAAAAAGGGATTGCCCGGTTAATCGAAATGGTCACTGCGCTGAACTCGAACTATCTGGTCATTCCAGCCGATGAGAAGCCATTGTACCACGCGGCGTGCCTGTTTGCATCCAATTATGTGGTTGCATTGATGAAACCAGTCGTGGCAATTTTCAATCACCTGGGTTTTGATGAAATGGAGAGCCAATCGATTGTCTATCCGCTCGCGTTGAACACACTTGAAAACATGAAAGAGAATGGATTGGGGGCGGCGCTGACCGGGCCGTTGTCGCGAGGTGACATAGGCACTATTACCAGGCATATTCAATTAATTAAAAAACATTTCCCTGAATACGAAGCTGCTTACAAAGAATTAGGGCGGATTGCCCTGAAATTTAAATCGGTCCAGACGGCGCTTCCGGCAGAGGTCTTCAGGCAAATACGACAACTTTTGAGCGACAAGGATGAAGACGATGATTGAGACATTGGCTGACTATCACATTCATACATCATTTTGCAATCATGCATCCGGAACGATGCGGCAGTATGTCGAATCCGCCATTCAAACGGGCCTGCGTGAAATGGGATTTTCCGATCACAATCCGTTTCTCGATAATTACGTGAGCGCGTATCGCATGCGTCCCCAGGATTTTGAAATCTACATGAACACGATTGAAGAATTGCAGGAAACCTTCCCGGAGATTGCAATTAAAAAAGGGATCGAACTCGATTTTATCCCCAGCGCCATGGATTATATCGAGGCTTTTTCCAAAAAGTATCCGTTCGATTATATCATCGGGAGCGTTCATTATCTGGAGTTGAATGGGCTGAAACACGTCACCTATCTCAATGATCTGAAAGAAAGGAACTTGCCCGATTTGTTCAGGAAGTATTTTAACTCGATTGCCCGGGCAGCGAGCACGGGTATTTTTAATATCATTGCTCATTTCGATTTGCCGCGACGATTTTGGGGCGATCTGCCGGCCGAGAGTTATCGCGATGCAGAAAATGCCCTGCGCGCCATCAAAGAACATGATGTATCTGTGGAAATTAACACCTCCGGATTCCGGACAAAACATATCGAAGAGCCGTTTCCGGGCAACCATATTCTGGAAATGGTGAAGCAGATGGAAATCCCGATCACCCTGGGTTCGGACTCTCACACCCCGGACGATGTGGCGAGTTATTTTTCTGAGACCGTTATCATGTTGAAAAGTCTCGGTTTTAAATATATCAATAAATTTTCCAGTCAAAAAAGATCGATTGTTCCTCTTTAACAAGAGTGAATCATCATTTTGGAGGGAGTATGTTTGTACGAAAGATAGTGCCGTTTTTTCTCATAGCTTTTATCCTCTTCAGTTGCTCGAAACAGGTGGACACCCTGGTGGATTGGCGTCCATCCCAGCCTAAAGCCGGCGATGCAGTGACAATTCATTTCCATCCAAAGAAGTCGGAACATCTCAGCGCCAACACGGATTCACTGTATATTGTGTATCAAATTCAAAATACGCTGCGGGAGCAGATATCCCGTGCGCCGATGAGCCTTCGGAATGGTGTATGGACAACCGAAATTCAAACCGGCTCGGAGTTCCTGGTCCTGAATTTCAAGTTTGAAGACAATCAGGGCCGCGCTGAAGACAATGCCGGAAAAAGGTGGTCGATTTTTCTTCGCGATTCAGATGGACGCGTTCAAAAAGATAGCCATTACCTGGTTGGCGATTTCCTCAACCGAATGGATCCCACGCAATACGCATTTAGCAGCGCCTATGCCATGGCAGAGTTCGAAAAAGAACTCGAGCGATACCCCCTGAATTACAGCGTCTGGTTCGATTTCTGGTTCACCCAATTGATGAATACAGAACAGAAAATGGCGACCCTGGCGCGCATCAGACATCAATTCGATAGTCTCAGGACGACTGCTCAGGATAATCCCGAATTCCTTCATCTTGGATTCCGGACGAATTCGATGTTGCTCAAAGATATTCCAACAGCCATCGGATTTGGGGAACGGCTCGTGGCAGAGTACAAAGAATATCCTCAGGCTGAAGAGACAGCGCTTTCGCTCATTTACCTGAAACACGGGGGATCGGTGACTGACGTTGTCGCCGGCCTGAAGAAGTTGGCGGAGTCGGCAAAGGACGAGAAAATTTTGAAAAGCCTGAACTATCAATTGGGCAACATTTTTCAGCAGCATCGGGATGTCGACAATGCAATTAAATATTTAAAACGGGTGATTGAAATTGATAAAACCGAAATACCGGTTCGGTTGTCCCTTGCCCGGCTTTATCTTCAAAAAAAGGATTTTGATGCAGCGGACAGAATGATCCAACAGGCGGCGGCCAATTTCACAACGGACAATTTCATTCGATCAAATCCGTGGGAGCATCCCTCACAACGCTTATCATGGCTGAATTTGAATCGCTGCCAGGTTCATTCGATGCGGGCCGCACTCGATTTTGAATTGGGTGAATACCACCAAGCCATTGAAAATCGAAAGATCACATTGTCGCTGGGAACGCCGTTCCCGGCATTCGAATGGACACAAATCGGCGACGCTTACATGAAGACGAACGAAATGGATAGCGCCATGTTCGCCTATCTGCGGGCCGTGAGCATCAACAATGCCCAGGAAGACGCGATTCAGTCTTTGAAAAATATCTATCAGAAAATGAATGGCGCGCCGGATCATTTTGAAGCGTGGATGCTGGAAGAAGTCGAGAAGATAAATAAGGCCGCAGCGAAGAAAGCGCCGGAGTTTGAACTGACTGATTTGGCAGGTGAGCGAGCTCGATTGGCTGACCAGCGGGGTAAGGTAGTCGTTCTGACCTTCTGGGATAGCTGGAGCCGGGAGTGTCAATTGGAGTTGCCGCAACTCAACACGCTGACCAATTCTTTCAAAGATGATCAGTCCGTTGTGTTCTGGGCCATCTCAGTGGAAGCCCCTGTTTCCGTGACGGCATTTATTAAAAAGAATCCCTTCACGTTCAGGTTGTTCCCATCAGGATTAGACGTGAAAAAAATGTACGAAATCATTGGCTATCCAACTCATATAATCATCGATAAAAACGGCTCGATCCGATACACCCAAATCGGTTTTTCCGGGGATATCCATAACAAATTGCAACAGGAAATTCAGCGATTGTCAGATGAAAATGAGGTCGCGTCCTGAGGAATGATTCGTACCCATGAACTGTACGCGGGATGAGCACTGGCCGGATTTTCCCGGCGATTGAACCAAGAAAAATTGTTTGCGATGAAATTTGAAATCAGAAACCGAGACCATTACGAAGAACTTGAAAATAAAATATTAGCTCCCTTTGCCACAAAAAGCCAGGGAGCGCATGCCACGCGTATCCACGCAGAGGACGAACATCCCTATCGAACCGCTTTCCAGCGCGACCGCGACCGAATCATCCATTCCCGCGCATTCCGACGACTCAAGCACAAGCAGCAAGTATTTCTCATCAGCGATGGCGATCATTATCGCACCCGACTAACCCACACGCTGGAAGTGTCGCAATTATCGAGAACATTGGCCAAGGCGCTGGGATTGAACGAGGAGTTGGTCGAGGCGATTGCGTTGGGCCATGACCTGGGGCATACACCTTTCGGGCACATCGGCGAAGTGGTGCTCAATGCCATCCTGTCCGGCAAGGATGATCTGAATGGTCTGCTTCCCGGCGAAAATCTGGGCGGCTTCAAGCACAATTACCAGAGCGTGCGGGTGGTTGATTGGATTGAAAAAAAATATCATTTCGCCGGACTCAATCTGACTTCCTCTGTGCGGGAAGGAATTCTCAAGCATACGCGCTTGTTGCGCGATTTATATTCGTATCCGAAAATGGAAATGCGAGGTCTGAATTTTCAGATCGATGTCGCTACGACGCTGGAAGGGCAGGTGGTGGCCGTCTGCGATGAGATCGCCCAGCGCACCCATGATCTCGAGGATGGGATTATTGCCAAACTGGTCAGCCTCGAACAGGTCAGGCAGGTGGAAATCATCCAAAGGGTTGAGGCGAAAATGGCTGCTGCCGCGGTAAACACCAATGATGAATTTAGTTATAAAAATTATCTCATCAATGGATTGATCAATCTGCTCATCGATGATGTCATCACGACGACTTTGGACAATATCAGAAAATTCTATGATCGGACGCAGCGGCTGGAGTATTTTGATGTGGAAATTGTTCGCTTCAGTGAAGATATAGAACCGCTTCAATTTCAATTAGATCGGTTCATCCACAAGGAAATTATTTTCAAGCGCAACGCCGATGAGCTCAATGCGCACAATAAAAATATCGTGCGAGAACTTTTCATCCACTTTGTGAAGAATCCGGAACGAACTCCCGGTTACATTCGAAAGCAATTTGTGGTGGATCCCGCTCACACGTTATGTTCAGAAGACATCGCCGGGAATCCGATGAATATCCGAACCATTGCAGATTATGTGGCTGGTATGACCGATCGGTATGCACTGGCGGAATTGAATAACATTGCCAAACGATGAAGCGAGTGGGGCATATCAGCAAAAAATTAAAATTGGAATTAGCTCCGTCAGGATTGAAATAACATGACTATTAAATTTGAGAATATCAGCTACGCATACGATGGTAATTTGCCGCAGAAACGGCACGTATTAAAAAACATCGATCTGGAAATCAGAGACGGTGAGTTTGTTGGTATCATTGGGCCGACCGGATCGGGAAAGACAACGCTGCTGCAGCATTTCACCGGGTTATTGCAACCGGCGTCCGGTAAGATATTTGTGAATGGGGAAGATATCTGGAGCAAGAAATATCCACTGAACGAACTGAGAAAAAAAATCGGGCTTGTGTTTCAATTTCCAGAATCACAATTATTCGAAGAGACAGTGGCTGAGGATGTAGCCTTTGGACCGAAATCGCTGGGCTTGAGCGAACAGGAAATTGAACAGCGGGTTCAACAGGCGCTGGAAATGGTGGGACTGGTCGGTGAAGAGATAAACAACAGGTCCCCCCATCAATTGAGTGAAGGTGAAAAGCGGCGAGTTGCGATAGCGGGCGTACTGGCCATGGCGCCGGAAGTCTTGATTTTGGATGAACCCACGGCCTGTCTGGACCCGTCCGGTATCAAATCAATTATGAAAATACTGAGGCATCTTCACAAAGACGGGACGACCATTGTGATGATCACGCACAATATGGATGTGATCACACAACTGGCCGAGCGCATCATCATTCTGAACCTGGGGATGAAGTACTTCGATGGTGCAATTTCTGAAATCTACACCGATGAACATATATTCAACGATATCGACCTTGAGATCCCGCGCATCGTGCGATTGAGCCGGTATTTGGCCGCACAAGGATTAATAGATACAAAAAATATAGGCACTTTGGATGAGTTGAAGGGCAAAATTAAGCAGTTACAGAGCCTGACCGACGTTTGTTCAGGTTGAATTATTTTCGAACAAGAAGTGATCGAATTATGGTCAACATCATTTTTCGATCAGTAGGGTAATTTTGGACAGTGGCCGGCATTCTTTTCTTGCTAATACTTAATAGATGTAATGATAATTATAATAATAATAACATAGTTAAAAAGAATAAATATACTTAGAAAATTCCAAAACAATGAGATAGGATTGTAATAAATTATCTGAACTAAAAACTGGCATGATTGTTGTTAAGGTTAGCATGAATTTAAACACATACTCTGAATGTTAAAGTAAATTAGCTATTGGCCGATATTTGTTTTAGGGTAAGCATCTTTGGTCAGGCAACTTAACAGCCCCAACGAAGTTTTGCAGTATAGGCATCATTGGAATCGCAACCTAAACTTGGTTGGGGTTGTCTTTTTTTAACTGGAGTTTGAAAGAAATTTGAGTTAAAAAGGAAACGGGGCCAGCATGAATAATTTTGCTGAGGAACTTGATCTGAGCTGGGCGGAAACCAGCTTAGAGGCTCCTGAGGAAATAACGCAGAGTTGGGGTAAAAATTTTGGCTTTGACTATTATTATCCATTGGTTAGCCGAAGTTTGCAAATAAAAGAAATCTTACGACTCATTAAAAAGGTCGCCAAGAGCAACGCCAGCATTTTAATACAGGGTGAAACCGGAACCGGAAAGGAATTGATAGCGGGATTAATTCAATTCATAAGTTTGCGATCAAATAAGCCCTACGTAAAAGTCAATTGTGCCGCCTTACCTGAAAATCTGTTGGAGAGCGAGCTATTCGGACATGAGAAAGGCTCTTTCACCGGCGCGTATCAGACTCGAATTGGTAAATTTGAGCAGGCCAATAATGGCACGCTATTCCTCGATGAAATTGGCGATATGAATTTTTCCACCCAGGCAAAGATACTCCGGGTTTTGCAGGATCAGGAATTCTCCCGGGTCGGTGGAAATAAAACGATTAGTGTGGATGTGAGAATTATCACCGCCACCAATAAAGACCTCTGGAAACAAATCGAAATGGGCAATTTTCGGGACGACCTGTATTATCGATTGAATGTCGTTACGATTAATGTGCCGCCGTTGCGCGAACGTAAAGAGGACATCCCGCTCATTGC
Organism: Candidatus Zhuqueibacterota bacterium; assembly: GCA_049322915.1. Taxonomy (GTDB): domain Bacteria; phylum Zhuqueibacterota; class Zhuqueibacteria; order Thermofontimicrobiales; family Thermofontimicrobiaceae; genus CAZSBG01. The sequence goes on from JBMOPW010000014.1 coordinate 109,711, forward strand.
GGAGTTTTTTCGGAGAAAATTTAGCAGTGAATTGAGAAAGCACACCCGTGGTTTCACCGAAGATACCATGAAGCTGATCAAGAACCACCAATGGCCAGGGAACATCCGCGAGCTCAAAAACATCATCGAACGCGCGGTGCTCGTCGTGGAGGAAGGCGAAATGATCACTGCGGACGATCTCTCTCTCACAGGTAAAGACTACTTTGCAGCTGGAGGACGTGATCGACGAAAAAATATTGGAGAGAACTGGGGCTTCAATACGTTGAAATTAGAGGAACTCGAACGCGAGGCAATTCTCCAGGCTTTGGAGATCAGCCATTGGGTTCAGAAAGAAGCGGCAAAATTGCTGGGTGTTTCACCGCGGTCTCTCAACTACAAGGTCAAATTCCACGGTATTACGCATACAAGCTGGAAAAAGAATATCTGAGAAATTCATATACATACATTGAAAAGCCTTCCAACGAGAAGGCTTTTTTTATTTCTCCTTTCATCTTCAAACAAACACCACCTGAAATTATTCTGCTATTCTAAAAGTCGTCCGGAACGTTTCCAAACGGGCGACGACTTCAATCAAATCCATCAGCACATATTTCGGAGTCGTGGTATTTTTACAACTGGCCGACGACGATTGATACTTCCGTCTGGTAAAAAGTATCGATGTAAAGCAAATGCCTGTTGGCCTTGATTTGATGAGCGCCGCGCGTGAGCCCTGTCCGGTGAAATTACGGTTACCCGACCAGCGACTGACTCAGCCGCGTGTTCGTTGTATTTTTACAGGCGAGTGCTACGAACAGTCAGCTCCCAGTCGGTCCTTTTTTCTGCATTCGCGGAACTGAGAAAGATACTTTAAATTGGGTGCGTGCACTATTACAACCGCTCCACTACCTCATTTTATAATTGTCAGATTTCCTGCCGGGGACAAAACCACTTATTGAAATAATCCAAGTACCAATGTTACTATTTTATTTTATTCACCAGAATCAGGATAAAATTTTAATGATTGCCTGCCATTAATAAAAAATATTACATGACGATAATATTAGTAACTGATGTTACAGAATAGAATCATTTCCTGATCTTTTCTCGGGTCATGAAAAAGCATAACCCATTATTAAAACGTTTCAATTCTGAATTACTAACATGTAATGAAATGATTAACAAGCAAATAACATTGAATAGATATATTATTTAAAATAAATCAATTACAAAGACCAAAAATAAATGGCACGCATATTGTGAATAACAGGAAACGGGTATAACGCCATTTACATGGATGTTACTTTTTTCTCTCAAACGATTCGAAATTGATTTCAAGATTTAAACGGGGGAACTGGAATTAATCTGGGTGAAGTTCTAAGGGCTGCTACTATGAGTAAAACGAGACGAGTGGTGAAATGGCTTCGGGGGATGGTCGTAGTGTTTATTTTTCTGGCGAGAATAACGCACGCCGGGGAATTGACAGTTAGCTGGAATGCCAACACAGAAAGCGATTTGAAGGGCTACAAAATTTATTATGGAACCGCCTCGCAGAATTACAATACTGTCGTGGATGTGGGCAACGTCGTGAACTATTCGTTGAATGGTCTTGCTGAAGGTCAGGTTTACTTTTTTGCGGTGACAGCATACGACACGGCTCATAATGAAAGCGGCTTTTCCGAAGAAGTGAGCGCGCAGGTGCAAGTCAACGATGTTACGCCGCCCACATTATATGCCGTAGATGTGGTCAATGCCTCTTTATTATATCTCACCTTCAGCGAGGAAGTCGAACGGGCATCGGCGGAAAACGTGAGCAATTACCAGATCAATAACAATGTGACTATTCTTTCCGTTCGATTGGCGCAGGGCAATCGCATTGTACACATTGAGACTGCTCCGCATCAGGCTGGCGCGTATTCAATCGTTGTCAATAACATCAGGGACCTGGCGACGAGTCCCAACTCCATCGCAGCCAACAGTTCCCTCAGCTACGAATACATTCCGGATGATTTCACGCCGCCGTCAATGACGGAAGTCCGAAGTGTCGATGAAACTCATGTGGATGTCACGTTCAGCGAGGAAATCGAACGATCGACGGCTGAGACTACCGGGAATTTCAAGATCAACAATGGGATCACTATTCAGCAGGTCAGTCTGGATCAAAATAACAGAACGGTGCACCTCGTTACCAACGCCCATGAAAATGGAGTGACATACATTCTCACGGTCAATAAAGTCCGTGACGTTTCAGTTCAACATAACGAGATACCGGCGAATTCGTCCCTTTCATACACCTATTATGCTGATGACAATGTCAGACCCTACATCTATTCGGTCACGATCCGAAATGAAAATTTGGTCGATGTTGTATTTTCTGAGAAAATAACTGAGGCGTCGGCTGAGGCAATATCAAATTTTCAAATTAATAACAACATAGCTGTCCTCGTGGCAATACTGGACAATGATCAGAAAACGGTTCATCTGTCCACAACCTCACACCTTGCCGGGGGCAATTATGTTCTGACGGTCAACAATATCATGGACATGGCGCAGGTACCCAATTCGATTTTGCCGAACAGCATTGTCAGTTACAGCTATAATCCGGATGATACAGCGCCACCTCAAATCTCCCTGACAGAGTCGGTGGACGCCACGCATTTGCGCCTCACCTTTTCAGAGGCTCTGGACCGCGAGAGCGCTGAACTTGAGAATAATTATAAGATCAATAAAGGGGTCAGCGTCATCGAGGCTGTGCTGGATGCGAGCGCTAAAATTATCCAGCTTGTAACCACAGCGCATACCAGTGGAGAGACGTATGTCCTGACGATTAACAATGTGAAGGATCAGGCGCCGGCGCCCAATGCTATTGCAGCAAATACTACGGCGGAGTATACTTACATCTATCAGGATGTGGAACCGCCACAGGTGACCAATGTGGATTTGATCGATCTCACCCATCTGGAAATCACATTTAACGAAATCGTGGAAAGAGAGTCGGCGGAGTTGGTGGCAAACTATTCCATTTCCGATGATATCCTGATTTTCGGCGCAGTGCTGGATAACGATTTGAAGATTGTCCAGTTGACAACGTCCGCGCATGAAGAAAATAAAACGTATACATTAACGGTGAATAAGGTGCGGGATCGCTCGGATCATCGGAATGAAATTGTCCCGAATTCTAATTTCATTTACTCGTTGGAATCGGTCACGGAAGAAAGGGTGGCGTACTTGAATAAAGAATCGTATCAGTTGGCCTATCTCAATGTGGGCGATGCCTATTATATCGACAGGGATTATACCATCACATCCATTCCGGACGCGATGACCGGGTTCATGTGGATTTCAACAGCCAATGACGATCGGGGGGAAAAGGAAGAGGGCTTCCTGTCTTTCAAGCTGAGTGAGACGTCAAAAGTCTATGTCGCCTATGACAGCCGGGCGGCGAATTATCCCAACTGGTTAGTCCGTGATTTTCATCGCGTTGGTAAAAGCATCGGCGTCAGTGAATACGCGAAAAACCTGGACCTGTGGGAGGGGGAATTTGATTCCGGCATGGTTGTGCTGGGCGGAAATATGGCTGAAGGATCCCAGGGAGTGGAGAGCATGTATGTCGTCCTGATTGAATCGGAAAATTCGCTACGACCGCAGACACCTGAAAATATGAGCGATCCGTCATCGCTGGGACCGGCGGATATGTTTTTGCTCTATCAGAATTATCCCAATCCGTTCAATGCCGGAACCGAAATACGATTTCAGCTTCCGAAGAATGTGTATGTTGAGCTGACCATTTATAATATTCTTGGGCAAACGATTCGCACCCTGGTTCAGGGCCACAAAAACGCTGGCCATCATTTACTGCAATGGGACGGCAAAAACAGCGATGGCTTAATCGTGCCCAGTGGTGTTTACTTTTCACGGCTCATCATCAAACGGCAGGAACTTCTCAAGGGACGTAATATCGACAGAATTCTTTATAATAATGTGCGCAAAATGCTGATGGTGAAATAGCATGAAAAATGATTATGTCCATTTGATAATCAATGAATTAACATATTTCACCCGATTAACATATTAAATTTAAATACTGCAAAGTAGGATCGAAACCCTCAACATTGCAACTCCAATCAATCTCCCAATCATAATAGAAAGACCTGGGGCAGGATGCTCCAGGTTTTTCTATGACCGCAATTAAATTTATTTCACAATAATGTAATATAATTTTGATAAAAAAACGTTGACTAATAATATTTTATTTTCTATATTTTTACACTGTTTTGAAAAAAAATCATCTCTCGGAAAAACCACGTTCAGTGTGTTGGGCTCAATCAGCTTTTTTGATGAGACATATTTTAATTGCTCCTCAAATTTCAGATGATTGGATCAATGAAAATCGGTGCGAGCCCATTCCCAATAAAAGAAACAATTAATCGTAATTATCGCAAGAACAAACAATGAAAAAAAATCAATTGAAAATCAGTGTTTTTGTATTGGCCATTATACACCTCGTGTCGTCCTTGCTTATGATAACCGATGCGCTTTCTCAAGAACCGTCCATTGTTCAGCAGGGCACCATGGAAGCAATTAGCAATCAAATGGCAATCCCCCAGACTCCTGTTCAGCAGCAGGAGGCGCTTTCAATTTTCGGTTATTCGTTTTTTCATTCGCCCCAGAATATCGATCGAATTCGGGCATTCAGCGGGCGCATGTTCCCGGACGATTATCGGCTCGGGCCCGGAGATAGACTGGGCATATATTTGCTGGGAAAGACTCAGTTAAATTTCGACGTTGTCGTCAATGTGGAAGGTAAAATTTTCATTCCGACGGTCGGGGTGCTTTTTGTCACCGGACTTTCAATCTCGGAATTTCAGGATGTCCTGAACCGGCACCTGGTAAAATACTATGATAATTTTTCACTCAACATCATGCTCATCGAACCGAAGCAAGTCCCGGTCACTGTGGTGGGCGATGTTGAACGACCCGGGAAATACTACTTAAGTTCGTTGAATACAGTCCTCGATGCGGTGCTTGTGGCCGGTGGGCCGACACGAAGAGGCTCGCTGCGGAATATTCACGTTTACCGACAGGACAGCCTGTTCACAGTGGTGGACCTTTACAAATTTTTAATGGAAGGCGAGACCAAGCAGCAGATATTTCTTCAACCTCACGATAAAATTGTCGTGCCGCTCATCGAGGCCATAGTTGCAGTTCGAGGCGAGGTGAAACGACCCGCCCGGTTCGAACTGAAGTTTGACGGAAAAGAACGACTCTCTGATCTGCTGACCCTGGCTGGAAATTTCACGGACCTGGCGTTCAAAGATAAAATTGAAATCAGCCGGCTCCTGAACAACGGGGAACGATTGGTGATGTATGTGGACTTTCGGCAGATTCAGGATGATGAGAATAACGCAGCCAATATCATCCTGAAGAATGAGGATCAAATTCAGGTTTTCTCCATTCTCGAACAGAGGTACCCGAAAAGTGTTTACATTCACGGTGAAGTGAAACGGCCGGGACACTATTCGTTTGAAGAAAATCTGCATCTGCTGGATCTGTTGCTCAAAGCCGGAAATTTAACCCGCAGCGCGTACATGCTCCGTTGCGAAGTCGCCAAAGTGGATCCCAAAGCGCCCACCGATATTCTCGCCATTGATTTACAGCAGGTGATCAATAATCCTTCGTCGCCGCAAAATATTTTACTGGAAGAGGACGACCGCGTTTTTATTCGGAGAATACCGGAATGGGAAGTAGGGCCAGTCATCGAAATAACCGGCGAAGTGCAGTTTGCCGGCATCTATGCCATTACCGAAGATAGCACCACATTGTTCGACGTGATGACGCAAGCCGGCGGCTTCACGGACGAAGCACTGATCAGGGAAGCGAGTCTGATTCGGCGCAGCTCGACAATTAGCATTGACAAAGAGTACGAACGCTTGAAGCAACTCCCCCGCGATCAGATGTCCGATACCGAGTACGAGTACCTGGTGATGAAGCAAAATAACCAGGACATCGGTCGCATCGTCGTGGACTTTTTTCGATTGTGTATCAGCAAAGACCTGTCCGAAGACGTCCTGCTGGAAGATGGGGATATCATTCATGTGCCGAAAGCGCCCAAAGTGGTGTACGTGACCGGGAGGGTGTCGCGGCCGGGCGGCGTCGTCTATGTCCCGGGCAAAAATATCAAATATTATATCAAGAAGGCCGGCGGTGTCACCTGGGACGCCAAACGAAGGAGCACGAAAGTGACAAAAGTGACCGGCGAAATCCTGGACGATGAGGATGTATCCGACCTTCTGGCCGGCGATATCATCTGGGTGCCGCGCAAACCGGACCGGGATTGGTGGGAATTATTCCGCTACACAATCGCTGTCGTCGCTCAATTGGCCACAGTGTACATCGTGGTGGATAGTGCAGTCAATAATTAAGAAAACATACGAATTATGGATCATGAACAGAAAAAAGAAGTCGATTTGCTGGATTACCTCAATGTCATTGTGAAGCACAGAAGAGCCATCATGAGGAATGTGCTCGTCGTTGCGTTGTTCATTGGTGTTGTGAGTTTTTTGCTGCCATCGACCTACACGGCGCGAACAACCATTTTGCCGCCAGAAGATCTTCAATCCCCCAGTATTCTGACTGAGCTTTCCAGTTCACCGTCGTTATCGAACCTGCTATTTACCGGCGCTGGAACGACGTCCGACCTCTACGTTGAAATTCTGAAGAGTCGTAGCGTGCTGGACGCTGTGCTGCAGAAAGAATTCAGTTACAGGAAAAGCAGTAAAAATCCCGGACAGCGGAAGCTCCTTTCCATTTTAAAACAAAAGAGCCTGGAAAAAGGGCGGCTGCGACTTGCTTCCCGAATCCATGTGAAGTCATCCGCTGAGGGAATTATCACCCTCGACGTGGAATTAGGCGATCGTCATTTAGCATCGGACGTTGCCAATGCGCTGGTAGTGGAATTGGATAAGATCAATAAGGAGAAGAATACCTCTCGCTCGAAAAATTCCAGAATCTATCTTGAAAACCAATTGAAGGACACGAAAGCCAAACTCAAGGACGCGTCCGAAGCGTTGGTCAAATTTAAAGAGAAATACAAAGCCATTGCCCTGGAAGAGCAGACGCAGACCGCGATCGAAAGCATCGGTGAGTTGAAAGGTCGCATCGTCGCCAAGAATGTTGAATTGGGAGTGGCGCGGCAGTCGATGAAGTCGGACAATGTGGTGGTCGTGAAGATCAGAAAAGAAATCGAAGAACTGGAAAAGCAGTACAGAAATTTGCAGTTCGGCGACGACGATTCAACGACGTCCGAAAGAGAAATTTATATTCCCATCGCTGATGTGCCGGCTGTGGGCCTGGAACTGGCCGAATTGGTTCGCGAGGAAAAAGTCCAGGAGACAGTTTGGGAATTGTTGAATCAACAATATTATCAGGCAAAGCTGCAGGAAGCGCGGGATACGCCAACGATTCAGGTGCTGGACGAAGCGGTTCCACCGGAGCAGCGCACTAAGCCGAAGCGAAAAATCCTGGTTCTCGTCGGCAGCTTTCTGGCGTTAATATTGAGCATTTTTGGCGCCTTTGTCGTGGAGTTCGTCCATAACCTGAAGCAGGATGATTCGGCGCAGGGCAAGGCCATCGGTATTTCCAGCGCGCTCACATCGGATTGGATCCACATGAAGAACTACTCGCGTGCATTCATCCAGAAACTGAAATTCCGAAAAAAGAGCCGCTTCTCAGGATTGGATAGTTGAACCCCGGCAGGCCGGCGCAGTCAGTCCTGACAGTAAAAACCATTTGACCGATCCAATGGTTCGGGCGGATGAATTGATGTGTCGAGCTTAAAATTAAGTCGGAAGAAGATTCCGGCTCAGATTGATTGTTACTTAAATTTCTAAAATGGATTTCTATAATAGTATCAGCTCAATAAAAGATGGAAATGTCATTGCGAGGAACGTTTTTTGTGACGAAGCAATCCCTGGTTTACCCCGGGAGATTGCTTCGTCCCGATAAATCGGGACTTCGCAATGACACGTTTTCTTACCATAACTTATTGAGCAGATACTTATAATAGTATCCACTCAATAAAATATGGTGGAATCCGTCTTGCCCGAATGCTTTTATCGGGCATCCATTGAATCAGCGTGGATTCCCGCTAAGAGCATGCGGGAAAGACAACTATCACGTTATTTGTAACTTATAATTGCCCGAAAATATTGAGCAGATACTTATAATAAAATTTAGCTATTTAACCCTACAACGTCACTTAGAATTATTAGTACAATATATCGTATTTTCTGACAACATAACATACAATATATTGTGCAGAACTTTCTAAATGACGTAGTAGGGTTAATTTCTAAAGACATATGGAGTGAAGCATCGACACAGTCGATGCACTCCATACTAAAATAATTCGTTACACGCTCATTTGACATTTCATTATTGAAATTCAGGTGTTAAATAATTCCGTAAAAACAGGCTTTGCCTGTAAATACTATTTTACCTTGACAATGGAATCGATGTTTTATGAAAGATCAGTTCATTGACAGTACCGTTAAAATTGGCTCGGAGACTACACTTGGCCACTTTGTCGTGATTGAGAAACAAGTTGAAATTGGAAAAAGCTGTACAATCGGCAGTCATGTTGTCATCCATGAAGGCACAGTGATTGGGGACAATGTCCGCATTGATGACAACACCGTAATAGGCAAGCAACCGATGCGGGCGAAGCGGAGCATTTTCAAATCGGAGCCTGTTCCCCCTGCGAAAATCGGAAATCAATGCCTCATCGGCGCCCAGGCGGTCATTTACGCCGGGTGCGACATTGGTGATTTCGTGCTGGTGGCGGACACAGCCGCCATCCGCGAGAACGTGACGATCGGCGAATCGACCATCATTGGCCGGGGCGCCACAGTGGAGAATGTGTGCAAAGTCGGTAAAAAATGCAAGCTGGAAACCGGCAGTTACATCACCGCCTACTCGGAGATTGGCGATTACTGCTTCATTGCTCCCTACGTGGTGACGACCAATGACAATTATCTGGGACGAAGCGAGGAGAGGTTCAAGCATTTTAAGGGCGTCACAGTGAAAAAAGGCGGCAGAATTGGCGGCGGCGCTGTTATTCTGCCCGGTCGGGTGATTGGCGAAGATGCCGTGGTCGGCGCCGGATCCGTGGTGACGCGCGATGTGCCAGCGGGGCAAATATTTGTCGGCGCGCCGGCGAAATATTTCGGCGATACGCCGGAAGAGCAATTGTTGAAAAACCAGGGATGGGAGTGACATGAAAATTGTGACCATCGTGGGCGCGCGACCGCAGTTCGTCAAGGCGGCGCCGGTATCTCAGGCCCTGCGCCGGCAATTCACCGAACTGATTTTGCACACGGGCCAGCATTATGATGAAAATATGTCCCGCGTGTTTTTCGATGAATTGGGAATTCCCCGGCCGGATAAAAATCTGGAAATTGGTTCGGATAGCCATGCGCGACAGACAGCAGCCATACTGGTTGGCGTGGAGCAATATCTCGTGCAGGAAATGCCGGACCTCGTCATCGTGTACGGCGATACCAATTCCACACTGGCTGGCGCCGTGGCCGCAAGCAAGATGGGCGTCAGGATTGCGCACATCGAAGCCGGGCTGCGGAGCTTCAACCGCGTCATGCCCGAAGAGATCAACAGAATTGTGGCCGATCGACTGGCCGATCTGCTTTTCTGTCCCACTCAGACTTCAGTGGAAAATCTGAGACACGAGGGCATGGTCACGGGCGTGCACAATGTCGGCGATGTGATGTTCGACGCGGCGCTGAAATTTTCTCCGCTCGCAGAATCGCGAAGCGCGATTCTCACCCGGCTGGAACTCAGTTCCAAACAATACTCGCTGTTGACGCTGCATCGGGCGGAAAATACCGACTCCCAAGAGCGACTGACGGCCATTGTCTCCGCCATCCTTGCAGCAGAAGAAACCACTGTTTTTCCAGTCCACCCACGGACTGTCAAATATTTGAAACAGTATCAGTTGTATCAAAAACTGGAACAGTCGGATAATGTGCTGCTGACAGAGCCGGTAAGTTTTCTGGATATGATTTGCCTCGAGAAAAATGCCCGGCAGATACTGACCGATTCCGGGGGAGTGCAGAAAGAGGCGTATTTTTACCAGGTCCCCTGCATCACGCTGCGGGAGGAGACCGAATGGGTCGAAACCGTGACCGATGGCTGGAACTGCCTGGTAGGCGCAGATGCACAAAAGATCATTTCGGCGATTCAGAGCTTTTCCCCGAATACACCCCAAAAGGGACATTACGGCGATGGAACAGCAAGCGATAAAATTGTGGCTACGTTGAACTCCTGCGCTTAATTCATGATGTTGTTGATAAATCCCATTTCTCGAAAATTTATAATGTGTAAGGCCAATATTTAAGTTATGAAAATTGTAAAAAAGGGACTAAATCAACTACATCATTCACGTGTGGTTCACAAAATACCTGACTTGAATTTGAGAAAGTTTGCCTGACAGATTGATTGTGAAATGAATCCGGCGCGTGATGCTTTTATGCATCGCACGGCAGCCAAAACGTGGATAAAGGCGATGCGCTCCATAATTAACAATTTATTATGGCCAATAAATTTTTGTTGTTTTGATAACTAACTATCACGGCACATCAATTAATACATCACATCAGAGATCATGCAAACCGATGTCCATTATTAAAATTGATGGAGGATGTATGGCAACACACATTCCATTTTTGGACTTGAAGGCGCAATATCAAAAAATCAAACATGAGGTCGATGAAGAAATTCAAAAGGTGGTCGAGAGCTGTGCCTTCATCAAGGGCCCGGCCACGCACGAATTTGTAAAAAACTTTGCCGCCTTTTGTCACGTCAACCACGGCGTTGGAGTGGGTAACGGGACAGACGCCATTTTCCTCGCCCTGCGGGCGCTGGACATTGGCCCGGGGCACGAAGTCATTACATCCCCGAACACGTTCATCGCCACGACCGAAGCGATTTCCCTCACCGGAGCGCGACCGGTATTTGTCGATATTCACCCGACCACCTACAATATCGATGTGTCCAAAATTGAAGAGAAAATTACAGAAAAAACCCGGGCTATTGTTGCCGTCCATCTGTTCGGACAGCCGGCCGATATGTCCCCAATCCTGGATATCGCCAAACGCCATAACCTGAAGGTGATCGAAGACTCAGCTCAGGCTCACGGCGCAACTTACAAGGGAAGGCCCGTCGGCTGCTTTGGTCATGTCGCCTGCTTCAGCTTTTACCCTGGCAAAAATTTGGGCGCTTACGGCGATGGCGGCGCCGTGTTGACCAACGACGAGAATGTGGCGCGGAAAGTCGCCATGCTGGCCGATCATGGCAGCAGCAACAAATACGAACATGTCTTCGAAGGCGTCAACTCACGGCTGGATACCATTCAGGCGGCTGTGCTGAATGTGAAACTGAAGTATATCAACGAATGGAATGAACAGCGCCGGCAGAATGCCTATACCTACAACAAAATGTTGAGAGACGTGCCGGGCGTGGTCATCCCATCGGAATTGAAAGAGACAAAGCCTGTGTATCACCTCTACGTGATTCAGGTGGAACAGCGCGATAAAATGAGGGAATTGCTGGCTGCGGACGGCGTCGCCACCGGCATTCACTATCCCACAGCGCTGCACCAACAGCCAGCGTATGCGCATCTGAAAAATCCGGAGGGAAGTTACCCGGTGGCTGAAGCGGCGGTGGCCAGATACATCAGCCTGCCCATGTACCCGGAACTGACCGAATCGATGATTGACCATGTTTGTACGAGCATCAAAAAACATGTTGGATGAGCGACAGGCCCGGCGATTCATTTTCGCGGCGCTGGTCGGCTGTTTCCTGATTGGCAATTCCGCAACGCTGTTTTCGCAGACGACGTTTGCGCCGCTCAATCACCGGGTGTACCATTTTCTGGAGCGACAGGAGTCAAAGCATGTATTTCGCCACGGCCTGTTGGGAACGAGGCCGCTCACGCGGATGCAGGTGGCCGGCTACCTGGCTGAAATTCATCAATGGCTGGAACGCGGGCATCAGCTTCATCCGGTCGAACAGAAACAATTAAATTTTCTCAACAATGAGTTTCAAGAGGAACTCAGTAAATTTTTGATTCATTCAATTGAATGCGAATCGAAAATAGGCAACCTTTTTAAAAACAGATATATTAAAAAATTTACACCCGATTTCGTCTATAGAAATCAAAGAAATATGCTGAGCTGGCGCGAGGAACACGTCCAGGTCTGGCTTGATCCCATTCTTGGACGTAGCGCGCGCTTCAGCACATCCGACACGTCGCAGGAGCAGCAACGAAATTTTTCAGCCACCAATGGCGCGCGACTGCGGGGTAGCATCGGCGAGCATGTGGGATTTTGGGTTGATGTCCGCGATACAAAGGAGTGGGGCACAACCGATTACCCGTTGGGCAATTACACGCTGCCCGGCCTGGGATTCGTTCGGGCCACGTCGCCGGAATACGTGTATCACGATGAAACCGAAGCCTACGTGGCTTTCAATTATAAATATGTTGGACTGGTCTTTGGAAAATTCAAAAACGACTGGGGGCCGGCCTGTCGCGCCGGCCTGATACTTTCGGACAATGCCACTTCGTACGATCAGTTGCGGCTGGAATTGAACTTCGCCAGATTTCGTTTCACCAGCGTGTACGCGTTTCTGATTGATTACCACAAAAACGAAATGGATATTTTGCAGGAGAAAAAATATCTCGCGGCGCACCGTCTCGAACTCGCGCCGTGGCGCTGGCTCAATGTGGGCCTGTCCGAAACAGTGATTTTCAAAGGCCGCAGTTACGAGCCGGCCTATCTCAATCCGATCATGTTCTTTCGAAGCGCCGAGCATTATCTGGGCAGCCCGGATAACATGATGCTGGGCCTGGACGCAACGCTGAACGTCATCCCGGCGCTCAAGCTGTACGGCGAGTTGCTGATTGATGACGTCACGACCACCCGGCTGGGAACCGAATGGTACGGCAATAAATTGGCGTACATCGCCGGCATGTATCTTGTTGATCCTCTCCGGCTGCCCAATTCGGAATTCAGGATGGAGTACGCCCGGCTCCGGCCGTATCTGTACACGCACGATGGCGGGATCAACTATTCCCACTACGGCACCCAACTGGGCCACTGGCTCAGCCCCAATTCGGACGACCTGTATGTGGAATGGGGCTGGCAGGCCACGGCCTCGGCGCGGTACAGCGTGTTTGCGGATTTCCAGCGGCATGGCGCAAATCCGCAGGGCAGGAATGTCGGCGGAGACAGCGAGCAGAATCACAGTGAGTCCGATGCGATTGATGCCGGGTTTTTGGATGGGGAGCTGGAAAAAAGTATCTGTTATGGTGTGACTCTTTCCTATGAAATAATTCAGGAAATGATATTTCAGATAGCATTAGAAAATACAAGACATGATACAAGGGTTTCGAAAAAGCAAAATGTCAATGAAATTTTGGTAGCTTTGTCATTTAATTTTTCGGACGTTAAGTTTCGATGAACGCAGAGTTAATTTTGACTTTTGCCTATTGAATTTAGGTCGTTTATGTCAGCATCGTGGCGGAGAATAAAAAGTTCTTTTACATCAAAAGAACTGTACTTTAGCTTGATAATGTTATTAACATTAGTAGCGGTCGTGCTTAATTATTATGGTATATCATTTATCATAACGATAGGATTACTATTAGTCCTTGCAATCATTTTGCTCGTTTTTAGATACCCCAAGTTAGGCCTGTATTTGTTAATATTTAACCTCCCGCTAAATAGATATATTCCAATATTCGGTGTAGATGGAGATAACTTTTCAGTCTCAGTGAATGAGTTATTATTGCTCTTGCTTCTTTCGTCTTTAATCTTAAATAAGCTTCTGATTGGAAAGCTTACGTTTCCAAATTCTCGCTTGAATCGGCCAATCTTTCTGTTAATAGTTTTTAATGCATTAGGCTTAATGAGGGCATTTGCTGACCTGTCACAGTTTGACTATTTAAAATGTTGGCTTTATTTCTTTTTGTGGGTCGAATATTTTTTAATTTATTTTTTAATTCTCGATTTAGTAAGCAAGAAACAGGAAGTGAAAACAATATTATTCCTGATGGTTTTCTCCGGGATAATAACCGTGATCTCTTCTCTGAATCAGCAGATTGAAGGAACCGCTTTGAGATCCATCGGCTACATTTCAGAAAGCGGAAAAACGAGCTATCGGTTGATTTCAGCATTCGGTTTTTTCTCGAATGATTATGGAGCTTATCTACAAATTATACTATCGATATTAATAAATTTATATTTCTATGTTCAACGAAAGAGAAGAAAATATATTTTGCTCCTGATTTTACCGACATTGTACACGCTGTTCTTTACCTTTTCGAGAAGCGCTACGATGGGAATACTGGTAATGATCATATTTCTGGCGCTGGTTCGAAAGGATCATGGAAAGACAATTTTCATTTCTTCGTTAACCGTTATCCTTGTCTCCTTTTTAATTTTGAATCCGGTATTTAAGCGGTGGAAAACCGATTCGTATGTAAAAAAAGGAGGTAAACTCGTTTTGATAAAAAATATCAGTGAACGGTTGGCGCAATGGGAAGCAGGAGTAGATGAGTTCATAAAACATCCTCTGATTGGAAGAGGTTTTCACACGTATCATTTCCGAGAAGTGGATTTCGAATCACACTTCGGCATACTCAAATATATTGGGCATGCACATAATGTGTATTTGAGATTATCGATAGAATCCGGGGTTTTCGGTTTAGCTTCCTTCATTGCACTGATTTATCTTGTTTATAAGTATGGTTTTCAACTATTGAAATACAGGACTAACAAAGATTTCGAGTTGATAGTTTATATAGCACTCAGTTCATTTAGCGCTTTTCTGGTAGTGGCCATGACTGAGAGCATTTTAACAGTTGGAAGAGTGACTGGACCTATCTTCACTCTCATTGGTCTTTTGGTTGTCATGTCAAGAATAGAGATTTCTCAGAATGAAAAATTGATCCACATGAAAACTATTTAGAACCGCATCGGCGATGGCGAATTATTATAATGGTAGAATTCGAAATTATTAAAGGGTGGACCAGGTAGTGTCTCTTGCAGTTAGCGTTTCAAGAGCTTTTTTTTGGAATCATGCAAATAAAGTCGTGGGGTTCTTTCTCGATTTTGTTTTGTCGATTGTTCTTGCTCGAGGTTTGGGGACTCATGTCTATGGCGTTTATTCAGAGATTATCAATGTGACTGTTTTTTTTTCACTCATCTGCTCACTCGGCCTTGATACAGCATTAAATGTTTTTATACCGAAATACAGAGACAACCACGCAGAGTTATCCGCTCTGATAAAGAAGACGCTAGTTGCTTTTGCATTGATCGCCGTGTTGGTATGTTTGAGCATCTATTTTTTTGGTCAGTTTATAAGCGATGTTATAAATTCTCCTGAAATCAAGAATCATCTTATTTTTGTTTCATCGTACATATTTTTCTACACTTTCGTTATCATCGCTCAGTCAATTTTGTTGAGCATGTTTGATACGAAGTTCCTGTTTTATGCTAATACGCTCTATAAGTTATTTATCATCTTGGCGTCGTTTTTATTAATTCGATATGGCTTAAATATCAGAGAGATTTTTATCGCTTTTATTTTATTGAGCGTTTTGGTAAGCATTGCTTATTTGATTAATTTCCAGAGATTCATTCAGGCGAAGACTGCAATCATTGATGCTTACAATTATTTTAAATTTGGGATAATCATTCTATTCACGAAGTTCCTGAATTATGTATTAGGAAGATATTTCGACATTTTTTTACTTGGCTATTTCAGCGTGGAGAAGGAGCAGATAGGATTCTATAATATTGCTTTTTCCAATATATTAGCATTGTCTTTTATGTTTACTTCTGGGTTTACGGGAATTGCGCTATCGGCTTTTTCGGATCTTGCCATCAAGAAAAATTATTCAGGTGTTTCAAAAGGATGGATAACTTTAACCAAGATTTCAATTTTTTTCTGTCTGCCGATATTCCTGTTTGTATTGATTAATGCCAAAGCAATATTAGCCCTGGCATATTCGAATGCATTTGTCGGTTCGACTATTTTGCTCCAGGTTTTCGGAAGCTTGTTCTTGGTTTCAATCTTGTTAGGTAGTGGCGCAAATTCCACAGTTCTTTATTCGCTCAACAAAGAGAAAGTTGTTCTAACGTTAAGAGCGATAATGGGAAGCGTAAATATTGTCCTGGATATTATTCTGATACCACATTATGAAGCTCTCGGGGCGGTCATTGCAACGGGTGTTTCCACGGTGCTCATCATATTATCCGAGTACATTTTTTTAAAAAGAGAAATTAACTTAAACTACCCCAGGACATTCTTGATAAAAATGTTTGGCGCTTCTCTATTGGCAATGGGTGCAATAATTTTTGTACCGATTGCCGGTTTATTGGGATTGATGGCTAAGCTGGTCATTTCTTCGATAGTATTTATGGTTATCATTTATGTGCTAAAACCATTCTCTTACGAGGACTATGGAATCGCTGAAAAGGTGTTTGGAACCAATGCAAAATATTTAAAACCATTCATTATGCACGATGCAGAAGATTATCATTTAGGCGATTGAATGAAATGAACAAATTTTGATTCCTTCCCGGTCTTTCCAATAAGATTCAGAAATGGGTGTTTAAAATATGAATGCGAAGAAATTTGATATTGCTATTGCATATAGAGTGTATCCAAAGGTATCAAAAAGAACGTATGTTTTCCAATATGATAAATTCAAATTGGTAAAACTGTGTTTAAAGTCCTTTAAAAAATCTCTTGGTGATTTGAAAGTAAAATTATTCGTGTTATTGGATGGTTGCCCGGATGAATACGAAACACTGTTTCGATCACTCTTTAGTGAAGATGAAATTAAGATATACAGATTTGATGGGATTGGTAATAAAGCGACTTTCGAAAAACAGATTGATATTCTTTTGAATCAAAATTTTTCAGATACAATTTATTTTGCTGAAGATGATTATTTTTATCTTCCCGGTCAATTTAAAAATTTGCTCGAGTTTTTAAAAGGCTTGCCCGGAGGAGCTTTTATTTCTCCTTATGATCATCCGGATTATTATTCTTTACTTTTTCATAGAAATAAACACAAAGTGCATGTAATAGAAAATCGTCATTGGAGAACGGCGAATTCGACATGCCTGACTTTTTTGACGACAAAAGATGTCTTATTAAAAACACAAAGCGTCTTTAGAACCTATGCACATAACAACTTCGATTCGAGTTTATGGTTGAGTCTTACAAAAAATAACCTGTATAATCCCGTATTGATGGTGAGGTTTTTGGCGAGCGAGCCATTCTATTTGAAATCGATATATAAATCGTGGTTACACTGTTGGAGACAAATTCTCTTCGGTAGAAAATGGGATTTGTGGATTCCAATCCCGACAATTGCGACGCACATGGATGAAGTTTATTTATCGAATGGAATTAATTGGAAAACCATCATCGATCCTGAAGTTGAAAAAATCGAAGCTGAGTATAAAAAATTATCATCAAACTTGAGTATTGGTGACTATTTATCATAAGACTGAAACATAAAATTTGTCCGTGATGCGCCGGTATTGGCAGTGCGTTTGAGTTTGAACGCCTTTTTCCAATGGTCTCTGGTTTCGTTATTCTCTACAGGCATGAAAATAGATGTGCCTGAAGCGAACCCGTCGAGTGGCCGAACAAGCGGCACTGACTTGAATGGATTTCTGATATGAACGAAATGGCTTCGCCCTCGGTAGCGATCATTATTTTGAACTGGAACAACTGGCAGGATACAGTCGAATGCCTGGAATCGATTTCCCTGAACGATTATCTCAATTACCGGATCATCGTCGTCGATAACGGCTCTGCCGACGATTCGGTGGCGCAGATTGGGCAGCGATTCAAATCCATTCAACTGCTGGAGACTGGAAAAAATCTTGGTTTTAGCGGCGGGGTCAATTTTGGCATCGAGCGGGCTAAGGCCACTGATTTGATTCTGCTTTTGAATAACGACACGCTGGTTGACCGCAGTTTTCTGACAGAACTGGTGCGGAAGATAGCCAGCGATCCGGCCATCGGTTTGGTCGGCGGAAAGATTTATCATTACGACAGCGAGCAGTGCCACGCCGGTTTTTCACGTTCGAACCAATGTAAAATCTGGTCCGCCGGCGGCGGCATTCATCAATTTACCAAGCGGACATTCCAGTACGGTGAGGGCAAAATCGACCGCGGCCAATGGGACAGGGAACGCGAGGTCGACTTCCTGTCCGGCTGTTGCCTGCTGGTCAGGCGGGATGTCATTGAAAAGATTGGGCTGCTGGATCCTGATTATTTCATGTATTACGAGGATGTGGATTTTTGTGTCCGGGCGAAGAAGGCCGGCTTTAAAATTTGCTTCACCCCGAAGTCGGTGATCTGGCATAAAGTAAGTAAAAGCTCAGATAAAAGCGAACGAGATTTTTATAGAATTCGAAATGCGATCATCATCTTGAGGAAGCAGTTTGGTTTCTCAAAGCTAAAAATTGTAATGGTTGTTGCCATCATTTCAATGGAACGTCTGCTCAGAATGCTCGCTCGAAAATTTATCTTATTCGATAAAGATAGTATCACAAAAAGAGCCGTACAGCTTTTTAGCGGGACTTTAAATGGCCTTAGATTTATCTCAACGCTTCAGACGAGATTCGAAAAATGACGTCGCGTCAGTTCGACTTTTAATTTGGATTCATCACTCACGAAATCGATGAATTTCACAAAAGGTAATGTTGATGAAGATTTGCTTCGACGCCAGAGTTATCATCAATGAAAAAACTGGTATTGGAAATTATTCTTTGAATCTATTGAGGTCGCTGCTTGAGTTGGATCAACAGAATCTCTATACAGTCCTTGTAAATAGCCGGCTCGATGACGATCATGAAATCTATACACTGAACTACCCCAATCTGGTCAGAGAGAAGGTGAATATTCCGCCAGTCTCTATTCATCAGCAATACTTGATACCGTTCTTGCTCAGGAAAATTAAACCGGATATCTATCATTATCCAAATTGGGATGTTCCGATATTTCATCGATATAAGACAATTGTCACAATCCATGACTTGACCTATGTGTTGCACAGGAACCTGTACAAACGGTTTTATCATGCAAAGAAACTATATACCAGACTTAATATTTACTGGGGACTGAAACAGGCTGAAAAAGTCATTGTCGTTTCAAAAAGCACGAAGGAAGATCTGGTCAAATATTTTCAGACACCTGAGCATAAAATTGAAGTCATCTACGAAGCGATGAATCATCATTTCCTGAAAAATGGAAGTGCAAAAAATGAAATACGTGTCGATAGTCAAGACCTTTTTCAAAATAATAATTATTTTCTGTATGTTGGCGAAAGAAGGCCGCATAAAAATCTGGTTCGAATGATTGAAGCGTTCGCGCTGTTCAAGGAGCAGTCTCCGGGCAACTTCAAATTTTTAATTGGAGGCAAAGATTACAATCATTATGACGAACCGGAAAAAAAGGTGAACGAATTGGGGCTGTCCGGCGACGTTAATTTCATCGGCTACATCCCGGACGAGAAGTTGAAGCCCCTCTATTCGAAAGCGACCTGCTTCATGTTCGCGTCGATTTATGAAGGATTTGGCATTCCAATTCTGGAGGCGATGTCGTGCGGGACGCCGGTTATAACCTCCAATATTTCGTCCATGCCGGAGATCGCTGATAATGCGGCGATCAAAGTGAATCCGTATGATGTCGATGAAATCGCGAATGCCATGCTTGCCGTTGTCCGGGATGAAAACATAAGATCTGATTATGTCGAACGGGGAAAGGCCCGGGCAAGGGAATTCAGTTGGGAAAAAGCTGCAAAACAGACATTAGCGTTGTACGAAAAAATGAGAGTGGCTGATTAGCAAGTCGAAAGCCAGAGTTTAGTGGACAATGAGAAAAATTAGAATTCTCCATATTCAGGTTCTGCCAATTCTTAGCGGCGTTCAAAAGGCAATGTACGATATTTTGATTCGGTTGGACAGATCGAAATATGATATTACGGTGCTATGCCAATCCGAAGGCGAATTGACTGAAGCCTTGAAACGTCAGCAAATTCGTTGCATCATTTTAAATGAATTGAAACGAGAGATCAATCCCTATTTTGATTTTGTGGCGTGTCTCAAGCTTTACCGAATATTACGAAATGAAAAAATAGACATAATTCATACCCATTCTTCCAAGCCTGGTTTTGTTGGGCGTCTGGCTGCGAAAGCTGCCGGAATCAAATGTATTGTTCATACGGTTCAGGGCTTTGCCTTTCATGAGCAATCTTCAAAGCTGTCGGTGCTGCTGTTCGGGATGATGGAGCGAATTGCCGGTTTGGCGTCAGATCGGGTTATCATTGTCAATGACAAGGATCGCTTCGTTGCCGATCAGATGCGATTGGTTCCATCGAAAAAGATAACGACTATTTATAATGGAATTGATGTTGAATCCCTGAATTCAAAAGTCAGGAATGTCAGTCTCGATGAACTCATTGGCATCAAAAAAAATGGTGCGCTGGTTGGTATGGTCGCCCGTTTGTGGAAACAGAAATCGCCACAGGATTTTATTCGTTCCATCCCGATTGTCGTGCGGGAAATACCGTCCGCAAGATTTCTTGTCATTGGTGATGGCCCGCTTCAGCCAGAGTTAGCCGAATTGAGTCGCGAATTAGGCGTTCAAGATAACGTCAGCTTTTTGGGCTGGCGAACGGATGTCCAGGATATTGTAAAGCAACTCGATGTCATGGTTTTGACGTCCCTGTGGGAAGGGCTGCCATTGACTCTCCTAGAGGGAATGGCGTTGTCAAAGCCGATTGTGGCAACAAATATCAAAGGCAACAACGAGTTAGTTGTCCATGAAATTACAGGCTTTTTAGCGTCACCGCGAGACTATCAGAAAATTGGTGAGTATACGTTAACACTATTAAAAAACAAACCGCTTGCAAGAAGCATGGGAGAACGAGCTTTTATTCGGGTGAAAGAAAAATTCGATATTCGAAATATTGTCGAGCAAATTAACTCGGAGTATCTGAAGCTATTAAAAAGCAAAGAAAAAGAGCTGTAGTCGAATAAAAAATATATTTAGTTAAGAGAGGCAGATTATGATTTTGCTCCTTGGCACGTTGCTGCTTGCCTTTTCTGTTTCCATTGGTTTTACACCGATGGTGCGTAAACTGGCTTTCAAAGTGAATGCGTGCGCAGTCCCAAATCATCGAACCATTCACGAGAGCGTCATGCCTAAGCTGGGAGGGGTTGCAATTTTCATGGCATTTTTGATCGGGCTGAGTATGGTCTTTCTTTTCACCGATCAATCATTCCAACCATTGAAGCGGGAAGCGTTGGTCTTTTTAGCCGCTTCCGTACTGATTTTGCTATTGGGCATTTACGATGACATCAAAGGCGCCAATGCCTATGAAAAATTTTCCATCCAATTGCTGGCGTCCATCATTGTCATTGCCTTTGGCTACAAAGTGGAATCCGTGGTGAATCCATTTGGCGCCCCGATTTCGCTGGGAATTTTCAGCGTTCCATTCACCATCCTCTGGATTGTTGGCATCAGCAACGCCGTCAATCTGATCGATGGCCTGGACGGTCTGGCCGCCGGCATCGGCCTGGGCGCGTCGCTCATCATGCTGGGAATTTCCCTGTATTTCGGCAACATCATGTCCGCATTTCCGGCCGCAATCCTGGCGGGCAGCATTGCCGGCTTTCTGATTTTCAATTACAATCCGGCGAAAATATTTTTAGGCGATTCAGGTAGTCTGCTCATCGGATTCCTGCTGGCGTGCTTCTCCATCAATGGGACATTTCGCAGCGATTCGGCGGTGGCTATTTATATCCCCATGGTTGTGCTGGGCATCCCCATTGTCGATACGCTTTTGGCGATGTTGCGCCGGCTGCGCAAAGGCATTCACCTGTTTCAGGCGGACCGGGAGCACATCCATCATCGCCTGCTGCAAATGGGCCTGAGCCACCGGCAGGCCGTTCTGGCGCTGCACAGCGTGAGCCTGTTCTGGGGCCTGGTTGGTTTTGGCATGATGCTGTTCGATTATCACTACAGCATTTTTCTCCTCACCATTGTGCTGCTGTCGATTATTTTCGGCCTGAAGAAACTGGGCTTTGGAAAATATTTCGTGATGAAGACCTTGCGGCGCTCATAGTCCGCAATGGAAGCGCTCTGTCCTGCGGAGAATCAGCGCGTTGAGGCGAGCCGGATGGAGGGTGACAGATAGTGTGGCAATTCACTGAAAAAGTAAAAAGTGAGACAACGTGCATAGCCCCGACTTTTAAGTCGGGGAACAGAAATTCATCTCTGATTTTCGGGCTTCAGCCCATTGTTAGCGCAGACTCACTCTTAGCATGTGAAATTCAATTTTGTTTTACAACGAGATACATTTTTTCAGAATTGAAAAACTTCGACACAACTTATCTTTTGTGTCTTAGAAACTTGTATGTTAAAAGTAATAATATGAATGACCAGTTAAAGTTTTGTCGCCTATATTTTTATTCGACATACGCGTAGTGAACGGTCGCGACCGTCCACTACAGATACAAAAAATTATCGAATTTATTGTACATGGTTTCGACTGGTCATTCATATTAATAGTTAAAATCTTCGTGGCTGAATAGTCACAAATGGAGAAGTGACGTTCGATGCGAACGCTGAACCGGGGGATTTATTCGGGATAGAATTGATGCGCGCCATGGGGCGCGAATTTTGGGCAGGGTAACTCTACATTTTATCAGTCACATGAAATCGAATCGATGCACCGGCGCGCCGGGATACCTTACACTTTTGTTGGCATTGTTATTCATTCCGCACCTGGCAACGGCCACGGCGGACTCCCCGGTTGTGGATATTCTCGAAAGCACACCGGCGCGGATTGTGTTTTCAGTCCGGCCGTTTCAGGTCACCTTTCAGCCGAAAACCGTGGACGGCGTTGTTTATTCGCTGCCCTCGATTCCGGGCTATTCTCTTTCGCAGGCGCCCGGCAAACCACAACTTCCTCATTACGGACTGCTGGTCGGCATTCCTGAAAACGCCGCGCCCTCAATCGAACAGCTCTCGCTTCAAACATCGCAAATGCCCCGGCAGAAAATTTATCCCTCGCCGGCATTGGAGCTCACTGGCGATGCCGGTCAGGAATATCTGACCGAAAAATTCACCATCGATGAAGGCCTGTATTCGACCAACAGCTATCACCCGCAACAAGCAGTCACCATTTCTTCCATCGGCTATGTGCGCGGACAGCGCATTGCCCGGATTGAATTCAATCCGCTTTCGTATAACCCGATCAGCGATGATGTGAGAAAAATTGAATCATTGATATTCGCTGTCAATTTCAATGCGCCGAATGCAGATCAACGCGTAACCCCGGCGACGCGGGGGAAGAGCGATCCATTCGATGCCATATCCGGCAGGCTGCTGACAAATTATTCGATTGCCAGGAACTGGAAAATACCGGGGGCAACAATGGGGGCGCAATTCGCCGAAGCCAAAAACATGATGGACTGGCACGATCCGAATAACACCTATTTTCAACTGACAGTGAGCCAATCCGGGATCTACAGATTGGATCAGGCGTACCTGGTCAATAATGGGATCAACGTCGGAGCAATCAATCCGCAGACGATGAAAATCTTCAACAGAGGAATAGAAATTCCCCTTTTCGTGAAAGGTGAAGAAGACGGCCGATTCGATGCCGAAGATTATGCGGCGTTTTACGGGAAAAAGAACCCCGGGGACAGCACGTACTACGACCTTTACAGCGACGATAATGTCTATTGGCTGACCTGGGACGATACGCCCGGGTCCCGAATGGAAGTGCGCGCCAGCCTTGCTGCAAGCCGGCACGCACCGCAGGTCTACATTGAAAAAGTCTATCTGGAACAAGAAAATGTTTTTCATGAAGGCGATAATAGCATTGCAACACTCACCACGGATCTGGTGGACGGAGAGGGCTGGGTCTGGTGCTTTCTGTACGGCGGTGATAATCAGATTGCCAATTTCCAGGTGAGCCAAATTGCCGATACCGCCATTGACTGCACGATTAAAGTCAAGCTACATGGCACAACGCGCGACCCGGTTTTTCCCGATCATCACGTGCAGATTGTCCTGAACGACGCTGTTCTGGATGACGTGTATCTGGACAATACCGAAACATTGTTTTATGCCAAAACTTTTGACAGGAGCCTGTTGCGGGAAGGTGAAAATGAAATCGAAGTGAAATCCGTCGGCGATACCGGGGCTGAGCTGGACCAGATTTATCTGGATCGGATCGAGGTAGAATATCCGCGCCAGTTGATCGCTGAAAAGAATCAGATCAGATACACATTCGCGCCGTCCGCGCCGACTTCCGCCCGGTTCGAACTGTGGGATTTTGCAAGCCCGAATCTAAAAGTCTTCGATGTGAGACATCAGGAGATCATCCAGCCGGAGATCATTGCGCCCGGAAAAAAAATCACTCTGCGCGTGCGCTCCGCCGGATTCGATGACGGCAATTCCGTCGCCATGTACATCAACGGCAAGTGGGTTTTTGGTAACCTGTCCCGCGGACACAATCTCATGGTGCTCGATGAGCGAACCGGCCAGGTGTTGGACAGGCGTGGTTATGATACATTTGACACAGCAGACGCTGCAGATAGTCTGGCCGCTTATATTCAGCGCATTCCCCCCGGGAGGCTGGTGCTGGCGGGCATCAAGGACGAGGGTTCTGTTCTGATGAACGAGGCGGCGCATCAGGCGCTGGAGAGTCTCGGGAGCCAGTTCACCCGCAATGTGAAATTTCGTGATTCGTGGGCGCTGATTGGACGAAAGGGAGCAGCCGCTGGCAGCGTGCCGGAAAAACTGACGCCCACTGGTACCGGCGCGGCTGACCTGGTGAGCGTTCAAATTCTCCCCGGCGACGGATCGGAATACTACGTGGCCTTCAATGATTCGCTGGTGAATGAAAGAACCTATCTGGTTGTCAGCGAAGATTCCATGAGACACCCGGATCGCATGAAAGTTGCCCGGCCGTTCAGCCTGAGGGAGACGGAGCCCGGCGCGGATTACATCATCATCACCCATGAAAATTTTCTGAGCGGCGCCCATGCGCTGGCGCAATACCGGAGCGAACACAACGACCTCCGAACGAAAGTGATCATGATTGACGACGTATACGATGAATTCAATTACGGCATTGTCGATCCCCGGGCGGTCAAAGATTTTCTGTACTATGCCTATAGCCATTGGCGCGAGCCGGCGCCGACGTATCTGGTTCTGTTCGGTGATGCGAGTTATGATTTCAAAAAAAATTCCGGCGAAACGGCCAAGGAAAATTTCGTCCCATCCTATGGCAGCCCGGTCAGCGATAACTGGTACGTCTGCTTCGATGGCCCGGACGATTTCCTGCCGGAGATGATTGTCGGGAGGATCCCGGTGGAGACTGCGGATCAGGCGGACATCATTCTGGATAAGATTATGATTTACGAAAGCGCGCCCTCTGCCGGATGGAAGAAAGACATGCTGTTCATCACCGGCGGGTTCAATCAGGGGGAGCAAGCGACGTTCATGGCGCAGACAAATACGTTGATTGAAAAATACATCGCTGTCCCGCCTTCGCTGTGCCATCCGTTTCAAATCAATAAACTGACAACCGGTTATATCGCCGGCGAGAAAAGTCAGGAGATCATTCACGCGTTCGAAACCGGGAAGCTGTGGATCAACTTTCTGGGCCATGCCGGGAGCAATACCTGGGATTTGATGTTCAACCACGAAGACATCGATGAATTGACCAATGAGGATAAATTTCCCATAATCACCAGCATGACCTGTCACACCGGCCGGTTTGCCAACCCGGATATCACCAGTTTTGGCGAGCATTTTATTTTCGCGGACGCCAAAGGCGCTGTTGCCTTCTGGGGAACGACCGGCTGGGGCTATGTCTTTCAGGACAATATTTTGCTGAATCACCTGTTCAAGACGACCATGCTCGATACCTGCCATTTTATCGGCGTGGGAATGACCTATGCCAAGTATAAAATGTGGGAAGACCTGGGGCCGAGCGTTTACAATAACAATATCATCCATCAGTACACGCTGTTGGGCGACCCGCTGCTGGATCTGGCCCTGCCGGAAAAACCGGATGTGACGGTTCAGGCCGAGGATGTCGTTTTTTCGACGCCGTCCCCATCGGAGTCGGATTCGTCCATGAATGTCGGCGTCACCGTTCAAAACTGGGGACTGGCTGTGCCGGACAGTTATTTCGTTGAGGTGTTTGATCACTTCGAAAACAACAGCTCCCTGCTGGTCCGAGCCGCGCTTCCGCCGGAAACAACGCTGACCAGTCGTGTGGATTTTGACTGGAGCCTGGCCGGAAAAGCCGGGCCGCATCGCCTTCAGGTGACGGTCGATCCAGAAAATATCATTGATGAAGCGTCCGAAGCGAATAATACCTTTGAGAATTCAATTTATATCTATTCATCAAAAGTGACAGTCTCCCGGCCGTTTGAATATCAGTTGCTCAATGCGTCGTCGGTGACTTTTCAGGTGAACAATCCTTTCGGGAATGGGAGCGACACTCCGCGCGCGTATGAATTTGAAATCGACACCACGTTTCTCTTCCAGAGTCTGATGCTGCGTAACATCTCCTCCATTCCGGAAGCCGATCTGGTGACGAAATGGGACCTGGCGGATTTGTTGGACAATACCTCTTATTTCTGGCGCTGCCGGATCAAAGAGGATGTTACGGTGGGCGACTGGACAGAATCCTCATTTCGAACCCAATTCTCCAGTCAGGGCACTATCTGGCGCCAAACAGCGCCGGCTCAATTTTTGAAAAACCCGATGAATAATTTGGTCGTTGCGAAACAAGGCATCATGTTGAAACCGCAATCCTTTGCCATGTGGGTGGAATCTGCCGGGTTTTCGGATGGCAACAACGCCCGGATACTGGTAAATTCCGTCCCTGTTCTGGAAAATCACCGCGGCCACAATCTGGTCATTATCTCGTCGGCCACGGGCCAGGTGACGCAGTCCATCGCGTTCGATACATTCGAGTCCTCGGACGACGCCAATGCCATGGCTGAATTCATCGGCGCAGTGCCGCCAGGCTGGTACGTCCTGGGCGCGATTCAGGATGAGGGCAGTATGAACATGACAGAAGCCGCGTATCAGGCGCTGGAGAGTATCGGAAGCAGGTACTGCCGTGAAGTGGCTTTTCGGGATTCGTGGGCCATCGTCGGAAGAAAGGGCGCGCCCATTGGCAGCGTCGTGGAAAAGCGAATCCCGTCCGGCCAGGGTATGGCGATTGTTCAGGACACGCTGAAGAATTATAGCACCACCGGCTCCATCACGTCCGGCGCCATCGGCCCATCAAACGGCTGGAATGCGGTGCTGTTGGACGTGGAAAAATCGGCTGCCAGTTCAAGTCTGTCTCTGGACGTGCTGGGATTCAATAAAAAGACAGCAGTCTGGGACACGCTGCTCGCCGGGCAGTCGGACAATACTATCGACCTGAGTGCCATCGATGCGCGCGTTCATTCCGCTGTAAAATTGCGGGCGAGGCTTGCCGACGTCGACGGAGTGAATACGCCGGTCTTGAAAAAATGGTCTGTTTCGTACGATCCGGTGGCTGACCCGGCCATTGCGCCGGAGGTGATCTCCTTCAGCGCAGATTCGGTGCTGGTGGGTGAAGCGCTTCAGGTTTCCGTGGATGTGCATAACGTCGGGATGGCTGCATCGGATAGCGTGTTGTGCCGGCTGAGTTCGGTTCTGGTGAGCGGAACAGCGCCGGAAGCGCCGCAGGAAAAATATGCGTTGACTGTGCCTGTTGATAGCTTCCGCACCGTGGATTTTGTGTGGAACGCCCCGTCTCATCCGGGACGATATGCGCTCAAGTTCGAAATTGATCCGGAGAACGTCGTCAATGAACTGTCTGAAATGAACAATTATTTCTCCCGCGAAATTCAGGTGCTTCCGGATACGACCGATCCGCGTTTCACAATCACCTATGATGGCAAGCAGATACTGGACGGCGACTTCATCGCGTACCGGCCGACGATCGTCGTCAGCATATACGATAACAGCTCGTTGCAGTTCAAAGATGACACCACCCGCGTCCGGCTGGTGCTGGATAATGCGCCGGTTCCCTATGCCGGCGCGCAGAGCCGGCTCACGGTGCTGGCCGTTCCGAGCGACGGCGACTCGTCGCTGAAAACCCGGATTCGGTTCAATCCGGAATTGTCCGATGGCAGCCATGTGCTGGAGCTATTCATTCAGGACGCCAGCGATAATCTGATCTACGAGCACGATGAATTTCGCGTCGCCAATGAGCTGCGATTGGTGGATGTTCTGAACTTCCCGAATCCATTTTCGGAACACACCGACTTCACATTCTTCCTGACGAAAAACGCGGAGCGGCTCTCCATTAAAATCTACACAATCGCCGGGCGACTGATTCGAACGATGGAGGAATTTCATCTGGAACCGGGATTCTGCCAAATCCACTGGGATGGCCGGGATCAGGACGGGGATGAAATTGCCAATGGCGTTTATCTGTACAAAGTCATCGCCCGAAGCAGCAGCGAACAGGTGGAGACCCTGGGAAAGCTGGTCATGATGAAATGACAGGCGCGTCGGCGATTTATTGAAGCATGTCCCTTCCTGTTGGCAGTGATGACCTGCTGGATTCCCCCTGTGCAACTTGAGTGACTTCCGAATAAATTACCGGCATCGATCGTCATCCCGCTTTACGGAGACCTGCGCCTGTCGCTGCAGTTGGCAGTTCGTTCGGCTATCTCGCATCTTTTCCTGCAACGACTCCCGCCCGTTGTCCGCGCTCTGAGCATGTGAAAAAGGGATGAAGTGCATCGCTTCGGCGCGTTTCAATCCTTGGAAAAACCATCCGATCATGATGAAAAAACATCGTTGCTCAAAATCGAGGAATTCGTATTTAGTCATTGAATTTTACAAATCTGTTTTTTATATTAGCCACAATTCTTTGGGGAGTTAGCGGGCAATTTCTGTGGCTGCTTCGGACAGGAAATGCGATGCAACCCGTTTTGTCAGTCGACTGGTTCGGCGTTGAATAAGCCGGGAGATGAGAAAATTAGCCGGGACATTCGGGCTACCCCGCCATGCCCTGAAAACGAAATCATTGTGGGAGAACGCTTTGCAAGTAAATCATGTGGAATCCAACTGGCACACGACCCTATATATTCTGATCCTCATCTTCATCGCTTTTTCGCTGATCTCAATCGCCGGCACCCATATCACCCTGGGGCTAATCGCTCTGGTCTGGCTGGCGCAGATGATTCTTTCGCGACAGATGACCATTGAAAAGACGTCGCTGGAAATTGCATTTGGAATTTTCGTCCTGGCGCTGCTGGTCGCTTCGGCTTTTTCGGCGCAACCGCGGGAGAGTTTCATCAACCTGAAAAATGTGCTGCTCATCAGCGTGGTTTATATCGTGTCGTCCAATCTGCTCCGGCAGCGCGAAATCATCACGGCCATCGATGTTTTTGTCGGCGTTGCCACAGTGATGGCTGCGATTGGATTGCTCAGCACGGACATTCTCGGCGGCAAGCGGGTGATGGGATTCAAATCCACCACCATGACCTGGGGCGCCATGTCGGCTATTTTCACCAGCATCACCGGAAGCCTGTTTTTGTTCGTGAAGAATTCGAAAAAGCGGTGGCTTTATCTGGGCGCGTTTGTGATTCAATTTGTGAGCATGTTGTTCTCCTACGTCCGCGGCTCCTGGCTTGGCTTTCTGGCCAGCGTCCTGATTCTGATCCTTGTGAAGAATAAAAAATTACTCCTCTTTTTCATTGTGCTCATGGTGATCGTCTTCATCGCTGCGCCGGATTCCATTCAGAACAGAGTATTGAGCATCACGGACATGAACGTCGGTTCCACCAAAGTCCGATTCACCCAATGGGGCAACGCCGTGAAAATTCTCAAAGACCATCCCATCGTCGGTGTCGGCTGGATCGATCTGGGCGAGATTCACCGGGCCTATGCGCCGGAGGGTGCGGATTTGAATTATCAGGCATATCGCATCGGGCACTTTCACAATAATTTCGTGATGATCGCGGTCTGTTTTGGCCTGGTCGGACTGGCGGCAGTGCTGTTCATGGTATTCAAAATATTTCAGATTGAACTGAAGATACACCGGGCTCTGCATGAGAAAAATTCAGTCCTGTCCGGCTGGGTGATTGGCAGCGTTGCCGCGTATGCCGGATTCTGGGTGAACGGCCTCTTCGATTGGACGTTCGGCGATGCGGAACCGGCCACGCTCATCTGGCTGACAATTGGCCTTTCCATCGCCATTGGAAAACGCATCGCAAAGCCGTCCAACGGAAATTGATTATGGGAATTGTTAAAATATTTTCGGTGAGTTTAATCGCAGAAGGCCTGGTGATTCTGACCGGCTTTGTCAACAGCATTATCATCACACGCAACCTGGACCTGCCTGGCCGCGGCAAATACGCGCTGACAATGAATATCATCACCATGCTGAGCCTCATTTTCGGCGACGGAATTTACCGCGCTAATACGTATTTGCTGAGCGTCGACAGGAAGAAATTGTCGGTGCTTTTCAGCAACAGCATCGTCGCCATCACCGCCGTAGGCGCGTTGCTGCTGGTCGGTGTGTTGCTGCTGACCGAGGGGCTCATTCAAACGCTGGTGCCGGGGATGAACTTCAGCCTGTTGCTTGTGGCAATTTCCAGCGTCATCCCCTATTTGTTCATTCGCAGTTACAGCGGGCTTTTTTTGGGATTGCAGCATTATTACACTTACAATTTCTTCGTCGTCGCTCCGTTGGTTTTGTACTGTTTTTTCAACGTCGGCCTTTACTTCTGGGCTGATTTCACGCCGATGATGGTGATGCAGAATTATCTGATCTCCCTGACCGTGATTTTTATTTATTCCACCATAAAGATGTTGCGCGTGGGAACGTTGCAGTTACGGCCGGATTGGACAGTGGGCAAGGAGACGCTGGCGATTGGCTTCCGATCCGGCGCATCGAGCATTCCGCTGTACCTGCTTTTCCGCGTGGATGTTTTTCTCATCAACTATTTTCTGGGAATTGACCAGGCTGGTATCTATTCCGTGGCAGTGATACTTTCAGAACTGCTTCAAAAATTTGCCAATACCTCCGGCACCGTGATCTTTCCCAAGATTTCCGGGAAAGAGAAGTCGAAAAAAAGCAGAAGTCTTTCCATCAGGGTTGTGCTGTTTGTTCTATCCGTCGGTCTTGTCTTTGGACTGTTTCTGTGGTTCATGGGCGAAAAGATCATCGTCTTTTTGTACAAGGACAAATACCTCGCTGCCGCAGATGTCCTGTATTGGCTCCTGCCCGGGACGATTGTCATGGCTGCCGGAAAGATATTTCTATTTTCGCTCTGGGGAAAAGGATTCCCTCGGGTAACTGTGATTGTTCCAGTCATTGCGTTTATTCTGAACACCATTTTAAATCTATCGCTCATCCCAAAATACGGCATGATCGGTTCGGCAGTGAGCACGTCGATTTCGTACATCTTTTTCGGAGTGAGCCTGGCGCTTTACTTTTTCATTGCGGAGCGATTCGAAATGAGCGGCCAGATAGAGGATGTTCAGGCTGCCGAAGCGTGACGCGCATCGCCCCGGGCCGGGCGATTGTTACAGTCGCTTTCCCCGCTGATATTGTGAGAGCGCGCTACCATAGAAAAAAACAGCCGGAGTTGTTGCCCGAATTCCCCATGAATACTGAGAAAACGATAAAACTCTGTCACATCACAACGGTTCATCCCGTCCGGGATGTCCGGATTTTTTTCAAAGAGTGCGTCAGCGCCGCAAGGTTCGGCTACGACACGCATCTGATCGTCCGGCATGATCGGGATGAGACCGCGGATGGCGTTAAAATTCTCGCTCTGCCGCTGGCGCCGGCAAAGGGATTGCGGCGTCCGGTCAATATGTTCCGCGCTCTGAAACGGGCGCTGGCCGTGAAAGCGGACATCTACCAATTCCACGATCCGGAACTGCTCATCATTGGCATGCTGCTCAAAGTGCTGACGCGCGCGAAAATCATCTACGATGTTCACGAGGACATCCGGAAACAGACGCTGGGAAAATCATGGATAGCTCCCTGGCTGCGGCGGCCTGTCGCGTTCGGTTTGCATGCGTTGGAATCGTTGGGCGAGCAATTTTTCGATGCCATTATTGTGGCGGAAGATTCCTACATTCCAAATTTTTGTCGCGCGCCGGTTGTCATTTATAATTATCCGATTTTAAAAGAATACCCGCACCGGCAAGGCGCGTCGCATGGCGCCAATCTCATCTATGTCGGCGCTATCACCAGGATGCGGGGCGCGTTTGAAATGATCGCAGCGGTCGAGCTGCTGGCGCGGCGATTCCCCGACGTGAAACTGTATCTCATTGGACAATTTTTTCCGGCGTCGCTGGAGCGAGAGGTGAAAGAGCGGATTGCCCGGGCCGGGCTGGAGAAAAACATTGTCATCACCGGCCGGATGAATTACACCGACATGTTCGGCTATCTGCAAAACGCGGATATTGGTCTGGCTGTGCTGCATCCGGATGGCAACTACATCCATTCGCTTCCAACCAAGATGTTCGAGTATATGATGCTGGGAAAGCCGGTAGTTGTCTCGCATTTCCCGCTGTGGGAGGGGATTGTCCGTGAAGCCGGCTGCGGAGTCGTCGTCGATCCGCTTGCCCCGGAAGACATTGCAGAAAAAGTCGCCGTTCTGATAACGGATGAAAAGCGCCGGAACGAAATGGGCGAGAACGGGCGGAAAGCGGTTTTCGAAAAATTTAACTGGTCGAGTGAAGAGGAGAAGCTGATCGCATGCTATCGAAAATTGATCTGAACGATATTGGCAATGAGCGAACCATCCGGTTCCTGAAGCAAATACAGCCGGATAGTGGAATCTATAAAAACAATTACGAATACGCGTGTTACATCGCCTTGTACCTGTTTGCCCATCGGTTCTGCGCCGGCAAAAATGTGCTCGATGCAGCGTGCGGTTTGGGCTACGGAAGCTATCTGCTCGCCACCACAGCGTGCCATGTCGAGGGAATTGATATAGATGAGTCCCGCATTGCCTATGCCCGGGAAAAATATGGGAGCGGGAGTGTCCGGTACGCTGTTTCGGAAGTGACCGACACGCCGTTCGAAAACGATAGTTTCGATGTGGTTGTCTCCATCGAGACGTTCGAGCATCTCCGGCCGGAGCAGGCCGTCCTGTTTCTCTCGGAAGTGAAACGCATTTTAAAGCCTGACGGAATTTTTATCCTGTCCACGCCCAACAAGCCGGTGTTCGACCAGATAACCCGGGTGGAAGATCATATCAACGAAATGGATGTGGATTCGCTCCGCGAATTGTTCGCCCGACATTTTACTTCGGTACAAATGTATCATCAGCGAAAGAATGTGCTGAACGACATGAAAGCCTACTACTCCGTGATCAAAATGGATAGATTCAAACTGCGGCAATTGTTTCCCAGGCGATTGCGGAAATTTGTCAATCGATTCGTCGCCAGGGACGTCACCCGGGAAATCGACAGCATTTTGCCGACGGTGCTCGTGCAGAAGGCCGAGTCGCCGGACGAAGTGAAACAGGCGCCCATTCAGCTTGTGGTGTGCAGCCTGCCGAAATGAAGCCGGCCGGTTCGGGTGCGCGGGTATTTTCGACAGCGCGAATACGCCGCTCAAATGACAATACGGCCCAAAAAGACAGTGGCAATTTACTAATTTTTTTCTTATCTTCTCATCGCAGAATTAGTATCCATAAGATGGAGAACTCAAAGATGGAATTATTTACTAATATCTATTTGGGAGATAGCAGAGAGGTATTGACTCAAATACCGGATAATTCAGTGGATTTAATTTTTACATCACCACCATACGCGGATAGACGGAAGGGTACGTATGGTGGCATTCATCCGGATCACTATGTTCAATGGTTTTTGCCAATTTCAAAAGAATTGTTAAGAGTCATGAAACCAACCGGGACGTTCATTTTGAATATCAAGGAAAAAGCAGTTGATGGAGAACGTCATACGTATGTCATTGAGCTTATTCTTGAAATGAGAAAGCAGGGCTGGTTTTGGACCGAAGAGTTTATCTGGCACAAGAAAAACTCGTACCCTGGCAAATGGCCGAATCGGTTCAGGGACGCGTGGGAACGATTAATCCAATTCAACAAACAAAAACAGTTTGCAATGTATCAGGAAAGAGTCATGGTTCCAGTGGGATCATGGTCTGAAAATAGACTCAGCCTGCATTATTCATAGTATTTTTAAAGGAGGCTGGCTAACCTGAATGGTGCTCTTTTTAGAATAAACGTATAAAAACTGAGTTTCAAAATAGCTTAGCCTTTAGCTAATTGAAAATCTGAATGTTGACTCAAATTCTGAGCAAGTTCATGAATAATTCAGGTTAAAAAACTGAGCGAAACGGATAAAAAAAGGGACATATCAAAAGTCGGTAGCGGCTTTGGAAAAAGTAAAAATGGTTATTTACTTAATGAGTTAGCTGTGTGATAGCTTTATTAATTTTATGATTAATTGAAGTTATACATAATGATAAAAAAGATGAAAGTTAAAAAAGATTTTACTGAGAGACTATTAAATCTCATTTCAGAACCCCAGTTTATTAAATTTGAAAATATCTTAAGTGAGCCGAATTTTTTCAAAATTGTTGGAAGAGCACACTATGAAAGATGGCATTCGTGTTTTCTGGGCTGGTTACTCGATCCTGGTGGATCGCATTTACTGTCTCATTATACTTTATTGAGATTTTTATTAATTTTATTAGATGAGAGATGTTTAAAATCAATTCGTCATCATAATTATTTACTTCTTAAAATATTACCGACGGTCGAATTCTGGGATGTAGATGTAGTACCGAATGAAAATATTTCTAAGGAAACAAGTATTAGTGG
The DNA here is from genome assembly GCA_049322915.1 of Candidatus Zhuqueibacterota bacterium. Classification (GTDB taxonomy): domain Bacteria; phylum Zhuqueibacterota; class Zhuqueibacteria; order Thermofontimicrobiales; family Thermofontimicrobiaceae; genus CAZSBG01. Next base: position 144,684 of record JBMOPW010000014.1, read on the forward strand.
TGTGGGTCGGTTCGACATTTTTATTTCCACCAGATACAAAGGTATTGATAATCATGAGGGGAGACTGAATTGTATAATTGAATTGAAAATTGATTCTACTCCTGACGCAAATCAGTCGAAAAAATATGCAGATTGGTTAATCGACAATCATGAAAATGATGAGAATTTATTAGTATATCTCACACCAAATCTTTTAGATAATTCAAAAAATACTATTGGGGATGATCGATGGTATTGTATTGATTATCAGCTTCTTAATGATAAATTCTTATTGCCTTTGACAGACCATCCAAACTTGAATGAAAAAGTAAAACCCTTTATCATTCAGTATATTAAAAACTTGAAAATTAGATATAAGGGAATTAAGATGGCAATAACAAATGAAGAAAAAAAATTGGCGATAGCGCTATATGAAAAATATAGCGACATATTCGATTCGATTTATGACGCTTTGGTTATAACGGGTACTGTCGATTACAGTACTTCAGATCTACAGAAAGATGTAGGAAGAGTATATGGAAGAATTGCTGTAAAAGTAGATAAAAAAGTAATGTCAAATGATACGGTTAGATTATTATTTCTAGATGTTTTGAAATATTTAGTAGATGAAAATTTAGTACTAAAATTACCTTTGCCTTGGGGGTCTAGTAATAAAAGGTACCTTATCACTAACGAGACTGTTCCGAAACATCCGAATGGGCGAGATTTTTTTTATCCCGTCCGCTATTTAGAGTATACGATGGAGAGTCATTTTGCACGTGAAAGGGGATTGAAGGTATTAGCGGATTTATGCAGGAAACTAGAAGTTGAATTTGAAATAATTGATACCTAACATATAATAGAAGATTTTACTTATCAAGTACAGTCTTTGATCAACATGTTAAATACAATTTTAATAGAACCTTTAGGATACAGAGCGAAACAAAAGAACGATGAATTTTGGAACAACTATTCTCAGATCCTGAATAAGCTGACTTTTGAATTTGGCAGGGAATTTTGTATTGATGGAATAATTGACTGGAAAAAGTTAGTGCAGTTTAACTCATCCAATGATTTGAAGTTACAAGGCTAAAAAACAGTTCGAATGCCCGCGGATAGCCTGTATGACTGGAGAGCGAAGTTACATAAATCCGCGGTGACTGAGCCCTGTTTGCCTGTTCAGAATGCCGCGCCGTTCGGGCCGCGCAGCCAGATCAGTGTCAGGTTCGGATCGTCAACGCTCGATTCAATCAGGAAGCATGTTTCTTTCAGAATGAATATTTTATACATCACACAATACTATCCGCCGGAGATTGGCGCAACGCAAACCCGCGCCGTGGAAATGGCCAAAAATCTGGTGCAGCGGGGGCATGCGGTCACCGTGCTGACAGAGTTTCCGAATCATCCCACTGGCGTGATCCCTGAAAAGTATCGGTTCAAATTATTTCAGCGCGAGACCGATTCCGGCATTGACGTCCTCCGAATGTGGGTCTACGCCAGACCCAAAAAGAATTTTGCAACGCGGATGCTGTTCTACCTCAGCTTTATGGTGACGGCGATTATTGGCGGACTGGCGCTTCGGAAAAAATTCGATGTGGTTTTTGCTACATCACCGCCTCTTTTTGTTGGCGCAGCCGGTGCTGTCATTTGTTTTTTCCGAAGAGCGAAGTTAGTCCTGGAAGTGCGGGATTTATGGCCGGAGACAGCGGTTATTCTCGGTGAATTATCCAATAAATATTTTATAAACCTTTCCGAAAAACTGGAGCTATTCCTATATAATACATCTGAACGCATTGTCACAGTGACGTCCGGTTTTAAGAACCGTATCATCGAGCGGGCAAAAGTGCCTCCTGAGAAAATTATTGTCATTCCCAACGGCGCCAACACCGAGCTATATCGCCCGGGCGAAAAAGATACGACGGTTCTGCAGAACCTGGACATTGACGCAGCGACATTCATCATCGGGTATACCGGGCTCCATGGCTTGATGCACGGATTGGATTTTGTCGTCGAGGTGGCCAATCAGTTAAGGGAAGAGAAAGATATCTTCTTTCTTTTCATCGGCGAGGGCGTGCGCAAAGCGCATTTAATTGAAACCGCCCGGAAATATGGGCTGGGCAACATGATGTTTTTAGAGGCTCAGGCTGAGGAACAACTGCCGCGTTATATTCAAACGTGCGACCTGGGATTGACGACCATTAAAAAAACAATCGTTTCCGATCGGGTCATCCCGGTCAAAGTCTTCACCTACATGGCCTGCGCGAAACCGGTGCTGCTCTGCGTGGATGGCGAGACCCGGGAGATCGTTGAGCAGGCCGGGGCCGGACTCTTTGCCGAGCCGGAAAATGTGGACCAGCTCAAGGATGCTATTCTTAAATTGAAGAACGATCCGGCGCGATGCAGAACCATGGGGCAAAATGGGCGGCGCCTTGTGGAGCAGCATTATTCCCGAGCCGCGCTCGCACAGAAATTGGAGCAGTGCCTGCTGGAGGCTTCTGCCGGTCGATAAACGCAATCAGATAAAATTATGTGGTATTATCTTTTCGGATATATTTTCATTCTCACTTTCGCTGTCAGCTATGCGCTGGTTCCTGCCATTCGAACAATGGCTGAAAAGCTGGCTGTTTTAGATCATCCTGGGGAACGTAAAATTCACACGACTCCCAAGCCTCGAATGGGTGGATTGGCGTTTGTGTCTTCCTTTGTGCTCGTTATTATGCTGCACATTGCCGGTCTATACGTGTTCCGGGACAGCGATTTGATCGCACAGCATTTTCCAATGGTGGTTCGGGTGATGGATCGGCTCAGCAGCGTGCTGCCCAAACTTATGGTGATCCTGATCGGGGGAGTATTGATGACTGTGATCGGTCTGCTGGACGATTACTTTCGCGAGCAGTTTTCGTACCGGTTCAAATTTCTGGCTCAGTTTGCAGTGGCAGCGCTGGTGGTTTCATTCGGCATTCGGACGGAGTTTTTGCCCGGCGCCATTCTGGATATTCTCGTCTCGGTGATTTGGATTGTAGGGATGAGCAATTCCTTCAATCTGCTGGATAATATGGATGGTCTGGCGGCCGGGATTTCAGTGATTTCCGCTCTGTTATTTTTTATCATTTCCATTGTGCAGCAGCAGGTGTTTATGGCGTTCATCTTCTGCGCGTTTGCCGGAAGTGTGTCAGGCTTTTTGCCGTATAATTTCAAGCCCGCCAAAATTTTTATGGGGGATACCGGCAGCCTGTTCATCGGATTTTTGTTCGGCGCGTTGACGCTTCAGAGTTCCTATCGCGTGCCGGGGAGCCATTCGCTGATTACGGTCATTCTGCCGGTGATCATTCTGAGCATCCCGATCTATGATACCCTGTCGGTGATCCTGATACGGATGAGAGAACGGCGCTCGATTTTCATTGGCGACAAATGCCATTTTTCACATCGATTGGTCAATCTCGGTTTCTCGGAAAAATGGGCGGTCCTGTTCATCTATCTGATTTCGTTGTGCATCGGGATCGGTTCGCTGCTTTTGCCCTATACGCCGCTGTGGGGAAATATTCTGATTTTAATGCAAGCAATTTCCATTTATATCCTGATTACCGCCCTGATGGTTGTTGGACGAAATAACCATTGCTGAGAGAGAAAAATTTTAGAGATATTTTTTTCTAATGTATTGATGTTTGATGTCGAGAGTCACATATAAAAAGTGGAGAAGCGAATAATTAATTTATAACATGTGCCGATACATGTAAATAACCAACATGAAAACGAGACGATCCATCGTGGAGTAGAGCTAACGAATTACGGTTCAGACCAAAAATAAATTTTAAAGGAGCAATGTATGAGAGCATTAATCACTGGTGGCGCTGGTTTTATTGGGTCGCACCTGGCAGAAGAATTACTGCGTCGTGGCGACATGGTGTTTGTCATTGATGATCTGTCAACAGGGAGGTTGGAGAATGTGGAGCACTTAATGACCAGCCCCCGGTTTAATATTGCTGTGGAATCGATTTTAAATGAAACAGTGATGGATCGATTGGTCAGCGAGTGCGATATCATTTATCATCTGGCTGCGGCAGTTGGGGTGGAATTGATTGTGAGCCGGCCGGTCGAGGTGATCGAGACGAATATTTTGGGCACCCACATGGTGCTGAAGGTAGCGAAGCGCTACCTCAAAAAAGTGCTGCTGACGTCGACGTCGGAAATCTATGGCAAAAGTGACAAGATTCCGTTCAAAGAAAATGATGACCGCGTATTAGGCCCCACGACAAAAAATCGGTGGAGTTATTCCAGTTCCAAGGCAATCGATGAGTTTCTGGCATTGGCCTATCACAAAGAGAAGGATCTGGAAGTTGTTCTTGTGCGATTATTCAATACGGTTGGACCGCGGCAAACAGGACGTTACGGGATGGTGATTCCGCGATTCGTCGTTCAGGCGCTCAAGGGCGAACCGATTACAGTATACGGCTCCGGAAAACAGATCCGCTGCTTCACCTACGTTTCGGATGTGGTCGATGCCATCATCAATCTGGCGTACAATGCCGAAGCGGTCGGCCAAATTTTTAACGTCGGTAACACAGAGTCCATCAGCATCAATGACCTGGCTGTGAAAGTGAAAGAGATGACAAATTCCAGTTCCGAGATCGTGCACATCCCCTACGACCAGGCGTACGAAGAAGGGTTCGAGGATATGACCATTCGCGTCCCGGATTTGTCAAAGATTAAAACGCTGATCGGTTATCAGCCGAGCGTTCAGCTAACAGAAATCCTGGAAAATGTCATTGAATATTTTACCAACGAGCGATTGAGGTATTGACACGGCGGAGAACTCCTGTCTTTCGATTGCTGGCTATCGTGTCCTCTTTAGCAGGCGAAGTCTTCTTCGTCAGATGGGGTGATTTTTATAAATTTGAATGAAGTGCTTTGCCCGTTTGAAATGTGTTGATACGATGTATGATGGCGCCGCGCTTCAATTATAGGCTAAATTGAAAAAGGGAATTGCAACAGACAGCGGTCTGGCAATTCCCTTTTTTTGTGAATTTTGTTTCTGGCAGCGTGGGAAAGATGGGCGTTCTGGCCGGTGAAAAGGCATTCTTGAAATCCGGCCGGGAGTGTGCCGGTTTATTCAGCCTTCATTTTCGTCGCGATAATGAGCTTTTCCAATCCACTGAGTTTCGCGATGTCCATCACCTGAACGACGGTCCCGTGAGAGACATGCTTATCCGCTTTCAGGACGAGCGATTTATCCTTGAGTGAAGGAATCAATTGCTTGAATTTCGCGCTGAGGTCGTTCATGGCTACCTGTTCGTTGTTCAAGATCAGGATGTCGTCGTTGCGTATTTCCAAGATCAGTTCTTTAATTTTTTCAGAAGCAGCGGAAGCTGACTCAGGCAATTCCAGCTTCATGCCCTGCTGTTCAGTGAAAGAGGTGGAGACCATGAAAAAGATCAGCAGGATGAATTGCACGTCCACCAGGGATGTGATGTTGATGCTGACTTTGCGATTCCGGGTACTCTTCAGTTGCATGGTTGATTCATTCCTCGTTTCTGTTTTTTAACGGTTGCGCAGGCGATTTAAATCGGTTCAGTTTTCTGATCAGCGTCGATGTAAATTTTTCGATGTCCAGAATAAAATTTTCCGCTTTGTGCGTGAAGTAATTATACATGAACAAAGCCGGAATACCAATGAACAAACCGGCCACGGTTGTTATCAAAGCTTCTGCGATGCCGCCTGACAGGAGTTGCGCCTGTCCAATGCCTTTTTCGGTGATCACTGTAAAAACGCTGACCATACCTAAAACCGTTCCGAGCAATCCCATGAGCGGAGCAATGCCGGCGATTGTTTCCAGCATGGCCAGTCCCTTTTCCAACTCCCGCACTTCCTGCCGACCCTGCTCCTCGATCAACTCCTTCAGTTCCGCTTTATCGAGATCGCTATTTTCCAGTCCGAGCATGATGATGTTGGCGAAGGCGCCTTTGTTCTTGTTGCAAATGGAAATGGCTAAATGAATATCCTCCGGCCGTTGCAGCGTTTCAATGACATTGATGATCTCGGGAATCAGCACTTTCTTTCTTCTCAACGAAATCGATCGTTCGATAATAATGGCGAGAGCGATGATTGAACTAATGACGAGTGGAATCATCATGATCCCACCGCGCTGTAATGTCGTCCAGGCTTCTTGCATCAGTTTCAGTTCCTGTCGTTATGAGTGATAATCGATTATGAGTTTAATAGGCATGACCAATTGGATTGATCGATTGAAATATAAACCAGAATAGCTTCTGCTCAGGGCAAATATTCACTTCGCTCTTTCGTCATCGTTGACTGACGGGGAAAACAAAAATTCTACGATCGTGCCGCATCGTGGCAGGCAATTTCTCTCTTATTTTTTCAGAATTTAGCCTGTCGCGATCTGCGCGCAGTCTTTCACCGCTTAATGAAATACGTGAATGATGCGGTGACCTCCAGATAATTTTCCGGAAAATCCGCCGGCAAATTTCTGAACGGCGAAGAAATCTGAATGGCTTTCAGGCTTGTCTCCATGAGTGATTCATGCCCGTTGTATTTTAAAACCTCCAAATCTTTGACCTCGCCATTTGGCATCACTTTGAATCGCAGTATTGTTTCGCCGCTGATGAGCCCCATGTGCGTGAATGCCGGCGGCGGGAACACGTTTTTTTCGACCTTGCGTTTCATCTCCAGCATGTAGGGCGCAAAGTCCCACTCATACGTGTTGAATGAAAAACCGCCCAATTCATCTGCTGAAAATTTTGTATTTTCGTACAGCGGCTTCTGAGCGCTTCGCTGTTGCGGCGTCGGGGGCTCTGGTGTTCCATCGGCCATCAATTGCTTTCGGCTGAATTTTTCATGGGTATATTCCACCAACCCCAGCTCTTCCGGTTCGGACTCGGTTTTGTTTGCCATTTCGGATTCGTCGCGCTGAGACTGGTTCCTCTGTTGATTCGCCAGAGAGGACTGAGCTTCCGGCACTTCCTTGACATCAAAATCTCCCTCAGAATAAGGATTGCCGATGGGCAAAGAGGGATCGCTGTTCATATCCCGAGCGCGCGAGTTTTTATCGGAAACCAGATCGGTCTCCGAGGCCGGCGTTTCGTCCGGACTATTTTCAGGCGTCTCGACGAGCTCGAATTCGATGCGCTTCTCAGGCTCCATCGCAGCGTTGTCCTGTGCAGGCTCGAGGCTATTAGCAGCTATCGGAAAAAGCTGAATTTCACTCAAATACCTGTAGGAAAAAAACAGCAGCAAGTGCAAGAGTAGTGAGAGTATAACCGCTATTTTTATCAGATGTTTCTTGAACATGGCTGTTGTGCAAATCCATCTAAATTGTAATTCTCAGAAAATCCCGCGCAATGGAAATTTCGCTGTCGAAGATTGTTTTGCATCGAGTTCGGATTTCCATTTCAATTTTATCGAATGGCGGATAAAGATGCGTCAATACCAGGCGCCGACACCCGGCTCTGGCAGCGATGGTAGCGGCTGCTGTGGGAGTCAAATGACCTGCAACAGGGTGATCGTCGGTAAAGGAGCATTCCAGAATGAGGATATCGGCACGATGCGCAAGTTCGATAATTTCCTGACAAAATCCCGTGTCCCCGGAATAGACGATGGCTGCTCCGCTTTCGTCCTCAAGCCGATATCCAATGGCCGCATGGCTGTGATGCATTGGCGCCGTTCGAAGTCGGAACAGCGCCGTCGAAATCTGATCGGATAATAATTCATGAATGGAGAGAGGGAATTCTGGTGTCAGAACCCAGGTCCCATACGCCTGACTCAATAATCCCATAAACCTGGTGAACGATGATGGGCCATAGAGATGCAATTCCCTGGTTCGCTGAAAATCTGGTGTGGTGTGGAGCGCCTGAATGAGCGGAATTAAATCCGCTGTGTGGTCTGAATGAGTATGCGTCAAAAAGACATGATTGAGGTCAGTGTACATAATACCGGCGCTCAACAAGCGAGTCAATGTGCCGGAGCCGCAGTCGAAAAGAAGGGGTTCAGTTCCAACTTTTATGAGAATTCCAGGAGCGCTTTTTTCGAGAGACGGTATCCCTGTCCCTGAGCCTAAGAAGGTAATTTCCATTCACATTCAATAATTATCATGTTTCACTGTTGACCCAGGCTACATAGTCATCTGCGCCGGCGATAATGGGCAGCGCAATTATCTCAGGTGTTTCATAACTATGAAGCGCTTTAATTTCCAGGGCTACCTCGTTGAATTTGCTGCGTCGGGTTTTTAGAATCATCAGGACTTCGTGTTCATGGTTGATTTTCCCCTGCCAGCGAAAAATTGAAAAAACCGGGCTGACCATTGAGCCACAGGCGATCAACTTTTTTTCTACTAAGGCGCTGGTTATTAGTTCCGCCTCCTGCTGGTTGGCGGCCGTGACAAAGATGACAATGATATCTTCGTTCATTCCGCATCACCTTTTCAATTTTCTTCCCAATGCCTTTTCAATCGATTCAATTTTGCCGCGCAGCCGGAATTGTGCGCCCTCTCTGTCGTCGATAGAAATATGCGTGACGACGCGGTTGGAGTACATGCGCATGGTGATGTGGCAGAGTTTAATGACATCGAACACCTCATCCGTTGTGCCTTCGACGATGGTGCCCATGGCGGTCAATTGATATTCCAGTCCACTCTGGTCGATGATGTTCAGGATTTCAGCGACATAGCTGCTGACGCTTTCTCCCTTATCAGTCGGAACAACGCTGAATTCAGCTAACATAGTGTATGGGGTCCTTTTTTTGAATTTCCGGATTGAGAAATCCGCGACAAGGTTGCTCAGAAGTTAGACGATGCATTGAGTGGGATAGTTTGAAGGTGAAAAAAAATAGGTTTGAAAACAGGTAAAAAGCTAACGGTTTTCAATGTTCACAGGCGAGGCCAGTAACTGGGTGAGCTTTTGTTTCGTGTCCTCGTCCTCCGGATCGATTTTATTGGCAATGATGTATTCGCTGATGGCTTTTTCTTCGAGACCCTGAATTTCGAAAATCCGTCCCAGGAAATAATGGGCGATAAAATTATTCGGTTCAAATTCCAGAATGGCCTCATATTCCCGAACAGCATTATCCCAATACCCTAACCGCGTGTAGATTTCGGCCAGCCCCAGATGTTCTTCTTTTTGATTGCTACCAAATTTGACGGCGTTAGAAAATGCATCGATGGCCAGTTGGTACTCGATTTTGCTTTTGTACACAATGCCGAGAAGGAAATATAGACTGCCCTCGTGGGGATACAAATCAAGGACGCGCTTGAAGCAGTATTCGGCCCGGTCCAGCATGCCCATTTGATAATACACCTTGCCGAGATGAATGCGCAGCGGCGCCGTATCGTAACCCTTCTGGATGGCGGTCTCCATGGCTTTGCGCGCCTGGGAATAGTTGCGTTTGATGAAATGGATCAAACCCAGTTCGTAGCAGAGCGACGGCGACGGCGAATTCAATTGCTGGGCGTGCGTTAAATTTTCATAGGCTTCATCGATGCGATTCAAATCGCGCAAATTCCTCCCGATGATTTCATAGATTTCCGGGAGCAGCCTCTGATGCTTGCGCTTTCGATTGCAGATCGCGATGACCTGCTCGTACTTTTTCTGGGCTTCCAATCGCGCGACTTTTTTCCGCCATGAAACTGGGGATAGCGCCCAAATTTTGAAGTGATGCCATAGCCGGCTTTTTTTCCAGGTAATTTCGAAAAAGAGAAACAGGTTTTTGAAGTGCAACCGCATGTTCCACAGCTTGAGGTAAAAGAGCGCCCATTTATTTCGTGAATTATTTTTGTTCATACCCGGCAATTGGATTACAAGCGTTATTGAGAATCGCCCTGATTAATTGGGAGTGTCGTGAATTACCATGAAGGCATGCGTTTTAAAATTTCTTTCATCAATCGAACGAAGGTATCTTTGATCCGATCTGCTGTTTCCGTGACTTCTTCATGACTGAGCTTTTTATCGCCGATGCCGGTCGCCAGGTTGGTAATGCAGGACATGCCAAGGACCCGTATTCGCATTTGACGCGCAACAATCACTTCGGGCACGGTTGACATGGTCGCAGCGTCGCCGCCCAGAATGCGCGACATCCTTATCTCGGCGGCTGTTTCGTACGAAGGGCCTTTGGACGTGACCAGGATGCCGGTCTGAACTTTAATTCCCAGTTCCGCCGCGACCTGTTTGGCTCGCTGGATGAAAATACCGTCGTAAGCCTCGAACAAATCGACAAATCGTTCTTCCGCGGAAATTGCGTTATTGCCGATGAGCGGATTGTCGAATAACAAGTTGATGTGATCGGTGATTATCATCAAATCGCCTGGCTGAAAATTTTTGTTAATTCCGCCAGCAGCATTGGTCACAACGAGATTCCGGACGCCCAATGTTGACAGCAGTCTGATGGGATATGTTGTCTCAAAAGCGGAGTAGCCCTCGTACGTGTGCACCCGTCCCTTCAGTGCGATGATGGACTGATCTCCCAGTTGGCCGATGATCCATTTCCCGGCATGGCCGGCGACTCGTGGTTTCGGGTAATGCGGTATCTGCTCGCAGTTGATTGTAATTTTGTTCTGGAGTTCATCGGCTAAAGATCCAAGACCGGAGCCAAGAACAATGGCCGTTGTGGGATTGGATTTTATTTTTGGTTTGAGAAATTCGAACGATTGATTCAATTTTTCCTGCATCATAAATCACCCCACCCTGTGTTGATAAAATACCCCTGTAGCCGCAGCCCTGACGATTGCCGCATTCCTCATGTTCGTCGCAGAGATGGCAAACAACGTGACCCGATGATTCAAGGAAATGAACCCGGGCAAAACACGAGCGGCGAAATTTGATTCAATTGGAAATTGACCGGGATGCATGATCGGGCAGCGGCTGGAACAATTAGTACAATCGATGGAAACTGTTACGTCGGTGGCTGATAGCAATTCCAGCAAACCGGCGCGTACAACTCTTTCCTCAATTCGATTTTCGGATCGTCTTTAGTAATTGGGATGCCATGTTCCTTATCGCGATAGCGCTGGGAAAAAAGAGCGGTTTGTTGTTTGCATTTTTCGCACACGCCCAGCAGCACTGTCACCTTTTCCGCGCAGCCCATCAAATCGATGATAGCGCCAAATGGTTCGGCAAAACTATTCAACTGCAATCCGGCAATGATGATATGAATTGATGATCGGTGCTTATTGCAAAAATTGATCAGATCCATTTTATCGAAAAGCTGGGCGTCGTCAATGGCCAGCGTGGCGACATCAGGCTCGAGGGAGGATTCAATTTCCGCGACTGATGGAACGGTGACGGCTTCGCTTTTAAAGCCGATTCGGGAGACAATTTTTTCCTGGTGAACCGGGTAAGCAAAAACCTGCACTTTCTTACCCATTAATTTTGCATCACTGATCAGTTTATACAGTAGCCAGGTTTTCCCCGCCTCCATGGCGCCGGTAATTACTTCTAACATAAGATCCCCAAATTAGAGTGTTAATGAACATAATAGCAGAATCTGTACCAGGCTCAACGCTTGAAAACCGAAGAAAGGCGTACTTTAGATAATTATAGAAAGGTAAATCGATAGATGCCTGAAAGGAATCAGTGACCGTGCTCTTTTAGCAGCGATCTGATTTTTGTCTTGAGCAAGTCAATTGCCACTAAATTATAACCGCCCTCGGGAATGATAATATCGGCATAGCGTTTCGTCGGCTCGATGAATTGCAGGTGCATGGGACGAACGCTGTTCTCGTATTGTTCCAGAATCGAATCGAGGGAACGACCGCGCTCATTCACATCGCGGCGAATTCTCCGGATGAGCCGAATGTCATCGGTCGTATCGACGAACACTTTGATATCCATGAGTTCCCGCAGTTCGGGCGTATGTAAAATGAGAATGCCTTCCAGGACGATGATGATGTGGCCGCCAACAGATTTGGTCTCAGTCTTCCGCGAATGCGATTGAAAATCGTAAATGGGCACTTCAATCGTCCGCCCGGCTAACAATCCCTTCAGATGGTCCAGAAGCAATGGCGTATCAAACGAATCAGGATGGTCGAAATTTTGCCGCGTTCGCTCTTCGAACGAAAGGTGGTTCAACTCTTTGTAATAGGAATCCTGTTGCAGGACAGTCACCTTTCTCGACCCGAGCTCTTTGAATATCCGTTCCGTAACCAGTGTCTTTCCAGAGCCGGAACCTCCGGCGATTCCGATTAAAATGACATCTTTCATAGAGATCAGTATTTCCCCGGTAACGAGGTTTTATCAAAAACCATCGGCAGCAATGCGCTCAATTTTTCCTGTCTGAATTGTCCGAAGCGGTTGATCATCACCACATCAATGTCCCCGGCCAGATCCCATAATACCTGGCGACAGGCGCCGCAGGGCGATGTGATTTTCTCCGAGTCCGAAGCGATGTAAATGGATGTGAATTTGGTCTCGCCTTCCGAAACAGCTTTAAAGATGGCCACTCGCTCGGCGCAAATGGTCAGGCCGTACGAACTGATCTCGATATTGCAGCCGTGATACAGCCGATTCTCCGCCGTCACCAGCACCGCACCGACGCGAAATTTGGAGTAAATGGCGTATGCGCGTTCCCGGTTTTTCAAAGCGAGTTGGATGAGCTCATCTTCGGTCATGGACAATTCATCAGGTTGATTTTAGTCGAGTATTAATATAGGAAATTATTTATTAAAGGCAACTGTTTTAATAAAAAAATCCGAGAAAATGATTTCTCGGATTAAAATGGTCCTGCTGGCAGATTGTTAATTAAAACGGAAGATCGTCTTCAGCGCCTTCCTGGGGTTGAGCATCCGGTGGGAACTCGTCCGAATGAGGAGGAATTTCGCCGCTGTCCGTGGTGCGCTCGCCTTTCCCTCCTAACATTTGAAAATTTTCCACCACGACTTCGGTGGTATATCGGACGACTTCATTTTTATCCGTCCAACTCCGCGTTTCGAGCCGGCCTTCGACGAAAATCTGGCTGCCTTTCTTCAAATAGGTGTTGGCTATCTCCGCAGATTTCCGCCAGACGACAAGACGATGCCAGTCCGTTTTTTCCTGCGTGTTGCCATCCTGATCTTTCCAGACCCTATTCGTTGCCAGGCTGAAATTTGCAACGGCTGAACCGCTGGGCGTGTATTTCAATTCCGGATCCTGACCCAATCGACCGACGAGAATAACTTTGTTTACAGTGCCTTTACCCATTGCCATAGGTAACCTCCTGAGTTAAGTTTTGGTCAATTAAAATTTAACTAATTTTAACAAAAAATCACCACAATGTCAAGATGTTTTTTTGATTTATCTTATGTTTCGTGAAAAAACTGCATCGGAAATTTTGCTTGAAAGTTACGTTTAAAAATATTACTTTCTGGTACTCGAAAATCATGATAGGGGGAAACAGAATCGGGTTTTCATATTTTGACCAATTTAATGCAGGTAGAACATGAAATTTTTTAGCTGTGGGCTTATCCTTTTGGTGATGATCGTGAGTTTTGCCGGCGCGGAAGAGTACGAACCGGTCACGATGATAGTGGCTAAATGGGGGAATGGGATCGGCGAGTTCGGATTGAGACTCGAAGCAGAGGGCAATTGTCCTCAGTCAATCTCCGTGGACGCGCGAGGCAATCTGGCCATCCTCGATGCAGTGAACAGGCGGATTCAGCTCTATTCCACTCTGGGCAACTGGTTGAAAAGTATCCCTGTCACCATACAGGCGTTTGATGTGAAGTATGTCGACGATAGAATTTTCATTCTGGATCCTTATAATTATTTCATCGAAGAATTCAATCACATTGGAAAGCATCTCCGGAAGGTTGAGATTAACCAAAAAATTGATATGATCGACGGCCTGCGATTTGATGGCAATCAGGTGTGCATTCAGACTTATGAACAGAAGCAGTACTGTGTGGGAAGCAGTAATTCGAAGACTGTCCAGATTCAATCGGAGCGCGCCGGGTTATCCGGAAATAGTCGCGACGTTCGATTTCAAACCCGCTGGTTGAATCAACATGAGGGCGCGCTACTCATTGAAGACGACCAATCGAAAAACAACCGCACCATCCCGATTCACTGCGATGAATCCATTGGCTCCATCATTTTTCTGGACACGGATAAATACGGTCATATTTTCATTCGGTTGGAATTGTTCGATCAAGTAGGCAAATCTATCTTTGAAATCCACAAACTGAATAGCAAGGGCGAACCTGTCTCTAAATTTCGGATTCAAAACAGCAACAGGGTGATGCCGTATCGGCCAATTGCCCTCGATAGCGAAGGCAATGTCTATTCCATGCAGATCCTGGACCATGGTTTTTTTGTGGTGAAATGGCGAGTGAAAAGGTGAGCATCTCATGAAAATTACATTCAGTTGTTCCGCAGTTCTACTGGTTATCATGGGCGCGGCTAATTCGCCGGCTCAAATCACACGGGATCAGATTATCACCACAGCAGAAACCTATATCGATGTGCAATGGTACTGCTCATCGGAGAATATCAACCATTCGGAATACATGGATTACGGCGGCATCCCCTGTGATTTTTCCATCGGCTGGCACACAGGCGAAGCCTATTCCTATGGCGGAAACGATAAAGTCAGCACATACCTGACTCGCATCGCGGCTGGCGACGGAGCCGGTTCCCACCTGGCTCATTATGAGGCTGCCGGCGGAACGCCGTGGTGGGCCACAGGGATAGATTGTTCCGCGTTCGTCTCGTGGTGCTGGGAAATTCCCAGGCAGAGCACACGGACGCTCCCCAATTATTCCACTGAAATTCCCCGCGATGCATTGTTGGCCGGCGATATTTTGAATGTTCCGGCCAGTCATGTCCGACTGTTTGATAAGCGCGCAGCGGACGGCCGCCCCATTGTGTACGAAGCTTCTGGCAGCGCCACAAAATGCGTGCATCGGACGGTGGACTGGGGCAGCTATACCCCGCTCCGGTTCAATGAACTGATGATTGCAATCCCGGAAATGATTGTAAAAAATGTCGGCAATTATTCCATTGAGGTGAGTTGGAGCGCTGTCGCCGATGCGAGCTCGTATCAGCTCTATTTCAGCACCGATGGCATCACGTACAGCGATATGGGCGCGACGACTGAATTAGCCCGCACATTCACCAATCTGTTGGATGGCCGGCAGTATTATTTCAGACTCAGCGCCCGCAATGCACAGGGTGAAACCAGCGGCGACAGCGAAGTGCTGGGGACGCTGGTGGCCTCTGCGCCGTCGCAGATATTGATTGTCAATGGCTTCGACCGAATGTCCACCGGGGATAACTCCCGGAATTACATCGTTCAACACGGCAAGGCGCTGGCCAGTTTGAACCAGAGTTTTGATTCGTGCTGCAATGAAGCAGTGATTCGGAATCAGGTGAACCTGAACGATTATCCGGTCGTAATGTGGATGCTTGGCGAAGAGTCGGTGAGCAACAGCACTTTCAATGCCCAGGAACAGGCCAGGGTTCAGACGTATCTTCAGAATGGCGGTAATCTGTTCGTGTCCGGCGCTGAAATAGGCTGGGACCTGGAAGATAACGGCAACGGCGTCAGTTTTTATCACAATTATTTGAAAGCCAGCTATGTGGCTGATGACGCCAATGTGTATCAGGTGAGCGGCGTCGCCGGATCCATTTTCGAGGGACTTGCGTCCATCCATTTCGATGATGGAAGCCACGGCACGTATGATGTGGACTGGCCGGAATGCATGGCTCCTTATAGCGGCGCTAGCGTGTGCCTGAACTATGACGGAACCGCTTATCATGCCGCCATTCAGTACGAAGGGACATTCGGAGCAAGTCAGCAGACAGGCCGATTGGTTCACTTCGGATTTCCGTTCGAGACGGTCTTTCCGGATTCCAATCGAAATCGATTGATGGAGCGGATTCTTGATTACTTTGACATCCAGTCCTCGGCCGTTCATACAAATGGCTCCGCAATTCAGACAGGCCAGCGCTACGCGCTGCTGCAGAACTACCCCAATCCGTTCAATGCAACCACCATCATCCGATTTGAAATTCCACAGGGAGTGCAGGCTCAGTTAGTGACTCTCGTTGTGTACAATATCCTGGGTGAAAGAGTGAAGCAGCTTGTCGCCGAAAATCGGAGCGCCGGGTACTATCAGGTGGCTTGGGACGGAACCGATGATTTTTCGCGTAAGGTTTCGGCCGGCGTTTATCTGTACAAACTGAGCGCCGGACATTACACTGAGACGAAACGGATGTTATTGTTGGAATAGCTGTACAATCATTCTGACTATTCAGTCACCAATGTACAGAGAAAAAAAAAATCCAAAAGGATCGATTCTCAAAAGCTGAATGTAGTTATAAAAAAAAATTGAATATCTGCTTAATAGATTGAATAAAAAAATGGACATCATTGTGTAACGTCGTATCTTGGTGTCTTTGCGGCAATAATACATGCCTGGATAGTTACCAATAATTTTAGGAGGGAGAGATATGAAAAAATGGATTACTGCAATGTTATTTATCCTGTCAATATCTTCAATCACGCTGGCGCAGGTGACGGACACGCTGTATGTCGATGATGTCGATGAAGGTTACACCGAAGGCGGCGGCGACTGGCTGAATTCGGTGGCTGCATTTGGCTCGCGAAGTCGTGTAGTCATCTGCGGACTCGATTACGGACAGTGGGCCAAATGGAATTTGACCATCCCAAAGGCTGGCTATTACGCGACCTATTTCATTCTGCCGGCAACGCAAAATGCCCGTATCGGCGCCAAGTACACTGTCAGTCCGTTCGGCTCGATTGAATCTGTGCAGTATCTGGATCAAAATGAAAATAGCGGCAACTGGCGGCTGCTTGGCATTTTCTACTTCTCCGAGGCCGGTGATAATTACGTCGAAGTGATGAACGACAGCAGCAGCGTCTCCGGTTACTCGCTGCGCGCCGACGCGATTCGCCTCATTGCCTCGACGCCGGAACATAACATCGATTGCGACTATCGGAATACACTGTATAATTTCGGTGAAGTGGCCATGGGGAGAAGCAAGGACTGGGTGTTTCAGATTCACAATATCGGCGGAGAGCAATTGACAATTCAAAATATCGTCACCTCTTCCGGCATCTATTCCATTGCGCAGCCTTTGCTTCCGGCGACAGTTGAGCCCAAATCCTCGGCCGACATCACGGTTCGGTTCAGCCCAAATTTTGAGAAAACATTTGACGATTCGCTGGTCATTCAGACCAATGATGTGGATGAGCCAGAAATGGTCGTCTACGTCAGAGGCCTCGGAACAACGGAGACGGTGATTATCAACAATAATGATGGTGCTCCGGCATACATGGAACATATCGGCGAATGGGGCTCCAGTTCGGCTCATTTCCAGATGGAGAATTACTATAATCCCGACAGTCGCTTTGTGGTGAGAAGCACCAATCCCGGCGCCCGATGCGAATTCGTCCCCAATATTCCAATTTCAGGTCTCTACAATATTTACTATGGTGGACCGCCAACAACCAACAGCGCCACCCATGCGCTCATCGAGGTGCACCCGTTCGGATCGGCCGTCGATTCATATTACGTCAATCAGAACAGCGCCGGCAGTGAGTGGAAGCTCATTGGTACGTACTATCTGTTCGAGGGCACGGAAAATTCAGTGTTTATCGTGAATGATGGGACTGGCAGCGGCTATGCCATGCGCTCCGACCTGATCAAGTTCACCCATGTCCCGTCCATTGCCGACATTGCACTGCTTTATTCATCGCACGAATTTTTGGACGTCCCCATCAATACGACGAAAAATTATTCCCTGAAAATTAGTAATATTGGCAACGCAGATTTGACAATCACCGACATGAATTTTAACTCACCTCATTTTTCGGTCGTCAGTCCGACAACCTTCCCGGTTGTGGTTCCCAAATTGGATAGCCTGTCGGCAGTCCTGGCGTTCACGCCGCCCGGGGTCAATAATTACCGCGATACCCTGACTATCATCAGCGATGACGTGGACGAAATGGTGACGCGGTTCATCGTCTACGGCAATGGCATTGGCGAAACGCTGGTCATCGATGACCTCGATACGCTGGCCGGTTTCAGCTATGGCCCAACGGACACAACCTGGGTGCTCTCTTCTTCCATGTATGCGCTGAACGGTGAAGCGCGCTATACGTCGAAATACGCGCACCCATACGCCTGGGCCAGGTACGATTTCACAGTTTCAGCGACCATGGATTACGAAGTCTATGCGTCGACTGTGCCCAATAGCAGCAACTCCACAAACTATGCGCCGTACGTCATTCACGCGCCGGGATTTTTGCCGGATACGGTCGTCATCCCGCAGAGCGGTATCAGTTCGGCGAATATCTGGCAGTTCCTAGGGACATATCATTTTATCGAGGGCATTCCCTCTCTCATCGAAGTGGTGAATGACACAACCATCACATTTCAGGATACCCTGCCGGTGCTGCGCTGCGACGCAATTAAGCTGACGCAGCCGACGCAGGTGAAACTGTCCACCTTCTACGTGGACTATAGCAAGGATGGAACCGTGCTCCATTGGGAAACGACCACAGAAATCAATCATCAGGGCTTCAACGTGTATCGCGGTGTTCGCGATTCATTCGATCGCAATCAGGCAGTGAAGCTGAATCAGACGCTCATTCTGGGCGTCTCGCCCTATCAGTTCGTGGATCGAACCGCGGATCGAAAGACCACCTATTATTACTGGTTGGAAGATATTTCCCTGAGCGGCGTTCGCACGTTGCACGGACCGATTTCAGGCAACCTCGCCAATGGAATGCCATTTCTCTATGAACTGGAGCAGAACTATCCCAATCCGTTTAATCCGTCAACGATGATCAACTATTCAATCCCGGAGCCAACGCAGGTCGAGTTGGTCATTTACAACATTCTTGGCCAGAAAGTAAGGACGCTGGTCAACAAGAGAATGGCGCCGGGATTTTACAACGTGAACTGGGATGGCTTAAATGACGGGGGTCATTTTGTCGCGACCGGCGTTTACATCGTGAAAATATCGTGCAAGAATTTCTCGCAGACGCGCAAAATGACCATGATGAATTAACCCTTTTCGTCAAAAATGAATTGCCGGCAACGTCACGCATTGAAACCATCCGGGAGGATTCATGGAGTGTAAAAATTTTCAACGAAACCTGAATCGTTGCAATTGCAGCTATGAGCCATGCAGTCGCAAGGGATTTTGCTGCGAGTGCATCGAATATCACCGTCAGGCAGGGGAGTTGCCGGCGTGTTATTTCCCTGATGATGTGGAGCGAACCTACGACCGATCCATTCGGCGTTTCATTTCGCTCCACAAATAATTGAATTCCCTGACCATTGATGAAGGGAATGCTCAGACTGTTGCAGTCACCGACAGTCGAGACGCCGTCATGAAAATTCTGAAAAAGGAGCGATCGATTTTATGAGGTATAAAGGAGCACGACTGTTTCCAGTTTTATTTTTACTTCTTCTCTCTTCTTCATTTTGCTCCCGGACGCCCGGAGAAGCGCCAAAAAATGTGAGTGACATCATCCAACAGGTGGCACAAAAGCATTGTCCGGATAAACGGGTCTCTGTCTTTCAGGTAGCGGCTCAAAAACAGAGCCATACGATTATTGTCACCGGCGAAGTGTTGTCCGGCGAGGCCAAATCAGAGGTGGTGAATCGTATTCAGTCAGAGACAGACTACGAGGTGGCCGATAGCATCAAGGTGCTGCCGGATGATTCGCTGAACGGAAAAATATATGGCGTCATCAAAGTGAGTGTGGCCCAGGTCCGAAGAAACAGCGACGTCTATTACGAGACAATCAGCCAGGCGACAATGGGCGCGGAAGTGAAAGTGCTGAAACGAAGAGGCGGCTTCTGGGTCTATTGTCAGCTCGAGGATGACTATCTGGGCTGGCTGATGGAAAGCGCGCTTGTGACAGGGGACGAGCAGTTCATCCGAAACTGGCGCAGCCTGGACAAAGTCATCGTGACCGCCACCCATGATCAAATCTGGGAACAGCCACAGGCCTCCGGCAAAGCAGTCTCCGATGCGGTCTGGGGCAATGTTCTGATCGACCGCGGCAGCAATGGCAACTGGCGCAAGGTGGAGTTGGCCGACGGAAGAAGCGGGTACATCCCGGCGTCTTCGGTGATGGATTTGAAAAAGATGGAACAGGTTCCGGGCGATCCTGAAATCATGGTGGAATTGGCCTATCGGTTCATCGGCATTCCCTATTTCTGGGGCGGTCGCTCGACCAAGGGATTCGATTGTTCCGGCTTCACTCAGACATTGTACAAATCCATCGGAATCCAACTGCCGCGCGATGCCAATATGCAGGTGAAAATCGGAGAGGAAGTGGCCATCGACGACCAGTTCGGCCAGTTGAAAACCGGCGACCTGCTGTTCTTTGGAAAAAGCATCGATAAAATCACTCATGTTGGTTTTTATCTTGGCGACCAAAAATTAATCCACTCCGACGGCCGGGTGAAGATCAACAGCTTTAATCCGCAGGACGAGGATTACAGCGAGTATCGGAGAAATGGCTTGCAGGCGGTGCGCCGGATTTTGAACGAGAAACAGACGGAACCGATCCTGGAGAAATAATATTTTGGGCGCTGCGATTGAAATTCAGCGCGACGTGAGCCATATTCAGGTTCTCATGCCCGGATGGCTGGAGCATCGGCGCGTGACAGGCGTTTTTCTGAATGTAGCCCGGCAAGCGAGATCAATCCGGCGCTGACTGAGCCTCCGAAGTGGTTTCGATCTGAGAGTAAAAAAAATGGAATGGCGAACAGCGATTCGGTGAATTGTTAAATCGAACGCCATTCCGCCAAAACAATGGAGTCGATACCCATGAACATGACACGAAAGCAATTCTTGAAAGCCAGCGGCAAAGCGATCGTTGGATTGAGCGCGCTTAACGCCGGCGTCTTACCATTCACTCAACTCACTGGTTCCAGTGACCCTATAGGAGGAGCAATGTTAGAATATAAAATTAAAGAGCTCAATTTGCGACACACATGGACCATTGCCAGAAATTCATCGGATGTGAAACGCAATGTATTCGTAAAATACACGCGCGACGGAATCACCGGCATTGGCGAAGCAGCGCCGAATGTCCGTTACGATGAGACGCCGGAGAGCACCATCGGATTGATTCAAAAAGCTGAACCGCTGGTGGAGAAGTTCGATCCGTGGCATTTTGTCGACATGGGCTATGAAATTCAGAAATTGGATAAGGCGCAGACCGCCGGCAAATGCGCCGTGGATATTGCCATCATGGACTGGGTCGGCAAGAGCCTCGGCGTTCCCATTTACAAATATCTGGGTCTGGATAAAAACAAGACGCCATTGACTTCATTCAGCATCGGCATCGATACCCCGGAAGTGATGCAGGCGAAAATTAAAGAAGCGGAAGAATATCCCATCCTGAAAATCAAGGTCGGCAAGGATAACGACGAGGAAATCATGGATGCGGTGCGGGCCGTGACCGATAAGACGCTGCGTCTCGACGCCAATGAAGGCTGGAAGACAAAAGAAGAAGCGCTGGAAAAAATTTTGTGGCTGGAAAAAATGGGGGTTGAATTCATCGAACAGCCGCTGCCGTCGCACATGCTGGAAGAACAGCGCTGGTTGCGCGAGCGCGTGAGTATGCCCATCATTGCCGATGAGGCGGTGAAGAGCGCGGCGGACATTCCCAGTTTAGCAACCGCATACGACGGCATCAATATCAAACTGATGAAGAGCGCCGGCATTCAGGAGGCGCTGCGCATGATCTGGATGGCGCGTTCGTTGGGAATGAAAATCATGCTGGGCTGCATGATTGAAAGCAGTTGCGCTATCGCTGCTGCAGCGCACATCAGCCCGCTGGTCGATTTCGCCGATCTGGACGGCAACCTGCTGGTAGCCAATGACCCGTTCCAGTCCGTCAACGTGGTGAAAGGCCGAATGATTTTGAGCGACGCGCCCGGGCTGGGGCTCGAAGGCGAGTTCTAATTTTTTATTCAAATTCAATCGAACTGAGACGCACGTGTCAACTATAATTTACGGGAAAAATCCTGTCAGGGAAGCCCTCGAAGCCGGACTGCCGATCCAGAAAATATACATCGCGGCCGGCGGCCAGCAGCGCCGGGATCAGCACATTGAGCACCTGGCGCAAAGCCGGGGCATTCCGGTCCGACTGGTGGATCGCAAGAAATTGATCGAACTGGCCGGGGAGCAGAACACCCAGGGCATCGTGGCGATTGTCCCTGACTTCGACTACAGCGAACCGGAGAGCGTATTGGATATTGCCCGGCAGAAGGACGAACCGCCGCTTTGCGTCATCCTCGATGAAATTCAGGACCCGCACAATCTCGGCGCCATCATCCGATCGGCGGAAGCGTTCGGATTTCATGGGATTTTCATCCCCAAAGATCGGTCGGCCGGCATATCCGATGTAGTTGCTAAAACATCGGCCGGGGCGATTTCGCACATGCCCATCGTTCGGGTCACCAATTTAGCGCGTCAGATCGATGAATTCAAAGCGCAGGGAATCTGGATTGCCGGGGCTGATCAGGATGCCCTTGCCAGCTACTACGAATCGAATTTGACCGGCCCCCTGGGCGTGGTCATTGGCAGCGAAGAAAAAGGCATGCGCCGGTTGATCCGCGAGAAGTGCGATTTTCTGGTGAGAATCCCCATGGTCGGTAAAATCAATTCATTGAATGCATCGGTCGCTGCGGCGCTGCTGTTTGCAGAGGTGAGAAAACAGCGGACTGTGGGATTTAAGAAATAAGGAAGTCTGGTGTTCGAAAAAAGGCGGCCGGCATTCTCAGCCGTCCGCCTTTCGTTTGAGGTCATGCGATTTATGGAAGCAGAATCATTTTCTTTGTCTGCGTGAAAGAGCCAGCCTCCAGTCGGTAGAAATAAATGCCGCTCGATACCGGCTGGCCGGCATTGTCCTTCCCGTTCCATTTTATGTGATAACTCCCTGAAGCCTGTTCCTTCTCCATCAGCGTTTGAATCGTTTGCCCTAACACATTAATCACCCGCACCGTCACAAAGGACGGAGATTTCAGATAATAGGAAATGACCGTTGTTGGGTTGAACGGATTGGGATAATTCTGATACAGCACTGTGGACGTTGGCAGTGTCGGTTCGTCGTCGCGCTGGTCCACCGGGAGATCCAGCAATGCGGCTGCCACATCGATTTTCCCATAGCCCCATTGATCGTTGGGCATAGTGCCTGTATAGCTATCGTTTCGGCAGGTCTCAATCAGGGAATTCCGCGCCTGAATAGCATCCCGATTCGGATATTTTTCAAACATGAGCGCGACGACGCCGGCAACGTGAGGAGCGGCCATGCTCGTCCCCTGGGTGAGCGCGTGTTTGTTGTCCGGGCAAATATAGGCATTGGGGTAATCGACGCTGCCGGAATTGAAAATTGAATACGTGCCGCTCGGCGGCGCGCTGATCGAATAGCTGGAGGCGATTTTTTCGCCGGGCGCGCAGATTTCCGGTTTCACGCGGCCATCTCGGGTCGGCCCGGGACTGGAAAAATCCGACACCTCGTTGACCGTCAGTCCGGGGATGTACAGCGAGTTGCCATCCAGATCTGTCCAGTTCGATTTGGTGACGTAGGAGCCGACAGTGATGGCATTGAACGCTGTGCCCGGCGTGCCGGCAATCATGGTATAGTCAATGTTGGAACTGAAATAGACATCCATAGTGGAGCCGCCCAGCCAGATATCGAACCGGCCAGTAGCGCCAAACACTTTTATTTTCCAGTTGCCGTTCTTGGGCGGCTTATTCGCGTAATAGTCATAGATCTGAACTAAAACATATTTATCGCCATTCAACGGACTTGGGCCGCCTTTCGCATTAGAAATATAAATCACTCCTTCCGGCGTGTCAAATCCCGAATCATGACCGCTGGAGACAGGGCCGTAGCTTTCGCCTGATGGGGTGATGATCTGGACGGAATAATTGAAAAGCGCTTCGTACCAGCCATCGAACTGAATGATGTCATTCACGTTATCTGCAAGCGGGGTATAGGCCGGCACCGTGAAAATCGATTCGATGGAAGTGGTGCCGCTACCGAAGGCGCCGCTGATGTGAATCGCTTTCTCGCCATCATTTCCGGCGGAGACAACAACAGCTTTGCCATTGATGCCGGGCCCGACCAGATTATCAATGGCCTGTTCGCCGAGACCTTTACCATCGTGCGGGCCGCTGCTTCCACCAAGGCTCAGATTGATGACGTACGGTTTGCCCAACTGTCCGGCGAGACTGTCGATGAAGACTATCGCGTTGATATAATCGATTTCAGAAAAGCTGATGCTTCCCTGAACCCGGGTTGCCTTGACAATGATGAGATCGGCCTTGGGAGCGACGCCCAGGTAGGTTCCGGCCGCAACGCCATTGCCAGTCGCCTGACCGTTGCCGGCGGCGCAGCCTGCGACATGCGTGCCGTGTCCCACAACATCTGATTCATTGATCGTCCCGATGCCATTCAGCGCGTTATTGATTTCCTGTTCGGTGTACAGCGTGCCGCCATACTGGTCCGGGCCGTCGAGACTGCCATCTCCGTTGGTGTCGCCGGGGTAGCTGAAATCGAGCATGGCTTTGATGCGCGTGGTCCCGTTGCTGTTGCGGAAGTCCATGTGCCGCCAGTCGATGCCGGTATCCACCACGCCGATGATGACTCCCTGTCCTGACACATTGTATTGCTGCCAGGCTTGAGTGGCTTTGATCTCGCTCAGACTTTCATCCGTGTGAATCGTCAGTTTTTGAGGCAATTGCAGATAGAAAATTCCATCGTGCCTGACGATGGTTTCGATGGTTGCCAGCGGAACACAGGCGGTGACGATGTCGCCGATCTGCGCCTGGGCCGATACTCCGAGCGCGCGCAGTTCCGTTGTTGTGAGCGATGTTTTTATCAGCATCGGAATGAATTCAATGGAAGAGGAGGCAGCGCCTTCGGTCAAATGTTTGGTGAGAGCGACTCGCAATTCGGGCCGTTCCAACATCAGCGCAATTTTGGGGTCGAGTTTTTTATACGCGTCGCCGGACAATTGACCTGCCATCAACGGCACATATAATAGGCTTAAGAATATGGCTGTAAAAATTTTTGTCTTCAGATTCATGATGCAGTCTCCCTAATATTTTTGAATTTTCCCCAGTGAATCCGATGGTGTCGCTTTTACGGTTCGTGAGCTTTGAATGGTTTCCACGAATTTCATTTTTGATAAGTCATATACGGCATGCGCCGGAACAGAAGCTGTATAAATAGTCCCGATGTTCGCCATGATTTTTATATCTCTATTGGAGAGAAACGCTTTGTGTTCTTCACCAATGGGCTCATTGACCTTGAAAATTACAGGAATGCGCGTATTCAACTGCCCGGCTTGTTTCAATTGCTGAAGCTGTAATTTCAGCCCGGGGTCCACCTTCTTCTCGAAGTCAGCATCTTTGCATGAAAAAACGCTGACTAAAAAAATCGCAATCAAGTATCGTGACCTGAAAATGAGATTGAACAAAATGAATCGCCTCCTCGATAGTAATGATAGGTGCAGACATGGACGAGAAAGAAGCGTGACATCCGTCGAGTGCAAAAAACGATCGATGGAATAGCTGCAATGAAAAAACAATCCTGAGTCAGAAATGCAGAGCAACCCCATCAGTTCTCGCCATAGCCCCATTGCAGTAATTTCGTGCTCAGAAATTGCTCAGTCACGTGTTTGTTTTCTCATCATGTTGCGCAGTTTGAGTGGTTAATATAACAATATTACTGATAGAATCAAAGTGAAATTTAAAATGCTACGATAAAATAAATGTGTTGATAGTCACAGCAGGTCAAGTTTAGCGAGCGCCGGCGAGAATTGCTGCAGCGCTTTTGTAGGATAGTGTGGCAGCGAAGAAGACCGACCTGAATATTCGGGCAGAGTTTGAATCGATGACAATATGCAGTGCGTGCGGAGAATATTCAGGTCGATTGGAGAAAAGACATCAGATTTTCTTTTCGTAAAGACGATAGGTCTTATACACACGGGCGCCGATATTTTTGAGCGCAATGTTCATTGGATCGTTGTTTTCAAGGATCCAGGAGAACTCGCCCCAGGTGTATCCTTTTGCAATACCTTTTTTGTAAGTATCGACGTAGAACACAGCATCGAGTCCCTTGTTCCTGTATTCTTTGATGATGCCCATGATGATGACTCGCAGCCGGCTTATTTTACGGCTAAAGTAGAGAAGTTTGAAAATGCCGAAAGGAAACAAGCGCCCGTTGAGTTTGTGGAGAGCCTGATTAATGTCAGGGCAGGCCAATGAAAAACCAATGGGCTGACCATCGTGCTCCGCGAAAAAGACAATATCCTCGTCGATAATTTGCACCAGATTTTTGGCGATATGCTCCAGTTCGTGCTCGGTGAGCGGAACAAAGCCGAAGTTCTTCTCCCAGGCATGGTTGTAAACATACTTAATTTTTTCGAGCTCGCTGGCAAAGTCTTTTTTGTCAATTTTTCTGAAGGTGAATTTGCTGCGGCTTTTCATCTTTTCGACGACATGGATGACCCGATCGGGCATGGGGTTGTCCTTGCTCATTTCATAGGCCCATAAATCCATGATTTTGCGGAAGCCGTATTTTTCAATTAATGCCTGATAATAGGGTGGATTGTGAGGCATGAGAATCACCGGGGGCGTGTCGAATCCGTCGACCAGCAGACCGCAGGTATCGTTTTGCGAGTAGTTTTCCGGGCCGCGAATGCAATCCAGTTTTTTGCGCCGGCCCCATTCCATCACAGCATCCAGCAATTTCGAGGCGACTTCATCGCTCTGTATGGATTCGAAAAAGCCGAAGAATCCGACGTTCTCCTCATGAATTTGGTTGTGGCGATTATTCAGAATAGCGACAACCGTCCCAACGGCGCGTTTGCCGGCGCGAGCGATGAAAAATTCGGCTTCGGAATGCTCGAAGAAGGGATTGGTCTTTTTATTGAAAACATCCTTTTGCTGAGAGATGAGGGGTGGCACCCAGACCGGGTCATCTTTATAAATTGTCCAGGGCAGTTTGATGAAGTCATTCCAGTCTTTTCGGGAAGAGACAACAGAGACAGTGATTGTATCAGGGTTCATGAGCTTCTCCACTTTTATGATGATGAAAAAAAACCTGCTTATCCCCCATTTTGTGAAACCGGGACAGGTAAACAGGTTTTAATGTATGAAAAGATGAGGCAGCATGGAATGGGTTAATCACGATGCAATCAATCCTGATTGTTTGCCAATTTTATAAAATATTTCCAGCACATGATCCAGTTCTTCCGTTGTATGGGTGGCCATGTAGCTCGTGCGAATGAGCGCATGGTCTGGCTCAACAGCCGGGCTGATGACCGGATTTGAAAAAATACCATTCTCGAACAACAGCTTCCAGAAGTAGAAGGTTTTGAGATCGTCGCCGATGATGATCGGGATGATGGGGGACTGAGTTACGCCGGTATTAAAACCCATCTCCTCAAATCCTTTTTTCATTTTATTTGAATTCTTCCACAGTTGCTCCAGCCGCTCCGGTTCGGATTTCAGGATGTCCAATGCGGCATTGACTGTCGCCACGGCCGATGGAGGCATACTTGCCGAGAAAATGAGGGCGCGGGCATGGTGCTTAATGTAATTGATGACTTTTTTCTCGCCAGCAAGGAAGCCGCCGAGGGAGGCGAATGATTTGCTGAACGTGCCCATAATCAGGTCGATGCTGTCGTTCATGCCAAAATGCTCGCCGGTGCCGCGTCCGTGTTTCCCGAGGACGCCGCAGGAATGCGCATCGTCGATCATGATGCGCGCGCCGAATTCTCTGGCCAGTTTCGCCATCTCCGGTAATTTAACAATGTCCCCCTCCATGCTGAATACGCCATCGGAAACGATCAATTTGCCGGCAGTATCGCTGTCGTTGGTTTCCAGCACCCGACGCAGATCGTCCATGTCGTTGTGTTTGAATTTATAAGTGCGACCAAACGAAAGCCGGCAGCCATCGATGATGCTGGCGTGATTGGCTCGATCGCTGAACACTAGATCGTTCTTGCCGATGATGGTGGAAATTGCACCCTGATTTGTTTGAAATCCGGTGGAAAAAACCAGCGTCGCCTCTTTCTGGACAAAGTCGGCCAACTTTTCCTCCAGCTCTTCGTGCAGCGTGAGCGTTCCATTGAGAAACCGTGAACCGGTACACCCGGAACCGAATGTTTCGAGCGCATCGATGGCTGCTTTTTTGACGCGCGGATCCTGAGTCAAACCGAGGTAGTTGTTCGATCCAATCATGATGAATTTTTTGCCGTCGATCATCACCGTCGAACCGGCGCCCGATTGAATCGCTTTGAAGTAAGGATAGTAACCCTGAGCCTGTGCTTCTTCAACTCGCGTATAGGTGTAAGCCTTCTGAAATAAGTCCAATTGAGTTCTCCTTATGAATGGTTATCTTATCGCATAAGTCAAGGCAAATATAAAAATCATTTTAGCCATTGTCAAGATTAAAAGTTTAGTAACTGTAAAATTAATAAAACTACTGTTGCATTTTTTCATTAGAGTTTGTATTTTCAGGAGTAGACAGAGAAAAAAATAGAACCCGATGCATGTGTCGGATGCGATCAGCGCTGCTGAACGGCCGCTTTATTCCTGCTCTGTCGCAGTGTGCGGGGAGTACAAAGGATAAAATGAAAATGGGCTTTTCAAGCCGGGCTGGCCGGCTTTGCCAAAGGCAAATTTACGATCTGTAATTCAAGTCAGGGGAAAATTCATGCGCGTGCTTGTCACCGGCAGCAATGGTTTTATTGGAAGCCATCTGGTCGAACGGCTTGTGAGCCGGAACGATGAAGTGCTCTGCCTCGTTCGAAAGACGAGTCGTCTCACATGGATAGAGCAACTTCCGGTCACATTTGTCTATGGAGATGTGTGTGACTCGGATTCGCTTCGCTCCATTGTTCAGGGCGTTGATTACGTCTATCATCTCGGCGGAGTTGTCCGGGCCAGATCAGAAGCGGAATTCATTCGGGTCAATGTCGAGGGCACAAAAAACCTGCTGGAGGCGTGCCGGCTGAACAATCCCCGGCTGCGACGATTTGTGCTGGTCTCCAGCCAGGCCGCGGCCGGCCCGAGCCCTGACAGGACGCCGCTCACCGAAGACGTCCCGCCTCGGCCAATTTCAGCATACGGCCGGAGCAAAATGCAGGCGGAGTCCGCAGTGATGAGTTATAGGAGATTTTTTCCGTACACCATTATCCGGCCGCCGTCGGTGTACGGCCGGCGCGATGATGATATTTTTGTCATTTTCAAAGCGGTAAAATTTGGTGTGAAACTGTTGATCGGCTGGAGAAATAAAAAAATCAGCCTGGTTCATGTCGATGATTTAACTCGGGGAATATGCCTGGCGGCCGAATCGGATCGGGCGGAGAACCAGGTGTTTTCCATCGCCAATCCGGAGGCGTATGACTGGCTGGAAATTATGAACGAAATCAGTCGCGCACTGGGGACAAACGCGATGACAATAAGGATTCCTGAATCGTTACTGAGTTTCATGGCCGGGCTGAATGAGAAGCTCGCCCGCGTCCTGCATTCGGAGGCGGTGTTCAACATGGACAAAGCGAATGAGATGAAACAGGATTACTGGCTGATCAGCAGCGTCAAGGCGGCGAAGTTGCTGGATTTCAAAACTCAAATCGATCTGGAACAGGGATTGAGGGATACGGCGATCTGGTATAAGCAACAGGGCTGGTTGTAACTGAAGCGAGATCGGCCGGCCAATGCCTCGCGGCTCTTTTCTCTATTAGGAATCCGAATCGAATGGATTCAAATCGTCAGGAAAAATCCATGAAATTTATCGTCGATGTCATGTTGGGCAAATTGGCGAAGTGGCTTCGAATTCTTGGATACGATACAGTGTACGATCCCCATTTTACCGACGATGACCTGTTTTTCAGAGCGCATCAGGAGAGAAGAATTTTACTGACAAGGGATAAACAGCTATCGCAGCGGATGAACCCGGACTATACTTTTTTTGTCACAGAACTTTTGGCCCCGCAGCAGGTGAAACAGGTAGTCGAACATTTTAAGCTGGACACAACACATGGCATTTTCACCCGATGCACTTTGTGCAATTCGCCTGTCACAGCCATCCCGAAACAGACGGTTCAGGGAAAAGTCCCGGACTATGTATTTCGGACTACAGACCAATTTTATTTTTGTCCGGCATGTGAAAAAATCTACTGGCCGGGATCGCACACCAAGCAGGTTCGGGACGCGCTGAAATCCTTATCCGCAGGAACATGAATATGACCAATGAAGAAGCATTGCGTGAAGAGCAACGAAAAATGCGGCTGTTGAAAACGCTGATCGACTTGACCACAGCCGTTCTTTACCAGGGCAATCTTTCGGTATTTGAGACGATCCAACTGATTCATAACACGAAAAAGGCCGTGTTGAAGTTATTCCCGGACAAAGAGGAAACCTACAATCTCATTTACAAGCCGCGGTTTGAACGGATATTGAATGAGCGCCTGCAACAGAATTGATCCTGTTCGATCCGTTGGCAACTGCACTCACGCCAGATCTTTCAAAATGTACAGCAACATGCGGACTGCTTTTTCCATGTCCGCCACTGCAATTTTTTCATTGGTGGAATGCTCATTTTGCGCGCCAATTCCCAGCACGGCTGTTTGAATCCCTTTGTTGTTGTAAATAGAAGCATCTGTAAAACCCGTGATAAAAACAGCTTTGGGTTCCAAACCGACCGATTGAATCGCCCTGCTGGCGATCTTCACAACCGGACTGGTTTCGGGAATGCTCACCGCATCGCAAAGGATAGTTGTGCGAACTTCAGCTCTGGCGCCAAATTGATTCACTTCAGAAAGGATGATGGACCGCATCCCCTCGGCCAGATCGATCGCTTTCTGATGGTTCAAACTTCGGCACTCCGCCGCAAATACGACTTTATCCGGAACCCCGTTTCGAACGAGTCCTCCGGAAATCGTTCCGATATTCGCGGTTGTATCTTTATCCAATCGGCCCAGACGGAGCCTGGTGATGGCGCGGGCAGCCGCCTGAATTGCCGAAATGCCCTTCTCCGGTTCCATGCCCGCATGGGCGCCCTTGCCTGTAATTTCAACATCAATGGCAACGTACGTGGGCCCGCCGATGACAATGCAGTCCAGAACATCGCCGTCCATGAGAAACCCGATCTCCGATTCCAATAATGAAAAATCAAGATTCTTCACGCCGGTGAGTCCGACCTCCTCCTGCCGGCTGACCACAAATTCAATGGGTGGGTGACTATCCGCCCGGATCAATGCCTCAATCACTTCAGCAATTCCGGCTTTGTCGTCCGCGCCGAGGATGGTATCGCCGCGGGAAGAGATAACGCCCTGCACCAACCCAGGCTCGATACCTACGCCCGGTTTCACTGTATCCGCATGACAGCTCAACATGATTGGCTTGCGTTGTTTCGATTGTTTTGCCGGCAATTTGGCGATGAAATTGCCGTACGAGTCACGATGGATTTTAGCATGAAATGTGGAAGCAAAATATTTTTCCAGAAATTGCATCATCTGTTCTTCATTCCCTGATTCGCTGTCGATGGTTACCATTTCCATGAACAACTTAATCATTCGGTCAGGCATAGGTTTCTCCGTGGCTAATAGAGTTTACGAATTTAAATCCTTCGTTTTGATTTGGACAAAAAAAAAATTTATGAGTGAGGATCGGAAAACATACGACAGGCAGCATCCAGCCGCTTTTCGAACTGAGTCGAAAAAATAGCTGGTCGAAAATGCCCGACACCGGCGAAAGCACTCACCGATCGGATAATTGGCCGGCTAATACCACTGTTTTTTTTATCGTCTCTACCAATCCCTTTTCAGAATGAAGCGCCTCCAGGAACACAATGTAAATGCCCATCCGACACATAAAGCCCTCGTCATTGAGGCCGTCCCATTTAATGACAGTGTGGATTCCGGCTGGTTGGTTATTGGCCAGAAATCGTACCAGCCGGCCGCGGATGTCGTATATTTTCAGATTGATGTGCGCCAGATTGAACGGCAACTGGATGGAGATAACCGCGTCGTCATCCCTGAGGTCGTAATCCGGTGAAAACGGATTGGGGGCGATCATCAACTCCGCCCGCCGGGGCAGCTCATCCGCAAAAATGCTGTTCACGCCTCCCGGCGTACTTCCTGAGCCGGACACGCTGGAACTCCAATTGGCGACATCTCCGCTGGGACGGCGCGGATTGATCCGTTCCAGCGATGTGCCTGAACCGCCGCCCCAACTGTCAGCGTAAGCAACTTCATCAATGACATTGCCATTGGCGTCGAATATGTAAATGGCGTCCTCGTCATTGTTCAATCCTGGCCATGATTCCGGCGCAATCAGGGTCGCGGCGGAGAATTCCAACTCCGTTGCGAGAGAGGAATCATCGGCCAGAATCAGAAATGAAGATGGCTGAATCGTCGTCGGCGAAAGGGTCAGAACAATGCGATCGGCGCTGTCGCTATCGGCCCATGTCCAATGCTGAATGTCGACTGCCTCGGTATGGGGGTTGAAAATCTCGATCCATTCCGGATCGCCGGATAAAGGCGCGTACATGATTTCGTTAATCACCAGCGACTGCGCCGCGAAACCAATACTCAGTCGGGCAGACCGGAAATCGTTGGATGGATTCATATCACTGACGAGCGATAGGCGCGCGCAAATTGTGATCTGGCCGGGCTGTAACGGAATGTACCGGATAGAAGCGACTGCGGATTCTCCGCGTTCCAGCCTTTGCTCAACGGTGATTGTCTCCCCGATGCGTTCGTCGGATTGCTGCACCCCATCGCCGTTGAAATCTATGAAGCAGTTCAACTGAATAGTGGCGATTTCAGTTATCCCGACGTTGGTCACCTGAATCGAAATATCGATTTCATCGCCTGGCCCGGGATGAGTCGGAGAAAATGCAATATCGGTGACTCCCGCATCCACTTCCAACGGCGCGACGCTGTTGCGCATCCCGGGAGTGCCGCCGGCGAAGTCGATGCAAAACGCCCATTGTGCGCTATCCGCAAAGCTGTCCGCCGGATCGAGTCGCTCCAGAGAAATACCAGGTTTCGACTCCTGGCCAAAGGAATAAGCCATGCTATCGATGGCATGGTCGGAGGCGTCAAACAAGTGGATCTGATCCGAGCTGTTCGTCAAATCCGGCCAGGTCGTCGGGACCAGAATGGGACAGGCGATTGTGGGAAATGCGCTGAGCAGGACATCATTCTCAGAGAGGATGGCAAAGCCGTGCGGCTGAATGAAAATATCTTCTGTGCACGAGAGATAGCGTTTCGATGCACCGCCGTGACTGAATTTTAGCTCGTTGAGATTGATGGCGATGGAATCCGTGTTGAAAATTTCAAACCACTCCGGCTGTCCCGAGGCCGGGTGAAACATGACTTCGTTCAAAACGATCTGGCCGCGGCGGATTGGAGCGCGAAAGGGAAGAATGGTAAAATTATTGACCAGTTCTTCATCTGTATTGCAAATTAGCAAAGCGATAATTTGAATGAATCCGGGATCGGGAGCAGGCAGGGAATGATAGAAAGAAATGGAATCCCCTGATTCGATTGTGTGATTTTCGAACAACTGCGTGGTCAAAAGCTCCCCGGTCTGGCCCGATGAATCAACATTTTGATCCAGATAAAGCAAATAAGTGAATTCGGAAATCGGCTTCAATCCGACATTATGAACAGAGACGAAGAAGGAGAGAGAATCAATTGAGTGAGGCGCCAACCAAAGGTGGATATTCAAATCATAGTCCATTGGACTGAGGCTATTTTTCGCGCCGGGAGTGGCTCCTGTTTCATCCTGGCAGAGGCCCCAGTTCAGCGGATCGCTGGACTGCCCCTGGCTCCGAATGCGCTCTAATGAGAATCCCGATTCGCTGCCCCATGACGCTGAATAATTCACGTCATCGATGACATTTTGAGCCAGATCAGTGAGCACAATCCAGTCGCCGCTGTTATTGAGAGCGGGAAAGCCATCTGCTGGCGTAATCACAGGGCAGGAGATTTCCGGGAATAGCGTAAAAATGGTGCTGTCTTCGGAGATGATGAGGTACTGCTTGCTATCGATCATTATGTCCGCCGGCGAGATCTCTACCGGCGCATCCAGATGCGAATCCGACACCTTCCATAACTGCACATTTATTGGCGCATCGCCCGGATTGAACAATTCGATCCATTCGGCTGTGCTGGCCGAAGGACGGAACATGATTTCGTTAATCACGACTGCGTGACGCGTAAATCCAATTCGGGCTTCGACCCGGGCTGAATTATTGGAAATGTTCTGATCCTGGTCAAGTTGAACCCGTGCGTAAAAAAGATGCAGCCCACTGCCCCGGGCTTCCATATCTACGGAGAATAGCAGGCTGTCACCGCTTGCCAACATCTCCTGTGGAAAATAGGGCTGACCAATCTGCTCCTCCTCCGTCAGGATTGAATCACTGTTTTCATCCTCAAACACCAGCACTTCAAAACCGGCGCAGTTGTCGGTGCCAAGATTTGTTACGGAAATCAGGAGCGAGAAATTCTGGTCAGGACCAATGACTGGTGGGGAAAGTCGCAGCGCCACCCGTACATCGAAAGCAACCTGCCGGACGCTGTTTGGGGCGCCGGGCGTGCCATTTTCAGTCTGGCTGTTCGCCCAGTTTTCCGGCGCGTCATCCCCTGACAGATTAATTTTTTCGTCAGAGAAGCCGGGTCGGTTGTCGAGGCTGTAGCGGTAGACGGCAACCGTATCGCCGGCGCTGTTAATGAGAAGTATCGGCTCGGCAACGCTGTTGGACAGCCCCTGAGACCCGAATGCGCTGTCATCGATAATGAGAATGACCGCACTCTCCGGAATGAGGTCGTCGTAAATCTGGGAGTTATCCCGATAGCCAGAATCGAGTATTAAGCCGAAGCATCCCGGCGCCAGCCGCATGTCCTCAGCCTCAGGCAATAGGAAATCTTTCTCAGCGCTGTCACTGATGGCCCAGCCAGTCAAATCAACCGTATCGGTGATGCTGCAATTATAAATTTCGACGAATTCGGTGTAGTATTCGCTGCCGGATGGGTCGAACATGATTTCCGAGAGAACTATCTGGCAATGGCCGAAGGAAGGAATAAGTGCGCCAAGTAGTAAGAATAGACTGCTTTGAATGGTGGAACAAAAGCGCATGGCATTTTCTTTCCCTGTGTAATGGATTCAAAAAGAGGAATTAAGCGCCAAACAATAGGAAGCGATTTCCAGGGATCAGCCTGATGCACTGATTTTCGGCTTCGTGCAGCAAGGCAATTTATTGTCAAAAAAAGGAGATTGTTCTTGATTTTCGAAACACTGCCATGTTAAAATTACTTAAAATAAAAAATAAAATCAACAGATATTTTTTTATTTTCATAGCTGCGGCTGAAAAAAATGGCGAATCAACCCTGGTGATTCTTTGTAAAGAAATGATGCAATCGGCCGATGAAAAGAAAGAGCGTCGTGCCTTGTTTGAATGAGAATTAGAACGGCTAATGAGAGCGCAAGTGATTGATGATTTTTCAGAGGTGTCTATGAAAAAAAATTGGCTATGGATTGGATCATGTTTATTGATAGTGAGTTGCGCCGGTATAAATAACTATGTTAACTCCCCCACCAGCGAAGAGCCCGTCATTTATGGCTCGGATGAGGTGAGTTGGTGCACCGAGTACAATGACGCAGTGACGAGAAAGAAATTGGTCAGCGGTATGAGTTGTGAGATGGTGAACGACGTCATGGGCGCGCCGATTTCGAAAAAGCAGCAGTCAAACGATCTGGTCATGTGGGAGTACCAGGACAAGCAGCTATTTTTCCTGCAGGATCTGCTTGTTTCATGGAAAGATAAATAATAGAATCAGCGCTTCGAATTCCATCAAAGGATGTGCATCGAAACGTCACTGAGATGATACCCTCATGAAAAATGGATTAATTTGAAATACTCTTGATAAAAGGACAGGTTCAGATTAATCCATTTTATCCTCGACATGCTTCTTAAGAAAAGAACCCATTCGTTTTCTTCCCTTCGTGAAAGCGAAATTTTTATTGACTTTTAGTTCAAAAAAAACTATATTGCCAGTCGTTTCAAAAAAGAAAGGTTTGCTTTTTTTGAACGGATAAACCAGAGCTGACATGATGATTTAATAATGTACAAGAGCCATGGAACGCGCTCTTTTATAAAAGCAACTTTGTTCTCTGGAATTGTAATATAACCAGTCTATTTTTTGGAGGTAACTGTCTGATGAGTCGAAGTCTGATGTATCGATGGATTTTAATTATTGTTTTAATTGTGCTGGCGTTATGGCAGCTTTATCCCACTCTCAATCTTTCTAAACTGATCAAGCAGAAAGATGAGTATTATTCGAAAGTAGCCGAAATTTCTAATATAAAAAGCAATGATATTGAGAACGCTGTGCTGGAAGAAAACCTTGAAAACGTAATTTTAAGGGCGATTAAGGATTCTTCAAAAACACAGGAAGGTCGGGATTTAGCTCAAAGAATTATTACGCTGGATGAGAACATTGATAAGACCGAACGATCGGCCATCAAACGTGGACTGGATCTGCAGGGCGGGACTTATCTTGTTTATGAGGTGGACTTCCCGCATTTCATGAAAAACGTCGCAAAAAATCCGGATGCTGCATTCGAACGAATCATGAAGGAAGTTGATTTCGAAGCAAAAAGCAAAAATCTGGATTTCTTCGATGTGCTGCAATCACGCTATGTGAGTATGAGCCGCAATCTGAGTGAGGATTTTGGCAAACGCGGTGAAGTTGACAGGAAAATCCTCGCTGACCTGCGCAAAGAAACTGAAGATGCAATCGACCGAAGCCTTGAGGTGCTGAGAAATCGCATCGACCAGTTTGGCGTCGCCGAGCCGTCCATCACAAAACAGGGAAACCGAAGAATCGTCGTTGAACTGGCCGGCATTCAGGATGTGAATCGCGCAAAAACGGTGATTGGCCGGACAGCCCAACTGGAATTCAAGCTGATGCGCGACGCAGATTATACCCGTTCGCTTCTCATGAAAATAGATGAAGTCGTTAAAAAACGTCGGCTTGGCTCTCTAGATTCCACTGCCCTGGCAAAGGTCACATCATCGACAGATACTTCGGCCGTTGATTCCGCTGCGATGAAAGAAAAAATTCGCAAAGATAAAGAAGTGAATCTGAACGAATTGTTTGGCGACGTCACGAATGCTAGTGGCGATGGAGACACTTCGCTGTCGGTTGATACCGAGATGTTTGAAGAAAATCCATTTCTCGCGTTGTTGGGCAATCTCGGAAATATGATAGCCGCGCCGAAACAGAATATGAGAGCGGTGGATATTATTCTCAACTATCCCGAAGTCCAAAAGATCATCCCGGAGGAGTCACAATTCCTGTGGCATAATAAAGCAAGAACCATTGGTGATAAGGAATGGTATTACCTCCATTTATTGAAGAAAGCGCCCGAACTCACGGGTGAATCAATTGCTGATGCTCAGGTTCAGGTGGCCGGTGAAGCAAGCGGTTCCAGCATGACCGGGGCTGGTCAGGCGAAAGTATTGCTGGCGTTGAATTCAAGCGGCGCCAAGAGATTTGCACGCGTTACAGGGGCCAATATCGGTAAAATTCTGGCGATTGTCCTGGATGACAAAGTCGCCTCAGCGCCCACGGTTCAGGATAAAATTTCAGACGGCCGGGCGGAAATTACCGGCATGGCAAACATTGATGAGGCGAAAGATCTGGTTGTCGTACTTCGCGCCGGCGCCTTGCCAGCGCGCCTGGAAAGCATCGAAGAAAGAACCGTTGGACCATCGTTGGGACAGGACTCCATCAAAAAAGGTAATATGTCGGCTATTGCCGGATTGATAATCGTTTTCATCTTCATGGCGATTTACTATAAAATGTCCGGCCTCATCGCTGATTTTGCGTTGCTGCTCAACATGTTATTTCTTGTCGCTCTGCTCGCTGCATTCCATGCGACATTGACCCTGCCAGGCATCGCTGGAATCATCCTGACAATTGGTATGTCGGTCGATGCAAACGTTCTGATAAATGAGCGTATTCGGGAAGAATTGAGATCTGGAAAAACGATCAGGGCCGCCATTGATACTGGCTATAGTCGCGCCTTCATCACAATTCTTGATTCAAATCTCACGAC
Source organism: Candidatus Zhuqueibacterota bacterium (assembly GCA_049322915.1). GTDB lineage: Bacteria > Zhuqueibacterota > Zhuqueibacteria > Thermofontimicrobiales > Thermofontimicrobiaceae > CAZSBG01. The sequence goes on from JBMOPW010000014.1 coordinate 182,783, forward strand.
ACTTATTACCGCGCTTGTGCTTTATCAATTCGGCACAGGTCCAATACAGGGATTTGCAGTGACTTTGATCATTGGTATTATCGTCAGTATGTTCACTGCCATCGTCGTCACACGTTCGGTGCTTGACTTTATGACCTCAAAATGGGAAATCAAAAACCTGAGTATTTAACCCAACGAAATTCTAACAGGTTTTGTGAAGATGAATATGGTGATTGGGAAGAGCAATATTCCGAATTAATGAACTGGTAAAACGAAGCAGTTTAAAATAGAGGAAATAGAAATGCAATTTATTAAAGAAACTCATATTGATTTTATTGGATTGAGGAAGGTTGGTTTTATACTTTCTGCCACACTCATCCTGGCGGGACTCCTTTCATTGATAATCAGGGGTGGGATTAATTATGGTATCGATTTTACAGGCGGTACATCGCTTCAGATTCGCTTTGAAAAGCCTGTTCAGATCGGCGATGTCCGGACAATTCTTACCAGCATCGGCCTGGGTAATGCTGAAATAAAAGAATTTTCAACCGGAAACGAGTTGCTCATCAGAGTGCAGCAATTGGCAAACATGGAAGATCCGTCGGATAAATTGATCGAAGCCTTTAAACAAAAATTGCCTGATAATCCCCTCGAGATACGGCAGAAGGAGTCGGTCGGACCGCGAATTGGAAATGAACTGCGTCGAGCTGCTATTTGGGCCGTTCTCGTATCGCTGGGATTAATTCTCATTTACATCAGCTATCGGTTTGAATTTAAATTCGCCATCGGAGCCGTGGTCGCCCTGTTCCACGATGTGCTTATCACTCTTAGCTTTTTCTCATGGTTGAATCTGGAATTCACGCTGTCTGTGTTGGCCGCCTTTCTAACCATTGTAGGTTATTCGCTTAACGATACCATTGTGGTTTATGATAGAATAAGAGAGAATCTCAAGATCATGAGAAAAGATGATATGCTGACGATTTTCAATACGAGTATCAACCAGACGTTAAGTAGAACTGTATTGACAGGTTCAACGACGTTGATGGTCGTTATCATTTTATATTTCTTTGGTGGTGAAGTGCTTCATAATTTTTCATTTGCGATGATCGTTGGTATGATCGTTGGAACCTATTCATCTATCTTTGTTGCCAGCCCCATCGTCGTAGTTTGGTATAGCAGAACCGAGGGTAAAAAGAGCAAATTATCTCGCAGATAACAAGGCTGATGAACTGAAAGTGCGATCAATGAATTAGAAGAGCCTCTGAATGTTAAAAAATTGAGGTGAGATCATGAATTTGAAAGAAGTTGAGATTGACGGGATTATAATTCTTCAGTTGTCGGGAAAAGTGATGGGCGGTCCGGATGCCAATTTATTAGGCGAAAAATTGCACGAGTTGATCGACGCGAAAAAGACAAGAGTCATTGCCGATTTAGCCCAGGTGAGTTTGATGAATAGCTCCGGACTGGGAATGTTGATTGGTGGCCTGACAACTATGCGGAATAACAACGGCGACTTGAAGCTGGCAAATGTCACAGAAAGAATAAAAAGCCTTCTCATCATCACCAAATTGATCTCCATCTTCGAGACATATGATTCTGTACAGGACGCGATGAAAAGCTATGATTAGTTAAGTTTAGACAACAAAATTAAACATTTAAGAAAATAGATCATCACGCTCGAATTTAATAAAAGATTGAAGAAAAGAATATTTGGAACTCCGAACGGAATAACGTTTCGGAGTTTTTTATGAAATTTACGAGGTCGCTATGTCGGTGGATGTCATTGTTGGCGCACAGTGGGGTGATGAGGGAAAGGGGAAAATTGTTGACCTGTTGAGCAGCAAGGCAGATATTGTTGCCCGATACCAGGGAGGGGCGAATGCCGGTCACTCTATCGTCATTCATGGAAAGAAACGCGTCCTGCATCTTGTGCCCAGCGGAATTTTACATCCCGGAACTATATGTCTCATTGGCAATGGTGTTGTAATAGACCCGATTGTATTCCTGGAAGAAATTGAACTTCTGCAGTCCCAGGGTGTCCAGTGTGATGGTCGCGTTTTCATCAGTCCAATGGCGCATGTGATTCTACCCTATCATAAACTATTGGATAAGATTCAAGAGGAGTGTTTTGGAGCCAAACAAATTGGAACGACTGGCCGTGGAATTGGGCCGAGTTACGTCGACAAGTTTAATCGAAGCGGAATTCGAGTCGCTGATCTTTTGAATGAACCGGTTTTGCTCGAAAAACTCACGAGCAATCTTGAGCAGAAGCAATACCTGTATTCTGAAGTGCAGGAACTTGTTTCATTGGACAAAGAGAGGTTGCTGGCGGAATATATAGCAATAGGAAAAAGAATCGGCCGCTATATTGCCGACGTGTCCATCATTCTGGATGAGGCCATTAAAGCAGACAAGAAAGTTTTGCTTGAAGGCGCTCAGGGCACATTGCTGGACATTGATTTTGGAACCTATCCCTACGTCACGTCATCCAATCCCATCAGCGGCGGCGCTTGCACCGGCCTTGGATTGGGTCCCACAAAAATTGATCGCGTGATTGGGATCATCAAAACGTATACAACTCGTGTTGGGAATGGTCCTTTCCCGACAGAGTTTTCTCCGGAAATGGCTGACATAATGAGAAATCTGGGACAGGAATTTGGAGCCACAACAGGCAGACCGCGTCGCTGTGGTTGGTTCGATGCCGTTGTCGCCAATTACGCCGTTCGAATAAATGGTCTCGATTGCTTTGCCATAACCAAACTCGATGTCCTGGATACGCTGAGAGAAATAAAAGTCTGTGTCGCCTATTCATTTGAAAATAAAACATTACATAATTTTCCGACGGAACAGGACACGTTGTCAAAATGTGTACCTGAATATTTGACGCTTCCGGGCTGGAACGAATCAACTGCCAACATTACAAAATTTGAGCAACTCCCGACGAACGCGAAAAAATTATTAGCAACGATTGAAGAATTAACAGGCACATCGGTTGCGATAGTCTCTGTCGGACAGGATCGGACGCAAACAATTATCAGAGATTCTTTTGTTTTCTAATATTTTCGAAGGTGTCGATTCCTGAGACCGAAATCGATATCCCGGGCAGAGTGGCGACAATAACAGTGCGTACCACACCTATCGAAAAATTATCCTGGTTGTTCCTGCATTGTAGTAACAGAACGCTTTCAATCCGGGAGTGAATTAACATCAATAAAAAATTAGATGAGCGGTCAATCAAAATAATGGTTGACCTTTTTTATTTTACCGACTGCAACCGTGTTTCATTTGGAATTCATGCCTCTAATAGTGGAGTTGAATTAAAACTCAGGGCGAAATCACTCCTTTCTGAAATACTTTGTTAATGCTGCAATCAACGATTAGCGTCAGAAGTGGGTTGATTCAGATGGTATACGATAACTTGATTCGCAACAGGAAATATGTCTTCGTTTATCGTTTAACATAATAAAAATCAAGCGGGAATTTGTGACATAAATTTTAAATATATCATAATAAAAATTAATAAGGCCTATATAAAATTATAATAGCATTTTTATGAAATAAAACTACTGAACTGGCATATATTAGAAAAAAGCTAGAAATAGAGCATAATAGCCGAATTGCAAAATTGAAAATATTTGCTATATTTACACGACAAAAATAGCACTCTCTTATGAGGAGTGCTAATAAGAGAAAATGATAATAAAGCTAAGTACATGTAACCATTAACAAATTTAAAGGAGGAGCGTCAATGAAAATTAGACCTCTAGCCGATCGAGTGGTTGTAAAACCGATTGAAACCGAAGAAAAAAAAGTTGGCGGCATTATTATTCCTGACACCGCAAAAGAGAAACCTCAGCAAGGTAAGGTTGTAGCAGTAGGCCCGGGCAAAATATCTGATAGCGGACAGAAAATTACCATGGAAGTAAAAAATGGTGATATCGTTCTTTATGGTAAATACTCGGGAACAGAAGTATCGATTGACGATGAAGAATATTTAATCATGCGGGAAAGCGATATCCTGGCTATTCTATAATTTTAGTAATCAAATGGAAGCATTATAATAATTTGGAGGATTTAGCAACATGGCCAAAATACTTACTTATGATACAGAAGCACGAGCCCAGTTGAAAAAAGGGCTGGATGCTTTAGCAGACACAGTGAAAGTAACCCTCGGCCCGAAAGGTCGAAATGTTGTTTTGGACAAGAAATTTGGTGCACCGACCGTCACGAAAGATGGTGTGACCGTAGCTAAAGAAATTGAGTTGGAAGATCCATTGCAAAATATGGGCGCTCAGATGGTGAAAGAGGTCGCATCCAAAACAAGCGACATCGCAGGTGATGGAACCACTACCGCCACCGTATTAGCCCAGGCGATTTTTAGAGAAGGTTTGAAAAATGTCACCGCCGGTGCAAATCCAACGCATCTGAAACGCGGGATTGATGAAGCCGTTAAAGTCGTTGTCGCCGAGATCAGGAACATCAGCAAGGATCTGCCGGGCAAAACTGAAATTGCTCAGGTTGGCAGCATTTCAGCGAATAACGATCGCGCTATTGGCGATTTGATTGCCGATGCAATGGAAAAGGTCGGGAAAGATGGCGTCATCACAGTCGAGGAAGCGAAAACAACTGAAACAACTCTGGAAGTGGTGGAAGGTATGCAGTTTGACCGTGGCTATCTGTCACCGTATTTCGTGACCAATGTCGACAATATGGAATGCGTTCTCGATGATCCATTCATTTTGATTCACGACAAAAAGATCTCTGTCATGAAAGATATTCTCCCGGTTTTAGAGAAAACAGCTCAGATGGGACGCCCCTTCCTGATCATCGCAGAAGATGTGGAAGGCGAAGCATTGGCAACATTGGTTGTCAATAAAATTCGCGGTACGCTGAAAGTTGCAGCCGTGAAAGCTCCTGGTTTTGGCGATCGCCGAAAAGCCATGCTGGAAGATATTGCTGTGTTGACCGGTGGCCGTGTAATTTCTGAAGAGACAGGTTTCAAACTTGAGAATGTGACTATATCAGACCTCGGCAATGCCAAACGCGTTTCGATTGATAAAGATAATACAACAATCGTCGAAGGCGCCGGCAAAACTGATGATATCAAGAGCCGCATTTCCCAGATAAAGAAACAGATCGAAGCCACTTCTTCGGACTACGATCGTGAGAAATTGCAGGAACGTTTGGCCAAGTTGGCTGGCGGTGTCGCTGTGCTGAAAGTTGGAGCAGCTACCGAAGTTGAGATGAAAGAGAAAAAAGCTCGCGTTGAAGATGCATTGCACGCAACTCGCGCGGCTGTGGAAGAAGGGATTGTTCCCGGCGGCGGTGTTGTTTATATTCGTGCTCTGAAGGCTTTGGAGAACTTCAAACTGGAAGGCGATAAAAAGATCGGCGTGGATATTGTCCGACGCGCACTGGAAGAACCCATTCGACAAATCGCACACAATGCAGGATGGGAGGGATCCATTGTCGTTCAGAAAGTGAAAGAAGGAAAAGACGCTTTTGGCTTCAATGCTGAAACGGAAATTTTCGAAGATCTGTTCGCGGCAGGAGTCATTGATCCAACCAAGGTATCGCGCATCGCGTTAGAAAATGCAGCCAGTATTGCTGGATTACTGCTCATGACGGAAGCGACCGTTGCCGAGAAACCAGAACCTGAATCGCCAGCCCCGGCTATGCCCCCTGGCGGTGGAATGGGCGGTATGTATTAAAATAGCTGAAATCAGCCCCGATGTTAATGTCGGGGCTTTTTTTTTAGCTTGACAAAATTGAATTCTTTTAATATATTAGACACATTATAATAGTGTGGAATTATTGATGCAAGATATTCTCAGAATTTACAACATGGTTTTCCATGCATATATCGGGCAGGGAAAATTTGAACATCAATTGGGAGATCGCTTCGAAGTCGATGTCGAATTGAACCTGAATCTTTCGACTGCCGGAAGCACGGATAACATTCACGATACAATCGATGTCCGAAGGGTATATCGTATCGTTGAAGAAGTTATGACGGAGGGAGAAATTCATTTGGTTGAAGCGGTGGCGGAACGAATCGCCAATTCTCTGATTGAAAATCTGGGTGTTGCCGAAGTCACGGTGAGGGTCAGAAAGCCAAACGCGTCAATCGGTGGTGTCAGTGATGGTTTTGAAATTGAAATAACGAGAACTGCCTGAAACGTGGGCGCTTTAGGAATTTATCTGGGCGTGGGTACGAACCAGGGCGACAGAATAGAAAACCTGAAGCATTGTATCCACCTCCTTTTGGCCACAGGTTTGATCTCGGTAGAAAAAATTTCATCGGTCTATGAATCTGAGCCGGTTGGATTTCTGCAACAGCCACAGTTTTTAAATCTGGTTATGGCAATTTCGACAACGCTTGAGCCACTTCAATTATTAGACCTCACTCAACAGATCGAAATTCAAACGGGAAGAATTAAGACATTTCGGTGGGGGCCGCGGATAATTGATATTGATATTCTCGATTATAGCAACAGAACGATCGAAAATCCGAACCTTAAGCTACCTCATGATCAACTCCATGTACGGAAATTTGTGCTAATACCACTTTTTGAAATTGCAAATCAGTATTTCCACCCGGTGCTGCATAAACATATCGGTCAGCTTTTAACGGAGTGTCAGGATAAGTCTCGCTTACAATGGTATATGAATGGAAATAAACTCCTTATCGATGAGACCTAATGAAGATAAATAATTTAGAGTATATTGCGATTGATGGAGTCATTGGTGTCGGTAAAACAACGCTCACTCACATGTTGGTGGAAAGATTTAATGGCAAGGCGGTGTTGGAGATCGTCGAGGAAAATCCTTTTTTAGCCGATTTTTATCAGGACCCGAAACGTTATGCATTTCAAACTCAGATGTTCTTTTTGCTGAGTCGTTACCGCCAACAGCAGGAAATTCCGCAGCGCGAATTGTTTCAGGAACTCATTGTAGCTGATTATATTTTTGCAAAGGATAAAATTTTTGCATATTTAAATTTGGAAGATAGAGAGTTAGTTCTTTATGAAAAGATTGTGACGCTGTTAGAAAGGGATATCTCCAAACCTGATCTGGTCATTTATCTCAAATCGACTCCCGAGCGGTTGATGCAAAATATTCAGAGGCGCGGGAGAACGTTTGAGCGGAACATGTCTTTTTCCTATATCCAATCGCTGAATGCAGTCTATAACAATTTTTTTAATCACTATCGGGAAACACCCTTGCTCATCATCAATACCACTGAAATGGATTTTGTCTTTGATAAAAATGATTTTGAAAAAATTGTGGAGTTGATTAAATCAGATATTCAGGGAACCTATGTTCACAACTTTTAATCAGTGAGGGTTATGTTTTTCAGATTTCTATTTTTTATTTCATTGATTTATCTCGTGCTAAAACTGCTTCAGCGCCTGTTCAAGCCACCGGAACAAAATGCCGAGGTACATGGAAATTCCCAAAAACATGATCCGATTGATTTTTCCAAAGAGGATGTTGAGGATGCAGAATTCGAGGAGATCAAAAAATAAGTAAGAAGTGATTCAATTAAAATAGATCCAGTACCAGGATGGTTTTCCCACAGTGAGGGATCGGAAAATAGTCGCTGTGACAGAATTGGGGGGAACTTCCGGAGCAAAAAAATGAGTGTGAACCAAAAATGGGAGATCTGGGACAAGAATCAAGTTGTTAACAAGTTAAAAATCTATCAGGAAGAGCATCAACGGCTCACAGTTCTTTTCAACATCACCAGAAACATATCGACAGAACTGAAGCTTGACCGACTTCTTCTCATTATCATGGATGAAGTTCGCAAAGCGCTGAAAGCCGATCGATGCACTGTGTTTTTGCTCAACGAGAGCAAAGACGAGCTTTGGTCGAAAGTAGCTCACGGAGAGAGGGAAATTCGGTTCCCAAGTAATTTGGGTATTGCTGGCTATGTGGCGACATCGGGGCGGGTGCTCAATATTCCCGATGCCTATGCCGATCCGCGATTTAACCGCGACATCGACAAAAAAACCGGTTATCACACCCAGAATATGCTGACTTTTCCCATGAGAAATAAACTGGGAGAAATCATCGGTGTCTTTCAGGTTTTGAATAAGTACAAAGGCTCATTTAACCGTGAAGATGAGCAGATGCTTGATGCAATTTCGGCCATTGCAGCAACGCAACTTGAGAATGCCCAGCTTTATGAGGAACAGAAGAAAACATTTGAAAGTTTTGTAGAAACATTAGCCAGCACGATTGATGCGCGCGATCCGCTAACCGCAGGGCATAGCAATCGAATCGCTTTGTATTCTGAGGAGTTGGGAAAGAAATTGAATCTCCATCAGAAGCGGAAGGAACTGCTGCGCTATGCTGCACTGTTGCATGATTACGGAAAAATTGCAATCAGGGAAGCCGTGCTGTGTAAAAACGGCAGTCTGACCATTGATGAGTATTGCCATATTCAGGAACATTCGCTATTTACAAAAAATATTCTGGAGAAAATTAACTTCAGCCGGGATTTCAAAGACGTGCCCCGAATTGCCGCCGCGCATCATGAGAAAATTGACGGCTCTGGCTATCCGGATGGATTGAAGGGCGAGGAGATTCCATTTGAATCGAGGATACTTGCTGTCGCCGATGTATTCGACGCGCTCACTTCCAAGCGCCATTATCGCGATCGAATGGAGTTCGAGAATGTGATGGATATTATCGAGGCAAACACCGGGTCGCATTTCGACCTCAAAGTTGTGAATGCGTTGAAAAGCATCAGGCTCGATCGGCTCCTGAAAATTCTGGAGAGGGATACAGTCAGCCAGTTGGAGAATGGGGATTTGAAGTATCTTGCCCATTTCGATGTGGGGCATCTCCTGGTTGTTGTTCGGCAGGGGCCATTGAACGGTGAAGAAAATAAAATGGCTCAGCTTTTTTATCATTACTATTATCGCACCTATATGAGCAAAAAAGAAGAGATAACCGAGAAAAGATTTAATGTGGCTGGTTTATAGATGACGCAACGCGTGGTTCAATTTGCAATTATATTTTTCATGGTATTAGGGGGAAGCTTGCCTCTGTGTCGTGCTCAGGTAAGTTCTCAGGATAGCTCCTTTGTCGGGAAAAAAAATATTAAAACGAACAACAGTGTGGAGAAAAAAATTGCCTCAAAATCTCCCAATGGTGCGATGATTCGCTCTTTGATAATCCCGGGATGGGGACAATGGTACAACAAGAAAAAATTGAAGGCCGTTGTTGTATTCGGTACTGAAACCGGGATACTTATTAATTCAATTTACCTGAACCAGATGACGCAGAAGAGCACAACAACCGCTGAGAGGGAGTATTACCTCAACAATAGAAACCTTTCGAACTGGTGGCTGGTAGGGGCGTTGTTGTTCAGTGTGGCTGATGCATTCGTTGACGCCCAGTTGTCTGACTTTGATGAAAGTCCGGTACTGGCATTTCTGGAAATACGGCCGACACAAGTCACCGCCGAGCCGGGAGTTCTGCTTTCGCTCAGGTTCGCATTTTAAATTGAAATCGTCGTTATCGAGGAGTGCTGGGGTACACTATTTGCGTTGACCAGTGTGGGTGAGGAATAATATGGCAGACATTCTTATCCTCGGCGGAACCGGATATGCCGGCCGATTGATTGCCCGCTATCTGTTGGAGTTTTCAGAAGCTAATGTCACTATCGCAGCAAGGCGAGGGGATCAGGCGCAACATTTTGCCGAGGAGCTAAATCGAAAATACAGCGGTCATCGCGCGAAGGCTGTTCATGCAGATGCTGCAAACGCTGATTCGTTGAGTAGCGCATTCAAAGGCCACCGTCTCGCTCTCGTTGCTGCGCCGACCACGGCTCATGCCGCCATCGTGATCCGAGCGGCGCTGGATGTCGGAGTCGATTATTTGGATATTCAGCTCAGTTCCCCCAAAACCGCCCTGTTGCAATCTCTCGCTGGAGAAATCGAACAGAATAATAAAATTTTTATCACCGAAGCCGGATTCCATCCGGGGTTGCCATCGGTCCAGATACGATACGCGGCGACTCAACTGGATCGCATCGAAACTGCGATCTCCACAGGCTATCTCAATTTTGGAAAGAGCCTGCCCTACACCGAGGCTGTCTATGAGTTGATCGACGCCTTTAAAAATTATCAGGGACAGGTGTTTCGCAATGGACAATGGACAAAGCCGGATTCAGTTGATATTCGTAAATTTGACTTTGGAAGCGACATCGGATGGAAACGGTGCTATTCCATGTTCTTTGAGGAATTGCAGTTGTTGCCGCAGATGTTGCCCTCGCTCGCAGAGACTGGTTTTTATGTGTCCGAATCTCATTGGGTGAATGATTGGATTATCATGCCCTTGACATGGATGTGGTTGAAAATACTGCCCCACTCCGTGCGTCCCATTGGCAAGCTCCTCTGGTGGGGTATGGGAACCTTTCACAAACCGCCCTATCGTTTAGAGCTTCAAGTTCACGCCTCTGGGTTAAAAAATGGTCGGAAAATAAATGTCCGTTCGATTGTAACTCATACCGATGGATACGAACTAACGGCCATCCCTGTCGTGGCGACATTGTTGCAATATCTGGATGGCGCTTTTCGTAAGCCCGGGCTGTGGATGATGGGACATGTGGTGGAGCCGGTGCGATTCATGGCGGATCTTGAAGCGATGGGCGCCCATTGCTCCATCAGCAGTGAACCAGCCGAGTGAATTCATTGTCCTTTATCCCGCGTGCAAAAGCGAAAATTGGATTCAACACGAATGGCCAATCCCGCCAGCCCTGTCGCGGCGGTAGTTTTGGGGAAGCATAAAGGTATTGTTTTTCAGGAATAGGGAAAATGATGGATAGAGATGAAGCATACGCTCTGGCAAAGTCGAAATTTTCCAACAAAAATCTGTTCAAGCATGTCCTGGCGGTTGAAGCTGTGATGAGGGAAATAGCGCACTATTTCGGAGAAGATGAAGCCAAATGGGGACTCGCCGGTCTTCTCCACGATTTGGATTATGAAGAAACCATGCATTGCCCGGAACGGCATACGCTGGTGACTGAAGAGATGCTTCAAAAATACGATATCGACAGCGAGATCATTGATGCCATAAAATGCCATAATGATAAAGCGCCACGAGATACGCGGATGGGCAAAGTCATCTACGCTGCAGATCCTGTGACCGGTCTCATTGTGGCTGCGGCGCTCATGCATCCGGATAGAAAGTTGAAATCCATCGATGTGCCGTTTATCATGCGGCGCTATAAAGAGAAGCGCTTTGCTGCCGGCGCAAATCGTGAACAGATACAGTCTTGTGCTGACTTTGGTTTGACATTGGAGCAGTTCCTGGATATCGCCCTTTGCGCTATGCAAAAAATCGATAAGGAGTTGGGATTGTGAAAAAATTACTACTGGCGATGATAACAGTTTTCGTGATACTATGCGTGACTCCGGAGCGCAGTCCGGCGCTCGAACAAGGCTCCCGGATTCGACGATTGGATTGGAACGAGCGACATAAGATTGCCTTCACGCTCAATGATTCCACGTTTGGCAGAGACAAGGTGCATCATTTTTTATCGAGCGCTTTTTTGACCACGGCTGGCTACTATTTTTGCAGAGAAGAAAAGGGATTTTCTCGGGTGGCTTCCTGTCAGGGAGGCATCAGTTTCTCGCTGTCCCTCGGATTGCTCAAAGAAATTCGCGATGGCAGACAACCTGAAAATGCGTTCAGCGTGAAAGATCTCGTCGCCAATATTCTGGGGACCGCCGTTGGATTGCTGATTGTGGCGGATTAATTTTTTTTAACTCAGTGTGAATTTAGATTTATAGATTAATTCAGTTTTGTTTTAGTGACGATAGTGATGAATATGTAACGAATCATGAGAATCGATGAGAGGCGGGTTGATATACTGCGTCGATCGTTATGGTTCAGGATTGTTGAAGCAAAAATTAAAATCACTTTCGAATCGCATGATTGTATTTCTCCTCGCTGAATGAAAGTTGGATAGGTTATGATTTGGACACCAGATGAAAAACCAAAAGAAGAATGTGCAGTTATTGGAATTTATGGACATCCCCAGGCCGCGACGTATGCGTATCTGGGATTGTATGCGTTGCAACATCGTGGACAGGAAAGTTCGGGCATTGTCACTCATGATCATGGTCTTTTTTATAAACATATTGATTTGGGACTGGTCATGGATGTCTTCCGCAACCGTGCCAATCTTGACAGGTTAAAAGGCGATAAGGCAATCGGCCATAATCGCTATTCCACGACAGGCTCCACACATTCGGTAAACGCTCAGCCGCTTGTCGTCAGTTCCAAGTGCGGACCATTGGCAATTTCCCATAATGGAAATTTCGTCGATTCGCAACTGTTCCGACGCAAACTGGAAGAAGATGGAGCCATATTTCAGACGACAACGGACACGGAAATTGTTCTCCATTTAATCGCCCGTTCCAAAAAGCAGACAATGATCGAAAAAGTCAAAGATGCTTTCAATCAGATTAAGGGCGCTTATTCCATTGCAATACTGACAAACAATGAACTCATCGGCGTTCGGGATCCGCGGGGATTTCGACCTTTGTGCATGGGCAAAAAGGATGGCGCCTATATTCTCGCGTCTGAGTCGTGCGCCCTGGATATTATGGACGCCGAGCTCATCCGGGAAATCGAACCAGGTGAAATTGTCGTTATAAACGATCAGGGCGTTACCAGTACTTTTCTCGAAGAGAAGGCGGAACGACGCGCCTGCATTTTTGAGTTCATCTACTTCTCCAGACCGGATAGCCTGATTTTTGGCGAGAAAGTGGATAAAGCGCGTCGCAAGCTGGGAAAATCCCTTTCATTGGAAGCGCCAGTGGAGGCTGACCGGATTATTTCGGTCCCCGACTCCAGCAATACTGCGGCGCTGGGATATGCTCAGGAATCCGGCATTAAATTCGAAATTGGTCTGATCAGGAACCATTATGTGGGCCGGACATTCATTCACCCGGTCCAGTCCATGCGCGATTTCAATGTACGGATTAAATTCAATCCGGTGAAAGGCGTATTGAAAAACAAGCGCGTCATTATGGTGGAAGATTCCATTGTCCGCGGCACTACCTTGCGGCTGCTCGCCAAAATGGTGCGCAATGCCGGCGCTCAGGAAATTCATATTCGCGTCAGTTCACCGCCAATCAAATATCCCTGTTACTATGGCATGGATTTTCCGACCAAAGAAGAATTGATTGCCTCGCAGATGTCAATCGAAGAGATCCGAAAATATCTCGAAGTCGACAGCTTGCATTATCTCTCTATGGAGGGAATGCTGAACTCTGTTCCCCAGGAACCGGGTGGGTACTGCACAGCGTGTTTCAGCGGTGATTATCCGATAATTCCCGGCGAAGCGGTGAAGAAGTTCCAGTTAGAAAATGGCATTGTCAACGGCTGAGGCCGCAGCGATGGGCCTCGCGGGCCATTTTTGTCATTGATGAAACGGTTCGCTCGCAATAACGCACGCGCCAATGAAAATGAGATGGTAAAAAACATCCAACTACTCGATTATGTTTTTATCCTTAGGCCGACTCTCTTCTTCCCCTTGTGGACCGTGTACCTGGCCGGTTTTCATGCGAACACCGTGTTTGACCCGGCGAGAGAATCGTCGCAGGCTACTGCTACGTCGGGGAGTCATGTTTTTTTCATTGCAGCGCTATTGACTCTGCTCATGGGCGCGGTGTATATTTTCAACCAGATTGTGGATATAAAGAGCGATGAAAGAAATGATAAATTGTTTTTCATCGCCAAAAAGATAATCGACAAAAAGACCGCGACAATCGAGGGCGTCCTGCTCACCGTGATTTCCATCGGGACGGCGTTTGTCGTTGACGCCAAAGTAGGCGCGATGTTTGTCTGGATTTTTCTCATTACCGGGATTTTGTACAGCTACAAACCATTCGCCTGGAAAGACCGGCCGATTATGGGTGCGGTGGCCAATTTCCTGGGCGGCTGGTCAGTTGCTTCGTGCGGATGGATAACTGCCGGAACAGAAAGTTATCATTTCGCGCTGTACAGCCTTCCCTACGGTTTCGGCCTGGTCGCCGTGTATTTGTTAACAACGATCCCCGATATTCCGGGTGATCGTGAGTTCAATAAAATTACCTTTGGCGTGAAATTCGGAAAGATGAAAGCCGTCTGCTGGGGACTTGTTTTTGAACTGGCGACGGTGGTGCTTTCGTTCATTTTGAGAGATTATTTATTCTTCATCCCGGCGCTGTTCTCGCTTCCGCTATTCATCGCTGCCGCGGCGACGCAGGAGATGAAACATATTGTGAGAGCGATTAAATTCACTATCCTGTTCGTCTCATTGGCTGTGTGTCTGAAGTTCCCTGTATATTTTTTGGTGATTCTATTCACATTTTTCTTTTCAAAATGGTACTACCAAAAACGGTTTGGCTTGAACTATCCGAAATTTGCTGCTTGAAATCAGGTCTGAGGAATATTCATGATAGTCAGTAAAAATGATCGCTGTGATTTTTGCGGAACCTGCGTGGCAGTCTGTCCGGTCGATGCCATTACACTATATGAGGCTCGACTTGAAATTGACCACGATCTCTGCACGCTGTGCCTGAATTGCGTCCATATCTGTCCTGTCTCAGCGCTGGAGGAGAAAGAAGATGAGTGATTATGATATCATCGTGGTTGGCGCTGGTCCGGCTGGCTCGACCACAGCGCGCCTGGCTGCCCAGCATGGCGCCAGAGTGTTGATGCTGGAAAAAGACCGGGAGGTCGGAATCCCGGTTCGATGCGGCGAAGCCGTCGGCGCGAAAGGATTTAGCCGCGTGCTCGAATTGCGGGACGAGTGGGTGGCCAATAAAATTGATGCGGTGCGACTCGTCGCGCCGGATGGCACGAAAATTAAAGTCTCGCACGACGATATCGGTTATATTCTGGATCGCAAGCGTTTCGATTACGACCTGGCCCGCATGGCAACCGAAAAAGGCGTCAAAGTGATCACCAAAGCATTTGTCTACGACATGCTCAAAGAGGACGGCGTTGTCGCCGGCGTGAAAGTGAATCACCTGGGTAAACAGTATTCCATAAAATCGCGGCTGGTAATTGGAGCCGATGGCGTGGAATCGCGCGTGGGGCGCTGGGCTGGTTTGAAAACCGCCGTCAGGATGAAGGATATTGAACCGTGCGTTCAAATGACCGTGTCCAATATCAATATCGACGGGAATGTCTGTGATTTTTATGTGTCGCGGGAATTAGCGCCCGGCGGATACCTGTGGGTGTTTCCCAAGAGCGCGCACCACGCCAATATCGGATTGGGAATTTCCGGGGAATTTGCGCATCAAAAATCCCCGCTGGAATATCTCCAGGAATTCATGGACAAAAATTTCCCTGAAGCCGCAATATTGACGACCGTTGCCGGCGGAGTCCCTTGCGCTCCGTATATGGAAGAAATCGTTGCGCCGGGACTCATGCTGGTGGGCGATGCAGCGCATCAGGTAAATCCCATCACCGGCGGGGGAATCATTCATAGCATTCTCGCCGGTGAAATTGCCGGCAAAGTGGCAGCAGCAGCCATCAAGGAGCGCGATGTCTCGGGAGCGCGGTTGACCGAATACGTCCGGGACTGGGATAAAATTGGGGGGATAGGCCATCGTCATGCCTATCGCTTGAAAGAAGCAGTGTACAAACTGACGGATGATGACCTGAATAAAACTGCGGCCACGTTGAAGAAAAAAACTCAGGATACTTACACCATTGTGAATATATTTAAAACAGCCCTGTTCCAGCATCCTAAATTAATACCGGATATTTTGAAAGTGTTTTTGGGATGATCCATTCGTCGCGTTAAACGGTGAATTTGAACGTGGAGGAAAACGCAGCGTAGCAGTGAATGCATTAGGATTCGCGAACGGAGCGGCTTGTAGAAAACTGGTATTGAATTTCACGAAGGGCAATGAATGATCGGCAAATTAAAGCAGCGGTTGGCAAAGACACGGGAAAACCTTGTTAAAAAATTAAGCGATGCATTGAGGTCGCATAAAGAGATCAATCAGGATTTGTATGACGAAATGGAAGAAGTGCTCATCGGCGGCGATGTGGGCGTCGAGGTTGCGATGGATTTGATCGAAGAAGTCCGGAAGCAGGTCCGATCTCAGGGAATTAAAAAGCCGGATGAAATCATTCAGCTTTTAAAAGACGCCATGTTCCGCTCATTCAATGAGGGAAAAGCGCCGATTTCATCGGATGCGACAGCAGACTTTTTCAAACCGGAGCCAAAGCCCTTCGTCATCATGGTTGTTGGCGTGAACGGCACGGGCAAGACCACGACAATCGGCAAGCTAGCCTCGCTGTACAAACAGCAGAGCAACAAGGTCCTCCTTTCTGCAGCAGATACGTTTCGCGCGGCTGCATCGGAGCAACTGGAAATCTGGGCGCAGCGAGCCGGTGTGGATATTATTCGCAACCAGCCGGGAGCAGACCCGGCGTCCATCGCTTTCGATTCATTACAGGCGGCCATCAGCCGAAAACTGGATGTGCTGATCATCGACACGGCCGGTCGGTTGCACACCAAATCCAATTTGATGGAGGAATTGAAAAAAATTTATCGCGTGTTGGGGAAAATCAATCCGGCAATTCCCCACGAAACCCTGCTGGTCCTGGACGCCACCACTGGCCAGAACGGACTGAATCAGGCGCTGCAATTTACGCAGGCGGTGAATGTGACCGGCATTATTTTGACAAAGCTGGATGGCACAGCAAAAGGAGGCATTGTCCTGGCCATCAGCAAGCAGTTGGGATTGCCGGTCAAATTCATTGGAGTCGGCGAGAAAGTGGAGGACCTGGAGCCGTTCGATCGCACCGAGTTTGTCGAGGCGTTGTTTCAATGAAAATCAGCGTGGTGACGTTGGGATGCCCCAAGAACATTGTCGATTCCGAACAGCTTTCAGCGCAGCTTGCTGCTGAAGAAGTTCAGTTTGTAAATGACGCCACGGATGCGGATGTGGCGATTATCAATACGTGCGCGTTCATTTTGTCAGCTCGCGAAGAAGCGGTCGAGGCCATTTTGAGCGCAATACAGTTGAAGCAGGAAGGTCGCATTGGCCGGATTTATGTCACTGGCTGTTTGCCTCAGCGATACATCAGAGAACTGAAAAAAGAAATCCCTGAAGTCGATGGTTTTTTTGCGGAGCAGGATTTTCGGATCATTGGCCAGCGCCTTGCGTCGCTGCTGCGCCTGTCGTCGGCATCGCCGGCGAGGCGCCGATCCCTGCAGACGCCGGGCCATTACGCCTATCTGAAGATTTCAGAAGGATGCGATAACCGCTGCCATTACTGCACCATTCCTATCATCAAAGGTGATTTTCGAAGCTTTGCAGAGGACGAAATATTTGCAGAAGCAGAGGAGCTTGTCGCCGGGGGTGTCAAGGAACTGATTGTTGTCGCGCAGGATACAACTTATTACGGATGGGATCGGCAGCAGCGCCATGGCCTGGTGCAGTTGATCAGAAAGCTGTCCGGCATAACGGGGCTGTCGTGGATTCGGCTGCTATATGCCCATCCTGCTCATTTCACAGAAGAATTGATTTCGCTGTACAATGAGATAGAACTGTTATGCCGCTATATTGACGTTCCGATTCAGCATATTTCCAATAAAATGCTGAAGCGGATGGGTCGTCGCGTGACTGAAAAAGCGATTCGGCAGCTCATCGATACATTGCGGGAGAGAGTTCCGGGCATGGCTATTCGCACGACGCTGATGGTCGGCTTCCCTGGCGAGGACGAGTCCGATTTTTTGCTGCTGAAGGAATTCGTCGCTCAGGCGCGATTCGAGCGGCTGGGAGTTTTTCAGTATTCTGCTGAGGAAGGGACGCGGGCGTTTCGCATGAAAAACAAAGTCGACAAGCGCATTATGGAGGAGCGCTTCGATGAATTGATGCAGCTTCAGTACGATATCGCACTTGAGAAGAATAGACAATGGTTGGGGCAAACGATGCCGGTCATTTTCGATGAATATGACGAAGAAAGCGGGACCAGTATTGGCCGGACCCAGTGGGATGCGCCGCTGATTGATAATGCCGTTCGCGTGACCGAGAAGATCGCTGCCGGCAGCATCCTTCCGATTCGAATCACCCGGGCTGAGACGTATGACGTGTGGGGAGAACGCAATGCCTAACTGAGTGATCGCGGCTCGATCATTTCGAAAAGCGCCGCAATTTGAACAAACTAGAAATCTGCGCGGAAGCTGCGCAGATGGAGGCCAATCATGAGAAGAGAAAACAAGCTCGCCCGCACGTTCATTCTGTTGACATTGGTTTCACTGTTACGAGCATCATCAACGCCAGCACAAACAGAGTTTCAACAGGTTCGTTCCGGAAGTCCGGCATTTCACGTGGATTTTGTCAATGTCAGTTCTCATGAACCCGGCATGAGTCGATTGAATCTGTACATCAAAACAACGTTCGAAGAACTCCAGTTTGTTTTGCGCGAACAGGTTTACAAAGCAAGCTACGAGGTGTCGGCTGTCGTCTATGAGAATGGCGACTATCAGGTCGATGGGAAGATCGATCAGGAAGAAGCGACGGCTCGGGACTATGAAGAGACCAACTCCCGGCGTTCCTACAGCCTCGCTTATTTGACTTTTGACCTTGCGCCCGGCAAATATAAATTTTCGATCAGCGTCACTGATCTGGAGACAAAGGCGACGCGGTCGATAAAGAAAGAGTTTGAACTGAGGGAATTCCCGGAGAATCAGTTCGAGATCAGCAATCTGGCTCTGGTTCGAAATGTCGAAATAGATTCGATTGGCATCAAATCATTTCACCCTGATGTGGCCAATTTTATTATTGATTTATCCAACATGCTCTATGTCTATTTTGAAATTTACAGTATGCCGGATACGACTCAAACCTATTCCATATCGTTTTTGATTCGGAATGCCAAACGTAAGAAAATATTTGAAAATAAGTACAAGCGGCGCAGCGACGGCCAAAGAACTCTGGAGGCTTTTCAAATACCGACCAATAAATTATCGCAGGGAACCTATTTGATCGAAGTCATCGTGGAAAATGGTCGGGATAAAAAGGAAGTGAAAAAGGAGATCATTGTCCGATGGATCAATATGCCAACATCCATCTCAGACATTGATCTGGCGGTGCAACAACTGAAGTATATCGCCAATAAAAAGGATTATGATAGAATAAAAAAGTCAGATCGCGGTGATCGGCTGGCTGAATTCCAAAAGTATTGGGAACAGTTTGATCCAACGCCAGGGACGGCGGCGAACGAAGCAATGGATGAATATTACGCTCGAATCCAGGTGGCCAATGAGCGCTTCACTGGATTTCGCGAGGGCTGGAAGACGGATATGGGGATGATCTACATCATCTTCGGTCCACCGAACGACATCGAGCGTCATCCGTTTGATAGTGGCTACAAACCATACGAAATTTGGTACTATCATACAATTAACAGGGAGTTCACATTCATGGATGAAGCAGGTTTTGGAGAGTACAGATTAATCACAACCGGGTGGGAAAGTTGGCGTGAGTTGATTAAGTAATTCGTCATCAAACATGCTCCATCGAAATGCGATATTAACCGGAAAAAAGTTCTTGTAACGAAAGGGAAAAAATGGAACAAAAGCGCACTGATTTCTGTTTGAAATCCCTTCGCATCAATGATGAAGCAACAATTGGGGTTGTCTCGCCAGCAAGCCGTCCTATGGACGATGAGAAATTTCAGCAGGGGATAATTTATCTTAAAACCTTAGGTCATACTGTCATTCAGGCTCCTCACGCGAGCGATCGGCGGGGCTATCTGGCCGGCACCGATGAGTCGCGCGCCGACGATTTGAATGCTATGTTCCGCGACCCTCAGATCGATGCCATTTTTTGTTCGCGGGGCGGATATGGCACGCCGCGCATCATTGAAAAGATTGACTATGAAGCCATCAGACAAAATCCGAAAATCTTTGTGGGCTATAGCGATATCACCACGTTGTCGCTGGCAATCTGGCAGCAGACCGGACTGATCACTTTTTCCGGGCCGATGGTCGCTGTGGAAATGGCCAATCAGATTCATGAGTTCACGGCTGGCAATTTCTGGAAAATGATCTCGTCGCCAACCCCGGCAGGATTATTGGCCAACCCGAACGACGTGACGCTGAAGGTGTTTCATCCGGGCGAGGCTCGCGGACGATTGTTGGGTGGGTGTCTCTCGCTGATCAATGTGTTACTTGGAACGCCGTATTGCCCGGATTTTAGCGGCGCCATCTTTTTCATCGAGGATATTGAGGAGGAGCCGTATCGTATCGATCGGTACCTCGCCCAACTGAACATGGCCGGAATTCTGGATAGCCTTGCCGGCGTTGTTTTGGGACAGTTCATCGATTGCGAACAGAAGGACAGAACAAAACCCACGTTGGAATTGGATGAAATTTTTCATGACTATTTCGATCGGCTGAAAATCCCGGTGATTCAGAATTTTGCCTATGGCCATGGCCCTGTGAAATTCACGCTGCCGGTGGGGGCGCAGGCCTATTTGAATACAAACGAAGGCGGGCTTTTCATCACGGAAAGCGCTGTTTCCGATAATCGAAATGCGTAGAGAAGAGCTATGGAAAAACTTCAATTGGGAGTGTTGGCTTCCGGCCGTGGTTCCAATTTCGAAGCGATAGTCAAACAGATCAAGCGGAGGAAATTGGATGCTGAGGTTCGGGCCGTCATCAGCAATATTGCCACCGCCGGAGTGCTGGAAATAGCGCGGAAGAACAATATCCCGGCGTTTCACGTTTCAAAAAAACAGTTTCCGGAACAGGAGCATTTTGATGCCGAGCTCCTGAAAATTCTTCTCGACCATCAGGTGAACTTTGTGGTGCTGGCCGGATATTTGAAAATGCTGAGTCCGATCATTGTGAGGCAGTTTAAAAATCGAATATTGAATATTCACCCGGCGCTGTTGCCGTCATTTGGTGGTCATGGGATGTATGGCCATCATGTGCATCAGGCGGTGCTGGATTATGGCTGCAAGGTGAGCGGGGTGACGGTGCATCTGGTGGACGAAGCCTATGACACAGGCGCGCCGGTGATGCAGCGCTGCGTTCCGGTGCATGAAGGGGATACGGCGGAAACCCTGGCTTCCCGCGTGTTGAAAGTTGAACATCAAATTTATTCCGAAGCGCTCCAACTGTTCGCCGAGGGCCGGGTTGAAATTAACGGACGCTGCGTAAAAATCAAGTGACGGAGTTGCCGGACATCATAATATAACGGAGACAGGTGACTATGAGCAGAGCGATGAGACGCGTTTGGCTGGGGATGAGTATCCTTTTGATGCTCACCGGGATGCTGTTTTCTCAGGATACGGCAGATCTTGTGAACCTCGCCGCCATGGATTCGACGATTATCATTGATTTGAAATACGCCACCGCCGATAATTTCTTTGGCGATACGTTGTATTCGGCCAATATTTGTCTGCTGCGCCGCGCTGTCGCCGAAAGGCTGATTGAAGTTCAGCGCGATTTGCGCGAGCAGGGATATGGCTTGAAAGTGTGGGACGGCTATCGGCCGCTCTCGGTTCAGAAAAAAATGTGGGAGAAAGTGCCCAATGATAATTATGTGGCCGACCCGAAGACCGGATCGAATCACAATCGGGCGGCAGCCGTGGATGTGACGATTGTGGATCTCGAAGGCAACGAGCTGGAAATGCCGACGCGATTTGATGATTTCTCCGAAAAAGCTGGCAGCGCCTATCCCATCGTGAGCGAGCAGGCATTGAAGCATCGGACGATTTTACAGGAGGCCATGTGTCGGCATGGCTTTGAAACCATCACGTCGGAATGGTGGCATTTCAACGATAAGGATAGACGCTTGTATTCGGTGCTCGATGTTCCATTGGACCAACTGATGAATCAGAAGAAATAACAGGGCAACGCGGAGTTTCGTCGCAGCGGTCTGAAGCCCTGAATTGCTCGCGCTGTTGAGTCAGGTATGGTGCGATGGAGAATTGATGGGAATTATCCCCTCTCAGCCAGATCGTTTGGAAGTACGATATTCGCAGAGTCATCGTTAAAAATGCTGCGATGGATCAGAGAATAGAATTTTGATAAAGGAAAGATATGGAAAAAATGAAGCGAGTTTTGATCAGTGTCTATGACAAGCAAGGCATTGTGGAATTTGCCCGGTTCCTGAAGCAATTCGATATGGATATAATTTCCACCGGTGGCACTTCGAAGCTGCTGAAACAAAATGGTATTCCCTGTCTTTCAGTGTCTGAGATTACCGGAGCGCCGGAGATGCTGGATGGGCGCGTCAAAACGCTGCATCCCAAAATTCATGGTGCAATTCTTGCCAAGCGCGACAACAAAGATCATATGGCCCAGTTGAAAGAGCACGGAATGGCGCTCATCGATATGGTGGTCATCAATCTTTATCCCTTCGAAAGCGTTGTCAGCAAACCGAATGTCGAATTGAGTGAGGCTCTGGAAAATATCGATATCGGCGGGCCGACCATGGTTCGGGCCGCTGCCAAGAATTTCAAATCGGTGGCTGTGGTGATTTCGCCTTCGCAGTACCAGGCGGTGATGGATCATATGTCCCAGCATAGCGGGGAGTTGAGCGATGCCCTGCGGAAGACTCTGGCCATTGAAGCATTCCGACTGACGCACCTGTATGATGGCGCGATAACGCGCTACCTGCAAAGTCTGGAGAGCGGCGCGGCCTATCCGAAAAACATCGTGCTGAGTTTTGAGAAAATACAGGACCTGCGTTACGGAGAGAATCCCCACCAGTCCGCGGCGTTTTATCGGGAGCTTGGCTCGAATTCGAGCGGCATTACCAATTTGGAGCAACTGCACGGAAAGGAGCTATCCTATAACAACATCATGGATCTGGATGCAGTTGTGAAAATGGTGCATACTTTCGGGGAGCCTTGCTCGGTGATTGTCAAGCACAGCAACCCGTGCGGCGTGGCGATTGGGGAGAATATCTGCTCCGCTTTTGAAAAGGCGTTTGCCACGGATTCGGTCTCGGCGTTCGGAGGCATTTTTGGGTTTAACCGTCCGGTGGATTTGAAGACAGCGGAATTGCTAAAAGATATTTTTATTGAAGTGATCGTGGCGCCGGCGTATGAACCGGATGCCCTTCAGGTTTTGTCGAAGAAGAAAAACGTGAGATTGTTGAAATTAGAGTTGGGACAGACGCTGCCCAAAGAAAATAATTATCGCAAAGTAGCCGGGGGATTGTTAATTCAGAGTGAAGATATTAAAAGCATTGACGATATAGAATTTAAAGTTGTCTCGAACCGGCAACCCACACCCGATGAATGGGCTGCGCTGAAATTTGGCTGGCGCGTTGTGAAATGGGTGAAGTCCAACGCAGTCATTTTCTGTCGAAGCGACCGAACGATAGGCATTGGCGCCGGCCAGATGTCCCGAGTCGATTCCTCCCGATTTGCTGTGGATAAAGCCAGTCGGGCTAATCTGGACTTGACCAGCACTGCAGTCGCATCGGATGCATTTTTCCCATTTCGCGATGGCGTGGATGCGGCGGCGGAAGCAGGCGCCACAGCGGTGATTCAGCCCGGCGGTTCTGTGCGGGATGACGAAGTGATACAGGCTGCGAATGAATTGAACCTGGCGATGGTATTTACCGGGGTTCGGCATTTCAGACATTAAATGGATTAATTTTTTAGAGGTTTCTTCAGAGGAGCGGTTATGGCACTAGCAATTTTTTCATCATTTTTCTCAAGTGATCTCGCGATAGACTTAGGAACCGCAAACACACTTGTCTATTTAAGAGGGAAGGGGATTGTTGTTAATGAACCATCCGTTGTGGCAGTTAAAAAATCCAATCAGGACATTGTCGCCTATGGCATAGCAGCGAAGGAAATGGTGGGTCGCACGCCGGGCGAAATAATTACGGTGCGTCCGCTGAAAGACGGCGTCATCGCTGATTTTGAATTGGCCGAACGCATGATCCGGTACTTCATTCGGAAGGTCAAAGTGAACAGGTTGGTTCGACCGAGAATTGCCATCGCTATCCCATCCGGGATAACCGATGTGGAAAAACGGGCTGTGCGCGATGCAGCGGAACATGTTGGCGCGCGCGAAGTATATCTTGTTGACGAACCCATGGCGGCAGCGATTGGCGTAGGACTCCCGATCAATGAGCCGGTTGGCAGCATGGTGATCGACATTGGCGGCGGCACAACGGAAATAGCGGTGATCGCGCTCTCCGGCATTGTGAACGACACATCCATCCGCGTGGCCGGCGATGAAATGACCGATTCGATCGTGCAATATTTTAAACGAAAATATAACCTGCTGATTGGCGAAAACACAGCGGAGCTGATCAAATGTACCATTGGATCAGCGGCGCCCTATGATGAGAAAGCCTCTCTGACGGTCAAAGGTCGCGACCTGGTCGCCGGCATTCCCAAAACTGTGGAAATCAATGCCGAGGAAGTTCAGGAAGCGCTCACCGAACCGGTGAATACCATCGTCGAAGCAGTGAAATTGTGCCTGGAACAGACTCCCCCGGAACTGTCCGCGGATATTTTGGATCGCGGTATCATTCTCACCGGCGGCGGTTCGCTGCTGAAAGGTCTGGATGAGAGACTGCGCCGCGAGACCAATCTGCCCATCGTTTTGACCGATGATCCCCTGACGTGCGTGGTGAGAGGTACCGGCAAAGTACTTGATGATCTGGAAAACTATCAAAAAGTACTGACAAAGACAAAGCGCGAATACATCATGTAATTGCCGGCCGGGATGCGGTTGATTTTCTGTAAAAACACACGTGCTGGACACTCTTGTGTAAAGATATGGTGATCCAGCATTTCATTATCGGACACTAATGCGTAAGCGTTTCGATGAAAATAAAGCGAAGTTTTATTTCGTACAAAGATTTTATCACGCTGGCCATTGTTATTCTGTTTTCGTTGATACTCATCTCTTCCAATCAAAATCGGCAGATCGAGCATTTCAAAATGTGGATGGTGGGCATGATCAGCGGCATGCAGAAAGCCTGGGCGGGCATTGAAAGTTATTTCAACGTGCGCGATGAGAACGTGGAATTGCGTATGGAAAATACCATGCTGTCTTTGCAAAATAGCGCCATGCATGAAATACAACTGGAAAATGAGCGGCTGCGCGATTTGATTGGCTTTAAAACCGGGACTGAGCATCGGCTCATAGCCGCTCGCGTCATTGGCAGAGAAACGCGCGGCTATATCAACGACGTCATTCTCGAT
Source organism: Candidatus Zhuqueibacterota bacterium (assembly GCA_049322915.1). Classification (GTDB taxonomy): domain Bacteria; phylum Zhuqueibacterota; class Zhuqueibacteria; order Thermofontimicrobiales; family Thermofontimicrobiaceae; genus CAZSBG01. Next base: position 207,980 of record JBMOPW010000014.1, read on the forward strand.
ATTGGTTCAAAAGATAGTGTGAAAAAGAATATGCCGCTTGTCGTTGCGAGCGGGCTGGCGGGAAAGATCTATCAGGTCGGCGAAAGTCGTTCCATCGGACATTTGTTGTTGGATCAAAATTTTCGGGTCAGCGCCAAGATTCAACGGAGCCGTGTCCGAGGCATTATCAGTTGGCAGGGAGGGGACTATTGCCGGCTCAATAATGTGCCAAAACGGTCGGATATTACCATTGGCGACTGGGTTGTCACATCGGGGTATGGCGGGATTTTTCCGGCAGGGTTGAGAATTGGCCAGGTCATAAATATCAAAGATTCGCCCCGGGAGATTTTTTCAAGCATTCTGGTCAAGCCAGCCGTAGATTTTGAAAAGCTGGAGGAGTTGTTCGTCATTCTCGATTTGCCTCAGAAACTGGAAGAAGGCCTGGAATGACCGTGTCCCATCGCGTAGAATTTATGCAACAAAATATGGATTGATGCCGCGAAAGCAAAATTCAACTGGCAGAGATCCTCAATCGAAATTAACCCATTTGGTGTTCGATCAGCCGGATGTAAAATAAAAGTCACTTGTTTCTCGAAATAATCTACCCAGAACGCAGTTCATTCGACAACTACTTCAATGCGGTTAGCTAAATACATTATCATCTATTTCTTATTGTTGTTTGCAGAAAAGAACCTGCTGTATCTGTTTTCCATCAGGCATATCACGCCGGATCTCATTCTAATCTTCATCATCATTTTGAGCCTGAATGAGAAGCGAATGCAGATGATAATCTTCGCATTTTTTGCCGGGCTCATTCAGGATTCATTCATCTCGGGATTCTTTGGATTGTCCGCGTTGACAAAATCGATCGTTGCATTTTTTGGTATTTACTTTCAACAGCCCAAGCGGAAATACAACCTGGCCTATTTCATTTTCACATTTGTTGTGCTGGTTTCAATCCATGAATTGGTGTACCAGTTCATTTATGCGCTGGGAAGCCATTGGGGATTCTTCCGATTGGTATTGTATTACATGATTCCGCGAACGCTCTATACAGTCGTTTTTGCCGTATTAGCCTATTTGCTCTTTCGAACGATGCTCTGGAATACCGATCGCGTGGCAGAGTAACATTCACATTGCATCTGGTCTGGTTTCAAAATAATCTTAATTGCCATGGCCCTAAACAGTTCAATTCAACGGAAAGATGTCCAATTCTCGGTACTGGTGATTGTACTATTCGTCATCCTGATTGTTCGGTTTTTTTATTTGCAAATTTATAAACAGGAGCAATATTTCACCGCTTCTGAAAAAAACCGGATTCGGGAGAGGGTGCACGAAGCGGCCCGAGGCATCATCATTGATAGAAATGGCGAGATTCTGGTCGACAATCATCCATCCTATTCTGTGTACGCCATCCCGATTGAAGTCAAAGAATCAGAGAATATCTTGAAGCTGACCGGCGAAATTCTGGATATGAAGCCGGCCGAAATCAAGCGGACGATTCAAAAAAAGAAGACCGGCTATTTCACCCCGATTAAACTGAAGCGCCAGGTCGACTTTGAAACCCTGTCGCGAATTGAAGAGCGCCGGATGGATTTGCCTGGAATCCTGTACATGACTGAACCGAGGCGATATTATCCTTCAGGCGTGAGAGCACCGCATCTGTTCGGTTATCTTGGGGAAATAACCCAGGAGGAAATGGAACTGGAAGAAAATAAGGGGATGCACTTAGGAAGCATTATCGGGAAGAAAGGCCTGGAAAAAGTATATGAGAAAGAATTGCGGGGATTCCAGGGGTATGAATATATTGAGGTCGATGCGCTGGGTCGGGAAGTCCGAAAACTGAAGGATAAACCAGAAATTCAATCCCAGCCTGGAAAGAATCTTCACCTCACTCTGGATGCAATACTGCAGCGCGCTCTGGAAGCCAGAATGGATTCGCTGCGCGGTGGCGCAGTTGTTGTGGATTGTAAAACCGGCGGCGTGCTGGCGTTGGTGAGCAAGCCGGATTATGACCCTGAAATTTTTACAAAGCCCATCTCACCTGAAATTTGGAACGAATTAGTTAATAATCCGTCGAAGCCGCTCTATGATAGAATGGTGCAAAGCCTGTTTCCGCCAGGTTCGACGTACAAACCGGTGTTAGCGGCTGCAGCGCTTGAGCACAATATTATCGAGCCCAGTTGGCGAGCCTATTGCGGCGGATTTTTGAACCTGGGACGAAGGAACTATGACTGCTGGAAACCCGGGGGGCATGGCGAATTGGACTTATTGGGCGCCATTGAACAGTCGTGCAATGTTTATTTTTATAAGCTGGAGTTGAAGGTTGGACTGGATAAATGGGCAGAGTATTCGCGGAATTTTTTATTTGGTGAGTTGACCGGCATTGATTTGATCGCGGAAAAGGCCGGCGTTGTGCCGGATCAGGAATATCTCGACCGCCAATTTGGAAAGAATAAATGGTCCAAAGGGCTCATTTTAAACCTGGCCATTGGACAGGGTGACCTGCTGGTGACGCCGCTTCAGATGGCGCGTTTTGCCATGATATTAGCCAACAAGGGGGTTTCACACCGATTGCACCTGGTCGAGTACCTTGAAGATCCCATCGATGGGACGCGCAAGTTGACACAGATCGATTCAGTGCGAATCAACGGCGTATCGCAGGAGACTTTCGAAGTGTTGAAGCAGGGCATGTTTCGGGTGGTGCACGGCGTTCATGGGACAGCAAAAAGCGCTGCCTATCTCGATATCAAAGTGGCAGGTAAAACCGGGACAGCGCAGAATCCGCATGGCGACCCTCATGCCTGGTTCATTGGTTACGCTCCGGTGGATAATCCCCAAATCGCCATATGCGTTCTTATCGAGAATGGCGGAGGTGGTGGTGCAGTCGCCGCGCCTATAGCCAGAGAAGTCATAAAAAATTATTTCTATCGAAATCAAAATAGTTATGCTCAGTTTTAATCAAATGAAAATTACGAGTTCAGATTACGGCATGATACTCGTCGTATTTCTGCTCATCTGCGTCGGGCTGGTGGCTATTTATAGCGCATCGTATCAGGTGGAATCGCCCGCATTGCGAGCTAATTTTGCCAAGCAGCTTCTGTGGTTTTTTATAGCAACCGTCCTCATGGTCGTTGCCATCATTGTCCCCACGCGCGGGTATTTCATTGCCAGCTACTGGATGTATGGCCTTTCCATCATCTTTCTAATCCTGACGTTGATTATCGGCCATGGGAATTCTGTGATGCGGTGGATAACAATTGGCCCATTCAAATTTCAACCGTCGGAGTTCGCGAAGATCGCTATTATACTCACATTGGCCCGGTATCTATCCGACGAAAAAAGAGACTTGAACAAATTGAAGGATATTGGCATCGCTGCCGGACTGGTGTTTGTGCCTTTTCTTTTAATCGCGCGCCAGCCAGATCTGGGCACATCACTGGTTTTTATGACTATCACTATGCCAATTTTATACTGGGCCGGTCTGCCTGCCTTTTACCTGTTCACCATTTTTGCCCCGTTTTTAGTAATGATTGCATCTTTCAATTTCTATACATTTTCACTAACCATGCTTGTGATTGCAGTCGTGCTGATACTATTCCGACGAGGCCTGTTTGTTGTCATTTCGAATATGATTCTGAATATTAGCGTTGGCATCATCACCCCGATTTTATGGAATATGCTTCATGATTATCAGAAGCATCGTATTCTGACCTTCATCGGCCTGGAGATGGACCCGCGCGGATTGAGTTACCAGGTCATTCAATCGAAAGTCGCAATTGGTTCCGGCGGATTGCTTGGCAAAGGATTGACCAATGGCACCCAGACGCAACTCCGGTTTTTACCGGCGCAGCACACGGACTTTGTCTTTTCGCTGATCGGCGAGGAAATGGGTTTCGTCGGCAGCCTGTTTGTTATAGTGCTATTCATGATTCTTTTGCTCAGAGGAATTCATATCGCTTCACGGGTGAGAAATCAGTTCTCCGCGCTGATGGCCATCGGCGCTGTGACAGTCATTGGTTTTCATGTCATCGTAAACATTGGAATGACAGTGGGGATGTTGCCCGTTACCGGGCTGCCACTGCCTTTTGTCAGTTACGGGGGATCATTTTTAATTGTCTGTATGATTTTAATTGGAATGATAATTAACGCCTCGGTGAGGAGGTACAGGTATTAATTAAATTGTGGGAACTTGCACGTGCACTCAAAATTATTTCAAATAGGTCCTTTAGAAATTCATAGCTATGGATTGGCGTTAGCATTATCTTTTCTTTTGGGTATTTACTTTTCCATGTATCGCGCCAAGAAACGCGGCATCGACCCGAACCAGGTGGTCGATCTTTCGGTGGGCATTGTCATCAGCGCCATTTTAGGATCTCGATTTTTATATGTCATATTTCATTTGGATGAGTTTCGGGGTCATTGGCTGGACACAGTGAATCCGTTCCAGAGTTCGGGACAGGTTGGAATTGCCGGATTGACCATGCTCGGTGGCTTCATCGCAGCAGTTGCATTTAGTTTGATTTATATGCGATTGAAAAAAATGCCGGTCCTGAAAATTTCCGATTTGCTCGTGCCGGCTGTCGGACTGGGTTATTTCATCACGCGCATCGGCTGTTTCCTGAATGGCTGCTGCTACGGCGTTCCAACCGATATGCCGTGGGGTATGGTATTCCCCCAGGATAGTCCGGCCGGATATTGTTACCCGGGCGAACCGATTCATCCAGCGCAATTGTATTCATCATTTTACGGACTGGTCATTTTTGGCCTCACATTGTTCCTCGAACGGTATAAGAAGTTCGATGGCTTCCTGCTATTTGTCTTTTTCATTCTCTACGGCGTCTCGCGTTTCACAGTGGATATGTTTCGGTACTACGAAAATAGTATGGTCCTGCTCCGCCTGGGAAATTTTACAATTTCTGTGAATCAGGGAATCAGTATTCTGCTCATCCTTTTAGGCGGCGTGCTTATTTTTTTCTATTCAAAACGAGCGAAAAAGCTGGGAGCTGTTTGATCTGGAACCATTTAATCCGATTGCCGCACTGCTGAGCTATTAAAAATTGAAGCAGATTGAAGAATTGACAACAGCGCAGAAAGTACTCTGCGCTGTTTGTATGGGTAAATATATCGGTCTGAAATCTCAGATTGAGCAGTAACTGTCGTATGATTGCGACTTGAATTTCGTGTGGGTTCATCTCCCACAATACATGCGTCATTCACGACCAATCACATAAGTGCGAAAGGAGCAACAGGAATTTTCCTGACTTGCACATGCAAAATAAAAAATGAAAATGATAGAAGTAATCAGCTATTCGGTTATTATTTTTGTATTATAGATAAATCTTATTACATAATTGTCAAAATCAAAAAAATCGCTTGACTTTTTTGTTAAAGTTTAATACATTTTTACAACTAAGTTCCTCAAACTGTTTTAGTTATGGATAAGGAGGGGAAGATTGGTAAATAAAATAGCATATTTTTATATATTCATCATTTCATTATTCATAGCGACCACTGCTGTGGCTGGTGGTGATCAGTCAAACTTCGGGATTGGACTGCGTTCAGGTGTAAATCGTCTCGAAGGCGACCTGACAAAACCTTCATTCAATCCATTCATCTACGGTCATTTGACTTACAATGCATTTGACTACTTAGCCATTGGATTCTCCGGTGGATATTCAGTTTCAGGAGATGAAGACGCGCCTGATTTTCAAACAATCATTATTCCCTATGAAGGGGATTTGATTTTTTCATTTTTCCCATTGGGAAAGGTGAATCCATACGTGGTGCTTGGCGCCGGAGGATTATACTGGAATTTCACTCAGGATGGCGAGACGGTCCGGTACGCGTCTGGCAAGCTGGCCAAGGGACATGATCTGTCCGTGAAAAGCGGCGGAGGGTTGGAAATAAAACTGAACCGGGCCAGGACTTTTTACTTGAATATCGGCGCGACATTCCGCTACTCCATGTCGGACATGCTCGATAACCGATACTCCGGCGACGAGAACGATGGATTCATCGATGTCTTCGGTGGATTCACATATTATTTCAGGGGCAGCTCCCGCGGCGATAAAGATAATGATGGCGTTCCTGATGAGATAGATTTGAAATCGGAAATTCGGGAAGACCCGGATGGGTATATGGATCATGACGGCTCCCCAGACGGTATCCCCCCAGTAACCATTGCCCTGAGCTCGACCGATCAGATAAACACAGATGTCGATAAAGAACCGCCGGTTGTGATACACTCCCCGGTCAGGAGAGTCGAGGAGGGGCAGACGGTTAAGATTGACGCTGATATCTATGAAAACAAACAACTGAAAGTCGCATCGGTGATTTATCGACCACTCGGATTTGATCGCTGGAAAGTGGAGAAATTGCGATGCGTGGGTGGAACATTATATGAAGGATTCATCCCCGGAACTGCGGTGAAAAAGCAGGGGTTAGAATATTGTGTGATTGCAGTTGATGAGGCTGTCAGCGGGGTTGGCTATAGCGGGCTGCCTAAACTGCCGATTCGTGTAGAAGTACTGGGTCATTCAAAAGCATGGCGCATTTTGAGCAGCGCTGCAGCCTTGGCTGGTTGGGGGGGAGCGAGTTATTTAATTTTAAGAAAACAAGAATAACTATATCGAGAGGGGAGTACAATGAAAATCTTTACATTTAGTCGCATCATTTTCCTCGTAGGCTTGAGCTTAATCGTTGTATGGGGATGTAGTTCGAACCAACCACAGGTGAACACAGAGGGGACAGAATCAACAGATGGTGGGCAGTCGGAAATCGATCAGCTATTTGGAATAAATGATGAAAATGAAAATGCAAAAAAATCTCAGGATGAAGATGAAGTCCTGCAATTATTAGGAATTCAAAAGGAACAGGGTGCGGCAAATTCTGTTGACAGCACGACAAATGATGATGCCTTGCGAAGTGAAATCATGCAACTGGAGCAGAGGCTGTCGGATAAAGATAGTGAGATATCCAATTTGAAATCCCAGATTGCCACGAAGGACGAGAAAATAACTCAGTTGGAAACTACTGAATATTCGAAACCAGCAACCTCAGAAAAGAGTGCGTATGCTGCAACCGGGAACTTCAAGCAGGATTACCAAAACGCACTTTCGGAATATGATAACCGTAACTATAAAGCTGCAATTCAGATGTTCAAAGACTTATTAGCCCAGGACGCCAATAATTCTTTATCCGACAATTGCCGCTATTGGATTGGTGAAAGTTATTATGGTCTCGGGGATTATAATCAGGCCATCATTGAATTTACAAAAGTATTCTCGTTCGCAAATTCAAATAAAGCGGACGCTGCTCAATTGAAATTGGGACTGTGCTATTTGCGATTGGGAGATCAGGCCCGCGCCCGACAGGAGTTCGAACGTTTAGTGAGTGATTACCCTCAAAGTGAATTCATTTCTAAAGCTCAGGAATACATTGCAAAACTTTGAAAAATGTTCTCATAATAAAATTTCATGAAAGGTCGGAGGAGATTTTCCCTTCGGCCTTTATTTTTATATTGATTTTGATTAAAAAAAGATTATATTAACATTTATATTTTCAAGCCGATAACTATTTCGTAATAGGAAAAATGGTGCGATGATAGATATAATGCGAGAACCACCTCAACTCAGAAAGGATCCAGTCATTGGACGCTGGGTGATTATTTCCACGGATAGAGGGAAACGTCCTTCCGATTGGGCGGTGGAAGGTGAAGCGAAGCGTGGCGGTTTCTGTCCATTTTGTCCCGGCAATGAAGATAAAACCCCGCCAGAAATTATTGCCCGACGAAAAAATGGATTGGCCAAAGATACCCCAGGATGGGATATCCGCGTTGTACCCAATAAATTTCCAGCGCTCCAGATTGAAGGTGAACTCAATCGACGCGGTGAAGGTATTTTCGACATGATGAACGGGATTGGGGCGCATGAGGTCGTCATTGAAAGTCCTGACCATCTGATGGAATTGGCTGATTTATCGGTGGATTATATCAGAGACATCTTTTGGGTTTTCCGGGAACGAATTGTCGATTTGAAAAATGACATACGGTTCAAATATATCCTGGTATTTAAAAATCACGGACGTGCTGCGGGCGCTTCTTTGGAACACTCGCATTCTCAAATTATTGCCATGCCCATTGTTCCAAAGCGTGTCCTTGAAGAACTGGATGGAGCAAGGAAATATTACAACTACAAAGAACGATGCATTTTTTGCGATATAATCCGACAGGAGATACAGTGGAAATCCCGGCTCATTATTCATAATCCTAATTTTGTCGTCTTCGAACCTTTTGCCGCTCGATTTCCATTCGAAACATGGCTTCTTCCAACTCAACACAGCTTCAGTTTTGAAAGTATTTCTTACGATGATACCTATGAACTTGCCGCTACCATCAAAGAAATACTGCAACGAATAAACAAGACTCTCGATAATCCACCCTATAATTTTATCATCCATACTTCTCCCCTGCAGGACCAAGAATATCTGGAATATCATTGGCATATTGAGATAATTCCCAAATTGACCAAAGTGGCCGGATTCGAATGGGGTTCGGGATTTTATATTAATCCGACACCTCCGGAAGATGCGGCACAGGCGCTTCGGGAAATCCAGTTGTAGAAGTTGGATGGTTCTTCTCACAGATAACGGCTCAGGATAAGCACAGCATTTCGACTGAGAATTTTGTTGGTCTCAAACCACAGAGGCAGTTATGCAAAAAAAATTAAAGATATTATATATTTCTTCAGAGATCGCTCCGTTCGCAAAGACAGGGGGATTGGCCGATGTCGCGGGAGCGTTACCCAAAATTTTAAAAGAGAATGAACATGACATTCGTTTGTTCATGCCGAAATACGCCTCGATAAATGAGAGAAAATTTACACTCAGAGAAGTGATACGGTTGAAGGATATCATCGTTCCTTTAGGCAATAAAACCGCTGCTGCAAATGTGAAATCGGCCTTTTTGCCCGACTCAAAAGTGCAGGTATACTTCATTGAAAATAAAGAGTATTTCAATCGGCCTGATTTTTATATTGATCCGGAAACAAATAAAGACTGGCCTGATAATGCGGAGCGATTCATTTTCTTCAGTCGCGCTGCCCTGGAAATTCTGAAAATACTTCACTGGCAGCCGGATATTATTCATTGCAATGATTGGCAGAGCGCGCTTATACCCTTGTATCTGAAAACAATTTTTAAGGATGACCCATTTTTTGCCGAAACGCATTCGTTGCTATCGATTCATAATATTGCTTTCCAGGGAGTTTTCGAGCCGGAGATTTTACCGTTGATGGGTGTGCCTGATGATTTATACTATAAAGAGAGTCCGATAGAATTCTGGGGAAAAATAAATTTCCTTAAAGGTGGCATTGTTTATGCCGATGTCATTAATACGGTCAGTAAGAATTATGCTAAGGAAATTCAATCGACAGACGAGTTCGGCCGCGGGCTTCAATTTGAATTGAGAAAACGCAATATCGATTTGTACGGTATCGTCAACGGAATTGATTACTCAGTGTGGGATCCGGAAATCGATACGTTGATTGCAGCCAATTATTCGCGACGCGACCTGACCGGTAAAGCGGCGAATAAAAAATTCCTCGTGGAATCCCTGGGTCTGAACTATGATGAAAACGCAGCGGTGATTGGTACTGTTTCCCGTCTGACAGATCAGAAGGGATTTGATTTGATAGCCGAGGCCCTCGATGAAATGCTCAAAATGAACGTGCAGTATATTTTGCTGGGCACCGGCGATGAAATGTATCACAAGCTATTCGAGAAATTTGCGCAGAAATATCCCAAGAAAATCTCCGTCAATCTGAAGTTTGATAATCAGTTGGCTCATCAAATCGAGGCTGGCTGCGATATGTTTTTGATGCCGTCGCAGTTTGAACCCTGTGGGCTGAATCAGTTATACAGCCTCAAATACGGCACCATTCCCATTGTTCGGGCGACCGGTGGATTGGTCGATACGGTGAAGAAGATAGATTCTGACCTCAAGAGAGGATGGGGTTTCGTTTTTACGGACTATTCGTCCCGGGCGATGCTAGATGAAGTGCGCCGTGCTGTGGAAAGTTTTAAGGACAAGGAAAATTGGCGGATGTTGATGTCTCGAGCAATGAAGCTGGATTTTTCCTGGCGCATGGCAACTGAAAAATATGAACGGTTATATGAAAAACTCGTTCCTTGACATGATTCGTACGAATTGTTTCGGAGATTCGTAGCTTTTTATAACTTATAAATTCAGTAACTTCAAAAAAAATCATTCGTTACTTTGTTCCAACTTGTAACAATGTTTCGTGTCAGAACAGGAAAATGGGTTGGTTTCTCAATGTGGAACTCGCCTGCCCATAGCAAATTAAATAACAAGCAAAACATTTGAGCTCAATTTTAATGGCATTGTCTTTGCAACGTATTGGGTACGTTGTATTATCTGATCGTATTCTTGATTCGGGTCAATGTTTTGCAGGTAAAATACTTTTCACTGAACATGGATGATTATTGTCAATGCAGGGAATTGAATTAGCCCTAAACAATATCGGAGCAAGGGGGGATATTGTTCTTGTAAAATTGAAAGGTTATATTGACACTACAACATCGAGTGAGGTTTCTGCAAAATTAAATACGATTCTTACAGATGGTATTTATCAATTAATAATTGACATGGGGGGCGTCAATTATGTCAGCAGCGCAGGGTGGGGGGTTTTTGTTGGGGAGATTCGGAACATTCGCGAACACGGCGGCGATTTAAAAATAGTCCAGATGACTCCTGATGTGCATGAGGTGTTTGAGATGTTGGAGTTCAATCGCATCCTGGACTACTATGAGACCATTGAAGAGGCGGTTAACGATTTTGATATTAGCATCGGGTTGGATATTACAAAAAGTGTACAACGAAAGAAAGTAGCTGTAAATCCCGATGATATTGCCGTATCAATTCCTTCACCCAAGGCGATGGCTCAGAAAGCGCAAATCAAAGGTGAGCGAAAACCAAAGTCCCGACACTCATTTACAAAACCAAAAATCAACGAAGCTACATTACCACTTGTCGAGAAGGTTAAAATAATCGTCATTGAAAATCCGAATGATGGGACGCGACTAATTCAAAAAAAACTGAACACCCAACGGTTCGGTTTTGAAAAGGTCGGATTTTTCAAGGTGCGAGATATTCTGAAGAAGTATAATCTGGAAACCAGAGAAAAAAGATACCGATTCTATCGCTCTCGATAATCTTTATAAGAAATTGGTGCTGTGGCTGTGGGATGAGGATTGTCAATTTATTTAAGCCCCTGCTAATATGAATTATAATATTTCAGGGGCTTTTTTTCTTCAAATTAAAAATGTAAGGGATGGGTGTTGTCATGAAAAATGTGTTTAAAGGGTCATCATTTTGGGAGAGTGTATCGTTTTTGTTTATCGCTTTTATAATGAGCAATTACTCGACGGGGCTGTCCCAGACGGGCCAGAAAGTACGAACAGAATTCTATCCCGGCGATGCTGTGCAGATCTATATTGTCGATGTCGGTCAAATCTCAGAGAAGGAATCGTTCAATATCAGCAATGACTACACAATCAATAACAAGGGGTATATCATGCTGCCGCTTGTTGGAGAGGTCAAGGTCGTCGGTCACGACCGCTTCAGTCTTGCGAAATACCTGATGGATAAATTCAGTCCATTCTTTAAAGAGCCCTATATTATTACAACGCCGCTCATGCGCGTGACACTGATGGGCGCTTTCCAGAAACCAGGCGCCTATCGCGTTAGTCCGGAAAGCTCATTGTGGGAATTGATTGAATTGGCGGAAGGACCCAATGAGGATTGCGATTTAAAGTCCTTGCGGGTTGAGCGCGGTGGTAAAGTAATCATGAAAAATCTATTGGAGCAGTTCGAAAAAGGCTATTCATTGGAAGAAATCGGTGTTAAAACCGGCGATCAAATTATCGCGCGAACTAAGAAAACATTCAGTTCACGAGACATTGTCAATTATGGGTATTTCATCATCTCATCGATAAACTTGTATCTCTATATTCGCGATAGGTAGAAAAATTAGTCACAGGAGTGATGTCCATGGTAGCGCCGAATGAAATGTATTTTGAAGAAGAATCGTCAGAAGAAGAAAGTATAGATTTTAAAAAATATTATCGGATCATTCTCAAACGTAAGTGGCTGATCCTGGGTATCGTCATTGCCATATCGATCCCGTGGCTGATCTATATGAAAAGTTTGCCGCCTACATACGAAGCATTTTGTTTGATTCGATTCCAGAATTTAGCGCATGATATTGAAAATATTATCAGTCAAAGCCGGATCACCGAACTGAAGAGCCGATCTTTTGCTGAAAAGGTAGTGGCGCAGTTAGGCCTCACGTTGAAAATTGAAAATGACGATGAAGATTTAATCCGGCAGGCTTTGTTCGCGGAATTTTTCACAACAACCAGTATCAAGTCCGGCGATTTTGTTTTTCGATGGACCGATGACGGTAATTATGCGATTCATCGCGTTCTCGAACAGCGAGAAATTTTGATCGACAACGGGCCGTGGCAGCAGGCCATGACAGCGACGCACATGACCGGGTCTGATTTTTCTTTCAAACTCCATAAGGAATTTACACAGTTACCGAAAGAAATAAAGTTCAAAATTAAAAATTTCAAACTCGCTGTGGAAGAATTTCGTGAGCGAACCAGCGTCGATGTGATGGGCGGCGGAAGCCTGCTGAAAGTGACGATGACAGATCACAATGCCGAACTCGTCGCAGAGATGGTCAATAAACTGGCCGGCATCTATATTAATGAAAGCCACTCGTTGAAGCAAAAAAGCGTGGATGACCGGAGAGGGATTATCGAGGATCAGTTAAAGGTCGCCAAGACGGATCTTGATAAAGCCCGGGAAGAGCTCAAGACGTTTAGCAGCACACATTTCGTCAGCCTCAATACTCAGACGGAGAAGCAAGTCGCTGACAAGCTGAAAGCTGAAGGCGATCTTGAAGTGAAACAGAAACAGAAGGAAGCCCTGGTTGAAGTTCTGACTAAAATAGAAAATATTGGCACATCAGATGAGGAATTACAGAAGCTAAAGTATATCTACCGCGAACTGGCTTCTTTGAGCACATTCGCAACGAATCCTAAAATGGGGATTTTGCGGAATCAACTTCTAGACCTCGAAGGGAAGTATGATGATCGCGTCAAAGATTTCTCGGAGAACAATGAGAAGGCCATTGAATTTAGCCGTCAAATTGCCGAGACCCAGTTGAACATCAAAACCGAAGCCAAGCAGCATCTCACCAAGTTATCTTCAGAGATTGCCGGTCATTCTACAGCGATAAACAGACTGGACTATTTGTTGAGTTCCCAACTTCCGGGCGAGCAATTGAAGCAGGCTGAACTCGAGGAGAATTTCAAACGACAGGAACAACTTTACAATAACCTCCAGACTCAATTGCAGGATATTAAAATATCTGAGGCTGCTGAGACGGAAGATATTGATATACTGGACAGGGCGATTGTCCCGGAATATCCGGTCAATCGCGACAAAAAGAAAAAAGCGGCTATGGGGGTGATTTTCAGTGTATTCGTTGGAATGGTTGTTGCTTTCGGGATAGAGTTTCTGGACAAATCCATCAAGACCGTGGATGATGTGAAGAAATTTTTGAAGCTGGAAGTCATTGGCACAATTCCCAATATCGATTTCAGCGACATTAATGATTACCAGGACTCGGAAAAGATCAAGCAGATCGATCAGCAGCTTGTGACGTACGACTATTCTCCGACGCCGATTGGCGAGGCGTATCGTTCGCTGCGGACCAATCTTGTCTTCTCCAAAAAAACCGGCCGCGTTCAAACGTTTGTCATTACCAGCACGGCGCCGGGGGATGGAAAATCGTTCACTGCAGCGAATGTGGCCATTTCAATGGCGCAACACAAAAGCAACACGCTATTGATAGATGCAGATTTACGGCGCGGTGTCTTGCACAATACATTTGGCGTTTCCAAAGAACCGGGGTTCACCAATTATCTGACCGGGATGGTGAAATTTCAACACCTGATCAATGAGACGCTCATCCCAAATCTATCCATGATTAGCTGCGGTTCCTTGTTGCCAAATCCATCGGAGCTGTTGGGCTCGCATCAGATGAAACGTTTTCTAGATGAGGCGAAAAGGAAATTTGACATTATCATCTTCGATAGCCCACCGTTGAATGCAGCGACTGACGCCATTGTCATCGGAACTCAGGTGGATGCGGTGGTGCTGGTCATCCGGTCCGGCGTGACAGATCGGGATATGGCGCGGCAAAAAATGGAGATGTTCAAAAATGTGCCGGCTCAGGTTTTGGGGGTTGTGCTAAATGGTACCTCGGCTGAATTTGGCCATGAAGGGTATAGCTATTATCATTATTAATCAGGGATGAATTATGCATCAACTTGTAACCGGTGGCGCCGGATTTATTGGCTCCCATCTGATAGAGCGGCTTCTAAATGAAGGGCACACTGTAACGTGTCTGGATAATTTCAATGACTATTATGATCCTGCCATCAAGCGTAATAATATCAAAAAGGCGTTGCAGCATTCAAATTATAGCCTGATTGAAGCCGATATTCTTGATGAACCCACACTGAACGAAATTTTCCAGTCGAACAGATTTGATGTGATCGTGCATCTGGCGGCCCGAGCCGGCGTTCGACCTTCGGTTCAGAATCCCCAATTGTACCAGGAAGTGAATATTCGCGGCACCATGAATTTGCTGGAATTAGCGAAAACCTGGTCGATTAAAAAATTTGTTATGGCGTCGTCTTCCTCAGTCTATGGCAATAATACAAAAGTGCCTTTTTCAGAATCAGACCCGGTAGACAACCCAATCTCTCCCTATGCAGCGACCAAAAAGGCGTGTGAATTGATCGGCTATACCTATAGCGCGTTGTACGATATTTCTGTCACCTGCCTCCGTTTTTTTACGGTGTACGGACCGAGACAGCGCCCGGATATGGCCATTCATAAATTCACCAAGCTCATTGACCAGGATAAAGAGATACCCATCTTTGGAGATGGTAAAGCACAGCGAGACTTCACGTATTACACCGATATCATCGAAGGACTCGTGGCTTCGATTGAGCGCTGCAATGGCTATCACGTGTACAATCTCGGCGAGTCCCGCGTTGTTCAATTGATGGAATTGGTGACGTTGATTGAGAAAAACCTCGGGAAAAAAGCGCGGATTAAATGGTCGCCTGCCCAGCCGGGAGATGTGAAAATTACCTATGCAGATATTGCCCGGGCAAGACATGACCTGGATTATAATCCACGGGTCGCGATTGAATATGGCGTCAGTCAATTCGTTGAATGGTATCGGCAAAATAATGGGAAGTAATTTTTGCAGACAATGTTGATGTGATGATGTGGATGTTTCTCATCCGAGCGAGACGAATTTTCATGTGATTGGGGTTGTTAATGGTCAAGGAAAAGGAAGCTTTAATCGTAAATATCATAAAAACGATTGATGCATTGGTAATTGTCTTATCGTTTGTGCTGTCATATTTCATTGATAATTTTTTTCGCTCAGTCTATGACTTCCAGGGAATGGCCTATGCCATAGCGCCGACCTTTGAAGGATTGATTTATTTCTCAAAAAAGAATTTGATGCTGACTGTTTCGTTCGTTCCCACCTGGATTTTCCTCCTCAACCTCATTGGTGAATATCGAGATTTCAGAACCCGCTCGTTTAAAAAGGAAGTCTATATTATTTTGAAAGCGGCAATTCTTTCGATTGTGGTGTTTGGCAGCATCTTCTTTGTCTTTCAGATGAAATTCACCAGCCGTTTGTACATGGGAATTTTCACCTTGACAACCGCTCTGGGATTGATAGCCGGAAAAAGGATCATCTCGGTCATCCTCGACAGAATTCATGAGCATGGGTTCAACCAGATCAATTTGCTCATCGTGGGTACCGGGCGAAGAGCTCAGGAATTTATCCGCGTCGTAAAAGAGCACTCCAATTGGGGACTCCGAATTGTGGGACTGATCGACGATGAGCACGGAATGTACGGAAAACAGATTGAAGGGCATCGCGTACTGGGTCGGTTGCAGGATATTCCATTCATCCTTCACCGGAAAGTGATTGACAGGGTTATTTTTGTTGTTCCCCGGCTATGGTTACACCGACTGGATGATGTCATTTTAGCATGTGAGAGAGAAGGAATTGCCACATCCATTTCGATGGATCTGTATGATCTGCGGATTGCCCGGATGCGCCAGACTAATTTCAATGGATTCCCCCTGCTGGAGTTTGAAACATTCCACGCCAAGGAGTGGCAGTTGTTTTTGAAGCGCAGCATGGATATCCTTCTCTCGATTCTTCTTTTGATTGTCTTTTCACCCATTTTGCTTGTCACGGTAATTGCCATCAAGCTGAATTCACGAGGCCCCATATTATTCAGTCAGGTTCGTTGCGGTGTGAATGGGAGAAAGTTCACGCTATATAAATTTCGGTCGATGATCGTCGGTGCGGAGATGAAGAAGAAGCTGCTGGAAAAACTGAATGAAATGGATGGGCCTGTTTTCAAAATAAAACATGATCCGCGCATTACCCGGGTTGGAAGAATCATCCGAAAATTCAGCATCGATGAATTGCCCCAGTTGTTTAACGTGCTGAAAGGCGATATGAGCATCGTGGGGCCGCGGCCTCCCCTGCCGATTGAAGTGGAAATGTATCAAGTGTGGCAGCGGCGACGATTGAGCCTGAAGCCGGGCATCACCTGCATCTGGCAGGTGAGTGGCCGAAACAATGTAAATTTCGACCGCTGGATGGAAATGGACCTGGAGTATATTGATAATTGGTCGCTCTGGCTGGACTTGAAAATACTGATCAAGACAGGCTTTGTCGTCCTGCTGGGATACGGCGCAAGTTAGTCAATGAAAAAATATTTTTAAATTGCGCCGAAAAATGAAAGTAAGTATTCGAGACGAATTACTGGTGCACCATTCCATGCAATCAGTTTTATGCTGGTCAAGATATTTGATTTCTCCTGTCCCGGTCACTCCCTGATACTTAATGTGTTGTGAGAATCAGCCGAAAATAATGTTCGAGGACGTTGTGGAAATGATGTGAGGGAAAGGCACCTTCCAGTATTATATTTTCCCCATTCTGTTTAATCATATTCTTAGCATATTGAATTCAATACATGATTTTATGCACTGCAAGAAAAGGTGAACAACTATGAGAATATTAATGATTGCCCCACAGCCATTTTTTCAGCCGCGTGGCACTCCCATCAGCGTGATGCATCGGATTAATACACTGACAAAATTAGGGCATGAGATCGATTTGGTTACCTATCATCTGGGACAGAATATTCCCTTTCCAAATGTAACGTATTACCGAATTCCCAATTTACCATTTGTAAAAAAAATCAGTATCGGCCCGTCAAAAGTCAAAATCATCCTTGATTTTTTTGTCATTTTGAAAACGCTGAAATTGCTGATGCGAAACGATTATGATATCATCCACTCCCATGAAGAAGCTGGTTTCTTCGGGCACTGGCTTGCCAAACGGTTTGGCGCGCTGCATTTATATGATATGCATTCTTCGTTGCCCCAGCAACTGACAAATTTCAAATTCACCAAAGCCCGGGCGCTGATCAGAATTTTTGATAAGCTGGAGGCCAACACCATCAACGGCTCTGACGCATTGATCACAATTTGCCCGGAGCTTTTTCACTATGTGGAAAAGCTTTACCCGACGAAAAAGCAGGTGCTCATTGAAAATGTCGCTGAAAACAGTATGGTGTTTGGTGAGCCGGAGATGGGTGATCTGGACATTAAAAAGCAATACAATCTGAACTCGCATACCATTGTGCTGTACGCCGGCACGTTTGAACCGTACCAGGGTCTGGATTTGCTAATCGAAGCGAGCCGGTCGGTTGTGGACAGGGTGAAGAATGTCACTTTTCTGCTCGTCGGCGGCCATGGCGATCAGGTGGCGAAATACCAGCAGCAGATCGATGCGCGCAAAATGCAGGATTATTTTGTTCTGACAGGTCAGGTGAAACCGGAAATGGTCCCCCGCTTTGTCGATGTGGCTGATATTCTGGTGACTCCTCGGATCGAAGGAAATAATACGCCGCTGAAAATTTATTCGTACCTGCGTTCGGGAAAGCCGATTGTCGCGACCAATCACATTACGCACACTCAGGTATTGGACGATACAGTGGCTATATTGACGGAATGCAATGCGGCATCGTTTGCAGAGGGTCTGGTGAAAGTTTTAAGGGATGATGAGCTGCGTAGAAAAATTTCAAAGAATGCCCGATCGCTGGCAGAAGAAAAATACAGCTATGAGGTGTATCTGGAGAAGACGCGCGGCGTTTATAATTACCTCGAACAAAAGAGGCGGTTAATGAAGGAGATATAATCCATGTGTGGGATTTGTGGGATTGTTAATTCAGCTAAAGACAATCAGGTGGACCCGGGGCTGCTCAAACGTATGACGGATGCAATCATCCACCGGGGACCGGATGAAGATGGGCATTATGTAAAGAATAATGTCGGCCTGGGCATGCGGCGCCTGAGCATCATCGATCTGAGCACGGGAAAACAGCCGATACATAACGAAGATAAAAATGTGTGGATTGTTTTCAACGGTGAAATTTATAATCACAAAGAGGTTCGGGCGGAATTGGAGAAAGCCGGGCACCGGTTCGTCACCCAGTGTGATACAGAGGCCATTGTCCATGCCTATGAAGAATACGGCGAAAAGTGTGTCCAGAAACTGAACGGCATGTTTGCCTTCGCTATTTGGGATGAACGAAAAAATGTGCTGTTCCTGGCGCGAGATCGGGTCGGAATTAAACCGCTTTACTATTTCTTTGATAAAAATCGGTTGATCTTCGGTTCGGAACTGAAAACTATTTTGAAGGCAAAGGATATTCCGCGGCGCATTGATCTTCAGGCGCTGGATAATTTTCTGACGTTCGAGTACATCCCGGCGCCATTGAGCATTTTTCAGGACATCAAAAAATTGCCCCCCGGCCATACGCTCACGTACCGGGACAATGAAATCTGGATTCGCAATTACTGGGACCTGGAACTCCGCTCCAATGGCAAGACCTATGATGAGTACCTCACAAATTTGAGGGACCTGCTCCAGGATGCTGTGAAAATACGCCTGATGAGCGATGTGCCTCTGGGCGCATTTCTGAGCGGCGGTATCGATTCCAGCATCATTGTGGCGTTGATGGCGCAGGTGATGGATCAGCCGGTGAAAACGTTTTCCATCGGATTTGAAGAGTCAACCTACAACGAGCTAAAGTATGCCCGATTGGTGGCAGATAAATTTAAGACAGATCATCATGAATTCATCATCAAGCCTGATGCGGTGGATTTAGCGGATAATTTGTTGAAATTTCTAGATGAGCCATTTGGCGATTTTTCGATCTTCCCGACATACCTCGTGTCAAAAATGGCGCGGGATTACGTCACTGTCACCCTGTCCGGCGATGGCGGCGATGAGCTGTTTGGCGGCTATGACACGTACATCGCTGACCAGTTGTCTAAAAAATACAATCAACTGCCCCATGCATTGCGCAATGGCTTACTGACAAGGCTTCTGGGTATCATTCCGCCGTCTTCAAAGAAAAAAGGACTGGTGAATCGGGCCAAGCGATTTGTCGAAGGCATGAGATTGCCGGAAGATTTGCGCCATGTCCGCTGGATGATTTTCCTCCAGGATTATGAGAAAAACTATCTCTATGCGCAGGACATGAAAAGCGGCATTCTCGAGAAGGATCCCTACAAGTTCATCCGGCGCTATTTTACCAATGTCGCATACAGCCAGAAAGATGAAATCAACCAGCAAATGTACGTGGATGTGAAAACCTATCTGGTCGATGATATTCTGGTGAAAGTCGATCGTATGAGTATGGCCACTTCGCTGGAAGCGCGCGTGCCATTCCTGGATTATCGATTTGTTGAATTCGCCGGCTCCGTGCCGGGACATTACAAGCTTCAGGGGCGCAAGACGAAATTGATTCTCAAACAGGCCATGGCCGATTTGTTGCCTCAGGAAATTTTGACGCGAGGCAAAGAGGGATTCAGTATTCCCATAAAAAATTGGCTGAAAAATGAACTGAAGCCCATGATGATGGATACGTTATCACCTGAAAAAATTAAACGCGAGGGATTCTTTGATCCAACGTATGTTCAGCAACTGAAGAATGAGCATTTATCCGGCAAGGAAAATCACAGCCATCGCCTGTGGGCGTTGATGATTTTCGGGCGCTGGTACGACCTTTATATGCAGTAGTGAACCGGGCGCATGGCGTGAAAGATGAAGCTGGATAGTCGATGCAATGATCTCGCCCTGACTCTGGGCATTTTAATAAGTTATCGTTTCGGATATTTGATCGCATGGATGGAAATGTGTGACAGGATTTTTGAAAGACGAAAGAGGATAATATGAAGCGCGAATTGGATAAACTTGAACAGACAAAATATGATCTGGTTATCATCGGCGCTGGAATCTACGGTGTGGCAGCAGCCTGGGATGCTTCGCTGCGCGGCCTGAAAGTGGCGCTCATCGATAAGGACGATTTTGGCGCTGCCACCTCATCCAATAGTTTGAAGACAATTCATGGCGGGCTCCGTTACTTGCAGCAGTTGGATTTTAAACGGATGCGGGAGTCCATTCATGAGCGAATGGTACTGATGCGGATAGCGCCTCATCTGGTGTACCCGTTGCGGGTGGTCATGCCAACCTACAGCTATAAAATGAAAAGCCGATTGGCCATGATGGCTGCGTTGATTGCCAATGACATCGTTGGATTTGACCGGAATAAACTGGATGATCCCCATAAATTTATGCCGTCGGGATTTACCGTTTCAAAGAAAAAAGTTCAGGACTATATTCCGTGTTATACAAAATATAATTTGAATGGCGGCGCGGTATGGTACGATTGCCAGTGCTACAATACCGAGCGTTTGCTTCTCTCGTTCATTTTGTCCGCGGCGGAAAAAGGCGCTGATATGGCGAATTACGTACAGGCCAAGGGATTTTTACGCGACGGAAATCAAATTACCGGACTTAAGGCTAAAGATCAACTCACCGGGAGGGAATTTGAAATTCGAACCAGTATGGTGGTGAACAATTCCGGACCGTGGGTTGATGCAGTATTAGGCCAGCTCAATGGTAAATTGCCGGAGCCAAAGTTCAAGCTATCGTCGGCGATGAATATTGTTGTCAAGCGCAACCTGTTCGCAGACAATGCGGCTGGGTTGTCCGGCCCGTATCAGTACGTTCATCCGGATGGCTCAGTCTACAAAGCGCATCGGATCCTGTTTTTCGCTCCCTGGCGTGAGTACACCATTATCGGAACCAATCACCTGGCGTTCACGGCGGAAAAACCGGATGGTTACAAAGTGACGGAACAGGAGATACTTGATTTTTTGAGCGCGGTGAATCAGGCCTATCCCGGAGTGAATATCAAACGAGAGGAAGTGACGCTTGCCTATTACGGATTTTTACCCATGGCTCAGCAGAATCCGCATACCGGCGAGGTCAATCTGGAAAAGCATTATAAAATTTATGATCACCAGAAGACGGACAATGTGCAGGGGATACTTACGGTGATCGGCGTGAAATATACCACTGCGCGCGATGTTGCCCGTAAAACGATCGACATGGTTTTTTCGAAATTGAATCGCACATCGCCGCCATGCTCCACAGATGAGACAAGACTTTATGGCGGGTCCATCGAGCGATTCAAGGATTTTCTGGAAGGCAACATTCAGAGCAAACCGCACGGCCTTGACAAATCCGTGATGACTCACCTCAGCTACAATTATGGCTCGCGGTTCACCGATATTCTGGACTATTCCGAGGTCGATGCGGCGTGGCTCGAAAAAATTCCCAACTCCGACGAAGTGCTGAGGGCTGAGGTGCTTCACGGTGTTCGGGAAGAGATGGCCATGAAGCTCGCGGACATTGTTTTCCGCAGGACGGATCTGGGCAGCGCGGAAAATCCCGGGCCACAGGCGTTAAGAGCGTGCGCCGAGATTATGGCGAAGGAATTGGGCTGGGACCGAGCCAGAATAGAAAAGGAGATCGATGAGACAAATCAGCTCTATCGAACGGTTTAGCCGCATCATCTTATGAATGAAAAAAATGACACCTTCCTGCAACTTCATGGAATGGTGACTTCATGGCAAGTATGCATGCCTGAATAGCAACGAAAATTCTTTTCAACCCGGAACCGCGAACCTATAAACCCGGAACCTGAGCTGTTACAAATAAATTGACATAAAAAATAACATTTTGTTGAAGTTATACCGATAGTAAAATATATCCAAACAAAAAGGATCTATCAATGAACAAAAAAGTTCTTGTCACCGGAGCGACCGGTTTTACGGGTGGCTATTTATGCGAGAATCTGGTTCGAAAAGGTTACCAGGTGCGCGCGCTGTCTCTTCCGACGCAGAACTACACCCGATTGAAGGACATGGGCATTGACGTGGTGATCGGCGATCTCACGAAAAAGGAAACATTGGCTCCGGCCGTGAAAGATATCGAGATTGTTTTTCATATTGCAGCGATCTTCCGTGAACAGGATGTCCCCAACCATTTTTTCTACGATGTGAATGTGGGCGGTACCAAAAATCTTTTGGAGGCGTCTGTCGAAGCCGGCGTGCGACGATTTGTTCATTGCAGCACAGTGGGAGTTCAGGGCGAGATTAAAAATCCGCCGGCGACTGAAAACGCGCCCTACAATCCCGGCGACGTTTACCAGCGCTCGAAAGTTAAGGGAGAAAAACTGGCACTGAAATTCTTCGAAGAACACGATATCGAAGGAGTGGTCTTTCGGCCGGTTGGTATTTACGGGCCCGGGGATATGCGATTTCTGAAAATATTCAAGTTCATCAACAACGGCAAATTCAAAATGATCGGCGATGGAAACGTGTTATACCATCTGACCTACGTCACCGATTTGACAGAGGGAATCATTCTGTGCGGCGAGAGACCGGAAGCTGCCGGTGAAATATTTACGCTGGGCGGCAATGAATACGTCACGCTCAATGAATATGTCCGATTGGTCGCCGAGGCGCTGGGCGTGGCGGCGCCGACCCGGAAAATTCCGGTGTGGCCGGTCTGGACTGCGGGATTGCTGTGCGAGATGGCATGCTATCCGCTTCGCATTCAGCCCCCAATTTACCGGCGCCGGGTGGATTTTTTCATCAAAGACAGGGCTTTTGATATTTCCAAAGCCAAAAAGCTATTGGGTTATCAGCCGACCATTGATTTGAAAACCGGACTCAAACAGACCGGGGACTGGTACCGGGAGCAGGGGTTATTGTAACACGCGAAAAAAATGAACAGGTAGGCCATGAAAGAAGAGACTGTTGAAATTCAGAAAGAATTGTTTGATGAAAAAAAATCAGCCCTGAAGAAATACCAGGAGTTGATCATCGGCAAGACAGGGCTTTGGAAGCTCATCCGATACGAATTCATCATGACTTTTTGCAGTGGGGTACCCGGCGCGCTGGGTCTTGTGCTTCGAATGAAATTGTTCCCGAAACTGCTGGGCAAGGTGGGCCGAAACGTGACGTTTGGACAAAATGTGGTCCTCAGGCACCCGCATAAAATTGTGATTGGCGATAATGTGGTGGTCGATGATAATGTCGTTCTGGATGCCAAAGGACAGGATAATCGGGGCATCACGATTGGAAATGATGTGTTCATTGGCCGGAACACAATTCTCAACTGTAAGAATGGCGACATCACCCTGGGTGATCGGGCCAATATCGGTTTCAACAGCCAGATCTTTTCTGCCAATTTTGTAAATGTGGGCAAGAATGCGCTGGTCGCGGCCTATTGCTATTTCGTGGGGGGCACCCATAAATTCGACCGGCTGGATGTGTCGCCGCTGGAGCAGGCGCGACAGGCTGAAGGCATTACCATCGGCGATAACAACTGGTTCGGCGCCAGCGTGAAGGTTCTGGACGGTGTGACGATTGGCCACGACTGCGTCATTGGCACCGCCGCCGTCGTGACGACGGATATCCCAGATTTCTCCATTGCTGTGGGGATCCCGGCAAAAGTCATTCGGGACCGACGGGAGTCGGCGTCGCAAAAAGAGAGTGTCAGGTAATTGGTTTTGCCTGCCTGCCAAATGAGAGGAAACGCATGAAAAAGCGAATGTTGTACATCAGTGTGTATGATCCTCATGTGCCATATACCGGCGCCGGAGTGAGGGGGGGTGAATTTGTAACCAATCTCGCCAGGAGATTTTCCATCGATTTAATTTATCTGGAGGGCTCCGGCCATCCCGGCGATCCTGTGCTGGAAGATAAATTTGAATGGCGCGTGCAGGGCGTGAATAAAAAAATTAAAATACCCTTTTCCATGCGCAATTATTTTTTATTCAGCAAATCGATCATGCTCGAAGCGGAAACGTTGATCAATCAAAAAAAATATGATGTGGTGCTGACTGATTATGGGCTCAGCGCCATTTACGGCATGCGAATCAAGAAAAAATATGAAATTCCATTTGTCTACTGTTCGCACAATGTGGAATACCGGCAATACCTGGGCAAGGCCAAAACGGACAAGCGGCGCTATCTGTTTGTTCCGTATGTCTACCATATCGAAAAGAAAGGCGTGAAATTGTGCGACGTGCTGGTGCCGATCTCGGAGCAGGATGCCGAGTTCTACGCTCGGTGGACTGACCGCGAAAAAATGGTGCCGGTGCCGCAATGCTTCAACGAAGAGATTTTCAATCCGTTTTACGAACCGCCGGTGAATGATCCCAGGACTGTCTTGTTCTTCGGGAATTACAATATTTCCACCAACCGCGAGGCAGTGTATGCCGCCCGCGACAAAGTGGTGGATCAGGTTCTGGCACGTGTTCCCAATGTGAAATTTCAATTCATTGGCGCGAACCCACCAACGGACATCAACCACCCCAATATGGAATTCGTCGGATTTGTGGAGCATCTCGAATATTATCTGAAAAACTGTGACGTGATGATTTCGCCCATTTTAATGGGATGGGGCATGCCAACGAAGATCATTGAATCTCTCGCCTGCGGAAAGCCAATCGTGGCCACCGAGGCGGCGGCGCGCGCCGTGCCGAAAAAATATCGCACCCTCCGTGTCGTCGATATCGACAATTTCGCTGATGCAGTCGTGGAAGCATTGCAGCGGAACCGACCGGTCGATTCTTCCGATTTTGACATGCTCAAAAAGGAATTCACCTGGGCCGGCGCAATTAAAAAATTAGCCGATAAAATTGAACAGGTCATCGAATAATCCCGACTCACTGAAGTCAATTTAAAAGGATACCATTTGCAATCCGACCAAAAAAAAGAATACAACATCGTTAAAAATATTGTCTACTCGACTTTGTCGACGTTGACAACGTTCTTTCTGTTTATCCTGTTGACCTTTGTCAGTCGCATTCTGGGTAAAGAGGAATACGGCATTTTCACGACCGGTCTGGCCATCGCCACGATATTCGAAATGTTCACAGACTTTGGGCTGCGCGATCTGAGCGTGCGAAATGTGTCGCGCCAGAAGAATCTGACCGAGTTGTACATTGGAAATATTTTCGTCTGGAAATCATTGCTTTGCCTGGTGGTGTATGCCGTGATGCTGGCCATCGTCATGCTGATGGGGTACGATAGCCAAACGAAGCTGGTCATTTACATTTTGACGTTCTCTGCGTTTTTGAAAAATATGAAGTACACGTTTCGGCTGTTTTTCCAGGCGCATGATTATTTTGGCTGGGACACGGTGCTCGTTTTTTTCGAGCGAACCGCGCTGCTCGTCGTCGGGCTGGCTGTGCTTTTTCATTGGAAGGGCTTGTTGGCATTCACCATCGCCTTCGCTGGCGTGCGGTTCATTGATTTCATTGTGACGATGGCCATCCTGCGGCTGAGAATTGCGCCCATCAAGTTGAAATTCGATTTCACCTTTATGAAAAACTTGCAGATCGAGGCGCTGCCGCTGGGGATATTTTTTGTGATATTGACCATCTTCTCGTACATCGACACGGTGATGCTTTCATTGATGCGCGGCTTCGGCGACGTGGGGCTTTACAATGCCGCTTATAAACTGTATGAAGGGATTACAATCATCCCGACAATTTTCTGGCTGGTCATTTTACCGAGGCTGTCCGAGTTGTACACCACCAATCCCGGGCATCATAAACGGCTCGCGGTAAAATCGGTGAAGTATATGTTTGTCGCCGGCATTCCCACGTTGACGTACGGCATTCTATTCTCCGAATTTCTGATCATGTTCTTTTTCAAAGGCGAATTCATGCCGGCGGTGCGGACGCTGCAAATATTGTTCGTTGGCATTGCTTTTCAATATCCCAACTGGATGATCAATTCGACATTGATTTCCATGAATAAGCAGCGCGTCATCGTGTTTCTGGGGCTTGGCGGATTGGTCTTCAAGATCGCGGCGAATGTGACCTTGATCCCGTTTTACGGCTACAACGGCTCTGCCATCGCCACGGTTTTGGCGGAATTTTTAACTTTTACCGGCGCCACAATTTATCTCTATCGGCATCAACTGAAATTGCCAGTGCTGAGTTTGGCAGTGAAACCCATCCTCGCCTCTGCGCTGATCATTATTGTCTTCAAGTATCTCAACGTGATTTCATTGCTGCCGTTAATTCTTCTTTCTGGTATTCTTTATGTGAGCGCCATCTTCATCTTAAAGACGTTTGATAGAGACGAGATTAATGTGATTTATGAAAATTTTCAGGTGATGTTTAAAAAGTGATTATGGGCAGTGAAGATGATGTGAGGTGTCAAGATGATGAGTCCCGAACTCTCGATTATCATCGTCAATTGGAACACCAGGGATTTATTGAAGGAATGTGTTCAGTCAATATACAAAGAAACAAAAGGAATATCGTACGAAATTTTTGTTGTGGATAACGCTTCTGCTGATGGAAGCGCGGCGCTGATTGAGCGGCAATTTCCTGATGTCAGGCTTATTCGAAATGAGGAGAACCTGGGGTACGGCCGGGCAAGCAATCAGGCGTTGAAATTCTACCAGGGTGAGTATGTCCTGTTCCTCAATCCGGACACACAAATCCAGCGGAACGCCATTGTCACGCTCGTGAATTTTATGAAGGAAAATCCCGGCGTTGGAATGACTGGCCCCAAGACGATTCATCCGGACGGGACGATTCAGGTATCGTGGGCGAAGTTCCCCTGTTTATCCACGGTGTTTACGAACAATGTCTCGTTGAATACGGCAGTTTCGATCTTTGGTGTATTCGGAAAACTGTTGAAAAACAATGTGCGGTATACGGATAGCGGTCTCTCCGTCACCGACGTTACGCATTGCATGAAAGTGGATTATCTTCTGGGGGAGTTTCTCCTGACCAAAAAATCGATTCTGGAAACAGTGGGTGGATTTCCGGACGACATTTTTATGTATGAAGAAGAGACCGATTTATGTTACCGTATCCATCAGCAAGGCTGGGAAATCTGGTTCGTGCCGGATGCGCAGATAATTCATCATGAGAAGAAGAGCATCAGGCAAATACCGAATCACATCGAAAAAGAGGTCGATTGGTTCATCGCCGGCCGATCGCGGTTTTATCGAAAATATTATGGGAAGGTCAAGCTGGTCTTTTTCCATGTTTTCAATTTTGTGAACTCGCTGTGCAAACTGGCGATGTACTGCGTGATGGATGTCGTCAGCCTGAAAAAGCGGACGTTTGTCGCCGAGAAATTCAAATGGCAATGGGAAGTGATTGTCTGGTATTATAGAAAATTGAATAGCATCAATATTGAACTGAGGTGAATGCATGATTTTCGGAATTATAAAAAGAGATCCCCGTGCAAAAGTGTTACGTGAGCATTTGGAGGTGATGGCTGGATATCCCGATGGCGCTTTCGATCGGACGAATATTTATCTCAATGGTGAAATTGGATTTGGCTGTCAGGCGCTTCCCGGTGTTGCCGAGGATTTTTCTTCCCCCGCGACCAATGAGGATAAAACGATTGCCGTGGTATTTCAGGGTCAATTGTACAATGTGAGCGAGCTGCAAAAGGAAGTGGGTAGTAATGTGGCCAGTCCGGCCAGGCTGGTGCTGCAACTGTACAAGAAATTTGGCGATACCTGTGCGAAAAAACTGAATGGGAAATTTGCCTTCGCCATTTACGATCGGACCATTCATCGCGTTGTGCTGGGCCGCGACCGAGTGGGCATTGAACCCATGTTCTATTTTCAGGATTCGGATCAGGTCATCTTCAGCACAAGTCTCGCCTCCATCGTGAATCTGCCGGGAGTGGGCAAAACATTGGATTATCGCGGGCTGTATCAATTTCTGCTGTTCTGCTATAACCCGGCGCTGTTCACGTTTTTCAAGAATGTGAACAAATTGCGTCCCGGCCATGTGCTCGTCTTTGAGGGAAGTAAAGCCGAATTAAAACGCTACTGGCAGGTATCATTTGCAAAACAGAACAGCAGCGATGAAGCCGAGGTCAGTCAGCAGTTGCTCCGATTGATGCGAGACGCCGTGCAGATTCGATTCGATGGAAATCAAAAACGGGGCGTTTTTCTCAGCGGTGGTATGGATTCCAGCACTATGGTGGCGTTGATCAGCGAATTGGCCGGGGACGACCTGAGTACATTTTCTTTCCGCTGTCGCGGCGAGTCGTTCGATGAATCTGCCTATGCTAAAATAATGGCCGATCATTATCACACCCGGCATCACCTGGTGGAGTATGCGCCGGACGATGTGGCGCTTATGCAAGAAATTACCCGGCTGATGGATGAGCCGTTTGGCGACCTGGGCATCAATGTTGCCTCCTATTTATTGGGCCGGGAAGCGCATAAAGAAGTGACGCTCATTTTGACTGGCGATGGCGGCGATGAACTGTATGGCGGTCACCCGGTGTACGAAGCGGATAAGATGGCCGAGCGCATCGAAAAAGTGCCGCGTTTTTTGCTGAAACCGGCGCTGGCCCTGGCAGCGCAATTGCCGGATTCTGAGAAGAAGAAGAATTTGACGGTGAAGGCCAAGCGTTTCTCCCTCAGTGTGAAATTTCCCAGGGAGCTTCTCTCTCACCGCTGGAGAATCTATTACACCCCGGCGGAGATGAAACAGCTCATGAACGACGCTGCCTGGAATGAAGTGCGCGATTACAATCCATACGAAGAAATGTACCAGTTCAACCGCGAATCGGATGGCCAGGATATGTTAAGCCATTCCCTGTACAGCGATTACCAGACTATTGTGGGATTCTATCTGCGTCGCATGGGATTGCTGAAGCATTTGGGCATTGACTCGCGATTCCCGCTGCTGGACTATCGGCTGATCGAATATGCAGCGACCATACCTTCGGATTTGAAAATTCGAGGGATGTCTGATACTAAATACATTTTCAAACGGACGATGGAAAATGTATTGCCCCATGACATTGTCTATCGCAAGGACAAACTTGGCCATAGCATTCCGATGAAAAACTGGATGCGCGATCATCCCAAAGTGAAAGAGTTTATCGGGGATGTGCTGTCGGAATCGCGCATCAAATCCCGCGGAATTTTTAATTATCGCTTCATTCAAAATTTAATGAGCCAGCATCAGAGCAAGAAGACGAATTTTTCCCATCGGCTCTGGGCGTTGGCCGTTCTGGAACTGTGGTTTTCGAACAAGATGAACAGTTAGGTTGACCATGCTCCCACTTTATGGATCGCATCCACTTCAGGATTTGATTTTGTTTTTTAAAGATTGGTACAAGAGAGAATATCCCATTTTTTTGTATCAGAAAAATAAAATCGATATTGTCCCGGCCTTTTGTTATCACCATGTGACGGCCAACGAATTCGACGATCATCTCGAATACCTGGAGAAGAACGAGTACAACACATTGACAGCGCAGGAGTTTTATGAAGCTCAGAAAGCGGGCGCCCATGGCGTTGAGCGGTCGGTCCTGATCACATTCGACGATGGAACGCGCGATGTGTACGATGTGGTTTTTCCGTTGCTGAAAAAGTATTTGATGAAAGCAGTGGTATTCATCATCCCCGGCTGGGTCGGAAAAGACAATATGCTCACCTGGCCGCAAATTCAAGAGATGCATCAGAGCGGACTGGTGGATTTCCAGTCCCATTCCATGAACCATCCGGCGATTTTTGTATCGACGGAAGTATTGGATTACTATCGTCCGAGGCTGACGAATCTGAGTAACTGGAATGCGCCTGTCATTCAGAAAAATGGTGAAATCCGGTATGGCGAAGCGCCATCGGTGGGTCAGCCAATTTATGAATTTCACTCGCGGTTTTCCGATCTGCCGCGATTTGTGCCCGACGAAAATTTACAGAGACATTGTCAGGCGTATGTTCAAAATAATGGTGGTGAAACTTTTTTCCACCAAAAAACCTGGCGGGAAAATTTGAATAAAACGCTGGAAGCCTGGCGGGAGGAACAGAATCTCTCGGAACGATTCGAGACGATTGGGGAGCAGGTGAGCAACATTCGGAATGAATTGGAAGCGTCGAAGCAGATCATCGAAGAGCAGTTGCCGGGAAAACAGGTTGAATTTTTCGCCTGTCCCTGGAATGTGACCAGCGCACTGACAAATCAATTGCTGCGCGAGTCCAATTATAAAATTGCTTTTATCGGCATTAAAATGGATCCGTCGTGGGAGTGCGATAGCTCCGAATTCTTTTGTACGAAACGGATCAGCGGCGATTTTGTCAAATGCCTGCCGGGCCGGGGACGGCAATCGGTTGGTCGGGTCATTTTTTCAAAAATGATCAGACGTATTTTCGCCGGAGTCAATTATTAAAAGTGCAACATGGAGAACCAGCAATGGAACGCGCTGCAAAGGTATCACTGGTTATTTTGAACTGGAATCGTAAGGACATGCTGCTGGATTGCCTCAGCAAGGTGGCAGAGTTGGAATATCCGCTCTACGAGACCATTGTCGTGGACAATGCTTCCACGGATGGTTCGGTCGCTGCGGTTCGTGAAAAATTTCCAACGGTGGCAATCATTGAAAACCATAAAAACTACGGCGCAATCGGCGGAAAAAACATCGGACTGCGTCGCGCCATGGAATCGCCGGTGGACTATATTTATATGCTGGATAATGACATTGTGGGCGCGCCGGATTCGCTGACCTATTTGGTGGCTGTTGCTGAAGCGGATGACAGTGTGGGACTTGTGGGCGCCATGATGTACGATCACAGCAAGCCAACCACCATCCTCTCGGCCGGAGGAACGATTGATTTCACGCAAAATGTGTCGCGCGGCCGGGGCGATAATCAGATCGACAGGGGGCAGTTCAAAAAAGTCGAGCCGGTGGACTATTTGTGGGGCGGCGCGTTGCTGGCTCGAAAAAGCGTGCTGGAAGAAGTCGGATTGTTCGACGAAGAATACATCGGCTACTGGTTTGAAGATACCGATATCAGCGTGCGCGTGCGCAAAGCCGGATTTAAAGTGCTGTTCTGTCCCCAGGCCAAAGTCTGGCATAAACCTCATGCAACCGCGGAGCAGTTTTCGTTTCGGAAAAAATATCTGGCTGCGCGGAATGCCATCCGGTTCATGAAAAAGCACGCGACCCCGCTGCAATGGGCCAAGTACCTGATGTTTGCCGGCGGTAGTTTGCCAATGATGTATCTGCGCGATGTCGTGATGAAGCAAAACAGAGAGGGGACTCTCGGCAAGGCCCGAGGCATCTGGGACGGGATTCGCGGCAACGACGCGGCCGTGGAAAAAGTGCTGAAAAGCAATTTCAAAAAAGAGGCTGTTGTCAACCATTAAATTCATTGTGAGTCACCATGCCAACTCCCATTGGACACTCGCTCATTTCAACAGCGATTTACACCGCTGTCACCGGAAAGGAAGATCGGTTTTCAGCGACGGATTTTGCTGTCTTCCTGTTCCTGGGAGTGGCGCCGGATCTGGACTTCGTCCCGGGACTCCTGGTTGGCGCGCCGTCTCGTTACCATCACGGCTTGTCGCACAGCGTGGGGATGTCTGTCCTGGTCGGGCTGCTCTTTGGACTGATTTACTATGCTGTTGCGAAGAAACCGCTGGTTCGCTATTGGATGATTTTTTCGCTCATCTATTTCGCCCATGTGGCAGCCGACTTTTTTGCCGTGGACACATCGCCGCCCATCGGGGAACAATTGTTCTGGCCTTTCTGGACCGGATATGTGCTCTCGCCCATAACGTTCTTTCTGGATGTGCAGCGCTCCGGGCAAAGCGCTGATTTTTTTGTCAGTATTTTCAAGATGCATAATTTAAAAACAGTTATTTTGGAATTCATACTATGTTTCCCGTTGATCCCCGGGATCTGGTTGTTGAAAAAAAATAATTGCATTTTCAATCGACTGGGTCAGTTGACTCAATGAAGCAGGATAGAATCTGTCGCGCGATTGAATGGATAAATTCATTACAGACAAAATTCAACATGGATAAAAAGCTGGATATATCAATCGTTGTTCCGTTGTACAACGAAGAAGAAAATGTGAAAATTCTCCATTCATCCATTCGGAAGGTGATGGATGGAATGGGCAAACCGCATGAGATAATTTTCGTCGATGATGGCAGTCGTGACAGAACATTTGAGCTGCTCAAAGAAATACATGACGAGAACCCTGCGGTGAAAGTCATTAAATTCCGGGGTAACTTCGGGCAGTCCGCGGCGATGGCTGCCGGATTTGAGGCGGCTCGGGGGGATGTTGTTTTTGCAATGGATGGGGATTTGCAAAATGATCCGACCGATATTCCTGTGCTGCTTTCGAAACTGGATGATGGCTATGATGTGGTGAGCGGCTGGCGGAAGGACAGAAAGGACAAGCTGATCATCCGCAAAGTCCCATCGAAAATTGCCAACAAGCTTATTTGTTCCGTCACCGGGGTTCAGCTTCACGACACCGGCTGTTCACTCAAAGCATTTCGGTCTGAGATCATCAAGCGGATCAATTTGTACGGGGAACTGCACCGGTTCATTCCGGCCCTGTCAAAAATTGAAGGCGCGCGGATCACTGAAATCCCGGTGCAGCATCATGCCCGAAAATTCGGTCGCTCCAAGTACAATATCACCCGCACGTTCCGCGTGATTGTGGATTTGATGGCCATGAATCTATTCATCCGCTATCTGAAAACTCCCCTGCGGTTCTTTGGGAAAATCGGCGCTCTGTTCATTGTGTTCGGCTTTTTATCGACGCTGTGGATTTTGTATCGCGTCTATCTGTTTCATAAACCGTTGACCGATATCAATATCCTGCTGACGTCGGTATTTCTGTTCGTGGCCACCGGCGTTCAATTTTTTGTGTGGGGCCTGCTGGCGGATTTGATTGTCAAAACCGGAAAGCGAAAGAGCATTTATCTGGCGGACACTCCGCTCAATGGAAAATTTGCGCATCAGCAACACGATTAGCAACGTGTCCTGTTGATGTAATCTCATGTGTTTAACCTATATTTCTTACTGGTCATGCTTCAGCATTTTGAGCTGGAAGGATGATTGCTCTAAAATTTGTATTATTCAAGAGTAAAGGTAGAGATCATGTCTGAACAAAAAGTGATGCTGAAATCGAAGGAAAACCTGAAAGCCGGAGAACGAGTCTCCGGAGCCGGGGTGAAGATATCCGTGATTGTCGCGTTCTACAACCTGGAATCCGATGTCGAGGAGTATTTCAAAAAATTAAAATCGACATTCGATGCGCTGGGTAAGACGTACGAGATAATTTTCGTGGATGATAATAGCACCGATGCGACCTACCCCAAACTGTACCAGATTAGCCGGGCGCACGAAAACGTGAAGCTCATCAAAATGAGATCCCGATTTGGCGAAGCCTCGTCCTTCGAAGCCGGATTCAAATTATCATCCGGGGAGCAGGTGATATTTTACACGACTCGCGTGCGACCCAACGCCGAAGACCTTCCCGGACTGTTAGCCAAGCTGGACGAAGGCAACGACCTTGTGGTGGGATGGCGTTACCCGCGACGAGACTGGTTTTTGAATCGATTCATTTCCCATGTGTTCAATTACATCACCAACAAGATATCCAATCTCAGGCTCAATGATATCAACAGCGGAATTCTGGTGATGAACCGGAAGGTGCTGGAGGATATTCAGATCTACGGCGGACTCAACCAGTTCATCCCGCTGCTGGCGAAGAAGCAGGGCTACAAAGTGACGGAAGCGAAGATCGTGCAATTGCCGGGCACATTCCGTAAATCGAAATCGTTCAGCGAATACCTGCAGCGCAGTCTGGACATTCTGACGGTTGTGTTTTTGACAAAGTATTCGAAAAAGCCCATCCATTTCCTGGGATTTGTGGGCGGAATATTCACGCTGGTCGGCGGTTTGATTGATGTGTACCTGTTCTTCTATCGCATCCTGGGATTTGGCTCGATAGCCGGCAGGCCGTTGCTGCTGCTGGGAGCGTTGTTGCTGGTCATTGGCATTCAAATGGTGGCCATGGGACTGATCGGAGAAATGATCATTTTTACTCATGCCGGGGATATCAAAGAATACAATATTGAAGAAGTATTGGAATAGGATTTAGGAGAGCTGAATGGAATTAGCCGTTGTTATTCCTGCCTACAACGAAGAAGTAACCATCGCCCAGGTCGTCCGTGAATATCGCGCCGCTCTGCCGGAAGCCAGGATTTATGTGGGTGACAATAACAGCAGGGACCGAACTGCGGAACTAGCGCGCCAGGCCGGTGCGATTGTCATTCCGTGCGAGCAGCAGGGCAAGGGAAACGCTGTCCGCAAAATTCTGGAATTAGTGGACGCTGATATTTACATCATGATCGATGCAGACCAAACCTACAGCGCCGCCAATGTGCGCGACCTGATAGAGCCGGTGAAAAGCGGCCGGGTGGATATGGTTGTCGGTTCGCGGAAACAGATTTCAGAACAGGCATTTTCGTTTTCACATAAAATTGGTAACTTTGTCCTCACCACTATTTTGAATCGGATTTTCAAAGTGAAATTGAAGGACATCCTGTCCGGATATCGCGTCATGAGCCGGCGACTGGTGGATAAGCTGATACTT
The DNA here is from genome assembly GCA_049322915.1 of Candidatus Zhuqueibacterota bacterium. Classification (GTDB taxonomy): domain Bacteria; phylum Zhuqueibacterota; class Zhuqueibacteria; order Thermofontimicrobiales; family Thermofontimicrobiaceae; genus CAZSBG01. Next base: position 242,989 of record JBMOPW010000014.1, read on the forward strand.
TTAGCAGAGGGATTTGAAATTGAAGCCGAACTCACCATCCGCACATTGCAGGAAAATTTTAAAATTCTTGAAGTACCCATTGATTATCGCCATCGGCCGGAAGGCTCAGATTCGAAATTGAGCACCTGGGGGGATGGATTTCTGATTCTCTACACAATCATCACGCTGTTTCGGGATTATAATCCCATGGTTTTCTTTGTGCTGGTTTCGCTGTTTTTTTTGCTGGTGGGCTTCACAACAGGAACATATATTTTCATCGTTTATTTACAGACAGGCATGATGTATCACATCGGTCTGGCCATTGTGACAGCGTTGAGCATCATGCTGTCAGCAATTGTTTTTATGCTGGGCTTGCTGCTGGACTCGTTCAACAATAGCTGGCGGCTGACCCAGGAAAGCATGCGTCGAAATAGAATTTTGTTGAGAAAGGTCATTGAAATTAGCGGCAAGCAGGGAGTCGAGTGAAGGTACTTTATTATTGCAGCAAATTTCCTCCGATCGCCGGAGGCGCCGGAACCAATGCCCATTATCTTGGCACCTATCTGAGTGAGCACGGACACCAGGTGTATGTCGTCTGTGAGTTTTTTCCGGGCTTGAAAAAATACGAAAAGATAAACGATAACTATACTGTGTACCGGGCGTCTGTGCCATTCATTGAAAATCGGGGATCCGGCCTGTATTTCCTGCTGCTGTGTGTGATGATCGCCTGGCGGGGATTGCGGCTGCTCATCAAAGAGAAAATCGATGTCATCCACATTCTCGATACAGCGACGGGAATCGCCGGATTGATTACCAGATTCTTCGTAAAAAAGCCGAGTGTTTACCTGTTTGGCGGCAGCATGACCTATGAGTACATGTGCAATGCGTACCAGGAAAACGAATGGGATCCGGCAAAAGGCGAAAACTATGTCTGGGAGAATGCCAGAGGATTTTTGAAGTTCGTTCTCTTTGTCGAAAAACAGTTTTTTTTGAGAAATGACCGCATCTACACCAATGCCCAATATTTATCCGATATGCTGGAGCAACATCTGGGCATGGTGGCGCCGAAAGTCCGGTTGATTTACAATGGAATTAACACGGATTATTTGAGTCGGGCCAATATCCCGGATATCAAAACGGAACTCGGCTATCACCGCATGGCCTATGTCGGCGTTCGATTTGTCAAATATAAAGCGCTGGAAATTTTGATCCGGGCCTGCGCCCCCATTCTGGAAAAATTCGACGCCCATCTGGTCATTGCAGGCGACGGACCGGAAAAGGAACGTTTACTTGCGGAAGCCAGTAACCATCCCCGGATAGACTTTGTCGGGAATTTGAGCTGGGAGAGAAATATTCAGTACGTCCGGTCTGCCGATGTGTTTGCTCTGCCCACGCTGGTGGATAAGACTCCGAATTGCGTGATGGAGGCGCTGTCGCTGGAAACACCGGTTATCACAACCAATATCGACGGCGTGAAAGAATTGGTGCCCGACGGGTGCGGCATTTTGATCGAACCGAATCAGGTCGACGAGCTGCAAAAGAGCATTGTGCGGGTGTTTCAACATCCTGACGCAGCGCGGGGGATGGGGCAAAAGGCGCGGAAATTTATGGTGCAGGAGTTCGATTGGAAAACGACATGCGATCGGGTTCTGGAAATTTACAATGAGCTTGTCGCGGAATGATGGAGCGAAATGGAAACGAATATTGCTTATGTGGATGAGTTGTACCATCTGGTCCCCCATGGCGGGATTGCAGTCTGGTCCAAACGTTTGACTGATTTTCTGAATACCAACGGTTTTCACATCGATATTTTTTCGTTCACAAAGGGCATAAAAAACAGCATACCGGACGCGTTGAAAGTGTTTCCAAATTTTCGGGAAATTTTCATCTATCCCGGTCTGGGCAAACGGATGTTTCAGAATTTGGAGCCAAAATATAAGCTGGTGCATCTGGTCTCGCCCCACACGTTGGCCTGGCACAAACCGGCTGTCCCGGCGCTGACATCAGTCCACTACCTCATTTCGAGGCAGGCGCTCATGCTGGGGAAGTATTTGCCGGCAAAATACAAGGTTTTTTTTAACGTCTTCAGTTACTCGCTTTTTCTTCATTACGAAAAGAAAGGGCTGCAACGCGCGGATTGCATCACCGTGTCGCGACAGGCTTACAAGGAATATCTGATACAGCGGATGAACATTCCGGCAGAGAGGATTGAAATTGTCAAATACGGGATTGATGACGCTTTTTTCAAGCCGGCGGAGAAATTTCAGGAAAAAGAGAATGTCGCGATTTATGTCGGCCGGGGATCGCTGCCTAAAGGATTCGATACACTGGTGCAGGCGGCGCCGCACATCAATGGCAAAGTGATTGCCGTGGCGTCTCAAATTCCCAAGCATCTGCTAGAGGCCATCGCCCGGCTGAAAAATTTTCAGGTGACCACCGGCATTTCGCAGGAAAAGCTGCTGGAGCTGTACCGAAGCGCGCTGGTCTTTGTCATGCCCTCGCTGACTGAGGGCTCGCCCATTTCCACATTGGAAGCGATGGCGTGCGGTTTGCCCGTTGTGTGCACGCCGGAAGGAAGCGGCGAGTACATCGAGGACGGAGTGAATGGTTACATTTTTCCGTTCAAAGATCCGCTCACGCTGGCAGATCGCGTGAATTATTTGTTCGAACACAGGGATGTGGCGTACGAATTTGGCAGATTGAACAGAGAAAAAGTGGAGAAGGAATTGACGCTGCCGGTGATTGCCGCACAAATGAAGGCCATCTACACGCGCTTTTTGAATTGAATCAAGTCATTCAAAAATATTCGGTGAGTGAATTTTAAGCAAGGACATTTTTAAAAGGAATACAGGATGAATTGGATAGGAAAAAAAGTATTGGTGACCGGAGCGGGTGGATTTATCGGTAGCCATTTGACCGAAGAGTTGGTGAGGCATGGCGCTTCAGTGCGGGCGCTGGTTCACTATAATTCCCGAAACGACTGGGGCTTGCTGGAGAAAATTCCAAAAACGACCAAACAGGAAATTGAAGTGATCACCGGGGATATTCAGGATCCATTTTCCATGCAAAAAGCAGTTGCCGGCCGGGAGGTTGTCTTTCACCTGGCCGCGCTCATTGCCATTCCCTATTCGTATCAGGCGCCCATGAGCTATGTCGAAACAAACGTGCGGGGAACGCTGAATGTCATGCAGGCCTGTCTGCAGGAAGGCGTGGAAAAGGTGGTTCACACATCCACTAGCGAAACGTACGGCACGGCGCTCTATACGCCCATCGATGAGAAGCATCCGTTGCAGGGGCAGTCGCCCTATTCAGCCAGCAAAATTGGTGCTGATAAAATTGCGGAGAGTTATTATCTCAGCTTTGAACTGCCGGTTGCGACCATTCGTCCGTTCAATACCTATGGACCGCGGCAATCGGCGCGGGCGGTGATTCCCACAATCATCTCCCAGGCGCTGCAAAAAGAAGAAATTTTCCTGGGCTCACTGACGCCGGTGCGGGATTTGAATTTTGTGAAAGACACAGTGGCAGGCTTTATAAAAATTGCCGAGGTCCAGAGTACCAATGGCAAAGTGACCAACGTGGGGTTTGGTCAGGGAATAACCATCGGCGACCTGGCGCAGAAAATTTTTAAGCTGATCGGGAAAGAGGTGAAGATCAGAACCGAGAGTCAGCGAATCCGGCCGGAGAAGAGCGAGGTGCTGACCCTGATCTGCGATAACTCCCAGGCCAAAAATCTGATGAATTGGTCGCCAGCCTATACCCTGGACCAGGGGTTGCTGGAGACAATCGATTTCATAAAACAACATGCTGAAATGTACAAGAGTGACCGGTATAACGTTTAACCCGCATCATTCATTGTATTTTTAAAGGAAGCGGGATAACCTGAATGGTGCATAAATTTAAAATTCGAATATAAAACTGAGTTTGATTTTGCACATACATTCACACATTATGAAAACATAATGTTAAGTTGGGCTATTGGAGAATTCATGAATAATTCAGATTAAATGAGTGAGGATGAAGATGCAGGCGATAATTTTAGCTGGCGGAAAGGGGACGCGTTTAAAACCATACACGACAATTCTTCCCAAACCGTTGATGCCAATTCTGGATATGCCGATTCTGGAAGTGGTCATCCGGCAATTGAAAAAGAATGGCTTCAACAACGTCGTGCTGGCTGTGGGACACTTAGCTGAACTCATCGAGGCGTATTTCGGCGATGGAAGAAAATGGGGAATTCGCATCACCTACTCGCGCGAGGACAAACCAATGGGAACGGCTGGGCCACTCACGCTCATCGAAAATCTAGATGAGACTTTTTTAATGATGAACGGCGATATTTTGACGGACCTGAAATACGCCGACCTTGTTGCGTTTCATAAATCGCATCGTTCGGACATCACAATTGCCACGTACGATAAAGAGGTTAAAATTGACCTGGGAATTTTGAAGACAAATTCCGATCACCAGATTGTTGAATATATTGAAAAACCGACGCTGGTGCACCAGGTGAGCATGGGAATTTACATCATCGATAAGTGCATGATGGACCTAATTCCCAAAGGTGAATATTTCGATCTGCCCGATTTGATCAAACGCTCCATCAAGGAAAATCGAAAGGTGATGAGCTATCCTTTCAAAAATTACTGGCGCGATATCGGAAGGAAAGATGATTATGAATTGGCCCTGGAAGAATACGAGAAATTAGCAGTCGAACTATTGTGACTCATGAGAGAATAAATGGACGCACAGAAAACAAAAACCAAAAAAAGCAAACTCAGCATATTGATTAGCTGGGCGTTTATGCTGTTAATCATCGGCGGACTTATCCTGCTGATTCTTTCAAATCGGGATAAATTTAGTGAGTATAAAGAGACGCTGCTCCATGTGAATTTGGTGACTCTGTTCATTGTTTTGCTGGTGACCATGAGCGCTAACTTCTTCCGCGGCTGGCGATGGTATTATTTAGTCCTGGCGATCAAAAATAACATTTCATTGATCAATATTTTCAGGGTGACGTTCAGCGCGCTGGCTGCGAATTTTACCATGCCTGGAAAATTGGGCGTGCCGGTAAAGGCGGTGCTGCTCAAAAAGACTGAAAATATCGAAGTGGGAAAGTCCCTGCCATCGATTCTGGGAGAGATATTCATCGAGCATTCTTCGGAAATTTTAATCGCTATCGTCAGCGTTTTCATCGGCGGGCATATTTCCAAACTGACAGCCACCTCGAGCAAAATCGCCGACGACCAGGGAGTGGTTATGAACATCGGCATTGCCGTGGGGATTCTTCTGCTGGGCGCGGTGGCCTGGTTCGCTTTTAAGCGCAAGCTCAAATCAATGGATTTCATCCATAATTTCATGGAGGCCATCCATCTCACGAAAAAGCGCGTGGACTATGTGGTTTATAGCTACATCATCACGATTGTAAACCTGATCATCAGCTATTATGTATTCTGGATGGTCGTGGCCACATTGGGTCATCCTGAAGTGGATCTGACGTTTGTCATTTTCGCCGGGACGATCACCAATTTTCTCGGGCTGATTTCGCCAATCCCCGGCGGCGTCGGCGTTCGTGAAATTACGATTTATGGTCTGTACGATTTTTATTATGGCCTGGGCGGTATAGCGTTCCTGGCCATCGTGCTCATGCGGCTGATCACCTATCTGTCCCTGTTTCTCTGTTTCCTGTTGGAGCGGTTTTACTCGGAAGTGATTGTCGCCAGAAAAAAACGCGAAGTAATTGTATCGCAATAGCAGGGCAATCGACAGAATCCCAGCCGGATTCCGCCGCTGGTTTGAATCGGTGCTCAGGAATGTTCAGTGAAACGTAAAAAGGCCGTCAGTTCTCTGATTTTCAGGAATAGACCTTGCTGAGTTTTTTAAAGAATCGGTTACACGGTAAATACTTGTGAAAAGAAAATTCAATCATAAATCCACTCATCGGAATACAGTTCAGGTAAAAGGAAACCAGTCAAGTTATTACAATTACACGTGGATCGCTGCTGGCATCTATACCTGTGTCATGAGCTATCTCAGCATTATTCGGTACGAGAGTTTTTCGGCGTCGGTGTACGATTTAGGCATTATGATTCAGACCGTGTGGAATACGAGCCAGGGATGGTTGCTGCAGGAAAGCGTGAACATGGGCTATCCCATGATGCGGTTCTGGATGGCGCACTGGGAGTTCATTTATGTGCCCATTGCGCTGATCTACCGACTCTTTTCGTCGCCCTACACCCTGCTCATTCTCCATGCCGCGGTCGTGGCCCTGGGAGCGGTTCCCATTTACAAATTGGCCTATGACAAATCAGGGAATGGGTCGATCGCTTTTTCATTCTCGGTGAGCTATCTGCTCTATCCGGCGATTCAAAATGCGACCCTGTGCGATGTTCATGGTGTAACGTTTGCAGCGCCATTTCTGCTGTTTGCATTTTACTATTTGCAAAAGAATAAAATTGGGTTGTTTGCCCTGTTTTCCGCCATCGCCATTTCATGCCGCGAGGACTCAGCCCTGCTGATTCTCATGATGGGGGTGTACGCGTTTTTAATTCTGAAAAAGAGAAAGCTCGGTATCATTGTTGCCATCGTTGGCTTTTCATGGTTTTTTATCTGGTACGAGCGGATGGCCATTCGCTCCATGCTGGGACTGCCCGAATTTATCATAATGGAAGGCGCCGAGGCGCATTGGGACCATCTGGCCAGGCTCAAAGATGATCCGTTTTACCTGGTGTCGTTCCTGGCAAAAAAATATAATATCCGATATTTCATCTACCTGTTCGGCCCGGTATTGCTGTTAAGTTTGTTCAGCCCCATGACCTTGCTCATGGCATTACCCATGTTCGCGATCAATTTGTTGAGCAGTTATTATTACACCCATGACGTGGAACATTATTACAGCGCGACCATTGCGCCGTTCATTTATATCTCCGCGATTTATGGGTTCGAAAAAATTCAGGACTATCTCCGGATCAGGCATCATAAAAAATTACCGTGGCTCAGGGCAATGCCGATCCTGATTTTGCTGAGTTCGTTGATTTTTTTCTTTCTCAAATCCAATGCGTTTGACGCCGGGAAGTGGACAATAACCGATCATCACCGGACCATCAAGAAGGTAATTGCGCATATTCCGGAGCAGGCTTCGCTTTCTGCCGATGCAAAGCTGGCAACCCATGCGGCGGAGCGCCACGAGCTGTATGCGTTCAACGACCATGCGTACGATGCGGATTATGTGCTCTATGATTTTTACGCTCCCAAAGTCGCACTGGTCACGCGGACAACATTTCACCTGCCGTTTTTCTGGGCAGATAACGACTCCATCCGCAACGTGCTGGCTAATGAAGCATACGGCATTGTGGTTTATGAAGATGGCGTCTGTCTTTTCGAAAAAAATGCGGACTATGATTCCGGGCTGCGCAGGCTGGCGTACTCGGAGGGACAAAAGGAAATGAACAGCCTCCATGTCGAAGTGGCCCCGGGCCTGGTCTGTCGCGGTTATCAGACTTTTGAACAGCTTCGGTACTACGTCGACCTGGGGAAATTCGGAGACATCGCCTGGCAGCGCGGCATCCATTTCACCTGTTTTTGGGAAGCCGCTCAAACGCTGGAAGACACACTTCTGTTTCAATTTAAAATTGAAAATCCGGGGACAGGTGAGCAATTTTCATTCGACCACGCCCCTGTTTTTGGCGTGTTTCCAACGACGCGCTGGGAAGCGGGACGAATGATTCAAGATGAAATTTTTACGACAATCCCGGCAGGGACAAAGGCCGGCATGTATCAAATTTCGGTCAGAGTTAAATCAGATCTGGCAGAAGGACAATTCGACAATTTGTTTGATTTAGAAATTGAAGGGACGGAGCAGCGATGAGTCAATGGAACATACCGCTATTTGATAGCGACATCGGAGACGAGGAAATTCAGGAGGTCACCCGGGTGCTGGCGTCGAAGTGGCTGACAATGGGTGAAATGACGAAAAAATTTGAGCAGCAATTCAGCGAGTTCATCGGAAGTAAATATGCATTTGCTGTCTCCAATGGGACGACTGCCCTGCATCTGGCGAATATCGCGGCAGGCATTGGTCCCGGCGATGAGGTGATTCTCCCATCGTTGACATTTGTGGCGACTGCGAACTCCGTGCTTTACACCGGCGCGAAACCTGTTTTCGCTGACATTACAAGCGACACTGATTTGAATATATCGCCGGAAGACATCGGGAAAAAAATAACGCCGCGAACCAAAGCCATTCTTGTGGTTCATTATGGCGGTTATCCCTGCGATATGGAACGCATCCTGGCCATTGCGAAGCAGCATAATGTGCTGGTTCTGGAAGATGTGGCTCATGCGCCGGGCGCCGGCATTGGCGCTATGAAGTGCGGCACCTTCGGCCTTTGCGGCAGCTTCAGCTTTTTTTCCAATAAAAATCTCGCGACCGGCGAGGGCGGTATGCTGACTACTGACGACGATAAAATCGCTGATAAGCTGCGGCTCATTCGCTCTCACGGCATGACCACGCTGACGTTAGATCGATTCAAAGGCCATGCCTATACCTATGATGTCGTCGACCTGGGCTATAATTACCGTACGTCGGAAATAAACGCAGCCATTGGCATTGTGCAGTTGAACAAGTTGCCTGAGAAAAATCGAAAGCGGGCGGCGCTGGTTCAGACGTATAATTCGCTGTTGCAGAATGTCGAGGGGGTGACTGTCCCCTTTGTCAACCATGTTGGAACGTCCTCCTATCACATTTATCCCATCGTCCTGGATAAGAGGCTCAATCGGGAGAAATGCATGGAATTCCTGAAACAAGGTGGCATTCAATCGAGCATTCATTATCCGCCCATTCACACATTTTCCTATCACAAGAAACTGGTGGATAAAAATGTGCATCTGGAAAAAACAGAGGATGTTGCCGCGCGGGAAGTCACATTGCCGCTCTACCCGGCAATGACAGAGGCGGATGTGGCAGCGGTCGTTGAAAGAATCAAACAGTTTGTATCTTTAAACTAAACAGCGAGAATTATGAAAATAGCGATTATGGGAATTCGGGGCATTCCGGCGAACTACGGCGGATTCGAGACGTTCGCCGAGGAATTGTCCACGAGATTGGTAGAAAAGGGACACGACGTCACGGTGTACGGTCGGTCGAACATCATTGATTACAAGGATAAATTCTATAAAGGCGTGAGGCTTGTCATCCTCCCCACAATCAGCCATAAATATTTCGACACAGTGGCCCACACAGCGGTATGCGTGGGGCATGCGCTTTTCCAGCACTATGACGTGATTTTGATCTGCAACAGCGCCAATAGCGTCTTCTCATTTGTGCCGCGGCTCGCCGGAATGTCGGTTGCGCTCAATGTGGATGGGCTGGAATGGCAGCGGGGCAAATGGAACGCGCTGGGTCAGTGGTTCTATCGGGTTTCAGAATGTCTGGCGACATTCCTGCCAAACCAGGTGGTAACGGATTCTATTTTCATCGAAAATTATTATTTAAAAAAATTTAAAAAGGTTTCGACATTCATCCCTTATGGCGCACCAACGCAGCAGGAGAAAACGCGGGACGTATTGCAGAAATTCAACGTGAAGCCCGGGAGGTATATTCTCTTCGTCAGTCGGCTCGAGCCGGAGAACAACGCGCATCGCGTGGTGAAGGCGTTCGAAAATGTCAGGACGGATTTGAACCTGGTCGTGGTTGGGGACGCGCCGTACAATTCAAAATATATTAAGAATTTGAAAAGTACGAAGGACCCGCGGATCATTTTCACCGGCTATGTGTTCGGTCAGGGCTATCGTGAGTTTCAGTCGAATGCCTATTTTTACACCCAGGCGACGGAGGTTGGAGGGACGCATCCGGCGCTGCTCGAGGCGATGGGCTTTGGCAATTGTGTGTTAGCCAACGAAGTGCCGGAACACACCGAAGTCCTGAGAGATGCTGGCTTATATTTTAAAACGAGCGACGAGGATGATCTGCGGGCAAAAATGCAATATCTGGTCGATAATCCCGGGGTTGTCGAAGTATATCGGGACAGGGCAGTGAGACGCATCGAAGAGGCCTATACCTGGGACCGGATTACCGATAGCTATGAAAATCTGTTCCTGAAAATGAACGGAAACCACAGCCATTGAGAAAGTCGGAGGGAAATGAATTTGAAAAATGAGATTTCCAAAGGAATAACAATGAAGCGAGATTGGATCTGGCTGGCGTTGATTCTTGTCGGGGCGCTTGTGTTCCGACTGATCCTGATGACAAAGGCCTTTGCGGTGGGATTTGATGAAGTGAATTACCTCAAACTGGCGGCAAGCGGTCATCTGCACGGATTGAATCACGTTCTTCATACGTACTGGTCGCCGTTCTATCCTCTGGTGGTTGCTTTGTTTTCGTACATAATCCCGGATTATGAATTTGCCGGCAAATGGGCGTCGCTGTTGAGTTCGTGCCTCGTCATTGTTCCGCTATTCTTTTTCATTCGGGAACGTTATGACCGGCGCATTGCGCTGGGCACGTCTCTGCTGGTTGCATTTTTTACGTACGCCGCCAGTTTTAGTGTGTATGCGCATACAGAATTTATTTACAGCTTCGTCGCTATTGTGGGAATTATTGCCGGGTGGTATGCGCTCCAAAAAAAGAATATTGCGCTGTCGCTGGTGAGCGGAATTTCATTCAGTCTGGCCTATCTGACGCGACCCGAAGGTTTCGGATTTCTGCTCACGTTTCTGGGCGTGACCTTTGTTGTTTTTCTCGTTGAATTAATAAGACGAAAACACGTTCTGCCATATGTTTATATTGGCCTCGTGTCGTCCATCGGATTTTTTGCAGTCTCCCTGCCCTATTTGATGTACTTGCATCGCGAGACCGACCAATGGACGCTGAGTACCAAGGGCGCGGCCAATCAGCAGGGTGAAATTTATGTGCAGAACATGGATCAATTTGCAGAGGATCCTCACAATTGCCTTTCGAAGGATAATAAAGTTCTGCTGCAGGATGATATTTATCATCTTGGCACTTTTCTGACTGCCATTAAAAATGATGAACGAGCCGAGGTCGAAATTTCCAAATCCGCTTTTCTGGCCAAAGTATTTGAAAATTATTATAAGATTCTGACTGAAGATCTGACCAAAGTGCTGACGGTTCCTTTGCTCATTCTGCTGGGCATTGGTCTGTTCGTCGATCCCTGGAACCGACAGCGCGCGTTGATTAATTTATATCTTTTGAGTTACCTGCTGTTCTTCTGGTTTGTTCTCATTCCGGCGTTCCACATCACGTTGCGATATTTTGTCCCGCTCATTCCGCTGAGCTTCATCTGGGTCGCAGCCGGCGCCGGCAAGGTAATCGATTGGTTGTCCGGGACATTGAAAACGACGCTGGGAGAGACGAATAAGGCGTTTTCTTCGCGGAGGATGAGTGCAGCGCTGGTCATACTGGCCATTTTTGTGAGTGCGATTTTGCCGGAATTTGGCAAGCACATGAAAAAGACCGTGGATTCGACCGATGAGTGGGACCCCTGCATCGAGCAGAAAAAGGCCGGGTTGTGGCTGAAACAACAGGGCGTCCAGGAGCCGGTGATCATGGCCAAGAACCATGCTGTTTCTTTTTATGCCGGCAATTATGAAATTAAAGAGTCGGTTTCCATTCCATACAATACTATTGACCGGGTGCTGGAATATGCCCGGTATCGCAGGGCGGACTACATTGTCTTCAATGATCGATATCGAAATTATTATCCGACACTGGGCTATTTGCTGGATCAGGAAAATATTCCGCCGCAGTTGAAACTCGTTTATTTGGATAAAGAAAATAATGGGCTTCGCACTTTAATGTATCAGATAGTTCCCGATGAATCTGGAAAAGAGAATAACTAATAGTTTTAAGGATAAGGAACTCCTTTTTCTCAGAGCGTTCCTGTTTTTTCTGCCGTATCGCCTCGGCGTAGGAGCGGTTGAGGACAGGCGCCTGTTGTATCTCAGTGATATTTTTCTTTATCTGACGCTCCTCATGTGGTTTATGAAAACGCGGGGATTTCAACGGGGAAAGATATTTCTTGGCCCGACGCTCGTTCCGGCGGTATTGATGATAATCTGGGGAAGCATCAGTGTGCTATTCGCCATCTCCCAGGCGCTGGGCGCAGTAGCGGTGTTTCTGTTGATCAAGGCAGTTTTAATTTATATTTATATGATTAACCGGGTCAACACCCGGGCAAAGCTCAAACTTGTCGTTCATTATTTAATGATTGGAATCGCGATTCAGGGAGTAATAGGAATCGCACAGCGGGCGACTGGCGGCCCATTGGGATTGGATCGGCTGGGCGAATCAATGGGAACAATGCTTTCCAATATTGGTCGCGTTGTCGGAACCTACTACGGGCCCAACCGATACGCCGCGCACCTCATTCTGTTGATTCCAATCAGCGTCTCGCTTTTCATGTTCCTGAAAAAGCGCAACGACAAATATTTTTACGGCACCGTTTCAATGCTGTCGCTGGCCGGACTGTTCTTTTCGCTCTCACGTTCGTCGTGGGCCGGAACCATTCTCGCATTGTTTCTCATGTTGATTGTTTTGGGAATACGCGGCAGAATTTCTCCACGCTTGCTGAAAGCGATAATGATTGTCTTCATCGCAATTCTAATTATCGGCGCGGTATTCTGGAACACCATTGAGCGCCGCTTTGAACGCGCTGAGGATGGCGATCACCGAATCACCATGATCAATATTGCGTTTCAATTGCTTCAGGATCACTATATATTTGGAGTGGGTCTGTTCAATTACCAGTTCCACTCGTTTCACTTATTTGCATTCTGGCATCCGGTTCACAATTGCTATCTGCGACTGGCAGTTGAAACCGGCATCCCCGGATTGCTTTTCTTCCTGTGGTTTGTTTTTTACATCATTCGGGCATCCTTCCGTGGAACAAAGATCAAGGATCCTTTCCTGAGCAGTGTCTCGCTGGGATGTCTGGGGGGATTATTTGCGTTTTTAGCTGCGGTGAATTTTGGCCCCATGTACCAGCATTACAGAATGAAAGCGATTTTCTGGATCGTTGGCGCATTGGCGATTGCGGTGCGACGAATTTATAAAAATGAGCAGATTGCGAATTATAAAATGAAGATGCAGAAAGAGGATGAACAACAAAAGAATGTCCAACCATCGCAAACAAAATATATCAGAAATCGTTGAGCACGACACCTGCACACAGTGCGGGACGTGCGTGGCCATGTGCCCCACGCGCGCAATTACGTTGCGGCAGCATCCGAAAATAGGGCTGTTGCCAATAGTCGATGATGATTTATGCACAGAATGTGGAATTTGCCTGAAGGTCTGCCCGGGCGAGGAATTGAACCTGGACCAGTTAAATCTGGATCTATTTGGCAAATTACCAGCCGATGAATTGTATGGAAATTATTTAGGTGTGTACACCGCTCATGCCACAGATGAAGGAATTCGCTACAACGGCGCTTCCGGCGGAGTGGCGACTGCCATACTGGATGCGCTGTTGAAATCCGGGCAAATCACCGGCGCCGCTGTGGTGCGCATGAGTCGGGAGCGGTCTCTGGAACCGGATGTGTTCATCGCACGCAATACCGATGACCTCATTTCAGCCCAGCAATCCAAATACCTGCCGGTCCCCATGAATGTCGCTATCAGAGATATTCTTGCGGATAAAAACGGGAAATACGCCATTGTCGGTCTGCCGTGTCATTTTCACGGGTTACGGTTGGCTGAAAAAGTGAATAAAAAGCTGACGCAACGGATTGTCCTTCGGATGGGACTTTTTTGTGGATTCAATCCCACGCTGTCATCGACCAAATACCTGCTGCGTCGCGCTGGTGTGAAGGACTTTTCGCAGATTGCCAATATCAAATATCGCGATGGCGATTGGCCCTGTGGATTCCGCGCGATCATGAAGGACGGCAGCGATCATTTCCTGTACCCCATCGATGAATTCTTATTTGCGCATTACGTGTTTGAACGGCGGCGCTGCGCCATGTGCTGCGATCAGCTCAACGAACTGGCTGATTTAGCGCTGGGCGACGAATGGCGCTCCGATCTCAAGGACGACGCCGGCGGCTGGTCGCATATTATGACTCGGACCGAAATCGGCGAGGAGTGCGTGCGACAGATGGTTGCGCAGGGGATAATCCATGTCCAGGAATCCAATGCCGAACATATTTTTAGCGGTCAGCGCTACACCATGATTTTTAAAAAGCGCGGGAACTATGCCTTCGGGCGCATCCAGAAAATGTTGGGCAAGAAGATACCGAACTATTTGAAAACAACCCGCCACAAAATGAAGTGGCAATATTGGGTCGGTTCTTTCTTTGTATATCTGATTCCCGCTATGTTTGAGAATGATGTATTCAGCCAATTGTTTGTGGGAATGCCCACCCGCGTGTGGAATAAATACCGGAATCTGATTTTGAAATTGTTCAAAGATTAGACAGTCGGGGACCTCATTCACTGGCAGTATCGAAAAGAAAATAGCTCCACGGTGGAAATATTAAGGATAAGAAGACGATGAAAATTTTGATGGTGAATAAGTTTTATTACATTATGGGAGGGTCGGAGCGATATTATTTTGAATTGACAAAAATTTTGGAAGCTCACGGACATGAAGTCATTCCGTTTGCCATGAAAGATCCAAAGAATTTCAAAACCGAATATGAAGAATATTTTGTCGATAATATCGAATTCAATCTGGGTTCCGCGTGGGAGAAAGTAAAAAACAGCGGGAGAATCACGGCGCGGATTATTTACTCGCTTCAGGCGCGCAAGCGAATCGAAAGTCTCATCGAGAAGACGCGGCCAGATATTGCGCACCTGCACATGATTGACCATCAAATTTCGCCGTCCATTTTGCACTCGCTGAAAAAGTATAACATCCCGGTGATTCTGACAGCCCATCAATCCAAGGTGATATGCCCCAATTATCGGATGTTCAACTGGAACACCATGCAGAATTGTGAGAAATGTCTGGATGGCCATTACTATCATCCGATCATCGAAAAGTGCCACAAAAACTCGCGCATGGCAGGACTGCTCATTGCCGTGGAAACTTACCTTCATAAAATGATGCGGATTTACGAGGACAATGTGGATATTTTTCATGTGCCGAGTAAATTCTTTCAGCAGAAGTTCACCCAGGCTGGCATCGATCCCCGCAAGATTGAGCAGTTATATTACACCATTCAAATCGATCAGTACAAGCCACATTACGAGAACGAGGATTATTACGTCTATTTCGGACGGTTAGAGGAGGCGAAGGGATTGATGACGCTGCTCAAGGCAGCGGAGAAAGTGAAAAAATCCCAGCTTTACATCATTGGAAAAGGCGATCACCGGGCTGAACTTGAGCAATTTGTCGCTGCGAAAAATATCACCAATGTGAAATTTCTCGGCGCACGTTATGGGGAGGAACTGAAAGACTTAATTTCCAAATCCAAGTTCATCGTCGTTCCATCGGAATGTTACGACAATTCTCCTCTCGTCGTGTATGAAGCGTATGCTATGGGCAAGCCTGTCATCGGTTCCATCATGGGCGGAATTCCCGAATTGATCGATAACAGAGAAACCGGCCTGTTGTTCCAGGCGGGTGATAGCGATGAATTGGCCGACCGAATTGATTTCCTGTTGAGTTATCCCCAATTACTGAATGAGTATGGCAGGAACGCACGGACCAAGGCGGAGCGGGAATTCAGCCCGGAGGTTCATTATCAAAAAATATTGACAAAATATCAACGATTGCTGGGAGAGGATGTGGATGAGTCGGTTCGAGCTGAGCAACAGGCTATGCTTAGAACTCGCTAATTCGAAGTAGCCGGATTTCGTAACAAGAATGCATTATTGAGATAGGATTTTTAGTGGTATAATGGAGAACCTCGACTACTTTAATGTCGCTGCAAAAATCTTCTTCTGGCTGGAGAAATACCAGGTTCAGCAAAAGCAAATCGAAGCGAGGCGAAATTCTTACAAGCTGATGTTTCAACTTGATCATCCCATCGAGGGTAAAATTGATGTGATTGAGGTCTTCCCCAAGCAGGAGACGATGGTGAGTCATGGCATCGGACTGGAAATTCTGGAACATAACTGTCAAAAGGCAATTTTGGGCGTGTATGACTCCGGCGGAATTTATGATCCGATCGACAATCTGATTCCCGGCGACCATTACGCCACATCGCATTTCGCTTTGCTGGGCGCTATTTTATACATGCAAAAGCGTGACCCATTCATTCTGGAAAAAGTGATGCGGGCATTCGATTTTTTTGTGCGCACGTCAAAGGATGAATATCGTTTTGGCGACTGGTATTACCATTGGGATTTTAATAATTACTCGCTGCTGGAGACATTTCGGCTGCTCAAAGATCACCTTCCGAAGTCGGAGTTGAAATACTGGGAGCGGGGTCTTCGATCCACCAAACAAAACACAGATAATCCACTGACCAACTGGATCGCAATGCGGGCCTATGCGTCGTTGCTGCGCAATGAGCTGTTTGGACTTCCATCGGAAAAAATAAAATATCTGAGTCGGCTTCGTCGGCTCGAAAAAGCGCGGCATGCGGATGGCTGTTACGATGACGAGGTGAATCAGAGTCGGCCGATACAATATCACGTGTTCACACTGGCGCTGCTTCATCGCATGTACATGGTGCAACCCAGTCCCAAAATCAGAAGGCGGTTTCTGGAAGGAGTGGAATTCTTCATCAAATTCATCGATCCGGATGGATGCTACAATTATATGGGACGCGGTCAGGAACAAATATTTGGCTATGGCGCGGGACTCTATGTGCTGGAAGCTGCCAAAATGCTGGATGAAAAAAACGCTGCCATCTATCAATACAATCGGGATTTGATGTGGAATTATTTATTGAGCTATCAAAACGATGGCAGATTCCCTCTTGTGCTCAATCACAGGAAGGAGGAGGAAAAATTTGGTTGGTATGATTATCACCATGCCACGGTGTACACTGCGTTTTTAGGTGTTTGGCTGGGACTGGCGCATTTGTTACATAGTCCGCAGGTTGATCGAGACAAGATGACGTCGGACGAGGTGAAAACCTATTTTCAGTATTTCAAACCAACGCAAAATGTGATAATGTCCAAACCGGAGTACTTTCTATCGGTGAGCGCCGGTACGCCGGAATATCTTTCTGAGCCGGGCGTCACGCCGAATCATATCTGGTTCAAAAATATTGGCTGGGTCTATACCTGTCCCGGTGGCCCGACACTACAGACCTTTGGAAAAAAGACGCAGGTTGAAAATGTGGAAATGAACTTCTTTGCCCCGATCGCGCGTCGCCAGAATGCAAGTTGGCTATTGCCCACGTTTCATCAGGGAGAAATTTTAAAATCCACTGCAGAACGTCTGGAGATGCGGTTTGACTACGGCGCATTTATCGTGAATCGATTCATTACATTCGATGAAAAGGAACTCATTTTTCAGGATCGCTTTGAATTCAAAACGGATGAGATATATACGGAATTTCGGTACTGCAATTTTCCAATTGTGACAGATAAATTTAATATCGAAATATTGGGAAAGAAGCAGATCCAACTCATGGTGAACACCCGGAAAATTATCATTGATATTTTGTCAGCGGATTTCTCATCAAAAAAAATCGAAGTGCTGCAGTCAGTGAAAACGCCTAAAGGCCTGGCCCGGGTCATTGCCCTGAGAGAACTTAATTTTGCCACCAAACCGGAGCTGGAAAAGAATGTGGTGTTTTCTATTTCCAGGTTCGTCGAATAAATGTGGGATGGTTCGGAAATTCAAGATTGAATAGAGAACAGAACTGGTTGTATTCATGAAGATTGCATATTTCAATTATTTGTATGACATGGAGGAGAGCTCTGTCGGAGCCGCGGTTCATGTGAGGGAATTGGGAAAAGGTCTCCAGGCGCTGGGTCATGATGTTAGCATTCATTATATGAATCGTTTCACCAGTGTTGCCTCTTCGGTGCAATCACCGATTCGTGGTTATTTGAAACGAAAATTATGGCGATATCTGAACCAGGTGAATGCGCTGGTCTCCAATGCCGGCTATTTTCGGAGAGAGTGGAAGATTTTATCGCAGGAGAAACCAGATGTCATTTTGCAGCGATATAATTTTTTAAACGTGTCCCTTGTCCTCGCTGCCCGAATGAAAAAAATACCTCTCTTGTTGGAGGTCAATGCTCCCATGGCTTATGAAAACAAGAAATTCTCTGACCATGCCGTGAGGCTGCCATTTTTCCCTGAATATCTGGAAAAAGTTAATCTTCAATTGGCCGATAAAGTATATGTGGTGTCGTCGGAATTAAAAAATTACTATGCCAAACGCGGCATTGCACCGGAGAAAATTCACGTCGTCCCCAATGGCGCTGATGAAAAACGCTTCCGGCCGGACGTGGACACCCGGGGCATCCTTGAAAGATATTCTCTCAATAATAAAATTGTGATAGGATTCATCGGTTCATTCCATTACTGGCATGGCGTGGACAATCTACTGAAATTTATCAAGGCCATTCTGTCGCAATACAATCATGTCTGTTTTCTCCTGGTTGGAACAGGGCCGCTTAAAGAGGATCTTGAAAAAGCGCTGGCGGCAGAGCAGAAAGATGGAAAAGTGATTCTGCCGGGATATATTCCCCACGAAGCCATTCCAGCGTATCTGGCAGTGATGGATATTGTGCTGGCGCCATATCCCAGGCTGGATTTCTTCTATTATTCGCCTTTGAAAATATTCGAATACATGGCAGCGGGCAAGACAGTCATTGCAAGCCGGGTGGGACAGATTGCAGAAATTATTCGCGAGAATCACGACGGCATGCTGGTGGAGCCGGACGATTTCGATGATATGCTTGAGAAATCAATGAAGCTCATTCGCGAAAATGCGTTGCGGGTTCAGATGGGCAAAAATGCCCGACACACGATCGAACAGAAGTATACCTGGACCCGGACAGCGGAGACGATTTCACATTTATTGCACGAGGTAGTAAAATAAAACAGTTGAAATCTCAATTGAAGAACATGTTCAGGGAAGGAGAGAATCTTTCCAGCAAGACGAAGCGAGGAAGCATCTGGGTATTCTTCACGAACATTATCGGCAACATTCTGAATGTGATTGTCTCCATTGTGTTGGCGCGATGGTTTCTTGGCCCGGAAGAATTCGGACTGGTGAGCATTACCATCCTCGTGTCCGAAGTGATACGCATGCTGTCGTCCCAGGGGATTTGCGATGTCATCATCTACATGAAGGATGACAGGCCCATCGCCATCAATACTCTTTTTATCATGGCGACAGCACTGGGACTGTTTTTGGCAGGCGTCACGGTCGCCCTGATCCCGGCGCTGGTCAGCTATTTCAAGCACGACGAATTGCGCGCTATTTTCCCCATCGTGGCCATTACATACCCGTTCATTTCCGGCAGTTCAATTACCCTGGCTTTGCTGAGAAAAGAATTGAAATTCAAGAATGAATCGTTTGTGCTGTTGGTCTCTCAAATTATCAGCACAGCGACGACATTAATTCTCGTGTTCCTTGATTTCAATGTGTACGCGGTGATCTACGGGATGCTGGCCAAAGCCGTGGCGACTTTCTTCATTTCATTCTGGTCAGCGCGCTATTTCCCAAAATTCGAATTTGATTTCAAAGTGGTGAAAGATACCTTCAATTATGTGAAGTACGTGACCGGTGAATTGGGCGTCATGTTTCTCCTGGAGCGAACCGATCAGACGGTGATCCCACGGTTTCTGGGAACCGAGGCGATGGGCTTTTACACGACGGCGTTCAACTTCGTTGAATACCCGCTGATGATGACGCGGATGACGTTTCACAAGGTATTGTTCTCCGGCTACTCGAAATTGAATGATAAGCGGGACCGATTGAAGGAAGTATTTTTGGAAATCAGTCAGCATATTTCTATCTTTTTCATCCCGTTATTCGTTGGCCTGGGCGCAGTAGCACAGCCGTTTATTCATTTTGTTATCGGGCCCAAATGGCAGCCGTGCGTTTTGCTGGTGCAGATCATTAGCCTGTACGCTGTCGTCAAGACCATTGCCATCACATTCCCGCAGGTGATGAAGGCTGTTGGAAAACCAAAGTATCTCTTTTATTACAATCTGGGCCGGGTCGTGATTATGATTCCTGCCCTGATCCTGGCGGCACAGCGCAGCATCATCACCGTGGCTGTGACGATGGTCGCGATTTTATGGCTGTCAAAGCCGGTGCAGGTCTGGATGCTGCATCGCTCCATCGGAGTCACAGTGACTGAATTCATGAAAACTTGCTATGCGCCCCTGCTTGCATCTGCTGTGATGTTCATGAGTATCATTTTCGCGCAAAGAATACTGCCGGAAATGGGCAATGGCGCCATGCTGGCCGTATTGATTTTCATTGGAATTGTCGTCTATTTCGGTGGCATGCTGCTCATCAGTTACAAACAAAGTGTGGAATTTAAAAACTTCATCCGGGCGTATTTCAAGTGAGAGCGTCGCGGATTAAAGTGGCAAAATACATGGGGATTTTTTCTTATGGAGCATAAAAAAATCAATGTTCTGCAATTGGTCGAAGGCCTCAGCTACGGAGGAGCAGAGGATAAACTTGTTGAACTGATCAATCACATGGATTCGTCCCGGTTCAATACGATCATGTGCAGTCTTGGTCTCGGCGATGATATTCATGATAAGGTACTGAAATCCGGCATTCAATTAGTGATGATGCCGAGAAAAAATCGCTTCGACATGGGACTGCTGCTACGACTGAAAAAAATGATGAAGGAAAATGAAATTGATATTGTGATGACTACGCTTTTTTACGCGGATGTCATGGGCGCGATCGCCGGCAGAATGGCCGGCGTGAAAGCGGTGTTTTCATGGGAGACCATTTCAGCGCCGGAATGGCTGATCAAACGGCGCCTCTGGCCGTATCAATTCGCCATGCGGTATTGTGCAAAAGTGGTTTCGGTTTCCAAAGCGACGGCTAAATTCCTCATTGAGGAACGCGGCGTGCCGGCAGAAAAAGTGATGATTATCCCCTATGGCGTCAATCTCCGGCATTATATTGTGGGTGATGGTAACGCGATGAGGCAACGGCTTGGGCTCAACGGCAAAGATTTTATCATCGGCATGGTTGCACGACTTCATCCCCAAAAAGGACATCAATATTTATTCGAGGCGGCCAGATCCATCGTGGCAAAGTATCCCCATGTAAAATTCCTCATTGTCGGAGAGGGCGAGATTCGCAGAGAGCTGGAAGAGTCGGTCCAAAAGATGGATTTGTCATCGAACGTGACATTCTTGGGTCACCGAACGGATGTGAACGACTTGCTCAAAGCATTTGACGTTTTTACGCTGCCGTCGTTGTTTGAAGGCCTGCCTAATGTGGTGCTGGAAGCCATGTCCGCCGGGAAACCGGTTGTCGCAACATCAGTCGACGGCACTGTGGAGGCAGTGGTTCACGGTGAGACGGGATTGCTCGTCCCACCGAAAGATCCGGAGAAGCTGAAAGATGCTTTCATTCAGCTCATCGAGCACAAGGACCAGGCGCGCGATATGGGCAAAAAAGGACGACAGCGGATTGAGAACGTTTTCTCTCTGGACAAACAGGTCGAGGCGTTTCAGAACCTCTACGAAGAATATTATCAGAAGGCAAATAGAAAGAGCTAAAGGAGCATCTTCATGAGTTATACATTTTATTCATTTCGGAATCGGACAGAGCAAGATGAAGGCATGTGGGCGGATCAAACGTTCGATGGACTGGTGGCCAGCGCCAAAAACAGGAAGCTTCATCGAATTCTGGATATACATTTGCCCCGTCCCGGGAAAGTGCTGGAAGCCGGCTGCGGCATGGGCACCTGGGTCCATATCATGAAATTGAAAGGGCATGATATCATCGGGATTGATTACATGCAATCCACGGTGGATAAGGTGAAGTCGTACGATCCATCGCTTCCCATCCAGCAGGGCGATGTGAACGCGCTGGAATTTGCAGACAATACGTTCGATGGCTATGTTTCGTTAGGAGTTGTCGAGCATTTCCAGGAGGGGCCGCAAAAAGCCCTCACTGAGGCATATCGCGTGCTGAAACAGGGAGGCGTTGCTTTTATCACTGTGCCCTATTTGAATGTGTTTCGCCGATTGGTGACGCATCCCATGCGGGATGTGTATTTTGCACTGAGACGATTGCAGGGCAAAACGGATTATTTCTGGGAATATCGGTATACAAAGAAAGAGCTGGCTGGCTTCATTGAAGATGCCGGTTTCAAAGTTGTCGATGTGGATATCGATGACTATATCGAAGAAGATAATATCCATCACATCGGTTTGTACGCGGACTTCTTCTTCCTACGTTCGAAGCAGGGAGAATTATGGGAACTGAATTCGGTGGGGAAACTGCTGCTGCGCATCGGGAAAATGTTTTCTCCCTGGCTTTTCTGTTCCGGCCTGCATATCGTTGCTGTCAAAGAATAACGCGCTGTTTTTTACATGAATAAAAAAAAAGCAAAAAACCTGATCAATTCCCTGTTCGCGAAAACGGGCGTCGCTTCGCTGACGTCCCGATTCGTCACTCCCCGTGGGTACGCGAGGATATTGCTCTATCATCGCGTCAATGATCTGGTGTTGAAAGAATCATCCATTTCCGATCGATTGACAGTCACTGCCGATAACTTCAGACGGCACATGAAATATGTAGCTGCCAATTTCAATGCCATGTCCCTGCCGGAGTTCGTTGCCAGCGCCAGGACAAAATCTGAAATCGCCAACAGAGCGGTCATTGTGACGTTTGATGACGGCTATCTGGATAATTACCGTTTTGCATTTCCCATTCTCAAAGAGTTCAACATTCCAGCCACAATTTTTTTAGCCACGGACTATATCGGTTCCAATCGCTGTCTCTGGTGGGACGTGCTCGAGGAACTCGTTCTTGATCCAGGAATTGAACTGAAAAAGCTTGATTTGCTGGAGTTCAAAAACGAGGGTATAAATTTTGCAAAAGAAGATAGAGTCACCATCTTCTGGAAAATGTATTGGTATTTGAAATCGGTGGAGCCATCTCAGCGAGAGGAAATCATGACTCGGATTTTTCAGGCATCGGAACGAACGTCCGAAACGCAGTGTCTGAGCGCCAGGCGCATGCTTGCGTGGGATCAGATTCTGGAAATGAGTCAGCACGGGATCACGTTTGGGGCGCACACCCGGAGTCATGTGGTTCTCTCAAAAGTACCCCTGTCCTCGGCCAAAACCGAAATTGTCAATTCTAAAAATGAAATTGAGCGCGAGACAGGAACGGCCGTGACCAGTTTTGCCTATCCCAACGGGGGGCTCGATACGTTCAATGAAGATATCATCGATATTCTGAAAAAGGCCGGCTACACCTGTGCTGTCACGACGGTGAAAGGATTCGCCTCGCCGAAAGATGATCTATTCCGATTGAAACGATACAACATCGATGGTGAGGACAGCTTCAGCACGTTTCAATGCAAGCTTACGGGCGTTTATGAATTGCCCGGGCTGAAATCAATTTAAGAATGAAGAGCAGGTAATGGATCAACATCAGGAGAGTGGGAAAATGGAACACGAGCCGACATCTTTACGGTCGGGGGGCATTTACCGCAACACATGGTTAGGCGTCGTCATCACGGCGCTCTTACTGCCGCTGACAACGTCGCAGGCGCAGTACAATCATTCGTATCCCCGAACCAGCGTGTTTAACTGGGGCGGCGCTCCGGTTGAATGGTACGCCAAATTTGATCTGATTGATACGCCCTCCAATGAAGCGAGTTTTGTCAATGGCATCAAAGCGATAAATCCCGATGCGATGGTGCTGCCAACGCGCGATTGGAATTACGCTGCCGGCATCGAGCCTGTGCCGGATGAGTGGTATGTGAGAGATTCGAAGGGGAACAAATTCCCCATTTACGGCGGCGGCTGGAACCTGGTCGATTTTTCGAACTTCTGTCCCCGAAGCTCTTACTACGGCAACAAACGATACAATGAGTATCTGCCGGAATGGGTAGTTCAGTATAGCAATCTATCGGTTGTCGATGGTGTTGCCTGCGACGGAATATGGGAATATCCGTATCAGACCGATGTCGATAAAGATGTGGACCTGGACCGAAATGGCGTCAACGACTGGAATGAACATGGCCGGGATTGGATCACAGCGCGATGGTTGGAAGGCGTCGAGGCTATTTTATCGAGAATTCATGGACTCATTGGCGAGCGGCCTTTTCTGGTGAATACCGGTCGATTCCATAGCTGGGGTTGGGAAACGACAAGTGGCGTGTTGCTCGAGAAAAGCTGGGCGCTTTACGATTGGCAATGGTGGAAATCCACAAATGATAAATGGATTAAAAAAGCGCCGCAGCCGCATGCTCAGCTTGTCGAAGGGTGGGCCGGTTATCGTCATTCCGGCGGGCCGGAAAAATCGAAGAATGATTTTGTCACCATGCGGTTTTTGCTGACATCGACTATGCTGGGAGATGGCTACTTCACGTTCTGTGATATTGAAGCCAATGAACATGCATATAATAAATACTTCGATGAATTCGATCTGGATATTGGCTTCCCCACAACGGATGCGCAGGAATTAGGCAATGGCGTCTGGGTTCGGTTCTTTGACAAAGGCGTCTCGCTGGTGAATCCAACAGGCAGCGACCAATATGTTTCGGATGGGGATTTATCCTCGCGGTCCGGTTACGCCGGCCCCTACTATCGTTTTTATGGCGGACAGGATCCTGACCACAACAATGGTGAAAAATTCACCAGCATCACGCTTTACGGCGAGATGGATAATTCCCAAATCGATGACAAAACCATTGGAGATGGAATTATTCTGATTAGCGAACCGCTTTATGTTGTATCCGATATCATGCTGGATGATCATGATGCCGGCACGTCGCCGGCCAATGATCCCCCTGAATTCGTGGGCAACTGGGAACATAGCTACGAGCGATATGCATTAGCCTACACCCTCATCGCCAAAGAGCACATGGGATTGTTCGCCTACAGCGCGGCCCCTGCCGGCTCCGGCGAAGCAACAGCCACCTATCGCGTTCAGGTGGGAGTTTCTGCTCGATATAAATTGTATGAATGGCATGGCCATCATGGTTCAAGCCCCGGCGATTACCAGGAAGGAACCAATGTTCCCTATGAAATTAAGCACGCCAGCGGGACAACGAATCTGACCATCAATCAATCGCAAAATTACGGTCAATGGAATTTGTTGGGCACATTTGAATTCGTGAAGGATGCGGATCAGTACATTCGAATTTCCAATAACGCCAATGGCTATGTCCTGGCCGATGCGTTCAAGCTGGAATTCGATGGCGTCGGGCCACCCGACAATACGCCTCCCAATTCGCCGCGGGATTTCCGGAGCGATGTGAAGACCGACAGCAGCATCACGCTCGCCTGGTCTGCGCCAACGACAGCGGAGGACGGAGATGGCGCCACAGCATATCAGATTTACAAAGATGGCGCGCTGGTTCGAACCCAGGGTGGAACGACGTACCTGGTCACGGATCTGACGGAAAATACTTCCTACTATTTTGAAGTGTACTCGGTGGACGACCGGGGCAATGTGAGCGCCCAGCCGGCTGCCGGGAATTTTACAACATTGGCGGATGTGATTGCACCGACGGTCTCCGGAGCGACGCCGTTGGGAAAGGCGCTGGTTCAGGTCGATTTTAGCGAGCCGGTAGCTGAATTCAGCGCCGAGAACGCTGGCAATTATTTAATCTCCAATGGCATTTCCGTGGTCTCGGCAAATTTGTTAGACAATCTGAAGACTGTACATCTCGTCACCACGGCGCACGATGTGGGGACAAGCTATACAGTGACGGTGAGCAATGTGACCGATCGCGCCACGGTCCCCAATGTCATCGGAGCGAGCAACCGCGCAGTTTATGCTGGCATCAGCGACCCGCTCTATGTCTCGGTGGCCGTGGATAACCAGTGCGAAGTGTACATCAATGGCGCCTATGTGGGCAACAATACCCGCTGGGAAGTGGCGCAGCAGTTCATGGCTGCTTCGCGCAGCGATAAAAATATTGTGGCCATCAAAGGCGTGGATGCGGCTGAGAAGGCCGGACTTGTTGCTGTGGTGGACTTCGATGGCAAGCGTTATGCCTCCGATGAGAACTGGAAAATCTCAACTACAGAGCAATCCGGCTGGCAGTCGGTGAATTTCGATGATACAAATTGGCAGAAAGCCACATCGTACGGATTGCATGGAGTGGCTGAACCCTGGTCCCTGTACAGAAATGTCACGGGAATCCCGACGGATAGCGGAGTAAAATGGATCTGGAGTGCGGACAATGATAATGATAATGTCGTTTACGTCCGGTTCACCCTGAGAATGACAGGCGATACAGACGCACCGAATCCGCCGCAGAATGTGAAAGTGAATCACCCTTAGTACATCGTTTCACAATTTCTTGTAGGGTAGGTTGTCATGCCCCGTCCGTCGGCTGACGGACTATCGGGCGTCCACAAAATGGATTCCCGATAAAAACATGTGACCGAAGGGAATGCCGTGGTACGGGAATGACAGCATTCTATGAATGCAGTTTTTAAAATTTTCAAACCCTATAAAAATTTATGAAACACTGTACTTAGGCTGCTGATTTGATTAAGAAAATTGGAAACGCCAGATAACAATTCTTTGGATAAAAAATTCTGGCGTTTCTTTTTACACGTGAAAATTGTATGGGGGGAATCAATCGGTTTATGAGCAAGAATACTTCAATGAGCAAGAAAATTTTTATCCCGGCGATTTTTGGATCGGCCCTAATCATCCTGCTGTTCTTCGGTTATGCCAATCGAAACAAAATCAAATCCTTCGTGAAAAAGAACCCGACAATTTACAGCCTCCTGCTCAGGGGAAAGCAAACCTTCGACGCTCATGCGCCGGAATGGCTGGCCGGAAAAAAGAATGTGCGCCATGATCTGCCTCAGGTGAACATTGTCGTGGATGCCGGCCAGGCGCTCGGCCCCATCGAGCCGTTTTGGGGCGGATTTGGTTATGACTTTTTCTACAGCGGCGCGACCCAACCGAAAAATCGCGCATTGTTCCGGCTGATAAAAGAGACGAATCGGGAGCGGAACGTTTTCACCTATTATCGGGCGCACAATATTTTCTCGGATAAAGATGCGCCCTCCGGCGAAGCATCCGGCGGGCAGGTCTATTCCGAAGACGCGGCCGGGAATCCGGTCTATTCCTGGGCGCGGGTGGACGCTGTATTCGATGTCATTCTCGACGCCGGCATGAAGCCCATTGTGGAACTTGGTTTTATGCCGGAGGCGCTCACCTCCGATCCCGGGCGTATTGGTGATTGGCGCGCCGCCAATGTGGCGCCGCCCAAAAATTATCGCAAGTGGCGAAATCTGGTCTTTGAAACCGTCAAGCACCTCGGGCAGCGATACGGCGCCGAGGAGGTAACCACCTGGTATTTCGAAGTGTGGAACGAACCGGATCTCTGGCACCATTTCTGGATCGCTCACCCTGAAAATCCGGACAAGTCGCACATCGAGGAATATTTAAAATTGTACGATAATACAGTGGACGGCGCGGTAGCCGCCAACAGTCAGATTAAAATTGGCGGTCCGGCCATTGCCGGCTGGGCCGATGTGTTCGAAACATTTTTGCGGCACACGAAAAGCGGGGAAAATTTCGTCACCGGGGAGAAAGGCTCCCGGATCGATTTTATCTCATTTCACAAATACGGCTACATCGAAGAAGATATTGTTCATGGCATAAAATTTTTAATGGATATTGCCCTTGCCGTGGATGAAAAGAAATTTTCGGAAATTCCATTCTTGCTGGATGAAACCGGTCCTTCGCCCCATTCGCGCGAGCCGTGGAAGAATTCATCCTTTGTGGCGGCGTGGTTGTGCAAATTTACAGATGCAATGTTGCATTTGGAGCAAACGTACGGACAGGCCTACCGGCCGGATGCGATAATTTTCTGGGCGGATGTCGGTAAGAATTTTCACGAGGGATCCGGCTCGCTGGCAACCGCTGTCGGCGCTGATCTCAGCACGGTGATCAAAGGTCCGGTTTTCACCAGCTACGAGTTGCTCAGTCTCATGCAGGGCAACAGGATAGCATTCAGCGGCGCGGAATTTGGGGATTATGTCCATGGTTTCGCAGCGCGGCAGGCAGACCAGTCTGTCGATGTCCTCGTGTATAAAATCAATGACGCCAATCCCTATTACGACGTCCCAACCGAAGTGAAACTGGCCATTCACAATCTGCCATTCGATCGCTATTATTTGAAATGCTACCGCATCGATGAAGAGCATGGTCATGCATTTCATGTCTGGCAAAACATGGGCGTACTGAAGGATATTTCAGAGGAACAGGTGCAGTTGCTCCAGGCCAGCGACGATCTGGAATTGTCCGAGCCAGTGAGCCAGGGCGCTGCGGCGCAGGGCCAATTTTCCCGGCAGATGACCGTTAAAAACAACAGCGTTGTTCTGTTGAAGCTATCGCGAGTCACAGATTTTGTCCGACCATTGGCTCCGACGCGATTGAGCGCTTCCTCCATCACGTCGACATCCATCCACCTCGTCTGGAGCGAGCCGACTCGGGCCGAAGATGGCGAAATAGCGGATCACTATCAAATCTTTCGGAACGGCGCCTTCCTGGTCCCGACACACTCAACCGCGTTTACGGACCTGAATTTGACGGACGATTCCAATTACGAGTACACGATTTACTCGGTCGATGCCCAGGGCAACCGCTGCGATGCGCCGCTGAACAGCGTTTTCAAAACGAAAAAAGATGGAATTGCTCCGGAAGTGACTTCCTTTTTTATGCCCGATGAAAAGACACTGACTGTCGATTTCAGCGAACCGCTCAACCGGGAAATTATCGCGGAGAAATCGAACCTGTCCATCAGCGGCGGCGTTGCCATTGAAAAAATCAGCGTGGTCAATAATGGGGCAGGTCTGCAAATTACCACGACGCCTCATGTCGTTGGGAACAACTATGTGTTGAATCTGGAACAGCTTGTCGATTGCGCCAAAAATCCGAATCATCTCAAAACCCCGCACTGGAAGTATCGATACACCGTGTCGTTCGAGGATAATTTCAGCAGCGATACCGGCGAAGAATATGAGTGGACCCACGAACACACGGAGGGAGGCGTGGGACAACATGCATTTGATGCTGCCGGCAGGCGGTTGAAAGTTGTATCAGGGGATGATGTCAGCGAGAAATTTTCCCACGCCGTGCCGGCCGCTGCATCCGGCAGTTTCGCTGTGACCTTTTTACCGCTGGAAAAATATCCGGATGGCGGCACGGTCATCCTGCGGCTGATGGAGGATGAAAATAATTATTATCAGGTGTCCAATACCGATGGCTATGGCCCGGGAAAAGTCGAAAAAATCGTGGCCGGAAAGGTCGTGTCGTCCGCAAACTTCAGCATGGAATATGCTCAGGCTGTCTCTCATTTCATCCGTATTCTGTTCAGCCCTGAAAAAATCGAAGTGCGCGCATTCAACCAGAACGTGGCCATGTCGACTGATCCCACGAAAATTACGGTCAGGAAATTTGAAGTGGTGCTGGCCCAGCAGAATGCTTATTTCGATGATATTCAATACGAAGGAAGATAAGTCGTGGCGGGATTTTCCATTGTCCTGGGAATCCCGCCTGTCGTGATCCAATGAGCCGGTCGCTCACTCCGCCTCTGCAATAGAATGCTCGCCTGTAACCCGGCAATGATTGACAATGGAAATTTTCTCCAATTTTCAATTCCGGCAGGGATGACTTAACGTTCAGTTTCAGAAAGACGATTCAGGGAGAGTTTTATGGATTCAAACATCAAACGCTTCATCGTTTTCTTGATCATCACGATCTTACTGGCATTCGCAGCAATCGAAGTTCAACTATCGGCCCAGGCATTGAATCGCGGATCGACGCCTCTGCCCGGGGAACAGGGAAAAGGCGGTTCGCAGCGGTACGTATGCCGCGTGAACGTTGGGGGCTCGATCCTGGTGGACATTCAGGGCAATGAGTGGCAGGCCGATCATATTTATCGCAATGGAGGATTCGGGTATCTCGGCGTTGGGGGAACCTATGAAACCCCCAATGCAATCAGCGGGACCGATAATCAGAAAATTTATAAAACGGAGCGGTATCAACTTTTTGGGTATCGATTCGACGTCCCCAATGGCGACTATGAAATTATCCTGCACTTCGCTGAAATTTATCATCAGAAAAAGGGACAGCGGCTGATGGATATTTTCATTGAAGATAAATTGGTGGAGCAAAACCTGGATATTGTCGGGCGCGTTGGGCCATTGGCCGCGCTGCGTCTAGCGTACAGCACCAAGGAACTTGGCATCCCGATTCGGGATAATCGCATTGACATAAAACTTAAAAATATTAAGGATGATACAAAGCTATCGGGAATTGAAGTCATTCAGTTGCCGGAACAACCGGAACTGCTGCAGGTACAACCGGCGACGCTCGATTTTGGAACGACGCTGCAAGCGCTTTCTCTCGAAGTAAAGAATATCGGCACGACAGCCACGAATTGGGTCATCGATCAAAATTCGCTGCCGAACTGGATTCGCGTTCAATCGCCAAAGTCTGGCGATTTGGCCCCCGGCGGAACCGAGAAAGTTATGGTGACCATCGAGCGCAGCGCATTGAAAGGAGGAATGGCGCGCGGTGAAATTTCAGTTATTGCCGGCGAATCGTCCCTGAAGGTGCCGGTCAGCGCCATTGTCGCCGGGGCGGCTGCTGCGGAGATTCAGACAAAACTCATGAATTTCGAAAACGGACTCCGCCAACTCCCACTCATTTTTTCCAACCAGGGTGGGAAGGCGCTGGACTGGGTCATTGATAAATCATCCCTGCCGGCCTGGGTTGAGAGAGTGTATCCGGAACAGGGCCGCCTTGATCTGGAGCAGACAGCTACACTTAATGTGACAGTGAACCGCGCGACTTTGTCTGAGGGACAGCATCAGGCGAGTTTGACAATAAAATATCCCGGCGGCGCGGAACAGGTTCAACTGACCATCGCAGTCCCCCGACGCCATCCGCGAGTCCTTTTTGTCGATGCATCGGCGCGAGGCATGGCCAATGGCAAATCCTGGCAGAATGCATTTCGGACAATAAAAACAGCGATTCATACCGCCGGCTCCATCGGAAGCAACGAGTCGGTAGAGATTTGGGTTGCGCAAGGCATGTATTATGAATATGATATCCTCGTCACATCCGGCATTGAACTCTACGGCGGATTCAAAGGCGACGAAACAGTCAGAGAGGAGCGAATCCAGATCCGGTCGTTTCCGACGATCGTCGATGCCGGCAAGCGCGGTCGTTGTTTCGAGTGCCTGCATCGGAACGTGATTGATGGTTTTGTCATTCAAAACGGCCGCGATTGGAAAGCTGGCGAAGGCAAGGGCGCTGGAATTCTGTCTTATGAAAACGATGTCAAAATCCGCAATAACATCATTCGGTATAATATCGATTCCTGGGCCGGCGCGCTGTTTGTGGAAGGTGATGATCTGTCCCGGCGCGTGGCCGGGCATTCTCCCCTCATCGAATTCAATGTGTTGACTGAAAATTTCTCCAATTACTGCGCCGCTGCAATTGAGGTTCGCGGGAGCGCGGCCACCATCCGGAATAATACCATTGTCAATAATAATGGCTATGGTCTGGAAATCAATACTGTGCTGACCAATTTCAAACAGTACATTTTTGGCGACTATTATAACAATATCATCAGCGACAATTATCGGTTCCAAAGTAAAAATGATGTCTGGGCAGAGGCGCGAAAAGCCACGAACTACTGCTTTGTCGGAAAACAGTGGGATTTGCGCGGGGACTTTCCGCCCTACAGTCACGGGGCAGGCAATATTTTCGGCGATGTCACCGGGAAAATTCCCGGCTTTGTTGATCCTGAAAAAGGTGATTACCGGTTGTTGGAGAATTCCGCGTGCATCGATGCCGGCCACCCATCGCGGGGCGCCGATGCTGACGGGTCTCCCGCCGATCTGGGCGCTTTTCCATTCAACAAAGTGCGGACGGATTTGCAAATCGAACCGATGAACGTGAATTTCGGATCGAAAAGTCGCATCGAGACAGTGACCATTTCGGCCTCTGGCGGAAAGACAGTCCATTGGCGCGCAGCAGTATTTTCCAGCGTCGGCGATTGTTTCAGCGTTGAACCCGGCGAAGGGACGATGAAAAATGGGCAGAAGACCAATGTCCACATTTCCGTGAATCGCGATCAACTGGCCGATGGCAGATACACAGGATATTTTTCAATCATGACGGACGATCGCAGTTATGAGGCAGAGCTCGCTTTTCTGGTCAATAACCAATCGCCTGAAATTGAGTTGCAAAAGACATCCATTGTAATCAATGCGGAATTGCAGGGCCCGAATCCGAAAAATGAACAGGTGATGGTCATTAATACCGGCCAGGGCGATTTGATCTGGCAGGCGGAAAAGGTGGGGCCCAGCGACTGGCTACACCTGGACAATGCGAACGGCGCGAGCAGAGATGAAATGATCATTCGTTTTTCGCCATCCCACCTGGGGTACGGCGATTATAGCGAGCATATCCTTGTCTATCCGCGTCAATTGCCGCAGTTTTCGGTCCGGATACCGGTCACGCTGCACATGAAGCCGGGAAAATTTTTCCAGGAGATCGAAGCGGAATACAGCATAGCGCCGGCGAAGACTGGCTGGACTGTGGCCAATAATGATGGGGCTGTGTGCATGCAGTCGATTGTCGCCTCTCTGGATTCTCCAAATCCGATGACGCGGCTGGATTATGAATTCACTGCCCCGGACGGCGTGGAATATGTCTATGTCTTTGCAGAGATCGATGTGAACCAGTCCCGCGAGAGCGACTCCTTCTGGTTTATGGTCAATGATTTTGATCCGTGTTTGTGGGATCATGTCAATTATCAAACCGATGGCTGGACCCGGGCCTGGGTGTATCAGAAGTATCGGGATGATAAACACATGTTTGTCGTGAATCCCGGTAAAAACAGGCTGAATATGTTCACCCGCGAAACCGGCGGTTTCATCAACTGGATGGTCATCACCAATGACCCGGATGTGGATATTCGCTCCTATCGATTTGGACGCGGCAGCACCAATCCACCAGCCAAATGACAGTTGTCGGCGGAGAAAATTACACAGTACAAAGGCGATTGCCTGATCCATGCACAGACTGAAGTGGAGAACAGAGATGTATCCGCTTCGGTCTTGCGCAATGCGCGCGTCGGAGCGAATGTGGGGTCAAAAGAGTAGCCTGCCCTTTCGTTGGGATTTCGTTTGTACCCGACTTTAAATTGAAATTCTGTAAATTCCAAAATAACTTTCCAAATCACAAGTAAATACAGCTAACCAAATTTCAATTTTCAAATTGACATCATGTTTTGAGTGAGTTTTGTATTTGAAGGTTGGTACTTACAAATTCATTTAGTAGGATAGGCTGTAGATTAACTCTATCTTCTTGGACTTCTTCTCCCACCCTGGCCGATTTTATGCCGCTCGGCCCGAACGATCATCCAGGGTGCTCCTCGGAATCTCTTCATATTTCTGGAACCACGCTAAAAAAACTGTTTGAAAAACGAAAATAGTTTGTTATCTTTTAGCCATAATTTTTTCAAATGAAAATCCCGGCCAGTTCAATCCAGGTGAATGAATGTACATATTAGGAATATCAGCGTATTATCATGACAGCGCTGCCTGTCTGGTGAAGGATGGTGAAATCCTTGCAGCGGCGCAGGAAGAGCGGTTCACCCGAAAGAAACACGATTTCAATTTTCCGGCTTGTGCAATCGAGTACTGTCTGAATTCCGAGAAAATAACAGCGAGCGATTTGGAGTACGTCGCCTTTTACGACAAGCCCTTTGTGAAATTTGAGCGATTGCTGGAAAGCTATCTGACCTATGCGCCGAAGGGAATACGCTCCTTCATCAAAGCCATGCCGATCTGGCTGAAACAGAAACTTTGGACAAAAGAGCTGTTGAAAAATGACCTGGGGTATGAAGGCCCGGTGATTTTTCCGGAGCATCATCAATCCCACGCCGCTTCGGCGTTCTTCCCGTCGCCGTTTCAGAACGCTGCATTTTTGACTATCGACGGCGTCGGCGAATGGAACACCACGACGTTCGGTTTCGGCGAGGGCAATCGAATCGAAATTCTCGCTGAATTGAATTTTCCTCATTCACTGGGATTGCTCTATTCCGCCTTCACTTACTTTACCGGTTTCAAAGTGAATTCCGGCGAATACAAACTGATGGGGCTGGCTCCCTACGGCGAGCCGAAATATGTTGATACCATTTTGAATGAACTGATCGACTTGAAGCAGGATGGTTCCTTCAAAATGAATATGGATTATTTCAACTATTGTGTGGGCCTCACGATGACCAGTCCAAAAATGAACGCGCTGTTCGATGGCCCGCCCAGAAAATCAGAATCGCAAATCACCCGGCGCGAGATGGACATCGCCCGTTCAATCCAGGATGTCACGGAAGAGATCATGCTGCGGATGAGCCGGCACGTTCATGCCAGTACCGGGAAAAAGAAATTGGTTCTGGCTGGCGGCACGGCATTGAACTGCGTTGCCAACGGACGAATACTGCGGGAAGGTCCGTTCGAAGATATCTGGATTCAGCCGGCAGCCGGCGATGCCGGCGGCGCCATTGGCGCGGCGCTGTTCACGTGGTATCAGTATCTGGAAAATGAGCGGAACGTGAATGACATGCATGATTTGCAGAAATCATCCTATCTTGGCCCGGAGTTTTCCGAGGAGGAAATCGCGACGTTTTTGAATGAACAGCACATCCCGCATACGCGAATTTCCAGCGAAGAAATTCCCGGCGCCGTGGCGCAACTCATCAATGCCGAAAAAGTGGTCGGTTGGTTTCAGGGTCGGATGGAATTTGGCCCGCGCGCCCTGGGCAGCCGGAGTATTATCGGCGACGCGCGTTCCCGGAATATGCAGTCCACCATGAACCTGAAAATCAAGTATCGGGAGTCGTTCCGTCCGTTTGCGCCGAGCGTGTTGAGCGAGCATGTCTCCGATTATTTTGAAATCGACCGCGAGAGTCCGTACATGCTTTTGGTCGCTCCGGTCCGGGAAGAAAAACGGATTCTCCCACAGGCATCGGCGTCTCATCTGTTCGGAATCGAAAAATTGAAGGTGCCCCGATCGGTTATCCCTGCGGTCACCCATGTTGATTATTCAGCGCGGATACAAACAGTCGACGCGAAGAACGGTCTTTACTACGATATGATCAAGGCGTTCTATGACATCACAAAGTGCCCGGTGATTATTAATACCTCGTTCAACGTTCGGGGCGAGCCGATTGTGTGCAATCCTCAGGATGCCTACACCTGTTTCATGCGGACAGAAATGGATTACCTCATGCTGGGCAATTTCCTCCTGGACAAGGAGAAGCAGCCGGCCTTGCAGGAGGAAAAAGATTGGCGGGCGGAATTTGAATTGGATTGATCGCAGATGAAGTCAAAACAATCGGTAACCACAAAGCAGTTAGTCACTTTCGGAATAGCATTTTCTTTATTTTTGGCACTGCTTGGCTATATTCAGTTTCGAAATGAAAATGAGTTGAGCTATAATTTTCTCTGGGGTGTGGCTATTTTAAATCTGGTGACGACACTGACCTACCCCGGAGCCATCAAACCCCTGTATCGCGTTGCCATGTTCATCGCGCATATCCTGGGATGGGTGAATACTCGCCTGTTATTGGGATTGATTTATTACCTTGTGTTCACCCCAATTGCCATAGTCATTAAACTGACGGGCAGAGATCCTCTGGATCGGAAGTTCGACAGGAACGCGCCGACGTACTGGAAAACGAGAGAGAAGACCGAATCTCCCCGGGAGCGCTATCTGAAGCAATTTTAAATTGTGCCCCGGGGGAGGAAAACGCCTTGCTCGTCATTTTGCAGCAATGTCTTTGCGTCCGCTGTGATACGAATGCAAATCTGCATTCCGTGCGCGAAATTACATTGTGTGCGCAATCTGAAAAGAGCAATCTCTTCTGAAAAACACAATTGCTTCAATTATAGGCTTCGTGTTCCAAAGTTGTCCCTCTTTATTTCCTGGCCTAAACCAAATATCCTCGTCGATGAACCATTGCGTCTGCTTCCCTCTTAACACTTAAAAAAGTAAAATTTAAGTAATCAAACTTTTTGCCGATAAAGAAGTGAGGGGTTTACATTTATTTCCCCTGGCTATTGATTGAATATTGGACATTGTTTCGTATTAGAACATAAAATCAGGTTTGCGGCGAAAATTAACCGCTGTAAGCTATTGAAATTAAAGTCTTATTTCATCAATGTTGAATGTCATTGTCTGGTATAATATTTGCACAATGGGGGATTGTCTCAGTTAATGTGTTAATAAATCTGTTCCTATTAATTCATTAGAAAGAAGCTGAGACAGTAGTGAGGTTCAGGCTCTAATTTTTGCTCAAATTAATGAGGAGGTTTATAATGAAGTGGATAAACAGCGCCCGATTTGCAACGAGAGTTTTGACTTTGTTAACACTCCTGATCGTTGCCACTTCTGGATTTGTTTGGGGGCAAACTTACAAAATTATGCCGCTTGGCGATTCTATTACCCAGGGTAAATTTTCATCAGACCAAGGTGGGTATCGGCAGTATTTGCAGGGCTACTTAACCGGGTATAGTATTTCCTATAACTTCGTGGGCAGTTTGTCCAATGGTACGTTTGCCGATAAAGAACACGAGGGACACGATGGCTATACTGCGGCCCAGATTAATAGCAATGTGAACGGTTGGCTGAGCACCTACGCTCCCAATTATGTTTTATTAATAATTGGAGCAAATGATATTTCAGGATCGATCGATCCGAGTGTCATCGTTGGCAACATCGAAAGTATAGTCGATAAAATTTATTCCTATAACAATTCGACCTACATTTTGCTTTCCAGTTTAACGCCCCGCGGCGATTATCCCGCTGATAGTCTCACAACCGTCTTGAGCAAATATATCAAACGATTGTATGAAGAGAAAAGGGCGGATGGGTATAATGTCCGCTATATTGGTCTCAATGAAATGTTCAAGTACAATGAAAATTGGGCAACAGAGTACATGACGGACGCCATTCATCCCAATGATGCCGGATACAATGTGATCGCCGAGACTTTTTTTCATGCGATGATTAATATCATCAATGGCGGATCCGGAGTGTTCGAACATTTCAATCGACAGGTCGGTGATCTGGGGAATATCTGGGCGTACGACGAAGCGGATTTCGATATCCAGGTGACCGGTGGACAACGGGAATTGCACAATATTGCTGCGGATGCAGAATGGAATCATTTAATTATTTACAAAGCAGCGACGGACCCAAATATTGTCTCCTTCAAATACGGTACCGGCGCTAATGCAGCCGGGATAGAAAACAGCGGCTACGCGCTGTTACTGAATGAGCCGAGCTACTCCACGGCCAAAGGCTACTTTGTACGATACAAAACTTCAGCAAATGCATTGGAACTGTGGCGAATTAAAGATGGAACCATCAGCGGCGATGAGATTGCCGTGACGCCGAGCGCAGCTCCGGCGCCAACAGCGGGAAGCACGTTCAAAGTGGTGATCTCATCGGATGCGGACGAACATCGTTTCGACTGCTACATCAACGACGTCTTTGCAGGCTATGTTTCTGATCCGGATAAATTCTATGGCAATGGCTCCGATCTGTATGCCGGTTTGTTGCTCAAAGGCAGCTTCAACAATAATATTGATAATTTTGACATGACGGTGTTAGGCGATGCGGTTGCACCGGCGCAAATAACGAACCTGGATGCGATTTCATCCACCAGTTCCAGTATTTCATTTTCATGGACAGCGCCCGGAGATGATGGAACTACAGGCAGGGCCACGAGCTATGACATCCGCTATTCAGAGTCATTAATCACGTCTGCAAACTGGCATCTCGCCAATAAAGCGCCGGCGATTCCTGCCCCGGAAGCTCCCGGTTCAGCGCAAGCGTATGTCGCTTCAGGACTGAATCCCGGGGAATCGTATTTCTTTGCAGTGAAAACAGCGGACGAGGTTCTGAATTGGTCGGCGATGTCCAATGTGAAGGAGGCGTCGACCAGTACAGGCGGAGGCGCATTGTTGAAGACAGATGAATTCAATGACCCCAATACATTGACGCAATGGTGGAGCGCTAATCCCGCCTATGTGGTGCAAAGTGGGCGACTCAACAATGTGACAGGAGTCGGTTGGGGTCAGTTAGCTGTGTTCAAACTGAATGTAAACCCGGTGGAAGCGTCACTCCAGTGGGCTGCAGCGCCGAATGCGGATGCCGCAGGTATTGACAAGGCCGGTATCGCAACGCTTTTGGACGCGGCCAATTATAACACAGCGAATGGCTATTTGTGCACGATTCGAACCGGGGGCGCCAGTCCGGTTCTTTATCTGTTTAAAATGACGGCGGGCACCCCGGGTGATTTATTGGGAAGCGCTACTATCGCCGGGAAAAATATTCCGGCTGCTGGAGATGTGTTCAAAATTGTTACGAGTTCGGATGTGACCGGTCATCATTTTGATTATTATGTGAATGAAGTATTTTATGGTCGGCTCAATGATGTCAATAAATTTTACAGTAACGGGACTGACTATTACGCCGGTATTGAATTGTATGGTGGATTGAATAATGATGTGGAGAAATTCACTGTGTTGAATCAGGTGGGCGAACCGAAATATCTGGAGAAGGTCAGCCCATTGTCAGACCCGGGTGGCATTGTTGGCAAAAAATTGGCAGACTCTCTGACGGTCAGGGTTCTTGATGAGAATTATAATCCGGTGTCAAATCTCACCGTGGATTTTGCGGTGACCAAAGGCGGCGGTTCCGTGGATATCACACCATCGCCGGAAATTCGCAGGGAAGCGGAAAAAGCCAATGTCATCGAAGGGCAATTTGAAGAAGGCGTGGACACGCAAGCCAGCGGCGGCCGCTATATGGTAGTCAATGGGAATGGTGAGCGATTCCTGGGAAAACTGGAATTTAATGTGTACATTAAAACCGCTGGCAATTATTTGATGTTCGCACGTGTCAAAATTCCGGACAATAATACCTATTCATTTTTTGTCCAGGTTGATGATGCTCCGGCTTTGGATACCCTCAATTTGAGCATCGGCGCGTGGGACCTTCCGAGAACGGCCGGTGTGTGGTTCTGGGACTGGGTTTCCGAGCGCGGCGGCGGTGAGTACAAGATATGGAACCTGACGCAGGGGATTCATAAAATTACGCTTACCACGCGGTGGAGCCCCAACGTTCAAATCGATAAGATTCTTCTTTCAAGTAATTTCAGCTACTGGCCTTCAGGAACGGACGAGTGGCCGGAATATTCAACGGATGCAAACGGTATTGCCAAGGCTGCATTGACGCTTGGCCAGACCGCCGGCGAGAATGAGGTTCAGGCGACTGCGCCGGGGTATACACTGTCAGGCGCTCCGCAAATTTTCACAATTACCGGAAATCCGGATGTCCCCAAGTTAATGGTGGCGACACCGCCGACAACGGTGACCGGCGTTGGTGGTCAGCAGCTTAATTCGCCTTTCGAGGTGACATTGACCGACGCCTATGGAAATCCAGCGTACGGCTATAACGTGACGTTTCAGGTCACAGTTGGAAATGGCAAGCTATCCAATGGTCAGGCGACGCACGTGGTGACAACCGATGTGCAGGGCAAAGCCAGTTCCTACCTCACATTGAGTACAGAAAGTACAGCGAATGAAGTGCAGGTGAGTTATACCGGTTTGCCCGTTGTAAAATTTACCGCAACGGCAACCTCGGGCATTGCTAATACATTGGCGATAACAAGCGGCAATGACCAATCCGGGCTTGTCAACACAACGCTTCCGACGCCGCTTAAAGTACGAGTGACGGATAGCGCTGGCGCCGGCGTCAGAAATCATAATGTTCATTTCCAGGTCACCGCAGGAGGTGGATCATTGAGCCCGGCTGCTGCTTCGGGCATGGAATCGTTCGATGCACTTCCGCTGGGGAAAGTCCCATCAAATAAAACGTCTTTCATCGAGGGCACGCTTGCTTCGACAATGGATGTTTTGACGGATAATAATGGTTACGCACAGGTCAGATTGCAATTAGGTTCGGCTGCCGGAACAAATTCCGTCACGGCCACTGCGACGAAAAATGGCCAGCCACTCAGTGGATCCCCAAAGACATTCAATGCGACTGGCACTGCCGGCGCTGCGTACGCGATTAATTACCATTCCGGCAATTCGCAGACTGGCGCTGCAGGAATGCCACTCGGGGCGCCATTCGTTGTGAAAGTCACAGATCAGTACAATAATGGCATTGTCGGACACCAGGTTGTTTTCGAAATTAAAAGCGGCGGCGGGTCGTTCGTGACAAGCGGCCCCTGGTACAGCGAAGCCGGTGGATTGGCGCAAGTGACACTAAGATTAGGCTCTACTTCTGGTGTGGTGAATGAAGTATGGGCCTCGGCAGAATCCAACGGCGTACCCCTGGATGATTCCCCTGTCGTCTTTCAGGCGACATCCGGTACGGTCACAACGTTGACCTACGTGGGTGGGAATAATCAAACCGGGTCAGCGGGTTGGCCATTGCAGGACTCGCTCAAGGTGAAGGTGTTGGATAATTATGGCAATCCGGTGGGCGGGTATCCTGTGACATGGACGTGCACCGGGACCAACAAGGGCACGGTTGATGGTCTGGAGCAGGTTGTCAAAAATTCTGATAGTAAAGGCATCTCCAAAGTGCAGTTCATCTGCGGCAGAATGCCGGGCGTTGCCGGCGGTGCAGAGGCAAAAGCTGGCAGCCTGACCGGATCGCCCTACAACTTTATCGTCAATGTGGCTGATGTGGACGCCATCCATTATGTCAGCGGCGACGCGCAGACAGGCACTGTGGGTTCGGTACTGCCGCAGCCGTTCAAGGCGGAAATCATCGATGCGCTGGGCAAGCCCATTCCCGGATTCCCTGTGGTGTTTACCGTCAGGCATGGCGATGGAAAATTGAGCGGAGATACGACAATTACTGTGCAGACTGACAATGATAAAGTGGCTCAGACGACGCTGACGCTGGGACCCCAACCGGGAACCAATAATAATGTCGTTGAAGCGGCTGCGTTCATGTCTGGGAAAGAAATGTTAGCAAACGGGGGCTTAGACATTTGGGACGGCGATGGACCTGATAAATGGACTTTAACAAAATCTGCATCAGGCGCAACAGTTCTACAAAATTCATCTGATTCAAGATCTGGGAATTGTGTAGAAATGAAGGTGACCACGATTAGCGCTTATAGTACACTTGAGGATGAAAATACTTACATTGTTACCCCAAATGTTACATATGAACTTTCTTTCTGGGTGAAGGGAGCAAATGGCGGAGAAAAAATTTGGGCAACGTTTAAACAAGGGAATTATTATTTACTATCAAATGGCGATTGGAGCTCTCAATCTGACAGTTGGATGAAAAATCAAATAATCTCTCAGAATTACAAGAAATATTCAATATTATTTACTTCAAGAAATACAGAAGGATTACTCGGAAAAGTAAAACTCACTTTAATGAACAATAGTAATGCTACTGTTTTTTTTGATGATGTCTCCCTCATCGAAAAAAATGCCGGAGGCGAGACCCCTCTCAATGGTTCTCCTCTCACGTACACGGCTTCTGCAACTATTGGCGCGCCCAATGAGCTTAAATATGTGAGTGGAAATTATCAATCAGCAGTTGTCGGTAATCCATTGGAGAGTCGGTTTTTAGTCAAGGTCGTCGATGTCTTGGGAAACCCGTACACTGGTCATCCGGTCAAATTCACGGTGAAGACTGGCGGCGGCACCCTGGACGGGCAGTCGCTTACTACCGTGACGAAAAATACAGACGGGAATGGCGAGGCCGGCGCGATTCTGACTGTTGGTCTATCCTCGGGCGAAAATAACAATTCGGTCGAAGTGGTATCCTACAAACCGGGGACGACCACCAATCTGGTCGCTTCACCCATGACATTTTTCGCTTCCGGTCGGGCGAGCGCCGCTAAAAATCTGGAGTATGTCTCTGGTAACGGACAACCCGCAAGCGCTGTCCGCGAAAAGCTCGCTCAGCCGTTCCGCGTGAAGGTGACGGATAATGCCGGCAATCCGGTGCCGGATCATCAGGTTCAATGGATTGTCATTCAGGGACATGGCACGTTTAACAACCTGACGGATTCAGTGAAGACAGATCCGACGGATGCGACCGGAATCTCTGATGTCTATTATTATCCTGGACCGACTGCCGGACTGACCAATATCGTCCGCGCCCGGTCATGGAATGGGCCTGAATTGAGCGGTTCTCCAAAGACATTCCAGGTTGAAACAAAGGCCTCATCTGTCAGTGCTCAAAATTCAACGATAACGGCCACGAGCCCAATCCCGGCCGATGGCACAACCAAATCGACAATTACCGTGACGCTGATGGACGCTTACGGCAACAAAATTTCCGGCAAGGCGCTGGCATTTTTCACGACAGGCTCCGGCAATATCCCGACGCCATTCACTGAACTGACGAATGCGAACGGACAGGCGGTGGCGTACCTTGCCTCGACACGGGCGGAAGAGAAAACGATCACCGTGAGGGATATTTCCGATGGGATTGACCTATTGTCTTCAGCGAAAATTACGTTCACGCCATTGGCAGCCCATGCGATCGGATACGTCTCAGGAACGAATCAGACACGTAACTTTGGGACTGCGCTCAAAGATCTGCTCAAGGCCCGGGTGACGGACGCGAATGGAAATCCGATTGCCAATCACGATGTCACCTTTGAGGCCTATGTCGGCGGCGGCTCCATTTATGAAAAACAGCCCATCAAAACCGACGCCAATGGGGTTGCTTCGGCGACCTGGATTCTTGGTTTGTCCGAAGAAGTGAATCGCGCCAGGGCAACGGCCTATAGCATCTCCGGGAGTGTCGACTATATCGCCACAGCGTATGCCAGCACAGCGACAACGCTCAAAAAGATCAGCGGCGATAGCCAGACCGGCACGGCCGGACTGCCGCTGTCGAATAATTTCATCGCGAGGGTTGTTGATGGCAGCGATAATCCGATCTTCGATTATCCTGTCAAATACAAAGTCAGTTTTGGTGGTGGTAATTTCAATGGCGCCTCGTCGATTGAAATACGCACCGATGCATTCGGCAATGCCAGCCGCACATTCACACTCGGTCGGGTGGCTGGTTCCAATGTTGTGACAGTGGAGGCCTCAGCTCTGTCCGGTTCGCCCCAGGGATTTACAGCTCAGGGTGTTGCCGGCGAAGCGGCTAAAATCACAAAATGGGCTGGCGAAGGTAAAACAGGAAGCGTCGGCGGACAAATCAGCGGCATCCAGGTCAAAGTAACGGATATTTTTGACAATGCAGTGAGCGGCTACACAGTGACCTTCTCCGTTATTCAGGGAGATGCAACTATGAGCGGATCAGGCGCTGTGATCAGTGGCGCTGATGGCGTTGCGTCGGCTACTATTAATGTCGGTTCAACAGTCGGTGAAATTCATGTGATGGCCTCGGCGCCTGGGATGATTGGCGATGGCGCAAAGATCACAGTGTACGCTGTCGCTTCAGCACCGGTCTCGATGGAAATTTACAAAGGCAATAATCAACAAGGCACTGTTGGTCGGGAGCTGGTTTACCCTCTATCCATAGTCGTTCTGGATCAATATGGAAACCCGGTGACAGGTCAGAATACCTCTATTTCGTTTGTGGTGACCGAAGGCACCGGTCAATTGCTCGATGGCCCGGCCGTCTATACCGATGAAAATGGAATTGCATCGGTGCGATTCAAACTGGGTTCGGTTACCGGTAGCAATTACAAAGTCTGGGCGATCAATAACGGCCTTGCTGGTTCACCCAGGGAATTTCAGGCAACCGGCGTGGGCAACAAGTTCCCACTTTTTAATGCGATCAATGATGCATCGCTCCAGGAAAATCAGAGCATATCCTTCACAGTGAGCGCCACGGATGAAGACGGTGATCCGGTTCAGTACGGAATCAGGGATATTCCGGATGGTGCGGCATTTGACTCAACGAATACAAAACAATTTAGCTGGACGCCCAGTTATCTCCAGGCTGGCAAGCATGTCGTTCATTTCATGGTCAAAGATAATAAAGGCGGGTTCGATGATGAGCCGGTTACGATCGATGTTACGAACATCAATCGCATGCCGCAGATTGATTACTTCGAACCGGTAAATCATTTGTTGGTGGGCCATAAGTCCATTGGCGAGACCTTCCGTATGATCGTTCAGGT
The DNA here is from genome assembly GCA_049322915.1 of Candidatus Zhuqueibacterota bacterium. Taxonomy (GTDB): domain Bacteria; phylum Zhuqueibacterota; class Zhuqueibacteria; order Thermofontimicrobiales; family Thermofontimicrobiaceae; genus CAZSBG01. The sequence goes on from JBMOPW010000014.1 coordinate 287,246, forward strand.
TTCGGATCCGGATTACGATGAAGTCACCTATGAATGGTATGACAATGGTCTGCTGGTTGGATCGCAAAATTATTATGACTTCTTTGTTGTCAGCGAAGAACTTGGCACCCATTATATCGTTGTGAAAATATCCGATCCGTATGATACCATCCAGCGTGATTGGGAAATCTATGTGAAAACACCGGTCGAACTGGCGAACTTCTCCGGTCATATCGTCAAACGACGAGGCGTCGCGTTGCAGTGGGAAACGACATCGGAAGTCGCACATTCCGGCTTCAATGTCCTCAGACGCGAGGCATCGGAGAATGCGTATCGTCAGGTGAACACGGAGTTGATTAAATCCAATGGCGCGAATTCCTACAATTATCTCGATCAATCGGTCGAAGTGGGAGCCACGTATTCGTACAAATTGGAAGATGTGTCCATCAATGGTCAGCATACGGAGCATGATGCGATTACCATATTTGTTGCCAGACCCGATCGTTATGAGCTGCAGCAGAATTATCCCAATCCATTCAATCCAAAGACAAATATTGAATATCAGCTTCCAATGGAAACGCGAGTCAGTTTAAAAATTTACAACATCATGGGACAGGAAGTGAAGACGTTGATTGATGATGTGAAAGAGGCTGGCTATCACGCGCTCATCTGGAATGGGCTGGATAATAGTGGCGTGGCGGTTTCTTCAGGTATTTACTATTATCGCATGGTGACAGGGTCGTTTGTGGAGACGAAGAAGATGGTCCTCCTGCGGTAGCTATTTTTTGGCGGAACCTCTGTGGCAGGAGGTTCCGCCTATAGCTTTTCGGAAATTCAGTGATGTCTGAGAATTTTTTCCTAAAAACGACTGCTTGGGGCAAGCCGTCGTTTTTCACTTTATGTATCTAAACAGAAAGGCGTTCTAGAATGAGTGGGGCTTCTGTGAATTACAAACATGTGCTTTTGGTCAATCCATCGATTGACACAGAACAGAAATACGGCAAATTGGCGAATATGCTGTTAACGCCATCCGTGCCGTTCAGCATTGTGCATCTGGGCAGCTTTTTAAAAAGTCAGGGGTATCAGGTCCGATTGTTCGACGAGCAAATTGAATTGCTCACTGAAGAAAGAGTCCAGCAAATCGTGAAAGAGTTCTCACCCTGTGTAATCGGGTTTTCCTGCACAACGCCGGGGATGGCGCGGGCGCACAAAATCGCCGCGGACATCAAAAATATCAATCCGGGCATTAAAGTGGTCATGGGCAATATTCATCCAACGGTTCTCCCTGAAGAAACGCTGCGGGATAAAAATGTGGATCTGGTCGTGCGCGCTGAAGGCGAATATACCATTCTGGAGTATTTGCAAGCCATTGAGCGTCAGGGAGAGTTTTCCAAAATTGACGGCATTTCCTATCGTATGAACGGGGGATTCAACCATACAGTGAATCGCGAATATGTCAAAGACCTGGATGTGCTGCCGCCAGTCGATTGGTCCTTGCTGACTGATACCGGCGGTGATTACAGCGTCGAATGGATTCTGACGTCGCGGGGATGTCCGTATAAATGCATCTTCTGCTCGGCGCGAAGCGTTTCGGGGTATAAGTATCGATTCAATAGTCCTCAGCGCGTCATCGAGGAAATTGATGTGATTGTCAAAAATTACGGCAAGAAATTCTTCAGTTTTGCGGATGACAATTTTGCTGTCAAAAAGGATCGCACGCGGGAAATCTGCAATTTGATGATCGAACGCGGGTACAATAAAGAAGTGAAATGGCTCTGCCAGACCCGGGCCGATGCAGTGGATGAATCGCTGCTGGAATTGATGAAAGAGGCGGGCTGTGAATACATCAGCTTTGGTATTGAAACCGGCACCCAGCGGTTGTTGGATCTCATCAAAAAAAGCGTCAAGATCGAAACGATTGAAAAGGCGGTGAACATGGTTCACAACGCCGGCATTAAAACCAGGGGATCGTTCATGCTCGGCCTGCCATCCGAAACCTACGAAGATTCCCTGGCGACGATTAATTTTGCTCTGAAAATGCCCCTGGATATTGCCAAGTTCAATCTGGCAGTTCCCTATCCCGGCACTGAATTGCTGAATCTGGCGATCCAGGAAGGACTGGTCGTCACGGACGATTGGTCAAAAATAAATACTGCCGCCGGATTGAGCAATACCGAGGCATTTTATGTTCCCAAAGGCCGAACCATGGAAGAACTGGCCAGGTTGCAAAAGAAAGCCCACACAAGTTTTTATCTGCGTCCCCGGCAGATCTGGAGAATATTGAAACGAGAGAATATCGATTTCAATATTCCCAAAATTAGTTCGCCTAAACAATTCTTCGAATTGGTGGCTGCTTCGGCTGAATTCATGATTCAGACGCTCAAGAAATAATTTGATGATTATTTCCAGTCAATTTGTTTTGCTGAGCCTTTTCGGTGTGAACGATGGGATGATGCCGGTGAAGCTGGAATACAATGCGCCCATGATTCATGCCCGAAATTACACCTCTGATTCAGAGCCCTATCCAAAATTTAATTGCAGGGTTATATTTTTTCAACCCAGGGATTAACGAATTCCCATTTTGCCGAGCAAAAATTTTGCTCAACATCATTGTATTGAAGGTACTACTCACATGTTATTTTTCCTTTCAGCACGATGAACCGCGGAATTGTCATGACATGTCCCATCGGTGAAGTGCGTCGTTCAGTTTATGGTAGTGTCCATGAATATGGACAGACAAAATATGTGGATCGAGGAGTCTATGAATATCGGAACTACTCTCAGGAAAATACTGTTCCTGATCGCGATGTTGACCTGTCCGGCGATTGGGCAGGATATGGTTCAGAGCGAAGCTGGAAATTTAATTCCAAACGCTTCATTTTTAGGGCTGCATTATGTGGAACGAATCGGGTACGCGCTGGATGGCGGCGGTGATGTTAACGGGGATGGCTATGATGACTTCGTGATCGGCACGTTCCACAATGGCGTGGTCGGGCAGGATGGAGGCGCCGTCTACTTAATTTTAGGGAGTTCCAGGTTAACACGTGGGATGAATACCAGTTTGTCCAACGCAGATGCCCGATTTTTAGGCGCGGCAGCGTTCGATGCGGCCGGCTATTCGGTCGCCTGTAACGGTGATTTAAACGGGGACGGCTTTGATGATTTCATCATTGGTGCGCCGGCCGGGAATGATTCAAAACCCAATTGGCCAGGGAAAGTCTATATCGTTTTTGGCAATGCCGGCGCTGCCTGGGGAAATTATTTTTATCTGGGGACAAGCAGCAATGTGGTTTTTGACGGTGAAAATGGCCAGGATCTGGCCGGGCTATCCGTCGCTTACATCGGCGACTTGAATGACGATGGCTATGATGATTTTCTCTGCGGCGCTCCGTTCAATGATCAATATGGCGCCGGCGCCGGTAAAGCCTATCTGGTGCTGGGCGAAGGCGGCGCATGGGATAGCCATTCGTACCTGTCAGAAAGTGATGCCAGCTTTATCTTCGATCGTGACGGCTCGGAGGTGGGATATTCCGTCGCCGGCGTTGGAGATATCAATAACGACGGCACGCCGGACCTGGCTATCGGCGCCATGGGCGCCAGCAAGGTGTTCATATTGTACGGTAGAAAAAATGTCAGTTGGGGGATGGATTTCAATCTGCGCAATGCAGATTTACAATTGTACGGCAGAGAGAAAGGCGAGGATGAAGGCATCGGCTGGCGAATTGCCGGCAACGGCGACCTGAACGGCGATGGCATTTCCGATGTGATGATTTCCGCCATCCATAATCACCAGGGCGGCCAATTGGCCGGCAAAGTGTATGTCCTGTTCGGAAAGAACGGCGGCTGGGTGGAATCCGAGCTCAGTCTCGAAAGCGGCGATGCGTCTTATATTGGTGAAAATTCAGAGGACTACGCCGGCTGGGGATTATCGCTGGCCGGAGATGTGAACCAGGATGGATTCGATGATTTTCTGATTGGCGCCTGGTACAATGATCAGAACGGAGCGGACGCCGGCAAGGCTTATTTGATCAATGGCAAGAGCAGCGGCTGGGTGAAGGATGTGCGGCTCGAGGAAGTCACAGATTACTTCCTGGGTGAGCGCGAGATAAATTACGCTGGTTTTGCCGTGAGCACTGTAGGCGATTTCGATGGGGACGGCATCAGCGATTATATCGTTTCTTCTCCGTACAATAGCGAAGTGCAACAATGGAGCGGCGAAGTGCATCTCTTCGCCAGCCAGGAAATACCGTACTATATTTCTGGCACGATCAATTATACATTGACGGATCAAAAAATCCCTCGGGTTGCAATTCAATCTGCGAACGAACCGGAGGCCATTGCATACACAACGTGGGCGGGCAATTACACATTATCTGTGACCGGCAAAATGGATCATCTGGTTTTTGCAGCGAAGGGATCGGGCGAACATACTGGCGCGGCTGTTACGTCCTATGACGCAGCATTGATCTCGAGATTGGCGGTCGGCCTGGGAGCGGATGATCCAGTCAATTCAGACGCGGCGGACGTGAATCTCGATAGTAAAATTACGATGTACGATGCGGCTAACGTTTTGCGTTACGCAGTCTCACTGCCGCCGCTGGCCGGATCCCATGCCGGCGATTGGAAATTTCAACCGCAGCAGGTCAGCTATTCCTACGTTGTCAATGATTTCAGCAACCAGAATTACGATGCCTACATTGTCGGCGATGTGGATGCAAGCTGGACCACTCCCGATTCCGGTTTGAAAAAGCAGTTATTTGATGGAGAACTGAGTTCGAGGAAAATCGTCGCGTCGCGTGGTGAGATTTCAATACCGATTGAGATACCGGCGCAGACCAGGCTGCTGTCCTTTGATGTGGCCATGAATTACGATGCTGAGTTGCTTGAATTTGTCCGCATCGACAGGAACGCATCCCTGAGCGATTTCAATATCGCCCTGAACACCAGCCTGCCCAATAAACTGATCGCCGGCGGTTTTTCTGTCAACGAAGTGAATGTGAGCCAAACGCTTCTGACAGTTGTTTTTAAACCGAGGTTGACAACGTCTCAAAATGCACAAGTCTCTTTTGACCGGGTGGCAATCAATAATAGCGTATTGCATTTCAGCCCGCTTGAGATTGAAATAGGAGAATCGAACCGAGTGCCTGCGACGTTTGCCTTGCTGCAGAATTATCCCAATCCATTCAATAATGCCACAGCGATACCGCTGCACGTGGCGCAGTTCAGCCGCGTGACGGTTTCAATTTACAACGCGCTGGGTGAGCATGTCACCACGCTGGTGGATGAAAACCTGAATCCCGGCGCGTACCAACTTTCCTGGGATGGAACGGATCAACATGGAGTGAGGGCAGCGTCCGGGGTGTATATTTGCAAAGCGGCATTCCCCTCAGCAACGCAGCACATGAAACTCATTTACATGAAGTAGGTCGTCGATTCAAATAAAGGAAATCGCTATGTTCAGAAATCCCAAATGGATCATTTTACTCAGCGCGTTATGTCTGATGTCGATTTCGGAAACAAGTCGCAGCCAGGAATCGGCTTCTGCCTTATTGAAACCGATGGAGCGACTATCCCCATCCAGTTCATTTTATGGCGAATTGAACCTGGGCCGGCTTGGCTATTACCTATCCAGAGCAGGCGATGTGAACCGGGACGGCTATGATGATTTTATGATTGCCGGCTACCATCACCATGTTCATGGCTGGAACTCCGGCGGCGTTTATCTGTTTTTGGGCAAATCGACCATCGATTGGAGTCTCAACATGCTGGTGGGACAGGCAGCGAGCGCCCTTTTTTGTGGTTATCACGATTATGATTTTACCGGGTACAACATTGACGGCGGCGGCGATTTCAACGGTGATGGTCTCAGCGATATGCTCATCGGCGCGCCCGGGAACTGGGATCGGGAGCCTCCATTCCCCGGCAAAGCATTTATCGTATTGGGTCGGGAGAATGCAGACTGGGGCATGAATTTCGTGCTGGAGTATGGCGCGGATGAGGACTTTTTGGGTGAACGAGATTATGATCAGTTTGGCTATGCCGTCTCGTTCATCGGCGATCTGAACCAGGATGGGTATGATGAAATTTTATGCAGCGCAGCGTTCAAAAATCTGCAATATTCCTGGCAGGGTAAAGTGTACCTGATAGCCGGGAATGCCCAGGGCTATCCCCGGGGCGCGTTAGCCGCGGAAAGCGCGGTGGCTTCGTTCATTTATCCGGCCAACGAAGCGAACGTCGGTAGCGCAGTCGCCGGGGTGGGCGATGTCAACAAGGACGGCATCCCGGATTTCGCCATTGGCGCAGCCGGCATTGGTAGGGTCTTTCTGCTGTTTGGCAGAACCGGCATGGACTGGGGCAACCCTTTTAATCTGACAAATGCCGATGTCGTCTTTTTGCCGGAAGACGCGGAACGCGACGACTCCGGCTGGCAGGTAAAGGGTGTGAATGATGTGAACGGCGATGCCATCGATGATTTTTTAATTTCCGGGCTACAAATAAATAACGACGCCGGCAAGACCTACTTGATTCTCGGACGGGAGAACTGGCCTGCGCGACAATTCTATTTATCCCAGGCAGATGCGTCCTTTTTGGGCGAAGGGTCGGAGCAACATTCCGGCGTGTCCATTGCAGGGGTGAACGATTTCAATGGCGACAACTATAATGATTTCATGATCGGCGCGCGCTATTACAGCGGCGGCAAATACCATCGCGGCAAAGCCTACGTGGTCACGGGAAAATCCGGCGGGTGGCAGCGAAATGTTCCGCTATCGGAAATCGAGATCAATTTCGTCGGACAGGATACAATTCACTGCGCCGGCTGGGGCGTCAGTGGCGCCGGCGATGTCAATGCAGATGGCTGCATGGATATTCTCACGTCGGCCCCGTTCAACAGCGAATTCGATAAATGGGCGGGCGAAATTTATCTGTTCCTGGGGGATTATAATGTGCTCTCACTGACGGGAAAAGTAGCTCATGTCAACGGATTCTCAATTGCCGGCGCGATGGTCAAGGTGACTGCCAATGGTACCTTTCAAACGCTCACCGATATCAGCGGGGAATATCGATTCCGGTTTTCGCCGTGCAACTCCGTGACAGTCTCAGCAACGAAAACGGAAGGCGCGGAATCTGCAAGCACAGCTATCTCGGCCTACGATGCGGCACTGGCCGCACAATTTGCCGTTGGTCTGCGACCGCTGGATGCAATTCAGCAGTCTGCCGCGGACGCGAACAGCGACGGCAAAGTGGGATGTTTTGATGCCGCGCTCATTGCGCAGTATGCCGTGGGGCTGAACCTGGTTCCCTCATCTCAGGCTGGTGGATGGTTTTTCGAGCCAAAAAGCTATTTCTATCAGTCGCTCTACTCGGATAAAATGAATGTCAATTTTACCGCGGGAATTCGGGGCGATGTGGACGGGAACTGGCAGGGCGCTGGTGAGCTGAAGAGAATATCTCCTTCCAACGAGGTTCACATTCTGCCGGATAAAATTGATGTGAATGACCAGTCAACTGTCGTCATTCCGATTCAGTTAACGGATTATAACAAAGTCATTTCTGCCGATATTGAGATAAATTACCCTGCGGATGTGTTGGAATTTGCCGGGATCGCGCCAACCAATTTCAGTCGTAAGTTTGCGACCGCCATAAATAACACATCGGCCGGCCTTTTGAGAATCGCCATGTATACGATGGGACAACCCTGTCCGGGAGAGGAATTGCGTCTGCAATTCACGGTACTGAATAGAAATTACGCCGGCGTTGCGCCGGTGTCCCTGACCGATTTGCGGGTGGATAATAAAAACGCCGTGGCCGATGAGACGACGCTGTTTTTTGGAACAGGTCAAAAACCGCTGACTCCCGTGTCGGTCAAAAATCTGCCCAATCCCTTCAATCCGGAGACGACGATTCATGTCACCAATGCAGTAACCGGACATGGCTCGGTCAATATTTTTGATGTGCTGGGCCGAAAGGTTCGGGAATTCGATCTCGGAGTGATTCAGCCCGGGGAGCAAAAAATTCTTTGGAATGGTCGGGATGAATATGGACAGGATCTGGCCAGCGGCGTGTATCTGCTTCAATTCCGCTGCGGCGCCGATGTGACGCTGAATAAAATGATCAAAATAAAATAGAGGTGGGTATGAAATGGTCCAGGCTCATGGTCGTATTGTGCGCATGCCTGATCATTTTTAACGGGGGGGAAAATGGTGCATCAGGCCAGGTTATCGTTCGGGTTCAGAATACGGCAACAACGCCGGATACAACGGTGAGCGTGCCTGTTCTCGTCGGTGATGTCACTGGCTATGGCATTATTTCTTTTCAATTCAGTGCGAAGTACGATTCACTTGTGCTGAGAGCGACGGATGTTTCGTTGGGGAATACCATTGCAGAAAGCTGGGGCGATGTTGCCAATAATCTTGAATCACCGGGGAACATGGTTGTCGGGGCATTTGGCACTGCGGCGCTTTCCGGCTCTGGCGCCTTGCTTTTCCTTGAATTTGATGTGATTGGTTCTGTCGGGGATTCAACCCGAATTGAAATAGAACAATTCAGTTTCAATAACAACAATCCGCCAGTCGCTGTCACGCAGGGAATGCTGCATATTGTCAGCTCAACCAGCGTCACCCGGGAAAACGCTCCCTTTATTCCCGACGATGGCCAGTGGGTGAGTCACTATCCGGAGCCATTTCACACTGCGACGTCCATTGTGTGCCAAACAGAAAGAGCGGGGTTCATCGAGTTGTCGATTTACAATATCCTGGGCCAGGAAATAGATCGGTTCAGTAGAATGACATCCGCGGCCGGGCGGCACACTTTTACCTGGTTAGCGAACAAACGTTTGGGCGCAATACTGGCCCCGGGGATTTATTTTTGTGTCGCCAGATTGGACGATCGCATCATTGGAATGAATCGGCTGGTGCGCATTGAATAGAATTTGGATCCGAGAATATCGATAGTACAAACGATGTGGGATTTCCTGATGGGGCTTTGGCAGTAAGGGAGATGGAGGTGTGCATCGATCTGAATGTGGGAATCGTGAGGAGCGAAGGAAAAAGCAACACACATTTGAAAGGCATCAGGCATAAAATCAGTGTCGGTTGGGCGACGCCACCGGGTTAAATGCCGGATGCGTGTTTAGCATTATCGTTCAACGCAGGACAACGATGGATACTGGAAGCGAGGAATAACGTATGCTGAAGAAAATTGGTCTGCTATTATTATTCATCTTTATTGTGGTCTCGAATGGATTGGCGCAGGTGCAGGTGACCGTGCCGGATACGACGGCGAAAAGTGGTCTTGAAGTCACCATCCCGGTCCGGGTTTCCAATTGTTCGAATTATGAAATTTTTTCCTATCAATTTACATTGACCTATAACAGCGCGGTGCTGACGCCGGTTCGCCTGGAAACTGCCAACACGGTGACATCGAGCTGGCCAACGCCGGTGATGAACAATTCCACTGCCGGGGTGCTGGAAATTGGCGGCTATGGATCCAATAAAATTGTCGGGGGAGGCAGCCTGGTAAAAATTGTATTCCAGGTCATCGGCAATCCCAATCAGGTATCGAATCTGAATCTGTCGTATTTTGAATTCAATGACGGTAATCCCGGCGCAATTATCGAAAACGGCAGCATCACAGTGACAATGACCGCGCTGGCTGTGACGATTACTACCAATGTGCCGGGCAATACGCAGGTGATCGTGGATGGTACTCCATTCACCGCGCCGCATGTTGCATACTGGGAATCCGGAACGCAGCACGAGATTTCTGCGGCGAGTGTGCAGACTCTCGGGACTGACCGCAGATACCTTTACCAATCCTGGAGCGATGGCGGCGGACAAACGCACACAATCACCGTCACTCAATCGACAACGATCACAGCGACTTATTCCACCCAATATTACCTGACTGTCCAATCAACCTATGGCAATCCCCAGGGGAGCGGCTGGTACAACGCCGGGGCGATCGCGTATTTTTCTGTGGAGTCGGAAATTCTGAGCGATGCCACCACGAAACGTCGATTCGCTTCGTGGTCTGGCAGCGGCTCTGGCAGCTATTCCGGCGCTCTTCGGGAAGCGAATGTGACGATGAACGCGGCGATTGTTGAAACAGCGAACTGGACGACGTCCTATCTGGTTCAAATCAGTTCAGTCCACGGCACGCCTTACGGCGCCGGTTGGTACAATGCCGGGACCGTCGTCAGCTTTGGCATTGATTCGACGCAGATAAATCGATGGAATGCGCATTCTCAATTCAGTTCCTGGGCAGGCACCGGGACAATCAGTTACAGCGGGACTTCGCCGCAATCGACAGTCACAGTGAATAGCCCCATCACCGAAGTGGCGCAGTGGAATGATGAATTCCTCGTGCAGACCGGCTCATCGCCGCAGGGCATTCTGACCGTCCCCGGCGCCGGCTGGTATCCCAAAGGCTATCCGTTCACAACGATCAGCGCGCCAGTCACCATCAATAAAGATGGAACAGCGTATGAATTCAAAGGCTGGCTCGTCAATGACCAGGTTGTCTCAGGCAATCCCATCACGCAGGCTGTCACATTGCCAATGACAATCATCGCCGATTACAGTCAGGATATTACTGTGACCATCACCACGAGCGTCGGCGTTGGGACAAAAGTGCTGGTTGATGGCGCAGAAAAAAGCGCGCCGCATACGGCTTCCTGGACGGCTGGCTCGTCCCACAGCATCGGCGTCGCCAGCGAGCAGAATGGCATTCCCGGAACGCGGTACAGTTACATTCAATGGCAGCACGGCGGCAGTCAGGTGCAAACCGTGAGTCCAACCACCAATTTAAATTATGTGGCCAATTTGAAAACCGAATTTTTCCTGGACGTGTCCACTGATCCGGCGGATATCCTCACGCTGACCGGCGAAGGCTGGTACGAAGCCAATGAGGTCGTGGAACTGGATTCGGCGCCGGCATCATTCAAATCCGGACAGAGCAGCTATCGTCTTCTGCACTGGCTGGAGGACGGTGTGGTCAGGTCCGAAAATCCAATCAGCATTGTCATGAATGAGCCGCACACAGCCGTGGCGAAATTCCAGAGCGGTTATTACATCTCCGGGACAATTACGTTTGTGGGAGCAAGCCCGGCGCCTGTGACGATCAATGTTTCCGGAATGGAAAATTTCACCCTGCAAACCAAAGCCGATGGCACCTATTTGATTGGCGGCCTTCTGGCTGGAAATTATCAACTCACCCTCCTTCATCCCAATTTCCGGTTCGAGCCGGCGATCCGGACGTATCAGATCTCTAAAAACGAAGAGTATCAGTATTACGTCGCCTTCTACGTCTCTGCTGTCGTAAGCGATGATCGCTCGGGCGGAGCGACCCCTGATAATTTTTACCTGGGACAGAATTATCCCAATCCGTTTTCAGACCTGACGCATATCGACTATCACCTGAAAAATACGGAACATGTGACTATATCGATTTACAACATTCGCGGACAACTGGTAAATCGTTTGATTGATCAGCAACAGCCTGGCGGCCTGTATCGGATTCTCTGGGATCGCACTGACTTCCGCGGGATTGTCGCGCCGGCCGGAGTTTATTATTACCGAATCGATGCCGGCGATTTTATGGATAAAAAGAGCATGATCATTTTTTAAATGAGCATTAAAGGGAAGACATCATGAGAAATACTTCAATTTTATGTTTGGGAATTCTGCTATTTTTCAGCGTTGCTGCGTTGCAGGCATCTGTGGAAGTGACGCTGCCGGATACCTCCTATTTTCCCGGAGACACGCTGCGCGTGCCGGTTCGCGTCTCTGACCTGACCGGGTTGGAGATTTACTCCTATCAGTTCATGCTGCATTACGATCCGGCCGTGGTTCAAATGCTGGGCGTGGATTCGACCGGGAGCCTCACCCAGGCATGGGGCAGCGCGGTCATGAATCTGTCATCGCCGGGGACTGTAACGCTCGGGAATTACGGCACCTCCGTTCTCAGCGGCGCCGGGGTTCTGATGTATCTGGAATTCGCTTTGATCGGCCAGTCCGATGATTCGACCCAATTGGATGTTCAGAACTTTGAATTCAACGATGCAAATCCGGCCGCGGTCGTCACGGACGGATCGATTAAAATTCTGTATGAACCGGTCGTGGTCACGTTCAATGTCAATATTCCCGAAAATATGGAATTCTTCATCGATGGCGTCAGACACAATTTTCCATTTGAAACAGAATGGGGCGCCGGTTCGGTTCATACAATTTCAACAACATCGCCGCAACAGATCAGTGCAAACACCCGCGCTGTATTTGAACGCTGGAGCGATGGCGGGGCCATGAGTCACACAGTTTCGGTGACCGAAAATACGCAATTCACGCTGTACATGGATAAGCAATACCTGCTGGCAGTGAGTTCGCAGTACGGCGTCATCCAGGGCCAGGGCTGGTATAGCGCCGGCGAAAGCGCCACGTTCTCGGTGGACTCGGTGGTTGTCCAGGACAATGGTACGCGACAGAGATTCACCGGCTGGAATGGCGTGGGGACTGGTTCATACACCGGCGCGGAACGGACGAACACCATCGTCATCACAGCGCCAGTCACCGAAACAGCAACGTGGAAGACGCAATATTTTGTCAGCGTCAAGTCCGCGCACGGAACGCCTGTGGGAGAGGGCTGGTACGATGGCGGTACCTCCGCGTCCATCAGCATCGATTCGCTGGTGAGCGGCGCGCCGGGAACGCGGTATCTTTTCGAAAGCTGGACTGGCAGCGGCGCGGGTAGTTACAGCGGCAAAGATCGATTGGCTCAGTTCACCGTTTCCGGGCCAATCATCGAAAAAGCATTTTGGCAAACACAATTCCATTTCTCCTTGAACTCTGACCCGGCGGATCTGGTCATTTTTAAAAACGCCGGCTGGTATAATAAAAATACTGTGGTCAAAGGCGATGTCGCGCCGGAATTCGCTGGCACAGCCGATACAACCTATCGATTTCAGACGTGGACGCTCGACGGCCAGGCAGTTTCTGTCAATCCCGTCGAAACCATGATGGACACTTCCCATGTCGCGGTTGCGGCCTACGGCATCGATAGCGTTCGGGTGAAAATTGTCACCGAGGTTGCGGACGATATCGTCATCTCCCTGGACGGTGTGAGCGAGCCTCTTCCGTACGAGGCGTTCTGGCGCTACCAATCCGACCATGTCGTGAGCGTCGCGGAAGTCCAATTTGCCAGCGACTCGACCGCACGTTACGCGTTTGCATCGTGGAGCAATGGCGGCGCGCGGGAACAGACGCTGAGAGCGACGGCAGCGCAGGTCCTCGAACTGAATGTGACGACAGAATTTCACCTGGCTGTGGGGACAAATCCGGCCGGTCTGATTGAGTTTCAGGAAAGCGGCTGGTATCTGCCGGGCGCGTCTGTTGCGGTGCAGCCGGCGCCGCCTGTGGTTGTGGCTGGTCAGGATACATTTTTCTTCAAGGGCTGGCAAATCGACGGAGCGCCGCGCGAAGGCAATCCTGTTTCCGTCCTCATGGACGAGCCGCACGAGGTGGTGGCGATCTATGCCAATGTGTATTCGATTATTGGAATGGTCAGGAATACCCGGCAGACTTCGCTGAATGGCGCCGTGGTGATTTTATCCGGCGACAAAACGGATACGCTGGTGACGGATGATTCCGGCGAATTTTTCTTCAGCGATCTGGCGCCAGGGGATTACCGCGTGACGCCCCGACTGGAGGGCTTTTCATTCGAGCCGGAATTTCGCGAGTACACCTCCCTGAACCAGATGCAACTGCACCAGGATTTTCTCGGGACTGACATTCAGATGCCGGTTGTTGCGTTATTGGCTCCCACCGGCGGAGAGCAATTTCAGGGCGCGACCGAGGATACGATCCATTGGTCGGTGAGCGACAATGGCGGCATCGATTCGGTTTTCATCGAATTCAGCTCCAACAACGGCGGCCTCTGGCAACTGCTCGCTGCGTTCAATGGCGCGACAGTGGAGACAATTGCATGGAGCATCCCGGACATCAACAGCACGACCTGTAAAATCAGGGTGCGGGCGATTGATTTCGACGGCAATGTGGCGGTCGATGCCTGCGATAGTCCGTTTACGATTATCGGGAATTCCGGGATCCAGGCCGATCCCGAGCCTCAAATTCCCGGCGAATTTCATGTCGCACAAAACTATCCCAATCCGTTCAACAGCGCGACTGTCATTCCCATTCAACTTCCGGAGAAAAGTCTGGTGGCCATTCGGATATACAATCTGGTCGGCCAGGAGATCTGTTTGCTGCTGAACCAGGAACTGCCGGCCGGACATCATCGCATCCACTGGGAAGCGAAAAATACATCGTTGGCAGAAATGGGTTCCGGCATTTATTTTTACCGGGTCGAAGCAATGGGCCGGGTATTCACCGGGCGGCTGGTTTATCTCCGCTGAAATCAATAAAAATTTTTGTTTTTGAATCAGGCCAGCGCTGTAACAGGCGTTGGCCTTTTTTATTATTGCTGCAATTGGTCTCCTGTTCATATCTTGAATTGCGTAAGCAAAATCTTCACACCGAGAAATTTGAATTTTTCCCTTGACTTTTGGCAAAATATTTATATTTTATTTGTTGTATTTCTTACATTTCTATCTTACCTCAAAAATTTAATGCCAACACACATGATCTACATGTCAAACGTACTTCAAAAAATCTAATAATTCAAAGGAGGTGGTATATCCAATTGTTATATTAAACCGTAGGAATTAATTAACTCATTAATCAATTAAGGGGTAACGTATGGAAAGAAAGGTATTGGCATGTTTGCTGGTGATTGCGGTGCTTCTCATTGGAGCTTTCGCTGCCAGCGCACAAACAGTAAATGTTACGATTCCCAATAGTGGCGGAGCAACCGGGGCAAGCATTTCCATCCCAATCATGGTGAGTGATGTGAGCGGTCTCGATATATTTTCCTATAATCTCACACTCACATTCGACCAGACCGTGCTGGATGCAACTGGTGTGACCGTTGTTGGTGCATTGACCGAAGGTTGGGGTGCTCCGACACTATCTGATACGGATGGACAAATCGTGATAGCCGGCGCCGGCGCCACTGCATTGACCGGGACTGGCGCGCTCGTGTACATCAATTTCACTGTTCTGGGAGGGATTGGCTCGCATTGCGATCTGACCTTCACCGAAATGACGTTCAATGAAGGCACACCTGCAGCCACCGCGACCGGCGGCACGTTTGCTGTGGCAAAACTGTTTGAAGACTGGAATATCGCAACTACAGGCGCACATCGCGGAGTTGGCGTCTGTCCGTTGAGTGGACGCGTCTATATCAGCAACACAACAAACCGGCGAATTAACTATTTTAATGCAGGGAACGAAACCGGCACGCCGGATGGCTATATTCTCAATACAGGCTGGGATGCCTGGTTAGGCCCCTATGGTCTTGACGTCGCTGATGACGGAATGGTATACGTAACGACCTATGGTGCTACCAAATCCATATTCAGAATTACCCCGACCGGGGAAGTCACAAACATAAAAACCGTCGGTGAGAATATGCGCGCTCTCACTGTATATGGCGGTGGTGTGAATACCGTTATTTACACGCTGGAGAACAGCGGCAAGGTTTTCAAACTAACCACAGACGGAACCACGTGGACGATGACAACGCTGTTCACAATCGGAAATACTGAAAATGCGTCCATCGCCGTCAGCCCGGATGGCAACACAATTTACACCAATGGTTACGGTACCGCCATCCATAAATGGGATGCCGCCGGCAATCCGGACGCTGCTTTCAATCAATCTCCGGCCAGTTGTATTGCGGTTCGCCTGAGCGAAGATGGTAGCCGGTTGTTCGCGATGTACAATGCGGTCGTCGGTGGAAACAGCAGCTCGTATCTCGGCGAACTGGATCCGGCCACTGGCGCCATGATCGAATCCATTATTGTCGGACCATTGGGCGTTTCACCGACTTACAATGTCGTCAATGCGTTTGACATTCTGGATGATCGGGATTTCTTCTGGGCATCCGCCGGTCAATATCGTGGTAAAGCCCATGACGCATCGGTGACAGTCCCCAATCGGCCTCCGTACGCCGTTGCCGGGACGGATCAGTTGGTGGAAATTTACACCGAGGTGACGCTCAACGGTTCCGGTTCAGTGGACATCGATCTGGATCCAATCACCTATGCCTGGACTCAGCTCTCCGGTCCGACTGCCACGCTCTCTGATCCAACAGCCGCAAGTCCTACGTTTACACCCAATGCAACGGGACAATATGTCTTCCAGCTGGTGGTGAACGATGGCGCTCTGGACAGCCCTGCCGATCAGGTGACCATCACTGTTTTTGAAAAAGATTTCAGTGCGAATTTTAATGTGGATGGCGATCGCAATCGGGATCTTCCCAACTGGGGAATTTTCTCGGTGACGAGCCGCTATTCAACGCCGGAATGGGATTCTACCGGCGGCGTCGGCGGTAGCGGCGCGCTGCGCGTTCGCGATGGCGGCTGGGGATTTGCCATTGAGCGAAAACTCAATGCGACCCCGGGGACAAATTTTAAGCTGACCGCGGATGTTCTCGTTCATGGGACCGATGTTCCGCTCTATTTCCGCGTCTCCGGCCTCACCGTGGAAAATGTCGATGTGCAGATTCAAACCAATAATACGAATTTCGGCTCCATCGAATTGACTGGCATCACTGTCAATGGAACCGGCTATCTCCAGATTCTGGGTGAAACCGCCGGCGGCGCTGATACGGTGTGGGTCGATAATATCGTATTCGACGACGACGCGACCCTGAATACCTATACCCTGTCCGGCAAGGTGACGCTGAGCGATCTGCCGACTGATATGTCCGGTGCAAATGTCCTGGTCGTTCAAGCCGAAAAAAGCGCAGTCACAGACACTCTGGGTAATTACTCCGTCAATGGTTTAATTGCCGGCACCTATGATGTAAAATTCAGCAAATTGAATTATAAAGATTTGGTCCAGGAAAATGTCGAAATGCTGGGCGATGTTATACTGGATGTGACGCTGCAACGCAATCTACCGCCGGTGGCCGATGCCGGGGTGGATAACCTCAGCGCACAGGCCGCCACCTATGTCGTTCTGGATGGCTCCGGTTCTTCGGACCCGGATAATGATTCCCTCACCTACAAATGGACTTCAGCGGATCCTTCGGTGATTATGGTGACGTCATTGACGAATCCTATCGCCGGATTCCGTCCTTCGGAGATCAATGACTACAAATTCTACCTGGTCGTGAACGATGGCACCGAAGACAGCGCAAAAGACAGCGTGTTGGTCTCCGTCACCATGGAAGCTCCGGCGCCGCTGGGCTATGAATTTGTCGATAAATTTGCCTACGTCTACGCCGCACTCGGCGTCGCCTGCGACCCGGAAGGGAAAATCTGGGTTGGTTGTTATAGCTACGGCTCTGAGAAAAACCTGGCCGTCTGGAACGCGGATGGCACGCGACCTGACTGGCAGCCAGTCATGTCCGGGCTCGTTGGCGATCAGACTGTCACGACCGCCGGGAATTGCTACTGCGTGGAAGTTGATTTCGATGGCAATATCTATTTCAGCAATGCCACAGAACATGTCGTCATGAAATTCGACTACAAAGATGGCACGCCTCTCGGCGGTGTTCGGCTTGCAGCCGGCAGCCCCATCATGAGCGTCGATCAGAATGGCTATTTGTTCGTGGGCACAGTCACCGGCGATACGGTGTGGGTGTATGACAAAGATTTCAACTTCGTCAGCAAGTCCTATGTTACGTATATCGCCCGCGACATCGAAATTTCACCGGATGGCACTGTCCTTCTTGTGGGACAATTCAGCGGAACCGTGACCCGTTTCGAAGGAACTCCGGCGACCGGTTACGTGGCGATCGATGATCTTCCCGGCCCATTCGCTTCATCCGATGGACTGGGCGCGACCACGAATATCAGCTACGACAAGTACGGCGCTCTCTGGGTGACCGAAGAACATACCACCTGGCCGCAGAAAGATTTCATTCATATCTATACGCCGGATCTGGTGACTCGCGAGACATTGCTCCCGAACGAAGCTGCTCCCTGGGATAACCCGCGCGGAACAACGTTCGACCATACGCTGGGCGATTCTCTCTTTTACCAGGTTGACTTTGGCTCAAACAATCCGTGGATTCAGCGATGGGCAATTTCCGGCACCAGTCTGCCGCCTACCTACTATTCCATTCCTGAAGTGGCAGCAGTCGATACCAATGGTTATCCGCTTCTGTCGGATAAAAAAGTCCGCGTCAAAGGTATCATCACTGTCGCCGGAGAATTCGGCGTGACCGGCCCGGCCTACATTCAGGACGCCATGGATTCCATTGGCGTTGCCATTTATGACGGCTCAAAGGTGCTGATCGATTCAGTGAAAATCGGTGATGAAGTTGTCGTCTCCGGGTATGTCGATTTTTATAACGGCCTCACGGAAATCAGTCCGGTGGATGAGTTCACCATTCTCTCGTCCGGCAATATCGTCGAACCGATGCTGATTACCTGCGCTGATCTGGGTGATGTAGTCGGCGAGCGCTTCCAGTCTGCGCTGGTCAAAATCGAAAATGTGCACACTGACGAAACGACGTTCCCGAGCAATGCCAACATCCTTTTCTCCGACAAAACCGGCATCGCCACGATGCGCATTGATAAAGACACCGATATTCCCGGCGTTGCTGTACAGGCAGATTCGTTCGACGTGGTCGGAGTGATCACGCAATTCGATTCGCAGTCACCCTACTGGGGCGGCTACCAGATTATGCCTCGCAGCAAAGGCGATATTCCCAAAGCGACTGGTGTGAACGAGAATGCGGATGGTCTGCCCAGGATATTTGCGCTGTTCCAGAACTATCCGAACCCGTTCAACCCGGTGACCACAATCAAGTATGATCTGCCAAAAGATTGTCTCGTTGAAATTCAGATTTTCAACGTATTGGGACAAAAGGTGAGAACCCTCGTTTCCGCACCGCAACAGGCAGGGCATCAACTGATTTTGTGGAATGGCTTGAATGATTCCGGTGTCTCCGTTGCCACCGGCACCTATATTTACAAAATCAAGGCCGCCGATTTTGTTGAGACAAAACGAATGACGTTGATTAAGTAGTAATTACGTTTTAAATTTTTCCACACTGCCCTTCGCCAGTGATCTGTCGGGGGGCAGTGTTCACTTATTTGACCAATTGAAAATGGACGAATCACATGTGGAAAAAAAATTGGAAGACCGGAATTACCAGTCTGATATTTTTTCTTCTTTTCTTGCCGCAGTTTGTTTTTAGCCAGGTATGGACGGAAACTTCGATCGACTCATTCAAAACCGGGCAGGGTATCGATTCGCTGAATGTCGCTTTCATCACCGGCGACACAGACGATGGCTCCATTATTCTCGCTCCGGCATCAGAGAATTTTGCGGCTAGAAAAAAGGCGTGGGATAGCGACGATAAAGCCAATAACAACGCCAACCTCGTGCTGGATGGCAGCCGGAAGAGCCCTAGTTTCTGGGCGTCCTACACGCCCTTTTGTGTGGGCATTTCCATCACCATCGATCTGGAAGCGACTCGCACTGTCGAACGGGTGAATATCCTGGGCAGCGACTTCAATCCGCAAATGCTGTACATCAAAGGCTACTCCATTTACACAAGTCTCGATGATAACAACTATAGTCGCGTGGCGCAGAACCTGAGCAATAAACAGTGGGATGTCTACGAGGAGTTCGCGCCTGTCACGGCGCGTTATATTCGCATCACCATTGAGGCCACCGACAACCAGAACTGGACGATCATCGGAGAAATTGAAGTCTATGGTTCCGGCTATGCATCTTCCGGCCATTACATTTCCAGGATAAAGGACTTTGGCAATAACGTCAATTTTGGCAAAGCAATCTGGCAGGCGACTATCCCTTCCGAAACCAAGCTGACGGTTCAATTTCGTTCCGACTCCACTCACATTACCGGCGAAACCTACATCGCTGAAGATACAGTGAAACTCTCCCATCGCCCGGTGATGACGGCGACAGAACGGGTCACCAACAGCGATGGCTCCGTGGTGTTCGCACGAAATATGGACTACATCATCGACTACGAAAGCGGGAAAATTCTTCGGACTGTCCAGGGAACCATCATCCCGGGCCAGGAACTGCGGATCAGTTACAAAACGTGGTCTGCCTGGAGCCCGGCCTCAGAAGCATCGACCGGGGAGCTGTTCAAAACCCTGGAGCCCCGACGCTATTTGCAATATCGGCTGAATTTCCAGACCTTTAGCCTGGAGACGCCGGCATTCCAACAGATGTCCATTGAGTATTCAGAAAATGCTGTGATGAATCGCGCTGTGGCGACCGTTTCGCCCACGGAAGTGCCCGTGCTGCGCGAATCGAGAATTACCTATCGCATCGAATTGACCTCCTTCGGTGGGGATTTAGGAATTGACACATTAAAAATTGAAACGCCGGCCTCAGCCAGGTTGCGGGACATTCGGCTGGATGGCGTTGCTCTGAACTATCGCGATTTGACCGACCCCCTGGTCAGTGAAATCGTCGCCTATTTCCCGAATCGGATCGCTTCATTGCAGAGCGGCTTGCTGGAAGTGGACTTCAGCATTACGCTGTTCGAAAGCGAGAATTTTTTCCCGGCGACTCTTGTCAGCACGCAAACCCCGGGGAATCCCCAATTCGTGGAACAGGGGATGGACGGCTGGCGCGTTGTAACGACCGGCATTCCCGAAAGCCCGCTCGTTTCGGTGACTGCTGACCCGAACCCCATGTCGCCCAATGGCGACAATATCTGCGACGCCACCGAGATCAGTTTCTTCGTGGCCAAAATCGCGGACTCGAGACGGGTGATGATTAAAATATTTAACCTGAACGGCGACTGCCTGCGCACACTGCACGACGCCTATTCTATGGCCAAAGATTTCCGGGTGAAATGGGACGGCAAAGATGGCTGGGGAAATCTGGTCCAGCCCGGCGTGTACCTGTATCAGGTGTCCGTCAACACAGACGCCGATGATTATGTAATTACCAAGACAATAACCGTTGTTTATTAATATATCGAGAGAATGTGGTCATGGCATTTACTAAAAAATATAATCGCGCGATTCTTTCTCTGGTCGTGGCTTTGGCAATTCTGGGGGTGACTGGGAGTTCATGGGCAGGATTCATCGATACCGGCCAGGGCGCTCGCCCGGTGGCTATGGGTCGCGCCTTCACCGCTGTCTCGGATGATATTCACGCCATGTTCTATAACCCGGCCGGCATGGCCCAGCTCAAAGGACTTGCTGCGACAACCATGTACGCCCGGCTGTATCCCGGCGTCTCCGATGTCGACCTGAATTACGGATTGCTGGCCGCGGCCGTGCCGCTGAGCTTCCTGGGCAAAATCGGCGTGGGCGTCACTAATCTGAGCCTGGATATGTACAAAGAGAACATGTTTTACATCAGTTACGGCCGTAGCCTTCCGTTCAATGTGTCCGTGGGCGGGAGTTTCAAAATGCTGCGCTGGTCCGCCGATGGCGATACCGATCCCATCACCGGCGCCAGGGACAACAACTATGCCTACAATGGATTTTCCATCGACGCCGGGGTGATGTATCAGGTGCCGACGTCCCTGGTGAGCCGATTTCTGAAAAGCGGCCGGCTCCAATTGGGGATGATGCTGAAAGACGTCAACCAGCCCAGCATTGCTGAAAATGGCTCGGACAGCGGCAAGCTGCCCCTGGGCATGGCGTTCGGGGTTGCCTATCTCTCCGAGAAATTGATCCTGGCCGGCGATTTCAGCAAGGTTGATGAATTCAGCAAACTGCACGTGGGCGCCGAATACGTGCTGCAGCGATATGCGTTTGGCGCGTGGAAAACCGCCTTTACCGTGCGCGGCGGCGGCATCCACGTGATGAGCGACGCCGAGGGCGGCGAAGCCGATTTTGGATTTGGCCTCATGGTCCGCGCCCTGCAAATCGATTACGCGTACGTCTATCCCATGGCGCTCAAAAACGTGGACGGCAGCCACAAGATTTCGTTGATGTTTTCGTTTTAGGGATAATTACCCAATGCGCATTCACTTCATGCCATTGAGTCCTGTAATATTATTTCAATGAACGATAAGTTTATGGATAAAATATGGGTATTTTATGGATACAAAATGTAGATAACTTATGGATAGAATATGGATGCATTCGATAAAAAACTACACTTTGGATTTCGAACGAATCAAGAAATTTTAAAACTCATTTCAGAGATTGATTTGTTCAGGGGAAAGTGGGAGCACCTTGAGAGTCAAAATATCAGTATCTTAAAAGATCTCAGAAATTTTGCTACAATACAAAGTATCGGTTCTTCAACCAGGATAGAAGGAGCAACACTTTCGGATAAAGAGATAGAAGAATTAATTTCCGATTTAAAAATTAAAAAGCTTGAGACTCGTGATGAACAGGAAGTAATCGGATATTACGATGCTCTGGAATTAATCCTTGAAAGCAATGAAGCTATTCATCTTGCTGAAAATTATATTCTGCAATTACATTCTGTATTGCTCAAATACTCAACAAAGGACAGCGGGCAAGAAGGAGCATATAAAAAGCTAACAAACAAAGTTGTGGCGAATTATCCGGATGGGACACAAAAAATAATTTTTAAGACGACCGAACCCTATTTAGTTCAGAAAGAAATGAATGAATTACTCGATTGGACAAATAGGAATTTTGAAAGTCAGGAAAACCATCCACTCTTGATATTGGGTTTATTTATATACGAATTTTTATCAATCCATCCTTTTCATGATGGAAATGGAAGATTGTCCAGATTATTAACAACGTTACTTTTAATAAAATTGGATTATGGTTTTGTTAAATACATTTCATTTGAACACTTGATTGAGAATCGAAAAGAACAGTATTATGCAGCTTTGATGGAATGTCAAAAAAATCGAAATACCGAAAATGAACATCTGGATAAATGGATACTATTTTTCCTGAATTCATTAAAGCTGCTTACAGTAAAATTGACTATAAAACTTGGCGACACAGAAGGTAAACATATTTATATAAATGACAGGCAACAGAGAATTAAATCATTTATATTAGAAAATCAACCATGTAAAATTGGAGATATAGATAAATACTTTTCTGAAATCTCGATAAATACGTTAAAGAAAGATTTGCAATTCCTGGTAAAAAATAAAATCATCACCAAACATGGTGAAAGAAAATCCACAATATATTCAATTCCATAGTGTAGATGCCATGGCGCTCAAAAACGTGGACGGCAGTCACAAGATTTCTTTGATGTTTTCGTTTTGAGCGGTCGGGAAAATTCCTATATATAGGAATAAGTTAATTTATGATGGAGCCTAATAGTATTATGTTGGGCTTCTTTAATAGTTTTTATTCGGTTGTCAACCTTTTATATAGAAACAAGATTAGATAGTAGGATGAATAGGATATATTTACTATCAGATGCCTATCAATTTTTTTTTGGAGCAAGAATGTGGAAATAAAAGAACTATTGGATGTGGGAAATTTTTTAGCTTCAGTTGCAGCTGCTATTGGTTTGATTCTTGTTGCTTGGCAAACGCGTGAAACTCAAAAGACAAGACAATTGCAAGCAACTATAGCAATTTTTGATGATCTAGGGTCGGAAGATAGCAGAACCGCTCGTAAATATGTATATACTAAACTGTCTGACTTTGTTGAAAATTATAAAGATGTTGATAGATATAATGCAGAAAAAGTTATCGCATCATTAAATCGTGCAGCCCTGTTTTGTAATACAAAACACGTAAACAAGGAAATTATTTTTGCTATGTATGGGGAAGCTTTCGTAAAATGTTGGGACAAGCTAAGTAGTTATATTATAGAAAAAAGAAAGATATCAGGTGCACAATATGCTAGCGAGTTTGAAAATGCAGCAAAGAATGCTTCGAAGTACTGGAAGCTATGATAGTCATTTATATTTCGCTTAGGAATCAATGAATTACATGATAGTAACCAAACTTATTACATAAAAAAGTTGTAAATTACTAGCTCCATAGTGTATAACTTACTTAAAAAAAATATATTTTGTGAAACGACTTATTTGATTTTGTAGAAAAAGGAGTTTTATTAATTCCACAAACATCAATGGAACAAATCATTTGCAATATAAAAAATGAGGTTGAAATTTTGAGTTCGAGATAGCAACAATATTTGATATACAAATAAACCTGTTATTTAGATATGCTAAAGTAAAAGGATTTAAAACATCTTATGATATTAAGAGACATTAATTAAACAGTAAAACTTTACCTTGTCAGTAAATGCTAATAATAGCAATTATAAAGTCAATTGCCCAACAAAAGCATGCAGCCGAACCTCGAGCACTGTTTGAATTTAATTTAGTTAAGTGCATTATTTATATTTTCGAATATACAGAAATGTTCGGTGGGTATTAGCCCTCGGGTCGGCTGATGATCATCGTTGGGCTGACGGCAGACGGAACTGGAGGAGTTCAGAAGATGATTGGGTCGATTGAAGAGCTTCTGACCTGCGCGCGCAACGGTACATTGCTTGAGCACAGAAGCGGCAACGTCGAATTGAAGCGGTCCTGGGACCAAGAGAATGGGAAGAAGCTCTCTGCCTTTGCCAACAGGCTGACCTCTATAGTGCAGTGGATGTGCATCGGGATTGCGGACGACGGGTCGTTGTGCGGCCGGACCGAAGCATGGGCCAAAAGCACCGAGGAGGCCGTTTCCCAGCACCTGAATCAGTACCTCGACCCGCAGGCTACGTGTGAGTTCATCTCATGTCACGAGATCGACGGCCAATGGCTAGTCGTGATCAAGTTTTGCTCACCCGGCAGTGTGGTCTACTGGAACAATACTGCGTACAAGGGAGCTGGAACGACCATCAAAAGCATGACTCCCGAGGAGGTCATGCAACTGACCGTTGCTCTTCCCGGACTCACCGATTACTCAGCACAGCGGTGGGAAGGTATCCGTGATGAGGGGAAAGCGGGGGACTTCGTCCATGCCGTAGCAGCCAGACGCGAAGGCACAACACTAGAATCGATCACATCACTCACCATCGGCGAAGCGCTGGAGAGAATCGGTATTCGAGGCACGAATACGGAGCGCGTTCTTTTCGGAGACATCCAGTACCGCATCGTCAAGTACGACGCAGCCGGAACGCCCCTGTCGAACGAGACACGTGTTGGCTTGCAGGATCTCCTCACTCCCCAGCTCTTCCTCGAAGTCCAGGAGTGGTCGAGGCAGACACTGGGCATTCGACAGCCCCCCTATCCCGAGCGAGCCCTCAGGGAAGGACTTGCGAATGCGGTCGCACATGCAGCGTATTATGAGGCAGGCGGGGACATCATAGTCGAGTTGTACCCGGACCGTCTGAGCATCAGCAATCTCTGTCAGAAAGAGTCCCGGTACTTCGCCAACAAGTGGTTCTCTCGTGCACACAAGACAATGAACCGCGTCCTTATGGAAGCGCTCCGTCTGGCCGGCAGCGTTGATGAGCTGGGCCGTGGAAAGACTCTCATTTTTGCCGACTCACTCTGCAACGGAAAGCGACCACCGGAGGTCATCGTTGAAAAGGGAGGACGGTACGACCGCTGGCGCCTCATCATCCACGGGGGCGATCAGGATCGGCTGCATCTTCGTGTCTACGATAGGCTGCGGAGGATGTACCCTGACGAGCACAAGGCACTGATTGCTCACGCGTTGGTGCTTTGGCGTGGGCAGACAGTGTCTCAGATTCGCCAATACGTCGACGGCGAGTCATCAAGGTCTTTCGCCGAGGTGCTCGCCGACTTGCGGGGGCCGATATTCTACTATCAGAAGCGCGACCAGATAATCCTCCGCAGGTGGGTCTCCGTGCTTCTTGGCGAAGGCAAGGACTCGAAAAAGCTGTCTGCCGCCGAGGAGGAAGACCTTTTTGAGTATGTTCGGAAGTTCCACACGGAGTTCCACAGGGGGTACATCACTCCAAAGGAGCTACGTGAAGCGGCGGATATGGGGCATACTCCTTCCGAGGTTGTTCTAGGTTCCCAGATACTGCGAAAGTGGACAGAAGAGGGAAAGGTCGAGAGGGTCAAGAAGGGCCTCTACAAACTCATTCCGCCCCAAACGTCCGTCGTGCCGGAGGACCTTTTCGAAATGCTCCTAAGGGAATTCAACACTGGCACGGAGCGGAAGCCGGATGCCCTACAGACGGTCGGAGGCGACGCCGGAACCCGCGCCGCGGACGGCGCGGCTCCCGAAGCGCTCCTCAACCGCGCCGTTAACCCTAGACCAGAGATAGACCATTCATCATAGATAAGGGGAGAACATGAGTGAAAAACACGAAGAATGGTTGAAGCAAGCTGATTATGACATGGGTACGGCGGATGCCATGTTTCAGAGCGGTCGGTATTTCTATGCCGTATTCATGTGTCATTTATCCATTGAGAAGTCGTTAAAGGGTCTGTATGCAGAAGTATTGGAGGAAATCCCGCCTAAAACTCATAACCTCCTATACCTTCTGGATAAAATTGGCAAGAGACCCGAACAGGAGTTGGAAAAATTTATGATCAGGCTGAATACTGCGAGTGTCGCCACTCGCTATCCAGATGATTTAGCGAAAATCCAGTCGGCCTACACCGAAGAAATCACCAAAAGTATGATCACCAAAAGCAAGGAGGTGTTGGCATGGGTCAAGACACAGTTTTAAGTATAGTCCACAAATTCAAACAGGCCCTGGAAGCCACTATTCGAGTGGAACAATTGATTTTATTTGGTTCCCATGCAGGCGGAACTGCTCGTGAGGATAGCGATATTGACCTGGTTGTCATTTCACCGAGTTTTTCAGGGAAAACGTATTGGGAACGCATAGATATTCTCTCTGAGGCTATTTATAAAGTGTTTGCACCAATCGAAGCCTCAGCATTTACTCCGGACGAATGGAAATCCGGGAAATCGTTGCTCTCGGACTATGCCAAAAATGGTGTATTGATATTATGAGATGATGCTCTCATGCCGGTTAAGGGATTCTTATCAATACAAAGGGTCAGGATTCCTACCCCCCTTGAAAATCGGTTATGTTCGATTTTCGGCAGAGTATTGTCACATAATTGGTTCCGAATAACATCTTTGGTGGCTAAAAGAATGATAAGGGGTGAAGCTAAAAAAAGTAGGTCAAGTAGGATAGTATAAAGATAGTTGAAAGAAGTAAACCAAAAAAATTAATCCTAACCGCACTGTGAGAATCCGAACGGGTGGATGCCCGCATCGGTTTAAAATTTAATTTTGACGTTTAGTGCCATGCAGGTTTCGGTAGGAGAGCATCACGAACCCCGCAGTAAACAACCGAGTTATGCGCAATTAGGCAGGTGAAAAAGCAGCATCAACATAGAGAGAACAGCAGTTGATGATTCAGTATAAATGATTGAATTGAAAAAATCAATCGCTATTTCAAAAGGGCATAAACGAAGAAATAATAAGAAGTAGGTGGAATGAGTATTTTGACAATTAAAACATCTGCCGCGAAAAAGGGACCTGACTCAAAAGCAAACTTTTGTATGAATTGGTTTGGGGATAAACTTCAGAATTCAAAAGTTAAGCATGAATTCTTTGACATATCGAAAATAAAATATTTTCTGATTATAGAATTTTAAGAGTGAATGAAAAATCGGTAGGCATAAAGTCAGGGCATAGCATCTTGCTGCCCCAGATAAAAACGCCGATTCTTTTAATCAGTTATGGCGGTAACAAAAAGTTCAGTTATTCGAATCGGCTGTCTCTGATGCGTTTTCAACCGGTGAGCACGTTGTTAGATGTTCAAAAAATTAGGTAGGAATTTAATGTCTAAAAGTGGTGAATTATTAGTAGCAATTATGAATAATCAGATTGATTTTTCAATTGCTCGTGATAGACATTGGTATCGAATTCCAGTTGACAGTGTGAGTAAGTGGTTAAAAAATAAATGGCCACCTCAATGGTTATCATTCTATCAGACAAAAGCTTTTCAAGAAAAAGCACATTCCATTCAGTACTATTCTCGAGTATTAAAAATAAACATAGCAAAAAGATGGCAGCTTTTTCCAGAACGACCAATAGAAAAAAATAGTGATAAACTTTATTACCAATTACTAATCGAGCCGCTAAAAAAATTGTCAAAACCAATATATAGTAGACGTTGGCGTCGAATTGTTTTTATTCCAACAACATGGGAAAAATTTAAAGTGGCGATGGAGATCAATGATCTTTATGAAGGGAGCCCATTAGAAGATAAATTATGGGCGGCATTAAAGATGCTCGATATTCCCGCAGAACGCCAAGAGTACATAAAAGTAAGAAATAAAAACTATTTTCTTGATTTTGCTATTTACTGTGAAAAAGGGAAATTAAATATAGAGACAGATGGTGATAAGTGGCATCACACGCCGGAGAAGGCACCGCAAGATAATTTAAGAAACAACGACTTAGTGACATCTGGCTGGCAAGTATTACGTTTTACAGGTAATCAAATCCATGATCAAATGTCTAAATATTGCATACCTAAAATAGTTGATGAAATAAATAATTTAGGCGGAGTAGAGATCGATAAAAGTACTTATAGACGAATAGACTTAGGACTACCTGGTACCACCTTCCAACAAAGCTTTTTTGATAAGTAAATAGTATATTTTTAAAAATAAATAATCATCTATCAATCGGCTCACGTTGACCGCAGGGGGTGTGCGTCAATTTAGTTTTAACGTTCCACATAGAGTCTTTTAGTTAATCAAAGTCCAGTGCCCTGCAAGCTTGCGGCGACTTTGCCGTGCCGTTATGTGAGAAAAATTAATATGAGTAAATATGAACAATTAATACAACAAATACTCGGTGGTAGAGCCGACGCAAATATTAACTTTAATGATTTATGCAACCTTTTGCTCCGATGTGGATTTGAGATGAGAGTGTGTGGAAGTCATCATATTTTCAGAAAAGCAGGGATTGAAGAGAAAATAAATTTACAAAAAGATGGCAATAAAGCAAAGCCCTACCAGGTGAAACAAGTAAGAAATATCATTTTAAAATATAAACTCGGAGGTCAAGACTAATGGAACGGTACGAAATAATAATTTATTGGAGTGAAGAGGACAATGTATATATAGCAGAAGTTCCTGAACTTCCCGGATGTATGGCACATGGGGAAAGTTATGAATCAGCATTAAAAAACGTTAAAGAAGCCATCCAACTTTGGATAAAAACAGCAGAGGAGTTTAACGATTTTATTCCTGAACCAAAGGGTCGTCGTCTTGTTTACGCGTAACATTATAAAAAAAACCTTACCAATCGCTGTCCTAGATTGCCCTTTCGTTAGCGCTACAGGGCAACCTGTTAGCTTGTTTTTGTATTGCCTGAATGTTTGAAATGAAAATAGAAAAAAATTATAATCAATTTTCCTCGGGCCAAAAGCCCAGTATAAAATTAATATGAATATGTATTGGCCTTCGTTGGGAGTATTAACCCATGCGTAATTTAAAGTCTTTGTCTGTTTTCAGTGTACTTGTTTTCTCTGTGCTCATGTTGCCGCAGTATATCTTTCCTCAGTTCATCACCGCGCCCGGGGCTTCGGATGAAAAGTATAACAACTATTCTGAGGAAGGGTATAAAAACTATTCCCAGGAATTTTTGACGTTGAAGCGATACGATGACTTCGGAAATTTTCTGTTGGAAGGGTTGGATATTTTTTCCATGGCCCGCCAGAATCCGGCCAACGCCGATGACCTCATCAAGTATAAATATTACACCAACTGGTTCGAGAACCTGGTCGTGGCCAAAGACACGTACAAAGGATTCTCCACCAGCTTCATCATCGGCGATGCGATTCGGACCAAGTTCACGTCGCTGACCCTGGAGTTGGCCCGGTTGAACGGGATCCGCTGGGACGGCAAAACTGAGAAGAACCAGTTCTCGGTGATTTATTCCCGGTTTTCTGATCCGATTTATATGCCGCTGCGCAGCACCACGACGGTCGAGCGGGCGTCTGCGCCGCATTTGTGGAACCGCTATCTGTTCGGCGGCCATTGGGAAACCGAGATCGGCGATGTGCTGAAATTCGGCGCGACCTATGTGAATATTCATCAGACAAAGAGCAAGGAAGGTTCGGAAGACGCATCGATCAAAGGCGAAGTGACCGAATGCCGCCCGGAAGTGCTGTACCTGAAATTCACCGATGATTCCCCGGAAGATGGATTCGGGACGAAGCTGTACAGTCGACCGAAAATTTACATTAACGGCCAGTTGGTCAATATGGCGCCGATGAATGAAACAGCATATCCGCTGGAAGCCAGTGGAACAGGCAGCTTTGAACTGATGATCCCCATTTCCACAGAAATCACCTCGATTCAATCGATGCAAATCGCCCTGGTAGTTGCTAATGATTATAAAATTTACGGCGCGCACGAGTATTATGAAAGTCAGGTTGACCTGACCATGTCCAGGACCAATTATCAGCTTCTGGCTCAGGCGAATGGCAATGTGAAGGATGAATCCAATAAAAAATTGGAAGTGATCGACTACAGTCTCACGACCGGCCGATCCATTTACGGCGTTAATTTCAGCGCGAATCTGTTCGGATTCCGGATCAACGGCGAGTACAACACCAATGTCCGCCATGCCAAATTCCCGGTGCTCATCGGTGATCGGTTCGAAAAAAAGAGCAATGCCTATTTTCTGCAGATGAAGCGAAACCTCGGCCCGTTGACATTTGGCGGGGAGTATTTCAAAATCGATCCGGAGTACCTGACTAACCTGTCCACGTTCAGCCGGGAGCGCGGCACCCTGGAGGTGGAGACCAGCAGCGCCAGCGCTGTGTACGATTCCGGCGGCGTGTACGACATGCTGGTGGATGACAATGACGATAATGACCGGTACCCGGACGGGACTCTGGCTTACCGCGGGAGCGCACTGGACCCTGTCTATGAAGAAAATCCCGAGGAAGTGTTCAGCACAACAGATATTCGTCCGGACGCGGGCATTTTCCCCGGCCTCGATGAAAACAAGGACGGCATTCCGGACGACGATCAGAATAGCAATGGCACGCCGGATTACCATGAACCATTTATGATGTTCTACCGCGACCCGCCCCGTTTCGATTATGGAGACGATTGGAATAACAACGACGTGATTGACGTGCGAGAAAATGACCAGTTGCCTGACCATGTCTACAATCGCGATCTGAAAGGCTCTCATCTGTTCGTGGGCTATCAGGTCTGGCGCGGATTTCATATTACCGGCGGCTACTTGCGCAACGAGCAGATTGCTGCCGGTGGCCGCAATCAAATCAAATATGGTAAAATCGATTATGATTTGTTCATGCCGAAGTTGGCGCAAATTAAAGTCTATCATGTCACCAAGGATGTGCAGGACGACATTCCCGATCCGACCTATCAATTCGATATCACCGAATTGGGAGTGAATTTCAATAGTCCGAAGTACATGCAGGATGAGCTGAGCATGCGCAACTCCATGGTTTATACCACATTTCTCGGCACGAAATATCTTCAGATCCCCAATTTGAATATTGAGAATAATGTGAAATACGTGCTCAACTCTCAGCGGCGGATTGAGCAATGGTCCAGCGATGAAAATCAGATCGTCCTTGACCAGGACAAGGGGCAGGTGAATTACTGGGGCGTCGTGAATAAAATCGATTACCAGTTCAAACTGTCAGAGAAACTCCTGTTGATTCCCCAGTTCAAACATCGCTGGGAGATTAAATATAAAGACTACGAACCGGCCATGCACGACACTCTGTACCACAATCAATGGTACATGCCGATCATTCGGCTGGATTATTTTTTCACGCCCAAGACCGTCATTCGCATGGGCTTTCAGGGGTTCTCGTTCAAGGCGATCAATGAAAATCTCAACGATGGTGACATATTTGTCTATCGTTACCGGGATAAGCTCAATCCGGTCAACAGCACCAATGACCAGATTTTCATGATCATGGCCACGAATGCATCGGATTACAACGGGTATAAACTGAAATTCAATATCGGACTCCAAAATATAAAGCGCACCTATATCAGCGAACAGGCTGCGTACAAGAATAAAAGCTATTTCAGATTTTTTGTGCGAGTTCTGGCAGGGTGGTAATCAACGGCTGAAAATTAGCGGTGCATAAAATTTTTGGATGAAACTATGTTTGAAAAGCTACTCATTCTCCTGGTCGCCGGCGCGGCAACGCTGAGTCACCTGATCCCTTCTCCGACCCAGATGATCAATATGTTCGAGAAGGGGCAGAAGTTATTCGTGATTGAGGATTACGCTCAGGCAATTACCAGGTACGAGAAAATTCTGGCTATCGACAGCCCGTTTTTGAAAGAGAAAGAGGTCACCACGACACTCGCCGATATGGTCATTAGCCTACCCGTGGCGGCGAGATACCAGATGGCGAATTGTTATAAAAATCTGGGCGACTTCGAGCGGGCGATTGAGCATTTTAAAATCGTTGTTCAAACGGCTGAGATTGAACGGTTGCAGGCGATGGCGCAGAGTCAGATCGTACTGACCCGTTACAATCAGAAAGAGTACCAGGCCACGATTGAGGAAGCGCGCTTTCTGCTCGATCATTTTGGGAACAGCGAATACGCCGAACGGGCGTTGTACAATATTGGCTGGTCGAATTATGAATCCGGCCAGTATGCCGAGAGCATTGCGGCGTTCGAAGAAGGCATCCGTCGATTCCCCCAGGGTGAATATGCTGTCCGATCGCAGTATCAAATCGGTGAAAGCTATTTTGAATTGAAACAATTTCAAAGCGCCGTCGACGCCTACAATAAGCTCATTGAAAATTATATCCCGAAGTCATTCAGCGAGCGGCAGTGGAGCGAGATGGAATTATCCCGATTGAAGCGGCGCACCCAGGTTGAATCCGGCATCGGCAAGAGTCGCGAAGAGCATCATATCATTGAACTCTCGGCCAAAGCTGTGATCCGGATTGGCGATGCGTACGACCAGATGCAGAGCGCGGACAAATCCATTGAAGCCTATTTGCGCGTGCCCCAGGATTATTTGCCCATGACCGATCTGGTGGAAACGGCCTATATTAAAGCGGCGGACGTCGCGCTTCGTTACAAAGGATTGGCGGACGCGGTGCAGGTGTACAAAAACGCCATCGACGCCAGCACGGATCGCGTGTTTCAGGGTAAGATGAAATACCAAATTGCCAAAGTTCATTTTCAGCACAAAGATTATGCCCAGGCTGCGGCAGAATATAAAAGTTATATAAAAGCGTATCGCGATGTCAGCCAGCAGGTTGAATTCACGGTGGACGCGGCTTATTACCAGATTGGGATGGCCTTCTATGAAAATTTTTCGTACGATTCTTCCCTGGTTTTTTATCAGGTTGTGATCGATTCCTTTCCCAACAGCCACATGCGGCCCAATGCCTATTACGGAAAAGGATTGGTCCTGCAACGCGCCGGCCAGTTCGATGCCGCCATCGCAGCGATGAACGAATTGATAACGGCCTATCCGGAGAATCAACAGACGCCGTTAGCTTATCTTCAGATTGCCCGCATTCATTTTGATCGCAAAGATTACGCCCAGGCCATCAGCGCCTTTTTGTCTCTGCTTCAAAATGCCAAAGACGGCGATGTCATTGATAAAAATTCCATTCACTTTGAATTGGGCCAGTGTTACCGGGACAGCAAGCAACCGGATCAGGCTATCGCGGCGTTCAACAATGTCGAGAAAGGATCGGACTATTTCGCTGTGGCCAATTCCGAAATCAGCGAGCTATACTTGCAGCAGGGAAATTTCGAACAAGCGGAACAGGTGCTGCGACAGGTGCTGGATGCGACGACGGAGCCGGGGAAACAAGCTGAAGTTCATTACTATTTGGCGCGGCTCTACGTGAGCGCGGAGCAATTTGAAAAAGCAATCCCCGAATTTGATCTGGCGATTCAGGGCCTTCAGAAACCGGAAATTTTGCAAAGCGCGCTGTTCGGTCGGGGCGCTATTCAGATGCAGACCGTTCAGTACACGTCCGCCATTGCGGATTTTGAGCGGCTACTCGCCATGCCTTTGGTGCTGCCAGAATTGAAATCCAAGGCCATGCGGCGATTGGTCACCTGCTATCTCAAATCCGGCGATCCACAAAAATCCCTGGAATCCGCCCATTCGTTTGTCGATAATGCCAAATCGAAATCGGATCGCACCGATGGGCTTCTGGCGTTGGCGCAGGCGCATTTCGAACTGGCGCAATATGAGGATGGGATTCGCGTCGCTGATGAGATCATCGCCACAGCCGAGGACGAGGAACATTTGGTACAGGCCTATTTCCTTAAAGGGAATTGCTATTTAAATCTGAAGCAGTTCAGCCAGGGTACGGATGCCTATCAGACTGCCCTGAATAAATTTCCGAATTCTGCGTTCATTCCGGAGGTGGCATTTCAATTAGGTGTTGCATACTACAATTCAGAGGATTTTGAGAAAGCAGCGGCGACTTTCTCAGGGGTGACGCAACGTGTTTCATCCGGAGAAAATCGGCTGTTTGCCCTGTACTATCGCGGTTTCTGTTTAATGAGATTGGGACAATGGAGTGATGCCCGATCAGCTTTCGGGACGATTGTCGCGGAATTTCCCCGGCGCAATGAAGCAGCCGAATCGGCCTACCAGATCGCTGAAAGTTATTTCAATGAACGGAATTATGAACAGGCCATTGAAGCTTATAACGACGTGAAGAGGAAATTCCCTGAATCCCGATATGCAGCGCTGTCCATGTATAATTCAGGCTGGGGTTATATTCAAAACAACCAGCAGGATCAGGGCATCGAAGTCTTCAAACAGTTAATAACCGCCTATCCGGACAGCGCCTATGCCATTGATGCGCTGTTCACAATCGGCGATTGGCATTACAATAACAAACGCTACGACGACGCGACCAAAACGTACCAGCAATTGATCGAAAGATACCCGGATTCTGAACTGGCGGAGAAGGCCAGAGGCCATGTCGATGAACTCGCGCAGATTCATTCCTATAATGAATATGAAAAAGCCAGCATCCTGTTTGATGAGAAGAAGTACCCCGAGGCCATCGTTGCATTCGAGTCAGTGATAGCGAAATTCCCGGAAGCCGATGTCGCAGTGGGCGCGAGGGTGAACATCGCCGCGTCGCACGAAATGTTGAAAGAATGGAAGAAAGCACTTCAGATGTACGAGTACATCATTCAGACTTACAAGGATGATCCGGCGCACCATGATGCCTATGCCTTTGCCAAAGAGCATTACGATTGGATCATGGAAAACCGTTAACTCCGGGTGAAGAAATTGATCGGCTCGCTGGCCGTCGTCAGCAAATCAGGAAAGACTTCTGTTAGAAATGAATATGACCATCCCTGCATGATTTCAGATAAAAAATTTAAGGAGGCTTCATGATTGATTATATTGTAAGAGGCGGTTTGTATATAATGCTGCCGCTGATATTCCTGTCTGTTGTTTCTTTCGCGCTCATTCTGGAACGTCTCTGGCGATTCTTCCGGATTCCTCTGGGTGATAAAGCAGATAAAATTCTAAACAATGCCACAGAGTCTTTAGCGACCGGCGATGTCGAAAAGACAGTTGAGTATTGCAAAAATAACAGGAATATTTTGACCTATGTATATCTGAAAATATTGGAGCGGTTCGAGTTTCTTGTCCGGGAGAAACGATCCATCAACGAGATGCGGACCGAATTGGGAATCGCTGCGGAGGAGAATTCACGCAATTATCTGGAGGAGTTCATTTCGATCATTTACACAGCCAGCACTGTGGCGCCATTGTTGGGTCTGTTGGGCACGATTACCGGTATGATCAAATCGTTCGAAGCCATCTCGCGGTCAGGTGTCGGGGACCCCACCGTTGTCTCCGACGGTATCGCCGAAGCGCTCATTACAACGGCTGCCGGACTCATCATCGCAATCCCGTCGGTGTTGGCGTATAACATCCTCAGGCGAGTCATTGAACGACGACTCATTCAAATCGAACCGTTTCTGACGCTTTTCATCAATGCCTTGCTCCGGGATTTAGCCCGATTCAGAACCTATAAAGAAATGTTGCTGACAGCCTACCGCGATGGCGTGTTGAACAAGGATGAAGAAGCGTTCCTGAAAGAGAAACGCATCGAGTTGAACATCTCGGAGAAAGAAGGGCAAAAGCTGGAACAGGAAGTGAAATCAGCGATAAAATTATAAAATGGTATTTTGGAGAATCACTATCCATGAGAACAAAAAGTAGATTGGAAGATAAAGGGCTGGATATCACTCCGCTCATTGACTGCGTGTTTTTGCTGAATATCTTTTTCATGTTGACTTCGGTTTTCTCGGCGCCGCATAGCCTGAAAGTGGATTTGCCCAAAGCAGCGGAATCCGACCTGCCGCCGGAGAAGGATCTGAACATCATTATTTCCAAGACCGGCGAACTGGATTTGAACGGCGAGCTCATCCTTCCGAAAGATTTGGAGCAACGCCTGCGCGAGGCCAAAGAGACGTACCGCAGCAAAGTGCTGATCATCAAAGCGGACAAGGAATGCATGCACGGGATGGTGGTGGATGTCATGGATGCTGCGAAAGGCGTGGGGATCGATGAATTAGCGATCGCCACGGACAGGGAAGAGGAGAAATGACATGACATAATCGAGGTACAGAAGCGAGATACGATTCAAGGGGGCATGCAGCACGCCACGCGAAAATGGCGATGTGCATTCGAGTCCCGGGTAGTACTGCTGTAGCTGTCGCTAATGAATCTCAACGCGAAATGAAGGAGGTTTTTCAGAGAGTACGAAAAGGATGGTGACTCCGCGATCCGTTCAGCCGGCGCGTTAGCGGGAATCGTCGTTCGTGTGCAGCTCACCAGATTGCCTTTGATAAAAATAGATTGATGACATGTGTTCATTTGAAAAATGGAAATAGCCCAATTCGAATATAAAATAGCCAGGTCGGCCCTCGTCGTGACGTTCGTAATCTCCGTGGCGTTACACAGCGGTATGTTATTCATCAATTACAAGATGCCACAAAAGGAGGTTGAAGTCAAACGCAAGCCACTCAGCGTGAAATTCATCCAGCAGGCGCCCCGGCTGATGAAGACGCTTGAGTTGGTAAAACGTCCCACGACGGTGCAGCGAACACTGACAAAGCGCTTCAGCCGAACCGCCACGACATCGATGCGATCGGTGCGCACTGCCGCAATCCACGGCGGGACGGTATTGGCTTCATTAGCGCCGCCAACGGCAGAAGTGGAGCGTCGATTCACGCCGCAACGGCTGGATCTGGGGCCGGAGATAATTGCCGCTGAAGTGACCAATGTGAAAGAATCCGCTGTGAAAGAATTGCGCGATGATTTGCTCACCGCTGCGGCCATGGATTATGGCCGATTCTCATCGTTCGCTGTTCAAAATCCGGACGATAAGCAGGATGTGGAAGGCTTCATTTACGTGGCACTGGTGAAGTACCGCACCGATCGGGTCGATTCGGGGAATGAGCCGGATTGGAATACATCGGCCAAGGCATTGCCGAATATAGCCGCTTATTTGAATGATCACACCGGCGTGAATGCCAAATTTGCCGGCGTGGTGACGCTGGATTCGGATGAGTTAAGACAGAAGAAATTGCCCTTTTTGTTCATGACCGGGCATTATTCATTTGACTTCACTCCCATTGAGGCTGAGAATCTGGGACATTATCTGCGCGAGGGCGGATTTCTGCTCATCGATGACTCGTTCTATTTTAAAGGCGGCCCATTCGATATTTCTGCCCGAAGCCTGGTGACAGCGGCGCTGGGAGATCAGACTGTTTTTGAACGTGTCCCAAATGACCATCGGATGTATCACTGTTTCTTTGATTTTAACGGTCCCCCGGTCGGCGATGATGTTGTGAACAACTGGACCAGCCGGCTCAACGGCGCCCAGACGACCTACGATTATCTGGATGCGGTTTTTTACGAAGGCAGAATGGTTGTTCTTATTTCCAATAAAAGCTACAACAACGCATGGAACGCGGATCCGCACTGGCGGCCCGGTACGCCAAATTCATTGAGCGCGACAAATATACGCCAATTGCAATTTGCGGTGAATATTGTCGTCTTTGTACTGCTTCAACCAGGCGGCTACACTCAGCAAAATGCGCGATATAAATAATTTTCATATAAGGCGGCAGCATTGTGATTAGCGAAAGAGTCGACATACGAAAGTTCGAAATGCGCATCTGGCCTATGGTCAGAAATGGAATAATTATTTCCTTCCTGGCGTCGATAACGTTTCACCTCATTCCTGTTTTCACTTCCATAAAATATGAAACGCGGGAAGTCGAAGTGAAACGAAAGCCACTCAGCGTCAAGTTCGTCCAGCGCGCGCCGCGCCTGGTGAAACCGCTGGAATTGACCAAACGCCCTGTTTTGGTGCAGCGGACATTGAGTCGAAATATTTCCAGCATGCGCAGTATAACGCCGCGTTCGATGAAAACCGCATCGATCCACGGAGGCACGGTGCTGGCTTCGCTGGCCTCTCCTGAAATGACCGTTGATCGCGCCATGGCGATGAATAGCCAGCCTGTTGAGCTGGGACCGGAGCTCATCGCCGGCGAGGTGGCTGTCGGCAAAGAATCGAGCATGAAAAGCCTGAGCGACGATCTGATGAATGTGCGTCATCTGGATACCGGTCGATTCAAGGCCATGGTCGTGCAGGATCCCAACGACAAAACAAAAATTTCCGGCTTTTTCCACATGGATTTGCTGCGCGTGAACAGCCACATGGTTCGCGATTGGGATGGGAACCCCGGCTGGAACTCCGAGCCGACCGCGTTGCCGAATGTGAAAAATATGGTCGAGAAAGTCACTGATATCAAAATGAATCTGGCCGAGTTCATCCGAATGGATTCTGAAAAATTGATGGACTCGCCTATGGTCGTCCTGACTGGTGAAACCGTGTTCGATTACAGCGCGGCCGATGCAGCCAATTTGGGGCAATACCTGAAAAATGGTGGATTCCTGTTTTTCGATGACTCCGGCATCCCAATGATCGGCAGCCCCATTGACAGGACAGCGCGGCAGCTCATGGTGGATGCGCTGGGACCGGATATCGTGTTTGAGAAGCTCCCCAACGATCACCGGCTCTATCATTGTTTCTTCGATTTCAACGGGCCGCCGATTGGCTTCGACTATCGTTTTTCCAAGGAATTGCATGAACCGTACAACTTTCTGGAAGGCGTGTACATCGATGGACGGCTGGCCATTTTGATTTCCAATAAAGCCTATTGCAAATTCTGGGATCATGCTTACATCGGGGAAAAATCCCATGGTATGGGTGATCCCACACGACAACTTCAGTTTGGCGTCAATATTGTGGTGTTCGCCCTCACTCAGCCGGGCGGCATTGTGCAGCGGCAGATGAATTACAAGTAAATGGCATGCAGCGCATGTTTAACTGACGCTGTGAGCGATTGCTTTGATCTAAAATCTTTAACCTGAATTATTCATGAATTCTACAATAGCCCAACTTAACATTATGTTTTCATAATGTGTGAATGTATATGCAAAATCAAACTCAGTTTTATATTCGAATTTTAAATTTATGCACCATTCAGGTTATCCCGCTTCCTTTAAAAATACAATGAATAATGCGGGTTAAAAAAGCAGAGTTTACTCGAATGAAAAAATCGATTCTGTCCGTGGTCCTGGCTACAGTATGGATAAGCGTTTCGGAATTTGCTCGGAATGAGTTCATGCTTAAATCGTATTGGACCGATCATTACAAAAATCTCGGTCTGGTATTACCATCGGAGCCAGTTAATGGCGCCCTTTGGGGCGTGTGGTCGCTCTTTTTCGCTGTGGCTATTTTTATCCTCTCACGGAAATTTTCATTGGGTCAAGCTGTTGTACTTTCCTGGTTTGTCGGGTTTATATTCATGTGGATCGTCATCGGCAATCTCGGCGTTTTACCATACGGCATACTCCCATTCGCCATTCCATTGAGTATATTGGAAACAGTCATTGCAGCTTACATCATCAGGAAGTTTTCGTAAGCCGGGCGAGAGAAATATGCCCGGCGAGGTGTTAAGCATCTTGCTGTTAAATGGAGGAGATTATGCGAAAAATGTACAGGCACTTTGCGCGGATTTCGGCAGAATATCGAAACCTTCGTTTCACGGATGAAGAACCGATCAACCGGATCGCTGAGTCTCTCGCCTGGGCAGAGACGATTAAAGCCGCAGATGTGGGCTGTGGCGCTGGACGCTATGACTTCCTTCTCTTTGAGCGTCTGTCCCCCAGGCTTGAACTTTTCGGCATCGATACCGAAACGAATATGCTGCGGGAGGCGCGGCGATACCTTCAGAAACATCAGTTTCGCTGCTTCTACACGATGCAGGCTTATGCGAGAGCGCTTCCGCTTCGGTCTGGTTATCTTGATGCTGTCGTGACATTCAATGCCGTGCACCACTTCCAGGTGCGTGAATTCCTATATGAAGCCACCCGCGTATTGAAACCGGGAGGAACTCTCTTCATCTACACGCGCACGCGCAGTCAGAATCGGAGAAGTATCTGGGGCCAGCACTTTCCTTCATTCTGGAACAAGGAGAAGCGGCTTCTGGAGACACGGCAGTTCAAGGAAATTATAGAGGAGGTTCCAGCATTGACGCTGGACACAGTTAACAAGTTCCAATACCAACGGACTGCGACTTTGGCTCAACTCCTTGACAAGGCGAAACGGCGGCACTACTCCACATTTGCATTGTATTCACCCTCGGATTTAACAAAAGCCCTTCTTCGATTTGAGGAAAATGTTCGTCGGCACTATCGGAATATGACGCGCATAGTCTGGCATGATGAGAATGTCATGTTCATTGCCCGAAAAACGGAGGCAATCGCACAAAGCGCCGGGGCCTGATTGGAAGCGTGAACATGATAGGGTCCTGCAGCAAACGCTGGTTGCGCAGAGCGCTTTATTCCATCGAAGGTTTTCGGCAGCCAGAAATACTGGACAACGAACCGGCAACCTGCAACTATGGATAAAGACCAGCATGATTGAAGTAAATATTGTTCATTTTAATCTATTGAAATATAAACCTGTGATTTGAAATATATCTGACTTAGCAGTGAGGAGGCCTTCATGAGAAGAATTCAATTTGGTGCATTGGTATTCGTTTTGTTTGCGGGATTGCTTTTCCAGCGATGCGCATCGCTGATTCCCCCATCGATTACAATGGAATCGACGCTGACGCCGGTTGTGAACGAAAATAATGCGAACTTAAAGATCGAGGAAGATGGCGCCCTGGCCTATTCGACCGAAGAAATGAAGATTGTGGTCAAACCCATGACGGATAAAAAATTGAACAGCATGTTCCCTGACATTTCGAATCGCGAGGACGCATCCACAAATCCCTATACCTACGGCGATTGGATCGATCCTGAGCTGGGGTACACGCCGAATCGATTTACGGTGTTCGTCGTGAAAGTGTACAGCTATGGTCTGCCGAAAATCAGTCTGAATCCATTAAAGGCAGAGCTCACATCCAGCCGCGGCGACAAATTATTGCCCTACGCCAGAGAGAAAAAAGACAATCCAGGCAGCGAATTGAATTTCGAGAGCTATTACATGAAAGTGAAAGGCGCCAGCGGTGTGGAGCGGAATCGCTTTGAAGAGCGCATGGGAATGGTGCGAAAAACGCTGTACACAGAGGGACAGGTGTTCAAAGGGAGCAATCGCGAAGGGTTTTTAGTTTTCGACCCGCTGGATCCATCCATTAAAGATGTCACGCTGACACTGAGGGAGTTTGTCGTCCAGTATGACGCCAATAACTGGCCGCAAAAAACAATCGATATCGTCTTCCCCTTTGGCCGGGAATGGAAAGCGGTCACTGAAACCAAAAAACAATGATGAAATTGCATTCGGTGGTTACATACAGTCTGTGGGTTTTGGCGGCGCTGGCGGCAAACGGATATGCCCAAACCGGGAAACCGGTCTGCGCCCTGCTGTCTTTTCAAAATAAGTCCAATCTTGAAAATAAAAATTGGCGCCTTGAGTGGGATATCCCCCTTGCCTTTGGCGACAGCCTGAAAAACTCCGGGAACTATCAGGTAATCGACCTGGCGCTCGTTGAAGATGTCCTTGCAGAAAACCAGATCCGGCCGTATACCGCATTCACGCCGGAACTTCTGTCAAAATTGGCCACTGCGTTGGGGGCGGACTATCTGATATTCGGCCAGGTCCTTGTTTTTGAGCTTGGTCGGACGACAATTGGCGATCCCATGATGGCGGGCTTTGAATCGTACAAAGCCGAGATGGAGGTCGCCTTTTCGATTTTCAATCCGATCAATGGGGCGATTTCCGATTCCTATTCATGCCGGAGTGAAATAAGCCAGAAGGACTTGGGGCTGACGTTTGTCGGCCGACCGTCAAAAAATTATGTGAGCTTTGATGAACTGGATGAAATGAAATTCAATTCCCCTGAATTCAGGGCGACCATTCTGGGCGCAGGGCTGAAATATCTGACGGGTCGGTTTTTTTCTCAGGTGCTCAAACAGATTCCGGTAGCGGATTCCTCCCAAATCACTCTGAACAAGCAGGATTTTTTCGAAGCGCTGATTGTGCTGAGGCGGAACGATGAAGTGTATTTCAATGCCGGCTTTGCCGAGAACGTGTCCGCAGCGAGCGTATATGCCGTCTACACACGGGGGGATTCCATTATCCATCCGGTGAGCGGAGACATGTTAGGTTACGCCGACAAACCGATCGGCGCAGTGAAAGTGATTCTTGTTAAGGACAATCACCTTTCGCTCGCGAGGATCATCGAAGAGGCGGAGCCGATCAAGGTGAAAGACAAAGTGTGGATTGAGAAAAATTGAGGCGTGTGGCATTGTCTGGTTGTGGGTTATAAAAATATCAGGGGATCATACAAAGTGGAAAATAACTTGTTATACGCTTAGAATGATTTATTCGATAAAATCTTAACAGTTAATCTTTGATACTATGCTTTACTTAAAAATATATAAAACGACTTTATATCTGGAATGCGTTGATTCGCCTCAATAGTATTGAATAAAAAGGATCGCAGATGAGATGGTTAAGTTTATGGGTAATGATGTCCTTCCTAGCACAAGCACAAGCCAGAGAAATACAGGCTCACAGGACTGTCGCCCAAATCACCCTTGATGGCAAAATATCAGCATCTGAATGGCGTACAGAAATTTTTCAATCCAACTTTATTCAGATGGAACCCAATCCTGGTAAGATTTCAACAGAGCAAACAGCAGTTGCGGTCCTCTATAATGATAAAAACATTTACGTGGCGTTCATCTGCTGCAAGTCTTATCCCGATCCGGTGATTGCCAGAGAGACACGTCGTGATCAACTGGAAAAACAAGATGATGTGGTGTCCATTGTGCTGGATACTTATCATGATTCCCGTTCCGCCTTTTGGTTTATGACCAATGCCTTGAACAGTCAAGTAGACATGCGCATAAGCGATGATGGCAATTCGCTTGATACCAACTGGGACGCTGGCTGGGAGGTAAAAACTGCCATTACCGATAGCGGCTGGACGGCTGAATTTGTCATTCCATTTAAATCGTTGAGGTTCGATCCCTCCCAAAAAAATTGGGGCGTAAATTTTGGGCGTTTCATTCCCAAGACATTGGAGACGTCCTTTTGGGCAGGTAAGACCGATAATGATTTTCGAGTATCGAAATTTGGAGTCCTTGCCGGGATCGAATTCCCCAAGGTCGCCTCAGCGCTGCGCTTTATTCCCTACACCACGCTCCGTTATGAACCTTTTACCGGTGAGCGATGGAATAACATGACGGGATTGGATCTCGAATATCGTTATCAAAATAATATCACAGCCAATCTGACTTATAATCCCGATTTTGCCACTGTCGAGGGCGATAGAGAGCAGATCAATATGACCCGCTGGGAACTTTCTTTCCCGGAGAAGCGAAGGTTTTTTTTGGAAGGAGGCGAGTTGTTTCAAAGTCGCATCAAACCGTTTTATTCCCGTCGCATTGGGGAGATCAATTTTGGCGGCAAAGCAATTGGCAAAACCGGTCCTTACACCTTTGCCATCATCGGCGTCAATGCAAAATCGACCGCGGATAATCCGCTTACTTCGCGAAATGAATCTTTTCCAGAATACAATATCGGCGTTGTCCGCCTTAAGCGGGATGTATTAATAAGCTCAACGATTGGAATAACGCTGATTGACAAAGAGTGGCAGGGAAGCTACAATCGAGTGCTAAGTCTGGATGGTGTTTTTAACCTACCGCATCAGTTCTATGTTACGACCCAATTTGTTGTTGGAGCACCAGGCGCTTTGGAAAAAAATTATGGTGGTTTTTTGAGATTGGCCAGAGAAAACAATATTTATCACTACCATCTTCGATATACAGAATACGCTGAAAATTTTAGAGAGGCTGTCAATGGCATTGGGTTCATCACTGACGATAATAGGCGGGAGTTGGATTCAGCCGTGGAATACAAATGGTGGTTAAAAAAACGGGGTATTGAATATCTATCTTATGGATCGAATTACAATGTTTATTGGGCCAAGACCGATAACAAGCTCCGTAGTTCGGAGGTCTTCCAGGAGGTGGCTTGCTATTTCAAAAATAAATTCAGCCTGAACGCAGAGTTCGTTCAAGACTACCAGTTGTTTGAAAAGGGATTTCATAACTATTCGCTGGAGATCGGTCTCGGCTACAATACGGAAGAATGGTCTGCAACGGAAGTAATGTATCAGCAAGGACACAATTTTGACCGGGATTATTGGCTGATCGCTGGTGAGACCAGATTTAAAGTTCAAGATAAATTTTCTGTTGAATATGAATTGGAAAAGTTAAGTTTTAATCCTGATCCAGCGACAGAAAGTACTTGGTTGAACATCGTGACGCTCAACTATCAATTTACGCCAGATTTGTTCGTTCGATTGTTCAATCAACACCGTACCGAAAATAATCGGATATACGTTTATGGACTATTTGGCTGGCGGTTTAAAATGCCTAA
The DNA here is from genome assembly GCA_049322915.1 of Candidatus Zhuqueibacterota bacterium. GTDB lineage: Bacteria > Zhuqueibacterota > Zhuqueibacteria > Thermofontimicrobiales > Thermofontimicrobiaceae > CAZSBG01. The sequence goes on from JBMOPW010000014.1 coordinate 332,181, forward strand.
CAGTGCAATCTATTTTGTTTATACCAGAGATGATTTTGATCAACCAGGATTGAGGCGAGCGGGTAATGAGATTTTCTTTTTGAAACTAGCTTATGATTTTTCATTTTAAATAATCTAATATCAGTAACATAGAAAATTATCATTCAGCAACAAGGGACTAATGGCTTGCTCAAAAATTAATGTTGCCATTAGTGGCATAACTCCATTTAGGTGAAATGGCAGTCGTTGAAGGATCTATGCATTTAAGGATTCATGGAATCAACGATTAAATTAATTAGTGTAGCAGCGTATAACAAAATCATGCAGCCGCTTAAAACAGCCGATTCTTTTAGGTAAATTTTGCAAGGGTTGTAAGTTTGTTCGTCGTGTTAGCTATCCCTTAAGCTGTTCCAACGGCCGATGAACTTGTTAACTTGATCATTAAATAAAAACGGCGTAACGACTCAGGTGTTCAATATGTTGAAATGTAAGGGAAGCCGCTGAAGCGGCAGAATTCTTCAGCGCGCATCTTTAATCACCATGCTGAAGCATGGCGCTGGTTCAAGATTGTACCAACACCACGATATATCGTGGTGTTCAACAATCAACCCGCCAGCTAACCAGCGGCTTCAGTAATACGTGAGTTGAGTAATTACAATGCGGCACAGGGATTCAAATCGGTCGAGCGTGGGGGAGTATCGATTGGAAAAAGCATTTCGGCGGACAGCACGTCATTTTTCCAGCAATGCCAGCGCGGCCTGAGCAGATTCGCGGACGCTGGAAATGGGATCTGTCAGGGCCTGTTGCAATGAGGGAATCGCCTTCGGGTCGCCCAACCGGCCCAATGCTTCGGCAGCCAGGGAACGGAGGGCTTTGTTGCCATATTTCAAATTGTCGATCAGGACAGGGAGGGCGTTCGCATCATGGATGAATCCGAGCGCCGTCAACGCCAGGCCAACAAGGTAGCCATTGTCGGATTTGGCCTGGTCCAGCGCGAAATTCAATCCGGCCGGATTGCCAAAAGCGCCCAGAACCATAGCGGCTAAAAGTTTTGTATCTTCAGGCTGATCCCCGGCGGTAAAAATTTCCACGAGTCCTGCTTCGGAAATCGGGTTGTGAATGCTCACCAGCGAAAGTGCTGCCTGATGTCGCACATCGGATGTCTCCCGCGGATTGGCCAGAATGTCCAACAACCGCTGAATGAGAATCTCGTCGTTGAAGTGACCCAAAGCAGCGACCGCGTAATAGCGGACGAGCGGTTCCGAAGAGTCCAGTTTTTTCAGCAGGATTGGAACGGCTCGATGATCGTGCAGGCCGGCCAGCGCCTCGGAGGCTGCCTGCTGCACATTTTTGTATTGGTCTTTTTCCAGGATTTCTAACAAAATAGGAACAACGGCTGGCGTATTCAGCTCGCCCAACAGGGTCGCCAGTTGCTGCCTGACAATTTCATCGTCATCGTGCAGATAGGGCTGAATGCAGGAAACAACAGTCTGTTTCTGTGACAGTATTTCCGACTTGAGCGCGTCGCTTTTTGCATTGCCGGTTCTCACGTAACATTTCCACAATAAAATTTTTGCACCCAGATTATCCGGCTGTTTTTTCAAGTGCTCATTCAACAGCGCAATGGCGTCCTGAAGCCCGCTGGGTGTTGTCTGGACTTTATTCTGAAGCGGAGATCGTTTGTAAATTTCCTGAGCCTGTTCCAACTTGGATTTTGAGCAGCTTAACATCAGCGAAATCAGCAGAATTGCAGTGAACAATTTATTCATAAATATTTCCTGGTAAAAAATTTTTGTAATATAGTTCATTCGACAGTTTTAATCAAGAGAATTCTGGACTTTCAAATGGCGTTTCATTTTACTGATGACTGGAATTGAGATTGAATCGTAACAGGCGAACATGGCTCCGGGGCTGGCTGCTCTTTTTATTTTCAGCGCTGTTTTTTTCACACGCTGCCGGCGCGAATAAAGAAGCGCGGGCTGTCTGGCTCTCTCGTTTTGAATACACGCCTCTGGGTTATTCCGCAAGTCGGCAGCGGCAGTTCATCGAGCAGGCGGTGAAAAACCTTCATGACGCGCGTTTCAATATGCTGATCTTCCAGGTGCGCGGGCAGGCTGATGCGTTCTATCGCTCAGATTATGAGCCGTGGTCCGATCGATTGACCGGGACGCTGGGAAAGAATCCCGGATGGGATCCGCTGCAATATGCCATTGATATGGCGCATGAAAACGCCATTGAATTGCACGCATGGATCAATGTCTTTCCGTGCTGGCAGGGCGCTGCCCCGCCGCAGGAGTCCACGCCGAGGCACCTGTTTTTGGATCATCCGGAATGGATCTGCTGCGACCCGTCAGGAATTCCCATGACCTACTCCGATGAGGGCTACGCATCATTGAGTCCGGGCATCCCTGAAGTCCGAGATTATCTGAAAAACATCTGCCTCGATATTGTGACGAACTATGAAATCGATGGTCTTCATTTTGATTATATCCGATATCCGAATCGCCAGTATTCTCATGATCCGATCAGCGAATCCCTGTTTCACGATCCGGTACTGGGCAATCCGGAAAATTTGACCCGCGCGGACTGGCAGCGGAGCCAGGTGAATTTGTTTGTGCGTGACGTTTACGAGGCGATTATGGCCATTAAGCCGCACGTGAAAATTTCCGCCGCCGTGATCGGGAAATACAATTATTCTGAAGTGAGCTGGGATGGTTACAACGCCTGTTATCAGGATGGGGCGCAATGGACTGCCGAAGCAAAAATTGATATTCTCGCGCCGATGATGTACTGGCCCATCGGGCAATTGAATCCCTGGGCGCCCTTCGAGGTGCTGGCGAGGGATTGGGTTTTCAACAACGCCAATGGCCGATTCATTCTTGGCGGTATTGGCGCGTATAAGAACGAGAATAATTTTCCTGAAATAGCCGCCCAGATTGACACCCTCCGGGCCGTTCGCGCCCAGGGGCAGGTTTTCTTTTCGTACAGCAGTCTGGACGATTCATACTTTTGGGATGACCTGATAGCGCGTCATTACAAGCATCTGGCCAATGTCCCGGCCATGACCTGGAAGGATGACGCGCCGCCAAATCGACCGGCAGCGCTCGAAGTGAAGTGGCTTTCCCCAACTTCGATTGCAGTGAACTGGCAGCCGCCGGCTCCGGCAGCCGATGGCGACATTGCTGAATACTACAATATCTACCGATGCATCGGCAGAAGCCCGATCGATATCGAAGACCCGAAGCATCTCTATAAAATCACATCCGATGCAACAGGTCAGTTTGTCGATACCGGCCTGGATTCCGCTCAAAAATATTACTACTGGATTTCAGCGCTGGATGACGCGGACAATGAGGGCGGCGTTACTTCCTATAAACGAGCGACCTCTGTCGTGGATGACGCTCAGCGCCTTCCCGGTGGATTTGCACTCAGGCAGAATTATCCCAATCCGTTCAACGGGAACACGCGAATCGAGTACACCATCCCATTCGCACTGGAGTCGCAGCGGATTTCTTTGGTCATTTACGATATTTCCGGCCGGAAGGTCAGGGTGCTGCTGGATGGAATTCTTCCGGCAGGAGACTATGCAACTGCATGGGATGGCGCAGACGACCAGGGACAACCTGTCCCCAGCGGATTTTACGTGTATCGTTTGGAATGCGATTCCTATCAGGCCGGCAATAAAATGCTCCTGTTGAAATAGCACAGTGCAACATATTTTCCTGCCCCCGGCAGTCGTTTGAAGAAGAAAGCGATCATTGTATTGAATTGAAAATAAATCACTTTTGTGAAAGTTTGATCCCAGGCTATACCAGCAGAAGTCATTCCCTTTTAATTTGGAGGTAGTCTATGAAAAAAGCGTTTACAATTTTTATCATCGCGAGTGCGGTTCTTTTCACCGTTTCTTGTGTTATTGCCCAGCAAAAAGATACACTCTATGTCGATGATCTGGACAAGGGCAATTATTATTTTGAATACGGCGGACCCTGGGAAAATGGCGACGATTGGCAGGGCAGCGCAATCGCCGGCTGGGGGTCAACCAGCCGACAGGTTCGCAGTCTCGACAATCCTGATTTCGATGAATCGGCGGAATGGCGCCTTCCCATCACAACGAGCGGTTATTACGCGACCTATTTTATTTTGCCGGAAAATGGCAACAGCCGCAATTCCGCACTATACGTTGTCCAGCCGTTCGGCGCTGCGCCGGATTCCATGCGCATCGATCAGCGCGCCAACAGCGGCCAGTGGATTTTTATGGGGGTCTATTATTTTTTGGCCGGCGCGGAAAACTCAATCTGGGTGCACAATGATTCTGTCAGCACTGCCGGCTATATGTTCCGCGCCGATGCCGTTCGGCTCGTCACCTGTCCCGAGACAAAAGACATCGAGCCGATCCGAAGAAATAAATACGATTTCGGCGAATGCGCGATGACCAGTTACAAGGATTGGATGTTGCGCGTGTACAATCTGGGCGCAACAACGCTGACCATTCACAGCGCCACGACAACATCAGGTGTTTTTTCTGTGCCGAATCCGTTGCTGCCGGCCACAATTCCAGCGCGCGATTACATCGATCTGACCGTCCGATTTGCACCGAATTTCGAGAAAATTTTTGAAGATGTTCTCACCATTTCCAGCGACGATGTGGATGAGCCATTTATCGATATTCCATTGCAGGGACAGGGTACCACGATGACGGTCATTGTGAACAATGATGATGGCTACCCCTATTACATGGAACATATCGGTCAGTGGAATAACAGCACGGACGCTGCCAATATCGGGGAGTGGTTTACCAACAAAACCAGCCGTTACTCCATTCAATCTCAGAACCCGGGAGCGCGCTGCCAGTTTGTGCCGGACATTCCAAAATCCGGGTACTACTCGATCTATTATTGTGGCCCGACAACGTCCAATGCCTCCAATCATGCGCTGTACGAAGTGATGCCCTTTGGGTCGAAGACCGATTCCGTATGGATCAATCAGAATTCATCCAGCCCGGATGAATGGAAATTCATCGGCACCTATTACCTGTTCGAAGGCATGGATATGAATACCGTGTTCACCGTGAATGACGGCACCGGTCAGGGGTATGTCGTCCGGGCCGATCTGCTTAAGTTCACCTATGTGCCGACTGTGCCGGATATTGAATTGGTCGAATCGTCCCACACATTCACGGACGTTCCGATTCATACCAATGAGGACTGGTCGTTCATCGTGAAAAATATTGGCAATGAAAATCTGACCATCAATAACGTGAGGACGGAGTCGCCCTATTTTTCCATTGTCAGCCCGGTGAGCTTTCCTGTCTATATCCCGCGACTTTCCGAATCAACAGTGACGGTGCGATTCAGCCCCATTGGCATCAATGCATTCCAGGACACAGTGTTCATCGAGAGCGATGATATCGACGAGCCGGTCACCCGCGTTTATTTGAAGGGAAATGGAATCGGTTCTCAGTTGATAGTGGATGACTCCGACACGCTGACCTATTTCTCAAAAGGCCCGAGCGATACGACCTGGCACATCTCCGAATCATTGTTCGGCTATAACGGAAACAGCAGTTACACCGGAAAGTACGCCAATCCGGATGCCTGGGCGCAATGGAACCTGAATGTCGATGTCACCATGAATTACGATGTGTATGCATCCTCCGTTCCCAGTTCCAATTCGACGTTCCACGCTCCGTACATTATCAACCTGCCGGGGATTCTGCCGGATACCGTGATTGTCAGCCAGAATAGCTCCACAACCGCTGACAATATCTGGATTTATCTGGGCACGTATCAATTCATCAGTGGCTTTGAGACGTCTGTGCGACTTGTCAATGACACGACAATCACGTATCAGGACACCATGTCCATACTTCGGGCCGACGCGATCAAATTGTCCCAGCCGACGAAAATTGCCCTGTCGGCGTTCAATATCAGCTATGAAGAAGAAAATATTGTCATCAACTGGGCCACCAGTTCAGAGACGGATCACGGTGGGTTCAATCTTTACCGGCAGACCGTCGATTTCTTCAATGAGCGGCGCGCCCTGAAATTGAACATTGCGTTGATCACCGGCGAGTCACCGTATCGGTTCGTCGATATGACAGCCGACTTTGGAACGAGCTATTATTATTGGCTTGAAGATATTTCGATTTACGGACAGCGCGCGCTCCACGGTCCAATTTCCGGGAATCTTGCCAGTGCATTGCCGCATGTCTATCAACTGGAACAGAACTATCCCAATCCGTTCAATCCCAAAACGACCATTCGCTTCTCGCTGCCGGAAGCGAACCATGTGGAAATTTATGTGCTCAATGTGTTGGGGCAGCGCGTGAGAACATTGATCGATGCCGATATTCGGGCCGGATTCCACAAAACGATCTGGGACGGCCGGAACGATTTGGGACAGGATGTGACCTCCGGCGTTTATTTCATCACTATGAAATGCGGCGATGTGAAAAAATTGCGGAAGATCATGCTGGTGAAATGACGTTCGAAAGCGACAGGATTCAACATTGGTAATTTTCGATTCCATGACTTGAAGCAGGATTCGACTTGCTATGTCAGGTCACTGTTTGGTTGAACAGTATTCATCTCTGTTTCTGCCAATAGAGAAGCATCTCCGCGGAGGGATTTGTAACAATCAATGATCATAAAAAATTCAGGAGTGTTGTATTGAAGAAGAAAATTTTCGCAACAGTCATGGCTAGTTTATTCATTCTCATCGGTCAGGCAATGACCTCGACAAAAGAACTGAGCGCGGCCGATGGCCTTTTCATTGAAATCGTCACAGAAGGGGACTCGGCCCATTCCAGGCACATGTTCATCGATGCGGAAAAATTGACATCGCAACTGCCGGACTCCGCAGTGACAAAAACCAAGACCAAAGGCAGTGAAGTGACCTGGCTTGGAGTCAATTTGTGCCGCCTCCTGAAAAATGAGGCCGGCGTCGACTGCGCTGAGATTACCAAAATAACAGTCACGGCGCCGGATGGCTATACGTCCGTGCTGACCGGGGAACTGCTTCCGGCATTGCCGACAGGCATTTTTGCTTTTCAGAGAAAGGGTAGTCAGTGGCCTGAGAGCTATGGCTATGGGCGACTGGTTTTCCCCGATTTGAGAGCCATGTACTGGGTGAATGGGCCGGATAAATTTACGATCATTGTTGGACGTTCTCAAAAAGCGCAGCAAGAACATCATTTATATTTCCTGAATCCAAAAATGCGAGACGGCCTCCTCAAATCGGATTCGGACGGGAAGAGCTATTTCTCGGTGACCGAACTGTTTGAAGCGTTGGATTTGCCGGATGGGTGCTTCCAGACGTTGTCGTCCGATGGGTTGTTCCGGGAGTATCCTGCTCACGAAGTCAATCAACGGATTCTGCTCCATCAGGAGCGAAAAGGCATGTGGGAGATTACCGGGGCGGGAGTCCCGTCAGGATTGAAATTATTCCACATTTTTTTCCTGGCTAATTCGAATACAGGCATTTTCTTATGCAATCTGGAGGAACCCCAGCAAGTCCAGTGGATGGAATTGTATTGGAAATCTGTTCGTCCTGCCGATGGCCGCTACGAAGTGATGAAGGTATTGAAAAATGGTCAGACAGAACCAGTAGCGATTCCCGAGGATGCCAGCAGTCCCCTGCAATTGTACAAAATTCTTGAGTCTGAGATGAAGGCTCAGGAGACGATTGATCACTTCATTGTGAACTGACCCGACGCAAGCAGCGGATTTATGCGTGATGAAAAAGCTATGGCTGTATTTTTTTGTCGCTTCACTCGCTTTCAGAATTTCATTGAGTGCTCAGGTGCTGTCTTTCCCGGAGGACAGCCTGAATTTCGCCGGGCAGAAAATCGATTCGGTCTTCATTTTTGCTGACAGTCTCGCCATCACCGCCCGGGGAGAAAATTTGCATCACATCCGTTTTGAAGGCGGGGCCATTCGGGGAGAAAATATACCCCCATCGTTGAAACTCAGACAACCAAAAGGTGCGATCATCTACCGCTCTGAAGATTCATTTCAGGATTTGCCGGCCATTATTGGCCGAACCAATAAAACGATCCGGTCGGACAGATTTTTCCGCGATTACCTGCTGCGCATGACTCAATTCAAAGGCGCATCGTCAAAAGGTGAAGTCAGCATTGGCGTGTGGGAACCGGAAGCAGGAGTCGCAGCGCGAATTTTTCTGAAGGACGGGACTGTCCTGGAATGCGGAGAAATGCCGGCGTCGAAATTCCGGACTAAAAATAATGCCGAAATTGACATTGCCGACTGGCAGCGCATCGAGCCTGAAATCGCCGGTGTCTGGGTGAATCCGCCGGCGATGGGGAATCATCGCCTGACCGATCGGTTTCTCTCATCTCTGGCAGAAGGCCGGTTGCTCATTGAATTCTGGGATGGACTGGGCTGGCAATTGCTGGAAAAGGCGCTGGTGAACGGCGTTTTGGGTGATGAAGAAATCACCGTGGAGATGAGCCACTCGCTGTTTCCGCCGGAGACGGCTGCGAATTTCCCGGCAATGTTCAATGGCGGGAGCACCGGTGAGAATCTGACTAACCTGTTTCAGGCGCTTCATTCGATGAAGATCGGGTTTGATGTCTTTGAAGGCGAGAAACTGACAATGACGATTCCCGGTAACGTGAAGCTGCATAGTGGTCATTCCCCGCAAAAAAAGGATGAAGCGATTTTTCGCTCCGCGTACGCTGCCTGTAAAAATAATCCATCTCCGCTGGTGTTCGTTCACTATCACGGATTGGATGACTTGAATCATTCATTGGGGCCGGATGACCCGGCAGCGCTTGCCCACTTTGAAAGCCTTTGGGACTGGCACAATCGTCTCAGGCATATGTGGTCAGGCGGTATGCTAATCGTTTCCGACCACGGCGCCCATTCACTTCCAGAGGACTTTTCCGGGGCTAACAAGTTTGAGCGAAAAGGGACGAAAGGCACGCACGGGGATTTCATTTTTGCGGATATGGCCGTGCCAATTCTGGCAGATTGCGGACTGGATAAATCCAGGCCCGGCAGCAGTCTGCCTGATACGACGATTGAAGCCCTGTGGAATTTTGTTGGTCAATCGCTGGTCGCGGAAGTCGCAGGAAAGCCAATCGCCAGCGGTCAGCTTGAATTGTTATTTGCCGGCAAGACCTTTGTGCTGGAGAAAGAGCATGACAGCAGCTATTTGGCGGATGAGTTTCATTTTGCGTATTTGAAAAAAGGAAAGCCGGTAGCAGGTCAGTTCCGAGGTAAAAAACTGATCGAGGTGGTGAAGCGCTTCGGAATTGCGGAGTCGGCTCAGGTGAAAGCCTTTTCATTTGATGATGTCCAGCTCGTCTACTCAAACGAGGATTTGAAGGAACATCTGGCGCTCGGCGTCGATTGGGATGCGGCGCAGCGCGAAGGTACATTCACGCTTTATCCTTTAAAAGACCAATTCCCTAATCGAGTGCTGAAACAACTCCGGCGGATAGAATTTTTTATCGAGTGATTACTGATAGATGCGACAGTCTCTGATTCTTGCGTCGATTTCCTTTTCGATGATTTTCAAGGTGGCCTCATCCAACTGGGCGCCTTCGTACGTCTGTATCCCTTCCTGCAGTGCGTCGACGCGGGGCATGAAGTCTGTTTCAAGAGTTGCCTGACTCATTCGGGCCTGAATCGCCCGGGCCTGTATCTCGGAAGCAGTGGCGATTTGAGCAAACGTCATCCCGGCCCGATCGGCAGCCAGGTCTGCGTAACTGAAGCCGCTCCCCCCTTTTGAGTCCCCGTACTCTTTGTACACTCCCATCACGTTGGCAAAGTCGCCCCCGCCGGAGAGCGTGAGCGCCGCGGAGACCATAAAATGTTTGGCCAAATCCTCGCGACGCAATAATGTCATTTTAATGCGCCGCGGCTGCTGCGCACCGTCGATCTCAAGAAATCGGACAATCCGATCCATGTTCGAGCCGGTGCCAAACATGGCAAGGCTGAGGATGAGAATTTTATTTTCTGAGATCGCGTCATTGCCGTGAGCAGTGCGCTCGCTGGCTAATTGAAACAGCGGCGGGAGGAATTGGATGATCGAATTTTTCTGACCTTTCAGAGAGTTAGAAAGGGTGTACAGCCTGTCGTTATAGGCCAGCCAGCGTTCTTTTTCTCCCACAGGGATGAGCATTCTCCGCCCTCTGGCTTGAATCTGATCAAGAATTTCAGGCCGCCACTGATAGACAACAGTCAGTTGGTCGTTTTCAATGCGGATGTCCCGGATCGCTCGCTTGATATTTTGAGTAATTCGGTATTCTTCACTGTCCTGCAGGAATTTATGCCCCAGCCAGAAGATCGGCGTGAAAAACCAACCGGGAAAAGCTATCTGGCCGATTTTCACTTTCTCCAGTCCTAAGTCAGCGCCAGCCCCTGCCAAAAAGACTGCGATATTGAGATACGATCCGAACCGATTGTTGGGCAGCGTCACGGTGATCATCATGATAGCCCGATGTGGTTGCAACTCTGTTTTGGCTGCGATCTGGTGGGCCTTATCGGAGCGGGCAAACGCATAGTCGATGAACAGATTCAGGTCACGCTCCGAAAAAGTGACTGATTTGATTTCGTCAATTTTTAGTTTCCGGGGATCGTTGGCGCGAAGGAGTTGCTCGACGCGAGCCAAATCCTGAACAGTGAGCTGCTCCTGGCGCTCAACGAGCGGCGCTGTTTCCAGGCCGAAAAAGAGAAAGAGCAGGGGAAAACCGATCAAAACCAGCACACACAGAATCAGAAAAATCTTCAGGATAACTATTGCAGTCTTCATTGTCCATCCAATCAAACTATAGAGCACAGGAATTCAAGCAGAATGCAGCAGCAAATATTGTGCTTTGCATTGGGTATGTCGCGCGTCAGGCTGACGTACGGTGAATTTTGTATCTGGAAATTGTATTTAAATCATGGATCGGCAGCAAAGCCACCAGGCCCGATTGGAGCCGAAATTAATCCGTGATTAAAACATAGTGGAGTATAACAGATTTTCCGGTCTGATTTGTTTGCATTTAATTCGATTGGCGAATCGCGGCTAAGAGGCTAATTTACCGCTCGTTCGGGAACATGTGTTTCATTCACCCTGATGAATGAATATCCGGCGCGATCAAAGATATGAAATTGACCCGATCGGACGGGATCCAATGATGCATTGAGTCAATAGTAAATTTCGGTATAAACAAGTGAGCCTGAAAAATGCTGATCAATGATGAAAATGGCGTCCCGGATCATTTCTGAATTTCCGCACAGATAGAAGTCATAATTTTCTCTCGGCAGTTGCGAGCGAAGGTAGTCAGTGACACGCCCCAAAAAAGCGCCGATCAGTTGGCCATGCGCATCAACCGGCGCGGTGAGACAGGGAATGTACTGGCCAGATACGGCCCGGAATACTTCGCTGAAAAAAAGCCCGGAGACGGCTCGCGCGCCGTGAAGCATGATAGGGCGGATGCGGAGCGAACGGCGCATGGAGACGAACGGCGCGATACCGGTGCCGGTAGCGATAAATACCGGGACTTGGGCTGAAGGTTTGAATGTGAAGTAGCCGTGCGGCCCGGTGAATTCGAGCGAAGTCCCTTCAGACAACTGTGACAGAGCGGTCGAAAATAAACCGCCTTCAACTTTTCGTATGCACACCGTGAGGACAGGCTCGGACGGCGCGGAAGTGAGGGAGTAGTCCCGCTCCATCGAATTGTGAATGAGGCGAATGCGCTGGCCAGGTTCGAATGTGAAATGATTGGGACTGGATAGCGTCAATTCAAAAGTTGATTCTGAGAGCCAGCGACGCCGGGTGATTTTTGTCGAAAACGCTGTGTCTGACGGCGTCCCTGAAAAGGGTGGTTTTACTTCTTCCATAGGACGTCATTAATTTGATGGAGAAAATTGATATAGCGGGCTAACATGAAAAAGTAATCCGAGAGTCGGTTCATATAAGCGATGATCTGAAAGATGTGTTCGCCGAATGGGCCTTCGCCGCTGTGCTCAGAGAAAAGAATGATGTGGCGCTCGGCCCTGCGGCAGACCGTCCTGGCAAGATGCGCCCATGCCGAGGCGATGTGTCCGCCCGGCAAAATGAAATGCTGCAGAGGCGGCAACTGGTCATTCATCGCATCGATGCTGGATTCGAGGAACACGATGTTGTCGCTGCGAATCACATTCAATTGATCGAAATTCCGGGACTCCGGCGACGTCGCTAACACGGCCCCGATGGTGAAGAGATCGCGCTGGATTGTCTTGAGCTGTTCTTCCAGCGCCGGGAAGTTCTGAGATAGAATTGCTGAAATGATGCCGATGACGGAATTTAATTCATCGACATCCCCGTAGGCTTCGACTTGAATTTCGGCCTTTGAAACGCGCTCACCGCTGAAGAGACTGGTTTTGCCGCGATCCCCGCTGCCTGTGTAAATTTTCATGGTGTTCCTTTTTAAGTAGAAACGAAAAGCAAGAAGTTTGACTCGCAAAGCACTTGAAATATACATATTCGAAAGAGAAAGAGCAAGCTGAAAGTGCACTGCCTTCTATCACGGGAAAAGAAATCTGTCGACTCAATTCGGGAAGACTGATAGCGCTTTAATAGTGAAAGTCACTCTTAGAATTTCAGATGGGTGACTTTCGTTTTGTTTAAACCGACACGAAGCGATTCGCTCTCAGCGCTCAGTAAGGCTGTAGGGTCGGATGGAATTATACTCTCACCAATTGAATGAAACCTTGCAAAAGATACTCTTCATATAAATGACCAGTCGAACCCATGTACAATGAATTCGATATTTATTTGTATCTGTAGTGGGGGGGGGGGGGGGGGGGGCGGGCGGGGCGG
>JBMOPW010000014.1:344982-509516 GCA_049322915.1 Candidatus Zhuqueibacterota bacterium
ATTTCGATATTTTTTTGTATGTTTTGTGGACGGCCGCGACCGTCCACTACGCGTAAGTCCAGTAAAAATATAGGCGATAAAATTTTAACTGGCCATTCATATTTTTCAATGTTTTTGAAAGAGCTGATGACTGAATGCTGTTCGTCCACTACCGTTTAAAATGAATGCTCGCTCTTTACCGGCTCAACAGCATCTTTCGGGCCATCACAACGTGGCCGGCTTTCAGGCGATAGAGATAGACGTCGCTGGCCACCTGGTCGCCGGCATTGTTTTTTCCATCCCAGTTCAACTGATAATTCCCGGCAGTCTGGTGTTCATTGACCAAAGTCCGAATTTCCTGACCCAGCAGGTTGAAAATGGAAACGCGGACGTCACAGGCTTCAGGAATCACGTAGTAGAACGAGGTCGTGGGATTGAACGGATTGGGATAGTTCTGCGACAGATGGTAAGTCGATGGAGCTGTTGCCGGTTGTTTGCCATCCTCAACAGTTGTTTTGGCCACGTCGCGAATCCGAACCCCACCAGGCACATCGATGGGAGAATGCTTTTTGATGTGGTCTCGCACCACAGCGAATTCCGAATTGGCAATTTCCTGAACATTGTACACGGTGTCGATCCCGGTCAATTCGAGCATGGGGACCAGGTCGGAATTGATGGCGACGGTGTAGCGGGCATTGACATCCAGCGGCTGTCCGTTTATTCGGATAGAAGAATAATCCACGCGGGACCCCGGCTGATTGTTTGAATTGAATTCAAATGTCAGGCCCGATGCCTGCAGGAAGAATGTATCGGTGTATTCAATCAGGGCGACGGAAAATTCGAGCCCGGCGATGATGGAGATACCGTCAATTTCCAGCGTGGAGAGGGTGGAGCCGTATCCGGTGATGACATTCAGACCTTCCGGCAATACCTGAAAAATATCGGCTGCTGTCAGGTCGCCGGGGTAGATGGCCTGGCGGATGAAACCGTTGGCGGCAAACGCGATATCCGTGTTCGCGGTGTCGCGGAGCGCGTCGGTGATGAGATTGCCGACTTTGCTGTCCTTGTACTCTCCTGCGCTGAACGCCTGTTCGTGCATGGTAGCCGCCTGAGCGAGTATCTGGCTGTACACCGGCCCATAGCGGATGTCGCTTTCGACGGTGGCAATAAGACCGTTGATCGTGGCTTCGGTGGAAGGCTCCGCCGGGATGGTGTCATCGATGGGAATGATCTGATAATTCAAAACAGCGAAAGAAGAACCAGTCGCTTCGACGGTCATGCAGCCAACATGAGTGCCGCCCCAGTTCGCCTGAACGACATAGGTGAGTTCACCGGTGAAGGCATTGGGCACAGGCACAGGATTGGGGACGTAGGTGTGCGAGTGTCCGCCGACGATGATATCAATGCCCGGAACCATGGTCGCTAAAAGTTGATCGGAAAGAAAGCCCAAATGGCTCAGGCAAATGATGAGGTCGCAACCCTGGCTGTTCAGCTCGGTAACCACGCGCGCCGCGGCAACAGAATCGGACGTGAACACAATGGGCTCGGGATGAGCGATGGTGTTTGTCTCAGTAGTGGTCAGCCCGAAAATACCGACTTTGGTATTGCCGTAATCTTTGATGATATAATCCTGAACCAGTGGATCGATGTCCGGGAAAGCGGAATAGTCCATATTTGCGCACAGTACCGGGAAAAGCGCCGGAAAGCCGGCCGTGGTCAGAACGTGGACGAGAGTGCTGGGATAATAATTGAACTCGTGGTTTCCCAGAGTCATGGCGTCGAAGCCGAGCGCGGCCATGATCTGGAATTCCGGAACGCCGAAGAATTTGTTGAACATAAAGTCGCCGCCAAATACATCGCCGGCATGCAGCAGAATGGGATTGGGTGAGGACATTTTCAGCGATCCGATGGTGGAAGCGATTCTGGCCATCCCGCCGATGGTTCCCACGCCGCTGGTATTTTTCGGCCCCCACGGCACGAGGTGAGAATGAGTGTCATTCACATGAATGATCGTCAGCGTATCTGCCTGCCCGAATAGCGATGTGGCCAGAGCAAAACAGATAATGATTGAAAAAACAGTGAGCTTAAATTTCATAGCCCCTCCTTCGTTTGAAAAAAAATTAACTGCGGAAGCGTGAAGCGCCGCAGCATGACTAAGATGAAACGCCCTTTTAATACTCTTTTCTGACGCGGATTTTGGGGTGGGATGAACAATTGCAGGGTATAAAATTCAATGACAAACAAGCCTGCATGCTTTTTTGAAAAGTAAATGTTTTTCGAAAATGATTGGCTTGATTCCGTCAAATGAGCGCGCGCAGTTCAATGCTGGATGGTTCCGATCCTGACGTGCTGAATACGTGTTCGACAAAATCGTTTTTCGCGCATCCCCCTGATTAGTCAGGGTCTGTCCGAAAACTGCTAACAATGACCTCACCACAACCCTCTCCTAAAAGAAGAGGGAGAACAGATGTTCCCCTTCTTGCCCGCAGGGTAAGAAGAGGATTAGGGGATGATGTCTGACGTAATGAGGTTTGAAAATATCAACCTCATAGCTAATTTAGGTGTTTTCGGACAGACATTGGTTAGTATCTGACAAATAATTTTCTGACCTTTTTGGGCAGAAAATTTTAATACTTTTTTAATAGAACACGGATAATCCACCAAACAAACGGCGGACGTACCGCACTGATGACACAGGTTTACCCATATAAAGAATCCGTGAAGATCAGCGTCATCCGCGTCATCAGTGTTCTATTTCTTTTTTAGATCCGGCTTGTCCAGGTTAGGGTTCCAGGACGGAAATTCATCGGTGCAATCATCTCTGAAAGTGACCTGAGTGAGCCCGCTGCCATCTTTATTGATCAAAAATAAATACCGGGTCCTGGAAAAGAGAATTTTGCTCCCATCGGGCGACCAGACCGGATGCCAATCGGAATGTCCCTCAGTCAGGCGCGTGGCCGTGCGACTTTCCAGACCAAATGTCCACAACTCTTCAGTATAATCAAGAAACGCTTTGACAAAAGCCACCGTCTTTCCATCCGGAGAAATTGCAGGATGTTTGAAGGCGACGTTGCTGGATGACTGCTCGTCGGAATACAAAGGCGTCCGGGTCAGCGAGCTGAGACTCAACTGTAACAGTGTGGGTTTGCCACTGGAGTCCGAGTCGGCGAACAGAAGATGCTCACCATCCGGGTACCATGACGGGCGTGTCCGATTGACTTCTTCGACGTCCGTGAGATAAAAGGAAGAGTCATGTTCCAAATCGGCCAGCCAGAGGGAAGAGAAGGAATTCCGCTTCGACCAGAAGGCGATTTTCATTCCGTCCCTCGACCAGGCGCCGTAGCTGTCATCGAACAGAGAGGGCGAGACATTGTGCGCAATTAATGAATTGAGGTCCATGCTGTAAAGCTGCCACAGGAAGGTTCTGGTCTGGCCTTTGTAAACGAAGTATGAGAACAGGATTTCAGTGCCATCCGGCGAAAGCGCCAGATTGGACGGGATGTAAACGTCAAAATTTGTGATCTGGCTGATGGATTGCGCGCTGGCGTCCAGTTGGATGAAGTAATAATTGTCCGGGAAATCGACGAGATTCCTTCTGAAAACGATTGTGCCCGAAAGCTGCTCAAACGGGATTTTTGTGTCCTCTTCAGATTTTACAGGCACTGGCTGGTCCGGAGCCCTGTCGCATTGCCAGAAAACACCGGCGCTCAATGTCAGGCAAAATGCCAATAGGATTTTGTTTGAAAGATTTTTCATAGGCCGCTCCAAAAAAATGATTGCGTCCCCCGATTGTGTCGCTTTGTGAAAACTATCTTGTGTCATCATTTTCTACAAAATGCATGGCTCCGTGAAAAGGGACAAGGCCAGCGTTAATATTTGATTATCTTTTACACCAGGGGTTCCCTTTTTAATTTCAGGCCTTTATCGAAATAGTAATAAATTGGCAAACCGCTGAAAATAAGCACCGCGGCGGCGACTACGCCTTCCACGGGGAACGCTTTGTACGTGCCATAAATCAGAAAGAATTGCGTGAGAATCGCCAGGGTCGCCATGACCGGCCAGACAGGCGCAGTGTACGATGGCGAATAATCTGGCATTCTCCTGAGCCGAAAGATCGCTGCGTAGACAAGCGCATTCTGCAGGATGTAAGAAAGTGTGAAGTAGCCCAGCAGCGCCTCGATGTTGCCGACGAAGAGCAGGACAATTGCCAGCCCGGATTGCAGCAAAATCGAATAGTCCGGCGTGCGAAATCGGGGATGAACATGCGCGAACGGCGCGAAGAAAAGCCCGTCTTTGGCAATGGCATATTCGATTCTGGGCTGAACCATAATGCAGGCATTGGCTGCGCCCACCATGGAAATGAATGCTGCAATAGCTAAAAATGCGGCGGCCATATTGGCAAAAGCCGGCAGATGTTCAAAGGGATTGGCGAATGAGTCGACATAGGTCACTAATTTTTCATGCGGTACAATGGCGCTAGTCGCCAGTGCAATCAGCGTATAAGCCAGCATGATGCCAATGGCCGAGCCAATGAGCGCCCGCGGCAGATTTTTTTGTGGCTCTTTTATTTCGCCGGCCATGTACAGAATATTTGGGAAGCCGGCGTATGACCACGTTGTAGCCGCCACGCCGGCGAGAAGCAATGCCCATGTTCCGCCTATGGCGGTCGTTGCAACAGGGCTGGCGGACAGATTTCCTGAGTCAAGATAGAACATTCCCAGAACAACTATCAAAATCAGAGGCGATATTTTTGCAATTGTCAGCAGCACCTGCAGATTGCCTCCGGAGCGAACATCGCGGTAATGGACTGATGTCAGTATTGCGATGAGCGCCGCGGCAAATATTTTCCCGACAATCGTTCCGTCCAATGCCGGCCAAAAAATGGAAAGCGCAGAACTGGCGCTGAGAGCGATGATCGTGATGGATGGCGTGTCGCTCGTCCAGAAGACAGTCCAGACATAGAGAAACGCTAACGGTTTGCTGCCAGCCTTGCGCAGGTAGAGGTAGCCAAATCCTTCCTGGGGATAGGCAGTGCCCATTTCAGCGAGAATGAGAATCTGGGGAATCCAGATGAGTCCGCCGATGAGCCATGCCAGAACTGCCAGCATGGGACTGCCAGTCTCCCGGACGACAATCGGCAGTGTGATGAAAACTCCGGAGCCAATCACAGTCCCGATGATGATGGCAAACGTGTGACCGGCGTGCAATTTGCGAGTGAGCTCAGCGATTGGCAAA
This sequence comes from Candidatus Zhuqueibacterota bacterium, assembly GCA_049322915.1. Lineage (GTDB taxonomy): Bacteria > Zhuqueibacterota > Zhuqueibacteria > Thermofontimicrobiales > Thermofontimicrobiaceae > CAZSBG01. Next base: position 350,197 of record JBMOPW010000014.1, read on the forward strand.
TCCTCCTTCATTCATATCGATTATTCAAACTTGCCGGTAAATAGATTTTTAATCCGCGAAAAAGAGCAGCGATCATTGCGACAGAATTTCAGCCGCCATGTGAAGCGCTTTGTCAGCAGCCATTAATCTAATTTTATGTCTCGTACCCGGGAACTGATACCGCCGCACCATCGCATTGGCGTTGAACTTCACACCAATGAAAACGGTACCCACGGGTTTTTCGGGGGTACCGCCGCCGGGGCCGGCAATGCCGCTGACGGCAATGGCGAGGGTGGCGTTGGTTTCGCGGACAATTCCAGTCAGCATCTCAGCAACAACCGTTTCGCTCACTGCCCCGTCACGCATCAAAGTCTCCGGACTCACCTTCAGCCAATGAGTTTTCATCGCATTGCTATAGGAGACGACTCCCCCGATGAACACGCCGGACGAACCCGGCACATCGGTGATCAATTTTGAAATCAATCCGCCGGTGCACGATTCTGCCGTGGCTATTTTGATTTTCTGCTCCCGAAGAAATCGGACAAGCTGCGTGTAATTTTTGAATGATACCATAAAATGGCTCTGTCCTCCCATCCGTCATGTTGTGCCGAACCGTATTGGAGAAAGAATGAAAAGGCAATTTCGCGGAGTGCAGAAATTGCCTTTTCAATTCCGTTGAAGTCGCAGCGATACTACTTCATCAATAATAATTTTTTAACAGTGTTAAACGTGTGCGCTTCCATTTTGACAAGGTAAAGACCGGTGGCTACGGTGCGACCCAAATCGTCGGTGCCATTCCAGGTGATGTTGTGATTCCCGATGGATAAATTTCTGTCCACCAGTGTTTTTACCTGCTGCCCCATTATGTTGTAAATCTTAATTGACACGCGACCTTCCAGCGCTGTGGTAAAAAGAATTCGGGTGACGGCATTGAAAGGATTGGGATAATTCTGGGACAGCGAGTATTGCAACGGGCGACCTGTCTCGGGATAGACGAGGACAGCAGCCGTAGTGTCGCCGGGCTCGCTCAATTTGATCGCATCCGCGCGGATGACGATCGAATCCTGAATGGTCGATCTCAACGAATCGACATTGAAATTCGATAAGGTTGTATCGTTTAAAATCTGAATCCAATTGGTGTTGCCCTCGGCGAACATGAAGCGCCCGGCATACCGCCAAATATTCCCGGTTGTCAGGCCGTTTTGATTGATGTAAACAGTATCGGGCAGAGAGCCAAACGGCTGAATAATATAGGGCGCGCGCGACGAGCTGTTGCTGCTCGAAGGCGCTGAAGAAACGTAGACATCGTATTCCCGCGTTTCCGGGACATGGGGATAGTAGGTGACATACGCCCCATGATTGTGCAGCAAGTACGCGTACAGGCTGGACCCATTGATCGTGTTGACGGATGCGGAGACGCTCCAATTGCCCTGGCTGATTTCAACATCGGCGCTGTCCGAGTCGTCGGTGATGGCTTGTAAGCCGATGCCATTTCCCTGAAGAATGATTCGTTGCACCGGTTCATCGATATCGTCAGTGAGAATAGTCAGCGTGTCCCGGTACGAAATGATGGATTTCGGCGAAAATGCAACGGTCACAATGGCGCTATCCAATCCTGCGATGTTTACAGGAAACGTCGACGGTGCGGCCACATCGAAAAACTCGGAGTTAGTGGTCATGCTCGAAACGATGAGCGGCACTTTGCCGAGGTTATACACTTTGAAATTCCAGTTGGCAGTGGTTTCCTTGGTCACATCGGAAAAATAGTGATAATCATCGGAAAGCTCAATGTCGGCAACGGTCGAAACAGTACTGAAACGCATTAAGTCAGTGCGCAAGTATCCGCCACCGCTACCGTCATTGACAACGTGAACAGAATTGAACGAACCTTCGAAGAAGTAATATGTGCCAATAAAACGCCAGATCGCTTCTGTATAACCTGAGTTATTTTGATTCAACCAAACAGAATCGGTGATGGCTCCGAATGGATAGACCTCGTAAAGGGCATGAGTATTGGCATTCGCCGTACCGGGCAAAGCCATGTACACATTGTACTCGCCGCTTTCAGGAATGTCCGGAACAAATTCAGCGCGGGCATTGGGGTCGAGACAATACCGGCTCGATGAATTGGGGATTCCCTGGAAAATCGCCTTGCTGTCGCTGGTTGACCAGGTGCCGATGTGTTCCATGTAATTGGGCGCGCCGTTATCATTGTTGATAATCACCGTGGTCGTGGTTCCCAGACCTGTCAGTGGTATGCTGATTTCCGGCTCGATGACGTCATCACTTACAATCACGAGTGTATCGTTGAATGTCTTTTCGAAATTGGGGACAAACTGAACCGAAACTTCAGCGTAATCCCGCGGCGAAATTTGGAGTGGAAAAGTTGTCCCAGCGATTGTATAAATACCAGTGAGCGATGAAATATTCTGAACCGTGAGGTTAGTCCCTCCAATGTTATAAATCTTCAGTTTCCAGATCTTGCCTTCTCCTATATTTGTCGGACCGAAATCATAGAGCCTTCGCCAGACCGGATCGATTTTTTTATCTTCAGGGGATTTAATAAGCCGCACAGCATCCGAATAGAATGCATAGCCCACCAGGCTGGTAGAGTCATTTTCAACTTTGACATAGCTGTCGCTGCCCGGAATAAAATAATAAATACCGAGCATATTCCATGAAAATTTGTAGTAGTCCGGATCTTGAGCGCATTGGTAATAGTTTTGATCGAGGTACGTGGAGATAGGTTCTTCAACAGAAGAGTGGACGGTGTATTTGGCCCTGTCTCGGCCGCTGCCGATTCGCGGCAGATAAAAATAGACAGCGTAATGCCCCGGGGTTTCAATTGTGGGATTCCATTGCGCCCACTGTCCCCATGTGCCCATTCCAGGGATGCCGGTGATAATGCGAGCATCACCGTTAAAAGCGCCAGTGGAAACACTTGTCGTCCAAGGATCGGGGGATTCTGTGTAGCCGACATCCTTGTTATCGACGTACAATGTATCCGATGGCGTTCCATACGCTGCGCCAAAGAGGAAAAGAACGATGATTGGAAAAAAATGTAAATAGTTTTTCATCTGGGCCTCCTGATTTTTAGCCACTTTGTTATGTCGGATTTGTATGAATGGTAAACGACCACGCCTTACCTGTATTCATTCACATGGATGGCAAAGGGCGATTCGTTGACATGACCAGCACAAGCACGGTTGTTAATATATTGAAACTTAGTTAAAAAATCAAGAGGATAAATTCTCAACGGAGATTTGAATTCAGAGGAAGGCGCAGAAAAGAAGAGCACGAAGAATTTTGCCGGTGCGATTGAATAGAAGCAAATGCACACTTGCGAAACAATGGTCGTGAGCCGTTGCTGGAGACTTTTTACGCCTTAATAATCACAGTAGAATTCTGGTTTGCGAAGTGTTTGCGATGACTCATGTGAGAAAGGATGAAGAGAATGTCTGTCCCTGTTTAAAGAAATTTCCTGTCAGGATGTTTTTTGAATGAGTTTTATAAACGGCAGAACAAAATATCGTGATAAACCTTCGTACTGAATGGGGTATGGAAATTCTGAATAAACCTTTGTCACTTCGAAATCGCCAAATGCTTTTTTGATTTCTTTGGAAGTCATGCCTTTGGGAACCTGAATTTGAATGGTGTCGGTCGTTTGAGACTTCCGAAGGATGATAATCCGTTTGTCCGTTTGAGCTTTCTCAAGTTCGGCAACGCTGACTTCCCTCTTGAACTTAATAAATTTTTCCATGTATCAATCCCTTATCCTTTTTTGCTCTACATTTTACACTTCATAATATATGGAAATCATCGATTCACGTATTGATTGTTGTCACTTTTGATAGAATTTCAAGCAAATGGGTAGAATCATGCCGGCTCGGCTCCCCCAGTATACAAAATAGAAATTAGAAAAACAAGTGACAAAATCATTATTAATGAAAGATAATAATTACGAAATTCGACTGACAAAAAAAAGGAACAGCTCGTTTCTCAGCAGGAAACGAGCTGGTACCTGAGGATGACGCTCGAATTCGGGAGCCAGTACACCGGCATAACCTTTCGAGGATTGATCCTGCTTTTTTATAGAGCCATTCCGTCCTGTCAACGATCTGGATCGCGTGAGAATCAAAGCTGTGTTCCGGCTTACAGCACCTGATAAATGCTGTCGAGAATGGTTCCGTCCACCCATTTGACAACAGCGACAACGGTATCGCCGTGTTTCGGTTTTTCCGGAGCGCCGCCGCACATGGCGTCAATATCTTTTTTCAGCGATAGGATCGAGCGAATCGGCAGGGAAGAATTTTTGGTCGCTTCAATCAAGTCTGTCCGTAATGGATTGATGGCGATTCCGCGTTCCGTCACGATCACGTCAATCAACTCGCCTGGCCCACACAAGGTAGTTACCTCATCGACGATGACCGGGATGCGATCCCGGAACGAAGGAATGGGCAGAATGGTGCATTTGGAGAACAAACAATTTTGCCAGCCGCCGATTCCGTGTAGCAATCGGCCGTCCGAGTGAGTAACGACATTGGCGTTGAAATGGACGTCGACTTCAGTGGCGCCCAGCACAACCACATCCACGATGGACGAGAAATTGCCCTTGCCGTGATAATTGTAACTTGTGAATGGGCTGGTGTTGACGTGACGAGGATTTTCTCGCATGGAGCGAACGCCTTCCAGGTCAAACGTCTGTCCGTCCAGAATGTAGTCGGTGAGGCCCTCTTCCAGCATTTGAACGAGGTACTGAGTGCTGCCGCCTCGGACAAACCGGGCTTTGATGCCCATCTCTTTCATCATATCCTTCAGGAAGATGGCGAAGGAGAGCGCCGTGCCGCCTGCGCCGGCTTGAAATGAAAATCCATTTTTCAGGATGCCGGCGTCTTTGACGAACTGAGCGGTCATTTCTGCAATGAGCAAACGATCCGGGCTTTTTGTTATTTGCGTGGTGCCGGAGATGATCTGGGACGGCTCGCCAACCTTGTCCATCTTCACCACGTAATCCACATAATTTCCCTGAATTTGCCAGGGGACGCAGGGAAAATCAACAAGGTTATCGGTGACCACGATGACTTTGTCGGCGTACTGGGAATCAGCTAATGCAAAGCCTAACAATCCGCAGGCAGAAGGGCCGGTGACCCCATTGGCGTTGCCGAAAGGATCCGCAGTCGGCGCGGCAATCACCGCAATGTCGATGTGCACCTCACCGTCCTGCACAGCCTGATAGCGCCCGCCGTGAGAACGCAGCACTCCCAAACCGCGCATTTTTCCGGTGGAGCAGTAATCACCTAACGGCCCATTCATGGATCCCTCGATATGATGCACCACGCCACTTTCCAGATGCCTGATAATTGGCGCATGGCAAGGGAACGACGCGCTGGGGAACCACATCAGGTCCTTCACGCCAATCTCGGCCGCAGCGTCAAAAATTTGATTGGCCACCAGATCGCCATTTCGAAAATGGTGATGGGTGGCGATTGTCATCCCGTCTTTGAGGCCGGCGCGCTCCAATGCTGTTTTGATATCCGGAACGAGTTTGTTCCCATCTGCCGGGAAATCGATGCACGATGCGATGGGCGGCGCTGCTTTTCTCCCGCCGGGTTTAAATTTGCCAACGCCCTGAAACGGAATCGCTGGCTTGCCATTGACTTCAGTGGGCACCAATCGGCCGGCGGCGTTTTTAACTAATTTATTTGCCATTTTGTGCATCTCCTTCTCGCCAGTTTTCAGGTAATTTGCCGGTCTTTGTCGCTAAATGGATGGTGCGCATGGCGCGCTTCACCACCGGAGGATCGATCATTTTACTTCCCAACGAAACAACACTCAGTCCGCGTGCTTCAGCTTCTTCAAAGGCTGCGACAATCTTTTTTGCCCGATCGATTTCTTCTGCGGCCGGAGCAAAGGCGTCATTGATCACCGGAATTTGCCGCGGATGAATACAGCCCTTGCCATCAAAGCCCAACGATTTGGCCTCTAAAACGCTCTGTCGGAGACCATCCATATCATTGACGTCCGAAAAAACGGTATCGATCGGCTGAATGCCGGCTGCGCGAGCCGCATTCACGACCTGGCTCCGCGCCCAGAAACTCTCACGACCTTCGAGGGTTCGCTGCGTTCCAATGTCTGCCGTGTAGTCTTCCAATCCGATCGTCAGCGCGACAATGTTCTTTGCAGCCGTGGCAATTTCATAGGCCTTGATCGCGCCAAGTGCGCTCTCGATGATGGGCATGTAAAAAACTGACTGAGTTAAGTTCTCAGATTTGAGGATAGTGTGCACTTCGGCGTCGACGAGTTTCACCTGCTCGGCGCTCTCACATTTGGGAATTAAAATGACATGAACATGATGCGGAACGATAAATTTCAAATCGTCAAGTCCACCGGGAATCTGATTGATGCGGACCATCCGTTCCGCCTGGAAAAAATCGACCTGGCGAAGCGCATTGCGAACCAGCACCTGGGCGCTGTCTTTTTCCGCCAGAGCAACGCTGTCTTCAAGATCGAGAATCACCCCATCCGGTTTATGAAGTCCGGCGTTGAGCATGAATTTGGGTTCATTGCCGGGGAGATACAACCGAGACCGGCGAAATCGGTCTCTCACCGTAGGTCGCTGATTGGATTCGGGAATCGGAGGTAACCATTGCTTGTTATCGTCCATCTTCAAGCGGCGAATCGCACATTCCAGCCGCGCCATGAGGACAAATGGCAACGCGCCATTATCCTCCAATTCGACCGTTGCGTGTTTGATGTCAAAGAATTCCAACCCGTCTTTTACAGAGTCGTGAATGGAAGTCCCGTACATCACCTGCACTTTGCTCTTGATATTCAGGTGAATCCCGCCGGAATCATTCGCCGTTATTTTTATCCAGCAATCTGACCTGACATCGGCGCCTTTTCTGCCTGCTTCGGCAGTTCTGATCATGGCACAGCCCTCCTTAAACAGATTATGATGAGATCATTGTGATTCTATTTTGCCCAGATAATAAGAAAATTTTTCGTGAATTCAAAATAGTTTTTTATGAACCTGCCCCACGGAATAATATTGGCCGACACTCTGTTGCGCCCTGTATATTCAAAGCAGTTAAGGCAAAAAAATAGCCGGAGCATGAACATTAAAAAAAATTAATCATCGCAGAATGTTAAAAATTATTATCTTTTTCTTGACAATTGATATTTTTTTATTATATTGAATACGACGCGCCTCATTTTTCCTTCAGCGACGAGCCTCATCTTGGAACGGTTTCATGGAAGCTGTTCATATTCTGGAAATTATCATTCATCAAAGGTAACTGATTAATCATTGGTAGTGCGCAAACACCGCTAACAATCGTCCGGGATATTTATCTGAACTGACGCCTATTCGGGGACATACGTCCCAGCCATTGCCAGCGCTGGATGAAAATCCAGCGAGATCAGGTCCAAATTTGCAAAAGTATAGTTAATAAATCGGTTCAAATGAAAAAAGCTCACTCTACTCTGATAGAATGGGAGGTGATATTTAGATGAAAATTAGATATTCTTTGATGACAATTGTTTTTCTCTTAATATTTTCAGAGCTGTGTTTTGCCCAGTGGTCGACGGATGCATCACAAAATACACCAATATGCACTGCTCCCAACAATCAATTTGCTCCCCAAATCGTGGTTGATGATAAAGGTAACTCCATCATTGTCTGGGAAGACGAAACCGATCCGATTGGATATCGCCATATTTATGCCCAACGACTTAATCGCTATGGCTGCAAAATGTGGGATGAACGGGGTGTACCGGTTTGTTCTGCACGAGAATATAAAAAAATAGCAGATGTAATAAGCGATGGAGAAGGAGGCGCAATTATTGTCTGGTTAGATTATAAAAATTGGTTCCATCCTGATCCTATTGAAGAGACCGATATTTATGCGCAGCGGATTGATAGTAGTGGAGTTATGCTTTGGAATTCAGACGGAGTGGATATATGTACAGCGGAAGGTAACCAATTCAACGCGAAAGCAATATCTGATAACGATGGTGGAGTAATTGTCGTTTGGCAAGATGATCGATCTGAATACAATGGTGTCTATATACAACATGTTATTAATATCGGCCAAATATTATTGTCAGTCAATGGCAAACCTCTTAATTCTCAAGGAATTGTTGCTCGTTTTGGAGGGTATAATGTGGTTCATTCAGATTCAAATTCAATAATTATTTTTTATGCTTCACGAAAAAATAATATCTCAATTTCGACCGCTCAAAAAATCAGGGAAAATGGCACATATGTTTGGTCAGAAAATGAAAAAATATTAGACATTAGTGGAAAGTGTATAAGCGATAACAATGAAGGGGCAATATTCGCTTACTTAGTGTATCAAAACGGAAATCCAATTGAACTACGTGCACAACGTATAACCAAAGAAGCAATCGTAATCTGGCCCGAATTTGGAACTTCTATTAGTGAGCAGGTATTTCGCTATAGTAGATATGAACTGACAAAAGATGACCAATGTGGAGCTTTTATAGTATGGATTTCGAACAATGATACGACTGAAGATAGTTTATATTTATATATTTCAAGAGTAGATAGTAGTGGACAATTATTATGGATAAAAAAATGTTTGGATAAGGTTTCCACGTGGTACGTGACTGAAGGCCATCATATTGTATGCGGTAATGAAGGTGAAGCAATTCTAAAATTTAAAATTGAAATTTCAGATACCCTTTGGAATCAAGTTATTCAAAAAATTGATCTCAGCGGAAATTTTTTATGGGGTAATAATGGGATCATCTATGTTGATCATAATCCCAAGAAAAGAGATATCGTATGCGGCACTATGACCGGTGATGCATTTGGCGGCGCTATTATCGTTTGGGATGAATTTGGAGCGAATGGCTGGGATATTTATGCGCAGCAGGTGAGCAGTCGCGGGCAACTTGGCGACGTGGTTAGTTCAATTCATAGCTTGAATATTGAAATTAATCCTGATTATAATTTAGCACAAAGTTATCCAAATCCATTTAATTCATTTATAAACATTTCATACTCATTTCAAAAGGGAGGTGATGTGACAATAAAACTATTTAACACAAATGGTCAACTCGTTAATACATTGGTAAACAAATATCAAAAGGAGGGTAATTATGACATAAGCTGGAATGGAAGAAGTAGCAACGGTCAGAATGTTGTATCAGGTGTCTATTTTTATCAACTCAAAATTAATGAATTTGCACAAACTAAAAAACTATTATTAATCCGATAAGGAGATGTTATGTCAAAAATTAATTTTATTCTATTAAGCCTGGCTATTATTTTCTTAACCATCGACATAGCCGTTTCACAAGCAAAAGTGAAACCATTAAAACAGCTACAACCTCAATATGAAAAAATTATTCATTTCGATAAAGACGATTATGCTTTAAAAGGGATAAATCCTGATGACTATAAGGGAAGGGAAGGAGAGCTTATATATGGCGTCCAGGGGCTGTATGCAGGAGATAAATATATCACCGTCTGGGACACCAAAAATGTCTTTGTTTTCGATATAACCACTTATGCTAATTTAGCGACGTTAACTCCTCCGCTATCTATAAACGATATCGTTGAAAGGGATGGCGTAATTTACTGTTTGGTTAGTTCCAGCAGGATAGATAATCGCATTTATGTTTATGATTCGTTCGACAGCTTCAGGGAATATATATTTGTGAGCCAGTTTCCAAATTTATCCGAGTATAAAGCCTTCCGCGAGCAATCTGCCCGAGAAAAATATGACCGCCAGAACAAAAGGATGAAACCAAGGCTGCAAAGGCTAATTGCTCCGCAGTTGCCCCGCGGAATGCATATCAGAACCCTTGATATCTCAGAGGGAAAAATTTATGCGAATATCGAGCTGAATTTCCTTAATATCGAACAGGATTTCAATATTGAAAATGACAACGGAAAATTCTATATGTTCACTAAACAGGATATTTTAAAAAAAGAACCAAAATTTTTTCCAGTTTTATTTAATGGAACGATATTATCATGCAACAGGAAAAAGCTTGATGATAATCATGTGAAATTAGAATTTCTCTTTACTGATCTAGAATATAATTTGATTAGAGAAAACGAAATCGTTTTGGAATCTAATGATTATGTCGGGAAAATAGTGGATAATACCCCTGTTGGCATTATAGATGACCATATAATTTTAAGATGCCTCAGAGCTCATTTCGATAGGAATTATGATGATGAGTTTATTTTAATAATTAATCTTAGCACAAAGGAAACCAAAACCATCGAGCTTCCCTATGTTATAAAAAATTTGAGCATTATGACGAATTATTTCCAGTATACTTCTTTTTCAAATTCATCTGCTTTTCTTATTTCATACAATTCAGACCTAAGTTTTGATATATTAAAAGTGGAGGTAAAGTAATTATGAAAACCAAATTGCAAATATTTCTTCTGCTCCTGATATTTCCCATGCTCTGCTTTTCCCAGGAAGTAAATCGAACTCGGCAAGAAGTAATCGATAGTATGGAAGAATACATATGGTTTATTAATTGGGATTTTGATGAAAGTCACACCAATAAATGGCAAAACAATTATTATGACACCGATGGAGCTTATAACCATTCGACATTCCTTGGCTATGAAGGTTCCCAATATGGCGCACCCTATGGCTATGGCGTTAAAGATGATCTAACAATGTTAGACAATAAGATAACCGGAGAGGGTGTCCAGTATGATTTATCACTAACAGAAGAACAATATATCTCATTGTACCCTGGTATTGCCTGGAGTGATAGCGCTGACCAAATAATAATTACATCGACTCGCTATTTAGAAAATGATTGGCTGACGATAGCAGTCGACGTGGATGATGAATATTCTGACTGGCAGTTGAAACTCTATCAGAAGGGCTTTGGATATGATAGCAACCAGGGAATGGTTTATGAAGTGAGAAATGAGATATGGCAATCTGGCTGGTTGACTGGCGATCAAACGCTGAACACCAGCCCAATCGAATATACCGGGAAATATTGCTTAATAATGGAGACCGGGGCTTTTTCTCTAACTGCCCAAATCACCTTAACAAAACCTCTGACAGTACCCGATGAAAATAATTACGCCTGCGGTTCGCATTCCCATCATTATCACGTTTGCTCCCAACTGGGTATGCCACTTCCCAGCCAATGGGCCTTTGGGATCGATTGCTCTGGCTTTGTCTCATGGGGCTATGGTTTACCAATTGCAAGCTATGGTACAATCTGGTACGCCAATAACTTTTATTCTGTTGACTACGCGGAAGCACAAATGGCTGATTATCTGGTAAAATCAGGCGGCCATATGGTTATGATAAAAAATAAATCCGGTGATAACATCGATATCTATCATTCGGCAGGTACATTAGAATGGAGCTTTAAACCTGATGGTACTGAGATAGAATATAATAAGCATATTTACAGAGATTATATTTCTAAAGGTTATGATTCTAGAACCCCATGGAATCCAACTGGCATAGAAGATTATATTGCCATTACCGATGGGCCAACGCTTTTAAACCAGGAAGAAACTCAGATGTATTACGCGAGATTTTTTGATGAATATCCTTATGGCGACAAAATTATGGGAAACTGGCATTGGAAATTAGTGGCCTGTTATGAAGGCGGTGAAATAATAATCGATACTTGTGATGGACCAGGTGAATATTCATCAACAGGCTTTCTCACTGTTCCTGATTTGGACACAATGGATTATAATTGGATTAGAAACGAACAAAATTCAATTGTGGGAAAAGTTAGACTCTCAGCAAGCGATAACAGTGGAAAAACCCATGGAACCGTACTTGACATTGAGATAATAGAGGATATCGAGACACCTGTAATTTCCAAATGCTATGGAGGTAATCAGAATGTAACGCTTTCTTTTACAGCGTTCGGAGCCACAACTTGCAATATTTATTATGATGTCGATTCAGGTCATCCTTATAATGGTAACGACGCCGATCAGGGATCATCCCCAATTTTATTCCAAGGAGATTCAGGAAAAATTACGCTCACTGGTTTGACAAATTGTACAACCTATTACTTTGCCATAGAGGCAAGTAATTATTACGAGCAAACAGAATATTCTCAAGAAAGATATGCAACACCAATAACTACATCAGGTAGATTAGCCCAAAATGAAACTTGGCCAGGAATAGGTAATCCTGATACAATTGTTGTATTAGGAAACGTAACTGTACCTTCTGGAATTACGCTTACAATTGAATCAAATTCAGCAGTGGACGTAAATGAATATACTATGAATTCAACAGGAGGTACCATTAACCGGCAGGATAGCATTATCTTTATTCCGGATGTGAGATTGTTTAATGTATCCTATGAAGAAATAACAGGCCAATACTCAGATCTACAGGAAGCATTAAATGATGCATCTTCCAGTGAAGAAGTTCACGTTTATTCAGATGTATCCATTAATGACAATATAAGTATCCCAAGTAATCGAACGCTGAAAATAATGCCTGGGAGTTCCCTGAAATTTGCCTGTGGAAAAGCACTTAACGTTTATGGTGAAATTTATGCCTATGGCCAGTGGAATAATCGCGTGGTATTCACCAGCATCGAACCATATACCCAGTGGGAGGGAATAAAATTTTATAGTAACAGCTATCAATACTCCTACATTTATCACTGTGAGATTTCAAATGCCAATTATGGTATTTATCTGGATCATCACGAACCGATGAATTCATATCGGTATAATTATATCCACCATTGCAATTACGGTATATTCAGCCGCTATTCAGCGCCAGAAATTAAAGACAGCTATATCCAGGATAACTACCTTTTTGGCGTTTATGTTATGTATGGCAATCCTGCCTTCCCCAGTTGGCACATCCGTATTGCAGAAAATGACATCAGAACAACGGACGAATACGATGGTATATTTCTGTGGGAATCAGACGCTACAATTTGGGCGGACAATGATATCTTTGATAATCATCGCTATGGAGTGAATGCTTATACTTATAGTGACGTGATATTGGTGAGTGCAGAAAGTGGCCTTAACAGCGTTCATTATAATCATGAAGGTCAACTTCATTTTTATGATCATTGTGATGGTCATGTGGGGCATTCTGGGTATTACAACACCTATGGCGCTACCAATCGAATATTAGGAAACAGTTACCGAGTCGTTGCAGAAGCAAGCAGCGATGTGTATGCCCGCAGAGTTTGGTGGGGAGTACATTGGTGGGGATGGAATCCGCCCGAAGGATTATTTTATAGCAGTGCTGGCAGCACGATAGATTCGAATTTCCCGTTGGAATATGATCCCCAGCCCAGTATGCTTGCTTCGACCACTCCTCCTAAAAACATAACTACAAAACTTGTTCACTCATCTTCCACAGCATCAACATCTGCTGATATTCCAAGACCAATTCATAGAGCGATCCGTTATGTCTTTGAAGCTAAATATGATTCAGCGACGGCACTGTGCGATTCGGTAATCCGAGTTGACCCTGGTCATCAAGACGCCATCCACGCTCAATCATTATTGTGGCGTATCTCGAGGCGGACAAAAGGCAGTGATTTTTTTACTACACTTTCAACCAATGAACAGAAATACAATGATTTGGAAATTGGAGCAGCAGCGCAGCGGATAAAAGGATTGCTTCTTGCGGGAGGAAAGGATTATCAATCAGCAGCTACGCAATTGGAGCGAGTATTAGCAGAGGCTAAGTACAATGGCACTTCCACTCATAAGCATGTGCTATTCGATTTGATTGATTTGTATCATTTCGACCTGAAGCAGGATGATGTGGCAAAGAAATATTTGGAAGAATTGACCTTACTTTTCCCCAAAGATGAAAGCGTAAAACTGGCTAATCTGATGATGGATGTTAAAACACAGGAATCTCCGAATCCAGGTTTAAATAAACCAAATCAGGAAGTTATTGAGCCGGAAATTCCACAGGAATATTTCCTGCATCAATGTTACCCCAATCCATTTAATTCATCAACCACGATCCGTTTTCAATTGCCAGAGAGTAACCTTGTCACATTGGAAATCTATAATATGATGGGTCAAAAAATTAAAACATTGATCAATGGAGAATATAAAACTGGTGGCTTCCATCAGTCCCATTGGGATGGTCGAGATGAAGTTGGTAATTATGTTAGTTCGGGTATTTATGTATATTATTTCCGCGCCGGGAAATTCTTTGATTCAAAGAAATTGATATTGATGAAGTAGCAGAACTCACTCTTAACTTTACAACCGACTTTTTTCAATTATTTATAAAGAACTGTCATTCCCGAATATATTTAGCAGGAATCTCAAAAATATTATCAACGAGCGCTGTAGTGAATCATTCGGGAATGACGACTCCTGTAAAAAATGCAATTTGGTAAATAGGGACCGGTAATGAACTATTCAGATCTCGTTATTAAAAAGGATGACAGAAGTGGCCTTTCGCTTATGTTAACGTCAATAAAATATTACGAAAGCATTTACTGGTTTGCATTCAGGAAAGTCAATTGTTGATCGGATGGCGATGCCTCTATCAGCCATCGGTTTATTTGGCATGCAAGCGAATTGCATGAAAGCGATACGCTCCATATTAAACAATTAGTTATTGCTAATGATTATTCCTATTTCAGAATTTCAGTTGATATGATTCGTGGAGATTTCTTTACCAGATATAAAATCTCAAAGAAACAAATATTTTACAACGCTATAGTATTTTAACTAAACGCTATGTACTGCCGTGTTCAACTCTACCCAGAAAGGATGAAAACATGCCACAAAGCAAAAAGTACTACTGGATCGTTACGCTGCTGTTCATTGTCGGACTTATGTGTTACCATCACACTGTGATGGCGCAGAATTTACAGGTTCGCGTGACCAAAAAACCGATACCGGGAGTGCCTCTTTCCAAAGGAAATTCGGCTCCGGTTCAACAATTACAGAGCGCGGATAATAAAGGAAAAAGCGCCGAAGCAGTGCCGCTGAAACAAGAAGCGCCGAATGATCCAAACCTGGGCGCTACGAAGATATCGCAAAGTTACCCTGTCGATCTGTTGAAGGTTCAAAAACCGTTCACCAAGCCAATGGATTATTCAGAGCAAACACAGTCTCATAAACCAATTTTAAAAACCGGCAACGGCAAGCTTGACACCGAGCAAACACGTATTGTGAATAAATTGTCGGGCGCTCGGAATGAAGCTGACGTAAGTCCGTCGGACGAGATTGCTCCCACAAAGGGCAGTTTCACGATGAAAATCCCACTAAACAGGGATGGGCTTGAAGGGACGACAGACAATGGTTCATTTACACTATCGAGTGGAACTATCAATCAAAGTATTCCTGATGGCGGTTACTATTGGTTAGGTATGGCCACGGCTACAGTGTTGCCAGCAGGCGCTGTTGTCACTGATTTAGAATACAGAATTCGAGTGGATGATTCAGGCGATGCTCAGACGTTCTATTGTGGGGATTACGAAATTTATCTTTCGACGGACGCAACGGGCGGAGCGAGCAGGTACCTGAGCATCTATTATCACCTGGGCGGACGGACGGACGGCGGGTTTGATGATGATACAGAAGACGATAGCGATATTTATCTCAACTGGCGTTCCACATCGGAGTTCAACGGCGAGGACGCAAGTCAATTCTTTTTCGCCTGGGTGGAAGATAGTTGGTCTTCGGATTACGGAATATTGAATTATGTGGAATTCAATGTATTCTGGGAGACACAAGGCTTGCCCAACTTGAGCGCCGATTTCACGCCGACTGGATGGTCTGGTCCCATTGTCGCTTCTTCAGTGTCCGGGACTAATTCTGATGGGCCTGATTTGCAAGCTGGTCAGACCACCTATATCGATTTTGCGTTTGTCAACTGGGATGTCGATATTCCAGCTTCAACACGTTTCTATATTTACCTCTACGATGGCTCGTCCTACATTCAAGGCTGGTACATGGATGGATTGGGCGCAAATTATTATGTCACCGTACAAGATTTTGTGTATACCTTCTCGGCTGGAAACCACACTTTGAACACATCTGTGGATGCCACTGATGTGGTGGCAGAATCAGACGAGTATGATAACGAGTATTCAAAGACATTTTATTGGGCTTCGGGCGGGTTACCAAACCTCATTGCCGCTTACACCCCGACTGGCTGGGATTATCCCATCGTCGCGTCGTCAGTCGCCGGGACGAATACCGCTGGCCCGAGTCTGAAGGCTGGCGAGACGACCTATATTGATTTTGCGATCATCAATCAGGATCAGGATATTCCATCCGGAACCACGTTCTGGGTCTATCTCTACGATGGGTCAACTTATTTACAGGGCTGGTACTGGGATGGCTTGCTCCAGGACTGGTACGGATATGTTGAAGATTATCAATCCATTTTCACAGCGGGATATCACACATTAGCGACAGAGGCTGATGCCACGGATGTTGTGGCAGAATCCGATGAATCTGACAATGAATATGCGCGTCAGTATTTCTGGGACTCAACGCCGGCCGGCGATCCGGATATTGATGTTCAGCCTTTGTCGATTACAATCAACGAGACGTCCGGGAATGCGAATGCCAACACCAAAAATTCCGGGTTGCGCAGTGACGAGTTTTCCATCGTTGCGCCCATTGATAGCAAATACATCGTCGGAACAGCGATTACCAAAAATGGCAACGAGGTGGTGAAGGTGATTGTCCCGGGAAAACCGCCTGATAATTATCGCGCGCCTGCGGCGCAGATGTCGCTCGCCGCTGTAACGCTGCCCACAATGCCCGCATACGATTGGTCATTCGGCTGCTCTGCCACATCCGCTGCCATGATGGCCGGCTATTATGACAATGTCGGCTATACGAACATGTACACCGGACCGACAAATGGCGGCGTGATGCCAATGGATAATTCCTCATGGGGCGCCGTCTTTATCAACGGGGAAACGAGAAGTCAGTGCCCGTTGAGCGCCACGAGAAATACCGTGGATGGGCGAACGACGCGCGGCCATGTGGATGATTACTGGATCAAATACGGCGAAGGAGGTCCTGATCCGTTCGTAACAAACGGCTGGACAGAACATACACAGGGTGAGTGCACCGGCGATTATATGGGAACCAACCAGGATTATTGGGACAACACAGACGGTTCAACAACATTCTGGATGAACTTTGATGGCTCTCCGTTGTATGACTTTTCTGAATGTGAAACCTACTCGCCGCCTTCTCGGGATGGCTGCCACGGTATGCGCCTGTTTTTTGAATCCAGAGGCTATGTGGTCATTCAAAACTACACACAGCTCATCTATGGTTACAATGGCAACACGCTCGGTTTCACCTATCAGCAGTACAAAAGCGAAATCGATGCCGGCCGCCCGGTGATGATTCACGTGGAAGGGCATAGCATGGTCGGCGTCGGTTATGATAATAGCAGCAGCACCATCTATATCCATGATACGTGGGATTATCAGACCCATACGATGACCTGGGGCGGCGACTATTCCGGTTTGCAGCATTGGGGAGTTTCAGTTGTGGAATTGGAACCTACTACAGGCCCGGGCGATTATTTCGTGATCTACAATATTGGCAGTGCCGTGTTGACGATAGATGGAATTTCCAACTCGAAAAGCTGGTTGACAACCAGCGCCTTCCCGGCCACACCATTCACCATCCAGCCGGGCGGCAATCAATCAGTGATCCTGAATGTCGATTGGAACCTGGTGGCTGCTCAGGATCAGGACCTGGTTGACATTCATTCCAATGATCCGGATGAAGCGGTTGTCTCGGTGACTGTCACTGCAAATCCGGCCGGATCGCCGGCGCTATCGGTGAGCCCGTCGAGCTATCATGCGCCAGTGAGCGGAGGGAGCCAGGTTGTCACAGTGGCAAACAGCGGCTCGGGCGGAACTTTCACGTGGACAGCCTCGCCGAGCAATACCTGGATCACGGTGAATCCAACGACCGGCGCTCCCGGCCAAACATTCACGTTATCCGTTCAGGCGAACTCGGGCGCTTCGCGATCGGGCGCAGTCACTGTCAGTGCGCCGGGAGCGGCTGACTCACCGCAAAGCGTGCAGGTGAATCAGGATGGTTCCGGCGACCAGGTGAATTTGTGGATCGACACCAATCTTGGCGGCCCCCAGGGCGCGTCGATTACGATTCCCATTCATTGCAGCGATCTCACCGGCAAGTCCGTCTACTCATCGGATATTTCAATCAGCTATGATCAAAACGTCCTGACTGCTGTTGACACAGATATTAGCGGGACAGTCCTTGCGGCTTCTGGCTGGAGCGCGCCGACAAAAAATATTACGCCGGGAAAAATTACCATGGCCCTGGCCGGCAGTTCGCCATTGTCCGGCAGCGGTGATCTCGTTAAAATCGTGTTCACTATTAACGGCGCTACGGGCAGCAGCACATCCCTGCATTTCGAAACTGCAATGATGAATGAAGGCCAGCCCCCTGTTTCCGGTACGGATGGATTTTTCACTGTCATGGAAACCCGATTCGACGTAACCGGCCGGGTCGGCTATTATTCCGATTCTGCCAAGCCAGTGGGTAATGTGAATGTGGCAGCCACCGGCGCTGAGAGCAAAACGGCGACCACCAATGCCTCCGGCGATTATGGGTTACTGGATTTGACTCAGGGCAATTATACCGTGACGCCACAGAAGAGCGGCGGGATCAATAATGCCGTCACAGCTTTCGACGCTTCCATCATTCTGCGCTTCTCTGTTGGTTTGTACACCTTAACTCCGTACGCGAAACTGGCTGCGGACGTCTCCGGGAATGGCGCCATCACGGCCTACGACGCCTCGTTCATTTTGCGGTACAGCGTTGGCGCTGTGACCAGTTTCCCGGTCGGAACAGACTGGACGTTCGTCCCGGGCGATTTCTCAATTTCTGACGCCAACTGGTCCACTGCTCCCCGCGGTCGTACGTACACCCCGCTGAGCGCAAATCAGGCCGGTCAGGATTTCGTCGGCATTTTGTACGGCGATGCTTCGGGCAACTGGACCGGGGCGAGGTTGTCCGGCGCTGGCGCGCAAGTCGAAATTGGGATAGATGAGATCAAGCGACAGAGCGAAGGGAGAATACTCGTTCCGCTGGAAGTGAATTTTTCAGATGAGGCTTATTCCGGCAGTTTCACAGTAAACATGAACAGCGCCAACCTGACGTATGTGTCCAGCTCTCTGAGAAATGTCCAGGCGGACGAAGTCATGTGCGCTGGAAAAACAATTCATCAGGGCGCAACAATCGCGCTGGCGTCTGCCCATCCTCTGCATCAGAAAGGATTGGTGATCGATCTGGTGTTTGAAGCGACAGGGCCGGTCGATCTGGCTGCGCTGGGATTCGATTTCTCCGATATTACTGTGGATGATCACAGCACAAACCTCACGGTTGTGCGCGATCATTCCGGGCAGGAAATTCCCGATGAATGGAAACTGGAACAGAATTATCCGAATCCATTTAATTCCGGCACAGTCATAAATTACCATGTCCCGCAATCATCCCACGTAGTCATTGAAGTCTACAATCTGCTGGGACAGCGGCTCAGTACCCTGGTGAATCAGGCTATGGAACCCGGTTCGTACCATGTCAATTGGAACGGGCTTGACGACGCAGGTAAATTTGTGGGAAGCGGCATTTATCTGTACAAGATGCGCGCTGGCAGTTTCACGCTGATGAAGAAAATGGTGCTGGTGCAGTAACAGCTATTGAAATAGTCAGTACATAACACAAAGTCCTTCCGATGTGCAAATCAACTTCGGAAGGACTTTTTATTTGTGAAATCATCAAATACGTTTATACTGGAGATCTCAGTTGATCAGAAAATAGAATGATGGGACTGAGGACAGGAACTCAGGCAGCAGTCGCATTCTAACCGCGTTTCGATGAGGCTGGAAGAAGCTGCCGCTCAAATGTCTTTGTCGCCGAAATAGGTGTAAAAAACCGGCACGGCGATCAGACTGATGACCGTCGAGATACTGAGTCCGATGATCAATGTGATAGCCAGGGGTTGCTGCAATTCAGCGCCTTCGCCGAAGCCAAGCGCCATGGGAAATAAGCCCAGAACAGTGGTAATAAACGTCATGATGATAGGGCGAAATCGCTTTTTACTGGCCTCATCGATTGCTTCCAAAACAGTGGCGCCCTGTCTGCGGTGTTGATTGATAAAGTCGACTTTCACGATGGAATCGTTCACCGCGATGCCGGCGAGCACAATCAACCCGATGAAGGAAATGACATTCAGTCCGATGCCGCTGAGCCAGAGAACGATGCTGAGAAAGGCGATGGTCAACGGCACATCCAGCAGGATGATGAACGGATGCCTGAGCGATTCAAATTGCGCTGCCATAATCATGTAGATCAGCAGGATAGCGATGACCAGCGCAAAGACGAGGCTGCGGAATGAGCGGTGCACCTCTTCCTGCTCGCCGCCGATGACGATCTGGTAATCCGGCGGGATTTGTATTGGGTCAAGCGTGCGCGTAATGTCGCTGACTACGTCGCTGAGGCTTCGATTGGAAATGTTGGCTAACAGGCAGACCTGCCGGTTCTGGTCTTCATGGCGAATTTCACTGGGGCCCAGTGAGGGTGTGACAGTCACCAGTTCCCGCAGTGGGATGGTGAGGTTATTTTCAGTGATGGCAAGGCTCAACAAATCGGCCAAATCGTCTCGCTGAGAGAGCTGCGGCCGAACCATCACGGAAATTTTACGGTCGAAATCCTTGAATTCCGTCGCCTGCAAACCGGCGAGTTGGTATTTGATGAATTCAGCGATGGTGGCTACGGTGAAGCCATAGCGGCTGGCTTTTTCCCTGTCGATTTCAATTCGGTACTCCGGCTGTCCTTCAATGTAGTCCGAGTGAAGGTCTTTCAATCCCGCAATGCCCGCGAGTCGTTGGGCGATGGAATCGGCCATGTCGCGACATGCGCTCAACTCGCTGCCGCGAAACTTAATGACAATCGGCGGGGTTGCCGTCCCTAAAATCTGTTGAAAAATATGTTCGCCGCTGTCGAATGTCAGAGTGCCGGCAGTCAAACCGGCAGCGTGAGATCGGAGTGCGGTAACCAAGTCGCCGGTGGAGCGGGCGCGTTTTTTTTTCAATTGGATCTGGAGTTTGGCGTGATTGATTCCTGCGTCTTCGGAAAATTGCGCCGCCTGATCTTCGCTCAGTCCGATGGCGGAAAATACCGCCGCGACATCGGGCTGGGACGTGAGCCATTTCTCGATCGTCGAAGCGGCGGCCTCGGTCGCTTCCAGCGTACTGCCAACCGGCAATTCCATGTTCACGGAAAATTCGCCCTGATCAACCAGTGGCATCAACTGACGATTCATGAAACGAATGGATACCAGACCCAGAACAAAAAGGATGACCACGATGACGATGAATCGTCCCCGATAATTGAGGGAGAGTTGGAGCAGCCAGTGGTAACCAACCTCAGCGGATTCGTACTGCCGGTCGAACCAGTTGAAGATCGGTTGCATTCGCTTGTGAATTCGGGATGAAATCTTTTGCAGGGAAGACCTGAAAAAATCGGACAGGGCTCGGAGCAGTTGGCTCGCGCCAAAGCCGCTGTAAAAGGCCAACCAGAGGATGGGATTGACCAGCCATTTCCAGGGGCGACTGGAAATTTTTCGCGGCGACCCCGCTGTGGTGGGTTGTCGCTCCATTGTTCTGAGAAACGAATCCGGCTGGAATCGGCAGCTCATCATGGGAAGCAGCGTGAGCGCGACGACGAGAGAAGCGATCAGCGAGAAGGCAACGGTGATAGCCTGATCGTGGAAGAGCTGGCCGGCGACACCGTAGATGTAGACCACGGGAAGGAAAATCGCGATTGTGGTGAAGGTGGATGCAGAAATAGCCAGGGCCACTTCTTTGGCACCGAGGTACGCTGCCTCCATCATGGGCTTCCCTTCCTGCCGATGCCGGAAGATGTTTTCCAGCACAATAATGGCGTTGTCCACCAACATACCAACGCCCAGCGCCAGCCCTCCGATGGACATGATATTCAAACTGATGCCTGAAAAATAAAGCAGGCCAAAAGTAGCCAGCACAGAAATAGGGATGGACAGGGAGATATTGAACGGATTTCTGAAATCGTGGAGGAAAACGAACAGCACTAAAAACGATAGCAGCGCGCCGAGGTAGAGGTTTTGCATGACTGAGCTGATGGAACTGGAAATGAATCTGGCGCTGTTGTAAGCGACCGTGATTTGAATATTCGGATTTTCGCGTCGTAACTGGTCTAATACCTCATCGATCAATTTACTGACAGCGACGGTATTGGCCCCGGCCTCCTTGCGCACAATCACCCCGATGCTCTCATTGTTGTTGAAGCGCGTGATGCTCTGCCGATCACGAAAGCCGTCCACGACGCGGGCAATATCGCGAATCCGAATTTGCGAGCCATCATCCCGATGCTGAATGACGACATTCTCGATCTCGGCTACGTCCTGAAATTCACTGATGGTTCGGAGGGAGTAGCGATAAAGGCCGCGCTTGATTGTCCCGCCGGTGATGCTGTAATTGGCGAGCTTCAGCGCATTGGTCACCTGATTGGAACTGAGATGCAGCGCATGGAGCGCGCGCTGGTCAACATCAACCTGTATCTCCCGCTCCAGGCCGCCGGTCACAGTGGCCATCGCCACGCCTTTGATCTGTTCCAGGCGGCGCTTGAAGACATTGCGCGCAAGTTCTTTGAGATGGACGAGATTGCTGCCCGACAGCGAAATGGCCATGATGGGCTGATTTCGGGGATCGATGCGAAGGATGTTGGGCCGCTCAGCTTCCCGGGGCAGTGTCCAGCGAAGCTGATCCAGTTTCTCACGGATGCTCAGCGTGGCAAAATCCATGTGCGTGCCCCAGAGAAATTCAATGGTGACTAGCGATAATCCATTTTTGGAGACGGAATTTGTGCTCCGAATGCCCTCCACCGTGCCTATGGATTCTTCAATGGGGCGGGTGATTAACTCTTCAATCTCCCGGGGACCCATATCTTCCATCGTCGTCCAGATGGTCAATTTGGGATAGGATAGATCCGGCAGAAGGTCAACGCTCAGTTGAAACAGAGAAATAATTCCGATGAGACAGACTGCCACGAAAAACATCGTGGTCGAGACAGGCCGATTGATGGATAGTTGAGATATATGCATGAATTGCAGCAGGTTAAATTATAAGTTACGTAATTGATCACAGGGGATC
This sequence comes from Candidatus Zhuqueibacterota bacterium, assembly GCA_049322915.1. Lineage (GTDB taxonomy): Bacteria > Zhuqueibacterota > Zhuqueibacteria > Thermofontimicrobiales > Thermofontimicrobiaceae > CAZSBG01. The sequence goes on from JBMOPW010000014.1 coordinate 373,366, forward strand.
AAAAGTTGTATTTGTTTACTTTGGACAGGATAACAGGATGATAATGATTTACCGGATTATTCTCTATCCGGTAATATCCTCACCTTTCTTTTTACTTCTACCTTATGTGGAGAGAAATTCAGCAATAAGCCTACTGGTTTGATAGTGGCCGTTAGATAATTCACCAACTGGACTTCAAACTCCTTTACTATTTTTTCTACGGATTTCAATTCAATGATGATCAGCTCGTCGACAATAATATCCGCTTTAAAATTGCCGACGACTACTCCTTCATAATAAACCTTTATGGGTTTTTGTCTTTCTACAGCAAATCCCATTTTTTTTAATTCAATTGTCAGGGCATTTTCATAAACAGACTCCAAAAAACCAAATCCTAACATGTTATATACGTTGTAAGCACAGCCAATAATTTTTTCAGTCAAGCTTGCAAGTTCCATTACGCAGCCTCCTGTGATTTACACGATTATGTTTTGATTAACATGATAAAGAGCTAAAGTTAATTAATCCTGTCTATCCCAAACATCCTGTTATCCTGTCATTCTTAACTACCCTGTGATCGGTTACAAAGTTCTAAGTTAATGGACAATCTTCCTGAGTTCAATTGACCGGCGGCTGCATCAATCAAGGTTGGAATAAATGCCCCCGGCTGTTTGCCGTCGAGTTTCCCGCGTTCCGGCGCAGGTAGGGATTCCGCAAAATGTCAGAAAATCCTGAGTTAGCATAAGAGCGCATTGGGACCGGTTTCACTTGTCCTGACTGACGACGCGAACTTCAGCGTCGTGAGCCAGTGTATAGTGGCCGGACGTGATGACCCATTCACCGGGCTGGAGCGCCATTTTGGAGTTCAGAATTTCGACAAATTCTTCGTTTTCCAGACCGGTTTCAACATAATCCCATTTGGCCAATTTTTCATGTGCATCATTTTCTCTGACAATGAAAATCAGGTTACGCTGATCCCGCGTCAAAATAGCCGTGCGCGGCACGAGCAGCCGCTCCTGAAAAATTTGAGCGTCCAGCTTTACATAGGCGAACATGCCACCTTTGATTTTATTGTCCGGATTATCGATCTCAACCGTGACGCGGCAGGTCTTGTTTTCCGGGTCGACCAGCGGATTGATCGTGATGATTTTTCCATTGAAAGTTTCGCCCGGGAAAGCCGGCAATTGGATGGAGGCAGCGCGGCCGACTTTGACATGCTGAATTTCACTTTCAAGCACGCCGACATACACGCGGATGCGCGACATATCCATCAGCTTCAGGCATTCCTGGCCGGCAGCGACAAATTGCCCGGCCTGGACAATGACATCCCCAACGGTTCCGGCAAAGGGGGCTTTCATTTCGCAGTAAGACAAATTCAATTTGGCGCGTTCAAAATTAATCAGCGACGATGAAAAACCAGTCTGACTGGCGACCATTTCCTCATGCCGAATGCCGGGAATGATCTGGGCGCTCTGATAATTCAACCGAATCCGTTCGTATGTCGGCTCGTCGATCTCACCGTTTTTGTATTGCAGCTGGGCCTGTTTCCATTCCAGGCTCAGTTGGTTCAATTTATTCACGGCGCTCGAATCAACCAACTCGGCTAATAACTTCCTGTCGACCTTTTTAATTTCAAATTCTCCGCGCGATTTCAGCAATCGGTCGCGCGCCTCGGAGAGCGACAACTGGTATTCCCTGTCGTCGAGCTGCAGGAGAAGATCGCCGGCGCGGACATGCTGCCCTTCATAAGCCGGCAATTTCAGGATTTCACCGCTCACTTTCGGGCTGAGCGTAATCTGGCGAATGGCCTCGGTTTGCCCGGATGCTGAAACGCGAATGACCAGGGTTCCCAGATGCGACGGTTCAGCTTCGACGAGAATGGGAGCTGCTTTTTCCTCAGCGGTTCCTGCAGCGGAGTTGGTTTGTTTCGTTTCTGAATCGCTGGATTTGTTTTTTGGCAGTATGAATTTCACAGTGAGAAAAGCAAGGACGGCAAGAAACACTAATACAAAAATGGCAATAACAATTTTCTTGGACATTCGAGTTAACCCTGTGCGTTAGTGAGTTTTCCCGGGAGTAACAATGTAATGAGTGCTTATCGGATAGTTTGAATTGAGCTTCGGCGCCGTGATGCTGGCGTCGTTGAAAATGCGCGGAAAAAGTCTATGTACAAATTAAAAACAATTGGGAAAAAAGCAAGTTATTTTTCATCTGCCGAAAAATTTGTCGCACTGGCAGAGAATGCACAAAGGTCAGGTGAACAACCGCCTGACCTTTGTATTCATACAAGTTAATCTTCGAAAAACGCCCCTGGAAAATAGGGGCTTTGTGCAGGACTCCAATGCCACGAAGCCTGAATTATCCAGCCGATTCATCCTATGGCTTAAAATGAATGGCTGATAAAAGTGGCTATGCCGCAACGTCATTCCCGCGTGGCAGGTTCCAGTGGACTATTCAGTCGCCACATTCATTTCTTTTAACAGATGAGTCGCTTTGCCCAATTTTTCCGTGATGAACAGGGCGTAGCGAACATCCACGCTGATGGTGCGCGTCAATTCCGGATTGAACTGAAAGTCGCTGGTCATGGACTCGTAATCGCCATCGAATACAACGCCGATCAATTCACCCTTTCCATTGAGCACCGGGCTGCCGGAATTCCCGCCGGTGATATCGGTATCATGCAGGAAATTCACCGGCACATCGTTCAGGTCGGCGTCGAAATACTGACCGAAATCTTTTTTCTGATAGAGCTCAGTCAATTCGACGGGATTGTCAAAGGGCTCCTCGCCGGTGTCTTTTTCAATGACGCCCTTTAAGGTGGTGTTCCAGTTGTAGGACACAGCGTCGCGGGGATTGTAACCCTTCACGTATCCATAGGTGAATCGCACGGTGCCATTGGCGTCCGGATAGAGGCTGCCCTTTTTCCATTCATAAATTCCCCGGATGAGCGAAGGCCGCAGCTTGAATACCGCGCCGACAAACGCCTCGTACTTATCATTCATTTCCTTGTTTTCCTCTTCCAGCTTCGCAGCGAGTTGAATGATGGGGTCGTTCAATGCATTGATTTCAGTTTCTGTTTTATCCATTAATTCCATAGCTCGGTCGAAATCTGTGAACACGGTTCGCGCGAAGATATCTTCCACGAAATTGTGAATTGCTTGGTTGAGATCATCGCCGCTTTTCCCGCCTGTCAGACCTTCCAACGCGCGAATTTTCTGATTGTCCGGCAGATTGGTCGCATCCATCAGAGTCATGGCCAGCAATTTTTTATTCGCCGGGATGTCGATCTGATCTCTGCCTGCGGTGAGTTGCTTTTTTATCCGCTCGATATTTTTCTCGGTATATCCGGGTTCCCGTTCACTTTCGTTTTTTTGTTTTTCGATGCTCCATTTGTAAATGAAGCGGGCATTGGCAAGCAGATCGCTGCTTCCTAAAATATTCCCAAGCGATGTCTGCTTTTTATGATAGGTCCGAAGCTCATCATAGATGCGACCTAACTCCGGCAGAACACTCCCATATTTTTTATCCAACTCCGGATTCTTTTTCAGGAATGCGGTGAATTCCGCTTCCTGTTTTTGTTTGCGCTCCAGAAGGCGCGACTTCTTTAACCCTTCCACCATCCCTTCGTTGTTCTTAAGCACATTGTTCAGTCCTTTGATCCGGGCGGCGTATTTGATTTGCAATTCGCGATTATCGCCGGCCAATTCTTCCAGCGCTTTGATGTTCTTTCTGAAAGTCTCAATCTGTTCCGGATAGGTTTCATTCTGCCACAGGTCAATTGAAAAAGAGCAGCGGTAGCGCATGGTGTTGCCGGGATAGCCAATGACCATCGTGAAGTCGTTTTCATTAACGCCGTCCAAAGAAACTTTCAGATATTTTTTGGGTTTGAATGGGACGTTCTTTTCGGAGTAATCAGCCGGCTTGCCATCAGGGCCGACATAGGCGCGCATGAAAGAAAAATCGCCGGTGTGGCGTGGCCACATCCAATTGTCGATGTCGCCGCCATATTCTCCAACAGAGCGCGGCGGTGCGTAGACGATGCGGACATCTTTCAGCGTCAGATAGGTGAACAGATAGTAATGGGTGCCGCTCAACATTTCGACGATCTGGGCAGAGATGGTTTCGTCTTCTTCGTACTTCTTCAAAAGCTCGCGTTTGATATTTTCAATGGTTGTGTAGCGCTCGCCATAGGGCATGTCATCATTGACATGCTTCAAAATTTCGGCGGTCACGTCCTGAAATCCAGTGCAAATTCGCGCGTTGTAGCCTTTGGCCGGTAGCTCTTCTGCCAGCGTCGCCGCTAAAAATCCCTTGCGGATGAAATCCTGGTCAGCACTGCTCTGGCGCTGAATTGCGCCAAACGCGACATGGTGGTTGGTGATGATGAGACCCTGGTCAGAGACGAATGACCCTGTGCCGCCGCCAATCTGTACTATCGCATCCGCCAGACTGACGCCGTCAGGATTGTAAATTTGTTCCGGCGTCAGTTTCAGGCCATGCGCCTGCATTTGTTTCCAGGGAAGCTGTTTGAGGGAATTCAACAGCCACATCCCTTCGTCCGCATGAATGAGCGTGACGCTTAACAGACAGATCAGTACGATCTGAATGACCAGTTTTTTTTGCATACAGTTGCTCCTATGTTTGTGGGTTGGGTGAGTGATGACACAAAGAATTGACGATATGGAGAATTTGAATTGCATACTCGTATGGTGCTTGTGAGAGAAAAAAATTGGAAATTATTCAGGTTAGCTGATTCAGAGTCCAGGGTTCAAATTTAGAATCATTTCATGATGTATATTTTGTAAAGGAATAGTCGTAACTGTACAGCCATTAAGCGGCTGGTTAGCTGACTGGTTGATTTTTGAACACCACGATCAATCGTGGGGTTGGTACAATTTTAAACCAACGCCATGCTTCAGCATGGTCACCTGAGTCGTTACAAAAATTTGATGTATTTCCTACGGCGCAGTCGGGTAGAAGTTGCAGGGAAAAATTGGAGGACTGGGTACAAGTCGGAAATAACAACTGGCAGCAGGGCGGTCGAGGCGCGCGAATTCTGGCACACCATCGGAGCAGCAATGCGCGGCGCAGCGGACTCGGTTTCTTGCCGCTGATGGAAAGCCAATCGCGTTACAGGCGATCGATGATGCCGAATTGCCCGACTGCTTCACGGTAAGTTCGTTGCAGGTTATGCTGAAACCCGCTTCCAAATTCAAGTCGGTAGCGGCTGAAAATGCCGTCGGTGATTATTTTATTCAAAAAGGGCATGAGAACCGCTCCGATATAAATAGGCATCGGCTCCGGAAAGATGTCGGCGAATTCTTTCGTAAGTCCGACCACTGAATAGGCTTTGCCGGGGATCAGATTGGAAAGGAAAATGGTGCCTGCACCTGGTTCATCGAAAATGAAAAAGCGGCCGGTCACCGAGCGCTTCCAGCTATGGATGACATCCAATTTGAAATCGGAGAAGCCGGAGGGATTTTTAATAATGAATTGGTCGATCAGGTTTGGCTGGGAGAATAGCGCGAGGTGGATGGATTTCAACTGGTCGCTATCCAGGTCGTGCAATCCGTCGATGGTGAAAATGTGCGGTATGATTCGGCGCTGGTTATTGGTGAACAGCAGCAGATTGTAGTACAATTCAAAGAAATAATTTGCTTCATCTTTGGATAGAATCATAAGCACGTCTGGTTTATTTGCCGACGCCACAGCATTTTTTATATTTTTTACCGCTCCCGCACGGGCAGGGATCGTTGCGGCCAATGCGCGGTTCGTCGCGGCGATAGGTCTCTATTTTTTTCAATGCAAAAAGAGACGGATCGCTCGCGGAGACTTCGGCCGGGGTTTTGCCGCCCAATGTCGCGCGCGGAGTGGCCATCCATTGGTTGTTCAATTCCTGAAGCTGAACCTCATTGGGCATGGACGCGATGTCAATTCCCTGCTCCTGGCAATAGACACCAAAATCGGCGATCAACGCGCCCTGCGGGGATTCCATGATCTTTTTGACCTGATTCATATCGACGCCCCGGGGTAGCTTCATGCTGCTGAGCGCTTCCATTTCAGAACTCAGTTGCGACAGATCGACCTGCGACAGGTCCACCGGCGCCTCTATCGCTTCTTCGACAGGAATCGCCTCTTCCGCGCTCTCGGTCACATCGAGCGTCTCCTCCACGCTCTCCGGCGGGGGGCCGACATGCCGCTGGATGGCTGAAAGAATGACAGTCAGTTTCTCGGCGTCCAGCTCCGCATTGTCCTGCCGGAGTTGCCCCACGATCCATGGAACGGTTTCGCCATCGGTTAATAATTCCCTGATGTCGTCCGCTTCGAATCGATCGATGGAAAATTGTTCGCAGAACTGGGTCAGTTGCTGCATCAATTCATTTAAACCTGGCTCGAATGTTGGAAGGTTTGTCAGATCCATAGTAGTACCCTAATTGTCCGTGATCAACGTTGATTCAGGAGATTGGCGAAATGTGAGAATCCCCAACAAGATAGCGCCGCAGGTGATGAAAATATCAGCGGCATTGAATACCGGCCAACTGAAACGATCATAGTAATGCAGGTGAATGAAGTCGATAACATACCCCCGCGCCAACCGCTCCAACAGATTGCCCAGCGCGCCGGAAAATATTAGCGTCAGCGACACCAGCCACCAGAGCGATTGATGGCGCACCTGCCAGGTGAGGACGGTCAGAAATATCATCGCGACCAGCGACAGCGAGTAGATGAGCCATTTCCGCAGGCCTGATTCCAGGGAGTGCAGCATGCTGAACGCAATCGCCTCGTTTTCTGTGTAGCGCAATTCGACAAAATTCTCGATGATCGTGACGGGCCGGGCGTATTCCAGCCGTTGTTTCGCCAGCCATTTGGTCGAAAGGTCGCAACTGGTGCAGAAGATGAGGATGGCCAATAAGAGTAAAATCTTTATTGTTCGTTTGTTCAAATCATTTTCCTTCGCAGGTTCGAATGTATATTTAATGCGTTGCTTCGGAGTTATTCCTGGTTCGTGCGCTGCAATGTACAAAAAAAAATCCAAAAAATCAATACTGTAAATTGCCGGAAACATGCTCGCCAGCCAGCGGGCATCAGTTGAAACTCGCGGATAGCGATGCGGCATATCAGCGCTGGCATCGCCGGATTGATCAGCTACAAGTCACACGAATTCATGCGCCGGCTTGTTTGTTGAACCGGCACAGAGCCGAAAGGGGACACGCCTCGCAGCGGGGCTTTCGGGCCAGGCAAATTGTCCGGCCCAACGCTAACAGATTGAGGTGCAGTGAGTACGATTTACCACCGGGCACGAGAGGCCGCATCATCCAGAACGTTTTCTCCGCCGAAGTCCCGGCCGGAACAAGCCCAACGCGCTGACAAATCCGATGCACGTGCGTATCCACCGGAAAAATATCCACCTGACATGAAAACAGCAGCACCACGGAAATTGTCTTCACACCCACGCCTTTTAATTGACAGAATTTTTCAATGGCCTCGTCCGGGTTCATGCCGCAGAGACCATCCAGGCTGAAGCCGCCGTATTCCCCCTTTATCCATGTGAGGATTTCCTGAATGCGCTGACTTTTTTGTCGGGCCAGACCGCCGGGACGAATCGCCTCTTCCACCTCTTTGGCGTCGGCTGTCATCACGCCTTCCCAGGTTGGAAATTTCTCCTTCAGTCGCGAATAGGCCGTGTCGCGGTTTTTATCATTGGTGCTCTGCGAAAGAACGGTCAGGATCAGATTGCTGAGTGGATCCATCGGAGCGTCTCTCCCCGGAATCCCGAATTTCTTCTCCAGCGCGGTCACAATATCGATGGCGAGATCTCTCAAATCCAACGTGTTGAATTCCTTCCTCTGTAAATGCTGTCCGAACGATCCGTTGACATCTTCTTGTAGCTTCGTGACTTGCTTCCTAGTGGCAAGAATACATGCCTGCTGAAGATGCTGTTTTTCTCGTCGCTGAAAGCTGAGAGCTGAAAGCTAATAGCTTTTTTAAATTATTGAAATTCCAGTTTCAAGCCGGCAGCCAGGTTCCTGTCGGTGACAGCGACAGTAGCGACCGTTTCGTGTCCGCACATTTCGCCCAGCGCATCTTTTGTCGAGAAAAGGATCATGGGGATATTCAGTCGCCGGCAGTCGAATTCGATTTGCTGCTTCAATTTGTCCGGCGCGTCCAGGGCGACGATGGCCAGCGCGATGCGTTTCTTTCTGAGTAGCAGTTGAACCGCCGATTTTCCAATGATGAGGGTTCCGGCTTTTTGCGCCAGGTGCAGCAATGACATGATTTTTTCATTGTTCAAGTAAGTTGATCCATTGATATATTTCCCGGTAAAGCGACCGGGGGACTTCGCAGCGGAACGAGGCATTGAATCCCCGTTTTTTCTCAGCCATCTGAACACAGGCTCGCCTGGGACAGACATAGGCGCCACGACCAGGTTTGTCCTGGTTTTCATCGATTTCGAATTGGCCGGTTTTTGTTTTGACAATCCGGAGCAATTCAGATTTATGTCTGGCCTGACGGCATCCCACGCAGACTCTGTGCCAGTTTGGCTGCGCCATTCCTGCCTCGCTTAGCGAAGATAAATTAATTTGACTGTGTTCGAACGCATCAGGCGATTCGCCTGATGCATTTGCACCTGAGCAAAGTACACGCCGCTGCCGCAGGACTGGCCATGCGTATCCCGGCCATCCCAGAAAATTTTATGCACGCCCGGGGCAACAATATTCACCGGGATACTCACCACGACCTGTCCCCGCAGATTGTAAACCGCCAACCGCGCATCGCCCGGCAGACTCGCTTCGATTTCAATGACTGTGACGGCATTGAAGGGATTGGGGACGTTGGGCCGAATTCGCAGCGACTGAACCGGCGCATGGCTGGCGCTTTTTCCCTCAACAATTTCGGAAGCGGCCCGCGACTGAATGCAAATATCATCGATGAACCAGCCGGCCATAGGCCTGGTCTGACTGGAGTCTGTTGCTAATCGAAAACGCAGCAGCAGAGAATCATCGCCGACGCCTGCAAATGGGTCTAAATCCACGAACACCTGACGCCAGTCATCCTGCGTCCCGCTCAAAGCCTCGCCGATGAACTGCCAGTTAGCCCCGCCATCCAGGCTGATCTCGGTGAAGCCGAAATCAACGCCGGCCTCGATATCATACTTTGTCCGGAAATGAAGGACGAATTGGTACAGCGAAGACCGTGGAATGGCGCCGTCTGCGTAAAGACTGGCGTTGGAATCGTTGGGATAGGGCGCGCCCGGCCCGGTCGAGATGCAATAGCTGCCGGAAAATGCTTCATTATCATCGAGCGCCCACGAGTCAGAATCCGAGCGCCACAGCGTGAGGCCATGCTCGAAATTTTCAAAACCGACGGCATAGGATTGAATGTCCGAGACGGCGCGGTTCGGAACAGTAGCGGCGTCGTACGCGGACACGTAATAGCGCACCGTATCCCCGACAGGAATCCCGGCCGGAATGGCGCCGCTGAACCAATGCGGCTCGGCCAGCGTCAGCGGCAGACTGTCGGCCCCGGTCGCGGCCGCCCAATGAAGCCATACCGAATTGGGAGCGACTGCAAGATTGTCCTCCACAAAAACGCGAATGGGTCGGGATGCCTTTTGCAGAAAGATATCAGGAAGCGGACTGAAAAGAATGGTCGGCGCCGTCTGATCCGATCCCAACAAAAATATGAACGGCGCTGCCTCGCCGGTGACCGGCAGTGTGTGCTGATAATAGGGTGACTTCATTCCAAAATAATAGCGAACTTCGCCGACAGGAGAATTCAGTCGGATAAATTTCTGGAACTGCGAAAGGCTGACCGGAGACATGGGTGATTCTTCGTAATCACTCATGGCGTCGGTCTTCCAGAAGAGGGAGAGCGAATTGATATCCGAGACGCGCGGCGAAAGGTCCACGGTGAAGCAGATCGAGTCTGGCGAAGTCTCGCTGTCCGCCAGGGGCGTGTGAAGCATTGGCCCCATTGCATTGAGAATCCTTTCCATCAGCTCCCGGCGGATTCTCGACGGGGCAGTTGGATCCGCGTTGCGGGAAGCATCGGCGGCCTCAAATCCGAACCCGAGGTTCAGTACGCGATGCGACTTTTCGAAAAACACACCAGCGCCCCTGTCCGAATCGTACCGGAAGCAGGAGACCGCATCCGGCATGGGTTCCAGCCAATCCGGGAATTGGAAATGGGGAGGGATATCCGGCTGGTAAATGGTGAACTCCAGCCCCTGGCCCGGCGTGCCGGGGATTCCCTGAACCAAAGCCGATCGGCTGTGATCTTCGCGGTAGTCGCTGTGCAGGTAGTGTTGATAAAAATCCACGCTCGATTCGGAGAACTGGTTATTGCCGTCTCCGCCCGGATCCGCCAGGTCCCAGCCGATATCCTGCCCGGAGAGGAACAGATGACCTCCCTGATTCAGATAATCCTGAAGCGCCATGCGGTCTTCCGGAGACAGGCTGGGAAAAGCCCACTCGCAGAACCAGATCACCGTTGGAAAGTGGCTCAGAGTCCGGGCCGGCGGAGTACCCAGCCGGGAATGATCCCAGATCAGAAATGGGACGTTGAGCGAGGAAAGCGCGGTGGAATAAAAGCCCTCCACGTTTCGATAGCCATCATCGTCGTCGACCAGCAGCACAGCGCGTTTGCCGATCATCACGGAGATGGTGTCGCTGCCAACCTTGCCCTGGTCGGTGCGATGCTGGCAGAGTAACTGTGCGACGTGCGGCTCAGCGTTGGACGAAATGGCAAAGCGCAGGATATTGTGCACGGCAAAAACGGTATCCGGGGGAATCTGATTCAGTCGCGAGTAGCCTTCGGTGATGCGGATCTGGTCATCGCTGGTGGTGAGCGTCACTTCGAGAAAAGACGCCGGGCTGATCGAGTAATTCCGAAACCACAGATCGAGTCCAATTTCTTCTCCCCGCTCGATGAGAAAATTGCCGTTGCCCCATACCGCATCGGATACGGCCGCTTTGAAGAACTCGATGTTAGCCGGGATTTCATCCTGGACGTCTTCGGTCAATGCGCGATAGGCATTGACCCGGCCGGCGCCCAACAAATTGGTATAGCCGGGATTGACCGGGTCGATTGGGTCGGCGGTCAAAATCAATTGCCGTTTCAATTGCAGGGCATTGAATGTGGGGAACTGGCTTTTCATCAGTCCCAGTACACCAGCCACGACAGGGCTGGCCATGGAACTGCCGGACATCTCTCCGTAGCTGCCGCGGTCGACGGGGATGGTGCTCAAAATTCCGGGCCTGCCTGTGCTCTTGTCGCCGCCGGGAGCGGACAGGTCAATGAATGTCCCATAAGTGGCGTAGCTGGCTTTTTCATCGCGATCGTTCACAGCAGCCACGGCCACCACGTGGACATAGCTGGCCGGGTAAAAATTGGCGTTCATGTTGGTATTGCCGCCGGCAGCGATGATGATGCAACCCCGATGAGCGGCGTAGTCGATGATGTCCTGTTCGAACTGGGAGTATGCGCCGGACCGTCCCCAGCTCAGATTGATGATATGCGCGCCATTATCCGCCGCGTAAACAATGCCCTCGTACCCGCTGGAGATCTGATAGGTATCATTGTCAGCCGCGACTTTGATCGGCAAAATGGAGCAGTTCCAGCCTGCGCCGGCAACGCCGGTAATATTGTCGGTCACGGCCGAGGCGATGCCTGCGGTGTGAGTCCCGTGGACGGCGATGCCGGATGGATCTGTTCCGTGACCCGGATTATTGTCGTTATCGCCGAAATCCCAGCCGTAAAAGTCATCGGTGTAGCCATTGCCGTCATCGTCAACTCCGGCGCTGCCCGACGCTTCCACCAGGTTGATTCGAATGTTGGCGGCTAAATCCGGATGATGAAAATCGGTGCCGTTATCGACAATGGCAATGACGGTCGATTCAGAGCCTTTTTGAATGTCCCAGCCCATGAATAGTCCGATCTGTTCCAGATGTGACTGGCGCGAAACCAATGTATCGTTGGGAATTGTCCCTTCGACGTAGGAAATATATGTGGGTTCGACATATTCAAAAATATGTGAATCGAAAATGCCTGCGGCGAATTCTTCCGGGGGAATGGATTTCGGGAACACGATTTTGTAAAATCGGGAAAGGTCGGGGTGTTCCGTGGCCTGGAAAATTTTCCCGATGGCAGAAATCGGCAGGTTGTGACCGGGCGCTGCTGATAACTGATTCAGCATCGAAATACTTTTACCGGCCTTCACCTTTGCGACAACGGTCCCCGGGACAGTCCTGTCCCCCTGATATGGCTGCGAGTCCCTTGCCATTCCATGCCGGAACAGGAATAAAAATACCTGGGCGATTATAAATACTCTTTTCATTGATATGAGAATTTATGGTCATTACGAAAATTTCGTTCTTTGTAATTTGTTTAAACGAAACGGAATTACAAAGGTTCATCGGCCAGTGAAGCGATGGCGCGTGGAAGGCCGTTATCGGCTACCGGATCAAAATCATTTTGATGCTCCTGGAAAAATCACCGGCCTGAATGCGGCAGAAATAGACGCCGCTGGGACAATCGCCGGCGTCCCAGATTTTTGCATAGGAATTGGCTGACTGCTTTTCATTGACCAGCTCGGCAACTTGCTGGCCTCTGATGTTGTAAATACCCACCTGCACCCGGGCCGGTTCGGTTATGGTGTAGCGGATGCAGGTTTCGGCATTGAATGGATTAGGGTAGTTTTGGCTTAGAATAAAAAGTGACGGTGAAATCTCAATTGCACAATTTTCAATAGAATTGATGGGAGTAAAATATCGGAGTGCATTCCCGACGACGCTTGTTATATTGGGTTCTGTCCAATAATCACCCGGCTGTGCTTGCAGGCAAAGTTGATCAAAGGACAAGAAAACAGTGGATGAATGAGGACCAAATTTATGAATTCCCATTGCCCTTCCCTGGGCAGAATCGGTGAAGCAAACCGTTGCCGCATCCGTCGGAATAAAGGCGTCCGCCCAATTGGTAAAGCCCAACTCATACTTACAATTTAAATAAAGCTTCAGGCTATCGCCTATAAACTCAGCCAATTCACCGCTAATCCAGTCATTTTTTACAGGGTTGATCGGAAACGGATCAGTCGCGATATCGTGTCCTGCGCCTCCAATATATTCAATGCCCAAATATTTATAATGCCAATCGTCCGGGGCGAATGTAGTGTCATCTTCCATTTCCCAACCGCCGCAGAGAAATCCTGCCCAATCCTGGGACGACCAAAACAGGCATCTGTACTTGGACTCCAATTCCCCTGATTCAAACCAGGCGCCAACAACGTCATCGTTCATCCATGCCGGCGAGTATGCATCTATCTGAACGAGATAGTTGTATTGATTAATTAAGTCCGGTGTGAGTGGTCCGTCGGTTAATCCAATCCATGCATCGTAGGAATATGGCGTCCCATATTGATCTACCCACAGATTGTCATAGTAGGGATGGAGAATAATGGACGCATCATAGGATGTCCCGTCATCGTTATAAAATACTAACAGTTCATGCATCTTCTTGAAATAGCGAAATGAATATGCACCGCTATTCGCGACATGTCCACTTTTATCGACCGCTTGAAACTCATAGGTCAGTACATCGCCGGGGTCCATGTAACCAGCAGGTAAAACGGCCTCCCACGTTCCTTCTATATCTGTACCACTGACCAGGTACATTTTCAAAGTGGAATAATCCCCATCATTTATCTTATAGAAAAGTCTGGCAGAGTCTATTCCTGCCTTGTCTGGTGATTGTGCATCTAAATCCCAAATGTGACATCTCAATGGCTTTGGATTAGAATTAAGAACGGTACCGTAGGTTTCGGGATTTAGCCACGGTACAGGGGGATATCCAAATATTTCAACGACAATCAGCCAGGCGCAGGAGTAATTTCGAACCACCCATTGTGGTTCAAAGTCTCCCCAACCTAACTGATAATACTTGGCTAAACGCAAACCATCATTTTCTCCATTATAGGCCATGGCTTCATTCCCCATGTAATTGCCACCATACGGAACAATAGAAATTATGAATCCTTCACCAGGATCAAATACATCGCTACCCATTTCAGTCCACACTCGTTCTCCATCAATAATGGGCACAGAAACATTGCCCCACAATTTTTCACCTAAAATTGAGTCATAGCCAAGAGAATCTTTAACTGGGCAACCACCATTGTTCCATTTTTCGGTCGGAAAGTACCATGGATGCACTCGTTTGTGTATCATTAAATGGAATCCCTCTGCAATAGGGATACTGCCCCATGCATGCCCGGTAATTCCCACGGCACGAATGTAAAGAGAAGCTGATAATTCATAGTAGGATGAAAGGGTATCGCCGGACATGACTCCAAAGTTCGTGTCATAAGTAGGGTAATGTGAAATTGTGTCTGGAACTCCGAGTTGAAAATTAGATAGAGAATTTTGAAGAGAAATTGTTTCATTATTCAATAATTGTTTTAACTGCTTCTTTGAAATGGGAATCACATCGCTTTTTACACCCGGCGTGGTTGGTTTCAGAATGGCATATTTTTGAGCAGACAAATTTGAAGCGAAGAAGAAAATGGGTAATAAAACAATACTCGTAATAAATATTTTCATCGCGCTTTTCCTCCATTTTTAGGTAGGTCTTAGTTTTGAAAGAGGGTCTCCATCCGGGAGCTGAAGACCATTTTAGGCGCTACCGGATCAAAATCATTTTGATGCTCCTGGAAAAATCACCGGCCTGAATGCGGCAGAAATAGACGCCGCTGGGACAATCGCCGGCATCCCAGATTTTTGCATAGGAATTGGCTGACTGCTTTTCATTGACCAGCTCGGCAACTTGCTGGCCTCTGATGTTGTAAATACCCACCTGCACCCGGGCCGGCTCGGTTATGGTGTAGCGGATTGTCGTTTCCGCATTGAATGGATTGGGGTAGTTTTGGATAAGGTTATATTCCTGATTTTCAAATATAGCTTTCTGTCCCAAAGAAGTGTTTGAAAAAAACCAGTCCAGCGCATCGTTGACGATACTAACACTATTGGGTTCTGTCCAGTAATCACTTGGTTGTGTGGTGAGGCAGGCAGGATCGAAAGTTAAAAACACAGTTTTACTGTTTGCATATTGTTTGTAAATTCCCATTGTCCTGCCCATTTCAGAATCCATAAAACATGTAATTGCTCCCTCGTCTTTGATAAATGCGTCAGCCAAATCCTCCCAACCCAGGTTGGACGAATTCAGATAAAGTTGAAGGGAATCACCAAGAAAAGCAGCAAGACGTTGGCTGATAGTGCTTTTAGACGCCGGCTTAATGTGAAAGGGATCAGCAGCAATATCGTGCCCGGCGCCGCCAATGTATTGCATGCCAATATATTTATTGTGCCAGTCATCCGGAGCGAACGTGGTGTCATTTTCAATTTCTTTACCGCCGCACAATTTGCTTGCCCATTCCTGCGACGACCAGAAGTAACATCTGTTCCCTGATTCCAGCCAGGCGCCAATGACATCATCGTTCATTGTTGCCGGCGAGTACGCATCAAGTTGAATGAGATAATTATACGGATATATCAATTCAGCGGTGAGAGGCCCATCCGTTAATCCGACCCATAAATCATAGGATAATGCGGCGCCATCGTGAAACCAGAGATTGTCATAGACAGATGAAACGACCCAGGAGCCATAGGAATTCTCATCGGCGTTATAAAAAACAAGTACTTCATTTCGTTTCGTAAAATATCGGAAGGAATTTTTCTGGGATTTCCCGACTCTGCCCTCTTTATCGGTGGCCCTGAACCAGTATGTCAGGTTGTCCCCTGGATTCATGTAGCCAGCCGGCAGCACAATTCCCCAGTAGCCGTCTTCGGTTGTGCCGCTGACGAGTTGCATGTCTAAAGTCGCGGTAGTTCCATTATTTATTTGATAATGAAAAGTGGCGGATTCGATACCATAGGTTTCCGGCAGTTGCGGATCATACGCAGTGATATGGCATTGCATCATTTTTGTATTGGAATTGAGTACGCTGCCATAGTTCATCGGGATTAATTTTGGAGTTGGGTAAAATTCAACAACAATTTTCCATGTGCAGGAAAAACCGCGAACGACCCATTGGGGCGCATGCTCATGCCGTCCCTCATGGTAATATTTGGTTAATTGTGCATCCAATTTCGATCCTTGATAGGTATCGACATAGGTTCCCATAGAGCCATCGCCAAAGGGCGCCACAGATACGACAAAGCCGTCGCCTTCACTGTTGGGAGTTGCTCCGAGAGCGCTCATATCTGACCAGAAATACTCTCCCTCTTCAATGGGGACAGGCAGATCGCCCCACATTTTTTCTCCCAGCATCGTGTTGTAATTGAGCGCTTCTTTGAGATAGCAGGCTTTGTCAACATTCCATAAGTCCGGCGGAAAGAACCAGGGATGCGCTGGTTTATGAATCATCAAATAATAACCACTGGCGATCACTTCATTTCCCCAGCTATCGGCAATGATTCCGATAGCGTGAATATAGCACGATCCGGGCGGTTCGTAATATGAAGAAAGCGTATCCCCGGGCCCGACGCCAAGATTGTATCCGAATGTGTTGCAATGCCACAGCGTATCCAGGTCGGTGAACTGAAAATTGCTTTGATCGAGGGGCAAAGGCGTCCTGTTTTTTTGCAGCAGCATCGTCACCTGTTTTTCTGAAATGGGGATGATGTCGCTTGGAATCCCGGGCGTGGTTGGCTTGAGCATGCCGTAAATTTGAGCGGAGAGATCAGAAGCAAGGCCAATAATGAGAATGAAAACAAGACTCATGAAATATTTTTTCATCGCACTTACCTCTTTTCAGTGTGAAAGTTAAATTATATGAACTGGTCACCAGGTCAGAAATGGTGACCGTCCTGATTCGCTCAGCGAATCAAAATCATTTTGATGCTATTTGAAAATTCCCCGGCGTTGATGCGGCAGAAATAGACGCCGCTGGGACAAGCGCCGGCGTCCCAGATTTTTGCATAGGAATTGGCTGACTGCTTTTCATTGACCAGCTCGGCAACTTGCTGGCCTCTGATGTTGTAAATACCCACCTGCACCCGGGCCGGCTCGGTAATGGTGTAGCGAATTGTCGTTTCCGCATTGAATGGATTGGGGTAGTTTTGTTCGAGTTGAAAGTGAGTCGCCGCAGCCGGCTCAGGGTAACAGGCGACGGATACCGGCGTGCCAAACCAGGTCAACGCGGCGTTGAGGATGCTGTAGACATCGGTCTCGATGTGGTAGGCGCCGGTTGATTCATCGTAATTGGGCGCCATGTCCGGGTAGGCAGTGTCCAGCGCAAGCTGGTCAAAGGTGAGAAACACAGTTTTATTGCCGGCGTACTCGTTGTGAACGCCCACGACTTTTTTCCCGGTCCCATCGAAAAAGCAGGCGCTGGCAGTCCCGGCGTCGGACACGGAAATCGCATCGATGAAATTGGGAAAATCGAGTTCGTAGTAGGGATGGTAATAGAGCACGAGCGAATCGCCCAGAAACGTATCGATGGGCCCGCTGAGAAAATCGGCCGAATCCGGAACGATTTTGAACGGATCCATCTGCGTATCGATCCCGCTGATATTTATATCCTGCGGCCCGATCCGTTGAATTCCCAGATACATGGCATGCCAGTCATCCTCTGCAAAGACCGAGTCTCGCCCGGCGTTGAGACAATACCCCCATTCCTGGGATGACCAGAATAGGCGCCGGCTGCCGCTCGCCAACCAGGCGCCGATGACATCGTCGTTCAGCGTGGCCGGCGTGAATCCATCCACCTGGACAATATCATTGTAAAGTGCAACCAGGCCTTCGGTGAGAGGCCCGTCCTTTGCGCCGCTCCAGACGTCATAAAGATGCTCGCTTCCGGAGAAATAGAGCGACTGCAGGGATTCTGAATAGTCAGAAATATCATTGAAAAAAGCCAGCAGTTTATACCGTTTCAGGAAGCAGAGGAAGGAATGCTCCCCGGACGTGGCTGTCTGGCCGGCTCTGTCGGTCGCGCTGAAATAAAAGTACAGCGTCTCCCCGGGATGGATGTAGCCGTTGGGCAGGTCGGCGCGCCAGTTGCCGTTGGTGGCAGTCCCGGCGTAGCGATGCATGTCTATTGAATTGTAAGAACCGTCGTTCAATCTGAAATGGAGCCTGGCGCTGGCAACGCCGGCTCGCGCCGAATCAGCCGCATCGTAATCCTGAATGGTGCAGGTGAGCGCTTTGGCAGAGGCGTCGATCACGGTGTAAACAGGGAGAGTCGGCGTAATCGCCGGCGGTGAATTTTCAGCATATTCCACAACAGCGAACATCTGCCACGTGTAATGGCGAATGTACCAGCCCCATTCTCCGGCTGGCCCTCCGCCCGGATTGGCGTCGGTATTGTCGTAAAATTTGAGCCCGGGATAGGGCGGGCCATAGTCCGCGGTCGCCAGGATATCCTGCCGGCCCCGGGACGACCAATCACGACCGGCCACTGTATAGACAATGGCAAACCGCTCTCCGGCGTTGATGACCGGCTCGGCTTCAAAATCGGCCAGCGCCACTTTGAGCCAGTAGTTATCGTTAGGGATGGAGACAGAAACGCCGGTCGCGCCGCCCCACATCAGCTCTTTCAGAGGATCGTAACTCCAATCGCTGCCTTTCCAGGAGCCATCGCTGCTGGTGGTCCCGCAGGCTTCCTGGCCCGTGCCGTAATAGCCGATCCAGCCGGATTCGTCGACCGCGACATCGGGAATGCCCTCTGGGAAGTCGGTTTTGTACAATTGCAGCGCGCCGTAGTTGTGATAGCCGCAGCGATAAAAATAGATCCAGACTTCTTTGACAGTGCAGGTCGCCGCTGACTCGAACCATTCGAAAAAGACATCCTGACTCCATCCGCCAATGAGGTAATTGTAATCGCCGGGATAAGGCCCCAGCGTGTCAATGGCATCGTTCTTGAAATGGAGTAACTCGGACGTGGCAGCGATCGTCGGTGAGTGACGCAGTGGGTGTATTTCGCTGGAGTGAGGCCGCAACAGGCCAGTGTGCTGAGATTGTGAAGCGATCGGGCAAAGCAAAAGTGCAAACAGACTTACCGTTTTTATCTTGATTTTCATGTGACCAACTCCCAATGTCGGTTTTGTTTTCTATCAACAAAACGAGCGTCAGGCTGAGAGCAGTGTAGCATGGCAGGAACTCATTTTCCTCAGGTCCAGCGCCCGCCGGCGCTTTTGGTGGGAAGATTTTTGTTTCGATTGCAAAATCACTGACTTCCAGAATCATTTCGGCTAAAAAAAACCGTTGAGGAGATACCGCCCTCCTCAACGGTTAACAAATTCACTTACCCTATAAAACGAGATCAAAGATTAGCGCAACAGCATCATCTTCATTGTTTTGCTGAAGTCACCAGCATCGATACGATAGAAGTAAACACCGCTTGCCATATCTTTGGCATTCCATGTAACATGGTAAGTTGCAGGAGCTTTATGTTCGTTCACCAAATCAGCGACTTTCTGGCCCAGGACGTTGTAAACGCTAAGTTTCACGAGACCTGGCTGAGAAATGCTGTAGGTAATTTTGGTTTCCGGATTGAACGGATTGGGATAGTTCTGATTCAGGCTGTAGCTTGTGACGACACCAGGAGTGGTCTCTTCAACATCGCTGCCTAAGCCGAACCACAACAGGGATTTTCCAATGATACTGGAAACATTGGGCTCTGTCCACCAATAGCCTGGTGCTGTATCCAGGGTTAAAGGATCGAAGGTCAGGAACACTGTCTTCGAGCTTGCTTGTTCTGTGTGGAGACCCATGGTTCTGCCCTGAGCTGAATCTGTGAAGCATACAACAGCGTGGGAAGCAGCAGTCACGGCGTCACCCCAGTTTGTCCAGCCAAGTTCATAATTGGTGTTGATGTACAGGGTCAAACTGTCAGCCAGGAACGCAGCCAGGTCGCCGGTAATTCCATCGCCGGCAGCCGGGACAACCGGGAATGGATCAGCAGCAACGTCATGGCCTGCGCCACCGACGTATTCCAGACCCATGTACATATTGTGCCAATCATCAGCGGCAAAGGTGGAGTCATTAGCAGCACCCCAGCCACCGCAGAAGTAGCCGGCCCATTCCTGAGAAGACCAGAACAGGTTTTTGTTGCCAGCGGCAAACCAGGCGCCAAACACGTCGTCGTTGAGCGTGGCCGGTCCAAATACGTCTAATTGGACAATATAATTATACTGGTCAATCAGCGTGCTGCTGACAGGACCATCGGCAAGGCCAACCCACACATCGTAGGTATATGGAGTGCCATCCGCGGCTAACCACAGATTGTCATAGTAGGGATGGAGAATGATAGACGCATCGTACGATGTGCCGTCATCATTGTAGAACACCAGCAATTCGGTTGTTTTGGCGAAGAAACCGTAGGAGTTTTCCGGGCTTGTGGTGGCCATTCCAGCTTTATCGGTTGCATCCCAGTAAAAGGTCACAATATCACCGGGGGTGATAAGATTCGCCGGAACGGTGGCTTCCCACATACCATCTGTGTCTGCTCCACTTGCTAACGCAGCAGCGACAGCGGTGTAAGCGCCATCATTGACTTTGTAGTACATATTGACGGTGGCAGCGCCAGCCTGAGCCGGGTCATTGGCGTCGATGTCAGTAACATGAACTGCAAGCGTTCTGGCATCGGCTGACAACACGGTGGAATAGGTAGTCGGAGTAACCGTCGGAGCCGTGTTCTGGTAGAATTCAACCACTAACAACCAGGTACACTGGTAGTTACGAGCCACAAATTGAGCCTGATGGCCGCTCCATCCAGCCTGATAGAATTTCGCAACGCGAGGGACATCGCTCACGCCAGTATAGTTCTGGGCGTCTGTGCCCATATAAGCGTTGGATTCGCCAAACGGAACCACAGAAACGACAAAGCCTTCACCCTCGCTATCGGGTTCATAGCCTAAGAAAATCATTTCTGTCCATACTCTTTGTCCGTCAACAACGGAAGCAGGGAAATCACCCCACATTTTCTCGCCCAACAGAGTGGCATAGCCCAATGAGTCTTTGGTCGGGCATCCAGCGCCGGACCATTTTGCATCAGCAAAATCCCAGCCATTAGCAGCTTTGTGGATCATTAAATTGAAACCGCTGGCAATGGGATTGCTGGTGCCCCATAGCTGTCCAACAATACCGATGGCTTTGATGAAGCATGCGGCTGACGGTTCGTAATACGAAGAGTTCGTATCATTGACCGCGACGCCCCAGTTCACATCGGTTGTGGTGCTATGGGCAATGGTATCAATAACACCCATGTGGGTGGCGTTGAACACCAAGTTTGCGTTCAAATCATTTTTCATTAATTGATCGAGTTGCTTTTTGGAAATTGGAATGGCTTCGCTTTTTACGCCTTTGGTGGTGGGTTTCAGGATGGCGTATTTTTGGGCGAATACGCTTGTAGTAAACGCTACAAGTAAAACTAAAACTAATAGCAATGTGTACCTTTTCATAAATTCCATCCTCCAGCTAATTTAAGGATTGTCTTTTAATAAACTTCCGTTCTAAAAGATGTTACTTCGGTGGAACGAATTTTCTTTCCCTGCAACCTCCTTTCATAGGGTAAGGAAAAAAAAGTGGGTAAGTGATAATTTTAAAGGCTGTTTAATCTAAATAAATTTTTTTAAAATTGCAACAAAAAAGTAAAGTTTTTTTATGCAAATTTTATGTAATCATGGACTCACGCCCGGGCACGACATTTCTACAAATTTGATGCCTGAAAAAATGAGTGTGACAGACGGGTATAACTTAAATAAAATTAAGAGAAGAAAATTCAGGAAATGCTCCCGGCGAACCGGGTTATGCAACGTTGTTCATAGATGTGTAGAAAGAATTTGCACATGATTGTATCATGGTTTTCATGCGATGCGACTCGAAATTATAAGGGTCAATCGGCAGTGTACTGCCAACATCATGGCGTTCAACAGTCGGCGTTTTTCTACAGGCCCGGAAATGGAGTCGCATCAGGAGAGAATGAGCCCGGTGACAGGTAGTCTGGTCGTCGCTGATGAATCATGTCGTGATTCCGAACGGTCAGCTATCTGTCGTCTTTACAAGATTACACATGGCAGGTGACGACTGACCGGGATCGGCTCTTCCCTGCCATGCTGGTTCCGGACGGCGGCCATTGCGATGCAACAGAAGGGCCGGGTGGTAAAACTTCACAACCCTGATACATGCGACACACTGCCAATTCTCCGGATGAACGGTTACAGCAGTTTTATCTTTTTGATGATGCGTTTCAGGGATCGACCGAATTTCGCCTGCCGAATTTCCAGTCGTCGCTCCTGTCCCTCGCCGATGCTTTTTGTTTCGATGCCGTCGAAGTCCTTCAAATAGTCGTGGACAATAAATCGCTCGAAGTTATCGAGATACGGCAGCATGATGGTCTCTCCGCTGGCCAGCACTTTATCCGCTGCATCTTTGGCCAATTTTTTGAGATTCCCGACCGGGAACACTTTTAGCACATAGCTCTCACCCCGGCGATACGTCTTGGTGACGTATTCCGGTTTTGAATCAAAAAAGCCATGAATTTTCTTGCGTTCAAATCCATTCAGATTTTCGATGCTGACTGGCTCCAATGTATCGCGGAGCCTTTTTTGGGCATCGATCAGAATCTGGTCAATTTTGGCCAGGCTTTCCCTGGATGGCTCACTTCGTTTCCCCCTGAAAGAGGAATTTCTTTGTTGATTTTTCATAGTCGTCAAAGCGCTATACCTGATTTCAATTTTAATTTATGAATTAATAGCTCGTGTATATTGCCAAATGCCCCGTTGCTCATGATCAGAATGTGATCACCCGGACGCGCATGGCCCGCAAGATAATCGACTATTTCCGGAACAGATGGCACGTAGTGAGCTTCGTGATTTCTGAGTTGTATTTTTTTGATCAGCGATGATATTGAAAGGCGCTTCTCCTGTTTGACTTTCTCCGGCAGATGCAGCGGCGCAAGGATTGTGACATCGGCATCGTCGAACGCGGCAGCATACTGATCTTCCATGATTTTGTTTTTTGCTGTGGCCGTGCGCGGTTCGTACACCGCCCAGATTTTTTTATTCGGATAGCGACAGCGCAAACCGTTGATCGTGGATTTCACCTTGGTTGGATGATGGGCGAAATCGTCGTAAATGGAAATATCGTTGATGACCGCCTTCACCTCGAGCCGCTTTAAAATGTTCTGAAACAGCGGCAGTCCCTGAATAATCTTGTCTGCGGGCAATCCGTAGAAATGGGTTGCGCCCACTGCCGCTAATGCGTTACTGATGTTGTGATAGCCGGTGAGCGGCATGGACACCGAGGCGAAGAGCGCATTGTTTTTGAAAATATCGAATGTTGTCTGATCCGGGGAAAACTGTATGTTTTCGGCGCGCCAGAAAGCGTCGTTGTTGACGCCAAAGGTCTGGACCGGCGCGAGCGAGTACGGGATCAGTTCCGCCAATACCGGGTCGGCCGCGTTGGCCAGCAACAGCCCATTGCCCGGGATGAGATTGATGAAGCGTCGAAACGCTAATTTGTAAACGTCGAAATTATCGTAAATATCGGCATGGTCGAATTCAATGTTATTGATGATGGCTACTTCAGGGAGATAGTGAAAATACTTAGCAGCCTTGTCGAAAAAGGCGGTATCGTATTCATCGCCTTCCACCACGAATAAATTGGATGCCCCCACTTTGAAGCCCTGATTGAAATTTCGGGGGATGCCGCCGATGAGAAAGCCGGGGTCAGCGCCGCCGAATTCCAGCAGCCAGGCGGTGAGGGAACTGGTCGTTGTCTTCCCGTGCGTGCCGGCAACGACGATGTTGTTTTTGCCGAGAAGAAAAAAATCCTTCAGTGCGGCAGCCATGGAAGTGTACGGAATTTTTTCATTCAGCACGGTCTCCACTTCCGGATTGCCTCGGGACATGGCATTGCCGATAATGACCAAATCCGGGCGGGACGATAAATGTTCAGGCTTAAATCCCTCGAATATTTTAATACCCTGCGACTCCAGAAACGTGCTCATCGGAGGGTAGACATGGTCATCGGACCCGCTGACCTGATAGCCCTGCGATTTCAGCATCGCCGCGAGCGAGCCCATCGCTGTGCCGCATATCGCGATGAAATAGATGTGTTTAATTTCGCGCGTTCGCATGTCTCGAATCAATTTCCAATCGTTAAAAGAATGTCCAGCAAATCCTGTTCAATGCTCACCATCGGATTTTCCACAATTCGGCCCAATTCTTTGTCGCCCTGAAAAACGATGAATGTCGGCACGAATTCTATCTGGTTTTTTTCAGCCAGTCCTTCCAGATCCCGTTTGGTTCGGTCCAATCCAATCAGGGAATAGCCGAGATTGCTGTTACCTGTCTGTTCCATGATTTTCAGGAATCGCGGAACCTGGCGTTGGCAATCCGGGCACCATGTCCCTAAAAATACCACAATAGTTGCCGCATGCGGAAATTTTCTTAATTGAAGAATGACCGCTTCATCCGGCTGATACATATCGCATTCGGATTGATATTCGGGGAGTTGCTTCAAGAGTTGTTCGGCCGACAATTTTCCGGTCAGAATAATTTTATTGGATTGCGGAGCAGGGCGTGAATTTGAAGTGCCTTTTATTGGTCCTGAGCAGGTGACGAAGACCGCAGCCAGAATCAACATGACGTATGAATGGAATGTCTCCACGGCTATCCCGGATTAATATGGTTCGTATTGGCTTCGCAGTATGAGGGAACGCCCGCATCATTCGGGCGGATCGAATCGGTTACTTAGAGCTGCGTTGAATTATCGAGTATGTCCATAAAAAACCACTGCATTGCGCCGGAAGGATTGCGACAGTCAAGGCAGTCGTCGAAATCCATGTTTCAATCCGCTCACTGACGGACGTTTCGGCGTGGTACAGCGCCATGCAGGTGAAAGTTTAAAATGCATGTCAAAAAAATTCTGACCCACGAAATACACAAAAATCCACGCACATTGGACTTACATAACATCCGTGTGTTTTCGTGTTTTTCGTGGGCAGATTTTGATTGGAACATACGGTTCAGATTTTCACAAGGTATTTAAAGTGAACTGCTCTGTATCCCATCCTTGTTCAGCAACAGGGTAACGACCTCACCTTTTTCGCCCAATTGGCCAAGATCTACACCATTCAAGTACAGTCGGATTCCACCGCCATTCCCAATGCGAAGCAGGTATTTTTCTTCCGCTTCCCAGTTCGCATTGCTTCCTGTATCGAAAATATAATCTTTGGCAGCACTGTCATCAACGGCAATTTGTACCCATGTTTTCTCGAGTGTTTTTACTTCCAGCGAGAGCTTTTTATTCATCGTAAACAGCTTGCTGGCAATGGACATTGCCGATGTGTCCAGGTTGTTTTTATGGATTGTATTTCCCAGCGCCGTACCGGTTGAATCTGATAGGTACGCTGCCTGGTCTGTGTCCCCATTCATCAAAGAGAAGAGGATGAATATGACACTGACAAGTCCCACTCCCAACCAGATGAATTTTTTCTGGCGGAGATAGGGCCCAATGGATGTCCTGACTTTGGCAATTGCATCAGGTTGTTTTTTTGGTGAAGACGCGATTTGAACTTCGTTTTCTAAAAGGGTATCGGTTCTTGTCTTCCCCCTGGAAATGATTGCATCATACTCGACCAAAATTTTTTGAGCGTCCTTGCCCAGCTCTTTCACATATACTTTCAGAAAGTTCCGGACGAAAAGTTCCGGCAGATAATCAAACCTGCCACCTTCCATGTGCTTGAGAAAGTTGATGTTAATTTTAGTCTGACTTGCTACTTTTTCCAAAGACAATTTTTTTAATTCACGTAACCTTCTTAGATTCTCACCCAGTTGCATCAACTCTTTTTCCTTTTCCTCCAATTTTTTCCTTCCTCCTCAAAAAGGATTTTTTACCCATGCAACAGTTTAAAAAAATGAATGGCTACCAAAAATAGTATGCTCTTTGTTTTTTACGATCACCTCCTGTCTGTTAGTATTCTTTTTAACGCAAGGTACAGTTTTGTCACCGGCAAACCCATGACATTGTAATAGCAGCCGTTGATGGATTGGACGAACACTGCGCCTTCATCCTGAATTCCATAGGAACCGGCTTTGTCCCGCGGCTGACCGGAGTCGATATATTTTTCAATTTCCGACGTTTCCAGGTCACGAAATCGAACATCGGTGACTTCATAATCCGAGTGAATTTTGTGATCCGGCATTGTGATGATGGAAAATCCCGTATACACCTGATGCCGGGCGCCGCTCAGCATGCTGAGCATTTTATAACTGTCCGCAGCATGGATTGGTTTACCCAAAACCTGTCCGTTCATCACCACGACAGAATCCGCGCCGATGATAATTCCCTCCGGGATATTTTTCGCCACCTCTTCCGCTTTGCGCGTGGCGAGCGTTTGCACCAATTCAATGGGCGCTAACGCAGAACAATCGTTTTCATCAATACTGCTGGTACAGACCTCGAAATGAGACACAACTTTTTTGATCAGCTCTATTCTACGCGGCGATTGAGATGCTAACACGATTCGAATAGACGCCGTATTTAAAAATGCCATAAAAAAATTCTTGTGTTACGGAGATGAAAAAAAGCGAGTTTTTCAACCGTTATTTCTACTTCAACTGATAAAAAAACTCTATTCGGATCCGGATTTCCATCGATCATTTAATGGGCGAAAAATTCAGTGTTAAAAAACGGGTCTTAGTAAAAATCAACGAGTTTTTCCCGATGAAAAAGGCATTAAATTTTTCGCTGCAACACAATTACTATATACTTATTTTTTATACAAAAATCAAGTAAAAAATTTAAAGAAATTTAGTGCATATCTGAGCGAAATTCTGAAGGTCGGCGGCGATGTTGCCCTGCTGAATTTTGAAGCGATGGCAACATGAAGGCAAGGATGATTGTAAATGCAATGATAGCGTTCCGCTGAACCAGCATCCGGCGCATGAATAATCAGAATGATAGGATGGAAATTCAGTGACTATTCGGCTGCGAAGCACAAAGAAAAAGAAATCGAAAAGTATGAGCTGTGAGAAGCTGAATTTGGTTTTAAAAAAAGTTGAATAAGAAATTTACATCTTCGTGTAACTTGGTGATCCAGAGTCTTTGCGGTAAGAAAAGATGCCTGAATAGTGACGAAATTCAGACGCCGAATTTCATCGCTCGATTCCATCTCTGGCCGGAGTGCCCTGATGATAGTAATGTTTCACTTCCACCATTTCTGTAACCAGGTCCGCAATATCCACTAATTGCTGGGGCGCGTAGCGGCCGGTCAGCACCAACTCCATGGCGTCGGGCCGGGACTGGACCAGTGCGATGACCCGGTCAAGTGGGATCAATTTGAAATACAGCGCCACATTGATTTCATCGAGAATGATGATGTCAAATTCACCGGAGTTCATGGCCCTGGTCGCTGCCGAAAGGCCTGCGTCCGCTAACCGAATATCTTCATCCGTTGGCTTATCGACGTGGACAAAGGTGTCCTTCCCGAACTGCTCGATGGTAATTTCCGGAATCCGTCCGGCAGTGACGAGTTCACCGTAGGGTTGGCCTTTCATGAATTGGGCGATGTACGTCCGAAGACCCCGACCGGCCGCGCGAAACGCCAGACCCAGCGCTGCGCTCGTCTTGCCTTTCCCGTTGCCTGTATAGATATGGACCCGCCCGGTCGAAAGATGCGCTTTCGAAATGTCTGCCTGCATGCTTTTTCTCTGATGAGTATTATTGAGCGGATTGTCGGAGCGATGAACTGGGACAATCCATTGGAACTGCCGACGGCATTCGGATGACTTGCGTTCGAATGCATTGAAAGCTGCCGATTCCCGCATTTCAAAACGATTGGCAATCGGCGTTACTGCAACGCGCGGCCCGAAGACAGTCGTTCTGTTATCGTTCGCCCAGATAGTATTTGAGCGAGATGCCAATGGTGAAATACGTGTCGTAGCGGTTTTCTCTGGTGTCCAAAGTCTTTCCGTCCGCGTCGACATAAGTGGTTAACGTTTGGCCTGTTGTATGCAGGAGCATGAATTGGCTGACGAATCCCACTAACAGATTTTCGCTGAAGGCATCGGTATAAATTCCGGCTTCAATCAATCCGCCAGGTCCGTGACGTTTCCGGGGGCGCTTCAATTCGCCGTAATAGGGATCGGAAAGCTTGGTCTGAAACCAATAATAGGCCACTCCGGCGCCCACATAGGCGTCCAACTGATCCTTCACCTGAAAGCGGTAACGCGTGGTGAGGGGAAATCCGTACACATTTACGACCTCCTGTTCCAGCGTGGGGTAGTAACTGTAGGGATCGATTACAGTCACCCACTCCGGATCGTGCGGCGACGAATTCCCAAAATCAAACGCCAGGTGCGCAATCTCCAGGTTTTTGGTCAACTGATAACCGAGGCCAAATCGCAGCGCAAAGCCGGTGAGAACATCGTCGCCCGTTCCGGCCATGGGAATCCGAAGTCCAAAGAGAAACTCGCTCGTGAATTTATTGGGATGCTCAAAATTGGAGACCTTCATTTGAGCGGATAAATTTATAAAAAAACAGAGAATCACTGAGACAATAATGAGCGGTAATTTTTTCATGTTGACACCTTAAAAAAAATTATAGAGTCATCTGTATAGCGCTATCTGGTTTAGGATTCATTCAGCTGTACGAGCATGACTTAAAAGATAGTGATGATGCGCAGCAGCGATTTGAAACCATCGGGATGGTTCACAAAAAATTTGGACTGGATTTGGCCTGCCGTCACATCATTGGGTGAAATAAATATAGCGCGAACCGTCGCAAATTGCAAGCGAAAAAATAGTGTCATTTTAGACGGTGGGATGCATGAAAAGTTGGCTGGAAATTTTCTCCCAACCGCACCAGCGATGGCAGCGTGGGTGTTGCCAGAGACGGAATGTTCGGAGAATCGATTTAATTCTATGGTCAAAAAATAAAAATGTCACGCGCCTGGAAATTTTAAAAACAAAGATGCGTGACATGAATATCGGATTTTATGGTGATCAATCAGGAGGATCAAATCGATTTAGCCGCACTCAGAATAACCGCAAGCGCGGCATACCATACACCCACCCTCGTGCTCGATCTGTCCGCCGCATTCCGGACAGGCGCCTCCGCTGGTGGTGTAAATGGACGGATCGTCCTGCATGTTGAGATATTTGCCAATGGCTTTGGACACGGCATCGGCGCACGAGAGGACTTTTTCGTTGCCCAATCCGCTTGGTTTGTGGCACGTGATGCCCATGAGCGATTTGCGGACTTCATCCGGGGAGACGCCATTGCGCCAGGCTAATGAGATGAGACGACCAATGGCTTCGGATTGGCTGGCGGCGCAGCCGCCGGCTTTTCCGATTGTATTGAATAATTCGATAGGCCCCTGTTCGTCCTCGTTGATGGTGATGTAAATCGAACCACAGCCGGTGCGAAGGCGCAATGTTTTTCCGGTCAATACCGATGGCCTGTTTCTTCTGATAGGTTCGACGGTGACGACCTTCGGAGCAGTTGCCGACTTGCCTTTGTTCAACACCTGAACATCGCGGCTGCCATCGCGATAAATGGTCACGCCTTTGCAGCCCAACTCGTAGGCGCGTCGATAGGCATCATTCACATCCTGCAATGTGGCGTCATTGGGAAAATTGACCGTCTTGGAAACGGCATTGTCCGTATATTTTTGAAATGCAGCCTGCATCTGAATATGCCATTCCGGAGAGATGTCGTGGGACGTGATGAAAACCTGGCGTACGTGTTCGGGTATATCATTGAAGTCCTGAATGCTTCCCTTTTCGGCGACGCGTTTCATCAGATCATCGCTGTAAAAACCCTCATCACGGGCGACTTGCTCGAACAATGGGTAGACTTCCAGCAGCTTGTCATCATCCATCACATTGCGGACAAAGCTCAGTGCGAACAGCGGTTCGATGCCTGAAGAGCAGCCGGCAATGATGCTGATGGTGCCGGTCGGCGCGATGGTCGTTCGTGTGGCGTTGCGATATTCCGGGCCATCCGGAAAGTAGACGCTCTTTTCATAATTGGGAAATGGACCGCGCTCAGCGGCTAATTCCTGTGATTGCCGATTAGCTTCCTGAAAGATAAACTTCATGATGTCGCGTGCCGTTTGGATGGCGTCCTCGCTGTTGTAAGGAATGCCCAATTTGATCAGCATGTCGGCGAAGCCCATTATTCCGAGACCGATCTTCCGATTGCCTCTGGTCATTTTTTCGATCTCGGGCAGAGGAAATTTATTTTTATCAATGACATTGTCCAGAAACAGCACCGCCGTCCGGATCGTCCTGCGCAGCTTGTCGAAATTGATGCTTTTATTTTCTACCATCAGCGACAGGTTGATAGAACCTAAATTACAGCTTTCATAGGGCAGCAGGGGTTGCTCGCCGCAGGGATTGGTGCTTTCGATCTGACCAATTTGCGGCGTTGGATTGTCAAGATTAATTTTATCCAGAAATACGATACCCGGATCTCCATTTTTCCAGGCCATGGTAACAATTTTATCGAAGACGTCGCGCGCTTTCAGCCTGCCGGAGGGCAGCTTGGTGCGGGGATTTATCAGATCATATTCGTCATTATTTTTCAGCGCCTGCATAAACGTATCCGTGATGCCAACGGAGATGTTGAAATTGTTCAGCGCGTCATTATCCTGCTTGCAGGTGATGAAATCCAGAACATCCGGATGATCCACGCGGAGTATGGCCATGTTGGCGCCACGGCGAGTGCCGCCCTGTTTGATGGCCTCTGTGGCCGCATCAAAAACTTTCATGAACGAGATCGGTCCGCTGGAAACTCCTTTTGTGGATTGGACAATATCCCGATTGGGTCGAATGCGGGAGAAGGAAAATCCGGTTCCACCGCCGCTTTTATGAATCAGGGCGGTGTGCTTGATGGTCTCGAATATGCTTTCCATGGAATCTTCCACTGGCAGCACAAAACAGGCAGAGAGCTGTCCCAGTTTTCTGCCGGCATTCATCAGGGTCGGCGAATTGGGGAGGAATTCCAGTGAGGCCATGGCTTGGTAGAACAGTTCCTCGGCGCTGGCTAAATCGGCGTTTTCGTCATAAATGCTATTGGCCGACGCGATGAATTTCGCGATACGTCTGAACATCTGTTCGGGCGTCTCCACGACTTTGCCATTTTTATCTTTTATTAAATATCGCCGTTCCAACACTTTCAATGCATTTTCGGACAGCACTGGCTTTAGATCAGGTTTCATTTCAACAGGTTCAGTTTCTTTGTGGAAAGGTTTTTCCGATGAGATTTTCAATTGGATGCTTTTTGAGTTGTCGTTTGTGACGGATGCGGTGGAGTCGATTTCCAATTCATCAAACAAGTTTATCGTGCTCGATTCACCGATGTAAATTTTGGGCATAGCACACCTCAGCCTCATGGTTGTTGAAAAGCATAAAGTTACGAATATTAACTGATTTTTCTTGTTCACGTTGGCCACTCAATATACAATGCTGGGATGAAATTGTCAAGGAAAATTTGGAAGAAAGTCTATATTTTGTATTGACTCAAATCAATAAATACAATATCTTGATATTTAAAGAAGTTGGAGATTAAAGTTAAAAAAGATTCATTTTGAAAATTCCCTTGACTTGAAATCAAATAATATTTATATTAGGCAAATTTAACAACGTGGAAATATTTCAGGTTAAACGATCTCTTTGAGGATGTGTGACTGAGAAACAGATTTTGAAAAAGGTGCTGCAGTTGGCCAGAAAGGGCAGAGGCAGAGTCAGCCCGAATCCGATGGTGGGATCGATCATTATCAAAGACGGTGAAATTGTCGGGCAAGGTTATCACCGCTGTTTCGGAAAAGATCACGCAGAAGTTGAAGCGCTCAAAGATGCCGGGGAGCGCGCGAAAGGCGCGACCCTGTACGTGAACCTCGAACCGTGCTGTCATCACGGCAAAACGCCGCCGTGCACCGACGCCATCATTCGGGCCGGGATAAAAAAAGTGGTGGTCGGTATGGTCGATCCCAATCCCCTGGTCAACCAGGGCGGTATTAAGATTTTGCGCAGCCACGGGATAGACGTCGTGACCGGCGTGGAGGAACAGGCGTGTCTGAATTTGAATCGGGCGTTCGTGAAGTACATTCAGACCGGCCTGCCCTGCGTGACCGTCAAATTTGCGCAGACCATCGACGGGCGAATCGCCACAAAAACCGGCCATTCCCAGTGGATATCGTCGTTTAAATCGCGGGTTGAAGCCCACCGCATTCGCAGCGAGAACGACGCTATCATTGTTGGAATCCACACTGTAAAAGCGGATGATCCGCAGCTCACCGTCCGGCACGTTCGCGGCGTCAAT
Organism: Candidatus Zhuqueibacterota bacterium; assembly: GCA_049322915.1. GTDB lineage: Bacteria > Zhuqueibacterota > Zhuqueibacteria > Thermofontimicrobiales > Thermofontimicrobiaceae > CAZSBG01. The sequence continues at coordinate 405,668 of JBMOPW010000014.1, forward strand.
CCGTTCCGAATTGTGCTGGATAGCCATCTGAAAATTCCTCTCACCAGCAAGCTGCTGACGGATGAATTTGTCTCCAAAACAATCATTGCCACGATTGAAACAGAGTCCCCGGTGATCGACGCATTGAAACAGCGAGGCGCGCACGTGTGGCCCATCCAAAGCGATTCTCAGGGACGAATTTCCCTGCCGCATCTGCTTCAGAAAATCGGGCAGGCGCGCATGAGTTCGGTGATGGTCGAGGGCGGCGCGCAGGTGGTCACCTCGTTTCTGAAAGGAAAATTAGCGGATCGAATCATCATTGCTGTCGCGCCAAAAATTTTGGGCAGCGGCATTGATTCCGTGGCGGAACTCGATGTGCTGACTGTAGACGAGGGAGTGCTGCTGGAAAATGTCTCTGTCAAAAAAATAGCCGGCGATTTGCTCGTCTCCGCGGATTTGAAGTATAACAAGGACGCGAAATAAGACCATGTTCACTGGCATCATCGAAGAAATTGGCACGGTTCGAAACGTGCAGCGCCGCGGGTCCGGGATCATTCTCGAAATTGGTACGACGATCCTTTTGGATGATTTGAAAGTGGATCAAAGTGTGTCCGTGAATGGCGTGTGCCTCACCGCGACCGCTGTGAGCGATTCATCTTTCACCGCGGATGCAGTCGCTGAGACATTGGCGAAATCGACGCTGCAGCATGTGAAAAAAAATGATCGCGTCAATCTGGAACGGGCGCTGCGATTTCCGGATCGGCTGGGAGGACATCTGGTTCAGGGACATGTGGACGGAGTAGGCGTGATCCGAAATTTTGTACACCAGCCCCAGGGCAGCACGCTTGTCGTGGAAATCCCCGGCGATTTACAGCGATATACAATCCCGAAAGGATCCATTGCCATGGATGGGGTGAGTTTGACCATTGCGGAAAAGTCATCCAATGTGCTCACTGTGGCGGTCATCCCCCACACGCGACAGCGTACCGTGTTCCAATTTAAAAAAGTCGGGGATGAAGTGAATATCGAAGTCGATCTACTAGCCAAATATGTTGAGCAATTCCTGACCAAACAGGGCGAAACAAAAATCACCCTCGATTGGTTAAAGCAGCAAGGTTTTTAGCCTGCATTATTCATAGTATTATTAAAGGAGGCTGGCTAACCTGAATGGTACTCTTTTTAGAATAAATGTATAAAAACTGAGTTTCAAAATAGCTTAGCCTTTAGTTAATTGAAAATCTGAATGTTGACTCAAATTCTGAGCAAGTTCATGAATAATTCAGGTTAGAGGACAATGGCAAGGATAAAGATGTTGTGAGCGATGCAACTGAATGAAAAACACGGTATGAAAATTAGATGAAAGAAGCATCATGCATACGTTTAACACCATAGAGCAAGCAATTGAAGATTATCGGGATGGGAAAATTCTCATCGTTGTGGATGATGAGGACAGGGAGAACGAAGGCGATTTTATCATGGCCGCGACAAAGATCACACCGGAAAAAGTGAATTTCATGGCGAAATACGGGCGCGGACTGATTTGCGTCCCAATGACCGAAGAACGGCTGGAGGAACTGGAATTGCACTCCATGGTTCAGCACAATACGGCGCTGCACGGGACGCAGTTCACCGTGTCTGTAGATGCTGCAAAGAATATCGCCACTGGCATCTCCGCTCTGGACAGGGCGCACACGATAAAACTGTTGGTCGACCCGGTGACCCGCCCGAATGATCTGGCCCGTCCCGGACATATTTTTCCCATCAAAGCAGAGCCGGGCGGCGTGCTCAGCCGGGCCGGCCACACCGAAGCTGCAATCGATTTGGCGCGACTCTCCGGGTTGTATGCCGCAGGGGTGTTGTGCGAAATTATGGATGACGACGGCACCATGGCCAAGGTGCCGGAATTGATGAAAGTCGCACACAAACACGATCTGAAAATAATTACCATTCGGGATTTGATCGCCTACCGGCACCGAACAGAACATTTGGTCGAGCGAAAGGCGGTCACCAAATTTCCAACCAAGTATGGAAATTTCACACTGTATTTGTACAAAAGCGCTATCGACGAACATCATCATCTGGCTGTGGTGAAAGGTGATGTGAGCAATGGCGAGCCGGTGATTGTGCGCGTCCATTCGCAATGCCTGACCGGCGATATTTTGGGATCGCTCCGATGCGATTGTGGCGATCAACTTCACAAGGCCATGGAGATCATCGAAAAAGAGGGCCGTGGAGTGCTGCTCTACATGCGCCAGGAGGGACGGGGCATTGGTTTATCCAATAAAATTTTAGCCTATCAGTTGCAGGACAATGGCAGAGACACTGTGGAAGCGAATGAGGAGTTGGGTTTCAAGCCGGATCTGCGTGACTATGGAATTGGCGCTCAAATTTTATCCGACCTCGGCATCAAGAAAATCCGACTGCTCACGAACAATCCTAAAAAAATCGTTGGATTGAAAGGCTATGGGCTGGAAGTTGTGGAGAGAATTCCTGTGGAAATTCCACCCAATGAATGCAATGCCCATTATTTGCAAACCAAGCGGGACAAGTTGGGCCATTTGATTCTGAATGGTGATTCTAAATTCTGCGACTGAGAGTGTCGCATCAGCCCATATCACTGCCGGCAATTCTTAGTGGAGACCGCGTTGATGCGGAGCGTATTGTGAGAAGCGTCAGCGGAATGCGCCGGGGTTTCAGACGTTCGATCAACGTAGCGGAGATGTATCGTGATGTTTGAGCAAGTGCAATCTGCCGTATTCGATGGGCGCGCTCTGCGCATGAATGATGTTTATACTTAGCGATGGAGGTTTTATGCCTACAATATATCAGGGCAAACTGCTGGGCAAGAACAAGAAATTCGGTATTGTGGTGAGCCGGTTCAACGAGTTCATTTCCTCAAAATTACTGGCCGGCGCGCTGGATTGCTTTCAGCGGCATGATGTGAGCGACGACGACATCGATATTGCCTGGGTGCCGGGTTCATTCGAAATACCGCTCACCGCGCTGCGAATGGCGCAGAGCAAAAAATATGGTGCTGTCCTCTGCCTCGGTGCGGTCATTCGCGGAGCAACGCCGCACTTCGATTATATCGCCGCTGAAGTGTCCAAAGGCATTGCTCAGGTAAACATGCAGACGGGTGTGCCCACTGTGTACGGAGTTATCACGGCCGATACGATTGAACAGGCAATTGAACGCGCCGGAACCAAGGCCGGCAATAAAGGCTGGGACGGCGCCATGACTGCGCTGGAGATGGTAGACCTCTTCAACAAAATGTAATCGTTTATTTTTCAAAAAATGAAGGCGTCGTTCGCTGATCCGATCGGATTGATGATGACCCATGATGCTCACAAATAAGAATTTTATCTATGAATAAAAAATACCTGCTCACCTGGCTGGCACTTCTGGCGTTCACTCCCATCCTGTCAGCCGGGGTTGGTGATTGGATAACCTTCACCAGCCAAAACGATGTTCGCGATATTGCAGTCATTGATGACAAAGTCTGGTGCGCCACGAACGGCGGTGTATTTCATTATGAAATTCAGACCGGCGAATTTTATCAATTCAACAACACCAATGGCCTTTCTTCTGTGGATGCACGCGCCATTAAAGAGGATAATGCCGGGACCATCTGGCTTGGCTTCGGCGATGGAGCGCTGAATGCATTTGACCCGGCGACGGGACAATGGACAGAAGTGAATGATTACAAAGGCTATTTCATTTTCGACATTGAAACGTACGGAGACTCCCTGCTCATTGCGCTGGATATTGGGATCAGTCTGTACGATATTCGAAAAAGTGAAGTAAAAGAGACCTATAAAAATCTGGGATGGAAACAGGCGGATGGCAGTCCTGCCGTTGATATTGCGGTGACCGGAATCGTGATTGTCGGTCGGGATATCTGGGCGCTGTGCGAACTGGGCGTGGTGAAGTCCAGTTTCGATCTGGCCAATTTGATGGCTCCGGAAAGCTGGACCAACTACACCACGGAGCAGGGGCTTCCCAGCACTACCATGAAGTCGATCCAGGTTCACGAGGGTTCTGTCTTCATTGCGACCGATTCCGGCGTCGCTGTATTCCGGAATGGTAGCTGGGTGACGATCAATTCGAATTTGCCCGCTTTGAACATCATTGACCTCAGCTCCAATGGGACAAAATTAATGGCTGCCAGCCAGAGTCAGGTCGTGGAATGGAATTCCACCTCCGAAATGTGGCAGGTGATAGGGGCGAAGATTAGCACCATCAGTTGTCTGTTTGTCACCGGACAGGACGACATCTGGGTTGGTCGCAAAAAAGGCGGCAGCAGCAAAGGTTTTGCGCACTACGTTTCTGAGACAGGAGTCTGGCAGGAACTGGTGGCCCCGGGACCTCCCGGCAATGAGTTCAACTGCCTAGCTGTGGACCAGGAAGGCATTCTCTGGTGCGGTTCAAATAGTGACGGCATTTTCAGTTTCGATGGCCAGACCTGGCGGCAATTCGACACGAAAGCGGGATTGCTGAGCAATCGGATAAAATCCGTATCCATCGATTCGCACAATCGAAAATGGTTCGGTACGGTTGGTGGGGGCCTCGCCCTCATCGATGAAAACGATAGCTTATCTGTATTTTACAAAGAAGTACTATCCGGCATTGCTGAAGACGCCAACTTCGTTCTAATTTCCGACGTGAAAGTCGATGTGTACGACAATGTCTGGGTGCTCAATTCCGCCGCTGTCAATAGCAACATCATTGCGGTGTATACCGCGGCGCGTGACTGGCAGTACTTCGCGGAGCAGGAAGGATTTCTCAGCATGTTTGTGAACACCGTCTCCTTCGATGCAAATCATCGAGTCTGGATCGGTTCCGAGGAAGGTGTGAATGTGCTCGATTACAATAATACGTTATTCGATAAAACAGATGATGATTTGTCCGGAACCCTGCAGGTCGTCGATGGATTGGAAGCGAATGTGGTCAAAGATCTGGCAGTTGACTCCGACAATATTGTCTGGATTTCCACGAGCGGCGGAATGAATTATTGGGATCCGTCCACCAATCCGCCCAGCGTTAAGACACAAGCCGGCTTGTTGAGCAACACCATCAACGCCATCGAAGTGGACATTCGAAATAATAAGTGGTTCGGAACCTCGGAGGGAGTGAGTCTGCTGGCTTCTGATGGATACACATTGACGCATTACACGACGGAGAATAGTTCGTTGGTCAATAACAATGTCACATCATTTGGATTTGATGCGGAAACCGGACGTGTTTACATTGGTACGGCGAACGGACTGTCCTGCCTTGAGACGCCCTTTTCGCGGCCTCGGGAAAATCTTGACCAGGTCACTTTCGGGCCCAATCCTTTTATGAGCAATGGTAACCAGGAGTTTATCATTTCGAATTTGGCCGACGATGTAGCCATAAAATTTATGACAGAGAATGGCATGGTGGTCCGTTCTCTTTCCAATAATGAAATTTTTGGTTCGCAGGCCAGTTGGGATGGGAAGAATGATAATGACGAGTTTGTGAGAAGTGGTGTGTACGTCTTCATCATTTACAACGAAGAGACTGGATTAAACCGAACCGGCAAGGTCGCCGTGATTCATTGATAACTGCAAAATTTTCTAAGCCAACCATCACGCGCCTATTTTAAAGAGCAAGACAAAATCGGAAGGTGACATTGCAGCATGTTGAAAAGCCTTCATATCGAAAACTTTGCCCTGATCGACAAACTCGATATTGAATTTGAACCGGGTCTCAATATTATCACCGGGGAAACCGGGGCTGGAAAATCTATCCTCATCGATGCGCTGGGTTCCACGATTGGCGAAAAAATCAGCAGTGAGTCACTGCGCAAAGGCTCGAACCGTGCAGTGGTGGAGGGCATTTTCTCCATCAAATGTCTGGATGAATTGAGAAGATATCTCAAAGATTCCAATCTGGAAGATTTTGACGACATCATCATCCTCAGGAAAGAGATATCGGATAGCCTTCGCAATCGTGCATTTGTGAACGACTCGCCGGTGCCGAATACGAACCTGATTGACATCGGGGATCACCTGGTTGACCTTCATGGTCAGCATGAGCATCAGTCGCTGCTCAATGTGAATTATCACATCAAATACCTGGATGAATTTGGCGGGTTTCGGGTGCAGTTGGAACAGGTGGAGCGGAGTTATACGCAATTTACGCGGCTCAAAGAAAAATTAACTCTGCTGCAGCAACGGGAAAAAACGATTGCAGAAAAGCGAGATGTCTATCAATTTCAGATTTCGGAAATTGATAATGTGAAACCGCTTCCCGGCGAAGACGCCGAACTGACGCAGGAAGAAAAAATACTGAAGAACGCTGAAAAATTATTCCAGACCGCGTCCGAGTTGTTCAGCGAATTGTATGAAAATGAGCAGTCCGTTTACGACCGCATTTCCGATGGCCTGAAAAAATTCGAAGAGCTGGTGGAAATTGATGCCAGGCTTGCCGCAACCAAATCCGAATTCGAGGCCGCCCAGGTTGCCGTCGAAGAGGTTGCCAAGTTCATACAGCGCTATACAGATGATATCGAATTTAATCAGGAACGACTGGAGGCTATTCGGGCTCGGTTGAGTCTGCTTTCCGGATTGAAGCGGAAGTATCACCGCTCATTGGAAGAGTTGGTTTCATTTCGGGAAAGTCTGGAACAGGAATTGCTATCGATTGAGAATCTGGAAGCGGAGATTATCGACGTCCAAAATAAAATTGAAGATGAACGAAGCCATCTGAGTCAACTGTGTCTCGATCTTTCATCGCAGCGGTCGAAAGTTGCGGCGGAATTGGAAACGCTGGTGGTGGAGCAGTTGGGTCAATTGGGCATGAAAAACGCTAAATTTAACATAACAATTCAGCGAACGCCGGATGAAAATGGCGCGGTACTGGTCGAGGGTGGCCATTACCGGGCCACTGCGCTGGGCATTGATCAGGTAGAATTTTTCATCTCGGCAAATGTGGGGGAAGAAGTCAAACCATTAGCCAAAGTCGCTTCAGGCGGTGAAGTTTCCCGAATTATGCTTGCGATAAAATCGTCACTGGCGCGGGCGGACAGAATTCCCGTGCTGATCTTTGACGAGATTGATATTGGAATTTCCGGTCGCATCGCGCAGGCTGTCGGACTCAGCCTGAAACGGCTGTCCAAGACGCATCAGGTCATCTGCATCACGCACCTGCCCCAGATTGCCAGCATGGCGGATCAGCATTTTGTCGTCGAAAAATTTTCTGACGATACCTCCACCCGAACGCGGGTTCGAAAGTTACAAAATAATGAGCGCGCATTTGAGGTTGCCAAACTTTTGGGTGGCGAATCCGTCAGCGAAACCCACATCAAAGGCGCCGTCGAATTGATCGAAGAAGCCAATAAATTCAGCGAGCAATTGAAGAATTAGACTGTTTTTGATGTTGTTTTTAACTGTCAATATTTTAATGTGATAGACATAAAATTAAAGTAAGTTTTTAAAAGTTATTTTTTTGTAAAGTGGTTGCAATTTAGTTTTTTTTTCCCTATAATATGTCTGCTCGGTAAATTCAGTGTACGGAAAGACAAAAACGTTCAGGAGGTGATACACAAATCCATACCTTTGTTTTCCTTTCTGACTGATGAGGGCTCTATGGGCAAGGTATCATTAATTACATCGGTGATGTACACCGTGACGGGTAACAACGATTTTTTTAGGAGGATATTTTCATGAAAAACACCAGGACTCTCATTAGTTCCTCCATTGTTTCGTTTGTCATTGTCACACTGGGGCTGTTCATGCTGTGCATGAGCCGCGCGCCGCACGTGAACTATGATGAACCTCTCATTGATGGTGGTGGTGTTGCATCAGATTCTGTTCAAGTGAGCGACGAAGATTTTCTGAAATTGTTGGATGAGGCCTCAGGCGACAATTCGCAGCCAGATGACAATCAACAACTGGCAGAGGACAATTCGAATAGCGGAGACGATAGCCAATTCTCTGATATTTGGAACGAAGGCACTGGAGAGAATACAGCTACGGAACAATCGCCGGAGAGCGGCGACGAGGGCATGGCGGAAATTTTACGCCTGCTTGAAATAGGCGACGATGCCGGCAATACATCTGCTGGCGAAGATGGTGGGCAGAAACTCACCGCAACTGAATATGGGGAAAGCGGTGGTTCATCTGAAAATGCCAGTCTTTCCTCCAATTCAGCGGATCAACTCACGGAAGAAATCGACCGGTTAGAGGGCGTGTTAGCAGATCGCAGTACTGAGATTCAGAGCCTTCAGACCGAGATCGATGATTATAATAAGAAGATCGCCGAGTTCGATTCCGATGTCAGTTCCTCTGCCGCTTCGAATACGATTCAAAAAGCAAGCTATCAGGAAACGAGCGCATCGGAAGAGTCGGAAACCCGGGAATACGAAACGCATTCGCCATCTTTTTCCAGCGATGATTTTGAGACGAATTACAATAGCGTAATGGAATTGTGCCTGTCGCGTCAATACCCCCAGGCCATCGACGGTTTTTACGCGTTGCTTCAGCAAAATCCCCATCATGACCTGGCGGACAACTGCCAATATTGGCTTGGCGAATGCTATTACGCCCGGGGAGATTATTTCCAGGCTGTGGCTGAGTTCAACAAAGTTCTGGCATTCGAATCGCCGGACAAACAGGACGATGCTCAATTGATGCTGGGCCTTGCTTTTATGAAGATTGGCGAGAGAAATATGGCGCGCTCGGAGTTGGACTGGCTTCTCTCCTGTTACGACGCCAGTGAGTATGTGAATAAGGCGAATTTTTATTTAGAAAGACTATAGAACGATTAAAGTGGGAAGAATCATAAGAACAGAAGCTTCCCACTTCTTATATTATCCTGTACTTGACCTGCAATCGACGTGCTGCATCTGAGATAAATTCCAATTTCATTTTGAGTCAAGCGTTTTTTTTTATCAAAGGAATTATCAAGCCATGGCTGATTTTGTACATTTGCATAATCATACCCATTATAGCCTGTTGGATGGCGCATGTAAAATTGACGATATGCTGGAAACAGCCAAAAATTTTGGCATGGATGCGCTGGCCATTACCGATCACGGCAATATGTTCGGCGCGATTGAATTTTATAAAAAGGCGAACAAGGCGAAAATTAAACCGATCATCGGGGCAGAGGTTTATATTGCGCCGGCCAGCCGATTCACAAAGACGTCAGGCAAGTCAGGCGGGAGTGATACATCGTTTCATCTGGTTCTGTTAGCTAAAAATAACCAGGGGTACAAGAACCTGATGAAGCTGGTCTCCATCGGCTATCTGGAAGGATTTTATTACAAACCCAGAATCGATAAAGAAGTCCTGAAGCAGTATTCCGATGGGATAATCGCCTTAACGGCCTGCCTGAAAGGGGAAGTGGCTCAAAAAATAGTGCGCGGCCAAATCGATGAAGCAGAGCGCGCGGCACTGGAATACCGTGAAATTTTCAAAGATGATTTTTATCTTGAAATTCATCGCCACAACATCCCTGAAGAAGAGATCGTGCTCAACGCCATGACGGAGTTGAGCGCAAAGCTGAGCATTCCCCTCGTTGCCACGAATGATATTCATTACCTGAAAAAAGAGCACGCATTTGCACATGACATTTTGCTCTGTCTGCAAACCGGCAAAAATATCAAAGACCAGAATCGCATGCGATACACTACGGAGGAGGTCTATTTCAAATCGCCCGAGCAGATGAAGGAGCTGTTCCACGATTTTCCTGATGCGATTCAAAGGACGGTGGAGATTGCGAACAAGTGCCATCTAGAACTCGATACCAAAACGATTCACCTGCCGAGTTACACCGTGCCGGATGAGCACCAAGGTTCCACGCTGGATGAATATTTGAGATACCTGACCGAGGAAGGCGTCAGAGATCGATATTCGGAGATCACCCCGGCGCTGCAGAAGCGCATGGACCATGAACTAGCCGTCATCCAGAAGATGGGATATGCCGGGTATTTTCTGATTGTCAAGGATTTTATCGATGCAGCACGGCAGCGGGATATTCCAGTCGGGCCGGGGCGCGGCTCCGCCGCCGGCAGTCTGGTGTCGTATGCGCTTCGCATCACTAATATCGACCCCATCGAATACGACCTGCTTTTTGAGCGATTCCTGAACCCGGAGCGGGTGAGCATGCCGGATATTGACATTGATTTTTGCTACGAACGCAGGGAAGAGGTCATCCAGTATGTGAAGGAAAAATATGGCGACAAAAATGTCACCCAGATCATCACATTTGGAACAATGGCGGCGCGCGGCGTGATTCGTGATGTGGGGCGCGTGCTGGAGATCAGTTTGTCGGATGTGGACAAGATCGCCAAATTGATCCCGGCTACGCTGGGCATGACGCTGGATAAAGCGCTGGAACTCGTCCCTGAGCTTCGGGATGTGGCCAAACAGGATGACGTACATCGGCAGCTCATTGAAAATTCCAGAATTCTGGAAGGGCTGGCGCGCCATTCGTCCATACATGCGGCCGGTGTGGTGATCACTCCCGGTGAATTGACGAATTATATGCCGCTGTTCAAATCGAGCCAGGGCGATGTCACCACGCAATTCGACATGAAAAGTCTCGACTCGGTTGGCGTCCTGAAGATGGACTTCCTGGGATTGCGCACGCTCACGGTGATGGACGATACGTTGAAGCTGCTCAGAAAACGCGGCGTCGAATTAGACCTGGATGCATTGAATCTCGAAGATCCGGACACATTCAAAATCTTCGGCAACGGCGAAACCATCGGCGTCTTTCAATTTGAAAGTTCCGGCATGCGCGATTGCCTGCGACGACTTCAGCCGCAGCGCATCGGCGACCTCATTGCCATGAACGCGCTTTATCGGCCGGGGCCCATGGACATGATCGATGATTTTATCAATCGCAAGCATGGCCGAACGTCGATCGAATACCTGCATCCCATGCTGGAACCTATCCTGCGGGACACGTACGGGGTGATGGTGTATCAGGAGCAGGTGATGCGCGTGGCAAGCGATCTGGCGGGATTCAGCCTGGGAGCGGCGGATCTGTTGCGCCGCGCCATGGGAAAGAAAGAGCACGCGCTCATGACCGAGCAACGGCTGCTGTTCGTTCAAGGCGCTGCAAAGAATGGCATCGATGAAAAGTCCGCCGATGAAATTTTCACGTTGATGGCAAAATTCGCCGGCTATGGTTTCAATAAATCGCACGCAGCCGGCTATTCTCTGGTCGCCTATCAGACGGCTTATTTGAAGGCGCATTATCCAGCGGAGTTCATGGCCGCCAACATGACCAGTGAAATGAACAACACCAGCCGCATCGTGATTCTCATGGAGGAATGCCGGCGGATGGGAATTCAAATCCTGCCGCCGGATGTGAATGAGAGCTCCATCGAGTTCACCGTGGTCGGCAATAGCATTCGGTTCGGACTCGGCGCCGTGAAAAATGTGGGTAAAAATGCTCTGACTTCCATCCTCAATGCCCGTGAGAAAACAGGTAAGTTCAAGACAATTTTCGACCTGTTTCAGGAGATTGACACCCGGCTCGTGAATAAAAAAGTGCTGGAAAGCCTGATCCAGGCTGGCGCGCTCGATTCGCTGGATGGGCATCGCGCTCAGCTCGTGGCAAGTCTGGACCTCGCGTCCGGCTATTGCCAGAGTTTCGCTGCCCATCGGGCGAATGGTCAGACCAGCATTTTCGATGCCGGCGACAGCAATGTTGCCCTGGAATTGCCGCAGCTTCCCAAAGTCGAACCGTGGGGAAAATCCGAGCAGTTATCCAGGGAAAAGGAGTTGCTGGGATTTTATTTCTCCGGCCATCCATTGTCCAAATTTGATCTTGAAATGCAGATGTTTTCCAAGCAAACTCTGGCCGAGATTCAATCCCTGCCGGACAAAGCCCAGGTCAAGGTCGGCGCTATCATCACTCAGATTAAAAAACATTTTGATCGGAAAAATCGAACCATGGCCTTCGTGACCATCGAGGATCTCAGCGGCACATCGGAGATGATCATTTTCGCCGATGCCTATTCAAAATACCAGGAACTGCTGGTCGAAGACACGCTGGTGTTCGTGTATGGCAAGACGTCCTCAAAAGGGGATAATGACGATACAAAAATCCTCTGCGATGAGCTGATCCCGTTGGACAAAGTTTGGGATCGCTGCGCCAAGAATATCCACCTTTCATTGAAGTCCGAGACTACAACGAGCATGTTCATTCAACAGATAAAAGGGATTTTATCCAACAGCAACGGCCGTTGCGGCATTTATTTCAATATTAAAACGCCGGAAAATGGTGAGTACGTTGTCAAATCCAAAAAGCTGATGGCCAGACCCTCGCCGGCGTTGGTTCATAAAATATCAGATTTGATCGGGCAGGAAAATATTTCGATTGAATGTTAACAAGACCGATCCCGCCGTTGAATGAACTATCAGCCACAACGATGATTTTTCGTAACTACTCAGGTTGGCTGGTTCAGCGTTCAGAGTTCAAGGTTAGAATCATCTCATTATGTCTATTTGGTAATTGAATATTCGTAATTGCTCAGCCACAAAGCTGAACGCGGTTTAAAAAAATGAATTGCCCAAAATACGAACGAATAAAATGTCATCTTCGTGTAACGTTGTGGCTTGGTGACTTCACGGCGAGACTACATGCCTGGAGAGCGACGAAAATTCTCTTTAACCCTGAACCGGTAACCTTTAAACCTGGAACCTGAGTAGTTACGATTTTCCTATGAATTGAACCACGGTGCATTTGCCAATATCTGGCCGTTTATTTTGAACCGCACAAGGAACGAACGCCTGAATGGATTGGAGCGGAGATCGCATTGCGGAAGACAATTGACCGAGTGATAGGTTTGATACTGCATCCGAATCGTACCTGGGACGAGATACACGCTGAACAGGCCACTGAAGCGGGAATCATCCGGAATTTTGTGGTGTATGTGGCCGCTATTCCGGCCATCTCCGGATTGCTGGGATCGTTGTCACTGCATTTTACATTCCTATCCTCGATGAAATGGGCTGTTGTCTTCTATCTCTTTGCCATCCTCGGAATCTGGTTTTCCGCTGAAGTGCTGCACATACTGGCCGTACAATTCAAGTGCGAAAGCAATCGCGTCCAATTTTTAAAACTGACCTCTGCTGCCTTCGCCGGCATTTTTGTCGGATTTGTATTTTTCATTGTTCCGGCAATATCTGGTCTATCAATACTGGGCGTGTATGGTTTTTATGTTTTCTGGATTGGATTCCCCCGGCTGGTGCATTGCCCTGAGGAGGCGAACTTCACGTTTTCCATCATTGGCCTCATCGTTTTGGCGCTTGTGCTCGCGGCGCTGTTTCTGTTCTCTGCATTGGTTAGCCAGACATTGGTTCCCTTCCTTCGGCTTTGATGCGAAGCCCGAACGCTCTGTTCGAATGACCGCCGGGATGAATGCGATGAATCCGAAGAGATGCCAGGCATGATTTGAGAGCTGTTCTCTGTGCGACCACAAGCGCATATCGTTTCACCGAGTGTAATTACCACTAATTTCTTCAGAATATGAAGCTGTCAGGATTGATGTCTGTCGTTTGTAAAGCGCGGCAATTACCTCCGCCAGCGTCTGAAGATAAAAATTACGATTCGCGGAATCAGTTTTCAGTCGAACAGGGACAGGCGAAGTGTGTAGCCGTCCCTTTTTTCATACACCCCGGGAGGTTTATGACAACCAAATCGAGCATTATCCTTATCGTGTCAGGCATGGTAATTTCCATTCCCATCACCTGGCTGCTGGTCAATCAGGTGGGCAAACTGGTGGCGCCGTTTAAAAAGGCGTATTTGTATTTAATCCTTCTGGTACTGCCTGCGTGGGAATCGCGGAAATTTCTGGTTGGCAGCCGGCAGGCGTTTGAGGAGACATTCTTTTATTTTTGGATTCTGTACACCATCGCCATGTTAATTCTATTCGTTTTCGAATATCAAAGGGCTTCAAAAAAGACCGACGGAAAGGGGCAAGGACTGTGACACATCAAGGTTTGAAAATGAATGCCTCGCTTATTTTGCTCAATGGAAAATTCTGGACAGTCAACGAATCCCGGCCCTGGGCTGAGGCCCTTGTCATGTCAAGGAATGAAATTATCTTTGTCGGCGCTTCGGCTGAAGCGCGGGCGTTTTCAGGCAGGGAAACAAAGGTCGTGGATCTGCGTGGTAGTTTTGGACTGCCCGGATTCAATGATGCGCATCTTCATTTTGCCGATGGATGCTATTCATTGGTGGGAGTGGATTTGCGGCCGGCTAAAAATGAGACCGATTTCGTCCAGCGGATCGCTGAATATGCCCGCAAGACGCCAGCCGGCACGTGGATCACCGAGGGCAATTGGGATCATGAAGTCTGGCCCGGTCAAAAGCATCCGACCCGGGATTGGATCGATGCGGTGACGCCGCAGCACCCTGTATTTGTCAGCCGCATCGATTATCACATTGCGCTGGCAAACTCGCTGGCGCTGGAACTGGCCGGCATCACAAAGGATACGCCCAATCCGCCGGGCGGTGAAATTGGCCGGGACCCAAACACCGGGGAACTGACCGGCATTCTCGTCGATAAGGCCTGGGATCTGATCTTCGCGGTGCGGCCGGTGGATGACGCAGCTCAGGCGCTGCCCACGTTCAAAGTCGGGCTGAATTATGCCGCTGAGCTGGGAATCACCAGCTTTCAGGACAATTGCACGAAACGGGATTTTCAGGCCTATCAGCTTTTGCATAAGCGCGGAGAATTAACCGCGCGAGTGAACGCCTGGTTTTCGATCGATATGCTGGATCATTTCGAGCAAATTGGTTTTTTCGAAGATTTTGGGAATGACATGCTGCGCGTAGGGGTCATGAAAATTTATGTGGATGGTTCCATGGGCGCGGGCAGCGCGTATTTTTACGAGCCATACACGGACAACCCCGCCACCTGCGGTTTGCTTCTCAATGACGAAGGCCAGTTGAATGAACTCGTCCTTCGCGCGGATGCCGCCGGTTTGCAGATCGCGGCGCATGCCATTGGCGACAGAGCCAACGAGATGATCCTCAATGCGTTTGAATTGGCCTTTGCCAACAACAAACCTCGCCAACGTCGTCATCGGGTGGAACACGCGCAGGTGGTCACTGACAGCGATATGGCGCGGTTCCGGGATTTGGGGATTATCGCCTCCATCCAGCCGTCGCATTGTATCGACGACATGCACTGGGTCGAAAAGAGAATCGGCTCCGCGCGCAGCAATATCGCCTATCGCTCCGGTTCGTTTTTAGGGCATGGCATTCCATTGGCCTTTGGCACGGACTGGCCTGTGGAGTCGCTCGATCCTAAAATCGGACTGTACGCGGCTGTCACGCGGGAGGACATTCATGGTGGGCCGGCTGGCGGCTGGCGGTCGGAGGAGAAAATGTCGCTGGACCAGGCCATTAAAAGCTATACTCTGGCGCCGGCGTTCGCTGAATTCTCCGAAGGGAAAAAGGGATCGATCGAGGTTGGCAAATTGGCAGATTTAGTGATTCTGGATAAAAATTTATTCGACATTCGGCCTGAAAAAATTTTGAGCGTCCGGGTGCTTTACACTGTCATGGACGGGAAAATCGTTTACCAGAGGGAGTCATAACCATGTCCGATTTTGGTCGCGAAGAATTTGATCGCTACTCGCGGCAGACGAATTTCGTCGGCCTGGGTCGTTCCGAACAGGAATTATTGGCGAAAAGCCGCGTGTTGATTCTGGGCTGCGGCGGCCTTGGCTCAGCTTCGGCGTCGCTATTGGCGCGCGCCGGGGTGGGCTATCTTCGATTGGCTGACCGCGATTTCATGGAATTGAGCAATCTGCAGCGTCAAATTTTATACGATGAACACGATGTCAAAGAAGGGCTGCCCAAAGTGATCGCTGCTCAGCGGAAGTTGCGCGAAATTAACGCCAATACAAGAGTCGAACCCGTGATCGCGGATGTGAATCGCACGAATATCGAGTCGCTCATTGAGGGTGTTCATCTGGTGATAGATGGTTCGGATAATTTTGAAACGCGCTATCTTTTGAATGAGGCCTGCGTCAAACACAATGTACCCTGGATTTATGGTGCAGCCGTTGAGTCGTACGGCATGTGCATGAATATCATCCCTCGGAAAACCGCCTGCCTCCATTGCGTCATGGAACACGTGCCCCGGCCAAATGCGACTCCAGCCAGCGAGACAGAGGGAGTTCTGGGGCCGATTGTCACCATGATCGCTTCGATTCAATCGGCGGAAGCGATGAAGATACTGACCCATAAAATGGATGCATTGAATAAAGCAATCATCGTCATCGATCTGTGGCAGAACAGCTATCAGGCCATCGATATCGCCGCCCTCCGTGAGACGGTGAATTGCCCTGTTTGCAGTCAGAGCAAATTTGAATATTTATCCGGTCGATTTGGAAATTTGTACACCAGAGTGGTCGGTCAAAACGCGGTGCAGATTATCCCGTTTGAAACCCAGAAATTGGATTTGCCCCGGCTGGCCATTGAGTTGGCGTCGCAGGGGAGTGTCAAAGTGAATGAGTACGTTGTCCGCATTGAAATTGACCGATGTGAACTGTCGATTTTTCAGGATGGCCGAACTGTCGTCAGCGGGACCGCGGATACGGGCATTGCCCGGAATTATTACACAAAATACGTGAAGCAGTGTGTGGATTCCCATCAGCAATAAAAAAGCAGAATCCTGATTCAGGTTCTGCTTTTTGTATAAAAATTGGTTAGCCTGTAACCGCTTTCGGCAATAAAATCCAGCGAAATTAACTTCCTAATAAGACATAGAACACGGATGACACAGATGACGCGGATTCGCACGGATTTCTTTTGATTCAATAAGCAAAAAGATTTATAAAAATCAATTCATTGTATCAAAATTTATGGCGAACTTAAATGACCAAATCTCAATGGATTCCATAAGTTTTTTATCTGCGTTCATCTGTGTCATCCGCGTAATCCGCGTTCTATTTCTTTTTTGGAGGCTCAGTTCGCCAGTATTTTATAGAACACAGATGTCACAGATGACGCGGTTTCGCACGGATTTCTTTTTAGTCAAATCTCAATGGATCCTAAAAGTTTTTATCTGCGTTCATCTGTGTCATCCGCGTAATCCGCGTTCTATTTCTTTTTGACTCTGGCTTGTCCAGGTTTATTTCCCATCAATGAAAATTGCCGGTAACTTTATAGCCTGTCAGGAATCCCTGCCATGCTGCCCGGTTTTGCCCTCCATGAACTTGAGAAATCAACACCCTGCTAATTTCAATTGAATTAAAATCAGGTATCAAGTGAATTAATTTTCAACCTGCGGTTGCTTCTTGCCCCGAGCTTTTTCGATAATGCGATTCAGCTCCGCCACTATTTCATCGATATTCTCAAATCCCATCAATCGCGCTTGCAACTCAAGCGTTCCCCATGCGGGTCGCCCGCCTCAGGAGAAGCAGTATAAACCCAGATGATGCAACGGATCAATCAACTCCGGATATTGATAGACTATTTCTGAAAAACTCGTCTGCTTGTTGATGTACATCGTTCTGCTCCTGTCAGATCATATTTCAAGATTTCGTTGATTAACCTATTCGATGGTGGAGCAGTGAAAAGGATTCAGGAAATTATTTTTTCCCCCATTTTTTAAGAAGCGCCTGAGTGTCGCTGAAAAATTGACTCTCCGCAGTGATGGCTGCCAGTTGGTTGGCCGCCAGTTCCCGCTGTCCGTTTAGTCCGTAAGCCAGCCCAAGATAATACACCACCCGATCCAATCCGTTCAGACGGTATTTCGAGTTCACCGCATCTGCCTGTTGCAGTGAGGAAATTGCCTCCTGCAAATGTTTGGCTCTGACTTTTTTCTTTGTCTCTTTTTTCGAGTAAAGCGCTAAATGAGATAGCCCATTGTAAAAGTACAGATCCCGAAAATAGGGCGTGAACTCCGGCGCCACCTTCTTTGTCTCGAGGTCGGCCATAGTAGCCTCGAGATTCTCGAAAATGTAAATGGCGGACTCGTATTCCTGAATTGTATAATAACCGACGCCGTTTTTGAAATCACGGATGAATGCGAACAGCAGGGGATCCCTGGTCGCTTCTATATCCTGGTCCACACCCCGAAATGTGCTGGAGTCGTATTCGTAGGGAATCCGTGTTTCAGAAAGAAACCGGGAGTAATCATTCCTTTGAAAGAGTGAATCGTAGCTCAAAAGGAACAGAATGACCGCCGTGGAAACAGCGGAAATTAGCAGTGCGAAACGCGGCGATAGACGTGGAATTTTCAGACTGTCCCGGAGGGACTCGAAACGATGTCTCCAACTCTCGGCTGGTCGGAGGGCATTGGTCATCGCTTCCGGTCCTGCCTGTTCCCGCGCATTCAGAATGTCGCGGAGAATGGCTTCGTTGTCCTTCAACTCAACGTGGGCCAGGTCGGCATCCGGTTCAGGGGATAGCTCCGGCAGGGCGCGCTGCAATTGATCGAGAACGCGCTTGTAAAATAGCGGCGAATGAATAAGCCCGTGTCGGAATTGGCGCGCATCGCCTGCACTGAAATTGCCTGTGAACAGCCGCTCCAGCAATTGTTCAACCTGACTGAACGACGCATCGGGCAAATTGGTCCGCGCTGGCTGCGCTTCGGCGTCCGCCGGCGGACTTGCATTTTCAATCAATTCAAAAAGCAATTGGTACAGCGGATTTCCCTCGCGAATTTTCCTGATGCTCTCCTGCGCGGAAAAATCGCTGTCGCCGTTCAAAAAAGCAGCTATCTCATGATGGAGTATATCGCGTCGATTTTTCATTTTGCTTTCATGTCCACGAGTTCTTTTTGTTTATAATAGTAATTTCTCATTACCTGGCTGAAGTCCTCAAAGCATCGATAGCAGGTATTGAGATGGCTGAAGATGCGTTCGCAATTGCCCTGCGCATTTTTTTTCGGAGAACCAAAGGCGAGAAATTCCAGATAGAAATCGATATGGCCGCCGAGAAAATTGGTCTCCCCGTTGCACATGGTGTCCGGTATTTCAGCAAATATATCGGCTGCATAGTCCCGCTGCTGAAGTTCGAGCATGCGATTTCGCACCTGGGCCAATCCATCCGCTTCATGATCGGCCAGAATCGAAGGATGATTCGGCGCTCCGTTCGTTCGCTCATATTCCAGGTAAGCTAAAATTTGTCCAAGTATTCGGTTTGAAATCATGTCCATTCTGTCGGGTTATTTCCGGAATTTAGGTTGTGTCACGTTGAACGAACCGTCCCCCTTCATTTATAGAGACGGATTTCTGATAAATTCTCTCGACACCTTACTCCTTTTGCCCTGGAACATTGAGTTGCTGCCGGATCCGGTTGACGACAACATCGACAGCGTGCGGCTCCATGCTTTTCAAACAGGGATGATTCTTTTGCATGGGCGCTGAAAAATCGGCCCAGACATAGAGGAGAAAGACGTGAACATCCCGTTCGAGGTTGCGCTTTTTCGCGCCCGATGCGCTGCGCAGCCTGGCGACGATGGCTTCGTAAAGCTCCCAGCGCGTGTCAAAATCCAGGTCAATGAGATATTCAATGAACGTATCGATTTCCGTCTCCGAGAGGACCCGGGTAAAATGGCTTTGAATGAAACGACCGGTGGACCGGCTGCAAATAGTCGCCAGCCAGGATAAAAACATCTTTTCATTATCCCGCGCGCGGAAATCCTTCAGTGCTTTGCATGCATTGTTGCACAACACCATGATCACTTCAGAAAAAATATCGTTGACCGTCTCGGAATACTGGATATTCAATCGGGGCACATTCCATTTCCTGCAACTGCGCGCCACGTGATTATAAATGAACAGCTTGTACCGTTCAATGAATTGCCGCCATGCATGTTCATAGTCTGCACTGTCCGGGTGACTGCAATCATCGATCAACTGCTGAAATGAAAAGGTTGGGTCGTTCTGATTCATCGAAGTGGGTATCTGATTTTATAATCTTTCATAGACTCAAGAGAGAGTTCAATGGTATTCTTAAGAGTTTGCCTGTTGATAAAACAGCGCCGGCGGCTCGGAAATCAATTGGATGAGTTGTCACTGTACCGAACGCACTGAAATGCCCGCGCGCCTATTTTGATTGATCCGAGATCAGCATTCCGGCAGCAGACGTTGTGGCTTTTCAAGGATGAAATGGCTGTTTGAGTAGTGCGAACGCCGAAGTTGTGAAGAAAAAACAAAAAAACTGCCTCATCATGTCCGTTAGAATATTTCAAAAAGTTAAGCAGCTAATAGATTGATTTTTAACCTCGGAATAAAATTTTGAAATGAATCTATTAAATATTCCATAAAAAAGCAAGAAATTTTTGATACAATGACGTTGTGATGAGAGAATATCGGGCCAACCTCGCTCTATAACATTAGGCGAAAGTTACAGCCCTATGCTGAAATCCCGACTCAGCCAGGCTGGGAATTGAATGGGGCAGAATTATGTTCGATATTTCAGGGAAACGCCGGATAGAGAATGAGTCGACTATGAATAAAATGAGCCTGCAGGTGATACTGTTCGTCGCAGTTCACGGATTCGTTTTGATGAACTGTCAGCCATATTATCCTGCAATACCAGATACAGATAGTCCCGGCAAAGTCGGACCGGCGCGTGCGTCGATCAAGCTACCGGTCGCCCAGAAGGCGTCGCCGGTGAAATCTGCCACAAAAAACGTACAGCCGGAGTACCAGATCGAAGTCGGCGATGTCATCGAAGTGAAATTTTTTTATCAGGATGATCTCAATGAAATTGTCACGGTTCGGCCGGATGGGCGAATTACGCTGCAGCGCATCGGCGCGATTTACGCGTTGGGAATGACGCCGTCGCGGTTGCAGGAAATTGTGACGATCAAATACGCTGAGATCATCAAGGAGCCGGAGGTGACCGTTTTCATTCGGAAATTCAGCGACTTACGAGTCTACGTCATGGGGGAAGTCAAGAATCCCGGCGGATTGATCTGGCAACCGAATCAGACCATTGCGCGAGCAGTGGCCGAGGCTGGTGGATTCAGCAAGGACGCCAAATATTCGAGCATCCTGTTACTGAGATTGGACCGCGACCATCTCCAGGCCATTCGGATCAATCTGAAGGAATTGCTCCGGGGAGGTAATCTGTCGCGCGATATCCGGCTGAAACCCAATGACGTCATTTTCGTCCCGTCCCGATTCATCACTCATGTGAAAGAGTTCGTGACGAATTTTTACGACGTCATTCTCCCGCCTCTGGATATGTATTATCGGGCAACGGTTCTTGACAGGATTTATTGAGGTGCAGGAATGATTGATTTGCCGGAAAATGACAGGCGTTTTGTGAATGAGTTGCCGAGTCGGATGGAGCAGTTTCTGTCGCGGGCTGAGCAGTGGTCAGACGCCAAAGACAGCCAGCGGCGATTGAAGCGAATATTGGATCTCTGCCTGGCCAGTCTGTTCATCGTGCTGCTGCTGCCGTTATTTCTGCTCATTGGCATGTGCATCAAAGCCACGTCCCGCGGACCGATTTTGTTTCAGCAAACCCGGATTGGATTCCACGGTCGTAAGTTCACGATACTGAAATTTCGTACGATGCGCGCATCCACCCCGGGCAGCGATCATGAGCAACTCATCAGAAAATTGTTAGCCCCGGATAGTGGCGCGTCGCAGGACAGTGTGCAGGGATACAAAAAACAGATTGACTCCCATGTCACCCAAATTGGTAAGTTACTGCGCAGAACAAGCCTGGATGAATTGCCGCAGCTTATCAATGTGCTCCGAGGCGATCTGAGTCTGGTAGGTCCGCGCCCGCATCCGGTGTATGAAGTGGAAAATTACAAAGACTGGTACCACGAGCGATTTCAGGTGATGCCGGGAATGACCGGATTGTCAAAACTGAAATTGCGTTGCACGCCGCAGAACTACGATGAGTCCATGCGTTTGGATCTGGAATATATTCGTACCTGGTCCATTGGCCTGGATGTAAAAATTTTGTTGCAGACAATTCTGCTGGTGCTGCGAATGAGTAGTGCGTATTAGTCAGTCAATTCATATAGTTCAGGAGATTTCACATGTATTTTCGAGGAAAGAAAGTTCTGGTGACCGGGGGCGCCGGATTTATCGGCTCCAATCTGGTGGACCGACTTGTTGAAGAAAATGCAGAGGTAATGGTCTTGGATGACCTGTTCACAGGAAGAGTCGAGAACATCAAATATTTTCGAAACATCTCCTTTATTCATGGTTCGGTGACCAATGAAAGTCTGGTGTATCACCTCGTCAAGCAGGCAGACATTGTATTCAATCTCGCGGTGCGGAATATCATCGTCTCGCCGAAGCAGCCGGGCGAAGATTTTGCAGTCAATGCCATGGGGACTTTTCACATTTTGAATGCGGCGCTGAAGAGCCACGTGGAGCGTGTGGTGTACACATCATCCGCGTCCGTGTATGGAAATGCCCGGCATCTGCCGGTCTGCGAGGACGATATGCCCTCAATTTTAACGCCGTACGCTGCCAGCAAAATGTCCGGGGAAAATTATTGCTCGGCTTACTACGAAATGTACAACCTGCCGGTCACGGTGCTGAGGTACTCGAATGCGTTTGGAATAAACCAGTCGCCGAGCAATCCCTATTGCGGCGTCGTTTCGAAATTTTTCAATGCGCTGATGAATAACCAGCCGTTGCGGATTTTTGGCGATGGCGTACAGACCCGGGACTTCACGTTTGTCGGCGACATTGTCGATGCAACACTGCTGGCGGCGCAATCGCCAAAGGCCATCGGTGAGGTGTTCAATGTAGCGACCGGGATCGAAACCAGCATCCAGCAACTGGCCAGCCTGATTATGCGGGTGGTGCGAGAATTCCCTGAACCGGAGCATACTGAGAAGCGGGACATTGATACCATTCGCCGGCGTGTTTTGAACGTGGAGAAAATCCGGCAGAAGTTACACTGGAGTCCGGCCACGTCCCTGTTCGAAGGATTGAAAAAAACCTATGACTGGCTGTGCGAAATCCGCGACATCACCCAGGAAAATGTGGTGTTCAAAGATACGGTGAATAAACGGATTCAATGATCGTAATGCGCTGCCACCTCGGACTTAGCGCGACCGAACCCAAATTCAGTGAGCGGCAATTTGAACTGAAAGAAATGAAACACATGAGGATACCATGAATCACGTCGCATTTTTGAAAGACCGATTGGACTGGCAACGGCGCAGCCATGTCAGCCATCGCATGATGAGCATTTTGAAACGATACGGTATCGGCGATCAGCGCATGATGCTGGCTATTTTCAGGTACCTGAAATTAGTGACGAAGTATGGAGCTGTTCCGACCTTTCCTGTGACCGCCCAGGTGGTGGCCCGGCACAGCGAGGCCATTCGCCGATTCCAGGGAATGGGGGCTGAGTTTGCAATTCACGGCTATACGCATGTCGATTATACCATGCTATCGCCGGCCGATGTGACTGAGCATTTAAGCAAAGCTGTGGAAACGTTTGTTACCCACGGCATTCACTACAGTGGCTTTCGTTTTCCCTATTTGAAACGCAATCCCGGCCTGTTCAGCCGGTTGAGCCAATTTGGTTTTTGCTGGGACAGCAGCGACACTGCGGATTTCGACCCTGTGCCGCAGCGTCTTTTTCCTGAGAAGGATTGGCAATGCTACGAGTTCATGCGTCGGGATTATGGTCGGACGCACATGCTTACCCGTTCCCCGCTGCCTGTTTTGAAGGACAATGTGCTGGAAATCCCGGTCGCTCTGCCGGATGATGATTTGCTGGTGGACCGGCTGCTTGTCGAAGACGTCTCGTTCATTGCAGCGTGCTGGAAAAAGATGCTGCTCACATGCTTTGAGCATGGCGAGTTATTCGTGCTGCAGCTTCACCCGGAGCGGTTTTTCATCTGCGAACCGGCGCTGGAAGTCCTGCTGGAAATGGCGTTTCGGGCGAAATCGAAAATCTGGTCAGCCAGTTTGCAGGCGATCCACGATTGGTGGCGCGAAAAAGAGACGTTCCGGGCAGTCGTGCAGAGCCTCTCCGGAACAAGGTATGCGGTGAAAATTCACTGCACCGACCGCGGGACGCTATTGATCAAAAATGCACGTCGCCTGAATGCCGGCGAGCCGTTGTTTGAAAACTATTACCCGACAGGCGACAGGCAATTCGAAATGGAGTGCCTTGTGAAACCGGTGATTGGCCTCTCGGACAATTCTCCTGCGTGGTTGGTGGAGCACCTTCGCGAGTCCGGGTTCATCTTCGAAATGGCGCGGCCGGAGATGCAGTACGCCGTTGATTTGACAACAGATACCGGCAGCAATTCGCTGACAATTCAGAAATTGGATCAGCGCATTCAGCAATCGCCGCATCCGCTGCTGCGGTTCTGGCGCTGGCCCAATCAGGCCCGCTGCGCCCTTTCCATCACCGGCGATATCGATTGCCTCTCGTCCATGGATTTTTACAGCCGTTTATAGGAGCGCTTTGTTGTGAGAGTTGAAATCATAAATCCCCTCGAATCGCTTGCATGGGACCACTTTGTGGCTGAGCATCCGCTGGCGACCATTTACCATCTTTCGGCCTGGGCGCAGGTCCTGGACGCATCATTTCTGCACATCGCGCCGCGGTATTTTGTCCTGCGTAATGAGGCCGGCGGCATCGAGGCCGGTCTGCCGCTGTTTCTGGTGAAAAGCCGCATCCTCGGCAATCGGCTGGTCTCCATTCCATTCACGCCCCACTGCGATCCACTGGTGCAGGCACACGAGCAGTGGAAGGAATTGACAACTGCCGCAATCGAGTATCTGCGCGACATTCGAGGCAATGCACTGGAACTGCGGATGCTCGCCTGTCCTGACTTCGCAGGCAGCCGCCGCTGGAGCAGCGACACCACGTATCGGACGTACGAGCTTGAATTGACCGATCGCCCGGAATCGCTCTGGCAGAATTTTCACAGGGATTGTGTGCAGCGCGCGGTGAAAAAAGCAATGAAGCGCGAGGTGCGTCTTGTCTGGGGCGAGTCGGTGCGCGACCTGCACACATTCTGCGAGCTCCTGGTCTCGACCCGGCGCGCGCATGGTTTTCCGCCGCAGCCGTTTCGGTTCTTCCAAAATATGTGGCATGAATTATATCCTCTCGGCAAAATTGCCCTGGCTCTGGCAGTCGTTCAAAAGCGGGTGATTGGCGGCGTGCTGCTGCTCAAACATCGGGATCGGGTTCAATACGAATTTGTCGCCTCGGATAAACGCGGATTGGAAATGCGGCCCAACCACTTCCTTGTCTGGGAGTCCATTCAAATGGCGTGCCGCGAGGGATATCGCGTATTCGATTTCGGAAAGACGCCGGACGACAATCCCGGGCTCGTTCAATTCAAAGAGCGCTGGGGCGCGGTCGCCAGGCCTCTGCTGTATTGTCGCTATTCAACCCATGAACAGGAATCGGCATTTTCCAATAAGCGGCCGGCCTATCGCTGGCTGCAAAAGTATTTTCGTCACGCGCCAGCGCCGCTGTCCAAATGGAGCGGCGCGCTGGTGTATCGTCATATCGGATGAGGAATTATGGACCAGTTCAAAACGAATCGGGGAGAAAAATCGCTGCGCGCCGGGACTGGCGCCCTTGTCTGCGGTGGGCATTTTCAGGGATTGGGGGTCATTCGAAGTCTGGGACGAAAAGGCATCCCGGTAACGCTGATTGACAACGAGATGAGCATCGGCCGATTCTCCCGCTATCTTTCGGATTTCCACCGCTGTCCGGATGTGCGGGATGAATCCGAATTCCTTCAGTTCCTGATTGATCTGGCGCTGAAGGCTGGCAAAAAAGGCTGGGTGATTTTCCCGACGGACGACGAAACCGTGTACGTGCTGTCGCGATTCAGGGAGGAATTATCGCCCCATTTTCGCATCACCATCCCCGGCTGGGAGGTGATCCGCTACACGTACGAGAAAAAGAATACCTATCAGCTCGCCCAATCCATGGGAATCCCGATCCCGAAGACATGGTACCCCGGGGATGAGAGCGCGCTGGCTTCATTGCCGCTGAATTTCCCTGTGCTGTTAAAACCGTCCGTTGTGAAAAAATTTTTCAATGTGAGAAAGAAAAAAGCGTTCATTGCCCGGAATTCCGAACAGCTCTCGGTCATGTATCGCGAGATGGCCGCGGTGATTCCCGCGGATGAAATTCTGGTGCAGGAAATGATCCCCGGCGGGCCGGAGCATTTGTACTCCTTCTGCCCGTTGGTGAATAATGGAAAAATCGCAGCCCAGGTGACGGCGCGCCGGTCGCGTCAGCATCCCATGGACTTGGGGCACGCCAGCACATTTGTGGAGACGATTCATATTCCGGAACTGGAGGCGACCAGCGCCCGATTGCTGAATCGCATCGGCTACGAAGGACTGGCGGAAGTGGAATACAAATTCGATCCAACGACCGGCGAATACAAGCTGCTGGACATCAATACGCGCGTCTGGGGATGGCATACGCTGGCCATTCGCGCCGGCGTGGATCTGCCGTATCTGCTGTTTCAGACCATGCTCGGCGAACCGGTGACTGCGCCGGACTTTCAGGACGGGGTGCGCTGGATTCGGTTGATGACCGATGTGCCCACGGTCTTTTTTGAAATAATCAAAAGCCGGATGCAGATGAGCGTCTATCTCAAAACGCTGAGGCGTCCGATGGAATTTGCAGTGCTTTCCAAGGACGATATCCTGCCTTGCCTGGCTGAACTCGTGCTGTTGCCTTATCTTTATTACAAGAGGGGATTTTGAAATGACTGTTTATCTTTTTGGCATGAGCATCTCGACCGCCGCGCTGCTCGTCATTCCGCTTGGCCTTGTCTGGCAATTCACAGGCCGGCACATCCGGCGGCTGCTGCTGGCCGAAACGCTGATCACTGCCGCGTTGCTGCTGAGCATTCATCCCGGAGGGAGCGGCACAGGCCGATTGGAATTGGCGCTGATTGCCCTGTGTTCCAATGGACTGCTTACAGCGTTGATACTGGCGGTCATGTTTTTTCGGGATCCGGAACGGGATATCCCAAGTGTTTCCGGGGCCATTCTCTCTCCGGCAGATGGGCGGGTGGTTTACGTCAAAAGAATCATTGGCGGCGAAATACCGATTGCAGTCAAAAAAGACTGTTCCATGAAGTTGACAGAATTTGCCGACGCGGAATTCCTGACCGAAGGCGGCTATCTCGTGGGCATTGGCATGAGCGTGATGAATGTGCACGTCAATCGCGCGCCCATCGCTGGTGTCATTGCGCTGATTCGGCGACGGCCCGGCAAATTCCTGTCATTGAAAACGGACGAGGCGCTGCGGGAAAATGAGCGCGTCACCACGATCATCGACAATGGCGATATGAGGGTGGGCGTCATCCAGATCGCGTCGCGGCTGGTGCGGCGAATCGTGTCCTATCTGCCTGAAGGCAGTGATGTTGCGGCCGGCGCGCGCATCGGCAGAATCCGATTCGGGTCCCAGGTCGATGTGGTGATACCGCAACGGGAAGGTTTGAAAGTGAATGTAACGCCAGGTCAGGAGGTGCAGGCCGGCGCCTCGATTCTGGCGATGGCTGAGATGAAAGCGCACGTGGAACGGAAATCTGAAAAAATGGTGGCTGAGGCATGTTGTCGAACCTGAAATTGAATCGAAGGAAATTCATTCAAAGCGTGGGAGTGCTGCTGGGCGGGCTCACCACAGCCGGGCTGGAGTTCAAAGTCCAGCCAGGTGTGCAGAAATTGAATTTGTTTTTGAAGCGCGCGAAAAAGCCCTGCGCCGACCGGACTCCTTCGCATATTTTTGTGGCGCGCGGCCGGACGCCGGAGCAAAATATCGCCTGTGTCATCGACATGATGGGAGGCATCGGGAAAATCATCGGCAAAGACGACATCGTCATTTTAAAACCAAATGCCCAGTGGAGAGGCCACGGCGGCAGCAATACCGACGCCATCAAAGGGTTTATCGACCTGGTGCTGGGCATGGCCGGATTCCGGGGAGAAATTATCATCGCTGAAAATCATCATGCTGCCGAGGATGACAGCCTGGGCTGGACGACGACTCAGCGCAACGGGCAATTCAATCTGAACGAACTGGTGCGCTATTTTAACGACAAAGGCTTTCGGAACGTGAGCAAATATCACTGGCACGACGCCGGTCCCAATCCGTACCCGCTGCAATTCCCCGGCGGTTATGGAAAGATTGTCGCCGGCCCGGATGAAGGGGACGGCTATGTCTGGACCAACGAGGTGTACGAATGGGAAGGACGGCGCAGCAAAATGACCTATCCCATTTTCACGTCAACCTACAGCAAGAAGACCATCGATCTGAAGCATGGCGTCTGGAGGAACCGCGACTTCACCGGCCAGCCGGTGAAGCTGATCAATTTTTCCACATTGAATCACCACTCGAAGATATTCGGCGTGACAGCGTCCATCAAAAACTATCTGGGAATTGTGGACATGACCTGCGGTGTGCATGGCACAGAACCGGTCGGGTATTATAATTTTCATTACGTCGGTCTGGGCTGGTCAAAAGATCACAGTGTCGGTCGGTTTCTGGAAGCGAATCTGACGCGGCCGTCGATGCAGCAGTTCAAATTCATGATGAAAGCGATCCGCTATTTCGGCCCCGGCAACGGCGCCACTGGCGGCGCAGTCGGGCGCTTTATGCAGACCATTCGCAAGGCCGATTTGAATATCATTGCCGCGGAATACGTCGGCTACGAAGGCCGATTGGAGCCGCCGATTCGAACGAGGACAGTGCTGGCGTCAATCGACCCGGTGGCGCTGGACTATTACGCGGCGAAACATGTGTTGCTTCCGCTGGGCGGCAGCAAGGCGAAATTTAACGATCCGGATTGGAAGGAAGGACCGTTCCGCAAGTTCCTGGAGCGGTGCCAGGGCGAGGGAGTTGGTACGTTATGCGAAGAGGACATGATTGTGCTGGAGGAGAGTGTCGCAGTGTGACATTTGACTGGCAGAGAAATGCGGCGCCTGTTGAACATCCCTGGTAACGTGGATTTCCCCGGGTGATTTTGTGCGGAAGCAATGGTCGATTTCAAACGGAGAAGGATGAGAAAACTTTGGCTGTTGGGAAGCCGAAATACTTACCCTGATTCTCGGTCTTCTCCGCTCTTATGCCATTGTGAAATTATTGCAATCATGCCCGGTTTCGGGGCGATTGATGAGAGTGCGGCGCAGTATTTCGGCTCTTATTTAAAAAAGCAGAGGATGTAAATAGGGCGTTATTGAATTGATAAAGAAAGGCAGATGCATGCGTTACAAACGGGTGTTACTGATAAATCCTTCGTTCCCCAAAGAAGGCGGCGAATTGCTGAGACCCTCGGCAGGCTTGGGTTATCTGGCCGAGTCCATCAAGAGCCGGGGGATCGAGTACGATGTGATCGATTTGAATCTGGGCTATCGTTTCAGGCATCTGGTCAAAAAGATTGATTCTTTTCAGCCGGATTTTCTGGGCGTGACAGTGCTTTCGCTGGGCTACAAGGACGTGTATGCCATGCTTGGCCAATTAAAATCCCTGTACCCGCATATCCCGATTGGGGTCGGCGGCCCCCATGTGTCGCTGTTGAAGGAGAAGGTGCTCCGGGATTGCAGCGCCATCGATGTAGGCGTTGTGTTTGAGGGAGAAAAAACGCTTGTCGAAATATGCCTTGGGCAAAAATCGCTGGCCGAAATACCGGGATTGATGTATCGTTCGGAACAGGGCATTGTCTACACCGGCCCGCGCGGGAACGATGACTCGCTGGATGAATTGCCTTTCCCGCGCTACGAGAAATTCGAGCTGCACAAGTATGTACACGAGCGCGTGATCATCTCCAGCCGCGGCTGTCCCTATCAATGCATTTTCTGCCCGAATAAACTGATCACGCCGGCGTTCCGGATGCGCAGTCCCCAAAATGTGGTGGAAGAGATCGAGTACTGGTACAACAAAGGATACCGTCAATTCAATTTTGACGATGATAATTTCAATCAGTCGCGGAAGCGCGTGGTTGAGATGTGCGATTTGCTCCGGGAGCGAAACATGGAAGGTCTGCTGCTGCGCTGCTCCAATGGGCTGCGTGCGGATCGGCTGGACCGGGAAATTTTGCAGCGCATGTGGCAGGCAGGATTCCGCTATCTGGGCATTGGCGCAGATGGCGGCAATAACAAAGTGCTGAAGACTCTGCAGAAGGGCGAACGCATTGAGGATATTGAGAACGCGGTGAAATTAGCGACGGAGCTGGGCTTCGGAGTGAAGCTGTTCTTTGTGGTGGGAACGCCCGGCGAAACATGGGACGATGTGATGGATTCGGCCCGGCTGGCGCAGAAGTATCCCATTCAGCGCGTTCACTTCTACAATTTAATTCCATATCCCGGCACGAAATTATACCAGTGGGTTGATGAACATAAGCGATTCATCATTCCGCCGGAAGAATATCTGAATAATATTTCAGACCTGATTTATGTGCCTCTTTTCGAAACGCCTGAATTATCGCGCGAGCAGCGGATCGAGGCGCTGACGTATTTGAAAGGCGTGTCCCGGCAGGTGAGCAAAAACGCCGTGAAACGGTTGTTCGAAAATTATCGCGGGCTGAACCTGGTTCTGGCATCGCTCTTTACGACTGACCGGGTGCAGCGCTGGATTTTTCAAAATGTCCTGTTCAGAAAAATGGTTGAGATGATTCGCTATCAGAAAATAATGAGACAGAAAAATGATGAACAAGTCCGAGTTACAGGAATATGAGGAGTTTTCGCAGCGCAATTTTTTGGAGGTAGTCCTCAAGCGCCGCTGGATGATTGCGATCCTGTTTTTCGCCATCTTCGGCGCCGTTGTCGTCGGGACGCTGCTGATGACACCGGTGTTCAGGACGACTGCCAAGATCATCCTGGAAAAGAAGCTGGAGCAGGAAAAGTACAGCCTGTTGAATTTGCCGGGCATCATCCGCGATCCCTACGATTTTATCGCTTCGGAAATTGAAATCATCAAAAGCCGGCCGGTGGCAGAGCGCGTGGTTCGGGCGCTGCAATTGGCGCGGCGCAGCGATCCGCAGTCAACCCGCGTTTCTGAAGCGAATAACCAGTTTCAGTGGGCGATCACGGATCTCGTTGAAAAGCTGGATGTACAGAAAGTCAAGGACACCAACGTGATCACGCTGAGCTATTGCTCCGAAGACCCGATTGTGGCAGTGAACGTTGTCAATGCGGTGATTGAGGCGTACAAATCCGAGCGGCTGAAGATCACGGAGCGCTCGGAAAATTCGGATTATCTGGAACGGCAAATCCGCTTTTACGACAATAAAATTTGCAGCCTGATGACGCTTTCGGCGGACGTGAAACAGGAATGGGAAATGCACTCCGCGGAGCAAAAAGCCCAGACACTGCAGAACAACCTGTCGATTTTTCAGGAAAAACTGGCAGAGACCCAATCCCGGTACGATGCAAAAAGAACGCGGCTCAGTAATTTGAAAAGACAAATATCCGATGGAAATGACTTCCTGGCGTTGGATGAAGAGATGAGTCCCACATTGGTGAATCACATCAGCAAATTAAAAGAGCAGTTGCTAACGCTGGAAGTGGAAATCACCAGGGGACTGCAAAAGTACACGCCGAAGCATAAGCTGATCATTCGGCTTGTCGAGGAGAAAGAATACCTTCAAAGTCTGTATCAGCAGTCGCTGAGGGATTATGTGAAAAGTGAAGAGGCGTATATCCGCGTCCTGAGCGAACAAATGCACGCCTACCAATCCAGATGTCAGGAGGTTTCAAGGCAGGTGGCGGCGCTTTCGGAGCCGGAGAAAACGCAGCAGATGATCGAGCGGGACCTCGGGAGCAACCGGGAAATTTACACGATGCTTGTGAAACAGCGCGGAGAAAATCAGATATCCAACTCGAAAAAAGGCGGTGAGATAACGGTGGAAATCGTGAGTCCGCCGGACCGACCGCTGCGCCCGGCGCGACCCAATAAGCGGCTCAATTTTATGCTGGCCGGCGTGTTGGGAATGATCATCAGCACCGGCGCTGCCTTTGGCGTGGAGTATCTGGAGCATTCCTATCGCATGATTCAGAAAAAGCAATTGATGCAACATCCGCATGTGACACTGCTTCCTGCCAGCTTCCTGAATTCCTCATTGAATGGCGGGAGCGACAACTCGTCCTATCAGGAAATTTTTCAGACGCGCCGGCAATTCACCTCCTGGCCAAAAGGAGGGGCGTCGATTGCTCTGGCCATTTTGTGCGGGCTCATCCTGATTGGCGCCGTTGGGTTGGCGATTAAAATTATGCCGGCGCAGCGAAACGATGGGGAGCAATGGCGCACTGAACCGATGGACATGGGCGAACTGGTCGAGGAAAAATTTGTGGAGATAGAAAAAACGACGACTCTTTATGAATTGCTGCTGCGGGAATTCGGGATGATCCATTCCGAACTGGTGAATGAATTGAAACAGGCCAATCCCAAGATTACTGAATCAGTGATGATACCGGCCGGTGAAAAAGTGTATCTGCCAACAAGCGCTCTCGCCAGCGATACGCGATTGAAGCGATATGCGGTGCATGTTTTTTCATTGAGAAAATTCAAGGAAGCGATTGGCCACTATGTTCGCCTGACGCAGCAGGGGTACTACGCAGCGCTGTTTTCGGTTCGCGATACGGAGGAGGGGCAGTTTTATAAAATAACCCTGGGATCATTTGCTGCGCGGAAACAGGCCGAGGGATTCCGGCGGGAACTCCTGGCCGGGAATCGTTTCAATTACGCAGCACTGTGGGATACGGGAGAGCTGTTCAATTCCGAAAAAGGAAAGTTGGCGCTATGTTATGTTGTGCAGTAGCATACTCGATTTACGAATACGATGGACGCGTGCGGCGGGAGACTGAAGCGCTGCTGCGCGAGGGATTCGCAGTGGACGTGATCTGTCTCGGTGAGAAGGGCAAGCCGGGCCAAGCCACAGTGGACGGCGCCAGGCTGCATCGGGTTCAGCGCCGAGAGGTGAATGAACGGTATCTGGTTCAGTACATATACCGGCTGGCCCGATTCTTCCTGATGGTTTTTTTCAAGCTGACTCTGCTGTCGCTGAAAAATCGATACGCCCTGATTCACGTCCATAATTTGCCGGATTTTCTGGTGTTCACGACCATCGTCCCGAAATTGATGGGCGCGAAGGTCATTCTGGACATTCACGATGTGCTGCCAGAATTTTATGCCCGGAAATTCACCGTCCCCATGAGCCATTGGTGCGTCCGGCTGCTCATGTTTTTGGAACGATTGTCCATGTGCTACGCCGATCATGTGCTGACGGTGACGGAAATCTGGCGCGATCGGCTGACGGAACGGGGCGTTGCGCCGGAGAAGTGCTCGGTGATTCTCAATGCGCCGGATGAGCGGTTGTTCCCGCAAAGCACATTCCCCATCCGAAACAACGGCGCGCCCATCAAATTGATTTACACCGGCACGCTGAAGGAACACTCCGGCATCGATATCATTCTCCGTGCGCTGCATCGGATGAAGGGCGCCGGCGTTGCGGCGCTGCTGGATGTGTACGGAATGGGCGAAGAAAAAGAGCGGTTGCTGCGCCAGGTGGAATCCCTGGGAATTCAGGATATGGTGCATTTTCATGAGGCAGTGCCTATCTCGCACATGCGCGAGGTGCTGGCCCGGTCAGATATCGGTATCGATCCCAAAAAGGCCGGTATATATTCCGGAGAGACGCTGAGCGTCAAATCCATGGAGTTTTTAGCGACCGGCCTGCCGGCGATAGTCTCGAAAACCAGAGCTGCTTCATTGTATTATGACGATTCCATGGTGGCGTTTTTCCAGCCGGAGGAGCCGGACGACCTGGCGCGATCGATCATCGAATTGAGCCGGAATCCGGAGCAGCGGGAAAGGCAGCGCAGGAATGGCAGAAAATTCTTCGCCACCCATAGCTGGTCAGTCTATCGCAGCAAATACCTGGCGATTGTCCGCGACCTGGCGCCGGCGAATTGAGTCAACCTGCTAACTGAGCAAAATCAACCTGATGTGATCCAATATGCAATTCGAAACGCAGGCTACCCGGTTCAACAGGATTCAATGGGCTGAGGCATTAAGTCCCACCCTGTGGAGCCGAATTCATTGGAAATGGCAGCATGGTATTTGGCTCGTCGCCGGACTACTGTGTGGCGCCAGCATTTTGGCCATTCTGAAATTCGAAAACGAGTGGCGAGCCTTCCTGCTGATCGGCGGTATCGCGCCATTCGTCTTCATGCTGAGCCGAAGCGTGAAGCGCCTGTGCCTCGCGCTGTTAGTCCTGTGCGTCCCCATCAATGCCGATGTGAATTTAATCTATCGGCCGCATCATGGCGGGGCCAGCGGACTGGGCATCCATCTGATCGACATCCCGCTGCTCTGCTTGTGCCTGTTCTGGCTGATTGAAATCGCCCGCAACCGACGATTGGGATTCAGCCGGCTAACTCCCGCGATATTCCCGCTGTTCGGATTCTTTGTGTGCGCGTTGCTATCGATGCTCAACGCTGCAGATGTCCAATTCAGCCTGTTTGAAATCGTGCGACTGGTCGAGGCGATGCTGATATTTTTTGTCATCGCGCATTATGTCAACGAGGACAGGGAAATCCGCCTCATCCTTCTCCTTCTCGTCATCGGGTTGTTGCTGGAGAGCGCGATGGCATTTGTCCAGGGCTACCTGGGTCAATCCCTCGGGCTGTCGCTGCTGGGGGAGAGCGAGAAAATTGCGGAGCAGGAACTGGAAACTGTCGGCAGCGTCACGCGCGTCTGGGGCACCTTTGGCTCGTCCAATATTTTCGCGTTCTATTTGCAATGCATTGTGCCCGTTCTCATCGCGCTTCTTTTCAGTCGGTCGGTCGCGCCCTGGAAAATGCTATGGCTCATCGTGGCCATTGCCGGGACAATTGCCCTGCTGTTCACGCTTTCCCGCGGCGGCTGGATGGGATTTGCGTGTTCGATGCTGATCATCGCCGGGTTTCACTTTTTTCGCGGCAGGTTGACTATTGCCAAAGTGATGGCCCTCGTTGGCGTCGCCGGTCTGGCCGGACTCGTACTGTTCGGCTTTTCCGATTTGATCTGTGCGCGGCTTTTTTCCGATGACGGCGAATCGGCCTACCTCCGCGTTCCCATGATGCAGGTAGCCTGGGCAATTATCAAAGCGCATCCAATTTTGGGCATTGGCATTAACAATTACACCGTGGTGATGCGCTCTTACGATTCAACGGCGGAGCGGGTTTCGCTCTGGTTCGATTATCCTGTCCACAATGAATTCCTGCTGCTGGCAGCGGAGACAGGTATCTTCGGGCTGCTGTTCTTCATGGCGTTCATGTATTTTCTCTTTAAAATTGGATTGTCGGCTGTAAAGCGTCATTCGAAGGCGCAGCTTACCAGCCATGTGGCCATTGGCATCATGGCCGGACTGTTCGGATTTCTGGTGCATTGCCTGGGCGATTTCCCATTGCTGGGCAACTTTACACTTTTCTGGGTGCTTGCCGGACTGCTGTGCGCCAGTGCGAATCGCCCGGCGACCCGGAGAGTTCAATTAACCGAAAACTGTTTTGTGAAATTTATAACCAACGTGTCTCTATGCTCGCAGCACATCAAATGACAAAGAATACGGCCATCATTTTTTTGAACCGGCTGATTAGCCCGGTCATCGCCATGGTGCTGGTGATTTATGTGGCGCGTCACCTCAGCGTGGAAGACATGGGAAAATATTCGTTCATTCGATCCTATTTCTCCATCTTCATGGTCATTGCTTCGTTCGGATTGCAACGGCCGCTCATCCGGGAAATTGCCAACAATCAGAAAAAGGCCGGCGTCTATTTTTTCAATTCGGCGCTGCTGGGACTGGGTTCATCCGTTGCGATGATCGGAATCGCCTGTGCGATTATTCTGTTAGCGGACTACCCCCGGGATGTGCGAATCGGCGTTTACATCATCAGCTTTGCGCTGCTGGCCACCACGCTGGATGAATATTGCCAGGCTGTCTTTGCTGCGTTCGAAAAATTCGGGCAGAATACGGTCATCATCCTGGTCTCCAGCCTGTTGCGGACAGCCGCGGCGATCCTGGTCCTGGTTCATGGTCACGGGCTGTTCCTGCTCATCGCTGTCATACTCGGCGTCGATTTCATCGAGCTATTTTTGAAACTGGTCGCAGTGAAAAAAATGGTGGGCTCCATCCCTGTCATGGTGGAGCCGCAGTTTGTGAAAAGCCTGGTACGGCTGGTCCCGACCTTCACGCTCATCTCAGTGCTGTCGGTGATCTATTGGCGGGTCGACATGCTGATGCTCTCAAAAATGACAACCATGGTGGAGGTCGGCATCTATGCAGCAGCCTACCGACTGATGGAGGCGTGCAAAAGCCTTCCGTTGAGCATCACCCGGGCCATGTTTCCGGGGCTGTCGCAAATGTGCTGCACGGATATGACCCGCGCCAAAGCAAAGACCAATCAGGTCTATAAATGGACAGCGCTGCTCATCATCCCGCTGGCGGCCGGGACAGCGATGTTCGCCGACGAGATTATTTTTTTCTTTTACAAAGCCAAATTTATGGCAGCGGCGCCAGTCCTGCAAATTTTAATCTGGACCATTGTGCCCTACGGCCTGGCCATGATTCTGGCCAATCTGCTCGTCGCGTGCAATTTGCAAAAATATGATTTGTACGTCAACCTGGTCGCATTCAGCCTGAACCTCGTTCTGAATTTCGTGCTGATCCGGAAATACAGCTACCTGGGCGCAAGTTACGCGACGCTCATTTCCATCGTCGTGTTCTTCGCCTTGCAACTTTACTTCGTGCGTCGCCATCTCTTTGCGCTGCACTACGCAGCGCTGCTGGTGAGACCGCTGGTTGCGTCGCTGGCCATGTCCGGATTTTTATACTATTCGACTGATCTGCCGATGCTTGTCCGTCTCATTGCAGCCGTCGGCATCTATGTCACGGCGCTGGGATTGATGAAGACGTTCACCAAACCGGAACTGGCACGTTTGGGACTGGCAAAATGCGACTGGCCAATGAAATTATTTTTCAAAAAAGAAAAAGTAACCGTGAGGATTGTGGAATGATATCTGTCATAATTCCGGTTTACAATTGCAAAACGACTCTGCCGGACGTGCTGCACGGGTTGGCGCAACAAAAGCCGGATTCGGAAATGTTCGAAGTCATCGTCGTGGACGACGGTTCCACGGATGGCTCCCAGTTCATCGCCCGGGAATTCAGCGCAACATCGCCGGTCTGGACTGCGTTTTTGTCCCAACCCAATCAGGGCGCGGCAGCCGCCAGAAACACCGGTATTCAACAGGCGCGCGGGGAAATACTGCTTTTCCTCGATGCGGATATTATTCCGACGCCGACGCTTTTGGCTGAACATGCGGCGTTCCACCGAACTCACCCGGCTGTGACGGACGCCGTGCGAGGCAGGGTCATTCTCAGTCCGGCCATTGATCTGTCGCAGCAGGTGGTGCTGGATCAAACCTATCTCAAAGACGAACAGCCCCTGGAGACGCGCATTGCGTGGACGGATTTTGTGACCAACAATATTTCGCTGAAGCAGAGACTGCTGACGGAAAACAATCTGCGGTTCGATGAGCGCATGCTCCGCAATGAAGACGTGGAATTGGGCTATCGGCTGACGCAGGTAGGGCTGCGGCTGTTCTATCATTCCGGCGCGGTGGGCTATCACCATCATCCCATGACGCTGGCTAAACACATCGAGCGAGCGAAAATCCACAGCCGTTCGTACGCCATCTGGTTCAACCGGCAGCCGCATCTGAAAAATGAGCTGGTGAAAATGGGCAAGGAGCAGAATTATGGGTTTGTGACGCGGCAGAGCCGCTTTGCCAGAAAGGTGAAGCATTACGGAAAGACAGTCCTGGTGAACGGACTGACCGTTCATCTGCTCACGATGCTGGGACAAATGGCGCTGCGCAGACGCGGCGAACTGGCGCGGCAATTCTTCAGGCACGTGTATCAGTATTATTTCAGAACGAATCTGAGACGGCAGACGAGATTATTGGCGCGGTGAACGATGGGATTCTCTGAGACAGAAAAAATAGTGAGCTATACCAGGGCAGGCGCCGGCGGACTCGATCGGCAGACTGAATCCCCGGCCCCGACGTTTTGGCCCGGCGCTCATTCGGGCGAGCAATTCGCGCAGCGTGAAGAGAACAAACTATCCGTCCTCATGTTGCTGCCCTACTTCCCGCCGGACTACTCCGGCGCTGGCGCCCAGGCGTTGAAATTATCGCTGGCGCTCCGGCGATGCGGCCTGTCCGTCTCCGTGATGACCACCGGAACGAGCGCACTGATGCGGTTCGGACAGGTGGCTGGTATTTCGGTAATTCGGATTCCGGCGTTCGGTCCGGAATGGCTGCGCACCGTGTTGTTCAACGTGGGCAGCCTGCCGCTTCTGTTGTTGCGCATGAAGCGTTTCGATGTCATCCATCTCCACAGCCTGAACGGGATGTACAGCGCGATGCTCCTCAAATGGCTGGCCGGGAAAAAGGTCATTTTTAAAATAACCAACTTCGGCATGGACGACCCGGTCTCGCTGCGGAGACAACCGGGCGGGAGATTGAAATTGTTCTTTTTCAAGCGTGCGGATCGCGTTGTTGCCATCAGCCGGGATTGCCTGAAGTCGTGCCGGCAATCGAAGGTGGCGCCTGGCGTATGCGCCTTCATCCCCAACGGCGTGGATGTGGAATTATTCAAGCCATTGAATCGCGAGCAGCGGGCCAGGCTGCGGAGAATGATGGCTGTGAAGGAAGACGAACTGGTCATCGCCTTCGTGGGACAGATTCGCCGGCGGAAGGGCGTCATAAAAATTGTCAGGGCGTTGAGGCCGATGCTTGCCGGGACGCGACGTATCCGCTGCTTTATCGTGGGGCCGGTCGCTGAAACCGATTACTTTGCTACGGTGCAGGAAGAGATTGCCGCGCAGTCGTCCGGCGCGTTTTTTCACTTCACAGGCGAGGTCGGGGATGCCCGGCGCTATCTGCAAATTTCGGATATCTTCGTCTTCCCATCGGAAAGGGAGGGTCTGCCCAATGCCCTGCTCGAAGCCATGGCCTGCGGACTGGCCTGCATCGCCAGCAATATCAGTGGGTGCGCCGATGTCATCACTCACGGGAAAAATGGATTGCTGGTTGACCCGGATTCCATCTCAGAATTGACAGAGGCCATTCGGGCCGTTGCGGAAGACGGTCGACTGCGCACACGATTGGGCCGCGCAGCGCGTCGATCAATGTGCGAACAGTACTCGCTGGATCGAATCGCCGGCGCCTATTGCGAATTGTATGGAAGCGTTTTACAGAGGCCAATGAGTCGGATTTGAATTGTGTGAATTAAAAAAAATGGAGCGAATTATGAAAGTTGGAATTATTGGAGCCGGGGAAATTGCGCAGTACCATATCCCGTACATCCAGGAATTGGAACAGGTCGAGGTGTGCGCTGTGTGCGACAGCAACGCGGAGCGGGCGTCGCAACTGGCGAAGCGTTTCCGTGTGGCGCGCAGCTATGCCAGCGCAACGGCCATGCTCGATTGCGAATCTCCTGACGTCGTTCATATTTTAACCCCGCCAAAAACGCACGCGCATCTGGCCGGGGAAGCGATGATGCGCGGCTGTCACGTGCTGGTCGAAAAGCCCATGGCCATGAACGAAGCCGAAGCCGTGGACATGCTGCGCGCTGCGGAGCAAAACCGCGTGCGGCTTTCAGTCTGTCATGTCTATTTGTACGATCCCATGTTTCTGCGACTCATGGCGTATATCGAGTCCGGCCAGTTGGGCGAAATCATTCATGTGGAAGGCTACTGGTTCAACAATCCCAACTTCGATGGGTCCAATGCCTACTCCCTGCGGGATCACAGCACCGGCTGGGCCTATCAGTTGCCCGGCGGCGTCTTTGCCAATTTCCTGGATCATCCGATCTATCTTCAGAGCGCGCTGTTGAAAGGGATAAACGGCGTTTCGGTCGCGACAAAGAAGGTCGGCGATAATCCCTTTGTCCAGTACGACGAATTGCGGATTCAATTTGAAGGTCAACAGGCCAGCGGCGCCATTGTCGCGTCGCTGAATATCAAACCGAACATCAATTTGATCCGGGTGTATGGGACGAAGATGATCGTCACAGCCGATATGACGCACATGACCCTCACCACCCAGCAGTCAAAAAATCTGCCTCACATGGTGATGAAGCTTTACAACAATTTCACAGGGAGCCGCCAGGTCTTTTCTGACACGCTGAAAAATTCGATGCAGATAGTGACCGGCAAAGTGAAACCGCGGCAGGGCTTACGAACCTTTCTCAGACGGTTCTACGAATCGCTCGCGAACAATTCGGAAATGCCGGTGAGCCCGGAAGATGGGCTCGAAAATGTCAGGCTGTGCCAGTCGATCTGGCGCAAGGCCGATGAAGATTTCCAGCGACGCGCGTCGATCGGGGCGACAAAACCATCGTCGGCATCTTCGGTAGCGGCGCAGCAAAAATCGTGGGTGCTGGTGACCGGCGCTGATGGATTTTTGGGCCGAAATTTAGTGAAGCGCCTTCTCAGTATGCAGAAGAATGTGAAAGTGCTGATCCGGCGGATCAACCGGGATTACCTGAACGAGCCCAATGTCGAGGTGATTTACGGCGATATCCGGGACAAGGAGCTTGTGCGTCGATCCATGATAGGCGTGGATACGGCGTTC
Source organism: Candidatus Zhuqueibacterota bacterium (assembly GCA_049322915.1). Classification (GTDB taxonomy): domain Bacteria; phylum Zhuqueibacterota; class Zhuqueibacteria; order Thermofontimicrobiales; family Thermofontimicrobiaceae; genus CAZSBG01. The sequence continues at coordinate 446,246 of JBMOPW010000014.1, forward strand.
CATCTGGCCGGCAAAGTGACCAATCGCGGTGCCTGGCAGGATTTCCAAGAGGTGAATATCGAAGCCACGCGCAATCTGCTGGATGCTTCCCGGGCTGCCGGGATCAAAAAGTTCGTCTATGTCAGCTCGGTGGTTGTGTACGGTTTTCACAAAAGAAACGGTAGCAATGTGATTCACGAATCAGATGGGTATGGGGACGATATGGGTCGGTATCACTACTACGCCAAGTCGAAATTGTTGGCGGATAAACTCGCTCTGGACTATCACGCGCTATATGGATTCCCGGTCACGGTGATTCGGCCTGGCATCATTTACGGGCCGATGGGCGGCAATGTGTTCAATGGGAGTAAAATTGTCTTCGGGCAAAAGAACAAGCTGTTCCCTTATGTCTATGTCAAAAACGTGGTGGACGCCATCCTGGTTACGACGGAAAAGGAAGAGGCCAATGGTCAGGCCTATAATGTGGTCGACACAGCGCCGTTGACGCAGAGGCAATTTTTGAAAAAGATCGAACGGATCCTGGGAGCGAAGAAGAGGGCGGTCTGCGTGCCCCTGGTTGTGACAGCGACCTCCGCGAAATTGCTTGAATACATGTCCCGAAGAAAGGATTCCGAAGTGTCGCCGCCCATTTCCATGTTTACTGTGGATGCCATCCGGAGAAATTTGGTCTTTGACACGTCGAAAATCAGGGAGGAATTAGGCTGGGCGCCGGCCTACTCCACCGATGAAGGGCTGAAGGAATCGTTCCAGTGGTTCAATCAACAGGCGCCGAGTCGGTGAATCGCGCCGCGCCATCGGCGTCATCTGGATTCCATGGTGTGACTGAAAGTTACTCTGGCTGGAAGTGCTTCCGAAATCAATCGGCAACACCCTGGAATATGTATTGAAACTGCATTGTGAGAAAGGGCTTATGTACAGGACAAGCGTTCAAAAAGTGATTTTCCCGATGCTGGAACTGGGCCATGGCTCCGGCATTCAACGGCGACTGGCGTTTTTACAGGACAGCGAGCGGTGGGACCTGAGTCGATTGCGGAATTTTCAGGAAGAGAAACTGCGTCGCTTGCTGAATCATGCGTACGAGCATGTGCCCTATTATCGGAGGGTTTTCCGAGAGAGAAATCTGCTGCCCAAAAACATCGATCCGTCAAACCTGGACAGGCTCCCCATTCTGGATAAGGACACCATCCGGAACCATCAGCGCGACCTGTTGGCGACCAATATCCCCAAAGCGCGATTGATCCATTCAGCGACGAGCGGATCCACCGGTCAGCCTCTGGAATTCTATCGCACCAGGCAGCAGGAAGATTGGTACTGGGCGCTTCGCTACCGCGCCTGGGCCTGGGGCGGCTACGAATTGGGCGACCCATACATCCGCGCATCGTGGAAAAAGCGGCCCATGAAGAAAAAAGTGCAGCATTGGCTGACTCGCTGCACCTATTTCCAATTTGCCCATGTCAATGACGCATTGCTGGATCGGTACATCCGGCGAATGCGCGGCTCGCGGATCAGATTTGCTGAGGGCTTCCCTTCCACTTTTTTTCTGCTGGCCAATTATGCGAGGAAGCAGGGCGTCGATGATATTCGACTCGAGTCTATCATGACGAGCGGGGAGATGCTGTTCCCGCATTATCGCTCGCTGATCGAGTCGCAGTTCCACACCAGAATTTTCGATAATTACGCTGCCGGCGGAGAAGGGCTGACGATGGCGGCGCAGTGCGAATTCCGCCAGGGCTATCACATGAACATGGAAAGCGTGGTCCTGGAGTTCTTATTGAATGAGCGGCCGGTTGCTGCCGGCGAGGTTGGGAAAATTTACATCACTGCGCTGGACAATTTCGCATTCCCGCTGATTCGCTACGATATCGAAGACGTGGGACGGCCGACAACGCAGAAATGTCCCTGTGGCCGACACCTCACACTGATGGAATCCGTGGAAGGTCGCACAGCGGATATCATTGTCACGCCGGAGGGCTATTTCATCGGCGTCAGTTTTTTTATGGCCCTGTTCAAACAAGTGAGCGGGATACAGACGTTCCAGATAGTTCAGGAGAAGGACTACCGCCTGCACATTCGCATTGTGAAAAACAACGCGTTTCCTTCGAACGGTGTGGATTCATTGAGGCGAAAAATTTCCGAGATGTGCAACAACACCCTGGAGATGCAGTTTGAATTTGTGGACGACATCGCCCCGGCGTCCTCCAATAAACGCCGGTTTGTGATCTCGCACGCGCCGCTCAATTCACCTGTGAGCGTCGCTGACCAATCACCGCAGTTAGAGAAAATTGCTGTCTGACAGGGGGGACAGCGGGATCATTTCAAACACAGGCATCGCCGGAGGTCAATCGTGCACACAGCTTCGACATTGAAAATAGTCCTCATCGGTCCATCCCCGAAGGCCCAGGGCGGGATGGCTTCATTGATGGCGGCTTTTCTGGCGTCCGATCTCGCACGACAAAATTCCGTTCGGCCGGTGTTTACCCGGCAGGAAGGATCGGCGTGGGTCAAGTTGAGGATGTTTTTCCGGGGCATGGCGCAATTTTTATGGCTGAGCGCAGTCTGGCGACCGCATGTCTGCCACATTCATTTCTGCTCGCGGGTCAGTTTTTATCGCAAGTCAATTTTTGTGATCGCGGCGAAACTGTTGGGACACAAGGTCGTGGTGCAGGGGCATGGCGGAGGATTCGACCCTTTCTACCGAAGCTCCAACCGGCTCTGCAAAATTTTCATTCGGAAGATGCTGGCCTGGCCGGATCGGGTGCTTGTCGGCTCGCAACACTCGAAAGAGGTGCTCTCGCGCATCAGCGGCCGAAGCGATGTGCGCGTGGTGAATAATTTCATCGCGGATGAAAGGATCACCGGAGCCGGGCGCTGCGCCGAATTGAAATCCAATCTGCTCTTTCTGGGCCGTATTGAAAAATCGAAGGGGATTTACGAATTGATTGACGCCGCGGCTATTGTGAAGGAGAAAGCGCCGGGCGTCCGCTTTGTCCTTGCCGGAGCCGGCGAGATCGATCAGGCAAAGGAGCGCTGTCTGGAAAAACAGGTGTCCGACATGGTGGAATTCACCGGCTGGATTGAAGGGGATGAAAAGCTGGCGCTCTTTCAATCAGCGGCGTGTTTTGTTCTGCCCAGCCATCGCGAGCTGCAATCGATCGCTGTGATCGAGGCGCTGGCCGCCGGTCTGCCGATTGTGGCCTGCGATATTTCCGGCATTCGGGAGATGGTTGAAGACGGCGTCAACGGTTTTCTGATCCGACCAGGAAATGCCCGGCTGCTGGCGGGGAAAATCATCCTATTATTAGGGGACAGCACTTTGCGCCGGTGCATGAGTCGAAATAATGTCCTGAAATTCAAGTCGCAGTTCCATTCAAAACTCGTCGTCAGCGATGTGAATCAGGTCTATCAGTCGGTTCTGAATCCAGCCGATACACCTCATGCCTCGCAGAGACGGCCCAGCGTCCGTTTGATTAAATTGCGCGCCAGGGGAATTTTGTAGCCATTTTCCGCTAACGGCTCTGCATTGGTCAAGGCCAGTTGCGATGCCTGAGCGAGAGACTCGCTGTCCGTGGATAATCCGGCCAATTTTGAACTGACATTCTTTTCGAGCCAGGGGATCGGAGCGATGCCGCCAAGCGCAACAGTCCCTGACGAGATGACCTGGCCGGTCCGCTGAATCATGGCCGCGACGCTCACCAGGGCGAAATCCCACGCTCCACGTTCCTTCATTTTGATGAAGCCGCTTTTCGCGCCGGCAGGCAGGTCAGGAATGGTGATCTGAGTGAGAATATCGCCGGGCGAAAGGATATTTTCCCGTTCGACATTGATCTCCGGCAGCAGGAAGAATTGTCCCACCGGCACGGTGCGGGTTTTTCGGCCGGAGAAGTAAGTCACCGAAGCGTTGAGCGCAGCCAGCGCGACTGCCGTATCAGAGGGGTGGACAATGAAGCACGGCCCGCCGCCGATGACGCAGTGAAATTTATTGCGGCCATCCACGGCAAAGCAGGCGTCGCCGCCCCTGCGCAGACATTTGAACCCGCCGCGGTAATACCAGCAGCGGGGTCTCTGGCACAGATTGCCGGCGAGCGTGCCGATGTTGCGTAGCTGGGGAGACGCCACTTCGCTGGCTGCTTCGGCCAATGCCGTATATTTTTCGCGGATCACCGGATGCCCAGCAATCGCCCGCAGCGATGCCAGCGCTCCGATGGTGAGGCCCCGGCCCGGTTCGTAGGTAATCGTCTCCAGCCCCGGCACGGATTTGAGATTCACCACGCGCTGTGGCGCTTCAATGCCATCTTTCATCAAACCGAGCAAGTCGGTCCCACCGGCCAGGAGCAGGCTGCTGCGCCAGTCTTCCCCGAGATTTTTATTGGCCTCTTTCAACGACCCGGGTTGAATGTATGTAAAATTTTTCATGTCGCCACTCCATAAATAACGATTCAAATCAATCAGAATTTTTAGTCAGGAAAGCGCGCCTTTAACTGTTGGAATACAGCGCGCGAAGCACCTTATCCGGCGTGATGGGCAGGCTCCTGATCCGCACGCCGATGGCGTTATAAACCGCGTTGGCTATGGCGCCCGGCGTGGGAATCATCGCCGGTTCGCCGCAGCCTTTGACGCCGGTGCTGCTCAGCAACGAATCGCCCTTACTGACAATGATCACTTCAATTTCAGGAATGTCCTTGATGGTCGGGATTTTATAATCGTGCAAATTGTTGGTGAGCAATTTGCCGGTGGCGCCATCGATGAGGCGCTCTTCCATCAGCGCAAAGCCAATTCCCTGAATAACGCCGCCGTGGAATTGATTTTCCATGGTGGTCCGGTTGAGCACTCGGCCAATATCATGGGCAGCGACCACTTTGACCACGCGAATCCGGCCGGTTTCAGTGTCCACTTCCACATCGGCGAATTGCGCGCCGAACGTATTGGTTGTATATTTTTCCGGATTTGCCGCGCGCGCGCCAGTGGTGACCAGCACCTGTTCCCGCATTTGCCTGACAACGTCCGAGATTTTGAGTTTTTTCGAGTCATCGGATTTTAACGAGATCACGCCGCTGGCGTAGACCAACTGTTCCGCCGGCGCACTCAGAATCGCCGCTGCACCGGAGATGAGTTTGGCTTTCATTTGTTCAGCGGCATCGCGCACTGCCGGCGAAACGGACGGCGCTGTCATGCTTCCGCCGCTGGAACTGGAATAGGGCGCTGCGCCTGTGTCGCCCAGTATGACGGATATTTTATCCATGGGAATTTCCAGCACTTCAGAGGCCACCTGCGCCATGAACGTGTTGGTGCCGGTGCCGAGATCCTGGGTCCCGCAAATGACGCGAACACTGCCGTCCCGATTGAGCTTCACAGTCGCGTACGAAGGCGGCGCGCCGCCGCCCCACCAGATTTGCGTGGCCATGCCAATGCCCCGTCTCAGATGACCGACGCCCGCGCCGGCCGGCGTGTTCCGCCTATGCCAGCCGATGGCTGCTGCGCCACGCTCATACGCCTCGCGCAACTTTTTCGAAGTATACGGTGCGTTGGAAACCTGGTCGATTTCAGTATAATTTTTCAATCGAAATTGCAATGGATCCATTCCGATTTTTTCAGCCAACTCGTCGATGATGGATTCAGTCGCAAACGTGCCCTGGACATGGCCCGGCGCGCGAAACGGTCTGGCTGGCCCGGCATTGGTGTACACGGAGTATTCTTCGGACTTCACATTGGCGCAGGAATACAGCGTGCGAAATGGCCAACTGCAACCGGCGCCGCTGGGATAAGCGCCAACCGTCCCATAGGAGTAATGGAACATGGCCGTCAACGCCCCGTCCCGCTTTGCGGCGACTTTCAATTTTTGAACCGAGTCCGGGCGGTTGCCCACAGCGAGATTCTGTTCCTTCCTGTTCAGGGCGATTCTCACCGGCCGACCGATCTGGCGCGCTAACAGTGCAGCCATCACTGTGTATTTCCCGGCAGCGAGCTTGCTGCCAAATCCACCGCCCATGTATTTTTTGATGACGCGCACGCTGCTGCCCGGAATGCCGAGCGATTCAGCGACGGTATCGCGAACGGTGAAAATACCCTGGGTGGAATCCCACACGGTCAACTGGTCGCCGTCCCAATTGGCCACGCTGTTGTGCACTTCAGTGGGATTATGAACTTCCACCTGGGTGGTGAACGTATATTCCACGGTGACGTCCGCTTCGGCAAAACCTTTGGCTAAATCCCCGCGTTCGTAGACATTGGGTTTGCCCTCCTGAATGTTGTTGTCTTTGTACAGTAGCGGCGCATTGCTTTTCATGGCCTCCCCGGCGTCGATGACAAAGGGCAGGGCCTCGTAACTCACATCGATTCGTTCGATGGCTTCGTCGGCAATGGCTTCGGTTTCAGCAACCAGGCAGGCGACTTCATCGCCTTCGTAGCGCAGATGCGGGTCGAATAACTGGCTGATCCGATAGTACCAGGGTATTTTGGGGCAATTTTCATGGGTTAAAACAGCTAGCACGCCGGGCGTGTTCAAGGCCCGGGTGACATCGATTTTCAGAATTCTGGCATGGGGCAGAGGACAGCGCAGCGTTCGCGCGTGAGCCATTCGGGGCAGTTTAATATCCACTGTGTATTGGGCGGTCCCGCTGACTTTATCGTACCCGTCAATTCGGGGCATGGGTTGGCCGACGACTTTCAAGTCCGCGTCGGGACCCCATGGCTTCAATTTTTCGGTGGGAACCTCGGCCAGGGTTTCGGCCGGTCCCTCTTCAAAAAAGTAAGTACTTTTAATTATCTTTCGTTCAGGCATAACACCTCCGGAAAAAGATTTTTCTCAATGACGAAACACGGCCATCGAAGCGGTTTGCATAATTCCATTCGGATCATCACGGGGCGCGCGCATTGGATAGACATGAAAAAGTATTGCATTCGCATCGTCAATTTTTTAAGTAATCCCACGCAGCGAAAATTCTCAGCGGGACGGATCATTGACCAAAGTATGTCCTACTTGAATTTTGCGGCGGCTGCGGCCAAAACCGAATCGACAATCTTGGGGTAGGCAGCACATCGGCACAAATTCCCGCCCATCCCGTCCTGAACCTGTTCCCGCGACGGAGTGGGATTATTCATAAGGAGCGCGTGAGCCGCCATAATCTGTCCCGGCGTACAAAAACCGCATTGCAGCCCATCTTTGTCGATAAACGCTTGCTGAATGGGATGCAGCGTTTCGCCGTTCATCAGCCCTTCGATGGTGGTCACCTCTTTTCCTGCCGCGTCCAGGGCCAACAAATGACAGGAATAGACTGCGCTGCCATTCAACAATACGGTGCAACTGCCGCATTCACCCTGGTTGCAGGCAATTTTGGTTCCGGTCAATTGCAGCGAATCGCGGAGCACCTCGGCCAGCGTCGTCCGGGGCTCAACCATCAATTTCACGGCGCGGCCATTGACCTTGAAGGCAAGCAATTGTTTCCCATCGTGAGCGGCCTCGGCGGTCGCCAATTGTTCGGAAATAGCCGGCAGCGAATGCACCAACACCGTGGATCCCACGACCCCGCTGCCGATGCCCTTCATAAATTTCCGCCGGGAAATGCCATCGGATTTGATTCTGTCTTTCATAACAAAGTCCTTTGTAAGGTGGATTGAATGGTTACAGTGCGGTTTCTGAACCGAATGACTCCAGTGGTCGATTGAGTCGATTGAAACAAATAAAACGGACTGTTCAGATTTCAATTAAATAAAATTTGGGATAATGTCAAGTAAAAAATTGAAAGGTCCAGGGTGACTGACGACAGTCCGGCCGTGACAGCGCTTGCCCTCGGTTGGAGTCATCAGCGACTGTTGGCTCTGTAATAGTCCTCGCAGACAGTGCACCGGTGGCAGGCTTTATGGCACATCAGCGTTTGCTTGAAGAATTCCTCTCCAATCTCAATAGGCGTTCGCGGCGATGCCGGCCCGGCGCCTATCCGATGGGGAGAACGCCTGGAGCGAAAGATATAGGCGTCCAGCACCTCCCTGTAATAGGACGGATTTTGCAGCGTCACCCGTCCGGCCAATTTGAGGGTATCGAAAAGACCGTTGTAGAGATGAAGATGCTGCGGAAGAATCCAACTGCCGGTCAACCGCAGCCAGGGCTTTTGGCTCAGCATGTCCAGGCACAGCGATTGCGGGTAGGGGAGTTTTGATCCCATTTCATAGAAATGCTGCGTTCGAAAAACACAGTTGGGCAGGCAGCCCTCATTGACAATGAGTCGTATTCCCCCGGAAAAGGACTCGCGAAGCAAGGTCAGGGCTGGCAAATTTCGGACGATGCGCGACGAGGCCACCAGTGTATCGAAAATACCATTGATCATAGCCAATTGATTGGGAGAAAAAATGTCCATCAGCACCGAGGCAGTGAGCCGCAGGCGCGGAATGCTTTCCCTGATATTTTTAGCGAGCGTCACATTGGATAGCGTCACGGATTGGATTCGATAGGAATTGCATAGGTTTTTCAGCGTCTCAATGATGGCCGGGGTCATTTCTTCTACCGGACGCGGGAAGACGACGGGATTAATCAGCACCGACAGCCGGAAAGGAGAGGCTTCCAAAAATTCCTGCAACTGGTGCGTCGGTTGCATCGGTCGACCGGAAGGAACATTTTCCATCAGGATGGGAAAATAGACTTCATGAATATAGCGGTCGTAGTGCTCGGCGAGATTTTTCCAGAACGAAAGAGGCTGATCGATGTAAGGGATGACCCAGATTGTTTCGCGTTTCATGACCATGGAGATTCCGCAATTGTTATTCTTTGTGACGAAGAAAAACGCATGAGTTTCTGAGCAGTACATCCTCCTGTGCAAGCGCCTGTGCGCTTGTAATCGCATAGAGCGCACCATTTGAAAATACCAACCGCCTGGAATTTTGAAAGCGTTTTTTGAAAGTGAGCGCGAACTGCGTCGGCTGTGAGGGTTGCCGTCAGCGGCAGATTGATGAGACGGCCAAGTGGGTAGCAGGCCACGATGCTCCCATCCGGGAGAATGTCCGGGATCGGTTCGCAATGAGTCCCGGGCTTGGGGTCCAGTCCCAACTCGCTCAGATGCTCGCCGTTGAACATGCACGGAACAAAGCCGCAGTCCAGGTTTATTTTTACGGACTCAGAGCGCGCGACTCTGGCGAAGTCAGCGATTCGCTGGCCAATGAGGCTGTAATGCTTGGGCAGCAAACAAGTGTTTTTATAATCAATGCAGGGATGAGCCAGACCCAGTCGTACCTGTTTTTTCAAATTGAAATCCCGAATGAGATTCAGAAGAAAATTCAGCCGGGCGCTTTTGTGATAAATATTCAACCCCGGCATGACGTTCCGATTCAAGGCTGATAGCGTTTTCTCCAATCCGGACTTCGCTTCGGGCAATTCATCGGTCCAGTGAGTGATGTTGAGAATAACGGTAATGATATCCTCGGGCAGGGCGCTGAGATATTCTAGCACGGCTTCGGGCATGAGTCCATTGGAGAAGAGCCGAATCGGCCGGCCGGTTTGTTGCGCCATTTCCAGAAAATGAATAATCTGCGGATGCAATGTGGGCTCTCCGCCCAGAATGCGAACCTGTCCAATGTTGGACCGCATCACAAAATCCAGAGCAGATTGAAAAATGTTCAGCGGCATGTGGCCATGATTCCTGGCACCGGTTTTATATTCTCCCTGGGTGAAACAGTAGCGGCAATGGAGATTGCATTCCGATGTAATTGCAATATTAGCCATGTTGTTGCGTCGGAATAAGGATATCGTTTTTCACCAGAACATCGATGGTGTCGTGGATTATTCTACGAGCGTGAGATTCAGTCACGAGCGCGATCTTCGCCATCATGCGAACCAGGGCAGCTTCCGGCACCTGCTTCAATATCAAATCGAAGACGGCGGCCATGGGATAATCCAGGGCCAGTTGACATTCGTTCACCCTTTCGATGAACTGAATGTGCCTGAGATCGACACAATAGAAATAATTGGGATTCAGCCGATAGGTCATTTTTCTTCCTTAAAATGAAAAAGGGTGTCTGATGCGTGCAGCGACAAGGCTTGCAAGCTGGGCGGATCGGCTAACAGTTCATCGACGCGACCTCTCAGCCCCAGATTTTCCAATAGGCAGCAGACGGTGATGATTCGGGTATGAGTGCAAAAGTCGATATATTTCGCTGATGAGCCGGGATAGGTGCAATTGACATGACAATTGCCAGCGCAGCTAAATCGGCAGAAACAATTTGCACAACGCGGCTTATTGTAAACCAGATTTCGGAGGTGTTTCATTTTTTCGAAATCGATTTCCACGTGACCCTGGGGTGACACATGGCCCACGCTCAGGTCGAGATTTTTACTTGCCCAGTCGCTTGCATGCAAATAGCAACTGGCTACCGTTCCATCCGGGTGAACGATGAGCACGTCCCGGCCAACAGGGCAGGATGTGGTCTGTACCGTGTCCAATGAAACAGGCGCATACACCGGTTCGATCATGTGATCCCGTAGAATTCGCCAGCTTCGAATGCAGGCTCCGGCAAACTCGTACGGATCCGGCGGGAATAAGCCCGCAGCGGCGGATCGGGAGTTCGGTGTGAGCGTTTCGAAATTGACTTTGTCCGGCTGAAATTCCGTGCAGAACCACTGCGCCATGGCCTCCATCTCGTTCACAGAGTCCGACGTTATGCAACATCGTATGGCGAGGTCGACACTGCTGTCGGATAAATACCTGATGGTCTCAGCCACTTGGTCGTAGCTGCCCTGATGGGAGTTCATGGGGCGCATCCTGTCGTGATATTTCTGAAAACCATCGAACGAGACCACCACCCGGTCGAAATAATCTCTGACGAACCGGCGCTGCCTTTCTGAGAAGCAGCCATTGGTTAGCACTTCAAAGTGGGGGATGAGCCCAATTTTTGACGCCACGAACCGTGTATGGTGTACAGCAATGTCGATGATTTCAGGCTCTGCAAACGGTTCGCCGCCGAAAAACTGAATGGATAACACTCTTCTGTTGCTATTCCAGGTTAGCTCTGCGTAATAATCGATTGCCGCGATCATTCTGTCCGGGTCGATGGTTTGCTCTCTACCGTAATCCTCCCCAAAATCACAGTAAATGCAGGACATATTGCAGCGCCGGCTGGGGATGATACCCAGGAATTGAGGATCCAGCCCACCGGTCCGATCTGGATTACGAGTCGCCGGCGTCCGTAGCTGTTCAATCAACGAAGTCAATTCGCCATGAGCAGGTGAGTCCTTGCCGTTCTGCAATCCTCGTTTCAAGAGGTCAACGGCGCTTTCATTGAGCAAAGCAGTGATGCCGTGCAGTGGCGCAAACAGCAGGAATGAATCCAGCGCCGGCACGACAAAAATCGAATTGCCACGCATGTCAACGGATGATTTTTTCACCATGCCACACGCTGCCTGATTTTTCGACATAGTACAATAGCAATTCCCTTGTGAGTTCCCGATTCAATTGACATCTGGGACTATATCCATTGCGCCCGGAATCGCCATCATGAAACGCCTTGGGCGGACAATCTCCGGCGCAGTGATAATAACAGAAACATCCTTTGGCCTTGCATTGGGCCTTGCGCGCTTCAATTTTATCCGCTAACTTTTTCTGTTTCGCTTCGTTGATGTGCAGCGCGCCGTTCTCATCCAGCCTGCCGTAGAAAAACAGGTCGCTGAGAGCATGCTCCCTGTCATAGACCTCGTAACATGCGGTGAGCTCGCTGTCATGATTCACAATGAGCGCAACGTCCCGAGCCAGACAGAATTGATCGGTGACAATCCAGGGTCGTGCGCCGGAATAATACAGATGGCGCTCATGAGAATTGGCAATCTCCAGAGCCTTGGTGAAGACGCTGGCAAAGGCCCGATAGTTTTTCAAATAGTTATTTTTCAAGTGAGCGCGGCCGTGACTGAATACCGGCTCCACTTGAAAGACATTGCAGCGGGACTCTCGGCACAAGAAATCGATACTCGCCGGAAGGGATTCGATGGAATCGTCCATGACGCTCAGGCGAATGCCGTAAGGAATATTCCGCTCATCGATTGCGTTCATCGTCTCAAAAACGCGGTCGAAGCTGGGCTTTCCGGCAGCAGCCGGTCGCTGCCGATTTTGGATTTCCGGCAGACCGTCGCAGGACAGTGAAACTTCGGAGATGCCCAAATCCAGAATTTGCTCTGCTTCGGTCTTCTTCAAATAGCCGTTGGTGGTGAGTGAAATTTTGCAGGGCAGCGCTTTTCCCCCGGCATAGCGAATCAGTTCGAACAACTGCTTTTTAACAACCGTGGGCTCGCCGCCGCCGTGAATGCTCAGCGTAAAGCTATCTTTCCTCTGCTCCGTGGCATTTCGGCACGCAATGTCAATGGCTTTTTTCCCCGTCTCCACTGGCATCACTTTGCCTGTGCGATTCCCTGACGAGGCGTAACAATAAACGCACTGCAAATTGCAGGCAGTCGTCAGCAGCAGCACGCAGGTGGTTGGCCTTTCAGCCAGCGTTTTGTGGACTCCACGGAGCGTTCGTCTGTTGGGTGAAAAATAACCGATCTGTTCAAGGATAGTGATTGCCTCTGGTTGGACTCCCCGACGCTCATGAGTTCCGTGCACGTCAGTGAGAACTTCTTTCATGGCTTGATTGGCAATGAACGCTAAGGGCTTGAACGGAAGATAGACAAGATACTTATCCTCGACCGGGATGAAAAAGATCGGATTGTCGTTTCTATCGACCAATGGGCTATCTCCATTAATTTGGATACCAATACCCGCAACTGGAGCAACTTGATGTGCTGACCGTATCGCATGTGCAGACCGTGTTGCAGCTACAGATGGTGTCGCACGTGCAGGCAAAACCACCAGGATAAGTCTCATCGTAAACTTCTTCCGTCAGGGCAGGGTCATGCAGTGACTTGATGAACTTGCCACTTAAATCCCACAGATAAATGTGGCGATCATCTCCGGCAGATGCGAACATGGAATTATCTGGACTAAAAACGACGCTAGTCACCCACCCCGAATGAGCTTGCAAAGTGTTCAGCAGGGAACAAGCGGGAAAGCTTCTGATCTGAAAAGACGAATCACCGCCGCTGATGACCATCGCGTTGCTGTATTTATTGATGTCAAAAGTTTGGATGAAAGGGGAGTTCGTATGAAATGATTTGTACAGAATGCCTTCAGGCAACAGCCAGACATCGATGAGGTCACCGATAAAACCGGATGAGACCAGGAACATGCCATCCGGACTGAAAGCAAGAAGCGCCGCTGAATAGGTGAGATTAATTGTTTTTTTGAGATTGCCGTTTGGCAATCCCCACAATTTGATGGTCTGGTCACTACTTCCTGATGCTATTGTCGCACCATCCGGGCTGATGGCGACTGCGTTGATGTAAACCAAATGTCCCACGAGCGAGTTAATCTCTGTATTATCGCGCAGGCTCCATAAATTCACAGTTAGCATATGTCCGGCCGTCGCCAGCATGGAACTGTCAGGACTGATAGCAAAGTCATTGCCGATGAACCTGCTCCTCATGACGCCGTCGGGCAAGTTCCAAATAGTGATGATACTATCTGTCGCCCTCGAAGCAAGCATGGTACCATCCCGACTGTAAGCCACTTTTTTTACAGCATAATAGGGTGATGCGTCAATTGTCCGCACCAGACTACCATCGGATACGCGCCACAGTTTGACTTTTCTGTCGTCGCTACCAGACGCCAGCATTGTCGCGTCGGGGCTGAAAGCGACTGACGAAATGGATGAGCTATGAGCAAACTGAATGACTTTTTTCCGCTGCGCTTCCGTTTCCTTCGAGGATGTTGGATCTTCACAACCGCTGAGAGTTGAGCCCAAAGCAATACCTGATGTGATTGCCGAGCCAAGCCCGAGAAAATTTCGTCGCGACAGAGATTTGTCGTCCTTGGTTTTTTGGATGGCGTAAATCTCCGGTTCTTCAGGCGATTTCAATCGTTGTTTTTTCATCATTTCATCTCCTGTAATAGGGTGAAGTGTTGAATCCCCATTGTGGAAATTAAATAGAATTTTAAAGATTCACGATTCACTCGATTTCGGCTATCGGTGATCATTGGCCATTAAAGCAGAATCGTGCGCGGTGAATGTTTCTTGTTGAATCAATTTGGATACCAGTAACCGCAACTGGCGCAACTGCTGCAACTGGAACAACTGCTGCAGCTTGAACAGCTACTGCATGAAGTGCCGATGGTGACTGTATCGCACACACAGGTAATTTCACCGGTCAAAGAAGTGCCTGTGGAAATGGTGATGGTATCGCACGTGCACACAAGATTGCAGGTGCACACAGAATTGCTGAAAACTGGCTCTCGCTGTTTGACGGTGCGGCAATCGATTTTTGTCACCAGCGCCGGATCGTAGAGGCACCAGTATGGATTGCCGGTTGGCATTGTCCAGAGCTTGAGCGTGAGGTCCCAGGCGCCGGACGCCAGCATTGCGCCGTCAGGAGTGAAGGCAATCGTCATGACTGTGTAAGAATGTCCGGAAAGGCTTTTTATTAATTTTCCATCCGGCAGGCTCCACAGCATAATTACGGTATCCAGCCCGGCGGACGCCAGCATTTTCCCATCCGGGCTGACGGCGATCGTGATAACGGAAAAGCTGTGTCCCTGCAATGTTTGCAGCAAAGTGAATTTTAATTGATCGTCAGATGCTGAAACAGGGTTTTTCTTGTCGCACCCGGAAATCACCGAGGCAACGGCGGCGGTCGCGCCGATGAGCAACGCCGTATCGCTCGCTTTTCGTCCTGAGCCATGGCTAACCAATTCATTTTGAAGTGGAATTGGGGATGGTGGCTCACCGCTGATGCGGTCGGAATGATTGCGCTGGCTTCCATGAAGCGCTATAAATGCTGTCAGCGCAGCGACCTTATATTCATCCGATTGTTTTTCAATGAGCAATTCGCCTGGTGGGTTTTTCGTGACGAAATTCTCTCCGGTCCCAGAAATGCTCCATACTTTGATTGTTGTATCCCCGCTGCCGGAGAACAGGCGTGTGCCGTCCGGGCTGAACTTGACCGATGAGACGTATGCTGCATGGCCATCCAGAGTTTTCAGCAATTTCCCATCTGGGATTCTCCAGATTTTGATGGTTTCATCGACACTGCCAGAAGCCAGCAGCGTGCCATCCGGGCTGAAACAGACTGTACTGACGGTTTCAGTATGGCTTTTGAATGATTCCAGCAATTTGCCATCAGGCAGGCTCCACAACTTAATCGTTTTATCCACGCTGCCGGAAGCCAGTAGCGTGCCATCCGGGCTAACTGCCAGACAATAGATATCGCCAACATGGCCGCTTAGCGTTTTCAGTTGCACCCCATCGGATACGCGCCATAATTTAATGAACGTGCCTATCCCCCCTGAGACCAGGATCGTCCCATCGGGGCTGAACGCCAGACAGTAAATTTCCGATGAGCTATCTTCGATCGTCCGGCTCAAATCTCCATTCGGCAGATTCCAAAATTTGATTTTTTTATCGTTGCTTCCGGATGCCAATAGTTTTCCGTCATGGCTGATGACGACAGAGTAAATTCCATTTGTATGGGCAGTTACATTATTACATAGTTCACTGGAGAGTTTACCACCTTCTCCCACTGTTTGGGCCATCGCACGTTTTGCCCCATTTGCGCCAAGCATCACACCAGCGCCAATCCCCAGACCTAATCCCACAAAATTTCGCCGGCTGATACCATAATCGCTTTTGCTTTTTTGAAGTGCAAATATCTGTGGCGCTTCTCTCTTGCGGTTTCGATTTTTTTTATTCATTACGGTTACTCCTTCTGGAATTATGGTTCGTAATGCACATCATTCGCAGGAATACATATTCCCTGTTGCACGAACTGCAACGCAATTTCCCGGACACGCTGAAACCCTTCATCAATGGGAAGTTTGTACTCCGATGAAAAATTCATACTAATCAAGTGAATACCGAGTCCCTGTTTGATATGGGATAGAAAAAAGACTTCTGGTGATCCTTTACAATACTGACCAAGCGGTTCGTCGTTTTTATTGACAATAAAAATATCACCGGCGTTCTCTTTAATAGCAACATTGTCCCGCACACGGAATTTGAGTTGTCGGAATTTGTTCTCATCCAGCTTCCATAAATCCGTCAGTTTAAAATGACGATGCCCGTCGCATTCTTCTTTTATCATATAAATATGGGACAGTAACTCTTTGAAAAAATAACGTCGTTGAGTCATGGCGTCCTTCCTTAAAACGTGTTCTCTGAGCGCCTATGTTCATCATCAGGCGCTACGTTATTCAAGCCGGGTGATGAATTGGAAATTGGACAACCTGCCCCATTTCTCTTTCATGCACGTATCCGAAATCGATTGCGGCCGAGGCAGGAGACGGTCATTCATGTCATAGTAATAGCCTTGAATATTATTGATCCGCGCGCAACCGGCGAGTGTGCCGTCCGGATTCACTGTAACGCCATTGAAAAATGCGCCGCACGCGTAATTGAATCCGCAGCAGTTCGGCGCATGCCCCGGATATATGCCTAATTCCAGGCTGAGCCTTTCGTAGTTGTATTTAAACTCTTTCCACTCGAAATAGTCGAGCATCTGGTCCGGATTCCCCACGTAGGGAGTGACATTGTTGAACAACGAATTGGTATTTTTAGCGACGGCCAGCACTTCACCGTAACAATCTTTGTTCAAAAGCGATACCGTGTAACTGATCCAATGGTTCAGGCCGGCGTCGTTCAGCATCGTCAATGCTTCGACGGCTTTGGTATAGACGCCCTGACCGCGAATGATGTCATTGATTTTTTCACTCCCGTCCAGCGAAATCTGAACGCACAGCTTTTCTTTGTACGGCAACAGAAGCGTCACATATTTATAAATCAATGTACCATTGCTCAATATGGAAACCCGATCGAATTGAGAAAAGCAATACTCTAAAAATTGAAAAAACTCCGGGTGCAGTAATGGTTCGCCGCCACTTAAATAAATGACAGACATGTTCTGTCTGTTGCGCAGAACGTGTTTTATGGTTTCAAGTATATCTTTGAACAGGAGGAAATCCATTGACTGGGCTCTATCATGCTTTCGCGCGTAGCACGAAATGCATTTCAGGTTGCACGTTTCCAGTAATCGTAAATGAAACCACATGGTTCGCCTTTACTTGGGGGTGACAGCGACAATGGCGCCTTTTTTGAAAATCGAAACAGGGGCAAGCGTTTTCAATGTCAAACCGTGAAAGCCATTGATTGAAATCTGCCGCTTGCTCCACTTGTCCGGATGAATGAATTCTATCCTGCCTGAGTCATCGTACACAAGGCACGTTTCCAGATATTCGTCATCAATAATTTTTTCAAACGGTTGTCTAAGCAAGGCGATTATGTTCTGTCGTCGTTTTTTCACCTGCATCCGTTTATTGATTGTCGAGCAGAAATTGAAGTTCAGCCCGCTGCCAGTGTCGGCTAACGCAGTGAGTATTTCTGTGACGACACCGGCGCTATCCATTGAAATTTCCGTGATATGTCCATCTTCAAACATGATTTTCCTGAAATGCTCAGCGTTCAAGCATGCGGAATGCGATTGGCTCTCTTTCATCAACTCGTGCACATTGAGAAATTTTACGCCGGCGTCTTCGTAGCCCGGAATGGCCATTAAAAGTGCGGCTTTATCTCTCAGCAACAATGGGATTTCGACGGTAATGTTCCTGATTTTCTTTGCTGCATATTCCATAATTCGCATGACATGAATGTCATCGTATCCGGTAGCGGCTGTGTTGAACCTGATTTCGTCAAGCGCCAGATCGGAAAATGAATCGACCTGGCGCTCCGTGAGTTGAACGCCATTGGTATAGAGCCAAAAATAATTATCTGGAAATTGACTTTTGAAAAATGTCAGCAGATCGGCGGTCCTTCGGAACTTGCATAACGGCTCGCCACCAGAGAAGCTGATCCCCCTGATATGAACGCGCTGGTAATTAGTGGCGATCTGTCGTTTATCCCGACCCAGCGCTGAAAGCGGTACACCCGGCCTGTTCTTTAACGTGCTGATGCAAAATTCGCAGTCGAGGTTGCACGTCGGTGTAACGAACAGACAATCCCAATGACCGCTCTTGCACAGCATGCACCCGGGCGACAGCTCCCCTCGGCAAATAGTCTGGCTATCACGATCCACCCGAATTCCAGGGAACTGCCGGGCGATGCTGTCCTGATATTCGCACCAGATGGCTTGCAGTTCAGTGATATTGGTTTGTTGTGTCGGAGCGCTCGCTAACAGACTCGCTACAAACGCCGGAATTGTACACTTCGTGTTTTTCATATTCAAATAACAACCGGTTGATCCGGCACCGCAAACTCTGTGTGACCGGGTAAGCGGCTTCGTGGCTCAATCTGCACAGATCAGGGCAGCCTCTCACGCATGAGTCCTGCACTTCGCACCTTACGCATTCCAGGTAAAGTTTGTGGGCGGAGCATTCTAAATCCCGGACCTTGTTAGTATTGATTAAAAATCGATTTGCTTCTACATCGTAATGCCCAATGGCAAACAAGCTTTCAATGGCTTCATCGTCTTTGAATAAACAGGCAGAGGCAATCCCGCGCCGTCCAATGAATAGGACATTTTTAAAAAAATTGCAATACGGTCCATGCTGTTGATTGCTGCGATACCCGGAGTAATTGATCATTCCACCGGCGCGGGACACTATTTTTTTTGCTCTGAGAAAATTGAACACAAAGATATCCGGTTCAGGATAGAGTGCATTCCCGACACTCAAGCGGTACACGGGTTCCACCTGAAATTCGCGCAAGCCCAGGTCATCGATGAAATGTGTCATGATTGGCGCCAGCAGATGTGCATTGTGCCTGGTTACAGTGATCCTGATGACAGGTATTTTCCGATTTTCGCTGAGAATGCGTAACGCAGCCATCACGCTCGGGTAAGTACCGGTTCCCGAAGTATGCCGTCTCTGAAAGTCGTGCGCATTTCGGTCACCGTCGAGAGAGAGACAGATACGATCGAAATGGTTGGCGATCCAGGAATACTTATAATCCTCCATGCACCCATTGCTAGTAATGAATGAAAATAATGACAATCCTCTTTGCCGTAGCATGGCTGCAATGAATTCATGTATTTTTTTCAACAGATCAAACTGAAGGAGCGGTTCGCCGCTGCCCTGGAATCCCAGATAGAAAGGTTTCCGTTTGTTCAGGCAGTTGTCGACAATCAACTCTGCCGCACATTGGATGCAGTTCAGAAAATCGTTCTCGTGCAGGTAGTGGTCGCAGGAGTGGTGATTCTGGGGCCGGGAATAACAGTAAAGGCAATCCAGGTTGCACTCCGAGCCGAGGCTAATTGTAAGACAGAGCGGTGAAAAAAGCATGTCCATATAAACAGTCAGGTAATTTTTTGTCCAACCTGTGCTAAAAACAGTGGAGGCGCGTGAGTTCAGGAGAAAGATTTTTTCAGGGTGTTAGGTCAATTGGATTAGTCATTGGCAGATGACTGTCTGACAGGTTTGACATTGTGTTGTTTCAGAAATCATTTATTCCGGTTTTGAGTTCACTCAGCAGGGATGATTGGAAAGTGAAGAGGCTGTCGGATCAGGTCGCCTATGTGCGTGAACTATCGTGGAGGTAATTCGAATGGATGGAGGCCGGCAACCTGTACAGCAACGCGTTATGCATCCTGCTATCTCATGACAAGATAATAAATATTATCAAAATGTCAATTGGAATTTTTGAAAGCGGAAGATTCTTCCAGTTCGATTGGCGTTAGGGGTATTGATGCGTGCGTGTCTTCCGCGCGCGGGGTCCGCTCATGAAAAAATCAGAACAGCGACGACGAGACATTTAGCTGCCAGAAGCAGAAAAGAGCGACACGCGCGACTTAAAAAAATTGAGGTCGTAAAAATTTTTCACTTGCAATTGCATCATTTATTTTTTATATTTGAATCGTTTGTTTAATTTCAAACAATACAAACTTACCTATGACTCCATCCTTAAAACAAGAATTTATTCAGGATTTCGGCGAAGCCTATCATATCTTTGGGTTGCCCAAACTCATGGGACGTATCGTGGGGCTGATGCTGTATGTGGAAACACCGATAAGCCTGGATGAAATTGCCAGCCAGCTCAATGTGAGCAAAGGCCCGGTGAGTCAAATCATTCGTCGGCTCAAAGATCACAACTTGATACGGCGAATCTGGATGCCAGGCGACCGCAAGGATTACTACCAACCAGAGGCTGAGATTTTCGGAAATGCATTTCGGAATCATGTCGGATTGATGAGACGGAATCTGGAATTAGCGCAGAAATACCAGTCAAAATTGAAGACTAAAGGATCCGACGAAAATTCCATCTTTAAACAACGAGTGGAAGACATGTATCAATTTTACCAGTTGATGCTGGATTATTTCGATAAATTTTTAAAGGACTGGCAGGAACAGCGTTCAGTAGAATAACGAACAACGTGACTTCGGGCGTCATGTTCTATTACATTGATCGTTTGGAAAAAATCAAACGTTTGAAAACTATGCAAATGAACAGGTGGTCATTATGAAACGATTCGAGAACAAGGTCGTTGTCGTCACCGGCGGCGCTGCCGGCATTGGTGCGGTTACTGCGAAAAAGTTTGCGGACGAAGGCGCAACGGTTTTTATCTGGGACGTGAATGAAGCGCAGGCCAATGCGCTCACTGCGGACACCAAACACATATTCTTTTTGAAGGTCAATGTCGCCGATGCGGCGAGCGTTCAGCACGCTGTGAAGGAGGTCATTACAAAATCGGGACAGATCGATGTGCTGATAAACAACGCCGGTATCACTCGTGATGCAACGCTGCTGAAAATGGAACTTGCACAATGGGACGCAGTGATCGATGTGAATTTGAAGGGCGTTTTCAATTGCACCCAGGCAGTGGCGCGGGTCATGGCCGAGAAAAAGTCCGGGGTGATCATCAGCACCAGTTCCGTTGTGGCGTTGTACGGCAATTTTGGTCAGACCAATTATGTCGCGTCGAAGTCCGGCATCATCGGCATGACAAAAGTATGGGCGCGGGAATTGGGCCGAAAAGGCATACGCGTCAACGCAGTCGCGCCGGGATTCATCGCCACCGATATGGTGAAAACCGTGCCGGAAAAAGTCATTGACATGATAAAAGAAAAAACGCCCCTGAATCGATTGGGCGAGCCGCAGGATATCGCCAATGCCTACTTGTTCTTAGCCTCTGATGAGGCAGCATTTATCACAGGGACAGTCATTAGCGTGGACGGTGGATTGATCATCTAACAAAAGGCACCCCATGATGCGAAATGCGAGGATTATTTCGACAGCGATGTACGCGCCGGACACAGTGATTCCCAATCAATATTTCAACGACCTGTTGGGTGAAGACGTCGACTCGTGGCTTGTTGAAAATTTAACCATACGCGAACGCCGCTGGTGCCGGGTTGATGAAAGCACCGCGGATCTGGCTTATTTTGCCGGTAAGAAGGCAATCGAAAACGCAGGTCTCCTGCCGAACGATGTGGATTTAATCATCATTTCGACGGATACGCCTGAATATATTTCGCCCAGTACCGCTGCCGTGGTTCAACATCGGTTGGGGGCGCAACGGGCAGGCACATTTGACGTCAATACCGCCTGCGCCGGGTTTGTGACAATCCTGGATATGGCAGCTAAATATATCCGCTCGGACGAACAATACACCACGGTGCTGGTCATTGGCGCTTATGCCATGTCCAAGTATCTGAATATGTCCGATAAGAAAACGGCGACGCTCTTTGCCGATGGCGCCGGCGCGGCTGTGCTCCAGGCGACAACAGAGGACTGCGGATTTTTAGGATCACTGTTGCACACCGAGGGCCAGTATCACGATTGGATGGGCATTTATGGCGGCGGCACGAAAATGCCAGTGTCCCGGGACGTCATTCAGAATAAGGATCACCTGCTCAAATTTGTAAAAAAATTTCCCAAGGAAATTAATCCAACGACCTGGATGCGCATGATCAGCGAACTGGTAACGAAGCAGGGATTGACCACGCGCGACATTGATATGGTATTTCTCACTCAAATTAATATAAATAGCATCCGCGAAACGCTTGACAATCTTGGATTATCCATGAAGAATACGCATACGGTGATGGATCGGTACGGCTACACCGGATCTGCCTGTATTCCCATGGCCTTAGCAGAAGCGGTGGCATTAGGAAAAGTAAAGAAAAATGATTTGATAATTTTCATGGGGTCTGGCGGTGGTTTAGCTTTTGCGACGGCTGCGTTTCGCTGGTAACAATTCATTTACCAAGAATATAGAGGATAGTATCATGACCGATTTGGCCTCTCAAGAAATGGTGATAGCGGGATGGGTCATTCTCCTGGTTTATATGGGAGTCATACTCTTTTTTGTCACTCGTGGCGCCCGCAAAACTTCCTCCATGGCCGATTATGCTGTCGGCAGTATTGCGTTCTCACCTGTGGTTGTGGGTTTATCGCTGGCAGCTTCGATGACCAGCGCAGCAACGTTTATCATTAATCCCGGTTTTATCGCACTCTATGGCCTCAGCGGTGTTATCTCGTATGTCATTGTATTGCCGGCAGCCGCACTTACGTCTTTGGCGATCCTGTCCAAAGGCTTTCGGAAACATGGCAAAGCAGTAAAAGCGCTCACTCTGGCGCAGTGGATGGGAACCCGCTACAACAGCTCTGGCTACGCCCTCTTCTTCGGTTTCCTTTCGTTCCTACTTATCACGTTCATCGTGCTCATTTGCGTGGGATTAACCCAAATCATCTCAAAGACACTCAATGCCAGTGAGACCACTGTCCTGGTTGCGATTGCCATTTTTATCTTTGGCTACATGATGTTCGGCGGCGCTAATTCCATGGTTTACACAAACACGGTACAGGCAATTTTGATGCTGATTGTTGCAGTCATCTTGATCGGATCCGGCTACGAGCATTTCAGCGAAGGCGTGCATGGATTCCTCGATAAACTCAAGGCCATCGATCCAAAGCTGATTGGATGGACCAATGATAGCAGTTTTCTGTTCCGCGATTTTTTTGAAATTGTCATCGCCCAGATCATTGTTGGCGTAGCCATTGTGTGTCAACCTCATATTATCACGCGCTCGCTTTTACTCAAAACAGACAAAGATGTCAATAAATACCTGGTAGTGGGAATCGTAGCTGAAGTCATCTTTTTCACGGTGGTCGCAACCGGACTGTATGCCCGACTTGAATTCCCGGATTTGACAGTCAATGGCGTTCCGCTTAAATTGGATAGCATCGTTTCCGCCTATGTGGTCAAAGAATTTCCAGTGTATATCGGGATGGTCCTGGTCCTGGGACTTATCTCGGCCGGGCTATCGACGCTGGAGTCGCTGATTCAAAGCCTGTCCACGACAATCACAGCCGACGTCATCAAGCCACTCTTCGGGCGATATTTTCCGAAAGATAAGAAGAAGAATGAAAAATTTAATGTGATGCTCAATCGGTTAGTGATCGCCGTTATGGCGGTGTTGGCCATTTTCATCTCCCACGATCAGTTGGTTAATCCAAAATTGAGCGTGGGCATCTTTGCTCAAAACGGTGTGTACGCCTACTTCGCCGCTGCCTTTGTGCCCATCATTTTTGGAATGTTCTTAAAAAATGTGCCCAAAAGCGCGCCGATTGCAGCATCGATCACAGCCGTCATCGTTCATTTCATCATGTACTACGGAAAGGTGACTGTCCCATTCTCGAAATCCACCGGCGAAAATCCCGGCGTAGCCGCCGGGGTGGCCATACTTTCGTCCATTCTTGTGGGCTGGATTTTTTATATTATTTCGGAGAAGAAGCATCGTGCATAATTTCGAAATCGACTGGGTCAAAAAATGGGCGAAATACACGCCTAACCGGATGGCGCTTCGGGAGCATCAGCGCGATTTGCAGTGGAGCTATGCTGAATTGAACCAGCGTGTGAATGCGCTGGCCCGCTTTCTCCGTGATCATCTGCATATCCAGAAAGGGGATAGAATTGCAGTCTATTCAAAAAACAGAGCGGAGTATGTGTTCCTGTTCTGGGCCTGTGTCAAAACCGGCGCGATCCTGGTGCCACTGAATTTCCGGCTGACGGCGATGGAACTTGTCGGACTGTTGCGCAACGCTGAGCCTGCGCTATTCATTTTCGAACAGGATCTTGACGAGCGCGTGCAGCAGCTTCAGTCGCTGTGGCAGTTTCCTGCAGCTATGGAAATTTCGTCATTGACGTCATTTTTGACTGACGCGATTTCTGCGGATCAGCCCATTGCCAGCGAGCCAGGATCGCTGGAGGACATTGTCATGATCCTGTATACCGCCGGCACAACGGGCGTGCCCAAAGGCGCCAAGATCAATTTTCGCATGTTGCTGTGGAATTCAATCAACACTGGTCTACGGCTCGATATTACGTCATCCGATCATACCCAAAGTTTTGCACCGTTTTTTCATACCGGCGGCTGGAACGTACTGCTCACGCCGTTCTTCCATCACGGTGCCTCCCATACATTACTCAACAGTTTTAACGCGGATCTGATTTTGGAATTGATGGAAAAAGAGAGGACAACACTGCTGTTTGGCGTGCCGACCATGCTGCAAATGATGGCGGATTCCCCATTATTCAGGACAATCGATCTGTCGTCGGTTCGGTACGCCATTGTCGGCGGCGCTCCCATGCCCATTCCTCTGATCAATATCTGGCATGACAAAGGCGTTCGCATCCGCCAGGGATATGGCCTCACAGAGGTGGGCCCCAATGTGTTTTCACTGCATCAGGATGACGCGGTGCGAAAAAAAGGATCGATTGGTTTCCCCAATTTTTATATGGAGACGAAGGTCGTCAACGACCAGCGGCAGGAATGCGGCGACAATGAAGTAGGCGAGCTCTGGCTGAAATCACCGGTGGTGACGCCGGGCTACTGGCGAAAGGAAGATGAGACAAACGAGGCGATCACGGACGGTTGGTTTCATACCGGGGATATGGTTCGCCGGGATGAAGACGGGTATTTTTTTGTTGTGGATCGAAAGAAAAATATGTTCATCAGCGGCGGCGAGAATGTTTATCCCGCGGAAATCGAGCGCGTTCTGGAGGCTTACCCTGGCGTTAAAGAGGTCGCTGTGATTGGAGTGCCCGATGAAAAGTGGGGGGAAGTCGGATGCGCATTCATCGTTGCCGAACAGAAGGGTGGCTTTGCCGAGAAGGAAATTTGGGAGTTCTGTCAGGACAAACTTGCAAAATTTAAAATTCCCAAATATGTGAGATTTATTAATCAATTACCCCGGAATGATGCCGGAAAGGTCGACAGAAACGACCTGAAGAAAAAATTCACTTTAACTAAATGAAGGAGGATGTTCCATGAAACGTTTATTGGTGGTACTATTCATTTTCGTCGGTCTTTTTGGGATTATATCCTGCGATAAAGACGACGACAGCAGCACCACGCCAGATCCTGTCGATGAATGGATTGGCACCTGGTTGAGCGCCGGCGCGAACGTAGCGCCGATTCTCATCGCTGTATTTCAGTATGACAGCGTGAAAGTCGAGTTCAAAGACAACAGTACAATTACCCTCAAATCGCATGTGACGAATGGCGCGTGGACGACCACGGAAGGCACCTACACCATCACCAAAGCCACGTCTGGCACGGTTCACACGGCAAAATTTGTCTACCCCGCATTTGAGCAGGAAGGCATTATTGAAATTACTGCTGGAACTCCGTCGACCATGAAGCTGGAAGTTGTGCAGACGATACCGAACATCGGAGCAACGCCGCGCACACCAGCAACTGGTTTTGGATCCGATCCGGCTTTGGGCACAGCTAATATTCAGAAGTACATCAAATTGTAATGCTAATTCCGCCTGATGCCACCGCTATATGCGATGGCATCAGTCACTTTCACTCTAAGAGAAGAGTAATTGTATGAAGACCTTATTTTCCATCATAGCCTTGATTTTGTTGGGCGCATTTTTTCTTCAGGCTCAGACTGCCGATGCGTTTGTTGAAGAAAAAGTGAAAGAGAATAAGAAAGAATTCACCTTCATCGGCTACTATTTTATGCGCTCGGAGCAATCCAACGTGGCCCCGACCAACGAATTCCTGAAAGGCCAGGTCGTCGGCCGGTTATTTGGAGGGAATACAACCAGAACTTCAAACGCGCAGTCAAGTTTTACAGAGCAGCGATTCATGCCGATGATCACCTACACGCCCCGTCTGTTCGACGGTTGGGCAAAAATGCGCATGAGCTTTGAATTCGATTGGACCTGGGGCGATGCCAATTACGGCGCTGGCGGAAATTTTGGCGGTGCATTTGCCGCTGATTTTGTCAACATGCAAACGCAAAATCTGTTCATCGAATTCAGACCGAATAAAACACTCTTTGTCAATGCCGGATTGACCCGGCTGTACGATAACGTCAATGTTCCTTATTACACGGTGACGAGTATGTTGCTCAATACCGGGTACCGCCTCTCGTTCTGGGGATCGGATGCCACAGGCCTGGCAGTTCATAAAATGTTCGCCAATAAGCGCATGAAATTCGGCGCCTACCAGCTCTATGAAAACAATGTGGAACAGAAGGATGACGTTTCCCTGGTGGAGGCCATGTTCGAATATGACCTCGATATTGTTCATACCGTCGGCCTCTCATTCTGGCATGTGCGGGATCGAGCCAGTGGAGAAGGCGGCGTCTCGATTCTCGGCCAGGGATTAAATTCTGGCTTGTCCAACTATAACGGTGTCTTCAATTTTAATTTTGGCAACGAATCATACAAAGCGAATATTTACTGGCTGGGAACTCATTTCCATGGCAATCCCCTGCTGATTCAGGGGCGTTTTGGTTACAACGGTTTTGCTGTATTGAACTTCGGCTCAGCCGAGTCACAGACGCATCAGGTGAATATCATGGGTTTGGCAGCGAATTTGAGATTGGCCTATAAATATGGCAAAAATGAAAATGATTTCATTTCAGTGGATGGCATCTACACCAGCGGCGATAAAGAGAACATAGCGGATGGGAAATACACTGGCGTCCTTACAGGAAACAACTGGACAGCTCCCGGGGCGGTTCATTTCAGCTCCGGATTGTACCTGCTTTTGCCCCATGGCAATGTTGTCAATCGATTCAATGCAGCAGTGATTGATATCCAAAATATTGGCTATGGTCTCGCTGCCGGGACATTCATTGGGTCCTACGACATTGTGCCCAATAAATTGAAAGTGAAAACCGGGCTGGGAGCAGGTTTTGCGCCTGTCTCGCCGGGAAGTGGTGGAAATTTTTTGGGAACCGAAATCAACCTGAATTTGCTCTATCGACTCAAGGTGTATATGGATCTTGAATTGCACGCAGCCTATCTATCCCTTGGGGACTTTTTCGATTCACCTGGAGTAAATGGCAATCTCGATGACCGCCCAAAAAATCCCTGGACGGTTTTCGCTACGCTTAAATGGATTATGTTTTAAGGGAGGGACAAATGAGATTAGCTCAACTGACAGCGGTGATAGCCATGATAAGTCTTGTTCTGGGTTGTGCCACTTCATCTTATTATAAATTAGACACGGTTGAATTTGATAACTTCGACTATGGTTTTGCAGTGGATAGAATTAAAGTCAAAAATATCCACGTTGCCGTCATCGATGAAGGCAACTCGGACAACGTACTGCTGTTGATTCATGGCCTTGGCTCCAATGCGAAGGGGTGGATTAAAAATATTCCCGCTCTTTCCAAACATTTTCGCGTTATTGCGGTGGACCTGCCAGGCTATGGGAAATCGGATAAAGGCTATTACCAGTTCTCGATGAAATTTTATGCACAGGTATTAACAGAACTGTTGACCCGGTTGAATATCGATCAGGCCACTTTTGTTGGCCATTCCATGGGTGGGCAAATTGCGATGACGACTGCGCTGGAATATCCCGATCGAGTGAAAAAGCTGGTGCTGATTTCAACCGCGGGTTTCGAAAGATTTACAGAGGGCGAAGGTGATTGGATGACCAACGCAGTGACTGCGGAATTTGTAAAGGATACGCCCATAAGAAACATCGACATCAATCTACGTTCGAATTTTTACCGGATGCCTGATGATGCAACGTTCATGATTACCGAAAGGATACAGATGCGCGGCGCAAAAGACTTTGATGACTATTGCTACGCTGTATCAAGGAACGTGGCTGCGATGATCAACGGACCTGTCTGGCATCGGTTGGATCAGATAAAACAACCTACGCTCATTTTGTTTGGCGAAAACGATGGGCTGATCCCGAATCCGTACCTTCATGGCGGCAGGACGGAAACCGTTGCCAAAATTGGCGAGGAACAAATACCAAATAATAAACTGATGATGATCAAAGAATGCGGTCATTTTGTACAGTTTGAAAAGGCGGACGAGACGAACAATGCGGTGATTGATTTTGCAGGACAATGACCTGCGAAGGCACGCCTGACGTCATCTTCGTTGCTCTGGATCGAAACAGCATACCAGACAAACCATCTCGACCTGTTGTGTAAAAATTGCAAAGCCCGTATTATTACGGGCTTTTTTTATGGCGGGAATCGAACCCCGAACCTATCCGCCTGAGGCGGATTGCTCTGCCAGATGATGGTTGAGCCACAATCTTCCTTGGCCAGATTTAAGGAATTTTTCACGGAGCATGGCCAGAGATCGGGAGGAACAGAATAAATGTGGTACGCCCACAGGGAATCGAACCCCGAACCTACTGATTAAGAGTCAGTTGCTCTGCCAATTGAGCTATGGGCGCGAAAAGGCGAACACAGAATTTACAAGGTGAAATTGGAACCTATCCGCCTAAGGCGGATTGCTCTGCCAATTGAGCTATGGGCATAGATGTCCGATAATTTGTTTTAAAAACCTCAGCAATAAATGTAAATTGCCGAGCCACTGATGCATAAAAAGCAACGAAGGCCGAACGATGATACTCCGGCCCCTCTGTTATAATCTGAATTGATACATGTGTGAGGGTGCAGGGATTCGAACCCTGGACCCACGGCTTAAAAGGCCGTTGCTCTACCGGCTGAGCTACACCCTCAATGTCGCTAAAAATTAGAAGGTTGAATATAAGGAAATAAAATATGGAAGTCAATAAAAAAAATATCTTTTTAGAACGCGTTATTTGTTGACCTTTTCGGTGTTGGATAAAGAAATGATCTTCGGATGGAGCGTGTTATCGTCATGAATTCTCAGAAGACCAACTGTTTGGGGATGATGAAAACGGGGGAATTGACTTGAACCAGGATTGAAATAGAGAACATCATTTGCATGATGAATTATTGGTTGGTGGGTATGGCCAAAGATAATGGCATCATAGGCACTGTCTTCTTCCCAATTTGTCCGGCAAAAACGATCCAATTTATGACTTAAAAATTTATGGATTAGTAAAAATTTGAGAGTTCTAACTGGAATAATCACTTCAGCCTTGTATCGAGAAACAACCGGGAAAGAATCGGAATTGCCATGTACAGCTATAACCGGCGCAATTGCAGCAAGCTCGGTGATGACATTCTCGCCTCCTATGTCGCCAGCGTGCCATATCTGGTCCACTCCCTCAAATACCTCAAATACGCGTGGATGAACCATTTCATGAGTGTCTGAAATGATGCCAATTTTTATAACACCCCTCAAAATGCTAATGCACCCCCTCAAATAGTAAACCGCTTTAGTTTTTGGTATCCATTTCGGCTTAAGAAAATCTCCTTGCCATTCTTCAGGAATAGTTTAAATCGACCATTGGACCAGGCAACGATATCGCGAATCGCATCGATATTGACGATGTAGGATCTGTGCACGCGAATGAAATGATCGGGATCCAGTCGCTTCTCCAGATGATTCAAAGAGTGCTGAATGAGGTAGGAGTCATTCCTGGTATTTATCTCGGCATAGTCATCCAGCGCTTGAATCAGATTAATCTCATGCACGGATAAAATCAGAATACGCCCGGATTGTTTTATCAACAGGCGTTCAAGGTATCGCTGACCGGATTGAATCGACTGAAGCAGACGTTCGATCGCGTCATCTGATTTTTTTTCCGATAGTAAGTTATTGAGAGCCCGTTCCACAGCCAGATTAAATCGCTCATTATCATAGGGTTTTAGCAGATAATCGATGGCATTTATATCAAAGGCTTTGATTGCATATTGGTCGTAGGCAGTGGAAAAAATAACTCTGGGTTTTTCTGGGAGCATTTCCAGTAACTCAAATCCATTGATTTCCGGCATCTGAATATCTAAAAAGAGCAATTGGGGCTGCCATTTTTCAAAAGCGCGGAGCGCTTCATGGGCGTCGCGGCATTCCGCAATAATTTCGATATTCGGGTGTTGCATTAGAAATTCGCGGATGATGCTGCGGCCCAATTCCTCGTCATCCACAATAATGGCTGAAATTTTCTCCATGATTCATCCAATTGGAAATTTAAAGGATACCGTGAAATAGCTGCTATCGTTTGGACTTGTACTCCATGTATACTTGTCGCCATACATGCGATCTAACCGCTGTTGGATATTCTTGAGCGAAATGCCATTGCTCGTCTCACGGTTAATACGGTCATCGATTTCATTGCTTACAGTGCCCAGAAGGTAGTCATTGCTTTTTTGAATTGATAATTCAATTCGGCCTCCTCTTCGACTGTTGGCAATTCCATGTTTCACTGCATTTTCCAATAATGGTTGAAGCAGCATGGCCGGAAACGGCGCGGTTAACAATTCAGGGTCGATACGCTCCTCAAATTGCATCTTCTCTCCGAATCGGATTCTTTCGATAGCGATGTATAAATGGACCAGATCTAATTCCTCTTTAAGCGAAATCATCAGTTTGTCATGACTCTCTAATGATGCCCGGAGCAGCTCAGAGAGCTGAGAGATCATTTTTCGGGCCAGTCCCGGATTTTGTGTAATCAACGCATTGATTGAATTCAAGGTGTTGAATAAAAAATGGGGATTCATTTGCAATTTCAAAGCTTTTAATTCAGCGTCGCGGGCTAAAATTTTCAACTCGGCTTCATTGATTTCTTTCCTTTTAAAATTTTGATAATAAAAAATTGTGTAGAAAATGCCCACCACTAAAAAATATTGCATCATGCCGAATATAAATTGCCATCCAATTATTCCCCGAATGTCGACCTGTTCAAGCATGACATCGCCGACATTCAGATACCAGAGGCCATAGGCGAGCACCAACCAAAACGCTGTGAATAATCCAGACAGAGTGAAGTGACTGAGAAAGAATACAACAGGGTGAATTTGTCCATACGGAATTTTTCTGCAAATCAACCAGACGAAAATACTGAGCAGGCCGAAAATGTAATTGAAAGTGGCGGAACTAATCAGCGCAATGACAAACGGTATTTCAGTGACCTGAAAGTACATCACGATAGCATAAAAGAAAACCCAGCAGGTCCACAAAAAAAATGCCCACCACTTCATTTTTAAATTAATTTTGCTCATACCTATCTGTTCGCTCATTATACGCGCCTCGTTGTATCGAATGAGAATTCTTTCAATCAATGTAGTTGACAGCAATGAAAAATTCAAGTCTTATTTTTGTGACTCTGCCCGTTTCTTTTGCAGATTGGGAAGCAGGACGCGGCTGACCCATCCGTAATTGGGATTTTTGGCCAGAGCATTGTTGTAATTTTTTTCTGCGTTTTCGAAATTACCCTGGTCGGCCTGGATAAGTCCCAGCCAGGCAAAGGCTTCATCATATCCCCAATCCGGCAAAACAGGGTTGGCTACTTTGAACGAATCAAACAATGCAATTGCTTTTTCAATGTGAGATTTCGCTTTGTCCTTTCCACCACCAAAGAGTTTGGGTGTGAAATATGCGGATTGACCGGCGATGAGGTTACTTCTCGGATTGGTTGGATCGAGGGATATCGCTTTATTAAAATGGATGCCGGATTTGGGTCCCAGCGCAACCGCCAGCATCGGCTTGATCCCGATTTTATTGCCATAAAGCGAACTCAATAGGCTATGCGCTTCGGCAAATTGTCCGTTCAATTCCAGGCATTGTTGCAAATGGTCGATTCCCTCATCCAGAAATTGCAGCGCTTTTTCTTTGCTCTGTTTGCCCATATAAAATGCCACAAGTCGCCAGTCCGAAAGCCCGATGTAATAATGAATAAGCCATAATGAATCTGAATTGGAGCTTGCCAGCATGCGTTCGAAATACATTCGTGATGCATGTAATTCGCTTTCGGACCAGGAATTAAATCCCTGTTGCAGAATCTTTTTCCCGTGAATTATCAATGAATCACTGACCTGTCCCCAGGCTGCCTGGTACAGCAACAAGAACATCGCAAAATAAAATACTGACTTTTTCATGTGTGCCTCCATGTTAATGATTCGACAAATTTCCTAATTTCATTTTGAGCGCTTGATAGATATTAGACGAAAAATCTTACCGAGATAGCCCCTTTGTTCGATAGGAATAACTCACTGTTGCTTCAATAATTAAATTGAATTCCAAAATACCAGGAGCGTCCGAATGCACTTTCAACCGGGTCCCGGCGCGTGAAATCTTCGGAGTACCGATAATCGAATATATTGATTCGATCCAGCAGGTTGGAGATGGACAAATAAAACACCGTCATATCAGTCTCAACAAAATGATGAATGTAAGTCAGGTTTAAATCAAGCTTTTGATAAGACGGCACGCGCGCTTCATTGTATTTCCCGAAGTCGGGCGTATAGGGTCTCCCTGTCGCATAGCGGAATCCCATACCCAACGTAAAATTATGGGGCAAATCGACGTTGATCACCGCAGAGAAATTATGCGGAATGTCAAAGTAGGGTGATGCTAAAACCGGAATATCGTGCCATTCCCTTCGCGCCAGAAGCCAACTGTAGGATATCCAGCCGGAAGCCGGTCCAATAGAATTTTTCAGAAAAATATCGACACCGGTTGCATAGCCATAGCCATCGTTCGTATAATTCAGCGCGGCGTGATTGAGTAAAAGGTCGTCATATTTTTTATAATAACTTTCGATTCGAAAAATTTTATTCTCCTCTTGAAAGGCGTATCCGAGAATGAAGTGCTGCGCGTGCATTGTGCCCAATTGAGGATTGCCCACGTAGGGGTCGAAATATTTCGGTTCCGGGTATTGATGAAACCGGCCCCAACTGGCGGACAGATTCGCGTTGGGAGTCAACGAGTACACAGCCGCCACTCTGGGATCGACGAAATACTCGCGGCTGTTCGATTCGTATTCAGATCTGAGGCCAGCAGTCATTCGGATGCCGCTCCAGATAAACATTTCCATTTCACAAAAATATGCAAGGCGATTGGAGCGATAGTCGGTGTCCACGTTGTAAAATGGGGCATTGGGATTAGGGTCGGATTCGATTTCCGGCACGGCGCCGAATATATCGGTTAAATGGTGGTAAAATTCCAGCCCGGCAGTCAGCTTGACATTGGAGTGGATATCTCCTTCGCAAATCAACTTTGATTGATAGAGCCGATCGGAGATGTCCAGATTCATGACACCCAACGCGGCACTCTGTTCGAAACGATTGAGTGCGGCTATGTACTGCACAAAAATCCGATTATAGTAAACAGTAGAGTAGCGCAGGTTGAATAGGCTATTGCCGCTGTTCCCGTAGAAATGCGTGGAATAGTCGGGATGATCGACTTCCAGGCCAATCCTGTCTTTTTCATGAAATACAAATAATTTCAATTGCCCTGTATTTTTTAATTTGTAAATCAAATTGAAGTTCATATCATAAGAAAAAGGGTAATGCGAGAAATTTTTCGACGCGTTATTGAACTCGAATAGCATCTTCGTATTGCTCCGATTCCCGGAAAACGAAAATCCAAGCCTGTCACTTACGACCGGGACGGAAAGGTAGGCGGACTCAGCAGCAAGGCCAATCCCAATTCCCATCCGTCGTTGTGTCGGCATGTCGTGGCTTTCCATTGATAGCGCACCTGATAACGCATTTCCAAATCGCGCAGAGAATCCACCGCTTGAAAAAAATGTGCCTTTCAGTAAAAACGGGCTGAACGTTCCGAAAAATCCACCAGTCGGAGACTCATATTTATACGGATGATTTATGATCGCGCCGTCGAGCTGGAACAGGGTCTCCGATACATCTCCCCCGCGAACAAAAAGTCCGGCCCCCTCATCCACTTGCTGGAGGCCGGGAAAGGATTTGATCGCCCAGAATAGATCGGCTGCGGCGCCGGGAGTACGAACTACATCCATTGCTGTAAGAGTCACTCCCTCCTCATCGGCTGCTGTGAATGCACTGGCGGTGATCATCACTTCGTTGCCATTAATTTGAATTTGCTGCAGCACGATATTAAATGATATTTCCTTGCCTGGCAGGAGTTCCACTTCCCTGTCAAAATGGGCGTACCCGATAAATGAACAGATCAGACTGTGTTTGCCGGACAATCTGGTTTCAAAGCGAAATCGCCCGGTTTCATCCGAACTGGAGCCATCCATGGTGCCCGAGATGAAGATGTTGGCGTAGGTCAATGGCGCCCCTGTTTCATCAGTGACAGTGCCATGCAGCCAGCATGTTTTTTCCTGTAACTGAGCTGTAAGCGCATTTACACCTATCAGGATAAGCGCGCCAACTATCCATACTTTAATTATTTTCATGATTGATACCCTCGACTGATAATTTATTAATTAAGGAAACCTTTGTCGCACTCAAAATACTGAAGAAGCCCGAGGTAATCAATGTTTAATCCTTGAAAGCCGAAATGACTCGGTGAACTAACAAAAATTGCCGATGAAATTGGATAACGATCAGGCTACCGGTTAAATGTTAGCAACAATGAAAAATATTGGAAGATGGTTGTAAGGGAATCATCGATTTGTCCGATGAAATAAGACAGGGTCTACACACGTGAGCTATCGCCCGATTCCCAACGTGCTTTTTGGCGGTAACCCGGCTGTCGCAATGATATGACACATGTTTGAACAATGTGAAATTCTATAATTCATTAATTATTAGTTAGTAGGATATAAAAATAGTAAGTAAGTGCTCAAATAAATAGACAGTAATCACAATTAGCCAACTATTATCACTGAAATTAAACAATATTCATATCAGGTTAAAAATGCATTCCGCTGTTTTATCATCACTTAAATCGTTATGAAAATATAATGCGAATTCCAGGCGGATCGCAGCGATGGCATTTGCTTTGCGATAAGAAAAATGTATTTGCGATGATGTTACATTATGAAAATATACGTGTTGATAGAAAGTAATAACTTTCGAATTTTAATGAATAGTGAGGTGTCGCATGAGAAATGTACTTAAAGCTTTCGTGTTGATGGGTGTTCTCAGTATGTGTTACAATAGCCTTCAGGCTACAGATTTAAAAAATAAGCCGTCGCGCCCAACAATTAATCAGAATAACCAGTTGCTCAACGCGCTGATCAAGACGATAAAAGAAGAAGGCTACGTGCTTTTGAATTTGCATCGTGATAATTATACTCTGGTCATCCCGACATCCAGCAATTTTTCCAGTGTGCTGCAAAATCTGGAGGGTGAGCATTTTTTAAGTGAAGACCAATTAGAAGATTTCTCCCTGCTCTGGAACAAAACAAAAGAGAACGGCGGCATTGGCGTCCTGGAGCATAACAAAATACAGAAATTGGGGCAGGAAATTGCGCGTACCAATCCCGAAAACTACAATACGCCCCGCGCACTAACCATGCCACAGCCAAAAGATCAGACATTCTTGTTTCTGGAACAACGGGCGCAGATGCTGAAGGAAATTGTGGAATACCATAAAGCCATTAAACAAGCGCAATTGGAGCTGGAAGAATTGATGAAGGAGCGCGAGGAAATTCAAAAAAGGCTTTTAGTTTTGAAGAAATTGCTGGCTACGAACGGGGGGAGAACCTTATCATCAAAATAAGGCGAAGGTATGAAACGAAAGGTGAGGACAGAGGGGGTGTTGCAAAGCAATAGCAAGCTTGATTTTAAGCGCGAGGTGGTTAAGGACATTTTATACCAGATCGATTATCAGGCGGCGCTGCGTCGAAAAGTGATCGACATACCGGAAAAGAATATGATCGATCAACTCATGATGCTGCCGACAAATGTGCTGCTGTCATGGTACAACGCGTATCTCTATTTTCGACAGGAGACGATGTTCAGCGGTTACGAGATGAATGGGCTGAAAGTACTGGATCAACCGTACGATGCCATCCGTAAAAAGATGGAGAATGATCCTGATTTTGACTTGCACAAATATATCCTTTAGCGGTTGTTTTGATTGACGTTTGAAGAAAGGAATTTTTGAATCACTGTAAATCCCAGAGCGCCGACCATCCCAATTCCGGACAATACTCCCCACAAAATCAAAGGTTGTCTGAGGAAGTGATCGGCCAGAATCCCACCGTAAAAGGGCCCGATGCTTCGTCCCACACTCTGGAATAAGCCATAAACGCCGAGGTAGGTAGCTTTGAGCGGCTCGGGCGCGATGTTGGACACGAGGGTCGCGCCGGCCGGAATGAAAAATATTTCGCCAAATGTCAAAAGAATTATTGCGACGGCCAACCACCAAAAATTAACGCTGATCGCAACCACAAGGTAGCTCGCTGCTGCGAACATTGCGCCGATGGACTGCGCCCGCGTCAGAGTCATCCGTTTTATTTTTCGAATGCCATAAATCTGAAACAGGAGAATCACCCCTCCGTTGATGGTGTACAGATAGCCCAGTTGGATTTTTGAAATGTTCAACACTTCAATGCTGAACACGGAGAGAGTTGTCACAATTTGGGTGAGGATTGAGAAAATTATCATGGAGAGCAATCCGAATATGATGAACGTTCTGTGAGTCACAATCTTTCTCAGGTCACGGATATTGAATTGGGATTGAGATGACAGGTTTTTGGAATCCGGCATATAGTAATAAATGATGATCACGGCAATCACGAAAAAAAGGCCGGAGAGGAAGAATATCAGGGAGTAGGATACTGAGGCTAAATATCCGCCCAGTGCAGGACCAATGGCCCAGCCGAGATTGAAACCCATACGTTGCAGCCCATATGCTTCGATCCTGTCCTTCGGCAAAACGAGATCCGAGACCAACGCATCTGCGGCGGGCATGAACATGGAACCGAAACCATAGGCGAGAAAGATTGCCAGACCTATGACGTAAATGGGTAAATGGGCAAGAACAGCAACGGCCAGAAGGAAAAGCGCGAAAGTGCGTCCGACCCCTGCAAACAACATCACGCGCCGGCGATTGTATTTATCGGCGGAAGTACCTCCCACCAATTGCATCACCGACCGAACAACAGCCACGCCTAAAAAAATCGATCCAATCAATGTCATGGAAACATGCTGTTCCGCATGAAGATAGATACTGATAAAGGGAAGTATAATGGAGAACCCAATGGAATTAACCATCCGGATGATCAGTAGCAGCCACAATCGACGGTCATAATAATGATATTTGGCGAGTACCCGTCTCCAGTTCCTGTGTAGTTGTTCCTGCATCGTTGTCTTAAATTTGGCTCAAGTTGGGAAAGAGCTCCAGTTGGGTCTCGTATAGCCCAATTTCCCGGACAATTTCAGTCAACCGATAATTATCCTTCTCAATATCGAGATCATCCGTATTCACAATGAGGATGCGATGGCTTCGGGCGTAGCGCTTCGCCCACGCTTCGTAGGCGATGTTTAACTGGGCTAAATATTCTTTGTCGATGTCCCGCTCATAGTCGCGCCCACGTTTTCGGATTCGGCTGATCAATGTCCAGATGGATGCACGCAAGTAAATGATCAAATCAGGATAGCGCAATGATTTGAGAATTGTCTCGTACAGGTCATTGTAGCTGAGATAGTCTTTTTCAGACATTATTTTCTTGTCGTAGAGATTGGTGGCAAAAATTTCAGCGTCTTCAAAAATGGATCGGTCCTGAATACAGGTGGAAGAGGATTCCTGAATCTCCAGATGTGCTTTGAACCGCTGGGTGAGAAAAAAAATCTGAGAATGAAAGCTCCAGCGTTGCATGTCGTGATAGAAATCCGGCAGGTAAGGATTTTCCACGACTTTCTCGAAGAAAGGCCGCCAATTAAATTGTTCGCTTAGCAATTGTGTCCAGGTTGTTTTGCCAACCCCGATGTTACCAGCCAGAGCAAAAAAATAATTCTTTCTCAAAAGTCAATTCCCATGATTGATTACGATGGAACAACAACTGTCACACATGAGCTTGATTAATTGTTGTCAGGCATGACCCGCATAATCCCGGGCCTTGAGGAATACATGGGCAAGTCGTTTCGTGTGCAGCAGATTCGCCCGGCGTTACAGCATTCGATGATGAATTCGAAACATGCCCGTTGAAACCCGCTCTGTCGCTATGTCAGGAAAGTGATTTTTCCATCCTTCTGAACGACCACCGTATCTTTCAACCATCGCGAGTCGTTTATTTTTGGAAAGTCAGTGGTATAATGCAGTCCCCGACTTTCTTTTCGGAAGGCCGCGCAGTAGATAATCAGTTTTGCGACGAGCACCAGGTTTCGCAGTTCAACGAGCGTCGGGGTGATTTTGGTTTTCTTGAAAAACGTCTCAATTTCCCGGGAAATCAAATTGATTCGCCGGCGCGCCCGCTTCAGACGAAGATTGGATCGAACAATGCCGACATAATCCCACATGAGGCTCTGCACTTCTTCTTTATCATGCGAAATGAGGATCCATTCTTCGTGATTGAATGTTCCTTCGTCGTTCCACTGGGGAATTTCAGGGAACGGATCGGCTTTCTCACGATGATAATTCTTTAATATGTCATCGTACACCTGATGGGCAAAGACCAGGGCCTCCAGTAGCGAATTCGAAGCCAGGCGGTTAGCGCCATGAACGCCGGTGCAGGCCACTTCGCCGCAGGCGTAGAGATTTTGAATAGTGGTTCTGCCGGCGAGATCGGTCACCACGCCACCGCACATGTAGTGGGCTGCCGGCACCACAGGGATGGGCTGCGACGTGATGTCGATGTTGTATTGCAAGCAATTCTCGTAAATGTTCGGGAATCGATTTTTAATTTCCGCACTATCCTTGTGCGTCACATCCAGATAGACGAACTCTTCACCGCGCTTTTTCAACTCGGCGTCGATCGCGCGAGCGACAATATCCCTCGGCGCCAGTTCAGCCAGCGGGTGATATTTATGCATGAAGAGCGAACCATCCTGGGTTTTCAATTTACCCCCGAATCCACGGACCGCTTCGGAGATGAGAAATGAATTTGCCGATGGATGAAACAACGTGGTTGGATGAAATTGCATGAATTCGAGATTGGCGATCTGAGCGCCCGCGCGATAGGCCATAGCCAAACCATCTCCGGTGGCGATTTGCGGATTAGTGGTATGCAGATAAATCTGTCCGCATCCGCCAGTCGCCAAAACGGTCGCCCGCGCCAGATAGGGCGATATCAGATTGGTGTTCTCATCAAATACATAGGCGCCCCAGCAATGAAGTGGAGAATCGCTCTGTCGCTTGCCGACGCCCAGATGATGCTCGGTAATCAGATCAATGGCAATATGCTGCTCACAAATTTTGATATTTGGGTGCTGCTTGATGGCCTCCAGCAGCGACTGTTCAACGATTTTCCCGGTCAAATCCCTGGCGTGGACAATACGGTCCCGACTATGACCGCCTTCCCGACCAAGATCCAGTTCGTTTTTCATCGCAGGGTGACGCAGCGAAAATTGAACACCCCATTCGATAAGTTCCTGCACCCGAGCCGGGCCTGTGGTAATTAGCAAATCCACAGCGTCCGAATGACACAAGCCGGCGCCGGCTTTGAGCGTGTCCTCGACGTGAAGTTGAAAGGAATCATCCTTGGCAAATACAGCGGCAACACCGCCCTGGGCGTAATTGGTGTTGGACTCGGCTTTTTCCTTCTTCGTGATAATGGCAACGCTGCCGTGCCTGGCGGCTTTCAATGCAAATGACAGCCCTGCAATGCCGCTGCCAATGACTAAGAAATCAACTGGTTGAATCATATCGCTCAATCAATGGTCATTAGTTAAGAAAGCCCAAATTATGAATGAGATTCGAGAATTTCCGGCATCGATAAATCGGGCAATTGGGTGCTGACTAAAACTGGGAGAGCATGAAGCCACGTATTGCATCTAAAGCAGGTCCGCTGATACCAACATAATAAAAGAAAAAGAGTGAACGCAGTGGCGCGCTCACTCATTGTACAGGATATTCCACTCGTCAGGTGAGTTGCATGAATTCCCTGGCAATCTGAAATGGTAACGCAAACTCAGGCAGCTATTGGTTTTGGTTATCTAACTCCAGCAATTCGGCCACTTTTTCTTTCAATTCTTTCAGGTTAGACGATTTAATCAGATAGGCATCTGCGGACCACGTTGAAAAATCTGCCTTGAACGAGGAGTAGGCTGAATTCAAAATGACTTTAATATCCTTATTCACATCCATTATCTCTTTGAGAGTCTCTATGCCGCTCATTCCTTCCATTTTTATATCAAGAATCGCCAGGTCAATTTGTTCATGATGAATTTTCTCCAGAGCCTGTTCACCATTCTCAGCGATGATAACGCGATATCCCTCGTCGCGCAATTCCTGTTCATACAATAACCGCAAATATTTTTCATCATCAACGATTAGAACTGTTTTCATGGTATGCCTCACAAAACTTGTATGACCGTATCCAGGTTGCAGATCAAGTGCCACCCATGTCCCCTTACCAATCTAAACTTGTCAGTTAAACATAAGATAATTTATTTAGAAAATCAACCTATTTTTAGAAATTTTAATGAAACTTAAAGGTTGAACTGCCTGAAAAAGTGGTGCATTTCTGCCATCGTCAGAGCGCTGGGATGCGTTCAGTGGGTTTGAGCCGGCAAATTTCAGGAGCGAAACTGCTGGCGCAACGGGCTCATAATTTTATAAATAACCACGGTTATAATATATCTGTCGTGGGTTACAAAGTGGCGCAACGACGAATGGACTTGATGAGTATGAATTTGCTGGCAGCATGGAGCAGAAATAAAAAAGGCCAGCATCGCGTTCCCATTCGATGCTGGCCCCCCCCTAATCTCAGATGTGAATCAATTTAACCAAAAGAGAGTTCCCAATTCTCCCTGGCAAATTAATCTACCCAAAATTTTCAACTGTAACATAACAGCAATTAAATGGAAATGCGGAAAAATTTTTCAAAAAAAACTTAATCTGTTAACTCACTGAATTTCTATTTTTTAAGAAAATAAAGATTGACCAGTTTCGTATTTTTATAGTAATGCATCAGAATATTTTGATAGGGAATTTTTTTCAAGGCCATGACGGTCGCTCCCACCTGGCACAGTCCCACACCATGGCCCCAGCCAGCGCCTTTGAAAATGAATCGGGCGACTTTCCCATCCGGATGAAATTCTTTCGATACGTAAAAACAGGAGCTGTAAAGATGACTTTTCGATAGCACGCGACGTATCTCCAGCTCCTTGCCGATTTTCAGCGTTTGCCCTGATCCGACAAGGTTGATGTAAATGAGTCGGCCGGAGTCGCCGCGCTCCAGAGGGATGATGTCGCGCAGTTCCCCGATGTCCTTGCCTGTCTTCTCGGCGATCAACTTTTCCAGTTCCTCGCGCGAATAGATTACTTCCCAGCGAAACAGGTTTTTGGTGGAATAGAGATTGGCCAGCTTTTCAGGCAGTTTGTGAATTTCCGTGTTGCAGTAGACTGGCAGACTTGCGTCGATCAGCGCTCTGGCGGTTTCTTCAGTATTGGCCGGGTAGTCGATTTTCTCATCGCTGTCGACGCCGGACACCATGTACGGAATATCCCGATTTTCCCAGACATAGCGATAATCCTCCATAATTCCGCCGCAAATCTTTGAGTAACGGGCATCGCAAATTTCATCGCCGTGGAGGAGAATTTGTCCCCAGGTATTTTCGACCGCTTGCCGGGAGATGCGTTGCTCCCGCTTTTTTCCGTGGTAACACTGGCAATGATCATCGGAACAGAGATGAAAGTTGGTGTTGTAATGATGCTTTCCCATGGTTGCCAGAGCGGTATTTCGAGCGATGACCGTTTGACTCTCCAGCAGTCCGATGGGGCAGTCCGACGTCATTTCCGAGGAGTTGACGCTGACCAGATAATTTTCCAGATCGATTTCATTGATGGCGACTAATTTACCCTGGTTGTTGAATCCGACTTCAATGACGCCCCGATAGTCCAGGTCCTCGAATTTCTGCCAGTGAAACTGAATGCCGATCATAATATTGGAAATTGTGATGTGCGATGATTCATCGTTTGAATCAGGGACAATGCGCACCGTGGGCCCGAGATTCCTGCCATCCATTTCGATTTCGCCGCTGGCCTGGTTCAGAATATTTTCAACAACCACAAACTCCCCGGGATTTTCCTGGACATTGCGGAACGCCAGCGCGTCTTCGTAGCTGGTAAAATCTCCAATCACAATCCAGTGCTCGCGATTACTGATGGTGCGGTTTTGAATTTTAAATTCTAATCCAACGGTTCGCACGCAGGCGTCCAGACCGCGGGAGGACAATTCACCAGCCCATTTTTCAGCTTTGGCAACATCGCGCTCAATACCGGCCCGCACCTGATAGCGCAATTCTGCCGGCGAGCTCCGGCGGATGGTCAACGTGTACTGTTTTTCTGCGTCGCCATTCTGAAGCGTTGTCCCCCCTGTGTTTTGCACGGTGAAAGCATGGGTGGTTTTAAAGACTACTTTGTCAGTGGACTGAAGAATGCCAATTCGAATATTGGGAATATCGTTCGTGAATGTCAATTTCGTGTTCCTCCGAATAGAGTGAAGCGTTCATACCTTTGATTTTTAAAATGAGCTATTGAAAGCATTCGCTCAATCAGCGACGCATGCCTGTAGCGTTTCATCCAGTTGAGCGACTCGCTTTTCTGAATTTACAATAGTTGCTGGGTTGCCCTGTTTTTGTCCGTGCTCAGATTGCTGCTGTGCTTCAATCAACAGATCCAACTAACAGCGACGAACATTCTTCGGGTTCATCATCAACTGTGATACAATCCCATTCGTAAACATCCGCCGATATTCCTGGGCTATTGGAGAACCCTCAGAGTGACAATCCATCCTGTTATAAAATGACTTAAAAACAGTGATTCCGAAGTCATCTCGCCATTCCTATAGCGCCGCTACAATTTTACTCAAAGCAGCTAATCCCTTAATCTCCTCTTCCTTTGCCGATAAAAGATGGGTGATGGCTGTATTACAAAGCTCTTTGTCCTTCAGATTCGTCTCTCGTTGAAGAACTGATACCGTAAAGCATGGAAACAGCCCGGATACTTTGTGCAAATTCCCAGCAGCTTTTTTATAATGAAGAATAGCCTCATCAAACAATGGGTGTAGAACTGAATTGACCTGCCCCCTGGCTTCGGTCAAAAAAGGAACAGCATAGCTGCGGCATTCTGACCATACCAGGGCATTGAAGGCTGCTCCGAACGCATCGGCCTTGCCCAATTTCAAAGCGGCAATCCATTGATCGTAAGCTGCAGGTCCTGGTTTGTATTCCGTACCGATCCACTTATTTGTCTCGGCTGAAAAATCGATGGCGAAACGTAAGGCCTCTTTTATCGTTTTATCCACAGGCGCCGGCTCACAGGGTTTCACAATATGAATGTCGAAATACTCATCCGGCAGGCCCAATTCTGTCCACAGCTTGGGCCCATCGCCGGATTCACACCCGGCTCCGTTGTAATAATAGCCGCATCGATCGTATCCATGGATCAAAGACGCTTCCGGAATCGCGTGCAGCGGATAACCGTAACAGGGATAGCCGTTATCGATGGCTTGGCGCACTGATTCCCATGCCTGCTGCTGTTGGGATTGAAAATCTCCGTGCGATTTTTCGCTCCTAATATTCTCCGTCTGAAAGCCGATGTTTTTCCCCAGACGATAAAATTCTTCTTTATTCCATGCCCCCACACTGTACGAAAGAACCTGTTCATGAATATTGATGAGAAATGCATAGCCGGTCGCGCCATAAAGCCATGCATCGGAGACTGGTTTATTTAAATAATTTAAACAGCCCTTAATACATCCCAGTAAGGCAAGCGATTTTGGTTCCCATTTTAATCCGGGCAGTTCTTTGATTTTAACACCAAACTCAGGGAATTGTTGTAAATAGGAAGGAGTTATCACAGCCGGCAGGATGTAGCGGTTCATGATGTCCGGTCCGAACTCTGTTGATCCGAAAAAATCCGAAGTTAAAACCACAACCAGGTCCAATGCCGGGACGCCGAATATCCACTGCCCGCCCAATCCTGCTCCAGAAAACACTTCCACGATGCGGTCATGAATCCGGTATTGATGGGGGCCCCAATGATTCCAGTATTCCGGTCCCTCGCATTGAGTGAGCCGGGCGCCGGATTTTTGTATCCATTCTCTCGATACAATCCTTTGACCCAAATATTCTCCTTCATTCAGGTAAAGGATCCCCAGCTTTGCCATATCACGCGGAAAAATTGATAGACCGCCGCCGGCCTGTACGCGGCCGTCGGACATAATTTCCCAATAGTATTCTTTGATGTGCAGAGGAGCAAACAGATATGTTTCGGCAAATTTATCCAGGCGCAGGCCGGAGGTTTTTTTAACGATCTCTCCCATTGTGGCTGGCAGGACACTATTATAAACGAATTTTTCTCCCGGTTTATTGCTCAGTGGTTTTTCGAAAAGATATTTGATGCAATCGCCGCTCGATCCTGCTGCCGTTGAGCTGTTGCGCGAATCCAGATAGCTGTGACTTTGCTCGTCCCACTGAAATCCGGCGGTCATGGATAGCAAATGATAGAGTGTAATTTCCTTCTTTACTCCGGTTCCGATGCTCGATGAGTATTCCGGAAAATAGTTGCAGAGCGGGGTGTTCAAATCCGATATCAGGTTTTTATCCAGGGCAATACCGGC
Organism: Candidatus Zhuqueibacterota bacterium; assembly: GCA_049322915.1. Lineage (GTDB taxonomy): Bacteria > Zhuqueibacterota > Zhuqueibacteria > Thermofontimicrobiales > Thermofontimicrobiaceae > CAZSBG01. Next base: position 491,101 of record JBMOPW010000014.1, read on the forward strand.
GCAAGTGCCAGTTACGCTCTTGGTCACGGAAGCGATGAAATGTTTTTGATCGCGCTTATAGCCATAGAAGTATTCTTCCAGCACCAGCTTATTATCCTTAACGATGAGAACGCTATGTAAATTTTTATAATCCTCATCGAGTATCTTTTCCATCAGATTGACAATTAAATTTGTATCGATACCTGCTTCGCTAAGGGAGGCAGTTTGCCAATCATCATCGATCTGCTTTGGAATCGTATAATGATAATTCAAAACGCGGTTGCCGGAGCGGTCAATCCGCGGAGCCATATTTTCCAATAATGGCGCATTTGGGGTCAGGGTCATTGGATAATGATTTGCACCGTCGCTGTAATACCCTTCGATACTATTTTTCTCTTTGTCATACCTCCCGGCGTATCTGGATTTCTGCGAATTCGACAGATGAATTTCAAAGAACAGGGAGTCACCATTAAAGATGACATTCTGCACCGGGATATTGAAAGCTTTTTGGTCCGGAATATTCAAACTGGCCGTGAGATTCCCGTGGGCGTCTCTGTCAATCTTCCAGACAAATTTGAGTTGAAGGAATCCCTCCCAGATTCCTGTCACGCGTGAATTGTCCTGGGCTGCAACAGTAGTCACGATAGCCAGGAATAGGGAAATTACCAGGATGAATATCACGAAGATCTTTTTCAATGGATTGGTTGTCTTCAATGTTTTCCTCCCGAGAATTAAATATTATCCACTAAGCCGCAAAGCTGCTAAAAGAGCAAAATAAAAAAAGTTCTACAGGAGAATTCCTCTCATTGAATTCATTTTCGGGTATGAATTACGCTCTGTTCCAGGCAGGCCTGGAGGCTTCGAGGCCGATACATGATGCACCTGAAAATTTCCAGATGCACTATTTTACGGTTGCCATTCACAGGTCAACGTGTTTTTGGTCTCATGTAAAGCGTGCACGTGAATTAGCCAAATGCACGGAATCATTGCTTTCAGTGATGTATCTCCGAATCGAATGAAAACAAGCCGCTGATGAGGTCAGACTTTTTCATCCAATTCACAATAATGATAGAACAACTTGAAGCCGTAGAAGGTGACAAGGCCAGCCACGATCAGTATGGGAATGCTCACGTGTTCTTTATACAGATACCACGAATAGCTCTCTTTTTCCATGTTCGCAAAGGCCAGAGCAACGCCGTTATTGATGAAATGAACGATCGCCGATGGGATGATGCTGTCGCTTTTCCACGACATCACGCCGAGCACTATTCCGAACACCAGCACCTGTATGCTCCACCAGGGATTGAAATGCACCACGGCAAAGATCAACGATGTGGCCATGACAGCTTTGGTGATATCAAATGTGTTCTCAAAGCCGGTTTGAACAAAACCGCGGAACATCATCTCTTCAACAAAGGCGGCTAAAAAAACGGCCGAAAACCCGATGATGATTAAATCAGACAAAGAATTTATCTGGATGGATTTTTGAATTGCTTCAGCAAGTGGTTCCGGAAGTGGAAAAAAAATCTGGACAATCCGATCGATTTCATCCGAAACGATAGTAAACGCCAGGCCAATTGCCAGACTGGCTGCAACGACGCGCCAGTTCACCCATTTTAATCGGAAGAGACGAATGATCGAGTAGTTGTTCCGGATGATAAAAATGGTTGCCGGCAGAACAATCAAGCCTTCGAGCAGAAACAGTTCCTTGCGCTGGCCAAAGATGGCGCTGAGAAATCCAATTGACGAAGTCACGATCAGCGTAAAGAGGATGACAATGGTCACTTCTCTCAACTGGGGGTAATCATCACGATGCGGTGCAGTGTTCATGCTATTCCGGGGTTTGCTTGAATTAATTCACTATACGAGAAATTAGAATGGCTGCGGCTGCAGCCATGTTCAGAGATTCCGCTTTGCCTTTGCGGGGAATGGCTACAGAATAATCCACGTGAGTCAAAATCCCTGGATCGATGCCCGAGTTTTCATTCCCGATAACCAGGCCTGCCGGTAACTGGTAGTTCACCTCAGTCATGAGGAATTTACCATTAACGTCTGCGCCGTAAACAGTGAAACCCATTTCTTTCAATCGGGGTAGCGCCTCGGAGAGATTGACATCCTGGAGAATGGGTACGTGAAACAAAGAGCCCATGGTGGCGCGAACGACCTTGGGATTGTACAACTCAGCGGTGCCCTGGCCCAGGAGCACGACATCGGCGCCGAACCAGTCGCAGGTTCGAATGATGGTTCCCACGTTGCCGGGATCCTGGCCGGCATCGAGGATGATGGCGAGTTTCGCGCGATGCCAGGGTATCATTTCAAACGATACCTGTTTCTGCTGCACCACACCAAAGACTCCCTGACTGTGCATTGTTTCGGCAAGGGTGTCCGCATCTTTAATGGCTATCTCGGTGACGTGAATGGCATGTTCCCGCGCCGGAGCAATCAAAGCCTGAACCTCTGCCAAAGGCAATAAATCGCTGCGAATGAGCAGTTCGGTGACGGAGAAATCCGAGGATAACGCCTCCTGACACATCCGAAGCCCTTCCACGAGAAATAAATGTTCCAGATGCCGGAACTTCTTTTGTCTGAGTGCAGCAATCGCCTTGAGTCGGTTTTTCGATATCATGCCCGGTACCAGCGTTCTGAATTGGATGAACGAAAGAAATACGTTTTGCAAAAGCTGTCGGGATTGTAGAACGAAACAAGTCACATCGAAATTATCGGATGCGTTGTCCCCGTGCCAGTCGCGCAAATTCGAGACCGGTCACTGGCGCAATGCCGGTGGAATGATTTTCATGCGAAAGAAGTTCCTTAATGGAACGAACAGAGCGAAAACCATTTCCGGTTCGCGGAGGAATTCTCACGCGCCATTCAGATCCATCATGCATGTCGCATGGAAATAAAAAAAGGATTAATGCCCGGAGTAGGTAACAGTGCTACATCCCGTTTCTATCTTCAGTGCGCTAATCCCTTTATTGTGTTCACAGAAAAACGTCGCTCACTACGTTCAATGCACAATCAATTCATGCAATACTTTTTCAGTAACTTCACATCTCTTCCCCTGGGGTCGGTCCGACCTGGTTCAGTTGGTTTCGAAATACTTTTCTTCTTCTTCCTGAATAATGGACATCACTTCGTATGCCGATCTTGAATTCAGTAGCTTGTTTCGAAATTCCTCTTTGTGCATGAGGCGGGAGATTCGGCTCAATGCTTTTAAATGAGGGCCGGTTTTATCCGGCGGCCCGACTAATAAGAAGATGAGACGGACTGGCTTGTTGTCGATGGAATGAAAATCAACATCGCTGTCGGTGATGCCCAGCGATGCGACAATGTCTTTGACCCCTTCTGCTTTGCCGTGAGGAATAGCCACATGGTCGCCTACGCCGGTGCTCATGACATTTTCACGGTCAAGGATGGCTTTCAATATTTTATCTCGGTTGCTGATTTTCTTCTTCGTATGCAGATGATCGACCATCTCCTCAATGATCTCCTTTTTCTTGTGGCTCTTCAAAGGGATTATCACAAGATCATCTGTCAGTATATCTTTTAACTTCATTTAATTACACCTCCGATATTCATTCACAATTTAAAAATATTTTTTTAAATTGCAAACATTTTTTAACCTGAATTATTCATGAACTTGCTCAGAATTTGAGTCAACATTGAGATTTTCAATTAGCTAAAGGCTAAGCTATTTTGAAACTCAGTTTTTATACGTTTATTCCAAAAAGAGCACCATTCAGGTTAGCCAGCCTCCTCTAAAAATACTATGAATAATGCAGGTTAAAAAGCAAATTCTCTGCCCATGAGGCTATTCATATTTTCGACCGTTTCAGTGAAAATGAAAAGTCCAAAAGGTTGTTTGTAACAATTAGCGCGCTGACCCTGCAATGGCCGAAATGGAAATGTGAGATGAAGCGCTCACGTCCGGAGAATTCATGCCTTTAAAAGAAAGAAAGCCCTGAATCTGAGAAATAGACCAGGGCTTTTCACAGGGATTGCAGCGAGCGAAATGATGCTGACGCACCAAGACGGATTAGAGTTTATATCCAAAATGGCGCAGCAGTTGCTTTCTCTCGGCGATATCTTTTTCAGTCTCCACTCCAAGAGCTTTTGCCCCATCGATGACGCCCAGAATGCCACGGCCCTGAGAGGATTCCACAATGATCACTTCGACAGGGTTGGCTGTCGCGCAGAAAATATTGACAACCTCTGGAACATCCTTCACAGCTTTCAAGACATTGATGGGAAAGGCGTTTTTGATGAACACAATGAAAGAATGCCCGACACTCAACTGCAGCGCATTGTCCCTGGCTAACTTTGTAAGACCATCGTCGTTGCCAGACCATCTGACCAGTCGTTTGTCCGACGCCTCGCAGAAGGCGATCCCAAATTTGATGTTCGGAACCGAATTCACCAGCGCTTCATGGATATCCTCGACTGTCTTTATGAAATGGGATTGGCCTAAAATTAAATTCAGGCTGTCCGGGTTTTCTATCGTTATTTTGGAAAGTTCCATAGCGGCCTCCTGCTGCCATTTTTTAAATTCTGGATGTCTGGTAACCTGATCAGGTCGGTTAACATAGTAATTTTTAAAATGGAAGTCAAGTATTTTATCTTGTTTTTAGTGGACAGGGACTGCAATGTTACCACGGCCGGAAAAGGTCTGAATCGATTGAAAAGGTACTGCCAGTCGGAATGCATAACGCTACAAAGTAAAGGAGCGGTGAATGTAATTGTGAAAGAGCCATGCGCAACGGGGATTAATTCTGTAGCACTCCTTCTGTTTCTTCATTTAATACGGGTGAAATGCCGGGATCGAACTGGCATGCGCCATCCAAATTTCCAAACGGGAGGAGTCATTTCACTGGATGTGAGATTTTGCCATGAAAAAATATCCGACCATAGTCGTCAGTCTCTCGCTGACGGTCATCCTCTGTTCGCTGTCCTGTCCGGGATCTGTGCGGAATCAGCGCCAATCGGACTCATTCATCCTCGATACGATCAATGAGGTGGAACGATCCGATGAAATCACGTTACAATCCACTATTGTCTCACCGCTGTAAACCGGTTATTTTTTCGTAATGTTAGCAACGAAAATCCAATAAATTTCTCATTGCTTTTAGCACGATTTTTTATTATACTATACCTGCGATTGAAGACTGAAGGCGAATAAATAAATATCATTTTATGTCGATTCAAAGAATAATTGGCGTCATGATACTTTGCTCGAAGTCCAATGTGAGTTAACTGCGCCAGACATTTGAGAGCATTCAACACGTAAAAGCAAACGAGAAAGGATGTCCAGGGATGAAGGCTTTAATAACCAGCGGTGGAAAAGGAACCCGTTTACGTCCGTTAACCCATACTCAGAACAAACATTTAATCCCCATCGCCAACAAACCGATTTTGAACTACGCCATCGATACCGTCGTTGACGCCGGCATCAAGGAAATCGGGATTGTCACCAATGCTGAAACCAATGAAGTGGAGCGGGCCATTGGCGATGGCAGCCGATGGGGCGTGCATATCACTTACATTCCGCAGGAAGCGCCTCTGGGGCTGGCCCATGTCATTAAAATCTCCGAAGATTTCATCGGAAAAGATCCGTTCATCTTTTATCTCGGCGATAACATGGTGGTCGGCGGCGTGCAGCGGTTCGTTGAGGAATTCACCAATGATCATGTCAATTGCTATCTGACTTTAGCCAAGGTGAAAGACCCTGAGCGATTTGGCGTCCCGGAAATCGACAACAAGCGCATCATTTCCATCGTTGAAAAACCAAAAATGCCCAAGAGTGAATTCGCTGTGGCTGGCATTTACATTTACGACCACAATATTTTCGAAGCTGTGAACAATATTAAACCCAGCAAACGCGGCGAGCTGGAAATTTCCGACGCGCACCAATATCTGATCGAACATGGATTTCAGATCGGTTTCTCAGAAATTACCGGGTGGTGGAAAGATACCGGAAAACCGATCGATCTGCTCGAGGCGAACCGCCTTGTGCTCGAACACATGGCCCCACGCATCGATGGCTTTATCGATGATAAATCCTACATCACCGGCAATGTCGTGGTTGAGCGCGGCGCAAAAATCATCGACAGCAAAGTCCGCGGGCCGCTCATCATCGGACGCGGCACGCTCATTGAAAATAGCTATATCGGGCCATTCACTTCCATCCATGACGACTGCCGCATCATCAACAGCGAGGTCGAATTCAGCATCATTCTGAATGACTGCGAAATTCGGGACATTGGTGTGCGCATCGAAAGCAGCCTGTTGGGCACAGATGTGAAAATCGTGAAATCAAATTCGAAGCCATCGACGCATAATTTAATCATCGGCGACCAGAGTCGGGTTGAGTTAGTGTAATTCATGAAGAACGTCCTTTTACTTTGCTACTATTTTCCGCCGATGGGCATGGGAGGCACTCAGCGCTCAGCCAAGTTCGTCAAGTATTTGCCGCAGTTTGGCTGGACGCCGCATGTCGTCACTGTCAAAGATGTCCGTTACTATGCCCACGACGAATCGCTTCTTGATGAATTGAAACATGCGCATATCCTGCGAACAGAGTCGTGGGATCCGCTGCGTTTGTGGGCGCGTCTCTCCTCTTCTGCGACAGAAAAACCGGGCAGCCGGAAGACCATGAAATCGCCGCCGTCAAAATCATGGATGAACCTGCTCAATCAGGTGATTGGCGTTTGGCTGCTGATTCCCGATTCCAAAATGCTCTGGCTTACGTTTGCCATTCGCGCTTCGTTGAAGCTCATCCGTCGCCAAAAAATTGATGTCGTTTATACAACCTCGCCTCCGCAATCCGCACACCTGGCCGGACTCATTCTCAGTCAACTGACCGGGGTGAAATGGCTTGCTGATTTCAGAGATGACTGGACTGGCGGAGAGAGCCAGGCCAGTCCCACCGCGTTTCATCGATTTATCAATCGCCTGTTCGAAAAACTGACGCTTAAACGTGCCGACCGAATCGTGGCCATGTGTGATTTTTTGAAAGCCAGCCTCCGGACAAAACACGGCTACAGTGACCAATCCGGGAAATTCAAAACAATCCTCAACGGGTATGACCGGGACGATTTTTCCGGCATGATCCATGCGCCCCGGAACGAACTGTTCACCATCACTCACTGCGGTTCAATCAGCCGCGTGAGTCATCCTGAGCCATTTCTGCGCGCTGTCAGCAATCTGTTTCGCGAGCACCCCGATCTGCGCCGCCGCATTCAGATTCAGTTTATTGGCACGGATATCTTCAATTCGCTGGAAGCGCTGCTGGTGAGGTACGGTCTGGAACAGACGATCCCGGCCATCCGCTATCTGCCGCATCGGGATGCGCTGAGCCAGGTGATGCGGTCGCATCTGCTGCTGCTGACAATTTTCAAAAAGACGAATGAAGAAATTATCACCGGAAAGGTCTTTGAATATCTCGCTTCGGGCAAGCCGATTTTGCTCATTTCAAGCCAGGGCGAAGTGGCGCAGATGATACAGCGGCATCGTCGCGGTACCTTGCTGGCGCATGACGATATCGCCGGCATTCAAAAGTCGATTTTGAATTATTATCAATTGCACCAGGCCGGCCGGCTTCCGATGGCGCCGCCGCTTTCGTTGCAGGAATTCGACCGCGAACATTTGACCGGTGAACTGGCGCGGGAGTTTCTGGAAATGACCGCGAACCAGGCCCATCGCACTGAAAAACATTGACATCTTTCATCGCATACAAATCAAAGGGGTTTCGTTGTGAAGTCGATTTTTACCGTGATTGTATTTTTCATTGTGAGTCTGGGGTACAATCCCCTCGCTGCACAGGAATATTTATGGCCCACGGACGCGAGCCATTTTCTCACATCGTCATTTGCAGAGTACCGGCCGGGCCATTTTCATGCCGGCATCGATGTGAAAACCTGGGGCCAGATTGGGTACAAAGTCTTCGCGATTCGCGACGGCTACATCAGCCGCATCGGCGTGTCTCCGTTCGGCTACGGCAAAGTCATCTATCACACGATGGACACCGGCGAAACCGTGGTCTATGCCCATCTGAGCGGATTCAATAAACGGTTGGAGGCGTTTGTCAGGGGAGAGCAGAAGGCGAAAAAATCGTATCGCATCAATGCCTATTTGAAATCCGATCAATTCCCGGTGAAAAAGGGCGAAGTGATCGGATACACCGGCGACACCGGCATCGGCTATCCCCATCTTCATTTTGAGATGCGCGACCAGGGGGGCAATCCCATCAATCCATTTCTGCGTGGCTATAAAGTCGAAGATACCATTCCGCCGGCAGTCAGCGCCATCAGCATCTCCCCGTTGACATTCGACTCGCGCGTCAACGGCGACGCCACGGCTTTCATCGAACAGCCAACACTCGTTTCGAACGCACGATACGAGCTTCATTCTCGGCCGGTTGTCTCCGGAGAAATCGGCTTTGCTGTGGACTGCTTCGACCAGGCCAATGGGGTTGACAATAAATTTGCTGTGCATAAATTGGATTTCTACATCGATGAGACGCTGACATTCTCAGCCACCTACAATACATTTTCCTACGCCCATTCGCACTTCATTGATTTCGACCGTGACTATCGGTTGAACGAGCGCGGCCTGGGACTTTTTCAAAAATTTTACAAAGATGAATTCAATGAATTGCCAATTTACCTGCCAAAAGGGAAAACAAGCGGCCGGCTCTTCTGCGACCCTGAGCGTACTGCAGCAGATCCCTCTTCAAAGATTCTCGCTGCGGGCGAGCATCAATTCCGCGCCGAGCTATTCGATTTTTTTGGCAACGTCGCCGTGGTGCAGGGTAAATTTATGGTTGGAACGCGGGCAAAGCTTGTCGCTGACTTACTGAAAGAATCGCCGGGACGAGCGGTCATTTCCGGTATTCGCACCGAAGACGGCCCGCCGGCGAGGAGTTTGGAATTTTTCCTGAGTTCCACCGGAGGCGCACCGTGGAAGAGCATCTCCCCGGAAATCATTGAACAATTCACGACGGAAACCGCGCCCCCGAAGTATTCATTCGTCATCAGCCCGGTGCGGTCCGGGATGATATTGAAAATTCAGGCGACCGATGACCTGTCCATCCCGTCGTTGCCCTTGTTCTATTCAATCGGACAGGGCGATTCAACACAGGACGACGTCCCTCAATTTTCCATTGTCAAAGATTTTTATGACGACTACGTTCGCCTGGTCGTTCGCTCCGGTAGCCCGCTGCTTTCAATGCCAAAGTTATTGGTTCAACAAACCGGCTTGCCGGCGACGGAAATTCCGCTCCGGCAGACCAATGCCAGTGAATTCGCCGGCGTCTACAAACTGATCCCGGTGAAGAACGGATCGCTCTCCTTCGAAGTCGGCGCGCGCGACGCCGCTGGAAATGAGCTTCTCAACTGGGATCAACTGGATATTGCGCCGGTCACGCCGGCGCTGGGGGGAGCCATGAGTTCGAAAGATGCGAAGTGCGCTGTCAGCTTCAAGCCCGGCGCTGTGTACGACACGTTGTACCTGCGAATCGAGCCAATTGGGGCTGTTGACAATCCCGGCTATGATGCCGTCGGCCAGGCCTATCAAATCCAGCCCTCCGACATCCCGATGAAAGGTAAGGCAAAAGTGCAACTGAGCTACCCGTACAGCGATTTGATGCCGAATAAACTGGCGGTGTATCGTAAGGGTCGCGAAAAATGGAGCTTCGTCGGGGCAGCGCTGGACGAGGTGACGAAGTCCGTGAGCTGCGATGTGTCCGGCCTGGGCGCATTCACACTTATTCGGGACGAGGCCCCACCGGTGGTCAACATCAGCTACCCGGCGCCGGGTCAGCAACTGACGAACAAACGACCCACGTTCACGGCCGTTGTCTTCGACGAACTTTCCGGCATTGCGGACGAACGGTCCATCATCATGAAAATCGACGATGAAATCGCCATCGCTGAATTCGATCCGGAGACAAAAACCCTCACCTACCAGCCGGACGAGCCGCTCGCGCCGGGCAGCCATCGCCTTTCTGTGCGGGCCATTGACAATTCAAAAAATGAGTCGACGCGCGTGTGTCACTTTGTGATCATCGAATAGGTTGGTCTTAAAAGTTAGTGCGCTACATTATTGCTCTGTTCGGACGGAATTCCTGAGAAAGATTCAGTTAAAAATCGGCCCGTGACGCTAAACCTGAACCAGGGAGGTCTATGACCCAACTCAGTCGAAAATTAACGCTGCTCGATCTGACCATGATCGCCATTGGCTCTGTCATTGGCTCGGGAATTTTCATCACGCCGGCGCTCATCGCCAAACAACTTCCGTCCCCGGCATGGGTTTTAGCCGTCTGGATCATGGGCGGTGTCATCACGCTGACCGGCGCCCTGACCTTTGCGGAACTGGGCGCAATGATGCCGCGCGCTGGCGGAGTCTATGTCTACCTGTCCGAGACTTACGGCGGGCTATGGGGATTCCTTTACGGCTGGGGCTATTTTCTGGTGGTCAATACCGGCGGCATCGCCGCGCTGAGCATCGCCTTTGCGACCTATCTGGCATACTTCGTCCCAATGAGTCCGTTGGCAGTGAAGCTGGTCGCCATTGGCGGCATCGTGTTTCTGACAGTGGTGAATGTTCGCGGCGTCAAAGCCGGGGCAATTTTCTCCGATCTGTTCACGTCGTTGAAAGTGATCGGTATTGCCGGACTCATCGTGGTCGGTTTCGGATGGGGAACGCAATCGGCTCCGGATTTTTCTGCGCCGCTGGGCGCATTGCCCGATGGGCTCGGGAGCGCGCTGACGCTGGCCATGGTTGGCGTCATCTGGTCGTGCGGCGGCTGGCAGCATGCAAGTTTCACCGCTGGCGAGGCCATCAATCCCAGGCGCGACGTGCCGTTGGGAATGGTGACCGGGGCGGTCATTGTCACTGTCATCTATCTGCTGACCAATATTGCCTACATGCTGCTCCTGCCATTGAATGAAATGGCGGCTTCGAGCCGCGTCGCTTCCGATGCGGTGAAGACTGTGCTGGGGCCTGTCGGTGGCAGCCTCATTGCGCTGGTGATTTGCATTTCCACATTTGGCACTGCCGGCATTTACACGCTCACCGCGCCGCGCATCTATTTCGCCATGGCTCAGGATAAAGTATTTTTCCAACTCGCGGCCAGAGTCCATCCCAGATATCACACCCCGGCGTTTTCCATCCTGATTCAATCCGGTTGGGCCATTCTGCTCATCCTCTTCTGGGGCACATTCGAAAATTTGATCTCGTACGTTGTTTTCACGGACGCCATCTTTTTCGCGTTCGCTGCGGCGGCTGTGCTCGTCCTTCGCAAACGGGAACCGGACGCAGAGCGCCCCTACAAAACATTGGGCTACCCGCTGACGCCGTTGATTTTCATCGCCATCGAGTCCTGGTTTGTGCTGAATACGCTTTTTGAAAAACCGGTGCAATCGTTCATTGGGATCGGGGTCATCCTTCTTGGAGTGCCAGTCTATTACTTTTGGAAGAGCGGTAAAAGTGTTACTGATAGGTAAAATGCTGAGAAAAACACAAGGAGGGAAAGACCCTGGCACCTGCCTGTTACCAGGGTCTTTTTGTTTTACCCGATAGAATAGGTAATCTTGATGAAGTTAAGTAGCTGTTGAATGAGTAACTTTTTTCTCTCTGCCATGAAAATAGCAATGCGTGTGCCAAATTTTATACATTCTCAGGAGCCCGCAAGCGTCCGATTTTACGGGCCACTCCGCCAATCCAACAAATAACAGAGGGCCTGACATTTCCCGGTAACAAGACACACGCGACACTTCTGTTCCCGCACTGTGTATTTGAACCATGTCTTTTGTGTTGGAATTAAATGGGTTAAAAACGGATGAGACGCGTTGGGCGCTGTGTCAAAATAAATAAGAGACAGGATTGATTAAATGAGACAGGTGAGACAGTGAGGGTGAACTGCATCCTGGCCATCTGAAAAAACGCTGCGCAGAAATCCATACAACGAAATAACTTCTATTTTTTGTATCTGTCAGGTCGCAAGTGTGTTATTTAAATTACCGTGCAAAAAAGTCATTATTAAAAAAAGATGCAAAAAATCATAAATTTATCTTGCACTTGAATATTCTATGTCGTATATTTCACCACTAATTTACTGTACCCTGTTTTTCCTGCTTTTTCTTTTTTAGTGGTAAAACATTTTTCAGATAACACTAGTAAAACTAAAGAAAATCGTGGAGAATGGTACGCAACTATTCAAAGCGATTTTTTGTTAGAGACAAGCTGAGAACAGAGATGTACGCAACACTTATTTTTTAATTAGGAATGATTCAATGGAAAAAGGCACAGTCAAATGGTTCAACAGCTCAAAAGGCTTTGGTTTCATCAGTCGGGAAAAAGGTGATGATGTATTTGTCCACTACAATGCTATTGAAGGCAATGGCTACAAATCGCTGGAGGAAGGCGATCAGGTTCAGTTTGAAATAGGACAAGGACCCAAAGGCTTACAAGCCACCAAAGTCTCCAAAATATAATTTGATGACAAGGTTGAACAAACCCTGGCCAATTTTGGCTGGGGTTTTTTTATTTTAAGGACCAAATTTTTATATTGTTGCAAAAAAGTTATGTGCGAACAAGGTGTATCTGTCATTCTTATTTGAACTATACAAAACTCTGAAGCAAGCTTCGGCGCTGCAAGGATGAAAACGCACAAGACTTAATAACGTAAACATTCCTTTCAAGGATGCTTCAATCGTTCGGTTCACGCCACGCCCTTGCTTCCGCTGCAAGCAATGTTAGTTGCTCATTAAAATAACGCTGACCTACTCTTTAGCGCGTAATAAAAATCGTAACGACTCAGGTGTTCTCACCATGCTGAAGTATGGTGTTGGTTCAAAATTGTGCCAACACCACGATTTATTGTGGTGTTCAAAAATCAACCAGCCAGTTGACTCTCCGATTCAGCAGCTTCAGAAAGTACTACTAAAACCACAGAATGTCGTGTTCGGGAATCGGCACGGGATAGTAAGTTAGCCTCTCAGCCTTCCAGAGCCTTGCGCAGCTTCTCCTCTAAATCCTTCAACGAGAATGGTTTCTGGATGAAATGCTCGCCTTGGTCCAGCACCCCGTGGTGTGCGATGATATCGGCTGTGTAGCCGGACATGTACAGGCGTTTGAGGCTCGGATGGATGGACAAGAGGTTCCTGGCCAGATCGCACCCGTCCATTTCCGGCATAATCACGTCAGTCAGGAGCAGGTCGATCCGGCCGGTGTGTTCACTGGCAAGACGGATGGCCTCACCCGGGGAACTCGCCGCCAGCACGGTGTAACCCTGTCGCGTGAGCATGCTCGTGGTCATTTTCAGGACCGCCGGTTCGTCTTCCACGAGCAGTATGGTTTCGTGGCGGCGCACAGTCGCCTGAACCGGAACCATTTCCGGCTGAGGCTCTGTTTTGGCCGCATGTCGCGGCAGGTAGATTTTGAAGGTCGTTCCTTGTCCCTGCACGCTGGAAACGTTGATGAAGCCGTTGTTCTGTTTGACGATACCGTACACGGTGGCCAAACCCAGCCCGGTGCCCTTGCCCATTTCTTTGGTCGTGAAAAAAGGTTCGAATACGAGGAGGAGTGTCTTGGAATCCATGCCACAGCCGTTGTCGCTCACGGTCAGCGTCACGTAATCGCCCGGGGTGAAACCCGCCTGCCGGGCGCAGAATGCCTCGTCCAGGGTGGTATTGTGTGACTCTACGGTGATCTTGCCAATGTCCGCAATGGCGTCCCGGGCGTTGACGCAAAGGTTGGCCAGCATCTGATCGATCTGGGTGGGGTCCATCTTGACCGGCCAGAGACCTCGGCCAGGTTTCCAGTCCAGGACGATGTCCTCTCTGATGAGCCGTCGCAGCATTATTAATATGCCTTCCACCGTATTGTTGAGATCAAGCACTCTGGGCGCAATTGTCTGTTTGCTGGCAAAGGCCAATAGCTGGCTTGTGAGGTTGGCGGAGCGCCGGGCAGCCTTCCGAATATCCTCAAGGTCGGCATGCAGAGGGTCGTCATGCTCAACACGATTGAGGGCCAGTTCTGTGTACCCCAGGATGGCGCACAGCATATTGTTGAAATCGTGGGCCACTCCGCCGGCCAGCCTTCCCACCGACTCCATCTTCTGGGCCTGGGACAAATGGGCCTGGAGTTTCTCGCTTTTCTCCTCTGCCAGTTTGCGGTCGGTGATGTCGCTGATTACGACGCGGCACACAGGCGCGCCGTTATTCGCCCGGGCGGCAGTTGCCGTCAGATGCGCCCAGAAGAAGGTGCCGTCCGGTTTGACCAGCCGTAATTCGCATTCCTGGGGTTCGCCCGTCTCAAAAAGCTTTTTGCGATGCAGGTAATAGATGTCCTGGTCATCTTTGAGGATGAAGCGCGAGATCGGCAGCTTTGGCAGCATGCCGCGGGCAGTACCCAGCAGAGTGGCGGCTGTGAGGTTGGCCTCCAGGAACAGCCCCTGCTCGGACAGGGTGCAATAACCCACAGGGGCCAGGTCATAGAGGTCGAAATAGCGCGCGCGCCCGGCTTCGATCTCCGCCTGGGCCGTGCGAAGCTCCTCGTTCTGCATCTCCAGTTCGATCTGGTGCACCTGCAGCTCGTGGAGCGTTTTCCGAATTTCCTCGGGCGAAAGGGCCGCGCTGTCCCCCTGCGTCCGGGAGGCCATTTCCCGGACCAGCGCTTCGGCCTTTTGCCGCAAATCTGTTGCGTCTTTGTGGTGGCTGTCCTGAGTTGTCATAGGTTGCCTCCTTCATCTTTAGAAGACAAAGTGTTGTTTGCGCCGGCTTCCGTCCGCTCCCGGCTTTGTTGTCCGGTGACGTCCAGCGAGGCGCAGGTGATCCCGACAATGGCGCCGGCAGCATCTCGCAGCGGCTCGATTGTCAGGTCATACACAAAAGTTTTGCCTGCAATAGTGGAACGGACGATTTGTCGCGCGCCTTTTCCGCTTTCCAGCACCTGTTGTTTGATGGCAATCAGTGGAGCGGCTTCCTGTTCCGGCAGAAGGTCGGCGTCGGTCATGCCGATGATCTGTTCCAATTGAAATCCAGGATTAGGGTTGTGAATCCAGGTGTAGCGTAAATCCGTATCCTGATTGAAAACGGAAAGGGCAGCCGCACTGACGGCGACCCGTAAACGCTCCTCGTTCACCCGCAACGCCTCGTAAATTGCTCGCGCCTCCGTGACGTCAATAAAGGTGAGCACTGCGCCCTCGATGACGTTATCCATGGTGCGGTAGGGCAGAATGCGCATGGTAAACCACCGGCCATCAGCGCTCTGCACGTCGAGTTCTTTGGGAATCAGGGAGTTTAGCACTGCCTGGGTGTCCGCCGTCAGGGCGTCGTAGCCGGGCAGGTTGGTGAGGATGTGGCCCACCGGCCTGCCGATGTCGCTCTGGATCAGGTTTATGATTTTTGTGGCGGCGGGGGTGAAGCGCAGGATGCGCAGGTGATGGTCCACAAAGACTGTGGCGATGCCAGTGCCGGCCAGCAGGTTATTCATGTCGTTGTTGGCCCGCGACAGGTCGGCCACCTTGGTCTGCAGCTCGGCGTTGACGGTTGCCAGCTCCTCGTTCACCGATTGCAGTTCCTCCTTGGAGGTTTCCAGTTCCTCGTTGGTGGACTGCAGTTCTTCGTTTATTGACTGCATCTCCTCGTTGGCGGATTTCAACTCTTCGTTGGAGGTCTCCAATTCTTCGTTGGTGGTCTGGAGATACTCCTCCTTTGCCCGCAACTCCTGCCTGAGTGCGGCGATGCGGGTGTCGTCATCATCGCTGTCCTGCCCACTGCTCACGGGTAACGTCTCACGGATCACCGGCGCCTGGGCCTGCTCCAAAATGACGAGGAACAGGGGTGTATCGAGCGAGGCGGCGCGGGCGTCGGCCACCGGACGGATGGTCAGGTTGACGGTGGTGATATCGCCGTTGGTCTTGACCCGAAGACCCGGACAGCGCACGGTGTCCTTTATCCCCGCGGCTTTGTGCAGGGCTGTGATCAGATCCCGGCGCAGCCCTTCCCTGGCCATCTTCAGAATGTTGTTGGGACCGCTCTCCCCGGGGCTGGGCTCCAGGTACATGCCGGTGCGGCCGTGGAGATAGAGGATGTCGCCCTGGGCATCGACCAGAGCTCCTGCCTGGAATATTTCCTGCAGCAGAGCTTGTTCGGTTAGTTCGCGCAGCGGCAGTTTCCCGCGGTAGGTCGTCTTTTCGCCGGTGCGCAGGGACTCTGTATGGGGTGCCGTCTTGGGCGGCACAAACCGATCCAGTCCCGGGCGCCGGGCGCCGAGGAGGTCTTCCTTGCGTTGATACAACTTACACCTGCGGTCAAGCGTGGCAAAGAGATCGCCAAACTCGCCCACGGTTTCGGATGTCCCCAGAAAGAGAAAACCGCCCGGGTTCAAAGCATAATGAAATAGTGGGATGAGCCTCCTCTGCAGATCGCCGCCCAGGTAGATCAGCAGGTTTCGGCAGCTGATCAAGTCCAACTTGGAGAAGGGCGGGTCCCTGATCAGGTTTTGCTCGGAAAAGACCAGCATGTCCCTGATGCCCTTATGGATACAAAAGGCGCTATCGCCCGGCTCGGGCGAGAAGAAGCGCGCCAGCCTCTCCGGCGTGAGGTCTGAGGCGATGGAGGTCGGATAGATGCCGGCACGGGCTGCGGTAATGGCGTGGCTGTCGATGTCCGTAGGGAAAACCTGCACTTTGAAGTTCTGCTTGAGCGCCTCCTGGCGCTCAGCCAGCAGGATGGCCAGGGAATAGGCCTCCTCGCCGGTGGAACACCCCGGCACCCAGATGCGGACTGTGGCATCCGGGTGCTTGCCGGCAAAAAGTTTGGGGATGACTTGTTCCTCCAGGGCTTTGAAAGCTTCGGGGTCGCGGAAGAAATTGGTCACACCGATCAGCATGTCGCGAAACAGGGCGTCCACTTCATTGGGCGTTTGCTGGATGAACTTGACATAGCCCGCCATGGTGTTGATCTGCTGGACGGCCATGCGCCGTTCGATGCGGCGTTGGATGGTGGATGGTTTGTACTGGGACAAGTCGTGGCCGGTCTGGGGGGCTTGCCAAAGGCATGAGTCACATAGGCGATGAGTTGGGCCGGCATCTCGGCCGGGGGCAGTTCGTAATCCACCAGGCCTGTGCCGATGGCGCTGCGAGGCATGCCGTCGTATTCGGTGGACTCCGGGTTCTGGGCCATAACCATACCGCCCTCGCCTTTGATGGCCCGCACCCCCAGGGTACCATCGCTGCCTGTCCCCGAGAGCACCACGCCGATGGCCCGCTCGCGCTGGTCATGGGCCAGTGACCGGAAAAAGAAGTCGATGGGCAGGCGCTGGCCGCGCGGGGCCGCCGGCTCCAGCAGTTGCAGTGCGCCGTTCAGGAACGCCATGTCGCGGCCAGGCGGTATGATATAGGCGCAATTGGGCTGCACCTCCATGCCGTCCTCGACCTCAAAGACCTGCATTCGGGTGTAGCGCCGGATCAGGTCAGTCAGGATGCTCTTGTGGTCCGGGGCGAGGTGCTGCACCAGCACAAACGCCATACCCGGTTCAAATCCTGCGGGCATGCCGGAAAAGAAAGCCTCAAACGCAGCCAGGCCCCCTGCAGAAGCGCCGATGCCCACAATGGGGAAGCCGCCCGCGGCCCGGTCACTTTTTAGCTGCTCCGGCAGTATGCTGGCCTTCGTTTCCTCTTGATGTGGGCCAGTCTGTTTGGTCAAGTCTTTTTTTTTCTTTGTCATGCCAATCTCTTCCTTGAAAAGTGATTATGCGTTCATTGCTGATATCACATAAATGTCTTCAGGTTCCAGGTTTAAAGGTTTCAGGTTCCGGGTTAAAGAGAATTTTCGTCGCTATTCAGGCATGTATTCTTGCCACGAAATCACGAAGCCACAACGTTACACGAAGATGTCCTTTTATTCATTCTTATTTTGTGAGATTCAATTTCTTTTAAACCACGTTCAGCTTTTCAGAATCGATAATTCAGCCTGCATTATTCATAGTATTTTTAAAGGAGGCTGGCTAACCTGAATGGTGCTCTTTTTAGAATAAACGTACAAAAACTGAGTTTCAAATTGCTCAGATTTTAGCTAATTGAAAATCTCAATGTTGACTCAAATTCTGAGCAAGTTCATGAATAATTCAGGTTAGATGTATTTTTTCTTCGTGCCTTTGAGACTTGGTGGCTGAACAGTTACGAATATTCATTAACAAAATATACAAATGAAATGATTCTAACCCTGAACCTGAACCAGCCAACCTGAGTAGTTATCTTCCAACAAAACTGAATTGTCAGGTTCCTCTATGCAGGACGTGTTGCAGGTGTATCTGTTGCCTGCATGTTTCTCATGTCAGAAATTCTAATATGAATAACCAGTTAAAATTTTGGCGTCCCTATTATTATTGGACATACGCGTAGTGGGGGGGGGGGGGGGGGGCCGCGAGCGGCA
>JBMOPW010000014.1:509526-858763 GCA_049322915.1 Candidatus Zhuqueibacterota bacterium
TAATGATTAGACCACCCCCCCCGCCCCCGCCCCCCCCCCCCCCCCCCACTACAGATATAAAAAAGCATCGAATTTATTGCACATGCTGTCAACTGGTCATTCATATTTCTAATGTACGTGTTATTCTGCTCTCCAGGCCAGGCGCTGTCACTTCCCGATACGGTAGTTGCCACAATTTTGTCCATCTATCCCAACGCCCTTCGGCATCGGTAATCACTCACAGGATATTGTACGGCATAATATATAAAAACTCAGAGGGGTTGTCAATAAGTATTTTGCATCATCGGCAGAGAATTGCTGCATTCAAAATTATGTCGCTCAAAATGTCGTGTTCGGCTATCAGCAGGGGATGAAAAAAAAAGCGCTCCCCGGGGAGCGCTTTGGTGCACGTTCGAAGCCGGTTTAGAGCATGGCTTTAATCCGCGTCAATCGGTGTTCCCTGTCGCGGGCAAACTTCTCGATGCCTTTGAACAGCCAATCCGGCGAGATATGCGCCTCCTCGCAGAGCTCTTCCACAGACCCGCCAGTCCGCCATTTATTATCCCAATCCGATGACATGGCGTATTCTTCGGAGATTTTGCTGAACAGCCAGTCGTGCATGGTGCGTCGGGCGCCGTTGGTGATCACTGTCGAGTCGATCCAGTCGCTGTCGGAAATGATGGATTTCTGATAGCTCGCCGGCTGCATTTTGAACAGCTCGTAGCTCGTCGCGGCGACCAGTTTCACGTTCAATCCAGCCTGATCCAGTTTGGGCAATATTTTAATGAGGTTGCTGGTGGTGCTGGTGCCCTGAACGAAAATCGTTCCCATTTTGGCCAGGCCCGGCTTGTAATCGCGAATGACATAGGCGCCTTTGGCCGCGTCAAAATAAGAGGCCATGCCCAGCTTGTCCCGATCCGGGATTTCCACCGGCGGCCGCGTGAGATGGAGAGCGATGATGGGGACGTCTGTGGCCATTGCCGCGCCGATCATAGGCGCGACTTCGTTATGCTCCCAGGGATAGAGGTTCAGAATCTGCCCCTCCGGAAATAGCTGGGTCACTCCCGGCGAAAAGATGCCGAAGTGGGTTCGGGAGTCCTCTGCTGTCTCCGGGCCGGAATGGCCGGCGATCCAGAGCACTTTGCCCGTTTTTATCTCAGCATCCTGGCGCAACTGGCTGTACAGCCGCATCGCGCCGTATTTCAAGTACACGAACGAGCCATACGTGGAGCACGCCGAATAAAATCCATTGAACTCCTCGAACGGTTTGGCTGACAGATTGACCGTGGCGATTCCAACGGAGATGCCGGCGTTGGCGAACTCGGTGATGCCCTGAGGCAGAAGCACGCCTTTGGGATTGCTGGTTCGTTCGTAAGGTCCGAAGCCTTTGAATTCCCCATAGCCTTTGGCAAATCCGGCGATGTTCGTTGAATCGGCCAGATCCGCGGACATGGCGATGAACAGGGGTCGGCCGTATTTTTGATGGCAGTAGGCATTGATCCACGCTCCGAATTTGGCAAGGCCGGCGCGGTTGGGCGCTTTCTCGCCCGGTTTGGCGAAGATATCGGTCGGATAATTTTTGTAGTCCGTGATAACCGGGTCGGCGATGGGATTTTTATCGAAGTTGTAGTAAAGGCTCGTCTTCTTCTCCGGCACGGCTTCGGCAAGTCCGAGCAGCGTATCGGCCACATAGTCCAGCAGCGCCTGATCCTGATCGTAGAGTTGAAATACCCGGCTCAGATTTTCCCGCGTCTGACTCAGTTTTTCATCGTTCGTCCCCGGCGCTGGTTGGCCCAATCCGACGAACTCGATGCCGTATCGTTCCGTGAAAATTTTGGTTGTGTCCCAGAAGCCCGGGCTGTTCATGGGTGTGTGCGGCGTGCCGTGAGATTTATTGTCAAATATGCCATACTCCCGGCCTTTGCGCGTTTTGAACCAGGCAAAGTTGGGCTGCTGATTTTTATTTTCCGAGTACACCATATCAAGAATTGTCCTGGTGACTGGCGCCCAGTCCATACCCTGCTCCGTGCCAAAAACCCGCCAGCCGTGCGCGCCGAACCATTCTGCCGGGGCGCCGGAGACGATGCTGCTCATGCGGTGATCGTCGATGCCGTAGTCATTCCAGTCCAATAAAAAGAACAGATTGTTCAGTCCCAATCCCCAGGCCGAATTCTGCGTTTCGTGGGTGACGCCGGTGGTTGCGCCGCCTTCGCCTTCAATGGCAAACACACGGATGTCGTGGGCGCCGGCGAGTTTCAGCGCCATGGCTTCGCCAGCGGCGACCGGAGTGCCGTGTCCGGACGGGCCTGTATTGAATTTCAGGAACATGGTTTTTCCGGCCATTTCAGCATGACCGGGCAGGCCCCCGTTGTGGCGCAGTGTGAGCAAATCCTCCCAATACAGGGCGGTCGTTGCATCGTTGGCGATTTGGTATTTTTTATCCCCGGTCTGTTTGAATTTTCTTCTCAGGGCTTCGTTCAAAACCGCCAGCGCTGCATACACCAAAGGAATCGTATGGCCGGCGACGAGGATAAATCGGTCGGCAAAACGTTTCTCCGGATTTCGGATATCATAGCGCATGACGCCGCTGAGCATGGTTGCAAGCAGCATGTGTACTTTCGAGCGAGAACCTCCGGGATGTCCGCTCTGGCGCAGGTTGAGCATCACGTCGATGCATTGATCCACCATGTCCTTGATTTTTTCCCATTGCGGAAAAAACTTTTCCATATTGTGATACATCTGTTCAATTGATTGGGAGGAAGAACTCATTTCTATTCTCCGTTTTTGTGATGGGTTAGAATAATTATAAACAGCTTTGCTACTTTTATGTAATATTATTCCAAATTTAATGGGTTCAAAGTAATCATAATAAATGAAATTTTCAACTATTTTTTCAATGTCAAAGGAGAATATGACAGAATAATAATATGGCGGATGCGACGGAAAAAGGCTCTCTCCATTGGCGCGAATCGCCGCGCAGTTTCGCGGCCGGGCATTGCCGGACTACTGCCCGGTTTTCCCTGAACAATGCAGGAATGAAACAGAACCGGAGACAGAGCAGAATGGCTGTACGATGGCTGTAAAAATGAAAAGCGAAATTTCCGGAAAGCCGTACCGATAGAAATCAAAGATCAATCATGGCTTTCATCACGCCGTCACGATAACCGGCGGCCAATTCGAATGCTTGCGCCGCGGATTCGAACTGGAAATGATGGGTGACCAGAAAATCGATGCGGATGGCGCTGCTGACGATGGCATCGATGGCCGGCTGCACGCAGTCATTCTGGCGTCGCACGTGGTAGATGGACAGCTCCTTGCGCCGCAGCTTACCGGCGTCAAATGAAATCCGATCCTCGTCCGGAATGCCGGCGACGATCAATTTCCCGCCCGGTTTCAGCAGATCAATCGCCTGATCCAGCGCCTCCTGCTGGCCGCAGCATTCGAACACCGCGTCCAGACCGGCCGGCTCGATCCGGCTGACAGCGGTGACAATATCCGATGTCTCCGGATTGGCCGTCCAAACCGGAATAGCAGCCCGCACCAGTTCCAATCGCGCATCGATTTTATCCGTGGCGTAAATCCGATCGACGCCGGCAGCCCGGGCCGCCAGTGAAACGCATGTTCCGATGGGGCCTGCTCCCAGAACGGCGATGGCCTGGGTTTCGGGCGCATTCAGGAACCGAACGGCGTACATGCCAATTGAAAGCGGCTCCACCAGCGCAGCCTGGACATGAGTCATCGACTCCGGGATTTTGTAGCAGCTTTCTTGCGGCATGACCAGATATTCGGACAGGCAGCCGTGCATCTGGCCGGGACAGCCCAAAAACGCGAGGCGTCGGCAGGTGTGGCGCCGTCCGGCCAGACACTGATCGCAGCGCTGGCAGGAGACGGCCGGATCGACTGCCACCCGATCTCCGATGCACAGCCGATTCACGCTCTTTCCTGCAGCAATTACCGTCGCAGAACATTCATGCCCGATCGTGTAGGGGAATTGGACAACCTGATCGCCGATTCGCCCGGTGCGGTAATAGTGAACATCCGAGCCGCACACGCCTACGCAATTGATTTTCAACAGGACATCTGCATCGCTTTGGATTTCAGGATCAGGTCGATTCACAATTTCCAGCGAGCGAATGCCGGTCAGCATGAGAGATTTCATTCAATCCGCATTCGAATAAGTTTTTCTCAACCGGTGAAATAAAGGTACGCGGCCAAAATCAGCGCCAGGACAATGCCTGAACTGATGACATCTCTTGCATTCCAGCTTGACCGCGAAATTTTGTAATCCTCAGTCGACGTGGTGGCATAGGTCAGGCCGCTGATTTTTTCATACGCCGGCTTTTCGGTCATGTAGCTGACGGCGATCATCACGGCCACACTGACCAGGAAAATCAACAGGCTGTAGTACTGGAAGAAGATATTATTCATCACCCAGAAGAACGAGCCGTGCTCGTAGCTGAAGTTGTTCATCACTTTGACCGGCGTGTCGATGGCCATGCGGAACAGGCCTAAAATGAATCCGACGACCAGTGCTGACAGGCAGCCCTTACTATTCAGCCGTTTGTTGAATACTCCGAAAAAGAAGACGACGAAGATGGGAGGCGCCAGATACGATTGCACTCCCTGCAGATAATCGTACAACCCTTTGCCCCCTCGGATCACCGGAATCCACAACAGTCCGATCAGCACCATCACCGCAGTAGCCATGCGCCCGATCCAGACCAGTTGCTGCTGACTCGCTTTGGGTTCCAGTCGCGAGTAAAAATCCATGGTGAACAGCGTCGATGACGCGTTGAAGACGCCGGCCAGTGAGCTCATGAGCGCGGCCAGCAAGCCAGCGACGACCATGCCGCGGACCCCGACCGGCAGCACTTTGGCGACGAGCAATGGGAACGCTTGCTGGGCATTCTCCCGAATGATGTTGCCGTTGGCATCCAGCAGCGTTTCCTGAATCGCCGGGAAGCTCCCGCTTTTGGCCAGCGCGAAACTGATCATCCCGGGAATGATGAAAATGAACACCGGCAGCAGTTTGAAGAATGCCGCCGCAATCGAACCGCGACGGGCTTCCCGTTCGTTGGGAGCGCCCAGAGTGCGCTGCACAATGTATTGGTCTGTGCACCAGTACCACAAGCCAATAATTGGCGCGCAGAACAGCATGCCCAGCCAGGGATAATTATCATTGAAGTACCAGGCCATCCGGCCAGCCTCTTTCACCGGCGCCCAGGTGCCCTGAATGCCGTCCGGCACCAGCGGCTTCCACAGGTTGAACATTTCCGAACCGGCCAGCACGCGCAATCGGGACCAGCCTTCGGCAACGGCAGCGCCGAATCCGAACTCCTGTCCTGCGCCGTGTCCCAACGCGGACAGGCCGAAAAGTGTCACCAGGAACGAACCGATGACCAATATGATCGTTTGCATCGCTTCGGTATAGGCGACAGCGCGCAGGCCGCCGACGAT
Source organism: Candidatus Zhuqueibacterota bacterium (assembly GCA_049322915.1). Classification (GTDB taxonomy): domain Bacteria; phylum Zhuqueibacterota; class Zhuqueibacteria; order Thermofontimicrobiales; family Thermofontimicrobiaceae; genus CAZSBG01. The sequence goes on from JBMOPW010000014.1 coordinate 514,963, forward strand.
GGTGTACAATCCGGTCAGCACGATGACGAGGATCGAACCGATCCAGAAGCTGTCCATTCCTATAAAATTGAGATCTGGCAAAAGCACGCTGAACACGATGCCTCCGGCGAAAATGCCCACGGCAATTTTGGTCAGCACATAGGCGACGAGCGAAATCAGCGAGAGCACGGTTCGCGCTAATGGAGAAAACCGGCGCTCCAGAAATTCGGGCATGGTGAACACCTTAGAGCGCATGTAAAACGGGACCATCACCCAACCGAGAACCAGCAAACACCACGCGTGCAATTCGTAATGCGCCATGGCAACACCGTCCGTGGCGCCGGAACCGGCCAGTCCGACAAGATGCTCGGACCCGATATTGGACGCAAAGATCGATGCGCCAATCACAAACCAGCCCAGATGCCGGCCAGCCAGAAAGTAATCGGATGTGGTATTTTGTTTTTGTTTAATCACCCACCACGCAATGCCCAGAATGATGATGAAATAGAAGGCGACAATCAGCCAATCGATTGTACTGAGAGCAGACATTGTTTCTCCTCATGTTAAATGTAAGAGCTTGCTGGTAAACCGTCATTTAATCAGATCTGAGCGGCTGGCAGCCGGGGAAGATTTCTGATCCGGAGAGAGAGCGAGAGCCCGCACCGAAAAGGAATGCGCCCCGGCGCGACTGGCCGTTTTAGCTTCATGAATTATCTTCGTTTCCAACAGCAATATCATTCGCAAGAGATGTGCGCTGATTTGGTTTATTCGATGAAACCCCCGGCATGGATTCCGACTGCTTCCATCACGGACTGTCAGGGAAAAATAATTCACCCGGCTGACGGCCCCAACGCGAGTGGCGCTTGTCACTTTTGTCCATAGTAGGCATTCTGACCGTGCTTGCGCGAATAATGTTTCTGAATCAGCGTTTCTTTCAACCTCGGCAGTTCCGGATCAATGTGCAGTGTAAGCAGCGCCATTTTAGCCAGTTCTTCGAGAATGACGCAGTTATACACCGCCTTTTCCGGCGTTCTGCCCCACGCAAATGGGCCGTGGCCGGCGACGAGCACCATTTCCACTTCCTGGTAGGAGTGATGCTCAAATACCTTCAGTATCTGGTTGCCGGTTTCGATCTCATAGTCCCCCAGAATTTTCTCATCAGGCATGAACTTGGTGCAGGGAATATCGGTATGGCAGTGGTCAGCGTGAGTTGTGCCCAGAATGGGGATCGGTTGCGCTGCCTGTGCCCAGGCCACGGCGTAAGTCGAATGGGTATGAACCACGCCTCCGATCTCAGGGAAACTGCGGTATAACACCAGATGCGTTTTGGTATCCGATGAGGGATTGAGTTCGCCCTCCACCACATTCCCGTCGAGATCCACGATGACGATCTGGTCCGGTGTAAGCGACGCGTAATCCACGCCGCTCGGTTTGATCGCGATGACGCCTTTGCTCCGATCAATGGCGCTGGCATTGCCAAATGAAAATCGCACCACATGGTGTTTCGGCAATTCCATGTTGCAGTCGTACACCTGACGTTTCATTTTTTCGAAATCGCTCATGGTTGAATTTTCCATATTGGGACATATCGCGGCTCAGCCGCCCTCTGCGCCTGAATTACAAAGTGAATTGATTTTCAATAAACCCGCACAGGGTCGAGTATCGTCTGTAAATGGCGCTATATTTTTTCGCGTTGTCAGCATTGGGGGAATAGATTTTTTCAAAGCCGCCGCCCATGGCTTTTTGCGCGGCCTGCATATTCGGATAAATGCCGGCGGCCGTGGCAGCAGCCATGGCCGAACCCAGCGCCACAGCCTGGTCCGAGGCCGCGACGTTGATGGGCATATTCAGCACATCCGCTGTGACCTGCATGACGAACGGCGATTTTTTGGGGATTCCGCCAATGGCAATCACGCCCCGGATTTCGACGCCCTCGTCGATGAAGCGATCGATGATTTTTTTTGCGCCAAACGCTGTGGCTTCCACCAGCGCGCGGAAAATTCGCGGCGCATCCGATCCCAGACTCAGCCCGATGATGGCGCCTTTGAGCGCCTGATTGGCGTCCGGGGTGCGCCGGCCATTCATCCAATCCAGGGCCAGGACGCCGGTTTCATCAATGGGCGCGAGAGCTGCCTGTTCGGACAGGGCCGGGATAAGGCTGTCGGCCATCTCGTCCATCAGTTTCATTTTGGATGCCTCGTCGATTGAAGTAATTCCGGGCAGAATATTTTGCAGCGGCCAGAGCAGCACATCCCTGAACCAGGCGTAAATATCGCCAAATGCCGACTGGCCGGCTTCCATCCCGAGTACGCCGGGAATGATGGAGCCATCCACCTGGCCGCAGATGCCTTTAACCAGAAATTCACCCTGCGCAGGTATTTCGGTGGTAATCATGTCGCACGTGGATGTGCCCATCACTTTGACTAACATGTTCGGCTCGATCTCCGCTCCCACAGCGCCGAAATGCGCGTCAAAAGCGCCCACGCCCACAATCACGTCGGTGGACAGCCCCAACTGATCGGCCCATTCTTCAGTGAGATTTCCCACCGGCGTATCGCCGGTGAATGTGTCGACGTACAACCGGGACCTGAGCCCGGCCAGGAGCGGGTCCAGTCCGGTGAGAAATTCCTCCGAAGGCAAACCATTCCACGACGCATGCCACATGGCCTTGTGCCCGGCGGCGCAACGGCTGCGTTTCAACGTCAGGGGATTGGTGCTGCCGGTGATGAGCGCCGGCATCCAGTCGCAGTGCTCGACCCAGGAAAAGGCTGATTGGCGGACGGCCGGATCGACTCTCAGAATGTGGAGAATCTTTGACCAGAACCATTCGGAGGAATAGATTCCTCCCTCAAATTTTGTAAAATCCTCGCCTCCCCAGGTGTGAGCGAGGCGGTTGATCTCCTCGGCCTCTTTGACGCCGGTGTGGTCTTTCCAGAGGACGAACATGGCATTGGGATTGTCCCCGAATCCCGGCGTCAAAGCCAGGGGCGTGCCGTTTTTATCGACGGCGCACGGTGTTGACCCGGTGGTGTCAATTGTAATGCCCTTGATTTTTGCGGCGGTTCCGGTCGGCGCCTTTGCCAGGGCGCCTTTCACCGTAGCCACCAATCCCTCAATGTAATCCCCCGGGTGCTGGCGAAACTGGTTTCGGGAGGCATCGCAAAACTTGCCATCTTTCCAGCGGGGATAATGGAACACGTCAGAGGCGATTTCAGCGCCATCGGCCGCGTCGACAATGATGGCTCGCACGGAGTCCGTTCCGTAGTCAATTCCGATCACAAAATTCTGGTTCCTGTTCATTTCATACCCTTAATAATGATTCAGTGAATATAATTTTTGTCGTGGTTGAAAAAGAGCGCCGGGGCGGATTCAGCATTCGAAGCGCCGGCAATGGATTGAAAGTAGTGTCGAACAAAGAAATCGGTTGAGGACTGTAAGGATTGCATAACTGTTTTTTCATGTTCCGAATGAAAATTGAATTTCGGTCAATCTCAAAGGCGAATAAAGTGTGTTATCAATATAATGAATTTGATAATTAAGTCAAGTTGAAAATGTCATTTTTTTTTCGAAGAAGCCCATGAGGCGCAGACTTCGCGCGATCACATATTTTTCAGGGATTCGAAAAAGCTGTTGAAATCGACATTGCCTCCGGAGAAAATGATGCCAACTTTTTTATGAGCCACTGCCACTTTGTTGGAAAAAACCACTGCCGCCGGCACTGCCGAGGATGGCTCGATAATGATCTTCATTCGCTCAAAAATCAACCGCATGGCAGCGATGATTTCCTCCTCAGTGGCCAGGGCAATTTCGTCGACAAAATCGCGGATGATGGGAAATGTCCTGTCCCCGAGTGACGTCCGCAAGCCGTCGGCGATTGTTTTGGCGTTTGTTGGCGGAAAGATTCTGCCCTCCTGTTTGGAGTGAAACGCGTCGTCCGCGTTGCAGGGTTCGCCGGCGACCACCCGAATTTTTGGATTCAGCGATTTTGCCGCGATAGCAGTGCCGCTGATCAATCCGCCGCCGCCGACCGGAGCGAGGATGATGTCCAGGTCCGGCGCCTCTTCCAGCAATTCCAGCGCTGCCGTGCCCTGGCCGGCGATGATCCGGTAATCGTTGAACGGGTGAATCATCAAGGCGCCGGTCGTGTCGATGATCTGCTGCGCCGTGTCCTCGCGCGATTTGAGCGTGGGTTCACAAAACGTGATGACGCCGCCATAGTTTTTCACCGCAGCGATTTTCACGCCGGGCGCGTTGGACGGCATCACGATATAGGCTGTGATGCCGCGTTGTCTCGCTGCCAGCGCCAATGCCGCAGCGTGATTGCCGGAGGAATGGGTGACAACGCCGTTCTTTGCCTCTTCGTCGCTGAGCGAAAAAATCGTATTGCTGGCGCCGCGAAATTTGAACGCGCCCACTTTCTGGAAATTTTCACATTTGAAATAAAGCTGACTGTTAGTCATTTCGTTCAACGAAGCATTGGTGAGCACGGGAGTTTTATGAATGTACGGCTTGATCCTGCCGTGAGCTTCCCGAATATCGCGTAAGGTAGGTTGGTTTGCCACGTTTGTTTTCTCCTTAAATTCTCACTATTCGGAAACCGTGAATTTTGTTCACGACTTCCTGGAAAAATAGAAATGGACTTGAAAGAAAATTTTATGTAGCCGTTCAGAGGTTCCGGATTCAGCGCTCTCGGTTGGGGTTATAGCTGTGGTTGCTCGAAACATTTTTTATGCTCAATTAGTTCGTCATCAACGATACGTTATCATTAACCTTTAACCCTGAACGATGAACCTGTGAACGGTTACAATTTTATCCGTGTCATCTGCGTTTCATGATTTGCCTGGAATTTAATCAGTGAGGCGCCCGGATGTAGCGATCCTCAGCATTGGGACGGTTTCAGCCGCACAGGACGCTGCCTCCGTTCACATTGAGAATTTCACCGGTGATGTGCACCGCCATGTTCGACGCGAGAAAAGCGACCGATGGCGCGATGTCTTCCGGCTCCGGGATTCGGCGCAGCGGAATGGTGTTTTCAATCTCTTTCAGGTACGCGCCGACGAGCAGATCGCGCGTCATGTCCGTCATCACCCAGCCTGGCGCGACCGAATTCACACGTATTTTTCGCGGGGCCAATTCCACGGCCAGCGATTTGGTCAATGAAATCATGCCGCCTTTGGATGCGGCGTAATGCGAATGAAATGCCTCGCCGCGCTGGCCGGCCGTGCTGGAGACGAACACGATGGAGCCGCCTGTCCCGGGAAACAGCGGCAGGGACTCGCGCGTGAGATAGAACAGGCTGTTCAAATTGAGGTCGATAGTTCGGCGCAGGTTTTCTGCCGTCATTTTATCGATGTCGCCATCTTCCCAGATGCCGTGATTGACGACCAGAATATCCATTCCGCCGAACGTCGTTTTCATCGCAGCGATTAATTTTATGCAGCCGTCCTCTGTGGCCAGGTCAGCCTGAAAAATCGCTGCCTCGGTTTGCAGCGATTGCTGCACCTGACGGGCGGCCGCTTCATGGCTCGTGAAGTGGATGCCGATCTTGCAGCCCAATTCTGAGAATAGCTCAGCGCAGGCTTTGCCGATGCCGCGGGAAGAGCCGGTGATCAGGACGCGTTTTCCGTTCAAATCTTCTAAAATTTTCATTCGGGAATTCCCTCTTTCGTAACTGAGTAGTGTCCGGGATTAGCATCGATGGAAGCAACGATGTTGGCTAAATGTAATGAATTTGCTCAACATTTTCAATACATATCTGTGGTTATTTGGTCTGGAAAATTCTGAGCGCCGCTGGCGTCGGCGTTGCATCGCCATAATTTTCCCTTGACTTGCAACCATGTTTGTGGTTATATTGATGCTGTTGCTGCATGAAATATAATTTCCTTTCAGTGAGTATTCATTAAACCGTTACGAATAAAAGGAGTGTTGCATGGGATCAGCTAATAATTTCAGGGCCTATCTTGTCACAAAGACGGATGGGGAAAAGGCGACCGGCGCCATCGTGACGCGCACGGTGAATGACCTTCCGCCGGGCGATGTGCTCATTCGTGTCGCGTACTCGTCGTTGAATTACAAAGATGGGCTGTCCGCGACCGGTTCGCCCGGAGTGACCAAGAATTATCCTCATGTGCCCGGAATCGACGCGGCTGGTGAAGTGGCAGAAAGTCAGGATTCCCGGTACGCGCCAGGCGATTACGTGCTGGTGACCGGCTACGATCTCGGCGCCAACACGGACGGCGGTTATTCCGAGTACATCCGCGTGCCGGGCGAGTGGGTTGTGCCCCTGCCGAAAAATCTATCGCTGCACCAGTGCATGATGATCGGCACGGCCGGGTTCACGGCTGCAATTGGCGTGTCGCTCATTCAGCGGAACGGCGTGCTGCCGGACAGCGGCGAAGTTGTCGTCACCGGCGCGACCGGCGGTGTGGGTAGCATTGCGGTTGCGCTTCTGGCCAAATTGGGCTATCGGGTTGTGGCCAGTACCGGCAAATCCGATGCTCACGATTTTCTGATGCAATTGGGCGCGACGCGGATCATCGATCGCTCGGAAATGGAGGACATCTCCGGCCGGCCCCTGCTCAAAAGCGTCTGGGCCGGCGGCATCGACACCGTTGGCGGCAATACGCTGACCACGCTCATCAAATCGGTGAATGTGCAGGGCAGCGTGGCGGCCTGCGGCGTTGTGGCCGGGCCAAAACTAGACCTGACGGTCTTCCCGTTCATCCTGCGCGGCGTCAATCTGCTCGGCATCGATTCAGCCCTGTGGCCACGGGAACCCCGCCATGAAATCTGGCGTAAATTTGCCAGCGACTGGAAACTGGATGTTCTGGAAACGATCTCACAAACAATTGTTCTGGACGATGTGGAAGAATATGTGGGCCGGATTTTGAAGGGAAAAATTCAGGGCCGAATCGTCATTAAAATGTAATGGAGGCAACTATCAGCTCATGTATTCCAGAAGCCGCTGAAGCGGCTCGTTAGCTGGCTGGTTGATTTTTACACACCACGATAAATCGTGGTGTTGATACAATTTTAATCCTGCGCCCATCTTCAGCTTGGTCACTGGAGTATTTAGGAATGGAGAAAATCTCCAGGCAACTCATGGAACGCAGATGACACGGATGCTACGCCAAAAAGATGGCCGCGGATCATGCCAGAGGCAGATGCGTCCTTCGGCGGATTTGCACAGATAAAATTTTTTTAATGAACGGGTCGATTTTTAAAAGAGGCTAAAGCCTAAAAGTCAAAGGTAAATTTATGTTCCCCGACTTAAAAGTCGGGGCTATTCAATGTCACGATACTGGAGCAGGCGCGGGCCAAGTATGGCGAGAAGGTCATCGAAGACCTGTCGGCGCGGTTAACGGAACGAAATGGGGCAGGATTCTCCGAGCGTAACCTGCAGTGGTTCCGACAGTTCCATTTGGCTTACAAAGAACGCATCGCGATTCCGTACCCGCTGGGTACTGAATCTTCGGAGTCGGCAATTCTCCACCAAGCGGGTGGAGAATCTTCATCACCCGCACGGACGCACAAAAGGTTTTCGAGAACTTCCCCGAGGCGTGAGTTACGGAAGATGATGAAATAGGCTAATCAATCTCTTGCAGAGGACTCGGACAAGCTGCGCCGCACAAGGATGTTTATAAATAGTTTGCAGATTGAATTATTTTACAGAGGAGGACATCATGGATTTTTCAATTCCTGAACAATATAAAGATGAAGTAATGCGTCTCAGTGAGTTTCTCAGGAACAATGTGAAACCGCAGTTGAATGCCTGGATTGAATCCGGCGTTATTCCGGATTCGTTTTTCAGGGACATGGGTGAAAACAACTGGCTCGGTTTCACCAGAGCGAACGGACAGTGGACTGAGCAGTCGGTTCTGCTGCAATCGCTGCTCATGGAAGAGATTGCGAAATTGTCGCCCGGCCTGGCCATTGCCGTGCTGGTTCAGATTTCATTGGGACTGAAGGGGCTGCACCTTTTTGGGACGACCGACCAGAAAAAGCAATTGCTGGGTTCTTCGGCATCGGGTACAATGTTGCTGTGCGTCGGTAACACCGAAAATCTGGCGGGCAGCGATGTGGCCGGTATTTCCACCTCGGCTGAAAAAGTGACGGACGGCTGGCTGCTCACCGGGGCAAAGGCATTTGTCACCAATGGCAATATTGCCGATTTTTGCCTGGTCACCGCAGTCACCGATCCGGATGCTGGGCGCACAAGGCGACTGTCCCTGTTTTTGGTGGACCTGTCGTCGCCGGGTATTTCCAGGCACAAGCTGAATAAGGGCGTTTGGTACCCTTCAGATCTGACGCGGATTCAGTTGGAAAAGGTACGGGTTCCGGACGAGAATTTGATGGGAACGCGCGGAAAGGGACTCAGCCATATTCTGGAAATTTTCATGAACAGCCGCATCACCATCAGCGCGCTGGCGTTGGGAACAGCGGTCGGCGCGTTCAATATGGGAATCGAGCGGGCGAAAAAGCGCAGGGTGTTCGGCAGCCGCGTGATCGATTTTCAGGCGAAGTCGTTCGAAGCCGCGGATTTATATTCTAAAATCGAAGCGGCCCGGCTGATGCTATACCGCGCCTGCTGGCTCAAGGATCAGGGCATTCGCGATGTGAAACTGGAGGCATCCATGGCCAAGTACCTGAGTGTGGAGATTGCCAAACAGACCAGCATGTGGGCCGCAGATTTGTTCGGCGCTGTGTCCATTGTGGCCGATCATCCGGTGCACAAATTCCCATTGGATGCCTGGGCAGTGGCGCTTGGAGAGGGGACGCAGGATGTGCAGAAGCTGGTGATCTCACGGGAAATTCTGAACGAACAGGTGAGAGAATAGGCCAGGTCGGTGCGCCTGAATGTGCGGGGAGCGATCTGCAGCCGGGCAGCCCTTTCAAAACAGGGCTATTCGTCCGTCGGCGAATTCTGACTGAAGGCTTCCAGTAGAATTTTAGCCTGAGTGAAAACCATATCCACAGAGATGTTCTTCATGCATTCCAAATAGTTCGGGTTGGTGCAGGTGACGTACGAGCTGAACGGCTTGTAACAGGGACTGCAAGGCAACTCCACGCGAACCACTTTCATTTTTGCGGGATCACCCCAGGGACGATTTTTAGCCGGATTGGTCGGGCCGAAAATGCCAATTGTGGGTGTACCCACGGCGGCGGCCATGTGCATTGGCCCGCTGTCGTTGCTGATAAACAGGCTGCATCGCTGGATGATTGCAGCGGATTGCTTCAGCGAGTACAGGTTGACGATGTTCAGGCAAACCCCATTGGCGCCGATCAGTTTTTGAAACTGGGATGCCAATTCAATCTCTCCGCTGCCGCCGTCCACGATGATTGAAGCGTTGTAGTCGTTGAATAATCTCATCGCCAGTTCAGCGAATCGTTCGAGCGGCCATCGTTTTTCCGGCACCTGGGACAATGACCCGATATGCATTCCGATGATCGGTGGTTTGAGGCCGTTACGCTTAAAGAAATCACGGGCAAATGCAGTGTGGGATGAGTCCAGATGAAAGAACTGGTCGCGCACCACGACGGATTCCGTCGGTTGAATCAAACGGTACAGATCGAAATATTGATCGACCTCGTGTTTTTGATGGTCAACGTGGCAGGCGCGATAGCACAGGAAATCGCTCTGCGAAGTGATTCCGAACGAGTAGGTGAATGATACCAGAAAGCGGGCGCCGGATAATTTGGCAAGGCAGGCGCCGTAAAATGTTTCGCAATTGAAAGCCAGATCGAACCTGGGCAACGGCGTCCTTCGGGCGAAGCGGAACAGCGCTGCCAGGTTGTTGAAGTTAAATTCGATGACGTCGCAGTCCGGATAGCCCTGAATGACCTGGCTGGCGCCCCGCGATCGGATGATCACCGTGAAATGTGCGTTCGGATACCTCGCGCGGAGCGCGGTAATGAGCGGCGTGAACATGATGAAATTGCCGATGCCTCCGATCGGAAGCAGCAGAATATGCTGAATATTCTCCGGCAGTTTTCTTCTCACATGAAAAATCCGGACGCTCTTCCAGATGCCGTAGAGCGCTGTCTGCCAGAATTTCCTCCAGCCTTTTTTTAACAGATAATTCAAATTCACAGTGATTCCTCATCGTGAAGGCATGTCGGACTGCAGGATGTCGCCGGGAACGGGTGGATGTCCCGGCTCAGTTTTTCATCCGATGCAGCTTCGATCCGCCGTAGTAGGTTTTGTACAATTCCATTGCCTGAGACGCCTCCTCCGTTCGATTTCCCTGTGTCAGATAGTCGATCCATTCAGTCAGGATGCGTTGCTGAAAAACGGATCCGGCATCATCGAGAATGTTCAGGTCGCCCATTTCCAGAATAATCGATCGCGCCCCGGCCCAATCTTTTTGAGCCCACAATTCTTCCAACGCCTTCAAAAAAGCTGTATGGCAATTGTTTCGAAAGTCAGAATTGTCCGGGTAGCGATAAAAGGCGTCGGCGAGAATTTCGAACGCTTTATCGAACTGTCGCTGCCTGAACAGCGCTTCGCCCCAGCGATAGTACAGCGAGAGTTCGAACTTACGGTTGGAACGGGAGTCCTCGTTGAAGCACTGGGCGATTTTCACATAGTCGTACGCCTTTTCATAATTGCTTTGTTCGGCATTGAAGATCGCGAGATTGTAGCACATCAGACCCAACAACTCCGTGTTGTCAATTTGCCGGCCGTGCGAATTTTCAAAGGCATAAAGTCGATGCAGGCCAATCTTCAGTCGCTCCTGTTCCGGGTAGTACTGCGCCAGATAACGCGAGTAGTTGGCCAGATTTTTAATGATGTTGAAGCCCATGGACGTTGTGTTTTCAACCATCACCTGCTCGGAGAAATTCGAGAAAATTGTATAGACATGGGTTGGCGTTTCAAAGGCGTCTGTGTTCAAACCGAATTCATCGCACGCCAAGTTGTAGAGCACAGTGGCGCTCACGCAGTTGAACTCGCGCCGATCTTTAATATCCAACAGCGTGGTGGATTTCTCCTTGTACTGCCGGAGCCAGGTCGTGTGAAAATAGAGAAACAGGCTTTCCGCGGACGGGAGCCGCTCGAATCGGATGATATTTTTCTCCCGGATATCCGTCAGAATCGAGTTGTACCAGTCCATCATCTCCCTGAGTGCGTCCGGGGAATCGCTGCCTGAAATGATGCACGCCGCCTCAATGCGGGAAAAAGCATCCAGTTGGCCGTCGGCGATATCGTCGCTGAGTTTTTCCAGCAACGTCTGGCCCGGGAGATAGGCCGCCCAAAGAAAGAGACACGCCATGAGGAGAATGTGATTTTTTCGCATATGGACTCCAGCGATTCTTTTGAAAAAATGTGAGGCTTAATGTAGGAAATGTGCAGCAAAATATCAAGCGAATAAATGGATGATGTCCGTCTTCCTGCTACCGAACCGCGCTGTAATTTCGAAGGGCCTGCCAGCGGAGTAGTTCCGCGCGACTGTTCGCAAACAAGCTTGCGCCCAGCCGGCGCGCTCGCGGGCAGCGCCGTGAATATTCCAATAATTTCATGAAACAACGGCTGCGCAGGCATATCGTTTGCTTCGGATTGCACAGCAGGCGCTGATTGGTGTTGATTCTCCGGAATGCGGCGATAAAAATGAAGGCGGTAATTCCTGCCGCGACATCAGTTTTCAATCAGGCTTTCCAAACAACAAATCATAAAGCGAGGTGAGAACCATGCGTTGCAAAACATGGTGTTTGTGTTTGGCCATCAGTATCTTCGGATCGTCAATGGTCTGGTCTCAACAATCCGTTACTTTTTCATTGAAGCCGGCGCCAGCGACGCAGTCGGTGTATATCGCCGGCAGTTTCAATGATTGGTCGAAAAAAGCCAATCCCATGACGGATGCGGACGGAGACGGCGTGCTGGAGGCAACGCTGTTTCTCGATCCGGGCAGGTACGAGTACCGTTTTCTGGTGGACGATCTGATCTGGATCAAGGATCCGCTGAATCCGGACTGGGGTGGCGAGCGCAGCAATTCCATCCTCCGGGTGATGTCGAATAAACAGCCGCGATTGACCAATCTTCAGCCGGCCATCGGTTCAGGCGTGACGACGGGACAGCCGTTCATTTCAGCCAATTACCACGATGGAATTATCCCGAACGGCATTGACATGGCGAACACAAAAGTCCTGGTCAATGGCCGGGAAGTGCAATGCGCGTTCAACGAGAAAATGAGTCGAATCGAAGCGTTCCGGCAGACGCTGGAAGACGGTGAGTATCGGGTGGAGATACGCGCCCGCGATTTAGCCGGGAATGAAGCCCGGCCAATCGAGGGCTACTTCATTGTCAATCAGCAAAATGCCGCGCCCCGCGTTGATGCCGGGTACACGATCATTCGCGCGATCAACTCGGACGTGTATCTGAACAGCGGCGTCTATTTCGATCCGGACAAGGACCGGATGAGCCGCTACCAATGGAAGCTGATTTCCAAACCGGCGGAGAGCAACGCCAAATTGCGGGACTCGGATACGCCATTTCCGCATTTCACGCCGGATGCAGTAGGGCGATATCTGTTCACCCTACACGTGAGCGACGGCAAGGCTGTGAGCGATCCCGATAGCGTGGATGTGTACGCGTTCATCGAGCGGGACTATCCGGTGCAATTCCGCCTGTCCGATTCCTTGTTTTCCGGGACGTATGAGGCGTCCATTGAGTCGGTTTCCGTTGTCGGCGAATTCAACGGCTGGAATCCCGGCGTGAATCCCATGACCAATTTCAACCGGGATGATGAGTGGTCGGCCTGGATCGATCTCGACCCCGGCGAATACGAATATAAATTTGTCGTCAATGGCAAACACTGGATTCCGGATCCGGCAAATCCGGCCAGAATTGCCGATGGCTGGAATGGATTCAATTCCATCATGTCCGCGCGGCTCAATCTGGCGCCGGTGGTTGAGGTGAACGCGGTATTCGGGCCTGGCAAAATTATACTTGACGGTTCCACAAGTCATAGCCAGACCGGGAAAAACCTGACTTTTTCCTGGTATCAGGATATCAATAATCCCCAGCGGTACGAAATGGCTCAGACTGATAAAATTGAGTTGACCACGCCGAAAAAAGTGGGCACGTATTATTTCTATCTGGTAGTTGTCGATCAATTTGGCAACAGCGCCAGGAAGACCGCTGTGCTCAATGTGGACAAAGGGCGCGTGGATATTCGTGATTTCAGTGACTCGCCGGATTGGCCGAGGGACGCGATTGTGTATGAAGTTTTTGTTCGGAATTTCACCCCCGGGGGCGACTTTTCCGGCCTCATGCAAAAGCTGCCCTACCTGAAAGCGCTGGGGATTAACTGCATCTGGCTGATGCCGGTGATGGAAGGACCCACGAGTCACGGCTATGGCCCGTCTGATTTTTTCACGTCTGAAATCGATTACGGAACACTGAATGAATTCCGCACCCTGGTGCAGCAGGCAAAAGCCGCAGGCATCCGGGTCATATTCGATTTTGTCGCCAACCACTCATCGGACCAGCATCCCTATTTTCTGTCGGCTTTTCAAAATCCGAATTCACCGTACCGCGATTGGTACTGCTGGCAGGATCATCAACAAACAGGGGGCTATTATAGCTATCAGTTTCACAACGACTGGGACACATTGCCAAATTTAAATTACGAAAATCCCAATGTCCGCCGGTATATATTGGATGTAGCAGAATTCTGGACAAAGACAGGGATCGACGGTTTTCGGTGCGATGTGGCCTGGGCAGTGCCTCATGATTTTTGGAAATTATTCCGGCGCACTATCAAAAATATCAATCCGGATCTGGTGCTGCTCAACGAGGTTTTGCCGCGCTCCCCGGCTTTTCACAAGGATGAGTTTGACATGTCCTATGACACGGATTTCTACGGCAACTTGCTGGACGTGCTGAACAAACGGAAGCCACTGAGCGCCATCGATTTTGGGCTTCAAAAAACTAAAAAGAATTATTCCGCAGCAGCCCAGGATTTTCGCTACATCGAAAATCACGATATGGATCGGTTCATCAGTCAATTCGGGTTGGTGAAGACAAAGTTGGCTGCGACGCTATTGCTCACAATTCCCGGAACACCGCTCATTTATTATGGGCAGGAAATCGGCCTGCGCGAGAAAACGCCGCTCATGGACTGGTCGCGGCAGGACGATCCGCTGCTGGATTATTACAGGAAACTGATTCTGCTCCGGCGGAATCAACTGAGTCTGCGGCGCGGGGACATGGTGAAAGTAGCGACCAATGCGGACGATCAGGTCTATGCCTATCTGCGGAAAAACCAGGGTGAGTCGCTGCTGGTTGTCCTGAATTTCGGCGATGAACTGGATGCCTGTCAGTTGCTTTTGCCCGACGGAGCTGTTCAGCCAAAAAAACAATTGCGCGTCGAAGACGCCATTACGCTGGAAAAATATAACATCAATTTTGTGCAGTCGTTGCAGATTCAAATGGCGCTGAAAAAAGAGATGGCCTATGTTTTCAGGATTTTGAACTGATTGCGGAGACCCTGTTCATAAAAAATGAAAGGATATCGAGGGCGCCCATCGGCCTGAATTTTTTTAAGAAATGCCTGAATCCCGGACCCAATTTCATACCGGACATTCGGCATAACCACGACATATAGTTCCCAGTTAACCAAAAATTCAATAAAATCTGTAAATGAAATAAAGGAGACGCTTCAGTTGAGACGGACTACAGTTTTATTGATCATTACTTTATCCTGTTTTGGCCGCCAGAGCGTGGCTCAGAATAATACCCCTGAAGCTCAGGATAGTAAAGTAATTATCATCCCGCAAAATCAGAGTCGGACGTTCATGTTCACCAATCAGAGCGGACTTTTTTATTGCGGCGAAACAAGTCTTCCCAATACCTCTCAGTTTCATGGTTTAAGCTATTTAACCCATGAGTTTTTAGAGGATTATATTGTTGACATCGGCGGGACAGAATTGAAGCGGTCGGCTTCGGAAGTGCATTTGTTCAGCAAGAAGTTCATTCGCTTCTTCAAAAATACGGCTATTCAGGAAGAGGTCGCCATTGCCGATTCTCTGCCAGCGCTGATTGTGAAAATCACTTCCGACCAGAAAGCGCCCATGACCATTGCGCCGGTCATTGCCGGTTCGAACCAGGCTCAGGACTATGTGCTTTATTGGTCCACGTCGGATAAAATTCTGTACATCGCCAAAAAGCATCACCTGGTTCGGGACGATGATAACAATTATCCAATCTGGATCGGCGTGTGCACTTTCCCCAATGGCGAATACACCACAGGATACGAGTCCCTGCCGGACCGCGACGCGATTATCGAGGACGCAACATTCGTCCCCGGCAAACTCAATGTGTACCTGGAAGGGGACGCTTACATTTTTTTCATCATTGATGACAGCAAGGCCGGGATTTTGCGGAAGAGAAATCGAATACTCAAAAAGCTGGAGATCGATTTTGAAAAATCGAATTCGCAGATCGATGGCGTTCGGCAGGCGTGGTTTCAGGACACATCCCGGTACATACGTACCAATTCTCAAATACCAAATTACATGTATATTCCAACAAGCAAAGAGACACATTCAAAGCTCAAGCAAAACATGATTTCTTGCATGAAGTGAACAGCAGCCTGAAAATTGAAATTTTGAAGTTCAGGTATTATGTTTTCCAGCATTGGAAAAATCCGATCGCTGTGACAGCGAACTGCCCGTTCATTTCCCGAGCGTTCATCCCATACGCTAAAATACTTTCCTGAATGTCTTCTTCAACACCGACTGATGACGCATGATTTTAATTTTCGATTTGAAGTATTTGAACCGGCTAAAGGTTCGAAGCACTTTGAGATAGGATTGAATCAGAGGCTTCATATCGGAGAGACCGCGAGGCAGTAATTCCAGGTTGATCACACCCCGGTAGTTTTGTTTTTTGAGCGTGGCAAGAATTTCCTCGACCGGCAGCGTCCCGCCCATATCGAATGGCAAATGGGCGTCGTAATCGGCTTTACAATCCGACAGGTGCATGAATCGTATTTCGCCATTGGACTGCTGTAAAAATGTCACAGGATCCTCTCCCTGCAGATAGTAATGGGACGCATCGAAACACTGTCCCAGCAGCTTCGCACCCAATCGTTCTTTAGCCCGTTTGTAGAATGCGTCGAAACGCGCCTGAGGCCAGCCCTGCACATTTTCAAGGATGATTGGCGGTTCCAGCGCGGCCAAATTATTCAATAAATATTCCGTCGCAGCTTCTTCAGAGGAGGAGGTGCGTCTTTTTTCCGGGGGATGTGAGAGACAGTATTTGACATGCAGGTCCTTGTGGTAGGTATTGATAAGCCGAATCAGTTCCTGTATTTCGTCGTCCCGTTCGTGGCAGGAAAAATCGAAACCATCGTCATGACTATTGGGCAGATGAAAGCCGGTTTCAATGTCGCCAATGTGTTTGACGAACTCGGAGATGTCCTCAAACACCGGCCGAGAAATTTCGACGAACTCCAGCCCCATTTTTTGAACGAGTTTCAAAAAGAAGGTCGGAGATATTCCCTTGAATTTGTTGATGGTAATACCTACTAATGTTCGGTTTGTTTTCACGTGCCTGCCCTTCGATCAAAATTTCTGTGCGGTGAAAAGAATATACGTTGCCTGCGATTGAAATGCAAGGTGAATATCTCAATTTTATATTCGCCGGAAAAATCGCCCGATAAAAGCATCGCTCCCGGTCGACCCTGTCGTAAGGATAGTTTAACCGAATTTGCCGTCGCTTGTTCCGGCCAGGGCCAGCATATTTCGACAGCACCGGGTTACGAAAAGGGAACGGCCTGATCGCGTTGGAATCCGCAGCAATGCCAGCCCATTGGTGAAGCCGTTAAATTCGATTAACGACTGATTTTTCTCTTGTATTTTAAACAGATATTTTTATATTTTACGTGACCTTAAAAAACAGGAGCACGAAATGACGCACGTTTCAGTGATTGACCATCCGCTGATCAGTGATAAGTTAACCCGACTGCGCGATAAAGACGCGCCGTTTTTCACGTTTCGGAATCTGGTTCGGGAGATAGCCACCATACTCGCCGTTCAATCGTCCTTCCATTGTTCGCTGAAGGAAACGCCGGTGGAAACGCCGCTTGAATCCACTGCCGGAAAAATTCTGGCGCGGGAGATTGTGATTGTTCCGATCCTGCGCGCCGGCCTGGGCATGGTCGAAGGCTTTTTGAGCATTTTCCCGGGGGCGAAAATCAGTTTTCTTGGCGTGTACCGCGATGAGGAGACATTGAAGCCGGTCGCGTATTATAAAAATATTCAGGCGTCTGTCGGGGAGGCGGAGATCTTTTTGCTCGATCCGATGCTGGCGACGGGCGGCAGCGCCGAGTATTGTCTTTCGCTCATCAAAAAACATGGCGGGAAAAATATTACGCTGGTGACAATCATTTCAGCGCCGGAGGGAATTGCGCATATTCATGAAACGCATCCGGACGTGAGGATTGTAACCGCGTGCGTGGACAGGGAACTCAACGATGATGGGTATATTTTGCCGGGATTGGGTGATGCAGGGGATCGACTGAATGGGACGATTTAGCACGTATTTTTGGGCCGCTTTTTTCATCTTCATCAACATGCAGATCGGCCTGGCAAGCGACAGTGACAGTCTGATTCAGCGCGGGATTGAGCTGTCGATCAACCATCGTTACGCCGAAGCGGAATCGATTTTCGCGCAAATCATCTCAGAAAATCCGGACCAGCCTGAAGGCTACTTTTTCATGGCGGCGACGATTCAATCCAAAATGATGGATTATGAATCAGATACCTGGGACAGGGATTTTCACCATTACATCGAACTGGCCATTGCCACATCGGAAAAACAACTGGCCGAACACCCGGGGGACAATCTGAGCCTGTTCTACCAGGGCAGCGCGCTCAGTTATCTCGCGTTTTACCAGGGTCGAAAGCAGGAATACGTTGCCGCGCTTCGAAACGCAATGGCCGGTATTTCCAGATTGAAGCGCATCGCCGGGACAGACCCTGAGTTTGCGGACGTCTATTTCGGGCTTGGCTCGTACAAATACTGGTGGAGTCGCGCCACGAAATATCTGAACTGGCTGCCGCTGCTGTCCGATGATCGCCGGGATGGCATTCGCATGGTGGAACGCGCCGTTGAACAGGGACAGTTCACGCGCTATGCAGCGATGAATGAACTGATCTGGATGCTGCTGGATGCCAGCCTGTCTGGCGAGGCTTTTGCCTGGTCGCTGCGCGGTTTGGAAAAATTTCCGGACAGCCGATTCTTCCTCTGGGGCGCGGCGAAAAGCGCATTGGCCCTGGACAAAATCAACGACGCAGAACGCTACTTCACCCGGCTCCTGAATTCCATCACCGCTGAGCCAATCAATAACGGCTACAACGAGTCCATCTGCCGCATCAATCTGGCTGAAATAAATTTTGAACTGAAACACTTCGAGCACGCGCAGAGCCAACTGGATCGATTGACCGGCATGCAATTGGCCCCGGGGATTGAGAAAAGACTGGTTGACCAGCGGGAGAGGGCCAGCCAACTTCAAAAGAAATTGTCGAAATCAGCCAGCCAGTCGCGCGCATCAGTTTTCGAAAACAAGCTTACAAATGTACAGAGCGGCAAGTAATCCGGCTGTATCGGCGATCAAACCGACCGGGACGGCATGCCGCGTTTTTTTAATGCCGACGGCGCCAAAATAGACCGCGACGACATAAAAGGTGGTTTCGGAACAGCCGAAGAAGGTGGAAACCAGCCGGCCAATGAACGAATCCGGGCCGTGCTCCTTCATCAGCTCCGTGGCAATGCCGAGCGTTCCGCTGCCGGAGAGAGGGCGCATCAGCGCTGCCGGCAGGGCTTCGGCCGGCATCCCCAGCAGATTTGTGAGAGGCGAAATAATTTTCACGAAGATATCCATGGCCCCGGACGCGCGAAACATTCCGATGGCGACCAGTATCGCGACCAGATAGGGGATGATTTTCACAGCGACTTCAAATCCCCCTTTGGCGCCGTCGATGAAGGATTCGTACACTTTGACTTTGTTTTTCATGGCCAGCACAGGGATGATGAAGAGCAGCAAGGGGATCGACCAGACCGAGACGATTGTAATGATTTTTTCGAACATTATTTTTCCTCCTCAGCTTGAGCGTTGTCCTGAGCAATGGCCTTATCCTTTGGGGCTTCATTGATTCTGAAAACAGGCAGTCGCTGCAGCACCTTGGCGGCGATGACGGCGACAACCGTGGCGCACGACGACGCGAAGATGGTCGTGCCGATGATTTCCGCCGGATTGGCCGAACCCAACGTGACGCGGACGCCGATGACCGTCGCCGGGATCAGCGTGATGCTGCCCGTGTTCAACGCCAAAAATGTGGCCATAGAGTTGGACGCCGTGTCTTTGGTCGGATTCAGTTTTTGCAGCTCTTCCATTGCTTTGAGTCCCAGGGGAGTGGCCGCATTGGAAAGCCCCAGCCAGTTGGCGGCGATGTTCAGCACCATCGATCCCATGGCCGGATGGTCTGATGGAATTTCAGGAAACAGCCGCTTGCTGATGGGGCTGACGGCTTTGGCCAACATTCGAACAAGTCCGGCTTTATTGGCAATTTCCATGATTCCCAACCACAGCGTCATCATGCCGATTAATCCAATTGCAATTTCAACGGCTGTGTTGGCATAGGAAAATGCCGCTTTGGTGACATCATCAATTTTGCCGTTAATGGCGCCAACAATGAGCGCGATGATCATCAATCCGAACCAGATGTAATTGAGCATACAAGTCTCCTTGATTCTTTGAGTTCGTAATACGTGAATTAGGCTAACCCGACCAGACACCGTGCAGGGACCCGGGCATGGTGACCCGACGAATCCGGCGCAGCGATATGGTGCATGATTTTTACATGGAGTTAAATCTATCATTTTTTTTCAGAGAAGCAAGTGTTTTTTCCGGCGAGTAGATCTGGCCGGATGCGGCGCTGTTGGTTCAGGCTAACTCTGAAAAATGTTCTTGATTTTTAATTGTATAAATAATATGTTAGGTTTCTCGGAGATTCATTTTAAAAAAAATCGCAGATGAAGATCATTTGTGTTCATTGCAGGCCTGTGGAACAGGCGCTTAGTTATATCAAGTATATGTGAACTTGAAAAGTTGTTGCGTTATTCTCATTTTGATTTATGGTTAACATTACAAGGAAAGCCTGATAAATTTACATAAAAAACAAGAGGTCTTTATGAAGACAATAACGTTGCCGGCTCATTTTGATGGTAAAAAAATCTGCCTGGATGAACCTTTTGATCTAGAACCAAATACAAAACTGATAGTGACAATCTTGCCGATGAATGAACACGATAATGAACATGACGCCTGGTTACTCCTATCAAGAAAAAGATTAGTAGATTCATATGCTGAGGACGAACCTGAATATTCCTTAGATTTAATCAAAGAGAAGGACTCTGATGATGAAGGAAGGTAATGTAGTCCTTACACCTGTTCCCCAGGCAGATGGAAAGATAAAAAACAGACCAGCAATAATCTTACGTGAGATGCCACTTTACCGTGATTTTCTTGTTTGCGGTATAAGCACACAATTAAATAATGTGTCAAAGATTTTGATGAAATTATTTCTACTGTTGATACTGACTTTGAGCCGAGTGGCTTATTGGAAGAATCGTTAATACGGCTTGGTTTTCTTGCAGTGTTGCCTCGTAGCAGCATCTTGGGTTCAATCGGTTCAATTTCGGTTGAACGACATAGACGCTTATTGAAAACTCTGAGCGAATTTCTGATGGATAATCCTAATAATATCGCCTGACAAAAAGAACAACCTGAGCAAACCGATGGGCTTCCATTGAACTTTAGTTGATACGTTTCAAGTTTTCTTCTTTAAATAGCCTTTGCTGTAAGCAGTTTGGCAGGTTAATGTTGGCATTGGGCTGTCGGTCTGATTTTGTCAAACATGCAAAATTATCCCATGAAGAGGCAATGTTATTTTTGTTGTTCCGGGCTGAAGTCTTAAATTGTTTCGGGATGTTATGCAGTAACTATTTAATCACTTGTTGGGTGAAAGGGAACAATGAAGAGAATATCAACAGCGTGGGTGTTCGTCTCCCACTCGACGAAGGACATGGAGAAGGTGCGACGCGTCCGCGACGCCATCGAGGATGCGGGTAGCGAGCCGATTCTGTTCTTCCTCAAATGTCTCGGCGACCACGATGAGATTGACGACCTGATTGCGCGGGAGATTCAAGCCCGGAATTTTTTCCTGCTCTGCGATAGTTCAAACGCCCGAGATTCCGATTGGGTTCAGGCCGAGATTGCCCACGTCAAGTCTCTCGGGGATAAGAGAGTCGAGAACATCGACCTCGACGGTGACAGGGAGCGCCAGATCAACGGGATTCAATCTCAGATGAAACAAGCGACGGTCTTTCTCTCGTACGCAAGAAAGGACGAGGCATTGGTTGCACAAGTCCGGTCTGCTCTGATCGCGAACGACTTTAGCGTATGGGACCCGTCAGATGACTTGGATGCGGGCGATGACTGGGGGAAACAACTGTCCGCTGCTGTTGAAGCGTCCGCGAGGTTTGGGTACTTCCTCCACTTCCTCAGCACGGCATCTCTATCGTCGAAATGGGTTGCTCGTGAGACTCAGAAAGCGTTGGCGGCGGGTATAGGTCGATACTTACCTATCCTTCTTGATCCCATATCTCCCAGCCAAGTCGTGCCTCCATTCCTCCGCGAACGCCAGTGGATTGATTTCACATCCCGAAACCTGGATGTCACATTGTCCGTCCTGCTTCGAGCGATGGGAGTCAAAAACACCGAACAACAGGGTGGTGGGTATTCACCGCCCGCTACGCGGCTGCCAAAACCCGCACCCTGAACATTATATGTTAGGCACAGCAAAATGGGATACATCTACGTACTTTCGAACCCTTCGATGCCCGGTCTCGTCAAGATCGGTTGCACTGATCGCGCTCCAGACGAACGGATAGCAGAACTGTCAAATTCAACGGGAGTTCCTACGCCATTTAACTTGGAGTTTGCCGTATTCCTGCGCGATCATTCCGAAGCGGAAAAAGAAATCCACCAGACACTCGTTGCGCATCGAGTAAGTGGTTCGCGCGAGTTTTTTCGAGTTTCAGTTGAATCTGCAAAAGAGGCGCTTCTCGACCAGCTACAGGTCCAGATGGTCAGTGACATAGATGGATGGGATGACAGGGCTGTTGTGCAGATGGTCGAAACGATCCTTAACAAGCGCCCTCGCGTTCGTCAGGCGATCCGGCCCACCCTCACCGTAAAGTTACCAGCGGTGGAGAAAGCCGCCATCTTATCTTGGAATGATGAAAAATTGATGGAGCTCGTCGATGCAATTTTCTCGGCACGCCCAGTTGTCCGTCGGGAGTTTAAGTAGAGGGACGCTTCCCCATGTACCCTAATTCGGGGTTCCATGATACGGTCACAAGCCGTGCTGCGCTTGCTTCCGCCCTTGAGCCCCGACGTATGGCGGATCATGCCAATTGACCCTATTGCGCTGGCTGTTCTTCCCACAAGCTTGACTCCCAGCGAGCGGGCTTGCGGGCTAGCGCCGCGATTAGCTCGTAAAATAAAGGAGAAACAATGAACGAAAAAGAAGTTATCAGTTATTTGAAAACCACGGTCCGTGATATGATTATTGACGATGTGATAAGTGTTGCTGAATTCCATTGTAATCAAAATGTAGGAAGAAATGAAGGATTTTTTGACATTCCACGTCAGGTATTTTGTATAGTGGATTTTCTTGGCTATTTATTAAATCCACCAAGAAAAAACAAAGGACATGATACAAGTTATAGAGCAATAAAATTTATAACAGCTTTCTTTCCTGAAACTTATAAAAATATTGCGCCACTTATTTATCAACAATGGAGACATGATACAGTTCATACATTACTACCCAAAAAATATATTACTAGACATAATAATGAGGAAATTAAATTATATTGGCTAAGTTCACGTTCAAGATCAAAAGTAAGTCTTGATGTTCATATGCTCCCAATGTATCAAAAAGGAAAGAGAAATTGCATTACAATTATAGTAAATATGGTCCAATTAGCTGCTGACTTATTAAATGCATTTGATAAATTTTTAAAAAAAATTGAAACAGATGATAAAGTAAAAGCAGACAGTATAAAAAGATTTAATGAATTATTTGAGTATCAAGAACCTATTGATGATTATAAGGAAATAATAGTTAACGTGTGGAAAAATCCTTGCGGTATTTTAGATGGTAAAAACGTCATAGAAAGATTTAATACTTGTTGATTCTTATCTATAGGTTTTACAAAATCGTTTTTTTGCTTTTGTTAGAATTTAGTGTTTTAAAATTACTTAAAAATGTTGTCCAATGTTTGCTGGGCTAGCATCGGTTTCAACCTGACAAAACCGCCTTGTTTTAAATCAAGTTTAGTGGTGAAATTGGAAGTCCTGTGCGTTGTATTAGTTTCAGTGTAGCGGTTTTGCAGGTTAAACCAGCGTTCGGCAGGAGAAATTATCATGATAGAAAAATACGAGCGAGTACCTGAATGGCTGAGGTGGATACTATTGTTGCCGCTGTGCATCATATTTTCTTTTCTCGCTATCTTGCTTCTATCCCTTTTAAGAGATGACTTTGTTCTCATTCATTCCATTGTCGCCATTGTCAGTTTTGCAGTCGCAATCTACACACTTGCGCCCAGATGGAAAAGCGGTCTTGTTATGACTTCCCTGATTCTCCGCATGGTTTTCTCTATCGCCATGGTATCCCTGATATTCTTCCTCGGGGAAACCCCTGACCGGACAACATGGTATGAGATGGGACGAGAGGTCTTGGGGTGGATTGCTGGCTGGACTCTGTACTTCTCCATATTCAGGAATAGGTGATCATATGTGTGAGAGACGGACGTGGACAGTCATCTGGAAGCCGCAAAGTGTTGCCATCCTTAGCTTAGTCTGGGCGTTTTATCCGGGCACTCCCTATGAGTACTACATTTTGCTTCGCTGGGTCTCTTGTGGGGTCTTCGCGTTCTTGGCTTTCAAGGCACTTGATGCTAAACAGCAAGGCTGGATTTGGGTGCTCGGGATAACAGCCGCAGTCTACAACCCTATCATCCGCTTGCATCTCACTAAAGAGATATGGTCTTTCGTCAATGTTGTTACAATCGGAATCGCAGTGGCATCGGTTTTTGCTCTCAGGATCAAGAATGGGAGAGACTCTGCCTAACAAATCGCTGCACCGGACGGTAAAAACGCTGCGCGTTTTTCACGCCGGTTAGCTCAAGCGTTACCCAGCCGAACTTCAAAATTGACTTTGAAAAATATAACTTAACCAGTCATTCTTGAAATTTATCCGGAGCGAGATGCCTTTAGACATCGAAGCGCATAAAGGCGATGCCCTCCATGGAAACATTTTATTATAGACCTTTCACCTCGTTTCATTTTAGTTGTTACGTGCCCCGAGAGAGGCATTAAAAATTTGATATTTGGAAAGTCATTTTCCTATGATCCCAATTCCGGAAAAATTTGTCGCACGACTGGAGCAGGCCATTGGCGCGAAGTACGTGTCGGCGGAACAGGAGCGGCTGGAGGCCTATAATTTCGACGGAACCGAGTCCCGATTTCTGCCGGGACTCGTGGTTGAGCCGGATACGGCGGACCAGATTTCAGCGCTGATGAAACTGGCCAGCGAATTCAATGTGCCGGTGATTCCCCGCGGGGCCGGCACCGGATTGAGCGGCGGCGCTCTGGCCGTGAATGGCGGCGTCATTTTGTCCAGCTTGCGAATGAGCAGAATTCTGGAAATCAATGAAGTCGATATGATCGCCAGGGTCCAGCCGGGCGTCATCAATCTCCATCTGCATGAAGCAGTCGAGGAAAAAGGGCTGTATTATCCGCCGGACCCGGCCAGTTACGAAACATCGTCCATTGGCGGGAATATCGCCGAGGACGCCGGCGGGCCGCATTGCTACAAATACGGAACCACGCGGGACTATGTGCTGGGGATGAAGGTCGTGCTGCCGGACGGGACAATGCTGGCGACCGGGGTTCAAACCAGAAAAGGCGTGGTGGGATATGATCTGGCCGATCTCATCATCGGCTCGGAAGGCACGCTGGCTGTTGTCACCGAAGCCACGTTGCGATTGATTCCATTGCCGGCAAAGGTGGTCACGCTGCTGGCGTTCTTCCCGGATATTCATTCGTTGACGGCAAGTCTTGCCGGAATTACCCGGGCCAGGATTGTGCCGGCAGCTCTGGAATTTCTTGACCCTGCCTGCGTGGACGTGATTCGCAACCGCATTCCCATCAATCTGCCGCAAGCGACCTCATCGCTGCTGCTCATCGATCTGGACGGCGAGCCTGAAGCGCTGGATCGGCACATTGAAATCGTCGGAGAAATTTGTATGGAGCATTTGGCCGATGATGTGCTGATTGCGGAGAGTTCCACCAAACGAAAGGGACTGTGGGATGTGCGGCGCAAGCTGCGGGACGTCATCAAAGAACAGGTCGCCTTCAAACGGGGCGAGGATGTGACCGTTCCCATCCATGCCATACCAGCGCTGATTGAGGGGTGTTCCCTGATCTCGAAAAAATTTGGGCTGGATAATTACAATTTCGGTCATCTGGGCGATGGCAATGTGCACGTGAACCTGACGCATCCGGAGAAGAACGAGCGCATTGTCAACCTGGGAGAACTGGCTGCTGAGGAAATTTTCAGGTTGACGCTGGAACTGGGCGGCACAATTTCCGGGGAGCATGGCATTGGCATTTTGAAAAAGCCATTCATCGGCCTGGAATTGTCGCCGCGCTCCCTTGAACTGCAACGCGCCATCAAACGGGTGTTCGATCCCAAAAACATTTTAAATCCGGGGAAGATATTTCCAGATCCGATGGGAAAATGAGGCGGAAAGAAAAAGCCCCGGAAGCCTGCAAGACAACTTCTCTGGAAATTAACCAGCGTCGTCCCGCCAGATTCCGGGGCGGAAAATCGAAACCTATCGTAGCATGAGATTGATACCGGCCAGCAGCGAGAAGTAATCCTGTTTTTCGAAGAAAGTCCAGCGAGCTTCAATGTAGGGCGAAATAGGCTTGACCGGCCCGCCGAAATTGAGACCGAGCAACACATTCCCGCCGAATTTCTCCTTCTGATCGGAAGTGAGATACTGCGCTGCCACGCCGGCGCCGAAGAACATGGGGCCCCGGGGACGTGGCTTGAACAGAAAATCGCCGTTGAATTGCCACTGTTTGTATTTTTCGTCGGTGAAGAAGTATTCAAATCCGGGGACAAAATTCCAGAAAATCCCCATGGGTAGCCAGAAGTGAGCGCCGGCAAAGTAGTTGTCATTTTCAAAATCATTGCCGAACCGAACGCCGATCGCTGACGCCGGCTGGAATCGCGTTGGCTGGGGGAATCGCCGGCCGCGCGGTTGCGCGCTCACCGCATTGATGAGAATGACCAGACTTAATACTGTTAAACCCAAACGGATGATGGTGTTCTTCATGGTAGTTGCTCCTGTAAAGAAGTTATGTTCAGGATGAAGAGGCTTTCGACCATGGGTGAAACGCCTCCCCGCAAATTTGCCAGATGATGGATGACGGTCGTGGAAAAATCCAGCGCAGCATCGTCTCCAACTTGAATTGCCTCTGTGTTCACCCAGTCATTTTACAAACCCCGTTCCATAAAAGTGGAGGTCATCCGCGGTCAGGCGCATTGCCTCCGAATTTCAGCGGACTCAGAAATTGCTCAAAATGTTGTGGAATGATTTTTCTCGACATACAAGATATTGAAAGCAGCCGGCAGAGGTGAAGGGTCGTCGGGAATTCATGCCTGTTTTTTGATCTGAAAAATCACCTTTCTGTCCCTGTGCGTACAGAAAAAGTGTACGCCGCAGGCCGGTTCGGTTCAATTCTCATGGCGCGGGACCATTGGCATTGTCGGGCGCCGGGATTTTGTGTCAGGCCGGAGTGGCTTTGAAAAACGCCCGAAAGAAGCTCTGTCCGTTGGTGAAGGAAGTTAAAATCATCAATGACAATTCTTAGATTGGATGCGCCGACATCGTTTGATTTCAGTCCGCCGCTGTGTGGCGTGGGCGAAAATTATGAAAATACTTCTTGTCAGAGAAAAAAAGTTATAGTATATTTCGATCTTTCAAAAATGCGCGGAACCAGGGTGGATAAATTGGAAAAAAAATTAGTCAAACAGTTGAGAAAAATATGCGGCGCGGACAAAGTGCTGACCGATTACCGCGACCGTGTATTTTATCAGTACGATGCGTCACTGGAAACCGGATTGCCGGATGCGGTTGTCTTTCCTGAGAGCACGGGGCAGGTTGCTGAAGTCGTGAAATTGTGTCGCGAGCGAAATGTGCCGCTGGTGGCTCGCGGTTCCGGGACAAATTTGAGCGGTGGCTCCGTGGCGATCTGGGGCGGAATTATCCTCCAGCTCTCCAGGATGAACCGAATTCTGGAAATCGATGTGGCGAATCACTGCGCTGTGGTGGAAGCCGGCGTCTACAATCAGGATCTGCAGGATGCGCTGGCGCCGCACGGATTTTACTTCGCCCCGGACCCGGCCAGCATGCGCGTTTCTACGATTGGCGGCAACATCGCTGAGAATGCCGGCGGTCCGCACTGTCTGAAATACGGCGTGACGTTCAATCATGTCCTCGGGATGGAACTCGTCACCTCAGACGGGGAGGTGATTCAGCTCGGCGGCAAGGCGTACGACTATCCCGGCTACGATCTGATGGGTTTGCTCATTGGTTCGGAAGGCACGCTGGGCATTATCACACAGGCCACGCTGAAAATTATTCCGCTGCCGGAGAACGTTAAAACCATGCTGGCCATTTTCAACAGCATGGAACAGGCGGCGCACACCGTGACCGATATTATTGCCCGCGGCATCATTCCGGCCACGCTGGAGATGATGGACAAGCCGATCATTCAGACCGTGGAAGCGACCCATCACCTGGGCTATCCGGCAGACGCCGAGGCCATTTTGTTGCTGGAATTGGACGGCCCGGCGGTCGGCATGGATGATCAGGCCGAGGAGATCATGGCCATTTGTCGGCAAAACGGATCCCGAAGCATTGAAGTAGCCCAAACCTCTCGGCAGCGCGATTCCCTCTGGCAGGGGCGCCGGCTTTCGTTTGGTTCGCTGGCCATGCTTGAGCCATCCATCATGATCGCCGATGGCACAGTCCCCCGCAGCAAGGTGCCGGCGGTTCTGACCAAAGTGATGGAAATCTGCAATCGATATAACCTCAAGGTCGGCAATGTCTTTCATGCCGGCGATGGCAATCTCCATCCGTTCATTGTTTTTGATGATCGCAACGCGACAGAAAAAGCGAAAGTCATACGGGCCAGTGAAGAAATTCTCGAAGAGTGCATTCGGGTGGGCGGCACAATCAGCGGAGAGCACGGGATTGGGCTGGAGAAAAAGCCATCCATGAAGGTGCTTTTTAACGGGACAGAACTCCGGGCGATGCAACAGATGAAGCAGGTATTCGATCCGGAGGATTTTCTCAATCCCAATAAAATTTTCCCGGTAACTGAGAAAGATAGTATTTAACCTGAATTATTCATGAATTCTACAATAGCCCAACTTAACATTATGTTTTCATAATGTGTGAATGTGTATGCAAAATCAAACTCAGTTTTATATTCGAATTTTAAATTTATGCACCATTCAGGTTATCCCGCTTCCTTTAAAAATACAATGAATAATGGTAACCGATCACAGGGATTGAATGTTGTCAGGAGTTTTATTGACAGGATAACAGGATCGAAAGGATTTACAGGATAAATTTCTGGCGTTTTATGTCTAATAAACATAGACAATGGCTTCTCTGATAGCCTTGCCTGTTTCTTGAACAAAGATCACTTGACTATCAGACCCGTGCCTTGATCAACGAGACAAAAACCTAGATCAATTATCCTGTCCATCCTTAACATCCTGTTATCCTGTCAGCTTTTGCATCCCTGTGATCGGTTACAACGGATGCACGCCTGGTCCCGAAACGAAAACATCGTGCTGAAATTAAGGTGATCTAACAAATATGGGTGAAAGAGTGATTCCCCAAAGCGGACATAGTGATAGAATCAGTACCCCGGAGGAACTGGCCAGATTTGAAATCGCGGGCAGAGCCGCATCGCAGTTGCTCTACCCTGAGGATAATGCGCAGGTCGCTGAAATATTGACCGCAGCGACCCGGGAAGGCAGAAAAGTGCTCATCGCCGGGAACAACAGCCAGCGCGATATTGGCGCCGCGATCGAGCGACCTGACTGGGTCATTTCCGTGACGAAAATGAACTCGGTCGTAGAACATGATGTGGCGGATCTCATTGTCACGGTTCAGGCCGGCGCGCGACTGCCGTTCATGCAGAATTATCTCAGAAAATCGAATCAGCAATTGTCACTGGAAATCCCTGGAGCGGAGGCCCGCACACTCGGAGGTATTGTGGCGACGAACAGTCCGAATGTCTGGCATTCTAGCTACGGCGGCTGTCGCGATTCAGTCCTGGGTATGAAAGTTGTCTTGCCCGATGGAAGTCTGATCCGCGCCGGGGGCAAGACGGTGAAAAATGTCGCCGGCTATGATTTGAGCAAGCTTTTCATCGGCACGTTCGGCACGCTGGGTGCGATTACTGAAGTCACCTTCAAATTGTCGCCCATCCCGGCCAGCCGTCAATCGCTCATCGTGGCGTTCGATCAGGTTGCTGACGCGTTTTCATTTTCTCAAAAAATTTCCGCAATGAATTTTATAATCAGTCGATATGAATATTATAATCGCGCCTGCGCAGCGACAAAGTTGAAAGGTCTGATTTCCTCGCCGCAACAACATGGGGTGATTCTGACTGTGATCGGCCATCCGGCCATGGTGCAGGACAGCTCCGGTCGAATCAGAGACATTGCCTCCGGGCATGGCGCTGTGGCTGTTCGCGCCATGACCGGGAGCGAGGAAGAATTCCTGCCGAAGCGAATTGCTGAAAATGGAATCACCTCCCACGAAGCGAATGTCAGGTTCAGCGTGCGCATCAGCGTTCCCAAAGCGAAACTGGCCGAGGCGGCGGCGGTCATCGAAGAGTTCGCCGGACAGCAGAATCTGACCGCGGCCATCCAGGCTCACATGTTCAGCGGCGTTCTGGACGCTGCATTTACGGCGCAGGAGGTGACTGGTGCTATTTTTCAGCCAATCTACCTGGAGTCGATCCGGGAGAAAATCGCTGCGCTGCACGGATCGGTGACCGGGCTGCTCCTGCCTCTGGAACATCGAACGCCGGAGATGGTCTGGGGAAAGACCGGCGGTCATTTCGGGCTGATGGCCGCAATCAAAAAGAAATACGACCCGAATGGCATTTTGGTCGCCGGCAGATTCGTCGGCGGGCTGTGACAGGTCACCGATGAATTCGGGCACAATGGCCTTTTCGCTAGATTGAAAAGAGAGCCCTGTTTTCGAAGAGCGGACTTCAGGTTCTTTGTAATAATGGCCCACATTAGCATTTCTAAAATCACCCGAACCGTGAGCGATATTTCTGAAATACCTTACGAATAAGCAACACGATAAATCAACTGGTATCCATTACCGAACAATTGAACTGCAATCGAGGAGCTTCAGCTATGGGAAACAAAATCAGGATTATGGTATTGGTTTTTTTGATGTTTAGTTCGATGCATCTTTTCGCTCAGTCGTTTGAAGGGAGCATTTCTCAGAAAGAGACCAACAAAATGGTCGGAGAAGAACCCGATGTCACGATGAGTACGGTTCACGTGAAAAATAATATGATCTGTATGGAAGACGGCAAGGGCAATTCCTATATCGTCCGTCCCGAGAAAAATGTCATGTGGCTGGTGTTGAACGAGCAGAAGGCGTATGTTGAAATGGATTTCGATTCATCCATGCCCAGGGACATTCCCGACGATATAGTGGAAGAAGACGAAGTGAAGCCAACTCTGAAGAAAACCGGTGTGACGAAAATGATCAATGGCTTTCAATGCGAACAGGTGATTGAAAGCAATGAAACCGGAAATGAGGTTGCTGAGTACTGGGTCACAAACAAGAAGTCGCTCAAAGAAGTGCTCATCTCCCTTTCGAACGTCATGGCGAATGTCATTGGCGATGATTCCGAGTCCGGGGTCCACGGGAATGCATCTGAGTTGGACGGCATCCCGATTTTGACAATCACGCGGTTCTTCGATTCGGAAAACATCAGCGAGATTTTGAGCATCGTTGAAAAACCGGTTCCGGATGACAAATTCAATATCCCGGCCGGCTATAAAAAAATCACGCTGGAGGATATGATCCGGAAAGAGATGGAAGACATGAGCAAATTTGATGGCTAATCCTAATCCATGGATCATGTCGTGAAATATTTTTTGCCCTTTGTAGTAATTTGATTTTGGGAAATACAAATGAGCATTTCAGAGGTGCTGGTTTTTCGGGAGAACGAAATTTTTCCATCCATTGGAGTTTTGCCGCGAGAGAAGAAATGACCGAACGCGAACTGGAAATTTTAGGGGAGCAAGCGTATCAGGAGGCGATCCGTTGCATTCGCTGCGGGTATTGTCAACCGACCTGTCCGACATACGTTGTGACCGGCATCGAGCATTCTGTGGCGCGCGGTCGGAATTATCTGGCGCGAAAGATCTACGAAAAAGAAATCCCCCTGACAAAAGATTTCAAAGATCCCATTTTCGAATGCCTGCTGTGTGGGGCATGCAACACGAACTGCGCGCCGGTGGTGAAGACGCAGCAGATCATGGCTGCGGCGCGCGCCATGTACATTCATACATTTGGCCAGCCGCCGCTGCAGCGGTTTGTTTTCAATGAACTGCTGCCAAATCCGCGACGAATGACCCGACTGATGAAACTGGCGTCGCTGGGAAAGCGTTCGGGAATATCCGGACTGGCGCAGGCATTGCGGGTGTTCAAATGGATCGGGAAGAATATTGCCAATGCCGAAGGTTTGCTTAAGACGCTGCCCGGGAAATTCCTTCGCGAACGATTGACAGAGATACAATTTCCCGCCCGGGATAGCAATTTGAAAATAGGCTATTTTGTGGGATGCGGCATCAATTACGCATTCCCCGACGTCGGGCTGGCGACGCTCCACTATTTGACGCGAAATAAGTATTCCGTCGAAGTGCTGGAAAATCTGTGCTGCGGACTGCCTGCCTCCGGGTACGGCGACGTGGCCGCCGCAAAACGAATGGCGCAGCGGAATATCGAAATCGTTGAAAAATCCGGCTGCGACATTGTGGTCAGTGAATGCGGAAGCTGCTCGTCGTTTCTGAGCGAGTACGTCCATCTCCTGGCCGGCGAGCCGGCTTGGGAGCGCCGCGCGCAGGAGTTCTCCAGGCGGGTCATGGACATCAATGTGTTCCTGACGCAGTTTCCGCGCGCGCGGGAATTGAAGGCCACACAGGCTATTGTGACCTATCACGATCCGTGTCATCTGGGACATTACATGAAAATCAAGGAACAGCCGCGTCAACTGCTCCAGCAGATTGAGGGGATCGAATTTCGCGAAATGGCTGAAGCGGATTGGTGCTGCGGAGGCGCCGGTACGTACAACATCGCGCATTATGATTTGTCCATGAAAATCCTCAAACGGAAGATTGAAAACGTGAGGCGAACCGAAGCGTCGGTGCTGACGTCGTCCTGCCCCGGGTGTTTGATTCAGCTTTCCTATGGCATCCGAAAGTACAATCACAACGCCCAGGTGAAGCATATTATCCAGATTCTCAATGAGTCACTGGAATGATGAAAATGGGACAAATAGGCAATTCGGGGTTTTGTAGTTACCTGTTTTTATGAGATTAACCCCTGTAATAATTAACAGTGAATATTTTTATTTTGTTGAAAATTTATCCTTGCATTTCTCAAATTAATTTTTTATCTTTGCCCGTTAAATAAGAAATTTTCAGGCCTAAATATTTGAGGTTCAGACAATGAAACATAACGAATTCGAAGAAATTAAAAAGGTAAATGACATGTTCAATTTCACCAATGAAGAAGAAAATTGGGAAGAGTCTTCCTGGGAAGAGGAAGATTGGAGCGAAGAAGACGACGATGACTGGAGCGAGGAAGACGACGAAGACTGGGAAGATGAAGAAGAATGGGAAGATGATGAAGAAGAATGGGAAGACGAAGAAGAATGGTCAGACGAAGAAGAAGAATGGGAAGACGAAGAAGAATGGGAAAATGACGACCCAATGAATTGGAATTAAACCAGGTTATCCAGGGTAGTTTGGCATATTGATAATTCAACCTTTTGTAACACATGAAAATTTAAAAGAAGGGCTTTGACGCCCTTCTTTTTTTTTACCTCCCCCTGAGGCAGACAGGATTCGATCCGTGAAAATGATATGCTTCTCCCGCGCCCCCCGCATCCTTGCTGTTCCAATGCAGGATCACTTCCATCTGAAAAAATACATTTCGCATGACCGGCGCTCTAATGTGTGCTGATACCGTTTCAGCAAAAATCCCGCAATACAATCCTTTGCAGAATTAATAGTCCATTAGGCGCCATGTGTGGAAATATTATTTCATTCTCCGGATTTTTTTCTTGACATTTATGAATTTAATGTTATATTCTTTTAAAACCATAGTACTAAAAGGCTGGAGAGAAGCACTATGCGCATTAAAATAGAACGTGCAATTCTTGTGGTAACACATGAATTGCATTTTTTTTTCACAAGAGAAATGGAAAGGAGTGCCTAATGGCTAAACTCAAATACTTCCTTTCAATTGGTTTGATCGTGTCATTCGTTTTGCCGGCGTTTCTGCTGTCCCAGACAACGGGTAAGATCGATGGCTATGTCAAGGATAAGAAGACAGGCGATCCGCTCCCAGGCGTCAATGTGACGCTGAAAACGACGGCAATTGGAGCGGCTACCGGGGCTGATGGTTATTACTATATGATCAACGTCCCGGCCGGGGACTATACTGTCACCGCCTCCATGATGGGCTACAAAACCTATTCTGTCCAGAACGTTCAGGTGGTCATTGATCAGACAACCCGGGTTGATTTTAGTCTGGACGAGACGGTACTGGATGTCGGTGAGGAAATTGTCGTTACGGCTGAGCGACCGCTCATCGATCCCAGTGTGACGTCCAAAGTCTCCACCATGTCTTTTGATGAAATTAAAAATATGCCGGCGGAAGATATCAGCCGGGTCCTGGCGCTGCAATCGAACATCACCGTGCTCACCAACACCCCGTATGCGAAGAGTGGCTACAACATCAGGGGGATTGAAGACATCCGGATGCGCGGAGGACGAAACAATGAGCTTGGCTTATTCATCGATGGCATGAAAGTGGGCAATCCTCTCTTCGGCGGATTTGGCACACGGATAAACAACAACGCCGTCAACCAGATGACAGTCGCTGCCGGCGGATTCAGCCCGGAGTACGGCAATGCGTTATCCGGCGTGATCAACCTGACCACGCGCGAAGGCGGCTCCAAATTATCCGGTCAATTGGAATATGGCACGTCCGTCCCATTTGGCCTTACTGCCCTGGCGTCTCAACGGCAGGAGGAGCGAAATTATCAGAATGTGCAATTCAGCATGAACGGACCTGTGCCATTCATCCCCAATCTGTCCTTCTTCTTTTCGACAGACCTGAGTTCGGAAGCAGGTACGCTCTATGAATTCGATGATATTATCTGGGATGACAACAGAGGCGATCTCCCCACATCCGCTGAGCTATTCCAGGATTTCATTGAGGATGGTTCCATGGATTTGATCACCAAATCCCAGGTGGAGAGCGTACTTTCGCCAGTCGATGTGGGCGGAAAGCGCCGGTTCATCAATCCCATGGATACATGGAAGGGCTGGCACGGCATGGGCTGGGATAATAGTTTCGATTATCTGGGCAAGCTCACCTACCGCATCAGTCCCATGATAAAACTGTCTCTCAGTTTGTCCCAATCCCAGAGCTACTCCCAGATCAATGACTATCACGCCGGGTATTATTACCATTTGCCCGGAGAGTGGTACAATGTGGATGCGAGTCCCGTGGATACCCGAACCAATATTGACCGGCTCCTGGTGAGCGAAACCAGCGGGGAGACGTATTACCTCGAATCTGGATTGCCCTTCCCGGACGAGTTCCCCGGCAGCGGCGGCGCGTATCAGGTATGGCACAGAAACGGCTCCGGCATGGCTGCGAGAAACGTCCAGTTTCGCCAGAGCAATCGTCAGGGTCTTGTCTGGAACCATACGATAAATCCATCCAATTTCTACACCATTCGTATTCAGCGATTCTTCCAGTCGCGGCGCATCCGCGTCATCAACGATTACAATCATGTCTATGATGAAATTTTTGGGATGAAGAATATCTTCTCACCGGACTGGGATAACATCAAACAAAAGGATCAGTACAATCATTACAGCACCTACGGCGTCCTGGATCCCTGGGAAGGTTACTTCCGGGTCCGATACGACAATGTGTATTTTGAGGGAGATTCGAGCATCACGTACGACGTTCGGCTGGACTTCACGTCGCAGATCAACCGAAATCATCAACTGAAATTTGGCGGACAATTCGTGTATTACGATCTCAGCCGCCACGATGATCAGGGTTCATCCGGCCCATCGGATCATCCGACGGTGTACCACATGTTCCCCAAAGAGGGCGCGTTGTATTTGATGGATAAAATTGAATACGGCACTGTGGTGTTGAATGCGGGTATGCGCATTGACTACGCCAATGCTGAAGGGGAAATGTACGCGGATCCATTGGATCCCATTGGCGAACAGGATATTGAAACGCCGATGATCGAATACAACGATTTTGAACGATCAAAAAAGAAATTCAAGGTAAGCCCGAGAATTGGCATGGCCTATCCGCTCACTTCCAAATCTGTCGTTCATTTTAATTTCGGGCATTTTTATCAGACGCCCAATTATCGGGATTTATACCGCGCAACCGGCCAAGCGCGCGAACTGACCCTCAGAAGCGGCGAACTGATGGGCAACAACAATCTGGAACATGAAAAATCCATTCAGTACGAAGTCGGTTATCAGCAACAGATCGGCGATATCTACGGGCTTAATTTGACACTGTGGTCCAAGGAGACCACCAACCAGGTTGGCTCGGTGTACGTGCCGCCCTACTCCGATCCGGGAGGCGAAAATCCATTTGGCTATTACGTCTTTTTGAATAACAATTTTGGATCTGCGCGTGGACTGGATGTGACCCTGCAGCGGCGTTATCGCGACTTCTTCTCCGGGACGCTGAATTACACCTGGTCACGAGCCCGGGTATTGAAGCAAACTTCCTGGGATGGCTACTGGGATGACGAAAGTTCCAATACCTTGCCCAAACGGGAATCCATTGCCTCCTGGGATCAGCCTCATTCCGTTCGAATCAACCTCAATTTCAGCATTCCAAAAGACGCCGGCCCCACTGTGTTCAATCAAAAAGTGCTCTCCAACTTTGGCGTGAGTCTGGTGTACTTCGGAGAAAGTGGACGCGTTTACACGCCATACATGGGCGAAGCCGGTTATCTGGAAGAGGAGAATTCAGCGCGCTGGCCGTTCTTTCACCAGTTCGATTTGCGCGCCTATAAAAATGTCGAAATCTTCGGCTTGACCTATTCCTTCTTCGCCCAGGTGCGAAACCTGTTCGATCGGCAGAATGTCATTGATGGGTATTCGCAAACCGGATCGGCGACCGATCCCGGCACTGCCAATGCCGATTATAGCGCAACGAGCATGGATGGCATCAGCATCAATAATTTTGGACCGCGTCGGGCAGTCACGTTTGGCGTGAGAATTCTGTGGTGAACAGCCTGTTGGACCATGCAGCCAGGTGAGGTTTGGAGATTAGCAAGAACAGAAAAATTGGAGACTTGAAATGGCAAAACCAAAAAATATAACGATATGGATATTGGCATTGATAATAGTGTCACTGACAGGCCCCATTTCAGGCATCGCTCAGGAAAGATTGCCAGTCATTGATGATCAGAAAATTTTTCCAACTGACTTGAAAAAGCCGGCAAGCTTGTTTGATCGCGGAATCGCGTTTATGGATGCCGGAGAAATGCAGGTGAATGGCGTGGAAAATTTTGGCGTGATCGGCAATCAGGGTCTGCCTTATTGTAAACACGGCTTTTGGGGTGAAGTCCGTTGGATCATTCCCTATCTGGCGGTTCCGCCCCAACCGTGGGCTACCGCTATTCGGACGGAAGAGGGCGATATCGTCGATCGAAGTCAGTATTACAACGTCATCGAAAGCATCACCATGCATTTCGGCGTCGGCGTTCAGGGTTGGGGCTACACTGACTGGGAGGCGCAGGACCTGGGCAGCACGCAATTGATGGGCGATGACACCTGGTCTGATGTGCCGTTGATTGCTACCAGCACCCGTCCCAATTCCTGGCCGATGGGATATTTTGATAAAGATCCGCTGTCGCCAACCTACAAGCAGTTCATTGAAACGCCCGACGTGCGGCATTGGCCTGGCTACTGGGCGCTGGACCCGGATCAGGAATCGCCCACGTTCGGACAGCCGCTGGAGGGCAAATTCGTTTCGGATAAAGATATTTTTTATATCATGAACGACAAGTACAATGGCATTCGCTGGGGCGATGAGGTCAATGTGGGCTTCCCCATTGGCTTTGATATGGAAGTCTCTGGCTATTGCTATTCGACCCGATCGTACAAAGATATTGTATTCTTCAACTACAATCTAATCTACCGGGATGATATTACCGATCCCAACAGGCAGTCTCACACCGGCACAATCGATAGTCTCTATTTCGGTTTCCTGATCGATCCGGATCTTCCCGGACGCGATCCCTGGGGAAATACCGGCTACGAGCCCGGCTGGGCTGAAGACGATTACTGCATTGCCGATACGGTGCGCGACATTTTTGTAATGTTCGATAAAGACGGGTACGCGAAGGATGTCGATTCGCCGTACAGTGAAGGCCCTGTGTCCGCGCATGGCATTGCATATTTGAAGACGCCGAAGGATATCGGACTGACATCATTCCATTACTTCACACAGGAGGATTTCGACGCGGAATCCGGCGGGCAGAAAATGGAAAATATCATCTACGCTATGGCCAGCGGCCGTAAAGAAATTCTCACAGCGCAGGATCAGCAGAAATATTTCCACGGCAGCGATCCGTTATTCGATGACTTGAATCTGCTGCGCGACTTGCAGGAGAGTCAGCCGAACGGAAGCCGTCCTGACCCGTGGTTTATCATGTCCTCCGGGCCATTCAGCGCAACGCCGGGAGACACCATCGCGCTGCATTTCTGCATCGTCGGCGGGGATGATGACCCCGGCGCTCTGGACGCCGATGGCTTTCCGACCAATCCCTACGAAGTCCGTTTCGCAGATATCATCAATAATTTTGAAAAGGCCATGGAGTTGTACAGCAACAGCTTCCAGGGTACCGGCCCACCATTGACACCGACATTGAGCGCCGTGGGCACCAAAGTCCTGGATGAAAACGATATCCCGGTCATTTACGCCGAGGATGGCAAAGTCACGTTGTATTGGGATAATATCGCTGAAGAGACCATTGATATTTTGACGAAAGAGAAGGACTTCGAAGGCTATAAAATCTACAAAGCCTACTTCGATCGGGACCTGGATTATATCGATTGGGGGCAGGAGATTTATGAAATAACGGAGAAAGGTACTGTGGGCGATGTGCTCGCCTATGAACCAGTCTTCCAGTGCGATGTAATCAATGACTACGAAGGTCTGGACCCCTATCAATCCTGGTTCTACCTGGGCGATAATAGCGGCATCGTTCATTCGTGGACGGATACCGATGTGACCAACGGCGTTCGCTATCGCTATTGCATCACGGCCTATGATCATCCGTATCCGGATCGATTGTTCAATGCGAATGAGACAGCCAAAGGCACGTCATCCAAGGACCTGTGCGTTGTGGACGTCATTCCCGGCGTTCGGCCCGGCGGCTATGTGCCAGCCAATATCGACACGGCATTTAAGCGCGTCTCCGGCCTTGGCAACGGCGTGCTGCAACTGAACGTGGTGGATGATAACGAGGTGTTGGGCCATACGTATCGGATTTCATTCAGCGATTCATCGGGCAAGCTCGCTTACAGCGTGTTTGATGAAGATGCTAAAATTTTCAAAGTGACCGACCATTCGCCCATCACAAACGAAAGCAGCGGCATCGATCCGGAGCCATTCCCGTTCTTCGACGGTGTTGGCATCAAAGTGATCAATTACGATAAGCCGGAGTATCTGGCCAATGAGTCGGGTTGGACGAAAATCCTGGGACCTGATACGAGCGATTATCGGATTAATGTTGTTCCATTCACCCCCATTGCCGCGGACTATGAAATTCGGTTCCTCGGCGAAAACGCGGACACCAACGCCATTGGCGCCATGACGTTCCCATTCCAGGTATGGAAGGTGAGCGTTACCCCGCCGAAGCAAATGGATGTCTTGTATACCCCGCCCACCGGCGTGTATCCGAGCGGGGGACAAATTCGAATCTGGGAATATCTCACGCCGGGTTCGACTGTCCGAACGTTCACCTGGGTCTTTTCCATTACATGGGCCCCGGATACTGTCGTTGTTGGAACGGACACGACGTTCGTCAAAACATGGGGAGCCAGCCAAGAGCCGGCTGTTGGCGATGTCTACACGTTCAGGACCAAGAAACCCTTCAGTAATGATGTGTTCACATTCAGCACGTACAAGTTATCGACGAAAGCGGTGACCGAAGATGAACTGGACGCGATCAAAGCTGTGCCCAATCCCTATATTGTCGCATCGAAGACTGAACTTTACACTGGATCCTCAAAATGGGACCAGCACGATGTCCGCTTCACGCACTTACCTCCAAAATGCACGATACGAATTTTTACTCTGACGGGCGACCTCATTCGGGAAATTCAGCACGATAATCCATCGTACGGTGAGGCTCACTGGAATTTGCTGACCGAAGAAAATCTGGAAATTTCTTACGGCATCTACATCTACGTGGTGAAAACCCCGGAAGGCAAAACGAAAATCGGAAAATTGGCAGTAGTCAAGTGATTTCTATCGTCTATTAAGGAGGCAATACCATGAAAAAAGTTATTTTATTGATAGTGATCGCGGTGAGTGCTCAGGCGCTTTTCGGGCAGGGAGAAGTGAATAAGGTCGGCACGACGGCTGCAAATTTCCTGAAGCTCGAAGTTGGCGCGCGCGCGATGTCCCTGGCGGGCGCGTACACGGCCGTCGCCAATGACGTCACTGCGCTGCAATGGAATCCGGCCGGGATTTCCTCGCTGGGAAGAATCACGGCTTCGTACAACAACACCAACCTGTACGCCGGCATCAAACATCAATTCCTCGGCGTGGTGGTCCCGATGGGAATTAACAATTTCTTCGGATTTTCATTGAACTACGTGGATATCGGACGCATCGAAAAAACAACCGTGGATGACCCGGATGGCACCGGCATTATGTTCGATAATTACAACATGTCCGCCGGCGTGAGCTATTCGCGCATGCTGACCGACCGCGTCACGTTTGGCGTGACCGGGCGCTGGGTGCATGAACAAATCTGGGAGCAGGGCGCCGATGGCGTCAGCATGGATATGGGAATCATTTTCGCGCCTCAGGTGAGCGGCCTCAAAATTGGAATGAGCATCACCAATTTCGGACCGGATATGACCATGGATAACGGCCCGTTGACGACGTTCGCCTACGAACCACAGGAAGAAATGGAAGGCGTCGGCAACCGGGACCTGGACGCCCAGCTTCAGGTTGAAAAATATGCGCTGCCCATCAGCTTTCAGTTGGGGGCGTCCGTCGATATTATGGGAGCGAACAGCTCGTTCGTATCGGATAAATCCAATCGCATATCCGCTATTTTCGAGCTGAACGACTCGTTCGATAATGCCATGCGCGCGAAATATGCCCTGGAATATGAGTGGCGACATCTGTTGGCCTTGCGCGCCGGCTACAAACAAAATTACGATCTGGCCACCTTCTCCTGGGGCGGTGGTTTGAAAATTCCGGTCCGTGGAATGGACCTGCGATTCGATTACGGCATGGCCGATTATGGCGATCTGGGATATGTCAATGTCACGTCGATTCAGATCGGTTTTTGATTTCGCTGTATGTTCTCTCTGACCGCTTTTTTGTCGAGTGATTAGCGTTTCGTTTGTATCAAATGAATTCACATTTTGAACGATGAGAAATCTGTCCAAAAACCCGGGCGCCCGGTGGGACAGATTTCTCATTTTAACCGGTTTTGGTCAAATGACTTCGGCCGTCCGACAGAATTTTACATGGCCCGTGCCGGCAAAAACATACCTTCAAAAAATAGGAGTGATGTGCCCATGAAAAATAGACTTGTTCTGCTGATGCCTCTCGTCCTGTTTATGCTGAACTGCGCCGGTGGAATTCCCTCTATGGAAGAACCAATGCAGGGAAAAAACCTGATCATTGGATCCATCATTTTTGAAAACAAGGGTTACGAAAATAGAAATGATGTCTATTTCGAGAATCTGGATGTCGCCATCATCGGCATTTATGAGGAAAATGGCAAAGAAAAAATATTCGGAAAATGGACGACCACAGATAAGAATGGTTATTTCTTTCTGCCCAATGTGCCGGATGGAAAATACGCGCTCAAAGCATTTCGTATCAATATGTCCGGCCAGGCCTATTTGACCGTCGCCAATGAATTTCGCTCCAACGTGGATAATTACAAAGTCTGGCCCACGGAGAACATCGCGTTCAGCGGGACATTTTTCGAGACCCGGCCGGTGAATCATGTCATCAATCTCAAACACAACTATTTCACATTTTACCTCAACCAGGAAATTCGGCACGGGG
Source organism: Candidatus Zhuqueibacterota bacterium (assembly GCA_049322915.1). Lineage (GTDB taxonomy): Bacteria > Zhuqueibacterota > Zhuqueibacteria > Thermofontimicrobiales > Thermofontimicrobiaceae > CAZSBG01. The sequence continues at coordinate 556,748 of JBMOPW010000014.1, forward strand.
CTTACGATAAAATCGATCAGTTCAAAGCCGCCAATGGCGAGGTGCTGAGCCGACCCATGATCTTTCAATATGTTATCGATACCTATCCCCAGAGCGGCTGGAACCCAACTCTCAAAGCAATTCTGGATACTTACGAATATTAGGGCAATCGCAATGGCCAGTTCAAGATCAATCATCGCCGTCGCTGTGCTCGGAATGATGGCGATGGCGTTTGCAGCCCACGCATCAACCGACCCGATTCGGTTTTATACGGATAATGCGGGCTTCAAAAATTTCAGCGATGACCGGAAAACCTACCAGGAAATTTATATTTCCTTTGCTAACTATCAATTGACCTACAAGCAGGTCGGCGACCGCTTTCTGGCCGGCTACAAATTGACTGTTTTGATACAGGATTCCACCGGCAAGCCTGCCGCGGAAAAGACATGGCAGAACATGAGTCAGGTGGATTCGCTCCGTCAGGTCGATGATTTGACCACGCTGGAACTTGCCGGATTTTTATTGCAGCCCGGCAGGTACACCGCCGAAATCATTGTGCAGGATATGGAATCCCTGGCGGCCGGCTCCGACGAGCGAACCATTGTGGCGCCCTCGTTCGAAGGCGCGACGCTCCGGATCAGCGGGATTGAATTTGCCCGTTCCATTGAACGGAGCGAAGGGAAAAATCAATTCACGAAAAATGCAGTGGAAGTCGTTCCCAATCCATCCCGCGTATTTGGCATTGAATCGCCCTTTGTTTATTTTTACACAGAAATCTATCATCTCCAGGCTGACTCGCTGCAAGCCGGGAATATCACGAAAGAATACATGATCCGCGATTTCAATGGCAATGTGCTGATTTCATCCCGGAAAGAGGCTGCGCCAGGAACCAGCTTCGCTTTATGGGCGGATAAGATCAATGTGCTGGATCTGGTTTCCGGCAAGTACCAGTTGAATTTGAAGGTGACAGACAATCGCTCCGGCGCCGGCGCAGAAACGACAGGTGAATTCTGGATACACAATCCGTTCAAAACCATTTCGCTGGCGCAATACAGGGAAGAGGATATTGAGGAATTCCGCGCGCAGATCATGCACATCACCGATCAAGGGGAACTCGAGCTGTTTGACCAATTGAATACCCCGGCCAGGATTGAATTTATCAACAACTACTGGCGCGGCAAAGACCCAAATTTTCGGACCGAGCATCTCAAGCGATTTTACCTGGCCTCCGAGCGATTCAATTCGCCTTCTCTGCCTGGCTGGAAATCGGATCGCGGGCGCGTCTTCATCATGTATGGGCCGCCGGACGAGATCGAGCGCGAGCCGGCCGGCATGGAAAAACGGGCCTATGAAGTCTGGACGTACGAGACTCTCGACCAGCAGGGGCAGGTGCATTTTGTGTTCTGCGACTTTGGCACCTTTGGCAACTATCAACTCATTCACTCGAATATCAAAAGCAGTCAGCGCTCGGAAATCTACAATGAGAACTGGTACGACGACATAAAGATTGCAAAATAATGAGAGCCAACTCCTGGCGCCATTGGAGCGCCTGCGTCCCTGGCAGGCGACCTTCCCTTCCGAAAAAGCCATTGTCATACTGTGAGTAGATTCAGAGGTTCAGGTTGAAACGCGACAACATCAAAACCACAATCGGGCAAAAAGTCCTATTGATCAGCTTCGGGATTTTTATCCTTTTCCTGATCGAAGCGGGGCTGCGAATCTTTCATGTGAGCGAGCGCGGGACACAGTCCGATCCCTTTGTTGGGTTCGAAAAAATTTACCCGCTGTTTGGCGAAAAAACCAATGCGGAGGGGAAGACCGTATTGGCGACCAACCCCAATAAACTGTCCTTCTTCAATCACCAGGAATTCGAACGAGCGAAGTCGGCCAACGCCTATCGGATATTTTGCTTTGGCGGCTCGACGACCTACGGCAGTCCCTATCGCGCTGAGACGGCATTCCCGAATTGGATGAAGCTGATACTGGCTTCGATCGATTCGACGCGAACGTACGAAGTGATAAACGCCGGCGGCATCTCGTATGCCAGCTATCGCATTATTCACCTTGTCGAAGAGGCGCTTCAATACCAGCCGGATCTGTTCGTGCTGTACACCGGGCATAATGAATTTCTTGAGGCGCGCACGTATGAAAATATTTTGCAGCAGCATTCCACCCTGAAAAAGATTCGCATCGCGCTGGACAGGTCGCATGCGTATCGCCTGCTGCGCGACATTGTATCGCCTGCCGATCACGCATCGAATTCAATCAATCCCCAAAACAATCTGGCTCAGGAAGTGCAGACCATTCTGGACGAGAGTGCCGGTCTGGATCGGTACACACGGGCTACCCTGCAGCAGAAGAAGACATTCAGTCATTTTCGGTTCAATCTGGAAAAAATTATCCGACTTGCCCGGGCCAATGGCGTGGGCATCATGTTCGTGACTCCCGGGAGCAATGTCCGGGATTTTTCTCCGTTCAAATCTGAGCACGAACAGGGCCTTTCTGAAAGCGAGCGCGTTGCATGGGAAGAATCGTTTCGGATCGGGCAAATCAATCAGCGCCAGTCCCGCTTCAAAGACGCGCTGATAGCGTACGAAAAATGCCTGCAAATCGACAACCAGTATGCGGAACTGGTTTACAACATCGCTATTTGCATGGACAAGACAGGGCAATTCGACCTGGCAGGAAAGTATTTCGACATGGCGAAAGAGCTCGATGTCTGCCCGCTGCGCGCGCCGAATGCCATCCATGCAATCATCAAAGAAAATTGTGAGAAATATAATGCGCCGGTCATTGATATGGCGGCGGAATTTCAAAACCTGTGTCCGAATCAGATTTCCGATAATACCATGTTTATCGATCACGTTCATCCGACCATTCGCGGAAACCAGGTTATCGCCGAACGGCTGGTGGAAGCGATGCAACGGGAAGGCTGGATTTCTTCAGCGAATAAGCTGAGTCCGCAGACCCTGCAGCCGGTTTACGACACATTGCTTTCATCTTTGCCAAATGACTACTACCTGGCAGGGCTCATCAACCTGGCCAAAGTGCTTGGCTGGGCCGGCAAAGAGCAGGAAAAACTGGCCATTCTCATTGCCAATGCTGGTAAGCTGACCGGCTTTTTCGAGTATCATTCCATGATCGGAACCAGCGCGCTCCGGGTCGGAAAATTCGATGAGGCCATCGGGCATTTCAGGGAGTCGATCCGGCTCAATCCCGGGCATAGTGCAGGATACACCAATCTCGGCTTTGCATTGGAAATGTCCGGCTCGCCGGATGAGGCGCAAAAATTCTACGAGCAGGCCCTGTCCCTGAATCCGGAAGATTACGTGGCCAGGGCTAATGTGGCGCGGATTTTTTTCATCAAAAGTGAGTTCGACAAAGCGGTTACTGAATATAAAAAAGCCATAACGCTGAACGAAGATTACGCGGTCGCGCGCCAGGGATTGGGCGTGGTGTATTTCAAACAGGGCAATACCGCGCGGGCGCTGGAAGAGCTCAATGAGGCCGTGCGCCTGGACCCCAATTATGCCGAGGCGTATTATGACATGGGACTTGTCTATCTCGAAACACGGCGAATCGATGACGCCATGGTACAATTTCAAAAGGCCATAAAAATCGATCCCTTTTATGCAGACGCCTATTCCAGTCTTGGCGTGTGTTTGTATTCGAAGCATCAGTTGGAAGACGCCATCGCCAATTTGAAACGAGCCGTGGACATCAATCCGAACCTGGGCAAGGCGCACAACAATCTGGCCATTGCCTATCACAGCGCCGGGAATTTAGAATTGGCCCTGCATCACGTCCGCGAAGCGCAGCGAAATAATTACACGGTTCACCCCCAATTTTGGGAACTGCTGCAAAATGAGGCGAGGCAGAAATAGAGAAAAGAGAGGAACCACAGAGCGCTCAGAGTTTTCACTGAAGGCGTTGAGTTTTTTTATAACTTAAATTTATAAAATGGATTTTTATAATCAAATTTAGCTATTTAATTTCTAAAAACATATGGAGTGAATTGACTGTGTCAATACATGCATCGACACAGTCGATGCACTCCATACAAAAATAATACGTTATACGCGTATTAGAAATTCCTCCTGAATTTTACCCCTGCCGCGTGTAAATTCTCTGCTTGACATTTGTCTGAATATTAAATATATTCATAAAAATGTGAATCATATAGAGATATCTCCCCACGAAATAGGCGGAAGAACACGGAATTGAATACCGAAATGCTTCATCCGCGATTTTTCGTATTTTCAGCGGGCAAAATATTTTTCTTTCTTTGTATTTCAGGATAACTAAAAAAGGGCTTGAATGAAACCGATTTATTTAGACCACAACGCAACCACTCCCATCGATTCGGCGGTTGCGGACGCCATGATGCCGTATTTAAAGGAGGGATTCGGCAATCCATCCAGCTCGCACTGGTACGGCGTGCAAACCAAAAAGGCGGTGGAAAATGCGCGCCGGCAGGTGGCTGCGTTGTTAGGCTGCGACTCGGACGAAATCATTTTCACCAGCGGCGGGACTGAGTCCAACAACTACGCCATTCGCGGCGTCGCTGAAACATTTCGCGAAAAGGGCAATCACATCATCACGTCGTCGGTGGAACATCCGGCTGTGATCAATGTCTGCAATTATCTGGAAAGACATGGCTTCGAGGTGACCTATCTGCCGGTGGATTCCTACGGCATGGTTCAGGCCGAAGAAGTTGAAAAAGCCATCCGACCGGGCACCGTTCTGATTACCATAATGCACGCGAATAACGAAGTCGGCACGATTCAGCCCATTTCGGAGGTTGCCGAGATCGCGAAAAAACATGGGATTTTATTTCACACCGACGCGGCGCAGTCGGTTGGCAAAATCGCGACGCGCGTGAAAGAACTGGGCGTGGATATGATGTCCATCGCCGGGCACAAACTGTACGCACCAAAAGGCATCGGCGCGCTGTACCTTCGCCGCGGGTTGAAATTACAGTCGTTGATGCTGGGCGCCAATCACGAGGCCGGCCGCCGCGCCGGCACTGAAAATGTGCTGGAAATTGTGGGATTGGGTAAAGCATGCGATTTGGCTGGACAGCATTTTGAAGCGAATCAACAGCACATGAAAAAACTGCGCGACCGTTTGTGGGATGGATTTCAGCGCCAATTGCCGGACACGATTTTGAATGGTCACCCGGAAAAACGGCTGCCCAACACGCTCAACGTGTCGTTCCCCGGCATCGACGCCAACACCCTGTTGGACGAATTGACCGAAGTGGCAGCTTCCCCCGGCGCTGCCTGCCATACCGATGTAGCGGAACCGTCGCCGGTACTTCTGGCCATGAAAGTGCCGATCGAGCGGGCGCTGGGCACCATTCGTTTTTCCACCGGCAAATTGAACGACGAGGAACAGATCGACCGGGCAATCGACTTTATCGCGAGCGCCGTGAAGCGGCTCCGCCCGGACAGCGCGGAGGAAGCGCCGATTATTTCGGTCGGCAAAGAAATTAAACTGACCCATTTCACGCACGGTCTGGGCTGCGCCTGCAAATTGCGGCCGCAAAATCTGGAGGAGGTGCTGTCCTCGTTCGCTGCCATCACCGATCCCAATGTGCTGGTGGGAATTAATACGTCGGACGACGCGGCTGTGTACCGTTTGAGCGACAGCCTCGCCATTGTGCAGACTGTCGATTTTTTCACGCCCATTGTGGACGATCCCTACCATTTCGGCGCCATCGCCGCGACCAATTCGCTGAGTGATATTTATGCCATGGGCGGCCGTCCCATTTTCGCGCTGAACATTGTCGGTTTTCCGGAGAAGCGTTTGCCCATGCAGGTGCTGAAGCAAATCCTCCAGGGCGCAGCGGATAAAGCGCACGAGGCCGGTATCGAAATTTTGGGCGGCCACACAGTGGAGGATTCAGAGCCCAAGTTCGGATTGACCGTGACCGGGACGATACATCCGCAGAAAGTATGGACCAACGCCGGCGCCCAACCGGGGGACGCTTTAATTTTGACCAAGCCCATCGGACTGGGAATAATCACCACTGGCATCAAGCGGGGACTTGTGAATGAAGATATTGAAGCATTGGCCATTCACATCATGAGTCGCCTGAACAAGGACGCGGCTCAGGTCGGTAAAAATTATACCATCCATGCCTGCACTGATGTGACGGGATTTGGGTTGCTGGGCCATTTGAAAGAAATGACTGCCGGCAGCAAAGTGAATGCGACAATCTATGTCGAAAGCGTTCCGTTCATCCCCGAGGCCCGCGAACTGGCCGCTGCCGATGTAATTCCCGGCGGCACCAGAGCGAACATGGAATATGTCGCTCCGTACGTTCGCTGGGGCGACGCTGTCTCCGAAATTGACAGGGTGCTGCTATGCGACGCCCAAACCTCCGGCGGATTGATACTGGCTGTGCCGCAGAATGAAGAGGACGCACTGTTAGCCGACCTGGTGCAGCGAGGATTGACAGATACCCAAATTATTGGGGAAATGACGGAAGCGGGTAAGGGGATGATCACAGTAAATACGAAATGAAAAAGATTGCAGACTAAGCGGTAGCAATCCAACGTACTTATTTAATTGAATCATTTGAATGATGACTGAAATTGGATTTGGTTTTGGTATTTGAATTTTTTTATTCGATTCAGTCGTTCATTAAAAAGGAGGGTACCATGAACCGTTCAATGCTGGCTGTTTTTCTGTTTTTCATCGCTGCTCATGCCGGGGATAACTGGAAAGGCGAAATTAAAATCATCGATGGCGTTACCCATGTTTTGAATACTACAGAGCCGCTCAATCCGAAATTCACCATTTCATTGGAGAAGCAAGTCGTTCTGGGCGATGATATTAACGCCGAAGAATTCGTTTTCGAGCAGATCATCGACGGTGATGCGGACGAAAACGGAAACATTTACCTGCTGGACTTCACCGCGTGTCACGTGCTCGTATTCGACAAAACCGGAGAATTGATCAAAACCATCGGGCGCAAGGGACAGGGACCAGGAGAATTCACCTATCCCATGTCGATTTCAATAGTCGGGCCGGATACATTTTTTGTGGCCCAGGCAAATCCCAATCGCTTCACGTTTTTCAATTTTCAGGGCGAACACATCAAGGATTTTACACTCGTTTTTACGGGCACATTTACCAAGGCGCGGCTTTTTTCACCCGGCAAACTCATTTATTCCAAATCAGAATTTTCAATGAAGGGCGAAAAATCATTCATGAAATTGAGCCTGAATACACGGGATATTGGGCAGGAAAATGATGCCGTTTTTTTTGAGACGGAAAAAGAAATGGATTTCATGCGAACGAAAAAAGTATCTCAAAAAAGTACGCCCACTCTGCTGTGGACCTTCGATAAATCTGGAAGTGTGTACGCTGTCGATGATGTTTTTGATTACAAAATCAAGGTCGCAGACTGCGCCGGTGAGGTGTTTCGCCTCATCGTGAAAAAATTCAGCCCGGTGAAAAAGACCAAAGAGGAAGTCGAAAAGGAAATGAAGCAGTTCGATGAAATACAGGAGCGAATGGGCGTGCAAATCGATTTTGATTATGAGACATCGCCGGAGAAGAGCATCATCAGCACGCTGCTGACGGATGAAAAAGGACGCTTGTGGGTAATCACACCGGAGGACGCGCCCAAAGACGGGATGGCGTTCGACGTATTTAACAGCGACGGAAAATTTTTGAACAAGATAAAAATCGAATCCATGAAGCCCGGGAATTTATTCATCAAGGGGAATCATTTATACAGCATTTACAGGGATGAGGATGAGCTATCGAAATTTGCGCGGTATAAGATTATTGAGAAGTAGAGTTGAATTTTCTTTCGTTCGGGGAAACAATCACCCCTGTTGTCCGAAGGACGCCGGGTGTGTTAGCCGGTTCACCGCGAAACTATAAGCAATTTTTCTGAATAATGTTCAATCCCATTGTGCAGCGCTCTGGCCACGCTCTGACAGTATGATTCTGATGTCAACAATTGTTCATCCATGGAGTTGGTCAAAAATCCAACCTCGACGAGAATGGCCGGCATCTCGGCGCCAATGAGCACGACAAATCCTGCCTGTCGGACGCCGCGGTTATTCTGGTTGGTTCCCGCGATCAAATGATACTGGATTAACTCTGCAAATTCCCGGCTCTCTTCTGTCTTGCAATTTTTCAATATATCACTGAGAGTCGACTCCAACTGGCTGAACGAAATATGCGCGGTTGTATTCTCGAAAGCGGCCACGCGCCGGGCTTCTTCATCTTTGGCAAGCGACAGATAATAGGTCTCGATCCCGTTTCGGTCGCTGAATTGATGCGCATTCGCATGGATGCTGATGAACAGGTCGCCGTGTTTCTGATTGGCAAACGCGGTACGTTCCTCCAGCGGGAGATACACATCCGATTCCCGGGTCAGATGAACAGCGACATGTTTATCCTGTTTCAGTAAAGCGGCCAACTGTTTGGCGATGTGCAGGGTAATGTCTTTTTCCTGAACGCCGGTGGGACTCACCGCGCCGGGGTCTTTTCCGCCGTGCCCGGGATCGATGATAATGGTGTTCACTTTCAAACCCAACTCCTGCGCCAGTGTGCTTTCAGAATGGGGAGCAGAGCTATTTACTTCGGAAGCGAACCCCAAATTTTTCGAGGCCGAGTTTGCAGCCACCCGGGTGGAACCATCGGCGCGGGGCGTGAGAGGACCGGCGAACGAAAAATCAACGTACATCTGGTTCAGACGGCTGTCCTGCGTGATAGCGAAGGCGACTGCCTGGCTCAGGTCCAGGACAATGCGGGCGGTGTTTTTATCGAACTGACCGGCGCGTATCATTTTGACAAAGCCATCATTAATTTCAACGACCTTTTTATTCGGTTCGAGATAAGTTTGGTTGAGGTCAATGTAAAGCCTGTCCGGCTGTTTCAATACATTGGCCTTATATTCTGGCAGATAGTCGAGCAGAATGGTGAGCCGATAATGATCAGGCTCTGCCGAGAGATAAAAGTCTTTGATGTGAGTCGACCGGTTGTCCCGTGACAAATCCAAATGGTTTGCATCATTGCGGTCCCGCAAATGCGCTGTTGCCGGCTGGCTGTCCGATCCATTGCGCCGTGCATTGTTCTTATTTTTTGACGAAGCGACGTCCAGCGTCCCTTCGATTGCCTCGGAGGATAGCGTCGGATACTGAAACGGCGCAGGTCGAATTTCATCGGAGGCAGCGTTGTAATTTTGAACAGAGTGGATGAATGTTCGGAGTCTGGCGCCCGGGGTGCACGAGAAAATTAAAATCAAAATGCTGACCCCCAGACGCATTCCTGATTTCAATAGCTCTTCTACCATGGGTATTCGACCTTTTTTCAACATTTGTATCAGCGAATTAACCCTACTCCGTCATTTAGCAAGTTCTGCACAATATATTGTATGTTATGTTGTCAGAAAAAACGATATATTGTGCTAATAATTCTAAGTGACGTTGTAGGGTTAATATGAAAAGCATCTACTATATTTTCGACACACTCATTGAAAAACCTTAACAATTGGCAGTGAACTTTGCACGGAATGATGGTGTTTAATCGGCAACACGTGTTGTTACAAAAATATATAATATTCTCTACCGGGCAATTTCAGGAAAGGAAGAAGGATGAGCACTCTGGCCTGTCTGGGCGGCGCGCCGATCTCAGAAAATGTATTGCAGCAGTCAGAACTGGTAAAGCGACCGGATTTGGAAAAAAAGTACCTGCTGGAGGTGTACGACTCCGGCGCCTGGGACGATTGGCCCGGTGAAAATTCCATGGCGTCGCTTTTTCAAAAAGAATGGGCGGAATTCAATAATTCCAGGCATTGCGCGTTGCTCACCAATGGGACCCATACGCTGCAAGTGGCGCTGGAATCACTGGATATTGGGGTTGGCGACGAAGTGATTGTGCCCGGGCTCACCTGGCAGGCGACTGCCAGCGCCGTGTGCGATGTGAACGCAACTCCGGTTCTGGTCGATGTGGAACCGGACACGCTCTGCATTGATCCGCAGAAAGTGGAGCAGGCGATTACATCGCGGACGCGGGCGATTATTCCTGTGCATTTGTATCATCGCATGGCTGACATGGACCGGTTTCTGGCAATCGCTAAAAAGCACAATCTGCATCTCATTGAAGACAGCGCCCACAGTCACGGTTCGCTATGGCGGGGCAAGAACGCCGGCACCATGGGGGTGTTCGGCTCGTTCAGTTTTCAGCGGTCAAAATTAATGAACGCCGGCGAAGGCGGTGCGCTGCTGATGCAGGATGAATCGCTCTATTGGAAAGTGGTGAGCCAGCGCAGTTGCGGCCGGGAATACCAGACTACAAAAGTTCACAGCGGAAATTATCGCATCACCAGCTTTCAGGCTGCTGTGCTGCGGGGACAGTTAGCAGCGCTGAAACAAAATATTGACACCATCAATTCGCGCGGGCTGTCCTTAGATAGGGCAATCGCCGACGCGCCAGGCGTGACGCCCCTGCGCCGCGACCCGAATATCACGCGGCAATGCAGCTACGCGTTCATTTTCCTGTTCGATCCCGAAGCATTCAACGGGCTGGACGTCGCTCATTTCCGGGAGGCATTATCGGCGGAGCTGGGCATCCCGTTTTACACGACGTACACCCCGCTCTCCCATAGCGAGGTCTATTACCCGCACACGAAAAGGCGGCATTCTCTCTCCGAAGCTTATTTAAAAGCGATCACGCCATCGCGCTGGGAATTGCCGGTGGCCGATGATATCTGGAAAAACAGAGCGGTGCTGACCCAATGGAACGTGTTCGGCTGCCCGGCGGAAAAGACGAAATTGTTCACCGATGCTGTGGCCAAAATTTATGAACATCGCGGCGAGCTACTCCGCGCCCGCGCGTGAGAATTATTCACTGGTACGACTATGAATTTGAATGAATTCTGGAGCCCGTTTTGTGGCGCCGTCTCCATTACGTTCGACGACGGGACGGATAATCAACTGGAAAAAGCAGTCCCCCTCCTGGATAGCCACAGGATTTTGGGGACGTTCTATCTTCATCCCCATGGTTCGCACTGGGAGCGCCATCAGAAAACGTGGCAGGCAATTGGCGAGACAGGGCATGAAATTGGCAATCATTCGCTGTCCCATTATTGCCCCAACAATCTGACGGGCCGGCGCGGCAATCTAGAGGATTTGACGCTGGCCGATATCGAAAAGGATATTCGAATCGCGCAGGAGCGGCTATCGCCAATCGCCCCGCATCAGAAAAACTGGACATTTGCCTATCCGTGTTACTGCACCTATGTGGGACAGGGAATCGCGCAGCAAAGCTACGTCCCGCTGGTTGCGCAGCACTTTCTTGCCGGTCGGGCTGGCGGCGAATATGGCTTTGGCAACTGGCCGGGACTGATCGATCTGGCAAACATATCGGCCATGGCAACGGACCGCATGAGTGGATTCGAAATGATCGGTTTGGTCGAAGAACTGACGACGCGGGGGCAATGGGTCGTGCTGGTCTTTCACGAAATTAATGGCCCGCGGCTCACTGTGGGGAGCCATGATTTTCAAATGCTTCTCAACTACTTGCAGCGAAAATCGAACGAAATTTGGACCGCTCCGGTCGCTGCTGTCGCTTCGAAAATTGCTGAATATAACGACGAATTTTCAGCCCCATGATTCAGTGGATCTGATGCTCGCTTGCACGACGTCCATTCATCTTCTTTTCAACCATAACGACGCCAAAAAGAAAACGCTATTACCCGGGTTTGGCGTCGCCGGGTAAGCCTCATGACAAAAATTTTAAACCCATCGAACTGTCCTGCAATTGCCATTAAATGTTAACCATGAAAAGGAGCGCGTTGATGAGGAAATTTCTGAATAGCTTCCAGTACAATATGAACTTGCTGCTCGTTGCAATAATTCCCTGGGTGAGTTGTCACCGGAGCGGCAGCCGCGAACTGGTCAAAAAGAATTCTGTGTTTTACTCGCCCCGTGTTGTGGAAAAAATGCAGCGCGCAATCGGCTCGGATCCCTGGGCAGCCGACGTAAAAACGACCTGTCTCGAAAATGCCCGGCCGTGGCTGGAGTGCCCGGATGAAAAACTATGGTCAGCCATGTTCGGGCCCACCATTTCCCGAACGTGGATGGTGTGGTCCAATGGCTATTGCCCATCGTGTAAAAAGTCCGTGCCCATGTACACCTGGAAAGTCGACCCGCTCCGGAATCCCTGGAAAGTGCAGTGCCCCCATTGCGCCGAAAATTTTCCCAGGAATGATTTTCTGGCTTTTTATCAATCCGGGCTGGACGAGCACGGCGTGTTCGATCCCCAGCGCGGCGACAGGTCGCTGCTGTTCAATAGCGAGCATTCGGCTGTGGGCGATTCGCTTCGCACATTCGGCGTGGACGATGGCGAAGGATATGTCAACGGCCCCAATCGCTGGCGGTTCATCGGCGCGTACCTCATTCACGGCCAGTGGAAACGATTCGTGTACGACGGCATATTGAACCTCGCTCTGGCGTATCTGGTCAGTCAGGATTCGGTCAATGCGCACAAAGCCGGGATTCTGCTGGATCGCGTGGCAGATCTGTATCCGGGCTTCGATTTCGTCACCCAGGGGTACTCGTACGAAAGACAGGACCCGATTTTGGGGCACGGCTATATTTCTGTCTGGCATGACGCCTGCGCCGAGACGCGCGAGATGGCCCTGGCCTACGATGCGATTTTCGATGCGCTGAAAAAGGACAAAGCGCTCGTTTCGTTTTTGGCGGAAAAAGCCCGGCAGCATAAACTGGCCAATGCCAAGTCGTCCTTCCAACTGATTCAGAAAAATATCGAGGATCGAATATTCAGCGATGCGCTTCAGAATCGCCATAAGATCGAAAGCAATTTCCCGCAAACAGAAATCACTCAGGCGATTATTGAAACGGTGCTGCACTGGCCGGAGCAGCGCAGTCGCACGCTGGAGGCAATCGACGCGTTCATTTCACCCGGGCTGAGAAATGATGGACTGAGCGGCGAGAAGGGGCTCGCCGGCTATGCAGTCGGCTTTCCGCGGTCGTTAGCGCAATTCCTGTCGCTGTACAATCAAATCGATGAAGGCCTGTTGAAGTCATTGTTCGAACGGCGCCCGGGCATCCAAAAGGCGTTCCGATTTCATGTCGATACCTGGGTTGACCAGTCGTATTACCCCAAAGTGGGTGATACCGGCGTCATCGGACAGAAGGACAGCCATTACGTCGGCGCGCAATTTTTGAAAAAGCCCATGCAGGAGCGGCCATCGATGTACGCGTTTCTCTCCATGTACTCGTTTTTCTGGAAGTTGTTCGAGCTGACAAACGACACGGTCTACGTTCAGATTCTGTTCCGGGAAAATGAAAGCAATGCAGAGGGGCTGCCTTTTGATCTGCTGTGCGACGATCAGTCCGGATTCCAGGCCCGGGTGCAGCGCGTCATCGATGAGGCAGGGGAAAACGTGCCGGAATCGTCGGTGAATAAAACCGGATGGTGTCTGGGATTGCTTCGCGCCGGGACCAGTCCTCATCAGCGGACGGTGTGGCTCGACTACGATGTGGGCGGAAACCACTGTCACGCAGATGGCATGAATATGGGTTTGTTCGCGTACGGACTGGATATGATCCCCGGTTTTGGCTATCCCCCGGTGCAATTCGGCGGCTGGCATTCCCCCCGGGCCATCTGGTATCGCAAAACCGCTGCGCACAATACAGTGGTTGTCGATGGTATGGATCAGATTCCACATGTTGGGCAGCGCGAAACCGAACCATTGGCCGTGCAATTGAACCCGGAGAAGCGACTCGTACGCGGCAAAACAACGCTGTGGGCTGTGGGCGAGCATGTTCAGGCAATTCGGGCGACCGGGCCGGATTTGTACGGCGCCGGAAAATTGAAGCAATACGAACGCATGCTGATGCTGGTGGATATTTCAGAAAATGCAAGCTATGTGCTCGATGTCTTTCGCGTCGTCGGAGGGAGCGATCACGCGAAGTTTTTGCACGGCCATTTCGGAACCATGGAAACGACCGGGCTCAATCTGTCGCCTCATCCTGATTTTGGCATGGAGACCCAGATGCGAAATTTCAATCGGGACGCCAACCCGGCGAGCGGATGGAGCGCCACGTGGCGTTTGCGCGACGTCCATTCCTATCTGCCGGATAGCGCCTCGGTATTCCTCCGCTATTTTGATCTCACGCGGAACGCTGCTGCTTTCACGGCAGAGACCTGGGTGGCGTTCGGATTTAATGACAGCAATGAGGCATGGCTGCCGTCGCTGGTGGTGCGGAATCACAGCGATGCTGCGTCACTTGCCACGAACTTCGTCGGTATTCTCGAACCATTCGAAACAGCGCCCCTGGTCAGATCTGTCAAACGGTACGACGTCATCAACAAACAGGGTGCACTCTATTCGGACATGAATGTCGCCCTCGAGGTGGAACTGGTGAATGGTTCGAGAGACATCCTCGTGTCGGTGGATGCGGAAAATCCACTGGCTGTTGAGCCATCGTGCACCGTGGAGAAATACATCAGGCTCCCGGAGTGGGATCTGGAAACGGATGCAGCGCTCTGTTTCATCCGCTTGAACCGGGAGCGTCAGATTCAGTCGATCGCCATTGCCGGTGGAAGCTTCGTGAACTGCGCCGGGGCGTCCCTGTCGCTGACTCGCCGGTCGGATTTTTTTGAAATCATAGTTGAAAATGGCAGACCGATTGTCCTGACCGGGGACGAAGCTGACATTGAGCATATCTCCCTGTAGCGCTTCCCGCTGGCGTGTCGGGGTTAATGCAGGTAACCGTAGAAACTGGTCATTTCATCGGCAGCACATTGAGACGAAGAAATCGCTTGATTTTTTGGACATCTTTGTGTAGTTTATCGTCAACTTTTTCAATAAGACCGATAGGTTATTTTTAAGAACTTTACCAGGTCAGATTGAGCCAATGTGGACATCAGAAATTAACTTTCGCAACGTGTGCAGGCGTTGTAACATAGCGTCGCATACCATTGCTGTGAAAATTAGTCGAAGTAAAAATAACAGTTGGAGGGTAACGTGACACTTCATTTCTCAAACCTGAATCTCTGGGCTATTCTTGTCTGTATCGTCAGCAATATGGTCATTGGTGGACTGTGGTATTCGCCGATTCTGTTCGGGAACATCTGGCTGAAAAGCATCAACAAGAAAGCGAGCGACATCAGCAGAGAAGACGCTAACAAAACCATGATGATTAGCCTTATCCCGGCGATCCTGACGGTCTTCTTTCTGGCAGTCACCATCTCTTTCGTCAACGCTGTGACTGTAGTCGATGCGTTGGTTATTGGAACACTGGTGAGCCTGGGTTTCATCGGGATGAATCTCATAAATTTGGTTTTGTTCGAAAATCGCTCGATGAAACTCACGCTGATTAGCATCGGGTATTCATTTGTCTCACTGAATATTGCCGCTGTCATTCTCACTCTGTGGAAATAGCCGCGATTTACCAATTGGGCGCCGGGACACGTGCACGGGATGGCGCTGTCGGAATGAACTTGCGCCGTCCCGTACAATGTGTGGCGTGCCGGAAAAATTACCGACCTGAAATTGCATCGGTTGCCCTGTGTCAATTGACCGCTTTTAACTCATTGCCTCAGTGAGACTCGTATCCCCCCATGATTCGATTCAGCCCCCAATTCGAAAATTAGCTGTGCGTCGTAGTTCACGGGACGATTCGATTGCGCCTGGTTTTTGTAAACGTGAATAACGCAGCAGTGATCCAATTTTAACAGCATCGGAGTCCTGAAAAAATAGCGCAAGGTTTTTTCGCAGATGCCGTCTAATGAATTGAAACAGGATGAAATTGTCCGAGTGGTCGGCGTCGCCGCCCTGTTGATGTTTCAAGTCGCATGCACTATTTTAACAAAAAATAATTATAACCTGAAAGGAAAAACGTATGAAAACAAAACTGAGTTTGGGACTGGCAATCGCTGTCATCGTGATTGCGACTGTGGTGTTTGCCCAGATTCCGATCAAAGAGCGACAGGCCAGACAGCCTCGTCTGGATAAGCTTGAATTGACGGATGAGCAGGAATCGAAAATTCAGGATCTCCATCTTGCTTTGCAGAAAGAAATTCTTCCGATGACGAGTAAAATTCGCTCACTCGGGGATGAGATCAAACAGGAAATGATCGCTGAAAAATTCAACCAGTCCAAAGTGAAAGGCCTCATTGAACAGAAAGAGCAGATTCGAACTGAGATTCAGTTCAAACGAGCGCTCAATCAACGGGCAGTTCGCGAAATTCTGACTCCGGAACAGCAGAAGAAATTTGACCTGGGTGTGCTGCGCATGGGAAAGAGAATGGGAATGCGATTCCACGGCGAAGACAGGCGGCCCGGCCGACCCATGCGCATGGGCATGGATCAGCCGGAACCGGAAGCCCCACTGCCTGATCGGGAACAATAACGCGATTGGCGCCTGTGTCGAATGAAAATAGAATGGAGCAGATTGAGTTTTGCTCCATTTTTTTTTGTTTGTCCGAAACGCGCAGTGAGCGTATGGAGAATAGGAAGTGAAAAATTCGTGACTGTTTAGTCATTTTCAGTACACAAAGACTGCCCTCCGATCGTTCGGGATATTCATCCCGAACCGTGCGCACATTCCGGGACATAGGTCCCAGCCATTGCCCGCGCTGGAAGGATGTGAACCATCCGGAAAAATGTAATTAAAACGAAACCGGGTCTTGAAAAGAGGCCCGGTTTTTTTATGAGATGTCAATATTGTTTTCAAATAATGAGTTGATTCTTGGAAAAATTTTATTAAATTATCAAAATTACACCGAACAGGAATGTCGAAGGTTTAAATTCCAGTCATCTGCTATAACTATATTCCACAGGAGAATATAATGATTGAAATTGCCGGTTTTATAGGTAAAATATTATCTGAAAAGGCGCTCGAAAAATTGTTGAACAACATTTTTAATGGCAACAAATCCGCGCTGCAAAAAGCGTATGAAAAGGCGTTTGAAAATACAGTTAATTATTACGAGTATAATTACCGCAACAAGTATGGTGCAAAGAATAACCGCTTTTTTAACTACCAGTCCGCGGAAGAAGAACTGATTAAACTCACCTTTGTCCGCCAAAATCCTGACCCGGACATGCTGGCGCAGATTGAGTGGGAGCATGGTGTAACAACTCCCCCAAAAATTATTTTAGATTTTGTGAACTACCTGCGTTATCAGATGTCCCAATTCAGGGAATGCGAGGACATTCTCGTGGAAAAGGATAAATATCAATCGTTGATGAATATTGATAAAAATACAGATGGAATTGCCCGAAATATTAAAGAGCTCACCAACCATTTTGTAAAAAAAGAACCCGAAGAAGATACCAGGCCGCTCCACTGGAAACACCTTTACAACGCCTTTAAAGACCGGAAGCTGCATGAAGTCTCCATAAAACATGTTGGCGGTGGTTTGTTGGGACCGGAAACCCTCCCGCTGGAAGATGTATTTTTTGTGCAGGATGCAGGTTTTCGATGGCTGGGAATTGGAATGAAATCTGCCAAAGTGCAGAAGAAAGAAAACAAAAACAGTGAACTGTTCGATGAGCTGACTGTTTGCGAAGGACATGTTTGGCGAGCGCTGCAGGAGCTGCAAATAAATACAAGCCATATAAGAAAAATTATGGATGGAATCGATAAAGAAAAAATTTTAAAAATTGCCGCCGAGTTTGCAGTAAAATATAATAAACATTCAACGGTTTTCGGCAATCAGCATTTTCAGCAAATTGTTGATCAATTGGCCCAACGATTTGAGTTGACTTCTTCTCACATCATTGCCGCGTTGAGTCTTTATTTTACAGAAACGATTAAACGCGAGCCAGTCCTTGATTTGCTGAAACCGCCCTGTTCCGCATTTGTTATCGGGGACGCCGGCGTGGGAAAAACAACGGTGATGCGAAGGCTGGCTCTGAATTTATTCCATCGACTGGAAAACGGCGAAGAAAATGTACCGCTGCCTTTATTTGTCAGGCTTGACAAGATCGAGGATTATATAAAAGAAAAACAGAGCATCCATCAAGGGAAAAAAGCGTTGCTGCAATATATCGCTGACCATTGGAAATCGCATGTCAGTCATGAATCCGACATTTCAGCGTCTGCCATTGAACAATGCGAATTACCCCTGCAAATAATGCTGGATGGGTTGGATGAAATCCCATCCGCCAATATCCGGGAAAAATTAATCCTCGTCATTCGCGATCTTGTTCAGGGACAAACGTGCAATATTATTATCACCTCCAGGCCGACTGCCGTGGATACGGCGTTAATTAAAACTTCTGAATTAAATGAGATTCGCCTGCTGGAATTAACATCCAAACAAACAAATGAATTTGTGAACAAATTTTTTGAAATATACAATTGTCCGAAATCAGGCAAAGCCGACAGCGCCAAATTCAAATCTGCGTTAGAGCTTTCCGACGCGGCCATGCTGTTTGCCGGCAATCCGCTTTACCTGACCGTGATGATTTTAATGCACAAGAAAAATGAGGTGCTGCCCAAAAAAAGGTTGGAACTGTATGCGGAATTTTACCAGATGTTGCTGTTGCAGCGTTCGACCGGGCAATTCAAAGGCAAACTGGCAGACAGGCCTGCGCTGCGCATTCAGGATGAAAAAATTATTCACTGGGGCGAGGCCGTTTATACGCCTCTGCTGCAATGGATCGCTTACCTCACCCACAGCAATGACGCAGACAGCGTTAGCATCGAGAAACAATATGTGATTGACGCGATTAAAAAGGAAGATTTGCAGCAGGAGTTAAAACTGATCAGCCTGGAAAATCTGGCAGAACGATTCATTAATTTTGCCGATGAAGAGCTGGGATTGCTGGTCTCGCGGGGACAGTTTTACGGATTCAGCCATCGGTCGCTGCAGGAATTTTTAGCGGCCATGCATCTGGCTGATTATCAGAAAGAACCATCCATTGAACAGTTTTGGACGGACCAGGCGCTGAAAAAACCGGATCGCTGGATGGAAGTGGCCCGGCTGCTGTTCTGCAAAATTCTGGATAAAAAATTTTTCGCGACCTGGGTGCGGGATATAAACGATACAAAAGATCCCCGCGTGATCCGGTTAATTCAATCCATTATTTTCGATCTGGAAGAGTTCTTTCCCGGGGGCGGCGGCATTCAGTCGCAGAAGGAAAGTGTGCAAAAAGCGCTTGTTTCCCGGCGGGATAAATCCCACGGCTCACCGGACATGTTCCTCGCCTGCTCCGATGCACTTGGTTCCATGGATGTTCCGCCAATTTCCATTGCCGATCCGCCTGTGGTAAAATTGGTGGCACGGGAGCCGTTCACCATGGGGATTAATTATTTCGATGATGATACGAAACCTGAATTTAAGGCAACTTTGTCACCCTATTACATGGGGCAATACCCGGTCACCAATAAGGAATTTGCCGAATTTATCAACGATGGCGGGTACACCGAGGAAAAATATTGGCGCAGCAGTCATGAAATGTTTACTTTTGATGGAAAAAAAATTTTAGAGGATTTAAAAAATAAAACTCCTGAGTATTGGGATGACGAACGATTTGGCAAAAAACGTCCCCTGGTCCCTGTCGTGGGCGTGAGCTGGTACGAGGCCATGGCGTATTGTTTATGGTGGAATGAAAAATATGGCGCGGCATGGGCAGAAAGTCATGGTCGTAAAAAAATACTGGTGCGCCTGCCCACCGAAGCGGAATGGGAATTTGCTGCGCGTGGCTATTCAGGCAGAAAATATGCCTGGGGCGATGAAAATATTGAAACGGACAGGTGTAATTTTTCTTCCTCCAACTTAGACAGAACCTCGACTGTCGGCAGCTATCCCCGGGGCAAAACGCCGGACGTCGATCTGTACGACTTGAGCGGCAATGTCTGGGAATGGTGCATCGATTGGTACAATGAGAAATTTTATGCGGAGTGCAAAAGACAGGGTGTCGTGGAAAATCCTGTATGCGCCAGTAAAGGTTCGTACCGCGTGATGCGCGGCGGTAGCTGGGACTTCACTGCTGACTACTGCCGATCGGCGAATCGTAGCAGGGGCCGTCCTGGAAGGCGTAACAGCCTTGTTGGCTTCCGCCTGGTGTTCGTCCCGCAGTCAGTTGTGTAGTTATTCAATTTTCCTGTGAGCAAAACGAGCTGTTTGAACGGAGTGAACGAGGCGGCGAGGGACGAGCCGCCGAGAGAGTGGAGTGAAAACAGCGAGTTGGGGGGGATGTATAAAATTAGTGAAAATACATTATAAATAGGCTGATTAGATTGAAACCTGTCATTGCGAGGAACGTTTTTTGTGACGAAGCAATCCCCTTGGGCACAGTAGATTGCTTCGACAAAAACCGTCTCGCAATGACAGTATCCTAGAAAGATTTAGATGTACTATGCCAATATATTGAAATGGGCATCAATCGCAGGTTCGAACCGCGTGATGCGCGGCGGTAGCTGGAACAACACTGCTGACAACTGCCGATCAGCGAATCGTAACAGGAACAATCCTGAAAGGCGTAACAACAATGTTGGCTTCCGCCTGGTGTTCGTCCCGCAGCTCACAGGAAAGTTGGATGACTACCTCTGAACAGATTGCTGTCCCACTCGCTGAAAGGCGATAAATAACGAAACAGAATACACAGCGCTGGTAGGGCAAATGGATGTTTGTTTCGAAGGCGCTGTGTGTTTGATAATTGGATTGTTTTCAAGAGGAAAGGTTATACAAATGGTTGAGATTTTTAAGCCCATTATTGATCTGTTAACAAACCCTTTATCTCATTTATTTAAAACTCTCGGATTCGGTGACAAGGCGGCAAATGCCTTTGCAGCGGTTTTGCTTGCATTAATTTTCTATCTTATCATTATCTTATTGAAAGATCAATTTCGAAGGTTTAAAAATAGGCGCAGCGCCAGAGATTTAAAACCCGAATTTGATTATAAGACAATTAAAGGCTTTCGTGAAATTTTTATTCCCTCAAGATATGATCGGATTTCTCCCAATAGGTATGATAATCCCCATGAGGCGCATAAGCATAGTGAACCCCGTAAGCTTATTCCATTTATGTTAAAAAAGTCATTTAACGAACGGGTTGAAAATGAAAAGTTTTATTTAATTCTTGGAGACTCCGGGATGGGGAAGACCGCATTTATGGTCAATTTGTATATAAAATTTCATTCAGTTTTCAGATTCAACCGGAATCATAAAATGAAATTATTTCGTTTCCAGCCGCCGGATATAGATGATCCCGAAGACGTAATTGAGAGAATAAAAAAGATAGATCGCGAGGAAGCAAAAAATACAATTTTATTATTAGATGGATTAGACGAAGACCCTTATATTTTATCCAAAGATCCGAAAGTCACCGATGACGCTGCTTTTGAGAAGAGATTAAATAATATCGCCAGCAGCACTAAAAATTTTTGTGATGTTGTTATCACCTGCCGTACACAATATTTTCCACAGGAAGAGTTGCAGGATTATGTCCTTAGTATTCGAAAACCTGATGGCGGATTTTTTAAATTAAATAAATATTACTTGTTTCCCTTTTCTGATAAAGAAGTTAAAAAGTATTTAAGAAAAAAATATGGAGTGCTCAGATTTTGGAACCGGCCAAAAAAGAAAAAAGCGAAATTGTTAGTTGAGAATTCTCATAAATTAATGTCCAGACCGATGTTGCTCTCGTATCTGGATGATTTAGTTGTTGAGGAGGATGTTAAATATAGAAATTGTTATCAAATTTATGAAACGCTGATTGAAAAGTGGATTGACCGGGAAAGTAAAAAATGTAAAAAACCAAATGAACAGGAGAAATTTAAAAAAAATTTAAGAAAGCTGGCGCACGAAACTGCGCTGGATATGTACGCGAAATGGCAATCCGAGGGTGTGTTGTTTCTTAAAAAAGAGGATACCGATAACCTGGCAAATAAGTATAATATTGAATTAAAACCTGAAGAGGTTAAAGGCAAGTCCTTGCTCACCTGCGATCCGTTGCGAAACTGGAAATTCGCCCATAAATCCATTCTTGAATATTTTCTGGCAATAGAATGTTTTAATAAATTGGAGTTTGCAGTAAACTTCAATTTCACCGGTATGGACATGGTGAAACATTTTTATGAAGAGATGCAGCCCTTTATTAATGCAACCGATTTTGTCAAAGTGGAATTTGGTGTTTTTAAAATGGGTGATGAGTATGGCGATCTAGGCTCTAGTGAAAAACCGGTGCATGATGTAAAAATTTCCGATTTTTATATGAGTAAAACTTTAGTGACGCAAAAATTCTAGAACGATATTATGGGAAGCAATCCATCACATTTTAAGAATGGAGGAGAATACCCGGTTGAACAAGTGAACTGGGATGATGTTCAGGAATTTATTGAAAAGTTACACCAAAAAACAGGCATGAAGTTTCGTTTGCCCACAGAGGCTGAATGGGAATATGCAGCCCGCGGCGGCCACAAAGCCCCGGTAAAAGATGGCGTGCATGTTGGGAAATTCAGGTATGCCGGCAGCGATAACCTGGATGAAGTGGGTTGGTATGAAGGAAATTCAGATAAAAAAACTCACCCGGTTGCCGGTAAAAAACCGAATGAACTGGGGCTGTACGACATGAGCGGCAATGTGTGGGAGTGGTGTCTGGACTGGTATGATGAAAAATATTATAAAGAATGTCAGAAACAGGGTGTTGTGGAAAATCCTGAGTGCACCAGGGAAGGTTCGTACCGCGTGATGCGCGGCGGTAGCTGGAACAACACTGCTGACTACTGCCGATCAGCGTATCGTCGCGGGGGCAATCCTGTTAGGCGTTTCGACTTTGTTGGCTTCCGCCTGGTGTTCGTCCCGCAGTCAGTTGTGTAGTTATTCAATTTTCCTGTGAGCAAAACGAGCTGTTTGAACGGAGTGAACGAGGCGGCGAGGGACGAGCCGCTGAGAGAATGGAGAGAGAACAGCGAGTTGGGTTTGCGGCGTATTGATAGAATTAAATCTATTTTTGGTCTATGCACGTGCGCGTAATGTTAGTCGTTGAAACGAGCCCCAACGGGGCGAGATACTTTAGCTCAGGGCAACGCCCTGAGTAGATGGTAATTAACACGAACAAATCACCACAACACCCATCAACAAACCGAGGGTGCCATCACCCAAACAGGAGAGAAAGGAGGAATGATGCCACAAAGCCTGTCCAAAGTATACATTCATTTAGTGTTCAGCACAAAAAATCAAAAAGAAATTATCGATCCTGACATTGAAAAAGAGTTGTATCCCTACATGGCGGCGCTATTTCGTGAAAGCGATTCACCGGCGATTATTATAAATGGTGTATCGAATCATGTGCATAATTTATTTTTACTCTCCCGGAAATTTGCAATCAGCCAGGTTGTTGAAAACGTAAAAAAGAAATCATCAAAATGGATAAAAACAAAGGGTGAGCGGTATAAATCATTCTATTGGCAAAACGGATACGGGACTTTTTCAATCAGTCGCACGCATGTTGATGTGGTGAAAAAATATATTTTAAACCAGAAATCGCATCATGCACAGACCTCGTTTCAGGGCGAATACCGGAAACTCCTTAATAAATACAATATCGAATATGATGAGCGATATGTTTGGGATTAGGGCGTTTATTGAGTTCCGTGGTCATCAGGGCGTTGCCCCGGGTTGGGATAAGTCGCTCCGTTGGAGCTAAAATTCAGAAAATTCCACCGCAAGGTTTTTTCCCTGGTATCGTCAAAACAAGTAGTCGTTCTAATCATGAATTAATTCAGACCAACCACAGGAAATTTTTTTAACGTGCATGGCAGATTTTTCGAATGTGACACATAGCGCAGAAATCCGGAGACAGAAACGTGATCGGGCGACTCCCATGGATGAGCTGGAACTGCTGGAAAAATTGAAATCCGGACAGGCGGATGCATTCAAATTTCTGGTGGATGCGTACCATGAAAAAGTATTGAATACCTGCTTTCGATTTCTGAATAATAAAGAGGACGCGGAGGATTTGGCCCAGGAAGTCTTTGTGACGGTGTACCGGTCGGTCGGTGATTTTCGGGGGGAATCCAAAATTTCATCGTGGATTTATCGCATTGCCGTCACTCGTTCGCTGGACGCCTATCGCAGGAAAAACCGGAAAAAGCGTTTCGCGAAAATGCAGCGCCTGATTGGACTTAAGGAAAACGAAGATGCGCTGCAAATTCCCGATGCTCAGAATCCATCCGCTGAATTGGAGGACAAAGAACGGGCGGCGATATTGCAGCGGGCGCTGAATGGGCTGCCGGAGAATCAGCGCGCGGTCATCACGTTGAACAAGTACGAGGGGTTCAGCCAAAAAGAAATTGCAGACATCATGGGGACATCTGTTTCGTCGGTCGAGTCGTTGATGCATCGTGGAAAGAAGAATTTGTTTAAACGGCTGTACGCGTACTATGATAAAATTATTTAATGTACTTAGCCTGCATTATTCATAGTATTTTTAAAGGAGGCTGGCTAACCTGAATGGTGCTCTTTTTAGAATAAACGTATAAAAACTGAGTTTCAAAATAGCTTAGCCTTTAGCTAATTGAAAATCTAAATGTTGACTCAAATTCTGAGCAAGTTCATGAATAATTCAGGTTAGACGCAACTCTGGAAAATTCGGACATCCTTCCTTGCTCCCCTTCAAAGGGGGGATGCGGTCAACTTTAGCTATTGGCTTTCATTGACAAGTAGCGATTGAACGTTGACAATTGACTATTTCTTTTTTCCTTTCAATGGCGAATTGCAAAGGGAGAATTGTCAATTGTGAATGAGGAATTGATGTTACTATAATATTTTACTATTATTTATATGAATGACCAGTTAAAATTTTGGCGCCTATATCATTATTGGGCATTCGCGTAGTGGACGGTCGCGACTGTCCACTACATATACAAAAGTGGATCGAATTTATTGCACATGCTTTCAACTGGTCCTTCATATTATTCATATAACCACATCTTTTTCGAAGAGGGATAAAGATGAACCGAAAACAAAAAATCGAACAGGAAATTGAAAAAACGCTCGGGCAATTTGAGCGGGCGGAACGGCTGCCGTCCAATCCTTATTTCCACACCCGGGTTCAGGCGCGACTCAATGAGACGCCGGAGCCGAGCGGGGTGTTAAAACCGATATTCCTCGCAGTCCTGCTCACGCTGAATATCCTGACGGCCGTTTACTTCATTGGCGGAGGAACCTCGCAGTCGACGGCCCGCAGCGATTTGCTGAGCGAATTTGCCCAGGAAATTGGTCTTGAAGAAAGCGAAACTGAATTCATCAATATTCAATAAGGTGCGACGATGGATATTTTTACAAAAAACAGACTTACCATAATCACCATTATTTTGCTGGTCATTTTCAACCTGATTACGCTGGCCATTATTTGGAGTGAAAAAATTCGCCCATCGGGGAGACCACTTGCGCAGCATCCGATTGAGCAGCGTATCAGGACAGTCATGTTCCTGAAAAATGAACTGGGGCTGAAGCCGGACCAGGTTCGGGAATATCGCACGCTTCGCTCGCAGTACCGGGAGCGGATGAGAACAAACAGCGAAGAGATCAGGATGTTAAAAAAGGAATTGCTCAACCAGTTATTTCAGGATAAAATAGACAGCCTGGAGGTGGAGCGAATCATCGGTCGCATTGGTGATAAGCAGGAGCATATCGAGCGACTCACATTGGGCCATTTCCATCAGTTGAAAAAATTATGCGGCAATGACCAGCAGCAGAAGCTGCATCGACTGCTGGGTGAATTGTTTCGTCCGCCGGATCGTCCGCCTGAAATCGACGAGGACATGCCCCGGCCGCAACATCCCGATGTTCGGCCCCCTCGGGAGGAATACTGACAGATAAATATAGAAATTTTTGGGCGAACGCCCTGACGATTTAGGATTAACTCTCCTCTCCGCCATACATGGCGGAGTTATTCATTAACTTTGACTGGCTCCGTTCTTTGGAACGGAGATTTTCATAATTCACCTGGAGTTATTAGGCTTTAGCCCGGATGATACATCAATTTTTTTTGCTGGTCATTCCTATTATTAACAAATCACAGGAGTCATCGAATAAATTGGAGCAATGTCCATGAAAAAACAAATGCTGATAGGTTGCATCCTCTGGGGGCTGTCCAGCCTGTTAGGATGTCGCGAAACTAAACTGGAGAACCAGTGGGTGGCGGAGGAAGTGATCGTTGATGGAAAAGACGATGAATGGAAAGGAGGCTCGCTCACGTACGCCGAAGCGATGAATTTGGCGCTGGGGACGGCGAACGATGCGCATCATCTGTACGTGATGTTTCGATTGAATGATCCCGATATGGCGCGGAAAATACAGATGATGGGAGTGACGGTCTGGCTGGATGCGGAAGGAGGCAAGGAAAAAACGTACGGCATGGTCTACCGCGGCAGTGTCGAGATGCAGCGTGATCTGGCGCCAAAAGACCAGTTCGATGCCAGGGAAGAAAATGCCGGCACAGGAAGAAGGAGACCCATGATGGAGCGATTCGGCGCGGACTTGCCGGAGTTTGGAAAGATTCGCATGATTGAAAGAAGCGACAAAAGGGATTTGTCAGCCAATAACCCGGACGGCCCGGCCGCCGGATCCGCGTTGAGCAATGGATATTATACATTCGAGTTTCGGCTGCCGCTTCCTGTCTCGGTGACAGGCGATGATAAAATGAATTTGTGCCTGGAATTGGGCGGAATGAGCAATGAAGAAAAGGCTAAAATGAGAGAAGCAATGCCTGGCGGCGGAAGAGAAGATGGGCCGCCGGAAGGTGGTCGACCCGGTGGCGGAATGGGCGGCCGGCCCGGCGGAATGGACGGTGGTCAGGGAGGCATGCGAGGCGGCGGCCGACCCGGGGGCATGACGCAACCAGGCCAGGGACTGGAAAAACAGGAATTGTGGTTTGCGATTCAACTCGCTGCTCAAAGTAAGGAGTAGCATTTCGATGCGATCAATTTACTCTCCTGCGCGATTACACAGGGCTAATCCCTGCGGTGGAATGAATGGAGATTCGCGATGATGTCATTGAATTTGGCTGACAAAGGTTTTGTCGCGCATGGAATGGCTGTGCCGGAAGGCGAACATATACCGACAATAGAATAAATCACCTTCGAGAGAAAATAGCCGGGGAGAAAGGAAAGCCGGCAGGACAGGATTTTTCAGTTTTTAATTTCAGAAGAGCCCCTGAGGACGTGAGCGCCAAAGGGGCTTTTGTATTATTGAATTACTGAGTCGCTTTCAATGACTCAAATTTTATAAAGCCTTCCGGATTTTGCGCCTTCCCGTCCTGCCTGATTTCGAAATGAAGATGCGGGCCGGTCGATTTTCCGGTTTTGCCGACGCGGCCGATCAACTCACCGGCTGCCACATGACGCCCCATGTCAACCAGCACTTCGTCCAGATGTGAATAAAACGTTTCGAACCCATTTTCATGCTGAATGATGATGTATTTTCCGTTGCCACTGGCTTCGTTCTTGTCATCCGAAATGGCGCGAGTCACTGTGCCCGAGGCAGCGGCTGTGACTTCGGTACCGATTGGAGCCGCCACATCGACGCCATTGTGGAACGCTTCCTTTTTCGTGAACGGGTTGATCCATTTCCCATACGGAGCCGTGAGTTTGCCCACCTGTATTGGAAGGATGAAAGGCGGATTTTCTTTCTGGACAGGCGTAGCAGATTGTCCTGCCGCTATTGCGCCATCCGGGAGAATTTCAGGATTCTGTATGAACGCACCGGCCATAGGCAGCAGAAAAATCCCGACCAGAATAAATGTGCTGTATAAAAGTAACGATTGGTATTTTCCCATAAACGAGTCTCCTCTTAAATTGTTAATCCGGTAAACTAATTTTTTCCGTTGGCTGCCAAATCCCGGCAGCACCTTTATCTCTTCAGCGCTAAAAAGATTCAATTTTAAAATGGCCATAATCCCGTTGCCATAATGTGAGCGGGAAATTTTCTTCTTCGCCAGAACCCGGCTGTCGCAATCGCATTCGCGGGACAGGCTGATTTGGCTATTGAGGAACCAGACCATTGGATTAAAAAAATAAGCGATTTGCAAAAGGCTGAACAGCCTCATCCACAAATTATCCCACCGCTGGATGTGAGCCATTTCGTGGGCGATAATTGGTTCGACTAAAAAATAATTCCGCGATTCAATGGCCTTTTTCGGGATGAAAATGACCGGGCTCCAAATGCCTGATGTAAAAGGCGACAAATAGTGTTCGGAACAAACCAGTTTGACTTTTCGCCGGATGCCGAAAAGGGTGCTCCATTTATCAACTAATTCTAAAATACCGGCGCTTCGAACCGGGAACGACTGTCTCACAGTGGTTTGAAAACTCTGGAGTTTTCTGAGGTAGATGATCAGCAAAACCATAGCCCCGAAACACCAGGCCAGAAACAGGAGGGCTAAAAGCGCATTGTGTTTTGAAATCTCCAAAGAAGGGATTACAGTCGACGCATTCGAAGCAATGTCGCCTTCGTCTCTGTTACCATTCCACAAGTCGCCGGAATAATCGATTCCCTGTTTATCGTCCTGTCCGAAAAAGTCGAACCAGTGAACCAGCCGCTCAAAAACCGGCATGTGGCCTAGCAAATTCCACGAGCTGAGCGGGTGCGACAGGTTCGGCGGCAGGATGAGGCGGATTAAAATTAAAAGCCACAATGCATATCGCCAGCGCGGTGATTGAATTTTGAAGATTTTAATCAGCATCCAGACTAGGAAAAAGACAATGCCGGCGTAAATCGAGTTTTGCCAGAAAAATGGAATGACCGCTTTCCCGGTTTGAATGAAGTGGTGTATAATTTCGATGATCATTTTTTTCCTTCGTCAGCGTTCTGCAAAACCAGGGCGTGCAACTCTTCGATTTCTTCGGGTGTAAGGGCTTTGCTTCTGGCAAACAGCGAAACGACCGAGCCGACGTCCATTTCCAGCACACGGTCGGCAAAAAACTGAACCATGCGCGCCAACCCTGCCGGACGGGAGATGAGCGGCGTGTATAAAAATACCCCATGAAAATTCTCGCGGGCCAGAAGGTTCTTTGCGACCAATCGGTCCATCATTGTTTTTGTGGTGGTATAGGCCCAGTCGTAGGTAGCTGAGAGGTGTTGATGCACTTCACGGACACTGAGCCGTCCCGATTTCCAGAGCACGCGCAGAATATCGTATTCGGCGCGCGATAAATCGATCAGGGTGTTGGAGGATTCCATGCGTTATTCCGTTATACTGTTAATGGATAATTGAATTACTACAATGTAGTAGTGCTGTGTAATATAAATAACGCTGTGGAAAAAGTCAAGAGGTTTTTTGAAAAAATGTTGTTGAAAAAAATGGGAAATGAGAAGGTACGGGATGCTATTTCAGTCCTGACGTTTTGAACGATTAAAGACCGCGCGCCAGCCTCCTCGTTCCATTTGGTGCTATTGGAACGAGGAGAGGTTGAGAACGAGATGCAACCAAAGCTGTTCAGGCCCGGTGCGCACAACCCAGCGAAATTCACGTCGCCATGGAATCGATCGTGCGCGTGGGGTGAGGCTATCGCTGCGCGAGACTAACAATCTCCATCATTGAATCCTGAAAGAGTAGGGCATCATGGGCCAGATGAATACGCGCTGTTTGTTCAAAAATGACTGCACTGCGCTGCCGAGGTTGCCCTGGTTCAGGCCGCTTTGAACCAGCCCAAACGGATCGGATAGCAGCCTATCGATGAGGCTTTTTTGCGTTTCATAAACGACGACTTTGATGCTCGCGCTGGTGTCGATCTGAGCCTTTTCCCGGGCGATTTCGATGGCCCTGTCCAATCCGCCAAGTTCATCGATCAATCCGAATTGCTTCGCTTGAGTCCCCATCCACGAGCGGCCCTGGGTGTACGGCTCCAGTTCTTCATAGGCTTTGCCGCGGGACGCTGCCGCTTTGGAGACAAATTCATGATAGGTGCTTTGAATGTAGTCCCGATACAGTTCTTTTTCATGCGAGGACATTTTTTTGGTGAACAGCATCATGTCCGCATATTGCCCACGCTTGACATTCTCTTCGACGAGTCCCAGTTTATCGTACAATCCGCTCAGATCCGGGAAAATTCCCCAGATACCAATGGACCCGGTGAGCGTGGTCGGCTGGGCGACAATGGCAGTGGCGCCCATGGAAATCCAGTAACCACCGGAGGCGGCGTAATCGGACATGGAGACAATGACCGGTTTGATTTTTTTCGCCTCGAGAATTTCCCGCCAGACCAGGTCGCAGCCCAGGCCGCTGCCGCCGGGGGAGTCGACCCGGAAAATGATCGCTTTAACCGATTTGCTCTTTGCCGCGCGGCGAATGGCCTGAATGATGGGAGTAGTGCCGGCGGATTGTTCCATGGACAGCAGGCTAACCGTGTCATCTCCTTCCTGAACAATGCCCTGCGAATAGATTAAAGCGATGCGGTCTTTGCCCTTATTGAGCCCTAATGATTCCATGGTGATGTCGGAATAGGTCTCCGAGGTGATCTGGTTGAGTTGTCGATGAAGTCCTTCGTGATTCAGTTGTTTCAATCGCTCGAATAGCTGGTCTTCGTACAAAATGCCGGTAAGCCAACCCAGCTCTCTGAATTTCTCGGCGCGAATGTACCCTTTATCGATCACTGCGGTGACTTCGGATGGGGAGATATTCCATCGCGTTGCAATGCCGTTCACCAGGGTGTTGTATTCCTGATCCAGAAGATCGTTCAACATCTCCAGCACCGGCTCGGTGTGTTTCTTGCGACCGTAGGTCTCCCCTGAATGGGACTTGTATTTCCCAAAAGCGAAATACTCCAGTGAAATGCCGAGTTTTTCAAACAGCCCCGGCAAATGTACTGTTTCAATCACCAGACCATTCATTTCCAAAAATCCGCCGGGCACAGCAAAGACGCTGTCTGCTGCCAGCGCGGTGTAATACTCCTTTTCGGACACATACGAACCCAGATAGGCGATGACATATTTTCCCGAGGACTTGAAATCGATGAGCTTTTGTCGGATCTCTTCGACCTTGGCCCAACCCATGAGGTTAGCGTTGATTTTCAAAAGGATCCCTTTGATGCGGCGATCAGCTTTGGCTTTTTCGATGTTGTCCAGAATATCCTTCATGTTTGTAGCCTTGCTGATATGCAACGGAAAGTCCGATGCGGCAGTGTGCTCCGGAATGGCGCCGGCCAGCGTGATGACCAGAGTGGAATTACCTTCGACGACGGGTTCGGTATCAGATAGGCCGCGTACAATGAGAAACAGGCCCAAAAAAGATAGTATCGCCAGGACGAGCAGTGTCAGCAAGACATACAAAATGACGTGAATGGGTTTCATTCGGTCCTCCGAATTTTGATCAACTTGAAAAGTGAAATTTCAATTTTCTTCGAAATGTATGGAGATGCAAGATTGTCGTTTGGTTCTACGGTTCGAAGTGCAATGAGTTCAGTTGAATTTAACGAACATGTTTATTCTTTTCTTTGTAACATGATGGCGCGAATGAGGCCGACGCGACTTTGAATCTACGTGAGCCATGGTAATGGCGCTTCATTCGATTTATGGATAGATCAAATACTTTGAACGAATTGCATTGAATTCCTCAATCTGCCGCACCCAGTCCGCCATGATCTCTTCTGCCGATTTTCCTGCGGTTGCCATGGCCCGAACCTGGTTCGTTCCAAAAGCTTTATCGAACATGTCAATCCTGTTTTCTGTGAAGATGTTCATCTGGGGATGCAATTTTTGGATCGATGTCAGAATATGGATCTGGGCAATGGCCGGGTCGAATTTCTTTGCATCCATGATGTGAATCTGAACGCCCTGGCAGAGTTGGTCTTTATAGTGCAAATAGTATGGCTTGAAAAATGTCGGTCGAAAATAAACGCCAGGTAATTTTCGCGCATTCAATTCATGGGCCAGGGCGTCGGCGTTCATCCACGGCGCGCCGATCAATTCGAATGGCGACGTGTAGCCCACACCGACAGAAAGGGTGTTCAATTCGCCGATGCACCCGGTGGCGACGACAAACTCGGCCGTCCCGGCATGGGGCACGTGCGGAGACGTGGGAATCCACACCAGCCCTGTCTCGTCGTATTTCATGGCGCGGCGCCAGCCTTCCATGGGGACAACTTCGAGATCGCAGTTGATTTTGAATTCTTCATTGAAGAGTTGAGCCAACTCGCCCACGGTCATGCCATAGACATAGGGAATGGGATACAGTCCGATGAATGAACTGAATTCCGGATCGAGTACATTGCCGGCAACCCGATCGCCGCCCAAAGGATTTGGCCTGTCCAGAACGATGAATTTGATACCAAATTTTTTGGCTTCTTCCATGGCATAGGCCATGGTGTAAATGTACGTGTATGCGCGCGAGCCAATATCCTGAATATCATAGATTAACACCTCGATGTCACGGAGCATGTCCGGTGTGGGCCGGCGCGTTTTGCCGTACAGACTGAATACAGTAATCCCGGTCTTCGCGTCCGTATAGGTCGATACGGTTTTCCCGGCTTCGACATCACCGCGGACACCGTGCTCAGGACCGAACAGGGCAATTAGCTCGACGCCAGGTAAATGACTCAGAACATCAACGGTGGACATAAGCTGACTGCTCACCCCGGTCGCGTTGGTGATGAGGCCAATCTTTTTTCCGGTCACCAGGTTCAGCTTTTTTTCAACCAGTACGTCAATGCCAGGTTTCACGATCGGCGTATTTTGCAACAATGGCGCCTGGCCCAGAAGTCCTGTCAGCGGAGCGAGGATAAGCCCCCAGAGAATAGTCCGTAATGTTTCTTTCAATGTACACCTCTTTCGGCTGTTGTTTTGTGATTCTGTACCTTCAGACAGCGCGGTTTAAAATACAAAAACACGGCCGGAGACCGTGTTTTAAATTTCGAAATACATTTTAGTTAACTGGAGCAACTCACAACCGAAATCAGAATCAGCGTCAGAGATATAAGACGTGCACCTCATGATTGATGCACTTTCCGGGAAATTTTGAGACGGTTCTTGGCGCGGAACCATGCGTCTTTGGCTCGCTCCAGATCTGTTCCCGGCACGCGTTCGGCCAGGCGTCGCTCCGCGCGTTCTTTGGAAAAGATGGCGCGGGATTCATCAATCTCTGTGGCAGATTCGGCGGTTTCCACCAACACGGTCGTTTTGTGGGGCAATACTTCCACTGTGCCACCGCTGGTCGCAAAGAACTTTCGCTCGTTGTCAATGTCAACTTCAATTTCACCAATCCTGAGAGTGGTGATGAACGGAGCGTGCCCGGCCTTGACGCCAAAATAGCCATCGATACCAGGCATGTGAGTGTGCGTCACTTTTTCATGGTAGACGATTTTGAACGGCGTGATTATTTCAAAGTCAAAGTATTTATCTCTCATAGCGGGCTATCACAGTTTTTTTGCATTTTCAATGGCGTCTTCAATCGTGCCGGTCATGTAAAAAGCTTGTTCCGGCAGATCATCGTATTCACCTTCGACCAGGCCTTTGAATCCCTTGATGGTATCTTCGAGTTTCACGAACTTGCCTTCGCGGCCGGTAAACGCTTCGGCGACGGAGAATGGCTGCGATAAAAATCGCTGAATGCGGCGCGCGCGGTTGACAATAATTTTATCTTCATCGGAAAGCTCTTCCATCCCGAGGATATTGATGATGTCCTGCAATTCCTTATATTTTTGTAGCGTCTCTTTGACGGCGCGGGAAGTTCTGTAATGCTCTTCGCCAATAATTTTTGGGTCAAGAATGATAGAAGTGGATTCGAGTGGATCCACAGCCGGATAAATCCCCAGCTCAGAGAGCTTGCGCGACAGCACGGTCGTGGCATCCAGGTGCGAGAACGTGGTTGCCGGCGCCGGGTCTGTCAGGTCGTCGGCAGGCACGTAAATCGCCTGCACCGACGTGATCGACCCTTTGCGCGTGGAGGTAATCCGTTCTTGCAACTCGCCCATTTCCGTGGCCAGGGTGGGCTGATAGCCCACTGCAGAAGGCATTCGTCCCAGCAGCGCGGATACTTCAGAGCCGGCCTGGGTGAAGCGGAAAATATTATCGATGAATAACAACACGTCGCGGCCTTCATCATCGCGGAAGTATTCTGCCACAGTCAATGCGGAAAGACCAACGCGCAGACGCGCTCCGGGCGGCTCGTTCATTTGCCCGAAAACCATGCTCGTTTTTGAAATCACGCCGGATTCCTTCATTTCCAACCAGAGATCATTCCCTTCCCGGGTGCGCTCGCCGACCCCGGCGAACACCGAATAGCCACCGTGCTGTTTGGCAATATTGTGAATCAGTTCCATGATCAACACTGTCTTGCCAACGCCAGCGCCGCCGAACAGTCCGGTTTTACCGCCGCGCGAATACGGCTCTAACAGATCGATCACTTTGATGCCTGTCTCGAACACGCCTTCAGATATCTGCAATTCCTCGAACGTCAGCGGCTTACGGTGAATGGGATCATGCCGCAGGCAATCGATTGGGCCTAACTCGTCGATCGGCTCGCCAATAAGGTTCATAATTCGTCCCAGCGTGCCTGGCCCGACCGGCATGGCGATGGGTTTGCCTGTATCGACAACCTTCATCCCGCGAACCAATCCGTCAGTGGAATCCATGGCAACACAGCGCAACGTTCTCTCGCCAAGATGCTGCTGCGCTTCGAGAACAAGCGTTGATCCGTCTTTCCGTTTCAATTCCAATGCATTCAAAATGGCCGGCAGTTCGGATTGATCGAATTTGACATCGACTACAGCGCCAATTATTTGTACAATCTTTCCCTCATTCATGGACTCGAATCCTTAAACTAAAATTCCTGATTTCAATATGTTTAATTAACCCTTCAACGCCTCGCTGCCGCTCACAATTTCCAGAATTTCTGTCGTGATGCTTTCCTGGCGAATTCGGTTGTATTGCATCGTCAATTCATTGATGAGCTTTTCGGCGTTCTCTGTGGCATACTCCATCGCTGTCATCCGTGCGCCCATTTCAGCGGCGTACGATTCCAGCAGCACGCGCCAGATTTGAACATTCAAATTTTTGGGACAGAGGTCGTTCAAAATGGTGACGGCGTCCGGTTCGAAGATATAATCCGCCAAATACTTCTTGTCTTCCGGTAAAATGGGAACAATGGGCAGCACCTGCTCCACAATCACCTGCTGCTGCGCTGCGGATTTGAATTCATTATAAACAAGAAAGATGCGATCCAGCTTTTGCTGGATGTACAGGTTTTGCAGCAGGGCGGAAATATCCACAGCCTCGGAAAAATCCAGATGCTTGAAGAATGCCACGTACTCTCCGATGACCGAATAGCTTCTTTTTACGAAGTAATCGCGGCCTTTTCTGCCGATGAGAACCAACTCGATCGCTGCATCACCTTGTTGAACCATTTCCCGTTCCGCACGCCGGATGATGTTTTGATTAAAGGACCCGCATAACCCCTGATCGCCGGTGACGACGACAAAACAGATCCGTTTCGGTTCGCGCACTGCCAGGAGCGGATGCAGGTCATGATCGATTTTGCTGGCGATGTGCCCCATAATTTCTTTCAAATGCTGGGCATAGGGGCGAGCCTGCAAAATATTCTGCTGAGCGCGCCTCAATTTTACAGCAGAAACCATTTTCAGTGCACGGGTTATCTGCTGCGTCTTTTTCACGCCGGTGATGCGATTTTTTATATCTCGGAGTGTGGCCATAGAGATTAATTTTTATTGTAAACTGATTTCAACGTGATTAATGAACCAACCCGTCTTTCTATTCGAAAAGAGGATTGGGCAAAACGCCTGATAGCCGTTCTGTGACATGGGAATACAGTCAAATTGTAAATGGAGTATTTGTAATCCTCAGACTGCTGTGCTATACTCGCCATGGAGCGGATTACCGACATTGATTCTCCGCAGACAGATCGGATGGAATAGCGTTCATCATCAAATTACATGTTAAACCGTAATTCCGCTCATGAAATCCTGACAGGCCGATGCCAATGCCGATTGCACTTTTTCATCCAGCTTCTTCTGGCTGGCGATATCGCTGAGGATGCTGGCGTATTTGCTGTCCATAAACTGGTAGAATTCCTGCTCGATGCGTTGTATTTGACCGACAGGGACTGCATCCAGAAAGCCCTGGGTTCCCAGGAAAATGACAGCAATCTGTTTTTCAACGGGCAGCGTCTGGTTCTGACCTTGCTTCAGAATCTCGACCATTTTCTGACCGCGAATCAGTTGCGTCTGGGTTGTTTTGTCCAGTTCAGAACTGAATTTAGCGAAGCTTTCCAGTTCGCGGTATTGAGCCAGATCAAGCCGCAATTTTCCTGCGACCTGCTTCATGGCTTTGATCTGGGCATTGCCGCCAACGCGGGATACGGACAGACCGACATTCACTGCCGGGCGAATACCGCCGTAAAACAGATCCGGTTCCAGATAAATCTGACCGTCTGTAATCGAAATGACATTGGTCGGAATATAGGCTGAAAAGTCGCCAGCCTGGGTTTCAACGATGGGCAGCGCGGTGAGTGACCCGCCGCCGAGGCTGTCGCTGAGTTTTGCAGCCCGCTCCAGCAGGCGTGAATGGAGATAGAAAATATCGCCGGGATAGGCTTCTCGTCCCGGTGGCCGGCGCAGCAGCAAGGATACCTGACGATAGGCCCAGGCATGTTTGGACAGGTCGTCGTAGACAACCAGACTGTGCATGCTGTTATCGCGGAAGTATTCGCCCATGGCCGCGCCGCTGTATGGCGCAATGTACAGCATGGGAGCCGGATCATTGGCTGAGGACATGACGACCGTGGTGTATTCCATGGCGCCATGTTCCTCGAATGTCCTCACGACTTTGGCAATCGTCGATCCTTTTTGGCCAATGGCCACGTAGATACAAAACACTCCCTGACCCTTCTGATTCAGGATGGTATCGATGGCGATGGTGCTCTTCCCAATCTGGCGGTCGCCAATGATGAGTTCTCGTTGACCGCGGCCGATGGGGATCATGGAATCGATCGCCTTCAATCCTGTCTGAAGCGGCTCTTTCACCGGCTGGCGATAGACAACGCCCAGCGCTTTTCGTTCGATGGGCAGAAAGTAGTTCGTATTGATGGGGCCTTTCCCGTCCAGTGGCTGACCCAGTGGATTGACAACGCGTCCCACCAGAGCTTCCCCGACCGGCACCTGCATCACCTTGCCGGTGCGCTTGACGCGATCTCCTTCTTTGAGATATTTCTCACTGCCGAACAGGATGCAGCCGACATTGTCCTCTTCCAGGTTGAGCGCCATTCCGAAGACGTTGTGGGGAAATTCCACCAATTCGTTGGCCATGACATTTTCAAGCCCGTAGACGCGGGCAATACCATCGCCAACCTGAATGATTTCGCCCACTTCTTCGAAATCGGTTGTCAATTCGTATTGTTCAATCTGCCGTTTTAAAATTGTTGATATTTCGTTCGCCTTGACTTCCATAGTTTTCTAATTTTTGGTGATGTATAGTTTCAATTTTTTAAAATGCTCGGCAAGACTTGCATTGTATTCTTGCCCATCCATTTCAATGATAATACCACCGATAATTGATTTGTCCACGGTGTTTTCGATGACAACATTCGCCGCCTTGTAGCTCGAAATCGTCTGCATCAATTCGCGCAGCGCTTCGTCTGTCAACGGCAGCGCGGTGATGACATTCGCCCGAACCCGGTTTTGCGCCCGGTCGTTCAGTTCGCGATAGGCCAGAAAAATCTGCTGCAGCATATCGGCGCGTTTGTTTTTCAATACGACCAATAGAAAATTGAAGAACAAAGGAGAATACTGATCCCGGAAAAGCTCCGAAATCAATTTTTCCCGATGCAAATCATTGGGATATTTCAGCAGGGAATGAAGCTCGCTGCTACTCTCGATTTGCTTCAGGAACGATTCGAATTCACCCAGGATTGAATCCACGAGGCGATTTTCCTGCGACAATTCGAACAGCGCTTTGGCATAGCGTTTTGCTGTTGACGTGATTATCATCGTGCTTGACTTAATTCGTTCACGGATTTCTCAATTAATCGAAGATGGTTTTTGTCTGTCAGGGTCTCACGGAGAACCTTTTCTGCAGCGGCCAATGAGATTTCCACTGCATATTTTTTTACATCGTTGATAGCGGCATCTTTGCTGAGATCGATCTCTTGCTTCGCCCGTTCTAACATTTTCTCCGCTTCAACTCGGGCTTTCTCAACGATTTCCTTGCGGACCTTTTCAGCATTTTTCTTGCTTTCATTGAGCATCTGAATGGATTCCCTGCGCACTTTATCCAGCAAAACTTTCTGCTCATCAAGATATTTTTGAGCTTCTTGTTGATCCTGCTCTGCCTGAGATAATGCGGCCTTGATTTTATTCTCACGATCTTCCAGCGTCTTGAGAATCGGTTTCCATGCATATTTTTTCAACACCAATAAAAGCAAAATGAATGTGACAACCGTCCAGAAGATTGACCCGGTATTTGGTTCTAATAAACCCATGAATAGATTTCCTGATTAATGATGTCTGATTACACCAGGAGTTGAGACGCACGTTGTATTCGTCTCAAATCTCAGTATCGTTTATTTGAAGCTGAGCAAAAAGCAAATGACCAATGCCAGCAGGGCCACGCCTTCGATCATGGCGGCGGTGATAATCATAACGCCACGGATGTCTTCTGTCGCTTCCGGCTGTCTGGCAATACTTTCCACCGATGCCTTTGCAATCTGGCTAATTCCGAATGCGCCGCTGAACGCAGCTCCTACAGCACCAATACCTGCGGCTAAAAATGCCCATGCAGTCTCTGTCATAAATCCTCCTTAAAAGTTAAAATTAGCTATTGAAGTAATTTTCTTAATGATGCGGGTTCACCGCCAAGCCGATGAACACCGCAGAA
Organism: Candidatus Zhuqueibacterota bacterium; assembly: GCA_049322915.1. Classification (GTDB taxonomy): domain Bacteria; phylum Zhuqueibacterota; class Zhuqueibacteria; order Thermofontimicrobiales; family Thermofontimicrobiaceae; genus CAZSBG01. The sequence goes on from JBMOPW010000014.1 coordinate 595,565, forward strand.
AGAATTGTAAAAATATATGCCTGAATTAAAGCGATTAAAATTTCAAGTAGACTTACAAATAAAATTCCCAGTACCGGCAGGGGTGAGATCAGGAAATTCTTGAACATGAAGATCAGGCCCATGATGGTGAATATGACCAGGTGGCCGGCAACCATATTGGCAAAAAGTCGAATGGCCAGCGCGAAATGCTTCGTCAGCATGCCCAGGATTTCAACGACGAAAATAAGCGGAACGACAGCTTTGGGCAGGCCGGACGGGATGAAACTTTTTACATACCCCTTCAATCCATTTTTTCGGATGCTGGAAAATTGCACCAAAAACAGCGTGATGAGCGCCAGACCGGCTGTGATGGAAATGTTGCCGGTGGCCGTTGCTCCCATTGGCACCAGACCTAATAAATTGCAGGTGATGATGAAGAAGAAAGCGGTCAGCAAATAGGGAGCAAATTTATAAGCGTCTGCGCCGAGATTTGGCTGAATGACGGTGTCCTTCAGGAAGACGACAATCCATTCGATGAAGTTCACCGGCCCTTTGGGCGCCAGGGCGCGACTTCGGATGATTGCCGGCAACAGCGTCATCAAAATCGCCGCGGCAATCCAGATCATGATAATGTGTTTGGTGATGGAAAGGTCGAAATTGAAAAGATGGATGGGAATCACAACGTGGTCCTGAACGTGGTGCATAATGAATTCTTTGATTTCATCGCTTCCCTGCTCAGCGTGTTCGCCATGCTCTTGTACCAATCTGACTAAAAAACCTGCAAAATTCCCATGAACAAAACCGATCATTTTTTCCCTTTTGAGATGGTGGCACTGATAAATCGTATTTCGAAAAATTGATAAACAAGATAAAACACAAAAAAGAAAACGATAAAAATAAGGATGTCAATTTCAGTGAATTTAAGAATGACAAATATCGCTGCGCCGATGAGCGCGAAGCGGAGGATCATTCCTCCGAGGACGATCCCCATTAACGTTTTCAACGGCTTTTTGAACGCCCAGTGGATGGAGAGAAATCCGAACAGGAATAAAAATAAACTGAAGCCATAGCCGGCAGCGACCCCGGAAAATAACGCCCGGTTATCCGTCAAGTACAACGCAAGAATTGCGCCAGCCGCCAGCACCAGACTGACGCCAGATAATTTGAGTATAATTTTTCCGGGTGTGTTCGCCATGAGTCATTGTTTTATTCGATTTCGGACCTGGATTGCCACGTGACAGAATCTCGGTTGGACTCTGCGTTGACGAACCAACGTCGTTCCTGCTCGTTGCGCAACCTCAACATCGTTAAAACAGCCTGTTTCATTCGTTTCAAATTTTCGATATTTTACGAAATTATCAGGTGAATGTCAAGCGAATATTTTGTCAATAAAACCAATTTCCAGGTTTGGAGATTGCCCTCCTATCCTCGTTCTGCATTTATATTAAAAAAATATGATGGTCACAAGGATGAAAATGGGTATTAAAATAAGAAAAGAATAAGCCATGTAACCAAAGAATCCCGGCATTTTAATTCCGCCTTCTTCAGCAATCGATTTGACCATAAAATTGGGAGCGTTGCCAATATAGGTGTTTGCTCCCATGAACACAGCGCCGCAGGAGATGGCCATGAGGTAAACTGCCTTATTGGCGATTAACTCGCGAATGGCTTCTCGTTCCGGCATGCCAGGGTAAAAATTACCCAGCTCTGTATTTAAAAATGTCAGATAGGTGGGGGCATTATCCAGAAAACTGGAGAGTATGCCGCTCCCCCAGAAATAGTGCGCCGGCTCTTTCACCGATTTGATGATGAATCCAAGATTCCCGGCGATACCGGCTTTCAACATCAGCAGCGCGGGAATGATGGTCATGAAAATTCCGGCGAACAGGATCGCAACCTCTTTGATGGGGAACCAGGTGAATCCGTTTCCATCGCGAATATTTTTCGGGGTGAAATAAATCGATAACGCGCCCATCAACAGCAGCAGCAGGTCACGCAGAAGATTTTGCAGATCTAATTGAATGCCGAGAACAGGAAACGAACCCGGGTGCAGGAGTCCACTCATCAGCACAGCGCCCACGACGCCGACCAAAAACAGGGCGTTGTAGAGACCTCTGATTTTGAGTGTGGGTGACGAAGTATCTCCTGCAGTTAGATCGCGCGTTACTACCTCGATCGTCGCTTTCATGCGGGCCGCATATTCCTGACGATAGAGGCGCATATCGAAAATGTAGAACAGTGCCAGCAGGATGCCAGAAACAAAAAGCATCGGCCAGATCAGGTTCAGAGTCCAGAAAAACGGGACGCCATGAAGGAATCCCAGGAATAACGGTGGATCACCGAGCGGAGTCAACGAACCCCCGATATTGCTCACCAGGAAAATGAAGAACACAATGATGTGCACTTTATTTTTTCTATCTTCGTTAGCGCGAAGCACCGGGCGAATGAGAAGCATGGAGGCCCCGGTGGTTCCGATCCAGGAGGCGATGACGGTTCCGATGAAAAGGAAAAGCACGTTGAGCGACGGCGTCCCTTTGAACTTACCCTCGATTAGAATGCCGCCGGATATAGTGAACAGAGACCAGAGAAGGATGATAAACGGAATATAGTCCAGCAAATAGATATGAAGAATTTCATGGAACGCGTCATGGCCGTAACCGGCGACAAACGGTATGGCTAAGATCAGCGACCAGAATGCCGATACTTTTCCAAAATGATGATGCCAGAATTTTGGGGCAAAAATTGGAAACAAGGCAATGGACAAGAGAATCCCCACAAACGGCAGCGCGCTCCACAGCGGCAATGTTTCCCCTAACGTTGAGGTATGTGGCGCGCTATGGTCGCCTTCAGGCAGTGCATGATTCTGATTGTGGAAAACGAACGCATAGACTGCAAGTATGAGAATAATCACGACAAGAGAGATGATTATTTTTTTCATACGGATGATATGCTCCCGTGAATGTTGTTACAGCTATGGTTGTCATTCAATGTATTATCAGTGGACAATCTTTAATGGGTCGATCGAAAGCCTATTGAACGACTCAGTCAATGTATGGTTCCGGATCGAATTGGTATAAACAGGATGCTTTGCTTTTCGCTGTTCGCGATGAAAGGATTAATATAACATGTTAATAATAAAAGTCAAGAAATAAATGCGCCAGCATGATTTTATTAAACTATTTTCATTTTGGATTACATGATCGCGCTGGATATTTATCCAGTGAGGGGAATGGATTGGAACGCAAATTCCCTGATAGCCGCACCGTTCGGGGTGAATAGTCCGAATGATCGGTTGGCAAACTTTGCATATTATAAAGGACTGAACAGTAACTGGATTGAATAAAAAACCTGCCCGGGCCGTTCATTCCAAAGAATGAAATATTGTGCCGGAGCAGGTTTTGTCCGAATTGATGATGAAAGAAATCGCCCGGCCGGGTGGGAGTGGCCGCGTCGATACCGTGATCCATTAATGAATTCGGAAATCCTTGCCTTCGACGTAATCTTCGACCAAATACCAGAAGTCCTCGATGTCCAGGGTCATGACGATGAGATCGCGTCGCCGATTTCGGATATCCGTGACTTGTTTCCGAAATGTAGCCTCTTTGCGAAAGCCCAGTTTTTCAAAAGCAGCAATGGCCGATTCCTGAGTCTCCATCATTTCAGCTTGAATTTTATAAATTTTTACTTTGAGGGCATGGAAGAAAATCTCACGAACGAAGATGGTCGCCAGCCCTTTGCGCTGAAAATCAGGAGAGATGACCACCCGAATTTCTCCCAGGTTCCGCTTCCACCCGAACTCGGCCCGATCCAGGGTTGCAATACCGACAATTGTATTGTCGTTCACAGCAATGATCGGGTAGGTATGATTGTAATCCAGGTTGCTGAAGCGGCGTTGAACATTCCGCTCATCCGTGATATCGAACCGAAGGAACAGCCGGTCGGATTCCGGTATTGATTTATAAAATTGAGCCAACCGGCTAACATCATCTCTCACAAGCAACTGCAACTGCACCGATTTCTTGTCTTTTAGCTTCACAGTTTTTGGATATTCTGCCATCACGTACCTCCTTATTAGTATGTGCGTAACGTTAGAAATTAACCATGTCTGAAATTCAATGAATTAAATCAGATGCGTAGAATGATTTCCATGGGAGGTCAACACAATCCATTCAGTGATCAATGTAGCGACGACTTCTGCGCCATGCAAAAAGGCGCCCGGCACTGAACCTTATTATAAATGCAAAATCAATGACTGTTATCGCGAGGGTGCTATTCAGAAAAGAATTAAATAATCTTATTGCACCCAATTGACATGAGCATGATTCGTTGAATAGGATGAGTCGTATGGTAGAAAAACGCAAGCAGCGCAGATATTCGGTTCTGAAAGCGACAGCAGGAAACAATCTGCAGGAAGGGATTCGTCGGAAAGAGCGTTGTAATTTTCGCCACAGCTACCAATGAAAGATACTGGTTACATAATAAGAAAAAAACCGAAAAAGTCAAGAGGTTTTTCTGAACGAGCGAGACGATTCTTTTCACAGGTGGCTTGATGCGATCGCACAGCCGTCCGGGGGAGTAGAGATGTAACAATGGATGGCGGCGATGCGCTCAGTGTGAGATACCGGCAGGGTAAGTGATTTTTTCAGTGATGTAAGCCGTTGGATTAAAATACAAAAATGGCCGTGACCATCAGACCGTCGGATCCGGCGGGTTCAATTTTCACAGCGGAGACACCGGGCAGATCCCTTGGGTCGGATTTTGCAATGAGCGCGTCGAAAAAGGAGTAGAGCCAAATGCCGGCGGTGCACAGGGCAAGGCCGTTTCTCCATTTGTACAGAGCATTATAACGATCATATCGCGATTCAATATCACTTGGATCAGTGGCCTCGAGATACGCGTCGTGGGCGTTATTCTGGAGTATGTGAAGCATGCCGGTTCCGAAAATTGACAGGCCCGCAGCGCCAGCCAGACTGTAACCTTTGCGTTTTTCCTTCTTGTACAACTGCCCCCAGCCAGGCAGCGCCAATGACCGCAATGCTGCTGCCGGACGGGGATCGCGAATCAAAATATACCGCGGCGGCTGTGCTGTATTTGATGCATTTTCAGGAGTGGATTGAATATAGCGCAGCTTTTGCTCGTTAAAAAATTGGATGATCTTGGGCGAAACATACACGGAATCTAACTGGGCATTGTCATCGATGGACAGGGCCGATTCGAATTGATTTTTCGCCACGTCCATATCGCCCTCTGAATATGCAATGACGCCAAGGATTTTATGCGTCTCGGCCAATTGATACAGGCTATGCGAGGCGTAATCCGAAGTGATTTTCTGTCCCAACGCCTTGGCTGTTTGATAATCTAACTGTTGGTACGCTCTGAGCAGTTGGTCATACGGTGACTGCCGGGACTGAGAAAGCCCAATGCTGGCGATCGAGAAAAGGAAAAGCGCTAATAACTTGCAACGGGTCATCTGGTTATTTCTTGAAATGTTGTCTGATAGGATGAATGGAAATATGTAATTTCACGAACCCGGCTATCCGTCCCTGTATGAACGTTAGCGGCAGGCTCTGCAAAATAGGCATTGCCTTTCGCCAACGGATGCAACTCACTGACCTCATATAATAAGTCATCGCTGCCGGTTTCAGCAGGGAGCTGTTGATGCGGGCGATGTAAGCATTGCATGGCGATGAATTGGACGGATGCACCTTCCGGGATGCGGTCTATTAAACTCGCCGGGGGTATTAATGGTTCACTTGATCAGACTCATTCTCAACACATCGGGCCTGGAATGCGCTGAAGTGAGCCGTGCGAAATAAATCCCTGACTCCAATGTGCGGCCGAATGCATCGCAGCCATCCCAGAAAATCTGATGCCGGCCGGGTTGCACGAAGTCCAGGTCAAATGCTCGGAGAGCAGCGCCGAGTATGTTGAAAATTTCAAGCCGAATTTCCTTCTGGCCAGAAACGATTTCGAATTCAATGACAGTGCCGGCGTTGAACGGATTGGGGTAATTTCCCAACAGGCCGAAATGATCCGGGAGACCGGGCAAATCGGTTGCTGCCGCAACAGAGGACGAATTGTAGGTCATACACTGAGCCGTGCTGAGCACGCCGCTTGTTTCATTCAGACCGCCGAAAATATAAATATTACCATCGTATTCCACGGCGCTCAATCCGGCCCGGGGAGAAGTCAGCGTTACAGCCAGCGTGGCCCAAGTATCGGATTCGACATTATAAAAATCGATGGAATCCAGTGTACCGGTGATTCCGTAGCCGCCCAGGCAGAAGATAGAATCCCGGACAGCGACGCCGGCGAAGTAAAATCGCTCGCGGGGCAGAGGACTGAGCCACAACGAACCGTGGCCGCTCTGGTACATCTCCAATTGATTCAACGGCGCGACAGAGACTCCGCCAAAGGTGAAGACCATATTGTGAATGACCAGTGACTGCATGGCGACGCGGGGCGTTCGCAAACGCCAGTGATTGGAAACCTTCCACGACGATGATTGTTCGTGCCAGAATTCGACGACATCCAATGGCTGAGTTATCCAGCCATTGCCGCTTGTGCCGCCCAAAACAAATAGCGTATCGTTTAACACAACCGAGGTCAATCCCTCCCGCTCATAATTCATCGCTTCGAAGTCATGCCATGAATTTGTTTGAGGGTCATAATATTCAACGCTGTTCAGTTTGTTCGTCAAAAAACCGCTGCCGCCAAAGACAAAAATTTTGCCCTGATGGACCAATGCCGATGCATTGAATCGGGGCGTTTTCATTTCAGGCACATCGTCCAGCCATTGGCCGCTGCTTAAATCGAAGCAGTCCACTTCGCTCATTGTCATGTTCAGCCGACTTTTTCCACCGATAATCCATATCTTCCCCTGAAAGACGACTGAACAATGGCCGTAGCGGGCCGTCGGCATGTCGGGCAGGTTCGTCCATTCCCATGTCTGCGAAAAGCCGGGAAGGGTCATTGCCAACATCCAGAGGCTCAGTATAAAGGCGTATCTTCTCATATCATTCACAACTCAATTCTATAGTGTCATGAGGCTCAAAAAATATTCTGATATTTTTCAATAAAGTAATTTCAAAAAATATGCCAGATTAGCGTCGTGGCTGAAGGTAGATATTTTTCCGAAGCGTCTCACCGACCGCAACGAATACCTGTTCGCGCGCCACGTCCAACTGGGGATGGCGAACCATGAGCTCGTGCAGGCCAGGCGTCAGTTTGACGGGACGGTTGTTCGGAATAGGGCTGATGTCGACCGAGTCCCCATCGATCCAGATTTCACCCCAGGGCACGACAGAAATTTGAAGATAACCCACCTCGCGCCATAAGTCGATGTGAATTATTTGCACAGACTGCGCATAATTTGATAGATGTTTACGGATGACCGGGAATACCGGATTCCGAAATTCCAGGTGGCGCGACGTGTCCTTCGGCGCCATGCGTATTTTCACCGGCGTGATGCCCAGTGAATCTTCTCCCCAGAAGACAAACGCCCGGGGATCGCTGGTAATGACCATCTCCTGCGTTTTCATTGCGGACGGGAGGTCGGTTCGCGAAGGGATGGAATTATCATGAATCGTCTCACCCCCGGACGCAGCGTCGGAACGATCTGCCGGAGTTGTTCGATCGAATCGCTGCAATGAATCCTCAGCCGCGCCTGCGTGCAGCGAGTCCAATCCTTCGGTTTCGGATCCCGCGGCATTATCCTGATGCATCGAATCCGCTGCATTGAAAATAAATTGTCGCCGAAGGCCGGGCACGCTGACGAGAGTCACGATCAACGCCAGGATGAGACCGGCAACCAGCAGCGCCGTTGCTCTCCGCTTTTTCCTGCCCACCGGTTGAACCGGGATTTCGGCCGCAACAGGCATCAGGGTTGATGGTTGATGCTGATCCGGGTTGGCAACATAGTTCCCTAAAATTTGCTTGCCTACCGGTCGTGCTAATTGCGAGGATAGCTGATCCAACCGGGAGTTCAATTCCCTGGCGCTCTCCACGCGATCCGCCGGATTCTTGCTGATGAGCATTTCGATGAGCGCGGAAAACGGGCCTGGCAAATCACGGTTGACTGCGCCCGGGGGCATGGGTTTCAAATTGACAATCCGATTCAGGACGGTGTGCATGGTTTCTGCGGCGAAGGGGTTTTCGCCTGTGAGCATTTCATAGCCCACAATGCCCAGCGAATAGAGGTCGCTGCGAAAATCCACAGCGGATCCGAGTACGAGTTCCGGGGGCAGATACGCCGGCGTTCCCTGAATTTCGGTTCCCGTGTTTTTGAGCGAGGTCGAAAAGCCCAGGTCGCCGAGCTTCACATCGCCCTGACTGGAGATGAAAATGTTCTCCGGTTTGATGTCCTGATGGATTATCTGATGATCGTGAATGGCGGCCAGCGCTTCGGACAATTGGCGCAGAATGAAAAGCGCGACATCCCAGGGAATGGTTGCATTGCGGCCGATAATTTCAGCCAGTGTGTCGCCTTCGATGAACTCGGTCACCAGAAAGGGGATGCCATCCTCTTCGCCGAAATCAAAGATGGTGATCACATTCGGCGATTTCATTTTGGCCAGGACAAGGCCTTCCTGTTTGAATCGGCCAAGCAATTCCGCATCCCCGACGATTTCAGGGTTCAGTTGTTTGAGCAACACCACGCGCTGCAATTCGGTCTGAACCGCCTTGTACACGTGGGTGATTGGCCCGCGCTGGATCTCTGAGAAAATCTGGTACTTACCGATCTTCTTCATCCTTCCACTCCTTCAATCGATAATGGAGCCAGCGCCGGGAGACGCCCAACTGGTCGGCTGTCCGGGAGATATTATCGTCGTTTTCATCCAGTGTTTTCTGCACGATATATTTTTCAAAATCCTTCAACGACATGTGTTCGGGCAATTGGATTTCTGCCTGGGGCAGATGCAATTGCTCCGGCTGAATGAGCGCGTCCTTGGTCAAAATGACCGCGCGTTCGATGGTGTTTTCCAACTCCCGAATATTGCCGGGCCAGGCATACTGATTCAGACGCTTCAGCGCCTCCGGGCTGAATCCTCTGATCGATTTGCCGGATTTGGCAGTGAATTTATCCAGAAAGAAATTGGCCAGTAGTGGGATATCCTCTTTTCGCTCGCGAAGCGTCGGCAGGTGAATGACGATGACATTGAGCCGATAGTACAAATCCTCGCGGAACTGCCCGGCTTTCACCAGCCCGGCCAGGTCTTTATTGGTCGCGGCAATGATTCGTACATTCACATGGCGCACCTGAATTTCGCCGATGCGCTTCACTTCACCTTCCTGAACCACGCGCAATAGCTCGGTCTGAATTTTGTGGGACAGATCGCCGATTTCGTCCAGGAAAAACGAGCCGCCATCGGCCGCTTCGAACAGGCCTTTTTTATCGGCAGTGGCGCCGGTGAAGGCGCCTTTTTTATGGCCGAACAGCTCGCTCTCCAGCAGGTTTTCAGAGAGCGCGCCGCAAAACAACGCCATGAACGGCTTGTTCTTCCGAACGCTGTTGTAATGCAATGCCCGGGCGACCAGTTCCTTGCCTGTCCCGCTTTCGCCCAGTATCAGCACTGTGCTGTCCGAGTCGAGCACGCTGGTCATGATGTCGAAAACTTTTTTCATCGCCTGACTGCGCCCGATAATGCCCTCGAATCCATGCGCCTGCTGCACTTCTTTTCTCAAATGGCGATTCTCTTCGCGCATGCTTTCGTACAGTTCGGCATTTTCAATGGCGATCGCCGCCTGATGGGAAAACGCATTGAGGAACGGGATGACTTCCGCGGTGAAACCCTGGCGCGAGTTCTGGCTGTCCAGATAGATAGCGCCGATGGGACGGGATTTCATTGTCAGCGGCACCGCCGCGATCGACTGAATCCGTTGAATGCGGATGCTCTCAGCGCCTTTGAATCGTTCATCCGCCAGCGCGTCGTAGCTGAGTACCGGCTCGCCGGTTTTCATCACCTGCTCCAGCACGCTGTTGGAAATCTGGCTCAAATCGAGGACCTGCTGTTCGGAGAGATTCTCTGCCACGCGCACATCGAATTTATGCGAATCATTCAGCATCAGAATAAATCCGCGTTCGGCGCCGATGACCTCCATGACTCGGCTCAGGATTTTCTTCAGCAGAGGATTGATTTCCTGGAGCGTATTTATTTCCTGGCTGATTTGCGACAATGCATCTAAGGGATTTTTCAATTTCTCGGTGAACCTTTCCATAGCTTACGCTCCCACGTCGAAGGTCGCCGGCTTGGACCGATTCCAGTTGCCATATTCGTCGACGATAGCAATGGTCCAATAATAGGAACCATTGGAGAGCGGTGATTGAATTGTATAGTGGTCGTTGCCTGAAGGAATATCACCAATCGTCATGACTTTGGTGTCATACCCCTGGTCGATGATTCGGAAAATTTCAATGGTGAACGCGAACGGGTAGGGCAGAGAGACGGAGCTCCATGTGAATGTCGGCAGCGAGCCTAATACCACTTTCCCCTGCGGCGCAACAATGAGAGGCTCTGTATCCACCACGCGGACGAGCTGGTGCGGCCCGAATTGCTGCTTTTGTCCGACGTTATCCTGCGCGAGGATATGTATAGGCTTACCGATCAATTCGTGAATTGATTTGATGAGCAGGTCGGGGCAATAAAATTTGTTCTGGAACAGGCCCACGGTGGCAGTGATTTCCAGCGTATCGGCAAAGGAAATATCCGGGATGAGAATTTGCACGGACTGGATATCCGCGTATCCATCCGGGTCGCTCATTGCAACCTGGCAATCGACAAGCTGCGACGGTTCCGTAGGCCACCAGAGATTGATGACCCCGGTCGTCAGTTGAATGCTCTGAAGTTCCGGCAGCCCGTCCAGGTTGAATTGCACCTGTTCTGTCTCGCCGGATTGAATGGCGACGTGGACTGTGTCGCTGCTGTAGCCCTCCAGCGCAGCGATCAGGCTGTAATCACCCGGGGAGACGCCGGGGAACAGGAACGATCCGGATTGATCAGTCGCCGTTGTGTAAGCGCCGGGACCAAGGGTTAAATTGACGCTGGCGAGCGGTTTGTACGGCGCATAATAAGAATACACCGCGCCCCGGACATGTCCGAGATTTTGATATTGGCCGGATTGAGGATCCAGAGGATTGTCACGTTCCGCATTGCCAAAACATGAAAAAAATAGTAAGATGGGCAATAACCCAACCGCACTTCGCTTCCAGCGTTTCATGGAAAAATCTGACCCTCTTTATTTATCATACCTTTTTAAAATTTCGCGACCTCACACGTATATACCCGCAGCCGCACCCAATAGCGAAATAGTAAATCCGGTTTCTCAGTCGCCGGGCAGTTCTGTCAGTAGAAAAGCCGAGGATTTTTAATCCGCTTTTTATCATTGAATTCGTTTCCCTCGAACGACAGCAGCGAGCGCTTCATCACCTCGCCGCCCTGAAAACCGCCGACTGAGAAATCCGAGCGAACTGCCCGATGGCAGGGAATGATGATCGGAAAGGGATTGTTCGACAACGCATTGCCCACAGCCCGGGACGCATTCGGATGGCCTAAATGGATGGCCAGGCGCTTGTAATGGGTCACATACCCGTACGGGATTTGAAACTCGGCGCGGAGTACCCGCTGCTGAAATTCCGGACATAAATCCAATCGCACTGAATCCAGGCTGAATTGCTGGCGTTCACCTTCCAGAACCGAGGTGATCTGTGCGGCCATGCGATCGATTTCGGAACAGGATTTCTCGATCTCGCGGGAAAGCAATGTCCGATATATTTTTTCACTGATTCGTACCGGGTTCGGCAGAATCACTTGCATAATTTTTGGCTCATGCTGCGCCACTGACCAGAGCAAAATGAACGTGCCAAATGGCGACTTGCCGATGTGATATAACTTTTCGTCCTGTGTCTGCTTCATGTCTCTGATTCACACCTGTTTCGAAATGGGAGATGGGGAGTAATTTCCTTTTGTTCTGTTCGCTTGCTCGCGTATAAATTGTCGCCATGATTCCGCTGGTTGACCGGCGCATTGCGGGGCTCCATCCGCGTTGAACAGGCTGGCCGGCATGTCGTCGCGCGATAATTGCCTCGATCATTTTCACCGCTGACCCTGCGAGGAAATGAAACGGCTGCCTGGATTCAGTCGAACGAATCGTTTGATTCATTCGGCCTCGCAAGTGATGCGCCTCAGTTTTATTCGCCCGAAAAGACAATGAGCCGCGCTTCGACGCCCTGAAGGAGATTTAATTTTCGAGCCATTTCTTCGTGATCCTTGCTATTGCCGACAAGTTCCAGGAAAATCAGGCCGGATTCGGTGCAATTTTCCAGGGTTCCTTCATGGAGACCCAACCGAGTTTTGATATTGCAGCCCCATGCCGTTAAAATTTGCTGCACTTTCGAGGCGGATTCCTTCCGCGCGTTGACGTTGATCAATATGACATTCTTCACCATAAAGAGGCCCTTTCGTTTTTGATCCGAATAACTATCGCTCACTGCCCCCGAGATTGCTCGCCCGTTCAAGTTTCCCTGAACACTTATTTTGATTTCATTGCTGAATCATGCGACGCTCTGAAAGCGTTGCTACATGTGATGGATTCTCTCTCCCTCAAAACCGTGAATTTTGTTCACGATTTTATTGAGGCGAAATGATTAAAAGAATATGAATGACCCGTTAATAGATTGGCGCCTATATTATTATTGGGCGTACGCGTAGTGGGCGGTCGCGACCGTCCACTACTTTTAAATTTGAAAGAAGCCCCAATCCGTTTACATCCATCGAAGGATGCATCTTCGACATAATCCGTGCGGAACGTCCGCCATCTTTTTGGCGGATTATCAGTGTCATCCGCGTTCTATGACATGCCTGGAAATTTATTTCGCTAGTTTTTCCTGCCAGAATTTCACCCATTCGGCATCGGCTCTCTCTAATCGGTTTTTTTTTAAATTTTCCCTCATCACCCGGAGGATGTCCGGGTTGTCTGACCGGAACCAGCGCTCCATTCGCTTTTTGCCTTCCGAAGGCAGCGCCGCGACAGCGACGCTCCAGCAATAGCCCATCCCCTTGCGCAGTGCCTGGAATTCCGGGCTTTTTCTATCGGCATTGGAATGGAGAAACGATTCGGTGATCCGGTCCAGAATATCGAGGACGCGGACTGTGGAGGAGGCATCTTTCAGAAAGCGCGGCTCGCAAACAGCGGCAGCAGCAGCCCGCTGCTCCAACAGATTGCCGGCGCACCATCGCTCCATTTCATCAATCAGGTCGGACAGGTGAACATCGCCGAAGCGCTGCAACGCCATGGCCACACCTTCGCGAGTTCGCCAGCGGGGATCCGATGCCGCCAAACGCAACCGGGGTAGAACATCGAGCCGACCGTTGGCAAGCAATTTCCCCAGGCCCAGTACACCGCAGAATGCCAAAAACTCCTCCGGCGAATTGATCGGCGCCTTATCCACAGTGTAAGTCAGATATCGCAGGAAGAGCGCTTCATCGCCCAAGTCCGCGACAGCCTGGCCCAGTTCAATATTGCCTCGCGGCCCGGGCAGGCCGGATTCCCGGAGCAAGAACTCGTCCCAGTGTTGCAGTGTGGCTAATTTCTCCCTGTACATGTCAATTTTATTCATAGCTTCTCAGATGAAAATTTATAACTGAATCCAATATGCGCAGCAATGTAACTCCTGACGGCATTGAATGCCGGCTCCCAATCATTCTCCGTGACCGCGGAGGTCAGGAAATAATCCGTGGTGCTGTTAATTGTAAAAAAGGAAGTGATGGGAAATTCAAGCCCAATCAGCAGGGACAGGCCAAAGCGCTGGCCATCATCCACTTTTGCGTACGATTTCAGGCCAATGTCAAAGGTGCGTTTCACCATCCCCAGCTTCACGCCCCCGTAGGGAGTCATTATGTGCCTCCCCGGCTGAGCCTGAGGTTTATAATACACTGCAAACGCATAAAACTGGCCACTCACTTCAGGAATGAATCGGGTTGAAAAATTGTTCTCTGACTCTTCAGTCCTGATCTGGTCAGGTTCGCGAAATCTGGTGTAGTCGATGCTGAGACCGGCATAAATTTTCCGACCGAACACGATCTCAAATCCCAGGGAATGGGCTGAATGAAAATTATCCGCCGTTTCAATGGGAAAATAATACGGATAACCTGCCCGAGCATTCACCTGTATTTTGAGCTTCATCGCCGGAGTGCTTTTATCCGAAGGCGCTCTCTCGCCGGCAGCGATCGCTGGGACTAGACCGAATCTGGTCTGAGAAATTCCTCGTCCCAACACCCTGTCGGCGAACGGAGCATGCAACGTAACGAATTTCGCCCCGATTGTTTTCTGCTCCGATAACTCGACGTGCCCGGTCATGAATGGGTCGCGGTGCACGCTGTCCGTTGCAGACCCATTTTGAGTTTCCAGTCCGGCAACCGCCAGCCTGGCGTTAGTTTGTGCGTCCAAAAAGGCGGCAGTATTGAACATGACGAATAGGGTGAACGCGGCAAGCCTGGTCATCCCCATGTCCTCCAGCCCATGAGACCTCCGTACGGTAACTTCGATTGAAAATCACCTGACGAGCGGGTTCTGTCCGGTGAATTCGCGAACAAACTATCATAATCTACACTATTTCCATTAAAAGTCAACAAGAAAATTGGTGTCGCCAGGTTCGTTTTTTGAGAATAAAAAGCCACCCCGGGATAATCCTGAGGTGGCTGAACCAATTATATGAAGCAAAATCAATTCGGGTCAGACCTGGAATTGATTGCGTATCCTGAGTCCTATTTCACAAGGGACATAGTTCGGGTGTAGATGTGCTCACCGGAATTCATGCGGTACAGGTAGACGCCGCTGGACACGTGTCGGCCGGAATTATCAGTACCGTCCCATTCGACCTGATATTCACCCTGGGTCACAGTTCGCGAAACCAGCGATTTCACTTCTTCACCCAACATGTTGTACACGTTGATGGTGATGAAGCTTTCTTTGGGGACAGCATACTTAATGATAGTCGTTGGGTTGAACGGATTGGGGTAGTTGTTGTACAAACGATACGTCTGGACCGTGGTTTCTGTGATTTCATTTTCAACGCCGGTGCCTTCACCCTCTTCAAAAATATAAAACCAGGGATCGTCCGTAACGATGGTTCGGTCCACGCCATAGTTAAGCACCACCATCTCTTTGTGGCCGTCGCCATCCAGTTCGCCCAAATCGCCGTCCCAGAACCGGGGCGACATCTGATTGATGATGTCGGTCGAAAGATAGGTCGCCCAGTGGTTCCAAACGTCGAACGCAACGGTGAACGTCCAGCTATTGGAATCGAGGGGATCGCCGCTGCCTTTGTATTCGATATCATAGACCTGGCCGTTGCCGGAACCGCAGATCATAATGTCCATTTTTCCATCCTGATCCATGTCAGTTAAAATCCCGGTTCGCGCTGCCCTGCCTGTGGTGTTCATCGGATGGGTTGGATAGACAATCAGATCCACGAACGAAGCTGAATCGACCTGGCTGACATCGGTGATGTTGCTGACGGCAAATACATGGCCCATGGCGTTGTCGTCTTTGTCGGTGGCGACGAAATACATTTCTTTGACGCCATCGTTATTCACATCGCCGACCTGAATACCGCGCACTGTGCCGTAATCGGTATCTGCGCTCACGTGGCGAATGTACGCTTCACGGGTGAATGTTCCCGGAGCCTGGCATTCGTAGATATTGAGGGTCAATCGATCCCAGGGCGGAACGAACAATTCCAGCTTGCCGTCAGAATCCAGATCACCGGTGGCAACGCAGTACAAACCACCGCCGTCGAAATGGTTCACGTAATTGGGATCATTGGTATCGTTGGTGATGTACCATTCGATATTCCAGTTTGGAAAATCCCAGGAATCGGTCTGGGAAATGACGTAGACAGCTTTTGGCTCGCGCATCTGGGCGATTAATTCCATGGTTCCGTCTTTGTCAATATCAATAACTTCAAATGCGAACGGAACAATGCTGTAATCATCCGCCACGTTGAAGTTCCACACAGCGCTTGGATTTACGCCGTTATCAAAGCCATACACATTCTGGCCATTGACTCCATTCCACTCGAAAACCGCGACTCGCGGGGGATTGTGGTCGACGACGTTGCCCGTCATATCCACCGGCAAGCCAACGATGATCTCCACCAGCCCATTGCCGTTCAAATCGCCAACGGTGACTGCAGACCAGTCGCGATATAGGCCATTGGGCACGGGAATGATGGGATACAGATAGACGATTTCGTAGGTGTTGTCTCCAGTCGCCTCATAGACAACAAAATGGCAGGAGTCGCCATTTGTCGTGAGGAAAGCAAATTCGCCCTTCCCATCCTGATCAGTGTCGCCCACATATTTGACATTGGTCATTTGGCCATTGCCGCCTTCGGGCAGATCAGAAAAGCTGGCGACAAAATGGAATTTGTTATCGCCCGGGTCCTGAGCAGTCGCCATGACGGACAGCAGCAATACGATCGCACATGCGCTGAGCATGGTAGCAAATCTTTTCATGTGTAACTCCTTTTTGTTGAATGACAAATAATAAGTGATTTAAAAAGCGAATTTAATATATAAAAATATTATTCACTTGTCAATATAAATTATGGATTGTTCAAGGAAGATGACTTTTCATTCTGTATGCGTTAACCATAATCGCCGATGCCCTAATTTTATTACAACAAGCGATTCGCCTCGCAGGCAACAAACGCGGGACTCTGTGCTGCTGCAGCGAAAGCCCTGATTGTGCAGTTCTACGGTGATGCGGGAACTGCCATCCCGCCCTTTTTAGCTGGCGTAAATGATTTTTATCGCTATGAGCAATCGTTCGTTTTCCTGTGCCCAGTTCCCAGGTGCTGTGTTCAACCACTGGTAGTAGCCATTGTGGCGCACATTTATGGCATGACATAATTTTGATAACTGAAATGCATGCCGCTGCTCATAAATAAATTGGTACTTAAAAGCAGTTGTTTCGAGAAAAAGAGCCAAGGCTTTTTTTTAAATATCCCGTTCTTCTTCAGCATCGCGCAGTCGTTTCTCGATCTGCCGCATACGCTCATCAGGTGGTTTCAGATAACCATTACGCGGAAACGAGTGTTCGGGATCATCCTGAAATTCTTTCATCCACCGATGAAGAATATTCGGATGGATGCCAAGATTGCTTGCTACTTTCGCAATCTGATTGTCTTGTTTCAGTGCAATCTGCACAGCTTCGTGTTTGAATTCTTTGGTATAGTGTCGTCGTGTTTGTTTTTCTGACATCAGGGACACTCCTGGTTATTATTTTTTATATATGCTCTAACTTATCTTCGTGTCCATTATAATATAGCAATTCCGTGGATTATTGTATTGGAGGCCGGGGTTATGGATTTGAACCCTCCAGCAGTAGTACAAATTGTCGGGTAGAAAATGATATATTTAGAAAATTGCGCCATGCGTTTATTGCTGCTGCTGGTTCTAATTGCAATGTTTGGACATTCAATTATTCTAGAAAACAACATTCTACAACACATGGGTGGACGGATTGCGTTAGCTTTTCTCATCGCTGCAATAAAGCATTGAAAGCGGATAATCAAAATACTATTCTGCTGAATGATGTTGCTGTCAAATATGCTAATCAGGAAATCGACGTCGTCGCTAAAAATCTGCTGGTGGGCGACCTCATCGATCAGGGTGATTATCCAGGAGCCATCGAGCAGTGCCTGGCAGTAACAAAGTCATTTTCTGAAACAGAATACAATAAATACTCCCTGTACGACCTGGGTAATATTTATTGGTATTATTTAAACGATCCCAAAACCGGGGCAACGTATTACCGCCAACTCATTGCTCAATATCCTGACGATCATCTGGCAATTTCAGCGTTAGCCACTCTGGGCCAATGGGTTTCGGAAAAAAATATTAAACCCAATCCGGATCAAACCACTCCAACAGCCGAGGCGAGTCCGACCAAATTTGCTTTACTGTAAAATTATCCCAATCCCTTTAATCCCGAAACTATCATCCGCTTCGAGCTTCCAGAAGCAGCCCAATTAACCATTAAAGTGTACAACATTCTCGGCGCAGAGATCGCCACGCTGGTGAACGAACATCTGGAAGGTGGCGCTCATGCCATTTACTGAAATGGTCAGGACAAATTTGGTAACTCAGTCGCCAACGGCGTTTAATGGGTATGAATGCGCACGGGCGAGTTTATAGCGCAGCAGCAGGTGGTTTTGGTGCGGTAAAAAAATTTTTAACATGTGATAATCATCACCTGACATTACTCTTTTTTTTTATTACATTTACCATGACTTCAAATTGAAATCTCATCCTATGCCGTGTCAGAAGCGACACCTTTCTTAATCCTCCGCTCGTTCAACAACTACGGATGTAACCAAAAACAGGGATGTTTGTTCAATGATAAAAAATTTTCTCAGCGCAGCGAAGCTACGATTAATAATTTTCATCGATAAATTTTCACCTTTGACTTTTTTCGCATCGATGTTCCGCCTTCTTTTTGGTGGAAAAGTGTGGTATCCAGCTTCATTTATTGAAATATCGCGATGAAAAAAGACTGGACAAAAGTTGCTGGGTGATAACATAACTTTCAAAAGTATTATAATGTAAGGAAAATAATATGTCGGCTCGAAAACTTCAATATGCGATGTTGTTTATACTGACGTCGATATTCGTTTCTTGTGAGGGAATTTTTAATAACGATGATTCCAAACTTACCGCCAATGCTGGTCCGGATCAGACAACTATTGTTGGCAGTTATGTAATATTGGATGCCAGCAAAAGTAACGGTAGCATTGAATGGTATGAATGGGAACAGGATGAAAAGAATCCGCAAAAAGTAAAAATTTTTTCCGGGTATGATTATTCTCGGCAACAAATCGGATTTGTTGAAAAGGGTAGTTATAAGTTTAGATTAATTGTAAAAAGTGGAACCAAAGTCAGCGCGGCGGATGAAGCACTGGTTACAGTGAATCCCAATCCACAGAGTTTATTTGAAGATCCCAATCTGGAGATCGCAGTTCGATTTATGTTAAAATTGCCAACTGAAATCTTAACTGACGATATTCTCCTTACTTTAGATTCATTGCGATATTTTGATATCGTAGCCGACATTTCATCGCTACAAGGCTTACAACGATGTAAAAATCTTACCTGTCTCCAAATGGATCACCAAAGCATATCGGATATTTCTCCTGTCGCTACTTTAGCAAAACTTAGAGTATTAGATTTTGCAGAAAATCAAAAAATTAGTGATATTACACCGCTTACTAATCTAATACAATTGGAATGGATAAATCTTTCTGATAATTTAATAACTGATATATCTCCATTGGCTAATATGATAAGGTTAAAATATTTAAATTTAAGATATAATGGAAGTATAAATGATATTTCCTCTTTAAGCAATATGGTTCAATTAGAGGAATTAAAAATGGCCAATGCACTATTAACTAATCTATCCCCATTGCAAAAATTATCAAACTTAAGAACACTTTGGTTCACTAGTTGTAATATATCAGATATTTCTTATTTAAAAAATCTAAATAACCTGATAAATTTAAAAATAACTTTTGGTAATATAAATAATTTAATGCCATTATCCAATCTAACAAAATTAGAATGGTTAGCATTAGAAAAAAATAATACTTCAGATATTTCAGCACTAAAAAATTTGCCTAATTTGGAATATGTGCGGTTGTGGGATAATCAAGTAACAAACATTAAACCATTGGTTGATAACGCCGGCGTTGGCAAGGGAGATATTGTTGCATTGAATAATAATCCTTTAGATGAAATATCAGTCAATGAGTATATCCCGGCATTACAAGCGCGTGGTGTTGCAGTTACTTGGTAATAGATAAAAGGGGTAGTTATTATGTTACGATACTGGTTTTCTTACCAAACTATTTGGAGGTGTTTGAAATTTATATCTCTTGCCCCATCTTTCCAATGAATGAATTGGATGGATGGGGCAGATAAATATAATTCTAACTAAACTTTCTCAAAAACAGTTTGAAAATAACAGATTAACATGCTATATTTCAGTTAGTTAATTGGTTGAATAATTAAAAGAGCTAACTGATATGCTAAAAATAACTCACTTGCCGCAAATTGTGCAAAAGCACGCACGGAATTTTAAAGGAATATTTTCAAATAAAGCCCAATATCAACATTTCAAACAGTATCTCACTGGGATCATGATTGTTGCAGATAAGACCTGTTCTGGCATTCAATCGACCTTCATTGAGCAAAAGTCTGTCAATAGTCTTGACCATTTTCTGATTCATACGAAATGGTCTGAAGTGGAAATGAATCGAAAGCGCATCAAAGATTTACAAAATCGTCCGGAAACCACATCGCGACGTGATGGCATTGTTGCGATTGATGACACGCTATCCCATCCCGAAACTTCGGGACGGGTAAGCATATCGACGATGCGGAGTATCATTTCGATCATTCAACCGGGAAAATGGTATTAGGCCATAATCTGGTTACTGCCCAATACAATGATTCTCATGTGAATTATCCGCTGGATTATCGTCTGTATCATCGCCAACCCGATAAAAAATTTATTACCGCCGCCTACAAAAAATTGGAGCATCGATGCGTTTTATCGAGATGCAAAACAACATTTAGGATTAGAAGCCTATCAGTTGAGAAACGCCACAGGTATCAAACGACATTGGTACTTTGTTTTCTTAGCGTATTCGTTTTTAATGTTGAATGTGCGTCGAAGCAAATTGAACAAACGCTTAAACGCCAAATTAGCGACCATTGGCGAATCGAGTCGTGCTCTGGCTGATGAAGTAACGATGTCCCTTATTCTATGGATTTATAAAAATTTTCAAAAAAACAAACAAGCAGATGAGGTAATTAAATGTCTGCTCGCTTAGTCCTAAATTTTATTTAAGCTTAGAAAACCTTTTATTTAAATTTTTGTGAAAGTTTAGTATACTTTTTATTTTCAAGATGTAGCATTAAGAAATTAACTAACAGAAGTTTTAAATTAAACCAAAGGAGAGCTTATGAAGCGAAGAAACAGTTATCTTTATTTCTGGGCATTCTTTTTAGTAATTATTTCTTACTCTTCATCATTAACTGCTCAAAATTCATTTCATTTTGATGCTCAGGTTGGTGTAAATTTAAGCCATCCTATTGCTTCTTCAATAAATGATACAGAAAAAGGACAAACCTACTCAGTGCATTATATTCCCGGGTATAATTGGGCGGGAGTATTTAGCTTTAAAAGAAACAGACTTGCTGTTGGTATAGGATTATGCCATAAAGCCATAAATTTTAATCATGTAAGAAATTTTGTTCTACCTGAATTTCCTATTAGTGCTTCTTCAGTAAAATCCGAGACAATTGCAAGATTGAATTATTTATGCCTGCCTATTTATTCTTCATTCATGTTAAATCCTGCAAAAGGGCTTTACATGAGTATTAATGCAGAATTCTGTAGGCTTGCTAATGATGTATATTATGAAATACTAACATTGGTGAGTGGGGAACATAAAAAAATATGTTACGAGCTTCATGATTTTTTTGATCCAAATTCGATATTCCTAAACCTGGGAGTCGGCATGCAAATTAGGGCCAACACAAAATTAGCATTTGAGATAGGTATTACTCCAGAATCTAATTACAGAAACAGGAGAGGAACAGGATCTACCAGTTATTTCAATTTTTCGAAAAGAATTATGACATGCCGTATTACATTATTGTATGAATTATTTCGTTTCAACATCTGATAAACGATAGTTACTGATAATTTAAATTAAAAGATTTTTAAAATTGACTAATAACAAATTACTATTGTTACAAGAATAAGCTACAAGTCACTGAATTTTAATCTGGGATTAATAAAAACAATGGAGTGAAAATGAAGAAACTATCAATACAAAGTTACTGTATTTCAATTGCAACAATCTTGGTATTCGTTATTTCTGGTTTTGCTCATGATAAAACAACACCACGGGGATCTTCAGTATCGCATAGTCACCCTGCTGATTCAGCATATTGGGATGATGAGCCACCACCTGGGTATTACGATTACGATTCAAATAATGCGATGGATTATAATGTATCAAAAGGTAGTTGGACTGTTTGGGCCTTAGATCAATGGGAGATTGCTCATAATTTAACGTTAATTTCACCATCAAATACAGCTTTCAATTGTCATGCTTATGCTTGGCTTGATGCACGTGAGAATGATTCTGGAACTTGGTGTTGGATGTCATATAGCCAAGCTTCAATATTTTGGAATGATGGGAGCTATTCAGAAGTTTGCAGTAGTTATGCAACACATGTTGTGCAGGGGGACCATTCAATGGTAATTATAAATGGTGACATTGTGAGATCAAAATGGTATAAGCTCCCTGTATTTCAACACAGCTATAATTCACATTATTATGATTCGTCAAGCAAAGTTTTTTTACGAAAAAATCCTGAGGTGCCTTCAGATTTCACATCTATTCCACAAGGCTTAAATGATGCTAAGTCTGGCCAAATAGTACACGTCGATGCAGGTTCCGATGCTCTAACTGCAAACATAACTGTTCAAGATAATAAATTACTCCAAATACACAATAATGTTAGTCTTGGAAGTTATTATATTACTACTAGCGGGACAGGTCAGATAGAAGTTGATTCAGGTGTTGAATATATTCGTATTATTAGAGATTCAGAGATAAAATATCTTTGTGGGACATTAACAAATGCTTGCAATAATGCATCATCAGGAGATCGTATTGAGATTCATGGTACGCATAGCATTAGCGATAATGCAACAGTGTCCAGCGGAGTAACTCTCTATATTTGTTCTGGGGCTATTTTAAATTTTTCATCAGGGAAAAAACTAACCATCAATGGAACTCTTACCGCAAATGGGGTCACATTTCAGGGCAGCAGCTGGTTAGGTTTGGAATTTTCTAATGCCTCGTCGTCCAGTCAGGTTATTAATTGCACGATTACCGATGCTTCTGTTGGCATTAACATGTATAATAGTGATGTTCAGGTTTCGGGGAACACTATCGAAGACAATACTACTGGAATTCTGTTTAATAACGGCTCGGACGGATCGGGTATTGTTAATGGCAATGTTGTCCAAAATAATTCGTGCTACGGGATCAGGTGTTTATCAAATTCTGATCCGTTAATATTTTCCAGCAATGTGATAACCTCTAATGGCGATTATGGCGGGATTTATGGTGGTGTTTGTGGGGATGGTTCATCTATTTTTGATCTTGGCCGTTATTCAGACCAGGGACATAACAGTATCTACTGGAATGCTGTGTACGAGGTAGCTACCGGTTACTCGGGGACGATCTATGCCCGCTATAACTGGTGGGGTGATTCAGATCCATCTCCGTTTTTTTATGAACCAAATGGTGATGTAGACTGGGATTATTACTTAGCCTACGACCCCAATTATATGTTAAATAAAAGTATGGCAAGGAATTCAACGTCATCGCCTGCTGTAGTCAATGTCAATGTGTCGGACGATACCGTTGGCGTAAAAGAGTTAGATGAAGCAATCTTCTATTACCAAAATGGCAAATACGATGCCGCAGCCATGCAGTTTGAAACTATCATGAACAAATACCCGGATCATTTTTCGGGCAGACGTGCCATGGTGTTTATTTACAAATGCAACAAAAAAATGAAAACTGAGGAACAAAATATCACACTGTTAAATAACGTATCCACCAAATACTCCAATGAAGAGATTGCTGCCGTGGCCAAAAATCTCCGAACCAGCGATCTCATCAAACAAGGTGATTATCCAGGAGCCATCGAGCAGTGCCTGGCAGTAACAAAGTCATTTTCTGAAACAGAATACAATAAATACTCCCTGTACGACCTGGGCAATATTTATTGGTATTATTTAAACGATCCCAAAACCGGGGAAACGTATTACCGCCAGCTCATTGCTCAATATCCTGACGATCATCTGGCAATTTCAGCGTTAGCCACTCTGGGCGAATGGCAGCCTGAGGAGCCAAAGCCAGAACAACAACCCCTGACTGACCATACTGAACATGCAACATTTTCATTGGAACAAAACTATCCCAATCCCTTCAATCCCGAGACCACCATTCGCTATCATTTAGCTGAAGCAGCCCACGTGACCATTAAAATTTATAATTTGTTAGGAGCAGAAGTGATCACCCTGATCGAGCAATCGCAGCCTCAGGGGAATCATGCGATTCAGTGGCATGGCCGGGATCGGTTTGGTAATACAGTGGCGAATGGCGTGTATTGGCTCCGGCTGCAGGCAGGGAACTTTGTCGGTGAGCGGAAGCTGGTGGTAGTGCGATAGTGGAGTGTCGTTTGTTGTCTTTTGTCCGGCGTAGCATAATAATTAACCCTACTACGTCATTTAGCAAGTTCTGCACAATATATTGTATGTTATGTTGTCAGAAAATACGATATATTGTGCTAATAATTCTAAGTGACGTTGTAGGGTTAATAGTGAATTGCTGACAATATTTTATTGGTCTCATAAGATTCACATGTTAATAGGCCAATTAACGATTGAAATATCAAATTGCGAAATACCTCACTTACGGGTGGGAAAATAGAATTATATACCAGGTTTCTCGAAGAGGCCAGGTATATTTTCCATCCTTAACTGAGGTTAGACGATTGTTCAAGGAAGATGACTTTTTATTCTGTATGTGCGATACATAATCGCCGATGCCCTAATTTTATTACAACAAGCGATTCACCTCGCAGGCGACAAACGCGGGACTCTGTGCTGCTGTGTTCGGCCATGAAATACGTGTCGGTCGCCTTTTCGGGATCGGCGCGAATTGGTTTGAACTGCAAGAAAGATAGCGTGATAGCCTGTTGATATTTCAACCGGAGAAATAGCTGTAGTGATAATAAACTAAAGCTAAATTGGTTTTCGGTTTTCACCAGTAAGTCCTCTTCTTTCCAGGAGAGGGTATTGGTGAGTTTTAAAATAAGAATCCGAAAATCATTTTTTTGTATCTACTCAGGTTTCAGGTTTCAAGGTTCCCGGTTCCGGGTTAAAAAGAATTTTTGTCGCTATTCAGGCAGGTAGTCTTGCCACGAAGTCACCAAGCCACAAAGCTACACGAAGATGTCATATTTTTCATTCATAATTTTGTGAGATTGAATTTTGTTTAAACCAAGTTCAGCATTTCTGAATCGATAATTCAGCCTGCATTATTCATCGTATTTTTAAAGGAGGCTGGCTAACCTGAATGGTGCTCTTTTTAGAGTAAACGTATAAAAACTGAGTTTCAAAATAGCTTAGCCTTTAGCTAATTGAAAATCTGAATGTTGACTCAAATTCTGAGCAAGTTCATGAATAATTCAGGTTAGATGTATTTTTTTCTTCGTGCCTTTGAGACTTTGTGGCTGAGCAGTTACGTTTTTTTTAAGTATACAAAAAACCTGTATTGTTCGTCGGCAATCCAGGTTTTCGAATATTGAATGACTTTGATTTTATGCCGCTCGCAACAGAGAGAGGGCGCCATGATTCAGAAATAGGCGCGAGTTGAATCTGACATCAGGTATCGATGATCATGGTCAGCGAAATACGTCCTGTCTCCGGCTTCACGGACAGGACTTTCACCTTCACGTTCTGGCCGACATTGACGACGTCGATGGGGTTTTTGACGAAGCGTTTTGCCAGTTGGCTTTTATGGACCAGCCCATCGTTTTTCACGCCGATGTCCACAAACGCGCCAAAGTCCACCACGTTGCGCACAGTCCCTTCGAGGATCATGCCTTCGGTGAGGTCTTCAATTTTCAGCACATCGCGCCGGAAAATAGGCTTGGGCAATTCTTCACGCGGGTCAAGATTAGGTTTAGCGAGGCTGACGATGATGTCCTCCATGGTCGGCAGACCGGTGCCGCACTTTTCGGCTAATTTCTGCACCGTCAGCTTTTTGGAGCGAATCCGCTGCTCCAACAGCTCGCCATGTCCCTGAATCGCCGCGCTGTCTAGTTCCAGTTCAGACAGTAATTTTTCAGCGACGCCATAGGACTCCGGGTGAACCGCGGTGAAGTCGAAGAAGTTCTCCGCGCCGGGGATTCTCAAAAAACCGGCGCACTGGGTGAAGGCCATTTCGCCCATGCCCTTCACATCTTTCAACTGCGTGCGATTGTCAAATTTGCCTCGGGTATCCCTCACATCCACGATATTTTCAGCGACGCGGCTGTTGATGCCTGCCACGTATTGCAACAGGGCTTTGGAAGCGGTATTCAAATTTACGCCCACGTAATTGACGCACGATTCGACAACCTGGTCCAGCATTCTGCTCAATTTCGCCTGGTTCACATCGTGCTGATACAGGCCTACGCCGATGGACTTGGGATCGATTTTCACCAATTCGGACAGCGGGTCTAACAAGCGCCGGGCGATGGAAATTGCGCCGCGCATGGAGACATCCAGTTCAGGGAATTCTTCCTTGGCCAGCGGCGAGGCGGAGTACACCGACGCGCCCGCTTCATTGACGATGAGGTATGAAAGATCGCTTTCATAGGCTTCGATCACTTCAATGGCCAGGCTTTCGGTTTCGCGGGAAGCTGTGCCATTGCCAATGGAAATGATCTGCACGTTGAACGTGGCGCACAGATCCAGCAGCGTTTCTTTGGCGTCGGCCCACATATTTTGCGGGGCATGCGGGTAGATGGTCACGCCTTTCAGAAATTTCCCGGTCGGATCGATGACAGCGACTTTGGAGCCGGTTCTGAAACCGGGATCGACGCCCATGATTGTCGCGCCGTGCACCGGCGGCGACAGCAATAAATTCCGCAAATTCTTGGCAAAGATTTCGATGGCGTGCTCGTCGGCTTTTTCAGTGAGCTGGCTTCGGATTTCCCGCTCAATGGACGGCGAAATGAGCCGATGAAAGGAATCGGCAATGGCCATTTTCAACTCAGGATGAAAGAGCGATGCGTTGTTGGTTAGATACGTCCGTTCAATCTCAGCGATGCACTGATCTTCCGGCACTTCAACATTCACTTTGAGAAATCCCTCCTTTTCCCCGCGATTGATAGCCAGCGTCTGATAGGGCTGAAATTTCGATACTGGCTGGTCGAACTCCGCATACACCTGGTAATTGCCGAGGTCCTCTGTTTTTGCTTCAGAATGAAGGATGCCATGGGTTTGAAAAATCTCCCGGATGACCTTTCGCATCTCCGCATCATCGGAGACGTTCTCCGCGCAGATATCCCTCGCTCCGGCGAGCGCTTCATCGGCGCTGGCCACGCCCTTTTCTTCATCGACAAACGAAGCGATGAACGCCTGGTAATCTTCAATGTCCGTGACCAGTTTCATCATGGCTTCGGCCAGGGGCTCCAGTCCCTTTTCTTTGGCGATGGTGGCGCGGGTGCGTTTTTTCGGTTTGTACGGCAGATACAGGTCTTCCACCTCCTGCAGCTTGCTGGCGTCTTCAATTTTTTTTCTCAGTTCAGGCGTGAGCTTGCCCTGCTTTTCAATGGAATTGAGCACTGTATCCTTCCGGGCGTCAAGCACGCGCAGGGTGCGAATGCGGTCTTCCACGGCGCGTATCTGCTCTTCATCGAGATTGCCGGTCGCCTCTTTCCTGTACCGCGCGATGAATGGCACGGTATTTTCAGTATCCAGTAATTCGATGGTCCGTTCCACCTGGGTCGCGCGCAACCCCAGTTCTTCCGCGATTGTCTTGATATGTTTATTTTCAGCCATATGAATGTACCTGTCTTTGCTCAATCAATTCGATTTCTCGGTTGAACCTAAAGTGAGTGATCAGCGAACAGCATTCAGCTATCAGCTCTCTCAAAAACAATAAATAGAAACAGTTGCAAGGTTTCATTCATTTGGTGATAGGATAATTCCATCTGACCATACTGTTTTTTTGTCGCTGAACGCTAAAAGCTATTCACTTCTTTTAGGTTGAAATTAATATCGCCCAAATTTAAGACTTTTTTTTAAAGTTGCAAGAAGTTTATTTTGAAATTTATCCTGGAAAATAGGACGGCTTCATGCCGGGAGTGAATGAGGATAATTGTTTGCTGTTTAACCACATGATCGCGCCGGATATTCATTCATCGCGGGCAATGGCAGGTACAGAGGCGCGGGAGGCTTTGTCTGAATTTTCAACGCCGGCTATTTGCTCCACGGAGGAATCACATGCGTTTAAAAATAGCGTGTCAGTCTCGATCCGTTTCGATGGAGATAGGCTTACCCTGAGCCAACAAAGAATGTCGCTGTGTCGCTCAATCAAATTGGGCTTCATCAATCTCCGCTCGTCTTCTATGAGCGGAGATCGATGCGCGTGTTACAGAAGTCATTCTTTCCCGGCCCATATCTGGCATAAATTCACGATCACATCCACAGCCTTTTGCATATCCTGAACTGAAACCCATTCCAGTTTTGAATGGAAGTTATGGCCGCCGGTGAAAATATTCGGCGTGAGTAGTCCCTGGAAGGAGAGCCGCGAACCATCGGTTCCGCCGCGGATGATATTTTTCACCGGATCGATGCCGCTTCGGCGGATGGCCTCAAGGGCGTATTCCGTGACCTTTGGCGCTTCGTCCAATTTGAATTTCATATTGCGGTAGGATTCCTGCACTTCAAATTCCAGAGTCGCCCTGGGATAGTCTGCGACTATCTTTTCAGCCATTTTTTTCAAGAAGTCCTCGTGCCGTTTCAAACCTTCCACCGTGAAATCGCGGATGAGAAATTTGATGGTTGTGGCTTCGACATTTCCGGACATACTATTGGGATGAACATAGCCCTGGCGTTTTTCTGTCGTCTCCGGTGAGAGGCTATCCGCGGGAAGCTGATCCAGCAATCGACCGGCGATTTTCAGCGAATTCACCATTTTGCCTTTGGCATAGCCAGGATGCACATTGACTCCTCTGATGGTGACGTTGACTGAGTCCGCGCAGAAGGTTTCATCCTCCACCTCGCCCAGCGTCTCTCCGTCGATGGTGTAGGCATAGTCAGCGCCAAATTTTTTGATGTCGAAAAATTTTGTCCCTTCGCCGACTTCCTCGTCCGGGGTAACAGCCACGCGGATTTTACCATGTTTCAATTCCGGGTGCTGCACGAGAATGTGGAGCGCATCAAAAATCTCGGCAATGCCGGCCTTGTTGTCCGCGCCGAGCAAGGTGGTCCCGTCCGAGGTGATGATGTCATTGCCGATCTGCTGGGACAGGGCAGGATTGTCATGGCTGTGAATAATCTGGGACGTGTCGCCGGTGAGAATGATGTCGCCGCCCTGATAATTCCCATGAATCGCCGGCTTGACATCTTTTCCTGAGACGTCCGGGGATGTATCCATGTGGGCGATAAGCCCGATGACCGGGACCGGCTTTTGGACATTGGATTCCAGCGTGGCCATCACATAGCCGTGTTCGTCCATGTGGGCGTCGGCCAGGCCAATTTGCTTCAACTCGTTCACCAATACGGCGCCCAGTACTTTCTGCTTTTCTGTGCTGGGGAAGGTTGTTGCGCCTTCTGCGGATTGCGTATCATAGGTGACGTAGTGGAGAAACCGTTCTGTCACGGTGTAATTCGTTTCTTTGCTCATGAGAATAACTCCTTTTCATTATTCAGTGGGTTAAATTCGACTTCAATGCAGCGGTCGGCGGATATTCATTCCGGAGGGAGCGTTGTCCCGCTCTGCATTTTTTCGGCAAACTCCTCGGCCTCGCGACGGGACAGGCCGGCGGTCAGGGCGGATGCCAGCCAGTTGGGCGACGCCGGCAGCGTGGCCAGCACTTTTTGCACAACCTGCCGTTCGAGCCGCGACAGATACACCGAGTCTAACATATAATCTTCAAACGCTTCCCAGGTAATGGGCAGCGCGATTTTGACGATCGCAGCGATGGCTTCGGCATAGACGCGGATTTCGTGCTGGGCCGTGGGATGGAGTCGGAGTTGCAAAAAATGCAACAGATTGTGCAGATTGATTTTCCAGTACCATTCGGTATACAGAGAGACCGGCAGATGAATTCGGGCAAGCTCCCGCGCAATTTCGGCCTGCTCCATCTCTTCGTAAAGCGCAAACGACTCCTGCGCCTGGCGGGTTAAAATATCCAGCACGCGCGCCTGGAGCTCTGAGGGAACCGTCTCAGCCGATCCGCCCTGTCGATTGGTTTTGGATTGAAAACGAATCGCTTCCGGCGTTGGGGTGTAAAATTGATTGATCGCTTCGGAGTAGCGCAGCGAATATTCATTCACGCTGGCGGTGCGGTGCCGAATCCATTGCCGCGCCACGAAAATAGGCAGCTTGCAATGAAATTTGAATTCGACCATTTCGAACGGCGTGGTGTGCTGATGCCGCATCAGATAGCGGATCAGGCTCCGATCCTGTTGCACTTGTTTTGTCCCTTTGCCATAGGACACGCGCGCCGCCTGGACAATGGATTCGTCCGTGCCCATGTAATCGATGAGCCGGATAAAACCGTGATCCAGGCAGGGATATTCCTGACCCAGGATGGCATTGAGCCGCGGATTTTCTTTTCGTTCCATCATTTGATTGGCGCTCCCTGTTTGTTTTTGGAGCATTAATATAGAAAAAACTCAGGTAAGAGTCAATTTATTTTATAGAAAAACGTATCTTCGTTGTTGATGTAATTATCGAAAATGCGATAGGATCGAATCAGCCGAACATTGCTCAGATAGTCAGGCATTTTCTTGCGCAGCCGGTCCAGTTCATTTTTATCCTGCAAAATGAGGAAGCGGGGCTTCTGCTGCAAGAAGCGGTGCCGTTCAGTTTCCTCCCTGAAACGGATGTTGACGGCTTTGATGCTCAGTTCTGTGGCAACGAGCGGGGCAATATCCCCGGCAATCACGCGATCCTGTTTCGGCGCGAGCATGATGGTTTGCTCAATGTCCTTCATCGCCGAGTGATACGAATATCGGATGCCGGCGTGATAATGCCCAATCTGAAAAATATTCAGACCGAGCATGAGTCCCAATAGACCAAAGGCGATTCGGCCCGGTCGTTGAATTTTCGGGAGGAAACTGAGCAGCAGGATGGCTGCCAGCGAAACCAGCGGCAGAAAGCAACTCAGGTAATAATGGCCGTCGCGCATCAGTCGGAATATACCGAAACCGATTTGCAGACCGGCGACCAGGGCGGTGACGAGCAATAGCAACTGGTGTTGCCGGCGTTGCAGTAAATACTCCCCTCGAATCAGCCTGGCTAAAAAGAGGCTGGCGAGACCGAAAATGACAGGCGTCAGAATCAGCGAAAAACGCGGCGGGGAATAGGCGAAGAAACCTAAAAACAGGAATGCGCACAACGCCCAGCCGGCGAAGAATTGTTCTGCAAAAGTGATCGGCTTGTTCCTGACCCGGTTGAGCAGAATGAGTCCGGCGTGGAAAAGAGCCAACGTGTAGGTCACTGGCATGAACTGAAATAGCTTTAAATTAACGAGATAACGGCCGTAGTTCTCTAAAATCCGGGCAGGAGAAAAACTGAACTTCGCCGCGACATTCAATTGGGTGAAGTAGCGCCAATCGGCCTGGTGCGGAAGCACCCAGACAAGAAAGCTGATTACGGCCAACAGCGCCACGGCGACCAATAGCAGAAGCAGGTGCTTTATTTTCGAGCGCCGGGGTTGGGTCGTTGAAAAAATAGCGAGCAAAAAGAGCGGACTGAAAAAGAGGATGGTCGGCTTCACAAAAAAGCCGGCGACAAAGAACAGGGCAGACACAAGAAGCCAGACGAGTCTGGTTTTTCTTTGGTAGAGAAAAAGGAAAAGCGTGATCGCCATTAAAAACAAAACCAGTAGATTTTCAATCAGCGCCAGGCGATTGTAGATGATGAAAAAGTAATTGCTGGCGCCAAGCGCGAGCGCCATCCACGCGGCCTGCCGATTCGCCGGGCGGAGCAGAATCCAAAGCAGGAGCAGGGAGCACAGCCCGTAAGCAATGCCTCCGAGGCGAAGGGCGGTGAGGCTCTTTCCGAACATTTTCAAAATCACATATTGAAAAACGGAGAAGATCGGGACATTGGAGATAGGATTGTAATCGTCGGGTAGAAACCATTGGCCGAATAGCGCCTTGTTCACGGCGTTGTGGGCGTATGTCCCTTCATCCACATAAAAAACGCCGGAGCGGGAAATATCCCCGGCCGGGGCGTCGCCGGCGAGATGCGGGTAGCGAAACAAAAATGCAGCCAGGAGAATGAGCAGCAGCGGGATGAGGCTATTTTTTACATGGATGGTCATGGTTTTTTCAATGTCTCCGCCGGAACGAAATTTTAATCGACAAAGCGGTACTTTATCAGCGTCCAGACAGCCGGGAAGAAATCCTTCCAGGAAATTTTCTTGCCCTCTTCGTAGCTGCGGCCATAATAGGTGATGGGCACTTCCACCACCCGCAGCTTTGATTTGAAAACTTTGGCGGTCAATTCCGGCTCCAGATCAAAATGGTTCGAGCGAATGGTCATACTTTTGAAGAACTCGCTGCGAAAGAGTTTGTAGCCGCATTCCATGTCGGTCAGAATTGTGTTGTACAGAAGATTCGAGATGATGTTCAATATTTTATTGGCGACCAGATTCCAAAAGTAGAACGCGCGGTGCGCCCCGGTGAACCGGGAGCCATACACGACATCGGCCTGGTCCGAGAGAAGCGGCGCCAACAGATTGGGGTATTCTTCCGGCTGATACTCCAGGTCCGCGTCCTGAATGATGACATAATCGCCGGAAACGTGAGGCTGCGCCGTTCGGACGGCCGCGCCCTTGCCCAGGGTGCGGTCGTGATAAAATGTCAGAATGTTTGGTCGATTGAGTTCATGCAGAAATTGCTGGGTGCCATCGGTGGAAAAATCGTCCACGATGATGATTTCGGTGTGATAGGGCAGAGCCAGAATTCGATCCACGATGCGAGGAAGCGTTTCCCGTTCATTGAGTACCGGAATGATGACAGAAATTTTGAAGGCCGGCGAATGTGAACGTGGTTTCGAAGGGTTCATCAGGTCTGTGCGTGACTAATTTTTAATTCAATGGAATTTAGTGTCTACAGATGAAAGGCAGCTCCGGTGAAAATGTAACTGAAAAATTTGACGAATGGATTTAGAATAAGTTGAATCACCGGTATCCGGGTGACAAAACCGAATACGATGAGGACGATTAAAATTGTTGGGCCGTAATGCAGATATGGACTCAGTTTCAATTCATATTTCTGAGGAAAAAGGCCCATGATGATTTTCGATCCGTCCAGCGGCGGAATGGGCAGAAAATTGAACACAGCCAGTACAATGTTGATCACCAGGCCATAGGCTAACATATATTTCACCAGCCCGGCCGCGTCGAGGTCATAGTAATAGAGGCCGTCAACGCCGGCGATGCGGCAGGCGATTCCGAAGAGCAGGGCGAGGCTGAGATTCATCATTGGCCCGGCCAGTGAAATCCACAGCATGTCGCGATGGGGATTCTTCAATAACGCAGGATTGACCGGCACTGGTTTCGCCCAGCCAATCTGGACGATGAAAAGCATGGCCGTCCCTAAAATATCCAGGTGCGCCAGAGGATTCAGCGTCAATCGTCCCATACTTTTGGCGGTGGAGTCGCCCAATCGGTTCGCGACAAACGCATGGGCATATTCATGAAGCGTCAACGCCAGCAAAATAGGAATGGCGCTGATGAGATAGAATTTCACAATATTGGGATCCACAGGTTGCTCCTGGATTACTGATAGGTTACTCTTTTACAATGGCAAATTTTTTCATATCGATGGTATCGCCCACACGCAGCAGAGCGAGATACACGCCGCTGCTGACAGGGTCGCCGTTCTGATTCCGGCCATCCCATTCAAAGATGCGGTAATTGTAGCTTGGCGGATCAAACTCGGTTTGGGTCATAAGTCGTCCGTCCGAAGAGAAGATGGCGATTTGCCCGGCCTTTTCCTCGGTCACAACATAAGTGATAGTCAGCGAGCGATTTTCATTCAATAAAAAAGGACTGGGATAAATGTTCTCGATAAAATTTTTATTCTGATCTCCATCGATAACGTAGGGCGGGTAAAACTGGATGATTTCGTGATTGTTATCGGCATCGGTGACGACCGCCCGGGCGAACCAATTCTCCTGATCCTCGACGTTCAGCCGGATGCCAATGTGATTGTTCAATTTGACGAGGTTATTATCAATGAAAAAATTGGGATCATCGAGATGGTCCTCCGAAAGCGCCACGATGTTAATGGCAAATGAGGCGAAATCTGTCTTGAGATAGTTCGCGTCCGGAATTTCAAAATTCGTGATGATCAAGCCAATCGCATGTTTGGAAAAAGGGTCATCCAGCGAGTAATGAATCGACGAGAGCTTTCGCATCTGCTCATCGAGATTTATATTCTGATTCTGGAACAGTAGGTCTTTTTCACAGTTGACTTCCGGGTAGGTATTCCCCTCGGCATAGTAGTGGAGCGTGTCTGCCCGGCTACCGGTGAGATAATTCCACAAACCGTACTCCTTCAACTCCGTTTGAAAATTAGTCTCTCTGTAAAGCAGCGCCTGCTGGATGGATGTGAACGCGGTCTGTTCGGGAATAGATTCCCAGACATTCCGGATGAAATCAGTATTATATTTTTTGACAATCATGTGCAGCCAGATGGAATTGGCGTATTCATAATTGTTATTGGTGAAGTAAAACGGGTAGTTGATATCTTTGAAAAAACTGTCCAGATAATAAAGGTAATCATTGACGTTGTCGTAGGCATAATCTTCCATCCAGGTCGAGCACATTTCCATAAAAAAAGCATCATTGTCACGATACCGATAACCGACCTGCACGACGTGGAAATATTCGTGCGCTGCGGTCACGGCCAGCGCCTGCATAGGGGCGGTCGGAACATGGCGGTAATCATTGTCGATTTCAATGTAGCACGAATAGGCGCCCGGTTTTCCAGGGACGGATTGCTCCAGCCAGGTGATTCCGTAATCCGACATGTTGATGATGTAAACATCGAATTGGTTGCCGGTGCCGCCGGAGTCGGCCGGGGGCGAATTGAAGCCCAACTGATTCACAATGAGGTCGTGAGCGTAATCGAAATAGCCAGCGGCGCTGTCCACAAAATCCGGGACGCCATTTTTATTGGCGTCGGCCGGATCGACGGCGCCATAGGCCAGTGGTTCGGTTGTGTAGTGGATGCAAAATTGACCGCCGGGGCTGATGTAGCTTTTCGGCAGGACCGGCCGCGACATATACCCGGACAATGTGGTTTGCGCGGTTATACTCAGTTTGTCCCAATTGGCTTTGATCTCCTGAATCAATCGCGTGCCGCCGCGATAGGGCATTGCGGCTGGTTCAGCCTGGAATGTCTGTGGCAGCCGCGATGGATCGAACAGGCTGAGGGCGCTGTAGACAAGGTAATTTTCGTGTGTCAATTCGCCGCGCGCGTAGGCCGAGCTGATGGTCGACTGCATATCCTGACTGTGGGCTGAATGGATGAACAGAAATAATATGATCCAACTGCTGCTGAATTTGAAAATGCGTTTCAACGTCTATTTTCTCCTGAAAACGAGGGTCAAAGGAATTCCGAAAAATCCGAATTGCTCTCTGAGTTTATTCTCCAGAAAGGCGCGATAGTTGGCTTTAATGAGCTCCGGCCGACTGCAGAAAAATGCGAAGACCGGCGGTTTGGTTTTGATTTGCGTGCAATATTTGATTTTAATTTCCTTGCCTGAAACAGAGGCCGGCGGCGTTTTCGCGATGATCGGTTCAAAATACTCATTGAGTTCGCTGGTGGCAATTTTCCTGGATCGCTCTTCGTGAATCGATATGGCGATTTCTATCACTCTGAAAATGCGCTGCCGGGTCATGGCGGAAATGAAGATGATTGGCAAATAGCTGATATAGGGCAATTCACTCTTTATGTTCCGCTCATATTCCATGGCAGTGCGCGTGTCCTTTTCAATCAGATCCCATTTATTTATAGCAAGTAAAATCGCTTTTTTGAACCGAACCGCCTCTTCGATGACTTTCTTATCCTGATCGGTCACGCCTTCTATGGCGTCGATGATCACCACAGCCACATCGCAGCGCTGAATCGAAGAAATGCTGCGCACCGTGCTGAAATACTCCACCGCTTCCTTCACCTTGGATCGCCTCCGCAACCCGGCGGTATCGATGAGCAGTAACTTCCTGCCGTAATAGAAAAATTCGGTGTCGATGGAGTCGCGCGTCGTGCCCGGAATATCCGTCACAATCAGTTTCTCCTCGCCCAAAATGGCGTTCACAAAAGAGGACTTGCCGACATTGGGTTTGCCTACCACAGCGATTTTGATTTCCGCGGCGGTCGGCTCCTCTTTGTCCACGGTCTTGGGGAAAAATTGGATGACATGGTCGAGAAAATCGCCGATGTTCCTGCCGCCGATGGCAGAGATGGGAATCGGGGTTCCCAATCCCAATTGGTAAAACTCGCCCAGATCCAGTTCGCGGAATTCATTGTCCACCTTGTTCACGCCCAGCACAATGGGCTTTTCAGCACGGATCAAAATTCTCGCAATCTCCGCGTCCAGGGCTGTGACGCCGACTGTCACATCCGCGACCATGACAATGACATGGGCCTCGGCGATGGCCTGGTGCACCTGACTCAACACGGCCTGCTGAATGAGATTTTCGGTCTCCGGCAGATAGCCGCCTGTGTCAATCAGGTTGAAACTGACATTGTTCCATTCAGCGTCGGCATATTTTCGGTCGCGTGTGACGCCCGGCTGATCGTCCACAATGGCTTCCCGTTTTCGAATGATGCGATTGAACAGAGTGGACTTCCCGACATTGGGGCGTCCGATAATTGCGAGGATTGGTTTTTTCATGACACTCTCAGTTCTGTTCCGGCTATATTGTTTTCGTCGAATGACAAAACTGTCCTTTAAGTAGAAATCGAGTATGGACTGCGTCTAAGGCAGTCCCGAACATTTACAACTAAAGTATCAATTTGAATCTGGTTGAACTCAGTACCGGCGCATGGCGTCAGCCGATCTTTTCCAGCAATTCGAGGAAATCATCCGCGACGATCTCCACTTTCGAGTTCAATTTATGCTCCAAATCGGAGACGGTCCAGTCGTCCAGAAAAAGCCCATCGAAATTCAAACAATTGGCCGGCAGCACGATGATGTCCCGGGGCGGGACCAGGCTGAGTTGCTTGAAAATATCCTGCCCGCTGAGCAGGCCGGTGACGGTGACGCTGGGTCCGTAAAATTCATTCGTGATCGTTGCCACTGAAATCGATAG
Source organism: Candidatus Zhuqueibacterota bacterium (assembly GCA_049322915.1). GTDB lineage: Bacteria > Zhuqueibacterota > Zhuqueibacteria > Thermofontimicrobiales > Thermofontimicrobiaceae > CAZSBG01. Next base: position 632,752 of record JBMOPW010000014.1, read on the forward strand.
GCCCCCGATTCGGGCCAAAGCCGGTTCGACCCATTGCTTTATCACCGGTGTCGCCGATAGGGCGCTGACCAGCACCATCGACAGGGGGCGTGTTATTCTATGCGGGAATAGCGGTATTTGTTCCTTCACCCGATCAATGAACGCGCGGGTCATTCCCACTCCGTTTTCTATTTGCGCAAAATCTTCGTAGCGTTCAGCCCCCGGCAATTCGATATTGGCTTTGAGATAGAATTCGTCAGCGAGATAAACAATATAATCATCGCATTTCGTTTTGAACGAATTGGCGATAGGCTCGATGGCATGAATCAGCGCAGCAGAGTAGCTTTCAGTCACCGGCCGCAACGGATAGAGTCCATCCCGATGTCGGGTGAGACCCAGCGGGACGATAGCGATCGTGCGCAGATTCGGGTGAAACGCGGCCAGATCATGAATCGTTTTCGTCAGAAGATCGCCGTCATTAATGCCGGGGCAGAGCACAATTTGTGCGTGAATTTCGATATGGTTCTCAACGAGGAACTGAATCTTGTCCAAAAGCCGATCGTCGTTTTTCAGCCCCAGCATGAGCTTCCGTGTGGCCAGATCGGTGCTGTGAACGGAGATGTACAGCGGCGACAACCTTTGCCCGACGATGCGAGCCAGATCTTTTTTGCTGACATTGGTCATCGTGACGTAATTGCCATACAGGAACGAGAGTCGGAAATCTTCATCCTTGAAGTAGAGCGCCGGGCGCAGATCGGGCGGATTCTGATCCACAAAACAAAAGATGCAGGAATTGCCGCAACTGCGATACCTGGTCTCTTCAAAAATTATTCCCAGCGGGTCGTCGAAGTCCTTTTCAATCTCGAAAATCCATGGCTCGCCCTGTCGCACGATTTCGATCTCCAGTTCTTCTTCAGCGCTGTGAAACTGATAATCGATGATATCCCGGCAGGGGAATCCGTTGATTTTAAGCACGTCGTCGTCGATGAGCAGACCGGCGTCTTCGGCCAGACTATCTATTTCAAAATCAATTATTTTCATGAAAATTCCGCAGCAGAAAAATAGGTTCGATCAGCAAGGAAACGGATGATGTCATCCGTCGGATCAATAAACAAAAATCCCGGCGGACAATTGCCGGGATTAAAGCCAACTCAGTAACGCCAGGCATGTTCACCAGCACCGCTGGAACTTGCGCAGGGCGCTGGAAATCCTGTTCTCGCTCATTATGTTGCTTTGAAATCCTGAGTCATAGTCTGTTCTAACCGCGGGTCAAAGACGCGCAACTTCAACCCGGTTACTTGTTTGCATCTCGCTCTAAATTCCATTTGACCCAATCGTCCTGGGTGTCTATGGCCGAGTTAATTTTGGATTGGTAATACTTCCCATCCTGCCGCACTTCAATCTGATAGCCAGCCACAATCCGCACCCATTGATCCAGGGATACCTGGAACGGTCCGGGAACCTGAGTCGGACCCGGCACTTCGTGTGGCGGCTGATAGATTTTTTGCTCCTTTGGCGCTGCTGAATCTTTGTGGGCTGAGGTCAATGGCCCGACATCGACGGCGCCCTCGTAAACCAGGACTTTCGTGCTGGAGTCCGCATCGACCCGGTAAATAGTACCGCGGATGGAGCAGACTGCGGTCGGAGTTCGCATTTCGAACGAGCTCTTCTTTTTGAGCGTCTTGATATTCGCCCAGACCCGGCCGGTTGTCACTTCAGAATTGAGGTTGGTCAAATTGGTTTTGCTCAGGATGATCGATGAATTTTCCCCAATACGGATCAGACTTTTATCATTCAGTTTAATTTCGCAGCGGGATTCAGCTCGAGTCATGATCTGGTCGCCATTAAAGACCGGTTGATAAAGCTTTGCATTGACCCATTCTTGCTGGTCGGCGTGGAGGATGGTGACATCGCCTTCATCGCCCAGAATGAAAGTTATTTTTCCCAATGAATCCTGTTGAGATGCGACATTTCCTGTGATGAGCAGGGTCAGTAGCAGCAGACTTACGGCTTTGAAAATAGGTGTGGTTTTCATAGTTCACTCCCCACGTTTGGCAGATCACTGTTAATTATTTCGACAACGTGTCGGTTGAATTGCTGAAGAATTTGACAATATCGCCTCTCTCGATTCGCTTCCCCAAAAGAACTTTTGCGCGGGATACTTTATCACCGATGAAACCGGTGACCCTGATCCTGGCTTTCACCTTCGCTATATTCAGCGCGGCATCTGTGGCAATGTCAACAGAATCCGTCTGTGAAACTATCGGTTCATACACATCGAATAATTGTCCGGCCTGCACACCAGCGCCGATTCCAGGTGTGAAATAGACCAGTGTATCGGCCAGGGCTTGCACGACCTTTCCGTTCCAATCAATTTTCCCCACATGTGCGACGATGCCAATGGAGATTTCATTCACTGCTTTTCGGATCGCTGTCCCTAAAATCGTCTGGTCAAATTCAAACATATTTGTAAAGTCGATCTCTTTTGTCTCGAATCCGAAACCTGGCTTTATCTCCGTCGTGGTCACGTCATCGGCCTGCAGAATTTCCCCGCTGGATGAATTGATCAGTTTGTAATGGATACGCGTGTTGGCAATGGTTGCCTTCAGCGCCAGTCCCCATTTGTTTTTTTCATTATCAAATTTGTGCGCGCCGGTCTCCTGGTTGGCTTCAAGAATTTTTCCAATGATCAGTGTTTCCGCGCCCAGCAGCTTTCCAATGGCCGGCGCTGTGGTCTCGGTGATTACGCCGGATTGGCCGATCGCTTGCTCCTGAAGTATCTGCTCCAATCGGGATCGCTCCACCACGATGAATCGATCCGAGCGTACCAATTGTGTGACCAGCATGTCGGCGACAGCGCTGCCGATTTTTTCACTGCCATGTTCGGAGACATTTTCAAAGTCGAACACAGCGATTGTTTTTTTCAGTCCGGAATACGGGCTGAATTCCGGCCCCCGGACTATGGTATCAGTTCGAAACCGCGTGAGTTCCGGGATGCCGGCGCAGCCAAAATTCAGTAATGCCGCAAAAAAAAAGAATGAAAGAACGAAGCGAGCTTTTCCCCAGGTGAGCGCTGAGAAACGCTTGGGTGCCATTTTTTCCCTCCGAATGGAACACACGAACAATGACTTTTTTCAAGCAGGTGCGAATAAACAGCAGAGGAACCCGTATCGCGCGACGGATTCCTCATGCGTTATTCCTGGAACATACCTGTGTACCAATGACTACTTCAGTCGAACCATATTGCCGGCTTCAAAGCCGCTGCCGCTACGAACGACGCAACGGGACGCTTTGCCGTTTCCAACATTATTGTCCGTCACGCCAATTTCACCGATCTTCGTGTCCTCAGATCCCAGGGAAAGCCCTGTATCCGGATCGATGAGTTCTTCGCCCTTCGAATATATGGCGAAGACATCGCCGACATGGACGCCGGCTTCAGCGCCGGAATTGATGATGACGGTCGTCCCTGTGACTTTGATGATTTTTGCCTGCCAGGGCATGGATTTCATCTGAGAGTCAATTTTGTCCATGATTTCTTCGACTGCTTTTCGGGTCGCTTTTCCGACAACAGATTCATCGAATTCATTCTGATTTTTGAAGCCCAATTTATTGGTGTCAATTTTGAGTCCGCGCTTGGTCTCTTCCTTGCGCACATTTTCCGCGGCAATGATTTCGCCGGTCGTTGTATTGGTGAATCGAACGTCGATCCCAACCGATGCGGTCGATGATTCCACGCCAAAGCCCAGACCTTTCTGCTTGAGATTGATGCCGGTGTCGCCCTTCTTGTAGCCAAATTCAGTGACAGCGCCGATGATGGCCAATTCGACGCCCAGCAGCTTGCCAACTTCAGCGGCAGTCTGGGGTGTGACGGCGCCGGTTTGACCCAGATTTTGTTCCTTCATAATCTGTTCCAGCGCGGTTCGCTCCATCACCCGATATTTGCCGGATTTCACCAGTTCGGTGGTCAGCATGTCAGCCATGCCCTGGCCAACCGGCTGGCCGGTCCACCAGCGATAATGGTGGTCAGTTTTATCTTCAAATTCGAACACAGCCACTCGTTTCTTCAGACGCTGCATCTGGTCGGCGTCCTGCGAAAAAACATCGGACTGGATCAACAAGCCGACGCCTATAATCACAACTAATAGCATCATTATTTTTCGAAACATGGGTACACCTCCAACTTGATAACGGATCGTCACGGTTGACTATTCAATTTTATTGGATAATTGTAAGGTTATTTTATTCATGGACAGACCTAAAATTTTGACACTGTATTTTTCCAGATCTTTCTTTTCCAGTTCGCGGGCCAACTGATTGGCATTCCCGGTAATTTTAATATCCAGTTCAGCCAGATCGCCGGCAACCTTTCGGCTGTAAATGTCTTTCACGCCACGAACCATGTATTTGATGGTATTTTTGAATTCATCCAGTTGCGAAAATGATTGAACTCCCTGGACAACAACTTTGACGGTAGTTGCCTGATAAAACTCATCGCGCCATTTTTTCGTGATTTTATTGATGAGCTCCGTGGCCATTTTGTCCGTCGCTTTTTTAATGGCTTCGGTACCGCCGGTAATCTCGTCAATGTGCGGATAGGCGGCGTGCTGGCTGCCGGTAGCGATCACCGTGGCTACATCGGCCTTAATCACGCGCGCGGTGACATTTGCCTGACACGATTTCATCCCGCCGAGGTTCACCCCGGTCGCGACTTTGGCAATGGCCTTTCCGGTGACAATCACTTCTGCGCCCAGCGTTTTTGCAATGGCAGCAGCCATCTGATTGTTCCCCTGCAAAATAGCCAGGGCCTGATCCTGCTCCAGATTTTGCCTGACAGTGGCCGGATCAACGCACTCAAACCCATTTTCGATGAATTTATTGAGCAATGTATTTTCCGAGATGGTCATATCGACCGAGAGGAAATGGTAGCGATCGTACGAATGGCCGATATTCTGCTCGTCCATCATGAACATTACGCGGGGGTTGCCCATCCGCGAAAGCAGATTCTGCACAGATTCCCAATCATTTTTCAGGTTGGACATTTCCAGTTCGGCGTCAACCGTCACTTCGTAGGTGGCCTCGCCGGTCTGCGCCTCCCTGGCAACAGTGTATTTGCGAACATAGCCATTGGACCAGGTGAGAATATTATCCTCGACAACCATGGCATTCTCGACCAGAGTCGAAGACTGGACAAACGTGCCCAGGCTCTGTTCCACGGCATTTCGCAGGGCGTCGTCGATGGCCTGGTCGCGAGCGAGCGCTTTATCATTGCCGAAGATAGTGGCCACTCCCTGGCTCGTCACCATCATGGTCGTTTGCTGGGCAATTCCTGAAATTGAAAACAGAGAAAAAGCCAGAAGAGCGACCAGCGCTCCAGTTATAATTTTAGCTGATTGTTTCAATTTTTTTCCCTCATTCATTTTAATTCAATGTATTGACTGAAGCAAAACCCAATTTACAGGGAAAGAGCAACTGCACGTGAGTTGCGACATGCAGCGGTTGGAGAGGACGAAAAAAAACGGGTTCGAGGACCCGTCTGACCCGTTTGTACCGTTGAGCGTTCAATAATTTTGAAGAATAAGAATTCAATCGGGTTTTACTGGCCCCCCTCATCCAGTGTGTCGCTATGTCATTTTAAAATATAAAAAAGAAGGACCGGGCAATCCCCGGTCCTTCAAAATTCGATTAAAAGGTGATCCTCAAAGCGTTCTGGAAATCGCGAATCGCCAGGAGGGCATCCGCGCCGGACATGGTATCATTCAGTTTGAATGCGCCTGAAATCTTGTCCGCCTTCATGATGCCACGATCTACCATGAGCGCCATGGCATTGTAAGCGAAGTGAGTACCGGACACATCCGGGAAACGAGATTGTTCACCGATATATTTGGTAGCCAGATCTTCATCGCCAGTGACGACGATCATGATGCCCTGCATCACCTGAGCGTAGTTGGCGCGAGTGATGGACTGATCCGGTTTGAAGGTGTGATCCGGATAAGGCTCTAACCCGGCAACTTCTGCGGCGAGAATTTCTTTAACCCAATTTTCAGCCCAGTGACCCTGGATATCCGTTGCAGCCGCCATTTGCGTCACTTTGGTTGCTTCCATTTTGGTTGGATCATCCGGGGCGCGGAAGCCTGTGTCGTAGGTTTTGGGGCGCTTTTTCTCAATGAGCGTCATGAGCTTCAACTCTTCCATGAGCAGCACAGCCAGATCAGCCCTATCGATTTGCGGGATGAGCGCAATCTTCGCGCCGACTTTGGTGCCGGGTTTGGCGCGTTCGATTTTTTGCACCAGTTCCCATTCGTTATTTGCTTCTTCGGAATAGGGGCCTTTCAACTCGACAACCTTCCGAAATGCATCGACTGCTTTGCCAAAGTCAAAACCTTCTTTGTAGGTAATGCCCAGGTAATACCAGGCTTTGCTGCTGTTGGGATCGATTTTAATGGCGCGCTCAAATGATCGCGCTGCCTTTTCCACCCAGTCTTCGCCTTTCCGCTCCATGGTAATGACGCGCCCTTTGATAATGTGGGCGTCAATAGATTTATCATTTTTGCTGATGCCTTTGTCGGCAAATTCATAGGCCTTTGCAAAATCTCCCTGCTTGGCATAGACCAGGGCCATGCCGGAGAAGGCCAATCCGAATTCCGGATTAAGGGCTTTGGCGCGATTGAATTCGTTGAAGGCAGCGGTCATGTCGCCGCGATCAAAAAGCCTCATGCCCTGATTGAAATGGTTTTCCGGTGTATCCAGAACCGATTCTTCTTTAATCGCTTTGGTGCCGCAGCCGACGACGGTCAGCATAAACAGCGCCAGCACGAGTGCACCAAAAATACGAAACTTATATTTCATCATCACAGATCTCCTTTTTCATGTGATTTTACAGAAGTCAGATTATTTGACTATTCCCGGATTAATTCAAAATGAACATCACTTTGCACTTATCCAGAAAATTTTGATTGGCCGCAGCCTGATGAATCATGGAAGCGTCGGCAGCAGAGATGACAACATCTGTTTTATTGGCGCCGCTGGCGCGCAACGCTTTGACAACAAGCGGATTGTTGGTTACGCGGTCATTTTGCCTGGCTCGCATTAAGTCTTTATCATAACCAACCATGCCAATCTCAACGGCCCATTCGCGACTTACGAATTTTGAACCATAAATCTCATTGCCCGCTTCATCGACAATTTTCGGGGCCATTGCCGGTCGGATGCCCAAACCCTTGCAGTCGATGATCAGGCCTGTGTACGTCCCTCCGGACATGGCAGGCTCTGTTCCACCGCTCTGCTGTAAGTTAACGCCGCCAGGAACCGGTTTACCATGCGGCCAGGGCTGACCGCAGGTGGGACACACCATCTGGCCGCCAGTCATAAATTGACCGCCGCCAAACTGGCCGGGCAGCAATGCATCCAAAACCTGTCCGGTCAAGGGGACTTCGACAACCACTTCCACTGAGCCATCGGATAAATAGCGGGGGCCTTCGACTTCTTTGAAATTGCGCAGGGTTCCCTCGACTTTCACTTTGATGAAGTCGCTTTCAACCATGGAGTTTTGAACCGTGGTTTCTGAATTGAGGTAAACGCCCTTGATGGTCTCAATGAGATTTCTCCATGCATCGGCTTTTGCCGCGCGAATGGCATTGGCTCGCTGAGCAGCCGGCGGAAGATTTGGTGGGGGAGCACCAATGCCGGTGGCGCGAATCGTTTGAGTCGACCAGTTGACCGATTGATTATCTCCGACGCTTTGCACGTACTGAGCCTGTGCCAGAAACGCAACGCTCAGGACCAGCGCGAGAGTTATTCCAATAATACGTGAACCTTTCATGTTAGGCTCCTTGTTTTTCGTTAAAAAGTTTTTGTGCTACAATCTCTGACAATTAATCGTTTACTTTGTTAATTTTACTTTTTTCCCCCTGGCTAAAAAAATCATCTCGATTGTCGGAAACAAATTTATAAGAATTGTAATATTGAACAGTGACTCTAGTCACATGGATAGAAAAAAAAAGAGCGAATGACGGGGGTCGAACCCGCGACAACTGGCTTGGGAAGCCAGCGCTCTACCAACTGAGCTACATTCGCCTTTGCAAATCATAAAGTTATCTGACATATTAACGTAGTATAAATTAAGCTTTTTTTGTTCAAAGTCAAGCAAAATTTTTATCCGTTAAATTAATTTAATCATTGATTCAATATGTTTTACTGAACAAAATTCAGATAGTTATTTGATGCAACATGAAATGTTTTCCTGACTTCTGACGAGCCGATTCAGTCAGCTCTCACTTGCGATGATGTAATTCAGCGCCGATGGTTTCTCTCCGCTGTGTTTCAGCCTAACCGGATCGGGCTAACTTTTCACGACAGAACTGACCATGAAGCTATGCCATTGCCAGTTCGGCGGCGTTGATTCGCCTGTCATGAAACGCCGGCTGCATTGTCATCGTGTCAAGCGCGGCTGACAGATTTGCATCGCGGATGGGTCACGATTTGGCGCGCCAGGTATGAATCGGAGAGCTTAACTGCTTAACTTTAAATGGCTAATCATCTCCAAATGCCGCGGCGGCCGGCTCTGGCATATTGTTTGCCATCGTAAGAGTTTGTGTTATCATTAAAATAGAAAAGGAGAAGCCAAAGATGACATTTGAAAAATTTACAATAAAAGCTCAGGAAACAGTCCGACAGGCGCAGCAATTGGCCGAGCAAAATAATCATCAGCAGATTGAGTTGGAACATCTGATAAAGGCGTTGCTGGATGATGGCGAAGGTGTGCCTCAGATCGTGCTCAAAAAGATCGGCGTCAATGTCGCCAGCGTACAGAATATGATCCAGGATGCCATTCAGCGATTGCCGCGCGTGTCAGGCGCCGGCGCGATAGGCAATGTGTACATTTCAGCGAGAGTGAATGCGGTATTCAATGCTGCAATGAATGAAATGCGCCAGTTGAAGGATGAGTTCATCAGCACCGAACATTTGCTTCTGGCAATTCTGAATGAAAAAGGGAATCCTCTGGTGGATTTTCTGAAAAAGCAGGGATTGACCAAAGAGGCCATTTACGATGTGCTGAAAGAAGTGCGTGGCACGCAGCGAATCACCGATCAGAATCCGGAGGACAAATACCAGGCGCTGCAGCGGTTCGGCAAAGACCTGACGGAACTGGCGCGACAGGAAAAGCTGGACCCGGTCATCGGCCGGGATGATGAAATCCGACGCTCCATTCAGGTGCTATCGCGTCGGACAAAGAACAATCCGGTGCTGGTCGGCGATCCAGGCGTTGGCAAAACCGCTATCATCGAAGGCATTGCCCAGCGAATTGCCCACGAAGATGTGCCGGATGGATTGAAAAACAAGCAGGTGATTCAGTTGGATCTGGGCGCCTTGATCGCCGGAGCAAAGTATCGCGGAGAGTTCGAAGACCGGCTCAAGGCGGTGCTCAAAGAAATCCAGGAATCCGATGGGAAAATTATTCTCTTTATCGATGAATTGCATACGATCGTCGGCGCCGGAGCCGCTGAAGGCGCTGTGGATGCCGGCAATATGCTCAAGCCTATGCTTGCGCGCGGCGAGCTACGGTTGATTGGCGCCACCACACTGGATGAGTACCGAAAATATATTGAGAAAGATAAAGCGCTGGAGCGACGATTTCAGCCGGTTATGGTCGAAGAACCGTCGGTTGAAGATACCATTTCGATTCTGCGCGGATTGAAAGAGCGGTACGAAGTCCATCACGGCGTGCGAATTTCGGATGCCGCCATTGTGAGCGCGGCCATGCTTTCGCATCGCTATATCAGCGAGCGGTTTTTGCCGGACAAAGCCATTGACCTGATGGATGAAGCTGCGGCAAAGCTGCGCACTGAAATTGATTCCATGCCGGAAGAGATCGACGAGGTTGAGCGAAGGATCAAACAATTGGAAATTGAACAGGTCGCGCTGAAAAAAGAGAAAGATGCTGTATCCAAAGATCGCCTGACTCTGTTGCGCGAGGAATTGGCCAATCTGAAAGAGCGGAGCGACCAGCTCAAAGTCAAATGGCAGACTGAGAAGGAGCGCATTTCAGCCATCCGGACGACCAAGGAGGAGATCGAGCGGGTTCGCATCGAGGCTGAAAAAAGCGAGCGGGAAGGCGATTACAACCGCGCGGCTGAATTGAAATATGGGCGCATGAACAAGCTCAATGCAGACCTGGAAAAACTGAACGCGGAATTGAAAGCCATTCAGGAAAATGGCTCGCTGCTGAAGGAAGAAGTCGGCGAGGACGATATCGCTGAAATTGTGTCCCGCTGGACCGGCATTCCGGTCAGTAAAATGCTGGAGACCGAGAAACAGAAGATTTTAAAAATGGCCGATCGCCTCAGAGAGCGCGTGGTTGGACAGGATGAAGCGATTGAAGCGGTGTCCTTTGCAGTGCGGCGTGCCCGCGCCGGCATGGGCGAAGAGGGACGGCCAATTGGCTCGTTTATTTTTCTGGGCCCCACCGGCGTCGGCAAGACTGAACTGGCCAGGACTGTGGCGGAATTCATGTTCGATGACGAAGACGCCATTGTCCGGATCGACATGTCGGAATACATGGAACAATTCAGCGTTTCCAGGCTCATCGGCGCTCCGCCGGGCTATGTGGGATACGACGAGGGCGGCCAGTTGACCGAAGCGGTCCGGCGGCATCCCTACTCCGTCATTCTGCTGGATGAAATCGAAAAAGCCCATCCGGATGTGTTCAATATTCTGCTCCAGGTGCTGGATGATGGTCGCTTGACCGACAGCAAAGGCCATATTGTGAACTTCAAAAATACGATCATCATCATGACATCCAATCTGGGCGCTGACCGAATTCTGGAGCAATTTCAATCGATGACTTCGGATAACGGCGGCCGGATCTATTCGCAGATCAAGCAGGAAGTGCTGGCGCTGTTGAAAAAGCGATTACGGCCGGAATTCATGAATCGCATCGATGAGGTCATTGTTTTTCATCCGCTGACGAAAGAGAATATTCGCTCGATTGTGGATATCCTGTTCGAGCGCCATGTCCGCAGCGCGCTGGTCAAGCAGGGAATGGACGCCACGTTGACGGACAGCGCCAAAGATTATCTCACCCGCGCCGGCTATGATCCGGGATTCGGAGCGCGGCCTCTGAAACGACTGATGCAGCGGGAACTGGTGAATGAAATTTCAACCCACATTCTGGAAGGCGCTTTTCAAAAAGGAGACCGATTTGAAATTGATGTCGTGAATGAGGCATTGACCATGAAAAAAATTAGCCAAGGAGAAAATTGAGTGAAGCACGCATTGCCGAAATCGTTTGATGAATTGATTCAACACGCTGAACTGCCGATCGTCGTTGATTTTTGGGCGCCCTGGTGCGGACCGTGCAAAATGGTTTCGCCTGCGCTGGAGCGACTTGCCCGGGAATTCAAAGGCAAACTGACGGTAATCAAAATCAACACCGATGAAAAGCCGCACATCGCCGGCCGCTACCAGATTCAGGGAATTCCCACAATTATGATGTTTCGCAATGGGAATCCGGTCATGCGGCTCGTCGGCGCATTGCCTTACGAGTCGATCAAAAAAGAAGTGGAAAAGAATCTGTATGCCAACTGATTGGGAGATGAATTTTTTGGCGCGAGTTCGAATCAGCCCGGTCAGTAAAGAAAGATAGGGGTGACGTGGTGTTGGGTAAAACGGATCAGACACAGATTGCTCTGTGTCTGATCGTTATTTTTACTCGTTTATATTTCGCGAATCAGTTAACACGAAAAGGTCCGCAGAAAGGTATGAAAATCGATTTCATCGGCGTTCAATCCGAACCGGTAGATGAAATGGCTGGCCAGCCACGAAGAGACAATGGCCTGCAGATAGTTTTGCGGCACGCGTTTCATCACTTTGTCCATGCCGATTTCCTTCACCAGGGTCGGCGGACAATGCTGTTCAATCACCGCTTTGAAAAGCGTCTTATCTTTCCACAGGTCAGAATTATGGATTGAATCCGTGACTTTGTTGATTTTGTCGCTCAACTGGTCGGAGAGGATGGCCATGGGAATTTTGGTCTTGCTGTTTTCATTCCACAATACTTCAAACTCCATCCGCGCATTTTCCTTGATAAAATTCACAACGTCGGCCACATAACTTTTCCGGAATTCAGGAGTTATTCCATCTCTGACGACCATGTTTTCATTATATTCCGCGTCGGTCAAAGCCAATGACGCGAGCACTTCCAGCGAAGACGAGGTGACTCCGCCTTTGTTGGCCGAGGCATCTTTGAAAATGATGACGCCCTTACTCTCCAGGGCCAGGCGCGCCTGCTGGGTTAAAAACAGGTTAGCGCCCTCGACAACGTATTTGAATCGGGGCACTCCATTTTCATCCAGCAGTTCCTTCCAGTTTTGAATGTTGATCGATTTGGGCCGACCGCCGCAGGGCACGAATAAATCGGCTTTCAAAATCGGATTCAAATGGAACGTGTTCCGGAAATTCAATCCATTGGCGACGAGCGAACCGTTGGGAAGCTTCACATCCCTGTCATTGATGTGCACAAAGAATCCGTTCTTGGAGAGCTTCTGGGTATTGAACTTCTCAACCATTACTCTGGCTTTTGCCAGGCGCGTTAATTCCGTTCGGTCAATTCCGGCCGGATCGTACAGCACGCCGCTGCCATCGATGATGCAAATGGTTTTGTCTTTTGAAATTAAAATTTCATTGCTGCCGAGATCGCCATCCGGACCGCCGGTCTGGACTTTGGTGATGTTCTCTTCGTTTATCCCCAATTTCCTCAGAATGCCGATGACATATTCGTGCACCGAATTGGTCGTCATGCCGTACAGGTCGTGCGGAATACCGCCTTCGGATAAAGGTTTTCCGGTCGAGAACGATTTCCAGAATTTATAACCGCGTTCGTGAGCGCGATTTGCAGCCCAACTCATCACCTCTGCTGTGCCTTCATCCGGGCCCAGGAACAGAATTTCTTCCTTGCCGATGTAATCCTTCACAGATTCATTGGGCAGAATCACATCCAGCAGCCCATCGACATATTTTTCAAAGGCGACATGCCCCCTGTCCTGATATTCCAGATTCAACAGAATTGTGCCTTTGGAACCGCCTTCCGGAATGTCTTTATTTTTCTTCTGTTGGGTGAACGCCAGATTGTAGTTTTCATCGAAGATGGAATCGGAGTTCTGGTCATAATTCTCGGCATCGCGCGAGTGAACGATGCGAACGCCGCCGCGGGCGATATCCCGGAATCGGACATGGAAGCCGCGGAATTCTTTTCCCAGCACCATGAAGATGCCGTAGGGATTCTCCTTGTATTCAATCGAATCCAGGAATTTGGTGGGATCCAGTCGGAACGCCAGGGATGTTTTGTTCTTCTTGTAAAAATTCGTTTTGAGCACGACGTTGTTGAACAGCAGGAAAAACTCCAGCACCGCGCGGTCAATTTCCAGAGGAATTTTGCTGAAATCAAACGTGAATTCTTCCTGTGGCGCCTGGCCATTGATGGCGAACCGTTTGGCAAAATGCAGGTACAATTTTTTTACAACGTCGGGATGATTGTGGATGGTCTGGGCGATTCTGCCTTCTGTGTAAGAATCTTTCACCAGCCGCGTGCGAAGGTTGTTCAAAATGTCCAGCAAGTCCGGCCGATCTTTGAGCACGGTGGTCAACGCCATGTATTCCATGCTGAAGCTGCTGAGAAATTGATGGGTGAATTTCCAGGCGCTGGCTGCATAAAAAGCCTCGTGCACCGAGAGTTGGTTGCTTCGGATCAGAGGAGAAAGATCATTTTCCGGATTGATGTAAATTAAACTGATATCGGTGACGAGATCGTCCACATGGGGTCTGGCGGTTTCGGCGTCCAGATAGATGGAGATGACCAATCGGCCATTGGAAAACGGTTCGGCGTATTTATGCTTGCTCACCAGTCCATAAAAATTAATGATATCCGAGATGCCGGAAATGAAACGATAGCTTCCGGCATGGGGAATGGAAACCATGATTCTCAATTCATCGCGCACGTTATCGGTGATTGTGATGTAAGGCTGCTTCCAGTTGATGGAATCCCGGACGATTTTTTGATAACGCTGAATGGCTTCTTTCGTGGTCATTTCCAAAAACTGCTTGTCAGCAATTTTATCGATGTCCGTCTCCATCGGATCTGCGTTGGGCAGTGCATAATCCGGCTTTTGAACAAAGTAGCTTCGAAAATGGGATTCCAGGTCCAGGCCCGGGGTACGATAGCTCTGCAGCCGGTAGGCCGGGAATACATTTTCTAAACGTCGCTCTATTTCAATGGCCTTCTCGTGATCATCGTTGATCATATACGTGGCAGAGTCCTGATTTTCACCGACAAAATCCACATCCAGTTCTTTGCTGCCCCGATTGATTGCAACGATTTCCGCAGCCATAATGGATTCGACATGTTTCGCAATCATTTCAACCGAGGTGGTCTGAAAATAGTAACGCACCATCCCAATTTTGCAGCAGAAATTATACAGTCCATTTCGCACCCTCTCCGGTGTGAAATTTTTATTTTGAAGAATTATCTCTTCAATTTTTTTGAGACTCGCGATTGATAAGCCCGTCTGTTTCGAGGCTTCCTGAAAGACATCCATAGCATTTCTCCATCATTTATACTTTGTGTACTTTTCAGATCATTCATCTGACCTGGAAAGATAATATTGTGACCGAATATAATTAAAATATAATATAGTTTCAAGAAAAATTTAAATGAAAGAATAAAATTATAGAATGAAAATGATCAGTGTAATTATTCCGGCCTGGCAATCCATCGCGCAGCGTCCGAAATATGATAGCAGAGTCGCCGTGCGGGTGGCGGAAGCATGACCTCACCTGTCCGAAGAGTTGATCAGCGACTTCATCCCAGTTTGCACGCCCGGGTTAACCTTATTATCTGACAAATAATTTTCTGACCTTTTTGGGCAGAAAATTTTAATACTTTTTTTGTAACTGCACAGCCACCAAGTCTCAAAGGCGCGAAGAAAAAAATACATCTAACCTGAATTATTCATGAACTGGCTCAGAATTTGAGTCAACATTCAGATTTTCAATTAGCTAAAGGCTAAGCTATTTTGAAACTCAGTTTTTTTACATTTATTCTAAAAAGAGCACCATTCAGGTTAGCCAGCCTCCTTTAAAAATACTATGAATAATGCAGGCTAAATTATCGATTCAGAAAAGCTGAACGTGGTTTAAAAGATGAATTGCATAAAATAAGAACGAATAAAATGACATCTTCGTGCAACGCTGTGGCTTCGTGATTTCGCGGCAAGACTACATGCCTGAATAGCGACGAAAATATATTTTAACCCTGAACCGGGAACCTGAGTAGATACCTTTTTTTAATAGAACACGGATAATCCACCAAACAAACGGCGGACGTACCGCACTGATGACACAGATTTATCCATATAAAGAATCCGCGAAGATCAGCGTCATCCGCGTCATCAGCGTTCTATTTCTTTTTTGGTTCCGGCTCGTCCTGGTTAGGGAACTACATAACTTTCAGCCCACGGCTTTCATAGATTTTTATCCATTTGTTGACGCACTCTGCCAGAGTATTGCCCAATTCCCGGCCGCTGCCGTGTATGGGCCGGAATTCCTCGGCAAGTTCGGAATATCCTTTGCGGTCCAACCATGTCGAAAAATAGTCGTTATCCGAATATAACTGGATTTTGCTCGGGTGAATTGTCTTGAGCACATTGAGCAGGTCGTAGAGATTGTAGATTTTTGTATCTTCGATCAACAGCGGCGTGAACTCCATGCGTAAAATTTCGCGCCGCGTGTGGCGCTTTAAAATCGTAATCAGCCGTTTGCCTTTATCGTACCGCGGCCTCAGTTTATCACCCAGCTCCCGAAAGCCGTGCATGTACAGCCAGGTTGAAAACCAGTCCTTGCGACCGTACCGCTCCAGTATCCCTCGCAATTTCTCCGCCTCGGGCGTATCGCTATCGGCTGTGACCACGAGGTTGTAGAGTTCTTCAATATTACGGACGCGATACTGGCATTCACCGTCGACGTCCCGAATCAGAAAATCGCCCATCCCGGTGAAGTCGTGGATGTAATTTTTCAGCGTCTGCAAGCTGCCTGAATCGCCTTTGGGCATGATGAACGCGATATCTTTCAGGCTGTTGCCCTCCTCAGCCTTGGAGGCGATGATGACCGGAATGCGCTGGTAATATTTCTGCACCAGGTCGAACAGGTCTCTGCCTGCGTCGCTCTTCAGACGATCACCGATGGGAAAATACATGTCCGTGATCAGACAGACGACGTCATCGCCCCGGCCGCGCGCTGTAAAATTACGGTCTTCAATTTCGGACTCGCTGGAGACGCCGAAGAGGAACTGCAGGGTTTCTTCGTAGGTGCGCGTAGTCATCACATCAGCGCGCTGGCCAATGATGTTGTAGAGCACCGGCAGAAACTGGGAGAACCATCGCGGCTCATCATCAACGATGAGAAAAATGTACCGTTTAACTTTGGAATACTTTTCGATATTCAGCCGGTCTTCGGCGCAACGGACGGCTGATGGCAGAATCTGCGATGGCGTGATCTCCGAATTGTCCACGGCAAGAACCAGGTCGGCTTTGGCCGTATAGGGAAATTTTTGACGGGCGACTGCCGGGGGAGAGCAATGGATTTTACTGTTGGACGAAAGCAGCACGAGGAGTATGTCCGAATTGTTCTTTCGCAGTTCCGATTCATTCACAAAATTCAGGGCAATGTCATCGCAAATGCAGACGACCGGGCCGCTGGCTGTATAGTGATTCGCCTCAGCCGGATTGGAGAGGATATCGATATTCACCCAGGGCATGCTGCTTTTGAGCGCGCGGCTCGCCTGGCGGATGTGTTCATCGGCTGAAAAGATGGCCACGCTGGCAATTTTGACCGGATTGATGATTCGGGGGATAAATTTAAATTCCCTGTGTTTGCCCGTTGCGCGGGTCTTTCGGCTTTGGCTGTAATTCATAGTATTGGTTGTCTGTTATTGCGAAACAATGACACAGCGCTGGTGGACCGAATCGGCGTAAATGGACACCGGCTGTGGAAATTTCAACACATAGACCGCATCATCAGCGGATGACGGCGTGAAAAACCAGGGGTCCAGGCTGTCTTCAATCGGTGAAATGAAACCGTAAATGACATTATTGCTCATCAGGTTGGTCAAAAAATGGGTGCCCTGCGTGCCGTACATCCGGGTCTGTTGTCGTTTCTGCTCCTCATCGAAACCACCCTGAATCATGTATAAAAAATGGCTGCCGTAGATACCGCCGGTCGGATCGCTGGCCTCTTTCTGCGGTTCTGCCCGGCCGGAGATATCGACGCCGTATTCGAACAATGCCACTGCTCCGGCCACATCGCGGTACTCCACCTGAATGCCCCAGTTGCGATTGCTGCTGCCCAGACGGCCGGGAGCGATGAGCACATAGCCCTGGCCCTGGCGCTGTAATTCCTGGTTGATGGCGGCGATTTTTTTCAGGACTGCGTCGTGCTCTCGCTGCGAATAAATGAACGGCGACACGGTCACCGCGTAATTCACCCCGGTTTTGATGCCGTGTCCCTGAAAATTGGAAATGGACAGGTACTGATGGTTGAAGTTCTCAGGGAAGGTGATGGCCTCAAATTTCAACACAGGCAATTGCGTCAATTGGACCACATGAAATTGCCCGCTCAGTCCGCTTTCGCTGGTCTCGGTCAGATTGAATACAAATTCGATTTGATAATGGGCGGTGATTTTGGCCGAGATGATATCCAGAATGGTGCACAAACCGCTTTTAAAACCGAAACGGTCCTGCTGAATCAGATTTTCCAGGGTGATCATGTTTTTCTGCTCGCCCACCAGCGAGGCAAAGCGCCGATGAGAAAACCGCACGTGCAGTTTTTTCATGGTCTCCAATTCTTCGCCGGAGAGATGCGCGTTTTTGGACATATCGATGGCGTAAAAGACCGACTGATCGTTCTCCAAAAGCTCCAGCGAAATGGGATTGCGGATGGTCACCATGGACTTGACCGGGAAATCGTCCAGCACGGTGGCATACCCATGTCCCAGCGCGATGCGGGCGAATCCCTCATCCGGATTTTGATTTTTCAAGGCGTACGGGAAAAACGAATTGGCCACGCCGGAGACCAGGGGATAATAGATAGGACCGGCATCGGAATTGTCGAACAACCCCGGGATGGGATTGATGACGATGGCCATTTTTTCGCGGCTGTCCGGTGGTTGTTTTTTGAGGAAATCAGAGTAAATGAATTCAATCGCCTGAATGAACTGGTGGAATCGCGTGGCAGCATCCGGGTGATTGTTCGGGAGCATGTAGGATGTGTTTTCGCCGGCATGAACAGAGCCGCCGCCCTCCTGGGTTGTAATCGCTTCATTCGTCGCCGAAGATCGCACGCTGATGGGAATATTGCCCAATTGCTCCAGGAGGCCGGACAGAATTTCCAGTTCTTCGCCGGTAAATCTGCGGTCGTTCATTAAATAGTGGTCGAAGAAAACAGTGGTGAGTACGCGAGTGGGCAATTTGTGCGCGGCCGGGATATTGCATTCGTTGATCTTTACAAGCCCTTCGCCTTTTCCACCCATGGATCCGGCGCCGTAAATTTTAACGTCGCCAATTTTTTCAACAACTTTTATGCTCATGAATTGTTGAACACCTTCAATCCCAAAATGTTCTTTTTGAAGTCGCCGTTCCCACAACAGCGATGTCGAGGCAGAGACACATTTGCACATTCCAATCACATGAGGCAGAAAGTCGACCTCACGGGATGGAATTTCCCGATTGAATCAGTGACACATTAAAATGAAAAGAGTGCGATGCTGAGAATGCATCGCACTCTGTTTTGATGTTGCCAAATTTGGTGTGTTAGCTGGCCAGAATTTGCTCGACTTCGTCGCGATCGGCATCCATGATATAGGTGATGCCGCTGATTTCAGCCGATTCCGCCGTCAACGCAGCGATATCGTTTCGGTCGATATGGGCCAGGGAGAACTTCCGGTTGCCGCACATCAATTGACGCAGGCCCTGGGCCAGGCGTTCGAAATAAGTGTACAACCCAATCGCGCCGGTGGGCAATTCTTTAAAAGTGTCGTTGCCCAGTTCGCGTTTCAGATCGGTTGCCGTCACGAACACTTCTTCGATATTCGAGCCGAATCGCTCCACATAAACGGGCAGCATGCCTTCATTGATTCGCTTCCCAATTGTCTTGCCAACCATCGCCGCAGCCAATGGCCCTCGCGCCATGCCGATCAGTTTGGCATAGGGCGCCAAAAGCGCCAGGCCTTTGAACATTTGATCTTCGAACGTAAATCCACCGGCCGGCGCTATTGCCGGGACATAGTCTCCATTCTGCGCCAATTGATGAACGTAATCATAGAGCAGCGAATGGAGTTCCACCGCCGGAACGCCCCATTCGTTCATCATCCGCCACGGGCTCATGCCGGTGCCGCCGCCGGCGCCGTCCACGGTGAGCAGATCGATTTTAGCTTTGGAGGCATATTTCACCGCGCGGGCCAAATCGGCCGGGCGATAGGCGCCTGTTTTCAGGAACACATATTTCGCGCCGGCGTCGCGCAGTTCCTGCACCCGTTCCATGAAGCTCTCTTCCGAAACCATGCCAACTCGCGAATGGCGCTCGAATTCCTTGAATGCCCCGGCTTCGAAGGCTTTGATCACGTTTTCGTCCATTGGATCCGGCAGCACGATGTAGCCGCGTTTTCTGAGGAGTTGCGCTTTGGCTAAATTTTTGATTTTCACTTCGCCGCCGATGTCTTTGGCGCCCTGGCCCCATTTCAATTCGACAGCTTCGACGCCCAATTCCCGAATAGCGTATTCCTGAGCGCCCAGCCGGGTGTCTTCCACGTTGGCCTGGCACACGATGACGCCGTAGCCATCCCGCTGCCATTTCTGGAACATTTTCACGCGACGCGCCAGCTCCGGAGATTTTTTCACTCTCCCGTTCACGATTTCGGATTCAGCATCCATACCCACAACATTTTCACCAATGGTGAGACCGGTGCCGGCCAGCGCTGTTCCAATGGCCAGACCTTCCCAGTTATTCAATGCAACATTGGTCGAACCCAGACCGGGAATCATGATCGGCAGTTTGAATTTCAATTTGCCAATGCGGGATTCCAGATTCACATTGGGGAAAATTGCTATGTCGCTATCCGCCTTAATTCCATGTGCGCCAACTGCCGTGCCCAGAATTGTAAAATGAGAATAATCGACCGGGTAATTTTTTTCCGATGCGGTGGTGATGATGCCAAATGGCTGTGGGTAAATGACTTCATGTCCGCGATAGGCTGATTTGCCAATTTCGCACATTCCAACGCAACCATCGATGCAGGTTACACACATACCGCTGAACGGGCTGATAGAATCTTCGGTTCTATTCTTTGTTAAAGTCGCCGCAGAACGATTTAAACTGGTTAAAGATGGCATTGCAAATCTCCTTAATTATTCCAAAATTAAATTCTGATTTCTTCGTTAATTACAGGTTATCTGCTGTGTTTCGGGATTCGTCCGGAAGCCTGTTCGCAGGCCACGCAGGGATCCATGTAACACATCATATTGTCAAAATACTCCACGCAGGGCGGTTCCAGATTGGAGCAGGCGTTGCAGATCGCGCCATCCGACTGGAAATTCGGGCCGATACACCGCATCTGGCAGGCGGGACAAATGTACATGCAACCGCCGCAGAGACGGCATTCTTCGGAGCGAATATCGAACGGCGTGGTGATGTGGCGATTGTGTCCGCGTCCGACGAATCCGATGGCTTTGCCCATCATCTGCTCGGCGCACATACGCACACAAAGGCCGCAGTTGATGCAATCTTCGTATTCCTGTTTGAAACGCACCTGGTGCACACCGTGCTTCGAGGCCAGGTCCTGAATCACTTTAGAGCCGGGACATGTGGCCAAATGAAGTTCAATGACCATTTTCCTGGCGTCCAGGACCCGCTGGGAATTGGTGAAAACTTTCAGCCCCTCGGTGGCCGGATAGGTGCAGGAACTCACAATTTTGGTGGAGGCGCCACTGGCTATTTCCACAACGCACAACCGGCATGCGCCGTAGGGGCTCAGACCGTCGTGATAACACAATGTGGGAATGTGGAACCCATATAAATTAGCGGCCTCAAGCAAGGTGGTCCCTTCCTCTACCTGCACATCGAGACCATTCATTGTTAAATTAATCATGGATTGCTCCCTTATTTCAGTTCAGATGATTTAATACCTATGATTCTAAAATGAAGTTTTTAAACGCCAATCGTCAAATGCCAAAAAAATTTCAATAATCAAAAAGATACATTCGAAACTCAAACACAAGCTGATTTCATGCAGGAAGCGAACATCCGTTTGAAAATTGAAATTTGGTCATTGTCAGTTATTTGTGATTTAAAAATAAATTTTTGGAATTTGCAGAATTTCATTTTAGAAATTCAGGTAATACATCAACATCTATCGTTTCATTATTCCTGCTTCAGCAACGCCACTTCCAGCTCGCAGCGCAGACAGCGTTGGGCTTCCTTCATGGCCATTTCCTTGCTGTACACTTGCTCGACTTCTGCGAAGTTCTGAACACGATCTTTCAGAGGCAATTTGTCAGGAACCACCATGGGATAATCGACCGGGTCGGCGTCGATATCGAACGCCACGTCGGCCGGTTTATGTATTCTCCAGGGATAAACTCGCTCTCCCTTTGTCAGAAATTGATCGATGGATTCGGCAATATGCTGCCCCGCAGCGACCGCTTTGATGACGGTGGCAGGCCCGGTGGTGACATCGCCGCCGGCGAAAACATTGGGTATACTTGTCTGGCCGGTCTTGCTGATTTTGATTGTGCCATCTTCCCATGTTTCCACCTCCAGCCCGGCGAACAATTGCTCCACGTCGGCAAATTCACCAATGGCCGGGATGATGATATCCGCGTCCAGCATGAATTCGGAGCCTTTGCGCGGAATGGGCTTGCGTCGGCCATCTTTTCCAAAGATGTCCAGATCCATGCGGATGCACTGAATGCCGGTCACCTTTTGTCCATCGCCTAAAATCTGAACCGGCGCGGATAAAATTTCCAGCCTGGCGCCTTCTTCAATGCCGTCGTCAATTTCATCTTTGAATGCCGGCATCTCTTCCCTGGTTCGGCGGTAGACGATTGTCACGTTTCTGGCGCCCATGCGGATGCAGGTTCTGGCTGCATCGACGGCTGTATTGCCGCCGCCAACCACCACAACGCGCATGTCTTTGATATACGGCTTTTTGCCGATTTTAATATCGCGCAGAAAATCCACGCCCTGGTAAACGCCAAGCAGATTCTCGCCGTCGACGCCGAGCGAACGGTCACCGTACATTCCCACGGCCACGAAAAATGCGTCGTAGCCATCATTCATCAGGGTTTTGAAAGGAATGTCCACGCCAATTTTTGTATTTAATTTGATGTCAACGCCCATGTCTTTGATCGCATCGATTTCCCGTTGCAGGACGGAATTGGGCAGCCGACTCGCCGGGATGGCTTCGGCCATCATGCCGCCGGCCACTTCATGGGCTTCAAAGACAGTGACCTGGTAACCCAACCGCGCCAGGAAATAAGCAGCGCTCAAACCGGCCGGGCCTCCGCCAATGACGCCGATATGATGAGGCAGTTTGGTCTTGGGAATCGGTATTTTGGGGAATTGTCCTTTTTCAGTGAGATGATCGCCGGCAAATCGCTTCAGCGCGCGGATGGCCACCGGCCCGTCGATCTGATTGCGCCGGCACTTAAACTGACAGGGATGGTCGCACACGCGGCCGCACACGGATGGGAATGGATTGGTGTTGAGAATTTCCAGCAGGGCGTCCTCAAACCGGCCCGCGGCCGTGTACGCAATGTATGCCGGAGCGTTTGTCCCGGCCGGACAGCTATTTTGACAGGGTGAAATGTAGAGATTGCGGCACACGCTGGCGGAGCATTTCTTCTCGACGATGTGCTCGATATATTCATGTCGGAAATAGCGCAGCGTGCTCAGCACCGGATTGGACGCCGTCTGTCCCAGGCCGCACTGAGTGGTATCCGCCACCACATGAGCCAGTTCCTCTAACAGCGCCAGTTTTTCCAGCGTGCCGCGGCCTTCGGTAATATCGGTGACCAGTTCCAGCATTCGCTGAATGCCCTTGCGACAGGTGAAACATTTGCCGCACGATTCATCAAGCAGGAATGTGAGAAAATACCTGGCGACGTCCACCATGCAGGTGTCTTCGTCCATCACCACCATACCGCCTGAGCCCATGATGGAGCCGGCTTCGGCCAATTTTTCGTAATCCACCGGCAGGTTGAGCATTTCAATGGGCAGGCAGCCGCCGGAAGGTCCGCCGGTCTGCACGGCCTTAAATTTTTTGCCGCCGGGAATGCCGCCGCCGATATTGAAAATGATGTCGCCCAGCGGAATGCCCATCGGCACTTCGACCAGACCGGTGTTATTTATCTTGCCAACCAGCGAGAAAATTTTAGTGCCTTTGCTCTTTTCAGTGCCCAGACTGGCGAACCATTCGGCGCCGCGAGTGATGATATTGGGCACGTTGGCCCAGGTCTCGACATTGTTGATGTTGGTCGGCTGGCCCCAGAGTCCGCGCTGAATGGGATAGGGTGGACGCTGTTTCGGCTCGCCCACACGTCCCTGAATCGACGCCAGGAGCGCCGTCTCTTCGCCGCAGACAAACGCGCCGGCGCCGCGCACTACTTTAAGTCGGAACGAAAATCCGCTCCCCAAAATATCATCGCCCAGCAAGCCGTATTCTTCCGCCTGTTTGATGGCCAGATTGACGCGCTTCACGGCCAGAGGATATTCATCGCGGACGTAAACGTATCCCTCCGACGCGCCGATGGCATAGGCGCCAATGATCATGCCTTCCAGAACTGCATGGGGATCGGATTCCAGAATGCTCCGATCCATGAACGCGCCGGGGTCGCCTTCATCGGCGTTGCACACCACATATTTTTCGGAACCGCGCGATTTGCGGCACAACTCCCATTTTAACCCGGTGGGGAAACCGGCGCCGCCACGGCCCCGAAGTCCAGAGGCCTTGATGGCTGCGATGAGTTCATCCGGTTTAAATTCGGTGAGCGCTTTGGCTAATGCGTCGTATCCGCCAAAGGCAATATATTCATCGATGATCTCGGGATCGATGCGCCCCCGATTTTTTAACACAATCAGTCGCTGATGTTTGAAGAACTCGATATCGTTCATGGTGGGAACAGGTTCTTCTTTCTCAGGTGGGACATACATGAATTCTTTGACAGGCCGGCCTTTTTTGAAATGTTCTTCGACAAGATGAGGTATGTTCTCCACTTTAAGTTGCTGATAAAAGATTCCTTCCGGTTGGACCACAACGATGGGTCCCCGCTCGCAAAATCCATTGCAGCCCGTGGTAATCACCTGGATTTCGTTGTGAAGCCCCTGTTTCTGCAACTCCTGTTCTAACGCTGCTTTAATTTTGAAGGAACCATTGGAAACACAACCTGTACCGGCGCAAACCAATAAATGTGCTCGATATTGTTTCAAGTTATTCTCCCTGTTAATATGAGGTTAGGTCGCTAAAAGGTTCGCTCACTTCCTATCGCCAAGGCGTATTTGGTGACAATGTTGCCGCCCAAAATATGTTCGCTCAAGATGGTTTTAATTTTTTCGCGGGTCAACTCCACGTATTTGACCGGCGGTTTGCCGGGAATTTCCACCGTCACCATCGGTTCCTTGCTGCACAGTCCGGCGCAGCCTGATGTGGTGACAATGACATCCGTGATATGGCGCGATTCAAGTTCACCCATCAATGCTTCCATAATATCGCGAGCCCCGGAGGCAATGCCACACGTTCCCATGTGCACAATCACTTTCGCTCTCCCCGCTCCTTCACGAAGCACGACAGTTCCCCGGGCTTTTTCCCGGATGTTTTTCAAATCTTCAAGGGTGAGTTTAGGCATAGTGTATTCCTTTTCAATTATGATACATTAAATGGAATTATCTAAACAAGCACGTGTGACATGACCTACTCGGCTTTTTCCTTCGCTCCATTATGATTGCTGTATTGATCCAGAATGGCATTGACCTTCTGGGGTCGGGTATTGCCGTGATAGGTTTCGTCGACCACAACGATGGGACCCAGGGCGCAGGCGCCGAGACAGTTGACTGTCTTCAACGTGAATAACCGGTCGTCTGTGGTTTCGCCGGCCACAATGTCCAATTTCTTTTCCACCTTTTCGAGAACCCGATGTGCTCCGCGAACATGACATGCGGTTCCCAGACATACCTGCACCAGGTGCTTCCCCCGCGGCGTGAGGCTGAAGGAATTGTAAAACGAAGCGATGCCGAAAAGATCGATCAGGGGTATTTCCATTTTTTCCGAGATGTAGCGGAGTGAATCCTCAGGCAGGTAATTGTAAACTGCCTGAACATCCTGTAAAATAGCAATAATCCCGGAACGGTTTTTCCCATTTCGTTCTAAAATCTCGGCGATTGTCTCTTGTTCCATACGTTCACTCCAGATTAAATTTGTATTTTATCTCAGTTACAATTTGCCAAAATAATCCAGCGAAGTGCGCGCTCCCCATTGCTTTTAACTGGCTGTATTTTCGACACAGGCGGCAGTGCTCCTTCAATTCGCGCCGGGGAACGAATCTGAATTTCGCAGGGAGGTCACATCGATGGCCGTCGTCACGTCTCCGGCGCAGGAATCCAAATGACCTTGCCGGCCAAATTCAGCAATTCTGGCCCGTGGGCCCAATGCTGAAGATGCATCCTTGCAATGCGCATTTTGCTGGAATATATCACATCTTCAACAATGTATTTGGCCATAGATTTTCCCTCGTACATCTAATTGAGTTTCAGATCTCAAAAAAAACTGGTAAAATCATGTTTATCATGAGAAATATCGGATAAGACTGAACTGATGGAGAATTGGTAATATGAAGTGTGAAGCGCGAAATGGTAGCATAACACTGCTGGAATGATGAGCCTCTGCGGCGTGCACCCACGTGAGTCATTAAGTTTGTTAAAGACGCTAATACCAGATCTGTTGGGCATCATACTTGATTCAGTTCGATTATCGTTGGGTGAGGGTCGCAATCTTAACAGAATCAGATTGTATATTCAACAAATATTTATCTTAAACAAGAGTTGATTTTCGGGAGTGAATCGATTTTTCAAAATCAGCGCACCCCATCGGATTTTGGTAATGGCTGAATTTGCTTGTTCAAATTATGAATTTATTCTGTCTGGTAAAAGAATATTAGTTGAATTGGAGGCTCAACATACAAAATTATTTTCAAAGATGCAATAACTATTTCGCTTGAAAAAAGAATTTCAACATCATTTACTTTTTTGGAAAGCGCTCAGATCGACTTCGTGCCAGCCTTCGGCAAACGGCAATGGAGAAGGACACCAGAGAAGAATATTATAGCGGTTGGAAATTTTCTGTTGTAACTGCTGAAAGTGTTCGAAGCTGTTATCCGTATCAAATTCGTTTTTATCAAAATTTCGAATGAGCGGCTGAATGTACTTGATGTCGAAGATGATGTAACTGCCGTGGTCGACTCCAAAGATCACTTTGTTCCCTGTCGTTTCCACATCCCAGAACTGCACCCTTTCCGCATCAAAATCATAGGTGCCCGGCCCGTCGCTGAGGCGGACCAATCCGACAAGTTCTCCGCAACCATTCGGAAATAAATGCTGGCTCAGCAGTTGAGCGGCAAGCTCCGGGGCGCTGAGGAAGTCGATGCCCGACGCTTCGATCGAGTTGGCCAGTTTCAAATAAGTCGGATCAATGATGATGAGAAAACCGGTTTCAGAAAAAATTTTCATAGAAACCTCCAAATTTATTGGACTGCTTTCCATGTTTTAGTGTATCTGTAACGATGGACTGGATGTTTTAACGGTCAATCGCAGGCTCGCATCGCACAGGCAGATAGCCTGATGATTGTCTGCAACGGCTCTCTGCAAACAGCACCCATTTCAATGGACGGAGTTGCCTGGTATTTCCCCATTGATGCCGCCCGGCGCTTCGATACAATAGGGAGTCCCAGTGACTTGTGAATTTAAAGAGTGTCTGTCCGAAAACACCTGAATTTGCTATGGGGCTGATATTTTCAAACTTCATTACTTTAGACCTCATTCCCTAATACCCTCCTTTACCCTGCCGGCAAGAAGGGGAACATCTGTACACCCTCTCCTTCCAGGCTCATCCTTGCCCATATCTTTTCTAACGCAGAGGTCGCATAGACCGCAGAGGTGCGCAGAGTTTTGGTGTTGAAAAAAAGCTGTTTGCAAACTTATGAAACCAGGTATTTTCCTGGTTATTTTGGTCTTCTGTTGCTTTTGATGAACATGATTTTCATTGTTTGATTGAAAATTTTAAAATCGCTCAGGTCAATTTAAAGCTGGTCATTTCTCTGCGCCCTTCGCGACCTCTGCATTTCATTTGATTTGTTAACCCTACTACGTCACATAGATTTTTTATCGTTGTATATTGTATTTTTGATAGATGAAAAACTCAACATATTGTGATAAATTTACTAAATGACGTTGTAGGGTTAATATCCCCCAACTTATGGGTAAGGATTAGCCTTTAGGACAGGGTTGGGGTGATGTCAATAATAGCAGTTTTCGGACAGACTCTAAATAGCGAGGTTAATCGACGATATCATATTTCACAATCTGACCGATACTGGTTGTCATGTTCGGCCAGATTTTCCGGCCGGGATACACGGAAGTGTGGATCCCGGTTCGCACGCCGTCGCCAATGGCGGTGCCGAACTTCCTGAGCCGCGTATCAACGAGTGCGCCTTTGACGGCGGAGCGCACATTCGCCCCGTCGTGGCGCACATTCGCCGAGATGAACCCTGCTCCCAGATTGACTCTCTCGCCGATCACGGAATCGCCCACATAGCTGAGATGGCAGATGTTGGTCCTGTCAAAAATGACGGAGTTTTTTATTTCCACACTGTGCCCGATGACGCAGTGGTCGCCGATAGAGGTGCAGCCCCGAATGTAGCAATTGGGCCCGATGCGGCAGTCCGAGCCGATGAACACCGGGCCTTCGATATACGCCCCGGACTTGACGATGGTATTCGCACCGATGCGCACAGTTCCCCTGAGCATCACGTTCGCCTCCACCTGTCCCAGGATGCTGCTTTCGGTCTCGCGCTTCATAAAAAATTCCTGGGAGTTGAGCAATTCCCAGGGATAGCCGTTCGCCAGCCAGAAGCCGGTGAGCGGCTCGACAAAAAACGGCTCTTTCCTGGCGCAGTCGAGTATGGAACTGGTGATTTCGATCTCGCCGCGTTCGCTGAGCGGTGTGGTTTTGATGTATTCGAAAAACGCCTTGTCGAACATGTAACAGCCGACGTTCGTGAGATTGCCGATGAATTGTTTCGGCTTTTCCACGAGGTTCAACACGCGGTTTTGCTCGTCCACCTGGTACACGCCATACTGGGATGGATCTTCTTCAAAGCGAACCAGGGCAGCGTATTTGAATTTGACCAGCTTTTTCATATCCTCGTGCGCGTAAATATCATCACCGTTCAGAGCGATGAAGCGGTCTTTGATGAAAGGCTCAGTCTGCAGAATGGCATGGCCGGTTCCCAATTGCTCCTTCTGCTCGCAATAGGTGATTTTTATCGAACGCCACTGGCTGCCCAATCGCTCTTTGATCATCTCCTGCCGATAGCCGACAATCAAAATGACCTCATCGACGAGCCCCTCCAGATTTTCCAGATTGTACTCGATAATGGTTTTATTCCCGATGGCCAACAGCGGCTTGGGTCGGGTGAGCGTGAGCGGATAGGTACGCGTACTTTTCCCCGCCACTAACATCACTGCCTGCATCATACGTGCTCCTCTTTCGCGTTATAATTTTCTATTCATGAAATTGTAAAGGACAGACCATACTGAAGCAATGCGCTGGTTTAAAATTGTACCAACACCACGATGTATCGTTGTGTTCAAAAATTGATACTTTTATGTTTATGTAGTGGACGGTCGCGACCGTTCACTACGCGCATGTCCAATAATAATGAAGGCGCAAAATATTAACTGGTCATTCAAATTACAAATGAAATGATTCTAACCTTGAACCCGGAACTCGAACCAGCCAACCTGGGTAGATACAAAAATACAAGAAAAATTATCAGAGTCAAGTCTATTTTCAGTTATGTTGAAAAATTCACCTTGACTTTCAAAAAATATTTTTTTAGTATACTCTCGATTAGCGCATGGAGGAAAAGATGAAATGGACATCCCGCATTTTTGTGTGTTGGCTCACCATTCTGGTTGGTTCAGGATTGGCACAGACAACTGAGCCGGATGAACGGGGATACATTGTTCAGGTCGGGCAGTCAGTTGAAAATTTTGAAGTGAAGCTCATCGATGGACAGGTGAAGAAATTATCGGAGTTCAACGCGCCGGTGCTGGTGCTCAATTTCTTCGCATCATGGTGTGTGGTCTGCCGCAATGAAATTCCCCATCTTGAAAAGGAAGTCTGGCAGGCCATGAAGGAAAAAGGGCTGGTCATCCTCGGCGTCGATTACAAAGAAGCGCCGGCTGTCGCGGATAAATTTGCGAAGGAGATGCACATCACCTATCCGGTGGCGCTGGACACCACTGGCTCGATTTTCGAGCGATTCGCGCGGGGCGGCGTCACCCGAAATATTGTGCTGGACAGGAATTGCACCATCATCTTTCTGACGCGGTTGTTCGACCCGGCGGAATTCAACGCCATGAAAAAAACGATCGGATTGGAATTGCAGAAAAATCCGCAATCGACACTCACCCCACCGGAGGTTCGGGAAAAGATGGATTCGCTATATTTAACCGATCTGGCAAAATCGGGGAAACGGATTGCGCTGGAATACCAGGGCGCGCATCCGCTTCATCTGGAAGGATCGATCAACGCCGTCGGCTGGAGAAAAATGGACGTGGGGATTTCATTGTTCAAAGGCGATGTCGTTTCCAGGCATTACGACAAAAAGACCCGGACGCTGCGCATTGGCTACCGCCATTTCAGCGGCGTGCGCATCGCCATTTTACCCATGACGTCGTTCTCTGTGCCCAAGGGCATTGAGAGGATTGTGATTTTCGATGAAAAGTGAGGGGCGTATCCGATCTCCGATTGAGTAAAATCAAACCCGGGACGTTGCGCCCAACAATACCTTTCCGCGCTGACCTGAAGCACACCTGATTGAATGCCTGACCGGGCCATGAATCGATCTGCCGGGAATTAATACCGCAATGTCGCTTTGCACCGCTGGGATTTCAGCAGCAGATCGAGTCCGGACAGAATATGCGTCACAACGATATCCGCTGCAGCAATGGCTCTGGCGGCGCAACCCTCGCCTTCGATCACAGCGATGCCCACGCGCGCCGTCTCCAGCATGCCGCGATCGTTGTTGCCATTGCCAATCGCCGCAACCGTGCGCCGACCCAGGCCGGCCACGTATTGAGTTTTTTGCACGTCCTCATTGCCTTCGGATAAAATGTGGAGCTGCACCGGCAGATCGGCGAGCTGCGAGGCTGCCCGTCCAAATGTGTCAGCGGTGATGACGTGCACCGTGGCCAGATTCGCCAACTGCATCAACCGCTCTTTCACTCCGTCGATTAAAAAGCCATCAATGGCCAGTGTGCCATTGTAATCTGAAACGATGTGCGCAAGCTCCGTATCGCCAAAGCCGGGGATAGTTATTTTTATCATTGGACACACCCTTAATTTTTCTTCCATCATTTCACAAACTGCCCGATTGAATCGCTCCTAATTTACAATGCATTGCTGCCAATTTCAAGGAGAAAATTCAGCGCGGCATTGCCTGGCCGAAATTTCACCCGTTGAAAAAATGGATTTGAGAGAATGGCTCAGGCTTGCCTCCGGGCCAGAACGATGGCATGAGTGTGCTTCATGCAGAGTTACTTTGCCATGAGATGAGAATTTTTCCCGGGTCGGCGCATATTTATACTTGACTATTATGGTAGAGTATGGTATATTGGGTCGCTTCCAACCAAAGAGGAGTGACATCCATTGAAATTATCAGCCAGAGGAAATTACGGAATGCGCGCTGCGTTCGAGTTAGCGCGGCACTACGGCAAAGGGCCCTTGCCGGTGAAATTGATTTCAGAGCGGCAGGATATCCCGCTCAAGTACCTGGAACAATTGCTGTTTCAGTTGAAGAAAGGCGGGATTATCAAGAGCGTCCGCGGTCCGGCCGGCGGATATGTGCTGACGCGCAGTCCTGATAATTTCAGCATCGGCGATGTAATAAAAATATTGGAAGGACCGCTGCACATGTCTGGCTGCGTGGTGAGTGGAGACGGACGCCATTGTCAGCGTTATGAAAGCTGCGTTTCGAAAATACTTTGGTCGAAAATTGAAAAGAGAATTGATCTCGTCCTGAGCGAGATTTCACTCGAGGATCTATCTGCATTTGGTGAAGAGAGTGCTTCTGAACCGAAGTTCCAGGATTGATCCGTGAGGCAAATGCTTCGATTGAGCCAAATGGCGCGCGTATTTGATTCGAAATAATGTAAGTCAATTGATGATAAAGGTGAAAAGGAGTCGGTAAATGAGAAAAGTGTATTTTGACCACAGTGCAACTACAGCCGTGGACCCAGAGGTTGTGGAGGCGATGATCCCGTTCATGAGTGAAAAATTTGGGAATCCATCCAGCATTCATTCATTCGGGCGGGAAGTGAAAGTTGCGCTGGAGGAAGCCCGCGAAACAATTGCAGGCTTTTTGAATGTGCGCGCCGCAGATATTTATTTCAACAGTGGGGGCACTGAATCCGACAACATGGCAATTCAAGGTACGGCCTATCAACTGAAATCCAAAGGAAAGCATATCATCACCTCCAAAGTGGAGCACCATGCTGTGCTTCATACCTGCCAGGCGCTGGAAAACGAGGGGTTCGAGGTGACGTACCTCGCGCCTGATAAATACGGAATGATTCATGCAGAATCGGTCGCCGAGGCGATTCGGAAGGATACGATTTTAATTTCAATCATGCACGCCAATAACGAAGTCGGCACGGTGAATCCCATCGAAAAAATTGGTGGAATCGCCCGTCAACATGACATATTATTCCACTGCGACGCGGTTCAATCTTTCGGAAAAATTCCAATCGATCTGTCCAGGCTGCCGATTGATCTTCTCTCAGCTTCCGGCCACAAAATCTATGGGCCGAAAGGCGTCGGGATTTTGTACATCAAAAAAGGCGTGCGGTTGGAGAAGCTCATGTTTGGCGGCGAGCACGAACGAAGCCGACGCCCGGGAACGGAGAACATCCCCGGCATCATTGGCCTGGCAAAAGCGGTGGAGATGCGTCGTGCACGGATGAAAACCGATTCGAAACAT
Source organism: Candidatus Zhuqueibacterota bacterium (assembly GCA_049322915.1). Classification (GTDB taxonomy): domain Bacteria; phylum Zhuqueibacterota; class Zhuqueibacteria; order Thermofontimicrobiales; family Thermofontimicrobiaceae; genus CAZSBG01. The sequence goes on from JBMOPW010000014.1 coordinate 665,082, forward strand.
GTGAAGAAGCTGCGCGATATGCTTTATGAAAAAATTATGGAAAAGCTGCCGCGCGTCTTTCTCAATGGGCATACAGAAGAGCGATTGTACAGTCATCTGAATGTTTCATTTCAGGGAATCGAAGGCGAAGCCTTGCTATTGAGCCTGGATTTGAAAGGTGTGGCTGCATCGAGCGGTTCTGCCTGCACATCAGGCAGTATCGATCCGTCGCATGTATTGTCCGCCATGGGCATAAAACCGGAATTGGCCCAGTCGTCCATCCGATTCACCCTGGGGAAAGACAACAGCCAGGAGGATGTGGAATACACGATGGAGGTCCTGCCGGAAATCGTACAGCGGCTGAGAAGCATGTCCCCCATTGAATAATTTTGCAGAACACCCCAAAATCTGAAATAAAAAAAGGAGTGCATCGCCCTGGTGCGATATACTGCGATGCATAGGGCATCGCACGCCTCCGGTCAGGCAGCCATGATTGATCAAAGATTGAGTGTGTTGTGAATAAAACGGTAGCAGTCGCCATGAGCGGCGGCGTGGATAGCTCGGTCGCCGCGGCATTGTTGAAAGACCAGGGCTATCGGGTCATCGGATTGACCATGCATCTGTGGGATTACAGCGGCGTGGGCGGCAATGTATTTCACGAGAGCAGTTGCTGCTCCGTGGAGACGATGAACGATGCGCGCTCGGTTTGCGTTGCGCTGGGGATTCCGCATTACGTCATTGATGTCCGCGATGAATTTGAACGCGATGTGATCTCCAATTTTGGCGACGAATATCTTCGGGGACGCACGCCGAATCCCTGTGTCTTGTGCAATTCAAAAATTAAATGGCAGGCGCTGCTCAGCAAGGCTGTTGAATTGGAATGCGACTATTTTTCCACCGGCCATTACGCTCGCGTTCAGTACAATGAAGCCACCGGCCGCTATCTCCTCCGGCGCGGCGCGGATGCTGCCAAAGACCAGGCCTATGCGCTGTGGGGACTCACCCAGGCCCAGTTGCGACGGACGATTTTTCCGTTGGGTGAAATGACCAAAACAGAAGTCCGCCAATACGCAGCCGGTTTGAATCTCAAAACCAAAAACAAGCAGGAGAGCCAGGAAATTTGCTTTGTCCCGGACAATAACTACGCGCGATTCCTGACCGAGAAATATCCGCAGCAGGTCGCTGCCATCGGCCTGGGTGAGATTGTGGACGTTCATGGGGATGTGAAAGGGTCTCATCGGGGATACCCATTTTACACCATTGGTCAGCGTAAAGGGCTGGGAATTGCGCTGGGCAGGCCCGTGTACGTGACGCGCATCGAAGCCGGGTCGAATCGCATTGTCATCGGCGATAAAGAACATTTGAACAGCGCCGGTCTCATCGCCGGCCGGGCTAACTGGATCGCCATCGAAACGCTCACCCGGCCGATGCACGTGGAAGCGCAGATTCGTTACAATGACCCGGGGAAAAATGCCACCATCGTGCCGCAGGAAGATGGTCGGGTGAAGGTGAATTTCGATACGTTTCACAGCGCCGTGACGCCGGGTCAGTCCGTGGTATTCTTTCAGGATGATGTCGTCATTGGAGGTGGAATAATCGAGAGCAGTTTCAATAGTGAAAAGAATAAGAATCCGGAGGAAACTGATGAAAACAACGTGGGAACAATTCTTTGACGCACATGCGCCGTTATACGAAGGTAATATTTTCACAAAGAACACCGTGGCTGAGGTGGATTTTCTGCTTGAAGAATTGCGCCTGGCGCCGGGGAGCGCCATCCTCGATGTGGGTTGCGGCACCGGTCGCCACACAATAGAGTTGGCGAAGCGCGGTTATGCCATGACCGGATTGGATCTATCGTCGGGAATGCTCGCCCAGGCGGCGGAATCAGCCAGAAAAGCCCGTGTCCATGTGGACTGGGTGCGTTCGAACGCGACTCAATTTGCTCTCCATCGGAAGTTCGATGCTGCAATCTGTCTCTGCGAAGGTTCTTTTGGACTTCTCAGTCAGAGCGATGATCCGATCGATCAGCCACTATCCATTCTGTGCAATATTTCCTGCAGCCTGAAACCGCAGGCTAAAGCGATTATGACGGTTCTCAACGCGGCGTCGTTAATCCGCAAGTACCAGAACAAGGATGTGGCAGAGGGGCGATTTGATCCTTTCACCCTGGTCGAATCGAATGTCATGCCGCCGCGGGAGGATTTACCCGGGGTGCCGGTCCGCGAGCGGGCGTTTGTCCCGACGGAGTTGCATCTGCTCTATCATCTGGCTGGCATGTCTGTCCTCGCCATGTGGGGAGGTACCGCCGGCAACTGGGGACGACGGTCGCTGGATCTGGATGAGATTGAGATTATGGTCGTGGCCCGTCAGAAGTCCGAGCCTTTGGATGTGGGCCGCGTCGGACGGCTGCGAAATTCAGAAGTTTGAAATCAGACAAAAAGCTGACTCCGGCTAGCATTTCGGTTGCGGTCAGGAGGTCGCCGGACAAAATCGATTGCAGGGTATGGTTGTAAAAATCAGGAACAGGCTATGGAAACGCGTAAAGTTACAGCACCAATTATCACGGCGATGAAAGCGCAGGGCGAAAAGATCGCGGCGCTCACGGCGTACGATTATCTCTTCGCTTTATTCCTGGACGATGCCGGTATCGATTTGATTTTGGTCGGTGATTCCGGAGCCATGGTGTTTTCCGGCTATGAATCCACCATCCCCATCACCATGGATGAAATGCTCTATCATACCCGAGCCGCCAGTCGCGGCGTGAAGCGCGCGCTGCTTGTGGCGGATATGCCCTTTCTGTCGTACCAGGTGAGTTCCGAGGAAGCGCTGCGCAACGCCGGCCGATTCATCAAAGAAGGAGGCGCCGAATCTGTGAAAATGGAAGGCGGTCTGCCCATTGCCGAGACGGTGGCGCGGGTGGTCAATGCCGGCATTCCGGTGATGGGCCATCTCGGATTGACGCCCCAATCCATCCATAAATTCGGTGGCTACAAGGTACAGGTTCGCACCGATGAGGAAGTCGAAAAGTTGATCGCCGATGCCCTGGCGTTGCAACAAGCCGGTGCGTTTTCGATTGTGCTGGAAAAAATCCCGGCTTTGGCAGCCAAGCAGGTGACCGAGAAGCTGCGTGTGCCCACTGTGGGCATTGGCGCCGGGCCCTTCTGCGATGGACAAATACTCGTCACCCATGATTTGTTGGGCCTGTTTGAAAAATTCCGGCCGAAATTCGTCCGAGCGTACAAGGAATTAGGTCATGAAATACGCGAGGCATGCGCCATGTATGCCGAAGATGTGAAGCAGGGAAAATTCCCCAATGAAGAAGAAAGCTACTGGATTAAACCGACCGAGTGAACCATGAAAATCATTAATTCAATTTCTGAAATGCAGCGGTTAGCGGACACGTTGCACCAGGACGGGAAGATCATTGGCCTTGTGCCAACCATGGGCTACCTTCACGAAGGCCATTTGAGTCTGGTCCGCGAAGCGAAGCAGCGCTGCGATGTGGCGGTCATGAGCATTTTTGTCAATCCCACTCAGTTTTCGCCGCACGAAGATCTGGAAGCGTATCCGCGGGACATGGATCGGGATGTGGAGCTTGCGAAAACCGTCGGGTGCGATATCGTCTTTCACCCGCAATCCAGCGAGATTTATCCGGAAGGGTATTTGACTTACGTTCAGGTGGAGAAAATTACCAGGCTGTTGTGCGGCAAGTCACGTCCCACTCATTTTCGCGGCGTGACCACCATTGTGGCCAAGCTGTTCAATATCGTGAAGCCTCATATTGCGGTGTTTGGTCAGAAAGACGCGCAGCAAGCTCTGGTGATTCGGCGAATGGTCGATGATCTGAATTTTGACATCGAAATCGTGGTGGCGCCCATCGTTCGGGAGCGCGATGGTCTGGCCATGAGCTCCCGCAATACCTATTTGTCGGCTGGCCAGAGAAACCAGGCCGTGGCGCTGAGCCAGGCGCTTTTCATTGCCAAAGAGGAAATCGAGGAAGGCGAACGCGATTCGGCTGCGCTTAAAAAAATCATTCGAAACCGACTGAGTCAACTGCCGGAAGGTGAAATCGATTACATCGAGATCGTCGATACCGGAAATCTGAGACCGGTCAAAAAGCTATCCGGTGAAGTGCTGGTTGCGCTGGCCGTGAAAATAGGCAAGACGCGATTGATAGACAATTTTATTATCGAGGTAGAAAACACAGGAACGAACCACCGGACAATTCGTTAAATCCATTTGAACAATCCTGGCGTCTAAAGAATGGCGTCGCGGTGATTCAGGAATTGCTCAGCCTGGTTACTTCAGGAGGGAACAGGTTCGTTCCCTGGCGCATTGCGACAGCGGAAAATTTTTTCATCGGTTACGAGACGTGAATTCCCTCAAAAAAAATATTGACTTTTATCAAAAATATTTCTTTATTTAGCCTGCATTATTTATAATATTTTTAAAGGAGGCTGGCTAACCTGAATGGTGCTCTTTTTAGAATAAACGTATAAAAACTGAGTTTCAAAATAGCTTAGCCTTTAGCTAATTGAAAATCTGAATGTTGACTCAAATTATAAGCAAGTTCATGAATAATTCAGGTTAGAGGAGCAGTTATTGGAAGGAGGTTGGTTGTTATGTACAAAATGCTGATGAGTGTCATCCTTGTTATCTGCCTTATACCGGCGATCGCTCTGGGTCAATTGAAAATTCAGGATAAGGCAACGGACGTGAGCAGCGAATTGAGGAAGACGTTTCCGAATCAATTCTCCCTCTTCGGCTTCCTTGATCCCTCGAAATTCAGCATGTCGCACAGTGTTTCCATGTCTTATTTTTCCGTTGGCGGCAGCGGCATTGCTCAGAATATGTATTTGAACACCATGTCCTATCAGATTGCAGATCCGCTACTGCTTCGGGTGCAATGGGGAGTTCAAAATTACCCGTTCAATAATCTGGCGAAAGATAATCCGCTGTTTCAGAGTGGATTTTTCCTGTCCGGCGCGGAGTTGAATTACAAGCCGAGCGATAACATGGAATTCAAAATTCAATTCAGCCGCATGCCGGGCTCCATGTACAACAATTATCGATATTATCGGGATCCGTTCAGTATTTACAACCGATCGATGTTTCAGGATGATGACGAAAATTGAAGCAGCGATTGGGCGATGAAGGATTTTATTGATGTCAATAACCGAGAGAGTTCTCGGTTATTTTTTTGATTTGAACGGCAGTCACTCAATATGAAATTTTTCATCTGAAGCAGACTCAACAACCTATGGTTGACAAAAACAGTGTAAACAAAAAGGGCCTTCGAAAGACGTTAGGCAAAGAAACTGAAGAGAAGAAAAAGAAAGAATCCCAGCAGCAGTGGCAGGGTTTCTTGCTATCAGTATTCATGTACTTTCTCATCGGCGCAAACTTGATGTTTGTGGCTTCGTTATTAGTACAGAAATTATTAGCGCGCCAGACGCCAACGATTGTATCCCCCATTCAGATTGAACGGCCACTGCTTGAAGATCGCGAGAATGTGATCAAAGTTGAAGTGCTCAATGGCTGCGGTGCTGGCGGGGTCGCGACTCAATTGACGGATTATCTCAGAAAAAACAACGTCGACGTCGTTTATTTCGGTAATTTTGAAACCTGGAATACCCCTGAAACCTGGGTGATCGATCGAAGAGATCGGAAGATGAAAAAAGCCAAAACAATTGGCGATCTCATCGGATTGGATGATAGTCGAATTCATTACCAGATAAGTCCTGAACGACAATTGGATGTGACCATTGTGATTGGCAAGAATTACTCCCAATTGAAAGCTTTCAAGTAAGAACCGGTTTATTCAGGACAGGCTGGGTTTGCTGGAGATAGGATGAAACGGACACTTCTGGTTCTTTACAATATTGTCTTTGTACCTCTATTCTTTGTTGCCCTCTTCCTGGCGAGTTGGGTCAATTCAAAAATCAGACGGGGAGTCCGTGGAAGGAAGAATCTTCTGGGTCGTATCCGGATGGATATGGCCAAGCTGGGCCTGGATAAACCGAAAATTTGGATTCATGTTTCCTCGTATGGTGAATTTCTGCAAGTCAAACCGGTGCTCTATCAACTCAAAGCGCTGAACCCGAACATCATCACCTTCATCACGTTCTTTTCACCGTCCGGCTACGAGAATGTCCAGGTCGAACATCCGGTGGATTGCATCAGCTATCTGCCGCTGGATTCGTATTTTCACGCCAGGAAATTTGTGTCCGTGGTGAATCCGCAGCTTGCCGTGATTGTGCGGCATGATATCTGGCCGAATTTCGTCTGGCGTTTGCATCGCAACACGATTCCGCTGGTGCTGATCGATGCGACATTGCCGGATAATTCATCCCGTTTCTGGCCAATTCTGAGAGGAATAAACAGGAAGCTATTCGAATTCCTGAGCGCGATTCTGGTGGTGTCGGAAGAGGAAAAATTGAAATTCCAGCGCGTGGTGACCAGTCCGGAAAAGATCATCGTGGCCGGTGAAACCAAATACGATCAGGTGATCGAGCGGTCGAAAAATTTAAGTCCAATTGAACATCTTCTGAACCATCGCTACCTATCAACCCAACGGGTCCTTGTCGTTGGCAGCAGTTGGGAGAGCGACGAGTCCGTGCTGATCCCGGCGTTCGGCGAGCTGTCCGCCGTATTCGAAGACCTTGTGCTCATTATTGCCCCGCATGAACCGGCGCCTCACCGCGTCGACGAAATTAAAAATCGTCTCCATAGTTTAAAACTCCCGGCTGTGAGCCTTTCCGAATTGACCCCTGCGGACGCTTCGTTCAAATGCCTGATCATCGATCGGATTGGCATTCTGGCGAATGTGTATTATCTGGGCGCTCTGGCATTTGTTGGCGGCAGTTTTCATTCTAAAATTCACAATGTGCTGGAGCCGGCAGTGTATGGCCGGCCGGTCATTTTCGGCCCGAAGATGAAGACCTCGGCCGAGGCGATTCAACTGCTCAAACACAACGCGGCCATTCAGGTACATTCGAAACAGGAATTCGTCACCGCCGTCACTGACTTGCTGCGGCATCCGGATCGCGCAGCTCAGTTTGGCCAGGCTGCCAGACAGACCGTGATGAAAAATGTCGGCAATTCGAAAAGTATCGCCGAGTACCTGTTGACGTTCATTCCCGGCAAAACAGCCGCAGCCACCAGCGCTTGATGATTTTTTCCGGCATGCATTTCCGAAATGAGGGGGCTTTCAACGACCGGACAATTGACACGAGTATCGCGCCATGGCCCGATGAAAATTGAGCCGGGCCACTCATCTTGCCTTTGGGATGAACCCCACTGTGCGACCCTCGTTGACGCCGGCTGAGGATTTACTTTTTTGATGGCGCGACGATAAAGTGTTAGTGTGCAAAAGCCGATCACGCGAAGACGAGGCGCCCGGGCGGAAAATTACTTGAGGGCTGGGCTGGCTCTGAATGGCTGTAATGGCGCCAATCAGCGCCGGGCGTGGAACAACATGAATTTAATCAGGGAGCGGGTATGCAGATCAACACAATTCAGTGGGTGGATGGCAAGGTTGTCATCATCGATCAGACGCGGCTGCCGCTGGAGGAAATTTATCTGGACATTACGGATTTTCGGATTCTGGCGGCGGGGATCAAGTCGTTGAAAGTGCGGGGAGCGCCGGCCATAGGCATTGCCGGGGCGTTCGGCGTATGTCTGGGGGCCAATGAGATTCAGACCGATGATGTTGCGGAATTCAAAACGCGGGTCAAAGCCATCATCGACGAACTGGCAGCGACAAGGCCGACCGCGGTGAATCTGTTCTGGGCGTTGGAAAAAATGCGCGCCAAAGTGAATTTTCCTGATGACGCCAGTGTGCCACGCATCAGGCAGCGGTTGCTGGACCAGGCGTTGCTGATTGAAGACGAGGACCGGCGCACCTGCCGGCGGATGGGCGAACATGGCGCGATGTTATTGAAGGACGGGGATACGGTGCTCACGCACTGCAATGCCGGCGCGCTGGCGACCAGCGATTTCGGGACCGCTCTCGGCGTCATTTATAGCGCGCAGGCCGCTGGAAAAACGATAAAAGTCTACGCCGATGAAACGCGGCCTCTGCTGCAGGGCGCGCGACTCACCTCCTGGGAACTGATGAAATCCGGCATCGATGTTACCTTGATCTGCGACGACATGGCCGCATCGGTCATGCAGCGGGGATTGATAGGCGCGGTCATTGTCGGCGCCGATCGCATTGCCCAAAACGGGGATACAGCCAACAAGATCGGAACATTGAATCTGGCCGTACTGGCGCATTATTTCGGCATTCCGTTTTACGTTGTGGCGCCGACATCCACCATCGACTCTTCGCTCGGTTCCGGGAAGGAAATCCCCATTGAGTTGCGCAGCCCCGACGAAGTGACGCAGGGTTTTGGCAGACGAACAGCGCCGGAGGGCGTCTCTGTTTTCAATCCGGCCTTTGATGTGACACCGCATGAATTGATCACAGCGATTGTCACTGAAAACGGCGTGTCGTACCCGCCGTATAAATTCTAAAATTAATTAGTTACAATTGGCATTGTCTCAAAAAAGCGAAAATAATTCTTGACTAAAGATTATTTTTGAGTTATATTTTGACACTTTAATTGAACGGATTTTCAGGAGGCTGCTTAGCGTCGGCGCGACGGGAGAGAGCGTTTTCGCAGAAGAAAAAAAGCGGTCTTGATCATTGAACCTGGTTTAAAAAGCATGAAATGACGTCAGTTCTTTTTAGAGTGGACGCGTTCTTCAAAGCCATCGCTTCATCGGCCGCGAACCGACAGCAGGTTTGACGAATTATTATTTTGAATAAATCAATAATGACTGTTTGAAAAACATTAAGGAGAAAGGTAATGAGAAAAAGCAATTCACTGATGACACTCGGTTTGGTACTTCTGCTTTTAGGGGTGATGTTATTTGGTTGCCGCTCGAAAGAAGTGGAATCCGCTTTGATCTACATCAATCAACAGAATGATTGGGACAAAGCCATGGAACAATTGAATCTTGCGCTTCAGGTGAATCCTGCTGATATCGAGGCGCTGACGTTACGCGGCGAGGGCTATGGACGATTGGCTGAATACGAAAAAATGAATGAAGATTTCACAGCAGCAGAGAAATTAATGGCAAACGCCCCAAGCGCCAATGCCAAAATGGCTGAGAAAGTAACTTTCTTGAAAGACAAGTACTGGCGTCAGTCGTTCAATAAGGGCGTGGGCAATGTGAAGAGCGAAAAGCTGGAGGATGCCGGAAAGGACTTCCAAAATTGTATAATCATCGATGACAAACGACAGGAAGCCTATAAAAATCTGGCGTATGTCCAGGTGCAGTTGAATCAAACGGACGCTGCCATGGCGAGCTACCGGGAAGTCATTAAAATTGATCCAAAAGATGTGGACGCCATGACGGCTCTGGCCAATCTGAATTTGATGGCCAAAAATTTCCAGGAAGTGATCGATCTGATGGACCAGGTGTTGGCCGTTGACCCAACCAATGTGGATGCCATTGCGCAGAAAGCCATGGCCTATGACTATCTGGGCGAAACCGACAAAGCTTTTGCAGCTTATGAAGAAGCATTGGCCAGTCGCCCGGACGATAAAGACTTGATTTTCAACCTGGGCCGGCTCTATTTCATGAAGAATGAGTATACCAAAGCGATCGACCAATTCAATAAAGTCATCGCCACCACCCCGGATGATTTTGAGGCGAATCTCAATATCGGAAATGCTTACCTGAGTATGGCGGAGCAGGTTCGCAAATCATTGACCGATCTCGATGACAAACAACTGGAGAAGATGCCTGAAGCCGAATTGAAAGCAAAACGCGATCTCACTAAAAAATATTTCACCGATGCCATACCCTATCTGGAAAAAGCTGTGAGCATTAAATCGGACAATGCGGTTGTCTGGAACAATCTGGGCGTTGCTTACATCAATGCCGGCATGGAAGATAAAGGCGCTGAAGCATTCAAGAAGGCTGAAGAGCTCAAGTAGTTGCTCGGCACAACTGATGTGAATGCTGCATTATCATTCGATTTCAGAGACAAGTTGGAACCCCCGATTCATCCAAAATAATCGGGGGTTTTTATTTATTCGAAGATCCGGCCGGAATGAAAGCGCGATTAAGGCATCGAATGTAGCTCGTGCCGCAATGAGCAAACTGCCATTTCTCCAGAGATTCGTTCATCATTGCAGCCGAATCGGCGGCCGGATGGGGTCGAAAAATGTGCTTGACATTTAGTTGAATTTACATTACATTTCACAATTCTTTTTTCAAACGAGGTGCATCTCTGTGTGGCGGAGCGCACCTGCAGGGTGATTACAAACGGAGCGTTTTTAAGGATCGAACGGTGGAAGCGAACGATTTAAAAGACAGGATTCTGGAGAACGGAAATATCCCTGAGCATGTTGCAATCATCATGGATGGCAATGGCCGCTGGGCCAAGTCCAGAGGGCTGAGCCGAATCAGAGGACACGAGGAAGGAATTAAATCGGTGCGGGAGGTCGTGGAAGCGTGCGGTGAGATTGGCGTTAAAATTCTCACCTTGTATACGTTTTCAAAAGAGAACTGGCGCCGGCCCAAGACAGAGATTGCCGGGCTCTGGCGGCTTTTATTGCGGACAGTGCGCCATGAAGTCCCTGATTTGATGAAGAATAACGTGCGGATGAACGTCATTGGCGTTATTGCCGATTTACCATTGGGCGCGCGTGAGGGCATGCTGTACGCGATCAATGAATTGAAAAATAACACCGGCCTGATTCTCAATCTGGCATTGAGCTATAGCTCGCGTCAGGAAATTACCCAGGCTGTGCAGCGAATCAGCGAAGATGTATCCAATGGTCTGCTCGCGCCTAAAGATATTACCGAGAAAGTCATTTCCGATCGACTGTACACCGCCGGTATGCCCGATCCGGATCTGCTCATTCGCACGAGCGGAGAACAGCGCATCAGCAATTTTCTCCTGTGGCAAATCGCCTACTCGGAACTTTGCATCACCGAAGTGCTCTGGCCTGATTTTCGCAAGAGGGAATTCTTCCAGACCATCGAAGCGTACCAGCATCGGGAGCGTCGTTACGGCATGGTGAGCGAACAGGTTACAATCGCCGGGAATGGTTCATTTTAAATAAGTTGGGAGGATCAATCGCGCGTTGCTGTGAAGGAACTTTGCTTTTCGTGACTACGTTCAACAGATGAATTTTCGACAAGTGACTGCTTTGTCTGGCGATTCTGGTGATAATGAATCGCCTTTTTGTTATAGAAATATTCATAAACCTATATGAAATCAAGACGCTGGATTCTTGTCCTTGCTCTGTTTATAGCAACGACTGCCCTCATTGTTTATTATGGCTGGAACCTGTTCGAAGCAAATGCAAGAATTAAAAGTTACTTGTTAGCTAAAATTAAGCCTGTTCTGGGCGAGGATTGTAATATCCGCGAGCTTGAAATGGCGCTCGGCGCTGTCCACCTGAAAGGCGTCGAAGTACATTTTAAGGATGACTATTTTACACTGTGGGTGCAAGATTTACGTGTCGGCCTCAATCTGTTCAATCTGATCCAGAACGGTTTTCGTCCCCAAAAAATTCCTCATGACATAATTTTCGTCAATCCCCGATTGACGATAAAACCTAAATACCAACAGTCCTCCAACGATTCGACAGCCGATTCCGAATCCTTTGCTATTTCTCCGGATAAGTATCTGGAAAAAGTGAAGAATCTTGATTTCATCAAGCGAATGACTATCTCCAAAGGTGAAATTAATCTGGTTGACTCCCTGTCCCGGACAGTGCAGCTCGCTCACGATATCAACGGCTGGTTCAGTTCAAGAAATATTGGCTTTATATACACGCGGCTGGTGGGAAAATTATTCCACAGCGATGACTACAATCTTATGATCACCGGCAACATCGACGTCGGTTTGGGGCGCATCGATTCGCTGAACATCAAATTGAAAAATTTTCAATGGCGCGAGCGAATTCCTGTCTTCATCCCAAGCTATTTTGAAATTGAACAGGGCATCATCGATGGCGCGCTGACGCTGTACGAGAAAGGTCCGGGCAAATCCGGATTCGATGTGACCGGAGCGATTGAAGTGCGCCAGGCGACCTTTGAGGTGCTCAGTAAAAAATTGCTATTTGAGGACGTCAATCTGAAGGCGAAAATTGAAGACTGGGATTGCCTGGTCGATACGTCCAGATTTTTACTCAATGGTTCGCCGGTGACGGTCGCGGGACGAATAAAAAACATTCTCAATCCGCGACTGGATTTCAACGTGAGGGCTCGTCAGTTCGATATCAGAAAGACGCTCGCCAATTTCGCGCCGAAGTTGAAATTTCAGGGGTTAGCCGATCTGGAATTCGACATTGCCAACACCTATGCCAATCCAACTATTACCGGACATCTGGCCAGTCAGCGCCTTCTCGTCGAAGGCAAACAGATCTCGCGCCTCTCGACGGCCATTGCTTTCAGCGATTCGGTGCTCGCGTTATCCCGATTTTCCTGCTGGATCGATAGCGTCTCGTTCGGCGGCAATGGTTCCATCGATTTTACCCGCAGTGACAATAATATCCGATTGGCGCTAACCAGTCATGGCCCCATGTTTCGTCAATTGCTGCCCCTGCCCGGCAGCGTTTTGAGCAGCAGCGCCAGTGAGGTGCAGTTGCAGTGCGCCGGGGATTGGAAGCAAATTGCCGGCAACCTGACGCTCCATGTACAATCCGATGACGCGCCGGACACGAACTATGCGTTCAATGTTAATTTTGCGCTGGCCGAAAAGGTACTCTCGCTCAATGTCGACTCGAAAACTCATTTGTTCAAAGCCCAGGGCCGGATCAATTATGCTGACGGGCTGCCGGTCTACAACGTGAAATTGACCGATATTCACGATGTGCTGTTTGGCATCTCTCCGCTGGACAGGGCTAAAATTATTTTCGATCTGAAATCATCGACATTTAAAATCGCCGGCAAAGCGAGCGACCTGCACATTGACGGGGACGTCGTGTGGAATCAGGAGAAAGAGGATCTGAAGCGCTCAGCGGTCATGTCCTGCGATATAACTTCCCGTCGCTCCCGAAGTCAACTCGAAATGGTATGGGATATATCCAGCGGCGGCGCCCGGTTCACGTCTACCATGAAATTGGAGAAAACGCCGGACTATCTTGAAATCAAAAACTTCGAAATTGATCGCATTTTATTTTGCACCGGCAAAATGCAGTTGACTGCTGACCAGTTGATTGAGGCGAATATTATTATCCCGGATGCATCTTTGCCGGATTTGAATCGTCTAATATTTAGCCATGAGCGATCGGCCCAAAATGGAAAACTGTACGGTTCCATCGGCATTGGCGGTTCTTTGAAAAAATTAGAACTTTCCGGTAAACTCGATTTCCTCGATGTGATCATCAATCAAATCGGAACATACGAAGGTTCGGTGGCGTTTCAATCGACCGATCGAACCGTGAAATTAAACGAACTGGCAGTCAAATATCAGGGGGATCTGGTGCTGACGAGCCAGGGAGCATACCAGTTCGACCGGGATTCGCTCGATCTCAAACTTCATGGTGTGGGGATCGATCTCAATTCCCTGATGACGACACTTTTCAACAAACCCAATGTGCTCAAAGGTCTCGGCGACGCTGATATGCAGGTGCGCGGTCGGCTGCGCCAGCCGGAATTTGCCGGCACTGTGGAAGTGCAAAAAGGCGCGCTGGGGATGTTCACGTTCGACAGAATGGTTTGGGAACTGGGTGAATCGTCGGGTTCCCTGCCTTCAAACTGGACAGGCGCAGCGCCCCAAACCCTGAATGGTTTGCTGTTGCGTCGCGTGTCCATTGTGCGAACCGGCCAGTTCCAGATGACCGGCAGCGGAGTGATTCCCTTTTCAAATGAAGCGACCATGGACATCCGGCTCAATGGACAGGGTAATATTCTGTCGATTCTGCCTGAGATCACACCGTTCTTTCTTGAAACGGGCAGCAACGGGACATGGGCGTTTCATTTTACCGGCAGCCCCGGCAATTTAACTGTTGCCGATGCGCAGTTGAATCTCACCAATGGCTATTTGCGACTTGGGGACGTGGCTCCGGAAATTGATGATATTCAGGTCGCAATTGAATTGGAACAGGATGGCTTTTTAAATGTAAAATTCATATCCGGAAAAATCAAAAAGCGGCCGTTCGCGTTTCGAAATATGCAGGCTGCGCCCGAGGTGGTGGATATCAATCTGCAACCATTTACCATACCGGAACTTGGGCTGAACCTGGGAATTTTTACGCTGGAGACCTCGTCCAAAGGGGTGCCGCTGTACATCCCCGGTTTTATGGAGCGGGGCGAGATCGGTCATTTCGAGTTCTCAGGAAAGAATGCCCAGGAGAGGTTCTACCTCGCCGGGCCAACCGAGCAACCTGTGGTGCGGGGAAAAATTGTCCTGCAGAATGTGAATTTCACCTATCCTTTTATCACTGAAAATGCTGAAGCGGCTGATTCCAGTCTTGTGGTTCGCGTGCTTCAGATGATCGATTGGAACGTAAGAGCGGAGGTTGGAAAGGATTTGCATTATCAGCGTCAGATACCGAGCGGCGTGGATAATGTTTACGTGGACCTGATTGTGGATGCCGGCGTGGGCGGGCTGGATTTCAACGGGGTGCTTGATGATAAAACGTTCGGCGTCATTGGTGAAATGGAATCGTCGCGGGGAACAGTGGAATATCTGGATCTGGATTTTCAAGTAACCAAGGCTGGCGTCGAATTTGATATGGACGTGTCACGAGCCTCGGATGTGGAGTTCGATAAAAGCACACTGCTGCCTATCATTTACGGGGAAGCCAGGACAACAGTCACCGATTCGACTGGATTTCCTTATTACATTTACCTCACCATGCTGACCGTGGATAAAATCACCGGCCATAAACTGAAGCGCGGCCGGCTCAGCGATGTGGTGTTTGAGCTATCATCCGAGAATCAGGAGCTGGGCGATTCCGAGGGGGAAATTCTGGCCTCGCTGGGATACTCAGTGACTAACATCCGAGAGAAGGCGACTGATATCATCGGCATCAGCACGGACAACCTGGTGTTCCGGCCGTTATTCCGGCCATTCGAGCGCCAGCTCGAGCGCACCTTTGGCCTGGACATGGTTCGATTCAGTTCCCGCTTCACGCGGAATCTGATTGAGATGAACGTCAAAGATGAGCGGAACTTCCAATTCGATTCGAAGTTATTCCTGCTGCGGAGCACGAAACTGATGGTCGGTAAATACCTTGCCGACGGATTGTTTTTACTTTACACCGGCCAGTTAGAGGCCGGGCTGGATTATCGGTATCAGCAGGAGGGATTCGGACTGCGCCACACGCTGGGGCTTGAATATCGTATCAATTCCAGCCTGCTGTTGCAGATGGAGTACGATTATAACAGTCTGCTCTTATGGCAACGCGAGGATAAAAAGATTTTACTGCGGCACTCGTTCCCGTTTTAAAGTTACAAAAAATTAAAGCTATCTGATTTTTCTCTTTACAAATATATAAAAATTTCTTATTTTACACTTCAAGTTATTGGAGGTTGAACATGCACCCTGGTGTTAATAATAAACGACTCGCCATTCAAGGGTTTCTTCTGATTATATTCCTGGCCGTTCCGTTCATGAGTTACGGGCAACGGGCATCGGTGAAAGTGCTGGGCGTGACGGCTGAAGGGCAGAAGACCGCGGATCCCACAATCATTCAGATCAATTCAGGATTGACATCAGGGAAAGAGATTACCAGCGATGAAATCCAGACCGCGATTAAAAATTTGTGGAGCCTCAATATATTTTCGGATATTCAGGTGCTGCTTGATAAAGAAGTCGCCGGCGGCGTGTACCTCACCATTCGCGTCAAAGAGTACCCCCGACTCGAAAAGGTTGAGCTCGAAGGCAATAAAAAATTGAAAAAGGACGAGATCGATAAAGAGCTGGATTTCTACAAAGGTCAGGTCCTTTCCGCGCATCAAATCAATCAGGCCAAACGAAAGATAAAAAAGCTGTACGCGGACAAGGGGTATTTATTGGCCGAGGTAGCGCCGGAGACGTTCGATTCGGAAAAAGAAGGGAAGGTCATCCTTCGAATTAAAATAAAGGAAGGCAACAAGGTTCAGGTTAAAAAGATTAACTTTTTTGGCAATGAGAATTTCTCCGATGGCAAGCTGCGCAAGCAAATGAAAGAGACGAAGGAAGACAGATGGTGGCGCGGCGCAGATTTCGACAGAAAAAAATTCGATGAAGATGCTGTGAAAGTGGTCGAGTTTTATCGGAATGAAGGTTTCCGCGATGCCGAAATTGTCAGCGATTCTGTCTATTTCGATGCGGCTAAAAAGGATATCTTCATTGATATTACTGTGACCGAGGGCAATCGGTATTACGTGGGCGATATTTCCTGGGAAGGGAATAAAATCCAATCCAATGAACGGCTGGAGTCGCTGTTGGGTTTTGAATCCGGCGATGTGTATAATCAGGAAAAACTCCAGAAAGCGATCATCGAGCGGTTGGGCACACTCTATTATGATTCAGGCTACATCTATTCCCAGATCAATCCCAAAGAAACTCCGGTCGCTTCGGATACAGTCGACATTCACTTTGTCATCAGTGAAGGCGAGCCGGTAAAAATCAATCTGGTGCATATTTCCGGTAATTCGCGGACAAAAGAGAAGGTCATTCGGCGGGAATTGATCATCAGTCCCGGCGATGTCTTCAGCAAGGCCGCCCTGGAGCGAAGTCAGCGCGAAGTGTGGGTTTTGAATTATTTCTCCGATGTGAAAATCGATTATTGGCCGGTGGATGAAGATGAGATCGATCTGAAATTTAACGTCGAAGAAAAGTCGACCGATCTGGCCAATATGTCCGCTGGCTGGAGCGAGCGGGATAAAGTCATCGGGAGCATCGGGGTTGCCATGAACAATCTGTTCGGCAACGGGCAACGCCTCAGCTTTGACTGGAACTTCGGACGCTATTACCGGTCATTCCAGATTAGCTTCACAGAGCCGTGGCTGCGCGATACGCCGACGCTGGCCGGTTTCAGCTTTTACGACACCAATCGGGACGCTACCTACATCGGGTATCGCCAGCGAAGCACCGGCGGGCAGTTGCGCCTGGGACGCCGGTTCCGTTGGCCGGATAATTATTTTCGCGGCGACTGGATTTACCGAATCGATAGCACCGAACTTTCTGATTTCATCGACAGTATTGTCGCAGCCAATCCGCGGAATATTGTGGGCACCGACTGGCCGCTCATTTCCAGCAGCGTCACGCAAATCATCAGCCGGAATAGTCTGAACCGGCCGGAGTTCCCCACCGAGGGTTCGGAAGTGTCGCTATCCACAGAATTTGCCGGCGGATTTTTGGGCGGCAATGTGGGTTACCAAAAATACATGTTCTCCGCCAGTTGGTTCACCCCGGCAATTTGGAAATTTGTACTGTATAATCACACCACAGCCGGCTTCATGGATGGCTGGACCAGCGACTCAAAAATTCCGTACCTGGAATACTTCTTCCTGGGCGGCGAAGGCATGTCGCGCTCCACGCCATTGCGCGGTTACGACGATCCTCTGGCCGGATACGCCACGTCGGAAGGCGGAAAAGTACTGCTGAAATACACGACCGAAATACGTTTCCCGATTATTCCCAATCCGACCATGTTTGGTCTTATATTTGCCGAAGCCGGGAATACCTGGGCCAATGTCACTGATACGGATCCGTTTGATCTGCGGCGCTCCGTGGGCATCGGCGCTCGAATCTACATGCCTATGATTGGCATCATCGGATTCGATTATGCCTATGGTTTTGATAATTATAACACATCGACCGGGAAGCGTTACGGTCAATGGAAACCTCATTTCGTATTTGGCAGAAGTTTTTAATTTGATATGAATATTTCAGGATTGGATTCATTTAAATCACCATAGAAATCAATTGATTGGGAGAGAAAAATTCACAGCGGCGGGCGTGATCGTTGCAAGAGGGGATGCACAGCCTAAAGTCGTTTCTGACTGATGCATTCGAAAGAATCAAACACGCGTCGCACTCCCTGGATTGATGTTCACCGTTCTCATAAATTGAAAAAGTCAGGATGATATTGTGAGATCGAATCAACAGCAAAATATAATTTGGAGGAAAAAATGATGTTACGACATGTCGTTAAGGCGTCTCTGGTCGTGTTACTTGTGCTGCTGGTTGCAGCTCCCGGATTCGGACAGAAATTGAAGGTTGGATTTGTTCATTCTCAGAAATTATTGACGACGTTTCAGGATGCCATTGATGCCAATAAAAAATTGGAAGAAATCGATCGGCAGTGGAAGACTGAAGGTCTGGAAATGCAGAAGGAAATGGAGCGGCTCAATGAGCAGTTCGAAACACAAAGTCTTTTATTGAGCGACGCCAAGAAGAAAGAGAAGCAGCAGGAAATTCAGACCCTTTACATGAAGATTCAACAATTTCAGCAGGATAAATACAATCCTCAGAATGGAGAGATTTACCGGAAACAGGCGGAATTGATGCAGCCGGTGTACGACAAGATCAATGAAGTCATTAAAAAAATCGGCGACGATGAAAAGTATGATATGATTCTGGATACAGCCTCTGGAATTTTCCTGCATGTCAGCAGCGCTGTGACCGATCTGACGGAACAGGTCATATCCGAGCTGAATAAAGGACAAAACGTCCCTAAAGAGACGACTGAAAATAAATAGCCAACGCCCAATCCCTGACCCAACTGATCGTAAGGCAATAGGTATCAACCAGCAGTTCGTTTTTTTTGCAGATTGGGACAGAGGCGCCTGAACCAGGTTGACACGTCGTGGATCTGAAATTGAACGCGTTGATTTGTTTTCCGCGGTGGAGCACATATTTTTTTGTTTCACCGCGATGGCGTTTTCAGGCATACCGGCAGTGTCACCGTTTGGGCATGAGTCATTGAAAAATGGCCGGGCGTTCGTACGCCCTGCAGGATGCTGTTTTGACGCCGAATAGACAGGATAACTATGGAACTATCGTTAGCTGAGATCGCACAGATTGTATCGGGTTCGTTCGAGGGGGACGGTTCTGTTAAAATACGCAATGTTGCCAAGATCGAAGAGGCGGTTGCGGGAGAGATTACATTTATTTCCAATCCAAAATATGCCAGGTTCATCGAGACGACGAATGCGTCTGCGGTGCTTGTGGGAAAGGATTTTCCGGCAACGGACAAAACGATTATCCGCACGGAGAATCCCTATTTCTCGTTTTTGAAAATTTTACGGCTATTCCATCCGCCGGCGGGAATCGTCCCGCGCGGAATTCATCCCACAGCGGTCATCGAAGATTCGGCGACGATTGGAGCTGATGCGCATATTGGCGCGCTGGTCTATGTCGGCAGCAACTGCATCATCGGGAAAAATGTGACGCTGCATCCCGGCGTCATCATCAGTTCGAATGTGCAGATTGGCGATAATACCCTGATTTACGCCAACGTGTCCGTCCGTGAAAACATCAGGATCGGAAGCAAGGTCATCATCCATAGCGGAACGGTGTTGGGATCCGATGGATTTGGCTTTGCCCGGGAAGGCCAGGAGTATCATAAAATTCCGCAGGTTGGGACGGTGGTCATTGAGGATGATGTGGAAATCGGAGCGAATTGTTCCATCGATCGGGCGACGCTGGGTCAGACGGTCATTCGCAAGGGCGCGAAGCTGGACAACCTCATTCAAATCGCGCATAACGTGGAAGTGGGTGAAAATACAGTGATTGCCGCGCAGACGGGTATTTCAGGCAGTACAAAAATTGGCCGGAACAATATCATCGGGGGACAGGTCGGTTTTGTCGGGCACATCGAAACAGGGGAGAATGTCACCATTGGCGCGCAGTCCGGCGTATCGAAAAGTCTACCAGCCAATTCAGTTTATTTTGGTTACCCGGCGCGGCCCATCATGCAGGCAAAACGGGAAGAGGCTGCCCTACGCAGGCTGCCCGAATTGCTGAAGCGTATCTCAGAACTGGAAGAGAAGCTGAATCGGCCGGATAAATAGGTCTGAATTTTTCAGGCAGAGAAGCAGTAACTTCAGATTTGAATCAGAGTGGGCACCAGCTATGAATTTCAAATGATATCTATAATTCTAAAATGAAAAGAAGTCGAAGGGATATCATGAATTGCTCCCATGGATTGCATCGTCTTTATGCGATGCCTGCGATGCATAAAGGCACTCCGGAATAATTTCAAAAACAAGAGTTTAAGTTATATTTCTAAAAATCAGTTTAGAAATTTAGGTAACAGTCGCGTATCACTGAAGCCGGGCGACCGGCCGGGAAGCGATTCGCCGGCATCGGAAAGAACGAATTGTAGCATCTGAATATAGAGTCAGTTAACATCGTGTTTGTTGGATCGGAGGAAAAATGCTGAAACAGCAGCGAACAATTAAGGAACCTGTATCTATTTCTGGAATTGGACTTCACACCGGCAACAGTTCCAATCTCACATTCAAACCGGCGCCGGAAAATTCAGGGATTCGATTCAAGAGAACTGATATTGAAAATTGTCCGGAGATTCTTGCGGATATCGATCACGTGGTTGATATTTCCCGGGGCACCACCATCAGCCAGAATGGCGCGGTGATACACACCGTGGAACATGTGCTGGCGGCTGTCGCTGGTCTGGAAATTGACAATATTCTGGTGGAGTTGACCAACAACGAACCCCCGGTTGTTGACGGCAGTTCCCTGCCGTTCACCGATATTCTGACGAAATCCGGATTTGTGGAACAGAGTTCGCCCAAGGATTACGTCGTCATCGACAGCACCATCGCCTATCGCGACGACAGGCGAAGGATCGATATTGTAGTGGTTCCGTCGGACCATTTTCGGATTACGTTCATGGTCGATTATCAAAATCCCGCATTGGGGACGCAGTACACCTCGCTCTACTCGCTTGAAGATGAATTCTTGTCTGAGTTCGCTCCGGCGCGGACGTTCTGCTTTCTCCACGAAGTGGAAATGCTCAAAGAGCATGGACTCATCAAAGGCGGCAATGTGGATAACGCCATTGTGATTATCGATCGGAAAATCGAAGAGAGCGAGTTCGAACGGTTGAAGCGCCTGTTCAAAATTCCAGAGAAGACCATCCTCGGTGAAAATGGAATTCTCGATGGAAAAGAGCTGCGCTTTGTGAACGAGCCGGTGCGCCATAAGGCGCTGGACCTGGTCGGCGATCTGGCGCTGCTGGGCGCCCCGCTGATTGGGCACATAATGGCCGCTCGATCCGGTCATGCTGCCAACGTGGAACTGGTCAAATTGCTACGCAAGGAAGTTGAAAAGAAGAAGATAACGACAAAATACCAATCCCGTCCGGCCGGGAAAAATGTGGTTCTGGATATCAACGCCATTCAAAAGATACTGCCTCATCGGTATCCGTTTTTATTGATCGACAAAATCACAGACCTCATTCCCAAAGAGCATGTGTCCGGCATTAAGAACGTGACGGTCAACGAGCCGTTTTTCATCGGGCATTTCCCTGGTCGCCCCATCATGCCCGGTGTTCTGATCATTGAAGCTATGGCGCAGGTCGGCGGCATCCTCCTGTTGGATTCCGAGGGAAACCCGTCCGACAAGCTGGTCTATTTCACCGGCATTGACAATGTGAAATTCCGAAAACCGGTGGTGCCCGGAGACCAACTTCGGTTCGAGCTGGATATGATTCGTTACCGGCGATCGATCTGCCGAATGGGCGGCAAGGCCTATGTGGACGGCGATCTTGTGTGCGAGGCGGAACTGTCCGCCGCGGTTGTGGATCGCTGAACCTGTGACGGTTACATTTCGTCCGTTGAAAATTCAATAAAATTTATGTGATAAATTCAACCGTTTTTATGAACCGGATGTGTTTGATTGAAGACTAAAAATTGAACAGAAAAAGAGGAGTCGAACGGTGGCGAATATTCATTCGACCGCGATTGTAGATGCACATGCTAATCTGGGCGACGATGTAACTGTCGGCCCCTATTCTATCATTGAAGCTGATGTCACCATTGGAAACGGCAGTCAGATTGCTTCCCATGTTCTGATCAGCGCCGGGACCACTCTGGGGCAAAATTGCCGCGTGTTAAAAGGTGCAGTGCTGGGAACCGATCCCCAGGATTTGAAATTTGCCCAGGAAAAAACGACGCTGGAAATCGGCGATAACACAACGATCCGTGAATACTGCACGTTGAACCGGGGCACCAGGCACAGCAAGAAGACAGTCGTTGGAAGCAATTGCCTGCTGATGGCCTATGTCCATGTGGCTCATGATTGCCGAATCGGCAGTAACGTTATTCTGGCCAATGCGGTGAACATGGCCGGCCATGTGACCATCGAAGATTTCGCATCGGTGGGCGGAATGAGTCCGATTCACCAGTTTGTAATTATCGGCAAACACGCTTTCATCGGCGGTGGCATGAAGGTCCGCAAGGATGTGCCGCCGTACATTTTAGCGGCTGGTGAACCATTAAAATTCGCTGGGATCAATCGCATTGGATTGACGCGCCGGGGATTTTCAGCGGACGCGTTGCTGCAATTGCGACGCGCTTATAAATTGATCTACCGCTCGAAATTGAATGTGAGCCAGGCCGTGAGCCAGATTAAAGAAACCATGGAAATCACTCCTGAGATACAGGACATTCTTGATTTCATCGCGAAAAGCGAACGGGGCATCATTTAAATCAAAAATGCTCGCACGTGGGCGATTGTTTTTTTCCGGGGGCTTAGAAGACAATGAACAACTGGAGATTCCTCAACACGGGACTGCAAGATGGCTTCACGAACATGGCCATCGACGAGGTTTTGACGACGAAATCCGTTCCGGCCGATAAAAGTTCGATCTTCCGAATTTATGGCTGGAAGCCCTATGCGATTTCTTTAGGTTACAACCAGGACGCCAACGAGTTGAACCTGGCCAAATGCAAAAAAAATGGAATTGATATTGTCCGACGCCCCACCGGCGGCAGGGCAGTCCTTCATGCGGAGGAGGTCACCTACAGCGTGATCATTCCGAAGAATTCTGATTTTTATTCCCAGGATATTTTAGCCACATACAATAAAATCAGTGAAGGATTGCTGGCCGGGCTTTTGTTGGCCGGCGTGAAAGCCGAACTGGTGGAGCGTTTTGCCAATGAAACCGAGAAGAGCTCTGCCTACAAAAATAGCATCCCCTGTTTTTCGCATTCGGCCAAATACGAGATCGCGGTGCAGAATAAAAAGCTGGTTGGCAGCGCGCAGCGACGGTATGAGAATGCCATCTTACAGCACGGCTCCATCCTCGTGGGCAAATATCATCTTCATCTTGCCGAATATATCCGGCAGGTGGATGAAAACCATGTGCTCGTTTTTCAGCAGGCCATGGAAAAGAAGACGATCTCTATTTCCGAAGTGCTGCCCCATGCGATCAGCTACGACAAGCTAATCTGGGCGATTAAGACCGGATTTCAGCAGCATTTTAATATTCACTTTTTCGAAGGCCAACTCACGCCGCGTGAGCGGATCGAAGTGAAAGCTATTGTTGGCAAATATAAAAAAGTCGTGTCAGAAGTTGTCGACTAGTCACGGCCTTGATAACTGCGGAGTCCTCATGAATTTTACAGATGAGATGCCTGTTTATCAGCTTCAACGATTACAGGTACGGATTGCTCCGCATGTTGGAAGGTTACCTTCAGAAAACCATACCAGAAATGGAGGCGTTTTTATGAAAACAAAATATGGAATTGCCTTAGTCATCATGATGCTCTTCAGCGGATTGAGCAGCGTGTCGTATGCCCAGGATTTGGATTTGGCGGCCATCATTACTCCGGCGAATAGTCAGGCGTCGGACGCCTTGTCCCAGGCCGAGGCCAATCTGGATGAAATTGTGGATCCACTGCTCGATTTATTTGGCTTTTACACCGGCGGCGGTGTCTATCATTCCGCCAACGTGCACGGCATTGGTGGATTCGATGTGGGGGTTCGCGTTGTCTCCATGATGGTATCTGACGATCAAAAGCCAACGCTTCCTAACGGACAGTCCGAATTCAACGGCGGCGTCTTTCGCGATGTGGCGGCTGTGCCGCTGCCAGTGCTGCAACTGAGTTTGGGACTGCCGGGGAATCTGGAGGCGACCGGCCGATTTATGACCTACTCAATTGGCGAAGATGAAAAGAAGGGCAATGTGACCCTGGTCGGTGTGGGTTTGAAATACGGCGTGCTGCAGAATATGCTGTTACCCAAAGTCGCCCTTGCAGCGACCTACCACTATTTGACCGTGCCTGATGAATTTGATTTTAACACGGTGAACAGTTTCAATACATCGCTGATTGTGAGCAAAGGTTTCCTGCTCATCGATTTTTACGGCGGTCTGGGTTACGATTGGAATAAATTCACGGCTGAGGTCGACCTGGGTTCCATTGGGACGATCAATAAAGATTACAGCAAAGGGAATTGGAGAGGGAATGTCGGTGTGAAAGTCAAACCATTTCCATTGATCTACATTCATGCAGATTATGACTTCGGCCCGGTGAAAGGATTTAGCGCTGGCCTGGGAGTTAATTTCCTATAAGAGAATATCAGCGCCCGGCGCTGCGAAAGCGACCGGGCGCTTAAATTATGAATAGAATGTTTGTTTCATGAAACGTATTACTTTACTCGGCTCGACCGGATCGATTGGCAGAAGTTGTCTTGATATTGTAAAAAACTATCCTGATGAATTTCGAATTGTAGCGCTTTCCACCCACCGACGGGTGGATTTGCTTTATGAGCAGTGTGTGTCATTCAAGCCGGACATGGTTTGCATAACGGGCGACGATGTCCCGCTTGAAAGTTTTGAACGAATCAAACAGTTGGGAATTTCGGTTGTCGCCGGGAAAGAGGGATTGATTGAACTGGCGTCGCTGCCAAATGTGGATATGCTGGTAAACGGGCTGGTTGGCGCCATCGGTCTCCTGCCCACGCTCACCGCGATCAACAGGAACGTCCATATTGCCCTGGCCAATAAAGAGACGCTGGTCATGGCCGGCGAAATTGTGACATCGCTGGCGCGCCAGAAGAATGTGCGCATTCTGCCGGTGGACAGCGAACACAGCGCCATTTTTCAATGCATCCGCGGGGAAAACGAATCGGATGTGTCGCGGCTTATCCTGACCGCTTCCGGTGGCCCGTTTCAAAGCTTGACGGCACGCGAGATGGAGCACGTCACTGTTGAACAGGCGCTCCAGCATCCCAACTGGTGTATGGGCAGTAAAATTACGATTGATTCGGCCACCATGATGAATAAAGGGCTGGAAGTGATTGAGGCTTACTGGCTTTTCCACATACCGCTCTCCCGAATTGAAGTCCTGATACACCCACAGTCGATTGTTCATTCTCTTGTCGAATTTGTCGATGGTTCAGTGAAGGCGCAATTGGGGACGCCGGATATGCGCATTCCCATTCAATACGCGCTCACCTATCCGGAGCGCCGGCATCTTCAGTGCGAGCGAATCTCGGTGAGCCAGCTTTCCGGACTCAGTTTTGAGCGACCGGACTTTCACAGATTTCCGGCATGCGCTCTGGCCTATGAATCGCTCGAAATGGGCGGCACAGCGCCAGCCGTACTGAACGCGGCCAATGAGATCGCTGTCAATTATTTCATTAACCGAAAGATAAAATTCACCCGGATTTCCCAATTGGTCGAGGACGCTGTCTATCACCATCGGCCGATTTCAGCGCCCAATCTGGATGATGTGCTGGCTGCGGATCTCTGGGCGCGCGAATTTGTAAAGGAACGGGTGGAAAAGAATGAGGTGCTGGTCGTCGCTTTTTGAGCCATTGCGCCGGCAAGGAGGTCGGCATTGGGAATGAACTCAAATCCCTGCGCGTGGCGATTCGTTGATGTCGGGGTGCGTCGCAGGCAGGCAGCGAGCGAAGGGACGATTCAAAATTTCATTAAGCATATTTTCTGCGATTCAGGTTCGATCCGGCGGGAAAGGCTTGTTAAATCACATCATGATTAGATACGGAGTGAATCCATGGAAGCTGTAATTAGATTGATTATTGGGTTGGGAATATTGGTATTTGTCCATGAATTGGGGCATTTTATATTGGCGAAGCTGGTGGGTATTCGCGTCGAGCGTTTCTCACTGGGCTTTCCGCCGCGGATGGTCGGCAAGCAAATCGGGGAGACCGATTACTGCATTTCATGGGTTCCGCTCGGCGGCTATGTGAAAATGGCCGGCATGATCGACGAAAGCATGGATGCGGATTCCATCAAGGGCGAGCCGTGGGAATTCATGTCCAAACCGATCTACCAGCGGTTTCTGGTGATTTTCGCCGGTCCGGCCATGAATATCCTTCTGGCTATTCTGATCTTCGGTTTGATCACCTACTTCACCGGCCTGAGAGAATCGGTCGGCGTTTCAGTGGGTGAAATGAATCCCCGCATCGCAGCCGCCACCACCATGCAGCCGGGAGACATGATTCTTGGCATCAATGGCCAGACCGTGAAAACCTGGTCCGAAGTGTCCTCTCTGACCGACATGTCCGAGCCAATTAACGTGACATTCGAGCGCCACAAACAAGAATTGTCGGCAACATTTCATGCGTCGCTGCTGGATAGCATGGAACAAACCCTGCCCCCTGTGGTGGGTTCGCTGCAGGAAGATTTCCCGGCCGTAAAAGCCGGGATGCAGATCGGCGATAGAATCGTCGCCATTGACAGCGACACCGTGAAAACCTGGTCCGATATGACCGACCTGATTCACAGCAAGCCCGAGCAGACGCTGCACATCACCTGGGAGCGGGACGGCCAACTTATGGCTGCCGACATGACCACGTTAAAACAGACGGCCCAGGGAAAGATCATCGGCTTGATCGGCGTGGCGTTCCCGACAAAAGAGATTGATATCAGCCTGGCCTACGCCCTGGGTCACGGCGCCCGTTATTCATGGCAGATCACTAAACTTATCGGATATTCCATTCAGATGATCATCACCGGCGAGCAGAAATTTAAGGAAGCCTTTGCCGGCCCAATTATGATCGCCAAGCTTGCTAAAGACAGCGCCCGCGAGGGGGAATCCAACTTCATCGCCTTCATCGCGTTTCTGAGTTTGAACCTCGGCCTGTTGAATTTGCTGCCCATCCCGGTGCTGGATGGCGGCCACATTGTTTTCCTCGCCATCGAAGCCATTATCCGAAGACCGATTTCTCCCAAGGCAAAAATGGTCATTCAGCAGGTGGGCATGGCGCTCTTGTTAGCGTTCATGTTATTTGTCATTGTCAATGATATCAGGAGGATATTGTAATCAGGCGCTCAGCCAATGAGCGCAGGCGACGCCGATTCGTGATATGGCGATTGGGCGAAAAGCTCCATCGTCCAGGGTGGTTGCAGCGCGCCTGTTCTATTCAGGAATGGTCATCCGTGAACCGGACGCTGACTTCAAAAGCGATAGTTTCTTAAGACAGGCGAATTGAAGCCATGTCGGAAATTTTTCCGGAGTGGAGAATTCGCTTGACAATGAGATTTATTTTTACTATTTTTTTTAAAATTTAAAGCTGAGATTTCTAACTTCAGCCTTATTAAAAATTAAGAAACGATAAAACCACCTAATATTATTTTACTGAATGGGAGTTTTAAATTGGAAGGGGTAAGCGTATGATGAATTTAGCTGAGAGAATGTCGCGCCTGGGTACCGAAACAGCCTTTGAAGTGCTGGCTAAAGCCAAAGCGCTGGAAGCCAAAGGCAAGGAGGTTGTTCACCTGGAAATTGGTGAGCCTGATTTTGATACCCCCAGAAACATCATTGATGCAGCCATCAAGGCATTGAACGAAGGAAAGACCCACTATTGTCCAGCCGCAGGCATCCCTGAATTGCGGAATGCATTGGCAGCCGATATGAGCAAACTCAGAAATATTTCGATTTCACCCGATGAAATTGTGGTGACCCCTGGCGCAAAGCCCATCCTGTTTTTCACCATCCTGGCCCTCGTCAATGAAGGTGAGGAAGTGATGTACCCCAATCCGGGATTCCCCATCTACGAATCCGTCATCGACTTTATTGGCGCTAAATCGGTGCCCTATCCGCTGCGGGAAGAGCGCGAATTCAGTTTCGATATAGATGAATTTTTATCCCTGATTTCAGATAAAACCCGGCTGATCATTTTGAACACGCCCCAAAATCCCACGGGCGGAATTCTGACTCTGGATGACCTCAAAGCCGTGGCCAAAGTGGCTCAGGAAAAAAATATTTACATCCTGTCCGATGAAGTGTATTTGAATATTATTTACGAGGGGAAGCATCACAGCATCGCTTCGCTGCCGGGTATGAAAGAACGAACCGTCATTCTCGATGGCTTCTCGAAAACCTATGCCATGACCGGCTGGCGAATGGGGTACGGCGCTATGCCGACCCATCTGGCCAGCAAAGTGACTCAGTTGCAAATCAATAGCAATTCCTGCACCAGCACCTTCTCGCAATATGCGGCTGTGGAAGCGATCCTGGGGCCGCAGAATGAGGTCCACAAAATGGTGGCTGAATTTAAAAAACGACGCGATGTGATTGTGGATGGTCTGAATGCAATTGACGGGGTTTCCTGCCTGAAGCCGCACGGCGCGTTTTACGTTTTCCCCAATATCAAACAGTTGGGCATGGATGGCAAGAAATTTTCTGAATTGCTGCTGGAAAAATACGGCGTGGCCGCTCTCTCCGGCACCGCATTTGGCAAATATGGCGCTGGTTATTTGAGATTTTCGTATGCGAATTCTGTGGAAAATATTAAAAAGGCATTGGAACGAATTGAACAGGCTATGACTGATTTGAAAAAGTAATCTGGACTGAAGAAAGGAAGCATACTTTGGAAATAAAGAAGACTGCGTTGTACGAGACGCATGTGAAACTTGGAGCGAAGATCGTCGAGTTTGCCGGCTTTTACATGCCCATTCAATACAAAGGGATAAATGAAGAGCATATCAGAATTCGCACCAGCGTTGGACTGTTCGATGTGTCGCACATGGGTGAGTTCGAAGTTACAGGTCCTGCGGCCGAGGACTTTCTGCAGTACATGACTTTAAACGATGTCAAAACGCTGAACACGTACCAGGCGCAATACTCCGCCATGTGCTACGAGGATGGCGGCATTGTGGATGATCTGTTGGTGTATCGGCTACCCGATCGGTTTTTGATTGTTGTCAATGCGGCCAATTTGCAGAAAGATTTTGACTGGCTGCAAAATCACCTCAGAAAGGGTGTGACGCTGAAAGACCGCAGCGATGAATTTACATTAATCGCCGTGCAGGGGAGAAGAGCAATCGATACCCTGCAAAAATTGACCGATGTGAAATTGGCTCAGATAAATACCTACTGGTTCGGTGAGGGGAAGCTGGCCGATGTTCCGATGATCATCGCACGGACTGGCTACACCGGCGAAGACGGCTTTGAACTGATGCTGCCTCCGGACAAGTCTGTACACGTCTGGGACGCTCTGATGGATGCCGGCCGCGAGTTCGACGTGGAGCCCATTGGGCTCGGCGCCAGAGATACCCTGCGCATGGAAGTGAAGTACTGCCTGTACGGGAACGATATCGATCAGACAACCAATCCACTGGAAGCCGGGCTGGGATGGATCACTAAAATCGATAAAGGTGATTTCATCGGCCGAAACGCCATCGTCGCCGTGAAAGAAGCAGGACTGAAGCGAAAATTAATCGGATTTGAACTGGAAGGAAAAGCGATTCCGCGGCATGGGTATCCCATTGCCAAAAACGAGAAAACGATCGGCGTGGTCACCAGCGGAATGTTCTCTCCGATATTGAAACAGCCGATTGGTTTGGGCTATGTTGAAGCAGGCTCCTCCAAAGTTGGCGATCAATTTGATGTGGATATTCGCGGACGAAAGATCCCTGCCCGCGTCGTGAAAACTCCATTCTATAAAAGGGACTATTAGAAGCACGGCTGCCGGATTCGGCTCTGGAATCTCATATCGCGAATGTCGCTGGGACGGTAATAATCGGTAGCGTAATTCGCGATTTTTATAAAAGAGCCATCGTGGGGATGGTTGCTGAGCAGGATAAAATGACTTAAGTGTGTCTTTCGTTTTGTGACTTAAGCACAGGATTCAGGGATGGACAATAAGAAAAAATTTAAAGCCGTTGGTCTGCTGTTGATTTCCCTGGGAATTTTTATCTTCCTGAGTTTGTACTATTTTGACCCGACCGATGTCGAAGATGTGAGCGTGAATAACGTGAAGCATGCCATGGGCTTCATCGGTTTCAAGGTTTCGGCTTTTCTTTTTCGGCAGACGATTGGCTGGGCCAGCTACATTTTTCCCATCCTGATTATTCTCTGGGGAATCAATCAACTCCTGAAAACGAAATTAAAATGGCTCAGAAAAGTCTCTTTATACACGATGCTGTTCGGTTTGTACGTATCAGTGGGCTGGGCGCTGATTGAGTTGATAAAAATTTCCGCATCCGGGACGCCGAACGAGATCAATATGACCCATGAAAACTGGGGCAAGATTGGCGCCCTGATCGGCGATGCTTTTTATGGCCTGTTTGGGACCATCGGATCTGTGGTTATTTTCCCAACTATCTTCGTCGTGACCGTGCTGTTAGCCGTTGATATCAAATTCGATAAGCTCTTTCAAAAACTGGACAGGGAATTCAAGAAGGCGCTGGCCCATCTGTTTTTGAAATACGACCCACGTATGTTCAAGCCCACGCGGCCGACCCCCACGCTGAATGAAATATTTGGGAGAAAGTCCGGGGAAAAGGAGAGTTCCCCTGAATCCGCGGACGTCCCGTTTCAGGATAGCGAGGAAGTGGACATGGAAGAGCCGCCCGGGGATTTCGTTCGTCCCGGCGTCGAGAAGCCGGTCGCTGATGTCGAGAGGGAAAGCCGCCGGCCCGAAAGGCCTGTCCCGGGGACTGAGCCTGCTCCAGCGACGAGAACAACCCGAAAGTATTATTATCCGTCTGTCCAGCTCTTGGATGAACCGCCGGTTGAGGCCGAAGATGAAGTGACCTGGGATGAGCTCATGAGCAGCGCGAAAATCCTCGAGGAAAAGCTGCTCGATTTTGGAATCCAGGGTAAAGTGGTGGAAATCAACCCGGGTCCGGTCATCACCCGATTCGAGATTGAACCAGCTCCCGGCGTAAAAATCAGTCGTTTCACCAGTCTGGCGGATGATCTGGCGCTGGTCATGCGCGCGAAACGGATCCGCGTGGTGGCGCCCATCCCGGGAAAGGCTGCTGTCGGCATTGAAATCCCGAACCGAAAACCATCCATTGTTTTTCTGCGCAGCGTGCTGGATTCTTCCAAATTCAAATCGGCAAATTCCCCGCTGACCATGGCCCTGGGCAAGACCATTGCCGGAGATATTTTTATCGATGATTTGGCGCGAATGCCGCATCTGCTCATTGCCGGCGCGACCGGGGCAGGAAAAAGCGTCTGCCTGAACACCATCATCGCCAGCATTCTGTACAAGTCGCTGCCGTCGCAGGTGCAATTCGTCATGATCGATCCGAAACGGCTGGAACTGAGCGGCTATGCGGCGCTGAAACATCATCATCTCACCTATCGGGATGACCTGCAGGAGGAGGTGATCACCAATCCATCCAATGCAGTGGCGATTCTCCGCAGTCTGGAGATGGAAATGGAGCGGCGGTACGAGCTCCTGGCGCGTGCCGGCGTTCGCAACATTGAGGATTATAATCAGTGGATAAAAAATATGCCGCCTTCGCAGCAGGAAGAAAATCAGAGCCATCGACACCTGGAATATATTGTGCTGATCATCGACGAGTTGGCCGACCTGATGGTGACTGCTGCGCGGGAAGTGGAAGAACCCATTGCGCGGCTCACTCAAATGTCCCGGGCCGTGGGCATTCACTTGATTGTTGCCACCCAGCGGCCATCTGTCGACGTCATTACCGGCGTGATTAAGGCCAATTTCCCGGCGCGCATCGCGTTTCAGGTCGCTTCGAAAACAGACTCCCGCACCATTCTGGATATGAACGGAGCGGAGAAATTGTTAGGCCGCGGGGACATGCTGTTCATACCGCCGGGAAGCCCGGAGCCGATTCGCATTCACTCTCCGTTCATTTCTCACGAAGAAGTGAAACGGATTATCGAACATATCCGTCAGCAACCTGCTCAGGATCCAAAGACCAAACTGCCCACTGAAAATGATGATATGGTCTCCAATACCGCCAGAAAATTGCGCAACAGCGACCGGGACGAGTTGTTCAATGAGGCGTTGAAACTGGTCGTCAGGCACCAGCAGGGATCGGTCTCGCTACTGCAACGCCGCCTGAAAATTGGTTATGCCCGCGCAGCCCGGCTCATCGATCAACTGGAAGACGCCGGTTATGTGGGCCCGTTTGATGGGAGCAAGGCGCGCGAGGTCCTGGTTGATGAAGAACAGCTCATTGAATTGGGACTTATTTAATTTTATACCAATAATTCTAAAATAGATACGTTAAGTACCACTCTTCAAATATTGAAATTTGGTCGTTGGTATTTATCACTACATAGTCAGATTACCCTTCGCCTGTCATTTCCGCTGGAATTCCTTCGATCTCCTGCGCGTTTTTTGCAGGAATCTCATTCTTAATCGTAAGGAGATTCCCGCTAAAAGCAAAGTCTGCCTTCATCTAAAAATAAAATGCAACTTTGCAGGCATGCGGGAATGACAAAAACGGAGGTGATGATGCTTCGTATTTCGGGACGTTTTTTAATTTGACTATGTAGAATTATTTGTGATTTAAAAATTCTGGTTATGAGCATATCAAATTTCACCTGTAAAAAAGAATTTGAGGTTTCCAATGAATAAATTAAAAGAGATAGCGACGTACATCCTACTCGCGACAATGCTGCTGTTGCAGGGTGCGGAAGCACTTTGCGCTGGCGATAAAAAAGCAGAAGACATTATTGATCAGGCAAAGAAGAAGTACGATGAGTTGAAATCGCTCAAAGCAAGTTTCACCCAGGAATTTCAATGGAAACTGGCTGAAAATATTCATCAACAGCAGGGGACCATCTGGCTCAAGGGGAAAGATAAATTTAAAATCGAAACGCAGGATCAAGTCGTTGTTTCCGATGGCGTGAATGTCTGGACGTATTCGGCGGCTAACAAGCAGGTCATCATCGATCTCGTGGACAAGAGCGCCGATATCACATTGCCAAAGGATTTGCTCCTGAGTTATTCGAAGCGCTACATCCCGAAATATCTTTCCATTGAAAAGATCGGCGCTATCGATTGCCACGTCATTGAACTGACGTCGGATATGGAAGATATATTCATCACCTATATGAAAATATGGATCAACAGCGATACATTGATCCCGGCGAAGATTCAGCAGACAGATCTGAACGAAAATATAAATACGTATATTCTCTCCGGCATTGAAATTGATACGCCAATGCCTGACGATCTTTTTCACTATAAATCTCAAAGTGATGTTGAAGTCATCGATATGCGGTGAGCCTGCTGACAATCCCTGTTAGTCTGATTTAAGCATGGTAAATTACTCTCTTTTTCAACGTGTTATACCATTTTAACTTTTATGTGGCATCGATAGGTGGCTGTTCCGTATCAACGCTGAGTATCTGCCACGAAGACACGAAGCCGCTAAGAGAGTAAAATACAAACAACGTGTACCGAATAATTCCTTTTATTGAATTCCTTTTCAGTCAAGAATTGCAAAATGCTCGGGCTATCTTGGTGTCTTGGCGCCTTTAAGGCAACGAGGATTTCCGGATGCAAAATCCATCGGTATGCCACTCAAAGGTTAACATGCTATTACATCCGTTTTATGCGTCGCTATACAGGCATGTAGTCTTGCCGAATCCGCAAAAAGAAAATTCGTTCTCCGACTCGACATACCGTCTCTCTCCCTTGTATTTCCACAGTGATTATCTCTTCGCACCCTCTGCCGGTGAATGACTATTAAGATTTCTTAAGAAATGGGAATTAGCTTGACTAAAGAGAAAAAGATTAGTATTATTGTATGCTTTTTTTGAAAGATATAAGAATTCTTTTGCCGAACAACGACAAGGAGAAGTTTCATGGATCAGCAACACGAACGACAAGCAAATATTTATGATTATATACGAATGTTCTATAAAGGACGATGGATTATCCTCATTTCATTTTTGACCGTCTTTGGATTTGTAACCTACTATACGTTCACCACAGCTCCTACCTACCAGGCAACCGCCAAGGTGATGATCAAAGAAAATAAGAATCAGATATTCAACGCCTTTTCTGGTAACTATTTTGAAAAAGATAAAATCATCAATAATCAGGTCGAGATTTTAAAAAGCCGGACATTGGCCGAAAGAGTGGTTGTCAAATTGCAGAAATCTGAAAGAGCGAACCGGCTGAGAGTTTTGGGCTATATCCCTGAAAGTGAAAAAAGTCGTTTCAGCTTCAAATCAAAGATAAAGAAATTTGTCGCCGGGTTCTGGGGCTCTGAAAATGGCGACTCAACAGGGAGCGCCGACCATGAAATGCAAAATCCTGTGGAGCGATATGCTGAATCGTTGCGTACGTCGGTGAACGTCCAGCCGATTCGGAACACGGATATGATTGAAATCAGCGTCACAGGCTCATCGCCGGAGGAGGCAGCATACATTACTAATGCAGTCGCTTTGGTCTATCAGGAACAAAATCAAATGGAGAGCCAGGAAGAGGTCAAAAAAGTCAAGGACTTCCTGTCCGAACAATTGAAAATTTTCCAGGCGCAGCTTCAGCAATCCGAGCAGGAATTGAAACAGTATAAAGAACAAGAAAAAATGGTAGCTCTGCCTCAGGAGATTGAGGAAATGGTCAGCAAACTTGCAGAGTTTGAAACGCTGTACCATGAGGCAGACCTTGAATTGAGTTCGAATCGGAAACGCCTCTCCTATATTGACGATCAACTCAATGAGAATAAACAAAATCTGAACATGGAGAACATTCTCACGGCTCCGTACTTGCAACAATTGCTGACACAGATGGCTGAGTTGGAGTCGAAAAAAGCGAAATATATTTCCAGCCTGATCAATGAGAATGTGTACGACCCGGACAATCAGACCGTAAAAAACTATGAAGAACAAAAAAAGGTATTAGCGGATAAGCTCAAGGATGGGATAACACAATTGGCAGCGGCAGAGACTGGCGATCCCATCACCCTTTCGGAAACCCTGTTCCAGCGGAAAATTGAAATCGAAGCGACGATTCAATCTTTACTGCCCAAAGTATCGGCGCTTAAAAAAATTGTTGACGAATACAGTCAGAGTCTCGAGACGGTTCCGGAGCGAAGCTTGAAATTGGCGCGATTGGAGCGCTCCGCACGACTTGATGAAAAAATTACGTTGATGATGAAAGAGAAATACGAAGAGTCGAGAATTTCAGAAGTCGGCCAATTGGGCAATGTTCGAATTATTGATCCGGCAAAACCGGTCCATGCGCCAATTAAACCCAAGAAAAAAATGAATCTCATCATGGGAGTGATATTGGGGCTCGGGCTTGGCGTTGGAATAACATTCATGCTGGAATACTTCGATAATTCTGTGCGTTCGGTCGAGGATGTTGAGAGAGCCGGGATTCCCATATTAGGGTCGATTCCAGTGATCAAACTCGAAGAAGCGGCCAGGAAAATTCAGCAAAGCCGGAAACTTGAATCTGGTAAATCTCCATTGAATCCTCATGAGGCGCGCACGATTGCCGGCCGGCTCATCACACATTTTGCGCCCAAGTCCCCGATCTCCGAGGCCTACCGCAGTTTACGTACAAGCATTCAATACGCCAAAGCGGACACGCCCATCAAAACGATCGTTGTCACGAGCCCCGGCCCGCAGGAAGGGAAATCCACGACGGTTGCTAATCTGGCAATCACCATCGCGCAGATGGGTACGCGCGTGCTGCTCGTGGATACGGATTTGCGCCGGCCAGTGCTGCATTCCATCTTCAATCTCAATCGCTCCAAAGGTATTTCCAATTATTTAATAGGGAAAATACCTATTGATGAAGCGATTTTTAAGACTGACATCGATAATCTGTACTTGATGCCATGCGGAACATTGCCGCCCAATCCGTCTGAATTGCTGGGTTCCAAGGCGATGCAAAAATGTATTGCTGAACTCCGGGAGATGTTCGATATTGTCTTGTTCGATAGCCCGCCGGTTATGGCTGTGACCGATGCGGCGGTGCTCAGTTCCGGAGTGGATGGATTGATTTTAGTGGTTAAATCCGGGCAGACCGATAGAAACGCCATTGCGCGGAGTTATGAAATCCTGAAGAACATACCGAACAACATTCTCGGCGCGTTATTGAACGTGGTCAATGTGGAAGGCGTCTACGGATCGTATTATTACTATTATTATCACTATTATTACTACGGAAAAGATGGCACCAAAAAGTCCCGCAGAATCAAACGGGCATAGCCAGAGGAAATAAATGAGTAGCAGTCAAAAATCTGTTGCGGTGAACGTCCAGGAAAAACATGGAACGCGGATGACGCTTTTTACACGGATTAAAATTTTGGCGCCTGTATTATTATTGGACATACGCGTAGAGGACGGTCGCGACCGTCCACTACAGATAAAAAAAGTATAGAATTTATTGCACATGCCTTCACCTCGTCATTCATATTCATAGTGAAAATCAGAATTAATTGCCATTATTACAATACATTCTATAAAAAAAATATATAGAAGCCGTTGAAACGGCTTCGGACATGTTTCATTCATGCAGTAAACACCTTGATGCATTGCCCAGTCTTCCATATTTTTTAAGGAGACAATACTGGGAATCATGGTGTTGATTCAAAGGGGAGTTGAACTAACACCACAATTTATTGTGGTGTGTCAACAGAGGTGGGGACAACCAATGAACTGCTTCAGCAGTTTCAATTTTCACGATGCTTATACAATATAGTAACTTTTCGGAATCACATCCCTCTCTGTTCAATTCGTTAGCTCATTGCTCGTTTATTTTGTAGCCACGTAGCAAGGTTCGAATTGAGTCATCGTTAGAAATTCTTAATTGTGCGGATGTATCTGAAGGAGTCTGGAGCTGTGGAAACATGGCTGGTTATTACGGGAACAGTGGCTGTCCGAAAAAAACATCACGTTTTAAAGAAAAATGAGGAAAAGAAAATATTTAATCTCTGCAATATAATTGCCACCCTTATTTGCTGTCTGTTAATTTATCTTTAAAATAGTTAAGATGTTGCAATAAACATTGACTTTTACAGAAAATATGGTTATTTTCGGCCATTCATTTCGTTCGGGATCCAGTGCAAAGTAAAAAAAATCATGTGTTAGAGCCACAATAATTAATTCAGGTGCGGTTTAATTAGCAATAGGGATATGAAAGATGAAAGAGACAAGTGAAAGTTTTCCGAGGAATACCTTGAGACAGGCTGAATTAGCATTAGAAGGCTGGAAAGAACTGTACGAACGGCTCAATGTACCCAACCTATCGCTCGATGATTTTGCCGAGAAAATATCATTCGCAACCGATAAGGTGGACCTTGCTGAAAGGTTGAAGGAAGAAAGAAGCAAGGCGGTCCAGGTCCGAAACGATAGTCTTAAGGAAGTGTGGGATTTGACCAAAAGAATTCGCAATGCTGCCAAAGCGACGTTTGGAGATAATTCAAACGAAATTGAAAAATTTGGGGGCAAATCGTCCCGTCAACGCAACAAGGGCGAGAGGGATTTTGACTGATCGCCGGTTATGTGTTCCATCAGATGTGGATTATTCATGAAATAGAATGTATTCCATGTGCTGCTCATTGCATCCCCTGAATAGCCAACCGAAGGATTTTGAATTTTAAATATGCGACAGATCGGGAAAAAGCTCAAATTCAATATTTGAGCTTTTTACTAATTGAACAACCACGGTTTTCATGTTCCGAAAATTGAGGGATCATTGTGCTGACAATTATTCAGGCATATCTACTTGTCTCGAAGTTACAAAAAGGGCTCTATTCTAAATTGTGTGGGTAATTGTAAATTTCAAGTGAAAAGTGTACCATTGTATTAATTGAAAAGTATACCAGTGGATTAACAATGTGCCCAATACTCACTGTATTGGATACGGCCCCTGTCCGAAGGAAACGGGATGGCAAATGTCGGAATGAAGCAGCGAACGGTTATTAATATCCTTTCATAATTAAGAAAAATAAGTATCTAACTGAATGTAAAACAAAGATAAAAAAAAATATTAACTGTAATACGATGAAAATATGAGTTCTATCACATACTATTTATACCAGTATCATTAACTTTCAAACGAATAAAACATTGCGATATAATGTCGGATGCCAGAGTGTAACGCTATTAAAATTAACGCATTAAAATTTATTAAGAATACGTCACAAGGATTGATTTTTAATTTAAAACTTATATATTGTAATCTGATGTTTGAGTAATAAAAGCATTTTGCGGTTGATGAAGACGTGCGTGAGTCTATCATTATTTGGCCTGAACAAGGCCAATGCCAAACGATCCTGTGCTCACACTTCAACTAACGAGCTCACCTGATTTTATTGACGTTTACAAACGACGTTGCTGATTAAAAAAAATGAATCATCCATTCAGGATGTCATGAAACGCCGGCGGAGTTTCGGTATGTTCTATCCGCTGATGGTTAACCTTACTACGTCACATAGATTTATTATCGTTATATGCTGTTTTTTGGATAGATGATAAATTCAGCATATTGTGATAAATTTGCTAAATGACATTGTAGGGTTCATTGAAATGATGACATGAAAGTCAACATTATTACTTTCCTAGCGCGCTAAATCGCAAGTGAAACGTCAGACGAGAGAAGTGAGATGTAAAACATTATTCGTTTGACATTTCACTTCTCACGTTTCACTATGTGTTAGAAGGGATTCCTGTGTTATATTAAAATATTTTGCACAAAAATGCAAAAGTTATGTTGTAATACTTTAGGTAGCTTGAAGTGGATTGGCTATGTGATGCCAGCGGTATATTCGACACTCGGCAGTTCCAATGGAAAGCGTCTGGATATTATGACAAGAATCCATAGAGTAATCGGCTCAGAGTTCAGAATATGAGCACCAGCCATTGTTATAATAATGAGTCTATTGTTTCATCTTACATGGGCTCAATTCCTAAAGCAGACGAGGCTTCATGTTAAAAGGCTTGTAATAAAGTCCGTCAATGGCTGAAGAAATTCTGGCAGTAACAATATGTTTAGAGAAACACTGCGATGCTTAAAGCCATCGCACCACGAATTGTGAGCTAAATTTCTCAGATTCAACCTGGGAATTTAGGTGGTGTTTAAAATTCGAAGCTGCTTCTGTGGAATTCGCTGCAATTCCAGAGGAGTCGCAATAGCCCCGTGTCAGTTTTGGTTCGTGTGACTGACGGGGCGGAGCTATGCCCGGGAACAAAATAGAATGAGTCATGAATATTCCAAATCGATCTTTGGCGAGTTAAACGTTGAGCCGAATTGGTATGCCGTTACGACAAAACCGAGGCATGAAAAAAAAGTATTCCAATTACTCACAATAAAAGGAATAGAAAGCTATCTGCCATTACAAAAACTATCGCGAAAATGGAGCGACCGCTATAAAGTAATCGAACAGCCCTTATTCAGTTGCTATGTTTTTGTACGAATCGCCTTGAAAGACAGGCTTCCGGTTTTACAGACAGATGGGGTGGTGAAGCTGGTGACATTTAACAACATTCCGGCGACCATTCCTGATTCGCAAATTCAGGCTGTGAGACTCGTACTGGAAAAATGTCACACGATCGAGCACATTGATTTTCTCACCCCTGGCCAGAGAATTGAGGTCGTTCAAGGGCCGCTCAAGGGGATCTCAGGATTGTGCGTCGAAATTAAAAACAGCCACCGACTTGTGGTCCGATTGGAAAGCATACAGCAAGCGATCTCCGTGGATATTGATCTGAGGGACATTAAAATTCTGGAATGAGAAATGCCAGATAGCAGAAATCAGATACCAGATAACTGATACCGGATGCCAGATAACAGATGCCAGATAACAGATAACAGATACCAGATACCAGATAACAGATACCGGATGCCAGATAACGGATACCGGATGCCAGATAACGGATACCGGATGTCTCATGTGCCTTTGATTTGAGGAAGATGAATATCACGAATCTTAAATAAGGAGTTTGAGATTTATTATAAACTCACCTAACCTGGACAAGCCAAAACCAAAAAAGAAATGGAACGCTGATTACGCGGATGATCCTCCTAAAAGCTTGGCGGACGTTCCGCGCTGATCTTCACGGATTCTTAATCAGTATTAATCTGTGTTATCAGTGTCCCATAAAATTTTCTGCCAAAAAATGCAAGAATATTATTTGTAAGTTATTAAATCCTCTCTTGAAAATGGAGGACTTAAAAATGAGTCTGCGGTAAGAAGCCTGCACAGGTATTGATGGGATGGTTCGACTATTTTTCCACGCCATGAATGACGTGGCTATTCATTTAAATATATTAGCCCTTTTGAATAGCCCCGACTTTTAAGTCGGGGATCAGAGAAATCCATTAAATTTTGGGCTTTAGCCCCATAGGGAGTAGTTCTAAAATCGAGACAAAAGAGGCAGTCAGAAATTTAAAGCAATACCACATATTTTATTTTTTCATTAATAAGACAAAATTGGTGTTGAGATTTTTTATAAACTCACCTAACCTGAATTATTCATGAACTTGCTCAGAATTTGAGTCAACATTTAGATTTTCAATTAGCTAAAAGCTGAGCTATTTTAAAACTCAGTTTTTGTACGTTTATACTTAAAAGAGCACCATTCAGGTTAGCCAGCCTCCTTTCAAAATACTATGAATAATGCAGGCTGAATCCTCTCTTGAAAAGAGAGGACTAAAAACGAAATCTGGTGACCAATCTATTGGTAATTTTATTTTCCACCAAGAACGAAAATCAATTTTCAACATGGAAATTCGAACTACCAAAATCGAACTAGGAGCATCGAATCACCAATAACCAAATCACATACACCAACGACCAATTCACCAAATATTACTTGCTTTTTAATACGGTTGTAGTTATGTTCCGTGAAACGATTCTAATAATAACGATCCTGAAACATAATAATAATGTGTGCTTATGCTTAAAACTCCGAAAATTACAGCGCCGAAATCATTGAGTTCTCTTGCTACTGCATGCCTGAAAGCCTTGCAAGATTCAGGGTTTGGGAAGTATATTACTTTAGGGAGAGCAGTTGGATTAGCACATTATTATGATTACAGAACGACAAAGGATGTTGATGCATGGTGGACAGTTGACGCCACAGAAAAGATTAAGAGTCAAGTTATTAATTTACTAAAAACAACGCTGGAAGATTTTGGTGAAATTTCAGTCAGAAGGTTTGGCGACGTGATAAGCGTAGATGTGAAAGAAAATAAACAGGTAATATTTAATTTTCAGATTGCATCGCGTAGCGCCTTGTTGAAATCACCTGTGGAAAGTCCGTGGCATCCAATTCAACTGGATTCGATTGATGATTTGATTGCCAGCAAGATGACGGCTCTCATCGAGAGAGGCGCGCCAAGAGATTTCCTTGATATTTATGAATCATGCAAGCAAAAACTGGTTACAGTTCAAGATTGTTGGGAGCTCTGGCAAAAACGAGAGCGATTGAGGGGGATTGAAAATATGGATGTAAAAATCGGCTGCGAAGCGTTGTTGTTGCATTTGAAACGAATTGAGAAAATCAGACCACTCGAGAGTATCGAAAATTTGGAGCAACGAGAAAACGCTGAAACAGTGAGAAAGTGGTTTAAGAATGAATTCTGCAAATGATAATTCGATCTGGATTGACGGAAGTCTTTTTCCTGATTGCGAAGCGCCAGGAGCATTGACCACGTTGAATGAACGCATTGATTTTATTTCCCGATTATGCAGCGCGTGGGATTTCGGTGTATTGCCGCTTCCGGAAACATTGGCAGAAGTCCGGAAAAGCGAATGGATGGAAGCGGTTGAAGAAACCAATCTGTTAACTTCATGCGCATATCATTTGCTCAGGGATTTTCATGGTTTAGAACCACTGCCATATTTAGGCCCTAAACCTAATGACATTTTGAATGATCCGTGTTTAGAGTTTATTTAATTGGGCCGATTCTGATAAGCTACGACTAGTAAGTCGTATAAGAAAAATCATAATAGGTTAATCTAAAATAAGCAGTCAGCCTGCAGCTATCAGCACTCAGCAAAAGAAATATAAGTACATTGATTGCATGTATGAAATCACCCAAAAGGCGAAAAAGTTTATCAAGCTAAGCTGATGACTGAAAGCTGACAGTTCTAAATCCGCCATTTTTTAGGCGGGCTAATCGCTCAATTCAGGTGTAAATATTCCCGACTTTAAAATCGAGGGAAAAATTACTGTTCGCCATTCACCAATAACAAATTCATCAATTTAACACTCACCTATACATAAAAATGGTGAACATGTTTACTACCAATATTTCGCCATTATGTGGATTTGAAAATCGTCAATCACCAACAAATCCCGTAGGGATGGGATATGGGTAGAAAAAAGTAATCCCCCTGAAAGATAAAACCCCGTCAGGGGTGACATATTCTTTAAAACATAACGCGCTGAAGCGCACGTGAAACGTAAGACGTGAGACGACTTTTCAGCCCATGATAAAAATGCGAACATCCCGAAACCCGATTCCCGAATCACCAACTCATACGGAACTTTTTCAGTAAAATACAATATAAAAGATACAACGAAAAATTATGTAATAACCCGATTAAATGATAAGTCTGGTTTTAAATATATCGCTTAAATATTAAAACAATGCATATTCAACGACAAATTTTGCTTAAAATTTTGTCTCATTTGTCTGCCAAAGAAATGACGTTGATCACCGGCGCGCGCCAGGTGGGTAAAACAACGGTGATGAAGGAAGTCAAAGATATTTTAGATAAACAGGGCAATCAAACACTGTTTTTCAATCTCGACTTTGAAACCGATTTCAGCTATGTCGAATCCCAGGGTAAATTCTTGCAAAAAGTTAAATTGGAATTCGGTGACAAGCCGGGATTTATTTTCATCGACGAAATCCAGCGAAAAGAAAATAGCGGCTTGTTTCTAAAAGGATTATTCGACAGGAATCTGCCTTACAGATTTATCGTGTCCGGGTCCGGCAGCATGGAATTAAAAGAAAAAATTCATGAATCCCTCACCGGCAGAAAACGAACGTTCGAATTATCGACCATTTCTTTCCGGGAATTTGTCAATTTCAGAACTGACTATCGCTACGAAAACAATCTCAATGATTTTTTTGATGTGGAAAAAGAGCGAACAGAACTCCTTCTGAACGAATATTTGGCGTGCGGCGGCTACCCGCGTCTTGTTGTTGAATCCACAAAACAGGAAAAGAGCCAATTAATCAATGAAATTTACACCAGCTACTTAAAACGAGACGTGGCCTATCTGCTGAATATTGATCGTCCTGAATTATTTACCCGGCTGATTCAATTACTCGCCCATGCCACAGGATCAATCCTGAATTACAGCACGTTAGCGTCCGATGTTGGCGTTTCCGTTCCAACATTAAAAAAATACTTCTGGTATGCAGAGAACACATTCATTATAAAAATCATCACTCCATATTTTAAAAATAAACGCAAGGAAATTAAAAAATCGCCCGTCGTGTATTTTAACGACCTTGGCTTGAGAAATTTTGCCCTGAATCAATTTGGCAAAGAACATCTAATCGAGGGCGCCGGGCTGCTCTTCCAGAATTTTGTGTTTAATATCATTCAGGAATTAAATCAATACGCGTTTGCAGAAATCAATTTTTGGCGAACAACGGATCAGGCAGAGGTCGATTTTATCATTCATTCAGGCGATGAAATTGTTCCGGTCGAAACAAAATGTTCCCGCCTGAAAAATGACCGAGTAAGCCGATCGTTCAGGAATTTCATTGAGGCCTATGAACCCAAAAATGCATATATTGTCAATTTAGACTATACATCAGAAATGAAAATTAACAACACCACTGTAAAATTTTTACCCTACTATAAATTATACCAGGAAAAAATACTAGAGTGAAAGAGTCGATTTAGTCATAACCTCACCTAACCTGGATGAACCAGAAATTCCAAAACACAAAAATCAAATCTTCATAAGGCAGAGCCTTTAAATAAATTGATCCGCCGAAGGAGGATAACAAATAAAATCCAAACTTTAAAAAGACAAATTCAAAACAATATTATTTTAATATCTTCACTGGATCTATTTCAGCCTGTGGTAAAAATTCGAAAATCCCGAATCCCGAACATCGAATTACTAATCACCAACATCAAATATCCAATATCTAAAATCTAATATCCAACATCGAATATCGAAAATGAAAAATCGAATCACCATAACCAATCACCAGTTTACCAATACCCAGTCACCAATTCACCACCAAATCCCGTAGGGATGGGATATGGGTAGAAAAATTAGCCTCTGGATGAGAAAACCCCGTCAGGGGTGACATATTATTTAAAACACAAATTCCAAAATTACAGGTCACCAAATATCAAAAATTGCAGGATGGAACAGGGTTTGAAATTTATTATAAACTCACCCTAAAAACGAAATACAAAAAACAATCTAACGGTAATTTTTCATTTCAGTAGTTTTTCTCATCCAACATCCAATAACAAGTATCGAACATCCAGTATCTAATATCCAAAATCGAAAATCCCGAAACCCGAACACCAAATCACGAATCACAAATATCCAATTTCTAATATCTAATAACGAAACACTAATAACCAATCACCAATCAACAATTCACAAATTCACCAATCACCAACATCCAACATCCAATATCGAATATCCAAAATCGAAAATCCCGAATCACCAATATCGAGTAACGAACATTAAAAATAAATCTTGATTGTTAAAATATATTTGATAAATTATTATTGAATTTACAAGATGTAATGATATGTTTTCCCGGTTCATT
Source organism: Candidatus Zhuqueibacterota bacterium (assembly GCA_049322915.1). Taxonomy (GTDB): domain Bacteria; phylum Zhuqueibacterota; class Zhuqueibacteria; order Thermofontimicrobiales; family Thermofontimicrobiaceae; genus CAZSBG01. The sequence continues at coordinate 710,002 of JBMOPW010000014.1, forward strand.
TAAATATTGTGGTGTAAAATTAATGTCTGAAAAAAATAGCGTAAATAATGACCAATTAAAGGAGTTCATCAATCGGCACAGTTTGCTTTGGTGGTGGGTGCCTGATGAGAAGAAAGAAAATTTAAGTTTGAAATCGGTAGTCGAAGCAATTCTGAATTATGGAAGTCTGTCAGACATTAAAGAATTATTCGAACTTGTTGGTTTAAAGACAGTTGCTGACGTTTTTTATGAGGCAACCAATAACCGCCAGCGTTCCAATTATTCTCCTGAAATTGAAAACTTTTTTAAACTGTACTTTGAACGTCATGCATGAAGAAATTTTGACAAACAGGCAAGTAGAATTGATTCCATTAATTCGTCTCTTCAATCGGTCTTTTTACCTGGTTGGCGGCACCGCAATCGCACTTTATCTTGGACACAGACACTCAATCGATTTCGATTTATTTAATCCCAAAACATTGAATAGAAAGAATATTTATAATAAGATTATCGAAAACAATTTTCATATCGATAATACGCTGGTAGCGACGAATGAAGAATATACCTTAATTACCAACAGGGTAAAGATAACGTTTTATAATTTTCCCTTTGACATTCCGCATAAAATTAAATTTAAAAATATTATAAGTATGCCGACATTACTGGACCTGGCTGCCATGAAAGCATACGCGCTGGGAAGAAGAGCGAAATGGAAAGACTATGTGGATCTTTATTTTATTCTACAGTATCATTACTCCCTGAATGAACTCTGCAAAAGAGCAGCAGAATTATTCGGTGATCTTTTTAGCGAAAAGTTGTTTCGGGCGCAATTATCATTTTTTGCTGATATAGATTATTCAGAACCGGTGAGCTATGTTTCAGATTCAATTGATGAAAACGAAATCAAAGAGTTTTTAAAAGAAATAACAACCCGACCGTTGTAAATTTCTCCAAACGTTCTGGAAATCTTTCCTGAATGCTGAAGCCAAATATACTGAAAATACCAAAGATCAACAGCCAGAAATCAAACAAGCCACAAAATCCAACAATGAATCACCTTTAATCCTTGTTTTCCTAACGATAAAAAAATTGTAGGATTAAATTGGTGTTGGGATTTTTTATAAACTCACCTAATCTGAATTATTCATGAACTTGCTCAGAATTTGAGTCAACATTCAGATTTTCAATTAGCTAAAAGCTGAGCTATTTTAAAACTCAGTTTTTGTACGTTTATTCTAAAAAGAGCACCATTCAGGTTAGCCAGCCTCCTTTAAAAATACTATGAATAATGCAGGCTGAATCCTCTCTTGAAAAGAGAGGACTTAAAAATGGGTCTGCGCTAAAATGCCGGCAAAGGCATTGATGGGATGGTTCGGATATTTTTCCACGCCATGAATGACGTGGCAATTCAAATGAGCTATTCTCCCCCGACTTAAAAGTCGGGGCTATTCAAAGGGAAAAGAAATCAAACCCAATGTATCAACGCCTTTTAAGGCTTTTTGAGTCGACCCATAATAAAATAGAGGCATTTAACAACCCAAAAATCCAGTCTTCATTCCAGTTCAAACAATCTTACATTCGAGAAAAATCGCCTCTCCTCTGAGAAATACAATTTTACATCCGAGAAATACAATCTTACAACCAGGAAATACAATCTTACATCCGAGAAATGCAATCTTACATTTGGGAAATACAATCTTACATCTGAGAAATGCAATCTTACATCCAGGAAATACGATTTTACATCCGAGAAATGCAATCTTACATCCGAGAAATACAATTTTACATCTGAGAAATGCAATCTTACATCCAGGAAATGCAATTTTACATCTGAGAAATGCAATCTTACATCCGGGAAATGCAATGGTGCAACAAAGAAATGGCGACTTGTGAATGGTGAATTTTGAATGGTGAATGCTTATGTGGGAAGCGTGAATTTTAAAAGGGGCGGCCAGATGGAGACATCGCTTTTATGTGATTGGTGGACAGTATCTAAGTATACCATTTCATAAATTTTTGGAGGGTTCATCCGTCATGCCCGTCCCGAAGCATCGGGATTAGCGGGCATTCACTGGATTCCCGCCAAAAACACGCGGGAATGACGATCAATGAAAACTCATTCTCACCATTGAAACCCTAAATAGATTTGTGAAACGCTGTACTAAGTCGAAATCCCAGAAAATACAAAAAACAATTAACCCTTTGTTGAGCGAATAGCATTCAGCTTTCAGCACTTATTAAAAAAAAATAGAAACAGTTACAGGGTTTACCGCATTTGCTGACAGGGTAATTCCATCGCTGATCTTCACGGATTCTTAACCCTACAACGTCATTTAGTAAATTTATCAAAATATGTTGAGTTTTTCATCTATCAAAAATACAATATACAACGATAAAAAATCTATGTGACGTAGTAGGGTTAATTCATAAAGGCACCGAAGGACGCAGGTAAACCTGAAAAGATAAAAATTCAATAATCAACTAACACGCCAATCACAAAACCAAATTCCCAAAAATTTAACCCGGACAGGGATGTTCGGTTCTTCATTCTAGAAAAAAGTCTGTAAATTTAAGATTTGTATTTGGAATTTGTTGAGTACCAGCCGCAGACAGGTGCGTTCTTTGGCGCATCTACCATTATCACCATGCTGAAGCGTGGTGTTCAAAAATAATCCAGCCAGCTAACCAGCCGCTTCAGCGGCTTCTGGAATATATGAGTTGATTCGTTATCATTTTTTCTCAATAAAATTGTGAATAAAATTTTCGGTTTGGGGGAGTTAGACTATAAAACCACTATAACTCTCGTATCATTCAGGTTAAAGAAAAGGAGCCTGCCATGACAAAACGTGAAATGAACAAACTCATGATGTACAAATCCGTGAACGGATTGCTGAAAGAAAAGACGAGTATCACCACAACGGTTCCGGCGTTTGCGACTGTGGCGCAGCAGTTTCAGGCAGCGATCGATGCGATTGAAACCAAACATAAGGAACACAAGAGCGTGGCCAAAGGGCGGGCGCAGCAGAAGGGGGCGAATGAGGATGAATTGGTGGACAGCCTGGTGACTGTCTGTTCCATTTTATACGTTTTAGCGGTGCAAACGGGCGATAAAGCGCTGCAGGAAGCGGTGCGGGTGAATGAATCCATGCTGAAAAGGCTGCGGGATGTTGATCTGCTGAACCGCGCGAACACGATTTACAGTTACGCCAATAACAAAGCGGCGGAACTGGCGAATTATGGCCTGGATGCGGCTTCTCTGACATCTCTGGGTGAAAAAATAAAAACATTTGGCGGCGCTCTGGAAAATACCGAAGTTGGGGCCGCAGAAAAGACAGCCGCCCGCCATACATTGAGCGAAGGGATAGACCATGCGGATCATGTGTTATATGATATGCTGGATCCACTGATGGAAATTTTCCGATCATCCCAGGTGGAGTTTTACAATCAATATATGAGCGCGCGAGTGATTAAGGATTTGTGAGACCCTCTCATGGGGAATGCCATGCCGTCGCCGGGTGAAAAACGTGAGAAGTTGGAAGTCTGATACCTGATAACAGATAGCAGATATCTGATGACGGATACTTAATGACAGAGTGGTTTTCGGATGCGCTACGCTGCCATGTCTGCGAATGTTTTTGATGCGCCCTGGCGTGCAGGCATCTCTTCACAGTCGCATGGGGGATCCCCGCATTCTCGGGAATGACATCATGTGTAAAAAATCCTAAAAACAATCTGTTCCGAGAGTAGTAAATATGTAGGTTACGTCGGGTATTCGATGCTTGCTATTTGAGTATTGGCGCCTGCATTTCTTCTTTTTTTATAATAAGTTGCATCGTACATCCACTATTTTATGTCTGTCCGAAAAATACAGGAAACCGTTAAAATGGTTTTAAAAAAACGATTTGGATTGCAAGGACACCGCGTTAAAACGTGGTGCTCGTTCAATATCTTATTTTAAATCAGCACCTCCAATTTATTGGGGTGTGGATGCAAATTGGATACTATTTCAATAACCATTTCAATGGTTTTCAATCATATAACTAACCATTTTCGGACAGACTCAATTTAGAAGCTCATATCGAACAAAGAGAATTGAGCACCTAATTATAATTTTTTAGCAACTAAAGGATAAATTGAAGACAGCATTAATAACAGGAATCACCGGACAGGATGGCTCGTATTTAACTGAGTTGTTGATCCAGAAAGGCTATCAAGTCCATGGAATAATCCGACGCAGCAGTTCAATTAATACCGGGCGGATTGATCATTTATACCGAGATCCTCATGTAAATAACCGAAAGATGATTTTACATTATGGGGATCTCATCGATTCAAGTAATTTAAGCCGATTGATTGAAAAAATACACCCGGATGAAATTTATAATTTGGGCGCGCAAAGCCATGTTCAGGTATCGTTTCAGGTCCCTGAATATACCGCAGAAGTGGATGGCCTGGGAACGCTACGTTTGTTAGATGCAATTCGTGAAGTTGGCATCAAAACCAAATTCTATCAAGCCTCGACAAGTGAATTATTTGGTAAGGTTCTAGAAATTCCACAAACAGAAAACACCCCTTTTTATCCTCGTAGCCCTTACGGAGTTGCAAAGCTTTACGCCTACTGGATAGTTAAAAACTATCGGGAGGCTTATAATTTATATGCCTGTAATGGAATTTTATTCAATCATGAATCCCCGCGCCGTGGCGAAACATTTGTCACACGAAAGATTACGAGGGCTGTAGCACGGATTAAAATGAATTTACAGGATAAACTGTATCTTGGTAATTTAAATGCAAAAAGAGACTGGGGGTATGCGCCTGACTATGTGGAAGGCATGTGGAAAATGCTGCAGCAAGACCAGCCGGATGATTTTATACTGGCAACGGGTGAAACACATTCAGTGCGGGAGTTTGCTGAATTGGCGTTTCAGGAAATTGGTATCGACCTGGAATGGAGTGGAAAGAATGAGGACGAGGCTGGAATTGACTCAAAAAATGGCAATGTGATGGTTAAGGTGGATAAAAATTACTACAGACCGACTGAAGTCGATTTACTTATCGGAAATCCTGAAAAAGCAAGAGAAAAATTGGGATGGGAAATTAAAGTAAATTTTCATAATTTAGTTAAATTGATGGTTCAGGCTGATCTCGATGAATTACAAAACCGACAATAAATTCTGCGGACAGAAACGATGAATTATTTTAAAGATAAAAAGATAACAGTCACCGGAGGAAATGGTTTTCTCGGTAAATATGTGGTCAAAAAGCTACATGACCGTGGCGCTGAAAATGTCAACATAGCGGATATAGATCGTTATGATTTGACAAAAACAGAAGATGTTGTAAGAATGTATGAAGAGCAGCGCCCGGATATCGTAATTCATTTAGCCGCCGTGGTCGGAGGGATAGGCGCAAACAGAGAAAATCCGGGCAAGTTTTTTTATGACAATGCTATCATGGGAATTCAACTCATTGAATATGCCCGCAGATTTAATATTCAAAAATTTGTATGCATTGGGACTATTTGCGCCTACCCAAAATTTACACCGGTCCCTTTTAAAGAAGAAGATTTGTGGAACGGGTACCCTGAAGAAACAAACGCGCCGTATGGCCTGGCCAAAAAAATGCTCCTGGTTCAGCTCCAGGCGTATCGCCAGCAGTATGGATTTAATGGCATTTATTTATTGCCGGTAAATTTGTATGGCCCGGGAGATAATTTTGATCCAAGATCTTCCCATGTTATTCCTGCCCTGATTAAAAAATGTGTAGATGCAGTTAGAGAAGGTAAAGACGAAATTGTTGTGTGGGGCACTGGGGAGGTATCGCGGGAATTCATTTATGTGGAAGACGCAGCCGAAGGAATTGTGTTGGCAACTGAAAAATATGATAAACCCGAGCCTGTGAATATTGGTGCTGGATTTGAGATAATAATAAAAGATATAGTAAATTTAATAGCAAAATTGACTAATTTTAAGGGCAGGATTATTTGGGATAAGTCTAAACCTGATGGACAACCTCGGAGGATGTTGGATACTAGCAAAGCCTTCTACGAATTCAATTTTAAAACAAAAATAAATATATCAACGGGATTGAAAGAAACGAATAAGTGGTATCTCGAGAATTTCTGAACTTAAAAGGTTTTAGGATTGATTTATAAAAATTTCGTATAACCAAAAGTAGAAGTTAGAATCGCTTTTACAAAATCTATGTGATTTTTTAAAAAAATCAAACGGAAAGGTAGAAAATATGAGCTACGATAAAAAAAATACTAAAATACTTGTAACAGGGGGAGCTGGATTTATTGGTTCGCATTTGACAAAAGAACTCGTGAAATTAGGTTATCAGGTTAGGGTTTTGGACAATTTATCTAGAAATGTAAATCACGTATCAGATTTAATAGAGCAAAAAAAGATTGAGTTTATAAAAGGAGATATTCGTGAAAAAATGCATGTTTTACAAGCTGTAAAAGGAGTTGATTATATTTTTCATGAGGCAGCAGTCTGTTTAAATCGATGCAAGGCATTTCCAAAGGAAGCAATGGAGGTGAATTTAGAGGGGTCATATAATGTTTTCGGGGCTGCAATACATGAAAATATTAAGAAAATCATCTATGCTTCAACTTCAAGTGTATATGGACAACCTGATTATCTTCCAATGGATGAGAATCATCCCACGAATGCTAAAGAACCTTATGGTGCGACAAAACTTTGCGCTGATAAATTTATGGATTTTTTATCAAATAAACATGGATTGAAGTTTGTATGCTTAAGATATTTTAATGTTTATGGTACGTATCAAAGCACGGATGCATATTATACCTCAGTTATAAACATTTTTATAAAAAGAATTTTGAATGGTGCTTCTCCCGTAATAAATGGAAAGGGAGAACAATCACTTGATTTTACACATGTTTCTGACGTAGTAAAAGCTAACATTGCAGCTTTGGAAAGCGATGTCACTAATGAAATATTTAATGTCGGATATGGTGAGGAACATTCGCTGAAAGAGCTTGCAGAAATTATTCTAAGGCTATTAAAATCTAATCTTAAACCAGAGTTCGCTGATCGAGATGTTCTAGTATCAAAACGTAGATGTGATAATTCTAAATTAAAGAAAATGTTAGGTGTGGAGTGTAAAATTAATTTGGAAGAAGGACTTAAAGAACTAGTTGAACATGTAAAAAAATATCCTGAGATATATTGAAATGAATATAACTGAATTGGAATCATTATTAAAGGAGCTCAGATACCATCTATTTGAAAAACAAAAATCTGAGTGGGAAAGGTCATTAAGTTTTGAAGATGAATTGTTTGATAGATGGGAACGGGCAAATTTTCTTGGATTTGGGGAGAAAACTAGTATCTATCAAAGTTCCTTGGTTTATGGTGATGTAAAAGTAGGGAAAAATACATGGATCGGGCCATATACAATACTTGATGGATCAGGAGGTCTTGAAATTGGAAATAATTGTAGTATTAGCTCAGGGGTTCAGATTTATACTCATGATACAGTAGAAAAACGAGTTTCAAATGGTTTTTCGGAAGTTATCAGGGAAAAAACTACGATTGGTAATTCTTGCTATATCGGGCCGTTGTCGGTTATTCGAAAGGGGATTAAGATTAATAACAATTCAGTTGTAAGCGCATTATCTTATGTAAATAAAGAGGTGCCATCATACACAGTCGTTGCAGGTACTCCTGCAAAAGTAATTGGTAAAATAAAACTAAATAAAGCTAAAGATGTAACGTTTATATTTGATAAAGAGCATGATCAAATGAGGTCTATGCAAGTTGAGATAATTAGGTTAAAAAAGAGATTATTACACTTGGAGAAGCAACTTGAAAAATAAAACAATTAAATTAATGAAGCCAAATGTAGGCGATTTAGAGTTAAAGTTAGTTAAGGAAGTTATTAAATCCGGTAATCTGGTTGAAGGAAAGATGGTTCGGGAGTTTGAAGATACTGTTAAATCTTTCATTGGAGTGGAATATGCTATCGCATGTACTTCAGCAACAACAGGTCTTGAACTGACCTTGAGAGCATTGAAGATTGGCGTAGGTGATGAGGTTATCGTTCCTGATTTCACACATCCAGCTTCTGCGTTAGTTGTACAAACCGTTGGAGCTTCTCCTATTATTATTGATGTAGATATCGAATCTTATAATACAACAGCTTCAATGATTGAGGAAGCGATAACTGAAAATACAAAAGCAATCATGCCTGTTTCAATTTTTGGGAATCCACTTGATATGGATCCGATAATGGTTCTCGGGGATAAGTATGGAATTCCTATAGTTGAGGATGCTGCCTGTAGTCTTGGTTCAATATATAAAGGAAAAAAAGTTGGTGCTATGGCTGACATGACAGTCTTTAGTTTCCATCCGAGAAAAGTTTTTACAACGGGTGATGGAGGTTTAATTGTTACTAACAATGAAGATTATGCAAATTTAATTGTATCTATGAAAAAATTTGGAGTTGGTGTTTTAAATGGGAAATCCACTTTTGTAAGATGGGGAACGAATTATAGAATGAGCGATATCTTGGGAGCAGTTGCTTTAGCTCAATCAAAAAGAATTGAACAGATTGTGAAAAGTAGAATTCAGAAAGCTAAAATATACAATAACCTTTTGAATAGTATAGATGAGATTGTAGTACCAAAGATCGAAGAACACTCGACAAGTAATTTTCAGACTTATGCAATATTACTGAAAACAGATAACAGAGATCTTCTTTTGAATGAAATGAGAAAAAGAGGAATCGAAGTGCAAATTGGTACCTACGCATTGCACTTATTGCCTGTCTTTTATGGCATCACAAAATTTGGGAATATGAAAAATTCTGAATTACTGTATAATAATCTTTTAGCTTTACCCATTCATGCTTCCTTAACTGAAAACGAGCAGCATAGAGTAGTAGATTGTATTAAAGAATTGCTTGGTGAATACAAATAATGAATATTTTAATTTTAACAAATATGTTCCCGCCAATAAGAACTGGTTCTTCACATTATGCAGCAGATTTGGCAAAAGTACTATTTGAAAGTGGAAATAAGGTTATTGTCGTCACTGTAAAATTGAAAAACTATGATCCAAAAGTAGACGCAAAATTCCCCTTCGATGTTTATAGATTGCCAAATATTCATCTTAAATTTAAAGCTCTTTTTGATTTTTTCACCGTCACATCAATTAATCTATTTAATTATATCCGAGTATACCGTCTTATTCGTAGGAATCAAATTCAGGTAATTCACCAGGTAAGTCACTATTTGGATACTGCAATATTAGCAAGAATTATTAGCATGATTTGCCGAATACCTTTTGTAGTTTCAATTCATACTCAATTAGATTTTGAAAAAAAAATTTATAAAAGCATTTTAAATTTTATTGATCGGATTATATGTGGAGAGTTTATTCTCAGAAATTCTGAGAAAATAATATCGCTGGATAATGAAATCATACGATATATTAACAATACATATCGTGAAAAAGGTATCGATAATAAGTGTGTAATCGTTCCACATGGTATTGAAATAAATAATCATCATTTTGCAATTAAAAAAAATTATCAACTTTCCAATTTAATTGTTTCAGTTGGTCATGTGATTAACCTCCGAAATAGACTTGATCTTATTCGGGCAATGAAAATAATCAAGAAAGAATTTAAAGAAATAAAACTTGAAATAATTGGAAGAATTTACTATTTAAAAACACAAGAATTAATCGACGAACTAAACTTAAATGATTATGTGATTTTGAGAGGGGAATTATCACATGAAGAAACTTTGAAAAGATTGATGACTGCTGATATGAACGCAGTTTGGATTACAGGCCAATATGTTGGAATGGGGACAGCTATTTCAGAATCAATGTTGTGCGGAATCCCAGTGGTTAATAATTCTCCTGAAGAGTTGTTGGGAACTGATAAATTGAAAAATTTTGAAAATATAGTTTTAGTGAATAACAACAGCATTGATGATATTGCAGAGAAAATTATTTGGCTATTAAAAAATGATGAAAGAAGAGAACAAATTGGTAAAGCAGGACGAGATTTTATTCTTGAACATATGGATATAAAGAAAACAAAGGATATGCTACTAGATATTTATTCTTCGGTACAGAGAAATTGATTTAGGAAAAAATTATTCCAGCTTCTTAGACGAAAAAAGTTAAATTAAGACAATAAAGATTTGATTTATTGAAGGAATGATGATGTATGTGTGGAATATTTGGATTTTGTTTTAATGAGAAGGCGACTATTCAGTCAGCGACTTCAAAGCAAATAGCCAGAGAACTTTATAAGTTATCGGAATCACGAGGAAAAGAAGCAGCCGGATTTGCAGCTTTGGGGGATGGTATTATCAATGTATATAAAAGTCCAAACCCTGCTTCAAAACTAATTCGAACAAATATTTATAAAAATACTGTTGAAAAGTTTTTAGAGCTGAATGGTCCAATAAAACAAAATGGTGGTAAGTGCCTCATTGGTCATTCTAGGTTAGTGACAAATGGATTTGAACAGTTTAACGATAATAATCAACCTGTAATTAAGAGTAATATTGTTGGTATCCATAATGGAATAGTTGTGAATGTCGAAAGCTTATGGGAAAAATACAAAGAAGAAAAACGTAATTCACAAATAGATACAGAAGTAATCCTGACATTAATGAGAAGATTCTACAGTAACAACAACACTTTAAAAACTGCTTTAAAACAAACATTCATTGAAATTTACGGTATGGCCTCAATAGCGCTAATGTTTAATGAGCTGAATAATTTATTATTAGCAACAAACAATGGATCTCTTTATTATTTAATTTCAGAAAATAAAGAATGTTTTATTTTTGCATCGGAAATTTTTATTCTCAGAACACTAATTTTTCGTAACTCTTTGAAAAAATATTTCGATTCTGAAAAAATTGTGCAATTAAAGCCTTGGAAAGCATGTCTAGTTGACCTTGATAATGTAGAGGTTGATGAGGTTGATTTAATGGACTCTTCTAATATTGAAGAGGAATTTTGTACAATTAATTATTGTTCAAAAAATTATGAGATTATAAATTTATCCGATCAAAATGTAGATGCAAATAAAATAGATAACTTACAAGAGTTAAACTTATATATTCCAACAGAATTAGCAATCCATTTTTCGAATATAGAAAAAAAAATAGAAACATTAAAAAGATGTTCAAAATGCCTGCTTCCAGAAACATTTCCTTTTATTGAATTTAATGAACATGGAGTATGTAATTATTGTTTAAATTATAAAACGATTGGGCATAAAGGAAAAGATAAATTATTTGAAGATATCGAAAAAATTAGAAGTAAAGATGGTAGCCCAGATTGCCTTGTTACTTTTAGTGGTGGTCGTGACAGTAGCTATGGCTTACATTTCATAAAAAAAGAATTGAATATGAACCCACTAGCTTACTCATATGATTGGGGTATGATAACAGATTTAGCCAGAAGAAATCAGTCAAGGTTGTGTGGAAAATTAGGCATTGAACACATCTTAGTTTCAGCAGATATTAGAAAAAAAAGGTCCAATATTAAAAAAAATGTGTTAGCTTGGTTAAAACGACCAAAATTAGGCACGGTCACCCTATTTATGGCTGGAGATAAACAATATTTTTATTATGCCAATAAATTAGCCCAACAAAATGATTTAAAGTTAATAATATTATGTTCTAATCTATTAGAAATAACAAACTTTAAAAATGGATTTTGTGGGATTAAGCCATCATTTATGGAAACTCATGGTTATTCATTATCCTCTTTGAGTAAGTTGAAATTAATTTCATTTTTTGGGAAAGAATGTCTATTGAACCCCCTGTTCTTAAACGCTTCAATATTTGATACGCTAGGAGCATATCTCTCGTATTATTTTGTTTCACATGATTTCTTAAATATTTATGAATATATAAAATGGGATGAAGAAATTATTGAATCGACTTTGATCGATGAATACGATTGGGAAATTGCATATGATACAAAGTCCACTTGGAGAATTGGAGATGGAACAGCATCGTTTTATAACTACATCTACTATGTTGTATCAGGTTTTACTGAGAATGACACATTTCGTAGTAATCAAATTCGAGAGGGCATAATTTCTAGGAACAAAGCTATGGCAACTATTTCTACTGAAAATAAACCCAGATTTGACAGTATTAAATGGTATTGTAAAACAATAGGTATTGATTTTGAGAGAACTCTAAGGGTCATCAATTCTATTCCAACTCTTTATAATAGGGGCTAATATGATCGGAAGAGAAGTTATTAGAAAATCCACAATTCCTAGTAAATCAACAATTTATGCTGGCTGGAAATTATCCATGATACATTTGATGCTTGATAAGCTATTAAAAAAAATGGAAGTTTCCTATAAATTTTTCTCTGACTTGAGTTGGAATGTAATAAGTTTTGGAGTTATGGGTGTTACTGGGATATTATTGAATATTATAATTGCAAAAATGTACAACACTGAAATATTAGGCGTTTTCAATCAGTTATATGCAATATATATATTATTATCTCAACTTGCTGTTGCTGGTATTCATTTGTCAATTTTAAAAAATGTTTCACAGTATTCTGAAAAACCAGATGGAAATATTAGAGAAATATTTTCTTCTGCAATTTACTTAGTAGGTTTACTTTCGGTATTAGTGATACTATCTGCATTTTTTTCTCACTCACTTTGGATAGATATTTTTAAAAGTAGCGGAGTAAAAACCGGATTTATATACATGTTGCCAGGGTTGTTTTTTTTTTCAATTAACAAGACTTATTTAGCTTATCATAATGCTTATCGTCGTATGAAAGCATATGCAGTGTTTCAGTCGTTAAGATATATATTGTTAATGATATTTTTAATTCTATTTATTATTTTATTAGTTGATGGAAATAAAGTAGTTGCAATATTTACACTTTCGGAAATAGTTTTAAGTGTGATATTATTACTATATTCGCTTAAATATATCAAATTTTCTGTATCGAGAAAAGTTATATTCTGGGCCAAGGAACACTTGCGTTTTGGTACAAGAGCTATTGTTGGATATGTCTTGGCAGATGTGAATACACGAATTGATGTTCTTATGTTAGGTGTTTTTGCATCTGATAAAATCGTTGGAATTTATAGTTTTGCAGCGATTTTAGCCGATGGATTCAACCAATTACCTATTATTATTCGAACGAATGTGAATCCTATTATTACAAGATATCGTTTTTCAAAAAGTATTGCAGAATTAGAAAATGCAATTTCTAGAGGTAAAAAACTTACTTATAAATTTTTAATTCCTATTGGAATCCTAGCATTGTTGAGCTATCCATTAATTCTTTATATTTTCCGTTTTAGAACAGAATTTTCAATATTATTTAATAGCTGGGGAATATTTTCTATATTAATAGCTGGGTGTATGATTAGCGCGGGATATCTACCATTTCAAATGATTTTAAGTCAAATTGGTTGTCCTGGTAAACATACAAAGTATTTGACACTGTTTTTTTTGACAAATTTGATTTTAAATGTGATATTAATTAGCATACTAGGGATGTATGGAGCCGCTGTGGCAACGGCTTTGGCTTTTATTTCGCAGGTTTTTTACCTGAAGTATTTTGTTAAATCAGCAATTAAATTAAAGATATAACATAATTATTCTCAATATATTGATTAACAATATCTGATAGTTAATAAAAACAAATAACTGCGTTACAAATATGATTCATCATTATTATATCCAAATTATTAAAGCCAAAATTGAATGAAAACTACCAATTTCCTCAATATCAATATTTTTGGCAGGGAATATTCTCACAAACACAAGCTGTTATTTATTTTTTTTCTTGCATTGATACTCAGGTTCAGTTTTTTATTTCTTAGTTATCAAAATTGGAATCCTGCTTTAGGTGATGATGAGCAATACATTTCTTATGCAAAAAATATGATTGACCAAGGAGTTTTCGTTCCGGAAATCTCAAAATTATTCCGGGGCAGTCATATTGTTGGCCCTGGTTTTCCACTGATTGTTGCAACCATTTTCAGTATTTTCGGAGAAAATTATTTAATTGTATTTGCAGTAAATGCGATAATTAGTGCTCTTACATGCGTATTAATTTATTTCCTTGGAAAAGAGCTATTCAATGAAAAAATCGCTTTCTTTTCATCTCTTTGGAGTTGTTTTTATTTATTAAACATTATATATATCCCTAGAGTACTCAAGGAAAGTTGGTTATTTTTTTTGTTTGCCTTAACAATTTATCTTTTTATTGTTGAGATTAAAAACAAAATAATTACGTGGAGAATGTTGTTTTTTGCATTTATATATACTTTTCTTATTCACCTGGATGAAAGATTTTTTTCGTATTTTCCATTATTTGTTCTTGCTTTTATTTTACTAGATTTATCAAGGTGGAAAATAGGTGCTAAAAAGGGACTCATTTTTTCTTTTGTCGTTTTAATATTTATGATACCATGGACAATTAGAAATTATGAAGTATATGGTAAGATAGTAATACTTACTGTTAGAACATCAATGATTACAGACAGGTTGTTTTATATTAAACATCCTATTGAGCAAAACAATAATCGGCTTTCCGTACTATGGCATACGATCACAAATGAGGATTCATTTCGAATAAATGAACACAATAATGCAGTTCAAGAAGAGCTGGAGAGTAACATTAAAGCAGCAGAGGTTTATGGATTAATTCCTTATAAATATAATTCGTTAAAAAAATTGTACATAGAATTAAAAGAATTTTGGACACCGATGAGATTTAAACCAGAATTTGTAGAAGATGGCTTTCGTTTTGAAAAGCCTTGGTCTTTGAAACACAACTTAATTTCTGGTGTGTTATATGGAACATTATTGCCATTTTTTATATTTGGATGTGTTATTCTTATTAAAAAGAAAGATCAATATGGGATATTCATCCTCAGTGTGATCATAATCCATACAGCCATCCACCTGTTTTTAGCCTTTGCGCGAAATCGCTATCGAGCGCCAATAGATTCTTTCATCATATTGATTGCTTTTTATGGAATACAACGAATTCATTTCTTTTTAAAAGGAAAAAGTAAAAATTATCTTTCATGGAGTTTGAAAACAGCAGAACGGTTTCGTTAAATTGAATACCTGAATCAATTCATTTAATAACATAGAAATTAATAACTGATGGATGTACTAGCAATTATCCCAGCTAGAAAAGGGTCTAAGACCATTAAAAATAAAAATATTCGCCTAATAAATGGAAAGCCTTTGTTTGCATTTTCAATCGAGCAGGCTTTAAATTCAAAATTTATTAGTAGAACTATTGTTAGCACAGATAGTCCCAAATACGCAAAACTGGCAGAGCAATATGGAGCAGAAGTACCATTTTTGCGTCCTGATGAGATTTCCGGTGATTATTCAACAGACTTGGAGGTGTTTCAACATGCTCTTCTCTGGCTTCGGGAGAACGAAAACTATGTACCAGAGATTTGCGTCCATCTGCGACCAACCCATCCAATTCGATCTGTTGTTGATATCGATAATATGATTCAGATTTTAATTAATAATTCAAAAATTGATGCAGTACGGAGTGTTGTACCCGTTCTTCACACTCCGTATAAAATGTGGTTCAGAAATGATGATGGGCTTATAAACCCGATTTTAAAATGTGAGGTAGCCGAGGCATACAATGCACCGAGACAGTCTTTACCAGATGTATATTTGCAGAACGCAAATATTGATGTAGTTCGAACTGATGTCATTTTACATAAAAATTCTATGACCGGAGATACTATTTATGGCTATGTCATGGATCGAATATTTGATATAGATACAATGGATGATTTGTATGAAGCAAGAAGATATTATAAATCAAGAGGAAAAATAAATGAGTAAAACTTTTTGTTTTGATATCGACGGTGTTATTATGACTTTGGTTCCTAATAATGATTATCGTAAAGCCGAACCATTGCAAGAAAATATTCAAGTGATTAACAAACTTTATGATAGTGGTCATTATATCATTTTAAATACAGCGAGGGGATATGTCACAAAAATCGATTGGATAGATTTAACTAAAAAACAATTAGAAATGTTTCAAGTAAAATATCATGAACTTCATTTTGGAAAACCTGCAGCAGATTTTTATATTGATGACAAAATGACGACAATAGATATAATAAATAAAGATTTTTTGTAGAATTTTTTATTTAACTATTTTAATTCAAAAGAATTAAGATTATTTTATGAGGTGGGCTATGAATAAACTATTTGACAAGCTGTTTATATTTGAAATGGCGAATAACCATCAGGGAAGTGTTGATCATGGTATAAAAATAATAAGAGAAATGGGAAAGATCACGCGAAAGTATGGTATTAATGGAGCGGTGAAATTTCAATATAGGGACCTGGATACATTTATTCATAAAGATTTTATTGGTAGTACGGAAATAAAACATATTCCAAGATTCCTTGGGACACGGTTGTCGCCGAATGAATTTGCAGCAATGGTACAGACCGTCAGGGATGAAGGAATGGTGACAGTTTGTACACCCTTTGATGAAAATTCAGTTAGCCTGATTTTAGATCATGGTATTGATATTTTAAAAGTAGCAAGCTGCAGCGCAAACGATTGGTCTTTGTTGGAAACGATTAGCAAGACAAAAAAGCCTGTCATTTGTTCGACAGGCGGACTCCCGCTATATAAAATTGATAATGTTGTGAGCTTTTTCATCCACAGGGAAGTTGAATTTGCATTGCTGCATTGTGTCGGGATGTATCCAACACCGGTGGAAAATATTTTTGCTAACTTTCTTTCCAGATTAATAAAGAGGTTTCCTTATATTACACTCGGATATTCCGGACATGAAAGCCCTGACGAAACTGACATAGTTAAAGTTATGATTGCGAAAGGAGCAAAAATTTTTGAACGACATGTTGGTGTGGAAACTGACACTATTAAACTTAATAAATATTCAATGAATCCAAAACAAACCGAAGAATGGATAAAAAATGCACAGAAAGCATTTGCAATCTGTGGAGAATCCGATAATAAAAAAATTACACAGGATGAAGTAGAGTCATTGCGCTCGCTAATGCGGGGTGTTTACGCTAAACAAGATATTAAAGCTGGTGAAAAATTATCGCCAGATAAAGTTTATTATGCGCTTCCATGTATTGAAAATCAGACAAGTACCTCAGAATATTTGGATACTTTGATGGCAACCAGAGACTACAGTGCAGATGAAGCCATAATGGAACGACGTCCATTCGATAAGGTAATGGCGTTACGTGAGGTAATACATGACATTAAAGGTATGCTCTACGAGGCAAATATTACGGTGAGAAAGAATTTTACGATTGACCTGTCCCATCATTATGGAATAGAGAGAATTCGTCAATGGGGTGCAGTGATTGTTAATATGGTGAACAGAACCTATTGTAAAAAATTGATAATTGTATTACCCGGGCAAAAGCATCCTACTCATACACACAAGATCAAAGAAGAAACTTTCCAGCTATTATGGGGGGATATAGAAATATTGATGAATGGAGAACAGAGATTTACTCTCAAACCAGGAGAGAGTTTGTTGGTTGAACCGGGGATTAAGCATAGCTTTAGTTCTGTAGGAGGCGCAATTTTAGAAGAGATTTCGACCACTCATATTAAAGGTGATTCCTATTATGAGGATGAAGAAATTGCTAAAAAGGATTTGATAGAAAGAAAGACAGTAATAGAAAATTGGTGATAAATTATTATGAATTTTGATTGTTTAATATGTGGATATTCCTCAGGGAATGTGGTGACAGAGAAAGTTCGTGACTCATCTGAATTCAAAGTAATGAGATGTAGCAATTGCAGCCACATACAGCTATATCCTACACCCTCTCAAGAATTGGATAGGAAATTTTATGATGAGAATACACAGCTAAAGAATTGGGGTGGCACAAAAAATATAGAATTGTTTAAGCAAAATTCTTATCATGATACGATTAGGAGAGTCCACTACGCTGAACAAATATTTGGAGAAAAAGAGAAAAATAAGTACAAGATGCTTGAAATTGGCGCTGGGTATGGTTTTTTTGTTCAAGAACTTCTATTAAGGGATTATAATATTATCGGACAAGAAATTTCAACTGAAAAAATATTGACTGCCCAGAAACATTATAAAGTAATTTTAAAAGATTTAGATTATAATGAATTCCAAAACCATTTTGATGGAATATTCATGTTTCAAGTTCTTGAGCATATAATTGATCCTATAAAGTTTTTAAAAATGATTAGAAATTCTTTAAAGAATAATGGGAAATTAATAATTGAAGTACCAAATGCATCAGATATTAATTTATTGAATATAAAAAGTTACAACGATTGGTACTGGCAAAGAGCACATATTCATTACTTTAATAAAAAGAGCTTACGTCATGTATTGTATGAAGTTGGTTTCAAAGATATTAATTTTATTCCGGTTCAAAGATATAGTATAGTCAATATGATGAACTGGTATTTAAATAGACAACCTCAATTAGAAAATCCAATATATTATATCAATGAAGAAGAGTATAAATGGATTGATGATTTTTATAAAGATCATCTAATGAAAAATTTTATTTGTGATACTATTGTTGCAATTGGAAAAAATTAATATTATTGAACCTTCCAACCTTTTATAGTATTAATAAGAATGAAAGGTAGTTGATTAGATATGATCATTAATTTGAGATTAGGTGCTTAGGAAAAAAATGAAATATATAAGGCATTTCTTGGTAAGGATTTATCGAGGTTTTTTATACAATATTTCTGATCTCTTTAGTTCGATTCAGGTATTCTTTGGTTTCGAGCCTTCGTTAATAAAAACATCTTACTCTGCACTTTTGCAATGGAAAATGGGCGTGAGCCAAAGCGATAAAAGAAAAAACATGAAAATTGCTATCGCTGCTATTCGTAATTATACGTGGATTGAATTTGCAGTTTTTGCGGCACATTATCTTTACAAAATGGGGTGTAATGTACTTGTAATTTATAGTGAGAAGGAGATTGAGAAATTATATAAAAATAAACGAATTCTTGAAAAATTTGGAATGAATTTCTGGACTGAGTTTATGAAATGTGAATATATTGAAAAGATAAAAATTGAACAGCAAATAACTGAAGACAGAACATCCAATGATGATATTAAAGATGTGATCGATAAATTAGCCAATACGATAGCAGCTTACAATTTAAGAGTTGAGGAATATGAAGAGGATGTTGAGCCTGAAAATTATGCAATTGAGTTAGATAGGTGCAAAAAAATGCTTTTTAAGACTATTCCATCAATAAGTGGTATATTAAAAGAAAATCAAGTAGAACGTATTTTGTGTCCATCAGGGCTCATAGATAAGTCAGTTGCTTTTTTGGAAGCTACGAAGCAAATTGATATGACAGCGATATTTATTGAAGGTTGGGCATGGAGACCAGGTCATCTTATTTGGTCATTTAATCAACCAGCTTTAAATTATGATATTAAAGGTTGGATTGAAGCAATCGGTGGATGGAATGATACAATGGAGAGTGATAGTAAGGAGTTTATACAGTTTCAAGAATGCCAAGAAGTATCCCATGATGATTGGCTGAAAAATTTTCATCGTGTGCAGCGATCTAAAAAAATAAGCGAATTGCCTCAAGAATTAAAATATTTTATCAAGAGGAAAGGGCCAAAATTTTTTATGGGATTAAATGTTGTTGGGGATAGCGCGACATTGAATCGCCAATCCATTTACAAAAATCAAAAAGAATGGTTACAGCATGTTATTACTTATTTTAAAAAAAATCATAACTATAATTTGATTATTAGAGCACACCCTGATGAAGTTTGGGCAAAAGCCAAAGTAAAGCTTGGTGATTTCGCTTTGAAATATGCAAAGGATAGCTCCAATATTTATGTTGTAATGGGAGATGAAAATATAAATACATATTCCATCTTAGATCATATTGATATAGGATTAATCTGGTTAAGCAATATTGGAATTGATATTATAATCAGAGGTAAGCCTATAATATTGGCAGCACGATCCAATTACGCAAATACAGGTATTGCGGAATATCCTCAAACAAAGAATGAATATTTTAGTGCCATAGATAAATATGCAAAAAATCTCATCAAACCAACAAGTAATGAGATTAAACTAGCAAAATTATATCAGAGAATAGTTTTTAAAGAAATGTCATTGGAAGCAACAGGCAAAAGATTCAATGCGGTTGAATATAGATTAGGAAATAATCGAATGCATCCTGATCAGGAAAAATTTTATAAAATAATAATTGGAGAATTGGATCCAAAAGGCAATGCAATAAATGGGTGAAGTCATAAGGAGAAATTTTCTATTTTTATCCAAGATCGTAGATGGTAAAAAATACAGAAGCGTTTCAATATTTAGTATTTCTTCAATAATATTAAATTTTTCAAATTTAATTTCAGGATTTTTAGTTTATAAATGGATTGATCCCTATTTCATGGGTATTTGGCAGTCGATGGTATTGCTACAAACTTACAGCAGTTTTGCCAGGTTTGGTGTTATTAATGGAATGAATCGGGAGCTACCATTTAGTTTAGGTCAAGGTGATGTTGAGAAATCGCGTAAATATGCTGAGACTGCACTATATTATAATCTTTTAAATACTATTATTTTTACTATTGTTTTCATCTCAGCCTTCTCATTTTTCAAAATTCGTGATGATTGGTATTTACCATTACTAACTATTGCAACTATAATATTAGTAGCTTTTTATGATTCCTATCTATTAGGGACATTCCGAGCAAATGCAGACTTTGATAAACTTAGTATTATCCAATTTATCAATGCGTTTATTAAATTAGTAAGTTTGGTTTTTGTATTTTTTTATGGATTTGACGGCTTTTGTATTCGTGAGATTATAACTATAGTAGTATTAACAGCGATAACACATTTTCTTCGCCCAATCAAAGTTAAACCAAAGTTTGATCTCCACATCATTAAGATTCTGCTTAAAACCGGATTCCCGATCTTTTTAGGTAGTTATTTTTTTAATTCCGCTTTGACAATACCTCGCTTGGTTATATTAAAGTTTGGTAGTATTGAATCATTGGGATTTTATAGTCCGGTTGTTACGTTGATTAATGCATTAATGATCTTGCCGAACTCTATAGCTACATATTACTATCCCAAATTTGCTTTCCACCTGGGTGTAACGAATAAAAAAGTAAGTCTATGGAGAAAGTCAAAACTTATTCATATATCATTGG
Organism: Candidatus Zhuqueibacterota bacterium; assembly: GCA_049322915.1. Taxonomy (GTDB): domain Bacteria; phylum Zhuqueibacterota; class Zhuqueibacteria; order Thermofontimicrobiales; family Thermofontimicrobiaceae; genus CAZSBG01. The sequence continues at coordinate 731,227 of JBMOPW010000014.1, forward strand.
TATTGATAGGATTGCCAGTATTGATTTTTGGATGGTTTAGTTTCCCTATTATCGTAAGGACTTTTATTCCCAGGTATATAGAGTCGATATTTCTGTTAAAAATTGGATTGATAATCGGATTATTTTCAAGTTTTAAATTTGGATTTACTACACTGGCAACGTTAAAATCCTGGAAATATATGGCAATTTATATTGTCAGTTTTATTTTAGTGCAAACATTATTTCCAATTCTTTTCCTTAATTTTTTTGATACTTTGAAGGCGGCTGTTCTGGGCCAATTAGTGGCAGCAGTATTTATGTTTGGCATATCTCTCTTTACAAATTATTCAGCGGCTCATGAAAATGAGTGATCGCTAAAATATTTCCGATGAATATGAATAAACTCAAAATTGATTTTTCAGGGGTGTTATTTTCAACTGTAAGACGATTAACATCTTGTCTTTCCAGAACATGCTGGTCTTTGATTGTGAAGTTGTCTTTAAAATTAAGGGGCATTTCTTACGGACAAGCTTGTATTTTCTATGGATTGTCTCATTTCCGTAGATATTATAATAGTAAAATTGATATTGGTCACGATTGCAGGTTTCGCTCTTCCTTTCTATCTAATTATATTGGACTCAATAGAAGATGTTTGATTGCTACTCATGCAGAAAACTCAGAAATAATTATAGGGCATAATGTTGGATTCAGTGGCACAGTAATTGGCGCAGCTGAAAAAATTACTATTGGTAATAATGTATTGTGTGGTGGGAATACATTAATTACAGATTTTGACTGGCATCCAGTTAAAAGAAATGGTACAAATAATAAGATTTATTCAGCTCCAATTTCTATAGAAGATAATGTTTGGTTAGGTGTAAATGTGGTTGTTTTAAAGGGTGTTACTATTGGAAAAAGAACTGTTATTGGTGCTAATAGTGTTGTCACAAAAAGCATTCCAGGCGATGTAATCGCTGCTGGCAATCCGTGTAAAGTGATAAAGTATCTTTAAATTCATATATCAATGTATAAAAAAATAAATATAATCAACCTATCATTTGGTCTTGCAATTTTTTTGCTATTTCTTCAAAGATCTACAACATTTTTTGAGGTAATTGGAATAGGTTCAGTCTTGTCGAGATGGACCTTAAGACCTGCTTCTTTATTGCTAATTTTAGCGGCGTATTATTCAGTAAAGAAGGAAAGTCAGGGATTAAATATAATCCAGGAACGTTACAGGTTTTGGCTGAAAGGTTTAATATTTTGGCTTATAATTTTGGTTTTTTATGGTTTATTTCAAAAATCACCCTTTCGACTTATTATCAATGATTTACAGGTGATGTTATTTTTTATTGTTGGAATTTTTATAGGAGCAAGAAAAGAAAATTGGTATTTTATAGAGAAGACTTATATTAACGTGTTGTTTTTTGGTCTACTTGTTAATGTTTTTGCAATTTCTATGATACCGAATATATCACGAAATTTCACCTATAATTCAATAGCTTACAAAATACAATATCTCATTTGGCCAGTACTATTTTTTTTATTAACTGTAAATTTCAGGCGTGATAAAAAAATTAAATTTTTAATAATTACAGTCTATGTTATAAATATTATTGAACAACTAATATTTCAAAAAAGATTAGAACTGTTTAAATTTATTGTGATCCTATTTCCGTTATTTATTATCATTAAAAGTAATAAAATACGACCATTCCGATTTGGAAACAAGGTAGCAATTTTGTTGACAATACTGATGATTTTTTATGCCAGTGTCAATATTACAATAGGGTACAATTTAGATATTTTTAGTTCTTGGGATATGATAATGAATCGATTTATGGGAAATTACGGTGTTGTTGAGACAACAACAGAAGATAATAGATGGAAAATGGCTGGAGTAGTAATTGATAATATTCGTGGTCATGAAATATTAATAGGAAAGGGACTGGGAAGCTATATTGCAGACACACGGCTACATTGGAATGCTAGTGTGGGTTATGAAGAAGCATTTTTAGGAGTGACAGAAATTGAGGTTGGGCATGTATGGCCATATTGGAAAGGTGGGATTATTTTATTTTTTTTTCTCAATAGCATTTTTATTTTTATAATGTTTTCATATAAAAATTATAAGAATAATCCATTTTTAATTATTTGTTGGTCAGTAGTAACAATGCAATTTTTCTATTTTTTTTCTGGTGCATGGAGTTCTGAAGATGTTTTCAGTATGATTTTATTGGGTTTGTGTATCGGTCAGTGTATTTCTGCTCAACCTGTAGACGTAAATGAGCTATATGGAACGAAGTAGAGAACCGAAAATTTTATTATTTGCATTCTGATAACTTATTCTCAGCATTGTTATATATTTTCTTTCAAGTAAACGAGTTATATTGAAAATAATGAAAAATACTCTAAAAAAAATATTGATTGTTTGTGATAGTTTTGGATTCCCACATGGTAGAGCCAGTGCAGGTAGAGTTAAAAACATTGCTTATGGGTTGCATCAGAATGGTGTCGACGTTCATATATTAATTACTGTACCATCGGAAAGAAAGCGCAGCGTACTAAATATTCACCATTGTGGTTCAGGCCAGGATTTTAGTTATAATTATTCATTTAACAACACAATACTTTCAGATTCGAAGATAAAAAGAATGTTTCAAAAGTGTTATGGTTTATTGATGTCGTGTTATTTTCTAATTAACAATAAAGAAACACTTGATTTTGTAATTTTCTATGCCAGAAAAACTCAAACTCTATTTTTACTTGGATTGATCTGCCGCTCTTTAAAAATTAAAACTGCAGTAGAACTGTGTGAGTGGCCTGAATCATTTATTAGAAAATCTAAATTTCAAACTTATATCAAGAAAATATATTCTATAAATGTTTTCAAATGGGTGGATAGCGCTATTGTAATTTCCACTTTCCTGGCAAAGAAAGTGCAGGAATATGAGAGCCAAAGTGGAAGATCATGTCCTTCATTCCTTCTTCCGATATTGGTTAGAAAATCTGAATTTGTAAATGGAATGAAAACATCTGCGAATGGTAATAGTATAGTTTTTTGTGGCAATCTTGACTATATTGAGTTAATAGAGTTTTTATTTGATTCTATTCAAGTTTTAATTGATAGTGATATCGATTTTAAATTAGTTATTATTGGGAGCGCTGATATTCCCGGAAACTTGGAGAAGTTAAAATCAAAGGCGACAGAAAAAAACCTTGAAAAATATGTTTATTTTACTGGATATATTTCAAAACGTGAATTATTAAATTATTATCGTGAAGCTTCAGTTCTTGCTATACCTTTGCCTTCAGGTATCCGTTCAGAAGCAAGGTTCCCGACAAAGATTGGTGAATATTTAATTTCCGGTAGACCTATTGTTACAACAAAAGTAGGGGATATTCCCAAATATATGAAAAACTTAGAAACTTGTTTTATGGTAGAACCTGATTCTCCCTATTTATATGGCGAAGCGTTAAGAATGGCATTAAATGATAAACCATTCGCTGAAAAAATAGCAGAAAGAGGAAAGCAAGTAGCGGTTGGGTATTTTGATCCAATAATTGAATGCAAAAAATTGCTTCATTTTCTTAACGATCAGCATATCATCAATTAAAATATTTCGCAATGAAAATATGTATAATATCTAAAAATGCATTCCTTGCTGTATCCAAAAAGAATAGTCAATTCGCTGGTGGAGCAGAGTTTCAATTGATTGGCCTGGCGAGGGCTTTGGTTAGTTATGGTCACCTGGTTTCAATTATTACTGATGATTTTGGGCAATATGAAAAGGAGATAACGAATGGATTAATCTATTATAAAGTTCCATTTCGATATATGGGTGGGGCGAATTTTTGGCTCATCCCTGATTGGTTCCGTCTTGCTAAAAAAATTTTGAGTATAGATGCTGATTTTTATATTTTAAAAGGACCAAGGTTTCTTTTGGCTCTCTTGGGTTATATGAATAGCAGATTTCGAAAAAACGTAGTTTTTATTTCGACAATAGATACCGATAGTCAGCCTGAAATATTGAATAAGATTGATCCGTTCTATCATAGGATGCTGTATAAATTTGGATTGAAAAATATCTCGTATGTTGTTAGTCAATCGATAACACAACAACAAAATTTTAAACTAAATTTTAATAAGAACAGTTGGATTATTAAAAATATATACAAAACAAAAAACAGTAATTCAGATAACAATAAACAAAATTATGTTTTATGGGTCGGTACAAATAACCAGTTGAAGCGTCCTGAGCTAATGCTGGTATTTGCTAAGTTGTTACCAGAGATAAAATTTAAAATGGCAATGATACCTTCCACCGATGCTGATATACAACAGAAGTTTGAGAGTGATGTTACACAGGTAACTAATATTGATTTTTTGGGTTTTGTACCCGAGTCGAAGATTGGAGAATTATATGGGGAGGCATCATTATTAGTCAATTTCTCGAAACTTGAGGGATTCCCAAATGTTTTTCTTCATGCCTGGGCGAATAAAACGCCGGTCATTACGTTGGAAGTCGATCCGGATAACGTCATCAAAAAGTACGGTTTGGGCTATTGCGCCGAAACGATGGAAAACATGGTGAAACATGTCAAATCGTTGCTCCAGAATCCAGAAAAACTAAAAGAAATTGGAGATAACTGTTATAATTATGTAAAAAAAGAGCATGCTCCTGAAGTCATTATTAGAAAGTACGAAGAACTATTCGAAACTATTAGCCAGCGCTAATTCGAAGAGTGATAAGAAGATTTTATCATATTGATTGAAGTCATATATAATAAAATTTATAAATCGTTCTTATCGTTCATTTCTATTTTCAAGAAGTAAAAAGTATGTTCATGTTTCCTTTTTAAAATAATGTGGATTAATAAGTTATTAACATCAAAATCTAATGATACAACTTCGAGCCTTCGAGACCTGGAGGCAAAAAAGTATAGCCATTTAAACATGAATGATAAAATAAAAATTCTGCAACTATCTTCTGTTTTTGTTGACCGCGGCGTAGAACGAATCATGCTGTGGCTATTTCAATTTTTGCCCAAAGAACGATACGTCGTGAAGATTGCTGTCTTGCGAAACAATGTTCCATTGGCGCATCGGATGAGACAGAATGGAACGGATATCGTGGATGTTATTGGGATGAAAAACAGTCTGGACATTGGGGCGCTTTTTCGTTTTTTAAAATATATCAAAAAACTTAAACCGGATATTGTTCATATTCATCATTTTCGTACGGCTGTTTTGTGCAGACCATTGCTAAAATTGGCCGGCGTACCTGTTGTAATATATTCCGTCCATAATCAGTGGGGGGGCAAAATTCATTACGCGCTGGATCGCTGGACGACACGGTTTGGCGACGCCACGGTGCCTTTTTCTCTTGCTGTAAAGAAATTTTTGTTTGAACAAGAAGGGATGAATCCGGAGAAGGTACTCGACCCGATTTATATCGGCATTGATGTGGAAAAATTTCAAAAAGATTATTCCAATGAAAAACAAAATGTGATGGAAGAGTTTGGCCTAAAACCAACTGATAAAATACTCGGTTTTGTCGGCGCACTCTCGGAGCAAAAAGGATTGACTTTTCTGATCGAAGCTGTTCGGGATTTACGAAAAAAATACCCGGAATTAAAATGCCTGATCATCGGGGAGGGCGAACAGGAAAATCTTTTGAAAGCAAAGGTGGATTCATGTAATTTAGGGAGGCACATTTTCTTTTTAGGACAACGGTATGACATCCCGATTCTACTGAAGATTCTGGATGTTTTTGTATTGCCTTCTCTCTGGGAGGGTTTGCCCCAGGTTGTGCTGGAAGCCATGGCCGCCGGATGCCCGGTGGTTGCGACAGATGTGTGCGGCACCCCGGAAATAATTGATCATGAAGTAAATGGTTTGCTTGTACCTCCAAAGGACTCACTGGCGTTGAGCAATGCGATGACCAGAATATTTGATGATGCCGAATTGCGGGCAAAGATTGTAAGCAACGCTCACAGAACAATTGAAGAAAAATTCCACGTAAAAACGATGATAGAAAATTTTGATAATTTATATCAAAAATTATTAAAAGAAAAAGCAGAGAGTGTTTAGCTCGAAATCACATTATATCCCTTTTCCATCCTCGCAGAATCCCTGGTTTTTAGTTCCTGCAGATGATCCAGGACCCTTTTTTTATTTTGTGAAATATATGATGTCATCAGGAAAGAGAAAACAACGCTGGATCATTAGCATGTTAAAAATATGTGTTTCCTGCGGGGGACATACATTATGGCCCGTATTAGCGAAAGTTTATTTAAATTGGTCTGAGATTCATGGGAATAGGAAAAAGTTATAGTGGGAAAAAAATTAAAACGATCCACCAGATTGCTGATGTTATCGAATAAATTTTATATTTCACAACTTAATTTCCGAAACCACTATGTCATAAAAAAGGAGGCTTCTGGGGTATTGTATTTTAAAAAAGTGTCACCCCTGACCGGGTTTTTCTCATTGATTGGCTTGCCCTTTTTACCCATATTCCATCCCTACGGGATTATTTTTTATCAACAATCGCAAAATAGGTTAAAGGTTTATGTTGGTAGCAATCTGTAAAATAAAGTCTATTAATCCACTAAAATACAACATCTAATAGCTAATATCAAACACCTTTGCTTTTATGCACTCAACCACGATTGACCACATAACAGAATTCATATATGACAACAAAAACAAATGGGATGTTGGACTTGAAAATAAAGATATTTCACTGATCAGCCGATCATCGACCTGGTTGGGGGAATCCGGAAAGACGGTTTACCTGGTTTTTGAAAAAAAAGCAAAACGACCCACGCTCATTTTAAAAACTGTAGCCAATAGAGAGGTCGGTTCGGTTATAGAGAAAGAAGCAAAAAACGTTCTTTTTTTATGGGAGAAATTTCCCGGGATATGTCAGGGTGTTGTCCCTGAACCGGTTGAATTAGCGGAGTTTAATGGATTACCGGTGTATGTTGAAAAAGCAGTCCCGGGCACAACATTGCCAGAATTGGCCGGGAACACGTGGACCGAAAAGCGGAAGTACGCAATATTAGATGACTGTACAGAATTTGGTTACAGATGGCTCGTGAAACTGATAAATAGCGCCAGGGTTAAATATAAAAAATTGGATAAAAACGATATCGAAAATTTGTTAATAAGAAAGATTAGATTATTTCAGGATACTTATACTTATAAAAAACAAGGAAGTCTTGTTGGATTAGAAAAATTCGCTGAAAAACTGGAAGGAAGCGAATTTCCCCTGGTACCCGGCCATGGAGACTTGTGGGGAGGGAGCCTCTTATGGGGCATTCATAAACAGTGGACCATTATTGATTGGGAATTTTTCAGTATAAATGCCATGCCATTTTTTGATTTTTTTATGTTAGCGGTTCATCCCGGTATCTGTTTCACGAAAAAGAAATGCTGTTTATTAGATGAGTTTACGTCGTGTTTTCTGGATAATCCGCATACACGTTTGGTGAGATATTCGCTAACTGCGTTGGCTGAAAGACTAAAAGTGGAAGCGAGTTTCATCCGGTTTATGTTCATGATGTTTTTGATTTCGATGAGCCTGGAAAGAGATGACGTTTCAAAACAAGGCGTTTTGGATGAAAAGACGACCTGGAAATCGTGTATCACATATTACTTGAACAATAAAGAAAGTATCAAAATTTTGCCATGATAAATAGTCAAAAAAATATTATTAATTTTCCTCGATTCATTTATTTTGCAGGCGTGGATGGCACCGGGAAATCGACTTTTGTGGATATGCTCATACGAGATTTGGATAAAAAAGGCGTTAAAGGAAAGCGCGTATGGCTGCGCTTTAATTATTTTTTCACACGGTTCATTTTGCTGTATTGCCGATTGACCGGACTGACAAGAAGAGTGGATCAGGGTGAAAAAGTGATCAGTGTGCATGATTTTCATAAATCAAAACGCATTGCCAAAGCGGTTCAGTACATGCATTTTATTGATACCTGTATCATGTATTTTATTAAGGTATATATTCCGCTAAAATTCAGCAAGACGGTGATCCTGTGCGACCGTTTCGTGTATGATATTTTAGCGGATTTTATGTTGGAATCAAAAGATATGGAATTGCTCGATTCCGGAATTGCCAGAATGTTTTTAAAATTAATTCCGAGACAGGCGATTATCATTTTTATAACACTGGATAAAGAAACCATTTTAAAAAGAAAACCGGAAGTATTAATTGATGATGAAGATTTTGATTTGAAATATGATATTTTTAAATATATTGAGAGTAAATTTAATTTTAATATTATTTTTAACGACACTGATGTTGAACTAGTATATTTAAATATAAAAGAGTTAATATGATAGCTATTTAGTTGATTATTGCAATTTTGCTTGTCAATGAAAAATGGGAGCTATTGTTGTATGAATTGGAAAATTAAAGCTTGTTTGCAGAAATTGTTGTCAAAAAGTCGAATAGGAGATAGGGTAAATCATCTTAATGCATTAATGTCTAAAGATTATGACTTCAATTTTGTGGATTATCATTTCAAAGAAGTTTTTAGGAAAATTGATTTGATGAATCAGCATAATGGATCTACAAAAAAGGATAAAATTGCTCTTGAACTTGGTACAGGATATTTTTTAATAGAGCCAATAATACTCAGCTTATTGGGATTTAAAAAAATTGTTACGGTCGATATTACTCCAGATTTAAAATTTAAGGCGGTTAAAAGACAAATAAAATATTTGGGAAATGATAAATATTTAAATAAAATTAAAAAAAATTCTGTACTGAATGATATTGAGCAAAAAAGGATTTTCTACAATTTAGAAAAGGCAGAATCATTGGAAAAAATATTTAATATTTGTAATATTAAATACATAGCACCGTATAAGTTAGATGATATAGAAATTCTGAATTTAAATTTTGATTTGATTTTTTCTCAAGTAGTATTAGAACATGTGCCCATTGATAAATTATTAGACCTGTTTAAATATTCTAAAAAATGGTTAAAAAAAACTGGATTAATTATTCATGTAATAAATTTCACGATCATTTTACAATTCCAGGTATGTGGGGTGATAAATCTATTTCAGAATTTAATTTTCTAAAATATTCCGATTCTGAATGGGAATTTTGGGCTGGAAACGATATTAGTTATGTCAATAGGTTAAGCTGGATCTTTTATTTTCAATTATCAAAATTATACGATTTGGAGGTTGTTAGTTTTGAAGGACAAAATTACAAGAAACAAAAATATTTCTCTATAAATATGATACACAAGGATATAGAAAAAAAATACCTTGAGCCTGTTGCTCAATTAGAAGATTTAATTAAATACCAAAGAGGGATATTTGTTATTGGGCATAATCAAAAATCTGATATATTAATTAATTAAAATTCGGATATTAATATATTGCAGCAAATAATATTAATTCCATATAGATAATTAATGGAAATAATTTCAATGTTTTTGTTTAGAAAAATAATTAGAACAATCCAATGTGCTGATATGAAAATAAAAATCAATATTTTTGATTTTTCTAATAATGAAAAAGAAAATCATTAGTATATTCAATTTGATAACGTGTGTGAAGAAAATTGCAGAACTATTTTGTAAATAAGGTAATAAGGATGTTGTATGAAGAAGAAAAAATTTTATTGGGAGTCCAAAAATAAAGCCCTAAGTCGAATAATGCATAGCAATGCAGGAATGATCTCAATAAATTGGTTCTTTCAGGGAATTTTGGGCATGGATAAAACAGAGAGAGTATTTAAGATTTTTATTGAATTATTATCAATAATTATTATGACATTAATTTTAAATAATTTATTTAATTTAATATTCGCTATTATAATGTCTTTTATTACAATACATTCTTTGAACTGGTTGTTAAATGCTCATTTTTATGATGCAGTTGGGCGTTTTTTTTCACTCTGTGAGATGTCTGAGGCAAAAATGGTTGACTACCTCAATTCCGTTAAAGATCGAGCAGAAAGGAATAAAAGTATTATGGGTATTTTGGTAATAGGAGGTATTACAAGAGGGAAAAAAATTGGCCCGACCTCTGACTTAGATATAAGATTTGTAAGAAATAAAGGTTTTATTAATGGTATTAGAGCGAGTATGTTTAGTTTTAACGAAAGAGTAAAGGCATTTTATCAAAAATTTCCATTAGACTTGTACACTTATGATAATTTAACGTCGCTCGATAAGCTCAGGAAAGATGAAGCTCCAATTATTGTTTTAGATCCAGATAATGTGCTTAAAAAGAAGTACAAAGAAAGAGGCTATTCATTATTGGAAGAATGGAAAATGCGTGGCCAGCAGTGAACTAAAAATTTGCATCACGTTCTCTTCAGGAGGCCATTACCGCGAAGCCCGTTTAGCGTCCCGATTACTTGAAGGCGATATGTATTATGTCACCTTTAGAACGCCCCATTTGGAAAAAGAGAGCGAAACAAAACGCTTTTATTTCATCGAACACCCGGGACGAAATTTGTTCCGGTTGATTAAAAACGCTGTTCAGGCGTTTCGAATCATTCGAAAAGAAAAACCGGATGTTATTTTGTCAACCGGGGCGGATGTGGCAGTACCCACATGTATTATTGGAAAATTATTCGGCGCTAAATTAGTTTATATTGAAAGCGGCGGTCAGGTGTATACGCCATCGTTATCAGGCAGATTGGTGCACCGTTTTGCAGATTTGTTTTTGGTACAATGGGAACCGGCATTGAAAAATTTTCCCAATGCTGTCTATGGGGGACCGCTGTTTTGATTTTTGTCAGTGTAGGAACAAATACATTGCCGTTTGATCGGTTGGTCAAAGAAGCGGATTCTATAGCAAAAGAATCTGATGAAACTTTTTTTATTCAACGGGGGCATTCGCCATACAAACCGGTTCATGCAAAATATTTTGATTTTTGTGAGCCCCAAAATATGATCCACTACATTGAAGAAGCCGAAATTGTCATCTCCCATGCAGGATTTGGGATTATTGGCGACTGTATTGTTCGAAATAAACGGCTCATTTTGGTGCCGCGAGAGTATGAATATGGTGAGGCTGTTGATAAACAGTTAGAATTAGCTGAATATTTAGCGAATACAGAACAAAGCATTATTTGTGTTCGTGATGTAGCAAAATTGAAAAATGCTATAACGCAAATTAGAAATATACAACCAAAATATAAGTTTGAAACTAAAATTCCTGAAACGGTGAGAGATTTTGTAAATAAAAATTTTCTGCGATTATATTTATAAGAAAAAAATGCTAGTTTAATTATTTTTATATCATTAAAGGCAAAAATATCAATTATATCTTTAGATAGGAGGACTTATGAGTGAAATAAATGTAGAAAATGTTGATTTTTCTGTGGTTTTGGTAAGCACTAATCAGCTTAATCTATTAAAAAAATATTTACATACCCTATTTCAAGTAAATGAAAAGGCAAAATTAGAAGTCGCTTGCATAGATAATGCGTGTACAGATGGTACAGCCGATTGGGTAAAAGAGAATTTCAAAGATATCGTGATAGTCAGAAACAATATCAAAAAATCATATTCCGAAAACATGAATTTGGGAATGAATATTTTGAAAAAAGGGAAATATTTTGTTGTATTTAATCCAGATATACAGTGTTTACCTGGATTATGGGATGAATCATTGAAATTTATGAATGAAAATCCTGATGTTGGAATAATGGGCCCATGCTTACTAAATGCTGATGGAAGCATTCAGTATTCTTGCAGGCGCTTTTCTACTCCACTAGCATTACTAATTAGAGGACTGCATCTAGATTCTATTTTCTTAGAAAACAAAGTAATTAAAGAATATTTAATGCTTGATTTTGGTCATAATTCAGTCAAAGATGTAGACTGGGTTATGGGGGCATTAATGGTTGTCAGACGTGAGGCTATTGAACAAGTGGGAGGAATGGATGAGAGGTACAAAATAACTTATGCAGAAGATCAAGATTGGTGCTGTAGAATGTGGCAAAACGGTTGGCGAGTAAGTTACGTCCCAATTGCAAAAGCCATTCATTGTCATCAGCGTGATGGAATGAGAAAGCCGTGGAGTAAAATGGCTAGGATTCAAACAATTAATACAATAATGATGCTAAAAAAATACAACTGGAAATTATCTAAAAAATCTTTCGAGGTGATCTGATGACTGACTGTAATAATAATTTAAACGGTCAAAAGGAGACAGTTCTTGTGACAGGTGGCGCGGGATTTATTGGTTCACACGTTATAGATAATTTAATTGACTTAGGATATGACGTCGTTTGTTTGGATGATTTAAGTGGAGGATTCAAAGAAAATATTAATCAAAATGCAGAATTTATTGAGGGTAGTGTAGTAAATTCAAAATTAGTTGATTCTCTTTTTGATAAATTTAAATTTGATTATGTGTTTCATCTAGCTGCATATGCAGCGGAAGGCTTAAGCCATTTCATTAAAAGATTTAACTACACAAATAATCTTATTGGTAGTGCGAATCTTATTAATGCCTCAGTGAATAGTTCTTCTGTTAAGTGTTTTGTATTTACATCTTCAATTGCAGTCTATGGTGAGAATCAGTTGCCTATGTCTGAAGATACAACACCTTTACCAGAAGATCCTTATGGTATTGCAAAATACGCAGTAGAATTAGACCTTAAAGAAACTTATAAAATGTTTTCACTTCCATACATTATTTTTCGTCCACACAATGTCTATGGTGAGAGACAGAATATTGGTGATAAGTACAGGAACGTTGTCGGTATATTTATGAATCAAATTTTACATGGAAATTCCTTGACAATTTTTGGAGATGGAAAGCAAGAAAGAGCATTTAGCTATATTGATGATGTGGCCCCAATAATTGCTCAAAGTATAAGGAGAAGGGAAGTATATAATAAAATATTTAATGTGGGTGCTGATTATCCTTGCTCTGTAAATGAATTAGCAGCCGAAATCTCAAAAGCATTTAGCGTCCCTTTAAAGGTGGAATATCTGGAATCACGGAATGAAGTAAAACTTGCTTATTCTTCCCATGAAAAAGTAAAAAAATATTTTGGTGATTTAACAAAAAACTATACACTGGGATATGGAATAAAACGTATGTCTGATTGGGTAATTAAACATGGAGCAAGAGAAACCACCAAATTCGAAAATATAGAAGTTATGAAGAATTTACCAAAATCATGGAGATAATACTTTAATCACATATAACTATGGTTGGGTTTTTTTGATATATCCCATACTTAAAACAAGAAAGATAATTCTGTTCCTAAATTATATAACTAAAAAAATTCAAAAATAATTATGATGTCATTGGAGTAAAACAACACCCGGCGTCCTGCGGATAGCCGACGTGTAGTCCTTTTTGGACTCTAATTTAATATAATACCGTAAAACCAGAAATACAATCATATCAGCATCTGGAATCTGACATCCGACATCAGGAATCGGATCAAATTTAAATGTAAATTGGAAGATACATGTCAACTAACCAATCAAAAAACTTCGCCCTGATCGGCGTGGCCGGCTATATCGCGCCGAGGCATCTGAAGGCCATCAAAGACACCGGAAATAACCTGGTGGCTGCCATGGATATTTCCGATTCTGTGGGTATTCTGGACCGCTATTTCGACGACGTCGATTTTTTCACGGAGTTTGAGCGGTTCGACCGGCATGTGGATATGCTGCGGCGGAAGGATAAGGGCAGAGAAATCCATTATGTGAGCATTTGCTCTCCCAATTATCTGCACGACGCGCACATGCGATTCGCCCTCAGGAATGGCGCTCATGCCATTTGCGAAAAACCGCTGGTGCTCAATCCCTGGAACCTGGATGCGCTGGAAGAGCTGGAGACGTCGTACGAACAGAAAATTTACAATGTGCTGCAGTTGCGGGTTCATCCATCCATCATGGCGTTGAAGGAGAAATCGCTGCAAGAGGCCGATCGAAAGCATAAAGCCCATGTTGACCTGACCTATATTACATCCCGCGGCAAGTGGTATTTCTATTCGTGGAAAGGGATCATAGAAAAATCCGGGGGAGTGGCGACCAACATCGGCATTCATTTCTTCGATATGCTATTGTGGATCTATGGCAAGGTTTTGTATTCTGAGGTTCATTATCAGGATGCGAAAAAAATGAGTGGATTCCTGGAATTGGAGCGGGCCAATGTGAGATGGTTTTTGTCGCTGGATAAAAATGATTTGCCTGAGGATTACAAAAAAGCCGGCAAAGCGACATTCCGCACGTTGAGCATTGACCAGGAAGATTTCGAATTTTCAGAGGGCTTCACAGATTTGCACACAACGATTTATGAAGAGATTTTAGCGGGCAGGGGATTCGGCATTGCAGACGCACGCGCGTCCATTGAATTGGCGTATCAGATTCGGCATGCGGTTCCCACCGGATTGAAGGGGTATTATGCGCATCCGTTGTTGGGGAAGGGTGAACGATAGATGGGAGAAGGGAGATGCGAGAAGCCAGACGCGAGATGCGAGAAGCCAGACGTAAGAGGCGAGAAGGGAATCTGAACATCGAAAAACCAAATACCAATTCACCCATATTTTCTATCGCAAGTGATTCCGGCATGGTAAAAAAACAGACTTCTAATGTCAATTGAAATATAATTAAAAAATTATTAAAAAAATCTATTGTGGAAATATAATTTTCTATTTATATTTAAACGGAATAATACTAATGGTAAATAATTTATAGGTTTGAAAGATGAAAGTGTCAACGATGCGTAAAAAATTACTCGATGAAATTTCTAAAATTCCAGATGACAAAGTACCTGTAATTTTTGACTTTCTTCATTATTTTCGGTTAGGATTAGGAATGAAAGCATCGAGTCCTGAGAAAATATTGCAGTTAGCTGGAAGTTGGAAAGATATGACAGAAGATGATTTTGAAGATTTTTTAAACGATGTGAAAACTCGTCGTAAAAATGCGTTTATGTCAAGGAGTAATCGTGAAACAAGCGTTGATTGACACTGATATAATTTCTTTTTTTCTTCGTGATAATGAAAATGTTGTAAACAATTTTAAGAGATATCTTGATGAATTTGAAAGAATGAACCTTGGAATCATCTCTTACTATGAGATTCTTAGCGGTTTAAAATATAAAGACGCCCAAAAACAACTTGATGCGTTTTTAAAATTTGTTGAATATAGTTCAATTATACCAATTACAAAAGATTCTATAGAAATTTCAGCAGATATTTACACCGATTTAAGAAGAAAAGGTATTTTGATAGATGATATTGATATATTAATTGCTGGAATAGCTATGTCTAATAATTTGATACTTGTAACTCATAATTCAAGTCATTTTGAAAGAATTGTTGGTTTGGAAACAGAAGATTGGTGTTAAACTAAATCGGTTTATCTGCATCTTGATTTTTTTTTGCATTGAAGCGACATGCTAGAAATGTGAGACGTGAAACGATAGACGCGAGATGCTAGACGGGAGATGGGAGAGCGCGAAATTACAAAATTCAATAGACAAATAACAAAAAAATTCCAATACTAATATTCAATCATTCAAATCCTGATTGTTTGGGTTCAGGGTTTAGAGGTTCGGGGTTTAAAGGTTCAGGGTTCAAAGGTTCGGGGTTTAGATGTTCTGGGTTTAGAGGTTCATTGTTCAGGGTTAAAACGGGGCTGAAGCCCAAAAATCGCAGGGAAATTTCTGTTCCCCGACTTGAAAGTCGGGGCTATTCAAGTGGAAACGATATCATACCCAACGTATCAACGCCTTTTAAGGCTTTTTGGAGTCGACCCACATATAAAGAGCGAAAGGATTCTGACCTTGAATCCGGAACTCTGGACCAGCCAACCGGAGTCGTTGCACTTTGGTTTTAAAAATAAATTGGCATTGTATTTGTAGCTCACATCCTGATGATAAAAAATTACCGGAGCAGATTAATCGGAAAAATGAATTGATACGAATACACTGCTGAAGCAGTGATGATTTTCTCTTCTACCTGTGATTCATACAACTTCTTTCAGGGCAAAACAACTCAGCTCGATTTCACTATACATTGCAACAAGGGTACACATCATGTTAAGAAGACATCTTCGATTGACACCGTGGATCACGCTGTTTTTTGATTTAGTAACGGTGATCGCTGCTTATTTTATCACGTTCCCCATTCGCGCCCTGTTGGTGAAGATTTTCCCCTTCAGCGGCGATATCCGATTTTCAGATCACCTGATATCGCTCCCGCCTATTGTACTTATCTGGTTCATCCTCTTTTACATCGAAAAACGGGAATCACGACTTCGTTACACTTCCTTTAAAAATGAGATCAAACGGATCGTGAAAGTCACGGCGTTGGGTGAGATATTTCTGCTCATGGCGCTGTATAGTTTTCGTGCACAATCGATCTCACGTTCATTCGTGTGGGTGTTTGGCCTCTGTGTTTTGATATTACTGCTAATCGAAAATTACTTATTTCTTCAAGCTGTTGAATATATTCGCGCGCGAGGTCACAACCGGCGGTCTGTATTGATCGTAGGGGATGGAGAGAATTCAAAGCGATTGGTGGAGACAATTCAAAATAGCAGCGACTGGGGACTGGATATCGTTGGTTTTTTGGATGGAAATGGTCATGAAGTGGGCAGTGAAATCAACGGCGCAACGGTGTTGGGCAAGCTCGAAGATCTGCCGGCTGTGCTGCACACTCATTATATTGAAGAAGTTATTTTTGCGCTTCCCCTGAGCAAGCTGGAAGCGGCGAAGGACCTGCTCTATATGTGCGAACTGGAAGGCGTACAGACCCGCATCGTTTCCAATTTTTTCAGCGGCCTGGTGTCTTACGCCGAAGTGGAAACCGTGCACGGCCTGCCTATCATCACCTATTCCACCACGCGCAGAAATGTCTGGGAATTGTTTGTCAAACGGGTGATTGATATGTCGCTATCAGGAATTGGTCTGATCATCCTGTCGCCGTTATTTCTTGCCATCGCTGCATTCATTAAGCTGACTTCCCCGGGGCCGATTTTTTACCGCTGGCAGGTTGTGGGACTGAATAAACGGAAGTTCACGAGTTTCAAATTTCGCACGATGGTCGTCAATGCCGATGATCTGAAAGAAAAGTTGATGGCGAAGAATGAAATGAGCGGCGCCGTTTTCAAGATGAAAAATGACCCGCGCATTACGAAAGTGGGTCGAGTGCTGAGAAAATTCAGTCTGGATGAATTGCCGCAGCTTTTCAGCGTGTTCAAAGGCGATATGAGCCTTGTCGGACCGCGTCCGCCTCTTGTCACAGAGGTGCCGAAATTTAAGAACTGGCAGCGGCGGAAGCTATCCGTGAAACCGGGAATCACCTGTCTCTGGCAATGCAACGGAAGAAATCATATCAATAACTTTGATGATTGGGTGTTGCTGGATTTGCAGTATATCGATCACTGGTCGTTGTGGCTGGATTTCAAAATTTTGTTCAAGACGATTCCTGCGGTGCTGAGCAGTCGGGGGGCGTCGTAGAGGTTGAATGCGAGATGCCAGATGTGAGACGCGAGACGCTAGACGCTAGATGCGAGACGGGAGACGGGAGACGCAAGACGGGAGAGCGTGAAATTGCAAAATTCAATTGACAAATAACAAAAAAATTCCAATGCCAATTTTCAATCATTCAAATCCTGATTGTTTTGCGTGCCAGGTGAGTTGGGATGTTTATCCGGTAATTATTCAGCCACGAAGTCTCGAAGACACAAAAAAATATTATACTTAAATTTCTAAAATGGATTTTTATAATCAAATTTAGATATTTAATTTCTAAAGACATATGGAGTGAATTGACTGTGTCAATTCATGCATCGACACAGTCGATGCACTCCATACTAAAATAATGCGTTATGCGCTCATTTGACATTTCATTTTAGAAATTCAGGTTATTCCTAAAATTCTAAAATGAAAAGCGGGCGATGTGATATTGAATTGTTTACATGGAGTGCATCGCCTTTATGCGATGCCAGCGATGTATAAAGGTATCGCACTCCGGAGTAATTTCAAAACCAAGAGCTTAAGTTTTATTTCTTGTAACGATTCAGCCGCGAAGCCTCGAAGACACAAAAAAAATTTGTGAAATAATCGATTTTGAAAAGCTGTAGCTGCTCAGGTTCAGGGTTTAGAGGTTCGGGGTTTAAAGGTTCATCGTTCAGGGTTAAAAAGGGGCTGAAGCCCAAAAATCGCAGGGAATTTTCTGTTCCCCGACTTGAAAGTCGGGGCTATTCAAGTGTAAAAGATATCATAACCACCGTATCAACGCCTTTTACGGCTTTTTGGAGTCGACCCATATATAAAGAGCGAAAGGATTCTAACCTTGAACCCGGAACCCTGAACCAGCCAACCGGGGTCGTTACACATTGGTTTTAAAAATTAAATTGAATATCACATGATCAGAATGAGTCCACGCTAAAAAGGGGCTGAAGCCCAAAAATTGCAGGGAAATTTCTGTTCCCCGACTTAAAAGTCGGGGCTATTCAAGTGGAAACAATATCATAACCAACGTATCAACGCTTTTTAGAGTCGACCCAGGAATGAAAATGAAATTGACATCTTCAATTAACCTCCATGCCAAAACAGGATGTCCACATATAAGCGAATCATATTTCTTACATTTCTTCTGTCGCTGCCTGTAATCGCGTTAGCTCAGGAAACGATACCCTTGTACCATTGGGGGTATACCTACCTGGATCAGTTGGCGCTTCGCGGTTATCTGAAAGATCTGAACACGATTCAGAAACCTTATTACCTCGCCGATGTAGAAGGAGCGCTGATTAAGCTGAATGAGAATGTAACCTCCGGCTCCGTCACATTGAGCGCCCGGGATCGCTGGATGCTGCGCTACCTGATGCAGGAATTTGCAAAGCCCCATGGTGAAAAACGCGGCGATATGAATATCATGGTGGGTGTATGGGCGGATCAATACGCGCAACTGGACGAAAACGAGACACGTCATTATACTCAATTGCGAAGTCAATGTGGGCTGCACGTTGGGGAGCATCTGTATTTTTATAATGGCGGTCTGCTTGACCAGTTTTTGTACAATGATCCGGATTACACGGGCAATAAATGGCGTGGATTCGCCGGGTACCTGGAACAAGGTTATGCCCGGTACTCCAATTCGTTTTTAAATATAACATTTGGCAGAGATTACATTTATTGGGGCAGCGGCAGGACGGGTCGGCTGCTGTTCTCAGACAATGCCCGGCCCCTGGATATTTTTTCTGTGGTGTTAAAATATAAAGCGATTTCGTTGACGACGCTTGCCGCCAATCTGGATCAGTGGACAATGGCGGATTCGCTCGTTCAAAAGTACTCCGTGGGAACGGCCAACCGGTATCTTTCAGCCCATCGAATGACGATTTGCCTGGGGGACAGATTCAAGATCGGTTTGGCAGAGATGCTGCTTTATGGCGGGCCGAACAGCACGTGGGAGTTGAAATATCACAATCCACTTTTATACTATCACGGTGAACTGCTGAACCACGGTGGCTACGATGGAAACGGCATGCTCTATCTGGATGTGGATTGGTACCCCTGGTCAAACTGGGAATTTTACGGCGAACTGTTGATTGACGATTTTCAGGTGGAAGAAACGGCGCCCGGGGATCTGGAACCGAATGAGATCGGATACATCGTCGGGTTATTGAAGAGCGGACTGCCTGGATTAAACGGCGCAACATTGGGGATGGAATATGTGAGGGTGGCCAATCGAACTTACAATTCGCTCAAAGATTGGGAGAAGTTCGTTTTTTATAACCGGCCAATCGGGTATTCCCTGGGAAATAATTTCGATCGCTGGCATGTAACGGCGGATTACTGGTTCCCGCAGCGATTCAAAATGAGCATGGCATTTGACTACATCCGCAAAGGCGAAGGTTCGGTGCTCGATCAATGGCTTGAGCCCTGGCGCAGTTATACAGTGGCTCAGGGTTATGACGAGCCATTTCCCTTCGGCGCTGTTGAAACATCCTCCATAACAACCCTGGGTTTGAGCTGGCATGTGACTCCTGCTTTTTTAATGGATATTTCCTATCGATATTTCGAGGTGGAGAATTACTCCAATGAACCTGGCGCTGACAGAAATAATTGGGAAGCGAATGTGAAATTTCATTGGAATGGGAAGCACTTGTTCAATTATTAAATTCCCTGCTGCCCCAGACAGGCAAAGATAAAAATAATCGTTAATACCCAGCGCGACAAAGCCGCAAAAAAAATTAAACCACAAGGGACACAAAGAAATCACAAAGTACACCAAGAAAAAATGATATTGTAACTGATTGGTTTTATTTATTTGTTTTTCTTTGAGTTCTTTGTGCCTCCTTTGCGAGCTTTGTGGTAAAAATTCTTTTGCACAAAAAACAAAGAATTAACTTGTAATACTATAACGAAGTAAACTTCCAGGCAAATCATGAAACGCAGATGACACTGATCAGACGGATTTGCACGGATAAAATTTTTTATAATTTAACCCTATAACGTCACTTAGAATTATTAGCACAATATGGTATCCACTCAATAAAATATGGTGGAATCCGTCTTGCCCGAATGCCATGTCCAGCATCCATTAACTATCAAAAGGAGGACAGGCTGGGCTTTTATCGGGCATCCATTGAATCAGCGTGGATTCCCGCTAAGAGCATGCGGGAAAGACAACCATCACGTTATTTGTAACTTATAATTGCCTGAAAATATTGAGCGGATACACAATATATCGTATTTTCTGACAACATAACATACAATATATTGTGCAGAACTTGCTAAATGACGTAGTAGGGTTAATAAACTGAAGAAATTTTCCTTCATGTCAATTTCTTGTTTTCCAGAGAATCGTGAATAAAATTCACGTTTTTCTGGTAGCACGAATCAAAGAGATAGCTTGTACACAAAAGGATGGGACATAAAATGAGTTTACTGGTGACAGGCGGTGGTGGGTATATTGCAAGCATCGTATCAGAACTTTTAATACAGCAGCGTTTCGATGTTGTCACTGTGGATAATTTCCAGGAGGGCAACCGGGAGGCAATTCTTCCACAGGTGACATTGTACGAGGGCGATTTTGGCGATACGTTATTGCTCAAAAGAATATTTTCTGAAAATGAGATAAAGGCCGTTCTTCATTTCGCCGCAGAAACGACCATCGAATTTTCGATGACAGATCCTAAAAAATATTTTCATAATAATTTAGTAAACAGCATCGCACTGCTGGACACAATGCTCGAATTCGGATGCACGGATATTATTTTTTCCTCGACCGCTGCGACGTTTGGAGAGCCTGAATACGTGCCTATTGATGAGAACCATCCGCAAAATCCAATCAATGCCTATGGCGAATCCAAGCTCATGTTTGAAAAAGTGCTGCAATGGTATCACAGCTCCTACGGGGTACGGTACAATTTATTTCGCTATTTCAATGTCGCCGGAGCGAGCGAGAAATTGGGCGAAGCGCATAAAAACGAGAGCCATTTGATCCCCATGATCATTCAGGCGGTGTTGAAGCAGCGTGAATCGTTTAAACTATTCGGCACGGATTATCCCACCAAAGATGGCTCGTGCGTCAGAGATTACATTCATGTGGAGGATCTGGCGCTGGCTCATATTCTGGCGTTGAAAAATCTGGATGCGTGCCCCAATGGTGAGTATAACCTGGGAAATGGCGAAGGATTCACCGTCAAAGAAATTGTGGAGACTGTTCAACGAATTACCGGGGTCAGAGTGAATGTGGTTGAGACCGATCGTCGCGCCGGCGATCCGGCAGTTTTAGTTGCAGGTAATGCCAGGGCGAAAAAAGAGTTGGGTTGGCAGCCGAAATATCCTTCAATTCACGATATAGTGAAATCTGCATGGGAGTGGCATAGACGTCATCCGCATGGTTATACATCATAGGGAAGCAAGCTGAAAACTCCAAGGATCAAAAACCAAATTACAATGAAATCACAATAACAAAATTCTGAATTACAAAATCAAGAATCGAACTTCTAACTATTTAAAAATCAAAGAATCCCAATGACAAATTGTATCCGCTCAATATTTTCGGGCAATTATAAGTTACAAATAACGTGATGGTTGTCTTTCCCGCATGCTCTTAGCGGGAATCCACGCTGATTCAATGGATGCCCGATAAAAGCCCAGCCTGTCCTCCTTTTGATAGTTAATGGATGCTGGACATGGCATTCGGGCAAGACGGATTCCACCATATTTTATTGAGTGGATACGACAAATTCACCAATTACGAATTACAAAAACATGGGAATGCAGCAATGAAATGTCTCGTCACGGGTGGCGCCGGGTTCATCGGCTCTCATACAGTTGATGCACTGCTGGAGAGAGGGTATGAAGTGCGGATATTGGATAATTTATCCAAACCGGTTCATTTGATGGGTAAGCCGGATTACATCCCTCAAAAGGCTGAGTTCATTCTGGGCGATGTTCGCAATAGGGATGACTGGGAAAAAGCGCTGGATGGGGTGGATGTCGTGATTCATCTGGCAGCTTATCAGGATTATATGCCTGACTTCAGCAAATTTTTTCACGTGAACAGCGTTGGCACGGCGTTGCTTTATGAAATTATTATTGAAAAGAAGTTGCCCATCCAAAAAGTCGTTGTGGCATCGTCTCAGGCGGTCTATGGAGAGGGCAAATACCGCTGTCCCCAGTGCAATCGGATCAAGTTTCCAGACCTGCGGGAGGTAGAGCACTTGGAGGCTGGCCAGTGGAATCATTATTGCCAGGATTGCGGGACATTGCTTCAGGCCATGTGGACTAATGAAAATCGGGTGAATCCCCAGAATCAGTACGCGCTTTCCAAGTATTCACAGGAGCAGGTGAGCATTAATTTGGGCAAGCGGTACCAGGTGCCGACAACATGTCTCCGCTATTCCATTGTCCAGGGACCGCGACAGTCCATTTACAACGCATATTCCGGCGCCTGTCGCATTTTTTGCCTCAGCACATTTTTCGATCAGCCAATACCTGTGTATGAAGATGGGAAGCAGCAACGTGATTTTGTAAATATACAGGATGTTGTCAATGCAAATCTGGCTGTCCTGGATTCGAGCGCCTCGGATTATCAGGTGTACAATGTCGGTGGTGGAAAGACCTACTCGGTGATGGAGTTTGCCACGATTGTGACGAAGGTATTCAACAAAAATATCCCGCCGTTGATCACTGAAAATTATCGATTTGGTGACACGCGCCACATTTTTTCCGACATCTCCAAGTTAAAATTCCTGGGTTGGAAACCGTTGCATGCGGTTGAAGAGAGCATTGCATCGTACGTGGAGTGGTTGAAGAAGATGGACCGCGTGGAAAATATTCTGGAAAAAGCCGCTTCAAAGATGAAATCCATGAATGTGGTGCGAGCCAGGAAAATGGCCAGAGGGGAAGTTCAGGCAGCGACCACGTTTGCGTGATAGAGACAGTGCACGGATTATTCGAAACCAGGCAGAGGAAAGAGTTGGTTATGAAGGCATTTTTATTAGCGGCAGGACTCGGAACGAGACTGCGCCCGATCACTGAGAACATTCCCAAATGCCTCGCGCCCATTGACGGGAAACCGCTGCTCTATTATTGGCTCCGTTCTTTCGAAAAATACGGAATAGATGAAGTGCTCATTAACCTGCATCATTTTCCACAGCCGATATTAAATTTTCTTAATGAGGTTGACTTTGGGCTGAAAATTGTTACGGTTATGGAGAAAGAGCTTTTAGGTAGCGCTGGCACAATTCGGAATAATCGGGATTTCATCAATTCGGATGAACCATTCCTGATTTGCTATTCCGATAATTTGACGAATGTGAATCTATCGGAGATGGTTGAGTTCCATCGATCCCATCCCCATATTTTCACATTAGGATTGTTTCATACGTCAAATCCGACGGAATGCGGTATCGCCGAACTTGATGATCAGAATGTGGTTATCGATTTTGTCGAGAAACCGAAAAATCCGAAGAGCACATTAGCCGGCGCCGGCGTGTACGTCGCGGATCCCGCGCTGTTCGATTACCTGCCAGAAACAACGCCTGCTGATCTCGGTTACCATGTTCTTCCCAAATTGGTTGGAAAGATGAGTGGATTTTTCATCAGGGAGTATTTCAGAGATATTGGGACGATTGAATCCTATAACCGCGCGTGCGAGGAAGTCGCCGCCATCAGATTTTAATAGACGACGTAGCTGTAATATTGTCTGAACGAAAACGCCTGGTATAGACCTCAACCCGACCTTCTCCTTCCGGGAAAAGGCGTTTGGGGATGAGGTCAATTTATGTGAACCAGGAAAATCCCGTTATTGTTTCGTTTGAAATTAGTTCTTGTTCAGACACGATACGATGAAAAAGGACGTTGAAATTGAAGACGAGTTATTACTGTAACAATTGAATCGCATGGAAACGAGGATGAAGATGAAGGAGCACGGTGCATGATGATTATTTCGCAGACTCCATTGCGGGTCAGTCTTGCCGGGGGGGGCACTGATTTAGCGTCGTTTTATCAACAGGAAGAAGGCTGTGTTCTGAGTTCAGCCATTGATAAATTTATTTTTGTCATCATCAAAGAACGGTTCGATGAAAAAATTTATATCAACTATTCGAAGAAGGAGATTGTCGATACAGTCGATGAGATTGAACATGGTTTGGTTCGCGAGGCGATGAAAAAAACCGGCGTATCGCACGGTGTAGAAATTACGACATTGGCCGATATACCATCCAGCGGTTCCGGTCTGGGTTCTTCCAGCAGCGTGACTGTGGGCTTGTTGAATGCGTTGTATGCGTATCAGGGTGAACTGGTTACCGCTGAGAGATTGGCGCGGGAGGCCTGTGAAATTGAAATAGATATTTTGAAAAAACCCATCGGCAAGCAGGATCAATATATTGCCGCGTATGGTGGGATTCGCTTTATCAAATTTTGCAAAAATGAGGAGGTGATCGTAGAGAAAATAGCATTGCAAAACAGCCATAAACGAAAATTTGGGTCGAATTTGTTACTGTTTTTCACCGGGAAAACCCGTAGTTCAGACGTTATTCTGTCCGAGCAAAAAAGTAATACCAATAATAAAATGAGTGTGCTAAAACAGTTGAAGTCCCAGGCAAAAGAAATTAAGGATGCTCTGGAGGCGAATGCATTCGACCAGGTGGGAAATATTCTGGCGGCCGGTTGGGATTACAAGAAGCAACTCGCCAGCAAAATTTCCAACGGATTTATTGATGAGATGTATCAAAAAGCCATTAAGGCTGGTGCCATGGGGGGCAAAATTTCAGGCGCTGGAGGTGGCGGATTCCTGCTGCTTTACTGTCAGCGGGAGAACCAAAATCGTGTCAGGGAAGCGCTGAATGGATTTCGTGAATTTCCATTTTTCCTGGAGAAGGATGGGACAAAAATAATATTTAACATGGGGAGATATGAATGGAAATGATAAGTGAGTACTTCAACCGAGTGCATGCAGCATGCAATTCCGTTCGGGTGGAAGAGCACCAAAAATTTATCCAGATTCTGGAATATGCCTACCATAACAAGAAACACATTTTCATTTTTGGGAATGGCGGAAGCGCCGCAACCGCGTCGCATTTCTGTGAGGATTTAGGCAAGGGAACTTTAAA
Organism: Candidatus Zhuqueibacterota bacterium; assembly: GCA_049322915.1. GTDB lineage: Bacteria > Zhuqueibacterota > Zhuqueibacteria > Thermofontimicrobiales > Thermofontimicrobiaceae > CAZSBG01. The sequence continues at coordinate 756,808 of JBMOPW010000014.1, forward strand.
CGGCAAGAAGGATATCAAACGATTCAAAGTGATCAGTCTGACGGATAACGTGCCTTATGTCATGGCCTGGGCCAATGACGAGGGATATGACACTATTTTCGAACAGCAGTTGCGCAATCTTGGCGAGCCGGGCGATGTGGTGGTCGCCATTAGCGGCTCCGGAAATAGTCCCAATGTGATAAAGGCTGTCGACTATGCCAATCGCAATAAAATGATCACCATCGGGCTCACCGGCTTCGATGGCGGAAAATTGAAACGAATCGCCCGGCATTCAGTTCATATTCCCATCAATGATATGGGAGTGACCGAATGTGTGCATTCGATCCTGGGGCATTATATCACCGATTACCTCAAAGCGACTATCAATCAGGAATATAAATACATCGATAAAGTTGTCACTGTATTCGATGACGAAGTGGTGGAACATCGGATGGTTGAAAAGATGAGTCTCAAATAACCTGAAAATTTGGAAAGACGGTAAAAAAAATCCAGCGATCATTTTTTGATTGGCTGGATTTTTTTTTGGTACAGACTCGAAAGAAGAAAGCAGTATCGTCAGAAAGCCGACAGGCGAGCCGCGGCCGGGCTAAAAATTAACATTGAATCCGGCGCTGATTCTGGGGCCGCTGTACAGATCTGTAAACGCAATGGTCTTGTTGAATTTGACATACAGGTAGCGGAAATCAATTGTCACAAAGAGCTTTTTGTAAACGTTTAAATCGAAACCTGTCCCCACATTGAATCCCAATCCCATTTCTGACCGGGAGTCGAACTCAAGCAGCGCATCCTCCGGCGCACTTTCGCTGCCCAAAAACCAACCGATCCCATAGCTGACATACGGCATTAAACGAACGTCGCTGAGCAATGCGTATTTCAGATCCAACAGAAAAGTCATGATCTCGAGTTTTCTTTCGTCCGTGAAAGATTTTGTGCCAATGTATTTCCAGTAACCAATATTGGCGCGCAGGGCTAAATCAATGCTCAGCGGTTTGGCGAGGATAAAACCCACGTACGGATGATTTCGAACATTGCTGATCGGGGTGAGGGTCACGTCGCTGTTCAAATTGTTGGGACTCCAGTTCCCGATTTCAAACCCGAGGCCCAGGTGAGCCGCCCGTTGGGATGATTGCGCGCGCAGGCAATTTGCCGGCGCGAGGAACATCACCACTGCGAATGCTGAGATTGTTAATTTAAAAATCCGGTTCGTCATGTGCAGATAGTCATTGATTAATTTCACATCGATTTCGTTACATTGTCTCGGATGTTGAATTGAGATTGTTGGGCTGTTTGAAGCCGAACGACCTGGATTTCGGATCATGGATGGTTTTGATTTCACCAAATTGGGCTTCGTATTTCTTGATATTCTCTTCCAGCGCCTTTAACAGGGACTTGGCATGTTGGGGCGTCATGACAATTCTGGCGTAAACTTTTGTCTTGGGCACTCCGGGCAACATCCGTGTGAAGTCAATGACGAATTCAGCCGGGGAGTGCGTTATCAGCGCCAGATTGGAGTAGATTCCTTCGGCCTCTTTCTCGCCCAACTCGATATTGATTTGCTGCTGTTGAGGTTGACTCATCGCTCGCCTCCTTCATCCTTCATTAAAAATACCTATTAAGCCGTGTTCTTGTTGATCTTCTTTGAAACGGCACTGCGTTCGTGTTCGCTCCCGAAAACGTCGTTCAATTATAACAATTATTTTCTTTAGAGTCAATTAAAATAATGATCGATATGAGATTCAAAGCAACTATATTTTTTGCCGTCTGGCCTGTCTGCTTCGTTTCAGGAAAATTTCAGGGAGAGGACATCGGATAAAAAATAATTCCAGGTTGATTTTCAATAAAAATTATCTTACATTCACTCAGTACAAAATTAAAGGGTGAACAGATGAATGAAGCCAGGCGTCATCGGTTGTTTTTAGTAGATGGCAGCGCGATTGTGTACAGCGCCTTTTATGCGTTGAAAAATAGCATGCCCGTCAATTCCAGAGGCGAGAACACAGGCGCTTCCTTTGGATTTATCAGAACGCTGCTCAAGCTGTCGGACGTGGAAAAGCCGGATTATCTGGCGGTCATTTTTGATACGCCGCAGCCTACTTTCCGCCATGAACTATATCCTGAATACAAAGCCACCCGTCAGAAAATGGAGGACAGCCTGGTGGATCAATTGCCCCGAATCAAACAGGTGGTCAATGCGCTGAACATCGTTTCGGTGGAAGTCCCCGGTCTGGAGGCCGATGACGTGATGGGCGTTCTGGCGAAAATGGCCGAGGCCGAGAACATGGAGACGTTTCTGGTTTCGGCTGATAAGGATTTCAGGCAGTTGGTTTCGCCGCTCATTAAAATTTATAATCCGAAAAAAGGCTTGGATTCGATTGAAATTTTGGATGAAGCGGGCGTCGCCAATAAAATGGGAGTGCCGCCGGCCAGGGTGATTGATTATCTGGCGCTGGTCGGGGATTCGTCGGACAACGTGCCGGGCGTGGCCGGCGTTGGACCCAAAACAGCAGTAGATTTACTGAAACAATTTGAAGGCATTGAAGACCTGTACCAACGCCTGGATGAAGTTTCCTCGGAATCGGTTCGGGCGAAGTTAGCAAAAGACAGGGACGCTGCTTTTCTTTCCAAAAAGTTGGTCACCATTGACGTCAACGCGCCGATCCCTGTGAAATTAAGCGATCTGGCTGTGCGGCCACCTGACAATGAGGCCGTGTATCAACTATTGAAGGAACTGGAATTCAACTCACTGCTGGATCGTTTCAAAAAATCAGCCAAATCGGAAGCGGTAAATTACAGGACGATTGGCAGCTTCGGGGAACTTGCGCAATTCGTGAACACACTTCGTGCATGCACGCAGGTGACGCTCGATCTGGAGACGACCGATGTGGATCCCATGCGGGCTGAAATCGTCGGTCTGTCATTTTCATGGGTAAAGGGAGATGCCTATTATATCCCGGTCACCTCGGCGGCGACGCCCGCCAGCGGCGATCTTTTCACCGAGAATAAATTCAAAGGTCTGTCCGCTGCAAAAGTCCTGGACCATTTACGGCCGATTCTCGAAAATCCGGAGATAAAAAAGAGTGGGCAGAATGCGAAGTACGATTTGCTGGTGCTGTCGCGCGCCGGCATCGAAGTGCAGGGATTGGATTTTGATACGATGATTGCCAGCTACGTCATCAATCCATCGCTGCGGCAGCACAATCTGGATGCGCTGTCCCTCTTGTATTTCAATTATACAAAGGTGCCCACCAGTGACCTGATCGGCGTGGGGAAGAAGCAAACAACCATGGCCGATGTTCCGATTGAGAAGGTGAGTTTTTATGCCTGTGAAGATGCGGATTTCACGCAGCGACTTCGGACGGTGCTGGAGCCGAAGCTGGTGGAATCGGAGCTGAAGCCGCTTTTCGATGAGGTGGAGCTGCCGCTGCTGACGGTGTTGATGGAGATTGAGCGCAATGGCGTTTCTCTCGATGTTGGCCTGCTGAATGAAATGTCCCGGGAACTTGAAACGCGCCTGGAGGGATTGACCCGGGCCATTTATGCCAGCGCCGGCCAGCAGTTCAATATCAATTCGACAAAGCAATTGACTGAAATAATGTTCAACCGGTTGGGCTTGCCGATTATAAAACGAACGAAGACAGGCCCTTCCACTGATGTTTCCGTGCTGGAAGTGCTGGCCAAAGAGCATCAATTGCCGCGCGATTTACTGGAATACCGGCAATACTCCAAATTGAAATCGACCTATATCGATGCGCTGCCCAGGTTGATCAATCCATTCACTGGCCGGGTTCATACGTCCTACAATCAGACAGTCGCCGCGACCGGCCGACTTTCCTCCAGCGATCCCAATTTGCAGAACATCCCCATCCGGACTGAACTTGGCCGCAAGATCCGGAAGGCGTTCATCCCGGTCGACGCCAATCATGTATTGCTGGACGCCGATTACTCGCAGATCGAGTTGAGAATCATGGCGCATCTTTCCGAGGACTCCACGCTGCTCCAGGCGTTTCATGACGAGAAGGACATCCACCGCGAAACGGCTGCGCTGGTTTTCGGCGTGCCCCTGGAGGAAGTGACCGATGAAATGCGCCGGCGCGCCAAAGAGGTGAATTTCGGCATCATCTATGGCATGGGCGCTTTTGGTCTGGCCAACCGGCTTGAAATTTCCCGGGAGGAAGCCGAAGCGTTCATTCAAAACTATTTTGCCAATTATCCCGGGATCAAAGAATACATGGAGCTGTCCAAAGAAAAGGCGCGGGAAAAAGGCTATGTCACCACACTGCTCAATCGGCGCCGCTATCTGCCTGAAATTTATAGCGACAACCGGACGGTTCGTGAGTTTGCCGAGCGCAACGCCATCAATACGCCCATTCAGGGGACGGCGGCAGATCTCATAAAAGTCGCCATGATCCGTATTCATGATCGGATGCGGCGCGAGAAGCTTCAGTCAAAAATGATCATTCAGGTTCACGACGAGCTTGTGTTCGAAGTCCCCACGGATGAAATCGATGCCATGAGAACGCTGGTCGTGACGGAAATGGAAAATGCCATCCAGCTCAAAGCGCCCATCAAGGCGGAGACCGGCATTGGCGCGAACTGGCTGGAAGCGCATTAATGCACCCTGTCGATGATCGGGGATAACGTCGAACCGGCTGCGATTGAAATGCCTTCTGGCCGTGCGACGCCGGCTGATGAGCGCCCGACTTGTTGCGGCTGGGATGATTTAATTTAACGGAATTTATCTTGCATTTCGGCGCGGGCTTTTATATATTTCACTCAGTCAGACAGAGCGAATTTCAGCATCGCCATGAAGTTTCAGGTGGGGCGACTTCCTGGTATGGAATGCACAAAGGTATCGCGCTCCACCATGACGCTCATTTGACTGAACAGTAACTGAATGGCGGACCAAATTAAAAAGGGGTAGTTTATGGCTGCTGAATACAGACGAAAAATTTCGGCCGAGGAAGTGAAAGACCGGTACATCATCATTCTCAAGGACAGTTTGGAACTGTTCCCGAAGATTGGGAAGATGTTCAGGCTGAAGGTGAAGGACGCTGAACTGGAAACCCGCATTGAAACCATGGAACGATGGAGCCTGGGACCCAAAAAGCCGCAGATCATCTACAAAATTGATGCGGAAAAATTCTGGGCAATGTTCCCGCTTCATTTCGGGAAATCGGTGAGCATAAAAAAAGAGTCCGATGATCTCTATGTGCTGAGTTGACGCATGTTCCCATTGAGAGATACCATCCCCTCAGCGACATTTCCATTTGTCACGCTGTCACTGATTGTCATGAATGGGCTCGTATTTTTGCTTGAGATCGCGTTGGGGGAGCACATCTCGGCCTTCATCAATTTTTTCGGGATCATCCCGGCGAGATATTTCTTTCACCTCACCAACGGCATCAATGTCGTGGCGATGTATTTCCCGTTGTTATCATCCCAATTCCTGCATGGCAGTTGGTTTCATCTCATCGGGAATCTCTGGTTCCTCTGGATTTTCGGCGACAATGTGGAAGACCATATCGGCCACACGCGATTCCTGATATTCTATCTGTTCTGCGGCGCGATGGCGGGATTGGCCCATATTTACACCAATCCCGGATCGAATGTCCCCACGGTGGGAGCCAGCGGCGCTATTGCCGGCGTGATGGGCGCGTACGTGTTTTTATTTCCCCGGGCGCGCGTGACGACATTCATCCCGATTTTCTTCCTGGTCGAAATGCCGGCCTATCTGTTTCTGGGAATTTGGTTCTTGCTCCAGTCGTTCAGCGGCGTTTCTTCGCTTGCAGCGAATCAGGATTGCTGCGGGGTCGCATGGTGGGCTCATATCGGTGGATTCATTCTGGGCGCTTTGATTGCGCTGGTTCTTTTCCCGCGCAGGAAGAAGAAACGTTACTGGGTGACCCACAAGACCGAAGTCAGGGACTATTTTGACTACTGATCGGCCGGTCGTCCCGGCGTCAGATCGAATGGCGAATTGGTTCCGGCTCACTAATCGTCAAATCGCCAGGTCAACCGGGACATTGAAGATCCGCGATTTCAAACACACGAAACACAACCCGCTGCTGGTTCGTCCCAATGCGAAATATCCAACTGCCGCGATCCGTGAGTTCGCCCTCAAGATTTAAGCCCGATAGAAGTTCCGACTGAAAATACAACCGTTGGTTTCTACCAGGATTGCTTTCGTGGCAACAATACATGCCTGGATAGCGACGAAAATTATTATTAACCCGGAACCAGAAACCTTGAACCCGGAACCTGAGTTACCACATTTAATACCCAAATCGCGCTGGATTTGTATCCAACGCCCGGGACATCCGGGATAAATATCCCGAACGATCAGTTGACATCTTCTTGCAACTTCGTGACTTGGCGTCTTTGTGGCAAGAATACATGCCTGAAAAGTTACAAATTTGGAAATATAAGATAATTGATAAAAATGAACTATCCTCTGATCGCCCATGAATGTTGATTTCAAAACGTACAGCGTATCTTTCTCGTTCATTCTCCTCGTCTTCGTGGAGTGTGTTTTTGCTCAGCCATCCATGTTTCCCAATCCTGATTTCGGGCAATTCTATGTGGCGCCGCGATTGAACGTGACCATTGATGGGAATCTCCGCGAGTGGCGGCCGTTTATGCCTGTCGTGTTGAACACGCCGGAGCAGGCTTCCTACAAAAATCAGGACTGGCGGGGGCCGGCCGATTGTTCCGTCCGATTCTGGATCGCCTGGAACGCCGAGGGATTTCTCGTTGCCGCGGAAACCGTGGATGATTCGGCGTCATTCCCGTACGCCGGGCATGACGGCTGGGCCAATGATTGCATTCAATTCTGCGTGGACGTGCATGATGATAATGATCAGAATTTTTATGCCAATGATGATCACGAATTCGTCGTCACACTGAACGACAGCGTTCCGCTGGTGTACGAGCATTCCTATTCCGAATTGCAGGAATCCGGCTATCGGGACTATCCCTGTCAGATGCTGGTCCGCGGAGACACCATTCGGTACGAGGCGCTGATTCCGTGGTCCGGTCTGGGGCTCCTCGGGTCATTCGCCGGGATGCATGTGGGCGCGTCGGTTGTGGCGTTCGACAATGACGGGGCGAATTTTCGCGGCTGGCTGGAATGGACCGCTGGCATCGCCGAGAAAAAATTTACCCTGCCGTTTGCCAATGTGCTCTTCTTCGATGAAAACGCCAACATCGTTCAGGCTATTCCGGCGCAGTCCTTTTTATCGGAAAATGATTCGCTCGTCCTGTGGACGTATTCGCGCTATTATCGCAGGAGCATTTCCTACCGTTTGTTCGAAGCTGACGAGACACTGTTCCGCAACAAGGTCACGATGCGGGCCAAAAAATGGACGCGACTGCCCATTGCTCCCAAATATCTCAAGTCGGGGAAATTGAAACTGGAAATCACCTCCGCCAAAATTTCTCATCAGTTCGATATTGCCGTCTGGTCCAAAGACCGCATTGCTGAACAGATCAGTTATCTGGTGCAGCAGGCGAGCGTGCTGAAAAATTTGAAAGGGATCGACTCATCGGTCAATGACCTGATGAAATATTGGGCCGATTGGCTTCAGCAGAAATTCGCCCATGCCGGGACGGATTTTGAATTTTTCGATGTGATGAATCAGGCTCAAAAACGCATCGACCAGATCCCGAATTTTTTCATGAATCAGCAGGTGTTTTACCACCGCGAATTTCGCATCGTCGAGCAGATGTACGAATCCGGAAACGAAGCGGCCATGCGTCGCTATCTGCTGCATCTGCCAACCGTGTTCAATCCGAAGGAGAAGTACCCGGCGTTTGTGTTTCTTCACGACGTGCAGGATGATGAAGAAGAAAGCGCCCGAAAAATCGGGGAGATTCTGACGGAAATGGATTTGAACATGATCGGCATCTTCCCCAAGGGCTATCCTCATTTTGTCCTGTCCCCTGTTTTACTGGAAGAAATCACGCTCTGCATTCGGGATGCAGTGAAGAAATACCCGATCAATCAGGAAAAAATATACATTGCCGGGGAAGGAATCGGGGGCGCGGCCGCCCTTCTTCTGGCGCAGCGCGCGCCGGATAAATTCGCCGCTGTGACGCTGGTCGAGTGCAATATGGATACGGCGGCGATCACAAGAAATGCAATCCTCACGCCGATCCGGATTGTTGGCGACCCACAACACCAGGCGCAGTGCCAGGGTCTGGCGGACAAAATCAAGCGCCATCGCGGCAGCGCGACGATTGACATGCTGCCGGATTTGGATATTCGGAACGCGCGCGAAGTGTTCTCCCCGTCCTATTTCCGATGGCTGCTCGCTCAACGAAAAAGTACACGGCCGAGAAAAATTGACATCGAAATTGACCAATTGCAGCCGTCCAATGTGGCCTGGCTGGACGTCATTGCCCAGCGCAGCTACCGCGAGCTGGCCTCTGTAGACGCTGTGGTGGATTCCGGCCGAATCATCGTTGCCACCCACAATATTAGATCGTTCTCAATCCAGGCCGATCCGTTGCCCTTGATAGCGCGTTTCCCTTTGCACGTACTGATTGATGGCTCGGCGCCGATTCTGATTCAAGAGAAAGCGCCAGTCCTGAGCTTTTTGCAGTCGGGAAAAAACTGGGAATTGACGCACGACGCTGTCCATGCCCACCAGAAATCTCCCCAGCGCATTGGGCCGATGTCCAAAATTTTCACCGGGCCGATCAAATTTGTCTACAGCACGGCGCACGATTCGGACGATTACAATCGGCTGACGCATAAAATCGCCCGGGAAGCCGGTCGGCGCGGGCCGAATGCGTTCCTGGAGAAAATGGTGGTGGCTGATTCCGCGCAGGCGAACGCGCCGATCAATTCGCATCTATTCATCGTGGGAAATGTGAGCGGCAATGCCTTGTTGAAAAAAATCGCTGATGCGCTGCCTATGGTCGACTCGGACCAGGGGCTCCGTTTCGGCGATTCCTATTTCTTTGGAGAGGATAAAGCCGCGTTCTTCATTTATCCCAATCCATTGAATAGCAATTATCTGATGATGGTTTGTCTGGCGCCGGCGCTGTCCGGCCTCAAAAACATCGAGCGCGTTTTCGACCTGAGTTACTACAATCAAATCTATCGCTACGATTACGTGATCATCGGGGACAGCGCGTCGCCGACGGATCGGCAGCACTGGCTGGACTTTGGGCACTTCGATGAAGGCTGGGGCACGAACTGGTTTCAGCCGCGGCTGCGCAAAGGCCCGAAAAACTGGCTGGTGAATATGCTGGTGGGAATGGATGCGAACCAACTGTCCATCAACAGCAACTGGAGCGGCGGAGGCAAAGGCAGTTTCACCTGGAAAATCTATTCCAGAATGGAATTCGAGAATAAAAAGAAGATCTATAATTGGAAGAATATGCTGTACTGCGCCTATGGACAAATTTCAGTCCAGGAAAAAGAGCAATGGACCATCCCTGAAAAATCCAATGATGTGATTGATTTCGATTCGGAATTGAAATTCACACTGGAGCGATTCATCGATCCGTACGTCGCTTTTGCCTTTGATACGCAATTCAGCGCCGGCTACAATCCAAAGACCAGAGAGCTGGTATCGCGCTTCCTCAATCCCGTGAAGCTGTCGCAGAGCGCCGGGATCGCCAAGAGCATCAGCAAAAACAAGAAATTCCAGTTGACCACCCGATTGGGGTATGGCGCCAAGGAAGTGGTGGCTGGAGAAGTGGCGCTGCGCAAGCTATGGACCGGGGATGAGACCAAGTGGATGAAAATCGACGGCGGCGTGGAATGGCTCACTGAGTTCAAATCTGAATTCAATGCCAATATCACATTGACCAATAAACTGAAGCTGTTCCAGGCGGTGTTTTCGTCCATCAGCGAAGACAAGGATCCGGATCGAAACTGGCAGCAGTTGGATTTGTATTGGGAGCAGATGTTCACCGCGCGGTTGACTCAGTACGTGCTGTTCAATGTGGTTGTGAAACTGATGTACGACCGCGATACGTCCAAAGGGGGACAATTTTTGGAAAACGCGTCGCTCGGAGTGAGTTATAAATTCAAGGGGATAGCGCTGTAGGTTTAGTCAGATATTGTTGATAAGTAATTTTTGTACAAAATAAGCCGAAGCACCATCAAAAAAGTCCAAATTGATTTTTAGGTAATGAAAATTCAGGTTGATTTTATACTCTCTATCCTGAATTATTCATGAACTTGCTCAGAATTTGAGTCCACTTTTCAATTAGCTAAAGGCTAAGCTATTTTGAAACTCAGTTTTTATACGTTCATTCTAAAAAGAGCACCATTCAGGTTAGCCAGCCTCCTTTAAAAATAATATGAATAATGCAGGCTATAAGGTATATTATTAAGGCATGATAGAAAATTACTTTTTTGAATAAAGATATGAATGACCGGTTAAAATTTTGGAGCCTCTATTATTATTGGACATACGCGTAGTGGACGGTCGAGACCGTCCACCACAGACACAAAAAAGTATCGAATTTATTGCACATGCGTTCAACTGGTCAATCATATTAATAGTCAACACAAGGAAAGTGGATGTTTCCTGACTGGTGGAATTGGGAATTAGAACTAACTTCGCATTTGGAAAAATGGATGGTTGATCGCGGATTCAATGAGATTGATCTGCGCATGATGTTTGAAAATTCAATTGATTGCATCAGGGATAATGTAAAAGGCGTTGGTTGGTCAAAACAAAACATAAAGAGAAAAACTGGGCAATGATTTTGGAACCGGATGTCGAAGAAAAAGTAATCGTCGTTATAACTGCATATCCAGTTTATGGAGAGATAAAATGATGGACAAATATTTGGAAATAACATACAGAAAAGGAAAAATGTTAGCAGCTTATTTATATCTGCCAAGAGAAATCGGTGAGAAAAGTATTAGGACAGAGAAGTTTTCTGATGGTATTCTGATAGATTATGGAAAGGAAAATCATCCAATAGGCGTCGAGATTGTCGATCCAAAGATGATTGATTTTGATATAATTAATCGTGTCATTTCAAAGCTTAGAGATTATTCTGTTCAAGAAATAGATTTTGCCCCTCTTTTGCCAGTATAAAGTATAAATCCAGTACGACACATCAATTGAATAAAAATCTGAGATTGATGCGTACGCGAAATTCCCGCATAGCTGTATGAAAATCTCCTTCAGCTTTTTTTATCCATTCATGAACTAACTCGTTCATTCAAAACCTTGCCGTTTTTTATAATATTATTTATAAAAAAATCACCTGATTTTAGGCGTCTTTTTATCTCCGCCGGAGTTCTAACAATAATGTCGAGAGGATAATTGTGAGTCATTGCAAGGGAAATTTCAACACTGGTTTGAAATGTAGAATGTTTTGGCGTTAAAATAACCAATAAATCGAGGTCACTTTCTTCGGTTGGTTTGCCCTCCGCATAGGAGCCAAATAAGATGATTTTATCCGGATTAAACTTGCTGACAATCGTTTGAACTTTATCCATGAGATCATCCATAGTAGCGATCTTTTTCGGGAGTGATTTTATTCCGTTGAGCATAATAATGTCCTCAAACATAATCGGATAATATTGATGTGTAGAATCCAGGTAAAAATAATATAAATTTTTAATGAATAAATTTCAAGCGAATTCTATCCTAATTTGAGCGATTCGCTGTCAGCTTTCAGTCATCAGCTTTAAAAAATTCAAACAGATGAGCTTGGCACACTTTATTATCTTATAGGTGATTTCAGTGCTTGTATATAACGCAATGCTATTTCTTTAGCTCAGTGCTGATCACTGCAGGCAGAACGCATATTTTACAGCTGTAGTACAATTAGTGAAAACTTAACTTAATTTGGTAATTACTCAGCTCACGTATTTCGGAAGCTGCTGGTTATCTGGCGGGTTGATTTTTGAACACCACGATAAATCGTGGTGTTGGTACAATTTTGAACCAGCGCCATGCTTCAGCATGGTGATAGTAGATGCGCGCTAGAGAATTCAGCCGCTTCAGCGGCTTCCATTACATTTCAAAATAGTGAACACCTGAGTAGTAGTTACCTTTTTTGCTTTCAACTCAGTTCCCCCATCAATTCCATGAACAACGCGGCTGCCGCGATGCCGGCAGTTTCTGACCGTAACCGGCGTGGCCCCAGCGTGAAGTTGTAGAATCCATTGGAGCGGGCTAATTTCACTTCATCCTGAGAAAAGCCGCCCTCCGGGCCAATCGCGATCAGCGCTGATTTGAGATGATGCGACTTTCCTTTCAACTCGGCAATGAGTGCGGACAGGCCTGGAGCGCCGTGCGCCGGATGAGCAAAGAGGCCGAGCGTGAGTACGCTCTTTTGGGTTATAACGTCCTGGATGGGCTGCGGTTTTTGAATCGCGGGCAAAACAGACCGGCCGCACTGCTTCATGGCGGCGATGGCGATATTCTGCCATCGGGTCCCCTTTGTCTCCGACTCTTTGATCAGGGAAAATTCGCAGAGGGTCGGAATGAATGAGGAGACGCCGAGTTCCGTCCCCTTCTCAATGACCAGTTCGAATCTGGCGTTTCTGGGAATGGCCTGGGCCAGCGTCAATTTAATATTCGGCTCGCCGGCAAATCGGACGCGTTTCTGAATTTCGGCCTGAGCGAAGTTCGTCTCCATGCGCGTCAATACTGCCGTATACAAATTCCCCACGCCATCGACGATTTCGACAACATCCCTCACGTTCTTCCGCAGCACCCGGGCGAGGTGTTTGAATTCACTGCCTTTTATTTCCACGAGTGGCGGTGAGATGAAGCCCGGTTCCACATAAAAGTACTCGCGATGAGACATTTATTTTTTCCTGAATAATTGAAATAAATATGTTGCTGAGAGGAAGTGGAATGTTAAAATACAAAATTCAAAGAAACAAATAACAAATAAATCACAATATCAACATCCAAAAAATCAAACGTATGCATGGCTGTATATTTTACTATTTAACGTCCGTATTTCAAAATTGAGTTTTTGAATTTAGTTTTTATTTGGCATTTGAATTTTGTTTATTGGAATTTTTTACCCACATGCACAAAACTTAATCCATAAAAAATTAAAACGCCATCACCACCTCAGCGATTGCCTGCGGCGTCCACTTCGTATCGAAGGCGCATTCTATCCGTAACACGTCGATGTACGGCAGGTGAAAGAACAGCCCTGCTCCAAAACCCGAGTTGAAATGCCTGTCGGACAGCGATTCGTCCTGATACCACACGGCGCCGGTATCGAAAAAGAGACCGCCGCTGACGCCGAATTTCAGATTGCTGGAGTACTGTTCAAAACCGGGCATTGGCTCGACATCGAAGTAGCGAATTTTCATGATCGGAAACCGCAGTTCCGCGCCGCCGAAGACAAGGTTTTCGCCCTCGACCACCTCATAAAAATGGCCGCGAATTCGCTCACTGTAACCGAAAAACACCCTGTCGTAGCTAGGGATTTCGCCGGATGACATATCCGCGGCGGCCCGCAAGGCCAGGGTCAGCGAGCGGCCGAGCGGCTGGTAACGACGAATATCCGCGCCGTAGCGAATATAATTGATCCAGTCATTTTCACCGACCTGCTTGCCCCAGACCAGCGCTTTCCAGCCCTGATGCGGAAATTCCTTCAGATCGCGGTTGTCGTACTGCGCGTCCAGTCGGACCGATGGCAGATAATCGATTCCGCCCGGCGATCGGGTCAGGCCGATTTCTGCCGGCGCTGAAATTTCAGCGTAGCTCAGCGTCAGCCCGATGAGCGTGAAATGGCCGAATCGCTTGCCGATGAGCCACTCGACGCCCTTTCGTTTGTCCTCGTAATCGCGGAGCGCCAGACTTTCGCTTCTCACACTTCCGCTGTAGATGGAGAAGTTGGTGAATAGTTGCAGATCGCCCAGGAACCAGGGATTGCGGTAACTCAATTTGAATTGGGGATTGTAGCCAAAAGCCGCGGTGAAATTCAACAGAATATTCCTGCCTAAAAAATTGTACCACAGCATTTTCCCGCCGTAGGTGATTTTGTCCCAGCTTCGTTCATTCAGATACAGCAGTGGGATCGGGAAAATATACCACTGCTCGAACACGGTGATCAGCAGAATTGCCCCCTCGGATTCACCGATGATATCGAATTTGACCCGCGTGAACAGCGAAAGGCTCTGCACGCGCTTAAGCCCGGCGAAAAGCTGTTCCAGGGTGACGGGAGCGAATTTTTTGAAATGCAATTCCCGAAGAATCACGTCCGGTTTGGTCACGTCGTTGCCGATGATGTCGATGCGGGTGAATGAAAATCGGCTCGTATCCGCGATGGCGGATTCATCGACTTCCACGGCGTTCACGTAAATCTGGCCGTAACTGTCCGGCGCAGGGCAGAGCATTAAACTCAGGATGAGGAGTATTTTTTTCGTCATAATGGCATAGGATGAAAAGTTACACGTCGGCTTCAGCAGCTTCAGACATGCGTCGAGCGCCGTCCCCTGATTCAGTTCGCTGCGATTGCGGTGCTCAAAATAGTTAAAATTAATTTCAGAATCAAGGAGTATTTGGAAGCGCCCGATGCATCTGGTCCAACGCCCCGACCATCGCTTTTTTGACCGCTTCATCGGTTTCACGATTTGCAGCAGCTTCCAAATCGGGCACGGCCGGGATATAATCCAACTCGAGAATCAGGCCAGCGGCAGCCTTGCGGATTTCCGGGTCGTCATCGCGCAGCCGGCCGGGCAGCCACTGGAAAAAATCCCGAGAGCCCATCTCCGTCAGCGCCTTCATGGCCGCCAGTTTTTCCGCGGTATCGGGCGAAATGAGTTTTCGCAGCAAGCTGGTCTCCTGTTTCACCCAATCCCCGGTGAACAGAATTTCGTCGGAAAATCGATCCGGCTTCACCCACAGCGACGCATAGTCGAAAGTCGCCCGAGCGGCAGCCGAACGAACCATGCGGGGGACAATCCATCGCGCGCCGGGCGTTGATTCCGGGTGTCCGGCGCAGAGCACCGCCTTGCCTGTGCCGTAGGACGCCTCCAGTAAAAATGTCGAGCCGGGCATCTTTCCCGGGGGCGCGTCGTTGGTCAGATGCACATCGGATTGGAAATGAGCCAACGCCGCATAATCTGCCAATTGCGGATTCTGGCCCGGAGACAAAAGCGGGCCATTGGCGTAATAACACCGGACAATTGTCCCGGGGTTATATTCTTTGAGCAGGCGCGAACCGGCCGGCGTCAATTCGATGTTCACCAGGCTTTTCCCGCGCTCGTAATGCTCCCGGTCGATGACATGGGCGTCGGCCAGGCCCAGCCGCCAGTCATAGTCCGGGTGGTCGGAGCCGAGATACGCGCCGGCGCAAATGCCAACATAGCCGCCGCCATGGGCGACAAATTCGCGGACATTTTTTCGGCCAATGTCGCCGAGACTGCCCGCCTGCCTGCTGCCACTGCCGCCGGGAAAAACCACTGCGTCGAGATTGTCCAGCGCAGCATTGGCGATATCCACGCCGCTGAGCGTTCGGATTTCCATCTCCGGATCCAAGCTGAGCGCGGCGATGGTCTCTGACACGCATTTCTGATCCGCGCCAAAATCAGCGTACACGCCGACGCGGATGGGCTTGATTTTCTCTTGCAGCGACTGTCGCACGCGCTGAATTGCGCTGAATGCGCGCTGCGCCATGCGCTGGTGAAAGCCGGCCACTTCCACTTCGGTTGGGTAATTGGCGCGCCATTGAGCCAGAAGCGTTTCAGTCTCATGAAAAATACTGTCCTCGGCCGGGTAGGTCGTCTCCCAGATGTCCGCCAGTAACTCGGTCTTCAGGAATCTGCTTTTTTCGCCAAAGTCATAATAGACCCGCTTTTTGATGTCGTTCACGCCGGAGCAGAGGGGACTGTTCGGCTCATTGTCCAGCGACCCGGCAGTTTTTTGAGCGATGACCCAGCAGGGCACAGCGACGGAAAGAATTGGCTCGCCGAGCACGGCCCAGAACGTGGTGAGCGAGGGATTTTCACGGGTCAGAACGCCGTGGCACACGACCGCGGAAACAGTGGACCAGCGATTGATGGTGGTTTCGGTGAGGATCGTCCCGGCCGGATTCTCTCCGATTTTTTCGCGCAACGGAATTGAGTAGGGCGCCCCGCTCTCATCAGCCAGATCCCGGGCCACCTCCCGCAGCAGAAATTCAACGGAGAGTTCGTTTCGCTGCACTGCTTTTTTCCAGAGCATGTCGCCGCGGAGAAAGCGGGTCCTGCCGCCGGACCCGCCGCCGGTCTCTGCAAAATTTGACCGGACAATATAGCCGTACGGCGCGATGTTCCTGTCATTGGCATCGAATCGCGTGTAAGAATAATTGCCAGTTTCGAAAAACACAGCGCCGCCGAACGCATCGATGACGCCAAAATTGGCATTCGTCTGCCGACCCTGAGTGTTGGTGCGAATCAGAAGCTGCTCAAAATTTCTTGCGGTCACACAGGTTTGCAGCGCTTTTTTCATGATCTCGCCATTGTCCATGCCGGACTTTGAATGGCCCTCCAGATCGCGGGACGCTGAATTGATGATGCAGAATCCCATTTCATTGGCGCCGGCCCAGATATGCTGCGAATGGCCAGCCGTGGTGATGGCGATGTATTTGAAACGGCCATCTTCGAAATAGGCGACCTCGTTGTTCGGCGCATCGGCGTCGCGATTTTTCCACAACAGGGGCCGTCCGTCTGCAGTCGCGGAACCGCTGGCGACTCCCACTGTACATTCTTCCGGCAATTCCTGACTCGTCGCCGGAACAGGGAACAGGATGAGGCAGAAAAGCAGGCCAATCATGAACGCGCGCATGTGTTTTTATCCTCCTGACTGATGTGTAAGCAAGATTTTCTATTGACTTTTTTCCCGAACTGTTTTATATTGATTAACTGATTAATTTAAAAAAAGATAATAAACTCATCGAAAAGATGCAAGCACTTTGAAAAAAAATTATTCATGAATGCCCCTGTGCTGAAATGGCTTCTCGATGGCGACGCATCCATTCGCTGGCAGGTGTTGCGGGACATCGTTCGGGCTGACCCGGCGAGGGTCGCTTCGGAGCGGGAGAAAGTCGCTGCGACCGGCTGGGGCGCGGCATTGCTGGCCTGGCAGGAATCTTCCGGAATGTGGGGCCACGGGTTGTACTCGCCGAAATGGATTTCCACCACATACACGCTGCTGGCGCTGCGGCATCTTGGCCTGTCGCCCGACAACGGGCAGGCGCAGAAGGCGTGTCAGTTATTGCTGGATCGCGGCTTCTACCCGGACGGCGGCGTCAACCTGTTCGCGTCATTGGATCATAGCGAAACGTGCGTGACAGGGATGATCCTTTCGTTGGTGGCTTATTTCAAATCCGGGGATGAGCGCATGCATCGGCTTGTGGAGTTCCTGCTGGACCAGCAAATGGCAGATGGCGGCTGGAACTGTGAGTCGTTCCGAGGCGCGCGGCACAGCTCGTTTCACACGACGATTTCCGCGCTGGAAGGATTGCTGGAGTACGAAAATTTTCACCCGGGACGAGTCGCTGAATTGGCCGCAGCCCAACAACGCGGCAGGGAATTTCTGCTGATTCATCGGCTGTATAAATCGCACCGGACCGGCCAGGTGGTCAATCCTGTGTTCACGCGGCTGTCCTTTCCGCCGCGCTGGCATTACGACATCTTGCGGGCGCTGGATTATTTTCGGGAGGCTGGCGCAGTTCGCGATGAGCGGCTGGGCGACGCCATCGAAATCGTCCGGACCAGGCAGGACAAAGACGGGCGCTTGCCCCTGCAAAATCGCCATCCCGGCCGTACATTTTTTGAAATGGAAACGCCGGGTCAACCGAGCCGGTGGAATACCCTGCGCGCCATGCGCGTGCTGGACTGGTGGGAGGCGCGATGAAGGGGCTTTCGAGACGACAGTTTGGGACGCTGATATCCATCCTGCTCATTACGCCCATTGGCTTTTACAGCAAATTCTACCGCGGCCCGGCTGCTCACTGGGTCAACGATTCTCTGGGAGGCCTGTTCTATGAAATTTTTTGGTGTCTGGTTCTGTACCTGTTTTTCAGCCAAAGCAAACCGTGGCTGATTGCATCGGTTGTGTTTTTTGCCACGTGCGGGCTGGAATTTCTGCAATTGTGGCGCCCACCGTTTTTAGAATACCTGCGCGGCTACTTCATCGGAGCGACCATTTTGGGCACGTCGTTCATCTGGACGGATTTCCCGTATTACGCGGCCGGCAGCGTTCTCGGGTGGCTGTGGGTTAAGAAGATTAGGGATCATACTTGATTTATGATCGCTCGGCATGTTTATGCCGAGCGGCTGATGGATTTAGCATATTAATTTGAATGACCAGTTGAAATCATGTGGTAATAAATTCGATACTTTTTTGTATCTGTAATGGACGGTCGCGACCGTCCACTACGCGTACGTCCAATAATAATATAGGCGCAAATCTATTAACGGGTCATTCGTATTATTAATGCTTATTCATTAAGACTGATAGTCCGTATGGGGACAAAAGTCCCGGTTCATTTCCCGTTCTGACAAATGTCCGGAACGATCGGAATTGTCTGACCAAATAACCAAAACCACGAGGTAGTTCTATGAGAAAACGCGTGTTGCTATGGCTGGCTCTGTTCGTAACAGCGAACCTGGCTGCCGCCCTGGCCGACGAGGGCATGTGGCCCATCAGCGAAATTCACAAACTGGATCTGAAGGGCAAGGGCATGAAACTGAAACCGCTGGAGCTGTACAATCCCAATGGCGTCAGTCTGATCGATGGCATTTGTAACGTGGGCGGCTGCACCGGCTCGTTTATCTCGCCCCAGGGCCTCATTCTAACCAATCACCATTGCGCCTACGACGCGGTTCAATCCGCCAGCAGCAAAACGAACGATTACATCCGGAACGGATTTCTGGCCCGAAACAGGTCCGAAGAAATCCAGGCAAAAGGCTACACGGTTCGGATCACGGACTCGTATCGCGATGTGTCCGGCGAGGTGCTCGGCGTTGTGAGCGACGAGATGGATATGGCGCAGCGCACCAAAGCCGTGGAGCGGAAGATAAAGGAGATCGTCAAACAGGCCGAAGAAGAATTCCCCGGCAAGCGGGCCGAAGTGGCTGAAATGTTCATCGGCAAAACCTATGTGCTGTTCATGTACACGTATCTCAAAGACGTTCGGCTGGTGTATGCGCCGCCGCGCTCCATTGGCGAATTTGGCGGTGAAGAGGACAACTGGGTCTGGCCGCGCCACACCGGCGATTTCTCTTTCATTCGCGCCTATGTCGCGCCGGACGGTTCCTCGGCGGATTACGCCCCGGAGAATGTGCCGTACACGCCAAAAAAGTATTTGAAAGTCGCGCCCGAAGGGGTGAACGAAGAAGATTTTGTTTTCATCCTCGGCTATCCCGGCCGCACCTTCCGGCATCAGACATCGCATTACCTGGCCTTTGAGGAAGAGATCCGCATGCCCTATGTGGTGCAGTGGTATCAGTGGCAGATTGCGGTGATGGACGAAATGGGCAAAGGGGACCGCGCCGTGGCGCTGAAGCATTTATCGCGAATCAAGGGGCTGTCCAACACGGAAAAAAACTATCGCGGCAAACTCATTGGATTGAAGCGAATGAAGCTGGTCGATCGGAAGCGCAGCGAAGAACAGGCCTTGCAGCAGTACATCGATGCGGACGCGGCGCGAAAAGCCAGGTACGGCGCACTGCTGTCCGACATCAGCGCCATTTACCATGAGAAGAGCGAATTGGCCGGGCAGGAAATGGTGCTGGGCTATTTGACTCGCAGTTCGAATTTGCTGACTTACGCCTACGCGGCCTACGAGTCAGCCATCGAGCGGCAGAAGCAGGACGTGGAACGGAGCTCGGCCTACATGGATCGTAATTTCGAGCGCACGAAACAGCGGCTGTTCCTCTCGCTGGAAGATTATTACGAGCCCGGCGATAAGGTCATTTTCAGGGAGATGATGCTGCGCGCAGCGCAGTTGCCTGAGGGACAAAAAATTCCGGCCATCGACGCGATCGTAGCCAGAAAGGCGGATATTGCCGCAGCCATCGATGCGTTCATCGACGACGCCTACGCCCGGTCGCAGTTGGCGGATGAGAGCTATCTGAAAGCGGCGCTGAACAAAAATCCGGAGGAGATTGCGGCCGAAGCTGATCCATTCATTCATCTCGCAGCCGGACTTTATCCGACCTATCAGGAACTCAAAAAGAAGGACGAAGCCCGCAGCGGCGCCATGGACAAATTGTATGCGCAACTGATTGACATCAAAAAAGAATTCCTTTCAGCCGATTTTGTGCCGGATGCCAATGGCACGCTGCGCCTGACGTACGGCCGTGTCCGGGGGTATTCGCCGCGGGATGGCGTGTATTTTCATCCCATCACAACTGTGGCCGGCGTGCTTGAAAAGACGACCGGGGAAGAGCCGTTCGATACGCCGGACAAGTTGCTGCAACTGGCCGGGCAGCGGGATTTCAGCCGATTTGAAAATCCCCGGCTGAAGAGCGTGCCGGTGGCGCTTCTGTACAACATGGACACGACCGGGGGCAATTCCGGCAGCCCGGTGCTCAATGCCAATGGCGAACTGGTGGGCGTCAATTTCGATCGCGCGTTTGAAGCGACCATCAATGATTACGCCTGGAGCGAGGATTACAGTCGCTCCATTGCTGTGGACATCCGCTACGTCCTGTGGGTCGCGCAGAAATTCGGTCAGGCCGGTCATCTGCTGAAGGAGATGGGCGTGAAATAATTTCAGTCACCGGAACATTGAAAATTACAGGGGTGATGCAGTGGACGGTCGGGAAGGCGACAGGGCTCATCCCGATATTCGTGCAATCATCGAAAAATATACATCATTCAAGGAGAATGCTATGGGAAAAAAAGTGGTCTGTGTCTTGTTAGGTTTGAGTGTGTGGGTTGTCGCGGCTTTTGCCGGAGATACCCACCCGTTTTCTGTTCACGATATGCTGGCGATGCAGCGCATCTCTGATCCCCAGGTTTCGCCTGACGGCAACCGGATTGTGTTTGGGCTGCGCACCACGGACATCGATGCCAATCGCGGCAGTACCGATTTGTGGCTGGTGAATGTGGACGGCAGCGACCTTCGCCGGCTCACCTCGCATCCGGCTGCTGAATTCAACGCGCGCTGGTCTGCCTGCGGCAAATTTATCTGGTTCCTTGCGACGCGTTCGGGCTCATCCCAGGTCTGGCGCATTCGCCTGGATGGCGGCGAGGCCGAGCAGTTCACGGACCTGCCTCTCGACGCCGGCAATCTCGTGGTGTCGCCGGACGGCAACTATATCGCCTACACCCTGGATGTTTTTGTCGGAAAATGCATGCACTGCACCAAAAAGAAGCTGGATAAAATCGAGGCCGGCAAAGCGACCGGGGTCATTTATGACCGGACATTCATCCGTCACTGGGACACCTGGATGGATGGCCGGCGTTCGCATCTCTTTGTGCAGTCAACCGGCGGCGGCGAACCGATTGATGTCATGAAAAATATGGACGCTGATGCCCCCTCCAAACCGTTCGGCGGTCCCGAGGAAATTGCCTTTGCCCCGGACGGAAAAGGCGTGGTGTTCACCGCCCGCAACGTAGGCAAGGAAGAACCCTGGTCCACGGATTTCGATCTGTATTACGCGCCCATCGATACCTCGAAACCGTTGAACTGTTTGACCGAGAAAAATGAGGCGTGGGATACGGCGCCGTCATTTTCGCCGGACGGAAAGACACTGGCCTATCTGGCCATGACGCGGCCGCGCTACGAAGCCGATCGATTCCGGATTGTGCTGCATTCCTGGCCCCAGGGCGAGAAGCGCGTGCTCACTGAAGCATGGGATTTTTCTGCCTCACCAGTGACCTGGTCCGGCGACGGCAAAACGATTTACACCACGGCGGCCAATGTCGGTCAAAATTCGCTGTTCGCCATCGATGTGGCCAGCGGTAAAGTCAGCGTTGTGGTTCGCGATGGCAACATCGCATCGCCGGCCGTTGCCGGCAAACGACTGGTTTTCGCCCTGGATCATTTGCAATCCCCGGTTGAGCTTTACTCCGTGAAACCGGATGGCAAGGATATTCGCGCCATCACCCGGATCAATGCCGGGAAACTGGCTGCCTGCCGCATGGGCGATTATGAGCAATTCAGCTTCCCCGGCTGGAACGATGAGACAGTCTACTGTTACGTGGTGAAGCCGGTTGATTTCGACGCCAATAAAAAATACCCGGTGGCCTTCCTCATTCATGGCGGCCCCCAGGGCTCATTCGGCAATCATTTCCATTATCGCTGGAATCCCCAGGCTTACGCCGGGGCCGGTTACGCTGCGGTGATGGTCGATTTTCACGGCTCGACTGGTTACGGTCAGGCGTTCTGCGACGCCATTCGCGGCGACTGGGGCGGCAAGCCATTGGTGGATTTGCAGAAGGGACTGGCTGCTGCGCTGCAACGCTACTCCTGGATGGATGGCGAGAAAGTCGGCGCGCTCGGCGCATCGTTCGGCGGATACATGATCAATTGGATCGCCGGCAACTGGTCTGACCGCTTCCGCTGTCTGGTCAATCACGATGGCAATCTGGACGAGCGCATCGCCTACTACGATACCGAAGAGCTGTGGTTCCCGGAGTGGGATCACGAGGGTACGCCCTGGACCAACCCGGAAGGTTACGAGAAACACAATCCTGTCAATTTCGTTAAAAACTGGAAAACGCCCATGCTGGTTGTCCACGGCGGCCGCGATTTTCGCGTTGTTGAAACCCAGGGCATTTCCACGTTCAATGCGTTGCAGCGGCTCGGCATTGAAAGCAAATTTCTCTATTTCCCAGATGAAAACCACTGGGTGTTGAAGCCGCACAATTCAATTTTGTGGCACGATACGGTGATCGGCTGGTTGGATCAATGGCTGAAATGATGAATCGCTGACCCGCTTCGTTGACCTGGCAATTTTCATAAAATTGGTGAAACTCACCTGCGGCGCGCCGGACATTGCAAGAGGCTCGGCGGCCGCAGACGCTTTTTCAAGGAAGCGCTCCGGGGGAGTTCTTCTCAAAACCACGTCTCTGCAAGGGTTCGGTTTTGGCCCTGGATAAAATTCATGTCCGGCGCCTCGGCGCGTGATCAGGCAGCGTTCCTGACAAGGGAACATGAACTCCGCCGGAGCGTTTCATTTAAACACGAAAAAAAAGTCTCGCAACCAGATTGGAGGTCCGTGTGGCGCACAGTGCATCGATCACCCGGCACATGATCGAGGGATTTCAAAAAGATTTTTTGAAAAATCCGATCAATCGGGTGCTGCAGAACTCCATTATCAAAAATGGAATTCAGGCCGTATCCCGCAACAACGATTCCGTCATCCGGAATCGCTACTTATTTTCGCACGAGATCAAGACTGAAAAGATCACCTGGCAGCAGAAGAGCGGCCGATGCTGGCTGTTTGCCGGGCTGAATACGTTTCGGCAGAAGATATCCGGCGAGTACAAAATAAAAGATTTTGAATTGTCCCAGAATTATCCCATGTTCTGGGATAAGCTGGAGAAGTCGAATTATTTTCTGGAAAATGTGCTGGCAACTCTCGACGAGGATGTTTACAGCCGGGTGTTCATGTGGCTGCGCGAGGCGCCGGTGCAGGATGGCGGCCAGTGGGATATGTTCGCCAATCTGGTGAATAAATATGGCGTTGTGCCCAAGGACGTTATGCCGGAGACGTTTCACAGCGCGGACACGCTGCACATGGATCGGCTTCTCACGCTCAAGCTGCGCGACAATGCCGCAGCGTTGAGGAAGATGCACAAGGAGGGGAAAACCATCGAAGCGCTGCGCCATCAGAAAAAGGAGATGCTGAATGAAATCTACCGCATGGTCGCCTTTTTTCTGGGCAATCCACCAGACCGATTCGATTTCGAATTTCGGGATAAGGACGATAAATTTGTCCAGGATATGAATCTGACGCCGCACGACTTCTTCGAAAAATATGTCAAAGTGAATCTGGCTGATTTTGTCAGCATCATCAACGCGCCGACCGAGGATAAGCCGTTCAGCCGGACGTTCACCGTGCAATATCTGGGCAATGTGACTGAAGGCAAACCGGTGCTCTATCTCAATGTGGATGTCGCGACGATGAAGCAACTGACGCTGGCCCAGATAAAAGACGGCGTACCGGTCTGGTTCGGCTGCGATGTGGGAAAGATGCTGGATAGCGAGATTGGCCTCATGGATTCGAAATTATTTCTCTATGAGCAGGCGCTGGGAGTGCCTTTCGGCCTGGATAAGGCCGGGCGCCTGATGTACGGAGAGAGCAAACTGACCCATGCCATGGTTTTCACCGGCGTCAATCTGGTGAACGACGCGCCAACCCGCTGGAAGGTGGAAAATAGCTGGGGCGACAAACTTGGCAAAGAGGGCTATTTCATCATGAGCGATGAATGGTTTGATGAATTCAACTACCAGGTCGTGATCCATAAAAAATATCTTTCCGACGCGCTCAAAAAGGCGCTGGATGAAACGCCGGTGGTGTTGCCGCCGTGGGATCC
The DNA here is from genome assembly GCA_049322915.1 of Candidatus Zhuqueibacterota bacterium. Lineage (GTDB taxonomy): Bacteria > Zhuqueibacterota > Zhuqueibacteria > Thermofontimicrobiales > Thermofontimicrobiaceae > CAZSBG01. The sequence continues at coordinate 781,290 of JBMOPW010000014.1, forward strand.
TATGGGTTCTCTGGCGATGATGCACTGATCGCCGCGCCGGGCATGCCCCGGAATCAGCATGTCGGTGCACGCATCGAATAACATTTAACAGAGGGAGATGGTATGAAATTCAGGTTAGTGTTTTTGGTGTTGGCAGTCGCGCTTGTGTGGCAACCGTTGCACGAGTGCGTTGCGCAGGTTGAAATAACAGCGGATGAGCTTCGCGATCACATCAGTTTTTTGGCCTCGGATTCACTCAAAGGGCGAAAACCCGGCACGCGCGAAGGGGACATCGCTGCGGAATACATTCGTGATCTGGTTGTCAAAAACGGCCTGAAGCCGGTGGGCGAAAATGGATTTCAATATTTCAATGTGGTCACGGCCGTGGAATTGGGCGACAGGAATAGCCTGTCATTTGGTTCATTTCAGGGAGAAAACAAGCGGGACTATATTCCGCTTTCTTTCTCGGCCAATGGAAAGCTCACCGCGAATGTGGTCTTTGTCGGCTATGGTCTGGATTTTGACGCGGACAGTATTTCGTGGCACGACTATCAGAATATGGATGTCGCCGGAAAATGGGTGGTGATGTTATTCGGTTACCCGGAGATGAAAATTCAACCGGCCGAATTCGAAAAACAGAGCCCGATTCATAAAAAAATCATTGTGGCAAAAGATAAAGGGTGCGCCGGCGTCCTTTTCGTCAGTGGCGAAAAATATGATCCCAAAGACGAACTGACGACGTTGTACTATGAACAGGGCAAGTCCAGCGTCGGCATGCCGGTGCTTCATGTGAAACGAAATATCGCCGATAGTCTATTCGCCGGGACAGGCAAAAATATCGCCAACCTGGAAGCGACGATTCTCGCGGAAAAAAAGCCTGTCAGTTTCGCAACGACGAAGGAACTGACGGCGGAAGTGGACGTTGTGAAAAAGGAAGTGCGGACGCAAAACGTTGTGGCAGTGCTCGATGGCGCTGATAAGGTTCTGAAAAATGAATACATCGTTCTGGGCGCGCATTACGACCATCTTGGAATGGGCGGAATGGGTTCCGGCTCTCGCAGGCCGGACACGTTGGCGATACACAATGGCGCCGATGACAATGCCTCCGGCGTCGCCGGCATTCTGGAGATTATCGAAAAACTGGCTGCCAACAGGAAGTCGCTCAAACGAAGTATCCTGTTCATTGGCTTCGGCGCTGAGGAAATGGGCACAGTGGGTTCGAAATATTTCATAAACCACCCGCTCGTCGATTTGAAGCAGATCAAGTACATGTTCAATCTGGACATGGTGGGTCGACTGGACAAAGAGTCGCAATCCCTGTCCGTAAGCGGCACCGGCACCGCAGTCGGACTCGATTCGGTTGTGAAAACCCACACGCGGAATTCCGGCCTGTCGGCCCGGCTGTCGTCGGATGGCTACGGCCCTTCGGATCATGCGCCGTTCTACATCAGCAATATTTCGGTGCTTTCATTCATGACCAGCATCCACGCCGATTATCACACGCCCGTGGATGATGTGGAAAAGATCAATTTCGAGGGGGAGAAGAAAATCGCCGACCTGGTCTACAGTCTGATCACCGACCTGGCCAACCGCAGTGAGGTTCTGGCGTTCCAGGAAGCCGGGCCCAAAACGCAACCGGGGATGACGCGCCGCTTCAAGGTGACGCTGGGCATAATGCCGGATGTCGTGTCCACGGATATCAAAGGACTGCGGGCCGATGCGGTTCTCTCGGGCCGGCCGGCTGCCAATGCCGGCATGCAGAAAGGCGACATCATCGTGGCCATGGAGGGGAAGCCGATCCATGATATTTATGAGTACATGCACCGATTGGCGGATTTTAAGGTTGGCCAGCGCATCAGCATCGAGGTGATGCGCAACGGGAAAAAGGAGATTTTGATCGTGGAATTGTGAGTGTCACTGAAAAAGCAAACGGATACAGATTGCGCGTCGCAACAGGGAGACGGCGCCTGACATATTGAGGAGATAATGGGAGCAGAAAAGCAATTGACGCTACGGCCCCGGAAGGTTTCCAGCGTTGTGCTGTGGATAATTTCCATTGCGCTGACAATCGGGTGTTTCACATACCAGGACAAAACCGGGCCAACCTATCCGCTGGAAGGAGAATTGCCGACGACGAAAGGCGTGGTCAATTTCAAATTTCAGCGTAGCGAGAATATCGGAACCGATCTGAAAATATTATTGCTGGAGCCAGTGCCGGAGGGGATCACCGGATTTGTGAAATACCGGCGTTTTCGGTCTCACGATGATTGGTCGGTGATGCCAATGGAAAAAGGCGCGTTTGAATTCACGCGGCGCGGTCGCACCGAAACCGTCCGCGGGATGGGCGCTGAGTTGCCCGGCCTGGATGTGCGCGCCGGGAAGTATGAATTTTTCGTCTACGTCGATGCCGGCGAGGCCGAACCGATTTCGGTCACCGGCGAAAAGCCGGTGTACGCGCGATACAAAGGGGCAGTGCCGCACCTGGTGCTGCTGTTCCACATTCTCGCCATCTTCGCCTCCATGGCCCTGGCGATCCGAACCACCCTGGAAGCGCTTGTCGATGGGAGGTACAAAGGAATGTTGTGGGCCACGATCATTTCGTTCCTCGCCGGCGGATTCGTACTGGGCCCGTGGGTGCAGTGGTATGCGTTTGGCGTATGGTGGTCCGGCGTGCCGTTCGGCTACGACTGGACCGACAACAAGGTGCTTGTTGAATTGGTGTTCTGGCTGATTGCGTTGTTCATGAATTGGGGCGGGAAGCGGAATCGCTGGTCAATTTACCTGGCCGGCGTTGTGACGCTATTCATCTATTTTATCCCGCACAGCATTTTTGGCTCGGAGTACGATTTCCGAACCGGCCGCGGTCGCGGCACAATCGGATGAGTCGGCGGCCGGCGCCGACCGGTTGGTAGCGGACGAATTTTACGCGTGAAATGAAAAAGGGCATCTGTTCCGGGGAAGAGATGCCCTTTTTATTTAAAACGCCTGTCACAAGGCTCATTCCAAAGGACGATTGACATATTCGGAATATTCATTGATCGTCTGTTGATAGGGCTCCGAGAATAACGGCGACGAGATGATGAAATCGGCCGAAGCGCGATTACACGCCACCGGTATGTTGTACACCGTGGCGATTCGCAGCAGCGCTTTGACGTCCACGTCATGGGGCTGGGGCTGCATCGGATCCCAGAAAAAGATGAGCACATCGATGGCGCCCTCGGATATTTTGGCGCCTAATTGCTGGTCCCCGCCCAGCGGGCCGGACTTCAATTTCACGATAGGCGCTATTTCAGCAGCCATTTCGTTCTGCGCCAATTTCGATTGAACCAGTTGTTCGATGAGTCGGCCGGTCGTGCCGGTGCAGATGATCTGATGATTCACCAGACAATCGAAATTCCATTCCACCCATTCGATCAGATCTTGTTTCCGATGATCGTGCGCGACCAGCGCGATGTTTTTTTGTTTTTTCATACGTTGACCTGTATTGCGTATCAGCTAATTTGGTTAGAGAAATATAAAGATCTTTTTTACTTATTCCAATTCATTCGAAGCTATTGAGTCTTTGAAAAAATCTCATTATATAAAAAACAACAAATGAGATATGTGTATTTTTTTTTCACTGCCGGACACTTTTCAAATTATGCTCGGTAGAGCTGTCATTCCCGCATGTTTTTGGCGGGAATCTCCCAAAATATTGTCAAATGGATGCCCGAAAGAAGCCCAGTCTGTCATCCTTTATAAATTTAATGGAAGCTGGACATGGCATTCGGGCATGACAAATTAATCAAAAATGTCATTTTGGAAAAAGTGTCCGGTAGCGAGATTTTTTTATAAGTATCATCTATCCCACTCTGAAAATTTTCGATTTAGATCTTCGATGAATTTTTTCAATGAAGCATCAGCCTTCATTGCTCGTTGGATATTCATGTTACTGATAATGTCATGAGCGAATTCTATACCACCAAGTAAAGGTGTAACCCCAGTAGCTGCAACTGCCTCATACAGCAGTCGCTTATAACGATTTTTCTCACATTTTTTGTCGGGCGCTTGGCATCCCTGCCCCAGAACTGTCTTAAATGCTGAAGAATCAAGAAGCAGCCAACGTTCGATGTGCGGGTCTGGGATTGCATGGATAGTTAAATACTGATATTGTAGGTTTACTTTCTCGATTTCTGTCTTTGTTTTCAAATAGGTTTGGCAGTTTGCGTCAATTGCGATTATGATCACGTCGGGCAATTTTTCTTGCTCGTAGGGAAGGATTTTTAGATATGAAGCAAATTCAGAGACAGCTTTACCATGTCCGCCACGTGCATTTCTAACAATCACATCGATATCAATACTTTTCTCAGTTGCTATTTTATAAACGAGTGCACTGATGCACGTCTCATGAGCGTAATCTTCAGCAAATAATACCACTCTACGCATCGAAATCTCCACGCATGATTCTATCTGAAATAGAAAATTCTTCTATATTAAGAGCCTGGTCAATTTCTTTCCCTCTTGCTAAATTTCCCCACGCTTCAAATGGTTTGATAATTGTTCCTTCTTTTGTTTTCCGACAGACAAACAAATTTTTGTCATCAACCACATCGAGTAGGGTCGGTGAATGCGTTGTGACAAGCAATTGAGTTTTATTTTCGATCGTGAGGTTGTTAAGGAGGTCAGCGATCATTTTTATTCGTCTTGGGTGAATACCATTTTCTGGTTCTTCAAAACCAATGAGTACGGGTAATTCCTTTGCACCGCTTATTGCTAATAAACCCAGAATGCGGAGAGTCCCTTCGGATATAATTCTGGCAGAAACTGGTATTTCACCTTCAAACAATTTTAATTCAACTTCTCCTAATTCATTGACATCAACTTCAAGCTTTTCAATTTGAGGAACGATTAAATGGAGTGTTTTTCCAATAGCTTGTAATTGTCGGTCATCAATAGCACGTAGAGTGTTTAAGTAAGCAGCCAGTTCTTCTCCCATAAGACCAATGTGCCTTACTTCTTTGACAGGGTTCGGTGAACGCATACGCTCTCTTGGTTCAAAATAGAAAAATAACCATCGGGATAACTCCTCTCGCAAAGCAGCGACATGTGGGAAGTGCGGTAGATATAACGATGAAGAAATTATTGCGTGATCAAGATACCGCTCATAATAGGTAGGATGGGCTTGCCCTTCCGTTCTTAAGTGCAATCTATTTTCTACATGTTCTAAAAAAGGTTTTCTTTTTTTGTTGATTTCACCATCCGGATTGAGAGCCGCCAAATATTCATCAGCAACTCTTAACATACCACTTCTGGGGAAAATCTCAATTGCGATGCGATAGAGTAAAAATTTTTCTTTAACGCCCACGATCTTCTTTGCTGTGATATCCTCAGATTTTTTATCATCTTTGCCTTTTCTCATTTCGGTGATCTGTCGATTTACCGAGTTGATCACAGATTCGGATAATTCAACTTCGATCTCAAATTCAAATTTGGCGCTTTCTTTTTCCAATAATCCTTTAATACCTTTTTCAGGCAAGGCAAACGATTCAATTGGTTTCCCGCGATAGGGTGGATCAAATGCTTCTTTTAATGTTCGACTTGTAGCAATTCTAGATAAAAGTTGCATAGCGTCAAGAAAATTACTTTTGCCTGAAGCATTAGGCCCGAATAGAATGGATAAATTCTTAAGCGAAACATCTAAATTTTTAAAGGACTTGTAGCCTTTAATCCTAATTCTTTTAAGCATTGTGCAACTCCATGCCGATAACATATTTATTTTGGAGAATAGAACCAGTTAAATTTCCCCAATGAGTAACCTGAATCTCTCCTTCGACAATTTGACCACGTCATAAATGACGTGGAAATTCATTGAAAAAGTTAAAAGTTAGATAATTTAAATAGCCCCGACTTTTAAGTCGGAGAACAGAAATTCACCTCTGATTTTGGGACCTCGTCCCCCTTTTTAGAGTGGACTCATCAATAAATATCATAGAAAAATATAGCAAGATTAATATTGTTAATCAAGCGTTAAAATTGCCAGATGATTTTTTTAATAGAGTCCAATCTGTGATGGATGCCAGCCAGCATTCACTCTCACCAGCCGCCGCCGCCACCACCTCCGCCACCTCCGCCGGAGGAACCACCGCCGCTACTGCCGGACCTGGAGCCGGGCGCATGCGACGATGAAGAAATGGCGCTGGACAACGAAGACCCCAGGTTCGCTGAAAATCCGGTGCTGCTGAATGCGCTCAGGCTTTTTCCACTGTACCAGGCGGGGGAATAGGTGGCGCTGCCCTGACTGGCGCGGCTCAATATGTCCGCGAATTTTTCTGTCCAGGCGACCTCCACATCCAGCGCTAATGCATAAGGCAAAAATTTCTCGAATAATTCCGGCGTCTTGTGAGGCGCATCGAGCATGTTCAGCCGATCCTCTTCGGCGGTTTCGAGGTACATTTTAAAACCCTCGATGTGATCCATCATTTTCCGGCCCAGAATGGTCGGCGCTTTCAACAGCCGGTAAAAAAGGATGTCGAGGAAAATGACGATGAAGACTATCAGCACAGAGAGCGGCGAGGTGATCCCGGCAAATCCGAAAAAGACCAATATCTCTGCCGCAAGAAAGGGTAGCGCGAACAGCGTGAGGATCAGCGGGCCGCCAAACTTGAAGACGCTTGTTTTGGCAGAGTCGATTGCCGTTTTCCAGGCCTTGAACGACATGTACACCATCATCGTGACCCCGGCCGACCATCCGGTCAGCCAGACCGCCAGCATGCCGGCGACCGTCGGCTGCGCGGAGGTCAATGCAATGGCTGCAAAGATCACAACCGTGAACAGAATGCCAAATACCATCTTGCCGGAATTCTTGCGGAAGTGCAGCTTTTCGAAATCCTGCTTCAGACTTTTCTTCAGCGCCGTAATTGCCTTTTGCAAGACCTGATGATTGGACTGCTTGATCTCGACCGTGTCTTTATAGGCGAACAGTATCCCTGCGATGCTTTTTTCGCCGGCGGACAGGGTTGAATCTTTCAGCCTGACGCGGCGGAGCACATAAGCGCCGGCGTTATCCGTGATGGTCAAATATCCTTTCACCGCCAGATTCACAATGGCAGACGAGAAGACCCGATCGCTATAGCCCATCCGCATGACGTACCGCGTCGCGGCCGGGGAAAAGCCCGGGGGCGGTTCAAAGCGAGGGATGATGACGCCCTTCTCAGGGTCTTTTCCCACATTCAGCCAGACCAGATAGTAGTACAGAAAGAGGATGATAAGCCCCAAAAACGCGACGACCGTATTTTTATTATCAACGAAAAGAAAACCAATTTTGTGTTGCGAGGAGGGTTCCGGAATCAGGCCCTTCTGCCAGGAGATCGCAATGGTGATTCCTTCGTGAGGATTCAGGATGGTGGTTGTTGTAAACCGGGTGTTCCCGTTTGCGTCCGTGTCGACGGCGTAATCGGTCCCCTGAGCGCCCTGACTGCCGGTGTAGGCAATTATATGGATCGGCGTCGCTTCGGCCGGAAGCTCGACGATGGCTTCGACACGTTCGATTGAAAAATCCCAGTCGAGGCCGGTCACATTCCAGTAAAGCTCGTCGAATTCCTTGAAGAATCCAATCTGTCGATCGCACTCATAGGTGAAGGTGTAGGTGTATTCCCCTGGATCAAGATAGACATCGCTGCTGCCAAAATAGACCTTGACTCCGTTGCCGGCATCCTCTGTATGATAGGGCTCTGGCGAGCCATTTTTTTGGACGTCCAGAATTGTAAAGTTGATCCGAACGCGATTTCCGAATCGATCCCGATACTGAGTGGGAAAAGTTCGGTAGATGCCCCGCTGAATGACTGCGCCGGTTGAAACGACCCGGACGGTCTCGGTCACCTGAATGGTTCGGTCTTTTCTGACGCAGATGTAGCTTTTGAAGTCCAGAATTCGCTCCACCTCGTCGGCAATAATCACAGGGTGCAGCAAGATGATGGACAGGATTATTGTGAAGAAAGAGAGCATTCGTTTATGAGCAACCATAGCATCTCCAGCGCTGAGTTAGAATTGCACTTTGGGCGCTGCGCGCTCCGATTCATTATCCAGTTGAAAGAAGTTCTCCTGTTTGAATTGAAAACGCTGAGCGACCAACTTCTGCGGAAAGGTTTCGATGAGAATGTTGAAATCGCGCACCGCGCCATTGTAGTAGCGCCGCGCCATTTGCAAATGATCTTCGATTTCGCCCATTTGCCGCTGCAAGTCCAGAAAGGTCTCGTTGGCCTTCAGATTGGGATAGTTTTCGGCGACGGCGAACAGGTTCGTCAACGAGCGGGACAGTGAACTTTCGACCTGAGCCCGGGCGTCTTTGTCGTCTGTCTTGATGCTTTTGGTGCGCAGGGTCGTGATTTCGGTGAGCAGATTCTTTTCATGCTGCATATATCCTTTCACCGATTCGATGAGGTTGGGCACCAGATCCGTCCTCCGTTTGAGCTGCACATCCACGCCGCTCCAGCCTTCGGCAACCAGATTTTTCTTTCGCACGAGATTGTTGTAGACCGAAATCGCCCAGAAAATGACCAGGACGATGAGTCCGAGGATGATGTACACAATCGGCATAACGTGGCTCCTTTCATCAGAAGTAATGAAAAAAATGAATTCCACCGTGGTTGGGAATTCATCGGAAAATCGACGGTGGTTCCCATACAAATGAAGAGAAAAAATTTCACGAAACGTTTTTCATCAATAACTCGACGCATCCAGTTTCACCTTGCCGCGGAAAATCCAGTAAATGCTGACGGTGTAGGAAATGACCAGGGGAATGCCGATGAGCGCGATGATCAGCATTATTTTCAGCGTTTGCTGAGACGATGCAGCATTGAAAATGGACAGGCTGTATTCCGGATTCGATGAGGACAGCACTAAATTGGGAAATATGCCAATGCCGAAAATGGCCATCAGCGCGATGATCGCGGCGCAGGATGAAAGAAAAGCGTGAAAGTCCCGGCCGTGGATTATTTCGCGCGGGATATTGGCAATGGCTAACATGTTCAAAAAAGGCAGCAGGAACAACACCGGGTGCAACTTGAAAAAGTGCAGCATGCGCGGCACATAAATCAGCGTGATCATGGTGGTGGTCACGTAGCACAGGATGAAAAAAATGATGGTGCTATTGACCCAGCCGCGGATTTTGTCGTGCAATTCTCCTTCGGTTTTCAATACGACATAGATAGCGCCGTGCATCATGAACAGCGCAACGGTGGTGAGTCCGGTGACCAGCGCGTACGGGTGAAAGAGGCTCAGGAACGCGCCGGTGAATTCGCCTTCGGCGTCGAGCGGAACGCCGAGGATGATGTTGCCCAGCGCCACGCCGAGGACAAAGCTGGACACGATGCTGCTGAGGCTGAAGCTGATGTCCCACATTTGCCGCCACCAGGCCATGGGCTGTTTGCTGCGAAATTCGATGGCAACGGCGCGGAAGATGAGACAGAAGAGGAAAATCATGAACGCCATGTAGAATCCGGACAGGGTCGCGGCGTAGACTTTGGGGAATGCGGCGAACAAAGCGCCGCCGCCGGTCACCAGCCAGACTTCATTTCCATCCCAGACCGGCCCGATGGCATTGATCATTGTCCTTCGTTCGGCATCGGTGCGGGTGAACAGATGCAGTGCGCCCACGCCGAGATCGAATCCATCCAGAACAGCATACCCGGTGAATAGCGCTCCGACAATCAAAAACCAGATTGTGTTCAAATCAAATGTGAAATTCATGCGACATGTCCCTCCCTGATTGGCTCATCGACTGGCCCATGTTGAATTTTTTCATTGAGCAAATAAATGAATACCGCGAATAACAGCGCGTAAATAATGCCGAACAGAATAATCGAAGTGATGATTTCGCTGCGCGATACCGCTTTGGAAATTCCATCGGCTGTCCGTAGGATATTGTAGACGATATATGGCTGCCGTCCCACTTCTGCCGAGAACCAGCCCAATTGATTGGCGAATTGGGGCCCGAGCACAGAGAGCACGGCAATCCATAAATACCATTTCAGTGAAGACAGTCTCTTCCGCCACCACAAGAAAAGCCCGAGCCAGGAAATCGCGATGAGCATCGTTCCAATAATCACCATGCCGTGATAGGTTTGAAAAACGATATTCACCGGCGGTCGCTCGTCCTCCGGAAAAGCGTTCAAACCGACAACAGGATGGTCCGGGTCGCCGTGCAGGAGGAGGCTCAGCAGCCCGGGCACTTCAATGCCGAACTGCACCTTCTGTTCTTTTTCATTGACCCAGCCGAACAGATGATACGGCGCGGCTTCGTATTCCGGGAAGTGCGCTTCGTAGGCCGCCATTTTTGTCGGCTGGTGCTTTTCAACCACGATGGCGCTGTAATGGCCGGTTCCCAATTGCAGCAGCGAAGAGACTGCTCCGAAAACCAGCGCTAATTTCATGGAACGCTCGGCAAACTCCACATGCTTTTTCTTCAGCAGATAAAATGCGCTCACGCTGAGCACGAGAAACGCCCCGGCCTGCCAGCAGCCGGAAATGACATGGCTCAGTCGGTCGATGGCCGATGGATTGAAAATCATGTCCCAAAAGTGAAGTATTTCAGCCCGCGCCTCGGCGCCTTCGCCGACGATGTGATGCCCGGTCGGGGTTTGCATCCACGAATTGGCGACCACAATCCATACCGCGCTGAAATGGGCGCCGAACGAGACCATGATCGTGGAAATGAAATGGGTTCGCGGCTTCACCTTTTTCCATCCGAACAGGAGGATGGCCAAAAAGCCGCTTTCGAGGAAGAATGCGAAAATACCTTCGGCCGCAAGCGCGCTGCCAAAGACATCGCCGACAAACCTGGAATAGGAGGCCCAGTTGGTGCCGAATTGAAATTCCATGACAATCCCGGTGGCCACGCCCAGCGCGAAAATCAGCCCGAACACCCGCACCCAGAAATGCGTCATTTGGTGATAGATTTCATTCTTTGTTTTCAGGTACAAGCCTTCCATGACAATGAGCAAAATGCTCAGCCCGATGGTCATGGGAGGAAAAATGTAATGGAAGGCGATGGTCAGTCCAAACTGGAGCCGTGAAAGCAACAGCGTATCCATTTTGTTCTCCTGTGTGTTTCTTGTTTTTTTATTTTGCCACAGATGCACACGGATGAAACACAAAAAAAAAATAATTTCTATTCAAATTTGCTAAGAAAAATCAGTGTCTTTTCCGTGTGAATGCGCCGATAAACGCAACTGTGTTTGGCACAACCCGTAGCTTAAGAAATTTTAGTCTGATGAATTGAAAAAGAAATTAAGCCCCTTGTTCCACGATTTCGTATTCTCTCACGCAAACCCTCTCTTGGGGATCGATGAAAAATAGTCGTTTTCCGAAAATGCGCATGCTGTCGAACGATTCATCCGGGAACGGAAGCTTGCACATCAAAATGCCATCGGCGCTGAAAATTTCAAATTCCAGCATCTTGGGAATGTCTTCCGGTGAGGGCATGCCTTCCGGCTGTTTCTGAAATGTGATGACCCACAATCTGTTATTGTAATCCACATCGATGTCACGGGAAACATGGGAATAATCCCATTTGGGAATTTTAAGCGGCGATCCGCCAGCGTTCAGCGTTTCAAATCCGTCCTGCCGGAAATGGATGTCGTAATTCAACGGCCTGTCTGCGCAGAATTGGAGCTTGCCTTTTGTACTGTATTTTTCGATTCTGTTTTGGGAGCGAAACGCCACGTAGATATTATTGTGAGCGTCAGTGCAAAATGTAATTCCATTCAAATAACGAAGCCCCAGCGGTTCCTGGCAGGTTTCCATTTCACAAAAACTGGATTGAATATCCCCTGACCTGTCCGTGAAATGGAGCAAATTTTTATTGCCTTCGTTGAAAACTTTATTGATAACGAGATGTGAATCACCCAGCACTTTGAAAAAAATAGTGAAATTTTGTATTCGAAACTCGTGCAAATAATTCCCATCATTATCAAATACTTGCACGCGTCCGTAAATGTCGATGACATAAATATTGTCTATTTCGTCGATCTCCATTTTCATGATACTCTCAAATTCACCGGGCCCCTGTCCCTTTTGGCCGATGGTTTTCACGTAATTCCCAGCCGAATCATATTTTTTGATATGGTTCATCCCCATGTCCAGAATGAAAATGGACCCCTCCGAATCCACGACCAAATCCAAAGGCTGGGCAAACCACGTGGTTTCGTCCTTTGAATCGGTTTCACCGATTTGGCGAATGAATTGGAGCGACACAGGACTTTTTTCGAATTCGGTGAATTTGTTATGGACGAGTGTTACGCCATCTTTTTCTTCGATGAGATAGGATTTATCTTTGTCGCACCCGGAAAAAGACAGTGTAAGAACAAAGATTGTAACGCTGAAAACAAAGCCATTCATTTTGAAAATTTGCATTCAGCACTCCTGTGTATTGGAACCAACGTTTATGAAGAAATAAAAAATGGGGAAGGATAATCTAACTATTTCTTGTTTAATTTGAGGGTAATATAAAAAGATAAATTTTAAATTTCAATCAATCTTTTTTTAAATAAAAAAAGGAGTGAAACGACACATCAAAATCGTCGTGACACTCCTTCGCATTTCATCTATCCCCCGGACACCATGCACTTTCCCGGCGATCGGTTCGACAGTTCAATTGTACAGACCTAATTTATTTTCTTCTTTTCGACTGAACTTTTAATACTTCCTTTTTCAGAGGTGGATTTTTCCTTGCTCTTTTCCGGGGTGCTTTTCTTCACCTCTTTTTTCTTGGTGACTTTTTTCGCTTCTGTCTCCGGTTTGGTGATCTTGGTGACTTCTTTCTTGGCGCTCGGTTTCTTTAAATTTTCAGTCGAACCTTGTGCCGTCGATTTTTTCACTTCCGGTTTTGGCTTGGGCTTAATGTCTTTTTTAATTCGCTGGTCAGTTATTGAGCCCCGGGAAGATTTATTGATGGTCGTCTTTTTTTCCACGCGGTCAGGCTCCACGACTGTGCGATTTGTCCGCTCCGGTTTCTTCACCAGAGTGGACGATCGCGGCACATATTTCACTTTATGAACCGTTTCCACGCGGTTGGTTCGCGTGACCACGTATGTCGTTCGGGTGCGATAGTGGGTGGTTCGCGTGTAATAAACCGTGTGCGGCACCGGATGATATGTTCGCCACCAATGGGGATAATAGCCAAAGTAGAAAATAGACCGGTAGGGGCGGTAGACCGGCCGGTAAATCCAGACAATTATTGGCCAGGTATGGACGTGAACCTGGGCTGGCGCGATGTAATAATCCGGCCCGTATACAACTTCATTGCCGCGAATCTGCATGTTGTAATTGTCTTCGCTGGTCCGCTCCACCTCAATCGTGGCTACATCCTGAAAATCATCTTCGCCCAGCGGGACCTGAAGAATGATGACATGCGTCTCATCCACAACATCTTCTACAACGCGGATGTAGTCGACATAGCCATCGCCGTTGAGATCGAGATTGTTCACTCCGATCTCGGGATCATTGAGTGATTTTTCAAATGATTCCAGATTTTCAGCTTCACGGAACAGCTCACCGACAGCCGATAAATCCAGCCCCTCGGCTATTTCTGAAGAGGGGGCAATGACGGTGATATTCTCCTGAGCCAATCCAATGGAAACGCTCATGAATGCGAATAGCACTGTCAGAATAAAATAATTACGTTTCATGACATCCTCCTGTATCAAAAGTGAGTAAATTGATTTTCTACATACGTCGTGAATCGGGCAAAGTTCTCATTCTTTTTTCAGGGAGCTGATCCACGAAATAATATTCGAATTGTTGTAACTACGCAACTCACGTATTCCGGAAGCCGCTGGTTAGCTGGCTGGTTGCTTTTTGAACACCATGATACATCGTGGTGTTGGTACAATTTTAAACCAGCGCCATGGTTCAGCATGGTCGCCTGAGTCGTTACAAATAGTTTTGAAATTTAGACGATGGCAATCCGAATTCAATCAGTCGGGAACCGCTATTACAATCGATCAACTTACTTTTTTTCTGGATTATAATACTAAATAAACCCGTCATTGTCAAACACTTTTTCCGGACCAGACCATCAGCCTCATCCGGATAAAAAAAACCGTCTGCCCCGGGAACGATGGACAGACGGTGCGTGCAACGAGATAATTCTCGTCCGTTGGATTTACTTTCGTGTGAGGAAGTCTTACCTCACTTCACCAGAATCATTTTCTGCATCTCTGAAAAATCATTGACTTCGATTCGGTAAATATAAACGCCGGAGGAGAGCTCGCTCGCATCGAATACTACGGAATGGTAACCGGCGTCTTTCGCCCCTTCAAAAATTGTGTCCATTTTTTGTCCGTTCACATTGTAGAGCGATATTTTCACGAGACCCGCCTCTTTCAGATCGTACTGAATGGTGGTCGACGGATTGAACGGATTGGGGTAGTTCTGATGCAGCCGATACTCGGTCGGTATTTCGTTCCTCGCTTCCAGGGTGATGGCTGTGTACGAATACCCGATTTCGATATCGCTGTTATCGGTGGACCGCACAATGGCATTGCCAAATTGAATCTCGGTGTCTTCGCCCACAATGGCGAATTCGAGTTTGGCAATGACACCGGTTCCCAACATCACGCCGGGATTGCCCAGAGCAGCGCCGTCAATACTCAGGCTGCTGACCTGGCTGTTCGTCATGAAGAAATCTGTTTCCTTCCAGATGCTGCCCCTCTCGACGGATTGCAGGGCCAGACCTGCGCCAAAATTGACAGGGATGCTCATACCCTTAATCGCTCCGGAATTTTCTGCTAATTGTACTTCAGCAATGAGCGTGGTGGTTTGTTTTGTAAGTGACATATTGAGCGAAATCGGTGCCATCTTTTCGGACGATTGCTTCTTCGTCAGCCCCTTCCTGCCACCCATGTTTTCATAGTTCATGGCAAAGATCATCAGGTCTTCGAAATCAATGATATTATCGGGAGTGGGGCGTCCATCCGTAAAATGGTTCAGCGTGGGACCCACATCGCACAGATTGTTCCAGTGGATGAACCCATCGCTCGTGAAATATGCGGCAGCGAGTATCGCAATATCAGCGGCATCCACATCGCCGTCCGGGTCGATATCGCCCAACCAGTACGAAAGCGACGAGTCCAGCACAGCCGCGCTGTAATGAAAGGCTAGGTCTTGGACGAAAATAGCGCAATAATAGAAATCTCTCAGTGGCGGTGTGTAGTCGAGGCTGGTGACGAATCCCTCGAAAATCTTTGTCCAGCCATTGGCCAATGCTTCGGCAGGGGTGGTTGGCAAATCAGGCGTCTGACCGTTGTATTCCGGGTAGCCGCCAAAGCCAATCACCCAGACCTGAATATAAAATGCATCGAGATCCGGATTGGTCCAATCCAAATGGAAGCCATTGGTGGAATCGTCGGCAGCGCCAAAATCCAGACCGGTCACCGGCTCGATGGGCGTGCCATCCCATCGATAGGGTCCAAATCGCAGCGTGCCGTTGGCAACGTCATCGCCGTTATAGCCTTTCACAAAGACATAATAATCAGTGCCCGCCGTCGGAATGCCAAGCTGCAACAGGCCCTGGCTCCATTTTGTCTCCTGACCGGTCCAGTTGTACGAATCGCTATTGACAAGCGCGTAGCGATAGTATTCCAGTGTGCCTTCGCCAAATCCACCCACAGCGGTCAGTGTGAGCGTTGTGCTGGCGTTGTCTCCGCTTCGGACGCAGGTGAGATTCAACGTGGATGGCGGAACCGATAATGTATGTTTGGAGGAAACCGGACTCCAGTCCGATTGATTGTACGCCGGCGTCGAATTGGGATCGTTCACACCATCCGAGACGCGGTATATGAATTCGTAAATATGATTGGGCGTCAGGCCGGTGCACTCATGCACGGAATCATCCTTTGCCCGCGACCGGTTGAATCTGCCGTCCGTGGTGCATTCGAAGTGATAATATTCTTCGCCCTGGGTAGCGTCTTCAACCGACGCTGCATTCACATGCATGGAGGTTGTGGTGACATTGTTGATGTAAATTGTCAGGTCGCCCTGGGGAATTGTAATATCCTTTTTGAATGTCCATTTCCAGAAATTTAAATCCGGTTTGAGCGCTTCGATTGATTGGCCGGATTTAGTACTTAATTTATTCAACGCGTCGTTGCTGAATTCATGGTACCCATCGTAATTGCCGGCGTCATCGTAGGCGCGCCAATAGATGGTGTGCAACGCGGTCTGTTCATCGAGCTTGTCGAAACCGGGAATTAACCAGCCATCATTGTTGTACTGCGTGCTGTTAATGTTGCTTGCGATAGTTTTCCAACTGTCTAAATCGATTTTATATTCCACCTTGTCCAGGTTGTAATTGTCGTCGAATCCGAAATTGGAAAACTTGGGCACGTTCCGATACCAGACTTCCTGGACTTCGTTAATGGTTTCCATGGTAGGCCGACCAGTGTCGACCACGATTTTCCCATGGCCGATCGAATCGACCGAGATTGCATGATTAACCACATCTCTGAATTTCACCGAGCTCAGCAGGAAATTATTCCCGATTGTGGAAACCAGGTTGTCCGGCACCGGCATATCGGTTGTAGCTGCAATGGTGAATAAAATCCCGTCGCCGGTCTTGCCATCAGTGACGCCCAGAATGGAACAGTTGACAGTGTAGTCGCCGCCATCTTCCAGCAGTTCCCAGTGGGTGGGATCGCTTGTGCTGCTCAGAAAAGCGCCTTCCGTGAAAACGATGGAGGAAAACGCGCTGTCATTGAGTGAAATTTTCACCTCGTAGCCGCGCATGCCGGGATAGACATTCGCAACGCGCACTGTGTATGTGAATGATTGATTGCCGCGCAGCAGCGTGTCCGCCGGGGTCACCCAAATTATAATTGGCTCAGTTGTAAAATTGCCAACCTGGCCATAACCGCTGCCGGCCAACATGGTTATTGGCGAGGAGGCGGCTAAAACAGGAAAGTCATTTCCACTTACGGACGGCGCTGATGGATCGCCCAGTGTATTGCGCCAGCTATCGCCAGTTATAAATCTTGAACCAGACATTTTTACAGTATTAAATAAATCGACTGCATACGCATCCGAAGCAAATACCGCTTCATCGCCGGATTCAGCCAGCGCAGTGGATGTCGATAATAATCCGATCACGAAAACGCATAGTAAAATTTTCCAGCTTTTCATGCCTTGCTCCTTTTAAATCTATGACGATTTTTAATATTGAGCACACCCGGCGCTTATTATAATGCCGGGTCGCATTATAATTTTTCCAATAGAAAATTGCGCCCTGTTATTTCACGAGCATCATTTTCTTCATCTCTGTGAAGTCATTCACTTCAATTTTGTAGAAGTAAACGCCGGAAGGCAATTGATCCGCCTGAAGTTGATAGGTGTAATAACCGGCCTGTTGTTCTCCCTCGAACAGTGTTTTAATGGCCTGACCATTCACATTGTACAATGTCAGTTTCACCAGTCCGCGCTCTTTCAGCCCGTACCGAATGGAGGTTGCTGGATTGAACGGATTGGGGTAGTTCTGGCACAATTGATATTCGGATGGCGCTGCGTTTTCATCCGGCACAGAAGATGTGATGTATTCGAAGGTTACATCAATATCCGTATTGGCGGCTGACCGTACACAAGCCCGGGTCAACTCGTAATCAATACTGTCGCTTAGAATATCCATCACCGCAGTTCCGATGGTACCATTGCCCTGAATCACCGCGTCGTGGCCAAGCGCAGCGCCGGTGAAAATGACCTGGCCATTTTTTTCCACCGGTTCGAAGATATAATGATCCGTCCAGAGATCGCCTTTTTCAAAGCTGGCAACGTGCAGCCCTTTCAATTCAAGGGTGAAGCAGAGCCCCTTCACGGCTGCCGGATTGTTCTCCAAATCCAGTCTCGCGTGAAATTGATTGGCCTCGAACCAGGCGCTGAGTTTCACGACGACCGGATCGGTCAGGCTCGGCGGCTCCGGCGTTGGGAAATCGTAATTCGTATTATCATAATTCATGGAAAAAATCATGACATCTTCAAAATCGATGTTTTGGTCCGGCAGCGGTCGGCTCAGCCTGGTGTGCTTTACCGTTGGTCCCACGTCGCACACCGGGTTCCAGTTGGCATCACCGGATTGTGAACCGAGCGCATTTCGGAGGATGTCGACATCGCCCATATCCACGTCGCCGTCCGGCGTTTCATCCACATCCCCCAGCCAGTACGACAGGGACGAATCGCAAATCGCTGAGCTATAGTGGCCGGCCACGTCTCTCACAAAAATGGCGCAGTAATAAAAATCGCGTTCGTCCGGGATGAATTCAAATTCAGAATCGACGCCGTCGTAGACATTGATCCAGCCGCCATTATCGGCTGCGGTCGTGTTTGCCGGCATGGTGGGGACGAATCCGGTGTATTGCGGATAGCCGCCATAGGCTTTCACCCACACTTCGACGCCGCCAATTTCCGGGCCGGGATTTTCCCAATTCATATTAATAATGTTGGCAGAGTCGATGCCGGCGCCATAGGTCAGATCAGCGATGGGCGTAATGGGCGTGCCGTTCCATTGATAGGGGCCCATAATCAGGGTGCCATTGCCCACATGCGCTGCGTTGTAGCCTTTGATGTGTAGATAATAATTGATGTCCGCCTGGCTTGCGCCGCACGTGAGCGTGCTGTCCTGCCAGATGGCTTCTGTATCCGTCCAGGTGTGGGCATTGGATGTGTCCCACACAAATCGGTAATATTCCACTTTTCCCTGGCCATATCCGCCCACGGCAGTGAACGTGAACGCGGCGGTGTTCACAACACCGCTTTTATCGCAAGTGATGTTGGCGTAGGTTGGCGCCACAGAAAGCGTGTATGTGGAAAATGTTTCGCTCCACGCTGTCTCGTTGCAGGCTGGCGTGGCATTCGGGTCGTTCACGCCATCGGAAACCCGATACCGGAATTGGTATTGTCTGTTCGGCGTCAGGTTGGAGCAGGTCATCTCCCGGTTTGCCAGGATTCGCGCCTGATCATAGCTTTCATCGGTGACACAATCGAATTCATAATATTCATCGCCCTGGAATGCATCCTCGACCGCGGCGCCGGTCACTTTCATGCCGATGGAGGTGATTTCCGAGAAGGAGACGGTGAGGTTGCCGGCCGGCGCTGAAACGTCCTTTTTGAATCGCCACACCCAGTCCGCGTCGCCGGATTGATAATCCAGATCATCGACCGCGCGCCAGTAAACCGTGTGGGGCGCGATGTTTTCGGACAATTCGGAGAAGTTCGGCGTCACCCAATTGCTGACCCGGTAGACGCTGTCGGCAATGGCGTCAGCGAGGATAGTCCACGCTCCGTCATTCAATTTATATTCAATTTTTTGCAGGTTCAAATTATCCCGGAAGACCAGGCTGCTGAACACCGGCGCAGAACGACGCCAGGTGTTTTGCGATTCAGTGACCGGCTGCATGGTTGGCGCGGCTGTATCGATGATGATTTTCGCGCCGCTGATGATGCTGCCCGGAATGGGATTGTTGTTCACATCGCGCAGATCAACGTCCGGGAATTGCAGATTTTCTTCGGCCGGAAAAACAAGGCCGCCGGGAACGGTTTCAGCCGTGGTGACGGTGACCGTGAAAAGTGTGCCGGAACCGGCCTTGCCCTCGGTGGGTCCCAGGATGGCGCAGTTCACGCGGTACTGCCCGTTGTCCCCTGTTGCCTGCCAGAAAGTCAAATCGCCGGTGCTGCTCAAAAATGCGCCTTCTGCGAATATGGGATTTGTAAAATGCGCCGGGTCGAACTGAACATAAATATCAAATCCGCGCATGGCTTCCACATTTCCAACATTCACGTTGAAGACAAGCTGCTGGCCGCCTTTGGCCACGAGCGAATCCGGCAGGGTATAGACCGGCACGTCCTGGCTTTCGAACGAGCCCATGTCCGGTGTGCCAATCCTGGCGAAACCGCGTTGATCGGTCGCCGGGGCGCCATCGGCCGTGCCGGAGTTGATGGCCGCGCTGCCGAACAACAGTGCGTGGGTTTTGCCCATTCCGCCATTGTCGGCAAGATCTTCGAGCAGAGGATCGGTGTCGTTAAAATTGCCGTCGCCCACATCGGACAAGCTGGCGTCGCGGCAAATGGAATAACTTCGAACCAGGTTGAATGCTCCGTCGCCGCTCGTGGCGAAATTATCCGCCGCGCCGTTGTCCAGAATGCAGTTTTTCAGGGTGAGATTCACCACGCCGGCCTCGAAGCTGGTGTCCGTGGCCTCGGCAAAAATGCCTTTTCCCACGCCGCCGGCGGAATTGTCAGCAATGGTCACATTGGTGAACATGGCGGACAGCTTCCCGCTTTCCTGTTCGGCCGATGACGAACTCATGGCATGCAGCGATACCCCGCCGCCTTTGCCGGAAAAATTGCCGGCTGCGTTGCCGGAAATCGTGCAGTTGGTCACAGCGAGATTTTTCGGGTCTTTGCTCAATTGCATGAAAAGTCCGCCGCCATGGCTGCTGTTGATGAGTATGGAATTGCCGGCGATGGTGCTGTTTTCTATGGTCAAATGCCCATCGCGGCAAAAAATTCCGGCGCCGTCGTACTGGGACGTGTTCTCGCGAATGTCGCATCCCGCAATGGTCATCGATCCTGTTTTGCTGTACACGCCGCCTCCGCGCACGCCGCTATTCTTCCTGATGATGCAATTGCGCAGGGTCAGGTCCGCCTGGCTGTAAATGCCGGCGCCGTTCTCATTGGTGTTTCCGTGCCGGATCGTCAGATTTTTGAGGTGGATCTGGTAGCCTGCGCTCAACAGAAATACGCGGCGCCCAACGTCTGCGCCGGTGTCCGACGCCTGAATGACAGAGGTGAGCGGATTTTCGCCGCGGATGGTCACATGTTTTTCGACCGAAATGTTATAATCTGTAATGGTTCCGAACACGATGAGAGTATCGCCGTCGGTTGCGCTGAGCAGGGCATCGGTCACTGTGGCGTAACTATGGCCACTGCCGATCTCCAGAATTGCCCCGTGCAAAGGCGGCGATGAAAGCGCGAGTAAAAATAGGATATTTACAATAACTGCAAAGAGATGAAAGCGTTTCATTGGTATCCTCCTGAGTTGATCTTTGATGATGAATCCCTTTACGCTGAAGCATAATTTCAATTAGGCATGGGAGTTTTCAGGAAATATCGACATTCAGCGGAAAAGAATAAGAGCTAATTTGCAATGTGACCATAATTTATCAGATGTTACTAGTGAGAGAATAATCAGCGCGAACTCCGATCGCGATGGATCGGAACGTATGTTCCGGATCAGGGGAGCGGTTCGGGATAAATATCCCGAACGATCGATTTTCCAGAAAAAAAAAATTGCCCGGGATACATGATTCCGGGCGATCAATTGCGTTTCGGATCCCGATCGCGCTGGCTATGTATCCAGCGCGGACAATTCATGGAAACGTATGTTTCCGGGTAATGAAACCGTTCGGGATACATATCCCGAACGATCCGTTACCGTGATATTTTCGTTACTTCATCAACACCAGCTTGCGCACATCGCGGAAGTCATTGACTTCAATCTGGTAAATGTACATGCCGGACGGTAAATTGCCGGCGTCAAACACGAAGCTGTGATAGCCAGCGTTTTTGACTTCATCGAGCAGCGTGGCAATGCGCTGACCGTTGATGTTGTACAATGTCATCGTCACCTGTCCGTCCGCCTTCAAATCGTACAGAATGGTTGTGGACGGATTGAACGGATTGGGATAGTTCTGGTGCAGCTTGTATTCCGTGGGAATCAGTCCTTCGGAAAGCAGTGCCACATCGGTGTAATCGTAGCTCACTTCGATGGCATCGTTGGTTTTGGTTCGGGCTGTGGCGTCGGCGAACTGAATGGCGGTGTTGGTCCCGCTCACTTTGAACACAATTTCCGCTACCACGCCGTCGCCATCGAATCCGCCAATGTTGTCCAATGAGGCCGCGCTGATGTAAACGGTCTGTCCTTCCTGGCTGGAATCGAAGAAGTCGCTGCTCGTTACCAGAGCGCCTTTTCTCACACTGGAAATGGCCAGATCAGCCCCAAATGCAACGGGAATTTCCATTGCTTTGACAAACGCATTATTGTTTTCCAGTTGAATTTGCGCGACGAACTGGGTGCCCACTTTTTGAATGTGCATCTTCAAAGCAATGGGATTCGCCTCGTTAGTCTCGCCGGATTTTTTCAGCTTGTGCGAACCGGTGTTCTCGTAATTCATGGCAAACACCATCAGGTCTTCGAAGCTGATGGACTGGTCCGGCACAGGACGGCTGGTTCGGCCATAATTTGTGGTCGGCCCCACATCGCACACGGCGTTGTAATCATTATCGCCGGATTCTGTGCGGTACGCGCTGGCTAAAATAGCGATATCCGCAGAATTCACCAAACCATCCGGCGTGGCATTCACATCGCCAAGCCAGTAGGAGAGGGAGGAGTCGATTGCCGCGGCGCTGTAATGCTCGGCCAAATCTTCAACAAAAACCGCGCAATAATAAAAATCACGGTTGGATGGCGTGTAGGTGTAAGCGGTTGCCAGGGTGTCCATGAGTTGAGTCCAGCCGCCTTCGGACGCTTCGGTCGGCGTGGTCGGGAATTCCGGCTTTGACCCTGTGTACTGCGGGTACCCGCCAAATCCTTTCACCCACACTTCGATATAATGGGCGTCGTGTTCCGGGTTGGTCCAGCTCATGTCCGAGGAGTTGTTGTCTTCACCGGTGGCTTCGAACGATAATTCAGTGACCGGGGAAATAGGCGTGCCATCCCACTGATACGGGCCCAGGGCCAGCGTGCCATTGGCCACGTCTTCGGCATTGAAGCCTTTTACGTGGAGATAGTAATTTGTATTGGCCGTTGGAATGCCAAGCATCAAATTGCCGGTACTCCATTTGGTTTCCGAGTCAGTCCAGGTGTGGGTGGCGCTGTCGCTGAGCGCATAGCGATAGTACTCGACTTTGCCTGCGCCAAAACCCCCAACCGCATAGAAGGTCAGCGTGGTTGTGCTGATGGTGCCGCTTTTGTCGCATGTCACCGTGGATGTGGTTGGCGCAACGGACAGCGTGTATTTGGAATATTCAGTGCTCCACGCTGTGGCATTGTAAGCCGGGGTTTCATTGGGATCGGCCACGCCGTCGGACACCTGGTATTTAAACTTGTATTCGGTATTGGCATTCATTTCATAGCATTCGTGAACCGAATCGGCCAGGGTTCGGGCGCGGTCGTAGTAATCTTGCGATGTGCAATCGAATTGATAGTACACCTCGCCCTGTGTCGCGTCTTCGAACGCAGCGCTGACCACATTCATGGATCGCACGCCCACTTCAGTGAACGTAATGGCAAGTTCGCCATCAGGCGCGGTTTCGTCCTTGTAAAACGAAAAATGCCAACTGTCATCGTCGTAACCAGCGGTATTCATCGCATCGTCCACAGCGTAAAAATAGATGGTGTGGACTGTTGTTCGTTCAACTAACGAACTGTATGTCGGCAGGCTGATGCCGTCGTTATTGTATTCGGTTCCTGTGATATCGTCAGTAACCACATCCCATTCACCATCATTGATTTTGTAGCCAACAGCCTCCAGAGCGTAATTGTCATCGAACCCGAAATTGGACAGTGTGGGCCCGCTGCGATACCACACGCTGTCATCTTCGGCAATGGTTTCCAAGGTCGGCGGCGCCGTATCGATGACAATGGTCGAGCCATTGCTCTGGTCGCAGACAATGGGATCGTTTACAACATCGCGCATGGTGATGGATGAAATCGTAAGGTTGGCAGATTCCGGATTGACCAGACTATCGGTCACCGAAGATGCCGTAGTCAACTGCACCGTGAACAGCGTTCCGTCGCCGGTCTGGCCGTCGGTGGCGCCCAGAATAGCGCAGTCGATGTCATAGCTGCCATCAGAGCCGGCCGCGTCCCACTGGGTGGTGCCAACGCTGCTGAGATAGCTGCCCTCGGTGATGGTTGCCTCGGAAAAGTGCTCGCCATTGTAGCCCACATGCATGGTGTAGCCGCGCATGGCCGGCAGCACATTGGCGATGCTCACCGTGTAGGTGACCTGCTGGCCGCCTTTGAGCAGGGTATCGGCCGGAGTAATGGACACGATGATTTGTTCCGTGGTGAATGTGGAATCAGCCCCGTAGCCGGTGCCGGCGCTGTTGGTGGCGTAGGCGCGCACGTGATAGGTGGTGCCGTGAGCCAGCCCGGTAATACTGCTGCTGAACTCGCCGGTACCTTGTCCATCGCTGGTGTGACTGCTATCCACCGTGGGATTTTCAGCCAGACCCCAGCACACACCTCTCACTGTCACTGAATCGCCGCCATCGGCAGTTACATTGCCGCCGCCGACCGCGGAGATCACGGTGATCGAATCAAACGTCGCTGTGGTTACGGTTGGCGGAGTGATGCCAACGCCTTCAATCGCGTAACTGTAGGGATCTTCATCAATGTCATTGTTGGGGAACTCCACAGTCGCGGACCGCGTGCCTCCTGCCGACGGATTGAATTGAATCGTGAATGATGTGGAGTCGCTAGGATCAATGTGATTTTCCGGGTTTAAAGTTACAGTAAAATCATCTCGATGATCTCCACCAATACGAATTATTTTTGGTGTCAACTGGTTTGATGTCGAATGATTCATTGTCAGCTCGGATTTAGCCGGTGTCACAAAGTATAACCGTTCATTACCTGTATTGAAAATCTTGTATGTCCGGTTGATGGTTCCGCCATCCACGGCAGCAGAGCCGAAGCTGGTGGAGTCATCTGCCGAAGGAGTTGTATCGCCGTCAGCAATGGACAGGTAATTGCCGCGCACATCGATTTCAGGGGTGGTGCCAAGACCCTGAATATCGAACGAGAAGGGATTTTCATCGGAGTCGTTGTTCGTCATATTCACTGTGGCGCTGCGTGTCCCTATTGCTGATGGATCGAACTCGACGACAAATGTTGTGGAATCCCCGGCTGCCACTGAAGAGGCCGGCTGGGTTGTCACCGTAAAATCGTCGGAATGATCGCCGCTGATAGTGACAAAATCAGAGGGTGTTTCTATGGACGACGTCGCCGCGTTTTTCTCCCCTTGAGGACCGAGATACAACGTACCAGCCCCTGTGTTGTGAATGGTGTATGTCCGTTGCTGCGTACCGTAACTGACGTTCACACTGTCGAAGTCGGTGTGATCAGTCAGTGAGGGACTGTCGTCGCCATTTACTATGGAAACGTAATTTCCCTGCACATCGATTTCCGGGGGAGCCACAGGATCAGTTCCATATTTGTATTCATAAGCGCCCATGTCAATGGTGCCTGCATTGCTGGTTGTTTTTTCCAGTTTGCGGCTAAATCCGGCTCCGCGAATGTCGGTGGTCTCGGAGTTGTAGACATCGTTCCCGGCATCGGCGCAGGGCGAAATATTGTAGATTCTGTAGTCCCCACCAGCCGCGTCCACAATTAGAGGATTGCTGGTGATGTTGTTGTTGGTCGTCGTGAAAGTATAAGCGAAATTCTCAACATCTCCGGAAGCGTTTCCATAGCATGAATAATTCAACGTGACGACTGGATGAGCGCCATTATTATGCAGACAAAACTGAGATCCCCTTGTTCCTGTATTCCCGTAAATGATGCAATTGTTGTAGGTTCCAGATGCGCCCAACATGTGAACAACACCACCCCCGCTGCCTTTTGTAGTATTATTTGTGATGGTCACATTGGTCAGGGTGGTATTAGTTTGTAGGGAAGTGTTGTAAATGCCGCCACCGCTTGAAAAAGAGTAATTACAAGCAATCAAGACATTGGTCAAAAAAGGTGCTGCATTTAAAAAATGAATTCCTCCACCATTATAAATTGATTTATTCCATAAAACGTTTGAGTTGGTGATGACAGGCGAGGATGACTGGTTAAACATCCCTCCACCAGAAAAGGAAGCGTAGTTGTAAATTATATTCACAGAATTTAGTAATGGGGAATTCGAATCGTTATACATACCCGCCCCTGCTTCGTGCGGGGAAGCTCCATCACTATTTCCTCCTTTCAACGTGAAACCGTCAAGCACTGCGGTGGTATCAAGCCCCAAACTATCCGGATGATAGAAAACATGATAACAGTTCTCGGAATTATTGGAAAAGGAAAGCGTGTCACCCGCATCGGTCACCACATCGTCTTGGTTGAAATCGCCGCTGAGAATGGTTTCGTTGGCTTCGCCCATGCCATAATTGTCCCGCTCGCTGACGACAGATTCTGTGCCTGCAAAACCGCCGTAAATAGCAACACCGTTTTTCATGCGAAAATGGTAGTAGCGTGACGTGTTCGTCAAATCGTACGCTGACGTGGGAAAATAGGTGCCAGCCTTCACCCAAATTTGGTCGCCGCTTGTGGCCAAATCCAGCGCCGCTTGCAGTGTTTTCTTGGCGGTTTCCCATGATGTGCCTGCGCCGGTGTCGTCGGCTTTGGTTGAATCGACGTAGAAGGTGACAGTACCACCTGTTGAGTAAGATTTTACATATATTTGAGTTTTATCGGAAGCATTTTTCTCAAACCAGGAGACGATTGGGTTGTCCGACGCGTCTATAGCCACGGCAGGTGCTTGTGCGTCTTTGCCGGCATCCACGTTCAGCGATTCGCCCATCAAATTCCAACTGCTTGTGCCGCTGTTCCAGCGCTTGACGTATATCTGATATATCTCGGAAGCATTATACTCAAACCAGGAGACGATTGGGTTGCCCGACGCGTCTATAGCCACGGCAGGGAATTGTGCGGTTTTGCCGGCATTCAGGTTCAGCGATCCACCCATCAGATCCCAACTGCTTGTGCCGCTGTTCCAGCGCTTGACGTATACCTGATATACCGAGGAAGCATTTTTCTCATACCATGAGACGATTGGGTTGCCCGACGCGTCCATGGCGATCGATGGCGATAATGCGCCTTGGTCAGAATCCACGTTCAGCGATTCGCCTATCAGATCCCAACTGCTTGTGCCGCTGTTCCAGCGCTTGACGTATACCTGATTTTTGTAGGAAGCATTATACTCACACCAGGAGACGATTGGGTTGCCCGATGCGTCCGTGGCGATCGATGGCTTATTTGCGTTTTTGCCAGAATCCACGTTCAGCGATCCACCCATCAAATCCCAACTGCTTGTGCCGCTGTTCCAGCGCTTGACGTATACCTGTAGTAGCGAGGAAGCATTATACTCATACCAGGAGACGATTGGGTTGCCCAATGAGTCTGTGGCGATCGATGGCTTACTTGCGTTTTTGCCAGAATCCACGTTCAGCGATCCACCCATCAAATCCCAACTGCTTGTGCCGCTGTTCCAGCGCTTGACGTATACCTGTAGTAGCGAGGAAGCATTAAACTCATACCAGGAGACGATTGGGTTGCCCGATGCGTCCATGGCAATCGATGGCGAATTCGCGGTTTTGCCAGAATTCACGTTCAGCGATCCACCCATCAAATCCCAACTGCTTGTGCCGCTGTTCCAGCGCTTGACGTATACCTGATTTTTCCCTGAAGCATTATTCTCATACCAGGCAACGACCGGGTTGCCCGGCGCGTCCATGGCGATCGATGGCGAAGATGCGCTTTGGCCAGAATCCACGTTCAGCGATCCACCCATCAAATTCCAACTGCTTGTGCTGCCGCCGCTGTAGCCACCAGCAAGCAAAACACCTGCGAGCCCCAGAATTAAAATCAATGTGTTGATTGTTAGTTTTCGCATGGTAACTCCTTAAAGATGTGGTTAGAGTTGCTGGTTAGGCTATGACCGTTCAGTTAAGAGCAGATGTTTTTTTTACCCTGTCCTGAGCAGAGAAGAATTTGCTCAGCCTTTATAGTTTCAATTTTTATTAATTCCTTTTTGAAAGGCACTCAGAAATTTTCCTGAAATATCGACAGGTCTTTTGAAAGAATGAGGGTTTTATTGAATTATGACAATAATTTGATTGATGTTACAGGGGAGAGAAGAGAGAATAGAAAATGGGAAATAGGAATTGGGGAATAGGAATTAGAGTTTGTAGTAACGGCTTCAGCCGTTCAACCGGATCGAAAAGATGGTCTCCATCTTCGAGATGGAGACCATCTAAATTTCCGGCGCGGATAATTCGTGGAAACGTATGTTTCCGAATAATGAAACCGTTCGGGATGAATATCCCGAACGATCGTTTTGTGTAATATTGTAAACCGTTCCGTTCCCACGCAGACCATGGGAACGAGTTATCATTTCCATGGAGTGCAGTCCCTTTATGGACTGCGCGCGACGCATAAAGGCGTCGCACTCCATGGTCGAATGCGCGGATAATTCGTGGAAACGTATGTTTCCGAATAATGAAACCGCTCGGGATGAATATCCCGAGCGATCTATTCCAATTATGTAGGGGACGAATATATTCGTCCCCTGCGTGTTAAAATTTCGATCGCGCCGGATATTCATCCGGCGCGGGCAATGGATCGGAACGTACGTTCCGGATCAGGGGAACCGTTCGGGATAAACATCCCGAACGATCGATTCCCCGGACAAAAAAAAATCGCCCGGGATACATGATCCCAGGCGATCAAATGGTTTACGTTTTAGGGTTAGGTTATTTCATCAGCACCAGCTTGCGCACATCGCGGAAGTCATTGACCTGAATCCGGTACAGATAGACGCCGGACGGCAAATTACCGGCTTCGAACACGAAGCTGTGATAGCCGGCGTTTTTGACTTCATCGAGCAGCGTGGCAATGCGCTGACCGTTGATGTTGTACAATGTTATCGTCACCTGTCCGTCCGCCTTCAAATCGTACAGAATGGTTGTGGAAGGATTGAACGGATTGGGATAGTTCTGATGCAGCTTGTATTCCGTGGGAATCAATCCTTCGGAAAGCAGCGCCACATCGGTGTAGGCGTAGGTCAACTCCAGGTTAGCATTGCCCTGGGAGCGCGCCACAGCCTCGCCAAACTGAATGGAGCTGTTGCTGCCATTTACGGTGAAAACAATTTCCGCAACCACGCCATTGTCTTTGAAAATACCTTCATGCTCCAGCGCGGCCGCACTGATGTACAGACAATTGCCTTCCTGGCCGGCGTCGAAGAAATCACCGGAGGTAACCAGGCTGCCTCGTCGGACCTGCGAGAAGGACAGATCAGCGCCGAAAGTGATGGGGATGTACAATCCCTTGACAACGCCGGCGTTTTCATTCAACTGCACTTGCGCTACAAACTGAGCGCCAACCCGTTGAATGTTCAGCAACAGCGCAATGGGGCTGCTGGTCACTTTGGCCTTTGATTTATCCGTCTTATCCTTGCTGGTGTTTTCATAGTTCATGGCAAAGATCATCAGATCTTCGAAATTGATATCATCGTCTGGAAGCGGACGACTGATTCGACCAAAGTCCAGGGTTGGCCCGACATCGCAGTGGCCATTCCAGTCGGCGTCGATGGAACTGGTATGATAGGCGCTGGAGAGGATGGCAATATCGGACGCTGTCACTGAGCCATCCGGGGATGCGTTCACATCGCCCAGCCAGTAGGACAGGGAGGAATCGATGGCCGCGGCGCTGTAATGCTTGGCCATATCTTCGACGAACAATGCGTAATAATAGAAATCGCGATTGGCTGGTGCATATTTTTTGCTGGTGGCCAGCGAATCCAATATTTTTGTCCAGCCATCACCAGACGCTTCGTCCGGCGTTGTTGGGAACGTCGGCACTGCACCGGTGTATTCCGGATAGCCGCCGAATCCCTTGAACCAGACTTCAATTTTATAGGCGTCGTTTTGGGGATTGGTCCAACTGCATTGCAACGAGTTGCCGGACGTACTGAGTTCCAGTTTGGTCACCGGCGAAATGGGCGTGCCATCCCACTGATACGGCCCAATCGTCAATGTACCGTTGGCGACGTCTTCGGCGTTGTAACCTTGCACATGGAGATAATAATTCTTATTGGCCGTGGGAATACCCATTTTCAAATCGCCGGATGCCCACTCGGACTCCGTGCCTTTGAAGGTATGGGCAATGCTGTCGTCCAGCGCATAGAGATAATACTGGACAGTGCCAGCGCCAAATCCACCCACTGCGGTGAACGTGAGGGTGGTGGTGCTGATGGTCCCGTGCTTGTCGCAGGTTACTGTTGATGTTGTTGGAGCCACGGACAGCGTGTATTTGGAATATTCGTTGCTCCACGACGTGGCATTGTAGGCCGGGGTAGCGCCGGGATCATTGACGCCGTCGGACCCCTGGTACTTGAATTTGTATTGGGTATTGGCTGCCATTGTAGCGCATTCGTGAATGGAATCGGCCAATGTTCGGGCGCGGTCGTACGTGTCATTCGTAGTACAATCGAACTGGTAATACTCCTCGCCCTGGGTGGTGTCAGCCAACGCAGCGCCGACCACCTTCATGGAATAAGCGGCCACATCTTTGAACGAAATGCTGAGGTCGCCCAGTGGGGCTGTTTCATCTTTGTAGAAACAGAAATCCCAGGTTTTATCGTAGCCGCCCAGATTGCCGGCATCGTCGCAGGCGCGCAAATAGAACCAGTGCAAGGCTTTACGTTCGGCCAGTTCGGCGTAGCCAGGCAACGGCGCATTGCTAGCAGAGGCAGTTTTACCCTTGATTCCACCCATAATGGTCGTCCAGGCGTCATCATTCAATTTGTAGCTGAGCGAATCCAGTTCATAATTATCCGCGACGCGAAAAACCTGAAGTACGGGCTGACTGCGATACCACACGCTGTCAGCTTCGGCCAGGGAATCCATAGTCGGCGGCGCCGTATCGATGATGATTTTTGACCCGGCGCTGCTGTCGCACGGAATCGCGATATTGTTCACATCGCGAAGCAGAACATGAGACAGCATCAGATTGTCACTCGATGGATTGACAAGACTATCGGTCACTGCATCCGCCGTTGTCAGCATCATGGTGAACAACGTGCCGTCGCCGGTGACGCCGTCTGTGACGCCTAAAATAGCGCA
Organism: Candidatus Zhuqueibacterota bacterium; assembly: GCA_049322915.1. Lineage (GTDB taxonomy): Bacteria > Zhuqueibacterota > Zhuqueibacteria > Thermofontimicrobiales > Thermofontimicrobiaceae > CAZSBG01. The sequence goes on from JBMOPW010000014.1 coordinate 812,181, forward strand.
ATCAACGGTGTAACGGCCATTGGCCCCGGAGGCGTCCCATTGCGTGGTCTTACCGGTGCTGCTGAGGAACGTCCCTTCGGTAAACTGAGGCGAAGTAAAATGATCGTCATTGAAATCGACCTGAACGCTGAAGCCGCGCATCGCCGGCAGCACATTGGCAATGCTCACGGTGTAGGTCACTTGCTGACCGCCTCGGAGCAATGTGTCAGAAGGCGTTGTTGTAATCAGAATCTGTTTTGTGGTGAACGTGGAATCAGCCCCATAACCTGTGCCGGCGCCGTTGGTGGCGTAGGCGCGAACATAATACGTGATCCCGTGGGCCAATCCTGTGATTGAACTGGAGAATGAGCCCGTGCCGTCGCCGTTGCTGGTGTGGCTGCTATCCACTGTGGGATTTGCAGTCAAACCCCAGCACACGCCGCGGACTGTCACCGAATCGCCGCCATCGGCAGTCACATTGCCGCCGCCAACTGCGGAAATCACGGTGATGGAATCGATGGCCGCTGTGACAACGGTGGGCACTGTGATGCCAACGCCTTCGATTTCGAAGTTGAAATCGCTTTCATCGCTATCATTGTTGCGAACATAAACGTAGGTGGAACGGGTGCCGCCGTCCGATGGATTGAACTGAATTGTGAATGAAAGGGAATCTCCCGGGTTTATATAGAAATTCTCCGGCTGGGCCGTGACTTCAAAATCATACCCTTGGGGTCCTTTGAGAAGAATGAGGGCCCTGCCGGATGGCGAATTCATTGTAAACCCTGCCAATTCCATGTTTGAATCTCGGTCACCCAAATAAAGCCGTTCGTTTCCAGTATTAAAAATCCTGAACGTTCGATTGATGGTTCCGCCATCCACGGCAGCAGAGCCGAAACTGGTGGAGTCTGTGGCCGAAGGTGTGGTGTCGCCGTTTGCAATGGAGATGTAATTTCCGCGAACATCGATCTCAGGAGTAACGCCCGTGCCCCGGATGGCGAAAGTATAGGGGCTGTTTGAGAAGTCGTCGCTATTGATGTCGATGGACGCAGAACGAATTCCCACTGCGGATGGATTGAATGCCACCGTGAACGTCGTGGAGTCGCCAGCCGCCACAGAATCCGATGGCTGCGTTGTCACCGTGAAATCACTGGCATGATCGCCGCCAATGTTCACGTTGTCTCTGTCGATGAAATTCACCCGGGAAACAGCGTCCGCATTCTTGACAATCGGATTGAAATGGAGCGTGGCCGTTCCGGTATTAAGGATTGTGAAAATGTGTGTGGAAGAATCGCTGACAACGCTCACACTGTCGAAATCGGTGAAATCAAGGAATGACGGCACTGTATCGCCGTTGGCGATGGTGGTATAATTCCCGCGCACTTCGATTGTCGGCGTTACTCCTGCGCCCAGAATGGCAAAGGTGTAGGGACTCTCATCGCCGTCGTTGCTGTAAAGACTGACGGTTGCGCGACGCTCGCCGCTGTCCGATGGATTGAACGTCACGACAAACGAAGCGGAATCGCCAACAGCGATGGGGCTTGTCGGTTGCGTCTTCACAGTGAAATCAGCCGCATTGTCGCCGCTGATTGTGACAAGGTCGATTGGTCTGGAATTGCGAAGAGAATTATCCGTGTGAGTTATTATCTGGCCGAGCACCAGAGACGCTGTGCCGGTGTTGAAAATTTTGAAGGTGCGATCCATGGATCCCAAAAGCACGCCGACGCTGTCAAAATCGGTGTGATCGGCTTGGGATGGAGTTTCGTCGCCATTTGCTATGGAAACGTAATTGCCCTGGATGTCGATTTCCGGGACAGCGCCAAAACCCTGGATGGAGAAGTTGTAGGGACTTTCGTCCGAATCATCGCTGTAAATGGAGATGGTGGCGCTGCGCACACCGTTTCCCGACGGATCGAATTTTACCGTGAACGTTGTGGAATCGCCCGGGCTGATTTCGAGAGATGGCGCCTGGGTCACAGTAAAATCTGCTGAGTTTGTACCGCCAATGACCACGGGATTTTCCAGTTCAATCGTCACCGGTTTTTCATTTCTGGCGTCAGATTGAGAGTTGCCCAGGTAAAGTGTTTTATTGCCGGTATTGTAGATGCTGTACGTCCGTTCGAGGTCGCCATTGCTTACAGCGACGCTGTCGAAATCTGTATGGTCGGTCAGGGACGGGCTGGCGTCGCCGTCTACAATAGAAACATAATTACCGTGCACATCGATTTCCGCGGCAAGGCCAATACCCTGGATTGCGAACGTATAGGGGCTTTCATCGCTGTCGTTGTTGGGTATCGACACAGTCGCTGACCTGGTCCCGTTTGAAGATGGGTCGAATTGAACCATGAATGAAGCGGAATCGCCTGGTTCAAGATAGGCGACAGAGGGCTGAGTGGTCACTTCAAAATCAACCGAATGATCTCCGCTTATTGTGACGATTTCGCTTGGTCCGGTTTGATTTAATCTTGATCTGTACATATCCATTTCAGCCTTATCCGGCTGCGATAAAAAAAGTATATCATTTCCAGTGTTAAAAATTTTGAAGGTGCTATTGATTGTTCCCCCATCGACATTGGCGGATCCGAAACTGGTGGAATCATCCGCAGAGGAGATAGTGTCACCGTCCGCAATGGAAAGGTAATTTCCGCGGACGTCGATTTCCGGGACAGCTACAGGATCTGTGCCAAATTTGTATTCATAAGCGCCCATATCGATGGTGCCTGCACTGCCGTTCGTTTTATTCAGCTTGCGATCAAATCCGGCGCCGCGAATGTCGGTGGTCTCGGAGTTATACGCATCGTACCCGGCATCGGCGCAGGGAGAAACGTTGTAGATTCTATAATCTCCACCAGCCGCGTCCACAATTAGAGGATTGCTGGTAATATTATTGTTCGTCGCTGTGAAGGTTGTGCCTATATTAAAAACATCACGGGTTGCGTTTCCATAGCAGGAATAATTCAACGTAACAGTCCCGGCAGGAGCCATTCCGTTTTCCAGGTAGAACTCGTTTCCTGCTATCCCAGTATTACCGTAAATAATGCAGTTAAAGTATGTGCCTGATGAGCCGAACCAGTTTCTAACGCCTCCCCCGCCTCCATTGGCGGCGTTATTTGTAATTGTCACATTTATAAAAATCGGCGAAACTTCGGTGTGGTTGTAAATGCCGCCGCCGCCTGAATTAGAATAATTGCCGGCAATCAAGACGTTGGTAAAAACAGGATCCGCATTGTTTTGATTGATTATTCCGCCGCCATAGGATTCTGCGTAATTGTTCAGAACCATGGTATTAGTAAGGGAAGGATTACTGGACAGGTTGTACATTCCTCCGGCCTGGCTATATGATTTATTCCACGAAATGTTTGAATTGGTAATAACAGGAGAGGATGTGTCGTTAAACATTCCTGCGGCAGTATAGTAAGCATAGTTATAAATAATGTTCACAGAATTAAGTGAGGGGGAATTTAATTGATTATACATACCCGCTCCCGTTATGTGCAATAAACCGGGATCTGAGGCATTTCCGCCCCTAACGGTGAATCCGTCAAGAACCGCGGTTGTGTCGAGCCCCAATCCGCTGGGATGATAGAACACATGAAAGCAGTTCTCGGAATTGTTGCTGAAGGACAATGTTTGTCCCGACCCGGTCACCACATCGTCCTGGTTGAAATCGCCGCTGAGAATGGTTTCATTGGCTTCGCCCATGCCATAATTGGCGCGTTCGCTGACAGCAGATTCCGTGCCTGCAAAACCGCCGTAAATAGCAACGCCGTTTTTCATACGAAAATGGAAATAGCGTGACGTGTTAGTCAAATCGTATGCTGAGGTGGGGAAATAGGTGCCGGCTTTCACCCAGATCTTGTCGCCGCTTGTGGCCAAATCCAGCGCAGCCTGCAGTGTTTGTTTGGCATTATCCCAGCTTAAACCATCGCCGCTGTCATCGGCTTTGGTTGAATCCACGTAATAGGTGGGCGACTCCCCGGTTCCCTTGATTGTAAACGTGTACGGATTCTCATTAAAATCATTATTGGGGATGGAAACCGTGGCCTGCCGCGCGCCTGACGCACCCGGGGTGAATTTGATGGTAAACGACGCCGGCATCCCCATACTAACAAATTGGGAGGAGGGTTGGCTGGTAACCTCGAAATCGCCGGGGTTCGTCCCTGTAATCGAAACATAAGGGGTGCCCTGCAGTATTAAAACCGATTCAGGACCTCCCAAATTGCTGATTGAGAAACTCACCGATGAATCGCCGCCGACGGCCGAACTCCCAAAATCGAACTCCCCGGTCCCGCTGGGTATGGACGTGCCGTTTTGTTGGACATCAATTTCCGGTGGCATAATAATATTTTCCGGCGGCATAGGATCCTGAGCAAAAAGCCCCACCGCCAGGACGCAAATGAACCAGAGCGTCAAGGCGCTGATCCAGAATGTGCGATTACCTGTTAATCTTGTTTTCATATAAAACTCCCTTATGATGTTAAACATATCCTGAAAATTTGTGTCACATACCGGTCTGAAAGCCGGAATGACTAAATGAGTTATTATCCTTTGAGAACAACTTCACTTAAGGTGGGGACAGCGCACATCTGATCAGCATAAAAGGTTTTTTCTTTGTCATTTGATTCCGTGTTTCCATAAGAAATCCTCCAGTTGGTAAATGTTTAAAAAGCGCAGCAATGGTGCGGCGCGCCTTGTTTCAGTGACATAGGTCGACGGATGGTTTCCTGTCTCATGAAATCGCCCCGTCAATTCGAAAAAATAATTCAGACACAACCTGCGTGCAGTACCCTGGCGTGTTCATGGGCTGCGCCATTCTATCGGTAAAAAGAGTATTCCGGGAAGAAAATAAACTCGATGCGCAACAAAAGTTAGATGAAGTATCGACAGGATTCCTGGGGAAATGAGGGAAAAGTGAATAAGTAACGAAAATATCATTTTCTTGAATGGATTGAAACGATGGGTCATCGAAAAAGGAGAGGTATTCCGATCGCACCGTATCTCCGATCGCGCCGGATATGTATCCGGCGCGGGCAATGGATCGGAACGTATGTTCCCGATCAGTGGAGCGGTTCGGGATGAATATCCCGAACGATCCGCGTGGGCGACGAAACCGATCGCGCCGGATATTCATCCGGCGCGGGCAATGGATCGGAACGTATGTTCCCGATCAAGGGGAACCGTTCGGGATGAATATCCCGAACGATCCGGAAGGACAAACCGTTTGCCCGGAGCGCAGTCCCTTTATGGACTGCGTGCGACCCCATGATCGCGCCGGATATTCATCCAGCGCGGGCAATGGATCGGAACGTATGTTCCCGATCAAGGGGAACCGTTCGGGATAAACATCCCGAACGATCCGGAAGGACAAACCGTTTGCCCGGAGCGCAGTCCCATTATGGACTGCGTGCGACCCCATGAACGCGCTGGATATTTATCCGGCTAGGGCAATGGATCGGAACATACGTTCCGGATCAGGGGAGCGGTTCGGGATGAATATCACGAACGATCCGGAATGAAAAAACGCCCGGGAAACACATCCCGGGCGAGCATGATATTTAAACGTTGGAGGAGAAGCGATATTATTTCAATAAAGTCAGCGTGCGGATTTCTGAAAACTCGCCGGCTTCGATTTTATAGAAGTACACGCCGGAAGGGAGTTGATCGGCCATCAACGTGCACTGGTGCTGCCCGGCCGATTGTTCTCCGGCAAAAATGGTGGCGACGAGTTGACCGCAGAGATTGAACAGGGATAACCGGACAAAGCCGGCGGCAGGCAGGTGATACGGAATTATGGTGGAAGCATTGAACGGATTGGGGTAATTCTGAAGCAGTTGAAAAGTCCCGGCAGTCACAGTCACTTCCACGGCCGCGCTGTAAGAGAAGGCGCCGTCCGTATCGATTTGCCTGAGCCGATATTGAACCTGGCCGGTGGGCGCGTTTCTGTCGGTGAACGAATAGGTCAGTGTGGCGCTGGAATTGCCGTGGCCGGCCACAAATCCGATGCGCGCCCAATCCTGCTGGCCATCTGCGCCAGCCAGTCGCTCGATTTCGAATCCATAATTGTTGGATTCGGACTGGGTTTCCCAGCTCAACGCTATGTGATCCTGGCGAAGGTCGACCCAAAACCCGGATAGTTCCACCGGCAGCGTGATGGTGCTTGTTTCGAAGCTTCGTGTTTCCGTGTACTTTGTCCCGCGATAGGAGGAGGCATAGGCGCGGAAAAAATAGGTGGCGCCTGGCTGCAAACCTGTGGCGTTCACGGTGAAGTCGCCGGTGTTGCCGACCACTATTTTTTTCCCGGTGTAGCTGGAAACTGTGGGAATGCCTGTTTGGCTCCATACCACGCCGCGCTCGATGATGGCCGAACCGCCGTCATCCACAACAGTCCCGCCGAGATATGCCGAATAGGCGGTGATATTCTGAACTGTCGGATCCGTGATGACCGGGAGCGCCGCACAATTAACAATGACCGTGCCTGGCTGCGTTGCGACATCCGGAATGATCTCTCCGTCCACGGCATAGTAGAATTCCTGGTCCACCACAGTCAAATTTTCGACGCCATCGCGGACATTGCGAAATGTCAGATCCAGAATGGCGCCGGAATCGTCGATGGACAGACCCGCGCCCAGCACGATGCATTCCACACGGATGACGTCTGCGGACTCCTGCACCACGCGCCACCAGTAGCTGCTGAAGCCGGAAACCAGCGCGCCCTTTTCAGCCGAAATGAACTGGCACAGTTCAGGGTTGTATTTCAAATACACTTTGAATCCCCGGAAACCGTCGCTATTCTGTTCGACGTTGAGGTCGATGTTGAAATTGCCGGTCTTGTTCACGTGAAGCGTGTCAGGCAGAAAACAGGTTTGAAAACTGTAGGCGTTTAAAGAGACGAGCAGGATGGCAAAAAAAATGATGATGCGGATCGGTCGAGTCTTTTTGGAATTCTTCTTCATCGTAAGTCCCTTCATCCCAGGTTGCAGTTCATTCCCCCGATCATTCACTCTGATTTTAAAAATGTAACAGGTATTGCAAAAAAGTCATTGTTGAGTCAGCCGTGTTAAGGCAATTCATATACCAGAATTTTTCTGTTGCGTTTATCGTTTAATTTTAATATAATTATCACGCATGGGAAAAGTTACAGAATCCCAAAAAATTGACTCATGATAATCACAGTGTCTCAGCGGATGACATTGTGAATCTGATTTGACCGCAACAAAAACACGGGAACTGAATGATGAAAACTCTCAAAATGGTTTCATGGAATGTGAATGGTATTCGGGCGGTATTTCGCAAGGGCGCATTTCAATGGCTTTTGCAGGAAGGCTGGGATATGTTTTGCCTTCAGGAGACGAAAGCGCATCCGGACCAGCTCAGCAAAGAGATTGTGGAACTGGAAGGGTATTCAGCCTGGTTCGCATCGGCAGAGCGGAAAGGCTACAGCGGCGTGGCGCTGTACACCAGGGAGAAGCCGCTGACCGTGACCAGCGGTTTTGGCGAACCCCGATTCGATTCTGAAGGCCGCATTCTCATTGCAGATTATGGGCGGTTTGTGCTGTTCAATATTTATTATCCCAATGGAAAGGGCTCCAAAGAGCGGCTGGCGTACAAGATGGAATTTTACGATGCGTTTCTGGATTATGCCGACAGGCTGAAACAGCAGGGGAGAAGCCTCATTGTGTGCGGCGATGTGAATACCGCGCATAAGGAGATCGACCTGGCGCGGCCCCGGGAGAACGAAAAGTCGTCAGGATTTCTGCCGGAGGAACGGGCCTGGATCGATCGATTGCTGAGTCACGGCTTTGTGGATACGTTTCGTCTGTTCCACAGCGAGCAAGACCAGTACACGTGGTGGGACATGAAAACCCGCGCGCGTGAACGGAATATCGGCTGGCGCATTGATTATTTTTATGTGAGCGAGGATTTGCGGGACAATGTGAAGGCGGCGTACATTCTGCCGGATGTGATGGGATCTGACCATTGCCCCATTGGTATTGATGTGGAGGTTTGATTTTGAGAAGTTCGCTTTAATTCTAAAATAAAATTCTGACCATTTTTGGCAGAAAAAAATCACAAAAAACAAAACTCAAGCGCCAAATAAATCCCAGATGCAAAAATCCAATTTTCTAACTGTTACCAAAAGAACAATCAAACGACCCTATCCGAAGTTGATTTTTTGGAATCTGGTTTTATAATTTCAGATGCATCCCTCGGCGCTATGACGCAGATGAAGAATCCGTGAAGATCAGCCTCATCCGTTTGATCAGCGTTCCATTCCTTTTTTGGTTCTGGCTTTGCCAGGTTGGGAATTTGGCATTGTGATTTGTTTGTTATTTAGTTCTTGTATGTTGCTATTTCCGGTTAGAAAATCTATTGCATTGCAATCCCCTGGAATTTCTTCTCCGCCTTCATTCGCTGTTCCACAAGCTGAATGATTCTGGCTTTGGGTATTTCCCAGAGCGGCGCGATGAGCAGATCCTGCCGGATATCCCCAACCAGTCGATGCACTGAAATGTGCGCTGCCAGATGGGGCAGCAGTGTGACCAGCAGATTGATATATTCCTGTTCGGAGAAGACCGGCACGTTTCCCCCGGCGTACCAGTCCGCCAATACTGTATGTTTCACAACCTGCAAATGATGCATTTTCACGCCATCCAGGTTGAGCCGGTTGATGGTTTGAATCGTGGCGATCATGTGGTCCGGCGTTTCACCGGGCAATCCGAGAATGATATGCGCGCAGATGAGAATGTGGGGATAGCGCCGCGTTTGCCCGACCGCTCGATGGAAGCAGGCGACGTCATGGCCGCGGTTGATGCGCTCCAGCGTGCGGTCATGAGCCGATTGCAGTCCCAATTCCAGCCAGACCATGGTGCTTTCGCCGAGCTCGGAGAGAAGGGCGAGCGCCTCACCGGACAGGCAATCCGGGCGGGTTCCCACGGCCAGACCGACAATGTCGTCCCGGTGATTTTCAATTTCCCGCCACCAGGGTTCCAGCCGAGAAATGGGCGCGTAGGTATTGGTATCGGTTTGAAAATAGGCGATGAATTTTCCTGTGAAACCGGCGGCTCTCGACCGCGCAATGCCGTCAGCCATTTGCCGGCGCACATCCGGCAGATCGCAGGACAGAGAGCTGAAGCCGGGATTGTAGCAATAGACGCATCCGCCGGCGCCGGTGCGATTTTCGCGATGGGGGCAACCCAGATTCGTGTGCACCGGCAGCTTCCGAACCGGCCAGGGGAATCGCTCTTTGAGGAATTGTTTGAATGTGTAAATGGGTGGTTTCATTTTTTATTCAAAATATTTTTGATTGCCGCGAAGTGTAAAAAATACCGGGATCGATCAGGACATTCGTCCTGATCCGGAAATAAAAAGGGATGTTTATCCGGTGACGTTTCGGTAAATACGACTTTTCTACCGCCGTTCGAATTCGTGCGACGGATAAATATCCGATTCCAACCAGCGTCCCGGATAAACATCAGGGACGATCCTTATTATATCTTTTTTCCGCGTCCCAGCGCCGTTGCAGCCAATAGTTAAAACGTCAAACTGCTCTTCTCCGATGAACCGCTCAGCAGCAGCCACAGGAAAAATGGCCCGCCCAACAATGCGGTGATTACGCCGACCGGTATTTCCGCCGGGGCAATGATGGTTCGCGCCAGCGTGTCGCATAAAACGAGAAACGCCCCGCCGAACACGAATGTGACCGGCGTGAGCTGCCGGTGATTGGCGCCGATGAGCAGCCGGCAGATGTGCGGCGCCATCATGCCCACAAATCCGATGGGCCCGCACACGGAGACAACGCCGCCCACCATCAGCGAGGTCGCGAAAAAGAGCAGCGCCTTCACGCGCTTCAGCGAAACGCCCCGACTCACCGCCATGTCCTCGCCGATCAACAGCAGATTGAGGTCGTGGGTCAGAAATAAAATGATGACAGAGCCGACCGCGACAAAGGGCAACAGTGACAGGACGGGTCTGTAGCCGATGATTTCCACGCCGCCCATGAGCCAGCGGATGATTCGAAATGAATTGGCGAAGTCGCTCAGGTACTGAATGAACAGGATGAGACTGGAGAAGAAGAAGTTGATCGCAACCCCGGCGACGAGCATGATTTCGGTGGAGAAGCCCTTTTTGAATCGGGTCATTCCGTACACCAGCGCGATGGCAATCACGGCCCCTAAAAACGAACTGATTGTCTGGCCGGAAGTTCCCAACACAGCAAAGACCAGGCCCAGCCTGACATACAATGCCGCGCCAAATGCTGCGCCGCTGGACACGCCCAGCGTGAACGGCGTGGCCAATGCATTTCGGAACATGGCCTGAAACGCCATTCCGCTGATCGCCAGCGCCGCCCCGGCAGTGAATGCCGTCAGTACGCGGGGGACGCGAATCTTCCAGAAAATATCCGCCTTTAAATTGCCCGGACGCTGACCAATGATGTCCTGCAATGAAATCGATTCAATGCCAAAAAATGGCGCGGTGAAAACAACGACAGTCGCAGCAAGGAAAATGGCGGCGAGCAGGATAGACTTTTTTATTTTCATGCCGGGTGAACCTCGGGCACAATGAACCGCTGACCGGTGATCGGGTGATTGAAGAAGGTGAACGTCCGATCGAACGCCTGTTCCAGCAGGCTATTTTGCATGATGTCGCCGGACTTGCCGGCAAAGAGCACCGTCCCCTGTTTGAGGATAACGGTGCGGTGACTGTTCAGCACGGCGTTATTGATATCGTGAGTGACCGCGATGATCGTGATGCCCAGGTCGCGATTGAGATGGGCGAGAATGCGATAGATGTCCGATTCGTGTTTCGGGTCGAGAAAAGTCGTGGGCTCATCCAGCAGCATGGTTGTTGCGCCCTGGGCAAAGGCGGCTGCGATGAGAACTGTCTGACGCTCGCCCCCGCTGAGACTGACAATTCGTCGCCGGGCCAGATGTTCGGTCCCGGTGAGTTGCAGCGCCTGTTCGACCATTTTTTTGTCGTCCGGTGTCACGGAAGAAAAAGGGCTGAGATGGGGATACCGCGCCATGAGCAGGAATTCTTCGACCGTGAACGGATTGAATCCGTCGGTGTTTTGAGACACGTAGCTCACCTGCCGGGCCAGTTGCTTTTGCGTATACTGCCTCAGCGATTTTTCCTTGAAATAAACGGCATTCGCGTTACCGGAGTAAATGCGCATCAGACATTTGAGCAGAGTGGTTTTGCCTGCGCCATTGGGCCCGATGATTGTCAGATACTCCCCCTGCCCGATGGTCAACGAAATGTCGTTCAGAATCCGCTTATTGGCCACAGCAAAGGTGAGATTTTTTATTTCAAATAAAGCGCTCATTGTTTGTCCCAGTCAATGTCCGGGTGAATCGTTCGGGCGATGTCCTCCAGCAGCAAAATGAACCGCGGCCCGGGAATCACGGTATAGTCGGCGCGCAGCGTGACAACGCGATGATTTCGCACGGCAGACACGTCCGGAAGGTGTTGCCATCCCTTTTGTATCTGTTCAATGGAGAAACCCTTCAAATCCATGCCTGTGATGATATCGAATATATAGTCCGGATTGAGATGGATAATCCCCTCGGCGGACAGCAAGGGGTAGGCCGCGGATCCGCCTTGCAGCACATTGGTCGCTCCGGCCAGGGTCAGGATTTCGTTGAAATAGGTCATCCCGCCGGCGGCGTAAACCTCCTCCAGCGCGCCGGTTCCGATATTGCGCATCACTGAAATGAGCACTCTCGGCGCGCGGTGTCCTCGAACCTGTTCCTGAATTTCGTCCATTCGTCGCCGGATGTCCCTGATTAATTGCTGTGCGCGCTCTTCCGCATGACATGTTCTGCCAATGAGTTCAATGCCTTGCAGAATATCCGGGATGGTTTTATTGTTCACGGAAACGTAATGGATACCAAATCCATCCAGATACGGTCGGATGTTCTCATACTCCGGAAGGATAAAAACAACATCCGGCCTGAGCGAGGCGATGGCTTCATAATTGGCATCCATGTACCCGCCGACCTGCGTTTTTGTCCGGGCCTCCGGGGGATACTGGCAAAAGCGGGTGACGCCAACGACGCGGTCGCCCAATCCCAGCGCGAATAAAATCTCCGTGGTGCTCGGTGATAGCGATATAATTCTGGAGTACTGTTTCTCAGTGGACTCCGGCCTGGACACAGGCGGCTCGGCGTCTCTCGTGCAATTCTGGAGCAGAGCGACGAAGAGCACCGGGAGAATGTGGTAGATGTTCTTCATGAGTATTTATCAAAGTGAAATGATGCTGTTGCCGGAAATGAACTGCTCGCGTCCCAGGCGATGAATAGCCCCGCCCTTCATGGCCTAATCCTTACCCGTACGCTGGGGGATGTTAACCCTACAACGTCATTTAGCCTGCATTATTCATAGTATTTTTAGAGGAGGCTGGCTAACCTGAATGGTGCTCTTTTTGGAATAAACGTATAAAAACTGAGTTTCAAAATAGCTTAGCCTTTAGCTAATTGAAAATCTGAATGTTGACTTAAATTCTGAGCAAGTTCATGAATAATTCAGGTTAGTAAATTTATCACAATATGTTGAGTTTTTCATCTATCAAAAATACAATATACAACGATAAAAAATCTAGTGACGTATTAGGGTTAACAAATCAAATGAAACGCAGAGGTCGCGAAGGGCGCAGAGAAAAGACCCGCGTTGAATTGGCCTGAGTGATTTTAAAATTTTCAATCAAACAATGAAAATCATGTCCACCCATAGTAACTGAAGACCAAAATAACCAGGAAAATATCTGGTTTCATAAATTTGCAAACAGCTTTTTTTTCAGTAACAAAACTCTGCGTACCTCTGCGGTCTCTGCGTTAGAAAGGATATGGGTAAGGGTAAGCTTCTGGGCGGGGGACCAGTGCTCCCGCCTGATAATCGGGGCTAAAGCCCCCGGGTATCTCAGTACTGCTCCAACTACTCCGCCATAAATGGCGGAGCTATTCAAAATAAACCCCATGAGTCGGAGCGGTTTGATCCACGGAAAGGACTGATTCCAGCCATGAATGAACTCAGACTAATGGCGTCCCAGGTGATGAATAGCCCCACCCTTAAGGGCGGGGACAGTCGCCAGCGCCCAGAATAAACGGGCTTTAGCCCATAGTAATAATCGGGGCTACTCCATAATCCGCCATTCCCTGCCTTAATACTGAACGCCGAACGACAGCCTGACCTGTCGACCCGGCATTGGTTGATCTCCGAACGTAACGTACTGCCTGTCAAATAGATTGAACACATCCAGTCGCATCTGGCCGGCGACGCCGAATACATTCCGGGTGACGGCGATATTCGCATCGAACTGATGCGATGGTGAAATGCTTTGAGTGTTCAACTCATTTTTGTACGATTTATCCAGGTAGCGATAGATCACGTTCAAGCCGGCAAACGTCAGATCGAGACCGATCCCGGCGTCGACTTTGTGCCGGGGTCGGTATTCCAGGTAATTGCCAAACAGCGGGGAATCCTCGCTGTTGTAGGTGGCATCCAGATAGGTGTGCGCCGCGCGCACATTCATTTTGTTCTGAAACAGCGACCATGACAATTGCACCTCAGCGCCGCGAGTCAGGGATTTATCGATATTCTGCGGCTGCCAGAACCAGGGACTGACTTCCTTCCATATATTAAGATTCTCGATGTCGTTGACAAAATACGAGATTTCAATGTTGACCTTTCCTGCCTCCGGATTGAATTCAGCCAACAGCCCGAGATCGTAATTCAATCCCCGCTCCGGCTTCAAATCCGGGTTGCCGGCAGACCACATGTCAGCAGGCCAGTAAAGATCATTGAACGTGGGTGCGCGAAACGAACTGCCCACATTGCCGCGCAGCGAGAGCGCATATTGGCTGGCATGCGAGAAGACAACGCCAAATTTAGGGCTAAGCTCGCCTTCGTAATCCGTGAATTTGTCGTAGCGCAGCGCCGGAACCAAAATGATCTTCTGAAAGACCGGCATCCTGACCGACCCTGTCGTCACTTCGCCCATCAGATAAAAGCCGTGGATGTCCCGGCTGCATTTTTGGTACTTAGTGCTGTTCAATTTGTCCTGGCGGAAATCGTAACCGGAAGAAATCTGTAGCCAGTCGCTCAGGGAGTACCGATTCTGGAAATCGAATCCGATTGCATCGTTTTTGTGATCGGTATCCTCCGCGGCATAGGGGCTGGAGTCGGTATAATTTTGATCGGATCGATGAACGTAGGCATTGGTTTTGAACAACCACGACTCGGACGCGGAATTTTCATAGGCTAGGTTGTACATGTTTCGCGTCTCCTGAAGCCGCTGGGTCGTGGATGGGAATGTAATCGAGCCGGGCAGTCCGCGCTCCCATGTCCCGTACGAGGCGAACAGTTGCAGCGATGATGAATCCGTGACTTTGTAATTGGCCTTGACAAAGGCTTCATTTTTCTTCAAATCGTTATTCGCTCGCGTCTTCGAGGTCCCGTCACTGGCCTTGTAGCTGTAGTCTCCGTCGCTGCGGAGATTGTTGTAAGCGATGAAGTAGTTGAATTTGCCGATCTGCTGCGCCATGTGAATGGTGTTGAATTGGGAGTTCCATGAACCAAGGCCGGACTTGATCCCGGCGCTGAGATTTCGATCCATCGGGCTGGATTTGGAGATAATGTGGATCACTCCGCCGACCGCATTGGTCCCGTACAGGGCGGAATGCCCGCCTTTGACAATTTCAATCTTCTCGATAAAATCCACCGGAAGGGTGCTGAAGTCCAGGCTTGCGCTTTGCGAATTGTTCAATCGCTGACCGTCGAGAAGCACGAGAACCTGACTGTCCGTGGACCCTCGCAGGGAGATCGTCTGAAGCGAATTGAGATCGGCGTTCCCCTTCATGGTGATGCTGCTGAATGAGGAAAGCGCTTCGCCGGCATTCTGCGCCGGTATCTGCTGGATTTTCTTGCTGGTGATAACATGAGTCGCCACCGGCACGTCGGCGATATTTCGCTCCAGGCGCATGGCAGTGACCGTCACTTTTTCCAGATCGATTGGCGCCTGCTGCATGATGAAGCGCAATTCCAGAGTCTGGTTTGACTTCACTTCAACGCGCGCCATCGTGGATTTGGCGAACCCGATCCGCGATGCGGTAATTGTGTACACGCCTTCGGGAATCGCGCCAATG
Source organism: Candidatus Zhuqueibacterota bacterium (assembly GCA_049322915.1). Taxonomy (GTDB): domain Bacteria; phylum Zhuqueibacterota; class Zhuqueibacteria; order Thermofontimicrobiales; family Thermofontimicrobiaceae; genus CAZSBG01. The sequence goes on from JBMOPW010000014.1 coordinate 827,297, forward strand.
TGAAAATGGCCACCGGCATCGGTCGCAGCGCCCAGCGTTGTGCCGTCGATGATGATATTCACCCCTTCGAGGGGAGTTCCTTCGGAACTGGCGACTGCGCCACGGATGGCGCCCGGCGTCTGAGCCTGAATTGAGATAATAAAGGAAAGAATGAGTGCGAGCGTGATGATGATTGTTTTATACATGAAATACTCCTGAAATTTTTTGTTCGTCCTGAGACCACTGGTAGCATGGACGAAGTTGCAGCGCGCGAGAAGCAAAAGCAATCCGCCCATGAAATGAATGATTATCCGAAACAATCATGATAGGAATTGTAAATAAGATGTTTTGGAACGACACGATGATGTCGATCCTCTGTCAGGGTGGTCTTATCTGAACTGAAAAAAGCTGCTGTACATCATTCGAACAAAGCGCAAATAAAAAACCCCGGTCTTCATGAGAAGCCGGGGTTAAAATCCAGAAAAATCTATCCATACCTCGCCCTCGAAGGTTTTTTGGAAAAATGAGCGCGGCAGGTTTCCTGGCTTAAAGCTTCTGACCTACTTGTCACACCTTCCCGTTCACTCATCGCGAACAGTGGCTCACTGATTTGCATCAGCCGTGACGTTCGTAGCTTTTACAGTAGCGGGGCTGCAACGGATTTTCACCGTTTTCCCTTTTATCCCTTTCGGGCACCGTCTTCAAAATGATTTGGCAAAGAACGCGGTTGAAAAGTAACTAATTTAAAAGTAAAAATCAAGACAATTTTTTGATGAATGGCGCATGACTCATTTCGCCCTGTCGCCGCCGATGTGGCATCAAAAAAATTACAGCCACAGTTTGATGGTCACAATTCGATTGGATGCCAATTTCACCGTCACTGTGTTTTTCTCCACCGGGAGCGGCTCGCCGTCTTCCTCCAGTAAATTGGAGACTACCGCGCGTTTCACATGCTGCGGCAGAGTGATTTTCGCTTCGGTCTCCTTGCCGGCGGATTCGTACAGCCTGAGAATCCATATCATCTCCGCAGCGGCAGGCGCAGTTGGGGCAAAGCTGAATGCCGGCTCGGCCTTTTTAGCGGTGTTCAAAACAACGCCGGCAGGCGCCACCGAGATGAACGAGCGTGTTTTGTCCAATTCGCCAGTATGGGGTGTGGCCAGCCGGGCAATGAGCGGATTGTTGTATTCGTATCCCTTGCGGACTGACCCAGCGGTTTTCCAGCATGCAGCATGCGGATAGAGCGCATATTCCAGACGGTGACTGCCCATGTCTGCCATTTCATCGGGCCATTTCGGCGAACGCAGCAGACTCAGGCGCATCTCGCTGCCGTGAATATTTCCACCGTATTTCGCGCGGTTCAACAGGCTGATGCCATAGCTGTTGCTGACGTCGGTGAGGTCAGACCATTTCTGCTGACTCACCTCGTAGCGCGCTTTTTCCCAATCCGTCCGTTTGGTCGTGGGGCGCTGTATTGTGCCAAATGGAATTTCGTAGGTGGCGACAGAATCGCTGGCAGTTACATTGAAGGCCACTTTCAGCATCACATGATCTTCCCACCAGTCCGCGTGCGTGCAAAAATCGATGCGGTCGATGCCGTGGTAAAGGATGATATCCTGCTCAAAATAGCTATTGGGATTATTCGGCGTCGGGTAGCTCTTGATGATCCCCGGCTTCAAAAAATCGTGTTTCACCCGAATCACCGATCGCACCGGGCCGGACTCGATCAGCTCGATCCCCCGAAATGAACTGGGGTATCGCTCGCCAAGCCCGAGATTCCAGGCATCGTACGCAGCCGGCGTGTCTTTGATCAGTTGCAGCTCGTTACCATACCCGGCGAGAAGCTCCCTGGTCAGCCGCTTGTCATACACGCTGTTCAGCCAGCCGGTCTCTGTATCCACCTTCACGATGTAGAACTCATTTTCCAGAGTCGTTTTCGTGGCTGTCAGCGTCGTGTGTTGTCGGCTCGCCGCCTGGTTTTTAAGATGATAAACGGTGTAGCCCAGCGCCGGAACGGTTGTGGCCACAAACAGGAGTTTTCTCTGGTAACGGTCAATGCTGACGATCTGGCACGGCAGTTCCCGGCCATTGGAATCGAAGACCGCATAGCGGCTCTGGTCGGATTCGGGCAGAGCCAATTCGACGAGGTCGGTCCGTTCCCAGGCCAGCGGATTGTAAATCAGAATCGGAGTGGCGCCTTTGGGAACGCGGGTATCGATTCGCTGAGCGAAAAAGTCCAGTGAGGCTTCCAACTCGTGTCGCGCAATCTGTTGGCTCTGTTCATAAAGCGCGTCCGAATCTTTGTAGACCGGATGAATGCTGGAGCCGGGGAGAATGTCGTGGAACTGGTTGAACAGCACGCCGCGCCAGCCTTCATAAAAATCGCTGGCGCTGTAAGGCCGTCCGTGGAGATTGGCACATGTGGCCAATTGCTCCGCCGTGGTGAATAAATTCTCACTCTCGCGGTTGTATTTTTTGGTATTGGACTGCGTGGTGTAGGTTCCGCGATGATACTCCAGATACAGCTCATCGTCCCACACCGGCAGCCGGGATAAATCGTGTTCCCGCAGCCAGGACAGGTAGCCGGCCGCGGTGCCATATTCCACGCGCGGATAAATGTCCAGTTGCTTCAAACGCTCGATCCGATCGATCATGGCCAGATCCGGGCCGCCGCCGTGATCGCCCACGCCGTACAACACCAGCATTTTCCTGAATCCTGTGTTGGATTCATACTGCCGGAGCCAATCGACCAGGCTGAATGGATTTTTGAGCGTGTTCACATAGTCGTACGGGAAATAGGTGAGTAGCCGGGAACCATCCGGCCCCTGCCACCAGAACAGCCGATACGGGAACATATTGGAATCGTTCCAGCCGATTTTCTGGGTGATGAAGGCGCTGATGCCGGCGTCCCGATAAAACTGGGGCATGTTCCAGTTATAGCCAAAGGAATCCGGGTTCCAGCCAATGGCGACGTCCACGCCGAATTTTTCCCTGAAATAGCGTTTGCCGTAGAGCAATTGGCGCGCCCAGGACTCCCCGGAGATGAGATTGCAGTCCGGCTCCACCCACATGCCGCCGACCATTTCCCACCGCTTATTTTTCACCTGTTCCTGAATTCGGGCGAATACGTCCGGGTGCATGGTCTCCATCCACCAGAACAGGTGAGCCTGACTCTGGGTATAGGTGAAATCCGGCCGGGCGTCCATCATGTCGAGCACCGAGGTGAATGTATTTTTCGCGACGTTGATCGTCTCCAGATAGCGCCACAGCCAGGCGCAGTCGATGTGAGCATTGGCATCAAAGACCAGGGTGAACTGCCGGGCAAATTCTCCGATGGGCTTCAGAGCCTCGCGGGATTGGGCCAGCGATTTCTGGAACGCCTCCAGTTGCCCCTTTTTCAATGCGGATATATCGAGCAGTCGGGCCGCCTGTTCCAACTGGTTGCGAAGCTCAATCCGCTGTTGCTGCGGCACCTCGCTATGGTCGACGCCGCTATCCAGCCGGGTGCGGCCGATGCGCAGATAGGTATCGTTGCTCAGTAGTTTTTGCCCGACCTGAAGGCTGAGCGCATAGTCCTCTATCTGCTGCGAAATGGGGGCGACGCGATCCCATACAATTTTCGCATCGATAATTCGCAGCGGCCCGCCGGTGTTGATCGCCTTGATGGCAATATCAAATTTTTGTCCGGGCTGCGCCTGCTCGGTGAGCACAAATGCGCCGTCCCATTTGAACAGCCCTTTTTTCTGCCCGTCGATCCAGCAGAACCCGGCGTCGTCCACTGTCACCAGAAAAGTCAGTCGACCGCCGTCCGGTTTTTTGCCCAGAATCGAATTGGGGATGACGATGGTGCGTCGCAGCCAGGCGGAATCCGGAAACACCTCCTCGTCCAGGGCCAGCGTTTTCCATGCGGCGTCGTTGAAGTCGGGTTTCCAGGCGTCCGGCGTCATGGTGGCGCTGTACTTCCAATGATCGAAACGGATATTCAACGCACTATCGAGGTGGTTGCAAACCTGGTCAATGACCGTCGGATGCTGTTCCTGAGCCAGTATGCAGGACGCCGAAACAAGGACGATCCATATCAAAAGAAGGATTTTTTTCATGGCACCTCTTGTTAAATGGAATAGATGAATGATTGAGAAAAAGGAACGGCCAGTAAAATCAGATTTTGTTCTGCGGGTTGGGGCTAATATAAAAAACATCATACTGGAAATCAAGAAGTTTTTCCAGGCCGATGGCCGAAGAAAGAGGGGGCGTCGTTCCCGGATCAAAGCGCGATGCCACCGGGGTTTAAAATGAAAACAGACCGGTGGACATGGTAGCCGGTCTGTTTTCGATGGAATCAAGCAATGCGCTTGATTCAATTCATTTTAACAGCGTCATCTTTTTGAACTGAGATGCTGCGTTGTCCATGTTGAGCTGATAGAAATAGACGCCTGAACTCACCGGCATCCCGGTGTCATCCAGGCCATTCCAGTACGCTGAATGTTGCCCCGGAGACTGCTGTTCATGCAGCAGATTTCGGACGACCTGCCCTGTCATTGAAAAGACGGTGAGCGTGATGTAGGCATGGCGCAGCAGCATGTAATGGATGCTGGTGCCGGCATTGAATGGATTTGGATAATTCTGGGCGATAGAAAAATCAGCCGGCAATTTGGCGTTCTGCTGAGCCGTAACGGAAGTTGCGCCTGCTTCCCAGCGGTTGACCACAGCGTTGATCCACGCGTTATAGGTTCGCGCCGGTTTGCCTGTGTGAGAATTGCTGTAGGAATCGGTTCCGCCACAGAAAATGGCAGCGGTTCGCTGGTTGAGCCATGATTCCGGATGATCCTCGGATCCTGCATTCCGGCCAAGTTTATTGGGATCGCTGGTGTCCAGCGTGTTATCCGGAAACCCGCCCTGGGGGAACCAGAAATACTCGCCATCCAGCCGGCTGTCACTACCAGTCCAGGCCACTGTATTGTGAAAATCAAAGGGCACTACATTGACGCCGGGGTAGTCCTCAAACGTATCTGTCCCGGTGGGATCGAACTGATGCAGCCAATCCTCGCGCAGCCATCGGGCGAATTCCCGGCAATTGGCCGCGGCTTCGCTGCTGATACTCACCATCGGCGGCGCCTGCATGGCGATGAACAGAATATCCGGATGCTCCGCAAAAATATTGAGCATGCCGCGGTAGGCGCATTTCAATTGCGCCAGAGTGGACGAGGAACCCCACCAATCGCCGCCTGACCAGTAGGTCGAGGAATAGCCATCTTCCACAGAACCGCCGGAATTGAGGTAGGTGAAGTTATTCGCGCCGTTGTCCGAATGAGGCGTTCCGCCGGTGACGTTGCCATAGCCGTTATTGGTGGTTGCGCCGTCGTATTGGGTATCGTCGTTGTAAATATCCGAGCCGGGATAGCATGGCTTGAACATGATGATGTCCATCCGCTCCGCGTTGAACTCATAGTAGTTCAGCATGAAATCGTCGGAATTGTCGTCGATCTGACTTCCCACCGTCGGTTCCCCGGCAGCGTCCGGCCCCAGATAGCGGTAATACGAATTGCCAACTTTTATTCCCAATTCCCGCTGAAAACGTTTGTACCAGTGCCGGTAATCCGTGTAATTATTTTCATGTTCATACTGAGTATCGATGTGCGAGTGAAGCGTATAACCCAGGTTGGTCAATCTACTGGCCAATCCGCCGCCCAGCAGATTCCCTCCGCAGGAGTGGTGGAAAAAATTGAAGACATGATTCTGAATGCCCGCAGGCGTGGAAAAATTGGGATTGCTGAACTGTTCATGCAGCAGGGAGCGCTGACTGAAACCAGGCGCTGCTGCGAACAGGATAAGGCCGGTCAAGAGTAATTTCAATTTCATGCGATGATTCTCCTATTAAATTTGGGGTTGCCGGTTCATTCCTTCAAACCGATCACGATGTATTCGATGGGATAGGCCTGTGTGTCCGCAGTGGCATTGCTTGCAAACCGCCCGGTTTTTTCATCCCGTTTCTGAGGTAAAATCTTCGATGGGATTTCCCGTTTTATCACACGATCGAGTTTAAAACCGACATGCTGCAACAATTCGGCAAAAACTTCAGCGTTCAGAATTTCAACCCCTTTTAATTTTGTGTCGCCGATGACAAAGCAGCATCGGCCGCCTCGTTTCAAAATTCTGCAACTCTCCCGAAACACGCCTTCCATGTCCAGAAAAAACGCTTCGATCTCTTTGGCCATTTTCTTGCTGTGCGTCGCCATGCGTTCGATGATGTCGCGCGCAATCAGGCTGGGGACCACCTGGTTGTCGTAGCGTTTGTGCGCCGTTCCAATGAAGCTTTTCCGATATTCGGTCAGGTCGTCGGTGAAATCGAGCCAGATCGTGGATAGCTGATGCAGGTCCGCGTATTCATAGCTGGTCACGTACGGACTGGAGCTAACGATTAAATCAACGGAATTTTCTCCAGCCGGTTGATGACGGGCGTCACGTTGGGCAATTTGTAAATAGTGAGATATGTCGCTGGCGACCCGGCTTGGCGCCACATTGAAAAAAGCGCGATTCCCGCGTTTCATTTTATTGATCTGCCGACGGATCATGTCCCTGGGTCGGGACGGATTTTTCTTCATATCGCGCGTCGGCTTGGTGCTGCCCTGAAGCCAGATGGAGCAGTTCTTCAAAATATTGCTGAAGGCGACCAACAAAAAGTCCCGGAACACAGGATCAGCCTCCTGGACAATGATGCGTAACAGGACGCCTAATTCATCCCGATTTTTCTCCGGAAACCAGTAGTTGATTCGATCGATATGCTTCTGAGGCAAAAGGGGCGTGGCGCTATTTTCCTGGTTCGAACCGAGCATTTCTCCGACCGCAGTCAGGAATTGCGTGGTTCGGTCTTCCAATCGCGCCGGATCGATGGGGGTGGCTTTCACTTTTGTGACCAGGTATGCAATCTTATTAATATCGGTCCCACTGGCGTGAAATCCGCGAGAAATGCCCGTCACGATGGTGGTGCCGCAGCCCATGAACGGGTCGTTGATATGAGCGTCTTCCGTTGTGATATACTCATCGACTAAGCGCTCGACTAATTGCGGGATAAACTTGGCAGGATAGCGATGGTAATCATGGGTCCATTTTCCGGTATCCGATGGTTTCGCCCCGGCAAATGCCCACTCTGAATCGATGGCTTTGTTCCGAAAGTAGCGACGAATTTCGTCAGGTCCCATAGGCATAGTGTCTCTTCAAATTGGGTTGATGTATTGGCGGAGAAAAAAAGAAAACATGTAAATTCCCAGCAACGAGTGCGTGGTCGTAGCGACATGGCGCTATCTGTTCCCGACCCGGGTGAAGCCTGTCATCTCAATCAGCTTGCCCGCGGGGGAGTGCCATTCTCAATGTCGCCAATCAAAGATTCCGGCCGCGAGGATGAAGACCATCATTTCCGGCCTGAACCATCTTTCATGAGATAGATGACAATCCCGTCGCTCAATGGCCGGCCATTCTTTTTCGTTTTTTGAATGTACGAATAGAAATCTTCGTTGACGACCTTCATTGCCGTGGAAGACGCGTGAACAAAATTTTTGCCATCCAGAATCATGCCCTCGTGAGCAATGATAATTCCCTTGCTGAACAGCGACGTTCGAACCAATCCGACGCCGACGACCCCGGGCAATCGTTTCAACAGGGCCGGCGTCACTTTTGATTGCGGGATGTAGGGTAATTCGATTTTCTTTTCCCAGGCAATGGGGAGGAAATGCGAACCATCGCGCTGCCGGTTCAACACCACGCGGGCGGTATCCAGTTCCGAAGGCCCGACTATCGTCGCGGTGATGGCCTCGAAATAATCGGATGTGAGCAGCCGATCCGAAGTGAAATGGCGCCTGTTCTCGTACGAGATGGGGTTTGTCCCTGCGGCTGCCGGGTAGTAATTGATGTAGGCCATCAGCGATTCTGCTTGCTGATAGCTGAACGCGGACGCAAGAGCGACATTGGTGAGAATTTGCACGGTGCAATTGGTTCTATCCACGCGAAACACGGGATTGGGTTCGCGACCAGCGCCGTCGCCCAGCGCCTTGAGGTCATAGGGCGTATCCAGCCGCAGCCGGCACAATTCGCGAAGTCGATCGTCCAACGCTGGAAATTTTTGATGGAGCAGCGGCAGCAATTGGTCGATTTCCTGCCGGGTCATGGTAGTCATTTTTTTAGTGAGAAGATGTTCCTGGCAGCGCGTTGGTTGAAAACTGAAGAGCAGCAGGGAAAACGCAATGGTTTGAAAAATGATTCTCGCCATGGTCCCTCCAAAATTTTGAGGTGACTTCAAAATAAAAACCCATCAATTTTGATGGGTATGAAAAGATGAAATGGTCGGGGCGCCGAGATTTGAACTCGGGACCTCCTGCTCCCAAAGCAGGCGCGCTAGCCGTGCTGCGCCACGCCCCGTTTCGAGTAGACGAATATAGTGCATTTCGGATAAAAAATCAAGTCAATTTTTCTCGCGCAAAATCCGCTCCAGAACTGCTTTTGCCAATCGCAGCGCCTGTCCGCGGTGGCTGATTTCATTTTTCAGGGCCAGTGACATCTCGGCGAAAGTCTGGTTGTACCGGGGCACAAAAAACACCGGGTCATAGCCGAATCCGCCGCTCCCGCGTTTCCCGGTGAGAATCACACCCGGACAACTGCCCTCGACGAGTTCATGGATGCCGTTGCCAATGATGGAAATGACGCAGCGAAAACGAGCGAGTCGCTTTTCATCCGGCACGCCCTGCATGGTCGCCAATAGCTTATTGACATTGTCATCGTACGAAGCATTCTCGCCGGCAAATCGGCTGGAATACACGCCTGGGCGTCCGTCCAGATAATCGACCTCCAGACCTGTATCATCAGCGACCGCCAGCAGACCGGTGGCGTTGTGCACCTCGGATGCCTTTTTGATCGCGTTCTGCTCCAGCGTCGCGCCGTCTTCTATCACTTCCGGAATATTAGGGTAATAATCCATGGTGATAATTTCGAGGGGAAGCGATTTAAAAATCTCCTGTATCTCGCGAAGCTTGTCACGGTTTCGGGTTGCCAAGACAATTTTCAAAATGTTGTCTTCCTTATTCTGACAATGAAATCAGGGATGCAGCCTTTTAGGTCTCAATCCGGACTCTATAAAAATCCCATCCAAAGAAGCAATCAGTTTGTAATTGTAAGTCGAAGGTAACGCCGACCGGATCGGTTAGGCGTACACTTCTTTTTCATTGCAGCTACACACCGGGACGAATTTTTCTTTGAAGCGCCACGTGCCTTTTTCTGTCTTGACTTCAGATTCGATCACTTTCACAATATTCATGATCTGGCCGCATTTGGGGCATTGATTTGTTGCGATGGCGCCTTTCGCCATTTTCGCTGCAAAGCTACGATCTTTTCCCATAGTTTTTCTCCTGACAATTTATGTATTCTTATCCGATGATTGTCCTGATTGTTAAAAAACAGAGCGTATAATTTAAAAAAAAATATGTAAAAGTCAACTAAAAACTTGCACATGAAAGTTGCATCTGAATAACTGGAGCAATTATTTCAAAAGGGCAGATGATTTCGAGCGGTTTACTGGTACTTGCTCAGTCTGGTTTTTAAATCTTGAATTTCGGTCTCCATTTGTAGCATGCGGGAATTGATCTCCTGGAATTTCTCAGGGGATAAAATAATGGGGGACTGAATGGGTTTGGTTTTGATTGGATTGATCAAATCATGATATTGCTGGCGCGGCTTATGAATGCTGAAGCCATTGGGACGTTTGCTCTCCATCCGGGCAAATGTATTCAACTGCCGGTTTTCACGGATGAAATTGATGGAGACCAGTTGCCCCGGACTCGTTTTTTCGATGATATCGCCGACAATGTCGGTGTTGTGAAGATAGGTTTCGTTCACTTTGAGAATCTGGTCGCCTCGTTTCAGGCCGGCTTTTTCAGCCGGTGAGCCAGCCACCACCACGTCCAGCACTAATTTATGATGAGCGAGCGAATCGTCATTGAAAGAAATTCCCAGCCAGCCTTTCTTCTCCTGCTGCATGCGGATGATTTCGTCGGCTAACTGCACAACTTCATTGATGGGAAGGGCGATGCCGCTCTGGTTGGAATAGTCCAGAAAAGCGGGTCCCATCATAGAAATGTCGGCGTCCATTTGGGCGGTGATAATGCCGATGATTTCGCCCCGACTATTGATGACCGGACTGCCTGTATTGCCGGGATTTATCGGCGCGGAGAGAATGAACAAGCCGCTGTCGGTAAATCCATTGATGAGTCCAAAAGAAGCGAACGGCGAAATTCCCATGGAGTTGCCCAGCACCATCACCAGCGAATGCAATTTCACATCGGTCGAATTACCAATTTTGGCCGGGGACAGATCCTCAACGTCGATCTTTAAAATGGCCAGTCGGGTGCGCTCATCAGTGCCGATGTATCTGGCCTCGTATTCTGAATTATCGCTCAAAATAACTTTGATCTTCTCGAAGTCGTTGAGCAGGCTGCTTTTCGTGATGATATAGCCAGCTTCATTATAAATAATGCCGGACCCGACCATCCAGATATTATCCTTCTTTTCTTCCTTGTTGCTCTTCGAAAATGGCCACATCCCATCGTCTTTATCTATCGTGTACGAATAGGACGACATGGATGATACTGTCACCACCGAATGTTTTGTCTTGTCGATGATCGTGGAAATTTCAGTCTGAAGGTCTTCCAACAAGCTGGATGACTGGGAGAAACTGGCTGAAAACTGGCTGGCGATGAATCCAATGGAAACGAAAGGAATCCATAAACAATGTAGAGTATGCGCGCGCTTCATAGTCGTTATGATTTCACAATATCTAAAATCCTGATTTCGTGGGTAACTCGCCATAAAATCAGGGTTGTATCTTTTGTATTCAATGCGTTGAACCCTCGCTTAAAATAGAATGAGCGAATTATCGAAAGCGAATTAGTAGACTCGCTCTCTACTTACATGCATAGGTTTATTCAGTTGGGACTTATTTCGATACTGCCCAAAGGTCGAGTCTGTCGTTGAGTCTGCTTTGACCTGAACATTGGAGGAAGCCCGATCCGGTTGAATGTACGGAACAGTCTGCCGTTCCATGACATAGACAACTCGCTCATTGGATGATGGGTGGTTCTGTTTTTCGCCACCATGGTACCACTGGTAGTTTGTAGAGGCATCCATTGGGTAGGAGGAACTGTGCTTATTCAGTTGGGTGATAATGGCGATGGACCCGGCGAAAATCAACATCAAAGCCGCTGTTGCAAAAACAGGACGCTGAATTGGTAAAAATGAAAATCGCTCCCTTCGTCTTCTTTCGAGACCGCTCTCGACCCTGATTCGCGTTCGCAGCACTGTCTCGAAATCCGATGAAACTTTGAGTCGGGGCAGTTCTGAAAGAGACCGATGCAATGATTTGAGTCGCGCAATCGTTTTCGAGCAATTCAGACAATCATTGAGATGCTGTTCCATGAGTAGCTTTGTGTGTTGATCAAGCCCTCCTTCAATATAATCGGATAATAACGCTTTGAACTTTTTACAACTCTCCATCTCTTCCCTCGAAGTTTCGATAATGATGAATTTACTTTGTATCGTCTAATCAAACGAATGAATCGTCTGTTGATTAGCCAATTGAAAATATAGGTCTCACTCATTCAAAGACCAACAAAGACCTGTCACATCCACATCCTCAGTCACTGAAACGACAAGAACCGATGGAATCCTTGAACCAGTATTTCTGATACACACCTGATTTTTCCTCAGGTTGAGCTTTATATCGGCTGGGCGCAAGCCTTTCTGCGACTTCCCCTGTGTGTTGTTTTATCGTTCCAATAAGTGCTTCAGTTTTTCTTGAAGTTTCAATCGTCCCCTGTTGACACGCGATTTCACTGTTCCCAACGGTATATCTACAATTTGGCTAATTTCTTCGTACGATAATTGTTGAACGTCCCGCAATAAAATCACTTCTCGAAACTTAGGAGATAAATCATTAATTTCGCGATGGATGATTTCTTCTTTCATCCTGCTGTCGACATCTTTTTCCGGATTATAGGCTTCATCAGAGATATCGTAATCCTTTTCATTATAGCCTAAATCGGATATTGAAAAGAACTTCCTCCTTTTTCTTTTTCTCAGTTCAGTCTTGGCTAAGTTGCCAGCAATGGTATAAATCCATGTAGAGAACTTAGCTACCTTCTGATACGCTCGCCGATTTCTGTAGACTCGTAAAAATGTTTCCTGAACAAGGTCTTCTGCTTCTTCGGCATTTCCCAAAAATCTATAAATAAAATTTAATAATTGGTTTTTGTATCTTTTGACTATTAAATCAAAAGCATACAAATCACCATTCTGAAATTTTTCAATTAAATCTTCGTCTGTTGGCTGTGTTACTTTTTCACGCTGTTCCATTCATTCGTTCCTGCAAAAATTTTAACCCAATCTTATTCGCAAAAGTTCCCATAATTCTCTCTTTAGAAAAAACATGACTTTGCAACATGTTTTGCCCATGTTACTGCTTAATAATTTTGTAGACTAATAATTCTATAATCAACTTCGGTTGCTGATAGCTGCTTTTTAAATGAGAATCCGCTTCAGCCAAATGATGAAAAGAACGCCGGAGCTGTTCATCCGAATATTTTCGAAACTGGCTTTTCATTTTATTTATGACAAAGCCGGCCAGCCTAGTCATGGCAGCGATTTCATTGGTCGATGTCTTGCCCATTCGATTGGCGGAGGCGAGTTTTACCAGGTTGACCATGTGTTTGGAAATTTGAATGATCATCGTTGACGGATTTTCTCCCTGGTCCAACAGCTTGTCCACGATATTGATGGCCGCTGGAAAATTTTTCTCTCCGATTGCATTGCACAACTCAAAAATATTGAACTGTTTGGAAATGCTGGTCACCTTCTGAACATCATCAGGCGATATTCGGGTGCGTGGGAGAATATTCACCAGCACCTTCTCCAACTCATTGGTCAGGTTCAGCAGCGAACTTCCTACCTGCGCCAGCAACAGGGGAATCGCCTGGGTGTCAATTTGTATTTTTTTCGAACGCAGATGCTCTTCGATCCAGGGTATCAATTCATTGTCGTACAATTGCCGGCAGTCAACCGACAGCGCGAAATTGGAAATGGCGATTAAGCTTTTTCCAGTGACACTCTTTTGAGGCGATGTCAATACGAGACATGTCGTCGGTGTTGGTTTCAAGAGAGCATCGCCTAATAGTTTTTGAGCGGCAGGTTTGAGCAACTGAATATCTTTCAATATAACCAGGCGCCGCTGGGCCATCATCGGATAGGACCTGGCGATATTGATCACTTTTTCAATCTCGGCCTCATTGGCGTAGAACATATCAAAATTGAAATCGCGGTTGGTCGGGTCGACTACAACGTCGATTATTTTATCAATGAGCTGATCGTGCTGGTATTTCTCCTCTCCAAAAATGAAATAGACCGGGGCGAGTTCTCTTTTCCCAAGCGAGGTAAGCGCCTGCTGGTAAGTGATCGATTTAATTTTTGCCGCTGTCTTATTCATATCCTCTCGTTGATTGAGGTGATCTTCTCCTGCTCTGGCTCGGTCAATTCAAAGCTCGAACCTGCCAATTCAGGCTCGAATGATGGCATCATAAGGACAACACAATAATAAGACGTCAAATTTCCCGGGAACGATGCATCCGAAAATCAACTCTATTTAATGAACCCGCCGCTTCATGTCCGGTTAATCATCTGATTGACGATAAAAATTTCCAAACGAACTGCGCTGAATAGAGCTAATTTAAGTTTTTAATATAGGATATTTAAACCATTATTGCAAGAAAAAAACTGAGACGTCGGGGAAATGCCTGTGCCAGTGAAAGTGTCGGGTGTTGACTATTCAGACATGCAACTGGAAATTTGAAACTGATACGGAGTTGGCAGCATTCAAATTGACCGTCGACGAATGGTCAATGCGTAACGCAGTGACCGCTTGTTTTTCGATACCCATTCAGGTTATTAGTAACGGGCAATTTTTTTCTGTGTATTTTTGGCAGAAAATTTTAATACGTTTTTAATAGAACACGGATGACGCGGATAACACGGGTTTACACAGATAAAGATTCCGTGAAAATCAGCGCGAAACGTCCGCCATCTTTCAGGAGGATCATCAGCGTTCTATTTTTTTTTGGTTCTGGTTTGTCCATGTTGGGTTTATTGTTCAGAGTTCAGAGCGAATAATTTTTTCGGTTCAATTCCCTGGCTGGTTGCCGGGCTGGAATTGCTTCAGGTTATTTCATTTTCATGTCTCGAAAACCTTGAACTGTAACTTTTAGAATTTTGAACCGGATTCGCTATGTTTTCGAATTACAAATTCGAGTTTTGAAAATGAGTTATGGGTGAAAAACCTGGTTTTTGACCCTGCGGTGGGACGATCCTTCTGCTGGCTGTTCAATATTTTTATTGATTATTTATTGAAAAATGAGTAAACTTGTCAGCAAATTTTCTTCAACTTGGTTTGAATATTCATTGCCATCGCGATTTAGGAGTTATCATGTCAATTCATGTTTTTGTCATTCACGGGCCAAATTTAAATTTGTTGGGAGAGCGCGAACCGGCGACCTACGGCTCAACCACTCTGGAAGAGTTGAACCACATGCTCGTTCAGCGAGGCAGAGAACTGGGCGTCAAAATGCGGATTTTTCAAAGCAATTCCGAAGGCAGCATCATCGATGCGATTCATGAGGGTCGAAGCTGGGCCCATGGCATTCTCATTAATCCCGGTGCGCTCACTCATTATAGCTACAGCCTCCGAGACGCGCTAGCCGCTGTGACCAAGCCAACCATCGAAGTTCATTTATCAGATATTCACAGTCGCGAGCCATTTCGAAAAATATCTGTGATCAAGGATATTTGTATTGACCAGATCTATGGGCACGGTATCCAAAGCTATATCATCGGATTGGAGCGCTTGATTACACATCTTGAGAGCAGGAGCAACCATGAACAATTATGAAATCGTCTTTCAGGGCGAACATTATGCATTCAGCGAACTGGCCGCCAAAAAGTTTTTGGGGGAATCCACTGTGTGCCACCCCAAAGAAAGCTTTGACCAGGTTTTTCAGACTGTGCGCAAAGAGAAAAGCATGTTGGGGATTATTCCCATCGAGAACACGCTGTCCGGCAGCATTCATCAAAACTACGACCTGCTGCTGGAAAACGAGGTCAAGATCGTCGGGGAGGTGCGCTTCAGGATCGAGCTGCATCTCATTGCGATGCCAGGCGTGAAATTTTCGGACATCAAGCGAGTCTATTCTCATCCGGCAGCGCTGGGCCAGTGTCGCGACTTTTGGGCGCGTCACCGCGATGTGAAAATCATTCCGTCCTATGACACGGCCGGCAGCGTCAAGCTCATTGCAGAGGAAGAAGCCAGAGATGCGGCAGCCGTTGCCAGCCGTCATGCGGCTGAAGATTACAAGATGAACATCATCTTCAGCGAAATAGAGGATTTCAAGGATAATTACACGCGATTCCTGATCATCGCCAATCATGACGTCAATTTTGGGCCGGCGAACAAAACATCCATCGTCTTCACAGCCGGACATAAGCCAGGCGCGCTGTTCAAAAGCCTCAGCGTGTTTTTCCTGCGCGACATCAATTTACTGAAAATCGAATCGCGGCCCCTGCGCTGGAAGCCGTGGCAATACCTGTTCTATCTCGACCTCGAGGGAAACATGAACGATCAGCAGACCAAAAATGCCATGCGTCATCTCGAGGAGATTACGGAATTCATCAAAGTGCTCGGATCCTATCCGGCAGCCAAAGATGAAGAAAAAAGCGAGGCGTGAAGCGCGACGAGGGGCGAGTGTATTTTACCGCGAACGTCACCCGTTACACAGAGACCCATGATCGAAAAGAAACGAATCACACAAATCAGTCTTGGCGATGGCTATGCCGGCAGCGCCAAATTTGCCATCCTCTCTTCGGCAGCATTTGCCAGAATGGGGCACGATGTTCAGGTCGTCGTGTCGGAATCCTCTTTGACGGAAAAGCGGGCGCGGGATATGGGACTGCTCACCGCAACGCTGTCAGTGGAGAATGAGGCGCTTCAACTGGCTACTTTGAAAAAAAATCTGGACCAGTTCCGGCCGGAATTTGTCATTGCCCATCATTCGCGTGAACGGAAATTCCTCATGCAGCTGCGCCGGCAGGAGGGACGTAAATTTTTCGCCATCGCGTTCCGGAATATCGTCTCGCGCAGCTTTCCCATTTTCAGCTCGATTCCTTATAACTTATGGCTGGACCTGAACGTGGCCTGCGGCAAAGGCGTGGCGCGCAGTCTCATCGTTCGGGGGATATTGCCATCAAAGGTACGCGTTGTCTACAACGGCATCGAACCGTATTCCGGTAACATCAAGCCAATCCAAAAATCAGAGCTGGGCTGCGATGCGGACTGCCACATCATTGGCATGAGCGCGTGGTTCCATCCAAAGCGTAAGGGATTTGACATTCTGTTCAAAGCGTTGTCCCAGGGATTGCCGCTGCCGTACAAAATTATGTTTTTAGGCATTGTGGATGAACATCGGGCGCAGGTACAGCAAATGGCGCAGCGCTATGGAATTGAACCGAACGCATTCATTTTTCCCGGCTATGTGGAAAATACATGGCGTTATTACCAGGCAATGGATGTGTTCGTGCTGCCATCCCGGGAAGAGGGCTTTTCCCTGTCCCTTCTGGAAGCCATGACCTGCCGCCTGCCCTGCATTGCGTCAAATATACCAGGCAATAACGAAGCCATCCAGCACGATGTGACAGGAAAACTGTTTCCCATTCATCGGCCGAACCTGCTGCGCGACGCTCTCATTGAACTGCTGACCGATTCGAGCAAGGCTGCCCGAATTGGCGAGGCAGCCTGTCAGAGGGTGCTGAATAATTTTACCATTGAAAAAGTGACGGAGTCGTTCGATCGGGTGTTGGGAGAGTTGAAATAGCTCTTGGATTGGACCGAGACTGGCTGCCCAGTGTCGTTTTTGAAAAGCCGAAGCGACGTCATTTGTGTTCACATAAAATTCTCGAAATCCTCGCCAGGCAACACAGCCTCGTTGAGCGGAGCTAACGACGAAAATAGTCATGACGATCGGCTGGCTTATGATGCTTTGCTCAGCGTTGTAGGCTCAAGAAAATAGGACTTGCCGAAGATTCATCGAATGAAAGCGCGAATGCGCGACAGAATTTTCTCTCGTAAACCTGCTTTTTCATTGTGAAAATTAACCCTACTACGTCATTTAGCAAGTTCTGCACAATATATTGTATGTTATGTTGTCAGAAAATACGCTATATTGTGCTAATAATTCTAAGTGACGTTGTAGGGTTAACCCTACAATGTCATTTAACAAATTTATCACAATAGGTTGAATTTTTCATCTATCCAAAATACAGTATATAACGATACTAAATCTATGTGACGTAGTAGGGTTAATAGGTCTTCAATTCCCCAATCGCGGCCTCCACAGTGTGAAGAATATCCCGATTTTTCACCGTCTCCATCATGGCGTTATGATCCCGATAAAGCGGCCTATCTTCTTCCAGATGCTCCACCACCTTGCGCACAGCGGCATGGGCGGCTCGTGTGCCTTTGCCTGGTTTGAAATTTCTGAAATCCAGCGCCTGAGCCGCAGCGATGAATTCAATTCCCAGAATGCCATAGGCGTTATCGATGATCTGCCTCGTCTTCAGCGCCGAATTCATGCCCATGCTGACGAAGTCTTCCTGATCTGCCGCTGCCGGAATGGACTGGATAGACGCCGGTGTGGACAGAATGCGCTGTTCCACAATCATCATGTCCGCGGTGTACTGGCTGAGCATGTGACCGGAGAACATGCCGGCGCCTTTGGTCAAAAATGCCGGCAGTCCCACGCTGAGCGCAGGATTGAGCAATCGGTTCAGCCTTCGTTCAGAGATGACGCAGACCATGGTAATGCACGCGCCCAGCATATCCAGCGGCACGCTGATGGGTGAACCCTGGAAATTGGCGCCGGTGAGCACCACGCCATCCTCCGGCAGAAAAATCGGATTATCGCCCACGCCATTGAGTTCAATTTCGAACTGGCTGCGCGTCCAGCGGAGTTGGTCGCGGGCAGCGCCCAATACCTGTGGCGTGGACCGCATGCTGTACGCATCCTGCACTTTCACTTTCACGCCGCTCAGCAATTCTGAACCGGCGATTATTTTTTTTATATTCTCAGCCGAGGTCACCGCGCCCTGGAATCCCCGCAGTTGATGCAGCCGGGTGTCGTATGGTTTCATGTTGGCCATCAGCGCTTCGAGCGTCATGGCAGCCGCTATTTCCGCCTGTTTCAGGAATCGCTCGGTCTCGTAAATCTGCAAACAGCCCATGCCTGAAATGAGGTTGCTGCCATTGATCGTGGCCAGACCGTCTCTGGCGCTGAGTCCCGGCACAGGGATGCCGGCCTTTTCCAGCGCCTTTGCGCCGGGCATTCGCTGTCCCTGGTAAAACGCTTCGCCTTCGCCCAGCATCAGCAGAGCGATTTGGCTCATGGGCGAAAGGTCGCCGCATGCACCCACACTGCCTTTGCGACATACCACCGGGGTGACGCCCTTATTGAGCATCGCCAGCAGCGTCTGCGTAATTTCCGGGCGACAACCGGAATGGCCGTGCGCGTGCACGTTGGCCCGGGCGAGCATAGCGGCGCGAACTTCTTCGATGGGCACCGGTTCACCGATGCCGGCCGAGTGATTGTAAATCAGATATCTCTGAAACTGTTTCACCTGATCCTCGGTCAGAACAATTTCGGAAAATTCGCCAATGCCGGTATTCACCCCATACATAATTTCTTTTTCTTCGATCTTTCTCTCAATGAATCCGCGACATGTCCTGATGCGTTCCAGCGCCGCCGGATGGAGTTCCACTTTCTCCATTCCAACAGCCACGCGATACACATGCTCAATCGTTAAATCTTTTCCGGTTACCGATATGGCCATTTCTCCTCCAGAGCTTATTTTTAATGTCAAATGACGCAAGAAAGGCTAATTTTATTTTGCGGCAATGTAGTCATTCCGAATGAAATAATCAATGGATTTTTTGAGGAAGGAATAAAAAACCAGGCCGTTGCCAACCGCCCGGAGTTCGTGGCGCTGAGGACGAAGCGGATAGTCCGCTGCTTTGGGCCGTGTGAAATGAGGGGTCGTCAAAAAAAAACCGCATCGGGAGTTGGCGCTCTCGCATGCGGTGACATTCAGGATCGTATCGTGTCCGATTCAGTTCGCTCTTCAGTTTGAAGTTACGTGAAATCAATCCGGGAGATCCGAGCTGCGGATTTCCACCAATACCGATACACGCTGATCCGCCAGGTCTTTCCGGGCGACGACGCGGCCGCCGGAGATTTCAGCGGAAATGTGGCCAAAGTCCTGTTGAGACGGATTTGCATGCCATTTTTTTATGTAAGCTGCCCAGCGGTAGGCGTCCGCTGTGGCGGCCTGTTCTGCATATTTTGCCGCAATGGTTTCGGTGCTGGCCTGCTGAAGCGGTTTACCAAAACCAGCCGCGAGGATGGTCTCCCACGTGGTATCGAAACAGACGGCGACTAACTGCTGTCGCGCCTGAACATCGGTCGGGGATTGCATGACCGTTTCAATCATCGGCGCGATGACGGTCAACATGGAGTCGTAATTGATGGATTTGGGTTTGATGGTCTGCACGAACTGACTGTCAATTGCGCCTTCAGTCTGAGAAATTTCAGCGGTCTGCTGTTCTTGCTTCTTGCCACATGTAACAAGCAGGCATGCCGCCAGAAGTGCGATGCCGGTCAGGATAACGTAGTTACGTTTCATGGGATAACTCCATTTTTTTTCTCGAAGTGCATTGGGTAATGAACGAGGGATGCGCCACATGGCTCAGTCCCGCAGGTGAAGCCAATCCTGCTCCGGAAGAGATTCATCTGACATGAACTCGCATGGCACACCGGAAATTAATTACTGCTTAAACGTGCCGGC
This sequence comes from Candidatus Zhuqueibacterota bacterium, assembly GCA_049322915.1. Lineage (GTDB taxonomy): Bacteria > Zhuqueibacterota > Zhuqueibacteria > Thermofontimicrobiales > Thermofontimicrobiaceae > CAZSBG01. The sequence continues at coordinate 847,244 of JBMOPW010000014.1, forward strand.
GCGGCAATTCGTTCAATCGGGCTAAAAAGAAAACCTCCCAGCGGCGTGCGCCATTGGGAGGTTAAACTGGTAGAGCGCGCTTAAGTCCCCATGTGCCAGGAAGAGAGGTACTCTACCTGCTCCGGAGTCAGCACGTCGATTTTGATGTTCATGGAATGCAATTTCAGTTTGGCGACCCAGTCTTCAATTTCCTTGGGCACGTTGTAGACTTTCGCGGACAGTTTGCCTTCCTGTTTGACGACAAATTCAGTGGCCAACGCCTGGGTGGCAAAACTCATATCCATCACCGAAGCCGGGTGACCCTCAGCCGCGGCCAGGTTGACCAATCGGCCTTCGGCGATGAGATTGATGCGCCTGCCATCCGGGAGCACATACTGATCGACCAATTTTCTGACATCCTTGCGGCACTGTTTGGCCAACGCCTGTAATGCCGGAATATCAATTTCAACATTAAAATGGCCGGAGTTGGCGACGATGGCGCCGTCTTTCATTTTCGAAAAATGCTCTTTACGAAGGACATGAATATCGCCGGTGAGGGTGCAGAACAGATCGCCAATGGCCGCGGCCGCATCCATCTCCATCACGCGGAATCCATCCATGGCAGCTTCCAGCGCGCGGATGGGATCGACTTCGGTGATGATCACGTTAGCGCCCATGCCTCTGCAGCGTGTCGCAAATCCGCGACCGCACCAGCCGTAGCCGGCAACCACGACATTCTTTCCAGCCAGCAGAATATCCGTGGCGCGGATGATGCCATCCACCGTGGATTGGCCTGTGCCGTAGCGATTATCGAACATATTTTTGGTGGTCGCATCATTGACCGCAATCACCGGGAACTGCAGCGCACCATCGGCTTCCATCGCTCGCAGTCGAATGACGCCCGTGGTGGTCTCTTCCATGCTGCCCAGAATGTGCTTCCCAATTTCAGGGTAATCCGAGTGGATGTTGGAGACCAGGTCTGCGCCGTCGTCCATTGTGACGACCGGTTTATGCTCGATGGCCTCCTTGATGTGCCGGTAGTAGGTCTCTGTATCTTCGCCCTTTATGGCGAACACCGGGATGCCATAGTCTTTCACAAGCGAGGCGGTGACGTCGTCCTGCGTGGACAATGGATTGGATGCGCACAGAACAACGTCAGCGCCGCCAGCCTTCATAGTCCGCGCCAGATTCGCTGTCTCGGCAGTGATATGCAGACATGCGGACATCCGTTTCCCGGCCAGCGGTTTTTCTATGGCGAACCGCTCCCTGACTTTTTGTAAAACAGGCATATCATTATCCGCCCATTCAATTCGTTTCTTGCCATCCGCGGCAAAATTTATATCCTTGATATCGTATTTCACGTTAATCCTCCTGACACAGATATGCTGTAATTGCGCCCACGCCTGTCCGGCCTGGGCATGATTCATCGTTTAATTATCGCCAGGCGCATGTGCGCCAGTGACGGAGACGTGACGTGGAGTCCCCCTGCACAGGGTGAACTCCGCGTCATGTTCGGTGCTTTGAAAAAAGTCAATGCCATGAATTTCTGAATCAATTGAATCAGCCCAACAGCTTGTCGACCATGTTGGTCTGTTCCCACGAGAAGGTCGACTCGGTTCTTCCAAAATGGCCATAGGCGGCAGTTTTGCGATAGATGGGCCGGCGCAACTGCAGCGATTCGATGATACCTCGCGGTGTCAAATCGAAATGCTTTTTAATCAATGCCTGAATGTCCTTGTCCGGGCGCTTGCCGGTGTCATGGGTATCCACCATCACCGAAACAGGCTCTGCCACGCCGATGGCATAGGCCAATTGAATCGTGCATTTCTCGGCCAGCTTTGCAGCGACGATATTCTTGGCGACCCACCGGGCTGCGTAACAGGCAGAGCGATCGACTTTAGTTGGGTCTTTGCCTGAAAATGCGCCGCCGCCATGAGGCGCGTAACCACCGTACGTGTCCACGATAATTTTTCTGCCGGTGAGGCCGGCGTCGCCTTGGGGTCCGCCAATGACGAATCGACCGGTCGGATTGACATGATAGGTGATTTCATGATTCTCCGCCAGTTCCTGGGGCAGTACCGGTTTTACCACATGCTGAATGATATCATTGCGCAAATCGACCAGTTTGACGTCCGGGCTGTGCTGCGCTGCAATGACGACGGTATCGACCCATTTGGGTTTGCCGTTCTCGTAAAAAATGGTGACCTGGGATTTTCCGTCCGGGCGAAGATAGGGAAGTATATTCTTCTTGCGGACTTCGGCCAATCGTTTGGTCAGTTTGTGCGCCAATAAAATCGGAAGCGGCATCAATTCTTCGGTGTCATTATTGGCATAGCCAAACATCATTCCCTGGTCGCCGGCGCCTTCGCGATCCACGCCCATGGCGATGTCCGGGGATTGCTGGTCAATGGATGTCAGAATGCCGCATGTCTCGGAATCGAATCCATAGGTCGCATCGATGTAGCCGATGTCTTTGACGACGCTGCGGACGATTTTCGGGATATCAACATAACAATCGGTTGTAATTTCGCCACCCACCATCGCCAAACCCGTGGTCACAAATGTCTCACAGGCGACTCGGCCTTTGGGATCCTGTTCAAAGATCGCATCCAAAACAGCATCGGAAATTTGATCGGCCACTTTATCCGGATGGCCTTCGGTCACAGATTCCGAAGTGAATAGATAAGACTTCATAGCTCGTTCTCCTTAAGTTAATTGTTTATTTCCCATAAATTTCTTCACTGTGAGACATTCAAATTTTCAGTTTCATCTTTCAAAAACCATGTGAAAATGAATCTGAAAAAAATACCCCACCCTGTGCAGGACATTTCATTTATTTTGCTCAATCGTTCGATGTACATTTTTAATTGTAACAATGTGGCGCGCGAAAAAAAGTGAGGGAAGCGCTGAAAAAATCTTGTGATAAAGTGAGTGATTGCCCTCCCGCGGCCGACCCTCCCTCGTTACCGCTGATGCAGTAACCTGTTCAAAAGCGATAGCCCAATGTGATGGGCGGTTTTACAGACGCCATGATTCGCATGCCTCACGGCTGATTATCTAACCTGAATTATTCATGAACTTGCTCAGAATTTGAGTCAACATTCAGATTTTCAACTAGCTAAAAACTATGCTATTTTGAAACTCAGTTTTTGTACGTTTATTTGAAAAGAGCACCATTCAGGTTAGCCAGCCTCCTTTATAAATACTATGAATAATGCAGGCTAAAGAATTTGGCTCCCTGCGATAGTATCAAAAAATTGGAACGCTCGAAAAAGCACGCGCCTTTTGTCCCTCCCGACGCCGGGATGATTCACTCATTGCAAGCCGGAAGGAGCCGGACCTTGCTTTTCCTCTGTGCAATAAATAGAAGAATCTATTATTGAGTCCACTCTAAAAAGGGACTGACGCCCAAAAACCAACGGTAATATTCTGTTCCCGGACTTAAAAATCGTAAGTGCCACAAAGGCGCCAGGTCACGATGTCAAAAGAAACAGAATTTCAATCAAGAAATTCAGGAGATATTCATTTTATACCGCGTCGACATCACATTGCGGATATAATTTTCGACCTGCTCGGATGTTTTCATCGACAGCGCTTTTTCAGCGATGCGCTGGGCGTCGGCGAATGTCACGGAACGGATGATGTTTTTAATCTCAGGCAGCATGGCAGAAGTGACGCTCAACTCGTCCAACTCCAGCCCAATCAGGATCAACGTGGCCAGCGGATCCGCCGCCATTTCGCCGCACATGCCCACCCAGACTCCCTTGCTGTGCCCCTTGTCGACAATAGTTTTGATCATTCGCAGCACCGAAGGCGGCAGGCGCTTGTAGAGATGAGCGATTCGCATATTGCCCCGGTCAACCGCCAGCATGTATTGAATCAAATCATTGGTCCCGATGCTCAAAAAATTGACCTCTTCGGCGATGACATCGGCCATGACTGCGGCGGATGGCACTTCGATCATGGCGCCGATCTCGATATTCTTATCGAACGGAATCTTTGCCTGCCGAAGTTCCAGTTTGACCTCTTCAATGATCTGTCTGGCTTTCAGTATCTCCTCCACTTCGGCGATCATTGGCAACAAAATTTTCACGTTGCCCATCACACTGGCTCTCAAAATCGCGCGGAGTTGGGTTTTGAATATGCCGACTTCTTCCAGACAGAACCGAATGGCGCGCCAGCCCAGAAAGGGATTCTCTTCCACCGGGAATTGAAAACTGCGCGGATTCTTATCGCCGCCAATATCGAGCGTCCGGATGATGACCGGGTGCGGATTCACTGTGGAGGCGACTTTGTAATATTCGAGAAATTCCTCCTCCTCAGTCGGCAATTCCTGTTTCGCGAGGTACAGATATTCCGTGCGATAGAGCCCAATGCCGCGCGCGCCGTAATTGATGATAGAATTGATTTCGTCAGCAAATTCCAGGTTGGCCGATAATTCGACATCCTTTCCGTCCAGCGTCCGGCCCGGGAGATTCCGTATCTTGGAAAGCTCTTTGGTCAATTCATGATATTGACTGCGTAGCTTGAGATATTTATTCATCAGGACAGACGTGGGACGAATAATGACGATGCCGTTCAGACCGTCGACGATGATCGTCTCGCCGTTTTGCGCCTGGCAGGAGATGTCTTTCAATCCAACGACTGAGGGTATTTCCAAAGAACGCGCCATGATGGCTGCATGCGACGTCTTGCCGCCTTTGTCCGTCGCAAACGCCAGTACTTTTCGTCGGTCCAACAGCACGGTATCGGACGGCGTTAAATCGTGCGCGACGACGACGGCCGGTTCCTTCAGATGATAGGTGATGTGATTGTTCTTCCCCTGAATGTTCCGAATGAGTCGGCGTTTCACGTCATTGATGTCAGCCAGCCGGCCTTTGAAATAGTCATTGTCCACAGTTTCCAGAGACTGCTGATATTTTCGCAGCACGTCGCTGTAAATGAAATCCGCGTTTTTTCGCTCTTCCTGAATTCGCTGAATGGTCTGATCGGAAATGACTTTGTCGTCCAGGATGAGCTGGTGCACATCGAAAATGTCCTCGCCCTGCTGGCCAATTTTTTGCTTTGCCTTGACCTGTATTTCGCTCAATTCCTGCCGCGTCATTTCAATGGCGCGATGGAATTTTTGGATTTCTTCATCGACATTTTCCCGGGGAATATTCACTTCGTTCACTTTGGTGCTGTCGCTGGACACGATAAAAACTGTGCCGATCACAATTCCGGGGGCAGCCGGGATGCCTTCCAGCTTAAGCATTGTGTGGGTTTCGCGTTTTTGGTCTTCCATCTACGATCTATTCTTCATCAAATTTCCTATTGATTAATGAGACCAGTTCGTCAATGACCATCTGTTCATCCACCCCATCCGCTTTTATTATAAGTTCACTTCCCATCTCTGCGGCGAGCATCATAACCCCCATTATGCTTTTGCCATTTATTTCACGGTTGTTTTTTGACAGGTAAACATCCGATTTGTATTTCGAAGCCACTTTCACAAATTGTGCAGCAGGCCTGGCATGCAATCCCATTTTATTTTGTATTTTAACTTTTCTGACTATCACGTTATAAAATTAATCCTAAAATAAAAGAAGTAAAAATGAATAAAAGAATCATTATGTCGATTGAGAGCGCGCGTTTCCGCGTCAAAAAATAGGCTGCAATTGAGGACGCTATAAAAATTAACGCGCCCTGCATCGGGTGCGGTTGATTGGAAATCAGCAGCGTCACGATGAGCATTTCAACTGCCAGCAGCAGGGTGAATAGAAATTTCAGCGCGCGGAAATATTTCTGAGTGCCCCGCATGGACAGGTCCCGCACAATGTCGAATCCCTTCAGATAGCTTTTGAGCAGACCGCGAATTCGAATGAACAGATGCAAGGCATTATAGCCCAAAAAGAAAAGCAGGGCGCCCCAAACACCAATGCTGTACAGCAGAACCACGCCAATGATCCCCATGGCCGGTCGGAATAGCTGCCAGAACAGCGTGTCGCCGATGGCCCCCAGCGGACCAATGATACGCGTCTTTAGAATTCCGACGGAACGTTTGTCCTCCCAGCGTTTTTGGATGGCCTGCTGTTCAATATTGGCGACGGCTCCCAGCGCATACGTGACCATGTAGGGATGGGAATTGAAAAACTCGAGGTGGCGATTTAAAAAATTGACCAGTTCCTCCCTGTCCGTAAACAGCCGCCTGGCAACGGGAATCAGACAAAAGCAGAAACCCAATCCGATCATTCGTTCGCTGTTCCAGCTCGCCTGGATGAAAAACGAGCGGAACAGCATATTGAGGACATCTCTTTTTCTTATCTGAGCCATTGTTCACGTGATTGGCGAGTGATTAACGCGCTGCTTCCTGATTTGAATCGGTCAAATGTCTATTATAAAAATCGCACCAGCGCCATGATGATTAATCCGATACCCAGTACAGATAGAAAATGCCACTTCGTTTCACGGTTGAGAAAAAGCGTGGCGACCGCGCCGAATCCCAATCCCAATAAACTATATTTTGCCAGTCCGAACGCTGCATCAAATTTTGGATGAATGGAACTGACAATGGAAGGGAAGAGCAAGACGCCGATTGTAAAAAAGAATCCGACGAGAAAAAATCCCGTCACGAACGAATAGCCCAGCCCTGACAGATTCAGCCAGTGAATGCGCGACAGATCGGCGCGGCTGGCGGCGTCATCGGCGGCATGCTGCAATGAAATATTGACGCGTCGGACGAGCGTCACCAGCAGCCCCCCGACGTAACTGACGCCAAGACTGTAAATTACTGAAACGAAGATTATTATATTGTCGGTCGAAATGTCCCGGGACTTGAGATAAATTGCCAGCGCCGTGGCCGTCACTGCGCCGAGATTTCCTTCGGAACCATGGGCTCCGCCGCTGGGAATGTCGACCAGCCAGGGCAATTCCAGCAATATCCCCAGAATCAATCCAATTTCCGGGTAGCCAAATATCAGCCCGATTACCGGACAGGAGACGACCGGCTGTGAAATCATCACCTGCCAGCCGGCTGTGGTGTCCACCGATACCAGACCGCCAATCACACTGATGATCAAAATTGCCGGGAATAGGTCCATGGAGTTCCGCGCCCAATAAGTGTACACTGATGATGGAATGCAGCGCTACTGTCTGCGGCAGCGGCATTCTCAGCGCTTCGAATTCAGAAAATATCACAGCGACGAGCCGAACCTGGTATTGTCATGGGCTGTGCCTGCGCATTGTAAAACCGATGGCTCGGCGTCACGACTTTCGTTTCAAAATCCAGTCCAGCATGTCCGCCAGGTCGGATCGGGCAATGGACGCCGGTAATTTCATCAATTCCGAGTGGGCTTTTTTTATTCCGGCATCCACGACGCGACGCGCTTCGGTCAATGTCCCTGATTTATCGAATATATCGCGCACAATGTCGATATCGGCCGCTGTGATTGTATTCTGGTGATAGATTTTTATCAGCGAATCGCGCATGGCAGGGGAGGCGCCATTCAACGCATGCACAAACAGATATGTCTTCTTTTTCTGTTTGATGTCGCTCCCGAACGTTTTGCCGGACGTCAACTCGATATCGATGAGGTCGTCCTGAATTTGAAATGCATTGCCCAGTTGACGGGAAAATTCCACCAGAATCCGGCGCTGGCTCGAGTCCGCGCCGCCGATGATCGCGCCAATCTCAGAGGCTGTCATGAGTAAAATAGCCGTTTTCTTCTCGATCATTTCCATGTAGCGGCCCAGATCGATGTCGAAGCGATTCTCAAATTCTTTGTCCAGCGCCTGGCCTTCGCACAGCTCGATGATGCCTGATGTGAAAATATCGCAGATGTCTTTGAGTTGAGCGGTTTCCGTTTTGAGCAAATACTGATAAGCCAGCCCCACCAGCCCGTCGCCGACCAGGATGGCGGTCGCTTCATCCCATTTTTCGTGGACTGTCTGCCGACCGCGGCGCATGTCATCGTGGTCCATGATATCGTCGTGAACCAGCGTGAAGTTGTGCAGAATTTCAATGGCCAGGGCTGCATTTAAACTCTGCTCTGCGCGTCCGCCCACTGCTTCGCACGAGAGCAGAACGAGTATTGGCCGGAGGCGTTTCCCGCCGGCGCTCATCACGTACTGCACCGGCGTATAAAATGATTCCGGCGTTTCTTTGTTCGAGACAGCCGCTAACTTTTGGTTGATGAGTTCGCGGTACTGATTGATTCGGGTGAAAAATTCATCCATGCAACACCTTTAAAAAGTGGAAGCATACAGAAACAGATCCTGTTCCGCCGCCTGAAAATAAAAACGCTGTTTTATTCAATGAACGCACAATCGGTGTGCGACGCCTTGAAAATTGAATGAGCGCCTGCCAGGAAGGGAAGGCTCTCATTCTGTTGAGGTAGAATTAAATAATAGAAAAGAGGAAATGAATGGGAATCCATGTCCTCTTGATGTCATTGGATAATTTTTAACTATTCAGCCAGGAAGTCTCTAACCTGAATTATTCATGAACTTGCTCAGAATTTGAGTCGACATTTAGATTTTCAACTAGCTAAAGGCTAAGCTATTTTGAAACTCAGTTTTTATACGTTTATTCTAAAAAGAGCACCATTCAGGTTAGCCAGCCTCCTTTAAAAATACTATGAATAATGCAGGCTAAGACACAAAGAATTAGTTATATCGAAAATTATTAATTCTGAAAAGCTGAATTTGGTTTTGGAAATGAAATTGAATCGTTAACGCCCAAAAATCAAAGGTGAAAATCTGTTCCCGATTTAAATGTCGGGGCTATTCAAGGTGTCTGACTTTTAATTTTTTCAATTGAATTGCCACGTCATTGATGACGTGGAAACGATATTATAACCACCGTATCAAAGCCTTTTCAGAGTCGACCCGGGAATGAAAATGAAATTGACATCTTCGTGACCAGGCGTTTTTGTGGCAAGAATCCATGCCTGACTTGTTACGGATAATTAAAAATATTTGTAATAAAATAATTGACTTAAAGATAACAAAGATTCCCGTGAGAATCAAGTAAAACTTTTGACAAAAATGGCCAATGTCGCACCCGAAAAAGGGCTATTCCAAAGACCATTCAGGGTGCGCAGCGAAAGATGTGATCCTGTCATTTCATAACGGCAGGAGGCGCTCCGCCTCTGGCGCCAATCAGACGACAGCCCCTTCATCGAACGACAGCGTCTTGTTGGTCGCATCCAGCGTCACCTGAATGCCATTGGGCAGGGTTGGCTTGTCCGCCTCGTGCCCCAGATTCAGTCCGTACAGGACCGGGCAGTCCAACTGGCTCAGTCGGTCAATCAGCACTTCTTCCAGGCTGAACGTGCTGCTGAAGGCCGGCTTGTATTCGCTGGGCTGGCAATCCGGGCAGCGGTCGAACATGACGCCGGCCACGCGCGACAGTTTCCCGGAAAGGATGAGCTGAGTCAGCATGCGATCGATGTCGTACGGTTCCTCTCCGGTCTCTTCCAGAAACAGAATGGCGCCCGCCGTATCCACGTCGTAGGGCGTGCCTAACAGCGCGGTGAGCAGCGTGAGATTACCGCCGATCAGCCGGCCGGCGGCTTTGCCGGGACGAATCGTATTGAGATGGGCCGTCGGACGCAGCGCATTATCCGGCGCCGGGTGCTCGATGAGACCGACAGGGTCTGGCGATGAGCAAATGTGAGTGAAGTATTTGAGCGTATATTTTGAAAAGCTGGAAATCGCCACCGGGCCATGAAATGTGATAAGTCCGGTCTGAGCGAAAATTCCCAGGTTGAGCGAGGTGATGTCGCTGTACCCGATAAAGATTTTCGGATGCTTTCGGATGAGTTGATAATCGATGAGGTTGAGCAGCCGCATGCTGCCGTAACCGCCGCGCAGGGCGAAAATGGCTGTCACGCTTTCATCTTCGAACATTCGGTGCAGATCATCGACGCGGTTTTTATCGCTGCCGGCCAGGTAGCCGTACTTCTGGTCGATGTGCTCGCCCACTTTCACGCGATAGCCCAGCGATTGCAGCGTTTCCACGCCTTCGCGAATGGTGGCCGGTTCGAACGCGGCGCTGGCCGGGGCAATCAGCCCGACCGTGTCCCCCGGACTCAGTCGGCCGGGCTTGATGATTGCTTTTTGCTCTTCACTGCGAAGTAATTTGACTGGAGAAAGCGCTCCCAGCGCAGATGCAGCCGCGATTCCCCTGATGAACGTCCGACGGGTGAATTCGATTTTTCGGTTCATAATTCCATCAGAATAAAGGTGAGATGCCATTGCAACGCTATGATTTGTATGAGCAAACCCGGTTTCGGTCTATTTGACTTTGACGATCATCTCTAACTCAACAGCCGCGCCCCGGGGGAGTTCGGCCATGCCCACGGCGCTGCGCGAATGCGCGCCTTTTTCGCCGAAGACTTTCTTCAGCAATTCCGATGCGCCGTTGATCACAGCCGGCTGGTCGGTGAATCCCTCTGCGCTGGCGACAAATCCCGTGACTTTCACCACCTGCTCGATGCGATCCAGGTCGCCGATGACATTTTTGATGGCGCTGAGCGCATTCAACACGCACACAACTGCGGCCTGATACCCTTGTTCGGTGGTGAATTCCCGGCCCAGTTTTCCAATGAATTTCAATTCGCCTTTTTGCACTGGCAGTTGTCCCGACGTGAATACGAGGTCGTTCACCTGAACAGCCGGAATGTAAGCCGCCACCGGTTTTGGCGTTTCGGGAATTTCCAATCCCAGCGATTTAATGTTGTCTTCGATGCTCATGAGTTTATCCTTTCGGTTAAATGAGAATGATACAGGGCTATTTGTACTGAAGTTATTAATAACAAGAATAAGTGAAAAAAGCAAGGAATTTTTAGCCTGCATTATTCATAGTATTTTTAAAGGAGGCTGGCTAACTTGAATGGTGCTCTTTTTAGAATAAAAGTATAAAAACTGAGTTTCAAAATAGCTTAGCCTTTAGCGAATTGAGAATCTGAATGTTGACTCAAATTCTGAGCAAGTTCATGAATAATTCAGGTTAGGGAAAGTGGTTTGAAGAGATGGTGACCATCTGCCCACATGAGCTTTTCAGCAGAAAATATTTCATCCAAAAATCAAAACAAAGAATGATTGACATTCAGGACGATGGTGTGTATATTGTATTGTAAATTTTAATATTGAATGAAGGACTAATGAAAAAAATTCGGCTGACAAAACATGCACGTGAGCAGTGTTGCGAGCGAGGGGCGACTGAAACCGAAGTGGTAAAAGCGATTAGAAATGGCATTCGTGAACCTGCGAAATATGGGCGAGAAATTTGCCGATTCAACTTTGATTTTAATCATAACGCGCTGAAGCGCACGTGAAACGTCAAACGTAAAACGTGAGACGAGTAAAACTGATTTGATTTCTTTGTTTGACTTTTCTCTTTTCACGATTCACCATGAATAACAGTATTTACGAGACACGTACTATTGTTTTTTGCACAAAAATGCAAAAGTTATTTAGTAATATGAATGACCAGTTGACAGCATGTGCAATAAATTCGATGCTTTTTTGTATCTGTAGTGGACGGTCGCGACCGTCCAC
>JBMOPW010000014.1:858773-1092223 GCA_049322915.1 Candidatus Zhuqueibacterota bacterium
CCTATTTTGGAGTCTCGTGGGCCCCCCCCCCCCCCCCCCCCCCCCCCCCCCACTACGCGTATGTCCAATAATAATTGGGACGCCAAAATTTTAACTGGTTATTCATATTAGTAATAGTATGGCTGGTGAAGCAATTATGAAAATCAGTTATGACGCAGAAGTCGATGCGCTCTATATACGCCTTATTGATGGGAAATATGAGTGCCGCACAATTCGGCTCAATGAAGAAATTGCTCTCAACATTGGCCCGGGGGAAATGCTGATCGGCATCGAAATTCTCGACGCAAAGGAAGTTCTGAGAAAAGGTCAACTACCTTTTGTTTCCCTCGAAAATATTGAATTGGCAGAAGCGGTGTAGCTGATCTCCATCCCGGAGGTGGTGACCAACTGCCAATAAAAAAAAGTCGCCCAATGATCGTAAATTTTTCTTGACATTGTAAAAGAATGTTCGTATTTTTTGCCATAAAGTTTTACTCAAGCAACGGGCGCAGCAATGAACAAGAAAAAAATATTGATATAATCGGAGGCAGGAGAAAATTCTATTTTTTCACTGCCTTTTTTATTTGGTGAAACAGGGAAGCGGGTCTATGAAAGTATTCACACATTTTGTCACCTATCTCTTCTTTCTCTCCACAATTCTCTCCCCGTGGATGCTCGCCTGGTCTCAGGAAAAACAACTGCCAAAGCTCACGCTGGGCGTCATTCCATTTCAGGGAAAGGGCGTGAAGGATTACGAAGCGGCCAGTCTGTCCGAGCGGTTTCATTCTGTATTGGTGAAGACGGACCAGTTCCGCGTGGTGGAAACCGAGCGCGTGACCGAGGTGCTCCGCGAAAAGGCGTACCAGCAAACCGGGGATGTGGACAATGTCGCTGAAGTGGGCAAATCCCTGGGCGCGCAATGGATGGTGACCGGCGCCGTGGGCCGGGTGGGCAACACCTACACCATCGATGTGCGCATGATCGATGTGGAGACGCGCCAGGTTTTTCTCACGGCGGATCGCGATTACTCCGGGCCAATCGACGGGCTGCTGAATTACATCGACGGCATTGCCAAAGAGCTGGCCCTGAAAACATCGGACAAACTGAAGACCGGGGACCTGGAAATTGACTGCACACCCCGGGGCGCCTTCGTGTACATCGACGGGGAGTTGAAAGGATCGACGCCGTTTCGGTTGAACAGCCTGCGCATTGGCGACCACGTGGTTGAAATAAAAAAGGCCGACTTTCTGGATTGGAAAGAGACCGTCACTATTGAGCCGCTGAAACAGAAGACCATGCAGGTGCGGCTGAAGAAGCTTTTTCAGTTGAAAATTTTGTCCATGCCGCTATACGCGAAAATTTATCTCAGCGAGGCATACCTTGCCACCACGCCCTGGACCGGCCGGCTGCCGGAGGGCAGTTACAAAATCAAGGTTGAAAAAGACCAGTACCTCACCGAGGAACAAAACGTTATGTTGAACAGGGACGGCCAGGTCTATTTTAAATTGCAGATGAAGAACGCTGTGCCGGACAATTTAGCTGACCTGCGCCAGGACCGCGCCAGGGAAAAACCGGCCATAAAAAAGGGGCGGAAAAAATGGCCGTGGCTGCTAGGCAGCGCTGTGTTACTTGGCGGAGGTCTAACAGCCTGGCTGCTGCTCAAAGGCGATAATGAGGAAAGTGGGGACGTGATTGGTACGCCGCCGGATCCGCCGGGAAAGCCGTAATATTGATTTTATTAAATTAATAAAACACATCGTTAAATTTTGAAAGGAAATAATTTGGAAAAAATTATCTCAAAATATTTGTGTTATCAATGTATCTCTAATTCTTATTTGAAAAGTTACTTGATTAAAAATGGTGAGTTGAACAACTGTACTTTTTGTAAAAAGCATCAAAAAAGTATAAGTCTTGAATATTTAGCAGATTGGATTGACAAAATATTTCATGATAACTTCAGACCTTTATCGACTTTAGAAATCTTAAATAAACATACTAACAATGAAAATTTCTTAGCGATGTCACCTCAAAGTATAATTGAAATAATTTTAGAATCAGATTCTACAATAGCAAAGCAGATTGTTAATTACCTTATTGATAAATATTTTTTTAAAGATAAAAGAAGCAAGGACTATATGGATTATAAATTGACATTTGAAGAAAAACCTGTCAAGGATATAAAATATTCGAAATATTGGACTGATTTCTGTAAAAATATAAAACATCATCAGCGTTTTTTTAATTCTAACTATTTGAAAAAGTTAGAAGATATTTTTGCTATTATAATGAATTATCGTTTCTCTAACAATAAAACAGCAATTTATGAAATAAAACCAAATAGTGAAAAAGCTACAATATTCCGTGCTCGTGTTGCGGATGAGAAAATTAGAAAAAAGGTACTTAAAAATCCACATAAGGAGTTAAGTGCTCCTCCACTAAAAAAATCAAAACCAGGACGCATGAATCCGGTAGGTATTTCAATTTTTTATGGAGCGTTTGAAAAAAGTACTTGTATTGCTGAAATTCGTCCACCTGTCGATGCGATTGCAGTCATCGGAGAATTCAAAATTATTAAACCTATTCATGTCCTTGATCTTACTCTATTCGATGATCCATGTCTATCTAAAAAAGTGTGGCCAAGTATGTTTCATCCAAAATTTAATCAGAAAATTAGAGAGTTAAAATTTATTAAAAAATTTCATTATGAAATTAGTAAGCCAATCTTACGTAATGGTGAACCTCTTGAATATATTCCTACACAAGCATTTACAGAATTTCTTGCAAATCATTGCAAACCGAAATTAGATGGAATTATTTTTACGTCGTCACTGACTGGAAAGACGGGGAAAAATATTACTCTTTTTAATACCACAACAATGATAGAAAATTCAATTGCTTCAGCAGTTGAAAATAAATTTATAAAACGAACAGTTTTAACAATCAGTACTAAAAATTTAGAGATAGTTAAAATTGTTAAGTCTGTACCTGAATCGATACAAATAAATAATCCAGCTGTAGAACCGCAAAATATTCATTTAATTTAATAATTTACATATTACATTATAAGTGGAGGCGAAAATGCTAAAAAAATTATCAATTCTTATCGGATTAATTTTATTAACTTCTGTTGTCAATTCGGCAATGGGTCAATCATCCTCATTTAGTATATCTAATAGCAGTAACGATACATTACTTTATGTAGGTGATAACGGTAGAGTAGGCATCGGAACAACAACACCTTTAGGCCCAATCCACATCAAGGAGGGATTTGGTGGTATTATGTTATGGTTTTCAGAAGATTTAGATGAAACAGTTCAAACAATTATTCCTGACTGTGACAATGATGTAAAGATAGGTGCTTTTATTGAGGTTATTCTTGCATATAAAAATTCAGTTGGTGCAGAGGGTTTCCATCAAAAATCTTGTTATGGTGCAATAGGAACAAGTTATCTGATTGATGGTCCTTTTGATGTGTATATCTTATTTAATATTAATAGCGATGGTAGTGTAACAGTTAAAAAAACAGCAGGAAATTCAACACTTAAAATAGTAGTTAGAATAATGTGGGTGTAAATATTAAAATATTTGAAAATAAAAAATTTTGGCAATAGGATCACAAATCCGGAAAGAGGTAAAAAAATCTTAAAAAATAAAGTTTGATAAATTTATGGAATGTATTATAAATATTTAAACGAGAGAGATGTCAATGCAATATTTATTTAAATCATTGCGATTTGCTAGTACAATTTTATTGCCAGTATTGCTCTGGCATATTAATTCAAACGCTCAGGTATCTATCAAAATTGGTGAGGGCATGAAAGTATCTGGTGATAATGGCATAATTTCCATTAGTGGCCACTGGATTAATAAAGGTACATTCGTGGCTGGTGATGGTAGTATCATTTTTGACGGTATAAGTATGCAAGAGATAACCAATCAATCTGGCGAAAAATTTAATAATTTAACAGTCAATAAATTAAACGGAGAGTTAAGAATAGATAATAAAATAGCTGTCAATGGTACACTTACGTTTATAAACGGTAATATCAACACTGGATCAGATACACTTGTATTAGGCTCATCAGCTATGCTATCAGGAGAAGGCAATGGTAACTATGTTGTCGGTATTCTTAAAACAACAAAAACTGTTGGTACAGGCTCGTCGATATTAAACGGTATTGGAGTCGAATTAGATTCTGGTGTCGACGATATTGGAGATGTAACTGTTACTCGTGTTTCAGGGCACACAGGTGCAATCACAATAAATGGTAAAAGAGGAATTAGTCGTAACTGGACAATTACTTCAACTAATGCACCCAGCAATGGAAGAAAGCTTAGTTTATTGTGGATATCAGAGGATGATTATGGAGACCTTTCAAGAGCTCAGGTATGGAGAAGTATTGATGGTGGTTCAGAATGGATGACAGTTGGTGAACCAAAAAATGTATTGAATACTGATCCTCGTATCATTTCATCAGAAATAACTTCATTCTCTATCTGGACAGTAGTCGGACTTAGTATTCCGGCTAAGCCCTTTTTAATTAAAGCAATACCTCAAGACAGCAAGGTTATATTAACATGGCAATCAAATACTGAATTAGATTTGAGCTATTACAAAATCTACCGCAGCCAGACCAACAACTTTGTCCCCTCTTCCGGCGATTCGCTGGCCGTTGTTTTTAAGCCGGACACAACCTACAGGGACACGGATGTAATCAATGGTCAAACCTACTATTATCGCATTTCCGCGGTGGACAGCGCCGGCAACGAGAGTGAGTTCAGCGACCAGGCCAGCGCCACGCCTCAGGCAGGTCCAGCGGATTCAGATATTTATCTGCCAGTTACACATTACGATTTCGGCAACGTGCTGGTTGACAGTTCAAAAACCTGGCTGCTCACCGTCAAAAATCTGGGTTTGGGCAGGCTGGAAATTTACACTGTTCAAAACAGCGTATCGGCTTTTTCCGTCAACCCAAAAACCGCCTCAATCGCCGAGTTGGATAGTTTCCATTTCACGCTGACATTTTCACCTGCAACTGAAAAAACCTTTCAGGATACATTCCGGATTTCCAGCAACGATCCGGACGAAGCCACAATTTTATTTCCTGTGACGGGCAGAGGCGTTATTGCGCCGCAGCCTTCCATTTTCATTTCGGAAATATCGCACAATTTCGGGGACGTCCCGGTACATTCGTCCTCCTCCTGGCAGTTGACCATCGAAAACAAAGGCACGGCCGATTTGCTGGTTCAAAATATCAGCAGCAGCAATCCTGTATTTTCCGCGGACCCGCAGCAATTCACCCTAAGACCTTCGGGCCGGCAGGAAGTACAGGTTCAGTTCGCGCCGGACAGCCTGTTATCCGAGAGCGGCGTTTTGACCATCCTCAGCAACGATCCTGAAAATCCTGAGAAAACCGTCGCCCTTTCCGGCGCCGGCAGCGATTCGGAGTCGCCGCAGATTACGGTTCAGCCGTTCACAACAACAATGCAGGTGAATACCGCTTTCACGATTTCAGCGCACATCACAGATAACTGGAACGTCGCTTCGGCAGCGCTGTTTTATCGCAGGGGATCGGAAAGCGGATTTCAGCGGATTGAAATGAGCGAGGGAACCGGTCAGGTCTATTCGGCGGCGCTCCCGGCCTCGGCGATCACGTTTTTGGGGCTGGCCTGTTTCATCAGAGCCGAAGACAGCGCCGGCAATGTTAGCGCCACCGACACCCTGTCCTGGCCCATTCGTTTTTCGGATGGCGCGCTCACGACCGGCCTCGATGGCAGCCCGTATGCTTCCGGCTATCCTCGCGGAGAGTGGCGCATGATTTCCGCCCCGGCCAATCTGGACGAAAAGACAGTCGCTGCAATTTTGTTGGATGAGACCGCGCTCGGCAGTTACGGCGAACCCAACTGGCGGCTGTTTTCATTCAAAGACACGGACGGCGATGGCGCCAATGACGGTTACGCGGAGTATCAGGCTTCGCTGGAGTCTTCGGTGTTTTCGTTTTCGGCAGGCAAAGCGTTCTGGCTCAAAGCCAATCCTGAGGGCGGCGCCATCCACATCGATGCCGGCCCCGGCCAGGTGTTGCCATTGGAGACGAAGTCAATCACCCTCTCGCCCGGCTGGAATCAGGTCGGCAATCCGTTTGCATTTCCCATTTCGTTTTCGCCAGCGGATGAAAATATCGTGGATCAGCTTTATGCGCCGGACGGCACAGGCGGCTACGAACTGACCACCGTGTTACTGCCCTGGGCCGGGTATTTTGTCTTTGTCAACGGCGCCAGTGCGGTGGAGCTATCTTTCGACCCGGAAAACGCGAGACCGCTCAACAAAATGGCTGAGTCGGGAAATGGCTGGAGGCTCCGAATCGTTGCTGAATGCGGCGGCAGTAGGGATCGGATCAATTCCCTCGGCGTGAGCGAGGCCGGCTCGGATGCGTGGGACAAAAGGGATTACCCTGAACCGCCGGTCCCGGGGAATTATGTGTCGCTCTACTTCCCGCACGCGGATTGGCCGGGCCGCTGCAAAGCCTACACATCGGATATTCGCCAGTATTTGGGACAAGGGCAAATCTGGGATGTGCGCGTGAAATCCAATGAGGGTGCCGGCGCGGTTCGTTTGAACTGGGCCATGGACCAGCCGCCGGAGACTGATCTGGAAATTCTGTTGTACGACAAGAACCGGAACAAAACAATCGACATGAATTCGAATGACGCCTATTCGTTCCAGCGGTTCAGTGAAAATGAAGAGGCTGTTTTTCAGGTATTTGCCGGCTCCCCCGGATTTATGGAAAAGCAGGTGCAGGGGCTTCGCGCTCAGTTTCCGCAGGAATTTGGCCTGTCGCAGAATTATCCCAATCCGTTCAATGCCACAACGCGGATTGAATTCAAAATCCCGTCGCTGCAGCGAGTGAGCCTGAAAATCTACGACCTGTTGGGCCGCGAGGTGAAAAGCCTGCTGGATGATGTGCGTCCGGCCGGGTATTACCACCTTGAGTGGAATGGAAGGAACAATGCCGGCGCTGATGTGAGCAGCGGGATTTACGTCTGCCTGGTCCGCGCCGGCGAGCGCGCCGAGACCAGGAAGGTGATTTTGATGAAGTAGGTTGAATAGCTGGTCTCCACCTCCGAGGTGGCGACCATTTGACCAGCTTGTGTTGAAATAAAAACGATTGACATTTTGCTATAGATGTTTTATATTTTCTTAGGCTTGGTCAAAACAAAGGGAAAAAACATGGAAACGTTTGTTTTAAAAAAACGCTTGGACTCATCAAAACAAATAACGTTAAATCTTTCGCAGTTCAATGAAGGCGATGAGATTGAACTGGTCGTTGTAATTAATTCTTTATTAAATGATAAGAACGCGAAAAAAACTTTTTTTGATTTGAATGAGTGGGCTAATAACTGGGAGTCAGATCTGGGTGAAGATGTTCAGGCAACTGACGTTGAATCTTTTACTGGCAGGGTAATTAACAGCAAGAATTGAGTATTAACTTCGATGAGTAAGGCTGATCAT
Source organism: Candidatus Zhuqueibacterota bacterium (assembly GCA_049322915.1). Classification (GTDB taxonomy): domain Bacteria; phylum Zhuqueibacterota; class Zhuqueibacteria; order Thermofontimicrobiales; family Thermofontimicrobiaceae; genus CAZSBG01. The sequence continues at coordinate 866,263 of JBMOPW010000014.1, forward strand.
AACCTCAGAGTTAATTACCAAATACTCGTTCGAATTAAGTTGTTATAAACGAAAGGACACACGACATGAGTTTAATAATCCCGGATGAAGTTGTCAAATCAACTCGAATGTCGCTTTCTGAGCTATCTCTTGAAATCGCTGTTATGTTATTTCAAAAAGGGAAACTTACATTGGGGCAGGCGAGTCAATTGGCAGATATAAGTCAATATCAATTTCAACATTTACTTTTAAGTCGCAAAATCCCGGTTCATTATGATGAACTCGAATTTGAAGCAGATGTAAAAACACTTAAGGAGCTTAATTAAAAGTGATTGTTGTCAGCAATGCATCACCAATCATAAACCTTGCTGCTATCGATAGATTGCATATTTTAAAAGACCTGTTCGAAAAAATTATTATTCCAGATGCTGTTTTTGAAGAAATTGCTATCAAAGGCGCAGGTCAACCAGGTGCAAATGAAGTGAAGAATTTAAAATGGATTGAATGCCAATCTGTTTCGAATACTACACTAAAAAAAGTCCTGCAAAGCGATTTAGACGCAGGAGAAGCAGGAGCAATCGCTCTTTCAATGGAAGTAAATGCTGATTTATTGCTTATAGATGAAAAAATTGGGCGTACGATTGCATCTCAATTGGGACTTAAATATATTGGAGTAATCGGTATTTTAATATATGCAAAATCTAAAGGAATAATTCCTGAGATAAAACCAGTATTGGATGATCTGATTTTTAAAGCTGGTTTTTGGATCGATCAAAAATTATATGATAGAGTTTTGCATTTTGGTAAATAAGATATAATAACATGTTCTCCACCTCCGAGGTGGCGACCATCTGGCCTCATGCAATTTCCTAACCTTTCCCATTGAAATATTCCCCGCGATTTCATATATTCCAGAATTAATTTTTGAATGCTGAATCCACTCTGATGAGGGCTAAAGCCCAAAATTTAGTGCAGATTTCTGTTCCCGACTTAGAAGTTGGGGCTATTCAGACTGACTCAAAAATAAAAGGAGATCCCGGCCATGTCCCGCCCTCTGTTTCACATGATCGACGACGAGCAGGTAAAAAGAATTCTCGATGAGGCCTGCAACGTGCTGGAAAAAGTCGGTGTTTTAATCGAGAATGATAACGCGCTGGATTTGCTGCATGGTGCCGGCGCGCCGGTGACGAAGGATTCGCGCAAGGCGTTTTTTCCCCATTCTTTAGTTGAAAAATGCCTGGGCACTGCGCCGAAATCGATAACGATGTACGACCGCAATGGCGAACCAGCCATGCACCTGGAAGGGGATGCGATCCATTTCAATCCCGGCTCGTCCGCGCTCACGGTGCTCGATTGGAACACCCGACGGCAGCGCACGCCGGTCACGCAGGATTTAATCGACTTCAGTCGCGTGACCGACAGCCTGCAAAACCTCGCAGCCCAATCCACCTGCCTCATTTCGTCGGACGTGCCCAAAGAAGTGGGCGACCGCTACCGGCTTTTCATCGCGTTGTTGCATAGCTCAAAGCCCATCGTGACCGGCACTTTTTCGCTGGATGGGTTCGCGCCCATGCGGGATATGCTGTTGGCTGTTCGCGGGAGTGAAGAAAAACTCCGCGAAAAACCCCTGGCCATTTTCGACTGCTGTCCCACATCGCCGCTGAAGTGGAGCAATCTTACCTGCAAGGATTTGATGGACTGCGCCCGCGCCGGCATTCCGGCCCAGATAATTTCCATGCCCATGACCGGGGCAACGTCGCCCGGCACCATCGCCGGGACGCTGGTGCAACTCACCGCAGAAATTCTGAGCGGGATTGTGATTCACCAACTGGTGCAGCCGGGCGCGCCGGTGATCTGGGGCGGTTCGGCCACAGCGTTCGACATGCGCTTCGGCACCACGCCCATGGGCGCCATGGAAACCATGATGATCGATGCGGCCTACGCGCGAATCGCCAAATCGCTGGGGCTGCCCACGCACGCCTACATGGCATTGAGCGACAGCAAGCTGCTGGATTTTCAGGCCGGGATGGAGACCGGCATGGGCGCGGTGATGGCGGCGCTGAGCGGCGTCAATGTCATTTCCGGGCCGGGCATGCTGGATTTTGAGAGTTGTCAGTCGCTGGAAAAATTGGCGCTGGACAATGAAATCTGCGGGATGGCTCTGCGGCTGGTGAAAGGAATTCAGTTGCGGCAGGGCGCGCTGGGCGAAGACCTGTACGGCGATATTTACGACGGCGAATATTTTCTCACATCGCCCACGACGCTTCGCTGGCTGCGGGAGGAATTTATTTTCCCTTCGGAACTGATAGAGCGGGAGAGCTACCCCATCTGGCTGGCTCAGGGTGGAAAATCAGCCGGGGACAGGGCGCATGCGCATGTCCGTGAAATGCTGTCCCGGCAAGTGGAGAATCCGTTCGATGCCGACTTTCTCCGAGAGTTAACGCGCATCATGAGCGCCGAGGCAAAACGGTATGGCGCGGATTCGCTTCCCACGGAGGGAACTGACAGACAATTCTGATTCTCCGCTCGCCTGCCGGTTCTCTCGGTCAATTTGTGTACAGATGCACCATGATCCTGCGATTCAACTGCCGGCCCAAAGGCGTTTCATTATCCCCCAACAAAATTTCCTGCCCGTCTGGGGCGAGGAAGATCAGCGGCTGACTTTCGCCGTGACCTTCCGGCGGTACGTCGATCCGGGCTTTCAATTTTTCGAACAGGGCCAGATCGGCCGGATTGTTCTTATCGAATTTACGGTTCAGCAGATCGTCGAGAAATTTTTGGTGGAAGGTCTGGGTTCGCCGCGCCGAAACAATGTGATTGGCGGTTTCCGAACCAATGGCGCAGCCGTGGCCGTGAAACTTCATGCGCATATTTTCATTTTCCTTCAGCAGCGTGTACATGCTGTCCACCAGACCTTCCCAGTAAAATTCGTAAAACGCCCTGGCCTCGTTGAACTGCGCGATGATGTAATACATGCGTTCTTTCTTCGAGTAAGCATGGCCGAGCGCCACATCCCGGTCCCTGGTCTGAAACGCCCGTTGCAGTGAATCGGTCAGCGCGATGTGGTAATGGACGTCTTCGTACAGCCACAATGACGGCCGCTCCGGGAATCGTTCGGCGATGTGCCAATTCGACGTGTCCGGCAGGTCTGCCTGCCCGGCAGCGGCAATGCCCACAGTATCCGCCATGTTCGTTTTGCTCAAAAATAAACGCGCCGTGGAAATGGGAATCGGGCTGGAAATTGTGGAACGGAACGGGACCGCATTCCACGCGAATCTGTTGTACACTGTTTTCAATGGGCCGAAGACTATTTTTTCATTGGCGACGTCGGTGAAAATGTCCGCGCGCCACCGTTCTTCCACACGCCACGGCGTGTCCGTCGGCGGAAGGTACGCGGTGTGAATCAACGTGTCCGGCAGAATTTCGATCTGATTTTTATTCACGCCCAATTTGATGAGCGAGTCAGCCACAGCCCGGGCCCGAGCGCCGGCAACATCAATCGTCTCGTCCGAATTTTTATCAGCGGCTCCCTGCACATAAATTTTCATCTCCGGATGGCTGGCGAGCCGTTCCGCGAACAATGCCAGCGGCGGCGTGATTTTCCATCGGCGAATATATTCCTCTCCAATTTCAGCGCTGCCTTTTTTGAAATAAATCTTGCCAATGACCGGCAGTTCAAATTCAGTCTTGTGAATTTTCATGGGTGCAACGTGCTCTTCGGCTGCAAATATCCCTTTGGGAATCGAGTGGAACATCTCTGAAAACGCGTGCTGCATTTCGTCCGTGCTGATCCGGCGAATCTGGCCGGTGATACGATGACGCCCCGGCAGGCTGCTGCGCCAGTCCAATTCCACCACCGTGGACTGCTGCGGCTCGAGATTGTCCAGGACGACATTGGCTATCAACACATGGCCGCGGACTGAGTCCGCAGAAGCATCAGTTGACCCATTCGCCAGCGAATCGTAAACCGACAGCGAGTATTTGTTCGCCGTGCGACTGCCGTTATTTTTGACATGGAATTTCAATTTTCCCTGCATATCATCTTCGGTGATCCAGGGATAATAATCAAATTCGATATCAGTGATTTCCGGCCGGGGCGAGGAGACAAAGAAACGGGCGATGCGCCGGTTGTCTTTTTCAGCGAACCGGATGTGATTGTCCCGATCCAGCGCGAGAACCATCCAGTAATAATGGCCGCCCTGATTGAAGCGCGCGGCATAGGAAGGATCCAACAGCGGTTCACTGATGAAGAAGGAGTCCTGCTGCACCTGAGCCAGAGCGCGACCTGGCGCTATCCCGGCGAGATTCAGGATCGTGTGCAATTTCACACTGTCTCTGTCAACGAGCAGACGATAGGAAATGTCGTCGTACAGGTCCGGATCGGCCGAAGGCGCCCAGCAGAAGCGCACTGAATCGATATCCACCCAATCATTGTTGACCGGCGTGATGAATTCGAACTTCTCCGGACCGATGGGCTGATGCGTGACCGTGCCGTGGTACGGCGCCGAGACAAACGCGCTCTGTTGATTGACTGCCAGGTCGAAGCGAAGGGCGTTATTCCGGCCGGGATTGAGTTTGCCGAAATGAAGATCATCGAATTGGAAGCTGCCGCCGAAACTGAATTGCCCGAGCAGATTGTCCTCGAAACTGTACCCGGCGCGCAGCGCAATCAGATTGCGGAACGAGAACTCCGAGCCCAACAGAAAGAATCCCTGCTCATCTTTTGTGTCGCGATATTCAGCGGCGAGCGTCATCTGGAAATGCCGATGACTGCCGAGTTGCAGCGCCGCGCCGGAGCGGAGTGTGCGCGGCAGGGGAGAGCGCTCGCTCACGAAGGACAACCCTTCGCCGAGGTTGGTCACGGACACGCCGGCGGAGAGGATGGCGTAATCCCAGATACCCCGACTCGCGGATTGGATGTGGAACCGGCGCGACCTCGCCATCATGCCAAAATCCAGTATCCATGTGCTGGCGTTGAATTCACCCATTTCGCTGTTGAAAAATTTCACACCAGTCCCCAATGAAATGTTCGGCGAGATGAAATCCAATCTCTGGCCGAGGCTGGCGCTGGCCACCAGATTGCTCCCGGCCGCCGATACGACCGTTTCACCGCCGCTGTTGAATTCCGGGATGCCAAGATAATTCAGGCTCAGCGCAGCGCCGGTGTTTCGGCTCCACGGTGTTCGAAATTGCCTGCCGTAGAAAAAGGACGTGTTGTAGACGTCAGAAATCCAGTTGGTGTAGGTTGCCGCCCATGTCCACTCGCGCATGAAACCGGCAGCGCCGGGATTGGCCTGATACGAGTGGGCGAAATCCAGCACGCCGGAGACGCCGCTGCCAAATCCAACTTCCCGCGCTCCGGGGAGCATTTTCAAATAGGCGGAGCCGGCGCGTATTTGTCCGTGGGATTGATGCGCTGAAACCAGAAGCGTCAACGCGACGGTGATGAGAAATGTCAGATGAACAGTATGTTTTTTTCGGAGTATGCGTTGAGTGGTCATTGTACCACCATCACTTTCTTCATGGCCCGATAATTGCCAGATTCAATCGTGATAAAATACAACCCGTCCCCGATTATTTGCCCGTCTTCGGTCAGGCCGTCCCAGTGATAGGTATTCCAGCCGGCCTGATAGGGGCCCTCCGCGATTTTGGTGACTTTGGCGCCCGTCAGGTCGTACAGATCGAGTTGCGCAATTCGGTTCGAACTCAGTTTGAAATTAATGGCCAATGGCGTGGAAGCGCCGGCCGCGTACACGTTTCTGTCCAGATTGAAATTGTCATTGCTGCGAACCAGGACATAGGTCTCAGCGGTTCTCACATCTCCGAAAATGTCAATGCTGCGGAGCTCAAATTTGATCCGCTCCGCTTCCTCGTCCGTGAACAGCCGCACGTCGGTGAACGGCGGATCGACGTCGTACCATTCGTCCGGAGTGAGCAGCGCCGACGCGATGAAGTCGTCCGCGAAATCTGTGATGATCGAACCATCCGCCAGGTAAACCCAGAGATCCCAGGACTGAATGGGCAGCCGCACTTGAACGCGCACAGTGATTTCATCGCCGACATCCACAATGGTCGGATTGGCCTGAATCTTCGGAGAGTAGTCGACGATGATCTGCGGCTTCACCACATTGTACACGGTGTCGGCATCACTATTGTCGCCGAGACGGGCTGGGTCTTCATTTCCCGCGCGAACCACAACGCGGTTGATCAGCGGGTGAATTCCGATGGACATATTGGACGAGCATGTCGCGTCGAGTCGAATGGCTGCATTCGCGCCGGGCGCGAGATCTCCCACATTCCAGCCGACCGAGTCCGAGGCGACAAACAGTGGCGTGCGGGAAAAATTGCTCACGACAACGGAGTCAGCGGCGAATTCGGTGACCGTTACATTTCGCGCGGTGACCGCGCTCTGATTGCGTACCGTCAGCGTGATGGCAAATGTCTCTCCCGGTTGGACAAACCGAACCGTGTCCCGGTTCGCCACGGAGAAGGAATCCGAAATGACCGTCTGATTCACGCCAATATCGCAATGGCCCTGCAGCGGCGAAAGGGCGTACACCAGCGTGGCGGCGAAGTTGTTGGCCGGGACGGAATCATTCGCGGCGATGACGCGGCAGGCGTTGTACACCGGCAGCGGGTCCGGCGATTGCGGCGCTTCGGTCACAACAGCGTGAAACGTGAATTCGGCGCTACTGCCGGCAGCGAGGGAATCGAATTGCCAGATGAGCAATGAATCAGAATGCACAGCCGGCGCCGGGCTGAAATTCGACGGCGCGATCCACGGGGACAGGGTGTCCACCAGCGAAATATCGAAAGCCGCGCTCGGCCCGGTATTCCGGACAATCAGCCTGTACTGGAACGGCTGATTGACGAACACCGCCGGAACCGTGTCGCCCTGAACAACGGTGAGTGAATGGGCAGCGACCGTGTGCTGCAGGGCGAGGTCGAAGCGCTGTTCAGCCGAAGGCAACACGAAAATTGAGTCGCTGTCCGCGTTGTTGGAGACGACCGTGTCATTGGCCGCAGCGATCTCGGCCATACTGAACAGCCAGCGCACGTCCGCCGGCGCGGTTGCGGACAGGCGCGTCGTGACTGCTATTTTTATCCGCTCACCGGCAGCGACCTGGCTGAATTGCCAGGCCAATGAATCGCCGATGGCCTCCGGCGCCGGATTCGCGCCGATGAAGGCGACCAACTCCGGCAATGTCTGGGTCAATCGCACATCTCGCGCAGCGACGCCGGATTCGTTGGCGACCTCAAGTTCGTAAAGGTACTGCTGACCCGGGCGAATGGCGTTCACGATGTTGCCATCGACAACAGCCGTCGTTGGGGTGACTGAAGTCAGAGACACTGTTGCATCGGCGTTGTCTTCGCCGGTGCCGGTTTCTTCGATGATGTAAATTTCGATTTGAGCAAAATTGTTTTCCGGCGCAGAATCACCCTCTGCGGCGACAAGGCTGGTATGAACGAGCTCATGGGGCGTTATCACCAGGGATGATGCGGCCTGAAGGTACATTGAAACGACGAGCTCCTCGCCCACTGCCAGGGAATCGAGTTGCCAGAGGAGCGTATCGTTTCGCTGTTCGTCCGGCGAATGACTTATTGAAACCAGAGTGGCTGAATCGGGAATGATTTCGCGCAGCAGTACGTCGAGGGCAGTGACCGGCCCGAGATTTTGGACGGTGCTGGCATAAGTGTAAAAATCGCCTTCTTCAACGAGTGGCAAGGAATCGCCGGTAACTTCTGGGCGTGTATCCGCAGCGAGCCATTGCGTCACCTGCACATCGAATTTTCGCGGGCGAACCGTGTCCGGATAGGCGATGAACACGGTATCCGCAGCGACGTTGTCCCCGGGCATGGAATCATTTTCAGCAGTCACCTGGGCGACGCTCACCAGTCGATCCAGCGCAAGTGGGATGTGGCTGACGAGCGCGACAGAGACCGTCGCGGAGAATTCGGTATTTGGGGCGACCTCTGCAAATCCCCATTTCAGGGAGTTCGGCGAGATGTCGCTCGGCTCGATGGAAATGTCCCGTATTTGAATTGAATCCGGCAGCAGATGGGAGAATTGCACCTGCCGGGCCGGGTATTGTCCCAAATTTTTCATGGCAACCGTGTATTCGAATTCATCGCCGGGAAAGACCGCCCGCACCGTGTCTCCGTTGATGATTGCCGTCCGTCCGGTATTGGCCTGAATGAAGGCGGCGAGATTGGTGAATTTCAATGCCGTCTCCGGTTTATTGATGCCGTACACTGTTGTCGTGCTTGCGTTATTTTGCAGGAAGGTATCCGATTCGCAGATCACGTCGGCGATCTGGACAAGGGGAAACGGCGCCATTGCAAGTGAGTCCGCGACCAGCGCTGTCATCTCGATGCGAAGGGAATCCTGGGCGGCCAGCGAATCCAGTTGCCAGAACAGGGAATCGTCCGAGACCCTGTCCGGCGCGGTCGAAAAGCGGATGATCGTGATTGAATCGGCCAGACTATTCCTGAGCGTGATATTGCGGGCGATTGCCGGCCCGAAATTCGTGATTGAAAGGAAATACTGAAATGAATCGCCGGCGACAACGGCCGGGACCATCGCCTGTTCGAATTCGATAGTCGTGTCGGTTCGGGCGAATTGGGTGATTGCCAGATCGCAATTCACCGGTCCCTGTTTGCGGAGCGCGATGACGGTGTCCGCGTCCGCGTTGTTGGCCAAAGCCGTATCGTTGGGAGAAACCATGTGGACTAGGCTCAGCAGCTCGCCCGGCGTCTCGGAATATCCGGATGCCAATTGGACGGAGACGGAGAAGGAACTATCCGAACTGGCAGCCAGATTGTCAATTTTCCAGACCAGCGAATCCGCGCCGGCAGCGAATGGCGGTGTGCTCGTGCTCAGAACCCGTACTGAGTCCGGCAGCGTGTGCCGAACAGAAATCAATTGGGCAGCGCGCGGCCCGATATTGCTCACAGTGATGTCGTAGCGGAACGGCTGTCCCGGCAGAACAGCATTGTATCGAACCCCGTTCAAATCAATAGTGGAGTCGGTGACAGAGGTCAGATTCACGGCCACATCTGTGCCGGGCGGAGTGACGATTCCCGGCACAAAATACTCGCCTTTTCCGACGCCCTCTTTCCCGATGTATTTCACACTCACTTCAACGGTGCGCCATGTATCATTGCGCTGCGGGTCCGTGGTCGTATGTGCCATCATGTAATAATTCAGCATGATGTCTGAGAGGATGGTGTACACCTGGGCCATTTCCACAGCAGTCGCTGCCTTGAAAAACAGGCCGCCGGTTGCCGATGCGACGAGTTGCAGTTCCTGTTCCTGGGTATCATCGCCCAGGGCAATGGTGAAAATCGGGACGTTGTAAACGCGCGCGCTGTCGATGACAGCCTCGGGTGTGGTGGTCGAGCTATTGTCCTGACCGTCGGTGTAAATAATGATGCCGCAGCGGTCGGTTTTGAACTTCATTTCCTGAATCGCCAGCGCCAGCGGATCGTAAATCGCAGTGCCATTTCCCAGCGCCGCGGAATCGATGCCGGCGATGATGCGGTCTTTGTCGGTCGTCAGTTGCTGGTATCGGACGATGGAGCGGTCGAATTGGATCAGCCCCACCTCGTCGATGGAGCGGAGCAGTTCCACGTAGGCGCGGACGCCATTTTTAGCGTCCTCCAATTCCTGTACCATGCTGGAACTTACATCCATAATTAAAATGGTACGGGTGGGAATGGGAATATTCTTTCTCACCTCGGTGAACAGCGGCGCCGGGGATTGGTTGTACGCATCAGGATCGGCCGGCACTGATGGATCCGCCGTATGGTATTCGTTGACTTCACTCCAGATTTCGGCCACAGGATAGCCGACATTCGCCATATCCGTCGGACCCAGCCACTGAAGCGTATCTGCCAGCCCGATGACCACGCGCGATCTGTAATCTATGATTGAAATCGTCGAAAGGACAGGATTTGGGAAAGCGCCGGTTAACCCCCTGAACGTGAGAGACGAGTCGATGGAAATATTGCTGATGCTGATTTGCAATGGATTGGTCTCACCGGGATCGATCTGGCCGAGGGCTGTCGTGGATAAAAAAGATGCCTGAATCAGAAAAAGAAGTATCCAGGCAATCAGACGATTGTTGAACCTGACGGTATGCATTGAAATTACCTTCACATGGTTAATGTTTGATTATGAAAAATCAAAACCGGTGGATAATTTATCTTCCATGAATTGGCGCAGTCCATTTCAATTTCTTTGTCGTATGAACCTGCCAGTCGCGCAGGACCTGGCATACAGTCGTTTCAGTCGCGATATTTGAACCTAAATTGAACGATTAGCGAACAGCATTCAGCTATCAGTACTTTTAAAAATAATAAATGAAACATGTGCAGGGTTTCACCCATTTGGTGATCGGATAATTCGTATCCACTCAATAAAATATGGTGGAATCCGTCTTGCCCGAATGCTTTTATCGGGCATCCATTGAATCAGCGTGGATTCCCGCTAAGAGCATGCGGGAAAGACAACCATTACGTTATTTGTAACTTATAATTGCCCGAAAATATTGAGCGGATACGATAATTCCATCTGAACATGCTGTTTTTCTTGTTGCTGAAGACTGAAAACAAATCGCCTTTTTTTAGGTTGAACTTACGTAACGACTCCGGTTCCAGGTTTCAAGGTTCCCGTTTCCGGGTTAAAAAGAATTTTCGTCGCTATTCAGGCATGTAGTCTCGACGCGAAGTCACACGAAGATGTCATGCTATTCGTTCTTGTTTTGTGCAATTCATTTTTTTGAACCACGTTCAGTTTTTCTGAATCGAGAATTCAGCCTGCATTGTTCATAGTATTTTTAAAGGAGGCTGGCTAACCTGAATGGTGCTCTTTTTGGAATAAACGTATAAAAACTGAGTTTCAAAATAGCTTAGCTTTTAGCTAGTTGAAAATCTGGATGTTGACTCAAATTCTGAGCAAGTTCATGAATAATTCAGGTTAGATGTATTTTTTTCTTCGCGCCTTTGAGACTTTGTGGCTGAGCAGTCATGAAATTACTATTGTTTTTTCAACGTTGGCAAATCAGAAAATGAAAATCGATCGACAGCAGCCAGTGGCGTTGTCTGATCTGAAAAAACATATCACAGTTTCGTTGTTTGCCGGAGACACAACAGTCGTTCAGCATGCCTCCCTGATGAATTTGTGCTCCGCTCACAGCATGAAACTCACTTGAACGTCAGCGGAAGGCCGATAAGCACCCACAATGCCCAGGCCACGGCCAGAACCGAAACGAGGGCGATGGATTCGCGGAAGGTATAAATCCACGGATTTGATCGTCCTCGCCATTGTCGAATGCCGATCACAGCAAGCATGAGTAATGTCACAATGTTCCAGCCGAAGGCTGCGGATCGGTTCGGGGTCAGCCCGAAGCTGAACACGCGGCTGGCCATCGCTGCCAGCGCATAGGCGTTGATGAACAGGATGAGTCCCAACAAACCCAGAACGGCATAGCGCAGGAATGTATCCCGGCGCGGCGATCGCTCTTCAGCCGGGCCGGAGACGACAACGGTCATCAGCACCAGAACAGCCAGGATGGTGGCGTTATAAATGATCAATACGTCCCGTTCCTCAAACGGACGCCAGAAATATGCGGGAACAAACCAGAAGACGTAGACGAGCAGCACACCGAGCACCAGCGGCAGAATAAGTTGGGTCACGATTCTGAGAATGCGCATGAGACCGGTCGTCCAGTCCTGCGCTGCCGGCGCGGTCGTGGGATCGTAGACGCTGGCAAGCGCCAGCAGCGGAATGGCACCGATGCCCCACGCCGCAATGGTCTGGAGATTTTGCTGCTGGAAATTGATACCAAGCACCGCGAAAATGCCCAGGGTCAGGCCTAAAAAGATGCCGCCAGCCCCGAAATAGATGCCGCCGACCAGTACTGTTTCCACAGATTTTACAAAATAGGCGTAGCATTGCCGGGCCGGATCAGCATGTCCCAGTGCCAGAGCGGCGCCAATACCCGCCCATACGACAAACGGAAGGTGGAGGGCGATCAGACTCGCAACATCGCCGGTTCTGCTCCAGGCAATGGCTGCAGTATACACAGCAATCGGGATAATAGCCAGCCCTGCGTATTGGTACGCGCGCCTCCTGGAGCGGTCAACGATTGCCAGAAAAACAAGGATCCCTAATGCAGTCAGCGGAGCCCAGCCGATCCAGAACAGAGGAACAGCTTCGCCTGGCACCGGGACCGGAGGCTTATCACCGGCGAAGAGCGCGTATACGACGCCCAGGATTACACTCGCCACAATGGCGGTCCACCAGCGCCGGTTCTGGCTTTGGTTCACGGATTGACCCTCCAGTCCAACTGCGGGAGAAGGCAAAGGCAGGATGTCCAGCCGGTAAGTCCATGCCGAGAACAGGACATTCTCCGGATGCTCGCCGGCGCATTGTCCCAGCGCCTCCTTAAAGGCTGTTACATTTCCGGCTTCAAGAGCTTGTTTGTAGAGTCGCTCCAACCCTGCTGCATCGGCTCTTGACGTTTCAATCTGACGTTTCATGTTCATTTTTTTTCACTCCTCCGATTTATAAAAGCAGGATGTCCCTGCCATGATGGAACACAGTCGTCGGATGAAGATTCACGACAGGTGACGTGGTGCTTGATACGAATCTGGTTTATCTGTGTTATTGGAACGCACGCGTTCAGATTCTTTGCTCAATTGAAAAGCAAATTTGGCAATGGGCGGACCGATCGTTTCAAACAGCGCGACAGATCCGAGAACGATTGCAGAAACCGTCCCTGCGTATTCAGGAAATTGGTGGGACGTCGTCTGAGTAAGACCGATCGCCATCCCTGCCAACGGAATCAGCAATAAGCCGCTGGAAAAGCTCGCGCGGATCGGCAGCCGAGAAAAGACCGAAGCCACGGTAACGCTCGTCACTTTTGCCATGCTTCGGACAAGGACCAGGGTGAAAACGAGAAATCCATTTTTTATGAGTTCGCTCAGATGAAGATTGGCGCCGGCATATACAAAGAGCACAATGAAAAAAAGCTCAAAGGCGCTTCCAAATTCGATGTTCGACACAGGATATTCCCGCTCGATTGTCGCTATGGTGACGCCCATTATCAGCGGGACGACGAGCAAGGAAAGCATCAAAACTTCGGCGAGGCCGATCGCTACCATGATCGCGCCAATGACAAAGGCAAGCCTGTATTGGGTCGCGTCTCCCATTCTTGTAGCCATTTGATGCAGTCCCATCCCAATGAGAATACCCAAGAGCAATGAACCGACAAGCCTGTAAAAAGGCTGAAGAATGATTTCGCTCCAACCACTGCCAACAGAAAAGTGCAGTATCGACAATATTACACAAAAGGTCGCGAAGGAAAAGCTGTTATTCAATGCCACCAGGGTTTTCGTGTTCTCCGTGACACGGCCACTTGCGCCTACCTCGTGCGCAACATGCAACAGGACGGCCGGCGAAGATGAAATCGCAATGGCAGCTATCACGGTAGCGATGATTGGAGTCAAGCCAACAAGATGCAATACGTAGGATACCGCAATAAAGGTTGCGCCGCTTTCAACCACTGATACGAGCATGAGTTTCGGGTTACGTCGAATCGCTCGCAGGTCGAGTGAAAGACCCAGACGATAAAGAATAAGTGCGAGTGCGACATCGATGAGGATTCTGGAGTTGATTATAGCTTCATGATTTAGCAAAGCAAAATTGCTGGGCCCTATTAGAAATCCTATGACCATAAATCCAGTGATGCTCGGCAACCATGTGAGTCGATGTGCGATATAGCCACCGGTTGCACCAAAAAGCAGCAGCAGCCCGAATGCGATGAGAGTCGTAATTTCGAGAGGGTGGGTTGGTAAGAAACCCATCGATTCACTCTAATAATTGATTAAATGGATTGATCTTAGCCCTACAATGAAAGTTAATCCCGATGAAAGAAAAGGGTGCAGTACGATTGTGTCTGATGCCATGAGAAAAACATAAAAAGTTGTTGAGTAGTATGGTTCGCCGAAATGAAATAAACTCTCGAAGATGGGCTGAGATATTATTTTAAGTGACTTTTATGAATACAAAAAATCGAAACTATTCAGGTTCCAGGTTTAAAGGTTCCCGGTTCTGGGTTAAAGAGAATTTTCGTCGCTATCCAGGCATGTAGTCTCGCCGCGAAGTTACCAAGCCACAAAGTTACACGAAGATATCATTTTATTCATTGATATTTTGTGATATTCATTTTTTTTAACCACGTTCAGCTTTTCAGAATCGATAATTCAGCCTGCATTGTTCATAGTATTTTTAAAGGAGGCTGGCTAACCTGAATGGTGCTCTTTTTAGAATAAACGTATAAACTTAGCATTTAGCTAATTGAAAATGTAAATGTTGACTCAAATTCTGAGCAAGTTCATGAATAATTCAGGTTAGATGTATCTTTTTATTCGTGCCTTCGAGACTTGGTGGCTGAGCAGTTACAAAAAATCAATACAATGTGTCGTAAACGTGATGGCATCGTTCATTGTCTCATTGGTGTCGTGAAATAGGCTGTTGAATAACCACACGTTCAGCGAGATGGCCAGCCAACGAATCGAGCATTGGAATCCCGGAAACGGCGACGGGCCATTTCCGGGTTCGAATGCACTGAGAAAAGCATGCTCATTTGGGCGCTTCGGCTGATTGTTGCTGAGCCGGTGCACCGGGAATAATTTTGCTGGGATAGGCAAACTTGAAAATATTGGGCGTTTTGCCTGTGGTATTGTCCCGCTTGAAATAGGTCAAACTATCCGGCAGCAGCATGGCGTGAATTTTCGCCGTGTCCACCCAGTCAGGATTGAAATAGATATGCGCCACGGGTCGTTCGGTGAACAATGTTTTATACCGGACAATTCCGCTATCCGCAGAAATATGGCTGATGATGAATTGCATCTTTCTCTGGATTTGAGAGTTATCCGCGCCCGGCATGCCGATTTCATAGATGCGAAGTTTTTGCTCATCCAGCTTGCTATAATTATTGAAGCGCACGTCCGTGCCGGAGAACATCTGTTTGTTGAACGTGGCGATGTCCATGGTGCCGATCACGTTCCCGTTGTTCTCGCACTGAAAATCGAGCTCCACGACCTGCTTTTTTCCGGCCAATTCAAATTCGATCGATTTTATCTCAATGAGTTTTTTGATCCCATCCGTGGTGATACTATCGGCGTCGAAATAAACTCTGGCCATGACTGGCTCTCCGAAGCTGGTCTCCAGCCCATAGATGAAATTGTTCTGCTGAAGCGCGCGCACCAGGTTCACCTGATCGACGCGATCGAACAATTTTTCAATGCCAACTTCCCACATGGTCAGTTGCGCCGGTGTGTATCGGCGAAACGTTCGGATTTTGTACTGGCTGGGACTGAATAGCGTCTGTTTCACTTCATCCTCAGAAATGACGGCTGGATCAAAGTAAATGACGACGGTGTGAGACACAGCATAGGTGTCCAGACCGACAATACCTTCTTTGCCCTGCAGGGTATTGAATAAGGACATAGAGCTGCCCCAGCATTTCACATTCTTCACGCCTGCCTGTTTATATACCGCGGGTTTTTCTAATTGTTCAAATTTGCCCCAGCGTTTTTCCAGCGTGGTGAATTCATAATTGGCAGAAAAGATAAAGCCGAATGATATGAGCGCCACCACCAGAATCGGAGGCAGGAAGCGCAATGTGTACGATTTGTTCACTCCCACGGCTTTTTCCACGTTGCAGGCGGTCACGCACTCCGTGCACATGACGCAATCAGCATGATTGACCGTGGTGTAGCTTTGCACTTTGATATCATAAGGGCAGGCTTTGCTGCACAATCCGCATTGGGTGCAACGGTTCTGGTCAACGGTGATTTTGAAAAAAGGCAATACGATGGTCTTCATCAATCCTGCTTCGATGAGAAAGCCCATCGCGGCGAATCCGCCAAGTAGCCAGATGACAGATAAATGAACGCCGGCAAATTTCAGAATGACGTAAATGACGGTGATGATGGCTGCGCCCCAGATATTCACGAAAATGTTGCTGGCCGCTCCCAGGAAACAGAAGTAGCGGCACCAGAACTGTTTCACCAGCAGCGCGCCAAGGATGGTGACAATGACGGCGCCCAGCGACCAGAGCAGCACTGTGTCATGGCCGAAGCCAGTCGCTGCGCCGAAATAGGGATCAAATTTCCGGCAGAACAATTCGCTGGCAGTGATCGTCTTGTAAAGTACAAAAAATAGCAGCACGTATTTTATCGATCGTAAAAGTCGATCCGCGAGGTTTGGCAGGGAGAATTGAATTTTGAGTCGTTTGCCGATTTTCCCAATCCATTCGGAGAGAGAGCCGATGGGGCAGAGAAAGCTACAGAATAATTTCCCGATAGCCAGTGCGCCAATGAAAAGGGCAACCGCCATAAAAAACGAAATGGAACTCATATTGCATGGCATCGTGCCCTGGTAAATTTTTGTTCCAAAGGCGAGTATTCCGCCCATGGGGCAGTAGGTTTCCACATCACTGGCATGCACAATCACCCAGACAATCAGTGCGAGAATAATAAGCTGAAACGCAAGACGAATTTTGCTGTTCATGTCCCTCCCTCGTTACTCATAGTGTAGAAATTTGGTTAGTTATTAAAAGTTTGGAAGCTCCTCCGACAAAACATACTCACGTATGATGGGTGCTCAACATTTTCATAATCGATAGAAAGGTGCTCTCCCGCGACCGATTCCTGGTCAGGCTCTATCTCGTTCGAAGGGGCAAATCGGCGTTGAAATAAACATGGAATTGGTCTGCCGACGCTTGAATATCATTTCCACGAATTGGCCGACTGTCCCCTTTGCTATCCGCGCGGCGCTCAAATCGATTTACTTTTTGGCCCTGATTTTGAACACAACGCCTTTGGGGTCAGGGCAACACAGCAGATCGGTTTCTTTGATCCAGTCATCCTTTGGCAACTCATTCTCATGCTGTTTGCTGATCAAAAAGGGGATCAGGCTCTGGAGCGCGAACATGCAGGTCCCTTTTTCTCCGGGGATGACAAGCTTTCCCTGGCCAACGACCTCAAATGTATCACCAATTTTCAAATTGGCGCCGCAGCGTTCTTTCACCTGGTGCACTTCAACAATCAAGCTTTTCATGGCAGGTGCTCCTTCTTTGTGGGTTCAATCCATTTTTTATTCCATAACATAACAAAAAGTCTGCAAGATAGCAAGTAAAAAATTTCAAGGTGCGGAAATGGCCGGATCGAAGGGATGGCAGCGAGATGGATCGGTAGTTGCGGATGCCCAAAGCGACTGTCTGCTGTGCCGGGGGTGGAAATCAGGAGCCTCCCTGTACGGGAAAAGACCGGCGCAGCATTCATTTACTTGCACAGAGCTGGACAGTCCACCACAAAAAAATTCTGTTGGCCACTCTCTGCAAAATACAGTTGAGCGACGATCCCGGGTTGAAAACTGCCTGTGAATCGATTGTAAAATATTTTAAAAGATTGTATTATTCATTCGATTGTTACTAAAAAATATTGATGGTTAAATGCATATCAAAATGAGTAAATTTTTTGTTGATTTTTAAGTCTTAATAACTTATATTTAACAGCTTAAAAAAAATGAATAAAGATGAACCTGACCGAAAATTTAAATGGTGTTCGTTTCAGAATTCGCGCGGCCTGCGCGCGGGCCAATCGCCGAGAAGAGGATGTGATGTTAATCGCGGTGACAAAAACCGTGGAGAGCAACAGCATCCAGGAGGCAGTTGACAATGGTGTGAAGCATATCGGAGAAAACCGCGTTCAGGATGCTGAGGGTAAAATCCAGGCGCTGGGCTCTGTTGCCACGTGGCATTTGATTGGTCATCTTCAGACGAACAAGGTAAAAAAGGCGGTACAGCTATTCGATTTTATCCACTCGGTGGATAGCTTCCATTTGGCACAGGAAATCAGCAATCGCGCGGACCAGGCGGGGGGAAAAATGAGTTGTCTGATTGAAGTGAATACGTCTGGAGAGGAGAGCAAGTTCGGCGTTCGCCCTGATGACGCATTGGATTTGGTCAGGCGAATCGCGCCGCTCCGTGGAATTTCCATTCAGGGCTTAATGACGATTGGAGCGTTTTTGCCGGATGCGGACCAGGTGCGTCCCTGCTTTAAAATGTTGAAGCAGGTGAGTCAGGAGATCGCCGCTGCCGCTGTGCCTGGCGTGGCGATGACCCATCTCTCCATGGGAATGACCAATGATTTCGAAGTCGCAATTGAAGAGGGCGCAACGATGATTCGCGTGGGACGCGCGATTTTCGGTGAGCGCTAATGCCAATAAAAATATTCACATCAAATTATTGAAAAGGGACATAGCATGTCTGGATTAATTCGCTTTCTTGCAAATATCTATATCTTGCTCATAGTTGCCCGTGTTCTGCTTTCGTGGGTGGGGCATAATCCATCGAGCACTTTTGTAAAAATAATCTACGAAGTGACGGAACCACCGCTGCAGTTCATTCGTCGGTATGTGCCGGCGTTCGGCGGCATTGATATTTCGCCCATGATCCTGATCCTGGCAATTTATATCATTGAAAGGATACTTCTTTCTTTTTAGTTCATTGAACATAAGTATTGGGAGGGAAACGCTTGAAGATTACTCCTCTGGACATAAAAAAACAGGTTTTCAAAAAAGTGTTCCGCGGCTACGATCCCATTGAAGTGGAAACTTTTTTGGAAATGGTTGCGGAAGAATTTGAATATCTCAACAAGTTAAAAAATGAATTGTCCGATGATGTGCTGCGCCTGAAAACGCAACTGCGGGATTATCAGGAAGTCGAAAAGACATTCAAGGAATCGTTGATGAACGCCCAGCAAACGATCAACCAGTCCCGGGAAAATTCCAAACGGGAATCGGATCTGGTCATCAAAGAGGCAGAAGTCAAGGCTGAAAAGATGCTGGAAACTACAAAGCGGCAACTCATCGATCTGAAAAATCAACTCATGGTTGTCAAAGCCCAGAAAGATTCCTTTGCCAAACGGCTGCGGCATTTGCTGGAATCCCAGGTGGAATTGCTCAGCGTTCTGGAGATGGATGACATCGGCTATGAGCCCCAGCATGATGCAAGAAATACAGGGCAGATCAATAGCAGGGTGTTGAACCAGACTTCCAGCGCAATGAACTTTAGCGCTGAAAAAAAAAACAATGATATAAAAAAAAAGCTCAGTGACAGCGATTTGAAGATTTCGGATCAGTTCATCATCTGATTGCAGTTGATTTGTGTGAACTCGGAACGCATCCTGAAAGTGCTAACTGAAAATCTGTTTTATTCACATCAGGCAAAATGGAGTGGACATGCAATTTGTTGGAGCATTGCACTCCATATTTATTTTCAAACCGGTACATCAAAATTCAGTTTTGTATTTTTGGTTTGAAACAAGTGGGATGAAATTTGGAAGTCCGGGGTTGACGGACCGTCCAACATCAATATACTTCTTGAATTAGCCAATCGTTAAAATTTAACCTTCCATTCAAAGATTTGAGGTATGAAATTTGTATCGTGAGTGGGAGTTTTCACATTCATTTCATCGGCTGGCAGTTTTCAGAGCAGCGCCTCAGAGTTCAATGGAATGGGAATCGATCTGGGGACAGCCAGCATGCGGAGCATTCGCCGGAGATGAAAACCGGACATCGGAAGTGTCCCAAATTTTTTAGGAAGTAGTCACCGGTTATTTTATAATTCAATCCTGGTTTCGGAGCTTACAAATCCGAACTTGGTAAACAACCATGAACATGCAACAGAATCTGGGAGAATAACAATGCGACTTCGAATTATTGGCAGTTCAATTCTTGTTAGTGTGCTCATCCTCGTTTCGGGCTGCGCGAAAAGAGTGCCCATCAGTTATGATCAGGCTCAACCGAACGCTGTCGTTCAAATTACAACGAGTTCAGGAAGGGTCTGCCAGGGGCAAATTGATAAAATCAGCCCGACGCATCTGGTGCTCAGGCCGAACAAGTATTCCAATTCGCATATTACACTGAACCGTAACGAGATTTCGTCCATTTCCGGCAGAGATTTTGTGTACGATGGTCGGGGTGAAATCATTTCCGAGTGGGAGATTCAGTCGAAGAAGAAAAATCGGAACGTCTATTTTTACACGTTGGGTGGTGCCGGGTTGAGTTTCGGCGCCAGTTTTTTTATCGGCTCGATGATGCATCGTGGCATGGATGACTCGGACACCGGACAGACGGTGCAATGGTCAACAACAGGCGCGGGGACGGTGCTGGGCACGCTGTTATTCGCCAGAGCCGGGGCGCGGCGTGATCGCTTTGCGGCCATCGAGGAGATTCGCGACGAGCGGTATAATCTGGCTCTCGAAAAAATGAACGCTGAAAAAGAAAAGCGTCAAAAAGTCCAGCAGGAACTTTCCAAATTGAAAGCGGATCGAGATAAAAAAAATGATGAGATCCAGCAGCTTCAGGAGCAGGTCAAGAAGCAGGAAAAAAAGTGAAATGATTAAATAATGAGGTTGGCTTTGTCCGAATTAAGAAAACAAATCGAACACACCATAGAGTTCATTCGAACGAAAACAAAGGCGCAGCCGAAGATCGGCATTATTCTGGGAACAGGCCTGGGCGCACTGGTCAATGACATCGATACCGAGATATCGATTCCGTACGAAGACATCCCCAATTTCCCGATTTCCACAGTTGAATTTCATGCCGGAAAATTGATTTTCGGTAATCTGAGCGATAAGTCCATCGTGGCCATGCAAGGTAGATTTCACTACTACGAAGGCTATTCGATGAAACAGATCACCTTCCCGGTCCGTGTCATGAAGTTTTTAGGAGTGGAAACGCTGCTGGTTTCCAATGCCTGTGGCGGAATCAATCCGGAAATGAAGCCTGGTAGTGTGATGCTCATTACGGATCACATCAATCTGCTGGGCGGCAATCCCTTGATCGGCGAAAATGACGATAGTCTGGGACCCCGTTTCCCTGATATGTCCGAGCCTTATTCCCGTGAGCTTATTCGGTTGGCGGAACTGGCTGCGGCCAGAGAAAATATCGAAGTGAAAAAGGGAGTCTACGCCGCCATGACCGGCCCCAGTCTGGAGACGGCCGCGGAGTATAAATTTCTGAGGACCATCGGCGCGGATGTCGTGGGCATGTCGACGATCCCTGAAGATATTGTGGCAGTCCATTCCGGCATGCGGGTATTGGGATTTTCAGTGATCACCGACGCCTGTGTCCCGGAATATCTGAAGCCGGCCAATATCCCGGAGATCATTCGCATTGCCAAATTAGCGGAACCAAAGTTGACAATGCTGATTAAAAAGGTGGTCGAGCGACTCTGATGCAGATGACGCCGCGGTGAGGAATTTTGCCGGACATGTTTCGCAGGCCGACGGAATCTGTTCATCGAACCATTGACTGGAGTGCGCCCCGGCTGGTGGCAGCGAAAAAAGACCTGGCGGATTCGGGCTCCGGGGACCGGGATTTGATTTACGACACAAACACCGTTTTTCATCCGCATATATTTTAAAAACCGGAATATCATTTTCTTGGGCCATCGTTTTGAAAAGCGAACCGCAAGGAGATATCACCCGCTTCAGGGACGGGATGCAGAACTTACCGGAATACCGAGCGCAGCCACTTGAGCAGCGCGCATGCAACTATAATGACCCTGTCTGGAATGAGTGTATGATTTTGAGTTGTTGGAGATTAGCTGATGTTTAAAGAATTGGACAATCCTGTAAATTTTCAGAAACTGGAAAAAGACATTCTTGAATTCTGGGACAAAAATCAGATTTTCAGGAAGAGCGTGGAAAGCCGTGACCCAGGCAATAGCTACATTTTTTTCGAAGGACCGCCAACAGCCAATGGCGCGCCGGGGATTCATCATGTCATCAGTCGGACAGTCAAGGATTTCGTCTGCCGGTTAAAGACCATGCAGGGCTATCGAGTCAATCGCAAAGCCGGCTGGGACACCCACGGCTTACCGGTTGAGATTGAGGTTGAAAAACAATTGGGCATTGATGGCAAAGAGCAGGTGCTGGAATATGGCGTTGACAAGTTCAATAAAAAATGTCGCGAAAGCGTGTGGAAGTATAAAAAGGACTGGGACGAATTGACCCGTAAGATTGGCTACTGGGTCGATCTGGATCATCCTTATATCACGTATGAAAATGATTACATTGAGTCGGTCTGGTGGATTTTAAAGGAGTTCTGGAAAAAGGACCTGATTTATCAGGGCTTCAAGATATTGCCTTATTGCCCGCGGTGCGAGACTCCGCTGTCCAGCCATGAGGTGGCGCAGGGTTACCAGGATGTGGATGATCCGTCCGTCTACGTGAAGATGCAGCTCAAAAACGAGCCGGACACATCGTTTCTCGTCTGGACGACCACGCCGTGGACGCTCATTTCGAACGTCGCGTTGGCGTTGAATCCGGAAATGAGCTACGTAAAAATATTTCACAAAAATGAGAAACTAATTCTGGCCAACCAGCGTTTAATTGCGCTACACGGGGAATACGAGATACTGGAACAGTACAAGGGCGCTGATCTGAACGGGATCGAATACATCCCACTGTACTCGTTTGTCACCCCTAACAAGCGGGCGTTTTATACAATCCTGGGCGATTTCGTCACGTCCGAAGATGGCACTGGCATTGTTCACATTGCCCCGGCGTTCGGCGAGGACGATTATCAGGTGGGCTTGAAATATGATCTGCCCATGATTCACCCTGTGGACAAGAGCGGGCGATTTGTGGATGAAGTGACCCAGTTCAAGGGGATGTTCGTCAAAAAGGCTGATCCGGAAATTATCACGGATTTGAAAAATCGCGGCAGGCTTTATCGGACAGAAAAAATTTCGCACGCTTACCCTCATTGCTGGCGCTGCACATCGCCGCTGCTGTACTATGCCCGTAAGTCCTGGTACATTCGAACAACGGCCATCAAAGACAAGTTGATCGAAGCCAACAAGCAGATCGATTGGTATCCGCGCGAAGTGGGACTGGGGCGATTCGGCGAATGGCTGGAAAACAATGTGGACTGGTCGCTTTCGCGCGATCGATTCTGGGGCACGCCGCTCAATGTGTGGATCTGTGAGAAATGCGGTCATTCGGAGTGTGTTGGCAGCGTGGCCGAATTGAAGCAGAAATCAGGCGCGACAGGAGAAATTGATCTGCACAAGCCGTACATCGACGAGGTCGTGTTCCCGTGCGAAAAATGCAAGGGACCGATGAAGCGCGTCCCGGAAGTGATTGACTGCTGGTTCGACTCAGGCAGCATGCCCTACGCCCAATGGCATTATCCGTTCGAGCATAAAGATGATTTCGATACGCTGTTCCCGGCGGAGTTCATTGCCGAAGGGGTGGATCAAACGCGCGGCTGGTTTTACTCACTGCTGGTCCTGGGTGTTTTCCTCTTTGGAAAATCCAGTTACAAATCGTGTTTATCCATTGAAATGATTCTGGATAAAGACGGATTGAAAATGTCCAAATCGCGCGGCAATACGGTGAATCCGTTCCAGATTGTGGAAAAATATGGCGCTGATCCGCTGCGCTGGTTCCTCATCACAGTGAGTCCGCCCTGGCTTCCGACTAAGTTCGACGAGCTGGGCATTGTCGAAATCATCAGAAAATTTTTAGGCACGCTGAACAATACCTATTCGTTCTTTTCGCTATACGCTAATGTGGACAACTTCACCGGAAATGAAGCGATCATTCCGGTTGAAAATCGTCCGCAGATTGACCGCTGGATTATTTCGCTGCTCAATAAGCTGCTGAAAGAGAGCGAATTCAATTTGGCCCGATTCGAAATCACCAAAACAGCGCGGGCTATCTCGAATTTTGTGATCGATGATCTGTCCAACTGGTATGTGCGGCGATGCCGGCGTCGTTTCTGGAAGCCGAGTGAAAATGGCGGCGGCGGAATGGGCGACGATAAATTAGCCGCGTATCAGACGCTGTTTCATGTGCTAATGACAGTCACAAAAATGATCGCGCCGTTCGTCCCATTCCTGTCGGAGGAGTTGTACCAAAATCTGAAAGCTGCGGAAGTCGGCGCGCCGGAAAGCGTCCATTTGAGCTACTATCCGAAATCCAGTGAAAAGGTCTATCAGTACCGCGATGAAAAACTGGAAGAGAAAATGGACATGGTGCTGCGGACTGTCAATATCGGCCGTTCTTTGAGAAACGAGACTGCGATTAAAATCCGGCAGCCTCTCTCGGAAATCATCATCCTCGCCAACAACGACAGGCGCAAGGAACTGGTTGCCGGCATGGAAAGTTTAATCCGAGACGAATTGAATGTGAAAGACGTCCGATTCACTTCCAGCCAGACCGACCTGGTTCGCAAAAAGGCAGAGCCGGTGTACAAGTCTTTGGGGCCGAAGTTCGGAAAGCATGTCAATTCGGCGGCTGAAAAGATACGGAATTTGCCAGAGACTGAAATTGAAAAAATCATCAGTACGGGAAGCGCAGCGCTCACAATTGAAGATAAAAATGTCGATATTACCATCAATGATATTGACATCAGAACTGAGAACAGGGACGGATTCGTCGTTGCGACAGAAGATGACATGACGGTTGCGCTGAACATCCAATTGACCGATGAATTGCGCGAAGAAGGATTGGCGCGTGACTTTGTCAACCGCGTTCAGAATATGCGGAAGGATGCCGATTTCAATGTGGTCGATCGAATACTGATTTTCTTCGAAGGTTCGGACGCAGTCAAAAAGGCCATTGATTCCCAGCAGGATTACGTTAAAAGCGAAACCCTGGCAGACCAATTGGTCAGCATGCTGAAGAAGAACGACTACGAAAAAGAATGGGCCATCGATGGCGAGCGGATTGTCATCGGAATAACCCGGGTGTAGCCTGGTCCCGCTCAAAGGCGGATCAGGTGACTGAACAGACGCATCAGGGACGGCCGCGGCAATTGGAGCGCGGCGGGAAAGGAGATGAAAAACAGAACGTTCCTGGCGTCATACGCGTTGAGATTATTCACGGTGGATTTTTCGGAATTCCATTATCATACGAAATACCAAACCGAAGGTGTAATTGTTATATGTTCATAAGGATTTTTTAGGGAGGATACTCAAGATGGGGATTAAGAACTTAGAACACTTTAAGAAAATTCTTCAAAGCCGACAGCACGAATTGCTGGATAAAGTGAATTCAGCTCGGTTCAAGGAAGAATCGATGAAG
Organism: Candidatus Zhuqueibacterota bacterium; assembly: GCA_049322915.1. Lineage (GTDB taxonomy): Bacteria > Zhuqueibacterota > Zhuqueibacteria > Thermofontimicrobiales > Thermofontimicrobiaceae > CAZSBG01. Next base: position 891,418 of record JBMOPW010000014.1, read on the forward strand.
GAGACGACTGGCGACCATTCCTATTCGCTTCATCTGGCTGACCAGGGTTCCGACAGCATGGATCGTGAGCAATCATTCATGTTCGCTTCATTGGATGGCAGCCTCCTGGCGGAATTGAATGATGCCCTTGAGAGAATTGAAGAGGGGACGTTTGGCGTTTGCACCATGTGCGGTTCGGAAATAAACAAAGAGAGACTGGAAGCGATCCCGTATGCCCGACTTTGCCTTGAGTGCAAAGCCAACGAGGAGAATCAATATTGATTCCCAGCAACGATTTGTTGTCGTGCAGAGGATTGTGTACGACCATTCAATTTATAGCTACAGAAATGACTCATCCCGGGGAGCGATGCCGGCTTCCTGTCTATGCTATGACAGAGTAAACCGAGGCATCACAAACGAGCGACCTGCTGGCTTGTTTCAAAGTGACGGAGTATTGTGTTCAAATCAAATACAAAATTATTGATGTGGTCCTTTCTCATCGTATTCATCGATCAGGCGACCAAAATGTTGATTAAAAATTCCATGCAGTTGAGGGAATCTATATCGCTTTTGGGCGACATTATCCGGATCACATACATCAAAAATCCAGGCATGGCGTTTGGCATTCAAATCGGCGGGAAATTATTCTACACGATTTTTGCATCGATCGCCTGCGTCGTCATTTTAATCTATCTTTATGAAATGAAGCCGGAAAATTTCTGGGCGAGATTTGCGCTGACGACAATCCTGGGCGGCGCAGTGGGCAATCTCATCGATCGGATTATCCACAGCGAAGTGGTCGATTTTATCGACATCCGCATTGTGCGCTGGCCTGTCTTCAATTTCGCGGACATTGCCATCACTCTCGGGATGATCATTTTAATCGCTGTTGTCATTTTTGAAAAAAAGCAAGAAAAGACTGAAGAAGAACAATTGGAAGCCGGGTGAAAACCATCGCCCTGTATCATTTTCCGAAAGAAACGGAATGGATATTTTTCAGGAACAGCAGTTCGAAAATGAGGACTCGGATGAATGCGATTCGAGACAATTCATCGTTCCTGACCATCAGAAAAAAGAGCGGCTGGATCAATTTTTAGCCAACCGATTGGAGAGGCCAAGCCGCTCGCAGATTCAAAAACTCATCAAAGAAGGCCTCATCACTGTCAACGAAAAGCCGACCAAACCAAGTCATCCAGTCTCCCCGGGTGAGATCATCCAGCTTCAACTGCAACAGCCAAGAGCCACAGAGCTTCTGCCGGAGTATATTCCACTGAATATCGTATTTGAGGATGAATATCTGCTCGTCGTTAATAAGCAGGCCGGACTCGTCGTTCATCCCGCTTACGGCAATCTATCGGGCACGCTCGTCAATGGCGTCCTCTATCATTGCCAGAGCCTGTCCTCGTTGAGCGGGGAATTTCGGCCGGGCCTGGTCCATCGTCTGGATAAAGATACATCCGGGCTGCTTGTCATTGCGAAGAATGATTTTGTGCACAGCCAGCTTTCTGCCCAATTTTCCCGGCGAACCATTCAACGCGAATATCGCGCCATCGCCTGGGGCCATTTTGAAAAAAAGGCGGATCGGATTGAGAGCTTGTTACGTCGCAGCAGCAAAGACAGGACGCGAATGACCATCGCCCGTCAGGGTAAACCCGCCATCACCCATTATGAGGTGCTGCGGGAGTATGCGCTGGTCTCGGTGTTGAAGGTGCGGCTGGAGACCGGTCGCACCCATCAGATTCGCGTCCACCTGGCCTGGAAAGGTCACCCGGTTCTGGGTGATGAAATTTACGGCGGCAAGCAACGACAGCTCATCAAATTGAATGCTCAGAATCGTCAACTCGGACAGGAATTGCTGGATCGAATGCCGCGCCAGGCGCTTCACGCCAGAACGCTGGGGTTTGTCCATCCCGAGACAAAGAAATCCATGTGGTTTGATTCAGAACTGCCGGAAGACATGCAGAAGATTATCGATTTTCTCGATTCAGAAGGATGACAGACATTCGCGGCTGTATTCGAAGACGTGTCGTTCGCCATCATCTGTGTGGGACAAATTCGTTCGCCAGAGTCCCGGCTTTCTGCTGCGCTCTCCGCTCAAATCTATCCCCACACCATTGATTCCCTTTGCAGAAAATCCCAAATTGATTCGCTGAAAAAAGGCATGGCTGACTCGCAAACCAGGAGTGAAATTGCCCTGACCGGGAACGTCGCCTGGTGCGGTTTTCATGTGCGCGCTACAATAAATTGCTCGCCAGGTCTGCCAACTCGGAGCGCTCGCCCTTTTCCAGGTTGATGTGCGCGTAGAGTTTTTGCCCCTGCATCTTTTCGATGAGATAGCTCAGCCCGTTGGACTGGCTGTCCAGATAGGGATGGTCAATCTGAAAGATATCGCCGGTGAATACCATTTTGGTGCCCTCGCCGGCGCGCGTGATGATGGTCTTCACTTCGTGAGGCGTCAGGTTCTGGGCTTCATCCACAATGAAATAGACTTTCACCAGACTGCGACCGCGAATATAGGAGAGCGGCGATATGACCAGTTTCTCTTCATCTAAAAATTCTTCAATGCGCTTGTGTTTTTGATCGGACTTTGAAAATTGATTTTTTATCACACCGAGATTGTCGTATAAAGGCTGCATGTATGGGTCTAATTTTGATTTGATATCGCCGGGCAAAAAACCAATATCTTTGTTGCTCAGCGGGACCACCGGTCGGGCCAGGAAAATCTGGTGGTAATACTTCCGCTTGTCGATGGCCGCGGCGAGCGCCAATAGCGTTTTTCCTGTGCCAGCCTTGCCCGAGATGGAGACCAACTGAATGTCGGTATTTGTCAATGCATTCAGGGCAAAGGTCTGCTCTGCATTTCTGGGCGTGATGCCATAGACAGGCATTTTATCGACGCGCTTGATTTTGCTCTCAGCGGAATCGTAGGTGGCCAGCGCCGATTTCTTCCCGCTGCGCATGATGAGAAATTCATTGGGCAGGAGGTTATTTTCCGATCCTAATTCTTTCACATCAATTTCAAACGGCAGTTCGTACATTCGGTCGATGAGTTCATTGGGCAAATTATCGATCACCCTTCTGCCCGTGTACAGCGCGGACACATCCTTCACGTGATCGGTGGTGTAGTCCTGCGCCCTCAGTCCGATGGCCTTGGCCTTCATGCGCAAATTCACATCCTTGGAAACGATAATCACCTGCTTGGTCGGGTGTTCCCTGGCCATCAGATATGCCGTGTTCAGAATGTGATGGTCCGGCTTGTGCAGTGAAAAATTGAATTTCAAATCGTTGTGAAATTCCCGCTCCAACTGAATGGAAATTTTCCCCAGATTGGGACCGATGGTGACGCCGCCGGAAAATAATTTATCACCACTCAGGGCATCCAGCGAGCGAAGGAATTCCCGGGCGTGGTAGTTGAGCGTTTCATTGCCCTTTTTGAATTGATCTAATTCTTCCAGTACGGTGATTGGAATGACGATGTCATTCTCCTGGAACTGGTTCATGCAGGAACTATCGTGGAGAATGACATTGGTATCCAATACAAAAAACTTCTTCGTGCTTTTGGCCATAGTGTGCGTGTCGATTAAAAGTGAATGAAGTTGTTGAATCGTTAAATACATCGAGGTGAACGTCCGGGCACGGCTGGGGTGCCCGCGCTGAGTGCAAGCTGCATCTCATGCGTTTGCGCCACTCCTGAACGACGGTGAGTGATCGATTGTCGAATCATGCGAGCAGAAATTTTAACGAAGCATCACAGGATTAAGTTTCCGGCAAGGCAGTTATCCCAATCATGCCCGGCCCGGCGCAACTCAATCGTCGCTGCCGGGATCGAATTTGCGCAGGTGTTTTATTTCGCTGCGCTTTCGCTTGTCGGCCATCCGTCGCGCTCTGACTGCGGCAGAAGGCTTTTTCGACCTGCGGACGGCCGGAACATGCGTCGCTTTCCGGATGAGCCCAATCAGCCGCTGGAGCGCATCTTCCCGATTTTTTAGCTGAGAGCGGAAGCGCTGCGCTTTAATGACGATCTCGCCGTTTTCGTTCAATCGCTTGCCAGCCAATCGGATGAGCCGTTCCCGAACCTCATCCGGAAGCGATGGACTGTGACGGACATTGAACCGAAGCAGCACTGCCGTGGCCACTTTGTTCACATTCTGCCCGCCCGGGCCGGACGATCGGACGAATTCTTCGCTGATTTCATCGTCGGAAATTTTCAGGGTGTCGGTAATCTCAATCATTGCTACATGAACCAGGTTTTTGTATGGTGTACCGCATCGCCAAATCGCTGCATGAATCTTATGTCTTCTTCACTGAGCGGCCCCTGACTCAATGCAGCCAGGTTTTCATCTATCTGCGCTGGATTGGAGGGGGCAGTCATGCAGACATGCACATTGGGATTGGAAAGCACGAAGCGATAACACATGCCGGGAGTGGGAATGCGCTCATCCCCGGGCCAATTTTTCGGCCGGCGCAGCAGATAGCGCCAGCGCGTGGCAGTAAAGCTCACCACGCCGGGATTGTGCACTTTCAAATGTGGGAAAATGTCCTGCTCGGCGCCGCGGTGGGCAGCATTGTATCGCATCATGATCACGTCCAGCGCGCCCTCAGCAGCCAGCCGGCCGGCGAATTTTCTGTCATGGGTGGAAATGCCGATGTGCCGAATTTTATCGCTCTCTTTGAGTCGATACATCTGCTCCCGAAGCGCCACAGGAAATTGTTTTTCTTTCATCACGCCCAGGAACATGAAGATATCAATATAGTCGGTATCAATTTGACGCAGTCGTTTTTCCAGCGTCCGCTCGATATTGGGATGACCAACCAGTAAATTATATGCGCCTGTGGCAATGACAAATTTCTCCCGATTGCCCTTCATTTCAGTGCGCAGAAACCGAATCATCTGTTTATCAATATTGAAGAAGAAAAAATAATTCAGACCGGCATCCAGAGCTTTGTGCAGTGTCGCCTGACCGGGCCAGTACGTGCCGGAAATACCCAACCGATGCACGGCCAATCCGGTTTTACCGAGTATCGTGTGTGTGAAATTTTGCTCCATGGTACCTTACCTTAGAAATGTGAAATTTTTTTGTCGATGCCTTTAACCTGAATTATTCATGAACTTGCTCAGAATTTGAGTCAACATTGAGATTTTCAATTAGCTAAAGGCTAAGCTATTTTGAAACTCAGTTTTTATACGTCTATTCCAAAAAGAGCACCATTCAGGTTAGCCAGCCTCCTCTAAAAATACAATGAATAATGCAGGTTAAATTCGTTCTGAAGAAAACGCCGGCGATGAAATGGGCCATTCACCGGAACTGACTGAATACTTGAAATGAGGCATATCTGAGTTCCAAATCGCTTCGCCATCCGAGCCGCGTGGAAATGCTGTTCGTTGCCGGATATCCTTTATTGAGATCACTGGAGAATATACAAATTTATTCCTCATGAAATCAACTAAAATTATTTTAATTCTGTAGCAGGAGAGGTAATAATTTCGTCTGCACAATGACTGCCAGCGCAATGGCGTTATACTCGCTGTGAATTACTTTTACCCGGAAAAAAGACTTGACAAATGCCAATCAAATTCCTATATTAACCTGCGATGTAACCGATTACATTCACCGGGGTGTCGTCAATTAACCTGTGATTCGTCTGCTGTGTCTGGTCTGGGCAGACTGCTACGCCAAGCACATTGCTGTCCAACGTTCAGTTATCAGAATGAAAATGCCAATGAAGATGCGCTTAACATTATTCATTATCCTGGCGCTGATGCTGTTTTTCTCCTGTTCGAAAAAAAACAGCGATCGCGTGGAACTCAGCTTTTGGGCGATGGGTTCCGAGGGGCAGGTCATCAGTGAGATCATCAATAAATTCCATGAGCTGCACCCGAATATTCACGTGAAGGTTCAGGCTATTCCCTGGGGCGCTGCGCACGAAAAATTGTTGACGGCCACCGCCGGCCATTCCACGCCGGACGTCTGCCAGTTGGGCAACACCTGGATTTCTGAGTTCAACGCCATTGATGCGATCATCCCCCTGGACACGCTCATTCAGCATTCGACGATTCAGGCGGATCGTTTTTTCCCTGGAGTCTGGAATACCAACACGATCGGTGATCGGGTGTACGGCATCCCCTGGTATGTGGACACGCGCCTGCTATTTTATCGCAAAGACATTCTCTCCGCAGCCGGCTATACCCAGCCGCCGGGCACATGGGAGGAGTGGCGAAATGCGGCTCGCAACATCGTTGCTTCGTCCCGGTTCCGTCAGAAGCAGTATGGATTTTTCTTTTCACTGATTTATAACGACTGGCATGTGCCGGTCATTCTGGTGCTGGAAAATAACGGCCGATTGTTGAAAGAGAATGATTGCTATGGCGCGTTTGATGATCCTCAGACTGTCGAAGCATTGCAATTCTATACCTCGTTGTTCAAAGAAGGATTGGCCCCCAGATCCATGTCCGAGTTCACCAACATTTATCAGGGATTTCAGGATGGCGCATTCGCTTTCGTCGTGACCGGACCCTGGAATATCGGAGAAATCAGGCGACGCATGCCGGAGATGGAAAATGTGTGGGCCACTGCGCCGATGCCCCGGAAGCTCAATGGAAACTCGGTGGCTGCGGGCTCCAGCCTGGTTATTTTCAAAAGCTGCCGGCATAAAAAGGAGGCCATTACCTTCATCGAATTTTTATCGTCAGTGGAGACCCAGGTGCAGTTCTTTCAGATGACGCGGGATTTGCCAGCGGTCAAACAGGCCTGGGACGCCGAGGAAATTCAAACCGATGAAAAGATAATGGCGTTTTATCGGCAATTGGAAAGCGTCGTCGCCACTCCCAAAATTCCGGAATGGGAGCGCATCGCTGTCAAAATTCAGGAGCATCTGGAGCGGGTTGTTTTTGAAGAGACAATGTTGGAGAAAGCCATCCGCGACCTTAATAACGATGTCGATCGAATTCTGGAGAAGCGGCGCTGGTTGTTGTCTAAAGGCGTCATGAATTCCGGCGAATGAGAAATCCGATGGAATGGAGCTACCATGAATCGAAATAATGTCACAGCCTATTTTTTCCTCGCTCCGGCGTTGACCACGTTACTGGTCTTTTTCTTCATTCCGGTACTGGCTGCGTTCGTCATGAGCTTCACCGATTTCGATATCTATTCGCTAGGCAATATCAAACAGATGCGTTTTGTCCTGGTCGATAATTTCAAGCAGTTATTTCACGATCCCATTTTCTGGAAAGCTCTGAAAAACACCCTCATCTTCGTGCTCATCGGCGCTCCCCTGACCATTGCTTTGTCCCTGTTTGCGGCCATCGGATTGAATTCCCGTTTGCTCCATTTCAAAACGCTCTTTCGCCTGGCTCTGTTTTTGCCGGTGGTGACAACGCTGGTCGCTGTCGCTGTTGTGTGGCGGTATCTGTATCATCCCTATTTTGGTTTAATCAACTACGTGACTGTTTCTCTCGGCTTCAAAACGATCGATTGGCTGGGCGATCCCAATTACGCGCTGATCGCCATTGTATTTCTGGCCGTATGGAAAAATTTCGGTTATTACATGATGATATTTTTAGCCGGGCTTCAGTCGGCGCCGGACTATCTTTATGAAGCGGCTGAAATTGATGGCGCTGGCTGGTGGCGGCAATTCCAGCACGTGACCATTCCGCATTTAGCGCCAACCACACTTTTCGTTTCGCTGATGACGGTCATCGGTTATTTGCAATTTTTTGCCGAGCCCTTCGTGATGACCCAGGGCGGCCCGCTGAATTCTACGCTGAGTGTGGTGCTTTATTTGTACCAGCAGGGATTCCGGTGGTGGCGAATGGGCTATGCTTCCACCATCGCCTTTGTCCTTTTCTTCATTGTATTTTTTACAGCCCTGGTGCAATTGTATGTGCAGAAAAGAAAGGACGGCAATGAGAGATAGGCGAATCAAACGATTCATACCATCGGTTGCATTGCATCTGGTCATGCTGATCGCGGCATTTTTGACCATCGTCCCGTTCATCTGGATGGTGTCGGCATCATTCATGAAGAGCGGCGGCGCCAGCACGTTCCCGCCGCGATTCATTCCGGAGACTTTTGTGCTGGATCAGTACATCACGCTGTTCAATAAATTGAATGTGGGCCGCTATTTTTTCAATAGCTTCTTGTTGGCAACCTCAGTGACAATCGTCTCGCTGTTCATCAACTCCCTGGCCGGATATGCCTTTTCCAAGTTCGCCTTCCGCGGGAAGCAGTCCATCTTCGCCTTGTTGCTGACATCGATGATCATTCCCGGTCAGGTGACCATGCTGCCGGTGTTTCTAATCCTCAATAAACTCTATCTGTTGAATACCTATTTCGGGATAATTCTGCCGGGCATGGCCAGTATCTTTGCCATATTTTTAATCCGACAATACCTGTTCAGCGTGCCGGACAGTCTGATTGAAGCTGCCCGAATCGATGGTGCCGACGATTTCATGATCTATTGGAAAATCATTCTGCCGCTGGCCGCGCCGGTACTGGTGACATTGGCGCTGTTCACATTCATGGGCACGTGGAATGATTTCCTCTGGCCGTTGATTGTTCTCACGCGACAGGATATGTTCACGCTGCCGGTGGCGTTGGCTAATCTGTTGGGCGAATACGCGCACGACGTGGAGTTAATGATGGCCGGCGCTGTCATTACGGTCATGCCCATAATTTTCATCTTCATTTTCCTGCAAAAATATTACATTCGCGGGATCATGTTAGGCAGCGTCAAAGGCTGAACGACGCGCGAGCCGACGATCCACGGATCACCGTCTTTGGCAGGCGTTCGAATCATCCTCCTCATCGATGTTTTTCCCCCGATCCTCATACTGCGCTGACAGAAGCGCCCTCCCCGGCATTTCCAGTGAAATCGTGTTTAATCAAAATTTCGTGCGAGCCTTGTATCGGTGATTGTCTCCATCGCCGGCCACACGCCGGTTATCAATGTGATGATTTTTAGTGTCTGTTTGGCCGCCTGATCGCGCTGGACATACATCCAGCGCGGGCAATGGCCGGGACGCATGTCCCCGAATAGGCGTCCCGTTCGGGATGAACATCCCAAACAATCGGTTGGTGGTCTTTGTGTACTTCAAGTGAGTATACAGATCGGTTTTTTAGACTCTGGAATAGCCTGTGGGAAATACCTTCACAAAAAAAAGACTTGACTTTTCAATTTTTTTTAGTTAAAATGTAATCGGTTACATTTTGGAATGATCGTCTTTTAGTGTAAATAAAGCCAAAGGATGAAGCTTTGAGAAAACGTTTACATCATGTAAATGCCACGATCAAAGATGTTGCCAAAGCTGCTGCGGTGTCCACGGCGACTGTTTCGCGGGTGTATAACAAGCCGGAATCAGTCAACGAAGAAACCCGGCGTAAAGTCCTGAGTGCAGCTCAGGCGTTGAATTATTCTCCCCAAATTGCTGCCCGCGCTCTCAGTCTGCAACGCATGAATATCATCGGTGTTATCCTCCCTGAATTAGGCGGAGAATTTTTCTCGGAATTAATTCGCAGCATTGACCTCGTCGCTGCCCAGCACAACTACCACATCATCATTTCCACATCCCACAGTCATCGCAATGAAGTCGAACTCCTGCTAAGTTTAATGGGTCAGGGGCTGGTCGACGGTCTGATTTTAATGGTGCCGGTTCTAGGACGAATCAGATCCGAGTCATTTCCCAATGTGAATATTCCCATCATTTTGCTGAATCTCCCGAATGAAGGGGACAAGTACATTCAGATCAATGTGGATAATGTTCGCGGAGCTTATCTTGTGACCAAACATTTAGTCGATCATGGGTATCCATCCATTGCCATGATTCGGGGGCCGAGAGGCAATTTCGATGCGGACATGCGGGAGAAAGGTTTTCTCAAGGCGCTGCGTGAAAATAATATAAGCGAAAAAAGCGATGGCCAAAGCTATTTGGAGCGCGGCGATTTTACGCAACGCTCCGGCTATCTGGCCATGATCCGTCTGCTCAGCATGCCGAACCGGCCGCGCGCCGTGTTTGCCGCCAACGACGAAATGGCTGTGGGCGCGTTTGAAGCCGCAGGGCAGTATGGCATCTCGGTTCCGGATCAGGTTGCGATAGTCGGGTTTGATGACATCAGCATCAGTTCCATCATTCATCCCGGACTGACTACTGTGCATCTGCCTGTCAATGATCTTGGTGTGACCGCCGCTGAAAAAGTGATCGCTGCAATCGAGAATGATGAACAGACGGTTAACTCTCCTGAAAATATAGTATTGCCTACCAGCATTGTCATTCGTGAATCATGTGGATGTATTAATCATAATCGCTATCATTCATTTTAACTGAGTGCAGGCCATTGGAAATCCGGTGGTCCTGTCCCGGATATGTACGTTGCACCGAGTCATTCATTTTCTAAACTCATACAATGTGAATTGAAAACAAGAATCATCAGAACAACGAAACCATTTCATTGAAAGGAGGAGATCCAAGGGAAAAACTAAACTGATAACGATCTAATTTGTCATGTGTTGTAGTCAAACAAAAAACAAGCAGGGAAAGGAGAAACATTCCATGAAAACAAAGTTAAGTATCGTGGTGATGTGTTTAACCATGGTGATAGCGGTTTTGGCGCATGGTCAAGCACTCGAACGACCCAACGTAATCTGGGCGAGAACGACGAGCGAGACGATTACACTGGATGGTTTATTGACAGAAGCGTCGTGGAGCAACGCCGAGGCGGTGCGCATTCAACATGGACAGACCTCGACATTGATACCTGGCAGCGGCTGGTATAATGAGGCAGGCGTAGCGCCGAGCGATCCGACGGATGCGACATTGAAATTTTTGGTATCCGGGAACAATTTATATGTCGCGGCGCAAGTGAAGGATGCGTCAGTCGGCGGTGGATTGTTCAACAAGTTTGACGGTTTTTTGATGAACCTTCGTGATCATTCAGGCGCGGGACGTCCGGCCGGGTCGTTTGAGTATTTTTACGGCTGGGTGACAGAGACCTGGGCTGACACGACGCTGGATGAAGTAGGCGCGTTGCCGGGATTTTTTGGCTGGGCGTCTGGCGATCGTCTGGTATGGGACGCCGTGACAGTCGTCGATGGCGTGAGCAATGATGATGCAACGCCGGATGGCGGATACACCGTGGAATTGATGTTCAATCTGGATCCGCGGGGTTACGATGTGACAGCCAGCGACGGCGACATTGTGGAGTTCAACATTTCGATTTACGATGCGGACTGGCAGTGGCCATTGGATATGGAAAAATTCAGTGGCAACCGCACCTGGTGGGGCGGCCCGTGGGGCAATGCCTCGGCGTATGATGTGATACGGATATACGCGAAACCGAGTGTGACAGTGGCATCAGGCGCAGTTCCAGTAGTTGGCCCTGAGATCGTGGTTCCCAATGGCGTCAATCATGCGGATCCGGTGATTGATGGCGTGCTGGATGAGACCGTGTGGAGCAAAATTGAAGGTCTGGATATTCGGTACGGCGATGATGATCTTCGGGCGTCGTATCCGGGCATCGGCCCGTGGCGCAGCGGCCAGTATCAGCCGGCGATCAATAGTGTGACCGCGGCAGTGGTTGATCCGGGCGATGCGACCGTGAAATGGTTTTTCAAAGGCGACATGCTGTATCTGGGCGTGGATGTACGCGACCAGGCCGTGTGGGGCTTGAACAATTTCGATCAATGGGATGGCATACGGTTCATCATCAACGATCGTGCGGAGTTGAGTGAAGCTGAGCACAATTTGATTAGCCAGCAACTGACAGTTCGCATGGATTCGCTGGGACAGATGATTGCCGGAGACTATCTGGCGATGTTGATCGATTCGTTGCAGGGCGGCCAGGCGGCGCTGAAACTGAAAGGCGCTTCGACAGCCAATGACTTCAACGACATCGATGAAGGCTACAGCATCGAAATCGCAGTGGATCTGAAGAAACTGGGTTACCCGACCGGCCGCGGCGATGGTGTTTTGTTTATCAGCGCGACCCTGTTCGATGGCGATTCGTTTGCTAATCCGGCCGATGATTACGGCACGCGCACCTGGTGGATGCGCGAAAGCACATGGCCGGCAGGCCCGGCATTGGCGTACATGGATCCGGCGGAAGTGATTGAAAATGGCCATGAAGCAACCGAGTTGGAGCGACCCAACGTAATCTGGGCGAGAACGACGAGCGAGACGATTACATTGGATGGTTTATTGACAGAAGCGTCGTGGAGCAACGCCGAGGCGGTGCGCATTCAACATGGACAGACCTCGACATTGATACCTGGCAGCGGCTGGTATAATGAGGCAGGCGTAGCGCCGAGCGATCCGACGGATGCGACATTGAAATTTTTGGTATCCGGGAACAATTTATATGTCGCGGCGCAAGTGAAGGATGCGTCAGTCGGCGGTGGATTGTTCAACAAGTTTGACGGTTTTTTGATGAACCTTCGTGATCATTCAGGCGCGGGACGTCCGGCCGGGTCGTTTGAGTATTTTTACGGCTGGGTGACAGAGACCTGGGCTGACACGACGCTGGATGAAGTAGGCGCGTTGCCGGGATTTTTTGGCTGGGCGTCTGGCGATCGTCTGGTATGGGACGCCGTGACAGTCGTCGATGGCGTGAGCAATGATGATGCAACGCCGGATGGCGGATACACCGTGGAATTGATGTTCAATCTGGATCCGCGGGGTTACGATGTGACAGCCAGCGACGGCGACATTGTGGAGTTCAACATTTCGATTTACGATGCGGACTGGCAGTGGCCATTGGATATGGAAAAATTCAGTGGCAACCGCACCTGGTGGGGCGGCCCGTGGGGCAATGCCTCGGCGTATGATGTGATACGGATATACGCGAAACCGAGTGTGACAGTGGCATCAGGCGCAGTTCCAGTAGTTGGCCCTGAGATCGTGGTTCCCAATGGCGTCAATCATGCGGATCCGGTGATTGATGGCGTGCTGGATGAGACCGTGTGGAGCAAAATTGAAGGTCTGGATATTCGGTACGGCGATGATGATCTTCGGGCGTCGTATCCGGGCATCGGCCCGTGGCGCAGCGGCCAGTATCAGCCGGCGATCAATAGTGTGACCGCGGCAGTGGTTGATCCGGGCGATGCGACCGTGAAATGGTTTTTCAAAGGCGACATGCTGTATCTGGGCGTGGATGTACGCGACCAGGCCGTGTGGGGCTTGAACAATTTCGATCAATGGGATGGCATACGGTTCATCATCAACGATCGTGCGGAGTTGAGTGAAGCTGAGCACAATTTGATTAGCCAGCAACTGACAGTTCGCATGGATTCGCTGGGACAGATGATTGCCGGAGACTATCTGGCGATGTTGATCGATTCGTTGCAGGGCGGCCAGGCGGCGCTGAAACTGAAAGGCGCTTCGACAGCCAATGACTTCAACGACATCGATGAAGGCTACAGCATCGAAATCGCAGTGGATCTGAAGAAACTGGGTTACCCGGTTGGCCGCGGCGATGGTGTCTTGTTGATCAGCGCGACCCTGTTCGATGGCGATTCGTTTGCCAACCCGGCCGATGATTACGGTACCCGCACCTGGTGGATGCGCGAGAGCACCTGGCCTGCAGCGCCGGCCTGGGCGTTCATGGATCCGGAAGTCATCATCCCCGGCGGAGCGAGCCAAATCGATAAAGAGAATGGTCAACTGCCGACGGAATTCGAGATCGTCAGCAACTATCCCAATCCATTCAACCCGAGCACAACGATTGTCTACTCGTTGCCGGCAGAGGGTTCCGTGGTATTGAAGGTTTACAATGTTCTCGGCCGCGCTGTTGCAGTGCAGCAATTAGGTTTGCAGCAGGCTGGAACGAAATCCATACTCTTCGATGCCCGGAATCTTGGCTCTGGCGTTTATTTTTATCAGCTTCAGTATCAATCGAAAGCCCGAGGCACGATGGTCACTTCGGCGCATAAGATGCTAATTCTCAAGTAAGACAGGCAATTTCCTCTTTCTCCCCTGGATGCAGAAACCAGGGGAGAAAGGGTTTTTCTCCACTGTCCAAATAAGAGGTCAGATATGGTGATGAAACAAATTAAAACGCATGTATTCTGCTCGTGGCTGGCGCTGATTTTTTTAGTCGTGTTTTTGGCAAGTCCCGGTCAAAACGGATTTGCAGGCACGACCGGAAAATTGTCCGGTCGAATTGTTGACAGTCAAAATGAAGCGCTTCCCGGTGCGAACATTATGCTTCAGGGAACGTCGATGGGTGCTGCTGCTGATATGGAAGGATATTATCATATCATTAATATCCCGCCAGGCAATTATGACGTGCAATTTTCATTTATGGGCTATAAAACCAAAGTATTTAAAGATGTGCTTGTGACCGTTGATCATACGACGAATCTGGACGCTGTCCTGGATGAAAGCACGATCGAGGGAGAGACAGTAACAATCACTGCCGAGCGACCTGTGGTGGAATTGAATTACACCAGTTCCCTGTCCACGGTGACCAGCAAAGAGATCGAAGCGATGCCGGTGCGCGAGTTGAAGGATATTATCGATTTGCAGGCGGGCGTGGTCGACGGCCATTTTCGCGGCGGTCGTATCGGCGAAGTTCAGTATCTGGTAAATGGAGTGTCAATCAATAACAGCTACGATAACAGTTCCACACTGGAGCTTGACCGTTCGCTCCTGCAGGAAGTGCAGGTCATCAGCGGCACATTTGACGCGGAATACGGCCAGGCCATGAGCGGTGTGGTGAATGTGGTTTTGAAATCCGGCTCAGATGAGTTTTCATGGGTGGGCGAGACGTTCATCAGCGATTTCATGTACACCAGCGGCGATCGCCGCAATGCCCCGGATACATTCAAACCTCTGTCAATTCAAAATTATGTTTTCAGCCTCAGCGGTCCGACTTTCTTGCCGCAGACCTATTTCTTCCTGAACGGCCGGCGTTATATTGATAATGGCTATGTCTACGGTGAGCGCCGCTTCCTGCCGACCGACCGGGCCAATTTTGAACAGAAAATTTTCATGCCGACCGGCGACGGGGAAGAGATACCCCTCGAATTTTCCGATGACATTTCAGGTCTGGCGAAGATTACCAATCGTTCGATTAAAAATATTCAGTTGGAATATCAGGCAATCTGTAACATCAATGATGGCAAATATTATGATTTCAGTTACCGCCTCAACCCGGACGGGATGCGAAATCATCGGACACTGTCCGTCGTTCACGGCCTGGACATGAGCCATTCGCTGTCTCCCAGCACTTATTATACCGTGAATCTCCGCCAGAATTATTTCAATTATTGGGACTATGTTTACGAAGATGTCTACGATGCCCGATACGATGCCGCCGGTCCTACCCTGAGCGACACGGATTATGAACTGGGCGCCATTGTGCAGGGTGTCGATTTTGGACGTTTCAAACAATTTACAAATACATTCATTGCCAAGAGCGCCCTGACCAGTCAGGTGAGCCGCAGCCACCTGGTTAAAGTGGGAGTTGAGTTGCAGACATCCCAGGTGAAGTTTGGCGTTCCCGGGTATGTCGTGAGCGCGGGCGGCACGCTCATCACGCGACATATCAATGAACCACCCGATTTTCCAGACCTTTCGGTCTACTACCCGGTCTCTCTGGTTGGCTATGCCCAGGATCAATTGGAGTGGCGCGATTTTATCGTTCGCGCCGGCGCCCGAATGGAATATTTCGACGCCCGTTCAACCATCCCGAGCGATTTGCAGAATCCGGCCAATGCCATTTCCGGCGCTCCGGAATCAAACCCCCAGCGGACGACCAAAAAAATCTCTGTGGCCCCGCGCGTGGGCGTGTCCTATCCCATGACGACCAATTCCGCGCTGTACTTTGCCTACGGCCATTTCTACCAGATGCCCGGGCTGGGTCGCATTTTCACGAATTCCGATTACAGCGTGCTCGACGAATTACAGGCCGGCGGTATCAGCTACGGCGTGATGGGCAACCCGGACATCAAGCCGGAACGCACCGTGCAATACGAGTTTGGTTACAAACAGGCAATCACTGAATTTTTGGGTCTGGACTTCAGCATCTTTTATAAAGACATCCGCGATCTGTTAGGCGTTGAATTTGTGTCCACGTACGCGGCGGCGGATTACGCCCGTCTCACCAATGTGGATTTTGGCAATGTGCTCGGATTCACGCTGGCCCTGGATCAGCGGCGGATCGGCCTGGTGAGCACCATGCTGGATTACACCTGGCAGGACGCCATGGGCAATTCCAGCGATCCTTCGGAGACCGCAACCCGCGCGGCTGCCGGCGAAGATCCCCGACCCCGGCGCGTACCCCTGGCCTGGGATCAGCGGCATACATTGAATGCCACGGTGTTGCTGGAAGTCCCCAATAATTTTTCCATCAGCACGATTGCCCGCTACGGAAGTGGCCAGCCCTATACACCCTCCATCACGGCCGGATTCGGCGGTGGATTGGAGTCTAACTCCGGACGCAAGACAGACTTCTTCCGGGTCGATTTACGGGCTGAAAAATATTTCAAAATTGCAGGTTTAAATTTAAGTCTGTTCACCCGCGTGTTGAACCTGTTCGATACGCGGTCGGTGAATGGCTTTGTGTTCAGCGATACCGGCAGTCCGGATTATTCATTGAATCCAATTGGACAGCGCACTACATTGGCGAACCCGGGTCGATATTATCCGCCGCGACGAATCGAAGTGGGGATTCGTCTCGGATCGAGTAATAATTAAGCGACGGAGAATGAGGCTATGAGTCGTTACATGCATAAAGTACTACCAATCTTATGGTTGCTCTGGCCAGTAATTGGCCTGGCGCAATTGCAGCCAGTCGTCCCCCAGGACCAGCGGGGCCGCGTGGATGCAGAGCGCGCTGGCTACCACGACGCAGCAAATATTCGTACGGTCTTTTATAATTATGGCATGGTCGGCGATTACCCATCCGACCCCGGCGGCGTTGACCTCAGTGTATTTCACTCGATGGAGGTGCCAAAAGGCAGTGGCTTGAACTACGCCGACGGGACCACGCCCTTTGTGCTGGCAAAAGTGAAAGACACCAGCGGCAGAGATGTTTATATCATGGAAACAGGGTATCGCGAACGCCAGGCCACCAGCCCGTACAACAATCGCGTGATGCGATTCGAACCCCGGCCCGGCTATTTTCAGGTGGACCCCGGCATCAATCAGGGACGGTCGCCGGCGATCAGCAATGATCCCAGAACCTGGCCAGGTATCTGGCCGGATCGGCTCGACGAAGCGGACGATCCAGGCTGGCCGGGAAGCTGGAGCGGCTATTTCGGCAAACGACCCAATGCGGATCAGGAAAGCTTCACGGTGATGGACGATGATTTCTACGACGCCTGGGATTATTACGCTGATTCACGGGATTCAACCCGACGCGGTTTGGGATTGCGCATCGAGGTGCGGGGGTTCCAGTGGTCAAATCCGCAATCGACCAATGTTATTTTCTGGCATTACGATATCACCAACGAAAGCACAACCGATTATGAAGACAACATCATTTTCGGAATGTACATGGATTCAGGCGTTGGCGGCTCGGCGCTGTCCTGCGATGGCGTGTACGAGTCCGACGACGACAATGCCTATTTCGACAAATCGTTCGGCCTGAACCTGGTGTACACCTGGGATAAATTGGGACATGGCGTGGCCTTGGGCGATAATTGCGGGGAGACAGGTTATTTGGGCTATGCGTACCTGGAAACGCCGGGCAACCAATTCAACGGGCAGGACGATGACAATGACGGCATCATTGATGAAAGTCGCGAAGATGTTGTGGGTGACTCGCTCACCGACCAGAACGCGATACTGAATTATGTGAACACAAATTATAACGTCGCTTTGTTTGAAGAAGCGCTTGGATCGATTGCCAGCCGGCCGGCGTATCGTGCGGCCCGATGGTTTACCGGCGATGAAGATATGGATTGGGTGGCAGATTTACACGATACCGGCGCTGATGGCGTTTTTGGGACAAATGACACAGGTGAAGGCGACGGCATTCCCACGAACGGAGAGCCAAGTTTTGGAAAGACCGATCTGAATGAATCGGACCAGATTGGGTTGACCGGATTTAAGATGAACCGCATCCGCGCCGGGCAGGGAAATCCGAGCGAAGAGACCGACGCCATCGTATTTTTCGATGATGGAAAAGGATGGCCGGAACGGCTCTTCAATTTCTTCACCGATGAAATCCCGGACGAACGTTTCGATCAAGCCCTGGTGTTGAACTACAATATCGGCTTTTTATTCGCTTCCGGACCATTCAAACTGAAAGCCGGCAAATCAGAGCGGTTCAGTCTGGCGCTGGTATTTGGCTCGGATCTGGTGGAATTGCGGGCAACGACCAAGACCGTCCAGCAAATTTACAATGCCAATTATCAATTCGCTGTGCCGCCGACTCAGCCGATTGTCACAGCCGAAACCGGTGATGGATGGGTGCAACTCTCCTGGAATGATCTGGCCGAACGCGGCATTGATCCTGTCTCGCTGGAAGCGGATTTCGAAGGCTATCGGATTTACCGCTCCACGGACCCTGAATTTCGCGATCCGAAAGTGATCAGCAATGGGCGCGGCACCGGCCCGCTCGGCGAAGGTCGACCCATTGCGCAATTCGATTTGATAAACGACTACATAGGATTTTCCAAACAGGTCGTCGAGGGAGTCGCCTATTACCTGGGCGAAAATAATGGATTGACCCATTCCTGGATCGATACAACGGTTACCAACGGGCAGAATTACTATTACGCGGTCACTGCCTACGATCACGGATCAGACTCGCTCGATTTCTATCCCTCAGAAAATTCGATCGCGGTTTCGCGCACCCCGCGCGGCGGCACTATTTTGCCGACCCATGTGGTGCAGGTGCGGCCTGAGCCAAAAACGCTCGGATTCGTCCGCGCCGAGGCCAGCGATGGAGTTCAAATCAAAGGAAAAGGCGTTGCCACTGTCAACATTGAGGTCGTCAATTCTGACCTGGTCCCGGACGATCATATCTTCCTGCTCAAATTCAAGGTGCCATCTTCGGATAGTGTCCGCGCCGCATTTTATGATCTCATCGATAGCACAACCCATGAAGAAGTGATCTCCGACGGATACGATCTGGATGGCAAGGGCATCGGTCAGGTCGGGCTCGGATTGCTGCCGGTCATTACCACGCCGAAAACCATAGAAATCGACACGACCCGAACAGGGTTCACCGCGACCAGTCTCACCAATATCAAGCTGAAAGCGTCGTATCAGACCCAGCTTCCGATTAACCGTCGTCGTCCCGGATTTCCGCATGATCTGAAGCTCACGTTTGCCAATACGCCATTGGATACATCGCTCGCAGCCATCGGGATGCCGGCGAAAACGGCCTATTTCCGCGTGGACGCCATGACCGATAGCGGCGCGTATCAACTCCCGTTTCAATTCCGCGATTTGAATAATGACAAATTGCTCAGCGCTGCCGGGGAATTCATCAAAGTCGTCACCTATGTGCCTGAAAAAGGGACCCAGCCGCAAATCACCTGGCTCGTCGAAGTGGATACCACAGGTCAGTCGGCGTTGGGCGAGATCATTCTCCCGGCTGAAAATGACGTGTACAATCTGCATCTCAATTACCCCCTTGGGAATGATGATGTTTTTATGTTCACCACGACCGGGCAGTTTGTTGATTCCAAAAAAGCTGCGCAGGAATTCAAAGACGATCCGTATGTTGTGCCCAATCCGTATGTGGGCTCGGCCAGCTTTGAGGAGGAACGGTTTGCAATTTCAGGACGCGGCGAACGGCGGATTGAGTTCCGTAGTTTGCCTGGAAAATGCACAATTCGCATCTTTACGGTTCGCGGCGAACTGGTGGAGACGCTGTTCCACGATGGTTCGTTGAACGGTTATATCCCCTGGGATTTGCGAACCAAGGATAACCTGGATGTTGCACCCGGACTCTATATTTTCCACGTCGATGCAGGCGCTTTAGGAACCAAAATTGGTAAATTTGCCATTATTAAATAAGAGGCAGGTGAGTCATGAATAGAAATAATTTGAAATTAATTTTTACCCGAATAAAGGACGATAGAAAATATACACCGGTTTGGCTGCCTGTTTTTCTCTTGGTATCGATTGTGCTGTTCGGCGGTGTCGATGGACTGGCGCAATCGAAAACAGGCACGACAATTGGACAGTTCCTTCTCATTGAACCCAGCGCCCACTACACCGGGATGGGCAATGCCGGGGTCGCTTCGTACGATGAAATTTCCGCGGCTTATTACAACCCCGGCGCCATCGGTCGTTTTCGGTCATACGCAGTTCAATTCACCCATAGTTTGTGGCTGGCCGATATCACCTACGACTACGGTGCTGTTTTAATTCCCATCGGGCCGGTGGGCAACCTGATGCTCAATGTGACGTCGTTGAATTCAGGGGAAATTGCCGTCCGAACCGTGGACCAGCCGTTGGGCACCGGCGAACGATACACCGTGACGAACTTCGCCATCGGCATGGGCTACGGCCGACAGTTTACCGACCGTTTTTCCATGGGCGTTCAAATCACCTACATCAATGAATCCATTTGGCACAGTTCACTTTCCACAGTGGGACTCAGCGTGGGAACGCTGTACAATCTGACGAGCGACGGCGTTCGGGTGGGCGCCAGTATTTCCAATTTCGGTCTGCCGGCCAGGTATACGGGCCGGGATCTCCGAGTCGTCTATGACAATGACCCGGATAAATACGGCGATAACAGCAGTCTGCCCGGCGAAATCTATACAGAAAAATATCCCTTGCCGGTGCTGTTCCGCGTTGGATTGAGCTGGCCGATTCGGTTCTCCGAAAATAATCAGGTGCAATTGGCCGTGAACGCGTTTCATCCCAACGACAATACAGAAAGCATGAGCTTTGGCGCTGAGTGGATGTTGCTGAAAGTATTCGCCCTGAGAGCCGGCTATCAGAATCTGTTTTTGAAAGATTCGGAAGTGGGCCTGACTTTTGGACTTGGTTTGAATCTCGAATGGCAGGGTCGGACATTTCACTTCGATTATGCCTGGGCCGATCACGGCCGATTGGAAAACACGCAGCGATTCACCGTTGGCTTCATGTTCTGATCGGCGGATTGGACTGCATTGCGACGACGAGTGGATACACCATTCCACCTTCGATAAAAAGGCCTGATTCGTAAGGCCGGCATCGCCATGCTGCTTTCAATACATGGGTTTGTGTTGAGTCCTCCGGATAGCAGCGTCGATCGAATCTACCCGACGCTGCTATCCTGTATGGCGCGGATTCAAAGAGCCCGATAATTCTGTTTCAGGCAGCGATTGATCCGGAGGCGCCGAAGGATGAATCGCTGAATTCGATTCCAGATTGGGGCTGCCTAAGAAATTCATTTTGATGGTCTTATTCGACAGTAAATGGATTTCAGCGCTTCCGGTACAACGTTGCTGTGAATGATCCCAGCTATTGCTATAGAAATTTGAAGAATTGCCACCATACGCGACAACGCTGAATATCACTCATGAAGTCAGAAGTTGTTTATGAAATTATCAGACAAAAAAATGAAAAAGTATTATGGTAAAGTTGATGGTAACAGTCTATAAATTCTTTCGTTGAGTCTTAGCGTCTTTGTGGCCATTGCATTACCCGGGTTAACTGTTCCGGAATTCTTCGGGCTGAACCCCGGATGATTGGAGATTCCAAAAATGTCTCTCCGTCATAAATGAAAAAGTCAGTGATAAAGAAAGACAATCTCCGTTCCTGTGAACGGAGATTTTATTAACCCGCCCGATGTTGCGCTTCAGCCCAAATTCTATACAAAATCAGTCAATGGGTTATTCCCGGTAGCGTGTGGCGCATGCAATCGGGATGGCGCTTATCAGGCAGCCTTTCTGTTTTACTATAAGTATACAATCCGGAAAGTAGAGATTGAAAATTATTCATTGAACATTGAAAAGAGAACAAAATGTCTGGCAAGTTTGAATCGAAATATGGCTATTTTACGGAAGATGGAAAAGAGTATGTGATAACTCGCCCTGATACGCCGAAGCCGTGGGTGAATGTCATTTCCAATGGGGATTTTGGCATGATCGTGTCGCAGGCAGGCGGTGGGTTTAGCTGGCGAAGACATAGCAATTTCAATCGGCTGACGCGGTGGAACCAGGATCTGGTTCAGGATAATTGGGGCAAATTCATTTACATCAGGGACAGGGATAACAATGACGTATGGTCAGCGGCATTGCAGCCGGTGAAGAATCCCGGGGCGAAATACCATTGCCGGCATGGATTGGGCTACAGCGTGCTTTGTTCGGAATATGTAGGCGTGGAATCCGAATGGACGCTGTTCGTGGCCGTCGATGCGCCCGTGGAAATCTGGCTGCTCAAAATCGCCAATCACGGGAAGAGGCCGCGGCATCTGTCGCTGTTCACCTATTTCGAGTGGTGTTTGGGATTCGCGCCGGACAATCACAGGGAGTTTCACAAGACATTCATTGAAACGCGTTTCGATACGCAGGATCAAGTTCTGTTTGCCACAAAACGCCTCTGGGAAATTCAGGATGAAAAGGGTCGGAACTGGAACCGGGATTGGCCATTTGTCGCCTTTTTCTCTGCGAGCGAATCAGTGGTCGATTTCGACGGCGACAAAGAATTATTTTTAGGGCGCAATGGCGATGTGAGAATGCCGGCAGCCGTGAGTCAGGGGCAGTGCAGCAACTCCGAAGGCAAATGGGGTGATGCCATGGCCTGCCTGCATATCGATGTGAATCTCGCTGCCGGAGAGAGTAAAACCATTGCATTCGCTCTGGGAGCGACGGACAACGCGCAGCAAGCCATTGAGCAGGTTAAAAAATATCGGAATCTTAAAACAGCGCAAGCGGAACTGGCGCGGGTGAAGTCGAAATGGGAGCAGCGATTGACCGTCTGTCACGTGGAGACTCCGGATGACGCTTTCAATTTTATGACCAACACCTGGCTCAAATACCAGGCCATCTCTGCCCGGTTATGGGGGCGGGCTGCGTATTACCAGCAGAGCGGCGCCTACGGATTCAGGGATCAATTGCAGGACAGTCAGGTCTTTCTGCCGATGGATGCAGAGTTGACGCGCCGGCAGATCAAACTTCACGCCGAACATCAGTTCAAAGACGGCTCGGTCTATCATTGGTGGCATCCGTACACGGAAACAGGGTTGCGCTCCAATGTCAGCGACAATCTGCTGTGGCTGCCGTTCGTCGTGATCGAATATATCAAAGAGACCGGATCGATGGCGATTCTGGATGAGCAGATCTGCTTCGCGGACGATACAGAACCGGCGCCGCTGTGGCTGCACTGTAAATTGGTCATAGAGCGGGCGCTGGCCTGGCGCAGCGAGCGGGGACTGCCGTTGATCGGCGCGCACGACTGGAACGATGGCCTCAATGCCGTCGGCAACGATATGCGCGGCGAATCCATCTGGATGGCCCATTTCCTGCATCGGATTCTTCGGGAATTTGCCGGGATCATTGAAACACACGCATCGAAAGAGCAGTTTAAATTTTGCCTGCCGGAAGCGGACAGGCTGAAGCAGGCGGTCAATGCGCACGGCTGGGATGGCGAATGGTACTGGCGGGCAACCAAAGACAACGGCGAGTTGGTTGGCAGTCATCAATGCACAGAAGGCAAAATTTACCTCAACGCGCAAACCTGGTCTGTGATCGCGAATACGGCCACGCCGCAGCGCGCGGAGATGGCCATGTCGTCCGCGGAAAAGCACCTGAACCGCGAATATGGCCCGCTGCTTTTGCAGCCAGCCTATTCAAAACCGGATTCGACCATCGGCTACATCACCCGCTACGCCCCGGGGCGCCGGGAAAATGGTGGCTTGTACACTCATGCCAGCGCCTGGGCCATCTGGGCAGAGACATTGCTGGGGAAAAATGATGTGGCGTTTGAGATGTATAAAAATTTCTGTCCCATCTATCGCGGCCTTGATCCGGATCTGTACCATGCCGAACCCTATGTCACGCCGGGCAATGTGGACGGCCCTGAATCGCCTGTGTTCGGGCGCGGCGGCTGGACCTGGTACACCGGCTCGGCAGCGTGGCTTTTCAAAATCAGTCTGGAACAGATACTCGGCATTCGTCCCCATGTCAGAGGATTGATCATCGATCCCTGCATTCCTTCGGACTGGAAGGGCTTTACAGTCCACCGACAATTTCGCGGCGCATTTTATGAAATCAAAGTCGAAGCGGATGAAAATGGCGCAGCCGATGTCATTCAAATCGATGGCAAATTCCATACGCCGGAGCGGGTGGATGGCAGCGCGCTGATTCCTGTTTTCCCGGCCGGGACGCGGCATGTGGTCATTTACAAAATTGGCAAAAGGAAAGGAAAGTAATCCCATGAAGAATTCCATCGTTGCATTGGCCTGGCTGTGCCTGGTGGTTGGGCCAGCGCGCGCCGAATCCACCGCGCCGGGCCGCAATATTCAAACCCGATGCGGTGACAAAAGCGTCATCCTTCGCTGGGAGCGCAGCGCAGCAGAGGAGAATGCAGGCTACTCCGTATATCGCGCTGACCAGCCGGATGGCCCCTTTCATCGGTTGAACGAGGCGCCCATTCGCCGCAGCAGCTATGTCGATTTCGACGTGGCCAACCGGAGAACCTATTACTACCAAATCCGCACCGACGCAGCGAACATCGAATCCGCGCAGGTGATCGGCGATGTTACCGCAATGCCTGATGCGCTGAATGACAGCACTTTTCTCGATTTGCTTCAGCGAACGTCGTTTGATTTTTTCTGGTACGAAGCGAACGCTGCCAATGGATTGATCAGGGACCGCGATGAATCCTGGGCTCCCTGCAGCATCGCCTCGGTTGGATTCGGATTGAGCGCGATTTGCACGGGCATCGATCACCAATGGATTACGCGCGAGGCCGGACGCCAGCGCGTGCTCAATACGCTGAACACGTTCTGGACCAAACCGCAGGGCAATCAGGCGACCGGGGTCATCGGTCACAAGGGATTTTTCTATCATTTTCTGGAGATGAATACCGGCTACCGCACCTGGAATTGCGAATTGTCCTCCATCGACACCGCGCTGCTACTGGCTGGAATCCTCCACGCCAGGATGTACTTTTCCGAAGACCAGGCCGATGAGTTGATGATCCGGCAGTTGGCGGATTCAATCTATTACCGCGTCGACTGGCAGTGGATGCGGAATTATCAGCCGAACATCATGCTGGGCTGGTTCCCGGACACAGGCTTCATCAATGCCTGGTGGCGGGGGTACAACGAAGCCATGATCATGTGCATTCTGGCGCTGGGCTCACCGACGCATCCGGTTCCGGCTTCCACCTGGTCTGCCTGGACCGGCGGCTATGCCTGGAAAACCCATTACGGCCAGACTTATATCGAATTTCCTCCGCTGTTCGGTCACCACTACTCCCACTGCTGGATTGATTTTCGGAATATTCAGGATGGCTATACTTCGGCCAAAGGCATTACCTATTTTGAAAATTCCGCGCGGGCGACCCTGGCCCAGCGCGCGTACTGCATCGATAATCCCGGCAATTTTGTCGGCTACGGAGACAATGTCTGGGGCCTGACGGCGTGCGATGGCCCCAATGGTTACCAGGCCCGCGGCGCGCCCCCGGCTCAGAACGACAACGGCACAATCGCTCCCACGGCCGCCGGCGGTTCCATTGCATTCACGCCGGAGGTGTCCATACCGGCGCTGAAGCACATGTACGATACCTATCGCACCAGCATCTGGAAGGAGTACGGCTTCCGCGATGCATTCAACCTGACGCAGAACTGGTGGGGCCCGGATGTGATTGGCATTGACGAAGGGCCTATTGTGCTGATGATTGAAAATCATCTCACCGGCCGCGTCTGGGAAAAATTCATGCAAAACGAGGATATTCAGCGGGGACTGGAACGGGCTGGATTCAGCCTGGTCAACAACGTAGAGGCCAAAGAGGCAGTGACTCCGACGTCCTATCAATTGCAACAGAATGCTCCGAACCCTTTCAATCCGGCGACGACCATTCGTTACTCGCTGCCCCAAGCCGGCTTTGTCACGCTCACCGTGTTCAATCTGATGGGACAGGAAGTGGCAACCCTCGTGAATGGCCCCATGCCGGCCGGCAATTTCACCGTGAATTTCGATGCTGCCAATTTGAGTTCCGGAATATATTTTTATCGATTGCAAGCGGATGAATTTTCAGCAATTAAAAAAATGATTGTGGTGGAGTGAAATGATGAGACGAGCGATAGTCATTATCGGAATAATTGTCCTCTGCATGGCATGGACGCCGGCGAACGGTCAGGCGCAGGAAGCCGGCGCGCCGGCAATGGGACAGGTTACGTGGGATCCGTTTCTGGACACACTTCAGGTCAAGACGCTGAAGTTCTTTCTGGAAACAACGGATGTAGCGACCGGATTGACGCCGGATCGCTGGCCGAAACCGGCGCCTTCCAGCATTGCCGCCGTTGGATTCGCGCTGACAGCCTACCCCATCGCGGTTGAGCGTCAGCTAATTACCAGAGCGGAAGCAGCGACGCGGGTGTTGAACACATTGAAATTTTTCTGGCGACTCCCCCAGAATCCCGGGCGCGATGATGTGGCCGGGTACAAGGGCTTTTTTTATCATTTTCTGGATGTCAAAAAAGGCACCCGCTACTGGAAATGCGAATTGTCCACCATCGACACGGCGCTGCTGCTGGCTGGCGCATTGTTCTGCCAGACCTACTTTCAGGGCTCCGGCGATGACGAGATAGCCATTCGTTCCCTGGTTGATTCTCTGTATTTTCGCGTGGACTGGAATTGGGCCATGGCCGGCGAACCCGGGGTGAAAACAGGCTGGCATCCGGAAGAGGGTTTTTCGCCGCACATTTGGGATGGTTACGATGAAGCGATGATTCTGTACATTCTGGCGCTTGGCTCGCCGACGCACGGCCTGCCCGAATCCGTGTGGCAAACATGGACAAAACCGTACATCTGGGCTGAGTATTACGGCATGGAATTCATAAGTTTCGGGCCACTGTTCGGGCATCAGTTCTCCCACTGCTGGATTGATTTTCGGGGAATTCAGGATGCGTACATGCGGGAGAAAGGCATTGACTATTTCGAAAATTCCCGCCGGGCAACCTATTCTCAGCGCAGTTACGCCATTGAAAATCCGCTCGGCTGGAAAGATTACTCGGAGAATGTCTGGGGATTCAGCGCCTGCGATGGGCCGGGGGACGTGACTCTGAAAATCGATGGGAAGAAGCGGAAATTCTGGTCCTATTACGCGCGAGGCGTTTCGTTCGACTGGGTCGGCGATGACGGAACCATCGCGCCCTACGCAGCCGGCAGCTCTGTCGCATTCGCGCCGGAAATCTGCATTCCCGCGTTGAAGACCATGCGCGCCCGGTACGGCGATCGCGTCTGGCAGCAGTATGGTTTTATCGATGCCTTCAATCTGAACTACATCACCCGGGAAACGCCGCTCGGCTGGTTTGATACCGATTATATCGGCATCGACCAGGGGCCGATCGTCATCATGATCGAAAATTTGCGGAGCGGTTTTGTCTGGAATGTGATGCGACAAAATCCATACATCATCGAAGGTCTGCGCAAAGCCGGGTTTACCGGCGGCTGGCTGGCTCAATGATCTGAAAAAAGTTTAGTCGTGACAATGTGAAAGGAAAACAATGGCACTCGTGGCAGATTCATTGCTCCGCAGACTGCGGTCCGTCAGTTCTGTTATTTTGATGGGATTGCTCACGGTATTCCCGGCCTTTTCGCAAACGCAATTGCTGGATGAATTTGAAACGCTCGCCGGTTGGGAACCGATTGCGTCCGAGGGCGCCAATGGCCGGTTGACTTCCAGCGTCGGCAAATCGGGCAATGCCATGGGCATCGAATTCGAATTGACTGGTGGTTACGGCTATGTGATTGCTCAGAAAGAATTTGCCATCGAGCTCCCTGAGAATTACCAGTTCACCTTCGACATCAGGGCGGAAGCGCCTGTCAATAATTTTGAATTCAAATTGCTGGATGCCTCTGAAAATGTCTGGTGGATCAAGAAGCAATATTTCGAATATCCAACCACCTGGACCCGGATGCGCATCAAGAAAAGGCACATAACCTTTGCCTGGGGACCGGCCGGCGGCGGTGAAATCCGTCGCGTCGCAAAAATCGAATTCGTTGTTTCCACCGCTACCGGCGGAATCGGTAAAATCTGGATCGACAATTTCCGATTCGAACCCATCGTGGAGCCGTCGCGCGATGCAGCGCCGGCATCTCTGGAGTTTTCATCGGCAGCCCGGGGCAGCAGGCCGGTCATCGATGCGGCTGGAACAATGCTGACCGATTGGCGCAGCGCCGGCAATCAGGAGAGTGAATGGCTGCTGATTCGGTTCAATCAGAATCGTGAAATCGGGGGACTGGTGCTGGATTGGGATGCGGACGATTTTGCTTCGGACTATTCGGTGGAAATTTCCGATGATGGCCAGGAATGGTTCAGCGTCTACTCGGTTGTCGCTGGCAATGGCGGCCGGGATTACATTGCAACGCCGGAAACCGAAGGCCGGCTGCTGCGAATTCTTTTCAAAAAGAGCAGCCGAAACGCCGACTATGGCATCAAGCGGATGCAAATCATGGGGCCGGCTTACTCCGCTTCACCAAATGATTTCTATTCAGCCGTGGCAAAAGAAACGACCCCTGGCTACTATCCCAAATATTTCCTGAAAAAGCAGTCATACTGGACCGTGATCGGCGCGGACAGGGATGGAAAAGAGGCGCTGATCAATCAGCAGGGTTTGGTTGAAGTCGACCGTTTCCGATTTTCCATTGAGCCATTCCTATTTTTCGATAGGAAACTGGTGACCTGGCATGACGTCACCTCCAGCCAATCGCTGGATTCGGACTATCTGCCGATTCCGTCCGTCACATGGAATTATTCCGATCGGTTGGGTTTGACAATCACCTCGTTCGCCGGCGGAGAAAGCGGATCGTCGATCCTCTACCTGGCCTATCGCATCGAGAATAAAACCGATTCCCATCAGCCGGGAAATCTATTTCTGGCCATTCGCCCATTTCAGGTCAATCCGCCCTCGCAATGGCTGAACGCAGTCGGCGGTGTCTCCCGCATCGATTCCATTGCCTATGTCCGGGGAGTCGCTGCGATCGATGAAAAGACAGTGTATCCTCTCACAACTCCGACAGGATTCGGCGCGGCTTCGTTTGACCAGGGAGATATTTCCGAATACATCAGCCGCGGTGAGCTGCCTGCCCAACAGGTCGCCGCAGACCGCAGTCACCGTGCGTCCGCTGCCTTCTCATTCGATTTCGATCTGAAGCCGGGCGCATCCCGCGATGTGATTGTCGCTGTGCCATTTCATAACGCATCGGCCAATCTGCCGTCGAATGTATCAGATCAGGAAGCCTCCCGGTTTTACGATGAACGATACAGCGAGACAAAGAGTTATTGGGAGGAAAAGCTCAACACTGTCTCCATCAAACTGCCGCAGGACGCGGCCTGGCTGGTCAACACGGTGAAATCGAACCTGGCGTACATTCTCATCAACCGGGACGGGGCTGGCATTCAGCCCGGTTCGCGCAGTTATGAGCGCTCATGGATCCGCGACGGCTCGCTGACGTCCACGGCCATGCTGCAAATGGGGAGGAATGAAGAGGTGCGGGAATTTATCGACTGGTACGCTGCTTATCAATTTCCCAGCGGAAAAATCCCGTGCGTGGTTGATGCCCGCGGGGCAGACCCGATGCCGGAGAACGACAGTCACGGCCAGTACATTTACGCCGTGATGCAGTACTTCCGTTTTTCAGGGGATACGCTGTGGCTTCGCGGAAAGTGGGACAGTGTGGTAAAAACAGTCCGTTACATCCAGTCGCTGCGGGCATTGCGCAAGACCGAGGAGTACAAAAATGGCTCTCCGGAAAAGCGCGCCCTCTATGGCCTGGTTCCTGAGTCTATCAGCCACGAGGGCTATTCGGCCAAGCCCATGCACTCCTACTGGGACGATTTTTTTACGCTGCGCGGTTTAAAAGACGCGGCAGAAATGGCGCGCGCTCTGGGCCATGCGGAATTGGCACAGGAGTTTGCTGCCGAGCGCGATGATTTCAGGAACGATTTTTATAACTCGATGCGTCTGGCTATGGCCAATACCGGGGTGGATTATATCCCGGGGTGCGCGGAACTGGGCGACTTCGATGCGACGTCGACAACTGTGGGCGTTTACCCCTGCGGCGAGCTGGGCAATATTCCCGAGCCCCAATTGCATACGACATTCGATCAATATTTTCAGTTCAGCCAGGAACGGATGCAGGGGCGTTCGACATGGGATAAATATACGCCCTATGAAATTCGCACCGTCGGTACATTTATCTATCTCGATCAAAAAGAGCGCGCGCACGCCATGCTTGACTTTTTTAAAAATGACCGCCGACCACCAAAGTGGAATCACTGGGCTGAGGTTGTCTGGCAAAATCCGGATACTGCCGAATTCATCGGGGATATGCCGCATACCTGGGTCGGATCGGATTTTATCCGGTCGGTTCGCAGCATTTTTGCCTATGAACGTGAACGCGATGCTTCGCTGGTGATTGGTGCGGGCATCCCTGAGTCCTGGCTCGGTTCGGCAGAAGGCATTGAAGTGGCAGAATTACCTACTTATTATGGAAAGCTCACTTTAAAAATGAAGAGGAAAGACAATACAGTATTTGTGGAGTTGAGCGGCTTATCCGAAATGCCCACGGGCGGTATTGTTATAAAATCACCGATGACAGTTCCAATAAAAAAAGTGAATGTTAATTCAACCAGTATCAGTGTGGAGAATACAATGGAATTTACCATTCGGAAATTGCCGGCCAACATAGCAATTCACTATTGATTGTATGTTTTATAAAATCGGATCAGGGATTTTAATGAGGGAATGGATTCTTTGAAAAAGTCATCTTCGGCGGAAAGCATGTCGCGTGTTTGAATTGGAAGCTTGAGCGAACGAAAAAAAATTTCGATATAAAATGAAAACCCCAGCGTGAGAGCTGGGGTTGGTCGTTGTCGGTTTCAGGTTATATCTTTGTGACGTTTGTTGCCTGCAATCCTTTGGGTCCCTGTTCTACATCAAATTGAACCTGATCGCCCTCTTCTAATGTTTTGTAGCCATCACCCTGAATTGCTTTGTAGTGAACGAATACGTCGCTACCTTCATCTCTAGTTATGAAGCCGTAGCCTTTAGAGCTGTTGAACCATTTTACAGTTCCTGTTTCCATTGAAAAAATCCTTACAAAAAAAATTTGTGTTGCGTACATCTCTTTCTCAGCCTGTTCCGGCCAAAAAAAAATCGTCTTGAACAGCCCTATAGACCATTCTCCACGAAATTTTTTTTACTTGATATTTAGCACGTCGTTTAACATAAATCAGAAAGGCAGAAAAACAGGGTACAATGAATTGACGGTTTCAATATACAATATTAAAAAATAAAAAGCAAACATTTTTTTTATTTTTATCACAAAATTGCCAACATTTTTTTTCTGAGTTGTTTACCTGCAGCCCAGTCGCACCACGTTCCTCTGTCGACAGGACAGTTCATTTGCACAACATGAGGCAGGCATGGTAATTCTGCGTGTTTAGCTCCAGCATTCAGCGCCTCACGCCCAACGTGCCTGTTGATTGGTGACTCATCGCGGGCAGATCGCAGGAGTTCCAGCATGGCGTCCGATGAGGCCGTATTTTTCAACCCGCGTGGAAATTTGTAATCGAACCGGATCATTGAGCATACAATTCTTTCATGGACTGTTCCATGTGTTCAATGAGATGGCATCGGACCGAACGATCGGCCATGAGGATGGCGTTTTTAATGGCTTTGGCTTTGGACCGGCCATGGGCTTTTATCACCAGTTTCTGAAAACCGAGGATGGGAGCGCCGCCGTATTCAGAATAATCCATTCGCTTTTTGAGCTTTTTCAATACAGGAGCTAACATGGTCATGCCGAGCCGGGACAGGAGGCTCTTCTTCCATATCCTCTTGCCGGTTTTTATGGACATCTCCGCCACCCCTTCGAGGGTTTTTAGCACAATATTTCCAACCAACCCTTCCGTGATGATGACGTCTGCAATACCCCGCATGATGTCCTTACCTTCAATATTGCCAATGAATTCAATGCCTTTGATGTGTTTCAACGTCCGATTGGTCTCGACAAGGACTTCGTGGCCTTTGGTATCCTCCTCGCCAATATTGAGCAGGCCAACTCTGGGATGTTCGATGTTGATGACCTCTTTGGCGTATTGAACTCCCATGAACGCAAAACTGACGAGTTGATTCACCGTGCAGTTTAATGTGGCGCCGACATCCAGCATGATGGATATGCCTGGATCGCCGTGTTTCTTGCGCACGGACGGAAGGACGGCAGCCAGCACACCGCGTTCAATGCCCGGCATTCGCGGGATGAATTTGGAGCAGGACAGAATGGTCGCTCCTGTGTTGCCCGCGCTGACTAAAGCGTCTCCTTTGTCATCGCGAATCAATTGCGCGGCGACATTGATGGATGCATCGGTTTTTTCATTGACAGATTCTTTCGGCTTGTCATCCATCGTGATGATTTCGGATGCATGGACAATTTCCCATCGGTCGGCAGGGATTTTGGCATTGATAATCAGAGGTTTTATGTCGTGTTCGCGACCAACAAACAGACAGTAAATATCATCGTTTTCGGTACAGGCGGTGGCTGCTCCATGAATAATTTCCAGAGGCGCGTTGTCTCCGCCCATCGCATCGATGACAATACGGTTATGAGGCATTTTTTTCCCTTATTGGTGAGTATCCATCTCGATAATTACGCGTTTTGAAATACAATCGGTCTCGCGGTTTCTACGGGATCAAGGATACAGATGAATGCTACATGATTCCGTTAGATTTTCATAAATGAATCTGACATACGCACGGAGTTTTTTAGAATGAAATTTTAACGGAACTGGTTCCATGATTTCCCAATCGCCTAAATCAACAGTCATCAGAACGCTTTTCTCCGTTGCTAAAGATAAGAAAAATAATTTTGAGATTCAATAAATATTTCAGCGTAATAGTTGAACAGACGGTTTTCTATCACGATGTTTTAGATGATGGAGTAGAGGTGCAATCGTCTCCTTTCGTTGCAGGAAGAAGAATTCAAAAGGGCAAGCCGATGAGATAGATCGGGACGTGCACTGGCAACTCGTCCCATGTCCGGCAATGTCGAATGAACATGGTGTTTCGAGCTACAGTCCAGGATGTCGTTTAAAGTTCGCTGGTGAAAAACCATGAGATAGAGTTACAGGTTGCTTCCCGGATTCATCATTTTTCATCATCGGGGTGCATCGGTCTCGGAGCCTTTTCACAATGGAGAATTTTTCTTGTTATTTCTTTATCTTCGATGAGTTCGGTAATCTGACTTACCGATAACCAGCGCGGTTGTCGGCTATAGTGTTTACCTGTGACATTATCGATGACGAGACTGACGAGCTGTTCGGTGACTCGTGATGATGCTTTAAATTTTTCAGGGAAAACAATATGTTCGGAAAGCTGCTCCATGGTTGGATAGTGGGATAGCACAATCCGAAAATTGGCATTGGCCAGCAATGCAAAATTTTCATCATCCGCATCCTGATTTTGACGGGGCGCAACGCCGATGTTGACTGAAACCATATTGTGCACGATGAACAAATCTAACAGGGTGGGCAGAAACAAGGGCTCGGTTTTGAGCAAGGGGAAT
The DNA here is from genome assembly GCA_049322915.1 of Candidatus Zhuqueibacterota bacterium. GTDB lineage: Bacteria > Zhuqueibacterota > Zhuqueibacteria > Thermofontimicrobiales > Thermofontimicrobiaceae > CAZSBG01. The sequence goes on from JBMOPW010000014.1 coordinate 925,075, forward strand.
CCGGTGCGAAGCTCAGCCGTGTTGTTGATCAGCACGGAGTTGAATGGCCTTTGCAACTCATTCACTTCGCCGATGATGGTCTCGATGACATTGAAACATTCCTCAGGCGCTAATTGACCAATTTTAAACGAAGTGACTGTGACCAATGGCGTGTCAGGTGGATACTTATCCGGCATGTCGATTATACCGTAGCAGGTGTGCCAGAATTTGGTCTGACTGCCAGCGAGTTTTAGTTTGATTTCTTTCAGTGACATGAAATCTTTATTGAATTCAGTCCAGGCAATTCCCTTGAATCCCAGGTCGCTTGCGCCTCCGAAATTGATGACCAATAAATTGGGGAATTTTTCATCTGATAATTTGCCCATTGCCAGATTCAAACCCAGCGCTAATTTATGGGTGCCGTTCGGGCCAATGATCGCTATGCAGGAGTTCGGCTTTATCCGATCGCTATTGAGAATGAGGCCGAGATCCTTCTCGGTCTGATTGTCGATTTTATACACAACGGAATCTGGCAATTGCGTTTGTCTAGCTGCCCGCACTTTAGATAAAACGTAGTGAATGGATGGGTAGACGACCAACCCTTTACGCAGGTTAGATTTAATGCCTACGGCAATGGGTTTGGTACGAATTTTGTAGAGATGGCGCCCTAACGCCTGACGGCATTTTCTGGATTTAATGATTTCCAGAAAGTATTGCAGATAGCCGGTCTGACTGTCTTTCGTCAGGTCGATCACGACATCGGCTAAGAACTTAGTACATTCGAATGTGACCTCCTCTTCCTCGAGCGAATAATTGGGATAGCGTTCCAGCGTGATGATCCCGGGAACATGGTAGTTTCTCAATAATGAAAAAAGATGATAAATTTCATGCCGCAACAGAGGGCGACCCGCAAAAGCGGTGAGACTGTCTATCACGAACAGGATGAAATTGTGCTCGTCAATTGAAGAGACCAGTTCGAGGACATGATTCAATTCGGAGATGCGCTGATCGTAAATGCTGCCTTCTTCTTTGCCCGAAAAGGGGCGAGGCGAGAAATGGCAGAAATAGATGGTGTTATCATTGGTAAATTCTAAATTTTCATCAAAAGTGGCAAGATCGATGAAATCGATTTCGAGTTCATTCTTTTCATCGAAACAACTGAAGTGCTCTGATACGCTTTTTAACGATTGATAGGTCTGCTCCAGACTGTAGAAAAACACAAACCATTTTGCATTGGCCGTGGCTGAATGGGCAATTTGCAGCGCCAGCGTCGTCTTGCCAGTCCCTGTAGTGCCTTCGATGACGAGGATGGGGGTTTCCAGATCGGTGCGAATTTCTCCTTCACCGATGTACAAGCCGCCGTTCTTTTCATCATCGCTGCGATCCTGGGAGAGGAGGTCGTCCAGATGAGGGATGCCAGTGGAAAGATAGATTTTTTTTGTTTTGTTCATTTCGCTGCCCCTTTTTGATTGTGGGTTAAAACGTGTCAGGGCTAAAGCCCGGATCCCCTTGTCTTCCGGTTAGTGTCCGCCATGAATGTCGGAGCAATTCATGGAGAGAAACCATAGCCCGGGCGCGGATGATGGCCTCAATTCTTTAAAACAGGGGATCTGTCATCTGCCAAATTTATCGGTTATCCGCCCGCACTTTATTTTTTGAAGCTCGAATAATCGCACCCAAATGCTTTGTAGATTGCATTAATTTTTTCCCGATTCAGCGTTATTTTCAGATGATCGTTGGGGTAGAAGGTGATGTAACATTCCGGAGTCACAAAATTCATCTGCTGGACAATCCATTTTTCCCGTTCAGTCAGAATGTATCCGACTTTCGCTTCCAGGGACTTCCAATGGAAAACATCATGCCCCATACTGCCAAGAGACATTCTGACGATGGCATCCAACAATTCCTGAACGCCTGGACGCTTATCCTTCTTACCTTTTTCAAAAATAGTATTCAGGGTGGTTGGCTTCGTTTTGTTTTCTGCCTTGCTATCGCTCAGCCTGACCAAAAGTTTATTACGGTGCATAAAAAAAACATGATTAAATGCGATGCCTTCCTCTTTCAGTAATTCTCCCCAGTTTGCCAGAACTACGTTGACACTTTCTTTCATCCTGTTCAATTTTGCTATCTCAAAACTGTCCAAAGTTTTTGTCATGTTCAGTACCTGAGTTTCATCTTTATTTTCAGCAGTATCGGTAGTATCGGTCGCTGCAGCATCGGTTTGATAGAATGCCGGGATGTGAAGGATGATGCATTCGCCTTGCAGACAAAACTCGACATCTTCGACAAAGCGACGGACACCTTTGACCAACTGAATGCTGGAAAATTTTGTTATTCTATCGTAAAGGTATTCCTGTAATGAACGGGTCCAGACATTTTCAGTCTCGTCGGCAATACGTAAAATTGCAGAGATGAAAGGAATTCTCAACCGGCCATAGGGCTCTAAAGAAAACATCTGATAGTTTCGAATATTTTTGTCGTGCGCAAATGGATTTTCAACGCCATGATACCAGGAGACGAGTGCGCAGTACTTGGCAATGCGCTCATCCGGCAAACCCAATTCCGCCCAGCATTCTTCGATGATGCGCCGACTCTCTTCCTGATGATGGACTACCGGGTAATCCCGCTTTTCCCTGGGGGGAAGCAATAACAGCTTGCCGATGTCGTGCAGAAAGATTGAGCTGAGCAGAAGAAATATTTCGCCAGCACTGAAATCTTCCTTGATCTGGTCCGGGATCATTTTGTTGGCGTTGCGCTCGACGTTCAACAAATGAGGGTAGCCGGAATGGGAGCCCAGGTCGAAGCTTAACAACGGCACCCATTCTTCAATGCCCTTTTGTTTAATGTCTCCCAGTTTTGAAAAAAGCTCGGGATCTTTTTCTTGCAAAATGGTTGCAAAGGTTCGCTTCGTTTCAAAACGCGTGTCCATCATGAGTTCCTTTCTTTTAATGGTGCGCGGTGAACTGAAGTCGCAATGCGAGAGGTCCAACTAAGAAGGCGAGTTGATTTGCCAGGACTCATTCCGTAATAAAGCCGTCAGGGAAAAGAGGAGGATCGATGTGTGGACGAGTCAACAGATTGATTGATAATGGGAAATAACCAATGTTAATATAACTGAAGCGTCTGTAAAAGTCAACCATATTTTTTCGAACAAACGTAGTTTTAATGCGATTATATTGGGAGATTCAATGGGCATGGGACAAGTTTTTAGTTCCAATAAAAAAGCCCACAGTTCGTGGGCTTTTTTCGGCATTGCTGAGCCACCAGGCGGGATCGAACCGCCGACCTACTGATTACGAATCAGTTGCTCTACCAGCTGAGCTACGGTGGCAAATATAACTATCCTGATTATAAAACTTTATCCGCCGACCTATCCGCCATTTTCGAAACGGATTGCTCTACCAGCTGAGCTACGGTGGCAAATATTAATGCTCTGATTTTCAATGTATCGGCCACGACCTTTTCGCCGGATACGATTGCGTTTGCATTCCGGCTTTGGGCTGTTGTCAAAATAACGGGCACTAATATATGAAAAACGAAACTAAAAGTCAATAATTTTGTTGGCTGACAGCAGCCGATCCCTGAGCGGAACAACGGCTGAGACAATGAACCTGGCTCAGCCGAATGTCCGATGGATTGACCTGAAAAGGGGATGAAGTATTTAATGCATTCGTCATGCCCTTCTTAATGAAATGTCAGCTTCAACGTCTTTATCTCAAACGGCCCGAATGTCAATGCCACCTGTCCTGCATTGCGTTCGAGCATCGTGTCTTTCTGCTCCATCAAATCGGTCTCAAATACGGTCGCATTCGAATGGAGCAACGTCAGTCGGGCAGTGACAGATCTGCCTCTGGGCTCGTAGCAGCGCAGGATCAGCGCATCCTCGCGCTCCGCCTTTTTGACGACTTCCACAATGATATCCCTGTGCCCGATGGTGAATGGCAGGGTGATTCCGGCGCCGGCATAGCCCGGATAACAGGCCGGTGGCTGATTGAGTTGCAGGGCTTCAGCCCACACGCCGGATTCAATCGTGTCCTTCGCATGGGGGAAGAGACTGTAGGTGAACGAATGAAATCCCCTGTCCGCAACAGGGTCCGGCATAGTGGTCGCGCGCAGCAGGTTCAAATCAATGACATTGTCCAGAATATTGTATCCGTACTTGCAGTCGTTGAGCAGGGCCACGCCGTAGTCCCTGTCCGCCAGATCAGCGAAACGATGGCCCACCACTTCGAATTTGGCTCTGTCCCAACTGGTATTACGGTGCGTGCTCCGTTTCAATAAGCCGTATTGAATTTCAAAGACAGCGACGTCGGAAAAAACATTCACCGGAAAGGCGACGCGCAGCATCCGATGCGTTTCCTGCCAATTGACTTCAGTCTCAAAATCAAGGCGCTTGCTGTTGGCGGCAAGGTAAATGCGCTGGGTGATGTGCGAATGGCCAATTGTCAGTTTCTGGGCGAATCCCTGCCGAAGCGGTCCCTGACAGAGCCATTCCTGGCGCTCAACGCGGGCTTGTTCCAGCAGTTGGTTTTCATAAAAAATATCAATATCCCATGCATCCCAATTTGCCGGGCGGTCTTCGTACAGACACAACCGATTGCCGCTCGCTTTTGTCGCCAGAATTTCTCTCTGGCTCTCTTTGTCGTATGCGCGCTGGATGACGCCGGCGTCAGTGAATTCGTATCGAACCAATTCGTTCTCCAGAATGAATCGGTCGGAATCGAGCCGCGATGGGCGATTGGCGTTTTGCCGGCCTTTGCGAACCGTGACGGAACGGAACGGGGGAATTTCGACGAGCATGATCGATCCCTGATTCTCAGCTTGCACCGGCATGGATTGGCCGGCGTCATCCACGATGTCGTAACCCTGCCAGGAATCAGGCAGGACAATGGGTCTGGAATAGATGCAGGAAAGCGAATTGAACACAGTCATGGCCTGATCATCGTTATCAAACAGAAGATCACCAGCGGCCCGGGCGAGTTGACTGGCCTCAGCGTGCAGCCAGGCGTAGTCTTCGCGACATTGCTCGTAGACCGGGGTGATGCTCGATCCGGGAATGATGTCGTGGAATTGATTGAGCAGCACCTTTTTCCACATTGCGTCGAACTGCCGGGATGGATAATTTTTCAATGGTAACAGGGCATAGAGGATTTCCAACTCGCGCAATTTCAATTCCATAAAACGGTTCATTTTCTTGTTGTACGCCTGAGTTGTCAGCGTGCCGCGATGCAGTTCAAAATACAATTCGCCCACCCATCGCGGCAGCAGGTCTTTGTTTTCAGCCAAATAATTGAGAAAGTCCTGTGCCGCGCCGAACTGCACTTTCGGGCAATTCTCCAGTTCAGCCAGGCGGCGGCCGGTTTCCAGCATCTCTTCGGTTGGCCCGCAGCCGCCGTCGCCGATGCCGAAGAGGGTGAGGAATTGATCCAGGTAATCATGCTCGGCAAAATTTTCCTGAGCATAGATGAGTTTGGATGGCCGCAACTCGCTGCCGTAGTTATCCTCCGGCGGAAAATGGGTGATGACCTCGCTACCATCGATGCCCCGCCAGATGAATGTGTGATTGGGCAATTTATTGAACTGGTTCCATGAAAGTTTCTGGGTGACGAAAAAATCAATGCCGGCCTTTTTCAAAATTTGAGGCAATGCCGCGCTGTAGCCAAACACATCCGGCAGCCACAGATTCTTCACGTCGATATTGAATTCGTCCTGATAAAAATTCTTGCCGTGGAGAATTTGCCGCACCAGTGACTCGCCGCTGATGATATTGCAATCGGCTTCGACCCACATGCCGCCCTGGACTTCCCAGCGCCCCTCAGCGATTCGCGCTTTGATTTTTTCGTAAAGCGACGGGTAGTTCTCTTTGACGAAAAGATAGTGCTGCGGCATGGATGCGCCGAACACATAGCCTGGATATTTTTCAATCAGTTGCAGTTGCGAAGAAAATGTCCGGGCGCATTTGCGGATGGTCTCGTGAATCGGCCAGAGCCAGGCCGTGTCCAGATGGGCGTGCCCCACGGCGCGCGTGGTCAAATCCGAGGCGCAGCCGGGTTTTTCCAGTTCCGGCTTCAGGACATCCCGCGTCCGTTGCACAGACCCTTCGTCAGGCTGGAAGCAATCGATGGCGCGCATCAACGCCCGCAGGATTCGGGCGCGGCGAACGTTTTTCTCCGGCAACGCCCTCATCAGATCGTTCAGCACGAAACAATCCATGTACAATTCCCAAATATCCTTTCGGAATACGGCCAGCCTGGCGTACTGAAACGCTGCCTCGTAATTGCCATAGGCGACCGGGCCCCTATCGCCCCGATCCTGTTCCAATTGCAGCCCGAACAACTGGCCGGCAGAGCCTTCGATCCAATAGTCAATCGTCTCGCGGCCGGTCGCCCGCGCGGCAATGTCCAGCCGATCCCGACGGAAATGATTCAGCCATAGCGAGTGAATGCTCAGCGCAGTCACAGGCGTCCCATCCTCGTCGAACACCAGACCTTCACCGCCGATATTTATCAGAGCCACGACCCGCTTTCCGCGCCAATTTTCCGGCGTTGCGCCAGTCACATGAAACCAGGCTCGCTCCCAATTTTTGCCCCAAGTTTCGCCCTGCTGAATGGGCCGATACGCGCCGCTCAACCGCTGTGAAAAAGGGACAATAGGCTGAAATGGGCAGACATCGGTTTGCATTTCCAACTCGTCTTCATAAAACAGGCCAGTCAATCGTTTCAAAAAAACTTCAATTCGCTGCTCGTACAATTTTCGTTCGTTGTCGATCATTTTATAACCTCCGGTTTCGATGGGACTGATTTATTTATGAATGGTGAAAGCCGCTTAACTTTCTCAGATTATAAAAATTTGCATGGTGCAATAAAGTGACCAGTTGAAAGCATGTGCCATAAATTTGAAACTTTTTTATATCTGTTGCGGACAGTCGCGACCGTCCACAACGTGTGTGTCCAATAATAATGGAGTCGCCAAAATTTTAACTGGTCATTCAGGTTAATGGTTGGTCTGACTGAAACAAGCCGCTGAATCGGCGAATAAAAATATTTTTCTTGTACCACTCCAACGCTTAAACGTGGGGATAGTATTTCTTCGTGGCGCAGAGGCCAAAATTCAGCCATGACGCGGAACAGCCATCAATCGATGCCGCATAAAGGTAAAAAAGGTTTTCTTGAAACGACTCAGGTTCCAGGTTTAAAGGTTCCCTGTTCCGGGTAAAAGAGAATTTTCGTCGCTATCCAGGCATGTAGTCTCGCCGCGAAGTCACACGAAGATGTCATTTTATTCGTTCTTGTTTTATGCAATTCATTTTTTAAACCACGTTCAGCTTTTCAGAATCGATAATTTAGCCTGCATTATTCATCGTATTTTTAAAGGAGGCTGGCTAACCTGAATGGTGCTCTTTTTAGAATAAATGTAAAAAAAACTGAGTTTCAAAATAACTTAGCCTTTAGCTAATTGAAAATCTGAATGTTGACTCAAATTCTGAGCAAGTTCATGAATAATTCAGGTTAGATGTATTTTTTGCTTCGCGCCTTTGGGACTTTGTGGCTGAGCAGTTCCGAATATTCAATTACCAAATAGACATCATGAGATGATTTTAACCTTAAGCTCTGAACGCTGTACCAGCCAACCTGAGTAGAGTCAGCGCGTGTATCGGCCAAATTTGTCCACCAACTCTCTCACCCGCCGGATGCGGTATTCCAGCCCATCCGGGGGCACCTGGTCGGCGACGCCCAGCACGTAGCGCGGTGCGCTTCGCTGCACATCGAGCGCATGTCTGATGAATCGCTCGAATTCATCATCGCTGATGAGCGGTGTGAAATAGCTGCCGGGAATGCCACCCCACAAAATGGTGCCGGGATTGTTCGCCAGCGCAGCCCAATCGTCAATGGGCGCATCGCCCACCGGGGCCGGCGTCATGGCTTCGATGACGGAAACGCCGGTGGACGATTCCTGTCGCAGCAGCCCTTTGAGCGTGCCATCCATGTGGATGAAAGAAGATTTTCCGGCGGCATGGATTTTCTCAATCCATTCCTGTTGATAGGCGCGCATGAATTTTTCGAAGAAATTTGGCCCGACCATTTCTGCGGAGAGATTCTCCGGAATCATGAGCGCCTCGGCCGGGCTGTCCACGGCAATTTGCGCGGCCTGATCGAAGCTCTGTTTCATCACCGCTAATGTTTCGGCGAATTCATCAGGCGCATTCATCGCTGAAAAGGTGACAGATTCAATGCCGGCCTCCAGCGCCACAAGCTGCATGAATGGGCTTTTGGGCAGGTAGCAGAGCAGAATGCCCTGGTCGCCGATCTGCTCCATCCGTTGGTAACAGAAGTCATAATCGGCCTGCCATCGGGTATGTTCATACACAAAACGAAGGGCGGCGAGGTCGCGCTCCGATTTGACGAGATGCTCCACCGGCGCCTCGGTGTACGATGTGGGAATGTATGCCCAGCATTCCTGCAGTGAGCCGACCGGAGTGATGATCGTGCGATACTTGCGATTGCCCACCTGCCAAATTTTCTCTTCGAAATCGAACAGCGGTCGGAATGGGAAATGCCCCTGTAAATAAAAACCGACGCCTAATTCGGTGTGCCACTTAATGTAGTCCGGCGACTGCTTGAAGTCCGCCGGCCGTTCCTTTTTCGTGATCAAAGCGGTGGCCAGATAATCCAGGTCGCCGAACCACGGGACGCGGTCCGGTTGCTGTCCGTTCAAAATAGTGAGTATTTGTTCCCGAGGGGTCATTCGATTTTTCCCTTTCAGATGGGATTGAACCGCCCACCTTTTAGTATCTGACGCATATTATTCAGACTATTTTTTGGCAGAAAATTCTATCGAAAACTGATGACGCTGATGATCCGCCAAAAGGGTGGCGGAAGTTCCGCAGAGATCATGACAAAGGCAGATGCGTCCTTCGGCGCATTTACACTGATTAAGAATCCGTGAAGATCAGCGCGGAACGTCCGCCGATTTTTTAGGAGGATCATCCGCGTAATCAGCGTTCTATTTCTTTTTTAGTTCCGGCGTGTCCAGGTCAGGGTTTGAATGAAGATTTTTCACAATGTCGTGCGTGAATGCCGGCTTCAACGACCATTACTTTCGCGCATGGAAATGACCGACTATCGACCTGCGCTGCCGGCAGCGTCAGTCTCACGAATTTTCTGCGCAGCCTCGATCATGGCTAAATAGCCCTGTACCGGGACATAGTCCGGGATGGAGTTGCCGGAGCCCAGCGCGAATCCTTTCGCCATGTTCCGAAATTTCCGTCCCTGGCTAACGACCTTTTCGAACACGACCTCGGGTTTGTCGAGGCAGAGCACATCCAGGTCGATACCGCCGAGGAAACCGATACTGTCGTTGTAGCGATTGATCCAGACATCGAATGGCGCGATGGCGTCTTCGTTGGAATGCTTGGCATCGATGCCGATGGCGATGACATCGTCCATGATTTCAAAGATGTTCCCGCACGAGTGCCAGAGAAACGGGAAACCGGCGCGATGTACGAGGTTCACAACGCGGCGGTACTGGGGGATGATGTGCCCGCGAATCGTGGCCGGCGCCAGCAGCGTGCTGGTCTTGAATCCCAGGTCGTCTCCAAAGCGGCAGGCGACGAACCCATCGCAGTGGCGGGCTAAAAATTCCTCCCAGATAGTCGTCATCAAATCCCCGGTCTTTTTGTAAATGTCGCCAAACAGGAGGGGATCCTCCGCCATCATGTAGGCCAGATATTCGAATCCGACCAGGTCTTCGCTGATTTCAAAGACGCCGTTTCCGATGCCGCCGACCGCTTTCATGCCGGGAGGCAAGGCCTCGACGAGCGCGCGAAATTGCTTCTCCGCAACGGCCCAGAAACGCCGGGGAATTTCATCCCAGGGGTATTTTTCAAAGTCGGCGCGCGACTGAATTGGCCCGGGCTTCCCGCCCATGATGGCGCCGTTGTCCGGCAGAAATGAGGTGATGCAGATTTCGAACGATACGACGTCGTAGGTCATGTCCCTGAAGAAGCGGCAATACTGGCGGAAGAATTCGTTGACATCGGCATCATCGCCCCCGGCTAAATCGGCAAACCGAATATTCAAAATTTTTTCCATGATGCCCGGGCTGATGAGGTGCTCGTAGATTGGCAGCCGCGCCGGCCGTTTGTTGGTGACTACATCCAGAAAATGCTGATAGTTCGGGGTGAATTCCATGAACGTCGCTCCTCTCCGGGAAAATTATTGAGGTCTCTTATCCTACTCAGGTTGGCTGGTTCAGAGTTCAGGGTTAGAATCATTTCATTTGTATATTTTGTAAATGAATATTCGTAACTGTTCTGCCACCAAGTCTCAAAGGCACGAAGAAAAAGATACATCTAACCTGAATCATTCATGAACTTGCTCAGAATTTGAGTCAACATTCAGATTTTCAATTAGCTAAAGGCTAAGCTATTTTGAAACTCAGTTTTTATACGGTTATTCTAAAAAGAGCACCATTCAGGTTAGCCAGCCTCCTCTAAAAATACTATGAATAATGCAGGCTAAATCACAAATAATGAGTCATTCGGCATTTGAAGAATGGTACTTAACAAATTCATTTTAGAATCATAGGCGATATATCTGTAGCCGATCGCTGGCAACTCTCCTCCGGTCGGACGCCTTTATGGACATTAAAAAAGCCTCCTGGTGATTGGGAAATTCACAAGGAGGCTGATATGTTTTGTTACACGTAAGCCATGTTCACGTTGCAGTCCTTATTTCACCATCTCGATCATCAGGCTCAGTTCTTCCACGAGTTTGTTGGCGTCGCCGCCGAATCCGACACTCTTGAATCGGATGTTGCCATTTTTATCGACGACGAACTTGGTGGGAATTCCATCCACGCCGTAGGCAGTGACCACTTCGCTTTTCAGGTCCATCACAACGCGGAACGAGTATTTTTTATCCTGGATGAATTTGGCCACATTCTGTTTCACGTTGTCGCCGCGTTCCCAGGTATTGACGAACAGGAATTGGACGGTGTCGTCGCCTTTGAATTTATCCACAGCGGTTTGCATCCCGGGGAATGAAGACACGCAGGGTCCGCACCACGTAGCCCAGAAATCGAGGATCACGGTTTTGCCTTTCAAATCCTGCAGCGATACGGTCTGGCCGTTCAGGTCTTCCAGCGAGAATTGCGGCGCCGGCTTGCTCATCATCTCTTTTTCCAGATCGTTCTTCAGTTTGTTGACGCCCTCTTCGTTCACCGCTGAAAAAGCCTGATCCAATCCCTCTTCTGAGCCTTTCCATCCGGTGTACGCCTTTTTGAACATCGCTTCCAGAGCCGCTGATCCTTTGCCTTCTTTCAGCAAGCCTTCGACAAAATGGAACGCATTTTCATGGTGGCCAAGATCCATCAATGCGGAGGTATAGCGTTCGTTCACATCGGAGTTGGTCTTCTCGGTCATCTGAATTGCTTCTTCGAAAAGTGGGATCGATTCTTTCACCTGTCCCAGTTTGTAGAGCGCTGTGGCATAGGTGTCGAGAATAAAACCCAGAGGCATTTTGGCATCTTGCTGCCATTCGCGTTCAGTATAATATTTGGGCCGCGGCTCGGTGGGGGAAGCCAGTTCAGCGCGGGCCAACTCTGTCCCTGTCCTGGCAAAATTCGCGGCAGTTTCCAGGTTGATCCCGTTCTCAACCAATTCCCAGGCAACGGTATTATATTGCATCGAGGTCGGTTTGGCGACCGAGGTTTTGAGGAATTCCACAGCCTCGTCATACTTCTTCTCGCGGATATAGGCCGCGATGACATAGGACCCCATCGAACCGATTCGTTCGTGCTGCGGGAAATCCCGCTGGAAATTCTGGAAGAGCTGCAGGGTGGTATTCAACGGATTGCTGCGATTGTAAAATTCCATCATCCTTTCGGATTGCGCAAATTCACCCGCAGGCTCCTGCTTCAGAATCTCGTCTTTGATCTGTTTCGCTTTATCGGCCGCCTGAAGTCGGGTGTACCACGTCGCCAGCAGGGCTTTGTCCTTCATGGTCAGATCCGGTGTTGCGGCCAGAGCGTCTAACTCCGCCAGCACTTTGGCATTGCCATTTTCTTTATCGTTCCGAAGCAGCAGATTCCAGCCCAGGTCCCGATACTTTTCTTTCGATTCCGGATAGGATTTGAGCTCGTTATCAAATTCTTCGGCGGCGCGCATCACATCGCGCTTCAGGCGCAGCACGTAACCGCCGTAAAGGAACAGGTTCGACAAGGCAGCCTGGCTGCCCTGAACGTATGTGCCATCGCTTGTGTACAGCATTATTTTGTAGCCCTGACCATCGTTGTCGTCGGCAGTTTCGCCGGAGACAAATTTGGCAACAACCAGACGGGCGCTGCTGTCCGGCGTAAACGAACCGATCCACCCCATGCCTTTTTTCGTCATGGGAATTTCAGTGACAGCGGGCACCACGTCATCGCTGAAAGAGTAGGCCAGCAACGTCACGTCAGCGGATTGTTCCAGCGGGGTCGCGGTTGGATTGTAACGAACAGTCAGTTCTTTCGCTGGCTGAGGATTTATTGGCGAGGTGCTGAATTTTTCTTTGAATTCATTCGAACATCCAGCGACAAAGATAAATAGGGTAGCCAGATAAATAATTGCCTTTTTCAAATTAACCTCCTTAATTGGTTAAGTAACAGTTTTTTAATCGACGAAATATACGTCATTCGCGATAACAATGCAACTCTTTTTTTGACGGGCAAATAAAAAGATTGATTTTTTATTTTGAATTCGATATTTTCTTTCTGTGTCAGTTTCACTGAATTTCTTCCAGCGTTTCACACGATAGCTACCCATTCGAATGGGTGAAAAAGGGCGATCCGGGCTCACTGGTGTTGGCTAATATCGATGATGCAATCCGTTGAAGGAAACGATTGCCTCATCTTTGAACTAATGCACGATTCCCCTGCTGATGGAACAGCCCGTCATTCAAAGCGGCAAGCGTCGAAAATGCGGCCCGGGTGAGTGATCGGTCGCAGCACGCGTTTCACGCCCCGGCGAGGGGTCAGAAAAAAAATATGAACACGAATATCCCCAAAGATAAAATCGCTCAGGTGCGCGAAGCATCCAACATCGTCGATGTGATTTCCAATTATTTGACGTTGAAGAGATCCGGGAAAAGCTTTGTGGGACTGTGCCCGTTTCACACCGATTCCGCGCCGTCGTTCAATGTCAATCCCAATACCCAGATGTTCTATTGTTTTGGCTGCCATAAAGGCGGGGATGTGTTCAATTTTCTCATGGAGATTGAGAAGATATCCTTCGTGGAAGCCGTGGAAGTTTTGGCGCAGAAGGCCGGCATCTCCCTGCCGCGGACCGATTCCGACGACCATCTCGAAAAAGAGAAAGAGGCGCTGTATTATGTCAATCGCTGGGCGGCCAATCTGTTTTACAAAAATCTGCTGTCCCCGGCCGGCAAGGAGGCGCAGCGCTACATCGAGCACCGCGGCATCAATCGCGAGATGATCAAAACGTTCGGGCTGGGCTATTCCCTGCCACTGTGGGACGGGCTGCTCCGGCAGGCAAAAGTGGATTCTGTCTCTCCGGACGTGCTGTTCAAAGCCGGGCTGGTGATAAAAAGACCGAACGGCGGTTATTACGACCGCTTCCGCGGCCGCTTCATGATTCCCATCCTGAACCTGTATAAAAAAGTGATCGGCTTCGGCGGCAGGAAAATGATCGACGACGATACGCCGAAATATATCAATTCACCGGAGACGGCGATTTATCAGAAGGGACAGATTTTATTCGGGCTGTACCAGAGCCGGGAGGAAATCCGCAAGCGCGATCAGGTCATTTTTGTGGAAGGCTACACCGACCTGATCAGTCTGTACCAGGCCGGCGTTCGGAACGTGGTGGCCACATCCGGCACGGCGCTGACGCCCAATCAGGTCCGGCTCATTCGCCGCTTCACCCAGAATGCAGTGCTCTTTTTCGATGCGGACGCTGCCGGCATTATGGCCGCCATTCGCGGGGCCGAGATTTTCCTCGACGAGAACGTGGAAATCAAAATCGCCACGCTGCCTGCCGGCGAAGACCCGGATAGCTTCATTCGGAAGCACGATGCGGATAGTTTTTACAAAATTCTGGCAGCGGCCCAGTCGCTCATCTTCTTCAAACAAAAAATACTGGAGCAGCGTACAGAGCATTCGACTACTGCCGGCAAAACCCAGATCATCAATTCGCTGCTGGAATCGGCAGTGCGGATTAAGGACAGCATCAAACAGAATCTGGCCATCAAAGAAATTGCCGAAGCCTATGGCGTGGACGAACGCGCCATCATGAACCGGGTGCCCTCGATCCGGACCAGCAGCGCGCCATCCGCGACATCAGTCGCCCAGGAGAAAGCCAAAAAACCGTCCACCCCGACAAAGCCCAAGGATCGCTATGACCGCGCCGAAGAGGACCTGGTGCGGTTGATCCTGGAAAATGCGGCTCTTTTTCCTGCCGTCATGGGATCGCTGGAAGATGATGACATGGTCGATCCCCAGCTCAGGCAGATTTTGAAAATAGCCGACCAGGTGCATCAGGCGCACTCCGGCGTGAATCGCCGGAAAATAATGGATCGGGTGACCGACCCGGATTTGTCCGCGCGGCTCGCCCAGCTTTTATCGACGCAATTCAGCGAGACCACGGACAGGGACAAGCTGTTATCGGATTGCATTGTCTCGGTGAAGAAGCGAAAGTTGAAATCGCGCCTCTCCAATCTCTCCCGCGAAATCAAACTGGCGCAGGAAAGAGGTCTGGATGTGACCGACTATATCCAAAAATACCGGGAATGCCAGCAGGAGCTTTTGCAGATAGAATCAAAGACGTTCGGGGAATGAGGCGAATGCCTGTTTCACAGAGGGGCTTTCAATTTTTTTGGAGAATGGATCGCACAGGATATTCACCCACCGCAGGCAACGGCCGGGACGCATGTCCCGGAATGGGCGCACCGCTCGGGATGAATAACAGGAACGTTCGGGATAACTTTAGAGAAACAACGTGAACGCGATAATTTCTTGCTGCTGCTCATGTCTTTTTCCTTAACTTTAAGAATTCTATCCTCTCCTGAAAGCCAATTAAAACCCCACTGCCGCCCCGGGCCGGCGCTTCCAGCCCGGGGCTTGGCGTTCTTGCTCAGGATATTTTATTCAGTGCGCTGTCCAGTTCTTCAATTAAATCGCGGTAGTCTTCGCAGCCCACGGAGAGCCGCACCAGTTCATCGGTGATGTGGGCTTTGTCCTTTTCCTCGCGGGACATGGCCGAATGGGTCATGGACGCCGGATGCTGGATGAGCGATTCGATCCCGCCGAGGGACACGGCCAGCGTGATTAAATGGGTGTTATTCATGACGACCTTTCCGCCTTCAAATCCGCCTTTCACGCCGAAGCTGATCATGGAACCAAAGCCGTCCATCTGCTTTTTGGCCAGTTCGTGCTGGGGATGATCCGGCAGGCCGGGGTAGTTGATCCATTCCACCTTGGGGTGATCGTGCAGGAATTGAGCGATCTTCATGGCGTTCTCCTGGCTTTTTTCAACGCGCAGCGCCAGGGTGCGAACGCCTCGCAGGACAAGCCACGCCTGATGGGGATCCATGGTCCCGCCCATATAGAACAACACCTTTTGGATGCGTTTGAACAGGTCCTCATTGCCGGGGATGATGATGCCGCCGACAATATCGGAATGGCCGTTGAGGAATTTGGTCAGACTGTGAAACACAACGTCCGCGCCCAATTGCAGCGGGCGCTGCAGGTAGGGACTGCAGAACGTGTTGTCCACAACAAACGTGATATTGTGCTTTTTGGCCAACGCCGAACAGGCGCGTATGTCGGTCAGGGCGATGGTCGGATTGGCCGGGGATTCGACCATCAGTAATTTGGTGTTGGGCTGAATCGCTCGTTCGATATTGGAGATATCCGACGTATTGACGAAACTGGCCTGAACCCCGAATCGGGAGAAGTCGCGTTCCAGCACCACGCGCGAAGGCCCGTACACGGCGTCCGAGCTGATGACGTGGGCGTCTTTGCCGAGGAAGGTCATGTACAGGGTGGTCACTGCGGCCATGCCCGATGCGGTGCCCAGCCCGCCGAATCCATTTTCCAATTCCGCGATGCAATCCTCCATCGCTCGAATGGTGGGATTGCCCATGCGGGTGTAAATATAGCCTTTGGATTTGCCGGAAAATCGATCGGCGCCATCATCCGCGCTCTTGAAAGAAAAAGTGGACGACTGATAGATGGGGACAGAGACCTCTCCAAATAAATTCAATTCGTCATTCAGACCACCGTGAATTGCTTTTGTCGCTAAACGATACCCATTTTTTTTATGCATAATTTTGACCTCAACTTTGGTGCGTTCGTAACTGCAACTGATTGGCTGACGTTTGTGTATCTATCGCTAACTGTTCCTTGACAGGGATAAACTTTTCCCGTGCGACCTGCTGTGAAAAAAGCGGTCTCAGTTTCATTCAAATGAAAAGCCGCGCCGCTCCCTCCCGGGCGACTTGCAGCCGGCCGGAAGAGCGATGATCGCGGAGAAGCGCAGCAGCTTCAAGGCGGTTCATCGGTGCGCAATGCGGCTGAGCGAAAAATCGGTTCGAATCGGCCGGGCTAAATTAATCGCCGCGCGTCACAATATCTTTGGGCTCGACCAGCATGACAACGGTCTCGCCTTTGGACTCTGTCTGATGCACGATCCCTTTTTTGACGACATAGCCTTCGCCTTCTTCCAGAGTGATGCGCGTGTCTTCCAGGTTGATGATCAGTTGGCCTTTCAGGATGATGAACAATTCATCCTGATTTTGATGTTTATGCCAGTGGTATTTTCCTTTGATTTTCACCAGCCGCACGATGGTGCTGTTGACTTTGAAAATGTCGAGTGGCAACCAGGGTTCTTTAAGCAGGGAAATCATTTTGTCAATGACGACTTTGTCCATACATGCCTCCTCTTTTTATTCTGCCTCGGTTTCGGTTTCGCTGAGCAATGGAAGCAGGATCGGATTGACATCGTACCAGATGTCATCGGCTGCCCCATATTCGCTGATGCTGAGGTGATTTAATAATTTGATGCCGGTTTCGTTCCGGTCAAAATCTTTCGTCTCCCGAATTTGCGCCAGGTATCTCAATTCGTCGGTGGTATAGACTGACTTGTAAAATCGACGGATTTTTTCTTCCGCAGAAACCACGGTCTCTTCATCGATGTATTCGTATTTTTCTTTCAAAGATTGAATGCAGCAATGCCGGACCAGATTGATCAATTCAAACGTTATGCCGCCGCTCAGCTCGATGATCCGCGATAACGCTTCGTCGTAGATCAACCTGTCGTTGAGGCGCTTTGTTATTATCTCCCGCAATTTCTTCTGCCCGTTATCATCCGGCTCGCCGTACTGGTCGAACGCCGTGAAATTTGGCAGATAATACACCGCGCTGAAATTCAAAGCAGCCCGAATGAAATTCGGTTCGTATTTCAAGGCCAGGGGAAAAGTGAATACGGCTGAACACTGCAATTTCGTGAGCAGTAAAAATTTCTCGATGAAAATCTCTTTGGCATTGTTCAATGAAATTTTATCCATGTCCGAAACGAGCAGCAGCACGTCTTTTCCGGTCTTTCCTTCCAGTTCCCACACCGTGCCATTGATATATTCCAGAAGCTCGCTGTTCCCCGGCTTGGACGTCTTTTTGAAAATGTGTTTCAGCGCCCCTTCAAAATCAAGGCCCTTCTTCACAAATTTTTCGATGAACACCGGATCAATGGTGAGGTCTTTGCCTTTGGCCGAGGTTGTCTGTTCGATGTTCATTTCCCAGCCATACCCGTATTGCATGAATTTTTCGAGCTTCTCCGTGTAAATCGGGAGCTTGGCGTCTTTGGCGAATTTCGTGATCTGGGTGAGAACGAAAAATAGCAATGCGCCGATATCGACATTGAAATCAGTGGTGATATCTTTTGCCGAGCAGGAGATGATGTGGAATTGTTTTTTTAAATTCTCCCGCAGCTTGGCCAATTCGGTGCGCTTGCCGCAGCCAGGGGACCCGGAGAAAAGAAGTTTTGGGAGGTCGTGCGCGTTGGCTAAAAACGCTGTCATCTCATCGATGGGACTGTTCTCGCGCGCCACATAATAATCTTTAATCTCCTGCTCTTCATTGAGCGACTGAAGCGGATCGAACAGGTTTAACGCATCCTTCATTGTTTTTGCTATCATGTTTTCCTCCGGCATGAAAGGAAATGATTGTAATGTGTCGATGGATTGCCACGATGTCGCGCCGCTTCATCGTCCGTGAATGGCCTGTGCCCTCCGGGCTGAACTTTCGAAAAGCAGGGACCGGCGCTGATTTCACCAACGAGCCGCATGGCGCCGGGGAGGTGCGCTACTTCATCATGGAAATCCATTCCAATGGCCAGCGCCAGGTTTTACCGTCTTCAGTTCGGATCACAATCCGTCGGGAATTCTTTCGGATCGGCCTCATGACAACGGCGATTTTGCCCTGGTAGCGACCGCCGGAATCGAAGCGGATGATCAGGCTATCTCCGGTGGCCAGCGACCGGTATTTTTTGTATGGATCAATATATAATCGAGCGGACAGGAACTTTGAGAATCCCGATTTCGATTTTGATCGGACAATTTTTGCGCCCTGAATTCGGTAGCCCAACTCCGCCGCTCGCCGTAATGCCCAGAGATTAGCGGCATTTTCGCCTTCGCGCGGATGTAAATTCAAATGATACCGGCGAAAATGATGGAGCTCGTGTGCGAACAAAAACGCGACATGATCTTCGAGCGAATCGTAACGAAGCTGCCAGCCATAGCTATCAATCTGCTCGATCGGGTAATTCGAACGGGCCGTACCCAGATGAAGGCGGATGAGTTTGTACGATTCCGGCAGGTCAGTCGGAGTCATGAATTGCCGGGTGAATTTCCAGCGACCCCGATAGCTCTGAAATTGGTCTCGTCTCAGCCAGCTTCGTGTAAATGCAATGCCGCCCGTCCATGCCGGGCGTTGTGTAAAATAGGCCGCAACTACAAGATCGTCTGTGGGCGTGTCACCTGCTATTTGTGCTAAAATATCGGATAACGAATATTTGGTGAATTGAAGTTGGTGTTCCCGGTTTTTATCTGAAAAATAATAAATGTTCATAACGTCGTGAAGTCGGTATAAAAATATTTTTCAGGTATTTCGTGAAGGCTGCAGATAAGGTTTCAACATAATAAAAATAAATATGAATTGCAAATAGTTTATTGCTGCTTTGAAAATTTTATGAAAAAAGTCGGATTGTTGTTGAACAAAACTGAGAGACAATCATGCCATGCCAATTCATCAGGGGAATCGGGCCGCGTCTTCACCGGCGCAAGCCAGTCCGGGTAAAAAAAATCTGAATCACAAAAAATTATACTTGACAATATGTAAATAATAATTTACATTATGGCTGTGACATCTCAGAAAAAGCTGCATCGCTGAAAAGCTGGCGGAAAGGAATCCTCGGGTATTTGCGCATGAAAAAATCCGCTGGTGAAGGACGCTGCGGCCCGCGCCCGGTTGAGCCGGAGGTGGTGTTGGCCCATTCGCGTCATCCCCGCGCGTAATAAATTCGTTCATCATAAACAAAGGATACATTGTAATCGGGAGGAACAAGCCGTTATGATTTCGAGCAGTATACTAAAAAGCCTCTGGTTGTTGCTGGTCGTGTTGCTTATCATGTTGGGAAATGGGATGCCCTTATTCTGTATTGTCTTTCTGGCTCTGATTGTGCTGGCAGCGCCGCTGGTTCGGGAGTTTAGCAAGTCAACCAACCTGGATGAGCGGCAGGTCCAGATCAGTCATTTATCCAGCCATATCGCCTATTTCAGTTATAGCACGCTGGTGGCGTTCGTCCTCTGTTACGAGTGGTTCGTTAAAGCGCAGGGGCCGGTAGTTGAATGGTTCGTCCTGCTCTTTTTGCCCATGGTTGTTAAAATAATTATTTGCCTGTATCAGAGTTACGGCTTCGTCTCCGGGTTACGCGGATTGATTCACCTGTTTTTCAGAGGCATCATTCCGTCGAAGCAAGTGGATGAACGCCAGAATCTCATCGGCAATTTCTCGAGCCATATTGCATTTTACGTTTACACGGCAATGGTCGTTTTTTATATCATTTTCAAATTCATCGCAGTAAAGACGGAGCCGACCACTGTGTGGCATTTTCTGCTGGTTGTGCCGCTATTGGTCAAATTTTATTCCAGCTTTTTCATGTATTACGGCGCTGCCCGCGGCGCGCGATACGTCTGTTATTTCATCGCCGGGATTTTTCTGCTGTTCGTGATGCTTTCTCACGGCGCAAGTCTCGGCGCGTTGATCGAGGCGGCGCCCTTTGCCCTCATGCTGGGCGTGGCCATTCTCTCCCGGCGATACCCCCGGATTGCTGGCATTGTTTTGATCGTGCTGGGAGTGGGTTCTCTGATCCTTTTCTCCGGATGGAATCGGTTTGATATCTATTTAAGAATGACGATGTACTCACTGATACCGCTGCCGCTCTTCATCAGTGGAGGCGGCCTTCTTTTTGTAAGACGAAAATTGAAGGAAGAAGAGTGACGCGAATTCATGTGTCGTTAAAAAAACCGGTGATCCAATCGCCCCGGTGAAATGAGTCGCCCGGTCGTCTTTTTTCGAGCAGGGAACAACACGTGTAGAAATCATTGAATCGGCAAGAACCCATTTCGGGCTGGGAAAAGCAGCATCAAAAAATGCAATCGCTGACTCGGAGGAGTATATTGTGGGACACAGCCAGATGAAACAATCAGCCATTCAACGGCAGCTTTCATTAACAAAATGTGAGAGGAGAATCAAATGATGAGGCTAAAACAGAGTGCGGTGCAGTGTCTCTGTGTGGTTTTACTGGCGAGCGCTGTGGCTGCATCAGGGCCAGCGGCTGGTTCGGACGATACGCATCAGATCAACCTGTCGTTCACTTTGAGCGGCCATCTCTTATTTGGCATTGGCTATTCGTACGGATTCGAAGCCCACCATTTTGTCCAGGCGACCTGGTTCATCGTGCCTGAAAAAGGTCTGCCGTTTGCAGTCAATGGCGGTTATAACTATTTTTTCAAAGGCGGCGCGTGGCAACCCAATCTGGGATTGGAAACCGTCATCATCGCAAGCCCGTCCGGTAGGGTAAAGCGAAAATATTTACCCCTGATCACCCTGGTTCCGGGCATTGGCTATCAGTTTAATGACACCCACGCTGTTAATACCCGTCTCTGGCTGGCGTATTTCCCGATAAAAGCCCGGAAAAAAGTGGCGCCCATCGGACTCGAATTCAAATATGGTAACTTTATCTCCCGATGATGACTTATACCATTTAAACTTTTATGTGGCATTGATAGCTATCTGTTCCGTATCATCGCTGAATATCAGCCACTAAGACGCGAAGCCGCTAAGAGAGTAAAATACAAACAACGTGTACCGAATAATTCTTCTTGTTGAATTCATTTTCAGTCATGAATTACTTACTGCTCGAGGCAGGCTTGGTGTCCTGGCGCCATTGAGGCAAATAAATGATGCAATGAAGATTTCCAGATGCAAAATTCATCGGTATGCCATTCAAAAGTTAACATGATAATATAATTCCAGTAGAATTGAGTGAATGAAGTCGAACGGCTGCAAGGCCTGGCGACGAACACATCGCAGCGGGATTTGCTGTGCCTGTCCCGACGTTGGATTGCCCTCGCTCCGTCGGCCATTCATTTTGAAATTCGCGGCGCGATTCATAACGTGTGAGGCAGTCATGACGAAACGATTAAAATTTCCTCCTGTATTCTGGGTGGCCAATCTCATTGAAGTGCTGGAGCGCTTCGCGTATTACGGCATCTATTTCGGCTTCGGCATTTACATGGAATATCTGGGATATTCGAAAGCTCAGTTAGGGATTATCCAGAGCCTGTTCCTTTTTCTTTCCTACACCATTCCCATCATTTCAGGCACGCTGGCAGATCGGTACGGGTTTAAACGGGCGCTGATTGTCTCCTACCTGGCCTACTTGCCTTCGATCCTGTTTTTGATTTTCACCCGATCATTTTCAGGAATTGCGCTGACGATGTTGAGCATCGGATTCGCCGCAGGGATTTTTAAGCCGCTCATCTCTGGGACGGTCCGCACGGTGACGGACAAAACCAATAAAACACTCGGCTACGGAATATTCTATGCCATGGTCAATGTGGGCGCGTCGTTCGGGCCTGTCATTGCCGGCAAGCTGCGCGCCATTTCCTGGAATTACGCCTTTCTGGCCGCGGCTATTTCCATCGGATTGATGCTGGTGATCACTATTCTGTTTTACCGGGAGCCGAAGCGGGAGATCGAAGGATTGACGCTCACGCAGAAATTCAAAGATATCGGCGCTGTCCTCTCCGATGCAAGGTTCACTGTTTTTCTTGTCATCCTCGGCGTGTGTTTCTGGTTCCCCTTCTGGGCGTTCTTCAATTTACTGGCCATCTACATTGACAGAAACCTTGATACGGCCCAGTTGTATCTCGCGTTGAAGTCCGTATTGGGGACGTCGTTCGCCAATTTCTTCTCTCGCGTGGATGAATCGCAAACCCATCGGATTCTGGGAGAGACAATCGCCCACACCGGCTATATCATCATGGTCTTTCAGGTTTTCGTGTCCCGGATCGCCGAGAAATTCAAAGCCATTCCGATATTTCTTTCCGGTCTAGGCCTTGTCGCTACCGGCTTTTTACTGATCGGTTACGCGCACACCGCTCCGGCCGCATGGGTGTTTCTGGGCATTTTCCTGTTCGCCATTGGTGAAATGGTTTCGTCTCCGCGAATTCAGGAATATATCATGTGGCTCGCGCCCAAAGAAAAGGCTGGGCTGTACATGGGCACCAACTTCCTGGCGATGGGCATTGGCGGCGGACTCAGTGGCCTTTACACCACGCTGTACGGTCATTTTCGGAATGCGGATCATCCCGAATACATCTGGTTCGTGCTGGCTGCGAATATGTTGATAGGGGCGCTGGTCATTCATTTTTACACCAGAAGCGTGGGACATTTCGTAGAATTGGATGAATAATCCGTACCTTCACATCATGCTCATTTTAAAGACTCCCTTGTTACCGGGAGTCTTTTTTTTTCAGGCGAATTCCAAATGCCTGGAAGCCCATGACAGTGCATCGCGGATGTCGGTTCGCGTGGCTGAACAGTCCTGTATTATGCGCAGTTCATGGCGCTCCCAGTCCGCTGATTATTATTTCGAAACTGTTTAATCATTTGTAGTACGCAGGGCTTGACAACCGATCGTTCGGGATATTCATCCCGAATTTGGACTTTGGATATTTTAAAGGGTTCGGGATATTCATCCCGAATTTGGACTTTGGACATTTTAAAGGATTCGGGATATTCATCTCGAACGATTAACAATCTATCTCCCGCGCTGGACAGCTATCCGGCGCGATCATGCTATTCAAGTTTCTTGAAAGTCACATAATTTCGTGTGTAACATTTTCAGAATTACGCTGTAAAATAATTTAGCTCACTCGAAAAACCAACGCCCTTTATTTTCAGGCCGAAGTTCTGGTGAGCGAAATCAGCACGAGAATGATGTGGATTTCCGACGCGGCGATACAAAGCAGCGAGCCCTGAACAGGTCTCATGCCGGGTTCGAAATCCTTCGTGTTCACCAAATGTAATTTACGGGCGAGCGAACACCTTTAAATTTTCGGAGGAGTTATGAAACGATTGATTTTTCAGAGCATTGTCTGGGGGCTGTGCCTGTTTTCATCGGTGTATCTTTTCGCTCAGGAGGTGAAAATTCTGGTGGTGATGCCGCAGAACTTCGGAGCGAATTATAATTTCAACATTGAAGATTTTGATGAATACGGCTGGAGCATCACGCTGACGGGCGTTGCGCCGGTGATTCAGCCCTGTCAGGCATTCGGGACAATATTTGCAGGCTGTACAGCGGTGACGGTGGATACGCTGATTTCAGAAATTGCCGATGTCACTGATTTTGATTGCGTCGCCATTATGCCAGCGGAATGGCGCAGCGGCAATCCCTACTCGGATTTGCTCGCAAGTCCCGATGCGATCCATCTGATCAAAACCGCTGCGGATTCCGGCGTGGTGGTCTGGACGACCTGCGCCGGTGCGCGCGTACTGGCAGCGGCGGACGTGATACGCGGGAAACGCGTGGTCACTCAGGATGCGTTTCGCAGCGAAATCGAAGCGGCCGGAGGTATATTTGTGAGCAGCGACCATGCCCCGGTCACGGAGGGAAACATCATCACAACGGTGCGGGGCCAGTATTATCATGTCCATAATAATCAGGCCATTGCCACGGCGCTTGAGGAGAGACTTCGCGTCAACGGCCCGGCGAGCAAAAAATTCACTGCCGCTGCGAACACCATCAGTTCCGATGTGCAACTGCGCGGCGCTCTCTGGGCTAAAACCTACGGCGGCGTTAACGCCGATGCCGGCCGGGCTATCTGCGAGACTACGGACGGCGGATTTGTCATCGCCGGCTTCACGTATTCATTGGGACAGGGCTACGCAGATGCGTACGTACTCAAAGTGGACGCGCAAGGAAATCGGCAATGGGAGAAGACGTTCGGAGGATCCAGTTGGGAATATGCTTACAGCGTCGTTCAAACCCGGGATCGCGGATTCGTGATTGCCGGATATACCGCCTCGTTCGGGGCCGGTTCCAAGGATGTGTTTGTGATAAAACTCAGCGAAACCGGCGAAATGCAATGGGAAAAGACATTCGGCGGCGCCGACAGCGATGTCGGAAAAGCGGTCTGCGAACTGCCCGATGGATCGCTGCTGGTCGCCGGGTACACTGAGTCCGCAGGGGCCGGAGAAGAAGATGTCTACGCGATCAAATTGAATTCGGCCGGGGACGAGTTGTGGTCAAAAACATTTGGCCGAAATCGGTCTGAAATGGGCGCTGCCTGTTGCTGCACGGCCGATGGCAACATCGTGATCGCCGGGTCCACGGGCACAGAACCATTCAGCAGCGGCAATATGGATTACTATCTTTTCAAAATAGATCCGGCTGGAAATGTGCTCTGGGAGAAGGCGTTTGGGAATACCATTTCAGCGCATCCCTATGACTGGGCAAATGCCGTTGCCGAAACCCGGGACGGCAGTTTCGTCATGGCCGGCAATAGCGACATCCGCTCGCCCCTCGATGCCTACGCAGTCAGCGCCGATGGGGATGGCGCGATGCTCTGGCAGCAACATTACGGGGAACGATTTTATGATTATGCAAATTCGATTGAGCAGACGACAGACGGCGGCTTTCTGATCTGCGGCGCGCAGAAAGATAATCAGACTGAAGATAAAAATATGTCCGTCATTAAAACCGATTCCAGCGGCAATGAAATCTGGCGCAAGACGTTTGGCGGCGATGGAGCGGATTGGGCGAGCGATTTTTGCCAGACATCGGATGGCTGCTACGTGATTGTCGGTCATACAAAATCGTTCGGCGCCGGCAATTTTGATGTGTTCCTGATAAAAATTTCCAGCCTGTTCCCACGGTTTAATGCTGCGCCGACATCAGGTCATGCCCCTTTGTCCGTAGATTTCGGGGATATGTCGCTGGGTGAAATCACGGGCTGGCAGTGGGACTTTGACAGCGATGGCATCACGGATTCCGAAGCGCCGGGCCCGTCGTGGATTTACAACGCGCCGGGCAATTACGATGTCACGCTCCTGATTCGCAATGCCACCCAGGCGGATACAGTCGTCAGTAAAAATCTGATTCAGGTTTTTGATGGCCACAGCGCGCTGGTATTCAATGGCAGCAGTTCGAAAATCGTCTGTCCGGCCTCGGCATCTCTCAATATCACCGAAAATCTTACCGCCGAAGCCTGGATTTATCCAGAAAATTGGGGGCCAAATTCCATGATTGGATTTGGGCGAATTGTGGAAAAGCAGCAGTTTTCACTGTACCTGATCGATTCCAGTCCGGCGTTCAATGACCATTGCCTGGCGTTGCAGCTCCTTCATGCCGGCGGCGCGCGCAGTATTTCCATGACCCCGGATAGTTCCATTCAGCTTAATACGTGGCAGCACATTGCCGTGACGTACGCCGGCAATGGCAGCGAAGTGAAAATGTACATCAATGGCATTGAGCAGCCGATCAAATTTACCTCGGCCCCGGCCGGACTCATTGCGGACAATAGCGGGTATGATTTGATCATCGGCAATAACGCTGCCAATGGCTACGGCTTCAAAGGGACGATTGATGAAGTGCGGCTTTGGAATGCGGCGCTCTCCACGCAGCAGATTTTTGAAGCGATGGACGGCCACTACTGCGCCGGCAAAGCCGGCATGGTCGGTTGCTGGGGAATGGATGAGGGCAGCGGCGCTGTGGTGCTTGATGTTTCGAATTGCCGGAATGATGGCGCCATTGCGGACGCTGTCTGGTGTCAGGGACTGTCCCTGGTTCCCACGTCTGCCAGGGCAGGGACCACAGCCGCGACTCCGGATCATTTCCTGCTCTATGATAATTACCCCAATCCATTCAATCCGGAGACGATGATCCGCTTTTTTCTGCCGGAAGCATCGCCGGTGAAAATTGTCATCTACAGCGTGACCGGGGCCCGCGTCAGTACGCTGATGGATGCTCGCTGCGAAGCCGGTTTTCATGAATTGACCTGGAATGGCACGGACGCCCGCGGCAATTCAATGAGCAGTGGCGTGTATTTTTACAAACTCACGGGTCATGCCGGCGCATCGTCTGTGAAAAAAATGTTGCTCCTCAAATAATCCGAACGTCCCCCGGATGCAATCTTCCAACCGAAACACAGAGGTCGTTTGGCGCAGCAATTCAAACGAAAGTCCCTGGCGTCACGACTGAAATTCAGGCGTGTTTGTTTTGCTGCCACGGATTCTGAGCCTGGCCAATGACGCGAATCCGCACGCATCGGCGATGGCAAAAGTCACCGGCGGAAATCCTTTTCCAACTTTTACACTATTATTCCCGCAAGCATTCAACGTTTTCACCCACATTGCCCGGTCGCTGCCTCCCTGAGGGAAAAGCGATCCCGGGGTCATTGCAGAGAAAAAAATTTTTCCTATCCTGAATTATTCATGAACTTGCTCAGAATTTGAGTCAACATTGAGATTTTCAATTAGCTAAAGGCTAAGCTATTTTGAAACTCAGTTTTTATACGTTTATTCCAAAAAGAGCACCATTCAGGTTAGCCAGCCTCCTTTAAAAATACTAATATGAATGACCAGTTAAAAGCATGTGCAATAAATTCGATAGTTTTGTATCTGTAGAGGACGGTCGCGACCGTCCTCTACGCGAATGTCCAATGATAATGTAGGCGCCAAAATCTAACAGGTCATTCATATTACTATGAATAATGCAGGCTAAAAAAAAGTCTTGACTTTGTGAAACAAATTTTGTATACTTCCCGTAAACGAGTTTGCAATACAAACCGATATGCAGTTCAGATTAATTTGTAAAAGGAGAAATGAAATGAACGAGAAAATCAATCTCAAAGAAATGGAGAGGAGGGCATTTGTCTCCTATCATCGCGACGGGCTGATCGATCTGTTCCTGGGCTTTCTGCTCATGGTTTCCGTCCTGAGCGCTACGTTGAGCGCAAACGGCGTCGCCGATTCTGTACGCATTGCCATTTATGTGCCGCTCATGGTTGTGATAGGACCTGTCCTGTACATGGTGGGGAAGAGGTATATCACCATTCCCCGGCTGGGATATGTGAAATTTGGGCCGGAGCGCCGCAGCCAGCGGAAGCTCATGACGATCATTCTTGTGCACGTTGTGTTATTGACCCTGGTGATCTGGACATATACGTCAAGAAAAACACTGGGATACTTTGGTTCGATCATGGGAACCTATGGCATGTCGCTTATCATTGTTCTGATTATCATGGCGTTTTTTAGCTTTGCCGTGTATCTGACAGATTACAAGCGATTGTATATATTGGGACTCATTGTGGCAGGCATCGAACCGTTGCATATTATAGCTGAGCGCAATTTTGACCCGAAGTATGTCGGACTGATTTCTTCCGGAATTCCCGGCCTCATCCTGCTCGTCATGGGCGGAGTGACGTTGATTCAGTTCTTGCATAAATATGAGAAAATCGATTCGGAGGTGGAATATGGTAAATAGTATCAATTTGTCGGACATGGAACGCAAGGCATTTCGTTCTACATTTGAAGATGGACTTTTGGAATTGTTGATCATGTGCTTCACGCTGCAATTTGCACTGGCCCCCTATTTGAGCCAATGGGGCATGGGTGATTTTTGGAGTTCAGCAATTTTTATGCCGCTTTATCTGATAGCGCTGGTCGGCTACGTTCAGGGAAAAAAACATATGACAGCTCCGCGAGTTGGCCTGGCGACTTACAGCGAGAAGCGCAGGACGAAAATCCGCAAGCTCAATTTTTATTTGGCCTTCATGGTATTAGCTGGTATTTTCATGGGCGTCATTGCGTTGCAATTCACCGGCACGACGCTCGCGACATGGCTTTTCCCGGCCGTGATGAGTTTTCTGCTGCTGTTCGCATTCAGCATGGCAGGATATTATCTGGATGTCCCACGGCTGTTTTATTACGGTGTGCTGCTTTCTCTTCTGGTCCCTCTGGGTGAAGTCCTGTTCTGGAGAGGGTATGTTTCCCATCACGGCTACCCGCTGGTATTCGGCATTGGGACCGTGGTGTTGTTTTTCAATGGAATTTTTCACCTGGTCAGATTCATGACAAAATATAAAATACCGGAACAGGAGTCCGCACATGGCAAAAGCTGACAGGGAAAAAGAACTGCCGCAGCAAGTCCCGGACATTGATCGCGTCATTCACGAACCGGCGCGACTGATAATCATGGCCTATCTGTACGTGGTGGAAAGCGCAGACTTCCTTTTTCTGATGCGGCAAACCGGTCTCACCCGGGGCAATTTATCGTCACACATGAGCAAGCTGGAGGCCGCAGGATACGTGCTCGTGGAAAAAGAATTTGTCGCCAAAATCCCTCGGACCATGCTCAAACTGACGCAAGCAGGCCGAGACGCGTTTCAAATGTACCGGCAACGGATGAAGGAGCTATTCGAAGAGTTGCCGGAGTAGTGGTAGACTGCCTGCCTTCCGCGGATTGAAGCTGCGGCTTTTTCGCGGAAGGCCTGAATTGAACGAATGGCTCATCTGCATTGTGAATAAGCCAGGCCAATGGGTCGCGATTTGACGATTGGATTTTATGATGAAAGAAATTTCCCGGCGAGAGGTTCAAAACCTGCTCGCAAAATCGACGGTGGTTCGAACGAGTACCGCACGTAAAAACGGTGAATTGGAAGTGGCGTTTTTCCTCTCCGACAACGGCTGCTTCATTGTTCGCTACAGCAGCAAACATCAGCGGAAACGATATTTTCTGAAAATGCAGTCGCAATCCTGGCGGCAATAACAGAGGAACGCCGGCCGGTTTGTTTTTGAAAGACGGCCGGACGCCAGAAGTCCGGAGACAACGCTGAAACGCCATTTCCATAGATCGAATTGTTCTCTGCAACATCAATTCCATAACGGCGTAGTAGTTAGACAGATATCCAAATCACTGATTATCTATACTCATTAAGGGTTAGTTTTTCATGTTGATCATAATAAAATTGGAGTGAAATCCCTATATGGATTTCACTTTTCGCTGTGCATAAAGGCATGGCACTCTATATTTTAGGGTGAAATCCAATTGATTGAAAAAGAGAAATTTTAACCCTTAAAGAATATAACTCGTGCAAGGAGAATAAGGGATGAGAACTCCTGTCGATCAATTTTTCCGGCTCATGATCCTGCTCGGACTTTTCGTTTTCCCGACAATGGGTCTGTCTCAACAATTTATCGAATTTAATTCCGGGCGATGGGACCTGTCAAACGCCACGCTGGTCGATTTCCTGGGTCGAAAAGCGATGATGGGGACAGCGGTTCTGACCGATGTTGTCTTTGGCGATGGCGTGATTGAGGTGGACATGGCGGTGACTGGCGGTCGCTCTTATCCGGCCATCAATTTCCGAATAGTGGATGACGATAACTGCGAGCGTTTTTACATTCGACCCCATCGCGCCGGGCTGTACCCTGATGCGCTTCAGTACACGCCGGTGTTCAACAAAGTGGCAGGCTGGCAATTGTATTCCGGCGAGGGATTCACCGCGGCCGGCAACATCCCGGTCAACCAGTGGCTTCATGTGAAGATCGACGTGAAAGGCAGTCAGGCCCGCGTATTTTTGAATGGCGCTTCGGAGCCCGCTCTTGTCATTCATGACTTGAAGCACGGTGTCGCCACCGGGAAACTCGGATTGTCCGGCCCGAGGGATGGTTCTGCCTATTTTTCGAACTTCTGCGTGACGACGGAGGAGTCGCTGAAATTTGAGCAACCCGTCGCGGATGCAACGCCGGCCGGCATGATGATGGATTGGGAAATTTCGAAGGTCTTCAACGCCGAAAAAATTGACATTGAAGTGATTGATTACCCCGGTTTTTACCAGATTTTTTATGCCGGCTGGCAACCGGTGAAGGCTGCATCATCTGGATTGGTGGACATTGCCCGATTCGTGAAAAGAAATCCGCAGCGCCCGGAGTGTTTACTCGCGCGGACCATTGTGAATTCGGATGAAATGCTCGACGTTAAACTGACCTTCGGGTACAGCGACGAGGTCACGTTGTTTCACAATGGTAAAAAATTGTTCTACGGCATGAGCGCGTATCAGTGGCGCGATCCATCGTTCCTGGGCATTGTCGGATTGAATGACGTCGCTTTTCTGACGTTGGAAAAGGGACTGAACGAAATAATGCTGGTTGTGAAAGAGAGTTTTGGCGGCTGGGGATTCATGATGAAGGCGGACACCACATTGACGCCGCCGAAGAAACAGCACGACCGCGTGGCAAAGGCCTGGGAGACCGAGGCTGTATTTCTGACGCCGGAATCGGTGGTGTACGATCCGGGCCAGGATGCGCTGTTCGTGAGCAGCTTTGACAATCGATACAAGAAAGACGCCGGGCCGGAAGAGTACACCGGCTTCATCTCGAAGTTGAAGATCACGGGTGAAATTGAGGCGCTGAAATGGGCGGCTCCGCTCCATGGTCCTTGTGGATTGGCGATTTATAAGAAGAAACTGTACACTGTGGAGCGCTGCAATCTCACGGAGATCGACCTGAAGACCGGTAAAATTTTAAAGCGCTACCCAATTCCCGGGTGCGATTTTCCCAACGATCTGATTGTCGATTCGGACGGTTCGGTGTACATTTCCGACACCTCGCCGACCGACCATCGCGCCAGCCGCATTTATAAATTCAAAGGTGGTACATTCGAAGTCTGGGAACGCGGAGGTGAAATTCGCCGCGCCAATGGCCTTTTCATTCACGAGGGTAAACTGCTCATTGGCAACACCGGCGATGGGTGTTTTAAATCCGCTGATTTGGCCACTAAAAAAATCGGGACCATTGCCTGTCTTGGAGCCGGAGTCGTCGACGGCATTCGCGTTGATGATCGCGGCGATTATCTCGTTTCCCACTGGGAGGGCCAACTGTATCGGATTTCTCCGGCCGGTCGCGTCACCGAACTGCTGGACACCATCGGCGACATCAACCTGGCTGATTTTGAATACATCAAAGAGAAGAAATTGCTGATCGTCCCCACATTTGTCGGGAATAAAGTTGTTGCCTACAAACTGATTGACTGAAAACCGGAGGTTCACGGAACCGCCATTCACACGAGGAAGCTATGACGAGGACGAGATTTTTTATTGCCCTGTGCCTGATTCTTTTCGCGGCGCTGCCGGAATCACTGATCGCCCAGAATGAATACCGCGATCGAATGCAACGGCCGGAAGCCATTATGGATACGGTCGGAATAAAGCCGGGCATGGTGATTGGCGAAGCCGGCGCAGGCGATGGGTACCTGACTTTCTGGCTGGCCCGGCGCGTGGGAGAAACCGGAAAAATCTACGCCAATGATATAAACGAAAAATCGCTCCGGAAAATTGAGGATCGCAGTAAAAGGGAACGAATCTCCAACATCCGGACGGTGGTTGGCGACGTCGATGATCCTTTATTTCCCGTGAAAGACCTGGATCTGGTCATTATGCTGATGGCGTTTCATGACTTTGAACAGCCGGTTCAATGGTTGAACAACCTGACCCATTATTTGAAATCCGGGGCCAGGCTCGTCATTGTGGATAAAGACCCGGATCGATGGGGACAGGGGCATGGCCATTTCATGACGAAAAATAGGCTGCTGGAGACAGTTCAAAAATCGGATTTTGCGATTGAGCGAATTGAGACCTTCCTGGAGCAGGACAATATTTATATCTTCTCGCGCAAAAATAAATGAGGCAGTGGGACTTTTCACCGGCAAAAGAAGCTGAATATCAGCAAGGCTCTCTCGTTGCACCGGAGGCGTTTTATTAACTGACGAAGGCATATTCGAAGCAACAGCCATCGGGTGATTTGTTGCAGGCGCTGACTTCTTTTCAGGTCGATCAAATCCAACGCGCAGTTAGCATGCCCCTTATTTTAAAAGCAGCATTTTTTTTGAATGCTGCCGGGCATCGACAATGAGGCTGACAAAATAGACGCCGGAGGCGACATTCTCCTGAGATTGATTTTTCCCATCCCATGTCAGCGTGTGTTGCCCGGCGGAAAATCGGCCCGAGCCAATCGTCCTGACAAATGCTCCGTCGAGATTGAAGATCGTGACGTGCGCATACTTCGGAGCGTTCAGGATAAAACAGATCGACGTGGAGGCGTTGAAGGGATTGGGATAGTTGGGTAGCAGGCGAATATCCTGTTCCGGGTGAGGTGATTCTGAAGAGACGTCCGAACTGCTGATTTTCAAATCCACGGCATCGCCCTCCTTCAAAAAGGAAAGCCGCGCGTTCACAAATCCCCGGTAGTTCGTGGCGCGATTTGCAGAGCGGACATAGGCTGGCGCAAAGTGAGTGATGCTGTTGGTCTTCAAAACGTAAGCGACGCCGTGCGCAACCGTTAAAATTCCCCCGGCGGAGATGTTGACATCGCTGTTAAATTCGCTGTTATCCCGATCCCCGTTGAGATAGAGAACGCGATAGCCGGGATGAGCTGCGCAGGCCCACATGCCTCCGATCCAGCGATTTTCGAAATAATAGCTTTCACGGGCTGGGTCTTCCCACATGAGTTTGTGGATGATCACGGTATTGGGCACAACATTCGACCCTGCGGATTTTGAAAGGGTCCCGCGCCAGGCAGCGCTTTCGCTGGATGTGAGATAATTGACGACATCACTGCCGGCGTTTGGCGCATCATCGTCGACGCCGCTCAGGTTGACGGCAGTGAAATTATTGTCCACGAATATCGTTGAAATCGGGTTCAGATAAGGGCCGGGATCGATCAGTTCGCGGTGAGCCAGATCAAAGACAGCGCCCCGGGGCAGATGATGAAACACAATGTCGGTGAACGTCAGCGGTTTTCCCGGCTGGCAATCGATCGTGGATGTTTCGCTCTGATAAAGGATGGAGACAGTGGCGTCGCCGAAGACAGTGGCCAGTCGGGATTCATCCACGCATAAAGCGGTATTCTCGCAGATGCCGATGCCCATGATATTTTTCTGACCGTTGTCCACGATGCGGCGGGCTAACATGGGAACGAGCCGGGTCAGCCGGCCCCGCGGGAAAAAGTGAGAATCGGTCAGAACATCGGGAAGGAGATTTAAAAAATCATCGGTGAGGTGAATGTCCGGCGTGTAGGAATTGTACGCCGACTCGTCCGGGTACAGATAGCCGCCGGTGGCATCGTAGACAACCTGTCCCAGGACTGCCAGTCCGGCGCTCGTTCCACCGATGACGCCGCCGTGGTTGAAGACGTGGTGAATAGCATCTTCCACCAATGTCCCTTTCCACGTCAGCACATACTCGCTCTGGTCGCCGCCCTCCAGGAAGATGCCTTTGGCCGAGATCAATGTGTAGAAGGTAGCCGAGTCATTTGCCGCAGTTTTGCTGCTGATTCGGAGTGCTTCGCTAGAGCTATCCGCGCCCAGCGAGATGAAGTATTCAGGGTATTCCGGACTCGCCTGGTCCACATCGATATTGATGATCTTTCCGAAATCCGCTTTTTCAATGAACCAGGTGAAGGGCGCGTCAGCCCAGGAACTGTATTCGCTGCCGCCGCCAACCATGAGCAATGATCCCTGGGCGTGCAAAATGAACGGCGCGAACATACACAGAATGAACAATGTCAATTTCATCGCATTGGCTTTCAGTTTATTTCGTCAATGAATCGTTATTTGGTTGGGATTTATAAGAACGACCATAATGAAAATTTTGACTTCATCATTAGTGCGTTAGCGTCAGGTATTCACACGTGGCTATCAAATTATCCCGGCATTGTTCCGATATATACAAAAATCATGTAGGTAGCAACTCAACGCACGTATTCCAGAAGCAGCTGGTTGATTTTTGGAGACCACGATAAATTGTGGTGCTGGTACAATTTTGAACCAGCGACATGCTTCAGCATAGCCACCTGATGAGTTACTCATGTTGATTAAATTAATTGATGTTCGTTGTTAAAGCAATGCCTGAATGTACAACCATGATTTCAATTAAGCAACAATATTATGAAACGTGAGCGAATATTTCCCGTACTAAAATCACCAATTTAAAAAGTGACATTCCAAGAACTTACTGACGTAAAAAATATTTCGGCACTTCTCAAGTCTTTGAAAATTTTCCACTCAATCATTCATTATGGAGGTTGACACATGACCAATAAATTAAAGGCGCTGGCATTTTTTATGTATTTCGTCTGCTTTCCAAGCCTTGGCACCGGCCAAACAGTGCACGATCAAATTCGTGAATTCGAGGCAGCCCGTTTTGCAAGAAACCAGGGCGCTTTCTCCATGCGCGCAATGAAGGGAGAGCCATCTGATATTGATGTGAGTTACTATCGCATCGACCTGAAAATCAATCCTTACGAGGAAAATATTTCAGGCAGCGTCTACATGGAGGCCATTTCTCAAATCGCCGGCTTGAATGAAATTTCCCTGGACTTTTTCGACAACATGATCGTGGATTCGGTGGTTTCCCAGGGAGATACGTTAGGTTGGACTCACTCGGAGAATTCTCTGAATATCACGCTGCCGCAGACGATAGAAATCGATGATTATATCGGACTGCACGTTTACTACCACGGTCGCCCTTCGGCAGCCGGCGGATTCAAGTCGTTCGATTTTGGCAGCCACCTGGAATTCCCGATTGTCGCGACCTTATCGCAGCCATTCGGCGCCCCGGCCTGGTGGCCCTGCAAAGACGATCCGGCGGACAAAGCAGATTCGGTGGATATCGCGATCACTGTGCCGGACACATTCATCGTTGCCTCCAATGGCGTGCTTGTCAGCAAGACCGAAAATGAGGACACCACCACAACCTATTTCTGGTCCGAGCGCTATCCCATCAGTACGTATCTGGTGTCTTTGGCGATCACCAATTACGAGGTGTTTTCGGATTATTATTATTCGGGGACAGACTCCATGGAGGTTCTCTACTTCGTGTACCCGGAAAATGAGGCAGCGGCCCGCGAGGACTTCACCATCACGGTGGAAGCAATTACGCATTTCTCCTCGCTATTTGGCCAGTATCCTTTCATCGATGAAAAATACGGCATGGCGGAATTTCAGTGGGGCGGCGCCATGGAGCACCAAACCTGCACCAGCTATGGCCGGGGACTCATTCAGGGGAATCACAGGTATGACAGCTATCTGGTTCACGAATTGGCTCACCAGTGGTTCGGCGATCTCATCACCATGAAGCGCTGGTCTCATATCTGGCTGAACGAAGGATTTGCCTCGTATGCCGAAGCCCTGTGGGCCGAGCACCGGGGAGGGCAGGATTCGTTATTCAATTATATGGACGAATTCGATCAGGGTCTGTTCCCGACATCTGTGTTTGTGTACGACTCCACCAACATCGCAGAACTGTTCAGTCGAACCGTGTACGATAAAGGCGCGTGGGTGCTGCACATGCTGCGTCACGTGTTGGGCGACAGTTCATTCTTTGAATCGCTGGCAGCGTACCGCGAGGCGTTTGCGTTCGGGAACGCGACGACCGAAGATTTTCGGGATGTTTGCGAGTCTGTTTACGGCGCGGATTTAGACTGGTTTTTCGAACAGTGGGTGTATGGTTTTTTCCGCCCAAGTTATGAATATGCGTGGTCAGATTCTGAGGCTGGTGAGAATCACATTGTCACTCTGAAACTCGACCAGGTTCAGGTGTATACCGGGCTTTTCAAAATGCCGCTGGATGTGCAGTTGACAACGCTTTCCGGAGATACGACATGTGTCGTCTGGGACAGTCTGGCTTCTCAGACCTTTCAATTTGTCATGGATGAAGAAGTCATTAAGCTTCAGATCGACCCGGATAATTGGGTGCTCAAGGAATTGCTGATAAAAGACCGGCACAATGTGAGCGGTACAATTTTCACAGGGGATAAATCGACGCCATTACCGGACGCACTGGTATATTTTTCGAGAATTGATTTGGCCACCTACATGGCGCTTTCTGTGGATACAGTTCACAGTAAATCGTCGGGACACTATGACATTTCAGTGATACCCGGATTCTATGTTGTCGAAGTTGTAAAACCGGAAGATGGTTATTTGCCGGCTGAGCCCGAATACATCGAAATCGACAGAAATATTTCCGGACTCGATTTTGTGCTCACGGCGCCACGAATTTCAACAGGGTACGATTCGCTCCTCGTGTTCCTGGATCAGGGCGAGAATTTCACCGATACACTGGTGATAGAAAATGCCGGCAATGGTCAATTATTATTCAGCGTTGCGCCAATCCTGAGCGGCGGTATGCTGAAAAGCCCGGCGAGTTATGCAACGCTTTCTCCTCTCGCGCCGGGATTGAAGATTCCTTTGGGTGAATTGCCTGATATGTCCGGATTGAGGCAAGGAGCAGCGTCCGCTCCGACAGGCTCGTGGCAGCTTGTTTACAAAGACCCGGAAGACAATCCAGCCGGAGTTATGGACTTAAGCGAAACCTGGATGCAAATTTCCGGCGGGAAGTTGTATTTCAAGGTCAGTTCATTTTATCAATACGCACAGCTCAATCAGTTGGAGTACGATTTGCTGATTGACACGGACGGAAATCCAGATACCGGTATTTTTGCCGGCTGGCTCGGTGGAGATTACGTGGTTGTGGTGACTGATTTTGGCGGCGTGTTCTCCGCCCTTGCCCGATACACCGGCAGCGGATTCGAGCTTGTAACGCTGGCAAGTTATGAAAATATGGACGCTGCGAACAACGAGTTTACCACAGCATTTCCATTGACGTCGTTCGGAAGCGCGAAAGTCCTGTCCATGATTTCGGTGGTGCAGAGTCTTACCAATCCGCTGCTGGATCAGGATGTTGCCCCGAACAACAATTTCGGCTATTTCATTTTCAGCCTGGAGGAAATTCCCTGGCTTCATATTGAGCCGAATTTTGGATTGGTGGAGGCCTCCCAACCAGGCTCAGTCATCATCACCATTCTGCCGGGTGCATTATCCGCCGGTCACTATCATGCGAATCTGGTGATTGCCAATAATGAAGCGACCAACATGAAAAAAATCGTGCCGATCCGGCTCGATTATATCACCAGTGTGGCGGACCAGGAGACTGTACCCGGATCATTTGCCCTGTTCCAGAATTATCCCAATCCGTTCAATTCGAAAACGCAAATTCGGTATGATTTACCGGCCAAGGGATTTGTGACGTTGGATATCTATAACCTGCTGGGCCAAAAGGTTCGGCGGCTTGTTGAGAAAAGCCAGCCGGCCGGAATTTATACGGTGAGTTGGGATGGCCTGGATCATTTGGGCAGGCCTGCCGGCAATGGCGTTTATTTTTATGTCATAGCTATGGATGATAAAACGTTGCCGGCCCGGAAGATGGTTGTTTTGAAATGACATTGGTTTTTTTTAATTACGACTCGCATTCATTTATCAGAGGAGAATCGGCTGATGAAAAATAAAAGCATGCAAATCGCTGTAGCGATCATTATGGGCGCCATTTTGTTACCTATGCTGGCCGTATATTTGGATTTCAAATCCAGGCAACATTCGGGAAACGATCAGCCACGAATGTCCGGCGCAATGGAAGCGCTGAACTTCTGGACGCGCTCCCGCGCTTATCCCGGAAAGGACATTTCTGTGGATAAGCATTTAAAGGCGTACGAAAAAGTGAAGATGCAATTGAAAAAAGGCGCTGTGGACGATTCGGAATGGAAGCCATTTGGTCCGCACAATGTACCCGGGCGAATGATCGCACTGGCTGTGAATCCCCAAAACGGGAATACGCTCTATGCTGGAAGCGCAAGCGGCGGCCTCTGGCGGACATTTTCGGCAGCGACAGGTGGAAATTGGGAACGGGTCACCACCGGTTTTCCAACGCTGGGCGTGATGGCCATTGCGATCGATCCGTCGGATTCAAACAACATCTTTATCGGCACCGGCGAAGTGTATGGCTTCGATCAATCCATTGGCAGCACGGCAGTTCGTACGATGCGCGGCAGTTACGGCATTGGAATCCTGAAAACAGAGGACGGCGGTGATACGTGGGAAGCAAGCCTGGACTGGAAATATCATCAGCAGCGGGGCGTGCAGTGCATCCGCATCAATCCGCTCAACCCGAAAACCGTTTTCGCGGCGACGAGCGAGGGAATTTATCGATCGTTGGACGCCGGCGAAACATGGCACAATGTGCTTGAAGTGCTGATGGGGGAAGATATCATCATCAATCCGGCGGATACGAATTTAGTGATAGTGTCCTGTGGAAATTTAGGCAGCCCCGGCGCCGGCTTGTATCGCTCCACCGACGCCGGCACAAACTGGGATGCCGTCACAGGAATCCCATCGTACACAGGCAAAACATTGATGGATAGGTATGGTTCGGATCCCAATATTATTTTTGCCAGTGTCGCGGACAGCCTCAATGGGATCGGGTTGTTTCGAACCAATAATTTCGGCGTTTCGTGGACTCAGGTTTACAATTGTTTTACTAATAGCGATATCCCGACCTACCAGGGCTGGTTCTCG
Source organism: Candidatus Zhuqueibacterota bacterium (assembly GCA_049322915.1). GTDB lineage: Bacteria > Zhuqueibacterota > Zhuqueibacteria > Thermofontimicrobiales > Thermofontimicrobiaceae > CAZSBG01. Next base: position 964,079 of record JBMOPW010000014.1, read on the forward strand.
CACTGGGTGGCTGTTCATCCCAATGATGTGTCCCAGGTTATTTACGCCGGCGTGCCCATCAACAAGTCCAACAACGGCGGAATTTCATTTCAGGAAATCGGCGGTCCCCATGTGGATCATCATAACTATGCGCACGATCCCTACGACCCCAATGTGATTTACATTGCCTGCGACGGCGGCGTTTATCGCAGCAACAATTTTGGTGAAAGCTATCAGGACCTCGGTTCCGGACTTCAAACCGGTCAATTTTACAATGGATTTTCAAGCTCGTCCAGCGATTCCAATTTGGCCATTGGTGGATTCCAGGACAACGGCGTGAATCTTTATTCCGGTGAAATAGACGGCTGGACTACTGTTATCGGCGGCGACGGCTGCTGGACGGCGATTAATCCGCTGAATGACAACATTATTTATGGTGAGTGGCAATACAATAACCTGATGAAATCTGAAAATCGTGGTCAGTCGTTTGCTTCAGCAGCGACAGGATTGATTGATGGGAATGTGGCATTCGTCGCGCCATTCATCATTTCGCCATCCAATCCATCCATTCTGTATTCCGGCAGGAGCAGAATTTATAAAACGACAAATGGAGCGAGTCAGTGGTTCGCCACGAACAGAAATGTACCGCTGGATGGGAATCCGGCGCTCTCCATGGCCATTTCCGCAACCAACCCTGATGTTGTTTATGTGGGAACTGCTCCGGTCTACAACTCCCCGCACATTTTTCGAACGAGTGACGGAGGCGATACCTGGGTGAATGTCACTCGCTTTTTGCCGGATCGCTATCCCATGGATATCGCGGTGGACCCCAATGATGATAAAACTGTGTATGTCGCCTTTGGCGGTTTCGATTCCGGTCACGTTTTTAAAACCACGAATTCGGGCGAGTACTGGATGGACATCACCGGCACCTTGCCGGACATCCCAACATCTTCCGTGGCAATCGATCCGCTGAATTCGAACCATGTCTATGTTGGAAACGACCTCGGCGTGTACGTATCCACAGATGGAGGAATGACGTGGGAGGATTTCAGCAGTGGCTTGCCGGAAGCAGTCATGGCCATGGACCTGAATATTTCTGCTTCAAACCGGAGTCTCCGCGTGGCTACACACGGCAATGGCGTTTATCAAAAACCGCTTGTCTATAAACCTGAAATCTATTTGCTGTTCAGTCTGGACCCGTTTCCCAGTGTCGTGTTAGAAGGAGCGGAAATTGAGTTTGCAGCCTACGTGACAAACATGGGAACCGGAAGGTTGACCGAAACGTCCGCAGCCCAGGTTCGGGTGGTGGATCACTCCGAAAATGAAGTCTTCACTGACACGAAATCATTTGAAAATTTGGGACCCAAGGAAACCCAGCGAATTCAGTTCGACAACAATTTTGTGGCGCAGAACCTTGGCATTTACACGGTGCAATTTATTTATACCGGCGCTGCGCCCTCGTCCGTTGCCGACACGATTGAACAGGTGGTTTCAGTTGTGACAGCGCCGACGATCGCCAGGGCGGGTGTGGAGAAGGAATATCGCGCTTACGATGAAATCTCCGGGGGAACAGTCCTGCCATTTGGCGACGATAGCTACGCACAATTATATCTGCCATTTGTTTTTTCTTTTGACCAATGGGATTATAATAAAATTCAAATCTGTTCCAACGGCTGGTGCGAATTTGGCGTTGGCCAGGACGGATCGGAGCGGGGGCTCTCCACGGCTCAACAAATCGGCACAATCGGGGCAAATGAAAACGGCAGGCTTGCCGGGACAGCGCGGCCGTCCAAATCACTGGGCCCGTGGTGGGAGGACTTAAATCCTGAAGATTCCAGGAATCCGGGACAGGTGAGCTACAGAACAATAGGCATAGCGCCACATCGGATTTTTATCATTCAATGGAAAAATATGAGAGCCTATTACGATCAGTCCGTCACCACGCGCGTGAATTTCCAGGTGCGATTGTACGAGACGTCGGATTTGATCGAATTCCATTACGGGCCGGTTGTTCGGGGCACATTCGGTGGCGGAGATGCCGGCGCCATGATTGGCTTTAAAGATCATATTGGCGGCGACTACCATTTTTACGATATCGCTGCAGGTGGAATGGGTTTAGCCGGCGAAATTGTCACACATTTAAGTCCGCTCACAGATTGGCCCGGGCCGGATAGCTGCTATGTCATTCAAACCATCACGACAGATACGGTTCTGGATGACGATTCATCGCTGCCAACGACAATCGCCCTGCACCAGAATTATCCCAACCCATTCAACCTATCGACCACTATTCAGTTCGATTTGCCCGGAACAATGCGCGTCACGCTGAAAATTTATAACACGCTGGGACAGGAAGTGAAGACGCTGACGGACGACGTCTTGCATGCCGGCAGAAAATCCATCGTGTGGAATGGGAAAGATCAGACCGGAAGAGTGGTCGGCTCCGGAGTATATCTGGTGCAACTACGCGCCGGCCACGAGACCATCACCCGCAAGATGATGGTCGTGAAATAGCAGTTAATGATTCAATCGACGATGCCAATTCCTGAAAATCGGACAGGCGCCGGGGTGTTTCATGCCTTTATACCAATTTATTCAAGCAGCATAGAGGCATGGAATTCCTTCCGATGACGCTGCCGCAGTTGAAAGTCAAAAAAATAGTCGCCGGTAAAATTGTGGAGAGCGATTGGCAGGCGATAAGGTCGCGCTTAATCCCAGAATTCCCAGCGCAGGCCATAGTGCAGGGTTCTGCCGCTCATGGGATAGCCATAGACCATTTGATAGTCTGTATCGATGAGATTTTCGAGCGTGAAATACATTTTCAGGTTGCCGAAATCCACGAGGGCGTTGGCATTCAGGAGAAAGACAGACGCCAGCGTTTGATTGGAAGATACAAAATAATAGGGATGGGACATGGCGCTGGTCCGCTCGCTGTAATAGCGCGCTTCGAGACGGAGCGTTGGCTGCAAATCATTTTCGAAAAAGCTGTCCGAATATTGCAGGTAGCTTATGGCTGAAAATTGTGGGTAATTGCCGGGCGCCGAGCCACGGACGCCGGAGAGATAACAGGACATCTGCAATTTTTTCGAGAACATCCAGTTGGCCTGAATGTCCGCGCCAATAAATTTCCGGTCCCCTGAATTCGTGCAGATCGCTTTCACAGAGTCGATGGATTCGAAAGCGATTGGATTGTGAATGGTCTTCAGATAGGCTTCCGCGAGAATTTCCAGCTCAGGGGTCGGCTGCCACCTGACGCCGGTTGAGATCGCGCGATGTATTTCCTGGCTCAGATTGCTGTTGCCGGTAAAGTTGGTTTGCCCATACAATTGAAACAGCGTGGGGTAATTGATGGAACTGTTGATCGCCCCGATCCATTTCAGTTTGCCGAATTTCAGAAAGCCAGACGCGCCGCCAGCCACGGATGAACCCTGGCCGCTGCGGAAGGTGTACGTCCCCAGCAGCCGCAATCCACGGGTTTCCCTCTGTAGCAAATCATCCATCAGGTAGATGGAACCCTGATCCGCCCGACGTTTCCCCACATCATCGCTCGTGACCCATTCATGGCAAAAATTCGCTCCGGCTGTCCATGCCTGTCCGAACAGGGAGTCGCTGATTTGCGTCGTCATGCCGGCATAGTTGCCGTCATTTTGAGCGTCCATGTTCGCATCGGAATCGGTGCGGGTCTGGTTCTGATCGCTGTAATAAAACGTGCTGACAAAATTTGGAACAGTGGAATCAAGGACATGCCCTTTCACGGTCAATGTCTGATCCAACCGGCCAATTTTTTCCACCGCATTCGGGGTCGCCAGCGTGTCGTTGGCCATCAGAGGCCCTGGCGCACGACGCGCCAATTTATTATGGAGCCAGGAATATTCGATCGCCCAGGTGGCCGAAGGGAAATAGAACACTTTGCCGCGGAAATTCTGCAAGTCCGAATTGTAGGCTGCGCTCTCCCCATCGTATGACCGGAAAATTCCGCCCAACAAAAAATTCGCAGTCCGGGTCGCGCGCTGACCAAACGTGATGTCCACGTCGCTGAAGCCAAGCCCGGCTTTGTGATACCCGACTCGCGAGTAGGGATTATTTTCAGTGAAGACATCGCTGGTGAGGGAGACCATCTCGCCGTGAACGGAGGAAAGGGGCGAAGAAATGCCCTGCTCAATGGTCGCCGTGCGGATGAATTGAGCCGGAATGAAATTCAGATCCATGCCGCCGTAAATGGGATCGTAGAGGGGACGGCCGTCCAGGAACAGATGGGTCTGGACGGGTAGACTGCCATGCCTGCCAATTCCTAAGTGTTGGCCGGAGTTCCCCCGATCGAACAGGAATAATCCCGGGGCGTATTCAAAATAGGTTCCCAGGTCCTCTTCGAAGTGATGGCGAATGTGAGATTTTGATTTTTCCCAGAACGAAGAGAAGGCGCTTTTTACCGTGGTGTCCTTGAACGCGATCGCTGCGGCCGGATGTCCCTTCAGTTTGAGCAGAGAATCCGGTTTGACCACAAAGGTGTCCTGCCGGGCAACGCACAAGCGCCGTCCTGATGCATCTTTGGCAAACGAGCCGTTGCCGGGCAACAAGAATGCAGCAGAGACGAAAATGGCCAGCACTGTGCCCGGTAATGTGTATCGGTTCCTGGAATTCACGATAAATTTCTCTTTTCATGTCCGAATGGGTGAATGCGCCGAACGGGACGCAGTGACGCTTCGCTATCAAGCCCGGCAAGCGATGGATGCCGCCGTTCAACCAATGTCCTGTTCCGGCCTGGTTGAACGGCTTCCCCTCCGGTTACTGATTTTTACCAGACATTCGGTGAATTGTATTCTTGATGATATAATTTACCATTTTGGGATTTTCGCGCAAGCGTCGCACGGAATAGGCGAACCACTCTTTGCCGAACGGCACGTACACGCGGAGTCGGTGTCCTGAATTGACGATAATCCTCCGCAATTCCGGATCAACGCCCAGCAGCATCTGAAATTCGTACTGATTGGGTTTTAACTTCAATCGGTCAATGAGCTTCAAACCTTCAAACACAAGTTTTTCATCATGCGTGGCAATGGCGACATAGCATTTATTGGACAGCAATTTCTCCATCATGTAGCGATAGCTTTCAGTCACAATCTCCGGGTCTTTGTACACCACGTCGCGTTTTTCCCAATAGTACGCGCCTTTGCACAGCCGGAGATTGGCTTTATGAGGGATGAGGTCATTCACATCCCCGATTAAACGCCGCAGGTACGATTGAATGGCGGTTCCCACATTATCAAAATCTTTGTGTAATTTCAAAAAAACTTCCAGAGTATCATCCACGCAGGAAGAGTCTTCAATATCGATGCGGACAAAATTGTTCAGTTTTTTGGCTTCCTCGACCAGAGTTCTGATGTTATTGTAGCAGAATTCTTTATCGATCTTCAAACCCATGTGCGTCGGTTTCACGGAGACATTGGAGTCCAATTTTTCGTCATGGATGGTGTGTAAAATATTCTTGTAAGTCTCCATAGCTTTCAACGCATCTTCTTTATTCTTCACTTCTTCACCCAATAAATCCAGCGTCGCACAGATACCCTGAGCATTCAATTCCTTGATTTTACGAATGGCATCTTCCAATTTTTCTCCGGCAATGTACTGTCGGGAAACGATTCCAACAAGCGGTTTCGGGACAAAAGGCAGTATAGCGGCAATTAAATTGTTGAACCAGATCATCGAACCCTCCATTTTAATTAGGATCTGAAATTCTGAACAGAACATTTGGCATCACGGATTGGGCGGATGCACTGACAGCATGCAATGCCTCGGAGATATTTGGCAGGTTGATCCAAAAAAACCGTTATCGTTGCATGCATCTCCATTGACCCAATTCGAAAACAAATCATGAAGAATGAAGCATATCCAACCAGGATGGAAATTCATAACACGGAAAATAAAAATTTATTTCAAATAAAGCAAGAGATTTTCTTGAGGCGCCGGTCTCATCCCGGTCTGGTGGTAAAATGCGGTGTTACAGCGGCGGAGTTTGGCCGAGAGGAGAGTCTCTGATCGGTTCGGAGTCTGTTTAATATTTTTTGTGATAGCGATTGGTGATGGGCATGCGACGATCCCGGCCAAATGCCCGCGGTGTAATTTTAATGCCCGGGGGGCCCTGTCGGCGTTTGTACTCGCTCATATCCACCAGATGAATCACTTTGCGCACGGTTCGTTCGTCGAACCCAGCCGCGACAACCTGTTCGACCGTGGCGTTATTCTCGACGTACTCGACCAAAATGGGATCGAGAATGTCGTAGGGGGGCAGGCTATCTTCATCCTTCTGGTTCGGCCGCAGCTCGGCTGATGGCGGTTTGGCAATTGTATTTTGTGGGATGACTTCTCTGCCGCGCGTCTCGTTCAACAACTGAGAAAGCTGATACACCACTGTTTTTGGCACATCCTTGATCACAGCCAGGCCGCCGGCCATGTCGCCATAAAGTGTGCAATAGCCCACGCTCACCTCGCTTTTGTTGCCGGTTGTGAGAGCCAGCCAGCCAAATTTATTTGACAGCGCCATGATGATATTGCCACGGATTCGGGCCTGAATATTCTCTTCAGCAATGTCAAAGGGTCGGTTGGCGAACGGTTCCCTGAGCATCGACTGGTACTGCTCAAAGGTTTCCTGGATGGGGATTGTCAGGAAGGTGATGTTGAGGTTTCTGGCAAGCGCCTCGGCGTCGGTTTTGCTCGATTCGCTGGAAAAGATGGACGGCATACTCACGCCGATGACGTTCTCCGCTCCCAGCGCATCGACGGAAATGGCCGCGGTGAGCGCGGAATCGATGCCGCCGCTGAGTCCCAGCACGACCTTGCTGAAGCCGTTCTTGCGGACATAATCCCGGGTACCCAGCACCAGCGCGCGATAAATTTCTTCCACCGGATCGAGTTTGGCCACCGAGGTTGCCGGAACAGGGGGGCGCTCAGAGCCGGTCGTCGGCGTCTGAATAGCGAGGAAGTCGTGTTTGAACGGCGGGATGAACTGGCTTTTCCTTTGTTGAAAGGACCGATCGGACGCGCGGGCATTTCGGATCCTCTCCACATCGATATCGCACACAACCAGGTCCGGCTCGAATTGTTTTCCGCGCAAAACGATGGCGCCGTTCTCGTCGAGAATCAGGCTGTTCCCGTCGAAGACCAATTCGTCCTGGCCTCCCACGATGTTCACGTAGCAGATGGCCGCCCGATTGTGCATGGCGCGATGTTTGAGCAATTGTTCCCGTTCGGCCACCTTGCCGTAGTGAAACGGAGATGCTGAAATGTTGAGGATCACCTCGGCATTGGCTGTGAGCGCCTGAGTCTCGGTCACGCTGTCTTTGATCCAGATATCCTCGCAGATGTTCAACCCGATCGCGACCCCGGCCACTTCAAATACCAGCGGCCGATTGCCGGGCTCGAAGTACCGCTTTTCATCGAACACGCTGTAGTTGGGCAGAAAAATTTTATGATAAACGCCAGCCACCCGGCCATCTGAGAGAACGGCAGCGGCATTGTAAATTTTTTCGTGAATGGAATCGGCAAATCCGATAATAGCCGTGATTCCAGAGGCGTCGCGCGCAATCTGCTGGAGACAATCAACATTATCACGAATGAACTGCGGTCGAAGCAGCAGGTCCTCCGGCGGATAGCCGGTGATCGCCAATTCCGGAAAGGCGACGATGTCGGCGCGCTGCGCTTTTGCTGATTCAATCGTGCGTCGGATGATCGCGGCATTGCCCTGAAAATCGCCCACAGTGACATTCACCTGGGCTAATGCAATTCGAAGAGGTTGTGGCATAATAATCCCTGAACGTTATTCGCCCATGGCTTTGATGATGACGCGCTTGCGTCGCATGCCATCAAATTCAGCGTAGTAAATTTGCTGCCACGGTCCCAGGTCCAACGCGCCGTTGGTAACCGGCACAATCACTTCGTGACCGATGAGCAGGTTCTTTAAGTGAGCATCGCCGTTGTCCTCGCCGGTGCGATGGTGGCGATACGGCAGACCCTCCGGAGCGAGCTTCTGCAGCCAGTCTTCGATGTCCTGAATCAGCCCGGATTCCGCGTCATTGATGTAGACGCCGGCAGTAATGTGCATGGCCGAGACCAGGATCATCCCGTCCTGAATGCCGCTCTGGCTCAGTGCGTGTTCGACCTCGTGCGTGATATTGACGAAATCACGTCTATGCGGCGTGTTGAACCAAAGGTAATGAGTGAAAAATTTCATGTCCGTTGACCTTTAAGTCAGTGATGCGGGGAAATAGTTGCCCAAAAGGAGATATGATTGAACCCTTGTTTTTGCAAATCGCTGAACCACAGGTGTGGAGAATCAATCGTTAAAACAGGCATGAACCGCATGGGCAGGATGCTCAATTCATTTCGCCCAGAATGAGCAACTCACGCTCGGATAGCGTCTGATTGATCCCATCGATGAGATCGAATAAGTGATTCATGAAATCGCAGCCTTCGGATTCCAGATCGACTTTGCCCATTTCCTGGACTTCTTCGGAAAAAATTTGAACCTGTTTTTTGAGTTGAATTTCATACTCATAAAGTCGTTGCAGAGTTCCGGGGAAAATTTTTGCGGGAACCGAGATTTGGTACACAGGGTTCTGAAGAGACCGCAATACTGTTTTCAGTGTTGTGGAAACCTTGGTAAACGTTTCGCGGCACACAGCACTTTTGTTCTGTTCAATTTTTTGATTGTAGGAAGCGATTTGTTTTTCAACGTTTTTCAATTGCTCTGAAAAAAACTCTCTCAATCGACGGTCGGTTTGTTGGCGGGATTTGGCAACCTGGTACCCGCTGTAACCGCGAATGGTCTTCATAAGATCGTTCTCTAACGTTTCGGCAGATTGAAAATTGCTCTTCATGAAAAACTCCTTGATAGTTGTATATTTAAAACACGAATGAGTCCAACCTGGACAATCCCTCAAAGGCTGGAAAAGGCACAGTCCCCGGGGCTGAAAAACCTATGGCACGCGCTCTGTCGAAAGAAAACTTACAGGACGGGTCGCGTCCATCGTTCAGCTAATTTAAATTCAGATTACAGTAGCATAATGTGCAGTTCGCCTACAATCGCTTAACCCGCATTATTCATTGTTTTTCTGAAGGAAGCGGGATAACCTGAATGGTACATGATTTTCAATTAAGCAGATAAAACTGAGTTTGATTTTGTATATCCACTGAACAATTAGAAAGAAAAAAACTTAACGACAGTTTTATCTAATTTTATGAATAATTCAGGTTAAATTGAACAGTATGATTTCAGAATGAGATGAGCCTATAAAATAAACCGTGACGCATTTTCGTTGGTCAGCAATGCACTGTGAGGATAAATAAAACTGACCCATGGTTCAAAGTCAAACGGCGCCTATCAAGGTATTCTTTATATTCATCGTATTCGTTTTATAGAACTTTAATAAAAATAATCGAGAACTCAGCTCAGAGCGTTTTTAGATTGAATTGTTGAAGGTGGGAACGGTTGTGTTTGAAGACCAACAACACAAAAGTAACAATCGATCTGCATTTATCCACAAGCAAATGAAGCAATTTTGGTGTTCCCTCATTGGTGGATTTTGTTCGTATATGATAACCACATGACGATATCAATGAACACTATCTATTTGAATCACTGATAGATTAAATTTAAAATGCAACACCGATTGAAACGTACCGGGGATTTATGTAAACTATGTGCCAGAATCTGTTCATGGTTTTTTCAAGCGAAAAAAGTTAAAGAAATTAATATTAAAAATCAAGGGTTTTTTTAGATTTTAAAATTTAAGTTCCAAGGCGCAGCATAACATACAGGCAGGATTTAAAAAGAGCTTGACTTTGTTTCTGAATATGTTTACAATAGCCAGGGATACCCTGAGATGATAGTAAAACCAGTCATAAAAAGAGGATAGGTTCATGAAAAAGATCAATGGAGTCCTGGTTCTGGGAGTGACGCTTATGATGTCTGCCTGTGTTAACAAAACTGCGGATTGGGGGGAACTGAAAAATTATATCACCAAAGAAATGGAGAAATATAGCGCGGTGGTTGCTGTGGCCTTTGAAGATTTGCAGACCGGTGAGACATTCTTTTTTAATGAGACCAGACAGATGCACGCTGCAAGCACCATGAAGACGCCTGTGATGATCGAGGTGTTCAGGCAGATGGAACTGGGCAAATTCAGTCTGACTGATTCACTGCTAGTAAAAAATGAGTTCCGCAGTATTGTCGATAGCAGCGTCTATTCCCTGGACTTTGGAGAGGACAGCGATGATGCGGTGTATAAAAATCAGGGCAAAAAAATGAGCATCAACGATCTGGTTTATCAGATGATCACCGTGAGCAGTAACTTTGCGACCAATTTGCTGGTGGATCTGGTATCCGCGAAAAATATCATGCAGACCATGAGCGAAATCGGGGCGAAGAATATTCAGGTGCTGCGCGGAGTCGAAGACCCAAAAGCGTACGAGCAGGGGTTGAATAACACCACGGATGCCTACGATATGATGCTGGTGATGAAAGCCATTGCACTGAAGCAGGTAGCGACACCGGCGGCCTGCGAAAAGATGACCGCCGTTTTATTGGATCAAAAATTCAACAATAAAATACCGGCCCTTTTGCCCAAAGAGGTGAAAGTCGCGCACAAAACCGGCTCCATCACGCGCATCGACCATGATGCGGCCATTGTCTTTGTGAAGCCGGATCATGCCTGCGTGCTGGTCGTTCTCACGAGCGGTTTTGATCAGCACAAAGACGCGGAGCAGGTCATTGCTCAGATTTCAAAAATGATCTATGATAAAGTATCCTGAGCCCAACATCTGAATTTGCACTGACGGCGAAGACAGATTTCAGCCGATTATTTGGGCAGACCTTTGCGGGCGACTTGTTCCACGACCTCGACGAAATAGTCCAGCTCTTCGATGGTGGTGTACACGCTCGGCGTCACCCGCACCCCTTTGAATTCATCGTGGACGATGGGCACGGTGAAAATTTTATGATTGTTGAACAGGTAGTCGCACAAGGCGCTCGGTTCAATTCCGTGAATATGAAAATTCGCCAATCCGCACGATTGCTCCGGATCAAGGGATGTATTGAAACCTGTTCCGGGGAAGGAAACGACTTGCCTGGCCCAGTAATTTTTCAGGTACCGCAAGCGTTCCTCCTTTCGTTTCGGGCCGATCCCGTTATGAAAATGAATTGCCTGGGCAATTGCGATTTCGATGGGAAATGACCTCGTGCCGAGCGCTTCGAACTTGCGGATATCGTTGCTGTTTGGCTCGGCCGGCGCGAATAGCGGCCAGAGTTTCTCGATTTTCTCCCGCTTCACCCAGAGCATACCGGTGCCGAACGGGGCGCAGAGCCATTTGTGCAGGCTGGTCCCGAAATAATCGCAATGCAGATCTGAGATGTTGTATTCGATATGGGCGAACGAGTGCGCAGCATCGACAATCACTTCAATGCCGTGGGTGTGCGCCATGTCGCAAATTTCCTGCACCGGGGTGATCTGGCCGGTTAAAAAGATGACGTGGCTGATCAGAATGACTTTCGTTTTTTTCGTGATAGCAGCTTCCAGAATCTTCGTGATTTCGTGGATGTCTTTCGGCGGCGTGGGCAGCGATACTGTTTTGAGGACGACTCCCCGCCGTTTTTCCAACTGGCGCAAGGCATTCATCATGTTGGGATAATCCTGGTTGGTGGTGAGAATCTCATCGCCGGCGTTCAACGTCAGTCCGAATATCACCGTTTCCAGCGCCTCTGTCGTATTTCTGCAAATGGCCACCTCTTCGGACTCGCAACCTGCCAGTTGCGCCAATCGCGTCCGAACTGTTTCCCTCATGGGCCCGAGGACGGTCCACATGGTGTATGCCGGCGCTTCATTGGCAAATTCGTTGTGTCGGACGAGCGCGTCCTGAACAACTTTTGGCGAGGGACTGACACCGCCGTTGTTCAGATTGATGATTCCTCTGGCGTTGGTGAATGCCCGTTGAATTTCAAACCAGAAATCTTCATCGGATGCCACCTCGCCCGGCGACAGATGGGCGACCCGCGCCGAAGCAGCCTCTATTTCCGAAGTGAGTGCGGGGTTAAAATAGGATCTCGTCACCATGGCGCCGGTGAAAATTCCCATCTGCTTTATGAATTCTCGTCGTGAATTTTGCATGCCAAATTCCTTTGTTTTATCGATAGGGGTGAATGAAAAAGGGGAATTATGTCGTTCATCGATACGATGGATTGCCTAAATAAATAAATTAAACCCAGAATGTCAAGCTAAAAATTTCTAGTGACGCAAAGAAAAAATTTTAAAGGATGGGCGATGAGAAATCGGGAACCTGACTGGGTGGTTTTCGGTAAGACAATAAAATCAATTATCGAATTGAGAAAGGGATCGTCATGGAAATAGTTAATTCACAGATCGAAGCATACATTCGGGAACTGGTGCCGATCGGGAATCCGGTTTTAAAGGAGATGGAAGCCTATGGTATGGAAAGGAAATTTCCAATTATCGGTCCGCTGTGCGGACAATTTTTACGACAAATGGCAGCCGTGAGTCAGGCAAATGCGATCTTTGAGATGGGCTCCGGATTTGGGTATTCAGCCGTCTGGTTTGCCATGGGTATGGCCCGGCGCGGGAAAATCATCTGCACCGATGGCGATGAAAAAAATAGGGACAGGGCGCTTGCATATTTCGACCGATTGGGCATTCGTGACAGCGTGGAATTCCATGTCGGGCACGCCCAGGATATTCTCAGGAAATACGATGGACCGTTCGATATCATTTTCAATGATGTCGATAAGGAGCAATACCCGGATACCATCGACCTGGCGCTGTCGCGATTGCGTAAAGGCGGATTGTTCATCACGGATAATGCGCTGTGGGACGGTGAAGTGCTAAGAGCGAGCGGCGATAAGTATACGGAAGGTGTGAAGGAATTCAACCGACTGTTGTTCGCGCGAAACGACTGCGTTACTCTCATTGTACCGTTACGCGACGGACTCGCTGTGAGCGTGAAGCTGTAGACCAGGCAGTTATATTCAATCAACAGAAAAGCCCGAAGGATTCGCACAGCCAGAAAGGGCAAAAAAAAAGAGACTTCATCGATGTGAAGTCTCTTCTTCCATTCGTTGCACAGCACGTTTCATTTACAGATAAAGATTGGGATCACTCAGTTGTGATCAAATGTTTCCAGCGTTCCCTGCAGCACAATCCGATATTCACCTGTTTCTCTGTTCAGACTTTCGACAATGGCTCTGCAATCATCAGAGCTCTGAAGCATATTTCCAATCTGTCTCTTCAATGTTGAGGAGGATATATTCGCGTTACGAATGATTTCCAAATCACGGACATTAAATTTAGTCATAAATCACACCTCCATCAAAGATTAATCTTACCCTGTCATTTTGTTTAACATAAAATCATGAAGATAATTTGACGAGTCAATGGAACAAGAGAAAATTGATGATTGATTTTATATGAAGTTAAAAGTCATTTCCTACTGTAACATGGGCTCATTCTGTTTCAGAGTTCCTCGAAGTATGATGCGATAATTTCCGGTACTTTTATCAATTCGACTCACATCGGCACGCCAGTCTTTTGATGAACGCAAAATATTTCCGATTTTTTCGCGCAGTGCGTTGGATGAGGGCGGAATCAACTCGATCAAATCAAAATCTCTGGTGTAAAATTTTTCCATCGAAACCTTTCACCTCCTTTCATATTTTTATTGTATGCCATAAAAGTTTAAACTTTCTTACCCCTGCCCGGAGACTTGAGTTCGGGGTAAGCACTACGAATATACTACTATTATGGGTTAAAAGTCAACTGTTGTGACAGTAAATTAATTTAAGAAATATTAACAACGTAGGCTGAGTTTTACCTCTTAAAAAATATATCGTAATGAGCTGAGAAAAGTTTAATTTTTTTTGATGAATTTATTGTCATGTAATTCTCCTGTTGTCTCCCTTCTGCTCATTCAGTCATTCGGGACTCCTTTCAATACTACCTTGACCCACGAAGATGAAGGATGTCGCAGCGCTTTCAAATGACGCATCACCAGAACAGTGCAGAGATAGGAAATCGGGCGATACTTGCAACATAACAATTGCAGCCCGGGGGAGTTGTGTTGTCAATGTAGTGGGCCGGCAAAACTACGTCATCAGAAAGCAACCAGAAAATGAATGAAAACGAACAGAATCTCTGTCGGCCTGCGGGGAAATGACTTCACTGCGCCTGAGATTCAAACTCAGACTTTCACCATTTTATCGAATGGCAGCCGATGAATCAGAAAATTGACATGGATGTCTTTGGCAAGATAGTGATCGACCTTATGAAGCATGCCCATAAATAGCAGCCCGGTTTCAGATTGCTGAAGCGTCGCATCGATTCGATTGGCAATGAATCGATCCCGTTGCTGCAGTAATGTTGCACTATGCTGTTTGTATTCCTCCGACCTTTTTCTCTTAATGAACGGATTTTCAGCGGTCATTATTTTTTGAATGAAATGGTATTCCTTGAGTAGCAACTCTTTATCCTCAGTTCCCTCAAGCATGGCCCCGTTTTGAATGAGCGACCGGAGAAGGAGATGGTTCTTGCTGCCGCTGTTGGCTAATTCAGTCACAATCTCCAATTCCCGACCGCAGACCGGCAATCCATCCTGGTACAGACGCGTGCTGGTCCAGATGACATTCAATTCCTGGACAGTGCGCGTGAGCCCTTCCCACATGTGGTCGATGGAAGTCACGTGGGCGTTGTAATGGGACTCCGAAAATTGGTGCGTATACGCCTGCCTGAACGAACTGGCCATTGAACCCAGGTCCGCTTCTGTATGAATGATGGGAACATAGATCAGGTCACGCATGGGCCATGACCTTTTCTTCAACAGCTTCCCGGCAGATGGATTCGATAAGGTTCAATTGTATCGGCTTGGTGATGTAATCATAGGCGCCAAGTTGCATGGCCTGCCGCGCTGTGGTGATGTCGCCGTAGCCGGTCAGAATAATCACCACCGTTCTGCCCCAGCCTTCCAGTCGCGTCAGCCGTCTCAGCGTTTCGATGCCGTCCATTTCCGGCATGTTGATATCTAAAAAAATGATATCGGGTTTTTCAATGCCAAACATGGTAATCGCCTCGAAACCGTTCTGCGCATACGTCACGTGATAGCCCGATGTCTCCAATGTCCGGCGCAGAAGCAGAAAAATTTCTTCATTGTCGTCGACAATCAATACGTTAATTTTATCCATGACGATTTCCTTTCAATGGATGAAGGCATGCTTCCACAATCCCGTTTTTTAATGTGGCCGAAATGTTAGACGGATCAATCAAAAATGGGAGCACAATTTCTGTGGCGTATTTTCGCTTGATGCCGTCCATGCCTCCAATTGCTTCGAAGATGAGGATATCCCCTTCAACGGACAGATGAATATCTTGTTCGCTGACGAGACCGGGACAATCCACAATCAGAATGACCGATTCCGCTTCGGTGAAAATTTCCGTGTTCGGCGACTGGTATCGGTCGATGAGCATGCTTTTATGGAGCCGCGAAAATTTTGGCTCATTGATGAAGACCCAGGTTTTGGGCGTATGGCATGTCTCTTCTTCCCGGCGGGTCCGCTGTTGAACTGCTGCAAGCGAGCTGATTTTCCGAATGTCAAAGGTCACAGCTCGCGCAGGGCGACGCGTCGATGTCTTGATATCCCTAAGCCCTTTTAGCCGCATCTTCAATCGCTTGAGTTAAATGCGCTTTCGTTATTTTTAACTTCGCGTAATCGAATGGACCCTCCCGGTGAGACTCGACAATGTCGCGGATCGCCGCCATGGATGCAGAACGGCAGACGGATTCAATTTCTGCTCCGGACATGCCTTCCGTATCCTGCGCCAGGATTTTAATATCCACATTGCGCGCGAGGGGTTTGTTCTTCAAATGGACTTGAAAAATGGCCTGCCGTGTGTCTAAATCCGGCAGGGGAAGCTCGATCAAATAATCGAATCGTCCGGGACGAAGCACAGCCGGATCGATGATATCCAGCCGGTTTGTCGCTGCAATGATGACGACATTTTTCAAGCCCTCGATGCCGTCGAGTTCAGTCAGCAATTGGCTGATGACCCGCTCGGTCACATGCGAATCGCCGGTACCACTGCCGCGCACCGGGGCGATGGCATCCATTTCGTCGAAGAACAGAATACACGGCGACGCCTGTCTTGCTTTTTTAAACAGCTCGCGCACGCCTTTTTCGCTCTCGCCAACCCATTTCGACAATAATTCCGGCCCCTTGATGGAGATGAAATTCACCTCACTCTCCGTGGCGACGGCCCTGGCTAGCAGCGTCTTGCCGGTGCCGGGGGAACCGTACAGCAGGATACCTTTCGGTGGAATGGTGTTCGAGACTTCAAATAACTCAGCGTATTTCAGCGGCCATTCGATGGCTTCAATGAGCCTGCGTTTCACTTGCTCCAGTCCGCCAACCTGATCCCATTTGACATTGGGCACTTCGATGGAAACCTCGCGGGTGGCTGATGGCTCCACTTCCTTCAGCGCTTCACGGAAATGCGACATAGTCACTTCCAATTCCAGGAGCGTCTCGATTGGGATAGAATCCATGTCAAATTCAATTTTTGGGAATATGGTGCGAAGCGCGATCATTGCTGATTCGCGACAGAGCGCTGCCAGATCGGCGCCCACAAAACCATGCGTGATTTCTGCCAGGCGGTTGAGGTCCACGTCTTCGGCTAACGGCATACCGCGCGTGTGAATTTGCAGAATTTGTTCGCGACCTTTCTTATCCGGGACGCCAATCGTGATTTCCCGATCGAACCGTCCCGGGCGTCGCAACGCCGGATCAATGGCGTTGGGGATATTGGTCGCGCCGATGACAATCACCTGGCCGCGTCCGGCAAGCCCATCCATCAACGCCAGCAGTTGGGCGACAACCCGTTTTTCCACATCGCCAACAGCGGATTCGCGCTTCGGTGAAATTGCGTCGATCTCATCCAGGAAAATAATGCTCGGCGCCTGCTTGCTGGCCTGCTCAAAAATGCCGCGTAGTTTAGCCTCGCTTTCCCCATAGAATTTGTGAATCACCTCCGGGCCGTTGATGGCAAAAAAGGAGGCATCGGTTTCATTGGCCACGGCGCGGGCGATCAACGTCTTTCCCGTTCCCGGCGGCCCCAAAAGTAACACCCCTTTGGGCGGTTCAATGCCGAGTCGCTGAAAAATTTGCGGGTATTTGAGCGGCAGCTCAATCATCTCGCGAATGCGCTGTATCTCCTTGTGCAGACCACCAATATCTTCGTAGGAAATTTTATGCGATGGTTTTTTTTCACCCTCCCGGGATTTTATCTGAATCGCTGTGGTTGGCTGTACAATCACGACGCCGTCAGGATGGGTCTCCAGCACAGTGAAATCCTGTGACCGGGAGCCGATCAAATTCGCCCGGATGCGGTCGTTTTTCATCAGCGGCAGGCCTTCGATCAAACGACCGATATAGCGGCTCTCGCGCGAGCTGTCGGTGATCAGCGTGAGCGGATCCAAAATTAATTTCTCGGCGTTTTGCGATGCAACTTTTTTAATTTTCACGCGCTCATCAATGCCCACTTTGGCATTCTCCCGGATCAGGCCATCGATTTGCACGAGCTGCTTGCCCCGGTTTTCAGGATAGGTCGGCATGAGTTTCGCGACAGTGGTCTGTTTGCCAACGACTTCCACAATATCGCCGACGCCGGCGCCAATGGTCTGCATATCTGCCGGATCGATTCGGGCGATGCCGCGGCCCACATCTTTGGAGAATGATTCAGTAACGCGCAAGGTCAACACGGGATGTTCATTCGATTTCATAGCTGTAAACTCCTGCAAGCGTGGGAAAAGACATCCATCGGATTATCTTATTTGTTGATTTTAATTTCCAGAATGCCATTTTTGAACACATAGGATAGCGACTCCACCTTCACTTTGGCAGGCAGCAAGAGCTCCTTGTGATATTTTCGTTTTGCATGGTTGGCATCAATGGTCAACACATCCTCGTTCAAATCCAGCTTCACATCCTTTTCCTCGATGCCGGGCATCTCGGCGATCACCTGAATTTCGTGCGCTTCTTCGAAAATGTCCGTCATCGGCTCGCGCACTTCATCGACGATGGGGCCGTGGTCGCTTTTTTTAACATTGCCAAATGACTGAACTTCGGGTTTGCCGCCAGTGCCCATTTTAATCGAGAAACCATACACGCCTTTTAAATCCTTTAACGGACCTTCGCCGTTGAATTCCTGAGTGCGCTCCTTGATGATTTGGCCTTTTTCAGACAATTCACTCACCAGGTCCACCAGATTGCCAAGGCCCTTGAACAATCCGCCTAAGCCCAGATCAATATTGATCTGATGCTCGTCATCTTTCTTTTTCTTAGTCTGTTCCATTGAAGGTTCCTTTATTCTGAGGTTGTTCCAATTGCGTGATTCGCTCTTTGAGCTGTTTATTTTCTTCTTCCAACTGTTTTGCATTCCGGCTCAAATAGGAATCCGTCTCCCACCAGTTGATGCCCATTTCAATCGCCTTATCCACAGAAGCGATCATCAGCCGGATTTTAATGGTGAGCAATTCAATATCTGCAATCTTGATCTGGATGTCCCCTGCGATGACAATCCCTTTGTCCAATACCCGTTCCAGAATATCCGCGAGATTCGTGGAATATATTCCGTGGGTGATCTCTTCCGACATGTTGTTCTCCTTGATCATTTATCCGATGCGGACAGCAGCCTACATCAGATTTCCCAGCGGCCCAAGTTCAATATTCAGTTCTTCTTGCTGCAGCCCGAAGACCAGTTTTAATTCTTCTACTTTCTTATCGAGCGCCAAAAAAGTCAGTCCCAATTTCTGAATTTCGACGGACGCCAGCGCACCTGCCTGAATGCGGCGCATGGCTTCGCGTTCCATGAGCCGTTTGATCAACACAACCAGCGTCAGCACTAATTTGGCGAGCCCCTGTTCTGCCTCCTGCGGTTTTGGGAATTGCAAGTAGTGCGAAATATTGCTCTCTGCTTTGGCTATTTCCTGCTCAAGTTTTTGGATGTATTCGCACTCCTCCAGCGTCGGCTCACGGTCGGGATTCATCCCTGAGCGACCATGCGCCGCATCCAATTTGGAAATCGATGTAGCAATCAGCCGAATTCCAATATAGATCAGATCAATATCGGCTACGCGTACGGTCAGGTCGCCTGTCACAACAGCGCCTGTCTCGATCACCCTGTCCAGCGCATCCAACAGCGTCACATGAGTCTGTTCGCTTCTTTGCTGCATGATTAAACCTTCGCAAAATGATAGGGCGGCCAGGGACCACTGAATTCAATCTGCAGTCCGTTATCGTTTAAAGATGCCCGGGATTTTTCCACCTCCTGCTTGAAAGCGGACACAGCGTCTTCGGGAATCAGGAAAATGGCGTTCAAAATCATCGGTTCCTGTCTGCCGGTCAATTCCTTCTCCAGCAATTTCCCGCGAACGCTCTGACAGGCGTGGTGCGCCAGCGCGTCAAAGACGGATGTGGCATAGGCCTCAGTACGTTGCGCCGCAGCAACCAACATCTGCTCATTCAATTCCGATTGAAAAAAATAAGCCATACCTCGTGGCATGGCCTGGATTTGCTTCTTCTTGAGCAGAAGCACCGGGTTGTTTTCCAGCACTTCCGATTGAATTGGATTCGGGTCCGCGACGTAGAGCTTGGCGCTCCATTCCTGCCTGTGATGCAATGAAGCCAGGCATTGGGAATATTTCCCGGATTCATGCGTGATGGTCTGTTCCACCGTTTCCTGATTCAGGAAAACAGTGCCAAATCGCATGGGAATGACCGGGCAAATGCATCCATCCGCGTTCATGGCGGATTCAATGACAGCTTCGTGCCGTTGCGCCATGCCCTTGATCCAGTTCAGGTCGTCCTGCGCTTTTTGCTGGATTCGTTCCCGGTCCATTTGCTCCATGGGAACCTGGCTCACGATGGCCTCGAGATTTTGCACCGGCAGTGCGAATGCCCTGTTCTGCTCAAACAATCCCGGCGCTGAAAAAGCCGCATCTCCTTTTTCGCGGATGCAATACAGATAAAAACCGTTCATGAATGTCGTCCCTGAATTTCGGAGATTCGCGAGACAATCTGCTCTTCGAGAATGACGTATTGTTCCATGTCGATCTCGTTGGTCTCCAGTTGAATTTGCGCTTCCAGCAGTTTTCGCTGCCAGTAGGTTACATTATTCAATTCCTGATCCACAGCCTTGTGAATTTCTTTGAAGATGCCGAATAAGCCCTTGACAGGCAGAGCTAATAAATCGTCTATGAAAATGGCCATAACAGTCACTCATGCGTTGCGATGATCACCAAAGAATTTCCCAACAGCATGGGCCGCGCTGTTGGGATGAATTCCATGAAGGGATTGCAGGTCTCAATTGAGACCCAATTCCAGAATGTTGATGTCTATTTCCACGAAATTGTACGGTGGTATGGGCCCGACATATTTGATAATGAATCGCTTCAGATTCTCTTCATTGAGCGCGCCAACCCAGGCATCGAACAATTTCTCCTGGTCGCTGTCGACTAAAAAGGAAGCATTGACCACCATCTTGTCCCCGATGATGTTGCCCAGACGATAATCGATGCAGAGTTCGCGCAGCGGGGAGAGGATCCGTTCGCTCTCTCGCTTTCGTTTTTCGATGAGTGCGTTCTCGACCAGCTTGCCGACCTCGATTCGCTGAAAGTAGGACTTTTCCTGCGGCAGGGTCAAAAGGGAATCACGCAGCTTTTTGATCTGATTGTTTTCATTCAGAATTTCGTTGTAGGCAATGTCACTGTCCCAGAAGACTTTCAAACCCAATTCTCTTTTTCCGCGCAGCCGGTCAAGATAGTCCTGAAATTCATCGTACCGCTTTTCCAGAATGGCCATGATGTTCTGTTCATTCCTGGCAATGGTGGCAAATCGAACTGGCAGCGGGTTTAAATTCCTGGACAGCGCTTCTTCAATGACTTTTTGATGCGCAAGATAATTTTTACTGAGCAAGGGGTAGTTCACAATGGGCGTGTCGCTGATGACAGCGCCGATATGATTGAAATGAATGCTGTGAACCGGCGCCGGAGTCTCTCCAATATTTCGCGATCCAAATGTTTGACTTTTTTCTTCTTCAATAATGCAATAAATGTATTTCCCGTTTTCAGACATGACAGTCCCCGTATAATTTAAAATTCGGCTGAATGGATGAGCACCGTTTCCTCGATAGCATGCTTGTCGAATGAGTAGCGATAATTCTGACAATAGGTTTCCAGAACACGTACCGCATCGGTTATCTCCCTGAATTGCCGCTCGGCGTGCGTCATATCGGAATTTTTATCAGGATGACACCTGGCGGCCAGGCAGTGATAGGCGGATTTAATTTCGAACATTGTAGCGGATTCGGACAGGCCCAGAGTCCGTCGGGCATGATCGATGAGAGCGTGGTCTGTGAGTTCCAGCTTCAAATTGGCAAAACTGACAGGAGGCATGGGGCCAATGTATTTGAACGTCAATTCAGATTCATATTTTTTGGCCAGATCATTGACTTTCTGGTCGAAGCTGGTTTCCGCTTCTCTCTCAACCAGAAAGGAGCCATTGAAAATCATCCCTTCATTAGACAGCGGCCCGCAGACACACTGTTGCTCCCCGTTGCACAGCGCCCGTAGAATATCCTCGACCAGCTCTTTTTCTTTTTTTGCCATTGTATCAAAAATCATTTTACCAATGTCGATGCGGGCGCACTGCTTGTCCACCTCGGAGAGCGAATTCATCGCATTCACCCTGGCGAGGATGCCCGGATCAGTCCGGGAGATTGAATTGATCCATTCCAGCTTGTTGGCCGATGCCTGAACAACCGCTCGACCTTGCCACGAATGCGTTGGAACAGCGTTTTGAATTGGATATAGGCTTGCCCCAGGATTTTCTGAACAGAAGTTTCGTCATCAGCGACATTGCCGAACTGGAGCGGAATAATCGTATGCAGCCGTGACACATGTTCAATGGCCAGTTGATGGCCCCGGACAAGCTCAGTCAGAAGCGCTTTATCAAGACGGTCGAAGGTTATCAGGGGATGGTCGCTCACAACAGCGGCAATGTCTTTATAACCGATAGTGTAGACGTTATTTTGGGTTCCAATTCCAATAGGTCCAAAACTGCAGGGCTGGTCTGACTCAATAAATCCATAAATGTAATGGCTCATTCCTGTGCCCATCTTCAATTGTTTTAATCAGAAATCAAACTTTAAATTCACGGGTTTGCCAGCGGTTCTTCACCACTTTGGTTTGCTTTTTCAGGTCGGGTTGATTCTCATTTGAATTGAACTCATTTTCAATGGATTTTGCAATTTCCGAGTCGATGGCCCCGATCCGTTCTGCATTTCTGGAATGCCGTTGCGCTAAAACCTGGTTATCTTTTTGAAGCAGTTGACGTTCGTTATCCAGCATGAAAAGGGATAAGAATTTGGAACGTCGTCTTTTGGATATAGAACGAATATGTATTTTCTGGCTCGTTCGAATGTCATTAATGCCAGCAAGTCGTGACATGGTTCACCTCTTGAATTTTTCACTGCATGAAATTTACGTCGACTCTTTTCGCGGGCGCATGCTTTTTCTGCTATAGCCGACAACTTCGTAATTGGAATCTATCTGAACATCATAAACCGCTACCATATCGTCCTGGGCTATTTTTCGCATATACTCTGTTTCTTCAATGCTTTCAAAAATTGAAGACCAGCCGGAGTCGACCGGCTTCACTTCAACGACCCGTCCATTTTTCCCCAGCGCGCTGTTAAAAAAAGCGACTACTGATGCAACAACTTTTGCGACAGCCATAGTTAACCTCAGCAATGAATTGCAAGGAGCTCTTCAATCGTTTTCATTGTGCTCGATTTCGGAGCGCCATTGAATTTGTATGTATGAATTTCCGATGTCAAAACATCCAGGCAAATTTTTTTGAAGCGAACATTTTTTCTGGATGGAATGATTTTCAGTAGTTTAATGATGCGACCGATCTTGATGGCATCCCGGAGCGTTGGTCGGTCTGTGTGCCCGTCCTGCGAGCGAAATGAGCGCACCAGGTGCACGATTTTTTTGGCATGCTGATATTTAATACCGGCGCGCCTCTGGGTGATCTGAATTTCGGTCTCCGCATCCAGGCAGCCCAGATCAATGGTAATCATTCGGTCGAGCAGCGCATCCTGAGCCCGATGAATACCGACGTACTCCTGGGGATTGCTGGTGAAAATGACGCGAAATTCAGGATGGACATTGATGTAAACTTCCCCTTTGGTCTGGCCGGGAAGGTCAAGCATTTTTTCTTCAAGAATCGCCAGCAGGATGTTATTCGCCTCCGGCCTGGAACGCGTGAATTCATCATAAATCAGAGTGAGACCATTTTTGCAGGCCAGCGACAATCGTTTATCGATCCATTGCCGGTCGATTCGCTCCTCGGTTTTGTAAACATGGTGAATAAAATTGTCCACGACTTTTTTTGACCGGATGCCCTGTTCTGCTCCGACCAGATCCGATGTCGACAATTCATCATCCCCGTGCATGATGATGATAGGCCGGCCAATTTCGGCAGCCAAATGCATGGCCAGCGAGGTTTTCCCTGTTCCGGCCGGCCCACAGAAATGAATCGGAAAACCTGCATGCATATAAATTCGGGCATAGGAGAGAATATCTTTCAAAAATGGAGTTAGAATAAAGTCATTGTCGACAATCGGTTCAAGCACAACAGCAGAGGTTTCTCTCATGTTTATCTCCAAAATGCACATCTATTCGGATCGGCGCGAATTGACAGGCATGACAATTCACCCTACCAGTTCCTGCGACCAAATCGGCGGACGGTGTGGCCTGGCTGTGAAACGATGATGTCATAACCCCACTGTACAGCACAGGTCAATCCCTTTTGTATCAGCGAATGCAGAACAATAAAGGACAACCCGAGCTTATTTGCAGGACGATGCTCAGAAGGGGATGCCAGTGCCAATTGGTCGAAGGCACCAACCTGTCCGAATCTCAACCTTCGTCCCAATGAATAATGCCTGATCAATCACCGCACAAGTATCTGTTCGAAGTCGCCAACGATCTGGTATTTTAGTAAATTAGATAATAGCCAACATGGTTTCAGTCAATGTCGGCAATGCGAAGCTATCAGTTTGGAAAATAGAGATTGTCCTGTTTCCTGACCAGATCTTTTTCGATGAGCGCTTTGGCATACGGAATTAACTTCTGCCACTTCAAATCCATGGCCTTTCCGATGTCCGTCAATTTCGCGCCTGCTGCGCCGTGTTCTTTTATCAAAGCCAGGATTTTTTCTTCCGCGCCATTTTGTGAATTCTCAACCGGCATCGATGGAGCATTCTGTTCAGCCACGGGTGCTTTGGCCTGGGTTGTGCGCTGTTTCTTTGCGGAAGGCCGTTCACCTCGTCGCTTTCCATCGATGAGGTTGGCGATGTTTTGCCATTCCTGAATTGCTTCCTGATTCTCCGATTGCAGCCGGTTCAGCATGGTCGTTATCTCGGATTTCATGGCGTTCAGTGAATTCAACCGGCCCGTCATCGCTTCCTGAGCCTGACGAATTCGGTCGGCGTTCCCCTGTTTCAAATTCGTTTTCAAATCCGAAAACATTCCGGACAGATTGGAGCGCATCTCATCGTGCGCTTGATGAAAACCTGTCAGCATGCCGGCAATTTCCTGGCTCTGCTTCTGCTGATTTCGCTGAATCCGGGCCATCAGTTCGTTGAAACTCTGCAGCCGTTCTTTGTTAAAGCCCTTGAACGAAATTGTCTCTCTGAGAATTTTTGACATGGCAGCATGGTCATTTTTAAAGTTCTCAATCAATGCGCTCGAATTTTTAAACAGTGTGTCCAGGTAGTTTGCTCGTTCTTCAATTTCCTTCTCCGCCCGGGAAAACCGCTCCTGTTCCTGCAGCGATAGCCTTTTTTTGAACTCAGCCAAATCGGTCTGGAAATTATTCAGCAGTTGCTTCATGTCGTTGCTTCGGCTCCGATGCTGGTCACGAAATGTGTTGAGATTGCCGGCGACATCGGCTTTGTTTTGAGAAATTTGATTCTGCAAACCGGTCATGAACCGGTCAAATTCGTTCAGGCGCGCTGATCGGAAGTTATTCAACAATTCGGCGACAGAGTTGGAAAAATCAGAAGCGCCATCGCCTTTAAATGCAGCTAACAGCGTGGATAGCTCTTTCACCCTCTGGTTAATTTCCTCCTGAGTATCAGCGAATCGCTTTTTATTATCATTGGCCAGGTTAGTCTTCAGGTCATTCAACTTCTGTTTTAATGCCTCGCTCATTTCGTGATGCTCATCGCGAAATCGGTTCAGCATTTCCCGTGTGGATTGAGCTGTCACAGAATTCGACTTCACAATCGTGGCTATTGAATTCAATCGCTCATCAAAAGAGGTAAGTATCTCCTCTTTCAAGCGCCTCATTTCATCTAAATTAGACATATAAAAATCTCCAGGTTAACTTTAATGGATCGCCTCATGGGCGTTATCTATATTCGCTTTTTGCAAGATAATTTTTTTGTCGTGAAGTTCATTCCACAGGGCTCTCATTTCACTGTGTTCGCGGGAAATTTCATTCAACATGGATTTGATTTCGCTGTTTCGCTCCATCTGTTGCGCGCGAATTTTTTCGATCATCTTTTTGAAATCTTTAATCCGCATCTGCTCGCTGTTTTCGAGCAACGATTTTAAATTATTGGTCATCTCTTCCTGATCGCGACGAAATGAAATGATGTTTTTTTGAATGGCGTCCCCATTCTTTTCCAGTCTTGCGATGGTTTCATGGGATTGCTCAATTTTGCCAGTGGCTTATGATTCGAGGAAAATGGAAGCGAGATTTTTATGCTCATCGGCGAAGAGCCGCAACGTTAGCTTCATGTCTTTTTCGCATTCAATTTGATAGAACTGTAAATCGCTCAGCATGAGGTCGAAGTCTTTCTTCCTCAATGATTTTTCGTGGGCTAACGAATCTTTTAGTCTGTCCCAATTAGTTTTCCTTTTTTCACGGCAATCATCCAGGGTGTTATAGGTAGAGCTCACAATCTCCTCGATTTTACTGACTCGCATGGTATACTTGTTGATAAAATCACGAGTGATTGTTTGCATTTGATCGATTTCCATGGTACGGCATCCTTTTCAATTGGCATAACTGAAATGAAAAAAATGATTGCAGAAAAAGTGTCAGGAAATCTTTGGCAGAATATACTCATTGTAACAATTAGAGCTGGTTCAGAATTAAGGATATTCTGGCAAAAACCTCCTGATGAGGCAATCACCCGGTTATGCAGGATGCGCTGCTGTTGCAGTCAATCCAATCGCTTCTGCATACTTCAGATAGGTCTCGACTGAAGCCAACACAACTCGCGCTTCAATTGCGAGTAATTCAATACCGACCAGTGAGACTCGCGCCCACGCATCGATGACGATGCCTTTGTCCAGGATGCGGTCGATCACTTCGACGAGGCTTGAGGAAGCCATAGTTTTTTCTACTGCCATTGTAGTAACTCCATTTTTAATGTTAGTTGATTGCGATGAATCACGCCATTTTTAGGTGATCATCAATGTAATTGATTACGCCGGGTGCGCTGCAGTTGCAGTCAACCCAATCGCTTCTGCATACTTCAAATAGGTCTCTACCGAAGCCAACACAACGCGCGCTTCGACCGCCAGTAATTCGATACCCACCAGGGATACGCGTGCCCACGCATCGATGACGATGCCCTTATCCAGTATGCGATCGATTACTTCAACGAGACTTGAAGAAGCCATAGTCTTTTCTACTGCCATATTCTCACCTCCTTTCATGAATGGTATAATGTGGAAATTGCGCCTTTGAAGGCGTTTCGTTTTCATCATCTTTGAAATCTCATTACGGTATTTTATTTTACAATTTCTATTCCATGAAATCAGGCTAAAATAATATGCGAATGGAGTCAGTATTTTCAATACATTAGTTACAATCGTTCATCATGAATGAAGAAGACAATTGAGGAAAAAAATACACCTTTATGGTGTGCATTCCATAGACTGAATTCCAGCACAGTTTAAAATCGACGGAATTTTATGAAACTTGAGAAAAAGAAAATGAATTAATGGTCAAATAGGTTGGGAAAAAGATAGAATAAATGACCGAAGAGAAAGAATCGAGTTAAGGCAGTGAGATTTCTGTTTCGGCCAGGAATTCATGTAAGTCATACGGAAAAATAAGTCAAACATTTGAGTATGAACTGCGTTTAAGAATTGTAAAACAAAGTGACGATGAACAATCCCTCGAAATCGAATTCCAGTTACTTTGAAGATGACGAAATGAACATGCGGGTGTAAATTTCCCTGCATCCCAATTTTTTGCTTGACTTTCAGCTTATTATTTAATAATATACCAAACACTTTGAACGAAAACTGGAGGTCTTCCTATGAAGAAAAGCTTGAGTATCGTGTTGCTTGTGGTGCTTATCATCGCATGTGTGGGTGCGGAAATGGCATACTCCCAGGCATTGACCACGACGATATTGAAGGCCGGCTATTTCAATCCAAAAGGCAGTAAGGACGGATTCATTTTTGGCGCCGGGTATTCGTGGATCGTTGACGAATCAGTCGATATCGGAATTGCAATTGATTATTTCAGAAAAAATTACACTGAGGAAACGCAGATTGCGCAGTCTGTTTCCGAAGGGGGAACGGTGGAAAATCAGATACGAACCAACGCTGAATTCACAACGAACATCCTGCCCATTTACGGCGTGCTCAATGTAAAATTCCCGGCCGGCACATATCTGGATTATTTCGTCAGCGGTGGCCTGGGCTATGAAATGCTGTTCAGTAAAGAACAAACGTTCGGGGAGAATGCATTCAGCAGTTCCCGATATTATAGCGGCTTTAAATGGTTGCTCGCCGCGGGCATCATGTATCAAGTGGGATCCAGATCGTCATTTCTGGCGGAGGTCTACTACGACGGGACCAAAGTGAGTCGCGATAAAAAGGACGAAGTCGGCGCGCCGATTCGATACGAAGTTGATCTCTCAGGAATTGGATTCAGAGTTGGGGTTCGAATGGGCTTCCGATGAGATGCTATTCTGTCAGGAATTAGTCAACAGCAATCGACCTGCTGATCCTTGCTGCACAGAGATTTGATAGCACTGGAGTATTGGATGACCGAATATCTTCATATCCAATACTCCATCCTTCTACTGATTTGAGTCATTCAATCATTGATCATCGCATGACGCGTTCATGATTTTGAATTTCCTTCTTTTTCTAAAATAAAAACGTTAGTCCTCTCAACATTATGCAGAATTACCAATACGGACAAATGCGATTTGGTTTGGGCGGCGGATACATGACGCCGGCGGTGCAGTACACCATATTCGCAAACGGCATTGTATTTTTATTGCAGCTATTGGTCGGGAATCGCCTGATCGACTTGTTCGGTTTGCACCCGGCCAGCGTCTTCCCCGGTTTTGCAATCTGGCAATTTTTCACCTACATGTTTTTGCACGGTGGTTTCATCCACATCCTGTTCAACATGCTCATTCTATGGATGTTCGGCTGCGAAGTCGAGAGGCATTGGGGAAGCAAAGAATTCATTAAATACTACCTAATTTGTGGTGTTGGTGCTGGCTTATTTCACCTGATTTTTAATTTATCGTCCAATATACCTGTGGTCGGCGCGTCCGGCGCGATTTATGGGATTATCCTCGCATTCGCTATGTTATTCCCGGACCGACCCATCATTCTATTCCCGTTTTTCATCGCGCTGAAAGCAAAATACTGGGCGATCATCATGGCTGGTATGCAATTGGTTTTCGGGTTATTGGGCGGTGGCGGCATTGCCCATTTCGCCCATTTGGGGGGAATGGTCGTTGGCTATATAACGCTGAAATTGGGGTGGCGCGTTTCGTTGATTCGGGACTATGCCAGCCAGAAACGTACAGAATGGAGGCTCAGACAAATGATCCGCGAACGGCAAAAAATGCTGACGCTCAGGGAAGAGATCGATTTAATCCTGGATAAAATAAATGATGTTGGCTACGAAAATCTGACAGACGAGGAAAAACGAAAATTACAATCTGCCAGCCATTCGTTAGCTGAAGATGAACAGAAACCGGTTCGATAATCTTCCATGTTGAGATGTTATTTTCCAAAAATCTGCATTGCATGTGCATTCATTTCGGTGATCAGTATCGCTGCAAGAACAAACGCGCAGGAAGTTACCATCGTTTACCGGGAGGCTGTTAATTACTCGGAAACCGTGACGACGATTTTCCATGAGGACGTTCGGTTTATTTCGGTGAATGAATTGGCGCGTGTCCTCAATGCCCACATCGTAAATAATGATCTGAATCGAAAATCCCTAATTCAACTGGACGGTAAGGCGATTAAAGTAACGGCATTCAATCCGTTCATTCAGGTTGACGATCAGACGTTCCAGCTTCCCATCGACACTATTTTGAGAAATTCGGAAATTTACCTGCCGTTCAAATACGCGCTGGAAATTTTGGGCGTTGCAGTTCCGAACCGGTTCGAGTACGATGAATCGAGCAATACACTGATCCTGCAAAGGAGCATGAATTACAATGTCGAAGATATTGAAGTCGATGCAAAAATCAACGGCACGTTGATCCGTATCAAGACGATTCGGGATTTTAAGAGTTCGGACATCAGCCTCCGCGCCAGTCAGGGATGGCTTTATGTTGATCTCTATGGCGGTCGGGCCGATTCCGCTTCGCTCTATAAAACATTCAGTAGTGGATTAATCGTACGAATCATTGCCAGCCAGATATCTCCGGATTTATTGCAAATTGGTTTCCGTCTGCGGGATGAACTTGTGGAGAAACATATCATTTCTCAGAATCCCCGTGAGATCATGGTATCGCTGAAGACGAAGAAGGATTTGTCTGCGGAAATAACCAAAGATTTGGAGAACG
This sequence comes from Candidatus Zhuqueibacterota bacterium, assembly GCA_049322915.1. GTDB lineage: Bacteria > Zhuqueibacterota > Zhuqueibacteria > Thermofontimicrobiales > Thermofontimicrobiaceae > CAZSBG01. Next base: position 994,021 of record JBMOPW010000014.1, read on the forward strand.
AAAAGAGCAAATGGCTCATCGATAAAATCGTAATTGATCCGGGCCATGGGGGCAAAGACCCGGGTGCTGTGGGGCGAAAATATCGCACCTACGAGAAGGATGTTGTGCTGGGAATTGCCAGACACCTGAAGGAACTGTTGGTCAGTCAGTTGGGAATAGACGTATTGATGACCCGTGAGGATGACCGTTTTATCGAGTTATATCAGCGAACCGAATTCGCCAACAGAAATCAGGCGAAGCTTTTTATTAGCATCCACGCTAACTCGGTTGAAAACAACTCGCGCGTTCGGGGTGTGAGTACTTATTTTCTTGGACCTGGTAAATCGGAAGAGGCTCGACAAGTTGCGCGTTTGGAAAATTCAGTAATCAAGTATGAAAACGAGAGCAAATATGCTGACTTGACCCAGGAAAATTTTATTCTTTCCTCGATGGCTCAAAACATTTACAATCTGGAAAGCCAGGATCTGGCGGAAATGGTGCAGAAGGAAATAACACAGGAATGTGGGCTTAAAGATCGGGGCGTTATCCAGGCGGAATTTTACGTATTATGGAAAGCGTCCATGCCGAATATCCTCATCGAGACTGCCTACATTTCCAATGCGAACGAAGAGAATTTGTTGCGGTCGAATGCGTTTCAGAAAAAACAGGCAATGGCCATTTTCCGCAGCATCAAAAAATTCAAAGAGAAATACGAATCGGAGCTATAAAAAAAAGCCCCCAGCTTTCGCCAGGGACTTCGGAGGGAGGAAAAAATGAGATGTTACAAAAATCTATAACCTGTTCCGTGAATAGTCTCTATGTATTGTGATGGGTATTTATATTCACCCAGTTTCTCGCGCAGTCGTTTGATGTGGACGTCGACTGTCCGGTTGGTGACATATACTTTCCTGCCCCACACTTTTTCCAAAATTTCTTTACGGGAAAATACGTTCTCCCGTCGGGATGCCAGAAGGTACAACAACTTGAATTGAATGTAAGTTAAATCAATCGGTTTCCCTGATTTCCGCACTTTGTGTTCATCCAGATCAATCTCAATATCTTTCACTTTAATTTTCTTACTCTCCGTTCTTTCGACGCGGTCAATGACAGCTTTCATACGAGCGACGATCGATTTGGTGCTGAACGGTTTGATCACATAATCATCAGCGCCAATTTGGAACGCTTTGACAACGTCATTTTCATTGTCGTTGGAGGTAACAATAATCAGTGCGGCTTTTCGTGTATCAAAGTCATCTTTCAGATTTTTACAAATATTCCACATATCTTCACCGAAGTCATCATGGTCTACGATGACTGCCTTCGGCCGCTCAGCTAAAACGATTTCCTGTACCCTATCAGGATCGTTCATACTGATCGCTACGAAACCCTCATCCTCAACAATCCTGGACATGGAGTTGGGGTTGCCGTTCTGTGCATCAACAACCAATACTTTTCCCTTATCCATTTCTCTTTCCTCTTCTTTAACTGTGGTTCAACACTACTGAATTTATAAGATACTTGTTTTCGCATCAAAATAAATGACCTCGTATCGAGATATGATGCAGTACTTGATTTTCCCAAACCCTTCACCCCAACCGTCAACATCATGGATTAGAGCTGTGAACCCAATCTCGATACGAGGTGCAAGCCCAAATATGACACTCTTTAACAATCAAACATCAATCATCAAAAGACATACATAGCATCAGCAAAGATTATGCCAGTTGCGATTAAAAAATCCATTAGGTAAGAACTTAGACTCTTGTCATGTGACGACAGCAATAACTCACTGAAAAATTAATGTGTTATAAATTTGATTTTTTTGCCGGGCAAAATCGGTATCAATCGTATTGTTGTCTTCTTTATTCAGCAACTGACGGTTTACCTTTCAGATGGCCGGAAATCAACCAATATATTATAAAAATGAAAGATTCAAATCGGTACACTTTTTCTTAACTTTTTCCGGTTAAACATTGAAATATAGTTTTAATTTTAAATATTGATTACAATTCTGAAAAAAGTGAATGGGCTAACCATGTTAAAATAAAAGTTAATATAATGAAATTTCAGACCTATTGTTAAAAAATTGTCTCATACTCATCATTGTTTCATTTTAGAACAATGAGAATGTAACACCAATGAAATTTTTCGATTTAAAATTGACCAGTGAAAGTGACAAGAATCTGTTCACTCCGGATCGTAAGCATGAAATAGAGCCAGGGCAGGTGTATTTCGGTTCAACAGAAGATGGCATTCAGGTTGAATTTTCTTTTCTGAAAAAGATACAAAAGGATGAGCAAGCCGAATATGATAGAAATCACAAAATGTTAACCTGAGGGTAATCAGCCTAACTTAATCGGATTGAATGACATGCAGTGTGCAAATGCGAATTGCCGGACGTATCATTTCAAAAGAATGACCCTCATCGTGGTGCCTTCGCCAGGTTTGGTGTCTTTGATCAGAAGTCGGCCTCGGTGATAGTCTTCGATGATCCGCTTGGCCAGGTTCAATCCCAGACCCCATCCCCGTTTTTTTGTGCTGAAACCCGGTCTGAAAACCAGGCGACGCTCATGGGGCGTGATGCCTTTGCCGTTGTCTTTGATGTCAATAAAAATATGGCGCTGTGAATCCTCGAGAATCCCGGTTGAGATCACAATGAGGCCGGATTCCTTCTCGATCGCGTCCAGGGCATTTTTGATGAGATTTTCGATCACCCATTCAAATAAGTCCCTGTTGAGATTCACCGGGGGAATATTTTCTAACTTTTCGATAAGGCGAATTTTCTTTCCCATGTGCGGGAGTCGCCGCTGGAAATACTTGACGATGTCTCCGATAATGATGTTAATATCATTCTTTTTCAAATCAGAGCGAGAGCCAATTTGAGAAAAACGAGTGGCGACTTTATTGAGCCGCTGCACATCGTTTTCCATATCTGGTAGAATTTTGTCCACATTATCCGAAGATTGACCAGTCCTCAGCAATTCCAGCCAACCCATGAGAGAAGACAATGGTGTGCCCAACTGGTGCGCAGTCTCCTTGGCCATTCCCACCCAGATATATTGTTCCTCACTCTTTTTGATGCTGTGAAATCCCAGAAAAGCGACCAGAATGAAAAGACCAATCACGCCAATTTCCACGTAGGGGAACCAGATGAGCCGCGTGATGAGACTGGAGTCGCCGTAATAGAGGTACTGCTGAAGCAGCAAAGCGCCCGTTGTATCTTCATGGATTTGAATGGAAACCGGACTGACCTCCTTTTCGAGATTCATCACCATTTTTTTTACGCGTTCCAGGGCCAGAGGCGATCTATCGTCCGGATCAACGGAAAGACCCACCCAGTAGACAGGGTTTTTATTTTCATCGGTGAGAATGATTGGGAAATTGGTCTTTTGAATGATTTGCTCAAACAGAAAATTTAAATTCTCAATGTCGTTCTCTGCTGTGGCTTTTGAATGAAGGTTGGCATAGAATTCCAATATGCTTCGCGACTGAACTCGCATGTCCTGAACGATGGATTGGGAATAATAGAGCAGAAACAGAATGAGCAGTATCGCCACTGTGAACAGAATCAATGTGAATCGATCGGAAAAAAGAAAGAGCGATTTCTTCATGAGGAATCCTGGTTATTGATACTTTTCTGCGACGACGATCATCTCGTCATCAATGTGCAGCAATGATGCTGTTTTATAAACCATGGTATGGAATTTGACCAGCAGCCAGAGCGCCCGGCCGGGTTTCAGGGTCAATTTGTTGAACTCCTGTTGCCGCTGCGCCGCTGTCTTTTTCCAAACTAATCTTATTCCGGGTATGATCACATCGTTGAAAATATTTTTCAATTCAATGGAGGAGTTCATTTCCCTGACCCTGAATCCTTTCGACGTCATTAACCGGCTGATGGTTTTTTGGAAAAATAATTGACGTGATTCAGCCCCATCGCCCACCATTTATTGTGCAGTAAACCGGCGGAGTAACTAACCCACTGAGGCGCCTGAACGAACAGTCAGCTTCCGACCGGAGTCGAATTCGGAATTTCGCCTTATCGCTCTTGTGGCAGACAATGCATTTGATGTTCTCAAAAATATCAGCCGAGTTCTCTGCCGCGTCATGTATTGAATTCATGGTTACCCCGGAATGAAAATTGGACGCGATCAATTGGACTTGATCTTCATTTTTTTAACAGAAAAAATGAACGCTGCTACAAGCGCGATGGATGTCATCAGACTGATGATCAGGCCAATTCTGAACGATGCTGGTTTGAAGACAAATTCAATCTCGTGCTGGCCCGGCGTCAGAAAAATAGACCGCAGAATATAATCGGTTTTGAAGATTTTGGTCTCCTTCCCATCGACGTACGCCTTCCAGCCTTTGGGGTAGTAAATCTCTGAAAGCACCAGGAGCGAAGGGGCTGCCGCGTTCGCCTTCAATTTGATCGTGTGAATATCGAACGAGGTCAATTCGACAGTGTTATCAGCAACCGGACCAATGACGAATGGCGGCTCTTCTTCCAGGACAGCCACCCGCGCCGGGTCGAATTCAGCCGACTTCATGTAATTGAAAATGTCTTCCTTGCCCCGGATTGTTTTTATTTCATTGACAAAAAATGCGCGCGGCAGACTTGAGTTGTTCTGATAGACCAGAGGCTGACTGCGCAGGACAAGCTGATAGTTCGGCTCGCTCAGCGGGTAGAGCGAAGTGATGTACCTGACATTGAGCATTTTCAGCCAATTGTTGTCCGTGCGGATACGGTCCTCCGGGATGTCCTGCGGCAGCACGATTTGGATGGAGGGCTGGCCATCCTGCAGCACTTCTTTGTAGTATTTTGACAGGAAGAAGGGGATGGGCTGACCGCTGTAAGGCAGCCGGACATTGCCATCCAGTCCGGTTTCTTCCAAAAATTCCTGGTAAATTCTGAGCTTGGCCGCGTGATACCCGCTCACATTCTGAATGCGGTGATACATGTACCAATTGGCTGGCTTCTCATCGACGGCTGAAAATATCCGGAACGGCCCGGGCTGGTTTTCAAGGTACTGAACGGCAGCGGTCTTACGAAAGTAAGCCTCTTCATTCACGGCTGATTTTGGGTCCACAATGTTGAAATCGACAATCCAAAAATCCGCGATGGCAAGGACGATGATTGTCAGAGCCAGCAGACCGGACTTCATTTTTCCCTGTACATAATGAAGAATGGCGAAGCCGCACAGGCCGACCAGAATCAGCATTTTCACGGCATCGGTCAGCGCCATTTCATAGGCGCGCATTTGACCCGCCGGATTCAATCCCTTGCCGGAATCGGCCATCCAGCCCAGCATGGTGCTTTTGCCGAGGATGATGAATAGCGTGATGACAATGCCCACGGCTCCGAAGATGTAAAAGTATTTTCTCACAAGTTCAGTTTTTTTATCGGCCAATTTTGAGTATGAGGGTTTTTTATAAGTAATAGTCTGGTTCAATCCCTCGCCTTTCAGTATAATTTTAGATACGCCATCCGAATCGGCTCTATTCTTAGCCACTTTTTGGTCGGATGATTCTCTTAAATTGAATAGCTGTTGCAATCCCAGCGCTGCCAGCAGCACCAGGGAGAAATCCAGCAGAATATGGATCATGCTCGGCACGCGAAATTTATTGAAGAACGGGAGCAGTTTGAACATGGGATCGTACAGGATCGGGAAGTGCTTGCCGAAGGAGATGATCAGCGATAGCGCGGCCACAATGGTCAGAAAAATCGCGTAGCGATCCCGTTTCAGCACCAGCGCCAGCCCGGCCAGAAACAGGACGATGATGCCGGCGTACAGTGGATAGTCTGTGAACGGCATTTTTCCCCAATAAGTAGCTGAACCGCCGAAACCAAAAAATGAAGGGACAAAGAACGTAATGACTTCTGCCGGAGAAAATGACCAACTGGAAGCGTAGTCATAGCTCAGTCCGCCTTCAGCGCCGCCGCCTCGGATGGAAAAATGAGAGTATTCGTACACGGAAAGGTAAAGAACCGATGCCATGAGCAGCGCCACGAGCGCGGAACCTGCCATCAGCCCCAGACCTTTGAGGATGTTGGATACCTGTTTTGTCTCTTTATATTCGACGATGAAGTGAACGATCATGTACAAACCGATAAACATGTAGGTGTAATAGCAGACCTGAACGTGGGTTCGAAGCAGCTGAAATCCGATGGCGAATGCGGTGAGGACGAAGTAGAACAGGTTTTTCTTCACCAGCATCCGGTTCACCGCCCAGAAAATGAGAGGGATAACCACCACCGAGAGGAATTTGCTATTGTGGCCGTACGAGGTGAACGCCACAAACTGAGGCAGAAACATCATCGAAATTGCCGCAAAGAGCGCAGCCAGCCGGTTGACATTCAATGACAGCATCAGCAAATAGGTCAACATGCCGAAGAAGACGTAGTTGAGAATTATTCGCATGAACGGAGTCAGAGGGAGGACGGCCGACATCCCTTTGAGAACGTAATTGATGATCGTATCCACGACGTTGATGAGCGGCGCCAGGAAGCTGCCGAACGACGGCATGCCCGAAAAAATGTAAGGATTCCATAGCGGGTACGAGCCGCTTTTCAACGCATCATTGATAAAAGTCTGGTAGCTTTTTGATGTCAATGAATCCGGCTGCACCAGCGTTTTTCCTTCGAACACAATGGGATAGTAAAAAATGAGCAGCAGCACGAACAGGATGATCGCTGCTGACCAATGGGGATGGTCTTTAAAAAAATTCGATTGTGCCCGGTGAGTCGTGGGCTTTTTCGCGGATGGCTTTTGAGTCTTTTTAATCCTGGCCATGAATGCTTCTCCCTTTTCTGTTAATAACTTCTTGTATCAATTTTTTATATCCGGCAATTTCAGTATGCCTGAAGAATTTCATCGTGTACAATAGGATTGGATAGCTGATGAGAAGGCCGACTTTGAGGATGATGCTCATGCCCAGCGGCGATTCCGGAACGAACGTCCCAATCAGGTAAAGGGCGATGCCAACAGTCACAATTTTCACGATGCGAGCTTTCTCGTAGTTCACCCGATACAGCCGGGATGAGACGATGTACATGAAGATCAGAATGAACAGATAGGAAATCGCTGTATTGATTGCTGCAGCGATCATTCCATATCCGGGAATGAACACAATGTTCAGGGTGATGTTGATGGCAGCGCCGATGGTAGCAATCAGCGTGTAGAAAATCGTCTTGGATTTCAACAGTACACCGATGTCCACGATGTAGTACAACCCGAAAAAAATATAGGACATGGCGATGTACGGAATGGCGCGCATCCCCGGTAAATACGCAGCCGTGCTGAAGTTGATTATGATTTCTTTAATAAAAAATGTCAGCGCCAGGAACAGAAAAACGGCTGCTAGCAGAAAATAAGTCACTGCGCCGGCGTAGATGCTTTTCGCCTCCGGTTTTTTCTGAACCGAAAACACGAATGGCAGCCAGGCGGTTCGGAAGGGCATGACCAGAACCATCTGGATGATCATGCCGAATTTATAGGCGATATCGTAAAGCCCCACCTGATCAGCCGACGAATAGATATTCAACAGATAGCGGTCGGACATGGTCAGTAAATAGTTTGCCACGCTGCCTGGCACCATGGGCAGCCCAAAGTGCAGCAGCTTCTTCAGCGCAGTTGCTGAAAATGCCAGACCTGTTTTTCGGAAAACAACGATCATCACGACAAGGAACAGGATCGCCGAGGTGTACAGGCTGCTCTTGACGACGCCAAGAATGCCCTGTCGGAGAATCAGCACGTGCAGGATGTTGAATCCGACCAGCAATGTGAAATGCAGAGTGTTGAGCATCGAATAGAGAACCGGTTTTTCCAGCGTGCGCAGATAGGCCAGCGCCAATAACCGGAACAGATTGAAAAATACCGATCCGAACAGGATTTTCAGATAGACCGCATTGTCAGGATTCCGGAAGATGATCTCGGAGACAAGTCCCGCATTGAAAAAAAGAACAAGCAACAGCGGAAATGCAACGGCCGCTGTGAACAGAACGGCAGAGGAAAAAACCACGTTTCGTTCCGACTCGGATGTGTAGTCGTGATAGACTTTGAACACTGCCGAATTCAAACTGAGCGAAAGCAACAGCCACAGGAAGACTTCAACAAGGTTCAGCAACGAAATGATGCCAACCTGCTCCTGGGACAGCAACCGTGTGTAGAGCGGAATCAGAAAGAATGCAATCGCCTTGATGACGGCGTCGCCCAAACCATAGACAAGAGTCTGGCTGGAAAGGCGTTTGAAGTGTTCAATCATAGGCATTGAATTAATAACATATCACATCCGGGACTTTCGCTGATAAAGAGCCACCAGCCAGTTTGGCCGGCGCCGGGTCAACAGCTTGTTCATTCCCTCGCAGAGAAAAATAATCGGGTTCATTTTGAATTTCGGAAATTGGGTATTCTCGCAGTTGGGGCACATCACGATTCGCCGAGGAGGAATGGGAAACCAGCCATGCCCCAGTTCCTGCCGAATTTTCAGGAGAAAGGGAATGTACCTCCGCCAGGGCTTACCGACCTCAGCGATTTTCAGACAGTGGAATTCCGAAAACAATTTTTCCAACCGCTGCCGGGTGTATGATTGAAAATGATACGAGACATTGAACACAGTGCTGCACCGCGGGCACTTCATTGCGTTCTTGGCCAGCAGCTCGTTGTTCGGCACCGAGATGATCAGGTATTTCGAAGCGACCCGCTGCATTTCCTGAATCGCAGCGCGGAGCAGGGAGTCATCGAGATGTTCCAGCATTTCGCTGGAGAGAATTAAATCCACGGACGACGAGGACAATGGCAGCGCATCAGCCTGACCGTTAATTTTGGGAACATCCACATACTGCAATGCCGCAAAACTGCGGTCCAATCCCCTGATGGCGAATCGTCGGCCCAGGGGATTGGTGATCAGGCCATTGCCACAGCCAACATCCAGAATGGAAGTGACATCCGACGGGATCATCGCTTCTATCAGGTCGATCTTGGACTGAAGGTGTTCGTCCATCCGGAAGGTATCCCAGTTGTCCGCGATCTCATAGCACTTTTTATTGTCCTGCGTATTCATTTCTTCCCGATTCCAATTCGTCCGTAAAGGTGAAGAAGCTGATCCGCGCTTCTCTCCCAGTTGTACTCTCTGATAATGGCGTCATATCCGTTTCTCCCGAATTCTTCGCGACGCTGTGGATCGCTGGATAACTGCACCAGCTTTGCGGCCAGGTCTTCCGGGTCGCCGCTGCGGAAAATCAAGCCGGCCTGTGACTTTCGGACGATGCGCTGCAAGGGTGCGCAATCCGACACCAGCAGCGGTTTGCGTTTATACATATAATGAAATAGCTTGTGAGGAATGGTGAAATCGTTCTGTTCGTTCTTCAAATGAGGGATCACGCCGATGTCGCATTGCCCGATGAACGAGGGGATGGCGTGTTCCTTTTGCCAGCCGTGAAATTCGACGTTGCGAATTTGTTCGGCGCTGGCTTTTTCGCGCAACTGGCTTTCAGTTCGTCCGGACCCAACCAGATGGAGCCGGAGATTGGGCTGGTCCGACTGAAGGATTTTCATGGCGTCCAGCAGCGTTTCCAGTCCCCGATGCAAATCGAATCCGCCGGAATAGATCAGGGCAATTTCCTGCTCGCGTTTGTCGAGCGTCACGGCCAGGGCTTTTTCATCGAATGAACTGAAATGGATGTAGTTGGGGACGACAAAAATTCTGTCCTCCGGCGCGCTCAGGGATCGGATTCTGTCCTTCATCTCTTCGATCACGGAGATGATGTACGAGGCGCAACCGACCTGCCTCCGTTCGTAGCGCTCCCACTGGTCGATGGATACCAGCAGCCGGCCCAGCAACGTGTTGGCAAATGCGTACACTTTGAGCGCGGCCGGGTAATTCTCGTGCAAGTCCAGCACATAGGGGATATGGAATGCATTTTTTATCCTTCGGCCGACTTCAGCCAGACGCAGATCATGGACATGAAGAATGTCGATGCCGTGCTGAGCGACGAAACGGGTCGCCTGCCTCGTCCAGGCGTGGAAATAGGCCGGCACTGTCAGCGCGACGACATTGAATTTATTATGAAATGTTCTGGAAATTCGAAACCGATGCACGGTGATGTTTTCGCTGTACGCTTCGATGAGCGGCCGCTTCCCGGAGAAATCATAACACAGCAGGTGCACATCGTAACCAGCCGACGCCAGTGACCGCATTTCATTTTCGACGCGTGTATCCGGCGGAAAATCGACATCGAGTAACATTCCAATGGTGGCTTTGCGCATGAACGTTATTCCAATTGGATGACAGAGGTGAACTATTTCATTGCCTGGGTGCGTAACCTTCCACAGGTTCATCGTTCAGGGTTAATGATAACGTATCGTTGATGACAGACTATGGGAGCGTAAAAAATGTTACGCGCAACCATATCCAAAACACCAGGCAGGAACGCTGAACCCGGAACCTGTGAACGGCTGCTCTGGTGCTTTTTCAAGCTACAAATTATAAAGAAATAATATGAAAAAATCAAATCATTTATTCAATTTTCCACAACAAAATCGGCGGCTGCTCAGCCACTTGATCGCGCTGGAAATTCATCCAGCGCTGGCAATGGCCGGGATGGATGTCGCCGAATAAGCGTATCGCTCGGGGTGAATATCCCGAACGATGGGTTGGCGCATTCGATGTCGGCATTGAGTCGCTGCGTGGAGATTGGAGCCCGGTGGATTGGAGTTGCAGCTCCTGATGACAGGCTGGAAAATGGCCAGCAAGGCGCGATTGGCGTTTGAGACCAGGATAGTCTTTCACTGAATTACCGGGAGGGAGTAACATTTCAGGATGAACCGGTGAGGTTCTGAAAAATGGCTTCCAGTTGTTTCAACTGTTCAGCGCGAAGGTAGGCGCCGATGCGGTCAGTATGGGACGGCTGCCATTGTCCAGCCTGCCAGTGGCGATATTGGCTGAACAGAAAATTCTGAATTCCGGGCAAATCATCGTAATCGAACATGGAACCGACTCCGGTGTCGTTCAAAATATGGGCGGCGTCGCCGTCCGTTGGTCCAACGGCGAGAATGTACCGCTGGCTGGCCAGATATTCGAACAGTTTCCCTGTCACAATGGCTTTTCTGGTCGCCGAATTATTGATCACCAGCAGCAGCAAATGAGATTGGCAGATTTTTTCGATGGCCTGCTGATGCGGGATGAAATTGTGCATAGCCAGGATATCATCGATCTGAAACGCAGAAAGCGCCTGGCGCGCGGTGCTATCGATATTCCCATAGAATCGAATCTGAAAAGAGCCCGGCGCAATTTTCCCGCTCGATTTAAGATTGGCGACTGCCTGATAGAACACAGGCGTCAGGCGGGAGTAGGGTAGATTGCCGATATAGGTGATGACGAATGTATCGCGCGGCGGATTGGGAATTTTAGCGGGAAAGGCGTCCGGGTCGAATCCGTTATAAATTACATGAAAGCGACGCCGGTCCAGATTTTTGCGTCCCTGAATGAGTAAATCGACGCAGCCGGGGCTCACGGCAACGGTGGCATCGGCGCTGCGGAGGACTTTGCCCTCCAGCCAGCGATCCGCGGCTACAGTCAGCGCTGAGCGCTTTATATCCGAGTAATATTCGATATTGACCCAGGGATCGCGGAAGTCGGCCACAAACGGCAGTCCTGTTTTTTGGGCGATTTTCCGTGCGATGAGATGAACCGTGTGCGGCGGCCCGGAGGAAAGGATGATCGCGATGTCGGGATTGTCCTTGATGGCCCGAATGCCGGCGCGCACCCCAATGCCGTACCAGCCGATACGGCCATCCGGGATGAAAAAATTGGCGCGGATGAAATTGGCGATCTTTTCCCTCCAGCCGGCTTTTTTGTTGGCTGACAGCACGGCGAGCGGAATTTTTTCATCCTTCTTTTTGCCCAGGAACGCGCGATAGAAATTGTATGGCTCGAAAATTTCCGTGCGGATTATTTTCACCTGCGACGGAATTACTTTTTCCAGACTTGAGTCGAGGCTGGTGTAATCGCCGTTCTTCACCGTCAAAACGACCGGTTCCCAGCCATTCCCGGTCATGTGCTGGATGATGCGGATAATTCGCTGCACAGAGGGTCCGCCGGCCGGCGGAAAATAATAGGTGATGAATAGAAATTTTTTCAATGATCAACTCCGGTGGCTGAAACGTTGGGCGCTTTGGCAAACCGCCCGATCCGCTCGCCGTGATGACGTGAGAAAACAACGCGCACAGCGACGCTTCAGAAATATGAAGCGTCACGGGACGTCCTGATCCAACGGCGCTTTCGGATCGGAATTGGCTTCAGGCTTCCAATCATCCCAATCGGTGAAGCGGGCGGCATGCTCGACCTGCTGCGGATCAACTGTGCGAATGTCGACGTCGAGATTCAGCCGCTTTGCAATCAACGGCTGCAACTGATTCGGCTGCTGAATCAGCTTTTCTTTGGACGTGCGGTTGATGCTTTTAATGAGCCGTTCAATTTTCAGCGCAGTCCCAACTGTCCCTTCAAAATGCCAGCACTGGGCAATCCGGCTGGGCCGGTGGCTTCGCGTATACCGCGAATTTGCTTTGCCGTCCAAGTGCTGGCGGAATCGTTTCACTAAATTCGTCGAATAGCCGGTGTAAAAATTCCGGTTCGAGCATTCCAATATATAAATCCAGAAGCTTTTAGTTTCGGTCATGTTTCCCCGAATCAGCGCGCGGCTGGTTCTCGAAAAAATGCTCGCTGTGTGGATTGAAAATGACATTCAGGTTGCGGGGCAAAATTCCAATGTCGAATTTCGAATTGAAATAGAGCTCGCCATCCAGATGGGCTGGCGCTTCGCTTTCGAATTGAAAACTGATTTTATCGATTGTAAAATAATTCACCACCGCGTCGTGGATATGGACTTTTTTGATCACGCGGAGCAGTTCTTTCACGCGCCCGGCCAATGGCAATTCCTGAATGAGGCACACGTCGAGCAGACCATCGTTGGCGATGGCATTGGGAGTCAGATAGAATCCGCCGGCAAGTCGCCGTCCGATGGCAATGGTATTCAGAAATGTCCTGGCCTGTTTAGTGGAACCGTCGATGGTGATCTGCATTTCTTTTTCTTTGTAGGTCACCAGCGTTTTCAAAATATGCCACCAGTATTTGGATTTGCTGCCGGCCTTCACATGTCGGCTGTTCTGGGATTCATAATTTTCGCACGCCACCTGGGCGTCGTAGCCCAGACCCATGCCGTTGATGAAATAGCGGTCGTTGCAGCGGCCGACATCCATTTTAATGATGTTCTTTTGAAAAAAGATGTCCCAGTCGCTGTCTGTGAACCGGTCGGAGAATCCCAGAATGTTGATGAAATCGTTGCCGGTGCCGGCAGGAATGGCGCCGAAAATCACATCAGGCACATTGACGAGACTCTGCACGACCTCGCTGAACGTGCCATCACCTCCAACGGACATAATGTGCCGCACGCCTTTTTGAACGAACTGCCTGGCAAGTTCGGTCGCGTGCCCTTTTTTTTCGGTGAATACGATGTCTGCCGTGATGTGATGTTGAGCCAATTTCTCCCTGACTGTCGTTACAAAAGAGCCGGCAAATCCGTTCCCGGCAATGGGATTGATGATGAAAACCCAGCCTGAGTGTTGATTCATTTTTCCTCCATCCAGATTTTGTGCGAGTGATGTTTCGTGATTCGGCGAATAGCGGCTGCCTCCAAAATTGGCGCAGCACGAACGAAGCGGTGATTATAACACGCCGCCTCCGATGATGAGACGGATAATTCCGAACATGACAGCGATTGCGCAGCAAATGACGCCGCCGATGGCAGCGCCGCGGGTTCGCTCGTCAGACGTGGCCAGTGAGATGACGCTGATGATAAGCCCAATGCCGGAGAAAGGGATGTTCAGCCAGTTTAAAGCGCCAAGACACGGGATGAATCCGACGACCATGCCCAGAATTGCCAGAATTCCCCAAATGAGACTGAGTGTTTGCATTGAATCCTCCTTTGTTCAAAATCCATGATCATTTAACTGCGCGGTAACTCCGTTGACAGAATGAATTGAATCGCCGATTGCCCATCCATTTTGCCTGCGTCACGTCCCTGCTCGTTCGCCAAATTAAGCGCGCGGAAGTGTGAATCGCTCCCGGACAGATCTGCGTCCAACCTGCCGAACGAAGTACGCCAGGCAGACAATTTCGTTGACAATGAACGCCGCATACAACGGAATACTCAAGCGGTTGCCGGCGTAGGCCGCAGTGAAATCACCACGGGATATGGCAATGAATCCTGTGGTCAGCCCACAGAACAGGCAATCTTTATTGTATTTTGTTTTCCATTGACAGGTCGGCGTCAGCGCGTAAATCTCCCCGGCAGAAATCAGAAAAGGCGCCGTCACGATGAAAAGAATGATCGCGCTCAGGATGAGCCATACAATCACAATGGCAAGTTTCACTTGCTGGTTCATCATCTATCAGTGGCCTTGTGTTTTCTGCAATCGGAGGAAAAACGCTCCGGCCTAATTGGTGAAAAAATCGAATATGTTGCCTAGCATGCTGCTCTCCGCTTTGTAGATTTCCGTGAATTTGCACCGGGCGCAGGTGACAGTGGAAAACCGTTGTGTCTGGACATTGAATATCTTCGTCCAGAATCCGCCGGTCGCCCGGAATTCACCGATCTCGTATTGCGTGTTGCCGCACTTGGGACATTTAAAATTCAGTTGGTTCATGGTTCGATACCATTTTCAGCTAAGGTTATTGCAGCCGACGCGTTGGCTGCGACTAATGTGCGATTAACCCTACAACGTCATTTAGTAAATTTATCACAATATGTTGAGTTTTTCATCTATCAAAAATACAATATACAGCGAAAAAAATCTATGTGACGTAGTAGGGTTAACCCTACAACGTCATTTAGTAAATTTATCACAATATGTTGAGTTTTTCATCTATCAAAAATACAATATACAACGATAAAAAATCTATGTGACGTAGTAGGGTTAACCCTACAACGTCATTTAGTAAATTTATCACAATATGTTGAGTTTTTCATCTATCAAAAATACAATATACAACGAAAAAAATCTATGTGACGTAGTAGGGTTAATTATCTGTTGGTAAACGCCACAGCTTCAGGTCTTTGAAGAGTTCCCCCTGACTGGCCCGCTGTTTTATACTTTCGGCCTGTTGGTACAGGAGATTTTCACCAATGACCACTTTAAAGTTAGGATCATCGTCGTAGGGAGCGTATATCACAGCGGTGAATTCTTTCTGTACCTCATTCAAATGAAGGGCCTGAGCGCGGGCATCCTCCAGTTTTTCAAACGATCCGGCGATCACGAACCAGATATGTCGACTGCTGATGCGGCTGCCGGTCAATCCGCGGAGAAGCTGCTGCCAACCTGTTTCTCTGAGACGAGCAAACGTTTTGACCGAGTCGGTGACTGCCGGTTCCTGGGCGTACGCGCTGGCGACAATATTCATCTGGCCGATGTGGGTTTTCGTTGATTGGAGCGAGGCTTTAGGCACATCCACCTGACCGGCATTCAACAGTGCGGTAATGAGCGCCGGCGCGACGATTCCCAACTCGAAGATTTTCACCGGGCTGTGTTCGTCTTTGTGAAGAAATGCGATAACGCCGCCCAGATAAAACAGGACAACAACCCGCAAAGCATAGCCGAACACAGCCATGATGGTGACGTTGATGAGAAGTATGTTCAGATCAACTGCTAATAAATTCATGATAATGGGAGTGAGAGCTCCCATTCCACCTATCATAATTTTTTTCCCTGTTGTCATTTGAGGCACTCCCTCGTTATTGGTGCTTGCTTCATGCACGATCCTATTTAAGGGCCGGGCGGGCGCATGTATTTTTATCAGTCCGACGATGGGCAACTAAACCAGTTCGCTGAACGCGTCTGTCACTGCTTCAGTCTGAGCGCCACTATGCTGACCCGGACTTATATGGCAGTCAATATATAAAAAATGTATTATCATGTCAAGTAAATATTACAGTTCTATCAAATTAGTCGTAGGTACGCTTGGCGCTGGATGAATATCCAGCGCGATCATGTAGCTAAACAATTACAATGAGGCCCGGCAAAGCGCGGGATAGATGGTGGGAACAGCAGCAACGCGAACTTAGTACAGCATTTCACAATTTCTTGTAGGGTAGGTTGTCATGCCCGTCCCGCATTTGCGGGATTATCGGGCATCCTCAAAATGGATTCCCGCTAAAAACATGCGGGAATGACAGCACTCTATGAATGCAGTTTTTAAAATTTTCAAACCCTATAACAATTTATGAAATGATGTACTTAGTCTTCCACGACATACTCAAACAGCAGACTGGACAACACGATGAAAATGATGTCGAACGCGACCAGGATGTTCAGCCAGGACAGTGCGCCGGCGATTGTCCCGCTTTGGATTAACGCGCTCGTCGCTTTCACGGCGGAGAGAATAATGGGGATGGCGATTGGAAATAGCAGGACCGGCAGCATAATTTCCCGCGCGCGCGTATTCACGGAAACTGCGGACAGCAACGTGCCCACAGCGGCGAACCCTAATGTTCCCAGGAAGACGAACAGGATCAGCGGCAGCAGAATCGGGAAAATGCTGAGGTTGAAGAAGACAATCATCACCGGGAGGATGATGATTTCCATCATCAGCATGAAGATAAAATTGCCCAGCGCCTTGCCCAGATAGATGACAATGTGGTCGACCGGGCAGAGCAGCAGTCCCTGAAGGCAGCCCTGGTC
Source organism: Candidatus Zhuqueibacterota bacterium (assembly GCA_049322915.1). Classification (GTDB taxonomy): domain Bacteria; phylum Zhuqueibacterota; class Zhuqueibacteria; order Thermofontimicrobiales; family Thermofontimicrobiaceae; genus CAZSBG01. The sequence continues at coordinate 1,010,733 of JBMOPW010000014.1, forward strand.
GACTTCGTAGATGAACGAACGATTCAGCCCCAGAATGCCGGCAAAAGTGATGGCAACCCACAGAATGCCGGGAATCATATCCAGCACCAGCGTGCTGCCCGGTTCGAACATGAAATTGAAAATGATGACGACGATCAGGCAGAAGATCATCATGGAGGAGATGGTCTCGCGGCTTCGATATTCCGAGAGAATGTCCTTCCAGGCGATGGTGAGAATTGCATTCATCTGGGTCACGAGATACTCCCCTCGGTCATGTTGCGGTAATTGGCCTGAAAATTTTCAAACGTCGTTTCGCGACAGGCCTGCTGATCCAGCACCTTGCCCCTGGAGATGATGGCGTAGTGATCGGCCAGGGACCAGCCCACATGCAAATCGTGGGTAGTCATCATCAGCAAGCGATCCGGTGAAACCAGCGACTGCAACAAGTGGGTGAAAATATCAATCCCCCGTTGATCCAGTCCGGTGAACGGCTCATCCAGCAGAATAATCCGCGGATCGTTCAACAGCGCCCGGGCAATGGCAAGACGCTGATGCATGCCGCGCGAGAAATTCCGGACAAGGTCTGTTTTACGCTCGATCAGGCCAACCTGAGCCAGGAGATCGTCAATCTCCCGGTCGTTCTGTTTGACCAGATACATACGGGAATAGAAGCGGAGGTTCTCTTCAGCGGTCAATTTATCGTAGAGAAAACTTTGATGGCCAATGAAGCCAATCTGCTTTCGCACATTGAGACGCGAGCGGTGCGGGTCTGCGCCGTCGATCGTGATGCTGCCATCGGTGGCGCGGGAGAGCGTGGCTATGATTTTGAGCAACGTGGTCTTTCCTGCGCCATTTGGGCCAACGATCATCCAGAATTCGCCGGCGTTCAACGTGAGATTGATCCCGCGCAGGGCATAGATTGAGCCGAACGATTTGATCAGATTTTGAATGACGATCATGATTTTCTTAACGTATATCCAAATCCAACAACCAGCAGAATGCCGACTGCGATGAGCACAACCCATTTCACCGGAAATGATTTATCCGGCAGGTTGGTCACAGTGATATCCAGGGTTTTCCCCGGCATGAGTCCGCGGACCGAGTACCGTTTGTAATTGATATTTCGGATGGGAAAATTGCCCATGGGCATAATTCCTGGCCCTTCCAGCGAAACCTCCGGGTTGGAGATAAAAATATTGACCTCTCCAATCGGGTAGAGCGTGTCGCGCGTGTAATGCCAGTCCCCTTTTTTATGAGGAACAAAATAGCGATACGAGAGTTGGCGCGACCCGGGCGAGAGCAAATCCGTAGTCAACAAATTGCCCTCCTTGATGAAGACTGATTGCCTGGCTTCCGGCGTGAGAATTTCCAGGTCGTGAAAGTGTTCCGGCAAGGGGAATTTCAAAACCCAACTTCCGCTGCTGTCGCTGTAGTTCTGACCGATGAACGTTTTTGTCCCCATATTTTGGATGATGAAAATTTCGCGCATCCGAATGCCTTCCTCTTCCGGTTCAATGAACAGATGCTCCAACTGGAAGCTGATCATATTCTTCAGGGAGGTCGTGTCGTAAACCACCACGCTGCTTTGAAGAGAGCCATGCCCCGGAAATAAACGCGCGCCGTGGCCGTAATAGACCACTCCTTCAAAAGTGGCGCGGGGGTAGTAGGTTTTCAGCGTATCGAAGGGGACAGCGTGGAAAGAGAACTCCCCGCGCTCGTTCGTCGTCTGGACGTAAGTCGAATCGTCGATCAGCGAGTGGCCCTGATAAACCAGCAGTTCCACGTCGATGCCGGAGACGATTGCGCTATCGGCTGAACCATTGTAGACAAATCCGGAGACAGCGCCTGTCTGACTGAACACCAGCGACGAGGCCGCGATATAGAGCAGGAAAAAAAATAGGATTTTTTTATGCATAATGATTACCGTCTGGTTTGATACATCAATCGGATGAATAAAACGATTTACTGAAATTAGACCGATCATTCAAGCAGATATGTCCCATCTATCGCCCGCGCTGGATGAATGACCGGCGCGATCGTGGTTCAATAAACGGAATGCACTCCACATGAATTTTTTTCGGATGCCACAATTCACTCAAACTGATTGAGCAGGACTATTTCGTGCGCCTCCGCCTTCCGCGCCTGACCTGAGGTTTGGCTGCCGGTTTGGCCGCTGGTCTGGCTGCGGCAAGCAATTTTTTCTGCTTGCGTTTATTTTTAGCCGAGTGAAGGAGAATGATGATGATGCCCACGGCCATGACGCCGCCGCCGATCCACATCCAGTTCATGAGCGGATTGACCATCAGTACAAATGTAGCGGACTCATCCTCCTGGTAGCTGGCGAGACTAACGTACAAATCTTCAATGAGATTCGACTGAACTGCAACCTCGGTGGTGTATTGCTGCTGTCCCATGCTGGATCTGTAGTAAAAGCGCTGCGGCACCAGTGTGCCCACTTTTTTCTCGTCGACATACACGGACATTTCGGCTGTGAGCACATCTTTATTGCTATCGTTGCGCTCGCCCATCTTCTCGTACACCAGCTTGTATTTGCCGATGCTGGTTGTTTCGCCTTTTTGCAGCGTGATTTCCTTTTCCTGTTTATAGACCGTGGTTCCAACAATCGCCACGTACACCATCATCACGCCGAGATGGATCAGGTAAGCGGAATAGCGCCGCGTGTTGAGTTTCATGACAAAACCGATGGCAGCCAGGAGACTCTTATCCTGAGATCTTTTGTTCGATGCGATGTTATTGATAATTACTGAGAAAATAATGGACAGCGTCAGGAATGCAAACCCCAGGGTGAGCAGCGCATTTGCATTGCGAACCCCCAGTGCGAACAGAATGATTGCAAAGACGAAAGAGAGGATCAGCGCCGGAATAAATCTCTTCAATGTTTTTTGAGACGTTTCGCGCCAGGTGACTATCGGGCAGATCGCTATCAGCATCAGCAGGAATATCCCCAGTGGTACCGAAATCCGGTTGAAGTAGGGCTGACCCAGGGTGATCTGTTTTCCGATGAACAGCTCCGTGAAGGCCGGATACAGCGTCCCCCATAAGATGGCGATCATCAACACTGAGAAAATGATGTTGTTCAGGAGAAAGGTGAAATCGCGGCTCAAATAGTTGTCGATGTGTTTCGGCGATCTCAACTGGCGCAGGCGCAACAGGATGAGGAAAATAGCCGCCGCAGCAACGATTCCCATGAACACGAGAAAAAGAGTGCCGATATTGGATTTACCAAAAGCGTGCACCGAGGAGATGATGCCGCTGCGGGTGATGAACGTTCCCAGAATCGTCAGTAAAAATGTGGTCACAATGAGCACCACATTCCACACCTTCATCATATCCCGCGATTTTTGCGCCATGAGCGAATGGACAAATGCCGTCCCGGTGAGCCAGGGAAGCAGCGAGGCGTTTTCTACCGGGTCCCAGGCCCAATACCCGCCCCAGCCTAATTCAACATAGGCCCATTGGGCGCCTAAAAGATTGCCAATGGTCAGTGAAATCCACGCGAACAGCGTCCAGTTCCGGCTACGCTCCAGCCAGTCCCAGGATAAATCGCCCCTGATCAATGCCGCTATGGCGAAGGAAAATGGAACGGTGAATCCGACGAATCCCAGGAATAGCGTGGGCGGATGAAAGATCATTTCCGGGTTTTGCAGCAGCGGATTTAATCCTAATCCGTCCGGCATTGGCGTAGGCAATTTCTCGAAAGGATTGGACGCGTAGCTGACCAGTATCAGAAAGAACAGGGTGACGATGTTGTAAACGGTGAAGATAATCGGTTTGAGCTGAAAGTCTTCTTTACGGTTCCAAAAGACGAACATGGCATTGAACATCGTCAAGAGCCAGGCCCAGAACAGGATGGAACCGTGCTGTCCGGCCCACACCGCGGAAATGGTATAAAGCAAGGGCAACTGCCTGTCTGAATACTCGGCGACATAGCGGATAGAGAAATCCCGCGTTAAAAATGCAACTGCCAGCAGAGCGATCGAAACAGTGGCAAAAAGAAACTGCCCGTAGATAGCAATTTCAGCATTGTGAATCAGCGATTTTATATTTAATTTAATTCCAGAGAAGCCGGCCCAAATGGAGTATGCGGTTAGCGCGAAAGCAGCCAATAAAAAATAATAACCAATTGCCAAAAGAATTCTCCTTGAAAATTATTCTCGTTTTGCTTCGTATTTGGATGGACACTTCGTCATGATTTGGGTGGCAAGAAACACATTGTTCTCGTACTTGCCTTCAACGACGACGGAAAGGTCTTCTGTAAACGTATCCGGGGCAACCCCTTTGTAACGGACATCCATCGTCCTGGAACCGTCCGTTATCTGGAATGTCAGCAGCAGGTCCCTGGCATTCCAATTGATCGAGCCCGGGACAATTTTTCCGTTGATGCGCGTCCCTTTACCAATGAATTGATCCTGCTGATCGTAAAATTCGCTCACTTCCAAAAAATAAACCGATGAATTGTTCATGCCGGACCAGAAGAGGTATCCAACAACCAGCAGGATAATGCTTCCGCCAACGGCTAATTTTTTATTCATATCCTTTTCCCTCCATCACTTGATAATATCCGTGCCCATAAAGTCACGGAGCACTTGCGGGACAACCACCGTTCCTTCATCGGTCTGATAATTTTCCAGGATGGCGATGACTGTTCTCGGCAGAGCCAGACCTGAACCGTTCAGCGTATGCACCAGTTCCGGTTTCGCGGAGGCATTTCGTTTGAATCGAATATTCATGCGCCGCGCCTGAAAATCTTCAAAATTGCTGCACGAGGAAACCTCCAGCCATTTGCGCAATCCGCTCGCCCAGACTTCGATGTCGTAGCATTTAGCCGCGGCGAAACTGAGGTCCCCGGTGGCAAGGCTCAGCACGCGATAGGGCAGACCAAGCAGTTGCAGCACTTCTTCTGCATTCTGTAGCAGCGATTCCAGCTCGTCGTAAGATGTTTCCGGCCTGACGAATTTCACCATTTCCACTTTGTCGAACTGGTGCACGCGAATGAGTCCGCGGGTATCCTTGCCATAGGTGCCGGCCTCTCGCCGGAAACAGGGGGTGAAAGCCGTGTAATACACCGGCAGTTGCTCGTCCTGCAATGTCACATCCCGCAACAGGTTCGTCACTGTCACTTCGGCAGTGGGAATCAAAAATAAATCGTCGAGAGTCGCCAGGTACATATCCTCTTCGAGCTTGGGCAATTGCCCTGTGCCGAACATGCTCTCCCTGTTGGCAAGATAGGGTGGCGACACTTCGGTGTAACCGTGCTTTTTCACGTGCAGGTCCAGCATGAACGCGATCAACGCCCGCTGCAATCGGGCTCCCAGTCCAACGGTATTGATGAACGAGGAACCAGCTACTTTGGCGCCGCCAGCCAGATCAAGGATGCCCAATTTTTCTCCCACTTCCCAGTGAGGAAGCGGCTTGAAATCCTGCTGCGGCAAATCACCCCACGTACGAACCACCTCATTGGCCGACTCATCCTTGCCTTGCGGCACCGATGCGTGCGGGATATTCGGTATCCGGATCAGGATGTTGTATATGGTTTCATCGATGACTTTGATTTTGTCATCGATGAGTTTTATCCGTTCGGATACCTCTTTCATTTTGCTGATGATTTCAGAAGCGTCCTGCTTCTGCTTTTTCAATCGTCCAACTTCTTCCGAAACAGTGTTCCGCTGATGTTTGAGTTCCTCGACCTCGGTTAACAGCTCGCGTTTCTCAGCATCCGTGGCCAGCAGCAAATCAATGTCAGCATGGTCGTTCTTTAACTGAACTGCCCGCTTCACGGTTTCAACATTTTGCCGGATGTACCTGATATCTAACATAGTTTTCCTCAGTATCTGAAATTTTTTGAATCGCCCTGATGACGGCGGAAAGGGCTTTCGACGCGTTTGGCTGTGCCAATGAACCAGCTGGAAGCCTGTTACTTTTCCCCGGACACCTCGAAAGGCAACCATGACGGAGGCCCGCGCTGAAATGCACAGGTGCATTGAGCGAACATCGCTGCTCCGTGCAATTCCGACCTGCTGGTAAAAATTCAGCGCGCGCTGCTCAAAAAGATCCGATCATTGCCCTTTGCCGGCGATCATGACGTAAAGTGTATTTAATAATATTTTTAAATCCATTCTCAGGGACATATTTTCGAGATAAAATAAATCGAATTCCAATTTCTTCCGAACGTTATCGACACTTGTATCGTAGCCGGCTTTGATCTGAGCCCAGCCGGTAATGCCGGGTTTCATACGCAACCGTCGCGAATACAGAGGTATTTCGCGCTTCAATTTGTCGACGAAGAAAGGGCGCTCCGGACGCGGCCCAATCAGACTCATATCATTGAACAGAATATTGAAGAATTGGGGAATTTCATCGATCCGCATTTTGCGCATGATTTTCCCGACAACAGTCACGCGCGGATCTGTCTCATCGGCCCAAATCGGCCCGGTCTCTTTTTCAGCGCGATGCACCATGGAGCGAAATTTGAAAATCGTGAAAATTCTGCCGTTCATGCCCACGCGTTTTTGTTTGAACAGAACCGGCCCGGATGATTCCAGTTTGATGGCCAGAGCGACCAGAATCCAGATCGGCGAGAATACAATCAGCACAAACAGCGATATTCCAATGTCCATGGTGCGCTTCACCCGTTTTTCCCAGGGCGGCATGAGCTGCGGTAAAATTTCCATCAGCGGCACGCCGTAGAGCTGATTGGTTCGACCATAGCCCATGACGATGTCGTAAATATCAGGCACAATCTTCAACTGGACCGGCAGGGAATCGCATCGCGAGATGATGCTCAGCACTTGTTTCGGTGCGACTTCCTTGGGGGCAATGACGATCTCTTCGACTTTGTACTGGTCAACGAGGCGGGCAATTTCCTTCACCGAGCCAATGACCCGCGTCCCGTCGTGCTGTTCATTTATCCTGTCTTTTGAGAGAGAGACGAATCCCACCACTTCGTAGCCCAGGGCTGGTGATTTTTTCAATTGATCGTAAACCGCCCGGGATTTATCGCTCCACCCAATGATGACGGTATTTCTGCGACCAATGCCTATCTGGAGCAATTTTCGTTGAATTGTCCGGATGATGATGCGACCGAGGCTGACGACAAACACGAGCATGAACCAGTAAGAGATGATCATGACCCGGCTGAATGGCGGCGTTGAGTTCAGATCGATGCGATAGTCCGAAGTGAGCAGGAAGATGAGGAACACGCCGATACTGACTGTTTTGAGGACCGCGATGAATTCATCGAACCGCGAATGGGCGTACCAGGATTTGTAAAGCCCATAGAAAAAAAACAGAAAGAACCAGAACAGGAAAATCAGATTCGACAAAAAGAAATTATAGAAAATGCCGTCTTCTGTGTAATACCCCAACTTCTGTCGAAGCAAACCCCAAAAGAAAAACGTGACGTGAATCGCCAGGTAATCAACGAGAATGAGAAGTATTTTTTCAATAGTTTTGGGCATTTATAAGCGTTTCATTCGAATGGGTTCCCACATTGCGACTTTAGACTTTTCAGCAAAACGGAATTTCATAGCAGTCAAGTTGGCCGTGTGAACAAGACAACAATTGAACGACGCACCGGACTATCCACGGCGCTAAATTATCACTTATATACGATCCAAATCAGGCAGCCGGCGAAATTGAGACTGATGATGGGCTGGAATTGGTCGTCCATCCCGACTGTTTTGCGCTTCAATTTTCCGAAATGAAAAATGAATCAGCGCCGCCGAAATGGGCATACACGATCTGAAAACAGCTCCGCAGAGAAACATCTCCTTCATAATTTGGCCGATTTGGTTTTTCACTGGTCATGGAATACGTTCTGAAAAATGACAGTGATTACACGAACAACAAATTCGGTTCGTTCCAACACATGCACCGAACTTATGCCACGAGGACAGGATTCCGGGAAATTTCATTGGTAAATTCAACCCAGGGTCGAATGCGGCGCGTCGGCCAGCACTGCATTGCCAGGGATCTGTTGAATTTCCACTCCTTGACAATTTTATTTGATTCATTGTATCGGGAAACGCAATTAAAGTCTGATTCAAATTTCAGGCACGGTACTGCTCCAGAACCCGGACAATTCTCAGTGCTGATTTGCCGTCCCATAATTCCGGAATGGCGCCGACTTTCTTCTTGCCTGACAAAATCTGGAGCGCCTCAGCGACAATTTTGTCGGAATCCATGCCGACGAGCACATTGGTCCCCACTTCGATTGTCACGGGACGCTCGGTATTCTCGCGCAATGTGAGGCACGGAATTCCAAGCACGGTCGTCTCTTCCTGGATTCCTCCGGAGTCCGTCAACACGAGCGCGGCGTGCTCCATCAGATGCAGGAAGTCGAGATAGCCCAGCGGATCGACCAGCTTCAGATTTTTCATCGACTCAACTTGTTGAGAGAATTCAAATTTAGCGATCATCTTTTTCGAGCGCGGATGAATGGGAAAAATGATAGGAATTTCTTTTTGAATCGCTTCCAGCGCATCGAGGATTCGCTTGAATTGAATCGGGTCATCGACATTGGACGGACGATGAAGGGTCAGCAGCGTATAGGGCGCTGAGTCCAGATTAAATTGAGCGAGAATGTGTGAATCAGCAGCCTTTTCCCTGTAGTAGAGCAATGAATCGATCATCACATTTCCGACAAAAAAGATCTTCTTTTCCGGCGCGCCTTCTTTGAGGAGATTGATCCGACCGCTTTCCTCAGTGATGAATAGCAATTCAGCCAAAGAGTCGGTGACAATCCGGTTGATCTCCTCCGGCATGGTTCGGTCGAAGCTGCGCAATCCAGCTTCCACGTGGGCAATGGGAATGCAAAGTTTGGATGCGACCAGCGACGCGGCCAGAGTGGAGTTCACATCTCCGACGACGAGAATCATGTCCGGCTTGTGTTCCATCATGACCTGTTCCAATTTCATCATGACTTCGCCGGTTTGCTGAGCATGCGAGCCAGAACCCACGCCCAAATAGATGTCCGGCTCGGGCAATTCCAGGTCGTCAAAGAAAATCTTGGACATGATGCGATCATAGTGCTGGCCGGTATGCGTGAGTATCGGTTCAAACGCATCCGATTTCATCATGAGCCGGTGAATGGGTGCAATCTTCATGAAATTGGGGCGGGCCCCAACAATGTTCAATATTTTCATCAGTGCAGGTATCCATGTATATTTTGAAAGTAAACCGGGCGCATCGTGCAATGAAAATCATGATCAATGACCCGAACTCATCAGACGCGCAGGTGGTTTTCCAGATGTGCAATCAATGCCCGCTTGGACATGTCCTGATGAGGCAGGCCAAAGTTAAAAAAATGTCACAGCCCGGTTTAATATGCCAATGCTTCGATAAGACATCGAAGCATTGGCGGATAATTGAATGTTTTTTATGTTAGCAAAGGTGTAACTACTATTGCTGGGTTTATGAATTTTTATTGTCCGGGACATCGTAATAGAACCCCCGCCCAGAGCCCAACTTGACAATCTTATGGAGATCTGTCTTCACATGTTTGGTCAGGTTTCGGGTATCGACCACGGCCTTTGAATTTTTGACGATGAACTCAGCATCATAGGCGGAATGGTCAGCAGTTATTACGACGATATCCTGTTGTTGCAGCAGTTCTTTGGTGAGCGGTTGCGATTGATACTTTTTCCCGCCAAGCTTGATTTCCGGAATGAAGGGATCGTTGTAGCACAAATTCGTCGCGCCACGCTGCAACAGCAATTCCATCACCCGGAGCGCGGGCGAATTTCGCCTGTCATCCACATTCTTTTTAAAGGCAACGCCTAACATTAAAATTTTGCCCTTGCGAATGGATGATTCCACATTCCCCAGCGCTTTGCGGATATTCCCGACCACGTAGAACGGCATCTCTTCGTTGGTCTCGGCAGCCAGTTCGATGAATTTTGTATGGAAATCATATTCTCGTGCTTTCCAGGCTAAATAGTACGGATCCACCAGAATGCAGTGACCGCCGATTCCCGGGCCGGGGTAGAATGGCATGTAGCCGAACGGCTTGGTTGCCGCCGCATCGATGACTTCCCAAATATCGATGCCGCCCATTCGGTCGCACAGTCGCGCCATTTCATTGACCAATGCGATATTCACGCTTCGGAAAATATTTTCCAGCAATTTTTCCATTTCAGCAACGCGCGGATTGGAGACCACATGGACGTGATTGACAACCTGGGCAATAGCTGTGCGCGCGACTTCGGTACATTTTTCAGTGACGCCACCCACGACAACCGGGGTATTTTCGGTTGTAAAGGCCTTATTGCCCGGATCAATTCGCTCAGGAGAAAATGCCAGGTAATAATCCTTGCCCACCTTTAAACCGGTTTTATCGAAAATTGGCAGCACGATCTTTTCTGTCGTTTCCGGGTACGTGGTGCTCTTCAGAATAATGACTTGTTCCTTGCGGAGCCCACTGGCAATTCCATTTGCTGAGTCGACAATATAACTGACATCCGGGTCTTTGTTGGGGGTAAATGGAGTTGGCACGCAAATATAAATAATATCCAGATCAGAAATTAATTTATAGTCAGTATACGCTACAAATTTTTTATCCTGAATGGCTTTATTAAATTTGCTCGGCTCAATATCATCGATGTAGTTTTCACCCTTGTCGAGTTTCTCTTTTTTCCGGGTATCGATATCGATACCAACCACGGAGAATCCATTGACCGCGTACTCAATCGCCAAAGGCAATCCAACATAACCCAGTCCAATTATACCGACCTTCGCGCTCTTATCATGAATCTTTTCGATTAACCCCATACGCACTCCACTAGTTATAAATTAAATTTGACAATATGTGAAACATCGTTTATTACATGTTATAATGCTCTTTATAGTATTTCAAATATTCACCGCTTTTTATTTTCTTCCACCACCAATCGTTGTTCTTGTACCACATTATCGTCGATGACATCGCCTTTTCGAACGTATAGTTGGGATTCCAGCCCATCGCAGCGATCTTGTCACAATTCAATGAGTAGCGCCGATCATGGCCGGGGCGGTCTTTGACGTATTTGATCAGGCTGCGCGGTTTGTCCAGTTCCATCAGAATCAAGTCGGTGATTTCCAGATTATTCTTCTCATTCTTCCCGCCAATATTGTACACCTCGCCATTTGTCCCATTGCGCAGAACGAAATCGATAGCGTCACAATGGTCGTAGACGTGGATCCAATCGCGGACATTTTTACCATCGCCGTATAGCGGAAGCTGTTTATCCTCGATGGCATTGGTGACAAAAAGCGGAATCAGTTTTTCCGGGTATTGGTACGGTCCGAAATTATTGGAGCAGCGGGTGATGATGATTGGCAAATCATAAGTGACAAAATAGGAAAAGGCAAGCCTATCTGCGCCTGCTTTCGAGGCCGAATACGGGCTGGACGGCATCAACGGGTCTGTTTCTGTGAACGAACCCTTTTCAATGCTGCCATAAACTTCATCCGTGCTGATCTGGATAAACTTTTTGATCTTAACGTTGCGGGCGCTTTCCAGCAGAACAAACGTGCCGTAAATATCAGTTTTGATAAAATCGTCCGGTGATCCAATGGATCGGTCAACGTGACTCTCCGCGGCAAAATTTACCACATAATCCACACCGGCCATCCATTTTTCGACGAGGGCTTTGTCGGCTATATCCCCCTTGACGAAAGTATAGTTTGGATTATTCTCTACATCCTTGAGATTGTCCGGATTGCCGGCATAGGTGAGCTTATCGAGATTGATGACATGAACGTTGCTGTATTTATTGAATAAATAATGAATATAATTACTACCTATGAATCCAGCCCCACCTGTAACTAAATACGTCGCCATAAACGCTATCCCTCAGTTAGTTAGCCCATCTTAATGTCCCAATCATAGGGTATTTCGTCCGAATCGTATGCCAAACGAAACTCATCCGGATTTTTATAGTTGTATGCTTCGGTCACATTGTTAATAACAATTGCCTCGTAATCGCTAATGCACTTCCATCCGTGATAAACGCCAATCGGTACGTGCACCAGAATTGGATTGTGTTCACCAGCGAAAAACTCATTCACTTCACCCCTGGTTGGCGAAGAGGGTCTGGGGTCATAAAGGACGATCTTTAACATGCCGGATATGACCGTGATATTGTCCTCTTGAAGCTTGTGAAAATGCCAGCCTTTGATCACGCCGGGGTAGGTTGTCGTCATGTACACCTGACCGAATTTTTTGAATAGCGGATCATCCACCCGGAGGATCTCCATCAATCGACCGCGTTCGTCCGGCATGACCCGTAATTTTTTAATTTCTACTCCATCAATCATGATGCATTCCTTCGTTGTTCGATGTTCCTGAGTCTGCCCGTTAAATCTTTTTGAAGTCGAAAAATGTACAAAATTCTTTTTTAAAAGTCAATGATTTAATTCCAGTTAGTCGACTCCATCAGATAATCATATATCGTAAACAAAAGATTAATCTTTAATAGATTAACCGTATTCGACAAAATCTCTATCTAAATTATTTTTTTGTAATTAAAAAAAGTGCGATTTGAGTCTCTTGGATTCCTCTCTCTCGCCGCGTGCATGGCGCGGTTCCTGTGCAGGGGTGAGTTCGGTTCATGTCCATGAAATCTCATTTAGAATCGCGTTATGATTGAAAAGTAAAAAGGGCGCCATTCAAGCTCGGGTCAAAGGTAATACCGAGTCCGCATCTTTTCCTGCGCATCCATTGAAGCCTCAAAATGATTTCCCGGAGCTAAAGGTGTAAATCAAATAAATACCTTGCTTTTTAGGTTGAAATTATGTATTATTGGGAAAATTTTTTTGACCTCTAACTTCCCAAAGGAGCTGCAGTGGAATCGTATGGCTGGGTATCGATTTTACCCCCGATCTTAGCAATTATTCTCGCTATTAAGACAAAGCAAGTCTATCCTTCTCTCTTTCTGGGCATCTGGTTGGGCTGGACGGCAGTGAACCACTGGAATCCGCTGGTTGGCTTGCGCGACGCCCTCGAAGCTACGGTGAATATTTTCAAAGACTCTGCCAACACCAAGGTGATTATTTTCAGCATGATGGTGGGAGCGCTCATCATTTTAATGCAGCATTCGGGCGGCGTGACCGGATTCATTCAGTGGATCAGTAACAAAGGGCTTGTGAATAACCGCCGCGGCGCCGGCTTACTTTTATGGGTCATCGGCGTTCTTATTTTCATTGAAAGCAATATGATCAATCTGGTCATTGGATCGATTGGCCGTCCTATTTTTGACAGATTCAAAGCGCCTCGGGAGAAACTGGCCTACCTGGCCCACTCCACGTCAGTGCCAGTCTGCGTGATGATCCCCTTTAATGGCTGGGGCGCAGTCCTTACCGGACTGCTTCTTGCCCAACAAATCGAGAATCCGTTTTTTACAGTGTTGAAGGCGGTGACGACCAACTTCTATGCTATTTTCACAATCATTTTGGTGTTATTCATCATCATCACCCAGAAAGATTTTGGCCCCATGGCAAAGGCGGAAAAACGCGCCAGAGAGACTGGCAAGCTCGTTCGCGACGGCGCTCGGTTGCTTGTCTCTGAAGATACTATTGCCATGAGGGTGAAAGCGGGCGTCACGCCGCGGCCTGTGAACATGATTGTCCCACTCATCGCTATGGTTCTCACCGTTCCCCTGGGACTTCTCATTACCGGCCAGGGCCGCATTGCTCAGGGCTCCGGTTCAACCGCGGTGTTCTGGGCCGTATTGATGGGAATTTTTATCGCGGCAATGCTGTACAAAGTTCAAAAAATATTTTCACTCACTGAAATTCTGGATCTGGTCATGAAAGGGATGGGCGGGCTCATCCCCATGGGATTGCTGATGGTCTTTGCGTTCACAATGGGCGCCACATGCAACAAAATGGGCACCGGCCCTTATGTTGCAGGCCTTGCCACGGCTGCGATCCATCCCGTGCTGGTCATTCCGCTTGTCTTTTTAGTCGCGTGCTCCATTTCATTTGCTACCGGGACGTCCTGGGGGACATTTGCGATTATGATGCCCATCGCTGTCCCATTGGCGATCAATATGGATCTGAACCTGGCGTTGATGGTCAGCGCGGTTATGGGCGGAGGTGTGTTCGGCGACCACTGCTCCCCGGTGTCCGATACGACCATCATTTCATCCATGGCATCTGCATGCGATTATATCGATCACGTCGATACCCAATTGCCGTACGCCCTTACCGCTGCCGGATTGGCGTTGGTCTTCTATACAATTGCGGGTTACCTGACTCTCAGTTAAATCCGCGGGTCAATGTTTGAATTGCTCAGGAGGAGTGGGCTATACCTTCGCGCAAATGATATTTTTGCATCAGGCCTCATTATTACCTAAATTGAGCGATTAGCTGTCAGCATTCAGCCATCAGTTCTAAAAAATTCAATCAGATAAGCCTGGCACACTTGTTCAGTTTTTAGGTGAGTTGAGCGCTTGTATATAACGTAATGTCATTTCTTTAGTTGAGCGCTGATCGCTGTAGGCTGACCGCTTATTTTACATATTATAGAAATTCTGATTCATGAGGTTTTGGAAATTTTATGTTCATTGGAACTGTTCAGGCTGGAGTCGCATTTCGCCCGGCGTACCGACAATCGCTCTATCATTGTCGGACAACGAATCAGGCGAATATCAATTCTGAAGAATCGAATGTGCGGTATCTGATAATATAAGTGGAGGAAAAATTCTTGGATAAAATCAAAATTGGCGTCATCGGAGTCGGTCATCTCGGTCGATTTCATGTGTCAAATTATAAAAACATTCCCGACGCTGACATTGTGGGAGTTTACGATGCGAACCCTGCGCGGTGTGAGGAAATAGCGAATGAATTTCACGTGCCGATGTACAGTCAGGTCGACGCGTTAATAAAGGACATACAGGCTGCCAGTATTGTGGTGCCAACAAGTTTCCATTTTGATATCGCCAGGAAATGTTTCGAGCAAGGCATCCACTGTCTGGTCGAAAAACCCGTGACAACAACGTTGGCCGAAGCCGATGAATTGCTTCAGATTGCAAAGCGACGAAATCTCATTTTTCAGGTCGGCCATATCGAGCGTTTCAATCCGGCGATTCTGGCGCTGAATGATTTTCAACTGAATCCCATGTTCATCGAAAGCCATCGTCTGGCATCGTTCAATCCCCGCGGCACGGATGTGGCTGTCGTGCTGGATTTGATGATTCACGATATCGATATCATATTGAACCTGGTGAAGAGCCCGGTCAATAAAATTGACGCCAGCGGTGTGGCCGTTATTTCCAATGAAGTGGACATAGCCAATGCCCGCCTTAGTTTCGAAAATGGCGGTGTGGCCAATGTCACTGCCAGCCGAATTTCACAGAAGGCCATGCGCAAAATGCGACTGTTCCAGCGAAGTGGCTATATTGGCATCGATTTTTTGCAAAAATTCTCCGAGGTCTACCGGCTGGTTGGCCAGGACGATGCAGCGCAGCTTCAGCCCAATCAATTTCCTATCGAATTGGGTCAGGTGGATCAGTTCAATCGACCGCTGAAAATCATTTACGAGCGTCGGGAAGTGCCGGAGGCCAATGCGCTGAAAATGGAACTGGAGTCGTTCCTGCACTGCATCCGGGATGGCAATCAGCCGGTCGTCAGCGGCGAGCAAGGCCGGGAGGCGCTGCGCGTTGCCATTGAAATTACTGAAAAAATAAAGGCTCAAATATCGCGGCTGATGCCGTGAGGCCAACTCATTTTCGGCTTTTTTTGATAACAGAATTTGAAATGAATCAGGAAGAATTACATGTCATATAAAGTCATGATCATTGCCGGCGAAGCGTCTGGCGATTTGCATGCTTCAGGCCTTGTGCGCGCGATGCTGAGGCGTGAGCCTGGTCTGGAAGTTTTTGGCATCGGCGGTGATCGGATGCGTGAGCTGGGGGTGCGGCTTCTACACCATATTTCAGAGATGAGCGTGCTCGGTTTCGTGGATGTGCTGAAGCATATCCGATTTTTTAAACGCGTCTATCACAAACTCGTTGCTGCAATGGATGAGGAGCGGCCGAACCTTCTCATTTTGATCGACTACCCCGGCCTCAATTTGAAATTGGCCACGGCAGCCAGAGCGCGTGGCATCAACGTGCTGTATTATATCGCACCGCAGGTTTGGGCCTGGGGCGCCGGACGTATAAAGCACATGGCGCAATGTGTGGATAAAATGGCGGTGATCCTTCCGTTCGAGGAACAATTGTATCGCTCTGCCGGAATCGATGCCACGTTCGTGGGGCATCCCTTGCTGGAAGTTGTCCGGAATAGTCTTGAAAAAGAAGCATTTCAAAAACAGCACGCATTGGAAGTCGACCAAAAAACGATCGGGCTGTTGCCCGGCAGCCGGCACCTGGAAGTGAAACGGCTGTTGCCTGAGATGCTTCGGGTAGTTGAACAACTGCGCGCTGATTTCCCGGGAATTCAGGCCATCATTGGGCAGGCAGATACCGTGGAAGAATCAGTGTACCGGCACATCTGTTCTGAATTTCCCGAAGCAAAATTGGTGACAAAGAATACCTATAATATAATGAAATTTTCGGATGCCCTGATTGTGGCATCGGGAACGGCGACGCTGGAATCTGCATTGTTCGCAACGCCCATGATCATTGTTTATAAAGTCGATGCGATCTCGTATTTGATCGGCAGGCAATTGGTGAAAATCGATTCAATCGGTCTGGTGAATGTCATCGCCGGGAAAAAGATAGTGCCAGAATTCATTCAGGGAGAGTTACGCGCGTCCGGAATGGCGCCAGTCATGAAGATGTTATTGTCGAACCGGGAGGCTCGTATTCGAATGATGGACGATCTTCGAAAAATCAGAGAAAAACTGGGTGAGCCTGGCGCATCCGACCGCACCGCCGCCATGGCGATGGAATTGATCAGGAATTGATGTCGGACAGGCAAGCAGGTCACGGGGATACCATGAAAAATAAGTTCGTACAGAAAATTATCTTTTTCCTGGCGATTAAATTGGGCTCGCTGTTCATCATGGCGTTGGGAAAAAGCATCCGAGTCACAGTCATCAACAAAGAGTATCTGGATGCATTATACAATGAGAACGCCAGAATACTTTTCGTCCTCTGGCATGGCAGAATGTTCATTCCAATTTTTTGCCATCGAAATCAGGGAATCACGGCCATGGTGAGTCAGCATGCCGATGGCGAAATGATTGCTCAAATGGTGCACAAGCTGGGCTATCGAACGGTTCGCGGTTCCAGTACAAGAGGGGGAAATGAGGCATTCCATGGCATGGTCAGCGTCCTGAAAACAGGCGCTCCCTGCGCTATCATTCCCGATGGGCCACAGGGTCCGCGACACATGCTGAAACCGGGAGCATTGTATATTTCGCAACAGTGCGGTGCCTATCTTTGCCCC
The DNA here is from genome assembly GCA_049322915.1 of Candidatus Zhuqueibacterota bacterium. Classification (GTDB taxonomy): domain Bacteria; phylum Zhuqueibacterota; class Zhuqueibacteria; order Thermofontimicrobiales; family Thermofontimicrobiaceae; genus CAZSBG01. Next base: position 1,028,106 of record JBMOPW010000014.1, read on the forward strand.
ATCACCTTTGCTTCGAAGCGGAAGAAAGAATTCAGAAGCTGGGACCGATTTTACCTGCCCGGCCCATTTACGAAGAGCGTGCTGGTGTATGGCGAGCCGATGCGAGTCCCGCAAAATATATCGGCTGAACAACTGGAAGAGATTCGGCAACAGTTTGAGGCGGGAATGATCGATTTGGAAAAGCAGGCAGATGACTATTTTCCATCATAAATTTTTCCAGTATGCGTTGTATCCATTCTCTCTGGTCTATGGTCTCGTTGTGTGGCTGCGGAATCGGTGCTATGATCTGGGTCTCTTCAAAACATACCGGGTCGAACAGTGCACGGTCATCAGCGTCGGAAATATTTCCGTTGGAGGAACTGGCAAAACGCCGGTGATACAATTATTAGCTTCCTTAATAAAACAGAGAAAAAAGAAAGTCGCCGTGCTGAGTCGGGGCTATGGCCGGCAGAGCAAAGGCACCCGGATTGTCTCCGATGGAAATAAAATTCTGGGCAATGCCAGGGACTGCGGCGACGAACCTGTCCTGTTAGCGCAGCGTCTTGAAGGCGTACCTGTTGTGGTTGAAGGCGATCGTTACAAAGGCGCGCAATTCATCGTGGAACAATTTAGTCCTGACGTCATTTTATTAGATGATGCGTTTCAGCATCGGAGATTGCATCGGGATTTTGACATTGCCCTCGTCGATGCCCGCGTTGGTTTTGGGGGTGAATTTCTTTTACCGGCCGGTTTTCTGCGCGAACCTGTGAGCAGCCTCAAACGCGCCGATCTTATCTGGCTGACGCGCACAGATCAATCCGGCGAGCTAACAAGTATCATCGGGCGGATCGAGACTGTCACGAAGGTAGCGAAAATTGAAAGTGTGCATGAAGCGACTGCCCTGGTCTCGTGTTCCACCGGCGAAGCGCTGTCGCTTTCACAACTCCTGAATAAAAGAGTCCTGCTTTTCTCAGGTATTGGTCATCCTGATTCGTTTGAGCTGACCGTGGCCGGCTTCAAACCAAACCTCGTTGGACATGTACGATTCTCCGATCATCACCGGTATCGTCGCTCAGACATCGACATGATTGTGAAGATGGGGGAGACATCGGAAGCGGATTTCATTGTGACAACTGAGAAAGATTTTGTTAAAATTGTCGACTGGGTTCAGGAATATCCCATGCTTTACTTTGTTGCCATCTCAATTAAAATCACAGGCGGGACAGGGCTGGGCACTTCAACGTTGAGAGAATTATTCATTCAAACAAGCGATTCAGAAAACTAAAGGCTGTATAAATTTTCTATCTGTTGAAAAAGTGCTTGTAAATTTAAATTAAATTTTTTATTATACAACTGACAGAATATAGGGCAAGCGACAGGAGAATAACGTGACAAATTCGGGACGGATTTATAATATATTAGTCGTCGATGATGATAAAAATATCGGGAAGCTCATCAAGAGTATTCTGCTCCTCGAGAAAAATTATGAAGTCGTCAATGTCATCAACGGCGAAGCGTGTTTGAAGTTCATTCAGGAGCAATTGCCAGACCTGGTCATCATGGATATTCAGATGCCAGGCATCGATGGGATCGAAGCGCTGAAGAAGATAAAGGAGTTCGATTCCCGCATTCCCGTCGTGATGATGTCCGCCCACGGCAGCATCGAAAAAGCGGTGAAGTCAATGAAGCTTGGCGCTTACGATTTTATCACCAAGCCCCTGGACCAGGATCGGCTACTGATCACCGTGAAAAATGCGTTGATGACCAGTTCCCTCAAACAGGAAGTGGACGAATTAAAAAGTGAACTGAAACAGAAATATACCTTCAGCAATATTGTCGGGCAAAGCGGCGTCATGCAGGAGGTGTTCAAATCAGTTGAAAAAGTTGTGAACAGCAACGTGACCGTTTTGATACAGGGAGAAAGCGGGACTGGAAAAGAGCTCATTGCACGGGCAATTCATTATCATAGTAAAATCAGGGCGAGTAAAGCGTTCGTGGCTGTGAACTGCACTGCATTGCCTGAATCGCTGCTGGAAAGCGAGTTGTTCGGTCATGAGAAAGGCTCGTTCACTGGCGCTTCAGGTCGACGCATCGGGCGATTTGAACAGGCGAATAATGGGACGATTTTCCTCGATGAAGTGGGATTGATGACGCCCACCACGCAGGCAAAAGTGCTGCGGGTTTTGCAGGAGCGCGAATTTGAGCGCGTCGGTGGCGCTGAACTGATCAAAGTTGACGTCCGGGTCATTTCAGCCACCAACCGCGATCTCGAAGATGCCATGAAAAAGAGTGAGTTTCGCGAAGATTTGTATTATCGAATCTCAGTGTTCCCCATCAGACTACCGTCATTACGGGAGCGAAAAGAGGACATACCGCTTCTGGCTGCCCATTTCCTGAAAAAATATAGCGACCAGGAGAATAAACAGATAGAGGGGATTTCGCCTGACGCTTTGGAATTGTTGATGGCATACAACTGGCCTGGCAATGTCAGGGAATTGGAAAATGCGATCGAACGCGCAGTCGTCCTGTCAAATGACGATGAAATAACAGCTAAGGAATTGCCATCGGCGGTGCGTTCACTTGGCGAGAAAAAATTATATGAAGCAGATAATACACTTTCAAGTTGGATAGAGAAATTGGAGGAAGAAGCGCTGCGCCAGGCTTTATTGGAGAACGAGGGAAATATTTCCAAGACGGCCAAAAAGCTTGGAATTGGTCGCGCGACAATCTATCGCAAGGCGAAGAAGTATGGCCTGCCGATGGTGAAGTAATCGAACTTAGAAAAGACTGATAGCACATGCGTCAGTCTTTTTTATTTACAGCTATTCGACTACCCGTTGAAAGGTAGCTTCCTGCTTCCCGGGGAGGCTGAAAAGTGTTACGCCTCCGGGCAGGACGAATATCTCGTTCCTGTCTGCTGCATCATTATCTTCAAATTGTTTCCTCTTCATTTATTGAATAACTCCCACATACAACACCATATCTTTCTCAAAAAGAGAATTCCCTTTTTTTGCAAGCAGTTGGAAATCCGATTTTTCCACATTGTGAGATAACATCATTATCGAACAAGGGATTAGCACGTTTGAAAAATCGCATTTTTTCCACAGTGGTTTCTTTGATGTCTCATTATGAAAACCCTTCATTGTGCTATATTGAAACATTTGTTTCAGTACTATACATCGTCTCAATGTATAACAGAATAATCAAAAGACATAACCATAATAGAATCAATATTAATAAACTGATAGGAAAAACTAAAATTCAAAATATTAATGGTATAAAAGTTGCAATTAATGAGAAATATCAATTTTATAGCATATTAACCCAAAATTTGAAAAGTGAATGGAATCAGGAAAAATAGTCCCATTAGTGCGCAAGATTTGTGCCTGTAGATATTCTCCCAGTGATCTCACAGATTTTGTAAACATTTCCCAGAAGATAGCCATCAGCTATTTGAAATATTTGGAGGTCATTGGTCGGAATATCCGGCCCAAAAAATCAGAGGGGGTAAATGAATTAGAAGATGTTGCAATTGATTGCATTGCCGGATTATTCATGCGAAATGAAAACGGTGAATTCATTCAATTGCAACGTTATTTTGAACCACAGATAAGGCAGTCGTCCGAATTCAGTGAAATTGAAGCTGCCAGCATGCTTCGCAGATTGATTGTCAAAAAGACAAAGCAAGAGTTGTCCCGAATTTTCAGAGAACGCGATCCTGAAGGTGCGAAAATAATCCGAAACATTAAAGTCGCCATCCGAAGCTCGAATGAATTGACGTCTTTCAGGGAGATGGGGCGTGAATTTGTTTATCTCGAATCGGTGTCCGACGATGATACGGTAGCCGAAGAGAATCTCTTTTTGAACGTAGCAAATTCAGCGGACGTCGATGTGATGCCACGGACTTCTCTCAAATCGGAGCGATTGAAAAATCCGATTCCTGAAAAAGTGCTGTTTCAAAGTTTTCTTCATAAGTACAATCCGTCCGATTCTGTGGCAACGATGATGAAGAAAATGTTGACCATTGTCGGTGACCACCCTGATTATCAGAGGTACCTGGCGATTGATGTTATTGCTTCCATCATTCGCGACGTCACTTTCCAGCACGTCCGCGAGAAGCTTTCGAACACAGTGGATAACCATTCACCGATGAGCGATTTGCAGACGAAAGAAATCGACCAGGTCAACGTGGCAATTATTGAACTGATTCAGAAGAAGATCAATCAGCAATACCTGGTCAAGAAAAAGGTATCGCCGGAAAAGGCGAATATTTATGGCCGGGCGATCGTCGATTTTGTCCATGAAATGACCCAGGGAAAAGAGACTGATTCCAATTTCAAATATTTGAAACGTTACATTCCCACCTTGACTCAGCAGCAATACCGGGAAAATGAACGGTCCATATTTGAGTACCTGGTTAAAATTACCAAAAAATCACTAAGAAAAAAACTAAAAGAGCTATTATAATTTTCCGTAAAAAAGGAGACTTGTTTGTATATACTATGTAAACTTAAATAGAATATAACGCCACAAGGCAACAGAACGGGACTTAACTATTTTGAGCTTTTGGGGATCAACAACAAAATCGTAATTCGATAGAATATTCAACCAAGTAGAAATAGCGTGAGTCCTTTTTTGTTTTAGGACATTTCGATGATTCATTCAAATCATGAGAAATAGAGAGAAAAACGATTGCCCTGATCTGCTTCTCATCGAAGCCTATGCTTCGAAGCAGAAGCTATCTAATGAAGATCAATCCCTTCTGTTGAAACATCTTGAGCTTTGTAATCGGTGCAGTGATATAGCGACAGAGCTCCAGCGGTACTATGAAATCTTCAATGACGAAATAAGAAAACCTGCCCATAATTCCTTGTTCAAGTTAGTCGATAAAATCGAGCAGGGACGTGTCATCGTAGCGGGCGTCTTACTGCATCCTGAAGAGCCGCTGAACTCTCATGTCACGCTTGGATACCATTCCGAGATTGTGCTGACAAACGAAAATCTTCAACCCGTTGATCTTGATGATCTGGACTGCATCCCCGTCGATGAAGATGATATTCTCATTCGAGCGATCCAATCTATCTCAACGTTGGAAACTACGTTGTATTTGTACTCGCACAAAGAAAAACTGTATCACAATGTGACGCTTGAAATGGAGTCGGGTCAGAAAGTATATTCGAGCGATCAAGTAGGAAAAATCGAAGTTGGCAGTTTCGATTTGAATAGCCTGGACAACCAGTACATTTTAGTGACTCCGAAGCGATAATCGATGTTGCACCGTTCCCCTGTGAGTGATTTTAAATTTCAGAAAATTTACCGATTCCTTCTGTTTGCTTCCCCATCAGAGATGTGTTATCTCAATTCCAAAATTAATAGCTGTTTTATCCTGATTTATTTTACAATTTTCCGTGTATATGAAAAAACCTGGTTACACTGAAATATTCTTTTTCATTGCGATGATCATTGGCATCAAGGCTCATTCCTGTCTGACTGCTGAAGTCATTTATTTTATCCATCAGCCTCAAATGGCACTTGAGCAGCGCATTCAATCTGCATTGCATCTGGCGATGAAAAAATTCGATGGCAGAGAAATCTGGTTGGCGTACTCGCTTGATTCAAACGCCGTGCAGAGCCTTGATGCGCAGACTTCGCATCAGGAAAGGATGGAGCAGCAACCACTGACGCAGCTTCTGATGCAGGATGCTGCCGGTCTACCAGCCCTTCTCGTGTTAGATTATTCGCTGGAATCTGGCTATCCGTATTTGCACCATGCCTATATCTTTCCGGAAAATGACCGGGGCACGGAGGAAATCCGGCCAACGATCTGGTTGGGCGTGCGCAGCGCCAAACAAAGCCTGGATTGGCTGCAGAAACAATTTTATATATCAAAAAGCCCGACTCTCAGCAAACAGTTGGTGCATTGCATCGGTATGCACGGTTGTGAAGAAGCTGTTATCGAATTCAATCGGGCGGTTCTCTTCTCCCAATTTTCAGAGCCGATAAAATCTGAAGCGCTCGCCGGACTGAGCCTTCAGGAGGCGCCTGCAAGCATCCGAACCATCGTCTCGGTTTTCTCGATGAACAATGCGCCGAATCTCAAAAAGCGGGCTATCGCCGAACTGAGTCAAATGCAGGATGAACGGGCGCATCGGTATATTTTTTCCATTGCGTCGAGCGGGAAAGATGTGCGCTTGCGGAAAGAGGCAATTTTCTGGCTGGCTCAAATTGGATCGGACCAGGCAATTCAGGTACTACTGCAAATTTTCAGTTCTGAACTAGATCCGGCGATGAAAGAGTACACGATCTTTTCGATCGGACAATTGCCCCAGGGACGGGGTCATGAAATTTTATGCCAAATAGCTGAAACCAATTCCGATGAACGAATGCGGGAAAAGGCCAGATTCTGGATGGGCCAGTCCAGCGCTCAGCGGTTCAACGTTCTGTTGAAAGAAATGTCCGATGAGCAATCTGTAAAATAGACAGAAGACGTTGGGGGGTAAAAACTAACCGGCGATGATGCTGTAACAGAAAGGGCGAATATTCAATTCGCCCTTTATCGTTACGACTTCTCTGACTTTTTTTTCGTCTCGTCTGACTTCTTCATTGCGTCAGCGACTTGCTGTTTTTTGTATTTTAATTGGTCTTGATTCTTAAGAATTTTTTTTGCCACACGCTTTTTCATGATTGCCTCCGGTTTATTTAAAAATCAGAATCGTTAAATTTCACATCCGGGTATTGTCGCATTTTATGTTTAAAGATGGATATGATTTCCTTCAAACGCGTCTCGGTCTTGGCTTCGAATCGAAGCACCAGAACGGGTTGCGTATTTGAAGCGCGAACCAGTCCCCAGCCATCGCCGAACAGGACGCGAGCGCCGTCGATATCAATGGTCTCGTAGTCCTTTTTGAAACTTTTAGCGATGTCGGCTACGACATCGAACTTTGTATCGTCGGAACAATCGACGCGGATTTCCGGCGTGCTGATGAAATAAGGGATATCATCGATCAGTTCCGATAGTTTCTTTTTTGAACCGGCGACGATTTGTAACAGCCGGCCTGATGCATAGATGGCATCGTCAAAGCCAAAATAATCATCGCCGAAAAAGATATGCCCGGACATTTCGCCGGCGAACGGCGAATTCACTTCCTTCATCTTGGCCTTTAACAACGAATGGCCTGTCTTCCACATCAATGGTTTACCGCCGAATTTTTGAATATATTCCGGCAGCGCCTGGGAGCATTTCACATCAAAGACGATGCTGGCGCCCGGTTTCCTCTGCAGCACATCGCTGCTGAACAGGGCGATGAGCCGGTCAGCGTAAATTTGCCGGCCAGTTTCATCGATGGCGCCGATGCGATCACTGTCACCATCGTAACCAATCCCAATATCCGCATGCGTTTCCAATACTTTTTTCTGCAGATCCACGACATATTTGGGAACGGTCGGATCTGGCAGATGATTGGGGAATCTCCCATCCGGCTCGCAATAAAGTTCTATCACTTCACACCCCAGCGATTCCCAGAGCTGAGGGGCTATGGTGCCCGCAGTCCCGTTGCCAGCGTCGATGACCACTTTCAATTTTCGATTGAGCTTGATTTTTGATTTAATCGTTTCCACATACGTGGGAATCATGTCCTGGGATTGGGTTTTCCCGTTGCCTGTTTCAAAATTGGAGTCGCCAATAATCTTTCTCAGATTTTGAATGCCGCTGCCATAGATGGATGCAATACCTTCGCACAATTTCAACCCATTGAATTCGATGGGATTATGGCTGCCTGTCACCATCACGCCGCCATCAACGTTGAGGTGGACAATGGCAAAGTAAAGCACGGGTGTCGGTATCTGGCCGAGGATGATCACGTCGCCGCCTGTTGCCGTTATTCCCCTGACGAGCGCATTCTGAATTCTCTCCGATGATAATCTCACATCGCGACCTACCACAAATTTTTTCCAGCCATTTCGCCGCATGTAGGAACCATAGGCCTTCCCAATGAGTTCGATTGCCTCATCGGTCAAATCATGCTCGGCTATTCCTCGAATGTCGTATTCCCTGAAGATGTTTGGATTGATCACGCCAGCCTCCTATACAATTAGTTACAGCTTAATTTTGCTAATATGACACGGGGTAATTTATTCAAATCATAAATGACTTCGATGGAGTGAAAATGGGCGGCGCCGGCGAAGATATGCTGCACCGCCTCTTTCTGCGTTGCGCCAATTTCAACGGCAACAAAGCCGGGCTTTTTGAGCAATGTCCGGGCAAGTTCAGCAATTCGATGGTAGAATAGAGTCCCGTCTGTCCCGCCTTTGAGGGCAACCGCTGGTTCGTAATTTCGCACCTCGATGGGCAGATCATGAAATTCGTGATCAGTGATGTAGGGCGGATTTGAAACGATCGCATCGAACGCCCGCTCCGTTGCAAACAGCGGTTGAAATATATCCCCTTCGAAGAATTCGATTTTATGGTGAACCTGATGGAATTCCGCATTGAGTCTGGCGACTGCCAGCGATTCCGCTCCGATGTCCAGCGCTGTGATGTTTGAATTTTCAAGATGCTTCGCTAAGGCAATGGCAATATTGCCGCTGCCGGTGCCAATGTCCAGCACCTGAATTGATTTATCCGGCGAATCATTGGCCTTCAGTTCGTTTAGCACGGTTTCCACGAGCAGTTCTGTTTCAGGGCGTGGAATGAGAGTGCTTTTATTCACGCTCAGTTTCAGCGAAAAGAACTCTGTTTCACCGGTCAGGTACTGAATCGGCTCGTGTTGGGCGCGGCGCTTCAATGCATCCCGCAGCGCTGCCAGTTCAATGGGAGAGAGCTGTTTTTCGAAATTGAGATAGAGCTGGACGCGATTCATTTTTAGCACATGCGCGGCAATGAGTTCAGCATTGAGTCGAGCATTTTCGAACCCGCGCGATTTGAGAAAGTCCGTTGACATGGTGATAATATCGATCACTCGATAAATTTTATCTTCCATGCGCTACCCGGCTTGAAGTCGTTCGGTTCGATCTGCGATCTGCAATTGCTCGATCATTTCGTACAAATCGCCCTCGAGAATTCTATCCAATTTATAGAGCGTCAAATTAATACGGTGATCCGTCACGCGGTTCTGCGGGAAATTGAATGTACGGATTTTTGCGCTGCGATCGCCGGTGCTCACCATGGATCGACGGGATGCATCCAGCTTGGCGCGCTCCTCTTCCAGTTTCTGCTCGTACAGCCGTGCGCGCAATACCTTCAACGCCTTTGCTTTATTCTTGTGCTGCGATTTCTCATCCTGACAGGTCACCACCATGCCGGAGGGGATATGCGTGACTCTCACCGCCGAGTCTGTGGTATTCACACTCTGTCCGCCTGGTCCGGAGGAACGGTACACGTCGATTTTTAAATCGCCGGGATCAATGTGTATGTCCACTTCTTCAGCCTCCGGCAGCACGGCGACAGATGCCGCTGAAGTATGAATTCTCCCACTCGCTTCCGTGGCCGGCACCCGCTGCACCCGATGCACACCGCCTTCAAATTTCATTTTACCGTAGGCATCGTCGCCGTTCACTGAAAACGATATTTCCTTGAATCCGCCAATTTCCTGGGGATGCGACGAGAGTATTTCAATTTTCCATTGTTGCTGCTCCGCGTACTTCATGTACATTCGGAACAAATCCCCTGCGAACAGGCAGGCCTCGTTTCCTCCTGTGCCGGCGCGAATTTCGACGATGGCATTTTTCCTGTCCTCAGGATCCGTGGGCGTGAGCAAAAGTTTCAGTTCGTGTTCCACGGTCCCGAACTGACCGTTCAATTCCTTAATTTCATCTTCAGCCAGTTGAATCAAATCCCGATCATGCTCATTTGCGATGATGTCTTTGGCCTCGGCGATGCGGTTCGTGATGGAGATGTACTCGTTGGACTTTTTCACAATCTCAGCCAATTCCCGCTGTTCTTTAGCCAGCGTCCGAAATCGATTTTGATCCTTGAAAATCTCAGGATCGCTCAAAGACGCTTCAAGTTCATTATTGCGCTGAATGATTTTATTTATCTTGTCTATCATGGACTTTACCACTCCAATTATGGCTCGGATTCAACTGCCAGAACGACATTTGGATCATCTTGAAATGAGATGCCCAGAGAGCCCTTTAATGCGACCAGAGCGACTTCGAGCATAGATTCGTCCGGTTCGCGGGCAGTGATTTTTTGCAGCCATAAGCCAGGTTTGATGAACATTTTCACGATGGGATTATCCTGTCGCTTGTCGGAGAGCTTGATCAATTCATAGGACAGCCCACCGATGAGCGGCACAAATGCCAGACGCAGAAGTCGGTCGAAAATCGTCTCCGGTCGGCCGAACGCCATGAAAACAACAATGCTCACCAGCAATACGGTTAAAATGAAGCTGGTGCCGCAGCGGGGATGATACGGCGTAAATCCCCGTGAATTTTCAACGGTCAACTCGTGTCCGGCTTCGAATGCAAAAATCGTTTTATGCTCGGCCCCGTGGTATTGGAAAATGCGTTGAATATCTTTCCACAGGGTAATCATGCTGAGGTACAGGAGAAAAATGATGACCCGGAAGAGACCATCGACGACATTGAACCAGAAACCGCTTTTTGCGCCGACCAAATCTGTGAGGACGAGCGGCAGATAAAAAAACAGCGCCAGACCAATGCCCAGAGAGAACACAATCGTCGCAATCAACCAAAGGGTGGACAGCCCTTTTTTCCTGGCCTGATCAGGTTTCTTCGTTTTCTCATCTTCCCCGATGGCAATATCCCCTGAGAATGTGAGGGCTTTGATGCCAAGAATCATGGACTCAATCAGGATAACGCCGCCGCGAATGCTGGGCAGCCCCCAAAACTTATTGCGTTTCGTCAGCGACTGGTAGGGGTCATTTTTCAATACAATTTTTCCATCGGGACGGCGAACAGCGACAGCGACGCGGTCCGGCGATCGCATCATTACGCCTTCAATCACTGCCTGTCCGCCTACCTGGAGTTTATTTTTCATGATCATTTCCAAAAACTCAAATAATGCACCCATCGAACCCATTGGCTTGAAGGTTCAAACGCTGAATTGATGGAGCAAAAATGAAAAAACGGAATACGTGATCCCATTGGGATCAATGTTCGTATTCCGTCCTATTTTTAAAAACAAGCTAAGAGTTCTTTTGAATTGTGGTTTTGTTCTTATTATCAAAACCGTATTTTTTCATAAATTTCTCAACGCGACCGGTGGAGTCGACCAATTTCTGTTTACCGGTAAAGAATGGATGGCAATTCGAACAAATATCCAGCCGCAAATCGCCGACCGTAGACCTCACCTGAAATGTATTGCCGCATGCGCAGGTCACGGTTCCGACCTTATATTGTGGATGTATTTTTTCTTTCAATGGTATAACCTCCCAGACACGAGCTTCTGTAATTGATGACTTGACGCCTTTCATTGACCTGGTTATTATTTTTTTCGGCCAACTTTATAAAAATGAGTCGGTAAATATACGGAGATTTTATTTTGAATGCAAGAAAAATATTGTTACGACTGCATGGATTCTAAAAATTTTTTATTAGAGCGCGTCCCGCGCATCCGTTCCAGGATGAATTCGATGGCCTCGGTGGGCGTGTATTCGCTGAGAAGTTTGCGAATGATCCAGACCCGATTCAACTCCGTGTTGCTGAGCAGCAACTCTTCTTTTCTCGTGCTCGACTTGTTAATATCAATCGATGGGAAGATTCGCTTGTCCGCCAGATTCCTGTCGAGGACCAATTCCATATTGCCGGTGCCTTTGAATTCTTCAAAAATGACTTCATCCATTCGACTGCCGGTATCGATCAAAGCAGTGGCAATAATGGTCAGGCTCCCGCCTTCCTCGATATTTCGCGCCGCGCCAAAGAAACGTTTCGGTCGCTGCAAAGCGCTCGCATCAACACCGCCAGAGAGGATCTTCCCGCTATGCGGAACGACGGTATTGTAAGCACGGGCCAGACGAGTGATGCTATCCAGCAGGATTACGACATCGTGTTTATATTCGACCAGCCGCTTCGCTTTTTCGAGTACCATTTCGGCAACCTGCACGTGGCGTTCTGCCGGCTCATCAAATGTGGAGCTGATAACTTCCGCCTTGACAGATCGTTCCATGTCGGTGACTTCTTCCGGGCGTTCGTCGATTAAAAGTACAATGAGTTTAATTTCGGGGTGATTGGATGTGATGGCATTGGCGGTGGATTGAAGCAGCGTTGTTTTCCCTGTTTTCGGCTGAGCGACGATCAGTCCGCGCTGACCTTTGCCTATTGGAGTCAGCAAGTCCATGATGCGCGTTGCGTAATTTGTCGCCGTGTATTCCAGTTCTATCCGCGACATAGGATAGAGTGGCGTCAGGTTATCGAACAGAATTTTCGTTTTCGCCTCTTCCGGGTTCTCGTAGTTGACCGCTTCAACTTTGAGCAGTGCAAAGAACCGCTCGTTCTCTTTTGGGGGACGAATCTGGCCGGATACTGAGTCACCAGTACGCAAGCCAAACCGTTTAATCTGGGATGGAGATACGTAAATATCAGCCGGGCCCGGTAGGTAGTTGTAATCCGTTGATCTTAAAAAACCGTAGCCATCAGGCAAAATTTCTAATACACCTTCCGCGAATATCAATCCCTCCTGCTTGGTCTGTTCTTCCAAAATTTTGAAAATGAGTTCCTGCTTTTTCAAACCTGTTGACCCTGAAATTTTCAAATCCTGAGCGACTTTGGTCAACTCAGAAATTTTTAATGTCTTCAACTCTGCAATGTCCATAGCATCGTCCCTTCTTATGTATTGAAAATGCTTTTAATAATTGGCAAAATTATGTTTTACTATCGGATTTTTATGAATTATCTTTACCATACTCAAATTGATTTGCCATACACCTGGTTTTTATTTGATTGTTGAGCATGGTTGCCCCATTAATATTGTGGTACAATACGAGAGGTACTACATTTGAGGAAATTTTGGTGTTAAAAATGAAGTAATCCTTTACTGCATTTGTTCTGTCAATTAAGTATTTCTTGTGTCTCACCTTTGGATTTGCACGCTCGTAGCAAAGAGGGTGGATGTGAATTTGTAGATCAGTTCGAAAAGTATGGTTATTACATCGCACTTCAGTCGTCACGATACGATTGGGCTCATCCCGACTGCTTTCAATCGCGCTGCATTTTTGCACAGGTTAAATACGTTCCTCGGTTTCAGCATCGAAAAAGTGACATTTGTCCATGTTGAATGTGATGTCAATGGTGGCGCCAACTTCAAAATTATCCCCGGTATTGATTCGGGAGACAAACGGATGAATGCCGGTATTCAGATACAGGAATATTTCATTCCCCATCGGCTCGACCACTTCCAGCAGACTTTTCACCCGGGACGGATTGCTCAGGGAAGGAGCAAAACGGGAATCAAAAATATTTTCGGGTCTGATGCCGAAGATGATCTTCTTTCCAATCCTGCTGGCTAATTTGGTACGGAACGAGTCCGGGATTTGAAAGTTGATTTTTCCTTCTTCGAATGCGAGTCCGCCGTTATCAACCAGCGTGCCGCTCATGAAATTCATGGCCGGACTTCCAATGAACCCGGCGACGAATTTATTCACCGGGTAATTGTAAAGATTCAGGGGCGTGTCGATCTGGTGCACAAAGCCATCTTTCATCACAACAATGCGGTCGCCCATCGTCATCGCTTCCATCTGATCGTGGGTCACGTAGATCATCGTTGTTTCCAATCGATTGTGCAGTTTGCTGATTTCAGTGCGCATTTGAACGCGAAGTTTCGCATCAAGATTGGACAATGGCTCGTCGAACAGGAACACTTTTGGCTTTCGAACGATAGCTCGCCCTACGGCAACGCGCTGACGCTGACCACCGGACAGCGCCTTGGGCTTCCGATGCAATAGTTCGTGAATCTCCAGAATCTCAGCCGCCTCCTGCACCCGCTTTTCGATTTCAGCTTTTGGGAACTTGCGCAGCTTCAGGCCGAAAGCCATATTCTCGTACACCGTCATGTGAGGATACAGGGCATAATTTTGAAACACCATGGCAATGTCGCGATCTTTGGGAGGGATGTCGTTGACCAGGCGGTCGTCGATGAATATTTTACCGCTGGTTATTTCTTCCAAACCGGCAATCATCCGAAGCGTTGTGGATTTTCCGCAGCCAGAGGGGCCGACCAGAACCATAAACTCTTTATCCCGGATATCAATGTCAACACAGTTTACTGCAACGACATTTTTCTCAAAGGTTTTTGATACTTGCTCTAATTTAACGTTCGCCATAGCTACTCTGGAATCCCTATATTTGCTGATGTAAAAAAGGATTGGAAGCTATTATTCCTCCCTTTCTTATTGTAATGAAAAGCCGGATGATTAATTTTAAGAAAGACGTGTGGAAAAAATAGCTGCTTTAGATATTGAGGAAGTTGATTAAGAGTAAAATCACGAAGCTCAAGTTCTTTAAATTACTTCACCTAATATTTGTAGTTCTTTGATTGATCGGCTAATTTATTAAAGGATAAGTCACCGAAGGATTAAGGGAGTTTATGATAAGTTTTAATATTCTTTTTACCAGGTGAGTTTTGGCTCAATTTAAAAAACTTTCTTTATAAAGTCAAGAACTTTTCTTGAATTTTAAGAAAATTAAATAGCTGGGTTATAACCATTTTTTTTCAACTGAGTGACCAGCCCGAAAAAGACACTGCAATACAGGCTCGGAATTCGGTCGCACGCCGGTATTAAAAACATTTCACTGCAGTCGGCGCGGATTTCTGATAAAACGATTCCATCACTTCGCTCACCGTATAGTGCGAGCCGGCGCAGAGAATGAGGTCTGTCTTCTGGGCTGATTCCATTGCGTAGGCGAATCCCTCGGCCACGCTCGCTGATTTTTTTACATTCGGAGTGAACTTTCGGGCGATGCGCGAAATCGTCGAGGTGGCTAACCCGCGGTGGGTATTGGCTTTTACAGCGATGAATAAATCCGAGATGCTCGCTAATTTATTGATCATGAACATGAAATTCTTGTCTTTGCACACGCCGAAAACGACAATCAGCCGATCGTAATTATAAATTGACCGAATGGATTTTTTCAAATAGGCTATTCCGTGCGCGTTATGGGCGACGTCGATGACGACTCTGGGATTGTAGGAAATTGTCTGCAATCGCCCCGGCCATTGAACGTCCAGCAGGCCGTGATAGATGTCTTCAATTTTTATGGGCATGAAACGCGAGTTGATGATGTCCGCAGCAGTAACTGCCAGAGCAGCGTTGTGAATCTGATGTTCGCCGATGAGCCCGATTTTTAATTGCGGGAAAACCGACCCATTGATGGCCATATCCAGTGTCGTAAATTTCTCTCCGTATTGGAGGTTACTGATTTTCAGAAGCCTATCCACCTGGATGTGCTCTGCATTCTGTTCCTGGCATGTCTTTTCGAAAATAGCTTCGACACCTTTATAGCGGCAATTCGTGATGCAGATAGTCCCTTGTTTGATGATACCGGCTTTTTCAACGGCGATGGATTTGCGCGTCGGTCCTAATTGTTTGGTGTGATCAATTTCGATGTTGGTGATGATTGTCACCAGCGGATTGATGACATTGGTGGCGTCCAGTCGCCCCCCAAGTCCGACTTCAATCACAGCAATCTCGACTTTTTTATCTGCAAAATATAAGAACGCGATAGCGGTCATGGCTTCAAAAAACGTGCATTTATACTTTGCGATCAATGGTTTCAATGATTCGATGTATTTCACTAAATCGTCTTTGCTGATCGGAATGCCATTGCACTTGATGCGCTCGCCGACATAGGTTAAATGGGGTGATGTATAAAGCGCCGTGTTGTATCCGGCAGTGGCTAAAATGGACTCGATCATTGCTGAAGTTGAACCTTTTCCATTAGTGCCCGCAATATGAACGAGTTTGTATTTTTCCTGGGGATTCCCCAATTCCTTCAGGAGTGATTTTATTTTTCCCAGACCCAATTTCCAGCCAAGGCTATTCAAATTGTACAAATATTCAATTGCCTGGTCGTAATTCATAAAAATTCTTTTCCTTTGTTATCAGCATTTAAGTACGAGGAAGCGTGGTCATTTCAAAACTGAATAGATGCATCGTTGAAGTTCACAAGAACTGAATTCGAGTAGAATAGTCAGCGGTTGAGGTATACAATCGGTAACAGGATTGGTAGAAATTTTCTCTGCGGACTGCTACATTAACCGAAAATGAACAGTAAACATAATATAAAATTTAGAATTTTGCAAGAACTTTTTTCACTCCAACATGAAGCTATGCAATTCCTTATCATTCATTTGGGATTTAATTGCATATCTCCCATGCGTTAGGATAGCGCATCGCTCAGGTTTTGAATGTGCCAGGAGGCGCCTGGAAATGAAGAGACGGAGGTTGAAAATAACGCCATACAGAACAGGGCCGAAGTGGAAAATAAGTTGGATTACTCTTTCAGAAATTTTTCAGATGGGCTGTTGGATTGTCAGTCTGTTATCATCGCCGGGAAATGGGAATTCCATGTCGCTGTGGGGCGGCACTCCGGCAGACACCTTTCGCGTTCGGTGGTTTCTCAATTTTATGCACGAACGACTGCGGAGGCATGACCGCGAAATGCTGCTGAATCTGGCTAACGACGAAATGGTCGTTGCGCATTCCGTCGGGACTGCTCCCAGGCTCCGACATGACAAAATGATGCGCCGTTTTCAGCGTGTGGGTTGAAATAAAAAAACCTCCCGGGAGTTTGCCTGCTTTCATCATTCATCCGATGAAAGGAAAATGGAAACTCCGGGGAGGTTCGAAGCGCCCCTGGCAATTTCATCCAGGGGCATAATTTTTTTAGAATGCAAGCGCCATGGTGAACATGTGGCCAGTGCCCAAAATTTTAAAATCGGTGTAGCAATAATCAAATTGAACATAGGCAACATTCAGGTCATACTGAATACCGCCGCCAAAGGTGTAGCTGGCAGTATCGTATGAGCTGTAGGCATCGTCCTCCACTGAAATGCCACGGAAGCCGGCTCGCAGCGAGAGAATTTTATTCCATTGATACTCAAAACCGAAATTGGAGCGCAGCAGCGCGTCATTGGGATCGTAGGCATCGGCGTATATTGTCATGCGGTTCATGTTGCTTTTTACCAGTTGACCTTCGATGCCCACCAATTCGGTGGCTAAACCCATGCGAAAAATCAGGGGCAATGGAAAGCTATCCGTTTTGAGATAAGCGTCATCCGTCAACGCGCCAGGATTGGTGGGATAACGCTCGGTAGTCACTTGCAGACCTGGCCCGGTCAATTGCATCTGCCCGCCAAAGTTGCTGAGGCACATACCCAGTTTCAGGCCCATGACGCCAGTATCCAGCAGCGATCCCAGATCGATGGCGACGGTGTGCGCTTTTTGGTGATAGGCGCCTTCGCGGATATATTTCACAGTACCGCCCAGGCTCAACCGGTCGGTGACAAATCGGCTGTAGGTGATGCCCAGGCTGTAGGCTTCCCAGGAAAAATACGTCTCGGTGCCATCCGGGCTGGCCAGCGTTGTAATTTCCATATCGCCGGAGTCGAGGTACAACGCACTGACGCCGATGGTGCTGCCTCCACTCAACGGCTGTACCACACCGAAGAAGTTATAGGCCATGTCAGCGTACAACTGATTCCGTGAGACTGCAAGGGAGGTGCGTTGGATGGATGCAATGCTGGCCGGGTTCCAGTAAAGACCGGTGACATCACCGGCGACGGTGACGGCGGCCTCTCCCAGTGCCCCGGCTCGCGCGCCAACGCCGAGCTTCAAAAATTGCGCCGCCGATGTCCCGACACGACTAATGTCCTGACACAATCCTGGAACGGCAGCAATGAGACATATGATAAGCAGGCTTGCTAAGAATTTATTCATTTTATCTGATCTCCTTGTTTGACTATGTGAATCCGTTAGAAAATGGAAGCCAATTTTTTCACGTTATTTAAGAATGACAAACTTTCCAATTTTTTTGTTGCCGTTTGGAGTTTCGACGACGTACAGATAGCATCCGTAGGCGATTTCCTGCTGGTTGAACGATAGCATATTCCACCATTCCCAGCCTTCGGTTTCGCTTTCGTGATGCATCGAGTAGACTCGTTCGCCACTCAGGGTGTAAATATGAATATCACATTCGCTCGGCAGGTTTGTAAATGCCAGCTTTCTGTAATTGGCATCGAGTTCCCATTCGGCGGAAATCATATACGGATTGGGAACAACCCTGATTTTTTCCAGGTCTTCCAATTTCACAGCGCGATTCATATACGCTAACGTGTTGACTCGGAAGAAATCTCTGCTGCCATCGAAAGGCTTGCCGCTGACCAGGCGAAGGATATCGCCAGTCACCGGCGTGACGCTCGTATCTTGTTCCGTGATGGTCGTGTCGAAGACCATGCTGTCCGGTGTGACAAATGTGGTATCAATATCCGTGATCACCAGAATGGGTGGAGCGGTGAATTTCAGTGTGATTGTGAATGTCCCATTTTCCTGGACTTTTAACTCATCCCCGCTGGTCCAGGTGTTCCTCATTTCCTGGGTTGTGTCGGCCGGATTGGGCGGCGGGAAGTGAGCAAACCGCGCTTTTTTATTCAATGTCAGATTCCAGATTTCGAACGGAATCGTATAGGTCGCCGGGAAAAACGCTGTATCCGGTTCATCGGTGAAGCGAATCTCATAATCGTACGGCCTCTGTACGACGAAAGTTCCTGAGAAATTCCAGTTACCCACTGATCGTGTTCCCATGGTTTCGTGGAACCATTCCGAGGAATCGGGATCGAATTGAATTGATTCGAATTTCTGATCGATAGCGATCGTCATACCATCGATTATTTGAGAGACCTGGCCCTGAATGTTCGTAGAGTTATCGATTATGAACTCGCCGGTATCTTCATCTTTCATATCGAACGTCTTAGTCGCGCTGGTGCTATCATCGAATGAAATGAGATAGCTATGTCCGGTGATGGCATAGGGATCGACAATCTTGATACTGAACAGATGATTGGCATAGCTGCCAGCCAGCGGCGCGACTTCGATATCGGATTCAACATAATTCGAAGGCGTTTTGCCGGGGACAACTTCCACCAGGTTCGGAACCGCGCTCGGATTATTGCCTTTGGCTGTTTCCAGCGAATTCAACGGCGCCCATCCATCCGGGTTGAGCGTCACGTCATCGGAGACGCCCCGGTCGTACGCAGTCACGGAGTACCAATAGGTCTTTCCATTCTGAACATTTTCATCCACGTACATGTGGACGATGCCCGTGTTGCTGCCTAAATTGAGATAGGGGTATTGCTTGTCCAAACCGTACACCGTATTGTTCAAATCAAATTGGGCAAGGGGAACGAACCCGACTTCGACGCCATATCCATCAAAAATTTTATCGCCCCACTCGTTGCTGGTCGGTGGCGCAGTGGAACGGTAGATTTTATACCCTTCGAAATCGCTGTACCCGCTCATCAAATCAATTGCTTTTTCAGCGGCGTCGTCCCAGTACAGGGTCACTTTTCCATCTCCGGCAACTGCCGATACAGTTGGAGTCGGAGGCGGATCTGCGCCCTGATAATTCAGTTCGTACATGAACTGGGCTGTTCTGGCGTTGAATTTGACATCTGTAGTATCGTCGCCAATCACGAGTGCGAAAGAGAATGTGGTCGTATCGCCGGAGGCCAGATCGAACGGGCCGGAACTCATGATGAAGACGCAGTCAGTTCCGCCCGGGAACATTTCCTTGAATCCTTCCACCGAGTCGAAGTGTTTATTCAATGTGCCATCCGGGGCCGGCCAGAAATAAGCATCTTCTTCTTCCGGGGATATATCTGTGTTATCGCCCGAAATGACTTTATATTGAATCAGTTCCGTCCGCGTATTATCGATAACGCCGGGCCGAGAACCCCATTCGAACCAGTGCCAGTCGGTGATGCCCAATTGCTCTCCCTGATACCGGTCAATAATGCCGTCATTCTCAAAATCGATATCATGAGGAGCCGGAGGCGTTTCCAATAATTTGATCGCCGGGAAGGCTTTGTAATAGGAATCAGGGAAGTCACCAGTGCCATATCGGTAGTCGTAAATGAAAGCCATGTTATAATGATAGGTGGTGTCATTCTGAACATCATACTCGTTTGCAATAAAAGCCATCCAGTCCAAATTGTCGTGCGGTCGCGTTGGGATGTCTGAATCGTTGTAAAAACCAACATATACACCGTGATAATCGTAGGGGCTGTTATTGATTATCTGCATCGGGAAAAAGATGATGTCCTCGGCATAGGATCGGCCATAGGAGAGTCCTGAGATGTTCATTTGAATTCCGAGCGAATAGCCCTGGCTCGTATCGCCGTCACTTTCTGAATAGACCAGACCCTGATTATTCTTATCGTATTCGGTCATGCTGAAAAAGATCTCTTTGTCCGAATAGAATTTTCCAACAAGAACTGTGTCATCGGAAGTTGGACATAATTTCCAGGGACGGGTGGGATTGTTGAAATCGAAATCAGTCGCTGCCACAGAATCGATGGTAATTTTTCCGGTCACTGGATCTTTAGCCCATAGCCCTGGCCAGTACGGGTATCCATTGGCATCCTTCGGCCAACTGGCGGGATAGACGCTGGTCGCCATCAGGGGAAAATCAGCCAATGTCGTCGCGGCAGAATTGACATCCCCATAGGTGAGATCGCCGGAATGGACATTGCCGTACGAGTTAGCTTTGGGGCCCCAATCGTCGCCAGTCCCGTCGATGCTCGCTGAGACAGATGGGCCTTTAAGCATAAGATTCCCATTGATGTCCGTTGTATACGGCGTCCAGAGCGGATCCTGAGGCACGCCGATCATCATGCTGAGTTCCGGTATGTAGGAATGACCTTTGTAATCCACGCAGGAAATGTCGCTATAATCCCATGTTGAAAGCCGATTGTCGTTGATGATGCCGTGTATCAATTTCCCCATATCCAGCATGCCAACTGCCAGATCGATGGAGTGAGTTGGTTTTTGCAGAGAAATATTTTGTTTATTCTTATTTTTATCAACGGCATAAACAGAAAAAATTCCGATCACCAGCATCAGAATTACTGTTAAGCCGAAGAGCACATATCGCTTCATTTAGTATTCCTCCTAAAAGTAGAGAAGTGTGAAGTACATTTTGATCTGGAATTAACAAAAGATATCCATCGTCAGGGCGTCAATCAGAATTCAAATCTAAAGCCGAGATCGATAGATCTGCCCTGCATCCAAAACCAGGGATGATCCCAGTTTGTGCTATAGTCGGTCCTGCTGTAGCCGGGATTCGGTTGAGTCGGGCTTCCAGTTTCAGAATACACGCTGAGAATATTTTTTCGATCAAACAGATTGTTCACACGGGCGATGATACCAGCTCGGATATTTGTGAACATGGTAAAATCTTTTCGGAATACGGCATTCACGGTATAAACCATGGGACGCCTGGCTGTATTCGGCTCAAGAGATCGACCGCCAATGGAGGGCGTATAGGGATAACCGCTGCGCAATTGAATTGTATACTGCATCAGGAAATTTTCCAGTGGTTTAAAACCGAAAAGTTTCGGTCCTTGGTTTTTGAGCAGTTGAATTCCAAAATGCCCGGTGAGTTGGTGCGGTGCATCTACGCCGGAGAGATACTCTTTTTTGGCAACGGTTTCCGATGTCACGCCGTCCCAGTAGCCGGACCAGGAATAGAACTGGTTCATTTTTGACTGCGACAGGGTGTATTGCAGTTCGCCAAAATAGTTATCGCTGAACTGTTTTTCAATTGTGATATCTATACCTTTGGAACTGCCGAAATCATTGTTGGTGATAATGCCGTATGAATAGCCGCCGAGACTGTCCGGATCAAAGCCAGAGATTCGGAAACTGCCGGCGTTGCCATTATTCTCTTTCGCCCACGCGGCAACGCGAATGACCCAGAAATCGCTCATCTGGTAATCCACGCCGGCTTCGTAGGAGATGGTTCGCTGTGCATCCATGTGCGCCCATCCGAAGAAGGGAAGTGGCGAGTTCATATCCAGATGCTGGTTGGTGTACAAATCGCGATAGTCAGGCACCTGGAAGAAATGGCCGTAATTGAAATGGAATGTGGCGCGATCAGTGATCGGATGACCCACGCCAATTCGGGGGCTGATCTGATATTTTTTCTTGCCTTCATCAACGCCGGACGTGGGATCGGTCCAATCCGCCCAGGCGCGTCCTTTGGAATTGGCATAGTCCATCCGAACGCCGAGGTTGATGATGAAGTTTTTAAAATCCATTTTATCCTGGATATAAGCGCAGAATTCCTCGGGCTTTAAATGGTAGTAGGAAGGATAGCCATGAGCCAGCCAGGGATATTGATATTCGAGGAACATGATACCGCCCACTCCCTGGCCAAAAAGATCGTTCGTCAGACCGAACGTCTTGTATTCCAATCCCAATTTGATTTGATGCGAACGCTGTGCCTGCCATGTCATATCGCCTTTCAACTGAAGCGATTGCTGGAAATTTTTTGCCCAGTATTGCTGGGGCGAACCGCGATAAACTTGTTTAATGCTGCCGTCTTCCAGCGTGTCATAGCGGACGAAGGTCAAGTCGTGATAGAAGCCATTGTTGGAGGTTGGCGTTGGGTATTCTTGGGGGCCAAAATCAACCCAGTAATTGGGATCATCATAGAAGACCTGATAGGCTTCGGAGAATTCGTCGGCATGGCCGGGTGTGAGTTCATGGCCGTCGATGCCGTGAACGCTGTAGGAGCGCGATTTGTAAAAGCGCGACCCGCGAATTTCATAAAACAGCTTTGGCGAAACCTGATGGGTGAAAATAAACGTCTGCTGATCCGTGCGGTCATCCAGCACATTCAATCCGCTCTCCGCCCAGGTATAGGCCGATGACCAACTCCGCTGCACGCGCTGATTGAAGCGCAACGGGATGATGAGCTTCATGTTGGGAGTAATGCGCCACGCCAACTTCGCAGTGATGTCCCAGTTTTTGTTGAAGCCAAAACTGCGCCAGCCTTCAATATCATCCCAGGCATGGAGCTCAGCGTGACCATCTCCGTCCCAATCATCCCGATAGCGCCAAGCCTTTCGCCATGCGCCTGTATTCCATTCGCGAAGCACATCGCCGGCATAATAGTAGCTTTCATTCTTGCGAAGCTGTTCGATGTTTTTCACTTCAGTGATAATGCCTTTTTCAATCTGTTCAACAATCTTTTGATGAACAGGATTGTCTGGATTATCGATGATGGAATTGATCGGCGTGGGATCATAGGTATGATCGTCGAATTCGTAATAGTAGGGTTTCTTGTAGCCCTGTTCCCCTGAGAAGAAGAACGACATGCCCCTGATGAAAGGAATAGGCCCGCTGATGGAGCCGATAACCTGATGGGCGTCTCGTACATCATCCGCCTTTGAGAAAAGTCCGGTGATATCACTGGAGTTATATTCGGTAACGATGTTGTACCTGGTGCCGCCCTCTTTGGTGACGATATTCACCACGGCAGATTGGGCTTCGCCGTATTCGGCATCGAATGCACCGATGATCGTCGTGAGTTCCTGAATGGCTTCCCTGTTGACGCTTGTGCCCATACCGGCATAGATCGCGTCTTCCACGTACATGCCGTCCACCATGTATGCGATCTCACCGCTTCGTCCACCGCGGACATGCACCTGATCGATACCACGGGTTTCGAATCCAGTGATTTTATTGCCTTCGTCCATGATGATAACGCCGGACTGCATGGCCATGATTTCCTGCGCCGAACGCACCGGCATGTTTTCAATCATATCGGAGGTAATGGTCGCGCGCTTGCTGGTGATTTGTGGCTCGATCAATGGCCGTTCGGCCGTGACGGTCACGGCTTCGCCCAATTCCATCACAGTGGGCTTGAGCGTAAAGTTCACCTTCACTGTCAAGTCGACATGGACTTCGATTTGAGTGGACTGACCCTGATACCCCATCATGGTTGTCTTGATGGTATATTTTCCAGGCGGAACGTTGATGATGAAGAAGTAGCCATCCATATCGGTGGATGAACCCATCGTGGAATTTTCTAAAATCACATTGGCTCCGGGCAATGGATCTCCTGTTTCAGCATCTTTGACAAATCCTGAAACTTTGCCTGTGGTTCCTGAATGAAGATGAGAACCCAGGAACAGAAGAACTAAGATACCAAGAGCGCTACACAGTAACATTTTTTTGAGACGCAATGTCAGTTCCTCCCTTAATTGGTTCATAAAATGTATAATTTATTTTGAAACTTTTAATTTTCTCGTTCGTTACAAGGAAAGCACAAAAAAAGACGCCTGCCCGGAATACTCCGGCAGTGATCACAATTTTTGTGTATATAAGATTAAGGTCATAGGTGGTCCTTCGCCCATTCCATCTATGACCTTTTTTATTAACTGTCCCAAAGATGCAAGATTAATGCCATTTTTGTAACATCTCTTTTTGAGCTTTAACTTCAAAATTTTTAATAAAAATAAACCAATAGATTCCCCCCATTATTTATTTCATGCAAATCACTGCACGAATCCTGGTGAATGATTTTGCACGCTGTTCAGACTCGGAAGATACCTGATGAATGGTCTGTCAGCTTTGTTCAACATTAAACATGTGTATCAGCGTGGAACAGGACTTCGCCTTACAATATCATTATTGTAACTTCTTAGGTATGTTATTAATTAGAAGATAATTAGAAGATTGAGCCCCGAAGAAATGGGTCATCTTGTGATGGCATGGTATTTGTCTTTTGTCAAAGATGAATTCAACGAGACGAAAGGGAGATTATGAAAGAGTGCCAGACCATCCTGCTGATTGATGACGATTTTGATATGCATACCATCTGCAAACGGTATATTGAAAAAGGCGGTTACCAGTTTTTATCAGCGAGAAATGGCAGGGAAGGATTGGAGATCATCAAGGCCGGGCGGGCTGATCTGGTGCTGCTTGATTACATGATGCCGGAATTGGATGGGGCTGAAGTATTTCAAATTTTAAGAAACGAGCCGCATTTTGAGCATGTGCGGGACGTGCCGGTTATCATCATGACAGTTCTGTCGGACAATTATGTTGAAAAATCCGAATTGCTCAAATCCGGTGTTGCGCTCTTTCTGCAGAAACCGTTTGGATTCAAGGAATTAATCGACATCATCGATAACGTGTTTGTCACGACTGCCATTCGTAAAAAGCAACGCGAGGTTGAAGCTCAAAAGATCGAGGAAGCGGAGCGGCTCTTTGATGAAAATAAGCTACTCAAAAATCAATTCCAGGAAAAGTACAGCTTCAATAATATTGTCACCATCAATTCAAAGATGCGGCAGATTTTCGACAAGATTGTGAAGATTGCCCATACCGATGCCAACATCCTGATTTATGGCGAGAGCGGGACCGGGAAAGAACTCATCGCGCGGTCCATCCACGCCACCAGTTCGCGGAAAGATTTTTCGTTCGTGCCGGTCGACTGCGTTGCATTGCCGGCATCGTTGATGGAAAGTGAATTATTCGGGTATGAACGGGGCGCGTTCACCGGCGCAGTGAATGCGAAAGGCGGTCTGATCGAGTTGGCCAACAAAGGCACATTTTTCCTTGACGAGATTTGCGAGCTGAATTTCGATTTGCAGGCCAAGTTGCTCCGCGTCCTGCAGGAGCGCCAATTCCGCCGGCTCGGTGGCAAGAAATTGATTCATGTGGATATCCGCATCATCTCCGCGACCAATAAAAATCCCGAAAGAGCCATGATGGAAAATCAGCTCCGGGAAGATTTATATTACCGGCTGAATGTCATTCCCATTCATGTGCCGCCGCTTCGGGAGCGCAAGGAAGACATCCCGTTGCTCGCCGAGCATTTTATCAAGCGGTTCTCCAGCCATAATGGAAATCACAAGATCCAATTATCCGATCAGGCAATGGATATTATAACTGAGTACCAATGGCCGGGCAATGTTCGGGAATTGCAAAATTTAATGGAGCGTTTGGTGTCGCTGGCCAACAGCGATGTGGTGGACGTCGATGATTTACCCAAAGAAATTCTTGAAAATTATGAAATACAGCATACGGTCCTTTCCAATGACCTGCCGCTGAAAGATGCGCGCCGCCAATGGATCGCTCAGTTCGAACGAAATTACCTGCTCAATCTTTTGATGCGATGCGACGGCAATATCTCCAAAGTCGCCCGAATTGCTCAGGTGAACCGGATGACTATTTATCGGCTGCTCAGCACCTACAATATCAGTTTCAAAAAGTCCATCATCCAGAATGAGCCGGCCGGATCATTTCGATAAACCGTTATTGGCTTGAAAAAAAACGTTCCCGCAATGCCTGTGGGAACGCTTCATTTTTGGAGTACACTATCATTGAAAAAACAATAGGCGCGTCATCTATTTCCTTCTGTTATTTCCATCGCGAAATTCTCCATCTCACCCAGATTCCTTAAATCCAGATATTCATCGTCATCTACCGGCAGCGCCAACTGGGTCAGCATAGGATCCTCCCCCAGTTCGTCGATTCCAATCACTTTGATTTCCTGAATTGGCCCGTTCAGAAAATCCCCGCCCTTGCGCATGAGAAATGTCACACTGAGCAGCATCAGAACCATCTGGCCGACGCCGATGAACGCATCGACAGTGTGACCATGTCTCAGCAAAATAGCGGTGAGACCGAACACTGTGGTCAGGATGAAAATCATCAGGGACGTCTGCCAGGCGGAAAAACCCACGGCCAACAACCGATGATGCATGTGGTCCCGGCCGGTGTAATCGAGAAACTCGCGGATGGAATGAACTTTTTGAGTGACGATGCGGGAGACCATCACATAGCCCAGGTCGAAGATGAGAATGCCCAGAATGAGGAGCGGAATGCTGATGGCCTTGATGGTATTGCCTTCGGCCCACTCGCCCATGAGCGCGAAGACCGCCAGTAGGAATCCGATGAACGTCGAGCCGCTGTCGCCCAGGAAAATCAACGCCGGCCGATTCCTTCGAAAATTATACGGGATAAATCCGAGACAGGCGCCCATCAGCGAAATGGCTAAGAGCGTGAGGGTGTGCTGATGGGTCTGGATGGCGATGATGCTGAAAATCAACGAGCAGATAATCCCGATGCCGGACGCCACGCCGTCGAGGCCATCCATGAAATTGAACGCGTTGGTAATGCCGATCACCCAGGCAAACGTCAACACACAGTCCAGAAGGATACCCCATGTCGTGTCCGGGAACAGGTTCAAAATAATGCCGGATTTTATCAGGATGAATGTGGCGATGATTTGGCCTGCCAGTCGGACTTGTGGTGACAGGCCGCGGATATCGTCTATCAATCCCATGACAATGATCAACCCGGCCGCCAGAAGCACGCCCCGCAATTCATACGAAAAATACAGGCTCAGACAGAGCGCTGCCACAAATGAAATGAAAATTGCCAGTCCGCCCATGAGCGGGGTGGCCTTCGAGTGAAATTTTCGGGAAGCATTGGGCTCATCCACAGCTTTCAATTTCCGGGCGAATGGCCGCATGAGGGGCGTGAGGATCAGCGACGACAGGAATGAAAAGCCGAGAAGAAATAGCCACATCATATTCTGCCGGAAGAACCAGAATTGCGCATTTCCAAAGAACAACCAAACAACACTGACCAGCCAGATTGCCGCACAGGAAAAGTACCACATGGAAATCATACCGTCTCTCTCACAATTTTATTGAATGTTTCGACAATATAGGCCTGTTCGTCAGAGGTCAGCCCGGGATAGATCGGCAGGGAAATCGCTTGATCGTAGACGGTGTCCGTGATGGGGCAGGCCTTTGTTTTCACAAAATGATGGAGCGGTTTGAAAATAGGTCGCCGGCAACTGATGCCGGCCGCATTCATTTTGATGATTATTTTATCGGCACGAATGGGTACTTTTATAACATAACGGTAATAGATGTGGCTATTATTTTTCGGGACTTTTGGCAATGCGACCGGCAGGTCGCGAAACGCTTCTGTGTACGCGGCGGCTAAACTTTTGCGCGTCTGAATGAATTCGTCCAATCGGGCAAACTGGCTCAACCCCAGCGATGCATGGATGTCGCTCATTTTGTAATTGTAACGCAGCATGAAATTTTCCTTCTCATCCACCTCGCGCAGATCGCGGATTTTCTCCGTCACTGATTTTGAACGCGCGCAGACCATGCCGCCTTCGCCGCAGGCAATGACTTTGGTGGCGTAAAACGAGCAGACCGTCAAAGCGCCGCAACTGCCGGCCAGTCGGCCATCGCGGGAAGCGCCAAGCGATTGGGCGCAATCTTCGATGATGGGGATGTCGAGAGACTGGATCGGTTCCATCTCGACCGGGCAACCGAACAGATGGGGCACAATCACAGCTTTTGTACGCGGGGTGACTTTTCGGTGCAAGTCGTGAATATCCAGATTCATGGACTCGAAATCCGTATCGATGAGCAATGGCGATGCGCCGACATACCGGAGCGCGTGCAGCAGGGAGACGCAGACGTAACTGGGAATGGCGACCTCATGGCCTCGCCCGATGTTCAAACCCAGCAACGCCAGGTGCAGGGCGGTTGTGCCTGAATTCGTGGCCACTGCGCCGGCCAGGGAAAAGAAGCCGGCGAGTTTTGCCTCAAACTCTTCGACATAATAGCCGCCGGATAGCCTGCGCTCCGAAAGCGCCCGGGTTACGGATGCTATGTCAGTCTGGTCGATACTTGGTTTCGAATGCGGGATCATGATTCCTGCCGTTCGCTGGGACATCAAATGGCTGTTTCGCCGGTGTTCATTTCCAGCGTGAGCCGCTGGGCCAAAAACGCCTCGGCGTATTTCAATCGGCCCTGAATTCCCCGAAAATTGACATTGGAGTGGGCCATTTCCATGATGTTCAAATTGCGAATATTGGTTTTTGTGATTTGCGAATGATGGGCCTCAAGCAATCTTTTCTTCTCTTCCAGCACTTCTTCGATATCGACGAAAATTGTGGGATTGAAATTCTGAGTGGTTGGCCCTTCATAAAACAGAAAATTTCGGACATACCGCCCGGCGGTGATGGAACATTGCGCCAGAGTCCGATGATCTTGATGGGTGTCATCGTAATAATGCACAAACACGTAATCCGCATGGATGATGTGCATGATATTTTCCAGATCGGAGATGAGCTTCTGGTGCATGGGAATAGCCGTGTCCTGATAACCGCCCCAGAAAATGCGCTTCACTCCCATCACCTCGCACGATTTGATCTGCTCCTGTTTCCGATCCGTGCCGTTCCTGCCAAACTCGCCGTTGGTGGCAACGAAGACAAAAATTTCATTCCGCGGGTCCTTGGCCCATTTGAGCAGGACGCCGCCGCAGCCATATTCAACATCGTCGGGATGCGCTCCAATTGCCAGTATATTCATATCGCGTTTCTTCCTTGCTTGATAAAATCTCCAGGCTTTGATCGCCGCAGTTGAACAGCAGATCCAGAACCGACATGTACGGCTCAAAATTGCCAAATAATTGCCGGTACACCGGGTGCGAATAATCCTGAAACACGACATCTATATTGGCGTCGTGGTAGGTTTTCAAATTCATGTAGGATTTGCCCCCGGCACCAGCGAGATAGGTTGTCGCGCCAAAGTGTTGGGCTATTTTGACCAGCCGCTCATCCGGCGTCTCCGGCAGCGGCGGCAGTTGGGAAGCAATGTACACCGGCGTATGGATGTTCAGCAATTTCATCAGATGCTGAATGACGTAAATGTTCAACGCGGAGAGATACTCCCACCGGATCGTGAACAGGTCTTCTATCTCATTCCAATAGGTTTCGAAGAATGGCGCATTGTGGTAGCTGGTCATGATGGCGTGGACATGCTTTGCCCGCCAATCGCGGGTCGGGCAGATTTTCACATGCTGGATTTTCTGCCCGAAATGGTGCTCCACCGGCACCGTCAGCCATTGCCATCCCTGACTGGTTTTTATGCGGTTTCGGTTTTGCCATTCATTTTTTTTGAATTGAACATTGTCCAGCAGAACAAACATATCCGCCTGCTGAATTTTATCGAAGAAACCGAGCCACGGTAAGTACTGAGGCTGATGCACGGCGAGGATCATAGTCATTCCTTTTCATTTTGTTCATGTGAATTCAATTTCAATGATCGGCGCTGGGATCGCTTGCAAATATTGGATTTGAGGCAAGCACGGCCCAATTATTTCGATAGATTAAAAATCGGTAGTAGCTCTTTCGCCCGGCCGGTATGTCGCCGTCGCGAAAGGCAATTGTCCAGTTCCCTTGCCCATTCGGCTCGAAGCGGCGAATCGCCTGCCCGTTCCGAATGAGCTCCAAATGATACGTCCCCGGCTGTGTGAGCGTCAGGCTGATGCGGATTTCCGGAGGAAAAGCGCCGGAATACTCCTGCCCGGAGATGGCGACGCATCCGGCATTGGCATCGCTGAGCGCGAATGTCTCAAGATGAATGAAATCCGCCGCGAAATTCCGGGTCGCGTACATGCGGCCCGCGCCCAGGGCATCCATGATGGCGGCCGCGCTCCGCTCCTTCGCCCAGACCGGCGTCAGCGTTTCGCGGAGCATTCTGGGATCGTCCTGTTCCTCGAAATCCAGTTCGCCGATAGCCCAGACCGGCCTGTCCCGTTTGCCCAGACAGTACTGGTTCAGCACCATGTCCCAGATTCCGCCGGGCCGGCCGACGTGATGCATGCCCTCCCAGAAAATGGCAAACCCGGTGTAGTTGAACGTCTGAAGCAGCAATTCCGGATACGGCAGCGTTTCCACGTCGATGCTCCATTCGCTGGAATGGTAATGCGCTTCCGGGTGCGCCCAGAACGTCAGCCCCTGTTTTTCATTGACATAATCGATCAAATCCTGGTACGGGCCGGCGCCATAATCGCCGCTGTACAGAGAGTATTTCGTGGCTTTCCAGGGATAGCCGGCAAGGACGGCCAGAACACAACCGACCATGCTGATCTTCAAGACAATGCCGGCCCATTTTCTTCGCCCGTCGCCCGGTTGTTGCCGTTTGACAATCCGAAAGCTGTAAGGCAATTCATCCCGGAAATGGCTTTTCACCTGACCCTGCGGCGTTATGAAATTGGGATAGGCCCGATGATTCACCACGCGCAGCGCAGTCCCGGCCGAAGCCTTTGCCTTGTTCGCGCGGTGCATTCGCACAAAACAGCCCAGCGCAACGATCAGGCCGATCAGCCCGGCGACGCCGATGATGATTTTCACTCCGGAATAGGGACCGAAGCGATTGTTGAGCGGCGACGGCAATGCGTCCACATCCCCGGCGCGATTCAGGCCCAGAACCAGCACATGGCGATGCCAGTTTTTCAGCCGCAAATTATTTGAAACGAAGCTGCCTTCCCAGTGATAAAACGGGACGGCCTCGATGCCTGGAAAAATGATCACCCCGGGCGTTTGCTGGTCAATGGCGCGGATTGTGTCCAGATATCGCGCAGCGCCCAGTGTGTGAATCGAGGGCCGATGATGCCGGTATTTCAACGCATTTCTGAAAGGGAAAATTCCGTACTCGGCGGAGACATGATCGTGATCGGTGATGAAGGCCGCGTCCAGTTTCTGGGCGCTGAAAAATTCCGCCATCGTTTCCGGCGAATGCTTCCCGCCGCTGATCTGCGTGTCGCAGTGTATCGCAGCATTGAGTCGGATATAGCCGTCCCCGGCCTGGCATAAAGAAAGCACCCCCAGCGCGCCAAACAGAATGATGCATCGATCGATGAAATTCCCGCACATAACCCAAATCACAATGAAGTCAGCCGTTAATGTCCTGCACCTGCTCAACGTATCGTATCTGTTAAATCGACGTTTATTGAAAATTGATTAGCAATGATGTACAATGTGTGAAAAATTAAACCGGGGAGAAGCCTGATTTTCAGCGCAGGAATGACCCGGGTCGTCTTCAGCGGCCAACCGCGAATAGAGCTGCTCCGTTCTATCGATCATGTTTTCGAAATGATAGTGGCGGCAGGTGTTCTGCGCGTTGGAGATGAAAGCATGCCTCATATCCGGGCAGGTCATCAATGTTTGCATGGCTGCGGCCAACGCCCGGGGCTGGTCAGCCGGGGCCAGCAGTCCATTGGCATTGTGCGCAATTATTTCGGGAACGCCGCCGACGCGGGTGGCAATGACCGGCACGGAACAGCTCATGGCCTCGAGAATGACGCGGCCTAATCCCTCGTTGCGCGAAGAGAGGACGAACACATCGAAGAGAAACATGAGGTCCGGGACGTCGGTGCGATTGCCCAAAAAAATCGTGTCATCGGCAATGCCCAATTGCCGGGCAACTTCCTTCAGTGCAGCGCTCTGGGAGCCATCGCCCACGACGACGAACTTTGTGGCGGCGCTGCCGGATTGCTGGTACAACCGACATGCCTCTAAAAAAATGTCGCAGCCTTTGACAGGCTCCAGGCGACCGACCCAGCCGATCACTTTCTCACCGTTCAGGCCGAGATGATGTTTCAATGCATTCAGTCTGCCATTGCCGGGATATTTCACCGGGTACTGAATGCCGCACGGGATGACGGCGAATTTCTGTGAGGGAGCGATTTTGAAGTGAACATGATCCTTCTTCCCCAGCCGCGTCAAGGTGATGATTCGGGTGGTGCACCTGGCCAGCAATCGCTCCAGGGCGATGAAGAATTGGGTGGACGCGCGGTTGAAATAGCCATAAAAGATGTGTCCGTGGGGCGAATGAATGCGCACAGGAACGCCCCAGTAGGCAGCGGCCAGTCGACCTAAAATGCCGGCTTTGGATGAATGCGTATGAACGATGGTAGGTTTCAGCGCGCCGATCAGCCGGATGAGTTTCACCAGGGCGACTGCATCGAAATAGGGGTGAATGGCGCGGCGAAGTTCCGGCACCACGATGAGCGGAATTTTCCCTTCGCGGCGACAGGCGATATAGGCCGGGTGCGGATCGCGGGTCAAGCCGGTCACGCACGTCACATCGTAGCCGCGGGACTGCACCCCGGCGCACAGCGTCAGAACTGTGTCCGCAAGTCCGCCTTTATCCAGTCGGGTGACAATGTGCAGCGCTGTTTTTTTATGGTGTGTCATTGGCATGGCCACGTCAAACATGATAGTATTTTACGCATATTTTTCAGACTAATTTGGGCAGAAAATTTTAATACTTTTTTTATGACTGCTCAGCCACCAAGTCTCAAAGGCGCGAAGATAGCTGAAAGCTGATTGCTGATAGCTGACCGCTGAAAGCTGACCGCTGACAGCTATAAGCTTTTTACTTGAATTTACCTGCCACGCATTTTCCGAACCCGGGTCGGGCAGTTTTTCAGCGCCTCAGTACCGATAGAACTCGGTGCATCGGGAGCAGACTGAAAAGCATCGGCGTTGCTTGACATGGCTTCGGAACGATCGATACCCCGGGCCATTCCAAATCTGTTTGAACGATTGCTGCATGATATTGCCGGCGTTGAAATTCATGGAATGAAACGGACGGACGGAGCCATCCGGGAAAATATACGCCACCATCCACGGACTCAGGCAGCGATAGGGGTAGGCGCCGGATCGGAAATCCCACTGCGAATAATAGGCGCGAATTTCTTCCGCAGGCAGATTGGGATAGAACGAGATATCGACGCCGTTTTTCAACCGGGTCAAATCAGAAATCTGGCTCAGCAGCGCGTCCACGTCCACATCCGGCAGACCGTCGCGCACAAATCCGCGCCAGTCCGTTGGTTCGGTCCTGAATTGGCTGAGCAATTCGGCGCGGAAATTTTCGTACTGGCCGGCGTTGATGAAAATCAAATGATGAAACGTGATGGACTTCGCGCCGGTATTGCCGGCAATTTCTGCCAGGGATTTCAAATGCCCCACGTTTTGCGGCGTGAGCACAGAAGTGATGTTGATGACCGGCCGGTCGCTGCCGCATCTGGCCTTCAACTCATTGATCTGCGCAATGCCCCGGAGAATGGAACTGAACGCGCCGGGCTTGTTTCGAATCGCATCGTGAATCGGCTCAGGCCCGTCCAGCGAAATGATCAGTTCGTCCAACTGACTGTCGACAATCTGAGCCGCGAAGCGGTGCAGCAGCGTGCCGTTGGTGATGGCGTTCACGCGCAGCCGATGGTGTTTGGCGCGCTGAACAATGGCGCTCCAATCCCGGTGCAAAAACGGCTCGCCCCCGAACAGAGTGATGTTGGGCCGAAACGAACGCACCTCATCCAGCAGGTCCAATAATTTCTGTGTGGGCAATTCATCTTCAGGACGCGAGCGCCGGTAAATTCCGTTTTCGCCCCACTGTCCGCACATGCTGCAGCGGAGATTGCAGCGATAGGTGAGGAACAGGGAGATGGTCTCCGGATGGGCGCTGTAACCGTTTCGGAACTGATACGTCAGATAGGAGCGCGCTCGCGACTGAAGCGCCCGCAGTGCATATCCCGGCTGGGACAATGCTTTTTTCAGTGTCCGGGACAAATTACGTCGGGGAATGACTGGCATGGCTACGATTCCTCCAGAATGATCCGGGCGGCCTTTACCAATGCGCTGCGCGCCGCCAGCGGATGCGTGGGTATGAGCAGCAAGCGCTTCGCAAAATAGCTGGCATTGGGGAACGGATCCGGTTCCGCCGAATACCCCAGAGGATACGCCGGGTGATCGATGCGGTGAATCGGTTCCGGATAAAGCGTCGTCGCTTCGATGCCCGAATCCATCATGCGCCGGAGCGCCCTGTCGCGTTTCTCCGGCGCATCGAACAGGAGCGGGAACTGGTTGTAGGCGATCCGCGTCCCGGGTAGCAGTTTCGGTAGATGGATGAATGATGCGCCCTGCAAGGACTGGTACAGATAATCCCCGTTCTGCGCGCGCCGTTCCGAAATCTTCGCTTCATCGCGCAGCATGGCCGCGGCAAGATTCGACTGGAACGCCGGATATTGGTACCGTTCAAAGGTGGTGTGTAGATGCCGGTATTTGAATTTCCGAATGCACGGCTCAAGGATCGAATACACGGCAGGCCGGATGGCCAGTGTGTAACCAGCCGCTCTGGCAGCGAGAGCCAGTTTCTGAGAGGCCGTCAGTACGTTGAAGCGCCGGAGATCGTCGGTCGCAGATTCGAACCAATCGCGCCGGTTGGTCACCAGGCAGCCGCCGGA
Organism: Candidatus Zhuqueibacterota bacterium; assembly: GCA_049322915.1. Taxonomy (GTDB): domain Bacteria; phylum Zhuqueibacterota; class Zhuqueibacteria; order Thermofontimicrobiales; family Thermofontimicrobiaceae; genus CAZSBG01. Next base: position 1,063,175 of record JBMOPW010000014.1, read on the forward strand.
GAATGTGGTGAGATTTTTTCCGCGGTTGAAGCTGAAAAATCCAATATCGCCGAGACTGCCGGTGTAGCGGCCTTCGATCTTCGTGCCGAACGATGAGGCGGCGTCTTCGACGAGGGTGATGCGATGGGCTTCGGCGATGCCGCGCAGCGCCGACATATCCAGCGGCAGCCCGAACGAATGAACCGCGAGTATCGCCAGGGTGTTTTTTGAAATGTGGCCGGCGACGTCTGCGAGGTTCATGTTGAACGTGTCCAGAGAAATATCGCAAAGCACCGGTCGGAGCCCGGCCGCTGTGATCGGCAGAATGAGCGACGGCGCTGTATAGGCCGGCAGAATGATTTCACGGCCGGAGTCAGTTTGCTGCAGCGCGGATAAAATCAAATAAAATACCGCAGTCCCTGAGTTGGCGAAGCAGCAATAGCGGTTGCCGGTCAGGCGCGACATGCGCGCGGCAGCCTCGCCGTTCTTGCGAACGATGAGGCTCGCGAGCAAATCTCTGACCGGTATGGGTGTTCCAATCGATGGCGTCATTACTCGCTCATGGTTGTTGTTTGGCCCGAATCACGAAAACATAATCCCACGCCAATGGGAGCCACGGTATCCGGACGGGAATTCGCTCAATGATCTCGCAGTTCAGCCTTTTCAGAATTGACCTGAGTTGTGACTGCGTAAAACCCTGAATGGGGAATCGCGCCAGCCGTGAGAAAATGGCGTATTTCAATTTCAGCAATACATTGGAGCCGTTGCGAATGTCAAGGATGATCCGGCCTTCCAGCCGGCAAATCCGGGACATTTCCGCGATCAGCGCCTGGACCTGGTGCGCGGATTTGAAATTCATCGTTGTGTTCAAACACAGCACTGCGCCGAATTGTGCGGATTTAAACGGCATGGCCAGGGCGTCGGCTTCGACGAACGAGGCATGACCGCTGCCGGTTTTCTCCCGGGCGCTCTGCAACAAGCCGCGCGACACATCCAGCCCGAACAGCCGGGCCGGCGACTGCTCACAGAGTTCGGCCAACAAAAGGCCATTGCCGCATCCGGCATCCAGGACCGGGGACTGATTTTTTTCGCGATGCCGGAGAGCTTTCTCCCTGACCTTTCGGCTGAGATAGCTGTTGAATGCATTTTCTTTGTGGTCGTTGTTCATCCCATTGCAGCTTTCAATTGTTCAGCCAGTGCCTCCCACCGGAACGATTCGATGCAGCGATTGCGGCCGTTCTGTCCCATCGTCTGCGCCAGGGCGCTGTTTTCCAGCAATTGAACGATGGCTGTCCTGATCATCTCCGGCGCTTCCGGATCCACCAGCAGGCCAGTGCGCCCGTGTTCCACCGCCTCGGCCGCTCCGCCATGATTCCCGGCAATGACCGGTTTGCCGCAGGCCGCCGCTTCCAGAAAGACAATCCCAAAGCCCTCGATATCGCCGCGCAGGTGCGCATCGTTTTTCGTCTCCCGATTGGGAAGAATGAAAATATCAGCGGCGTTGTACAGCGCCGGCAACTGGTCGTTATCCACGCGACCGGAGAAAATGACGCGGTCGGTCACTCCCAATTGCGCGGCCATCGCTTTCAATCGCGGCTCCTCCCGTCCGGCGCCGGCGATGAGATAGGTCAGCGCCGGATAGTCCCCGGCCAGAAGGGCAAGGGCGTGCAACACCATGTCATGGCCTTTTCGCTCATCCAGTCGCGACACCGTGAGCAGCACCGGCTTTGACCGGAGATGGTAGCGCTCGCGGAAATCATTGCTGCCGGAAATTGGCCGGAAGAACCGGGTATCCACGCCGGGCGTGATGACCGTTATCCGTCCCGGGGCAATGCCGGAGCGAACATATTCCTGTTTCGTGGACTCGCTATTGGCAATAATGTTATCGGCATGTTGTAAAATTTTTTGTATCGCCTTTGATAGCAGCGGGATTCTGCCGAAGCGGATGGATTCGGAGCCGCAGACGAAGACGATGTATCGCGTGGCAAAAAGCCGATGGGACAACCAGCCGGCCAATCCAGTCGAAAGCACCTGTCCGCAGAGCAGTGTGTTGATGTTCAATCGGGGGACAAGGATCAGCGCCCAGAAAGCGACGCAGACCATTTTCAGCAATTTGGCAAAACAGGATTCGCCGAGCGGCAACCGTTTCCGAATGACCCGGCATTCGAGGCTCCGGTCGACTTCGCGATCCCCTGAAGTGGCCGGCGCAAGTATGTTCGCGCTCCCGGCCGGCATCCAGCGCCAGAGCTGATAAAAATAGGTCGATATGCCGCTGATGATGGGCGGAAAATCGTTTGTGAGCAGAAGAGATCCGGACATTGTCGTGTCAAAAATTGTGGTGAAATTCCATTCGTCCCGGCCGGGATCTGTTTCAATCCAGTTGCTTTTGAATGCCGGCCGCGCGGGTCGGCACGGTCAAAAATGGGCTGTGGCTATCGCGAAAATAATAGCTTCGCATCCCGTCGAACAGCCCTTTGAGGCCGAATAACAGAACGCTGACCTGTCGGTGGCGCAGTCCACCGCGGACAATATTGCCGATCCGAAACGCCATGAACAGCGGCAATGTAATGCGCTTGAAATTTTTGAAAAATAACAGACTGTAGTTGTGGCCATACCAGTAATACCAGTGGCGCCGGGACCGCGGACGACATCCGCCATTGTCCGCTTTCAGATGAATGACATTGGCAGCCGGTTCGAAACGGATGGTGTAACCCAGAGATTTCAGCCGCAGGCAGGTGTCGGTTTCTTCCAGAAACGCGGTGCCGCTAAATCGCGTATCGAAGCCATTCAACGTGCGGAGCGTTTCAGCGCGGAACGAGAGATTGCAGCCCATGCCGTGGTCGATTTCGGCTGGCATGTCGCTGTTGAAATTATCGACTTGCCGGCCGGTGATTTGGTTCATCGCGCCGACTTTGACGCAGTGCACCTCGCCGGAATTTTCAATGACGCGACCGGCAACGGCGCCCACTGCCGGATCGGAATAATTTTTCTCATGCGCATCCAGCCACTGCTGGCCGGGGATGATGTCGTCATCGCAGAACAGGGCAATGTCTCCGCGCGCCAGGGCGAGACCAAAATTCCGCGCCCGGGGCAGGCCCCTGATTTCGGTGTGAAAATACCGAACGCGGGGATGGTAGTCCCAATGCTGTCTGTCCAGCGGATGGTCGCTCTGGTCAACCACGATGACTTCAAACGACGCATGGGTGAGTTGGCTGATCCGCCTGAGCGTTCCGGCGATCATCTCCGGCCGATTGTAGGTCGGGATGATGATGGAAAGGGTCACGGGCGTTGTCATCTATTCTCTGTCAGTTTTCATCCGATGTTTGCTTTGCTGATCCGCATTCCCGACTGCGGCAAAGCACAATTGCTCTATCTTCTGCGCGGTGTGCGCCCATTGAAACCGGGCGAAAACAGCCTGCCTGCCGGCGGTTCCCAGTCGTTCTTGCTGGCGCTCGTCGTGGAGCAGGCGGACAATCGCCTGGCTGGCGGATTCGGGATCCGCAGCATCCACAGCGATGCCGCACCGATGCGACGCAACGAATTGCATCAATTCCGGCGCGCGGGAGACGATCACCGGTCTGGCGCAACTCATGTATTCCAGAATTTTGATGGAGCGGCCGGCCACGTGTCCGTTGTTCGTGTCGAACAGCAACAGACAGGCGTCAGCCGCGGAAATGCAGGCGGCGACGTCTCGTTGGGGGACCGGGCCGATCCAGACCACAGCGCTCGCCAGACCGAGTTCCACAGCGTAGGCCATGAGGCTTTTCCTCAGAGCGCCATCACCGACCAGCACCAGCAGCGCGTCTTTCTCCGACGATTTAATGCGGCTGAAAATAGAGAGCGTCCCGTGCACTCCGTGATGGGGATAAAAGCTCCCGGCGTACATCAGGATGCGGCCGCGCTCCGGCAGATTCAGTTTGCGCCGGGCCTGGATTTTATCCATCGGCCGGAACAAGCGGACATCCACGCCATTTTCGATGGTGATCATTTTCTGGCCGGGAATGGCATAGCTGCGACGTAACCGGCGTTCGAGCTGCGGCGTGACCGCGATGAGCCGGTCGGCGCATCGCAGATTGAATTTTCGGAACAATTCGATGATGGTCAGCTTCCATCCGGGATTGCCGGCCTGGCGCAATTCTTCCGTCACCATGCCGTTGATTTCCACAATCGTCGGTATCTGAAAAAGATGTGCGATGAAATAGGGAGCAAAATTAAGTCCCATTTCCCGGATATAAATCAGCCGGGGATGGTCGAGCGCTGCATGTTTCATCAATTGCCAGAGCAGCCGGAGATAATAGCCATGTTCACTGAAGAAACATCGGGATCGCGTTTTGATTCGGATGAACCGAGCAGGCATATCGCCGGGCATGTTCTCAAAAAACGGGGCGAACAGCGTGACGGCATGCCCCAGCCTGGCCAATTGGCCGACGACCGCCAACACATGGGTTGCCCCGGCGGCTGGCGCGTCTAAATTTTCGTAGCAGACGTAATATATTTTCATCGTTGCGAATCAACTTTTCGAACTTTACAGCGGCTAAGTCTGCTCAGGTTCTGGGTTTAAAGGTTCAGAGTTCAGGGTTCAGGTTTCAGGGTTCAGGTTTTAAAAGAATATTCATTTACAACATATAAAAAACGAAGGGATTCTAACCTTGAACCCGGAACTCTGAACCAGCCAACCGGAGTCGTTACACATTGGTTTTAAAAAAAAGTATCGAATATCGCATTCACCGATTGGAGGAAAAAAATGGACATCCTGCCCAACTTCGTGACCTGGTGTCAGTGGCAGTTTTTTACGCCTGAATAATTGCCGACTTTTTTGCATGCCTCCCGGGAATAGTTATCGACGACTGATTGAAATGTGTGAATTAAAAAAGCGTCGCATTTGTCAGAATCAGCAATTCGCCTGTCGCAGTTGATTTCTGATCATGACTTGAAATGGTGGGGCGCTGCTCCGGTTCCAGGGTTAAAGATTCCCGGCTCAGGGTTAATAAGAATATTCGCAACTGTCAGGTTCATCGTTCCAGAGTCCCCGGTTCAAGGTTGAAGAAAGACGGGGGACTCAGGATCAATGCTGATCGGATGGAAAACTAACTTCTGGAAACAGGAATACGATCTCATTTATATTTAAAACGTCATTAACAGGGAACCTTGAACCAGGAACCTGCTAACCTGAGTCGAGACCAGGGGTGTTAAATTACTGTCATAGATTTATTTTACGTTGCATATTTATGTAATTTATTTAAATTGTAGCTTCGGAACGAATCAGGCGGAGATGAACATGACCCATCGAACTAAAAAGACCGGAGACCACATGCCGGACCTGGAGCAATTACAATCGCGCATTTCAGAACTGGAATTGCGGCTGGCGCACTATGAAAAAACAGAGCCGATGCTGCCATCGGACGATGTGCTGTTCCGCACCATCACCGAGCAGATCGATGCCGCTGTCATTCTCATCGAGAACGGTAAGATCGTTTATACCAATCCCCAAATCGAGAAGATGGTTGGCTACTCAAGCGAGGAGATGCTGCATCGGTCGTTTTTGGACTTCATTGCCGGCGATGAAAAAGAAATTTCAGCGACATTGTATGAGCAGCGAATGAAGGACAGGGATTATTCCGGCAAGTTCGAACGATCGCTGCTGCATAAAAATGGAAGCACCATCATGGCAGAAATTTCGGCCAAAGTCATCCCGGTTAATGGGCGGATGGTGAGTCTGATTTCATTTTACGATATCACCTCCCGCAAGCAAAATGAACAGGTGCTATTGGAAAGTCAGTTCATTCTGAATGAAGCCCAGGAAGTGGCCAATATGGGCAGCTTTGTGTGGAATTTGGAAAGTGATAGACTTGACTGGTCGGAGAACATGCTCAAAATCGCCGGGCTGAATCACGAGAATTTTATAGGTGCATTGCAGCCAACAATTCAAAGTCTGGTACATCCTGAAGACAGAGCGCGGGTAGCTAAGGAAATTGCGGACATGCTGAGGCAGAAGCAATCCAGGCCCATGACGTTCCGCATTCTCCGACCCGATGCTTCGGAGCGCGTGCTTCGGTCCTACTCCCGTTTTTATTTCGATGAGAATGGAGAAGTAAAAAAATGTATCGGCATCCATTTCGACATCACGGAACAGGAGCAGAACAAGGCGAGGCTGAGCCGGCAGGAATCCATTTTACACACACTGGTGAACGCGCCCTTTGATACAATGGCCTTGATGGAGAAAGATGGAACCTTGCTGAGCATCAATGAGAAAGGCGCGGAACGCCTCCATTCAACCCCGGAGCAGTTGATCGGGAAAAATATTTATGAATTGTTCAGCCAGGAACTGAATCAATCCCGAAGAGGTTATGTGGACCAGGTTTTTCGCACTGCCCGGCCGGTCAGTTTTGAAGATGAGCGCGAAGGCCGCTATCTCATGAACAGCATCTATCCGGTGCTGGATGCAAATTGTCAAGTCAATCAAGTCGCAGTGTTCGCGACTGATATTACCGGCCGCAAAATGGCCGAACTCGATCTGAAAAAAAGTGAGCATCTGTTGCGGACGGTGGCGGCGAATTATCCGGCTTACTTTTCGATCATCGAGAAAGACTTCACAGTCGGCTATACAGCCGGTAGAGAATTCGCCAAACAGAATTTGAATCCGGCTGATTTTATCGGCCGGACGCTGGAGCAGGTGTTTTCTGAACAGGCGCCGTTTGTCACAGAGCGATATAAGGAGGCATTCGCCGGCGAAGAGGTTACGTTCGAATTATTTATTAATCAACAATACCAGTTGTACCATGTGGTTCCGCTGAAAGAGGATTCCGGCGCGATCGAACGGATCATGACGGTTGTCGAGAATATCACGGAGCGGAAACAAGCCGAGGAGTTGCTGAAGGCCAACGAAGAGCGCTATCGGTTTCTGGCTGAGAATACCGCGGATATCGTTTGGATGACTGATTTAAATTTTAATGTAAATTTCATCAGCCCTTCGATAGAGAAGGTGCTGGGCTTCACGCCTGAAGAACGGATGCAGCAATCCGTGGGACAGATGATGACGCCGGAAAGCTTGCAGGCGGTGATGACGAAATTTGCAGACGAAACCCGGCTGGAGGAAGCCGGCGAAGCGACTTACGATCATCTCATCACCATCGAAGTGGAATATTACCACAAGAACGGCTCCACGGTGTGGATGGAAAATTGCGTCAAAGCGCTGCGGGACGCCGACGGGAAACTCATCGGCATTGGCGGTTCTTCGCGCGATATCAGCGAACGAAAACGGGCGGAAAAAGTGCTGCGGGAGAGCGAGGAGAAATATCGGATGCTCGTCGAGCGGTCGCTGCAGGGCGTGGTCATTGCTCAGGCCAATCCGGTTCGCCTGAGATTCGCGAGCACGCCCATGGAAATTATCTCCGGGTATAGCACCGATGAGCTGATACAATTCGATGCAGTGAAACTGAGCCGGCTAATCCATCCGGAGGACAGAGAAGTATTTTTCTCCAATTTCAAAAAACGACTTGAGGGTCAGGAAATTCCAGCGCGAGCCCAGTATCGGATCAACCATAAATATGGCGACATCCGCTGGGTGGAAATTTACAGCACTCGCATCGAATATGAGGGGCAACCGGCGACTCAGACCGTATTTTTGGATATTACGGAGCGAAAGATTGCCGAAGAAGAACTGCGCTTCAGTGAAGAGAAATATCGGCGCATTGTGGAGACAGCCAATGAAGGCATCTGGATGATGGATAAAAACTACTGCACCAGTTACGTGAATGAAAAGATGGCGCAAATTCTGGGCTATTCGGTGCAGGAGATGATCAGTTCGCCCATTCGCTTGTATATCTTTCCGGCGGACTTGCCGGATCAGGAGCAGACATTAAAGCGACGCGTGCTCGGCGAGAGCGCACAATACGAGCGGCGCTTCCTTCATAAAGATGGTTCGATTCGATGGTTGTATGTTTCAGCCACGCCATTGAAAGACGAACGCGGTCAATTCGCCGGCTCGTTTGCTATGTTCACGGATATTACCGAGATCAAAAAAACCGAGCAGGAACTCCGCGATAAGCAGAGTGAACTGGAAGAGATACTGCGCGCGCTTCCCGATGGACTGGTCTACACAGACGTCGACAGGAAAATTGCCAAAGTGAACCCGGCGTTCGAGCGCATGTTTGGCTATCGAGCGGAGGAAGTGCTCGGTAAAAAAACTGAAATGATCTACGCGAATAAGGATGAATTTACATTGCAGGGATTGATTCGGTTCAATGTCAATGTGGAAGGCTTGTATGATCCCTATGAAATAAGCTATGTCCGGAAAGATGGCAGCATTTTCCCCAGTGAAACAGTCGGGACGCCGGTTCATGGCGCTGATGGCAAACCGCTGGGATTTCTCGGACTGGTGCGGGATATCACCGAGCGCAAGCTCGCTGAAAAGAGAATGCAGGACCACGCCAACGAACTGCAATGGCTGTTCAAAAGCATGATCAATGCGTTTGTGATATTCGAATCGGTCTTTGATGCGGACGGTCGTTTCATCAGTTACCGGTTCGTCTACATCAACGACGCGTACGAGCGGATCACATCCGTTAAAAACGAGGACGTCAAAGGAAAAACAGTGCACGACGTGTGGCCGGAAACTGAGCCAGCCTGGATCGAAAATTATGGCTACGTGGCTGTCACCGGCGTTTCAAAGACATTTGATTTGTACCATGGCCCCACCGGAAAACTGTACCACTGCAATGTGTATCGGCCCTGGGATTCGCCGGATCGGTTCTGTGTCATTTTTGAAGACATCACAGAGCGGGAAAAGTCGGAACGGACGCTGCGGGAGAGCGAAGAGCGCTACCGCGTCATGTTTGAAACAGCTCATGACGCGATTTTTGTGGCGGATCCCCAAAGCGGCACACTGCTTGATTTGAATATAAAGGCGGAAAAGCTGACAGGTTACACGCGCGAAGAACTCATTGGTAAACACCAGTCGTTCCTGCATCCGAAGGAGAGGAAGCAGTTGACCCGCGATACATTCCACCAGGCGACCCGGGAACGGGGCACCATTTTTACAGAAGTTGAAGTTCTGACAAAGGATGGAAAACTAATTCCGATTGAGGTGAGCTCCGGCGGAACCGTGACCATCGGCGGCCGCGATGTGCACTTTGGAATTTTCCGGGACATTACCAGACGAAAGAAGGCCGAACAAGAACTCCGCGAGAGCGAGCAGCGTTTCCGTTCGTTGTACGAAAACGCAACGGTCGGTTTGTATCAGACCACGCCGGAGGGAAAAATATTGCTCGCCAATTCAGCGATTGTGAAGATGCTGGGCTACACTTCCATCGCTGATTTGTCCAGACGGAATTTGAATAAAGCTGGCTATGACCCACAACACCCAAGAGAATCGTTCATCAAACGGGTCGAGGAGAAGGGAGAAATTATCGGATTTGAGTCGGCCTGGGTGGCGAAATCAGGCAAAGTCATCTATGTACGGGAGAGCGCCCGGGCGATTCGGGACGAATCCGGCAAGACGCTGTATTACGAGGGGACGGTCGAGGATATTACTGAGCGGAGAAAGGCGGAAATCGCCCTGATTCAGAGCGAGGGGAGATATCGGGAACTGTTCGATGAAGCGCCGGTGGGCTACCATGAAATTGACGCCCGTGGCTGCATCCGGCAGGTGAATTCGACGGAACTGGAAATGCTGGGGTATTCGAAGGAAGAAATGGTTGGCACGTTCATCTGGAAATTTATTGCTGAACCTGAAGCGCGAGCCAGTGTGCTGAAAAAGGTAAAAGGACAACTTGCGCCGGGGAAAGGCTATGAGCGCACATTCATTCGCAAAGACGGCTCCCGTTTCAGCGCGCTGGTCGAAGATCGGCTGCTGCAAAACGAACAGGGCGAGAATGCTGGAATGCGCGCCACGATTCAGGATATCACCCAACTGAAGCGCGTTCAAAATGAACTCAGGTCGCATCTGGAATTTTTCAAAATCCTCATCGACACCATGCCCAATCCCATATTCTACAAAGACGTTCAGGGCCGCTATCTGGGATGCAATGAGGCGTTTGCATCGGAAATTCTGGGCAGGAAAAAAGAGGAGATCATCGGCAAAACCATCAGGGAAATACCGGATACGATTCCTGACGATGTGGCGGAAATTTATCATGAACGGGATATGGAGCTTCTGAAGAATCCCGGCAGGCAAATTTACGAGACCAATGTGCTCACCGCCAGTGGGGATAAAAAGGATTTCATCCTCAGCAAAGCGACTTACAACGATCTCAATGGTCGTGTGGCGGGTATGGTCGGGGTGATGGTGAATATTACAGAGACGAAAAAGTTGCAGGTTCAACTCCAGCAATCTCTGAAAATGGAAGCCATTGGTCGGCTGGCCGGGGGCATTGCCCACGATTTCAATAATTTGCTGACAGCGATTCTGGGCAATGCGGAATTCGCCCTGGATCGGCTGAGTCAGAATAATCCCATGCGCGATGAACTGAATGAAATACGAAAAGCCGGCAATCGCGCGGCTGCGTTGACCCAGCAATTGCTGGCGTTCAGCCGGAAACAACCGTTGAAGCGAAAGGTGACCAACCTGAATCATGTCGTCACCAACATCAAGAAAATGATCCAGCGAATCATCGGCGAAGACATTCATCTCGTCACCAGTCTGGACGAGAGTTTGAGTTCCTGTTATGTGGACCCGTCTCAGGTGGAACAGGTGATAATGAATCTGTCGGTGAATGCGCGGGATGCCATGGTCAGCGGAGGCACCCTGTCCATTGGGACGGAGAATATCACGCTGGACGCTATCAAATCTGACAAGAATAAAATGGTGAAGGCAGTCAGTTTGGTCATCCAGGACAACGGAGCCGGCATGGACAAAGAGACGCTGGCGCGAATATTCGATCCGTTTTTCACGACCAAAGGTCCCGGCGGCGGCACCGGACTGGGTCTTTCGGTGGTTCAGGGAATCGTTGAGCAGCATGAAGGATGGATACAGGTGGACAGCGAGGTGGGCGTTGGCACCACATTTCGCGTCTGCTTTCCCGGCATTTCAGCGAAGGTTGAGGCCGAAATGGTCGAGCCTGTTGCAATCAAAGCCTACCAGGGAAAGAGCGAGCGCATTCTGCTCGTGGAAGATGAAGAGGATGTTCGTAATTTCATCAGCAAAATTTTGACCTGGTACAACTACGCCGTGGTGAGTGCGGAGGACGCGACCCGGGCGTTGCAGATTTTCGAAAAGGAAAATGGGGAATTCGATCTGGTGCTGAGCGACGTCGTGCTGCCGGATAAAAGCGGTCATGATCTGGTGCGGCATCTGCTCAAAATTAAACCCGGCCTGCGGGTGCTCCTCAGCAGCGGCTACATGGACGAAAAAGGTGACTGGGAGAGGATTCAGGCGCACGGTTTGCCATTTTTGCAGAAGCCGTACGATTTGTTCGAACTGCTCGATACAATTAAAAAGGTACTGTCCGACGCGTTGTGACAGACAGCGCCGGCGCACTGAGCCTGTCGGCTGGAATTGAATGATAATCCGGCGAGGCGCTGGTCAGTGCTATCCATGGCTCAATCGGATTGCCTCATCTTTTTCAGGGCAGGAAAAATTTTGTGCACAGCTTTGTGAAATGCGAACGCGTCCAACTGGTCGACCGTGATCCAGCGGTGGGACGCATGATCCGTCAACAACACGGTCCCCCGGATGTAGCGAGCCAGATGGGCGACCATCTCGATTTTGAAATGGCTGTAGGCGTGCTTCACCGTGGTGAGGTATTTTTCGATGCGGATATCAACGCCGGTTTTTTCCCTGATTATCCGACTGCACGCGCTGCGCGCGGACTCCACCTCCTTCATTGTCTCCACTTTCCCGCCGGGAAATTCCCAGAGACCGCCCAATAATCCCTCCTGATGGCGCTGCACAATGAGCATTTCATCCCCCCGAAAAATAATTGCCACAACGATGGTGTAATTCGGGATCTGTTTGGGTCTGGCCGTTACCGGGTACCGCTGCACGGATCCAGTCTGAAAACTCAGACAGAAGTTCGAGACCGGGCAGTCGCTGCACCGTGGCGCTTGCGGCGTACACATGATAGCGCCCAATTCCATCATGGCCTGGTTGAAATCGCCGGGCGAGCGCGGTTCCAATAATTCGTCGGCATGGCTTCGAAACACTTTCTGCGCCGCGCTGCTGTTCAGCGGGGCATCGATTTGAAAAAGCCTGGCCAGAACCCGTTTCACGTTTCCATCGACAACAGCGCAGCTTTCCTGAAAAGCCTGACTGGCCACGGCTGCGGCAATGTATTCGCCGACCCCGGGCAACTTTCTGATCTCTGCGCAGGTCGACGGGACGCTCCCATCAAATTCCTGTGCGACCTGCTGCGCCGCTCGGTGAAGATTCCGGGCGCGCGCGTAATACCCCAAACCTTCCCACGCTTTGAGCACCTGCTGGATATCGGCGCGGGCTAAGGCGCTCACATCCGGGAACAGCCTCATAAAGTTGGTGAAATAGGCGGTCACTTTTATAACCTGAGTCTGTTGAAGCATCACTTCGGAAACCCAGATGGCGTAGGCGTCCCGGCTTTGCCGCCACGGCAGGGAGCGCTGGTGGGTGGCAAACCAGGCGAGTAGCGCGTCTCGAAATTTTTGCAGGGAGTGATCCTTCATTGGCTGAGTTGACGATTCAGGGCAAAATAAAAATTGAGGTGACTGGTTAGGTTCCAGGTTTAAAGGTTCCCGGTTCTGGATTGAAGAGAATTTTCGTCGCTATTCAGGCATATAGTCTTGCCACGAAGATGTATCTTTTCCTTCGTGCCTTTGAGACTTGGTGGCTGAACAGATACGAATATTCATTTACAACCTGAATTTCTAAAATGAAATATCAAAAGAGCGCATAACGTATTATTTTGGTATGGAGTGCATCGACTGTGTCGATGCTTGAATTGACACAGTCAATTCACTCCATATTTCATTAGAAATTAAATAGCTAAATTTGATTAAAAAAATCCAGTTAAGAAATTTAAGTACAAAATATTAATAATATGAATAACCAGTTAAAATTTTGGCGTCCCTATTATTATTGGATATACGCGTAGTGGACGGTCGCGACCGTCCCCTACAGATACGAAAAAGTATCGAATTTATTGCAATTGCTGTCAACTGGTCATTCATATTAATAATGAAATTATTCTAACCCTGAACCAGCCAGCCTGAGTCGTTACGAATTGAGTATCGCGTTTCGTTGGGAGAATCAGTGCCAACGCTCCGGCGTCGTTGGCAGTGTTGACAGGGGTGAATCGATCGATGCCTGGCTCAATACTTCCGAATCACCGCCCGCACCAGGCCGATGACGCTGAAATTCTTCTCGTCGGACTTGACATAGATCGGCTGATACAGCGGATTCTCCGATTGCAGCACAGTACGCCCCGGTTCGGCAACAAGGCGCTTCACCAGCAAATTGCCGTTCAGCGCGATGAGCATCAGATGCCCATCCCTCACCCCATGGCATCGCTCGAAAATGACGAGATCGCCGGGACGAAGGCCGGCATCCTGCACCGGTTGCGTGTTGATCCGAATGGCGAAAACCTCGCCCTCGCCAGTCAGTTTGGCGTCCAGCAGCAGTTCTTCCGCGACATTGGACTGAAACGCCATCGGATCGCCGAGCACCGGGACAGGGCGCACCTTCACTGGTTTCGTTTCGCTGCCGGTCAGGATTTCGATGGCGCGTGACCCGCCCCGTTTCTTCCTGAAAATGTAGCCCTTCTTTTCCAGATAGCTGAGCAGTTGGTGCACATTGCCCAGAGAGCCGAATCCCTGCCGCTGCAACTCGCGCACTGTGGGCGGGTAGCCGTTGGCTTTAATATTGTACTGAATCGCGCCTAAAAGTTCGCGTTGCCGGGGAGTTAATTGGTCGGGCATTGTCTCACCATTTTGCTGGATTCGAGTCTTTTCGGAACAGCCAGTTGCCGGGAGCTGGCGCAACGGCTGAGGTTGTAACACCATTCCTTCATCGGGTTCGCAGACTTCACGAAAATCTCATTTCATCGGATCGTTGTTTCTATTTCGGGCGAACGTCGGGATCTGCATCGACCTCACTCATCGGCTCCCATTAATTCTCCGGTTCGGGTGCATCGCGCTCCGGCCGCTGCGGGAATTGCCCTTTCAAGGCGGAGTTGATGATGTTGATTACCTCCTCGGAAAATACCTGCTGGGCCATCCACGACAGGTAGTCCCGATCCGTCTTCACCACATTCCGCAGCAGTTGACCTTTGAACTTGCCAAAAGTGAATGCTGCCTCGCCATTCTGCCAGATGAATTTTTTATCCGCATCGACGTACCTGTCATCGCGGCGATTGCTCAGTTTATGCAGGTCATCCAGGGTGCGCGGCAGGGTGGCGTACTTCGTCAGTTGCTGGCTGAAAATTTCCAGCGTGGCCTGCGCATCTTTCAACGCACTGTGCGCGCCGACCAATTCTTTGTTGCAGTAAAAGCGGTAGGCGGCTGCCAAATCCCTGCGCTCCATGCTTTTGTAAATTGAAAGGACATCCACGATGCGCACATTTTCGGTGCTGAAATTTACCCCGGCCCGTTTCAATTCATTGACCAGCAGAGGCAGATCGAATTTCAGAAGATTGTAGCCGGCCAGATCGCTGTCTTCAATGATCAAATGAATGTCTTTGGCAATTTCGTTGAATCGCGGTTTATCCATGACGTCGAAATTGTTGATGCCGTGAATGTTGGTGGCATCCACAGGAATGGGAATGCCCGGGTTCACCCTTGTCAGAAATGTCTCGGACGTACTGTCCGGATATACTTTTAAAAGGGCGATCTCCACGATGCGCGCTGTGCTGACATCCAGTCCTGTGGTTTCAAGGTCGAAAAAAACGATAGGTCTGTCGAATTGTAAATTTAAATTCATACGGATTCCCTGTATTTGTCTTTGTTCGCGACTGAGGTATTCTTCCGATGGCCAGCCCGCCGGATAAACGCCCGCCCGTTCATGCGACGAAGCGCGACCTTCGCCCGGGGGAGATGCCCCGGCGAAGCATTCCTTCCTTCGTCATCACCTGAGACGATAAATTTTCCGCGCCGCAAATCACATTTCATACCATTTTAACTTTTATGTGGCATCGATAGGTGGCTGTTCCGTATCATCGCTGAATAACTGCCACTAAGACACGAAGCCGCTCAGAGAGTAAAATACAAACAACGTGTCCCGAATAATTCCTCTTGTTGTATTTAATTTCAGTCACGAATTACAAACTGCCCGAGGTTTGCTTGGTGTCTTAGCGCCTTTGAGGCAACGAAGATTTCCAGATGTAAAATTCATCGGAATGCCCTCAAAGGTTAGCATGATATAATAAATAATTTGTAACAATGACGAGCCGACGGGTCAGAAAATACGCTCTGAAGTTACTAAAAAAAAAGCTGTGAGTCAAACAAATTCTTCGCCATTTTGGTCGGGCGATTCCCCTGCATTCGGCGCAGCCTGGTTCACGGTCGTCACCGTGCCTCTATGTTTCAGGCGCCCTCCTCGCGCTGCTATTTCATTCCGGCGCGCATCGAACTGAGTATCATTTTCAACACAGCCAGGCTCTCCGGCCATTCCGACCAGTCAGCGAAAATCTCAGTCCCGGTCATCTTATGGAGAGATCCCCCTGTGAATTGCACCGTATTTCTCTGGCATTTTACGGCCATCAGCCGACTTGGCAAACAGCCCATCTCAAAATGAATCAATTGTCAGTCAAGTATTATGAGATTAATCCGATAATATTTACACGAATGGAGTGTTATGTCGAATGTTTAACCCGGGGAATAATTTGGAAGATAAACTACCTCGCGTTCAAAACTCACCGATGGACAGAAGGACCTTCCTGTTGAAGTGGGGGAAGGTGTTCGGTGTGAGCATGATGATGGCCATGACGCCATTGAAGAATCTGTTGAATCTCGAAGAAATCCTGTTCTGGATGAAATTCCGGTTGACTCAGGGTGTGGATACGCTCGTCTTCTCTATCCTGGAAAAGCTGGGCCGTCACCGGGACAGGTATTTTGATTAGAAATAGCAAGTCAATTTCATGATGTCATTTAACTCAGTGGTGCGAAACTATGTATTTGAACTATTGGCGATTGAAGAGGAAACCGTTCGAGAATTCGTTTGAACCGGATTTCTTTTTCCTATCAGAGAATACTGCCGATGCGCTGAATCGGCTCACCTATTGTATCTCCGAACAAAAGCAATTGGCGTCTTTGACCGGGGATTACGGCACCGGCAAGACATATCTGCTTCAGAATTTGTTCAATAAGTACAGCAAAGATAATGTCTATATCCTGTCGCTGAGCGCTGTCAGGCATGTTCCGGGTCGAACGCAGCAGCAGTTCATTCTCGATTACGAGAATGGTGATTTTGCCGGCAATACGCGACTGGAGTCTGTGCAGGAGATCATGGACTTTCTTTTGGAGAAAGCCCGTTCCGGCCAGCGGAGCATTCTCATCATCGACGAAATGCAACTCATCGAAGACGACAATGTGTTCGAGGATATTCGGATGCTGCTCAATACGAATTTCGAATATCATTCCGTGGTCACCGTGATCCTGGCCGGACACACCAGCTTGCAACAGACCCTGGTTCGGCTGCCGCAACTGCAACAACGGCTGACAGTGAATTGTTATCTGCGGCCGTACACTGATGTCGAGACAGCATCATTCATCAAATATCGGCTGCGACAGGCCGGGAGCAAAGAGAATATGTTCACCGGGGACGCCATGCAGAAAATTCACCAGATCAGCAATGGCCTGCCGCGGAAAATCAACAATGTCTGTGACCTGGCGCTGGTACTCGCATTTATGAGAAAGCACAAACCCATCGACGCCGACATCATCGATGCGATCAACAATGAAAATGATATTCTGTTCAAACAGCCGGAATTGCAGGCCGAACAACTGCCCCGGCAAAAGGATGAAAATGCGGAAATAGCCCTCGACGACGAACGGGAGTCGGAGCCAAAGACGACAAAACTCGCTTTTGACACCCTGGTTGAAAATGCCAGAGCGCGGCAGTCCGAACTGCCTCCGCTGGAAAGTTGGCCGGGAGACGACAGTTCGGATGCGGAGAAGTATGTGCCGTTCCGGTTTTCGCCCATGAAACAACTGCACGATGAAAAATCCAGTCCGCTCCCGGATGCCAGTCCGCTGGAAAAGCTGATCCAGCCGAATTCTGTAACTCCTAAAATGGATGGCTTGAAGAACGCTCAAAATTTCCAGGCGCCGGATCCGTTGAATAAAACCGCCAGCCCCACATCGGAGCGCAGCGATGCGTTCAATCAGCAGTTGAGCGATTATCTCGCACCGCAAAACAGCGCCCGCGACCTGTCTTTCTCCGACTCCCGGGAACAGCATACCCTGCCCGGCGGCGCTGAGGAATTTTTAGGCGAAGCAGACCCCCTGATGGCGCAGGATGAGGAAGATGATCTTGTCGATCTGGATGATATTTTCCAGGAGGAGATGGAGCAAAACCGCAAAGCGGATTCCGGGGTGATTCCTCTCGGCGATGATCTTAACTGGACGTTGACGTCATTCATCTTTCCAACGGTGACGGAATTTTTCCAGGAGTTGAAAGCCGGGCAGCCGCTCAATCTGGATCGTCTCAACATGGTGGTGGAGACGATCATCAACATCACGCGGGAAGGGGACGAGCTCATCACCCGATTGTTCGATACGACGGGCAATCACAGTATGGAAGAGCACAGCATCAATGTGGCAGGCCTGTCGGCTGCGGTGGCTCTGGCGCTGAATATGAGCGATCAGGAGGTGGAAGAAGTGGTGCTATCGGCGCTGCTGCATGACATCGGCATAATGAAAATAGATCCGGAAATTGTCTTTAAAAAAGGGACGCTGCAGAAACATGAACTGGAAATCATCAAGGAGCATCCGTACATGGGCGCCGAGATGCTGCACAAAATCCGCAGCGACCGATATGCCTCATTTCTGCCAACCCTGCGGACAGTCATTCTGCAGGAGCATGAGCGAGAAGGCGGCATTGGCTATCCGCTGGGACTGCACGGAGATGAGATTCACAAGTATGCCAAAATCATCGGGCTGTGCGATGTGTTCGAAGCATCCTGTTTTCGGCGAAAAGAGAGAAAAAGCACCCTGGTGCACAATACCCTGAAGAAAATTATTGACCTGGATGTCAAGTATTTCTCCACCCGGATCAAAAAAGGATTGGTGAAAAAGTTGACGCTCTATCCGCTGCATTCTTATGTGCAGCTTAACTCCGGCGAGATCGGGTGCGTGGTGAAGGTGAATCAGAGTCACCCGCTGCGGCCAATTTTGGAAATGGTAGCGGATTCCGACCGGAACCGGCTCCCTGCGCCGGAGACGCGGGATCTGTTGAAGACGCCGTTCCTGTTCATCGAGAATGTAGTGGATAAAGAGGATGTTTTTTAACCGGACGGCCTGTGAGAATCGGAGAAGACGGACGGGGCGAGTGCGGATGGAGCCGAAGCTCTTCCTGAGTTGATCATCGCTCCAGATGAAAAATATGATTGTGAATTGTATGAGTAAAGGACGACAAATATCCGGGGAATTCAGCTTTTTAAGGGATGTCATCCGATCCTATTTGGGCATGACCGGGGGACTGCCGCAGCGCTGCTATCCGTGGAACCGGATCACGCGCCGCGCAGCGACTGAAGGGTTGGCTGGTTTGTGCTACGAAGTCCTTCTCGAAGAGAAGTTCATCGTCCCGGCGTGGGTGGACCAGTTCTTTCGGTTTATCTACTTCGAGAATGTAGCGCGATACATGCGCTGCGAGAAGGCGCTCAGCGCACTGCTCCTCGGCGTGGATCAGCCGGTGATTGTTTTAAAAGGTATGGCGCTCGTGCCGCGGTTCTATCACGCCACAGGCCTGCGGGGTTTTTCAGATCTGGATGTGCTCGTTCGCGCGAATGATGGAGCGAAGTTCGTCGACGCGGTGAAACGGCTCGGTTACCGCATCGCGGAGAGTGAGCATCAATTGCAAGACGCGGACGGCGTGCAGCTCGATATTCACACCGATTTGTTCGGCTTCGGGCGAATCCAATCCCGCAAGTTTGCCGTGCGCATGAATGAGGATTTGCCGTGGACAAAGACGAGACAGCTATCGATACAGCAGTCCCGCGCCCTTTGCCTTGAGCCGGAATTGGAAATATTGTATCTGTGCTATCACATGGTCAAACATTCATTCCTGAAACTGATCTGGGCCGTGGATATTGCGAAGATCCTGCTGACGTATAAAAACCAATTCCGCTGGGACTATTTTATCGATTTGGCGCAGGACAGCAATCTCAATGTTTTCAGCTACTATGGCTTGCATTTCACCAATGAAATCGCGTCAGGCCTTGTCCCCCGGGACCGGCTGGAACAACTCATGACGTTCCAGTCCAATGCCCTGCAATCGAGCATGTACCGGGCAGTCGTGCAGGGCGACAAAGTTCAGCAATTCGCCGAGCTGTTTTTCATTTCATCCATTCAGTCCGGCGCGAAAAAACTGGCATTCATCAGAGAAGTAGTCGCTCCGGCAGCGCCGGTGAGAAAGCAGATTGTCCGAAACAATGCCGCGTCGCAGCTTAAAATCGGTTTCTATCCGATACGGTTTTTTCAGATGGCTCGAATCGGATTGAGTTGGGCAATGGCCCTGGTGAGGAATTTTTCATTCCGATGGAATTTCAAATTTAGCGAGTGATCATCCATGTTTATCCGAGGTGTGGACCAATGCGTCAGTTCGGGAATCATATCGCTCAGGATTCACGGCGTGTCCGCACGCGTTTTTGTGGGCGATGAAGGGTTGTTCCGGGAACTCAGCATTGAATTGCTCCATTTTATCGTGAATCCGCCGGATGATGACCGGCCGGAAATTACGGTGCATTTTCAGGAATATTGCAGCGTCGCGTTTTCGAAAGCAGAGATAAAAAGAATCCGTTCACTGAAGAAAATACGGCTCACCGCTGAGATCGAAAACTATTCGGATGTGGCCCAGTTGACGACGTACCTGTTCGCGCGAAAAGGATGGAACCCGGACGAGGCGGTGATTCTGGTGCTGTCGCAGTTAGCTTACCTGCTCCGGCTGACGCTGAGCCAGAAATACGATGTGGCTGTGTTTCATGGCGCGTCGCTTTCCTACGGTGGTCAGGGGATCCTTTTTGTGGGACAGTCCGGCGCAGGGAAGACGTCGCTGTCGTATCTGTGCGCGAGACAGGGATTCCAATACCTCTCTGATGAGGATAGCTTTGTCCTGTTCGACACAGCCCGGCGCGTTTGCACATTATTAGGATTCCAGCGTCGGCTGCGCCTTCACAGCCTCATGCCGTACCGCGCCGGTTCAGGGCATAGCAGCAGGGGGCAGTTCTCCGGCTTCGGGGAGCAGGGTATGGTGTACGATCCCCGGCAGGATTGCGCCAATGCTTATTGCCTGCGCGCGCCGTTGAAGAAAATCATCATCCTGAATAATCACCGGCAGAATGCCCGGCTGACGTTTCAAAAAATACCGGCTGAGCAGCGGTTCTTCCAACTGCTGAAATATTTTGAGAGCGCAACAGTGGAATACAGCAATGGCCGCGATCTCATAACCCGCTACAATCGTCGCGGCTTTGACCTGGTCTCGCTGATTGCGCGCAGCTATGACATTTACTTTTTGAATTATGACTTCAGGAAACATTCGTTCGAGCTGCCATTCAAAGTCAAAGCGGCGCTCTCGTCCAGCGAGATAGGCGAAGAAAATAATTACGTGCAGGCAATCCCGAGATTTGTCGACACAGGAATTCTGGTTTAAAGAGGGTAAGATTGAGCAACCGAGAGAAACGATACCGCATCCCGGCGAATGTGTTATGGCGGGAAGAGAAAGACCGGATTGTCCTGTTCAACGAGGAATCCGGCGAACCCTACCTCCTCAATGAAATCGGCACCTCTATCTGGAAACTGTGTGTGCAGGAGAAAACGCAGGCGGAGATCATCTCGGTCATGCTGGAAAATTACGAGGGGAACTATGAGCAGATTTCCCGGGAGACGCAGCAATTTCTGTCCAATTTGTGCAAGGCGGGATTTCTCAACGAGGTGAAACATGCTGCTTAGCGCTCCCACAGAGGTGTTCTGGTGCGTCACCCACCGGTGCAATCTCCGCTGCCGATTCTGCCTGTCCCGCTCGACGCGAGTCCGGCAGACGAATGAACTGAATGCAACGCAGCGCGAGTTTGTACTGTCTCAACTGCTCGATGAGAAGGTGCTGAAGGTGTATCTGACCGGCGGCGAGCCGATGCTATGCCCGGAGATTCTGTCCTACATTGCGCGGCTCAGGCAGGCAGGCGTTTTCGTCGAGTTGACGACCAACGCCACGCTGTTGAACGAGGAGCGAATCCGTCGGCTGCGGGATCTGGACGCCAATCGCATTCAGGTGAGTCTGAACGGCGCGCAGGAGCGAACCAACGATACATTGATGGGTCGCAGCCATCGCCGCATCTGGGAAAACCTGGCGCTCCTGAAGAAACACGGACTGAAGACCCATGTGAAAGTGACAGTCGTGCGCCAGAACCTCCGCGAAATCGAGCAGCTCCTCCGTCAGTTGGTTCGCAGCGGCATCGACCAGATCGATATTTCAGAAGTTCATCCGCTGGGACGGGCGTTTGATAACTGGGAATCGCTGAGAGTTGATCTGGAAGACTTGCTGCGCCTGCGGGAGAACATCACCGCATTTCAGGAACGGACAGGCAAATCGGTTTCGTTTCACTGCGCCACGCTGCAGGTGCACGAAGAGGGTGTGCCGGCGCAATGCACAGCCGGCCGGCCCGACGCCTCGGCCTGCCAGATTCTGCCGGATGGCAATGTGATTCCCTGCGCGTTCGCGAGCGTGTGGGACGTGACGAATAACATCATGGATCGGGGACTTGGGAACTGCTGGCAGGCGATGACCCGGTATCAATATTTCCAGAATCCACATTTGCTGGAAGGGCGATGCGCCACCTGCCTTCGGAAAATGGAATGCGCCGGAGGGTGTCGCGCTCTGGCCTACTTGTTCACCGGAAAAATTTGGGGAGAGTATCCGTTTTGCCCAATGAATCAGGAGAAGGTCTATCATGAGCAGCAAAAAGAAGTGGCAGTCGCCTGAGTACAAAACATTGTCCAGCCTGAATCAGCAGGAAAGCGCTGCTGAGCCCTGCTTTCCACGGCTAATTCAGTCAATGCCCACATGCAATACCATACAATTATTCCGGGTGCCGAGGATCTGCAATATCAGTTGGCCGCAGCAGCGGGTGTGTGTTGCAAGAAATGTTCCCCAGCGGACCATTCAGTGCTCGCACAAAGTGCGGACGCTGAGTTGATGATTTGCTTCGAATGAATCCGAATAGTTATTGATAGAAAGAATGAGTGTTAAATTTAAGCGGAGTGTCACATGGCTCAAAATAAAATATTGGTCGTCGATGACGAACCAAAAATTCAACTGTTGCTGACGAATTATTTCTCGAATCGGGGGAATGATGTTCGCGCTGTTCCTTCCGGCGAAGATGCCCTGGAAATGATGGAATTCTGGAATCCGGACCTGATCTTTTTGGACATCCAGCTACCTCATCTCAATGGCATGGACGTGTTGAAACGGATCAAAATGATGAACGATGGAATACCGGTCGTGATGATCTCCGGGTACGCCACCGAGAAGATGGCAATCAAAAGCCTGGAATTGGGCGCCATGGATTACATCAACAAGCCCATCAATTTCAAACGGCTGGAAGAAATTGTCACGTACGTTTCCTCAGTCAAAGAGTCGTAGGTGGAACTGCGCGGCATGAGGAAAATACCGCATATCCCTTTCTTGATTATGTGGCTGGCGACCTCCCTCGCCGGACAGCCGGATTCGACGCGCGCGCGCGCATCGGAATTTGCCGCCGGAATGAGCTTGGCCGTCGGGACAGATTATATTCTCGGCCCGGGCGATGTGCTGGCGATTCAGGTCTACTGGGGGAATACGCTCACGCAGAACACCAGTCAAACGCATGAGGTCGAGGTACAGCCGGCCGGAGAGATCATCCTGCCCGGATTGGGTGAGGTGTTCATCTCAGGGATGACAATAGTGGAAGCGAAGTACAAGCTGCTGCGGCAATACAAAGACATCATTCGCGACCCGCGGCTGGTGATAAAAGTCCTCCGCTATGTCAGCCACACGGTGACGGTCTTCGGCGCGGCGCGCAACGGCGTGTATCCTCTGAAAAGAAATACGCGCATTGCGGAATTGCTGTCCGCCATCGGAGGTCTGGAAAATACATCGGATATGTCGGCCATACGCGTCAGTCGAAAAAACGGCGTTATGATTCACGTGAATCTGATGAAGCTGATCGAGAGCAATGATCTGTCACAGAATATCATCTTGCAGCAGGACGATTTGATTTTGGTCCCCGGCGTGAATGCAAACAAGGTGGTTGTTCTGGGTGAGGTGAATTCGCCGGGCGTGGTGCCTTTGAACGGCAAGCTCACGCTGGTTGAGGCCGTCGTGAAATCCGGGGGCGTCACGCAGCAGGCGAAATTGAGCCACATTCAGCTCATTCGTTTTGGCGCAAACGACAAGAAAACCTATACCGTGGATTTATTGGATCTGGTGAAGAAGAAAAAAGCGACTACAGTGCAACTGGAAGCCGGCGACATTGTGTATGTGCCCGGCAAACGTCAGGTGCTGGATGGGATTAATACCGTTCTGCGCACCTTGCTGCCGTCGCTCCAGACAGTCCTGTTAGTGAAAACGGTGATGTAATGACTCAGTATGAATTGAATATCCGGGATTTCTGGCGCGTCATTCGAAAGCGCAAGTATTTCATCGCAGGGGTCGTGGCGACGATTGCGGTGGTGAGCGCAGTCTACAGCGTTTTGAACCGGCCTCAGCCGATTTTCGAATCAGTGGCGAGCGTCAAGATCGAGCGGACTAATACGCTGACCGGCGTTTATTTGCAGGCCGTCACCTACAATCCGGAGGACAACATTGCCACCCAGGCCGAGGTCATCCGCAGTTTCCCGGTGCTTCAAAAAGTGTCGCAGGAGTTGGGCTATGTCGATTCCAGCGCGACGTTCGACCATGTGCTGAGCGATGACGCCGCTGTGAGCGCGATTCTCGATTTGATGAGCAAAGTGAGCACCAGCCAGGAGGGACTGACCAATATCATCAATATCATCGTCCAATCCGCCGATGCAGAGGAAACCCAAAAAATTGCCAACACCATCGCCAGGGTCTATATCGCGGAAAACAGCCGGGAGAAAAACCAGCGAATCGTCAATGCGCTGGACTTCATCCGAAAACAGCTCCAGGTCATCGGCGAACGATTGAACACGGCGGAGGAGGATGTTCGTCAATATCGGGAGCAGGAAAAGCTCATCACGCTCGAGACAAAAACCAGTATGGTGTCGCGGGAATTGGAGATGACCGAGGATGAATACTTCCAGGTGAAACGCAGACGCCAGGAGATTGAATCCATCCTGAGCAACCTGTCCGCTGAGAAGGGGGAATTCATTCGAAACAGATTCATCGGACTTGATGGGCAGAATCAGTCGCCGACCTTCTCTCTGCTGGCCAATCGGCTCGCCGACCTGTTTTTGCAGCGCGATGAACTTCTGATTCATTTCAAAGAAAATCACCCGGACATCCAGCAGTTGGACAAAAAGATTGAGGAGATTTTCAAAAACATCCGCCGGGAGCTGACTGCCCAGTACGAATCCCTGGTTCGGTCGGAAAAAATTCTCGAAGCCGAAGTGGAAAAATCGCGCGCCGCCTACAAAACATTGCCGCGCGATGGTCTGGAACTGGCGCGGCTTCAGCGCCGCGTGATGCTGAATGAAGAAATTTACACCCTGCTGGAATCGAAACATCAGGAAGCGCTGTTGCAAAATTCAGAAAAAATTCAGGAAGCAGCCCTGGTGAAACCGGCGCTGCGCGGTTATCGGGTGAATCCGCCGGCCTCGGTGTGGACGACATGTTTCATCGGCGGGCTGGTGGGACTGATTCTCGGACTGCTGGGCGCGTTCATCCTCGAATCCATCGATACTTCGTTCGAGACGATTGAGGAAGTGGAGCGCTCGCTGAACATGGCGGTCGTGGGAATCATCCCCTATTACGACAGCCAGATTCTGAAGGAACGGCTTCGCTCGGAAATCAAATTGAATCTTTCGGAGCAGTCGCTCAATATCGGCGCCCGGCTGATTTCTTTCTTCGCGCCCAAATCCACGCTGGCGGAGAGCTATCGCGCCTTGCGCACCAATATTCATTATCTGTTCAAGAAGAACGGGATGCACTCGCTGCTGGTTACGAGCGCCACTGTGGGCGAGGGAAAAACAACCACCTGCGCCAACCTGGCCATTACCATGTCCCAGATCGGACTCAAAACGCTGCTGGTCGATTGCGACCTGAGGCGGCCATTCATCCATAAAATGTTCGGCATCGAGCGGGAGCCGGGGCTGAGCAATATCCTCATCAACACTGCGCAATGGGAGGATTGCATTCAGACGATCACCGATATCATGATGGGCGAATTGAATCTGGATGAAGTGCTGCTGGCGCCGGGCATGGAGAACCTCAATATTCTCACTGCCGGAACCGCTCCGTCGACGCCGTCCGAGTTGATAAATTCCGCCTATATGCCGGAGCTGCTGACGATACTCAAATCCCATTACGATGTGGTCATCATCGATTCCTCCCCGGTCCTGCCGGCGGCGGACGCCACCATTCTGGCGTCGCGGGTGGACGGCGTGCTGCTGGTTTACCAGGTGGGCAGGACGGCGCGCGGCGCATTGCGCCGGACAAAAATCCAATTGGAAAATGTCAACGCCAACATGATGGGGATTGTCATCAATAATTTCAAAGTCGAATTGAACCCGGATTATAAGGATTTTAATTATCACAAATACTACAGCTACGGCGCCGAAACGCCGGACGCAACGTCGGGCGACGAGCGCTCCAACTGGCAGTTCACTTCGATCAAGGACGCGGTTCAGAAGACCAGGGATGAGATAAAAACCAGGATAAAGGTTGTCAAATGAATGGATTCGGTCTGAAACTTCCACTGCCCCGGCCGTTGATCCGGCCATTTCTTCTGCCGGGTCTGCTGGCTCTGGTTTTAATCCTCGTGGCGTTCCTCGTGATCAATCTGCCGGTCCCCATGGCGCTGGGGATATCGGTGGTCATCGTTGTGTTCGCTGTCAGTTTTTTCAAGATTAAAATTGCGCTGGCCGTATTGATTTTTTCCATGTTGCTCTCCCCTGAAATTGGCGTGCGCGAGACAGGCGGCGGCGGGACCACCATTCGCATCGATGACTTTTTGATTTTCATCATCAGCGTCGCCTGGCTGATGAAAATGGCTGTCACCAAAGAGTTCGGGACGCTCGTGCGTTCCAGCCTGTCGCTGCCGATTCTGCTTTACGTTGCAACGTGCGCCGTGGCGACCGCCGTTGGCATCGCCGCCGGTCGGGTGGAGGCCAAAACAGGCGTGCTCTTTGTGATCAAATACGCCGAATATTTTTTGATCTATTTCATTGTAATGAATCACATGCGGGAGCGGAAGCTGGCGGAATTGTATCTCACGTTGGTCTTTGCCACCTGCGCGCTGGTCTGTTGTTTCGCGCTGTACCAGGTGCCTGCTGATGGCCGGGTGACCGCGCCGTTCGAAGGCGCCAGCGGCGAGCCAAACACGCTGGGCGGATATCTGGTGCTTATCTTCTCGATGATGATGGGCATTTTTTTAACGGCGCCGTTCAGTCGAACCATGCGATGGGTTTACGGATCCGTCCTGGCGTTGATTTTTTTTGTGCTGCTGGCCACGCAGTCCCGCGGTTCCTGGCTGGCCTTTGCCGCCATGTACCTCGCGTTTGTGGTCTTTCACAAAGGCCGGTTCGCGCTGACGCTGGTCATGGTCATTGCGTTGCTATTCGGTCCTCTTGTTCTGCCGAATTCGGTCAAAGACCGGTTCCGCTACACGTTCAAAAAAGAGTCCGGCTGGGCGGCGCGCTATCAGGAAAATGTGGCCGGACTGACGCTGGATACGTCAGCTTCGGCGCGCGTACGGGACTGGAAGGAAGCCTGGCAACAGTTCAAGTCCAGACCGGTGTTGGGCGACGGCGTCACCGGCTGGAAATTTGTGGATTCCCAGTACATCCGAACCCTGGTGGAAACCGGGATCGTCGGCCTGGCAGCGTTCCTCTTTTTGATTGGCGCATTGATTCGTCAGACCTATTTGCGATTCAGGGCTGCCCGGGATAAGGTATTTCGCGGGGTATGTCTGGGATTTCTGGCAGGCACAATCGGCCTGCTTGTTCATGGATTGAGCGCTAATTCATTTATCATCCTGCGCATCATGGAGCCGTTCTGGTTCCTTGCCGGGATTGTGATGGTATCGGACACGTATTCAGAAAAAGAAAACCTGGAACAGCATGACGATGAGACGACGGGAAGATTTTCTGGTGTTCGGGAGTCCCCGAATCGAGGAAGATGAGATTGCGGAAGTGGCGGACTGCCTGCGTTCCGGCTGGATCAGCACCGGGCCGCGCGTTGCCCGGTTCGAAAAAATGTTTGCCGAATACATCGGTGCTGGGCATGCGATTGCCCTGAATTCCTGCACTGCCGGACTGCATCTGGCGTTGAAAGTGGCCGGCATTGGCCCGGACGATGAAGTGATTTCCACGCCGATGACCTTTGGCGCCACAGCCAACGTGATAGTGAACCTGGGAGCGATTCCGGTGTTTGTCGATGTCAAGCGCGAAACGCAGAATATCGACCCGGCAAAGATCGGGCGAAAAATCACCTCCCGAACGCGCGCCATTGTGCCTGTTCACATGGCTGGCCGTCCCTGCGACATGGATGAAATTTCAGCGCTTGCGAAGAAGCATCAACTGGTCGTCATCGAAGACGCGGCCCATGCGCTGGAGAGCCGCTACAGGGGGAAAAAGATCGGGGCCATCGGAGACCTCACGGCGTTCAGCTTTTACGTCACGAAAAATTTGACCACAAGTGAAGGCGGCATGGTGACCACGCAGAACGAGGAATGGGCGAACCGCATCAACATGCTTCGTCTGCACGGCCTGAGCAGGGGCGCCTGGAAACGGTACAGTTCCGAAAAATTTATGCATTATCAGGTGCTGGAGCCGGGATTCAAATACAACATGATGGATATGCAGGCGGCCATTGGCATCCGGCAAATGCCTAAAATTGAAACGTATCTGAGACGCAGAAATCAAATCTGGGCTATGTACGATGCGGCTTTTCGGGATTTACCGGTCCGACTTCCGGCGGCAGTGGCCGAGGGCGATGTCCATGCCCGTCATTTGTACACGCTGTTACTGGATGTGGACAGGCTCAATTGCAGTCGCGATGAATTTCAGCAGGCATTGTACGAGTTAAATATTGGCACCGGCATTCATTTCATTTCGTTGCATCTTCACCCGTACTACAGAAATCGATTTGGTTTTGCGCATGATGATTTTCCGGAGGCGGCATACATTTCGGAGCGAACCATATCACTGCCGCTGTCGGCAAAGCTGACGGATGTGGATGTGTACGATGTGATTCAGGCTGTCACGCACACGCTGAAGAAATTCTGGAAAAAGGAATGGTCGCCTTCCGGGTTCGCAAATAATAAAGAAGCGGCGGTGGAAAGCCCTGAAAAGGCGCTGACGCGTTAACCAGGGTTTTCGGAATTGAAGAGAAGGCGTCGCGGTTGGCGTGTATCGGACCGATGCCCTGAACTCGGTCATTCAATCCCGGGCCGGTGCTTCTTCAACTGAAACGTAACCGATCACAGGGTGGTTAAGACTGACAGGATAACAGGATGTTTGGGATAGACAGGATTAATTAACTTTAGCTCTTTATCATGTTAATCAAAACATAATCGTGTAAATCACAGGAGGCTGCGTAATGGAACTTGCAAGCTTGACTGAAAAAATTATTGGCTGTGCTTACAAAGTATATAACATGTTAGGATTTTGTTTTTTGGAGTCTGTTTACCCCGTGTAATAAAACAAATAGAAATTAATAGCAAGAGAAACAATAGCATATTACACGGGGTGAATGAAAATGCCCTGACAATTGAATTAAAAACAATGGGATTTGCT
>JBMOPW010000015.1:0-16821 GCA_049322915.1 Candidatus Zhuqueibacterota bacterium
ACCACGTCTCGATGGTGTAGGAACCTTCCAGCCCGGAGAACTGGTGGTTGGTGTTGATGTCGCCATCAAACCAGTACACATAGCTGTTGCCATTGAACTGGGCGCAGCGGCCCAGATTCGGCGTCAGGATCACTTTGGTCTTGAACACCGGATTGCCCGACGGCGTCTCCACATGGCCAGTCACGATCCCATTGGGATTCAGAAATCCAATGTCATTATCCAGATGACTCACGCCCATGTCGTTTTTCACTGTAACGCCATAGGTGTAACTCATGCCCGGAAAAACATTGAAATCCTGATAATCTGCTTGTGAAATGGGCAATGTGACGAGCGTTTGCTTATTGCGATAGACAATGACCTGATCGCCAGTCACCGGCGGCCCGGTGCGGTCGCCTTCAATATGCCATTGCAAATACACCTTATCCTGGTAATCACCATCAGATGCAAATACTAATGGTGCTGCCGGTTCTTTGAGATAATGACTCCAGAAACCGGTAGCCATACTGTTCTCGGCGTAGTTCGTCGTATTATACACCACGGCGGGCTGCCCGACTGTGACAATCATGTTATAAAGAGTGCTTCTCGTCTGTCCTGTTGGCGTATTGGTTAAGTGGACTTTATCTGTTTTATAGATAGGCTCGCAGAGTTGTGCATTCACGAACGATGGGGACAACCACACAACTGACAGGATAAGCAGCCATATTCGTATTATTGATTTCATAATCTTCTCCTTCGTTTTAGCACCTATCCTGTGTTAATATTTTATTATATAATTCAACACAATGTATGGCTGTAACATATTCATTGCTGTTCCGCTACCAGCGCTGCTGGAAGTTGTAGACGGAAGGTTGATAGTATGGGTGTGGGATCCGTCTGAACTGGTGGTTTTGGTTTTTTGATTACTCGATGTGGTAGTATATTCGTCATGACTACCACCTGAACCGCTATCATCACCTTCAGTTCCCAGACTCAAGGTATGTGTATGAGATCCTGTGGATGTGGTTGTATATGAATCAGGATCAACTGTGTGTGTATGTGCCGGCATTTCAGCAACTGTAATTGCATGTGTTTTTTCACCGCCTTTTTCATTTAATACATTAAACGAAGCGTCTCCGGCATCCCTTCCCACCGGCACTCTGCCTTTTAAGTTTGGCAGTGCGAAGCTCGAAGCAGTACCGCCATAGGTTGTCCCAATGACGGCATATAGATCGGCGTAGGTGGTGGAACTCACAGTGGCGCCATCGCAGATGAGCCAGCCGGCCGGCGCAGTGCTTCCGGAATACATGGCGATGGTGCCCACCGGCGCCAGATACCCGGTCGCATCCTTTATTCTGCCAGAAGCAGTTATATTCGCAGCAGAAATGTCGGTCACTTTAATATTGCCATTGACATCCAGCTTTGCAGTGGGAGTCGTTGTGCCGACGCCCACATTGCTTTCTGTATCAACTGTGATCACCGGAGAATTTGCCTGCACCACCTGAACCGCTTGATCCGTGACAGTTCCAAGATAAAATGCATTATCTTTGGAGCCTGTGAAAATCTGGCCGGCATCTCCAACCAACCCAATCCGCGCATACAACGTGCCGAGGTCCTGATAGAATCCGATGCTCGGATTATCATTCTCATTGTTATTGTCCGCGTCCGCTTCGATTCGCACTTCGGCATCAGTGGTCGTGGAACTGACGTGAAGCAGCGCGTCGGTTTTGGGCCCGATGCCAACATTGCCATTATTGGCGACCGTCATGACCGTTGCAGCGCCGCTTACCACCTGCACCGAACCGGAGCCATTATCATCGGCGTCGGTCGTGATGAGCACATTGCCATTATTGGTCAATGAAGACGCTGAGCCGCCAAAATAGGCGCTGGAGAGCGCAGAACCATCGCTGAACATGATGGAGCCGTTGCGCATCTTCAGATTGCCGATGATGTCCAGCGCCTGCTCCGGGGTGACATTCAGTCCGATTTTACCGCTGGCGTCCACGGTCATTGCGCCGCCGCCGGCCGCTGAGCTCTCGATCTTCAACAGATTATCCGCGGCGTTCTGCGTCTTGATGTGCAGCCCGGCTCCGGGACTAACAACGCCCACGCCCACATTGCCGCTTGATGGGAATGTATTTTTCACCCCAAAAACTCCATACGAGCTGGGGGAGTTGGTCATTTTAATCCGCGGTTCCAGTTCCTGGCCGCCTTCCACCGATATTCCAATATAATACTGGGCGCTGAACGTCAGATTTGCCATCGATGTCGTCTTGCCCAATTCCACAGAAAAAACGCCATGTTTGACAATGACGCTGCCCTGGGTCTCAGTCCATAATGCTGTTCCGCCTGTTTCAGCGTTGTAAATGCGGAATGTGAGGCTATAAGCGCCGTCTTCGACTGTTCTTCCTAATGGATCCCGCAATACTCCCTGAATGGAAAGAGTTTGCGCGATAGCCGTCTGACCAATCGTACAAGCCATGATGCAGACAATGAATGCTGAGATGATTCGCTTCATACTTGACTCCTTTATAACCCGAAAGCAAAAAAAATTACCTGCAAAATCTGAATTAACTGTTTAGTCGTTTGTAGCATACTGAGACCGCCAACAATCGTTCGGGATATTTATCCCACATGGTGTATACAAATCCAGCGCGATCAGTTCTTTTCCAGCGCATTTTCCTGGCGCATGCGATTTATCCTGTTTAATATTTGATAATATAATTCAAAACAATATATGGCTGTAAATTATTGTGAGCAGCGCCGCCTCCCGTATTGTTGGCCCAGAACCCGCCAATATCAACGTAGTGCTCATGGTCGCCGTTAGTACTGGTGGATGGATCATTACTCGCCCACGTATTACTCCAATAATTCCTGCCGTAATCAGACCAACCATCCGGATTGCCATACATATTGACCGATATTGTATGCGAATGCGCTCCGGTTCTATTCGTATAAGTAGCAGGCGGATCCACAACGTGACTGTGCGCAGGAATTTCATCCGTTGTTAAGGTATGTGTTTTTGCACCACCCTGTTTATTTAGTACATCAAACGAAGCGTCCCAGGCATCCCTTCCAACCGGCACTTTGCCTTTTAAATTTGGAAGGTTAAAGTATATTGAATACCCTCCGTACGTGGTTCCGATGACGCTGTAAAGATCAGGGTAAGTCGCCAGACTGACAAGCGATCCATCGCAGATGAGCCAGCCCTCCGGCGGCGTGGAACCGGCAAATATGGTAATGGAGCCCACCGGCGCTAAAAAACCTGTTTTGTCTTTCACTCTACCTCCGACAACAACATCTGGCTCTGTAGCATCAATGCCCGCTTGTGAGTCTTTAAAATAAAACGTGTTAGCTTTATATCCAATAAAGTCTTCGCTGAAACCTGTATGCCCAAAAGAAATATAATTTCCGGGTGATCCAACATATTCTGTATTCGGCTCAAACGCGAAAGGTAATTTGATACCCGCCGCTGCTAATGTTCCGGCTGAGCTAACATTACCGCTGGATGATATGCTTCCAGCTGCTAATGTTCCTACTGTGCTAATATTGCCGCTGGATGAAATGCTTCCAGTTGTGCTGATATTTCCATCATTCGCGACCGTCATGACCGTCGCAGCGCCGCTCACCACCTGCACCGAACCGGAGCCATTATCATCGGCGTCCGTCGTGATGATCACATTGCCATTATTGGTCAGGGACGACGCCGAGCCGCCAAAATAGGCGCTGGAGAGCGAGGAGCCATCGCTGAACAGAATGGAGCCATTGCGCATTTTCAGATTACCGTCAATATCCAGCGCCTGTTCCGGAATGACATTCAGTCCGATTTTGCCGCTGGCGTCCACGGTCATTGCGCCGCCGCCGGCCGCTGAGCTCTCGATCTTCAACAGATTATCCGCGGTGTTCTGCGTTTTGATATGCAGCCCGGCAGCCGGGCTGGCAACGCCAACGCCCACATTCCCGCTTGATGGGAATGTATTTTTCACCCCAAAAACTCCATACGAGCTGGGGGAGTTGGTCATTTTAATCCGCGGTTCAAGTTCCTGGCCGCCTTCCACCGATATTCCAATATAATACTGGGTGCTGAACGTCAGATTTGCCATCGATGTCGTCTTCCCCAATTCCACAGAAAAAACGCCATGTTTGACATCGACGCTGCCCAGGGTCTCGGTCCATAATGCTGTTCCGCCTGTCTCGGCGCTGTAAATGCGGAAAGTGAGGCCATAGGCGCCGTCTTCGACTGTTCTTCCTAATGGATCCCGCAATACTCCCTGAATGGAGAAGGTTTGCGCGATAGCCGTCTGACCAATCATACAAACAATGATGCAGACAATGAATGATGAGATGATTCGCTTCATGCTTGACTCCTTATCATTTTGCTGTAGAGGATTAAATTTACATGCAACAATCTGAACCTTTATCGACTTCAAATGACATTTGAATATCAGTGTATCATTTATTTAACTGAATAATCAATTTTTTAAAATTGTCAGGGCAAAACCCTGTCTCTGAGCACTCGTTCGCCTATGGTTTGAGTTCATATCCGGGGCATGGCAGCCGGCATTGTTGGGGCTGAAACAGCGCTTGCAGCGAACAGGTTGTTTTTTAAAATCGCTTGACTTTTGAAATTAATCTTATTAGTTTTGCCCTGTCCCTTTTCCAACCATACGCTCTTTCGGTTGCGGCCGTGACCACCGATGAATAATGTCCCGCCCGCTGAACAAGAAAAATCCGATGGGTATAATAGTTATCAACGGAATATATCGCGGGCTACTACCGCCGCTATTAAAAACCATTCATTTGGGAAAATACTGAAAGCCACTTCGATGCAAAATCCCTGGCTGAAAATCCCTCTGTCCGACTACGAAGCGCACATGGCGCTGCCAACGGTGGGTCAATTGGAGCTATTGGCCGAGGCGTTCGCCGCAACGCTGGCCCGGCGCCCCAGCCAATCCGTGGCATTACTTGGTTGCGCCGGCGGCAATGGTCTGGATCGCATTCATCCCAATTCGCTGAAACGGGTGGTCGGCGTCGACATCAATCCCGACTATGTTTCGCGCGTCAGAGAGCGGTATGGCCGGATTGCGCCATCGCTGGAGCTGTTCGTGGGCGACCTGGAACGGGACACATTCGACTTTGCGCCGGTCGACCTGGTGTTCGCTGCATTGATTTTCGAGTATGTGGCCGCTGAACCTGCGCTGGATCGGATTCGGGCCATGCTCACAATGGACGGGCTGCTCGTCGTCATCCTGCAACTGCCGTCCTCAGAAAGCGGGCCAGTCACCGCCTCGCCGTATGCCTCGCTGGCGTCGCTCACGCCCTGGATGAAACTGGCGCCGCCGGAAGATTTCATCAGACAGGCGAAGGAATCGGGTTTCACGCTGGTCGGTCAGGAAACGCTGCAGGCGCGTGGGGGTAAGAAATTTTTAATGATTGAATTTTCAAAAATGCCGGGAATTTACGCGCCGGGCATTTCTGCATTGACGGAAGATAGCTGACAGAAAAAATGTCACTATTATTCAGATAATGCATAAGCCACAATGACGCTAAGACTCAAAGAAAGAATTATTAGAATACTCGAAATAACTCAGCTCACGTATTCCGGAAGCCGCTGGTTAGCTGGCGGGTTGATTTTTGAACACCACAAGACATCGTGGCGTCGGTACAATGTTGAACCAGCGCCAGCTTCAGTTTCTGCGACTAAGATTTTGACAAAAATCCGGTTTCCCGATTTGACAAATTTTGCTCACATCTTTATTTTTAATATGTCATAGCATGTTTGAATCAAGCCACTGAACGTCTTCGTGACCTGGTGTCAATTCTTCAAATTTCATTAGCGTTATCCGTGTTACAAAAATTTAGCAAAAATCGCTCAAAAGCGATTTTCGGGAAAGAACTGTTTACTGATGACTGAGGAGAAAAATTGAACCGACCCCAACTGACGGATGTGTTCCGACTGGAGCGCCTGCTGCCGCGCGCCGGCACAATCGACATGGTGCTGGATACGGACACGTACAATGAAATTGACGACCAGTTCGCTGTTGTTTACAGCCTTGTTTCGCCGGAACGGCTCAATGTGCGCGCGCTGTACGCAGCGCCATTTTACAATGAGCGATCCGAAAGTCCCGGCGACGGCATGGAACGCAGCTATGAAGAAATCATCAGGCTCCTGTCGCGGATGAATGTCGCGACTGATCATTTTGTGTTTCGCGGGGCCACGGCGTACCTGCCGGACGCGGCAACGCCTGTGGTCAGCGACGCCGCCGCACATTTGATTCAAACAGCGCTGGCCCAAACCGAAGCGCCGCTCTATGTGGCGGCCATTGGCGCGATCACCAATGTGGCCTCGGCGATACTGATGGAGCCGAAAATCATCGAGAAAATAATCGTCGTCTGGCTGGGCGGGCATGCCTACTTTCGACCCCATACCGCGGAATTCAATTTAATCCAGGATATCCACGCCGCCCGCCTCATCTTCGACTGCGGCGTGCCGCTGGTGCACATCCCCTGCCACGGCGTCGCCTCTCATTTGATCACAACGGCCTCGGAAATTGAATCCTTTGTGCGCGGCTGCGGCCCCATCGGCGATTATTTAGCCGACATTTTTCAGGACTTTCATACCGATCATTTTGGGGTTTCCAAAGTATTGTGGGACATCGCGACCATAGCCTGGCTCATCAATCCCGAATGGATCGCCACCGATCTGGTGCACAGCCCAATTCTGACCGATCAGGCCACGTGGAGTTTCGATACATCCCGGCACCTGATCCGGGCCGCGCACACGGCCTTTCGCGACCCCATCTTCAGGGACTTTTTCACCAAATTGAGAACTGTTCACTCCGCCGTTTGAGAGCCGTCTTTTTGGGAACACAGCACGATTCAAAAATGGTTTGAACTGAAGATCATTATCAGGAAGAGCGCGTCGGTTCAAAAAAGTTTCAGCAGCCTTTCGGCCACATCCTCTGCGCGGTAATTGGCGAGCACCTTCATCCTGCCATTTGTCGCCAGGACTGCGGCGAAATCAGGTTCTTTGTAAATTCGCTCCATCGCCTCGGCCAGCGGCGACGCTTTTTCCGAGGGCACCAGCAGGCCATTGATTTCGTGGTCGATCAACTCCGGAATGCCGGAGAGGTAGGTGGAAATCACCGGCGCTTCTGCGGCCATGGCCTCGATCAGCACGTTGGGAATGCCATCCATATCGCCGTCCTCGGTCCGCACTGCAGGCAGCACAAACACATCCGCGGCATTGTACAATTCGTTCAGGGCTTGGTGCGCCACGGCCCCGCGCAATATCACGTCGCCAATGAGCTGATGTCGTTCAATGCGTCGCTCAAGCTGGGAATGCAGCGGGCCGGCGCCGACGATCCAGCACTCGAACTCAATGCCGTCTTTTTTCAGAATATGGCACGCGTCGATCAACACCGGGAAGCCCTTTTTCGCCACCAGATTTCCAACGGACAGGATGAGGAACCGCGAATGACGCACTGGCTTTGCCGGGCGGAACTGGCTGACATCCACGCCGTAGGAGATAATTTTAATTTTATCCGTGGGAATGGTCGGATCGATGGCGAGCAAAAAATTATTATGGAATCGGGAGACCGTACGGACGAAACGGGCATTGCGAATTTTTCGGCGCAGATCCGACCGGTCCACATCATGTTTGAAAATGTCGTACGCATGGGCGCAGAAGCTGTAGGGTATCTTTTCCAGCCGGGAAATCATCTCCGCCGTCAGCGTGCCGGCTGTGGCGAAATGCGCATGAATCGCTGTGATGCGATGTTTGCGAATGACTGACGCGAAAAAAAACATCCGGAAAAATAGTTGCCAGCCGATCCTGCGGGGAATCCACACGGCTGCAATGGCATAAAAAATATGGTAGCGGAACAGCGCCAGCACATTGGCTCCGGCAATTTTCAGCAACGTGGGTTCGGCGTGCCGGTACGCGGCCGGCAGCGCAGCTCCGGAATTGACCAGGCACACCAGCACCTGATGGCCTTTTTTCATGATGGCGGAGATTTCCGAAAGGATCCACGGCGATGCATCGTGAATGATGTAAGCGATCTGTTTCATCTCACCTGCATTAACTCCTCATAGAGCTGTTCGTGCTGGCGCACCATGGTGCGCAGATTGAAAAACGCCAGTACCCGCGATCTGCCGGCGTTACCCATTCGTCGTCTCAGTTGCGAATTGACCACCAGCTCCGAAATTTTCGAAATGAACGGCTCCGCGGATAGCGTCTCGGTTTCCATGCGCCACCCGGCCGGTTCCGGGAGGAAGCCATTCTGTCCGTCGATCACCAGCTCGTTATTGGAACCAATGTTGGAAGCCACGATGGGTTTGGCGCACGCCATGGCCTCGCACACAGACAGCGGCAGCCCTTCTCCCCAATAGGTTGGGAACAGGAAAATATCCATGGCAGCGAGACACTGCTCCACGGACAGACTTGGCAGGCGCAGAATCAATTTTTCTCCCAGCGCCAAATCGGTTGCCGTTCGAATCAGTTCGTCCCGGAGCGGACCGTGTCCGCAGGCCAGAAATCGGACGTGGGGGAAGCGCTGCGCCAGGCCGGCTGCAACGCACATAAAAACATCGTAGCCTTTGCGCGGTTCAAAGCGACTGATATTGCCGATGACAATGTCTTCCGGCCCGATGCCAAGCTCGCGGCGAAGCGCTTCACCGGAGATTCCGGGATTGAACCGATCCACATCCACGCCATTCAGGATCACTTTCAATTTTTTAGCCGGAGCCCCTGTCACTTCTTCAGCATAGTTTTTAATCGCCTGCGAAATGACGACGATGCGATCCGCAGCAAATCTGTTCAGCAGCAGCATGTGCCGTCTCCCGGCCAGTTCATTGACCGGATAGGAATTGTGCCGCGTGTACACTGTTTTCTTTCCCAACAAAACCTTGCCCATGAAACAGCCCCAGAAATCCGCCGGGATCTGATGGCCGTGAATCACATCGACATTCCATTCCTTCACCAGCCGACTGAAACGGCGCAGCGTCTTCAGGTCGCGCCAACTCGTCAGGCCGAATCGCTCCAGCGGAATGCCGGCGTCCCGCAATGTGGCAACGAACGGCTCCGAATCAGTAGTGGGGTGACTGAACAGCGTGCACACGCCTGACTGAAAGCGGCCAGCATCCAGATTGTTGACCAGGTCCAGAACGAGCCGCTGAGCGCCGCCGATGGTGAGATTATCCAGCACAAACAGGATACGGATTTTATCGGTTGACTTTTTCATGGCCGGTATCTCATTGCACAAATCGTTCGTAGATGCAGCCCAACTGATCGGCGTAGCGCGACCAGGTGTAGCGCTCCTGCAATTCCTGCTGCGCCTGTGCGCCGAGCCGACGCCTCAGATCCGGTTGTCGCACGAGCCGCAAAATGGAATTTGCCAGCGCCGGGATGTCGCCCGGGGGAACCAGCAATCCGGTCTGTTCGTGGCGCACAACCTCCGCCACCTGGCCGATGCGGGACGCCACAATGGCGCAGCCACCGGCCATGTAATCGAATACTTTCATGGACGAACCGTAAAATTTCACTGGCAGTTCCCGGTACGGCGCCACGCCAATATCCAGGATTGCCAGCAGTTCCTCCAATTTTTCGCGCGGCTGCGCCGGAATGAATCGCACACGATCTGCCACGCCAAGCTGAACCGCGCGCGACTCAGCCTGGGTTTTTGCAGCGCCATCGCCGATGAACAGGAATTTGATTTTCCTCTCGCGCGCAATGATTTGAGGAATCGCCGTGATGAAATTTTCAATGCCGAACCACGGCTGAAACGTTCCGACATACCCCACCGTGGTCTCGGAGTCCAAACCGTAGCGCTCCCGAATTTCATGCTTGCGCGAATCCTCCACGACAATCACCTCGCTGGCATTGGGCAGCACGGTAATTTTTTCGGAAGGCACTCGCCCTGTCTCCACGAGGTAATCTTTGAGAATCCCGGACACAGCCAGAATGTGATCGGCGTCGGCGTAATTCATGCGACTGATGACCCGGGCGATCCACTGCGGCGCGCCGGTCATGGGCCGGGAGAACAATTGCTTTTCCTCGATGAGCGGCGCATTCACTTCCAGGATGTGCGGGATGTCCAGAATCTGCGCGGCCAGCGCGCCGGCCAGAGAGTAAAGCCCGTACCGCTCGTGAATCAGGTCGAAATGGCGCAGGCCATTCAGTTCCAGAATTCGCCGGAGAATGCGCGCGCTATTCACGACACCGGTGTACGGCAGCAGTTTATGAACGCCGCGACAATAGCGGTGAGGCAATGTCTCGTAATCATGAAAGCCAGGCAAGTCGCTGCTATCGTTGATGGTCAGCAGAAAGGGCTGGTGATTCTTCTTTCGAAGCGCCGTTAAAATTTGCTGCACATGGACGGTGTAGCCCTGGATTCGGGTCAGATCGTGACCCCGGTCCGCCAGCAGATAGAGTATATTCAGACGCGATTTTTTC
Organism: Candidatus Zhuqueibacterota bacterium; assembly: GCA_049322915.1. Taxonomy (GTDB): domain Bacteria; phylum Zhuqueibacterota; class Zhuqueibacteria; order Thermofontimicrobiales; family Thermofontimicrobiaceae; genus CAZSBG01. Next base: position 10,430 of record JBMOPW010000015.1, read on the forward strand.
ATGACCCCTGACTTTTTTTTTCGTGCGAATCCTGCCTGCTCCGGTCATCGGACACGCCAGTGAAGCTCCAATGCAGCGCCGGCAATTCATTTCAATCGGCCGCGCCTCCGGAGAGAAGCCGCTCGTAGCGACTTTCCAATTGGGCTGCCAGCATATTGATGTCATGATTTTTCATGACAAACGCTCTGCCTTCCACGGCTAGCTGCCGGCACAATCGCTGATCTTCCAGCAATCGCTGAAAATTCCTGACCAGTCCGGCCACATCGCCCTCCGCAGCCAGAAACGGCACATAGTCGGGCGGCAGACAATGCGGGATGTCCGCGTGGGTGGTCGTCATGACCGGCAATCCCAGGGCCTGCGCTTCCAGCAACACAGTGGGCGCGCCGCCTTCGCTATCGCCATCGCGGGCCAGTTGGCTCGGCTGCAACAGGATGTGCGCGCGTTCCATCTCCTGCAAACAGGCGGAATGGCTCAGGCTGCCAGTCAATATTACCTTCCGGCTCAGCCCGGCGCGTTGAATGAACGCCGTCACCTCGTCCCGCTGTTCGCCGTCGCCGATGATGCGGAATTCGCTGTTGGGGTAGTATCGCGCGATGTTCTGATAAGCGTGCAACGCCACGAGCAGCCCCTTTTTCTCCGTGAATCGCCCGCAAAATAACAATACCAGCTTTTCATTTTTTAATTGAAATGACCTGAGCCGAAAAGGATAGCGGGACAAATCGATGCCGATTCGCTGAATCGCTATTTTTTCCGGCGGACAGCCCAACTGTTCCAGCGCCTGTTGCATGAACGGCCCCTCCACCAGAAATAAATCGCCCCGCTCGAACAATGTCAGATACCTGTCCCGCCAGCGTTGATCCTGCGGCAGCCGCGACACATCGAAGCCGTAAAACGTGGTGACCAGGGGAACGCCCAGTTTTTCTTTCAACAGAATCATCTTCACGCCGGCCGGCCCGAAATGAGCGTGTATCAGCGAGACATGGTGCTGCTTCGCCTTGTGAGCGAAAAACAGCCAGTGCTCGAAAAACTGATCTGGCTGAGCCCGATACGACAGGCCATTGACCAGCCACCACCACGAATAGCGGCTCACCCCCTCCGCAGCGATGATCGGTTGAAATGGAAAGGCATCCCGGTTTTGAATTCGATCCGTGAAAACGAGGGGACGAAAGGCGCTGGCGTGCGTCAGGTATTCGTAAATGAATGTCTGCGACAATCCCATGTAGGCGTCGATGGAATGGGCAACTGTTTTTACCATAGGTCAGGTCCAAAGCTCAATGGTTTTCAGCCGGTCTTCCAGCGCGCGAACGTGATTGATGTGGCATTGCCGGCACAGCGCCAATTCGGATAACTCCCCGGTCGCGTGACGGCGACGCACTGTATTGAATTTCTCGCCGCGCCAGATATCCTCGAGCGACGATTTCCGGACATTGCCCAGAATGTATTTGCCATCAAAATCGAGGCAGCACAGTGAGACATCGCCGTTCCAGAGAATGAACATGGATTTCCAGAGCATGTAACACGGCACAGCCAGCGTCTCCGGCTGCGTCGCTGAACCGTTGCCATTCTGGCCGGCAAAGTCATGCAGGCGCGAAACGCGCACGGAATCGACTTTGCCCTCCCATTTTTCCCTGAAACGCTGAACATCCGCCGGATCGTCGTGCACTGGCAATAGCACCAATTCCACTGCCGGCTGCTGTCGCTCCTTCCGGTTCCGCAGCGCCATGAATCGCTCGATATTCTCGCTGACGTCATCGTAGTTCAACTTCACGCGGATCCTCTCGTAGGTCTCTCTGGTTCCGCCATCGAAGCTGATGAACAATCGATCCAATCCGGACTCGATCAGCTTGTCCGCCATGGTCCGATTCAGCAGCGATCCATTGGAATAAAGCGCTGTGGCGCCGATTCCCTTTTTTTTGGCGTATCGAACTTTTTCAGCCAGCAGCCGATCCATCATGGGCTCGCCAAAATTATGAAAACGCATCTCCTTCACGCCCAGCGATGCGCACTGGCCGGCAATATCTTTGAACAGCGCATATTCCATCACGCCGGTCTTTCGCGTCATTTTATGACGATTGCACATCACGCAGTCGGCGTTGCAGGCATTGGTGCTTTCTGCATACACCTTGTCCGGAGCCCAGTCCCGCAGACTCGCCCGGGCTAACCGGCGAATCACGAATCGGAAGAACCGATCACTTTTCAGGCTGAACCGGAACATCCGGTACATTCCGGATTTCTTCCGATCCGCGCGAACGACGCAGCGCACCAGCCCGCGCCCGAAACCGTAGATCAGAAGCGATGAAATGAAATCTGAAATTGCTTTATGAATTTGTTTGAACACACTGTATTCCTTTTTCGTTGAAAAGACCCGCAGCAACGTTTCGATAACTCGTTGTTCCGCGCGACTGCGTCGCGCGGAATCGCGGGTCTGCGCCGCGGATGTATCGATTTTTCGCCGCATTGATTTTGTGAAACGCCCGGCGTATCCCACCGGAATGGCATCAGCCGTTCACGGAAGGACGGGTGGCGCCGACCAACGCATCCAGTCTCTGACTCAACGCGCGTGCGGTGTGCCTTCGATCGTATTGATGAATGGCGTCCCAATCCGGCTGGAAGCCTCTTTCACCCTGTTTCCAGGCGGTGTGCAAGCGGCGTATGGCCCCGGCGATTCCCGCCCGATCCCCGTACGCCACGTTGATGCCGGTCCCGGTGCGCCCGATGATCGCGCCGCAATCGGTGCCTTCAGTGCCAATGCCGAGAATCGGTTTGCCCAGCGCCAGATACTCGAACAGCTTGCCGGTCGTCGCCCGTTTTCCGGCCTGACGATGGACGATCAGAACCAGGACTGCGGACGCCGCGCCGTGCTGCAACGCTTTTTCGTGCGCCACGAATCCGATGGAATTTTTCACGCAATCCCCCAATTTCAACGCTGCCAGTTGATTGGGATCCGCCGCGCTGCCCACAAATCGGACTTCGAGTTCCTCCCTCGGCAATCCGCCGCTGTCCAGCAATTCCGCCAGCGCCGCCAGAAAATCATCCGGTGTCCGCGACGCATAAAAACTGCCCATGTGGGTCAGTATAAATTTATCCTTTGTCGGACTGATGCCGGCAATTGCCCGGCCGATTTCGTCGCTGTCGAAGCCATTGGGGATGGTGCAGAATTTCGCTCTCTCCCCCGCCGGCCGCTTTGCCGCCAACAGGCGCGTAATTTCTTCATTGACAGAAATGACGCAGTCCGCGTGCTGCAGCACCAGTTTTTCCAGCCGGATGTTGATCGCCCGGGAAAGTCTGGAATAGAGAAAATAGGGCGTATCGGTCCACTCGTCGCGAAAGTCAGCCACCCAGGGCAGGCGCGTTTTCTTCTTCAGCAGCAGCGCCACGAGATGGCTGGTGAACGGCGCCGACGATGACAGGATCGCCTCCGGCCGGCGCTGGTGAATGGCGCGCAATCCTGCGACGCAGGCTTTGGGCAGCCAGCCGATTCGCCGATCCGGGGCATTGAAATTCAGTTCCCATTGGCGCAGCAGGCGCGCCAGGGCGTCAAGCCGGAACTTGTACAGCCACTGGTAAACCGGCGTTATTTCCAGCGTGCCGGTGCGAACCAGATGATAGGGCGCATCGGTCAATTGCGCCAATAATCCGGCGTCGATGGTGTGATAGTCCTGGCTGTCCGATGTGACCACCACCGCCTGCCAGCCAAACTGCGGCAGGTACTTGACCCACTTGAGAGGCCGCTGACAGCCGGCGCCGCCCAGTGGTGGGAAGAAAAAAGCCAGCATCAAAACTTTTCTGCAATTGATTTTCATCGACATCTGTTTCCGACCTGTCTGTACGCCTGTTTTCCCTGCGCCCTTATTTCTCGCTGAAAGAGAACGGAACCCGAACCAGCGCCGAATCGCCGATGGGCATGTTGCCGGATTGCGGCTCGGCGCGCTCCTCATCCAGCACGGCGAATCGCAGCGCGTCCGGCAGGGTGTCGTAATCGATGCGCCGATCCTGACTGCAAATATTGGCAGTGATGGAATAGCTCCTCGGCAGGAGCGGGATATTCCCGATATCGCAGACCACCTGTCCCTCGCCTTGGATCCACGCCGGGACAAACCCGCTCTGCGCTGAACTGGCGACAAAAACCTGAACGCCGCCCGGCGCTGTGACAATCGCCTGAAAATTGGGCTGGCTGATTCGTTTCCCGGCGTGATAGCCAAAGACCAGCCGCATGGCATCCCCGCTGCGGAACTCCGACGACTGGACGCCGGCGCGATTCAGCAGCTTCACAGAGGTGATCTGAACATCCCCGGTACCCCAGCGCAGCGACGATTTCCCGGCGTCGTGAGCCAGCATGTCCCGATGTGTGTCGTTGATATAGGTTCGAACCACGTCCCTCGTTTCGCCCAGGGCATGAACGCGACCTTTTTTCAGATACAGTGTCCGCTGGCATAACGACTGCACCGCGTAGATATTGTGCGAAACGAACACAATAGTCTTGCCGGCTTTCATGAACTGGCTCATTTTTATCTGGCATTTTTCACGAAACGACATGTCCCCCACGGCCAGGACTTCATCCACCAGCAGCACATCGCAGTCGATATGAGCGACAACGGAGAAGGCCAGTCGCACCTGCATTCCGGACGAGTACCGCTTCAGCGGCGCATCGATGAAATGTTCCAGTTCGGCAAAGGCCACCATGTCGTCGAACCTGGCTTCGATCTCGCGGCGACGCAATCCCATGATGGCGCCGTACAAAAAAATGTTCTCGCGGCCGGAGAGGTCAGGGTGCAGCCCTGCACCCAATTCGATGAGCGCAGCTACTCTGCCGGCCACGCGCACGGTTCCGGATGTTGGCGTGGTGATGCCGGACAGCAGCTTCAATGCAGTGGTCTTTCCGGCACCGTTGGGACCGATGATGCCAAACGCCTCGCCGTTCTGAATGGACAGATTCACATCGTCCAGCGCGTGAAAAGTGCGCCGATCCGGGAGACTCCCCCGTTTCCCGTGGCTCAATCGGTGCAGGGCGCGCGGGAACAGGTCGCGCAGATTCCCGGCTGCTGAACCCAGTCGGTATTCTTTCGTCACATGTTCAAAATGTACTGCAGTCATGCTCATTTCACTACCTCATCGGAAAAGCGGCGCTCCCTTTCAGATTAAATCAGCGAATCGCATTTCTATTTTTTTGAAAAAAAGATACGAGCCGGCGAACACGAGAAACGAAATCAGCGCTGCCCATGCTAACCAAATCGCCGACGGCGCCATTCCATTCAACACCACGGTGCGATAGCCGTCGATCAACACGGCCATTGGGTTGAGCAAATACAGGGACCGATACTTCTCCGGCACCAGGGCCAGGGGATAAATGACCGGCGAGAGGAACAGCCAGATTTGGAGCGCCAGCGGCACGACGTATCGAATATCCCGAAAAAACACATTGGCTGCTGACGCGAAAAGCGCGATGCCCAGCGTCAGAACAATCTGGATGGCCAACAGTATCGGCAGAAAAATCAGGGCCATCGTCGGCGCGACATGATAGATCACCATCATCCCCACGAACACCAGCGACGCCACCAGAAAATCGAAGAAGCAGGCGGCCACTGCCGCTATGGGAAAAATTTCGCGCGGAAAATAAATTTTGGTGATCAGCGTGATGTTATTGACAAGGCTAGGAATGGCGAACGACAGGGAGGTCGAAAAAAACGTCCAGGGCAGCAGGGCGCAGTAAGAAAAGATCGGGTAGGGAATGCCCGGCGTGGCAATGCTGGCGAACCGCGAGAAGACGATCGTGAAAATTATCATTAACGCCAATGGCTGCAACAGCGCCCAGCACACGCCGAGCAGCGATTGCTTGTATCGGACTTTGATATCCCTGGTTATGAGCGCATACAACAACTCGCGATAGCCGTACACCTGATAAAGCGTTCGAAAGATCATATTCCTTTGGCAATTGCATCTGTTTCAGTGTAATTGATCATAGGGGATCAAAAGTTGTATTTGTTTACTTTGGACAGGATAACAGGATGATAATGATTTACCGGATTATTCTCTATCCGGTAACATCCTCACCTTTCTTTTTACTTCTACCTTATCTGGAGAGAAATTCAGCAATAAGCCTACTGGTTTGATAGTGGCCGTTAGATAATTCACCAACTGGACTTCAAACTCCTTTACTATTTTTTCTACGGATTTCAATTCAATGATGATCAGCTCGTCGACAATGATATCCGCTTTAAAATTGCCGACGACTACTCCTTCATAATAAACCTTTATGGGTTTTTGTCTTTCTACAGCAAATCCCATTGTTTTTAATTCAATTGTCAGGGCATTTTCATTCACCCCGTGTAATATGCTATTGTTTCTCTTGCTATTAATTTCTATTTGTTTTATTACACGGGGTAAACAGACTC
>JBMOPW010000016.1:0-7870 GCA_049322915.1 Candidatus Zhuqueibacterota bacterium
GTAGCAACGGCCGGGCGAGTGGTAGCAACGGCCGGGCGAGTGGTAGCAATCACCGGGAGAGTGGTAGCAACGGCCGGGAGAGTGGTAGCAATCACCGGGAGAGTGGTAGCAATCACCGGGAGAGTGGTAGCAATCACCGGGCGAGTGGTAGCAACGGCCGGGCGAGTGGTAGCAACGGCCGGGCGAGTGGTAGCAATGGCCGGGCGACTGGTAGCAATCACCGGGCGAGTGGTAGCAATGGCCGGGCGAGTGGTAGCAATGGCCGGGCGAGTGGTAGCAATGGCCGGGCGAGTGGTACCAAGCGCCGGGAGACAGGTAGCAAACACCGGGAGAGTGGTAGCAACGGCCGGGCGACTGGTAGCAATGGCCGGGCGAGCCGTAGCAACCGCCGGGCGAGTGGTAGCAATCACCGGGTGAGTGGTAGCAATCACCGGGCGACCCGCAGCAACGGTTCCGCGCCTCAGATCATCCTTTCACCAACCTGATACAATCACCGATCAAAAGAAATCACCCCACTAACCCAGGTTCTGTTGAGCCTGACGAAATCTCTTACTTTATTTGCGGGAATGGCAAACATTGGCATCTTTTTTGTACTGTAAGATTCATAATTACAGGGATGGAATAGCGAATCCCGGGTAAAAATCAAACCAAAACAGAGAGGTGTAATTATGAGTCGAACGAAAAAATCAATTGCAGAGCGGTTGAATGCGGCCCAGGTAGCCATCAGCAATACGCTGGCTGATGCGGAAATTCAGGCGGCTGTCGCCGCCTATGGGTATTCGGCTGAAAAGATCAATGCCGGCAAAGGGCTCTATGATCGGGCAGTTGCCGCAGTGAACGCGCAGATCGCCGCCGCCGGCGAGCAACGGGATACCAGCGCTGGCATGGATGCAGCCAAACAGAAAGCGAATACGGCTTACCAGTCCCTGGCAAAAGTGGCGCGCGCCATTTTTATCAAGGATAAAAGCAAGCTGACCGGATTGGGACTGACCGGGACCATGCCCAAATCCACGGCTGGATTTTTGACTGCTGCCTATGCCCTGTTCGAAAACGCCAAAACCGCTGAAATCCAGTCCTTGCTCGTCACTTACGGCTACGACAGCGCGAAATTGCAGAGCGAGCGCGCCCTGATCGAAGCGTATGACACGGCCAATCGCAGCCAGGAGCAGGCAAAAGGCGCCGCCCAGCAAGCGACCCGCGACCAGGACGCCGCGCTCAAAGAGCTGGACCTGTGGCATAACCAGTATATCAAAATTGCCCGAGTCGCCTTGCAGGGCAAAAAAGAAATGCTGGAAAAGCTGGGCATCCGCAGCCTGTCCAGCAAGACCGCGGCCCAGCGTGGAGCGCCCGCCAAAGCGGCGACCACCAGGCAAGCGAATAAATCAGCAGGTGAAAAGTAATAGCCAAAGGGACCGTCACCATTTTGGCGGCGGTCTCTCTCCACGTCTTTCCTCTCTCTTTATATCTATCCCAATTCCCAAATTGAAATTCCGAAATTGAGCGTTCAGATTTAAGCCATCAGCTATCAGCCATCAGCTTTCAGCTCTTTCAGAAGCAATGAATAGAGACAATTGCAGAGTTGCATTCAATTGGTGACAGCGTAATTCCATCTGAACATGCTGATTTTTTTTCGCTGAACGCCAATAGCCAATCGCTAATCGCTTCTTTTAGGTTGTTGTTTAATTGCTGAGGATTGTTATTCAGAAAAATCATTTTGTAAGTATGGATGTTACATGAAATCGGGGTCCGGCGCCTCGCTGCTGACTGGCCTGAATAGGCAGGATAAAGCGGTTTCCCTTCATTAATAAGGGTGAATCTGAATTTTACCAATTTGTAAAAAAAGTCTTGACTTTTTACGATTAATTTATATATTCACTCCTTACATCTATGAACAACATTCATCGCTCTTTCTCGTCCTTAAAAATCAATCTTTTCTTCATTTCGGTTCTGGCTTGAGGGTGTGATATAAAATTGCCGTTTTATGAATACATTTTCAATCGCAGCAAATGATTCTCTCGACTGATATAAAAATCTCATCTGATAAACGTCTTGATCTTTTTTCAAGCAACGTAAATATTTTAAATATAAACTTCTCTAACCTGAATTATTCATGAACTTGCTCAGAATTTGAGTCAACATTTAGATTTTCAATTAGCTAAAGGCTAAGCTATTTTGAAACTCAGTTTTTATACGTTTATTCTAAAAAGAGAACCATTCAGGTTAGCCAGCCTCCTTTAAAAATACTATGAATAATGCAGGCTGAAAAATTTATGGGCTAAAACTGGCAACGACAAAGCATCAAGTTGGTGGTACATGGCCACTTTAATCGTTTCTTCTGTTTAAAATTATATGCTTTTCTGAAAGTGAGTTTTGCTTTATTGTTATAACCTTCGATAATGTTATTGGAAATATAATTTGACTTTGAACCAATCTCGCTACCGGACACTTTTTCCAAAATGACATTTTTGATTAATTTGTCATGCCCGAATGCCATGTCCAGCTTCCATTAAATTTATAAAGGATGACAGACTGGGCTTCTTTCGGGCATCCATTTGACAATATTTTGGGAGATTCCCGCCAAAAACATGCGGGAATGACAGCTCTACCGAGCATAATTTGAAAAGTGTCCGGTAGTGAAGAACCAATAAACAATGAGGTGCTCATTGCGTCGCAGTGTGTCAGCCACTTTTTTCAATTCCATGAGATTGGATCGACTGACTCGTGTCAACCATTAAACAAAAAGCTTATTCGTCCTGTAGCTACAGCGTTAACTTTAAAATCTCTGAAACGCATCACGAAACAATACACTTTTCACGGCTTTCAAAGTAGAGCTACAAACAGGGCCAACTTGATTGAAAAACCGCAACAGGCTGTTGGCCGTCCGATCTTTGCTGATATACAATAACAGGCGGCTGTGAGCGTCGAGTTGATACACTAATGTCAAATTTATATGACTCAGATGGTATTGAATTTCATCAATCCCAATCGCTGTAATATTATCGAGATTGTGATGCTGCACGCTATATTCAACCACTGACTTGACCGCCTCAAACATGTGATACCGGTGGACGTGGAATATCTCATCGCCCTGATTCCATAACAGATATTTCGCCCATCGGGATTGATTAATTTTAAAGTCCTCAGTGAGATGACTTTTCCTTTTGCCCACGGTAGTTGTACTGTTGAATTTGAGGCAAAAGTAGAGTATCGTCTTAATGAGCATCGCAAACTATTTTATCTGTTTTATGTTAATTGATCTAAATCAAAAAAAAATCGTAATGCTCACCTCATTTCTTCTCTCTAAAAGCTGTTCCATATCGAATGTTTCCAGACGAATTCTATGGAAAATCCTCTTTATGGGGGGCCATAATTGAGATGAAAAAAAATTTAATTCTCATGAAAAAATGATGCCAAAAAAACAATTCAATTAATAGTTGGCTTTTATTTTAATGGTATTTTTTATGAAGATGCGTCCTTTATGCAGACATGATGCATGCACATCGACGACTAATTTTACATTTCATGTTATTAAATTATCTTTCAATTGACTTTCAATTAAGCCGCAATTGAAATTTTTATAGTTTTTGATTACATTGTCATGAGTATTCAATCAACTATTACTGTGAAAACGTTGGCACAAAGAATGAAAAAGAAAATGCCCTACCAATCCTATCTTGAAATCAGCGGTAATGAAAAAACATCTGTCAAATTCACGATTGAAAGTGACAGGATTATTATTGGCCGACTGCCTGATGCCAATGATATTTCATTAGAACCGGATCCACAAAAATTGGTGACCCGATACATGCACTGTTCAATCGAACAAAGAAAAGGCATTTATTGGCTCATTGATAACGCAAGCAAAAACGGTACATTTCTTAAACACGAGCAGCAAATACAGCGTGTGCAAGGCGAAGCCCGCTTACTAAATCAAGATATAATTCTGATTCTTGCAGAAATAGACGAAAAAGATGGCCCTCAGTACTGGGAAATTAAATTCATTGACCCCCAGGCAACTGAACATGCCGGCCTTTATCAGGGCAAGAACTGTCTCGAATATGACTGGATTCAAACAAAACTATTTATCTGGTATGGGTCAGAAAAAAGAGAAATTAGCGGACTAACTCCGCAAGAGCATAAGCTCATCCGTTTCATGGATCAACGAAATAAAAATAATGGAAACGTATCAGTGATGTGTTCTTTTGATGAATTGATCGATGCGGTGTGGGACGAAAATAAAGATACCCGCTCTCAAAATGATGTAAATCATCTGGTTTGGAGCTTACGGAAAAAAGTTGAACAAGATCCTCAACATCCCAAATATTTACAGAGTATCCGTGGTATGGGATATCGACTAATAACATTGATATAATCTAGTGATTGGAACGTGGCATGCCCTTACTACACGATGGACAAAGAATTCATAGTAATTATGAAGTTGAACGATTCCTTGGCGAAGGTGCATTTGCTGAAGTTTACCGAGTAAAACATCGTTTTTTTGGACGTCAGGCAATGAAAGTATTTAAAACGAAAGGTCTGACATTAAAAGAAACCGAAGACATGCTTGGCGAAGCGATTTTATTGTCACGAATTGAGCACCCCAATGTCATTCGTGTGTTCGATGCGAATACAACCGCCACATCTGAAGGCGATTGGGGTTTTTTCACAATGGAATATATTGCTGGTGGAAGTCTGGAGCAGTACTGGCGATCCTTTGGTGACCGAATGATTCCTATAAAGACAACTGTAGATATAGTCAGTCAGATCTGCAGAGGTTTAGCGGTTGCTCATCGTGAAAAACCACCAATTATTCATCGTGATATTAAACCACAAAATATCCTTATCGGCTATGATGAAGATGGTCTGAAAGTAAAAGTCAGCGATTTCGGCTTGGCGAAACGTGTTAACCCCCTGACCTTATTAGCCAGCGCTAAAGGGACTCGTTGTTTTAAGGGACCTGAAATCAGAAAAGACTACCAAAGCGATTCCTGCGCCGGCGACGTTTGGGCAATTGGTTGTATTCTCTATTTGTTATTAACAGATCGTCTGCCCTATCCTGAAATGAATGATTTTGATCTGTTCGATGGAAAATGTTTTGAAAATCCTGTCATTTTACCGAGTCGTCTGAATATTCTGGTCGATCCGGCGCTGGATCAATTAGTAAACCGGGCGTTATCCATTGATCCAAAGAAACGTTATTCCAATGCAAAAGAAATGCTCGATGAATTATCCCGTTGGAAACCTGCAGATGATTCAGGCAATAGCAAAAAATTGTCATCAAGCCAGGGTGATGGTACAAAGACTGCGCTTGGTTTATATACACCAGCTAACAAGGAACTTGCATATCAAATGGCGCACCAGGCAATTCGTATGGTGAAACAGGCAAATAAGTTAAAAGAAGGCGCTGACCTTTTGGAGGAAGCACTGAATAAATGGCCCGATTTAAGGGAAAAATATGAATATCGATTGCAGCAATGGCGGCGGGGATTTTCGACTGAATAGCCGGCTTTAGCCCACCACCCCTGCGTCGTGACGCGCAGAATATCTTATTAATCCCATCGGGCGATAGATCACAGGGGAATGAAAACAAAAAAGGAACTGACACATGTCCAAATCCTCAAAAAAGAACCACACTAACACTCAGGAAGAACACTCGGAATTATTGCTCCAGGCGGGGCGACCAAACGTGTACCGTACCAATGCCTTCCGCATTAGCGGACTGGCAGTAGACGCCTCGCCGCGGGAAATAAAACAGCAGATGCAAAAGATCGAAATGCAGCGCAAATTCGGCGTTGGACAAACGAACGTAACTGAGCATGTTCTGGCCATCGAGCCGCCGCCGGAACTGGATACCATCCGCGACGCCATCCAGAAACTGAATGACCCGGAAACCCGATTGATACACGAATTTTTCTGGTTCTGGCCGCACAAACTGGGAGATGGCAAGGCTGACCCGGCATTGCAGGCCCTGTCGAAAAACGATGTGGATGCCGCTTCGCAACTCTGGATTCGCCAGGAAAATATGGAAAGCGTGGCCAATGTGTCCATGCACAACCTCGCCGTACTCTCTCATGTATCGGCGCTGGATTTGGAACTGGCATTAAATTCTCATAAATCCACTGCAGAACAGCAAAAACAATTAAAAAAGCACTGGCAACAGGCATTTCAGCGGTGGACGTTGCTCATCGAACACGAAGCGTTCTGGAGCCGGCTCAACGACCGCATTCGCGACTTGGACGATCCACGGTTAACCACCGGCACGGGCCGACGCATCCGCAGCACGTTGCCGCTGGCATTGCTGCTCATGCCCGCCGAGTTAGCGATTGTGGCAGCCGAACAGGGCAGGATCGCGGATTCCAAACGCCTGATTAAAATTGTGCACGACTCCGGCTTCGACGCCGCTGTGATTGACGAAGCGCTGCGCATGGCCGTGGACCCGGTGCGGCAGCGCATTAAAATGCTCTGCAAGAATGCCGACGATCAGGCCAAAGCTGACCCGTTAGTTGCCCACGAAGTGGCCATTCGCTGTCACCAACAGACCAGACCGCTGCTCGCCAGTCTGGCCGAGGTGTTAAACGCGGATAATTCCACGCTGCAGGCGGCCCGGGATGAAGTGGCATTGCAGCTACTCACCTGCTAGGTCAGCTACGGCAATAAGACCGAAGATTGGGAAAGCTGCACCGAGCTGTTGGAAAAAGCCAGCGCCATCGCCATGGGGAACTCGGCCAAAGCGCGCATCGACGAAAACCTGAAAACAGTCATCAACAACACCAAAGACCCGGACCGCTGGTGCGGCAAGGGTTACTGGCAGTTGCCCAAACCGGTTCTCACCAAACTGGAACAGGCGCGGGAAAAAGCCGAGCTGAAAAAGTGGGAAGACACCATAAAAATATTGGACGCGTTATTAAACGATAAAAAGCCACTTCCCGCTGACCAGCAGATACTGGTGGAAAAATGTTACGGCTGGACGCTCAACCGCAAAGCTGTGGCGCGTTTAAATACAGCCATGGAGCAGTTTTCCCGGCCGCTGCAAGCGCTGGAAGAAGCGGCATTAAAGTCAAAGTTATTTGGCCTGCTTGGTAGGCAGAGCACTAACTATTATGGCCAGCAGTCAATATATTGTGATCATTGCGGTGCTTCGATTGTGCAGTATTATACCAAATTCACCTACCAGGGCCAGCAGTTCAATTTTTGTCCGACCTGCGCGTCGAAAGTGGAGCGGGAACAGAACGAACGTAAGGCGGAGCTCCGCCGCGCACTACAGGAGGCCGCCAGCGAATTGCGGCGCGGCTGGGAGTTTGACACGGACAACACCCAGATCAAAGAAAACTATGATTTTGTTATAAAAACCGCCAAAGAACTCGTCGTTGAAATACCGGCGCTGTCCAAAGCGCTGGTGATAACGATGAAAAAAGGTCGGGCAGATCGAACGACACTTATCAAAGCGTTGAAAGACAGCGATCCCGAGGTGCGCAAGGCTGCCTGGCAGGGATTGAAAAAGATGGATCCGGCAACGTACCAAACGCTACGCAAGCAGCAACGGGTGCGCCGCCTCCGCAATTCCGCCCTTGCATTCGCTGCCATCGTTCTGCTTTGGCTTGGCGGGAGTTACTTATTATACCTCGACGGCTCTACCAATGCGGCCATGCGTCTGCATGGGCTGGGATTGGTGAGCAATGCAGATCTGATACGCATGTTGGAAGATAAACTGAGCCAATCCCCGCTGGAAGATCAGCTATCCGCAGCAAAAGAGTTGATCAACCAACTTGGCAGCGCAGCCAAAGAGCAGGCGACGCCGGTGTTGATCACAGCTTTAAAAACCGCAGTCAGCAAAGACGATGCTCTGACCCGTGTACCAGCGCTCATGGAA
>JBMOPW010000016.1:7970-323609 GCA_049322915.1 Candidatus Zhuqueibacterota bacterium
AGCAAAAGAGTTGATCAACCAACTTGGCAGCGCAGCCAAAGAGCAGGCGACGCCGGTGTTGATCACAGCTTTAAAAACCGCAGTCAGCAAAGACGATGCTCTGACCCGTGTACCAGCGCTCATGGAACTGATCAACCAGCTTGGCAGCGCGGCCAAAGAGCAGGCAGCGCCGGTGTATTCACAATTTGAAAAAACGATTTCAGTACGAATTGTTGCATCTTTAAAAGCCAAAGGCTTAACCATGGTTCCTGTCAAAGGCGGTACGTTTGAAATGGGCGACACTTTTAATGAAGGAGATAGTGATGAAAAGCCGGTGCACCGCGTAACGCTGTCGGATTTTTGCATCAGCCAGACCGAGGTGACCAATGCCCAGTTTGCCGCATTTCTCAATGACTATGGCAAAGCTACCAACGACAATGGCAACACCCTGATCTATGAGCACGGCTGGGGCCTACGCCAAAACGGCAATCGCTGGGAGGCGCAGCCGGGCTATGGGAACTATCCGGTGGTGTATGTCACCTGGTACGGCGCGGCGCAATACGCCAAATGGGCGGGTTGTCGCTTGCCCACGGAAGCCGAGTGGGAATATGCCGCGCGCGGCGGCAACCAGAGCAAAGGCTATCGCTACAGCGGCAGCAATTCTGTGTATGATGTGGCGTGGTATGATAATAATGCCAGCGGTACCCATGCGGTGGCCGCCAAACAGCCGAACGAGCTGGGCTTGTACGACATGAGCGGCAATGTTTGGGAATGGTGCGCCGATTGGTATGATGAGAACTATTATGAGAAGAGTCCTGCACTAAATCCGCATGGCGCGACATCCGGCTCATATCGCGTGCTGCGGGGCGGCTCGTGGGGCGATAGTGTTAGAGTCGTCCGTTGCTCGGACCGTGACAGGAACAACCCTGACGGCAGGTACATCAACAACGGCTTTCGAGTTGCTGTCTCGTTGGCGTCACTGAAATCTGGGTTCTGAGTTTCTGTTTTCTGTTTTTAAAAATTGGGGGGTTGGGGGCATAGCCGTAAGGCCAGGAGAAAAAATGATATGGAATCGTTAACAATTGTCAATGAAAACACAAGTCATAACTCCTTGGCCTGACGGCAATGGGGTTGGGGGCTTGCCCCCAAAAAAAATTTTTTTTGGAGAACGAGCGTGCAGGAATCGCCATTGTTTATAAAAACCTATGATTTTTTAAAATGGCTGCTGGAGCATACGCAGCAATATCCCAAATCGCAACGGTTTGTGCTGGCGCAACGGGTGAATGACGCTGCGTTGAATTTTCATGAGTTGTTAATAAAAGCCACCAAATCCATGAAAAAACTTCCGGTGCTTTATGAGGCAGACTACGAGTTGGAACGGTTGCGGCTTAATTTACGACTGAGCAAGGATCTGGCGTTATTAAAATTCAACCACTACGAACATGGGGCGCGGCAGCTCACCGAAATAGGTAAACTGCTGGGTGGCTGGATAAAAAAAATACAGGAAGGTACTGAAAAAAAGGGATAGACCGTATCGCGTGCTGCGGGGCGGCTCGTGGAACAATAATGATAGAAACGTCCGTTGCTCGAACCGTAACAGGAACAACCCTGACAACAGGAACAACAACAACGGCTTTCGAGTTGCTGTCTCGTTGGCGTCAATAATATCACTGCCAAGATATGTTATTTCTACGGAAATAACATTAGCGCCTGAATATTCTATCGGTTTATTCCTGCGGCGCTTGTAAAAGCGACCCAAACAAAGAAAGTAACGGCAGGATGAGTAGCCAGGAGTGAAAATCCTGCTGTTACCCTATCATCAAGGTAAAAACAATGATACAACATATCAGTTTATTTTCATCGATAATCAGTTTTGAAAATCTGGTGGCCGCTTTGCAAAAAGCCCAGGCAGGAAAAAAGCGCAAGAACAATGTCACCAGTTTTATTTATTTTCAGGAAGAAAGTTTATTCCGTCTACAACAGGAGTTAGTCGAAAAGACCTATCGGCCCGGGCCATATACCACCTTTTATATTTATGACAAAAAGAAGCGCATGATTTCAGCCGCTCCGTTTCGGGACCGCGTCGTGCATCATGCCTTGTGCCGGGTGATTGAACCGATATTTGAAGCCGGTTTTATTGAGGACAGTTATGCCAATCGTAAAAAAAAGGGAACACATTGGGCTGTTAATCGCTGTTCTGAATTCTCACGGGAAAATAAGTATGTGCTAAAATTTGATATTAAAAAATACTTTCCAAGTATTGATCATGCGATTTTGAAAACACTCATCCGTCAAAAAATCAGCGATCAGGATACACTTTGGCTGATTGATTTGATCATTGATCACAGCAATACCCAGGAACCTGTTCTCGATTATTTCGGTGGAGATGATCTATTTACGCCGACAAAACGCCGCAAAGGATTGCCGTTGGGTAATCAAACGTCACAATTTTTTGCCAATATTTATCTTGATGCTTTGGATCATTATGTAAAAGATGGACTGCAATGCAGATATTATATTCGTTATGTCGATGACGGATTAGTATTTGAAAATGACAAGAAACAACTATGGAATATCGGCAAACAAATTGGCGATTATCTTTCTACGTTACGATTACGCATTCACCCCAATAAATATAATGTTATGCCTGTCCGGAACGGTGTCTTATTTTTAGGTTACAGAGTGTTCCCAACGCATAAATTGTTACCGAAATCCAATACCCATGGTTTTAAGCGTAAGCTGCGTTTGTTCCAAAAATTATACGCCCGTGAGATTTTACATATTTCAGACATTCGACCGTCAATCCATGGTTGGTTGGGCCACGCGCTTCAGGCGAATACATATCGAATACGCAGGAGAATATTTTCCAGTTTTGTACTCGTTAAAAAACCGAAAATATCCTGTTAAAGCATATCTTATTGAGTTGTTATCTGTGCGGGAATTACCCGGAGTACTCACTTATAACAAGTGTAAGCCGGAACGTATATCAGGTTTCTGGTTGTGGGGTAACGAACAACGAAAGAATATGGGCTTTATCCCGGTGGTAAGTATCAAGCGAAAAACGCATTAACAACCTATCACTAATCAACAAAAGGAAAAACATATGGCATTATGGCATCAAATACGACAGTGGAAGTATCCGCGTGAGTTTCGGATTGCACCTTCGCTGCTGGATCAAAACAGCGTCCGGCAGTTTCAGCAGCTTATTGATTCCTATACCACGCAGGTTAAAACGACCATGGAACAGGCGAAACAGAAGCCGGATACAAAAATGAATACCCGTCTGTTGGCGGACATTGGCACCGGTTTGTGGCGCATCAAACAGAAAGTGGTGCATCCGGTTTCAGGGCAGCCGCTGCCGGAAATGCGCAGCACCTATCGCCACGTGGAATCGGTCTGGGATGTATTAATCCAAACCGACGTGGAAATCATGGATCATACGAATCAACCGTTTGATCCGGGCATGTCGCTGAAAGTAATTGCTTTTCAACAAACCGAAAACTTGCAGCGGGACATGATTATTGAAACCATTAAACCCAGTATTTATTATAAAAAGCAGCCGATTCAAATTGGCGAGGTGATCGTTGGCACCCCGGTGACGCCGGACGAACCGAAAAAGAGCGGCAACTAAAAATTTCAAATTACAGAACAGAGAAGGAGTGTAGCATGAACCGATTAACCATTGATTTTGGTATTGACCTTGGGACAACCAATAGCAGTATTGCCGTTATAAAAGGCACAGAAGTTGAAGTTTTCAAGAACAACGAAAATTCAGAAATCACACCGTCCGCCGTCTATATCGATAAAAAAAATAGTTTGTTTACCGGCAATGCGGCGAAATCCATGCTGGAATCGGATTTGGAGAATTCAGCTTCCGAATTCAAATTAAAAATGGGAACATCTTTCGAAAAAGTCTTTGTTCGCAGCGGTCGTCGGATGAAACCGGAGGATATGTCAGCGGAAATATTGAAAGCACTGAAATCCGATGTCCGGCAACGGACCGGCGAAGATGTACAGGCGGCGGTGATCACCGTACCGGCAGCATTTGAATTACCACAAAATGCGGCCACCAATAGATCTGCTGAAATGGCAGGCTTCAAGCTGGCGCCATTGCTGCAGGAACCCGTAGCCGCAGCGATGGCGTATGGTTTTCAAAGCACCAGCGATAAAGTATTCTGGCTGGTATATGATTTTGGCGGCGGCACCTTCGATGCCGCCATTATTCAGGTGCGCGATGGAGTCATTGAAGTTGTCAATCATGGCGGCGACAATCAGATGGGTGGCAAGCTGATCGATTGGTCCATTGTCGATGAATTGTTGATCCCGGCAGTAGTCAAAGAATATAAGCTAAAAGAGTTCCATCGCGGTAATCCCAAATGGGCGGGCGCCTTTGCCAAATTAAAGAGCCATGCCGAAGAAGCGAAAAAGCGGGTTTCGCGCCAGGAGAGCTCCGGCATCACCATCGACTTCTTGTGCAATGGCGAGGATGGGCATCCCATCCAGTTTGAATATGATCTGTTACAGAAAGATGTGGCGCGGCTGGCAGAGCCATTCTTTTTAGGTTCGATTCGAATCTGTAAAAAGGTTTTGACAGAAAAGCGTTTAGGGGTTGGCAATATCGAAAAAGTGCTGCTGGTCGGCGGGCCGACGTTAATGCCATCGCTACGCGAATTATTGAATGATCGGGAAAAAGGTTTGGGTATTCCGCTGGACTACAGCATTGATCCACTGACTGTCGTTGCGCGCGGCGCCGCAGTGTTTGCAGGTACCAAGCGCATGGATGGCGTCTTTATTCCTTCCGTGCAAACCGGTCAATTCGCGCTCGAACTGGAATATCAACCCACGGGTTCAGAAACCGAACCTTTGGTCGGCGGCAAGGTTATCGCGTCTGAAACAGTAAAATTATCAGGTTATACCATCGAATTTGTGAATGCCGAAGCCAGACCACAATGGCGCAGTGGAAAAATCCCATTGGGTGCAGAAGGAACCTTTGTCACTAATCTCTGGGCTGAAAAAGGACGCCTGAACACATTTTGGATTGAATTATTGGATGCGAATGGTACCAAACAGGAAACGGTTCCCAATCGCCTGGAATATAAAATTGGTTTGACCATAACTGCGCCACCGCTCACACACTCGGTGGGTGTTGCTATGGCCAATAATGAAATGGAAAAATTTCTTGAAAAGGGAGCTCCCTTACCGGCACGCAAACGAAAGGTGTTTCGTACCGCAATTGATATACGCCGGGGACAAAATGAAGATTTATTGCGCATTCCGGTCGTTGAAGGAGAAAATATCCGTCGGGCGGATCGTAATCATCTGATAGGCTATTTGGAGATAAGCGGCACAAAAATTAAACGTGATGTTCCAGCCAGCAGCGAAATTGAGGTTACCATCGAAATGGATGCGTCGCGATTGATTCGCACCAAAGCCTATATCCCGATCCTGGATGAAGAATTCGAAGAAGTTATTGTGTTAGGCAAAACAGAACCCGAACCTGAAAAATTAAAGAAAGAATATGATTCTGAAAAGAAACGTTTGGACGATGTAAAGCAGAAAGCGTCAACATCCAGCGATGACAGAGCGATGAATATAATTAATCAGGTCGAAGATGAACAGATTCCTCATCAAATTGAAACCTCGCTGAATGCATCAACCGTTGATTCTGAAGCGGCGGATAAATGCGAAAATAAGTTGCTGGAATTGAAATCCCGGATCGACGAAATTGAAGATATTCTTGAATGGCCAACTATTGTAAAAGAAGCGGGAGACCAATTATCACGAACGAAAGAAATTGTCGATAGCCATGGTTCCAGTGGTGATAAATTGGAATTTAACAGCCTGGAACAGGAAATGAAATTGGCCATGCGATCCACTGCAAGGGATACCGATACCCTGCGCCGTTTGATTGATGAATTAAGCACAATGTCAATCCGTATTTTGCGCGAACAGCCAGGATTCTGGGTCGCCATACTGCAAAATCTGGAAGAGATGAAAGATAAAATGAAAAATCAATCCGAAGCGAGCCAGCTTTTTTCGCAGGGAAACCGTGCAATAAACAATAACGACATTGTAGGGCTGAAATCAGCAATTCAGCAATTATTTAAACTGCTGCCACCTGCTGAACAACAGCAAGTAAGGGGCTTTGGAAGTGGAGTAACTCTGTAGTTTCATGCTTAGAGCATTGAATGTAATTTAAAATATTTGCTCTTTTTATGGCGATTCAGCGCGCATGTCATTCCGGCAGAAATCCCGAGTAGTCTATTGAGTCGGATACCGGAACCTGCTAACGCTTTTTACCTTAAATTAGAATATGCAGGGCAAACACGGACTTCTTACAATCGTAGCCGTTTTGAAAAAAATCGGGACGGAACCGGAATGACATTGCAGGGCTGAATGGAAACCACTCTTTAACTAAACTTTCTTAGAAGGATTATTTTTCTATGAATATGAACGAACTTGTGACTTCGGAGAAATTGACAGAATCTTCAGCCACGGCCAATTACTCCAATCAAAAGATTGACCGACTCATAACATTAATGCTGCTGGAAGATGCCTGTAAATTAGCGCACACCGGCAGATATGCAGAGGCAGAGAATTTACTCTCGGAAATAAAAGGAGATCGGTCGATCGAGCTTCAAAAATTGGATCTGCTTGCTCGAATTAAGGCCCAACAGGGACGTTTGCCCGAGGCTGAGTTACTTTGGAAAAAAGCCGAACAACTCGATCCCGAAAATAGCGTATATCGCACTGCACTTCAGACGATTTCCAACTTTCAACAGCGGCCGTCCTGGTTACTTTGGCTTGGACCTGTCTCTGTTGTCGTTATTATCTGTCTTGTTATAATTTTCTTACTCTGGATTTTTAAATTAAGCCTACCAAAAGACAATCAGGATGTCAGTATTGCGCTTTCAAAATTAGCGTCAGAACAAGCTAAATTGGGTGCTCAGCTAAGCGATTTGAGAAAAGATGTCAAGCCAGATTCATCGACCTCTGCCATCGCGAAAATTAGCCTTTCACTCCCGGAAATTTCAACTACGAATAATGGTACCACCTTGACTATTGTTTTTCGGGAGGGGCTATTCCACCATGGGGCAACATTAACAGCTACTGCAAAAGATATTTTGATCCGTGTGGGAAGGCAGTTAGAGCAGTATCGTGATACTATCCAAATTGTTGTAATTGGCTTTTCCGACGATATCCCCATGCCAAACGATCAAAAATATCGTGACAATGTTACATTAGGCTGGACAAGAGCGCTATCAGTCGTTGAATGGCTGCGTCTGAATACTGCACTCACTGCAGAGAATTTTTCAACATATAGCAAAGGCGAAGTCATGCCTCCTTTCCCTAACGACTCCTATCGCAATAAAATCAGGAATCGAACTGTTATTATAAAAGTAATGGACATTTCTACAGAAAAAAAATAGTCAGGTATTGGTGTTCTCTTCCATTCGGATCGGGCTGTATAAAATGCCTGTCATGAATTTCGAGAGTTACTTTCAAAATATGACATGATCCAAAACATGAACGGCAAGGGCAATTGCTAAGATCATACCGTGTGTGAAAGTTTTTTCTTACACTTAAAGCCGATTTGGTATCGTTTGAAAAATACAAATCCAAAGAACAGGCGAAACAAAGCTTATTCGGATATATTGAAGTGTTCTATGTTCGTCATAGAAAACATACTGCCCTGAATTATAAATCACCGGTGCAGTTTGCTGAGTCAGAAAATAATGTCTAACTTAACTCTTTGTACATTTTTCTATTGCAATTTCATTTCAAATGAGGACTTATTTAAATTTTTTTTTAATCGAATGAAATACTAGCTCGCTTACAATCTTGATACGCGTAAAGTGAAAGAGCGTGGATTCATCTTTATCAGTTTTTGCTTTTAATTCAAACTTATTTATTTCATTTCTACCGTTTTTATCTCCAAATTAACCTTACGCAGTTGAGGATGCCATGAAATACTATTCAACAAACCAAAAAACCTTTTTCCTAGTGATTATTTCTATTGTCATTTTCATTATTATAACTGGCTGCAAAAAAGATTCTCCTGTTCAACCAACAAACAATACTCCATATTTCCCCGATCCATTTCAATGGTATTCTCAAACTCAATTTCAATACGACAATGTAGGCCGTATGACACAAGCAAGCACTACCATAACGATTCCTGCAGCCATCGATCCCGATGGTGATGAGCTAAGCTATACATGGACAGCTTCAAATGGAACAATCTTAGGTAATGTCCTTACAGGAACGTGGCAACGCAGTATTATATCTGGAAGAGTTCAATCAGGGACGGTAACAGTTGTTGTTGATGATAAAAAAGGCGGAACAAATAAATGTACTCTGAATTTTCAATAGAATTTTACCAATCATTTTTTAATTGAGATTTCAAGGAGTTCCAAATGAAAAAATCACATTTCTTCTTTCTTAAATTGTCTCTGATTCTCGTAATTTGTATTTTGGCAAGTAGTGAAGTAAAATCACAGGTGAATCCGGCTGCAACAGAGAAAATGGTTTTTGCACATTACATGGGCTGGTACGGCGACTCACTGGCAAGCGGAGATGACAACTTAAGACACTGGAAATGCGGTCATGCCAACCAGCCACTCATCGGTTGTTATGATTCCCGGAATAGTTCTACGTTAACATACCACCTTTTATTGGCAGCTGCTTGTGGCATTGATGGCTTTGTGATAAATATCAAAGATGAGTTTGACCACCAGACATTGTCTGCTTTAGTCTCTACAATCAATTCCATCAAGGCGGATAATCCGGAAACATTTCATATGCAATTTGCCCTTAGCATTGATGATGCTGCTTTTGGTGAACATGATACCGCTGCGGTTGAGACTTCATTTACATTTATTCGCGATTCTGTAGTAACTAAAACTGATAGCTACCTCAAAGTGAACGATCGACCAGTAATTTTTCTTTTCGATTATCCGGGACATATTGAAGCATCCGAATATCGCAGCGTTGCTGATTCTGTTTTTGAGCCTGATCCGGTGTTAGTGTGGAATGAAAGTCAGGAGTTTGTTATGGGAATTGTTGATGTGTGTTATCCATGGGTGCAGCCCTTTGCAGGCATTTGGGATTCAAGTGGAAATGAATGGGGGGGCAGGTATATCGATGATTTTTTTTGGCGCGTGAATAATATCGTCACACCTCCAAAATTGTCTTTTGCGGTTGCAGGTGTGTGGCCTGGTTTTGATGACAGAATTAATACTTGTTGGGGCTATGGTCGCTGGATGGATCGGCAAGGTGGCGCAGTGTACGATTCTACATGGCTGAAAGTCATGAATTATAATTATGGCCTTGAAATTCCGTGGGTATACATCGAAACATGGAACGATTGGAATGAGGGGACAGAAATTGAGCCAAGCGTTGAGTATGCTTACCAATATCCTTTGGCGACGATACGAAATATAGAAAAATTCAAAAATTCATCCAGCAGTCTGGACACACTGATCACCGATACTCTTAAATTTGTAGTTGCGGAATGTATTTACGATACCTACCGGCGTATCGAAACAGGTCTATTAGATTCTACAACGTATTTTCCATGCATCAAAGAGGCAATTACGTATTATTTGCAAGCTGAGTACACCAAGGCGGATAGTCTTTTTCGTAAGCTTGGTGTTTGCCCCGTTGGCGCTCAAGGAATCAAAGACAATGGCGCATCATCGCCAATTGAATTTGTTCTTTTCCAGAACTACCCCAATCCGTTTAATCCTTCGACCACAATTAATTTCAACGTTTCGCGCTCAAGCTACATAACACTCAAGGTATACAACCTAATCGGTGAACAGGTTGCAGTCCTTGTTTCCAAACGTGTTAATGCCGGCTATCATCAAGTGAAATGGGACGCGAGTGGTCTCGCGAGTGGTGTATATATCTATCGTTTGGAAGTTGAAGATACGAAAGATATAGCCAGACAAAATCATGTCATGACCAAAAAACTGTTGTTGATGAAATAAATGTTAGATTGGTGCGTCGATTACCGCAAGGCATCCCGATAAAAAGAATCGGGAAGCTTTGCTGGTTTGGCGGGTAACTCAAGGACTGGATTCGATGCTTTTCAAAACATCCGTCGGCCAGCACAAAGCCCTTTTGTTTTTATATTTTTTAAGGAAGCGGGTAACGTGCAATCCGGCTCTGTGGTAGCAGTGACGTCTGGTTTTATCGGCAGTCATTTTTCGTAACGTGCGTCATACATAAAATGGGCACGTTGCCCTGTGTCCGTTGCGCTAACTAAACATCCATCGGAAAGAAGGGCTGCCAATGAAATCCGCAAAGATTGGCGCGTTGATAAAAGTGTAAATTTAAACATGATAGACGGGGCGTTGACTGCCCTTTTTTAATTGATACCGGCGTTATCCCTTTAAATTTGTCATGATGTACAGAAAATGAAATAATCAAACTACTATAAATTTTAAAAAACTACTTGATTTTCAATGTAGTATTGTATATAATACCGTTATGAGTAAAAAACACAGAATAGTAATCGATACAAATGTTTTTATTTCTGCCTTAAAATCCAAAAAAGGTGCGTCGTACAAACTACTTTTTGAGACCTCAAGAGAAAAATATGAGCAATGTATTTCCCCTGCTTTAATATTTGAATATGAAAGTGTGGCAAAGCGAGAAAATTTAAAGATTGATATTGAACAAATTGATGATATTATCGATATGATATGCTTACGTTCAAAGAAATGCGAGATATATTTTTTATGGCGACCATTTTTAAAAGATCCAAAAGACGATTTCATACTGGAGTTAGCGATTGAATCTAAAAGCGAATTTATAATAACTTATAATATAAAGGATTTTGAAGGAGTCTCTCAGTTTGGAATAAATGTAATAAATCCGAAAGAATATTTACAAATAATTGGAGAAATATAAAATATGAGTACGCTCAGTGTAAGGCTTCCTGATTCAATACATGAAAGAGTGAAGGAATTTGCCCAAAAAGAAGGTATATCAATAAACCAATTTATAGCGAGTGCGGTCACCGAAAAAATATCTGCATTTGCAACAAAGGATTATTTAGAGAGACGAGCAAAAAGAGCAGATATTACTAAATTTAAAAAAGCACTTTCTCAAATACCAGATGTTGAACCAGAAGAATATGATAATTTATAATCATAAGGCTATTTTAAAATATCTACGAGTAACAGTGCTTAAATGCAAGGTATAATCAGGTAAGCGGGAGTATTTCTCTCCCACTCCCTACAATCCGCCTAAAAGACTGGCGGACGAATGCGCACCGGATATTTTACGCCAGAGGCGCACTTTCAGCACCGAGTTAATCCAGAGTTCACAAATGGAAACCAAACCCTGTTCTTTGAGAGAAGTACAGCATGATATTTCCATATTTTATAAGGTAACTGTATAAAACATTAGTCAGACAGACCGCTTTGGCCCGCCAAAAAACTGGCGGACATTCCGCTGCCATAAGTTTTAACCCATCGAGAAAACATCGGTGTGCGAGATTCTTGTAAAAACGAAAAAGCATTGCTGTTGAGAATCACGCTAAGTCGCCATCAGCCTTTACTGCTCAATCCGACCGCAATGGCATAGGTTTTCACCGCACCGAGATTAATGAGGTTGCGGATTCTCGTGCGGCACTTGCGCCACTGTTTAGTGGGTGAGATAATAGAGTGAATGGCATTTGCTAATTTTATTTTTATTACTATCTCACCCCATGAATGTAACACATGCGGACTCAGCGACGAATTGAATGAGATGGTGGTAGGTGATGTGCCCGATGCCGGGAGCGGGCTGCTGTTGGATGAAGGCATTGAATTCCAGCAACCGGCACTCCAGCGATTCGATGGAGCGATTGGAGAAGTTTGAATTTTTGCAATACTCTAAAAAATGAGTGATATGATGACGAAGCATAGGGAGACCTTCACTACCGGACACATTTTTTTTTCGATGATTTAACAAATATTCTAATGCTCTTAGTCCTAATGTAAATAAGCTGAGATCGCAACGGTCAATGCGATGAATATTTTTCATAAAATCATTGTGAGTTGCCAACAGTCCAAAATAAATGATAAAGATATAGGCTAATGCTGCCACGATTAAAAGCTTGGCCACGCGTTCTGGCCTTGATATATGACTTTTATGAATGTTAAATCCGCGACTCTTTTTATCGGAGAACATGGTCTCGATTTTAAATCGTTTTCGATACCAATAGAGTGATTCTCGTACAGGCTCTATATTGGTCTCGCTACCGGACACTTTTTCCAAAATAACATTTTTGATTAATTTGTCATGCCCGAATGCCATGTCCAGCTTCCATTAAATTTATAAAGGATGACAGACTGGGCTTCTTTCGGGCATCTATTTGACAATATTTTGGGAGATTCCCGCCAAAAACATGCGGGAATGACAGCTCTACCGAGCATAATTTGAAAAGTGTCCGGTAGTGAAATATTGGTTAGCAAATAAACTGGATCGTTATACTCTTTTCTGTGCCAAACAATAGCGTCAAATTTCGGACTATTCGCTTGATCGAATCGAACATCAGGAATCCAAAAATACTCTTCGCGCTGCAAGGGACAAATAGTGCGAAAGGAAAAAGGATCGTCCTGTTCGATTAAAATTCGGTTTTTGCTTGTCCTAAGGACAAAAGACCACCCGTTTTGTTGAATGAGTCTGATGAGATTTGAACCATCAAATTCGCCATCACCCAAAATGATGACGTTCGCTTTAGATGGGATAATTTCTTTTAATCGATTGACCAATTCAATGTGCACGGATTCTTTTAAATGTCCCTTTGATCCAGTGAGAACAAGCTAGCAAAGTGGCAATGCTCGATTTTTATAAACAACGCTTGCCATGAGCGTGATACAATTTCTACCAACAACACTGCCATCAATAGCAATCGCTATGGCATTGGTACATAGTAAAGACAATAAAGCTTGCACAAAAGGTAAAAAGTAACACTCAAAAGAAACATATTCGTTGGAAATCCAACGAGAAAAGGATTTTATTGTACTGTCTGCCTGGCGATTATCAGTAACTTTGGTTGCGACCTGTGGCAGTTGGCAAGATCTTGATCCAATTGTACCAGCGATTAAATAGGAGAGCGTCGTTAGCCTGCGAGCATAATTGCCAGTGGGCTGGTTGGGACTAAGTTTTTTCAAAGAGCGAAGAATAATTTTAAATCGACGAATATTTTCGGACATCTCTTGTGCTTTCATTTATTAACCAATTAAATTTCATTAAGTTAATAAATGATACTATCTTTGTAAAGACAATTCTTTTAAAAAAGTGTCCGGTAGTGAAAGATAATTTTATGAAAAAAAAACCGATGTATACAATTCTTTTTCTTTTTATTATTTTATTGTTATTAGCCATTGTATGTTCAAAAAACAAAGAAAAAACTGAAAAGAAGGTTGATCATTTTTTAGAAGCTAATAGAAAAATACTAATAAAAACACAGTTAAAGTATAAGCGGGAGTTTTTTGCCGTATCATTAGATTCTCTGATTTCTATTAATCTTGAAAATTTGGAAAATGTACTTTATATCCCCCTTTTTTGCCGGTTTGATGATGATGGGAATTTGTTTTTAATGGATAGAACGACGTTTCAAATTCATAAATTTTCTACGAATAACAATTGGACTAATTACATCCATTCCGTCTTTGGAAATGGTAAGGGTGAGGGGCCTGGTGAGTTCATGAATCCTACTGATTTTAAAGTGTTTAAAAATAGGTTATTTATCACAGATCAGCAAACAGGTGCAATTGAAATTTATTCTACCGACGGTAACTATTTAAAACGAATTACAACAGAGGCGCGGGCAGATTATATACTGCCATATCAAATAGCTCCAGTTAACGAAAACCGAATAATTATCGAACGGAGGGGCTATCCCGTAGAAAATTTATTCTATATTTGTGATTATAATGGAAAGATTATAAAAGGATTTGGGAAATATATTGATAACTCCAACTTGAATAATGCAGTCTATCACGACAATAAAATAACAGCTTTGTTTAAAGGGAGCTATTTTTATTATTTGCCCTATTACTTGGGATTCGTAGGTTTGTACAAAGACGACAATTTATTGTTCGCTCGTCAAACCGTAGATGGACTTCAAAAGTTAG
The DNA here is from genome assembly GCA_049322915.1 of Candidatus Zhuqueibacterota bacterium. GTDB lineage: Bacteria > Zhuqueibacterota > Zhuqueibacteria > Thermofontimicrobiales > Thermofontimicrobiaceae > CAZSBG01. The sequence continues at coordinate 22,085 of JBMOPW010000016.1, forward strand.
AAGTCGTTACCAAAAAAATAAGGGATGGAGTCGTAGCCAGAAAATTAGACAGAAAGTTTGAAACAGCAGTTCGCCATGCGATTAATGAGGATTACATTATCATCCAGGCCTATGATCGAGAAAAAAAACTATTTTTTTATGATATCTACAGTTTAATGAATTTCGATTATATTTTTAGTGTTTCAAATTTTCCAAAAACCAATGACTTTGACACAAAAGGCAATCTCCTTGCATGCACATTATATAATAGCCTTAACATATACAATATTGAGAAAGTTAACTCCCTGATACGAGAGAAAATTGAAGAGCTGAATTCTCATTGACGAAGGAGTGATAGAAATTCGATTCATCAAATTATTCGTAAATAAAGCCGATAATTCTAATCGAAAGTAATCTGCAGAGATGTGAAATTAATAGTATCCCTTCGGTGAACCCCATATTTGAAAATAGAATAAAATAAGGTATATTGAGCCCGATACGTTACGTAAATTATTCATGAAACGACGGGCGAAATATGCCAGATCAAAAATTAGTGCTGCATCGCCAGGCGCGGATGGCGGTCATTGAAAAATACCTGGCCAGCGGACAAGTGCAAAAAGAGTTCTGCCAGAACGAACAGATCAGTTATGCGACCTTTCACTACTGGTTGAAAAAGTATCGTCAGGGGCAGACTTCATCCGCCTCGGGCGAGCCATTGCCAAACTGCTCTGTGCCGATTACGTTTTCATCGGCGGCTGTATCCCATCCAGCGCCTTGCTACACGATTGAATATCCCGGCGGCGTTGTTTTGCACATCAGCGCGCCCCTGGACCCGCACGCGCTGATTCAACTCATTCGGGCGCAGGACGTTTGATATGCTGCCGATGTTCCACTGACTCCGTTTTTTTCTGTGCACCTAACCGACCGACATGCGTCATCCCGCAAAGCGGGAAACGGATTGAGCGGCATCATCAGCAACGCCCGGATCAGTCGGCCCGACAATGGTGATGCCTATATCTTCATCAACCGTCGGCGCGACCGCATGAAGCTGCTTGTCTGGGATCGCACTGGATTCTGGCTTTTGTACAAACGCCTGGAAAAAGGCACGTTCCAAATTCCGCCGAACCCGGCGAATCAGCCAGCGGTTGAACTATCGTATTGGGCCCATGCGCGGCGCTATTTTACAGACGGCCAGGCAGTGGCTGCTGGCAAAGCTTGAAAAGTTATACTTACTTGAAGATCCGGCGCGGACGGAACAGCGCGAACACGATGCTCGTTATCACTTCAGGCAAACGTACGCCCTGACGTAATGGCCGTAAGAACTATTTGTTCGCTGGTTCGCACGACGGCGTTATTTACTCCCTGGTTGCCACTGCGAAAAAGCACGGTGTGGAGCCGTTTGCCTGGCTCAACGATGCGCTCGCCCGAATCGCCCATTGTCCAGTCACCTAATCTATTTAAGTTAACAATACTGGGGATCATCCGTTCAGGCAGCTCCACCAACTCCTGCCGCCCAATTGGACGCCGTCTAACTAAATCTGATCTTTCAAAGAACTGCTCGGTTTTTTATTGGTGTACTTGACCGAAGGGATACGCCTGTCCACTTGCTCTATTTCATCCCATACTTTTTCAATTTATACCGCAAATGCCGTTCGGTGATGCCCAGGTTTTTGGCGGCCCGGGTTTGCACGCCCTCGGCTTCTTCCAGGGCCTGGTTGATGAGCATCAATTCGAATGATTCCACGCGCTCCACAAATGTCCCCTCCTCGGTCCGGTCCTTTGCCTGAGATTCAGCGCGAACGCCGCGCACAGTAGATGGTAAATCCCGAGTGGTAATCACATCGCCGCGGGTGAGCACCACCGCCTGTTCGATCACGTTCTCAAGTTCCCGCACATTGCCGGGAAAGTCGTATTTCATCAACTGGTCCATGGCCTCCTTGGAAATGGACGTCACCTGTTTTGCATTTTCATCCGTGTATTTTTTGAGAAAATAATCCACTAACAACGGGATATCGGTCTTTCGCTTTCGCAACGGCGGGATGTTAATTCTCACCACATTCAGCCGGTAGAACAGGTCTTCGCGGAACCTGCCGATTTCAATCATGTCCTCCAGGTTGCGATTTGTGGCGGTAATGATTCGCACATCGGTTTTGATGGGCTCGACGCCGCCAACGCGTTCGAACACATGTTCCTGCAGAACGCGCAGCAGCTTCACCTGGGTGGACAGCGGAATTTCGCCCACCTCGTCGATGAACAGCGTACCGCTGTTGGCCATTTCAAAGCGACCTTTGCGGAGTCTGTCCGCGCCGGTGAACGCGCCTTTTTCGTGGCCGAACAGTTCGCTTTCGAGCAGGTTTTCGGCGAGGGCGGCGCAGTTCACGGCGATGAACGGATTGTTCTTTCGCGGACTGGCGAAGTGAATGGCGCGGGCGAAAAGCTCCTTGCCGGTCCCGCTTTCCCCGGTGATGAGCACCGTGGATTTGCTCGGCGCTGCGCGGCCGGCAATGTTCAGCGCCTCTTCCAGCGCTTCGCTGACTGAAATGATGTGTTTGAAACCGGATTTCTCGGCAATCTGCTCGCGGAGAAATCGGTTTTCCGAAACCAGGTGCTTGCGCTCCACCGCCCGATTGATGACCAATTCCAATTGATCCAGATCGACCGGCTTAATCAGGTAATCCGTGGCTCCGGCTTTCATGGCCTCGATGACGCTTTCCACGCTGCCAAACGCAGTCATTAAAATGACATCGATGTCCGGATTGAGCTGCTTCGTATTTTTTAAAACCTGCATGCCATCCATGTCCGGCATTTTAAAGTCGGTCAGTACAAGATCGATGGGCGATTTTTCGATGATCTTCATCGCTTCGGTGCCGGAATTCGCCTTTTGAATTTCGAATCCCTTCTTCTTCAAAAAACCGGATAATATTTGAACCTGGGACGGTTCGTCGTCCACGACGAGAATGGTGTGTTGTGGCATTTTTTTCCTCTACGCTATTATATGTTTAGGCCTCGAAGGCGCCAAGACTCAAAAGAGTTTCTATGTAAATCTATAGACTGTTTGACTGGAAAATTCCAAAAATCAAAAAACAAAATACAAATAAAACACAACAACAAAATCCTAAAAATCAAACTACTCAGGTTCCAGGTTTAAAGGTTCCCGGTTCCGAGTTAAAGAGAATTTTCGTCGCTATCCAGGCATGTAGTCTCGCCGCGAAATCACCGAGCCACAACGTTACACGAAGATGTCATTTTCATTTTGTATCCGCTCAATAATTTATGGTAAGAAAACGTGTCATTGCGTAGTCCCGATTTATCGGGACGAAGCAATCTCCTGGGGTAAACCACGGGATTGCTTCGTCACAAAAAACGTTCCTCGCAATGACATTTCCATCTTTTATTGAGCGGATACTTCATTTTCATTCCCGGGTCGACTCTGAAAAGCCTTAAACGGCTTTGAAACGTTGGTTATGATATCGTTTCCACGTCATAAATGACGTGGCAATTCATTGAAAAAAAAGTTAGATAACTTGAATAGCCCCGACTTTTAAGTCGGGGAAACAGAAATCATCCTTTGATTTTTGGGCTTTAGCCCCTTTTTAGCGCCGACTCATTCGTATACTGTGAAATTCAATTCCATTTTTAAAACCAAGTTCAGCTTTTCTGAATCGATAATTCAGCCTGCATTGTTCGAAGTATTTTTAAAGGAGGCTGGCTAACCTGAATGGTGCTCTTTTTAGAATAAACGTACAAAAACTGAATTTCAAAATAGCTCAGATTTTAGCTAATTGAAAATCTCAATGTTGACTCAAATTCTGAGCAAGTTCATGAAAAATTCAGGTTAGATGTATTTTTTTTCTTCGCGCCTTTGAGACTTTGTGGCTGAGCAGCAGATACAAAAAAGTATCGAATTTATTGCACTTGCTTTTAACCCTACCACGTCACATAGATTTTTTATCGTTGTATTTTTGATAGATGAAAAACTCAACATATTGTGATAAATTTAGTAAATGACGTTGTAGGGTTAACTGGTCATTCAAATTAAGAATATAAGGTGAAAACCCAGTTTCATTTTTTTCTCGGAGCCTTCGAAACCAGGAGGCGAAAAAGTTGTTGCATTAAACCGGCAAATACACATAAAACGTCGTTCCTTTTCCCACTGCGCTCTCTACTTCAATTCTGCCATTGTGCTGAGAAATGATCTGATTCACCAGACTGAGCCCCAAACCGGTGCCTTTGGCTTTCGTCGTAAAATACAGATTGAAAATTTTTGGCAATGTTTCCGGGTCGATGCCCATGCCGGTATCGCTGATTTCAATGAGAATTTCATTTTTAAGCTCTGTGAGCGCCGAGCGGATGTCGATGCTGCCTTTGCCAGCAATGGCCTCCAGACTATTGCGAATTAAATTCAGCAGCGCTTGTTTCATCTGATTTCTGTCCAGCAGCGTCGAAGGCAGAAGCTGCAAATGAGCGGATATCCCGATGTGTAGCTGGTCTGCCTGTGATTTCAGCAGCGCCACCGTGGATTCGATCAATTCATTGAGATTGGTCTTCTCCAGGTTGAGCGGTGCTGGCCGGGCGAATATTAGAAATTGCTGAATTATGGCATCGATGCGCCGGGATTCCGCGGAAATTATCCTGGTCAGTTCATGAAACTCCTCGCTATCCTGATTCGGCTCGAATTCTTTGTCCAACCGCTGCGAGATCATGCCGATGGCGTTCAGTGGATTCCTGATTTCATGGGCCACGCCGGAGGCTAACTGCCCCATGGCTGTCAATTTTTCCTGACGTCGAAGATTTTCTTCCAGGGCGTGTTTTTCGGTCAGGTCTTTGATCACAGCGAAGGCAGAATCAATCTCGCCCCTGTCGTTCATCAAAACCGACGTATTGATCGATGTGATCAATCGTCTGTTTTCCAGATGAATGGTTTTCTCTTCTTCTGTCACGGTTTGGCCGGTCTCCAGCGTTTGAAGCAGGGGAGAGATATCAACGGCCAAGACCGATTCGCACGGTTTTTCCAGTACTTTCCCGGCCGGTATTTTGAATAGCCGGGAAGCAGCCCGATTGAAAATGGTGATGCAGCGGTCCTTGTCGATGGCAATGACCGCGTCGGTCATGTTCTCCAAAATATTTTTGGAATAGGTCTGAATGCGTTGATACGCCGTTTGCATGATGCGATAATTCTGATTCATGGTGAGCAAATTCACCGCCGTGATGATGAACAATCCCATGATGATGGAGATGATGATCAACCGCCGCTGAATCCGACTATCGGCCTGTTCGAGATGATCTGTTTTTATGCCGATGCGAAAGAGTCCGGCCGGCTCGCCGGACAGAATGAACGGCTGGACAAATTCGAATACCTCCCGATCATCCACTTCGAGCATGCGAAATGCTTTGGTCTTGTTCGTGTAAGCCGTCATCAGAAACGAATCGCTTTCGATGCGCTGCATCCGCGTGATTCCGCTGGAGGCAAGGATTATTCCATCCAGATCCTGCAGGATGATGTAATCGATGCCCTCGTAGTCGGCAATATCCTGCATCAGCCGACCAATGCCAATGGACTTCTTGAATTCCAGTATATCATCCGCGTCGATATCCACGACAATGACGCCGCCGCCGGAGCGTTTCACAGCCACGGCAAAGAGATTGGATCGCAGCCCGCGCTCGATGAGATAGCCAATCACCCAGGTGTCATCGCCGCGAATCAGCATGGTTCTGAATTCGGGCAACGCTTGAAAGTAGGCTGAACCGACATGGCTGGATGCGGTCATAGCACCGCTGGAATTTACGACAAAGATATTATTCAGCCCATTCTGGCGCGCAATATCGGTGAGATTCAGGGAGGTCAATTCGGTGTCTGACACCAGTCGGTCGATGAGCCGCGCTGTGGAGATCAGTTTTTCTTCGATGAGCGTTTCAATCTCCTGAATGGAGAGAATGGCATTGGCACCGCTGACGGAAATGGCTTCCACCAGCGTTGTGGCTTCTTCTTCCATGATATGCAGAATTTCCCGTCGCGTATGGGAGAGCTCCAGAAAAGCGGAGATGAAAAGCACGGACATGAGCAGGATGGAAAAAATGAACACGTAACGCGGTTGAAGACGTTTGAAATTCCTCAACTGGGGGATGGTTTGGCGTTTCCTCATGGCGGTTGTCTTTTGAATGGCTAATTACTACTTCGTCGGATTCAGATAAAAATGGAGCGCGATGTCTGCATCGCGATGCGCATTCCATAAAGGGAATGTACTCCACATAGCTTTGTATTCATGATTGTTAAATGCACCCACGTTGACTGCGTTATTCGAATCGATACGAAATCAGAATTTTATACTGCTGCCCACTGAAATCAGGCTTCCCCGTGAATCGTAATAAAAATCATTGGATTCATTGATCAAATAAAAATATGAAAAATTTATGGTCAGGCCGCGGACGAAGCGGCGCAGCGCGAACTTTTTCTCGAGACTCCCGCCGAGGTAAACCTGACTGTCCGAGCGATTTTCATAATCCTGTGCCAGCGAGACAGAGTCGGTTTGAGTCGGGTAGGTGTAGTTTTTATCGGCAGAGCTGACCTGAAACGCCAGCGCGAAGTTGTGTGGGAGTATCTGCGTCACGGTGGCGTACCATTCGTGGCTGGCGTAGGTGAATGGGTCATCGAATAATTCGTCGTCTTTGGAATAGGCGTATCCCTGGCCGGAGAGGTACCGCGTGTCCTGCGAAGGCGAAAACCGGCGGAGATACCCGATGCTGACGCCTGTCGTTTTGAAAATGGATTGCGCAATTTTTACATCCAGGCTCCATTGATGCGTCTCCGGGATGGATAAATGATTGGCAACGATGGCGGTATCCGACACAATGGGCGCATCGCCATGCCTGCGGCCCGGGCCCATTCCCTGATGCGGCAACACCCGGTCGGTGATGATCATCGTTTCTCCGGTTTGATCTTCGAGATAATTTTTCAATCCGAAATTGACCTGGGCGAAGATGGTCGTCCGGGTGGGGAGCCCAATTCGCGCGAGAAAGCTGGCGGACTGCTCGGCGAAATTAAATTGTTCCAGATTCTGAAAGCGTTTCTCTTTGAAAGAATAGCCGGTCTGAAAATGGACGTTTTGCCAGGGGGTCAGCGACAGGCTAGTTTTCAGCAGCCAGGTTGCAGCATCGTAGATGTCATATTCGGGCAAATTTTTCCGAAGCTGAAATTGCATGCCGGCTTGAAGCGTAAGCGACTTATAAATCGGCGCGATGGCGCTGGTTCCCAGATCATGCGTGTGAAAAAGCCGCTCATTGAAATCGTTGAATGCATTCAGATTGCCGGCATAATGAAACTGGAGTTGGGAGCTTTTGATGGGAATTTGATGGGAGAAAAATGCTGTGGTCTGAGTGATGACATCCGCTATTTCGAGATAATTGCGGAACACATTTTCATCATATACAACGGACTGTTCGATCCCGAACCGGGTTTGAGCCTCGCTCGAACTGAAAACTGAACTGAAAATAATTACAATCGTGCACCAAAACCATCCATTACGGAGCATTTTTCTTGCCATGTGATTGTCCCATCTTCCCTTTATTTGACCGCTGAAAGCGTCGACCATCGGAAATCCCATCGCCATCGTTGTCAATGAAATAATCGTAGAACCGATGGGAGCCATACTGGTTCTTATCCATCTCGAAACGATCGGCAAATGAGTCGTGCATGCCATCGCCGTTTTTGTCTTTGAACGAGTACGGCTCGTCGCTGGTTTCCTCGTCGATGCAGCCGTAGCGATAGCCCATGGTATTATCGCTGGCGAACCGGATGCCGGAAATATCGTTAGCCCCGTCGCTATCGGCGTCCAGCACAAACTCGCTGAGGTCCGCTTTGAACACCGCTTTCACGCCCGAATCCTGCAGGCCATCGCCGTCATGGTCGACCCAGGGGATCTCCGGGCGAATACCCCTGGCCTTTAAAATGGCTATCATCAGGTCATTGATGCCGTCGCCGTCTTTGTCGCGCCAGAGATCGTTCACCCCGTCATTGTTTTTATCCTGATACTGAAACTGATGCGCGTACTGAAGGTTGGAAACATCATTGACGCCATCGCCATTGCCATCGGCGAACAGGTCGTTGATCCCATCCTTGTTTTTATCGACGTAGCCGACCGTTGCGACGGAGTTGCGGGGTATCTTCTGCTGGCTAAAACTGACGCCGGTCCCGAACAGCAGCAACAACAGTCCGGCGCGCGCCAGATTTTTTAGTATTATGTATTTCATGTTTAAACCTCTCCTCCAAAAAATATGCAGGAAAAGGTGCCCATTTTCGGTTTGAACGCCACCAGAAGATAAACAATCTGATGTAAAGAATCAAGCTCAAAAACATGGCACCTTCTCCTTCCTTCCATAGATAAGGGATTATACGGATAGGGCATACTTTTCGTAATCCCATTATGGGATATTAATTTCTATCGGTCCTCTACTTCATGAAGACCATTCGTCGTGTCTGAACCTGATCGTTCACGGCCAATCGGTAAAAATACACTCCGGACGGAAGCGCATTGCCCAGATTGTCACGACCATTCCAGGTCGCCTGATGGGAACCAGCGTCTTTCACTGCATTCACGAGCGCACGCACTTCGTGTCCCAGCGTATTGTACACAGTGAGTTTCACCAGGGATCGCTCATTGAGCTGATAGCTGATCGTGGTTGTCGGGTTGAATGGGTTCGGGTAATTCTGCGCCAGCGAAAATTCGTGCGGCGTCGATGCGTCCTGAGTGAGAATGCCGGTGCTGCTCTCGGTGGCATAAAACAAAGCATAATAGGTTTCAATCGAGTTCGACTCCAGGGAGACCGTCTGCAGGGTTCCATCGATAGTTGTCCCGTCGATAGCCACCCAGATTTCGGCGTCTTCATTCCAATATTTCAGCGTGAAAGAAGCGGCGCTGGTTTTCGGCAGACACAGGCCATTGGAATCGCCGGCACAAAATCCGAGGTGCAGATGCAATTTTTTCATGAATTGGAACTGTCGGCTCGACTTCTGATATTGGCCGCTATCCGGATTGTAGAATCGGAAATGCCAGCCGGCCAGCGCCGAATCCGGTTTACCGGGGAGGCTATCGCGCCAAACCTGGTAGAATTCGCAGTACAGAGAATCCGGGAAGCGCATGGAATGCTGGCCACTTTGCTGCATCGCTCCGGCCGGGACGTCCATCCACGAGGTGGAGTCCGATGGGCAGTGCAGTCGTGCATTGTTTGGATTGCCGCGGGAAATCCATTCGCCGGCCCAGGGCGCTGGTCCCTGAACATCGCGCCAGACCAGACTATTGATGTTCAAAACGACCAGCCGCGTTAAAGTGAGATTCTCTTTGACAGCGCCCTCAATTGTGATCAGGTCTCCATCCAGTGGACGCACTGCGCCGCTTTCCGGCTCATACCAGACCGGGCCAAAGCTCAAATAATAATCGGCAATTTCATCGCCATTGACATCCAGAAAATATTTCGGGTAGTAATACGTGGTATCCACCATCGCTGTCCCGCTGACAGTGATGACGGTGAGGCTGTCACAGAAATCATTTTGCCGCCACCAGTTTTCCACCGGCTCGCGCCAGATGAGGCCATTGATTTCGAACACAATCACAATCGGGATCACCGGGTGCGGGTTGACCGACCCGACGATGGTCACAAAATCACCAGCAGTCGGGAGCGCTGCGCCGCTCTCAGGGACATACCAGTCCGGGCCAAAGGCCAGGTTGTAATCGGCGATTGCATCGCCATCGACATCGAGGAAGAACAGATTCTGATGGGTGGAATCAATCACCACGGTCCCTTGAAGCGTCACCGCGGACAGTGAATCAGGCCATGCCTTTGTGCGTCTGTTTTTATCCTGCGCTGTGACATCCGCTATCTGCAAGACAAAAACGATCGCCATAGCCACGATAGAAATGAGTTGTAGTCGTTGTTTCATGTTGGACTCCTTTGCTTAAATGAAATGTTGATCGAATGGCGGGTACGATGTTGAATGGCATACCCTGGGTGAAGATCTTCGCTCGAATAAAATCAAACTCCATGCCAGTCAATTGAATAGCCCCTAACGGCCAAAAATTGAGTGAGTTAAAGTCGTGTCCTCTGAAGGGTATTCAACCAGGAAATCGACGACATGGTCGAGTTATTTCGACCATTTCGACGGTGTCCTCTGCGATGTCGGCAGTTGGCCTGGTCCGGCAAATAGTTAAATTTCATCTTGAATAATCTGAAAAAAAATGTTATCTTCAGCTTCGGATTTGAAAAGTACTCAGAACAGGAGTGGGCTCAATCAATCATACAACGAGGTGTTGCGGTGATGGCGAATTTTCAGGTGAGGGATATCGAATTGGCGCCGCGCGGACAGGTTCACATCGATTGGGTGGCGAAGTGGATGAAAGTGCTGAATCAATTGCGCGAGCGGTATGAAAGCGATGGTTGTTTCAAGGGCAGGCGAATCGCGCTCTGCATTCATCTGGAAGCGAAGACCGCCTATCTGGCGCTGACGATGCAGCGGTTGGGCGCTGAAGTGTGGGTGACGAGCAGCAATCCGCTTTCGACCAAAGACGATGTGGCTGCGGCTTTGGCCAGGCATGGCGTTCACGTTTTTGCCGAACACGGCGCAGACGAAGGAACCTACAATGGCTTTATCCGGGCCATTGTTGAGCAGCAACCCCATGTCATTGTCGATGATGGCGGCGATGTGTGTCATTTCATCCATCAGAACCCGGCGTTCGGCCAGAGCCTGTCCGGATTCTGCGAAGAGACAACCACCGGTGTGGCGCGGCTGCGGGAGATGGCCCGGGCGGGTAATCTTCGCTATCCGGCCATTGCCATCAACGACGCGCGCTCGAAATATCTGTTCGATAATCGCTACGGCACCGGGCAGTCCACCTGGACGGCCATTATGCACCTGACCAATAGAAATATCGCCGGTAAAACAGTGGTGGTCATCGGCTATGGCTGGGTGGGACGGGGCGTGGCGCTGCGCGCGAAAGGGCTTGGCGCTGAAGTCGTCGTCACGGAAATTGATCCCTGGAAAGCGCTGGAGGCCAGCATGGATGGCATGCGGGTGATGCCCAATGCTGAGGCGGCCCGAATCGGTGATTATTTCATCACCGCCACCGGCGCACGGGACGTGCTGCGCCGGGAGCATTTCGCAACGATGAAGGATGGCGCCTGCCTGGCCAATGCCGGCCATTTCGACTATGAAATCGATACGCGCGCGCTGCGGGACATGGCCCAATCCGCACAGATGGTTCGCGACAATATTGGGGAATTCGCCCTGAGAAACGGGAGCCGCCTGTATCTGTTAGCCGATGGCGGCATTGTCAATATTGCCGGCGGACTGGGGCATCCGGTGGAAATAATGGATTTGTCGTTCGGTGTTCAGCTTGGCTGCATCCATTATTTGCTGTCCCACGAAAAACTCGCGCCCGGCGTCTACAGCGTGCCGGTGGAAATCGACGAGTTGGTTGTCCGCGAGGGGCTTCGTTCCGATGGCATAAAAATTGACGGGTAGGGTGCGGACGAGGACTTCATTTTTCCTGAGAGAAGGACGCGCGAAGCCTGGCGGCGTGAGGCTGGCTCGTTTCGCAGAGAGCCAAAGAATGCTATCAGAGAATTTCGCCAATGTGATTGGCTTACAGTTGTGAAATCAGGCGATCCGCCGGCATGGCGACGAATGAATCAGAGAATATCACACATTTTCAGGAGCAAGCGATTCGAATGAAACAAGAGGCTGCTGCCATCATCGCTGCAATGCCCAAAGTTGAATTGCACCTCCATCTGGAAGGCGCTTTCACATTTGATTTTTTATTCGATCTGATCGAAAAATACGGCGGGGATCCATCGGTGAAAAATCGCCGCGATCTGGAGCAGCGGTTTGTCTTCAGGGATTTTCCCCATTTCATTGAGACGTGGATCTGGAAGAACAGATATTTTCGCGCGCCGGAGGATTTTGAAAATTCGACCTATCACACGCTCAGGCAATTGCACGAGCACCATGTCCTCTATGTTGAGGCCTATTATTCGCCGTGGGACTTTTCAGGGAATGGCGTCGCAGTCGAAGCCATAACCGAAGCGAATCTGTCCGCCATTCGGCGCGCCCGCAGCGATTTTGGCATTGGCTGCGCTTTGATCGCTGACATCAATCGCGATCTGGGCTGGGAGACAGGCATCGAGCGATTGAAGCAGATCATCCCATTTCGGCAGGCTGGCGTCATTGGCATTGGGCTTGGCGGCAGCGAGCAGTCTTTTCCGGCAGAGCCATTTCAACAGGTTTACCGGCGGGCGAAGGAACTCGGTTTTCACAGAGTCGCGCACGCCGGCGAGGCGGCCGGGCCGGAATCTGTGTGGGCTGCCATTGAGTCGCTGCATGTCGAGCGAATCGGCCACGGTGTTCGGGCGGCTGAAGATGCAAAACTGATCGATTATCTCAGGGAAAGTCAACTGCCGCTTGAAGTCTGCGCCGGGAGCAATATGAAAACCGGCGTGTACAAAACACTGCGTGATCATCCGGCCAAATTCTTATTCGAACAGGGGCTGTGCGTCACGATCCATTCGGATGACCCGGCCATGTTCGGCGCGTGGATCACCGACGAATTTTCAATGCTGCACAAAGGCCTGGATTTTTCACTGGAGGATATTCGGCGACTTTCGCTCAACAGCGCGAACGCCGCGTTTTTGTCGCCCGGCGATAAAGCTCAATTGATCGCCCGGATGAACCAATTTTGGGAGCCGCTTCAGCATCAGCCAGCGTGATCCCTGTTTTCGAAGCGCGTGCAGTGCATCGGGGCGTTGATCCGCATCCGGGCAGGGCGGCGCGGCAGTGCGCAATTTGGTCGAACGAGATAACGTCACATGAATGATGACCCTTGTAAAAATTTACGGTTAGCGCAGACCTGTTTCTCCGGTTCCTGGGGCGGATTGGAAATGTCGACATTGAAATGGACGAGCTATTTTCAGCACGCCGGAATATACAGTCCCTGTCTGTGCAAAAGTGGCAGTCCGCTGCATCAACAACTGATACAGGAAAAATTGCAGCACATCGCGTTTCCCGTGGCGACCAAATATTTTTCGCCTGGCCTGAAACGGACCATCGCCGCCACGTGTCGGAACGAGCGAATCGATATTCTCATTTCCCATCGGTCTTCGGATTTGTGGCACATCGCACCGATGCTGTGGGGCCGGCCAATTTCGCGGCTGGTTCTGGTCAGCAGAATTCTGAGCAGCACGGTCGATAAAACGGATTGGTTTCACCGGCAAATTTACCGGAAGCTGGATGCCGTGATTGTTCTTTCTCAACTGGGAAAAGATTTTTTTATCGCCATGACGCGGATGGCCCCGGAGAAAATTCATGTCATCCCCAATGGCATTACCATTGAAAAGTATGTTCAGGCGCGCGGCTTGCGCCAGCAGTATCGGGCGGAATTCGGCCTGTCGCCCGATGAAATTGTGGTCGTGCTGGTGGGCAGAATTGATCCGCTGAAAGGCCACCTGGAGTTCATTCAGGCGCTCTCCAATTTGAAAAAGCACTATCCCGGGATTCGGGCGTACATCGTGGGCGAGCGAACCCGAGGCGAATGGGACGATTATTTCGCGACGCTGGAAAAAACGATTGCCACGAACCAGCTTGGGGATGTGGTTCAGTTTTTAGGCTACCGTCCGGATGTAGAGAATATCTACTCAATCGCCGATATATGTATTATGCCATCCTATGCAGAAGCGTTTGGCAATGTGCTGCTGGAGGCCATGGCGTCGCGCGTGCCGGTCATTGCCACAAACACCGGCGCTCCGCCGGAGATTCTCGATCACGGGAAATACGGAATCCTCATCGCTCCGAAAAGCGCCGGGGCCATTGAAAAGGCATTGAGCGACCTGATTGGCGATAGCGCCAGGCGGGAGCAGTTAAGCCGGCTCGGATTTGATCGAGTCAAAACGACCTATCAATTGAACATTGTGATGAAACAGGTCATTGATTTATGTTGTGGATTGAAATGACGTATGGATAAAGATCTCATTTGCAAAAATCATCCGTACCGAAAGGCGAGCAAGAAATGCTATTACTGTAAAGCGCCGATTTGTACCACGTGCCAGATTCTGAAATCGCGTCACTATTTCTGCAGCAAACGACATTACAGGTTATTTATGATTCAGGAAATGAAAACGAAACTGCTGAAATTTTTAAAGAAGGTCGTTGAATTCGGCAAGGTCACCTGGAAAAAACTGAAGGCGTTGCCTGTCAATTGGATCTATGTTCTGTTATCGTTTGGGCTGCTGGTGAGTATTATCTGGAATGTGGTCAATTTCAGCCAGTTGAAACGAATGCAGCGCGAATTGTTTGGCGAGCGGCGATACGGGCTGGCGTCGGATAGCGCCAGGACAGCGGAGGAACTGGCGCGCCATATCGACACGCTCACGGTCCATTCGCGCCCGGCCAATGCCATGGTCATTCAGAATCGATTCGACATCGAAGGCGAGTCGGAGAACAATCGCGTGGTGACCCTGTCGTTGAACGGGGAATTGCTACAGGCGCTCCTGGTGAAGGATAGCAAATTTTCATTCAGGAATGTAGAGGCAAAACCCGGCGATAATACCTTTGTCGTCCGATCCATCAGCGAAGACGGCAGCGGCGTTGTTCTCGAAGAGATCAATGTCAATTACGCCATGCCCATTCCGTCGGCGCTGGCGAAAGATTTTTCCCGCGGAAGCATGGAGGAGAAGAAAATCGCCCTGACCTTTGATGGCGATTACGAGGATAATATCACCACGGAAATTCTGGACATTCTGAAGCAGGAGAATGTGCGGTGCACAATTTTCGTGACTGGCCGTTATATCCGCCGCTACGGCGACATTGTGAAGCGCATGGGGGAAGACCATCACGTCATTGGGAATCATACCTGGACGCACCCGCATTTAACCAGCTTTGAAAAAAATCGCCGGCACGATACCCTGCCCGGCATTTCAGAACAGTTGTTGCAACAGGAGCTACTGAAAACAGCGGAGTTGTATTATCAGGTCACCGGGAAGAGAATGGCGCCGTACTGGCGCGCGCCCTATGGCGAGCACAATGCGACCATCCGCTCGTGGGCTGCCGGGGTTGGCTTCCGGCAGATTGGCTGGACCCTGGGCAAAAGCTGGGACGATGGCATGGATACACTGGACTGGGTGGCCGATACTTCGGCCTCTTACTATCACAGCGCGGATGAGATCGCCGAGAAGGTCCTTCATTTCGGGGAGGGCAAAAACACCGGGGCCAATGGCGCTGTGATTTTGATGCACCTGGGTTCGCAGCGAAACGGTGATTATCCCCATCTGAAACTTCCGCAGATCATTCAGGAAATGAAACGAAGGGGCTACACTTTTGTGACGGTCCCGGAGATGTTGTAACCGCGCTGTTCATTGCGCTGACTTTTCTTCCGCGGCCACAAACAACTGGCCGCACGCTGCCTGAATTTCGCTGCCCTTGCTGCGCCTCACAGAAATGACCACATTCATATCGAGAAATGGCTGGATGAACGCATTGATCCTGTGTTCCGACGGCGGTTGAAACGGCCCATCCACTGCATTGTAGGGAATGAGATTGATTTTGCATCGCAATTCGCCGATCAGCTTTTTCAGCGACTGGGCATGGTCGCTGCTGTCGTTGACGCCGTTGATGAGGACATATTCGAACGTGATGCGATTGCGGGATTTGATGGCGTAATATTTGGCAGCATTCATCAATTCGTGGATCGGATATTTTTTATTGATGGGCATGAGACCGGAGCGGGTCACGTCGTCCGGCGCATTCAGGGAGATGGCCAGTTTGAACCGCTGCCCTTCGTCGGTGAACCGCTTGATTTGCGGGATGATGCCGGCGGTGGAAATGGTGATTTTCCGCTTGCCAATGGCAATCCCCTTGTCGTGCGAAATGAGTTCGCATGCGGCTATCACTTCGTCATAGTTGAGAAACGGCTCGCCCATTCCCATTATAACGACGTTGGTCGCCTCGGCGCCAACGATTCGGTGAATCGTCAGCAGTTGATCCACAATTTCGCCGGCCGAGAGATTCCTGATCAAGCCCATATTGCCGGTGGCGCAGAACGTACAGCCCAATGCGCAGCCCACCTGGGACGAGAGGCACACAGTACGGCGTCGGCCTTCTTCCATGTAGACACTTTCCACATAACGACCATCCCTTAGTCTGAACAGGTATTTGATGGTGCTTTTGTCCGCAGCGATGCGCTGGTCGGCAACATCGATGTGGCCAATGTCCACCTGTTCGGACAATGCATTGCGCAGCGATTTCGAGAAGTTGGTCATCTGATCACAAGCCGTCACATTCCTCTTGTAAATCCAGTTGAAAAGTTGCGCAGCGCGATAGGCAGGCTGACCAATGGAGGTCATCAGGGTTTCCATTTGCTCGAGGGTCATACCGGTGATATTCACTTTTTCCATGGCGCGTAATTTACAAAAATGAAACCAGAGACACAAGAAAATTCATTGATTTTGGTTAAAAATCTGATTATTTTAATCGTCGCTGAAACTAACTGGTATCCCTGACATATAACAGGGAGGCTGGTGATGCCGGTCCGCGCCAGACCGAAGATGGGAGTCAGAAAACACATGACCATCGAAAGTCTGAACGCCAGCCGGAGTAGCCTGGCTGCATCCGGCGATCGTTCGGCCAGTGATGCCTGTTAATTATGAAAACAATTTTCGTTACTATTCAGCCTCAGACTCTCAACGGCGCAAAGAAAAAGAAATTGCCAAAATGATCGATTCTGAAAAGCTGAATGTGGTTTTAAAAATGAAATTGAATTTCACAGAATGCGAATGAGTCAGCGCTAAAAAGGGGCTAACGCCCAACAATCAAAAGTGAATTTCTGTTCCCCGAATTAAACGTCGGGGCTTTTCAAGGTGTCTGACTTTTAACTTTTTCGATGAATTGCCACGTCATTTAAGACGTGGAAACGATATCATAACCAACGTATCAAAGCCGTTTAAGGCTTTTGGGAGTCGCCCCGGGAATGAAAATGAAATTGACATCTTCATATTACTTCGTGACCTGGGGACTTCGAGGCAAGAATACATGCCTGAATAGTAACCAATTTTCTGAATAAGCCCCGGCAACTGTGGCGAACATGAACCGCTCTGCGTTTTGGAGGATGTATGGTGGAGAACAAAGGAAACGAAACTGATCTTGCAATTGTGGCTCAATTGAATGAAGCGCACGAAAAATTAGTGAATGAACTTGGCAAGGTGATCATCGGGCAGAGAAAGGTCATCGACGAATTGCTCATTGCGTTATTGTCGCGGGGCCATTGCCTGCTCATTGGCGTGCCGGGTTTGGCAAAAACACTGCTCATCAGCACGCTGGCGCAGGCGCTGAATCTGAAATTCAGCCGCATCCAGTTTACCCCGGACCTGATGCCTTCGGATATCACCGGCATCGAACTAATCGAAGACGATATGACGACCGGGCGCAAATCGTTCAAATTTGTGAAAGGGCCGATCTTTGCCAGCATCATTCTGGCGGATGAAATTAACCGCACTCCGCCCAAGACGCAGGCTGCTCTGTTGCAGGCGATGCAGGAGCATGAAGTAACAGCGGCCGGAGAAACCTACGTTCTGGAAGAGCCATTTTTCGTACTGGCCACCCAAAATCCGATTGAGCAGGAGGGAACTTATCCGCTGCCGGAGGCGCAACTCGACCGTTTCATGTTCAACCTGTGGGTCAATTATCCATCTCCTGAAGAGGAGGCGCAAATCGTCAAATCCACGACCAGCGCCTATCGGCCCGAGGTGAAGATGGTTCTGCAGAAAGATGAAATATTGAAATTGCAGGCGTTGGTGCGTCGCGTGCCGGTCTCGGATTTTGTCATCAACTATGCCGTGAATCTGGTGAATCAGACTCGCTCCAACAATGAGCAAGCGCCGAAGTACATTCAGGACTGGATCAGTTGGGGCGCCGGCCCGCGGGCTTCCCAATACCTGATTCTCGGGGCAAAAACGCGCGCCATTCTGGATGGTCGTTCCACGCCGGATGTCGAAGATGTCCGGGCGCTGGCAGTGCCTGTGCTGCGGCATCGGCTGGTCACCAATTTCAACGCGGAGGCCGATGGGGTCGGCACCGTGGATATCATCGAAAAATTACTGCGCGACGTGAAGGCGTAACCCATGGCAGAGCAGGATAAAATCGATTACCGAAAATACCTCAAGCCAGAGGTGGTTTCCCGGCTGAAAAATATGAATCTCCGCGCGAGACTGGTTGTCGAAGGCTTCATCACCGGCCTGCACCGCAGCCCGTATCACGGCTTCAGTGTGGAGTTTTCCGAATACCGGCAATACATGCCCGGGGACGAAATCCGTCACATCGATTGGAAAGTCTATGGCAAGACCAATCGGTTTTACATCAAGCAGTTTGAAGAAGAAACGAACCTGAAATCCTACCTGCTCCTGGACAGCTCCGGCTCGATGGGCTACAGCTCCCACAACGTGAGCAAACTCAGCTATGCTTCGTATGTTGCCGCGGCGCTCACCTATTTGATGATCGAGCAGCGGGATGCTGTGGGCCTGGTGACATTTGCCGAGAAAATCAATACCTACCTGCCGCCACGATCCATCAAAAGCTACCTGCCCCAGATTTTGCGCGAACTGGAGCATATTCAATGCAGCAATACCACCGATGTCAGCGCGACGCTGCATGAAATCGCCGAACGCATTCATCGACGGGGTTTGATCATCCTGCTGTCCGACCTGTTCGACGATCCGGATAAAGTCATCTCCGGGCTGAAGCATTTTCGGCACAAAGATCACGAGGTGATCGTTTTTCATATTCTGGACCCCATGGAGATCCACTTCGATTTCAAACAAAATGCGGTGTTCAAAGATCTGGAGACAAGGGAGGAGATGACAACTCAGCCGTGGCACATCAAACAGGAGTATCGAAAGAAGGTGCAGCAATTCATCGAAAACTACAAGCGCCAGTGCCGGCTCAACCGCATCGATTATGTCCTGTTAGACACATCGTGGGATTTCGATCGCGCGCTGATGGAATATTTGATCAAACGCAAGCGCATCGGCGGATAGGTTGAAGCCGGCCGTTGGTTCAGGCTACCGACGCGCCGGAGAATCGCTGCTGCCGGAGTGAACTGAATCGGCCTGATAAACCGGGCTGCACATGAAATGTCCTGCATTGCACTGTTACATCCTTTCGGCGATAACCATTTTAAACGTAGCCACTATTGGTATGGTTGAAATATGAAAATTTTTCTTTTTTGGGTCATTGCCATCTCTCTCATTCTTGCCGTGTATTCCTGGATCATCTATCGCCGCTCACCAAAAGGGTTCAGATTTCAGGTGAAGCTGACCATCATCTTTTTTCTGCTGGTGCTCATTCCGGCGGTGCCATTGACCTATTTCGTCAGCGGTTTGCTCACCACCGGCGTCGAAATGCTGTTGCTCCCGGGGATTGAAAACTCGCTGTCGCAATCGCTGGAAGTGATTCGATTTCAGCTTGAAGAACGCGGACACAATTTTTTCAGAGCCAATCCGGCATTTCGTTCGTTGACCCGGGAATTTTTGACAATGCAAAGCATTGCCTACATCGCGGAACTGCCTGCGGACTCGTCGTTCCCGCCGGCAACAGTGCTTGGCCCTGGCGCGGAACTGATGAAAGGAAGCCCGCTACACAGAGCCGATATTCTCACCCTTGTCCGCCAGGGCGAAGTGACCAGCAATCTGTTCACCGGCGAAACTGGAAATATTTGTGAGGTTTACCATGACCTGGGCGGGAACAACGTTGGCGTTGTGGCCTTTGCCGTCAGCGATCATGTTCTCAGAGCGAAGGAGCAGATTTCCGAATCGCTGCGTATTTACAAATCGCTGTCGCTGATTAAAAAATCTGTGGTGGAAGCTCAAATCATCTGGGGACTGGCCACTATTTTCATCATCATGTTGGCGTTGTCCGCAATCTACGCTGGCAAAATTCTATCGCGGGGAATCAGCGAGCCGATCAAAGAGCTGGTGGTTGGGATGCAGCGTGTGGCCAGCGGGGATTTGACCCGGCCGGTCGATGTGAAGGCGAAAGATGAACTGAAATTTTTAATCACCTCCTTCAATACAATGGCCAGGGACTTGCAGACGAGCCAGGAGAAATTGGTACAGGCGGAGCGGCTGGCAGCCTGGCAGGATGTGGCGCGCCGGGTGTCTCACGAAATCCGAAATGCGCTCACTCCGATTCAGTTGTCGTTGCACCGGCTGCAGACTCACTTGCAGGGCGAAGTTACGCAGCCGGTCGACTCGTCGATATCCGTCATTCAGGAAGAGGTGGAATCGCTGCGCCGGATTTCCGAAGAATTTTCGCAGTTTGCGCGCATGCCAAAAATTACCAGAGCGCCGGAAAATGTGAACGACATCGTCCGCAGCCTGGCCAATCTGATCGAGGCCGAACCGCATGCAATTTCACTGCGGTTGACTCTGGATGAAGCGGCGCCCGAGGTGAGCGTCGATCGCGATCAAATAAAACGCGCGCTGCACAATCTGGTGAAGAATAGCATCGACGCGAGCAGCATTGGCGGGGTGATTTTCATCGAGACAAAATCTGTGGCCGAAGAAAAATTTCGCGTGAAAATCATCGTTCGGGATATGGGTAATGGTATACCGGCGGAAGATCTGGAAAAAATTTTCGAGCCTTATTTCACGACAAAGAAACGAGGGATGGGGCTTGGGCTTTCCATTGTGAAGCGCATCATCGAAGATCATGATGGGAAAATTGCCATTGAAAGCGCGTTGCATAAAGGAACCACCATCACCGTTCTGCTCTGACAGCCTTCACCGGAACGCCTGCCGTATTTCAGCGAGCGGGCGTCCCCGGCGTTGACATTGCGGGCTCGAATCCTGTCTTTGAAGCGTCGGGCATCCCGGAAATCCATGGGCTGCATGTCCCTTCTGCAATTTCTGCTTCGAAACACAGCACCAGTTGTTCCTGCAAAAGAGATAGCTCACAAAGATATCCGACACTGTTGTTTCACCGTGGAACACGTGGCCCCATCTGAGACAAAACCCGATTTTCCGCAGCGGAATTACTTTTTCTCTCCGGAACCGGAATAATATTGGACTTCATCCAGAAATGCTCCCTGACAGGTTCGGTTATTGAACGTCAGAAAATAGAGCAGATCCAGATTGCTGACCGCTGTGCCAGTCCACGTGGCCTTTTCCGCTTTTAATTCGTGATCGACAAAAATGTTGTAGAATTGATTCTGACAATCGAATAGCAGTTCGACGAAATACCACTTATTCGAATCGATCGGACAGACAGTATGCCAATTCAGGTCGTCGCCGTAGTAGGCGATTGTACCATCGCGCAGGGACACCTGCGGCCCAAGTCGTTCTTCGACGGCTATTTCCGAGTATATCCTGAGTCCAAAAACGTCCGAACCGGTGGAGGCCCACCAGTAAAATTGCAGTTTGCCGGCGACTCGCGCATCGAGACGCGTCGCCAAAAAACTGTTGCCTGCCAGCGTGGAGTCGGTGAACAGAACGCTATTACCGGCGTTGTTCCAGGCGATGGAATCAGAAACTACAATTTCGCAGGCGTCGCTTTTTAAAACCTGCCACGAAGCATTATCTGGATAGCCGCCAGCCGGAGCCGCATCAAAATTATCGGCAAACAGAAGCACCGCAGCTTCGGTGGTGAACTGCCACACGGGTCCGGTCGTGGATAACCCGTAATTGTCTTTGGCCTCGATTTTCCAGTAATAGGTCGTTTCGAATTCGAGCAAGCCGATCACATAAAATGTGTCCGGATGGTCAGCAGCCAATAGCTCCATCGAGTCCGCGGCCTTGCCAAAATAGACATCGTATGTCACGATGCTGTAATCGTTGGGATCGCCACCGCGCCAGTGGAGCGATACGTTTTCAATCGGCAGCGACGGTTCGCCGGCAGTCGGAGCAGGATTGGCCGGCGTACGCGGAGCGGCATTATCGCCGAAGCGGGTCTGAAACGTCCAGATGGGGCCGGCCGTTATCCGGCCTTTGGTATCTTTCGCCGTCACCTGCCAGGAGTAATGGGTGTTGTATTCGAGTTGCGCGTAATGAAACGCGGTGGTATCAAGGTTCGAAGCGATGACGACCGTCGCCAGCGTGTCTTTTTGCAGACTGATATCGAATGTCAGCCGGTCGTCTTCATCCGGATCTCCGCATGTCCATTGGAAAGAAATATCGATTATGATATCGGTTGTATCATTCGGAGGGAAAATATTCTTCGGCACACCTGGTGGCTGATTGTCTAAATCTGACGGTAACGGCTGGTGGCAGCCGGCAATTCCGATGATCCATAACAGAGAGACAAATTTGACCAGCTTTCCCATCTTCACACCTCATTCCTGAATTGTTGGGGACAGATTGAACATCAGTGACAGAGTCATTCAAGGGATTACACAACGGGCATGTTGTATGAACATGTGCGATTTATTTACAGAAATTAATTCTTAAAATCAAGTGAATAAAAACAGATTACTTTTTTTTAATAAAAAAACCGGCCCTGGATAATATCCGTGGGCCGGTTTCGTTTGTGCGATTTGATGCTGTGAACATCAAAACGAGGGGAGAGAATTTTATAAAGTTTTCAAAAAGCCAATATATTTCATTTTACAAGGGTACCCGCCCCGCTGTCGGGTGCAGTTATTCCACAACGTGCACTTTTGCGAGCAGATCAACATCTCCTGATCGTACGCCACCGTTCGGCTGGTACGCACACCACTCTTTCGATTGATCAAAGTGTCAGCAGCGAACTGACGCTGCGAATGAATGGCAATGAACTGTTCTGCCATACGTTTGTAGAATGAAGAAATTTGTTCAATTTTTTCAAGCGACAGATCGCCGGACGAAGAATTCTTGAGATCAGGATAGAAATTCACGCTGCCCCAATATTTCAATTGAATGCCGAATATTTCTTCAATGGCCATCTGGAAAGCGGCCGCTTCAAGAAGCTCGGATTTGTTGTATACCTTGTTGAGCAAAAATCCCGGCCTGAAATTCTGGAGAAGCTGCCCGGGCTGATGGTTGCTTTTATTCAGCCCGTTAATCAACGATTTCAGCGTCTCGCTTGTCACGTCGTCAAATTTTTCGTAGGCCTGATTGATTAAATTGATCAAACTCGGTTGGCCAGAGACGATGGATTCCAGCTTTTTCAACAGACAGCATTTGAAAAAATTGAAAGCCTCCTGCATGGACGTTGGCTCTGGATTTGTAATAATGATTCCTTCATCCGCCTGCAGAAAGAGAATGACATCGCTCAAGTTCAAACCGGTGCCCAGGTCCAACACAACGTAATCGGCCTTTAGTTTCCTGATGGAACGAATTATACGGGACACGATAATATGCGAACTCTCACTGATGCCAAGCGTGCCCGGTGAACCGAAAATCACCTTCAGGTTGGGCAGGTCTGTCTTGAACGCCAGTTGATTGATATCTGCCTCCGGATTGAGGATGAGTTCTTTCAGGCTGAACGTGGGATTGTACATATTGAAATAGGTGTTCAAACTAGGGCTGCCGAAATTGGTGTCGATCAGAATGACCGACTTCTTCTGCCTGGAAATTTGGTAGCTCAGGTTTGCTGCAAAAAATGTTTTTCCGACACCGCCTTTGCCGCTGCCAACCGCGATAATCTTCGGCGTTGCTGTTAGCGGGGGGAGCGGTTCCACAGGCCTCTTGGAAACGTCGGGTATTGTACTTTCAATGGGTATCTCAGCAGAAATGAAATGGCTCAGACTGCTCATAATAGCGCCCCTATCCCTCATGAATTTCTATGAAATGGTAAGATGTTGTCTGGTGAAGGTCATGGAGGAAAAACTGAAACACAAACGGCAAAATTTACGCCAAAAAATATTAATTAAATGACATTTGTGGATTTTGAAGTTTATTAATATGTTACAATCGTCAGGCCAATTGTTGCGCCGGGATAACATTGTCTCAAAGTGGACAATTACAAATCATAGAATGCATTTTCAAAAAGTTAGGCTGCACTGAATCACGCCATGATACCATTAATTGACTTGCTAATCGCGTGGAAAGTGCGTATATTCAAAAAAATTTTTAAAACATTTTTGTGACATGTCAAAAATTTGATTTGTCGTCTGTTACCCTTCTGAAAATTGCTTCGGGATTCTCGAAGACAGCGACAGGTCGATTCATTCGAGTCAGGCAGTGAGTCGCGGAACTCATGAATTCACATCCAGGCGATGGAATCGCATTACAAAATAGAGGTATCCATGCCGAAAAATTTATTTCGCACCCGAATTTATCCTGACCAGGGAGCATCGCTCCGAAGCCTGCTCACCGCCCATGGCTATGAAGTGCGCGAAGTGGGGCATGCGCTTTGGCAGGCGAAAAAAGAGCGATCGTATGTCACGTTGTACCGCAATGGCGAAATCATCGTGAGGGGGAAAAATTCAGATGGTCTCGCTGCGTGGTTTCAATTGCAGATGGCAGCACAGCCTGTTGAGCGTGAATACCCTGCAGATTTGCCCGAAACCTGGGTGGCGACGCAGATCTATGGTGAACAAAAGTATTGGGGACCATTGATTTCCGCGGCGATCCTCGTCGATGGACGGACTGAGAAAAAATTGAGTCGTATCGGCCTCCACCGATACGGAGCATCATCGGATCTGGATTTAACTGAACTCGCAAAGGTGATTCGAAAGACCTGTAAACATTCCAGCGCCGCCATTCGCCCCAATGAATATAATGAACTGTTTATCGAGTATCAAGATCAAGCGCCGATAGTCTCTCATGCAAATGCCCAGGTGATTAAAAATATCTACTTGAAGGAGAATTGTACGACGTTCATCGTGCCTGATGCAGGCGATGAAAATTTGCTCAGACAACTGACCGCTGATATACCCAATGCCAAATTGATTTTGCGGCTGCCGCATGAAGTCCGGCTGGCAATCGACGCCGCTCACATATTAGCAAAATGCAAGTACTATGAGTTTCTGGCGCATCTCGAAGAAAAATATGATACAACGTTTCCTGAAAATGTCTCACAGGGGAACGAAAGTTTTGTGAATCATTTTGTAGAAGTTCATGGAAATAGCGCTCTGAAGTACGCAGCAAAGTTGTATTTAGGCGCACGAAAGGATCATGACGTAAAATAGGCTCGCATGAATTTTGCTGAATGTCACATAAAACAAAAAATTGATTGACACTGGAAAAAACATCTTTACGAAAGAATGTTCTGAATGGGAGAGATTAGCGGAATAAAGCTTTGATGCTGCCCCAGGTATAACGCGCACCTGAGATGGAAGGGGTTACCGCAACAATTTCTGAGTAGATAGTTTCAGTGTTGTCCACGTTGATGATTGTAAGACGGTAATAAAAGGTTCTATTCAGTTGGGTTTTAAAAACGGTCTTGTCTTCGAATTCGTAATCCTGGCGAGATGATGAGTTTCCTGTCGCCTTAACAAAACCGATCTTGGAAAATTCGTTTCTATCGAGGCTGCGATCGACTTGAAAGCCCTTGCAGTTGATTTCGCTCATGGTGGACCATCGGAGCGTAACCCGATTACTGCCGGGTTCGCCTCGAAAATCAATGATGACGGCTCCAGCCCATAACGCGAGGTTGAATAATGCGATGATTCCGATGGTGAGGAACAACGCTGCAAGTCGTTTTGTGTGCATTCAACTGATCCCTTCAATATTTCAAATTATGACATCTATAAGATAAATTTTTATTTATAAAAGTCAAGTTTTTTTTTATATTTTCATACAAATTTTTAAGTTGTGAATAACCTGGATGGAATACTTATCCAGCAATGCCTATATAATATGTCGACGGAACTTCAAATTTTCATAACAGATGCGGGAAATATTTTACTCAAGGAAAAGTCGTTGCCGTGCTTTTCATGTATTGCATGCCGGGATCGATGCGCAGAGAACTGGTCGCAATAGCCGGTCATTTCGACATGACTCCGAAAGAGCAACCACTCATCGTGAGGCAGGAGTCGGTTTGATTTTGTAAAAATAAAATAATAATTTGATGTTGACAAAAAAAATAAATTTTAGTATATTCAACGTCCTTTTAATTGATGTTCACACATTTGAAAGGGGGCTTCATGGCCAAAACTCCCAATCGAACTCAGAACAAATCCGAACACTCACTTGATCAGTATCTTCAGGAGATTGGTGAAGTTCACCTCCTTTCGCAGGAGGAAGAAATTGATTTAGCGAAACGGATACGATTAGGTGATGAAGCCGCGTTAGAAAAATTGACAAAGGCAAATCTTCGATTTGTTGTCAGCGTTGCCAAGCAGTATCAGAGTCAGGGCTTGTCATTGGGAGATTTAATCAATGAAGGCAATCTTGGATTGATCAAAGCGGCTAATCGGTTCGATGAAACCAGGGGATTCAAATTCATTTCCTACGCAGTCTGGTGGATTCGGCAATCGATTTTACAGGCATTGGCGGAACAATCGCGGATCGTGCGCCTGCCGTTGAACCGGGTCGGCACGATGAATAGAATCGGAAAAGCGTTCAGCGCGCTGGAGCAGGAATTTGAACGCGAGCCCTCGCCGGTTGAAATCGCCCAGCAACTGGAAATCAGCGATTTTGAGGTGTCCGAAACGCTCCAAAAATCCGGCAAACACCTTTCATTGGATGCTCCCTTCAGCGAAGAGGAAGAAAATCGCCTGCTGGATATCATCGAAAATCAGGAACTCCCCTCGCCTGACAACACCCTCATCAGCGAATCTCTGAAAATCGAATTGGATCGGGCGCTATCAACGCTCACTGCACGCGAGGCTGAAGTGGTGAAACTTTACTTCGGATTGGATCAGGAAACTCCACTGACACTGGAGGAGATTGGCGAACGGTTCCAGTTGACCCGGGAGCGAGTGCGGCAGATTAAAGAGAAGGCGCTCCGTCGGTTACGGCACGCGTCACGAAGCAAGCCCCTCCGCGGATTTTTAGGCTAAGCGCTTTGATATCATTCCTACCTTTTTTCTTACTCATACTTCAACAACGGATGAATTATTTTATCTGGATCAGTTTCCTGCACAGAACGCTACTTCGCTATTGTAAACAAATAACCAAAAATATTTTGTTGTAATTATACTTTTACCTTGATTTTACATGATAAATGTTTTAAATTATTGACAGAATTTTTATAAACCGAGGAGCGGAATGATGGGGAAAAAATTATTCTTAATTGTGACAGCTCTGGGTGTTTTTAGCAGTGCGACGTGTTTTGCTCAGACATATTTTTCCCAGACAGAAACTTTCATAACGAAATCGACCCCTATCAATTTAATTGATAATCCTACAGCGAACTTCATCGACAGAAAGAATTTTCAGCTCAAATTACGCGTTTATCATAGCGGAGGCATGCTCACCGGATTGACTGTCGGGCTCACGCAAAAGCTCATGTTTGGCGTGACCTATGGCGGACAGAACATCATCGGTCAGGGAAAGGTGCTGTGGAATGCGGCTCCCGGCGTGAATATCCGTTACCGCATTCGATTCGAGCGAGTGAATTTCCCGGCGATGTGTATCGGCTTTGATTCTCAGGGTTATGGAGCGTACTATCCGGATTTGAAGCGCTACCAGATCAAATCCAAGGGTTTCTATTTCGTCATGAGTAAAAACTATTTCATTCTGAAAGACTTCGGCGTCCATGGTGGATTAAATTACAGCGGTGAAAATCATGGCGGTGAAAAGGATTTGAACTTCTTCTGTGGCGCACATTTAATGTTGGATCCTGAACTGTCGCTGGTGTGGGATTATGATTTTGGTATCAACGATAACGACAGCAATTCGTTGGGGACCGGGAAAGGATATATGAACGCTGGGGTTCGTTGGTATTTCTCAGAACGATTGCTGCTGGAATTTTCAGTGAAAAATTTAACCCGCAACAATAGAACAATCGACGGCGAGACGATACCGCACTCCAATCGGGAACTCAAAATTATTTATTTCCAGTCGTTGTAGATTTTGAATCCAACGGCCGATGATTAAGGTAGTGTTTTGTCGATAGTTCGGCGACTCTGTTAAAAGCGGATATAGCCATGATAACCCAAAAAGGTAAAAATAAAATGAAACGCTTACCGAGCCATCGCGCAGTTGTCGCAAGCATCGCTCTGCTGCTGAGCTGCTTTTTGCTACAGTGCTATACAACACTGCGGCATCCTGAAGTCACCGCGCCCCGTGAGAATAGCGAATTTGTCCATAAGGGTGAAGTCACTTTTATGGACGATTGTTCTTCCTGCCACGAGCAGAGTTCGGCGGTGGCTGAACCGTATCAGGAACTCTATTACAATCCTGTATATGAACAGGATTATAACTGGGAATATTATTTCGTTCTGCCCTGGTGGATCGATGAATATTATTATTACGAATCACTGCCGGGGGCCGGGAATAATCCCGTCCATCCGCCGGAAAGACGCGGTTTTGAAAGAGGAGAAATCGGCGGGACGCCCAGTTATTCCACTCCCAATATGTCCCAACCCGCTTTGTCCAAAACGCCAACCACGGATAGCAATTCGTCGGAACCGGAAAAGCGGCATGAAAGGCGAGATTCTGTAACCGATCAAAAAAAGGAATCCACGAAGTCCGTCACACCCGAACCGGTTCGTGAAAAGAAAGAAAAAAAAATCGAAGAGAAAAAATAGCCGAAACGCTGATTGGAACAGCCCTCGGATGTTCATGCTCACAAATTCAGATCAAGGATGTTGCGTAAGGTAAGTTACCGGAGGTCAAATGCCGCGAGTTGCCAAAGTCATTCTGGTGATTTTAGGAATGGCAATTCTGATTTTGATTATCACGTTGGTCATTGGTGTACGACTTCTCAAAAAATCGTTACCTCAAACAACCGGCACAGTGGAAATTCAAGGATTGCGGCAGCCGGTTCGCGTCATCCGGGATCATCATGGTCTCCCCCACATTTTTGCTGAAAACAGTGACGACCTCTATTTCGCGATGGGCTATGTCGTCGCTCAGGACAGGCTCTGGCAAATGGACATCAACCGACGTTCAGCCCTGGGCACCCTGTCCGAAATTTATGGCAAAAGCACTCTGTCTTATGATCGGTTCATTCATACCATTGGCCTGCCTTCCATAGCCAGGAATCTGACCGAGTCGCTGAGTCCGGAGTCGAAGAAAATTCTGACTTCGTACGCCGATGGTGTCAATGCGTTCATCACGACGCATTTCGATCAACTCCCCATTGAATTCGCTGTATTGGACTATGAGCCGCAGGCCTGGGAGGTGGAGCATAGCCTGGCGTATCAGCGGCTGATGGCCTGGGGGCTGGAAATGGCCTGGTTCGTCGATCCGGTGTACGGCCAGTTGGCAGGGAAAGTGACGCCGGAGAAACTGGCGGAAATTTCGCTGGATGAATCTGCCGGCAAGAAACCGCGCTTGCATCAATTTAGAGAACATTCTCCAATCGCTCACCAAACGTTTCAGGAATTGAATGACACACTCAACACCCTGGCCGGGTTTTTCGGGACAGGTCTCGGCAGCAATAGCTGGGTGGTGTCCGGTCGAAAAACAAAGACCGGGAAACCGCTATTGGCCAACGATCCGCATCTTGAATTGAAGAATCCCGGCATCTGGTACGAGGTTCATCTCCATGCGCCGGGCATGGATTGTCACGGCGTTTCGTTGCCGGGGATCCCCGGCATTGTCATTGGCAGGAATAAATCGTTGGCCTGGGGATTGACAAATGCCATGGCCGATGGCTGTGATTTTTGCATCGAAAGTATGAATCCCGTCAATCAAAACCAGTATCTCTACGAGGGGCGATGGTTCGAAACAGTTCAGGAGAAAAAAGAAATCGCGGTTCGGGATACCCTGCCGGAGACCATCACCATTCGATCCACCAAACATGGCCCCATCATTTCCGACATTGTTCCCGCCCTGCAGGATTCCAGTCATACCGTATCCATAAACTGGGCCGGCTTCATCCGAAGCGATGAAGTGCTTGCGTTTTCAAAAATAAATCGCGCTCAGAATTGGGAACAGTTCCTCGATGGGCTGAGACATTTCGCAGTGCCGGCACAAAACTTCATGTATGCCGACGTTGCAGGAAATATCGGCCACTATTGCGCCGGCAAAATTCCCATCCGGGTCAAAGGTCGCGGACTTGTGCCGCTGCCCGGTCAGAACGGTGACTGCGAGTGGGAGGGATGGATTCCGTTCGAGCAGTTGCCTCACGACTTCAATCCGTTGAATGGCATCCTGCATTCAGCCAATAATCAATTAGGCGATCCGCTCTATCCCTATTTCATCTCCAGCTACTGGGAGCCTTCGTACCGCGCGGATCGGATTATCGAACGGCTCACGCAAACCGAGATTTTCGACGCCGACGCTTTTCAGGCGATTCAGATGGACCTAATTTCCAGGCATGGCGAGTTCATGAAACCGTTCATTTTAAAAGTCCTGCCCGGTTTCGAGCAAAAGGATAAACTGACTGAATTTTTCTGCAACACCATTGTATCATGGGATTTCAATACGGACACACGGTCAGTTGGCGCCACCATTTTCGAGGTCTATCTGATAAAATTATATGAAAATATCTATCTCGATGAAATGGGCGAGCCGCTCTTTCAGAGTTTTATGAGATTGCCCAATATCCCGATTCGCGTCACCGATCAACTTTTGACACAGGGAGTATCCCGGTGGTTCGATAATGTCAGTACGCCGGATACGGTCGAAGTCATGGACGGCATTCTATTGGAATCGCTCCATGAGACGTATGACTTTTTAATAGCGAATTTCGGTGAAAAAGTATTCGACTGGCGCTGGGGGCAAATTCATACCATCACCTTTGACCATCCCCTGGGAAAAAAGGCGCCGCTGAATAGCCTGTTCAATATCGGCCCGTTTCCGATCGGTGGTTCTGAAACGACCGTCAATAATGCAACTTACAGAATGCGTGGAAATCAATTCGAGACTGTCGTTGGTCCGTCGCTGCGGCAGATCATTGATTTGTCACACCCAAATAAATCGCGCTGGATGATAACCACAGGACAAACTGCGCATCCGCTCAGCCGCCATTTCAAAGACATGGCGCCCATGTGGCTGAATGGCGACTACCTACCCATGATGACTGACAGCCTGAAAATTTGCACCTCGGACTTTGACAATTTGGTTTTAAAGCCAGATAACTTCTGACTCGCTGAACCGAAAGGGGATTCCATGGTCCAAAAGCTAATTTCCGAGCTCAATCCCGGTGATTCAGTAATCGCATTTTTTGTCATTCGAAAAAAGGAAATCAAATTTCAAAAATCCAGTCAGGAGATGTATCTATCCCTGGAATTTGGAGATCGTTCGGGCAGAATCCGCGGGTCGCTGTGGAAGGGCGTCCCTGAGATGAATAAATTTCTGCTGCCCGGCGACATCGTCAAAGTGAAAGGGAAGGTCATCACGTTCCTGGAGCAGCCGTATATCACAATTGAAAAGATACGCAAAGCCAAGCCCGATGACACTATCGATCCGGCGCAATTCCTGCCAGTGTCGGCACACGATGTGGCGCAACTGTTAGCTGATGTGCAGCAACGCCTGGCTTCAATCACCGATGCTCACCTGAAAACTCTCAGCGATACGTTTCTGAATGACCAGGAATTTGTCGACGCCTTCTGTTCAGCCCCGGGCGGCAAACTATGGCATCATGCCTGTATCGGCGGGCTGCTGGAGCACACGCTTTCGGTGATGAAAATCGCGGCGCTGATCAGCGACCATTACGGGGATTCGATCAATAAGGATCTGCTGATGACAGCCTCGTTTCTGCACGACATCGGCAAGATCGAGGAATTCAGCGCCAAAGGATTTATCGATTATTCCACGCCGGGCCGACTCCTCGGGCATATCGCAATCGCGGCGAATCTCATTTCGGAAAAGATGCGTCAGTTCAACGGTTTCCCTGACAATGTGCGGGAACAACTCCTTCACTGCATTTTGAGTCATCACGGCCAAAAAGAGCGTGGCTCGCCAGTGATACCCATGACGTTGGAGGCGTTGATTCTTGCTCACGCGGACGAACTGGACTCCTCGGTGGCCGCCTTCAGCCGAATTATTTCCCGTGAGAAAGAGCCTGGAAAAGAATGGAGCAATTACGTTAATTTGATCGACCGGTTCATCTACCTGGGAGAAGAATAAGCCCGCAGTCCTTTTTCTCCCGGTCGACACCCGGATGGATGAATCGGAATACATTTCCCCGCGACACGGAGCACCGCATGCAACCGCCATTGTGCAGCGAGGGATGAAATCTTGTGTCTTAACCTCTCAAAAAAACCTGGCTGCCTGCCAATATTTTAATTGCAACTTATAAATTAATATATTAAATTCGAATTTATTTTTTCAAAATCCATGCATAATTTCAGAGTGCGAGTTGTCATTGTTCGCCGACTGGTTTCCAGTGATGGAGAGAAGCGTTTCTGCGCACTATTATTTTTTCGCGCCGATGTTCATACTCAATACACTGACAAATGCTGTGTGAAATTTAAATCATACGCCATGTATCTTTCGAACGTTATTTTGAGCCGGAATGGCAGTATTGCTCATTTTCAATTGAAGAGATGAACTATGAAGCTTGCAAAAACAGTTCTGTTTTTCATCCTCCTGCTTTCCCCTCTGGCAACGGGACAGACCCTGCTGACCCGCGCGGAAGCGAGCCATTTTACCGCGACTTCAAACTATGCAGAGGTGCTCGATTTTTTGAACCAGCTTCAGCAGAAAAGTCAGTTGATGAAGTTAATTTCCATCGGACAGTCCACCGAAGGGCGCGAGATTATATTAGCCATTCTGGGCGATCCCGCGCCGGCTTCTCCGGCGCAGTTGCTGGCGATGGACAAACCGGCAATTTACATTCAGGCAAATATTCACGCCGGCGAAGTGGAAGGCAAGGAAGCCATGCTGATGCTGATGCGGGACATCCTCACTGGCGAGCTCAGACAGTTGCTGAAAAATCAGGTGCTGCTCATCGTTCCCAATTTCAATCCGGATGGCAACGAACAAATCGATCAAAAGAATCGACGCAATCAACTTGGGCCTGAAGGCGGAGTGGGCGTGCGGCACAATGGCCAGAATCTGGATTTGAATCGTGATTTCATCAAAGTGGAAAGCCCTGAAAATGCAGCGGCATTCGCCGAGATACTCAATCGCTGGGACCCCATGCTGCTGATTGATCTTCACACCACCAACGGCTCCTATCACCAGCATCCGGTGACGTTTGCCACATCGCACAATCCCAATTGCAATCAGTCGCTGCCGCACTATGTCCGCGAGAAGCTGCTCGCCAACGTGGTGGCTGAGATGGAATCGCGATATGATTACTCTGCCGTCTACTACGGGAATTTCGAGGATCACCGGGACCCGAACCGGGGGTGGACGACTGTGGATCACGAGGTCTTTTATAGCACTAACTACTGGGGATTGCGCAACCGATTCGCCATCCTGGATGAGAATTACTCCTATGCGGATTACGAAACCCGGGTGCGCGCCTGTTACCGTTTCATCCAACTCATCCTGGAATACACCCAAAAGCATGGCGCTGAGATGAGACGCATGATTCAACAGGTGGATTCGGAGACAATTTCGCGGGGGCTGAGTCCTGATACGACGGCGCAATTTGGGCTGGAGTTCCAAACCGTGCAATGCGAGAAGCCGATCCTCATTAAAAGCTATGAGTTTGAAAAATACAATGACGAGAATGGCCGCGAGCGCGTGAAGAAAACCGATCGGATGAAGGATTACACCATCCCGTTCTTTGGTAAATTCATCAAAACGAAACAGATCGCGCTGCCCAAAGGCTATTTTTTTTCAGGCAATCTGCATGAAGTCGCGGCAAAACTGATGCAGCATGGCATTGCGGTGGAGCGGTTGAACCAGCCGCTGCATGCGTCGGTCGAGTCATTTCAGATAAGCGAGATAAAACCGGATGAGCGGCTGTATCAGGGGCATCGGCGAACCCGGTTGAAAGGCGTGTACCAAATGGTCGAAAAGGACTTCCCGGCCGGGACTTTTTACGTGGGCATGGATCAGCCGCTGGCAGACCTGGTCGCCTATTTGCTGGAGCCGGAGAGCGATGGCGGACTGGTGCAATGGAATTTTTTCGACCGGTACCTGATGGTCAGCCAGTGGGGGAATCAGCTCCATCCATTTCCTGTGTTTCGGTTGAAAGGGCCGATGAATTTTTCCAGACAACTCTGGACATCCGATGGGACAGGGGAGTGACCGTATGAACCTCTATGTCGGGCCGGCCGGATGGAATTATAAGGACTGGGAAGGCATCGTTTATCCATCCCGAAAGGAAAAGAACTTCGATCCGCTGGCGTATCTGTCCCGATTTTTCAACGCGCTGGAAATTAACAGCCCGTTCTATCGTCCGCCTGCGGTCCATGCAGCGAAAACCTGGGTTGAGCGCGTGAAGTCCCGCGGCGAGTTTTTATTCACGTATAAATTATGGCAAAACTATACGCATCAGCGGGATCAATTTCCCGGCGGTCATGAAGAAACTCGGGTGAAGCAAGGTCTGGATGTCCTGCGTGAAAACGGGCGGCTCGGCGCGCTGCTCATCCAGTTCCCCTGGTCGTTTCAGCGGTCGCCTGAAAACTACAACTGGCTCAGCAAAGTGCTCCGGTTGTTCAAGGACTATCTGCCGGTGGTGGAGATCCGGCACGATTCGTGGAATGAACCACAATTTTTTGAACTGCTCAGCAACGCCGGCGCCGGGTTCGCTAATATTGATCAGCCGACGGTGTCTCATTCAATCGGACTGACCAATCGTTACACCAGTCCCACAGGGTATGTGCGCCTGCACGGTCGCAACGCTGCCAATTGGTTTTCGGAATCGGCGACAGTGGCCAGTCGCTACGACTATCTCTATCAGCCCGAAGAATTGACGTCGATAAAAACGACCATCGAGGCTCTGTTCGAAAACAACGCCAGGACGTTCATCATTTTCAATAATCATTACCGGGGACAGGCTGTGGCCAATGGGCTTCAAATGATGCATCTATTCTCGAATCACCTGGTCGCTGCGCCGGCGGAATTGGTGAGGTTTTATCCCCAACTCGAGTCTATCGCGCGGAACGTATCAACAGGCGGACAGGTTTCGCTATTTGGGCCGAGTTGACATTCGTACGGCCGGGTTGCCGGGGCAGGCCAGTGAGGCACAAGCCGGACACATCGATAATTTCAATGAATAAAGAATTTTGTCGTAACCGATCACAGGGTGAATAGACAAAAACCGCTGAAGCGGTTTCAGGAGTTCTTTTGAGATGATTATAACACCACAATGAATTGTGGTGTTAGTTCAACTCCCCTTTGAATCAACACCATGATTCCCAGTATTGTCTCCTTAAAAAATATGGAAGACTGGGCAATGCATCATGGTGTTGATTGTATGAATGAAACATGTCCGAAGCCGTTTCAACGGCTTCTATCTACATCCCGTAATCGGTTACATTTTGTCATCTGATAAACGGTGTAAATTTTAAAATTTAGACAGAGGGTGTTATGGCAATTTTGGGCTATTTTCTATTGGGCGCGATTGCGGGTTTTCTCGGAGGCGCATTTGGAGTCGGCGGCGGAATTATCATGGTTCCGGCCCTGTTGATACTTTTTAAGCAACCCATTCATATGGCTATTGGCACGTCGCTGATGCTGATCATTCCCATTTCCATCGCCGGGGCGCTGCGCCATTACATGCAGCACAATGTGGAAATGAATATCGTTCTGATGGCTGGCATTGGGGGAATCATCGGCGCCGTTCTCGGCGCGACTGTCATTATGAACATCCCGGCGATTTATGTGAAACGCGCCCTCGCAATCATCTTGATTTATTCCGCGATCCGATTGTGGTTCGCCAAATAAAGTGTGAGCTTAATCAGAATGGAAATTCTATAATTTCAGGAAGGTCAATGAATTCACTCCCCGAAAAAATAATGAGGCAAATTCCTTCTGCATTTTTGATTGCCGGCTGGAAAATTTACAGCGAGGGCAAATACAAATATTTTGACTTCGTCCGAAACTCGTACACCAGTCATTTCAAGGAGAAGCGAGGAAGCTACTGGACCACCATCAGGAAGCATAGCGATCAAAGCACGTTTCAGACCTATTGCACGTGCAATTCCTATTTGATGAATATGAACTGCCCCCATGTGGCAGCGTTGTTTTTCATCATATATGGTTCGGGTGAACATTCGTCGGATGTCGAAAAGACGCTGTACAAGAATTTCGAAACGAGCATCTGGGTGAATATTGCCAAGTTATGTTATGAACACTGGCAGGAGGATAAATTAGCCATTGCGTGCGAGGCGACGCCGGATCAGGGAGGGAAACGCGACATCCGCATTAGCGGCGCTGATTCCGAAGGACTACAAATTTTCAAATTCATACTGACAGCGCCCTATCGGGAGCGATTCCTGTTGAAATATCGCTGGCAATTCTTTGAGCATATTGAGGAAGATGTATTTCCGTGGAGTGAATACAACGATGATATGGAATTTCTGACTGCGGACAAGTCCGAACTGGAAATCCGCATGAACATGTCCGGGTATAAGTCCTGGCAGCAAAAATTTGAAGATAGCTATTGGTACGATTTTGCCAAAGCATGGTATCTGGGCTATGAAGATCAGGGGTATTCGGTCGTTTATTCCGAAAAAGAGATGTCCCTGAAAATATTTTCCGGCGAGGACAATTTTGAATTCTGCATTCCCAATAAACAGATATCTTCCATCATCTCGAAGTTGGCGCAAAACGAAGCCATTCGGGATACACTCAACATTTCCCAGGAAAAGCTTCAACTCAATTATTCGCTGGAAATCAACGATGCGCACGATTTAATCATCACGCCGGTGTTGATTTTCCCTGATAATTCGGATCCGATATTTTGTCGGGCCGGGGACGCTTTAAAGCCGGTGATTTTCGGGAAGTACCTTTATCTGCAAAATCGCGGCTTTTTTCAGTACGAACGGGCTATCAAATACTTTGACGCCAATATTTTCAATCTGGAAGAGGTGCGCATTCCCAACGATTCGATCCCGAAACTGATGCAAGATTATAAAAAATATTTTGACAAAGGCGAGTTCCATTACGTCAGTCCTTCATTGAAAAATAAGGACTTTGATTTGACCATCAAGAATTTGGAGATTCACGTCGAATCGATCGAGGATGATTGGCTGTTTCTCTCCCTGAACTACAGCCTTGCGCGGGAGACGGTGTCGCTGTATGATATTTATCAGGCGCTTCGCACAAAAACGCGCTACATCATTGGACAGAAGACCTGGATCGACATGCAAAGCAGCGGCATCGAATGGATTAAAACATTGATTGACTACGGCGGCGCCTTTTTCGAATTGGACGATAAACACACGGTGCGGCTGAAACTGAATAAGATGAACTTCCTGAGGCTCCGCTCCCAACTACCTGCCCAGGGCAAAATATCGGCCCATCCGGAATTGATCGAACGAATCGATCTGCTGCAGAATTTAAAATCCTCGGTGAACTGCCCGTCGGTGGCAAACAGGAAATATGATCTGCGCGAGTACCAGAAAAACGGCTATGAATGGCTGTGGTTCCTCTACGAAAACCGGCTGGCCGGCCTGTTGTGCGACGATATGGGTCTCGGGAAAACGTATCAATCCCTGGCGCTGATTGATGGCGTGACCATGTTCGTTAAAAAACCAACGAATTTTCTGGTCGTTTGCCCGACATCGGTGCTGCCCCACTGGCATGATAAATTGTTTCAGTTGAAGAAGAAAGTGAATGTTCATCTGTATTATGGCGGCGACAGAGATCTGGATAATATTGACAGCGAAAAATATTCCGTCATTCTGACCTCGTACGGAATTCTCCGCAATGACTTTGCCATCCTTTCGAAGATAGCCTTTGAAGTCGCTATATTCGATGAAATTCAGACCGGGAAGAACAAGGCCAGCCTCACCAATGCCGCTTTGAATCAACTCCAGGCCAGGGTGAAAATTGGGCTGACCGGCACCCCGATTGAAAATAGCCTGAGCGAACTGAAAGCGTTGATAGACATCATCCTGCCTTCGTACCTCGGGAGCGACGCCGCATTCCGCACGCATTACATTGTCCCCATCGAGCGGAACAAGAATATGGAGAGGCTGGAGGAACTGCACCGCATCATCCAGCCGTTTGTATTGCGCAGAACGAAAGTGCAGGTATTGCAGGAGTTGCCTCCCAAAACCGAAGAGGTACGAAAATGTGAATTGAGCGCGCATCAGGTGAAATTGTACCAGGATGTGATCAATTCCCGCGCCCAATTATTGATCGCCCAGCTTTTAAAACAGGAGAAGGGCATTCCGTACATCCACATTTTCAGCGTGCTCAGCTCCCTCAAACAGATCTGCAATCATCCCAGCCAAATGGAGGATGGTTGCACCGATTACAACAAATATCAATCCGGGAAATGGGACCTGTTCTGCGAGCTATTGGAGGAAAGTCTGGGCAGCGGATTCAAGGTGGTTGTGTTCAGCCAGTACTTGAATATGCTGGGGCTGATCGAAGCCTATTTGAAGGATAACCATATCCAATTTGCAACGATCAAAGGATCGACCCGCAACCGGCGGGAAATGATCGATGAATTCAATAAAAATCCAAAATGCCAGGTTTTCACGGGCAGTCTGAAGGCCTCCGGCTATGGCATTGATTTGATCGGCGGCTCCGTGGTCATTCATTACGACCGATGGTGGAATGCAGCCCGCGAAGATCAGGCCACAGACCGCGTACACCGCATCGGGCAGACGCGGGGAGTTCAGGTTTTCAAACTGGTCACGGAGGGCACGCTGGAAGAAAAAATAGACCGGCTCATTTCGAAGAAGAAAAAACTGATGGAGGAACTCATCCGCGAAGACGAAGCGGATATGGTGAAGAGTTTCACGCGCGAGGAAATGATCGATTTGCTCACGTTCGACATGGGGGAATAAGGCCGGATTTCCGGTGGAAGGATTCTCCGCAGTCGATGGCCCGTTGGCCACACCCGTCTTTGAACCAGGGAGCCAAATTTAACCTCAAAAAATTAACCCCGCTGACATCGCGGCATTTGGCCGCTCAGCGGGGTTTCTTTCATCAATACCTGCTCAACTCTCCTGCTTTTCAAGCCATTCTTCTTTTGTCATCACTTTGATTGGCTGGAGCTTTTTGACGGCAAGTTTTTTATTGAGTGACGCAAGCTCCTTTTCGATGATTTGCCGGTACGAGACGTTCGCTTTCTCGATCTCTTTTTCCAGCACAATGATTCGTGCGAGCTGCGACTCGGTCGGCCTTCCAAAGTAATTGCTGACGCTTCCATAGACATCAACGACGCGTTCGCGGAGCTGTACTTCGCCGGTAATGCCAGCGCTCTTCTTCGTGGCGACGAGCGTTTTGTGCAGTTTGTCGAGTTTGTCAGCGAACTGTTTCAATCCGTCGGACAGGCCATCGCCTTTTTTCAACTGTTTGGAATGATCCCGGGCCATGTCGCGCGCAGCCGTAACCTGCTCGGCAATGTAGGCCAGATATTCCTGCATGCGATAGAGTTGCCACACGGTCTTTTGTTGAAGCGCCCGATCTTCGGCCGAATGGGGCAGCTTCGGATCGAACGCAATCTTTATCTCGGTGGACAGCGTGTCTTTACCGCGGATCAATTTTGCGGTGTAGGTTCCTTCCGGAACCGTAGGACCGAATAACGCCCCGCCAGCCAGAGTCGGCGCCGGCGCGACTTTGGGCGGTTTCAATCGCATGGGCCAATTGACAATATTTATGCCACGCCGCTTGCCGCCCGGCAGACTTTTGATCAACGCGCCTTCGGCGTCGAAAATCTCCACTTTCAAATCGCCGAACATATGCCGCTTTTTCATGGAATAAATCACTTTGGCGATTTCGTTCGGATTTGCGCCGATGAATTCGGCCGGCTCTGCGTAACGGATATCGCCGCCCATGGATTTGATGTAAGTGACGGGCGACTTGAACAGATGAATGTCTGCGTCCGCAATTTCTTGGGTGATGTTGCGTAGCAGGTCGAGATCATCGACGATGTAAATTCCGCGACCATGCGTGGCGAGAATTAAATCCGCTTCACGCGGATGAATGGCGATATCGAAGACAGCCACATTGGGGAAATTGCCGGTGAACTGCGCCCATTGAGCGCCGCCATCGATGGATAAAAATAGCCCAAACTCGGTTCCGACAAATAGCAGATTCGGGCGCTCCAGATCCTCGCGAATGACATGGGCGAAGCCCTTGATATCGTCCGTCACAAGTGACTGCCAGGTCGCTCCGAAGTCTGTGGTTTTATAGACATAGGTGCGCATGTCCCCGGTGCGATGCCCATCGAATGTGGCGTAAGCGGTTCCCCGGTCGAAGCGACTGGCTTCGATGAAACTGCACCAGGTGTTTTTCGGCAAATTCGGAATGTTTTTCACCACATTGGTCCAGGCTTTTCCGCCGTCCCGGGTGACCTGCAAATTGCCATCGTCGGTACCGGCCCAGACGATTGTGAAATCCAGAGGTGATTCGGAAATGGTGAAAATGGTGCAGTGGTTTTCGGCGCTGGTGTTATCGACGGTAATTCCGCCCGAGTTCTCCTGCTGTTGTTTCGCCGGGTCATTGGTCGTCAGGTCGTCCGAAATTCTTGCCCATGAGTCGCCTTTATCTGTCGAGCGAAACAGGAACTGGCACCCAATGTACAACGCGTTTTTGGTGACGGCGATCGGCGTGTTCCAATTGAAACGATAGGGTGGCTCGCCTTCTTTGGGCAGCGGTTTTATGTCCTTGCTCTCGCCAGTGGATTTGTGAAGCCGGGACAGGTTACCGCCCTGCCATTCGCGATAAATGATGTCCGCATCCGCCGGATCAGCGATGACGTAAAATCCATCGCCGCCGCCAACCTGGCTCCAATCGGCATTGGTGACGCCATCCGGGCTTTGCGATGGCCCGTAGCACGAACCGTTATCCTGCAAGCCGCCGTAAACATTGTACGGTTCGGCCATATCCACACTGACGTGATAGAATTGAGATACAGGGATGTTGTTCAGAAAATGCCAACTGGAGCCTGTATCGAACGAGACATACACGCCGCCATCTGTCCCTAAAACCAGATGGTCGGGATTACTGGGATTGATCCAAAATGCATGGGTGTCCGGGTGAAATCCTCTGAGTGAGTTAAAAGATTCGCCGCCATCTTTGCTCACATCCAGTACAAATCCCGGTTTATAGACGCGGTTATATTCGCGGGGATCGACCTGAAGCAGGCTGAAATAGAAGGGACGTTGTCCAATGCTTGTTGAAGAATCCAGGCGCGCCCAGTTCTCTCCCATATCTGCGGATCGGTAGACTGCGGTTTTTTTCGATTCGATGACCGCATACACGGTGCTGGGGCGACTCGGCGCCACGGC
This sequence comes from Candidatus Zhuqueibacterota bacterium, assembly GCA_049322915.1. Taxonomy (GTDB): domain Bacteria; phylum Zhuqueibacterota; class Zhuqueibacteria; order Thermofontimicrobiales; family Thermofontimicrobiaceae; genus CAZSBG01. The sequence goes on from JBMOPW010000016.1 coordinate 63,436, forward strand.
GACGGCGATTCTCCCAAGGTTCTCGCGGGGAATGCCCTGTTGCAGCTTCTTCCAGGTCTTCCCGCCATCGAGGCTGCGGTAGAGTCCGCTGCCTTTCCCGCCGGAATTGAATGTGTGCGGCTGTCGCCGGAATTCCCACATGGTGGCGTAAATGACATCCGGCTCCTGGGTATCCATGGCAATGTCGCTGCAACCGGTGTTCTCATCCACATAGAGAATTTTCTGCCAGGACTTTCCGCCATCGCAGGTTTTGTACACGCCGCGCTGGGGATTGGCATTCCACAGGTGACCCAGAGCGGCAACGTAGACGATATCCGGCTTTTTTGGATTGATCAGAATTCTGCCAATCCGTTCCGTGCTGTCCAGGCCGACGCAGGTCCAATTGTCTCCGCTATCAGTTGATTTGTAAAGGCCGGTGCCCGCTGAAACGCTGTTGCGGACCCATGTTTCACCGGTGCCGACCCAGATGGTATCCGGATGCGTTTGATCGATGGTAATGGCCCCAATGGATTGCGTGTATTTATCAAAAACGGGTTTGAACGATACGCCGGCGTTGATAGATTTCCAGACGCCGCCGTTGGCAGCACCCACGTACATAATTCGGGGGGTTTTGGCGACGACGTCCAGGGCGGTAATACGTCCGCCGATAACTGCCGGGCCAATGGAACGAGCTTCAATTGCGCCAAATGTGTAGGTATCGATTTTCTTTTCAGGCGAGAGGGATGGTGTCACCGCCCAAGTGCCTGAAACACAGAGAAGTAAAATCACGAAGGCTATCAATGATTTTCGGATCATGGGAAAGCTCCTTTTTTAGAACAGATCAGAGGAATTTTTCGATCGATGAAATTCTCCCCGGGCAGAAGCGCCCGGGGAGTTACCATCATTTTCGGTGTGTGCGCGCATTTCGGGTTTAGCGGTCGATGCAGAATTGAATTCGAACACTAATTTTGGGGTGTTTCCGGCGCGCTTTCTTTCACAGGCATTTTGAAAAGGGAATCGTCGACTTCCACGTTCATTTCAATGGTGTCGATGGTGATTTGCGAAACTGTCTGGCCGCTGACTTTGGTTTCCATGGCCGTGCCAACCATCAGACCATTCACCTCTTTGTAATCGCTGATGGATGTCTCAGCCTCGATCTGGGTCCCCTGACGATCGATTTTCGCGATGGTCTTAATTTCCAGGAAGTGTTCGGCATCGATGAGATCGTAACGAACATCGCCATTCTTCAGCACGACTTTGACCTTGTACACGTCTGTGCCTTCCATGTTTTCTTTGCCGATCAACTCGACTGTATGACCTTTATCCTTGGAGTCCACCAGATGCCCGTCCATGTCCGCTTGTTCTTCGACACTCCTGGCCTGATCTTCCGGCATTTTTTGTGGATCATTTAAACCCATAAAAGGATTAATCCACCAGGCGTTTTGTCCATCAAAAACCTGCACCATCGTTTGTCCCTGTAACGAGACTTCGAGGCGGATGCAGTTCGGGCGCTTTTGAATGATCGTAAACGGAATTTCCATGCCCTGCATCATTTGCTTGCCGGTCATTTTAACGGTATTCACGGCTTTCAGCTTATCATAACCGCCGCGGGCTTCGATATTCTTTTTGATGATGTCATCGACTGTTTCCTGGGCGAATGCCAGCGCGCACATCGCCAGCACGAATATTCCAGTCAGAACGACTAATTTTCGAGACATAAAACACTCCTTGTTTAAATGAAATGATGAACCAATGAATTATGAGATCGGCGTCAAAACATGTCCGCCTCACGAGGCAGATGCTCAAATCAGGCTGTCCGGGTGTTGCCTGAAATTGTGAACGCATGATTCAAGCTGAGCCTGCGAGACTAACCTGGATTGAGGTTGTGCCCTGAATTGCCGACAGGGCGGCTCAATATAGAAATTTAATCGTTGAAAATCAATGACAATGTTACGGCAGGTGTGTTTTATTGTTGCAATTATTTTCTCAGGATAGCAATGAAATAGAGCTTGATTTTTATTCTAATATTTTTTATACTTGGCGCGATGAATCTGGCTGGAACTGGTTGTCGGCTCGAAATATGGTTCCGGCAGGCAATTTAATGAATCGGACGAATTGAAACGAACAGAATGATTTGTAATTTAATGTACGAGGGAAGGAAATATGAAACTGAGCAGGAACATCAGACATCAAATTCGCGATTATACGGCCATTACGATCGGCGCGTTCATCATGTCGGTTGGAGTTGGCGCTTTTTTGGTCGATGCCAAGGTGGTGCCGGGCGGCGTCAGTGGCCTGGCCATGACCGTGCATTATCTCACGGATTACAAATTTTCAGTGGGACTCCTCATGTGGCTGTTCAATATTCCACTGTTCATCTGGGGACTGAAGGAACTGGGGAGCCGGTTTGGATTGAGGACGTTTGTGGGTTTTACGCTCAACTCACTTTTCATCGATTTGATCCGGGGAAATATTCCCGGATTTCGATTCATCCGATTACAGGATTCGGCTGCGATCCGGGATATGTACCAGAACGATTTCATCCTCGCGATTCTTTTTGGAGCGGCGTTGTTGGGCATTGGATTGGGGATAATATTCAAATTCCGCGGCACCACGGCGGGCTCCGATATCGTGGCTGCCGTCATGCAGAAGAGGTTTGGCTGGAAACCGGGTCAGGCCATGATGCTCATCGATTTTTTTGTGATCACAGCCGCTGGTTTTGTGATTCAATATAAGCACCTGTCGGAGTTCAAGCCGGCGTTGTCGTTGACGTTGTACGCATTCATCCTGTTGTTCATTTCCGCCCGCATCATCGACGTCATCATCGATGGTATGGATTATGCCCGCGCCGCTATCATTATCTCTCCCAAATATGAAGAAATCGCCGAAGCGATTATGGACGACCTCAGCCGCGGCGCTACCGCTCTGCGCGGTTATGGCCTGTATACCCAGGTGGAGCGGCAGGTGATTTTTACGGTTATCACCCGGAAGGAAACCACGCAATTGACGGACATTGTCAAAGAGATCGACCCGGATGCGTTCGTCATTATCAATAATGTACATGAAGTGCTGGGCGCCGGATTCCGGCGGAGGATGTGAGGTGATTAGTTTTAAAATAAAAAATTGCCGCGTAGCCGCCAGGGCGCAAAGAAGAACATTTGAAATTTGAAGCAGGACTGTTAAAATTTTTCAGAAATTTTCTCATTGAAATCTTGTAACCGTTCACCGGTTCATCGTTCAGGGTTCAAGGTTAATGATAACGTACAGTTGCTGATGGACTATTTTCGCGCACAAAAAGTCTCGCGCAAACCTATCCAAAACCCCAACCGGGAACAATGAACCCGGAACCTGTGAACAGCTACGAAATCTTTCTTTTAATACTTCGCAACTTCGTGTCTTCTCGGCATTCTTTTATCTCCATCAAAAATCAATCGCGCGCATAGCACGAGAATCCGGCGTCGCGAATCAGTTTCACTGCTTCCCTGCGCTCCCGTTCTGTGTCAAACGCCAGGCGGATGGAGCCGCCTTCGCCTTCGCGGACTTTGAGCACTTCAATGTCCTTGATATTGATATTGTTTTGAGCCAGCAGGTTGGAGAATTTGGCGATCACGCCGGGAATATCTTCCACGGCAATGGAGACGTCGTGCAACGGCCGCAAGAACCCCTTGCTGTCTTTCGGAATGGCGAGCCGCGTCGTGGCTGCCCTGTCGAAATAGGTCTCCAGATCCTGATCCAGCAGATGGTTTCGCACTTGCTTCAATTCATTCATGTATTCTTCTAAAAATTTCACGATCTGATCGCGGTTCGTGCGGCAGATGTCCTTCCACACCGAAAACGGGCTGGAGGCGATGCGCGTCATGTCCCGGAATCCTCCGGCAGCCAATTTCAGGAAATTGGCGTTTTGCTGATTGTGCCGACCCAATAAATTGACCATCGCCACGGCTGCAAATTGAGGCAGGTGACTGACGCCGGCAGCGATGTCGTCGTGCATTTCCGGGGTGAGCATGAGGATCTTCGCTCCGATTGATTCGAACAGCGTGCCTACCTTTCGGGTAATGGCTTCCGGCACCAACAGGCCCGGCGTGAGCACCCAGATGGCATTTTCGAATAAAAACGGATCCGCTGATTCGATGCCCCGTTTCTCAGCGCCGGCCATGGGATGGGTGCCGAGGAAGAAATTGCGCTTGCCAAAATACTTATTCGCCTCGGAGACGATGAGCGTTTTTGTGCTGCCTACGTCGCAGACCAGGGCATTTTCATCGGCGAATTGCGCAATCTGCGGCAGTAACTCCACAATCTGCTGTACCGGTGTGCACAGGAAAATGAGGTCAGAACCTTTGAGCGCCTGCGCCAACTCCGCTGGATTATATCCTTCAGAGATCGCCCCTCGCTCAAGCGCCTTGTGAATGATGGAATATTCATCCACGCCAATAATGGTTTGGCAAAATTTCTTCCTGTTCAATGCCAGACCAATAGACCCGCCAATTAGCCCGGTCCCGATAATGGTAATCTGGGAGCATTTTTGCATGGCTTAACCTCGAAGTTTTGTGAAGGAAATTCAAGTGATGTCTTGCTACTTATTATCTGGTTGTTTTCAAATAGTCATAAAATGCAGCTTGCAGCTTCTTCGTGATCGGCCCCGGCTGGCCGTCGCCAACAGTCCAATCATCCACTCGCACCACCGGCGTAATTTCCACCGTAGTGCCGGCAATGAATAATTCGTCAGCGCGTTTCAACCGGGTTTCCAGTATGGGAAATTTTTTCACCGGGATGTTTAAAATCATCGCCAGGTCCAATACAATCTGCCTCGTAATGCCGGCCAGCAACAGGTTTGATTCCGGCCCTGTCCACAACTGGCCATCCAATACGGCGAAAAAATTGGAATGCGAACCTTCGGTCACAGCGCCATCGCGGATGAAAATAGCCTCCGGCGCGCCATTGTCCCGAGCATGTTGATGCGCCAGAATATTGGGCAACAATGAAATCGATTTGATGTCGCAGCGAGTCCATCGCGTATCGGACACGAGCACGATTTTGATCCCGGCATCCAATTCGTCCTGATGCGGGTGGAAGACCGAGGCCGAAGCGAACACCGTCGCCGGTACCGGGGTCACCGGAAACCGATGGGTTCGCGGCGCAACGCCGCGGGTCACCTGAAAATAGACAGTGGCCTGTCCCTGTTGCAGCCCGTTTTTTTGAATCAACGCTTCAGCGACGCCAGTCAGCGCGTTTACGCCGGGAAAGTCGATGCGCAGCTCGCGCAAACTTCGGGCAAGTCGTTGAAGGTGAGCGCCTGCCTTGAATAATTTACCATCGTAGCTGCGAATGACTTCGTAGGCTCCATCGGCAAAGAGAAATCCCCGATCGTCCGGAGAAATAGTCACCTCTTCTTTGGGAAGAAATGCACCGTTCAGGTATGCAATCATTTTGTTCCTGTCCAGGGAAAAAGTGTGAATGATGGGTGTATTGAAAAGAATAATTAGAATGTTCAAATTCCGGCTGAAGCGATCGCATCGCCGTCAACCGCAGTCTCTTCGTTTGCATCGTGCCGGGACGTGGAATTCAATTTTGTTCGATCGTTTCCATTGACAGGGATACCGGCGCGAGGGTCTCTGTTCCGGGAACCGCGCTTTCTTCCGGCTGAATGCGGTTCGCCTTGAGAACCGGTTTCAGGTTGTCCGGCGTGGCGTATTTGCGAATGGCGAATTGCCAGGATGTCCTAATGGCGATTTTCTTGAGCAATGATTGGACAATGTAGGGCATCTTTTCTAACAGCCACATGGTCTCGCGCGTAAATTCCCGGAGGTTGAGCGGCCGAGTGACAACCTCCACCTTCCCCTGTTTGATGGCATGAATGATCGCCGGGATGGATTTTTCTTCAGCATACACGTACGAATACGTTGTGCCGAATTGATATTCCTTGTGCGCATCGGAATTGCCAATCATGGGCAGATTGAATTTTTCAGCAATGCGCATGGCTTTCCGATTCGGATTCAGCCACTTCATGTAGTAATGGCAAAATTCCACGCCATCGAAACACTCGATATGATCTGTCAAATCCCGGCCGAGGCATTCCGAAACAAGATAATTGGGATGCGGCGCAATGACCAGAACATCGTCGGTCTTGTACTTCAACAAATCTTCGTACGAAAGTATATATTTTTTCGAAGAGAAATTTATCAATAACACATGCTTTCGCTGGATGAACGTTTCCACGCCCGGGATAATCAGAAGACCTTTCCTGCGCGCATATTCCACCAGCGCTTTGTCGATAAATTGAACGCCATGATGCGTAATGGAAATCGCATCGTATTTCTGTTCCACTGCCATGTCGATGAGTCGGGTCGGGGAAATCAGATTTTTCCTTCCTGATACAATTTCTGCCAGATCCCGATTTGTGTGCAGATGCAGATCAACCTTCAGCTTCATCACCATAATCACTCCAGATTCGGAAACCACTCATCATTCCGACCATGCAGACGCGTATGCACCATGTTCGCAGTTCGAGTTACACAAATGAGGTAGAGTCATGTCCTTATTTTTTTTGTGGCTTCAATGGATACACCGTGTCCATCAAATTCTGCCACTGATGTGAATTATTCAGCGGCGTTACAAAGGGCGCCGCCTGTCGCTTATAATAGTGCTGCTTCAAAACCAGCATTCCGCTGTCGGTGGTTTGAAGCGAGTCCAGAACCGATTGATTGACTTCGATATGGTATTTATCGGCTAAATGTAACAAAAAATTATCAATGGTCCGGATGCGCTTATCATGCAGCGCATCGGTCTGGACGTCAGCCTGAACCTGAGCCAGTGACAGCGGCCCTGCGTCGCGTTTGTCCAATACTTTGAACACGGAATACTCGCCGGTCTCTGTCGCCACCGGCCGACTGATGTCCCCAATTTTCAGAGCTTTCGCCGCCTCGCCGATTTTACCAAGCGCTGATGCCGCGAAGTAGCCGGAAATCCCATCCTTCTTCTTGCTCAATTCCCGCGTGTTATAGACGCGGGCGAGCGCTGCAATGTCCTCACCGGCCTGAATGCGCTGATAGATTTCGTCAGCTAATTTCTTATTATCGACCAGAATCTCCTGGATGTTCACCATGGCCGGACCTGTGTAATTATTTTGATGGCTGTGGTAAAATGCCTGCACTTCTGCGTCGGTGACAGTGATCGTATCGATGATAGACTGCCGCAAGTCCATGGCCAGGTACGAATCGGCCCACATTTTTGTCTGATACTGGACGTAATAGGTTTCATCCAGTCCAAGCTCTTTTCCTTTTTGCGCCAGCGACTCAAACTCCACCATGCTTTTCATGGCGCGGCTGAGGCTGTTTCGGAATGCGTTTTTCGATTTGTAGCTGATTTTGTACGGCCCAATGCTCAGCTTTGTGATGAAATCCTGAACCGTCCACTCAGAGCCATCTTCGAACCGGGCGAATGGTTCGTTGATGATGTCGCTCAACTCGCGCCTTTGCAAAGCCTCCAGAGTGAACTCGCGGAAAATCTGTGTTGAATCATCAGCTGTGCGGTTGCTGCCGATGGGGTACACTTTTTCCAGCTCGCTCGCAACCAGATCGAACATCTGATGAGAGACTTTCACTTCCTTGTCCTTCATCAATGTCTTCATGTAATTGTAGAATTTCTGGGTTCGCTTCCGCTGTCGGATCGTTTTCTGAATGGACGGTGCCTGGTTCTGATAATCCGCTTCAGACAAAAAAACGTTGCTCTTTTTATCGATGAGCTTCAAAATGAAATACGAGCCATCTGCGTAGATGGGCTGGGAGACCTGGTTCATGCCGAGAGTGTACGCTGCATCTTCCAATGACGGATGGGCCTGTCCCCATTTCATGGGCAGCGTGAGTACCGAATCGGCTGAGATGAACGTCTCGGTCTGAAATTCCCGCTTGACCGCATTGAGACTCTTGCCAGTCTCGATTTGCTCTCTGGCTTGCTGGGCCGCCTGCAAGCTGTCGAATGTCAGCACTTGCAGCGTAAGTTCCGATTGAGATCGAATGTATCCCTGTTTTATTTCCTGCTCGGTAATTTCAATGGTCGAGCTGATTTCGTGATCGAACAGGGCTTCGACCATCGCTTCCTTTTGCATCTGATCCACATACAGGTTGTATTTCGCCTTGTCATCCAGGTTTCGATGATAGGCCTCTTCGGCCAAAAGCTTTTCGCCGAGCATGGAAGCGACGGCATTTCGGCGGTTTTGAAATTTATCCTTTGTCTGCATGATATGAGGCGTAAACTGATAGCGATCCCGAAACTCGGATAGCGGAATGGTCGTTTTACCAGCCCTGGCGACAATGGGCTCCGGGCTCTCTTTTGCACATGTGACAAAGAACATCAATAGCGCACTGTGAGCAATTATAGCAGCAATCGGGGACAGATACGTATTTTTAAATTTGATTATTTTCATGGCGTATTTTTATGCTTTGGTCATTTCAAAACGTGATTGAAGAACGATACCTGAGACAGGTGACTGCAGGAGAGCAACGCCAGGCTGGCATTCACTTTCATCTCAAAAAGAATCGTGCTTCCAATCGGTCATTTGTAAATTATGGGCGCATGACTATCCCGGAAACGGCAGTGGGTCGCTCACCCAAAGTAGCTGCGTCGATGGGTGAGTTCTCCCCTGTCTTTTCGCAGGCAGCATTCGGCTGCGGACGGTTCTGGCTGTCGCGATGCCTGCGGACAAGACACGCGCTGTCAGGCGATCAATGAGCCAGGTATTTCTCCGCCTCTTCCACGTCGTTGAAATGGATGGTCTTATCTTTGAGTGTCTGCGTGGTTTCATGGCCTTTGCCGAGAAGCATGATGATATCGCCTTCCCCGGCATTTTTAATGGCGTATTCAATGGCCTTGCCGCGATCGATTATCTTTGTGCAGCGCGTTCCGCTGACGCCTTTTTCGATCTCGCTGATTATGGTCTCCGGGTTTTCATTGCGGGGATTATCCGCTGTGAGGACAACCTCATTACTATAACGCGCAGCGATCTCTCCCATGATGGGTCGTTTTTCTTTGTCGCGATCACCGCCGCAGCCAAACACCGTGACCACCCTGTTCGGATTCAATTTTTTCGTGAGGCTGAGTACCTTTTCCATGCCGTCCGGGGTGTGGGCATAATCGACGACCACCGAGAACGGCTGGCCTTTATCCACGAGCTGAAATCTTCCCGAGACAATGATTTTTGCTTCCAGGCCTTTTTTAATCGTTTCCAGATCAATACCCTGAGAATAGGCGACAGCCACGGCTGCAAGCGAATTGTACACGTTGAACATGCCGACCAGTTGCTGTTGAATTTGAATTTCGCCGCGGGGAGTGACGAGACGGTAGCCTGTCCCTTTGATGCTGAGCTTGATTTCCTTCGCCATAATATCGGCCTGATTTTCCACGCCAAACGAGATTTTCTCCGCCCGGCTCACATTGAGGAAATCGCGACCGTGCGGATCATCGGTATTGGCGATGGCATGATCTTCCGGACGCAGCCACTGGAATAACTTCATCTTCGTCTTCATGTAGGCGTCCATGGTTTTATGGTAGTCCAGATGATCCTGGGTGAGATTGGTGAATACCGCCACATTGTAGTTCACGCCCTGAACGCGGAAAAAATCGATGCCGTGGGACGAAACTTCCATGGCGCAGTAATCGACTTTTTGATCCACCATGCGCGTGAAAATCTCCTGCAAATCCGGCGGCTCAGGCGTGGTGTCCTTCGATTTATTGATCTGACCATTGATTTTATAATACAGGGTGCCGATGAGGCCGGTGCGATTGTTTTGAATCAGAATACTATCGATGATGTGCGTGGTTGTGGTTTTACCATTGGTGCCGGTCACGCCGATCATCTTCATCTTTTTCGAAGGAAAGTTATAGAATTTATTGGCCAGCAGCGCCAGTGCGTAGCGCGAATCCGGCACCACAATTTTAACCACGCTGCCGGGCACATTCATGTCCTTTTGCAGGACAATCACCGATGCGCCTTTGGCGATGGCATCGTGCACACGATCGTGGCCATCCGGAATTTCGATTTTGTTCAACTGCGTATAAATGTTGATCGCCACATACATGAAATCTTTCTCAACGCGCAGCGGATCGTAGACGATCCCCTTTACATTCACTCCATCAATTTTTCCCTGGATTTTCTTGTCGTTTAATTCTTCCAAAAGTGTCGCTAGTAGCATATCTTCCTCTCTGTTAAAACTCGTTCTCGAAATGTTATTGAATTATCGGTAGCTCAAAATGCATTTTTCAGCATATCGGTCGATATGTTCGAGCAGATCATCGGCGCGGCAATCGATGCGCACGATGAACGCCTCCAGCAGTGTCCGCGCGAATTTCCATGCCTCAGTCTCGAACTGCATTTTCCGTTCGCCTTTGTCCAGATGGATCAACTGCCAGAATTGCCCGGTGGAATCGCTGGCTGCGTGGTGTTGCCATTGCATCAGGTGACCGGCTTCGTGGAACAGCAGAAACAGCGCGCCGGAGCAATCCCTGTTTTGAGCATTGTAAAACAGCGTGATGGTTGACGCATCGTTATTTGGCGGGAAGAAATACGCCACCTCATCCTGAATGGGAATGAGCTGAACCGTCGCCTGCGGAAATTTCTCCCAGCAAAGAAATGCTTTTGCCTCAAACAAAATCGCCTGACCCACCATGACGAACCTGCTTTGATGTGAAAAATGAGCCGTCAATTTAAACATTAAAAAATATTAAATCAAGCATTTTATGAGAGTGAAGTAAGTATTTCTTGACTATTTGCCCGATGGATTTTATATTTACTGACTAATGACAAAGCGAAAGGGTCGGGTTTATGCCGGAACTACCTGAAGTGGAAACCATTGTCAGGCAATTGCGGGACAAAATTGTCGGGCAGAAAATTGAGCGCGTGGACATTCTCCGTGCCAGCCAGTGGAAGCAGAACGATCCGGCAGCGATGCAGCGGACATTGCCGGGCGAAAAAATTGCCGCCATCGATCGGCGGGCGAAATTCATTTCAATCGAATTTGGGAGTGGCAATCAGTTGGTCCTGCATCTGCGCATGACCGGCAAGCTCATCTGGTCGCCGGGCAAGGCGCTGGTGGATAAGTTCACCCGGACGATCATCTGTTTTGAAAGCGGCGCCAGCATGCAATTCAACGACACGCGCGCGCTGGGCACGCTGGCATTTTATCCTGTGAATGAACGGGATCAGTGGCAATGCCATCTGGGAATTGAGCCGCTTTCGGACGACTGGCAGGTCCAGCGGCTGCACGAAATGTGCAGCCAGACTGCCCTGCAGATGAAGGACTTTTTATTGGATCAAACCCGGATTGCCGGCATCGGGAATATTTATGCCAATGAAATTTTATTCCGGGCAAAAATTCATCCGGAGCGGCGCGCCAATACCCTGTCCGACCGCGAAATTGCCGCCCTGTTTCGAATCATCCCGCAGGTGTTGCAACTGGCCGTTGCCAAAATGGGCACCTCACTCGGAGATGGCGTATTTAATTACCGATCCGTATACAACATCGAAGGGGAATTTCAGAACATCCTGGCCGTGTACGACCGCGAAGGCGAGCCATGCCCTGTGTGCCAATCGCCGGTTCGACGGATCAGGCAGAAGGGGCGGAGCAGTTATTTTTGCGAGCGGTGCCAGTCCTGAATCGCCGCTCTTTCAAATTCACCCGATCGTAAATTTCACATCATTCAAAATGACCACAGGAGAGACGAATGAACCAAAAAGCCGACGGCGCGCATCCGACCACAACCATGATGTGGGCCATCACCGATCAAGTCATTGAAAATGAAACGGTGCTGGATCAGCAATTTTTTGATCTGTTGCGCGCCGGCTTCGGGGGCGTCGCCGCATTCATCCGATGCAGCCGTTACACATGGGATCAGCCCGTGGCGCAGCAGGCGTTGGCCCGGATTCGTTCGCTTTGCCAGGAGAACGGCATCTGTTTTTGGGCTGTGCCGGATCCCCGGTTTTTAGCCCGGCTGTTGATGGAAAAATTCGGTGGGCTACCTGTGCTGCTTTACGGCGATCAGGTCCTGGCGAAGCAGGTGCCGAATGTTGCTCCGGTTCAGCAAAATCGATTCAACATCCGCTGCTACATTCCGCCGCGCCACTGTCACATGGTGAATGAGGTGGCCATTGATTTCACGCCGGCCGGCATTGAAAAAATCTACGCCGTGCGAAAGGGACGCGCTGCATTCGGTGCTGCGGATGTGCTGGACGCGACCCCGGCAGCGACATTTTTTTATCACGCCAAAGAAAAGTACGTGGAGGCATTCGGCCAGTTCGAACCGCCGGAGGGTGACTGGCAAATCATCGCCTTCTTCAAATTCATCGCCCGCCATGTGGATTATTCCAATCCTTCCCACATGGAATATTATATCGAGCGATTGATGCATTTTGCCCGCGTCGTGGGGCCTGCGGATTTGCTCATGTGGGACGAACCGGGCTATACCTGCGTCTACGGCGCGCTGCCATTTTCAGACGCGATTCAGGCGAAATGTGGCGAGATGACTGGGCAGGCCTTGTCGGACAACCTGTGGAAAATTGCCCTGGACTGCGAAGACCAAAGCCACATTCCGCTGCGCACCGCCTATTTCAAGATTGTCCAGGACACGGTGGTGGCTGCGCAGAAAAAATCCTGGGAGGCTGTCAGCGAGGTGTGGCATCAACCGTCGTGCGGCGTGCATGATACCTGGCATTGGGAATACGGGGACATGTGCGATATGAATCACGGCAGCCTCGATCTGTGGCAGGGACTGGAATCCAAGGATGGCGGGTTTGTGGATGTCGGCAATATCAATTTGTTGAAGGAGAAGGACTCGTTTCATTACGCCAATGTGGCGGCTGTGTGCGCGATCAATAAGTCATTGGGTCGATTCAGTCAGGGCAAATTTGCTTACAACAATCTCTGGACAGCAGGCAAGGACGCTGACTGGCAGGTTGGCGTGATGGATTATTGCGTGAATCTCATGGCGTTGTTGGGGCTGAATTGGTTCGCGCACATCTACGGACCGGTGGGCACCATCGGAGAGGAGGGTTCATTTTTAGGCGATAATCCCATGCCGGGTTACCCGCATCACAGCACCTGGCAATGGTTCCCGGAATGGACGCAGCGTTTGCGGCAGCACGCTGAGGCGGTCGGGCATCGCCTGCCGATGGCCAATGTGTTGCTGGTTTTTCCGGTGGAGAGCATGCAGGCGCTGGCGAACAATCGCGCGGACGCCCTTGCCCGGGATATTTTCAACCTGATTTTGAATTTGATGGACGAACACTATCACGTCGATATTGTCTCGCCGACGGTATTTGCGGCTGGCGGGTGGGACAAAGACAGGTTTTCGGTTCATGGCTACGATTACGAGGTGGTGCTCCTGCCGCATGCATCGGTTGTTCCTGAGCCGGTTGCGGCCATTTTGAAACACGGCGCGGATCGAACCCTGTACATTTTTTCCAGGCCGACGTGGACGAACCGCGGCGTTGCTGTCTCGCTGCCGGTGCAGCATTGGGCGGAAAATCAGCAGCAGGTTCTGGACTGGCTTTGTGGATGGGACGGATTGCGCCGGGTCACTGCGCCTGAAAATTGCTGGGTCAGTCTGACTCCGTTGGAAAATGGCGTTATGGTCACACTCATGCCGTCGCGGTTCGGCAGCAGCTATGCCGGGGAGGTACGCTGCGGCGGTGCGTCGTTGCAGATTTCCGAAACATCCCAATTACAGCGGTTATTCTTCCCTGGCCTTGCGGCGTGGTAACTGTTCCTGACTTGCGTGCCTGAGAATGCGCACTGTGGTAATTCAATGGTGGCTGAATCCGGGGCAGGCTAAAAAGAGTCTGTCCGAAACTGCTATTATTGACCTCACCCCAACCCTCTCCTAAAAGGGGAGGGAGATGTTTCCCTTCTTCTTCCAGGCGTAGTGCCCGCAGGCTAAGAAGGTTGGTCACAAAATGCCGGCTTCGGAAGCGAGCGGCAGGGAAATGCGGCTCCCACTATCCGATGATTTGTACATGGCCAGCGCCAATTCCAGCGTGTGCCGGGCCGAAGGCGCTGAAATGACCGGCTCGCGATGTTCCAGGATGGCATCCACCATATCTTCGATGACAATTTTATGGTCGTTGAAATCGAACGCGGCCGGCCCGGTCGCTGCAGTGCCGATGGATTTATCCCCGATCTTCCGAATCATTTCATCCTCCGGCAGACTGTCTTTGAACTGCCAGGTGTGAATCGTTTCGCCCAGAATAATTGCCACGCCATTGGTTCCAAAAATTTCAATGCGAATATCCTGTCCCGGCCACAGCGCTGTAGACGCCTGAAGGACGCCCCGGGCGCCGTTGGCAAAATCCAGAAATGAGTGCAGCGTGTCTTCCAGATCAACATCCGGATGGGCGAGATTCGCCATCCGCGCCTGCACCGCAGCGATGGGCCCGGCAAGGTAGTGCAGCAGATCGATGTAGTGAAACGCGTGCTGAATAGTCACTCCGGCGCCCGCCTGCCGGAGACTGCGCCAGGCGTCGCTGCGGTAGTACTCGCCGGTTCGGAACCATTTCATGTACGCATCCGCGTGAAGCAATGCGCCGAACCGGCCGGCGTCGATGGCCTGTTTCACGGCCTGAACCGCCGGGCGAACGCGGCATTGCAGCATCACTCCCAGTTTGACGCCAATCCTTTGGCAGATATCGATCATCTCGTCAACATCGCGGAGGGACAGGGCCGGAGGTTTTTCCACGAGTATCGATTTCTTTGCTTCGGCAATTTTAATCACTGCGTCTTTGTGCAGATGGTTCGGCGTGGTGACATTGATGACGTTGATGGAGTCATTGTCCAGGAGCGCATCAAGTGAACCAGCCATGCTGCATGAAAACTCCTCGCTGAAACGCCGGGCGCGGGCAGAATCGATATCCGCCACCGCAACGAGCCGGCATTTTTCTGAGGACCGGATCGATTTCGCGTGAAACGGCGCCACGAGTCCTGCGCCCAATATTCCAAAGCCTAATTGTGCAGCCATGCTGATTTCTCCGCCAAAAAAAATATCCTGCCCAGGCCAATTTTGGAGCGGCAGAATTTCAAGTTAGAAAAGGAGGTTTTCCCAAATTTCCATCGAAGTTAATTTTCAAACAAGACATGGAACACGGATGACACAGATAACACGGATGTACACGGATTTGAATTTTGTTCAGGATTTTCTGGTAAACCAAAAGTGGACGTGAAGGAAATTTTTTTTACTTTATAAAATTATAAAAATTTCATTCGCACAAATGCGCCGAAGGACGCATCTGCCTTTGGCATGATCCGCGGCCATCGTTTTGGCGGATTATCAGTGTCATCCGCGTTCCATGATTTGCCTGGAAGTTTTCTTCACGATAATTTTAGATATTAGCCCATTTCAAAATTAAAAGGCCGGAGGGTGCATCAAACGCTCAAATTATCAGATTTCGTTGCAATATTTTGAACAGCTATTTTAGATATTATCAATACATTGTGTCAAAGAAATAAATCGGCGCCCTTATGATACACCCTCCGGCCTGAGACTTTTTGTTTTGATCAGCAATCTACGCTTTCAGCACCTTGGCCACGGTCGCGCCAATATCGGCCGGGCTCTGGCACACAGAAACGCCGCACGCGCGCAGCGCTTCCATCTTTTCGGCCGCTGTGCCTTTGCCGCCGGCAATGATGGCGCCGGCGTGTCCCATGCGTCGTCCCGGGGGAGCAGTCTGGCCGGCGATGAAACTGACGACCGGTTTGGACATTTTTTCTTTGACAAACCGGGCGGCCTCTTCCTCAGCAGTGCCGCCGATTTCGCCGATCATGACCACGGCTTTGGTCTCATTGTCCTGTTCGAACAGCGCCAGCGCGTCGACAAAGGTAGTGCCGATGACCGGGTCCCCGCCGATGCCGATGCAGGTCGTTTGTCCCAGTCCCCGTGTGGTCAACTGGTGCACTGCTTCGTAGGTGAGTGTGCCACTGCGGGAGACGACGCCCACGCTGCCCTGTTTGTGAATGAAACCCGGCATGATGCCGACTTTGGCTTTCCCCGGCGAAATGATGCCGGGACAATTGGGCCCGATCAACCGCGTCGGACGATTTTTGATAAACTGATAGACTTTCACCATATCCAGCGTGGGAAGGCCCTCGGCGATGCAAACGACCAGAGCTGCGCCGGCGCTGACCGATTCGATGATCGCATCGGCAGCGAACGCCGGAGGTACGAAGATCACCGCCGCGTTTGCGCCCTCTTTTTCAACGGCTTCAGCGACAGTGTTATAGACCGGGACTTTATCGTCAAATTTTTGTCCGCCCTTGCCCGGAGTTACACCGGCAACGACATGGGTGCCGTACTCAATCATCTGCCGCGTGTGAAATGTTCCTTCTCCGCCAGTGATTCCCTGTACGACCAATCGTGTATTTTTATCGACTAAGATACTCAATGTTAATCCTCCAGAATTTATTAAAATTGGTAACTGCTAAGACACCATGCTGAAGCATGGTGATGATTCAATTGTACCAGCGCCACAATTTAATGTGGTGTCTCTGCAACGAACTGATCAGCAACAGCCGCTTCATCGGCTTTTACAACAAGCATCGCTTGGTAGTTACAAAAATTGGTGCCACTATTCAGGCATGTCGTTTTGCCACAAAGATACCAGGTCACGAAGATGTCCATTTTCACATTCAATTTTTTTTAAACCAAACTCAGCTTTTCAGAATCGATGATTTTAGGTGGTTGTTTTTCATTGTGCCTTTGAGACTTGGCGGCTGAACAGGAAAAAGCTGATATGAATAATCGATTAAGTTGGCCATCTCCTTCCCAATGCCAACAGCGACAGCCGCCGGAGAGGCCTGACTCTTTCATTAATTCCCCAATGCTTCCACCACGCGCTGTGCGGCTTCCTGGAACGAATTCGCCACCAGAAATTTCAGGCCGGACTGGTTCAGGATATCGGCTGCTTCTTCGGCATTGGTGCCGGCCAATCGCACGATCATCGGCACCTGAACGCCAATTTTTTTCGCGGCTTCGACCACACCGGTCGCGACGCGGTCGCAGCGAACAATGCCGCCGAAGATATTCACCAACACGGCTTTGACGTTGGGATCGCTGAGGATGATGCGGAAACCGTGCTCCACGGTTTCTGCGCTGGCGCCGCCGCCGACGTCGAGGAAATTGGCGGGTTCGCCGCCGGCCAACTTGATCAAATCCATGGTGGCCATGGCTAAACCGGCGCCGTTGACCATACAGCCCACATCGCCGTCCAGCTTGATGTAATTCAAATCGTATTTGGAGGCTTCAATTTCCAATGGCTCTTCTTCGGCCAGATCGCGCAGTTCGAGGATTTCTTTGTGCCGGAACAAGGCATTGTCATCGATATTGATTTTTGCGTCGAGGGCTAATACGTTGCCTTCTTTGGTCACCACCAGCGGATTTATTTCCGCCAATGACGCATCGATGGCCAGATAGGCATTGTACAGAACTGTGAAAAATTTAATCGCATTTTTGAATTGGTCGCCGGACAATCCCAGACCGAATGCCAGTTTGCGCGCCTGAAACGGGGAGAAACCAACGGACGGATCGATCCACTCTTTCAATATTTTTTCCGGCGTCTGCGCCGCTACTTTTTCAATTTCAACGCCGCCTTCAGTGCTTGCCATAAAAACCAATTGTGATTTCGCTCTGTCCAATACGATGCCAGCATACAGTTCTTTCTCAATATTCAGTCCCTGCTCAACCAAAATCCGATTCACGGTCTTTCCTTCCGGCCCGGTCTGATGGGTCACCAGCGTCATGCCCAGCATTTTCTCGGCCAGCTTCTCAGCTTCGTCCGCGTTTTTGGCAATCTTCACGCCGCCGCCTTTGCCGCGACCGCCGGCATGAATCTGTGCCTTCACGACCACGGTTCCGCCCAATTGCTCGGCTATCTTTCGGGCTTCACTGGCTTTGAAAGCAACCTTGCCTTCGGGAACAGGTACGTTGAATTTCCGCAAAATTTCTTTTGCCTGATATTCGTGTATTTTCATTATGCCTCCTGAGTTAAAACGAGTTGAACCAAATATGATTTATAAAATTAGAATTCCGTTTGGGTAGCAGTTAAGCCACCAGATTGCGATGGATATACATCCAGCGCGGGCAATGGCTGGGACGTATGTTCGGGCGCCCCGACTTTTAAGTCGGGGAATAGACGTCCAATGCCGGCGTCCTGTCCGAAAAGGCGTCGCTCATTTCACAATGCGCGTGCCGGCCAAACCCTTCATGGCGTCGGTCATTTTTTCGGTGGAGGTGATGATGCACAGATGCCCGCCGTTCTCGATGAAATGAATGGCGGACTCAATCTTGGGACCCATGCTGCCACCGGGAAATTGCTTTTCGGCCAGATATTTTTTCGCTTCGGCAATGGTCATCACATCGAGGTCGCGATGGTTCGGCTTTCTGTAATTCAACGCCACTTTGTCCACAGCCGTGAGGATGTACAATTCCTCGGCGCCAATATCGCGGGCCAAAATTGCTGCTGCTCGGTCTTTATCCACAACGCCGTCCACGCCCTCGTAAGTGCCGTCCTCTTCGATGTAGACCGGCGCGCCGCCGCCGCCGACTGAAATCACAATCACGCCGCGGCTCACCAGATGTTTGATGGTTTTCTTTTCGACAATTTCCAGCGGAATGGGTGAGGGAACCACGCGGCGATAGCCACGGCCCTCGTCGTATTTGATGGTCCAGTTTCGCTCGGCCATCAGCGTTGGCACCTGCTCTTCCTTGTAAAACGGGCCGACAAACTTGGTCGGATTCAGTATCGATGGGTCATTCTTATCGACTATCACCTGCGTGACAATGGTCGCCACTTCCCGGTCGATCTTTCGGCGAATGAGCTTGTTCTGCAGCGACTGCGCAATCATATAGCCCATGCCGCCTTCCAGATCAGCGACGATGACTCCCAACGGAATCGGCGGGACAAGGCGCCGCGATTCTTCCACGCGAATGAGCGCATTGCCCACCTGCGGACCATTTCCGTGGGTGATGGCAACATTATAGCCTCGCTCGATTAACTCAGCAACGCCGGCAAGGCTCTGGCGCGTGTTGGCGAATTGCTGGTAAATATTACCTTCTTCGAATTCCCGGGTGATGGCGTTGCCGCCGAGAGCGACAACGACTGTCTTTGTTGTTTTCATGGTTTTAAAATTGGTTTCTATGCAGATGGATAAGACCTGTCCGCAGAGGTGACTGGGTCACTGTGTCGCCCGTCTCGCTGCGGCGCCGGCCTTGATTGTATGGCATTGGAGCCGAAAAATAAGAAATAATTTTGCCAAAATCCAGAAAAATATTTCACGATTAAAGTTGACTGGCGCGACTCAAATTTTTTTTATCACGGCAAAAGTCACGTCATCTTCCTGATTCCGATTGCGCCTCCAGACATCTGCGGCGCGGAATAGCTCCGTAACAATTTTGTCGGCGTCGAGTCGGGCGACATTTTTGAAAATGTCTTTGACGCGCGGATAATCCAACATTTCCTTCTGCTCATTGAACAGCTCCGGGAATCCATCGGACATCAGCAACAGGACATCCCCGGCCTGCAATTCTGTTTCGAAAGAAGGAAAATCGGCCGCCACCGGTCCGCCCAGGAACATGCTTTTCAGGACGACTTCCTCCACCTCGTCCGCAGAGCTGCGATAAATCAACAGCGGCGGCATGCCGGCGGAGGTGACGGTACAGGTCGCGCCCCTGATTTTCAACAGCGACAGCGCCATGTAGCTATTGCTCAATTTCACCTTCTTGATCATTCCGGAGCAAGTCTTCAAAAATTCAGCGAGCCCCATCCCCGGCGCGAATGAGTGGAAGAGACTTTTGATGGTCAAAATCATCATGCCCGCTTTCATCCCGTGTCCGGTGGCGTCGCCCACGGCGAAGATGACCGAACCATCTTCGGCGGACAACGAATCGTAGTAATCACCGCCGACTTCTGTGGCAGTCCGCATTTCAAAACAGATGTCCAGGCCGGGAAAGTCATTGGTGAACCGGGGCAGCATGGATAGCTGGAATTGGCGCGCGTCTTCCAGTTCGCCGGTCTTTCGCTGATTATCCACCTCCAATAGTAGCCTATCGATCTCTCGCTCCCTGGCGAGCCGTTCCTGCTCCAGCGTTTTCTGAGATAGCTCTTTCACCTGTATCAATTGCTTTTCCAGGTTTCGCGCCGTGGCTGCAAAATCGTAAGCCATATCCAGTGACATGGAGAAAATCATGGCGATGAGCCCAATGAGGTAGGGGTAAACGATGCCAAACACCGGCTGGACGACGTTGAATCCTATCAGAATCTGGTAGGCGACACTGGCGAACAGAATGAGAAAACCGATTCGGATGATCCATACATTGAAGCGCCCTCTGCTTTTGAGCTTTGTCATGACGCGGAGAATTTCAAGGAACTCGATGATCATGAGAAACAGCGCCATCCGGATGATTGTCGGAGATGATTGAAAATAGAGCAGCAGCATCATGCCGAGATTCAGCAGGATGATCACCGGCGTATAGTTGGGAAATCGGGGCAAATTCGAATACGTGGTGAATAATCCGAGCAACGTCGAAAAAAGCATTGCCAGGAAAAAGAGGCGATTGTACAGATACATGGAATAAAAATTGGTTGTCAAGTACGGCTGGAATTGGGCCAGGATAAGCACGGCAAATCCGAGCAGCATAATTGCATAAAACAGATTTTCCTTCAGTCGGGGATAGTACAGGAAAATCAGCAGGTGGTAAATGGCAATGATGATCGGAATGAGCGTGAAGATGAATTTATTGGTCGTGTATTTTTTCAGCATGGCGATGCTTTGATCCAGAGAATCGTCGAAATCGCTGATGGACGCTGCAAAGCCGGCAACGCTGTTGAACGCGTTGAATTGCAATGCATAATAATTGGAATAGCGAATGGCAATGATATGGTGCGTGCTATCTTTGAACACGATGCTCGTGGGGAAGCGCGAGAAAAATCGCTGCTCGTCGCGAGACGAAGTGCCTATGACGCCAAATCGCCGGACTAATTCGCCATCGATGAAAATCTCGCAGGCGCCGGCCTGCACTATTTTTAGTCCCAGCGGCGCATTGATGAGGGACGAATCGATTTTCACATGAAGTCGAAACCAACCGATACCGTTCCAGTTCTTTGCCGCGGCGGTTTCGCCGGAGAGATGCGTTTCGGAGAACTCCCACGCGCGGTCATCGAATCCGGGCGAGGCGAAGGCAGCACTATCAATCGGGCAGAATTTCCAGCTCGTCGTGAGCCTGACAGTCTCGCCTGAGAGGATTTGTTTCGACAGAATGCGGAACGGAGCATCATCCTGGCCGATTCCTGTTCCAATAGTGCAAAAGAGAAATACGATACTGATTAGTTTTTTCAAAAGAGTATCTCCAGTAAAAACGACCGGCCGGAAAATCACGATTGCTGTACAAATCACAGCTATGTTAATTTTGAACAATGTGTCCGGCGAAATGCATTCACCATTGGCTGCAATAGAAACCAGGATCATCCTGACTGATTTGACAGCGGCGTCAGTTTCAGTGAAAGAATTGCCAGAACATCGCGCTCAATGTGCAGCCGGGACTGCATCACCATGAGGCCAGGCTTTTGACGCACACACTCCGCGGAGTGGCCCGATTGGCTGGCTGCGGTACAAAACCGATGATCCGGCCCGGGTCGATGTTCACGTTGAAACTGCATGTGCTGTAGCAATTTCGGGGACAGGCTGTGGAATATGTTTTCATGAATGAACCACCGATACTAATCCGGGCAATTCTTGAACGGCTGCGCGGCGGTTGGCATTGTCGCGCTGCTGTGGATTCTCGCCTCGATCCGCTCGATGACCGCATTCAAAAAGTCAGACGGCTTTTTTTTCTGGCCAAAATCCCATTGGCTGGATTTCAGATACACAGACTCCGGCACATAGCCACCAACCGTCCGTTTGCTGATAACGGCTTGAAACATGTCGTGAAAACGGCTGTCACTCACAGCTTCCGGATAACGACTGAGGATCTCCACGACATGCAAAATATCGTACCAGACAAAAGGCAATTTTAATTTTTTAAAATCGCTGCCCATGCCAAAGAGATACGGCTTAATAACCTGACGGCGATCCCATAAATTAAGAAGAGTTTGGATGCCAATCTGTTTTTCCTGGCGATAATCATCTCCGTGCGTAAGAGAAAGCAGGTGAAGCATCAGGAGGGTGGCGTAGGGACAGGGATCGTCTTTGCGGCCCGGCCCGCGAAACTTACCCAATTCCGCAGAAGCGAGGCAATGCCAGCCATTTTCAGATACGCGACTGGCAAGATAATCGACAGCTTTTTTCATGGCTGGGTTCAATTCGCCGCTGTTCAATTTTATGGCGGCGTAGGCAACGAGCGGGGTGTCACAGAGAACCCATGTTTTTATGGGGAGACCTGTCCCGCCAAAGTGCTTTGGAATATTGATCAGGATCTGAAACGGCCCTTCTTCGGATTGGTTGGACATTATCTTTTCGAGGATATTGGCAATTCCCGGTTCGGCCGAAGTGAATCCTAACTCAGCGAGAAACGACAGTTTGTGAAGCGGATGGTCGACACTTTTGTGCGACTTGATTTCATCCCCGGGCCAGGCCTGCAATTCAGTGATAATCGACCGGACCCGCTCATCGTCGCAAGTCAGCCTTACAATTTCTGCCATTGAATCGAATCGTCTCACAGAATTTCGGTGCAAAAAGAATTTGACGTAAGGTTCATGGTAGTTGAAATCTTCATTCATAGCGTGTCTTTATTTGTATATGAATATTTTGAAAATACCGTGCGTCTCATCATTGAGAAGACGTATGGCGCGTGGAAAAATCTGATAAGTTAAGTATATCCCAGGTCCATCACAAGGGAAAATCCCGCTGCGAGGTGTACGCTTTGGTCAACGCCTCATCGGAATTGCTAAAAAAGATCTGATTGGGTGAAACAAAAATCCCGATGTTGCAGGTGCAGCATCGGGATTTGTAAGTTTATTTGAAGCGTTTCAGCACATCTTCCAGCGAGGGTCTGCCAATTTCCTGAAGCGAATAGGACACCCGAACCGCTGGTTTTTTGATATTTATTATTTTGCGCAGGTCGATGGGAGTTCCAATGATCACCACATCGCAGTCCACGGCATTGATGGTCTGTTCCAGGTCTTTCACCTGTTGCGCGCCGTAGCCCATGGCCGGCAGCAGATCTCCGATGCTGGGGTATTTTTCGTAAGTCTCAGCAATTTTGCCAACCACCCAGGGGCGCGGATCGATGATTTCGGACGCGCCAAATTTTTCCGCAGCTACAACACCTGCGCCGAAGGTCATTTCGCCGTGGGTGAGCGTTGGACCGTCTTCGACGACCAGAGCACGTTTCCCGCGAATGAGTTCCGGGTCTTCAACGCTCAGCGGTGATGCGGCTTCGATGATGATCGCGTTCGGGTTGACTTCCCGGATGCTGGCGCGGACATATTCGATATCGTCATAGCCCGCTGTATCGATTTTATTGATGACGACGACATCGGCCATGCGCACATTGGTTTCGCCGGGATAGTAGGTCAGTTCATGGCCGGCGCGGAGCGGATCTGCAATCACAATGTGCAGATCGGGTTTGTAAAATGAAGTATCGTTGTTGCCGCCATCCCACAGGATGATGTCCGCTTCCTGTTCAGCCTGTTCAAGAATTGCGCCGTAGTCCACGCCGGCGTAAATGATGGTGCCGTTTTCAATATGCGGCTCGTATTCTTCCATCTCTTCGATGGTGCACTTGTGGCGCTTCATGTCATCGTAGTTCGCGTAACGCTGGGCTTTTTGCGCGGCCAGATCCCCGTACGGCATGGGATGCCGAACCGCTACCAGTTTTTTACCGTAGGATTTCAGAATGTCACTGACGCGGCGGGTCGTTTGACTCTTCCCGCAGCCGGTCCGGACGGCGCAGATGGAGATGATCGGGACTTTGCTTTTGATGGCCGTGGAGTCTGCGCCCAACAGGATGAAATCAGCGCCATTGGCATTTATCAGCGAGGCTTTGTGCATCACTTGTTCGTGGGGAATATCGCTGTATGAAAAAACAACACCGTCCACGTGATGTTCTTTGATGAGGTCGACCAATTCTTCTTCCGGGTGAATTGGGATGCCGTTGGGATAGAGTTTTCCGGCCAGTGACGCCGGGTAGCTTCGGCCGTCGATATCCGGGATTTGAGTTGCTGTGAAAGCTACCACGTCGTACAAATCGTTATCCCGGAACCTGACATTGAAATTATGAAAATCGCGCCCTGCAGCGCCCATGATGATGATTTTTCTGCGACTCATAGTACCTCCAGAATGTATGATAGTGGATTGATTATCATTGGATTTATGGAATCGTTCAGAGTGTACAGGAGAATTGAGAGAATCAATGAGGACGAACCGGGTTTGAAATAGCGCAACGCGAACAATAGAAATTGGATTCACCCAGATGCCCGCTGGATTTTGGGACATTGCCAGTGAAATCTATTGC
This sequence comes from Candidatus Zhuqueibacterota bacterium, assembly GCA_049322915.1. Lineage (GTDB taxonomy): Bacteria > Zhuqueibacterota > Zhuqueibacteria > Thermofontimicrobiales > Thermofontimicrobiaceae > CAZSBG01. The sequence goes on from JBMOPW010000016.1 coordinate 87,898, forward strand.
TTCGCCGAAATACATGAATGCTCCCAAACACTGAGTCGCCCGATCCGGAAAAATTGAACCAACGTCTAACCGGGATTTCCACCAGTTCTCCACCACTCCTGTTTTGGCGATACATCAATGTCAGGGACTTCAACTATCAAACATTCTGTGCCAAACTTTATGCAGGGATCTCTTGATTGGAATGAAAAAATTGCAGTCGTTCATAAGTCGATATTCTGTCAAAATAGGAACTTAAAAAATCAATGACTTGCTGTTCAGTCGTCAGTTTGAAAAGCTCGTTTTTTATGATAGAACTGTGTGGCAGTCCTTTCAGGTACCAGCCAATATGCTTTCGCATCTCACGCACACCGCGCGTGGGGCTGTTCAGTTCGACCATGTCATGCAGGTGTTTGAGAATCAGCGCCAGCCGATCCATGTTCGACGGTGGAGACGACAGCGCGCCATTGCGAAGAAGCTGATCGGCGCTTTCAAAAATCCAGGGATTTCCCAGACTGGCCCGGCCAATCATCACCATGTCGCAGCCTGTCTCGTCGATCATGCGCTGCGCGTCCTCGGCCGTAACGATATCGCCATTGCCAATCACTGGAATGCTCAGTTCCTGCTTTATCCGGCGTATGAGCGACCAGTCCGAGTGACCCCGAAATTGCTCAGCCTTTGTTCGGGGATGGATGGTCACCGCCCGCACGCCGCATTGTTCCAACAATTTGGCCACATCCATGGCATTGACAGCGTTTTCGTCCCAACCTTTTCTGATCTTTGCCAGTACTGGCACCGTCGAGGTCCGAACCACAGCTTCAGTGATTCGCCGGAGCATTGGAATGTCCTGAAGCAACGCAGAGCCTGCATTTCGCTTCACGACTTTTTTCACAGGGCAACCATAATTAATATCAATGAAATCCGGCGAGTGAGAAAGAACAATTTCCACGGCGCGCGCCATGATTGAGGGATCGGATCCAAAGAGCTGAAACCCAATGGGGCGTTCCTGTTCCCGAAAATACAGGTAATCCAGTGTCCGTTTATTTTGCTGGACAATGCCGTCGGCGCTGATCATTTCCGTGAAAACAAGCGCCGCACCTTTTTCCCTGCAAATGGCCCGAAACGGTGAATCCGTAATTCCTGCCAAGGGCGCCAACACAACTTTTCCATCGACGCGAATTGTTTCGACTTTCATGAAATGTAAGATAAGAACTTAAGTATTAACTTGCAAGTGCTTTTTATAGAATTTTATCATAGCGAAAACCGTGAGTTACAAAAGAATACTCTCCCGGCGCTCATGCCGTAAAAAAATGTAAGCGCGCGGAAATGATGAGCAACCGGGAGGTCTAAAAACGCGCGTGCTTCCCAGCGAAATGCTCATTATGCGGATTTGGTTTTTCCAATAGAAACTTCTTGACTTTTAGGGCGGCTATTTTTATATTGTTCCACTTTAAATTGATTTTAGTGACAGGGCTTTTCTAAATTTGGAGTATACAGTGCGAAAAATAGAATTGATAATCCTGCTGAACCTGGTGCTGCTTATTTTGAACCCGGCCGGGTTGTTCAGCCAACTGGCAAATCCAAAACGGAATAAAACAACCTCCGCCCGGACGACATCACCGTTCATGTCAAGCGGTGAAGAAAAAATCTCGCTGGAAGAAAAAGGTTTGCCTGTTCCCACAACCCAGGCCCTGGAACAAGTGATCAATCCTGATCAATACGTGGTTGGCCCTGGTGATATGTTTTATGTCAACGTCTCCGGTGAAGCCGATTTGATGTTCCCGTCGCAAGTAACCCCGGAGGGACTATTAATCGTTGAGACGATTGGAATTTTCAAGGCCGATGGAAAGAGATTATCCCAATTGCAGAGTGACATTAGACAGGCGGGAAAAACGAAATATAAAATGAAAGATGTGTTTGCCAATCTGGTACAGCTCCGTTCGTTCCGCGTTCATGTCGTGGGCGAAGTGGTGAATCCCGGCACTTACGTTGCGCAGGCAGTCGATCGGGTATCGGTCGTCATCGATCGGGCTGAATCCCTCACCGACTGGGCGGATGAACGGCACATCGAAATTCGCCATACGAATGGTCAGATTGATTCTCTGGATCTATTTCAATTTAAAAAATTGGGTGATTTGAGCGAAAATATCTTTGTACAAAATGGCGACATCATCTATGTTCCGGCAATTGATTTAATTCAAAAGACCGTCATTCTCGAAGGGCTGGTCAGACAGCCGGGGATTCATCAGATTACTGAAAACGAGTCTCTGAGTAGTTTCCTGCTGCGCGTCGATGCATTCAATCGCTCGTTGGATCCGCAGAATATTTATGTCGTGAGGCAAGGCGAGAAGGGTGAAAAGAAGATATTTAACATAAATTTACTGGGTTCAAAAAATGGGAACAAGGATCAACGACCGGTGGATGTCGCTTTACAAAATGGTGATCATATTTTCGTCCCATCATTAAAGAACAGGGTTTATGTCCACGGTGCGGTGAATATCCCCGGCGGTTATTCCTATATGGCAGGATTCAAAATTCAGGATTATGTCGGGCTGGCTGGCGGCACCACTGAAATGGGAAATGTCAAGGGCATTAAGGTCATTCACCTACGCGATAATTCAGTGGAGCAGGGAATGGATGTGGCAGTCGATCGTGGCGATACAATCATTGTGCCCCTGTCGTTCCGCAAGGAATTTGCCGAGTACTTGCAGATTTTTTCGGGACTGGCTACGCTGGTCTTTGCATTTATGGCAGCGCAGAACTAATTCTTATGCCCCCAACTATTTAAAAATGAAAGCGAAAATGGAAAAGCGAAAAATCACTACTTTAGATTATCTATCTATATTGGTCAAGTGGCGAAAAATGATAATTATTAACAGCCTGATATTCTGCTTTTTTGTTGCCGTTGTGAGTTTAATTATTCCAAAATACTACACAGCCACTGCCACCATTATGCCGCCGACAAGTGAGAGCAGTGATTTAGGCCTGTCATCTTTATTAAGCAAAATACCTGGCGGTAGTTTCACCGCTAATATGGGATTAGTATCGGAAGAGACAAATACATTCTTAGCGATTTTAAATAGTCGATCAGTCATGCAGAATGTGATAGAGAAATTTAATCTAATTCAAAGGTTTAAAAGCAAAAATATAGAAGAAGCGGTCAGAACATTAAGTCAATTAGTCGTTGTCAAAGTAAATGACGAAGGCACTATTTCTCTTTCAATGAAAATCAACACTCCTTTTTTTGCAGGAAAAACAAAGGAGCGTGAAGCGGCTGAACTTGCAAAGGACATTGCCAATTACTTTTTAATTGAACTTGATCGAGTCAATCGAGAACTGAAAACTGACAAAGCTCGGAGTACACGCATTTTCATTGAGCGCCGTTATCATCAAAATCTTGTTGACTTAATAAAAGCAGAAGATGATTTTCGATCCTTTCAAATACAATATGGTGCCATTTCTCTGCCAGAACAGGTAGAAGTTGGCATAACGGCAGCTGCTGAGTTGAAGGCTCAAATCATTTCCAAACAAGTCGAACTTGGAGTGATGAAAAAATATTTAAGTGAAAGTCACCAGGAATTCATGAAAACCCAATCTCAATTACAGGAGTTGGAGAGCAAGTACAACGATTTTCGATACGGCACCAAACTGGATAAGAATAATTCTATTAACTCTCAGTCGTTAGATCTATTTCCTCCATTTTCTGACATCCCTGATCTGGGCATTCAATACGCGCGATTATATCGTGAAGTAAAATTGCAGGAAACGCTCTTAGAATTTATTCTTCCCCAGTACGAACAAGCGAAAATACAAGAAGCAAAGGACACCCCAACCGTTCAAGTCCTCGATAAAGCGATCGCACCCATCAAACGTTCCAGTCCAAAAAGAATGCTGCTGGTTTTAGCTTCGGGAATTATCAGTTTGTTGTTCTTTTCCATGATGGCATATATAGCTGTAAATCTTGAATACATCAAGCAGTCAGATTCAAATCGCTATAGTCGCATTCAACAGATTTTTGTCGATCTGAAGCCCAATAACTGGTTTAGAAAATAGATCGAAATTTTATGGCTAACGATTACTCTCAGTCTTTTGTCAATAGTCAAATCAAACGAACGGCAAAAGATTTTCTTATTTATTTACCTGCTATGGTTATCCCAGCAATTGTTGGCATTATACTCATTCGTATTTTTACAAGCATTTTTACGCCGACAGAATATGGAAATTACCAATTAGCTTTTTCAGCATTTGGCTTAATCCGAGTTTTCAGCATGGCTTGGCTGGCAAATTGCGTTACTCGTTTTTTTTTAAATCAGAAAAACAATGGCGTTCAGCATATTTTTTTTTCCACGTTAGGCATCGCTTCCTTTGTAAGCGCCTTTGGTATTGCAACGCTTAGCTATCTTATCAATATTTTCTTTTTTAAAGCCAAAATAGCGGATAGTCTTTTTTCGTTGGTTAATCTAGCAATTGTCGCCTCAATTTTCAATACTATATTTGAAATTTTTGTGTTGGTATATCGTGCGGGCCTGGAAGCGAAGAAATATTCTCTTTACTGGATTTTGTTCTCGGTAGGAAAACCGCTACTCAGTATTGGACTGATACTTCTTTTTGACTTGAGAGTATCCGCTATTTTTTGGGGATTCCTTATTGTTCCACTTGTTCTCGATATTATAGTTTTGTTTGAATTAAACTTTATTCGTCAATTCCGTATTCAAAATTTCTCGATGCCTCTTCTGCGAGAGTTTGCAAATTTTGGAATCCCAATAACTTTTTCGATGTTTTCATTTTGGATATTATCCCTGTCCGATCGGTTTCTCATTGAGTACTTTCGAGGGAGTAGTGAAGTGGGGCTATACGCAGTTGGTTATGTAATCTCAGAGCGTATATTAACTTTTGCTTATACTGTACTTATGCTCGCCGCTTATCCGATTATTATCGAAAATTGGGAGCAGCATGGCGATCAAAAAACTCAAACATTGATTACTGAATTGACTCGATATTATTTTTTGTTATGTATGCCAATTGTAACTGTTTTGCTGGTTGTCCCCAAGCCGATGCTCAAGATATTTTCCAGCGCCACATTCATTGATGGCGCCAAAGTGCTCCCATTCATTGCAATTGGTGTTTTCTTCAATGGTCTTTGCCAGTATGTATTGAAAGGCTTCGAGCTCCATCGCAAAAGCGGAAGCATCGCTAAACTTGCATTAATCGCTGGTGTCATTAATATAAGTTTGAATTTAATTTTCATCCCCAAATATGGTTATTACGGCGCTGGATTGTCAATGCTTTTAACCTATCTGGGATACTTCATTCTTGCAATTTATTTTACAAAAGATGAATTGCGCTGGACACCACCTATAAGATCAATATTAAATAGTATTCTAGCTGCTTGCTTGCTCGCCTGTTTTTTATTAGGCAGTTTGGAAATCATAGACAGTCAATTATCTTTTATTTTTCTAATATTGCCATCGGGAATCGTTCTGTACTACTTTTCATTATTTGTTATTAAGGAAATTAAGATGGAGGAAGTACAAAAAGGTAAAACTGTCATCTTCCGACTCTTCAGGGACTGAAATGTTAATTCAAAATTTAAATTTCGAAATTGATATAAAGAAATATTTCAAATGGCTTGTTGCAGTAGAGTCATTAACAATAGCTATGTTGTTTTTTTCAGAAATTTTCAGTCTTGCTTTTTTTCTGACCTTTTTTTTTCCGTTTATAATTTTTTTAGTTCCTGAAATCAGCTTTGCTGTTGCGTTGACCGACAATATTCTCCTCAAGGTTTTATCAGATGCTGTTCCTACTGGACTTCCATTTCCTCAGTTGATTGCTTATTTTTTATTAATTTCCTTCTCGATCTTTTTTTATCTCAGCAGAAAATCAGATCAATATGAATTCATTGATAGTAGACTTCATCAGATTGTAATCGCTATTATATTATTACTTATTTTCGGATTATTCTTTTCGACTAATAGAAGCTATGGCGCGACTAAGATTTTATTCTATCTGATTTATAATTTGACTATGTTTTTCATTCCCTCTCTTTATGTGAATGATTTAAGAGGTATTAAGAGAATTATCATTATTGGTTATATCCTGGGAATTATCCTCGGCCTTATTAGCTTCCTAGTTAAAGCTGACACAGTAGTTCAATTTTTACGTTTTCGGCCATCGGAAAGTGTCAACCCAATTTTTCTATCAAGAAGCCTTGGCGTTTCTATTATTTGTGGTATTTTTTTACTCGTGAAATCGAAACAACTTTATACAAAATTCTTGATCCTATTATCTTATATCATTCTATTACCTCCCATGATTTGGTCGGGTTCGCGAGGCCCTTTTATTGGTGTTTTAGTATTAGCTTTAGGGTTTTATTTTCTTCAACCTGCGAAGCCATTATCAAAAAAGATATTGATTAGTCTTGTCACTTTGACATCAGCAGTCCTTCTAATAATTTACACCACAAATACAATTTCCACGCGGATATCGGCACCAATCACTCAGGAAGCAAGCTCAGCATTTAGGGTTCTGGCATGGTTGGTTGCTATTCAGAATTTCCTATCTTCACCATTGATTGGCATTGGAACAGGAAGTTATCTTATGGAAGCGCCATGGCAGAATTTTATTTATCCTCACAATCTAATTTTGGAATTGGCATGCGAGAATGGTATACTCGGATTAATTTTAATACTTTTGTTCATCGGCCAGGCTATTCGTTATGGGTTAAGTAACATTAGAGATTATGCCGCGACGAATGAATCGTCTGGTCTGCAATTGAGTGTTGTAAGTATTTGTTTGTTTCTTTTTGGTCTCTGGAATGCAATGTTTAGTGGTGACATTTCTAATAATTCGCTGGTTTGGTTTGCGGGAGGATTAATTAGCGCTTTATCTCTGACGACAAAAGTAAAAAGAGTGAAAAAAAATGGTTAGGGGTAAAGTGATAGAAGAAAAAAATTATCTCATTAGCCTAATACTAATTACCTACAATCGAATTAATGTCCTAATCGATTGCATCGATGCTATAAATACTCAAACGTACCAATCTCTTGAAATAATTCTAGTGGATAATAGCAGTTCAGATGGCACTTCAGAAATTATTAAAAACAAATATTCGGATATTAAATTAATTCAGGCAGAAAAAAATCTTGGCGTACCTGGTGCAAGAAATTTAGCGATTAATTATGCACACGGAGACTTGTTGGTGTTTATAGATGATGACTGCATCATTAAAGATCGTCAATTCTTTGAGCAGCTCAATCGTTACTTCGTTGAAAAAAAAGATGTAGCCATTTTGACCTTTAAAATTGTGAATTATTTTTCCGATAAAGTTAATCGACTTGAGTTCCCTCATCGGGATAAAAGTTTGGTTGAACAGGAATTCGAAACGAGTTATTTTTTGGGAACGGCAAACGCTATTCGCCGAGAAGTTTTTGAATCGACTGGCGTTTTGTTTGCAGATTATTTTTATGGTTTCGAAGAGATTGACTTTTCAATGCGCGCTTTGGAACGTGGTTTTCGATTATTTTATTCTCCACAATTCGTTGTCTATCATAAAACTTCACCCGAGGCGCGGCCGTCATGGCGATCGGTTTATTATTTTACCCGGAATAGAATCTGGTTCGCATTTTCATTTCTACCATGGTATTTTATCGTAACTCATTTTATCATCTGGCTGAGTTATTATTTTCTGCTTTCACTTAAAATTAAACATCCGGCAAAATTTTTCAAGGGCTTGGCGGATGGAGTTCGCGGCCTAAAAAAAATCAAACAGAGAAGACAATCGCTAAAAACCTCTAAGACCGTCATTAATAAATTATTTCAACTTAAGGGGCGATTGTTGTACTAATTTTTTTAGATTATTCTTTCTTATTTGAACTTAATAACTATGCGTATTTTATTAATCACAAACTATTTTCCGCCGGCGAACACAGTTGCATCTCATCGGCTTTACAGCTTCGTCAAATATCTGCCCGATTTCGGTATCGATATTGATGTCTGTACTCCGAGACGAACTGGTACACTTGAATATAATCTGAACTCGATTATTCAAATATTTCTTTATCCAGATGATTCACAGCTAAATAAATTTTCCGCAGATTTGAGCTTCTTGCGTCGATTTCTCAGGTTCACTGGTCTGGTTCCACTCTACCGTTATCTGAGAAATCAACTTTTTTTAAAGGGAAAAGCCTATTTTAATAGCGAGCGAATGTCAAACTATCAGGCTATTTTTGTTTCATTTGGCCCTGAAAGTGTATTACGCCTTGGATACTATTTGTCCAGAAAATATAACCTGCCGCTAATAGTTGACTATCGAGATTTATGGTTGAATATTTTAATTCCTAATCCGTCTCTTTTCAACCGATTCATTATTTCATTTATTGAGAAACGAATTATACAACATGCCGCGTTAATTACAACTGTGTCCCAAAATCTTGCTGCAGAACTTCACAGTCGCTACCAATGCGAATCAGTTATTATTTACAATGGCTATTTTGATGATATCCATGTTAAAGGAGATTTCGAGTTATCAGCGGTTGAAAAATCAGATATCATTATCGGCTATTCGGGTAGTTTGTACAATGGCATTCGTCCCATTGAAGTTATATTCCCGGCATTAAAAAACTTATCCAAACTAAAACTTCATGTGGCAATTTTTGATGACATCGATTATAACTATGTAATAAATTTATGCAAGAAATTTAGTGTCAACCACAAAGTTGTAATATACCAAAATTTGACCAATGAACAATCCATACTATTCCAACGCCTATGTGATATTTTGTTATTACTAAATAGGATGGACGGCTCATGGAAAGGTGCGCTTACTGGAAAACTGTTTGAATATATTTCTGCAAGAAAATTTATTTTGGGAATAGGCCATCCTTCAGATGAAGCGGCAGAAATCATTCAACGATTAAAAATTGGTGTGTATGTTAATTCTACGGAGCAGGCATCGAAGTTTTTTGAAACTATTGATCACTTCAATTTAGTCACACCTGAGGATACATCCTTTTTTACTCGAAGAAATCAGACAAAAATTCTGGCAGAGGCAATTTACCGTGTATTCCCGCAAAGATGAGCAAGGCTATAATTAATCGAAATAAAGGTGAACTCAAAATGCTCTTCAAATGGATATTTTGGATTTCGTTATCATTGATCGTTTATAGTTATTTAGGTTTTTATTTAGTGTTATTCATTCTTACCAAAATTAAACCGAAGAAGCGACTTCGTGATCAGAACTATTTTCCAACGATCAGTATGCTCATCTCGGCTTATAACGAAGAATCAGTTATAAAAAGCAAAATAGACAACTGTTTACTAATTGATTATCCAAAAGATAAAATTGAGTTTTTGTTTGGCTCGGATGCATCTGATGATAATACCAACCAAATACTCACTGCCAATCAGTCCAATCTGATTCGACCATTTTTTTATTCACAGCGACAGGGAAAAGCAGCAACGTTGAATAGATTGGTAAAAAATGCGGATGGAGAAATCCTTGTTTTCTCTGACGCTAATACGATGTATCAACCAGATGCAATAAAAAATCTTGTTCAGCACTTTGTTGATGAGAATATAGGGGGTGTCTGTGGTAGATTGAAATTAGTATCTTTTAATGATAGTTCCGGCGGTAACGGAGAAACGCTCTATTGGAGCTACGAAAATATGTTGAAAGCAATGGAAGGAAAGATAAAAACAGTCTTTGGAGCTAATGGTGCTATCTACGCCATTCGGCATAAATTCTATCATGCTCTACCAGAGAATAAGGTGATCATGGATGATTTTATAATCCCTTTGAAAATAATCGAGAAGTATCACAAAGATATTATCTACGCATCGGATGCAGTTGGCATTGAAACTACTTCTAAGAATGAGGCTGGAGAATTCACGAGAAAGATTCGCATTGGTGCGGCAAATTTCAATAGTTTGGTTGAAATCTGGCGGCTGCTATTACCATGGAGATGTTTTGTAGCATTTGGCCTTTGGTCGCATAAAATTCTCCGTTGGTTCGTTCCATTCTTTTTAATTTTTGTTCTGGTGACTAATTTTTTATTGTCAGACATTCCCTTTTTTATGTTTGCTGCGTTGTTGCAATTGTTATTTTACATGTCAAGCCTTATTGGGTTTATGCTGACAAAACTGGAAATTAAAAAGCCCTCTATTCTTGTTTATAGCTATTATTTCGTGGGAATTAATGCTGCACTTTTAATTGGCTTTTTTAAGTTCATCTTTAAAACGCAAAAACCAGCCTGGAAGCGGGTCCAAAGATAAGCCGATTTAATTATTCTGCCAATTTAAGACAATAAGACTTTTCATCTGGTGGAAGTGAAATTAGAACATTGCACCGATTGAAAATTTGAGTCTGTTTATATCCACCCTGATTGGATATAATCATTTCTTTATTTATCCAATATTCTGGAATAGTTAGTTCGATCGTTAAAGGCTGACTGTAAAAATTATTATCGAGTTCATCGCTCAACATTAAAGTTAAAGTTTCAATTTTGCCCTGAATATTTTTAGATATTAGAAGGTCAATTTTGGTTTTGTTTTTTTCTAAAATATATAAATTGATATCATTCATAGAGGCGACCCAAAAGTCACGACTTTTTATTGATTCGACATTTTTCACAAACTCGTCCCATTTAAAAAAGCCATATCCATTCTCCTCGCCAATTGAATGATAGGCTAAAATTAACCAGGCGCGGGATGCAATCGCTTGGTCCAGAATTGGTACAAGTTCATTGTTATCATTCACGCACTCTTCGTTATTAGCATAAGATAAATCTTGCATTACAACGGATGGAAGCTGATACCAATTTTGCGGCTCTGATAAAGAATCTGGAATAATCCATGGTTTGTTCATTCCTTTAAAAAAATGCATTCGACCAGACAAAAAGCCCGCTTCGTGCAACGCATTTTGTGTTTCATTTTTTAGACCGCCACTTGCAGGATAGGCATAAGCAATAGGTTTTAAATTCCAGCTTATTAACGTTTGATAACATAGAGAAAAAGAATTCAATTTTTCTTCGTAACTTAAAGCATCATGATCAAAATGCCAATGACCATGCCCATAGTATCCAAAACCAGATGGTATCAAATAGTTTAATAAATAATCTTTTAGCTCAGGATGACAAAGATAATAGCTAGTCACTATTTCATAATCGATCGTCATATTTTGAGACAACAAATAATTTTGAAGCATAATATTTGAATCACTCATTGGATTACCATGGTCGTAAGTCAAGGATATAGCGGCTCGACAATTGCCAAACCATTTTGTGATTTTCGCATTTGCCGAGTATTGTTCTGGTTCATAAGCATTTTTCATATCACAATTTAACCATAACATCAGCCATAGAAATAAATATGCATTCAATATTTTCATCTCAACGCTCCTCGAAGTATGTTCTTTTTTGTGTAACTATATCTTGATAACTTTGAAATTAAGCCAGCAAACGATTACTTGCTCAAACGTTGAGCATTTCAGTAGGAGCTAACTTCGCATTACTCAGTTCAACTTTAATTATTAATATTTTCCACAGCTTAAAGTATGAATTGAAAATGAAGAAATGCACATGATTTTCATGGATAGTCTTTCGCGAATAAATCAGCCATTTCTTTAAAATAATTTTCACCAGTCATCTTAAAAAGCATGTTAAGCTGATCGATATGAACTTGATGGTAACTTGCTTCAGGAATATGTTTGTGTTTCAGACAATAGTAACTTATTCCGCCTGGATTTCGAAACTGATCGATACAATGGTAGATTGTAGTAATGCCAGCCTGAAGTAGTTCTTTACAAAGTTCATTATTTGTTAATTGATAGTAGTCATAAAGACCATAAATCCCGAATATAAAACCATTCAAGGTGTGATCCGGAATTTCTAATGGATATTCTTCAATCCAATAGTAATTCGCTGAATCGGTCATCACAGTCCATGGATTAGATGAGACTTTGAAATTGTTAAAGCTTGTAAAAATCTGGTCGGCAATTTCAGCGTATTTTTTTTCATTGGTCATCTTGTACAACCTGACAAATGCTGAAAGTGTTTGTCCTTGCGCCATGCCTGAATACCAAGGGCTATACAGTATATCACCTCCATGAAGGGTAAAATTAAAGGAGTAAGGAAAATAAAGTGCATTATTGGAAAGTGTGGATATCTCGATTAGCTTATCAGCGAACAAATTTGATCGTTTTATGTAATCGTAATTATTGGTGATTCTATAAGCGTTTAAATATTGTAGAATCCACTGAGCAAGCTGAACTGGGTGATAATATTTTTCTCCTCTATAGTTAAATAAAATAACTCCCTGTTCATCTTTTTCAAATGGGTAGTCTAGGGAGAGTGCGATATTCCCGCTATATGGAGCGTCATCGTAGCTCAATGCATTGATATTAAAGGGAGTAATTAGGTACGTAATTCTTTCAGGCTCTGGACTTTGACAATCACGACAGTTTATCGATGAATGCACAATAATAGTTGCAAGTAAAAGGATTATAATTGAATTAGTTTTTATTAACTTGATTCGCATTTAATATTCCTTTCTACTCAACGGTTGTTCAGATAGATAGTATTTGTAAAAAAGAAATGCTGTTATAATATTAGTGACTAAAAAATACTTAGAGTAACATCAACAGAATTCTGGAAATGACTAAATATCAATGAAAGCATATTTCTTCAGTCGACTAAAACTTCGAACAGATCGCTAACAACGTGATTATTTAAATTGTGTAATAATAGTATTTTTGTTATTAATAGTCAAGAAAAATTTCAGTTGACCTTCATGAAAGGCAAAGTAATTTTTTCACTCTTGGCTTCAATGATAATTATTTTTTCCATTGATTAAAAATTTAGACAATCTCACATAAAAGAATCACTCACGCACGTTCACAGGGATATTTTTTTCCTGGAACGAAAGTTGTATAGCCATGTATAACAAAGTGACTAAAATTTTCAAACGGTGATGCCAGACGACTGTGTTGTCCGCGATAGCCATATTTCAGGACTTTGAGTGGCATATACGTTTTGATGCGAAAAATGGAACGCGTTCAAGTGGGATGAGATATGGTACAAACATCAAAAAGATTCCGCAGAGTTTATCAGAGCTTAACCAATTTTGAACTCCAGAGAACGTCATCCGCCGATAAGCTCATTTCGACGGAAGACATTCTGGGCGATTTGGAGGAAAAGGAACGACCCCATTTGTTCCTGAATTTTTACTCGGAATTGGGAATCCAGAAAGCGCTCGAAGAATATGGCATTTTCCACGATTTGAACAAGCGCGGTTTTTTTAATTTCATCACACGAATCGATGCGCAGGACCCCTATCGGCATACGCTGAAATTGTTCTACGAGAAGGAAGACGTCGACCACCTGCTGGGCGAGTTGTATGTTCGGAAAAAATATTTCATTGCCAAGCCTGTCTTCCCTTCGGAAATTTCCGGCCAGAAATTTTCCATGATCGTGATAGAATGGCTCACGCTGCAAGACCCCACTGCGGAGTTCACAACGCGACGTCCCCCGTTGCCGGGACAAATTTTCCCCGGGCTGAGGATCGGGCGAAAAATTGTGGGGATTTTTGTGAATATGGCGCTGCGGCTCAAGACGGATGGACTGCTCAATATTCCGGACCATTACCACAATGCCGTGTTTTATTCGAAGCATTTCAAATATTTCAATCCGACCACCGAGGGACAGTTTTTGGCCATGCAGCGTGATTTGCGCATGTTGGGTTTATTCAAAGCCGCCTGGGCTGTGGAATTGAATTGCATTCTCGAAGAAAATTCCAGCAAGCCGTGGCAGTGGTTCACGGACGAACAGGTCCTGTTTGTGAGCAGAAAAATGGAGAAGTATTTTGAGGCGGATGAATACCAGGATCATGTGGCCGAAGCGTTCGCTCAATACAAATTCACCATTGATGAGGAGAAGTTCAACCATTTGATCAAAGAGCAGCCATTTTGCGCCATGGTTCCTGAATTGATGGAGCAAATGGCGTAACCTGATTTGGGCAGGGAACCGCTCGTGAATCGATCGCTTCGTGAACTGGCAGCGTCTGTTGTGATCATCCAGGCAATGCCCGCAGTCGACGCGATTCGGCGGCACGAATTAGAACTCGCAGGAAAGACTCCAGCTTCGTTTTTGGTGGAAAGACCAGGTTGTTTTTTCATAGAATTTTATTTCAATAATAAATGCAAACACCCGAAATCACAATGTTCCTTCGATTTCGGGTGTTTTATTTTTTACCATTGGCGTTGAACAATGTATCAAAATTAATCCACAGGTGGATAATCTTCGATCATCTTCAGCGTCTCCTGAATTTGCTTTTCCGGCAATTCGTAGTTCGTCAGTTGGCCATCATTGAATTTATCGTAGGAGCCCATATCAAAATGGCCGTGGCCGCTGAGGTTGAACAGAATTGTCTTTTTCTGGCCTTCCTTTTTAGCCTTTTCTGCCTCGACGATGGTGGCGCGAATGGCATGCGACGATTCCGGCGCCGGGAGAATGCCTTCGGTGCGGGCGAAGAGACGAGCCGCTTCAAACACTTCGATCTGTTTGTAGGCGGCAGCTTCGATGTGTTTTTCCCGAACCAGGTGGCTGATGAGCGGCGCCATACCATGATAGCGCAAACCGCCGGCATGGATTGGAGGCGGAACAAACTTATGGCCCAGCGTGTACATGGCCATGAGCGGCGTCATTTCCGCGTTGTCGCCAAAATCATAGGCATACGGTCCGCGAGTCAGCGTGGGACACGATGCCGGCTCCACCGCAATTGCCCGGACTTTCTGCCCTTCGAATTTATCTTTGCAGAATGGGAAAACCAATCCCGCAAAATTGCTGCCCCCGCCGACGCATCCGATGATGACATCCGGATAGTCGCCGGCGATTTCCATCTGCTTTTTCGCTTCAAGTCCCACAATGGTCTGATGCAGCAGCACATGGTTCAGCACGCTTCCCAGCGAGTATTTGGTATCTTCGCGGCTTACCGCTTCTTCCACTGCTTCGCTTATGGCGATGCCCAGGCTGCCGGGGGAATCCGGATTCTCCGCCAGAATCATGCGACCGGCATTGGTCTCATTGCTGGGACTTGGAATAACCGTAGCGCCCCACGTCATAATCATGGCGCGGCGATACGGCTTCTGCTGATAGCTGATTTTCACCATGTAAACTTTGCATTCGATCCCAAAGTAATTGCAGGCAAGGCTCAGCGCGCTGCCCCATTGACCGGCGCCTGTTTCGGTGGTGATGCGTTTCACGCCTTCCATTTTGTTGTAATAGGCCTGAGCCACCGCAGTATTGGGTTTATGGCTGCCGGCCGGACTGACGCCTTCATATTTATAATAGATTTTTGCCGGCGTATCCAGCGCCTTTTCCAGCCGCCAGGCGCGGTACAGCGGAGATGGCCGCCATAATCTATAAATATCCCGCACTTCATCCGGAATGTCGATCCAGCGATCGGTGCTCACTTCCTGCTTGATCAACTCCATCGGAAACAGCGGAGCCAGGTCGGCCGGCCCCACCGGCTGTTTTGTCCCCGGGTGAAGCACCGGCGGCATGGGCTTTGGTAAATCAGCTTGAATGTTGTACCATTGACGCGGTAAATCTTTTTCGTGCAATAGGATTTTCGTGTCGCTCATTTTTTTCTCCTTTGGATTAGAAGTAAATATGAATAGACGTGTTTGTTATTCATCAAACAAAAACGTCGGCTCATGATAAAACCGAATTGATTTATCTTTGATTTGATCGTTGATTCGCTTGTTCAGCCAATGGTTCTTTTGTGCCGCGGAAACATCGAAGCGCAGCAAGTCCAGTGGCACATTCAATCGAAGCGCCCGCTTTGGCAGAATAATGCGGGTGATTCCGCTGGGAATTCTCATCCCGTGGTCGGTCACCTGCACAAGTTCTTCTTTGGTAATTTTACGAAACACAATGAGGGCGCTGAATTGAGGGTAATTATTTTTGAGATGCTCCAGATTGGTGTAGCTCACGCGGTCCATGAATTGCGAACCGTGATACAAATCGGTAATGCCTTGTAAATCTCTCACGCGTTGAAACAAATCCTCGTGCGCGCGCACAGCAAAGATAGAGGCATCGGCAAATTGAATCTGACAGAGCAGTTCGCCATCTTCTTCGTTCGTTATGCTCGTCCCGGACGTCTGAGCAATTGAAATCTCAGGCAATTTTGCAATGTTCGACAGGAAGAGCTCTTTGGAAAACTGCTCCACAGCGTGATGCCATTGAAGGAAAATGAGGCCGGGATCGAACAGGTCAATCTCCTGAACCAGCACATCAGGAATATCCAGCTTTTGCAGGGCTGTCAATCGGTTGGCGCCGTCAAGAAGGATGTGTTTGGTTGTCCCGGCATGGGTGGCGACAACCGGGGGATTTTTCAATCTGTTCTCTTTCCGAAGATATTCGACGAGTCGTGCGGATCGCTCGGTGTCCGGCTCTTCATGAAAAATGATGTCTGAAATGGGGAGAATTTTGAGCTTTGGCAATTCGCCGATTTTGAGCAGCTTATCATTTTTTAAATCCACGTAGCCTCCTTGATGTCTGATGAGTTTGTTAGACCATGCAGTTATTCCGTACATCTTTCTGGTTCTGATTTCACGGTAATGTGCAGTTGAATTTCCACGCTTCGATGCGCCGGGTTTGGCATAGAATAAAAAACCCACTTTATGAGTCGATAAAGTGGGTCGGATTCGGCTTAAATATTCCTTGAGCTACACATCGAATTTGAGCAAATCCGCCACACCAATGGGTACACGCCACCAGCACCAATTGGAAATTGTCGACATAAAACCAAGTAACTTTGTGACGATAAATTTGCTCATGCGTAAATGTCCTGATTTAAAGTTTTTGTCAATATACACAAAAATAATTCATTGTCAAGATAAATTATAGTAAATTTCAAACCGGAGGTGAAATGAGAATATCGATGATGTCCGGTTTGGATTCAGTATTCCCGATGAAATAAAAAACCCACTTGTGATAAGTGGGTTGGAATTGCAAAGTTACCGTCGATGGATCAGCGACATATTTCCGCCCCACAGATAATAATACGCCAGCGCCACTGGGCGCTGATGATTGCGTTCGTACGATGTAATAAAGTGGAGCGAGCCATTCGAAACCCCAATTGGTTTGATTTGACGAATTAACCCTACTACGTCACTTAGAATTATTAGCACAATATATCGTATTTTCTGGCAACTTAACATAAAATATATTGTGCAGAACTTGCTAAATGACGGAGTAGGGTTAATTGCCAAGCACTTTATCAAGTTTCGATTTGATGTTTTGTTTAGGAACTGCGCCGACGATCTGTTCCACCACTTTTCCGCCTTTGAAAATCAGTAGCGTGGGGATGCTTCGAATGCCGTATTTAATGGCAACACTCTGGTTTCGATCCACATCGCATTTGGCCATTTTCACTTTACCGTCATAATCCTTTGAAAGCTCTTCAACGATCGGGGCGATCATCTTGCAGGGACCGCACCAGACTGCCCAGAAATCAATCAAGACCGGCGTATCGGATTTAATAACTTCACTTTCAAAATTAGCTTCCGTAATCGTGACTAAATTGCTCATTGTCCAACCTCTTCCCGTTTGTTCATCCAAGTCAAAAAAATTGTGGCTAAAGATAAAAATAATCCAGTAAAATTGCAAGCAGAATTTTTTCGCCCGGGAAAATTGTCGGCGACGTACGACGTCACCGCTTGCCGAACCTTCATCCCTGCAAATTCTGCGTTCCAGCCGTGTTCCGGAATGACCCCCCTG
The DNA here is from genome assembly GCA_049322915.1 of Candidatus Zhuqueibacterota bacterium. Classification (GTDB taxonomy): domain Bacteria; phylum Zhuqueibacterota; class Zhuqueibacteria; order Thermofontimicrobiales; family Thermofontimicrobiaceae; genus CAZSBG01. Next base: position 105,648 of record JBMOPW010000016.1, read on the forward strand.
TCGCCGGGAATGCATTAAATATTGAGCAGCTTTTTGATCCTTTTTACTTCGGTCATGGCCAGCGCCTGTTCGGCCAATGCCTCGGCTTCCTGCGCGGTGATGGAGCGGATGTACCGCTTCAATTGCGGAATGAAGTAGGAGCTCATGCTCAGATTGCGATAGCCGAGTCCGATCAGCAGTTTGGTGTATTTGATGTCCCCGGCCATTTCCCCGCATATGCTGATTTCTTTCCCGGCTCGCTTCGCTGCGAAAACCAGGTTTTTCAGCAGAATTAAAATGGATGGATGCAGCGGCTCATAAATTTTACTGACCTGCGCGTTGCCCCGGTCCACGGCCAGAGTGTACTGGATCAGATCGTTGGTGCCGATGCTGACGAAATCCACCTCCCGGTAAATGGCATCGATGACCAGCGCCGCTGAAGGAATTTCGATCATGGCGCCGATGGGCATATCGCACTGGTGCTGTTTCCCCTCTTCCTGCAGTTCCTTTTTCGATTGGTTCAATAGTATTTTGACCTGTTTGATTTCCTCGATGCTGGCAATCATGGGGAGTAAAATTTTGGCGGAGCCATGGACGCCAGCCCGGAGAATGGCCCGGAGTTGCTGTTTGAAAATTTCCGGCTGCTGCAGCGAGAGCCTGATGGCGCGCAAACCTAAATAAGGATTATGTTCGCTGAAGCGATGATCGCTTTTGTAGAATTGAGTCAGCTTATCCCCGCCCAGATCCATGGTTCGAATGGTCACCGGCAGGGGATTCATTTTTTCGACGACGGTGCGGTAATGTTCGTATTGCTCATCTTCCGATGGGTAATCGTGCCGATCGATAAAATGCATTTCGGTGCGATACAGACCAATGCCCGAGGCGAGAAAGGTGCGCGCTAATTCGATGTCTTCTTCGGAGCGGATATTGGCCAAAAAATTGATCGTGTGTCCGTCTTTGGTGACCGAAGGAAGTCCGACCGCTTTTTTCTCGCGCTGTTTCTTTTCCCGCTGCTCCTTTATCGAGGCTTTGTACGACTGTAATTTTTTAACACTGGGATTGATCGTCACTTCGCCGGTATTGCCATTCAAAAAAATGGGCATGGAAAGTTCCACATTCGATACCAGATTCGGAATGCCGGTGACAAGCGGAATGCCGAGAGAGCGCGCTAAAATGGCGGCATGTGAGGTTAATCCCCCTTTCTCCGAGACGATCCCCTTGATGTGATTGGAATTGATATTGGCAGTTTGGGACGGCGTGAGTTCCGTGGCCACGATGATGAGGTCCATTCCTTCGAGCAGGCACTGCTGGCTGGACCCGATGAGGTTATCCAGAATTCGATGCCCCACATCGCGAATGTCCTGAATTCGTTCTTTGAGATAGCTGTCCTGGGTGGAAGAAAAAGTCAGGATCGATTCCTGCAGCACATCTTCCACGGCAGCCTCGACGTTGATGAGCTCTTCGACCAGTCTTTTTTGAATCTGCGCCATGAAGACCGGGTCATTTAAAAACAGGAGATGCGCGTCGAAAATGGCGCCCTCTTTGTGCCCGATTCGCTCCGTGATGTTCGCCCGAATTTCTTTGAGTTGCACGCGCGAAACCTCGATTGCCTGAGACAACCGGCCCAATTCTTCAGCGACCTGGGTGAATCGAATTGTCCGCCGCGTCACTTTGGGCGCGCTCCCAAAAATGCACGCCCGACCCCATGCTATTCCCGGCGAAATTGGGATGCCGAAAAAGGTGGATACTTTTTTTACCATATCGCTCGATTTCCGATTATTTGACAAGTGCTAACTTTCGAGTGCAGGAGAATGATTCGGTTTTCAGCCGATACAAATACACGCCGGAGGCGACGCTGTTGCCGGCGCTGTCATTTCCATCCCAGGTGAGAGCATGGTGTCCGGCGACCATGCGTCCTTGCGCCAGTGTGGCTATTTTTTGACCGCGCAGATTGAAAATGCTCAATTCCACTTCGACCGGCTGAGACAGTTGAAAATGGATCTGCGTGGTCGGATTGAATGGATTGGGGTAATTCTGACTCAATTGAAAGACAGTCGGCGCTGCAACCGTCGCGGCCGATTTCACCTCTGTTGCGCCGGACGTCCAGTTCAATATTTTCGATAACAAGGTCTGCGCAGTCTCCGGGTAAGGCCCGGAAATGCCTTCGAATCCAAACGCTAAATAGACGATGCGGTAATTGGCTGCGTCGTCCATGTAATGGATGGCTGCCGGCGACATCTGCGGAATGTATTTCAAAAACGTCGCTGCGCCCTGAATCGGCTGAATGCCATCCAGGGAGGTCTGATTGCCGGCGCCCCCGATATTCGATTCCATATACACGAAAAGTTTATCGCCGATGGGATCGCCGGCCACCCCCAACATTTTATTCGATTTCACCGTGTCGGAGACGAATGTCGCATGAAGGTAATTTGTGAAAAACAGGGAATCTTCCGGCGTCCCGTCGCCCATTAAATCGTAGCCGATGTTTTGACCGGATAAAATCAACCGACCGCCGGCGTCGAGATACCGGCTGATCTGCTGTTGTTCTTCCGGGGTCAAACTCGTCGTGCGGTCATCCCCGGTGAACCAGATCACGGTGGTGTATTGTTGCAGCGTCTCAGCAGTCGGAATGCCCAGGGCGTGGACATCCCAGGTATCGGTGTAAACTTTGGCCAACGAGATGGGTTGATGAAAAAACGTTTCATACGAGTCGGCATTGTCGTCATCCACGAGCAGGGTGTTTGGGGCGCCGATTTTCACGTCGAATTTTTCCTCAGTCGAGTAGCCGTCTTCACCCCGTAACTCAAGTTCGAACGTTGCCAGATGGCCAATGCTTGCTTCATTGACAGAAAACGAGAACGGAATTGACAACGCCGATTGCAAATGCCCGAAACTTATGTCAGCGTATTGAACCGTAGCGAATTCAGCCGGGATAGCAATGTCCGAATCCAGCGTGGTCAGATGGGCACTAAAATTCCGGATAGGCACGCCCTCGTTGCTGATCAAAACACACAGCCGAACCGTTTCTCCCGGTTCAGCCAGGCCATTGCCATTCTCCAGCGAATCGACCACTTCATGCTTGAAATATTTTAACATGGGCGTGTTAACGAGCGTAGTCTGTTTCAGAATCCAACTATCTTTGTCCAATTGCATCGCTTCAACGGAGTCCGGAAAGATGAATTCAAATGTGTGGCTGGCCGACTCCACCGTCCTGACACATGTGGTTTCAGTCGCCGCCGTTGTAAAATACAGGTCCAGGGGCATGCGGAATAACGATGCGTCCGTCTGAATCTGATCGACGAATACGCTGACCTGATATTCGCCGGTCTCGGTTTTTTCCTGGCTCCAGCCATGCCGATAATGGGGATAATTTGGCTCATAGACCCATTGATGAAAGAACCAGTCCAGCGACGCCCCGTGCACCTGCTCGAATGCAGCCTGTAAATCTTCAGTGGTGGCCGAAGAATAATCGAAACGATTCCGGTATTCCTGCAGGCCTTTCCAGAAATTTTCGTCCCCCACGACGTGGCGAAGCATGTGCAACACCCACGCGCCCTTGTTGTACACGATGTAGCCGTACACAATATCCGGATCGCTGATGTCGTGGCGGTACATGATGCCTTTCAATCCCAGGGCATTATTCTCATTGATCATGTAGCTGAAATAGCGCTCCTGGCCCTGAACATGGCCGTAATACAGGGCTTCGGAAAATACAGCAAAACCTTCGCTGATCCACGTGTGATGAAAATCTTTGGGAGTGATGCAATCGCCCCACCACTGGTGCGCCAACTCGTGGAGAAAAACCGATTCATAGGATTGATCGCCCAGGACCATGTACGGCTTAACGCAGGTCAATGTCTGGTATTCCATGCCGCCCCAGTAACCGACGTACTCGGCCACACTGTATTTTTCATTCGGATAGGGATAGTCGCCGTAGTAGGAAGAGAGAATTTCAATCATCGAATTGGTGTTGCCGAAATCGTTCAATGCGTTGTTATAATGCTCAGGCAGGACAAAGTGCATGATATCCAGCGTGTCGTTCTGAGCGTTGATGTATGTGTCTTCAATGATCTGATAGTTCGTCGCTGTAAACGCGACAAGGTAGGTGGCAATTGGATTTCGCACCTGCCAGTGGAATGTCATTGTACCATCTTTATTGTCGATCTGTTCGATGAGCGCGCCGTTGGACGCAGCGACCAGGTTGGCCGGAACTGTGATGGAGATGTCCAGGGACTGGGGTTTATCATCCGGCCGGTCTTTGCACGGCCACCAACAGCGGGCATAAAAGGGACAGCTCTCACTGGAGATGACGACCGGGCTGCGGCTTCGGTCAAAGGTCATGGGATTGAAATTCGTCCCGGAGGATGGGTGTCCGTTGTAGAAAACGGTTACGGAAATGACTTCGCTGCGGGCGTAGACTCTATCTAATTGGATGAACAGGGAATTGTCCGTGTGAGTGAAATTCGAGCCATTGCCGGCAACAGCAGTCACAGTCATGTTGTTGTATAAATCGAGAGTGAGTTGCGCAAGATTATCCGCCAGGCTCATCGCCTGGACGGTGACCGCGCCGGTGATTGTTTCATCATCCGGGTTTACTGCGATGTTGAGCTCGTAATATAAAACGTCGAAGTCATCCTGGTTTGAGACCATGGCATTGGTCTGGGCAGAAGAAAAAGCCAACGCCAAAAGACAAAGAGAACAGACGATTCGAATATTTGAAAAATTCATCTCTGATCCTCCCTGGAAATAAGCAATTAAAATTTTTGATAATATAAAGAAAATATTTAAAGATGTCAAGGGAAAGAATTTTTCAGGGACCGGGTATGGCATTGAGAACAATCAATGGGTTATCTCCGGAACTAAACATGAGTCGTGAGGGTTTAAATTTCACGTTGTTCATCAATCCGCCATGAATGGAGGATGAGTCAGAGGTCAGATTCGCTCCGCTTCGAAGAGCGGAGCTTTCGTTGCATGATACGCATTACCGGGCGTCGGCCCGTACCATCAGGAGTAAGTATGAACAAGAGATTGCTTTTCACCACGACGCTTTTATTGCTGTTATTATTCTCAATTGTCAATTCTCACGCCTCTTCACCGGGCACAGCCGGCTTTGAGTTTTTAAGAACCCACATCGGCGCCAGGCCATCGGCCATGGGCGGCGCTTACGTCTCGCTCTCCGGCGATATTTATTCCATGTATTTCAATCCGGCTGGATTGGCTGGTATATCGGGACGCATGGCAACGGCGACCTACCTCAACCACGTGCTGGATTTCCAGTCCGGGTTTGCCGCCTACACCCAATCGCTGAAGAACATCGGGCAGGTGGCGCTTGGATTCAATTACATGAACTATGGCGACTTTGATGAGACGACCGCCGCCGGTGAAAAAGTGGGCAGCTTCAGCGCCGGCAGTCTTGCCGTGATGGGTTCGGTGGGTCGCGTCATCAATGACCAAATCAAAGTGGGCGCCTCGGTCAAATTTATTCGCTCCACAATTGACACGTACAGTTCCAATGCAGTTGCGCTGGATGCCGGGGCCATCTACCATGTTCCGTTTGTGGAGGGATTGAACGTCGGCGTCGGCATTTTCAATGTCGGCCAGGCTATCACCGCGTTCGTGGATGAAAAGGACAACCTGCCCATGAATTTTGTCATCGGCGCATCCAAATCCCTGGCCCATCTGCCGCTGATGTGGAGCGTGAGTGTCAATAAATATATCGACGATGATGTTCGCGTGAATGTCGGCGCGGAGTTCACGATGGCAGAGGGCTTTTATCTGCGGCTTGGCTATAATTCGCTGGGGAGCGATCAGAAAGTGGGAGCGGACAGCGATCAGTTTGCCGGCGTCTCATTCGGCCTGGGTATGGACTGGCGGCAGTACGAGCTTGATTATGCCGTATCTTCGTTTGGGGCCATCGGCTATCTGAATCGGTTGAGCTTCACCTATGCCTTCTGACGATTCATGGAAATAGCCTTCCCGATGCTGTTTTTATCTAACAGACCGCATCTGTCCCGGTCGATTCTGCGGAACATGGGGCTGATTTTCACCGGCCCGAATTGAACATGATTGAAATCCAACCTGGCACGGTCAGCCTTCTCGTCGACCGTGCTGTTTTGTTTTTAAAGAAAAACGCTTCGATTGTCTGCTAACATTTTAATGACTTTTTATGGGATCACATTCTGCCAAATCCAGAGACACACTATTCTTTGCAATATTATTTTTAATCCCCCTCCTCTTCTTCGTTGGTCTTGAAATTGGTCTGCGAATTTTCCATTACGGCCCGAACCTGGACCTGTTCATTGCTCTGCAAGAAAATCCTCTGTACCTGAAAATCAATCCGGAACTGGGTCGCCGCTATTTCCCGAAGCTCAACGTCAAACCCGCGACGTCCTATGATGTTATGCTGCAACGCAAGCCTGCCAATGGATTCAGGGTGTTTGTCCTGGGCGGCTCATCGGCGTTTGGCTATCCCTATGGCCGAAACGCTGCCTTTCCCAAATTTTTGCAGGACAGGCTCCAAGATTATTTCACGCAGCGTCACGTGGAAGTGGTCAACCTGGCCATGTGCGCTGTCGGCTCGTACACAGTCCGCGATATTGGTCTCGAACTGTTGAACTATCAGCCGGATGTAATTCTCATTTACGCCGGGCATAACGAGTTTTATGGCGCATTGGGCGTTGGTTCCGCTGAGTCCCTCGGTCATTCGCGAAATTGGGTGAATCTCTATTTGAGCCTGCGGTCGTTCAAAACTTTCCTGTTGGTTCGGGACGGCGTCTTCAAACTCACATCCATGTTCGCGGGGAACGCGTCAGCTCAGGCCGGCAAACGGCTGATGGAACATCTGGCCGGCGAACAGATCATTCCCTACGACAGCGAGTTGTTTCGGACGGCGCACCGCATTTTTAAGGACAATATTCAGGATGTGATTGAGGCGGCGGAGCGAAAGCGAGTTCAGATTTACCTGGGCGATCTGGTGAGCAATGTGCGGGATCAGGCGCCGTTTCGCTCCATCTCGTCTGTGGCGACCGGAGGAACAGTTTCCGTCATAGCGGAGGCGGAGGCGCTGGAAGCCGCCGGGCAGATCGGGGCCGCGCTGGAAAAACTGAATCTGGCCATTCAATCCGATACTGCCAACGCCGATGCCTGTTTTCGCAAAGCGCGTTGTCTGGAAAAAACGGGCGAAATGAACGCTGCGCGTCAGTGGTATTATAGCGCCAGGGACTTCGATGCCCTGCGATTCCGCGCGGCTGAAGCGCTGAATGGCGTGGTGCGGCAATTCAACCACGCCAATGTGGTGCATGTCCCGGTTCAACAGACTTTCGAGCACAATTCTCCAGACGGATTCATTGGCGCATCGCTGATGCTGGATCATCTCCATCCCAATGTGCAAGGGTATTTTCTGATGGCGAAAATCTATTTTGAGTTGATGAAGCAGCATGTGCCCCTGGAACCGGCTGAAACGCCGGGCGCGGTTCAATCCGACTCGCTGTACTGGTATAATTCCGGCGTGACAGCGCTCGATCTGGCTGAGGCCAATTTCAGAATGCAAATCCTGTTGGGCAGTTGGCCGTTCAAAGATGGCTTTGCGACGGTGAATTCGATCCAGTGGAATCCTCAAAATAAAGTGCATCAACTGGCAATGCACATTGTGAAAGAGGAAAAGTCATGGGAGCAGGCTCACGTCGAGTTGGCTGAGCTGTATATCGAGCGTGGGCAATTGAGTCAGGCTGCTGAGGAGTACTTCTCTCTCGCCAAGATGACGCATTACAATGTGTCGCCATTTCTCCGACTCGGCCAGATCTACATGCAGCAGCGCAGGTTCCAATTGGCCCGGCAGTTCTTCAGCAAGTCGCTGGCCATTGAAAAAACGCTGCTGGCCTATCAGGGGCTCGGCGAGGCGTGTTTATATCTGAATCAATTGCAGCAGGGAATCGGTTACCTGGAGGCGGGATTGCGCATCAAACGCAACGACCCACTGAGCCTGTTCCTGTTATCAAAAAGCTATGTGAAAATGGGGGATAGGGAGCAGGCCAGAAGATATTTGATGCAACTGAAATCCGTGCAGCCACAGTTCCCGGGAATCAAGTCCCTCGAGGAGCAGGCAAATTAATGTCTGTCCGAAAAAAAACTGAATTAGCTATGGGGGTAATATTTTGAAACTTCATTACGTCAGACCTCATCCCCTAAATCCCTTTTTACCCTGCGGGCAAGAAGAGGAATATCTGTTCTCCCTCTCCTTTTAGGCTTACCCTGACCCATATCTTTTTTAACGCAGAGACCGCAGAGACAGCAGATGTCCGCAGAGTTTTGGTATTGAAAAAAAACAGTTTGCAAACTTATGAAACCAGGTATTTCCCTGGTTATTCTGGTCCTCTGTGACTATGGGTGAACATGATTTTCATTGTTTGATTGAAAATTATAAAAAATCACTCAGGCCAATTCAACGCTGGTCTTTTCTCTGCGCCCTTCGCGACCTCTGCGTTTCATTTGATTGTAATATCCCCCAACGTATGGGTGTGGATTAGCCTGTTAGGAGCAGGCTCGGGTGAGGTCAATATTCGCAGTTGTCGGACAGACACGAATCAAGGTTGTGCCAGCTTGGAATCTTTAATTGTCAGCAAATACTCAAACGCAGCATCATGTTCATTGGGGATGATTCCATCGAGAATCGCTTCCTCAATGGCTTTCTTCAATATCCCGACATGGGGGCCGGGAGCAATCCCGCAGATGGCCATGATTTCATCGCCGCGCACCGGGGATTGAAACGCTTTCATGCGATCCTTCTCTTCCACTTCCTGCAGCCGCTGGACCACATGATCGAAATTCTCCAGATGATTCTTGACGCGCTGCGGATTGCCCGAAGTAATATCAGCGCGACACAGGGTGAGCAGATCGTCGAGGTCGTCGCCGGCCTTGAATAACAGTCTGCGCATGGCCGAATCGGTGACGCCTTCTTCGGAAAGATTGATTGGCCGGAGATGAAGCCGCGTCAATTTTTGAGTGAATTTCAAATGCGTATTGGGCAATTTGAGCCGATGAAAAATTTGTGGCAGCATCCGCGCGCCAATTTCGTCGTGGCCATGAAATGTCCAGCCGGTTCCTTCGATGAATTTCTTGGTGCTCGGTTTGCCGATGTCATGCACCAGAGCCGCCAGCCGCAACTCCAGCTTCTCGCTCACCTCTGCGACATTGTCAATGACCAGAAGCGTATGTTCATACACATCTTTGTGGTGATACCCTTCGCGCTGCTCCACCCCTTTCATGATGGTCAACTCCGGCAGGATATGTTGCAGCACCCCGATTTCGTCGAGCAATTTGAATCCAATGGATGGCCGGGTTGATTTCAGGATTTTGAGGAATTCATCCGTTATGCGTTCCTGGGAAATGATCTGCAACCGCGGCGCCATCTCGCTCAACGCCGCGCGCGTCTTCTCTTCGATGGTGAAATTGAGCTGGGTCGCAAACCGAATCGCTCGCATAATCCGAAGCGGATCGTCCTTGAACGTGACAATGGGGTCAAGCGGTGTGCGAATGAGTTTGCTATTGAGATCAGCCTGGCCATTGAGCGGATCATACATCATTCCGAAGTTTTCTTTGTTCAGACCCAGGGCCATGCAATTCATCGTGAAATCGCGCCGCTGTAAATCGCCGTCCAGGTCGGTTTGGGAGACAACCGGCTTCCGGGAATTCGCTTCGTAATCCTCGCTGCGCGTCCCGACGAATTCCAGTTTGTAGTCTTCGTGCTGAACCATGGCGGTGCCGAATTTTTCGAAAATGACCACATTGCGCGAGCGGAGTTCATTGGCCACTTTGCGGGCGAATTTGGGGCCGCTTCCAACCACGGCAAAATCGATGTCTTTGACAGGTTTATTCAAAATTTTATCGCGAACGAATCCGCCGACAGCCCATACAGACGTGCGTTCGCTATCTGCTATATCGCCAATAATCCTTAATATCTGCTCGATGGTTTTCAAAAAGTAGTATTCCTTTTTAGATGAAAATTATCTTCAGCAATGATGTACAAATTTGCGCACCATCCGCAGGCGCCTGGTTCGATCCCGATGTGAGCGCTGTTTCCAATATAGCAGGGAAAACGATTGAATTGAAAAGACCATGTTTCCGCCAGAACATCTCCTCATCAATAATCCAGACTAAGGCCCACCTGAAACGCCAGTCCGCCCAGGTTTGAACCGGCAAAACCAGGGTTTCCGCCTTCGCCGGCGGAGTTGGCTTCGATCTCCCAGCCAATGGCCGCGTGCGGAATGAAGCGATAGTCGCCTCCAATTTCCAGGTAAAAACCGCTGCCTTTTGTCCTGGTATCGGTTGAGTTTTTGTTGGCAAAGATTGAAATCCCGGCGGCCTCTTCAATATCAATGAAGATGAATCCCACGCCGGTGAAAAAACGCCATTTTCGGTTCGTATCCGAATACCGCCGGAGGCCAATATTCATGAAGGTCTCCTGCCAGTCAGCCTGGCCGGTCAGATTTGCGCCCTCAACAGTCACCGTCTTTCCGGCCGTGGTGAACGTAGCATACTGAAATGAAGCATAGGTGGAATGATAAAAACGTACACTGACCTGACCGGAATAATAGGTGTCCCATCGGCTGGAATACAGGTCGTTGAAATTATCCAATGAGACGCGGAAGTAGCCCACGGTGCCGCCAGTGATGACCCGTGGCATTGGGGAGAAAATCCAATCCTGTGTCCAGCCGGCGCTCGTCACAAGACAGGACATCAGCATAAACATGAATAGCGTCAATTTTCGATTCAAGGCCAATCCTCCAAAAAAGTTAATAAATCTGGCAACCTTTTTATTGGTAAACGTGTCATATAAACAGTACGCGAAATTCATGACCGGAGGTGAAGCTGTGGTGTCCACATTTATCATTTTATTACTGGCAACTGCCATCATTTTTTGGAAGCCGCCATTTCAGATTTCAATACAATTTAAAAATCTGGTTATTCCAATTATTCTGACTGTAATAATTACGCTATTGTTGCTGTTAGGTTCAATTTCCTGGAAATCTGAATCGCAACTCACCAAAACCCCTGCTCCTGAACCCTCATCATCGGAATCGTTTTCGCGACAGACCTCCGCCCACTGATAGGCTACAGTCCTCTGCTTCTCCGGAATTATCTATTGGGACGATCTATTTCTTCGCTTCATTGATCAATGGTGATTTTCTCCTGAGAGAATAGATTCCTGCCACGAAAATCGCCCCGACACAATCGGCAATGATATCGCCGACATCGGCAAATCTCCCCGGAACAAATCCCTGGTGGATTTCATCGGTGACACCGTAACAGCAGGCGATGACCATCGCCAGCCAGATGGCATTCCTGGCGATGCTGGGCTGGCGTTGTACGAGGAGCGCGCGGGTCAATAACCAGCCGAGAATGGCGTACTCGACGCCGTGGGCGATTTTGTCCTGGGCAGAAAATCCCATATCCGGCACGGTGAGATAGGAAATGGATGACTGCACGAAGATCGCCGTCATCCAGGCAATGGCCGGAAAGGGATACCACAGAAAATGTCGGATGCGTTTTCTCATTCCATTTCAAACATCTGCTTCAATGCTGCGGGCAAGTATTTGTTGATGTCCCCGGCGATCATTCCCATTTCTGTCAATCGTTCCGAGGCAATGTCGCCGGCCAGACCGTGCAGGTAAACGCCGACAAGGGCTGCATCGAGCGCGGAAAGTCGCAGGGCCATCAGCCCGGCGATGATGCCGGTCAGGACATCTCCCGAGCCTCCTGTGGCCATGCCAGGATTGCCGCTGGAATTGATGAATACTTTCCCGTCCGGCGCTGCGATGAGCGTGGGGCCGCCCTTCAAAACGATCACTTTTCCCCATTGTTTGGCCAGGTCGCGCACGATCTGGAAGCGGTTCTTCTCAATATCGACGACAGGGATGCGGATCAATCGCGACAATTCGCCCGGGTGCGGCGTTAATACCATGGGGCCGGCGTATTTTTCAATGAGCGATGTATCGCTGGCGCATGCATTCAGTCCGTCGGCGTCCAGCACCATCGGTTTTTTCCGGGATGTGAGCAGCCATGCGATAAATTCGACGGTTTCGCGATGCGCAGAAAGACCGGGCCCGACGGCGAGCACATCCGCCCAATTCAATAAATCGTGCACCTGATCTTTGGCCTGCACACTGATGGACTGTTGATCCGTTTCAGCAAGGGGGACGGTCATCACTTCGGTCAGCTTCTGTTCGAGAATGGGATTGAGGCTGGCCGGCACTGCCAACTTCGTCAGGCCCGCGCCAATCCGTACGCAGGCCAGCGAGGCCAGCGTGGCCGCGCCAGTCATCCCGACCGAACCGGCGAAAATCGTCACTTTGCCCATGTCTGTTTTGTGGGCATTCCAGGGACGCTCAGGAAGTCGGGAGCGGATATCCGCCGCATCGATGAGGAAAATGTCCTCGTGTAACTGCAAGCTGATCTCAGGCGGCACGCCAATATCCGCAACGACAATTTTTCCGGCAAAATCACGGGCCGGCGAGAACAGCAGCCCGGCCTTCAAATGGGCCATGGTGACGGTGACGTCGGCGTCCACGCAGACGCCGTGCACGGCCCCGGTATCGGTTTCCATCCCTGAAGGCAAATCGACCGAGACAATGGGAGCGTCATATCGATTCATTGTCTCGATGAGGTCTCCGTAAAATCCCACCACCGGACCAGTGACGCCAGTGCCTAGCAGCGCGTCGACGACCAAGTCGATGCGGTGGAATTGAGGAATCTGGTCAATGGCGGAAATTTCGTGAATCTCGATGCCCATATTTTCCAGAATCGTCAGATTGATTTTAGCATCGCCCTGAATGGCCGCTTTGGTTCCGGCTAAAAAGACCGAGACCTCTGCGCCCAAATTGTGCAGATGCCGGGCGATGACATACCCATCGCCGCCGTTATTCCCCTTGCCGCAGAAGACGACGACATGTTTATTTTCGATGCTGCCAGGCAGCGTCAGTATTTCTCGCACCACACTCTGCCCGGCATTTTCCATGAGTACAATGCCCGGTATCTGAACGGTGTGAATTGTGGTTTTGTCGACCTGAGCCATACGCGAAGCCGTTAATACGATTTGCACGATTCGTTCCTTTCTGATTCTGTTGAGATTGTGGCAACCAATTCTATTGAATAGACCTTCCCTCTGATTCGAACCGGGTTTCACCTCATCCGAATTGGCCTTGCAATCCCTGTTTGCAATACTACTTAACCCTACTACGTCACATAGATTTATTATCGTTATATAATGTATTTTGGATAGATGAAAAATTCAATATATTGTGATAAATTTGTTAAATGACGTTGAAGGGTTAACTTTATAAAGCTATTAAAATAGCATTATTTTTTTTTAGATTCAACCATTTTCTCCTTGCTTGTTTAAAATTTTTGATGTAATTTGTTGCAAAATTTTTTGACCTCCCGATTGACCCGGACGTGTATGAGCGAAGAATTAGCTGACATTGAGTTAATAAACAGGGCATTAAAAGGCGATCAGCAGGCGTACAAACAAATTTTACTTCGCTACCGCAATCCTTTGTATAATCTGTTGTATCGCATGGTTCACAACAAAATGGAGACGGAGGATCTGGTCCAGGAAGCGTTCATCAAGGCATTTGCGTCGTTAGCAAGTTTCAATGATGAATATGCGTTTTCCACCTGGCTTTACAAGATCGCCATCAATAATTGCATCGACCATTTTCGTAAACGAAAGCTCAAGACTTTTTCGTTGGACAAGCCCATCAGCTCCAAAGACGGTGAAATCCACCGGGAATTCCCGGATGCCGGAAATCGTCCCGATAAGACGTTATTGACGAAAGAGAAAGACAAGCTCATCGAGGATGCCATACAAAGCCTGCCCGAGAAATACCGCATCTCCATTATCCTCCGCCACAACGAGGATAAATCCTATGAGGAAATCAGCCAGATTCTCAACATCCCCCTTGGTACAGTCAAAGCCCGCATTTTCCGCGCACGTGAAATGTTAAAACGCCAGCTCAAAAATGTCATTTACCCATAACTATAGCAAGTGTTAAATTTTTCTGTAAGGACAGGAGTGGATGCTAACACAGGAAAAGCCGGCTATCGCCGATGATTTTGGCTGCTATGTTCGTTCGGGAAAAAAGAATTTTTTACAAAATTTGGATTGGATTTTGTCCTGGCGAAACGCGAAGGCTGTTTCCTCTTTGACATGAACGGTAAAAAGTATTTGAACTACCATTGCAATCGCGGCGTCTTCAATCTGGGGCGCCGAAACCAGGAGTTCATCGAAGCGCGTTTGGCGTGAGCGGAGGCGAGGCCATTGATTTCATTATTAAGTCAGCGCGTGACTTCACGGATCGGCCAGGGTTCGTCTCAGCGAAAGGTGTACCGATTCATCATCGAGAAATTGCTGCGCCGAAAATATGAATTTCGTTTACCGGAAAAAGTGAAATGGTAGATTGGCGGGAGGAGACCCTGAACGTTTCGTCGTCCGGTGTGGCGACCAATGCCTGGGTGGCTGATTGTAGTGGTGGCGTTTATTGAAAACTGATACTCCAGCGGAATTTCCAGTGAGGTTCGTACGGGGCGGCATCACCCAGAACCGGGTGACTCAACCAGAATGGGAAATTCAGCCGAATCGTCCGGTTCTGCTCCAGTATTTGTTTGTGAATTTGCAGCCGCATCCCGGCGTCCATCAGCAGTTTTCCATCGAGATGATTCACGCGCGCGTACGCAGCATCGAAAAACAGGAGTAATTGAATTGCGCCGGCGTGTTTGCGGAACGGATTCGGCAGAAACCTATCGAATGTGTGATAAACGAGTTCCAGATTGGTGGCGATCAAAGCATCGCTGGTCAGTGGGTATTTCCCCTGAACAAGCCGGTTGGCATAGCCACATAAACTGGCGTCCCCCGGAAGATAATATTGAATCGCCTGCGGAAACGAACCGGGTGAGCGTAAATAATGATATTTGAACCGATCCACAGGATTCCCTTCGCCAATCCACAATTGATTCTGGATGGGAACATCGGAATCGCCATTCAGAATGAATCCCGCTGAATTTCGAATGAGTATTTGCCACGATTTTTTTATCCTGAGGGATGAATATTTGTCTTCATAAAACAGATACGCGAAATTATAATCGCTCCCCAGATGCTTGTGGCTGAAAGCGATGGATACATTATGGCTCAACTGCGGCCGGTTGATACCCGTTCTCGTATAGTCGAAATAGAGCTGATTGATCCGGCCTTTGTCCCATGTCTGAATAGCGATGTCATTGCCGTTCACTCGATAGCGCCGCAAGGTATAGTCAAAGTCAGTCGCTTTGATGTGGCTAAACCCGAAACGATAGATGCGTTCCGGGGCTGCGTTGAAGCGTGGTGTGAAGTTATAATTGATATTTAAATTTACCTCGCGTCGGCCTTCCATATTTTTGACATAAATATGCCGCCAGAGATTATCGTTAATAGAATCCCACGGCATGGAAAAACCCAAATTATAGTCCAGCTTACGATTTCTTGTATTGTACCAGAATTGATTGCGCATCACATAATATCGGTTCAGGTAACTGCCATTGACTTTCAACCCCAGTTTGACTCCATCCAGATCGTTGTACCAGAGTTGAGGCCAGAGAAATAGCGAGTAGGCATCGCGCGGCAGCATGTACATGCTGTAAAAATCCGGGTAAATGAATGTCTTAATCGTGAAGTTGCAGTTGTTGAGCCGGTTCAGATCGAGTATTTTATCGTCCGGATCCAACTGAATCTTTTTCACTTTTGTGGGTGTATTGAACGTGAAGACGTTTGTTTTTTCAAAACCCGGCCATCGCTGTCTGTATTTCTCCCCTGACGTGGTTGTAACCTCCACTTCCACCGGGCTAATGCCGGACGCCAGCCTGCTGACGATAATTTTTGTCTCCCAGGTATCATCTTCAAGTTTTTGGTAAGTATAATCTTTGCAGGCATAATCGACATGGGCGGTCGAATAGAGCCACTGGTTGAACAGCCAGTCCAGATCCTGGCCGCTCACCTGTTCGGACACCGATTGCAGGCTTGTCGCATCGACATGTTTGAATTGCCAGCGGCGATAATATTCCTTCACGATGTTCCCAAAAATTTCCTCTCCGACGGTGTATTCCAACACAGAAAAGAATTTTGCCGGTTTCGCGTAGACGTGAAATGTGTACAGGTAAAGATTATTCAATTCGTAACACGGGTAAGAGAGTGGCCTTTCAAATCCGCTGTAAAAATAATTATAGAGTGAATTCATGTATGTATTGGCTGGAAAATTATAGGGTTGAAACTGTTTTCGGAAAAAATCAAGATTGGTGTGCATCGGTGGGGATTGGGACTCCGGAGGGTACTGCTTGAGAAACTTGAGCGTCGTATAGGTGACAATCCCTTCGTCCAGCCAGCCATCGCTGAGTTCATTGTTAGCAACTGCTCCGTAAAAATACTGGTGAGCAATTTCATGCAGAATGAGATCGGTTCGGGGCGAGTTAATCAGAATGATTGTCGGATACTCCATCCCGCCATTGTCAATTTGCTCGCAGACGGTGATCTTCGGGTAGGGATAGGGACCGATGTTTTCCGTCAGCCACTTGAGGCTCAGTTTTGTATCTGCCAGGGCTTTACTTTTCCACGACGCCAGAGATTTTTCAGTATAATACACGTCGATTGCTATGCCATTCCAGGTATCGGTTTCATGGAGAAAATCCGGATTGCAGGCCCATGTGAAGTTATGGACATTCTCCGCGTGATAGGTCAATTCAAGAGTGCGGGTGGAATTGGCCGGGACATCATCATGAATGTCATCCCTGGCCGAATCGGATTCCTGAATTTGGGTAATAATTTGAATGGCAGTGTCGTTTTGAAGCTTCATTTCCCGATGCACAAGTTCGCCGGTGGCAGCGACTTTGAACGTTTCCGGCACATTGATCGTGACGTCGAACGTGCCGAACTCGCCATAAAACTCGCCAAGCCAATGAGACGGAATAGCGTTCCATCCGTGTTTATCATAGACGCAGACCTTAGGATACCAGTGGCAGAATTCGAACTGGTTCCCGGCGTAACCCCCTTTGCCTCTATTGTCTGAGTATCTTCTGATTTTCGATTCGAATTTCAGGGAAATGGTAGCTGAGTCCCCCGGCGGAATGGCCGGCGAATAGCTGAGTTTCAAAATAGTCCCATCGTAAAGAAGTTTGAGGCAATCGATTGAAACCTGCTGCCCGCCCAGTTCCATCCCGACCAAATAGACTTTAATCCAGCCGTGAGCCTCTTCGCTTTTATCGCGAATGAGAAAATTCGAATCGATCTCCCGCGATTTGATGGATGTGTCAGTGTAGGCGTTTGCATAGAGATGGAAATAGATTTCCGAAAGCGAGTCGGGAGAATTGTTGTGGTAAGAAATGAGTTGATGGCCTGAAATTTTTTTCTGTGAGGGGAATAGTTGTACATAAATCGTATTATCAACCTGTTGTTGCCAATAATCACTCTGGCAGTATATCTCTTTTGCCATGAATGAATACAGCAATACGAAGAAGGTAATGACGGAGTATTTTTTCATTATCCCTCTGGTGACAGGTTTAATGTGCATTTTGGTCAATTCAGGGTGAAAGATCGTTTATCACGAAAAATTCGAACGAGTTATCCGGAAAGTCGCTGCACGATTTGTGAAAAACGAATTGAAGAAGTTCGGTCAAAAGTAAAGGAATCGCAATTCAATTGAAATGCTCAACGGCGTAACGGAGCTTAATCGGGTCAATGGGAACCACACCAACTTCTTCACACACAGCGCCAGCAGCGTAGTTGGCTAATGTAATCGCCTCTTTTAAACTGGCGCCAGAAGCCAGAGCTAACGTAAGGGTGCTGATGACAGTATCGCCTGCTCCCGAAACATCGTGTACTTTTCTCGCTTTCGTCGGGGCTAATGTGAACTCACCGGAAGATTCCAGCAGACACATCCCGGCTTCACCCAATGTGACTAATACAGCATTGCATTGCAACTTACTCATCAATTTGAGGCAGGACTCCTTGAGAATTTCTTCGGATATAATGCGTACTCCCAGCGCTGCTTCGATCTCTTTCCGATTCGGTTTGAAGAGCGTGACTGTCTTGAACGCGAAGAAATTTTCAAATTTCGGATCGACGGTAACGATCGTTTTTTGGGCGTTCGCTTCCTCAATGGCTTGGGTGATGATGGATTTAGTCAATAAGCCCTTATTGTAATCCTGAAAAATCAGGGCATCGGCCTGACGCAACGTCTCGCGCACCGCCTGGTTGACTTTCTTTGCAATCGCCGTATCAACTGGATGTCTGGATTCCCGATCAGCCCGAACCACATGCTGGTCATTGGCGATGATTCTGGTCTTTATCGCTGTCGGTCTGGATGGGTCTTTGATAATAAATTCAGTTGGGAAACCCAGTTTTTTCAACTGGGATAATAACTGTTCACCTTCCTGGTCGTCGCCAATGATCCCGATGGGAATGGGAGTGGCGCCCAACGAAAACAAATTATTCGCAACATTGGCTGCTCCACCTAAACGAGTGAATTCTTCGGAAATTTCAACGACAGGTACCGGCGCTTCGGGCGAAATTCGATCGACGATGCCCCACAGGTATCTATCGAGCATCACATCGCCCAGCACGATTATTTTTTTGTCTTTAAAAGAGTTAAAGAACGAATCCAGTCGGGGAGAGTCAATGGTTATCATGTAAAATCCTTACGCGAATAATTCAATATATAAAATTAAACCTGCGATGTCAATTAAAATTTAACAAATTTAAAAATAAAAAATTATTCTTATTGCGAATGAATTGCTATTAGACATTATTGTTGAATCAAAGGTCAATAATGCGCGCCGAGTGCGTGGTGACATCCCAGATGGCGACGGTGCTTTTGCCAGTGAGCCAGCCACCGCATTCCCCGGGATTAATGACCAATGCTCCGTCAGGATTCAATTCAATGAGAGCTGTATGGTCATGGCCATAAATGAGGACGTCGTAACCCTTCAGAATTTTCTGGTCCTCTAAAAACATGGCGTCATGAAGAATAATAACCTTTTTATTATTAATGGTCATTCGATGCGGCGGTTGAAATACATGGCCGTCGAAGGCGCGATACAATCCCAAGATTTCTCCATCATTATTGCCGAGGATAATTTTAAAGGGACAGTGAAGTTTTTTTATCTCGCGAGCCGTGAAAGGCGCCACCACATCCCCGGCATGAATGACAAAATCCATTTCAGCGTCGTTGAACAACTCGATGGCCGCGCGTATTTTCGGCATATTGTCGTGGCTGTCGGACATGATCCCGACTTTTCTCACATTTTCCATAGCAGTCTCAGATGAATCGTTTGGCTATTCCAAATTTATGAATGAGTTGACTCTAAAAAGTCATAAAAAGCGTTGATATGTTGGTTGCGATATCTTTTCCACATTATAAATGCCGTGGCTATTCAATTGAAAAAAGTAAAGGTTAGATAACCTGAATATCCCCTTTACGCTGCGCGCCGCCCCTGTTTCGGCAGTTGAATCACGAGGAGAATTTCAATGCATGATACCTGATCTTCCCCAATTTCCTCCGCATTGGAGCGATTGCTTTTTGCCTTCCGCCTGTTTTCGAAAATCGTCACGGGTCTCCATTGTCAGTAGCCTGATGTAAAGCATGATGGGGAGCGATGCCGCCAAAATCGGCGCCAGAACTGCGGGCATCATCAATGCAATTTGAATTCAATAGGAACAGTGAAAATCTGACGTAATAGATTCCGGTCGATGAATTCGATTTCACCAAAAATGACAAATCCTTCCGGGGCAATTCTTGGACTCTTCTCCAGCGTAAATTCACACTCCTTCTGAATGAGCGGATAGAGCTTGAAAATCCGTTCATTATCCTGGTATATTTTAATGGTGATCGTGTCCTTCAGCAAATATCTCTCCAGCAGGGTGAAGGTCCATTGCGTATTTTTGTATGGATCTGTAAATGCCGGGACCATTTCCAGCGTATAGGAGTCATCGTACAGCGTGCTAAGACTGATTTTTATTTCATTCTCATGAAACGCCTCCTTGTACACTGCCGTACCGCGCGAATTGTATATGTTCACCGCAACGTCTGTCATTTGCAAAAATGACGCTTCATCGATTCGAATGAAAAATTCAGCGGAATTCGCGCCGGCTTCGATAGAAAAATCATAGGTAAAAATATCGCTAACCCGCGTGATATTCTCCTGATTTCTCTGGAAGCCTGAAATTTTACCGCGGCTGAAGCCATGAAACGGCACGTTGAATAAATTTGTCACCTTGAAATAGCCGTTTGGTTCCTGACCCACTTCGAAATGAAAATTGGATATCAGGGTCGGCTCAACCATGAAGCCGCAGAAAGCGATTTCCAGATTGTAGGTGGATGTCTCACGATTCATGAAATCAGCGTAAATGGCAATCTCCCAAATACCCGGCGTCAGGGCATCCTGGGGTATCTGCCTGATCTCTTCGTTTTCTTCGGCTGAACTGATGGCGCCGATATGAACATATTGTGACCCATCCGGCTTGAAGGCGAAACATTCGACGTCACAAAATGCGCTCCTGGCTGGCGAAACTGCGATACTGGCCGAGGTCGCCCCTGTTGGTACAAGAATGAAATATCGCTCCACCTGTCCGGCTGGCAGTTTCTGTTCAAAGAATTTGTGTTGGTATCTGTTGCCCTGATCGAAGATGAACGGCACGATAACCGTGTTCAGCAGCTCGAATTCCGCGCATTGTTTTGCGGATTGCCCGGGCTGCTGATTTCGAAAACCGTAAATTTTTCCGCAATACAGTCCTGGTTTCGTAAGCTGTTTTTGATCGTATCTCACCTCGACTTCAGCGGCGTTCTCGCCTTTCAGATAGATTGAATTCTTTGTTGCTGAAAGCCAGGGATGCGAAGATTTGAGATGGAACGATCTGAAAAAATCAGCACTGGAATCTGCATCCACCTCCAGGTTAAATCGTGGACGAATCATGAATTTCTGAAGGTCGCGATCCGCCGGAAAATAACCAGCCGCTCGCCAGAATGCGGTTTCGCCTTCGCCGTCCATCAGGCCCGGGCTTTCCGTGGTCACTGAATACGTCACAATCGCCTCGTCTCTGTGGTCGTTCGAATAGTAGTTCAACCATTGGAACGCCTGATTCATTTGAATCAGCCCGGCGCCCTGATCCAGAAAGCCGTAATCATCGAGGGCGAGTGCAGTATTTTTCAATGCGCGTTTGAGCAGAAAATTGTGAATCAGAAGTTTCGGCTGAGACTGACTCGCAGCGCTCCACAGAATGGCTGCCGCGCCGGCGACCTGAGGCGCTGCCATGCTCGTTCCGCGCATGACGTCGCTCTGGGAAAATCTGGGAACAGTCGACGACGCCAGTCCCGGGGCAACGGCATCTGGTTTGTTCAATTCACCGCCTCGGGCGCTGAAATAAAAAATCATGTCACGGCTGAGTTCTGCCCCGTACAGATCATGCGCGCTGGTCCTGTTCAGCAGTGCGCCAACGGTGAAGGCCAGATTTGAAGCAGCCGGCGTGCCCACCGTGGAAATGCCCGGCCCTTCGTTGCCGGCGCTGACGCTGACAAAAATGCTGTCATTGTACGCCAGCAGATTGTCAATCAACTCGTCGATCTGGCTTTGGCCTTCCCGAACCGAACCAATGCCGTAACTGATATTCACAATGGCCGGCGACTTATGGTCACGGGTATAGCGTTCGACAAAATCGATGGCTTTTTTGATACTGCCGCTGACGGTGCAGCCGCCTTTAAATGTGCCATTGCCTATTTTTAGACTGACGATTTGTGCCCCGGGCGCGATGCCGTTAAATCCTTTCTCGCCATTGATTTCAAATCCGGCGGCGATTCCTGAGACGTGAGTGCCGTGTCCGTCATCGTCGAAGTGGAACGACACTTTCATTTCATCGGGAAGAATATTGATGGCAAAATTCATGGGTCGATAATGATACTTTTTATCGCCGCCGCGCAACTGAAATGAATCGAATTGAACATGGTAATCCCGAATCGGTTTTTCATCATCGACGTGGCCGTCGCCATCGGTGTCGACAAAGGCGATCCAGATGAGGGAATCCGCGGTCTCGCTTTCAAACACCAGGACTCCGAACGTATCATCAAACTGCCCGTTGTTGTTGATGTCGCGAACTTCAGAATTTTGGAAATTGTGCTCGTCGAGATAGCCAATCAGAAATTCATTCTCGATGGGCTTTATCGATAGGCGTTGATAATTGTACAAGCGCAGCCCGGAAGGATGTTGAATGTAATATTCCTGACCTTCGGCGCCAGGCTCGCCGGGATAGAGCGTCACATCACCCTGACCGGAAAAATCCTGCACATCCATGACTTTTACCAACCCTGTCGATGTTTTCGTGAGACCGGCTACGCCCATGTCCACGCCGCTATCCAGAATGAATATCGTACACCCCCGGCCATCGAAATCCGGATGCTTCTCAATGAACTGCTTCGCGCCAATAGTGCTCGTGGAGAGGTAACTCCAATCGAATGGATCGGCGGATTGTCCCCAGACAGGCGCTGAAAATTGAGGCGCCACGAGAGTGAAAAATGTACCAAATGCGACTGCGAATCCTCTGATGCGATTCTGAACGAACATGGTGAACTCCCTGTTGCGATGCATTGACTTTTCAAATGGATGTTCCTGAGCGCGATTTACTGACCTGTCCGGCGGCGCGCCGGCTGGCTTCAGGTGATGCGAACCCGGTAACCCAAAGCGGTCAACTTCCCGTTGATCAGATTGCGCTTATCGCCCTGAATTTCGATGACATGGTCTTTGACTGTCCCACCACTGCTACAGGCCTGCTTCAATTGTCGCGCCAACGCCTCCAGAGTCGCCGTGGTGTGTTGCAAGCCTATAACCTGCGTGACGACTTTGCCCTTCCGGCCGCTCCTATCCAGTTTCAGGGTGACCTGTTGTCGCTCGGGGGGAATGTCCACTCCGGGTTCAGGGCGCGAACTCGCATTCTTTTCATCAATGAATTGACGCGTTTCCGGATCGGTGGAATAGACCAATTTTGAATTATTGTCGGGCATACTTTCCTGAATGATAGAACCTCCGGCCTGAACAATGGATTGACCTGCCTCTCCATGAGAATTCCATGTCATTTCGGAGAACATGAAAACTCAAAGCGTAAGGCGGAGCAATATAGAAAGCCAAGTTTAAAATAGCAAGAAAAAATTTTGTATGTGTGTAAAACATCACTTTTAAAAAATTCGGGAGACGGCTTTCTGTTTTGAACTGCGGGATTGAGCATCGATTCAGGAAAGTCAGGTTCCGGGTTTGAGCGGTAGAGTCAAATCCGGTGCGGCAAAATGGTATAAAATTCTGCCTGTACGATTCGATTCAAAGGGTGCATGTTAAAAAAGACTTGACTATTTGAAATGGTTTTGATATATTTGCGGACGTTTTTTTTAACGACAACAAACAAGAATCAATGGAGGTTCGAAATGAAAATCAACTCGAAAGTGCTTCTGCTGGTGGTGGTGTTGCTGGTCGTTTCTATGCCAGTCCTGGGACAGAACAAGTTAGATAATGTCCGACTTTTTCAGTCATTCTTTTATGATGCTCCTATTGCAAAGACCGGTTATGCCGAAGCTGGTCTTGAGTACGCTGATTACGATGGCATGAGCAAATTTGGCATCGGTGGTCAGGGTGGTTATCCGATCAACGAGAAAATTGAAGTTGGCGCGTCGTTGCAATTCCTCAGTTTGTCTCCGGAAGAAGGGGATGGACAGTCGGGGATTTCCGATCTGGGCGCTTATGGTCGTTACAATCTGATAAAAAATGGCAAAACCAATTTTTCCGCCGGCGCTCTTGTCACATTGCCCATTGGCTCGGAAGACATCGGCCAGGGGAACCTGAATTTTGGCGCATTCGGCGCTGTGAGACATGCGTTGGACAATGGGATGGTCATCGTTGGAAACGCCGGTCTGATTTTTTACGAAGTCACGAAAGTGGAATATGATTTCGATTTTTCAACTGGCGATTACACAACCGAGGAAAGCACATCCTACGAGAACTACCTGAATTTGAGTGGAGGCGCTATTTACCCTGTCAATGAATTGCTCAATATCGTCGGTGAATTGACGTTCCGCAGTGAAGGCGATTATATGATGCTGAGCGGCGGCGGCGATTATCTGATGGGAAATGGCCACCTTCGCGGCGCGCTGGGCATTGGCCTGGACAATGGCGCTCCTGATCTGATGATCATGGGCGGCTATCTGATCGCGTTCTAATCGACGTGTAAATTGTGACTATAAAAAAAGGGTTGCAGCGTTTGCTGTAACCCTTTTTTCATTTGAAATCAATTCATTCAGGAAACTGTCATTCAAATTTTTCGTCGTGCACCAATTCGATCGGCGGCTTTTGCTGCACGGTGAATGCGATTTTGAAATTCAAATCCCGTACCAGTTGGGAATCAGCGTCCATTACTTTGAACCAAAAATTATTCTCACCTGTCCTGGTCAGCAATTCAACGTCGGGCTTTAACTCGATCCATTCGGAGGGATTATAGACCTCAATTGTATTCACAAATATTTTTGCATGTGAAAAGCCAGATGGTTTTTGAATTTCTTTGATGGTGATTTTTTTGATCCCGTCAATTTCTTTGGTCATCATTCCCAGACCGTAATTGTTCAGGTAGATAGTCTCGGTTTTCTTGCAACCGGATACAAGAATCAGGGCCAGGGTTAAAACCATTATCCATGTACGTCGCCATTGAAATTTCATAGAATGCTCCTGTCTCAATGAAGTTTGCACGCTCTCGTTCGTCACTCTGTAAAATTAAAATGAAAACTGAGGGGGCAAGTCAATCCGTTTTTGATAATTCATTTCACTCGTTGAAATATAAATGCTGCTGTTGTAAATTCTTTTGCCTTTGTAGCGCAGGTAAATCGAAATGCCCGCCGGGATGTTCTCCTTTTTTGATAGCGCCCCGTTTTCATCGGTTTCGAAAATGCCATCGCTTCGTTCTTCTCCGGTGCGGGACACACGATGCACCACCTCAAACTGCTCATTTTTTAGCGGTATATCATCTTTGTAAATTTCGTAGGTAATTTGCCTCGGCTGTTCGTCATTGCAGCCGACAATTACCCATAGAATGAATAATGAAACTAATGCATGAACCTTTCTCCACTTCCTCACGTCCTTTACCCCTGCTCATTTAAAATGACAACTCATCCTTTTATTAGGTGATTCATTTGCATTGCGTCTGCGTGGTCTGTACTAATGATTATATCGGTCAATTATTAAAAAAATGGAGCCTGCCGATGAACAATATTTGTTACCGGTATTCATTTTTTTTTATTTTAAAAAACAGAATGTTGAGTCTTTCGACCTGATGTTACGCAGCAGTACAGTAGAAATTACTGAAAACAGGTGTCAAAGGTTACGGAATGTAAATTTCGCGTGAATCTGACTGACGAAAAAATGAGTGAGTTCATGAAGGATCGAGTCGAAGTGGTATGTCCATTACTGGAGGATGAATCGGAATCGTGGGTGATGGCAACGGCCGGATTTCGCCCGCTCAAAATTCAGATGGAATCGCGTCGGGCCAAATGACGGGTACATTCAGGAACTGCCATTGTTTTTGTGACGATGAACGAATGCAGCCGAGGGAACAGATACCTGGAGTTGCGCCTCCAGGCATCTGTTTTCACACGTTATTTTTTAGAGGATAAGCCTTTGGATGTCCGATCTTCCAATGGCGGAGCCGGCGTCATTTTCGGCGGTTTCGTTTTCAGCAAATTAAGCACTTCCTGAACGACCTTCTCGATCTGGGGATCGCGTCCCTGCACCAGAATATTGGGATCGTCCCAGACTTCGAAGTCAGGGGAGACGCCTTCTCCTTCCCAGAACCAGTGTCCGTCGTTGTCGTAGAGTCGGGCGCCTGGCACGGTAATGCCGCCGCCATCAATTAATTGATGACCGGTCGCAGGCCCGACCAGAATTCCTAAAGTGCGCTCGCCGACTATGGGGCCGGCTTTCAATTCCTGGAACGCCCAGGGCAAGCCATCGCCGCCGGAACCAGCCCAGCCATTGATCAGCATGCCTTTGGGTCCGGTGTTGGTCTTGATCGGATGGGTATGATCTTTTCCATAGCGCCAGTGCAGGTTGTACACCACGGGTCGCTGGAGCAATTCCAGAAAACGATCGGCCAATTGGCCGCCGCCATTGAATCGCTCGTCAATGATAAATCCTTTTTTATCGAGTTGGCCGTAATACATGCGCACCAGTTCCAATTGGCCACGGCTGGATGTGTTGGACATATACACGTAACCGAGTTGTCCGTTGGAAAGTTTGTCCACCAGTTTGCGGTTCGTCTCTATCCATTCCAGATAGCGCAGGTTGCTCTCTTCGTACTGGCTCAGGCATTTGACCACGTGTTGTTTGCCATCATCTTTTTTGCCGGTGCGGCTGATGGTCAGAGAAATTGTCTTTCCGGACAGTCCCTCGAACCCAGCGTACGGGTCTTTCTTTGGATCCAGATTCACGCCATTCACGGCCAGAATGCAATCACCCACTTTGACATCGACTCCAGGCTGGTCGAAAGGAGAGCGAACCTCCGTATCCCAGACGGCCGGGGTCACAATGCGCTTAATCCGATACTGGTCATCCTTCAATTCCCAATCGATTCCCAGATAACCGGTGCCGCAGGGCTTCACGCTTTCGACATCGCCGCCGAAGGTGTAGGTATGGCCGGCGCTGAGCTCCGCCGCCAGATTCGATTGAATGTTGCCCACATCCCAGCGAGTGCGGGCGTCCTCAATCAACGCGCCGTACCGCTTTCGGAGACCTTCCCAGTCCACGCGATGCATGTTGGGATCATAGAAAAAGTCCCGGTAGCGGCGCCAGGTATCCGCGAAAATTTGCCGCCATTCCTCGCGGGGCACGAGGTTCATCACCAGCCCGTCCGTCGGAATCGGTTTATCGATTTTTTGATCCGGCTCCGGTTTGATGATCCCATAGGAGCCTTTGCATTTCACTAACAGCGATTTCCCATCAGCCGTGACCACAGCATCATCCACGCCGGACATTATTGTCTTGTCTTCCCGTTTTTCAAAATCAAAGCACATCAACGACGAAGACTCTTCGCCCGAGCCGGTACTGGGATGTTTCAGGTAAGCAAGCTTGCCCTCGAATGCCGCCAGGCCTCCGATATTCCCGGCTTTGGACGGCAGAATGACCAGTCGGCTTTCCAGGTTGTCGAAGTCCACTTTTACGACCACCCCGGACGAATCTTTGTCCGATTTCTCGCCCTCTTTTTTACCGGCCGGTTCATCCTTCTTTTTAGATTTCTCATCGTCCTTCCCGGGCTTCTTTTCGTCTTTCTTCAACTCGTCGTTTTTGACCTGAAGCAGCGACGGCGCATCTTTGGTCAAACTGAGCGACGCGATCTGCGTGGAATTGGGATAGACCCAGGTGCCATCCCCCATATCCGAATAGGCAGCCCCGAAATTGCGATTGGTGAGGTAGAACAGGTATTTGCCGTCAACGCTGAACGCCGGGTAGAAATCTTCATAAAATCCACTGGTTACCTGGTGCGATTTACCATGTTCGACGTCGTAAAGGAATACGGCGTTATTGGCATTGTTCATGCCCTGGGTGAAAGCGATCCACTTCGAATCCGGCGCCCAGGCAATGGGGAAGCTGAAGCGACCTGAATGATTCAGATCCCAATTGGTATGGCCAGCCGCGACAACTTTCTTGCTCTCAACATCCAGCACGGAAATGGTATTGGTCTCATCGATGAAGGCAAGTTTTTTACTGTTCGGCGACCAGTGCAGCGTGTAGCCAAATCCCTTCTTCCGGTCGGTCAATTGGCGCGGCTCGGAATTGCCGTCACTGGCAAGGAGATAGATTTCGTATTCCCCGTTCCGATCGCTCCAGCAGGCGATGGATTTTCCATCCGGCGACCAGGCCGGAGAGTGATCAAACGCGCCGCTGTTTTTTGTCATGTTCATGACATAGCCCTCCCGAACCGGGACGTTGAATAACTCGCCGCGCGCTTCGAATACAATGCGCTTTCCCTCCGGCGCAGCCGTCATGTTGCTGATATCGTCGTTGACGTATTTTATTGTTGGCATTTCCACAGAAAGATCGCTGACGACATGGACCTGCACCGGCTGATACTGATGGTTGTTGGCATCCATCAGGTACAGCGTTCCTCCCACTTCAAATACGAGATCGCGATTGCCGGCGGCCAGATAGGAAATATCGAAGTCATCAAACTTGGTGATCTGGGAGGAGGTCTTCTTTTTGGTG
Organism: Candidatus Zhuqueibacterota bacterium; assembly: GCA_049322915.1. Lineage (GTDB taxonomy): Bacteria > Zhuqueibacterota > Zhuqueibacteria > Thermofontimicrobiales > Thermofontimicrobiaceae > CAZSBG01. The sequence continues at coordinate 133,923 of JBMOPW010000016.1, forward strand.
TCGTAGGCCCATATGTTCAGCCGCATTTCTTTGCCCTGATCCGACAGGAAGTAAATTGTTTCTCCCACCCAGGCCGGCTTGCCATCTGTGGCGTGGTTATTCGTGATATTTTCAGCGGTGTTATTCCGCAAATCATAAACGATAATGTCCGAAGCCAGTCCCCCGCGATACCGCTTGAACGGGTAGTTCTCCGTAATCTTCGTGATATACGCCAGATAATTTCCATCGGGCGAATAGCTCGCCAGTTCTCCGTACGTCACTTTCAATTTCTCCGCGAGACCACCCTCCTTGCTCACACGAAAAAATTGATTGAGCCGCTGAACCCCATTCTCCCTGGCTGAGGCGAACAGAATATGCTTCCCATCCGGATGCCAGTCGACCATGCGATCCGAGACTGAGGGATAGGTCACCCGCGTGGGGACGCCGCCCAGGGACGGCATCACGTACACATCCTGGTTGCCGTTGTAGCTGGCAGTGTAGCCGATAAATTTTCCATCGGGCGAAAATCTCGGCCAGGATTCCTCACCGGGGGAGTGGGTCACCTGAATGGCCGTCCCGCCGGTTTTGGGCATGATCCAGATATCGCCGCCGTACACGAACGTGATTTGCGTATCGGATACATCCATGTAGCGCATCAGTTTGGCATTGATCTGGCCGAACGCATTGCTGATGAAAGACAGAATAACAATTAAGAATAATGCTTTTTTCATGATACCTCCATAACCTATGTTATTGTTCAATGCTGCGCGTTGCCTCAGAGCGAGCCTGCGCAACCATGATTAAATGCAATCTGCGGACTTTTCGCTCAACGATTCCTTTTATTGCTCATGCGTTCGGCTCGGACTCACGAAGGGCCACGTGCAGCGTCCTGTTCCGGTAAAATGAACAGTCCAATAGCCTCGAACCAATGCGGTGAAGTATCGTGGAATGCATGTGAGAAAAGGTCTGAATTCAGAACAGTGTTCAGGAATGTATGACAGCAATATAACAGTAAATTTTGAAAACGCAAGTTTTTTCTTCTCTGTTGAATAGTATTCTGAGTATGAGGCCATCCTCTATCCCTGCATTGATATGGGTGTGTGAACAGCGTGGCTGTGGGTAAAACGTTCCAGGGCAAAAATACTGCGGTAAGTGCTTGTGACGTTGCCGAATAAATAGAGTCTGTCCGAAAACTGCTAATATTGACCTCACCCCAACCCTCTCCGAAAAGGCTTACCCTTACCCACATCTTTTCTAACGCAGAGGTCGCAGAGACCGCAGAGGTACGCAGAGTTTTAGTATTGAAAAAAAGCTTTCTACAAACTTATGAAACCAGGTATTTTCCTGGTTATTCTGGTCTACTGTAACTCTGGGTGAACATGATTTTCATTGTCTGATTGAAAACTTTACAATCACTCTGGCCAATTCAACGCTGGTCTTTTCTCTGCGCCCTTCGCGACCTCTGCGTTTCATTTGATGTGTTAACCCTCCTACGTCACATAGATTTTTTATCGTTGTATATTGTATTTTTGATAGATGAAAAACTCAACATAGTGTGATAAATTTACTAACCTGAATTATTCATGAACTTGCTCAGAATTTGAGTCAACATTGAGATTTTCAATTAGCTAAAGGCTAAGCTATTTTGAAACTCAGTTTTTATACGTTTATTCCAAAAAGAGCACCATTCAGGTTAGCCAGCCTCCTCTAAAAATACTATGAATAATGCAGGCTAAATGACGTTGCAGGGTTAATATCCCCCAACGTATAGGTAAGGATCAGCCTACAAGGAGAGGGAGTTTAGGGGATGAGGTCTGACGGGATGAGGTTTGAAAATATCACCCCAATAGCTAATTCAGGTGTTTTTGGACAGACATAAAATAACTCGCGCCGGTGTATGGTTTGAAAACACGGCGGCCAGGCAGAAAGCCTGGCCTGCCATAGAAAGGAATTGGGAAGCGCGTGTCAAAACGCAAATCCTACAGAAAAGCGCTGGACGCTCTGCAGCCGGCCAAAGTCCGTGTAGGCATAATCGAATGTGCCGGCGTAATCGCCCATTTTGAAGTTGACGCCGAGTCCGGCCGAAAAGCCTTCCTGCATTTCAGCTTCCTGGGCTGTGTTGTAACCGGCGCGGATGTACAGCATCTCTCTGAGCGATGTTTCAGCGCCGACGATGAGCGCTTCGGATCGATCGTTCGTTTTGACAAATTCAACGCATTCGACGAGGTCAACGGCATCGCCGAATGGATCCCAATGATAACTCAGGGCAAAACGAAACGTCATGGGCAACGGGTACGCTGTCGTTTTCAGGTTCACATCAACCGGTTCCACATTCCCGGCATCGGGATAGGCATTGTATTGGCCATACAGACCAGAGCCGCCGAAACTCATTTCCGGTCCGAAGTTGGCCATGTTCATCGCCAGGGTTAAGCCATTCAGCCCAATGGTGTAAATCGTCCCCAGATCGATGGCAAATCCGCTGGCGTTCATGTCCCATATTGTCTCCCGAATCATATTCACTTTGATGCCAAAGGAAAACCGGTCGGTCATGTTGCGGGCATAGGTGATGCCAAAGGCGAAATCCGAGACATTGAAAAAAGTGCCGGTGCCCTGCGGCTCTTCGACAGTCGTCACTTCCATCGCGTCCATGGTGAGCGCGGTGAGACTGACGCCGAAGCTGCCCCAGGAGTCGCTTTTGTACACGACTCCGACGAACGAATGATTGATGTCCGAAAACCAGTTGGCATAGGAGAACATCACCTCGCTTTGAGGCATGCGGGCAATCCCGGCCGGATTCCAGTAGAGAGAGGATGCGTCATTGGCCAGCGCGGTGAAGGCGCCGCCCATTCCCTGTGCGCGCGCGCCCACGCCGATTTTCAAAAATTGGGCGCCGGATGTGCCGCGCTTGGAGAACTGCGCCTTAGCCATGCCGGAAAAAATGACTGCAGCCATGATGGTAAAGATGAGTGCTTTTTTCATATTCAAAAATCCTCCATTCGAATCAGATGAACGTGGCGATGTGGCGCCTGGGGCCGAACCGTTCGGCGTTTGACTTCACTGAGCCAATGCCGCCGGCGCGAATGAATTCACTGTTACGAACACCGCTCGGATGTACGGCTCGGTTCAAATACGGCGCTGCATCGCTGGTTGCGTGTTATCGAATAATGGCAAATTTGCCAATGTATTCGCCCAGACTCGGGGCATCCACGTGGAAAATATAAACGCCTGAAACTACTTTCTGGTCATTATGAGTGAGCAAATCCCACCATTCCCAGCCGGGTTTATCACTCTCCAAATGTTCGTTGTGCTCAATGGTCCGCACGTGATCGCCAGCCAGCGTGTAGACCCGGATGGTGCATACTTCCGGCAGATTGATGAACTGCAGGTTCGAGTAATCCTTGCTGCGCTCCCACGTATTGCGAACGATATAGGGATTGGGCACCACTTTCACATCCTTGAGCATGGCTGCATCGGCAGAAATTTTCTCGGCAATGGTGGTAAAATTATACGTATCCGCCGGGGTGAGTGGCTTGGTCAACTCAAATTTGTACACATCGCCAATCTGCGGCCGGACTTCCGCGGAATCCGGGATTTGCACGACAAATTGCAGTGTGAAACCGGATTTCCATGAAAGGGTCGCTGTATCGAAATAGTCCTCTTTGACTTTGATTTCATCTCCGTTTGTGAGCAAATTCCGCATTGCCGGAGTTGTGTCCAGAGGGCTGCTCGTGAAAATGAACGTGGCGTTTGCTTTGTACGAAGTATCCAGTTCAACCCGCCAGATTTCGAACGGCAGGACGAGATTGGCCGGATAAACCGTGGTATCGCCTGCGGCGGTGAAGCGCAGTTCATAATCGACCGGGAAAGGCTTGATCCCCGCAAAGTTGCTGAATGACCAATTCGTCGCCGGAGAGTTCAGCCAGCCGTTGCTTTTCAATGCGCCTTCGGTGACCTCATCGGTGATGCTGAGATAGACGCCGTTGACGTAGACCGATTCGCCGCTCAGCATGGTCGAACCGGAGAGTACTTCTTGCTGCGAATTCAGATCGAAAACAGAAAATGTTTTTTGCCCGTTGTTATTCTGAAACCGTACCTGGTACTCCGTGTCGATCACGTCTGAAGTTATCGGAGAGAGCGAAACCTGAGGCATGTCGCAACTCGCGTTTCCTGCCGTATGAGAAACCGGCAGCGTTGCCGGCCGCTCGTATCCAATTTTATAAAAACCGGGACGAACCGAACGCCTGTTTTTATTAAGGATCAAGCCGCATTCCAGGCTTCTCAGGCCCGCGGTGCCCTGATCATAGGTGGTAATTGCGTAGTGGTATTCCGCTCCGTTTATCACATCGGTGTCGGTGAACATGTGGACGAGCCCGGTGTCATCGCCGAGATATTTGTCATCCGGGTGATATTCATCGTAGCCGTCATCAGGATTGATGGGCGATCCGTCGCCGATGCCATCGATGAGGTCCCATTGCGCGATGAGTTGCCATTCGGTGGTAGGATCGGCCGGATTCCAGTTGCCCAATGCGCCGATGCCGGTTCGGCTTTTATACAACCGATACCCTTCAAAATCCTGTATGTTGGTGACCGGGTCCAGCGCGGTTTCGGCTTTATCGTCCCAGACAATCAGCACTTTGCCGTCGCCGGGAATCAATGTCATTTCCGGTTCCGGAGGCGGTGACGGACTGGTCCAGTTTTCATTATACATTTGCTGAGCTAAATCGCTCGCCGCCTGCAGGCTGGTTAAATCGCGGGCGCAGATGATGCCGATGACAACGCGCGCCGTATCCCCGGGGTTCAGCGTGAATGGCCCGGTGGGCATGCAGAATCGCTTATCTTCAGGACTGGAGTCCAGATCAAAGGTGCCATTGGCCGCCATCACATCGTAACGCTCCACATCCGTTCCCGGGTCGACATCGATGGTGAAAATGCGAAATGCGGTCAAGCCCAGTTGCTCGCCGGTTGTCGCGTCGATGGGACTTTCGAGAAATACATAACCGAGATAGCCGGCATTGGTGGACCAGCCCGCTTCCCGGCCATCATTGTCGTAACAATAGCCCAGATTGCGGCTTTCATCGAAGCCGACCATGTCATCGGACGAATCGCCAAGATCCGGATCGACGACGACGCTCAGATAGGTATCCTCCAGCGCCTGGTCTGAAACGTTTATAATGTCATAGGTCAGAAATGCAAAATTCTGATTGAAAAAATAATTCCATGAATACCCCTGCTGGATGATGTGGACTCCCAGCACATCCGCGCCTGCATCGAATTTATAGGTCTGATCCGCATCGCTGAACCAGGCGTAGCTGTCCTGCACCGACACGGTGACCGGCTTGTAATCGTTGCCGGCTTCGGCCCAGGTCATCACTGTGTCCGCATCGGCAGTGGCCGGATCGCCATCCGGATCCAGATGATAATAGCCCATCGGCCAGTCAGGCAGACTATTTTCTTCAATCAGAGACGGATAGTCAGTGCTCAACAGGACGCGAACGCCTTCCGAATTGAATTCATAATTATGAGTTGGATCGTATTCAAATCCCGGGACCATTTCGCTGGTACCGCTATTGGGATTGTAACCCACGGAGACCAATTTGTTGCCTCCTTTGATGGCGCCAATCCAGACGCCGGCGCCAAAAATATAGGCCTGCCCGGATCCTTTGGGCCACACGCCGCCGGCCGTGCCGGTACTGGCTTCGTACCCATGAATACCATAGTTGGTCACCGGCAGGTAGATCAATCCCACATCGTGATACCTCAGATCGAACATATTGTCCGGGTATGTCTGTTTTGAAAGCGAATTTTTGGAATTGACTTTTCCAATCCCGGCAGGTGAATACACGGCATCGAAAAGAAGTTGCGCTGCGCAGATGAACACGATGAGCAGCCACTTCTGAGGATTATGTTTCATTCTTATGCCTCCTTAAAATAGTCGCGTACGATTCAATCGAAACGCGATGCATTGTCTGTGCGAACCAACCATCGCGCGGCCTGTGCCAGCGATGGCTGAATCAGGGACTTTCCATTCCATTAAAAATAGACTTCGAAGCCAATCCAGAAGCGACGTCCTCGCATGAAATTCGTCTTCCGATCGTAATTGTCATTGATGTAGCGGAGATAGGCGTTGTAATATTCATCCGGGGTGACCAGGCCGTCCTGAGCGCCAACAGTGTCGCCAAAATCACCATCCCCGTTCAAATCGACCGGGTCGGATAGCTGAACCAGTCCTTTTTCATTGTAAGGCTGGGGGTTCCATTCGTTGATGCCCATGTCCGCCGCAGCGCCGTATTCCGGGTCTTCGCCTTCAACAAAGGTGGTGGAACCGGGAGCGTACACCTTGCCGTCCCAGTAGGGACTTCCTGTGCGCGGATAAACGCTGGTGGCGCGACGCTCATTGAACAGGTTTTCAATTTCGACGAAGAACGAATAATTGGCGCCCCAGAATTTGAAATCCTTGTTGAGTCGCGCATCGGTTCGCATGTACCACGGTTGACGTGCGCCGTTGAATTCACCCACCTGATTTCCCCGGGCGTCCTGGCGGGTGTATGGCTTGCCGCTATGGTATCGCCACAGCAAATTGGCGCCAAAATTTTCCAGCAGATTGATGCCGAGAATTTTGGGGCCGGCATTGTCCGCCAGCCGATAATCGAAAATGAGGCTGGCTGTATGCCGCTGATCAAAGTCCAGCCAGTAATCGACCTGGGGATACTCGCGCATCTCACCGGTGTAGGGATCCGGCGGCCCATTGGTCACCAACGAATAATGCTGGAATTGGGTTGAACTGGTACCCCGCGCCCAGGATAACGCGTAGTTGATGTCCAGACTGAAGTTCTGGCTGTAGCGTTTTTTCAGAGAGAATTCAAGGCCATAGGCTTTGCCGTATTCGGAATTGGTCAGTACCGAATAATTTGCCGGAATGGCCGGCACGAAACGAATCCCTTCGATGTCATATAAATCCTTGTAATAGCCAGTCACATCCAGGCTGAAGTTTGTGGAAAGCTGATGGCCGACTCCAAACTCCCACGCTTTGGTCTTTTGCGCGCCCAGATTGGGATTGCCAATATTTTGATTGCCCCGGCGCAACAGGCGCGTGGGCATCACCACAAAATCGTACAGGCTATTGAAGCGCGGCTGTTCAAAGAACCAGCCGTAGTTGAAATGCATCACCGTGGCATTGGAAATGGGGTGGGAGATTCCCAATCGCGGACTCACCTGCCATTTCACTTCAGCATCGTTCCACACGGCTTCGTCGCCGGTGTCCAGAGTATTCTCCCGAACCTGCGCATCCGGATCCACATAGTCAACACGCAGTCCGGCATTGATGACCACTCCCTGCCATTCCATTTTATCCAGAACATAGGCCGCTCCGGTTTTGGGATGATAGGTATAAATGTCGATGAAGGGCACGGCGTCGTAGGGCAGGGAATTGTAGTCCTTTTTCATGGAGTTGAGGAAAAATTCCGCTCCCATTTTGAGCTGATGATTCATCGTAACCTGGCTGACCAGATCGATTTTCGTGGCAAAATATTCACTCTCGTATTTCCGGATGCCCCAGCGGGTGTCGCCTCCGCCGCGGAATACATTGGCCAGACCGTAAGGATTATCCCAGGGATAACGCGGCGTGTTGGAATAACCGAATTGCCGATACGAAAATTGATCCCATAATCCATCGCCATCGCTGTCCCGATTATCAATGGGCACGAATTCGTAATCTTCCCACCAATTTTCGAATAGCGAAAGGAACCTGTCATCCATGTCGCGGGGACTGCGTTTGGCCTGGTTATCGTAATTGCTGAAATAGGTCATGTTGAGCGTGTAAAAAGTCTTGGAGCTGAGTGTGTGCGTCCAGTTGAGTTTGTACTGCTCGCTTTTCTGCATCCGGGAATTGAAATGGTCCAGCATTTCGGTGCTGGGATTGTAGGACCAGCCCAGGGCGTCGTATCCTTCCTCCTGGGTTGAATAGCGCCAGTCCCAATCGTAGTTGTCATATTGATCCCGCGCTTTGAATCCGCCCAGCATCAGTTTCATATCTGTATTGAAATTGTAGGTCAGTTTGAACTGCGCGCTGTATTGCTGTTCCTGGTTGTGGGGATACCAGCCCAGATTGTTCCCGGCCGGATCGAGCACGGTGTACCCCGGTCCATTATTGTACACAATATTATTGATGGCATTTTTATAAGCATCAGTGCCATCTTTCGGATAATAGACCTCGTCGTACATGCCGCGACAATCTGTTGTGAATAACCTCGCTGAGACGTAGAACTTCATTTTTTCGATGACCGGAACCGGGCCGCCGAAGCTCAATTCATACGTATTGTCGTTGGCCGAAAATGTGCTTTCGCCGAAGGGCTCGTCGGTGGTGTATCGTAACTGACCCGAATATTTTGCGCCTCCTTCTTTCGTCACTAAATTGACAATGCCGGACATGGCCTGGCCGAACTCCGCGCTGAAACCGCCTGTCAACAGCACGATTTCATCGATGGCGTTCCGGTTAATGGTCGCGCCGACAATCCCCTGGAGCGGGTCGCGCACCGTCATCCCGTCGACCATGTAATTGAGTTCGGTGCTGCGGCCGCCGCGGATATGGTCGTCGACCACGCCGGCCTGCAAGCTGATGGCATCCTCAAAACTATCGATTTTGGGCATGAGCGACACCTTGTCCCCGGTGATTTCCCGATTCGATGAGGTCGCATCTCTGCGCACCATCGGTCGCTCCGCTGTAATCGTGACAGTTTCTCCCAGTTCCATGACCTCGCTGCGCAGCTCGAAATTGACCGTGGTTGTCATATCCTGAACCGACTGCACATCAATATTTTCAATATCTTTGTAACCCAGATACCTGGCGATTACCGTGTATTTTCCGACCGGTATGTTCAGGATGAAATACTCGCCATTGGCATTGGTCGCTGCCCCCATGCTCGTCCCTTTGATCAGCACGCTGGCGCCGGGTAGCGGTTCTCCTGTATCTTTGTCAATCACCCGGCCGGCAATTTTCCCGGTCACGCCGGCGAAGAGCAGCGCTGGAATCATCAGGACAAAGCAAACAAAAAGTCCTTGTTTTTTCATGGTGTTACTTCCTCCTCAAGTTAATGATAAATTGAAAGACCCACTCGATTTAAAATAACAGCCGATTCAATCAACCTGGCTGCACCTGAATTTTCATCCGGCACCTCCTTCCTTTGGACTAAATCCTGAATTGGCAGAATCCATTTATGCCTGAGCGCAATGTGCAGAACTGATGGCCATGCGTCTGCTGTGCGGCTGGCGCGCCAAATCATTCGGTTTGTCACCCATCATCGCGGGCATTGTTACTATTCAGGCATGTGTTCTTGCCTCAAAGGCTCCAAGTCACGAAGCTACCGAAGATGCCAACTGATCGTTCGGGATATTTATCTCGAACCTCCCGGCCGTTGCCTGCGCTGGAACCATATCCAGCGCGATCAGAAAAACCAAATTCGGTTTTCAAAATCGACTATTTTAGATAGATCTTTTTCTTTGTGCCCTGGAGATTTTGCAGCTGAATAGTAAATAGAAAATAACAGAAATTACTTGTTTTTCAATACCCTGAAAGGGGCATTTCCATGGATAAATCGGAAGAAATTGGAAGGGGTTAGCGATTCGTATGACCCATTTGGGGGATAAGGAAAAGGAAAAAATGAGGAACAGCCGGGCCTGTGGAAAGGGAGCCCGGCTTCGGCCAATTTCCATCACCGGGTCGGACTACTTCGGTTCGGTCGGTCGGAGATTCTGTTCTTCCAAAAGCTGATCCAGATGGTCGATGAGAGCGTCCAGGGCCGGGAGTATTTTCGAGTCCGTCGAATTGAGCCGGGCGATGATGTTATTCACATCCAACTCAAAATTGACGGGCTTGAGGTGACATTCGTCGGCGATAATTTTCACCAATCTCTTTTCACCGGGATGAAGCATCGAATTCACGGCGAAAAGGATGTCGAAGTAGCTCTGGAAAAAAGCAGCCGATCGGTGATTCACGCTGATGAGATCGATGCGACGAATGGCCTTTTCAATCTGGTGGTAATAGGAGCACATGCTGTCCCGCAGCAGTGGGTAATTTTTCCGGATGATATTCCGCTTCAATGCCTGAGGATAGGGGATGCTGACTTTTTTCTGCAACGCTGCCAGTGCGCCGTTTCTATCGAACAATATTCGGGAATTCAGCACATTGAACCAGATGCAGGTTGTGTAACCGAGGCTTGCCTGATGCTGAAAAACGACGCGTTCCATTTCACCGCGAATCCAGTTCAAATTGCGATACATGATATCAACAGCCGTATTCGTATCCCGCAGGTAGCCTTCGTCGCCGGTCTCCCAGTACTGGTTGTTGTATTCCATGTGATCGGAAAAATTGCGGAGTAGTGATTTTCTCTTCTCCAGCGGCAACATGGTTTCGCCGTAGATGTACAAATCAATATCAGAATTTTTATCGGCGAACTGTATCGCGCGTGAGCCGGCGAGCAGCACGGCCCCGACTTCTTCGTGCGCTGCGAATTGCGAAGTCAGTTGCAATAAGATTTCATCGACTGCGGCCATCGACATTCTCCTTTTTTCTTAGCCTGCATTATTCATAGTAGTTTTAAAGGAGGCCGGCTAACCTGAATGGTGCTCTTTTTAGAATAAACGTATAAAAACTGAGTTTCAAAATAGCTTAGCCTTTAGCTAGTTGAAAATCTGAATGTTGACTCAAATTCTGAGCAAGTTCATGAATAATTCAGGTTAGCTGAATAATTACTCGCCTGACAGGTCATCACAGATGGTTTCAATTTCATCGCGATAGCTTTCCGGCGCCTCTAAATGGCCCCAGCCTTTCTGCAGTTGAAACAGCCCATCGTAGGCCAAATCGTGATAGGATTTTATCACGTGAGGGATGTTTCGTTCTTTCAGAATCGCTTCCAGAAGGCGGGCCTCGACCTCATTGTCAAAATAGATGATTATTTCAAATCGTTCGTTTTCCATGGCATTGTCCTTTTCCTTTTCATAGTGAAAATGTTTTCATTACATGGGGCTCTTACCTGAATTCGAATCTGTCCGTAAGCTGCTATTATTGACCTCACCCCAACCCTCTCCGAAAAGACTTACCCTTACCCATATCTTTTCTAGCGCAGAGGTCGCAGAGACCGCAGAGGTACGCAGCGTTTTGGTATTGAAAAAACGCTGTTTGCAAACTTATGAACCCAGGTATTTCCCTGGTCATTTGGGTCTTCTGTGACTATGGGTGAACATGATTTTCATTGTTTGATTGAAAACTTTACAATCATTCAGGCCAATTCAAATCTGGTCTTTTCTCTGCGCCCTTCGCGACCTCTGCGTTTCATTTGATTTGTTAACCTTACTACGTCACATAGATTTTTTATCGTTGTATATTGTATTTTTGATAGATGAAAAACTCAACATATTGTGATAAATTTACTAAATGACGTTGCAGGATTAATAGCCGGAGACCTTTTTAAGATACGAGGAGTCCCCGGTCTCGAGAATCTCGATGATGATGGACTCCGTGGTTTTCCCGACGCCTTTGACGTGCTGGAGATTGCCCCGCAGCGAGGCAATCGGCTGCTTCAATTGGGACAGGGAATAGGCGGCAAAGCCGAACGGCGAAGTTCGGTTCTGAATTTTGCAATAGTAATCGATGTGTTCCAGCAGCACAACCACCAGATCGTTTTCGCTGAGCATGTCTTTGAACAGCGCCGCCGGCATGCGGACAGGGATGTTGCTATTTCGCGCCAGATTGAAAAAAGTCTGGTGAATGGAATTGTAATACTCAGGCCGGGCCTGGCCCCACGGATCACCGCCGGGATAGATATGCGCGTATTCAGCCTCGACCTGCGGGAAATGGCGACGGATCGTCTCGAGAAAAAACTGTTTCTGACGGCCATCTTTGAGGGTCATGCCGCTGAAAAGCACGTAATCGACTCCCACCTGTTTCGCTCGCTCCAGTACCTGTGACATGTGTTCCGGCGTATCGGTGATGAACGGGATCACCGGCATCAGAAACAGACCGCAGGGGATGCCGGCTTGCTTGATGCGCTCAATAGTCTCGAGACGCCGCTGCGGCGAAGGTACCCCTGGCTCGAATATCCCGCTGATCTTTTCATCGAGACTGGAGAAACTGAAATTGACGATCGCCCGGCTCTGCCGGTTTATTTTTTGAAGAATGTCCAGATCCCGCTCAATCAGCGTCGACTTGGTCAGGATATGCGCAGGCAGATGGAATTCGAAAAGAAGCTCCAATGCCTGGCGCGTGAGTTTGTACCTGGCCTCGATGGGCTGATAGCTATCGCCCACACCGCCGCCAACCATCATATAGCATTTCTTCAGCGGGATCCGTTTGCGGGACGGGTCCAGTTCTCGCCGCAGCAGGCTCATGGCGTTGACTTTGACGGCCACGTCCTCGCCGAATTCGCCATCGACACTGTACTTCTCAGCGCGGCCATCGCAGTAGACGCAGTTGTGCGCACAGCCGCGGTAGAAATTCATGCCATAGCAGGAGAGAAACCACGAATCGATTTTTTTATGTTTTCGGAGAATCGATTTTGCTTCAATTTCATGAATAGTCACGGCGTCGGTGTACCCTCTTTTTATAGGTGTATTCGTCGACGTTCAGAATGTCCATCACGCGGATGGGTTCGGTTTTCACAAGATTGCGGCATGCGCGATAGGCGATCCAGTATGAATTTTTATCACCGCTCCCCACCAGTTCCCGGACGATATCGAAGACCGCTTGCGGCAGTCGCCGGGCTAAGTCGCTGAGGTTATTGCCCACAGCCGTGCGGGGATACGGCGATGTTTCGCGGAACATCGTTCGCAGGATGCTGAGTGGATATTCCGGCTGCTTATAAAACCACTGGTTCTCCTGCACCGGCCGCAGTGATTCAGCCACGAATCGCCGCAGATGAGGGTCCTCTGAATCAGCCAGCCCGGTCAGAAAGTGGTGCATCTCGTCCGGGTATTTTTTGATCAGTTTCCGAAAAAACATCTGGGCGAATTCGCGCACGTCCCAGCTTTCAGAAGAGGCCGCAGATTCGAAGTAGGGCAGCACCGGGCGATAATCTTCTATGCCGCAGAATGAAATCAACCCCAGTGCAACACCGGCGTTCCAAAAATCAGCGCTCTGCCGGAACAGCGTCGTTGCGATGGGCAATATCGGCGCGTCACTTTCAGCCAGTCGCCTGTAAAGAACATGGCTCATTGTTTTGATAGTATGAACCCGGCCGTAGGAAATGCGCTTGTTGTCCGGAATGGATTCGTAAAGCTGAATCAGCGTGGCCCTGATCGTCTCGTTCGCTGCCTGGAACTGGCCGGCGAGCAGCGGTTGAACGATGTCGGCTGCAATGGCAGTTTCAATTGCCGGGGTCAGCAGATTCACGGGGTGTTCCTTCTGCAAAGTAAAAATCCAACTCGTGGCCTGCGGTCAACGGAATCCGGCTTCACATTGAACTGGAATTCCAGTTCAGACAGAAAGCGACAGACGCAATGAGACGCGGGAGCCACGGATAATGGTAGCCGTTCACCGGTTCCGGGTTCAGCGTTCCCTGTTGGGGTTTTGGATATGGTTGCGCGAAACATTTTTTATGCTCAAATAGTCCGTCATCAACTGAAGGTTATCGTTTACCTTGAACCCTGAACGATGAGCCTGTGAACGGTTACGATGAATGGATTAAATGGCATTGGAAATATAGAAAATTATTTGGAAGAATTCAACAGATAAAATTGAACAAAGTAAACTTCCAAACAAGACATAGAACACGGATGACGCGGATGTACACGGATTTGAATTTATTTCAAATTTAAACAAAGAGAGTATCAGATGATTCAATATAAGACTTCCTCACCATTTAAAGAGGCTCTCTATTTGATTCTGAAATCATTTTTCCGCAATAAAATCGTGAACAAAATTACGGTTTCCAGTTGGTAAAAATTCAGAAGTGGGCTGAATCCGAATCACCGGGTGCGCGGCTGAGTATGCTGCGGTGAAGAACTTTTTCGATGAGACCGTCGTTTCATTATTGCCCGTGACAGGCGCACGGTGAGCCATCCGAAACCAGGAAGCAGTTGGCAAATCACTGATGAATCGGGATTCCCGGCTGATTGCTCAATCGCCTGGCATGGTGTTTGGCTGAAGAATAACCCTGGAACCCAATGATGAAAAAAGTCATCTCCGCGAGCAGGCGAATTGATATGGTGGCATTCCAGCCTGACCAGTTTGTGAGTGTCCTAAATGAAAAATGCCCGCCCGATACCGTGCACACGCTGGTCATCTGGACGAAAAATCCTGAGAATTTATTCAGCTACAAACCATTAACTGAAAAAGTCCGGCAATACGATCAGTTATTTTTCCATTTCACCGTGACCGGCATGGGCGGCTCGTCGCTGGAGCCGCGCGTACCAGCGCCTGCCCGGATGATGCACCATTTGGAAAAGCTGGTGCAACTGGCCGGCCATCCGCGTCGAATCCGTTTTCGGTTCGATCCCATCGTTCATCTGATCATGCCCAACGGCAAGCGCTACACCAATCTGAACTGGTTCGAAAAATTCGCGCCGCGCATCCACGAGACTGGCGTTCGCTATATTTCCATTAGCTGGATGTCCGTTTACAAAAAAGTAGCCTCGCGACTTCGGCGCGCCGGCATTCAGCCGGAAACAGTGTCGCCGTCGATGTGGCAGCACGATTACGACACGGTGATGAACATCAGAGAAAAGTACGGCTTCACCATCCACGGCTGCAGCGTGCCCAATATGCCGCGCTCCCGCTGCATCGATGGATTTCTGCTGAGCGAACTGCACCCAAACCGGGAACCATGCTCCACGCGAAACGCCAAAGGTCAGCGCACGGATTGCGGCTGCACCGAAAGCCGGGACATCGGCTGGTATTACCAGTGCCGGCACGGCTGTCTGTATTGCTACGCGAACCCGGCCAGTATCGAGTGATAGTTCGTCCGGGCATCGCGGATTTGGTGCCGGTTGTATTTCTTCCGTGCGCGGGGATTCGCGCTGCGGCCGATTGGCGACATCGCACGGCGTTTTGTTGGAGCAGCGCTCAGTCGTCCCTGTTCCTCGGCGGGAATGCCTGATGGGACAAAATTTTTTATTGACTTTGATAAGTGATTTGTTTATATTCAGGCACAAAAAAATAGGGCGATTAGCTCAGTTGGTTAGAGTGCCGGTCTCACATACCGGAGGTCACTGGTTCAATTCCAGTATCGCCCACAACCGAAAGCCTCTCGAATTAAAACGGGAGGCTTTTTTATTTTGGGGACTTGGTTAGTATCCGACAAGTGTTTCTTTGACCTTTTTGGGCAGTATAAAAAACGCGGATGATCCACCAAACTGAAGCCGACCGCGCTGCACAAATGATACCGATCGACAGTGAAATGAATCCGCTGAGATCAGCGTCATCCGTGCGGAACGTCCGCCATCTTTCAGGAGGGACATCCGCGTTCTATTCTTTTATGCTGATTCGTTCGGGCAAGTGATTTTATGGTGGAAAATGTAAGCCATACAGGATTTCATTGGCCATGCCGATTCGAACAAGAATCCGGCGCGGATGAATTCGCCTCAGCGGTCGATTCGCGAAATGGATTTTCCCGGGTGAAGTCCGGCAGATAGTGATCCTGACTCTCAAATTCCTGGATGAACGCATTTTCCAATCCGAGATCGATCGCGTAGTCCACGATGGAATCGTACTCCTCCGGCGTCAGCGTTCGGTTGATATCAGGATAGTTGTGGGCGTTGTATTGCGGTGAATACTGGGACATGATGCTGAGTTGAATGTCGGGCGAAATTGCGGCCAGCGTTTCGAGACAACGCCGGCTGTTTTCCAATTGGCCGGGCAAAATCAGATGCCGAACCAACAGACCCTGCGTGGCAATCCCGTCCTCGTCGAGCATCAGGTGGCCGACCTGCGCCAGCATTTCTTCCAGCACGAAAGGGATGACCTGGCTGTAACTGTCCGCGCCGGAAAAACGCGCCGCGGCGTCATCGTCCATGTATTTGATATCCGGCAGAAAGATGTCCACCAATCCGCGGATTTGGCCGAGCGCATCGACGGAATCATATCCGTTGGAGTTATACACCACTGGAATCGCGAGGCCTTTCTTTCTGGCGGCGGCAATAGCGTCGGCCATGGGAAAGATCATGTGGGAGGGCGAGACAAAATTGATATTGTGAGCGCCCTCAGATTGGAGCTGCAACATGACGGCGACCAGCGCATCGACCGACAACTCGCGGGGCTGGCTGTGTTGAAATTCCTGGCTGATCTGGTAATTCTGGCAAAACACACAGCGCAGATTGCACCCGGCAAAGAAGATCGTACCTGACCCATTCGTGCCGGAGATGGGAGGCTCCTCGCCAAAATGCAGCCCGGCATGAGAGACCAGAATGCCGGCGCCGATCCGGCAAAATCCCAATTCTCCGTCAATCCGATTCACCCGGCACAGCCGCGGACAGCTTTCACAACGCTGCAATTGCTTTGTCAATGATCCGATCATATCGCCAAGTCACGCATTTCATTCAATCTCTTATGTTGATTTTACGTTACCCGTCCCTCGCTGGCAGATGCCTGAACCCAACCATGATGGGATCCCCTCTCCGGCCTATCGATGCGATGAAAC
Organism: Candidatus Zhuqueibacterota bacterium; assembly: GCA_049322915.1. Lineage (GTDB taxonomy): Bacteria > Zhuqueibacterota > Zhuqueibacteria > Thermofontimicrobiales > Thermofontimicrobiaceae > CAZSBG01. The sequence goes on from JBMOPW010000016.1 coordinate 150,527, forward strand.
AGAACTCAACGACGCCCGATAGCCCAGTCGATTAAATGCAGGGCTGCCGGCCAATTCTCCTCAAAGGTCGGTTGAATTTCATCCTCCGGCAGTTCGAAACCGGGACTGCTGCTCGCCGGCCTCAGTTCGATTGTGAACGAGGGTGTGGAAAGCAGCGCGTACAGCCAGTCAGTCGTGTCGCCGCTGGAAAGGTACAGCGTGGATGCCTGACCCGGGCTGTAATATTTTCCATGCACCGCACGGATTTTATCCGACAGCGCCACTGCCAGACCGTTCATCAGCGCCTTATCCGGGGCTGGCGAATTGGTGTAGCCCCACGGATAAAGAATGAGCTGACTGTAGCTGTGATAGCTGATGAGCGCGGTCGGTTTCTGCGCTTCTAAAAAATTCCGCACCGCCTGAGTCTCCGGCTCGGAAAACGGAGATGGCCCGCGATAGATATCGGAATAGGTATCCCCGGACGAACCCGGGCCGCCCCATTGATAGCTGTAATTTCGATTCAGATCGACGCCATAGGTGCCATCGCCGTTGTTGCGCCGATTCTTTCGCCACAGCCGGTCTGTAATGACGGAATGCTGATGCCCATCCGGATTGACCATGGGCACGATCCATATTTCCGAATTGGCGACCAACTGCGCCAGGGCAGCATCGGTGGCCTGCTGCTCAAGCAATTTTTTGGCGATCAAAAAAGGGATGTCCACGGAAATCCATTCCCGGGCATGGTGAGCGCCGAGTAAAATCACAACAGGTTCGTCTTCATCCTGCTGCGCGTGATCACTTATTTTTATCGCCCAGAGTTGCCGATTTTCCAGAGATGGACCAAGCGAGGTTACCATAGCGTAATCCGGATACTGGCCGGCCAGGGCGTGAAGGTCAGTATCGATTTCGGCGTACGTGTGGTACAATCCTGCGGTCGGATCCTGCGGCGTACCATTGTCGCAGATGCTGCCCGATATCACCATTAAGCCGCCTGTCAGCAGAAGCAGGCGCAATGTCCATGTGAAAGTCTTCATGGCTGTTTTTCCTCCATCGGCTGCGCATTCGTTTCGATGATTGTGACGGTGAATCCTTCAGCCTTGAGGCGCTCGATATAAATATCAAAGGCGCGAGCGATCACTGTATCGCCTTTCACCTGCCAGAAGTCAATCCCGGTATTGATGATTTTTTGCACATCGCCGGAGTCCCGGGCAATGACGTAAATCAGCCGCTGCACCAGGTCTGATTCGGCTATCGGTGAAGACGGCAGAGAAAGCGCGCTGATCATACTGTCCGTTCGAATCACGACATAGTCCGGCTCCTGCACGATGATTTTCGCGCCGGCTTTCCGGAGTTGGTCGACTTGGTCCGGGTCGGAATAAGCCACTCTCCTCAATTCCGTTGTCTGCGCTTGTTGCGGTGGTTTCGAATTGCAGGTCGCCAGAAAAATCGCTGCCACAAGTATGAAGTAAAATTTAGCCATCGTTGACTCCTTCTGTTTTGAGATTCATCCTGAAGGGTTATAACTGAGAAATCGGTTGTGGCGGAATGACTCCGCCGATAGTCAATGAAAATTATACTGCCCCGCTGCTCATTATCCCGCGGTTCGGTCCCGGGTTCCTCTGTCGCTGTGAAAAAATTTCTGGGGTAACGCCGGACTTCTCCACCGGGATTTATTGGAACGTAAGTCGCACATTCACGATTTCAGGAGAATTGCCAATGCGCACCGGCGGACCCCAGGTGCCGACGCCGCATGAAACGTAATAATGGGTGTTCCCTTTTTTCAAATAGCCCATGCTGACTTCGTAGACAGCGCCGGTGATATAATTCAACGGCCATAATTGCCCGTGATGCGTATGCCCGGAAATTTGGAGATCGACGCCATTGGCTTCGGCCTCGCTGAGCTGAAACGGTTGATGATCCATCAAAATGATCGGCAGATTTTTATCGACAGGAGCCAATAGCTCTGTCAGTGGCTTGCGGCCCTTGCCGGAAAAATGGTGAGCAGACCGATCCTCCCGACCGACGATGTAGACGCTGTTGGCGATGAGCGCGGCACTGTCCCGCAGCATCACGACCCGGTGTTTTCCCAGGTAATCGCTGGCAGCATCCACGCCGCCAATATACTCGTGGTTGCCGGTGATGGCGTAAACACCGTAACGCGACTGTATTTTCGTCAGCGCTTCTCCGAGGTTCTGTTTGACAACCGGCCCCAGATCTTCATCCACGATATCCCCTGAAAAGAGGACGATATCCGGTTGGAGCGAATTGATAATGTTCACAATGGTGCAAAAGCGTTTCCGTCCGATGATGGTGCCCAAATGAATATCGGACGCAGCGACAATATTCAGCCCCTTGAAATTCGCCTGTTTGGGAATGACCAATTCGATGGTTTTAATTCGAGGGTGCAGGGCGTTGAGCAGTCCCAGAACGAGCAGCGCCAGCACCCCGGTGACAGAGGCAATCAGGGTGATTTGCTTTGCCCTGGCCATGTTTTTAATGAGCGATGGAAGAAATGGCAGCCAGAAATTGATGAGACGGACGAGGTCGACAAGGACGATGATGAATAAAAAGTAGAGCATGGCCGCCAGCCAGAAAGAACCGATCCATACAAAAATATCACTGACAATACACAGGCAGACGCGTTCCATGAAGCGTCCGGCGATGAACGAAAGAGCCAGGACGAGGAACACGATGAGGTAGGGTGTCCGCCATCTGGACTCTGCCGGCAAACACTGCCAGCCCCGGATGAAAATGTAGTAATTAATCAGTCCGTAGATCAGGAAGAAGATGGTGAAAAAGATAATGAAGCTGATGGTTCTCATGGGTTCAGACGGAATAGTAAAATTTTGGCGACTGAATGGAGAATCGGCTCAGTGAGTTAAATGTCTCCAGTTCTTCGTTCGATAATATTTGGTTGAGGTCGCAGTCGCATTCTACACCCGGGATAGCCACTCCCGGTGATCTGCTGAATGTCGCGGTACAGGATGCTGCTGCAGCAATGCCCTGATTTGTCGCTCAAATTTTATGGGCTGCGTCGGTCATCTCCGTGAATTGCCGGCACGATGTCCGTAAAAACGTGTTAAATAATACACATATATTTTTACAAATGCAAGGCATTTATGCCCAGGCATTGCAATGAGATTCCGCTTGCATTTTTCAGGACAATTTAATATATTTGTGCCCTTCGCGGCTGTGAATAATCTATTAAAAAATTTAGATGTTAACGTATGACTGACGTCATGGAGGTTAATGCATGAGAATTAAAGTGAATAAGAGTGCCTGCACCGGGTGCCGGCTGTGTCGACAGATATGTGCGATTCACCATTTCAATGAAATTAACCCGAGAAAAGCAGCGCTCAGGATCGAAGCGAAATTCCCTGAGCCCGGTACGTTCCGTCCTCGAGTGTGCACACAATGTGGCAAGTGCGCTGAAGCCTGTCCTGAGAACGCGATCTACGAAAAAGATGGCATTTATTTTATTGATGAGGACAAATGCACGCGCTGCCTGGTCTGTGTCGATGCCTGTCCGTTTGGCGTCATGTTCGTCCATGAGGATGTCAGCATTCCCATCAAATGCGATTATTGTTTCAAATGCACGGATCTGTGCAATACAGGTGCGATTGTCCGGGTGGATTAGCACGGCATCGCATCGGATGATGCAAGATGAATTCACTGAAGTGTATCAATTATCAGCCTGAATTTCTGGCCCATCGCGCGATGCCTTTGAGGATGAGTTCTGCAACAGTGCGATGCAGAGATGACATGAAACCTGCCTCCCTGCATGGTTACGATGGAAGCGTCAGGTGCGCTTGTGAAATTCAGATGATCACAAATAGAGGAGAAGCGTTATGTATGGTTTTGCCGGACACATGTTGCGGATCAATTTGAAAACAGGAAAAATAGATAAACAACCGCTGCCGGAACAATTTGCAAAAGAATGGCTCGGAGCGCGCGGCATGGTTGCAAAAATTTTGTACGACGAGGTGCCGCGGAATGCGGATCCATTAGGCCCTGAAAATAAATTCATCGTGGCGCCGGGCGTGCTCACTGGCACATTTGTAGCGGCCGGCTCGAAGTGCGGGTTCGGCGCGATTTCGCCGGCGACCAATGGCCATGCCGACGCCAGCGTGGGCGGCCATTTGGGTCCGGAGTTGAAATTCGCCGGCTATGACCTCATCGTATTCGATGACGTGTCCCCAAAGCCGGTCTTTTTATTCATCGAAGACGAGCGAGTCGAATTGCGCTCAGCCGAACACCTCTGGGGCAAGGGCTCCATCGATACCGAGAAGCAGTTGAAAACTGAACTGGGCGATGATTTTGAAATTGCTACCATCGGGCCGGCCGGGGAAAATGGCGTTGTCTTTGCCTGCATCACCCACGATTTCGGGCGGAACGCCGGCCGATGCGGCATTGGCGCTGTGATGGGTTCGAAGAAAATCAAAGCCATTGCCGTGAAAGGCACGCATTCGTTCCCGGTTTACGACTTGAAATCACTGACTGCACAGACCGAAGCGATTATTCAGCGCACCAAACCACATCCGAACATGGCGCCTTGGCAGAAATACGGCACTGCTCTGTTTGTGGGCTGGTCCAATGACCAGGCCGCCTTTCCAACGAAAAATTTCCAATCGTCCTATTTTGACAAATGGCCGACAATCGACGGGGAGAAGTTAGTCGAGGAATGTGTCGTGTCGGATAAAGCCTGCTTCGGCTGCTGGATGAATTGCGGCAAATATTCCAAGGCAAAAACCCGGCACGGCGACATTTACATCGAAGGGCCTGAATACGAGACAATTGCCCTCATCGGCGGTAGCTGCGCCATGACCAATATCCACGATGTGACGTTTGGAAATTACCTGTGCGACAATCTGGGCATGGACACGATCAGCGGCGGCAGCGTGGTGGCCTTTGCGATGGAATGTTATGAAAAAGGCATCATCACCAGAGATGACCTGGAAGGACATGAGATGCGCTGGGGCAGTATCGATGATTTCGAATTTTTGCTGAACAAAATTGCCAATCAGGACGGGATCGGAAGGATATTTGCCAAAGGCACTCGCGGCGCCGCGGAAATTTTGGGCAAAGATTCCATCAAATTCGCGATGCAGCAGAAGGGGATGGAGAGCAGCGGCTACGAATCGCGCTGGGCGCCTTCCATGCTTTTGTCGTTCATGACCGCCGACATCGGCGCGCATCACAACCGAAGCTGGAGCATCACCGTGGATCTGGAACTGGGCCGCGACGAAGTGAAGGGCAAGGCCCCTGTGGTGGTGTATCTGCAGCACATTCGGCCGCTGTACGACGCGCTCAGCATTTGCCGCCTGTTCTGGGGCGAACTGGACGTGATGCCAAATGAGTACGTCGAATCCTTGAATTACGTCACCGGCTGGAATACCACCGAAGAGGCATTGATGCGTATCTCCGAGAAAATCTGGAACCTGACGCGAGCGCATTATCTCCAGCGGAATGGCGGCCCTGGCCGCAAACACGATATACCGCCAGCCCGCTACTACGAAGAACAAATACCCGATGGCCCGGCAAAGGGAAAGGTGCTGTCGCTTGAGCAGATCAATCTCATGCTCGACGAATATTACGCAGCGCGCGGCTGGGATAAAAATGGTAATCCCACAGAGGCGCTGCTCCTAGATCTGGGACTGGATTCGATCGTGGACGATTTGAAAAAGATCGGCCAGCTCGGTGCGCCGTTGCCCAACGGGATTCCCAAAGTTCGCGGCCAGAAATTGAAGCCCAAAGCCATGTAGGATGTTGTCGACGCTCCTGAGAAACATGCGGAACGCCAGAGAGAGAAAGAACAGGCAATTTTACCTGATAGTAATTTGAAAGTAATATCTTCCCACCAGTGAGAAAGGCGAGATGGTTATTTACCTGAAATCAGGCGGCAAACTGCGGGAAAAATTGAAACCCGATGTTGATCAGTACACCCGGCGCATCGAAATCCGGGAGGGAATGTCATTGCAGGAAATCCTTGCTGAATTTGATATTCCCAAAGAGCACATCGCGTTTGCCTTTGTGGATGGCCGATTCAAACGATTGGATTATCGTCCCGTGAACGGACAGACAATCACGCTGCAACCCCCGGTATCCGGAGGGTGAGCCATTTGGATTTCGTCTCGACATTATTCATCGCATTGGCCCTGGCAATTGACGCCTTCACTGTGGCGCTGACATGCGGCCTGATCATTGGTCGCATAACCTTTCGCCACACCTTTCGCATTGGTTTTCATTTTGGCCTGTTTCAATTTTTCATGCCGATAGTGGGTTGGCTGGCCGGTACGACTGTGCACGGATTGATTGCCTCGTTCGATCACTGGATCGCGTTTTTGCTGCTCGCCGGCATCGGCGGCAAAATGATTCGCGATGCCAATTCTATTGGCGAGACCAGGATAAAATCTGACCCTTCGAGAGGATGGAGTCTTGTGCTTTTCTCCATTGCCACCAGCATCGATGCGCTGGCCGTGGGATTGAGCTTGGGGCTGCTCCATGTTTCCATCTTGTTTCCGGCCGTAGTCATCGGCGTGACCACCCTGCTGCTTTCCACCCTGGGAATTAACATCGGAAATCGATTGGGCAATGTCTTCAAAAAGGATGTAGAAATCGTCGGGGGCGTCATACTCATTGGAATCGGGCTGCGCATCCTGTATGAGCATCTCCTCGGCTGAGCATGCGCTGCGGATTTCGTGACGTTCTGAACCGAATGAATGTCAGGCCTGCTTCCGGTCTGCAAAGCCATTTCCTTCCATATATTATCATTTCATTGTTGCGAACCAGAAAATCTCCTGAGGCGCTTCCATTGATTTCAGGAGCATTTCGCGCCCGATAGAGTGGGATGTTGGACGCAACTTCCGACCGAAAAAATTCAACCCGCGAGTGGGTCTTTCTGTTTAACCTTCTGATTTTGAAAAACTAAAACTGGCCGCTTGAATTGTGGCATTCATCTTGCAGGGAACACAGGCAAATAACCTGGAGAAGAACTCTATGCGCCTGGCGATGGCTGCTTATTACAACAGGGTTGCATCACTTTTTGAGGCATCCGATCGGTTTGAAATTGTCGATATCGAAGGGGGCGGCATTGGGGAGAGAAAATCGGTCGCCATCACCAACAATGAAGTGCTGGCGATGGTTGAACTGCTCAAGGAGCATCACGTAGGTGTGCTGATTTGCGGCGCTATCAGCGGCTGTACATTTCAAGCGGTTGAATTCAGCAGCATCAAGGTGTTTCCCTGGGTGACCGGGGAGATGGAAAAAGTCCTGAGCGCATACCTCGCCGGAACGATGGATAGCTGCCTGATGCCTGGCTGTATGGGCCGGCATGGTCGCAGAATGGGAAGGTCCGGTGGGCGCAGAGGATTCAGGAATATGATTCATTGATTTTATTCATGAACAAAAAAAAGGAACAGAAATGAAAGTAGCAGTGACAGCAGTCGGTCCTGATTGGGACTCAAAGGTCGATCCCCGCTTCGGCAGGGCGCAATATTTTCTTTTCATCGATATCGAGACAATGAAGCTGGAGTCGTTTCAGAATACCGGGAAGGATTCCATGCATGGCGCAGGCATTCAATCCGGCCAATTGATGAGCGACAAGGGTGTGTCCGCAGTGATCACCGGACAGGTGGGCCCGAATGCATATCAAACGCTGTCTGCAACCGGCATAAAAATCTACAAGGCCGGTGAGATCACCGTGAAAGAAGCGATTGAAAGTTACAAGAAGGGTGGGCTCTCTGAATCATCAGAAATGGGGCCGGCGCACGGCGGAATGCGAAGTTAAATCAACCAGTCAGAATTGAGCGCTTTTTCTGCCGGGAAGTATTGTCAATGTTACGTTAATTTTAATCACACTACGGAGGTGACTCACATGCCAGGAAGAGATGGAACCGGGCCAGGAGGCCAGGGGCCTGGAACAGGCGCTGGAGGTGGAAAAGGCGGCGGCCGCGGACGCATGGGTGGTTCGCGACCAGGCGCCGGACCTTCAGGGAATTGTGTTTGTCCTTCATGCGGCGCTGTTGTTCCCCATCAGCGCAGCGTTCCGTGCTACGAAATCGATTGCCCGAAATGTGGCTCAAAAATGGCGCGGCAATAAAAAATAATAAACCATGATTCAATGAAAAATATGGAAGGAGGTGGTATCGATGCCAGGTGGAGATAGAACCGGTCCGTTGGGATTGGGACCGAGAACAGGGCGCGGCGCCGGCTATTGCGCCGGATCTGCGCTGCCGGGATATGCCAATCCCTGGCCTGCCGGCGGTTACTGGGGCTTCGGACGCGGCGGTGGTCGCGGCCACAGACACATGTACTACGCGACGGGTTTGCCCTATTGGGCGCGATTCACCGGGGCTGCTTTTGCCCCGCATGAACCGGAGTCCGAGCTTCAAATCCTGAGGGAGCAGGCTGATTATTTTCAAAACATGCTCAAGAACATTCAGGACCGAATGAATGACATTGAAGCGAAACTTGAGAAAAAGTAAGTTGAATTAGCTGGTCTCGAAAAATTTAGAGGTTAGGGCTAAGATAAAACGATTCGTCATTGGGCGCTGGGAATGTCCATACATGATGAATCCAACTCAAATCCTCCTTATTTGGTGCTTAGTCTTAACCTCTTTTTTTAAGGAAAGCATCCGTTATTAATTAACTCCTGCAGAAAATTTTATTTTGAAAACGATAAAATTTTTCTTATCTTGGGGATTCATTTTCCTCACATGAGGCTGAATCGATTCCAATTCTAATGGGTAAGAAAACATTAAAACGGGTCGGGTTCATAATTCACGATGACAGGAGTTAATGCATGAGAAGAGTTCTGGTGACAGGCGCCGGCGGGCAAATTGGCTCTGAACTGACAATTGTTTTACGGCAACGATATGGTGATGGCCACGTAGTTGCGTCCGATATCAATCCCAATGTAGACCAGGGGCTGCGCGATTCGGGTCCCTTCGAAATCTTCGATTGTCGCGATTCAAAAGAACTGGCGACGGTCGTACAAAAATATGGCATTACAGACATTTACCACCTTGCGGCGCTTCTCTCTGCAGTGGCGGAGAAGAATCCCCAGCGCGCCTGGGATGTGAATATCAATGGTCTCTACAATGTTCTGGAAGTTGCTCGCGAACATCGCTCCAGCGTTTTTACTCCCAGTTCCATTGGCGCCTTCGGGCCCACGACCCCGGTCAACGACACGCCCCAGGATACAATTCAACGGCCTCAAACCATGTACGGAATCACCAAAGTGGCCGGCGAGTTGCTATGCGATTACTATTTCAAAAAGTATGGTGTGGATACGCGCGGCGTGCGCTATCCCGGAATAATTTCGTACAAAACCCTGCCCGGCGGTGGCACCACGGATTACGCTGTGGAAATCTATTACGAAGCCATCAGGAAGAAACGATACACCTGTTATTTGAAGGCTGGAACCTATCTGGACATGATGTACATGCCGGACGCAATCAGAGCCGCAATCGATTTGATGGAAGCCGATCCGGCGAAACTCGTTCACCGAAATGCATTCAACGTATCAGCCATGAGCATTGCGCCGGAAGACATCGCTGCCGCCATTCAGCGCACCATCCCGGAATTCACCATCGATTTTCACATCGATCCAATTCGCCAGGCCATTGCAGATTCGTGGCCGAACACTATGGATGATAGCGTCGCGCGGCATGAATGGGGCTGGAAGCCAGACTTTGATTTGGAATCGATGACAGAGGAAATGCTCGTGAATCTGGCGCAGAAAATTCAACCTGCGGAATGATTCAACATGCGTAATGGAGAAGTGAAAAGGAAAGTATGGCGATAGATCGGATTGAAGCGACTTATGCGTGCGTGACCTGCGCGATTGGAAGTCTGGTGACATTGTTCGAAAAAGGCCTTGTCCCTGAGGCGAAGAAGGACTTGACCATGCGGGCGGTGCTGAAGTATTTCAGCGATTTGGAGTACAAACAATCTCCGCCGCGCATTGGCAAAGAAATGCATCGCGTCATTCGGGAAGTCATTGGCAATGATGACCCATACAAAGAGGTGAAAGCCCATTTCAATCAATTTCTCCTGGATCAATTGCCGGAATTGAAACAAAGAGTGATCGCTGCGGACGATCCCTTTCAATTAGCGCTGCGGCTGGCCATTGCTGGCAACATCATCGATTTCGGGCCCAACGAAAAGTTTGATATCGATGCTACAATGGAAAAGGCGAAATCCGTTTCCCCGGCCATTGATGACTCCGAGGGACTGCGGCGCGCAATTTCCGGGGCAACGTCGATTCTGTACCTCGGCGACAATGCCGGCGAAATTGTGATGGATCGGCTCTTTTTAGAAACGATCCGGCATCCGAATGTCTATTTTGCCGTGCGGCATTCGCCGATCATCAATGATGTCACGTTTGAGGACGCGCGGATGGTGGGAATTGACCGCATGGCCACGGTGATTTCCAACGGAGACAATGCTCCGGGGACGATTCTGGAAAATACATCTGCAGAATTTCAGGAGTTGTTCAATGGCGTCGATCTGATCATTTCCAAAGGCCAGGGCAATTTCGAGGGCCTGAGCGTATGTCAGAGAAATATCTATTTTTTATTGATGGTGAAATGCGACCATGTGGGTTCCTTTCTGAAGGTGAAGAAGGGCGATTTTGTAGTGAAAAAGGGGAATGCTGTTAAGTGATTTTTTATTTTTCATAAATTAAGCGGTCAGCCTACAGCGATCCGCGCTCGGCTAAAGAAATAACACTGCGTTAAATACATGCAGTTAATTCAATTAAAAAATGAAAAAGTTTGCCAGGCTTATCTGATTGATTTTTTTAAGAGCTGAAAGCTGACAGCGAAGCGCTCAATTTTGGTTTTTATAATGCACACGTACCATCGAGGAATAAATAAATGCCTACTTATGATTTTAAATGCAGTCACTGCGGTTATTCGTTTGAGGTGTTTCGGAGCATCACAGATGAATCGGAAGTGAAATGCCCGCAGTGTGGGGAGTAGGTCGACCTGGTCATTGGTAAAGGATCTGGTATTATTTTTAAAGGGAATGGCTTTTATACAACGGATTATAAAAAGAAAAACAGCATCTCATGAAATCATCGAGCCAGAAGAAAATTGAAAATATAAAGACGTGGATTCGGTTAGGATTTTCCCTGCCGAACCACGCTGAGATAAAAGTACGGGAAAGCGACGGGGCAGCAGTCGCGGATCGCAAGACAATCATCGAAATCCTGTTGGATCATGGCGATCCCAGGCAATTTGAAATTGATGTCCCCCTTGAAAGTGTGTCGCGCCGGCATGTTTACAAATTGATCGAGCAGGAAGTGGAAACCAGGGGAGAAAAACGATCCGTGATGGGCAAGGTCATTCGCTTCTTTGCCTGGTGGTTCGGATTTTCGAGCCTGTACGCCACGTTTGCGGTTTGTCCATTTTGTGGGCAACTCGGCTGCCCGGTCGGCATGGGCAGCGCCGGATTTGTTGGGGGATTTTTCGCATTGCTCATGCAGGACTGGAAAAACATGATTGGTTATCTGCGGACGCGATTTTCGCGCGTCAGCAAAGCCTGAAAGCTGAACCAGCTAACTTGGGTCGTTACAAAAAAATTCTGGTATAATTTTGATAAAAGGAAATTGGAGGAAATTATGAATCAACATGGTGGACAATCGGCTAATGATCGATTATTGCAGCAGCAAATTCAGGATCAGGCTATCAAAGATAACATGGCCCGGATTAAACATAAAATTGTCGTAATGAGTGGAAAGGGCGGCGTCGGGAAGAGCACGGTTTCGACCAATCTGGCATTTGGTCTTTCAAAAGAAGGGCGGAAAGTTGGATTGCTGGACACGGACATTCACGGCCCGTCATTGGGAAAAATGTTGGGCATTGAGGGGCAATTTTTGAAACCGTCCGAAAAAGGAATGGGACTGCTGCCGGTGGAAGTGGCGAATATCAAAGTGGTTACCATGGCATCGCTGTTGCAGGATGCGGATGCGCCGGTCATTTGGCGCGGTCCTCTGAAAATGGGCGCCATCAAGCAGTTTCTGGGTGAGATTGAATGGGGCGATCTGGATTATCTCATCATCGATTCGCCGCCGGGAACCGGGGACGAGCCGCTGAGTGTGTGCCAACTCATTCCCGAAGCGGCAGGTTCCATCATCGTGACCACGCCCCAGGACGTAGCGCTGATCGATTCCCGCAAGACGGTGAAATTTTCCCAGGCGTTGAAAATTCCTGTGCTGGGCATTATTGAAAATATGAGCGGTTTAAAATGCCCGCATTGCGGTAAAGCGATCAACCTGTTCAAAATTGGCGGTGGTGAGAAAGCGGCCGCCAATATGGGGATGGACTTTCTGGGAAGGATCCCCATTGAACCGGACATTGTGATTGCCAGCGATGAGGGTCGGGCTTATATCAATGAAAATGGAAATCAGGAAGCGGCTCAAAGCATGCAGGCTATCGTTCAAAAAGTGATGCGGAAGGTTGAAAAAGCAAACCATAGCGGGAGTTAAACTGCATGAAAATCTCTGTAGCCAGTGGCAAAGGCGGCACCGGCAAAACAACCATCGCGGTGAATCTTGCGCTGTCCATTGGCAATAATGTCCAGGTCATCGATTGCGATGTGGAAGAGCCCAATGCGCATATTTTTTTGAAGCCCGTGATAGATAAAGTTGAATCGGTTGGGGTGCCCATCCCTGAAGTGGACAAATCCCGATGCACATTCTGCGGCAAATGCAAAGAAGTGTGTCAGTACAATGCGCTGTTCGTGATTAAAGACAATATCCTGGTTTTCCCTGAATTGTGCCACTCGTGCGCCGGCTGCTGGCTGATTTGTCCGCAGCAGTGCATTTCACAGACTGAAAAAGTCATCGGGGAGATCGAACAGGGCAGATCGGATCATATCGACTTCATCCACGGTCGCCTTCAGATTGGGGGCGTGCTGGTACCTCCATTGATTCGCGCGGTGAAAAAACGGATGGATCCCCAAAAAACCGTGATCATCGATGCGCCGCCGGGCACTTCCTGCCCGGTCATCGAGGCCATCAAAAAAACGGATTTCGTCATTCTTGTCACTGAGCCCACGCCGTTCGGACTTCATGATTTGAAATTAGCAGTGGAGATGGTTCGCCTGCTGCACATTCCTTTTGGCGTGGTGATCAATCGGGCGGATATTGGCAACGACGCCATCGAAGTCTATTGCCAAGCGGAACAAATCCCGGTATTGATGCGGCTGAATCACGACCGCAACATTGCTGAGGCCTATTCTGAAGGCACGCCATTCACGCTGGTCTTTCCTGAATACAGGGAAAAATTCAGAAAACTCTATGCGGATATTCAGCGGAGGGTCGCGCCATGAAAGAACTGACAATTATCAGCGGCAAAGGCGGCACTGGCAAAACGAGCATCACAGGCTCTTTTGCAGCATTGGCGAAAAATAAAGTGATGGCCGACTGCGATGTGGATGCGGCGGACCTCCACCTGATCCTCAAACCTGAAATAAAACAGCGATCGGATTTTTCCGGAGGTAAAGTGGCTTCGATCAATCCGGATGCCTGCACCGGTTGCGGAAAATGTGTGGAAGTGTGCCAGTTCAATGCCATCAGCGACGATTTTGTGGTTGACCCTGTCTCCTGCGAGGGCTGCTCGGTCTGCGTTCATTTTTGCCCGGTCAATGCCATTGACTTCGACGCAGTGGTCAACGGCGAATGGTATATTTCAGAGACGCGATTCGGGCCGATGGTTCACGCTCGGTTGGGAATTGCCGAAGAGAATTCCGGCAAACTGGTCTCTGTGGTGAGGCAGCAAGCCAGACAGTTGGCTGAACAACGGGGATTGGAATTAATTATCGTTGATGGGGCTCCGGGAGTCGGCTGCCCGGTCATTTCTTCGCTCACCGGGACGCAGGCTGTACTCATTGTCACGGAACCGACTCTGTCCGGCATGCACGATTTGAAGCGGGTTGTCGAACTCTCCAGGGAACATTTCAACATTCCGACCTATGTCTGCATCAATAAATTTGATCTTAATGTGCGAGTGAGCGACCAGATTGAGTCATTTTGCAGGGAGCAGAATATCGTGCTGGTTGGCAAAATTCACTACGACACTGTATTCACTCAGGCGATGATCCACGAAAAAACAGTCGTGGAGTACTCGCGCGGTGAGGTGACGAAAGATCTCCAGGCCATCTGGGATCGACTCAAGGCAGATTTAAATCTGAACGAATAGAGGATTTTCAATTGTCGGGTAAAATTGAAGTAACGCCCATTGGTATTATTCGTACTCCGTACACGGAGCCTCGCGACATCCCCATTCAGGGTACCTTCAAAGCGGATGTCGAAGGCTGGATTGAGCTTGCGCCGGAATATGAACAAGGATTGAAAGACCTGGGTGGTTTCAGTCATGTGATTCTCATTTATTATTTTCACCGGACGCGCGAAGTGAAATTGCAGGCAAAGCCGTATCTCGAAGATGCAGAGCATGGAATCTTTGCCATTCGCAGTTCGAACCGGCCCAATCATCTGGGACTATCGATCGTTAAAGTGGTTCGGATTGAAAAGAATGTATTGTTTTTCAGCGAAGTGGACATGCTGGACGGTACGCCGCTGCTGGATATTAAACCCTATTGCCGCTATTTTGATTCGCGGGAAAATACAGTGTGCGGCTGGATAGAGAAACATTTTGAAAATAATCAGGTGCCCGAGCGAACCATCCTTCATTGAAAAGCGTTGAATGATTGCACCTTTTAAATTCGGCACGTGTGAATGGTCTGCCGGTAATAAAAACCGTCGACCCGTTCTGCATTTCACTCAATTCCTGACCTTGTCGAGTTGAGAAAGTCAAATAAAAAATCGCATTGCTGAAAATTCGATCACCGAGATGCCGGAACGAGAGTAATGTTCCGTGAACAGCAAATCTTCCACTGCCAGGACACTGAATTATTAATCCCTGCAAAGGACTCGAACAGCAATAAACCAACAGGAGAAGCGTATGAAAGTTGCAATTTCAACAGATAGCGGTCATGTATCAGCTCATTTCGGACGATGTCCGGAATTTACAATTTGCACGATTGAGGATGGCAAGGTAGTCCGAAAAGAGATAATAGCCAATCCGGGGCATCAGCCGGGATTTTTGCCGCAGTTTTTTGGAGATCAGGGAGTCCATGTGGTAATTGCCGGCGGCGCCGGTCAGAGAGCGCAATCGCTATTTACTGAAAAAAACATACAGCTTATTTTAGGCGCTGTTGGCACGATTGATCAGGTTCTGAATGAGCTTTGCCAGGGCACATTGGTTGGCGGTGAAAGCCTCTGTCAGCCAGGCGTTGGAAAGGGCTATGGCGTAGAAAAAGATGAATGCGATCACGGCGGTGATCATCACCATCATTAAACCGAATTCTCTTTGAAGGAAAATTTTAGGAGAACACAGTATGCCCACCTATGTCTATCGATGTAACACCTGCGGATTTGAATTTGAAAAGTTACAGTCGATGACCGACGCTGCGCTCACTGCATGTCCGCAGGCAGGTTGCTCCGGATCCGTCTTGAGGGTGATAACCGGCGGCGGTGGCTGGCTGATGAAAAGCAACACCAGTCACAGCGGCCAGCACGAAACCTGTTGTTCCAAAGGCGAACCGTGCGACCATCCCAAAAGATGTTGTGAACATGATTGATTGTTGATGCAATAAAAAAGGCTACCTTGTGGGGTAGCCTTTTTCGTTGTAAATTTCTCTACATTGTTATAAGTTCGTACTACGGTATTTATCCCACAGCTTCATAATGGCTGGAATATAATTTCGGGTCTCTGAAAATAATATTCCATCGGCTTTGTCCTTTTTAATCCACAGAGAAGCTTGTTTCTCGCCCCCGTTGTAAGCGGCCAGCCCGCCATCAATCCCGTAATAGGAAATGAGCGTTGAAAGATATCTGCAGCCCATCCGAATGTTGTAGATTGGATTGGTCAATGTTTCATCGGCGCTTGTCCAGACGATGTCCTCGTATTTAGCGAGGTACACACCCGTTGCCGGCATAATTTGCATCAATCCGATCGCACCGGCCGGTGACACGACATTTGGATTCCAGGTCTGGGCCGATTCGTGAGTGATGGTCGCGCAAATCAGATCAACATCCAGATTGGTATATTTCAGGCTCAGGTTATAAATCTCATTGGCCAGATCATATTTATCAACCGACGAAATTTCCTTATTATAAATGTCGACGATGGACATTATTTTCTGGATGTTGTATTGCCGCTGACTATCCACGCTCATGGCAGCGCGAAGATTATTCACCGCGTGCTCAAGGCTCATCATTTTTTGTTTGGTTTCATCCGTCGTATCGAAATACTTATAGGTGAAACCAATGACTGTAATCGATATAAGAACAATCAGAAGAATTTTCAACGGAAGTTGAATATATCGATATAGTGGGATGTCTTTTCTCATCGTGTTATCTCCTTTATCTTAAACAAATAATTTCAATGTTAGCAACAACCTACGAACCGCAATTTTTGTTTTTAAAAACTTTGATGTTAAACGTAGTATTTTTTATTAAGTTTCATTTAAATAGGGAAATTTCGTTTTCAATGTTCAATGAGCATTAACTTGCAAATATAGCAATCCTTTCTTTGTTAGCTTAATGTATCTTTTTTTAGACAATGTCAATGTGATTCAAATCAAATTTTTTACTTGAAAATAATATGTGTTACAAACTAATTATAAAATTAACAATCGAATGAGTGTTAATAACTATTAAGTGCTTATAAACAAAGAAACAATCTTCTGAATTGAACAATTTTTAACAATGTGCGTCACAATAACTTTAAATTTTCATGGTGATTTTCCACCGCGATAGCGACGTCATGGACAAGTCGCCACAGAAAGCCTGATGCGGGATTTACTCCTGCCAGTGCAATCTGATGAGGCAGACTCGGGCCCGGCGCATCCAGTGGAGGCCAGAAAGATGGTTTGCGCATCATTCAGTTGGACGAAATTTTACCTCAGTCGGTTACGTTGCCTGTGTTCAAGAGCGAATGGGCTGCACCATATTTTCCGGTTTTAAAATGTGGTCCAACTGCTCACGGGAAAGGTATCCTTTCTCTAATACAATATCGTACACTTTTCTCCCGGAGCTTAGCGCTTCTTTTGCAACTTCGCTACTTTTTTCATACCCAATGTAGGGATTCAGTGCCGTCACGAGGCCGATGCTACTCTCCACCAAATCCCGAGCGTGCTGTTTGTTGGCTGAAATGCCTTTCACCGTTCGTTCGCTCAGAACAATGCACGCCTGGCGCAGATGATTGATACTGCTGAACAGCGAATAAGCAATGATCGGCTCCATGACATTCAATTGAAGCTGCCCTGCTTCAGCGGCCATAGTCACAGTCACATCATGGCCGACCACTTCGAATGCCACCTGATTCACCACTTCGGGAATGACCGGATTCACTTTGCCCGGCATGATGCTGCTGCCCGGTTGCATGGGCGGCAGGTTGATTTCATGGATTCCAGCCCGCGGTCCGCTCGATAGCAGCCGTAAATCGTTGCAAATTTTACTCAGTTTGACAGCCACGCGTTTGAGTACGCCGGAAAGCTGCACGTACGCCCCGGTATCCTGTGTGGCCTCGACAAGGTTCACCGCGGTTTTTAAATCAAGTTGAGTAATTTCCGTCAGATATTTACAGACAATATCTGAATACCCCGGCGGCGCGTTGAGCCCGGTGCCAATGGCTGTCGCACCCAGATTAATTTCTTTCAATAATTGCATGGCCTCGGAAACGCGGCTGATATCTTCGTCGATCATGGTGGAAAATGCGCTGAACTCCTGGCCCAGTGTCATGGGAATGGCGTCCTGCAATTGAGTCCTTCCCATTTTAATCACATCCGAGAATTCAATGGATTTCTGCTGGAACGCATCTCTCAATTCTTCCATCCCTGTCACCAGCATTTGCAGGGCGAACAACAATCCCACCCGCATGGATGTGGGATAGGCGTCATTGGTGCTTTGGCTGAGATTGACGTGATTGTTGGGATGAACGATGTCGTAACGGCCAAATGGGTAGCCCAGAATTTCCAGCGCCCGATTGGCGATCACTTCATTTGCATTCATATTGGAACTGGTTCCGGCGCCTCCCTGAATCACATCTACTACAAAATACTGATGATGCTCGCCTTCTATAATTTCATCGCAGGCCTGGCAAATCGGGCGGCACTTTTCCGGCTCGAGCAGGTTCAACTCCTCATTGGCAAGTGCGGCCGCTTTTTTCACCATGGCCAATGCTTTGATCAGATTGGGAAACGTGCGAATCGGAATCCCGGAGATCGGAAAATTTTCCATGGCCCGCAGCGTCTGAATGCCGTACATAGCCCGCTCCGGTAAATCGCGCTCTCCCAACAGATCCTGCTCCTGTCGCGTTCGTTCAATGGGCGCAAGTCCCGGAATATAGGCTAAACGCTGCGCGAGAAGAACGCCGGCCGACTCTATCATGCGCAGATAGGTTTCGCTGTCCTTCTTTTGAATTTTTAAAAGTTCATCTTTATGCAGGAAAATGACAGTCACATCGGACAGCGCGCGCGCCGAAGTCATGTGAGGTATGTCTTTGGACAACAGAATTCGCTCGCCCAACAATTTGCCCTGGCCTAATACGGTCAACTGAACCGGGTGATCGCCGATGCCTTTCAGAATTTCAACCGTGCCATGAACGATGAGAAAGATGCCCTTGCGTGGCATACTTTCATGAAACAGAAAATTTCCCGCCAGGTAAGAAATTGCCTGCACAAAGCTGGCAATGAATGTGATCTGTTTCTCGTCCAGCCCGGAAAAGATCGGAACCTGGTGAACATATTTTAAGATGTCCTGCTGTGATAGTTTGGCTGCAACGCCATTGTTTTTTGTCTTCATCGCTTTGTTGTCATTCGAAAAAATGATCCTGAGTTACCATTCATCGGGCTTAAAAAATTGGCGTGAATGTAAGGACAATAATTTAGATTGTCAACCTTTTTTTTATTAAGTTTCGAAAAAGTCACTAATTTTACCTTAGTCCAGTCGGGATGAGAATGGCCATGTTCTGCCAGCAGCAGGTATTGCACATCAATCCGAAGGCCAGATTCCGGGGCAATCGCAACCTGAATGGCGATAAAGATATACCGGGACAATTTTCTGAGCGGTAGAGGTTCTTTGCCGGGTAAAATGAAGTGGCTCTCGCGAACCGTCGTGACGCACAGATTTCTAATTTATCGTCATGTGCCCACTCCAAAGAGGGACTGACGCCCCAAAATCAGAGGTGAATTTCTGTTCCCTGAGTTAAAAGTGGGGGCTGTTCAACTTGTTTAACTTTTAACTTTTTCAAGAAAGTGCTACGTTATTTATGACGTGGAAAATATATCAGACCCAACGTATCAAAGCCTTTTAAGGCTTTTTAGAGGCGACCCATTCATTGATGAAAAAATCGAACTATGGGATAATTCTTACGTTCAAGGTTTGTAAACGAATTGCCTGAACCATCTCACAGGAGTGCTCAATGAAAAAATCGTTCGCGCTGTTCTTCATTTTCATCCTCTTTTTTTCTTGTTCAAAATCAGTGGAGTACAAAAAGATAGAACTCAGTCTGGAAAAGAAAATCGGCGAAGACGTCGAATCCGAAGCCGCCTGGTTCAGTTCGCTCAATGACTTTTGGGTGGATGATTCCGGCAGAATTTTTTGCGCTGACGGGACAGATGGCAAAATCAAAATCTTTGATGCAAGCGGCGCGCCTGAATTTAACTTTGGCAGCAAGGGTCAGGGACCTGGCGAGTTCTCCTACCCCAATTGCATTGCGGTTTCCCAAAGCGGGGATATCTTTGTGGCGGACGCCGGCCGACGCAGTCTCATCAAATTTGACGGGGCAGGGAAATTCATCAATTCCATTCAGCTTGGGTCGCCCATCGTTCGAATGGAGCGATTCGAAAATGGAAATCTGGTTGTGGAAATCGCCCGCTTCGCGCTTGGAAAGGACATCAAGGAATCGATATTCGAGCTCACCCTGTTTGACGAAGATTTGCACGAGATCAAAAACGGAATTTTCAGTCGGTCAGTCGAGCACTATGCCTGGATTGACGTCAGCGAAGAGCATTCAGTGACTCAGCCCATTCCGTTTGCGCCGAGAATTGTGTGGCATGTCATCGGGAATCGCCTTTTCGTCGGGTACACGGATGAATTCAAAATTTCAATTTTCGATGAAGCCGGAAATTTCCTGCAGGAATTTTCGAAGCAAGTGCCGAGGGAGAACGTGCCCGGCGCTGAGAAGGGAAAATGGATTGAACGGACTTTGAAGAATTTCGAGGGAAGGCCGGGAATAAATCCCTCAATTCTGCAGAAGAGTATGGAGGGTGTGAACCTGCCGGCGATGAAGCCGGCGATTATACGGCTGAGCCGGATGGAAAATAATCTGCTTGTGTTTGGCAATGAAAGTGAAAAAGGATTTCCGGCCGCGCAGTTCAACGACAGCGGTGAGGAACAGGAACAGGTCGTTTTCCCCTGCGATGATTTCAAATACTTTGGCGGAAAATATTATCGGATGATCATCTCGGACAATGCGACAGCGGTGTTGGCGATATACCACAGCAGCGAGTGAATTCGCATTACGCGGCTGAACGCTTTGCTGCGGTCACAATTTTCAGCGTGCTGATTTGTATCTTTGCCTGGAAAGAGAAGCTGACGACAGTTGCTATCCTGTCGTCAGCCAACTCGAACCCCGAACTGCAATTTCTCTGTGAAATTTCATCTATAAAACTTCGATGCGATGATGAACGAATCACAGCAGCACCCTGCTTTGTGCGAATGCATTTTCTTCGGGACTGCGGTGCTTCTTTATTGTCGCGCCTTCTGCTATGGCGTCACATGATTCAACTCAAACTCATCGTAAATTTCGCCGGTTGCAGTGAAGCTTTGAAACTGCAACCGATCCCATTCGACTGAAATCACCTGAAAAAGCTGCACGTTATTTCCCAGTTTGGCCATCAATGACTCGAATTTTGGATTCAGGGAATAGACTTTTGGACCGCTGACCGATACGACGTACACCGTGCCTGGTTCCGAATCAGGCACTCTGACTCCATCCCGCAATTTGAACGTGCGACCATAGGAGTGATCGTGTCCCTGAAGCACCAAATCGACATGGTGTCGATCGAACACCGGAATGAACAACTGGCGCATTTTTACGTGATCGCGTTCTTTCCCTGTGGAATAAAACGTCTGATGAATGGAGACAATCGTCCATCTGTTGGGGTTTTCTGTCAACAGACTATCCAGCCAATGCGCCTGTTCCTCCAGTTTTTCATTGCCGTTGAGCATGACGAATCGAACGCCCTGATAATCGAGGAAATAGGCGGATTCTTCCAGCCAGGCCGGGCCATTCTCAGGCAGCGTAAATTGAGGTCGCCACAAACGGCTCAGCCGCCTCATGACAAGATTGGCAATCGATTCCGGAAAATACTCATGGTTGCCGGGCAACAGAATGAAAGGCATTGTCCGGGGAATCCAACCGGCGGCATAGAAAAATTCTCCCCATTGTTGGTCGTCGTTGCCGGAGTCCACAATATCCCCGGCGAGCAGCCAGAAACCAGCATCGGGGGCCTGCATATACGCCGCCCGAAAGATACGCGAACAGAGGCTCTTCAATTCATTTTGCGGATCGCCCAGAAAGGTAAATTTGAAAGGCTGAAATTCATTGCGCGCCGTCCTGAATTGGTTCCACTCACTCCATGAATTGCTATTCCCGACCCGATATGCGTACAGCGTATTTGGCGTCAGATCCGAAAAGACCGCTGAATGCTGGTAATACGTCTGATGTTCATCCACGGCGATTGCCAGAGATATGGCATCGACGGAGCGGGCTTTCTCCGCCAGATTCGACTGTGCAGTCGCCTGAACGATTTGCGCCTGCGAGTGTTTCGCTTCGTCAACTGTGCGCCAGGTAACGGCCAGACGGGTTGCCGGCGAGTCGGTGAGATTCAGAACGATCCTGTCCGGCGCTTGAAGTTCCTGAGCATAATTGTTCGCGACAAGAGCGATGAGGAGAAGACAAAGAACGGTTGTCTTTTTCAGGTTCATAAATTTAAGTTGAATCATAGTCACTTTCCCATTGATTGATGTGATCAGTGAAGGCGTGAAATAATGGATGAAAAATACCAAATCCTCACCATAGAAGCAAGCGAAAAATAGTGTGAAGTGAGATTAAATCATGACGCGCATCGTGGGTCAGACTCGGCGCGCGATGCGATGGAGCGTGGATTAAATCATTTCGGTCAGCGTGATGGGGTGAAAATCACAAAGCCGCAGTTGACTACCTGCGGCTTTGCGACTCGAAACGAAGAGAGGGATTTGATTTATGTAACGATGAGGTACAGCGTTTTTATAACAGCTTTCTCCATTTTCCGTGGAAGAATCCGTGACGTCCATCTTCCGCCGTGGCTTTCCAGTGACCCTGCAATGTGCCGATATTCGTGAAGCTGCGATTGACCCAGCGTCCTTGCATCCAGCCCAGGGAGGTGTCGGTTGCATTGTATCCCCAGCGGCCGACGAGCAGTCCGCCAAACTGTCCGCTCAGAGAGATGTATTTGCCAAAGAAGACCTTTTCGTCATTGCGATTCACACCCCAGATGCCTTTCAGATGGCCGGCGTGGGTGCCGATATTATTGATCCAGCGACCGTCAAATTTCCCGCCGTTCGGACCAGTTTTCACCCATCGGCCTTCCAGGAATCCACCGCCGAACGGTATCACTTGCTTGTTGTAGGCCTGAATCGAAACGGTGTGACCCTGTTCTGTGACAACTTCGACCAGTTCCAGGGAATCAAGTTCAGCATAGGTGAATGTTCGCGAGAACAGGCCTGTCGTGAAGGTGAACTCTCCATTGGTGTCCACGCTGTCGCGGTCTAAAATGACCAGCGAGATGCCATCGAAATGCGGGCCGGTGTAGGAAACCCATTGTACGTTCTGTTGATCCGGCCGTGGGAAAACCACGTAGTCGTTATGTTCGAATTTAATCGCTCGCATCACACCCAGCACGCCCTGGTTGACGCTGGCTGTTCCTGACCAGTTGATGACGGTTGTCGCGGTAGAATCCATCTCCAGAAGTCCCCAGGTGATTCGGATGAAATAGGCGTTGACTGTATTGGAGTCCAGCGTTGCGCTGAATTCTGGATCTTCGACAACCGGATCGTTCACTTCTTCATCTTCGGGAAAATCAGCGGCGATACTCGCATCACCGAATGCAGGCAACTCGTCGGAGGTATTAAATCCGCCGTACGCTTTATCCAAATCAGTCTCTTCCACCTGATCGTTTTCAGTGGGCGAATTTTTTGAGCAGCCACTCATGCCAAACATGGCGACCAGGGCCACGATGAGCAACGAAAATACGAAATATTTTTTCATGATTACTTCTCCTGATTGTTATGGTTGATGTGTATGGATTTAAATTTGGGATCCCTGTGTTACTGCCCAATTTTGCAAACGTCAGGCCAGAAACCAGACAGGATTGTTTTCGAAGTTTAACTGATTGAAAATCAGGAGTGTTAGTTGAAGGGGATCAATTTCGGTAACCGGCAACGCATGTACCTTTTCAGGCACTGACAAGTTGGAAAGCGTACTGATGGGTACAATCACTAACAGGGATTGAATGAAAAATTTCGGCAGGGGATTCGTCTTTCTCATCCGGCAAAGACGGAATTTTCATCAGGAATGGAAGGTGCTCCCGACTGACATTGGCTCAGCCGGGCTGCGAGAAAATCAGTTGCCGGTCTTCCATGCCCCGTTCCCGGCCGGTTGGAGGAATCGCTTTTTCACATAGTCCATCACCATATCGTTCCACAGCGCGCCGAAAGATAATTCGGAATTGGCGCGCAGCGGCACATAGCAGGAGCCGCAGGTATTGTGTTTGGTGAATTTTTCAATGAGGTCGCTCTGGCTGGCAAAACTGATTTTATGCATGGCGCAGGGAACCAGCGACCCATCCGGATTGACGACGAGGTGCCGGATCCCGGTTTTGCAGTTGGGAATATTCCCTGTTTCAAAAAATTGGATCATTCCTTTGAACACCGTCTCGGTGTTGTAAATGGGAGCGCCCTGGCGTCGCATCTCAATCAGTTTGTCTATCTGCTGGCGGAGAAGCTGCAACTCTTCCCTGGTTCGCAACGAATGCTCCTCACTGTGCGTCCGCAGCGCAGTGTAGGAACTGAAGATGATAGAGGCATTCCATTTGAAGGCAGTCCGGGCAATGTCAATTAAATAGGGTAGACTTTGTTTTCGAATCACGCAAATCATGGTAATGTTGTGAAATCCGAGGGCGGTCATTTGGGGGACAATTGTGGACAGGTGTTTGAACAGGCCGGAAATCTGCCGGTTCTGATCATGGCGTTCGTCGGGCATATCGAGTGAAAAGGAGAACTGGTTGACGCCTGCCTCGGTCAATTCCTTGTATTTTTCAGGCGTCATCAGGGACGCATTCGAAACAAAACTGATCATGGGCATGGTGCCATGACTGCGGAATAATTTCACAATGTCGAGATAGTCCTTGCGCAGAAGGGGTTCCCCGCCGGAAACCTGTGCAAACAGCGGACGGAGTTGCAGATACAGCTCGTTAAATTTTTCCGGCGGCGCTAATTTTTCATTGGGAATAAATCCATCTTTGTCGCAATGAGAACAGTTAGCATTGCACGAATGGGTGATTTCAAAGGAAATCGCCAGAGGCTTGCCAGCGAGTAAATTTTTAATTCCCGAGGATAACATATTCAAGGCAAGATTGGTTGATATATTTTTCATAGCCCACTCTCTTCGAACTAACTTAAAGGCACATCCCGCCGAAATCTGATAGCGGGATGCATTGTTTTTGATTTCATCTTGATCAAAGAACGAGACCGGGTAACAAAATTCCAGGGAGACACGCGACAGAGCCGTATTCAGGGTGAATTCCGTCTCTCGAAAAATGCACAATCTCGGCTCGGCCCGGTTACTCGGCGTACATGCTTTCGATCATATCTGAATATTTCTTTTCAACGGCATTGCGCTTGATTTTCAGCGTTGGAGTCAGCTCGCCTTTTTCAATGGTCAGGGCCTCGGGCAGCAGCCGAAATTTTTTAATCTGTTCAAATCGGGCCATATCGGTGGACAAACGCGTCACTTCGGAACTGATGGCCTGATAAATTTTGGGATGATTGACAAGCTCCTCTATGGAGGTGTAGTCGATGTTGTTTTCCTGACTCATGGTTTTGAGTATTTCGAAGTTTGGGATGATGAGCGCGGACAGGAACTTTCGGCCATTTCCGATGACGAGAATCTGGTCGATGAGCGGGCTTGTCAGCAGTTTATTTTCGATGGGCGCCGGCGCGATATTTTTACCCCCGGATGTGATGATGATATTTTTCTTGCGGTCGGTGATGATCAGATAGCCGTCTTCGTCCAGCAAGCCGATATCCCCTGTGTGCAGCCAGCCCTCATCGTCAATGACCTCTTTGGTCTCAGCCGGTTTTTTGTAATAGCCTTTCATGATGTGCGGCCCGCGCGTGAGAATTTCGCCGTCACTGGCAATTTTCAATTCAACCCCGCCTTTGGAGAGGACCGGCCCGACAGTGCCAAATTTGAATTTTGCCTCGATATTCGCTGCAATGACCGGAGAGCTTTCGGTCAGGCCATAACCCTCGAGGATTGTAATCCCGGTAAAATGAAAAAACTCGCCGATATGTTTGGGCAAAGGCGCGCCGCCGGAAATGAAAAATCTCAGCCGGCCTCCCACTCGCGCGTGAATTTTGCTGAACACCAGTTTGTGCGCGATATGATGTTTGCGCAGCAATAACGGGCCGACTTTTCCTGCTTCTTTGGCCTTCGCATATTTTTCACCTGTTCTGATTGCCCAATAGAAAATTTTCTTTTTAATAGGCGAGCCAGCTTCTGCATTTTCGATGATGCGGGAATACATTTTCTCGAATAATCGTGGGACGCTCGTCATGATCGTCGGTTTCACTTCGCCCAAATTTTGAGCGACGGTATCGATGCTCTCGGCATAGGCAATGGTCGCACCCTGGGACAGGGCGCAAAAATGGCCGGCCATCCGCTCGAAAACGTGGCACAACGGCAGGAAGGAGAGAAATGTATCATCGGAGTTAATGCCCAACGTGACTGTGCCGCCTTTGACATTGGATAAAATATTTTGATGACTCAGCACTGCACCCTTGGGATTGCCGGTCGTTCCGGACGTGTAGATAATGCCGCAGGCGTCATCAGGCAGCACGTTGCTGGTCGCTTCGGAATAATAATTAGGCTTTTCCTGATTGAACAATTTGCCTTTCTCCATCGCCTCGTTGAAGGAGAGCATATTTTCCTTTGGCGAGGACAAGTCATCCATGAAAATTATCTTTTTCAGTACGGGCAGATCCGCCAGGACTTCGACAATTTTACGCGTCTGATGCGGCGTGGAAGTGATGATGATTTTCGCCTCGGAGTCATTGAGAATATATTCGATTTGTCGCGGAATGAGTGATGGATAAACAGGGACGTTGATGGCGCCCAGAGAGAGTATGGCCAGATCCGATATGGCCCATTCCGGCCGATTTTCTGATAGTATGGAAATGCGGTCGCCTTTTTTCACTCCCAGGGATGCTAATCCCAGAGCAAAATTTTTGACTCGTTCACCCAGCTCCTGGTATGAAAAGCCCTGATATTGGCCATCCACTTTGTGCATGATAGCAGTCTTTGAGCCATGGTTTTGGACGGTGTTTAAGAACATCTCAGTCAAAGTTGAAGCAGCCATGCGTTAATCCTCCTGATTGATGAAGTCGAATCCCGGACGCAGCAGCGGTCGCTGGAATCGTGCCGAGAGTTAACGGGATCCCTCGTGTCAGTGAACTGGCCCATTTGGCAGCGATGTGTACTGCCAGCATGGATTCGGAGAAATGCTCTGGCGCAATCGACTGGTCATGGTGCGCATCCGGGTGAACTTTTGCGCCCCGGACGAAGCCATCCAAAAGGCCCTGAGTTCAGAAGAAGCTAGTTCTCACACGGCTGAAAAGACGCTGCCGGCCCGTCGTAAAATGAATGAATGCCCGCTCATGACAGGGGATTCTGAAATTGTTAAAATTAAAAAATATTTACTCCAGATTATAATAATAAACACTCAAATAATCAAGTAAAAATATTCAGTAGAAATAATTGCTTAAAATGGCTGAAAGGATGTCGCCGGGCAGATCAGAATTTCAATTCACAGAGGGGATGAAAGCGGGTACGTCAAAAAACATCATCACGCTATGGTAGCGATAATCAAATGGACGAAGGTTGGCCGGGGGCGGAGCGAAATGCGCAGCGGCTTCGTTGCTGACATGTGGGAGACTGCCCATTCCGAATCATCCGGCAGATGAACGATGTGGGTCAACCCTTTTTGAATCCAAGGAAGAGGCCGGCCAGGAATCCGCCGCCGGTGGGCAGGTTGGCCACTAAAATCGATTTGAACGAGTTCATCCGGGCCTGGTCATTTATCATAGCCTGAAAATAGAATTGAATTTTGGTCCAGTTAATCACGATGAAATCATAATGGCTTAACACCTGGAAAAGCACAAAGAGCAAGCCGGCGACAATGAGGATAATTTTGAAAACTTTCTTCAAAGCATATCCGGCGCTGTACCCGGCAATGCCGCCGAATGTGACGGATCCCAGTTCTCCTAATAGCGGCAGAGAGGTCGTGAGCAGCACGACCAAAATGTTCTGAACAGGTAACATTTGACCACCGAAATATTTTAATGTAATATAAATGACTCATTATTCATATCGGCAGTCTGATTTAAAAAATTTAACAGAAATAGAAATAATTGTCATTTCTGTGACATGAGTGAAATATTCACAGCGGCATTCGAAAGGGGAATAACGGAGGTTACCGGAGAACGTTATTTCTCGGAGATGGCTTTGGGTTTCATCTCACCCGGGAGCCGGGCATCATCCTGAATTGATGTGCGTGCCAGGGCGTTTTTGGGATGTTCCAGTATTCTCGTCTCAAAAATCTCGTGGGTGATGAACCGGTTTAAGGCGATGTTCAGGCTATTCCCTCGGGTGATGTGCTTCTTTTTCATTGTGTTTTATCCACTATTCATTCGGAGTTGCAAATTTGTGAACACGCCTCCATTGCAACATGCATGCCACGCGAC
The DNA here is from genome assembly GCA_049322915.1 of Candidatus Zhuqueibacterota bacterium. GTDB lineage: Bacteria > Zhuqueibacterota > Zhuqueibacteria > Thermofontimicrobiales > Thermofontimicrobiaceae > CAZSBG01. Next base: position 178,641 of record JBMOPW010000016.1, read on the forward strand.
GATGGAATCTTTAATTAAAATAAAAACAAAAGGTGAGAAATGGGGGGATGAATGCAGCAGCGCCGTGAGAGTGAATCATACTCAACCAGGGATGTCTCAATATCTACCAGTTCGGTGCTTTGGAAATTCATCGCCCGGCAGGTGCACTCGCTGCGTGCATAGAGAGTTTTTCACAGGATTCCACTCCAACGCTGGTCCATGGCGCATTCACATTTTTGTCATTCATCTTGTAACCTGAAAGTTCTTTTTAAGTTAAATTAAAATTTGTTACCCATCTTTTACAAATTTATGCTTGACATTTTGTCATCGCAATGCTATATTTACACGGCATATTTTTTTGAAATTAAGGAAATCAATGGCAGCGTTTCAACTCACTTCAGATTATTCTCCCACAGGCGATCAGCCCAGGGCAATTCAGGAACTGACAGAAGGTCTCCTGCGGGGAGACAGGTTTCAGACGTTACTGGGGGTGACCGGCAGCGGGAAAACCTATACGATGGCTAATGTCATCGCCCAACTGGGAAAACCGACCCTGGTTCTTTCCCACAACAAGACATTGGCGGCGCAATTGTACGGGGAGTTCAAAGGCTTTTTTCCCAATAATGCGGTTGAGTATTTTATCAGCTATTACGATTATTACCAACCGGAGGCGTACGTTCCATCGACCGATACGTATATTGCCAAAGACACGTCAGTGAACGATGAGATCGACCGGCTGCGGTTGAAAGCCACTAGTTCACTGTTAGAGCGCAATGATGTGGTGATTGTCGCTTCGGTTTCGTGCATTTATGGATTGGGTTCGCCGGAAGATTATAAGCAATTGCTGCTGATCCTGAAGAAAGGCGAACGCATCGAGCGCTACCAGATTTTGGAGAAGCTGGTCGACATCCATTACAATCGAAATGATTTTGAATTTGCCCGCGGCACATTCCGCGTCCGTGGCGACGTGATCGAAGTTATTCCCGCGTACGAAGAAGAGGGGGTGCGGATCGAATTGTTCGGCAATCTCATCGAGAATATTTCCATCATCGATACATTGACCGGCAAGGTGCTCCAATCGCGGGATTCCATTGCCATTTATCCTGCCAAACATTACGTGACCACCCGACCGAAAATGGACCAGGCAATTCGCACCATTCGGCAGGAGTTGGAAGAGCGGTTGAAACTGCTGCGCGGCCAGAACAGACTGCTTGAAGCCCAGCGGCTTGAGATGCGCACGAATTATGATCTGGAAATGATGGAAGAAATCGGATTTTGCTCCGGTATTGAAAATTATTCGCGGCATATCACCGGCAAAAAGCAGGGCGAACCGCCATTCACCCTGCTCGACTTTTTTCCCAAAGACTTTTTGATGATCATTGATGAGTCGCATGTCACCGTGTCCCAGGTTCGGGCGATGTATCACGGTGATCGCTCCCGGAAAGAGACGCTGGTGGAGCATGGTTTCCGGCTGCCCTCTGCGCTGGATAACCGGCCGTTGAACTTCGAAGAATTTGAGTCCAAGCTGCGCCAGGCTGTCTTTGTTTCGGCGACTCCGGCTGAGTACGAACTCGAAAAAAGCGAGGGGGTCGTTGTCGAACAGATCATTCGTCCCACCGGATTGATTGATCCTGAGATTGAAGTGCGGCCGATAAAAGGCCAGATCGATGATCTCATCGGCGAGATCAATCTGCGGGCGGCGCGCGGCGAGCGTGTGCTCGTGACGACGCTGACCAAGCGCATGGCCGAGGATCTGACCGATTATCTGGCGGAGATGAATATCAAGGTGCGGTATTTGCACTCGGAAATTGACGCCCTGGATCGCGTAGAAATTCTCCGCGATTTGCGACTGGCCGAATTCGATGCGCTGGTGGGCATCAACCTGCTTCGGGAGGGATTGGATCTGCCCGAGGTGTCGTTGGTGGCCGTGCTGGATGCGGACAAGGAGGGATTCCTTCGCTCGGAAACTTCACTCATGCAGGTCTCCGGTCGTGCGGCCCGGAATGTGGGCGGCAAAGTGATTTTTTACGCCGACAAAATCACGCAGTCCATGCAAAAGACCATGGATGAAACAGATCGTCGCCGGCTCATTCAGCAGAAATACAACGAAGATCATGGCATTCAGCCGAAGACGATTTACAAATCAGTGGAAGATGTGCTGCGATCCACCCGGGTCGCTGATGAAAAAGCGGATAAGTGGGGGGGCAAACGGAAAAAACAGCGCGAGCGGATTGAATCGAAATTATCGCAGTTGGAGCGATTTGAATTGATTGAGAAGTTGAGCAGCGAAATGTTGGAAGCATCAAAGCGGCTGGATTTTGAACGCGCCGCCGAGCTCCGCGATGAGATTGATTGGCTGAAGGGCGAGCACTAATCCACCTTGGGGACTGCGGCACATGAATTGCCCTCCGAAATCGTGACATGCCGCAAGGCATGAACATGTGTGGATGACCAAAATGATGACTTATAATAAGTAGCGACGGGAATTATAACAGGCGACATGCGCCATAAGAGATGTATCACGAATGGATAGACAGGAACGTAGCGATGAAAGTACTTGTAGTCGGTGGCGGAGGGCGAGAGCATGCGCTCGTCTGGAAAATCGCCCAGAGTCCGGAAGTCGATAAAATTTACTGCGCGCCGGGCAATGGCGGTATCAGAGAATTGGCGGAGTGCGTCCCCATCTCCGATTCCGATATTGACGGGCTTTTGAAATTTGCCGATGAGAAACACATTGATCTGACAATCGTTGGCCCGGAAATTCCGCTGACATTGGGCATTGTCGATGTTTTTCAGACGCAGGGTCTCCGCATATTCGGCCCCAGCCAGAAAGCGGCCGAGCTTGAGGGAAGCAAGGTTTTCTCGAAATATGTGATGGAGAAATACCACATCCCGACGGCTGCGTACAGGACATTTGATAATTTCGAACTGGCGAAGCGATACGTGGAGAACGGGCCAATCCCCATCGTGATAAAAGCCAGTGGTCTGGCTGCCGGCAAGGGTGCGTTAGTGTGTTTCACGCTGGAGGAAGCGCTGGATGGACTCAAAAAAATAATGGTCAAAAAAGAGTTCGGCAGCGCCGGCGATAAAGTCGTCATCGAAGAATTTCTGCGGGGCGAAGAGGCGTCTATATTGGCGATCACCGATGGTGAAAAAATCCTTCCGCTCGTTCCGGCCCAGGATCATAAAGCCATTCTGGATGGCGATAAAGGCCCCAATACCGGAGGCATGGGCGCGTACGCCCCGGCGGTTCTGGTCGATGAAGAAATGTTGCAGACGATACAGAAACAAATTTTGGAGCCGGTGATTCAGGGAATGGCGCTGGAGGGTCGGCCTTACAAAGGCGTCATCTACGCCGGCCTGATGATTACGGCCAGAGGCCCCAAAGTGATTGAGTTCAATTGTCGCTTCGGCGATCCGGAGACACAGGTCATTTTGCCCCTGCTCAAAAACGACCTCATTGAAATTATCTCGGCGAGCATTGATGGCCGATTGGGACAGATCAAAATTCGCCAGCACAACAAAGTCGCCGTGTGCGTGGTCATGGCTTCAGGCGGCTATCCGGGGCATTACGAAAAAGGAAAAAATATCCTGGGCCTGAATCGACCCTGGGACGACGGCCTGTTCATTTTTCATGCAGGAACAAAATTAGTTGAAGATAAGTATTTGACCCACGGCGGACGTGTGTTGGGAATAACGGCTGTTGGCAGCGACATTCACGAGGCCATTAAAAAAGCGTATGCAGCCGTAGGGAAAATAACGTTCGATGGCGCGTATTACAGACGCGATATTGGATACAAAGCACTATAATTCATTTATAAATTGACAACATAGGGAGACAGTAAAATGAAAATTCTGGTGACTGGTGGCGCCGGTTTTATCGGCTCACATGTGGTGGATGCGTTCATTAAACAGGGTCATGAAGTCGTTGTTATCGACAATCTTTCGACCGGGCGCAAAGATAATATCAATCCCCGGGCAAAATTCATAAAAATGAATATTGAAGATCCGAAAGTATTGCAGGTATTCGAAGACGAGAAATTTGATGTGGTGGATCATCACGCAGCGCAGATGGATATCCGATTATCCGTGGCAGATCCTATTTTTGATGCGACCAATAACATCCTCGGCACGATCAATCTGCTGCAGGCGTCGGTGAAAACTCATGTGAAAAAATTCATCTTCATTTCCAGCGGCGGCGCAATTTACGGAGAACAGGACTATTTTCCGGCCGATGAGAAACACCCGACGCGTCCGCTATCGCCCTACGGAATCACCAAATTGACAGGGGAGAAGTATCTCTATTTTTATTCCAACACTTATGACCTGAAATTCATCAGCCTGCGCTACGCCAATATTTATGGGCCGCGGCAAAATCCAAAGGGCGAAGCCGGCGTTGTGGCGATTTTCTCAAGCAAATTATTGGCCGGAGAAGAGCCAGTGATCAATGGCGATGGAAAGCAGACGCGGGACTATGTGTTCGTGGCCGACGTTGTGAATGCAAACGTAAAAGCGCTCAATCATCATCATAATGACTACATCAACATCGGCACCGGGACAGAGACGGATGTCAATGCGCTCTTCCATAAAATAAATGCATTGTGCGGAGGCGCTGGGAAGGAAGTCCACGGTCCTGCAAAACCCGGTGAACAGTTGCGCAGCGTCCTGAACAATAATAAAGCCAAAGAGCTGTTCGATTGGAAACCGCAGGTTTCCATTGACCAGGGATTGGCCGAGACAGTCGAATTTTTTAAACAACACTATCACAAATGAACTATCAGGTGAATGATATTCAGAGAGACTCGGACGAGCGATTCGAGTTGTTTCAGAAGGAGTCCGGCCTGTTGGGGAATTCAATTCCCATGCGTCAGATTTATGAAACGATTGAGCAGGTTGCTCCGAGCGATATCTCTGTGCTGGTAATTGGCGAGAGTGGCACCGGCAAGGAATTGGTTGCGCGGGCCATTCACCAGCGGAGCGATCGGGCCGCGAAGCCATTGATCATTGTCAATTGCGGCGCGATTCCTGAAGGCATCATAGAATCGGAATTGTTCGGTCACGAGAAAGGCGCTTTCACCGGCGCGGTGGGTGTGCGCAAAGGCTTTTTCGAAATGGCCGACGGCGGCACCATGTTTCTGGACGAGATCGGCGAGATGCCGCTGAATGCTCAGGTCAAAATTTTGCGCGTGCTGGAAGGAAATGAGTTCACCCGGGTGGGCAGCGCCGAACCCAAACGGGTGGATGTGCGAATTTTGGCAGCTACCAATCGGGAGTTGGATCGCGAAGTGCAAAATGGCGCCTTCCGGCAGGATCTGTATTTCCGGCTGCATTCGGTGACCATTCATATTCCGCCGTTGCGCCGTCGCAAAGACGATATCCCGGTGTTGGCCGGGAAATTTGCCAGCGATTTTTGCATCCAGAATCAAATCAAATTTCAGGGATTTGATGAATCCGCCCTGGACGTGATGAAAGAATATCACTGGCCGGGCAATGTCAGGGAACTCAAAAATCTCGTGGAAAGTATGATTATCCTCGAAAAAGGTATGAGGATCGATCAGCAGGTGCTGCTGCGTCATCTCGATACGAGAATGGCATCATCGCCGAATTTGCCCATCCCGGTCAATCGGCCGCCGGAACAGGTGGAGCGGGAATTCATTTATCGCGCGCTGCTGGATATGAAGACTGAAATCTCGCAACTGAGAGAGCTCATTCTCACCCGCATGTTCCCGCCCCGTCGCTTGAAAAGTTGGGAAGAGGAAGCCATAATCATTCCTCACGAAAATGGCGAAATCGTCTACGACGAACCGATCGCCGAGTCCCGGTCTCTTTCGACGATGGAAGAAATGGAGCGCCGGTTAATTGAAGATACGTTGCGCCGCTATCATGGCAATAAACGCAAAGCCGCTAAAAGTTTGAAGATCAGCGAGCGCACCCTGTATAGAAAAATTAAAGAATACAATTTAAAATTTTAGTATGAAACGATTGAAGATAATTGTGCTTCTCTGGGCTGTGCCTCTTTTCCTGCAACATTGCGGATACTATTCGTTTTCCGGCTCGGCGATTCCTGCTCATCTCAAGACTATTGCCATTCCTATCATGGAAAATAAGACGGTGGAATTCGGCGTTCCGGAAGATCTGACGGATGGGCTCATCGCCCAGTTCACGCAGGATAATTCCCTGAAAGTCGTCGACCGTCGCTCTGCTGATTCCATCATCGAAGGGACGATTGTCAATATTCGCGATCAGGCCGGCGCATACAATCAACAGGAGACGGTGAAGGAGATACGCGTCTACGTGGTTGTTCAGGCCAAATTTGAAGATTTGAAAAACAGCAAAGTGATCTGGGAAGAACAGATAACGCAATGGGGCACCTACAATCCGGACGCCACCGGCGGGGAAGCATCCACGCGACAGGAAGCCATTGCCGAAGCGCTGGAAAAGATTGTGGATGACATCTTTAATAAGACTGTCTCCGGTTGGTGAGATGCCGATAACTTTTTTTCATTTTAGTAAATATTGGTTGATATGAATCGGAAATACTGTTATAATATCGTATAGAATTTTGCTGTTCTAATAGCGAGAAATTTATTAATGATTTTTTTAGGAAAAGTGGATGTGGGGATTGGCGGGTGGAATATTATCATCGTCAAGTTACTTTTCAAAGCGGGTCTTTTTTTTAAATGATACTTTCTGTCTTTTGAAATCGAAAAAATTTCAAACTGTGCAGTTGCACCATGTGGCGAATTGCCGCTGACATGCGCCGTGAGGAAAGTCCGCATTCCATGATATGATTTAAAGTTTACTTCGATAGAATTTTCATAGAAGATTGAACGTGCGGAAACCATAACGATGGAATTTCTTTTTCATGAAGTTTTTTCCTGGTAATAAATTAAAAATTCATTCACGACCAGGAGGAGCAATGAGACGATTTAAATTCATCATTTTGCTGCTGGGATTATCTGTTCTATTTTTCTGTGAAAACAAAAATCCCACGCCGCCGCCTGAAAACAACAGCCATCCCCAGGTGGATATTCCCTGGCCTTCGTTAGCGGATAGTCCTTGGCCCATGGCTCATGGAAATGTGCAGTGTACCGGACGAAGTCGATTTCAAGGACCACGCCAGGGAAAAGTAAGTTGGACTTTTGCTGAAGAAGGAATGCAGGAAGTCAACAATTCACCAGTAATTGGCAATGATGGTACTATCTATTTCACCGATTGGCATCATCTCTATGCCATTAACCCGGATGGTACCATGAAGTGGAAATTTACGCCGGGGCGAAATATTGAGACCAGTCCGATGGTAGGGCAGGGAAATATCATTTATTTAGGCACTGGCAACCTCGTTTCTGAGCCATATTATAATACCGGTTGTTATTATGCCCTTAATGCTGATGGTAGCATCATCTGGGAATTTCACACTTCCGCATTTATTACCAATTATAGTGATGCAATTGGTTTGGATGGCACTATTTATTTTGTAGACACCCAGGGAACATTATATGCGTTGAATCCCGGTGGTACGTTGAAGTGGTCAACTCGTGGTAAGGAGGGATTAAAAGGCGGAGAATATATGTCTATCGCTATGTCTCCCGACGGTTCTATTTTATATGTCTTTGGTGAAGACAGCACACTGAATGCAATTGATGCCCAGAACTCCCAATTAATCTGGCAATATCCCATCGGCTATGATATTTATTCTTCACCTTTAGTAGATTGTGAGGGCAATATTTATTTCTTCGCCCGCGAAATGAACCAAAACGTAATTTGCTCTGCTAAGCCCGATGGTCAACTGCGCTGGAAATTTAAAGGAAAAGAAGCAGTTTCATTAATTGCAGTAAGCCATTTGCATATAGATAAAGATGGTAACATATATTTTATCAATAGTTATCAAATATGCTCTCTGGATTATGATGGGAATCTACGCTGGGCAAAAACAAGCCCTTATGATTTCCTCATAGGTCCCACGACGCCTATTTTAGGTGATTGTGGAGGAGTAGTCTATATAACTTTTGGCGAAATGATCATTTTAGGCCTTGATCAACAAGGGAATAAACTATTTGAATGTCAAATTCCTACGCCGGCGATGGGTTTATATAATGGCGCCATCTCTGATGATGGATATTTGTATATTTGTTCCGAAGCCAAATTAACTTGTATTAGATAGAAGGTGTTCTATGTTCCGACCGTTTTATCTATTGACGAGAATTTTATTATGTAATATCATCATAATAATAATTTTAATCCTGTTTAATTTCACAATGGTATTTGCTCAACGATTGGTCCAAGGAGAAATAATCCTTAGTGCCGTCGGAATCAATGAAAATGAGAATTGGTATGCCGACTTTACAGCTCTGAGTAGTGAATTAAGGTGGTGGAATGACTATAAAATTACCACTTCGTATGGATCGGGTTATGCTGGTAGCGTTACAGGCCCTTATGAATTATCCCCAGCTATTGATGCTCCTAATAGTTATGATTTCAGCGGTCCTGTCGTTGCATATGGCATATATGACTTCACCTTTCACTTCCCTTTTGGTGATAAGGATTTCACATTAGACTTGCGGGATGCCAACTGGTGCTATCAAGGAATGGCTGATATTTACATCAGATGGAATAATTCTCTCTCTGTTCAAAATTTCGAGTACAAGAATTCACTAACAGAGCCAGACTGGGAAACGTTAGGGAGTTCTGGAAGCTCACATTCTATCTGGGATCTCTTCAGCCAAACTCCCCCTAACCAGGCTGCCTTTCAACCGACCAAACCTGAGAACTTCATATGTTATAATGCCGGTCAAATCGGGCAACATCCATATTTTGTTTGGTCACAATCTGATGGATGCGGCTCAACAACCATTTATTACAAAATGTTCCGCAGTGAGAATAGTGGCGCCTATGCCTGTATACAAGAAGGTATTACAGGAAACAGCTGGACTGACTATGAAGTTTGTATCGGTACAAAGAAACAAGGTTCATTTTTTAGCTATTATCTAAAAGGCTATACCGGACAATCCCCGGAATCTGCGTCCTCCGACATCGCATCTATTTGGGCGAATCAAATATCGAAACCTGTCGGTGAAGAACCTTATTTATTATCAACCAATGCTTATCATCAAACCAGTTCAGAAGTAAATTTTTTCAATCTCGCTTTGTCGCCCAATCCATTTAATTCAACTACGAATATCCATTATGCCATTCCTGATGATGGGCATGTTCGGCTTGTCGTTTATAATATTTATGGTCAGCGCGTTGTATCGTGCGTCGATCGAAGTCAAAACGCAGGACCGTATCAGTATCATTTCGACGGTACAAACCTGGCTGGTGGTTTTTACCTGGTCTGGCTGCAATTTAATAATCAACGCCTATGTCGGAAAATTTTATTGCTGAAATAATCTCCAGAGATGATCGAGTTAAAAATTGGCGATAATTCAACACAACAAGGAGGTGATCACCAATGTTGATGGAATTTCTTTTTCATGAAGTTTTTTCCTGGTAATTTATCATCAAATTTAATCATAACCAGGAGGCGCAATGAGACGATTTAAATTCATCATTTTGCTGCTGGGATTATCTGTTCTATTTTTCTGTGAAAACAAAAATCCCACGCCGCCGCCTCAAAACAACAGCTATCCCCAGGTGGATATTCCCTGGCCGAGTCTGGCAAATAGTCCCTGGCCGATTGCGCAAGGTGATGTACAGTGTACAGGACGTGTGAAAACTCCCGGACCTACATCAGGAACAGTCGAATGGGTATTCACGACTGAAAATATGGGCAAAACTTATGGCTCACCTGTGATTGGCGAAGATGGCACGATCTATGTCAGCACGTCTCATCAGCTATATGCTGTAAATCAGGATGGAACGTTGAAATGGGAATTTACCAGAGGAGTAATGAACTTATCGAACGTTATGGTTGGCAATGAAGATATTATTTATTTTTCTTGTGGCAATCAATACCTGGATCCAGATTTTACGGGCTGTTTATATGCACTTAATGCCAATGGCGAGTTATTATGGGAACTTAAAACACAAGGGATGATTTATAATTATTCTTCCACAATTGGAATAGACGGTACAATCTATTTCACAGACCTATATAAACCATATCAAGGTGTGGGTGGTTTCCTCTATGCAGTTGCTCCAGATGGCCATCTGCAATGGAAGGTATGGGGCACAGGTGGATTTCGCTGCAGCGATTTAAATTCTATTTCAATTTCTCCCGACGGATCGACACTCTATGTGGCAGGAATGGACAGCACAATGAACGCGATTGATGCACAATCAGGAACGATTCTTTGGCAAAAGAAAACAGGATTCAATTTGAAAACCGCTGCTTTGGTTGATAACGATGGTAATGTTTATTTTTTGGGACAAAATGGAGATCATAGCAATTACATTTTATCTGTAACCGAGGCAGGTGAAGTACGCTGGAAGTGTGAGATTGAAGAAGTTAAATACATTGATGATAAGGCTGGTATGCACTTGGATAAAGATGGGAACATCTATTTTTGTAATGGATTTTATCTTTGTTCCATTGATTATTTCGAAAGTTTGCGTTGGAAAGTTCCCTTTCCCGAAGGGCTATGTCCTTCGACACCAATTATTGGGGATAGTGAAGGGAATGTTTTTTTGATGTTGAGTTCTGAATATGTTTTTTCTTATGATTCAGATGGTCATAAACGATTTGAAATCAATGTTGGAGGAGCCAGCGGAATCAATGGCGCTATTGTTGATGGCAGGTTATATATCAATCATTACTTAAAAGTATCATGTATCAAATAGGGGGTGATAAATGAAATTAATTAATTTTTTAATAATATTAATTTATATCTTTTCCTCCAGTGCAATTTTTTCTCAGTCACAGATTGAGGGAGAAATTATTTTAGGCGCTGATGGTACGGGTAGTAATGGCTGGGTAACGGATCGATCTTAATATTTGAAAGAAAATTAGGTCCGCACAAATGCACCGAAGAATCATTTACCATAGGCATAATCAGCGCGGAACGTCCGCATTCCATGATATGATTTGAAGTATACGTGGCTATTATTTTCGACTTCTTTGGAAAAAATTAAAATCAAGATTAGGGGATTTCATCAGGGAGTTACAAGACAATGCAAAAATCTTTGAAGGAAGAAGTGAAGTACCTGGAGGGAAAACTGGATAAAAATCCGACCTCCATTCTTTTCGCGCGTCTGGCGGATATGTATCTTCAATCAGATCGGCTGGAGGATGCCATCACAATGTGCGAAAAGGGGATCAAAAAGTACCCGTACTATGTGACGGGCCACTATATCCTGGGCAAATGTTATCTCCGGAAAAAGCTATTCGATCAGGCAGAGAAGGAGCTGAAACGCGTTTTGCTTTTCGATCCAAAATATATTGCAGCGCATCGCGACTACGGCGAATTGATGGCGCAGATTGGCTGGAACAACACGTGTGAAATGAGCTATGAGGAGATTTTACGAATCGATCCTTTCAACGATAAAGCCCGGCAGCGATTGGAGGAATTGCGGGAACAGTTGGCCCTGACGCCGGAGCCTAAACGGGATGACAACAATGGATTGGAATTCGATGAGGTGGAAGAAAGCATTCTCACCGGCGTCACCACGACTCTGGACGAGCCAAAGACTGCGCCGCAACCGAAGGAACCGCAGGTCGCAGATCCACTTGAAGGCTTCGGCGATTCGGATATCATGTTCGAAGATATGAATGACCATGATCCGGACGTGAATGCGAGTATCGATATTCTGGACGATATTTTCAGCGACGAGAAGCTGGAAAATTTTGAACTGAAGGAAGTAAATTTCCCCAAACCCGAACCTGAGCGCACATTCAGGCAGGAGAGGGAGGAAGAACCGATGGACGTCGACGCGACAATTGAGACAGAACCCGCGGAATCCCCTGAGGATGACGAGGTGTTTGGTTTGGTGGCCGAAGAGCCGACCAATGGGGTCGATGACCAGAATTTCAAAGAACATGATTTCGATAAAGACCCGATGGTGCGGGAGGAATTTCATGAATTGAATGAAAATGAATTCCAGGCGATCATGGACGATGAACCGCTGGATCACGTTGATTCCGATTCGGACAATGAATTCGAGATGTTTCCCGGCGCGTCGAATAAACGGAAATCCAGCACGCCGGCCGAAGATAGATATGCCGCGGAGAAAAAAAAGGAGAGAATCGTCACTCCCACGCTGGGCGAAATCTACGCAGCCCAGCATCAATATTCAAAGGCAATCGGGGTCTATGAAATTCTGAGGAAGAAGGATCCCAACAATCAGTTGTATATCAAAAAAATTGAGTACCTGCAGCAGAAGCTGGAGGAATCTCAGTCGGAATAATGAATTGCCCGCAGACAAGTCGGGGCAATGTACCGCATGAAAATCCCATGTACAGACCGTACATGGGATTTTTTTTACAGGTCAGTGAAGCGATCAAGTTTTTTCAACATGTGCGCCATGGACAACACGCCTTTGGCAAAATAGCGGAAGTTCAGTTTATCAATGGAATCGGTAATTTCATGATAGTGCGGATTCCTGTAAAAGGCAGTGTCGGTAATCATCGCGGCCGGGTAATTGTAATGCCAAAACGAAGAATGATCGGACAGCTCATTTCCCGGGATATGATTGTAGGTGATGAACGAACCGATATCCAGCAGGGACGGCTCCCGCATGAACAGTGTGATCTGTTTGGTCAGCAGATCGGACTGATTATTGCCCAGCACAGCCAGGAAATTGCCGGTGCTCGGGAATTTCTGAGCCATGCTCGAAATGGGATATTTTTGGCTTCTCTTCTTCTCCGAAAAATAGCCTAACATTTCAAAGGCAATCATGCCGACGATCTGTTCTTTCATCTCAAAACAATGCCGGGCGTAATAGCGACTCCCCATTAAATCGGTGCCGAAGTAGGGCGGCTCTTCCAGGGTGAAAGCGACGAACCGCAGCGTGCGCGAGTTCGGGTAATCATGCAGCAGGTGGATGAGTTCCAGCAGCGCCGCAATGCCCGTGGCATTGTCATCGGCGCCGGGCGATTCCAGCACAGTGTCATAATGGGCGCCGATGATCAAAATTTCTTCCGGCCTTTCACTGCCGGGTTTCTCGAAAATGAGATTCGCCACTTCCTTTTTATCGCATTTATACGGTTGCGTCGAAAAGAGACCCTCGGCATTTTTCATTTCCCCTGAGATGTAATCGGACGCTTTGTTCAGACAGATGTAATGATTGAGATTGCGCGGCCCGATCTCTTCGGAGAGGACATGAACGTGACGATGCAGTTTCCGGCGCATGGCAAGTACATGCTTTTTGTCCAATTTATCTTCATAAAATCTTCCGAAATTCACAAAGGGTGTTTTCGGCAGAGACCAGGTCAGTTTATGAAATTTGAAGTTGTTCTGCAAAAGAAATACTGGTTTCATTCCAATGGCTTCTGATAAATGGTGTATGTTTTGGATGGAGTCGAGCCCATCATTTCAATGATTCGGATGACCATAAAATTGTCCTCCAGCACCCAGCCCATGTCGCAGTAATCGTAGCCTTTTTTCTGCGCGTAAATTTTTTGCTGCCATAGCATCACCCCATCCAACCCCAGCTTACGATATTTTTTCTTGACGCCCAAATACCCCAGCCGGAATCCTTTCACGCTGCCTTTGGTCAAAATCATTTTGGCCGCGCGAAGAAGTTCGCACCGCGGACACCAATGCGTTGGCACCAGCTTTTCCGTCACATTCGGCACGCCGCCGAAGAAGGCAATCGGTTCGTCTTTCCTGTACAGAAAGATGAACAGACCGTCATCCATAACGAGCTGCATATCGTCGATGATGCGGTAGAATTCATCTTTCTCAAACGGCACAAAGCCGAAATTGTCGTTCCAGGCGTCATTGTATATTTCCAGCATTTCATGTTTGCGCACTTTGAGGGGACGCTGGTTCCACGTCTCAATTTTAATGCCGTATCGTTGAATCACTTTTTCGGCGACGCGGACCAATTTTTCCTCCATCGGCCGGTTGACTGGCACCTCCCAGGATAGTACATTTTTTATCGGCGCATAACCGGCATTTTGTAACAAATTTTCATAATAGGGTTTGTTGTAATGGTAGTACATGACCGGGCGGGATTCGAAGCCTTTGGTCAGAATGCCGGGGGTGGCTTCGTTCACCGGCAGATTTTGCGGCCCGCGAATGGTATCCATGCCTTTGGATTTCACCCAATCTTCTGCCGCATGCAGCAGCGCTCCGGCAACGTTGGCGTCGTCGATTGACTCGAACTGCCCGAAAAAACCGACGCGATCGTTCCAGTGGATATTGTGATTGTGATTGACAAATGCGTTGCAGCGCCCGACAATTGTGTCGCCGCTGAATGCAAGAAAGAATTGCATGTCCGCATGCTTGAGGAAGAGATTGTCCGGCTCGAAAAATCCTTTGATACCGATGAGCCGGAAACCGGTATATTCATAATCCAACAGAGGTACGTAGCGAGCGTCCCGGGAATAATGCTGCCAGTGGAAATTGATGAATTTCTTCAGGAATTCTTTGTCCTGCCTGGTTTGATTGGAAAACGATACGACCTGTAAATCGGTCTGTTTAGTTTCAGCTACGGTCATAATTCCCTCCCTCATTTGAGTGTGACCATATCAAAAAAAGCGACGGCGCTGAGACCGATGAAATCAAATAACCGGGTGGCGCGTTTTCAAACGTGAATGATACTGAGCGACGGGGTTGTACCTTCCTTCTTTCCTTTTTAATAATACATCCCAAACATTCAAATTGAGTTCAGATTGTTACATCGAATCCGAAAATTGTCAGAGCCGCTGGATTCAATAACCGTTGCGAGTGAACATCCCCGACGCGACCTGCGCCCATCTCATACGATAACGAACAGCGAAGGGGGCGATGCACACGGTAAAATGCCTGTCCGAAAAGCACAGGCAGCAGAAAGCTCTGTTTCAAAATCTAAAAATCCTGATGCTCTGTTCGGGAGATGATCTCTTCCTGCAATTCCCTGCCGAGGTCGACGAAGTAATCACTGTACCCGGCAACGCGCACTATCAAGTCGCGATAGAGCTGGGGATTCTTCTGAGCATCGCGCAGGGTTTTAGCGTCGACTACATTGAACTGAATATGGTGACCGTCCCATTTGAAATATGTTCGCACCAGATGCATCAGCTTCGTAATGCCGTTTTCGCCATCCAGCACCTGGGGGGAGAATTTCATGTTCAGCAAGGTCCCGCCGGTGCGGACGTGATCCATTTTTGTCACGGATTTGATGACGGCGGTCGGGCCTTTGCGATCCGCGCCCTGGACAGGGGAAATGCCTTCAGAGAGCGGCTTACCGGCCAGTCGTCCGTCCGGGGTGGCATTGACCACAGACCCGAAATAGATGTGACAGGTCGTTGGCAGCAGGTTAATGCGATAATGTCCGCCTTTGGTGTTCATGCGACCATTGACGGCCTCGTAATAGGCCTCGAAAATTTCCAGCATCAGGCTGTCGGCGTAATCATCATCGTTGCCGTAGCGGGGCGTTCTGTTGAGGAGCGTGTCGCGAATTTTTTCATGACGGTGAAAATTATCCTCCAGCGCCTCTAACAGTTGGTGCATGGCAAAAGTTCTCGCCTCGAAAATGTGATATTTCAGAGCAGCCAATGAATCGGTGATGGTGCCAGTGCCCACGCCCTGAATGTAGGACGTGTTGTAGCGCGCGCCGCCGTTGTGATAGTCCAGTCCTCTGGCAATGCAATCGTCAATGAGCAGCGAGAGAAACGGGACCGGCATGTTGTCGGCGTAAATTCTTTCGATGATGTTATTGGCTTTGATTTTAATATTGATAAAATGGGAGAGCTGTCTTTTGTAGGCAGCGAATAGTTCGTTAAAGGATGAAAAATCGCGCGGGTCGCCGGTGGCCAATCCGATGCGTTTCCCGGTTCGGGGATCTAAGCCGTTGTGCAGCGTGATTTCGAGGACTTTCACCAGATTGAAATAGCCGGTGAGATTGTAATTTTCTTTGCCAAAAGCGCCGGTCTCGACACAGCCGCTGGTGCCGCCTTCACGCGCATCTTCCACGGACTTGCCCTGCCGGACGAGTTCCTGGATCACGGCGTCCGTGTTGAAAATTGATGGCTGCCCGAATCCATTGCGGGCGACGCGCAGCGCCTGTTTGAGAAATTTATCCGGCGTTCGTTTGCTGATTTGAACCGATGGGCTCGGCTGAATCAATCGCATCTCGTCCATCACTTCGAGGATGAGGTAGGAGACGTCGTTGACAGCGTCGGAGCCATCCGGCTTCACACCGCCGCTGTTGATCTGGGCGAAGTCGGCGTAGGTCGCGCTTTCCTCCGCCGTCACGCCCACTTTGGGCGGCGCTGGCTGATTGTTGAATTTGATCCAGAATGCCTGCAGTAATTCTTTGGCAGATTCCCTGTTCAGCAATCCCCGGGCCACGTCGTTCTGATAAAACGGGAAGAGGTGTTGATCCAGTTTGCCGGGATTGAATGAGTCCCACGGATTCAGCTCAGTGATCACGCACAGATGGACGAACCAGTAATATTGCAGCGCTTCGCGGAAACTTCGCGGTGCATGGGCCGGCACATGGGTGCATACGTCCCGGATCTGGTCCAATTCATTTTTACGGATGGGATCAGTCACTGCCCCGGCAAGTTCGGCGGCCTTTTCCGCATGCCGGCGGGCCAATGTCAGAATCGCGTCGATGGCAACATCCATGGCGCGAAGTTCTTCGCGTTTGTTATAGGCCAATGGATCATTGAGAAAATCGAGCTGGCTCAGGGCGCGCTGTACGTCGCCGCGAAAATCGAGCATGCCCTTGTGATAAATTTTCCCGTCGAGCACCGTGTGTCCCGGCGCGCGTTGCTCCATGAATTCGGTGAAAACGCCAGACCCGAATGCCTCCTTCCAGTCCTGGCCCATTTCGGCGAATATCTTCTCCCGAATCGTCCTGCCTTTCCAGTAGGGGATGATGATGTTTTGATACTGGTCCCGCGTCGCCGCATCGACTTTGAACGGTATTTTCTCGCGTGAATTCAGGATGTCCAGGTCGGACAGGGTGTGCGCGGTGAGCTCCGGATAGGTGGGCACCGCTTTGGGCGCCGGGCCGCGCTCGCCGACTATTAATTCGCCGGGCCCGATGTAAATGGATTTGTGCTCCATGATGTATTTCAAAACCATCGCTCGCCGAACCGGCGGTGAGGCGTTTGCCGCTTGTTCGTTTTTATGAAATTCAGTGACGAGCAGTGCCCGCTCCGGACTGATGTACGGCATGGCATTGACACTCTGCTCGCGCAGTTTCTGAATGCGCACATTCACGAGGCGTATCTCCTGATTGACGATTTTCCTGGTTTTAAAATGACTTCTCTCAAAGTCGAGTGAATAAGATAACTCAATGAAACGAAAAATACAAGGGAAAATATTGATCCGGAGATTGTCGGCGCCAGGTATTGAAAGCCGGCTGGTATGGCTGCATCCCGGCTGCGACTGTCCGTTTGAGTCCCCAATCAACCTCCGGGCATTCACTCGGCGATAATGGATTTCACCGTCCAGGTATTGAAATCCAGAATGACTTTTTCATTGCCGTACTGAATCTCGATGATCTTGCTGCCTTTTCGGGCATTGACGAAAGGTCCCTCGAAGAGCGGCCAATTTTCAAACGTGATCGGCACTTGATTCACCAACCGGGTATTCGGATAGGCGAATTCCAGATCATCGCCACGGGAGTTGGTGTAGCTCACCCGCAAATTTTTCAGATCCAGCCGAAGCGGATTGGCCTTGATTTGATTTTGAAATGCAGCGAACGAGGGAAATTCCGAAACACGGGCGACTTCCATGATGACGCCGGTTTTGGGACTGGTGAGAGTGAGCCGGAAATGATCCTTTTCTTCATGCCACACTCCGTTCGTCAGCGTGCGAACCGCGAAGTAGACCGAGTCCGCGCGACAGAAAATCCAGCCGCTGGCATCGGCGATTCTCTCGTCGATGATTTTCGAGAAAAAGCCATTGACATGCTGATTGCGTTCAGTCTTCGGAATCTGGTACAATGCGATGAGCGTATTTTCATGCTGGAGCACTTCCTCGAACGGCGAACCCTCGACCCACTTGTTGGGGTCCTTGTAATAGGGACGCTGTTTGATGATATTGTCCAGAATTTTCTCCGGATCGTCGTCGAAATACTTCAGCAGTTGATCGCGCGAATGGGACGGATTGATGAAGAAGCACGTGGAGCCGTCCCGCGGCGAAACCCAGGTGAGGTCCCAGCGATGGTTCTCCACAGCCGTGATGTCGCCGAAGGAGGAACCCAATGCGTAGTCTCTGGTCACGTAATCATATTTCCATATTGGGATATCGCTTGTGTTGATGCCAAATCCTCGGCGGGGCGCTTTTGTCTCCCGGTGAATGTACGGCGTCGACCGGTCCGTGGCGATATTGCCCAGAATGGCCAGCGGCCGGAAACCCTGCACCGCAGCCAATCCGACGAAATACGGCTCGGCCAATTCAGGATGATACACAGAGTTGCCGAAAAACAGATAGCCGAACGGAATGGCCACGCCGCAATTGAGCGCCGTGTGGGTGACCTGGTCATATTTTTCCCGGCTGTGCGCGCCAATCCAGTTGCCGTTCAAATACTCAGGCGCCCAGTCAGCGATGAGAAACTGCATGGTCATCCAGGCTTTTTGGCGCATCCGCGGGTCTGTCGCGAAGTCGTACAACGTGGTGAAGCAGATGTAATAGAGCGAATGGTAGTTCACGGAATCAAATTCCAGTTGACCGATGGAGACAGTGCGGTCGATCCAGTCGCTGATCCAGGCTTCGGCCTCGGCTTTGCCCTGCAGCGGCGTCATGCCGTCAGCAAAGCGCGGGCCTTCCGGCCACGTTTGTCCGAACAGATACCGGGCGACGCGGTATTGCAGTTTGTGATTTTCAGTGAACCCCTTGTCTGCGCCGAAATGGGTGTGCAGCCGGTATTTCGCTTTTTCAATGAGACCCGCCGGCAACTGGTCTCCGATTCGCAACATGGCGTCCATCATGGAATAGACATTGAAACATTCCCAATGCACAGAGTCATCGACCGCGTCCTGAAGATACTTGAGCCCGGTTCGTTTATCGATGCCGGTGTGGACTTTGACGACGCCTAAATAAATCCTCCGGCGAACGTCATCGCCTTCCATCCAGGACTGGCCGGCGAGCGCAGCGAGAATCACCTGGCGCCTGGCTTCCAATTGCGCGTAATACTCCCTGGTCGTGGGGTACAGACCCTGGCCGCGCAGCGCGCTGTTCGTGCCTAAAAACAGAAGCAGTATCAATAACACATTTTTTCGTGACATACGGCATCCTTTTCATAATCAACTTCTGAGGAAATCATTCGCGACATGCTCACTGGCCGATGCTGTGCCTGAAGTAAAAAGCAATACCATGTCGGCGATTAAAACATCCGATCCCACGGGGCTAACAGAATGGGTTTCTGTTTCAGAATTTCCAGCACGTCCGGAGAGACGAAAGTCTTGTGCACCACGAGACGGAACATGTAGTCATCGAACCAATCATCGGTCATAATCAGAAAACCATTATAACCGCTGGATTTGCCCCAACTATTTTCCAGCAGCCATTTGGTGGTGGAACCGTCAGCCGTTGTGTCCACGCCCACCAGGGACATGCCGTGGCTGGAGCCGCTGTCGTAGGTCTGAATGCGCTCGACTTTATCCATTTCAAATTTTACTCCGTAAATGGATTCATAGTCGTACAATCCTGGACGTAGAATGCCAGCGTCCCGATCCAACTGTTTCCCCACATCGCACGAAAAATACATGGCTTCATCGGCAAGGATGGAGGCTTTGGCAAATTTCTTGATAGCGTCCGTGGGCAGATTGATGAACGTCCAGTTCTGCCGATCCGCCATGTTTCGGTCGAATTTTATCTCGTACAATTTGAAATACGGCCGGGTGGGATCGTTCATGAGCTGAACGTAGTCGCGGAGATTGATGGCAACGATTTCCTGATAGAACGCTTGCGGCGTGTATGTTTTGGGCGCAGAAATTTTACCGTCTTTATCCTCATAAATCCAAGTGAATTCTTTGGGCGGTAGACCCAGGTTGATGACGAGCATGCGGTAAATTTCAGCCAGCATGCTCACTTTCTCGCTGCGCAACTCCGAAACCGTCCGGCCCTTTTTGTGCAACTCGCGCAGCGTCAGTCCCTGGCTCTTCAATTTGCTGGAAACAAGTCGGCGCATCATGCCGGTATTTTCGCTGTTGTAACTCTCCGCCATGGCGTCCTTCGGCACAGCGCCATATTTCCCGATCAGATCCACGGCATAATTCCAGATGCCGCCGTCCTGCAGGGGATTCTTGAACAGCCACTCCACATCGCGGTCGTCCATTTTCTGGTCCCGGGTGCTGATGATGCCCTCCAGAAACAGATTGGCCTTTTCTAACTGATCCCAGAAGAACAAATAATTTTCAGAAAATTGAAATTCCTTGAGATTGTTCTTTTTGATGATCTGAGGACGCAGCACGTTGAGCGACGTGAACAGCCAGCATCGGCCGGACGACTTCTGGTCCGTGATGGCGTCGGTTTTAATGCGATGGGCGAAGAAGTGATCGGTCTTGCCAACCAGTTCCCGGTTTACAGCCAACTCCTGAATATTGTTGTTAGAGACGGCGTTCATGATGGCGCGGGTCGGGCCGTCCAGTTTGAACGATGACTCAATCGTTCGCAGCATGGTTTCAGAAATGGCGCTTTCGGCCTGTTGCGCCAGTGCGTTGGCGCTGAATAGCGGGATTAAAAATAGACAAACTGCCAAAACCATAAAATACCGTTTCATCCTGGTTCTCCTTGAAATGGATTATTGGGGACACGAAAAAGCGGTTCAGCGCAGAGAAAATTTTTCGGCTTCGTCATTGATTCACTGCGCGACGCTCGATTGGAGTTGAGATCATGAGACAAATGAGTATTATAAAAATTTAATTGACAAAGTCAATCGAAATTATTCTGAGTGATGCCCGCGCTGGATGCCTATCCAATGCGATCAGGTGACTATAAATCTAAATCGCAGAAACGACCATAGTGTTGTGGTAGAAATAAAAAACGCCCTGTTCAAAATAAGGGCGTTGAAAATTTTTGTCGTGAGTGAAAGAAAAGGCAGCATGCGTCGCGCTGATTGAGAATCGTTCCATCGCTGGAAAATCACTCCGGCCGTTGTTGTTTCGACGAGTCCGCGGGAGGAGCGCCTCCATCCTCCTGTCGTTCCGGGCCAGACCTGTGGTTTTTCCGATGATCCCCTCCGATCATCATTTTGGCAAATGTCGATTTGAATTTATTCCACTGTTCATCGTTCAAAATGGCGCGATGCTTCATCAGGTTCTTCATGGAGTAAAATTGAATCTGTTTCTGAACGGTGGAAATCGACTCTATCTTTTCGTTGATTTTCAAAGTATCGAGGGTATCCTGTTTGAGTAACTCGGTGAACTCGCGACGTTCGTCGCGCAACTCAGTCATCAGCGTTTTGAATCCTTTGAAAAATTCAGATCGCAGCGCATTCATCTGCTCTGTCTGTTGAGGCGTTAAGTTCAAATCTTTCGCCAGTTTACTCTCAAAGGACTGTCGGCGATCCGAATCGCTTTGGTCTTTAGCATATTCTTTTGGAATCGATGGTCTGTCGTGCTGAAACCAGCGATAGTAGCTGAATGTGACAATGGTCGAAATATTCAGGATGATCGAAAAGAACAAGAGCCAAATCAGTGCTTTTCTGCTCATTTGTTTGTACCTTTTGGTTCATTATTATCGGCAATCATGGATGCATAAATTTCACTCACAGAATTCGCAGGCAGATCGGAAAATGAACTGACAGATGTTTGCTGCTCCATTTCCTGTTCCAGCGTGATGGAGATTGGCGCGTTGGCATCTTTATAAATGCTCTTACCCAGGTAAATTCCGATCATAATCCCGATGAGGAACACCAGTGTCGTGATGACCGGTTTTGGCAGCAACGAGAACGGCGCAGCCAGCCTGTCGATGAACCGCTTTTGCGCATCCTGCCTTTGGATCCGATGGGATAGCCTGGCCCAGAAATAGGGCGCGCTCGTTATGGTCTCCGCGTTCGATAGCTGGGACCATACCTGTTCCATCCGGCGCAGAATCGCCGAGCAATCCGGACATTCCCGCAGATGGCGCTGAATGTCCAGCTTCAGGGATTCGCTCACTTCGCCATCCTGAAAGGCGGATAATTTTTTTTTGACCTGGTGACACTTCATATCGTTAACCTCCAGCATATTAAACACAGTGTCAGGATAAAACTTGCGGTGGTTTTCTCCGACGAATTTCAGGGGCGCTGCCTGTCAGAGCATTCACTGAGGGAAATGCGGCGCCGGCTTTTGTTTGAAGTAAAGTCACAGGACTCATTCCATCCTGTTGAGGCTTTTCAACTTCCTCTGCAAATTGAGTTTTGCCCGATGCAGTCGCGATTCGATCGCTGAGACAGTTGTATTCAGGACGGCGGCGATCTCCTGGTACGAGAGTCCTTCATATCGGTGCAGAATGACGACTGTCTGCTGATTCTCTGGCAGGGACTGAATAGCTTGTTGAACGAGCATTTGCAGCTCTTTCTTTTCAAGTATGATATCAGGCTGCTCTTCGCTGATGAGGTCGGGTAGCCGATCCCCGGTTGTCTGGCCGGATTCGAACTGGTGATTCAGCGAAAAGAAGTTCAGGATTTTTTTCCGACGCTGAAAATTGAGGCAGACATTCACCGTAATCCGGTACAACCAGGTGGAGAGCGATGCATCCGGACGGTAGCGCGGCGCAGCGTTCAAAATTCGAATGAAGACATCCTGGGCAATGTCTTCTGCATCGTTTTTATTGCCGACGAAACGGTAGCATAAATTGAGAACAGACAATTTATGCTGCTCGACAATCTCCCGAAATGCGGACTCATCGCCCTGCTGGAATCGAAGCATCAGTTTTGTGCCAGTATCTTCCATTCGTGGTTTTTCGAATATATTCACTTTTCATTCAATTACGCGACCTATGCACGTTGAAACTCAATAAAAGATGCACACCTGATTTTATGACGACCGGCCCAGATCTTTTGTTTTGACATCGCACCGACAGGCGCGCGGGACTGCGGATTGCATGCGCGCCCCATCTCCGTTCGGCCAGAGATTGAATTACTGAATCGTGAATCCAATGACGCGATAGTTGAACTCGTACGCCAGGCTGTTGCTCCATGCCGGCGCCAGAATGGTCTTGAAGCGCGTGCCATCGTCTGGGCCCACCGGTTTTCCGTAGGAATAGAACCAGTTCACAATGGGACGGCCGGAGAATCCCAGCGCGATCCAGTAGCGTCCCGGGGATATTGTGGGAGCGTCAGTTCCGAAATCAAAATCGACCCAATCGTAGCCCGGCGTGAATTTGATCTGATCCAGGCTCATCATCTCGCTGGTGGCAAGGGTCGCCCCGGGCAGGCCATTTTCATCCTTCAACAATTCCAGCCAGAGAAATCCGTTGCCGCCAAATTTGTGCAGCACCACCCCAATCTTGTTTGTCTTCATGGGTCGGTTCAATACAAAAACCTGGGCGTATTGCGCCTGCTCTGTGACATACTCCGCGGTCTCGACTAAAAAGTTCTTGCGCATCTCGAAATTATTGCCATCGGTGCGGGTCGCCGGTCCCCGAACTGCCAGGAAATCGACGTTGGCGGGAAATTCCAGATTGCCAAACATGAATGGTTTCGAGTAGGTCAGCACTTTCAATTTTTCTTCCGGGATTCTCAGCGGCGGCGCCTTTTTTTCTACCGGCACCGGCTGAAAGATGGCCTGAACCGAAGGCGTGAGCAGCAGTTTGCTCGGCCCGTACGATTGTTTCTCCGCGGCGATATTCACCTGGTCGGAGACAAATGCGGCTTCGATGGATTCCTCGAACTGCGGCGTTGCCAGATCGCCTTTCATCTGGGTCCAGCGAATGAGTCCGTCCTGCGAGGTCTCCTCGTTATCCAGCCCGACTTCGACGCGAATGAACCGATTGCTGACGAATAACTGCGTCTGCTGGGGATCGAACGGGACCCAGCCCAGGTCCGGGAAATAGACCTCAATCCAGGAATGGCGCCCTTCGGCCATTTTCAGGGTCAGGTTCTGATTGCCCATTTTTAACGTGTAAGGTTGTTTCAGGGTGATGCCATTGACGATCCGCGCCGGAATTCCCACTGACCGCAGCAACGCTGCCGCAAGATGCGAATAGTTCTGGCAGTTGCCTTTGCCGGAGTTGAACGAATACAACGCACCGTATTCCTGGGGCACCAGCACGTAATTCATGTGGTCGATCACCCAGGTGAGAATTCGCTGCACAGCGTCGAATTCGATCCTGGCGCCGGCCGTCAATTGTTTCGCCTTGGCCATGATGGACGCATGGGTGGAAGGCACCTGCTTGGTCGCCGTCAGGTACGGACTGATATCCGCCGGGACAGCGCCTAACGGGAAAGGTGACTTTGTGGTTAGCGGTTGCAGCAGGGTTTTATTCCGCGCAATCAGGCTCACTTCGGTCGTGACCGTGGATGTCGGCTGCGTCCAGGAAACCTTGACGACTTTATTACCGCGCTCATCAGTGTACTCTTCCTGTTTATCAGGCTGTGGAAAATATCTGAAATTCAGATTGGCAATGGTCTGATTGTATGTGGGCGACTGATAAGATACCGGCACAACGTAGCTCAGGTAAAGCGTGTGAATGGCCGGATTGGGCTCAACGGTTTGCACCATTTTATAATTGATCTGGGACTCCTGTCCGCCATTCAGCAGATAATTCTCCCCGAAGGATGGGGCGCTGAATACGATGAGCAAAACGATACTGAGAAGAATTGTTTTCATGATGACTCCCGCGCTGATTAGTAAATTCATTCAATTGCTGGATTGGAATTTATGAATTTAACAGATGATTCACAAGCGAAATTTTCGTTGAGTCCCGGAAGGGACTTCGCACATCCAGGCGCGCTGTCCGGGGCAAACAGGTTGCCGAAGACAAAATGGCGCTGGATAGTAACCGTCGCAGTCAGACTTGAAAATGCTGGTGCTTTCACTGCTTCGACCGGATGAAATATGCCATGAATATATGAAAATAATCCGGATATATCAACCACAATTTCAACGAATTTCGGCCCCGGCGCATCATGCAATTTCACCCGGCGCGTCGAAAAAATCACTTGACAAATCAATTCTAAAATTGTATATTGTTGCAAGAAAAATTTCATAATCAATAATTATGAAATAAAAATTACATACCGATGGAAAAACGAAAAGCTATCGAAAGCGCTATTC
The DNA here is from genome assembly GCA_049322915.1 of Candidatus Zhuqueibacterota bacterium. Taxonomy (GTDB): domain Bacteria; phylum Zhuqueibacterota; class Zhuqueibacteria; order Thermofontimicrobiales; family Thermofontimicrobiaceae; genus CAZSBG01. The sequence continues at coordinate 203,920 of JBMOPW010000016.1, forward strand.
TCAATGTAGTGCCTTCGCTGCCGGCCAATCAAAAGAAAGTGGCGAATTTCTTCCTGGAACATATCGATCTTGTTGCCCTGCTGCCCATCAAGGACGTCGCCAAAAAAGCTGAAGTCAGCGAAGCGTCCATCGTCCGATTCGCTCAGATGCTCGGATATAAGGGCTACAAGGAGTTGAAGGACGAACTGACAACCACACTGAAAAGCCAGCTTTCTCCTACTGAATTCTATCAATTCGCCATCTCAGAAAAAAGTAAAACCCCGGATATTTTCAAACTTGTCGCACACAATGTCATCACCAATATCAACGATAGCATTTCGAACATCGACATGAAAACGTTCTCTCACGTGGTTGATAGCATCATTTCAGCGCAGCGAATTTATTGTCTGGGAATGGAATTGTCCCATCACCTGTCGCGGCTGATGACCTTTTTGTTGCGCCAGTACAGTTACGATGCAAATTATATGTCAGTTGATTTTTTGCAGTACCGCGAGCAGATCGCGTACATGAACAGCGCCGATCTGCTGATTGCCTTCAGTTTTTCGCCCTATTCCAGGGAAACGGTGGAGGCGATCGGATTTGCCAGGGATCGGGGCATCAGGAGCATCGCGTTTACGGATAAAAAAACAGCGCCTATTCGGGAGTACGCCACCTATTGCCTGCAAATCAAAACGGACAATATCATGTTCAGCAATTCGCTGGGAGCTATTGTCACTATCATTAATGCCATCATCATTGAGTTGAATTTTAGAGACAAAGAACGGACGCTTTCCGCATTGAAGATTATTGAAGAAAATATTAAGGACGAAAGGTACTTCATCTCATGAACGTCGATGAAAAGAAGCTGCTGGATCTATTCATGCGCCTGATTCGCGTCGATAGCACGTCCCTCCACGAGCGGGCCATGGCGGATTTTTTAATTACTACATGCAACGATTGGAACATCAAGGTGGTCGAGGACGATGCCGCGGCCAAAGTCGGCGGCAACTCAGGCAATCTCATCATTCGTTTGTCTTCTGATTCGAACGATGCTCCACCATTGGCGCTGCTGGCGCACACGGATACAGTGCGCTCCACAGCCCAGGTGAAGCCCAACATCGAGCAGGGCGTGATTCGTTCCGATGGTTCAACAATTTTAGGAGCGGACAACCGCGGCGGTGTGGCTTTGATTTTGTACGTGATGCAGGAAATTATCGAACGAAAATTGAAACACCGCAGTCTGGAAATTGTTTTCACAGTCGCAGAAGAATTGGGAATGCTGGGGGCGCTGGCCCTGGACTACAGCCAATTGAAATCCCGGGAAGGCTATGTCTTCGATTGTTCGGCGAAACCCGGTAGCTACGTCAGCGAGTCTCCCACTGCCTACGATTTTCAGGTGACGTGCAAAGGCCGGCCGGCGCATTCTGCCGTTGCCCCGGAGAAAGGCATCAATGCCGTCCTGATGTCTCTGGACGTCATGAATTCGTTTCCGGTCGGACGGCTCAATCAGCACACAGTGGCCAACATTGGCACGATTCAAGGCGGGACAGCCGATAATGTGGTCCCTGATCTGGTCAAAATCACCGGCGAATTTCGTTCGTTCGTTCCATCGGAAATTGATCGGCTGAAAATGATCCTGCAAAACGCGTGTCACTCAGCAGGGCAAAAATATGGCGGTGTTTGCGATGTTGAGTTCAAGCTCAGCTTTAAGGGCTATACATTCAATTCGGCCATGCCAATGATTCGTCGGTTGCACGCGGCCATGCAGAAATTGAATCTGGTCCCCAATGCCCTGGTCTATTCCGGGGGCAGTGACGTGAATGTGGTGAATGCCAATGGGATTCTGGCAGTGAATGTCGGGATTGGCGCCAGCAATCCCCATTCCAATGATGAACAAATCGCGATTTCAGATATGGCAAAAGGCGCAGCGTTGTTGCTGCACCTGATTGAAGCGGAGGAAGCATGAGAAAATTATTTTTCATTTCCCTTGTTCTGATCATGGCTCTGCTCGGCGGCGGGTCGTCTGCAAAAGAGAAAGGACATCTGCTCATCATCGGCGGCGGGGCCAAACCGCCGGACGCATTGGTCGAGTTCGTCACGCTGAGCCGGAGCGGTCACATCCTGATAATCACCTCAGCCAGCGGCGAACCGGAGTCCTACGGACCGGCGGTGGTGGAGCAATTCAAACAGGCCGGCGCCAAAAATGTGCACTGGCTGCACATCGACAGCCCGGAGATGGCGAACGCTGACTCCGTGGTGACGCGGATCGAATCGTCGACCGGGATTTTTTTCACCGGCGGCATTCAGGAACGACTGATGCAACGCCTGGGAGGCACCCGCTCCGAGGCCGCTGTCGCCACACTCTATTTTGAAAAAGGCGGCATCATTGGCGGAACCAGCGCCGGCGCTGCAGTGATGAGCGAGGTCATGATTACCGGCAATGAATTGATCAACAAAGACACAACCGATGTGTTTTTCACCATTCAGGCAGGGAATATTGAAACGAAGCCGGGCTTTGGATTTTTGAAGAAGGTGATCATCGATCAGCATTTCATCGCGCGCAAGCGCCACAATCGGCTCATCAGCCTTGTGCTGGAGCATCCCAAACTCGCGGGCATTGGCATCGACGAAGATACCGCGATCCTCGTGAGCCCGGACGATTCGTTCCGCGTGATCGGCACGGGATCCGTCGTGATCTACGATGCGCGCAAAGCCAAATCGGTTCGAATGGACCAATCCGGACTGTTGGCCGGCCAGGGACTCACCATGTCCATTCTCCTCGCCGGAGATAAATTCCGCCTGTAGTGTTCTTTTCACGAATCCGGTGACGCAATCGCATTTCTCAATTTTCGCGCCATCTCCGGAGACCTGGCAACAGGACGAGGGCGCTGTTCAAAGCGGCAAAATTTGGGTTCGGCGACTTTGGTCAATTCAAAAGTCCACGGTTCCTGATACATTATTGAAAACAGAGGGATATGAAAATCAAATTTAATGTCAACACACTGGTGCTGATTTATGTCATTGTCATTCTCGTCGCGTTGCTCACGTGGATTGTTCCTGGCGGCGAATATCAGCGGGAAGTCCGGGATGGGAGAACGCTGGTAATCGCTGACTCGTTCACTTACGTCGACAGTCATCCCCAGGGCATTGGCGCTGTGCTAATGGCGCCGATTCAGGGGTTCATCCAGGCTGCGCTGATCATCGCGTTCCTGTTCGTCATCGGCGGCGCGTTCAGCGTCATTCAGTCGACTGGCGCGATTACGGCATCGGTTCAGAAAATGGCTTTCTATTTCAGCAGTAAAAAGCATCTCCAGAAGTTTTTCATCCCGGTGACCATGCTGCTCTTTTCATTGGGCGGCACCTTGTTTGGCATGTGCGAAGAGACCATGCCGTTCGTGCTGATTTTCATTCCGCTGTCGATTTCATTGGGCTATGATTCTCTGGTCGGAACGGCCATCCCATTTCTGGGCGCTGCTGCCGGATTTGCCGGCGCGATTTTCAATCCCTTCACTGTGGGCATCGCGCAAGGCATCGCAGAACTGCCGCTCTATTCCGGCATGGAATACCGCGCGTTTGTCTGGGTGTTGAGCACTGTTTTTATGACTGCCTTTGTGATGCGTTACGCCGCAAAAATAAAGGCGAACCCGAAGCTCAGTCCGGTCTACGAGATCGATCAGGAACGGAAACATAACCTCCACCTGAACACCAACGAACAGACTGAATTTACGCTGTACCATAAACTGGTCATTCTGATCTTCGCTCTGGCCATGATTCTTTTAGTGTTCGGCGTGCTGAAATTCCATTGGTACATCAATGAAATTGCTGGCCTGTTTTTGGGACTGGGCATCGTGGCCGGATTTCTGGGGAAATTGTCGCTCAATCAGATGACCGACAGCTTCAAGAATGGCGCGAAAGACATGATGGGTGTGGCGCTGATCATCGGCTGCGCCAAGGCCATTCTCGTCATTGCCAATGACGGCAAAATTCTGGATGCCATGCTGTACAATCTGGCCAGTGTCATCACTCATTTTCATCGGATTGTTGCGGCTCAATCCATGTTCGTCACTCAGGCGATCATCAATTTCTTCGTGCATTCCGGTTCAGGCCAGGCTGCGCTGACCATGCCGGTCATGGCGCCGCTCGCTGACGTCATTGGCATTTCCCGACAGACGGCGGTGCTGGCCTTTGTCTTCGGCGAAGGCTGGATCAATCCCATTCTGCCCACATCCGGCGTCACCATGGGCGTGCTGGGGCTGGCCGGCATTTCCTGGGAGAAATGGGCGAAATGGATGCTGCCGATTCAGATTTTCTTCTTCATCGTAGCGCTGCTATTGTTAATTCCACCGGTGATTTTTCACTGGCAATGAACCTGTCGGGAAGACTCGTATCACGGTACTGATCTCGCTGGATTTTCATCCAGCGCGGGCAATGGCTGGGACGTATGTCCCCGAATGGGCGAACGTTCGGCTGGTGGTTACAACTGACGAAACAGTTACCAGTTCCAGTCTTTCGACATCTTTTTTTCTTGGAGTACTTGGTGAAGACTTTGAGCTTTGAGGTGAAGGTTTACAGTGCGTACGTTTGATTCAGGAATAAATTTTAAAAAAGTTAAACACGGCAATTATCTATGAATCCACTCCAACAAGGGGCTGAAGCCCCAAAATCAGAGGTGAATTTCTGTCCCCCGACTTAAAAGTCGGGACTGTTCAAGTTATCTAAATTTCAAATTTATCAATGAATTGCCACGTCATTCATAACGTGGAAAAGATTTTATAACCAACGTATCAAGCCTTTTAAGGCTTTTTAGAGTCGACCCAGCAATTAAAATGAAGGAGGTAGGTTATGTTTTCAAAAGTTACGATCAGTTTGATAAGCCTGATGTTAGTGACCGGTCTGTGCGTCGGGACAGTTCAGGCGCAAGTTACTTTGGACACCGGAAAAATTGGCGTTCGGATAACCAATGCCGGCAGCATTCGATTGATGGCTCCCACGTCCAGCGATGATCAGCAGCTCTCCCGAATCAACATCATCGCTGCTTTATCGGAAGATGCAGTGTGCGATTACAACGAAGATCAGGATGCTGTCATCCCGGCGTATCAGTTGACGACTCCGACCATTGCCGACGTTGAAGCGATTGCTGTGTATGACAATCGCTATACAAATTTGCCCCCGGATGTTACGTTCCGGCTGCATGCCTATGCCTGGAATAATGAGCCATTTATGATTGCGAAATACACGATCATCAACGACTCGACCGAGCAAGTGACTCTGTCACTAGGTTTGCTGACTGTCCCTCGAATAGCGGGTAATTATGGCGGTGAAACAGATGCATATGATGAAGCACATCGCCTGGCCTATTGTTATCGCGAGGGCGAAGCACCCCATGCCGGTTTTCGACTGCTGTCCATGGAGCCGCATTCGTTCCATGCGCTGGACTGGTTGGTCTATTCTCCTGCTGATCCCAACGCCGATGCGGCTACAGACTCCACCCGCTATCACATGACGGCCGATGCCGGTTTTGATACGAGCATTGTGGCCGGCGGCGATGGCTCCATTTTCAGTTTGAATGCCGGCGCATTCACCCTGGCGGCCGGGGATTCTGTGATTCTGACATACGCAATCGTCTATGCCGATCTTGTAACGGACCTATTCGCTGCAGCCGACGCGGCCCAGGTGAAGTACGACAACGAAATGCTTTCTGTTCAAGATAGCAGCACGCCCAACACACCGACGCATTTTACACTATTTCAAAATTATCCCAATCCATTCAATCCGAGCACCACGATTCGGTTCGATCTCAGTCGTTCGTCCGATGTGCAGTTGACTGTCTATAACACGCAGGGACAACTGGTGAACTCACTTCTGAAAGGCGCGTACTCTGCCGGCTGCCACGCAATCACGTGGAACGGGAATAGCACTACCGGCATTGAAGTCGGTTCCGGCGTGTATTTCTATCGTCTCACAGCCAATCAAATCACCGTCACTAAAAAGATGTTACTGGTTCATTAATGTGTGGGGGCTGCACCGGAATTCATGCCTGATGGACGCATGCTGCCTTCCTGAGAGTGAGTCGGTTCTGCTCGCTCCGAGGCATGCTGTGCGCATTCAGCGATGCTTTTGGTGCAGCCCCTCCAGCGTATTGCACGAATTTTTGAGGCGTACACAATGAAAAGATTAGTCTTGATATTTCTCTTCATTTTGCCGGTGTCGCTCAGCGCAGGCGTTACCGGCAAATTGTCCGGAACGATCACGGACGCTTCCACCGGCGAAGCCCTTATTGGCGCAACAGTGCTCATCGCTGGCACCAATCTGGGAGCAGCGACAGATTTGGATGGGAAATTTATCATCCTGAACATCCCACCCGGCAGCGTGACGATTCGCGCCAGCTATATCGGTTATGAATCGGCCGCAATATCCAACGTGAAAATAATGATGGACCTGACGACGACCATCACTATCAAGCTGCGGGAGTCGACCATCGAGCTGGGGCAGGAGGTGGTGATCACAGCCGAAAAGCCGATGATTCAAAAAGACCTCACCAGTTCCAGCGCCTATATGAGACGCGACGAAATAGAGGGTCTGCCGGTCTCGGATTTTAGCGATGTGCTGGCCCTGCAGGCCGGAGTGACAGATCAGGAAGGCAGCCTCCATATCCGCGGCGGGCGCTCCAATGAAGTGGCATTTCTGATTGACGGCATGTACGTACATGATCCGTTGTTGGGCAGAATGATCACGCAAATCAACAACGACGCGATTCAGGAGATGAGTCTGCTGAGCGGCACGTTCAATGCCGAGTATGGCAATGCGCTCAGCGGTGTTGTCAATATTGTCACGCGCGATGGGGGTGTTAAGCACAGCGGTCGGATGGAGGCCCGAACCAGCGAATTCGGCCTGGATCGTTACAATAAGCTGGGTGAAAATCGGTTGAATGGCAATCTCGGCGGCCCTTTTATCACTGAAAAAATCCGCTATTTCATTTCAGGCGAGCAGAACAACCGCGACAACTATCTACCTTTTGGCTACGAAGATAACATGACGTTCTTCAGCAAATTGTCGTTCAATTTTTTCCCGGGATTGAAATTCGTCCTTTCCAATCGCGGCAGCAAGGGGGAGCGACAGGGCTACAGTCACAGTTACAAGTATATTCCCGAACAATATCTGAAGAGTCGAAGGAATAGCTGGCAAACCACCCTGACGGTTTCCCACATGCTTCGGTCGAATTTATTTTACGATGCGCGCGTCTCATATCTGGAACAGGATTACTACTCCGGTGTGGACAAAGACACGTCGGAATACCTTTCCACGTCTGAGTGGGAATATTTGACCAACGTCGGCAACAGTTTTGAATTCTGGCAACGCGCCGACCCATTGGAAATGATCGATAGCAAGACAAAAACCGCGGATTTCAAAGGCGATCTGGTCTGGCAGGCGGGCAAAATCAATGAAGTGAAAGTCGGCTTGCAGTACAAGAAACACTGGCTGAATCTGTTCAGCGTATATGATCCGAAGCGAAATTACCCGTACATCAATGACTACCGCATTCAGCCGTTCGAAGCCGCTGCGTATTTCCAGGATAAAATTGAATTCCCGTTTTTAATCATCAATCTGGGACTGCGTTACGATTATTTTAATGCCAATGCTACATTTCGCGGGGACCCACTGGACACACAAGCTGCGTTCATTCAGGTCAAATCGAGGTCGCAGTTCAGTCCGCGCGTCGGCATTGCCCATCCGGTCTCCGATAAAACCAAGCTACATTTCGCCTATGGCCATTTTTTCCAGAATCCGGAGTACCAATATCTGTTTGAAAACAATCAATATGATTTGAACGTGCGGGAGCCGTTGTTCGGCCAGCCGAATCTGGATGCGGAGCGGACTATCGCCTACGAAGTCGGTGTTTCGCACCAGTTTTCTGATCGCATTGCCGCGCATCTGACGGCGTATTACAAGGACGTCACCGGGCTAATCGGCACCCGCTACTTCGAGGCGTTCATGGGGAACACCGGGCGCTACGTTGGCTATACGGTATACATCAATGAAGATTACGCCAATATCAAAGGTTTCGAGATCAACGCCGATGTTCGGCCGGGGAAATATCTGTCCGGCGGCCTGAGCTATACGTTCATGATTGCCAAAGGCAGCGCTTCGTCTGAAACCGAGCAATACCCCGGCACCGAAGAATCAACCCGACTCTATTTCCTTAATTATGACCAGCGGCATAATCTGAATATGACGGCAACGTTTCAAATTCCGAAAGATGAGGGGCCGATCCTGTTTGGCTATCATTGGCTGGCCAATACCGATTACAGCGTGGTGTTACGGGCGAGCTCCGGCTTCCCGTACACACCGAGCGGCAGGGACATTGGTTTCGTCGATAGAAACTCGTTGCGAATGCCGGGCCGGTACTCCATGGATCTGGAAATTGGCAAGGAATTTTCCAGCATCTTCCAGACAAGAATTCGCGTCTTCGCAGAGGTCCTGAATCTGACCGATCATCGCAATGTGCTGTACGTCTATGGCGACACAGGGGAACCGGATTTCACCTTCGAAGGCGGCCATTCAGCCGAATGGATGAACGATCCCTCGAATTACGGCCCGCCGCGAAGCATTCGGTTGGGGATCGGAATGCGATTCTAAGTATCAACAATAGATCCTGTTCTCAGTCGACACGTTTCGAGAGGCAACGACGTTGCGGATCCCGAACAACTCCTGCTTGACTCAGAGGAATCCGCAATTCCAGCGGGCTCATAAATTTTGAATTCTAACGAATGATGGTGGTCAATGATGAAAAAAATATTAATCATGCTCCAAACCATTCTACTCCTGACGTCACTTGCGGTGGCTCAGCCAGCTGTAAAAGAAAAGGACAAAGAGGCCAGGGACGTTTTTGTGGAAAAAGCTTCCGGCGTCGAAGACCGGGCCGGCGGCACGCACAATGCCAGCAACATCGGCCTGTTTTTTGAAAACAGGGGCAAACTGTATCCGCGCCGACTGACCCAGGGGCCCTCCGGGGAATTTCCCATTGGATCGGCAAAGCATTATGTCTACCGAATCAATCCCATGGTTGGAATTCCCGGCAATGTCATTCAGGGCCGCTACACGACCAATGAGGAATGGGAAGCAGTCGGTGGGTATCACAACCGGGAGTTCGCGAAGATCGCGTTCAGCGATAATCCCAGTTCCTGGAATACGACCCTGGGCTGGCCGGTCAAAGACGCTGAAGGGAATCCGATTTTCAAATCGGATCAGGACAGTTATTGCGTGTACGATGACGCCAACAATTCCGTGAAGCGATTGGGGGTGACGGTGATCCAGACCGGTTATGCCTATGGCGTCACGTTCGCCCAGAATTTGATATTCTACAAGTTCGAAGTAGTCAACAACGGCGCGAACGATCTGAACGACCTGTATTTTGCCATGTACTGCGACATGGATATTGGCAACGTGAGCGGGGGTACGCCGGAGTACGGCGATGATCGGATCGATTTTGACAGGCAGAATAATTTTGTCTATAGTTTTGATGATGGCCTTTCCGATGAGTGGGCTGGCGGCGTCACCGGCTACATGGGTGTGGCCATGCTCAAGACACCGGAGGTCAATGGCGTCGAACTGGGCGTCACGGATATGCATTACAATGTTTATGATGACGATAAAGACGATGATAGTCTGCAATTCGCCATCCTGTCCAGCAGAACCGATATGGTCGATCCGCAGTCGCTGGTGCCGCGATATTTTCACCCGGGGGCTGGCGGCGATCTCCATTTTGATGATCCGGCGACAATTCCCGCGTCTGGAATCGATCTTCTGGCGACCATCAGTTCCGGCCCTTACCAGCTTCAGCGCGGCGATACACTGGTATTTTACATGGCGCTGATTGCCGGGAATAATCTGGACGATCTCTACAACTCACTGTACACAGCCCAACGCATTTTGGATTTCGATTTCGAAATCAGCAAACCGCCCCGAACACCGACGCTGAGCGCCCATGCCGGCGATGGCCGCGTGACGCTCTTCTGGAATGATTTCGCCGAGTTATCGCTCGATAATTATTCCGGCGAATATGATTTCGAGGGCTATCGAATTTACAAGAGTCTGGATAAAGGGCTGCATTGGGACCAATTCGATAGAAATGTTGATCCGTCCGTGGGGGAGGAACCTGTGCCACTGGCGCAGTTCGATATTATCAATAACCTGGGACTGGATTCCGGGCTGCAGTACAGCTTCACAGATACCAGCGTTCATAACGGCTTCGAATATTGGTACACAGTCACGGCATTCGATCGCGGCGATGAATCGGTCGAAAGTCTCGAAAGCCCAAAAGGCAATTCCACCGACGCTCTCAATACCGTGTCCGTCATTCCCAAATCGAACGCTTCCGGGCGTACGCCGGTCTCGTCCGAATCGGTGAGCCATATCGGACTGGGAAAATCCAACTACGTGCTTGATGTTGAACCGATCGATGAGGATTCACTGGGCGACCGCGAATACCAGATCAGGTTCTCGTACGTTCAGAGGACGATTCGGGGAACGTTGAAGACGACCATCGTGCCAATTATCTCGGATTCCGCCCGGACTGAGTCGAAACGGTATGGCGTGGAATTCATCTCGCCGACGTCGTTTCATCTGATTGATCTGAACACCGGCGATTATATTGGCTCGGACCCGCGCAATTATCGCTCCGGCACCACGTATTCGCTCAATGCCGGCATGAAGATAAAAATCGTGGATCCTGATCCGACTGCTGCTCCGGAGTTCCTGCCCAAAGCCGATGATTATCTCACGCTCAATTACGCCGCCCATGTCGTGCGCAATAACGCCGATACTATCATGGCGCAGCAGCCGTTCATCATCGGGAAAAAGCATGCCACCAGCGATGGTGTTGTGTTCAGTCTGGATCCACCCGAAACCATTCAAAGCGTCTCGCGCGTGGGAGGCGCCGACATTCTTGATATCAGCTTCTCAGTCTACGACGCAACGCTGGTGCAAAACGATACGGTCCTCATTTCCATTCAGCAGAGTGGCTTCGATGGGAGCGGCAATGGATTTGTGTCCGTGCTCATCGAACATGCAAATGATGAGTCGGTGACGGTCGATTCGTTGTACAATCTGGACAGCTTTGAATTCGACGGAATTCGCGGCACGCTCGAATTCCAGTCCGCCAACCCGCCCGGTCCCGGCAATGCATTCGTCATTGTCACCCTTGTGCCTGTGGCGCCGAACATCCGGGACGCCTATCGTTTCAGAATAAAAGGCTCCGTCGTCGAACAGGCGCGCAGTGACAGCGAGTTGGAGGGCATCAAAGTGGTGCCAAATCCCTATCTGGTCTCTTCATTGTATGAACCTGAATTTGGTGAATTGAGGCGAGAACCCATTCGACAGATTCAATTCATCAATTTACCCCAGGAATGCACCATCTATATTTTCACCATTGCCGGCGATCGCGTCAAAACGATTGACCATTCTGCACGGAACGGCACGGAGACCTGGGATTTGCGTTCTGATGGCGGACGTGAAATTGCGTCCGGCGTTTATCTTTATATGGTTCGGACGCGAAACGCTCAATTCAAAGGGACATTTGCAGTGATCAAATGATGCCCGGTTCGGGCTTCAGGGATAGATTGCCATGATAAGTCTGAAATTACATACACCGTTAAAACAAGCAGGTGAGCACGCATGAACAAGATAAAAACTCTGGTGATTCTCTGTGTTCTGGCCGGGACGCTTCAGGGTCTGGCCCAGAATCCGAACCTGGGGACGAGCGGCGCGCAATTTCTCAAAATCCCCATCAGCGCGCGCGCGGCAGCTATGGGCGGCGCCTATACCGGCGTTTGTCAGGATGCGACGTCCGTGTTCTGGAACCCGGCCGGCATTGCGAATGTCAAAACCCATTCCGCCCATTTTTCGTTCACCAAATGGTTCGATACGTTCGATGTCAATGCAGCGTCTTATATTTACAATGGCGGTCAATTTGGCGTGGTTGCGGTGAGCATGCTGATGCTGGGCGTCGATGAGATGGAAGTGACCACGGAATTTTCTCCCAATGGCACCGGCCGATTTTTCGATGCGCAGGATCTGGCGCTGGGCCTGAGCTATGGCCGGAATCTGACGGATCGATTTCGCATCGGTCTGACAGCGAGGTATGTGCAGCAGCGAATCTGGAACGAAACGGCCAACGGGATCGCATTTGATGTGGGCACGCAATACCAATTGGCGTTCAGAAATATGACCATTGCCATGAGCATGACCAATTTTGGGCCGGATATGCAATTCGGCGGGCCGGATTTGAGCGTCACATACGACAACGACGCGAATTTTCCCAACCGATTGGTACCGACGCGGCTGGAAACTGAGACCTATCCGCTCCCGTTGAATTTTGAATTTGGCATTGCCATGGATCTGTATTCGTCCCAATTCGTAAGCGCAATCGTCGCCGTGGATGCGGTCCATCCGAATGACAATCAGGAGCGAATCCACATTGGGACAGAGGTGTCATTTTACGACCGGCTGTTCTTCCGCGGCGGGTATAAACTAAATCATGAAGACGAAATGTATAATTTCGGAAGCGGCGTCACGGCCTTCATCGCCGGCGCCGTGCTCAGCTTTGATTACGCCTTTTCCGTCTACGACATTCTGCCAGATGTGCATCGGTTTTCTTTTGGGGTGAATTTTTGAGCGCGCGTCCGGCTTCGACGCGAAATTTGGAGCGATGACGATGAACAGAGGTGGCTCACGCAGAACCGCGTGGCCGATGCTTTACGCAGTCGCGCTGGTCTTGATATTGGGTCCGTTTCAGGGCTGCTCGCTCGTGCATCATTCTGTGGCCGCCCTGAGATCCACGGATCGGTTCATCCCGAACGAAATCGATGACAGAGTGTTCTTCGAGCCCGGCGCTGAGGTGATTGCGAATAAGGTGGCTTTGTTTCTCCCATCGGCCGTGAATCGCGTCGAGGAGAAGCAGTTTCAGCGATTCGCCGATCCGGTTCGGGTCTATGTCTGCGTATCGCGCGAGAGTTTCAGGAAATTTTACGGGGCTGATGTGCGCGCTGGTGTATTGACAAAGCTGTTCCTGTCACCCCGCATCTTCGAATTTGGGGATGACATCGCTGAAAAATATGTGACGCATGAATTGTCCCATCTACATTTGCTGCAACACATCGGTATTTTCAAAATGAGCCGGTTGCCCACGTGGTTCAAAGAAGGGCTGGCGACATCTGTCTCGGACGGTGGAGGCGCCCATTTGATTTCGCCGGAACAGGCGGTTGAAGCGATTCATTCGGGCAAAAACCTTGTTCCCAATGAAGCGGACGGACTATTCATTAGAAAGACTCCCAGCGATTTTGGACTGGAGCCGCATCTGTTCTATCGGCAAAGCATGATGTTCGTCGATTATCTGGCAGCCATCGACGCGCCGGCGTTTCGAAACCTGATGCTGTCCGTCGAACAGGGAGAACGGCTTTCTGCTGCCATCGATGAAGCGTACCATAACAATCTGGATGAATTGTGGCGCGGATTTTTGAATGAAGTGAAAAAGAAGGATTGATATTCAAATAAACGCGCCGGGATGAATCGAACTCGTTCCCGGCGCGGTGTATTCTTTTAATTGCAGTCGGCCCGGACGCCCTGTCCTGATTGAGAGAAAAGACACGGCGAGATCAAAAAAATTGAACCTGTTCACCTCTGAAAACCGCATACGGATGTGATTCTGCTTCGGACTGGAATTGCTCTTTCAAAACCTCGGCATCACGCCCCGAATTTCAGCAATCGTTTGGCATTGGCCAGAATGACCGGCATCAGATCTTTGCTCGGCATTCGTCCCAATCCTCCCTGAATACAGGCGATTTCATCGAACTGAGTGACGTTGTCTTTGCGGCAATATTTCGAATATAGCAGCACCGGCACCGGGTGCCAGCTATGCGACGCTAACGCCGCAGGCGTGGAATGATCGGCGGTCACGACCATTACGTCCGGATTGAGCCGGGTGAGCAATGGGATCAATTTGTCCACTTCTTCGATGACGTTCACTTTCCCATCAAAAGCGCCGTCCTCGCCGCGGGAATCTGTCGGTTTGACGTGCACGAAGAAGTAGTCATATCGATCGTAATTCGCTTTCACGACTTCGAATTCTTCCCTGATGTCAGCGACCACCGGATGCAGATCCATATTGAGCAGAAAAGCGACGCCGCGATACATGGGATAATTGGCGATGGCCAGGCTTCTCAATTTGTATCGTTCCCACATGGATTTATAAGGTTTATGCCTGGCGAATCCGCGCAGCAGCAGGGTGTTGGCTTTCTCTTCATTCGCCAGAGCGGCATGCGCCTGATCCAGAAACCGCTGCGCCAGTCGCGCGGTCACTTCGCTTTGTTTATTCAACGCGTGCGGCTTCAGGTAGGGGACGCCCTCTTTCTGGGGGTCTGTATCCTCCACATCGCCGCCGAGATTGTCTCCGCGAAGCAGCAGCGCAGCGCGGTGCTCTTTGACCGTCTCGATGACGAACTCCGCATCCGGCGCCAGAGAGACATTGTCGCGGATGATCTTGCAGATACGCTTGTTAGACTCGCTGTCGATTCTGCCGGCGCGTCGGTCGGTGATATTGCCCTGTTTATCCGACGTGGCAAAATTGATTCGGATGGCCACATCGCGATCCGTCATGGGCAAATTAATGCCGGCTGCTTCCAGCACGCCGCGGCCAATATTGGCCTCAATGGGATTGTAGCCAAAAAGAGCAAAATGAGCCGGGCCGCTTCCCGGCGTGATGCCCGGCAGGATGGGATCCATCAGACCGCAAATGGATTCCGCCGCCAGCTTGTCCAGGTTTGGTTTGTGCGCAGCTTGCAGTTCTGTCCCCCGGCTATCGGTATTCAGACCGCCGAGTCCATCCATCACAAGAAATATAATTTTTGTGGTATTTTCAATTGTCAAATGATCGACAAAATTTTCCATGTCCATTTCCTTTCGTTGTTAGTACCCATCTGGTTCGTCTATTTCATTGATACCTAAAAGAAGCGATTCGCTTTTCGCTTTCAGCGACAAGAAAAACAGCGTGTTCAAATGGAATTATCCTATCACATGAGGGGTGAACCCTCACAAATGTTTTTTTTAGTGTTATCAAAGGAGCTGATGGCTGAATGCTGTTCGCTCAATTTAGGTGATAATAATTTTCAGGAAGATAAAATATGCACCCGACACCACGCTATCGAAAAAGGGAGTCAGGTTAGCGTTTTACGCCGCCACGATGGAAATAGTTCACACAAAATTGAGACATGTGGAAATGAACTCCCGTCGATTCATCCTCAGGATAGTGCGTCGATATCGGCTCGGATTTTTATTCATAACTCACTCTTTTCGAAACTTTCGTTTGTCACTCCTGGTTGTCGTTCGGCTCGCAGCGCGTCTGATACACAGTATTCGCCCGAATGAATCATCGGATGGCGATAGCATGAACCAGGACTCAGGGCCACATGGTGGGGTCTTCGCTCAATTTTTTTTCAATGCTCAGGATTTTTTGTTTCCATTCTTTCACGGCAAAATTGAGCTGGAAGCCTAACTGAATGAGACAGGTGGCGGTTTCAAAACCGGCGTCCTGCATGTTTTTTCCGAGCATGGAATCGATCAATTCGGGCAATTTTTCTTTCAATATCGTGAACACAACATTCTGAAGATTTGTCTCATTGATTTCGAGCCTGAGATTACGGGTGATCTGCAATATTTCATTCAATTCCCGGCAATTGACGAATTCGGGATTTTCGGAAAGCTGCTTCACCCGTTTTTCCAGAATCTGATTGAAAATTTTCTCCGGGATTTCTGTGTTGAGTTCAAATCCGAATCGGTCGGCCATTTCCACAATGCCTAGGGCGATTTTATAGAATTTGCTGTTGAAATCGTGCTGCGACTTCTCGATCTCCCGAACCAGTTGATTGCTCAAAATGAACTCCGCCGGAATCTTCAATTCATCCGGGATGGGAATCCCGATCTCTTTCATAGTGAATAGCAGGTCCTTGTTGTCCTCGTAGAGTTTGGAGAACACCTGATGGAAATTTTCCGAGCGATCGCTGAAAATAATCTGGAAGAAATCCTCCCGTTCATCATAGAGAACATCTTTCAGGGTGAACTGATTATCGCCCCAATTTTCATGGAGATAGCGATTGAATTGGTGTCGTTTATCGCAAGCCAGTTTCAGAAAATCCGCTTTGAGTTGATCGAATTTCTTGCCATTATGCAGGTGCTTCACGTAGCAGGCATATTGCAGATGATCGGTTTTATGCAGCAGATAGGCGTATTCGCGCCATTCCCTGGTGATGCCGGACCCCACCTGCACGCGGCCTATGGTGCAGGTTTGTCCCCTGGCGGTGATGTCTGTTTTATCCGTCTGTTTGATCTGGAAATGGTAAATCGAATGGGTGGCGCCGACTGGCTTCACGCTGGAAAGGATGGCAAAATGGTTCACCACGCGGGAAAAAGTGACGATGAAGGGTCGCACCCGGGTTTCGTACAGTTTCGCGCCATCTTTGTATTCGTGAATATTGCTCTTAGCGTGTTTCAGCCGCGCGAGAACTTTTTTCTCCAATTCGTCATTGCCAAAATTGCGGGCGATCTCGATTGCCCGGCCGGCGTACTGTAAAATCTGTATGGTCTCCAGTCCTGAGATGTCGTTGAAAAACCAGCCGCAACTGGTGAACATCAACATGGCGTGGCGCTGCATTTCCATCAGGTTGAAAATTTTCACCCGCTTTTTTTCATCCAGGGCGCCGGCGCCATGCCGATCCAGAAAATCCTGCATGGTCGCAGCATCGCGCTGCAGGATGACCTGAATGTATTCGTCGCGGGCGCGCCAGCCATCTTTCAGGCAATCCGCCGCTTCTTTCTCGAACAGCTCTGCCAAATCATCCCGCAGTTGATTGAGAGCCTCTCTCAAATGAAACCGCCATTTCTGATTCCATTCCGGCGAGCCGCCGGTGTGGCACCCGCAGTCGCGATACCAGCGCCCTACGCCGTGATAACAGCTCCACGATGTGCCCTCGCCATTGGGACCTTGTTTCAACTCCACTTCCCATTGCGGCGGATTATTCGCCAGATACTCGCCGTAATTGGTCACCCGGATGCCTCGCCGTTCCGTTTCGTTGTGGAGAAGATAAGCCAGCCCCATGTCGCCGAATGGTTCGTGATGCCCATAGGATTCGCCATCGGTGCAGACGGAGACCAGTTGATTATTGGCGGACTGCTGATTGAACGCCGCCTGAATCTGATCGGCAAATTTCCCGGCATCGCGCAGAAGGTGCTCAAACCCAACGCCGCGGGAGAGCTCCCCGTGATAGAAGAAAATGTCGATGAAACGGGATTTGTCCTTCGCACCCAGGGCATCCAGCAGATAGCAGCGGTACGGTTGCCGCGTGTCGATGTCGCCGGAAGAGACATCGGTCCACTGATCCTGTCGCGCCGACTGGAGCGGCTGAACCCGATACGCCTGATACGGCGAAAGAATGAGGTACCTGAATCCGAAGTGATCCAGCGCATCCAGCGTTGCATAATTCACTGCTGTTTCCGGCAGCCAGATCGATTCGGATTTTCGGCCAAAGCGATGCTCAAAATCTGCCAATCCCCATCGGATCTGGGTGAACGTGTCACGGGTGTTGGCAAGGGGCAAAATGATATGATTGTAAGCCTGGGCAATGGCATTACCGTGGCCGGAGAAGAGTTCAACGCTTTGTCTATCTGCCTGAATGATCGCCTGGTAAGTTTCGGCGGCATGTTCCTGGAGCCAGCTCAGCAGCGTTGGCCCATAGTTGTAACTCATTTTTCGATAGTTGCTGACAATGTCTTTGATGCGGTATTCATTATCCAGAATTCGGGAGAAGGCATTGGGAGAATAACACTCCGAAGCGATTTTATCATTCCAGTTGTGAAATGGAGCGGCGCTTTCCTGCCGTTCGATGGCTTCAGTCCAGGGATTTTCACGGGGCGGTTGATAGAAGTGACCGTGAATCGTTAGGAATAAATTGTTTGACATTGAATTTGTATGAAGTTCTCTTGTTGAGTCAACTTTTTATTATGGGATAAAGCCCTGATCTCAGGCATAGACATCTGATAGATTGTATAAAAATCAGCAACGTGGGCCACCATTTTTGCTCTGTTGTTCGTCGGAACTGGCGCTGGCGCCCGTCCACTCCGCGCGGCGAGAACCGATTCCGGCCTTCGACAGATACGCGCGAAACATGAGCGCACCCTTGGCGCGGGACAGGATCATTTAATTCGAACGAACTCGATCCGCCGGTTGGCTGCCCGACCGATTGTCGTCGCATTATCAGCGACCGGCTGCAGATGCCCATACCCGATTGCCCTGATTCTCGCCGGATCGATGCCCCGATTGATGAGATATTGCCGCACCGCGTGGGCGCGAAGCTCGGACAGTTTTATATTGGAATGTAAATTTCCAGTATTATCCGTGTGCCCCTGAATTTCGATCTCGATCTGCGGGAAATCGACCAGCGTGTGAAAGACTTCATCCAGTGCGGAAAAGGACGCTGTCGTGAGCATTGCGCTCCCGGAAGGAAAGGTCACTCCATTGAGAACAATATTCTTGCCTTTTTCCATGGGCTCCGGCTGGGGTTTTTCATCCGGACACCCATCTTCGTCCAGATAATCGTTGTAATCCTCAGGCCAATTTTTGCACTGGTCCAGGCTATCGGGAATTCCATCATTGTCATTGTCCGTGTCCGGACAGCCGTCATGGTCTTCAAAATCATCGAAATCTTCCGGCATGAGGGGACACTTGTCTTTAATATCTTCGATGGTATCCTGATCATTATCAGCGTCGGGTATCCCATCATAATCTTTGAATCCGTCCATATCTTCGGGTTTATTGGGCGCTTTGTCATCGATATCCGGAATCCCATCGCCGTCATTGTCCTCTTCCGGCGCGCCATCGTTATCCTTGAAGCCATCGAAATCTTCTTTGCGCAGCGGATCGAGATCAAGTTTATCTTCAATGCCATCCTGGTCGCGATCTCTGAATGCGCCCGGGTAGTAGGTCAACCCGAATCGTAATTCAGCAATGGCGTTATTGGCATCGTCCCCCATGCCCATTGTATCCTCATCGCCCTTGAGCAATCGATGATAGTTAGCGCCCAAATTGAGAACGATTTCCTGGGTGAAAAAAAATTCGAAGCCAAAACCCCCGATCAATGTGAAATTCATGGTGCTGCCGTTCACGCTCGTTCCGCGGGAAAATGTGCTCACTTCGTTGTCCAGCGCACGAATGTCCCAAATTGTAAGACCTGCTCCCCAATTGAGATAGGGCCGAACCATGGATTCCGGGAGTAAATTGTAAACGACATTTACATCGACAGGAATGAGGAGTGTTTTGAAACCACCTCCTGCCGATTCAAATTGTGAGCCATTGGGATCTCTGGGGTAGACCCATCCGTAGGATACGTTGGTGTGGACGGCCAGCGTCGGAGAATAGCCGTAACAAAACTGAACGCCGGCCCATTGATCGATCGTTGACCTGTCAATATCACCGCCCACCATTTTCACCGGCCCGGCCATGAGACCGATGCCGTAGCGGTCGGACAGGTCTTGGGCTAATAGATTTGGAATCAGAGCCGCGTATAAAATGGTGCAGTATAGTGTCAAGTGTTTATTGTAAAGTCGCCTCATAGCACACCTCACGATTGAAGACCCGGAAAATTCCACTCAAACTAAAGAAATATTTTGAAATTGTCAAGGTGTTTTTTAAATGTGAACAAATCTTTAACCGGTCTGAAAAAATACTTTGCAGTCGACGCCATCAATTCCATTCTAACGGCGAGCGTGGATTCAAGCCGGGCGCATTCGTTGCAGCGCTCGATGAAGAATGAAAGTGACCATCGCTGCCGGGACATACCTGGCTGGCGCTGGAGCCGAATCCTGTGCCAGCCTGCTGTTGAATTTGCTCCGCTATCATGAAAAAGAAAAGTCGCAATTCAGAACAATGGCCGGTATAATTAATTATCAATTCAATCAGGTGAGCGATTCGGGCAAGGATGAAGAAAAAGCTGTTAGTCTCTGACAACTATTTTTCAGGCTTTTTTTGGGCAGAAAATTATAGAGAGTACGGATGATGCTGATGATCCGCCAAAAAGATAGCGAACGTTCAGCACGGATCATGCCAAAGGCAGATGCGTCCGTCGGCGCATTTACACTGATCAAAAATCCGTGAAGGTCAGCGCGGAACGTCCGCCGAATTTTCAGGAGGATCATCAGCGTTCTATTTCATTTTTGGTTCCGGCTTGTCCAGGTCAGGGTTATTGTTTAATAAATAATCGCTGAGTTCCTTGTCCCGCAGCACCGAACTGTATCGTTCGTCTATGCGAATACAACGAATTCAGAATAATGCACTTGATCCAATGAAAAACGGAAAGGGAATATGAATCGGTTCAGAGCGGTTGTATCAGGTCTCATTTTTTGCATGACAGCAATTGGATTCGGGGGAGAATTTTATCACGGCACCAGAGGGCCATTGAATGTGGTACCGGCATGGAATATCGCCCGGGGCGATGTGACCATTTCCGGGAGTTCCCGGTTTTATTTCAATAATAAAACCTATCCCGGTTCGACCGGGCCTGCGGCTGCGGTGACATTCTGGGATATTCAGGGTGGCGCCAATATCGCCTATGGCATCGCGCGAAATTACCAGGTGGGCATTTCCCAGATCATTTATCAGGATAATCACAAGCCCGGTAAGGGATATAATTTTCCGGATGACCTGTTTTTCGATGTTCGAATCGGTTCGTTTCCCAATGCACCATCAATGTTGCAGTACGGCGCCCGGGTCATCGCCCGCGTACCTCTGGCGCAATACCACAATGTCCCGTTAGAACCGTATTCCGCCGGAAAAGTGGAACTTGGCCTGTTCGGATTGCTCTCTTACTCAGCCAACGCGACTCGCCCTGATGATGCGCTCAACGGCCATGTCAACCTGGGAATCATCGACCATAACGATAAGGGCGCGAACATCGCTGAAGAATACGGCGTGAATTACGTCAACGAAGGACACAGCCGGGAGCTCTTCGGTGGCTTGGCGCTCATTTTTCCGACAATTAAATTTGATTTTTCTGCGGAGCTATATGGAAATTACTATATCTCGAAACCTCCGCAAACTGCATTCAGTCGCCACAATTACATCTATGTCACTCCCGGCATCACCTATAAAGCGAGCCCTTGGGCTGCATTTACATTCGGTTTTGATTTTCGATTGACTTCGAACAAGTCGAACGATAGTTATTATTTGCCAGGCAGCTCGACCCATTGGTTGCCGACTTTCCCGACGTGGCGGGTGAATTTCAACGTGCGGCTGAATCTGTTCTCGAAAGAGAAAACACTTTTTGCCGAAAAAGAAAAATCAGCGATGGCGAAGCAGGATGAAAAGAAGGATGTGTACCAGGAGATAGCAACTGAGCGGAAAAAGGTGGAGAACGCGGAAGCTGAATTGGAGAAGATCAAGGAAGAGCGTCGCCGCATGGATGAGATTTTGGTGCGATTGAGAAAGGCGCTGGAAAATACTGAAAAGCAGGAAGGTCAGAAAGAGAAGAAATAGAACTTGGCCAGGGCAATAAAACGCGCACTGGCCGGTTGAAAAGTTTGGTGGTTTTGATGCGATCGTGAAACAGGAAAACCGGATGGGGAGGAGCTGAATTCGCCCGTACGTAGTTTCAGCTTCCCCGCATTATGTCAACTTTCTTTTTCTTTGGGCACGGATAAATAGGCGTATGCGTTGAACCCGGACATCATTAAATCCGCCTCCGGGGACACATTAATGATTTTGACATCGCCCTCTTTGCTTCGAACCTTGGCCGTGGCTTCAATAATGGTGGAGATGAAATTCTGGGATGGATCATCGATATTGGTCATATCCAGGATCAGCTTGTAAAATTTATTTTTAAAGCACTTGTTAAAAGCGGCGGTCAAATAGGCCGGAGCCAGCTTTGCACTCAACGGTTCGGTGAAACGAATTTTGATGATGGAGCCATCCTGGCCTATTTTTTCCAAAACAATCTTTTGTCCTTTGCCCATATCAATGCTCCTTGATGCCCCTCGCTGCCATTGCATCCCTTAGCAGCAGCCCTTGTAACAGACGAAACTGGCACATCCGATGAACGACCGAAACCGGGCCAATCCCTCCGGATGACGCGCTGGAATTTTTCCGAAGCCGGATCGTCCGCGAATATCACGCCTTAATTATTGCCTGAACAAAAACTAGTTTTATATTAAACGATAACGAGATTTCCCAGGTTTATTTAAATTGACCTCATCCCCTGATCCCTTCTTACCCTGCGGGCGCTACGCCTGGAAGAAGAAGGGGAAAATTGTTTTCTCCCTTTCCGTGTAGGAGAGGGTCGGGGTGATGTCTATAATAGTAGCTTTCGTTCAACCACAAATTATCAGATGAGATGATCCAGGAAAAAACTCAGGATCAACAACAGCCCGGTGAATAAATGGTTCAAAATTGTGGTCGCATTTGCCGGGACAAGTTTAATACTATTATCGTAATTTTCCTGAGCAACCTTAATCGATTTCAATGCCAGTGGTAGAGTGAGCAGCGCGATCAACGAAACAGGCGGCAGCACATCGGTTACGACCGACACGACCACGGTGAAATAGGTGAGCAGAATGATGGCAATATAACCTTTCACTGCTCGTTCTTTGCCGAAGCGCACGACAAGATGATTCTTTCCGACTGCCTCGTCGGCCCGGGCGTCAGGGAATTCGTTGATGTACAGCACCGCGGCAATGAGCAGCGCTACCGGCAACGACGACACAATCGGAATCCACGAGAAAGAGCCTGTCTGCGTGTAATACGCTCCCAGCGTCATAAGCACGCCGAAGTTAATGCCGATGAGAAGTTCCCCGATACCGCGCGCCACGAGATTCACTCCCGGCGCCACGTAAAACACCGCTGAAAACACACCCAGAATACCGATGGCCAGAACGACCCAGCCGAATTTATAGGTGAAATACAGTCCGATGAGACTTCCGAGAAACAGAAAAATCAGCGCGCCGACCAGCACTTCTTTGGGCGTCAGCAGTTTGTCCTGAATCAGACGACTGCCGCCACTGAAGGGTCGCATAAATTCTTCATTGATCTCATCGTTGCGGGATAAGTGGTCGAAATAGTCATTGATCACATTGGCGCCGGCGTGCAACATCACTGCGCCGACCAGCGTCAACACAAAATGCAGCCAGTGGATCGATTGGGTCATGTGGTAGGCGATGGTTGTTCCCAGAATGACCGGGATGAGCGTCGCTGTGAAAAAAGGAGCCCTCACTTCCATGATCCATAACTTCAATTTACTCATACACTATTTTCTCCTGCTATTATTCAAATAAAATTGCCTTCACGATATTAAAAATTTTCAGCTTGTTCCGAAGAATGGGCCATTTAATCTCGGCCTCTTCGTTTATAGTGGCGATGCTGTCGCGATCCATATCCAGCCCCAGATCGCTCAATCGACTCAGGGCGGTTTGTTCGTCGTTGCCGACATAGAATTCGTCGATCGTGCGCATCAACTCCGTTGCCCTGTCGATTCGCGCGATGATGTTGTTCAGCGTCTCCTGCGAAATGAGTCCGTGGTTGAATTTAATCTGCGAGAGCCGTTTCCCCGCTTCATAGCTGCTGGCGACGATTTGATCGCGCGCGAGCCATTGCGTTTCGTAGCTCAGAAAATATTTCCAGCTCGGTTTGAGGAGCGCCAGACGAAAATCTTCCAGCGTCCTGTAAAACAGGGTGTAGCCCAATTTATCCGCATGTTCAAAGGCGATGCTGCCCGGATCGAGGAACGGCGCCAGGGGAGAAATGAACGGCGCCAATCGGTTACCGAAATCGGAGAGCAGGTGATCGCAGTACTCCACCGTGTCCCTGACCGATTGGGGTGTTTGCAGCGGCAGTCCGATCATGAAAAAAATGTCATATTTTTTACAGCCGCGCTCCAGGGCCCATCGGATATTATTTTCGATACCCTCATTGCTGAAGAATTTGCCGCTCTTTTTTCGCACTGCCGGGTCGTGGGATTCCGGAGAAAATTCGATGTTGAAATTGGAGACGCTGTCCGCCAGCATGTTGAAGAAATGCTCTGAGGCCGGCTCGAAAAATTCGAACACCATTTCGTTCCTGAGCCGCAGTGATTTCAGGCCAGCTAATACGCGTGCGGCATAGTCCTGGCCCGGTTGATTGATATCGCCAATGATGAAGATGGGGCCATTGGTGAATCGGCTGATCTGCCGCACATCCTCGACAATCCGTTCTGCGTCCCGATACGATGGCAAGTCCCGATTGTTGTAAAATTTCATGGCATATTTTGAGCCGCCGCAAATGATGCAATTGTAGCGACAGCCGCGGCACGTCATCACAGCGGTGATAGGATAGCGCCACCAGTCGTGGATGGCTGTCATGCTCTTGGCGTCAAAATATTTCACGGCCATCTTGAACAGATTTTTGTAATTATTGGTGAAATTGTTCAGCGCGGCCGGCAGGTATTCGATGGGATTGGAACGAACCTCACTGCTCGAGTCCCGCCAGGTGAGGTTGGGAATGGAAGCGACATCGCTTTTCGCTTTGATGGCGCGCATCAACCGCAGCAGTGGTTCTTCCGTGGAATCGCCTTTGAGGATGAAATCGACCTGGGGATAGCGAATGAGCTCCTCGTGAAAATAGGTGGACGAGTAGCCGCCGAAAATCACCGGAATTTCAGGGTGGTACTGCTTGCAGATTCGTGCGATTTCGAGACTGCCCTGAGCATGCACCAGCCAGTGCAGATCAATGCCGAACGCGGCCGGCCTGAGTCCGGCAATCATCTTTTCTGCGTCGAAATTTGCATCGTCCAGCATGCGAAAGGCAAGATTGATGATTCGAACGCCAACGCCGTTCTTCTCCAAATGCTCAGCCATTGAAGAAAATCCCACCGGGTACATCTCGAAAATGGGCGTCGACGGAACCACATCGCTGATTGGGCCGAGTAAGTTGGGGCGCTTTCGAAAATCGTAAATTGCCGGGGCATGAAGCAAAATTAAATCTGGCTTTTTAAACATGGTACTTTCACGGATCAAATATAACTATTCGATTTTGTCGGGCAAAGCCAGCGTGTCCAATTCGCTCAAACGTTTATCCACCAGCCATTGAATCTGCTGGTTGAGTTTGTTTTCCAGGCGTAAACTCTCAATATCGCTTTTCAATTGCTTGCACGTCTGGTGAATCTCAACTTTGTCGATTGGACGCTGAAAATCGTCCGTGTTCCAGGAGTGAGTCACAGGACTCCCTGGTGTCGTGCGTCGGTGTCGTGGCATGGAGTATCCTCGTGTTGTTTGAAAAAATAAAGGACTTAATATAGAATTCAAATTTGTTAAATACAAGGAGATTTTTGAAAAAAATATCTGCGCCGGGATGGGCAATACGGCTCGGTGAAACCGGGGATTCCAGCCCCACTGCAAACTCGGGCTGTCCGGGGAGTGTCGCCTGAAAAATGCGCCGACAGAATTTCAATTTGGTAAACGGGAAAGCAATGCCCCCATCGCGTATTTTCATGCGTCGAAAAGGGATGATGGGAGAATTGGAGACCGCGGTGAGCGCCACTGCCCCGAACGCTCCCATAATCCCTTTGCGGCGGAGATGCCCCGGTCAGATCGGGGAAATGATCGGCTCGTCGACGAACATTTTGTTGAAGGCATGCATGGCCTGATTGAATTGATGCTCGGGCAAAATGCAGGTCATGCCCTCCTGCGTGGTCGTCAGCGAATCGAAATCCACGTTGTATTCGCTGAATGCGCGCATGACATCGGAGACAAACGCGGAGAGGTTTTTGATACCTTCGCCTAAAATAAAAACAAGGGCCAGGTCTTTTTTGATAGTAACATCGCTTGCGCCAATTTCTTTTTTATGATGTTCCATGAGCTGAAAAGCTTCATCGGCCTGGTCTTTGGAAACCGTGAATGCAATTTCTCCGGTATCCGCTGAGAGGACGAGGTGACGGATGGTCAATATGTTGATCTGTCGATCTGCGAGAATATTCGTCATTTTTGCAAAAACGCCGGGTTTTTCAGGAATGTTGTGGAGAATGATTTTCACGTAACTGCCGGTATGAAGAAACTGATATTTGTCCATTCAGGCCTCCTTGTAATTTTAGGTTGTCAAAATATAAAAAAAAGAAACATAGATTGCAAGAAAATTCTCTTGCATTTTAGGCAGTAATATGATAATATTAAAACGACTTCTCGCCATTCCAGCGCAACACGATCCGGATGCGCTGCGAACACTGAACGATAATCCGAACAGGGAGCGCGGATGACAAAAGAACCGATACAAAAAATTATCCGGCTGGATCAAATCGATTGGAGCGATCGCAGTTACATTTACGCCTTTGAACCGCCCATATCGGAAATGATCCAGTCCATCCGGCAGATTGGGCTACTGAATCCCCCGATCCTGGAGGAGACGATGCCGGAGACCTATCGCATCGTTTCCGGACTGCGCCGGATCATTGCGTTAGACCACCTGGGGCATCATGAATTTCCGGCGAAAATCTACAGCGAGGCCGGCCCCGGGCCGGATCTGAACCTGTTCTTGCTGAACCTCTATGACAACGCCGCGATCCGAAAATTTTCCATCGTCGAAAAGGCGCATATTCTGGATCGGCTCACTCGTCTTTTTCAGATGACCGGGCAGGAGATATATGAACGGATTTTTCCATTGCTGGAACTTGGCCGGAATCCACAGGTGCTGACGCGCTATTTGAAACTCGTCTCGGCAGATGACTCCCTGAAAGTGGCGCTGGTTGCCGATGAAATTTCCCCGGATACAGTGCTGCAACTTCTGGACTTGTCTCTTGATGATCGAAAAAATGTATTTCAATTATTTCAGCAATTGAAGATTGGGAAGAACAACCAGAAGGAAGTGCTGCGATTATTGATCGATATTTCAAATAGGGATGAAATGCCCGTGAGCCGGATCATCGATCAGCCGGCTTTCGCGCGAATCATGACTGATGAAAAACTGACGCTGCCGGTGAAGGCGAATCTCGTCAAAGAATCGCTGAAAAAATTGCGCTATCCCCGGCTGAGCCAGGCAGAGATGCAGTTCGACCTTCTGAAAAAGAAGATGAAATTGCCGCCGACAATTCGTCTGAGTCCGCCGCCCTATTTTGAAGGGGACAAGTTTTCCGTAGAATTCAGTTTCAGGAACAAGAGCGAATTCGAGCGGGCGCTGAAAATTTTGAACAGCATGGCTGAGGAAAAAGAACTTGAAACAATGCATCTGCTGGTTTGAACGATGACCGCTGTGACCTATGATCCAATCTCGGTGTTTGTCGAGGAGAAGGTCGCGTCGCACCCGGTGACGCGACGCATTCTTCAGAAATTGCCGCACCTCACTCCAACAGTGTTCGCCGATCTCTCCCGGTTTCTGATGACGCCGCAGCACCATGACCGGACGCTTGCCCCATCGCGAAAACCGCTGGTACTGGCATTTCAAAAAGCGCCGTTTTTGAAGCGCTGTCCCGGCACCATGAATTATATTTGCTGCGGCTACCAGATTCTGAATCTGGTCAATAACTGTGAAATGAATTGCAGCTACTGCATTTTGCAGGGCTATCTCAGCAGTCCCTACATCATCGTGTATGTCAATATCGAGGATATGTTCGGGGAACTGGAGCGAAAGCTAGCCCGGAATCCCGGAAAAATCTATCGGATTGGCACCGGGGAATTGGCGGATAGTTTGAGCACAGACGCCCTGACGAATTACTCCAGCCAGTTGGTGACGTTTTTTTCGGACAAACCGAACGCAGTCATTGAGCTGAAGACAAAATCCACTGCCATCGAGAATTTCATTGGCCTGGCCCATGCTGGCCGGACCGTGGCGGCGTGGTCGCTGAATACGCCGAAGCTGATGGCTGCGGAAGAGTCGCTGGCGCCGACGCTGGACCAACGGTTGGCTGCGGCGCTGAAATGCCAGTCCGCCGGTTTCAGGCTGGCTTTCCATTTTGACCCTATGATGTATTATGACGCGTGGGAAACAGATTATCGCTCCGTGGTAGAGCGCTTGTTCTCGGTCATTCAGCCGCAGAATATCCTCTGGATCAGCCTGGGCGCATTGCGCTATCCGCCGCATCTCGATTCGATTATCCGTTTCAGCCACCCGCAAAGCCGCATCGTGTACGGCGAACTGGTCCCCGGGAAGGACGGAAAGCTCCGCTATTTCCAGCCGATACGGACGGAGATGTTCGGAAAGATGGTTGCATGGATCAGGGAGTTTGCCCCGAACGTGTTCGTGTATCTGTGCATGGAAAGCTCCGAAGTGTGGCAAAAATCGTTCGGCTGGAGTCCCAAAACCAGCGCCGGGTTAAAACGAATGATGGATCGATTGGTGCAATCACTGTAAATGTATCGGGAGGTGTCATGAATTTCAGCTTCATCAGGAATTTGAGTCTGCTTGTGTTTGCACTTCTGGGTTGCACGGATGGAGCGGCGCAGCAAGAACAAGTCTGGCACATCGCGGCCAGCGGAGAGATTTACTCATCTGCCGAGTGGACGGCATTGCCGGCAGGCGACGCCGGAACCTGTGTTTCGGACAATGGTCTTCTCCGCGGCGTCTATGGTTTCCGCGAGGTCGGGTTCGATAATTTTTCGGTGAGCGAGTTCAGGCTGTTTTCCGGGGACTCGCTCCTGGGTGTGATTGCTGAACCGCACGGCATGGGATTTTATCTTTCCAACTGCGGCGTCATCGCTGCTGTGACTGCGACGGAATCCCTGACAGGGAAAGGGAGCGTCACGTTCTATTCGCCAACCGGCCAGGAATTTTTCAGCCTGGCCACGCTTCATGCCCGACGATTCAAATTTTCCGGCGATGGCAAATGGTTCGGCGTCGTCGATGACGCCGGTCTGCATCTGGTTCAACCGGAAAGCCGCGTGACTTTTGAATTAGACCGGATTGAACTGTTCGATTTTTCTGACGATGCCGGGCATGTCGCCGGATGTGGAGACGGCCGGATTGCGCTCTGGACCCGGGCCGACAATCGCATGGAGGCGCATCCCTTGTCAGACATGCCGTATGTTCGCGAGATTGCAATATCGCCGGACGGAGAAATCGTGGCCGTGATTGCGAGGGACGAAGCGCGGATTTTCCCCTGGCGAAAGCCTGACCAGTGGCTTCTTCGCCAGACCGTGTCCGGCGCGAAACGCTACCGCGATGTCCGGCTGGAGAACGAGCGCATTTTACTGGGAGTGCAGGAGAGAGAACGGGATCGATCCCGCGGTACCCTGGAAATTTACAATGTCCGGGGTGAGTTGATGACGTCAGAATCGAGCGATGCGCAAATTCTCCCCCATCCTGCCGGCGCCGGCTCGCTCAAAAAATCACTCAATCGCGATGAAATCCACTGGCCGTTCGCGCCGTTCGACAGCGTGTACAGCATTGGCAACAGCTACGAGGAGTATCAGAATTACGGCGGTGATCCCTATCCCCATCCCGGCGTGGATTTAATGGCGGCCGCCCATACGCCGGTGTACGCTGTGTCCGATGGCGTGGTGAAGGCTGTGCTGACCATTTCCGGCAGCTATCACTGGCGTGTGGCTGTCGGCGATTCCGCCGGGCCGGAACGCTGCGAAGGCTGGCTGTATGCCCATCTGGATCGACCCACGATTGCTGTCGCCGTGGGCGATGTGGTGTATGCCGGGGACTGTCTGGGTCAATTGGTCCCGTGGCCGTCGTACAGTTTCACTCATTTGCATTTTGTCAAAGTCGAGCAGGAGGGAGATACCTGGACAGGGAACTGGGACGTGATTGTCAATGCGCTGGAAGTGATGCGGCCCAATAGCGATAGCACAGCGCCCATGTTTTTCAATACCATCGATGAAGATCGCTTCGCCTTCTGCTACAATGAGTCCAATATTTATCTGCCGGCCGATAATTTGAATGGGCAAATCGACATCATCGCCCGCGTTTCCGATTTCATCAACGACGAGTACTGGCAATGCGCGGTTTACAAACTGACATACTGGATCCGGCATATCCCGGCCGACACCCTCATTCTCCAGCCAACTCTGGCTGCGGTGTTGAATCACCGAATTCCGAATTACACCGCAACCCCGGAATTCACGCGGACGCTGTACAAAGACGATTTTCCCCTGGACACCAAAGGCGATTACAATTACCGGATTTATTATCACATCCTCACCAACAACGATGGGGACGCGCTGCTCGAGGACGCTGACAGGGATAAATGTTTCGACACCGCGCAATTTCCGGATGGACCCTATCGCATCTACGTTCAGGCGGAAGATGCCTTTGGCAATAGCTCCGTGGATAGCATGAATGTCGTTTTCAATAATGGCAATAGTGCTGTTCATAACCAGATTGCCGCATCCGGGGCGACTTCCATTTTTCGTCTGTCCCAGAATTGCCCCAATCCGTTCAATTCTCGGACAGTGATACGTTACCAACTCGAGAAGGCGGGTCGTGCGACTGTTTCGATCTATAATGTGAAAGGACAGCGCATCATCACGCTGTTGAATCAGGACTCTCCGGCCGGGCAGTTTGAAATTGTGTGGGACGGCGCTGATACCTCCGGTCGTCCGATGCCTTCCGGCTTATATTTTTATTCATTGGAAACGCGCGGCGAGACTGAGACCAGGAAGATGCTGCTGCTGGAATGATCGATGGGATGAAATAAAACCGATGAGGCGCCGATGGGAAGCGCCTCATCTTGACCGCTCAATGAACTCCGTTAGCCCTTGGTTTTTTCAAGGTTTCGCTTCAAAAATGAACAGCTTGCCAGCCAGAAAATCGGTCATCCACAATCGACCGTGCGAATCGACGACAGCCTTTGTGAGCGAATAGATGGCGTCGCCGAACTGTCCGTTCATGTAAAACGATGCATTGCGCGTATCGAAACGGGTATCGCCAAAGGGATAATCGAACTGGTGCAGGGCCGTAAATTCACCGTCCCCCGGATTGAATTGGAGAATGACAAGCCGATCCTTTTGATGGCAGGTGATGATGAGGCGGTTCTCCCAGACGAACATATTGTCCGGCAGGCCGCGAACCGGCAGCGGCCAGGTGGAGCCGCGTCCGCCAATTTCCTGCACGCTGTTTGCCAGATGGTTGATCACGTACACCCCATCCCGGAACCGGCGCAGGGTGAGCGGTCCGTCGCCTGTGGCTGTTTGTGTTTGGGCGAAGGTGGCTTTGTCGATTGTGGTGACGGTGTTCGATTCGAAATTGGCGATGTAAATGCGCTGCGAATCGAACATCAGGTCAGTGGCAGAGCGCCCTGTTTCACTGCGATGGATGACCTTCTGTGAATCCAGATCGATGACCTGGAAAATGCTATTCTCCGAATCGGTTTCGCCGGCGCGAACCAGATACAACCGATGCAACGCCGCATCATACTCCAGAATTCGCTGCGTCGTTTCCCGCGTGACCTGATCTTTCAGCGGCAGTCTTTTCCCGATTTCGAACAACCGCACCTCGTCTTCCAATCGCCCGATAAATTGCTCTTCGCTGCCCCAGTTATTCTGGGTGAAATAGAGCACGCCATTTTTGTCAATGGCCATCTGTTGCGCCTGGCGCGGAATGCGTCGGTCGTAGACGCTCAGGTCGTTGGTGTGCAGAGTGAGGATGCCATTTTTCGCATCCCAGATGTACACATCCGGCCAGTAGGATTGATGCGCGCCGTAGGAGAGACTCACATCGCCGGCGGCGTTGAGCCCAGCGCAAATTGGATAATCAAAGGGCAGCCGGTGCATCTGAAATTGGCCATCGCTGTTCACCTCGGCGAACTGGTCTTCAGAATTGAAAACCAGCACGCTGTTCCTGGAATTCACGGCGACCAGGTCTATGGGCGCCCAGCCGGTGTAAATTTTTGTCATCTCTTCGGTCACGGGATTGAGCACGCTGATGGCCGCGCCGAAAGCGCCATTGACAGCCGTCGCGCCTCTGGGAATGTAAAGCTGATTGTCGTTGGGATTGAACGCCATGGAAAACATGTGGGGAAGAATGCCCAGCCCCGGGATGCGTTTCACAAACTGCCGCGTCTTCAGATCGACCACATCAATTTCGCCGTGAGCCCAGCTCGCGATATAGAGCCGTTCATTTTTGAAATCGACGGCGCTGGCGTCGTTGCCGAACGCCGGCAATTTGATTTCCGAGATCATTCCGTTTTGCTTGAAATTCACGACGTGAACCGTGGGATGGTTGTCGTAGGGAATGTAAATTTCATCCCGGTCCGGGAAATAGGTGATTCCGACCCCCTCGGTGAGTTGAGGCAATTCGATGATCGTCTCGCTGTTCGGGGCGATGCCGATCCGGGCGGCCTGAATGACTCTCCGCTGATCTGTTTCCAGCGCCAGATAGAGCGAATGAGTCGATTGATTGTAGCCGGCGAAATGCCAGCGCCCGCCTTTGTTCAGCGACAGTTGGCGCGTTTCCATCAGCTTGCAGTTGCCCGGATCGAATAAGAACAGCCGGGCGGTCAGGCCGTCGATGGCGATGGCGCGATTCAAATCCCGGTCGAGTACCACCCTGCGAATCGGCGGCGGCGGTGTTGCATTGAGATTCATCAATTCCTCGGCAAAATCCAGCCAGTCCACCATTCGGAATTTGCCGGATCTGGCGTGGAAGAATCCGAGGGATTTGCTCTGACGGCCGGCCAGGAACACATTGCCGCTGTGCTCATCCACAGCGATGGTCTCGAATTGCGTCGCCGTTGTCACGGTGAACGCGGTTTGCTTTTCCGGCGAAATGATGAAAAAACAATGGATCCCCAGAAGATACACGTCCCCGGTTTTGGCATGGATCGTCATGGCGTCGGATTTGAGATGCTGCAACACGCGGCTGCTGAGCCGGATATTGGCGACGCCTCGGGTGGCTCCGTCGATGATGGAAACGCTGGAAGATAGCGTGTTGGCGACGACGACGCGGTTGCGCTCAGCGTCCATTTTCACGAGCATTGGCCCGGCAGCATTGACGTTCAGATTGACCGCATCGAGGAAATCGACGGTCGTCACGGTGATTTCAGCGTGGAGCGGAACGACGAAGGAAAGGCAGAGACTAAGGATTAATTTTTTAATCAACATGCAGGTTACTCCATAATGGTTCTGTATTGAATTTTTTCCAGGTCACCCGGCGACCAGCACAGAATTTTTCTCCAACTGAGCCACGAGTTTTTGGAAATGAGTATCGGCATCGACAATCGGCCATTGGAAGCGATGGGCATATTTCCGAAGCCGTCTGTCCGGGAAAACAGCAATGGGAAGTTTCACCGAGTCCA
Source organism: Candidatus Zhuqueibacterota bacterium (assembly GCA_049322915.1). GTDB lineage: Bacteria > Zhuqueibacterota > Zhuqueibacteria > Thermofontimicrobiales > Thermofontimicrobiaceae > CAZSBG01. Next base: position 237,189 of record JBMOPW010000016.1, read on the forward strand.
GCAGAAAGCGATCGTCCCAGTGATTGGCCAGGGCCGCAGTCTGGTCCCAATGGCAGCCGTGCTCGCGGAGCCAGTTCGCTGCAGCGGTCACTTTGCGCTGTCCCCGCGGGTGCAGGCCGTTCAATTCGCCGGTCAGTTTGCCTGACTCGATGGCCGGCTCGGCGCAGATGATTTCATTTATCTGAAGAAGACGCAGCAGAGGCTGCGCCAGCGGCCGCGGCGTGCCGCTGAGCAGGACCAACCTGTCGCCGCGGGACTGGAACCAGCGTACTATTTTCAGCGACTCCGGCCGGAGATGATGTTTCATCGTGTCCTCCCAGCACTGGTCGATCCATGTCCCCACGTCGTCGGTCGACTGGCCGGCCAGGTAGATCAGTTTCAGATGCAGCCAGGCCGAGGGTGGTATTTTCAGCGCCGAACGGAATAGTTGAGCCAGGATGCGACCGGGGCGAATTTTACCGGTTCGAATCAGGTACTGTAAAAACCATTGCTCCAGACTCCGTTCGATGAGAGTCCCGTCAATGTCCACCAGAATGATTGGCCGCAGATTCCTCCTCCTTTCGCTGGATGAGAACGCTCCCTTCGATGATCACCGGAATTCCCCGCACAAGGCACATGGCGGCTGTTGCAACGGCGAGGATCAATCCCAATTTCAATCCGAATTGAATGAAGTCGGGTGTAACAATTGGCTTTTTGATAATCAATTTGTCCAGGGCGGAAATGAGCAACAGCCAACTGAACGTGACGGCTTTCATGATCGCGTACGAGGTTCGCATCCAGGGTGAGCCGGTGAGAAATCGCCCTAACTTCGTCCGCATGATGGTCGTTTTGCCGAAGGCCGTGTAGCCAAAGCGCAGCGCGTAACTCCGGATGGTATCGGTCAGGATGTCGCGGGAAATGACCACAATCGGAATCCAGACCGGCACAAGATTCAGATCGCCCATGATGATCCAGAGAACGCTCTCGATCATACGGTCGCCGGCAATGTCCAGGACGCTGCCGAACATGGTTGACATTTCCAGCCGTCGCGCTAAAAAGCCGTCCAGCCAGTCCATGACGATGATCAGGATTGTCAGGCAAACCGCCAGCAGGCGCGCCCAGATGCCATGATCGTAAATTAAGAAAACCAGGAAGAACAGCAACCCCACTCGCAAGACGGTCACCATGTTCGGCCAGGAGAGAAATTTTTTCATGAGTTACCCTTCAGTTTGAGTTGGTCAGCAGATTTACTTTTGCAGAAAACGCTCTTTAAATGTTGGTTTTTCTCCGGCCATTTTCATAAACAGGTCGAGCGGAACCAGTTTGAACTCGTCGCTCAGTTTGTCCAGTATCCCCTTCACGCGCTTCACATCGCTGGATTCCCGGACATGCACGAGCAGAAAATAGGGCCGTTCCGCGTTGATGGCGGCCAACTCGTGCAGGTCGGCCACGGCGTCCGCTTCCGGGCGAGTCGGGGACAGGTAGTAATCGTACGAAATCAGTGGCCGCGAGTCCCGCGCCGTGAAGGTGAAGGACGGGGCATAGCCGTTGATGAATCCGATGGCGTCCGGCATGTTTTGATAATAGGCATCGACAATTTCCCTCGTCAGTTCGGTGTTGCCCTCCACGGTTGCGCCCTCGGAATAGTCCATGATTTCGAAGATTTTCAAATCGAGCCGCTTCATCAAATCGTACGTGCGGAGGAGCAGCGGTGACATGAATTTGGCCGGCACAGCTTTGGGATACATGTATCCCGGCCCGGAGAGACAGCCGATGAAATAATCATTGGGCGTGGCTAACGTGTAAAAATATTCCAGCAAGCCCGGCGCCAGCCACGAGTAATTCATGATCACTTCCCAGGCATAGGGAATATCCCCGCGGCCCGGCTTCAGCCACGCGCCAATGCCCAGACCATCGGTCTGGACGCATGAAATGTAAATCTTCTTTTCCGGCTTGTACTTTTTTCCCGGCTCAATGTGGTGATTGTTTTTCATCGAAAACCCTTTGGAAAACGGGATCTGGTGGTTGAAGCTGAAATTGGGCAGGGTGTGCAGACCTTCCACTGTATGGCCGTAGTTGGACGTGAGGGTGACGTGATCGCGCTCTTTATCCTTGGCATAGCTGTGCCAGCCCATTACCAGGGACATGGGCTTCATCTCGCTTAATAATTTATTGGCCAGCGCGTATTCTTCGGCATCCTCCGGCCGGGAGGACAAATCGCTGAAGAATACGTTGTTGTACATGCCCCAGTCGGCCACGCCCGGTTTCATCACCGGGCCGGCATCGCCGCCGAGCCACACAATGAGCTCTTTGTTGCAGCGCGCCCAGTACTGATTATAGGCCCAGGTGTAAATCTGCGCATCGCTCTGACCGGTGAATTTGCCGCGGAAATCCTCTTTCATGACAAGGCCGGCTTTTTCGACCAGGGGAATCAGTTCCTCGGTGACAACCACGGCGCGCTCCAGGCCGGCGACCGTGAACGCAACGATGAGCGACGTGCGAACCGATTTGTCCCAGACCACATATCCAGCGGCGTATTGTTTGAGTGTATTCAGCGCCTGTTCTGCGGACTTCAATTCCACGAACGAATAGCTGCGCTGGTTTTTATAATAATCGAATACAGACGCCGTGTAGTTGAATGGCCAGGTTGGTGGATAAATGAAATAGAGCAAGGGGCCGTTAACATTAGCCACGCCCTGCAGGCTGATGAGAAATGCCTGTTGTCCGAGCCCGGCCTGCACATTCCAGTCGTCTTCGAGGCGCATGAAAAAGGCGTTCCGTTCGTTCGCGCGTTTTAACAGGTATCGGACGTCCGGGCCGGTTTTGCGCGTCGAGCGGTCGATTGTGTAGATGAGCAATTCGTCATCGCTGGAAAGCTGATACCGGTGTTTGCTGGTGATGAGAGATTCGCCCTGGGAACTGCTGATGCTGTACTTTTGCACCATGCTGAGGCTCCCTGTTGTTTTATCAAAAGTCGCGCTAACGTCCCGCGCCCCGGCCACAGGCATGGATAGCCCCATGAATACATTGGTCGGAAATACACGGGAGGTGACGGGAAATTTATGAAATACACCATCCGGTTTTAACCGAAAGGTATCGGCGTAACTGCGGCTGAGTCCCCATTTCTCAATGATAGTGACAAGGCTGTCGGTTTGGTTGATGTCAATGGAAAGCGTTTCGTACAGACCAATCTCACTGCTCTTTTCCGGGATGAGCTTCCAAACGCCATTCAGGTTCGCCTTCGCCCCGGCAGAAGAAACGGCTGTTCCTCCGAACAGCGCCACGAGAAAAATACACATACAGCGCATGAAATAAGACATGATTCCCTCCATGATTGAAATGAAAAAAAGCCATCGCATTGATGGATGCGAACTACCGCCGTTGTTTCATCCCCGAAGATACTGACAGGCATTGGGCCGGGCCAGACGGTATTGCCGTCAGTTTAAGGAATTAAAAATTTCACTCTCGGTCACAATCACGCCAGAGATGGATGCGACTTTGTTGCATTGTCAGCTAACAGTTCACAATTCTCAATTCACTATGATAATTTGGTCGAATCGAAAAAGCACAAGCATTCTATTGATATGAATGACCAGTAGAAATTTTGGTGCCTGTATTCTTTTGGACATACGTGTAGTGGACGGTCGCGACCGTCCAATACAGCTACAAAAAAGTATAGAATTTATTGCGCCTGCTTTCACCGAGTCATTCATATTATAGAATAATCTTTGAAAAATACAAGAGAAAAGTGATGAGCCATTCGGATGAAATAGATTGACCGCGTGCCCCCGGTATTCAATCCCTTAAAAATGAAAATAGCTGAGAATGATTTCCCAGCTATTTCGTCAATTGTCAAATTCAGGCTGTCCGGCGAACAGCTACCTCAGGAACATCATTTTGCGATTGAATACCTGGTCTCCGGCAATCAGTCGGTACACGTACATGCCGGAGCTGACGAGTTGGCCGGCATGGTTACGGCCATCCCACTGAGCGATGTGCGTCCCGGCAGTTCGCGCGCCGCTGACCAGCGTTTGAATTTCTTCTCCCAGCAGATTGAATATTTTCAATTCAACATGCGATTGAGCCGGCACACTGAATTCGATGGTCGTGGTCGGATTGAACGGATTGGGATAGTTCTGGGCTAACGAATATCCCGGGACAACAGAAGGCTCATCCGTTGCAACCTGATTGGAGCCTGGGTATGTGACCAGCCCTTTGATGCAGAAATTGGCAGTGCCGTTGGGCCAGGGATAGAGATTGGAATCGTACAAATCCTGCCAGGCATCGCCGCTCCTGTAATAGCTTTCCCCTGGATGGGCAATGGATTCAACGACTGTGGCTTTGAGGCTGGAGCCCAGCAGCACCGGGATTTCCGACGTGCGGTCGAAAGGCTGTCCGCCGTGCGAAAGATTGAGGTAGATGAAAAAGTCATCGCCGTACGAGAGATTGACCGGCGAAGGCAGATCGATGGTGTGAAATCCGGTGTACTTGATGACGCCGCTGACTGAGGCTAACTCATCGTGCAATTGGCCATTTTCGAACCGATCGAAAATTTTGACGGTATATCCCACTTCATCAGCTGCGGTGTAAAAACTGACCGCCTTCAGAAGTTCCTCGCCTCCGGCGACGAACGCGTTGAAAGCTTCAGTGCAGCCGGCCATTGTATCGCGCCAGCCGTGATAGTCGTGATAATAAATGTAATCATAAGCCAATGGCTCGACGTTCTGGAAGGAGACAGCCCCCATCTCCGGATGCTTGCAACTGTGCTTGTCTTCGTAGGCAATCCAGAAATAACCGTTCAATCCCCAGGAACTGTGCCAACTGTTTTTGCAAAGCCATGCCCCGGGATTCGGCGCCTGCGTTAATTTGGCGTCGTTCCAACCGACGATGGCGATCGCATGATTGGGATCATTGGCATCGGTTGCAGGCTGGTAATGGGTATAAGTCCCTGTTTTGATGAAGTTGTTCGTGTAAAACATGCAGGTTCCCATAACGCCATCGGACATGATTGTATTTTTGATGACCTTGACGTAATCAACCCCGGTCGACGGGCCGTACCACTCAATATCCCGCGCGTAATAAATGTGATAGGTTGAATCGTATCGCGCCGGTGGATATTCGTAGGACTGGCCATCTTGCTCGCGGACAGCGCCCTCGCCCCGCGCCAGATAGGCGGAGGTGACCCGATAGTCGCCGCCGAGGTGCACTTCCAGTCCTCCGGTCTCCGGCGCAATGTCGTCGTTATTGAATTGATTGAATCCGTTCCACCAATCCAGATGGTACTCGGCCAGATCCGGTTCGCCTGATTCGCCGACGATCATCCACACTTTGGTTATGAGCAGATTGCCCTCCATGGCGGCCATGGCGCCATGAGTCCAGCAGGTTCCGCCGGTTTGACTTTTCACGGAGGTCACGTAGTTTTTTCCATTGGCACTGCGCAAATCGTAGGTAGCAGGTGGATCATCCGCGCGCAGCGCCGGGGCGAATGAAATTAACATGAAAAATAGGGTGTAAATCAATGTTCGTTTCATAACTGATTCCTTTTCAGAATGCCGGAAAGACAACAGTATCGCCCTTCGAAATGTCCGTCATTTCCGTCGTGTCGATGAATTCCTAATATGAATAACCCGTTGACAGCATGTGCAATAAATTCGATACTTTTTTATATCTGCAGTGGACGGTCGCGACCGTCCACTGCGCGTATATCCAATAATAATAGGGACGCCAAAATTTTAACTGGTTATTCATATTACGATAAGACTACAGAGCCGAAGGATTTTGGACGCCTCTGCCGCCGGACACTTTCAGGTAGAAGAGGCGCCGTTTCTGTCTTTCCGATGACATACAGGTGAAATCGTAACAGGTCGATGGATCGGCTTTAATTTTGGGACAACGCCGGTCTGCCAGCACATCGCCCTAATTTTTAATTCCTGACAAATGAAACATAAACGCGTATTCCAACGCCGTTTCCTTGTAGCGTTCAAATCGGCCGGACTTGCCGCCATGTCCTGCTTTCATATCGGTTTTCAGCAGCAGAATATTCTGATCTGTCTTCATAGTCCGCAATTTGGCGACCCATTTGGCCGGTTCCCAGTACTGCACCTGGGAATCGTGGAGCCCGGTCGTCACGAGCATGGCCGGGTACGGCTTTGCTTCAACATTGTCATACGGCGAATAGGAAAGCATGTAATCATAATATTCTTTGACATTGGGATTGCCCCATTCATCGTATTCACTGGTGGTGAGTGGGATGCTTTCGTCCAGCATGGTGGTGATTACATCCACCCAGGGCACCTGGGCAATGACTCCCTTGAATAAATCCGGCCGCATATTCACCACAGCGCCCATTAATAAACCGCCGGCGCTGCCGCCCATGGCGAACAGGTTTTCCTGGTTGGTGTATTTTTCAGCAATCAGAAATTCAGCGCAGTTGATGAAATCAGTGAATGTATTTTTCTTCTTCAATAACTTCCCGTTTTCGTACCAGTCCCGGCCCATTTCCTGACCGCCGCGAATATGGGCGATGGCATACACAAACCCTCTGTCCAGAAGACTCAGTCGCACGGAGCTGAACGTGGCGTCCATGCTGGCGCCGTACGAGCCATAGCCGTACAGCAGCAGGGGATTCGCGCCGTTGGTCACCAATCCTTTTTTATATACCAGCGAGATGGGTATTTTTGTTCCATCTGTCGCCGGGGCGTACAGACGTTTTGATTCATAATTTTTTGGATCGTATCCGCCGAGCACTTCCTGCTGTTTGAGCAGGGTCTGTTCGCGGGTTTGCATATTGTAATCGTAGGTGGAATTTGGGGTCGTCAGGGACGTGTAGCTGTATCGCAGCAGATTGGTATCGAATTCCAGATTTGTCGTCGGATACGCCAGATAGGCCTCGTCTGGAAATTCCAGAGAATAGGAATTGCCGCTTTTGTGCTCGGTGACTTTTATCTGCTGCAGCCCATTTTGCCGCTCACTCACCACCAGATAATCCTTGAAAATATCGATTCCCTCCAGCAGCACATCGGTGCGATGGGGGATGACTTCTTTCCAGTTTTCTTTGGACGTCCGGGCGACATCGGTTTGCATCAATCTGAAATTTTTCGCCTGCCAGTTGGTGACAATGTAGAATGAATTCCCGAAATGGTCTACACTATATTCATGGTCTTTTTCGCGCTTCTGAACAATCTTAAATTCACCGTCCGGCGAATCTGCTTTCAGGAATCGATACTCCGTGGAAAGCGTGCTGCCGGAGACAATGAACAGGAATTCTCTGGATTTGGATTTGTAAACATAGGTTCCGAACGTATTATCCGTCTCGTGGAAAATGAGCCGGTCCGTTTCCGAACTGGTTCCCAGCACATGCTTCATGATTTTTTCCGGCCGCAGCGTGCTGTCTTTGGTCACGTAGAAGACCGTCTTATTGTCGTTGGCCCAGGTGGCGCCGCCGGTCGTGTTGGGAATCTGATCCGGCAGGATTTCGCCGGTGCCCAGATTTTTGAAATAAATTGTGTATTTTCTCCGGCTGACAGTATCCACGCCGAACGCCAGAAATAGATTATCCTCGCTCACTTCCAGTCCCTGAACCTGATAGAATGCATGGCCCGTTGCCATTTCATTGACATTGAGCAGTATTTCTTCCGGCGCATCCAGCTTGCCTTTTTTCCGGCAATGGATGGGGTATTCTTTTCCCTCTTCGAAACGGGAGTAATAGAAATATCCATTGCTCATGTACGGCACGGACATGTCGGTTTGTTTGATGCGGCCGACGATTTCATTGAACAACTTCTGCTGCAGCTTTTCTGTGTGCGCCATCATCGATTCGAGGTAAGTATTTTCAGCGGTCAAATACTCGATCACTTTGGGATTTTCGCGTTCCCTGAGCCAGAAGTAGTTGTCGATTCGGGTATCGTTGTGAATGGTCAATTCCTTCGCAATCTGCTCGGCAACGGGCGGAGTGACCGTTGCGGTTTTTTGTGTGATATCTGCACACCCTGTCCAGAGCCCCACAAATAGAAAAGCGCTCAACACCAGGACAGTGAAACGAATGGAAAATTTGTCGAATGACTTCATGAACCCTCCAAATTAAATGATGTGTTCGCGGAATAGCAAGGTGCTTTCCGTTTTGAAGATGAATTATAGGCGGCTACTCGCGCCGGCCAACGATATAGTTCTTTGCCAGATCATTGAATCGTCGAATTTGTTCTTTTTTCCAGGCTCCTTTTTTGTTCAATTCGCGGGCTAAAAGTTCAGCGACTGTCGGGGCCATTTCCAGGCAGGCCCGCGCATTGAGAAGCAGGGCACGCGTGCGTCGTGACAGAAAATCATCAATGGTACGCGCCATTTCATATCGGGCCGCCCAGACCACTTCGCCGGCCAGATAGGGCAGGGAAGGATGCAGCGGCCTGGAATAGCTGGCCTCATCCCGCAGCAGGTCAAGCAAAGCCGGAGCGTCCGAGCCATAGCTCGCCAGTTCACCAAACTGGTCGGCGTTTTTGTGATAGCCGTGAATATGAAGATCGTGAGTGACGCAGGAAACTGTATTGAGCTGCGCCAGCACAGCGGCCTGGTCGATGGTGTCCTCGGCCATTTTTCGGTAGGTAGTCCATTTGCCGCCGGTGATGGTGACCAGCCCGAATTGAGAGATATGCACCACGTGATCGCGGGAGATGGCCGCGGTATTTTCCGAATCGCCGACAGCCACAAGGGGTCGGAGGCCGGCAAAGGCGCTCAGCACATCCGCCGGGGTGGGATCCTTGCTCAAATAGCGCGCTGCATGGCGGATGAGAAAATCGATTTCCGAAGGCAGCGGAACCGGCTCCAGCGGAATTGTCGTGACCTCGGTATCAGTCGTGCCCACGAGCACGCAATTCTGCCAGGGAATGGCGAACAGAACGCGGCCGTCATCCGTGTGCGGCACCATAATGGCGCTGTCACCGGGCAGGAAACTCCTGTCCAGCACAATGTGCACGCCCTGGCTGGGACGGATCATCGGCCGGGAAGTTGGGTCTTCCATGACCCGAATTTCATCCGCGTAAACCCCGGTCGCATTGATGACGCAGCGAGCTGCCAACGAATATTTTTTCCCGGTCTCGATGTCCTTTGTCACAACGCCATCCACGAAATGGTCTGTCCTGGAAAGCGATTCGGCGCGCATGTAATTGACCAGCGTGGCGCCCTGTTCCGCGGCCGTCCGGGCCATATTCATCACGAGCCGGGCGTCATCGAACTGGCCGTCGAAATACATCACGCCGCCGCGCAAGCCATTGGTCTCCACGGTGGGGAGGTGTTGCAAGGTCTGCTCGAATGATAAAATTTTCGAATGGCCAAATCCGTGCTTCCCGGCCAGAATGTCGTACAGCTTCAATCCAATGCCGTAAAAGGGGGACTCCCACCAGTCATAATTCGGAACGATAAACGGAAGGTTATGAACGAGGTGCGGCGCATTCTGTAGCAGCAATCCCCGCTCCTTCAACGCTTCGAGGACGAAGGAGACGTTGCCCTGCTGCAAATACCGCACACCGCCGTGAATCAGTTTGGTGCTGCGACTCGATGTGCCCTGGCCAAAATCGGCCTGCTCGAGCAAAAGCGTCTGATAGCCGCGCGACGCTGCATCAATAGCCACGCCCATGCCGGTGGCGCCTCCGCCAATGACGATGAAATCCCATTTCTTCGAAGTCATTTGAATTCGTTCAATCATTTCGTCGCGGTTCATCTGTACCTCCGTTTCGTCCATTTCGCAATTGGGAAAAGTGATCGGGAATTCGCGGATTCTCCTTCCGATCGCGCGCCAGAGGGTAACCTGGACTTTTGTCCTTCCCCCAACCGTGTTGCCGGTTTTTCGCTGTTCACAGGCGATGAAGCCTGTCGATCCAGCGATTGAGTTTATCCATCATTCGCACCAGGATTGGATTCCTGTCGCGCGTCAGAAATTCATTGATGATGTTAGCGCATTCCGGCGTCCGCAGGTAGCCGAAATCCTTGTGCGAATTTTTCACGCCATTCATTTCGTAATTATTGTAGACGACGAGATCGGTGACTTTGATATGCCGGGAATTGGGCTGGAATTCGTCGGCCAGTTCGTAATTGAAAGCGACTTTATCATTGAGGTCGGACAGATTGTACCAGGAACGCCGGACGTTTTCCGGCGTGGCGAGTTGTCCCGGGCGCCCCTTCCGCTGTTTCAGTTCGGTGATCGTCTTGTTGACAATGGCCGGTATTCCCAGGGGCGAACCAATGGTGACGAGGGTGTCGATTGTAACATCCGGCGCAGTTTGCGTCAATACATCATAGGATAAAATGGAACCCATGGAATGACCGATGAGAAGTATTTCCTTGTTCTTGTGCTTTCGCAACACCGAAGCCAGGTGCTCCCGGAGCACGTGTTTCACCGGCCGCGTCTCCCTGTTTTTATCCTGACACGTTCCGGAATAATACTGATCCAGGTCTGTAAAAAAATGTTTGATGATATAGTCTGAAATGCCTGAAAAATTGATGGATAAATCCTCGTTCAAAAATACTTTCTCCAATTCCTTTTCAAGGTAGTTCAGAATTTTTCTTTTCAGGTCGCTCGGTTTTTTCATCACGGTGTCTCTGGCCGGCTGATAGGGCTCTTTCAAATACAGAGGGTGCTCTTTGTCTTTGATCGAAACATCGAGCGGCTGGTCGTGGAGAAAATCCGCCCAGTACACAAATTCGAATGTGAAAAATTGAATCGGGTAGCCGATCGATTTCAATCCCTCGCGGATCGATTTTTCCCACCATTTTTTCATGATGCGTTGCGGTGGCTTTTTCCCGAGTCCATGGATTCCGATGATGATCTTGGCCATTCGCGTTCATTTCCTCCGCGTTAGTGTCAGTAAAATGTCGGGCTTACTGAGTGCAACAATTGAATTTCAACCAACCTGCGCGATCTGATGTGATTCCATCCAGGTTCAATGCGACGAACCGCTGCGCGTCGGTCACATTGTTTACAGTCCATACGTAAATTTTCAGACCGGCGTTTCGAGCTTTTTTCACAAAATTTTCATCCACTGCATCGCAGGCGAACAGGTCGACCCCATCCACACCGGCGCTCAGCGCCGAAGAAATGATATGTTCCGGATCCGGCCGCCAGCAATGGGTGACGATGTCTTTTTGGAGATGAAAGAGAAAACAAATCTCGTATTCAGGGACTAATTTTTTCGCCTGCGTCATGAGCGACAGGTCAAAGCCGATCAGTGTCACCTGATCCGGCCGAAGCGCGGATGCGCGGAGCACGGCTTTCAGAATTGGCAGCACAGATTCCCGGCATTTGATTTCGATGAATATTCGTTTGTCCCCGGGAACCGCGGCCAGCACTTCATCGAGCGCGGGGATTCTCTGATTCGCCCATTGGCTGCCCTTCCATGCGCCGGCATCCAGATTCCGGAGTTCAGCGAGCGTCAAATCCCTGACGTTGTGATTTGCGCCAGTCGTTCTGCCTGTTGTGTCATCGTGAATGACAACAATCTTATTGTCTTTTGAAAGATGAATATCCACCTCCACGGCGTCGGCATGTTGCTCCCAGGCAAGGTGAATCGCTGCCAGCGTATTTTCAGGCGCATCGTACGAAGCGCCGCGATGGGCAATGAAGGATGGGTGAGATGGCTGCATGTCGTTTCCTTTCGCCGGATAGCGGTGAATTCGTTTCCCGGAGAGGCGCGGGAGTTGAATTCCCGTAACGCGGTGGTTGAGTTATAATATAACTAATTCAGCAAGAAATCAAGTGAAAAAAATGGCATTGACTAAAAAGTAGGTCAAAGCGGTGACTTGACCTACTTGTACGGAGTCCTCCGGAGCGCCAGTTCTGATCAGCTCAGGATGGTACTTTTTGGGAAGTGACGCTGTAACAAGACCAGGTCATTGCATCTCCTGGTTCAGGAACCGCTCTTTGAATGTCGGTTTGGCGCCGGCCATTTTGATGAAAATATCAAGCGGCACTACCTCAAATTCCGGGCCCAGATTGTCCAGAATGGCTTTCACGCGGGTAATATCGCTCCACTGGCGGACGTGCATCAGCAGAAAATAGGGCCGTTGGGAATTGATCGTTGCCAGTTCCTGCAAATCAGCCGCAGCGTCGGCTTCGGTGCGGGTCGGCGAAAGATAGTAATCGAACGACAGAAACGGCCGGCCGTCGCGGCTGGTGAAGGTGAAGGATGGGGAATAGCCGTTGGCAAATCCAATGGCGCCGGGCATCCGTTCATAGTACACATCCACAACGTCCCGGGGCAACTCGGTATTGCCCTCCACCGTGGCGCCTTGGGAATAGTCCATGATTTCGAAGACGTTCAGGTCGAGCTTCTTCATCAGATCATAGGCGATGTCAATGATCGCGGGCAGCGTCTCTTTTGGGATGGCTTTGGGATACATGTAACCCGGCCCTGAGAGCGAGCCGATGAAAAAGTCATTTGGCGTGGCCTGGGTGTAGAAATATTCCATCATGGCCGGAGCCAGCCACGACCAGTTCATGGTCACTTCCCAGGCATAGGGTAGTTGGCCGCGGCCCGGTCGCGTCCATGCGCCAAGTCCGAGACAGTCGGTCTGGATGCACGAAATGTACACTTTCTTTTTGGGCGAATAGGTTTTTCCCGGCACGATGTTGTGATTATTTTTGAATGTGAATCCCGGCGACGCCGGCACCTGGCTGCTGAAGCTCATGTTCGGCAACGTGTGCAAGCCTTCCACGCGCAGGGAATAGCTTGAAGTGAGCGTCACGTGGTCGCGCTCTTTGTCTTTTTTATAGGAATGCCAGCCGAATACGTAGGACAGTGGTTTCATTTCCGACAGCAGTTTATTGGCCAGCGCATACTCTTCGGTATCCGTGACTTTGGTGGAGAGATCATTGAAAAAGGCGCGCTTGAAAATGCCCCAGTCGGCGACGCCCGGTTTCATGATGGCGCCGTGCTCGCCGCCCATCCACACGATGTATTCTTTACTGCACCGATTCCAGTACTGCTCGTACGCCCAGGCGTAGATTTGCGCATCGCTCTGTCCGGTGAATTTGCCCCGGAAGTCTTCGACTTTTTTCAAACCGAATTTCTCGACCAGTGGAATCATCTCTTCGCTGACCACAATAGCTTGCTCCAGCCCTGCCACCGTGAACGAGACGATGAGTGAGGTGCGCACATCCTTGTCCCAGACCACGTAGCCGTGAACGTTTTCCTTGAATCGTTGCAGCGCCTGTTCGGCCGTGGCCAGTTTGTTGAATGTGTAGTGTCGCTCGTTTTTCAAAAACTCGAGGACATTGGGCGTGAACCGAAAGTCCCACGTCGACGGATAGACAAAGTACAAATTCGGCCCGGTGGCGTTGGCCAGTCCCTGAAGGCTTATCAGAAAAGCCTGCGTCGGCAGCTTGCCGCTGATTTCCCAGTTGTCTTCCAGTTCCATGTACCAGGCGTTTTTAATGCCTTCCTTTTTCAGGACGTACCTGACCTTCGGACCGGTCTTGCGCGAGGCGCGATTAACATCGTAGGTGATGATTTCCTTATCCGCAGACAGGGTGTAGTGATGGGTGACAGTTTCCGGGAATCGTCCCTGGGAACTGATGAGGTTGAATTGCTCCACCAGTTTTAATACCGCGCCGGGTTTCTCCCAGGTCGCTTTGATCTGCCGCTGCTCGCCCACCGGCATGGACAATCCCATGAAAACATTGGTTGCCACAACGCGGTCGTGGATTTCGAATGCATGAAAATTGCTATCGATGTTCAGGTTGATGGAATCCCGGAAGCTGCGGCCAACGCCCCACTGATGAATGAGCGTGAGCTGGTCTCCGCTGATGTGAAACTCTACCGAGAGCGCGCCGTACAGGTCAATTTCCGTGCTTTTTTCGTTGATCATCTTCCATGTGCCATCAAAGTCATTCGATTCTGCTTCGGATATTAATGAAAAAAATAAAAAGAAAATACATGTGAAATAGGCGACGCTTTTCATTCTTTTTAACATAACAATCTCCTCGCTTTAATGATAAAATGATTGTATCTACTCAGGTTGGCTGGTTCAGAGTTCAGGGTTTAAGGTTATAATCATGTAGATTTCGTAAATGAATGTTCGTAACTGTTCAGCCACAAAATCTCAAAGGCACGAAGAAAAAAATACATCTAACCTGAATTATTCATGAACTTGCTCAGAATTTGAGTCAACATTCAGATTTTCAATTAGCTAAATGCTAAGCTATTTTGAAACTCAGTTTTTATACGTTTATTCTAAAAAGAGCATCATTCAGGTTAGCCAGCCTCCTTTAAAAATACTATGAATAATGCAGGTTAAATTATCGATTCAGAAAAGCTAACGTGGTTTAAAGAAAAATGAATCTCACAAAATAAGAATGAATAAAAGGACATCGTCCTGAAAAGTGTGGTTTGGTGGCTTCGCGGCAAGACTACATGCCTGAATAGCGACGAAAATTCTCTTTAACCCGGAACCGGACGTTTTGCTTAATTAAAGGAATAGGTAATCCAACATTACGAGTGGATATGCGTCCTGATTCTCTATCGACTGTACACCATTCACCACTCATCCGTAGCGACTAATCTCGAAGCATGGCCTGGATATCTCCGCTCAGTTTCAAACTCTCACTGTGCATGCTTTGATGAAGTAAAAAATTTTGCCTCAAAAGAACCTGATACCCCAATAATAGATTCTTGAATTTATAGTCGCGAATGATGTCCATGCGAACGATTTTTGCAGACTCAAGATCAATGTGTTCAAACAAAAATGGAATAAAATAGGAATTCAGAAATGAAGAAAAGTTTTGTTCCTGCATTTTTCGTTCATCGTTTCGCTGGTAGTATTTGAAAATCTTCTCTTTCAGGGAATAATCTGAAAGGGTGTTCAGGTCGCCGCTGTTCTTAAGGGATTCGTAGGTGCCGGCATTCTGAAAGAACGGATAATATTGACTCATGGTCGAGAGAATTACCAAAATCGAGTCGCTGGGGACTGTCGTTTGGTGAAGCAATGCAATGAGACGGGTGATATTCTTTAAGGTATTCTCTTCATGAGCGATTATATCGGCAAGTTGCACGCTGTCTTTTGCAATGTCATCGTAAAAGCTTTGAAGGTAATTTTTTTCCAACTGGCTGGCTTTGTAATTTTCCTGGGCGCGGTCAATCATAAAAGCCAGTGTAATTCCGATGATGACAACAATGAGTTCGACGACTTGATTGATCCAGTCTATTTTTGTTTTTTTCATAGGCATCACTATATTATTTAAAAATTCAAGTATGCACAGAGTAACCACGTGCTTTATTTTGGAAACGCGTCCAGAACCTCTGCCGCGAATATTTTGAAATCCCACGAAGTCGGTTCAATGCTCAAACCGAGCCGAACAAGAACCAGATTGCGCGACGGAATGATGAACACGTGTTGACTTTCGTGGCCCCAGCAGAAGAACAAATCCGCCGGCAACGCGGGCATCCATTGGCCATTCGGCGTTTTGGGATTGATCCAGAAATGCGCGCCGTATTTCCATTGCCGCGAGGCTTTCGTCGGAGAGGTCGAGTAGCCGACCCAGCCCTCCGGCAGAATGCGCTCGCCCTGCCACACGCCATCCTGCAGGTACAACTGGCCAAACCGCGCCCAGTCGCGTGCCGTGGCGTACATGAACGATGATCCGACAAATGTGCCGGCGGCGTCCGGCTCCAGCACGGCGCCGGTCATGCCGATTTTTCCAAAGAGCGCCTGACCGGGAAAACGGAGATAGTCGGCATCCGTCCCGGCCAGTGCATGTTTTAGCAGCCGGGCGATGATATTGGTCGTGCCGCTGGAGTAGTGCCATGTTTCGCCAGGCGGATGGGCCCGGGGTTTGTTCGCGGCGAAAGCGGCTGCGTCGCGCTCGACGAATAGCATCTGAGAAACGTCTGTTTTTGGCGTGGTGTATTGTTCGTGAAATTTCAACCCGCTGTTCATGCGCAGCAAATGGTCGAGGGTGATCGCGCGGCGCGGATCATCGGGTTTTTGCCATTCGGGCAAATTCAGCGGCGCGTCCAGCGACAATTTTCCCTGACCAACGAGGATGCCAGCCAGGGCATTGATCACGCTCTTGGTCATGGACCAGCCTAACAGCGGCGTGTCTTTGTTGAAGCAGTCCGCATATCTTTCCGCGACGATCCGGCCTTTGTACGCCACCACAACCGCTCGCGTGCGTCGCAGCCGGGTTGAATCCGGCTCCGAAAATGCATGGTCGATGGCCTGATTCAATTTCACCGAATCCACCTCCGCGGGCAGATCCGACAGGTTCACGGCTTCCCCCTGCGGCCAGAGTAATTCGTCACTGAGCCGGGCCATGGCGGGCAGTCCGGTGCTGCGGTCTTCCGGCTGTACATGGAGCGTCACTCCCAATCCCGGCCTGAAGCTGGCGCGGCTCTTCACCAAACCCAGCAGGGTCGACGCCGTGACGCTCTGGTTGAGGCTATCGATGTCTACATCGAAAAATTGATAGACAGTGGCCGATAGATCTTCACGAAGCACCGAGTCCGCATTTCGCCCTGAGACGAAGATGCCGGAGGCGAGTATTTTAGCTTTGTAACCGGCGCCGATGGCAGCGACCTGCAGCAGATAATTCCCGCCGAAAATCAATGCGATGAGGAGCAAGATCAGGCCGATGCATCGAACCTTTTTCAGAGTCGTTTTTTTCATCCAAAGTCTCCGCGGATAAAGTGGACAGTTGGGATTGAATTCACATTCGTTATCGTGTCGGAGCAGACAATCAGCGTGCTGGTGCAACCCGAGACCGCGCCCTGACGATGGGCCGCTATAAATTAATCAGGCATGGAATTTTTCCCATGCCTGATTTCATAAAGCATCTTTATATGTCGCTCAATTGACCTGTGACCGGCGAAGGACCGGCGTCGATCTCGTCCAGTGAATAGAAATCGATGCCCGGCACGCGCCAGATGAAATTGGGATCAACGTAGGGTTCGTCATTCTCATGGCCCTGCATGAGCTCAATTTTCCGTTTCAGCAGCTCGCCGAAATTCTCGCCCAATTGATGCACGGATTCGCCATGCCCGGAAATGAGCATAAAATCCGTGGCGCTGGTTTCCCAGAGATGCAGCAACTGCTTTGTGTTTTCAATTTCGGACAGCACCATCTCTTTCAACAGCGCGCGGCATTTTTTCTTCGTCTCTTTGTCCGATGTGCGCAGATACCCATGCACCCCGGCAATCCACGCCTGGGCATTGCGCTGGGTGATGAACCAGTATTTGAGCGCGTGCAGCCGATCGGACAGATCGATAAACAAACGATGGGCAGCCGGATCCGCTTCGGTCTTTTTCACCACGGACAGAATGAATTCGAGGACTCTGTCCATCACCGGCCGGATGTTGTCGTCCATTCGCTGCGCATTTCGCGACGCCAAATCCGGCCCGCCCAATTCGAACAACACGTCGCGGTTCAGGTCCACGCGGGTCGGATTGTGGGGCGGCGCTAACAGATAGTTCTCATAGTAGGCGCGATCTTCCTCAGAAATGGCTTCGATGTTGGGAATGAGGGGACGAACCCAGAGCCGGTACCAGGTGATTCCGACAAAGGTGTACAGGCCGACCGGCGGGTAGGCGCGAACGGCTTCCTGAACCATCTGCCAGATTTTATAGAGATCGTCCGCATGGGCCTGGCCGACCCATTTACGGGCGATGCTCTTCAATGTCGCGTCGATATCCAGGTCCGGATTGAACTGAAACTGTCCGACGATCTCGCGGTTGATGCACCACGGCGCCAATGATGGCGGGTGAATGCCGCCCTGATTGACCACGTACTGCGCGCCAACCCGGCGCATAGCGCTGAGCTTTTCGCACAGCATCCACGGGAACGGAATGCCCAGCAGGGGATCGAAATTCAGATAGAGACCAAAGGAGTAAATCACGTGAGCCAGAGAACCCTTGCCGGTCATCATGTCCATGAATTCCTTCTCTTCCTGTTTGAACGTATTCTGGTGGGCTGTGGATTGCACCGCATCGACATCCTCGTAGAGTTCGTGCCGGTACGCGGAACCATACCCGCGGCTCAGGAATGACGATCCTTCCACGTCGATTCGTTCGCCGATTTCATTCAACATGTGGGTGCGCTCATCGGCGAACGGCTCCAACCGAAACATGACGCGGAAGTTCGGATTGATCTCGGCTGCACCGTCCCTGAGCAGCTTGAAAAAGCTCATGGCATTTTTGGCCGCAGCTTTGGCGACGTCATCCACCGATTTCCATTCGCGGATGAGATAAGCGCCGCCGTTAGCGCCCACATAGAGCGAGCGGGTGAATTCGAAGCCGGCGCCGCTGTCGTTGGTGACAATCGAAATGTATCCCAGTTCCGGCACTTCGCGGAGCAGGTTCTGAATCAATTCCTTGTAATGCATTCGGACGAACGGATGAGCCAGCGCCATACTGAATCGCGGTTTCATGCTGCGAAACGGGTGATCCACGCGGGCGCCGCGCAGCATGGGATATTTTTTCAGCAACTCGTCCGGCACATTGCGCGGCTCAAAGCTGTGCAGTCCCGGCGTCAGCCCGTATCGCACCGTTTCTGTGGCATATTTTTTCAACAGACTTAAATTGGCATTGAGATATTCCCTCGGATAGATACCATCGTTGAGCTTGCTGGAGACGAACTGATCCAGCGCCGGGCAATAGGTGTAAAACACCGGGTACACCTCATGCTCCACGCCCGGTTCCAGCCCGTGGGCGGTCGCCAGAGAATTCACTTCCACGTGGGAGAAGCCCAGACGGGCATATTCCCGAATGTGCGCCTTCCAGTCCATGTGACGGGACGTGCGATCCAATTGGGTGAGACAACAATCATACACCGGCCGGTTCCACTTGAAACCGATCTCCAGCAGCGTGCCATCGTGAAAATCCCCGGCGGATTGCTCGCCCAGAAAATCAAACAGATGACAGACTGTGGCGAACAGCAAATGGTTCCGGGCGACGATGATTTCAACATTCCCGTTTTTGCTGAGCCTGATATAGCTCCAGTCCCTGTCTTCCGGCGCGCGGAGTTTTTTGGCCAGCGCCTCCGGCTTCGGTGCATCTTCTGCGATGAGCAGGAATAGCTCCCCGGCCGTGGCCGAGGCTTCACTGCCGTGCGCCACCGGCAGCTTTCGTTTCAAACGATCCCCCACCTCGTCGGCGACGGTCTGGTACACCGGTTTTTTCACATCGGGAAATACGACGCGGTCGATTTTATTCAACATGTCGATTACACTCATACATTTTTCTCCTCGTAATAAACATCTTCTTCATGTATTTGAACTATAGTGAATTATCTTCAGAAAGACCAACAGAGCCATTCATGGATTCCGCGCGCGGGAACCCGGCGCTGCGGAAAGGCACTCCGGCTGCGGGGATTCGCGCCACGATATTTTAACAACGCTTTACTAAAATTGCAGCATTGCGGACAGCGGCGCCCGAAACGCCTCCAGCATGAGCACAAGAAAACCGATGCCGAATCCCAGAATCATCAGTTTGTTGAGCCGCTCTTTATAAATCCACGCCGTGAGCACAACGCCGCCCAGTAACGAAATTCCCTGGGTCAATGGGAAAACGACAGTCGCCGGCAGACTCATGGCTTTGATGAAAAAGATCGTTCCGCTGGAACTGAAAATGCCGACCAGAATTCCGATTTTCACCTCATTTGTGGAAACCATTGGCCGGAGCTTGTTTTTCAGCGCGATGATCAGGACGATGATCGCGGTGACAGCGTAAGCAATGGTGGCCAAACCGGCGGTATTGTCATTTCCGAACAGTACGTATTTGAGCTTATTGCCGGTGATGAATAAGCCGTTGGACATGAAAACGATGATCAGCAGAAGAAGGAAGCGCCGGTTCGCCCGGTGAAGACCTGTGTCCGCGACTCTCATCCCGTGCGCGAAAAGAAGCAGCATGATGACAAAGAACAGCACGATGAACGGATCGACCAGCAGCACCTGGTCATGAAAAAACAGCGGTGAGATGAGAATGGGCACCAGCAACGACAGATTGAGAATTGTCCAGCTCACGGACGCCGGGCCGATACGATTGGCCTCGAGAATCAGAAGCAGGGCAATGACCAGCAAAACTCCCATGACGATGCCCTGCGCCCAGAGTCGCGGGTCATCCCAGTGCGTGACTTCATAGAACGAAGTGATCAGCGAAATAATTCCCCCGGTCAGGGAGAAGACGAACGAGAAGACAACAGGTCGGCATTTGTGCTGCTCAGCGATTTTATAGCCCAGACCCATCAAGGCGAAAAGAACGCCGGCAGCGATAGCATACAGAATTACCAATGACATGTTCACACTTTCTCAGTAAAATTGTGAGTACCCGAATCATTTTTTGGCAGCGCCGCAAAGTCGGATGATTGTGAGATATTCAATTTCAGGCACGGTGAAAGTACAGACGCCGTTTTCCATGGTGAAAGGGATGTCCTGTCCAGCCGGTTCGATGACAACGTTGCTGACGTGCCGGCAACGGACGCGGCAGACGATGTTGTGCGCCGGCTCCACGCGTTCGATCCCGGCAATGGCCGACTGTCCGCCCTGATGTCCCAGCGAATAGTGAATGAGATTGAGCAGCCAATCGTCTCCGCTGCGCATCAGGTTCGCTTCAATGGTACCGGAAGCGTCGATGCGATACGGCTGCCCGGGGTCGACATAACGCAACAGTGCTTCCGTGAATTGCCGCAGCCAGTGGTGATTGGTTCGCCAGTAAATTTCAAAGATGGACGCAGCGATGTACACGGCCTTGCCCCTGCCGTACGGATGAAGTGTGGCAAAGGGAAATGGCGATGGGCGTTCCGAGGCCGGAGGATAATCGTGACGAAATCCTTTCACCGGAGGCTGGGATTCCCCGACCGGAAAAATCAGATCTGCCAGCGGAATAGCCCCATCGCACAGCACTTTGAAACAGTCCCCGCGGAGTTGCAGCGGGATGGCGTCGGTTGCGCCGCGGACTTCGGCGTGCGGAATGAAGTGAGCGACGCTGAAGCTGAGCGGCTCCACGTAACGAATGCCGAACACATCGGCCAACGGACAGGTTCCATCGGTGAATATCGAATTGCCGACTGCGACGAGTATGCCCCGGTTGCGGACATAGTCGCGCAGACGTGACTCCATGCCGGGCTGGTACGAAGCCGGCTCCGGCAAAATGATCAGCGGAAATTGATTCATATCTTCAGCCAGCACGCTGTAAACCAGGTCGGTCTGAATGTGGCTTTCGACCAGCATTTTGTGCGCGCCGCGCCAGGCAGGCGCCATGCCTTTCCAATTGAGCTGCGGATTTGCTGCGCACGCGCCGGCGATGAAGGGGAGGTTCGGATCCGGCACCGGCAGCAATACGACCGAATGCCGAATCGACTCGGCGCTGCGCAAAATATCCTCGCGTTGCTGCACAAAGCCGAAGGATGCGTCGAATGTGTCGTAAACGGCCGGCTGCAGCGTGCCGTCGACATTGACCTGGTCGCCCACGGTGGGAACCATGCCATTGCCGATAATGGCGGCCAGTTCGGTTCGCAGTTGCGGCTCCGGCTTGAGCGACATATCGCCCCAGCCCTCGTAAAAACGGACGGTCATCATCTGAATATCGAGGATGTCGTTGCGACCCAGCCGGGATGAAAAGCTATGGCCCAGATAATCCCCGGGACGGGGCTGACTCTCCCAGACGCCGATATCGCACAGTTCTTTGACCGGGCGGGACACGGCGCTGGCGCCGACAACGTTGCAGCAAAGGGCCAGTTGCGGATTGGTTCGCCGGAAGATATCGCGAATTTGTAACAGCCAGGTTTCAGCAAGACGCATGTTCAATCGTTGCCGTTGAACCGGCGGGAGCGCCGGCGTGATGTCGAGATTGAACTCTTTGAGCCAGCGCTGCCGGCAGAATTTGCAGAAGCAGAAATAATCCGGCGCGCCCCACGGAAACGGAATATCGATGAACAGCCCATCCACCGGATAGTTGGCGGCAATCTCCTCCAATTGGGGCAGGGCCAGTTCGTCTTTGTAAGGCGTATTCATGCATACGGAGCCGAAGCGGTCGGAGTAGGTTTTCCCCTCGCCATCCACATAGCGCCAGTCAGGGTTTTCATCGAATGCGCGTTTATCCACGCACAGCGAATAGTAGGCCAGCGTTCGGATGCCGCGCCGCCGGCACTCGAGAGCGGTTTCCATGAGAAAATCCTGAGTCAGTCCGCTGTGCCGATGCCCCACGTGGGTATGGTAATAGGAATTGCCAAAGTGGCATTTGGCAAACAGAGCGACCAGATTGACACGACCGCGCTGGAGGTGATCGACAAATATGCGGGCGTTAAAATTCTTAATTGCAGACCGGGGAAATTCCGGCATGTGAAAATCCATGTGGACCTGCCGGTAGCAATCGCGGAACCAGTTGCAATGCATCGGGGTGTTCCTTTGAACCGGAATAAATGACACGTGACGTTTAAGTTAAGGCTGCACCGGCAAACCTCAAAAGGATGAATAGCGACTTCATCAGCAAATGGCTTGACACCAGCGATTGAAAGGCGACTGCGAAGTCTGCGAGTTCAGCCCTGCAATTATCCAACCCGGGTAGCCAACCAAAATCAGGAGCAAGCCTGGGTTGTCCGAAGTCTTCAGGCAAATTTCAGGCGCTTCTGACCGCGATGAATTTCGAAGTTCAGTCGGGCAGCAATGTCGTGAATATTGAGATCGCGAAAGCCAAATATAGGTAAACGACTGAAAAATGTCAAGGCATTTATAGGTGAATTTTGCCGATGAGCGCATGTTTGCCACCTGTCAATTGGGAGATTTCATATTAACCGCAAGCGCTGCCTGGTTGAAATAGCAAAGCCCGAAATTCTGGCTGAACGGAATTCGGGCTTTGGAGTCTGCATGTCCGATGGTTATTTGATCTCCAGATAATCCCGATCCGGTAGCTTGGGGAATTTGGCGTGCGGCTCTTTCTGATACCAGTACGCGACAGAGGAGATATCATCCTGCAATGGCAGATAGCGACCGCCGGAGCGCCAGCCCAGGGCCTGCATGGTCACTTTCAAATCTTTCTCGAAACGAACCGGATCCATGATGTGCCAGCGGTACAAACCAAATCGCTGCTGCGAATTCCAGAGTCCGTCCGGGCTGATCACCTGGGGCATCCCGGCAAAGGGCGTGGAATATTCTTTATATTTATCATCAGCGACAAAGCCGTAGGAACCGCAGAAATAATCTTCGGTACCGGTCCCGCAGATGGTTGGAAATTGTTTATCGCCATCGATGAAAAATTTGATCTCGCCTTCGCCCCACCAACCTGTGTTGTTGGAGCCCCAGCACATGTACGTCCCCACAAAGTGCCCCTGGCCTTTCACTCCATCGAGAATGGTGAAGACGTCTTTGTAGGGCACCGGATTCACGCGCCGGAATTGGGCGTGGAAATAGGCGGCATCCTCCGGCACTTCAGTGAGGGTGTAGTTGATCTGATAGTACAAGGTCATCTGATTATCATCCAGGTTCTCCATGGTGATCTTGCAGGACTTGCGGAACGGCATCACCCAGTAGCAGTTGAAGGCGCTGCCCGGATTGACGCACACTGGCAGGGAGTTGACATGGGCATATTTGCCCCAGCCGCAGGCAAAAAAATCACCGACCGGAACTTCGACCGATGGCTCGGTTTCGCCGTCCCAATAAAACCGGATGATGGAAAAGCGCCAGTTGCCGGAGGGCGTCATCCATATTTGCTGAATGGCGCCAGAACCCGTGATTTCTGCGAGCACATAGGTCTCGTGCGATTTGATGTGGATGTACGGTGAAACTTTCCAGCCCTGGCCTAAGTCGCGCGCCGCTTTGGCAGCCAGTCCATCGGTGGACATGCCGCCTTTGCCTTTTTCACCGGTGAAATTTTCCGGGCTGATGGAACGTGTTTGGGCGTTGGATAGTCGGGGCAGATTGCCCATATCCATGTACAACCCGTTGAATGCTGAACTCTGAGCCAGGACAATGGATGCCGAGAAGACAAGGAGCAAGAATGGACTCAGAATACCCTGTAATTTTTTCATGGAACCCTCCTGAAATAAATGCAGTTACAGTGATTAATTCATAACTACTCAGCAACAAAGATACGAAGGCACAACGTAAAAGAAATATCCGAACCCAGAACGCTAAACCTTAAACCTTAAACCTTAAACCCGTATGACTACCACTAATATATATGAAATATGCTGAATGTCAAGTGTTTCGTTCAGAAAAGTGAATCCGTCACCAGGGCGCAAAGCGAATCGGCCGGGGTGAAAATCGTCTGTGAAAAAACTCGGCCTGAACCGAATTAAAATTGAATAAATTCTGCTTTCCAAGAAAAACTACTTGCTTCTTAAATTCAATTTTACTATCTTTGGTAATTTTAAAAAAATATTTTTTCATAAATTCATAGTAATAAAAAAGAAACATAGTTAGGAGAAACAGACGTGAAAACTTTTTCACCACGACCGAAAGACATCGATCGGCACTGGTTCGTTGTCGATGCGAGAAATCAGGTGTTAGGTCGATTGGCATCGCAGGTCGCGCATGTCCTGCGCGGCAAACATAAACCGACTTTCGCACCGCATTTCGATGTTGGCGATCATGTTGTTGTAATTAACGCCGAGAAGGTTCGCCTAACCGGAAGGAAAGCCCAGCACAAAGTGTACAGTCGTCATACCGGCTATCCCGGCGGTCTGCGGCAGACAGTCTATGAAGACATGATGAAAACCTATCCGGAACGAATCATCGAACATGCAATAAAAGGCATGCTGCCCGATAATCGTCTCGGCCGGCAGATGTTCAGAAAATTGAAAGTGTATGTCGGTGAATCGCATCCTCATCATGCCCAAAATCCCAAGCCTCTGGAGCTTCATAAATAAAAGGCAGTCAGGCGGGCCATCATCGTTCGCTCGGTTTGAAAACAGTCGTAATTAAAGTAAGGCATAAATCAAAAAAACAAAGAGGTTATGTATGAAAGTAACGGAGTATCGCGCGACAGGCCGGAGAAAAGGCTCCATCGCAAGAGTCAGGGTGATGCCTGGCAATGGAAAAATCGAAGTGAATAAAAAGTCGCTGATTGATCATTTCAAACGTGAAACACTGAAGATGTTGATCGAGCAGCCGTTTATCAAAACTGAAACACAGGAAAAGTTCGATGTTGTGGCTGATGTCAACGGCGGCGGATTGTCCGGTCAGGCCGGCGCTGTGCGTCTGGGAATTTCCAGGGCGCTGCTGCAATACGATGAAGAGCTGCGATCCATTTTACGGGCTAACGGCTTTTTGACCAGGGATCCTCGCGAGAAAGAGCGCAAGAAATATGGTATGGCTGGCGCGCGCAAACGGTATCAATTTTCCAAACGTTAATATCTGTTTATCTGATGAAGAACACACATCTCTTGATCACGTATGGGGTGCCGGAATGAGTGAAATAAAATTCGGTACAGACGTTTTGCCAAAGAGATGGAGGAAAAACCCCAAATTAGAGGAGAATTATCATGAGTGTCAATTTGCAAGATCTGTTGATGGCGGGAACTCACTTCGGGCATTTGACCCGTCGCTGGAATCCGAAAATGAAGAAATACATCTTCATGGAAAAAAATGGGATTTACATTATCGATATAAAAAAGACTCTGACCTATCTGGAACGAGCCTGCGAAGAAGTGAAGAACGTGGTGAAAAATGGCGGCAAGGTGCTGTTCGTCGGAACCAAAAAACAGGCCAAGGATATTATTCGAATCGAAGCCGAACGATGCAATCAATTTTATGTCAATGAGCGATGGTTGGGTGGTACGCTCACCAACTTTGTGACTGTCAAAAAGAGCATCAAGCGGCTCAAAAATTTTGATAAGATGATGACGGACGGTTCGTATGAAAAACTCACCAAAAAAGAAATCCTGAATATCGAGCGCGACAAGGAAAAACTGGAACGCGTACTGGGCGGGATTAAAGAGATGACGAAACTGCCGGGAATTATTTTTGTCGTGGATACGAAAAAAGAAGCGATCGCAGTTGCCGAAGCTGACCGATTGAATATTCCCATCATTGGATTGATTGATACAAATTCCGATCCGGATATGATTGACTACCCGATCCCGGGAAACGATGATGCATTCAAATCGATCAACCTGATCACCCATACTATCGCTGACGCTGTGATTGAAGGCATGCAGTACCAGTCAGCCCATGCCATGGAAGAAGAGGGGATCGAAGAGAAGAAATCGATGGAATATGAAGTCGAAACAGAAAAAAGTTTTGAAGAAGAAAACTATTAAAATTTTATATAGAGAGGAGTTAGAAATGACTGTCAGTGCAGATGATGTAAAAAAACTACGGGAGAGCACCGGCGCCGGAATTATGGACTGTAAAAATGCCCTCAAGGAAACGAATGGCGATTACGATCAGGCCGTTGATTATTTGAGAAAAAAAGGCATTGCCAAGGCGGAGAAGAAAGCATCTCGCGAAGCAAAGGATGGAAGCATTGAAAGTTACATTCACCCCGGGAGCAAACTTGGCGTGATTCTTGAGATAAATTGTGAGACTGACTTTGTAGCGAAGACCGATGATTTTAAAAAATTTGTCTCATCCGTGGCGGTTCACATTGCCGAGAAGCAGCCGAAAGATGTGGCCGATTTGAACGGGCAGCCTTTTATGAATGGAAAATCCGTCGAAGAAATCCGGAAAGAGATTGTCGGGAAGTTGGGCGAAAACATCACCATCAAACGATTCGAAATCTACCCTTATAAAAATGGATTGATCGAGAAATACATCCACCCGGGGAGCAAGCTGGGAGTGCTCGTCGAAGTGAATACCGAAAGTGATGCAGCAAGCCAGTCGGCCGAGTTCAAAAACTTCATTCATGACATCGCCATGCAGATCGCGGCCAGCAATCCGTTAGTTGTCAAGCGGGACGAGCTTTCGCCGCAAGTCATTGAGCGGGAGATGAACATTTACAAAACCCAGGCTCAGGAACAGAAGAAACCCGAAGCCATCGCTGAGAAAATCGCGCTGGGTAAAATGAGCAAATTCTACGAAGAAGTGTGTCTGATGGAACAGAGCTATATTAAAGATCCTAACGTCACAATTCAGGATTTGCTGAAGCAGTTGGTAGCCAAAGTGGGACAGCCTGTGGTGATCCGACGTTTTGTCCGCTATCAACTGGGTCAAAATTAATCCGGGAAGAGAAATATGCCGCAACCAGTTTACAAAAGAGTGCTCCTGAAATTGAGCGGTGAGGCTCTGATGGGGAACCAGGGTCTCGGGATTGACCCCGAGATCGTTTCCCGTATCGCTTTAGAGTTGAAAGAAATCAGAGAGTTGGGTGTGGAGATCGGGATCGTGATTGGTGGCGGTAATATTTTTCGCGGTTTATCGGCCAGCGCCCGTGGAATGGATCGCGTTTCAGCCGATTACATGGGCATGCTGGCGACGGTCATCAATGCCATGGCGCTGCAGGACTATCTTGAACGGCATGGCGTGTACACGCGCGTGCTGACTGCGATCAAGATGGAAGAGATCGCTGAGCCGTTCATTCGTCGCCGCGCCATTCGACATCTGGAAAAAGGGCGAATCGTCATCTTCGGCGCCGGCACGGGCAATCCCTATTTCACAACAGACACAGCGGCCGCGTTACGCGCGATAGAAATAGAGGCCGATGCCATTATCAAAGGGACCAAAGTTGACGGCGTCTACGATTCGGACCCCAAAATCAATAAAGAGGCAAAGAAGTTCGATCGTCTCAGTTACCTCGAGGTCATCCAGAAACAACTGAAAGTCATGGACTCCACCGCGGTAACCCTGTGCATGGAAAACCATCTGCCGATTAGGGTATGCAACCTAACGGTCAAACATAATCTTAAAAATTTAATCTTAGGACAGAAAATTGGAACAATAGTATGTGAGGATCAAAATGATTGATGATATTCGAGGTCACGCCAAAGAAAAAATGGATAAGGCGATTGAAAACTTTCATTACGAACTGAACAAAATCCGTACTGGAAAAGCCTCCGCTGCCATTCTCGATGGAATCAAGGTCAATTATTACGGATCGCTTGTACCGCTGAAACAAGCCGCAAACATTTCGGTTCCTGAAATCAGATTGATTACAGTTCAGCCCTGGGATAAGTCCATGATTAATGAAATCGAAAAGGCGATACAGAAATCGGATATCGGCCTGACGCCGGTGAGCGATGGCCATATTATTCGGCTTCCTATCCCGACTCTGACGGAAGAGCGCCGCAAAGACCTGGTGAAGCAGACGAAGCGAATCGGTGAAGAAGTGAGAGTGTCGGTCCGCAATACTCGCCGGGAAGCAAACGATGCGCTGAAGTCAGCGGAGAAAGATGGCAAAATTTCTGAAGATGACTCTTTTAGCGCCCAGACGAAAATTCAGGATCTCACCAATGACTACATTAAAAAAGTCGATGAGATTCTGGCCAAAAAAGAAAAAGAGATTATGGAAATTTAAGGTCATTCGATTTTTTACCAATCAAGTTCATTTAAAAATTAAGGAGATTTTGGCGGTAGCATTGCGCCGAGGTCTCCTTCTTTTTTATCATCCAATGAGAGCGCGTAACCACTGAGCGCCCTGGACAGGCGTCCCGCGCCATTGGCAGTGTGCCGGGACTGGCAACGTCCGGCCGTGTGAAATGGGGCAGTATTCAACCTGTCAATTCGGATGGTAACATTACGGCAGCAATACCAAGGGAAAGAAAAAATTATGAATTCGACACTGATGTCCATCATGCAGGCGCGCCGGAGCGTTCGCAAATACCAGGATAAGCCTGTCGAGCGCGAGAAGATTGTTATGTGCCTCGAAGCCGCTCGCATCGCGCCCTCGGCTGAAAACGTACAACCCTGGCGCTTCATTGTGATCGACGACCCTGAATTGAAGCAGGAATTTTCGAAACAGGTATTTTCCGGTATCTACCGGGCGACGCATTTTGCGGCCAATGCACCAGTCATTGTCGTTATGCTGGCCCGACTGGATATTCTGGCCAACAAGATTGGGAAGCAGATCCAGGGCATCAGTTACTATCTCATCGATACCGGCATTGCCGGGCAGCATTTTGTGCTGCGCGCACAGGAATTGGGATTAGGCACCTGCTGGATCGGCTGGTTCAATCCCCGCGCCGTTCGGAAAGTGCTGGACATCCCCCGAAGTTACAAAGTCGTTTCGCTCATGAGTCTCGGTTATCCGCTGGAAAGCTCTATCAAAGAGAAAAAAAGATTGAGCCTGAATGAAATTGCCTGGTTCAATGGATTCAAACAGAGCTTGAAATTAGAATGAAGTTTGGGGAAGAATTCATACCCGGCCGGCTCATTCGACGCTATAAGCGATTCCTGGCAGATGTCGAATTGGAGTCCGGAGAGATTATCACCGCGCATTGCCCCAATTCGGGCAGTATGCTCACCTGCGATACACCTGGCAGCCCTGTCTTGCTTTCGGTTCATGACAATCCGAACCGGAAGTATGCCTTCACCTGGGAATTGGTTCTGGTGAATTCGGTCTGGGTGGGAATTAACACGCAGGTCCCCAATCGGCTTGTCTACGAAGCTATTCGAGCTGGGGAAATTCCGGAATTGTCCGACTACCCGTATGTGCAGCGTGAGAGGAGCGTGAGTTCGCACAGCCGTCTCGATCTCATGCTTTCGAACGATAGCGACGTTTGTTTTGTGGAGGTGAAAAATGTGACATGGGTAGAAGATGGTGTGGCGCTTTTCCCCGATGCGAAAACCGAACGCGGGACCAGGCATGTGCTGGAATTGATGAAGTTGAAGCGCCAGGGAAATCGGTCGGTGATGTTCTTCGTGATTCAAAGAAGCGATGCGCGGCTGTTCGCTCCGGCTGATCTGGTCGATGCGATATACGGGAAATCGTTGAGACAGGCCCATGCGCAGGGCGTTGAGATTTTGCCCTACCTTGCCCAGGTGACGCCGCAGGAAATATGTTTGAGAAACAAGTTGGAGTTTGTTTTTTAGATTTGTCGGGAGTGGGCTGAAGTCGAAAGGCTCTGTATTTATAGCTTCCTTAAAAATCCATTCCACCGGCGCAATGGCAGCACAATGGTTCCGGCCGATTTAATTCCCGAACACATAAGTTTGGCGATAACTCATTTCGCCAATCGATGGATCGCACTCGCCGAAATCGCTCCATCGGCTGATTCGGCTCACAATGCACCGGAGCATGGCTTTATCGTCGATGGTGCTGCTCAGGATATTCGCAGACGATACCTGGCCGGATGGCGTGACTGTAAACCGAACCACCACCTTGCCTTTAGCGTCCGGCGCGTTTTTCAATACCTGCTTGAAGCAATCCTGAATAGCGCGATTGTGAGAATTCACAACCATGGTCACATGATCTGCATTTCGAACAAGCCCCTTTTTCTCGGCCCTGGCGATCGCTGAAGTTGGCGATTCCTCGATCTCGGTATTTTTGGCAACGGATTCAAATTCGGCTTTTTCGAGTCGTTCGTGCGAATTAACCATGTCTTCAATCGGCGCTTCGCTGATCCCGCCTTTCACGGCCATGTCGGAATTTACTGACTGCGTCGACGCGTTCCTGCCATTGCGGTAGTAGTAGGCCAGTTTGATGTTGGCAGTTGATTGCTCCAAATAATCCGAGGAGGCCTGTCCCTGGGATAAAATCTCCGTCACGACCGCATCGAAATTTCCGTTGTCCTCATCGAGATAAGCCAGAATGCCCCGGGAGCTGACCTGTCCGGTCAGGATATTCTTGCGCGTCAGCCGTCCTTTCTGTCTTTCGTTCAAGCCCGAAGGAATGGCTACCTCAGATCCGCTGCCTGCTGCACTCTCTGATAGCGCGCTGCCAGAAGCTTCCGCAGCCTGATGTCCGGACCCAATCGATCCATCGTCAGTGAGTGTTGGTTCAGGTTCAATTTCTTCCGGGACGCCAAAAAGGTATGTCTCGATTTTTTCCAGATTCTGGAAGGAGAGCTCCGCATCGCCACTTTTATTCAACAATAAATTAGCATAACGTTTCTGGATGTCATTGATATCAATTTCCCCGGCGGATTTATTTATTGATGAAAGCCCCCATAAAAGCAGGCCGATCTGGAGAACTGATGTCGTAAGAAGAATAATCATGTAGCGCATGTCGAGCTGCTGGAACCAATTGCGCCGGAATTCCTTTGGGAATTCAAAGACCGCCGCTGTCTCATGTGACTGCATCGGCTCATCGTGAAAATGTGAGACAGGTGCGCTTCGTTCTATTTGTTTTTCAGAAATGCTCATGGGAGATAACTTTTTATATCCTTGTTTTCAAAAGTAAATCGTCGGGGTGCATATAGCTGTTCACACGTTCCGCGTTCACTGTTAGGGTTTTGGAAATGATTGCGCGTAACTTTTTTTATGCTCAAATAGTCCGTCATCAACTGTGCGTTATTATAAACTTTGAAGCCCTGAACAATAAACCTGTGAACGGTTACGGGGGCAGTCCTTGATTGGTGAATCAGGAAATAACGCTAAAAACCCTACAAAAAATATGCCAGTAACCGGTCGAACAAAAGCCAGGAAAAGGACGTCGGCATTCTAAAGGGTTATCGCGATAAAATGCGCTTTGCGCAGAGTGGATGGTGAACCCGAAACTGTATTTGCCAGGTACAACTTGTCCCAGCATGCGACAGGCAGGGAATGGATCCGTTTGATTTATTGTCTGTTAACGTGTCTCTTTAATACGAACCTGGTGAAACAGCAGTTATTTCTTCCACCCGCAGCTCAATTTCGGAATGACCTTCTGAGACAGAGGGGACGTTACCTGATTCATTGACTGGCGCTCTCCCGGCTAGGACGCAGCGGGTCGGCAATAAATTCCGAA
Organism: Candidatus Zhuqueibacterota bacterium; assembly: GCA_049322915.1. Taxonomy (GTDB): domain Bacteria; phylum Zhuqueibacterota; class Zhuqueibacteria; order Thermofontimicrobiales; family Thermofontimicrobiaceae; genus CAZSBG01. Next base: position 268,958 of record JBMOPW010000016.1, read on the forward strand.
GCGATGCTGATGTTTTGAATGCGACAGATATTTTCCCTTGAATAAATTGAAAAAATTAATTATCTTTGGCCAGTAATTCAGACTGTCATTTACCCGGTAACGGTCATGTTGATTCGAAAGAAAATCCAAAATATTCTCCATCCCATCGCCATTTTCGTGGCCGTGCAATTGGTCTGGCTGACCCTGGTGGGACTGTGGGTTTATTTCTATATTTCCAATCATATTATCATGGCAAAGGTAGGCAATCAGCTCGCTCCGCAATTGAGACCGGGCAGCTACCATGTGCTCGTGCTCATCTTTGGAATCATTTTGCTGGTGCTGCTCCAGGGAGGCTTTTACTTCATCTTCATCTATCTGAACCGCCAGATGAATTTGAACCGCATGCACGATCATTTTCTGGCCAATATCACCCACGAACTGAAGTCGCCGCTGGCATCCATTCAATTGTATCTGGAAACGCTGACTTCGCGTCAGGTACCCCGGGATAAACGGGAAGAATTCTATCGTCTCATGTTGAATGATACAAATCGATTGCGGGGGATGGTCGATAAGATCGTCGGGACCATTTTCATTGATTCCAGGCGATTGTCCTTCAACTTCAGAGTCTACAATATGCGGACGGTTATCCCCAGGATTGTTGATGATGTGGTAGCCAAGTATTCTCCCGAGATCAAAGAGAACATCCATATCGAGAACTGCAAGGCCTGCCGCTGTGTGCTTGATAAAAACCTGTTCAAAATTGTTTTTAACAATCTGATCGATAATTCCATGAAATACTCGAACAATGGCCTCGCGCTGACGATTCGCATGGTGTGCGGTGAAAAATATTTTATGCTTGAAGTGGCGGACAACGGTATCGGCATTCCGTCCGGCGAACAAAAGCGGGTGTTTCGGAGATTTTATCGGGTGTATGGGCACGAAATTCCCAATGTCAAAGGCACCGGCCTCGGGCTGTACATCGTCAAGGAAATCGTCAAGTATCATGCCGGCAAAATCAGGGCAGAAAGCGCTGGCAGAAATACAGGGACCACCATTCGGATTGAATTGCCTATTTACAAAAAAACAAAACGGCGCTTCACCAATCAGATGTTGAAAGATACTATAAAGAGGAAAAGACGAAGTGAGCCAGACAGAAAGTGAAATAAAGGATAATTCTCTTCTGGGCAGCAAAATTCTTGTGGTGGAGGACGAAGAGTCGCTGGCGGTGGGACTGGAATTCAATTTAACTTCGGAAGGGTATCAGGTCCATGTGGCGCGCGACGGGAAACAAGCGCTCAAGCTGTTTTACGCCAACGAATACGACCTGATTATCCTGGACATCATGCTTCCATTTTTTGACGGATTCGAGGTCGCCAGAAAAATCCGTGAGAAGTCATTGCAGGCGCCAATACTCATTTTAACGGCCCGCACATCCGATGACGACAGAATTACCGGGTTGGAAATTGGCGTGGACGATTATATGGTCAAACCGTTCCACCTGAGAGAGCTTCTGCTGCGAGTGAAGCGGATGCTCCGTCGCAAGAATTGGTATCGCACGGTGATATCCGAACAGCCGGTCTATCACTTCGGGGGCAACCAGATCAATTTTGAGGATCTGTCGTGCTCGGCGAATCATCAAACCTTTCATCTGACGCAGCGCGAAGCGATGGTGCTGAAGTATCTGATCAATCACAGGGGGAAAATTGTATCGCGCCAGGAATTGCTGGAAAACGTGTGGGGGATGAGCTCGGAAATCGAAACCAGGACAGTGGATAACTTCATTGCCCGATTGCGAAAATATTTTGAGGAAGATCCCTCGAAGCCTGTATTCATCAAAAGCGTCCGCAGCGCCGGGTATATGTTTGTGGATGCTGATTGAAACGAATGGCATGCTGTTACTGCTTGTCGGAAATTTGGATATAAATGAATCGCTTCAAATAACTGAACCCGGAGAGGAAGACCATGAATACAGTGAGCGGCAGGAAAATTTTTTCCAGCATCAGCAGATCAAAAATGTAGGAGACGATCATAAAAGCGATGGAAGTGGCTGTCAGCTTCCCGATGAGGTTCGACGTGGTGACGATCCTGTATTTTTTAACGAGGAAGACGCCGGCAATGCTGATAATGACGTCTCTCCCAATAATCAGAACGACCACCCAGAGCGGTACTTTGTCCTTGAGCAAGAGAACGATGAGCAGCGTGGCGCAGCTCAACTTATCGGCAATGGGGTCCAATATTTTGCCGAGATCGGAGGTCTGATGGAAGTGGCGGGCAATTTTTCCATCAAAAAAATCCGTTGCCATGGCAATGACAGTCAGGATGAGGGCGAGTTTTAAATCATCATACCACACTAGAATCGCTATGGGTGCGATGAGGAAAATGCGAATCAGTGAGAGCAGATTTGGAACTGTGAAAATCCGATGTTGGTTTTGATTGTCCACACCCAGTCCGAAGTTATGATGTCGTGATTTTATTACACGATTATATTATTGAAGATTAAAGTAAAAAAAAACTTATGAAAAGTCAAGAAGAAAGTTCAGATGATTTTGTTTCGAAGAACCTATTCCGGCTGAGGAAAAAAGGCTTGACTTTTATTAATAATTATCTTAAAATAAAACGCGTTTTCAGAAATTAAATAACTTAAACATTATTAATAGGTATCCTGAGTTTTCCCTGAAGACGGGGACGCTATCGTCTCAGTATTTTTCAATGCGAAATCCGGTTGGATACGTCAGGGTAACTGAGAATACTCTTGAATGTAGAACGGTGGTCATTTGTATTTAGAGAAATTGAAAATATTTGGATTTAAGTCGTTTGCGAACAAGACAGTCCTGGATCTCATGCCCGGCATCACCAGCGTGGTGGGTCCCAATGGTTGTGGCAAGAGCAATATCGTGGATGCCATTCGCTGGGTTTTGGGCGAACAAAAAGCCGGAACGCTTCGCAGCGATCGCATGGAGAATGTGATTTTCAACGGCTCGAAGAATTATAAACCGTTGGGTATGGCTGAGGTATCGCTTGTCATTCAAAATAATAACGGCGTGCTCCCGGTGGAATACACCGAAGTCGTCATCACGCGCCGGCTGTTCCGATCCGGCGAAAGCCAATATCTGCTGAATAACGCGCCCTGCCGGTTGAAAGATATCAATGATCTGTTGATGGATACCGGTCTGACGCCGGACGCCTACTCCGTCATCGAACTGAGTATGGTGGAGACCATTTTGAATGGCAAACCGGAAGATCGGCGCCGGATTTTCGAAGAAGCAGTCGGTATCACCAAATACAAACAGCGCCGCAAGTTGACGCTGAAAAAACTGGACGCCACGGAGCAGGACCTGCTCCGGCTGGATGACATTATTGGCGAAGTCCGCAGCAAAGTGAATTCGCTGCATCGGCAGGTGCGACGCGCCCAGCGTTACCAGGAATTGGCCAGCGAGTTGAAGGAATCGGAAATACGCGTGGCGACATTTCAATTCAGCAGCATCTACGAGGAGCTGGGGCCATTGAATGCCCGTTTCGAAGAACTGCGCCGCAACCGCGAGAGCTTCACATCTCAAATTTCATTCCGCGAGGCTGAAGTGGAAGCGCTTCAGGCGGATTTGATCAAGCTGGAAGGACAATTGCGTGAGCAGCAGCAGCGATTGAATGAATACAATGAGAAGATACACAAGCGCGAAGAAGAAGTGCTGCTCAGCCGCGAGCGGCTCAAATCCCTGGCTGAAAATAAAGTGCGGCTTCAGGTTGAAATTGAAAACCTGAAGCAGCGCATCCAGACGCATAACGCCCAGGTCGCCACGCTCGATCAGAAGAAAACGGAGATCACGGCTGAAATTGAAAAAGTCAAATCTTCGTTTCAGGGGGAGAAACAGGAACTGGATTCGCTCGAGCAGGTGATTGCAAAGAAAAAGTCGGACAGTCGTTCTGTGGAGCAGAAGGTGTATGACGAAATGCAATCGATCTCGGATAAGCGTCGGACACTGGAGCGATTCAATGCTCAATTGGATAATTTGAAGGAACGCACGATTCGCCTGGCGGACGAGAAGCGCGCAGCGACCGACAAAATTAAAACGGACAGCACAGAAAAACAACGATTGCTCGAAGCCATGGAGCAACAGCAGGGCGACCTTGAAGGTCTGTTCGAGACACAATCGGCGCTGGAGCAGGAGTCGGAAGAACACAGCGCGCAGATAGAAAAACTGAAAAACGACATTCTTAAAAAAGTCAGCCAGATCGAATCGCTTCATCAGCGCGCTGCATTTTTGATAGAATTGATGGAGAGCTACGCCGATTATCCCGAGGGCGTGAAATACCTCATGAAGAACTTCGGCGCCGAAAAGGGATTTCAGGGTACCATCGCCGATGTCATCAAAGTCGAAGATGCGCATCGGAAGGCGGTCGAGTCTGCTCTTGGCGAGATGGCGACCTTCCTGGTGGTGGCTGACCGCGACGCAGCGTATCTCGGCATTCAGAAGCTGAACGAGAACCGGCAGGGCATCGTGACGTTTTTGCCGGTGAAGAATCTGACCCAAAAGACGAGCCGGCCAAACGTTCCGAATCAATCCGGCGTGATTGGCTGGGCCGATGCATTGGTGACGGCGGATGCTCAATTTTTGCCGGCAATGAACATACTTTTGGGCTCGACCCTCATCGTTGATAATTGGGATGCGGCGCTCAGTCTGGCCGATCAATTCAGCGAAGAGAAAATTCAGATTGTCACACTGGCCGGTGAAACGGTGTTCAGTTGGGGCGGCGTTCGAAGCGGGAAAAAGCAGACCGATACGGAAGGATTGATTGGTCGCCAGGATCAACTCCAGCAGCACAATCGCCAGATTGAATCGCTGCAAGATGAACTGAAGGTCGCGGAGAAAAAGCTGCGGGAGTTGGAGTCGGATCGCGCCGAAAATGTTCGGAAGCGAAATACGATTGTACAGACGATCAAAACGATGCAGGATCAAACAGCGAAATCGCAGATGGCGCTTTCGCAAATTGAATACCGCCTCGTCCAGGCTCAGGAGCGCAGCGCTAAAAATGAAGAAGAGCAGCAGCTCATCAAAGATCAGCAGCAGAAGCTGTTTTCGCAGTACGAAGCCCTGGACGCAGAACTGTCGGTTCATACCAAAATTCAGACAGAAAAGAGCGAGCAGATCAAGGCGCAACAGTTGGAAATTGATGAGTACGACCGGACGCGACGCGAATTGGCCGAGCGGGTGAACCAGCTCAATCTGCGGATTGTCGAATTGACGAGCATCGACAGGAACCTGGACCGCGAGCAGCAGCAGACTCATCATTTCATCAGGGAGGATGAATCTGCAATCAAAACGCGCGAGCAGACGCTGGTCAATAACGACGGCCAGCGCGAGGATTTGGAGTCGCGAATTGATGAATTGGGAGAACTGCTAGCCGGCGACTACACGGAAAAAGAACAGGTCGATAAAAAGGCAAACGAGTTGCGGGATCAGACGAAATCACTTCGGGAGACCATCGAAACAAAGAATAAAACCGTTCAGCAACTGCGAAGCGAACGGGAGAGCAATTCCGATGCCGTGCATCAGGTGGAATTGCGCATCTCCGAGCTGCGCATCAAGGCTGATAATCTGTATCGCCGCCTCATCGAGGAATACGATTGGGAATTAAAGCGCGGTGAAATTGATCCGGACTATTCAGTGCAGGTGGATGAAACTCGAATCGAAGAAGTGCGTGAGAAAATCAAAACGTTGGGGCCGGTCAATCTGTTGGCGCTCAAAGAATATGAGCAGGAAAAAGAACGGCTCGATTTTCTGGAGAAACAGCAGGAAGACCTGATCACGGCGGAACAGAATTTGAAAGAGACGATTCAGCAATTGAACGAGTCAGCCCAGGACAGGTTTGATTCGGTGTTCAACGACATCCGCCAGAATTTCATCAACGTGTTTAAAAATTTCTTCCCCAATGGCGAGGCCGATCTGATCATCGTCGAAGGGGACGATCCGCTGGAGGCAGCCATCGAAATTAAAGCCAATCCCAAAGGCAAGAAAATGGAATCATTGACATTGCTCTCGGGAGGCGAGAAAGCGTTGACCGCCATTTCGCTGCTCTTCGGCATCTACCTGGTGAAACCCAGCCCTGTGTGCATTCTGGATGAAGTGGACGCTCCGCTCGACGATACCAATATCAAGCGATTCATCCATGCGCTGAGAGATTTTTCAGGATCGACGCAATTCATCATCATCACCCACAACAAACTCACCATGAAATCATCGGACTGCCTTTATGGCGTGACCATGGAAGAAAGCGGGGTTTCGAAAACAGTATCGGTTAAATTAGAATGATGCATATTCATATTCGGAGAGAAGGAAATGATGAAAAGAAAATTGTGTCTGTATGGAGCGCTGATACTCCTGACGGGCCTGTTTTTCCCTCTGACAGTTCATACTCAGGTCAATCAAGCGGAGAAGATCACCCAGGAGAGATTCGATTTCAGCTTTGACTGCGCTCGATTCAGAAGCCAGCAGGGATTTGTGCTGCTGGAACTTTATTACTCGGTTTTCAGAAATTATCTGCAATTTGAGCAGGTGGATAGCGTCTGGGAAGCATCGTTCAATTTCAAAACAGAGGTGTGGCAAAATGATTCGTTGCTGGCTTCGGATTCCTGGCCGAATTTTCACGCGGTGGACAGTTTGCATCACATCCTGCCGGGACAAAAATTGTATGGCATTGGTTACTTTGGATTGCGCGCCGGCAGCTATACCCTCAAATTGAATCTCACGGATACGCGCTCAAATTTCGCGCGGGAAAAAATTCAGGAAGTGACCATCGAGCCGTTCTCCGAAGACGGGCTGGATTTGAGCGACATCGAATTAGCCAGCCGCATTGAGCCGGCCAAAGAGAAATCGCGTTTTTACAAAAATAGCTATCTCGTCATTCCCAATACCGACCAGTTCTATGGCACCGGTCTGCCCATGCTGATGTTCTATTGCGAAATATATAACCTGAAAAAGGCGGACGAACCGGATACCTCGAAGTACGCTGTCAGTTATAAAATTTTCGATGGCGATGGGCAATCCGTCCGGCAATTCCCGGCAAAAATCAGGACGAAACCGGGCGCATCCGCGGTGGAAGTCAGCGGCATGAATATCATCTCGTTTCGGTCAGGCACCTATTTCTTTGAATTGACCGTCAAAGACCTGTTCTCCGGAAATGAGGTATCCCGGCGGAAGAAGTTTTACATCTATCGTGAGGGCGATCTGGCCGTGCCGGACAGCGTGTCGCAAAAGCAGGTGGCAGATCGGCTGAAAGCATCCATGGATCGGGTCTATAGCACAATGAGCACCGATAACATGGATGAGGAATTTGATGCGGCCTCGTATCTTGCCACGGGCGATGAGAAGAAGATTTATAAAACGCTGGATGCAGTTGGCAAGCAGAAATTCCTGATGGAATTCTGGGCGTCGCGCGACCAGACTATTGGCACGCCTCAGAACGAATTCCGCGATAATTACCTGGCGCTGATGCGCACTGCGAACGAGAATTTCACCGGCTTCAAAAAAGGGTATAAAACGGATCGCGGCCGGATATTGCTGGTCTATGGCGTACCGGACGAAATTGAAAGAGTCCCCTACAGCTCAGAGAATAAAGCCTATATGATCTGGAAATATTTCTCAATTCAGGGCGGCGTGGACTTTGTGTTCGTGGACAAGCGCGGCATCGGCGATCTGGAATTGGTGAATTCAACGGCGCGGGGCGAACTGAATGACCCCAACTGGGAACGCTGGATCAATCCCAATTGAGGGGCGAACGATCTGAACTGGCTGTCATCACCCGATGTGGAAGCTCCGGAAAGCAAAAAAAAATTACAAATAAAAACAGAGCACCAAAAAATTAATTTCCAATTGTCAGGGCTCGCCGCGCTGGATAAATATCCAGCGCGATCATGTGGTTGATCAGTTCCGCCGGGCTGCCGGGCGCAATCGGGCGGAAGCCAATCACGTGACTGGCTTATACCTGCGAGCGAATCCAGACCAACATTTCACCCGGCGTCCGATTGTCCCAGGCGAAATAGGGGATCGCTTTTATTTCAATGGGATTGTAGCGGCCCTGCATCGGACGGTAGAGATCGGTCGACCATTGCGGGCCCTGCCGGCGCAACGCTTTGCCGCGGATTGTGACTACACCGCCCAGCAGATCGGGATCAAAGGATGTTCGAAATCCGGGCTGCTCAGAAAGGACAATGTCGTTCAGCACAGGGCCGTTATCCGCTTGTTCGAGGCAGTAAATGACCGGCCCGCGCAGCAGCGCGACGCGTCCGCCATTCACTCCGACCTCCGGCCGCGCTTCGATCCTCTCCACCGGCATGGGCAGGCGCAGCGTTACCATGTCGCCGGCGCGCCAGGTCCGGTGAATGAAGGTGTAGCCTTTTTGAACATGATTGGCGTGGTCAAACGCAATTCCATTGACGGCAATGTGCGGATTGCGGCACCAGCCGGGCAGCCGAATCGCCAGTTGAAATTCTGCCCGTTTTTCTGGCTGAACCGAAATTTGCACTGTCTCCTCCCACGGATAGTACGTTGTCAGCGACAGCCGAATGGGATGAGAGCCTACCTCCATCGCTGCCGTGCTCTGAAAAAATTGATGGATGAACACAGTGTGCTCTGCTGTGGAAAAAGCATATCCCCCGACCGAAGCCAGTAGCCGCGCGATATTGGGCGGACAACAGGCGCAATCGAACCATACCTGCCGATGCCGGTTTCCCCGGCTTGCCAGCGGATTATCATAAAAAAATTTCCTGCCGTCCAGCGAAACACCAGCCATCACGTTGTTGTACAGGCATTTTTCGACGATGTCGGCATACTGGCGCTCTCCGTTCATTTGAAGCATTCGGGACGACCAGAACACAAGCCCGATGGCCGCGCAGGTCTCCGCGTACGCGGATTCATTGGGCAAATCATAATCCAGTGTAAATCCTTCATTGTGCCGGGACGAGCCGATGCCGCCGGTGATGTACATCCGCTTCTGAATCAGATTGTCCCAGAGCGCGCGACAGACCGAAACGAGTTCAGCGTCGTCGGTTTCGTGAGCGACATCGAGCGCGCCGCTGAACAGATACGTCGCGCGCACCGCATGGCCAACCACCTCCGTTTGCTGTCGCACCGGGACATGAGCTTGCAGCATTTGATAGGGTCCGTATTTCCATGCTTCCGGATCCTCGCCGCGCAGGCGCGCTTCTGAATCGTAATAATGGGGTTGCTGTCCCCGCTCGTCGATGAAAAACTTTGCCAGATTCAGATATTTCCTGTCGCCTGTGAGGCGATAAAGTTTCACGAGCGCTAACTCGATCTCCTCATGGCCGGGATAGCCGCGTTTTTTCCCGTCTTCCGGCCCGAAGACCGTGTCGATGTAATCGATGTAGCGGATCATCGTCTTCAGCAATCGGTCTTTCTTCGTCGCTTCGAAATAGGCGATGGCGGCTTCCAGCATGTGCCCGGCGCAGTACAGTTCGTGACAATCGCGAAGGTTGGTCCAGCGCTTGTCCGGCTCCACGCTCGTGAAATAGATGTTGAGATAGCCATCCGGCTGCTGGGCCTGCGCGATCCGTTCGATGACCGCATCGACCTTCCTTTCCAGGTTTTCATCCGAATGGGTGGCCAGCGAATAGGCCGACGCTTCGATCCACTTGGCCGCATCGGAATCCCAGAAAATATGCGGCCGGGGTTTATCGCTCTCCTGCGTCCAGTCCAGTTTCCAGGCTTCGAATCGCCCGGTCTTCTCATTCATGGCATAGATGTGCGGGATCGTCTGAGCGGTGTTGATCGCCTGTTTCATCCCAAAAAATCCCTGGTTCAATTGAACCTGTCGAAAGGACACCGGTTGTAATTTGTACACATCGGGCATACATTCTCCTCCAGCTTTCTGACTTAAATTTCATTGGTTGACGATTTCAGCGCAAAAACGGGCTGCTTTCTCAGCGGCAGCGTCAGTCCTCTGAGCTATAAAATCCGCAATACTCCGGGAAGGCATCGGCGGCAAAATTTTACCTCGCCGGGTTGACGCCTGCGGTTCGTTTCATGGATTGGAAAAACCAAATTCAGGCATCGTGATTTCTCAAGGCAAGCAACCACCCGGTTGACTCAAAACGAAAAAAGGATTTGTCTTTTATACGCGCGCCACTTGCTTTCTGAAATATGCCGCACATCGTTCATCGGGGATAACACGATATCCGTCCCTTTCATCTGGTAGACGCCGGGCTGAAGAGGGCTCAAATCGAAAGACCGCTCAAAATGAATTTCCTCATCTGTTTCGCAGCCCAGGATCAACGGCCCGTGTCGGAACGTGTGATAATTCCGGATGCTGTTCCGGTTGAGCACGCTCTGGGTCTGGCACGTCACATCCGCATGCAATTCCAGCCGATCCCCCTTTTTGAGTTCGCAGACACATTCGACAAAGTTATTTTGCAACGAATAGGGCATTGCCTTGCCATTGAAAGCCAGCGAGGCGGCTGTCAGCCAGGTCGGCAGAAATAGCCGCAGGCGAATGGGCGAGCAGGCAGTGGATTCCAGAATCTCGAGTCGAACGCTGCCTTCGTATGGATAGCCGGTCGTCTGCTGTATCCGCACGATGTCGTCGCGCAACTGCAGTGTGGCCTGGTTATCGAAATAGAAGGGGAGGTAAATCACATCGTCATCGACGAAGTACAACGACTCAACCGCTCGGGCAAAAAATTCACCGCCGCGCATGGTACAGCACCAGTGGGCTTCGTAATTATTGAAAGCGATGAAGGGATTGGTCGAGCCGGCGCAGGTATCGCAGCCAAATCCGCCGTTTGCGCGCTGCCCGTGAGAGATGGCGTTGAAGTAGATCAGGTGCGCATCTTCAAGGTAGCCGGGCTCTCCGGTGAATCGCCACAGAGACACGGCGACGATGAACGCGTCGATCATGCCGCACGGCTCTGTCCATTCCGGCCGGCCGAACCAGGCGTAATTGGCATAATTTTCTGTCATGGCTTCGGTGCGATAGAGGTGATAAATTTCCCTGGTTCTTTCCAGTAAAAGGCTATCCCTGGTCTGCTCGTAATGTCTCAGCAGACCGCGCAGCGCGGTGAGCACCGCGTGAGTTTGCGCTTGTATTTGAGCTATATCCATTTCCAAAAATCGCTGAATCATGGTTTCTGTTAACTGACGCAGATCATTGGATAAAAATATTTTGTAGGCGTGAGTCAGCCCATCCAGGGCCAAAAAGGCGCAGCCGACGTCCGAGGAAAGCTGCCAGTTGTCCACTGTGCCCGGGATGAGGTTGCCGGCTTCCATGCCCTCGGTTTTTCTGACCGATGGACCCAGAGGATATTCCGCGATGAATCGCCGGGTTGGGAGATACAGATTCTTGACAAGATTCTGAAGCGTGGCATACGCCTGCGCATCCCGCTTCCAGAGATAATATTCGATGAGTCCGCGCACAACCCAATGCTGACCAGCAAATTGCTGTTCGTCCACGAAATTGCTGGCGCGCACCTTGCCGAAGTAACCCTGCTTGTTCATCTGTTTAGGAAATAATGAAATGATTTTGTCCAGATAGTGGCTCTCGCGGTGCGTGGCCTGCGAGAGCAATGTCAGAGCCAGCACGGTGCGGCCCTCAAAATCGCCGGGCCAGGAGTAGCTTGATTCGCGAAACACCTGTGGGATCTGATAGCGGGACTCTTCCAATCGGTCGAAGTTTTTCAGAGCGCGGTTCAACAGGTCGCCCTGGATGGAGATGGATTTTAACGGAACGGATTTCATACAAAAGCTCCTTAGTACACCATTTCATAAATTTTTATAGGGTTTGAAAATTTTAATAACTGCATTAATAGAATGCTGTCTTTCCCGCATGTTTTAAGCGGGAATCCATTTTGTGGATGCCCGATAGTCCGTCAGCTGACGGACGGGCAGGACAACCTACTCTACAAGAAATTGTGAAACGCTGTACTTGTTCAAAGGTGAGAATAGCCGGTCAATTCCACGTACCCGTGTCCCTGCAGCGGCGCGCCGGCCTGCGAGCCCTGCACGCGCACTGCGCCTTCCCAGTAACGAATGGTCGCGTTTAATTCCTGATTTTTAATCAGGGGAGTCACCGTCACGTCAAGCTGCGCATCCGGCACGCGCAATCGCCAGCCGGATGGGTAGCGTGCTGAGCCGGGACTGTCCCAATAATCGAGCACATCCAGCGCAACCTGCCGGAGCGATAACGGACGATAGCGGCCCTTCGGGTCGATGAGCGTCCCGTGACTGAACCGGTCGATGCTGCCGTCCCGCCGGCGAATGCGATAAAACATCACGTCCCAGCCGTTATCCAGTTGGAGCGAAAACCAGTCCCAGCCGACCTGGTCCTGGCCGAGCGCCGATGTGCTCCACTCGCGGTCCAGCCAGGCGCTCCCGACGACCGGATGCTGTTTTTCATCTATGGCAATTTCGCCCCGGACTGCCAGCCGCGTCAATGAGTAGTAATAAGAAGCGTTGCCGGCATCCTCGCCTTTTTGACTGAGGCCGCGATTTCCGTGAAGCGCCACAGGTTTTTTATTGGTGAGTGTCAGCGAAGCCCGAACCGGATCTGCCTCACAGTCGATCTGAAGAGTCGTTGTTGAATCGATGAAATCCGCGCTGCCGGAGTGCGCTGACCAGTTTTCCAGCCAGATGCGGAACGGCTGCGCCTGGGCGCCGGCCAGCCCTGGTGCGCCGCGACTGAATCGCTCGAAGAAATAGAAGCGGTTGGCAGCCGCATCGGTCACAGTGAAATGCGCCATGTAAATCTGATTGGTCGCCCATGCTGACGTCCGGCGCAGGGAATCCGGAGTGAGCGCGCTGCGAAAGAGGGTGAATTGAAATCCGAAACGCTCGCCAGCCGGATTGGCGGCGTTGCCTGTGAAATACCACCACTCGGATTGAAAGTCCGGATGAGGTCCGTGATCCCGGGGAAAAGAGAACTCGCGCACAATATCCGCTTTTTCAAAGCCGGCAGTCACGGACTCGCCCAAAATATCTGTCACGTCAAAATGCGTTTTCAATTCGGTGCGGTCCTGTTTCATCAGCAACAGCGAGGCGATGAGAAACAGAATCAAAATCAGCGCTAAAAATAAAAGAATACGTTTCATGCAACCAAGTCATTGAAGTGAATTTTTCGGACGAAATAGCCTCGTACAAAATTCCCGGTCGGGCGACGATGGTCTTGGCGAAGCAGTGTAATCCGGCGAAAGCACCCGAGTGAAATTTTATTTTGAAAGGTTTGATCCGCGAACTTTCGACAGACGAAATCGACTCCGGCCAACAATCCGCGTCGTGATTCGCTCCGCCGGTTTTTTTTCGAAGAAAAGGTAATATTTATTTTTGTCATTTGAAAGAAAAATTTCAATTTCGCACAGGTTGAGATGAATTTTCAAAGGGTGTTTTTATGAATTGGGTGTATTGCAGAATCAAACTGGGAACGGTGAGATAGCGACCGGATGTCGCTGCTCTGCCCCGCTGAAAAGAAAAGGTGGTCTGTAGCGGGCAGGTTCAGTTCATTCTTCGCGCAGAGCAATGGCTGGTGAGGTTCGGGACATTTTATAGGCGGGGTAAAGCCCGGCCAGAATGGCTGCCACCAGCGCCAAAAAAATTGCGCGAATCATCAGATTGGGCATCCAGTCGAATTGAATGCTCCACCCAAACGACCGCTCATTAATCACGCGGATGAGGACGAGCGCCAGGATATTTCCAATGGGCAGAGAGAACAGCCCGGACATAAATCCCATCAATCCGGTTTGCAGGAAAACCAATTTCCAGAGTTGCCCCGGCGTGAGGCCATTGGCGCGCAAAATTCCAAATTCTCGGCTGCGCTCCAGTTGCAGGGCCATCAACGCGCTGAGTACGCCGACGAACGCGACCACAATGGCCAGCGTTTGCAGCACGTAGGTGATTAAAAAGGTACGGTCGAAAATCTGGACAGAGGCATTGAGCAATGCAGTGTTCGATTGAATATAAATCTCTTCGCCGGGAGGGGTGAGCGCGCGAACCTTCGCCTTCAATTCCCCGATGTCCGTCTGTTCATTGGCATAAATCAAAATCCCGGTCAGGCGAGGATCGTCCCAATATTTCAGGTATGTATGGTGCGCCATGGACACCAGTCCCTGATCCGTGCCGTAATCGTAATACACGCCCACGACTTTGAACTGCTTTTCGCCGCGGTCGGTGGGCAGCGACAGCTTTTCACCAACGCTCACATTGTGGCGATAGGCAAATGGTTCGGAGACAATGATCGCCTCTTCGTTTTGATAGGCTGCCCAGGCCTGGTTGGGGTCGCCGGATTTGAACATGAAATTCTTGTACCGATGCGCCCCGATCTTTGCGGTGAGAATGATGACCGGCCCTTCAGGCGTGTTGATCTGGACCTCGCGATAGTAATTGAGGTATTTCACTTCCGGCAGGTCGGCCAATCGTTCCGCCAGAGATGGGTGAATGGTGGCGTCGCTCTGCCGCGAGATGAATCCCGGCGCGGCGATGTAAATATCCGCGGAGAGGATATTTTCCAGCCAGTGAATGACGGTGCCGCGGAACGAATTGATCATGGTGCCCACGCCGATGGTCGTTGCTACGGCAATGCTGAGCGCGGCAATGGCCACAGACGTCCGGCTGATCTGAGCCAGGACGCTCCGCGCAGCCATTCGCCCAAGAATTCCGAACATCCGGCCCATGAGCGGATTGACCAGTCGGATAAATACGATGATCCAGAGTGGCGTGAGCATGGAAATGCCAATGACCAGCGGGATCAGTCCGCTGTAGCTCATCAAAATATTCTTGTTGGGAATCCATAAAATGGCGGCGCCGATGAGGCTGAGGCCTATTCCGGCCAGCGAGATGGGCCTGATTTTTTCTTTCAGCGACGTCTCAACCACGGATCGGCTGAGCACAACCCGCGGCGGCGCAGCGGTAGCCTCCCGCGCCGGTTTCAGCGCGGCCAGAATCGTGGCGCCTGTGCCCAGGATGAATCCTTTGAACAGGCTCCAGTGGGAGATTTCGAACGAACGGACAGTCAGCACAAAATAAAGATCATTGATCGATTGGGTGACCAGGTGGATCAATCCCCGGCCTAACACGATGCCAATCAGGATGCCAACGGCTGTGCCGATGAGCCCTAAAACGAGCGCTTCGTTCAGAATCAGCATGAAAATCTCGCGCCGGGTGACGCCGATGGAGCGGAAAAGTCCAATGATGGAGCGACGCTGCACCACCGAAAACGTCATGGTGTTGTAAATGAGGAACATGCCAACGATGAGGGCTAACAAACTCATGGCCGTCAAATTGAGATGAAACGCGCTCACCATTTTCTCCGCAGTCTCGATGCGGGAATCGGACGCCAGCATCTGCGCGCCGGGCGGCAGCAGTGATTTGAGCGCGTCGAGGCTGGGCTCCGGATGAGTCGCCGGGGCAATGATGTCAATCCGTGTGATTCGGTCTTCCATGTTCAGCAATTCCTGGGCTGTGGCGATGTCGCACACCAACACATTCTCGAGGATATTTTTTGTGCGGCTATCCAGCGGGGTGATGGCGCCGGCCAGAAAGGCCTGTTTATGAATGCCGTTGAATGCGAGCGTCACCGTGTCGCGGACGGCTATTCCCATGGCCTGCGCGGCAAAGGAGGACATCCACAGCGCGCCGGGCCGGGTGAGCATTTCCGAAAGGATGGCGGGATTGGTTCGCAACTCCGATTGATTCAGGAAATTGCGGAACGGCGTTTCGGCGAACGGGTCGATTCCCAGTAACGTGAACGTCGCCGGCGAATTGCCTTCCAAAATCACGGGCTGTTCCAGCACCGGGGCCATCTGCGGCAGGCCGGGTGTTGTCTTCAACGTCGTGTAAAGCGATTGGGCCAGTCCGGCAGGTCCGCCAATGATCTGGTGGGTGGCTTTTCCGGTGATGCTCTGCATGGAATTTTTAAAAGCGTTTTCAGCGCCCTGATTGGCCAGATCGATGGCAACCACCATGGCAACGCCCAGGGCGATTCCCAGGATGGAAAGCACTGTCTGCCAGGGGTGATGCATGAGATAGCGAAAGCTGGATTGTGTGAGTGTATGTCGATTCATCTGTACCATGTGTTGTAACGATTGTCGGGATCCTGACTGCTGATCAGATTGAATTCCCTGAGATATCCAACAGGCGCCCGTCGCGAATGGACAAAATTCGGTCGGCCAATCCGATGACCTCTTTGCTATGCGTCGCCATGATCAATGTCTTGCGCTGCTCTCTCACGAGTTGATCCAGCAAACCAATGACCTGCTGGCCGGTATCGGCGTCGAGATTGCCGGTGGGTTCGTCGGCAAGGAGAATGGTTGGGTCGTGAACGAGCGCGCGCGCGATGGCGATGCGCTGCTGCTCGCCCCCGGACAGCCGGTCCGGATAACTCGATTCGCGACCGCGAAGCCCGACTTTCTCCAGCATGTCCGCCACGCGATGATCGGCCTTTTTACCGGTTTTGCCATTCAGTTCCAGCGGCAGTTTGAGATTTTCTTCAACAGTCAGCGTCGGGATCAGATTGAAAAATTGAAAAATGAATCCAATATGACGTCGTCGGAACACGGTTCGTTCGTATTCAGTGAAGCGAGTCATGTTCCTGTTTTCGATGAAGACTTCCCCGTAATTCGCCACATCGATACCGCTGATCAGGTTCAACAAGGTCGATTTCCCTGAGCCGCTCTTCCCCAACAGAATGGTGAGTTCGCCGGGATAGATGGAGAAATTCACGTTCTCCAGCACCCGCCGTTCATTGACGCCTTCGTGGTATGTCTTGCAAATATCACGAAGCTCGATGATGGGCGCGCTGACTGATATGTGATGTTCGTTTGTCATTCGCTCGTTATTTTAGTCATACAATTCCAAATCAAATAAATCAGGACTGTTTAATCATTTGTAGTACGATAGACATGCAATCCATTCCCCGCGCTGGACAAATATCCGGCGCGATCATGAAGTGAAACAGCCAGAATAAAACTAACTAACTCGAATTTCAGGTTAAAGTTCCTGCTGCCTGTGGTTCGAAAAGTAGTCGCCGGAGGATTGAAGGAGCGGTACGCCATGAAAAAAGCTGGAAAATGATTAGGATTTTCAATATTTTTTACTTATATTTCAGGCCATTTTTGGAGTAAAAATTTCATTCGATTAACTTAAGGAGAACATAATGAAAAAAGCGTTGCTTGTTCTGGCACTGGTGATAGTCATGCTTGCTGGTTGCGGGAAAAATTCCGAAGTCGTCAAATTGACGCCGGGTACGCCGTTGTACGAACTTGCCAAAGAGCTTTCTGGCAAAATTCCTGTTTTGGATCCGGACAAAAATGATATCATTGTGAAGACAAAGGGATTCAATGTCACCTCCGGCGAATTGATCGCATCATTGAAACGAAATTTTGGAAATCGTATTGATGGTTTGAAAAATCAGCCGGCAGAGCAGTTGAGCCAAATTCTGAAACAGCAGGCTGAGGGCTATGCGACGACGCAGATGCTGTTTCTCGCGGCAAAGAAAGCTCGCCTCTCCCCAAAAGAAACGGCTGTGGACAGCGTGCTGAATGTTCGATACCAGCGCTCCGGCGGTCAGGAGAAGTTCATCGCAGATCTGAAAACGAATGGGTTAACGGTTGAAGAGGTGAGAGAGGATATCAACAAGTTTTTGACGGTCAATACTTATCTGGATCGTGAACTGGCGGATGAAATTAAGGTGACGGATGAGGATATTCAAAAAGAATACGATCAGGAAAAAACTGCAACAGTCCGTCATATCCTGATGTTGACGCAGGGAAAGAACGAGACAGAAAAAATGGCTATTCGAAAGAAGATGGAAGAGGTATTGGCCCTGGCGCGAAACGGGGAGGATTTTGCTGAACTGGCTAAACAATATAGCGAAGACCCCGGCTCGAAAGACAAGGGTGGCATCTATGAAAATTTCACCCGCGGCCGAATGGTCAAAGAGTTCGAAGACGCCTCATTCAATTTACCAATTGGATCGATCAGCGACATCGTGGAAACGCGGTATGGCTTTCATATCATCAAAGTGATGGATCGGCAAAAAGAGACCCGGCCGATCGAAGATGTTCGGGAACAGATAAAGTCGAAACTGGATAACACCAAGAGACGGGATGCCTATCAATTTTTTGTCCAAAAACTGAAGCAGGACAATGGCTACGAACTGATTGGGCTGTAGGAGGGAGACTTCCCTGCGTTATCGGAGTCAGAGTTGATTCGGACGAACCTGCATTGCGGATTGGCCAATTGGAATTGATTTCCGGACGGACGCGGATCGTGGAAGTTGTTGAAGACAAGCACATCAGGAAATTCATTTTTCACATTGAGGAGCGCTGAAAAAACAGCGCTCTTTTTTATGTATAAAACAAACATGGCCGGGGTGACAAAACTCGCGCCTGAACTGATTTCAGATGACAGTGCCAGCTTCGATCACGGTGCCTTTGGGAATAATGGTGATGCCATCGCGGATGCAGTACTGGTCGCAGGTGTAATCCGCCTGGCCTTTTTTTGATTGAATCACGACACCGTCGCCAATGCGGACATTTTTATCGATGATGGCACGCTCAATGGTGCAATGCCGACCAATTCCCAGAAGCGGATGGATGTTGCCGGGCGGCTCCAGGCGCGGGAGGAAATCCTCGCAGTCGAAATGGTCTGCGCCCAGCATGACCACCTCGGTCAGGCAGGAACCTTCGCGGACATTGCTGCGGATACCGATCACTGAATTCACGATGCGGGCGCCGGTGATGTCCGATCCTTCGACCAGCAGGCTATCGCGGATTTCGGATTGCACCACCCGACTCGGCGGCAAAGAACGGGCGCGCGTGTAAATTGGCCAGCCTGACGCATAGAGCGGGAACGGCGAGTTGCGTCGGGTCAATTCGATATTCGCATCGAAGAAGGAGGAGATTGTCCCGATGTCTTTCCAGTAACCGGAGAATGGATACACCGCGATGCGATGGTTGCGAAAAACGGACGGCAGGACGTCTCTGCCAAAATCGGCGTGGGTCGTTGTTTCAAGGCAGTCGCGCAACCGCGCCGGATTGAAGATATAAATTCCCATGGAAACGAGCCGCTGGTTTGAATCGACGTGCATCCCCATGGTTCGGGTTAAATTTTTGGGTATTTTGAACCGGTCGATGATTTTGGAGTCATTCGTCTTTTCGACATAGTCGACAACCATACCGCGTTCATTGGCCTTGATCAGTCCAAATCGACGCACTTCAGTTTTAGGCACGGCGTACACGCAAATCGTGATGTCCGCATGCTTTTGGTGATGGTAGTTGATGAGCTTTTGATAGTCCATGCGGTAGAGATGATCCCCGGCGAGGATCAGAATGTGTTCGCTGTCGTAATGGGTGGTGTGATGGAGCGTCGCGCGGACAGCATCGGCCGTGCCCTGGAACCAATCGCTGCCCGTGGCAGTTTGTTCGGCGGCCAGAATATCGAGAAAGCCATCGGTGAATTTGTCGAAGTGATACGTCTGCATGATGTGCCGATGCAGGCTTGCCGAGAGGAATTGGGTGAGGACGAAAATACGTTTGATGCCGGAATTGATGCAGTTGGAAATTGGAATGTCGATCAGGCGATATTTGCCGAGAAATCCCACGGCCGGTTTGGCGCGCTCATGGGTCAGCGGATAGAGCCTGGATCCGCGACCGCCTCCGAGAATGATTGCAGTCGTTTTATTCATAGTTTTCCTGTCAATTGAATGATTCAATGCATCGGTGAACTGAGCACTCTCTACCTGCGGAATTCATCCGGCTGCTTCCGCCGGGGGATGATTTCCGGCAATTCCATTCTGCGAAGCGGTGGCGCCCGATGAGAACGCACGAAAATCATGGTCTGCATTTGGGTTGAAGCGGCGCCGTGTTCAATTCGTTCGAACGACCAGGCGACGGATGCCCTATTCCATCAGCCCGCGCTGTTGCAGCGCCTTTTGCAGCAGCGGTTCAATTTGCCGGCGAATCGCTGCATTGGCATAGCCGACCCAGGTGACTGGATGATCAACGACGAGCCGGGGATTCAAACGCTGCCCGTGTTCATCGGTGATGATGACGCCCAGTTCCCGCGCGATGAGCTCGGTGCAAATGTCGTAGGGATTGCAGCAAATTCCCGGCGACAGGGAGGTCTTGCTCAGAATTTTTTCCATCAGCGGACGAATGTCGGCGATGAACCGATCGTGACCGGCCATCAATTCGTAGAGTTGGCCGCCGGTGCTGATGTATTGATCTTCAAAACAGAGCGCCTTGCCGGGACGAACCGGCCCAAGGGCGCCAAGTATTATCTCTTCATCGATCACAGCAAGCGTGTCGCGCACACCGGGAAAAAATCGTGAAACCGAAGCGAAGCCGTGGGCAATCGTCGGCGCGGTCGAGGGCGAGAGGACGATCTGCTGCGTTTCCCCGTTGAGCCGATTGAAGCGCTCCATCCGCACCGGTTGGTCCCGAATCACGGAAAGGCAATCGGATAAATATTGCTTCACGAGCGGTATCTCCGTTTGAATCGCCAACTCGATGTCCTGCAGACCGGTGTTCGCGCCGCGATTGGGCGCCACCCCCGTCAGAATCCAGGCGCTCCGTTTCTGATACATCAGGCCGCGCGTCCCATCGATGGGGTCGATGATGACGCGCCAGGGGATTTTACTTTCATCTGTCCTCTCTGGCAGAACGAGGCAGCCGTCTTCGAGACCTTCGGCAATCAGGACAATCGGCGTCACCGGCGCGATTTCAGTCCGGAAAAAATCGATGATCACCTCTTCGCTCACCCGATCCACAGCGTAAATGGTGTCCCCGATGGCGTCCCGCGCAACAGTCGCAAGATGATCCATTGAGCTTTGTTCGCATGCGCGGATCACTTCCTGGCGTATGCGGCGATGCAACTCCAAAATTTTATCCCTGAGAAACAGCAGCGTATTCATCTTGTCTCCCACAAAGGTGACGAGCCAGTCGGTCGCTGGTTCAATGTTCGTGGATTGCGCTAAATTCCGAATAGGTCCCAATACGACTCCAGATCAACAACCTTCCCCTCCTGCATGGCTTTGTCGATGACCAGCGCGGTGATGGAACTGATGAATCCTTCCATGATGGAAACCGTGGGACACGAGCAGGTCGCCATGTTGTGCACCAAATCGTCGATGAGCAGCGAGTCGCCGCCGCCGTGCATGCTGTGTTCATCGATGTGGAAAATCTGCTCTTTCTCGTTCCGTCCAATGCGCTGCACACGGATTTTGCCGCTGTACAGCTCCGCTTCCAACGTGCCTTCCAGTCCGCACAGCAACAGCCGGCGCTGCTGAAAAGCATTGCAGCAATTGGTGTGAAACGAAACGCGCGCGCCGTTTCGGTATTCGAGAATAATGACCTGGTTGTCCTCCACGTCCTTTTCGCTCAAAAACGGATCGATGTCTTCCCAATTGTTCCAGGCGCGGTACATGGGCGGATCATCGTCCGGGCGGGACAGCTTGTCCGTGACCGGTTTGTTGGCTTGGGTGAAAATATCCAGCCCGGCAAACGAAGCCACGCGCGTGGGAATGCTGTTGATGAGCCAGTTCAAAATGTCCAGATCGTGACAGCATTTTTCCAGCAAATATGGGCCATTCTGGGATCGATGCCGGCGCCAGTTCCTTAAAATATAACCGCCGTGATCAAAATGCAAGTGTTCATTTGCTTCGGCTGAAATTATTTTACCCAGCATGCCCTCACAGATGAGATCGTAAATTTTCCGATAGAGCGGAGCGAAACGCAGCACAAAACCAGTCATGAAAAATGTGCCGGCTTTTTGATAGGCAAGAAGAATATCAATGCATTGCTCAATGGTGACAGCCATGGGTTTTTCGCAAAACACGTGTTTGTCGCGGGCAAACGCCGCCACGCAATGGTCGCGGTGGAGATGATTTTTCGAGCCGATGAAAATCCAGTCAGCTTCCACTTCATCGAGAATGGCGCTGTAATCGGTGTTCGTCGGAATATCCCGTCCGAACAGCGCGCTGGCAATTCCCAGCGCTGTTTCCGATTCATCGCTCATACCGCGCAGTTCGCAGATGTCGCCGTGGCGCGCCAGCATATCGCTGAGCAGTCGGTTCAACCGCTCCCCGGTTCCAATGGCAATGATTCCGATCTTCGACATGAGTTCCTTTCACGATATTTTGTTATTATTTTAACCTAAAAAAACTGAATGCCGCGAAGCCTCGAAGTCTCGAAGTTTTTAAAAATATTTTCTTCGAGTCCTGGCGTCTTCGAGGCGAAAAAGAACTGAACATTTTATTTGACTTGTCCCTCCCGAATGAGGAGAAACGGCTCCAGGAATGAGGCTGTCTCGCGCTCCAGCGCGTCACACGGCAGATCAGCGCCTGCACATAGACTGAAGCGAAACGTGTGCTCCCCCTGATCGGTGTCATGCTGGGGATCGTCCGGCGACAACATGGTGGGGTCGTGGAACGCGTACAGGCTGGATCGAACCAGCGTCACCCGAAGCCGCTCCGACGTGCAGTCACAGGCGAATGCGCCGTTTTGCACGAGCCCCAGTTCACCGCCGGCCAGCGTTAATTTGAGCCAGTGATGCAGCGGCAGTTCCATACCGTCCGTTCGGCGCTGAACAACGCCCCCGGGCGCCTGCATGGTGAGACCTCTGATGGCGTCGTGACCGGGCGCGATTTCCATTTTCAGAATTTTGCGTCGCTCGGCCCAGTTCACTTTCACATCAATGTAAATCTGCGGCAGCTCGTTGTACAGCGAAACGATGACATCGATCCACGAACTGGAAAATGCCCATCGCTGGTAGAGCCTGGTCAAAACAGGGCCGGTGAGCTTTGACGATGAAATCAGGGAGAAAACGCCTTCAACGTCGTGATACGATGTAACGCCATGTCCCCAGGTGTCGGAGGCGTCGCTCAGCGCGAGGAATCGATACTGGTATTGCGCGCGAACCGGAGTCGTGACGGCGATGATCCCGGTTTGAACGGATGCTCTGTCCGTGGCAATCGAATCCCCGGGGATAAAGTGCGCTGTTACATCCGGAGCTTGTGACTGCGGTGTAGGCTGGTCAAAATAATATGATTTGAATCCGCCGGCCGGGAGCGCATCCACAAACTCCCAGCGCCGATTGGCGCAGCGGACGCTCGGCAGCACATCCTGGATCAGGATTTCTGCGCCGGTCTCGTCCCGAAACGCCGCACCGTTCCTGAAAAAGGACGACGATTCGATGGATAGCGGCGCGCGCACATCAACATTGAGCGAATTGAAAATGCGGAATTCGCCTTCGCGGATTTTCACCGGCTTCGTTTGGGAGAGCGATTTGAATGCGGAATAGGCCATGTTCCGCCAGGCATCCGCCACGCTGCCGATTTCATCCAATGCCTGAGCCGCAGCGCTTGCGGCGCACGAGCCGGGCATGATGTCGTGAAACTGGTTGAATAAAATTTTCCGCCAATGATCTGAAAGATCGGGCGGATGTCCGCTGACGAGCGCCACAGCGCGCCGGGCGAAATCCAGGCCGTGTTCCGCGCTGCGGATGGCATGCTTCACCGGGCGCATGACAGAATAGCAACCGACAGCATGGATGAACAGGTCCCCCTGATAGTCGGGAATGTCGGAGCGCTGCTCCGCTTCTTTGAAAAATTGCAGGCAGGAGGAATAGCCAATTTCCCCCTCAGGTTGGGTGCTGATGAAGTGATTGTAAAATTCGATCTCGGCAATGGACGGCCCTCCGCCGTGATCGCCCAGCCCGAAGAAATAGCAATTGACCGACCGGGTGCGATATTCCTCATCCTCCAGCAGTTTGAGCAGATGGCTCGGATCGATGGCCTGCTGCGTGTACGAACCGTATTGCGCGTACATGTGTTTCAGCCGATACGCTAAAACGCGCCTGCCCTGGAATTCCCAGTGAAACAGATTGGCCGGCAAATCCGGTTTTTCCCGGATGTCCGGCCGGCAAAAAATGAAGTATTTGAATCCGCTTTCGGAGAGTATTTTTGGCAGGGTTGCCGGATGCCCGAAACTGTCCGGCAGAAAGGCAACTTCGATCTCTCTGTTGAAATGGGTTCGGCAAAATTTTTGACCAATCTCGGCCTGCTTGAGCAAGCTCGCTTCGCTCGGCAAATTGGTGTCGCTTTCCACCCACCAGCCGCCGACAATTTCCCATCGGCCCTGTTCGACGAAAGCCTGAATTCGGGCAAATAATTTTTTATCGTACTGATTTACCCGGTGATAAAATTGCATGGAACTGGCGCTGAAAGTGAGCCCTGGATATTCGTCCAGCCGGTCGCAGGCCGAGCGGAATGTGTTGATCACTTCATCGATGCCATCAAATTTATCCCACAACCAGACCGGGTCAATATGGGAATTCGCAATCAGGTGTAAACGCATGAGGTGTGCCCTCCTGTTCGCAGTCCGTACCTCTCGCCAAAACGCAGCGACTGGCCAGATGCTAAACAGTGAAGAAGATTCGTCAAATATCGACGAACCTAATTTAATATGAGAAACTTAAAATCAAGGTTAAACGTTTTGTCTTCAAAGCCAATCGCCATTAGCTAAAAGCCAATCGCGAATTCGGGTTTCTTGAAAGCCAAATGACGAAATGGAACGCCAGTCTGTCAATTCCGGATCAGATAGAGATCGGCCAGCGCATCGGCGGTCTGGTTCAGCGCCGGCTCGGCCCGATTGGTCAGAATGATGATGGAAAAATGATCATCCGGGTAGCGCTGAATAATGGTGGCAAATCCGCACGTTCCGCCGGTGTGATGCACGCGGCGGTGGCCTTTGTATTCATCGATGCGCCAGCCAAAGCCGTACTCCAGTTTCTCTCCGTTTTGCAGCGAACCAGGGGTGAAAGCCCGTTGCAGCGATTCGGATGTGACCAGTTTTTCAGTGTACAAAACCTGATCCCATTTGAAAAGGTCGACCACAGACGAGTAGATGCCTCCGTCGCCCAACACGGCGCTGGTGAGACTTTGATCCCTGGGTACCAGGACTCCGTCCTCCGCGGCGTAGCCAAACGCGCGGTGCGGCGCTGTCGAAATTCCCGCTTCAAGGGCCACCGATTGGGTCATGCCGGCTGGATCGAAAATGTGCTGCTTCAAATACTCGGCGAATCGCTGGCCGGAGATTTTTTCAACGATCATGGCCAGAACCGCGTAGCCGGAATTGCTGTAACGGTATTGGGCGCCCGGCGAAAAATAGGTGCTGTCCTGGGCTTTCATCATGGCGAGCACATCTCTGTCCAGCACCTGAATGGTGGCGGTGTCCGGGATCAGGGATTCGTAATCGATGAGTCCTGAAGTATGATTCAGTATCTGCCGGATGGTGATTTGCTTGCCGTAGTCGGGAAAGTCGGGGAAAATATCGGTCAGATGCTGGTCATAGCTCAACGCGCCCTGCTCGGCCAATTGCATGATGCACATGGCGGTGAATTGTTTTGTGAAAGAGGCTAAACGGAAATTTGTCGCCGGCTCGACCGGGACATTGTCCTCAACATGGGCGAGACCAAAGCTTTTCGTCAGAATTGGCTGACCCTGCTGAATCACCATCACCGAAGCGCCGGGCGTTTTGCCGGTGTAGGGCTGAAAGAGCGTTTCAACAACAGCGAGTTTGCGCGACGAACACCCTCCGAGAAGTAACGCGAAGGCAAGCAGACACGCAAAGATTTTTTGTGGCTTCATGGACATACGTTTCTCCCTGTGACGTTCACGAAAACATAATAATTATGAAAAGGCCTCATCCTGCGGTTTCGTTTTCCATACGATGCATTTTTAAAATGCATCGGCGCTGCGGCCCATGCGTTAGTTAATAAGCGCGAACCAGTCCGCCGTCCACAATCATGGTCTGGCCGGTGATGTAGCTGTTGGCCTCGGAGCACAGGAACACAGCCAGCCGGGCGATTTCCTGCGGCGTGCCATAGCGGCCTAACGGGATTTGGCTGGTGACCTGGCGAACGACATCCTCCCTGGAAATACCTCGCGATCTGGCGTTGGCCTCATCGATCTGGTCGACGCGACTGGTGGCAATTCGGCCCGGGCCGATGACGTTCAACAAAATGCCTGATGGGCCCAGCTCCTGAGCCAATGATTTGGTGAGGCCGACAATGCCCAATCGAAACGTATTGGAAAGAATGAGGTTGTCCAGCGCGTGTTTTGTCGATGATGACGCAATATTGAGAATTCGGCCGGATCCATTTTTTTGCATCTCAGGGATGACATCGCGAATCGTGCGGATGTGGCTGAGCACTGTCAGTTCGAACGCGCTCAGCCAATCGGCGTCATTGAATTTGGAAAAAGTACCGGCCGGCGGCCCGCCGCTGTTATTGACCAGCGCGTAAATTGAACCGAAGTCAGCGATGGTGCGAGCGATGGTCTTTCTGATGTCGTCGGCAAGGGTCAAGTCGCACGACGTGAACGATGGCGTATTGCCCGTGGTTTCACCAATTTCGAATGCGGCGCGCGACAGCTTTTCTTCGGAGCGGGACGCTAACATGACGCGGGCGCCTTCCCGACAGAATTCCGTGGCGATTGCTTTGCCGATGCCTTCGCTGGAGGCAAAAACAAGAACGGGTCTATTTTTCAGATACAAATCCATGGCACCTCGATTGTGTTACAGATGATGGAACCGCGCCCGGCCCGATGTTGCATTGTATCCGTCGAAAAAAACCTGCCTGTAAAACAGGAGTCTGCCTGCGGCGTCACTGCACTTTCAGATCCACGACCGGATTCATCAAAGGCGCGAATCCGTCGATGCGGCACTCCACGATATCGCCGTCTTGAATGTACACGGCGCCGGGCGTGCCGGTGGAAATGATGTCCCCGGGCAGCAGCGTCATCACTTTGGAGTGAAACGACACCAGAAAGTCCGGCCGGAAATTCATGTTGGACACGACATTTCGCGCATGGACATGGCCGTTGATGACGGTCGCGACATTCAGTTTCATCACATCGTCGATTTCATCCGGCGTCACCAGTACCGGCCCGAAACTGAAGAATGTGTCGAAGCTTTTCGACAGGGTCAAATAGCGCGTGTTGCGGCGGAGAATATCCTCGGCCGTCATGTCGATGATCGTGGTGAATCCGGCCACCACGGACAGCCAGTCTTCCCGGGGCACATCTTTGCACATTTTCCCGATGATGATCCCCAGTTCGCCCTCGGCAGTGGTCTTTTCCGATTGCAGTGGAATTTGAATGGCCTCGTCCGGGCCGATGATGGTGGTGTCCGGTTTCATGAAACTGCCCGGTTCGCCTTTGGGCGTTGTCTCATTCAGCTCGTCGGCATGCTCCTGATAATTCAATCCGATCCCCCAGATTTTTCGGGGGTGCCGATACAGCGGCGCGAAATGCGCTTTTTCCTCGGCAATGGCCAGCGCTTTCAAATCGTCCCTGATCGCATCGATGTTCGACGTGTACCAGGAACGCAGCGAAGCGATTCTCCCTGACCTGAGTAACTCCATAAAATCAACCGGCCATTTCTGACCAAACGTGTGGTTCACGGAGTCCAGCGGGATGCAGCCTTCCGGCGTGTACAGGCATGCCTGTTCTGCTTTGTTGTGTTTGATGGTTGTCAGCCTCATTCCAGCCTCTCTGGTTTCGAGTTCTCCCTGTTCGCAGGGACGGTTACCGCCACACATCAATGACGACTTCTGCGCGGACTGAACATAGCTTCACCGGCCTCAGCGACTGGCGGTAGTTTTCAGTCCCGAACGCGGAACCATCCGTCAGATGACATGATCGGTCTGATAAATTTTATCGATCAGATGTTTGTAATGCTCTTCCACCACATTCCGTTTGATTTTCAGGCTGGGCGTGAGCTCGCCCTTATCGATGGAAAATGGCTCTGAGAGAATGGCGATCTTTTTAATTTTCTCGAATCGGGCGAAATCCCGCTGGTAATAATCAACCTCATGCCACAACAGGTTTTTCACATCCTGATGTTCGACCAACTCTTTGTTGTCGAAGTAATCGATGCGGTGCTGCTTCGCCCATTTTTGCACGGCTTCGAAATTGGGCACGACGAGCGCGCAGATGAATTTGCGATTATTGCCAATCAGGCAGATTTCTTCGATGTACTTGCTCGCTTTGATTCGATTCTCAATTGGCGCTGAGGCGATATTTTTCCCGCTGGAAGTGATGATGATGTTTTTCTTGCGATCGGTCAAATAGAGATAATTTTCCTCATCGAGATGGCCAACGTCGCCGGTGTGCAGCCAGCCGTCCTTGTCGATGACTTCGGCGGTCCAGTCCGGCCGTTTGAAATATCCGGCCATGACCGTGATCCCTCGCACCAGCACTTCCCCGTCGTCGGCGATTTTCACTTCGACGCCTTCGATGGGCTTGCCGCAGGAACCGTAGCGCGACTTCCCAAATGGCGTCAGGGTGATGATGAGATGCGTCTCGGTCATGCCATATCCCTCGATGATTTGCATGTCCAGACTTTCGAAGAATTTCAGAGTATCCACCGCCAGAGGCGCACCGCCGGCAATGGGATAGCGCAGTCGCCCGCCCAGTTTTTGCTTGATTTTCTGAAAGACGAGTTTATCGGCTAATTTGTAGCGGCGTTTCATGATGAACCCCAGTTTGCCATCAATTTTTTGGTCATGATAGGTGCGCCCGGTGCGCAGCGCCCAGTAGAAGATTTTCCGCTTGACCGGCGAGCTGTGTTCGACCTGCTCGACCACGCGGGCGGCGACTTTTTCGAACAGTCGCGGAACGCTGACAATGACCGTGGGCCGGGCTTCGGCCAGATCATCGATCACAGTTTCGATGCTTTGCGAGTAGTGAATGGTCGCGCCTTTGTACATGGGAGTCCAGTGCCCGGCCAGTCGCTCGTAAAGATGGCTGAGCGGAAGAAACGACAGGAAGATATCCGATTCCTGGATGTTGAGGCGCGCATCGGCGTTGACAATGTCGGTGATGAATCCCTTGTGATGCAGCATAACGCCTTTGGGATTGCCGGTCGTGCCGGACGTGTATACCATGCTGCAAATCTCGTTGCTCTCAATGGCATCCAGCGATTGGTCGAAGAACCCGGGGTTTTCCTGGCGATGGGCCTGGCCCAATTCAATGAGCTCCTGAAATGTCTTCAGGCCCTGCTCGTTGTCATCGATGGGCTGGAACGTGAAGATGAATTCCAGTCCGGGCAGCTTGCTCTTTATCTCAGCAATTTTGTTGTATTGCTCTTCGTTCTCGACGAAGATGGCGCGGGTTTCCGAATCATTCAGAATGTAGGCAATTTGATTGGCCGGCAGCGTCTGGTAAATGGGAACAACCACGGCCCGCAGAGACAGGCTGGCGAAATCGGCGATTGCCCATTCCGGCCGGTTGTTGGACAGGATGGCTATTTTGTCGCCGGGTTGCAGGCCAACAACTGCCAGACCGTGAGTGAGGTGTTGAATCTTCTCCCCAAATTCCACATAGGTGTAATGCTTTAACGATCCGCCCCGTTTGAATTGTAAGGCAATTTTCGCCGGGTATTTTTCAATCGTGTTAAAAAGCATGTGGGGCACGCTTTGGAACATTTTTTTCCTCCGTGTCTTTTTTAAAAAATTATTCGGTAAAATAACGATGGTGCAATTCAGTTACTTGCAGCCGGATCGCCCGGCTGATTCAACAGAAATCAGCGAACGTCGATTCCCAACTTTTTCATTTTTGCCGGTGATGGAATCCCATTGGCGTCGTACCCGCGCAGCCGGTAATACTGGTTGAGCATTTTGTCCAGCGGCACAGTCCATTTTTTCTCGTCGTGGCTGCGTGGTTCCTGAAGCAATCGGGCTGGCAGGGTATCATCTTTTCGGGAAATGGACTCGCGCGTGTTCATGTAGCGCTCCAGAATATGGATTCTCTCCCCGGCTTTTTTCAGGCGAGTTGGCGACATCCGAATGCCGGTGATCGCCTCGTAATACCGGCTGAACACGCCGACATCGATGAACAAAATGGCGATGGCCGGCAGTGTTCGCATCACCAGTTTCAGCAGAAATTTCGGAGTGAATTTGATGACGAACGCTTCCATCACATAGGCATAGGAAGTGAACAGGCACGTGTACATGGAATTGATGGCGTTATACAGGTCTTCGAAAAATTTAACGTAGTGCGCCTTGGCATAGGTTGAATCAGGCGACAGAAATCCCAAAAAAACTTCCAGTGCAAATGTGGTGGAAGAAAGATGACAAGCGCCGCGATTGGCCACGGCGTAGGAAAGTCCCTGTCCCCACGAACCGCGCGGATCGTAGGCGGCCAGTTCCATTCCCTTCACGTGCATGGCGAAATCCTTTCCGCCGTATTTCTCCGAAAGCCAGCGCGTGCCATTGGCCAGATCGTTGCCCAGACCGCGCCTGTGGGCAATGTCATCGAGCATGGCGTCGATGCCTTCGGCTGAACCGAATTTCAAGTTCGATTGCATCAATCCTTTTTCAGTGGCCTCCATGACGAATCCGAGGGTGACAGCCGACGAGATGGTATCCAGCCCCAGGTCGCCGCACAGGTCGTTCCAGCGGATGACGATATCGGTATCGAAAATTTCCAGATTGGGGCCCAGCAGCGCGGCGGTCTCGTATTCCGGAATTTTGTGGGTGGAGCCGTCTTTCACAGTGCCCTTGTGCCCGCATAAAATGGAACAGGGGATGCAGGTGCTCGGTTTGGAATTGTACTTTTCCGCCATGGTTTCGCCGCTGACCTGTGCGACGCGGGGATCGCTCCCTCGCTGGAAATTACGCACCGGAAGAATGCCGCCGTCATTGCACAGGGTGAAATTCGCTGCCGTCCCGTAGCGACGATACAATTGCGAGGTGAAGATGTTGGCGTTGATCTGTCTGCCGGCCGTTTTTTTCACCCGGGAAAATAGTCGTTCATTCTTCGGCAGGATCTTGAATTCATTCCCGCGCGCGACCACGGCTTTAAGATTCTTCGCGCCCATCACAGCGCCGAATCCGCCGCGACCGAAAAACCGATCCCCGGAGCGAACCACAGCGTAGCGCACGAAATTTTCGCCGGCCGGTCCAATGACCAGCGCCCCGTCCGTTTTCTTCAAATTGAAATAGGACTGAGCGGCGACAGTGTCCTGTCCCCAGATTGGAGAGGCGTCTTCGAACCCAACGTTCCGGGCGTCAATGGTGACAGTCACCGGCGCGTCGGACTTGCCTGAAATCAGCAGCCCATCGAAGCCTGCGGTTTTCAGGGCCATGCCAAAAGGCCCGCCGCAGGACGATGAGGCGAAAATTCCGGTCAGCGGCGACTTGGTGGCCGCGGCAAAACGACCGCTGCATTGAGCGCCGGTTCCCATGAAAGCGCCGACCATGATGGCAATGATGTTTTCAGCCGAAAGCGGATCGATGCCGGCTTGCATGCGATCGTACAAAAACTTCAATGCCAAGCCCTTCCCGCCTAAGTACAACGCGCGATCTTTTTCCGTAATCTGAAACTCGGTGATCTTCTTCGTTGTCAAATCGATTTCCAGGACGCGATTGCTCGTTCCGTAAATTTCCTTCATTCATTCACTCGATTGAATTGTCGTTCTGTTGTGTCGCCGTCGAAACGTTATGGGGTATCCTTCAGCTATTTTTCTGTCGGTCATTTTTTTGGGTGCGTCGTGGTTGATCTGGATGATGTCGCCTCCGGTCTGAAAATTGTCACGAACCCTGCGCGCAATAGGCAGGGAAATATTCACCCCGCTTGATTTTATTGGTCGGGGTTTTGATGAACGGCTCCGTCTGCTCGTAGACCTTGTGGACCCGCGATGCCTGTGGCAACTGCTTATTCACCGCTTTTTTCACATCTTCCAATATGGAAGTAATGTCTGCGGCCAGCGCGGATTCGTCCTTGCCGGCGATGCGGCTCTGAATATAACCATAATCCGGGTAGACTCTGGCGATCAATTGATTCTGATCCGGGTACACCAGCACTTCTTCCACGAACAGCGACTCCATGAATTTGCTCTCGATGATCTCAGGATAGACATTTTCCCCGGATGGCCCGATGATGACATTTTTCGAGCGGCCGGTGATGAACAGGAATCCGTCGTCATCCAGGTAGCCGCGATCGCCGGTGATGAACCAGCCGTCGCTCGTGAATACTCTGGCGGTTTCCGCATCATTTTTGAAGTACCCCTTCATGACATTGGGACCCTTGACCAGAATTTCACCAATGCCGGTCGCCGGCTCTTTCTCGACGATTTTAATCGAAACGTCGGAAATCGCGTGTCCCACGGAACCGATCTTTACTTCTGTCATGGAAGAAAATGTGACGAGGGGCGAGCACTCGCTCAGGCCATAACCCAGCGCGTAGGGGATATTGCCTTCGCGCAGAAAAATCTCCACCTCGTGACTCAGGCTGGCGCCGCCGATAATGGCGCATTCCAGCCGTCCCCCGAAGGAACGCATTACTTTTTTGCCAATAGCGCGGTACAGCCATTTCCGCAGTCGGGGCAGGGCAGAAATACTCCGCATGAGCCGGTTGCTGCTCAGGGCCGGAACGACGCGCTTGTGGTAGATTTTTTCAAAGATGAGCGGCACCCCGCCGATGATGGTGGGCCTGACTTTTTGCATGGCATCGAGAAGGAGTTTTGGCGATGGGCGTTTATCCAGAAAGTAGATGCATGCGCCGCAGTAAATGATGGACAGGAAACCGGAGGTCGAGCCGAATGCGTGGGCCATAGGCAGAAATGACAGCACCACGCTGCGGTCATTTATGACGCCGAGTAAATCCGGGCCTTCGAATAAATTGCTGACCAGATTTTTATTCGTCAGAATCACCCCTTTGGAATGGCCGGTGGTGCCTGATGTGTAAAGGATCTCCGCCACATCGTCCTCGGCGATGGTACTGTTGGCGGCGATGTGGCTGGCCGGGAATTCTTTCTCAAACAGCCGGGCAATTTTTTGAGGCGCGTCCTGAATCTGATGCCACACTTTCATCAGAGGCGGTGCGTCGGAAAGCAGCGTCAGGTCATCCAGATTCAGGACGATCTTGTTTTTGCCGAGCGAAGGGAGCGTCAGATCCTGGTGCAGATTGCCAGCGATAAAAATCGCTTTCACTTCGGCGTGTCGGATGATATGATCAATATCGGATTCAGGAAAATCTTCGAGAATGGGAACAGCCACGGCGCCCATGGTCATGATCGCCATGAATGCAGTCGCCCAGTTGGTAGAGGAACGTCCCAGGATGGCGATGCGGTTGCCTT
Source organism: Candidatus Zhuqueibacterota bacterium (assembly GCA_049322915.1). Taxonomy (GTDB): domain Bacteria; phylum Zhuqueibacterota; class Zhuqueibacteria; order Thermofontimicrobiales; family Thermofontimicrobiaceae; genus CAZSBG01. Next base: position 302,073 of record JBMOPW010000016.1, read on the forward strand.
CGCGTATGCCCAGATCGCGAAGACGCTGCTTCAGCAAATCGACGCGCTGGCCGAACTGGTGATACGTGATGGGCTCCTGACCGATGAGCGCGAGCGCCGGCCGGTCGCTGTACTTTTCGATCACTTTTTGGAAGAATTCATCCAGGGTGTATTTTGTCAGACCAAATTTCATACGCAGCATTCCTCATGATATCCGATTGTCACCGATGTGAGTGTCCGTTTTATCTTCATCAAAAATCATCAAAATGGATGTGGAAAAGATGCGCCTGCCAGATCTTTTGTGGGCGATTGCAGCGCGTCACCCAAAGCAAAAAGAGCGCTGGCGAAAACGGCCCGGCAGCCAATCAGGATGGCCGTCGCCTATCCGGCGATGCTTTGCTACAGCAGCGTCTGTTCCAGTTCCAATTGCGCTTTGATGGGCAATTTTCGGTAATCGCTGATTTGAAAGCGGCATCTTTCGATGTCAGTGATGGAGATAAATCCGTTATCGCGAATGATGATGTTCTCTTTTATGTCCCGAACCAGAAATGTCCTGTCGCCTTTCTCCGTGACAACATCCCACTGATCCACGCCGTACTGGGAGGTGATTTTATTGATGTCAAGAATTTCCGGGCTGAAATAGCGGAATACGATCTCCTCACGAACGAACACCTGCTGATCGTTCGGCAGCGAATTCAAATCCGCGATGAAACCCAGTTCCTTCACCTGACCGTCCTCGCGGTGCGTCACGGAAATGAAACGTTCCGGCTGCGATAGTGGAAACAGCGGTGTGCATTCGACAGAATCAAAGACCTGGCCGTCGTGCGTCTTCAATTTTAGAAATCCGTTTTCTGACCGGCTGAAGCTGAGTTCTGCCGGATTCAACAGGGTCATCATCTATTCGCTCACAGCTATTATTTTCGAAAGTTCCTGCTGCATGGTCACCTGGTTATAGAACACGCCTTTCTTCTCCATCAGTTCCTCGTGGCTGCCGAACTCCACCAGCTTGCCCTCATCGATGACCAGAATCCGATTGCAATTCCTCAGCGTGGATAGCCGGTGGGCAATGGCGAGGGTGGTGCGCCCCCTGGTGAGATTCCGAAGCGCTTCCTGAATTTTATTTTCGGTTTCCGTGTCCAGCGACGAGGTCGCTTCATCGAGAATGAGAATTCGTGGATTGCGGAGTATGGCGCGGGCAATGGCAATGCGCTGTTTTTCGCCGCCGGAGAGTCGGTCGCCGCGCTCGCCCACATCGGTGTCGTACCCGTCCGGTTTTTTCATGATGAACTCATGGGCATTGGCCGCTTTGGACGCCTGAATCACCTCTTCGATGGTGGCTTCGGGTCGGGCATAGGCGATGTTTTCATAGATGGTGCCGATGAATAAAAAAGTCTCCTGCAGCACCACACCGATCTGACTTCTCAAATCCGCATATTTGATATTTTTAATATCCACGCCATCAATCAGGATTTTCCCTTTGTTCACGTCGTACAGCCGGCAGACCAGGTTGATGAACGTGCTTTTGCCTGCGCCGCTTTTGCCGACGAGGCCGATTACTTCGTTGGGGGCGATGTCCACGTTGAAATCGCGAATGACCGGCTTGAATTTGTCGTAGCCAAAGGTCACATCCCTGAATTCGATCCTCCCTTCGAGGTCGGGTCGGGAGACCGAATCCGGACTGTCCACGATCTGGGCTTCAGTGTCGATCACGTCAAAGACGCGCTCCGCCGCGCTGAGCGCGCTGGTGATCCGTTCCACCATGTGGGTGAGAATGAAAATGGGTCGATAGAACATCATCAGATAGCCGGCGTAGGCCACAACGTCTCCAAGCGACATGCGGCCGCCAACGATCAGTTTCGCCCCGACAAGCCAGACAAGCACGGAGCCGGACATGATGAGCAATTGGAGCGTGGGATAATAAATGCTCCATTTTTTTTCGAGTTCAATGCCGGCGTCGCGGAATGAACCGCTTTTAGATGCGAATTTTTTGAGTTCCTCTTTTTCCTGGCCGAACGATTTGATGACGCGCATGCCGGCCAGGGAATCGTTCACCGTGGCGCTCAGCCGGGATCGTCGGTGATAATACCGGCGGAAATAGATGCGAATCTTTGGAAATACTTTATTCAGAAAAAGCACCGTGGCGACAATCGGAATGATGACGAACAGCGTGAGCTGCCAGCTCAGAATGGAGAGAAACACCCCCACGCCGAGGAGGATGAACAGACTTTCCAGCGTCAGCGGAATGAAATCGACCAGCAGATATTGAAGTTCCCGCGTGTCCTGATTCACCCGCGCCATAATAGACCCGGTCTGATGCTTGTCAAAATAGGAGAGAGATAGTTCCTGTAGTTTCGAGTAAATCGTGGCGCGCACATCGTATACCGTGCGATGGCCCATGTAGGCGGACAGCCGCATGTGCAGACTGCTGAAAAAATTCTGCACCGCGTAGGCGATGAACAACGCGGCTGCCGCGAAGGGTATCCACCTGGCAAATTCATAGACGCCGGTGGTTGCATTGGGTTTTAAAATGACATCGATGAACAGCTTGCTGACGTAGGGCGTGATCAGTCCAAAGCAGGTCCCGCTGATGAGGGTCAGGAAGATCAGGAACAGCAATCTGAGATGCGGCTTTGTGAACGCGAGGATCCGGCGAAACGTCCTGCTTTTATTGGTGCAGCGGGGACATTTATTCAGGTCCTCCGGGATCGGCATTTTGCAGGTGGGACAATATTTTTGCTCCCCTTCCGGTCGGGCAAATTCGTCGGGGATGTGATTGTTGATCAGTCCCTTGATCTTATCCACGGCCCAGGCAAAATCGCTGTTTCTGGCATTGGAGAATGAAATGAGCCGGTGCAGCGACTTTCCCTTTTCAATTTCAATGAACCCGCTGCCGGTGAGATTGGTCATCTCGATCTTTGAAATGTCAGCCAGATTGTGCCGCGAGCGAACATCCGCAGCCCCGTCATTCACTGCCAGCACGAGCAGGCTTTTATCAGTAGCCACCAGCCATTCTTCACCGAAACGCAGTCGGCTCGTGATATCCGAAACAGCGCTTATCATGATGGTTTCTTGAGAAAGAGACTGGCGAAGTTGGGCAGCGATAGAATCCGGTAGTGTGAAATTGTCCATGAATATTTTTTTGAGGATCGATGATTCAAAATGACGGACCAGCGCGAACAACCCGGGAAAGGATACTCGAAGCAATTAAGTATTCCTGAGAATGCTGGCGGAAAATTTTGAACTTAATGTAAAATTTTTCCATCACAATATCAATAGAAAAATGAAGAAATATTTGCAGCAGAAAAGGCAGTTACTGTCCACTGGATGGAGAAAGTCACCTGAAAGGGGAGTTGCTCAAAGTGGGTTTCCAGGCGAATCCCCGGGCGCGCCTGTCAAAACAGATAAATTCGGATGCCCAGCGCGGCGTCGATTTCAAATTCCGTATCCGGCATGATATTCAGTTTGGGCGCCAGTTCCACGAACAGATCGCAGGGTAAATTTCGGAAGAGATAATCCAGGCCGATGGGAAAACGCGCGCTCACCATTGCATCATCGCCGAAAGTCACGCTGCCCCCGATGCCGAAATACAGAGGCATTCTCCCTTGCCGCGGTCGGAACAGGCCGAAGCTGTGGAATAGATAATCCATGTGAATCTGCAATTTGTCTTCTGTGGCGGACCAGGCCAGCGCAGCGTCCACGGCATGGGTGCGGCTATGCCAGGATTTGAGGGACAATCCGGTCGGATCACCGATGATAACTCCCAGTCCGACGCCGGAGTACTGAGCTTCGGCGGTAGCCACTGTAAGCGCAATGCATGTCATGATCAAAAATATTTTCCGCATCAACAACCTCCCTGATTATTGATGTTATCGTCATTTTATTCAATTTCTGTATTTGCGAATTAATGTCTCTACATAGCGGGATTTTATCTGCTGGCTGGCCAGGGCCTGTTTGATGGGCGGCAGCCTGAGGATGACTCCGAGCAGCGCAGCCATGGCGCGATGGCTCCACAGAAGGCGATTATCGAAAATTAAATGGTGCAGTTTCCCCCGTTCAATGGCCATCATCACCACGCGATGGGTGGAGTCCAGCGGCGTGATAACCCGCTCCGGTCGCGATTCCAATCGGAGACTTTCATTGCGGCAGACTCTGACGCAGACGCCGCAGCCTAAACAGATGGCCTCATTCACTTTGGCGATCTTTCGCTTGGGCGCGTGGGGATCATTGGCCGAGACCAGCGTCATGGCCTCCACCGGGCAGACGTTCACGCACAGACTGCATCCAATGCATTTCTCCACATCGATTTTTGGGATGAAGTTGGTGGTATGGACCGGATTCAGGATGCCAAACTTTCGGGCAGCGATCATGGCTTCGCAGCAACACCCGCAGCAATTGCAGATGAAATTGACGGACTCCCGCACATTCTCGCCGAACTGCACCAGGTTGTGTTCGTAGGCCTGCTGCAGCAAATCCAATCCCTCGGCGACGTCCACGCGCCGGGCAACCCCGTGTTTGATCAGCGACTGAGCCGAGTTATTGAACGTCATGCAGATGTCCATGGGCGCAGCGCAGGCTTTGCCAACATGTTCCATCTTGTGCCGGCAATAGCATATCCCAACGCCCATGTGGGAGGCGGATTGAATCACATGGCTGGCGCGCTCGTAATCCAGCACGTAAAGATGCTCGTCATTCGGCAAAGCCGGCTCGTTGACAAAGGCACGGCCCAACTGCGTCTCCCCGTCGGTGAACAGGTTCTTTATGAATTGCTCTTCCACATTGCAATATTGGTAGAACAGTTCTCCCAGAATTTTTTGGTCGACATCGCCGCGCAGCCGCATCATGGAAAATTCGAAAAAACCAGCCATGGGCGGCGGCAACGTGTAAATCGATTGGCCATTGTCTTCCATGTCCAACAGAATGGCGCGGTCGGAGAGTTGATCCAGCAGCGTTTGCGTGCGGGTCAGATCCAATTTCCAGACCTTGCTGGCTTTCTCAGCGGTAAATGGCTTGATGGGAAGCTGCGAGACCAGTTCCGCTTCCCGCTCCGAAAACAACAGTGCCAGAATTTTGTACAACAGGTCGCTGACATACGCGCCCTGCGGAAACCGATTGAGTCGTTCAACAAGACTGCTGTAGCCTGATTTCACAGTATGATGAGCCATTCAATCCTCCTGGTGTGCGTTGAGTTGCTGACATGGCTGCGTCCCGGCCATACGTCAGGCGGAGCGCCCGGGATCGGGCTGGGGACTCCCCTGTGGCATTCGAAAATCACGCCTGTCGTTGCTCATTATTCGATTGTTTGCTCTTTTTAAAAGGACTTTTGAAAACCGAAGTGATCTGCTTTTTCGCCAGGTGAATGATGTAAGGTCGCATCCGGCCTTTCTCCCGTAAAATAGCTTGAAACATGCGTCGCTTGGTTTTGGGCGGCGCGACGTAGTTGGTGCGCGGGACGAGGGAGATAGCTCCCCGGGAACACGCTGAGATGCAGGCGCCACAGCCGAGGCATACCTGGTTGTTCACCGCGCTCACCCGTCGCGAATTCGGTGCGGATTTATCCCTGGCAATGGCGCTGACATTGCAGGCGGTGAAGCATTCGCCGCAGTAATCGCATTTCTCAGGATCGATGACGGCGATGTAACTGGATTTGGCCACGCCATCGTAGTAGCCCAGTTTCACCCCGGCCATGATTTCGCAGCAGCAGCCGCAGCAGTTGCAGATGAACGTGGGCCGATTTCGGATATTGTCCGTGATGTGGGTGAGATGAAGCGCGTGCGCCATGTCGATGATAGCCAGTAATTCCTCTTTCGTCTTCTCCACGGCGAAACCGCGCCGCGTCAGGAATCGGGCGCCGTTATTGAACGAAATGCAGGTGCCTTCCACCGGCACGCCCTTTTTGCACGATTTGCCTTCATGCTCCCGCTTGTGCCGGCAATAGCACATGCCTGCAGCTCCGAATTCCGAGCGCATCACAATGTCACGAGCGCTCTCGTAGGAGACAATCTCGCTGCTGACCGGGATGTGCTCTTCATAAACCAGGGAACGAGTCAATTGGGTCTTGCTGCCGAAGAATTCCTTTGCCTGGCCATGTTCCGGATCATGATGAAAATACTCGGTCATCAGCCGTGCCAGTTTATCCAGGGGCAGGTCCGTTCGATTCTTCATAAAGGTGAATTCGATGAAGCCAATCACCCCGGGCATGAGCAGGTAATAGATCTCATCCCCGTAAGGCATATCGAAGATCAGACCCTTGTCGGCCATGGTGTTGAGAACCGGCAGCAGTTCGGCCTCGTTCATTTTTGTCGCCCTGGTTAATTCAGAAATGGTGGCTTCCATGAGCGGGAATTTCGATGCGACAAAGGCCTCTGTTTCAGAGAAAAGCAGCGATAAAATTTCCCGCAGAATCTCATTGTCCACGAGACCGATGGGGTATTTATTCAGCCGGTCGATGAGCGGAACCAGCGATTTTTTCGAATGCTCAATGTGACCCATAGTTTTCCTGTCAGAATGTGAGGCGTGCTCATCCGATGAGATGTCCGCCCGGAACATTTCAGATGCTTCACCCTCGGTTCAACGACGATCCACGAAGAGAGTGCGGATATTCATGGAGTGGTGATTAACGTCAGTGAAAAAAACCGCGAACAGGCGTTCATAGCAAATCACTCCAGACCCTGTTGGGCCGTGTCTTTCGCTCCCCATACTGAACTCGCAGTCCCGATTTCACGTTTATTCTCAAATTGAAAGGTGGTTGCTGATTTACCATCCGGCGCGACAAGGATGCGCGATAGGTGTTTGAACAGCACGAACGCCAGGATACCGCACAGGAGGAGAATGGCCGCGTAGAGGAAATTATTCCCGATCAACTCCCGCGTCGTGATGAATTGAGTCTCATCCACGTCGAATAAAAATCGCGCAAAATAGCCGGCGACGTTGGCAATGAAATGGATGAACATGCACGGCAGCAATGATTTTGTGTGCACGTACACATAACCGATGAGCAATCCCAGGCTGAACGCGACGATGAATTGCCACGGATTCAAATGCGCCAGGGCGAAGAACAGGCTGGAGAAGACGATTGATTTTCGCGCGGAATAGTTTCGCAAAAATCCGTCGAGCATGATGCCGCGGAATAGAAATTCTTCCAACAATGGCGCGGCAATTACCATCAGCACAAAAGTGGGATAGCTTCGATCTGCCAATAATTTGAGAAAAAGCTGCATCATAAAATCCGGCATGGGAATGAGATCGGTGATCGGGTCCAGGAGCGCAACGATGGTCAGGGTGAGCCCGATCAGCAGGGGATAGATGGCGCGTTTTCCCGCTGAGAAAGAAAAACGCGCAGTCGCGCCGGACTTCATTCTCCTAAAAAGCAGCCCCACGAAAATGGCGCCTGAGAATGAAATCGAATAGGTAATGAGCATGTTCATTGATTCGCTCAAGACGCGCGCCAGGGTGAAAGACGCGATCAATGCGGCGACCGTGGTGATGATGAAAAAGATGGCGAGCAGAATCAACGCATGAAATAGTGTGGGGTAATGGGTATGTTTTGTCTCAGATGGCATATCATTATCATTCACTTTGAGGGATAGTTATGAATCAAAGAATTGCCGTGATTCCTCGCGGCCCCGGCATTTCGCCAGCCGGATGCGCCGAGTCATTTTTATGAGTGTTCAAAATACAAAGATTTCACAAAAATGTCAATAACTTTTTATTTAAGCTGAATAAAGTGGGGAGGATTAGAAACCTTTTTCCAGTTTTGCATGTCTAATAGTTAGTCTTATTTCGATACCCGTGCCTGAAATTCAAAATAAGCACATTGCCTTTTTTCATGGCAAGGCAATAGGTCGCGGCGACCATGCAATGCATCCCGGCGCGGTAATCTCCCTGCAAGATTGTGAATGAGCGACGATCGCCTGTTGTCGCTCTCCCCAGATGAAAATCCAATGCGTCGACTTCGTCAATGCAGCTTCATGCATGGATGGGTGCCAGCATGCGAATTGAGCGGAGTCGTCAGCGCGATAATCGTTTCGTACATCGAGGAAGAGAGGATTCGCATGAAAAAAATGATGTTGTTCGTTTTCTGTCTCCTGGTTCTGCCGGCGCTTGTGTGGAGTCAATCCCATTTTTGCGCCGACCATCCTGAAGTCGCAGCCCGGATCGAACTTTTCGAATCATGGACCCAATCGAAGATGGATTACGAGAATTTACCCGGGCTCACCGTGGCCATTGTATACGATCAGGAAATAATTTACGCCAGGGGATTTGGTTTTGCCGACGTCAAGAACAAGGCGCCGATGACGCCGGAGACGATTTTTCGGATTGCATCCATCACCAAAGTATTCACTTCAACAGCCATTATGCAGCTTCGGGATGCGGGCAAGCTGAACTTGGATGAGCCCATTTCAAAATATCTTCCCTGGTTCGATATCAAGCATCGCTTCCCGGATGCGCCGGCAATTTCCATTCGCCATTTGCTGACCCACTCCTCCGGGCTGCCGCGAGAGGCCGCATTCCCCTATTGGACTGACCATAAATTCCCAACCCTGGAGCAGATTAAGGAGCGGCTGCCGGATCAGGAGACGATTTATCCGTCTGAAACAAAGTGGAAATATTCCAATCTGGGCATGGCATTGCTGGGAGAAGTCGTGGCCGCAGCTTCCGGAGAAGATTACGAGACGTATATTCAGAATCACATTCTCACGCCATTGAGCATGACCAGCACCAGCGTGAACCTATCGAAAGACCATCTGAAGCGGCTGGCCGTTGGTTACGGCCGCCGGCTCCCTGATGGCCGGAGAAAGGTCATGGATTTCACCGATTCTCAGGGACTGACGCCGGCGGCCAATATGTCCTCCACGGTGGAAGATCTGGCGCGATTCGTGTCCCTGCAATTTCGGGGTGGTCGGCCGGACCAGGGGGAGATTTTGAAAGGCAGCACGCTCCGTGAAATGCAACGGGTTCATTGGCTGCAGGATAGCTGGAAAAGCGGCTGGGGACTGGGTTTCAGCATTAGCCGGACAAATGATCGGACGCTTGTTGGACATGGCGGTTGGGTCGCCGGTTATCGGACGCAGATCCTGTTCAGCCCGGCGGATAAAATCGGCGTCATTGTCATGACCAATGCCGAGGATGGTTCACCTGCCATGTTTGCCAATCGAATGTTCGACCTGGTAGCGTCAGCCATTCAAAACGCGGTCGTTCCAAAACCGGAACCGGCGCAGCCCGACGCTCTCTGGGAGAAGTACGTGGGAACTTATAGCGATCCGACCGACTGGGATTATGACGTGCTGGTGATGGATAAAAAACTGGTGCTGTACGGCCATGATTATCCGACAGAGGAAAATCCGGTGGATAATCTGATCGAATTGACCCCGGTGGCCGAACATACCTTCCGGATGACGGGAACGAACGGCGATGGCGAATTGCTCTTTTTCGAAATGAACAAGAACGGCGCTGTTGAGAGAATTAAAATGGGAGAAAATTATATCTACCCGGTGAAACGATAGCGAAGGCGAAGCGGAAAATAACCCGCGGAAGGTTGGTGCGCGCTTTCGCTTCGGGTAGCCGATGGTGGGCCTGTTCGGGCGCTGCGCAGAGAGACCTGGCCTCAATGATCCGTTTCAAAAACAAAAGGAGTGAATGAAAATGGTCGATGTGTTCAAACGAATTGGATTTTTTTTGGTGACGATAAGCATCACCGCCGGGATTGTCTGGCTGGTGTTCCTGGACAGGGATTCCCAGAAGGACGTGTTGGATTATTCGCTGAATTTGCTGGGGAAGAAACTCCTTGCCATGGTGCCGGACGACGAGGAAAAGAAGCAGGTGCAGAAGGTGTACGATGATTTTGTCACCCAGGCGAAACAGCAGGAGGTGGCGCCGGAACAGATTGAAACGGTCGCTGCCAATATCCTGAACATCAGCAATACGGAAAAGACGCTGACTTCGGATCAGGCCAGGGCGCTGCTGGAGATTTCATTGGCCAAATCGGTGAAGATTGAACGAGCTGTCCCCGATTCGTTCGCGCCCCTGCCTGAGGCAGAGACAGCGCCTGTCATTGTCATGCCTCCGACGCCCCCTGAAAATGCCGGAGTGATTGCAGAATCCTACCGGGACCTCGGAGAACGGCTGGCCATTATTTATGAGCGCAACAATGAAATGCAGGAGGCCATTCGAATCTATGCTGAAAAGGTGAAAGACCAGGATTTGTCGGTGATGTATCGCGTGGACAAAGATTTACGACTGGTGGTGGATGAGAAATACAAAGACCGATTGAAGGAACGAGAATTCACCGCGCTTGCCAGGGAATTGAATCAAGCGGAAAAAAATCGCATGATCATCTGGCACAAAGATACGACCGAACTCCTTCAAAAAGACAGGGAGAAGTTGCGCGCCGAAATTGCTTCATTGGAACAATTGAAGCAGTTGGAGAAACTGAAGCATCTGGAGAACCTGAAACAACTGGAGCAATTGGAGGAGTTTAAATCTTTCGATGCGTTGGAATCGCTGGAGTCGCTCAAGAGTCTCGAGGCATTGAAGTTTATTCCTGTATTCAGCGGCGACTCCATTCGGATTATTGTCGGCTCAGGGCGCATCGCCCCGGATACAACGGCCAGAGCGGATCGGAAACGATAGCGGATAATCCGTCAGGCTGCACTCCTTCGGCTGCGCCGCCTGACGACGTCCATTGCCGGGGACGCAACCGTACCGCGCACGAGCAAATCAATCCCCCTCCATCAAGGCGCACGAAGTGATTTTCATGGGTGCGCCTCACCCCGCTGTCAGGGCAATAGTGAATTTCCCGGTGCGCCGGGAAATGGCCTGGGACAGGGCGTTTCCGCGTTGAAATAGCGGAAATAATCCTTGACAAAACAGGCGAATTTTAGTATATTGCCACTTCTCACGAAAACGTTTAAGTAGTCGTTTGATGCATCCAGGACATTGATTCATCCCATTTTCAACCCATGACGATTCAGGTCAACTTGTTTGTAATGCAGATGCGGATTCATATTATCACGTAAAGGGCATCTATGTCAGATTTTAAAAGAGCCGCTTCGTATTGTCAGGATTGCGGCCGGTGCGAGGCGTTGTCGGACAACTTGCCGGCAGGACTGGACGATCATCTTGTGGATTTGATTGTGGATGAAGTCGTTCGGTCGATCTCTGGCAAATCAGCCCCGGCGACAGACCACCCATTTCCGCTCATTCCGCTGGGCGTATCCAACCACCATTCCCATCTGACCAAAGAAACATTCGAAAAATTATTCGGCCCGGGCGTTGAGATTGAAAAATTTCGGCCCCTGTACCAGCCAAGTGAATTTGCTGCTGAGCAGACCATCACCATCGTGGGCTCGAAAATGCGGGCCATTCAGAATGTCCGAATTCTGGCGCCGCTGCGGTCGTATGATCAGGTGGAGTTGTCCCTCACCGACGCGGTGATGCTTGGCATTAATCCGCCCATTCGAAATTCCGGCGACTTGAAAGGCGCTGCGCCGCTCACGCTGGTTGGGCCTTACGGCTCCGTATTCCTCAAAGAATGCGCGATCATCGCCAACCGGCATGTGCACATGCCAGGCGATGTGGCTGCTCAATTTGGCGTCAGGAATGGCGACTTGTGCAAGGTGCGCATCGGTGGGCAAAAAGGGACGATTTTCGAAAATGTTCTTGTGCGCGTCAACGACGCGTGGAAGCTTCAGATGCATCTGGATACGGATGACGCCAATGCCGCTAATGTTCGCTGCGAAACAAAAGTTGAATTTATCGGAAAGATGTAGGTGATCGGATGAAATTTGCCAGAGTCATCGGCCATGTGATAGCAACCCGGAAAGAGGGTAATGTTCAGGGATTGAAGTTGCTGGTAGTGCGCTACCTCGACGAGGATCTCAAAGCGACGAAGCAGTCAGCGGTGTGCGTCGATACGGTCGAGGCAAAACCGGGCGATGTGGTGCTGCTCTGTTCTTCGTCTTCGGCGCGAATGACGAAACGGACGCGCTACGTCTGCACGGATAACACCACTGTGGCCATTGTCGACTCCATTTCTTCCGGGAAAAAAACAACGTTTGATGGCAATGCATAGGCTCAGTTTTTACAAAGGAATTTGATTTGGATATTTCCCTGGAAAAATTAATCCAGCTTGTCACCGCGGAAGTGGTTAAGGAACTGAAAAAACAGGGCGTTCAGGTTGTGTCCGCGGATGGGCGGCCTGTCCACGGGCTCTCTGAAAATGCGCTGCGGACGAAATCTGAACAGATCAATATGGGCGCCTACAAATCGCCAGTGCTGACCGAGAACCACATTCGAAAGCTTCATGAACTGACTGGCGAAGTGATCATTCCCCGCGGGACCGTGATTACGCCCCGGGCTAAGGAGTTGATAAAACAAAAGCAATTGATAGTGACCATAAAATAGTAGCACGATGTGACGTTCAAATAAACAAAGGAGAAGTTGCATGGCAAAGAAAGTGGCATTAGGATTTGTCGAGACGCGCGGTAATACCGGCAGCGTGCTTGCCATTGATGCAATGCTGAAAACAGCATCCGTCGATCTGGTGAAGAAAGTCGAGATCGGCGGGGGATACGTGACAGCGATCGTCAGAGGCGAAGTCGGCGCGGTAAAATCATCCGTGGAAGCTGGCGCCGAAGCAGCGGCTCGGATAGGTGAACTGGTGTGCGCCAATGTCATCCCGTCGGCGCACGAGGATGTGTTTGATTTGATCGGTATTAAAAAATAATCAGAGGAGCGAACATGCAAGAAGCGTTAGGAGTGATAGAGACATTAGGATTCGCGACAGCCATTGAAGCTGCCGATGCAGCGGTCAAATCGGCGAACGTGCGTTTGGGCGATTGGGTGAAAGTTGGCGGCGGAAAAGTGAATATCATCCTCAGAGGCGATGTGGCCGCAGTGAAAGCCGCTGTGGAGGCCGGCGTTGCTTCGGCGTCGCAGGTTGGCGCGGTGCAGGGACAATCGATTATTCCGCGACCCTCGCCAAAATTGACTCCGACATTTCCCATTGAAGCGAAAAAGGCGAACGAATAATTCTGCAACCATAGAGGGAAATTGTGAATATATCGAACGATGAAGTTCAATCCATCGTGAACAGCGTGGTGAAAAATGTGATGAACCAGAAGACGCCAGTCGCGCGACTCCAGCCGTCCAAAGGTGACTGGGGCGTTTTTGACTCAATGCACGACGCGATTGACGCCGCGCATGCGGCGTTTACCGAGTACCGGAAATTCGACCTGCAATCCCGAAAAAAATTCACGGATGCTGTCCGGCGAATGACCCTGGATCACAAGGAAGAGTTCTCGCGGATGACCGTGGAAGAGACAAAGATGGGCCGCGTGGACCATAAAATCAAGAAGCACATCAATGCGGCGGAAAACAGTCCCGGCGTGGAATTTCTTCAGCCAAAGGCCTGGTCGGGCGAGATTGGTCTGGCCATCGATGAATACTCACCCTTCGGCGTCATCGGCAATATTTCGCCGAGCACGCATCCTGTGCCGACCATGGTGAACAATATCATCATTCAGTTGGCTGCCGGAAATACCATCGCCTTCAATCCCCATCCGGCGGCCAAAAAGGTCAATGCGCTGTGCATCCGATTGGCGAATCAGTACATGACCGGCGTTGGCGCGCCAGCCAATCTGGTGACCTGTGTGAGCGAGCCCACGCTGGAGACCGCCGAAATATTGTTCGGCCATCCCAAAGTGGAATTTCTGTCCGTGACCGGCGGCCCCATGATGGTCGAAATGGCGATGAAATATCCCAAGAAAATCATCGCGGCCGGGCCGGGCAATCCTCCGGTGCTCATCGATGAAACCGCGGATATCGAGCTGGCCGCAAAGGAAATAACCACCAGCGCCAGCTTTGACAACAATATTCTGTGCATCGCCGAAAAAGAGATTTTCGTCGTGGACAGCGTCTTCGAAAAATTTATGCGCGCGTTTCAGCAACAGGGCAATGTGCAATTGACGGCGGGTCAGATGAACCTGTTGGCGCAGAAAGCGCTGACCAAATCCGGCAGTCACTGGATCATCCACCGCGATTACGTGGGGCGCAACGCCAATGTGCTGGCAAAAGCGCTGGGGCTGAATCTCTCGGACCAGGTTCCGCTGTTGTTCGGCGAAACCGATCGCAGTCATCCCTGGGTCGTTGCCGAGCAAATGACGTCGTGCGTCCCGGTCGTGCGGGTGCGCGATTACGAAGACGGGGTTCAGGCTGCGTTGAAAGCGGAGCACGGCTTCAAACATACGGCCAGCATTTATACCAGCGATATGAAACGGGCGACCGATTACACGCGGCGTCTGGATTGCGATGTGCATACCATCAATGGCGGCACGTTGCGCGGCAATGGCAAATCGTTCGGCGAAGGCTATTTCTCGCACACCATCGCCACGCCGACCGGGGAGGGCATTTGTACGCCGCTGCATTTCACCCGGAAAAGAAGGATTATGATTGTGGGTTCGATGCGGTTTGCGTGATTCAGTTTATTTAAAAGAAAAACCACAGAGATCGCAGAGAAGGCACAGAGCGCACAAATAAAAGATAAAGAAAATAGTCACTACTCAGATGACCAGGCTGAAGCATGGCGCTGGTTTAAAATCGTACCGACGCCACGATTTATCGTGGTGTTTAAAAATCAACCAGTCAGCTAACCAGTTTCAGCGGCTTCTGGAAACCGTGAGCTGAGTCGTTACAAAAAATATGAGATTTTTTTTAAGGATAAATAAACGGCAAAGGATAATTTCATTTTTATAATCTTTGCTTCAACATTGAGAACGTTGTGGTTCCTTTGAGCTTGGTGATTAATAAGAAGTAATAAGATACGAAGAAAGATAACTCAAATAAATCGATTTTAAGGAGAAGAACATGGCTGAAGTGAAAGCAATTGGCGTTTTGGAAACTCGCGGGTTTGTGCCGCTTATTGAAGGCGCCGATGCGGCTGTCAAATCGGCAGCAGTCGACCTGGTCGAGTGGCGGCAGGTTGGCAGTGGTTACGTCTCGTTCATCGTCGAAGGCGAAGTGGCAGCGGTTCGCTCTGCAATTGAAGCAGCCGTGGCCGCTGCAACGCGCGTCGGCGAAGTGATTTCCGAACTTGTCATTCCGCGGCCGGTGGACGAGTTGAAAACGACCTTTAACTCATAATCGCTGAGGGAAAAATGATTTTTGCAAAAGTCATTGGCACCGTTGTGTCCACCCAGAAAGATGAAAATCTCAAAGGGATGAAATTGCTGCTGTGCAAAGAAGTCGACCACAACGGAAATCCACTCAACACCTACCACGTCGCTGTGGATGCAGTGCAGGCCGGGGAAGGCAGTTTTGTCCTGCTTTCGTATGGCTCGTCGGCGCGAATGACCGCGTTCACCCGCAACGCCCCGGTCGATGCGGTGGTCATGGCCATCATCGACGATGTTCAGATCACTGAATCGATGGCAGAATGAACTCAGCGAAAACGATCGAGGAATAGCTGATGAAGTTAGGAAAAATTATCGGAAAAGTCTGGGCAGACCGCAAGGTGGAGGAACTGCACGGCTGCCGGTTGCATATTATCCAGCCAATTTCAATGGATGGCAAAAAGGTGGGGCAGCCGTTGGTTGTGGCTGATCCGCAGTCCATCGCCGGCCCGGGGGACGTCGTCGTTTTTGTCACCAACACCGACGCGACCCAGGCGTTCGATTCCGGCATGGCGCCGGTGAATGCGAGCGTTGTTGAACTTGTCGACTCAATTGATTGAGGCTCAACCATGTTTTTAGCCAGAGTGAAAAAGATTGTAACAGCCACTGAAAAGCACACGGCGTATTCAGCGAAACGAGTTTTCATCGTGAAGCCAGTGTATCCGGATGGCAGGGACAAAGGCGAAGGCAACGAATGGGTGGCTGTCGATTACGTCGGCGCCGGCATCGGCGATATGGTGGTATGCGGCGGAGCGCCCGGCGTTGCCGCGGATGTGTTCAAGTTGAAACGCGCTCCCATCCGAACGTTGATCATGGCGATTGTCGACCGAATTGATTATACTGATTTGTGATCATGGATTTATTTGAAATTGCAAAAAACGGAGTTGTCGGCGCTGGCGGAGCCGGATTTCCCACGCACATCAAACTGGATTCCCGCCCGGATACATTGATCATGAACGCGGCTGAATGCGAGCCCCTGCTCCACAAAGACATGGAGATGCTGCGCGCCCATACAGACCGCATTCTGCGCGGATTGGAGATTGCGCTGGATCTGACCGGGGCCGCCGCCGGCATTATTGGCATTAAATCCAAGCACCGCGACGTTGTGCGCGTGCTGTCGGACAGGGCCCACAGCCGCATTCGGGTGAAAACCCTCGGCGATTTTTATCCGGCCGGCGACGAAATCACGCTGATTTACCTGACGACCGGTCGCGTTGTGCAGCCCGGGGAACTGCCGATTTCGGTGGGTTGTGTCGTTCAGAACGTGGAGACGCTGTTCAATATCGCCGGTGATACGCCGGTGGTTGAGAAATTCATTTCCGTGGCCGGAGCGGTCACTGAACCGGCGACTGTGAGAGTGCCCATTGGCATCAGCTATGCGGACGTATTGGCCAAATTTTCGATTTCAACCCCGGCGTATGTGGTTCGTTCCGGCGGACTGATGATGGGCGTTCTTGAAAAAAATCTCAATCAGGTGGTCGATAAACGGACCGGCGCTCTCATCGTTCTGCCGGAGGATCACCACTGCGTCACGATGTACCGGCGATTTGCCACGCCCCACGATACCGACCGCATCGCCAAAGCCGGCTGCGACCAGTGCACATTCTGCACCGAATTTTGCCCGCGTTATTTGCTGGGCCATCCGGTCCGTCCGGAGACGGCCATGCGCAACCGGATGTTCACTCGCGAGGAAGAACCCCGCGTGGATCTGGGCTCTGCCTTTTGCTGCGAGTGCAATCTGTGCACCATGTACGCCTGCCCGGAAAGCCTTGATCCCAGAGGCGCCACGGTCATCGAAAAACGATATGTCATGCAGAAAAAAATGAAATGGGAAGGACGGCCGGTGTCGCCGCATCCCATGATGGATTTCCGAAAAGTGCCCACCAAAAAGCTGATGCAGCGACTGGATGTATTGAAATTTCAGGATGATGGGCCGCTGTCTGCGCTTGAGTTCGCGCCTCAGAGCGTGCGATTGCCGCTGCGCCAGCACGTTGGCGCGCCGGCAGTTCCCATTGTTGCCAGAGGAGATGTGGTACAGAAATATGATTTGATAGCGGAAGCCAACGGAAAAATTTCGGCCAATATCCACGCTTCAATTGACGGACGCGTCACGGACGTCACTCAACATGAAATTGTCATTCAGAGGAATTGATGGAGCCAAAGAATTCAATCGGAATAATTGAATTGGCGAGCATTCACAAAGGTTTTGAGGTTCAGGATGCTGTGTTGAAAGTCGCCGAGGTGGAAAAGATCATCGCGCGAACCATTTGTTCCGGCAAGTATCTGATCATCATTCGGGGCCAGGTTGCCGATGTGGAAACCTGTATCGAAACGGCGAAAGTCGTCGGCGGATTTGCCATTGTCAACGCCGTGGTCATTCCCCGCGTCGATGAGCGCGTTTTTCCGGCCATTGCCGGCGCCAATACCCTGAATGTCGGCGAGCCTGTGGATGGCTTGCTGGTGATTGAGACGTTCTCTGTGGCATCGGCGATCAAGGCGGCCGACTTTGCCGTGAAGGAAGCGAATATCGAACTGGTCCGGGTACACATTGCCATGGCTGTAGGCGGCAAGGGATTCGTCGTGATGACCGGCGATATGGAGGCTCTCAAATCCGCTGTGGTTCCGGCGATTGAGTACATCAAAGATGATGGTATGCTGGCGGGATACAGCCTGATCAGCCATCCCCACGAAGAGGTATTAAAAGAATTGATATAAAATATTTTGGAGGCATTGGAGATGAATATAAATACAGGTTCCGGCGAATTTGAATTGAAGCGAATGATATGCGAAATTGGGAAAAGAATCTGGACGCGCGGCTATGTGGCTGCCAACGACGGCAATATCACGATCAAGCTGAATGAGAAAGAAATTTTGACCACGCCGACTGGTGTCAGCAAAGGATTCATGACGCCGGATATGATCATCAAAGTGAATATGGAAGGGAAAGTCCTGTCCGGCAGTTCAAAATATCGGCCGTCCAGCGAGGCGAAAATGCACATTCAGGTGTATCAGCAACGGAAGGATGTCAATTCGGTCATCCACGCGCATCCGCCCTATTGCACGAGCTTTGCAGTCGCCGGCATTCCGCTCAACAAATGCGTGCTGCCGGAAGCCATTCTTGTTTTAGGCGCCGTGCCAACCGCCAAATACGGTTTACCCTCCACGAAGGAAATCCCGGACGCCATTCGGCCCCACGTGGAAACGTCCGACGCGATTTTATTGGAAAATCACGGCGCCCTCACCATGGGCCCTGACATCGTTTCGGCGTACCACCGCATGGAAACGCTGGAGCACACGGCCAAGATTGTCCATCTGGCGCGACAATTGGGCAATGTGAACGTGCTTCCCAAATATGAAGTGGATCGGCTGATGGAACTCCGCGAGCAGTTCCAAATTCCGGGCCGCGTTGCCACGTGCGAATCTGCCGGCTCCTGCGCAACGTCCAATGACGGACAGCCTGCAAACGAACTCGTCCAGGACATCACCAAAAAAGTCATGGAGCGGTTGAAGAAACAATGAGCCTGACCGGGGTTGCCGCTTTCACCGATTCCTTCAATTTTCATCCATCTGATTCTATCACCGTTCCGGCTCAGATTGCAGCCCGCCCATGCAACGGCTGCATTGGCCAGAGATGCCTTTATCTTTTCAGACAGGTTTGATATGAAAATTCTCATCGCAAATCCCGGCAGCACCTCGTATAAATGTAAGCTGTTCGATATGTCCACTATGTCGGTGCTGTTTCAGGCCGGCGTGGAGCGCATCGGCGACCGCGTCGGGATTTACAGCTATCAATTTGCCGGTGCGGAAAAAGTGACGCAACAGCTCTCCATCCCGGATTTTACTGCGGCCGTGAATCAGACGCTGGACACGCTGCAAACCGGTTTCCCCGTCGCTGACGTGGCAGCCGTTGGATTCAAGACGGTTCATGCAAAAGGCGTGACCGGCTGCGCGCGCCTCACAGAGGACGTGCTCCGCGCTATGGAAGATTACCTGCCGCTGGCCCCGGTGCATAACCGCGTGTATTTGACCGCGATATCGGTATTCAAAAAATTGCTGCCCCAAACGCCGCTGATTGGGCTGTTCGAAACAGCGTTCCATTCCCGCATTCCCCCGGAAGCCTATCTCTATGGAATTCCGTTTGAATATTTTGAAAAATATGGCATCCGAAAATACGGTTTCCACGGGGCGTCCCATCGCTACATCGGCCAGCGCGCAAAAGAACTGTATTTCCCGTCAGCGCCATCGTGTAAGGTCATCTCGTGTCATCTGGGCGGAAGCTCCTCGGTGTGCGCCATCAAGGACGGCGTCTCCGTGGATACGTCCATGGGCATGAGTCCGCAGAGCGGTCTGCTCAATGCCACGCGCGTCGGCGATTTCGATTGCTTTGCACTGCTCTACTTGATGGAAAAAGAGAACCTCTCCATCGAGCAGGTCCGGAAAATGCTGATTTCGCGCGGCGGCGTGCTGGGTATTTCCGGCGTCAACTCCGATTTTCGCGACGTGGAAGCAAGTATGCAGAAGGGCAGCCTGCGCGATGAACTGGCATTCGACACGTTCGCGTATTACGTGAAACGCTATATCGGCGAATACATGGCAGTGCTGAACCGGGCGGACATTATCGTTTTCACCGGCGGAGCCGGCCAATATTCACCCGCCCTGCGCAAAGCCATTCTCCGGAATATGGAAAACATCGGCATTGTGCTGGATGACGAGCGGAACGCGGCCAATCCCGGCGAGGGACTCATTTCTGCGGAAGATTCATCCGTGAAAATCGCCGTCATCCCCACGAACGAAGAATGGATAGTCGCCAGGGAAGTGGAGAAAGTGATCCGGTCGCAACAGCAACCCGCTTGATTTCGGGCGGTGCCAGTCACAGCGCGACGTTCAATGAAAATTTCGACAACCCGATGTTTTTTACCCGGAATAGAAAAATCACCGTTCCAGAAATTCTGCATGTCTGAGTGAGAAACATGCGGTATGGACAGCGCCCTTCGCTGGCGGCGCTGTCTAATCCGGTAGACTGAAATGAACAAGCGAAAAAAAGCCACTCTCAAAAGCATTGCTGATACAATTGGCGTTACGCCTGCGACCGTCTCCAAGGCGCTGCGGGACAGTTCAGATATTTCCGGCGAGATGCGCCGGAAGGTGAAAAACCTCGCTCAGAAAATGGGCTATCGTCCCAATCTCATGGCCCGCACATTAATCAACAAGCATAGCAATCTCTTAGGCGTCATCATTCCCGACCTGCGCATCTCGTTCATCTCCGAGACCACCCGCGGCATTTACGAACAGGCCCGGAAACGGGGGTACGTGGCGATTTTAATGGTCAACGATGAAGAGCCGGAGAACGAGCGAAGAAACCTCGAGTTCCTGTCCGACCTGCGCGTGGACGGCATCCTGCTCAATCCTGTTTCGGGGAAGATGAATTACGCCATGTACCAGGAATTGATTGAAGAGGAAATTCCTGTGGTCTGTTACGATCGCAAATTGGATTGCTTCGACTTTCAATCGGTGACGATCGATGACCGCGAGGCGGCGTTCAAACTGACGACGCGTCTCATTCAGGAAGGAAGAAAAAAGATCGCCTATCTGGGACCCAACGACGGTTTCTCGGTGGCTGTGGAACGATTTCAGGGATATGCGGCGGCGCTCACGGCCAATGGCCTTGCGTTCGATCCCAAGTATGTCGCCGCAACCGGGCTGGATATTCACGATAGCTATGTCGCGACGAAGAATCTGCTGAGCCGTGGATTGAAAATCGATGCCATGGTGTGCATCGGCGGGTTGGTCGCTTTCGGCGCCGGCCAGGCTGTGCTGGAATCGCGTTTGTCCATCCCGGAGGATGTCATCCTTGCCGAATTTGGCGACAACAATATTGTGGCGCGACTGGGAGTTCCGTTCTACACGATCAACCAGAATCCCTATATCATGGGACAGACCGCGGTGGATTTATTGCTGGAGAGCATTGAACGCAGGGGCGCGACCTCTGCGCCGCGGCATGTCATCATCGAGACGCAATTAATTCATCGCAACATCGGGGACTTCAGGGAATGATGCATCCCGGAATCCGGCGGAGAAACCCGGCCGCGCGTTGCATGAGCGAATTGAGAGTAACCGATCACAGGGTGGTTAAGAATGACAGGATAACAGGATGTTTGGGATAGACAGGATTAATTAACTTTAGCTCTTTATCATGTTAATCAAAACATAATCGTGTAAATCACAAGAGGCTGCGTAATGGAACTTGCAAGCTTGACTGAAAATATTATTGGCTGTGCTTACAACGTATATAACATGTTAGGATTTGGTTTTTTGGAGTCTGTTTACCCCGTGTAATAAAACAAATAGAAATTAATAGCAAGAGAAACAATAGCATATTACACGGGGTGAA
>JBMOPW010000017.1:0-1898 GCA_049322915.1 Candidatus Zhuqueibacterota bacterium
TTCGGGAACACAAGTTCCATTCCATTTAACGCGATGGATACACATCCAGCGCGATCCGGTTTTGGAAATTAATCCGGAGTGCGATGCCTTAATGCATCGCATGTCCACCAAAAGCCGGATCAAGGCGATGCACCCCGAGCGGAGCGTCTGTTCGGGAACACAAGTTCCAATCCATTTAACGCGATGGATACATATCCATCACGATCCGGTCTTGGAAATTAATCCGGAGTGCGATGCCTTTATGCATCGCATGTCCATCAAAAGCCGGATAAAGGCGATGCACCCCGAACGGCGCGTCTGTTCTGGAACATAAGCTCCAATCCATTTAACGCGATGGATACATATCCATCACGATCCGGTTTTGGAAATTAATCCGGAGTGCGATGCCTTTATGCATCGCATGTCCACCAAAAGCCGGATAAAGGCGATGCACCCCGAATGGAGCGCCTATTCGGGAACACAAGTTCCAATCCATTTAACGCGCTGGATACATATCCAGCGCGATCAGATCACTTCCCCAGCGACACAGTCGCTGGACTCCATAATTCTCCATAATGCAAAGCATTGGATGAAATTATTTTTAATGAATCGGAACTCACGCAGGACGAACGCAACGAAGTTTACTGAAGTGTTGCCTAGCTTGTCAAACAACGGTTAGACAAAGCCGCCAGCCGCTAATTTTGTTTTGGAGTGAAGTGACTGTGTCACTTCAACCAGCGACACAGTCGCTGGACTCCATAATTCTTCATAATGTAAAGCATTGGATGATTTTATTTTTGATGAATCGGAACTCACGCAGGACGAACGCAACGAAATTTATTGGAGTGTTGCCGAGCTTGTCAAACAACGGTTAGACAAAGCCGCCAGCCGCTAATTTTGTTTTTTGGAGTGAAGTGACTGTGTCACTTCATGCATCGACACAGTCGATGCACTCCATAACTGTCCATAATTCAAAGCATCGGTTCCAATCCATTCCAGCGAGATCAGGGTGGTACCAAGCACCGGGAGAGTGGTACCAATCACCGGGCGAGTGGTAGCAACCACCGGACGAGTGGTACCAAGCACCGGTCGAGCCGTAGCAACCACCGGGCGGCTGGTAATAACAGCCGGACGACCCGAAGTATTCGTTCAACGCCTCAGATCATCCTTTCTCCAACCTCTTACAATCGCCTGCTAAAAGTAAAATAAGCGGTTACCCCCGGCGATCAGCGTTCAGGCAAAAAATCAACATCGTGTTATATGCAAACTCTGGTCGCTACTCAGCCTCAGCGTCTCAAAGGCGCAATAAAAAAGAAATTGCCAAAATGATCGATTCTGAAAAGCTGAATTTGGTTTTTAAAATGAAATTGAATTTCACAGTATAAGAATGAGTCGGCGCTAATAAGGGGCTAACGCCCAAGAATCAATGATAGATTTCTGTTCCCCGACTTAAAAGTCGGGGCTATTCAACTTATCTATCTTTTAACTTTTTCAATGAATTTCCACGTCATTGATGACGTGGAAATGATATCATACCCAACCTATCAAAGCCTTTAAAGCCTTTTTAGAGCCGACTCATAAATAAATAGAGGCAAATTTCATCCACGAAACCCAATCTTCATTCCAGTGCAAACAACCTTGCATTTGAGAAAAACCACCCCGCTTCTGAGAAATTCAATCTTACAACCAGGGAATACGATGATGCACACGAGAAATTCAATCTCGCAGCAGAGAAATGAGAACTGGCAGCCGAGAAATGCAATCTTACAACAGAGAAATGAGAACTGGCAGCCGAGAAATGCAATCTTACAACAGAGAAATGAGAACTGGCAGCCAGGAAATGCAATCTTACATCAGAGAAATGAGAACTGGCAGCCAGGAAATGCAATCTTACATCAGAGAAATGAGAACTGGCAGCC
>JBMOPW010000018.1:0-14139 GCA_049322915.1 Candidatus Zhuqueibacterota bacterium
CATAAGGTAGAAGTAAAAAGAAAGGTGAGGATATTACCGGATAGAGAATAATCCGGTAAATCATTATCATCCTGTTATCCTGTCCAAAGTAAACAAATACAACTTTTGATCCCCTGTGATCAATTACTTAAATCAGATATCAAACATTAGAACAATGAAGATTTACCACAAAGTTTTCCGCCGGAGTCAGTCATGTCCGAAGCAATGTTCAAATGTCCGCAATGCAGCAAAGAGGTGCGCCGGGAAAAGATCATTGCCAACAATTATTCCTGCGTCAATCCGCACTGTTCGTTGAATGGGCGATTGCTGGTGCATGGCGAAGTATCCACCACCGGCAACCTCAGCAAAGTCTACGGCTGGGTGCTTCAGCCCGGCGCCGTATTGGCAAAAAAATATGAAATCGTGAAAATGCTCGGCAAGGGCGGCTACGGCGCCACCTACCTGGCCCGCGACCATTCCATGTTCCGGCAGCTTCGCGCCATCAAAGAGGTGCCGCGCCAATTCTGCGACGACACCGAGGACGAATTTTTGACCGTGCTCAATCACCCGGCCATTCCGCGGCTGTACGAGCGATTCAACCACGGCCAGTTTCATTACAGCGTCATGGAATTTGTTGAGGGCGAAAGCCTGGAGCAGATCGTCAAACGCCGCGCCGGCGGACTCGATGCGAACGAACTGATGCATCTGGCGCGCCAGATTGTTGACGTGCTGGATTATATCCATTCCCGGAAAATCGTCCATCGCGATTTGAAGCCGGACAACATCCTCGTCCGCAAGAACGGCGCCATCGCGCTCATCGATTTTGGCATTGCCAAGCACTTCAGATCCGGCATTGGCACGCGGCATCTGGCGCGGGCCGCGTCCTACTGCTATTCATCTCCGGAACAATACCAGGCAGGCAAAGGCCTGACCGATTTCAAATCCGATATTTACTCGCTGGGCGCGATCCTCTATTTCATGGCCATCGGGGTTGAGCCGCCGGACGCTCTCTCGCGGGATAGCTCCCGGGATATTTCACCGACGCCGCGCAGCCTGAATTCCAAAGTGTCCCCGCTGTTGGAGCGGGTCATCATCAAAGCCACGCGGATGCAGAAGAATGCCCGATTCAAAAGCATTTCCGAGATGCGGCAGGCGCTATTCGGACGCGCCACGTCCCAGCGCCGCAATCACTGCCCCCGCTGCCATACGCCGATTGAACCGGGGGACAAATTCTGCAGCGCATGCGGCTCATCGACTCAGCCTGTCGATCCGGCTACGGTCCCGTCTCTGGCGTTTCGGTCCGGGGAACAGGCGACCAGCATCGGGCAACTGGCCGCGCTGTGTCAGAGGCATTGGAGCGAGGCGGTGCAGCTACTTTATCAGGGCAAAATCGAAGCCTGGCTGAAATCCCTGCCGGACGGCGCAACGCTCGCCCGGCAGACCGTCGCCATACGCAAAACCAATCCCAACAAAAATGAAGGACTGAACCATTTCCTGGTCGCCTCCGGATTTAGCGCGCTTCCAAAATTGGGAACCACTCAGGCGCGCCTGAGCTGGTCGGGATCAACGTCGACTCCAGGCGACGCCCTCATCCTTGACGTGACCAACGCCGGCGGCGGCTGCCTGATGGGAACGGTGGTCCCGTCCGCCTCCTGGCTGAGCATTGGCCAGCCATCGTTCTCCTGCCTGAAAGGCAATTGCGTCCGAATTCGAATTCAAGTCGATGGCGCGGCCGGGAAAAAACAGCGCAACCGCTCCGCAACGCTGCGCATCGAATCCAACGGAGGCAATGTCTCCATCCCGGTGAATTGCACCCCGGCCGATGGGAAACGCGCCTCCGTGAAATCGCATCGCTTCGCCGGCTTTCTCGCTCCCATCGTCCTGTTCATCGCCTTCATGCTCGCCATCCGCTATCTGGGACCAACGGCGCAACCGCGACTGGCGTCGCCGGAGGTCATCCTGGTATCCGGCCTGTTCCTGTCCCTGATGAACATGCGCTTCGGCAAAATCGGCATGGCGCTGGGATTCATCATGGGCCTGTGCATCGGCGCTTTTCTGGACATCGTCGCCTACTATCTATTCCCGGTCCTCAATTCCGGAATCATCGATCCGGCCATTCAATACATCACGTCGTCCTCGTCGGCGCCAAAAAATTTCGCCGGCTGGGGCATGCTGGGCGCGTACATGGGCGGAACGTTCGTCTTTTTCTCCCGAAAGAAATTGAGAAAGTGACACTCCCCCATTCCCGCCGACCCGCTGCGGTTCTTTCGGCCAATTGCCTTCTCCCTTCGGACGGTTCCTCCCTGCCTTCCCTCTCTCGCAATGTCTTTCGCCTCGGCAGGGCGATAAAATACTTGCATTGTTCAAATTAATTTATTAGTTTACGTTGGCAATTCTGTAACTGGATAGCCTCATGATTGCGTTGGATTTTCATCCAGAGCGGTGAACGATCGGTACGTATTCTTGCCACAAGAGAGGAGAAAAATTTTGGAGTCTGGACAGGCTGGTCTGGAGATCAAGAAACAATATCCCATTCTTGAATTCGATCCGCAAACGAACGCGGTCATTAATCCTCACGCTGCAATCGAAAAAATCGACATTCCGGAGCACTGCGTCATCTGCTTTTTTCAGGACGTCATCAATCTTTTCCTGGATCGGGGGCTGTTGACCCAGGTCGCTGTACAGAAAAGCGAGATCAAGCATCACCCGATTTTCTCGCTGCAATTCATGGACAGGACAATCGCCCTGTTCCATCCCGGCGTGGGAGCGCCGCTGGCTGCCGGTCTGCTGGAAGAGGTGATCGCCCGCGGCTGCACGAAATTCATCGTTTGCGGCAGCGCCGGGGTGCTGGATTCGCAACTCGCGCTGGGACATATTCTCGTCCCGACGTCCGCTGTCCGGGATGAAGGGACTTCCTACCATTATCTGCCTCCCTCCCGCGAAGCGCACGCCCATCCCGGCGCCGTGCAGGCGATTCAATCCACATTGACCCGATTGAAAATACCCTTTCTGCTGACAAAATCCTGGACTACAGACGCGTTTTACCGGGAGACGCCGGACAAAGTTGCGCTACGCAAATCCGAAGGCTGTTTGACGGTGGAAATGGAAGCGGCCGCGTTCTTCGCCGTGGCAGCCTTTCGAGACGTCGTGCTGGGACAAATTCTCTACGCCGGGGACGATGTCAGCGGCGCCACGTGGGACAGTCGCGAATGGACCAAAGCCAAAAGCCTGCGGGAGAAATTGGTCTGGCTGGCCGCCGAAATCTGTCTTGAATTATGATTCGGCTCAGTGAAACAGTGGGCATTGCCTTTTTGAAAGACACTCGTGCGGTGCATGAAGGCGTCGCACTCCATTCTCAAGTCATAATTGGTCTTTAGTCGTTTTATCAACCGGTACCTTTACAAAGGAAAATCGATGAGCACAAAAAAAGCAAACGTCATTCACTCTGAAAGCGTGTTCTCTGCTGCCGATGGCTACCAACTGCGCGAGCAATCCTGGCTGCCGGACGCCGATCCCAAAGCGATTGTAGCCATCATTCACGGCTATGCCGAACACAGCGACCGCTACGCCCATGTCGCTGGCTATCTCGCCGCGGCCGGGTACGGCGTTCTGAGTTTTGACCTCCGCGGCCACGGCAAATCCGATGGGAAGAATACTCATGTCGGTTCATTCGACGAGTATCTGGCGGATGTAGATATTTTTCTCACCCGCATCCGACAGGCGTTCCCGGGCAAAAAGCTGTTCCTGCTGGGCCACAGCATGGGCGGCGCCATCGCCAGCCTGTACGTGATCACGCGCCAGCCGGACCTTGCCGGCTTGCTGCTCAGCGGCGCACTCGTGAAAATAAGCGACGATATTTCACCGCTGCTGGTGAAGCTGTCCGGCTTCATCGGAAAAATACTGCCGAAGTGGCCCACCATCAAACTGGACAGCAAAGCGATTTCCAGCGATCCCGATGTTGTGCGACGCTACGAAACCGATCCCCTCATCTATCGCGGCGGGATTCCGGCCCGGACCGGGGCGGAAATGAATCGCGCGGCAACGCGCATTCAGAGCGACATGGAAGCCATCAAACTCCCTGTCCTCATCATGCACGGCACTGCGGATCGATTGTCCGATCCGGCTGGCAGCCAGCAACTGCACGACCGCGTCTCGTCGACGGACAAGACGTTGAAACTGTACCCCGAATTCTTCCACGAAATTATGAACGAACCGAAGAAGGAACACGTCCTGGCCGATATCGTCGCCTGGCTGAAACAGCACTGATCACGTGAACTATAAACGCTGCCGGCGGATCCCGCTATCAATCCATGGGATGGAAGCCATGCATTGGGCTATTCCCGGGCCATGCCCGGGGAACCGCTCCGGCGCGTTCAGCGAACAGACTAACCATTTTTGAGGAACGAAATGTACATACTTGCCATCGACCAGGGAACCACCGGAACCACCACTGTGCTCTACGATTCGGACGGCAAAATCGCGGCCAAAGCGTACCGCGAATTCACCCAACTCTATCCGCGGCCCGGCTGGGTGGAACACGATCCGATGGAAATCTGGCGCACCGTCGTCGACAGCGTGACCGAACTGTGCGCGGACCGAATCGGCGAGATCGCTGCCGTGGGCATCACCAACCAGCGGGAGACCACAGTCATCTGGGACAAGACCACCGGCGAACCCATTCACAACGCCATTGTCTGGCAATGCCGGCGAACCGCGCCCATGTGCGAGCAGCTCAAGCCCCACGAGGCGCTGTTCCGCAGCAAGACCGGCCTGCCGGTGGACGCCTACTTCAGCGGCACCAAAATAAGCTGGCTGCTCGACAATGTGACAGGCTGTCGGCCCGGGAATCTCCTCTTCGGGACCATCGATACCTGGCTCGTCTGGAAATTGACCGACGGCGCAGTGCACGCCACCGATTACACCAACGCCTCGCGCACCCTGATTTTCAACATCACCGAAAAGAAATGGGATGACGAACTGTGCGACCTGCTCCGCATTCCCACGTCCATACTGCCGCAGGTCAGAAAGTCGTGCGACGATTACGGCTCGGTGCAGACCATTCCGGCGCTGGCCGGCGTCCCCATCTCCGGCGTGGCCGGGGACCAGCAGGCGGCGCTGTTCGGCCAGGCCTGTTTTGACCGCGGTCAGGTGAAAAACACCTACGGCACCGGCTGCTTCATGCTGATGAACACCGGGGACCAGGCCATTTTCTCGCAAAACGGGCTGGTGACCACGCTGGCGGTGAACTGCGCCGGCGAACCGTGCTACGCGCTGGAAGGCTCCATTTTCATCGCCGGGGCCGCCATTCAATGGCTGCGGGATGGGCTTGGCCTCATCGGAACGTCATCGGACAGCGAGGCCGCAGCCAGGGCCGTCCCTGACACCGCCGGCGTGTACCTGGTGCCGGCGTTTGTGGGATTGGGCGCGCCGCACTGGGACATGGACGCCCGCGGCATCATCACCGGCCTCACGCGCGGCAGCCACAAAAATCACATCATCCGCGCGGCGCTGGAATCCATGGCCTACCAGACCCTGGACGTGCTGACAACCATGGAGCAGGACGCCGGCGCCCGCATTCAGCGGCTGGCTGTGGACGGCGGCGCCGTGAGCAATAATTTTCTCATGCAATTTCAGGCGGATATTCTGAACGTGCCGGTGCTGCGCCCGGCCATCATCGAGTCCACGTCGCTGGGAGCGGCCTACCTCGCCGGACTGCGCGCCGGGATCTGGCCCGGCGCCGATGCGCTGACCGGCCACAAAGCGACCGAGCGGGAATTCATCCCGGCCATGCCGGCAGCGACGCGCGCCAATCTCATCGCTGGCTGGAAAAAGGCGCTGCGCCAGGCAAAGACAAAGTAGAGCGTCGCCGGGGCCAGGAAGTGCGCCGACCTGTGATTATTTCGAACCACGAATATCCCGAACGGCGCGAAGTATTACCGAATGGTGCGACTCTCAGGGAATATGTTCCAATCCATTTTCAGCGCCGGATATATATCCGGCGCGATCAGGAATAATTTTCCCAAATGAATAGCCCCGATCCCGCGAGGGATCGGGGATGATGAGCATCCAGAAAATTTGGGCTTTAGCCCGGATTTTATGTTTTCAGGAGACATCACAATGAAAAAATTTTCCTCTTCCGTTTTGCTGGTGCTGCTGCTGGCGGCTCAGGCCGGCGCATTCGATTTTCCGCAGATCCATGGATGGACGCCGCTGGGCGAGCCGGCCATCTACACCCCGGACAATCTCTACGAGTACATCAACGGCGCCGCGGACCAGTTCATCGACTACGGCCTCGTCCTGCTGCACACGCGGGAACTGAGCGCCGGCGCTGTGCAGGTCGCGCTGGATATTTACGACATGGGCAATCGCCTCAACGCCTTCGGCATGTACAAAACCGAACGGCCGGCGGACCGGCCCCTTCTGGCCATTGGCAGCGAGGCCGTCATTTCGCCGCCGTACCAGTGCCTGCTGCTCAAAGATCAATTCTATGTCAAGGTGAATGTGTTTGGCGGTGAGATCACCGGGGAGATGGGAACGCAGTTGCTGACAGCCGTGGCCCGGGCTTTGCCGGGTCAGGCTGGCCTGCCGGCGGAGTTGGCGCTGCTTCCGGCAGACGGCAAAATCCCCGGGTCCGAAGCTTTTGCCAAAAACAACTATCTGGGACGGACCGACCTCACCGATTGCCTCTACGCCGGCTATCGCGACGGCGAGTCAGCGTTTCAATATTTCGTGCTGACAGCAACGCCGGATTCGGCGCTGGACGCGCGCTGGAATTCGCTGGCAGCGCAATGGACGCCGGCGGCGCAGCCCGGGCGCAGCATCCTGATTAAAAAAATTCCCTACAAAGGTTTGATCGGCGTGGTGAAGTTGGAGGATCGGATCATCGGGGTCACCGATTGCAGCGATGAGGGTCAGGTGATCCGGCGGCTCACGAAGGCGACGACGGAGTGAATCTTTCGGGGCTAAAGCCCAAAAATTAAAAGTAAATTTCTGATCCCCGACTTAAAAGTCGGGGCTATTCAAATTTTGTTAGTATTCAAGCGCGAAAGGCCATTTGAACATCCCGATTCTTTCTCCCAGTTGAATAGCCCCGATCTTCAGATCGGGGATTAATAGCGCTCAAAATAATTTGGGCTTTAGCCCATTATTTGATTGCACAGAAGCTCGGGCTATTCAAAGCTCGCGGCTATTCAAATTTTGTTAGTATTCAAGCGCGAAAGGCCATTTGAACATCCCGATTCATTTTCCCAATTGAATAGCCCCGATCTTTAGATCGGGGACTGATAGCGCTCAAAATAATTCGGGCTTTAGCCCATTATTTGATTGCGCAGAAGCTCGGGGCTAAAGCCCAAAAATTAAAAGTAAATTTCTGATCCCCGACTTAAAAGTCGGGGCTATTCAAATTTTGTTAGTATTCAAGCGCGAAAGGCCATTTGAACATCCCGTTTCATTTTCCCAAATGAATAGCCCCGATCTTTAGATCGGGGACTGATAGCGCTCAAAATAATTTTTGATAGCACTGAAGCCCGAATTCTTCGGGCGGGACTTTATGAACTTCGCTCTGAAGAGCGGAGCTATTCATTATTTTCCCGCCACTGAAAAACGGTATGATTTTGGAAATTTCCCGGTGTGGTTCAACAACCACTTGCACAGATCATACGCTTTTTTCTGAATTATCATCTCCTGCGACATTTTACCCTCCTTTCAGAGTAACAGATTGTCAGATTTCCAGAGTATCAAAAACTTTGGACTCGGAGAAGACGACGCGAAAACCAACGAAGCTCCAGCCGCCATCGGGATCGTCGCAGACGCGGGAAGGACGACGAAGATGGGTATCATCGCTGTCCCAAGAGCCGCCGCGCAACGATCGCGCCGCAGGGTACATATCATGGTTATTGCTCTGCCATTCCCAGACATTGCCGGCCATGTTCATCAGTCCCTGCGGCGTGGAGCCGTCCGGATAGCGATCCACCGGCGTGGTGGCGCCCACATTTTGACCATAGTTAGCCAGCTTCGGTGTGGGTTCGCCTTTGTCGCTTGGCCAGGGAAATTCCCGCAGCGAGCCATCAGGTTGACCAAACGCAGCCCATTCCCATTCCCTCTCATGGGGCAATCGGTAATGCAGCGTCGCCTCGGCCAGGGTCACGCTATTTTTGGATTTCCCCGAAGCGGTTCCCAGCAGCGTCAGCCACAGGCAATAGGCCATGGCGTCGTACCAGGTCACACTCGTCACCGGCTGGTCGCTGCCGAGGAATTTCTTATTGTCTTCCTTTGAGGCAAGCTTTTTCGGCCATTGCTTCGGATCCTCCCCCAGGTACTTTTTGTAACCCTCTTCAATTTTGGAGAATTCCAGCAACTGCTCAATAAACGAATTCAGCAGCAACAGACCATTGAGATCTTCGGCCTCGCCTCTCAAATAAGCGATGAAGCGATTGTAGCGTTTGTTGGTCACCGGGTGCTTGGCAAAATAGGTATCCGGGACTGTGACTTTTTTCTTTGTCACCGTAAAGGTATAGGTTCCGCCGGGGATGAGGATGTATTCGGCGTTCTCCTCCAGCGGGTTGCGAAACGAGGTTGGCTTTGTCTCAAACAGCGTTGCAGCAGCCGGAGCGCTGATCGGCGCCGGTCGTTCGAATTCAGCGGCCATGTCGCGGGCGTGTCGCGCCGCCGTATCCCTTCGCTTTCCGTACTGCGCGATGAGGTGTCTGGCCTCCTTCGTGCCAATGGTTTTGAGGCAATTCAGGATATAGCGCTTTTTATCGGCGCTGATTCCGGTGGCTGATAGTCGCTGCCACAGGGCGTCGGTCTTTTTTGCCGGGGCGTCGCTGATCAGCAATTCCAACAGAGTTTGCTGCGCTTGAGTGAGATCGTCCGTCACCGCCGAGGCGAACAGAGCGGCCATGAATCGGTCGAACAGATCCGCATCCGGCGTGCCCATGAAGAAGCGCAGCGGCTCCTCCCACCAGGCGTTGCCAAAATGGGCCGCCAGTTGGTTCAGATAATCGTCCTCCCCGGCCTGCTTTTTCATCTGCAAGC
This sequence comes from Candidatus Zhuqueibacterota bacterium, assembly GCA_049322915.1. Classification (GTDB taxonomy): domain Bacteria; phylum Zhuqueibacterota; class Zhuqueibacteria; order Thermofontimicrobiales; family Thermofontimicrobiaceae; genus CAZSBG01. Next base: position 9,016 of record JBMOPW010000018.1, read on the forward strand.
TGGCCAGATATTCCCGAAACGATTTATGCCGGAAGATATAGTTGGCGTCGCCCCAGGGGGCCAGAATGCCGGCGCGCTTGCACAGGTTATCGCAGAACGCTTTAGCGGTGAGGTCTTCCTTCATGGGCGTAATCAACGGTTGCAGTTTGTCGTGCATTTCCTGCCGGGATACATCGTCCCGCCCTATTTTCTCCTGCATCCATAAAGAAGCTGGCGCCAGCGCCGCGGTCGCCTGATCAGCGGGCAGCAGCGGATTCAGGCCGCGCTGGCGATCGCGGTAGTCCAGCAGATAGTTCATCGCCGCGCTGAACAGCTCGGTCCGATTGTGCGCATGGAATGTCCGCTCCCGACCCAGCAGGGCGATGATCTGCAGCAGCAGCGGGGAATCGGCCAACTTGCGCACCGCCTGATTCTCCTTCTTCGCCAGATAGTCGATGAGTTCCCCGGCCTTCCGTTCGCCGGCGCGGATATTTTTTTCGCGCCAGTCCGCAGGAGCATCCGGGGGTGGTATCTCCTGCTGAGCCACGGCGCGGAACCATTTGCCCAGGAACTCCTGCTGCTGGTCCCAGCTAAATTCCCTGATGTCCGCGCGGACATGGGCGAATACCAGTTCGATGCCGTCCAGTTTGGCGTAGCCGGTCCAGCGCGACGTCACGATGAATCGCGCAGATGGCAACCCGGCCGCTTTCTGGTCGATCCACGTGCAGGCCTTCTTTCGGGCTTCCACGCTGCTGATTTCATCCAGCCCGTCGAGCAGGATCAGCGTCTTTTTCTCACGCAGCCAGTCTTCAAACACCTGTTCGTCCGTGGTGCATTCGTGGCAGTTCGTCCAAAGAGTCAGATTGGCGCTGAGCGACTTCCCCACATCCAGATCCCGCAGCGGGAAATACAGGACGAACACATCTTCAGGCAGACCCAGTCGGCTGGCGTTGCCTTCCAGGCAGGCCATGGCGTAATACTTCAGCAGCGTGGTCTTGCCGGACCCTGGATCGCCGATGATGAGCAGCAGCCGTTTGCGCGCAAAGGCGCGTTTGATAATTTCATCCGGGGCTAAATCCTGAGCCGCCTGAGCTTCGGCCGTCTCGCGATGCGGTGATTGATATGGGTCCTCCGACCGCCATGTCTCTGATAGTCGCAGATTGACGAACGCGCCCATCAGGCTGACCGGCACACTTTGAACGTGCGGCGAGCCCAGCAGGGTGATCGCTCCCAGCTCTTCTATCAGCGCATCTTTGAGCACCTGCTCGGCGGTGCGGACTTTTTTTGCGTTTTGAGATTGATCAAAATTTTTCAGTCCTTCAGCCTGGGCAGCGGCGAGTTTCTTTTCCAGTTCAATTTTGTAGGCCTCTATTTCTTTTTCATGCCTCTCCCTCTCTTCCAGGCGAATTCGCTCCAACTCCTGCTCATGCAATTTTTTTTCTTCCTGTCGGATTCGCTCCAACTCCCGTTCATGCTTTTTATTTAAATGTCTGTACATTTCGAAAAACAGTGCGAGCAGAGCCACAGCAAAAGTCGCGATGGCAACCCAATTCGGCGAAGCGTCTTCTCTGGATTGTTGCGCATTTCCCATAGGGCTTTGCTGAGGAGCGGGGCGCATGTCCGGGTGCGTCGCGGCAGAATCCGTACGGCTGGTGTCCTGGGCCGGGAGGGTGAGCGGGATGAAGAGAAAGAGGATAAGTATCAGATGTTTCATATTCGTCCCCATTGAATGATACGTTGTTGTCACAGTGGTAACAGGGGAAACATCGTATTTTTTTATCAAAAAGTCAAGACATATTTGTAACAGGTGGAATAGTGCACTGCAAAAGAGGAAATTTTCGTTGGCCGTACATCGCAAATTTGGGCTTGACTTTTTGAATTGAAATTGCTAATTTTAAGCGACCATAATTTTAAATTTGAAAGGTTCAGTCATGCGAATAAAGCAGTTCAACAATATTTCGGATTCGGATATTTGGGATTTGTCAAAGACCGATGATATTATTTTCACCAAAGAAGGCAGTGAAGAGCAACGTGTTTTAATCAATTTTGAAACGTACAAAGCCATCAAAAAGGCGCTTGCAAACCGATCAAAAATTTCTGACAATTTAACGGCAGCAGAATCCTTCGACCTGAATCCATTTTTGCAGGATTTAATCGACATTGTAAACACAGACCAATTCGAGGACATCACTGACAACGATCATTATTTCGAAAACTTTGTAAGGAAACTGAATCAAGGTGAATAGTTATCATGTCATCGTATCTTCCACTTTCAAAAAATCTCTCGCCCAAATATGCTCTTCTCTCACAAAAAAGCAATCGCTTAAATTGGCAAAATCAATTGACAATTTAATATTGATCCTCAAGATTTTCCCTGAAAGTTTTCCCATCATTCAATTTGAGAAGCACAGTGAATTGCCTTTCAGAAAAGCTGTATTATCCAAAGAGTTTATTGTCGTGTATTTATTTCAAAAGGAAAAAGTGTACCTGGTTAATATTTTTCCCACCTCGCTGAACTGGCAATCAAATATTTTCAAATAACCACGGCAGGTTGGTACGTTGGATGTGGAATTTTATTTTTAGTGAATAAGACCAAATGAAAAAAAACGGGCATTGTTGTTATTAATTTTGAACAACCAGGGAGAAACAAAACAATGTACCTGTTTTTCAAAAGCGAGGAAAAAATAGTTGGAAAATGTGCAGCGATTTTTATTGGGAAACACCATCCATATTGGCGCCATTGTAACTGGCGTTGTCCATGCCGGCCGGGCTGGCTGCGACAGCCGCTACCCGCCGCCGACTTTCTGGAACAGCTTCACTTCGTCACCGGGACTGAGTCGCTGCGACAGCGGCGCGCGCGAGCCATTCACCGCTGCAAAGGCGATTTCGTCCGCCGGCGTCTGCGCCAACTCCAGGACCGCGGCCACAGTGGCGCCCTCCGGCAGGTCAAGCGTTTGTTCCGGCTGGCCGGCGTTGTACTTTTTCAGATTGCCGTGAAAGACGAGCGTTATTCTCATTGCAATGGGCCTCATGTGAGATGAGTTGTGATGAAGGAACTTGAACCTGGGAAGCTAATAAATTTTTACCACTGAATCAACCTGAATTTTATACGCATTCAGCCGGACGCGATACGTCCACATTGACCTGGTGTGCGCTGCTTTCACGCGTCGCCCGTCTGCCGCCATTGGGACAGAGGCGATGCGTCCATCTTCGGTTCGATTGGAATTCACCTGACTCCGGTGGCCGGACAGCCATGAAATTCATTTTTTATAATTTAGCTCTTGATTCATTGCAAATTTTTTTTTATGTTACGGCACTGACACACGCACTTTGAACGAGTGAGACGGCTGAACGATTAATACGAATGACCAGTAGAAATTTTGGCACCTATATCATTATTGGACATACGCGTAGAGGACGGTCGCGACCGTCCACTACAGACACAAAAAAGTATCGAATTTATTGCACATGCGTTCAACTGGTCAATCATATTGTAGCGTAATATGAACCTCATATTTTCCAAGAGTTGACCATACTATTTTTATCAACGGACTCCCATATCGCTCATTCAAAACAAAGGAGGATGATTCCATGTCGACGTTTGAAACCAAAGTATCTGATATTTTCAAGGAAAATCCCAGGCTGGTCCGAAAAATACCTGTTGTCATCAAACGATTGTTCCGCGAATCCGAGGCTGATTTCAGAAGGCGAATTGACAATTTGCCGGAAAGTGAACAAGAGACCGAATTGATGCGGCTGTTCGACATCCTTTACATTGATTTCTATTTTGATGAACTTAAAGGCAATTTCATCAGTTGGGTTGTCAAAAATTATCCGGAGCGATTTACCCCAGCGGAATTAGAGGAAATGCAGGCGCAAGCCGTTTCGCATCTCGATTATTTTGAAGTTCAGGAAGCGATACCGGGAAAAGGCAGCTACGTCAAATCGCTCACAACCAACAGCGAAGGGTTTTTAAAAGATATCTCAACCTCATCCCAATTGGTCAAATGGGATATTTTATTATCCCGCTTTTATTTTTATAAAAATAACTATTATGCGACAGGGGCCGCATTGGCGTACACCCCGAATGATAAAGAATTCCTTTTGGAACGAATCGGGAAGGCCTATCAGGAATATGTGAAAGCCAACCCCGGTGCAGACTATGCCGAATTTGCCAAGCGCCGATGGGATATTTTTTACACGATCGATGCCGACCTGCGCGAGCGTGCTTTGAACAAAAAAATATATACATCCTTCGGTGAATTTCAATTCTGCGAAGTCCGCTTCAATGTGAATAACCATCGGGCCATCTTGAATAAGATTAAAACGTTGGACGAGTTCGAATTTATTGAAACCAAAATGGTCAACCGGGGAAAGAAGAAAAATATTCCACGCTTCAGTTTCGATTGGATCACACGGGGACTAGAGGAGAAGCTGAATCCCATCCGAACCAATGAGAGAAGCGACGGATACTTCATTCAGATGAATCAGGTGGATTTGGAAGGCAATCAGATCGGATTTGAAAGTATCGGGAATTTTTACATCGATGCCATGCTTGGCCGGCTCGAAACAAAATCGCTGGAGCTTGCTGAGTTTGCCAGACGCCATTTCACCGAAGTGTTCGGCAGTGCACTCACCTTTAAGCGAATTAACAAAATTAGTTTAGATAGTGCGATGAAAGCTCATGGAGAATCCGATGAGCAGGAACCTTCCGGCGAGGTTGAAGTTAATCCAGCCCTGAGAGCCAAAATCGAAGAACAGTTATATCTTAATATGCTGGACGATGAAATTCCCATGTTGCAGCATAAATCACCCCGCGAAGCAGCTAAAATACCGGAACTGCGTCCCATACTGATTGACTGGCTCAAAGGTATTGAGAACCAATCGGAACGAAGACAGAAATCCGGGGAAGAGGGTTTCTCTCTTGACAGAATAAAAAAGGAATTGGGAATTAGTTGGTGAGGAAGACCGATTTGAACCAATCGCCGGCGTCGGGATGGGGCAATCCGTTTTGGCCGGTAATTGATCACAGGGGATCAAAAGTTGTATTTGTTTACTTTGGACAGGATAACAGGATGATAATGATTTACCGGATTATTCTCTATCCGGTAATATCCTCACCTTTCTTTTTACTTCTACCTTATG
>JBMOPW010000019.1:0-95773 GCA_049322915.1 Candidatus Zhuqueibacterota bacterium
CTTTTGAGATGATTATAACACCACAATGAATTGTGGTGTTAGTTCAACTCCCCTTTGAATCAACACCATGATTCCCAGTATTGTCTCCTTAAAAAATATGGAAGACTGGGCAATGCATCATGGTGTTTACAGTGTTAATGAAACATGTCCGAAGCCGTTTCAACGGCTTCTCTATACATCCCGTGATCGGTTACTTCTTATTCAATTTCTTTTAAAACCAAATTCTGTTTTTCAGAATCGGCAAATTTAGAAATTTATTTTTCTTTGAGCCGTGGTGGCTGATATGTTACCATAAAATAATCAAATTAACCCTACAACGTCATTTAGTAAATTTATCACAATATGTTGAGTTTTTCATCTATCAAAAATACAATATACAACGATAAAAAATCTATGTGATGTAGTAGGGTTAAATGCCCGGGAAATACAGATTCGAAAAGCCCCGACGATCGCTCCAATACTCCGCCCAGAAATGTGAATCATCCCGCTGTGCCTCTGCGCCCTGCCCGCCTGTCCTGTTACATTCACAGCTCTTTTTTTCAGTCCCTCACACAGGGGAATCGTTGTTAATGCAGTTCGAATACAAAAATTGTATCGTCATCCAGGACATAGAAACGATTGTCAAAAGCAGCGACATCCACCGGATTCCGAAATGCGCCGAGGCGCTCCGAGATTTTTGACCAGGCAAAAACAGGATTGCCATTCGCATCGAACAGGGCAACTCTCGCATTGCCGCGGTCCGCCACAGCGATGACCTGCATGCCACAGTAACAGATGCCCTGCGGATCGTTCAAAGACAGCGCCCCGATCTCGGAAAGGTAATTTCCGAAATAATCGAAGACGATGATTTTATTTTGAGCGGCATCGGAGACAAAAATTTTATCATCCGGGCTGATTGCCAGTTGAATCGGATTGAGCAGTCGTCCCCGACCTTCGCCATAATCGCCAAAGCTAATTTCCGGCTCGCCGAATGAATTCAATTTCAACAGGCGATTATTCTCACCATCCAGCACCAGCAGGTCGCCATGGATGGAATTCACCACACTTTTCGGATAGCCAAACTGCAGCGTCGCATCCAGGCTTTCATCGGACGCGAGGGTGGAAATGTAGTTGAGGTCTTTGTCATACCGCTGAATTCGATTGTTGTTGTAGTCAGCGACGAACACATCCAGCGCTGAACTGGCGTAGATATCGAGGGGCGTGTAAAACATATCCTTTTCCCAGCCAAACCCGCCGATGCACTTGAGCGCATTGCCATTGCCATCGAACGTGAGAATGCGGTGGTTCTCCGTGTCGCAGACGTACAGCATTCCGGACAGGTCCACGGAAATGCCGCGCGGCCGATTGAATGTGGTTTGACTGGAGTCTCCATCAGGGAGTTGAAACAGGTAAATCGCCTGGGAAAATTTCGCAGGCTGCGCCGTTCCCGGGGACGCGGACAGAATCGCTACAAGCAATGGGAACAGGTATCGCTTAAAAAAAGCCATCATTCCATCACCTCGTCATTCTGAGAATTGATGTTTGACTGAAACGCAGATTTATTCATTGTCTTCACATGAAAGACGCTCATCGGATCATCAAGAAAATCCAGGACCGCGCTGCAACATCAGGCGCTATTCAAATTCAACGCAGGGAAACATCTGAATCCGGCCGGGCGGATGAATTAACACGGCCGGCGATAATCATTAAATCATTCTTCCAGCAATATGTTTCCCAACTGAGCGGCGAATAGGGCAAACTGTTTCACTGATGCGCCAGGCTTGCATACCGATCGTTCTGGCTATTCATCCCGAACGGTACGCCTGTTCGATGAAATACGTCCCAACAAATGCTAGCGCGATCATGTGGCTGAACAGCTACTTTTTTTTTCATACAAAATACTTTTTCTCAATAAAATAAGCAACAGTTTTATCAACCGAACCAATTACGATATTGCAAAAATTGCATCATCGCTGGTGAGCAGGCAGGAACAAAAATCACCGCACTCATGTGTTAATCCTGTGGTAGCTCGATTCATCACTCTGGTGATGATGCACCGTCCCGACAGGTGGACCTGCGCATCAGGAATTTTTCTTGGAATTCATGATTTTATAATGTATATTCAGGCATCTAACGCCAACCGATTATAAAATAATTGAAGAACAGAATTGAATTCGAATCAAACAAAAATTGGTCGTAACGATCCCTGTCCCTGCGGCAGTGGATTAAAATATAAAAATTGCTGCTTCCCGAAAACCGTCTCGCCCACAGTTGATATCAAAGCGAGGTACCTGAAACAGTATAAAATCCGTCTCAAGGATGAGGCTGACATTGAGGGCATTCGCAAAGCCGGCAAACTTGTCATTGATACACTGGATATGGTCGAAGAGCGTCTTCGGCCGGGCATCACCAGTAACGACATTAATACATGGGTACACGAATTCACCCTGCAGCACAAGGCCATTCCTGCACCTTTGAACTACCGCGGCTTTCCCAAAAGCGTCTGTGTTTCCATCAATGAGGTCGTGGTGCATGGCATCCCTGGCCAGCGCGTCATTCAGGACGGGGATATCGTGAACGTCGATGTCACTCCTATTTTGAATGGGTATTATGCGGATGCCAATAAGACTTTTTTTGTGGGAACGCCCGGACCTGACGCTGTTCGCATTGTCACTGTCGCCAGGGAATGCCTGAGGATCGGGGTGAACCAGGTCAAACCGGGAAATACGATTGGCGATATTGGCTGGGCGATTCAGCAATACGCCGAGGGACAGGGATGCTCCGTCGTGCGCGAATTTGTGGGACATGGCGTTGGTTTCGATTTTCACGAAAATCCCCAGGTGCCTCACTACGGTCGACCGCGGACAGGCGTCACCATGGCGCCTGGCATGGTGTTCACCGTTGAGCCGATGATCAACCTCGGCAAACGCGATATTGTAATTTTGAAAGATGGCTGGACAGCGGTGACTCAGGATGGCTCTCTATCCGCACAATTTGAGCAAACAGTGCTCGTCACCGAAGACGGTTATGAAAGCCTGACGCCGTATGCTATTTGATCACGAGCGCCTCGGGCGTTCAGCAGCCGCGAGATGAATCCGATAGCCAACCACTGTTGCAACGATTTAAGTGGGTAATAAAATGAAATTTTCACCTTCAGTCTACGAACATGCCGCCAAATTGATCGATCGCTCTCCCTGGGAAGTCTCCCGCAATAGCGAACTGCTGTTCCAGGCCCACGCGGAAGCATTTCGCAGGTACCGGCATTCGCCGGTCGTTGTCGGCATTGATATTTACAGCCTTGAGCCGGAAGCGTACGGCGCGTCCATCACCAGACCCGCTGATAATAATCTGCCTGCCATTCAAGCGCTGATATGCGCCAGCGCCGATGATATCTGCCGTCTGAAGGAATTCGATCCGTCAGTGGACGGACGTCTTCCCATGGTCATTGAGACCGGGAAAAAACTTGCAGCGGCAATCCCGGAGGCCGATGTTAAAATTCCAGTGAGCGGGCCATTTTCCATCGCGAGCAACTTGATGGGCGTCGAGCGGCTACTGATGGAAACGTTCCTGAATCCCGACGCTGTGAAAGAGGCGCTGGATTTCATCGTCGCCGGGCAGTTGCGCTTCTGCCGGGAAATTCTTGCCAGCGATCTGGATATCGCATTTTTTGAGTCCTCCGCCACTCCACCGTTGATTTCTCCCCGGATGTTCCAGGATGTTGAATTACCGGCGCTGAAATCCATGCTCGAAGAGACCGAAAGGATGATCGGACATCCAATGGCCTGCATCATTGGCGGAGATACAGCCCCTGTCCTCGATTTCATTTTGGAAACAGGCTCGAAGTACGTCATCTGCCCTTCTGAGACGAATCAACCAACATTCATGCAAAAAATGGAAAATCATCCGGAGGTGGTGGTGCGAATCAATATGGATCCGGGGATACTCGTATCCGGTAATTTGAGACAGATTCATCAGGAAGTCGATCGGGTCATGTCGCTGGCTGCGGGGAGGGAAAATGTCTGTATCGGCACAGGCGTTCTGCCGTACGAAACCGATCCGAACATCGTCGATGAAATCAAAAAATACATCCAAACGAATTCATGATGACCTCTCCCTGACCGGAATTCCATTTCGGCGACATGTCTTACTGGAGTCAGGAACCATGCCCTGCGCCTTGTTGCAAAATTACTACATTTCTATTTTGCGGGAGTTCAACATTCGCACTATCAGGCTGGACTTTTAAAAAAAGAGCAGCATACCCATACGAGGAGGGTTAGATATGCTGCCCTTATCTAAGGAAGGTGCTTTCTTTCAAATTTTAAAGCTGAAGGATTTTACACCAAATTCACAGAATTACAACTGCCAGGCGGAGGTGGTGGCGGAGGATTTGGTGGCAACGGAGTTGGATCGCCATTTTCGCCCCCGTTAGCGAACTGGCCCGTTATCCCTTCTTCAGATAAACTCACGGTATTATCAGTTACCAGAAAACTCGCTATCAACAAAGCAACCAGACAGAAAGTCATCATCATGATTATTTTCATCCTGCCCTCCAACAAATGGACCTTGACCTGAACAAAGTAAATTAGACAGCTTTGTTCTATCCTTATACAATTATTATACCATCAATACTCCATTTCGATATCTCTCTATTTAACAAAGTATTGACAAGAGATCATACTCTGCCATCCGTCCGAAATTGTTGCATGATTGCAACATCCTAGAAATTTCATGTTGCAAAACTACCACAGTCCCGGCAGAATGAGTGGAGTTTAACATCAGAAAATTTTCAACGGATGAGCATTCGATTTTTGGAATGAAAATGATCGCTGGCTATTTTTAAAAAGGTAGCACTAATTCGGCTTTGCCAGCGACTTCAGCTTCTGTAACTGAGAGTTGTTTCCCAGGGCATACAACACATCGCCCGGGTTCAATGCGGTATCGCCTGCCGGATTTATGATGGTCTTCTTGTGGCCTTTTTTTATCCCGATGACATAGGCGCCGCCGGTATCGGCTTTTATATTCGACTGGCTCAATAACTTTGATTCCAGCACGGTACCTTTTTCCAACACGATCTCTTCGATCTTCAATTCCAATTCCGCGCTTTGCACAAGCACTTCCAAAAAATCAACGAGACCAGGAGTGAGCAACAGCCGCGCCATTCGTCTCCCGGCAATCGAGTACGGAGAGACAACCTTGTCAGCGCCGGCGCGAAGCAGTTTACTACTGCTCACTTTATCGATAGCTCTGGCAACGATTCTTAAATTCGGATTCATTTCGCGGGCAGTCAGAACAACGTACACATTGTCGGCGTCATTGGAGAGCGCAGCGATTAAACCATCGGCGCATCGGACGCCGGCATTCTCCAGAACCATGTCTTCGGTGGCATCCCCGTACATAGCAAGTTGATTCTGTTCCCGCAATTCCTGCACCTTATGTTCATCGATTTCGACAATCACATACTCTTTATTCATACCGATGAGTTCATCGATTGTCTCCTGGCCGGCTTTGCCATAACCGCAGACGATGATATGGTTTTTCAACCTGGCGATTTTCTTTTCCATTTTTCTTCCCTTAAAAATATCACGAATCTGCCCCTCGATCAGAAACGCGGAGAGGTTTGCAATGGCATAGCTACCGACGCCGATTCCGCCCATGATTAAGAAGATTGTAAAAATCCTGCCTCTCTCATCCAAATGGTGAACTTCATGAAAACCCACTGTTCCGATGGTGATGATAGTCATATAAACGGCATCCAGCAAATCCCATTTAAAAATGAAGCTGTAGCCAATGATGCCAATGACAATGATGAAAGCCAGTAGAATGACAGCAAGAAAAATAGGTTGCGTCACAATTTTCATCCAACTGTCCTATTTAGTGAATAAGCCAATGATATAAAACTATTCTTCAATTGTCAAGATTTTTCTGAACAGGTCAATAAATGTTTTGACTTTGTGCCATTTTTTTTGTATTTTCCGAACAGAAAAACTGATAACAATTTCCTGCAACTGTGCGGAGGTAAAATGCAAACCATGCAACTCATCTTGTTTGGGGTCGTTCTTCTTTCACTGCTCTTCTTCGGCTGCTCCTCGAAAAATCCCATGCAAAATCTGATTCAGTTCAACACTGAATTTTTTGCAAAATATTTGCCCGAGTATCCACAAGCAAGATTGATGACCAAAGCGGATATTCCTGAGCATCAGTTGGAGTTCTTCGACGAGGCCGACGGTAAATTACAAATGCTGTTGGACCTGAATAAAAACGATGTACCCGAATACATCATCTGCGGAGTTTCTGAAGCGATGCTGCAACGCCAGGAAAAAGGCCCTTACTTCGTGGCTATTTTCGAACAGAGCAAAAATGGCATCAACAGACTATACCTGCAGAAACTGATTGTACCTCCGGTGACACTGGATGCTGCGCAGACGAAAAATCGCAGCGGCGTGGTCATTTCATTCGCCTTCTACAGCGATTACGCCGCCGAGATTTATTACGCGGACAATACCTACCAGATTGAAAACTGGTGATGTCGCTGATAGCATCTACTTGAAAAAGCATGAAATGGCTTTGGGCAGAACCGGACTCTTTCGCTTTGTCAGTCAATTGAACAAACTTCTGACCAATCCTATCCTGGTCAGCGCACAGAGGAAATGGAAATTGATCTGAAAATAAAAAGGCCTCAGCCATTTTTAGACTGAAGCCATTTATTACAAATATCAAAAAAGGTTGTAAAATTAGCTCACCGAATTTTACAACCTTTTTTATTTTGAGAAATGAAATTTCCAATCGGGTTTTTTTACATTCACTTACTACAATGAAATAGACGAACTGGCTCAAACGAAGCTGACCGACACATCCGACATCCAATTGGGAAAGCAAGGAAAAATGTTCGGCTAATTTTCTTCGACAAGGGCGGGGCGTCCCGGCATATTGGCTATTTTCCAGGCGCAGCCAAATGTCATTCTGGCTATCTTCGCCATTTTCTCCGGCTCTATTTTATCCACTGTATCCGTTGGTTTGTGGTAATCTTCGTGGAGGCCGGTGATGAAAAACAGGTAAGGCACCTTCTCGCGATGGAACGACATGTGATCGCTTCCTCCGGACATTCGCCGGTCATCTTTGAAATCGTAGTGGATGTTCACAATTTTATTCACTTCCAAAAAGATGTTCGCCAGATCCGGGCTGCGTTTGCTGCCGTAAACTTCCACGGCGCTAGTGTCATTGCGACCGATCATGTCCAGATTCAGCATGGCGACTGTTTTATCAATGGGCAGCAGCGGGTCTGTACTGGCATAGTAGCGCGAGCCGAACAACCCCTTTTCCTCACCGGCAAATGCCATGAACAGAATGGAACGTTTGGGTCGTTCCGGACAGCTTGTGAACGCTTTGGCCGCGCCCATCACGCCGGCGGTTCCAGATGCATTATCGTCCGCGCCGTAGTAAATGACCGTATCGCTCGTCGCTCCGAGGTGATCGTAATGCCCGCCCACAACCACGATTTCCTTTTTCAATTCCGGATCAGCGCCTTCCCAGAACCCTACCACGTTCTGCGTCATGGTTTTATCGCCGGCCAATTGCGTGGAAATTGTGGCAAGGACGCCGGGCAATTCCATCGATTGCGGCTTGAGCGACTCATCAATTCGCATGTGCACCTCTTCCATCGTCTTTCCAGACGTCGATAGCAGATCCTCACCCAGTTTTTTTCCGATGCGAACTACGACGATTTTATTTTCCTCTTTTTCACCCAGTGTGAGCGGAATGGCATCTTCAGGGGCGTTTTTCATCAATGACGGCCACGTGTTCGGAGGTCGGCGGAATCGATGAGCCGGGTCCGTCACATAAATGAAACCCACTGCGCCGTGATCAATGGCGTTCATGACTTTATTAATTAACTTGCTGTGATCGGTCATTTTTTTGCCACTGAAAACGCTGGTGCTGTCATTTTCCTGAGGCTCATGGGTGAATGCCAGGACAATTTTCCCTTTTACATTTACCTTTGCATAATCATCGTAATTATGCTCGTTCGCGGTGATACCGTATCCCACAAAGACAACCGGCGCCGTGACTTCCCGATTTGCAGTGAGATGAAGGGGGACGAAATCCTCTTTGATCTCATAAACCGTGGTCTCGCCATTGATTTGCAGTGTTAAACTCTGATCGCCCTCAAGTCGTGTTTTCAGGAGTGGGAAATACTGAAAATAACCATCCGCGTTGGGCACTTCAGCCAGACCTATCTGTTTGAAATACCGTGCAATGAACGCCGCGCTGCTGTCCAGTTCCGGACTGGGGGTATTGCGTCCCCGCATCTCGTCGGATGCAAGGAACGTCACATGGGACAGAAGTTCATCCGCTTTTATCGCATCCAGCCCTTGCTGCGGAATATCCGTCTGCGCCAGGCTACTCGACGCAATAAAGAGCAACACAAACAAAAATCGGGTGAACACGCTATTCAGTTTTTCCATGTCGCTACCTTTCTGAAATATTACTGTTAAGCTCTTTGATTAAATTTATGGTGGATGAAGGACAGAATCTCGCTCAAATGGGCTATCTCAATATCATGATAAGGATACCCCCCGATTTCAATGGGCTGCCGGCGATTGTTGTACCAGACAGTCCATAATCCGATCTGTTTGGCTGCAACAATATCGTTCGTATAATCGTCGCCGATGAAAATCGCCCGTTCCGGTTCCACCTCGATTTTTTTCAGGGCGTTGAAAAAAAAGTCCGGCGCAGGCTTGAATGCTTTCAATTCGTGGGGCGTCAATACTTCATCGAAATAATGTTCCAGTTCCACGCGGGCAAGAGCCTCCCGAACCAACCGTTGATCCGAATCGCTTGCATTGGTGCACAGCGCCAATTGATACATCCCGTGCAATGCAGAGAGGACATTATTGATCTCCGCTTCGCACTGTACCAGGGGCCAAAATGCCATAGGGCCCGGCTGATCAGGAAATACCCTCATGATGGTATTACCCCAATCGAAAATAATGGCATGAAGCTCCGGCCGATAGTTTTTCATATATTCTGAAATATCTACCATGTTGAACAATCCAACCTGTCATTTTCTTTCGATGCAATAAAAATAAAATGCCCTCTCCGCCTGCTCATCAGTGTTGTCTGCGGTGCGAGACCATGAGCATGCAAATCTGGTCCTGAATATCGGTAATCAAACTGGTACTGCATAAAAAATTATTGAACATCGTGGAGAAGACAAGCGTCTCGCCATCCGCTGTCATGGCGTACCCGGACAGGCAGCGCACATTGGAAATCGTCCCGGTTTTACCAACAATTTTTCCTTCCGCCACGGTGCCTTTCAACCGATTTTCCAGAGTGCCATCGACGCCGGCGACAGTGAGACATTTCCGATAGACTTCGCCGTAGGGATGAACATACATCCGACGCAAGATGTTCACCAGATGCGACGGCGAAATGTAGTTGTAGCGACATAAACCCGAGCCGTCCATGTAACTGTAGGAATCACTCACCAGTCCAAATCGCTCCAGGGTGCGCTTTAAAACTTTGGCTCCTTCATCAAAGCTACCTTCAGCGCCAAAATGATGGCCTAACAATTTCACAAAACTTTCAGCGTACAAATTCTGAGACTCTTTGAGCAACACCGCCATCACATCGGCGAACGGCTTTGACTGAATTGAAAACAGCAACTGACGTTGCTGCAAGAATCCCCGGTCGATGAGGACATCGGCGTCAGTCACGCTGCCGATCACCTGAATGCCCAGTTGCTCCAGCTCTCTCTTCAGCCCGGCCAGAAAATAGCCTGTGGGATTGTGGATGGAAATGTTCTCCACGTAACGGTCGCCCGGCTTGATTTTTCCGGTAATGACAATCGTATTGGTCCCAAGAACTCGCTCCACCAACACATCAGTTTCTTCGGGGGAGACTTCCAGCCGGGATTGAATGTCCAAATATCCGAGATCAGGAAAGACACGGGTTCGAATCGGCTGCCCGAGACTATCCGCGCGAATGACGAGCCGCGCTTCATTTTCATTGTACATCAGCGCGCCAATCTGCGTGGAATAGGCGTAGCTGAGATTGTTCACGGACCAGCCGTAGCCAATGGCCTCATCGTCGAACACATCATCGACGCCGATGATCCGTCCGTCAATTTTCCGAATTCCGTGCGACCGCAGCGAATCAACCCAGGCTCGAAAAATATAACAGCTATCGCGGTCAGCGCAGAAACGAAAACTTAACGTCGGGTCGCCGCTGCCAACAACAATCACATCGCCCCGAAGGGTGCTGTCTTCGATGGCGCCGGTAACATACACGGACGTGAGATAGCGAAACTCCGGCCCAAAGTTCAGTAAAGCCGCCGCTGAGGTGGGGATTTTCTCATTGGACGCCGGCATGAAAAGTTTACGCGAGTTCTTTTCGTAGAGAATCTCCCCAGTTTCGGCCGATTGAATGAGAATCCCGGTATGCGCCGTTTCGATCTCCGGTGCCGAGAGAAGATAATCGATTTGATCAGCGAATTCGAGATGATGTGACGGAAGGTTGGCGGCGTTTCGGGTCGTTGCGCAGGCTGCAAACAAGAGAACAGATGTAAGCAGGGTAATCGAGAGTCGATGATTCAACGGAATGCTCCTCATCAAATTTTTTCTTGCAATGATGATGATTACTATTTTACCTGATCGCGCTGGATATCCATTCAACGCGGGCAATGGCGGGGACGTATCCCCCTGGATAGACGCACTTTTCGTGGTGAATATCCCGAACAATCAGCGACAATTTTCGTGAAACAAGACATTCAGCAGATGCTGCCGCTCACCGAACCGATGTCAGATTCACCCATTCCAGTTCTGAATGAGATGAAGTGATATCGATGGGATGAAAAACTACCCTTTCCCGACGAGCTGACCGATCTGGGCCGTTGGAGGTATGCCAGATTCAATTCAGGCAGCGCCGCCAACGAATTCGAGACAATGGCTACCAGCGCATCAACACGGAGCCCCAGGTGAATCCGGAGCCAAACGCCACGAGGACAACATAGTCGCCTTTGTTGATTCGACCCTCGATCAACGCCTCTGCCAGCGCGATGGGAATGGAAGCGGCTGTGGTATTGCCATATTTATGAATATTGCTGAACACCTTTTTTTCTGTGTAATTGAATCGCTGCGCCACTGCCTCAGTGATTCGCTGATTGGCCTGATGCGGAATGACAAGCCCCACTTCATTCGGTGAAACATGATTGGCATCGAGGCACTCCTGAATGGCGGAGCAGAAATTGACAACCGCGTGTTTGAACACCTGACGGCCATTCATGTAGGGATAGGTGGTTCCGTCTTCGAGCATTTCATGCGTAAGCCGGGGAATATGCAACCCGCCGGGATTTTCACCGATCAGCTCTTTGGCGTAGCGACCATCGGCGTGCAAATGCGTGGACAAAATTCCTCGGTCAGGATCGTCGCTCGGCTCGACAATGGCAACGCCGGCGCCGTCTCCAAACAGGACTGCAACGTCCCTGCCGCGCGTGGTCATATCCAAACCGGTGGAATGCACTTCAGCGCCAACGACCATGATCTTTTTGTACATACCGGTTTTGATGAATTGATCTGCAACGGAGAGCGCGTAAAGGAATCCGGTACACTGATTGCGCACATCCAGAGCCGGAACGCCGGGGATTCCCAGCTTCGCCTGCAAAATAACTCCGGAGCCAGGGAACAGGTACTCGGGACTCAATGTGGCGAAAATGATAAAGTCGATATCCTGTGGGACCAATCCAGCTTTGTCCAGCGCAATTTTCGCGGCTTCGTGGGCTAATCCGGCGGGACCGATCTCGCTATCAACAAATCGTCTCTCACCTATTCCAGCTCGCTCGCGAATCCACTGGTCGTTGGTATCCATCAGTTTTTCGAGATCAAAATTAGTCACAACTTTTTCAGGAACATAAAAACCGGTGCCGGTAATTCTTGATCGAACCATTCTTTCCTCCAGTGAGTTAGTATTCCGCAATTATTTTTTTCAATATAGTAACTTGTAAAAACAAAGTCAAGATGAAATTATAGCTCCGAGGATAATCCCTGTTTTTCCCATCAGACTGGCATAAGCCGAGCTGTTGAACTTCCGATTGCCCGAGGTGAAAATTTTTCAGGAAAGACTCCGCCGGCCCGACGACCGGGAACCGTTGCTGCAACCTCACTGAATTCGACCGGATGGTAGAAGAATTCAGGAAAGCGGCTCGTTGCCCGGTCTGCATAAAATCGTTCACTGAATATTTTCATGAACCCACCCCGGGTACGCCATTAAAACCTGTGTTGCGCAATTTTTCTCTTGATTAAGAATATAAGAATCCCTATTATTCACAATTCAATTTTAACAGCGGCATCGCGTTCCCCCGGGATAAGTCTCTATGCACCCGCCGGGTCCGACAGCATCCTATCGAATGCAACTTTTAAAATAATTAGCCGTTTATTGTTGCAATCTCAAGCACGGCCGATCGAAACGTCTGGCGGATTCATCGGAAAATCAACCGCATGTTTTTATAGAATGGGGTGTTTAATAGACATGAATCGAAATTGGATGTGCCTTGCCGGCTTAGCCCCTGTAAAATGACTGACCTTTGCAACGATTTTGACAGCAACTCTGGCACGTTATGTGGCCTTCGCGAGGAGATAGAAAACATTAACCCTACAACGTCATTTAGCAAATTTATCACACTATGTTGAATTTTTCATCTATCCAAAATACAGTATATCACGATAATAAATCTATGTGGCGTAGCAGGGTTAATCCATTTTTTTAAAAGAACTAAGGAACAAACGTATGAAAATTTCCATCGAATCACTGAGCAAGATTTATTCTAACGGAAATAAAGCGCTTAACAACATCAATCTGCAAATCGAAAGCGGTATGTTTGGGTTGCTGGGTCCCAACGGCGCCGGCAAAACCACACTGATGCGAATTCTGGTCACGCTGATGAAACCATCCCACGGCCAGGTAAAAATCGGGGACTTTGATCTGCAGGCCGATCGCCGCGCCATTCGCTCCATGCTGGGCTATCTGCCTCAGGACTTCCGATTCTTCACCAAGCTGAAAACCTGGGAATTTCTGGATTACGTCGCCAGCCTGGCTGGATTGCACGAATCGCGCGCCCGCAAAAAAGCTGTCGATGAGATGCTGGAGAAAGTCGGACTCTACGAAGCCAGAGACCGAATGGCCAACCGGCTCTCCGGCGGAATGAAGCGCCGGCTCGGCATTGCCCAGGCCCTCATTGGCGATCCGAAAATCGTTGTGGTCGATGAACCCACCACCGGTCTCGACCCGGAAGAACGGATTCGATTCCGAAATCTGCTGGCAGAAATGAGCCAGCGCGATATCATCATCATCCTGTCCACGCACATTGTCGGAGATATTTCCAGCACGTGCAATAACATGGCGCTGCTGAACAATGGCGATCTCGTTTTCAATGCGTCGCCGGATAAACTGGTGGAAAAAGCCAAAGGCCATGTCTGGCTCATCGAGGCAATTGACAGCGAACTGGAGGCCATCAAAGAGAAGTTTCCGGTCATTGCCACCGTACCTTCCGAAGCCGGCTGGGAAGTTCAGGTCGTCGCTGATAAGCTGGAGGGTTACCCCGGAAAATTGATCGATCCGAATCTGGAACACGCGTATGTCTATTTTATGGAATTTGAATTAGGGCAATCCTGGAATGGGGATACCCATTGAGCAATTACCTCCGGCCGTTTGGATCTAATCGCAATACAATCAGAAGCATTGAATAATTTCGAAAGGTTTGAACCATGTTATCTTTGTATAAAATACTGACCGTCGCGAAATACGAGACCAAAACCCTGTTGAGAAGCTGGTTCTTCAGAATTTTCGCGCTGCTCTCTATTGCCATATTGACGATTCTCAATATCCCATTTTTCAGCCGTATTGGAGAAACCCCCTGGCTTTTCAGAGGGATTTCTTCATCTCTCCCCTACATGAATATTCTGCTCCTCAATGTCGTGCAGGCCATCATTGGCGTCTTTTTAGCCTCCGACTTTTTGAAGCGCGATAAAAAACTGGATACGACAGAAGTCATCTACATGCGGTCAATGACGAATGGCGATTATGTCCTCGGCAAAACAGTCGGCATTCTCTTCGTATTTGTGGGACTCAATTTGATCGTTCTGGCCGTCGCTGCTGTGTTCAACATATTCTTCGCCGATGTCTCCATGACCCCCATAGCCTATCTCTACTATCCGTTGATCATCAGCATTCCCACGCTGGTCTTCATTTTCGGGCTATCGTTCATGTTCATGGTCATCATCCGCAATCAGGCCATCACGTTCATCGTCCTGTTAGGCTACATTACCACCACCCTGTTTTTCCTGAGTAAAAAACTCAATTACCTGTTCGATTACATGGCGTTTAATATCCCGCTCCTGTATTCCGATTTCATCGGCTTTGGCAATCTCGGGACGATCATCATTCACCGTGGGATTTATTTCAGCCTGGGCATTGGATTCATTTTCGCAACGATTCTCATGATCAAACGCCTGCCGCAATCCAAAGCGATGACGCGCATGGCGCTCATCGGCGCCGTTGTTTTTATCGCGCTGGGATTAGTTCTGGGCTGGACATATCTCTCCAATCTCGCTTCCGGCGACAATCTCCGCAGCGCCATGATTGAATTGAACAAAGCGAATGCCGACCATGCCAAAGTCAAGCCGGTTCAATGGGACATCGCACTTGCCCACGAGAATAAAACCCTGGATGTCGAGGCGAAACTGACCTTTAAAAATGAGTCAGCCTCCCCAATCGACGAGTATTTGTTCAGTCTGAACCCGGGATTAACGGTAACGAAAATCGCCAATCAATCCGGCGATTTGACTTTCAAACGTAGCCAGCATCTGATTCAGGTAAAACCAGCGCAGCCCCTTGCTCCCGGCAGCATGGACTCTCTCATCGTTCACTATAACGGGATCATTAACGAGCAGGCCTGCTATCTGGACATTGACAGCGAGACGCGCAATCAAAATTACCGCGCCTGGATTTACAATGTGGCCAAACGCTTCAGCTTCATCGAGCCGGATTATGTGCTGCTCACGCCCGAGACCAACTGGTATCCCATTTCAGGCATCCCGTATGGCTCGTCCTATCCCCGGTCTTCTGATAAATATTTCAGTACGTTCAAACTCCGCGTCAAAACGCGGCCGGGGCTTACTCCCATTTCTCAGGGCAAGATGGCGGAAATAACTCCCGGCGAGTATTCATTCGATCCGGAATTTCCACTACCCCAGATTTCGCTGACCATCGGCGCCTATGAGAAAAAAGCCATTCGCGTGGATAGCGTCGATTACAGCCTGTACTATCTGAAAGGGCATGATTATTTCTCGCCGTACTTCAAAGATGTTGGCGATACCCTGTCTGCGCTCATCCGGGAGATGAAGCAGGACTATGAAAATAAACTGAACCTGCCCTATCTGTACCATCGTCTGTCCCTGGTCGAAGTTCCGATTCAATTTTTCAGCTACCAGCGCATCTGGGCTATCGGCCAGGAAACGATTCAGCCTGAAATTGCACTGCTCCCGGAAAAAGGGATACTCATGGATCGCGCAGATTTCTCGCGATTCTCACGCTGGCAGGAACGCCGGATGGATCGCAGCAATCAGGTCATCACTCCCCAGGAATCGCAAAGCCAGTTCCTCAGCGGATTTGTCAACAGCACGCTGCTGGGCGGATCCCGCGGCGGCGGTTTTGGCATGGGGGAGATACTCAATGTCACTGTCAACTACAACCTGTTTCCCAATGTCTATACATTTGTCAATCATTTCAATTCAGAGCGCTGGCCAATTTTCAATATTGCGTTCGAGTCCTATTTGTATGAACAATCCACCGAGCAGGGGCCATCTTTCCGGCGATTCTTCACCGGCCTGAGCGACGAGGAGAAAGCCAATCTGGCGTTGAGCAAACAGACCCTGGCTGACATTCTCGTCGATCCGGAACAGAAGGACATCATCAATCAGGTGCTGAAACTGAAAGGCGCCTATTTATTCAAGCTCATTCAAAGCAAATTGGATACGGAGTCGTTCGAAAAATTCGTCGCTCATTTGCTTCAATCAAATCGATTCAAAGATATACGAGTGAGTCAGGTTGTTGAAGAAATGAAAAGCCAATTCAATTACGACATCGAACCGGAATTCAACAACTGGTATCAGAGCAAGCAACTGCCTGCATTTCTGTTCGGAAGTATCGAAGCTTACAAAGTGCTGGATAACGACCGCACCCGATTCCAGGTGTTTTTCAAAGTGACAAACCAGGAAGCCATCGACGGTATTATCTCCACAACCTTCAGGATGGGCGGACGCGGCCCCATGTTTGGATTTGGCGGCATGGATCAACCTGAAGAAAAAGTGTACAGCATCAAAGGCGGCCAGACCATTGAAGTGGGCGTTGTTCTTGATGAAGAGCCGCACATGATGGAAATCAACACGCTCATTTCCAAAAACCTCCCGTCCATCAAGACGCATCGGTTCGAAGAGCTTGAAATGAAAGAGAGAGTCGTTCCCTTCGATGGAGTGAAAATACTGGACGCGCCAATCCAGTTGGCTCTGCCCGGCGAAATCATTGTCGACAATGAAGACCCTGGCTTCGAAGTGCTCTCAAAACCAACGCAGAGTTTCCTGAAAAAGTTGTTTAAAAAGAAAACCCCGGAAGACGAAGAGCAATATATTGGCTATAATTTCTGGAATCCGCCCTCTGACTGGAGACCCACGACATTTTCGGATTTTTATGGCAAATACATCCAGTCAGCTTACTACATCAAAAAAGGAAGCGGCGACAAGAAAGTCGCCTGGAAAACTGAGTTATCCGAGAGCGGCACGTTTGATGTCTTTTACTATGTTTCCAAAATGGAAATGCGCTGGGGACGGCGCGAAGACAGAGGACGCGACGTTGATTACGGTCAATTCCATTTCCTGATTCACCACGACGATGGCGTCGATGACGCTCTGCTCGATATTGACAAAGCCGAAATGGGCTGGAATTTCCTCGGAACCTATTACATTTCCAAAGGCGAAACGCGGATCGAATTGACCGATGAGGCCAAGGGGCGCATCGTCTTTGCCGACGCGATCAAGTGGGTGAAAAAATAGCATGCGGATCTGAATTACCATGATACTTTAAACTTGGTCCAGTTGAAATTAATAAAGGAAGTTGAAATATGAAACGTAAAAACCAAGCGGCAATAATCCACGCCTCACTGATTTTGGCGGTACTTTTGTGTCTCAGCATGACCAGTCCGTCCTATTCCCAGGAACCAATAACCGTGGAGCGAGCGCTGAGTATCGCGTCCAAAAATAGTCCGGACATTCGCAAATCCGAGTTGAATCTGGAACGAAGCCAGCAATCGCTCAATGCACAGAAGGCTTCGCTCAAATCCAGTTTCAGCTTAACCCTGACGCCGTTCGATTACGAAAAGACACGGCAGTTCAACACGTTCTTTTCAACCTGGAACACCAGCGAGAACAAACAATCGTCCGGCACATTCACCATTGCCCAGCCCATCAGTTGGACCGATGGCACCTTCGCCATTTTCAATCGGTTTGGCTGGCAGGATTCCTACAGCGAATACCAGGATGTGCGCACCAAATCGTTCAGCAATAATCTCTACCTGAATTTTCAACAGCCGATCTTCACATACAATCGGACCAGGCTGACATTGAAGGAGTTGGAACTGGACCTCGAAAATACCTCGCTGAGCTATGCCATGCAAAAACTGAATCTGGAGCGAGATGTCACCGAGGCGTTTTTCACGGTCTACCAGAACAAGATGAGCCGGGAAATCGCCATCGATGAATTTCACAACCGCGAGCAGAGTTACAATATCATCAAGAACAAGGTAGAAGCCGGGCTGGCTGCTCAGGAAGAGTTGTATCAGGCTGAATTGGACATGGCGAGCAGCAAGTCCAACGTGCAGAATACGCAGGTTGCGCTGGACAATTCTCTGGATGCATTCAAACAGTTGATCGGATTATCCCTGTTCGACGACATCACCGTCACCGCGGATGTATCGCATCAGACAGTGGAAATCGATATGCAAAAAGCGCTGGATCATGGTTTGAAGCACCGGATGGAATTGCGGCAGCGCCAGATCGAGATCGAGAACTCGACGTTCGATTTAATTCAGACTTCTGCGACCAATGAATTCAAAGGCAATATCGATCTATCCTATGGCATCATTGGCACGGATGAAGAATTCGAGAAAATGTACGAAGTGCCGACGCGCAATCAGCGATTGGCGCTGTCCGTGGATATTCCATTATTCGATTGGGGCGCCAAGAAAATGCGCATCAAAGCGTCCGAGGCTGTGGTGAAGTCGCGCGAGTTATCGTTAGAAGACCAAAAAAACACCATCATCATCGGCGTTCGGCAGGCGTATCGCAATCTGAATAACCTGGTTCAGCAGATAGAAATCGCCAGGCAGAATCTGCGCAATGCGCAATTGACCTATGACATCAACCTGGAGCGCTACAAAAATGGCGACCTGACCAGTATGGATTTGAATCTGTATCAGAATCAGCTTTCAGAAAAAAAGAAGGGGCATGTCGAAGCCCTGATCAATTACAAAATAGCCTTGCTGAATATGAAGATTCAATCGCTGTGGGATTTTGAGCAAAATAAAGCTGTCGTTCCTGAATTGTCCGAGAAGTAGCGCGGCGCAGGACATGGTTCAGTGAATCGACTTGTAAAACGCGCGGTTCAACGTTCGGCAAACCGCGGGTTCACTCATAATATAAAAATTTATTGACTGTTGAAATTTAAATGTAAGGAGTTCATTGTGAGATCAGGACTAATTTTGCTGATTGGCCTCGTTCTGTTAGTAAGCTGCGGTGATCCCGGCGCTGATTCCAGCACCGAAATTGCCGTGCCGGTTTCTGTCGAGGAAGTGCAATATAAACCCATCGAAGAATTCATCGCCACGACAGGGACTGTCTACGCCATGAAAGAGGCGACGATAACCTCGGAAACTTCAGGCTATTACCGACTGGCCAACAATCCGCGGACAAAACGACCATTCGCCCTGGGCGATGCGGTGAACAGGAACGAGGTAGTGATTTATCTGGACAATCCGGAATATGAAAACACGACGCGGATCGAATCCCAGAAATTGAACCTGGATATTTCCAAAAGCGAATTCGAGAAGCAGAAATCCCTGTTCGATAAAGGCGGCGTCACATTTCGTGAAATGAAGAATGCGGAAAAAACCTATATCGATGCGCAATACAGCTACGACAATGCCGTCATTCAATTGGCCAAGCTGAAAATAACCGCCCCGTTCGAAGGCATCATCATTGATATTCCCTACTTCACGCAGGGCACGAAGGTCGCAGCGAATCAGACTATGCTTCAGGTGATGAACTATCAGCAATTATGGATGGACGTCAGCTTGCCGGGAAAAGAACTGGGCCGCATTCGCGTCGGCAATAGTGTGCGCGTCATGAATTACACGCTGCCAGACGATACGTTGAAGGGGCAAATCACCCAGACTTCACCAGCGTTAGACCCGAACACCCGGGCGTTCAAAGCTAGCCTGAGCATCGATAATGCCGGCCTGCTGCTTCGTCCGGGCATGTTCGTGAAAAGCGAAATTATCGTGGCGAGTAAGGACAGCGCCATTGTGATCCCCAAAGACATTATCCTGTCCAAACGCCGCGGCAAGACGGTGTTCATCGTTGAAAAAGGCGCTGCTGAAGAACGCGCAATCAGCACCGGTCTGGAAAATCCGGAATTTGTTGAAGTGACCGAAGGGCTCAAAGTGGATGAGCGACTTGTGATTAAAGGCTTTGAAACGCTTCGCAACCGGTCCAAGGTGAAAATCATCCGGTAATGGCGGTGGAAATTATTGCCCCATGATTGTCCGTGGCGACCGCTTCGTCCGAACGGATCTGATATCGGGCGCAACGTTGCCGGATTAACGCCTTGAAATGTGATCAAATAATATTACTTTCAGGATTTATGAGTCCACTCTAAAAAGGGACTGAAGTCCCAAAATCAGAGGTGAATTTCTGTTCCCCGACTTAAAAGTCGGGGCTATTCAAGGTATCTAACTTTTTTTCGATGAATTTCCACATCATTTATGACGTGGAAAATAGATCATAACCAACGTATCAAAGCCTTTTAAGGCTTATTAGAGTCGACCCATTTATAAATAGAAAACACTATGAGAAAACTAACAGAATTTTCAGTCAATTATCCGGTTACCATATTGATGCTCGTCCTGGCCGTATTGCTGCTTGGCTTCATTTCTTTCGAAAAGCTGGGGATCGATCTATTTCCGGATTTGAATAATCCCCGCATCTTCGTCGAACTGAAAGCCGGCGAACGTCCGCCGGATGAAATAGAGAGCCAATTCGTCGAGCGGATCGAATCGCTGGCCATTCGGCAAAAAAAAGTCATTCAAGTCTCCTCCATCATCCGCGTGGGCACGGCCCAGATTACGGTTGAATACGGCTGGGACGCCGATATGGACGAGGCTTTCCTTGACCTGCAAAAAACGCTGACCAGCTTCGGCCAGAACGCCGAGATCGACGAAATGATCATTTCACAGCACGATCCAAATGCTTCGCCGGTGATGTTGTTAGGCCTTTCCAATGAGCAAATCACCGATATGGATGAATTGCGCCGCGTTGCTGAAAACTACCTCCGCAACGAGCTCATCCGGCTCGAGGGAATCGCTGAAGTTGAGTTGCTGGGCCAGGAAGAAAAAGAAGTCGTGATTGAGACCAACAATTATCTGATGGAAGCTTACGGTCTGACTCCGGCGACCATTGCCAACCGCATCCGAAATTACAATCGGAATTCGTCCGGCGGATCGATTGTCGAAATGGGATTGAAATATGTCATTAAAGGTGTCGGTGAATTTCAGTCGCTGGACGATATCGGGAATGTCATTGTCGCCTATAAAACGCACCAAAGCGCAACCGCCACTGGAACAGCGGTAGATCAGGTGAGCCAGCGCGTGCCGGTCTATTTGAAAGATGTGGCCACGCTGAGTTTAAAAAACAAAGACCCGGAAAATATTGTCCGAATCAATTCGACGCGGTGTATGGGGCTGGCCATTTACAAGGAGACCAAATTCAATACAGTCAAAGCAGTCGACGATCTGCTCAATGCGCTCGAAGAGCTGCGCAAGGCATTGCCCGGCTACTCCATCACGGTGATACAGAATCAGGGTGAGTTCATCAAACAGGCAGTGGATGAAGTGAAGCAGACAGCCCTCATCGGCGCGCTTCTCGCTGTAGTTGTCCTGTTTATCTTTCTGCGCCGAATTGGCGTCACCACCATCATCAGTGTCGCCATTCCCATTTCGGTAATTGCCACATTCAATCTCATGTTTTTCAAAGGGCTCACCATTAATGTCATGACATTGGGAGGGTTGGCGCTCGGCGCCGGCATGTTGGTGGACAATGCCATTGTAGTCATGGAAAATATATTTCAAAAACTGGAGTCCGGCCATTCGCTCCGGGAAGCATCCGTACTTGGGACGAGTCAGGTAGCTACAGCCATCACGTCTTCAACCATCACGACGATCGTGGTCTTTCTGCCGATTGTGTACCTTCATGGCTCGGCTGGCGAGTTGTTCAAAGATCAGGCCTGGACCGTGGCGTTCTCGCTTTTGTCCTCGCTGGTGGTCGCCATCCTGGTAATCCCCATGCTGAGTTCCCGCTTTCTAAAAGGTTTTGCTGCCAGAGAGGAGCAAAAAATTGCCTCACTAAGATTTCTCTGGTACAGATCGTTTCTATCGCGCGTGCTTGATCGGCGCTGGACTGTCATTTCAGTCGCAGTGGTACTCATTGTCGCTGCGGTTCTGTTAATACCGATCATCGGGAGCGAATTCGTCCCCAGAACCGATCTGAACGAATTCTCCATCGAAATGACTCTGCCTGAAGGCACGGAGCTGGCTCGGACGGAGCAGACCGTTGATAATATCGAAAACATTGTCCGCAGCATTCTGGGCGATGAGATTCACACGATTTACAGCCAGATCGGCCCTACAACCGATTTGACCGTCGACGCCAATGCCGTTTTTGAAGATGAAAATACGGCCACGACAAAAATAATCCTCAAGCCGGATCACAAAATTTCATCGCAACAAGTCATCGCGCAGATAGGCCGGGCGCTGGAGGATATTCCGGATCTGGAAACGCAATTCATCCAGGAGCAATCCGCGCTGCAGACCACTCTGGGCACCGAGGTCGCCCCCATCCTGGTCGAAATCAAAGGTGACGAGATGGAGGTAATTCAGCAACTGACCGAACAGGTGAAGCAAAAAATGCTGGAGATGGCGGACCTGTTCAATGTGGAAAGCAGTTTTGATGAAGGGCGCCCGGAAATTGACATAAAGCTCGACCGCGTCCAGGCCGGCATTTACAATCTCAATATTGAGTCAATCACCTCCGAACTGGAAGCGCAACTGGCCGGCACTACAGCCGGTCAATGGGAAAACGAAGGCGAACTGCAGGACATTACCATCAAGGTGCCGGACATCAGCGTGGGGCAGATAGACGATATTGTCATCAACAGCGGCGAGCAGAAAATACGGCTGGATGAAATCGCCACTATCCAATTGACTTCTGCGCCAAAGGAAATTAAGCGCAAAAATCAGGTGCGAATTGGCACTATCTCGGCCCATTTAAAAACCAAAAAGCCATTTGACCATGTTGTCAGCCAGATTAAAAAGCAGTTGCAGCAAATTGATTTTCCAGCGGATTACAAATTCGAGATAACCGGTGAAGAGCAAAAACGCCAGGAATCATTTTCCAATTTGAAGTTCGCTCTGATCCTTTCCATCATTCTCGTATACATGGTATTGGCTTCGCAATTCGAATCGTTGCTGCACCCATTCACCATCATCCTCACCATTCCACTGGCAATTGTGGGGACGATTTTCCTGTTCTTCTTCACAGGCCAGACGTTCAACATGATGGCCTATACCGGCATTATCATGTTGGGTGGCATTGCAGTGAACAACTCCATCCTGCTCGTCGATGCCATCACCCAATTGAGGCAGGAAGGTTTCGCGCTGCGGGATTCCATTGTTGAAGCCGGACAGCGTCGCATTCGCCCGATTCTCATGACGAGTCTCACGACCATTTTGGCAATGCTGCCGCTAACGTTCGGTTTCGGAGAAGGCGCGGCCTTGCGCTCGCCTATGGCAATTGCCGTTGTCGGTGGGTTGGTGACATCGACGCTGATGTCGCTGATTTTTATTCCCTGCGTTTACTATGTTGTCGAACTGTGGCGTGGAACAAAATAGCCTGATTCTGTGAATCTCAGTCGCCTGTGACGTTTCGTGAAAAACGAGTTGCAACGGCTTGAAAACGGGACTGATACACGGAGCGGTTGAAGTTTCAAAAATCGTCGGATTTGCGATTGCTTCGGTCTCTTTACATTGAACATATTTTGAAGGTAAAATTCGATTTATGAATATTATCCAGTTTGCTATCAAACGAAAAACATTCATCAGCATGCTTTTCATCATGCTTTGCTTATTGGGATATGTTTCCTACAAGCAGTTGCCGGTGGAACTATTTCCCAGTGCGGATTTGCCCTTTCTGATTGTCCAGGTTACCGGCATGAGGGAGATGGATCCGGATTACATGGAGAAACAGGCCGTCATCCCGCTGGAGGGCGCCATTTCGACGCTGGAGGGAATTGATCAAATTGAATCCACGGTTAATTCCCGGAATTGTATGATCACGGTATCCTACAATCAGAACGTGAAAATTAAATATGCCTATTTGCGCTTGCAGGAAAAAGTGAACACTGTGAAGAGCACGCTGGGCGATGAATTTTCCGTGAATGTCGTCAAGATTGACACCGAGCTGCTGGCCAATATGTTCATGTCATTGCAGGTTCGCGGCGAAGGAGGAGTCGATCGGGTGCGGCAGATCGCTGACAAAGAGATTGTCCAGGAGCTGGAAAATATCGACGGTATCGCCAATGTGGAAATTTTCGGCGGTCGCGCGAAATCCGTGGAAATTATTCTTAATGAAGAAGCCTGCCGCGCTCACCGGATCACTGCGGCTCAGATACAATCGCTGATTGCCAGCAACAACAGCAGCAAAACCTATCTGGGTCAGGTGTACGATAAAAACAAACACTACGTTGTGAACCTCGTGGCCGATTATACCGATGTCCATGACCTGGAAAATATCGTCATCAACCGCACCGGCCCGGTCCTCCTCAAAGACATTGCCGATGTGTTCGTCGGTTCGAAAGAAGAAGAATCCCTGAGCCGGGTCAATGGGAAAGAGGCGATTACAGTTCAGTTGGTTCGGGATACCCAGGTGAATCTGATTGAACTGTCGCACACTACGCGCGCGGCCATTGATCGGCTGAATGAAGAACTGGCGCCGCAAGGCATCGAGATTGTGATTCAGAGCGATACAGCCGAGGACATGGAGCGGAACATCGACCTGATCAAGGAATTGGCGCTGATTGGCGGTCTGCTGGCCATTATGATTCTATATTTTTTCCTGCGTCATTTGCAACTGGTAATTGTCATTGCCTTTGCAATTCCAATCTCCGTATTCACCGCATTTAATTTCTTCTACGCATACGACATCACACTCAACAGCCTCACGCTTGTCGGACTTGCACTGGCTGTTGGGATGCTGCTGGATAACAGCGTCGTCGTGCTTGAAAATATCTACCGCCTCACGGCAGCCAATAAGGATCCGGATACGGCTGTGGTCCAAGGCACCAATCAGGTCTGGCGGTCTATTTTCGCCTCGACGCTGTCCACAGTGACGGTCTTTCTGCCGTTCATTTTTTCCAATGAATATATTGTCAGGACTATTGGTCTTCACGTGGGTGTTTCCATTATCTCCACGCTGATCGTCTCCTTTTTTGTCGCGTTGTTGCTCATCCCGGTTGCCACGCACTGGTTCCTGACCCGGAAGAAAAATGTGAACCTGGAGAGCCTGAACTTCAATGTGGTCTCCGCCAAGAATCGACTGATTCAGATCTACCGCGTGTTCTTGAAGTCCACCATCCGTTTCCCGGCGCGGACAATTTTAGGGGCATGGATATTCTTTTTCCTCAGCATCATTCTGTGTTTCGCGCTGAGTTTGAATGTGTCTCGTGAAGCCGAATTGAAGGATTTCAACCTCTACGTGACAATGCCCAGCGGCGCCACGCTCGACGCCACGGACGCAGTCACCGCAGAGTTGGAAGAGCGTCTCGCCGACATCAAAGAGAAGCAGGATGTTGTCAGCCAGATTTACGAAGAAGAGGCCATCCTCAATGTCAAGCTAAAAGACGACTACGAGAAAATCGACGGCCGCACCATTGCCCAGGTGAAAAGTGAGATACAAAATCGGCTGAACGACTTCCACGCTGCCGAGGTGAGTTTTGAGCAGCCCACAGCCAGCCGGCGTTTTGGCGGTGGCAGATCCGGCGGCGGTAACCAGGCCATGCGAATGGAGCGAATGCTGGGTATCGGCGCGCAGACAGAGACGATCAAAATCAAAGGCCGGGATTTCGACATGATGCGGAATGTCGCCGAAGAAATTCGCTATTATCTGGAAGACCTGTCTTCCATGCGGCGCGTGAATTTGAACATCGCCGACAATCGGCCGGAAATACACCTGTTGTTCGATACGGAACTGATGAGTCATTACGATGTGCCGATTTCATCCATCACATCCGAATTGGCCGGCTTCCAAAACGAGTTCACGTCCGGCATGACCTACAAACAGGGGACCGATGAATACGACATCGTAATCCGAAATGAAAATCTCGAAGATAAAACCATCAATGATTTGAAAACGCTTCGCATCCAGTCTCAATCGGAGGGGCTGTTCGAGCTGGATCAATTGAGCCGCATCGTCTACTCTTTCGGACTGTCAGGCATCAATCGCATCAATCAGGAAAAAGAGATCGAAGTGACTTTCCAATTCCTCGACGAAGTGAATGAATCCAAATCCGTGCTGGAAAAGTCGCGGATGGAAGTCGATCAAATCATCGCCAATATGCAAATCCCGGCTGGCATTGCTGTCGAAATTATACACGAAGACACCTCCGAATTGCAGGAATTCTATTTCCTCATCGCTGCGGCTTTCATTCTGATCTACATGATCCTCGCCTCAGTGTTCGAATCGCTGGCAACGCCGGTGGTGATGATGTTCACCATTCCACTGGCAGCCATCGGCTCGTTCTGGGCGCTGATTCTGACCGGGAACTCCCTCATCAACGTCAATTCCCTGATCGGATTTTTAATTCTGCTGGGGCTGGTCGTCAATAATGGTATCATCCTCATCGACTATACCCGCATACTGCGAAACCAGGGCTACGATCGGTCTCGCGCGCTCATCATGGCTGGCCAGGCGCGGGTGCGACCTATTTTAATCACCAGTATCACCACCATCATCGCCATGCTGCCCCTGGCGCTGGGAAAAGCCGAGTATGTGACGCAGATTGGCGCTCCCTTCGCCATCACAGTGATTGGCGGCCTGTCGCTCAGCACGCTGTTCACGCTGGTGTTCATTCCGACCTTTTACTCCGGTTTCGAAAGTTCGCTCATCTGGCTGAACCAATTGAACTGGAAAACCAAAGCAATCCAGATTTTCGTTTTCGCCGCTGGTTCTGCGCTCATTTACTACAACATTGATAGCCTCATCTGGCGTTTCATCACCCTGTTTGCCATTATCGTTTTAATTCCCGGCACCACCTATTTCATCATGACCAGCTTGCGTCAGGCCAGGGCCGACTATATCAAGCCGACTGAATCGCTGCGCATTACGATCAAACACGTCGTTAAAATTTATGAAGATAGCTCCCGGTTTGTCAAGGAATGGAACAAAGGACACATCATTCAGGAGCACGCCGGGCTCACAAAGAAATACACCTCGTGGCGGGACCTGGATTCGCTCGTCTGGCAAATTCCTGTCATCGGGTTTCTGATTTATTTCACCTATTTTTATCAGCGCAATTTTTTCTGGGCATTGGTCTTCTCCAGCGGCATTTACTTTTTGGCCCTTGTCGCCTGGCGTCCCGTGCTATTGTATTTCCAGAACACGCGCGACCCCAACGCCCGTTCGTTCCGAATGAAACTGATTGACCTGCTGCAGCCGCTCTTCTTCTGGGGCTTCCCGGCAGTCAATTTAATTATCTATTACCTGAAATGGAAAAATCTGGCGATTGTCATTTTCCTCGCCGTGGTCTGGTATCTGGCGCTATCTATTTACACTACATCGAATCAGCTCCACAAGCACAAAGTGAACATCATGCGACTCACGGGCCGATTCGCCGGACTGCGCCGGGCCTTCTACCAGTTTGTTCAGATCATCCCGGTCATTGGCAAAAAGAAAACGCCTTTCCGCGCGCTGGATGGTGTGTCGTTAGAAATTGGCAGCGGCATGTTCGGTCTGCTGGGACCCAATGGCGCCGGCAAAACAACCCTGATGCGAATCATCTGCGGCATCCTCGAACAAACGCGCGGGACCATCTGGATCAACGATATCGATTTGAAAGACAAACGGGAAGAGTTACAGGGACTGATCGGGTATCTGCCACAGGAGTTCGGGACATACGAGAACATGACCGCGTTCGAATTTCTGAATTATCAGGCTATTCTCAAAAATATTTATGACAAAGAGGAACGGGAAAAACGAGTCGATTTCTGCATCAATTCTGTGCATCTTGAAAAGAATAAAAATCAAAAAATCGGCTCATTCTCCGGCGGCATGAAACAGCGAATTGGCATTGCCCAGACGCTGCTGCACCTGCCCCGCATTTTAGTCGTGGATGAGCCAACTGCCGGACTGGACCCGCGCGAGCGAATTCGTTTCAGAAATCTGCTTGTGGAATTGAGCCGGGAGCGCATTGTCATTTTCTCGACGCACATCATCGAAGATATCTCCAGTTCATGCAATAAAGTCGCTGTGCTCAACCGGGGAAAACTCTGCTATCTGGGCGATCCCCAGGAGATGACCAAGAGCGCGGAAGGCTTCGTCTGGCAGTTTCACATCGCCACAAAAGAGTTCGAGGAGCGGCAAAAGGACCTCTGGATTGTCCATCACATGCGCGATGGAGAGAGTATCCGCGTGCGGTGTCTGTCCGGCAGCAAGCCTGATCCGGAAGCCCAGGAAGTGCGTCCGACCCTGGAAGACGCCTATCTCTGGCTGTTGCGAAAGTCAAGTAGTTAAATGAACCTGTATGTCTCATGAACAAACCGGGCATTTTTTATGGACTTAAAAACAAAACTTTTAAACATCTTCGATCTGTTGTCAAAACTGATTCGCTATAATCTGAAAATCATTTTCGCCAACAAATTCATTTACATGCTGCTCTCGGCGTTGGCGATTTTCATCCTGGTGACAGTCATCATGCTGTTCGATGAAAATTCCAATCCCGATGTCGGCTCGGTGTACTACTTGCTCCTCGTGCCGGGGCTGCTGCTCATTTTCTACCCGACCACGTTCGGCATCCAGAATGACGTGGACGCCCGCATGCTGGAAATACTGTTTGGGATTCCGAACTACCGCTATAAAATCTGGCTGGTTCGCGTGATCATCATTTACATTGGCGTCTTTTTCATCCTGCTTCTGCTGGGCATACTCAGCTCGATTGCCCTCACGTCGATCCCGATTTTCTCGATGGTGGTTCAACTCATGTTCCCGATCTTCTTTTTGGGCAGCCTGGCGTTTTTATTTTCGACGCTGATCCGCAATGGGTACGGAACCGCAGTGGTGATCATCATCATCGGCCTCGTCTTCTGGATCGCCGGCGGGATTTTATCCAACACAAAATGGAATATCTTTCTCAATCCATTCGACATTCCCTCCGATGTCAATGAAGTGATCTGGCAGAATATTACAACCAACAATCGGATCATTCTGCTCGTCGGGACTGTGGTCGCAATTTTATGGGGTTTGCTGAATCTGCAGAAGCGGGAGAAGTTTGTGTAAGCAGGCACATAAAATTTTAGCATGACTGCCGACTGCACAGGTTGTCGTCCAATGCTCTTAAAATATGGTTTTTGAAAATTTCAAACGCTGATTGGCAGGGAGCTAATCAGCGTTTTCGTTATGTAAAATTCGACCTGCTTCAAAGGACATTGCATTTTGATACCCGATAAACTTTCAACCCTCAGAAAAATACTGTCCAAAAGGAATCTGGATGCCTGGATCGTGCCGAGCGCTGACCCGCATCAGAGCGAATATGTGGCCGACTATTGGAAGACCCGTGAATGGCTGTCAGGTTTCACCGGTTCGGCCGGAACGTTAGTGATCACACTGAGCCAGGCCGGACTCTGGACCGACTCCCGCTACTTTTTGCAGGCGGAACAAGAACTGGCCGACACCGGAATCCAATTGTTCAAGATGGGACAACCGGGAGCCCCGACCTACCTCGAATGGCTGCGGGCGGAACTCCGAATCGGCGCGGTCATCGGTTTTGATGGAAGCCTGTTCTCCCTGGCGCAGGTCAAAACCATGCGAACCATGTTGCGCCGGAAAAAGATCAAACTGGACTATCGCGCCGACATCGTCAGCCGGGTGTGGCCGGATCGGCCTTCCCTGCCGGAAAATCCGGTGAGCGACTTCCCGGCCATGTTCGCCGGGGAAACGCGCGCTTCAAAGATAACCCGCATCAGGGAAAGGCTGCGCGAGCTGAAGTGCAACGTCCACGTCGTTTCCAGTCTGGATGATATTGCGTGGATTTTCAATATCCGCGGGACCGATGTCCTGTTCAATCCGGTCGCGCTTGGCTATGCAGTCATTACCGACGATGAAGCGCGGCTGTTCATCCATGGCCACCAACTCGGAGATCAACTACGCGCCGGGCTTGCCACTGACCATATTGAGATTTCGCCGTACGGGCACATCCGCGATTTTCTGAAGCGCTTGCCCCGTCGCTGTTCCGTTCTCCTCGACCCGGAGAAAACGAATCAACTGCTGAAAGAGGCCATTCCCGGACATTGCCGCATCGTCGAAGCGCCGAATTGTTCCAGTCGCATGAAGGCCTGTAAAAACAAGACTGAATTGAACGGCTTCCGGAATGCCCATATTCGCGATGGAATTGCCCTGGTTAAATGGCTGCACTGGCTGACGAGCGCCATTCACCAACGTCCCACTGAAATCGCCGTCGCTGACGAACTCACCCGGTTTCGCAGGGAACAGCCGAATTTTCGGGGGCTCAGCTTTGCCCCGATTGTCGGGTACAAAGCCAACGGCGCCATTGTGCATTATTCGGCCAAGCCGGAATCAGCAGCCGTCCTGGCGCCGACCGGGCTGTTGCTGGTGGATTCCGGGGCTCACTATCTCGATGGCACCACCGATGTGACCCGGACTATTTCGTTGGGGAATCCCACGGCCGAAGAGAAGCGCTTTTTCACGCTTGTGCTCAAAGGCCATATCGCGCTCTCCCGGGCTGTTTTCCCGGAGGGCACCACCGGCGCACAATTGGATACTTTAGCGCGGAACTATTTATGGCAAAGTGGTTTAAATTATGGACACGGTACCGGCCACGGCGTGGGCCATTACTTAAATGTCCACGAAGGGCCTCAGCAGTTTCGCGCGACGAATCACATCCCGCTCCAGCCGGGGATGGTGACGACCAATGAGCCAGGCCTCTACTTCGAGGGCAAGTTTGGAATTCGCATCGAAAATGTCCTGCACACCCGAAGCAAAATGGAGAACGAATTTGGCCGTTTTCTGGAATTCGAAACCATCACCCTGTGTCCGATCGACCGGAATTTAGTGGACATCTCCCTGCTGATCCCTGAGGAAAAAGACTGGCTCAATCTGTATCACGCCGAGGTGTTCTCAAAATTGCACCCTTACCTGACTGATGACGAACGAATTTGGCTGCGAAATGCGACGGCTGCGATTTGATTTGCCCTGGAATTTTAATGAACGTACACGACAATTTCAACGAGAAAGGATGTTTGCATGGCCGAGACAATTGATGAAATCACCATAGCTTATGAAGAGGATGGCGTGCTTTTAGTCAAGGAACTGGACAAGGAAATCCTCACCCGGGGCGCCTGGACAACCATCATTTTCAAATATCAAAGCTGGGACAAAAAGACCGAAAGCTATTCCGATGTCGCCTTTTCCATTCGACGGTACCATAAAATTCAGGGCCAGTACATGCAGCAAAGCAAATTCACCGTCTCCAACGGGAAACAGGCGCAGCAGATCATTGATACGCTCACGAAATGGTTGAAAGAATAGAACGAATCACGCGGGAGACGCTCATGGGCGCAATTAAAGTGACTATCTGGAACGAATTCATTCACGAGAAAGTCGATGAAAAAGTCAGGGCGCTTTACCCGGACGGCATTCACCAATTCATCGCAAATTTTTTATCGAAGGATCCGGAGCTGGCTGCGCGGACTGCCACGCTGGAACAGACGGAGCATGGCCTCAGCGAGGATGTCCTGTTGGACACGGACGTTTTGATCTGGTGGGGGCACAAGGCTCACGATCAGGTGGCCGATTCGGTCGTGGATCGCGTTCAAAAACACGTCCTCGCCGGCATGGGACTCATCGTTCTCCATTCGGCTCATTTTTCAAAAATATTCCGCCGGCTGATGGGAACGACCTGCTCTTTAAAATGGCGGGAATTTGCCGAGAAAGAACGGCTCTGGAATATCCAGCCCAATCATCCCATCACCGAAGGCATCGGCGATTTCATCGAATTGCCCAACGTGGAAATGTATGGCGAACGATTCGATATTCCCTCGCCGGACCAATTGATTTTCATCTCCTGGTTCGAAGGCGGTGAAGTATTCCGGAGCGGATGCTGCTGGGAACGAGGGCTGGGAAAAGTTTTTTATTTCAGGCCGGGTCATGAGACTTATCCCATTTTCCATCACAAGGAAATTCAACGTGTCCTCATCAATGCCGCGCGCTGGGCGAAATCAGCGGAGCGACGGTTCGCCTCCAGTCCCAATGTGCCGCCCCTTGAACATGTGACTAAAAAGGAGATCGATTACACCCGATTCAAACAATGAAAAAAATGGATGCTATCCCGGACTTGCTCGAAAAAATCAGCCAGGACAATTTGCGGCATTGTCTGTTTTATCTGTCCAAAGATCCGATTCCCTGCCGCACTTTGAATTTCACCCGGCCAGGCAGGGATATGTGCACGCTTTACGAGGCCGACGAATTCATCGCCCGGGCGCTCACCGACTCCGGCTGTTCCGTGGAACGGCAGAAAGTGCCAGTCCAGGCATTTCAGCCGGATACCACGGCGCCGCACGGATTTCGGAAGCCGCTTGAATCAGAACCCTGGTACGACTCGTTCAATCTTTTCGGCGTCATCCCCGGCGTAAAAGTCCCGGGCGAGGCTATTGTTTTCATTGCGCACAAAGATACGCAGAGCTGGCTCACCTGCGCCCCGGGGGCGTACGACAATTGCGTTGGTGTTGTCTGTCTGCTGGAATTAGCTCGACTTTCCCGCTATTTCAAACACCAGCGGACCGCGATCTTCCTGTTTCCCAACGAGGAACACTGGCCCTGGACGAGCGTTGCCGCCGCGGAATCTCTGGCAAAATCCCAAATAGACATCATTGCTGTCATCAATGTCGACGGAATTGGCGGAAAATCAACACGGGAAACGGAGGCCGGCAAGGCGACAAACGTCACCCGTTATTCCACAGCCGAGGGCGAGCGGTTGGCCGACCTGATGGCGGTATTGAATGAAACGTACGCCATTGGACTCGAACAGAGCAAATTTCATTGCTCAACGCCGAACGATGATGATGGCTCCTTTGTGAACGCCGGCTTTTCCTATTCGGTGCTGAATATCGGCTCGTTCCCATATTCAGAGCCCCATTACCATACTCCGGAAGATCGGCCGGAACACGTCGATATTGAAAACCTGACCAAAGCAACTCAATTATGCCTGGCCGCCTTGCTCCATCTCGATGCGTCCGGCAACGATTTCAAGGCGAGTTGATGGCCGATGGCGTACAGGGCTCCTGTCCCTCAACGTACAGCATTTGAATTTTTTTCTGAATCAGTCGTCGCACGGCAATGAATTCGTGTGGTATAACCAATTATAATTGTATGATTAAGTCCCTCAGCACGAACTGCCCATGTGATTTGGAACATTTTTTGTTCCCTCCTTCGTACGAACCCACATAGTGAAAAAGGTCACTTTCGATGAAGTCATTTTCGAAAATTGCCACGCTCGCAGTACTTGTTCTGCTCACTGCTTTTTCGGAAAACCAGGCGCAAATTGCCGACGCGCTTTCCAAAAAATTGGATAACAGTTTCAATCGGCTGGAGTTCACCAGGGACCTCCAGGTCTCTTTTTCGGACAAATCCGTTGAGCAGGAAATCAGCAATGCTGATATTCTACTCAGGCGCGCGCGGCGGCAACTGCAAAATAATCGGCCTGTCCTCGCCAATCGGTCGTTGAATGAGGCCAACGATCTGATCAATGTCGCGCTGCGGAAGCTGCTCAAGGAGCCGCTGAGAAAGCAACAGCAGGATCTGGATAGCCTCATTGAAACGGCGAAACTCATTGTGCCGGACAGTCAGAATCCCAAAGCGAAAAACCAGTTGAAAATAGGGATAGAAAGCCGGGACGCTGCGCATCGGTATTATCGTCAGAACGAATTTCAAATCGCTTTGAAGCAAATCAGCCAGGCGTTTTTCCAGGTTCAAAAAGCCATTGACATGGTGAAAAATAGTGACCATGCGACAAAAGTCAAGGTGGAAGAAGAGAAAGCGGTCTTCGAGAGATTGTTGAAACAGACCGAAGGTAAAATTTCAACGAGCACTCATTCCACTGTGAAGAACAATTATCGACAGGCGATAAAGCTAACGGGCAAGGCCGAAGCGGCTCAGGCGAATCATGAATTCCAGCAGGCGATTGAATATTATCACCAGGCTACGCGGCTGCTGTTGCGTGCGCTCGATCTGGCCGAGGGCAATGGCGACCGGACGGCAGTGAGAGCGCACGAAGAAGTAGCGGCGCTGGACGAACTCATTGAGAATTTTCAAAACAGAGTCCGGGAAGATCAGCAAGACGATCGATTCGCGTATCTGGGGACGCGAATTTTACAGTTGCAGCAGGACGCTCACGTCGCGCTGGAAAACAAGAATTACAAATTAGCCTTGATGAACGCCCAGTTGGCCCGCGACCTCATTCAGCGTCTGGTGAATAACGCGCAATCTCCCCGCGGCGATGCCGATGAATTCCTGCAGGATGAATTTGACCAATTGGGAGTGGATATCGAAGAGATCAAAAATCGGGCGAATCAGGCGGGTCATACAGAAGCCCTTGTGCTGCTTGGCTACGGCGAGGTCGCCAGGCAACGGGGCGAGCAATTTCTTCAGAATCGGAATTTGCGCCTGGCGCGAGAAAGCATTTTGACTGCCAACCGATTCGTCTTTGCCGCGGATGGTTTACTGCGGAATGAACGTTCGGACCCGCCGGCCGAAGCGGACGTCCGGCAAAAAATTCAATCTGTCACCAGCGACTTTGAATCCATCCGCGATGATGTAAAAAATTCTCTCAAGCCGGAACTACGGGTTCATGTCCAGCAGGCGTTGAAATTACTCAATCTCGCTCAGGAAAATATGAGCCAGAAATACTATTACGTCGCGGATGAATGCGCAGACCAGGCCCGGACGTTATTCGAAAAATGCCAGGTGCTCCTGGACAAATGAAATCGCCGGAAATCGCCCCGGCCATTCCATTTCAGTCCGCTTCGGACATGGACTCAGTTGTCGTCTGCGCGCCACTATTTTTCGAAGTGATCAAAGCGCCCCGCGCAAACAGACCCGGCGCGGATCCATCCTGTTTCCAATTCTTTCGACATACTCCATCTTCCTTAACACCCCACAGCACCAGTGATTAATAGTTTTTGAAATTATGCCGAAAACTATTCTGGTAATTATGCCCCGAAAATTACGTCTGCCCGGCGCAGAATGGGCACGCTATCGTGTGAACTCATCAGGATTCACCTTTTGAACGAAAATATTCTCATCGTCGAGGACAATGAATTTGTCCAGAAAAATTTGGTTCGGCTGCTCAAACTGGAGCATTACCATGTCGCCGTTGCCGATAACGGTGAAATTGCTTTGCGCGTGATGCAACACTTCACCCCCGATTTGATCCTCTCCGACATCATGATGCCAGTCATGGATGGCTACGAACTTTTCGAACACCTTCAGCAGAACTTTGATTTGAAGAATACGCCGTTCATTTTTCTCACTTCCAAAAGTGACCAGCAGGATATCCGTCTTGCCAAACGCCTCGGCGCCGATGATTACATTATCAAACCATACGATAGCGAAGATGTCCTGATCACCATTCGCGCGCGTCTGGATAAATTCCGCTCCATCAGGGAAAATTTCCAGAAGGAAGTCGAGGAGTTGAAGCAGGAAATTCTGTTCAAATTATCCCATGAAATCAGGACGCCTATTGCCGTGGTCAAAGGAGTGAGCGAACTCATTTCATCGTCCAAAAACATGTCCATCGACGACCTTCACCAGATGGCGCAGATTTTGAGCCATGGCTCCAATCGATTGGAAAAACTGATCAACAAATTTCTCACTGTCAAAAGCCTCGCAGAAATACTTCAGGAGCCAGGCAAACGCCAGCTCTATCAATCTCAACAATTTGAAATATCGTCCGGTCTGGAAAGCTCACTGCGCGACTCGTTTGAAGCGGCGTTGCAGGAATACAGCATCGACTTGAAAATATCCTGGGAAGATCGCCACCAATCTCTTTACCCGATATTCCACAATCATTTGAAATCCATTCTATCTGAGCTGCTGGAGAATGCGATAAAATTTTCAGCCAATGGCGGCCTGGTTGAACTTTCCATCCTGAACTCCAGCGGCGGATTGACCATCGACATCACCGACCAGGGAATTGGCGTCCCTGAAAGTGAAATTCCAAAGCTCTACACAAAATTTTATCAGTACAACCGTCAAAAGATGGAACAACAGGGCGCGGGTCTTGGTTTGACAATTGTTCAATCCATTGTGAACCTGTACAATGGCCAGATCGAATTCCGAAGCGAAGTCGGCGTTGGAACGCGCGTCAGAATAGTCATCAAATCACCTGCAGCGTCCTGAGTTTTTGTCGCACCTGGCTCAGGGCTGGCGCTTTCAATCTTTCACCACATGGCATCTGTTGTTTGCCCGGGCGGTTGGGAAATTCATGAATACTCGGCGGAACTTGTTTTCAGTCAAAGAGCCTTATGTGCACGTCTTGTTTTTGCCATTGGCTGTCTACCTCATTTTCATTTACCTGTTGACGCTGAACCCGTTTCGATTCTCCCTCCATTATCTTCATCAATTTTTACAATTCAGACTGGGCCTCATTCATTCCATCATCGGCAAGCTGAGCTGGTACGATATTCTGCTGAATCTGCTGATGTTTGTCCCGGTTGGATCCATCCTCGGAGTTTACTGGCGTCTCGACGGGGCAACGATGCGTCGCGCCGCGCTGGCCGGTACTGGCCTCGGATTTCTATCGAGCGCTTCCATTGAAATCGCCCAGTTATTTCTGCCCCGCACATTCTCGATTTTCGACATTTTTACCAATAGCCTCGGCGCTGGCATCGGCGTCATGCTTGCTTTTTCAATTCAAAAACAGCGATTGCAGTGCTGGTTACAGACAATGTATTTCAAAAAAACACAGTTTTATTGGTGGCTCATCATCGTCTATTCGTCCTTTACCACAGTCGTTTTGCTCGT
The DNA here is from genome assembly GCA_049322915.1 of Candidatus Zhuqueibacterota bacterium. GTDB lineage: Bacteria > Zhuqueibacterota > Zhuqueibacteria > Thermofontimicrobiales > Thermofontimicrobiaceae > CAZSBG01. The sequence continues at coordinate 36,654 of JBMOPW010000019.1, forward strand.
CCCTTGCTATTTCAACCACTTTGGCAACTGGAACGAGAGTTACCAGCTTTTCATCGGAAATGAGAAAACAATGAACCGTCCCTGGCAGGGCGCTGTTCAGAAAATTTCCATTTTCAATAAAGCGTTATCAACGGCCAAAATCGAGACGCTCTATCAAACAGATCCAACGCTGAATACACCGGCAGACCATGCCGCCGGACTCCTCGCGGAGTATATTTTCAATTCCGCCCCGGTGATAAATCGCGGTTTTCTGGGACAGGATTTGGAATTGCTGCCCTGGCGCGATTCCTGCATTCATGACAATTCGAATCCGGCGATATTAGCCGATGATCGTGACGTCTTCCGAACAGCGAAACCAGCCTCCCGTCTCACCCGATTTTTGAAAGACGCCAATCGGCTGAGTGTCGTCATCTGGCTGAAACCCACGACATTGCAGCAGACAGGTCCGGCGAGAATCATCTCGCTTTCCGAGGATTGCGACAATCGGAACTTCACCCTGGGACAGAGCGGTTCGATGCTCAATTTCAGAGTCAGGACTCCTTTGACCGGTAATAACGGCAACCGGGTCAGCCTTCATTCCGATCCTGTCCTGCAAACCAGCGCCATTCAGTGCGTAGCAGCCACCTATCATCGCGGCGAGATGCGACTCTATCATAATTCCCGGCAGGCGCCCGGCATCGTCTATGACACAAGCCCTTACCTGCCGCTGCTGATTGGCCTGCGGGAGGACAAATTCGGTAAACTCATTTTCTGTTTGTTCCTGCTCTATCCTCTGGGCTGGTTTGCACGCGGCCTGTCGCATCATCGAACCACGAAATATCTCCTTTCCAGCGCGATTATTTTCCTCCCGTTTCTGGCGTCGTCCACCATTAAAGTATTGCATTTCCGACATCGGCTGGATCTGCCTCTGCTTTTCGCAGTGATTGCCGCGGCGATGTTTGTGGCGGTTAGCGGATTTCTTTTCGATCTACTCAAAAACCGTTACAGCGCCATTCGAGAAAACCAGTGAAGCCGGCCGGGATTTGTTTTCCTCTCTGTGCGATTCGATGCCAACGAAAATTGCTATTCACCAGCGCACCGAAATGGTGTGTGTAAATTACCAACATCAACTCGAGAAATCTCTGTGTCAATACACCACGATTGTGCCACTCCCGCCGGTCACGCGGGTTGATTAATAATTTAAATTTATGGCACTTAACCGAGTGATTCCATTCTGGTACAGGAGTTGCTTGAATTGAAGCAGCATCATCTACGTACTTTTCCCCCGGGGATAATTCAATCAACTCATTGCTAAACGGATGGATCGGAGGTAAATCATGCAGTCAGTACAATTAAAACAGGTTGTCTTCCTCGTGCTGTTACTTTTAGGATTTTTCATCATTTTTGGGATAATCATTTACACGAGCACAGCCAGAGCAGAAGTCAGCGAGGAAACGAGCGCCGGCAAGAAAAAGGTCATCGAATACGCTGAAGTGGACGTGACCATCGAAGACGACGAGGTCATCGAAGGCGATATTATCATCCGGGATGGCTCTCTCTCAATAAGTGGTGATATCTACGGCGATGTGATCGCATTCAACGCGATTGTCAATCTGGACTCCAACGCCAGTATTTACGGGCACGTGGTGAATTACATGGGAAAAATTACCCGGCATAAAAAAGCGCGCATTGCCGGCGACATCGTGCATCTCGGAAACGAGATCGAAGTTGAGCAAAGCCGCGACTTCACGGAGTTTGAGTTCAATTTGACCACGTTTGAAGACAATGTGGAAATTTATTCGGATACCACAATCACCGGAGACATCGTTCTGCTGGACAGTGACATCACAATATCGGGCAAAGTGGATGGAGACGTCATTAATATTTTGGGTGATATAATTTTGACCGAGACAGGCGCTATCGATGGTCATGTCATTAATTACAAGGGGAAAATTGAAACCCATCCCGGCGCGCTGGTGACAGGACGCAATTTGATCCTCGATCATGGCACAGTTCAGGCAGACAGTGAAACTGAAGCCGAGGAAGAGGCGGAGTTACAGGAGAGAATTGAGAAGAAGTATCTGAAAAAATCCCGCAACAAAAATTCGGACATTTTCCGATTTATGGGCGACGTCACCATCGAAAAAGATGAACTGATCCGCGGCGATGTTGTGGCATTTCGAGGGACAGTCACGGTGGAGGGCGAAGTGGACGGCGATGTGGTCGCCATCTTCGGCAATGTCGAATTGGACAGCGCCGCGTATGTCGATGGTGAAGTGGTGAGCGTTGGCGGAAAAGTCTTTCGCGAGGATGGCGCTTACGTGAGCGGCGATATGGTTCAGACTTCTCTGACCGGCGTCAAAGTCGATAATGCCGATCAGCATGTTTCCGAACGTGAAAGAGACGATTCCGGCAATTCAAAAGATGAAGATGATTGGGATCGAAAGAAGCGACGAAATAGCTGGGATAAAGATTTCGATGACGAGCCTTTCATGTTTCGCTACAATCGCGTGGAAGGTCTGTTTTTAGGGCTGCGCATTCCGCAAAATGATTGGCACGATGAAGACGGCGGTGGTTTCCATCTTTTCGGGCACGCCGGATATGGGTTCGCCGGGAAACGCGGCAGTTATCAGATCGGATTTGGACGAGGCTTTTTCGATCAATTTGGATTTTCACTTGGCGTTGAAGCGCACGATATGATAGAAACAGATGATAAATGGATCATGCAGGAATTCGAAAACTCACTCGCCGCCATGTTGATCAAAGAAGATTTCCACGACTTCTACCGACGCGAGGGTTACTCGCTCTATGCGTCCCAGAACATCACCCAGTATTTGCGCGTATCGGCTGAATATCGGAAAGACATCCACCACAATCTGGAAAAAAACACCAACTGGTCGTTGTTCGGCGGCAAGAAAAAATTCCGCGAAAATCCGGCCATCGATGAAATTGACTTTATGAGCCTGATCGCCAAAATCACGATTGATTCCCGCGATGACTACAAATACCCGGATCAGGGCTGGCTGATCACTCTCTCCGGAGAATACGCCGGAAAGGATTTCAACGACAATGGCGTGAACTTCGACCGGTTCATCGTCGATGTGCGGCGATACCAGCCATTGAGCTACGGCGAAAATTTGAATTTCAGGATTCGCGCAGGCTCATCGCGGGGCGTGCTTCCGCAGCAATACCTGTTTGACCTGGGTGGTATTTCAACATTGCCCGGTTATAAATTCAAAGAATTCGAGAATCACAACCGAATGGTGCTGGGAAATCTTGAATATCAAATCAGGGAAAACAGGAATCCGATCAACGACTTTCTGGCCTTTGATGATATGAACCTGATTATCTTCGCCAGCGCCGGCTATGTCTGGTCTGTGGAGAATACCGATAAAGCGACCCATGGTTTCAAGAGCCTGGTTTGGGATGATCTGTACACAGATGTTGGCGTGGCGCTGTGCAATCGCGATGGTAATGTACGGCTCAACATAGCCAAACGTATGGATGAACATGACCGGCCGGTGATCGTTACCTTCCGTATCAGTCGGCCGTTCTGAGAAAATAACTCTCCTATTTTTGTGGTGAAGCGACAGCCGGGCCTGGTTCATGGCGCCGGCTGTCGTTTCATTTGTACCGGACTTTTGTCTGCGATTCGATAGCGCCGGAATGTTGTTCGCGGCAACTTTTATCCGATGGGCATCGTAGACAATGTTCGCTGATTCACACGACAGTAAATGATTGACCAACGCGGCAGTTCTTTGACAATGATAAGACCTTCCGGAACCCTGAACCGAGCCTTTTGAATTTCAGCCTGGAACGAGAAATTTTACTTGACATCCATCAAAAAAATTCTTTAATTAGTCCACCTGAATTTATCCCCTGTCTGAAGACAATCGAGCTCCGTCTTATAGGCCATGACTGTCAAGCCGACGGGATTAAACACTGAAAATTGTTCACGCAGAATTAATCAGGGAAAAAGTCCATGGATGTTTTGATTATCGGCGGCACCCGGTTTCTGGGACTCCATTTAACAGAAGCGTTATTGAAGGGCAACCAGAATGTGACCCTAATGAATCGCGGTTCGAGGAGGAATCAAATTCCCTTTTATGAAGATGTGGAATGGCTTATCTGCGACCGGCATCATGAAGACAAATTGAGATCGCTCCTGACGAACCGAAAGTTTGATGTGGTCATCGATAATTGCGCCTATTTCCCGGAGGACGTGGAATTGACAGTGAACCTGCTTCGCGGCAAAATTGGTAAATACATTTTCACCAGCAGCATGGCTGTGGCCATTACCAAAGAGCCGGATGAACGATTGGTCCTGCCAATTCCCAATCGTCGGTTGTTCGACACATCTTCGTACAATACCTACGCGTTCAACAAATCCGCTATCGAAGAATTTCTCGTCGACCAATTCGAGAAATTCGGTTTCCCGTTCATTTGCCTGCGGCCGGCTGAAATCAACGGGCCGGGCGAAATTCGCGAGTGGTATTACATCGACCGCGTTAAAAACGGGCGTCAGAAGTTGCTCATTCCGGGCACCGGCGAGAATCTGATTCAACCCGGGTACATTGACGATATTGTGCAGGCCTACCTTTTAGCCATCGTGAAAGAGAATGCCATCGGAGAATGCTACAATTTGAGCGGTGAGGAGATTATCAACCTCAACGATTTCATTAAAACAGTGGCCGAAGTGCTGGCAGAGCGCGTCAAGATCGTCAATATTCCTTATCCGCTCTTCCGTCAACTGGTGCCGACGAAATACTTTTTCCCGTTTTGCAACAAGCATTCCTTCATCGTGGACATTTCGAAAATTAAAAATGAGCTGGGCTATCAGCCGGAAGTCACCATCAAGGAAGGTCTCAGGAAGAGTATCGAAAACTGGGAGAGTCTTTACAATAAAAAGGTGACTCCTTTCAATCCGACTGGCGAATTCGAATTTATCAGCTACGATCTGGAAGATGTTTTCATCTCGGTGTGGGAACAAGAAATGGCTGCCACCAATGAGCGCGTTCGCCATGAGTTGTTGGAGCGGGGAATGCTCATTTAATTGTCCGGCTATCAGCCTAATGTTGATTGAACTCTTCCTCTGATTCGTTTCACTGAAAGCAACTCCCACCTGCTGCGCGTTGGCAACACTTTCACCCGCAACGACAGGACAGTCCGCCGACTTGCCCTGTTACGTTTCACATGAACATTCATAAATTCAGAGGAATTACCATGAAATCAATGATGCCCAAACATGCAACCATTTTTCTAATTGCCCTTTTCAGCCTGGTTCTATTCAGCTTCAATCTCTTTGGCTCCAATTTCAAAAAGATTGAGAAAACGTTCGCCATTCGGGGAAACGCGCCCCTGTCGATTTATATCGACGCCGACGCCGGTGAGATTTCCGTCTGTAAAAACGACTCGTCCGACGAGATCGCCATTCGCGCGGACGTGAATGACGAGGTGGATGAATTGGAAATGGGAATGGATGAACGCCAGAACGAATTTTCGATTTCTCTGGAAAGGAAGAAGTGGCTGAAATCCATGGATAACGAGGGCTCGTCCGAACTGGAAATCAGACTCCCGGTCAGTGTGATCCTTCAATTGACCGGCGCCATCAAAGCCGGCCGAATCGAGTTCGATTTGGGCGGACTCAAACTCAAGAATCTTGAACTTCGCAATATGGCCGGGGAGGCCATTGTCGACTTTCCTGAGCCCAATCCAATCGAAATGGAATCGCTGGATATCAATGTCAGCGTTGGAGAAACAACCCTGAGACGATTGGGCAACGCCCGCTTCCACGATGCCAATATCAACGGCGGCATTGGCGATTTACACATCGATCTCACCGGGGAAATTCTGACAAAATCCGAAGCGGACATCGATCTGGATATCGGCGCCACGACTGTGTATCTGCCAACCGATAGCGGCATTCGGCTGAAAAGCTCGACATGGGGATTTCTCACGGAAACAAATCTTGACACCGAATTTCATAAAAAGGGAAGATATTATTTCAGCAAAAATTACGATACTGCCGGGCGCATCATGTATATTTCCATCAGTTCCGGCGTGGGCGAGCTCAAAGTAAAGTTTCGCTAAATCAATCAGGGAGTAACCTATGGCCAACAGAGTACGCTCCGTTTTCATCTGCGGGATCGTGTTCCCGCTTATCTTCAACTTTAGTTATGGGAGTGATATGAAACAGACGATAGAAAAAACATATCCGATGGAGTCAGGCGGACAAATTTCCATCAAAGGCGATGAGGGCTTTATCAAAATTAAATCCTGGGATAAAAACGAAGTCCACCTCACAATGACCAAACAGTCCTATGGCCGAAACCAGAAAGATGCCGAGCGGCAATTGAATGATTTGAAAATCGAAATTGAATCGCAGAGCGACCGACTGACAATCAAGGTCATTTCTCCGACAGAAAAGCGCAATTTCAATCTCTGGAATTTGCTCGATCCGGATACCTGGGGCAAAAGCTTTCGCACCGCCAGCGTTGATTTTGAATTGACTGTCCCCGAGAAAATCAATCTGGCTCTTATCAATGACGAAGGCAACGTGACGGTGGAGTCCGTGTCCGGCGATCTGGAAATTGATGTTGATGAGGGGGATATTCATCTGAAAAATATAGTGTTTGAAACGGCGAGTCTTTTCTCGGACGAAGGGGATATTCATGCTTCCAAAATCACCAATCCGGAAGGAAGGCTCACTGTGAGCGTCGATGAAGGCGATGTGACGCTGGAAAAAGTCGTTGCCCAGCGCGTGAAAATTGAATGCGACGAAGGCAATATCGATATCAATGGGCTGGAATGCCGGACGTGCGACATTACCACCGACGAAGGCGATGTGGATGTGACCCCGATTCTCGGCGCTTCCGATCACTATTACATCACAACCGGTGAGGGCAATATTTCATTTTATCTGGATCAGTCTCCCAATGTATCGCTTGATCTGGAGACCCAGGATGGTTTCATTCAGGATGATTTCCAGCTATCCATTTCGCGCGGTGAAGATGGTCAGCAGTGCCGCCAAAAGATCGGTACCGGGAGTTCGCCCATCGAAATGTACGCCGGAGAGGGCAATATCCACATTCGAAAAAAGTAACGCCCGGCAAGCTAAATAACCGTTTTCATCGGGCCGCCCTCCGCTTTTTTGAGCGGAATCCCGGCCCTGTGAGAAACGACGTTCCGTCAATTTTAAAATTCAAAACGATATGCATTCGAATTTAAGCAAACACTTTTTGGGGATCGTGCTGGGTATCCTCGTTTCATGGCCGCTCTTTGCCGGAGAATCGGTTGTCGAGATCAGGGATATCGAACCAAACCAGTTCGTGAGTCGCAGCTTCGCCGTCACCCTGCCATCGGATTTCACCCTGCACGCTGTCGTTGGATATTATAAAAATCCCAAAAATATCCTGTCGAATTGCTGGTTGCTCTGCTCAGAAACCAGGGAAGTCGTCTGGAAATTCTCACCGAGTTCCGCCGATGTCAATCGTTCGCGCGATTATCTTGAGCTGGAAGAGACTGTTCATCTGGACATTGGGGAGTACGAGCTTTATTACGCCATCGATCCGGCTGCGTCGCGATTCAAAGATAAAATTTTCGGGCTATTGTCCGGGAACAGAGAGCGCCGAAATCCGGATTCAAAAAAATGGGGCGTCACATTGTCAGCGCGCCAGCAGCAGGGAACGGAAGCAGTGCTCCGGCTTCATGATGCGCCCCGACGCGAACTCCAGGCCATTGTCCACATCAGCCAGGCAGGCGATGACAGCAATCTGAATGAAGGCTTCATTTTGACAGCGCCCCTGAAAGTCCGGATTTATGCCATTGGCGAAGGCACGCATCAGGGTCGGGAGATGTATGATTTTGGCTGGATTTTAAACTCGGATAGCGGAGAGCGCGTCTGGGAAATGGCCTATCGGAAAAGTCAGCACGCCGGAGGCGCATTGAAAAATCGCCTGTTCGACGATTACATCACCCTGCCGGCCGGGACGTATACGGTGCATTACGTCACTGATGACAGCCACTCGTTCGAGTCGTGGAATGAAATGCCACCGTTCGATCCCATGCACTGGGGCATAACCGTTTGGGCTGCCGATAGTCTGCACACAGCCACCACAATCAAGCCATTTGTCGAAAAAACAAACGAGCTGGTTATCGTGAAACTGGATCATGCCAGGGACAATCAGTTCATGAGCGCCGGGTTCCAGCTAACGGCGGAGTCCACGCTGCGCATTACCGCGTTGGGCGAATATTCCGGCGCCCGCGATGCGATGGTCGACTATGGCTGGATTGTCGACGCGCGCACCCGGAAGACAGTCTGGCGCATGACCTACTCCGAGACCGATTACGCCGGCGGCGGACGAAAGAATCGGATGTTCGATGGATTTGTCACCCTGCCGGCCGGCGCCTACATCGCCTTCTATCGCACCGATGATTCGCACGCATACCGCTCGTGGAACGAGCATGAACCCTGGCAGCCGGAAGCGTGGGGCATGGCCATCCGTTGCGCTAAAAAGGGCTGTCGCCCGGACTCTATCAAACAATATCTCGAACAGGACGATCCAGCCGTGCTTGCCCGCATCGTTCGAGTCAGGAATAACGCTGAAAAAACTCAAACATTCCACCTTGACAGCGCGTCGCAGGTAAAAATATTCTCCGTTGGCGAGGGCAGAGATGGAAAGATGTTCGATTTCGGATGGATTGAATCGGAGCATGGCGATGAAGTCTGGCGCATGAAATTCGACGACACGCGCCATGCCGGCGGCGGCCAGAAAAACAGGCTGATCAACGAAGATATTACATTGCAGCCGGGGACCTATCGCGTATTTTTTGAGACGGATGATTCGCACTCCTACGGGGACTGGAATACGGAGCCGCCCCTGGAATTCGAGGATTACTGGGGGATCACTATCATCAAACAGTAGCCGCTACTCACGCCGGATCAGTGTGGGATTAATCGCATTCGCAGGAAGCGCGGCCAGTAGATGCGGGCATCGCTGGCCAATTGCCAGAAGTCCCAGGAATTGCAGACATAGGTGAGAATCAATTCATCGCCGGTCACGGACAGTTCCGGATGAGCTTTTGCCGCATAACAAAAATAAGAGCGATGCCAATCCCCTTCGGGACAAACGTAAACCTGACGCGGCTCGCTCCACGGACCGACCGGCGTGTCGGCCAGCCGGATGTGAATTTTGTCCGAAAGACCATACTGACTGTAAACCACAACAAATTTATTGATCGCAGCGACGAAGCTCACGGAATATTCCGATGCCAGTTCATCGAACAGCGGTTCGATGCGCTGAAAATCCTTCATCCAGCCCTGCTGCGAGTAAAACTCCCATGAATCGAAATGGGAGATTTTTTTTGCCGGCGCCCGGGCCACAATCATTCTGCGACCGCTTCTCCCTTTTGTCCAATCTTCATGACAGCCATAAATATAAACGTCGTTTCCCACGCGCAGCAATGCGGAACCCAAAAAGGTATTGCCGTTTTCCGAGAACGACCCGAATGGAATTTTGCGCTGGGCGATCCGCCACTCCTGCGGAGGATCCGCCGGATTCCCGACCACTGCCAGCCAAGAGCCTACATGGTTGAAGCCAAAAGCTCCGCTGCCTTTGCGATGGGTTATCTGGAGCGGAAAAAAATAAAGCGAATCATCGAGCATCAGACCATCGAACAGCCAGAAGTATCCCAGCCCGTCCGTCGGTGTGATAAAGGCAGCCGGACGGCCTTCCGCGTCAGCTCCCCAGTGGTAGTCGATTGTCGCCGTCCCAGGATTTTTACCATGCTGAATGGCAATCGAATTATTGACAATCGTCGCATTCACATGTTTGCCGTCGGCGATCCCGCCGATCCAGGTGTCGCTGTACAGCCAGAGCGTGAGACTATCGTTCAGCGCCACAGAAAATGAACCATCGGCCCCGGTCCAGCCGGACTCGTTGTAAATGAGGTCATTATATTCAGGGAGGGTTTCCACCCGAATCTCCGGAAATTCCTGGGAGTGCAGCGCCCCTGACTGCATAACTATCAAGACCAACAGGCCAATCATCGATATCTGTTTCATAATAACCAATGCTTTAATTTTGTAAAAGTGAACTATTCAAAATCATAGCGCATCTGGCTTAAAATTCCGGCTCATAAAAACGATTCGATCTCACTGGCCATTCGATCCCAGGAGAACTGCTTTTTGAATGCTGCGATGTGGGCGTGAAATGGAACAGATTTTCTCTTCCTGTAAAACGTCACAATCGCCTGGGCCAGCGCGTCCGGATTTTCCGCAGGGACGATGAATCCGGTTTCGCCTTCTTTAACAACCTCAGGCAAACCGCCCACATTGGTGGTGATGACCGGCTTGTTGTAATTATAGGCAATCTGGATGATGCCGCTTTGGGTGGCCGAAATGTACGGCAGCACCACGACGTCGGCAGCGCTGTAATACAGCCCCACATCTTCGTTGGGAATATACTCATCAAACACGAAGACGACCGGTTCCAGATTCAGCTTTTTGATGAGATCTAAATAGCGGCTGCTGTCATCGTAAAATTCCCCGGCAATGATTAATTTGACAGGCATCTGCTTCAGCACGGAAGGCAAAGCCCGGAGCAAAATGTGAAGGCCCTTGTACTCCCGTACAAAACCGAAGAAAAGCAGCAGGTTGTCCTCTTTCCCGAACTTCAACTTCCCGCGCGCCTGCTCCTGCGTAAAAGGATTGCTGAAAATTTCATATACTGGATGCGGCACTTCTTTGAAATTCGCGCCGGGTTTGAATTTGAGCAAATCCGCTTTGACGGCCGCCGATTGCACAATGAAGTAGTGAATATTCCACAGCCCCAGGTGGGTGAGCAGCCTGTCTTCGAGGCGCTGTTCGTGGGGAATAATATTATCGCAGATATACACCAGCTTCGTACGGGTGAATAGCCGGGTGAGAAACGAGACCGCTGCATAGCACGGGGCAAAGAACGGCATCCAGTATTTGAAAATGACCAGATCCGGTCTGAAGCGATAGATGGACAGAAACGTGCGAATCCAGCTCAACGGCCCGATGGAGTCCAGCATGGGTTCGGAAGGCAGCGACACCACCTCTTTGCTGGTGTCCTGCTGGGTTTTGCCGGGGAAAAACAGGGATGGATATTGCCGTTTGAACGAGATGATTTTTACGTCATGACCGCGCTCGATGAATTTCTGGTAAAGCAACGCCACATAGTGCGCGATACCACCGCGCATGGGGTAAGACGTACCAATGATTACAATTTTCATGTCATTTCTTCAGCAAGTTTTGGCACGATTGAAGGACAGCGTCCACATAAATGTGTTCCATACAATTGTTGGGGCACTCATTAGCAAAGAAACAGTCGCACTCCACAGCCGGCTCCAGAATCTCTCCCAGTCCGTACAGTTCAAATTCATGTCGATTGAAAATGTTGTTGAACAGGACGAGTTTTTTCTCCAGCCCGATGGCAATGTGCATCGCCATTGTCACCGCAGTCACCATCAAATCGCATTGATCCACCAGATTGATAAATTGTCGGAATGGAAAGATGCCCGGATAGGTGCTGCCGCTGGCTTCGGCGATATGTTTATTTTTTTCATGCTCATCCGGCCCGCCCAGAATCACCACGCCAAAGCCTCGTTTCTTCAATTCAACGGCCAGATTGATCCAGTTCTCCGTGGGCCATAACCGCGACGTCCAGCGTTTTCCGCAGCCGGTATTCAAGCCCACGCGGGGAAACGGTTCATCGATGCGCCACGCATAGTTATCGTCGGCGAAATTGCTGAGGATGTATTTTTCGCCCTGAAATACGTAGCCGCACATTTCAAAAATTTCCTCGGGATAGCTTTTTGTGTTAGCTTTGTTGACGGTGTCAAAAATCCCGGTGAGATATTTCGCTTCGCTGGCCGCATTGATGGGACGACAGCGATTGAACTGGCTCAGACCATAGCCCCTTTTCTCCGCGGCAGAAATTTGTTCGGCCAGGGCGCAGGCCTCCAAATCCTTGTCCAGATTGATGAGCAGATCGAACTGCATCGATTGCAGCGCCAACGCCCGTTTGAAATCGAATTTCCAGATTCGATCCACCCACTGAGACGGCACCAAATCCGGAGAGTCGGTGAGCCAGGTGATTTCAGCCTGCGGGAATTCCTGTCTGAGCTTCCGCAGAATAGGCGTCGTTCGAATGACATCGCCGGCAGCGCCCAATTTGATGATTAAAATTCGTCCTTCAATGGGCGAATAGTAGGGGCAGGTTGAACATTCCACGCCCTGTTTTTTGTGGTAATGACAGGGGATGTCTCCTCTGAAAAAGCGGCAATCGTGGTTTACTTTCATGAAATTTCCTTTTGGGACAGTGGCTGAAAACACCATTTTCATCTGGCTTCGGGTGAATCGTCATCCGGTGTCGCTCACTCCAATGAATTTTTCAGGGAGTAATCGAAATTCCGTTTCTGCGTCTCGGAAATCATTTCGCCCAGCAGCCCAATGGAAATGAATTGAATCCCGATGATGACCAGCAACACCCCCAGGAACAGCAGCGGCCGATTGCTGAGGTACTGATGAGCAAAAATCCTCTGGATGGCCAGAATGAGGTTGATGGCCAAACCGATCACCAGGAAAATTAATCCGAGGCTGCCGAAGAGATGCAGCGGCCGGCGTTTGAATTTATTCAGAAAAATCACAGTGACCAGATCGAAAAGCCCGGCCATGAAACGCCACGGCCCGAATTTGGTGACGCCAAATTTTCGGGCGTGATGTTTGACGACGCGTTCACCGACTTTGTAGCCGCTCCAATAGGCCAGCACCGGGATGAACCGATGCAACTGGCCGTAGATCTGAATTTCTTTCACCACTTCGCACCGATACGCCTTCAGCCCGCAATTGAAATCGTGTATTTTCAACCCGGACATTTTGCCTGTGACCCAATTGAAAAATCTGGAGGTCGTCCGCTTGATAAACGGATCATAGCGCTTTTTCTTCCAGCCGGAAACCATGTCATAGCCCTGGTTCAGCGTTTCGATCAAATTGGGGATTTCCTCCGGGTCATCCTGCAAATCTGCATCCATGGTGATGATGATTTTGCCCTGCACCTTTTTAAATCCGTAGGTCATGGCTGCTGATTTTCCGTAATTCTTTCGGAATTGGTAGACGCGGATTCGGGAATCATGCTGATGGATTTTTTCCAGCACCGAATAGGAGTCATCCGTCGATCCATCATCGATGAAAACGAGCTCGTAGCTCATCTTCATTTGAGAGAGCACTTCGGTCAGTTTGTTGTACAATTCGGGCAGGGATTCTTCTTCGTTAAAAAGGGGGATGAGCACCGAAATTTCAGGGCATTCGTTTTTATCGTTCTTTTTTGCTCGTTCTGCGTGTGCCACAACCACTCCGAGTTTTGACGTTATAATTTTATGACCTCAGACTGAGGTGGTATCTGAATGACGAAATCTTCCGGTTGCAATGGCTTGTTCAACTCGCGGCTGGAGAAGAAGATCGTCAGCCGGGTTTTCTGCATCGGCTGCGTAATGCGAATGATTTTGGGAACATAGACGCGATTCAGCTTTTCAATCTGGCTGTATTCGAACTGAATCCACGGTTCGCCCTGTGTATCGAAGACGTGACAGGCAGTGACGACAAAGCGTTTCGCGTCGATCCAGTACTTCACTTTTTTATCGCCTGACATGCCGGACACGACGTAGCGATTCCCGTCCACACGGAGTGGCTCCAGCGCTGACGCATCAATTGTTTGAATGCCTGCGAACAACCGAAGCACCTGGTCCAACTGAATTTCGATGGGCAAAAATGCCGACAAATCCAGGCTATCCGGCTGGCCTGTATAAACGATATTTTCCCAGGAATTCTGCAGAATGAATTGATGGCTATCCAGAAATACCGAACCGACTTTCAACCCGAACGGCGCTCGCAGTGAGATGTACAGAGAATCCGGCTTTTGGATGAGTATCTGTGAATTCGCCTGAAAGCTCATTTTTGGCGACTCGACCATGAACTGGGCTCTGGCCTTCATGGATTTCAATTGCAGGTAGTTCTTCTCCACCCGTTCGCAGATGCTGTCAATGGTGATATTGTCCAGCCGCAGCCGCGATGTGGTGGACATCCGGGCGCAGTTTGCCAGCAGCACCACAATGATGCTCCCAATCAGAAGCGATCCTCGTTTCAAACCGACCTCACGTTCGTTTCAGGCACGTACTTCTGCCGACGTGTTACAGCCTCATTCATGATGAACGACTCCGGCCGGGCGCTAATGTTCATTGATTTTCCTGAGAATATCGTCCCGTTCAGCATCCAGATCCAGCGCCTTTTTCCAATAGATTTTGGCGTTGGTCACATCGTTCAATTTCAAGTATACATCGCCGAGGTGTTCCATCACTTCCGCGGATTGATCCCGGAATTGAACCGCCCTGGTGATATACTCCAGCGCTTTTTGCGCATCTCCCAGCTTGAAATAGATCCATCCCAGGGTGTCGAGATAGGCGCCGTTCGTCGAATCGACGGCAACGGCTCGTTGCGCCAGGTCCAGGGCAAAGTCCAGGTTTTGTCCGCGACAGCTGAGACTGTAGCTGTAATTATTCATCAGCAGATCATTATCCGGCTTCAATTCCAATGCCCGCTCGTATAGGCTATCCGATTGGGTGAACATTCCTTTTTCGTCGAGAATCATCGCCAGGGCGCCAATCGCATCGACAAAATCAGGGTTGATCTGGAGGCAGCGTTCCAGAAGAGGAATCGCTTCATCGAATTTTTTCTTTTGGTTGAGAATCGATCCCAGGAAAAAGTTGATGTTGACGTCATCCGGAAAAATGGCCACAGCCTTGCGAAAATGTTCCTCGCCTTCGTCCAGCCGCTCATTTCTCAGATAAATGAAACCCAGCAGCATCCAACCATTCTTGGAATTCTCATTCTTCTCCAGCGATTTCTTGAAATAGGGTTCAGCCGCGTCCCAGTCAGCCTGTTGATAATACAAATATCCGACGCTGTAGTAGGCGCGAAAATCGTCTGGAAATTTTTGTATCGTTTTCATGAATTCATCGAGCGCCCTTGCCGTGTCCCCTTTCTGGTAATAAAGCTCGCCCAGCCGGAGAAAATTCTCAATTTTATTTTCATCGGAGTTGACACTGCGCTGCAACAGCGAAATAGCCTCGCCCCACTTTTTCTGTCCGATGTAAAGATCCCGCAATTCCTCAAGGCAGGTTGTAAAGGTTGGGTCTTTTTCAATGCCTTTCAAATACCAGTTGATTGCAGTGGCTGTATCTGACTGCGCCATGGAGAGCTTGGCCATGCCAAGATACGAGCGTTCATCATCCGGATACTCATCCAATAAATCCTTAAAAACATGCGTTGCCTTATCCAGCAAATTATTTTTGAGGTAAATATTACCAATCTGGATGTTCATCTCCGGCGCGCCATAGCCCATTCCAATCATTTTCTGGTACTCATTCGCCACATCCAATTCTTTGCCCTGGGCCAGATAAATCGTAATCAGCGAGTAGCGGGAGTCCATGTCGTCCGGGTCCAACTCAATCAGTTTTTTGAATATGGCCTCAGCTTTATCCAGGTCGTGTCTGGCGTAATAAATTGCCGCCAGCATCTGGTAGGATTCGATATCGCCGGAGAAACGCCGAACCGCCTGCAACAGCAGTCTTTCCGCGCTTTCTAATTTTTGCAGCTTGATGTATTGCTCGGCAACTTTGTTGTAAATAGTCACGGACGAGGAATCGTACAAAAGCGCTTCGGAGTAATCAAGCAGCGCAGACTTGTAATCCTCGCGCATTTCATTGATCGACCCCTTGATGAAATACTGAACCGCTTTGGGATTTCCCGGCGCCTGAATTTTTTCATCAGCATCTTTTTCTTTTTGCATGTGTCTGTGACCGGCACAACTTGCAATCACACTCACAAAAAAAAGTAACATGAGTAATTTTCTATTTTTCATTGTAACTCCGAATCAAAGAGAAGCATTTTAGCGGACATTCAACTTCAAAGAAAATTAATAAGTTCTATAAAACTAATAGCATTTAACTTTGCTCAATTATGGAAGTTTCAAAAAAGAATGCACAGGAGAAACTCATCCTCGGGATATTTCGACGCTGTTGTCTTTGCAAATGCCGGCGCACCCATTCCTTGAAACAAACAGCAATGACCCACCATGTCATTGACCGGAAAAACCGATCAGGCTGCCGACTCGAGCCGGATGGGGCTCCCTCTCCATTCTTTGATGAACTCCGTCGCGCTGTTGAATGACGTCGAACCAATATCCGATGTTAAGGCGCCTAAGTATACTAATAAATTCATTAAAAGTAAAGGAAAAAAACCTGACGCACCCATCACTGCCGAGGCGCGAAAACGCACTTCACCTGATTTGAATCATTATTGTTTTTTAATAATTGGTATATTGAAAATGTAACTTAGCTATTGTATTTTAAATTCGAATTTATTAAATTCACGCTGATTTTTCATAATTATCACATTCTTCAGGCAGTTAAATAGGAAGCCACATCATGAAGAAATATTTTCAACTAGTAATTTTAATTTGTTCATGGATCATTGTCACACAGAGCCACGCGCGGGATATCTCGTTCGTGTCCAGTCCGGCCGATACGCTCGACCATCGGGAATACGTCTGGCAGTCGGGGAATTCATCCCGTCCCATTATTCCGCTGGATGGCGTCTGGGAATATCGCATCCGCGAAAAAGACCCGTGGAAAAATGTGGTCTTGCCGGCGCATACCGATTATTTGGGAGAGATCACCTTCAGAAAAAGTTTTGTGCCTGACTCTGTATTCACTGCGCATTATTTCCGTCTTGTCTGTTATGGGATCAACCATTACAGCATGATTTTCATCAACAATAAATTTATCAGCAGTCACTCCAGCGGCTATAATTCATTCTATTTGAATATTGCCGAGAACGTCATTAAAGTCAACCAGAAAAATGTCATCGAAATAAAAGTGGACACCCGTCTCGATGCGCGTAAGACCATTCCCCAGAAATTTCAGATGGATGGCGTGAAGGCAACCCAGGGCGTGTTTCGTTCGCTCTATTTTCTGGCGCTGCCGGAATTTTCCATCGAAAAAGCATCTGTCATGTCCCGGCTTTCTCATGATTACGGGGAATGTGATATTGATTTATCCCTCGAATTGAAGGACCGAATCGACAATGCCATCGCGCCGGACATCCCCCGGACAGGCAAAAGCGGATTGGAATGCCAGTTAGAATTACTGGAGCAGAACAATCCTGTTCCGGTCGTCGTCCAGACCGCCAAAATTCCATTTGAAAATTATCAACTGACCCGAACCGTTGAGGCCAGCCTGAAATTGAAGCAGCCCCGATTGTGGAGCCCGGAAGCGCCTCATTTGTACGCATTGAAGATTCAGCTATTGAACGACAAACAAGTTTTGGATGAGTCGATGCACACGTTCGGCGTCAGGGATTTGCAACTGGCCGGCGGCAATATCGCGCTGAATGGCCAGCGCATCGTTTTGAAAGGCATCAACTGGTACGAGGATTATGCAACAGCAGGCGCGCTGCTGGACCGACACCAGCTTTATGCAGCGCTGTCGGCGATGAAGCACCTCAACGCCAACGCGGTGCGGGTTGTGAACCATCCCCCCCATCCCATGTTCACAGCGCTGTGCGACAGCCTGGGATTGATAGTTTTGCAGGATATTCCGGTGCAGTGGGTGCCGCCTCAAATTCTGGATACAGATCTGTTCAGAAAACACAGCATCGACTATCTGAATGAAATCATCGCTCGCGACGGTGATCATGTGTCTGTGCTCGGCTGGGGTTTCGGCGGAGGATTTTACGGAGTCGACCCGCATTACGCAAACTACATCAGCAAAGTGCTGGAAGAGACGCAGAGCAATCATCTGTTTTATCTCTGGAATACGCCTTCCAACCTCCCGCCGGTCGCCGATACCTCGCTCATCCACGGGCTCTCGGTGTTTGGCTTGAAACGGAAAAAGATCGAACAGGCCATTCCTGTCTGGCTGCGCCAGAATCGGAATGAGATCAATCTCGTTTTGTCCTACGGCGCTCCCAAGCTTGCCACGCCATTCTCCGGCAATGACAATGTGCTCTATGAAGAGTACCAGGTCTTGCAGCTTGTAGAAGCCTGGCAAACCATCAACAGTCACCCGGAAATCGATGGTTATTTTCTCAGTTCCCTGTCCGATTATTACGGCAATTATCCATCCGGGAACTATGGGCCGAGTGGGGACTTTTTTGTACGTCCCACCGGTCTCACGGATTTAGCTCAGAAAACCAGAATTGCCTATGAGACAATTCGCTCGCTCTATCAGGAAGGGAAGTGTCGCTACAATCCGGGAGTTGAAATTAAAACCGATTCGCCCGGCATTTTTCCCATCGTGGGCATTCTGGTGCTATTGATACTTCTTTTTATGATCAACACGCGGCGATATTTCAGAGAGAATTTCAAGCGGATTTTCATCCATCCCCACGGTTTTTATGTGGACATGAGAGACGGAAGAAAGATACCGCCAACGCACACGTTATTTATGGCCCTGTTCGTGGCCACAGGTTCCGGGATGGTGCTCTCATCCATGCTTTACTTTTTCAACGCGCACCCTCACATCGACCATTTGCTCACCCTGATTGCACCGGGCATCGGAACCAAGACGAGCCTTTCCGAGTTGAGCTGGCAACCGGGCTGGGCCACATTCGTCTTTGCCCTGCTCACGCTCGCATCGTTTTTAGTGCTATCTTTGATCATTAAACTCACTGCCATCATCATCGGTAAGAGATTCCCGCTCAGTCAGGCATTAACCCTGCCGATCTGGGTCAGCGCTCATTATCTGATCTGCGTCATCCTGGGAATGATCCTGTTCCGTGTATTCCAGATAGACGGGTTCATCGCGCCCATTTTCCTGATCATCGCGGCCTTGCACGCCTGGTTCATTTTCAGGTTGATCCGCGCCATTCGGGTGATTTACACATGGTCGTTCATCCGATCGCTTCTATTTCTCATTTTCGTCTTTGGGATCATTTTCGTAAGCGCCTATTATTACTATCAGCATCATTCTGCGCTGTGGGATTATGTGAATTATTACTATCAACTTTATGGCAACACGGTTCTGAGTACCTTTGTAATGTGATTTGAAACTTTAAAGTTGAATTCGAGTTAATGAAAATAGCTCATTAATTTCCACATTGGATAACTATTTTCACAAATGCCATGAGTCTAACAAAACACGTGTTACCCACTCTCACTCTGATGATGTTGTTAGTTTTCATATCTCACAAAGAGTCCTGTTCTGCCGGAGTGGATTCTTTGCGGAATCCTCAGAACCCGGTACAGGAATTGGAGAAACGCGTTCTCGAATTTGAGCGCACCTTTTACGCGTCGTGTTTGCTGGACTCAGCGCAGTTGCATTATGGGAAAACTCTGTTCGATAGTCTGATTCATCGCTACCTCACTGTTCATTCTCAAGTTCCGAAGCGATCCTTTGACCGAATTGCTTTCACCTATCTGGAGAAATGGAAAAGTCTGAGAACATTTCATCAGTTTTCAACCGCTACGTTCAGCGACAGTGAAAGGATCGGGTTCAGCAAGATTTTTATAGATAACTATGACCGGCTGCAAAAACACTATAAGCAGCATTTCCCAAAAGACGCTGCAAATGAGGGAAATAGCACTCAACTCGAAAATTACGAACCAGACTTTCCCAATGATGTTTCAGCGTTCAATCAAAACCTGTTGTTATTCCTGACGCTGCAACAACCCATCACGGTCAGCTTTCTGCAGCAAAGTTTTCTGAACGAGCACGAGGCGCTGTTAGACTACTGGATTTACAACGATGAATTCTATGTTTTCATCGTGACGGCTGATTCGTTTTTATCGATGCACTGGGAAGTACCGGTTCAGGAAGTGGGTGCGGATGCCGGCCAGTTGATCGCTGCTTTAACCAAATCCAAAAATCTGCTGGAGCTTGAATTCGATTATGCGCTTGCTCACCGATTGTATCACGCATTGTTCGAACCCATTCAGCCGTACATCCAGCAATATGAAGTGATCCTGCTGATCCCGGACGGTTTCCTGACAGGTTTCCCGTTTGAAACGCTGATAACCGATACCACGATCACCAGGAAAATCGACAGGAACATTTACTACCATTGCTATAGCAAATTCCATTACCTGTTGAATCGTTACGCATTCTGTTATAACTCATCAGCGGCAGAAATGCTTCCGGTTCCGTCGCATCAATTTTCGCCCTCTAAAAAAAGTCGTCGCCTCCTCACCATGAGCGAGCCAGTCCTGTGGGACTCCATACCTGAAGCAATGAGTCTTGACTTTAAAGAAAAATTGGCCCAATCGACTGATCACACCTCTGAGGAAATTAAGCGTCTTTCGCGTTTGCTCTGGCATCACGACAACCTGAAGATGGAGCAGACAACCCGCGATGAATTTTTGAAAATTGGCAATGACTATCTGTGGCTGTACATTGCCCTGCCCGGCTTGCTGGACAATCAAGCGCCGATGAATTCGGGGATACTCTTTTCCCGGCACTCTGTTCATGATTCCAACTGGTGTTCAGCCCGGGAAATGACTGGATCCTTTTTAACTTCAGATATGCTGACCCTGAGTCACAGCGCTGTTTTTCCGACGTATGGAATCGAAAATCCCGGGCTGCTGACTTTGCCCCAATCCTTCCTATTCGCCGGAGTGAAGTCAGTGGCGTTCAGCCTGTGGGAAGTGAACAGCTTTTCAACCAGTCAGTTCATGTCCAAGTTTTACTGGGAGTTGAAATATAAACGTCAGACAAATGTCCGGGCGCTGCGCGAGGCAAAAATCGCGTCTATGAAAGATGTATTCGAATTCTCCGATAAACACATTTCCAGGGCGCACCCCTATTTCTGGGCCGGATTTGAGCTAATTGGCAATCCGAAAATCAGACCGCCTTCGACAACCAAAGTGCCCTACTGGGCAGTGATTATTGCAGTGTACGTCATCGTCATCGTTTCGGCCCTCATCATCACGCGGCGAACAGTCCCCGCGCGAAATGAATCATGATCCACCCGCTCGATCATGGTGAGAATGGATGCCAGGCCATCTGGCCGGCACCGATGCAATCCATGATCGCAACAGCGTGTCATCATCTTCGCGGTGCACTCTTTTTTCCATCCGGCGAGAAATGTCTTTTGGCGACCGGCTCCCCTTGATTTTTTCATTCTGAGGTCACAATCCAGTCTATCGGACTGAGCGGAATCTTATTTATGAAAACGATGCACAACGACGTACAGACTGTCCCCCACTACGATGTCGCTGCTGGTCTCATTGTTCGTGACAGTCGAATTCTCATCGCGCAACGGATGAAACATGATGCCTTCGGCGGAAAGTGGGAATTTCCCGGCGGGAAAAAAAAGCTGAATGAGACACTGGAGCAGTGTCTGGTTCGGGAAATTCTGGAGGAATTGAATTTTCATATTCAAGTCGATCGCTTTCTTTTCAGCCTGACTCACACGTACAACCACCTGCACATCACGCTGCATCTTTTTCTCTGTTCGATAGAGAGCGGTCAGCCGCAACCGAAGCAGGTGCAAAACTTCCGCTGGATCGCATTCGAAGAATTGGACAGATATCATTTCACCCTGGCCGACCAGGTGGCGATCGCTCAATTATCCGATCTATTGAAAACCGGGCAGGTAGTGCTTTAGTATCTGACAAATAATTTTCTGGCTTTTTTGGGCAGAAAATTTTAATACTTTTTTTGTAACTGCACAGCCATCAAGTCTCAAAGGCGCGAAGAAAAAAATACATCTAACCTGAATTATTCATGAACTTGCTCAGAATTTGAGTCAACATTCAGATTTTCAATTAGCTAAAAGCTAAGCTATTTTGTAACTCAGTTTTTATACGTTTATTCTAAAAAGAGCACCATTCAGGTTAGCCAGCCTTCTTTAAAAATACTATGAATAATGCAGGCTGAATTATCGATTCAGAAAAGATGAACGTGGTTTAAAAAAATGAATTGCCCAAAATACGAACGAATAAAATGACATCTTCGTGCAACGTTGTAGCTTCGTGATTTCGCGGCAAGACGACATGCCTGAATAGCGACGAAAATACATTTTAACCCTGAACCGGGAACCTGAGTAGATACCTTTTTTTAATAGAACACGGATAATCCACCAAACAAACGGCGGACGTACCGCACTGATGACACAGATTTACCCATATAAAGAATCCGCGAAGATCAGCGTCATCCGCGTCATCAGCGTTCTATTTCTTTTTTGGTTCAGGCTCGTCCTGGTTGGGTTCCCGAAACTGAATGACCATTGATCTATGAAAAATTTTCACCTGACATTAAATGGAAATGTGCTGCTATTTTTCCTCGTGCTGATCCTGCTCGTCTGGATGAGTTATCGATTTACCAGAAAAACCAATACACCGGTTCCGACCTGGTTGAAAAATATGTTGACTGTTCTCCGCGCTGTCTCCATCTTCCTGATTTTGTTCATTCTATTCGAGCCTGTCCTGCGCATTTCATGGAACCAATCAGAGCCGCCCGAACTCGCTGTTGTAATTGATAATTCCGCGAGCATGGTGCTCACTGATGATGGCGTCCAGCGGGCTGACGCAGTGAAATCGGTCATCCAAAATCTGCGTGAACACCACGCCTTAGAAGAGGCAATTTTTCGATATTATCACTTTGCCAATGAACTGGAAAAATTAGGTGCCGATGCGGTGGATTCGCTGAAATTCGATAACGACGGCACAGACATTGGCCAGGCGCTCATTCAACTCAAGAGTGAAAACGCCGATCGCTATCTCGCCGGCGTTCTGCTCCTCTCCGATGGAATTAACAATCTGGGACAGAACCCTGTCCGCGTTGCCGAAGAATTCGGCGCCCCGATTTTCCCAATCGCCATCGGAAAAGATATGATTCAGAAAGATATCATTGTTTCCAAAATCACCACCAACCAAATTACCTACGCCAACAACACCGTGCCGGTCGATGTCACTGTACAGGCGTTCGGTTTTAACGACAGGAAAATCCAGATCGACCTGAAGCAGGATGCCCGCACCATAGATTCCAGATTCGTGGATATTTCGGACAGCACCGTGGAAACACGGATTCGCCTGAACTTCTCTCCGCAGGAAACCGGACTGCAAAAATACCAGATTCAGGCGACGATTCTTGAAAATGAGTTGACGCCGGTGAACAATCAGAAATCATTTTACGTGAACGTGTTGAAAAGCAAAATGAAAATTCTGGTGCTGGCCGGTGGTCCGGATCCGGATTTCTCGTTTCTCAAACGGCTGATTGACGCTGATCCCAACCTCGAGGCCAACTACTATGTGTTAAAAAATCAGCGCGAATTTTATCAGGGCGCATTCCCGGCCAGAGCCGAAGACGTGCTACTTTTCGACTGCATCTTGTTGCTGAATTTTCCGAAGAACAGCGCTAACGCCGATGTCATGAATAGCCTGAAAACTGCACTGGATAAAAAGCCCATCCCGGTGATGTTCATTGCCGGCAATGGTACATTTTATCGGGGACTGAATCCGATTTCTGACTATCTCCCGTTCGCGCCGACCAATCCGTCCGGGGCTGACGTGTTTGTATTGCCTCAGTTGACTCCCCGGGGAACGTCCCATCCCGTCACCCGAATTGATGAGGAGACAATTCAAAATCAGCAGAAGTGGCAGGAGATGCCGCCGATTTATTTAGCGCAGCGCAACATTATTCCCCGGCCCGGCAGCGATATCCTGTTGCAGACAGATATCGAACAATCCATGCTCCGCAATGTCAACAAGCCGTTGCCCTTGTTAATCGCCATGAAAACGACAGCCCACAAATCGCTGGCCTTCCTCGGGCATGGCATCTGGCGATGGGATTTTCTCATGTGGGGCATTGGCAAAAACAACGAAATGTTCGCCCGATTGGTCAATAATAGCATTCGCTGGCTCATCACCCGGGAAGATAGCAAACCAGTCCGTATTCGCCCGGACGAGGAGATTTATCGCAATGGGCAAAAAGTGACTTTCACCGGGGAGGTGTATTACGAGGACTATCGCCCCCTCGACGGGGCTGAGCTGAAGCTGAAAGTTATCAGCGGGCAAAAAACGTTCGAAATCACACTGGCCGGCCAGGGCGATGGCAAGTATGAAGGGGCTTTACCCGCGCTTGAAGGCGGCGAGTACCGCTTCGAAGGCGCGGCAACGTTCCGCGGCAGAGACCTGGGCGCGGACTCCGGCCAATTCTCAGTGGAGAGCTTTAATCTGGAATTCCTGCAAACACGAATGAATCGACCGCTGCTTCAGCAAATTGCCGACCGTTCCGGGGGAGCCTACGTCACAGAAGAGAATCTCGCTGCGCTGGATTCGCTGCTGAACTTCCCGCCCCGATTTCATACTGAAACGCGCGAGTGGGAACTCTGGAACAAACTGCTGCTGCTGATCATCGTTGTCCTGTTGTTGAGCGTCGAATGGTTCATTCGGAAAAAAAATGGCATGTTGTAATCCCCGGCCTGAATGCTGATTTTGCTGCAGGGGTTGATTCGACGACGTCTTGCTAACATAGCGGAATGGCGGGCTGCATTCGATTGGATGGTACGGAAGGTATAAAAAAAATCCGTGTGTACCACGGATTTTTTGAGCCAATCAAAATTTATACATCACGTCCCGGCCAGCGAGCCGAACAAAACCAGAGAGCTTTGTCCTCAACTCACCAGCAACAAGAGGTACCCCCGAATTTTTCTATTCAATGCGCACTAACTGAAAATCGCCAATCCCGGATTTATCCTCGAAAACAAAAGTCCTGTCCAGGTTATCGTAGAACCAGATTTCATAAGGCGGCAGATTCAATTCATCCAAATGCCGCTCGACATCAGTCGGTGGACCGTACTTGAGGTAAATATTGCCGCGGTCCGTTCTCCAGCCTTCTTTATCCAGAGCATTGACAGTGAAATAATTATTCGTGAAATCGACGCGTCTGAAAAATTCCTCCTGCAATTCATTCTCCTCTGTCGACGGCGTGGGATCGCGTTGTTTCCAATATTGCCTGAACCATTCCTCTTTGGTGCTATCTGACCCCTGCTCCAAAAACTTGATCTCTTTCTCCGGAATATACTCATTCAGGGCAAGGATAGCCGTATTGATGTTCAGTCGTGTGATTTCAAAATTACTCCAGTTGGCTGAAAACTTCGCTCGGGCTGTGGTTTGTTTCTCGCCGCTGCCGACCTGAACCATGATGCTGTATCGGCCCGGCACTTTCACAAGAGAACTCAAATCGAGCAATACAGGAGCAATCCCGGTAGTGCCTGTAACCGATTTTTCCTCGCGAAAAATCGCCTGTTCAGCCACATCAAAAATGGCGTAGGACACCTTGATTTCATCATCTCGCTGCTGAGAATAAATCTCAAAGTAGGCCCAGAAAGCGGATTTCGGATTTGTGAAATTACGATCCAGATTTGGTACAATATCCACCGTGCGTTTCAGTGAATCTTCGCTCACCTTATCCGCAAAGATAATTTCGCTCATCGATACATGTTTGCCGTCAAAGCTCTTGATATCCATTTGCTTATCCCGGTGGAGACTTTTCTGGGTATCGTAGTCCGTCAGGTCGAGAGTGAGTTTATATTTCCCCGGGACCAATTCGAAACTCAGCCGATGCTTATTATCCAGCACCTGCTTATTCGTCTCCTCGAATGTGGTCGCGTCGATTTTATCGCGCGCCGATAACTCGCGGATATGATTCCCTTTTTCATCAAATATGCTCACGAACAAATCGTAACTGGCAGAGTAACTTCCCTGCCGTTCTTTGACAAACTGAAGAATGTCATTGGCAAAGGACACGTACACATCCACCCGGCACGAGCTGCTGTCTTCGCGGGACATGAAAACATAGGTATTGTATAAAAATAGCGGCGGTCCGAACAATTGTTTCGACTTGCCCCGCATGGGATTTTCCTGCTCTATTTGTCCCCAACTCGCGTGATGAACGGCCAGGAAGCAGACCATGAAAAATACAATGAGCATTCTTTGATTTTTTAACATAACATCATCCTTAACCCTGTGAATCTTGTTCCGAATCGTCATGAGCTATTTCCCTGCTCAGTATGTGTTTCTTCTTCGTCGTAAAAAGCCGGTTAAAATTCCGGACCCAATGAAATATAATAATAAGGCCCATTGGTATAATTCGCCAGATCCGATGACCAGGCCACATCGAACTGGAAGACGAAAAATCCCATATTCATTCTGGCGCCGAAACCATAGCCCAGGAAAATGTCATGCAATGCCGGCCAACCGCCGTCGGTGGAGGAAGAGCCTTTGAAATTGCTACCGTTCCAGGCTGCCCCGGTATCTGCGAAGAGAACACCCCGAATATTTTGGAATCCGATCGGCAAAGGCCATCCCATCAAAAAGTAGCGGATGAGTGGAAAACGAAATTCAAGATTGTTGATGAAAAATCGATTGCCGGTCCGCTCATAATAGAATCCGCCTCGCATGGGCACTTCGAACGAGCTGAAATAAATATCATCCATATCGCTCACGCGCAGACCATTTCTGGTCTTGTAATTGAGCCAGCCGGAGGTCCCACCCAGGAAGAACTGCTGCGCCTGACTGCCTTCGCTCAGGCCGCCGGTCAATCGGAAGACGAAATTATAATCGCGTCCAATTTTCAGATATTTTCGATAATCCATTTTCATAGTCAAGAAATTTATGCTGTTGGCGCCAATATCCGGACTGTAGGTCAGACCAATGGAATATCGATTCCCATTTTCAGGGCCGGTCTCTCCCCACAGAACAGTATCGTTCACCAGCGATACTCCGGACAAAAGCAGCCGACGTTTTTCGGTATAGTTGGTATCCCACTGGAGGAATTCCCGATCGATGTTCAACCAGGTCAGACTTGAATTGACCCGTTTGAATTTGGAGAAGGGTCGCGACATAAAGAAGTTCGCGCCATAGTATCTGTCGCGCGCCCAACCAATGCCATAATCATAAATATAATAGTGATAAGCGTAGTGATAAGCGCCAATGCCAAAATCCGTCTGCTGCGGCAGGAAGAAATATGTGGCCTCATAATTCGAATTGCGCAGATCATAAAACAGGTTCGTGTAGATATTGATTCGGTGATTTCCCAGCACATCGGACAGGGCAATCTGCGTCATTCCCTGGACACCGTAGAATTGGCTGTAGTTGGCGTTCCCATAGATGATGTCCGGCGAAAATTTAATCTTGTACTTGCTGATTTTATAATCACCGCTGGTGAACTTGTAATCGCTCGAATCCAGAAATACGGTCTTTTTCGGTTCGTCGACTTTGACATTGCCCTCTTTGAAGTTCTTGTCGAAAACAAAATTCCTGAATACATTATCCTCGCCCTCTTTGCCTTTCCTGAGCCTCGGCCGCAATGACTGGGCGTATCGGGTTTCCCGTAAATGCTTATTCTTGGCGATGAAATTTGTCTCTTCAAGCTGAACAGTGCCGGGGCTGATTTTCAACGGATTCCTGAGCAGGTAGATATCGTACCCGGCATTGTAGAATGAGGCGAACGCCAATTTATTTCCATCGCCCTGCCACGAAAGATTGAAGATTCCGGTGATGACATTGGTGATGGGGAAATTCATTCGGGATTGCATGTCGTATATGTACACATTATAAATGCCGCTTTCGTCGCTCACATACGCCAGCCTGTCGCCTTTGGGAGAGAATACAGGAGACGCCTCCAGCCAGGGTGTCGCTGTGATGCGTTCAAGCTGTTTGGATTCGATATTCACGGTGTAAATATCGTGGTTGCGGTACTGGTGCTCGTGTACCTTCACCTCCTGGCTCCATTGCTCTTCGTGAATACAATCGCCGCGGTCGCTCACAAACACAATTCTTTTCCCATCCGGCGACCACTGCGGCTGGAAATCACTGAAGACGTCATTGGTGAGACGTGTCAAACTATCCGTCTTCAGGTTGTAGATATAAATATCACCCTGTCCATGCTTAATCCCCATAAACGCAATTTCATCCCCCTGAGGAGACCAGCTCGGCGTAAACACACCGTCCAGATCAGGTTCAATTTGTCGGGTGATTTGTTTCTCTTTCACATTGACAATATTCAACGCATCGTTTCCGCCGGCTTTGGAAGCAAAGACGATGAATTTGGAATTGGGAGACCAGCTAATTCCCACGCGCAACCAGTGGAGTTCTTCCAGATCTGCCGTCTGCTGACCGCTCACCAGTTTATCCATGACTTTCCCGTCGATGGCGCTCAGCAGATAGATGTCAAAATAACCGGAGCGATCGGAGAGAAATGCAATTTTATCGCCTTTGGGCGACAGCGCCGGGCCGCTGTTCACAAAGTTGCGCCATTTGGTATGGTCGGTCAGCTTCTTGGCAAACTCTTCCGGTTCCTTGCGATCCGCGATATCCGGCCAATATTCCCGCTTCAAATACATGTGCCATTTTTTAGTGAGGTCTTCGGTATCAACGCCAATCGCCTGCTTCAATCCCCGCTCGAAGCTCTTATTGACCTTGACCTTGCCCAGAAGCTCCCCGATTTTTTCTCCGCCGTATTTTTGAGACAAAAAGTACAGCACAGACTGTCCGCCTTTATAGGCCATAAATCCATAGAGATAATCCACCGGGGGAATGTAGCCGTTCAGCGTCGCATCGCGGATGTACATATCGCTTTCGGTATCCCAACCGCGGCTTTCATACTCGGCCAGACCCTCAATCAACCACAGGGGAAGTTGCAGACGCGCCATGCCGGTGATGATGGACTGCACTCCGGCGCCGTACACCATTTGCAACATCACCGCATGCGTCAGTTCGTGGTGAATCACATGGCGAAATTTTTCCCACTCACCTTCGTAGGGCACGACCACCCGGTTCTTGAAGAACTCCGTGAAGCCGCCGACAGACTCCTCTGGCGCATTGAGATCGACATTGGTCTGCTCAAAATCGTTGTGGCTGTTATGGACGATGAGGGTAATTCGATCCACAATCTCGTAGCGCAAATCAGCTTTCAACTGGAGGTAACTCTCCTCTGCCACTTCGGCAGCGAATTCCGCTATCGATTCTCCACCGTCCGTGAAATAAATATCAAAGTGTTCGGACTGCAGATACTGCCAGTGAAATGTATTGTATTGAACTTTGTTCTTGCCAAAATACTGCCCCGATGATTCTCCCGGCGCCATCATGACACCGATCATCAGTAACCATAATATTTTTTTCATCACAATCTCCTCGCGAAATTGAATCGATTTTTCCCCAGTAAACCTGGTTCAATGAGATCCTATTCTATATAAAAATCGACTTTCCATTCGATTAAATTAGTTGTAAAATGTTAATTTATAGTATTGATGTATGCCTCGTCGGCATGAGATTGTTTAAACGATACGTCAAATAAATTGTTCAACAGTCAAGTTCGGCGTCCACTATAAAGCATAATGGGCAGTCATTTGAACTGCCCATTGCTATGAAGTGAACCTGATTCATTTCACCTTTGGAGTCGATGATTTCGGAGTCTGCGGTTTTGTTGGCGTCGCCGTCGATTTAGTTGTGCCCGATTGCTGCGGCGGCCGGGCGATTTTTCCCTGCGTCGGGACATTGTTGCGCTTTATGGTGGCGCCTTTGTCGGTCGGCTTGGCATCCTCCTGTCCGGGATTTATAATGGTTTTGATAACACTCTCCCTCTGATCCCTGGGTTTGTGTATGTCTCGTATTAACGACTTTGCCATTAAGCTCATATCCTGATCGCCATTATTGGCCATTTGCTTCAGCGTCGGGATCGCGCGTGAGTCGCGCAGTTTGCCCAGACTCAACGACGCCTGGTATTTCACTGTTTGATTGGATGCATTCAATTGTATTGCAATGAATTCCTGGTAAGTCTTATCGCCTCGCCACGCCAGCTTTTCGGCCACACTGATCTGATACACCATTGCATCGTCCACAAAGGGACTCGTGGGATTGTTTTTCGCGAAGCGTTCGTACGCATCGAACGCATTTTTGTCGTCTTCTTTCTTTTCCAGAATATACGCGGACCAGAATTCAGCATCATCGACATATTTGCTATCCGGGAAATTCTTCTTCAGCAATGCATAGCTCTCCAACGCCTGATCGTATTTTCGTTGATGCATCAGTCGTTTCGCTGAATAAAAAAGCTGTGTGCTTTCGTCCTGCGCAAAAATGCTCAACGGAAAAATAATTATGCAGACAGCGACAATTATTTTCCACTGCAAGCTGTTCATATTGCTCTGCTCCTGTAAAAATTTAAATTTTATTCTGGTTGACATGCTTTATGCTGTACAGCAGATTGGTATCATCAAGCTGTTGCTTCAGACTCAAGACCGATTCGTCGAGCGATACCTGTTCAATATTACAAAGTTCGATGAGAATCAATTCAATTTGATTGAGCAAATTTTCCAGTTTTTCATCATGGCTGCTTCGGGCATGCTCCCGGCAGATCATTGTTTTTTGCAACAGCCTCCGGTATTCTGCAATCTTTTTTAAATCGAGAATTACAGAATGGTCATCAACCGGATCGAGATTGGCAACATCCAGAAGGACCATTTCTGCTTCCTGCAGATAGTTGTTCAGCAACAAACTCTCCACGGCAGCCGATGTCATTGTTGCGTTTTCCAGGCCGCCATTCTTCGTCAGACTTTCGGACTTCCAGAGTGTCATTTTCCCGATAAAAATTCCAATCACTAAAATGGCAAATGCTTCGGCGAACCGTATTCCGATGGTAGGGCGGGTGATGAATTTTTCTTTCAGGTGTTCAAGCTTGAAAGAAAATCGTTTGCCGCTGCCATACTTCTCTCTCAGCGCCCGGTGATATTGCTGCAACAGCTTTTTGTCGGGCTCCGGACGCCGGTATGTTTCGGCCACAGAGTTCACAAACTGTAGCTGATCTACCTGATCCCGGCATTGATCACACTCCGCCACGTGATGTTCATAATCCTGTCGCTGTTTCGCCGTCATCTCGTTGTAAACATAATCGACGGCTTCATATTTCCGCCTGCAAGGAATCATCGTTCACCTTTAAGTTTATTTCTTAATTTTTGAGTCGCCCGTAAGATGTGCCCTCGCACAGTGATTGGGTCACATTGCAGAATTTCAGCGATCTCCGCTGTTGATTTATCATGAAAATGCTTCAAGACAAATGCCGCCCGTTGCTGCGGGGATAGCAGATCGATGAGACTCACAATCATATCCTTCAGATCGCTATCCTCGACTTTTTTATCAATGCTCGCATCGTTGTCTTTGAGCGTATCGATCAGTTCGTAATCAACGTCATCTTTTAACGGCTGATTGAGTGACATGGCCTGTTTACGCTTTTTGCTCCGTTGAAAATCGATTGCCGCGTTGGTTGTGATGCGATATATCCAGGTCGAAAAAGTCGCTTCATCCCGAAACGAATTGATCTTTTGAAAAGCCCGAAGAAACGTATTTTGAGCCACATCTTGTGCATCATAATAATTGCCCACCAAATCGTGCGCCAGGTACAAAACTTTGTTTTGATACTCTTTCACCAATTTTCCAAATGCCTGTCGGTCGCCCTGTTTCGCCTGTTCGACTAATTTATGCTCTTTATTTTCCATACGATTCAGACTTTTGACGATTTGAATTCAATGATCGTTTAACATCCCGGGCAACTTTTATGGCTTCATGCTCGATGGACATTGAAAAATCCGGCCTCTGCCAACATTGAAAATTTGTCTCGCCCTTCCAGCGCCGAATTTCAAGATATGAAATTCGGTTGTGAACAACAGCCATGATGCCTGTGCCGGACCATCCCTGGATTGTGATTGTCCTGGCTTGACTCTGAAAGTGAATAGAACCAAGGCTCAAATAAATTTTGATTCACCTCTGCCCTACCTGGTCAGCGGAATTGAATTTCTCAAAATACTAAATTTCATTCATTTTATCAATTTAAATTTAATGGATTTCATTATTTATTTAAAAAATTTTACTTGCATTCAAGAAATAATTTTAATATTTTGTGTATACAAATTCAAGATGGGATTGGTTGCCACGATGCCATCCCCAAATTTGCTCACCTATTTAGCGCATTAATGAAAAGAATATTAGCGATAATCCTGGCTGGCGGTCGTGTCGATGAGCTTTCGGTGCTCACATTGAATCGACCCAAGTCAGCCGTGCCTTTTGGAGGCATGTACCGAATTATTGATTTCCCGCTCAGCAATCTCATGCATTCGGGAATCGAAAAAGTCGGTGTTCTTTCTCAATACCACTCGTCATCCCTTGTGCGCCATATTGGAATTGGCAGTTCCTGGGATATGGTCGGACGAGACAGAGGCGTCATGGTGTTGCCGCCATTCAAGGCAGCCAGCAATTCGGACTGGTACAAAGGCACTGCCGACGCCGTTTCTCAGAATCTTCAGTTCATCGAAGAATTTGAGCCGGACCTGGTCCTGATTTTATCCGGTGACCATATTTATCATCTGGACTACAATGAAGTGATTGACTACCATCTGACAAAAAAGGCCGATGTTACCGCGGTTTTCAAGCAGGTGCCGCTCAATACCGCGCATCGATTTGGCGTCGCATCCATCGACGACGAAGATGGTCATTCCGGTGGCCGCATCACGGCCTATCACGAGAAACCAACGCAGCCAACGTCCTCATGGGCGTCGTTGACAATCTACATTTTCAATACGGATGTTTTGAAAAGGTGTTTGCTCCAATTTGCAAACAATTCCAAATCATTCGAATTTGGGCAGCATATTCTTCCCCGGTTAGTGCCAACGAATCGCCTGTATGGCTATAAATTTTATGACTATTGGGGTTACTCCCGAACGATTCCGGAATACTGGAGCGCCAATATGGATCTGTTGGCCGATGAACCGCTCATTGATCTGGCCAAATGGCAGGTACGCACCAATCTGGATCATCGCAATTTGAAAGATAGGACGCCGAGCATCATCTCCGAGACTGCCGCCATTGAAGACAGTATCGTCTATACCGGGGCGGTCATTGAGGGAAGTGTCACGCACTCAGTCATTTTTCCCGGCGTCCGAATTGAAGCCGGCGCCAGGGTTTCCAATTCCGTGGTCATGTTTGACACAATAATTAAAAAAGGTTCAACTCTTAATAAAACAATATTAGATACCGATATATGCGTGGGTGAAAACTGTACGATCGGAGAAGCGAGCGCCGAAGGCCAGGCGCACGCTTCCGATCTGATAAAAATTGACGGGATTACGGTGGTCGGGCAGCATGTTACTTTACCAGCCAACATGGTGATTGGTGCAAATTGCATTATCAATCCCCACAAAAAAGAAAACGAATTTAAGGAGAAATTCATTCCGTCAGGGAAATTGTTATGATGAAGGATACGCTTGCCATGCTATTAGCTGGAGGTGTGGGAAGTCGTTTGAATGTATTAGCCCGACTCAGAGCCAAACCGGCAGTCCCGTTTGGCGGCATCTATCGCATCATCGATTTTAC
Source organism: Candidatus Zhuqueibacterota bacterium (assembly GCA_049322915.1). Lineage (GTDB taxonomy): Bacteria > Zhuqueibacterota > Zhuqueibacteria > Thermofontimicrobiales > Thermofontimicrobiaceae > CAZSBG01. The sequence goes on from JBMOPW010000019.1 coordinate 70,073, forward strand.
ACTCAGCAACATCATGAATTCTGGGATTGATCATGTCGGTATATTGACACAGTACAAACCATTTTCATTGATGAAACATATCGGAGTTGGCGCTCCCTGGGATTTTATTGGACGAAAGCGTGGCGTGAAAATTCTTCCGCCGCAGCAGGGGGAGAAAGACTCCGACTGGTATCAGGGCACTGCCGATGCCATTGCGCAAAATCTCGATTACATTGAACGGCATTCACCGCATCATACGCTCATTCTTTCCGGTGATCATATCTATTACATGGACTATCAGGCCATGGTTAAATTTCATCAGGAGAGCAACGCCGATGTGACGATTGCCGTGCGCGAGGTGCCGATCGAAACCGCGCATCACTTTGGCATCGCCATTGTGGATGCGGAACAACAAATCATTGCCTGGGAAGAGAAACCCCTGAAGCCGAAAAGCAATCTCGCTTCCATGGGGATTTACGTGTTCAACACGCAGTTCCTGATTGAGGCGCTCAAACATCGCAGCGGGCATGACTTTGGGAAGAACGTCATTCCGGACAGCATTCTCTCCCATCGCGTCATGGCGTATCGCTTCAGCGGTTACTGGCAGGATGTGGGAACGCTGCATTCCTATTGGGAGGCGAACATGGATTTGTTGAACCCACAGTCTGACCTGAAAATTCAAGACTGGAAATGCCGCACAAATTTGGAGGAAGAGGGAATTTTAGGTGATTGGCCACCGAGCCGAATTGGATGCTGCGCGCGGATTCAAAATTCCATCATTTCGCCCCAATGCAAGGTTGAGGGGGATGTCTTCCACTCTATTTTATCTCCGGATGTGGCCATCAACAAAGGTGCGGTCGTGCGCAACTCCGTGATTATGCACCATTGTGTCATTGGAGAAAATTGCCAGATCGAAGGCGTGATCATGGATAAAGGCGTGGTAGTCGGGCCGAACAGCACCATCGGTCTGGGGACTAATGACCGGCCCAATCAGAAATTTCCGAGTCATCTGGACAGCGGTCTCACCGTGATCGGGAAAAATAGCCGCATCCCGGCCGGGGTGTCCATCGGGAAGAATTGTATTATCAATACCATGAGCAAAGAGGATAAATTTTCGGCACATACAATTCCATGTGGATCGACGATATAATTTGCCCCAGAATTTGTCTAAATTCATGGAGAAACTCTGAATTTACTCTCAGGAGAGAAGCGAACAGAAATCATCGTTTATAAAAAATAAAGCCTATTCCATTAAACTTACGAGGGAGGGAAAAAAGTAATTAACCTGCGTTAAGTTTAATCTCAACAGGAGCATCTCACGTGATCGGCGTAATCATGGCTGGTGGATTCGGCACCCGGCTCAAACCTCTGACCTGCAACATACCCAAACCAATGGTTCCCATGGTTAACCGCCCAATAATGGAACACATTGTTAATTTATTGAAACACTACAGCATTACCGAGACTATCTCTCTCCTCTTTCATCAACCTGAAAAAATTACCAGCTATTTCGGCGACGGCTCACGACTGGGCGTTGACATGATGTACATCCAGGCCGTGGAAGATTACGGCACGGCCGGAAGCGTTAAAAAAGCTGCAAAATTTTTGAAGGATCCCTTCGTTGTCATTTCTGGCGATGTGCTCACGGATATCGACCTCTCGTCCGCCATTCATTTCCACAAACAGAAAAAGGCTGCCGCCACGCTCATTCTCACCCGCGTGAAAAATCCGCTGCCTTTCGGGATTGTATTCACGGACAGCGACAGCAAAATCGTCCGCTTTTTTGAGAAGCCAACCTGGGGCCAGGTGTTCAGCGACACCATCAACACGGGCATCTACATTCTGGAACCCGAAGTCCTGAATTTCATTCCGGAAAAGACCTCGTTCGATTTCAGCAAGGATTTGTTCCCACTATTATTGAGCGAAAACAAACCTCTTTACGGTTATATTTCTGATCGCTACTGGAAGGACGTCGGCGATGTCAATGAATACAGGCAAGCGCACCAGGACTGCCTCAAGGAAGAGATACTTCTCGAATCATTAGGCAAACAGAAACAGCCCAATGTATGGGTTGGCGATAATTGTGAATTAGCCGACAATATCACATTCGATGGCAAGGTTGTGATAGGCCAGAATTGCAAAATTGCCGGCGATGTCGTTCTATCCAACTCGGTCATCGGCGACAATTGCCGAATCGATGCCGCCTGCGATATCAGCAATTCAGTGCTGTGGGATCACATCGTCTTAGGTAAAAAAGTGAAACTCCAGCACGACGTCGTCGCCTCCGGCAGCATTTTGATGGACAATACTTACGTGCTGGAAAATGTCGTAGTCAGTGAGAATTGCTCCATCGGTAAAAATGCATCCATTCGCTCCAATGTGAAAATCTGGCCCGATAAAATCGTGGATGATGGCTCCGTCCTGACGACCAGCCTTGTCTGGGGCGACCACTGGTTCCGCGAGTTGTTCACCTATTCCCGAATCACCGGCATCGCCAATTCTGAAATTTCACCGGAGTTCGCAGCCAAGGTCGGCGCCGCGTACGGCGCGTTCATCGGCGCGAACAACAGCGTCGTCAGCAGCCGCGATGCTTCGGACGCCGCGAAAATGATCAGCCGCGCACTGAACAGTGGATTCATGTCTGTCGGTGTGCACATCAAAGATTTCCGCGTGATGCCCATCCCGGTGGTCCGCTATGGCCTTCGCTCCGGCATCGAGAAGGGCGGGGTTCATATTCGCAAATCGCCGTTTGACGATAAACTCATTGACATCATCTTCTTCGACGACGACGGTCGCGATTTGCAGATAGGCAAGACCAAAGCTGTGGAGCGGCTTTTCTTCCGTGAGGACTTCCGGCGGGCGGCGTACAATCAGATCGGACGAAGCGATTATTCGGTCAGCGTCATCGAGCCTTACACCGAAGATTACCTGGCCCATCTGGACATTGCCAGCATCGAGAAGGCGAACTACAAGATTGTCGTGGATTATTCCCATGGCGCAGCCACGACCGCCCTGCCAAAAATTTTGGGTTCGCTGAATTGCGAGGTAGTGTCGCTCAATGCCTTTCTGGAGGAGAGCAAACTCAGCCGGGATAAAGAAAAATTCGATAAAAGCATGAACCGGCTATCCACCATCGTAACATCGCTGGAAGCGGACATTGGGTTCCTCATGGATGCCGGCGTCGAGAAGCTGTTCGTGGTCGACGAGAAGGGCAGGATCATCACGTCCGACCGGCTGCTGGTGCTGCTCACCAAGCTGCTGATCGAAGCAAATTGTCCGCGCAAAATTGCCGTGCCGGTCACTGCGTCCCGGCAAATTGAAGAGCTCTGCACGCCGAACAAAATTCAGGTTGTGAGAACCGCCAACCGCGCCCGCGCCATTGTGGACGCCGATTTCAAACACGACGTCCAGTATGCCGGCGATACCCAGGGCGGCTTCATTTTCTCCCATTTTCTCTTCGCCTTTGACGCGATGTTCACCATGGGGAAAATACTCGAACTCATGGCGCGATGCCACATCCGCTTTGGCGAACTGCACGATTCCGTCCCCAAATTAGCGCTGCGAAAAATCAATGTGCCCTGTCCCTGGGACGCCAAAGGGCGAGTGATGCGCCGATTGATGGAGGACACGGAAAAGTTCAGGCGCGAGTTGATTGACGGAATAAAAATCTTCCATGATAACGACTGGGTGCTTGTGCTGCCGGATACAGAACGGCCGATATTCCACGTCAATGCTGAGGCCAGCGATGAAGAAACCGCCGAGGCTATGGTTAAGGAATATCAGGCTAAGATTTTGAGGTGGATCAATGAATAGTTAGCCAATGCTAGCGTGATTGCAGGTAGAGAACTTTTACATTTGATAAAAATGCCGGAAGGTAGCCATCCTTTGCCGGCATTTTTTTTCAGGGACCATCTTCTAATTCGGCCGGATGTGCTGGCGCAGCAGCAGTTCCTCAGCCACGTCCTTTTGCAGCACCCGATAGGCCGGTCGGTTCGCTGCGCGGTAAGTCTGAGAATGATGAACCTCGCGATAGCCATCCCTCTTCATCGCTTCATCGAATTCTGTCAATTGCTGCCGGTCAAAGGATAATTTACCACTGGCAACGGCAGTTTTGAATTCTTCCCAGCGCTTTAAAAATTGGGACTCGGTTCCCCGGATCGCTGCGGCGGATTGCCCCGAACAGCAAATCGCTATCGCCCTTTGCGCGCTTGTACGGGCGCAAATTGAGGCGCACCACATTCCCGGAGGCGGCAATTGTTTCGAGCATTTTTTCAGTGCTGCCGGAATCGACGCCCGCAATTTCATTTTCTAGATACGCCTTTGCCCGATCCGGAAATTCAAGAATATGAGCCACACCGTAGACGCTTTGATAAATCAGCTTGTAAACGTCCTGCACCTCAACCCCCTTCTTCTCCTGCTGGTGCATTTCTATCAACCGGATCAGCGTCATCTCTTCCCCGCAGCAGAACGCCATCATCAACGCCAATGCCATGCGCACCCTGTTCGACACAATGAAATATCCTTTCACAATGTTGATAAAAAATCATTCGGCCGTTGCAGCCACATTGGCGAGAAAAAATTTAATCGGGATTCTCGCCAGTTCGATTTTATTGCCCCCGGCCAAATTTAACGGGATGAGCTTCGTCAGCAGCTTGCCTTTTACCAAATGAATGCTCGGGTAGAGATTGTCGTGCTTTATTTCGAATGAGATCAAACGCGGTTTGTACCCCCAGTTCAACAGGGTTCTGGTATCCTGTATGCTCTTGTCGATCCCTTTGGGATCCAGCGATTGCAGCACATTATCCGTGAACTGCGGCCCGATCTTGGTCACATAGAGATAGCCGGCCACATCCAGGCGGGTCGCCGGGTCAACTCCCAGACCGTGCAGTTCCAGATTCAAATTCAGATCCGCGTCTTTTTCGCTTCTCCGCGTCGAAGGCAACAGCCTGGCCGAATTGAGCCGTGACAAATCCGCCTTGATTTTCCATTCAATATTTTCAGGCTCCCCGGTGTGCGCGTTGAGGGTGAGCATCCCGGCCATGTTTCCGTCATAAAGCTTCAGTGAAAAACGCGGGATTTCGACCATCTCGTTTTGAATGTGCAGATCGATGTTCATGTCGCTGACGCTATAATCCATCGCACTGATTTTATTGATATGGATTCGGGAGAAAATTGTATCATTCAATTCTTTGAAATAATAGGGCCGCAACAGATCATAGTAGGATGAAGTCGCCGAAGCTAAAAACGCACGGTCGCCCTCGGTTTGCACGATCCATCCTTTTTCGATATCAATTTTCTGAGTAAAATAGAGACAGCCGGCAATGGTATCCGCCCGGGCGATAGTATCGTATTGCACCGAAACATTATCGAACTTCAGCCAGCCATCGATTGCAGCGATGTTCTGTTTCAGGTTGACTTCCGCGCCCTGCGACAAAGCCCCGGTCACAGAAATTTGTTCCGGCAATTGCACTTCCTTTTCAGTCGCATCCAGCGTGAGCAGACTGGCGAGTCTGGCCTGCAAATTACCGGTCAGGCTGTCCGCTCTCCCGGTGACGCGCAAATTGGCATTGAACGCCGGGACAACCACGTCAGCGCTATCCAGCACGAGCGTCTCAAAATCCGGGGCGTGCCCGGTCAGGGTCAACGCGATGTCTCGCAACGGAGTATCCAGCACTCCGTCAACCATCAGGTCGTCCACTTTTCCCTGCATGTGAATCTCGCCGGAAATCGCATCGGTCTCGAACTGGATCTGGTTTTTGATCGAACCGATTCGGAGAAAACTGGCCGGCCACAGCAGGCCGCCGTCCATCGAGATGGTTCCTGCACCGTGAATGGTGGGCTCGCCTTTTTCGTCCACGAGGACCGTCACTGTGGAATTGATCAGGGTCGCGCCTGATAATGTGAGCGTTTCCAGTCCGACTAAAAACGCCTCCGGCGCCGCCAGCAGAGCGTTTTGGTGATCCAGTTCAATCTGATCCATCACCAGGTGAATTCTCTGGGTCTCGCCTATAAAAGCGCGACCGTGGGCCAGCGCGGATAGAAAATCGCCGACCTGAATGTCGATCTTGCCGGCCTGGAAATATTGAAAGGTCGTGTCCGCGCTCAAAACAGCGGTCGCCACCATTTCCATCGGATGAACGATGATGGGCTCAGGCTCGTAGGGGATCTCCAGAATATCAGTGCTGACCACCAGCGCCATGTCGATGCTGTCCAGCGACTGCGAGCTGAGTTTCAAATCGAGACCGGCTTCGCCCTCCAGCGCCGACTCTGTGACCGCCGCCAGCGACATCCCCTGAAAATAGAGATGCGCATCGGCAAGATACGAGTTCAGTCCGTCGAACGAGGAGAAATGAGCGAGAAGGTTCAGCGTGGTGTTGAAAAAATTCTTGAGCGAGGCGGATGCATTCACGGAGACCGGGAAAAATTCCGGATCCAGCCGCGCTATCACGTTGGTTTCCAGATTGCCAAAACCATACTCCAGTGTGTCCACCTTCACGTAGAAGCTGTCCGCGTTTAAACTCAGATTGACATCGGTGCCAACAAAACCGAAAGCGTTGAGTATTCCCTGAGCCGATGTCGTCACGTTCAGCCGGTGAAGTTCGGCCATCGGTTCCGAATATGCGGCGGATAAATTTCGAATCGCAACATTCACATCGTAATGCAGGCCAGCGTTTACATCGTCGCTCATCGGTTCGCCGACGAATTTTGTGCCGAGCAGCGACGCCACACCGCTCACAGTGATTTTATCGAGCTCCTTCCGAATGGTATCAGGCAGTATGGCGGCGAAAGAGTCCATCACGTTTTTCAACCGAATATGGCTTCGGATGACTTCGAGCGAAATGCGCGGCTGGTCGATAAAACGAGTCACGCTGCCGCCCAGGCTGAAAAGCGTCTCATCGCCCAGAGTGGCGGTCACGTCGTTCACTTCGAGCGACTGCTGCTCAATGTCCGCCAGCAAGGCCAGGGAAACGCTCATTAATTCCGGCAGCGGGAATTGATGCGTCGAGACCCGGCTCGAATCATTTTCCCGGAACGACACCCGCGTGTCTGTGAGCGCAATCTCGCCGGTCGCTGAAATTCGCTCCGCGCCAGCCACCTCGGTCTTCAGATTTACCCGGACCAGACTGGCCGCTTCGATGATCGCGTTCGAGGAATCGGCGCGGATGGTAACCTCCCACGGCTGGTCATCGGAGGACAGGGACAGCGAGGCCTTTGTCTGCCGGGACATCTCATCCAGCGATTTGAGCGAAGTCGAAAAATCATCCAGATGAACGGAAAGACCGCCTGACTTGATCGACAGCCGCGTTGGCGGCTGGTGAATGCCGATGTGAGCGGCCATGTCGTTCACGGCGAATTTTTTCAATTTCACAGAAAACGGCAGGCTGAATTCCGATGTGCTATCTTTGGAAGCAACGGCCCCGGGCCCAACACGTTTGGTTGAATCCACAGGAACCATGGATTCGAAATTCCAGATACCGTGTTCATTCTGAAAGAGGAACGCTTCCGGCCGGTCGACGATGATTTCATGAATTTGTATCTGTTTTCTCAGCAGGGACAGCAGGCGATAGCGAAGCTGAACCCGCTCCACGGAAAGCAGTCGCGCCGAATGAGCCCGGACTGAATCTCCGCGAGGGACGTCATAGACGCAGACATCCCCCAGGGTAAAACCCTTGACCGGATTGAGCCACAGACTGCCGATTGTCACGCGACGGTTCAGCGCCGTCTCGGCCTCCGCCGTCAGAATTTTGATGATCTCATCTGGCGGGTATTTCAACCGCAGCACAATATAGGCGATGGTGAGAAGTAGTCCAAAGCCAATGCCGATCCACAACACTATTTTCACGAACTTTTTGAGCATGGCTGTTACTTCATCCTCGGGTTATTTCCACGTAAAATTAGCGGTCAGCCTGCAGCGAGCCGTTTTCTATTCAAAAAAGGTATCTACTCAGGTGACCATGCTGAAGCATGGCGCTGGTTTAAAATTGTACCAACACCACGATTTATCGTGGTGTTCAAAAATCAACGAGCCAGTTTCGCGGTAAGAATACATGTCTGAATAGCGACGAAAATTTTCTTTAACCCGGAACCATGAACCTTTAAACCTGGAACCTGAGCAGCTACCAAAAAAGTATTAAAATTTTCTATCAGAAACGACTACAGAGGTTCTATGTTCTGTCATAACCGGTGCGCCGCGAGCTACCGCTACCTCACTGAAGATACAGTGGAAACTCAACGTTGATTTGTCCTGGATCAATTTTTCGCTTCAAATCTTCGGCGTCCAGCGCGAATCTCGCGTCGATTTCAATCAATCCATTCCCGGCTGGAATCGCCACGCCGGCCTGTTTCAGCATATCGGCATAGTAATCGACTAAATCCTGCCGCGCTGTTTCCGCCGAGTCGCTGCCTTCCTTGTTCTTCACCGGGCTGAACTCCTTCTTCCGATCGACCTCCATGAGCACCGCCGCCCGGGCATCCTGAAGCGCATCGAAAATGAACATTTCAAACTTGTATCCGTTCGGTTTGGCTGGTTCTACCAATCGGCCCTGCTCGTCCAGATGCGGAATTTTTTTGAATGCCAGATGGTACGGCAATTTCGCCTGTGAAATTTCATTCTCGATAAAAGGCACATGAAAGACATGGATGGCGATGCTGCCGCCGCGAAACTTCAACGAGCCATCGCTGTTTCGGGCCTCTTTATCCGCCACGGACAAATCGCTGTACTCGATGACGGCAAGCTTGCCGTTCAACCAGCCGACGACGCCGACCTTCTCGTACGGGTCCCGCTTGGAAACAAGCTTTGCCGACATCTCCGCCTTGTTCTCCCGATGGTAGCCTAAAAAGGTGGGATCACAAATTTTTATCAACACATTATCAATTTGAAAATAGAAAATCTCCTCGATGCCGCGGGCTTTCATTTCATCGAGACAGCCATTATCGCGCAGCGCATTCAGGGTTCCGCCATGACCGTTGGGATTGGTGAAAATATGATCCTTCGCGTCGAGGAACATGCTTCCCTGGCCATCCAGCGCCGGAATCATCCCCTGCCTGAAAAAATAGACATCGCCTTCGCTCAGACCGAAAAATCGATGGCGCTGAAAGAAAGCCACTGTTTCGTCGTGATTCGTCTCGCTGGTCATGATGAACCAGGGAATCACGGCGCCATACTTACTCTGCAATGCCGCAATCTTTTCGGCGTGAAGCTGAAACAGACTTTTCCGGCTGATGGGAGCAATGGTGTACATGCCCTTCGGCCCGTCGAATCCCAGGCGACTCCCCTGTCCGCCGGCAACGAGCAACGCAGCGACTTTGCCCCGGGACAGCAGCGCTTCCCCGATTTTCTTTGCCTCAGCCGCCTTCATCTTTTGCTGATCTGTCGCCGGGATTGGAATAATTTCCGGCGGCTGCAATTCTCCCTGGAATAAATTATTCTGAGCGCCGCTCAGGTAGGTCTCTTTTAACTGCTTCAATAAAGTGAAATCGATGGACTGAACCTGCTGAATCAGATTCACTTTCCCCTGCCGGGACAATTCATCCCAAAAACGAAAGATGTGCCCCTGCCCTGCTGCACTGGCTTTTTCTCTGAGCTGTTTTACCATGGTGTCGTTCACTGTGCATTGTCTCCAGTTAGTTGTCCAATAGTGCCCTACATTTTACGCCTATAAAATATTAGTTTTATCATTAAATGCAACTTATTTTTTGTTTTATTTAGTTAACAGTGGGGCGTAAAAAAAATGCAGTGCTTTCCTCGTTGCCTTCCCGAAATACCACGCCCGTTTTCCCAATCGAGACTCGTGCGCCATTGGGGTGAAAGAGGAATCGAATAGCGGCTATGCATCGGATAGTTCACGGGGAGAGCCGTCCTGTACCGGGAAAAAATATGGAATGAAATGACGGTGCAGCGGAACATGAGGTAATCGTCTACTGGAATGATGGTGGCCTAACCTGAATCATCATCGGCAGTTGCCTGGGATGATGGTGCGGAATGCTCCTTCAGTTACGTGAACCAACAATGGCTCAGCTCACGGATTGAACGTACTTCACCAATTTGAGGTGGTTCTTGCCCATCCGGGTGGCGTAATGGACTTCATCCATGATGGTATTGAAGATGAAAATACCCATGCCGCCCTCCGGTAGATTTTCAATATCTGTCGGGTCGAAATCAAACGGCCGGGCATTGGACGGATCGTATTGCCGGCCTTCATCGATGATTGTAAAAATCAGGCTCGTCGGATTGAGTTCAATGAGGACTTCGATGTTTTTGGTCGGCTCGAACTGATAGGCATGTTCCACAACGTTGGTGCAGCTTTCCACGATGGCGGTTTCAATCAATTGACTGTCCGCCGGAGAAACGAGTTGATAGGTTGAAATAGTCCTCGCCACAGAGCCCACCAGGCGGACATTTTCCAGCGTGCTCGGAATATTGAGCTTCACATGTGCATTCATTATTTTCCCGAGAGTAAGTTGATCAAATGACAGCATTTCACTGACGCGCCGAATCGAATACAACGGACGTCCGGCAGCCCATTCGGCAAACAGGCTGAACCGGCGTTCTTCCCGGCTGCATCAGTTGAAACTCTTCAGCGCGGACTCCACGTCATCGTAAATATTGAACACCAGATTCAACCGCGTCAAATCGAACATGTTTTTCACCTGGTCGCGCGGCCGGGCAATTTTCAATTCGCCATTTTTGCCAATCAGTTTCAGGACCGATACCATCGCGCCCAGTCCGGCGCTGTCGATGAAATCGATGGCATCCAGATTGATCAGAATGCGCGAATAGCCATCCTCCTTCACTCTCCGGACTAAATTCTCTTTGAAATCCATGGCCACTTTGGCGTCGAGTCGCTTCTCCAGCGGAGAGATAACCAGCACATCATTTTTCTTTTCAGAGGTAATTTCCATTCAAATCTCCTTTCGTCGATTCACTCGGAGCGAATCAACAGGTCGTCATTTCACTTCCAGTAACATTAACGCGATATCATCCTGCAACACTGAGTTTTTCGAAAAGCTCAGACAATGCTTCACCAGCGCGTTCAGCAGACGTTCGCCCTTCAATTGATTATTTTCCGTCAGAAAATTCTTGAGCCGCTCCATGCCAAAAAGCGCATTCCGGTCATCGGCCATTTCAATGATGCCGTCGGTGTGAAGAAAGAGCTTGTGCTTCTTGCTGAATTCCATCTCGTAATTTTCATATTCAAAATCTTCCATGAAGCCAATGGCCACGCCAAGTTTGCGCAGCTCAGTCACATGGCCATGCGGATCGATCATCAAAGGCAGCGCGTGATGGCCGGCCGATGCGTACGAAAGTCGGTATCGATTCAGGTCGATCACGCCGCACACAATCGTCAGATAAATGCCATTTTCAATGAAGTACTCCTCCTGATTGAAATTTCTATTCAATTGCCGGAGTATGTCCGCCGGGGTCAATGAATCGACATCAAATTTTTTCAGGATATTATTTATCTGTTCCCGAATGAACACCGTCACCAGCGCCGATGTGACGCCATGGCCGGACACGTCCGCAATATAGAAACCGATGCGGGAGTCGTCAATTTTGAAAATATTGATAAAATCGCCGCCCACCGTATTCGATGCCTGATAGAAGAAATTCACATCCAGGCTTTGGCACGCAGTCAACTCTCTGGGCAAAAGCGCTTCCTGAATTTTTCGGGCTGAATGCAGGTCCGCCTGAATCTGGTCACTTTTCTTGCGCAACTCGCTGTTCAGCGCTTCCAGTTTTATATTCGTCTCGCGGACTTTTTTCTGCAAATAAAAATTACGCGCATGCGCCTGCACGCGAGCCAGCAGCTCCGCCCTGTCAAACGGCTTGGTGATATAATCGGTCGCGCCCGCGTCCAGCGCCTCGATCAGTTTGGATTTATCATCGACCGCAGTCAGGAACACAATGGGGATGTGATTGTAACGCGGGTTCTTTCGGATGGCCTCCACGACCTGAAACCCGTTTTTGTGGGGCATCATGTAATCGAGTATCAGCAGTTCCGGGGCTTTTTGAGTGAATTGAGCCAGGGCCTGGTTTCCGTCCATGGCCAGACGAAGATTGGTGTAACCGTTCTTCTTCAGCAAATATTCCAGCATCCGTCGTGTGACCGCATCGTCTTCGGCAATCAAAATGTCAATTTCTTTTCCTGTTTCACGGGCCTCCTCGCGTTCTCGTTCGAACTCGCGGAGGCATTGCACCACTTCACCAGGCTGAACCGGCTTCTGCAAGATCATCGCGTCGCCATTCGCGCCCAATTTTTGCCTCACCCGGGCCGGATCGAGTTCCGTGAGAAAAACGATGGGGATGCCCCGGGTCTCGCTGCTTTGCCTCAGCGTCAAATAGAAATCGAACGCCGATGGGACCGATGCATTATCCTCCAGCACGATGAAATCTGGCCGGCGTTCCCGGACGGATTCGACCTTCGGCGCAGACATGACGCTGAAACCCTCTGCAGTCAGGAAGGAAGCAATACGCTCGCACAACGTATTGGTCGTATTGATCATCAGTACAAATTTGCCCATGGTAACACCGGCTATCCAGAAATTGCATTCATCTTCGACATCACCGCGCCACCATTCAGGGAACGGGCGCCATTGTTAATATCGGCAGCGCCGCCTGTAAAATTGATGGGCAAAATAACGTCTGGCGCGAACAGGAGTCGTGGCCAGCGCAACTCCCCTGTCAGAATAGTGAAATGCACCGGGTGAGTCTCCACCAGCCGGCGTCACATCTCAACTGCACTGCACTTTATTATTCGAAGCAAAGCGCCGAGCCGGAGAAATATTTCGGTGAACCGGGCGGAATTTGACAGGCATGGAGGGAAAGCAATGTCATGAACCTGGCCCGCTTTTGAGCCGGGATTTCAAAATCAGCAGGTCGGAAAAAGCGGGTTGGACTGATTCAGGAGGTCATTGGCAAGGGGGTGGTTTTAATTTTTTTGGGAGAGGGAGATTTCATTTATCGTGAGGCTCACCCGCCGATGTGAAGCGCCAGCGAAATAGCGGTCATGTGGAGCTATTTGTTAAATGATCTGATTTATCTTGAATAATATTTAGCGGAATCCGAACACACTTCATATTCTTGTCATGAATGGTTATTCCATATTCTAAATCTCTTGAAAGGATTATCATTATGGGTTTGTCTATTCGGTAATTCTCCTGGGCAGCAATCTCCGTTAGGCTCTTGATGTCAAGTCCGCTGGGTTCGTTGCCGCCTGAGGGGTGATAATGCCATTCTCCCAGATAAAGCCCTTTTTCACCGAGTTCGTTGAAAGCATCTAAAAGCTGTTTTTGACAGTATCCCTCATCCTTCTCGAATCGGACTTTCGTTCTTATAGCATTCTGACCGGGCTTGCTCGCTTTAACAATTACATATTCCTCACCAGCATTTCTGTATCCGACCAAGACGCCACCTGTTTCAACATCCCCAGAGTCGGCCGACTCCTGCTTCATGAAATCGAGTACTTCCCTAAGAACATGAATTTTCTTGTCATCAAGCTTTTGACATACGAAACATTTGGGGTGAGGTGGGATTCTATCGGCCCGAATCAAACCATATGTTGAATTCCCAAGCTGCAGCCCATCCAGTGCCTCAGAACCCCATGTCCAATGATTGCTTTCGGTATTCTTGCCTTGCAGGAAATCAATAATGATACGAGAAAAGACGCCGGCGATAATCTTCATGTCAGCTGCGCTCGCAGGCCTCACTGGGTTGTTGCATTCATTTGTTATGGTAGGGAGATTCTCATCTTCTGGGATATTCAGAAATATAGGATTCTTGTCTTTGAGATACAGTCCCAGACAAGCCTTGCACGCGTCTGTTTGGGGAATGGCCCTAAATATACGAGCAACTTTGCCACCACGCAAAGCCCTGCAGTAGAATACTGTCCTTCCTTGATCTATAGCCTGTTCATTGAGGTAGGCTTCTACATTATCGTCCGCTATCGTGGAAATTCCAATTGTGTTTTCTGGAAAATAGCTGTCAATTCTAGCGCTGAGGATATTTGAAAAGTTATATTCAATATTTACAAATGGATTGTGAATTAAGAGTTGTTCGACCATCCCAAATGCTTTAGGAATGCTCGTCCAGTTAATGCCCAAGACGTGTCTGATCGCATTGTGCGCCCTCATATCCTCTTTGTCCACCAACAGGATTCTTCCCACTCCAGCCTTGGTCAGTGCATCAGCTGTCTCAGAACCAAGCGCTCCGCAACCGATAATAGATATCGCCTTATCCTTTAAGATGCCTCTCTTAGCCCTCCCAGTATTCCGCATATGGAAATAATCGTCAGTGAAATACTCCTGATACACTGCTTGTATAGAGTAATCAAGCAGCCTCAGTTTCAACTCTTCGTTACCGGCTCCAACAATGGGTAAACGACTTCCTTTGGCGAGCCTGAACATCTGCCAGTCTTTTTTTCTTGACCTTCCGGGGAATCTGATGCCAATGTAAATGCATTCATTCAGTCCGCTTAGTTCAGATTTAAGGCTATGCGCCAGTTCATCAATTCCGTTGCCCGCATCACCATTGCCAATGTATCGTACAAATTCACTCACGTTCGAAAATGGTTCTGGCTCAATAGGAATTTCCCACCAGTATCCTTCAATTAATTGACCCTCACGCAATTTGGTCGCCTTTTCCTGACTATTGTTATCCAGGAGTAGGCGTTTGATGTCGGGAATGGGAGAGAACAAAATCAGCTGCTCATTTTTATAGGTCTTGGGAGGAAGCGAGACGCCTGCTCGGGTTTCACCATATAACATCACACCCGTGTAGGTTTTCTTGCCAATGTTGTCGGGAAGGAAGTTGGCTGGAATGAAGCTGGACAGTCCTGCGTAGAATTTTCCTTTTACTATTTCTTCATCAAAGAATAAATCAGGGAGAAGATACTGGATCTCATACGTTCTGCTTGGAAAGTGATGAAATAGCTCAACTTCACTGCTGTCTTTTGGGATTTTTCCGGACAGCCATATCCTTAATCTCTTAATAATATCTTCAATAGGGTATATTTCCGGGTTTTCGCCATGTAAGTCCCCCATTTCAACAAAGCAGACACTTCCGTCTTCATTCTGATGACGCCTATTGAAGAATCTGATATTGTTTTTTACCCGCTGCTTTATCTCTTCCGGTGCAATCTCTGAGTATTCTATTGCCGTTTCCTCGCTTATTTCATTATCCAGAATGTAGATTGTCGGGGGTATGTAAGGCGTAGCTTCAGGATATACGATTAAGATAGGGAAGTATTCTGTTTTGCTTTTGTGAACTATAATATGGCCGCCGGATATGAGGGTTTGGCCTATGACCTGGTACTGCTCCCTGTAAATGGAATTGGTGGAAAGCTCCCTTGTCTCCCTATACAACCAGGCAGTATTTCGGGCAAACCACTCCATCAAGCACCCATGGGCTTCTTGTCAATTTTGCTTACTGGGGGTGGAAATACTATTCTTTTACCGCCTCCGCCCTTGCCACCGTCCTTTTTCCCGTATTCCTTGACCAAGTCATCATCAGGATAAAGGTCTATCACTCCATCAGCATTTATATCAACAATTATGCATTCTCTTTTCTCACCTAAATGGAAAACATTATCGTCGCCCACCTCATCCTTATATAAATCCATGGCTTCCTTATGGGGATGATCGTGCTTGCTTTCTTCGTCTTTCGGAGCGCTGACTACGACATACGTTGGCTTAATGTTATTTAAGTGTTCTTTGTAAGGGTCTGCATCTGTATCGGCATCTTTCCAGAAGAAGGATCTTGAACCATGGTGCGCAGCACTCAGGACCGTAGAAGGAAGCCTGTCATTATGGTAATCGGTGATATGTTCTTTCCATGCACTATAATCCGCATCTCCAGTGATAAGTATCTGTTTCTCCTCTTTTCCATACCTGAATCGAATGACCCCACATTGTTCATGAATCCTTGCATATCTCTCCTCTGGCTTTTCATCTTCTATTTCGTCAGATACATAGTCCGCGGGAGCCAATACGTTGTAATTTATGTCGCCCAGCACTATTTCTTCTTCATCCAATTTGTTCTTTTCCCTGCTGCCTCGAAGGCGAAAGACGTTTTCGTTTCCCAGTTTTTTGATTACAAACTCCAGATCCTTATAGGTTTCCTTGTGCTCGCCGCCAGGCTTGTGCCCTGAATGCCATAATTGGTCAATGCCAATCTTTTCATAGATTTCCCTAACCTTTCCAAGATGGTCTTTATGGGGATGAGTGTTGATATAGACATCTAGGCCCCTTTCCTGCCCGTCAAAAAGTTCCTCAAGGAGCTTGATAATATCTATGCCACCAGCTTCTTCATCATAATTTGAATCTATCAACACATACTTATAGCCGTCACTCCCAGGGACTGCAAGCAGCGTGGAATCACCTTGCCCGACGTAAAGGAATATTGTTCGGAAGATATTGGGCTCGGCTGGAATAATTACGTTTTTTGCTGTGTTCGACATCCATTGTCTCCTTTATTATCCCTGTTCTGAAAATCGTACCAAAAACAGGTCATAGATTGATCTGGCGAAATCCTCGCCCCTTTTCTTTGTGCGAAAATAGCTTACTACTACACCAATAATGGTGAAAATCAGAACGCTAAGGATTACGGACTTCCTTTGGGGTTCAGTGAATAAAAAAACACCCAGGTCAAATAGAAAGAGAAAAGTGAAGGTTGTTAGAAGGCATCTGAATAGTCCATAATGTGCATTGAATATTTGAGGCCGATCGCTGAGATTTTCCTTATCCACAGCGTTGTAACAAAGATAAAAGATCTCCTGGTTCTTTTTGAGTTGTTTCTCTTTGGACTGGTCATCGTCAGCCTTGACGGAGTATTTGGCTCTGACTATCTCCTTGATTTTGCTCTTGTATTCGTTGCTGAACTTATTGTCATCTGGGAGAAGCCACTTTGCGGACGGGAATCCTCTCCAAACTTTCAGCAGTATCTTTTCTGTCAATCCCTGGCTAATTCCCTGCAAAATTAAACCGGTTACATAACCCAAAGCCACCAGGACAGAGGTCTCGGCCAGTCCGCCTGTAAATGGAATGTCTGCCGAATTGGAAATGAAGGAAACTCCCCAGAGGAAGAGAATCCCTGGTATTACCACTGCAATGAAGTCGTATAGAGAAAACCTTGATACCATAAATTCTTCTTACCTTACCCTATTAGGATTCAATTCTTCATTTAATCGCGGCGCTGACCCGCGAGCACGCTGGCTGGGAGTCCCGCTTGCGGGACGGACAGACAGCGCGCGCAGTCGGGTCAAGTGCCATGTTCCGCCGCGCGTCAGCGCGGGGAGCATGGCACTGACGAAGTCAGCGCCGCGATTCCGCGCGACGAAGTCGCACGGAACGTCAAGTTCAGTGGCGGAGCGTCAGCGGAGTCCGCTAGAGCGCCTGGTTGGGCGATCGATCACGACTCGAACTCGCTCCTGGGTATACCAGACTGGCGGATGATGGATTGAAGTGTGCCAATCCGCAGCTCGTCGTGGTTTGGAACGGGTACGGTAACCGTTGTATCAGGCAGATGCTTCTGCATCACGACATGGCTACCGCGCTGCCGCACTTCATGGAACCCATGGAGCACAAGGATGGCGCAAACTTGCTTCCCGGAGAGGACGCGGAGCTTACCCAACGGCAACCTCCACTCGGGTCACATACACTTCTTCATGCAAGCGCGTCTGGATCTCCTCGGGCGAGGCTGTTTCGAAAAATAGCTCTAGTGCTTCCCGAAGATTTTCGCGGGCTTCTTCGATGGTATCGCCCTGACTGGCGATATCGAGTTCTGGGCAAAGCGACACATACCCGCACCCTTCCCGCTCAATAAACGCTGTAAGTTGCTTCTGCATAATATCTACTCCAATTTTCTGAATCGTCATTCCTCGGTTTCGCGAACCAAGGCTTGTGCTACGCGCACGAACCAGTTATCTCTTGTAGAGCCAACAGTTGCGATAAGTTTATAGGTCAGTTTAGTGGTCATTCGAGCCTCCTGTGCCGACTGTACGGTCGGGTAGGTCGGGGGCATTGCTGCCCCTTTCCCCCCTAAGAACCGTACGTGACAGTTTCCCGTCATACGGCTCAAGCCTCTGAAAAGTATCCCTTGTGGGGATACCCACGAATTAATAATAATTTGTTTCACGTTACATTCTGATATTCAGAATAGCCATAAGGTATGTAGAGTGCACCATCCCGACTCGTCGGGACGTCATTTGCTTTCTCTACTTTCATCTGATTACACCAGTATTCACGAGACCAGAGACCTGCTGAACGTCTGCCTCTTTACAGAGTCCCGATTCATCGGGATATCCCGACCATTACAGCCGGACATTCGCTTCTTTCAGCATCCTATTCCAATCCACCATCAGCTTGCCTTACGGTTAGCCTGCCCATCATAACAGGGCGATGGAATTGGGTTTCCACGTTCCGTATAATTGACCCCAATGAGTAACTTAGGTGGATTCTCTACGCCGGCGATACGACAGTTCCGTATAGGTAGTTAGAAGACCTATAACCTGATCGCCTGTGTAAACACAAGGAAACACAGCTTATACCTATTTCTGGTTTTAGCCAGAATTTAATCTCCGTAAGTATGATGCACCATTGACGACGCTTACAGACTTTCAATTGATTTCACCATATTACTCAGACCTTAGCCCTTAACCGGAGGAGATTTCCGGATGGGTTTTCATCTCACGATGTCCGACCGTTTCGGTGCATTGTCCGGTGAGCTTCACACCCCGTCATCAGCGCAACGGTAGCATGTCACCGTAAGGTACTGATAGGAACATATCAGGTTTGTCTAAAGAACAATATCTCTTTAACAAACATTCAATTATACAGCCTCGTGTCGCACCCTAACGACAAGTGTAACCTGCCAAAGGGCTTGATTGCACAGCACTTATGAACTTAACATAACTTTGATGAATGCACTACTTTTCTGGATTTCATCGTCCGCCCTTTGGTCAGGTTGACGCAAAGGTTAGCTGAAAGTTATTAATATGTGTTACCTTATATCTATAAATTCTGTTTTCATTAATTCTTTTATTCGTATATCAATATGATGATTTTTAATATATTCAAATGTAGATATAGGAACTAAATGATTCCATAATTCATCGTTAAGAATTTTACATCTTATCTCATGACCTGAATAAGGTTTACTAATTAATTCTCTTCTCCAAAGGATTTCTACTTTTAAATTTAACGACTTTAAAAGATACAATTTTTTCTCACCCCATTCATCATAAATCGTAATAAAATAGGTGGCTTCTTTAGGTGTGTAATAATGCAATAATTCTGGAATATTAATAGGAAAGGGAACTATACAAAAATCAGATGAACTATAACCACTATCAAAAAGAGCCTTTTGTAATATGTTATATCGTTCGAAATATGTTAATGGATTTGAAGATGGTGACGATCGATGTAAAGCTGTTTTATCTTCTTTTGTATGAGTCGGATCTGGATTTGTAATACCAATATACATATAATTAACTCTTTTCATTCCTGCTAATAGGTATTCCATATGTCCAAGATGTAATGGTTGAAATCTCCCATGAATAACACCTATTTTAATCATTATTATGCCTTTTTAAAAAAATCAACTATTTCATCAATGCTTAGAGCTTCATTCCATAAATGCTTAAAGCTTTCAATTAATTTTTCATAAAGATTTTCTGAATCAATTTTTTTTACTATAAAGCTTGGACGATGCTGGGGAGTAAATTTATGTAAGATTGGTTCAACTTTAATCATACCGCTATTTGTATCTTTATCAATAAAAAGTATAGAAGCCGTTGGAATAGTAGGGTAACACTTTATTTCAATATTCGCCTTAACCGAGGGATCATTAATCTCATCTAACCAATCCTTTTGGTGAAGGATATTGTTTTTTAATAAATCAGGCAATCCTTTAAAAGTGTGGACTTTTCCGACTTCTCCTACCCAAGGTAACAATTTACCATCTTTATTTATTGGACTCATGATTAAAAGTTTAATTTTTATTCCTTTTTGGGCTTTTTGTCGCAGTAATGGTAAATGAAGATGTGTAACAGCACCAAGCTGTAGCCCCATAATTATTAATTCTTGTTTAGTTTCGTTTAGTATTTTATCAATTGAAGGAACATCCGATCGATCAGTAAAAAAATCTGAAATTCCTTTAATTCTACTTGAAATTTGTAATGATAATAAGGATCTGTTATTTTTGATTTGATTATAAATAAGTAACGATAGGACTGCTAAAGTAACAGAAATACTAATTTGCTGTTTAATATTATCCAAAATACCAAGAATAGCCACTACTAATGCAATAATAATTAGCAGGTAATTCTCAATATTCTTACCTTCTTTTAAATCTTGTAAAATGTTTGACAAGCTTTTAAACATTAATTACTCCTATATAATTAATCTAAAGCAGCTAACGCCAGGGTTCAGCCGCGCGGTTTTCTGCGTCGGCTGGAACTCTTTGTTGGGGTACCTTCGCTCTTCATGGTGATTTGTGTTTTTAGTTTAGATATCTGAGCAGAGACTCGTTGAATCCTATCCATAGGAATCATTAAAAAAAGAAAAAGCAAAACGAAAATCAGCCCTACACTTATTCCACCTTCAAGAACATTTGTTTTGGAAAGCGAATAAACACTAATCACGGATAAGGCAATATAGATCGCTTTTGAAATAACCTCTTTCCTAAAGTCCTTTTTTCGGAGACACGCGTTTTCTGCTTCAAGTCGATCAACCTCTGTTTCAAGATATTCAGTACGTCCAATTAGTTTGTCGACAACTGGCGTGGTATCCGCAATCTGTAAATTGATTGTTTTTTCAACCAAGATGTATTTTTTTATTTTGTTAGATAGTTCTTTAATATCAACGGGTTTTGTAATAAAATCACATGCGCCATTTCTAATACAACGAATAGCGGTGTCACGGTCTTTAAAATACCCTGAGAACATGACGACCCTTGTCTCAACGCCACGTTTCTTAAACTCTTCTAAAACTTCGAATCCATCAAGCACTGGAAGCTGAATGTCTAATAGCACCAGATCGGGGTTTACCTTTGCTGCAATTTCGACAGCTTCTCGACCATCAATTGCAGTTGACACATCATAACCAGTTTTCTCAAAGTATCGTTTAAGTAGTGTGGAAATGTCAGGTTCATCATCTACGATAAGTATTTTGTCTGTCATTTTTTTAAACCCCAACATTAGCATGAGGAGCACGAGGGAAAAGAGTATATACTTTTCCTATTGTGCCACTCACTAAAATTGTCAAGAATTATCCTTTTTTCCCAAACCCTCGTGTCTGCTCAATGCTGTCGTTGCACATACTGTTGCGCCTATGGTACGTTACTCTCCATTTTCACTGGCGAGCACCTCACGGTGTGTTGTTATAAACTGACCATATATGCTGTTTAATGGGCTTGAAATCTTCTACGCTTCTCATGTGCCCTATCTGGCATTTGGGGCATTTTATGAATAAATCGTCCTTGAGTTTCGAAACTTCTCTATCGGCACTGTCTCTATGCTCATTCTCCCGTTTTATCCCCAGTGACTGCCTTATTTGCTCTATCTTTTCCTCACGTATTGCCTGAGCCAGAAAACCGCCATAACGAATTTTACGAAACCGCTTTGGTAGAATATGTAATAAAAACCGACGAATGAATTCTTCGGCAGATAAATTACAACTTTCTTTGCTGCCACCCTTTTTATAGTTCTTCACATAAAAATGAATGTTACCACCACTAATATCAATCAGTCGATTATTGGATAATGCAACTTTATGCGTGTAACAACCAACATATTTGACCACTTGCTTTGGCCCGCCAAATGGTGATTTGGCATAGCTCACCCAATTATCGCTTGCAATGTCATTGAGAAAATATTCAAACATGACGACATTTTGTAAGCTTTCGTTTCCAGTTGGGAATGTTATTTTCCCTTTAAGATATGCTTTACGCAATAGCTTTATAAAACGTGCCTTTATCACTTTTCCCATGGCAGTGCCTGGAAATAAAAACTTATCGTGATAGGGTAACGCTTTCCAATCTCCATCCTGGGTAATGCCACCCCCTGGTATAATGAAATGCCAATGTATATGATAGCAAAGCCCTTTTCCCCACGTGTGTAAAACTCCAATGAATCCTAATTGTCCCCCCAGGAATTTAGGATCCTTGCCAAATTTGAGTAATGCATAGGCCGCTGCATGGTAAAATAAATTATAGATTAATCGTTTATTATAGAGCGCTAATGTATTGAGTCGATGGGGGAGCGTAAAAACAACATGATAATATGGAACGGGTAACAATTCTTTTAATCTGGCAGCAACCCATTGCCGTCTCACAATGCCCTGGCATTTTGGACAATGTCGGTTATGGCAGGAATTGTAAGCTGGTTGTTGGTAATGGCAAACATCACAGACTTCTAAATGTGCGCCACAATCAGCAGTACGACATACTTGAATATCATAAAGAATTTTCTTCTGCCAGCGAGAGAGGCGATGCTTTGTCTTGTATAAGGGCAGATACTTCCGCAGAATATCTGCAAGTTCATATTTGGGACGATTGCCGACTGTTTTAGATGAATGTGCTCGACATGACGACATAATGGCTATACTATCATATAGTAAATTGAATAACTCATTATATCTTATTTTAATTTATAGACTTGTAGCTTGCTACTATGTGCAACAAGTGATTATATAGTTTCTGCATAACATCCCGGAACAGGTTAATACTGCGGCACAGAACAACAATAGAAACAGTGCCTTTTGTGAAATGATTTTCTATATCTCAGGAAATTAGACGGACCGCATAACGCCCAAAAAAGTATGTTATACAGAAAGATGGTTTATTAATGGAACCAATTCCTGCCAAGATTCAAAATCCCAACGTCGCTTTGACAAAAGCCCAATACGTGTATCAGCAATGATAGCGTCTTAGGGGCGAGAAAGAGACATGAATACTGAACAGGAGTGTACGAAAATTAATATAACAACAACTCGTAAAAAATCAAGTCTTTTTTTCCGAATTTAAAAAAATTTCCTGACTAAAATTACCTGGGGAACGCATCGAATCCTCAGCCAGCATTTCACTGAAAGGGGAGTCGTTTCATGGAATGGTATGTGTCGGGGCTTACTCCCTCATCGCCATCGTCATGTCGCCGGTGAACACTCCCCCACCTTTATGAAAAGCGTTCCAATACACTGGATTGGCCATATGTTCTTCCGGCTCATCGCCAAAAAATGCCTCCCGTGTTGCCTGCTGGTTGATCATGTTCCGTTGGGTGGTGTCTTATTTTCCACAATCATTTTCGTCAGCACGAGCCGTATTATACCCCCAATCGCAAGTGACCTTGTTCAGATCATCAATGCCCAACTGATGCAGCAAATTCCGTATCACGCTATCGCTCCTCTGAATATCGTCTTCATAAGACGCAATGCCCGCATTACAGGGAGATGCCCGCCGGGGACATTATCCGGCTCATGCGGTGGTTAGGACATAAATAGCCGTATAAGCAAGCATACTGAAATCATGCACAACGAAGCTTGCATGACTACTATATATGTTGATGTGTTAATCTTTCCCACTGCTGTTGAATGAGCCGTTACAAGAAATGATTTGATCAATGTATCAATCCCCAGTTCTTTCTCATGGGCTTTGATGATTTCAAATTTCTCTTTCTGCCGCCGGCGATGATGGAGGGCAATGATAAGACCGAATACACTATTCAAGATTACTGCGCTGTAAGCAAGGGCAAGGTAGAAGATGTTAACCTGCTTTATCTCTAAACCCACGACACCAAGGAAGAAAAGAATAGAGTATTGAAGTACTTTCCACGTTTGATCTCGCATATGAAAATGGTCTTGCCATTGAGTCTTAAGATTGTCGGAGAGTATGCTCATTCTGTCTTCCATGTTTTTCATCCTTTTATTGTGCTAATAAGTAATTTCACAAACCTGCATAACATCTCAGATGCATTGAGTACGCCGCAGAACAAATTCTGTAACATCATTGCCTTTGGTGAAATCGTTCGGCGCTCATCTGAAGATGATGCAGACCGTAGCGTAAGATGAATATAACAACACCTCGTAAAAAATCAAGTCTTTTTTTCCGAATTTAAAAAAATTTCCTGACTAAAATTACCTGGGGAACGCATCGAATCTTTAGTACAGCGTTCCACAATTTTTTGTCGGGTAGGTTGTCATGCCCGTCCGTCGGCTGACGGACTATCGGGCATCCACAAGATGGATTCCCGCTAAAAACATGTGACCGAAGGAAATGCCTGCGGTACGGGAATGACAGCATTCCATTCATGCAGTTTTGAAAATTTTCAAACCTTATAAAAATTTATGAAATGGTGTACTTAGCCTGCATTATTCATAGGATTTTTAAAGGGGGCTGGCTAACCTGAATGGTGCTCTTTTTAGAATAAACGTATAAAAACTGAGTTTCAACATAGCTTAGTTTTTAGCTAGTTGAAAATCTGAATGTTGACTCAAATTCTGAGCAAGTTCATGAATAATTCAGGTTAGGTTCACCCCGTGAGATAGTAAAATTTATCTAACACGTGATGTGCCAGATGGTAAGAAAATAAGTATCTCCTGAGATTGTTCTTCCAATTCAATTATCTCACGGGGTGAATCATCGCAACGCGTTGTCCTGAGTTTGCCTAAAGAACAAATAACGCTTCAACAAACATTCAGTTATACGACATCATGTCGCAGTCATAACGCCGGGCACAAGTGGTTCACAGAAGCGCCAGCTTTTTAAATTCCATCTTACAATGCGCTTGTTCGACTTTTTCCCTATCAAGCAGATTGTGCCTGGTAGATAACCGGTCGATATTTAGGCTGTGGGATTGGCTTACCTTCCAATTTTGCAGCCTCAATCCAAAGAGATTTGGCCTTTTGAACTTCATGTAGTGCTTCATCAGGTGTATCACCAAATGCTGAACATGCTTCAAGATCAGGGATGTCAGCAATGTATCCGCCGTCATCCTCAGAATAAAAAATATTTATATGATAATCACGCATTATTCGTTCTCCTCCAGTTTTAAATTATGTCTTTCGACAAGCTTCAGAAATTGACGAATCTGATATATCTTGGCCTGACCTTTCACATTTTGAAGGTTAACAAGTTCTGGAATGTCTGGTCGAGTGAAAATGTTATGACTCCCATCTGTTCTTGATAGGGTGAAACCAAAACCTTGAACAAGATTTACCATATCAGAGAACTTAATGTTTTTTGAACCTGCAAGTATTTTTTGAAGAATTTTTCTTCTCTTCATTTTTTATCATCTTTCACAAACCGAACGCTTCAAATGAGTTGCGAAACGCTGCGGGAGTCATATTCTAAATTACCTGCAATACATTCTGCGGAACACTGCTGCCGGATTTCAGCAATCCGCTTTGCGTCAACCCGGTTTGATCGTTATACTTTGCTTTATTATTCAACGCAGAGACGCAGAGGACGCAGAGCTTCGCCGAGTTTTTCTATAGTTTATTCCGGTAACTTGTTAACCACTCGCTCAATTCCATCACGCAGCAATTCCACATGAAAATTTATTAGTAAGCCTAAATGTTTTTCACTCAATCGTAAATATGTTAAAAGCTTTAGCTTATCTATAGCTGATAATGTTTCTTTTGCTTTCAAATCAACGATGACTTTATCTTCAACTAATAAATCTAACCGTAAGCCTGTACTTAGCTTTATACCTTTGTATGGAATCGGTACACTTT
>JBMOPW010000020.1:0-302005 GCA_049322915.1 Candidatus Zhuqueibacterota bacterium
AGCCAATAATTTTTTCAGTCAAGCTTGCAAGTTCCATTACGCAGCCTCCTGTGATTTACACGATTATGTTTTGATTAACATGATAACGAGCTAAAGTTAATTAATCCTGTCTATCCCAAACATCCTGTTATCCTGTCATTCTTAACCACCCTGTGATCGGTTACTGATTTAACATCAAATAATCTATGGTTCGACCTGTTGGCTCGGGTTCAGCGTTCTCGGCGGATTGAACCGCTCCTTCATTTCTCCGGCAAATTAACCACACACGATCCTCGCGAATCGTGTGTGGCGTTTGGGGGACTGAATGGAGAGAACGAGGAGATCAGCTCAATACCACCTGAAATTTCAATCGGCCTAACATCAATTCATCGCCATCTGAAATGGGGCACGGCGTGTTCGGCGCCAGTTTCTCTTTATTCAAAAAAGTGAGATTCACGGATTGCAGGTCTTCGATGAAATAGGTATCACCGTGGTGCGTGATGCGCGCGTGTTTGCGGCTGACTCCATCTTCCTCAGCGCCGTAGACCGTCAGTTCGATGTCCGGGAAAATGGAACTGACCGGGTCTTCGCGGCCCAGGATAATTTCATCTTTGTCCGGCAGGGGTATCTCTTCGCCGGTTGCGGCGACGATCAGTTTCAACGGGACGATGGCGACGGAGGAAAGACTGTTGGCTCCAGCCGTGACCGGAACCAGCATCTCATCCAGATCAGCGCCGCAGTTTTCGCAGTACAGCGCGCCGTCCATATTCTCGGTGTTGCATTCTTGACAGATTATCATTGTGACCTCCAAAATGTTGGTAATTAAATCCTGGACTTATTGATATATAATGTTTTAGATGAATGACCAGTTAATATTTTGTCGCCTATATTATTATTGGACATAGGCGTAGTGGACGGTCGCGACCGTCCGCTACAGATAGAAAGAAGTATTGAATTTATTGCACATGATTTCAACGGGTCATTCATAAGTTTAATAATCCTGTTTCCAGATAAAAAATTCAAACTCAGGACGTGATTGGTTTTTAGTGGATTTGCCATTGAGTAATAGTTGGAAATTGGCATTTGCCTTTTGGAATTTTAAAGTCGTTGTGTCAACTTTCGCGTCTCGTACCGAAGCTTTTTCGTTCCGGCAGCACTCATGGCGCCCTGCTGTTCCAACGCCCGGGCTTCGGTGAGTGCGGTATCGGCCAGTTCCACTTCGTTCAAATCGAGCAGTCGCGTGGCTGCCGCGCGCAGCTTCCGCGTCGCGCCGGCGATGTCGCCCAGTTGGGCCGCTTCCAGCGCCCGCGTCTGCAAGTTGTAGGCGCTCACCCGCTCCACCATGTTCATCACTTCCGGCGCAACACCGCTGCTCTTTCCGGGATCGGCGGAGAATTCCGCCACAACATCCTGCCTGATCCGCTGCTGAAATTTATTCTCGGACGGAATGTCGAACACCAGATCGACCTGACAGAGCCGAAATCGCCCCGGCTGGGCCGGCTGCATCGTAATTTCGGCCAACAGACTCAGCCCGACTCCGCTCTCCAGCTCGCCCAGCGCTGCGGACAGCGTATTGGCGTCGATGGTTTTGAAATCCAGTTCGGCAATCGTTGGTATCACGCGGGAGATTTTTCGCAACGAGAAATGATCCGGGAAACGAATCACGATCTCCGCGTTCTGCGCATAGACATTCTGGATGGTCTTCAATTCGCTGGCGAACAGCGGAATGATATCGGCCGGGGTGGCAATATAATCAGAATGACCGTGGCTCATTTCGGCGATGCCATCCACCAGTTCCTCATTCCATTCATCGCCAACTCCCAGGGCGGTGATCAGCACATCCTTTTGAGCCGCCTCAACAGCCAGTTCAAAACAGGCCTGTTCGTCGCCATAGGTCTGGCCGTCGGTGAGCAGGATCATGCGGTTGATCTTATTGTCGGAGAAATGCTGCTCCAACTCCGCCAGTCCTGTGGAAATGCCGGTGGAAATGGCTGTGCCGTCTTTGGCGGTGAGCTGATTGACCAGCGTTTTGAGCCGGTCTTTATCGCTCACCTCCTGGCTCGGCACCAGCACCTCGGCCTGTTCATTGAACGAAACCAGGCTGAGGAAGTCGGTGTCGGCCAGTCGATCGATGATGTTGCAGATTGCAGTTTTCACATTGGTAATTTTGGCGCCTTTCATGGATGCGCTTCTGTCCATCACCAGGCACAGATTGAGCGGCGCGCGTTCCTCAGCCGTCCGGCTGTTCGGCTTTGCATGAATGATCAGATAGCCGATCTGCGCCCTGTCTGACATTGGAAAAATGTCCTTATTCAATTTATATTCCAAAGAAATGGGATGAACCATAGCTGTTACCTCCTGATTTAGTGCATTGACATGGGGTGATTCGACTCAGTTTATTGGGTTGTCATATAGATCAAACTAATGTTATCGACGCCGCCGTTCTCGTTGGCTGTCCGTACCAGTTCATCGACCGCGAGTTGCGGCTGCGGGAAAAGGGCTAATTTTTTTGCGATGTCGGACTCGCGAATCATCTGCCACAGCCCGTCAGTGCAGAGCAGCAGGCCATCGCCTTTCTGCATATCCACCTGAAAGAAATAGGGGTGATTGGCCTGTTTTTCCAGATTGGACAAATTTTGCTTCAGGCGCGATTCGCCCAGAGCGCACAAAATTTGATTGCTCTGCGGATGGGTCCAGATTTCATGATACGGCAACTGGCCGATTTTGTACAGCCGGTAGACCAGAGAATGGTCCTGCGTGATGAGTTGCAGCCGGTTGCCCCGAACGAGATAGGCGCGACCATCACCCACGTTCAGGATGTACGCGCGATTGCGATACAGCAAAGCCAGGGTGATCGTTGTGCCCATCCCATTGTTCTGGATTTTGGCGCTGGCGTAAATGGTCTCGTTCGCGGCGAAGACCGCATTTTCCAGAATGCGCCGGATGTCCGCGCTGGCGAGTTGGCCGTCCCCGGGAAGACCACCGCGAATTTCCCGCGTGATATGCTGAACGGCAATCCGGCTCGCTTCCTCGCCGGCCTCGTGTCCGCCCATGCCGTCGGCGACGATGTAAAATCCCAGCGGGCGCGCCACCGATTGAATGATGCTGGTATGCCCGAACACCGCCAGACTGTCCTCGTTGAGAGAGCGGACAACGCCCGTGTCCGAGGCCAGCCCCACAGATACAGTCGCGCAGTCAGGCTGCGCCGTGACAGCGGTCGCCGGCTCGCCATCGAAGGGTTCGGTCAGGTCAGCCAACTCGCGCTGGAAAACATCGAACGAAGCGATATTCCCTTTGCTCACCCGGGCCAACAACCCCCGAAGAGATTGCACCGGACTCCGGCTGGCGGTCATGGTTGCCAGGAAATGCAGAAATGTCTCTGCGAAATTTTTCATATCCGAAACGTTCAATTGTGTATCCTGTCCGTTGCCGGCAACTGCCCGGGTGAAATTCAACACCAGCGGTCTGCCGGATGCGATGAAAATATCCTGCGGTTGCAATCCCACATTGAAAATGAACTGGCTGTGCAGGTAGGCCATAGTGGCGCTCAACTGCGCGAGCCATTCCCGCAGCGTTGCCGGGTCGACTTCGCGATGCACATCGGATAGCCGTTCTCCTGCGATGTCCCGGCCCAGAACGTACCAGACGTCATCACCGGAGAACCGTTCGATGAATACCGGCAGGCCCGAATGGCGCAGTCGGCTCGACACCAGCAGTTCGAACGGATCGGCGTCCGACCGGGCGCCTGCCAACAGCAGAAATGCATTGTCGCGCAGATCGAATCCGCAGGACGTGCAGAACAGCGCGGAGTCGGCGCTGCTTTTTTTCCCGCAATTGCCACAGGACCGATCGGAGCCATTTCCGGCGACGCGAAACGCAGAGAGATCACCCACCGGGGCCAGCGTTTCCAGTATCCGAAAGCGACCCTGTCCGATCTCCTGCGCGGCCGTCACATCGCGCCAACCAGTCGGCCCGACTTTCTGCGTGATATAGCGATTCTGTCGAATGACCTGTGACGTCATCAAATTGGGAAATGTGGCAGTTGCGTTTTTCATGGGATTGCGCGTTCAGAATTCAGTTCAAAATTGGGATGAATTAATTCGTGCGACAGGGGAGGTGAAACGTGAGTCCGGACATGCCGCCAGCTCGCGTTTCACTCCCAACTTCAGGACTATTTGACCGGCACTTTCTTCTTCCCTCGACTTGATTTTTTGCGCAGATATTCCTGATAGTCCGGCTCGGTATCGTTATCGTCATCAGCGCCATTGGACGGCCTGCCGGCGAATGTGAATTTTTCACTGCGTCGCTTGCTTCGATAAGCTCGAAACGCTAACAGAGTCGCCAGGAACAGGACCGCGATTCCGCCATAGATATAGAATGATGCAGCGGATTTCGTCTCCGGCTCCGGAGCAGCCGCCGGCTCAATTGCGGGAATCTGCGCGGCCGCGGCTGTAGTCTGGATGGTGTCGGCGCGGCTCTCAGCGAAATAGGTCTCTTCGATGTCATGTCTGTCCAATCGCGCCAGAATATTCGTTTCATCCTGGATGAAAGCATTCACTTTGGACATGTACCGCGTGCGACGGATTTCTTTGATCACGCTCAAACGGGGCACAATCACCTCTTCGCCCGGGAAAACCAGGTTGCTGTTTGGCGCGCGATTGATGAGCGCCAGTTCCCGCCAGTAATCCGGATCACCGTAATATTTCTTGGCAATGGCGCTCAGGTATTCACCCTTTTGAATGGTATGCGTTTGAGGATCGTTGCTGAATAGCTTTTTACACCACAGGAACTGATCATGGGTATACCCGATGACCAGCAGCAGTACGACCAGTACGAAAATAATTTTCTTCATGACTTTTCCTCCAAAAATGAAATTGAGTGCAACATGGGTTGATGCACCTGTCTTTTCAAACGCCATGCCACGGAGACTTGCTGATTTTGAAGGGAAATTAATTGCCAGAAAAACAGCGCATTAAATCTGGTGAAAAAAATGCGGCGACCGGAATGGACAACCCGGGTCGGTGTAAATTTTATATAGTGGGTGAACAGGGATTGATGGGAGCGTAACGCGGAAATCGGTGTGGCAAAGGATAAAATCTGTTTTGAACCGGGGAATCGGCTTTGGTGTAAAAATTACATGCTGCGCGTCCGAAGCGCGAGAGTGGAAGGGAGATCATACACGACCGCGACGATCGTGTATGATCCGGGAAAAATTATTTCACGACGACTTTGATCATGGTATTGGCGCTCACCGTGTCGTCCAGGTTTCTGCCGTTGAGTATGGCAATCTCTTCCAGTTTGTCCTGGGCAACGCCGAACTGCTGCAGGGCAGTGCGCAGGCTGGTTTGGGACGTCGTCTTTTTAACGACGAGTTGGGCCGGCTTCACATTGATTTTGGTCGCATCGGTCAGATTTTTGAATTGGGTCATTGTCTGATTGAAAGCAGGCAGGTATGTCGCAAGTTGCGCCTGAGTCGTGTAGCCGTGGAACGCAAAAATTTTACCGTCCTTCTGAATGAAGTAGGACGAAAAACTATACACCGCGCCTTCGTGAGTCAAATCGGAGACGACGTGCTGAGCGGTCAGGCCGTTGACGCGCGTGGCTTCCGATGTCCTGACAACTGCGCCGCTGCTGGTGGAAAAGTTGGTTGCCGCCACGGCCGGCGTTGCATCCTGCGATACCGAGAACAGGATGACCGCGTCCTGTTTTTCATTGAAAATTTGAACCTGGGATGGCGTATTGTTCAATTGCCAGCCAGCCGGAACCGCGAACTGGAATCGAAGCTGCGGATGGTAGAATATGCCTCCCTCGACATAGCCCTGCTGCGGGTCTTCGCCGTAGATCATGCCATTTATTTTCGATAAGTAAGAATCTGCATTCACCTGAAATTGTCCGGCCGCGACTTTTGTCTGCCACGCCTGGGTATCCCGTTTCACAGCCGCGATTCGGTCCGGCGGATTGGGATGCGTGGAAAACCAGGCCGGCAGGCCACTGCGGTCACTGCCGGGATTGAGCCGCTCCAGCGTTTCGAAGAAATTGGCCATGTGGTTCGCGTCAAAGCCGGCCCTGGTGGAATATTCCACGCCCAGCGCATCGGCCTGGCGTTCATTGTCCCGGCTGAATCGCAGGAACAGCATACCCACGCCAAAATTGGCAATGCCGGCGTACTTGCGAAACGTTTCGGACAAAGCCACGCCGAGTCCCAATCCCAATTGAGCCACCTGGGCTTTGCTGTATTGCTGAGCCGAGTGCCGCGCAGTGACGTGACCGATTTCGTGCCCAAGCACGCCGGCCAGTTCGGCTTCATTATTCAGATAGGCCAGAATGCCTCGCGTGCAATACACGTAGCCCCCGGGCACGGCGAACGCGTTGATGACCGGGCTGTCCAGCAGTTTGAACGAAAATTGCAGATTGGAGCGATGACTCAATTTCGCCATCTTTTGACCGATGGAATTGATGTATTCGCTCAAGCCGGGATTTTCGTACATGCCATAGGTCTGTAGAATTTCGCCGTCGGTCTGCTGCCCAAGTGTGATCTCATTGGTTTCAGTGAGCAGCATGAATTCCCGCTTTTGGGTTACCGGGTTCACCGCGCATGAAATCGCCCAGATGATGAGCCCGACAAGGATGATGCTGACAACGGATTTGATGATGATGTTTCTGGTCATTTTTCCCTCGTAACTATGAAATGATTGAATACAATGCGCCGCCATATCGCCAGTTTCACCGTCGTACCGGCTGGCGCTGGAGGCAGTTCATGATAAACTAATCAACGAAAAATCGATTCCGCATCATGCGATACATGTTCTCGTGATGGATCGGATCTTCCATCTTTTTTATATGACAAACGTCGCAATTCTGATTGGCGCCGATGGGATAGGGCCGACCGCTGTATTGCATGGGTTGAATGACGTCGCGATAGGTCCCGTACAGATTTTTCGCCGGATACAGCGCGTGCGTTGCGCCGTGACAGGCTTCGCAGCGAATGCCGGCGTTGTCGAATCGCATGCGATACAGTTCGGCCGGGTCTTCATTCCAGACATTGAAACCGCTGCTGCCCTCGCCGGGTTGTTCAAAATTTTCGTGACAGGTGAGGCAATCCGGCTCATTCAGCCAGGGCATGCGGGGATTGACCTCGTCGCGGCTGGCGACGCGCGTCGGATGCAAATGGTTCAGCAATTCGCTCGTGCCTTTTTTATCCTTCTCATGGAGCAATAATGAAATGGCGTGTTCCTGGATTGTGCCGTGACAGGAAACGCAGTCCAACCCAAACTCGCTGTGCAGATCCCGCTGACAGCGCGTGGCGCCCAATTTGAACGCCGGGTGGCACAGGGCGCAGGCCGTGCCATCGGATTCGGAGATGTAGTTGGCGTGCCAGCCGTGCATTGCAGCGGAGAAATTGCGCAACTCCGGCTTGCCGGGCGCTGCCAGGGCCGGGTCCGCGTGACAACTCTGGCAGAGCTGCGGCTTGCCCCGCTGCGCCTGTTGATACAAATCCGTGCCGCTGATGCGGTCGTGGGCGCGCAGGATATTGGCGGCGGTTTCGTCGGATACCCCGGCCAGTCCATTGACTCGCCAATCGCCGCCGTGGCATTTCTTGCAGCCCATTTCCGTCGATGCCGGCGCAACGACTTTTGTCGACGCCACCAGATCGCCGGTGGTGCTGTAACGCGCCTCCACCGTGAAGACCGGATACGGATTGTACGAGCCATCCGCCCGATACGGCGCCACCGGTATTTTTTCAGCGACGAAAGCGGATCGCTCCTCGTTATAGGTGAATTTGCCGGATAGTCCCAGGCCGGCCAGCCCGATGTTGTTCTCCAGCGTCACGCCGAAATTTGCCGGCGCGTATTTCCAGAATTCAAGCGCATCGGCAGGATTTTCAAATCCGGGTTCCACTGCGTACGTGATCTCCACGCTTTCGGTCACCAGTTGCGGCACTTCTCCGCGCGCAAAGAGCTGGGCTTCCAGCGTATTGGCCGGAGGGAGAATGACGAACCAGCGGTCGCAATCGGAAATGCAGTGCATGCCCAGATCGTTCCAGACCAGCAGCAGAAATTTATCCTCATCCGGATGAAACGCCGGTATTTCCGTGGCATTCGAGCCCCGGTTGACGTGAACCTCCTTTTCCGCGCCATCGCCTTTGCGATGGAGCCCGGAGACGATGTAGGCTGCCAGGGCTTCTTTCTCCGCAACGGCGCCGACGAACATCGGCATGTAGTTCAGTATTTTCCCCTGACCGGTCAGAGACGACATCAAGCCCTGCAGCGGGAACATCCCGGTTCGTTCCATGATATCGTTGCGAATCCCGTTCACCGTATGGCAACTGAGGCATTGGATATTGAATAATTCGCGCCCGGCTTCGATACGATTTTCCGGAGTGATCTCTTTTATGGCGGTCCATTTCGCGTTGGCCAAAATGCCATCGGCGTTGAGTCGCGGTATGTCCTGTTTCATCAATGACGTGGAATACATGAACTGGCTGATGACGAACGGTTTCCTGGCGATCTCCCGAACGTATTCAAATCCGCCCATCCAGCACAGTCCAATGAACACCAGCCCGAACGACAGAATTTTCTGCACGCCCGAATTCGTTTTCAGCGAGAAATAGAGGCCGCCTGAAAAGACCAGCACGGTGGTCACGATCATCAGCATGACGAACGGCGATGTCTGGGGATTGAGCCCGAAGGCGGTTTCACGAATTTCCAGCGGCGCTGAAAAATAATACCAGACGCCTCCGGCGATCATGCCGACTAACGAAAGCAGCAGCCATCGGCTACAGTACTTCAGCAGGATTGCGCGCAGATCGGTTTCTTTCTGAAATACTGTCGTGATGTAACCGAACAGGCCGGCGATCATGGTCGCCACGAACGTCCTGAAAATGAGGGACGGGAAAAAGGTGGGATTTAAAAATCCGTGCCAGAAGTTCCCGGTGACGAGCCATTTCCCGGGGGTGAGCATGAATGAGAGGATGCCGTTGATGATGAACAGGCTGAGCCAGGCGAACAGCGCGTACAGGAAGGCGATGGTCAACCGGCTCTTCTGCTCCAGCCGATCGAATTTGTAATGGTAGATGAGCAGGGCGACGATTTCGCCCAGGAAAAAGACCCACTCGATGGCCCACCCGAAGACGAACGCGTGAATCAGCTTCGACGTGGCGGCCGGGTGTACCAGCGCAATGATGAACCAGATGCCGACGCCGCTGACGCCGCCGAAGACCATGGTGAGCAGCAGGAAAAACCAGGTGTGCGTTTTGACATAGCGATGAATCGCCGGGTTGCCTTCGCGAAAGCCCTTGCGATCGGTGAGCCACAGGAAAATTCCGCCGCCAACCGCCAGATGGGCGATATAAACATGCAGAATGGAAATCAGCGCGATGAGTGAGCCGCCGCCAATTGTGGTGATTTCCCAGATCGGATAATTCATGAATTCAAACTCCTCTCTTCGCTGCGCTGAGCAAGTTTCAGCATGTAGGCGACCAGCGCCAGTCCGATGATGAAGATGGCAAAGAACAATGCCATCACGCTGTATTGCGGCGCCACTTTCAAATCGTCCATCGAAAAGATATCCTGCAGGTACAGGGAGCGGAGATTGACGCGGTTAATGACCATCAGCAGGGCGATCACGATGAGATGGATCGCCGTGACCATAAATTTTCCGCGGAACGCGGTGTAGATCGCGCTGAGCGTCATCAGAAAGGCGACTAACAAGACCAGCGAATAGAAGAGATTGCCGCCCATGAACGCCTTGATGAAATCCGATGGAATGGCCAACAAAAACCAGATGCCCACCAGCACCTGCGCCGACGTGGCCACAGCGAAAATCCGCAGGTAAAGTTTCACATTCTCGCCGGTGGCAATGACGTCCCTGAAATGCCAGACGCCAGCCATGAAAAGCGCGGCTACCGCGATGGATGCGGTGAGAAAATGCAGATACCTCGGCGCAAGCGTCGGGTCGCCTAAGTTCAGCAGGGTTCCGTTGCGGTTCGCGAAATAGTCCCCCCAATGTTCCGGCTGGACCATCAGGGTCATGTTATTGACGTAGATGAACGAAATGTACAACAACAGCAGGCTGGTCACTCCGATGGCAGTAATGGCCAGGGAGCGCCGGAGCGAATAATTCTTCGCGTGGATATAGGCGCCGTAATAGGCGAGGATTAAAAACGGGATGATGAGAATCCAGTACACCGCCATCAGCACGGAACTGGAATAAATGAGATGGCCGTAAATCACCTGAACGAACAGCAGCGGCGCCACGCCAAAGGTAATGCCCAGCGCGAACAGCGAAGGCAGTTTCGCCGTGAGCGCGTCGTGCATGGCTTCGGTCGCCGGCGAGTTCGGCTTGCTCAGTTGTGAGAAAAACAGGATGAGACTGCCCCCAACCACCACATTGATGATCAAAATGTGGATGAGGAACGTGACGATATCCAGCGCCAGAAACAGCCAGGCTGGCGCTGGAATGGTATCCGGCGTGGGTATGAGAGACGTGGGATTCAAATCTTCCTCCAGTCGAAAAATGAATGGGTTGACTCAGGTTTCCGAATGAAACTGCCAGCCTCGCAGGCCCGGTCATGGCGGTGCTGGCGTCGAACGAGGCGATTCCCCGGCAACGGTGTTAGCCCGGTTTTTTGAAAAATTCATTCAGCTTGTCTTTGGCTTTGTCTTCGAGCTTTTTCTTCTCTTCTTCAATGCGCTTCTCCAGGTCTTTCTTTCGCTTCTCGACGTCATCGACGCGGGACTGTACCTGTTGATTCAGCTTCTCCACTTCAGCGTATATTTTCTTTTTATTCTCGTCGACCAATGTCTCGACCTCTTTGCGGCGTTTATCGGCTTCCGCGCGAACATAGTCTTCGACCTGCTGCTGAGCCTGGCGCAGATTTTTCTCCAAGGTATTTTTGATCTGCTGGGAAAGCACTTTATCGACATTGGAATTCATGCCCAGGGAATAATCCGAACCGGTCCCGTGCATCCGAGCCGATACCGTCACATCGGTCAGCGCGGAGAGCACTTCGCGCACAACCTGCGAGACCCTGTCCCTGGCTTCGGTTTCGTAGGAGAAAGTCACCGGTCTGGCTGCGACGTTCAGTTTGATGTCGATGGCGTCGCCGATGAAAAATCCGGACAGGGCGACATCCCCCTTTTTGGCGCTGATCGTCCGCGGGAAATATTTGCTCTGTTTCAATTTCACTTCGCCCAGACCAAAGTTCGCAGCGGTGAGCCAGAGCGAATCGCGCATCACATCCGTGGTGTGATCGAGACTGCCGCTGATGTCATAGGCATTGCCCGAAATTTTTTTGACATTGACAGAGAAACGGGTCGGCCGCGCGTACAGGCCCGGCTCCGTGGTGAGACCGGTCAAATTGCCTTCCAGAAAATAGGCGCGCGAGGTATCCCCTGCCGCTGTGGCCGCAGAAAATTTCGCCGTTCGAAGGAGAAATTCCGGATAGCGGTAATGGAACGGGAACCGAATATCCTGACCCTTGAATCGCGGGGGACTGGCTTTCTTTTCGCTGTGCATGGCTTTCTGCGCGTACGGCAAATACTTGCGCCCCAGCGCCACATAGTCCAAAAGCTTCTCCGTCTGGTTGACGATCGGTTCGCCGAACAGGAGCAGGCTCACGTCCTTCACATCCAGATCGCGCAGTTGGGCCAACTGCTGCGCCCGTTTAATATCGTCCTGCACGCCGGATTTGGCCTCGGTCAGTTTCGTCTGTATATCCGTAAACGTGGTCGTCAATGCCGTGTACTTGCCTTCGACGTCGCCCTTCAGCGACTTGATCTCCTTCTGAATATCCGTCAGCTTTTTCAGCGCCTCGGTCAGCCCGGCAATGTCCTTGATATTGTCGATATTGAGCGATTTGATATTGGCTTCCAGCTTCGCCAGCCGTTCGGCGTAGGGCGTTGTGTCGGCCTGCTTCCCCCAATACTCGAATGTGCTATCCGAGAAGGCCTTCAGTTTCCTGTATTGCTGCACCGACTCCAGATTGTCCACATTCACCAGGGAATCGATTTTCAGCTTTTTGCCGAGGCCGGATAAATCGAATACCGGCATATCTTTCATCTGCTGCGCCAATGCTGTCTTAGCTTTCTCGGCGAATCCCGGTTCCTCGTCCGAAGGCGGTTCCGGTTTTTTCGGAATGAACCCGTCGCTGGTTCGCTTCGTCCCGGTGCGCAGATTTTCCAGCGCCATTTCTTTGATGATCACGCGTTTCCAGAACAGGGGCCGTGTCTCCAGCACAAACGAGGCGCGGCCGGTTTCCACAATGTTGTGCCAGGTATTGTTCTTGTCAGCCACCTGAAGCCGATCCCAGGAGCAGGTGAGTTTGAACAGGCTGAAGTGGAAGTGATCGATCTCGACTTTTGCGCCGGCGACGGATTGGCCGATGGACTCCACCGCCCGTTCCAGATAACGGTCGCGGGTGAAAAAGGCGAATACCGCGAAAATAATGATAATGACGACCAGTATAATGATTCCTTTTTTTCGCATCATTCACCTCCGAAGTCTCGAATTTTTTCATAGAGTTGCACGAGCTTGCTGCCCTTAATGACCTGAACGATCTTCCACTTTTTGACCCGTTCTTCCAGCCTGGTGCGGTAGACGACGACGAATTTCTTCATCCCCCAGAATAGCGGCAGGAAGAGCGCCAGTCCGCCGATGAAACTGCCCATCACCACGGTGTTGTTGAATCGGGTGAGCGGCGCCACCGGCATGTTGTACAGCGATTCCCATATCCGATGCAGCGCCGGCAGCGTCAGCACAAAATGGCCGATGCTGTGAAACAGCGGATCCAGCAGATAGGCGCACATGCCGGCTAAAAGGATGGCCACGGTTCCGGCGGCAAGGTTGATGTTCAATAGAATCAGCAGGAAAAACAGAACCAGTCCCTGCAGCGACCAGAACGGGATCAATCCGATGAAAAATCCCAGGGCAAACCCTGCGGCAATTTGTCCGGGAGATTCCCCGGATCGGAATGCCTTGATGAATTTTGAGATAACTTTTATCCAGATCATATTTCGATCCTGATTTAATGAGTTGTTGCCGGGTGATTTAGGGTGAAGTCAATGATTACTGTTCAGTCAAGTCAGTCTAAAATTGGAGTACGATTCCTTTTTGCATCGCGTATGAACATTCTGTCAAGGGAATCCGCTCCGATAAAATTTTTCTGGTGTATAAATTCCCGCAACCTGACTCAGCAGTCCTCGTTTTTGATTTTCAATGGTAAATTTGAAGCATGACAATGGAAATCGTGAGTCCTTCTGCCCGTGGGACAATGGATAACAATGGTGAAAATATAGCTGAAATTCCATGAAAAGTCAAGTTATTTTTGAACAATAATAACAGGTTAGACTCAGGCATCCGGACCACAGATTGTCCGTTGACGGCTCACATCCCGGTCAGTCTCTGCGCCGTGCGCATCTCAAAATTTCCATTGTTTTTTTTATCCGGCAGCGATATATTGAAAGTACACGTACGAGGTAAAATCATGACTGAAAAAAAACTATCAGACGCTGAAGCGATCCATCGCCGGGCAACCATTGTGGACTTGCACGCCCATGCATCGTTGAAAGTGTCGCTGTTCCGGCGCGTCCTGACGGTCTCCATCGACGCCAGTCGCTCGTTCAATCCGTTTGCCATGCGGACGGATTTCATCAAGCAGCGCAAAGGCGGCATCGATGTGTACCTGTCCACGGTCTATGCGCCGGAGCGGGGGATTTACGAGGAATGTCATTTCATCAAAATCATGAAATATCTGATGCCGCTCACGTGGCGGAAAATTTACGGTCAGTCCTATTTCGACGCAGCCACCATGATGCTGGATGAAATGGAGAAAGCGGTTCAGAAGGCAAAGGATCCGGTGACTGGCGCTGCGGTCGCGCAGGTCGTCCGTTCTGTGGACGAATTGGACGCGCTGCTCGCCCGTCCGGAAGCCGGGCGGCCCATCGCGGTCATTCACAATCTCGAGGGCGCCCATTGCCTGGATGGCAGAGTGGATCATCTCGACGACTTCTTCACTCGCGGCGTCGCCTATCTCACCCTGGCCCACTTTTACGCCAACGATGCGGCCAATCCCTGTTTCCCGTATCCGGAGAGCATCCAGAAATTCGGCTGCTACCGCGGCAGCCGCGATCTGTCCCTCGGTCTGGGCAAAATTGGCGAGCAGGTGGTTGAACGGATGGTCGAATTGGGCATGATCATCGACATCACCCATTGCACGCCGCCAGCGAGGCGAAGGGTGTACGACATCGTTGCTGGCCGCGCCCCGGTGTTTGCGTCGCACATCGGAGCGTACGAGGTGAATCCCAATCCCTATAATTTGAAGGACTGGGAGATAAAAACAATCGCCGACGCCGGCGGGGTGGTCGGCGTGATTTTCATGAATTACTGGCTGATGCCCCATGTGACCCGGCGCGGATTGGATTTCATCACCAAGACCATCAATCACATCATCCGGATTGGGGGCGTCGACTCAGCCGCGATTGGCAGTGATTTCGATGGTTTCACCGACCCGCCCGATGATCTGAAGGACGCTGCCGGCATGTTGAATCTGACGCAGCGATTGCTGGCCGAGCAGTACAGCGAGGAGCAGATCAATAAAATTTTGGGCGAAAATGCGCTGCGCATGATTCGTCAGGGATGGGGCAAACGACGGTGAAATCGCAAATGCGGGTGATTCAGAGACAGGATAAGTCGGGAGCCCGGTTCATGCCTGCTGCGCCGCATTGACGGAAACGACCGTGACCTGTTCAATGGCTCTGAAAAGACTTTCCGGCTCGACCGGTTTGGTCAGGAAGTCATTCATGCCAAATGAGAGACATTTGTCCCTGTCAGATTTGGACGCATGCGCGGTGAGCGCAATGATGGGAATTTCCGGATCGATGGCCGGGACGCTGCCGCTGCGTATTCTGCGGGTTGTCTCGAAGCCGTCCATTTCCGGCATTTGAATATCCATAAGAATCAGATCGATGTGACTGTTCCGGGTCAGAATATCCAGCGCTTCCACGCCGTTGTTGGCAATCAGTGTCTGGTGTCCGACATTTACAAGTATCATGGACGTGACTTTTTGGTTGATGATAT
Source organism: Candidatus Zhuqueibacterota bacterium (assembly GCA_049322915.1). Lineage (GTDB taxonomy): Bacteria > Zhuqueibacterota > Zhuqueibacteria > Thermofontimicrobiales > Thermofontimicrobiaceae > CAZSBG01. Next base: position 15,055 of record JBMOPW010000020.1, read on the forward strand.
TGTCTTCCACAATCAGGATGGTGTAGTTCTTTTTCTCAAGGACGACGACAGCCGGCTCCTGTGGCTCAACTGCCTGTTTCAATTCAACCTTATCTACATTGATGGTGAAATGGAACGTACTGCCACGGTCGGTTTCGCTCTCAACCCGGATTTCGCCGCCCATCAGGTGTATCAATTTCCTGGAAATGGAAAGACCAATGCCTGTGCCGCCATACCGCCGGGTGAACGTGCCATCAACCTGGTAGAAACAATCGAAAATAAATTCAACCTTGTCTTTGGGAATGCCGATGCCAGTGTCCGCGATGGAGAATTGCAGGACAATCTGGTCAATGTTGCATTTCCTCGAAATGACGTTTTTGCGGAATTCGTCCGGAAGGTCGACTGAAAAGGTGATGGTTCCGCGTTCAGTGAATTTGAGCGAGTTGTCCAGCAATTCCTGAAATATTTGTTTGAGCCGGACTGCGTCGCCCTTCACGAGCAGAGGCACATCCGGATTGATTTGGCAGAGGATGTCGATTCGCTTCAACTGGGCTTTGGGTCGGAAGTTATCCAGCGTTTCCTCAATGAGTTGTTTGAGGTTGAAATTCACCGGCGCTAATCCCAGGTTCTGGTTTTCGATGTCGGTGAAGTCCAGCAGCTTGTTGAGCAGATCGAGCAGTTCGGCGGCCGAGGCTCTGGCGGTCTTCAAAAAGTCCTGTTGCTTGCCGGACATCGAGGTCAGCGCCAGTTCCAGCATGCCCACAATGCCGTTCATGGGCGTGCGGAGCTCGTGGCTCATATTGGCGAGGAATTGGCTCTTCACGCGATTGGCGGATTCTGCAGCAAGCTTCGCTTTTTCCAGCGCCTCGCTCGTGAGTTTGATTCGCGTGATGTCCCTGGAAATGCCGACAATTTTATCCAGTTCCCCGGCGTCATTCAGAATCGGCACTTTCGTCATGGACACCCAGCGGCTATTGCCGTTGGGCAGGGTTTCATTCTCGATTTTCCCGATGATGGGCTGTTTCGTCGCCCGGATGTATTCATCGTCCAGGAACGACTTTTCAGCGAATTCCCGCGTGAATATCTCGTAGTCAGTCTTGCCCAGAATATCTTCCTGCGCATTCACCCCCGGCAATGATGTGAACGCTTTGTTGATGCGAATATACTGCTTGGCTTTGTCTTTGAAATAGATCAGATCCGGGATATTGTCCAGCAGGGACTGAAGCAAATCCCGCTCGGACTTGAGGGCATCTCTCATGAAGGCGCTTTCCAGGACTCCTTTGGAAAGCGACGTGGTCATCAGCAAAATCAGGCCCAGATACGAATATTCGAACAGATAGATGGAACTGTAATATTGTTTATACACGGCGTAATCGTTGGAAGCTGCCAGTACGAGCAGGGCGAAGGATAGGAAAAATGGAAACGTTTTCCGCTTGCTGCGATGGAGGAGATATGTTTTTACCGTGGCGATGGCCAGAAAAATGAGCACGGAAAAAATGGAGGTCATGCTGAGCAGGTCGGTAACCGGCCCGCCTTTTATTTCGTTATAGACAATTTCAACGTCAAAAGGCAGATGAACCGTTTTCACCATCGGGTGATCGAATTGCCAGGAGAGCGGACTGCTATCGAACAGAGTGAAGACGCAGGCTGAAACGATGATGGCGGAAAAAATTCTCAAGGGAATTTTCCTGCCCACGTTCACATATTCGTGGATGAACCAGATGAGCAGCAACGCGCCCATGCTGTAAAAAAATGGCTGCTTGGATTGCCAGAAGCTGCCCTCGGCAACGGTTGATGAATTATAAAGAAAGGCTATGACAATGTCGTTCATCCCGATAAAGAAACATGCAAGCGCAAAGGCCAGGTCCTTGCGATACTTGACGCCACCTTTGAAATAGATGATCAGGTGGTAAAGCCCGATGTAAAATGACAGGGTAGCGATGATCAGCGGTGGCAGCGCGATTGTTTTCATAAGGGCACTGTGTGCGTTGTTGTTCACCGAAACGATGAAATGGAAAATTGACCGACAGAAATTGAATTTTGTACGCCTGGCGCCCATGCGCCAATTCTGTCGGGAACGGCTAATCAAGGCGCGCCACAGATCCTTTGCATTCGGAATGGAGAAGCAAATTTGTCCCGGTCAGCGCGCTTTAATGTATTCTAATATCGGAAGTAAAGGTAATTTCTTGATTCAAATTTTTCACAGACCCATTGCAGGTCACGCCCGGCAAAAAGATTGATCCGCCGTAAGTCTGCCAGCTAAATTGAGCGATTGGCTTTTGGCGTTAACAACAAAAACTATTAACCTTGATTTGAAGTTTCTCATACAAAATCAGGTTCGTTGATATTTGACGAATCGCTTGCACTATTCAGGTTTAAAATTTAAAAGTTCCCGGTTCAAGGTTTACGAGAGAAAAGATGTTACTATTTGGCAATTACTCAGCTTCCGTATTCCAGAAGGTAACCGATCACAGGGATTGAATGTTGTCAGGAGTTTTATTGACAGGATAACAGGATCGAAAGGATTTACAGGATAAATTTCTGGCTTTTATGTCTAATAAACATAGACAATGGCTTCTCTGATAGCCTTGCCTGTTTCTTGAACAAAGATCACTTGACTATCAGACCCGTGCCTTGATCAACGAGACAAAAACCTAGATCAATTATCATGTCCATCCTTAACATCCTGTTATCCTGTCAGCTTTTGCATCCCTGTGATCGGTTACTCCAGAAGCCGCTGAAGCGGTTGGTACAATGTTGAACCAGCGCCATGCTTCAGCATGGTGATATTTTGAACGCTGAACCAGACAACCTGCATGGCAACCGGGGGCTTGTATGTAACGCACTATTATTTCGTTAGCTGAGCGCTGCACGCTGACCGCTTATTTTACGTACCAATTAATTCACTGAGTACAAAGGAAGGTTGAAAGGAGAAAAGGAATGAGTCCACTCACCGAAGAGAAGCAGACGATTAAAGCGATGATTGCCGATGGCCGAAGCAGAGGCGTCGGCTATTTTTATCTGGAAGATGAGCGATTCACCGGCCGAACGATTCGCATGGCCGGACGCGATGTCCTGAACTTCGGAAATTGCAGCTATCTGGGCCTGGAAATTCACCCGGATGTGAAACAGGGTGTCATCGATGCTGCGGAGCGACATGGCTCTCTGCTGTCGAATTCCCGGTCCTACTTCTCATCCCGGCTGTATCGAGAGCTGGAACAGCACCTGGCGCTGATCTTTCCCGGCTTTCAGGTGGTAAGCACCACCACAACGCTCGGCCACTGCTCAGTCCTGCCGCTGATGATCGAGGCGGGCGATGCGATTATTTTGGATCAATACGCCCACAACAGCCTGCGCATGGCCGCCATGCTGTGCAAGGCAAATGGCACGGAATTGGTCACCTGCCGCCACAATGACATGAACCATTTGCTACAGGTTTTTCGCCGGCAGCATGGAAAAGGCGCGCGCAATGTCTGGTATGTGGGCGATGGCGTGTACAGCATGCAGGGCAATAAGCTCAACATCGCGGAGCTGCTGGCATTGTTGAATGAGCATGAGCGCCTTTTTGCCTACATCGATGACGCCCACGGGATGAGCTGGACCGGGGCCAAGGGCGCCGGTTTCATTCTCGGGCATTATGGGATTCACCCCAAAATGATCGTGGCGATTTCCATGTGCAAATCATTTGCTGCCTTTGGCGGCGTCATCATTTTTCCTGATGCGGAGTGGGCGGACCTGGTCCGGCTGCTGGGTCAATCGCTCATCTTCTCTGCGCCCATTCCGCCGCCAATTCTGGGCGCTGCCATTGCTTCGGCAAAAATCCATCTGTCCGACATGTTGCCGCAATACCAGGACGAATTGCTGGAGCGAATCGTCCGTTTCCGCGAAGGATGCATGCAGAAGGGCATCCCCCTGGGCACCCGGGACGTCACCCCGATCCAATTCATCGAAGTCGGCGATAACCGCGCTGTGTACGCATTGCTGGAAAAGCTGATCGAAAGCGGCATTTTTGTCACTGCTGCTATTTACCCGGCCATGCCGAAAAAACACGGCGGCATCAGGGTGAACATCACCCGACATCTTTCGTTCGAGGACATCGACTATCTGGTGGACAGGATCAGGGTGGTTGCTGTGGATCAGTATCGCTTTGTCACGGAGCACGGGCAGAAAATCGATTGAGGGACACCGCCGGACATGGATATTCATTTGAACCGGCGCGCGACAGCCATAGCCCGCATCTCAACGGACGCGGGCTTTTGCTACTCACGCTCCCTGTTCGTCGCCGGGGCGCCGGATCGCGTTGAGAATATTGCCCAGATCATCGGAGTGATAGATCTTCCGCTCGATGGTGATAAATAAGTCCGAGTTGCGTTTCAGCAATTCTTTGCATTCGCAGGTGGTCTCTGATATTTCCCATTTGATGAGCCGAATCGAGCCTCGGTCCAGTTCGATGCCGGTGATGCCGTCTTTGTACACGCAGCAGCCGGAGTTGAAATAGCAGGGGACTGGCGCCGGGCCCAGTCGATTGGCGCTTTTGTCCCTGGCTAGTTCTTCCCTGGATTCGCTGAGGATGCTGGTCAATTTTTCAAGGAGGGCCGGTTTCAAAAATTGCAGCGTGAGCGAGTCCTCCATGTTGGTGATGCGCTCGATTTTATCGCGGATCTGTCCAATTCGTGAGAACGATTTGAACATGGTGCGGTGGGTATGCCCGGCGATGAGCAGCAGTTTTTTTTGATTCGCCCATTCGTACAATAATTTATCGCGGTTCCCGCGGATCACATTATTGGTGGCTGCGCGGTCGTAGACTAACTGGTATTTTTGCAAAATAGGCAGCAGCGGCTTGGTCAGTCCCCAGCGCTGCAAATACCGCCAGACGTATCGCACAATAAACCGCTCGAATGGCGATTCCGGCGGTGCGCCCTGATGACCGTGCAACATGAAAATCTGATCGCCCAGCAGTACCGCTTCATGGACCTGAATCGCGCCCAGGTATGGCGACAGGAACTGAGCCACTGCGGCCGGATCGCTCCATTCCAGATCGTGATTTCCCAATATCCGCAGATAGCGATGCTCATCGACGAAGCGGCGTTCCATGGCGTAGGCCGTGTCCTGATACTCTCGCGTGATCGCCGGATAATCGGCTTCCATCCCTTCCTCGATATCCCCGTTGAGCACCAGGGTGTAGCCCTTTTGGTAATACATCGCGAGCGCGTAACAGTAAATCATTTCGTTCACTTTGAAATCGTCATTGCCTTTTTTATCGCAGCGATGCAAATCGCTGAAAATGACATAGCGATCCTTTCGGAAATCGAAGTCAGGAATTCGAAACGCATTGGCATACACGTGGTCGAGAGTGTGAAATGTATTCCGGCGCTCTTCCTGGAATGTCATGACAGCGCTCCTTTTTTAATGACTCAGTAAGAATATTGCAACGCGCAATCGACCCTTTCGGTCGCGCTCTGGATTGACTGGCTGCTAAAAAGATAATTGAATCAGAAGCAAAAGTCAAATCATTTTTTTGGCGGGTTGCCCGGATTCTGACCCGGACAGGGATGCTTGCGGAGTCCCCAACAGAGAATGCACTGTCATTGCGTGGAAATATCGCTTGATTACCATCGAATTTTAAGGTAAATTCATCGGCAGCAAATCGGGCAGTTCAGACAGGAATTAAAATAAAGGATAGCCATGGAAGAGATCGTCATTTTGGTGGATAGCAAGGATAACGAAATCGGTCGCGAGGAGAAGATGAAAGCCCATGAAAACGGCGTCTTGCATCGGGCCTTCTCGGTGTTCATTTTCAATCGTGACGGAGAGATGCTGTTGCAGCAGCGGGCGATGAATAAATACCATTCCGCTGGTTTGTGGACCAACGCCTGTTGCAGTCACCCGCGGCCGGGCGAGACGATTGAGGAAGCGGCTCACCGCCGGCTGAAGGAAGAAATGGGATTCGACTGCCAGCTCGAACGGAAATTCCATTTCATCTATCGGGCGGAATTTGATAATGGTTTGATTGAGCACGAGTTCGATCACGTGCTGTTTGGAACATACTCCGGCCGCATCGATTTCAACCCGGACGAGGTGGCGAATGTCAGATGGATATCCATTGAGGACTTGAGGGAGGAGTTGATCAAGCGCCCGGAATATTATACCGTCTGGTTCAAAATCGCTTTTGAAGAAGTGGACACCTTTTTAGCGCAGTGACGCGCCGGCTATCGCTCCGAGTTGGTTTTTGAATGATGCCCATACAAAAAGAGGATGGCCGCGAATAGCAGAACATCCTGAATCAGGCGCAGAACCCCGATTCGAGCGCCTTCGCCATCGATAGAAAAACAGCCGCAGGAGATATCCAATCCGCGAACCAGCGCCGAGACCATGGCCAGAATGAACATGAAACTCAGTCCTGCCAGCGTCAGCAGCGCGCCGCCCCGCTTTTTGGCGACGATCAGGGCCAACCCGCTCATCACTTCCAGCCACGGGAGCACCACCGCCGCCACCGTCACCAGCAGATAGGGGAGCAGACGGTAATTGTCGATGTCCATTGCGAATTTCGCCGGGTCGATGATTTTGCTCCCGCCGGCGCCGATGAAAATGATCGCCACCAGCCACGTGGTCGACGTGACGATGATCTGCCGCACAGAGCCCCTATTCATGGCGCGCTCCATTTCCCGACACCCGAAAGCCGGCCTCTGTCCAGCCCTTCAACCCATCGTGATAAATTGTGATGTAGTCAAACCCTTCAATGAGCAGTTCGTACGCCAGCAGCTCCGACTGGTCGCAGCCGGGACTGTCGCAGTAACAGATGAGCCAGACATTGCGCGGCAGCGAATCCACAACCGCCGCATAGTCGGCGAAACGCTGGTAAGGAATATTCACGGCGCCGGGAATGTGCGATGCCGCGTACAGGCTCTCGGATCGCGCATCGACGAGAATTCCGATCCGTTTTTTCATCATCTGCGCCACCTGATCCGTGCTGATGATGCGCGGTTCAGGGCTCTCATTGTGTGCAGCGCCGGATGGATCGATCGACACGCCGGGCAGGTCCGCGGCCAGTAACGTGTCCGGGGCAAATTGCAGCGGTGGGCGAATATTGGTAATTTTCACTCCATTGGGGTGAAAGGTGTTCACGGAAATCCCCACCACGCTCGCCGCTGCGATGAGAATGACCGCTTCCTGCATGATTTTTCCGGGGATGAGTTTCACAGGTGTCTTCCTCGAATGAATTAAAAAGGGTGCTCCATAATCTATGATCGTGCTGGATTTTTATCCAGCGTGGGCAATGGCCGGGACGTGTGTCCCCGAATATGCGTACTGTTCGGGATCAGTTTTCGACGCCACAATCCGATTGAACCTTATCGTTCCGGATAGCCGGTGATTTCCTTGATCGACTGGTATAACGACTTCAGATGGGTGTACATTTTTTTGTAAACGCGATGATACAGGGCGTTGTACAACTCAGCGTTACGCGGATTGGGCTCAAACGTGTGGCCGATTCGGGTCATTTCCTGCACCGCTGTCGCAAAGTCCCGGTGGATGCCCAACCCGACGGCGCAATCGATGGCCGCTCCTAACCCGGAGGTCTCGTAGGTGCTGGATCGGACCGTCGGCAGATTGAATATATCCGCGGTGATCTGCATGGCCTGGTTGCTCTGGGACCCGCCGCCGGACACGCGAACTTCATTGATTTTAATTCTGGAGCGCTTCTGCGTCTTTTCTGTGCCCTCGCGCAGCGCGTACGCCAGTCCCTCCAGAATGGCCTGATAAATATGCGCGCGGCCGTGAACGTCGCCAAATCCGATGATGGCGCCTTTGGCCTCCGGCCCGGGGATTTTCACGCCGGGCGCCCAGTATGGCTGAAGCATCAATCCCATCGATCCCGGCTGAATCTCCTGCACCAGCTCGTCGAACAGCGACTCCACTGACACATTGTTTTTCGAAGCCAGCTCTTTCTCCCTGTGTCCGAATTCTTCCTTGAACCAGCTCACCATCCAGAAACCGCGGAATATCTGAATTTCTGTGTTGTAGGTTTTAGGCACGGCGCTGGGATAGGGCGGGATGAACGGGATCACTTCGAGGTATTTCGGCGTCGTGATGGACGTCGTGCAAGTGGTGCCGTAGCTGAGACAGGCGATGTTCGGCTTGATGCTGCCGCTGCCAAGAATTTCGCAGGCCTTATCCGCAGCCGCCGCAATGATGGGCGTGCCGGCCGGAATGCCGGTGGCTTCCGCCGCTGCCGCAGTCACCCGGCCCATTTCCTGCGCCTGATCCACCAGCGTCGGCAGTTTGTCCATGTCAATGGGAAACAGCTTGCGGTTCAAATGGCCTTTCTTTGCCCAGTGCATGTGTTTGTAATCAAAAGGCACGTAGCCCACCTGACAGCCGACAGAGTCCACATACTCGCCGCTCAACAAATAGGTCAGATAGCCGGACAGAAACAGAAACTTGTGCGTCCTGTCCCATATCTCGGGCTGATTTTTCATGATCCAGTTGGCTTCACTTTCGGCGTGGGCGAAGCGCACCGCATAATCCATGTCGACGGCCCGATAGATGAAATTGACGATCGGATTGACCACCTGCTCCAGGGCAATGCGACGCTGGTCCAGCCAGTGGATAGCAGGCCGCAGCGGCTTTCCAGTCTCGTCGAGGTTCACGAGTGTGCTGCGCTGGGTGGTGAGACTCAGCGCTTTGATCTGCGGTTTCGAATCGCAGAGTTGCCAGAGCTGGTGACACGCTGCGCAGAGGTTCTCCCAATAATACAGGGGATCCTGTTCAGCCCAGCCTGGCTTTGGAGATTTGTACGGCTCGATTTCAACTTTAGATTTGTAGAGAAGATTGCCCTGAAAATCGAATAGCATGGCGCGAATGCTCTGTGTGCCGCAATCGATGGCCATTAAGGTTTCCATGGTTGCCTCAAAGTTTGGTGGCGAAATATGTCTCCGGGATTTGGAAATCGTAGCAGTTCATGAACTCACGAAATATATAAGATCAGAACATCAATTTCAAGTAAAAGTTTTCGCATTGCTGCTCTTGCAACAGGAAAAGGCGCCGGGATCCGGGTGCAATGGCCGGCAAGCGCCGTTCACAGGTGGAGCGAAAATAGACTCGAAAGTGAATTCCTGGTTTGTTGGAGCCAAAGAGGCAGCAGCGGCGATGAGGCGCTTTTTTAGGGAGAGAGAACTTGTAGGTTTTTCCGGCGACTGGCACGACGACCGGCGCAATTGAAGCCGTTGCGATTCATCCATCTGGAGCGTGGCTGGTACATGGAAAAAAAGCCCTTTCAGTGGCCGATAAAAATCGCAGTGTCCACTGAAAGGGCGGGAGGTACTAATCGATCACAGTGCCGCTGATATCCTGAACTTCATCGTGCTGTTTGGGTTTGAAAAACTTGTCCTGGAATCTCTTTTTCATGTGCGCGTCGTGATTGTGCGAGTTCGTGTGCGGGAAAGATTTGAACAGGATATGAGCCAGCACAATCAATCCCCATGCCTGCCAGAACGTAATCGTGGTCAGGCCGAAAATGTCCGGCATCAGCCAGTTCCACAGCCACATGACGATGAAGCCGAACAGCAGCGCCATGCCGGCGGCAAAGATGACCCCAAGAATCACCATCCCGATGATGGCGAAGATGCTTTTCGTTTTTTTCAAATGCTTGAATTTTTCCATCTGACACCTCTAAGTTTCTAACATGGTTTTTCGAATCTGAATTAATTTGCTCTGAAGAAATTGAACAGCATAGCGTTTCCGCGCGAGCAGGGTGTTCACAGACTCGCCGGTCTGCTCGGCCAGTTCGCGAAATGTTCTTCCTTCAACCACCTGCTGGATGAAGACGAATCGCTGTTTCTCCGGCAGTTCATCCACAGCGGCCCAGATTGCGTTCACCAGAAAGTCCCGACTGTCGTCATCGAGATCCTCGGGGAATTGCTCGGCCAACACATCCTGGAATCGCAGGCCGTTTTCGGCCGGGGCGTCCAGCGACACCGTGGGCAATCGCCGTTTTCGATACCAATCGATGATCTTGTTTCTGGCCACAGTGAACAACCAGCCAGCCAGATTATCAATGGACTCCAGGACATTCAGGCTGCTCATGGCCTGGACGTAGACATCCTGCAGCAAATCCTCGGATTCTTCCACTGAGCGGATTTTCGACCGGATGAAGGCGAACAGAATCGCGTGTTCCGCTTCGAAGCTTTGTCTGATCCTATGTTCTTGTTCAATTCTCATTTCATTTACAATGACGTTGAGGGTGGAAAATTATTGTATTTTTTTTTAAAGAATAATCAAAAATCATGATTATGTCAAGAAAATTTCTTGGCTCGGAAAGAGGACTTAATTATTTCTTGCCATAAAAAAAGTACTTGCATTTTAAATAAAAAAGCTTATTTTATAATAACAATTATTATCTAAAAATGAATCGGGAATATCAATGGATCAGAATACGCGAACTGAACTGCTCAACCAGTTTTTTGATAAGTGTCGACAGGCTAAATTGAGTGTGACGCCGCAACGCCTGGCAGTCTATAAAGCATTGGTGAATCACGACAATCACCCGAGCCCGGACATGATTTACAAAGACATGCTGCCGGATTTCCCGACCATCTCATTCGCTACGGTTTATAAAATACTGGAGACGTTCGAACAACATGGAATCATTTCAAAGGTAACTTCGCTGCATAATACATTGCGATACGATCCGTTGAAAGAGCGCCACCATCATATTATTTGTTCGAAATGCAAAAAAATCATTGATATAAAAAGTAAGGATCTGGATGAATTGCCGATTCCCCCGGAAGTAAAAAAAGGCAATCGACTCATCGATTTTTCCGTTCATTTCAATGTGATTTGCAGCGAGTGTCGGAAAGGAGACTAAATTTTTTTGCCTATCATATAATAATAATTATTATATAAAATAAATAACTAAACAATATAGTTTCAAATTTCATTGAAGGAGAATGCACATGAGTAAAGAAAAAAAATTAACCACAGCAGCCGGCATCCCGGTGAGCGATAGTCAAAATTCGCTCACAGCCGGCGAACGCGGTCCCACGTTAATGCAGGACCATATTTTATTGGAGAAGTTAGCGCATTTCAATCGGGAGCGAATTCCGGAGCGGGTGGTTCACGCCAAAGCGGCCGGAGCGCACGGTATCCTGACAATCACGAACGATATCACCAGATACACGAAAGCGAAGATATTCTCGAAGGTCGGGAAAAAGACGGAGATGTTTGGTCGGTTTTCAACAGTTGCCGGTGAAAAAGGATCGGCGGATACAGTTCGCGATGTCCGCGGCTTTGCGCTGAAATTCTACACTGAAGAAGGCAACTGGGATCTGGTTGGCAACAACACGCCGGTGTTCTTCATTCGGGACGCCATGAAATTCCCTGACTTCATTCACACGCAAAAAAGGGTTCCCCAAACAAATTTACGCTCGGAAACCATGTGGTGGGATTTCTGGTCACAGGTGCCGGAATCTCTGCACCAGGTCACCATCCTGTTTTCGGATCGCGGCACGCCCAAAGGAATTCCGTACATGAACGGCTACGGGAGTCACACCTATAGCTTCATCAGCGCCAGGAATGAGCGGTTTTGGGTGAAGTTTCATTTCAAAACAAAACAGGGCATTCAAAATATGACGCCGCAGGAAGCGGATGAAATTGCCGGCAAGGATCCTGACTATCATACCCGTCAGTTGTTTGAGATGATCGAGCGCGGTGAATATCCGAAATGGACGTTCTATGTGCAGGTGATGCCGGAATCAGCGGCAGCGAATTATCGCTGGAATCCATTCGATTTGACAAAAGTGTGGCCTCACGCAGATTATCCACTCATCGAAGTGGGCACGATGGAATTGAACCGAAATCCGGAAAATTACTTTGCCGAGGTGGAGCAGTCCGCATTTTCGCCGGCCAATATTGTGCCCGGAATTTCTTTCTCGCCCTGCAAGATGTTGCAGGCGAGAATTTTCGAGTACGCAGACGCCCATCGCTATCGCCTCGGCGTGAATTATGAGAGCCTTCCGATCAACCGCCCCAAAAACGTTGAGGTCAACAATTACCAGCGCGATGGTTATATGCGATTCGATGGAAATGCCGGCGCGGCTGTGAATTATGAGCCAAACAGCTTTGGCGGACCCAAAGAGGATTCTGCATTCAGCGAACCACCGTTAAAAATATTTGGCGATGCGGATCGGTACGACCAAAAGCGGGGTGTTGACGATGATTATGTTCAGCCGGGCAACCTGTTTCGGCTGATGTCGCCGGAAGAGCAGCAGCGACTGATCAAAAACATTGTCGGCGCGCTGAAAAATGTACCAAAGGAAATTCAAAGTAAAATGGTCGATCATTTCAGTAAAGCGGATAAGGCGTACGGAGACGGTGTGGCCAAAGGGTTGGGACTTTAACGATAATCATAGCATTTTTCAAGCTGCAATACCATGAATTAATTTTCGCCCCGATGTCGTGATGACATATCGGGGCGTTTTTTTTGCAATGAAAAATCCCTATAATTTGGGATTGAATCGTATAAATGTTACATCAATTTAAAAAAATAGAAATAGATTGATTTTTTAATATTCTTTTGTTATTTTTGCTTTAACTATGAATAACTCCATTGAAATATCGCCTTACCATGTAAAATATTTTGCGTATGAGCTCACCAAGCAAAGCTCATCAGACAGCCTGCAAAAATTAGCCACAACGTTGGTAGATGCGCAAGTTGACCTTAATCCTCACCAGGTGGAAGCAGCGTTATTTGCCTTTCATTCACCATTATCCAAAGGCGCAATCTTAGCAGATGAAGTCGGCTTAGGAAAAACAATTGAAGCCGGTTTAGTTATATCCCAGAAATGGGCGGAACGAAAGCGGAAAATTTTAATCATTGTCCCTTCCAACCTGCGCAAGCAATGGTATCAGGAATTGAATGATAAGTTTTTCTTACCGTCGACAATTTTAGAAACCGCATCGTTCAATGCCGGGATTAAAAATGGCAATCTAAATCCCTTTGACCGGAAAGATATCATCATCTGTTCCTATCATTTTGCCAGGGCAAAAGACGCTTATCTTCAACACATGCACTGGGATTTGGTTGTCATTGACGAAGCACATCGACTGAGGAATGTCTACAAAGCCAGCAATAAAATCGCCAATGCCATAAAAAACGCAGTTGCGACGTCCCCGAAATTATTGCTGACAGCGACGCCACTGCAGAACTCGTTATTAGAACTTTATGGTCTGGTTAGTATTATTGATGATTACACATTTGGGGATTTGAAAAGTTTTAAAAGCCAATTCTCCCGGCTTACTGAAGACGGGAATTATGCCGATATTCGAGCGCGCTTGCAACCTATTTGCCAACGAACGCTGCGAAGGCAAGTGATCGAGTATATCAAGTTTACCAATCGTACGGCAATCACTCAGGAATTTTACCCGACCGAAGAAGAACAACGCCTTTATGAGTTAGTCTCTCTTTACCTGCAGCGGGACCGTTTGTACGCGCTACCAAAAAGTCAGCGCCATTTGATGACTCTTATCCTGCGTCGATTATTGGCGTCATCCACCTACGCAATTGCCGGGACGCTGAAAGCACTGCACGAAAAGCTCGAAATTGTCTATAACGAAAAAAAACAGGTTGAGAACGCTCAGTTCGATGTGGCTGATTTTGAAACGATGGATGAGCTTGCTGAAGAATGGAATGACGAATCCGCTGAACCGGCGTTTTACGATAAACAAGAAGCGGAGCTAACGGAAGAAGATTATCGGAATATCCGGCAGGAAGTGAGCGACCTGCGTGAGTTTGAACTGCTGGCAGATACAATCATAAAAAATTCCAAAGGCGAAGTCTTGTTAACCGCTTTAAAACGAGGTTTTGCTGAAACTGAACGATTGGGCGCGCCTAAAAAAGCTGTGATCTTCACCGAATCACGGCGAACGCAGCAATATTTAAAAAATCTGCTGGAACAAACTGAGTTCGCCGGATCGTTGGTTTTGTTTAACGGAACCAATACCGATCCTGAATCGACGACAATTTATCATACGTGGTTAAATAAACATGACGGCACCGACCAAATTACCGGTTCCCGAACCGCCGACAAACGGGCAGCGATTATTGATTATTTTAAAGATGACGCCACGATTTTAATCGCCACTGAAGCCGCGGCTGAAGGTATCAATCTCCAGTTCTGCTCGCTGGTAGTGAATTATGATTTGCCCTGGAATCCGCAGCGCATCGAACAACGCATTGGTCGTTGCCATCGGTACGGGCAAAAATTCGATGTCGTTGTGGTTAATTTTTTAAATAAAAGCAATGCTGCTGATCAACGCGTGTATGAATTGCTCGATCAAAAATTTAAATTGTTCAGCGGCGTGTTCGGCGCCAGCGACGAAGTGCTTGGTTCGCTGGAATCGGGCGTTGATTTTGAAAAACGAATCGCACGGATTTACCAGAACTGCCGGACAACGGAAGAAATCCAGCGCTCGTTCGATGAATTACAGCAGGACCTGGAATCTGAAATTTCCCATCGTATGAAAAATACCCGTCAGGAACTGCTGGAAAATTTTGATGAAGAAGTTCATGAAAAGCTCCGTGTCAATTTACAGGAAAGCCGTTTTTACCTGAATAAATATGAGAATTGGTTGTGGCAGGTCACGAAGTATTTCCTGAAACCGTATGCCCGATTTGATGGCGGCGAATATTCTTTTACGCTCATTAAAAATCCATTTCCCGATGAACACATCCATCCCGGTCCCTACCGCATTGGAAAAAATGTGGCAGATGCCAATATCTATCGCATCGGTCATCCATTGGCGCAACGGATCATTCAGTTGACGAAAAACGAGCCGCTGCAACCGGCTGAATTAATTTTTAAGTACTCCGATACATCGCTGAAAATATCCATTCTCGAGACATTAGTGCAAAAGAGTGGTTGGATGAAAGTGATAAATTATACCATTCAATCATTCGAGACAGAGGATTATGTGTTATTGGCCGCGTTTGATGATGAAGGGCATATCCTCGAAAACGATCAATGTCAGCGGCTGTTTTCCTGCCCGGCTTCAGTAAATAAAATTTCAGTTGATCAGGAATTACCTGACACCAGGCGAAAATTTGATGAGCTATTTCATGCCCGGCAAACCGAAATTCTGAGACAAAATACCGAACGGAATACTTACTTTTTCGAGTATGAAATGGACAAATTAGAAAAATGGGCGGACGATTTGAAAAGCAGTCTCGAACTTGAATTGAAAAATCTGGATAAAGAAATCAGGTTCCGGAAAACAGAAGCCAAAAAATTAATCAATCTGGAAGCAAAAGTTGAAGCGCAGCGGCTCATCAAAGATATGGAAAAGAAGCGCAATCAACTCAGAAAAAATCTGTTTGAAGCCCAGGATGATGTGGACGCCAAAAAGGAAGAACTGATCGAAACCATCGAAGCGAGAATGAAACAGAATACAACAGCGTCTGAATTATTTACTGTGCGCTGGAAATTAATTTGATATTTCCATTTATTTTATTAAACGTGTGTTACCCTGAAAAAAACTATCCTGAGGTCGTTATGAAAGATTTAACCGCTTCGCATGTTCATCGGCAAAATGTCCTGAATAACCGATATGCTCTCGAAGAAATTCAAAAAGTAGCAGATATAAAGGGTATTTTGTTTGAAGGTGAATATCGAATGACGAAAAAGCAAACCGCTGATTTTTTTGAAATCGATGAACGAACGATCGACCGCTATTTGGACAAATATGATGCAGAATTAAGACAAAACGGCTATGAAGTTTTACGGGGTAATAAATTAAATAAATTTAAATTAACACTTCAAAATATGGCTGTGACAGACATTCATGTCGGTCACAAAACTGTGAATTTAGCCGTATTCAATTTTCGTTCTTTCCTGAATCTTGCCATGTTGCTTGTGGAGAGCGAAAAAGCGCGTGTTTTGCGCGGCGTCATTCTTGATATTACCATCGATGCCATAAACAAACGAACCGGCGGTGGCGCCAAATATATCAATCAACGCGACGAAGATTTTATTGTAAGTTATTTCCGGGGTGAGCATTACCGCCGCGAGTTTACCGATGCGCTAAAAGATTGTGTCGATATGGGCAAAGCCAAATACGCCATCTATACCAATAAAATTTACCGCAGTATTTTTAAAGAGAATGCGGATGAATATCGACAGGTGCTAAAGTTAAAAGCCAGCGAGCAGGTTCGTGATACCATGTACAGTGAAATTCTCGATCTGATCGCTTCGTACGAAGCTGGTTTTGGCGATGAAATCCAAAAAGCATATCAGCAAAAAGGACGAAAGTTGACGCCATTTGAAGTCGATCGGTTGTTCGCCGATTTTGAAAACCAACGCTTATGGAAACCGTTGCGGGACAATGCCCGGCAGAAAATGGCCAGCCGCGATCTCGGTTTTCGTGACGCGCTCCATCAAAAGCTGGAAGCATACGTCGATGCCATCGATGCTGTTGACTTTGACCGCTTCCTGGGTGAAAAGAGCAAATCGTTACAGGAACGGCTTGAAGAAAATGAGGACGTGTTCAAGCGGCTGAAGGAGCGGGAATGAGGCTGTTTTATATCGATCTGGAACAGGCAATTCAAATTCATGAAAAGACCATTGAAATCAGCGGCGGCGGTGTGTCGGGTCATTTGAACATCGAGCAGTTGGACAGCGTGCTGACTCATATTCAGAATGACGATTATTACCCGTCGTTTATCGATAAGCTCACCCATCTGGTATTCGCTGTCAATCGCTTTCACTGTTTTCAGGACGGTAATAAACGGCTTTCCATTTCGCTGGGCATTCAGTTTCTGAACCTGAACGGCTATTTGTACTGCATCAACCGCTTCGTGCAGGAAATGGAAAACCTGAGCTACCATGTTGCCGCTGGTCGTATCGATGATGCACTGCTGCGGCGGGTCATGGAATCGATTATTTATGAACGTGATTTTTCTGAAGCACTGAAATTGGAAATATTATCCTGTATGGATGATAGCAATTTGTAAAATGAATCTGATAAAACACGGATGACGCGGATAACGCGGATTCGCACGGATAAATGAACCGATGCCTTTTTTATATCCGCGAAAATCCGTTCAATCCGTGTCATCCGCGTTCTATGTTTTAAATTTTTAATGGAGACGATTGATGCCCGATAAACAAAAACTCGAACTCACCTGGATTGGCAAAAACGAGCAGCCCAAACTGGAGCCGCGCATTTTAATCGAAGCCAGGGAAAAATCCTACGGCGACCCCACGACCGAAAACATGCTGATTCATGGCGATAATTTGCTGGCGCTCAAGGCTTTGGAACAGGATTTTGCCGGCAAGATCAAGTGTATTTATATTGATCCGCCGTACAACACGGGCAATGCGTTTGAGCATTATGACGATGGTCTGGAGCATTCGATCTGGTTGAATTTGATGAAGCCGCGACTGGAACTGTTGCGCAAGCTGCTTCGGGAAGATGGCTCGATCTGGATTTCCATTGATGACGATGAATCGCATTATTTAAAAGTGTTGTGCGATGAAATATTCGGACGTAAAAATTTTGTTGCTAATGTAATTTGGGAAAAAAAATATTCCCCACAGAACGATGCAAAATGGCTGTCTGATAGTCATGATCACATTTTAGCCTATTCGAAAAATAAAGAAATATGGAGACCTTATCTGCTTCCACGTACTGATGAAATGAATGAAAGATACAAAAATCCAGATAATGATCCTCGAGGTTTATGGAAATCTAGTGGATTAGATGTTAAGACCTATACGGCATCATGTGATTATCCAATTACTACACCTTCGGGTAGAGTAGTTAATCCCCCTGGTAGCTCATGCTGGCGTGTTACAAAAACTCGCTTTGATGAACTTGTAAAGGATAATAGAATATGGTTTGGGCCATCAGGTAATAACGTTCCATCTATTAAGCGTTTTTTAACTGAAGTTAAGCAAGGAAGTGTTAGTAAAACGATTTGGTATAGAACTGAAGTTGGTGACAATCAGGAAGCCAAGAAAGAAACGTTAAATTTTAATGATAATGAAGTTTTTGCAACTCCGAAACCAGAGCGATTGCTACAAAGAGTGTTGCTTCTTGGCAGTCAGGAAGGAGATATAATTTTAGATTCTTTTCTCGGCTCAGGCACAACCGCCGCCGTCGCCCATAAAATGAACCGCAAATGGATCGGCATCGAATTGGGCGAGCACTGCACCACCCATTGCCTGCCGCGCTTACAAAAAGTGGTGGATGGCAGTGACCAGGGCGGCATTTCCAAAGCCGTGCACTGGTTAGGTGGCGGCGGTTTCAAATTCTACGAAATGGCGCCCAGCCTGCTCAAAAAAGATAAATACGATAACTGGGTCATCGACGAAAAATACAACGCCGACATGCTGGCGGCTGCCATGGCAAAACACGAGGGCTTTACCTATTTCCCGGATGCGGACGTGTTCTGGAAACAGGGGCAATCCACGGAAAAGGATTTCATTTTTACAACAACTCAATTTGTCACGCTGGAGTTCATCGATAAAATTCATGATGACATGAAACCGGGTGAAAGCCTGCTCATCGCCTGCAAATCGTTTCAGGAGAAATGCCGGGGACGGTACGACAATATCACGATCAAGAAAATTCCCAATATGCTGTTGGGTCGCTGCGAATTCGGCAAAGACGATTACAGCCTGAACATCATCAACATGCCGCGCGACCCCAACGAACCGGAATTTGTTCCGCCCGGTCCTGACGAACCGGCGCAACCCAAAGAAGAAACCACGCACCAGGGCAATTTATTTGACTGAATTTTGGAGTGATTTGATCCCGCCTTCTGCGGGACAAATCATACGGCGACACGGTCGCCGCACTCCAAACGACTCAAAAAATAAGGAATTTTTACCATGAATCGCATCGCCACATCCATAAAGAACCGACTGAGCTTACGGCCGCCGCAAACCGAAAGTCTGGCAATTTTAGCGGAACTATGTGACCAATTCTCCCTGAAAAAAGATAGCGACCTGGCGACCGCGTTGCAACAGGTGCAGGAACGTTACCCAACGTGCAGCGATTTCGAACGCAGTTTCCCGTCCATCTGTTTTGCCCTGGCCACCGGCGTTGGCAAAACGCGGCTGATGGGCGCGTTTGTCGCTTATTTGTATTTAGCCAAAGGTATCAAAAACTTTTTTGTGCTGGCGCCCAACCTGACCATTTACAATAAACTGATCGACGATTTCGGCAATCCCAATCATCCCAAGTATGTGTTCAAGGGCATTGGTGAATTTGTCCATAACCAGCCGCGCGTGATCACCGGCGACAATTACCAGTACGCGTCCCAGCTCGATGTGTTTGCCGATGAAATTCATCTCAATATTTTCAACATCTCCAAAATAAACGCGGAGACGCGCAGCGGCAGCACGCCGCGCATCAAACGGTTGTCCGAGTATCTGGGCGAATCGTATTTCAGATACCTTTCGGGGTTGAAAGATCTGGTGCTGCTGATGGATGAATCGCATCATTACCGCGCCGACCGCGGCATGCAGGTGATCAACGAACTCAATCCGGTGCTGGGGCTGGAACTGACCGCCACGCCGCAGGTGGAACGCAGCGGCGGTACTGTGAAATTTAAAAATGTCGTCTATGAATATGCGTTAGCCAAAGCCATTTCGGATGGATTCGTCAAAGAGCCGGCCGTGGCGACCCGAGAGGATTTTAAACCAGCGCAATTTTCCACCGAAGAGCTGGATCGGATCAAACTGGAAGACGGCGTGCGCATCCACGAGGATACCAAAGTGGCGCTGGATATTTTTGCCCGCGACACCAAGACCAATAAAGTAAAGCCCTTTGTGCTGGTGGTTGCCAAAGACACCAATCACGCCGCCGCGCTGCGGGAGCTAATCGTTTCCAACTCATTTTTTGATGGCTACTATGCCGACAAAGTGATGGAAATTGACTCCAACCAGCGAGGCAGCGAAAAAGAGGAGAATATTCAAAACCTGCTGTCAGTGGAACAGACCGAGAATAAAATTGAAATCGTCATTCACGTGAACATGTTGAAAGAAGGCTGGGACGTCACCAACCTGTACACCATCATTCCCCTGCGCACAGCGGCGGCGTTGACATTGCGGGAACAGACGATTGGCCGCGGCTTGCGCCTGCCTTATGGCAAACGCACCGGCAACGCCAAAGCCGATAAACTGACGATAGTGGCGCATGACCGGTTTCAGGAAATTATCGACGAAGCGAACAAACCCGGCTCCATCATCCGCAAGGAAAATATCATTATCATCGACGAACATGAATTGAACCAGACGAAACAGGTGGTGACTTCGAGCTTTAAATATGTGAGCGTGTTTGAACAGGAGCAGAAGAAGATCGAGCAAATCAAAGATGTCCGTGAAAAGCAGAACGCGCAGGAACAGCTTGAGATAAAAAAAATAATTTTTGAAACCCTGCCCGAACTTAACCGCGATGTTAATTCCGTGGATGAGCTAACCAAAACGGAAATCAAAGCCATTGCCGTAAAGCGCATCCAGGCAAAATTCGAAATTCAAGTGCAGCGGGATATGTTTTCCGGTGAAGTTGCCAAACAGGTAGAGCAGAGCTACGACGAGATAGCGAAAGAATTCGCACGGCATATCATCGAAATCCCGCGCATCACCATTATGCAGTCTGAGCAGGTTGATTCCGGTTTTTACGATTTTGATCTGGATGTGCAGAATTTGAACTACCAACCCGGATCCGAGGAAATCATCATACAAACGTTGCGTAATGGAGAAATTGAGTATGTCGAGTCATCAGACCGGCGAATACGTTACAGCAGTCTTGAAAATATAATCGTTTCCGAGCTGATGAACCACGCTGAAATTGATTATGATGCGCACGCTGAATTGCTTTTTAAGCTGGCGCACCAGGCGGTAGAAAAATTCCGCAGCTATCTGGAAGAAGATAAAATCGCCAACGTCATTTTGTATCATAAACGGGATATTGGCAAATACATTCACGTGCAGCTCATGGAACATTTTTATTACAAGACGCCAGATTTTCAGGAACCCATTGTTCGGCCCTTCACTCGAATCGAAACGCAAAATCTATCAAAATATACTGTCGATAAAATTTATGATTTTCGGGAGACAATCACGCCGGCAAATACCATTCCGAGCAAAGTGTTCAGTGGTTTTAAAAAGGCGTGTCATGACTTGTACAAATTCGATTCGAAAACCGAGAAAGATTTTGCCATCATTTTGGAGCAAAATGCCAACGTACTCAAGTGGCTTCGTCCGGCAGTGAATCAATTCAATATCTATTACAATCATAATTCGCAACGCTATTGCCCGGATTTTGTTGCGGAGACAAATGATTCACTTTATCTCATCGAAACTAAAAAAGAAAAGGACATAGAAAGCAGAGAAGTCCAGGAAAAGTCATTGGCTGCCGTACTTTATTGTACCCATGCGACGAACTTCACCCAAAAGCATCATGGAAAACCCTGGAAATATGTGTTACTGCCCCACGATGCAGTCCAGATCAATATGAGCTTTAATACATTGGTTCAGCAGTTTGAGTATCAGGTTTGACAAGAAATAAAATCAATAAAAGAAATTCTTTCTCGATCTATTAAAACGAGGAAATGTGAATAAACTATACTTCACAGGCATGTTCACCCACGGCGAATCGGAGTTTTTCATCAGTTAAATCGATCCGGTCAGCCATACCGTGCGTAAATATTAGCCCGATTTCCTGGTTCAGGACAACTCGGGCAATTGGACTTTGTTCGAGATCAAAGCAGATTGCATGATCGACGATCCAGTGAATGCTGCCAAAGAACGATATGCCGCCCAAATGGGATTCGAGAATCAGATGCGGTGCTGTCCAGTATCGATGTCGGATTGATTTTGAATTATTCTCCATCGCAAGTCAGTCAACTGCGCCAACAGTGGGAGAAAGATCACCAGGAAACCTTGCCATCCAGGGGCAGCTACCACGATTTGGGGCGGACGTTTACTCATAAACAGCAAATCGTTGCCTATCATCTTGAGGGCTTGATGCCATCAGAAATCGCCCGTAAAACAGATCATGATCCTGCCTGTATGGATCGCTATATCAGAGATTTTGAAAGAACAGTCCCATTCTTCGAAGAAGGTCAACCCATTGCCAAGATTGCCTTCTACACGCGGCTGAGTGAATCGTTGAAAAAAGAATACCGAAAAATTTATGAACAAACAATTGGCTGCTATAAAAAGACATAGTTTCTGATAATTCCTTTTGAGTAGGGGTCAATTGATACTATTGAATATTGAAATAAAACTTAAGCTCTTATTTTTGAAATTCGTCCGGCGTGCGATGCCTTTATGCATCGCAGACATCGCACTCCACGGTAACATTTCATTATATCCCATCGACCGCTTTTCATTTTAGAATTTTAGGTAACGTTTTTATAAATTAGTCGTTCCCGCCATGCATTGAAAAAAGCGAACGGCCAGACGCTCCCTGTGTCCGCCAAAATCTACCCCGAATTATCCGACACGCGGCGCTCAGGTATTCCGAATCCGTTCCAATATCTCCCGCACAAAATCCGTCTTTGCCAGAGTATAGCGCTCCCGGTCGTGATGGAATTCTGCGGCCAATGACTGCTTCAGCGCGGCGTAGCGATTCGCATCTGCCGGATGCCGGCGCAGGTGATCGCGGAAGGCAAGTCCCTGCCACAGACGGTGCCCGGCCGGGGCGATGTGAATATGAACGATGCGCTGGCCCATGGGCCGGTTCCTCTTCAATAAAAAAATATGGTCGGAGAACCACCAATACTCCCATTCGCCGGAATCCAGCAGCGGACTCACGCGACGTTCGACCGCGTCCACCGACGGGCATTCCACCAGCACGTCGATGATGGGCTTGGCCGGCAGGCACGGGATGGCGGTGCTGCCGAAATGTTCGATTCGCCGCGCCATGTCCGGGCCGAGGAATTGCCGCAGCCAGTCGGCGACCTGCTGAAACTGCCGCGGCCAGTCCGGGTTGTACGCCGCCAGCGCGATGGAATCATCGAACTCGCGCTGCTTCGATCTATCCACGTGAGCTAGGCCGGTCAGCCTGAAATCGTGGGGACCTTCGCCGGCCACGGCCGCCGCTTCCGGCAGCGAGGTTGCCGCAAATTCGCCAATCACTCGCGCCGGCGGCCCGGCAGTGACATGCTGCCAGCGCCAGTCAATCTCATGTTCGGACAGCAGCGATGTCCGGCCATCGTGCGCATGCCTGAGACGCCAGCAGTGCGCCTCCAATTCCCATGCGACCAGCCCCGGCGGTATCGGTTCGATGTGTTCGACTTCAATGCCGAAAAATTGAAAAACCTGCTCGTTGCGAAGCGGCAGTTGAAATCCCACGTATCGGGTCACTGTCGCCGCGCCGGTCACGTCGCGCAGCAGTCGGTCGAACAGCTCGCCATAAAACGCAAGTCCTTCCGGGGACTGGCTATCGGCCGGGAGAATTCTCTGGCCCCCAATCATTGTCAAGCATGTCATTCGAATCGTTGCGCTTTCTTCATCACGTTACGAAACCGGTGTCGCGGACTCATTTCCGCGGTTCGACTCCTGCGACAGCACCACCCACAATGTATAAATCCCCAGAGCGGTGCCGATGGGCAAAAGGGGCAGACTCAAAATTCCAAGAATCATGGCCATGACCCTGGCCCAATTTTGACGTTTCAAAAGACCAATCCCGGCAATAATTCCCGGCAGCGCAACGAGCGCGCAAAACCCGGCCAGAATGACGCCGACAATCAGGGTGATTCGCATGGCGTCATCGTCGCCGGACAGGATGCCTCCGCCAACAATGGCTGTAAACAGAAATGCGGCCGACAAAATTCCCAGCGCGCCAAAGACGATATACATCACTCCCAAAACCTGAATATGTTTTTCCATGGAATTCCTCTCTCCTTCGAATGTGATATCTTTCAATCCGGCTGCTCAGCGGCATACCTCAACAATCCAGTCGCCGATGATGGCCATGGCTGCCGGGGCCATAGTCTCTTCGATTTTCCCATAATCCATTGGCGCTCCGCTGGTGCTTGTCTGGAACAGGTGGTTTAAATCCGGGATTTCGCGAATCGTGACGCGGTTGTTGCCGGCATCTTTCAACGCTTTTTCAATGGCGGTCAAATTTTCTTTGGGCGGAACCTGTAAATCCTTGCCTCCGTTGATCGCCAGAACCGGGCACTTCACCTGGCCTAAAACGATGCGCGGATCATAGGTGAGAAAATAGCGGAACCACGGCGTCAGGATTCGTTTCGCCTGACCCCGGGCAATCTCTTCCACGTCGCCGGCTTGCTTTCTTTCTTCATCGGTCATTTTTTCGAACGACTTTTTGACGATGTCTTTGATTTTGATGGTTGCGAGGGAGTCATTCGGTTCTGACTTCATGATTGTAAAAAGCTGCTCCTGTTGAACCCGGTTCTCCTCGATCGCTTCCTCGGATTGGCCGCTGGCGCGGGAGATCAACGCGGCCTGGAGATACAATATCTCTTCGCCGGTCAGGCCCGGTCCCGCCATGAGCACAATGAACGCCACATCGCCGGACCTGGCCGCCGCCATGGGCGCGATCAATCCACCTTCGCTATGGCCGATGAGCCCGATTTTGGATTTATCAATTCGGGGATGATTTTTCAAAAACTGAACGCCAGCCAGGACATCCGAGGCAAAATCCTCGGAGGTGGACTGATTGACTGAACCGCCGGTCCCGCCAACGCCGCGGTCATCCACGCGAAGGACGGCAATTCCCCGGCGCGTCAGATAGTCCGACAACACGAGGAACGGCTTGTGATTGAACAGGCTTTCGTCCCGATCCTGCGCGCCGGAGCCTGAAATGAGCAGCACCGCAGGAAACGGGCCATCCCCGCGCGGGCTGGTCAATGTGCCGGTAATTTGAATTGCCGCCGTCTCATTTCTATAGCTGACTTCTTCTTCATCGTAGGGATAGGGTTTTTGTGGCAGTTGCGGTCTTTTGATCTCCGGCGCTTTATCGACCTTGGTCAATTTCAAAGGTAATGACATGCCGCCCTGATTCCAGTGGCCATTGAAGATCAGGCTGTCCGCGACAAATTTGCCTTCGTAGAAGCCTCGCACCACAGCCACATCAAATCGGAGACTGTCGCCGTTGAATTTCACTTTATCAATCGGGATGCCAAAGGCGCCCTGGTCCGGGCTGTCCATCGTCGCTGCCCATGCGCCGGTCGAATCGGCTGACAGGTGAACCACCAGCCGCAGTTCCATCGCTTGAATTTTCAGCGCGCCCTGCCAGACGCCGGTGATATCGACTGTCTCGCCGGCGCCGGTTGCGGCTGATAGCCCGCGCGTTGCGAGCAGGGAAATCAGCAAAAACACCGTCGGGATAATAACACGGAATCGTTTCATCTCTTGCTCCTCTCTGTAAATGTCCGTTCCGGCAGATTGCGCCGGAGATTGTTATTCCTGAAAATGAATGTCAGGTCGAAGATAATTCGTTTCTGTCCGAAAATACCAAAATTAGCTAAGGGGTTGATATTCTCAAACTTCATTACTTCAGACCTCATCTCCTAAAACCGTTCTTACCCTGCGGGCAAGAAGGGGAACATCTGTTCTCCCTCTCCTTTTAGGCTTACCCTTACCCATATCTTTTCTAACGCAGAGACCGCAGAGGTACGCAGCGTTTTGGTATTGAAAAAAAGCTGTTTGCAAATTTATGAGACCAGGTATTTTCCTGGTTATTCTGGTCTTCTGTGACTATGGGTGAACATGATTTTCATTGGTTGATTGAAAATTTTAATATCACTCAGACCAATTCAAAGATAGTCTTTGCTCTGCGCCCTTCGCGACCTCTGCGTTTCATTTGATTGTAATATCCCCCAACGTATGGGTGTGGATTAGCCTTTTTAGACAGGGTTGGGGTGAGGTCAATATTAGCAGTTTTCAGACTGACACTAATTCGTGACAAAAGAACCAAGCTAGTCGAGATCGATGCTGCCCGTCCCGGTGCAGAACGCAGGGACGGGCAGCACGCGCGAAGATCGTCATGCGGTATTCATTCAGCTTGCGAAGCCCAGCCATTCGGGATTCGGATGGTCAGTTCACTTCAGTTTTTGGATCTCCTGTTCCAGCATGGTCACCAGTTCATCGAACTGGGCGATGACGGCTTTGACAGGCTCCGGTTTGGAAAGATCGACTCCGGCTTTTTTCAACTGCTCCATCGGATAATCATTGCCCCCGGATTTGAGCAGAGTGAGGTAACGATCCAGCGCCGCCTGGCGTTCTTTCTTCGGGCCTTTGGTCACATCATCGTAAATCTGCGCCGATGAAGCAAAGCAGGTCGCGTATTGATAGACGTAAAACGGCGCATTGTAAAAATGCCCGATCCGCGCCCAGACCACATCCAGCAGTTCGTCATCGACGATGGAATCGCCATAGTAGGCGTCGAACAGTTCGTGCATGATCTGGTTGAGGGTTTGCGCGGTGATCGGCTGGCCTTGCTCCACCAGTTCGTGGACTTGCAGTTCATAATCGGCCAGCAGCGTCTGGAAATAAAATGTGCCGGTGATGCCGCGGATGGCCTGTTGCAGCAAGGCAATGCGCTCTTTGGGGTCTTTGGTCTGAGCCAACAGGTAATCCAGCAGCAGCCGCTCATTGAACGTGGAAGCGACTTCCGCCACAAAAATAGTGTACGAATGGTTGGCGAAGGGCTGATTTTCGCTGGACAGCAGCGAATGCATGGTATGGCCCAACTCGTGTCCCAGCGTGAAAACGTCATCCAGGGTTTCGCTATAATTCAACAGCATGTAGGGATGCACGCCATAGACATTCGCGGAATAGGCGCCAGGCCGTTTGCCGGTATTTTCAAACACATCGATCCAGCCACCTTCCAGGGCGAGCTTGTATTTTTCGTTGTATTCCTTGCCCAGCGGTTTGATCGATTCCATGACCCATTTCTTCGCCTGCTCGTACGAGTAGGTTTTGTTGAAATCCGTGAGGCCGATGGAACCATCGTAGTTGTGATATTCTTCCAATCCCAGCACCTTCTTTCGCAGGGCGGTGTAGCGCTGAAGCGGCGCGGTATTGGCCTTCACCGTATTGACGAGATTGGTGTACACCTCCAACGGGATGTTATCGCTGTCCAGCGCCGATTCCAGGGTTGAGGCATAATTCCGGGACTGCGCCCCGGCCCAATCGCGCTGGCAGATTGAATTGTAGACAGCAGCATAGGTATTTTTGGTCGCGTCGTACACTTTGTAATGCGCTTCAAAGGCCAGCTTGCGATCCGCCTGATTGGGATAGGTCGCCAGCACGAGACTGTAATTTCCACTGGTCATTTTCAATTCGGCGCCGGTGGAGAACTGCACTGATGGGAATTGAATATCCGACGTGGACAATTCGGAATAGATGGACTGCGGCGTCCCGTTGAATTGGCTGTAAAATGAGAGCAGTCTCTCTTTGTCCTCATCCAGCACATGGGTTTGCTGCCGGTACAGATTTTCCAGTCCGAACCGATAGGGCGCCTGGCCTTCAGTGCTATCCAGCCACAGCTTCATCGTGTCCCAGGGAATTTGCAGAATTTCAGGATTGATCCAGGAAGTGGCTGTTCCAAATTTAGCGAACAGAATTTGCACCTGTTGTAACCGCGCGGAAATTTCCTGATTGCGGGTGTCCGTATCCCGGGTGAATTGGGGATAGCGGTACACGCGGTACGCCAGAATATTCATGTCATCCTGCAATTTGAGCGCATTCAAAAGCTGGTCCGCGCCGTTGCCGAGCGTCCCTTTCAATGCAATGATCTTATCCATTTTCGTCTGCAAATCCGCCAGGCCTTTTTCCCATTCCTGCCAATTCGCGTAAATATCGTTCAAATCCCATTTGTACGCTTCTGAAATTTCAGCTCGATTTTGTGATCGTTGTTGTGCCATCATTGCTCCTGCAAAAAGAAAAGTGAACAGAATCAACACCCATAACGCCAGGTTCATTTTTTTGTACATGGTTCTTTGCCTCCAGCTTCGTTTGTTAGTCATTCTACCTCGTTGTGATTTATGAAATGATCGTTCGCCCATTGTGTTACGATATTCGTTTTGCCCCGATTCGCCCATTCAAAAAAGACATCTGATTTCAATTTCCCGGATGACGTTCCGGGTGAGCGTCGGTTCCTCGAATCGCCTTTGCGACATTTTCCCGAACAGCCGCAGAAACGCAATTCCCGGCGCAGTGGGGCTGACGTGCCGGGAACCGAACGCCATCGCTCACCGCAAGCGCGGATCCAGTGCATCGCGGAGGCCTTCGCCGATCAGGTTGTACCCCAGCACCGTGACGAAAATCGCCAGCCCGGGGAACAGGGTCATCCACCAGGCGAACTGCATCACCGTGCGGCCCTGCGCCAGGATATTCCCCCAACTCGGCGTCGGCGGCTGAACGCCCAGACCCAGAAACGACAGCCCGGATTCGACCAGAATGGCTGCTGCCACACCCAGCGTGATGGCCACAAACACCGGGGCGAGGACATTGGGAATGATATGGCGCCAGATGATGCGCCAGCGCCCAATGCCCAGCGCAATCGCCGCCTGCACATAATCGCGCTCGCGAATCGACAGCACTTCGGCGCGAACCATCCGCGCCAATCCCGGCCAACTGGTAATGGCGATCACAATCATCACGTTGTAAATATTGGGCTCCAGCATGGCGATGACCATCAGCAGCAGGAAGAACGAAGGAATGCACAGCACCAGATCAACGAAGCGCATGAGCAGGTTATCGATCTTGCCGCCGAAAAAGCCGGCCAGCGCGCCGATAATGACGCCCAACACGCCGGCCAGGCCGGACGAAATGAATCCCACACTCATGGAGATGCGCGCGCCGAACATCACGCGGGCAAAGACGTCGCGGCCGTTCATGTCGGTCCCGAAGGGATGGTTCCACGATGGGGACTGATAAATCTCCGCCAGATTGATCTCGTTCGGATCATGCCGCGAAATGAGCGGACTGAAAATCGCGCCCAGCGAGAGCGCGAAAATGACCAATGCTCCGACCACTGCCAGTTTATTTCTGCAATATTGCCGGAAGATGATTCGAAACATGGACGTGGATTGGCTTTTCTTCCGTTCCACGGTTTGTGTCACGTCGCTTGTTTCACTCATATTTAATCCTCGGATCGACAATTCCGTATAGAATATCCGCCAACAGATTTCCGAACAGCAGCAGGAACACGGAGAAGACGGACGTGCCCATTATCAACGGATAATCGCGCGCTAACACGGCCTGATACGCCAGTCGCCCCATGCCGGGCCAGGCAAAAATCGTTTCCACAATGACGCTGCCGCCAATCAGCCCCGGCAGGCTCAGCCCAAAAATGGTGACGATGGGCAGCAGGGCATTGCGCAGCGCGTGTTTGTAAATCACTTTCCCCTCGCTCAATCCTTTGGCGCGCGCTGTGGTGATGTAATCCTGCCGAACGATTTCCAGCATGCTGGAGCGCGTGTATCGGGACAGCCAGGCCAGCCCGGCGAACGAAAGCACAAACACCGGCAGAATCGCGTGGCTGGCGATGTCCCAGGTTTTGTCCCAGAACGACAGATTCGAATAATCCAGCAGCAGCGAATGCATGCCTGAAATGGGCAGCCAGCCGAGCTTGACGGAGAAAATCATAATCAGCAGCAGCGCCAGCCAGAAGCTGGGAATCGCCATGCCGATGAAAACGAACACTGTGGAAATTTTATCGAAAACAGAGTACTGCTTCACTGCGGAGAGAATGCCGATGGGCACCGCAAAAATGTAGATGAGCAACAGCGCGGCAATATTGAGGATGATGGTGTTGGGCAGCGTCGCGAAAATCTGATCCAGCACCGGCCGGCTATCTTTGAACGAAACCCCGAAATCCAGCACAACCATTTTCCTGAGCCAGTTCCAATACTGCACGTGCAACGGCTTGTCCAGCCCATAAATTTTTTCCAGACGCTCGGCAGCGATGGCCATGCCCGGACGCATTTGCGCTTCGAGGTCCGAGGGCTTGCCCGGCGCGAGATGGATGATCAGAAAAGTGATGATGGTGATGCCGAAATAGAGCGGGATGAGCGTCAGAATCCTGCGGATGATGAAATTGCGCATGAATATTTCTCGAATGTTGTTAGTGAGATGGATTCATTGGATTGATGAGTGAACAATGAAAAATATGGGTGCCCGGCCCGGTTCAACCGGCCGGGCGCGTTACAATCGAATGCGCGGTTCACCCCTATTCGATGATGACCATTTTCCGAACAAAATTTTCACCACCGGTTTTCAACTGGTAGAAGTACACGCCGGTGGGCGCGTGACGATGCGTCTCGTCGGCGCCGTCCCAGATGATCTGGTAAACGCCGGCTGCCTGACGTTCGGAATTGACCAGCGTTTTCACTGCATGGCCCAGCACATCGTACACAACCAATTGGACAGCATGGTCACCGGCCGGCACCTCGTACCGAATTGTGGTCATGGCATTGAATGGATTGGGATAATTCTGATGCAGCGCAACGTGCGTCGGCGCGACCACTGTCACCCCGACTTCCGGCGAGTAACTGACCTGCCCGTCGAAATCCTGCTGCTGCAACCGATACGTCCACTGGCCGGCTGCGATATTCTGATCCACAAAAGTATAATCATGCGGGATGGCCGTTGTGCCGTTTCCGGCGACAAATCCGATACGCTGAAATTCGCCGGCTGTTTCGTTTTTCTTCTGAATGAAAAAGCCGTAATTGTTGGACTCGGTCGCAGTGCGCCATTCCAGTTGGACTGCGCCATCGGCGAGGAACGCATTGAACGACGTCAATTCCACCGGCACAACGCCCAGGACGGTGATGGTCCCATTTTCCGTGGTCCGGTCAATGGCTCCGCCGTTGAATTGCATGCCGGCGAAGGTGATATCGCTGCTCGTCCCGTCCGCGCCAATGACGTTAAACTTGAGATAGATCAGCGGCCCATCTCCGACCAGCGGCGTGCTTCCGCTGGCATTCACCGTGAATCCGCCGGAGAAGGTGTACACGGCCGGCATTCCCCAGATTTCCGTGAGGCTGCCGACAATGTCCACGCCTTTGAACTCCAGCACCGAGGCGTTGTAGCGCAAAGTCATCACATAGTTTTTCACGCCAAAGCCGGTCACAGCGGAAACCGCAGCCGGGGTATGCAGCGAACTCATCGATGGCTTGGTGCTGTCCGGAATGGAAACATGAATCACCGGCTCAAGCGGCTCTGTCACAGTGATGCGGCCATTCTGATTCGCCGTGACCGGATAGCCATAGTTGAACTGGACAACGTCGAAGACCAACTCCGTGCTCTGGCCGGGATCGCCAATCACATCGAACGCAAGTCCCACAAGCCCACCGGCGCCGCTGAGCGGCTCTGTCCCGGACATGGTCAGTTTTAGCCAGCCGTTTTTCGTCTGGAATGAAAAATTGCTCCAGCCGCTGGTCAACATGCCCTCTGTCGAATAAGCGGTGGCCGCGATAATCGTTTCGTCGAATGACACCTCTACGGTGCACGATGTGATATCCAGTCCGGTCACATCATCCACCTGCACCGGCATTACGAGCGAACTGTTCACCTCGGCCGTCGTCTGCGGCATTGAGACTGCAACCACGTGCGACGCTGTGGTCAGGAAATGCCCGTCGGCTGCGACGGCGAGCGGATATCCGTCATTGAACATCGCTTCGATGAAATGCAGCGAACTCTCACTGGCTTCGACGCCGGCAGCGGTGACATTCAGATAAACCAGGACGCCGGCTCCGGCAAGCGGCGTAGCGCCGTTTAGCGCGATCGTCATTGTATCGTTGCTCAGCGCGACCAGCGGCGCATCCCAGCCCTGGGCCAGCGTGTTTGCAGTGACAACCTCCAGCAGCGACACAACCTGGGGATTGTATTGAACTGAAAATTGCACCGCTGTGATGGCTTCTCCCTTCAAATCGCCGATGCGCACCGGAATTTGAATGCGCGATTTGGCCGGGGCAGATGTGTCCGGCAAGGACATGGCGATTTCAACCGCCGGACTATAGCCATGACTTGAATACCGCGCCGTGAGCGGATGCCGGTAATGATTGGCGATGGTCTCGCCGGTCGCCCGCGGCTGGTTTTTTGGCAGGAAATAGGCCGTGTACGGCAGACTGAAGCCTCCCTCTATTTTCGTCCCGGTGAATAAAATGCCGGTATCGCCGTACGCTTTTCTATCCCCGGTATCCGAAGTATTATCTGCGGTTTTTCCGTTGGCGTTTTCATTGTCGTAGTAATAAAGCGTGTACGCTGCGCCGCTCGGCGGAGTGAATTCGTTGATCATCACAAACGAACCGGCGTTGCCGGAGCAGAGGTACCAGTTGAGGTCCGGCAGTGGATAAATCACCTTCGAAGCCACACCACCATCGCCGTCGATCACAATGTCCACATTATTGGGATTATTGAACAACATGCCCACAGCATTGGCATTCAAATCGAACGATTGCCGGACAAGGCTGATTCCGTATTCTGAAGTGAGCGACTTGGTGGTGCCCAGACCGACCACGTTGTACGGGTAATATCGGGTTTTGAACGTCCCGACTGTGATGGCCACTCCCTGAAATTCAGCTTCGTACAAAATATCGCGGATGGTGCGAATGGGCCCGGTTTTGAATTTGATGCCTTTATCGATCAAATCCGGCTCCGCCATCTGAAACGGATAAATCGTGTAATAATTGCCATTCACCCGCGCCTTTTGCCGATCCAGAAAATCCAGGCCATTGCCGCCGGCACTGCCGGGGACTTTCCAACTGTTGGCAACGCCGCCGCCTTTGCCGTTGCCGTCCCGCGGCGTGTGTCCTTCGGTGTAGCCCGCGGCGTGAATCGTGTCTGTGGCGGTCCCGGATGACGGGACGTACCGCATGTACACCGGCAAGTTGGGATCCGGGACTAATGTTGTCGACCGGTACACGTAGACATATTTGTAATTCAGGGAATCGTCCGGATTGGTGACCTGAATTTGATAGCGCCCATACCGGCGCGAATCGCTGTCGTCAATCCACTGGAAGGCGCGGGCCGTATCCCCGGCGTCGCCGGCCATGAAAACGATTTCATCCACCCAGTCGATGACGTCGTTGTAATCGGCGTCAAAATATCCTTCATCGCCGTCCAATTGATCGATTTGAATTGTGATTTGCCGCCACTGATTTTCCGCCTTGTTGAAGGAATAAAGGAAAATCTGATTGATCGGAACAGTGATGAATGCCGGCATGTATCCCCCGTTTATGACAACGGCCTCTTTGTTCCTGAATTCATCCCAGCTTTGACCGAGAACGGTGACAGGGATGGCTGCGAAGAGCAATCCCCAAAGCACTACCGCGTTTATTTTCTTCATAAACACTTTTCCTCTTTGGCTTCATTTGAAATGGACGATGCGGCATGCACTCACGAGAAAAATGGAGAGTCGCCGCGCCCGGATTGTTACTATAAATTCACGAATTTTTCATCAATATAAACAAATCTTTTTTGAAAATCAATTTGTATTTCATTCGGAAATCATCTGATTGTCCGGCGAAACAGGCCGGCAAAAAATAATAAAACCACAGCGATGCACTGTGGTTTTATCAGGGTCAAATTAATCTGGACAACCAGCTATCTGAGGATGAGCATCTTTCGTGTCTCCTCAAAGTTCCCGGCCGTGAGCCGGTACAGGTAGGTTCCAGCCGCTACATTCAGACCGCGCCGATCTTTGCCATTCCAGAGAACCTGATACGAACCGGCGCTCTGGCTCGCGTGGACGAGGCGGGCAATTTCATCGCCGAGGAGATTGTAAATCCTCAAATCCACCAGCACTGCGGAACCCGTCTCCGGAATCTGGTATCGGATGACCGTCTCCGGGTTGAACGGATTGGGATAGTTTTGCTCCAATCGGAACGACGCCGGCACGGTGATTTGCTCCTCGGCCACGCCAACCGGCAGAACGGTCACTGCCACAATCTGTGAGTAGGCGAAATTGCCGCTCAGGCCAATCTGTTTCAGACGGTAGGAATAATCTCCCACGACAACGGTAGTGTCCATGAACGCATAGACATGCGGTGAAGTGGTCGTACCAAAGCCATCGACAAATCCGATTTTCTCCCAGTCGCCTGCTGCGCCTGTTTTGCGCTCAATGTCGAAACCGGCGTTCGCAATTTCAGAGGCGGTTGTCCAGTTCAGTTCGACGATACTTGTACTCACGACTTCGGCTGTGAAAGTGGTCAAATCCACGACCTGGAATTCGACCGGCGCGATTTCGATCGACATTGGCGATTGGAAATTTCTGGCCAATGACTCGCCGACTGCAGGATCGGAATTGCCCGGCAGGAAGAACGATTTGTAGGCGAACCGCAGATTACCCACGATCTTCGTGCCGGCGCTTTGAATCAGAATGCCGGACTCGCCGAAAGCGCGCATGTCCCCGGTGTCTTCGCCCTCGTCGCTGAGCGTCGAATCATCTTTGAAATAGATCGAGTGCGTCTCGCCCAGCGAATCGATTTTGAACAAATAGACGAACGTTCCCTGAAGGCCGGTGGAGAGGAACCAGTTCACGCCGTGCAGGTCCAGACTGTCGTCGAAAGACGATGTGTCCGGCGCGGGATTGCCGTCGATGACAATGCCCTGGGTATTGTAGGGATTGTAGAACTTCATCCCGGCGGCCTGTTCATTCAAATCGAACGATTGTTTGATGTAGTCGACCGAGTCCTTTTCCTGAACCCTGAACGACAGCCCGCCCGATTCCATTGAGTAGGGATAGTATTCCAGCGGCAAGGAAAATTCTTTTGCCTCGATGCCCTGAATGGCAACAGTCCACGTGACCTCCCGCAGCACGCGAACAGGGCCATCCTTGAAATTCACTGCCGGCGGAAATTCCTGCAAAAAATTCTCCCGGATGGTCGCCGGCATCACCACTTCAGAGCCGCCGAAACTGATATGCAGCATCAAATCCACGTGCAGTTTCTGCCTGTCCAGTATATCTTCCCCGTTGCCGCCGGCCGCCACCGGAATGGACAGATAGTCCGGAATTCCTTTGGTGTGCCCTTCAGAATAACTCGCTCCGTGTATGAAATCCGCGCCCTGGTCGTCGGGATCCGAACTTGGCGCATAGCTGATATAGTCTTGCATGGCCGGATCGTGCGTCAGGGTTTTTGAACGATAGATGTACACCAGGGCCTGCTCATCCATGTGAGCCGTGTCGGTGATGGCAATGATGAACCGGCCATATTGCCGCGAGTCCTGATCCTCAATCCAGATGAGACCAGACGCCTCATCCCCCATGTCCCGCGCCATAAAAATGATCTCATCGGTTGAATCCAGATCGCCATCGTTGCCGGAATAGGCGTAGCGTCCATCGTCGAGTCTCTCGTCGATCTGAGACGGAATCTGCGACCAGCCATTCTGCGCGGCATCGTAGCGGTACAGGAATAGCTCCGAAATGGGGGCGTTCAACAGATCCGGGAACTGCTCGCCCCGGATGATGATGGGTTCATAGTCGCGCGTTGTATTCCAGCGGAGACTCTGCGACGCTGCGCTGGTGACGGTGACAGCGATGATAATGATCAATACCGTCCAATAGAAATTCTTGAATCTCATGGTGATCCTCCTTGCTGAATTCAAAAGATAATGAACTGTTTGCTTGTGCATCTCCGTTTCGAGTCGGTGATCCGAATGAATGAAGAACGATGAACCGAGTCATCGTGTCGGCGAAATGTAGTCACGCCGCTGCATTCCAACAGTGTTGTTAGTCACAATTATAAAAAACTTAACCAATAATTTTTTTGCAACAATACCTCTGGCTCCCGGGCAGCGCCCCCTCCCCGCTGTGATCGGATTGCAAATCACTAGGCCGAATCAGGGGCTGTATGCTGCCGGTACGGACAAACATTCATGGACAATTTAAATATTTTTTTCAAAATAGCAATAACTTTTTATTAACACTTGATCATAAATATCGGTTTAAAAAATGACTTGACTTTGAACCATAATATTTTTATATTTTGCCAATTAACGAAATGATGAGGAGCAATCATGGATCAATTAGTCAGAATTTTCAAGGCGCTGGGCGATAAGAATCGGCTGCGCATCGTGAAGATGTTGCAATGCCGATCGCTGTGCGTCTGCGAAATAACGGCAGTTCTGGAACTGGCCACGTCGACAGTTTCTAAACATTTGAGTATTTTGAAAGAAGCGGAAATTATCACCGATAAAAAAAGCGGTAAGTGGGTGGATTATCATCTGGTAGCCGATCCCAAAAATATTTTCGTCACCGCCTTCCTGCCGCTCATCACCTTCTGGCTGAATGATGACGAGCAGATGAAAGCCGATCTGGAAAAATTAAAATCGACCAATCGGATAGAATTATGCAAAATATAATCCGGGTGGTAGCGTCAGAAAAGACATAGAACGCGGATGACACGGATTACACTGATCTTCGCGGATTTTTATTTGGTCCTTATCCGCGTAAACCCGCGTCATCAGCGTAATCCGCGTTCTATAAAATCTTTACCTATTTTCCCAGGTACCCAACTACCTAAAACATTTCGACATTTTGCTGAAGAAATATTTGAAGTAACCAGCGCTGGATTGGAGCGCGGATGACACGGATTACACTGATCTTCGCGGATTTTTATTTGGTCTTTATCCGCGTAAACCCGCGTCATCAGCGTAATCCGCGTTCTATAAAATCTTTGCCTATTTACCCAGTTACCCAATTATCTAAAACATTTCGACATTTTGCTGGAGAAATATTTGAAGTGACCAGCGCTGGATTGGAGCGCGGATGACACAGATTACACTGATCTTCGCGGATTTTTATTTGGTCTTTATCCGCGTAAACCCGTGTTATCAGCGTAATCCGCGTTCTATAAATTCTTTGCCTATTTACCCAGGTACCCAACTACCTAAAACATTTCGACATTTTGCTGGAGAAAAATTTGAAGTGACCAGTGCCGGATTGGAGCGCGGATGACACGGATTACACTGATCTTCGCGGATTTTTATCTGGTCTTTATCCGCGTAAACCCGCGTCATCAGCGTAATCCGCGTTCTATAAAATCTTTGCCTATTTACCCGGTTACCCAATTACCTAAAACATTTCGACATTTAACGAAGCAAATGAAAGAGCAAATTTGATGAAGGAAAAAATACTCGTCTTATGCACCGGCAACTCCTGCCGCTCCCAGATGGCTGAGGGATATTTTCGACATTTTGCTGGAGAAAAATTTGAAGTGACCAGCGCTGGCTTGGAGCCGAGTGTGGTCAATCCGAAAGCCATTCAGGTGATGCTGGAAGATGGCGTGGATATTTCCAGCCATACGTCCAAAGATGTGGAGCAATTCATTGGGCAAAATTTTAATTATATCATTACGGTTTGTGACAATGCGAAGGAACGCTGTCCGTTTTTCCCAGGACAGGCGGAGCGGATTCTCTGGAGTTTTGTGGATCCGGCCGGTGCGCAAGGGAGCGAAGCAGAAATTTTTGCGATGTTCCGAAAAGTGAGGGATCAAATTCGGGAAAGGATAAAAGAGTTTTTGAATGAATTTGAATTGTCAATTTAACATCACCCTTTCTAAGGTTTGCTACCTTTGAAAGGGTAAAAGATAAAAAAATTTTGGAGGAACAATGAGTAGTCATGTAGCCCAACGACTGTCATTTCTGGATCGATTTCTGACGCTGTGGATTTTTCTGGCGATGGCGGTTGGCGTTGGTTCAGGTTACTTCTTTCCCAGCATTGTGGATTTCTGGCATAAGTTTCAGGTGGGAACGACCAATATTCCCATTGCTATCGGATTGATTTTAATGATGTACCCGCCGCTGGCAAAAGTGAAGTATGAAGAATTGGGACAGGTTTTTCGCAATTGGAAAGTGCTGGGATTATCACTGGTGCAGAACTGGATCGTGGGTCCAGTGTTGATGTTCCTACTTGCAATCGTTTTTCTGCGCGGCTATCCCGAATACATGTACGGCCTGATCCTGATCGGGCTGGCGCGATGTATCGCCATGGTGATCGTCTGGAACGAACTGGCAAAGGGCGATTCTGAATACGCCGCCGGCCTGGTAGCGTTCAATTCCATTTTCCAGGTGCTGTTCTTTTCAGTGTACGCCTACGTGTTCATCACTATTCTGCCGACGTGGTTTGGCCTGAAAGGAACCACCGTGGAAATAACCATCGGGCAGATCGCCGAAAGCGTTTTCATCTATCTGGGTATCCCGTTCATCGCCGGTATCATCACTCGATTTTCACTCATCAATCTGAAAAATAAAGAATGGTATCACACCAAATTCATCCCGAAAATTAGCCCCATCACGCTGATCGCCCTGTTGTTCACCATCATTGTGATGTTCTCACTGAAGGGCGAGTTCATCGTGCAACTGCCGCTGGATGTGGTGCGCATCGCCATTCCACTATTGATCTATTTTGTGGTGATGTTTCTGCTCTCCTTTTTTATGAGCAAAAGGGTCGGCGCCAATTATGCCCAATCGGCAACGCTGTCGTTCACTGCTGCCAGCAATAATTTCGAGCTGGCAATTGCCGTAGCAGTGGCTGTTTTCGGCATCCAATCG
Source organism: Candidatus Zhuqueibacterota bacterium (assembly GCA_049322915.1). GTDB lineage: Bacteria > Zhuqueibacterota > Zhuqueibacteria > Thermofontimicrobiales > Thermofontimicrobiaceae > CAZSBG01. The sequence continues at coordinate 53,568 of JBMOPW010000020.1, forward strand.
GGCGAGGCGTTTGCAGCGGTAATCGGTCCGCTGGTGGAAGTCCCTGCGTTGATTAGTCTGGTGAATGTGGCATTATGGTTCCAAAAGAAGTATTTTCGGAAATGAAATTCAAAGAAGCCAAGCTTCTGAAATGAGTTATTTCTTAACGACTGAGCAGGGGAAAAACAATCATGATTATAAAAGTTTTAGGCACAGGTTGTCCCAACTGTTTAAAGCTGGAAGAACTGGAAAAAAAGCGGTTCAAGAGCTGAATATAAACGCCGAATTTGTTAAGGTTAAAGAAATTGATAAAATTTTAGAGTATGGAATCGCGCGAACTCCTGGCCTGGTGATCAATGAAATAGTGAAATCATCAGGAAGAATTCCTACCATTGATCAGATCAAAACCCTTATTCATGAATCGCTGTGAAAACGAAAAGGAAATTTGAATATGAAAAAAGTTTATCTCTTATTATCCCAGATTATGCAATTGCCACAAAGACCCCAAGGCTCAAAGAAAAAATTTACAAAATATTATAATCATTTTTTGAGAAAAACTTTTTCACTTTTTTATCCTTTAATTTTAAAAAATAAACCAAGTTTTTTCTTTGTGATTCTTGGCGCCTTCGAGACGTTGAGGCAATTTTTTAAATTGCATAATTTGGGATTATTAGTGGGACTATGGATTTTGTTTGCTTTCGCATGTGGCAAGAACGATGCCCAGACGACAACTGAGTCCTCAACGAAAGTAGCTCAAACTGATTCGGTGAAAATAGATTCGACAAAAACCGATTCAACACAAGCATCAACTCCTAAAGTCACTTTTGTCGAACTGGGATCGGTCAATTGTGTCCCCTGCAAAATGATGCAGCCTGTGATGAAGGCCATCGAAGAAGAATTCGGCGATCAAATCGAAATCGTGTTTCATGATGTCTGGAAAGATCGGGCGCCAGCGGAAAAGTATCGCATTCGAATCATTCCCACCCAGGTCTTTCTTGATGAGTCGGGCAAAGAATTCCTTCGCCATGAAGGCTATTTTCCTAAGGAAGAAATTGAAAAATTGCTGACCGATAAAGGTTTGAAGAAAAAAAATCCGATCAAACCAAACAAAAGTTAGGGGGCTGGATGCTGACAAGTCTTTTTACCTGGCTAACCAATGTCATTCAAGGTCAACCATACTTTGCCATTTTCGCTGCTTTTCTCTGGGGAATTTTGAGCATCCTGCTCAGCCCCTGTCACCTGTCCAGTATTCCGCTGATCATCGGCTTCATCGATAAGCAGGGACATGGCTCGGTCAAACGGGCGTTCTGGCTCTCGCTGTTGTTTGCCGTTGGAATTTTGGTAACGATTGCCGCCATCGGCATCATCACTGCCTCGCTGGGCAGACTTATGGGCGATGTTGGCAATGTCGGAAATTACCTGGTGGCGATTGTCTTTTTCCTGGTGGGGCTATACCTGCTTGATATAATACCCGCACTGTGGAGTGGCGCCACAGGGACGAACGTAAAGCAAAAAGGGCTGGCTGCGGCCTTTTTATTAGGCTTGATCTTTGGAATTGGACTGGGTCCCTGCACATTTGCCTACATGGCGCCAATGTTGGGAGTGGCGTTTCAGGTTGCCGCCACCCAACTGCTGTTTGCCATTACGCTGTTAGCCGCCTTTGGCGTGGGGCATTGCTCGGTGATTGTGTTGGCAGGCACACTGATCGAAAAAGTCCAGCACTATTTGAATTGGACTGAAAAAACAAGAGGGGCGATCATCGTTCGCCGAATCTGTGGCGTTCTGGTTATATTAGGTGGAATTTATTTGATAATAAATTAGGACACGGATTCAACTGATCCAACAGATTTGTATGGAATTTTTCTGACTGTTGTAAAAATTGAAATGTAACAGGCAAATTATTTCTTTCGTCTCACATCTGCCGTCTCACGTTTCACTTTTAAAGCGATCTGTTCAATCGGTGTTCCATAAAAAATTATAGGAGCAACAATGAAAGACCGTACCAAATTAACCATCATCATTACGACATTTTTAGCTGCGTATTTTATTCCATTCAGTAAAACGAATGTTCAAAAAGCGCTGCTGGAAGCCCTTTTCATGCTGCAGGACTATGCCCGTGAGCATGTGCTGTTCTGCCTGGTGCCAGCGTTCTTCATCGCTGGTGCGATCTCTGTTTTTGTGAATCAGGCAGCCGTCCTGAAATATTTTGGCGCCCAGGCAAATAAAATCCTATCGTACAGCGTGGCATCAATTTCAGGGACGATTCTGGCGGTCTGCTCCTGTACGGTGTTGCCGCTGTTTGCCGGAATTTACAAACGCGGTGCAGGCATTGGTCCTGCCACGGCATTTCTATATTCAGGTCCGGCCATCAATGTGCTGGCGATTATCCTGACTGCACGCGTTTTGGGACCAGAATTGGGCATTGCCCGAGCCGTGGGCGCTATCGCTTTTTCAGTGATCATCGGGTTGGCAATGGCATTCATCTATCGCAAAGAAGAAAAAGAGCGGAATGCAAAATCGATCAATTTCGCCCAGGGCATGGAAGAAGCCATGCGGCCGCTATGGAAAAATGGGTTATTCTTTTTTACTCTGGTGCTGATCCTCATCTTTGCCGCCTGGGGCAAGCCGGCCCAGCCAGTGGGTTTCTGGAATTTCGTTTTTCAGATCAAATGGTATCTCACCATCGTCTTGCTCGGCTTGCTGGGCTGGCAACTGTGGCGCTGGTTTAAAAAGGATGAATTGAGCCAATGGGTGAGCCAGACCTGGTTCTTCGCCTGGCAGATTCTACCGCTATTGTTCGGTGGCGTGCTCGTTGCTGGATTCTTGATGGGCCGACCCAATACCGATTTGGGCATCATCCCTTCCAGTTGGATTCAAACCGCCGTCGGGGGCAATTCCCTGTGGGCGAACTTATTGGCCTCTGTTGCTGGTGCTCTGATGTATTTCGCCACCCTGACCGAAGTTCCCATTCTGCAGGGGCTGCTCGGCAGCGGCATGGGTAAAGGCCCTGCGCTGGCGTTGCTACTGGCAGGACCTGCGTTGAGCCTGCCCAGCATGCTGGTTATTCGCAGCGTGATCGGTACAAAAAAGATGCTAACTTATATTGCGCTGGTGGTTATCATGGCCACTGTGACGGGGATGGTGTTTGGAGGAATTTTTTGATGATTTTACTGTGTCTGAAGATTTTGGCACAGGGATTTAGAAGGGTGAAACGACGATGCATTGTGTGGTTTTATTGACAAGCTGATGGATTACTTAGCGCTGAAGGTCTAAATGATGCAAAACAGCATAATGATTATTCTTGCCTGTTCGGGAGCTTCCAATACAGGGGCGTACTCTGACAAAGTTGCCAGAAAATTGATGAAAGATGGCCATGCCAAAATGCTCTGCCTTGCCCGATTTGCCGTCGATTCAGTCTTCGCTGAAGATAGTAAATCCGAATTGAGTTTCGGCGCTCGCATTGTGGTGCTGGACGGCTGCCCCATCAATTGCGCTGAAAAAATTTTAAAAAAAAACAGAATAGAAACGTTTGAACATATCAATATCACCGATTTTGGCATCGTCAAAGGAAAGACGCCGGTGACCGAAGCGAAGATAAATTATATCTGTGCATTTGTAAAACGGTAGCGAATCGGCTGGAGTCCATTCACTGAAATCGCATGGATGCTGGCCGAAGTCGATAATTTGAATATACATTTTTTATGAAAGGAAATGAAATATGAAATCAAACAAACATTATCCGCCGGACTGGGCCTTCGAATTCCACGGTCATCGTTGTCCATTCATGCCCATTGGTTATCGCATGGGGAAATTAGTGTTGAATTATCTGGGAGTTGAGCGAGAAAAAGATCATGGTTTCTTTGTCTTCCCGGAGCTGGGCGAAGGTCATCCCCAGACCTGCATGATGGACGGCATACAAGCTGCAACAGGCGCTACGTATGGCAAGGTGATGATGGAAAAAACGTATTGGGGTAAATTGGCAGCCACTTTTTATCATCCGCAAAAGGGAGCGGTGCGCTATTCATTAAAAACCGATTTTATCGACGCCATGGGAAAATTCGAATTTTTTAGCTATCGCAAGCGCGGTGTGGAGCCGTCACTTATTCCGTCAGCAATTACCGAAGAAGTCATCACCTGGATGTTTGAACAATCGGATGAAGATATCTTCAAAGTCGAGCCCAAACCGGATTTCAAATTTGCCCCGGTAAAAGGCTCGTTCAACAAAGCTAAATGCAGCCTGTGCGATGAGTATGTTTTTGAGCGCTATTTACGGATTAAAGATGGTAAACCAGTCTGCATCCCGTGCTCCGGCTATTTGAAATCAAACCAGGTCGCATAGAAACCAGAGAAGGATTGGCTCCATGGATTTAAACATGACACTGCTGATCGGTGTTGCCTTTGTCTTTATAATCGCATTCATTTTTTCGATGTTCGGTCAGGGCGGTGGCTCGGTCTATTCTCCGCTGTTGATTCTGCTGGGTTACAATGTGCTGCTTGCCACGTCCACATCGCTGGTGTTGAATCTCATCACATCGCTATCGGCGGGCTATATTTTCTACCGCCAAAAGATGATCGATTATAAAGCGTCCTTCACCTTTGTGCCTGGCATTTCCATCGGCGCGTTTGTTGGCGGCGCTGTATCGAAATATTTTAATACGATTATTTTTTTCTGGCTGTTCGTGGTTTTCCTGATTGTCCTGGGCGCGAGGATGATTAATGCCTACCGGGAAAAGGGGAAAACTGAAGAAAAACCGCCCGAAAAACTTTCGCCGGGCATGTATGCGCTCATTGCCGTTTTCGGCCTGACAGTGGGATTCGTCTCCGGCTTGCTGGGAGTCGGCGGCGGGATTTTGATTGTTCCGTTTATGGTCTATGTTTGCAAGTACCCCACCAAAATTGCCGCTGGTTCGTCGCATTTGATCATCTCGTTTTCGGCGTTGGCGGGAATCATCGGCCATGCGTCATCACACCAGCTCGATATTCCATTGATTGTAATAACCGGCATTGCAGTGCTTATCGGTGGAAATCTCGGGGCGAGATTCAGCATGCGGTTCAAATCGAAAATAATCAAAGTCGGACTGGGTCTGCTGATGTGGGCGCTTGCGGCGCAGCTTTTGGTGAAGCTGCTCCAATAAAAGCTATAAAGTGAAATACTTCCCGCTGATGTTTTGAGTTTCTCAGAACGAAAGATGATCGTGTTTTTAACAGCAAAAATATTCGCGTGGATCGTCTAATTTCTTTCTTGCCCGGGTTGTCCAATATCCATTCGATACCGAAGCCAACCCAATAGTCCACGCACAGTTTAAGTTGCTCGGTTTTGATGGTACGCCTAAAATATGCAGCAACGCCGCCGGAGTCACCGCTGTTTTTTTCCGCTGGCTCATGATTATTGTTTTGGCTGGCTTATTCATTCATATTATTCTGGATTTCTTTGCTCGCTTAGGCGTGCGCCGATCAGAAAATTTAACAGAAACAGTGACGGAAAAATCGGGCTGCGCCAGAAACGTCCCCAGTTCAGACGATTCTCTTTTTTTGAAAAATTCGACTACTGAGCAGTGTTCTGGGGCTGCGTCATTATGATCGTTTCGGGCATGGCATTGTGGACACCGGAGATTTTTCGAATGGTGATTCCATCGTTCTCACCTGCCATTTTTGAGGCCATGAAAGAAGCACACGCCCATGAAGCCGTGCTGGCAGTACTGGCGATTTTTATCTGGCACATTTACAATGTTCACTTTCGTCCCGACCGATTTCCGGGCACGCTTTTCTGGATGCACGGACGAGTGAGTCAGCAAAAAATAGTGAACGAGCATCCGCTGGAAGCGGTTGAAAATTAACAGATCATTAATTTATAGATAGAGCATCGATGCCTGTCGTCACGGTTTCATGCTGCAAATACTAAATATCGCTACGAGAATCAGTTTAACTTAAGATGTTGAAAGCATTCTCTAAAAATGAATGATAGTAAGAAGATCTCCAAAGTACCAGTCAGTAATACCACTGACTTTCGGGCGATATTCGATCAGTATCAGCATCTGGTTTACAATATCAGTTACCGCATGACCGGGAATCGTGAAGATGCTGAGGACGCTACCCAGGATGTCTTTTTAAGAATTCACCGCTCTATCAACCGGTTTAGAGGCGACGCCAAATTGTCGTCGTGGGTCTACCGCATTGCAGTGAACACCTGTCTGAACCGGGAGCGGCGAAAAAAGCTGGCTTCCTGGGTATCGCTGGATTTTCTAATGCAGGAGGAGCCTGAATCCCAGCCGCTCTCGGAGGAGACGCCGGATCGTCACATGGAAATCAGCGAAACCGAGCGTCTTATCCAGCAGGCAATTCAATCCCTGCCCGCACGCCAGAAGACTGCAATCGTTCTGCATCGCTATGAAAATTTGTCCTACGAAGATATCGCCGGCGTCATGGAGATCAGCCTTTCCGCCGTGGAGTCTCTACTGCACCGCGCCAAAGAAAATTTATCTCAAAAACTACTCTCCTTAAAAAAAGATCTTTTTTAAACGCAAGGTTTTTGGAAACCGCGGGTCTTATATTCAGGAGGTTGGATAAAATAACTCACCCTTTTGCTTTATCCGATAGGCTGCAAACCACGAAAATGAACATCATCTCTGAGGAGGTGAATTTATCCTACCTCCTTTAGAACAGGAAAAAAAGATGAAACACAAGCTGATCCGGAAAAAACTGCTGCGTTATCTGGATAATGATTTGCCAGAAAATGAGCAGCAGGAGATACAAGCGCACATGATGGAATGTCCGTCGTGTCGCGCGCATCTGCAATGGCTAAAGTCTTCATGGCAGACGGAGCAATCGATTTCGCGGATTACGGCGCCGCCATTTTTATGGACACGGTTTATAGCTCGCTTGAATAGAGAGGAACGATCGCCCATGATTGTGCGAATCGCCGGGCAATTTCTTCAGTATGCTCGTCCCGCCATCGTCATGGCGGTCATCGTTCTGATGGTTTATATTGGTGTGCAATTCGGTCAAAAAATCATTCTACCGAAAACGGAATCCACGCTATCGGGCGTTCAAACGTCACAGATCCGGACAGAATTTGGCATGGATTATTTTTCCGCATTACCGCCGGGGTCGGTGGGCGAGCCGATTATACCATTGACTGAAAATAAATGAGGGTGTCGATGAAAAAAAGAATTTTACTCTACCTGGCTATCCTTATTACTCTGGTAAATTTATCAGCGCTGGGCGCGATCCTGTATCAGCGTTATAAAATTGCTCAGCCCTGCGAATCGGGAAACGGTTTTGACAGGGTGAAAAAACAGGTGAAACTGACAGCCGTTCAGATCGAACAGTTCCAGGTCTATCGACAGGTTTTTCACGCCGAGCTGGATTCGCTGGATCGATTACTGGCAACGGAACGCCGTTTACTGGCAGAAGAAATCCGTGCTGTCAAACCGGACAGCGCCCGAATCGCCGCAGTCGTGGAGGGGATTGGTCAATTGCAGCAGCAATCCCAATATCGGGTCATTGAACATTTTTTTCAGATCAAACAAATCCTGACGCCCGAGCAGCAGGAACAGTTTTTCAATATTGTGCTGGAACGCTTCGTTGGCCGGCAGCAATTTCCCGGCTTATCACGAATGCGACAGGATGAGATGAATTAGGGAGTGAGATAAAATAATTCTATCATTCACCATCTTAAGGGACGTGAATTAAATAACTCTCCCTTTTATGAATGATCCTTGCTCATAGAAAGTCAAGATTGCTTTATCAAATGAGTAACTTAATTAATTCACAGTCCTAAACTTTTTATTTATTATGATTGATAAACGTGGGAAAGTTCGCTTTTCTCACTCCCTAAATGAAATTCAGGAGAACAAAGCCTTGATCAACAGGAAAGAATTAGCGCTGATCTGGATGACGATTATTCTTACTGCGATCCCCATATTCGCGCAGCAGTCGGAACCGCCGTTATTAACGTTAGAACAGTGCCTGAGCATCGCACTCGAAAATAATCCCCGGCTACTGGCATCGCACTCATCGGTTCAGGAGAGCGAAGCCCGGGTCGACGAGATGCGGGCTGGTTTTTATCCCATGCTTGATTTTAATGCATCTGCCAGCCGCTCTTTTTACGAGATAAAAACTGGCAGCAGCGGTTCAACCACTCTCGATAATATGAGAGCTGGTATTTACGCCCATTATCCAATTTTCCAGGGATTTCAAACAGTGGCTTCAACGAAAGCCGCGCAAGCTGGCTATCAAGCCAGTCAGGCGCAGTATCGCAGCGATGAGGCGGAGCTGGCGCTGAACGTCACCGAAGCCTATTACCGCTTGCTGCAGGCCGAACGTCTGGCTACCGTTGCTGAAAAGTCGCTGGAGCGCGCGCACATGCATTTGAGCTATGCCAATGCCCGATTTGAAACCGGGTTGGCTTCCCGATCCGATATTCTGAAAGCAAAGGTGGAACACTCCAATGCAGAATTGGCGTTGATTCGCGCCCGGAATGTTCATCTGGCAGCGGCAGGTCAGTTGAATGGATTGCTGGGTCGCAAAGCTTATCACCTCATTCGCATCGTGGATAATCTGGATAGCGACGTTTCCGGAATCCATCGTGATTCGCTCCTGGTTCGCCCGGTTGTCCAGCGATTGGTTGAGATGGCGTATCAATCGCGTCCGGAATTACGGAAAATGGAACAACAGGTGAAAGCCCAGCGGTCGGCGATCCGGGTGGCAAAAAGCGACTATTTTCCATCCCTTGCTCTAGATGGCAATTATACCTATTCCGGCGACGCGACATCGAATTTACAGGGTTCAACTTATATTGGACTCAGCCTGAGTTTTCCGTTGTTCAGCGGTTTTGCCCGTCCAGCGCGGGTAGCACAGGAAAATTGGGCGCTGCACGGTATTGAACAGCAACACCTGGCATTGCAGCTTCAGATTAGCATAGAAGTGTGGAACGCCTATCTTGCGGTCAAGGAAGCAGCAGAGCGGATTGGCAACAGCAAAATTTTTTATGAAAACGCACTGGAAAATTCCAGCATTGCCGAAGGGGAATACCGCGAAGGCGTGGGCTCGATGCTGGATGTGATCGATGCCCAGACCGCGCTGGTAACTGCAGAACAGAGCGCTATTGAAGCGTTAGCAGATTATAAAATTGCTTTGGCTAATCTGAACCGGACAACCGGCTTTAATTGGAAGAATGATTGATCGGCGCATGATTTTTTAAGGGGTTCATTGATGGCTAAAAATTGGCAGAATAATCGGTCGGCAGAATGATTTTGTGAAAATGGATTGTTGGCAATTAACAATGAACTTCGTCATCAGATAAATTTTAAACATGATCAAGCTTGCTTTGCTGGGGTGACAGCAACAAAGAAATAATTATTCTGCCGTGAAATCATTCTGCCATAATAACTGAATCATTAATTGGCAGAATAAGTGGTCGGCAGGATGATTTTGTGAAAATGGCTTATTGGCACTTAACAATGAACATCGTCATCAGATAAATTTTAAACCTGATCGCCCTTGTTTCGCTGAAGTGATGGCAACAAAAAAATAATTATTCTGCCGTTAAATCATTCTGCCAAAATAACTGAATCATTAAATGGCAGAATAATCGGTCGGCAGGATGATTTTGTGAAAATGGCTTATTGGCACTTAACAATGAACATCGTCATCAGATAAATTTTAAACCTGATCGCCCTTGCTTCGCTGAAGTGATGGCAACAAAAAAATAATTATACTGCCGTGAAATCATTCTGCCATACTAAAGGAAAATGCAAAATGAAAAAAATCTACATTGTCGCAGGCATATTTATTAGTTTAGCGGTGTTGGTGATCTGGGGCAGCTCCTTCCTGCGCGAGAAACAGGATACCGATAGCATCCGAAAAACTATCGTAGTCACGCGACGGGACATTGGTTCCAGCGTACTGGCGACCGGGATTATCAAACCCATGGTGGGCGCCGAAGTGCGCGTCGGCTCGCGTGCATCCGGAATCGTCAGGAGCCTGCATGCCAATATTGGCGACCTGGTGCAGAGGGGACAGGTTCTTGCCGAATTAGACCCCACGGAATTGCAGGCTAAATACGACCAGGCGCTGGCGGCGCGGGAAAATGCCCGCGCCAATTTTGAATACGCCAAACTGGATCTGGATCGGCAGCGTTCGCTTTTGAAGCAGAATTTTATATCCCGGAACCAGCTCGATCTGGCGGAGAAAACCTTTGAGATCAACCAGTCGCAACTGAAGCAGGCAGATGCCAATCTGGCTTACGCCAGAGTGCAATTGGATTACACCAAAATTACCGCTCCCATTTCCGGTGTTGTGGCATCGGTGTCCACCCAGGAAGGCGAGACCGTCGCCGCCAGTTTTGCCGCACCCACTTTTGTTACCATTATTGATCTGGAGCGCCTGGAGGTCTGGGCGTATGTGGACGAGACGGATATCGGCCGGATTCAGGAAAGACAAACCGCAATCTTTACTGTGGATACCTATCCGGATACTGATTTTGAAGGCATGATTACGGCAATCTATCCCAAAGCAGTGATTCAGGATAATGTGGTGAATTATGTGGTCACATTAAAAATTACCAACTTCAAAGAAAAAATACTTCGTCCGGAAATGACCGCCAATGTGAGCATTTACCTTGAAGCACGAAAAGGCGTTTTAACCATTCCCTTAAGCGCCATTAAAAGAGAGCGCGGCGAACGATTCGTAACGGTGCTGGAAGGCGATAAGCAGGCGCCGCGCAAAGTCAAAACCGGCTGGACCAGCAATGGTTTGATTGAAATCATCAGCGGTTTAAATGAAGGCGAAAAAATAATAATTACTGACTGAACAAAGGAAACAAAGATGAACAACATAATAATTCAAGCAAAAAGTCTTTCCAAGATTTACGGCAAGCAAGGCAACGCGGAAGTAGTGGCGCTCGATAATGTCTCTCTCGAAATTCGACAGGGAGAATTTGTCTCGATCATGGGGGCTTCGGGTTCCGGCAAATCAACGTTAATGAACATTCTCGGCTGCCTGGATAAACCGAGCAGTGGTTCCCTGGTTCTGGACAGCACTGAAATAAATAAGCTGGATGATGAACAATTAGCAAAAATCCGCAACCAAAAAATCGGATTTGTCTTTCAGTCGTTCAACTTGCTGGCGCGAACAAGCGCGCTGGAAAATGTCGAGCTGCCACTCATTTATTCCAACAAAGAAAATATCACCAGGCTTGCAAAAGACGCGCTGGTCTCGGTTGGATTGGAGGACCGAATGCATCATCATCCAAGCGAGCTTTCCGGCGGACAGCAGCAGCGGGTTGCCATTGCCCGCGCCCTGGTTAACAATCCGGAGATTATCTTTGCTGATGAACCAACCGGCAATCTGGATACCCGCTCCAGTCTGGAGATAATTTCGCTCTTTGCGGAATTGAACAGATCCGGTAGAACTATCGTCCTGGTTACGCATGAGCCGGATATCGCCGCCCACACCAGACGCATCATCAAGATTGCCGATGGCAAAATCGTATCCGATGAAGCGAATCAAAATCCATTAAATGCTAAAAATGAACTTGAAAAAATACCTGCAGCGGAGGTTGCCAATGAAGACAACTAGATTATTAAAAATCGCTTATACTGGTCTTGGAAGAAATAAGCTCCGGACATTCCTGATGATGATAGGGATCGTAATTGGCATTACGGCGCTCACATTAATTATCTCGGTGGGAATCGGCGCGCAGGATCGGGTGATGGACCGGGTGAAAAAATTCGGGCTGGAGAGCATTATGGTATTTGCCGGCGGCGGCAGAGAAATGGGTCAGCCGAGCGGCGGACAGATTACCACATTAACCCTGCAGGATGCTGAAGCGATCAAGCGCGAGGTGAGCGCAATCGACGAGGTGGCGCCGTTTAACCGTAAAGGCAATGCGGAAATTAAATATCTGGATAATTCAACCACCGCGACGGTTTTCGGTATTACCCCGACCTGGGCATCCGTCTGGGACTGGGACGCTGAAACAGGTGATTTTATTTCGGAAGAAGATATGGCTAATTTTAATCGGGTTTGTCTGTTGGGCCCCACAGTGAAGAAGGTACTGTTTGGAGATGAAAATCCAATTGGGCAGCAAATCCGCATCGGTACTATTCAGTTCGAGGTGAAAGGCGTAATGCAGCCCAAGGGAACCAGTCCCGGCGGCGGTGACATGGATAACCGGGTGAATATTCCACTGACTACGTTTATGCGCCGTGTGGCCAATGTGGATTATATTGCCGGGATTAAAATTCTGTTGACTTCCGCCAGCGAGATGGAACAAGCAGCCGAAAATATCCGGGCGATTCTTCGGGAACGGCACAGCATTGCAGCAGGTATGCCGGATGATTTTTCAATTACAACGCCCACTGAAGTGACTCAATTTGCAGAGAAGGTTGCCGGGACATTCAACATTTTTCTGGCGCTCGTAGCTGGCATTTCTTTAATCGCCGGCGGAGTTGTTGTTGCTAATATCATGCTCATATCAGTGAACGAAAGAAAAAAAGAAATTGGTTTGCGTAAAGCAGTTGGAGCAAAGAGTAAAGACATCATGATGCAATTCCTGTTTGAAGCATCTGCCGTTACGTTGATCGGGGGAGTCATCGGAATAATTCTCGGCGGAGGAGGCGCAAAAATTTTGGAGATGATAACAGGCATGCCGGTATCCATCTCCTGGGAAAGCGTTACCCTCGGTGTCGTTTCTTCAAGTTTGATTGGAATTATCGCGGGACTGCAACCGGCAAAACGCGCCTCCAAACTGCAACCAGTTGAAGCCCTGCGATCATAGGGTGTATCCTTTGCTTTTACAGATTGAGGAAAAGAATAATTTATCGGCATTTGAAAAAACGAAGATTAAGCTTACACCATGAAAATTGCACGAAGTATTAAAATATCGAGGAAGCAGCTCTTAGCGCATAAATTGCGAACGATCCTTGCGCTTGTTGGAATTATAATAGGCGTATCCGCGGTAATCATTATGGTGGCTATTGGCAATGGCGCGCAGAATGAAGTGCTGAGTAAAATTGAAGCGATGGGCGCCGACCTTTTAATCATAAATGCGGGTCAGGTTCAAAAAACTGCCGGCAGAATGCAGGTGCAGGGAGTGGTTACAACGCTTACACTTCAGGATGTCACGGCGCTTCAGAAGGAATGTTCGCTCGTTGAACGAGCCGCACCGGTACAGAGTAAAAAAATGCAGGTTAAATATGGCAACTTGAGTACAAATACAACGATTGTTGGAACCACGAGCGACTTCCAAGCGATTAGAAATTTTCGCGCTGCTACAGGGTGGTTCTTTAGCGACGAAGAAAATTCCGCATCAAGACGAGTGGCTGTATTAGGACGATCCGTCGTCAATAATGTATTTGGAAGCGAAGACCCGATCGGAGAAACGATACGCATTGGAAAAATTCCATTCGAAGTGATTGGTGTAATGGAAGCTAAGGGAGTTGACCTGAACGGATTTGACCAGGATGATCAAATTTTTATTCCGATACGTACAGCCCTGAGAAGAGTATTCAATCTGAGCTACATCAATTCCATAAACATCCAGGCTGTCAGTCTGGAAAAAATGAAGGAGACCGAAAAACAGGTCATCGAAGTTTTAAGAGACCGGCATCGCTTGAATAAACAAAATAAAGCCGACGATTTTACAGTACAAAATCAAACTGACCTTTTAGAAACACAGCGCGAAACAACCGACACGTTTACAATGCTGATTACAAGCATTGCCGCCATCTCTTTACTGGTAGGCGGCATCGGCATTCTGGCGATCATGCTTATCGCGATTCGTGAAAGAACAAATGAGATCGGCTTGCGGATGGCTGTGGGTGCAAGCCGCAAAGATATCCTGATTCAGTTTGTCATTGAATCGGCTATTCTTAGCATTGGCGGAGGAGTAATCGGGATATTCATTGGTGTGGTTGTCTCGTTTATAATCTCCTTTGGAACTGAATGGGCAGCAAGCGTTTCTTTGGCATCGATAGTTTATTCATTCGGTTTCTCGATGCTCGTCGGATTATTCTTCGGAGTATATCCGGCGCGGAAAGCTTCCTTGCTCGACCCTATCCATGCGTTGCGGAGTGAATAGTAGAAATGGGAAGCAATCCTATGTGGATTGTTTTGTGTATTGAAAATGAGTGAATAGAATGGGGCTTGAAATTGCCAGGCGCTGAAGGGAAAAAAACAATGAAACCAGAAGAGATCAGGAGGAGCGTTCGGGAAAAATACGGCGAGATTGTTACCCACAAGGGAACATCCTGTCAGCCAACAGGGTCATGCTGTTGCGGCAGTGACGTTGCCGACGAGATCAGCAAAAGCTTTGGCTACTCAGAGGACGATTTGGCGGCGGTTCCCACTGGTTCCAATTTAGGACTCGGCTGCGGCAATCCCATTGCCCTTGCTTCACTGAGACCAGGCGAGATTGTGCTCGATCTCGGTTCCGGCGCCGGCCTGGACAGTTTTTTAGCGGCCGAAAAAGTCGGTGCGACCGGCAAAGTCATCGGTGTGGACATGACGCCGGAGATGCTGGAAAACGCGCGGCGAAATGCTGAAACAGGGAACTACACCAATGTGGAGTTTCGATTGGGGGAAATCGAACACTTGCCGGTAGCGGATAATTCAGTGGATGTCATCATTTCCAATTGTGTCATCAATCTTTCGCCGGACAAGGACAGCGTTTTCAATGAGGCGTTTCGCGTGCTGAAACAGGGCGGGCGTCTGTTGATATCGGATATCGTTCTTTTGGGTGAGTTGCCGGAATTCATCAAAAATTCCATCGAAGCCTATGTGGGGTGTCTCTCCGGCGCGCTTTTGAAGGAAACATATTTGAAGAAAATTGAAACTGCCGGCTTCGGAGAGGTAACCGTACTTGAGGATGCTTCATTTCCAGTTGATTTGATGTTGAATGATCCGATCGCACAGATTGTGAATCAAATTCCTGAATTGACCGCTGAAATTGGACGTGAAGTCGAAGGGCTGGTACTCAGCATAAGGATTTCAGCGACAAAATAGAATCGGAGTGAACAATGCCCGAAGATATTGCTAAACTTATTGTTGGCAATGTGCACATTGGCATTGCCGGCCTGAATAAAATCATCGAAGAAGTGAAAGCCATGCGCCTTTCCGACGAAGCCAAACTACAGTCCCTTTTGTTGGAAAAAGTGAAAGTCCACAATTACGTGCCGCCATCCAAAGAAAACGAATACGCCGCCGCTCTGCTCAAATTCTACCAAAAGTCGATTGGAATTCAGGTCGAAACAGCAGGCGCTGATGGATGCGTATTTTACATCCTCGGCCCGGGCTGCCCTGCCTGCGACCAATTAGAACGCGATACAAAATCCATTCTCGCCGAACTGAACGTGGCCGCACAGGTGGAACACATCCGGGACGTCAATGAAATCGCCAGTTTCGGTTTCATCCGAACGCCGGCGCTGGTTTTGAATGAAAAAGTCATCCTGTCGGGACGGACCATTCCTATAAACCAACTGAAAAAAATATTTTCTGAAGAACTCAACAAGGAGCATAAATCATGAACATCAAAATTTTAGGATCGGGCTGCGCCAATTGTGAAAAACTGGAAGCACTGGCAAAACAGGCTGCTGAAGATTTGAACGTGGACGCCACATTTCTGAAAGTAAAAAAAATCGACGACATTCTGGACTACGGAATCGCCCGCACGCCTGGCCTGGTGATCGATGAAGTAGTGAAATCATCGGGCAGAATTCCTTCGCTGGATGAAATAAAAAAGTGGATTCAGGAAGCTAAGTAAACAACCACAAAAAAATAATTACCAATACTTAATTCTTTTAGCTATTGAATTAAAATGACCGTTGAATACGCCAAAGGACGCATCTGCCTTTGGCATGATCCGTGTGAATCAGTGTCATCCGCGTCATCCGCGTGCCATGAATTAACTCAAGTTTGCCACTAACTCAATTATCGAAAAAAAGTAAGTTACGCATAAAAGACCGAACCAAACTAATGGTCAATATAACAACTTTTTTGGCCGCCTATTTCATTCCATTCGAAAAAGTGTACGTGCAAAAAGCGCTGCTGGAATCGTTTCTGATGCTGCAGGAATATCCCCGCGAGCATGTGCTCTTCTGTCTCGTGCCGGCGTTCTTCATCGCCGGCGCCATTTCCGTTTTGTGAATCAGGCGGCTGTGATGAAGTATTTCGGCGCAAAGGTGAACAGAGTTTTATCCTGCACAGATGCATCGGTATCAGGGACAATTCTCGCGGTCTGTTCCTGCATCGTCCTCCCTCTATTTGCCGGCATTTACAAACGCGGCGCCGGCATTGGTCAGGCAACCGCCTTTCTCTATTCAGGCCCGACCAACGATATGCTGGCAATTATTCTCATTGCCAGTGTTTTGGGGCCGAAAATGGGAATCGCACGAGCTGTCGGCGCTATTTTATTTTCGGTGATCATTGGCCTGGCAATGACCTTCATCTTCCGCAGGCAAGAAAAAGAGCGCAACGAAAAAGCCATCAATTTCACGCTGGGCGCTGAAGAAATGACGCGCCCTGTGGAAAAACAGTCTCTATTTTCTCTCGCTGGTTTTCATCCTGATTTTTGCTGACTGGGGCAAGCCGGCGAGCCATTGGGATTCTGGAACGCCGTATTCCAAATCAAATGGCCGATAACGTTGACGCTACTGGTTTTGCTGGGACTGCAACTGTGGCGCTGGTTCAAAAAAGACGAGCATTCCCAGTGGCTGAACCAGACATGGTTTTATGACTGGCAAATTCTGCTGCTATTGTTTGGCGGCGTGCTGTTCGCTGGCTTTTTAAAG
This sequence comes from Candidatus Zhuqueibacterota bacterium, assembly GCA_049322915.1. Classification (GTDB taxonomy): domain Bacteria; phylum Zhuqueibacterota; class Zhuqueibacteria; order Thermofontimicrobiales; family Thermofontimicrobiaceae; genus CAZSBG01. The sequence continues at coordinate 70,337 of JBMOPW010000020.1, forward strand.
GGTCGCCCCAGTACCGATTCAGACCAGACGAAGCGATGAATAAAGTACTTCTGCCCTCTCGCATCTATCTTTTAGCGTCTCGCATCTTGCTTCTAGCGTCTAGCTTATAGCGTCTGGCATCTCGCTTTTATCCATCCAAAGAAGACCTGACAATACGGTCATGAAGAGACAGAAAAGCAACTAATGGGGAAAGGATAAGATTGGCCTCACTGAGGGATTTTGATGCATCGATTTAAACGATTTTATTTTCCAGATTTAATATTCGTGTTTCGTGGTTATCGATTGTCTTTTCATGGCGTGTGCGTGCATGATCCACTGCTGTTTTTTCAGTCTTTCCATTTTGAAGCCCTTTGGCAATACCATCGATGGCCGTCATCATAATATCAAACTTGTTGTCGAGAGAATCCAGACGGTCATCTACCCGCTGAAATCCATTATTCATTTCAACTTTGAGTTCAGCAATGTCGTTGCTATTTTTAAGCACCTGGCGGGCGACAACTTCCAGGGCTTCTTTTGTCGCATATTTGCTCAATTCATTTCTAAAATCTTGTTTAAGCTCCTGTTTAAGATTTTCAAGATCCTTTTTTGTTGCGACATCGTTCTCGGAATGGACAGCCATTTTTTTCTCCCGGATTCTAACTTTAAGGTTAATAAAAAATTATCCTGCCAAACCAAAGTTCGTCAGGCTGTTTTCGTCTCCAGGTTTAATATTCGTGTTTCGTGGTTATCGATTGTCTTTTCATGGCGTGTGAGTGCATGATCCACTGCTGATTTTTCAGTCTTTCCATTTTGAAGCCCTTTGGCAATACCATCGATGGCCGTCATCATAATATCAAACTTGTTATCGAGAGAATCCAGCCGAATTTCCACGTTATCAAGACGCTGATCTACCCGCTGAAACCCATTTTTCATTTCCACTTTGAGTTCAGCAATATCATTGCTGTTTTTAAGCACCTGACGGGCGACAACTTCCAGGGCTTCTTTTGTCGCATATTTGCTCAATTCATTTCTAAAATCTTGTTTAAGCTCCTGTTTAAGATTTTCAAGATCCTTTTTTGTTGCGACATCGTTCTCGGAATGTACAGCCATTTTTTTCTCCCGGATTTTTTATGTTGGACTTGTAATAAACATAAAGCAATCTTGTTAAAAAGTCAACACATATTTTTATAAAATTCAAAGCATCAACCTGCCGCTCCCCGCCTCGCTCGCCTGCGCCAGCTCGCACCGCATCTGATTCTCGAATCCCATTTGGGCGGCATATCGTTCTTTTGCGGCATTCACCGGATCGTCGATCATGTAAACGGCTTTTATTTCGAACAAAGTCCAGTTGACCGAGTTGTCCGGTACCAGGAAGTCGGGGAACTATTTGTGAAAATTATGACTGGTTGGATCAATATAGTTGACGAAGAAATCTGACTGTCTGCAGGTGAATAATGGTAAGATAGAGCTTCGGTTACAATAATTCTTTAAATTCTTCCAGTGTCACTCCTATATCACTTATAATCCCCTTCAATGTTTTTGGTTTAATATCCTTTCCTGAATGAATGGGTATAACCACTCTAAATTTTTTTTCTGGATGAATATAAACGGCATGGCTGCCAGATTGCCGATCAAATTTAAAACCAAGCTGCTTTACAACTTTAATAACATCCCTCGAATTCAAAATAGGCAAGCCTGGGCTCATATAGCAATCCTTAGCGACTTGATCAGAATGTCTTCTTCAGGTACGTTTTCATTGTGGGCGATCATACTTTCCAGGTATAATTTGATCGCATCCTGAATGTTATTGAGAGCTTCATCATAGGTATCCCCTTGTGAGTGACATCCCTTCAGCGCAGGGCAAAATACGTGATACCCTCCGTCATCCTCTCGTTCAAAGATGATTGTATAATTGAACATTTTCATTTTCAGGCTCCCAGGTTAAACAGCAATAAATTGATTACCTGTCATCGCAGTGCTTTGAGTTGCCAGATTTTTGCCTTCTAAATTAACGAATGAAAAGTAGAAAATCAAGTGCTTTTTGCAATCTTCATTCCGGGATCGGTGTCCTCTGGACGCTCTAAATCATCATGTCACAGAAGAATTGAATATGAATTAACTCCACATCTCCAATTAATTTCACCTCAAAATCCGCCCCATCCCCTCCTCGCTCGCCTTCACCATCACGCATCGCATCTGGTTCTCAAAGCCCATTTGCGTGGCATATCGTTCTTTGGCAGCATTCACTGGATCGTCGATCATGCAATCTGCTTTGATCTCGAACAAAGTCCAATTGCCCGAGTTGTCCTGAACCAGGAAATCGGGCTAATATTTACGCACGGTATGGCTGACCGGATCGATTTAACTGATGAAAAACTCCGATTCGCCGTGGGTGAACATGCCTGTGAAGTATAGTTTATTCACATTTCCTCGTTTTAATAGATCGAGAAAGAATTTCTTTTATTGATTTTATTTCTTGTCAAACCTGATACTCAAACTGCTGAACCAATGTATTAAAGCTCATATTGATCTGGACTGCATCGTGGGGCAGTAACACATATTTCCAGGGTTTTCCATGATGCTTTTGGGTGAAGTTCGTCGCATGGGTACAATAAAGTACGGCAGCCAATGACTTTTCCTGGACTTCTCTGCTTTCTATGTCCTTTTCTTTTTTAGTTTCGATGAGATAAAGTGAATCATTTGTCTCCGCAACAAAATCCGGGCAATAGCGTTGCGAATTATGATTGTAATAGATATTGAATTGATTCACTGCCGGACGAAGCCACTTGAGTACGTTGGCATTTTGCTCCAAAATGATGGCAAAATCTTTCTCGGTTTTCGAATCGAATTTGTACAAGTCATGACACGCCTTTTTAAAACCACTGAACACTTTGCTCGGAATGGTATTTGCCGGCGTGATTGTCTCCCGAAAATCATAAATTTTATCAACAGTATATTTTGATAAATTATGCGTTTCGATTCGAGTGAAGGGCCGAACAATCGGCTCCTGAAAATCTGGCGTCTTGTAATAAAAATGTTCCATGAGCTGCACGTGAATGTATTTGCCAATATCCCGTTTATGATACAAAATGACGTTGGCGATTTTATCTTCTTCCAGATAGCCGCGGAATTTTTCTACTGCCTGGTGCGCCAGCTTAAAAAGCAATTCAGCGTGCGCATCATAATCAATTTCAGCATGGTTCATCAGTTCGGAAACGATTATATTTTCAAGACTGCTGTAACGGATTCGCCGGTCTGAGGACTCGACATACTCAATTTCTCCATTACGCAACGTTTGTATGATAATTTCCTCTGATCCGGGTTGGTAGTTCAAATTCTGCACATCCAGATCAAAATCGTAAAAACCGGAATCAACCTGCTCGGACTGCATAATGGTGATGCGCGGGATTTCGATGATGTGCCGCGCGAATTCTTTCGCTATCTCGTCGTAGCTCTGCTCTACCTGTTTGGCAACTTCACCGGAAAACATATCCCGTTGCACTTGAATTTCGAATTTTGCCTGGATGCGCTTTACGGCAATAGCTTTGATTTCCGTTTTGGTTAGCTCAGCCACGGAATTAACATCGCGGTTAAGTTCGGGCAGGGTTTCAAAAATTATTTTTTTTATCGCAAGCTGTTCCTGCGCGTTCTGCTTTTCACGGACATCTTTGATTTGCTCGATCTTCTTCTGCTCCTGTTCAAACACGCTCACATATTTAAAGCTCGAAGTCACCAAGCTACAAAGTTACACGAAGATGTCATTTTATTCGTTCTTATTTTGTGCAATTCATTTTTCTAAACCACGTTCAGCTTTTCTGAATCGATAATTCAGATGCATTTTTTTCTTCGCGACTTTGCGTGATAGATGGACTTTGGAGCCGTTCCTGAAGAAGAAGGAACAATTCGAAAAACCGGGCGTGAATTGAACATCTGAAAAAAACGCGTCCGTCGGAAGTCAGGGCGCCCAGGCCGGACAACCAGTTTCGGCAGCAGCCGAGGCGTTTCATCCGACGAATGTCCGGGATCATCCAACGAAAAAAATCTGGAGAACCACAATGCACCCATTCATCCGAAACACCATACTGAACCTGATCCTTGTGAGCGTCATCTTTGGCGTCATGCCGGCGCTGGCGGTCGGGACGCTGCAGCAGGGAATTGACCTGTTCAACGACCGCAAATTCCCGGAGGCGAAACAGATTTTCGAATCGGTTTTCAAACAGGATCCGCGCAACGCTGCGGCGGCGTTCTACCTCGGCCGCATTTCGCTGGTGCAGGATAATTACGAGGATTCCATCGACTGGCTGGAAAAGGCCATTGACATTGACGCTGCCAATTCCGATTACCACGTCTGGCTGGGGCATGCCTACGGCGTCAAGGCGCAGCGCGCCAGTATGTTGAAAAAGGCCGGGGCGGCCAAAAATGTGAAAAAGGAATACGAAAAAGCGGTGGAGCTGAATCCGGACAATGTGCAGGCGCGGTTCGGATTGCTGCAATACCACATGATGGCCCCGGGAATCATGGGCGGCGACAAGGACGCGGGTCGCGCCCAGGCAGCGGAAATCCGCAAACGAGACGCGGCGCTGGGGCATCAGGCGCAGGGGCTGGTCCATGAAATGGATAAGAAACCGGACCTGGCCGAGCAGGAGTATCTGGCCATGGCGGCGGAGCATCCGGACAGCCTGCAATTTCAGTACCAGTTGGGAGCTTTCTACAAGCGAACTAAAAGCTACGCCAAAGCCATCGGCGTGTATGAGAAGATCATCGCCCGGAAGTCGGACGAATACGTGGCCTATTTTCAGATCGGCCAGGTCTGCGCCGAGAGCGGGGAAAATTTGCAGTCCGGCGAGCTGATGATGAAGAAATATTTTGAAGCGGCGCCAGCCGACGCCGGCGTGCGAATGGGCTATGGCCATTATGTGCTCGGTCTGATTTATCAAAAAGGAGGCAGGCAAGACCAGGCGCGGGCTGAGTTCACCCAGGCGCTGCAATTGAATCCGAATTTGAAAAGAGCCAAAGAGGCGCTGGATGAATTGAATAAGCAATGAAGCAGGCGAGGCGCGCCAACCGATCGTTCGGAATGTTCATCCTGAACGACGCCCTCTTCGGGAACATACGTTCCAATCCATTTTCCGCGCTGGATAAATATCCAGCGCGATCGTGTGGCTATCTGACAATGAAAGGTGATACAAGTTCAACCATGGTGTTAAAAAAAAATCTCCGGTTCGCTCTGTTCGTTCTCTTTCTCATCTTCCCATTCATTGCCCGCGGGCAAAATGCTTCCTCGCTGTACGGGTTTCAGACGCACTTCGGCCAGTTCTATCGTGCGGATATGGATTCCGCGCATCGGGAGCAGATGCTGGATCTGGTGCAGCACGCCGGCTTTGCCATGATTCGCGACGAATGCTACTGGGCCGAGGTCGAGACGCAGCCGGGCGTTTACGCGTTTCCGGCGGCCATTGATGACTATGTCGACGCAGCCAAACGCCGCGGGATCGATGTGTTGCTCATTCTCAATTACAACAATCCGCTCTATGCCGCCCACGCCGGTTCGGCCGTGACGTCCGATTCCAATCGCGCCGCTTTTGCCCGTTATTGCCGGCAGGCAGTGCAGCGGTATCGCCTGCGGGGCGTGACCCATTACGAAATCTGGAACGAGCCCAATAATCCGCAGTTCTGGGATCCGCAGCCGGACGCTGCCGACTATGCCGCGCTGTTGCATGTCGTGTATCCGGCCATCAAAGCCGTGGATTCGACGGTGACGGTCATTGCCGGGGCCATGTCTCCGGCCGAGGGGAATCCGCCGCCGTACATCGATTGGCTCACGTTCATTTCGCGGGTGTATCAGCATGGCGGCGCTGAATTTCTGGACGCGGTCTCCTTCCACTACTACAGCGTGGACGTCGCGCCGGAGTCCAAATTTCTCAATGACGTTCAGAAATTGCAGGCCATTGTCGGCGAGGACACGCCATTCTGGCTCACGGAATTCGGCTATCCCACGCACAGCGGCTGGCCCAATATTACGGTGCAAAAACAGGCGAACTACGCCGCCCGTCTGTTTTTACTGGGCAAATCGGTGAAGTCCCTGCAGCGCATCTTTTTCTACGATTTGAAAAATGACGGGGAGAATCCCGCGGATGCGGAACACAATTTTGGCGCGCTGAATTTTGACATGACGCCCAAGCCGGCCTATCACGCGCTGAAGGGACTGGCGACCACTGTCGCGGACCTGCCGGCGGAGTCATTGGAGTTCGGGAATAATGTCTATCGCGCCTATTTCGCCAGTGATTCGGCCTGGGTGACAGCGGCCTGGCGGGCCGCCGGGGAATCGGAAGAGACTGTTCCAATTCCTGGTTCGGAGTACGGGCTGATCGACCGCGATGGCGCGCGGGTGGGCTACGGAATCACGAATCAAAATCAGGTGACGCTGCGGCTATCGGAACAACCGCAGTACCTGACGTCTCTGCCAGCCGCACCGGCGCTGGTCGCGCTTCAGGTGCTGCCGGAGAAAGCCATTTTGTTCCCGGGGCAAACTGCGCCGCTGGTCATCACAGCAACTGCTGCGGACGGGCTGCCTGTTTCATTTTCAGAGTCCGTGGTCAATGTCAGACTGGAAGGCGATGGCGGCCGGCTCGATGGCGAGGCGTTTCTCGCTGAAGCGCCGGGTCGTGCCAAAATCATCGCCGACTATCGCGGATTGGCCGATACCGCCATCGTCGATGTGGTGCCGCCGGGGAATATTCGGATGGACGATTTTTCGGACCTCACCGGCTGGCAGGTGGATGTGATGAATCTGGACAGCAGCGGGACGTTCATCCGGCGCTGCGACTCGCTCGCTTCTGAGGGCGGTTCCAGCGCCAGGCTGGCGTATCGATTCGTGTACAAATCCGGCATTCACAAGAGCAAATACCAGGTCCACTTGTTGCATCGCATTCCTGTGCCCGGCGCGCCGGACACGCTGCTCATTGATGTCCGCGGCAATGGTCAGCCCATTCGGTTCGAGTTTTATTTTGAAAATATCCGCGGCGACGAGATCAAAGAATCTGCATTTGACCAGCCGGCAACCTGGCAGGATGAATGGCGGCCGGTGAAAATTCTGGCGCAGAAATTTATCGGCAAGATTGAATTTCCCATCTTCCTCAGTAAAATCGTCGTCTACATTGTGCAGGATGGCGCGGTCAATGACAGCACCTATCACGGCGAGATCTTTCTGGATAATCTCCGCGTCTCCCTGGAGGGCGCTGCTGCTGCGCCGGCGTCGCTGCCGGAATCGCTGAAATTTCAACTCCACCAGAATTATCCCAATCCGTTCAATCCCAATACCACGGTCCGCTATTCGGTCGCCAGCGACTCCCACGTGACCCTGTCGATTTTGAATCTGTTGGGACAGCGCGTGTGCACGCTGGTCGATGACTGGCGCGCGGCAGGGGAATATCAGGTTCAGTTCGATGCTGCGGCATTCGCTGCCGGCATGTATGTGTACAGGCTGGACGCCGGCGAGCTGCGGCAGATCAGAAAAATGATCATTTTAAAATAATGGAATGAATGAACAGAGCGAGTCGACAATGGCTGAAGAATTATTGAGCGTGCGAAATTTAAAGACCTATTTCTACACATCCGACGGCATAGCGCGCGCGGTGGATGACGTGAGCTGGAGCGTGAATGCCGGGGAGACCATCGGGCTGGTGGGCGAATCCGGGTGCGGCAAAAGCGTGACCGCGCTCTCGGTGCTGCGGCTGATCCCGGAGCCGCCGGGTCGAATCGAGTCCGGGGAAATCGTATTCCGCGGGAAGAATTTACTCGACCTTCCCCTGGAGGAAATGCGGAAAATCCGCGGCAACGAAATCTCCATGATCTTTCAGGAGCCGATGACCTCGCTGAATCCGGTGTTCACCATCGGCGCGCAAATCATGGAAGTGATTCAATTGCATCAGGGATTGAAGAAGAAAGACGCGCGGGACAAGGCAATCGACATGCTGCGGCGGGTGGGCATTCCCTCGCCGGAGCGCCGCGTGTCCGAGTATCCCCACGAATTGAGCGGCGGCATGAAACAGCGCGCCATGATCGCCATGGCCCTCTCGTGCAATCCCAGCGTCCTCATTGCCGATGAACCGACCACGGCGCTGGACGTCACCATTCAGGCCCAGATTCTCGATTTGATGCTCAAAATGAAGGAGGAATTCGGCACGGCCATTGTCCTGATTACGCACGATCTGGGCGTTGTGGCAGAGACCGTCCAGAAAGTGGTGGTGATGTACGCCGGGAAAGTGGTGGAGGAAGGCTCGGTGGAGGTCATTTTTGAACGACCCAAACACCCGTACACTCAGGGGCTGCTGAACTCCCTGCCCAAACTTGATGTTGTGGCGAACCGCAAACAGCGATTGAATACCATCCCCGGCATGGTGCCCAGCCTGTACGATTTGCCGCGGGGCTGCAATTTCTCGCCGCGGTGCAGCCAAGCCGTGGATGTCTGCCGCGAATCCCGGCCTGAATTGCGCGAGATCGAAGCCGGCCATACGGTTCGCTGCTGGCTAGCGGAATAATTCCGGCCAGGTATGGGCGTTCCGGCGAAACAGAGTATGAATGTGGCAATTGTCCCGGATCGTCGCCGGGAGTTGGCCGGATTCGAATCAAATGGAGGCGTCATGAAAATTTACTTTTCCGGGTCCATCAGCGGTGGACGGAATTTTTTGCACAGCTACAAGGAGATTGTCCGGCATCTGAAACAGACCGGTCACGAGGTCCTGTCGGAGCACATTGTGCTGGATAGCGTGTTGGATTCCGAGAACCGGCTCTCGCCGCAGCAGATTTACGAGCGCGACATCGATTTCCTCAACAACTGCGACGCCGTCATTGCCGAAGTATCCAATCCCTCGCTGGGCGTTGGCTACGAGCTCTGCTACGCAGTGGATCATGATATTCCGGCGTTGTGTCTTTACCAGCCCGGCATTTTTGTCAGCCGCATGATCATCGGCAATACTTCGCCCCGATTCGCCACGATTGAATACAGCAATGAGGACGAGCTGTACGCTGCTATCGATACATTTCTGCGCGAGCAACAGTAGCGCCCTTCCTGACGCATGAAAATTTACCTCTCCGAGCACACGATTTTTTCAAAGTCTGTGTCTAATGAATAAGTGGAAAGACCTGATATTGAACCGCGATTAGCATCGAGGGATATTTGCAGGAACACGAACTGGTCAAAAACATACAGGCAGGAGATATTCGCGCCTTCAAAATGCTGTTCGAAAATTACCATTCGAATGTGTTCAACCTTTGCCTGAAACTGGTGGGCAATCGCGTCGAAGCCGAAGACTTGTGCCAGGATATTTTCATCAAAATTTACCAGTCCATCGATAATTTCGAGTTCAAGGCGAAGTTATCCACGTGGATTTACCGCATTGCGGTGAACGTGTGCCTGAACCATCAGCGAAGCAAGAAGCGCGTGCAATTCCTGCGGCTCGACCATAGGGGATCGGAGCGCTGCACCGACGTGTTCGACCTGCTCGTGAATCCGCCGGGCGAGCAACCGGACGTCTCCCTGGAGCAGAAGGAAAAGGAGAAAATCGTCTGGGACGCGATTCACTCGCTCCCGGAGAGTCAGCGGCTGGTGCTGATTTTACAGCGGTATGAGGGGCTGTCGTGCGAACAGATGGCGCAGGTGCTCCGGTCGTCGGTCTCGTCGGTGCAGTCGCGGCTGTTCCGGGCCAAGGAGAATTTGGCAAAAAAATTATTACCCTATCTGGATAAAATTTGAAAATGTCCGCATGTTTTAGAACGCAGGTGTGTCTAATTCATGAGAGGAGTTGAAAGACAATGAAATGCAACGTTGTTCAAACCAGGCTGCTGCGGTTTCTGGATGGTGAATTGTCTGAATCGGAGCAGCGCGCCATCACACAGCATGTCCGGAACTGCGAGCAGTGTTCCGCTAGATTGGACAAGTTGACCGGGGTGTGGCGCAGTCAATGCCCGCTTCGCGCCGTCGAAGCGGATCAATTTGCCTGGCAAAAGCTGTACATCAGAATTTCCGCGCTCGAAGAGCCCCAACCGCGCGGCCGCCTTCATCAGCGATTGGTGAATCTGGCCCTGGCCGGCGGGCTGGCCATGCTCTTTCTGCTGGGCGTCGTGACCGGCATTTATCTCGGAACAGACCCGCAGTTGGTCTCGGAGCTTTCCATCGCTGAAGCGACGGCCGAAGAGCAGTTCGTCAGCATGGTTCACATCGACAGTTTTCAGGATGCGCCGCCGGGATCATTGGGGAGTTTTTACATGGCGGTTTCGACGGATGACCAATGGCGAGGTGCGCGATGAAAAAAGTATGGCTCATCGCATTGATCCTGCTGCTCGTCATTAATCTGTCTGCGTTTGTAACCATGACTTACAACCGGTTAAATTATCGAAAATGCCAGATGGCCGGCGCCGGAGAAACCGGCGGGATTTACCTGTGTCAGGAATTGTGCCTGAATTCGAATCAGGTGGAAAAGGTCAAAACGATTCGTCGGGCGTTTTCGACGCAGTCCGATGAAATCACGTTGCCGCTGCAACAGAGACGCGCGGAATTGGTGCAGTTACTGGCTCAGACGCCGACCGACAGCGTCCGCATTTTCGCAGTCGCCGCGACCATCGATTCGCTGCAAGGCGAATTGCACCGGCAGGTGATTCAGTATTTGCTCAAAGAAAAAGAGGTGTTCTCTCCGGATCAGCAGCAGAAGTTCTTTTCGCTGATCGAGGCGCGGTTGAATTGTCCGGCCGGACACCATTCCAGCCAGCAATTGAATTTGATGGATAGCTGCGCTGAACAATGTGATACAACGACTAAATGCCCCATAAATAAAACTGAATGAGAGGAGGTGAAATTCCCATGAAAAAGTACTTCGCGATTGGTATACTCGTTCTGACTTTGATCGTCCTGGTTGGATTTGTAGTGCTGAGCAACGGGCCGGATACGGCGGTTTCTCAGACCGAAGAGGTTGCTGTCAAACAAGCTGACCAGAAGGCGCCGGATAAATGCGGCGACAATTGTGAAAACTGCCCTGAAAAAGTGGCGGGCGAATGCAAAGGTCACGATGTCGAAGCTGCCGATTGTCCGGCAAATTGTCCCGGCGACGAAAAATGCACCGAGCACGGCAAAGCCCACGAGAAAGGCTCCAAAGAATGTCAGGACCTGAAAGCGGCCGGTAAATGTCCCCATAAATGCCCGGGTCATAAAACCGAATAACCATTTTTGGACAGCGTAACCAAGCAGGGAGAAGGTAGATGTTATCTTCTCCCTTTTTATTTTTGGGCAGAAAAAAAGGCCTCGCGATGAAACTAATTCCCTCCGGCGTAGTTTTGAAATAAAATCATTTTCACAGTGAACATGACCGAAGGGAACATTGCATGGAATTTTACGAAGACCGCGACGCGATGATGAATGCAGTCCAAACTGCCTATAAAAAGATGCTGGCGCAGGATGACTTTCAGAAAACCGTGGGCAATCTGGGCGCGACATTTGGGATGAGCATCACCGATCTCACCATCGATTGGCTGGTGACGTGCCGCGATGGAAAGGTGCTTTGGGAAGAGCGACGCGGAGAAGAGGCCGATCTGTCGTTTGCTTTTAAAAGCGGGAAGGATTTTTACGAGGCGTTCATGGAGAAACAGTCGCCGATGTATTTCATCATGACCGGAAAGCTGAAAATTTCCGGGGATATGCAGTTCACGAATAAATTGCTGGAGTTGGCCCGACCGCTGCAGCAGGCGTTTCAGGAAGCCGCTCAGGTGAACTGACATCGCGCGTCCTCCCGTCGAAAGACCGCCCGGGATGATGGGAGTCCCTGACGCCGGAACACAGGTGCGTGACAGGCAGCGCTGTTGGGAACCCTGCAACGGTGAGGGATTGGAGAGCGGATGGCGCGAGTTCGTGCCGAAATTCCCGAACCGGCAGCGGGAAATTTAGGCTTGATTTTGAACAAATTGTTTCGTATGTTTAACATCATTTTGTGAATTAGCAACGGTTACCTACGAGGAATTTAGTATGATTATTTCTGATGTGACATTGAACGAGTATTTGAAATCCGGGAAATTGGTGGTTGACCCGCTGGACGAAATGCAGGTGCAGCCGGCGTCAATCGATTTGAGACTGGGCAATCACTACCTGAAAATTGCGGAGCATCGAACCGCAATTCTGGATCTGGTGAATAAGCCGGAGTATGATGAGATCATTCAAAATGAGGTGGTCATTCCGCCCCATTCGTTTTTGCTGGCCACGACGAAAGAGTACGTGAAGCTGCCGGATGACCTGACAGCATTCGTCGAGGGCCGAAGCTCCATCGGCCGGCTGGGACTGTTCATCCAGAACTCCGGCTGGGTCGATCCGGGTTTTGAAGGCGAGATCACCATTGAGTTATTCAATGCCAATATTCTACCCATTAAATTGATATCCGGCGTGCGAATCTGCCAACTGGTCTTTGCCCAGTTGGATAAGCGGGCTGCCAAACCATACCGCGGAAAATATCAGGGACAGCGCAAGGCGACCGGCAGCCGCGTGGTCGAGGATAGCGACATCAAATTGCTCTTCTGACAAACCAGGCGTTGGCGCCGGCTATTTCGATTCCCGCCGGAATGCGCGCGCCGGATGAATGCAGTGAGGACAAAATCAAAGGAGAAAGACGATGGATTACATTTTTCCGAAAATGACCATGCTGATCGTTGTCGGTATAATGATGATTCTGGGGGGCCTGTTCATCATGTCGCTGGCCAGAGCCGGGGCGATGAGCATCAAGGCGCAGCAAGTTGTCCTCAAAGTACCGATGTACAAAGAAAAGAGAATCCCGGCCAGCCAGGTGAAAGAAGCGCGGATTGTGGAATTGAAAAAAGGCAGCGACTATTACCCGGTCGCCAAGAAATCCGGCTCGGCGGTCAGAAATTTCCGCAGCGGCTGGTTCAAACTCAGGAACAAAGAAAAAGCCTTCCTGCTCGTTGAAGGCAAGCAGGCTATTTACCTGAAAACCCAGGCCGGCGATGTGTTTATGATTGGCATCAACGACTTCGATCGGCTGGTGGAGGTGTATCGTCATGAAATTGGCCAGTTAGCCAGGTAATCACTCACTCATCTTTTCAATCGCGATATGGAAAATAAATCGACTCTACAGTATCTCCTGCCGATCGTCAGCCTCCTGTTCATCCTGGCTGCGTTTGTGGCGCTCGTCTATTATGCACCGACGGAACAGACCATGGGACTGGTTCAGAAAATATTCTACTTTCATGTGGCCACCGCGTGGATTGGCTTTTTCGCGTTCGGCGTGGTCTTTGTCCTGAGCATCCTTTTTCTGTGGAAGAAAGACAGCGCCTATGATGACTGGGCCTACAGCGCCGGAGAAATCGGGGTGATCTTCACGTCGCTGGTGCTGGTCACCGGCCCGCTCTGGGCCAAGCCCATCTGGAATACGTACTGGACGTGGGATCCGCGCCTCACCACAACATTGATTCTGTGGCTGATTTACATCGGCTATTTGATGTTGCGGAGCATGATCAATTCGCCGGAAAAGGCAGCCCGCATTTCCGCTGTGTACGGCATCATCGGTTTCGTGGACGTACCGATTGTGTTTCTGTCCATCAGCCTGTGGCGCACCCAGCATCCGTCGCGGCTGACAGAGGTTGATCCGCGCATGACCCACGTGCTGATGCTGAGCCTGTTGGCGTTTTCACTGCTGTTCTTCAGCTTGCTGCTCGTCCGGGCGAACATCGAGAAACTGAGAAAAGAAATTGATGTGTTGAAACGAACCATGTAACCGCTGATTTGGGAATTCATTATGAGCAAATTATTTTATTTCGTCGTCGCCTATTCCATCCTCTGGATTGTTCTGTTCGGCTATGTGCTGAATCTGATGAAAAAACAGAGCGAGGTCAAAAAAGAGCTGGATCGGCTGAAGCAGGAATTGATCAGGGAGAATCGCGATTGATGCGAGGCTATCGCCTGACCGGATTTTTTAGCATCTTAATGAAAAATATAGATATGGATTGGCAAGAATATCAGAAGACAACTGCATCTTTTTTTGCAGCGTTCAATCCATCCTAATTTCCCACACAGGTCTGATTGCGATGTGGGAATTTTTTTTAGATCAAGGCACTTTTACTTTGGGAAATTGAGGAGCTATTTTATACAATGCAGGAAAAACGCCTGGAGCGAATGAGCTCCGAAAAAATGATGCCGCTCATTCTGTCATTTTCACTGCCCTCCATCGTATCCATGTCCGCCATGGCCATGTACAACATTGTGGATACGATTTTCGTCGGGCTTCTGGGGACCGAGGCCATCGCCGGTTTGACCCTGATGATCCCGTTGAATATGCTGCTGCTGGCGTTCAGCCTGTTAATCGGGGTTGGCGCCACATCGTACATTTCAAGAGCCCTTGGCGCGAAGCAGTACGAGCAGGCGCATCATATTTTTTCCAGCGTCACCTTTGCCGCGTCGCTCGTGGGCCTGATTTTGATGGGACTGGCACTGGTGTTTTTGAGGGACATCCTGGAGTTCATCGGCAGGAACAGCCCGGCTATCAAACAGGCATACGACTTTGGATTTGTGCTCAGTTTCTCAATCCCGGTCGTGATGCTCACCATCACGCTCAATCAATGCGCCCGCGCAGAGGGCAATCCCAATATTTCGATGACGTCGCTGCTGGTCGGCACGGCGGTCAATATCATTCTGGACCCGATTTTCATCTTCGGTTTGAATTGGGGCATAAAAGGCGCGGCGCTGGCCACGGACATCGCCAATGTCATTTCGCTGGTGATTGTGCTTTCGTACTTCATCGGCCCGAAAAGCCACTTGCAGTTTCGACTCAGGCTCATCAAGCCCACCGGCTTGATTCTGAAAGAATTGGGCAAAGCCGGGCTTCCGTCATTCACCAGTCATATCGCCGCCAGCTTCGTCATTGCGCTGACCAACAGCATGTTAGCCGGCTACGGCGCGTTCGCTCTGGCGATCATGGGCATCAATAATCGGCTGATCATGTTGTTCTTCATGCCGATGATCGGCACCGGTCAGGGATTTATGCCCATCGCAGGGTATAATTACGGCGCGAAAAATTTCGAGCGGGTGAAAGAGGCGTTCTGGAAAGCGGTCATTCTGGTGACCGGCATCTGCACCTTTGGCTGGATTTTAATTCAACTCTTCCCGGAGCTGTTCATTCGGGTATTTTCCACAGACCCGATTGTCATTGAGCAGGGCCGGTCTTCGCTGCATATCATCAATCTGATGTTGCCGTTGGTGGGTTTTCAGATCATCGGCGCGACGCTCTATCAGGCAATGGGCGAGGGACTGGCGGGCTTCATTCTCTCGATCACGCGGCAGGTGCTTGTCTTTCTGCCTCTGGTGATTGTCTTCCGCGCGCTGTTCGGACTGAAGGGCATTTTCTTCGCGATTCCCACGGCGGATCTGCTGGCAGGATTGATCATATTTTTCTGGCTGCGCTCGACGTTCAAAGGTCAGAAGTTGCAGCCGGCAACCGTGAATGTGAACTAACGCGCTGATATCAGACCAGTGGAGCTGATGGCGCAGTCGGTCACATCGGCTATTTTCGGGCGACGACGACTGTTTCGCAGGCCAATTCGGTGAGCGCGGCATTCCAGCCGTTTCGATGGAACCATTGCTGCACATCGGCCATTGGCCAGCCGAGGCGGAGATGGTTTCTTCCCTCCTCGTGATGAACGCCCTGCAAAATTTCCTGGCCGGCATCGTTGATATCAGCGAGGATGATCACCCCGTTTTCGCTGCACACTCGAGCCATTTCGGACAGCACCAGTTCCGGCTGTGGCAGGTGATGAATCATGTTCACGCTCATCACGGCAGCGAACGACTGGTCCGGGAATTCCAACTTTTTCGCGTCCCCCCTAATGAACTCGATTTTATCATCCAATTGAAAATAGATGGCATTGAGTCGGGCGTAATAGATTTCATCGGGTGACTCGTCCACTGAGGTGCACGATCTGCCGGAGCGGGCAATGGCCATTGCCATGTGCCCTTTGCCAGTCCCCACATCCAGAATTTTCCCGTCGTCCGGCACTCCGTTGAGCATCTGAACAATCTGTTCCCGATGAAGGGGCATGTCATAGCCTAAATCGCGGTAGCGGTTGATTCGTGCTGAATATTTTTTGAAATTATCCTTCACCAGAAAGTCCGCGACAGCCCCGCGCAGACCGTTCACGCCGAGCATGGAACAATGCTGCTTGTTTTCCGGGATGCCGCCCAATTGTTTTATCACATCGTCGTCAGTGATTTTGATGGCGTCTTTCAGATGCTTGCCAATAGCCAACTCCGAGACAACGCTGGTGGTGGCGATGGCGCCGCCGCAGCCAAAGACCTTGTATTTGAAATCGACGACCACTTCGTCCTTCACGCGAATCCACACTTTGATGAAATCCCCGCAGGAGGGATCTCCGACTTTGGCGTAGCCGTCCGCATCGGAGATCTCGCCGATGTTGCGCGGATGGATGAAATGGTCGATGAAATTCTGAGTTAAAGGGTCTGTGAGGTTTGAATCATACGTCATACGTCATGTCCTTCACTATAAAAAAGGTGCCTCGTTCCATTTTTTTCGAAGCGATGCGCTGGTTGCGCAGCAGCGTTTCAAGATATTTATTGATCTCATTGATATGAAGCCCCAGCGTTTCCGAAAGGTCTTCCAGCGTACAGGGACGGCGTCGGATCATTTCCAGAATTCCGCTTTCGATGTCCTCGTGATACGACTGAATGGCGCGCCGGTCCTTAACCTTGGCGATGATTTCTGTCTGCCAGTCCAGAAATGCGGCGATCTCTTCCAGTTGCAATCGCGTCGCCGGCTGCACCCAATCTTCCGTGCCCGGGCGATCCAGTGAATTCAACTGCACGAGATCGGGTTTTATGAAATGGATTTTCTCTTTTAAATGGTGCAAATGCTCCGGCTGATCATTCACCCCGGGGCAGATGAACACTTCCAGATGAAACGCGCCTTTGTAGATTTCTCTGAAATCGGCCAGTCCCTGGATGATGGACGCCAGATCAATCCGGAAATGGGGCCGGTTGATCGCTTTGAAAGCCGATCCCTCCACAGCGTCTAGCGAGGGGAGAACGATATCGACCGGCAGTATCTCCTGGTGCACGCGCGGATCGCCCATCAATGAGCCATTGGTGAGCAGCGCCAGCTTGTACTGCGGGTAATTGACTTTGATGAACTGGACAATCTCTCCCAGACCGATGTGCAGGGTGGGTTCGCCGGAGCCGGAAAAGGTGATAAAATCCAGCTTCGGGTGTGACCCGAGGAACTCGCGCAATTCGTCGACCACTTCGCGCGTCGGAACGTATTCCGCCCGCCTGTCCGTGAGATGGGTGGTGCGGCCACATTCGCAGTAGACGCAATCGTAGGAGCACGTTTTATAGGGTATCAAATCGATGCCCAGCGAAATGCCCAGTCGCCGCGACGGCACCGGACCGAACAGATATTTATAATTCATACTCGCTCTTTTCGTTACAGGTTTAATCGTGATTTGCCCCTCAAAGGACAGGCCGATCCTCGGAAATTAGGTCTATTCCAACCGTCCTGGTTTCTGGTTGTCCGGAGAAAATAGGGTTGGAATATACTAAAAAAAAAGTACGGGCGCAAGGGATTCATTGGTTAAATTTTACCCAACCAGGACGAGCCGGAACCAAAAAAGAAATAGAACGCTGATGACGCGGATGACGCGGATCTTCGCGGATTCTTTATAGGGGGAAATCGGTGTCATCAGTGCGGTACGTCCGCCGTTTGTTTGGTGGATTATCCGTGTTCTATTAAAAAAAGGGAACTACTCAGGTTCCAGGTTTAAAGGTTCCATGTTCAGGGTTAAAAAGTATTTTCGTCGCTATTCAGGCATGTCGTCTCGCCGCGAAATCACGAAGCCACAACGTTGCACGAAGATGTCATTTTATTCATTCTGATTTTGTGATATTCATTTTTTTTAAAACCACGCTCAGCTTTTCTGAATCGATAATTCAGCCTGCATTATTCATCGTATTTTTAGAGGAGGCTGGCTAACCTGAATGGTGCTCTTTTTAGAATAAACGTATAAAAACTGAGTTTCAAAATAGCTTAGCCTTTAGCTAATTGAAAATTTGAATGTTGACTCAAATTCTGAGCAAGTTCATGAATAATTCAGGATAGATGTATTTTTTTCTTCGCGCCTTTGAGACTTTGTGGCTGTGCAGTTACAAAAAAGTATTAAAATTTTCTGCCCAAAAAGGTCAGAAAATTATTTGTCAGATACTAAAATTATAGCAAAGTCAACTTCCAAACAAGACATAGAACACGGATAACCCGCCAAAAAGATGGCGGACGTTCCGCACGGATTATGTCGAAGATGCATCCTTCGATGCATGTACACGGATTTGAATTTTAAACATTGCTGTTGTCTAATAATCCATTCAGAGTGACAATGATAATTCTAAAAAAAAATTTAAACGCAAAGACGCAGATATCGCTGAGAGCCGCAGACATAAATTTTGTTTTTTGCTTTTCTCTGCGGCCTCCTCGTTAAGAAAGTGTGTAACTATTCAAGCAAGTATTCCTGCCGCAATGCGTCTCTCGGACGGGTCGAAAGCGATCTCGAATCAGGCTGATCCCCGAAAAAAACTGGCGCACTTATCGCAGCGCCCCGGCCTGTGGAACTTTTACCGGGGTTTTCGATTCAATTGTTAGTTTGTACCGGTGGCTGAAGCGCCGGGCATGTACCCGGACAGGCGCTTTTCATTGAAGCAAATTATCCCGGCAATACCTGCGGATCACGCGTTCATAAAATTTAAACAGGAGGCAGCATGATTTCCAGAGAGCAATACGAGCAGACTCGACGGCAGACCATTGAATTTTTCAAAAAAGCCGGCATCGTGTTAACGGAGAAAGAAAAGAAAAACATCGAAGTGGCTGATTTCGGGCTTGGTGAGCTGGACAGCACCGGCCTGGAAATTGTCACGTACGTCAACACTGACCGGGTGTGCGCCAAAGAGCTGGTTTTGTTTCCGCGGCAGACCTGTCCCGAGCACCGGCATCCCCCGGTGATGGGCGAACCCGGCAAAGAGGAGACGTTTCGCTGCCGCGCCGGGGAAGTGTATCTTTACGTGTCCGGCGAAGCGGCTGAACATCCGAAGGCCAGACCTCCGCGCGGACGGGAGAAATGGTACACCGTGTGGCATGAAATTGTGCTCAGGCCGGGGGAGCAGTACACGCTGCCTCCCAACACGCTGCACTGGTTTCAGGCCGGGGCCGACGGCGCGATTGTGTCGGAGTTCTCCACGCGCAGCCGCGACGACAGCGACATATTCACGGATCCGGCCATTCAGCGCGCCCCGGAAATCGGATGATGCCCAATGCCCGGCCGTTGCTGTTTGTCCCGCTGTATCGACGGGAGGGGTCAGGAAAAAAATCTTGACTTTTAACAGAATATTTGATATTTTAAGTTTTTAAAATTAAAGCAAATGGTGAAGTCGAAAAAAGAAAAGTCTCAATTTACCTGCCAGTCCTGCGGATTCGTTTCGTGGCGATGGATGGGCCGCTGTCCTGAGTGCAATGCATGGAACAGCTTCGTTGAGGAAAAAGTGGTGAAACCAGCCGCTGCATCGACGCTCGTTGAGAGAGCGAGCAGCGCGCCCATGGCGCTCGACCGCATTCAATATCGCCAGGAAGACAGAATCCCGTGCTCCAGCGCCGAGTTCGACCGCGTGTTGGGAGGCGGAATTGTGCCCGGTTCGCTGGTGCTGATTGGCGGCGATCCCGGCATTGGTAAATCGACGATCATGTTGCAGGAGGCAGCGCGACTTTCCGGGGAGAATTTCAAAACCCTCTACGTTTCCGGCGAAGAATCCCTGATGCAGACCAAGCTCCGGGCGGACAGGCTCCACCTCAATTCCGAGAATCTGTTTATCTTAGCTGAAAATAATCTCGATATCATCATCAATGAAGTCGAAGAAATGAATCCCCAATTGGTCGTCATCGATTCCATTCAGACGATGTATCGGCCAATTCTGGAGAGCGCGCCGGGCAGCATCAGCCAGGTGAGGGAATGCGCCCACCAATTTTTGACCTTGTCCAAAACGCGAAACGTGCCGGTGTTCCTGATCGGGCATGTCACCAAAGAAGGATATATCGCCGGCCCCAAAGTGCTGGAACACACGGTGGATACGCTGCTCTACTTCGAAGGGGATGGCGATCATTTCTTCCGAATTTTGCGCGCGGTGAAAAACAGGTTTGGATCGACCAACGAGATCGGCGTTTTCGAGATGACCGGGGAAGGACTGATGGAGGTTAAAAATCCATCGGAGATGTTCTTATCCAATCGCACCTCGGACAGCTCCGGCTCAGTGGTCATTTGCGTGCTGGAAGGCTCGCGGCCTCTGCTGCTGGAAGTGCAGGCTCTGGTGAGTCCTTCCAATTATGGACTTCCCCAGCGGAGCTCCACCGGGTTCGATCCCAAGCGATTGGCCATGTTGCTGGCCGTGCTGGAAAAGCGCGTCGGCGTACGGGTGGGCACGCACGATGTGTTCATCAACGCCGTGGGCGGAGTACGATTGGATGAAACAGCGGCGGATCTCGGCATCGCTCTGGCCATCGCGTCCAGTTTGAAAAATAAACTGGTCCCGCCGGATGTGGCAGTGGTTGGAGAAATCGGGCTGGCCGGGGAAATTCGGCCGGTGGCGCAAATCGACCGGCGCATCGCCGAAGCGGCCAAACTGGGATTCAAAAAAATACTGGTGCCGGCGAATAATTCGAAACTCACAAAGAACAACGCCCGGATCGGGATTGTACCGGTTGGCAAACTCTCTCAGGCAGTCGAAATTTTATTGAATTGAAATTTGAACTTGAACATAGAGACAGGACCTCGCGCGCCCGCGCCGGCAAATTGACGCTGGCTCACGGCGTCATCGAAACGCCGATTTTCATGCCGGTTGGCACCCAGGGCACTGTCAAGACGCTCTCCTCTCACGAACTGGAGGAGATTGGCGCGCAGATCATTTTGGGCAATACCTATCATTTGTATTTGCGGCCGGGCCAGAATTTGGTGCAATCCGCCGGCGGGCTTCATTCGTTAATGAATTGGTCGCGTCCGATCCTGACGGACAGCGGCGGCTATCAGGTCTTCAGCCTGGCGAGTCTGAACAAAGTCAAATTGGACGGCGTTCGCTTCCAGTCTCATCTGGATGGCTCGTATCATTATTTCACCCCGGAGAGCGTGATTCAGACGCAGCGCTGTCTGGGTTCGGACATCATGATGGTGCTGGATGAATGCACGCCCTATCCGTGCAGTCAGGAACAGGCGATTTCATCCAATGAAATCACGCTGAACTGGGCGCAGCGTTGCTACCGCGCTTTCCAGGCCAGCGATCCGCTCCATGGCCATGAGCAGACGCTGTTTGCGATTGTCCAGGGCAGCACCTACGAGAACGTCAGACGACAGAGCGCCGAAGCGCTGGTGGCGATGGATTTTCCCGGCTATGCCATCGGCGGGCTTTCCGTGGGAGAACCGAAAGCGGACATGTTCGAAATGACGGATGTCTGCACCACAATTCTGCCCGAGCACAAGCCGCGCTATTTAATGGGCGTTGGCAAGCCGGAAGATCTGGTGGAAAGCATCGGCCTGGGCGTGGACATGTTCGACTGCGTGATGCCCACCAGAAACGGACGCAAAGGCACGGTGTTCACCTGGAACGGTCCGATGGTGGTGAAAAATGCGGCGTTCATAAACGATTTCCAGCCCATTGATCCGGGCTGTCAGTGCCATACCTGCCGCAATTACACGCGGGCGTACATTCGGCATTTGTTCAAGGCGGAGGAAATTCTGGGAATGCGGTTGGCCAGTCTGCACAATCTCCACTTCTATCTCGAATTGATGAGACGGGCGCGGGAAGCGATTCTGGCGGACGAATACGCAGCCTGGAAAAAATCTTTTTACGAACGGTATGCCGCAGCCGGGGAGCATTTTTCTCCTGCTCCTTCTGAGAGATAGTTGGGCTGAGGTTTACTATCATAATTCTCATTCAGATTTTATTTGAAAAAGCGCGTGAGCCAAAAACGAATTGGAGGGAGGTTCACGCGAATAGTGTTCAATTCGAACACGTGAACAATAATCAATTCTAACAGGAGGTTTGTACCGTGCAATTATTTTCTATTATGTTACACATGGGGAACCAAGCGGCCGGCGGCAGCGCCAGTAGTCAACTGGGATTGTTTCTTCCCATGATTCTCATTTTCGTTATCATGTATTTTCTCATTTTCAGGCCCCAGGCCAAGAAGCAGAAGGAACAGCGAAAGATGATTGAAGCCCTGAAAAAAGGGGATAAGATCATCACGATTGGCGGGATGTATGGACAGGTAGTTGGGTTGAAAGAGAAAGAAGGGACGATTCTTGTGAAGATAGCTGAAAACACCAAAATCGAATTGGTGCGTTCATCTGTCGCGAGAATCATAGGTTCAGAGGAGTAATGGACAGTTTACGAGTTATCAAATATGGCAATCCCATTTTGCGGCTGAAAGCCACGAAAGTCGAAACGATCGATGATTCCGTCAAACAACTCATCACGGAGATGATAGAAATGATGCGGTTGGAGGAAGGCATCGGTCTGGCTGCGCCTCAGGTGGCGCAGTCGATTTCGCTTCTTGTGGTCGACGAAAGTCTCATTTCAGAGGAGGGCAAGCCATCGGCGTACATCAATCCGGAAATACTGGCTTCTGAAGGCGAGTCGGTTTTCGAGGAAGGCTGTCTCAGTATTCCCGGAATACGGGAAGAAGTGAAACGACCGGAAAAAATTACAGTGCGCTACACGAATGCCGATGGCGAAGTCATTGAACGGCAGATTGATGGTCTGCTGGCGCGGGTGCTGCAACATGAAATCGATCATCTCAATGGCGTGCTGTTCATCGACCGCATCAGTTCGTTGAAGAAACAACTGCTGCGACGGCAGCTCAAAGAAATTCTGGATGAAGAAGAGGCCGTGATGAAGGAAGTCGCCTGATGCGGTTGTAAAAGGTGCATCACAACTGACAGGACGTGTCGTGTTCAGAATAGAGTAGACGCATGAAAATTGTGTTTTTAGGGACGCCGGAATTTGCCATTCCCAGCCTGGAAATGCTGTGGAAGAGCAGCCATCAGGTTGTTGCGGTCGTCACCGGCCCGGACAAGCCGGTCGGTCGCGGCCGAAAGTTGGCGCCGACGCCGGTGAAAATGACCGCCGAGGCCCTGGGGATACCGGCGCTCACCCCGGCGAAATTCAGCGATTCGGATTTTGTAGCGCAACTGAAGCAATACAACGCCGATCTATTTGTGGTGGTGGCTTTTCGCATTTTGCCTGAAGCTATATTCGGCATGCCACCCAAAGGCACAATCAATTTACATTCGTCTCTGCTGCCCAAATATCGCGGCGCAGCCCCCATTAACTGGGCAGTCATCAACGGGGAGAGGGAGACCGGCGTCACCACGTTTTTCATCGAAGAACAGGTTGACACCGGCGAATGGATTTTGCAGGAAAAAACAGGCATCGGAGCGAGCGAGACAGCCGGGGATTTGCATGATCGGTTGAGTATCCTTGGCGCGCGCGTTCTGCTGGAGACAGTCGATCGCATCGCTGCCGGAAACGCGCCGCGAATCAGGCAGGTGGGTGATGTGACCCGGGCGCCTAAAATTACAAAAGAGATTTGCGCCATCAACTGGTCCGAAGACTGCCTTTCGATTTACAATAAAATCCGGGGGCTATCGCCCTACCCGCGCGCCTACACCCATTTTATGGGGCAGGAATTTAAGCTCTGCACCTCATCGATTGAATCGCAGGAGGCTGTACCAGGCGTTGTTCCGGGCGAAATTCTCAATGTCGACAAGCAGAAGTTCACCGTGGCGACCGGCAGAGGCGTGCTGGCAATTACTGAAGTGCAGCCGGAAAATAAGCGGCGGATGACGTCGGCGGAATATCTGCGCGGCAATCCGGTGCAGGTTGGTCAGCGATTCGGGTAGAGGCGAATCAGAGCATTGGCAAAAAACGACGACAAATTATTCTGAGAGGGAAAAATGAGAATAGTTAAATTATTCATCCTGGCGCTGTTGATACTCATTGCGGTGATTTTAATCTCAGGGCTGATTCTTCCCCGGGACTATCTGATGGAGAAGACCATTGTCATCAGTGCGCCGAAAGAGCTGGTATTCGAGCATGTCCGATACTGGAGAAATTGGGATGCATGGTCTCCGTGGATTGAAATGGATTCGCTGATGGTTTCCAAGATCGAAGGGACGGATGGAGAGGTCGGCTCTGCATACAGTTGGGTCGGCGATCCGAAAGTCACCGGCAAAGGTGAAATGAAAACCACCGCGATAAAAGACAACGAAGAGATGGCGTACCACACCCATTTTTATCATCCATGGGAACGCGAATCCGATGGCTACCTGCGACTGGTGGACGAAGCCGGCGCTGTCAAAGTGGTTTGGGCGTTCTACGGCACGACGCCGTTTCCGTGGAACGTTGGCATGCTATTTGTCAATCTGGATGACGTGGTCGGTAAGGATTTTGAACGCGGCCTGGTTCGGCTCAAACAGCTCTGCGAAACCGAAGCGACTGAAATCTCCAAATATCAAATCAGTGAGATCGAATTCAGCGGAAGGAATTACGCTGCCATTCGCAGCACGGTCGCTTTCAGCGACATCCAAAATTTTATGACCGCTTCGTTCGGAGAGATTCAGCAGACGATGAAACAAAAAGGGATGCGGATGGTTGGCGCGCCGGTGGGCTTGTATTTCTTCTGGGATATGCCAAACAATTCCACAGAGATGGCGGCCGGGATTCCCATTACCGGCAGCATCGACGCCGGCAACGTGCAGACAATCACCGTGGAAGCCGGCCGCGCATTGACGGTTGATTATTATGGCCCGTATGATAAGTCCCAGTTCGCCCACATGGCCATGGATTTTTACATGAAGAGAAACGCGTTGACGCAAAAGGCCATCGTTCTGGAGGAATATATCACCGATCCAATGACCGAGAGCGACAGCAGCAAATGGCTGACAAAGATTATTTATTTTGTCCAGTAGTAAACCGATTAGAAAAGCAGTCATGACCGCCTATGTCGCCACGAAATCTGGTTATCACATTATTGGAACGGCTCGACCAGACAGATGCTTACGCCGACATTCTGCTGACGCGGGAGCTTCGTAATCAGGCGCTCTCCAGCCGGGATAAGGCGTTTGTTCAGGAAATATTTTATGGGGTGATTCGGTGGCGCCTGCGTCTGGACTGGATGATTGAGCAGCTATTTCAGGGCTCATTTTCGAAGTGCCCTCCGTTTGTGAAAAATATTCTGCAAGTGAGTTTCTATCAACTCGCATTCATGGAACGAATTCCGACGTATGCAGTCATCAACGAGGCTGTGAATTCAGGCAAGAAAAGAGGGGGACCTTACTGGGGGAGCAAGATCAATGCGATCCTGAGGCATTTCAGCCGGGATCGTGCCGGCGTCACCTGGCCGGATAAGCGGACGTCGCCGGTCAGGCATCTTGCGGTGCGGTATTCGCACCCGCAGTGGCTCGTCGCGCGATGGATTTCGCAGTGGGGCATTGAAGAGACAGAAGCGCTTTGTCAGGCCGATAATCAAATCCCGGACGTGACAGTCCGCGTCAATCGATTGAAATCATCGCCGGACCAACTGGCGGAGACATTATCCCGCCTGGATGTTCAGGTGACGCAATCAACATATAGCCGCGATTTTCTCAGGCTGAAGCACATCCCTGATCTGACGGAGTTGCCTTCGTTTCAGCAGGGATGGTTCACTGTGCAGGATGTGAGCGCCGGGTTGCCCTGCATTTTGATCGATCCGAAACCGGGGGAACGGATCATCGATTTGTGCGCTGCCCCAGGCGGCAAATCAACGTACATGGCCGAACTCGCCGGCGATGAAGCCGTGCTGCTGGCGGTTGATAGAAATTATGCCCGACTCAATCTTGTCAGGCAAACGGTGAAGCGGTTGGGATTGCGTTCGATTCAATTTGCTCAGGCCGATGGCGTTAATTTTTCCAGCCAACCTGTCGACAAAATCCTTGTGGATGCGCCATGCTCTGGCCTGGGTGTTCTGTCGAAACGCGTTGATCTGCGCTGGAAACGAACTCCTGAGCAAATTCACGAATTAGCGGAAATTCAACTGAACCTGCTGAACAACGCCGCCCAATTCGTGCGAACCGGCGGCGTGCTGGTCTATTGCACCTGTACCATTGACCCGGAGGAAAATGAACGCGTGGTCGAGGCATTTTTAGCAGGCCATACCTATTTTGAAATTGAAGATGCGTCGCTGTTCATTGGGAGAGAATTGACCCAGCCCGATGGCAGCGTGAGGACTTTGCCACATCGGCACGGCATGGATGGCTCATTTGCAGTACGATTGGTCAAGAAGAGCGAGGATTAATTGCGTATGATAGAATGGATTAAAGAAAACAGGATGATCCTATTAAAAAAAGCAGGAATACTTTTCGGTATTCTGCTGGTCATTTATTTCATTTTCGACGTGTTGATTATGCCGCTGTACACGCGGCACGGGCAGCAAATAACCGTGCCTGACCTTGCCAATTTAATTTACGAAGATGCGCGCGAACAACTGGACCGCCTCGATCTTGTCGTCGTGGAGGAATCGAAGAAATACGATTCCAGCAACCAATTTCCCATCGGCACCATTATGAGCCAGAGTCCCCGGCCGGGTGCGACGGTGAAAAAAGGCCGGCGAATCTATGTCATTGTCAGCAAAGGAGAGCCGAGCCTGGAAATGCCGCAACTGGTTCATCGCTCCGAGCGCAATGCCATTTTTATGGTTAAAAATCTGGGCCTTGCTCTGCGGGACGTGCGGTACGATCATTCGGACGTCATCCCGGAGGGCGCTGTGTATTTTCAGAATATTCCGCCGGGCTCTGAGGTGAAAACCGGCACGCTCGTGGATATCGGCGTCAGTCTGGGACGTTTCCCGGATCGGTTCATTGTGCCGGCGCTCGTCGGCCGGAGTCTCCCTGATGCCAAAAAAATTATCATCCAGGCCGGGCTGACTATTGGAGATATTAAGTACGAAATTGATGAAAATCTTTTGCCGAATACAATCATTGCGCAATCCGTGAAAGAGAACGAAGTGGTCAATCAGGGCGACAGCATCGACCTGGTGGTGAGCCGGGAACCGGATCGGGACGGGGGAGCCATCCAATGATTTTAATTGCGCCTTCCATATTGGCCGCCGACTTTGCCAGGCTGAAAGAGCAGGTGGCGGAGGTCGAACGCGCCGGCGCCGATTGGATTCATGTGGACATTATGGATGGCCATTTTGTGCCCAATCTGACGTTCGGCCCGGACGTGGTTGCTGCCGTTCGAAAGATGACCCGACTTTTTCTGGATGTTCACCTGATGGTGCAGGAACCGGATTTCATCATTCCCCGTTTCCGCGAAGCAGGGGCGGAAATGATCACGATTCAGGTGGAGGCGGTGAGACATATTCATCGCTCGCTCCAGTTGATTCATGATTGCGGCGCACAGGCCGGCGTTGCTCTGAATCCCGGTACCCCGGCAGCGAGTCTGGAAGCGATTTTGCCGGATGTGCAGCTCATTTTGGCCATGACAGTCAATCCCGGCTATGGGGGTCAGCGGTTCATTCCCTCGGTAGTTCCCAAAATTGCCCGGATCGCGGAGCAGATCAAAGACCAGCATCGGCACATCCACCTGCAAGTGGATGGCGGCGTCGACGCGGAAACAGCGCCGATTGTGGCTCAGGCCGGAGCGGATGTTCTGGTTGCCGGCACATCGGTATTTCGGCAGGACGATATTCCGGCCGCTATGAAAAAGCTCAGGCAGAGCGCTGCGCCGGAGATCAGTCGACAGGCTTGACCCGGGATGAATCAACGGATATATTTTCAGCGAGTTGAAGGAGGAACATGCTCACTTACCGTGGTGTTGTGAAGTGGTTCGATGAAATTAAAGGGTACGGTTACATTCAATGCGATGAGAAGAAGACAGAGGTGTTTGTCCATTTTTCCGATATCGTGCAGGAAAAGGGATTCAGAACTCTGGCGCCGGGGACGCTCGTTGAGTTTGAAATGATTTCTGGCGAACATGGACCCAGGGCCATGAATGTCGTTAAGCTGGCCGAGCAACTTGTCAACAGGCCCAATGTGAAAAAAATGGGGTGAAATGAGCGGCCAATCGGCACTTCGGGTGACCGGTTTTGTTGAAGCTAATTTTATCAACCGAGGCGATGATGAAAAAACTTTTCGGTGAAGCAGACATAAAAAAAATTGCAAAGATCCTCAATTGTGATTGGAAATTCCGCGGCAACAACTACCGGCTGATGCTCGAAGATGAGGCCAATAATCGGAAGCTGTTTCTCGAAATTTACCCGGATATTCAAATCGGACCTGAGATAGGAAATCTGATTTCAGTGTACACGGCAAATACCCATTTGCAGCTTCATTTTTGCCAGGGCTTTGTTGTGAGCGAAATGTTGGGAGAAGTGACTTTTTACAATGAAAAACAGGGGTCTGTCAATGGCCTGATTGTGGAGCGCGAGGTCGGATGTTCGATGTACTCGAATGTGGATCGTCGCGTGCTTTCCGGCGATTTTTCAAATATGGGGCCGGAAGTGATGCTCGGCGGCATTGCCATGTCATTGACAGAACATATGTTGGATGCACATACGAATCGCCAGGAATAGGAATTGTCAGATCGAATCATGGAAACGAATGTCGATGAATTTATAAATTTTTTGATCGTCGAACGGAATTTAGCGAAGAATACGATTGAAGCCTATGCGACCGACTTGAACCATTACATCGATTTTTTATCCACACGTAACGTGCAACAGGTCGGGCAGATAAAGATGGAAGATGTGCTGGCATATCTGACAGCGCTTCAGCGACAGGATTATTCGACACTGACTGTTGCCCGGCATTTATCCGCAATCAGGATGTTCCACCGATTTTTAATGGCTGAAAATATCACCACCAACAGCCCCGTTGAAAATATCGATTCCCCCAAATTGGCAAAGCGAATACCCATCGTCCTGGATCAGTCCGAGATCGGGCGATTATTAGCCCAGCCTGACATCACAAATCCGCGAGGATTGCGCGATCGGGCGTTGCTCGAATTTGCCTATGCGACCGGGGTGCGCGTTTCCGAATTGCTGTCCGTTGAACTGGAAAATGTGCTGTTCGCTGATCAACTGGTTCGCATCGTGGGCAAGGGGTCCAGAGTGCGGCTCATTCCCATCGGCGAGCAGGCTCTGTATTTTGTGGACCAATATCTCAAAACGAGCCGGCCGATTTTGAAGCGAAAAACCGGCGAGATTCCCACCGTCTTCGTGAGCCATTTAGGGCGTCCGTTAACGCGGATGGGTTTCTGGAAAATACTGAGAAAGTACGCGGTACAGGCCAACATCTCCAAACACATTTCGCCGCATAGCATTCGGCATTCCTTTGCAACACATTTGATCGAGGGCGGGGCAGACCTGCGGGCTGTGCAGGAAATGCTGGGGCATGTCAATATTTCCACGACGCAAATTTACACACACCTCGACCGCGAGTATTTGAAAGAGATTCACCGGACATTTCATCCAAGAGAACGTGAGTATTATAAAAAACGAATGTAAGTTAAATATGAGATTGGTTAAGAATGACATCTGGATTCAGTTTTGATTTGTTATCAGAAGAGAAGATTCGCGCATCGCTCGAAGGGACAACATTTGTCAATAAAATATACGCGTTCTGGACGGTGAGCTCCACGAATAATTTTGCCTATAAACTGGCCATGCATGGTTTGGACGAAGGGACGCTGGTGATTGCCGAAGAACAGTCCCATGGTCGTGGCAGAAAAGCGCGCGTGTGGGATTCGCAATTCAACCAGGGATTATGGTTTTCTCTCATTTTACGGCCGGACATTGCCGCGTCCAAAGTAGGGCTGCTGCCGTTTTTAGCCAGCGTTTCCATTGCTGAAGCTGTGGAATCCCTCATCGGCCTTCGACCGGAATTGAAATGGCCCAACGACGCGCTGCTGGCGGGGAAGAAGTTCTGCGGCATTTTATCTGAAGTTGAATTTATCAATGGTCGGATAAAATTCATCATTCTGGGAATTGGATTGAATGTCAATCACAAGCCCGATGATTTCTCCCCGGCCATCCGGGAACAGGCCACCTCCCTGCGCATTCAAGCTGGAATTCGAATCAATCGGACCGATCTGTTAGCGCACATTCTACGACGATTTGAAATTAATTACAGCTCTTTCAAATCGAATGGGATTTCGCCAATCCTGAAGCAATGGAAGGCCCGCTGCTCCCGATTGGGCAAGAGCATTCAGGTCGTGCAGGAAGATACTCGCTATGACGGAATTTTTCAGGACATCGACAGCGAGGGATGTCTGATTCTGAAACTGAACACTGGCCAGACCCTGAAAGTAATTGCCGGAGATGTTGTGTTTTAATTGTTACCCATCATTGTGGAATTTTTTGAGGATCAATTTTTTAGTACCAGGTCACAAATAAATTCCACCATTCAAAAGAAAAATGCAACACTCAGGCAAAACATGATGTCATGGATGAAGCGGACAGAACTCTGAAAATTGAATTGTGGTTGTTGTTATCCATTTGTGATTTAAAAATATGAATGACCAGTTATAATTTTGGCGACTATATTATTATTGGACATACGCGTAGTGGACGGTCGCGACCGTCCACTACAGATACAAAAAAGTATCGAATTCATTGCCCATGCTTTCATCTGGTCATTCAAATTGAAAATTGTTTTTGGAATTTGCCAGAATAGCGGTTCAGAAATTCAGGTATTACGCACAAAGATCGCTGCGCCGGACAAATGTGTGATACATAACCGCTGGTCAAACCGCGCGATGCCGGAGGGAAGTAGCACCGGACTTCGGATATACGGCTGGCGGTTCGGGGCCGGCAATTGGCCAGCCCGGTCGAGTTTGCTTTTTTAACGACATTGGACTTTTCTATGTTTATGGAGGATGTAATGCTTCTCACAGTTGATATTGGCAATACAAACGTTGTTGTTGGAATTTACGATGGAGAAAAACTGATCGCGCACTGGCGAATATCCAGTCTCTACGCGCGCACCGGGGATGAATGCTGGATCCTGTTATCTTCTTTATTCCACTCGCATTCGATTGCCATTGATGCCATTGAAGGTGGAATTATCTCTTCGGTTGTTCCCAATTTGACGCCTTCCTATCAGCAGATTCTGGAATCCTATTTCCATGTGGATCCTGTCATTGTGAGCTCTGATTTGAAACTCGATTTGAAAATATTGTACGAAAATCCGGCATCGGTGGGCGCTGATCGCATCTGCAATGCTGTGGCCGGATTCCATAAATTCGGCGGGCCCCTTGTTATACTCGATTTTGGCACGGCAACCACATTCGATGTGGTCAATGAAAACAACGAATATCTCGGCGGTATCATCGCTCCGGGCATTGAAATGAGCGCATCGGTGCTGCATCAACGCGCGGCACGGCTGCCCAAAGTCGGCCTCAAATTTCCCGCTTCTGTCATCGGACGCACCACGGAAAGCAGCATTCAATCCGGGCTGATGTACGGCACTGTCGAATTGATCAACGGTCTGATCGCCCGAATCGAAAACGAAATGGGCAGGCAATTGAAAACTGTGGCGACCGGCGGACTGGCGAGCATCGTTACTCCATTTACCAATAAAATTTCCAGCCTTGAACCATTCCTCACGCTGGACGGACTGCGGCTCATTTATGAACAGGTGGCCATGCGTTAAGAAAATTTAAAATAAATTCTTGTCATCTCCATTCATGTTTCTCTGAGAAAGCCGACATATTATTGGCCTCCTCGCGGGACAATTATCATTCACTTTCCTCATTCATCATTACCCCACAACAATCATTGTCAATGCCGCGCTGCATTTTAATGCGCGCGCGCCTGGTTTTGAATTTCTTCAATCCACCCTGCAACGGTGGATCTGATGAAATCAAATATTTATTTTCATTAAAATTTATTGGGCAATATAACGCAATTGTTATGTGATTCATACACCGCGAGGTTTTCAGTGGCATCGGTTCTCATCATGGACAGAGATATTATTTCGTTGAATGATAATTGAAATCTGCAGACGGGTGGTAATTCATTATAAAGAAAAGTCGACATAGTAAACTGGAAAATTTTAGTTGGTTCGATTAATTTCAGTGCAGTGGCGGCAGTCATGGCGCATCGCGATGTGAAGGATGGCCGGGGCCGATTCAGTCGGATTGGCCAAAATTACCGGTTGCATTGGGTGAAATAATTCATTGAAAATATAAATAGTTGAGCCAGTGTGACATATCTGTGATTCAATGGACATACTGGTAACGTTAAATTAACGAAGCTCGCTAATTGCATGAAAAAAAAAGAGTAAATAAATTAGCATATCATTACCATTTAATTTTTATGGTATAATCTTTGCCTTTTTAGGGTCTCAATCCATCCGGACTGCAATAGACCCTGGTAGAGCACCGAACATAAATCGGTCCTGTGGAGGTTCACGCTGTCACTCATTTTTCAGGCGAATTCGAGAAAACGTCCTGTGCGGTGGGTGATAGACCGGATTCACCGGACGAACGCGAGTCAAGCCTGGCCAAAGTGCTGTCGATGCGCCCGTCATTGTCACAGCGGGAAAATGGCCGCTGGAAAATTTTAGCGTCATGCGAAGCAGGCGCGCCGGCTCACGATTCATCCTGTGAAATTCAATTCGATGTATCAGCGGGAATTTTGGCAACATCTTTGAAGCGCAGCATGTAGCAGCGACGAAATTGCCTGCAGCAGACCTGGCTGATAATTGCCCAATTTCTCCGGAGTGAGATGAAATCAAGGCTGCCACTTGACCTCAATCCGGGGAAGAAACCAATAGTCCGGATGTCGACGCCGGGATAGACCGGCTGCCATTCTGAAAATTCTCTTTCCACTGAATGCGATGACAAAACCAATTCGATCAGGTACAACATACACGGATGATACTGTAGCTTCACCATCCACGGTTGCGGAGGATGACCAGCCCGATTTTTGGGATGTCATGATGACTGTTATCCATGATCTCAGAAATTCATTGAGCGCAATGAAAGGCTACGCCACCCTGATGATCCATGACCTGCAAGTCGATGATAAGTTGTACAGTTGCACATCAAAAATTCTGGACTGTATCATCAAGGTTGAGAATTTATTTCACGATATTCAATCCGTTGCCCGGAGTGGGAAGGTTCAGTACGAGACCGGTGAGGTGAGAAAATTAATTCAGATGAATGTCGATGCGTTTCAGTCGTCGGGGCAAAATAGCGACATCACCGTTGAGACGAGTTATCCGCCGGAAGCGATTTTCATCAGGCGCTCAACGGAAATCTTCTCCCGAATGGTGATGATTTTGCTGACGGAAATGTCATCATTTTATGAGGCAATTCGGGTTCATGTGAAAAAAGTAAACGGTGAAAGAGTCCGCTTTGTTTTTGAAGGCACGTTGAATTCCGATTTCCGAAGCGATGTGATTGGGGAAGTCGATAGCAGAAACTTCAAAAAGACAATGAATGACGTGTCGTTCCTGATAGTCAAAAAAATCATTGAAATTCACAATGGTCAGATACGATTTGAAATTGGTCGTGATTTACATGAGAGTTATGTGATCGAAATCCCTGTAGTTCAAGAGCGTTCGCTGAAAACTTGAGGCTGTTGAAAGGTAAGCAGAGATGGATAATAAGAAACGATTGTTGGTCGTGGATGACGAAGTTCATACGACGGAGATGATGAAGGAGGCGCTCTCACGACCGGAGTACGAAATAAAAACTACTTACAACGCAGAGAGCGGATTGTCCCTGGTTAATAGCAGCAATTTTCATCTTGTGATTACTGATATTCGTTTACCGCGAATGGATGGGATTGAGTTATTGAAAAGAATAAAACATAACAATCCGAATATTGGTGTCATCGTCATGACGGGCTATGCTACCGTCGAATCTGCGGTCAATGCCATGAAAATTGGCGCATTTGATTATGTAATAAAACCGTTTTCAGTGGATGATATGTGTCATACCGTATCCCGCTACTTTGAAATGTCTGAGATTAAAAATGAAAACAAAATTCTGAAGCGGCAACTGGAAGAGAAATATGGATTGGAAAATATCATTGGCAAGAGCAAAGCCATGAAGGGTATTTACGATCTGATACGGACTGTGGCGTTGAGCGACTCGACGGTGCTGATCAAAGGCGCCAGCGGCACCGGGAAGGAACTGGTTGCGCGCGCTATTTATGCGCAGAGCCCCCGCAAAAACAAGGTCTTCATCACCGCCAACTGCGCAGCCTGGCCAGAGTCGCTGGTAGAGTCGGAATTATTCGGCCATGTGAAAGGAGCGTTTACCGGAGCAACTCAGGACAAGAAAGGCATCTTTGAGGAGGCCGATGGAGGCACCATTCTTCTGGATGAAATCAGCGAGTTGAATTATAGCCTGCAGGCAAAGCTCTTGCGGGTGCTGCAGGAACGGGAGATCATTCGCGTCGGAAGCACGGAACGGATTCCTGTGGATGTGCGAATTATTGCCACGACCAATCGCGATTTGGATACGATGATCGCTGAGAGAAAATTCAGGGAGGACTTGTTCTTCCGGCTGAATGTTGTTCCCATCACGATGCCGTCGCTGAAAGAAAAGAAAGAAGATATTTTTCCCTTGATAGACCATTTCCTGGTCAAGTTTTCGGAGAAAAATCACAAGGACGTCAGAACGCTGGCCAATGAGGTGAAGGAGCTATTCCTGGCCTATGACTGGCCGGGAAATGTGCGTGAGCTGGAAAACCTGATCGAACGCGCCATTGTCACGTCGGATAATTGCCGGGAACTCACGCTGAAAAATTTTAAAGAGCTTGTTGAAAATATGGAAAAACGATCGGCGAACTCGATCATTGTTGTGGATGAATCGCTGCTATCGCTCGCTCTTGTCGAGAAAAATCACATTGAAAAAGTGCTTCAATTATGTAAAGGCAACAAAACCCGTGCTGCCGAAGTGCTGGGTATCAGCGTTCGAACGCTCCGGAACAAGCTCAATGAATACCGGAGAGGTAAAACGTAAGTCCTGTTCCTATTGCTCCGCTCGAATTCATCTGGCCGTTGAATAGGAACGTAAAGGGCAGAGCGCATTCCCTGGGTCAGCCGATCATCCGGGCTGCCTGGCGATGGCGTTTTCATCCAGCGCATGAATGACCCGAACGACCGGATACAAATCTTTTTCCCTGTCCCAATAGGGCGATCGTTCGTAGAAGAAATGCAATCTCGCCCGTGGATTCTCCGCGAAATTCTTATCCGCATGCAACCGCTGTTCAAATTCCCGCCTGATCTCGGGATTGTTATTCAGCATTTCCTGAGCTAACGGCTCCATCATATAGTCTTCAACGTATTCCCGCTGTTCAAAAATCGTGTTGAAAAATCCCCATCCCACCAGCGCATCCGGCGCCTGGGGTTCGAGCATGTGCATGATGATTTTCGATTCAGGGCAGCCCAACGGCACGTAATAGGTTCCGGCCGGAAATGTCCGCGTGGATTTTTCACCGTGGGTTTTATAGCTGACCAATTGCCTCCCCTCGTAGGGTTCGGTTCGGAATTTCACGTCTGTGAAGCGATAGCCTTCGAATTCCTCGGTGACCGGTTGCGTGAGTCGGGATATTTTTACGCCGTGGCATTTCAGCACATCGATCACTTCGGTCCATTGTTGGGGAATCAGGTAGCCCAGCGCAGGGACAATGGTGACTCCCGGCGTGACGGTTTCGAACAACACGGATGTGACGTTCCTCGGCTGCTGACGGTAGCTGAGGTAGTCCGCATTGGAGACCAACCCTTTTTTGACCTCAATTTCATAGCCCCGAAAGAGAAAGGTATCGCCGACATCGGTGCGGGTGATGTAGTTCAGGGCAAATGATTTTCCCGGATCGAAAAGCGCTCCTAATGAAGCCGCTCGTTCGTCTTCATTCTTCACCGCCTGTAATAATTTTTCAGGATGTTTGGCTATCTCCATCAGCCCGACCAGAATGAAATCATAGGTCGCGGCAACGCGCGCCGGATACGGTTTGAGACTGTGCGTCTCGATCAGCATGCCGGCGCGGTTTCGCACCGTGGCGTACGGATTGGAAAGCATGGGTCGCCAGACGCCGCCCATCAGTCCTTTTTCAGGATGAAGCTGATCGATGAGGCCGGCAAAAGGACCGACCAGATGGCCGCGAGCTTCGAAGGCCGGCAGGACGGCCGGCAGAAATTCATCCCGCGCCCAGGCAGAAACAGCGCCGCCAAAATCCGGGTGCGTATCGATTTTATAGGTCAGCACGTATTGAAAATCCAGTCCGTCGGTGGTGTGGCAATCATAGAACAGATGGGGCTGCCACGCCCGATACAGAGCCAGCCAGGCGCGCATTTCCGGGGCATCGGCTTTGACAAAATCGCGATTGAGATTCAGGCGCGTTGCTGTGACGCGCCAGCCCATCTCCGTGGGGCCGTTCTGATTGATGCGATTGTACGGCCCGAAAGCCTCGTGACCATCCACGTTGAAAATCGGGATGATGAGGATGTCCATGCGTTCAAAGATTTCCGGATAACGATTGTGAATCAGCATATCCCGGGCCAGCATCATGGCGGCGTCCTTGCCTTCGGATTCACCGGGGTGAATGCAGCACTGGATGAGGACAATCGGTCGCCCGCTGCGAGCAGCTTTTTCCGGAGTGAAATTCATGTCCGAGGAAATGATGAACAGCAACAGCACGCGGCCTTCCGGGCTCAGCCCGAAGCTCGTCAATTGCGCGAATTGCGACGCCGCATCCAGCCGCTGGAAAAATTCCTGAGTCTCGGCGAACCGGGGCGTTTCAAGGTTGCCTGATTTTTCGTAATAGGTCTGCCAATCCTGATCCGGGTTTGTCCGCTCGGAGCGACAGGCGACCAGCATGGTTGCGCAGGCCATGATCAGGACTAAAATGTGAGTGCGTTTCATGGTTTTTTCCTCATAAAATTAGTGGTCGGTTGAAGCGGGTAACAGCGTATGAATTGTGATTTCAGGCGGGCAGAAAAATCGGACTGGAACGCCTGAAGAGCCTGCCCCGGTGGAAGTGTAGCCGTACATGGATTCGTATCGCCAACTCCGCGCGGCAAACCGGCGGGGGCAGGAAACATTCAGAAAAATGGGAATCCGACCGGGCAGGCACACCTGGCCGCCGTGCGTGTGCCCGGCGAGATAGACATTGAATCCCAGCCGGTGCGCCGATTTGTACAGCTCCGGCGAATGGGCCAGAAGAATTTTCACCTCTTCGTGCGCAATCGCTTTGACTGCGCGATCCAGGTCGTGCAGCCCATAGAAATGGGGATCGTCCACACCGGCCAGGCCCAGTGAACTGCCATCGCGCTGAATGCGAGCGGATTCGTTGAGCAGCATCCGGATATCCAGTTGCTCGAGGTAGGGGACCATTTCGATAAAATCGTGATTGCCAAGTATGGCGTACACCCCGTGGCGGCAGTCCAGGTGCGGACGAATTTTCTCGATGTCGGCCATGGAGCGCTCGTATTTGCCCTGAGTGAGCAGCCGGAAATCGCCGGTGATGACGCACAGATCGAACGATGCGCCGGCCAATCGCCTGATAATCAGGTCCGGCAGAATCGGATCGATATCGAGGTGCATGTCGCTGAGATGAAGTATCCTGAAATTGTGGAAGCGCACCGGGAGATTGGGGATTTCAATCCGGTTTTCGGTGAGCTCGATCTGCTGGAAATTTTTATAGCCCAGCCGGTATAGCCCGGTCGCTTTGAAGGCGAATTCCGAAATGGTAGAAATCCAATCGATATTTTCGAAATGAAAATGGCCGACGCCCTTGCCGAAGTAGCGGGTGATGTGGTCTATCTGACGGGTCAGGCGTTTCTCCAAAAACCCGGGCTCGAACCTGTCCAGCAGCGCCTTTATGTCCGGCCTCAAGAGCGAGGGTGCATGGGGCGAATCTGAATCGCCTGAATGGAACGTTTTCGAATGATGCGTCATGGTCGTGTTCCCAGTTAACTCAGTTTCCGATGAATTCAGGGTTTGTTTTCAAAATGTGTTTTCAATCGTCATGGCTCCATAAATTGAATCGGATGATTTTCATGAATCTGGCCGACGCCAGGGCGTACTGTGCAGCGCCGGCTGTCACATTGCCGGCGGCTGCGATTAAAACGCCTGTCCCACAGAGAAGTAAAACTCGCCGGCTGACTCGCCCGGCTGCCGATCGAATTTGCGGCTGTAGTCCACGCGCAAAATTCCCAGCGGCGAGTGATAGCGCAGGCCCAGTCCGGCGCCGCCGCGAAGTTCCACAGGGGATAAAAACGAACGGTTCGGCCAGACATTTCCGACATCGGCAAAGGCGATGAAGCTGAATTTTTTAATCACCAGATACCGCAGCTCGATCAGATTGAGCGTGAGGAAGATATTGCCGCCGATGGGATTATCGTCCTCGTTTTTGGGACCGAGAAATTTCTCTTTGAATCCCCGCACCGAGTTGGCGCCGCCATTGAAAAACCGCTCCTGAATGGGTACGGTTTTGGACACGCCGTAATTGCCCATCCAGCCCCAGCTCACAGCCGAGGCAATCACAAATCTGGACGTGATGGGAATGAACTGCCGGCGTCGACCGGTCAATTTGATGAACGTGGACGTGCCCTGCAGAAACGCGCCAGCGCTTTCAATGTCCAGCGACGAGAGCGAGCCTCTGGTCGTGTTGATCATATCGTCCCGCGAATCGCGGGTGACTGTGAATATCAAGCTGCGCGTGCTGCCTTTTTCATTCTCTTTCAGCGGTTGACTGAGATCGTTGAGATCCACATCGACGATCTCGTAGCGATAGGCCAGGGACAGATTGGAGAAATGTCCCAGCTTTCGGCCGAATGTCAGTCGGATGCCGTGCCGGTTGATGTTGTATCCCGGCTCTTCCCTGCGCTCAACGAAGCCATTGAAATCGGTCTTTGTTCGCGTGGAAAATAGCCAGGGATCCGTGAATGACGCTTCGACCCGACGGGTGATGAAACTGGCGAATGTGGCCAGGCCAACCTGCTGCGCTCTTCCCATCAGATTATTTTGCAGCAATTCCCCTGAACCGCGCCATTTATCCAGTGTACCCCAGCCCAGACCGAAATTCAATTCGGCATTCTGCTTTTCGGTCACTTCGATCTGAATATCGCGAACGCCGGGCGCTCCCGGTGATTTCTCCATCGGTTTGATGAAGATGCTCTGGAACAGTCCGGTCAAATAGAGCTGCCGCTGACTCCGGAGTATTTTTTCATAATGATAAATATCACCGGTCTTGAAAACAAGCTCCCGCAAAATGACGTGCGGCCTGGTCTTTTTCAATCCGTTGATTTTAATGGCGCCGATTTTCACCTGCGGTCCTTCGCTGATATTGAAATCGATCAGTATTTCATGTTTCTCCGGACTGGCTTTCAACGATGGCCGGATATCCGCTTCGATGTACCCCTGATTGGCGTACAGGATCAACAGGTTGTAATTGTCCTTTTCGAGCATCTGCTTCTTGAAAGGCTTGTTGATCCCGGACGTGATGGCGCGGAACAGGACCGGGTCGCTGAAAACGTGATTGCCGAAGAACGAGATGCCGGCAATGGTGGTGATTGCGCCTTCGTTGATTTCAATTTTCAAATCGACCTGATTTTTCAGGCTATCGATTTTAATCTGATAATTTTTAATGGCCGCTTCCAGAAAACCTTCGTTGTGGTAGAAGCTGAGAATCACATTCAGGTCATCCAAAAAAAGGTTGCGCTGAAAGAAATCGCGGTTCAACCAGGAATGCTTTCGGGTGAGCATGATTT
Source organism: Candidatus Zhuqueibacterota bacterium (assembly GCA_049322915.1). GTDB lineage: Bacteria > Zhuqueibacterota > Zhuqueibacteria > Thermofontimicrobiales > Thermofontimicrobiaceae > CAZSBG01. Next base: position 110,165 of record JBMOPW010000020.1, read on the forward strand.
TTTTGAGGCTGCCCGCCTGATACGCTGCATTGCCGATGAATTGGATATCGTTGACTTTGTATTTCCCCTGGCCTGAGGCAAAGGCCGGCGTCAGGAACGCCGCCAAAGCGCTGGCGAGGAGCAACAGCCGATTGATAGAGCGCGAATTGACCATGTCGATTTAATGAAATTTGAAGTTAAATTTCAGGTCGAGCCCGGATTTGCCTGTCTGACCTGTATTGCCAATGACGGACAGATGTTTGTAAAGCTGATATCCCAGCTTGATTTGCTGTTCATTGGCGTGGCCGACAACCGTTGAATACGTGAGGTTGATGCGGTCGGATAGCTGCTTGGTGGCTGTCAGTCTCGGCCCCCAGTTTTTATCGACCTGAAAAAGATTGCCCTCGATTGAAATGCTCTCCAGCGAAAGCGTTCGGCCAATTTGCTGTTCCGTCATCCCGGCAATTCGCTGGCTGGTGAATTCTTTGAACCGGTCCACGAGCAAGTCCTGAAATGTCGATGTCTTGCCGGCCTCCAGGCCGGTGAATAATGTCCCTCGGGTGCGCCCCACGGTCAGCATGGCTACAATGTCCGCTTTATCCAGCGAGGGATTGGACGTCAGTACCAGGTCCGGCTTTTCCATCTGTCCGGAAATTTTCAGAGTGATCTCGTAGCTTGTCTCCTTGATGGCCTGATAATCCGTCACCGTGCAGGTCGCCGTCAGATTGATGTGCGGATTGATCCGTTGCGGGTCGGTAAAATCGATCAATCCTTCGGTGATTTTGAATTTCCGGTCCAGGTAAAGCACATATCCCTTCTTCACCTCGAGCCGACCGGAGACATTCGGACGGGCGGCTGTCCCGAAAATATTGAGATTGGAACTCATTTTTATTTTGGCGATGTTGTTATCGATCCAGACGTTCTCCTGCCCCTGGACATTGACGTCCAGCAGCATGTTGTCGAGGATGCCGGCGACTTGCTGCGACGGACGCTTGGGCCATCGATTCAGCAGTTCTTCCAGTTTCGGCTTGAAATCCATCGTGTATTTCGCCTCGCTCAAATGAATGGCGCCCTTCAATTTCAGATTCTCTTCATCCTGAGTCAGCGTCAGATTGCCGTCCAGGATGCTCAATTTGAAGAGGTCGGAATGCGTCACCGTCGCCTTATTCAATTTCAGCGTGAATGAAGAATGGGTCAGTTTGTTGTCAGCGAGATGCGTTCGGCCAAAGAGCGCGAACGTCCCGTCGCCCAGGGCGCCGGAAAAATCGTCCAAAACCAGTTCATTATCCTGGGCCTGCATCGCTAAATTGATCGCCTGAATCGGCGTTTCCACATTGCGAAATTTCACCAGGCCATGTTGCACGAAGAAATAGCCATTGATGCGCGGCGCTGCAACTGGCCCGGCGACAAAGATTTTGCAGTTGGCCGATCCTTCGATAGTTTCCAGCGACGGCGCAAAGGGCGCTAACCAATCCAGATTCAGATTCCCGGCAGCGGCGAAGAAGTTCATTTCCTGAGTTTGCCCGGCGGATGCTTCCTGCGGAAAATCAACGGGCAGTGAGCCGCCAAATTTGACCCATCCATCATTGATTTTGAAACCGGATTCCGAGAATTTCAGCAACCCCCCTGTCCAACGGGCGCTGATTTGCAGGGAATCCAGGAGCGCCTCGGCCAATCCGATCTGATTGCTTTTGGCGCTGGCGTAAATCACCGGGGTGTCGGCTGAATCGGAATAGGAAAAAGATAATTCCGCCTCGCCGGCGAGAGTGACGTCCATCGAAAACAGTTCGGCGAGGGAGCCGAGATTCAGGCGATTGATTCGAAGGACGGCGTGCTTTTTTTCATCCGAAATATACCGGGCATCGAGCGCGATGTCGGCCACATCGGAAATCGAGCCATGCAACGAGCCGGCATACCCCTTTGTTTCCAGCAGTTCCATGACTCCCTGAAAAGAGAATGGAGCGTTTTTCAGTCGGCCGGTGAACTGCTGCAATTGAATCCGGCGATCGTGGCATTGGGCGTGCACCGTTGCGGTGTCAATGGCTGCCAGCGCGGCTGAAAGAAATTTTCCATTCCGGATGTCGAGAAATCCATCGATTTCTCCCTGCAGGGCCGGGCCAGCCGCTGTCAACGCCGCTGTCAGTTCGCCGGCGATGGAGAAGGAATCCGGCAAAAACGGGTTGAGCCGTGTCAAATCGAAATGGTCGGCGACCAGCGTCAGCCGCGAGTCCGGTGACGCCGGCAGGTCAGCGAGACGTCCGTCAAAGGGCAAGCGCCCGTTGATCTCGATCATGCCGCCAGCATGCGAGGCGCGCACGCGGTGCAGCGTCAGCATTTCATCGGCGAATTCGATGTGACCGGCGAGGGAGTCCAGCCGGGTGGTCGGCGACCCCAGATGGGATGTCGTCCATTCGAGCGCGATGTGGGGAGCGCGCAGGGGACCGGTCACAGCGCAGGCGAATGTCAACGCGCCGTCCAGTTCGGTGGGAAAGGACGCCAGTTCGAGCAGCGGAGCGATGCGAATCGCTTCGCCGGAGATGACGCCATTGACGGCGCCGCGGTTGAATGCGCCGGCGATGGTCAATTCACCGGCAGGCCGGGGAGAGGCGGCGGAATCGCCTTCGAACAATTGCACCGTCACGTCCGCGAACAGAGGCTGCGGCGCATCGATTTCTCCGCAAATCACAACCTGATTCGCTGCTTTGCTGGCCAGTATCCGATGGATGATAATTTTCTGGTCAGCGTAGGAGGCATGGAGCGACAGGCTATCCAGCGTGAAAGCATTGAGCCGGCAATTCTCCCAGCGCAAGTTTCCCGATGCCTGCAGTTGTTCGAGGCTGCCATTGGCCGCGACTTCGTACTGAAGCCGGCCGCTCATGGAATCGATGGGGCTGTCGGAGTTCAGGGCGCTCAGGTTCTCGGTTCGTCCCGCCGCCTGAAAATTATTCACAATAAGGCCGCTGTCCAGATAGGCAATGCTGCCGCGAGCATAACCTATCGGGAACTGGCTGAAATGTCCGTCCTGAAAAGTGAAATCGAGCGCTGCGGCCGGATGCTGTACTGTCCCGGAAACCTGGCCCTCAAAATCGAATTGCCCGTTGACATGCTGCACATTGAACAGCCCGGCGATGGATTCGATAGAGGAGAATGCGCCTCGAAACTTCGCCTGAATTGTGCTATTCGGGCGCACCTGCCCGCGAAGCGCAAACTGCGAATTTCCCTGGCGCAGTTCACAGGAAATGTCCCCACGGTCGATTGTGAAGCCGGCGTTGACATCGCCATAGCGCTGAGTTTGATTGACGATATTGCTGATCGTGAGACGACCCTGACCCATCGCGCTGGTCCATGCATCGGCGGCGCCGCTGAACTGAAGCTCGCCGGAAACTACGCCCCGTGGCGTCTGCGTGTTTTCATGGTACAGGATGGGCAGCATTTCACTCAGATGAAAATTGCTGAATGCAGTTCGAAATGAAAATTGTGGCGTTGCATTTTCAACGGAAAGGGAGCCGCTACAGGCCATGTGCCCGTTGAAAGCGTTGACCGAAAAACGGGACAGGGTATAGGCGCCGTGAGCTGCGCGCCCGTCGGCGCTCAGTTCACGGATGGGAATGCCGTACAATGTGCCGGATGGTATGATCATTCGGACGTCGGCGTCGAGCTGACGCAGCGGCCCTTCCAGATGCGCATGCGCTTTCAGTTCCCCGCTGAAAGAACGTAGTGAGTCGTTGCTTTGCAGGGCTAACAACGGATTGAGCAGCGCAAGATTCACAACAGCATCCAGATTGCCATGCGACAGGGATGCGGATTTTAAATCGTATTTCCCGGAAGAAATGAGGGAGATATTTGCAGTACGAAGGCGCAGAGACGAGAGATTGAGGGTATCGGAAACAAGTGCAAAGTGGAGTTCCAGCGCATCTATCGGCTCGTTGAATCCTCGCCAACCCAGGCTTCCCCGGTCGATTTTCAATTCACCGACATAGCGATTGGAGACCGTGATCGAATTGAGCGTTGCGTTGATTTGGGGGAGTGTGATTTGTAGCGAATCCACGATGTCATGGTAATGCACGCTCAGATTGCTGATGTGCAGATGATCGATGTGCACGCTCATCCCTGTCTTGCCTGAGGCTTCGGCCGGGGCGTGATCCGATTTCCCTCGCCGGAGCGGTTGCGGCAGATTGTAGTCACCCTGTGAATCCTGGTAGATGTGGATCCGGGGCGACGTCAGCTCGATGGACGAGATAGCAATCTTCCCGGCCACGAATCCCCAGAGGCTGTATTTCACCAGGATCCGATCGCAGGACACAAAGCGATGTGACGAATCGGCCTGGCTGAAATTCTGAATTCGCACATGGCTGAACAGGTCCGTGCGCAGATCGCCCACAGTGACCTGCTGGCCGAAATATGCGCTCAACTCAGACTCCAGCGTCTGCCTCAGCAATTTCTGCCCGGGCGGTATCCGGAAAAAAATGTAACCGTTCACGAGAATCACGATAATCCCTATAGCGATTCGTGTCACAAATCGTTTCATTAGACGACCAGCTTCCCTTTTGAATTGACATCTTAATTATATTTCGGACTCATAAAAGGTATCATTAAATTCGTTTCGAAACAACATAATTATTTTTTATGAATGAATGAGTCCACTCTGAAAAAAATCAAAGGTAAATTTCTGTTCCCCGACTTAAAAGGCGGGGCTGTTCAAGGTGTCTAACTTTTAACTTTTTCAATTGAATAGCCATGTCATTTATAACGTGGAAAAGAAATCATAACCAACGTTTCAAAGCCTCATAAGGCTTTTCCTGATGTCCTTTCTCGTCCCGGTTGCTTGTTGAAATGCGCGCGGCGATTTCAGATCGTGCGGACGCTTTGATCTAAACTACACCGTCCCGGACATAAAATTTGCGCGTGTTCAGGAGAAAGAACTGGCATTATTTCATGGGGCAACAAATTTAAATTTGTGAACTTGGAGACCCTGGCTGCATGATTAGTAACAAATTCAAATGCAAAATGTTTCAAGAATTTTAAGTGACTGTCGATAAATGTATGGAATGTATATTAATAAAACTATATCCATTTTCTGGAGGAAAAATGAAAAAAGTCCTTGTCGTGGATGACGATCCCAATGTATGTCGGTTATTCGAGGTGACGCTTCGGAAGGCCGGGTATGATGTTCGATGCGCGTTGAGCGCGAAGAATGCGTTGAAAATGGCCATTGACGACCATCCGGATATCATCCTCTCTGATTATATGATGCCGGACCAGGATGGAAAGGAGTTCTGCAAAGTCGTTCGCAATCATAAAGAGCTTTCAGCCACGCCTTTCATTGTCATCACTGGCAAGGGAACTCCGAATTTGAAAACCCAGGGGCTGAGCGAATTATTCGATGATTACCTGGAAAAGCCGGTGAATTTGTCCTTTCTGGTCGCTAAAGTGAATGCAACGGTTCGGCGTGAAGATGATACCAAACAGAAACACCAGCACCGCGTGAATCGCCTGTGGTCCATGGTCGTGGTACTGATGGTGTCCATCATCATCGCCGGAGGGATTGCGCTGGGATTTCGGTTGCGCATCGAAAGCCAGGCGGCGGAAATCAAAAAACTGTTAGCCCTCAAAGAACGGTATGACAAGCGGATTCTGTCCATCGAAAATCAATTGGACTCATTGGGATATGGGCTCGATGACCTCGACTTCGAACGGCTCAACGGTGAATTGAACCAACTGATTCGCAAGGCCAAACTTCTCTCCAGAGAATTGCCGAGCTCCGATGATCGGGATATTGTCATTCGGGGCATTAAGCAGGTGATGGCCGAGTTTGGCGAGGAGGATTATGTCGTCCCACCGCTATTCGCGAAAGAGGTCGGCAAGATGATTGACTTCTATGTCCGTGAGAAGCGCTACCATACCATCAGCAACCTTCGCCGGGCAAAGGAATATCTTCCCATGATCAAGGAAAAGTTCGCTGAAAAGGGTTTGCCTGAAGGGCTTGCTTACATTGCTATGGTGGAGAGCGGATTTAAGCCGGACGCCCTGAATAAAGCGTCCGGCGCGGGCGGCCTGTGGCAATTGATGCCGGCGACAGCCCGCGAATACGGCCTCCGCGTCAGTGGAAACATCGACGAACGGATGAATCCAGAAAAATCCACAGAAGTGGCGCGCGAGTACATCATGGACCTGATTGGCGTCTTTGGAAAGGAGTCCTTCATGTTGGCGTTGGCTTCGTACAATGTGGGCGATGGCCGCGTCCGCTATCATTTGAAACAACTGTACAATCCATTTGAAGAACGCGATTTCTGGTACCTGTTCAGAAAACGCGCCCTGCCGGAAGAAACCCGGGAATATGTCCCCAAAGTGATTGCCTCCATTATCATCCATCGCAATCAGGAGAAATTCGGATTGAATGAGGGATAATTTCTCCACGCGCTGATACAGCGACCTGACCCTCCTGTAATTCTCAGGGGCTGTATCCAAAGTCTGGTCAGGCCAATGTAATCACAATATATCGATACGATATAGCATTTTATTTATGTTACGATTCAGGCATGTTGTCTTACCTCAATAACCACACGTCACGAAGTTACAGAAAGATGCCAACTGATCGTTCGGGATATTTCCCGATTCTATTCTTTGGACATTTTTAAGGGTTCGGGATATCTATCCCGATTCTGGACTCTGGACATTTTCAAGGGTTCGGGATATTTCCCGAATCTGATCTTTGGACATTTTCAAAGGTTCGGGATTTCCTGAATGTCCCAGCCGTTGCCTGCGCTGGATACATATCCAGCGCGATCGGCGTAGTTACGTATTTATCAATAAATTGGGGAGCAAGGGAAGCAGTTCCTGCCTAAAGATTTTGCCTGTGTCCGGCGCACCCGCAAGCATTCAGCGATTCAACTAATCTGCAACTGCGACTTTACGATTGATCGATCCGCTTCCAACTGACCGAATTTCTGTCAATTTTTAAAAGTTGTTCCTCCGCGCGCGACGAGCGCCTGTAACATAGATTATTTTTTTGAGATAAAGGCACGCCAGTCGTGGGTATCTCATTGTTTTTCAACCAAAAAAAAATTCAAGCGATTCTTTAGTTTTATTTAACAGCGTTTTATCGGTAATAAGAATGGAAATTGCATACTCATTTGATGTAGCAGATGGCATGTTCGCCTTCTCAATTTCCAGCCGAATAGATTCCAGATGAAGTTGACAGCGGGCTATCCTGGCTGGAGATTGCCAATTGCAGGTCACAGGAGGATCGCTGCGGCATTGATTCGATGAAATGGTTGATGTGCTTCGATGCCCGGTTTGCAAAGCGATTGAGGACTGCGCTTGCTGAATTTGAGCATCTGTCCGGGTTACACCGGGGCAAGTACATTCGTTGATGTGTAAACCGAAAATAGGATCAATGAGGATGTGAGGTGGGGCATGATGAAGATCTTTGCTGACGATGTTGTAAAAATCAGGTTGAAAATGAATCTCACCCAGGAAGAATTTGCCCGGCGGGTGGGTGTCACGCTCTCAACGATTCATCGCTGGGAGAAGGGAAAATCGCTGCCTTCCAAATTGGCGATTCAACGATTGGTCAGTCTGGAGCGGAATGGTATTCACCATGTGTAACTTTCAAAAGGAACCTCCTGTGCTTTTTGATTCATCAGAACTATTTGCGCGCATGGAGCAGTGACATGCTCAATCTCCGTTCAATGTCCATCAAAACCAAGCTGATTGTCAGTTTCACCCTGGTTGCCGTCGCTTCGCTGACGATCGGCTACGGCTTTCTCATGGTGAATGACATCAATGCATTGAGGCAGGACCTCATCAAAGAAGTATTGCTGGAAACAAAGCTCATCCGGGAGGCATGCCGCCATTCATTTGCAGCCGGCGATTCCTTGCAAACCCTCACCATACTGAAAAGCCTGGCGTCCGTTGTGCCCCTTGACACGATCATAATTTACTCCGGCGATTCCACCGTGTTTGTGAGCGTCCCCGGCCATAAAAATCGGGTTGCGATGAACTATCCCGGCCAGTCGGACCGGCATTTTTTCATAGGTAATTATTTACATGTTTTCAACGCTATGTTACCTAAAGAGCCAGAAGCCGGTTTCATTCATGTGATCTCATCCTCGGCGCTGTTGCAACTCACGATTGAACGCTATATCCTCACGACGATTCTGTTCATGGTCGCGACCGGACTGTTTTCCTTTGTCATCGCCAAAAAATTCAGTCCTCTCATTTCTGATCCAATCATTCAGTTATCAAATGCCTGCAATAATATTGCCCAACAAGGCGATTACTCTGTCCGCGTTAATATTTCAAATCAGGATGAGATCGGAAAGCTGGCGGACGAGTTCAACCGCATGATCGGGAAGATAGAGACGCAACAGAAAATCGAGGCGAAAACGCAGCAAGCGCTGAAGGAGAATGAGGAGAAATATCGCGTACTTTTCGAAGCTTCGACTGATGCTGTATTTCTGGAAACGATTGATGGGGATATTCTCGATTGCAATCACGCTGCCTGCCAGATGTTCCGCGCCCGAAAGGACCAGTTGATCGGGCTGAATGTCAGCGCGCTGGTGCCGGCTGAACTGGCAAAAAAGCTGCCGGAGATTGTTAGTCGGGAACGATTGAATCAGGGCGTTTTTCTCGAGGCGGAAAATGTACGACACAACGGCCAGGTTTTTCCGGTCGAAGTGAACACCAAATTGACGCGAGTGAAGGGTATGGAGGTCGTCATTGCCTACATCCGCGATATTACCCAGCGCAAAATCGATGAGAAAGAAATTCGCGCGCTGAACGCCGACCTTGAAAAACGCGTGAATGATCGAACCGCCCAGCTCGCCGCTGCGAACAAGGAATTGGAATGTTTTTCCTATTCTGTTTCGCACGATTTACAGGCGCCGCTTCGGGCGATCGATGGGTTTTCCCGACAGGTGTACGAACGATACGCTCAGGTTGTGGACGACTCCGGGCGAAAAAACCTGACGGTCATACTGGACCAGGTGAAACGGATGAATCAACTGATCCATGATCTGCTCAATTTTTCCCGGACAAATCAGAAAGAACTCAAGGTGCAGGAGATAGATTTCAACAGCCTGGTCAATGACGTCGTGACGGAGTTGAAAGAGCAAATCGACGCGACGAGGATGATTGAATTCAATATTTCACCAGTTCCGAAAGGACTCGGAGACCCGGCGTTGCTTCATCAGGTGTTCGTAAATCTCATCGGCAATGCGATCAAATTCACCCGGCATAAGGAGCATGCCATCATCGAGGTTGGATGTTTGCCGGATTCGCGCCGGCATGTTTATTTTGTCAAAGATAACGGCGTCGGTTTTAAAACCGAATATTCGGACAAACTGTTCGGCGTGTTTCAGAGGTTACACACGCCGGAGCAATTCGAAGGGACAGGCGTGGGACTGGCCATTGTGCAGCGCATCATTCACCGGCATGGGGGAGAAGTCTGGGCAGAGTCTGCCGTGGATCAAGGCGCTGCGTTTTATTTTTCATTGCCACCTTGATTATAAGCCTATAACGTCATGTAGCAAATTTATCACACTATGTAGAATTTTTCATCTATCCAAAATACACTAGATAACGATAATAAATCTATGTGACGTGGTAGGGTTAATTTTCCCCGGAACTTGTCTTGTGCTGTCGCCTGTGATTCGTCAGCAACTCAACTCATGTAAGGAAAGTATGCAAAAGCAATTGCGGATATTAATGCTGGAAGATAATCCGCTGGACGCGGAATTGATACGGCTGGCCATTGAAAAAGACTGTATCGATTTCACCTATGTCCGGGTGGATGAACAGGATTCTTTTTACGAAGAACTGAGTAACTTCAATCCGGATATCGTCCTGTCGGACTTCAGATTGCCGCGATTCAATGGACTGACTGCTCTGGACCTGGTCAAGAGCAAATCGCCGGGCACGCCTTTTATTATTGTGACCGGCGCTCTGGACGAAGCGACTGCGGTGGAATGCATCAAGTTCGGCGCAGTCGATTATGTGCTCAAAGATCAGCTAGTTCGGCTTGGCGCGGCCATCAAAAAAGCAATGGAGTTGAAAGAGGAAAAGTACAAGAAAGAACTCGCTGAGGAAGCGCTGCGGCAGAGTGAAGAGAAGTATCGGACGCTTGTAGAAAACGCGAACGAAGCGGTGATTGTGCTCCAGGATGATCAGTTCAGATTCACCAATACCAAGGCGGAGCAGATCACCGGATACAATCAGGTGCAATTGGCTTCCATGTCATTTCTGGACATGATCGTCCCTCATGATCGCGAGGAGGTCAAAGCAAGTCATCAGCGGTGGCTGCTCGAAGGCGAGGAAATTGGCGTGCTTCAGTATAAAATCATTGACCGGAGCGGAAGCCTGAAATATCTGGGCGGTAAGGGAGTATTAATCGACTGGAACGGACGACCAGCCATGCTGGCGTTCATCGGGGATATTACCCAGCGCAAGAAGGCTGAACTCGCTGTGCTGGAGAGCGAGCAGAAGTTTCGGGCGTTTTTTGAAAACGCGCCGGAATATTACTACATCATCTCTCCGGATGGAAAAATTATCGATGTCAATAATAGCGCGCTGAATGTGCTGGGCTATCTCAAAAATGAGATCATTGGACTATCCATTTTTGCCACGGTATTCGATCGCTCATCGAGACCGTCCGCTGAGGCGATCTTTCAGGAATGCAAAACCTGTGGGCAGGTTCGCGATCAGGAACTGACGATTATCACGCGACAGGAAGAAAAGCGAATCGTGCTGCTCAGCGCGGATGTCGTGGTCGATCCCGAGGGGCAGATCATCTATTTACTTTTTGTTCAACGGGATATTACAGAACGCCTGAGGACGACTGCTCTGCTCAATGAACAGGCGAGATTGCTGGAGCTTTTCTTCAGCTATACGCTCGATTGCATGATCATTATGGATAAAAAATTCAATTACATCCGGGTGAACAACGCCTTTGCCCGGGCCTGTCATCGGAAAACATCGGAATTCCCGAATCGGAACCATTTCGACTTTTTCCCATCCGAGCCCAGGGATATTTTTGAAATGGTGGTGCAGACCAAACACCCCTGTACGGCCATTGCGCGCCCAATTGTCTTTCACAAGAAAGATAAAAATGAACTGACTTTCTGGGATTGGGCGCTGGTCCCAATTCTCGACGACAAGAACGAGGTGGATCTGCTCATCTTTTCAATGCGGAATGTGACGGATAGAAAAAAAGCAGAAGAAGAATTGCAATTGAGCGAAGAGCGGTTCCGCTCGCTCATTTTCAAAATCCAGGCAGCGGTGATGGTGTACGACTCCAACAAAAAAATAGTGATGAGCAATACAATTGCCCAGGATTTACTGGGCATCCGTCAGGCAAAGGCCAACTACACGGTAGATAATTCCGGTCTTCTGGAATTCTACCGCGATGATGGCAGCCTCATGACGCCCGAGGAATATCCAATCAATCAGGTGATGAAGTCCCGAAAGCCGCTGCGCGATGTGATTCTTGGCGTGAACAATCCGTTCAAAAAGACCACCGTCTGGATTCTGGTCAATGCCGATCCGGTGTTCGATGATTCCGGCAATATCCTGCAGACCATTATCAGTTTTGTCGATATCACGGAGCGAAAAAAACATGAGGAGCAGTTGCGCGAACTGAATCAAGAACTGATCCGTTCGAATAAAGAACTGGAAGAATTCACCTACGTTGTCTCCCACGACCTGAAAGAGCCACTGCGCAAAATGGCTTCGTTCAGCGAATTTCTCTTTGAGGACTACTCGCACCTGCTGGACGAACAGGCCATTTCCTATCTCAATCGCATTCAGGATGCTGCCGAACGGATGAAAGGGTTGATCGAGAATCTGCTGGAAATTTCCCGAATCGGGACGCGCAAGAAAGAACTGGTTGTGGTGGACACCAACCATCTGGTGGAGGAAGTGTTGCACCTGCTGCAATTTTCCGAGACAAAATACTCCAATAAAGGATTCAGAAATTTTGTCGATACTAACGATAATATAGTGATGCTTTCCAGGTTGCCTGCTGCATTGGCGGACCCGACGCAGTTGCACCAGGTCTTTCAGAATATCATCTCCAACGGATTGAAATTTCATCGGTCAGACGTGACCGCGGAATTAAAAATTACCGCCAAAAAGCGGGGCGAATGGATCACCTTTGCAATTCAGGATAATGGAATTGGAATTGAACAACGGTACCTTGAAAAGATATTTATCATCTTTCAACGGTTGCACACGAAAGAGATGTATCCCGGAACAGGTGTTGGATTGGCGTTGTGCAAGAAGATTATCGAGCGGCATAATGGCCGTATCTGGGCGGAGTCGAAGTACGGAAGTGGAAGTACGTTTTATTTTACGTTAAGGGAGGGAAAGAGCAATGAAACCCAAAGAAGAACGTATGCCCATTCTGTTAGTCGAAGATGATCCGGATGATATTGAAATTACCCGGCGCGCGTTTCAGGAGAATCATATTAATCATCCTCTGTACATCGTGCGGGATGGCGCGGAAACAATAGAATTTCTGAAGAAGACCGGCAGATACATGAGCGATGGGAATCTGCCCCGACCCGGCCTCATTTTACTCGATTTGAATATCCCTCGCATCGATGGCCGCGAAGTTCTCAGACAGATAAAGCAGGATCCTGAGTTGAAATATATTCCGACTGTGGTCCTTACTACCTCGAAATTCGATGAAGATATCATGCAGTCCTACCATAGCGGCGCAAATACATTCATTACCAAGTCGTTGCACTTTAAAGAATTTTCCAAAATGATCCGAATCATTAGTCAGTACTGGCTGGAAGTAGCAGAAATTCCAGGCAACCCTGACCATAAAAAATGACGCGCGGGGCAAATCACCAAAACCGTCACCAGGAATTGAAAAAGGGATTCGCTTCATTTTTATCACCCCGGAATGCTTTTTCGAAACGGCGTATATCCATAGCGCGGCAAATCCGCAAATCCCAAATTCGAAAATGATCAAATTCCAAATAAATTCCAAATTTCAAATACAAAATTAAAGCCCATGTCTATGATCAAACCAATAAAAGCTGACAATTTGTTTTTTCGGTTTGGAATTTTGGATATTGCCATTTGGGATTTAGTTGTGATTTAGGATTTGAGTCCTGGGATTTTCTTGCACAAAAAACAAAGATTTAATTTGTAATACTATAGAGGATTTCGTTGAATGATAAAGGTTTTATACATTGAAGACGATTTCGAAGATGCGCTGATCGTCAGTCGTTATCTCACCCAGAGCCGTGATGCGATTGATTTGCATGTGGCGTCCACCGGCGCGGAAGCCCGGGACAAGCTGCAGCACAACTCCTTCGACTGCGTGCTGCTGGATCAGAATTTACCTGATACCAACGGCCTGGCGCTTCTGCAGGACATCAAATCGAAATGGCCTAAAATGCCCGTGCTGATGCTCACCGGCCAGAAGGATGACCGGCTCACTGTCGGTTCTTCCATTTTGGGAGCGGACGATTTCATTGTCAAGGATGAAATCAGTACGGCGGTTCTGACCGAGACCATTTTCAGCGTCGTTCATCTGGGGGAGAACATTGAGGAAGATTCAGACCTACGAGCGGGCGCCGTCCCACTGGGAGAGACAGAATCGACAGCTTTTAAGCATGGCGCGTACGGAATTTATGAGACGCTCATCAATACCATGACTGAGGGATTGATTTCGCTGGATTTGAACGGGACGATTCTGTTTGCCAATCAACAGGCCGGGGATCTGTTGAAGCGTCCTGTGAATTCACTTTTTGGCGAACGAGCCAGCGTGCTGTTTGACGCATCTGATTTTCGCCTGTTCGAAGAAAAATTCACTGAGAATAAAAAGGGATTAACGCTCAAATATGAGGCGCAATTCACATGTCTGGATGGGACCAGGATCCCTGCGATTATCAGTCAGAGTCCCTACTATGACCGATGGCATCATCTGGCCGGCTGCCTGATGGTGGTCACGGATATCAGCGACCGCAAGCAGGCAGAAAATATGCTCCGCGCTTCGGAGAAAAGATTTCGTGATATTGCTGAGAATACGACGGATTTGATCTGGGAGATGAATCCGTTTCGGTGTTTCACCTATGTCAATCCACTGGTCAGGAACATCCTCGGCTTCAGTCCTGAGGAGATTCTCGGCCGGTGCATCGATGAAATAATGCTCGCATCCAGTCAGGACAGAACGGGCAATGGGAACGGGGCCGATTCTGACAACCGTCTCTCGGTGAAGGTCGTTGAGGGAATCTGGCGTCATAAAAATGGCAGTGAAATTATTCTCGAAATGAGCAGCATCCCGATTTACGATGCCGTGGGAAAGTTGCTCGGCTACCGCGGCATCAGTCGCGATATCACCGATCGCAAGCAGATGGAAGAAGCGCGGCTTCGCGAGCGGGAGATGGATCTGAATCTGGAGCGCTGCATTTCTCAGGTTTCCAGGCATCTCATTGAATCCGAAAATGTCGATGAGGCCATCAGGCACAATCTCGAATTGATCGGAAAAACGTTCAATGCCGATCATTGCTTTGTGTACACCCGGGGCGATGTCGATAACCCGGATCATTTTTTTAAAAAATATTTCTGGAATGCACGATCAGGCGCTGACTGGTTCGCTGATCAGACCCACATGGTTCTCGATGCCAATTCTTCCTGGGCCAAACTTTTATCTTCGAATCAGGTCGTGATCCTGCCGGATGCTGCCCACGCTGGCGATGATTCCGTCTCTGAAGCGGACTATTTACGCGATTTGCGCATCAGCGCCATCCTGTTGGTCCCGCTCTTTTTGCAGGACGCCTTCTATGGCTATGTTGGGATCGATTACATCGCCAAAGCGCACAATTGGCGGATGACAGAAATTGCCGCTGTGAGAACAATGATTGAAAACATCAGCAAGGTATTCGAGCGCAAACATGCCCGCGCTGCACTGTCCCAGCAGAAGGCAAAGTACGAGACCGTTATTAAAAGCACCAGTGATGGCATCATACTCCTGGATAATAATCTGAAAATCACGCTGATAAATCCTGCAGCGCTGAAAATACTGCACTGCTTTTATCGCGATACCAAGGCCAAATCGATCCTCAAAGACCTGGGCGATATTTCCGTCGGCGATATCCTGACCACGATTAAACAGAATAACCTGAGTTCAATATCCAGAGAAATCAAAATCAGCAATGGAATCATGCGATTTTTCAATGTCGTCTTCTCGTCTGTGAAAAATATCAAAGCCGAGGTGATCGGACTGGTGGTGAATATTCATGAAATTTCCGAGATTCGCAATGCACAGGAACAGTTGATTCACTCATCGAAATTAGCGTCCCTGGGACAACTCGCTGCCGGCGTCGCCCACGAGTTGAACAATCCCCTCACCTACATGTTGGGCTATGCGGAGCTATTGCACTCCAACCAGGAAGACCCTGAAGTCAAATTGAAATTGTCGAAAATACTGGATGGCGGGCGTCGCGTGAAAGGCATCATCGAAGACATGCTGGAGTTCTCCCACAACCAGACGCAGAACCAGGAATTGTCCGATATTAACAAGACCATTGAAAAGACATTGACGCTCATGGGCAGACGGCTTTCCAATCATAATATCCACCTGATCAAATCGTTCGATAAACGGCTGTCGCTGGTCTATTGCAATAAAGGCGAGTTGCAGCAGGTGTTTTTGAACCTGATTCAAAATGCGTTCGATGAGCTGGTGCGCAGCAAGGTCGGCGATAAAATCGAGATTGTGACCGAGCAAATTTCCCGGCAGAATATCCGTTTGAAATTCATCGATAACGGACCAGGCATGTCCGAGGAAATCCAGCAGCGCATCTTTGAACCGTTCTTTACCACCAAAGCCCCGGGCGAGGGAACCGGGCTGGGACTGAGCATCAGCTATAAAATCATCAAAAAGCACGATGGCGCCATCACGGTCAAAAGCAGCGTGGGAAAAGGAACCACATTCATCATCGAACTGCCGACGCGAGTGGACCAGGTTTCGAAGAATTCCGACATCACTGATCTGGATCTGGAATTCAAAGGGGAGGGCAAGTCCATTGAGACGGCGAAGGTCGTCATCGTGGAGGACGAAGAAAAGAGCGATTCCCTGGTCAAAATCCTGTTCCGCACCGAGCATCAACTTGTCACCATCAGTCAGATTTCCCAGGCGCTGGATATGCTGCGCACCGACGATCTGGATGTGCTGCTCGTGGACATCAAAAGCTTGAGACACATCAAGCAGTACATTCAAAACGGATTCATCCCACAGTGGAAGAGCCGAATCATTTTTCTCTTTGACTATCCGCTCAATGAACGGGTGAAGGCGTCTCTCTGGGGGAAAGGCATTGGCTGTCTGGCCTTGCCATTCAAAATTGATGAGGTGATTCAATTGGTGAATGCAGTGCTGGAGCGCAGCAAAAAGGCCGGAAGATGAAACGCGGTATTTCTTTCCTAACTTCAGATGTTCATCATCATTCTAAACATTGCATCGATCAGCTATTTCCCTCCGACACAGCAACCAGGCATGACTTTTTCTGAGATATCAATCGTGACATCAGAACGCATGAGACACTGACCACGCCAAAAACCTGACAGATCGAATTTCTTGCACGAACGCTGTTTTCCTTCCGCTGTGCGGTTTTGAAGGCCGGCCATCCGATTCTCATGAAGCCGTAATAATTATTTTAAATCGCTCCGTGCGAACGCCGTGCCGAATCAGCGCCCCGGAGCGCTTTCCAGTCCGGGCGAGAGGGCTGGTTGCGACATCGATGGATTCTCATTTTATTCCGGAACGCAGTTCTGTCATTCCGCGGCCAGACATAGCAGTTCGACGCAGCAGATAGTTTCAGTCACTTTATGGAGGTCCACTGGTTTTTTGATGTAATCAAAAGCGCCGAGTTTGAGCGTCTCCAGCGCGATCTCCTCGGAGACATTTCCGGAAATCATGATCACCGGGATGTCCGAATTGAGTTCTTTCACCATTTTCAATATCTGCATGCCGTTCATGGCCGGCAACTGTATATCGAGAAAAATCAGATCCAGCGGGTGTTGCTTAATGATGGCTGCGGCTTCAATACCGTCCTTTGCCTGTAGCACAACAAATCCCTGTCTGCTCAGAAATGAATCCAGCAGAGAACGGATGAAATCCTCATCATCAACGATTAGTATTGTTTTCACACTCATGAAATAACCTTCAATTTATGTTATAATCTGTTCTGCAATTTTTGAGATATGGATTAGCGGGTAATCCATTAGGTTTCGTGTATCCGGGAGTTTACTATTCCCTTCGGATGCGGATTGAATAATTTTCACAATCGGACGAAGCGGCTGATGTTCATTGATGTCGATGACTTCGGCGATTTCGCCGGTGTTGAGCAACACCGTGCTTCCGATTGGGTAAAAAGATATTTTCGTGACCAGCACTTTTTTCAACTGGCTCTGAAAATATTTCTTGTCCAATTTGATCAAATTGTTGACGGCGGCTGTGGGATTCATCCGCGGTCGCCAGGGCCGGTCATGGATCATGGCCTCGAAATAATCGCACAGCCCGATGATCTGGGAGAGCTGATTAATATCTTTCAAGCGCTTTTGATTGGGATAACCGATCCCTCCGCTGCGCTCGTGCTCCTGCAGAATGATATTGGCCATTTCATGGATCATGTCATCGGAATGGAGGGCGGCCAGTGTGCGCACCAGATTCCTCCCCCAGACAGGATGGTGCTTCACCAATGCCGCCTCTTCGGCTGTTAGCTGGCTCTTCTTGTACACAACAGCTTCGGACAGTTTCATCATCCCAATGTCATGAATCAGCGCCGTTGTCGTCGCCAGCAAGCGCTTATCCGGTTCAGATAGCAGCGCCGGGCTGACGAACGCAACCAGAATGGCGACGTTCACCGAATGCGAACCGATTGTGTATTTCGATGGGCTATCCATTGCCAATTTCAGCAAACTTTTATCTCTGCTCAGCCGAATGTGCAGGTTCTGGGCGATCTGCCATAAATCCAGCAACGCGACCTTTCTGTTTTCGGATGCGCTGACGTATTTTTCATTCACCTTGGCATTCAACAGGGCGTAAAATTCAGCATCGCTGACCGGGAGCGTGAAGACTGCACCAGATTTCATTTCGTCAGGCCTGGTTTGAGAAGCCTTCTCCGCGACATTTCCCGTGGTTGCCGTGCGAGCAGAACCCTGATGAATGGGGCGTACATCGTGGCTCGAATGCGCCGGCGATGTTGCGGTCACAGGGCGCTGCGTCGATTGCTGGATGACAGAGTCCGTCACAAGGGATGCGTCATTGGGTCTCAATTTTATATCCAGTACGGCATCGGGACACATCTCGCACAACTTTTCAATATCCGGGGGAGTTCCCGGATCACTGCCTGAGAATTTATAGAGAGTGTCAACGACGATCGGCGCGCCGACGTTCGGGCGAGGCTCCGGCGCAATAGTGCGGATGGCGCGATTGGTATTGGGCGAAAGAGTTTCTGAACTAAGGGGCGGAGCCGATTTCCGGGCGGTCAGATCCGCTACCAGAGCCGAATCAATGCGTTTTAATTTTTTTTCGCAACCGGCGAACAGACATTTTGTGCACAATTTTTCGATACCTCCGGGGTTGCCCTGCTCGTGTTCAAAGATTTTTTGGATGGCATCGGCGTTGAAAATATTCTCGGATTGATTTCCTGCCGCCTGAATTTTATGGTCGATGTATTCCCTGGTTTCCTCCGAAGTCAAATTGGAAATCTCAATGGTTGAAAACAGGCGCTGCCGGAACTGGGGTAACCGGTCGATGATTGCGTTCAATTCCAGATGACCGGATAAAATCAGGTGAACGAAATACCTGCCATTGATTTGAGTAGTGATCAGCAGCCTCAGCTTTTCAAACACAGAAGGCTCCTGCATGAGATGAGCTTCATCGATGACGATGATTAATTTTCGAAAGGATTGGGAAAGCTGGCTGAGCCGCCGAGAGACCAATTCGGACTGCTGCGTGAAGCTGGCTGGAAAAGCTTTCACTCCCAATTGCGTCAGCAGGAATGGGTAAAACTCATGCATGAGGCCCAATGGATTGGCGATAAACAGGGTTTTGAAATGCTGCTCGTGGATGTGCTGGAGAAAATAATTGATGAACGTGGTTTTCCCGACGCCGAAATCACCGACAACCGCCATCAATTCCTTGTGCTGTTGAATGCCTGCCAAAATCGTATGAAGATTCTCGATGAGGGAGTTCCTCACAAAAATTTCATGCGACGCCGGTGCGCCATCGAATGGATTTTTATATAAATTCCAGTATTTTAGGCTCATGTATCAGTATAAAGAAATGATAAATTGACGAATTAAAATTCCGATGCGCTATCCCAGCCAAAGCCGGCCGCAGATAGCTGATCGGAATAACTGCGATCTCAGAGTTCATCCCCGGGAGTGCGCCGGCATGGCCCGATGAGATTCATCTTGTTTGGGCTGAGCAATGCGGTTTTGCCGTGTTGAATGAGTTATAATTATATCGGCCAAAAATGAATTTTATGAAATAGAATTGGGCTCGGAAGGGCGCCCCGGCGGACGGCGTGACCAAGATTTTCACGGAACGAATTGCCGGAACTGCTTCGTGCACCGACTATGACGCAACTCAGACCGCGATGATTTTTCCAGAGTCATGATGTGTCCGTGAATCCATGCGTCACAGTTTCGCGAATGATCTGAAATTCTCTCATCATTGATAGAATTCAGCACTGATTTTCTCTCAGAACTGGGAGAAGCCGCGCGGCGCATTCGGTGTATGTCCTTGAAAATATGGCAACAATGCCGCTGTAAATTTACTGGTACGGTCTTTGTATATTCAAAACGTCTAAATATGTCGGGCGACCTGCATCATGAATGATTGAATACACCTTCAAAAACTGAACGACCCATGAAAAAAATAGTAATTGCATCAACGGACAGCGCCTTGAATACAGCCCTGAATTTTTTATTCCAAGACCGGTACAGCACAATGTCCATTGAGCTGAATAGCCGCTTCATCTCTATTATGCAAGACGAAAATATTGAATTGTTGATCATCGACTCCAATATCATCGATGAAGAAGGATTGAAAACAGTGGGGCTGTTGAAGAAAATCAACAGTTCGTTGCCGGTCATTGCGCTGTACGATATGAGCGCTCCCCGTCATTTCGAAAAAGAACTATACAACATCGCTGATGTCATGTTCCGAAAACCGTTCTCCAACAAGCAATTGATCGATACGGTGCAGAATTTTATCGAGTCGGACGCCCGAACTAAACTGAATGAGGCTTTGCCCGGTGCACAGCAGTGAGAATACCAAATACCACACGAAGGTTACCCAATATGTACAATTCAGATGACATAAAAAAAATCAGGCAGCACAAGCAGGAGTGGGAGAAGCGTCAGATTCAACCCACAATCGAAAAATTTCCGGAGCGGAAGCCGTCATTCGTCACTGGCTCATCCGAACCGGTGGAACGGATTTACGCGCCGGATTCCATCCCGGAGTTGGATTATCTGGATCGCATCGGTTTCCCCGGCGAATACCCGTTCACCCGCGGGGTGCAGCCGACCATGTATCGCGGCCGTCTGTGGACGATGCGGCAGTACGCCGGTTTTGGTACGGCTGAGGAATCGAATAAGCGTTACAAATACCTGCTGGCACAAGGGCAGACCGGATTGTCCGTCGCCTTCGATCTGGCCACGCAAATTGGGTATGACTCGGATGAGGAAATCAGTTACGGCGAGGTCGGCAAAGTCGGCGTCGCCATCGACAGTCTCGCGGATCTGGAGACTCTTTTCGATGGGATTCCCCTGGATAAAGTCTCCACGTCGATGACGATCAATGCGCCGGCCGCTGTGCTGCTGGCCATGTACATTGTCGTGGCGGAAAAGCAGGGAGTGCCGAGCACGAAGATCTCCGGCACCATTCAGAACGACATCCTGAAAGAATATGTGGCGCGCGGGACCTATATTTTCCCGCCGAAACCATCCATGCGGCTCATCACCGATATTTTTGAATACTGCTCCAAAGAAGTCCCGCGCTGGAATACCATCAGCATTTCAGGCTATCATATTCGCGAGGCCGGGTCCACGGCAGCCCAGGAAATTGGTTTCACGCTGGCCAATGGCATTGCCTACGTGCAGGCGGCTATCGACGCCGGCTTGGATGTGGATGATTTCGCCACGCGTCTCTCGTTCTTCTTCAACGCGCATAATGACTTATTGGAAGAAGTAGCAAAATTCAGAGCCGCCCGCCGGCTCTGGGCCGACATCATGAAAAACCGCTTTGGTTCCAATAATCCCAAAGCGCAAATGCTTCGTTTTCACACGCAGACAGGAGGCTCCACGCTGACAGCCCAGCAGCCGTTGAATAACGTCGTCCGCGTGGCCATTCAGACGCTGGCTGCGGTGCTCGGCGGCACGCAGAGTCTCCACACCAATAGTTACGACGAGGCCCTGGCCCTTCCGACGGAGGAGTCGGTGCGCATTGCGCTGCGCACGCAGCAGATCGTGGCCTACGAATCGGGCGTCGCGGAGACGATCGATCCACTGGCCGGGTCGTACTACATCGAAGCCAGGACCGACGAGATTGAAGCCGGCGCGCGGAAATATATCGATAAAATCGATGCGTTGGGCGGCGTGGTCAATGCGATTGAGCAGGGCTATATTCAACGGGAAATTCAGAATTCATCCTACCGCTATCTGATGGATGTGGAACATCAGGAGCGGATCATTGTGGGGCAGAATAAATTCCAGGTTGAGGAAAAAGAAAAACCGGATTTGCTGAAGATCGATTTCAGGGTTCAGGAAGAGCAGATTGCCCGGCTGAGAAAACTGAAGCAACAGCGCGACAATGAAGCCGTGACGGCAAGTCTGGTCGCGCTGAAACAAGTGGCGCAGAGTCAGAGAAACATCATGCCCGCCATTTTGGACGCTGTGAAAGCGTACGCCACGCTGGGTGAGATTTGCACGGTGTTGCGCCAGGTCTTTGGAGAATATAAAGAATCGGTGATGATGTAACAAACATCGCATCGAAGTGAGCCGAAAATATTTTTGAGAAAGCAGAACATGAAGCATAAAATCAGAGTGGTCGTTGCCAAGCCCGGACTGGATGGCCATGACCGTGGCGCCAAAGTGATTGCCCAGGCCCTGCGCGACGCCGGCATGGAAGTGATTTACACCGGCATTCGCCAGACGCCAGCGGCGATTGTGAACACTGTCATTCAGGAAGATGCCGATGTATTGGGATTGAGCATTCTGTCCGGGGCGCATAATTTCCTGCTGCCCAAAGTGATGCAGCTTCTGCAGGAAAATCAGATGACGGATGTGTGCGTTGTCGCCGGCGGCGTGATCCCGGACGAGGACATTCCTCATCTCAAAGAAATTGGCATCCGCGAGGTGTTCACGCCCGGAGCGTCGATACACAACGTGATTGAATTCATCAGGTCGAATGTGAAACATGGGTAATTTACATATAGAGTGACAGGATCAGCAAGGATTCCGATGTCGGAGATAAAAATGAACACCACTGAGAACCGGATCGTGAGAAAAAATAGTGATGATGATTTGAATTCGGTTCAGTACCGGTGCAAGAATGTGATCAGGCGGTATAATGGATGAAACCTGGAATGCTTGTTGAGCGCTTATGCAATAGTCGTGTTATGAAAATTGTGAGGGAACGGTTAACACAGTTTATTTCAACATTTAAAACTTGTTGATCCTGTCTTTTTTTTAGTCACATGAGTTAACATAGCTTGTCGGTCATCGCTGGAGATACATTTCGAGGTTTGCATGATACTGAAAATCGATCATATCGGAATAGCTGTCAGGGATTTGCAGCAGCAGATCACGTTTTACAAAGACATCATGGGGCTCACGTGCACCGGCGTCGAAGAAGTGGCGGATCAAAAGGTGAAAGTCGCCATGTTCCCGGTGGGCGAGATCCGGCTGGAATTGCTGCAGCCGACCTCCCCGGACAGTCCCATCGCCAAATTTCTGGAGAAGAAAGGCGAGGGCGTGCATCATATCGCCTATCAGGTGGATAATATTGAAAAGCAACTCCAGAGTTTCGAAGATAATAAAGTGCAGTTAATCGATAAAGTCCCGCGCAAGGGCGCCGAAGGCCTGAACATCGCGTTCCTCCATCCAAAGTCGACGTTCGGCGTGCTGACCGAAATCTGCGAAGAAGAATAGTCGATAACTGCCGATAATACAAAAGGGACAGGGGAGCTTTATGCGCGGATCAGGCTAGTGGGCCAGTGATGTAACCGGCTGTTTTTATCAAAAAACAAACAAGTAACAAAACATAGAAATTCCGAAGTCAGCAGACATTCGGAATTTATCATTTGAAGATGAGGATTCCATGGCAATAATAGAAGAAAAGTTGAAAGAACTGCTGGCCAAACGGGAAGAGGCCAAGAGGGGCGGAGGCGCCGATAAAATTGAGCGACAGCATGAAAAGGGAAAACTGTCAGCCCGCGAACGAATCGATCTCTTGCTGGATGACGGCAGCTTCGAGGAGTTCGATATGTTTGTCACGCATCGCTGCACCGATTTCGGACTGGAAAAACAGAAGTACCTGTCCGACGGCGTGGTGACCGGCTACGGTACCGTGGATGGTCGGCTGGTGTATGTCTTTTCACAGGATTTCACCGTATTCGGTGGTTCGTTATCCGAAACGTTTGCGCGAAAAATCTGCAAGGTGATGGATATGGCCATGAAAAATGGTGCGCCCATCATTGGCCTGAACGACAGCGGCGGCGCGAGAATTCAGGAGGGCGTCCTGAGCCTTGCCGGTTACGCCGATATTTTCCTGCGAAATGTGATGGCTTCCGGGGTTGTCCCCCAGCTTTCCGCAGTGTTTGGACCCTGCGCCGGCGGCGCGGTATATTCGCCGGCAATGACCGACTTTATCATCATGTCGAAAAATACTAGCTATATGTTTCTCACCGGCCCCAAAGTTGTAAAAACGGTGACCAATGAGGATGTGACTGAAGAAGAATTAGGCGGCGCTATGGTTCACAACCAGGTTTCCGGCGTATCCCATTTTGCAGTTGAAGATGAACAAGAGGGGATTGCCCTGCTGCGAAAAATTCTCAGCTACCTGCCCCAGAACAATATGGAAGATCCTCCCATTACCGCGTGCAGCGACGCTATTGACCGATTGGAGGATTCCCTGAATTACATTATTCCGGAGAGTCCGACCAAGCCGTACGATATGATGGATGTGATCGAAGCCGTCGTTGATAACGGGGAATTCCTCCAGGTGCAGCGGCATTGGGCGCCCAATATCATCATCGGATTCGCGCGATTTAATGGTCGGTCCGTGGGCATTGTGGCCAACCAACCGAATGCTTTGGCCGGCGTGCTGGATATCAACTCCTCCCGAAAGGCTGCGCGATTTGTCCGCTTCTGCGATGCCTTCAACGTCCCGCTGGTTACCTTTGTCGATGTTCCCGGGTTTCTGCCCGGCACCGGTCAGGAGTTCGGCGGCATCATCTCGCACGGCGCGAAATTGCTCTATGCGTACGCCGAAGCGACGGTCCCGAAAGTGACGATCATAACGCGAAAGGCCTATGGTGGCGCGTACGATGTGATGAGTTCCAAGCACCTGCGCGGCGATATTAATTATGCCTGGCCGACATCTGAAATTGCTGTGATGGGTCCAAAGGGCGCCATTGAAATCATCTATGGAAAAGAAATCAAATCAGCAGAAAATCCTGATGAAGTCATTAGCCGGCGCGAATCGGAATACCGAAGTAAATTTGCAACGCCGTACGCCGCAGCTCAATATGGCTTCATCGACGATGTGATCGAACCGCGTAATTCCCGGTTCCGAATCATCCGCGCGTTGGAAAGTATCGCCACAAAACGGGATTCCAATCCACCGAAAAAACACGGCAATATCCCTTTATAAAAGTGAATTGAGTGTTCCATAGCTTTGACCTGAATATGTAATAGCAAAAAACAAAACCGATTTTAAAAAACAGTGATTTCGACTATGATAGATTTTTCAAAATTAGAATTGGGTTTCTCGCTCACAATCCTGGGAATGTTGGTTGTGTTTCTCAGCCTGTTGGCGCTTTTTTCCAGCATGAAACTCTTCATCCGACTCTTTGGCGCGAGTAAAAAGAGCAGCAAGAAAAGTGGAGAATTAATGGGAATAGCGGACAGTTCCGGCAAAGTAGCAATTACCGGGGAAATCGCTGTCGCTATTTCATTGGCCATTCAGCTCAGCCGGCATGAATTTCATGATTTGGAACAGACTATCGTAACGCTCAACCGGATTACAAAACCCTACTCTCCCTGGTCTTCAAAAATTCAAGGGATACGCAGCCCCTTGCGCTGACCGGGATGAGGCGGAGTTATTATCAGGGATGCATGGCGACGAGGTCAATTTGAGAATTCAGAAGGCTGAAATTTATCCAATACGACGCCGAGGCGTTTATATGAATTTTTTTCTTGTAAAGGAAATGAATCGAAAGCCGAGTCAGGCTCTTTCAAATTGCAATGGGACAAAATCGAATGATGGAACAGAAAGAATTTTTTTTAGGATGACGAATGAAGAACTATAAATTTTCGATTAATGGAAATCCGTATGGCGTGATCATAAAACAATTGGGTGATGACCATGCCATCGTTGAAGTGAATGGGGCCGAATATCAGGTGGACATCATCGAAGAGCCGATTCAAAGGAAAACGCCGCAACTCGTCCGCTCGAAAGTGGTTCCTGATACTACGAAGCGTCCCATCCAGTCGACTGCTTCCCATCGTGCCGGGACCTCCGGCGTTGTAAAAGCGCCCCTGCCCGGGTTGATTACCCAAATTCTGGTGAAGGAAGGCGATCAGGTCGATTTGGGACAGCATCTGCTGAAAATGGAAGCGATGAAAATGGAAAATAACATTCAGTCGACGAAGCGAGGTAAGGTGACCAGTATTAAAGTGAAAGCTGGCGATACCGTGCTGGAAGGGGATGTCCTGGTGGAGATAGGGGGCTGACATGGAAGGTTTTTACAGATTTATTCAGTTCACCGGTTTTTACAATGTCACGATGGGCCACATTGTTATGATTTTGGTTGGCCTGTTTTTTATGTACATTGCGATCAAGAAGGATTACGAGCCGCTTCTGCTTGTCCCCATTGGATTTGGCATTCTCATCGGCAATATCCCATTTTTAGAAAATGTCGGTATGCAATTAGGTATTTATGAAACCGGCAGCGTCATGAATTACCTCTATTTTGGAGTGACCCAGGGGATTTATCCGCCACTCATTTTTTTAGGACTGGGGGCGATGACTGATTTTTCCGCATTGCTCTCCAATCCAAAACTCCTGTTTTTGGGAGCGGCCGCACAGATGGGAATATTTGCTACATTACTGGGCGCCCTGGCGCTGGGATTTTCCCCTCAGGAAGCCGGGGCAATTGGGATCATCGGTGGGGCAGACGGACCGACCGCTATTTTTCTCGCGTCAAAACTGGCGCCGCATCTTATTGGCGCAATTGCCATTGCGGCCTATTCCTACATGGCGCTCGTCCCAATCATTCAGCCGCCAATCATGAAACTGCTGACCACGAAGAAAGAACGGCTCATTCGAATGAAGCCATCACGGCACGTTTCAAAAACTGAGAAAATATTATTCCCGATATTTGCATTTATCATCACTGCATTCATTTCTCCCGGGGCAATACCATTGCTGGGCATGCTTTTTTTCGGAAACCTGCTGAAAGAGTCAGGCGTAACCGACCGTTTGGGCAACACCGCCCGGAATGCGATGATCGACATCATGACAATTCTCCTGGGAATTACTGTGGGCGCAAGCACCCAGGCAACCACATTCCTGCGGCCACAATCCATTCTAATATTCGGACTCGGTGCAATCTCGTTCATGATTGCCACGGCGAGCGGAGTTCTTTTTGCCAAATTTATGAACCTGTTTTTAAAAGGTGATAATAAAATCAATCCGCTTATCGGAGCAGCGGGTGTTTCAGCAGTGCCAGATTCAGCCCGTGTCGCGCAGACCGTGGGTGCGCAGGAAGATTCGACGAACTATCTGCTCATGCATGCGATGGGGCCAAATGTTGCCGGGGTTATTGGCTCAGCAGTGGCGGCTGGCATCCTATTGGCGGTTTTGTTCAAGATAACGGGAATGTAGCAGTGTGGAATGGGTATTTAACTTCGTAGAAATCCGGCAAGGATAGTGACAGAGAAAGTAGATAAATATTACGCTCTTATTTATTGATTAAAAGAAAAACATTACTGACAGCTCAGTTGCTTCTGCTTCTGTTGATCGATGCCGTCTGAAAACTGGTATTAACAATCCTGACTTAAAGCCTGTGCCACAAGTCAATATTCTGATTATATTACTGGTTGTCCTCTGCATCAATTACATGCTACGCTTGGATTAGGTCATCATTACACCCTCCAGCACCTGACGGATGAGGTCGCTTGTTTAGGGTGAGAGTCGTTATTTGAACTGGTCTCTTTCTTTCTTCCACGCCCGAATTCTATCAAGCAGCTTCTTTCGTTCAGTTTATTTCATCTCTTGTCCCATCAGATGGGGCTCCATTTCTCTGTGGCACATGCGCGAATATTCCATCTGCTCAATTTCTTTCTCCAGCTCAATCGACTTCATCGTCAACTCCAGCGAAACCAGCACGTCTTTGGCCATAACCAT
Source organism: Candidatus Zhuqueibacterota bacterium (assembly GCA_049322915.1). GTDB lineage: Bacteria > Zhuqueibacterota > Zhuqueibacteria > Thermofontimicrobiales > Thermofontimicrobiaceae > CAZSBG01. The sequence goes on from JBMOPW010000020.1 coordinate 137,796, forward strand.
GTGTTTGATGGCCTGATCCATTTCGCCCATTTCCGAGAGCATTTCAGCGTACTCCTGGCAACTATTGGCCAGACCTAATGGGATATCGAAATCCTGATAGAACCGGATGCTCTCCTCGTACCATTCCAGCGCGATGTTGTACTGACGATAGTTGCGAAAAATATGTCCATAAATGACAGCCACTTTGGCAAGTCCGATGGGATTTTTAATCTGGATGAGCCGCTTCAGTCCCTCGCTACAAAACTGCGCTGCATGGCGGTAATCCCCGACATGCAGGTAGAAAATGGCCTTGTTCAGATTGACGTAAGCCAGCAGTTGGTAATCGCCGTACGTGTTGCAGAGATCCACGCATTCGTTGAGGTAGTTGAGCGATTTCTCGTAATTGGATTTTTGAAGGTGGCTCATGGCCAATTCATTGAGACTCTCGATCAGTCCCTGAATTTCATTGAGACTTTTAAAAGTCTCCACTGCCTTTTCCAGATAATCGATGCTGATGCCGCGCTCGTCCTTGATGCGGCTGACAACGCCAAGACGGTTTTTGAGATAGGCAGATTTATTAGGATTTTTAATTTCTTCAGCCAGGCGTAACGTCTGGGCATACAATTTTTGGGATAGATTGTATTCGCCTTTTTTAAAATACAAATCAGCCATCTCCGCTCGCACTTCGATGAGATTTGGTATGTCCTCTCTTTCCTGATAGTATTCATACGTTTCACGGAAATAGAGTTCGGCAAGCTCCCAGCTCGCCAGTGCCGCGTGGGTCTTTCCAAGTTTGAACTTAATCTGAAATTGATACAATGCCAGCTTCAGTTCATCGGCGATGCTCAGCGTCCGAATATAGACAGCCTGGGCGCGATTGATTTCCCCGGCGATGAAATAGGTGTCACCCATACTAATCATTATTGGAATCTTATAGATATTTTCCCTGTGGTCTCCTTGATCCTGTAAAAATGACTCAAGAATGTCCGCGATCGGTTTTTGCTTGAGGGGCTCTGCCGGATTGGAACTGCGGTTTTCGATGTCGTTGCAGATGTGCTGAATGCTGAAGATGATCTCCCTAATGTCTCTTTTTCGCTCTGGTGAAATATCTTTCAATAGTTTCCATTGACTGTTGATGGTCATCAGCCTCTGCATGAATGAATCAATGATATCGTATTTATTTTTCATAAAATACCTGAGAATTTAATAGTGTAAACAAATGCAAGTCAAGAGTTAATTTCCCATTATTTATCGACACCACGCCCGTTTTTCTTTAATTGAAGTCGTGTTGTTTTATTTGGTTAGAGTGCATGTCGGTTCAGGACAATTATTCTTCGGGCTGGTTTAATCAAAAAGGATCCCTGTATGAACGTGAAAAGGATAAGAGACTTGCTGAAACTGGCAAAATTGTAAAATGTGTAGAATTTGGAAAAATATTGCTACAGCCATGATAAGTGTCAACATCACTCTGAGTTTGAAATCCAGTTTCAATTAATGCCAATAAAAACAATTTAATGACTGTTCTGAAATATTTGGAAACAAAGAGTCATTGGTCAAAAAATAACAGAGTAGATATATATATGAAAAAAAATACTTGACAAACATGTTATGATTTTGTATATTGGCGGTTGGATCATTGTAAAACAATGTTTTAACGTATATGGAGTCAAATCAAGCAAAGGGTTGGTTAACATAACGTAGTAAATTGTTCATTGTCCTTTTTTAGAATGGTGTTTTACAGAATTAAAAGAGTCGATTAGGTCGTTCATGTTTGTTTTTTCAATGCGTTAATGTGTATTAAATGAATTTGAACTCAATGAGATTTCTGTAATCACATGAGACAAACAATAAAAAGCGAAAAAAATTCTATCCTGAAAATTCATGCGGGGGGTTCTGGATAGAGACTTTTTCGCTTTTTCTGTTTTTGGACAAAATTGTTGTTTTGGTAATTTATTGAAAATAAAAATGAAGGAGGTGATGAAAGAAAATATCGTCTGACTACAAGCGCTAATTACAGAAAGGCATGCTCCCACAACGACGTGATAGAAGGAGGTGATGGAAAAAAATATCGCGGTGTTTAGGAAACGATTTCTTTAATGAATCTTTAAATCCTATTTAATTTGGAGGACTCTTATGTCATTGAAAAACTTAAGAAAAATGTCTATAGTATTTGCTATAGGCTTGATCGTAGCACTTTTATTCACTGCTCCGTCCTTTGCCGGATTGGGAAAAATCGCAGGGAAGGTGACAGATGAACAAACAGGAGACCCGCTTCCGGGAGCTCAAGTGCTCATCGCGGGCACCAAAATGGGTGCTGCTTCGAATGAGCAAGGGCAGTACTTTATTTTAAATGTTCCTCCCGGAACCTACACCATCCGCGTCGCTTTTATGGGGTATGCGACGAAAGAGATTGAAGGCGTTGTTTCGCAATTAGACGTGACAACGATGTTAGACGTGAAATTGAAATCCACAGTGATCGAGGGAGAGGTTGTTACAATCGTCGCTGAAAGACCTCCGGTCGATAAAACCATGACTGCCACAAAAATTTCCTTCGGCGAAGACCTGGTCGACAACGTCCTCCCGGTGAATGGCCTGAACGAAATTCTGCAGGTATCAGTCACAACGCAATCCATGCGTGGCGCTAATAAAACTGGTGTGGCCTACATGATCGACGGCGTGAATATCACGGATATCATGTCCTCAACCGGCGGTGGCACAGATGGTTACACCAACGTGAAAAGAAACACCAATTCCACGGGTTCGAGCACAGGTGACTATCGTTCGGAATCCGATATTGATGTGAGAGGTCGCTCATCCGAAATGGTTCAAACGGCTGCAGGGATCACCCAGAGCACCGTTGCCGAAGCCAACGTAATTGCCGGTACATTCAATGCCGAATACGGCGCTTCTGCTGGTGTTATCAATATCGCTTCCAAAAACGGTGGTAAGGAATATGCCGGAAAATTGTTCTTCAGATCAAGCCTGGGCGGCTTGAGCCATGCTGGCCCGGATTGTTATTCCGCTCCGGTGTCTGGTGACTTGACAGCCGCTGACATGTATAATGCTCACAAACAGACATTGATCAACGCAGGAAATACGACCCTTGCTAACTTGATGAACTGGACCCCTGATTTATACGAATATGGCGATGATCCGCGCATGAGTTCGGAGTTCACCTTTAGTGGCCCGCTGACAGATAAAGGGAGCTTCTTCTTTGCTGGAAATTTCCTGAATGACCATGGCGTATTCCCGGGTGAGTTCCAGAGAAACCTTGGCCTGTCGCTGAAATTAAACTATGATATTACGTCTTCAGATCGTTTGGCTGCCTATGGCAAGATTGATGACTGGGGTCAATTGCTCGGTTGGACAAACCGCTCTTACTCCTATATGTATCAATTCTGGCTTGAGGGACAGCCGGTGTGGGATCGTACCGGTCTCATTTCCTATTTGAAGCATACCCATGTGTTCAATCCAGCTAGCTTCCTGGAAACGACCGTTAGCTACGTTGGCAACGAGCGAACCTGGGGATACAAACCAGTCGATGATAAATTGCAGTATGATAATTACGGCGATGAATGGTTGATTCTGGATACAGTGGAAAAAGCCAATTACTACCTGAATGAACCGGCAACCCAAATATTCAACACATCACCAGGTAATGATCCGAATTATCAGGTCACCGGTTTCCAAAACCAGATCCGTTTCGGTTTGGCTGGCTACCATTATGAAAATATGAAAACCAGCACCTTAACCCTGGCTTCAAACTACACCAACCAGATCAATTTCAATCATCAGTTAAAAACCGGAGTCGAGTATAAGCTGAATAATGTGGATGAATTCCAGCACAAGTCAAGTGTGGGATTCCCTGATGCAGCATTCAAATTTGAGACAATTGATTTCGACGTTAATCCCTGGTCTTTTGGCACATTTATCCAGGATAAAATTGAGTACGAAGGCATCATCGTGAACCTCGGCGCCCGCTTCGACGCGTACAATCTGGACACCGAAATGTTCAAAGATGAATACAAACCGGTCGCCTTTGACACTCTCTCCAACGGTCAGGCTGTGATGGTATGGGATGGCACCGAAGCGAGCAAAACCCATAAATATGTCAGCCCGCGCATTGGTATTTCTCATCCAATCACTGAAAATGCTGCCATGCACTATAGCTGGGGTATCTACACGACTCAACCCAATATGGGCTACTGGCTGCGAAACTACAATTCATTCGCCAATGCCTCATTGCCGGCTGTTTACAATGCGGACCCGGATCCCGAAAAAGCCACTGCATATGAAATTGGCGTGAACGTAGCATTGACCAATGATTTTGGCATGGACCTGACCGCGTACTATCGTGACGTCAGAAATGGTAGCGCGATTGGTTACAGCATTGGCCAGGACAAAACGGCCACAGGAACCCCGTTCACTCTGTATACCTATATCACCAACTGGGGTTACCGGGATAGCCGCGGTGTGGAAATTAACTTCTGGAAACGCCCGACTGCTGAAAAATACTTTGGAGTTTTCGGACTTTCAGGCAATCTGAGCATTTCCTATGCGTATGATAAAACATCAGCGAGTGGCAGTGGTATCAGTCAGGAAACCGATTTTACCACAACATTGGCTTACAATACGACGAAGGATTATGATTGGGACATCGTCTATTTCTGGCCGACATACTCCCGCGGTTACAATGATTGGAAGAGCAAATTGTCACTGTTGTGGGATTTCCCGTTTGATGTTAAAATGTCGACTGTGGCTACCTACCGCAGCCCGTGGCGTTATACTCAGATGGTTAATGTCGTTAATTCCCGTTACGAGAATAGACTGGACGGCGAATCGTTCTTCCAGCTTGATTTACGTTTGACCAAATACATGACCGTCGCCGGAATTCGCGGTGGGCTTTTCTTCGAAATGCTGAATGTACTGGATCGTGAAAATATCCTCACCTTCGACAACTACGGTGATACCAACCTGTACGAAACCGAAGGCAATGCATGGGGTATTTTGAATCGAGCGGTTGATCAATACGGTAGCCCGTTGGCCGGTATCGCACGCGAAATGTACGTCGGCTTCGAAGTTTCGTTCTAATTATTAGCGGACTAATAGATTAGACCCTACCAAATCAGTAAAAATTAGGAGAAACGTAATGCTAAAAAAGAAATTATCAATCCTCATGATAATATTTCTCATGGGTCTCACTTCGATTGCTACGGCGACAGATTTTCCCAAAATAGGAATTGTCTGTTGCGGTGATCTGTGGGAAAGTTTTATGCCAAGCGGCATAAATAAATATTATGGCGAATCACAAACTGATGTGTTGAAAAACTTCGTCATCGCCAGACTCGGTAATTACGAACGAACCTGGAGCACACCAACATTTCATTATCCGGCCGGCGATATTTTCACGTTGACCTGGAATACCAACCTGATGATGACTGAATATCATCCGACTGAGCAAATTGGCGCCTATCGAAAAACAGTCGCCAGCGATACAGCCAACTACCGGAATTATTGTAATGCGTTCTGGATGGCGTCAATGGGCAACACCACGGCAACACCGACTTCAACTGGTGACGCAGTGCGTGGCGCCGCTCAATGGACAGATGATAACACCCGTCATCAGCAATTATATGAATTCTTCTTCCCAACCAACATCGGTGTTGACATTAAAGGTCGTCTCCGCGGCTTCAGCTTCAATGAAGCGAACATGAACGACTTCATCGCCATGGAGTTCGAACTGACCAATACCGGAGTGCAGGACAACAACTGCGACGGAACCATCGATCGCAGCAATCATAAAATCGAAGCCCTGTCCATGTTGTTCTCCGAAGAGACGTTTGGATGTATGGCTCTGAGCGCCCGCGGTGTCCGTTGGACTGGCTGGTGGCCGGCCTCACGACTCTCCGGCTACGACGGAAGCCCGGATCCGGATGGCAATCCCTGGGATGTGCCTTTCTGCTGGGCAACCGGTATTGCTGAAAGCGATCTGGACGCCAACCGATGGGCCGCTGATGAGAAACGAAAAGTCAGCTACCGAACCTCCAGAGGTATTTTCTCTGACATCTGGAACGGCCAGCATTTCATCGCTGTGAAAAAAGGCACACTGGACGGCGGCGCCGCTGCTGAAGACAAACCGACGATTTACGGCAGCCATCCGATAGGTGAAGGCGTGCAACAAGGTTGGTATGTCACCCGCAACAGAACCAAACTTGGCGAGCCCTACGGCAACTTCGTCATGGCCACCGGCGTGTTCTATCAAGAAGGTGGTAAATCTGAAGACCCGACATTGTTGCTGGGCAAATCAGTGAAACCAGATCCCAATTACTTTGATACCACCCAGCCGTACACTGTGGGTAACCCTGTTTCGTTTGCCAGCCTGCCGATCAAAGGCGGACAGCCGAAGGGCGATATGAAGTATACAAATTTCTGGTTCGAAAACTGGGAAAAGAATTATCCCGGCACTCCGGATCCGAAAATACCCAATGCAGATCTGTGGACTGCTGGCGGTACTCCAAAAACCATATACAATTTCGACTCAGGCGCTTCGGTTGGTGTAGGCCCGTTCTCATTGGAAGTTGGCGAGTCAATGACGATCGTCGCCATCGAGTACGGTGGTTATCGATTGAAGGGCGTGCGAAATGCTGTTGCCGCTGCCCGTTTTGCCTATGAGAATAACTGGAATGTTCCTCTGCCTCCGCCAATGCCGGAGATGAACGTTGCTGCGACAGAATATCAGGAACCCAGCGGTCTGACCGTAAAACCAAGAATCGTATGGGATGCCCGTGCTGAATCTGCTGCTGATTTTGCCGGCTACAAAATTTATCGCGTCACCGCCTATCCAAAATATAAGTCAGCTCAATTTGGAACCCGTTTCCTGGATAAATACCATCATCAGGGCGCTGATGATATTGGCCTGTCCGATGATGAACTGGAAGCCAAGTACTCCGAGCCGATCAACCCCAATAACAGTGTTCCGGCCAATTACAATCTCGATTGGGATCCGGGCATTCATGGACCGTGGAAAATTATAAATTATATTCCCAAGTCCGAATTGAATAACTATCTGAACACTGGCAGCGATGCTGCGACTTACAAATATGCTTGGATCGACGCATCCAGCGAAGCTCGGTTTGGCTATACCTTCTGGTATTATGTTGCCGCGTTCGATAATGAAAGTGGCACCATTGCCAATACGTCCTTCACCAGTTTGGAAAGCGGCAAAGAAAACTTCAACGGACGCTGGGGAGAATGGGCTGGTTCTTATCCCTGGTGTACAGCATCCACAGGATTCCCCACAGATGCTGCCGGCGTGAAAAACATGGGCGCCCCGTTTGTGCTTAATCTGCCGCGCGCTGATGTCACCGAACTGCTCAGCGGCGAAAAGAGCATTGCTGTAAAACCGAATCCCTATAAAGTCCAGGCACCGCATGATGTCGGATTAGAGCATAAAGTGGTATTCTATAACTTACCGATGAACACCAAAATCACCATTTTTGATCTGTCCGGTCAAATCATGGATGTTATCGAATACTACGGTTTGGATCCCAAGAATGGTACTATTTTCTGGGATATGTTCACCAAAGACGGCCCTGAAGTACAGAGTGGCTTGTATATTTGGGTTGCCGAATATCCGGGTGGCAAGCAAACCGGTCATTTAGCTGTTATGCGCTAAACCTAATGATAAATAATTAATAAAACTAAGAAATCAGGAGAATATGCTCTATGAGACATAAAATAATCTCCACGCTACTTATACTAGTGTTGATCATTTTTGTAAGTAGCGGTTATGGACAGGAAATGAAAAAAACTGGTTCATCAGGTGCCTCCATACTGAAAGTCGCCGTCGGCGCTAAAGCATCTGCATTAGCAAGCGCAATGACAACGACTCAGGGCGATGTCAACCAGTTATTCTGGAATCCGGCCGGTATTGTCCTTGAAGCCGGTCAGACTCAGGTGACCTTTTCTTACAATAACTGGATTGCTGACCTGAGCCACAATGCATTCGCAGTGGCTCGCTCCTTCGGCAATCTGGGAACATTTGCACTCGGCGGCATGATGGCTGGCGTTTCCGACATCACGGCCAACCGTGATATTCAACCCGGCCTCGAAGGCGTTGAATATATCGATGACGCGACATTCGATTATAACTCCAACTTTTTAGCTTTGAGCTACGGTCGTCAATTCACAGATAAATTAGCACTGGGCATCACTGCAAAATATTACAGTGAGTCAATCGATGGCGTTGGCATTCATTCCTTTGCCATGGATTTCGGTGCAATTTATGAAGTCGGATTCAAAGACCTGACTATCGGCGCCAGAATTCAAAACCTGGGCCAGGACATGACCTATTACTATGTCCCGGTCAACCTGCCATTGGTGTTCAGTTTTGGTGTTTCCTATAGCCTGATCAATTCCGATCTGTTCGGATTGAAAGGCTATCTCGATGCAACCAAACCGCTGGATGCCGACCAGATGATTCTCACTGGCGCAGAAATGCATCTCTACAAGACCATGTTCGTGCGCGGTGGTTACAAACTCAACTACACCGGCATTCAGGATGAGTTCATGGGCCGCGATGTGTATTATAACAATGAAGCGGTTACGCGAACTTCCTGGTTGAGCAAACAAAGCTACAATCGTACCGACGAAGGATTGTCCATCGGCGCCGGTATCGAAATTCCGTATGACAAATACAAATTGATCGTCGATTATGCCTGGACAAGCTTCGACGTTATGGATGATGTCAATCGTTTCTCATTGACGTTCAAATTCTAACCAGACGAATGTCCCGAAGGCCCTGGCCTCGATGTAAATTTGTAGTGTAAAAATCGCGATGGGGGACTCTTGAACTAGTTGCTCAGAGTCCCCCATTTTTTAATTATTCAGGTATCATTCATTTTAAGGACTGACTGATTTGAAGTTAAACCGATATTCTTCACTGTGGCTATTTACGATCATCGCTGTGTTAGCGGGTAGCTTTTCCGGATGCAGCAAAAGCGTACCAACGTACGAGATGGAAATTGTGAAATCATTTCGCCTGAACATCCCGAATGTCGATCTTGACAAATATTTTAAAAGAGTGACAGATGTAGACCTGTCCCAAAATGGAGGATTTGTCATCGTCGATATCGCCGGGCCGGGAGTGCTGCTGTTTGATGAACAGGGCAATTACATCAATAACATTGCCGGATATGGCAGTGGCAACTTCGAAACCCTCTGCTCCGCCACGTTTGTGGATACGCTAATCGCTGTCTATACGCTCAACCAGATCGAATTTTTTACAGCAAATGGAACACCGGTGAAACGCCATTTTACGAGGGGACGAGGCGATGCCGCAATCGCACGGGATGGAAGTTTCGTTTTCAATCGCATGATCGATGCAAGAACTCAGGGAGCATGCCTGGAAACATACGACACGAACGGAAAATTGATCACGAAATTCAGGTCTCCGCGAGCGAAGGAAGAAGGGATGGAGATGCTGGATTTCGGTTTTTCGAGGTTGACTCCGGATTCGCGGATTGTGTATGTCCCGGTTGTCGTCGACTCCGCATTCATTTATGATTTTAACGGTAACGTGCTGTTGTCCAAAAAGCTGAAATCCGCCCTGAAACCATATAAAAATAAAGACGATAAACCCGGCGCATTGGTAGAAGATGTCGTTGTCAATGACGATGGGATTTTCATCGTCCGATTGGATAAGGAGCTGTCGAACGAAACGATCGTATATTTTAATTTGATAGAACAATATGATTTCAATCTCAACCGTGTCGCTGCCTATAAATTTGCCACGCCAATCACCATGACAACTGCGACGGAAATATACTCGCCCTGGTACAACAATTTCGCCGTGCGCAATGGAGTTTTTTATCTGATGGTCTCGCAGCCATTCCAACAGCTCATTGCATTCCAGGCGAAGAAGTGAATCATTTGAAATTGGACATCAAACGTGAATAGTGTGAAACAGAACCATCGGCTCAGGAAAATCATTTTTTATTTCATTGCAGTGGTCGCTCCGTTCGTTGTCTGGATTGTCGCAGAAATGGCGGCCAATGCCATCACCCAACGATTCGAGCCGCTCAAAGTTGACAAGAAAAAAGGCACGCTGTACATCAATCAGGAGTATTTCACCGATTACTTCCTGTACGATCTGGATCGCTATGTTAATACTTCCATCTCCAATCGGGCGATTCACAAGGACAAGAAATATCGTTTCAGAATTTTCTGCCTCGGCGGCTCGACAACTGCGGGCTATCCTTACAACACTCTGCCGGAGTATAATTGCCCGGCGTCATTCCCGAATTACCTGCGGGCTATTTTGCAGTATACTAAAAACATGCCCGAAATCGAGATGCTCAATTTGGGCAGCAATGCATTCAACAGCCTTTCGGTGCTGAAGGTGTTTGAGGACGTCAAAAAATACGATCCTGATTTGATCATCGTTTACAGCGGGCATAACGAGTATTTCGGTCCCAACGAATTTGCTCTGTCCAAATCGGCCAACGAACTCTATACGAAGAAATTTTTCAATCATACTTTCCTGCGGCTGCGACAGACCTACCTGTATCAGGGATTGAAATGGGTTTTAAAAAAAGTGACAAAGCGGGGCGAAGTTGACTATCAGGATTATGCGCATTGGAGCCTGGCCAACACGGTGCCGTTCAATGACGCGTTCCACGAACAGGTGAAAACAAATTTCAGGCGCAACCTGACTGAACTGGTGCGACTCGCCCGCAAAGAAGGCATTCAGGTGGTGATCTGCACGCCCGTGTCCAATCTGACATTCCCGCCCTTTGTCAGCCAATTCCGCGAAGAGCCGGTGTATGGGGTCAAAGCCCGATGGGATTCCCTGCGCAACCAGGCAAGCGACCTGTTCGACGCCCGCGACAATGCCGGCGCGCTGGAAAAATGGAGGGAAATGTACCTGATCGATTCCACTTACGCGGACGTACATTATTATACCGGCATGAATTACGCGCGACTGAATGAATACCGCATCGCCAATGAGGCATTGACCCGCGCCGTGGATTTGGATAATCTGCCGTTTCGTGCAAATTTAGATATACAAAATATCACCCGCGACGTGGCGAAAAATGAACAAGTCATCCTGGCGGATGTGGATCAGTTTTTCCGGCAACTCTCCGGCAAATATTATCCGGAGCCGTCGATGCTGCTGGATCATGTGCATCCCACAGAGCCGGGTTATTATTATGTGGCGCTTTTTCTGGCTCGCACTCTCGTGACTAATGGCGTCTTCCCCGGCGTGAAGGAAATCGAATTTCCCACGCTGGAAAAGACGCGCGAGGCTTTGGAAATTTATGATTTCGTGGCGTATAAAGTCGAGTTCGATTTCACCAATCAAAGCTATTTGAAACAGCTCAGCGAACTGAATCCGGCCATCAAAATCGTGATCAATCAGATCCGGCAAAATGCCATCACCCAGGCCAAAGCAGTCGGCAAGAAGTTCTTTGACGAAATGAATGGAAAAGAAAAAGAGGAAACAAAGTAAGCATGCATCCATATATTATTTACCTGTTATTTTTTTTTTCAGGGGCGACCGGATTAATTTACCAGCTTGTCTGGGCGCGAAAATTGGCGCTGCTGTTTGGCAATACCACCTACGCGACCAGCGCCATTTTGACTGCATTTATGGGCGGTCTCGCCCTGGGCAGCTTTTTGATTGGGCGCTACGCGGATAGAATCAAACGGCCGCTGCGACTTTACGGGAAATTGGAACTGGGCATTGGCGCAGCGGCGCTGGCCATCCTTTTCCTTCTCATTCCCATTTCCGATGCAGTGTATGTCTGGCTGTTTCATCACATCGGCAGTAGCCCGCTTGTCATCAATATCTTCCGGTTCATTCTGGCCGTTTTCATCCTCATTATTCCCACAACCCTGATGGGCGGCACACTGCCTGTCATCAGCAAATATTTCATTCAGAAATCCGAGGAATTCGGCCGGGGCGTGGGACGACTGTACAGCTTCAACACATTCGGGGCGGTGATTGGCGCATTCATCACCGGCTATTTTCTGATTGGCGCGTTCGGCGTGCGGACAACGCTGTGGCTGGCCATTGTTTTGAACCTGATCATCGGAGCGGTGGCTCTGTGGCTGGACGGCCGGAAGCCCCAGCATGTCCCTGAAAAACCGAAGAAATCCGATTCAGCAAAGTCACAACCGGCGCAGCCGACCGGGGACAAACTGAAAATCAGCGCCTACTCCGCGCCACAAGCCCGACTGATGCTCTGGTTATTTGGCCTAGCCGGCTTTGCTTCACTGGCCTACGAAGTTGTCTGGACGCGGGCATTGATTTTTTTCATCAGTTCAACGACCTATTCGTTCACTATTATTCTCACCACGTTTCTCGTCGGCATTGCCCTGGGCAGCGCCATCATGGCCAGGCCAACGGATCATTTGAAGCGATTATTTTTCTGGTTCGGCGCGTTCGAACTGATCATCGCGATTGCGGCCATTGCCTCCGTGCCTCTGCTCGGGCATCTCAACGCCATTCAAAGCTATCTGGTGCAGCAGGTACAATCTCAAAACTGGACGCAAATTTCGCTGCTGCTGTTTCTATCCACCTTTCTGATTTTGATCATCCCGACGCTTTTCATGGGCGCTGTATTTCCCATCGTCAATCGAATTTATGTGGATAATCTGAAAACAGTGGGACAGGGCGTCGGCAAAGTCTATACGGCCAACACCATTGGCGCGATCCTGGGCTCGTTCATCTCCGGATTCATCCTGCTCCCGGTTTTCGGGATGAACGGCAGTATTCTCGCGCTCGGGCTGATTAATCTGGCCATTGGACTGGTGTCGTTATTCTCCGAGAGCGCGGGCCGACAGCGAAAACGGGCGACGTTCCTGTATGCCGGAATTCCCGTCCTCGCGTTTGCAGCGATATTGATTATCGGTTTCAGCACGAAACCGCTTTTCATCAGCGGCGCCGGTTTCAAAGACACGCGGCTCCTGCATTACAAAGACACGGCTGCGGCGACGGTGAGCGTGCTTGAGAAAAAAGACCAGGTCAATATTTGGGGCAAAAATGTCCGCTATCTCAATGTCAACGGGCATAACACCGCCCATACCACGTACTCGGACATGATCATTCATAAGCTGCTGGCGCATTTGCCGGTGCTGCTCACCCCTGATCCGAGGGAGGTGCTCGTCGTCGGCTTCGGTTTCGGGAACACGTGCAAATCGTTTCTGGAATATGACTTCATCAAAAAAGTCGACTGCGTCGAATTGGTCGAACACGAGAAAAAAACAGCCGCGTTTTTCGAAGATGAAAATAAGGGCGTTCTGCAGGATGACCGATTCCGCTTCATTGTCTCGGACGGACGAAATTATATCCTGGCAGCGGATGCGACCTATGATATCATTTCAATCAATTCCGTGGACCCGAAGTTCAGTCCCACGCTGTATACCGAAGAATTTTACCGACTTGTCAGAAAACGGCTGAATGCCAATGGACAGCTCGTCGCGTGGCTTCCGATTTACGGGATGAATCTCGATGAAGTGCGCGCGCTGGTGAAAAGCTTCATCGACGTATTTCCCGAAGCAGAACTGTGGTACAATAATCCGGAGCACCTGTTGCTGGTTGGCAAAAAAGGCAATTATCCCATCGACGTGGAATCGCTGAAGCATCGAATGATGAAGCCGCGAATTTGGAAAAGCCTGGAAGAAATTCATCTGAACGACCCGTATACTTTTTTAGCGAATTTCTTCTGCGGCCGGCAGATGCTGAGTAAATTCGCCGGCGATGTGCAGAGCCACTCCGACAATCACCCGGTTGTCGAATTCAGCCGGATTACATCCAAAGAGATGATCCCTGAAGTGTATCGGGAACTGCTGAACTGCCGGGAGACCGTCCTGTTGTACTCCATGAATTTCGATGCGCTGGGTGAAACGGAGACGGTGCGCAAGCAAATCCTCAATTACGAACGGGAGATGAAAAATCTCATGGCAGCGTTTTTCAACTATCGGCTGTTCGCTGCCCGGCCTGAGGCGCAGGAGACGCTCGTTGAAATCATCGCGACCATGCAGAAAATCCTCAATGAAGAGCCGGCCAATGACTTTGCGCTGATGCAATACGTCGACCTCCTCAGCCACGGCGACATGGTGGCGAATCAGCGGTATTTCGATGCGGCCATTGCCATCGCCCCGAATTTCGCCAAGGCCTATGTGCTTTCCGGCCTCGCCCATGCAGCGAAGCAGGAATGGGACCTGGCCCTGGCCAGCTACCAGCGCGCGCTCGCAATAAATCCGGCGTATTTTACCGCGAAGAACAATGCCGGTCTGATTTTGATTCAGCAACAGAAATGGGCTGAAGCGGAACAAATCTATCGCACGCTGCTCCAGGAAAACCCGGACGATAGCTTCGCTCATTCCACCATCGCGCAGGTGTATTACATGCTGGAAAACTACGACGCCGCCATCCTGCACATGAAAATAGCGATTGAAACCCAGCCGGAACAGGCCAATCTCTATTTTAACCTGGGCCGGATGTATCACAAACAGGGACACATTCCGGAAGCGATTCAGGCCATGGAAGAAGGACTGAAGATTTCGCCCTACGATCAGCGCGCCATTCAGTTTCTGGAAGAATTGAAAAGAATGAAATAAATTTGAGTCGTTTGTACTTGATAAATGTCATCAATAAATTTGCCGGGATGTCACCGTCCCGGGTTTGCTTTTTTGTTTTGATGAAATCTGCCATCCCCCCAAAAATGCGCTGCCTTCGAATTTGAACAGCGCTTGAGCAATCAGATTGTTTTAATGTGATTTAATTCACGAACAAAATATGGCATACTCATGATTTGATGAATGAAAAAATATTCCACATATTCCGATGAGAAGCTCACCAGCGCTGTGAAATCAGCAGATGCTGCTGCATTCAAGGAACTCTATTACCGCTATTACAAGCCGCTCCATTCCTTTATTTGTCTTCGCACGAATTCGACCGAACTGGCGCCGGATTTCATTCAGGAAGTTTTCACACGCCTGTGGCAAAATCGTGACAAGCTCATTCCTGAA
The DNA here is from genome assembly GCA_049322915.1 of Candidatus Zhuqueibacterota bacterium. Lineage (GTDB taxonomy): Bacteria > Zhuqueibacterota > Zhuqueibacteria > Thermofontimicrobiales > Thermofontimicrobiaceae > CAZSBG01. The sequence goes on from JBMOPW010000020.1 coordinate 152,811, forward strand.
AACTCTGTGAAAGCCTACCTCTACAAAATCGCTAACAATCTGATCATTGATTTTTTCCGTAAAAAAAATACAGAACGAACTTATCTGGCTGAAAAATCTTCTGCAACAATCCTGCAAACCGATAATTTGCTCGAATCCGTATCTGACATAAATTTCGCCATTCAAAATCTCCCTGAAAATTGCCGCATCGTTTTTATGCTGAGCCGCTACCAGAACCTCACATATCTTGAAATTGCCAAAGCGTTGAATATATCCATCAAAACCGTGGAAGCCCGAATGAGCCAGGCGCTGAAGATTTTACGAACTGAATTGCTATAAGCAATCGTTGAATCTTCGAGTCCGGACGGGAAAATTTCTTTCACTTTTCAAAAAATATTTATAGGGTTTTCTTTGGTTCAATCGTATTATAAGTGAACAAGATATCAAAGGAAAATGAATTATCATGCAGAACGAAAAATTTCACAACCTCTGTATTAAATCCATTGCCGGCGAAATTTCATCCGCAGAACAAAAGGAATTGGAACACTGGTTGAACGCTTCAGCGGAAAATCGAAGCGGCTACCAGGAAATTCAACAGATATGGCAAAAGGCTGAAATCATCTCTATTGCCGGGAATTTACAAATCGATGAACAATGGGAGCGACTCAGTCGTGACCTCGGCTTAATGCACGCGGAGAAGCATCGAAAACTATCGCCTGCCAGCTCCGGGATTCGGGTAAGAATGAAACGATTTTTTAAGCCCGGGCTCAGGCCAGCTTACGCTATAGTAGGGGTGGCGATAATCGTGTTGATCGCGTTGGTTTCAATCCAAAAACAGGAGGTAATTCCTGTGCTGCAGGAAATTGTAACCAATAATGGAGAGACCACTGAATGCATGTTTTCCGATGGTTCGACCGTGCGCCTCAACAGCGGCAGTTCAATTCAGTTTTCGAGTGTCTTTTCCGACACGGCTCGGCAGGTATTTTTGAAGGGCGAAGGTTTTTTTGCCATTGCAAAAGAAAACCGTCCATTTGTTGTGAATACTGAAAGTGCAAAAACTGTGGTGCTTGGCACGGAATTCAATGTGTGGGCGCGGGGGAGCGAAACCAGGGTTATTGTAAAAAGCGGAATAGTGCGCTTTTTGTCCTTAAAAAATAAAGAGGATGTCGTTTTACTTGAGAATCAAATGAGTTGCCTGGATGAAAAAGCTGCGCCGACATCGCCCAAAACAGTGGATGCGGATTTTCTGTTAGGCTGGCTGAAAGGCAGATTGGTATTCGAGCGAACTCCCATACTAGAGATTATCGCTGAACTTGAACGTCGATACAATATTTCCATCGTGATGGACAATGTGGATGTGAAAAATGAAACGATCACAGCAAGTTTCGATTCGTCGTCTTTGGAGACTATTTTTGCTTCACTTTGCCTGACGCTGGGTATTCAATATAAAATTGAACAGGCCCGGGTTACGCTTTTCAAAACATTATAGAATAAAATTATAACGATTGGCATCTTGCAGAGTTTTTGGAATCTCACTTATGCAAAAAATGATATCACAATTGATAATCGTTTTATTTCTAATACAATTTGGGTCAAAAGTCGTTCTTGGGCAAGCGGCAGTGGACTCAGCGCGGGTTACGCTGTATTGTTCAAATCTGCCGTTGAGAACGGTGCTGGAAGAAATCTCCAGGCAATCGCGAACACGTTTTGTTTTCAACGATAGGTTGGTCGAATCCAAAGAGGTCACCTGCAATATTGAAAACGTAACTGTTGAAGTCGCGATTCACCAGGTACTTAAAAATCTGGACATTGGCTATCGGATGTTTCCGTGCAGGACTGTTGCCCTGTTTACAAAAATACAGATATCCGGAGTGCTTGTGAAAAAAAAGAAAGAGAATGAAATTTGTGCGCCCATTCAACCGCCGACGCTTCGGGTGAAAATTAAACCGCATTATCCGCTCAGCGCCCAGAAGGAGGGACTTGAGGGGCGAGTAAAGCTCGATCTTCTCGTTGACAAAAACGGCAAAGTTGCCAAAGCCAAAGTGACGCGGTCAGCCGGGGCCGCGCTTCTTGATTCTACAGCTGTAGAGTATTCGAAACAATTGAAATTTTATCCGGCAACTCAAAAAGGCCAACCGACCGATGTATGGTTAACCTGGAACGTAAATTATAAATCCCAACAGACCAGTTTGCTGGAATCGAAATACATTGACAGAATTCAAACGCTCCACCGGCTTTCCTGCGAGTACAACGATTCAACACGCAGCAGGATTCTCGATGCCATCGTTTCAACACACAAAGTGTTAATAGACTATTTTCTCGAGCGCCCCAATCTCAGTTATAATGAAGTTGTTAAAGAAGTCATTCTGGATGAAATTTACCAAAAATGGAAAGCGTACTGGAATGACTGGCAACTGCATTTTGTTGTATTCCAGGATTTTCTTTTACGCTATCCGGATTCCAAATTTTCCACTCTCGTAATTGAGGAACTTGTGCATCATTTTGAGCAGGATTTGTCTATAATAAAAAAGTCTGCGGGAAATGATGAGGCTCAAAAAAGCAAAATCGAACACCTCGAAAACAGATTGATAGATTTCATGAAAGCAAAATATCGACAAACTGATAAGGAATTTATTTCAGATCAGGGAGAGAATGTCAAACTCCCTGATCTCGTTAATTAAATTTTTTCGAATTCATGTGAGTGAAGATGTGTTATGTCAGCCAGTGGTTTAGTAGAAATATAAATGACAAGCTAAAATTTCAGCACCTATGTGGACGGTCGCGACCGTCCACTACAGATATAACAAAATATCGAATATAGTGCACATGTTTTCAACTCGTCATTCTTATTAACAATTCCTATAATTCTATCCTGCGTATAAAATTATCGGAGGTGTAATGAAAAAGAATAGAATTTCATGTTGCGTTTTGCTAACGATTTTATTTGCGCAGATTTCACTTGGAGCCGATTTTACAGTGCGCGGAAGGGTGACAGATTCGCAGACCGATGCCCCGCTTCCCAAAGCAAATGTCATGATAGAAGGAACTTCCCTGGGAACGATCTCAGATGATGCCGGTCGTTTTACTCTGAAAATTCCCAACCCAGGGACTTATGTCCTTCAGGTCAAATACATCGGATATAAGAAATACAGGCAGTCGCTAAACTTTTCGTCCGATCGAATTGTGGAGGTGAATATTGCCCTGGTACCCACTGTCATTTCCAGCCAGGGAGTGACGGTTACGGCGAAAGCTGATGTGAACAGGGCTATGGAGCGGAAAACGCCGGTGGCGTTCACTAAACTGGACGTGGTTGAAATACAGAGAAACTACACCACAGGCGATCTGCCGGAGCTCATTCAGGATGTGCCTGGCGTTTGGACTTCCAGCGCCGGTCTTGGCGAATCGGAAATTATAGTCCGTGGTTTTACCTCCGACAAAGTGCGTTTTATGATTAATGATATTCCCATGAATGAGCCGGAGGACAACCAGGTTTACTGGTCGAACTGGGCATCGCTTTCCAGCACAGCACAATCCATCGAAGTGCACCGCGGTCCCGGTTATTCGCTGTACGGGCCGGCGGCGTTTGGCGGCTCGGTTCACATCGAAACCATGGGTGTCGCTTTGGTACCGGGTTCGATATTTCGAGTTTCCAGCGGTGTTTTTCAGCGACTTGGTATTAGCAACGGGATGAACGCCGGCCGTGTGTTCAATCCCGAAGTTCCGGGAGAGATGACCGAAGCGACAAATGCGATAAATTATACCTATTCACTCAGAATGAATTCCGGTCCGCTTATGAAAGGGAAACTGAATGTATGCGCATTTCTGGAATATAAAACCGGCGATTCCTATCTTTATGGGACAACGTACGACGGCTACTCTTTTGGTCTCGAAGCAGAGAGTCTGTTGCGCCAGCACCGACTTCGCTTCAGCTTCTTCATTTCACCTCAATCGCATAACCAGGCCTTTGCTCTGCAGGACATCGATTTGCTGGATTCCATTGGCCGTGAATACAACCGGAAAGATCACAGTTACCAGGAAAATTATTATTCGAAACCATTCTGGTCGTTGAAACACGAATGGACTATCTCAGATAAGCAAATTTTGGTGAGCAGTGTTTATTATACTATTGGAAAAGGCGCCGATCAAACGCTGGTGAATGATGTGTTTGATGTGAACACTGGTGCTGTCGAATTTCAGCCCGTTAATACTGGCACAACGCTGCAAGCGTTCGGAAAACATGCTGCATTTTTGTATGAAAAATTTGGCCTGTGGTGCACCGATTTTATGCCGTTGAATGAAGATTGGTCTTTGTCCGATCCGTACAATCAAAACAGCTACAAGCAAACATTAGTCGGGAGATCCGGCGTCAATCTTTTCACTGAAAATCATGATCATAGCTGGCAGCGGAGAAATCGCCGAGATCACAATCAATTGGGGATTTACAGTTACTATAAAAGAGACATTGGAGCAAAAATTCAGGTGATTGCCGGAGGCGAGGGACGCGTCTGGCGTGGCCATCGTGAAGCAGAGATCTGGTATTTGAAGTTCGGGCCAGGCATCACGTTCAGGGGCCTGGATGTTCACAATATCGTCGGCGAAAATGTGCAGACCGACCAATTGCAATCGCTATATAATTATAATACAGAAGTAGATAATTTATCGGTATTCTCTCGCGTTAATTTAAATCCGTTCGAGGATTTTACGTTGCAGGCGGGCGGGCAATTTGCCTTCACAAACATGAAAGTTATTGAAAATCCAATTCGTTTTTTGGATATCGGCAGTTTTCTTTTTTTTAAGGACTCCTATCGCACTTCAGCGGATCAGATCAATGAAGATGGCTCACTAAAATTCACTGATGGCGACTATAAAAGATCATTCAACTTTTTTACGCCATGGCTGGGGTGCAACTACAATATAACAGAGACAATGAATGCATTTTCCAACTACGCGACATCAAAAAAAGAACCTGCTATTCTGGACTGGTATGATTTCGCAGAAGGTCCCATGTTGGCAGAGGCAAACGGGAGGAAATTGCAGCCGGAAACAGCAACCAGCCTCGAAGTCGGAGTGGGGTATAAAACATTACTTTTGGAATCGAAATTGAATTGTTATTACACGCGCTACAGCGACAAGATTGAATCGGTCATCGATATTAACGAGCAGCGGCGAACCATGAACGCTGGCCGCGCTGTTTTCCAGGGATTTGAGTGGGAATTCAAGGGGAAGATGATGGATTTTGATTTTTCCGGCACGGCAACAATTTCCCGAAACCGCTGGATTTCCATGAATGTTGATTCAATCTTCGGCGCAGCGGCAACAGATGTGAAGGGTAAGGTTGTGCCTTTTGCACCGGAGCGAATGTTTTCAGCCTGCTTCGGATATCGCTTCGAACCATTTCCTAGTCATAATTATCATTTTGCATTCCGTTTGAATTATTGGGACGAGTACTACGGCACTTATACGAACGAACATATCGATGCCAAAGGATATGTAAAAAAAGCCAAATTGCCTTATTTTCTCGACATCAGCGGTCAGTTAAGTTTTACGAAGATAATGAAAAAAGTCGATCTCACGTTTCGGCTCGATGTGAATAATCTACTCAACCGTCGAGACAATTTCATGCGCGCGCAGTACACAATCGATTACACCCGAAATGATATTCTTGCCGGAAAATATAACTGGTATGTGTTGCAAGCGCCGCTTTTCAATGTGTTTCTGACAGGCGAGGTTGCCATTCATTAATTTGATGAGGACAGTCATAAATATTAAAGAGGGAAAAGAATGAAATTTAAGAAATTATTATTCGCTGCTCTGTTTTTCTTGTTGTTCTTTTCTTCCGCGTTGTTGTCGCAGGACGAAATCTCTCACCTGAAAGTTACGGGTAAACTGGGAATTCTTTTGGCTGCGGATAGGGGTGCGGAAGATGGTATTGAAATTGATTGGGTTTACGACATGAAACGAATTGTAATGAACGATACCTTTCATGTCGGAACAGCGGTTGTGTCCAGAGTAGAACCTAAAATGTGTTATTTGAAACCATTCTTTGTGAGTCCGTTCAGGGCACGGGAGAATGATGATTTATTTAAAAATGTGGCTTTGACCGAAAGTCTCATGCGCACCAAATCGAATGATTTCTGGAACGAAATTCAGAGCTGCAATGCGGGTGTTGGCAACCTTGATTTTATTGATGGTAGGAATTTCAGGAACTGTGTTATCACCATGAAGGACGGGGTAAGCGTCAAAGTGAAAGATCTCATTGTAAAAGCGAATGAAGGAATATTAATACCGCAAAAATACACAACCAAGCGGGAGCTTGTGCCGATTGAGGGTATTCAAAGTATCAAGACTTCCACAGGTAACTATGCATTATTTGGCGCGGTGATTGGGGCTTCGATTGGCGGAGGAGCAGTGCTGCTGTTGCATCAGAGCAATGTTGAATTGGACACTACTTATTACTTCGTAAGTTCGCTGAATCAGTACGGCAACATCATCGGCTGGTCCAAGATGATGAAGGTAGTAAAAAAAGACCATCGGCTACCAATGTTCACGCGGATTGCCATGGTAAGCGGCGGTTATCTTTTAGGCTCAATCATCGGATACGCGTTCAAAGGTAACTATAAGGAAATCTATTCATCGGGAAAGTGGGATGGAAAAATGTCCTTGAATTGGAATATTACCCAGCCCTGGCCGGATGCGATTGGTATCAACCTCAATCTTTGTTTTTGAAATTTAAAGCATATTCACGTTTGGGCAGAATGTCGAATTTAAGCCAGGAGTCCAAAGATGAGAAGGATAGTACTGATTATTTTATCACTGTTCATTTCAGTTCTTTTCATGCAATGCACAAGCTATACCATCAATGTAGCAACAGTGCCGGCAAAGAAAGTAGAGATATATGTGAATGATGAATACAAAGCGACGACAGATGAAAATGGCACGGCCACCATGAAAATTGATGGCGCATCGTTTGAGGAAATGCAGCTTGTTGAAGCGAAGGCTGATAATTACTACGGCTTTGTAAGTGTCAGTTATGGCAAAGGCGTTTCACCCGAGACGCAAAATGTATATTCGGTTGTCAATCCCAACCCAAAAGAAGGTAAGCAGAAAGCAAAGATGCATTACAACATTGTTTTCATGATCCCTGAAGGTGAAACAACTCAGCCACGGTTTGTTGAATCAAAAATTGCAGCGATAAAAGAAGACACATCGTTTCTGGATGAATCTGAACTCGATTCACGGTTTGAGCAATGCGCGTACATCGCCACAAAGAAAGAAAAGGATGATTTCGAGAAGCTTTCATTTGAAGAGAAAAAAATATTCTGGCGTAATTTCTGGCAGAAACGGGATTTGGACTTGAGCACGGAAATTAATGAATTTCAAATTCAGTATTTTGATCGTGTTCGCAAGGCCAATAAAGAATTCTCTGTGCAAAAAAAAGAAGGGTGGGAAACCGATCGCGGAAGGGTCCTCATTCTTTATGGAGACCCTGATGAAGTTGAATTATTCCCCCAACTAATGGAAACCAAAGCGTACGAAATTTGGCGCTATTACGGACTGCAAGGGGGCATTGAATTTGTGTTCGTCAGCTTACGCGGAGGACGCGACATGCGGCTGGTTCATTCCACAGCGCAAAATGAATTGTTCGATTCCAACTGGGAGCGCTGGTTGAAGTGAGTTCGTTGTGAAATGGGCAAAAATCCTTCGTACTGGGATTCCAAATCACAAAAGATTTGGTGGGCACTGCCTTGAAAAAACGATTTTCATTAGAAGAAATTGTCTGAGCCGATCTTTCGATTCCTGCTAAGTTACAGTATAATTTTAAAAGCGTAAAACAATATTTTTAACTTGAGGCAAGGATGAATAAAAAGATTAATCACGTACTTTTCATTTTATCATTCACGTGCCTATCTCATTTTTACTGTGATTTTGTCAGGCTGACAGAGGAAGAAATCGTGAAGATAAATTATCTGCCTGTCTTTAATTTTGTTACCATAGAAATTCCTCAGAAAATGGTGACTTCTACAGATTCAATGGCGCAGAGACTACTGAAATTATTGGAATTTCATAATAGCATGCAGAATTACGTTGAACTTTTGGAGATGCCATTAGATAGCATGGATGCCGGGCCGCCTTGGGAAAAAAAGATTAAACTGGAGAAGGGTGTGCTTACTACACTTTATTTGTATTATGAACAGGATATGGAAAGCTACGTTTGGAATGTTACAAAATCGGGTTATGACTCCCTTTCCGAAGTGACATTTGATGACTGGCTCAGTGTCATTGCTGAATATGAGCCAGCCAGTGGTTCGGAATATCTTTCGGTATTTGATAAGAACACTGATTGGTATAAAGTACGGATGTCGTTTAATTATTCAAGCGCCGGGAAAATGATTCTCTTGCTTTATACGACCTATCTGGTTGATCTTCCAGGACATTTCGTGATCGAATATTTCGATGAAGTCCAAACTATAAATACCGAGTTTCACGCTAATGGGCATGTTGCGTATTTGGAAGGTTTCATTTATTTCGATATTTATTGGAATGAACAGGGCAACGGATACTGGCGGCTCACAGAAGAAGGGGAGATCGCTGAATCAGGTACATGGTGATATTGTTCAGACAGTTTATGTGCGTCGGAGACTTCATATACCTGGCGTATTTATCGAATGAACAAGATAATTTTCCTATTTGTCTCAACAGCTATTGTCCTATTCGCGTCCGATTAGCCAACGCCACAGGAATTTATCCTGAAACAGGGTTGCTTTATTCAGCACTATCTTTTCGATTTTATTGCAAGACCTGCTGCACTTGCTGCTTCAGCGGATTCCGTGTCCCAGACAATTGTTGTTAGCCTGCATTATTCATAGTATTTTTAAAGGAGGCTGGCTAACCTGAATGGTGCTCTTTTTAGAATAAACGTACAAAAACTGAGTTTCAAAATTGCTTAACCTTTAGCTAATTGAAAATCTGAATGTTGACTCAAATTCTGAGCATGTTCATGAATAATTCAGGTTAGAATTCAAAAATAAAATTCCACTATTGACTATACCGCTCTTTTTGAGGTTGAGAAATAGGAAGTAACATGAAATTATCAATGGAAGAAAATACGGGCCAATGACAACGGTGTATAGGTGACAACTTATCCGATATCATTTCAATATATTTGCAGAATTCATTGCAGCGGAACGGATACAAACTCCGGGAAACAGGTCGAAAATTGGCTTTTTTTTAGAACAAGTCAGAGAGTCTGATGTTGTTATAATCCAGGGGGAGCAGAGATTGGTATATGACTGTCAATTAGTACTTTTGAGCAGAAATCAATTTGTGTGCACCAAATAATTTGAAAAATCATATTGCTTTATTGTAACGGAATCATTACATTGAGCCGTGTAAACGAACATCACGAAAGGAGCTACCGTGAGAACAGGCAGGACTCAAACCACGTTTCGATTCATCCGGTGGATCGGAGTGAGTCTTTTTTTCATTCTTCTTCCGATGAATTCGGCAGATGCCCAGGTTGAGAAAGATGGATTTGTGCTGGACTTCAACCGATTCAGCCTTAAAAATGGGGATTCATTTGTCGAGATTTATTACTCCATTCCGAGGCAAAAATTGAACTATCAGGCAATCAGCGATGGGCATCAGGCGGGTGGGCTCATTCAAACCTTTATTAAAATGGGCGATAAAGCCATGCTGGCCGATAGCCTGGTCATCACCGATGTCACCAAATCGCTTTCGGAAATTACTCCAACCCAGAAATTCACCGAGCAGACCAATATTCAATTATCCCCGGGCCGCTATGAAATTGTCACGCGGTTCATCGACCTCGTCTCGAAAAAAATGACTCTGGTGACAGATAGCATTCGCATCTCTGCCCGGGCGACGATGCCGGCCATCAGCGATATTCAATTGGCCAGTACCCTCAGCCGGCAGCCGAAAGCGGAGAACAAATTCGATAAAAATGGACTGCGGGTCGTCCCCAATCCATCGCGCGCGTACGGCTCCGGCTTTTCGAAACTCTTCTATTATGCGGAAATATACGCGCTGGAATTCCAAGGCGCCGGAAGCGATTCCACGTTTTGTGTGAATTATGCGGTGCTGGATGTCTCCGGCGCTGTTGTGAAGCAAGTGCCCGGCAATCATCAGACAAAACCGGGCAGTTCGGCTGTCATTCACGGTTCCTTTGATCTGGAAGGATTGTCCAGCGGTTTCTACAGTTTCCAAATCGAGGTCACGGACGATCGGAATGGCCGAACTGCGGTGCAGCAGAAGGAATTTCAGATTTTCAGGCCCGGCGATTTTCTCGTTTCCCAGACGGAAAGTCCTAAGCCCATAGAAGAGACCGGCAAAGTCGATGATGAATTTGCATTGATGAGTGAGAAGGAGATCGATGACTATTTTCTGATGGTGAAATACATAGCCCTGAAGGATGAAAAGAAACTGTTCGATAATCTCGACCTCAATGGCAAACGCAATTTTATGAATAACTTCTGGCAGCAGCGGGATCCTGAGCCGAGAACTGCCATCAATGAGCGGAAGAAAGAATACCTGGAGTGCATGGGTCGCGCCAATGAACAATTCTCCATGGGCCAGAAAATGGGGTGGAAGACGGATCGCGGTCGCGTGCTGCTGGTATATGGTCATCCCGACGAAATCGAGAGTGTCCCTTCCGACGGGAGCACAAAGTCGTACGAGATCTGGCATTATTACTCTGTGGAGGGAGGGGTCATCTTTGTGTTTGTCGATATTATGAGAATCAAAGATTACCGGCTGGTCCATTCCACGCATCGCAATGAGATTCAGGAGCCAGGGTGGCAGGAGCGTTATCTGGGCTTATAAATTATCCTGTTCCTAAATTGAGCGATTAGCGATTAGCAACCAGCCATCAGCTCTTACAAATTCAATCAGTTAAGCCTGACCCGCTTTTTCTGTTTTAGGTGATTTCAGGCTTGTATCTAACGCCATGTTATTTCTTTCGCTGAACGATGATCGCTGTAAGCTGACCGCTTATTTTACGCTATCATTAAAATCAAAGGCATGAAGTATGGTCAAAGTATCGGAACGTTTACTCTCTCTTGATGTGTTTCGTGGACTCACGATCGCCGGGATGATTCTGGTCAATAACCCCGGCAGTTGGAGTCATATTTATCCGCCGCTGGGACACGCTCCCTGGAATGGCTGGACTCCCACAGATTTCATCTTCCCTTTTTTCCTGTTCATCGTTGGCGTGGCCATGTCGCTTTCGTTCTCGAAACGAATTGAACAGGGCGATGGTTTGGCGCAATTGATGGGCAAGGTGACCAGGCGAACTCTGATTATTTTTGCCATCGGTCTGTTCCTGAATTTATTTCCGTTCTTCAATTTCAATGTAGTCCGCATTCCTGGCGTGCTGCAACGGATTGCGGTCTGTTACTTCTTCGCTGGGCTCATCATCATTTACGCCAATAAAAAATTTCAGATTGTCTGGACGGCTGGATTGCTGATCGGCTACTGGCTCCTGGTGAAGCTGGTCCCTGTTCCGGGATACGGCGCCGGTGTGCTGGAACCGATGGGCAGCCTCTGCTGGTACGTGGATAGCAATCTGCTGGCCGGACATACCTGGCGAGGCGCCCCGGTGCCGGGTTTCGATCCTGAGGGATTGGTCAGCACACTGCCGGCAATCGCCACGGTGATGTTCGGCATTTTCGCCGGGGATTGGATTCGTTCTCCGCGCGATCACTTCGAGAAGATCAGCGGCATGTTTGTGTTCGGCGTGCTGGGCCTTGTGCTCGGCGAAATGTTAAAAGGCTGGCTGCCCATCAACAAGAATCTCTGGACAAGCACCTATTCCATTTTCATGGCTGGCATGGCGCTCATCTTCCTGGCTATGTGCTACTGGTTCATTGATATCAAAGGATATAAACGCTGGGTGAAGCCGTTCATCGTGTTTGGCAGCAATGCCATCATCGTGTTCGCGCTGTCCTCGCTGGTTGCGAAGTTGTTTTACATCATCAAAGTGACCTCGCCGGATGGGGCCAAAATCACCGTGACCCAATTCATTTACACGAACTGGTTCCTACCCTGGGCCGGAGAACTCAACGGCTCCCTGTTTTATGCCATCGCCTACATTTCGATCTGGCTCGGTTTAGCCTGGTTGTTGTACTGGAGGAAAATCTTTATTAAAGTGTAATGCGAGCAACGTATGAATTGTGCATCCTGCCTGGAACGACCGGGCAGGATGTCGGCGTATTCGTCACTCTTTTTGATCTGATACAGAATGAAAAATTCCCAGGGTGGAGAGAAGTCCGTTGCACGGGCTGCGCAGTCAGCGAATTGACTCCGCCTTTCTGCTTTGTCTGGCTGAGGCCTCATGGAAGCAACGAATGATGCGAGTGAATTCGCAATGGCCGGACGTTACCGGCGCTTCGCAATCGTCCCCGTCCACATCCTATGCTACTATCTCTTCGCTTCAGCGACCTGCCCCTCTTGTCGTTACACTTGAACATCGTCCCGGTTAATCCTGTCATCGCCCCGGCCCGACATCCTTTGTGTCGGGAGTTCATTCTATCTGCGATAGCATGGTGCAATCACTGAAAATTGCATACGCACGCCAACACCGCGGAGCTACATAATTGAAATTGCGTTGAGAAATAGCCGAAGCGGGAATGGCAGCGTCGTGTGACTCTTCTTTTTATTTTCTCGCTGTGACTTTTTTTCGCTTGACTATCGGCGTCTTAATGTTTAAATTACCCGTTGAATTTGACAAAGATAACTCGGATTCTCGATATGTCATTGCAGCGGATCCCGTCATTAGTGGTGCTGTGACTAAGATGATTCGTGAAGTACGTTAACGCTGTTGAGTGTGAACTCAAAGAATGGTTTACGCGAAATGCTCGGCTTGAACGTAGTTATAACCTGATAAAGCAATGAAATCTGGGTGGTTAGTGGTTGAGGTGAGAAATTCCTTTTCACTGAATTCGATGGATGAGTGAACCCATTTGAAATGAGAAAACCATGCGCCAACCAGGCGTTTTTCGGGGGGATCGCTTCACTTCTTTTGTTGATATTTTCGGTGTGAGAAATTCACGTCACGAAGAATTATTGAATCAACCCTTTCTCATTTTTTGCTTCCACTTCCCTCGAAAACCGTGCGCAGAATCGATTGAATTTCAAACTGATTATAAATATTGAAAGCATAAGAAATTGCAGGATGAGCAATTTTGTATGTTGCTAAAAAATTGAGAAAAGGAGGTGAGACTCGGAGTTTACAAGTTATTAAGTTACTAATACACGTGATCGCAAACGAATACGGAGGACCAGATGAAAAAAGTTTTTCTGTTTACACTCATGGTGTCAATTTTGTTAACTTCATTTGTTTTTGGGCAGGATGCAAAGATGTACCGGGGTGATCGGACGACTTTGCAGACCGATGTCAACGATTTTGTAGGGTATGTGCCCAACGCAATTGTTGTGAAATTCAGTGCCTCTTCATTGAATACTATCGAAACATCCTCGCTTTTGCAGGGCATCACAGGCAACAGGCAGATCGATGCGTTGAATCAGAAATACAATGTCCGGGCGTTTCAGGAAATGTTCCCCAATGCAGAAACCAGGTTTTTCGAAGGCAAACGAGTTGAATTAGCTGGCTATTATCGAATTACGTTTAAATCCCAATTGAAAAACGTCGAACAGGTTGTCGCGGAATATGAAGCGATTCCCGGCGTTGAAAAAGCTGAACCGATTGGCGTTCATGCGGTTCATGCCGATCCCAATGACGGCAACTATTCCGATCAATGGCATCTCAACCAGACCAACGACAATGACGTGGATGCTCCTGAAGCCTGGGATGTTGAAACCGGCAATTCCAGCATCATCGTTGGAATTCTGGATACCGGCGTTCGGTATTTCCACAAAGACCTTGGCGGCGCCAATGCGTCGTATTCCAATCCCCAGGGAACGGATGGCAACATGTGGATCAACTGGACCGAGAAAAACGGTACGACCGGCGTCGACGATGACGGGAACGGCTATGTGGACGACTGGGTAGGCTGGGACTTTGTGAACGATGCGGATGATTATTACTATCCCATCTGGCCTGGTGAAGACGGCGATGTTGAAGACAACGATCCCCGCGATTTTAATGGACACGGCACGCATTGCGCCGGCAACGTGGGCGCCATCAATAACAACGGCTACGCGACCTGCGCGCCCTCTGGTGGCTGGGGAAGCGATGGCAATGGCGTGAAAGTTATGGCCCTGCGAGTTGGCTGGTCAGTGAAATACCTCCGCAAGAATTACGAAGTCGGACTTATTCGAATGGATTTCGCTGCTCAGGCCATGTATTACGCTGCCAACAACGGCGCGAAAATCATCTCCTGCAGTTGGGGATCTTCCAACAGCGGCGGTATCGAAGATGCTTTGAATTACTTCGTCGGCAGCGGCGGATTGATCTTCAAATCAGCCGGCAATAGCGACAACGAAAGCACCGATTTTATGACCGCGCGAAGCGATGTCATCGCCGTTGCGGCGAGCGACCAGAACGACTGTCGCTCCGATTTTTCTAGCTACGGCACCTGGGTGGATATCACCGCCCCCGGCACGGACATTTTGAGCCTTTACGAAAACCATGCGGATACCCAGAATGACTACGTCGCAACCTTAAGCGGCACTTCGATGGCGTCGCCATTGGCTGCCAGCGTTGCAGCGTTGATCTGGTCACAGAATCCCGGTCAGAGCGCGAACGATGTAAAACAAAAACTGTTCGATACTGCGGACAATATTTATACTGAATCATGCAATGCCAGCTATGCCGGCAAATTGGGCGCTGGCCGCGTGAATGCGTTCGAAGCTGTCAGTGGCTCAGGACCGGTTGCGCCAACCGCGCAATTCTCCGGCGCCCCTGTTTCTGGGAACGCGCCACTGGTCGTGAATTTCACGGACATGTCGACCGGCACGGTTGAATCGTGGTCATGGAACTTCGGCGATGGCGGCACCTCGACCTCGCAGAATCCATCTCATACCTACTCGGCCGCTGGAACGTACAGCGTCGAATTGACGGTCACTGGCCCGGCTGGTTCCGATTCTGAACTGAAAACAAATTATATCACCGTCACCATTCCTGCGCCGGTTGCGGCATTTTCAGGAACACCAACTTCCGGAACCGCTCCGCTGAACGTGAGCTTCACCGATGCGTCCACCGGAAATATCAGTTCCTGGTCATGGAATTTTGGTGATGGCGGCGCCTCGACTGCCCAGAATCCAAGCCACAGCTACGCGGCGGTTGGCACATACACGGTTGCGTTGACCGTGACCGGCCCCGGTGGTTCGGATACTGAAACCAAAACCAATTATATCACTGTCAATCCTGAACCAGTACCTCCAGTCGCAGCATTTTCAGGCGTCCCGACATCAGGCAATGCCCCGTTGTCCGTGGTTTTCACGGATGCTTCGACCGGTGATGTTACATCCTGGTCGTGGACATTCGGTGATGGTGGTACATCTACCGCGGAAAATCCGACTCATGTTTACAACGCTGCCGGCGCCTACACAGTCGCGTTGACCGTCACCGGCCCGGCCGGCTCGGATACAGAGACGAAAACCAATTATATCACTGTTACAGTAGCAGCCCCGGTGGCCGCATTCTCCGGCACACCAACATCCGGCACAGTGCCACTTACAGTGAATTTTACCGATGCGTCAACTGGCAGCGTTTCAAGCTGGTCATGGAATTTTGGCGATGGTGGAATGTCCACAGCGCAGAATCCATCACATCAATATACGACTGCCGGAACCTACACCGTGTCGCTGACAGTGACCGGCCCTGGCGGCTCGGACACTGAAACCAAAACCAATTATATCACTGTCAATGCGCAACCTGTCCCACCGGTGGCGCAATTCTCAGGCTCGCCCACTTCAGGGACCGCCCCGCTCGCAGTGAATTTCACCGATGCTTCCACTGGCCAAATTTCAAGCTGGTCATGGAATTTTGGCGATGGCGGCACGTCGACGCAGCAGAATCCGTCTCATACCTATTCCACCGCTGGCACATACACAGTCGCTTTGACAGTCACCGGCCCGGGCGGTTCAGACACGGAGACAAAAGCGAGTTATATCACCGTGAATCCAGGCGCTCAGAATTTAATGCATGTCAACGACGTCAAAGTGACCAAAATTCAGGTGCTTAAAAAATGGAATTATGGCAAAGCTGAAGTGCAAATCGTCGATCAAAACGGCGCCGCAGTCAGCAACGCGACAGTTACCGGCGAATGGACACAGGGCGCAAGCGGCACTGCCACCTTCACCACTGGCTCCAATGGCTGGGGCAGCGTATCGACTTCCTACAGCAAAACCGCGACAGTCTATTGCTTCAGGGTGACCAATGTGACAAAGACCGATTGGACCTATGATTCTGAAGCCAACGTCGAGACCTGGGCGTGCAGCGACGGTTCTTCCGGCCTCGATATATCGCTACCGAAATTGTTGACCAGTCAGGCGCCTGTGGTTTCCGATGAGGCGCAGTTGGATGAAGACGATATCGTCGCTTATCCCAATCCGTTCAATTCTTCCACAGTGATCACGTTCTTCGCTCCATCCGCCGGACGGGTGACCGTGGATATTTACAACATCCTGGGTGAGAAAATAACCACACTCATCGACCAGGAAGTTCAGGTTGGTCCGACCACAGTGCGCTGGAACGGAACCAATGCGAACGGAGACATTGTGAGCGGCGGCTATTATTTCTACAATATCCGATTCAACACTGGACAGACTATTACCAAGAAAATGTTATACCTAAAGTAATTCTCAATTCGATTTTAAAATCAGGGCGCCGGCTTTCTATGCTGGCGCCCTGGTTTTTACCGAAGCATCTGACCGAATCCTATTCCTGATCCCCTTGATTTTAGTACCATTTCCGGAAGCTGATTTTATTCGACGTGACGAAATCCCTGAGAGAAGCTGAACTCCCAATCATTGGGGATGTTGTTACAATGACGCCCGAAATCAGGTGTTCTCCGGACATTTGATGTTATCCCTGATTACCCGGCTATGCCCCGGCGACGACACCGGCCGAAGCGACGCTGGGAATGGCTGTGAAGAAATGCGGCCGCACCACCTGACTCACGTTTGGGACGGTCACCGGCGTGAATGTAACGATTGTCGTCAACTACATGCCGGCCGGGTATGCCCGTTTTGAAAACCCAGCCTGTGGCGCTTCATTTTGCCGGAGGCAGCACTGCCGGCTACGGCAATCCCATTCAGCCAATTCTGGATTATTTTGGCGTGACGATTTACAATAATTAAGCAAGCGAAGCAAAATTCACAGGGGGATTTCTTGCTGAAGAACTCCCCCTGTTTTTATTCAATCAAAGGAAAGGAGAATACAATGGACAGACCAACGATCGAAGAGACCAAAAAGAAATTTCAGAAGCAAATAATGGCCATCCGCGGCGTGGTGGGACTGGGCATTGCGCTGGAAAATGGCGATGAGGTGATCAAAGTGATGGTCGCGAAACATACCAAAGCGATCGATCAGAAAATTCCGAAAGACCTGGATGGCTATCGCGTGGTCATTTCCGAGACAGGTATTATTCGCGCATTCTGACGGTTGGATGAAACAGCGATTCATTTGCTCGTTCGAAAAGATACCGGATTTGAGGCTGGACGCGCCGACCCGTTTGGTTCAACGGCAGTGGTTTGAATAGACAGGCTTTCCGCGCTCCGACGACTGAAAATTATCTTTCAACAATTCTTGCTGCAGCATTCCCGCAACGTGCCTGACTGAAATTTTTCATTCATGTCATATAAATTTCATTTGAATTTTACAAAATATTTAGTAACTTATAGACCGAAAATTCACAGCAAATATATTTTGCGCGTTTTCAGAACGATATTATAGTGTCATGAAAATCAAATCTTATTTGATTTTAGGGATTGAAGAATGATAAGATTAATCAACTTAGAAATTGACAACTTTCGATCAATTATTAGCACGACTTTACAAATTGAATTTTCCAATATAACATCGGTAATTGGACCCAATAATTCTGGAAAGTCAAATATTCTTCGTGCGCTACAACTTTTTTTTAATGGTAAAATAGATAATAAACCGTATACAGCTGATCTTGATTATCCAAAGAATTCAAGTTTGAGTCCTAGTAAACAAACAAAGATTACAGTTACTATAAGCTATGAACCTCATAGAGAAACTATTATCAATAATGCAATTCAAGAACTTGAAAATAATTCTGGACAGCAGAGATTAGATAATAATCAAGTTAGGTTGAGACTATCTTATTCCAAAAAGGGAATCGAATCATGGCAGTTTATAGGTCGTGGAGGAGCACGAAATATCTCAAAGGAATTGATTAACAAAGTTAGAGATGCTGTACGTTCTTCGGTAAGATTTAAGTATATTCCTGTTGGACGAGATATTAAAGAAACGATATATTCTGAATTAAGTGATGAATTGATCAGAACAATTTTTAGTGGCTGGAGTGGACAAATTCAATCAAGACAAGCGATAAATAATGCAATTCAAAATTTAATTATGTCTTTAGAACCTAAATTAAATGAGACTAGTAATTCAATTACTCACTCAATAAATGATGCTTTCCAAGAAATACAAAATTTATCATTTTCTCTACCATTTAATGATTTAGAAAGTATGTTGCCGTCATTATCGCTTAATATAACAGATAATTATGAAACAGGATTAACTGAAAAGGGTGCAGGTATTCAAACAAGTAGTCTAATTTTTCTTTTAAAGTATTTAGCAGATAATCATCCTCAAAGACATAACTCTAGAGTAACATTTTTTTGGGCTATTGAAGAACCAGAATCGTATTTACACCCCGCAAGACAAAAAAATATCTCATCAATTTTAAACAGTTTCTCAAGTGAAGTGCAAACTATTATTACTACGCATAGTCCACATTTTGTACCAAGAACAAATAAAGAAAAATCATATATCATAGAAAAAAGTAATGATGAACCCTATTCTACGATGATAATAGGTCAAGATTATGAGCTTGCAAGAAATTCTCTTGGTGTAACATTACTTGATTCCATGTATTTACAACAAATAAACATCGTTGTTGAAGGTCCTTCTGATGAAATCGTACTCCGAAATGTTATTGAGAAAGCATATTCTAATTCTCAATTAAATCTTGATCCAACAGAAATAAAATTTTTCCCATCTGGGAATGCTCAATCAGCATGCTATTTATATGAATCACTTAGATATTTTGGGGATTCAGATCAAACTAATATCTACTTAATAATTGATGGTGACGATGCAGGTCGAAAGGCACTAAATGGATTGATAAATAGACTGAGAAATATATCTGGAATAACAATCAAAGCCAATAAAGATTATTTTCAGTTGCCGATTGATGTAGAGAACTTGACTCCACGTCGGATAATTGAAATATTAGAGCAGGAGAGACCAGCTCAAGTTCAGGTTAATCGTGATACAAACAGTCAGATTACTTTTTTTAAAATATTAGACAGTCATAAAAAAGCTGTTGCTAGACGAATCGGGGAGCTAATTCAAGAAGAAGAACTAAATGAATATTTGACCATATTTAAAACAATAGAATCACTTTCGCAGATATAAAATATTTATTATAACAATTGACTTCACTTGGTATAACCGCTGATGATGAATTCTATAATTTTGAAAATTTAATCGTTCATTACTTTAGTATAATACGGTGTAACGGTTTTGCAGGTGAGCCGCCCGATAAATAGCTGCATGATTGAATCATGCGTTGTTGCCATGTTGAAATGAGTTTGAACCCGGAAAAATAAGGAGTGGCAGATGGATGAATTATTGAAACAACTGAACCATATTGTTGGCCAGGACTATGTCATAAGTCCTGATAAACCCGAGTATTTCGCCTATACATTTGGGGATGCGACGATGTATCGGTCCAAGCCGGAGGTGATTGTCTACCCCGGCGCCGTGGAGGAAATTCAGCAGATCGTGAAGCTGGCGAATGAGAAAAAGATCGCTGTCACGACGAGCGCCGGACTCACCGGTCTGTCCGGAGGCGCCATTGCGCAAAAAGGCATCCTGCTCAATGTATCCCGGTTGAGGCGCATTGTGGCCGTGGACGAAGTGTCCAAAACAGTGACGGTTGAGCCTGGCGTGAGTTGCGCCAAACTGAACGACTATTTAGCGCAATACAGATTGATTATCCCGGTGGCGCCGGCTTCGCATTTAATCTCGACGTTAGGCGCCAATATCGCTGAGGCTTCCGGCGGAACGTTCGGCATGTCCAAAGGGACATTCAAGAACTATTTGCTCACGCTGAATGTGGTTGACGGTCAGGGAAATCTGTTTCAAACGGGCAGACCGTTCCCCAAGCAGAGCACTGGTCCGGATCTGACAGCGCTTTTCCTCGGTTCTGAAGGGACTATGGGCATCATCACGGAAATGACCTTCCGCTGCGACTACCTGCCTGAGGATACCTGGACGATTCGCTGCCAGTTCGAAGATGAATCTGCGCTGCAAGCCATTCACGAAGGATTGGCCAGGGAGAAAATCGAGCTGTTCTCGTTCGAATATATGGACGATAAAATCATGAAGTGCCTGGGAAAAGAGCACATGCTGCTATTGCTGCAAACCGCCGGCTCCAAACAGTGTTCGAAGATCAATGCCGAAAAAGTGGTTGCGCTGCTCGAAAAGCTTCATCCCATAGAATTGAAATATACCAACGATCCCAAAGAAGCGGATGTCTTGTACACGGAGCGCAGAAGCGCTCTGGGCGCGCTGGCTAAAGCGGACCCGAATAAGCCGGTCATCGTTCAATTCGATCCGGTGCTGCCGCTTCACAAATTCAACGAGGGCGTGAAAAAAATGCGCGAGTTGGCTGCCCGCGAAAATCTTGAATTGATCATTTACGGCCATGCCGGCGATGGCAATCTCCATCCCAGTTTCATTGTCGAAGATGATATTGAGCAGAAGAAGAAGGCCCGGAAGGTGATCCGCGAGTTCGACGTATGGATTGAAAAAGAGGGCGGTGTGTATGCCGGCGAGCATGCCGTTGGTTTCTTCTTAGGACGCGGTCAGGATTTTATCCGGCCGGAGGTCGGCCGATACCTCAGCGCGATCAAAGATACCTTCGATCCCAATCACGTTCTCAATCCCGGGAAAATTGTGCATATCGAGGAACCGTCCCTGGAACTGGAACCGGTCAAAGAACAGTACAAGCCCATCGCCGCAATCTGCTCGCTGTGCGCCAAGTGTCACCTGTGCAAGAATGACAGCCCGAAATTTGCCCAGATGCCATTCGAGCACAATACAATACGCGGGCGCATTGCCATGATCGATTCGGCAACGCGCGGGAAAATCCCGTTCGACGAGATCAAACCATTTGTCGCGGAGATGGAGCCCTGGACCAAAGGGATGAATTGCCCGACATTCATCAAGAACAGAATGGGCGAGTTGATCTCGCTGAGTCTATCCGAAGTCTGATTCACTCGGGATTGATTTAGAAGCAAGTTCATTGACATCCGGTCGCGCATGACCCTGTCGCGTGTGCGACCGGATCGCTCCCTGATTCCGTACACACCATATCGAAAATCGGCAAGCATAGGAGACCGTGGATGAAGAAACGCTGTTGTTGGGCGGTTTTATTCGTGCTGCTCGGATTGACTTCCCTGCCATTGTTCTCACAATCGCTGCAACATCCAAATGAATATTTTAATCTCACCCTGGGCGCAGACCGTACGCTCGTCAACTATGAGCAACTCCTCGACTATTTCGACTATCTCTCCCGGCATTCTCCCCGAATTCAAATCGAAAACCTGGGTGTTACAACTGAGCGTCGTTCGCTTGTGCTGGCAATTATCAGTTCGGAAAAAAACATGCGTCACCTGGAGCAACTCCGCAGCATGCAGCAGGCACTGGCTGACCCACGCCGGGTGAAACAGGACGAGCTCTCCATGCTGCTGTCTCAGGGAAGATCGATTGTCAGCGTCAACTGTTCCATTCACTCGACGGAAATTGGAGCCACGCAAATGGCGCCGCTGCTGGCCTACTATCTGACGACCGATACCTCGCGCTACGTGCGGGAAATACTGGATGAAGTGATTCTATTGCTGCTGCCGTGTCAAAATCCGGATGGGATGAATAGCGTTGTCGACTGGTACAAGCGCAATCTGGGAACTCAGTATGAAACCGCGCCGCTGCCGTGGCTGTACCACACCTATACCGGGCATGATATCAATCGGGATTGGTACATGCTGAGCCAGCGGGAGACGCGACTCACGGCCGAGAAAATTTACAATGTCTGGCACCCTGTCATCACGCTGGATATGCATCAGATGGGCGGCCAGGGCGTGCGACTGTTCGTTCCGCCCTACGTCGATCCGATCGATCCAAACGTGGATCCGCTTCTGGTCAGTGAGATCAATATGCTGGGCTGCACCATCGCAGCGGATTTGACAGCCAGGGGTAAGTCCGGCGTCATCACACATAGTGGATTTGACGCCTGGTCGCCGTCCCGGACCTACAGCCATTACCACGGCGGAATCCGCATTCTCTCCGAAGTCGCAAGCTGCTACATCGCAACACCCATTGAACCAATTTCCGAACGCCATCCGTCCCGAACCATGAAGCCATCGTGGAATCTGCCGCTGCCGTGGAACGAGTCCGCGTGGCGTCTGTCCGATATTATCGATTATGACAGGGACGTGGTTCTGTCCGTACTGACTCACGCGGCGCGGTATCGGGAGAACTGGCTGCGAAATTTTTATCAGGTGGGCGTGAACGCCATCCGAGATACGTCCTGCTTCGCCTATGTCATTCCCGACAGCCAGCGCGATCCGGCCCTGGCCTGGGAGTTGTTGCGCGTGCTGGAACGGGGACAGGTGGAAATTCATCGCTCAGAATCCGGTTTCCAGGCTGACGGCAAGCGCTTTGAAGCGGGCAGCTATATCGTGTACAATGCCCAGCCGTACGGCGCGTTCGCCCGAACCCTGCTGAACGCGCAGCATTATTCGTGGGAAGAAAACGCCCAGGCTTACGACATCGTTGGGCATACGCTTCCGTTGGCGATGGGAGTCAGTGTCGACCGAATTCGCCGGCCATTCGATGTCGCTGTCAGTAAAATGGATACGTGCCTGTTGGCTGAAGGCGTCGTCGTTGATTCGGCCGCTAAACTTTTTTTGTGCGAAAACCGATCTACCTACACGGCCAGAGCCATAAACCAATTGCTGAAAAAGGGCGTCCCTGTTCACTGGTCGGTCAAGCCAGTTGAAATCGATGGCCGCGTTTATTCCGAAGGCAGCATCGTCGTGGAGACGGATCGCGCTGCCGAGGTCTTGCAGCCTCTGTCCCGCGATCTGGGATTGTCGTTCTTCGGCGCCCGACTGAGAAAAGAAGACCTGTCGCTGAAGCGAATCCGGCCATTCACGGCTGGATTGTACCGGAGCTGGACCGCCAATATCGATGAAGGCTGGCTGCGATTCGTTCTGGAGGAATATGGCTTCAATTTCAAACCTCTCTTTGATGCGGATATCCGCGCCGGCAAGCTGGGGCGAACATGTCACGCCATCATTTTCCCGGATATCGCGGGGGATGGAATTGTGCACGGCAATCGGCCGGAGCGGATGCCGGAGCTCTATTGCGGCGGCATTGGCGAGGAAGGCATTCAAAATTTGAAGTCGTTTGTGCTGGAAGGGGGAACGCTTGTCCTCGTCGGGGACGCTGCATTTTTAGGATTGAATCATTTCGATGCGCCGGTGGGCGATTTCCAGGCCAGCCAGACAAAAGGATTTCGCGTCGGCGGGTCCATCCTCAAACTGAATCTGGATACCACCTCGCCGATCTGTTACGGGATGCCGGCGCAGGTGAGCATCCTGTTTCAGCAGCGGAATCCCCTGTTCGAGACAGCGACTGCCCGCACCGTCGGTCGGTTTCCTGACAAGGATTTGCTGCTGAGCGGCGGACTGTTGGGCGAGGAGGCCATCGCCAATAAAGCTGCCATTGTCCACGTCCCTTATGGCAAAGGCCAGCTCATCCTGTTCGGATTTCGACCCTATTTCCGCGCGCAAACCCGGGGGACGTACAAATTATTATTCAATGCCCTGTTTTTATCCAATTTGAAAAAGCAGGAAAATTAGCGTCGATGCAAAGGCGCTGGGCCGCTCCGCTGCCGGCCAATTCATTCACCAAACGCCACGAAAGGGTACAATTATGGTGCATTCCACCCGCGATGTGAGTCCTTATTTGCGAAGTATCAAAGACTGGCAGGTTCGTGATATTATCAGTCGCTACCTTGAAGCGTTCATTATGTTCAAAGAATTCAACCAATCGTTCAGCAAGGGCGAGATCATGTCGTTCGGCAATCTTCGGAAAATCCATGACATTTTATGGGATGTGAAGGAGAAGCTGCATCTCATTTTCAAGCGCGTAATAAATCCGAAAAAGCGCATCTTTGAGCAGGCGAATAAATTCACGCCGACAGCAAGTGAAATCGATTTCATGAACAATGTTGGATTGCTCTTTCACAAAGTGATGGTAGCGCGGGAGTTGAAATACGTTCTGGATTATTACCAGGAAGAGGACGCCGGATTTCAGGAGACAAAGGCATCGCTCGACCACAATCTGGATCGGGTAAGCGCCTTGTTCGATCAGGGAGTTGAGCTGCTGGTTCAGACGCTGGTCAATTACAGGGACAATATTCAACTGCTCACCTATTTTCTGGAAAATAAAGAAGTCTGCGAACCGCTGCTGAAGCGGCGTCATGAAGAGATATTGAAGATAATTTCCGGAGGGAGCGCGCTCGAAGATATTTACATGGCCGTGGTGAGGTACTACCAGTATAGCGGCTGGATCCATAAGGCGGAAGTGGTTTTGAAAGAACTGTTGGATATTCGGCCGGGACATAAAGAGGCGACCGTGCTTCTGCAGGCGATCAATATGTAGCTCAATCCTGATCCGCGTATTTGATGAGCGTCACCTCGTTGCCGCTTTCATTGAATTTCACCTCATCGAAATAAAACCGGGTCATCAAAATCCCTCGTCCGTGCGGCCGGCTGAGCGTTTCCATGTCATCTTCGTAAGTCACGGATTCCCAATCGAATCCCTTTCCCTGGTCGCGAATGGTGAACCGGAGCTTTTCATCATCCATTTCGTAATCGATGATCACTTTCCTTTTCTGATAATCCGGATTATTGAATCGCGCTTCCAGCAAATCGTTGTAAGCGTCCTGATCCAGCGCGTGGCTCTTTTCCTCGAAGGTGATATCGAGATTGCCGTGCTCGATGGCGTTGATGATCATTTCATACAAGCCGGTCTTCAATCCGGTCAGAGAAGCCGGTTTGCAAATATTGGAAGCGCACTGGAGCAACTGGTTGATCACGCCGGAGATTTCATAGATATTATTATCAACGGATAACAGCTTCCGTTCCTGCTTCACCGGCACCACAGTTATTTTCTTCTGCTGCTCCTCGTGATACAGAGTAACGATTTTTTTTGTGATCAAGATAAGCTCCTCAATGTTGACAGGCTTTTTTAAATAATTCAATGCGCCGGCTCTCAGGGCGCGAATGATCATTTCTTCCGTGCCGTAGCCGGAGAGCAACACCACGTTTGCGCCGGGGTCCAGCTCTTTCAATTTTTCGAGAAAGGTGAGCCCGTCCATCACCGGCATGATGATGTCGCTGAAGACGCAGATCGGTTTGAATTGACGATACAATTCCAGAGCCTCTTTGCCATTGCCGGCGCATACGATTTTGTAGGTGCTGAATTTGGCGAGAGTCCTTTGTATGAGCAATCGAATCATCTCTTCGTCATCGACCACCAGAATCGTGACGTGTTCTTCTTTCAGTATTATCCTGTTTGGAATCATGAGTTGTACAGTTGTATTAATTTTTCCCACACATGCAAACGGTTTTCTCTTTTATTTTCGACATGTTTCTATTTTTATTCATCGTGTTTAAGAAAAATTAAGAATTGCGCCGGTTGCAACAGCCATATCCCGTACCAAACGGACGAAGCAGCGTGTGCCTTGCTCTGGAAAGACATGCTATTTCCGCACATGCAATCAATGCCCGGAACAGGAATGCGAAGGACGCGTTGGCGCAGGGTGCCATGCGGCTCGCCAGGAGATTCCCAATTCGGGGCTTGACTTGTACGCTTAATTTTTTTATATTGGCTGAACAAAGCCGGGACCATCCCGGAATAGGTCGGGGAAGGCATCCCCGGGTTTCGATTGCAGACCAAAGGATGAGCGTTCGAAGCGGTGCTTCTGCGACGGTTGGTTCGATTTAATTAATTTCTAAATTGAGCGATAAGCGAACAGCATTCAGCCATCAGCTTATAACAACAATGAATTGGGACATTTGCAAGGTTTCACACATTTGGCGATAGCTGATAGCTGACGGCTGATAGCTATAAGCTATTCGCTTCTTTTCGTTAATCATCTACTGAGTGAAAGGTATGATCCATGATCCATTTCAAGGAACTGGAAGTCTGGTTTGTGACTGGCAGTCAGCACCTGTACGGCGAAGCCACCCTGGCGCGGGTGGCAGAAGATTCCACTGCCATTGCAAACGCATTGAACGACTCGTTGAAAATCCCTGTGCGCGTTGTGTTCAAACCGGTACTGAAAACGCCGGATGAAATTTACAATCTCTGCATCGAGGCCAATACCTCGCCGCGGTGCATCGGGCTCTTGACCTGGATGCACACGTTTTCCCCTGCGAAAATGTGGATTGATGGATTGAAGGCGCTCCACAAGCCTTTTCTGCACCTGCATACCCAGTTCAATCAGCTCATTCCCTGGGCGGATATTGACATGGATTTTATGAACCTCAACCAGTCGGCGCACGGTGGACGCGAGTTCGGTTTTATCTGCACGCGAATGGGGCTGCATCGTAAAGTGGTGGTCGGACATTGGCAGGATGAAGCGGTGCAAGGCCAGGTCGCTGTGTGGATGCGCGCCGCGGCTGCCTGGGCCGATTGGCAGGGCGCAAAATTCGCTCGCTTCGGCGATAACATGCGGGAGGTGGCTGTCACTGAAGGGGATAAGGTGGAGGCGCAGATCAAATTGGGATATTCCGTCAATGGGTACGGTGTCGGCGAACTGGTCGATCGCGTTCAGGCTGTGGCGGATCCCGACGTCGGCCGGCTGGTGGCGGAGTACCTCGATTCATACCAGGTGGCAGCTTCCCTCCGCCAGTCCGGGGTGAAGAATCATTCGCTGCGAACCGCGGCGAAGATCGAATTGGGTCTGCGCGCTTTTCTCACGGAAGGAAATTTTAAAGGCTTCACCACGACGTTCGAAGACCTGCATGGCCTCGATCAATTGCCCGGTCTGGCGGTGCAACGGCTCATGGCTGATGGCTACGGATTTGGCGCCGAGGGTGACTGGAAAACAGCGGCGCTGGTTCGCGCCATGAAAGTGATGAGCGTCGGATTAGAAGGCGGCACATCTTTCATGGAGGATTATACCTATCACCTGGATCCCGCCGGCATGAAAGTGCTTGGCGCGCACATGTTGGAAGTATGCGCTTCCATCGCGCCGGACAAACCCTCGCTGGAGGTGCATCCCCTTTCCATCGGCGGCAAGGCGGATCCGGCGCGACTCGTGTTCGATGTTCCTCCCGGGCCTGCGTTAAACGCCACGTTGATCGATATGGGCAATCGGTTCCGGCTGATTGTCAATGCGGTGGAAGTTATTGCTCCGGCAGCGCCGCTGCCCAAACTCCCTGTGGCGCGAGCGCTTTGGGTTCCCCTGCCAAATCTCAACGTGGCGGCTGCAGCGTGGATACTGGCCGGGGGCGCGCATCACACCAGTTTCAGCCAGAGCCTTTCAATGGAATATCTGGAAGACTTCGCAGGGATGGCCGGCATTGAGTGTCTGTTTATTGATGAATCAACCCGGCTTTCACAATTCAAAAAAGAGCTTCTGTGGAATGACGCCGCTTATTCATTCCGATGAAGTTGCTGAGGCTGCGCCAAATTCATTCTTACAACCAAGACTTGAAGAGGTCCGCTTTGTTGACATCAAAATCAAAATTCATTAACAAGTACTTCTGGATTTTTGCCATCGCCCTGATTGCTGTTATGATCGGCATCTCCTCTATCGTGCCTGTCAGTTTTAACTTCAGCTCACCCGACCGGGTCAGTCGGATCTACTATGCCGACAATCTCTCCATCGCGCACCAGCAGTTGATTGAAAAATTCAATCGCGAGTACCACGGGAAAATTGAAGTGATCCCTGTCGATTTGCCCTTCACCAAATTTAGCACCAACGAGCGAAAAGAACTCCTGGCGCGATCGTTGCGCAGCAAGAGCAATCGCATCGATGTCTTTTCCGTGGACGTCATCTGGGTGCCGCGATTCGCGCGATGGAGCGAGCCGCTCGACCGCTATTTCAGCAAGGCTGAGACAGACTGCATCATCCCTGATGTATTAAAATCATGCTACACTGACACCATGTTGTACGCGCTCCCACATTACTCGGATATTGGCGTGTTGTATTATCGCAGCGATCTGCTGAGCCGCCTGCCTGATGCCGATGCGCTCGATCAGAAATTACAGCAATCCATCACATGGGAGGAGTTCATCGAGTTGGGCTATCGGTTCCCGCAGTCAAAAGATGCATATTACCTGTTCGCCGCCGACAATTTTGAAGGCTTGATTTGCAGCTACATCGAAGGACTTGCCGGGCTAAACCAGCCGATGTTTCATAATGATTCCCTGCTGCTGGACACTCCCAACAGCCGAAAAGCGGTGCAGCTGCTCGTGGATCTGGTACACACGCATCATTTAACATCGCCAGCCGTCACCAAATACGATGAGTTTGAATGCTATCTCTATGCTTTTAAAAACAACACTGTGTTTTTCAGGGGCTGGCCTGGTTTTCTGAGGCATTTCAAAAAAATCTTCGATGGCGTCGAAGCGACAAAGTACATCAAAACCGCGCCGCTGCCTCATTTCAAGGGGGGCGTTCCGGCGTTTGTGTTCGGCGGCTGGAATCTGATGGTCTCCAAATATTCAAACAATAAAGATGAGGCTGTCACGTTCATCAAATTTTTGCTCCGGGAAGAAAACCAGAAACTTTTCTATAGCACCGGCGGGTACCTGCCGATCATCCAGTCGGTCTACGAAGACACCGCGTATTGCGCGAAAGAACCGGACATTCAGTTTTATCGGGGACTCATGGAGTCCGGCGTGCACCGGCCGTACCTGGTCGAATATACAAAAATATCAGACATCATTTCCTATTATGTCCATCAGGCCATTAAAAAAGAAATAACGGTTGCCGAATGTCTGCAGCGAGCCACTGCCCTCGTGAATGATAACTATGTCCTCATCAAATAAAAGAGCGCTTACAATGAGAAAATTAAAGAAGAAACGCATTGTCGATAAAGTAAAAAACTATCATTTTGAATTGCGGCATCTGTTGGTCTTGCTGATAATCCTGTTTTCGTTTCAAATTTTCACCACGTTAATTCAAAAGGTATCCATGCGGAAGTTCCTGCTGGAAACGCAGGAATGGTATCAGCAAGACTTCGCCGAACGCATCGCCAATCTCACCGCTACATCGCTGGAGATGCTTTTGGAAACTTCAGCCCTGAACCAGAAACTCGGTCAGGTGGAGATCAAAAAAATCATCCAGGCGTTCAACATCATCCTCAGCCAGCAACTCCTCCAGCATCACGTGGAGGATGTCTGCGTCATTTTATCCACCAAGGGCGAGCAGATCATTGCCACGGACAATGGCCAGGTGCTGTTCTCCTACTTTTTCGAGGAATCGCGGATGCCCATTTTTGCCGATACCACGCATTCGCACGTCATTGAAATGTATAAAAAACTGTCCCGGCAGATTGAGGCGTCCGAGCAAATCTACAGTTATCTGGAGGGCAAACAGACCTTCCACGTATTTGTGCCGTTTGTACCCAAAGGCGAATATGCCGGGGCTGTGTACATGAAGAGCAATCCCGAATTCACATTGATCACCAGCGGCATCATTTCCGGCTACAATGAAATCAGTCTTCTCTCGACCGGTCTGATTCTGTTCGGGTTACTGGCTATGTTCTACATTTCAACGTACACACTTCAGGAAAGGAATGAGGCGCAGGAGTTGCTGTTTCAGGAGCGGGAACGGCAGATTAAAGAAAATATCCACCTGCAGAAGGAGTCCCTGTTCACGAAGCGGATTTATCACACGCATCACAAGGCGGAGAAGATCATGGGATTCATCAAGGAAGACCTGGCCGCGCTGGCCCAGGATAATATCGCCGTCATCAAATATCGGATGACAAAGTATGCCAATTTCATCTCGCGCGTCATCTACGACATGAAGTGGTTCGAGCCGCCGATTCATGCGATCCGAAATCCCATTTTTCAGACCGATTTAAATGAGTTGATTCGCTTTATAATTGACAATATCTTTTTGCGGATTTCCAAAAACCGGGATCAAAATGTTTTTCTGCTGGACCTTGATCCGACATTGCCGAAGCTGCAAGTGAATGAATTTGTCATTTGGGAAATTCTGGAGCCGTTGATTCAGAACAGCATCGACCATTCGGACGATCAGAAAATTATCGTCAGTATCCGGACGAAATTCGATGCTGACCAGAAAATTTCCCGGGTGGTCGTTTCAGATGGTGGAAAAGGCATTAATCCGATACTGCTGCAGAAGAATGAAGTGGGAATAAAAAAAATCTTTTTAGAGAATGTGTCCACCAAACCGCAGAGCCGGAAGTCCGGGTATGGCTGCTACATCGCCTACGAAATTGCTACCGAGCGATGCGGCTGGACGATCGACGCGGAGAATTTACCGGATCGGGGCTGCCAGTTTATATTGACGATCCCGCATTAAAAGATGCGGCTGTCTCCTGCATGCACTGCGGCTGACGGATAGCCGCGCTGCAAACGGACATCGTTCCCGCCCCCTGCTTTTTCATCGTGGAGGCGCTGCTTTTATTTTAAATAGTATCTGTCCGAAAAAACCTCAATTAGCTATGGGGTTGATATTTTCAAACTTCATTACATCAGACCTCATCCACTAAACCCTTTCATACCCTGCGGGCAAGAAGGGGAATATCTGTTTTCCCTCGCCTTTTAGGCTTACCCTTACCCATATCTTTTCTAAGGCAGAGGTCGCAGAGACCGCAGAGTTTTGTTATTGAAAAAAGATGTTTGCAAACTCATGAAACAAGGTATTTTCCCGGTTATTTTGGTCTTCTGTTACTATGGGTGAACATGATTTTCATTGGTTGATTGAAAATTTTACAATCACCCAGGCCAATTTAAAGCGGGTCATTTCTCTGCGCCCTTCGCGACCTCTGCGTTTCTATTGATTTGTTAATATCCTCCAACATATGTAAGGATTAGCCATTTAGGAGAGGGTTAAGGTGGGGTCAATATAAGAAGTTTCCGGACGACACTAAAACTAACTCTCGAATTCAAGGATAAAAAAAACACATGGTCGAAAAGTCAGCGACCATGTGTTTTTTGTTTCGATCAAATTCAACACTATCAGCGGGCAGATTCAATCTCATCGACGAGATTTTTCGCATCGTACAGGGAGCGCAGCGCTTTCAAAATATAGCCGCTGTGCACCGAGACGGCCCGGTTTTTCGTCCCATCGTAGACAAATCGTCCCGGCAAACTTTCAATATTCCCATCAAAAATTAGCCCAACCAGTTCAGCATTTTTATTGATAACCGGGGAACCGGAATTGCCGCCAATGATATCGCACGTGCTGACAAAATTGACTGGGGTTGCCAGATCCAGTTGATCTTTTCTGTCCCAGAAACGCTTCGGCAGTTCAAAGTCGCCTTTATTTCCGAAGCTCGCTGCGCGGTCGTAAGCGCCATACAGCGTTGTTTGATATGGAGCAATCGTCCCATTGTAGGGATATCCCTGAACAGTGCCATAGGAAAGTCGCAGCGTGAACGTTGCGTCCGGATAGGTCGTTTTGCCGTACACTGCGAAGCGGGCTTTGGCGACTTTTTCCGAAGCCGGCGTCAGTTTGCTCTCGACATTTTCGCGGAACCATGTATCGCTTTCGCGCAACATGGGATCGATTTTCAGCGCCAATTTGATCAGCGGGTCCTGGCAATTTTTCACCGCATCGGCTCCGCCTTCGATCAGTTTCGTGCGGAACTCGGCTTTATCCATCTGGGAATTCTCGATGAGGTTTTTGACCACGTCGGCAGGATTCTTGCCATCCAGAACCAGTGTCAGAAACTGGTCATTCGCGCCCAGAGCCGCGACGGCGCTTTCCAGCATTTTTGTGAAGATGGTAATCTCCATATCTTTGTAAATCGGCGCCGGAGAGAGTAATCGAAATTTCAGCTCATCGGTTTGAGAATCGTGATAGCCAGGCAGCCGGTCGGCATCGTTCTTTTTAATTTCTTCCACGAAGCGAACAATCGTCAGCGCATTGCCAGCCATGGTTGAGCCGCGGAGGCTGCGGTAAAAGCGTTTTTCGGCGAGGTTGAAATTTTCCTTCATGATTTTTTCGATAGTGTCCCACGCGTCGCCGAATTGTTGCTGCAGTTCAGGATTGTCAGCGACAAGCTTGCGAAACTCCTGCTCGTCTTTGAGGCGTTTCGCCATGAGCTCTTCGTCCAGCAGCCCCTGGTACTCGCCGGTCATGGCTTTCTTTCCGTTCTCAAGTCCAAAAATACGGCCAAGCGCCCGTCGCGATTGCTCTTCGCCCTGGCTGGCGTATTCGCGCAAAGCTTCCAGGTATTTATCGATGTATTTCAGGATAAACGCATATTGAAAATCACGTTGGTCCACAAGCTGCGCGTAGGTGTACAGGCGGTCCGTTGAACCGGGATGACCCGAAACAAAGACCAATTCATTTTCGGCAGCGCCGTTTTCATTCCATTTGAAGTAATGTTTGGACTGAATGGGTTTGTCATTTTCATAAACTCGGAAAAATGCCATATCCAGATCGTAGCGGGGATAGGTGAAGTTATCATAATCGCCGCCAAAGTAGGCAGCTTGACGCTCCGGCGCCATGACGAGCCGGACATCGGTATATTTTTTATACTGGTACAGCCAGTATTCGCCGCCATGGTACAGGCTGACGACGTCGGAGCGCAGACCGGTCTTTTTAAGGCTCTTCTTCTCGATCTCAGCGATGACCGCGCGTCGCGCTTTGAGCGCTTCGGCTTCATTCATATCTTTTTTGATCGCTTTACGAACCTGGTCGGTGACATTTTCCACTGCGACCAGTATATTTACTTCCAGATCCGGGCATTTAATTTCCTCAGCCAGCGAATTGGCTAAAAATCCTGTAGCCACATAATTGTGCTCGGCCGTGGATAATTTCTGGAGCTGACCCATAGCGACGTGGTGATTGGTGAGTACAAGTCCATTGGGGCTGATGAAAGAGCCTGAGCCGCCATCCATGAAACGAACACTGGCTAACCGAACCAGGTCGAGCCATTCCTGAGTCGGAGTGAAACCATATTGTTCCTGAAGTTGTTTGATCGGCGGATTATCGAACGTCCACATGCCTTCATCCGGGAAAGCATGAACGCCCGCCGTCATTGCCAGGAAAATGAAAACTCCAACAACCATAATTACCATCTGTTTTTTAAGCATACATCACCTCTTTGTTATTAGATTAAGAAAATTAGTTATCAATTTACGGGATAAACATAAAAAGTTTCAAAAGATATGAAATCCCCCGGGAAAAGTCAAGTGAATTTATGGAGGAGAGCAATGCCGGAAGTTGCCCGATCGTTAACGCCGCAACCGGAATGAGCGACGTTTATTTCTGTATCGTGTTGGGAATTGAATCTGCTACTTTGATTTTTTATGAATCATACCATCGACCAGGTGAATGGTGCGGTGGCCGTATGCTGCCCACTTTTCGTTATGCGTCACCTGAACGATCGTGGCGCCCTGTTCGTTCAGCTTTTTCAACATGTCCATTATCTCTTTGCCCTGGGCTGAATTCAAATTGCCGGTTGGCTCGTCCGCCAGTATCACTTTCGGATCTGTGATGATGGCGCGGGCGATACCGACAATCTGTTGCTGCCCGCCGGAGAGTTGATTGGGGAATAAATCCTTTTTGGCGACAATCTGAAATCGGTCGAGCGCGTCTGCCACCAGTGCTTTTCGTTCTGAAGCCGGCACCTTTTTATAGAGCAAGGGCGTTTCCAGATTTTCGTACACAGTCAAATCATCGATCAAATGGTATGCCTGAAAAATGAAACCGATGTTCTGCTGGAACAGTTGTGTCCGTTCACGTTCCTTGAGTTGAAAAACAGATTGATCCCCGAAAAAATATTCGCCGTCCGATGGTTCGTCCAGCATGCCGATGATATGCATCAGAGTGGATTTACCGGCGCCCGATGGGCCCATGATGGTGATGAATTCGCCAGGATTAATTTCCATCGAGATATCCTGAAGCACATACGTTTTCACAAATCGGTTGGAGTAGTATTTGAAAATATCATGCAGTCTAATCATGGACATTCCTTTCAATGGTAATGTAAGCATTATTTTTAGTTGAAATGGATTCGGATCGCAACGGCAGTTGACGGAATGGTCGAAGTACCGAAAGCAACGGCAACGAAATCCGGCTTTTCAATGATGAGATTTCTCTCTGCTGAATTCCGTTGGGCAGTAAGTCCCCGTTCGGAGTCGGATGCCGTAAAGCTTGTTTCTTTCCCAGTGATGCAGCTTGTCTATTTTTACATGCGCAGCGACCTTCTGCTCTGGAGCAACGATTCAATCGGATAAAAGGTCTTGGAATTTCCAAACTGCAATAATTCATATCTCAAACTCTTCATCCGCCAAAGGACAGATTTCATCACTACTCACAACGCAGTGATTCCACTGGATTCGCCAGCGCCGCTTTAATCGACTGATAGCTCACTGTTAAAAATGCGATCATTAATGCCAGCAATGCTGCTAAAACAAACATCCACCAATTGATTGCAATTCGATACGCAAAATCATGGAGCCATTGATTCATAAAATAATAAGCCACTGGCCAGGCGATGAGATTGGCGATCAACACCCATTTGGCGAATTCTCTGGACAGCAAAACCACAATTCCTGCGATGGATGCGCCCAGCACCTTCCTTACTCCAATCTCTTTGGTGCGTTGTTCCGCCATGAATGACGCCAGACCGAATAGTCCAAGACATGAGAGAAAGATCGCCAGCAGGGCAAAGGTACGGACGATGTTGGTGGTTCGGTCGATCCAATGGTACATTTGATCGTACGCCTCGTCCAGAAAATGGTATTCAAACGGATAATTCGGATTAAATTTAGTGACCACGTCTTTGATAAAAGTAATCGTCTGCGGAACGTCTGGCGCATTAATTTTCAGGTACACGTAGCGATAAGGGCGAATGTCTGGATTATTGAAAATCATGATCGGCCCGATCTCTCCCTCGTGAACAGGCTTGAAATGAAAATCTTTGACGATCCCGATAATTTCAAGCGAAATATCACCACGATAGATTCGATTGCCCGCTGCGGTTTCCACATTCATCATCTGAGCCAAACGCTCGTTAATGACGACGACCGCCTGATTTTTTGATTCCTCAGTAAAAAAGCGACCGTTTGCCATGTCGATCTGGAAGGTCTTCAGAAAATCGGCATCGACCTGAAAATAGGTGATCAGTGGATTTACGTTGGGATCTTTTTCCTGCCATTGCCAGTCCTGACCGTTCCAATAAATTCCTGTAATCGCATCCGAAGCAAGCGAAATACTCTGGATCGCTGGATTTTTTAATAATTCATTTTTCACCGTTTCATTATTTTCTCCCAGATTTCCTTCGACAGGGAGGGACAGGATTTGTTCTTTGTTCAATCCCAGGTTTTTATTGCGCATAAAATGGACTTGATTGTAAACCACCGTCGTGGCTATGATGAGGATGATCGACAGCGTAAACTGCGTGACGACCAGTATCTTTCTGAATGAACTACCTTTCGAACTCGAAAATCGTAAACCTGTGAAAATCTGGACAGGTTGAAACGATGAAAGGAACAGCGCTGGATAGCTTCCTGATATGATTCCTGTGACAATGGCAATCCCCATGATTCCCATTAAAGCGGAGAGATTTTTCAAATAATGCAGCTCTAATGGTCGTTGCGTCATTTGTCGAAAAACAGGCAAGAAAAGCTCAACCAAAAAGATGGCAAGCGCCAGTGAAATAATAGTCAGCAAAATCGATTCGCCAAAGAATTGCCGCACCAGATGTTTTCGCTGGGCGCCGACGACCTTGCGCAAGCCCACTTCCTTTATTCGTCTGGCTGAGCGTGCCGTGGTGAGATTCATGAAATTGATGCAGGCGATAACCAGAACAAACAGGGCAATCACCCCGAAAATTTTGACCTGATCCAGCCGTCCCCATAGCTTCAAATAAATATCTTTGAACGGGTAGAGGAACGGTTCCAATATGGTATTGGGATCGGATTGACGAATGCGATTGGCGATTTTTTGGTTGAATTCCTGGTATGAGACATTTTCCGCCAGTTGAACGTACGTGCGAAACGCCAGGTTGTACCAGGTATCGAGATAATTGGGTCGATATATTTCCCTGGTAAAATCAATTGGTATCCAGATCGCAAAATCTATGGTTGAATTATACGGAATATCTTCAATCACACCAACCACCTTAAACTCATACCGATTCTCCAATGTAACGATCTTGCCGATGGGATTCTCATTGCCAAAATATTTCTGCGCCGTCTTTTCGGCCATGACCAAAACATGCGGATCTGAGAAGGCGTCCTTTGAATTTCCTTTCACAAAAGGAATAGTAAAAATCTCAAAAACCGTCGGCTCAGCCAATTGGACTTCATCCTTGAATTTTTTATTTTCGTATTGAATGAGAAATTCATGCAGTCCATTATTGATTAACGCTGAATTGACTACTTCGGGGAATTCGGTTTTCAGTGTTCGTCCCAGAATGGGCGGTGTGCCCTGGCCTGGCATCCTTTCAGCTCCATATTGCTCCCAGCAGCGCATCAGGTAAATCGAATCGAGGTTTTTGTGCATCGAATTGAAGCTCAATTCATATTGAATCCATAGCATGATCAGAATGCAGCACGCCATGCCGATTGCAAGACCCAGAATGTTGATGAAAGAATAAGCTTTGTGGCGTCGGATGTTTCGCAAAGCGATTTTTAAGTAGTTTTTAAACATTTCATTTTCTCCATTTTCCTGCAGAGCGCATAGCCTAAATTTACGCTATGCGCTCTGCGCCATGCTCTATGCATTTTTACTCATACCGCAGCGATTCCACTGGATTCGCCAATGTAACTTTCAATGTTTGTGATGTAACAGCAACCAGCGCTGTACCGAACGAAATGAAAATCACAAATAGATATGTCCCGACGCCAATCCCTTGCATGTACAACAATCCAGTCTGCAATACTTGATTCCATCCAAAATGGATGATTGATAAGCCAATGACGTTGGCAAGGACGACCAGCATGATAAATTCCCTGATCATGGTCCAGGTTACACGGATCATGGAAGCGCCAAGCACCTTGCGAATGCAGATTTCTTTTGTCCTCTGTTCTACCAGGTAAGATACCAATCCCAGCAATCCCAGGCAGGAGAAAAATACGGCAACGAATCCAATCAAACCGAAAAAACCAGAGATTTTATTCACAAGTCCCAAAACATCCTGGAAATAATCATCAATGGATGTGCAGTCAAAAGGCAGATCAGGGAAAAAAACCAGCCATTGTTCTTTCAAGAGATGTTCGATGTCCTTGAAATCATGGGCAGCAGAGTATTTGACCAGAAGATAATTTAAATCTTCAGGCGCTAAATATAAAGCGGCAGGAGGAATTTCAAAACCAATATCGGCAAAGAGAAAATCCTTTGCCACCCCGATTACCATGCCAGCCCTGTCCCCAATTATTATCTGTTTGCCAATCGGATCTTCAATATTCAATCTTTTGACAGCACTTTCATTCAGGATAATGCTGTTAACATCCTTGTTTTCCCTTGAAAAGCTTCTGCCGTTGGTCAGCTTCATCTCAAGGGCTTCGATAAAATTGTAGTCAACGCCGTAAGCCTCAATTGTTTTGGCGTCTTGCTCATTTTGCTCTGGCAGCCTGGCACGTTTTGGCGATGACCATATTAAAGGGATGTTAGCTGAAGCCGAAACAAGATTTATCCCTGCCTGACGGGTAATTTCTGTTTTGAGAGCTTCGAGCCTGGGGCGAGATTCATCGGAAAGCTTCACCACAGCCAATCGCTCTCGATTGTAACCAAAGTCAGCTTTTAGCAGGTGATCCAGTTGGCCTTTTAATAAGCTTGCAAAGGCAATCAAGATGATCGACAAAGTAAATTGGGTGACGATTAAAATTTTGCTGCCACGTCTTTTTTTCTTGCCTGTCTGCAAGCTGCCTTTGAGCACTGCCTGGGGTTGAAATTTGGACAAAAAGAATGCTGGATAGGCGCCTGAAAATATGCCCACTAAAAATGATGTGCCAACAAGATATTTCAACAGGAACGGATAGTTCCAGATCGAGTTGGAGACCTTCGGCGTGTACATCGTCGCTGAAAGCTTTCCGACATAAGCCGTGTAAATCGGTTCGATTAATTCATAAAGTATCAGGGCGACGGGTAACGCAATCAGCGATAACAAAACCGATTCGCTAATAAATTGAATGATCAACTGCGAGCGTCGAGCGCCGATGACTTTTCGTACACCAACCTCTTGAACCCGCTGCATATATCTGGCAGTTGACAGGTTTATGAAATTAATGCTGACGATCAGCAGCAGGATGATTCCAATGCCCAAAATGATTACAATACCTGCCCGATTGCTGCTGCTCAGGAAAGAAGTAATATGTTCCGAATCCAGCCGAAAACTTAGAAAGGGGAAAAGATACATTTTCTTTGGTGATTCAGGCGTGTCTCCCAGGTATTTCTTTATCAGCGACTGGAATTTAGCCTCAAACTGTACCCGATCAAATTCTTCAGAGAGCAGCACAAAAGTAGCCAGTTGATTTTGTTTCCAGTCATCGGTTAAATGGTATAATGATCGGGCGGTCTCCATCGAGATCAGAAAATCAAATCTCATGGATGAAGTTCGGGGCACATTCTGAACAACTCCTGTAACAGTAACATCGCTATTTTTTTCAAGCGTCAGCACCTTTCCAATTGGATCATGATTGCCGAAATATTTTTCGGCGAAGGCTTTGGTCAAAACAATCGAATTGGGTCTTGCCAGCGCTGTTTGTGGATTCCCCGCAATCATTTCAAATGTGAAAAACGACAGAAAATTCGAGTCAACGAACAGGATGTTGCTTTCATAAAAAGCATCGGCTTCCCGCTTGATCGTCATTTTATTCACAGGATAAATTCTCAAGCCAGCTTCGATTCCAGGAAATTCATTTTGCAACGCATGGAGGAGTGGCATTGGCGTAAAGGCAGTGTGTTCCTCTTTTTTATTTTCCGATTGGAGCACCTGAACGACGCTGAAAATTCTCGTGGCATTTTTATGGAATTTATCCGCATTCAGTTTTACTCCCGCAGTTAAAGCAAAGATAGCAAATCCTGTCATCCCGACCGCCATTCCCAAAATGTTGATGAGAGAATAGGCTTTTTGTTTTTTCAGATTTCGTAATGCGACAAGTAAATAATTTTTGAACATGATTTTCTCCTTCTCGTGCATAGCGCAGAGCGTTATACGTGGGACGAGAGACGGCAGACGTGAGACGAAAAAGTTGGCGTCTCACATTTCACGTTTGACGTTTCACGCAAATTACGCTATGCGCTTATTCGTATCTCTAACTCTCCATCCGCCAAAGGACGGATTTCATCACTACTCACATCGCAAGGATTCAACTGGATTTGCCAGCGCTGCTTTAATCGATTGATAACTCACCGTAATCACTGCAATAATGAGCGCTAAAGTTCCTGCCAATAAAAATGTCCACCAGCTAATATGAATCCGATAAGCGAAGTTTTGTAACCATCGATTTACGGCAAAATAGGCAATTGGCCAGGCGATTATGTTTGAAATAAGAATCCATTTGACAAAATCTCGATTTAGCCACTGAATGATATTTATAACCGAAGCACCAAGTACTTTACGGATGCCTATTTCTTTGGTGCGCTGCTTTGCAATAAATAGAGCCAAACCAAATAATCCAAGGCTGGCAATAAACAATCCCATGATGGTAATAATACTTAATAATCGACTCACTTGCTCTTCAAACCGATATTGTCGATCGAAATCTTCATCGAGAAAAATTCCTTCATACGGGATCGATGGATGTAATTCACTCCATTTCGATTCGATGAATTTTAAAGTTTTATTTAAATTTTTAGTATTTAAAGACAATGTGATCACATTGAACAAAGATGGCTCATATTCCATAAAAAGGGGTTCTACAGTACTTTGCATTCCCTGATAATGAAAATTTTTTGTCACACCGACGATTTCCTTCTGGGTGAAGCCACTATATATTTTCTTCCCAATCGCTTCTTCCGGTGAGCTCCAGCCGAGCAGTCCGACGGCAGCTTCATTAATAAGAAAGGCATTTTTCTCGTCATTTTGTTCTTTCAGGAAGGGGCGCCCAGCAACAAGCTCGATACCATATTCAGGGATAAAATCATGATCTACAGCCATATATTTCAAATCAAAAGGCTTTACCAAAATATCATTGCTAAAGCTTAATGAGTTATGAAGAACAGAACGCCCAGGGACGCTCGAAGATACGGTTGTACCAACAATCGCATGGTATTTATCGAATTCACTTTTCAACACTGTGTAATGGTCGCATACTTTTTTATTCATCCGAAACGGAATGACAAGTTTCTGCTCTTTGTTAAATCCCAACGATTGACTCTTCATAAAATGAAGTTGGTTATAGATTGTGATCGTGCTTATGGTTAATAATATCGAAATCGCAAATTGTCCGATAACAAGTACCTTCAGGAGAAAAGTCCCACGTGAGTTGGTTACAGTTGATCCTTGAATCATAAGCGATGGTTTGAAGGCAGTCAAAATAAAAGCAGGATAACCGCCAGCAACAATACTGATAAATAATAAAAGACCCACCAGCGCGAGAAGTACTGTCGGCTGAAAGAGTCCTCTGTGGGATAATTCAGTGCCAGCCATCTCGTTAAATAGGGGTAATAATATTTCTAACAACAGAAATGCGAAAATCAATGCCAGGATGGTGATGATTATGGACTCACCCAAAAACTGCTTGATCAATTGAAATCGTTTGGCGCCGACAACCTTGCGCAAACCAACTTCTTTGGTTCGATAAACCGACCGCACATTGGAAAGGTTTATGTAATTCATACAGCCAATTAATAAAATCAAAAATCCTATTACCGAATAAATGTATAGATAAAGCTTGTTTCCTGGCGGTTCTATTTCATACCTCAGATTCGAATTGTAATGAATATCGAGTAACGGCTGCAAAAAATAGGTCCGTGTTTGTCCCCATAGGTCTAACTGTTTTTTGACATACTTGTAGGCAAGTCCACTGATTGACTCTTTGAATTCATTCACATTAGTGTTCGATCTGATCTTAACATACGTATACGCCGCACTGGAATGCCATTCTCGCAACAGAAAACCCCCTTCGTGTGTTTTCAAGGAGAGAAGTAAATCATATTTAAAATGAGAGTTTGAACGAGAGTTCTCGATCACTCCAGTTACTATATAATCACAGACAGCAGGGAACGGCGCATAAAATCCACGAAATTCATAAATTGGATCTTTAATCTGGATTGTTTTACCGATTGGATTTTCATCTCCAAAATATTTCTTTGCCATATTTGTAGTCATCACGACCGTTCTTGGATTTTCTAATGCTGTTTCCGAATCACCTTGGATAAACGGCATTGTAAATATTTTAAATATTTCCTGATCAACGTAGAACATTCGTTCCTCATAAAACGCCTTGTTTTCGTACCTGACAAATCCATCATTTAGTTGTAGGATTCTGGCTGCATGCTCAACCTGTGGGAAATCACTTTTCAGGACTGTC
Organism: Candidatus Zhuqueibacterota bacterium; assembly: GCA_049322915.1. Lineage (GTDB taxonomy): Bacteria > Zhuqueibacterota > Zhuqueibacteria > Thermofontimicrobiales > Thermofontimicrobiaceae > CAZSBG01. The sequence continues at coordinate 194,746 of JBMOPW010000020.1, forward strand.
GCCACAACAGGACTGATTCGAGCAAATTTGAACTCGCCCAACGGAACCTTTCTATATTCGGCAATGCGATAAATTCTCACTGCGTCTTTATTGAATCGATCATACGACGATTCACTGGCGACATAAAGAAATATCACCATGCAGCAGGCGATTCCTATTGCCAGTCCTGCGATATTGATGGCAGAATATGTTTTATGCTTTTTAATATTTCGAAGAGTGATTTTCAAATAATTCTCTAGCATGATTCATTTCCTTTGATTTTCCGCTTAGCGCAAAGAGCATGGCGCATCGCATCCTTTTCGCCATGCCCTTTGCTTTATACACCATACGCTTATTCGTATCTCAAACTCTTCACTGGATTCGCCAGTGCCGCTTTAATCGAATGATAGCTGACTGTCAACAAAGCAATGAGCAAAGTTGCCGATCCAGCCACCACAAATGTCCACCATTCCAGGTTGATCCGATACGTGAAATTTTGCAGCCATTGCGTCAGGCAGTAATAGGCAACGGGCCAGGCGATGATGTTGGCAATCAACACCCATCTGGTGAAATTCCAGGTTAACGATGATACGATACCTGGGACGGATGCGCCGAGCACTTTTCGGATGCCGATCTCTTTGGTTCGCCGCTCGGCGGTAAAAGTGGCTAAACCGAATATGCCGAGGCATGCGATAAAAATAGCCAATATGTTTGAATACATCAGAATCTGTCCCAGCTTCTGTTCCGATTGATACATCTGATTGAATTGATCATCGAGAAAAAAATGCTGAAAAGGATATCGAACCTTGAAGCGATTATACAGGCTCTCTATTTTTGCCAGTGTCTCATGGAAATTGCCTGGGATCATTCGGATCTGAATCCAATATGAATTGGGTCGGCATCGAATAATGACGGGTTTGATATTGAAATGTAACGGACGGGCATGGAAATCTTTCACCACGCCGATAATATTGTATCTGGCATCCTGAGGGCCGCTCCATACCTGGGGTACCTGTTTGCCAATCGGATTGGCCCAGCCTATTTGTTTCACAAAGGTTTCATTCACGATCAGGGCTGTAGCTGAATCGCTACCAAACGCTTTTGAAAAATTCCGACCCTGCACCATACGCATCTTAAACAGATCGATGAAATTATAATCGACTTCGAGAAGCTGGTAATGCACCAGTTTATTTTCCCCATTGTCTTTTTGGAATTCGATCCCAGTTGCCCAATTAATGTTAGTGGGTAGCTCGCTTGAAGTCGTGACATCGACGACTTTGGGAATTTGCAGCAGATCATTTTTGAATGCTTCAAAATTATTGGTGATTTCCGAATCCGCCTGTCGCAGCACTAAAATCTGTTCCCTCCTGAATCCCAGGTCTTTGTGTTTGATATAACCAATCTGCCGGTATATTACGAGTGAAGCAATCATCAAAACGATTGCGATGCTGAATTGGAACAAAACCAGAAAATTCCTGAGATTCATGCCTTTTTTTTGATCCGTATTTTTTGACCTTAAAATTATCACGGGCTTCATCGAAGACAGAACGATTGAAGGATAAATACCAGAGATCAGACCCGTGGCGATGACAACGGCAATTAATCCGAGAATCTCAGTTTTATTTAGAAAGAAACTCCAGTCAATCGTTCGCTGAATGAATTGATTGAACACTGGCAGCAGCATGGTTACCAGCGTAATTGCAGCAACAAATGCCAGTACTGACATGAATAGCGATTCTCCTGTAAACTGCCCGAACAATTGGTGACGCATTGAGCCGACCACTTTTCGAACCCCGATTTCTTTGGCTCGCTTCGAGGCATTTGCTGTCGACAAATTCACGGCATTGATGCAGGCGATCAATAGGACAAATATGGCAACGACGGTGAATAGTCGAATCAAATAGATGTCCGTGGGCGCGCCGAGTTCATAGCGATAGCCTGATGTGAGATGAACCTGGTGCAGCGGCTGCAGAAAATAGTTGAAATTCAATCGGAATTCCCAATCACCATATTTTGTTTTGGTAAAGTCATTGAGTTTTTTTTCAAACGCCCTGGCATCGCATCCAGGCTGCAATTTAATGAAGGAGTAGTAATTATCCCAATTCCAGGCATTCAATCGCCTGTCACGATCATCAGGCTGAAACTGACTTTCGAAGGGGAGAATCCAATCAAATTGAATGTTGGAATTTTCAGGCGCATTCTCGGCAATGCCAGCGACCGTAAAATCACCGAGCGAACATGTCAGCGTTTTTCCTAATGGATCGTCGTTGCCGAAAAGTTTTTGCACCAGCCGTTGGCTGATAATGATGTTTTGCAGGTTATCCAGAATTTTCTCTTTGTCACCTTTGATCAGCTTGAAAGAAAAAATATTGAAAAAATTTTTATCAGCCAATACGCCCGCTTCAAAGAAATGCATTTCATCTCGGGACAGCAATAGCTGATTAAAGGAGCTGAATCGGGTGGCAGATTCAACTTCAGGGAACGCTTCCATCAGCGCCGCAGCCAGTGGCGCAGGTGTAATTGCCAGCATGTCCTCCGTCGTTCCAAATTTTTCACCTGGCAATTGAAAAATAATGCGAAAAATGCGATTGGAGTGCTGGTGGAAATTATCGTAGCTAAGTTCGTATTGCACGAACAGCATAATGAGCATAAAGCAGGTCATTCCAATCACCAGTCCTGCAATATTAATGAACGAATATCCCTTATTTCTCTGGATATTTCGAAGGATTAATTTCAGGTAGTTATTGAACATTTTTTTTCTCCGCTTTTTTGCATATCGCAGAGCGTTATACGTGAGACGAAAGACGAAAGAATTTAGCGTCTCGCATCTCTCGTTTGACGTTTCACAAGTTTCACGCTATGCCCTTTGCACCCCACGCTATTCGTACCTCCAACTTTCCATCCGCCAAAGGACGGATTTCATCACTACTCACAATGCAAGGATTCAACTGGATTTGTCACTGCCGCTTTGATTGCTTGATAACTCACCGTAAAAATTGAGATCACCAGCACCACCATCGCTGACAGCACAAAAGGCTCCCATCCCAGATTGATTCGATAGGAAAAGCCTTGCAGCCATTGGCTCGCTGCCCAATACGCCACAGGCCAGGAGATAATGTTGGCAATAAGTACCCACAGGGTAAATTCTCCGGACAGCAGCAGAACGATGCCCGCAACCTTTGCGCCCAATACTTTGCGGATGCCGATCTCTTTGGTGCGTCGTCCCGCCATGAACGACGCCAGTCCGAACAGCCCCAGGCAAGCGATGAAGATAGCCAGCCCTGAGAAATAGCCAAAAATTTTTCCGATCTTACGTTCGGTCGTGTATAAATTTTCAATTGATTCGTCAAGGAATTGGTATCGAAATGGATGTCCGGGAACGAACTTTTTCCACTTTTGCTCTAAATAACTGACGATCCCTTGTTCGCTGCCACTGTATTTAACGCAGACGAAGAAACCGTTGCGCAAGCTAATAACTTTTGGCTGGATGAAATTCCGCAGCGAGCCGCCATGATAGTCCTTCACCACACCGATGATCGTGCCCGTTTTCCCATTGATCGTCAGGCGCTTGCCGATCGGCTCATTCAAATCCATTCTTTTGATGGCCGATTCATTCAGAACAAAATTGGCGTCATCGCTGATGAACTCCCGTGAATAAAATCGACCTGCTGCCATTTTTAAACCAAAGGTTTTTAAAAAATCATAGTCGCCCAAATCGGAAAAAAGCATGATTTCTCTGGTCGGATCTTTGCCTTCCCACTGGACTTGTGTCGTTCCGCCAAAACCAGGCCCAGGTGGAAATGCCTGGCTCACGCTGAGAATATTTGGATTTTGGAGCAACTCATTTTTGGCGGCTTCGAAATTCATGCCGTATTGACCATACGAGGCAAATGAAATGATATTATTCTGGTCAAAGCCCAAATCTTTATTCTGAATAAAATGAAGCTGCCAATAAATAACCGCAGTCAGGATGATCAGTGTGATGGTGATCGAGAACTGGCTGACCACGAGCACCTTCCGCAGGGCGCCGCCTTTGCCAGCGCTGAATTGAGCCATGGCTCTAAAAACGCCCGCAGGCTGAAATGATGATAAATAGAGAGCAGGGTAACTGCCTGAAACAATACCTGTTAATATGACAATCCCTAACAAGACGAACAATGAACTCAAATTTTTCGTCGGGTCGAGCGAAAGCTGCTTGCTGGCAAGCGAGTTAAAAGTCGGCAGTAGAATTTCCACAAGAATGATGCTTACAAATAGCGCTAAAAATGATAACAGTAAGGTTTCACCCAGAAACTGGATGATGATATCCCGCCGCTGGGCGCCAGTCACTTTGCGGATGCCGATTTCTTTCGCTCGTGCGCCGGAGCGGGCGGTCGAAAGGTTGGTGAAATTGATGCAGGCTAATGCCAGGATCAAGATGGCGACGATAGAAAAAATGTAAATATACGTGATATTACCTGGATTGGGGTAGACAATGTTCCAGCTATTCAGGTGCATCGAATGTAAATGAACTGATTTTAACGGCTGGAGGTCGAGGGTGATTTTGGAATCGGGAATATTTTTGATGACCATGCCCGCCATTTTTTGTTTGAGATCATTCAGATCGATATTTTTTTTGGTCAGGATATAGGTCGTAAACTGAGTGTATGTCCAGCTATCCAGCTTGGATTCCCGCCATTCGGTCATGTTGATGACAGGGAAGATGTAGTCGAACTGGAGATGGGAATTGTGCGGAATATCTTTCATGACTCCTGTGACCTTCAAATCCGTATCCGACATCTGAACGATTTTCCCCATTGGCTCGTCATCGCCAAATATTTTTTTCGCTAACCTTTCGGTGAGCACAATTGAATAGCGATCGTGTAAAGCCGTTTTGGGATCGCCTTTGAGAAATGGAAATTGAAATATTTCAAAGAAAGAAGGATCGGCGCAGGCCAGCTTTTCGGTTATAAAAATTTTGTCGCCCAGATGAAGATACCAGTTCGACCAGCCTGATTGGACTCGAGTGAAATTTTCAACTTCGGGATATTCTTCAACCAGTGTAGGACCAATGAGTGAAGGTGATCCAACCGAGCGAATTAAATTGCCGCCCGACCTGTCTTCGGAAATGACCCGAAAAATGTGATCGTTATTTTTGTGGAATCGATCCCAACTCAATTCATCTTGCACCCACAGCAGGATGAGCGTACAGACGGCCATGCCAATAGCCAGTCCGATGACATTCAAGAACGAATAGCCTTTATAGCGTTTGATGTTTCGCAGTGCAATTGTCAAATAATTTTTGAACATGATTTTCTCCTTAGCTTGCGTGGGGGAACGCATGGCGCAGAGCGTTATACGTGAGACGTGAGACGAAAGACGCGAGACGAAAGAATTTAGCGTCGCACATCTCTCCTTTGACGTTTAACAAGATTCACGCAATGCCCTTTGCACCCCCCTCTATTCGTACTTCCAACTCTCCATCCGCCAAAGGACGGATTTCATCACTACTCACAACGCAAGGATTCAACTGGATTTGCCAGGGCAGCGCGGATTGTCTGGAAACCGGATGTCGCCAGGGCGAATGCAAGTTCAAATGCCACCGCCAGCATGAACAGCCACCAGTTGACCTGAGTTCGATAGGCAAAATGATTCAACCAGTAATGCATGAGGCAGAATGAGAAAGGAATAGCAAGCGCGCTGGCGCCTAAAATCCAGATGATGAACTGGCGGGAAATGAGAAACGTGATGCCGAATGCGCTTGCGCCCATCACTTTTCGGATGCCGATTTCTTTCGTACGGTTTTTTGTCACGAACGAGCTGAGACCGTAAAGCCCCAGACAGGAGACGAACAGAGCCAATCCGGTAAAAATGGATAAGAGTTCCCCCGACTTTTCTTCGACGCGGTAGAGGCGCGAATAGACATCCTCTAAGAAGCGATGATTTAAGGCATACCCGGGCAGGACGCTGGTCCAAACCTCTCTCACGTGCGAAATTGTCTCCGGTATTTTGTCAGGATTCAGTCTCATTGCAACTACAATGGTCTTCCGGGTATCGATCAAAATGAGCGCGGGATTGATTTTCTTGTGAAACGATTGAATGTGAAAATCCCGCACAATGCCGATCACACTGACAGCATCGCTCCGGCCCGGAATGTGAAGCAGAGCCCCGACAGGATGAGCCAGTCCCAATGCGCGCACAGCCGATTCATTCAAAATGACGCTGCCCATAGCATCCGTGGAGATTTCGCGCGAGAAATTCCTTCCCTCAATGAACGCCAGCTTCATGGTTTCGGCAAATCCAAAGTCAGCGGGCAGCGCTTGCAGATTCACCGAGTTTTCGGCCGGGCTGCCGGCTTTTGTGACGGAGATGTTGAAGCGGCTGTTGATGCCGGGCAAGGTGTACGCGCTGGAAACACCGAGTACATTCGGATTTTTCAATAACTCGTCGCGAAGCACTGAGTACTTTCCTGCTGCGGCGTCGTCATTGAGCGGGAAATTGAGGAGCAGCACATTGTTCTTGTCGAATCCAAGTCCGGCGTTCTTCATATAGTTCAGTTGCTTGTAAATAATCGCCGTCCCCAGGATGAGAGTCAGGGTCAACGCAAACTGCAGGACGACGATGAATTTTCGAAGATTGAGCTTATGAGTGAGGCCCAGTCGCCGTTTCTTCAGAATGTCCACGGGCCGGAATCTGGATAAAAACAGCGCCGGGTACCCGCCGGCAATGAGACTCACTGTGACGATCAGTCCGATGATGAGGATGCTGAATTGCAGCTTGAGCGTCGGTCCCATGTAAAAATCGGTTCCCACGAAGTCGTAAAATAGTGGCCGCAGTAATTCGAAAATGACAAATCCAACGGCGATGGCGAAGAGCGTAATGAGGAACGATTCGATCAAAAGCTGATGAATGAGCTGCGGGCGGCTTGCGCCGACGACTTTGCGAATGCCGATTTCCCGGGCGCGGTTCAAATAGCGCGACGTGGATAGGTTGATAAAATTGAAGCAGGCAATGATGAGAACGAAGAAAGCAGCGGCTAAAAATATTGTCACATACATTTTGTTACCTTTGGGCCCGAGGTCGTAGTTGGAGCGCATATCCCAGTGAATTTCCGAAAGCGGCAGCGGTATGAATTTCATGCGCAAAGCGAACCAGTCATTGGTATTCTCCTTCAGCATGTCCGCCAGCCTGCTCATGACCGGCCCAATGGTTGCTCTCTCTTTCAACAGTAAGTAGGTGAAATCATCGCCCCATTGATCCCAGGGCGCAGCACTGACTTTGCCGCTCGCCGCAAATGTGGCGTAGGAAATGATGAACTGGCAGTTGAGATGGGTGTTGCGCGGGAAATCCCGCATGACGCCGGTGATTTTTAAAGGGGAGTCCTGATAGACTAACGTGCGGCCAACAGGATTTTCGGCGCCGAAATATTTCCGAGCCTGCGATTCGGTCATGACCAGGGAAAACGGTTCGGAGAGGGCATTTGCCGTATCGCCCTGGATGAGATCAAACGTGAAGATGTCGAAAATCCCTGGCTCAGCGAGAAAGACATAGTCCTCGCGGATGGATTCGTCATTCGGCCTCGTGAAAATAGCGTCGTAATCTCGGCGAATGCGAATGGCGCGTTCGACTTCAGGCGACTGCGTATTCAGAGCCGGGGCGAGTGCGGGCATGGAGCCGGCGAAAATCATTTTGCTCTCCGGCGTGCCCCACTCCAGCATGATGCGATAGATGCGGCTTTTTTTCTCATGGAAATTCTCAAAGCTGGTCTCGTACATGACGTAGGTCAGCATCACCATGCAAACAGCCAGCCCAACGGCGAGACCGAGGATATTGATTGCTGAGAATCCCTTGTTCCGGCCGACATTGCGGAACGCGATTTTGATATAGTTCTTTAACATGGCGTTCTCCTGCCTGATCGATTAAAAGAGAGAGCCTTCAGTCCGTGACTCACGGAGGCTCGACTGAAGGGGTTGGAAATCCCGGGCAGTCAGTTTTTTTCAAGCGTAATTTTATTAATGAAAATAGCTCACCGGGAGAAAAAGCGCTCGCTGCATCGGACACCAAAAAGGCAGTGATTGACCCATGTGAATGAGCGATTTCACTTGCCCGGCACATCATTCCTGATCGCGCGGCTGCAACGCCCGGAACGCCCGGATTTCCAATTACACCCGGAATCTCTCCTTGACATTTTCCGTGACCACCTGGCCGTCGAACAGATGAATGATGCGATGGCAATATTCAGCATAGGCCGGCGAGTGGGTGACCATGATGATCGTCGTGCCGTTCTCGTGCAGGTCGGACAACAGTTTCATCACCTCATCCCCGTGAGCTGAATCCAGGTTGCCAGTCGGCTCGTCCGCCAAAATGAGCCGGGGTTGAGCGACTACAGCTCGTCCCACGGCGACGCGCTGCTGCTGCCCGCCGGAGAGCTGCTGTGGGAAATGATTTTTCCGATGCATCATCTGCATCTGCTCCATCACTTCATTGACGCGCGTTTTTCGTTCGGCTGACGAATAGCCCAGATACAGCAGCGGAAGTTCAATGTTTTCGAACACCGTCAATTCATCGATTAAATTAAAACTCTGAAAGACAAATCCGATATTGGCTTTTCGCAGATTCGCCCGCTGCCGTTCAGAATACCGGGATACCTCCTGGTCCAGAAAGTAGTACTCGCCGTCGTTGGGATTGTCCAGCAGCCCCAGCAGGTTGAGCAGCGTGGACTTCCCGCATCCGGACGGTCCCATGATGGCCACAAACTCTCCCTGCGTGATTTCGATGTTCACGTTATTCAGAGCAGTCGTTTCCACTTCCTCGGTCATGTAGATTTTTTTGAGATTTTTGGTTTTTATCATTGGTTTGTTCTCCGACTTATTGATCCTTCATTATTCTCCTGTATGGATAGAGATGTTTTAGGTTTTAAGATGCGTTCAGCGTTCAGCGTTCAGCGGTCAGCCTTCTGCCTTTAGCTTTTGTATCAATCCAGCCAACATTTTTTTTACTTCTTCAATTTCATTCAACAATTTTATATACGTGTTTTCATCGAGATAATGTAAATCGTAGGCTAAAAGTGTCTGGTATTCAAGTTCACTCGCTGATCCCATTGCAATTTGCAGGAAGCGAGCAAAATCAAGGTCGCTGTTTCGTCCACAACCTTCAGCAATATTTGATGGGATAGAAATACTGGATCTACGGATTTGGCTCGTCAATCCATAGATTTCCTCTTTTGGAAATGCACGAGTGTTTTTATAAATTTGCAAGGTTAGCTCATGGCTTTTCTGCCATACATTCAACTTCCTAAAATCTTTCATTTTAATTCCTCCTGTTTTTATCTGATTGCTAATTGCTGAAAGCTGATAGCTATTTCAGAATCAGCTTATCCTTGTCCCCGAAATTGTCGTAGCTGGAAGTGATCACCTGTTCACCGGGGACAAGGCCGGCGGAGATTTCGTACACCTGGGTGTTGCTGCGGTGAATCTGAATCTTCCGTTTCACAGCAAAATGGCCGGAGCGGTCGAGAATATAGACCCACTGGCCGCCGGTGCTTTGATAGAATCCGCCGGTGGGCAGTAATATCGCGTCGGTGAGATCGCCCAGGTCGAGGCGAATGTGAAGCGTCTGCCCGCGCCGGATGTCAGCCGGAGGATCTCCGAGGAAGTCCAGATCGATTTCAAACCGTCCCTCTTTCACCTCAGGGTAAACGCGCGTGACTTCGAGGCTATAGGTGCTGTTCGATAAATCGAATCGCCCAGTTCTGCCAATTTCGACGCGCGCGATGTAATGCTCGTCGATACTGGCGCGCACATTGAAGCTATCCAGCACATCGATCTGGCCCAATCGTTCTCCGGCGGACTTCGATTCGCCGATCTCCGCATTGAGCGAAGTGAGCAATCCGGCGATGGGCGATTTAATGGTCAAATTCTCCACCTTCTGTCTGGCAATATCAAGATTAGAGGTCATCCGCTTCAACGACGCGTTCATTTCCTCAATTTGTGACAGTCTGAAGAGCGAATCCTGTCGGAAAGTCTCGATGGCCAAAACCCGGCGTTTGGTGACATAGTCGAATTCGTCTTTGATTTCTTCGAACTCCTGGTCGGAAATGAGCTTTTGTTCCGCTAACACCTTATTCCGATCATGGAGCCGGTTCAGTTTTTTCAGGCGATAATCCAGATCATTCAATTCCGTCAGCAGGTTCAAACGATATTGCTCCATCTGAAGACGCGTGGCCCGCAGATTATCGCTCTGGCGGAATAGCTCCGCTTCCCGTTGCATGATATTCAAAATCAAATTGGTGTTGGTGAGTTTGAGAATTTTGTCGCCAACCCTGACAAACGCGCCGGCTTCCACAAATTTCTCATCGACGCGACCGCCTTCGTCGGCGTCGAGGTAAAATGTCATCACCGGATGGACATTGCCGATGATCGGTATGAATTCCTGGAATGGGCCGTGGGTGACCGTGGAAATGGTGATCCGCTCGCGATCCACATTGAGTTTGGAACTGCTGTCGCTGAAAATGAAGATATAAAGGACGAAGAGCGCAAATGCCGTTATGCCGGCAATCCCAATAATTTTTTTAGACGTCCATTTTTTCTTTTGAATTGGTCGATCCATTCAAGTTCCCTCGCGTTTTAATCCACAGATTTATTCGTGATAGGTGGGCATTTGGTTGAAGTGAAATGTTAAATCTGAGCACTTCAATATCCGTGCCATCATTATAATTTAATGACTTAAGCTTGAAAACACAAAATTTTAAACGATGAAACTATCCGCTTCCATGACACTCGGTGTTCGGAACCGTACACTTTTTCATGTCAAACCAACAAAATACTTGCTTTTTAAAAACAAAAATTGTATATAGTTAAAACTTGAACCACGGCCTGCTGTCGCCGGGGAACGAGGCGCCGGCGCACAATCAGGAGGCCGGTGAGCATTCAGCAAAAGAGAAAAAATTCATGACTCCCAAAGTTGGCAAGATACTTGTCATTGACGACGACGAAGATGTGCTGCACGCCGCCCGTCTTTTTCTGAAGCAGCACGTGAATTTGGTTCACACCGAAAAGAATCCGGGCAATATTGCCAGCCTGATGAAAAATGAGAATTACGATGTCATCCTCCTGGACATGAATTTCACCAGGGACGTCACCAGCGGCGGCGAGGGATTTGTCTGGCTCAACAGAATTCTGGAAATCGATCCGTCCGCCGTTGTCGTGATGGTTACGGCTTACGGCGATGTGGAATTGGCGGTGCGGGCGATCAAAGAGGGGGCGACGGAATTTGTGCTCAAGCCGTGGCAGAACGAAAAGCTGCTGGCGACAATTTCGGCGGCGCTGAATCTGCGGCGCACGCGCAGCGAAGTCGCTGATCTGCGCGATCGGCAAAAACAGCTCAGCGCGGATCTGGACCAGCCGTTTCATGAGTTCATCGGTTCCTGCCCGGCCATGCAGCAGGTATTCAAGACCATCGAGAAAGTGGCCAACACTGTCGCCAATGTGCTTATCCTGGGCGAAAACGGCACAGGCAAAGAGCTCGTGGCCCGCGAACTGCATCGCCAGTCGGCGCGGGCTCAGGAGGTTTTCATCAGCGTGGATATGGGCGCATTGACAACCACGCTCTTCGAGAGCGAATTGTTCGGGCATGTGAAAGGCGCTTTCACGGACGCCAAAGAAGATCGCGCCGGCCGATTCGAAGTTGCCTCCGGCGGAACCCTGTTCCTGGACGAAATCGGCAATATTCCGTTGCCGCTTCAGGCGAAACTGCTGACCGTGCTTCAGAATCGGGAGGTGACGCGTATCGGTTCCAATCGGGCCAAACCCATCGACATTCGTCTGATCTGCGCCACGAATCGGAACATCTTTGAACTGGTAGCGCAAAAGCAGTTTCGGGAGGATTTGCTTTACCGAATCAATACGGTGGAAATTCATCTGCCGCCGCTGAGAGAGAGAATCGATGATATTCTGGCGCTGGTCGATTTTTTCCTCGGCGTGTATTGCAGGAAATACAATGCGCCACGCAAGCGGGTCAACAGCGCCACACTGAAAAAGCTGGAAAAATACCACTGGCCGGGCAATGTGCGCGAATTGCAGCATGCCATTGAACGCGCTGTAATTATGACCGATGCCACCGTGCTCAATCCCCCGGACATATTTTTCCCGACCCGTGAATCCCGCGAAGACGGGTTGATTTTCGATAATTACAATCTGGAAGAAGCAGAAAAAATGATCATCCGCAAGGCCATTGACAAGCACAACGGCAATATTTCCAGAGCAGCGCGAGAGCTGGGCGTCACGCGAACCTCACTTTATCGAAGATTAGAGAAATATGGTATTTAGACATTTCAGGTTTATCATATCGCTGCGGATTTTCCTGCTGGCGGCGAACGGTCTGCTGTTCAGTTTTTTCATACTGAAGACAGTCCATTATGCTGTCATTGGAGTCAGCGGGCTGGTCTTTGTCTATCAGATCTATTCGCTCATCCGCTACGTGGAAAAAACCAATCGCGATCTGAATCGTTTTCTCGATGCCATTCGGTACGACGATTTTTCTCAGTCGTTCAGCGGTCTCTCGTTAGGCGCTTCGTTCGATGAACTCCGAAAGGCGTTCAATGACGTCCTGGAGAAATTCAAGCGGACCCGGTCGGAAAAGGAGGAGCACTTCCGGTACCTGCACACTGTGGTGCAGCATGTGGGCATTGGCCTGATTACGTTTCAGCCAAATGGCGACGTCCAGCTCATCAACACTGCGGCGAAGCGATTGCTCAAAGTGAATCGGTTGAGAAACATCGAACAACTCAGCTCGCTGAGCCAGGACCTGGGGACGCGGCTGAAAAAAATGAAGTCCGGAGAAAAGGCGCTGGTCAAAGTGAGCGACGAAGACAGCGCGTTGCAGTTGACCATTTCCGCCACGGAATTTCGGATGCAGGGCCAGCAATTCACGCTCGTCTCGCTGCAAAATATTCAGAGCGAATTGGAAGAGAAGGAGATGGATGCCTGGCAAAACCTGATCCGCGTGCTCACCCATGAAATCATGAATTCGGTGACGCCCATTTCCTCCCTCGCGTCGACGGTCAATTGTCTGCTCTCTGATTCGCCGCAACTGACCGGGGAAACAATCGACGACGTCCGCAGCGCGGCTCAGACCATTGAAAAACGCAGCAACGGCCTGCTCCATTTTGTGGAATCATACCGCAAGCTCACACGCATCCCGCGTCCCAATTTTCAGATTTTCGGAGTGGCTGCGCTGATTGGCCGCGTCGAAAAGTTGATGAGCAGCCATGTTGCCGAGACCAATATCGCCGTCACCTCCGGCGTGGAACCCCGGCACCTGGAAATTACCGCGGATCCGGAGCTCATCGAACAGGTGCTCATCAACCTGCTGCTCAATGCAATCGAGTCAGTGAAAGGGCAATCCGCGCCGCAGATTGAATTGATGGCGCGAATCGATGCGCGGGGACGGGCGATCATTCAGGTGGCGGACAATGGGCCGGGCATTGCTCCGGACCTGCTGGATAAAATTTTCGTCCCATTTTTCACCACAAAAAAAGACGGCTCCGGCATCGGGCTCAGTCTGTCGCGGCAGATTATGCGGCTGCATCGGGGGGCGATCTCGGCTTCATCCAACCCGGGCATCCGAACGGTCTTCACACTGCGGTTTTAATAATTGCTCACGGCGCGAGACGAAAAGGCAAGGGGCACAAGGTCAGGATTCAGCTTTGTCTTCCTTGGCGGAGAAACGGATTATTTCAGAGACGAGAGGAGTCGCTCCATGGAACATGAATTGAGGAAGTCGGTGGATTCGCCCATTTACGTGGTGTCTGGCTATTCCGGCGCGAGCGGCGAGCAACTGGTGCACACGGTGCTGGCGCAGTTTCCGAATGTTGTTGTGCCGGTGAAAATGGTGACGCATGTCCGACAGATGGAGCAGGTGATAAAAGTCGTGAATGATGCCAGGGAGACCGGCGGAACCATTGTCCATACCATGGTGGACGATGCGTTGCGCAATCGGCTCGTCGAGCTGTGCCGCGAGGTTGGCGTGAAGGCCATCGATCTTGTCGGTGATTTGTATGCCTGGCTGATTGAAGCGCTGCAGCAGCAGCCGGCCGGCATCCCCGGGCTGTACCGCCAATTGCACAAGGTGTATTTCGATCGGGTGGAGGCCATTGAATTTTCCATGGCGCATGACGACGGCCAGAAACCGCACGAACTGGGCAAAGCGGAAATTGTCCTCACCGGCGTGTCCCGCGTTGGCAAAACACCGCTCTCCATGTACCTGGCAGTCCTCGGCTGGAAGGTGGCGAATGTCCCGCTCGTCAAAGGAATCGACCCGCCAACAGAATTGTTTCAGGTGGATCGCCGCCGCGTCATCGGTTTGACCATCGATGCCGTGCAGCTTCTGAAATACCGCAACGCTCGATTGCATCGATTAACCGGCAGCGGCATGAGTGAGTATACCGATCCCCATGTGATTTTCGAGGAAGTTGAGGCTGCGGAGGAATTATGCCGTCGGCATCGTTTTTCGCTCATCGGCGTGTCCAACAAGCCGATTGAGACCAGCGCCAACGAGATCATCGATTTGATTACCAACCGATTCAAGGATGAAAGTCACGGGAACATGAAGCAATAAATCGCCATTTTTCAATCGGCGAATTCGGCGCAGACTGATGGATTGAACGTGTCGCAATGACTGCAAAGGAGGCGTTACTACAAAATGGATTCAAAAGAAGAAGTCCGAAATATCCTGACACTCACGGGCAATAATTATTTGCAGGCGCTGGATTTGCTGGAGCGTCAGCTCAATGTGCTGCATACGCGCGCTCAGGTGCTGATGAGCCTGGCGGGAATCGTCCTCACCATCACCGGCTTTTCGGGCCGGCTCATCGCCGGCACGTCGCAGTCAGCTCAGATTCTTGTCATTCTCGGGCTGGCCACGGTTCTGTCCAGCGCCGTCTGGGTTTTCCTGCAAGTGATGCAGGTGAAATGGCTCACCGGGGAAGTCGTTCTGAACGATCCGCGCAGTCTGGAAAAGGTGATCCTGCGCCGGACAAAAAAGACCCGCGCCTATACATCCGGCGGATTCGTTCTTTGCATCGGTCTGTTTTTATACTGCATTGCCTTTGCGCTGATGCTGATGAATCAGCAATAGATGACCGATCTCATAAACCTTCACAGGCTTTGATACGTTGTGATAAATTCTATTCCACGTTATAGATGACGTGGCAACTCATTAAAAAAAAATTTAGATAACTTGAATAGCCCCGACTTTTAAGTCAGGGAACAGAAATTCACCTCTGATTTTGGGGCTTCAGCTCCTTTTTGAGTGGACTCAGAAATAAAACAGATTTTTCCTTCCATTGAACGCATGCTTGATTCAGGCATATTTTATTGAGGAGAAAAAAAGAATGATCTGCGCCGGAAAGATGCTTCTTTATCTTGGGATTTTCATCAGCCCGTTCTTTTTCCTGTCATGCAGACACCACCTGATTGACAATGCCAACTGGGAACTCGTCGCCACCGGGTTCAGCTTTCCCGAGGGGCCTGCCTGGGACGGTCAGGGTTTGCTGTACGTATCCAATTGCAATTCCGACTGGATCGCCCGAATTGAAAATGGCGAGGTCGACAGGTTCCTCTCCGCGTCCGAGCGCACATTTGGCAAGACAAACGGAATGATTGTCTCTAAAACCGGCGATCTGTACGCCTGCGATTTCGGTCGGGGCGCAATTCTGAAAATTTCCTGGTCCGGCGAGGTACGGGTCGTCACGTCGGGATTTCAGGGCGCGCGATTCAATCGTCCCAACGATATTAATTTTGACCGAAGCGGAAATCTCTATTTCACCGATCCCAAAAGTTATCAGGCAGCGCAGCCGGATGGCCGCGTGTTTTACCACGATATCGCGGCTGACACTACCAGACTGGTCGCGGTAAATATGGACTTTCCCAACGGTCTGGCCATGTCGCCGCGCGAGGCGAAATTATTTGTGTGCGAATCCGGCAAGTCGCGCATTGTACGCTTCGATGTGGTTGAATCGGGGCGATTGGCAAATATGCAGGTTTTTGTGGAGTTGCCCGGCGGCGACCCGGACGGGCTGGAATTCGACACAGAAGGAAATCTCTGGGTCGCTCATTTCGGCTCCGGCACGGTGTTCGTCATCGCGCCGGACGGTCACATTTTGCATCGGATAAAAACCCCGGGGAAGAAACCGAGCAATCTCGAGTTTGGCGACGCGGACGGACGAACGCTTTTTCTCACCGAAGATGAAACGAACAGCATTTACAAATTGAGAGTCTGCGTGACCGGCTATCGGGCTTTTTAACGTTGTCCTGATGAGGTATAAAAATTATAGCTACTATTCAGCCACAAAATCTCTACGACACAAAGAAAAAGAAATATCTATAATAATCGATTCTGTAAAGCTGAAGTTGGCATTAAAAAAATACTGAATATCGGATTTAAAGATTGAATAAAAAGTTGGACACTACGTGTAACTTCGTGACCTGGCGCCTTTGAGGCAAAAATACATGCCTGAATAGTTGTGAATCATGAGGCATCGCTGCCGCGACGGGATGGGATGGCCGGCAGTGCCGAATCTGAATACGAATGAAATACAAGGTCCTTTTTTAATGTTCAAAATGGTCGAATGACGATATAGATGAAACATCAGTTCAATCAATCAAGGAGTGTTGTATGAGTTTTCCAAAAAAATTTGTATGGGGTGCTGCGGCAGCAAGCTATCAAATCGAAGGCGGCGCATTCGAGGATGGCAGAGGTCTTTCTGTGTGGGACATGATGTGCCGAATTCCCGGAAAAATAATGAACGGACATACCGGCGCTGTGGCCTGCGATCACTATCACCGCTTCCGCGAGGACGCCGGGTTGATGGGAGAGATCGGGCTCAACGCGTATCGGCTATCCATTGCCTGGCCCCGCGTGATTCCCGAAGGGGTCGGCAAAGTGAATGATAAAGGTATTGAATTTTATGATGCTCTTATCGATGCACTGCTGGAGAATGGTGTGCAGCCGTGGGTCACGCTGTTCCATTGGGATTATCCCTATGCGCTGTACTGCCGCGGCGGCTGGCTAAATGCGGACAGCTCGGATTGGTTCGCTGAATACACGCAGGTGATTGTCGATCGGCTCTCGGATCGCGTCTCGCACTGGATGACGCTGAACGAGCCGCAGTGCTTCATCGGATTGGGACATCAGGACGGCTCTCATGCGCCCGGGTTGAAGCTCGGCTTTTCTGAAGTGCTGCTGGCGGCGCACAACGCCCTGCTTGCTCATGGCAAATCCGCGCAGATCATTCGCGCCCGAGCCAGAACGCAGCCGTCCATTGGCGCAGCGCCGGTGGGAATCGTCAAAGCGCCGGCAACCGAATCGAAGAAGGACATCGAAGCGGCCAGGGAAGGCATGTTCGCCATCTCCGGTCTGAATTGCTGGAACAACACCTGGTTCGCCGATCCCATGGTGTGGGGCCATTACCCGGCCGATGGCCTGAAATTATTCGAACCGTATCTGCCCAAAATCAAAGATGGCGATCTGAAGACCATCGGGCAGCCCCTGGATTTCTATGGCGCCAATATTTACCACTGCGACTTTTATCGCGCCGGCGCACATGGCAGCCCGGAACTGGCTCCCTTCCCGGTCAATCAATCCTACACGCTGATGGACTGGCCGGTCACCCCGGACGCGCTCTATTGGGGACCGCGGTTTTTGTACGAGCGCTACAAGCTGCCCATTGTAGTCACTGAAAATGGGATATCCATTTCGGATTGGGTGCAACGCGATGGCCAGGTCCACGATTCCCAGCGCATCGATTTTTTGGCAGGTTACCTGAAGGCCTATAAGCGCGCAATCGCCGGGGGAGTGGATGCCCGCGGCTATTTTCTCTGGTCGATCATGGATAATTTTGAGTGGGCCTATGGGTACAAACAGCGCTTCGGGATCATCTTTACCGACTATGCCACTAACACGCACATCCTCAAGGATTCGGCGCAATGGTACAAAGAGGTGATCAAAACCAATGGCGAGAATCTTTGATTTGCCGCAGGAAGGCAGCGTGATGATTTTTTCGAATGATAAGTTGGTTGGAACGGTGAAACGAATCATAAAAACTGACTCGAATTTGTAGCGCAGATTAACGGTGTAAAAACCATGAACCGGAGTCAGGCGAAGCAATTGCCTGGCTCCGGTCAATGGACGTCAGTTGTTTGAGCCGGGGTCTGCCGGCGCTGCTTTCTGTTTCAATCGGTCGATCTTTTTAGCGGCCTCTTTGGCCTTTTTATGCTCGCTGTACGTATCCACAATTTTCTGGTAGCAGTTCATTGCTTTTTCGGTGTGGTTCAATTTGCTCTCATAAATGACGCCGGCGTCCATGAGCCTGTCCGGCGCTTTGGCATAATCCGGATATTTTTCCGCGATGGAAAAAAAGGTCGCTGCCGCCTGTTCATAATCCTTCATTTTGTTCTCATAAATATCTGCAATTTCTTCCAATGACAGCACTGCCTTTTGATTGGATGTATCGGCTTCGATGATGTTGTTGAACGCCAGAATGGCCGTGGGATACTCCTTCAGATTATCCTTGTTGATCTTGGCAATATTCCATAGCGCTTCGATTTTCTGTGAGCTTTGAGGATAATCATCCACGACAAACCGATAGTCGGCAATCGCTCCCTGGAAATCCTTTTTCTTCTCTTTCTTAATTTCTCCTGACAATATCAACGCTTCCGGGGCGAACTGGCTCTCTGGAAATTCCGATTTGATTCTGGCAAGGGTGGCTATGGCATCATCATTCTGCTTCAATTTCTGATATTGTAGCGTGCCTCTGCGGTACAGCACTTCAGCCATATTCTGACTTTCCGGGAACAGCGCGATAAATTTTGCATAGCTCAAATCCGCTTCCCGGTTCTCATCATTCTGGGCGTAGGTTTCGCCGATCCAGATTTGTACCTGTTCATTGCGGGCGTCTGTCGGGAAGTGAAGCGTGAATTCGCGCAAGGCGCTCAAAACATAGGGATTAAAATGGGATTCCCTGACCGGCATAATGGTTTCCAGATAAGTATAAAAACGGTTGGCGCCGGAGTCAGCAGTTGCGGGGGAGCCAATCGAATTCAACAGGAATGTTCGCTGCTCCGCGAATCGGCGCTCGTTGCCGATCAGTTGCCGGACAAGCTCTCTGGCTTCGTTGGCCTTTTCATCCTCCGGATACAGGAATAGCGCCTTCAGATACAACGCCAGCGCAGCGCTTTTATCGCCGGTCGCCTCGTTGGCTTTGGCCAGCAGAATCAGCACCTCCGGCGCGTGCGGGCTCTGCGGGAACGTCAGCAGGAAATGCTCCATTTCGCTGAACGTGAAGGCGTTCAATTTTTTTTCGTGCTGTTTGTAAATCTGCTGCAAAAAGGCAAACGCTTTTTCTTCGTCATACTGGGCATGAACATGGGTGACCCCCACCATTATCGCGAACAGTACGATCATTGGTACGAGAAAGTGTTTCATGTGCATGGCAAACCTCCATTGTAATGTTCTGGCTGACTGCATTTCCATCGTTGCGATACAAATCCCCGGTAGAATTCCCGCTCAATACAGGCACTTCCTGGCTTCGTCAGCAAAGGCGCTGATGAGTTCGATGTCGGCGTCAAAAAAGTGATCCGACGGGCAAAGGATATAGCCGCCATTTTCGCCGGCGTCTTCAAAGCATTTTCGTACGGCAGCGCGGGTTTCGGCCGGTGAACAGCCGGAGAAGTAGTGGAACTGGTCGAATCCGCCAATCATGCAGACTTTGTCGCCGATCCGTTTTTTCGCTTCAGCGAGATTCACGTCCGCGCCCATGGAAGGCGGGGTGAATGTCTCCATGGCGTCTGGTTTCATGGCGGCAATGTCCTCCAGAATGGGCATCATGCCGCCGCAGGTGTGGTACACAATGCGCTGGCCGACGTTGTGCGCTTCCTCGATGAGCACCGAATCGAATGGCGCGACGAATTCATTGAATAATTTGGGAGAGATCACCGTGGTCGAGGCGTCGCCTCCACCCAATTCCAGAATGTCATATCGGGCGCCTTTGAGTGATCGGATGAAATGAATTTTCCGCTGTTGAAGGATTGTCAAAAATTCGCGCACCCACACCGGGTCGTCGTAGACTTCCATGATCATTTTCTCGGTGCCGTACAGGCAGCAGGCATCCTGCCAGCAGCCGGGCTGGCCGTAAATATCGAAGCAGATGATGTGGCCACGCACGAGACCGCGTTCCCCAAATTCCTCAGCCGTTGCATTGACGGAATCCACGTCGGACAGCGGGTAGGGCACGAATTCAGCAATGAGATCGATGTCGCGCTTGTCCTTCACCAGATGCTCCGTCACCCAGGTCGTTTGCACATTGGATTGAAGCAATGTCGTCATTGTCCCTTTGGGCGTGATCACTTCGAACCGCTCGGTTTTATACTGGGGATCCGGCACCGGGGTAGAGGTGATTTTCCACGTGTCGCTGAAAATTTGCTGACTGCCCAGAAATGGGTGATTTTCCTGACCCGGGGAAAAATACGCGCGCCGCTGGGTATCCGGTCTGTGGGGCACAGTCCACACAATGGGATCCAGGCCGAAATGGTCGAAAAATGTGAAATAGTCGACGCCGTTCATGTAGGTGTCCAGAAAATAGGGCATGATGTGGTGCGAGGTCACCGGCAATCGGTCCGGCTTCTCGCGTCGGATCGCCGCGAGCATTCGCTGTTTGGAAGTCATAGCTGTCACTCCTCAGAATTAAATCAGTTTTTCGCATTGCGAAGTTGCATCGTCTGCCAGTCAGGCAGGGCATCGATGGCAAATTATTTACGCGCAGGCGTTTGCCAGATTGTGCCGCGGATGTCCGGCCGCGAGCGTTTCGGGTCCGGCGGATTCATGCGCTGATGGCCATCTCCGGGATCCGGCTGATAATAGACTGTCAACACGCGTCCCGGCTCCAGTTCGATGGACGTGGGATAGCCCAGGTCTTTGTTATCCGCATCGTCGCGGAGAATCACTTCATTCCTGATATCCCAAGTGACGCCATCCTCGCTGATAATGGCGCGTTGCCCGAATGGTGGCCGGCGAAAGCCATAGGAACACAGCACGCGGCCATCGTTGAGCAGCAGCAAATGCGGGGGGAATCCCCACATGGGCGTCCGGAACGGCTCGACCCAGGTTAAACCATTGTCATCGGAATAGGTTTCCAGCAGAAAACAGCGCCGATCACCATCGTTGTAAGGGATCGTTGTCACGCGAATCATCATGATCAGTCTGCCCGTTGCCAGCCGGAGCATGTGCGGCTCGCCGATGCGAATGCTGTCCGGCTGCGGGGACAGGATCGCTGCAATTTTCTGCCATTCACCCCCGATTGCTTTGGCCGAATACACGCCGATGCTGCTGCCCTCGGTGTAGTACGAGGCGACGAGCAGCGAACCATCAGGGAGTTGTATCCCGCCGTGGATGGAATCCGTGCCGGGCATGGGCGGCGACCAGGTGACGCCGTTGTCCACACTCACCAGGCAGCGGGCGCCATGCTCTCCGGCAGCGTGTTTGTACTCAGGCCGCTCGACATACCTGATCCATCGTTCGAGTACGTCCGCCTCGTACGAATTGGGCGGCAGACCAGTATACTTGTCGGCTGACCAGAAAGTGGACCAGCACAATGCGAGGATCGAGCCGTCGTTCAAAACAGTCAGCCCAGCATGGCGGTCGTCGATGGGCGTGGCCAGCAGGGGAGTCGGCCGACTCCACGTTTTGCCGTTATCCGAAGAACGAACCGTGACAATCTCTCCGTTGGGTCCGAGATGCTCTTCGTTGATGCAGAAACTCACCAGCAGATCGCCGTTGGCCGCGCGAACCATGGCCGGCCAGGCGCAATACTCGTCGTGCGAGGCATAGACCGCCAGATGTTCGATGATGTGCGGCCGGGGCGCTTTCGGCGACTGACACGACGCGCCCAGAACGATCGTGATTAAAATGAAAGAGACACTGCACCGCATGGCTGAATTCCTTTCTGTGAATGATGAAGGGCGCAACGCTTCGCTGCCCGTCAGATTGATTGAAGGGTGTCAGTGATCGTGGACTAATTCGGGGCGTCCTGGAAAATTCAATTCTCCATCTCCGTCAAGCCAGTGGCGCACACCATGACCTTTTCCGGCGTGGCTTCCTGCCGGGTGAATTCGCTGGTAATGCGGCCCCGGAACATGACGTAAATCCGATCGCAAATTCCCAGCACTTCAGGCAACTCCGATGAAATCAATATAATGGCCATTCCCTTTTTGATGAATTCATTGATCAGCCCGTAAATTTCCTGCTTGGCCCCGATATCGATGCCCTGAGTGGGTTCATCTAAAATTAGCACTCTCGGATTGCTGCCGAGCCAGCGCGCCAGCACCACTTTTTGCTGGTTGCCGCCGCTCAGTTTCATGGTGAATTGATCGATGCCCGGCGTTTTGATGTTCATGGTTTTAATGTAGCGATGGACGATCTCATTCTCAGCGCGCCGGCGAATGAAGCTGAATCGGGTGATGGATTTGAGATTGGGAAGCGTCATGTTTTCTTTCACCGACATGGACAGGACAAGTCCCTGCGTCTTTCGATCTTCGGTGGCAAAGGCAATGCCGGCGTTGATGGCGTCCTTGGGCGACTTGATGGCTAACGGTAGCCCCTCCAGCAGTATCTGCCCGGAGTGAATGGGATCGATGCCGAAAATGACCCGCGCCAATTCTGTCCTGCCAGCGCCCACCAGTCCGAACAGTCCCACCACTTCGCCCTTGCGAATGGTCAGGTTGATATCCCTGAGTTTATTTACTGTCTCGAGATTGCGGATGACCAGCGCGTTTTCGCCAAGCGCCGGGGTGCGCATCGGAAATTCCTCTTCCAATGACCGGCCCACCATCAACTTGATCACCTCAGCTTTATCGGTCGATTTGGTTTCCAAAACGCCGACCATCTGCCCGTCGCGGAACACGGTGATGTTTTCTGTGATTTCAAAAATTTCTTCCAGCTTGTGAGAAATGAAGACGATGGTTTTCCCTTTGTTTTTCAATTCCCGGATGACCCGGAACAGGTTGTCGATTTCGTGGGAAGTCAACGTCGCGGTGGGTTCATCCATGATGATGAGGCGCGAGTTGAACGAGAGCGCCCGGGCGATCATCACCAACTGCTTCTGGGCGATGCTCAGTTTTCGTACGATCTGCCCGGTGTCGAGATCGAAATTCATTTCGGCCAGTATCTGCTGCGCGCGGGCGTACAGCGACTTCCAGTCGATGAGCCCTGTTTTAAATTTTGGCTCATGGCCTAACAAAATATTTTCAGCGACTGAAATATCGGGGAAGAGCTGCAAGTCCTGAAAGATCGTGCTGATGCCCAATTCCTGAGCTTGCTGCGGATTACGGATTTCGACTTTCTTTCCGGCGAAAAGAATTTCTCCGCTATCCGGTTTGAAAATGCCATTGATAATTTTCACGAGAGTGGATTTGCCGGCGCCGTTCTCGCCGATGAGCGCGTGGATTTCATTGGGCCGAACCCGGAACTCGACATTGTCCAGCGCTTTGACGCCGGGGAATTGCCGCGTGATATTTTTCATGTGAAGGAGATAGTCCATCGTCGCGCCCTATTCTATTTCCATGCCGCGTTGAAGTCGTACAGCCACCAGAATCACCAGCCCTTTGACAGCCATCTGGTAGTAAGCGGATACATCCAGCATATTCAGTCCGTTATTCAAAATGCCCATGATGTACGCGCCAATGAGAGTGCCCCAGATCCATCCCTTGCCGCCGGTGATGCTCGTCCCGCCAATCACCGCAGCGGCGATGGCGTCCAGTTCCATACCTGTGCCCATGTTGGGATCGCCGGAATTCATGCGGGAGGTCAAAATCAGCGCGCCAACCCCGGACGCCAGTCCGCAGATCCCGTAAATGGCAATTTTGATTTTATCCACAGCTAACCCGACGAACCGCGACGCTTCCTCGTTGCCGCCGATGGCGTAGACATAGCGGCCAAAGCTCGTGTGCTGCAACACCAGATAGGCCAGAAAGTACACGACCAGCATGATGACGACCGGGATGGGAATAGACCCGAAATAGCCGCGACCCACCTGTTGAAATTGCTCGCCCAGTTCCGAAATCGGAAAGCCGCCGGTGATGATGAAACACAAGCCCCGTCCGATGACCATGGTGGCCAGCGTGACGATGAAGAAAGGGATTTTTATTTTAGCGATGAAAAAGCCGTTCAACAGCCCCACTGCGAGGCTGCTCATCAGGCCAATGATGACGGACAGATAGACCGGCGCGCCGAGTTCCTGCACAAAGTAGCTGATGATGATGCCGGTCAGGGCGACGATCGAGCCGACGGACAGGTCGATGCCGGCGCTCAGAATGACGAATGTCATGCCCACGCCCACAATGGCCATGACCGAGATTTGCCGGCTGATGTTCAGCAGATTGGAGAACGATAGGAATCGCGGGGACAGAAAAGACATGATGACGATCATGACTGCCAGGACAACGAGAATCCCGTACTTGTTTAAAATCGAACGCACGAATCACTCCTCTTTGAGGTACCGGAAACATATCGAAAAATTTGATAATTCAAAGCCATTGCAGGGATTAGCGCTGCTCTCGCGTGATGCAATTGAATCGACGACGCTATTCCGGCAGTCGTCCCCATTCCACAGAGAGCGTGTCGATATTTTCATGCGTGAGCAATTTCACCGGGATCAAAATCTCCGCCGGCGTTTCATTGCCTTTTAAAATTTGTATGGCAGATTCAATGGCTGTCTTTCCAATGGAGTAGGGGAAGACCAGGGCCGCGCCCCGCAGGCATGGGTCATCGGCGTCAAATCGCTCGAAAGCCTCCTTCTGGCCGCCGCAGACCATCACCGCTTTGACGTCATCGATGCGGCCGGCTCCTTCAATGGACGCCATGGCGCCCAACGTCATCACATCGTTGATGCCAAAAATATAATCCACATCCGGGTGCGAAATCAACAGGTCTTCCATCAGCGCCATCGCCTTTTCGCGCCGGGATTCGGCGTTCAACTCGGATAAAATTGTGATGCCGGGGTAATTGCTCATCACGTCGCGAAATCCGATCACGCGATTGATGCACGACGTGAGGACCGGGTGAGTAATAATACCCACTTCGCCCTGACCATTCAGTTGCCCGGCGATGAACCGCGCACAGATTCGGCCGGCCTCCACATCGTCGGACATGATGTGCGTCTTCACCTCGCCCTTCTCCGACTTGATGTCCACGGTGATGACCGGAATTCCCTGCCGATTCACTTCGTCGATGGTGGGGCCGATGGCTGTCGGACTCACCGGACTCACAATGAGCACATCGATATTCTGCTGCATGAAATCTTCGATGTCGCTGATCTGTTTATTCAATTTCAGGTCCGCATTGCGGGAGAGCACTTTGATTTTGAAGTCAGTGCTTTTGGCGGCAGTTTCGAGCAGGCCTCTGTTCAGGGTGATGTAAAAATCATCCTGCATCGTCAACAGCGACGCTCCGATCAGAATCTCTTTATCATCCGTCTTGCGGGAGCAGTCTGTCAGAAGAACAACGCTCAGGAGAATCAAAATGAACGGGGTGATGCGCTTCATAGTGTGCCTTTCATGATTTGAAGTGAGAGTTCAGTATGGACATGACGTCTTGAATCATGTGCATTTTAAAACAACGCGGCTCGTTTCAATCCCGATAGCGCGGCAGGGATTTCCGATACTCATCCACGCGGAGCCCAATTTTTTCCACCGGAATTTGTTTGAATCCGGTCGCAAACGCCGGGGAATTTTCTTTCAGCCGAAAATCTTCTTTTTCGAAATTGACAAAGCCGGGATTTTCTTTGAGCACAAGATTGTCTTTGAATAATTCCGCGATGCTTTCTCCCACATCCGTGTGATAGATGTAGCCGGCTTCATTGTCCAGGTTGAGATAATATGGCTCCCAACCGGCCGGGGCAGTTTTGACATGCTTGCAAATGATGGAGTCGGCAATCACATTGTTTTTCATGGTGATGACCGACAGATCGTAGGCGAAGAAATCATACAGTTCGATCCATTTCCCGGCGACGGAGATGTTGTTCAAAATGCGGTTGTTTTTGGGAACCGCCGGATCGTCGTCCAGCAGGGTCCGCAATTCCGGATACTTTTCGCTGTAGGGCGGCTCAGTGGCAGTCAGCGCTTTCAATGAATCGAACAGCACCGGATAGGTTCCGTCGAAATAATAGCTGGCCCAGCTCAGGCCACGCGCGTCGAGGACAATGGAAGGCTGACAGGCAATGAACACGTTGTTCTGGACGAGATTGTCGCGCCCGCCACCGAGCAATGCGCCGCGCCCGGATTTGTAGCAGATGTTCCCGTAAATTTTGAAGCCGGACGCGAAGTCGTCCAGATAAATCGCGGTGACGCCATGCAGCCCGGGGCCTTTGAGATGATGGAAATAATTATAACGATACTCATTGCCGCGCCAGGTATAATTTCGACCGGTGTGAGTCGCGCCGGCGTCGCCGGTCTCGTTGCAGACATTGAATATTTCGTTGTATTCCAGCAGGTGATCGTTGCCGCAGATATACATGCCTTCGTGCGGCGCGTCGTGAATGACGTTATGGGCGACATACTGGCCCACGCCGGAGATGAAGATGGCGTACTGACCAGTCCGCACCCAAGTGCTGTAATGGTGGATATAGTTATTGGTGGCGAAATTATGCGCCGGCGTCAACGTCTTCCGGCTCCCGCTTTTGAGCAGTATCCCGCTCTTGGCCACGTCGTGAATGTCGCTGCTGGTGATGCCGTTGTTCGACCCGCCGATAATGACGACAGCATCATCGCCCAAAAAGCTGAAGTCGCAGCCGGCAATCGCATTATTCGTCCCGCCGGAAATGGTGACGCCCTGTCCCCGCGAGTATTTGAAAGACATTCCCTCCAGCCGAACGCCGTTGCAATGGCTGAGGCTGATCAGAGGCTGGTCGAGAACCGATGCGTAGATTTCGCTGTTATCGGGATCCCCGGGCAGCCAGACGTACACCGTGCCAGAGTCCCGGTCGAGGTACCATTCTCCCGGCGCGTCCAGTTCTTCGGGAAAATGGAGAAAATAGAATCGCTGATTTTTGGTGTAGCCGTAATGATGATGCGGCTCGGCCAGCGTGATTTCGCCCTTTTGAAAATCGATCGCTTCAATTTTCTGGTAGGAATCGCTCCAATCCCAGGTCCAGTAGCCGTGGAGGTAGATGTCGTCGACACGGGCCCAGTGAAGCGGCCTGGCGCTGGTGAATTTGATCTTGCCATAATGCCGTCCCACCGGAACGCCATCGAACCGCTTCTCCCGCTCCAGCCCTTTGTTGAGAAGCCGCTCGCCTGTCTGAGGCACATCGGCGATGGTCAGCCACCCTTCGTTGGGGTAGCGGGCCGGCGTCATTCGCTGGCCCTGGCTAAAAAGCTCGAGTCCCGGAGCGCCGCGCTGGGTGATGTCCCCATAATCGGAAATCCCATTGGCCGTCATATCGAGCTGGATGACGTTCCCCCTGGCTGGCGCCGGCAGGCGGTCGAGCACGCTGGTATCGGTTACAATTTCAAACCCGGTGAGGCGCTTGCCGCCCATGACTGTGACTTCACCGTCGCCGTAATTTTGCCAGATGATCCGGGATTCGGTGTCGCCGGCATTCAGTGAGTCGAGGCGCAGCGTCTCAGCGAATGGGTATAAGCCGGCCCGCACGCGAATGACGATGCTGCTGGCGGACTCAGCTTTTTTCAATTCGCGAATTCGCTCGCTGGCCTGGTGGAACGTGGCCAGGGGTCCATCGCTGTTGGTTTCGTTGGGGCGATCCAGGGCGCCGGACCAGGCGTCGTTCCCGAATGGGGAAATGTACAGCGTGATGGTCTTTTCATTTCGAAGAGGAGAACAAAATGCAACGAGAAGCGTGAGGGACAGCAGAGCTAATAACGTGTGGATTTTCATGCAGATTCCTTGTGCTTGGTCAATCGAACTGCGTTACGAAAAATTCAGTGAGTCGCACTGTGGACTCAATCTGTCATTTGAAAACAATCAGATAAACATGAACCAGGGGAAGGTATTTCTTTGTTTTGAAATTTTCAAAATGTAAAAAAATATCCGGCCATTGTCAATAAGTATTTGTGAATTATTTGGGATTCAGGCATACCCCGGAGCCAGGATTCGGACGTGCGGTTGAGCTACCCACCGAATTTTGGGCCGGCATCAGCATACGGCGAATGCCCGGAGGCGCGCCGTCGGGATTCTATTGGAGCGAAAAAAAAATGTATGATTCCTGAAAAAAAATTCTTATCTTGCCGGAGCTAATTTGTACACCAGAGTGGTTGCGCAGAGAAACACGGAGAACAGGATGATTAGACTGGTTGTTGCGCTGGGAAATCCGGATCGGCAGTACCTGAAAACGCGGCACAATATTGCCTGGCAGTTCATCGAATATTTATCCTTTTACAGCAATCTGGATTGGCAGAAAAAATTCAAGGGCGACTATGCAGCGCGCAGGTTTTCCGGCGAGATGATCTATTTTCTGAAACCGCAGACTTACATGAATCGCAGCGGAGAGAGCGTTCAGGCGCTGATGCAATTTTACAAGGTATTGCCGGAAGAGATGCTGGTCATTCACGACGACCTGGAACTGAATTTCGGTGAGGTCGGATTCAAAAAAGGCGGGGGAGTGGCCGGCC
Organism: Candidatus Zhuqueibacterota bacterium; assembly: GCA_049322915.1. GTDB lineage: Bacteria > Zhuqueibacterota > Zhuqueibacteria > Thermofontimicrobiales > Thermofontimicrobiaceae > CAZSBG01. The sequence goes on from JBMOPW010000020.1 coordinate 223,380, forward strand.
ACAATGGGCTGAGGTCCATCGTCGCGTCGGCTGGCGCGGGCGATTTCTATCGGTTCCGACTGGGCATTTCCCGGCCAGACCACGGCAATGTCACGGCCTGGGTGCTGGGCAATTTTTCCGGGGATGAGACCATTCGGCTGTCGGGTTATCTGAAAAAAGCTGCGGCGATATTCGAAGACCACTTCACCGGAAATCTGGAAACACTGAGCGCTAAAACCAGATGCATCCAGTGACGTCAGCCCGGCGCGACCGTCCAGTCGAATTAAACGTTCTTCTTTTTGGGGTCGAAATAGTCCAGTTTCTCCATTTTGCTGTGCAGGGTGCTGCGCGGTATTTTCAGCAGTCGGGCGGCATTGCTGATGTTGTGCGCGGACTCTTTCAACGCCCAATCAATGACGCTGCGCTCGTAGTCGCGCAGCAGTTCATCGAATGACCTGTCTGCCGGGAGCGGGCTTCCGGCGGCCGGCGCGGCGGGTGACTGACGCGAGAGGGCAGTCGGCTCTTCCGCGAAATTCAGCACATCAATTTCCTGAGGCAGTGCCAGCATTCGCTGCACCGTGTTTTCGAGCTCGCGCACATTGCCCGGCCAGTGATAGCGCATCATCCGATCGAGTTGGGCCGGCGTGATGGTCAGCGTTTTTTTATTGCGGTTGTGCTTGGCGATGAAATGGTCGATCAAAATCGGCAGGTCGTCTTTGCGATCCCGCAGCGGCGGCACAGCAATGGGGATGATATTCAACCGGTAAAAAAGGTCCTCCCGAAATTTTCCTTCCTTCACTAACTGATGCAGATTCACTTTGGTAGCGCAGACCACGCGAAAATCGACCGGAACCGCCTCCGAACTGCCGACCGGCTGAACCTCCCGTTCCTGTAAAACGCGGAGTAATTTCACTTGCAGCAGTAACGGCAGGTCGTCGATGTCATCGATGAAAAGTGTCCCGCCGTGGGCGCGCGCGATGTAGCCCTTGTGGCGTCGATGCGCTCCGGTGAAGGCGCCCTTTTCGTGGCCGAACAATTCGCTCTCCAGCAGGCTTTCCGGCAGTGTGGCGCAATTGATGGCAACGAACGGTCCATTGCTCCGCTCGCTGTACTGGTGCAGAATTCGCGCCACCAGTTCTTTGCCGGTCCCGCTTTCGCCCTGCACGAGTACGGTGTGATCTGTCGGAGCCACCGATTGCAGCGTCGCCATGAGCCTTTGCATGACCGGCGTACTGCCAATCAACGCCGTGGTTTCGTATCGATGGATCCGATTTTTGAGCTGCCGGTTTTCCTGTAAAATTTCTTTGAATTGCCGGATATGCATCAGCATGCTCAGCAGTTTATCTGGCGAAAATGGCTTGGTCACATAATCGTACGCGCCGAGTTTTAACGCGGCGACGGCCGTTTCCACCGTCGCGTACGCAGTGATGACGATGACCGTGCAGTCGGCATTTTTCTCCTTCGCGGCTTTCACAATATCCAGGCCGTTCAAGCCGGGCAGGCGCAAATCGGTCAGCACCACTTCGAATCGCTCGTGCTCCAGCATTTCCAGACCGGCGTTGCCGGTGTCACAGGCGCTGACGTGATAGCCCTCCTTCCGGAGCATCTCTGTCAGCGTAATGCGGGAAATTTTTTCGTCTTCAACAAGTAAAATATTCATGCTGCACCCTGAATTGGCAGTGTCACGTGAAAGGTGGTTTTCACACCGGGCTGGCTGGAAACGCGAATTGCGCCGGCGTGATTTTCAATGATGCCGAGGCTGACGGATAGTCCCAGCCCGGTGCCCTTGCCCTCATCCTTTGTAGTGAAAAAAGGATCGAAAATTTTGTCCAGATGCTGCGGCTCAATGCCGGTTCCATTGTCGGAAATTTCGAAGAAGATGGCGTCGCTGTTGAGGACGCCGGTCGCGATGGTGATTTGGCCCTGAACTTCGATGCTGTCGATGCTGTTGATCAGCAGATTCATGATCACCTCCTGAATGAGATGGCCGTCCGCTTGAATCGCCGGGAGCTCATCGGCAAGCTGCTTCCTGATGTGAATATTGTTTTTCTCGAGCCGATATTGTATCAGCGACAGGACATTGTCGATCTCGTCATTGAGATTGATTCGGGCAACGTGCTTGGATTGTTGGCGCGAAAAACCGAGCAGCTTCTGCACAATGAGCGCAATGTGATCCAGCCCTTCGTTGGCCAATTGGAGATAGCGATGAGTCTGACCCAGATCCTCGGGCTCGCGTCCGATGGCGTACAGGCAGTTCTTGATGCCATTGAGTGGATTGTTGATTTCGTGGGCCACGCCGGAAGCCAGCCGTCCCACAGAGGCTAATTTTTCAGCGTGAAAAACCTGGCGCTGGGCTTCCAATAATTGCCGCCGCGATTGAGCCAGACGCTTTTTCATTTCTTCAAAGTTTGTGACCAGAAAGCCGATTTCATCGCGGCCGGCGGTTAACTGGATGGGGCCATCGCGTTCCAGGTCCAATTGATTCATTTCCGAGACCAGTTGCCGAAGCGACTTGGTGAGGCGATGAATGAGAACATAAATCACTGCCAGAATGATCACGACCACGCTCAGCGTGAGCGTCAACAGCAGGAAAAATAATTGTTTCATTTTCGCCCGTGTCGGCTCGCTGTCAAAGCCCATTTTCAGAACGCCCCATGATTTGCCATGGATTTGCAGCGGGAAGGTCACTTCGGTGATCCAGCCGAAATCGGCGATGTTGTGTATGCGGCAGATGGGTTCGAAATTGCCGGAAGAAGCGAGCGCGCCCGTTCCGTCAGCGATCTGGCTCGCCCCGGAATAGCTGCTGCGAACCATGATGTGCCCGTGAGGATCGTACACATGGATGAATTTGACCTGCTCGTTTTTCTTCAAAAAATTGTGGATATGATTCTCTAAAAATCCTTCCTGTTGCAGCAGACCGCTTTCCTGGTAGATGAGCGCGTCGAGGATGGAAACGGAGAACGTCTGCGTCACCAGCAGCGCGCTCTCTGCCTGGTTTTTCAAAATGAGCGAGCGCCAGTGAATGAGCACGCTGATGGAAATGGCCATCATCAGGAAAATGATGAGGCTGCCCATGAGCAGGACGAAGCGCGTTTTCAGGCTGTAGAGGTAGCTCATGGCCTCTCCGGCATCGATGCAATGATGGGTTCAATGTGGTCGTAATCAGCGTCCCGGGCAATGGCGAATCCGAAGGCGAACTCCGGGTCCCAGTCTTTCACGATGCGCTGATATTCAGTTTTTCGAATATCGATTTTCAGAAATGCGCTCTGAATGGCCTGCGCGATGACCGCGTCCAGTTCCGCATTGACAACGATGGGCGAGCCGGGAATCGGTTCTGAGGTGGCGAGAAATCGGATGCCTTTATCGATGAATTCGTAGGCCACGCGATCTTTCACCACGCCCACATCGAAATTTCCCTGCAAAACCTGATAGATAACGGTGTGATGATAATCGAAATAATGAATGGAATCCAGGTCGCTGATCGTCAATCCATATTTTTTAAATTCGTGGCGGAACAACCAGTTGCCGGAAAACGACTGCGGCGAAGGGAGAGCCAGTCGCTTGCCTTTGATATCTTTGATGGACTGCAACGGGCTATCGGACCGCGTCACCAGCACGGAGCGGAAAAACGGCTCGAATTGATTGTTGAGCGGTTTTAGGATGCACTTCAGCGGAGATTTTTCGCGGGCAGCCAGGTAGATGTAGGTCCCCAAGAATGCCGCCTGAACCTGCCCGCTGACCAGTTGGTGAATGGTCTCTTCGTAGGAATTACTCAATTTCAATTCGAACCGATACGGCGTCGATTGAGTGAGGTAATTCATGATGGGCTGATACCCTTCGTAGATCAAATTGGGTGAAAACCTGGAGATGACGCCGAAATAGACAACCGGCTTCGCGCCGGCCGGCGTGGTCGGGGAAGCGGCCAAGTCGGATTCGTCCGGCGCGATGGAGATGTCAGTGATGGCAAAGTAGCCATAAAAAACAGCTATGACGAAAATGATGAATGCGCCAATGGCCAAAAAGAATTGTAGGAATTTCATCGTGTGCTTTTCGTTGAACTTCATGTTTTTGACGTTCCTTTGAGCAAAATGTATACCTCACAATTCTCTGGAAAAACAACAGCAATGTACGGTATGAAAAAATCAAAGTCAAGGGGATTGTCGAAATCTCGGCAGGCGGCTCATCGAAAAATCGATGAGTTGTCGGAGATTCGTGAGAGCAGGAGCCGTGCGTCGACCGAAGATGTCTGGAAAATATGTCGCAATTGTTGCATGTGAGCGGAGGACATTGACTGGCATGGACTTTGCGATTGCTATTACACTTCATTTTATTTAAACTTAGGAGATGGTATGCCGGACGTTAAACCACGCTTTGAATTCCGGGCATTCGCTCAGAATTTTGGAATCGTCGAGGACAGGATGCGGCAACTGAGTCCTCTGGAAAAAATTCGGGAGAGTCTGGAAATTTATATCATGTCAGCCGGCAATAATGAGAACAACACCAAAATCCGAGACGGCCTCATGGATATCAAGGTGTTTGTGCAGTCGGTCGACGGGCTGGAACAATGGAATCCGCGAATGAAAGGCGAATTTCCCATGTCAGCGCAGATGATTCGCGACGAAGTATTCCCGGCTTTTGGTGTGACGGCGCCCTCATTGAACCGCAGCGCCTACACGCTGGAGCAATATATCCGCGAAGTGGTTGCGCCCCATCCGGGCCTGGCTGCGGTGAATGTGTTCAAGCGCCGATTCGCTTTCACCATTAACAATTGCATTGCAGAACTGGCGGACGTCTACATCAATGGCGCCAGAATCCGAACGGCCAGCCTGGAATCTGTCGATTCGGAAGCGATCCTGCAAGCCAAATCAATGGTCGGGTTGAATGACTTCGAAAATGTCAATTACCTGCTGGCGATCAAGCGCGTCATTGGCATGGAACCGTTGCCAGAGACATCGCCCTATCGCGTCGGATTTTAACGCATCGCTTCGAAGAAAAGGGCGCCCGTGGAACTGGCGTCCGACGCGCCGGGATTGGGCTGGAATCCGCTGAAGCCTTTGCGATGCCGGCGGCTTTTTCATCGCGAATTCAGCGTCGTCGATGACTTTGAAATTGCTCCGGCGCTTGTTCATTTCGGCGTGAGATGGTCGCTTCCCGGACGACGACGGCGATGCTCCCAATTGAGACGAATGTTTGTTCATTTAAAAATGAAGGAAAAGGAATGGCCAAAGAAATAGAACGCAAGTTCCTCGTGAACGGAGATGCCTGGCGCAAGCTGGCCCGTGGCATCCATTATCGGCAGGGCTATTTATCGACGGTGAAAGAACGGACGGTGCGCGTGCGTACGGTCGACGCCAAAGGTTTTCTGACGATCAAAGGCATTACGGTCGGCGCGTCCCGGTCGGAGTTCGAGTACGAAATCCCGGTCGATGATGCCAATTTCATGCTGGATCATCTCTGCGAGAAGCCGCTCATTGAGAAATATCGATACAAGATTCCATTTGAAGGACATGTATGGGAACTGGATGAGTTCGAAGGCGATAACCAGGGGCTGATCGTGGCGGAGATCGAATTGAAACACGAGGACGAGATGTTCCAGCGACCGCAGTGGATCGGGCAGGAAGTGACCGGCGATCCGCGGTACTTCAATTCCAACCTGACGAAAAATCCATTCACCACCTGGCAATAGAGAGAAACCGCAATGGCACAGAACGGGAATACACCGGAGAAAAATTTTACGAATACGCCTGATGCATCCGGGATTGAACGCGACCCATTGGACATGAGCAACTACCATTTGAATTTGCTCCCCAAAAAGATCGTTTCGCCGCTGGAAAGCTTCCTGGCCAAAATCGGCGGGCCGCTCGCAATTCTGGTTTTCATCATTTTCAATTTTTTTATTGACTTCAAATTTCTGGACAATATCGATCCTGCCATTTTGAGCAAAGACGCCCGCGCTGTTTTCGACGCTGTTGGCGCGGACGCATTTCAGGCAAAAAACATCTCGATGCTGGCAGTGTTCGTTGCAGCGCTCATTTTGTGGGTGACTGAGGCCGTGCCCAATTATCTCACGTCGCTGATGCTGATCATCACTCTGGTGCTGACCGGCGTGCTCTCCGAAGTGGATGCATACCATCAGCTCGGGCATAAAATTATGTGGCTCAACATTCTGTCGTTCATCCTGGCCAGCATGCTGGTGAAGACCGGCGCTGCCAAGCGGTTTGCGCTCTGGTTCATCGTCCGGTTCGGGAAAAACGCATCGTCGATTTTTATCAGCTTCATCGCCATCAACCTGGTGTTGTCCGCGTTTATCTCCGCCACCACCGCTAAAGCCGCGATTCTGCTGCCAATTTTTATGGTGGTTGCCGCGATTTACGGCGCTCCCGGCGGAGCCAATAAGACGAACTTCGGGCGCAATATTGTCCTGCAGAATTTATTTCAGATCAACATCGGCGCCAGCGGATTTCTCACCGGATCGGGCGCGAATCTTTTGGCAGCGGCGCTCATCGGCGGCGCCCTTGGCGCTGAAATTTTTTATTCGGATTGGCTTATCATCGGCTTTCCGCTGGCCGTGGCGCTCATTCTCATCGGATGGGTGGTGGGCACGCGACTGATTTTCCCCCTGGCGGCAAGAGAACGAACGCCGCAAATCCAGGGTGGGATGGAGCGGCTTCGGAGCGAATTGAACCAACTTGGTCCCATTCGGACCGATGAAATAAAGTCCGTGTTGATCTTCATTGCCGTGCTGGCATTATGGGCGACCGACCGCTGGCATGGGCTGAGCGCTACAGCCGTTGCGTTCATGGGCGCTGTGATCGCGTTGATTCCCGGCATTGGGCCGGTGCGGTGGAACGATGTGGATATTCCCTGGCATCTGCTGCTTTTTTCGGCCGGCGCGTACACGCTGGGCGAGGGATTGCAGGTGACAGACCTGCCGGCGATCATGGTTGATCGGCTTTTCATCAGCATGGGATTCAATGAAACCACGCCTTTCTGGGTTTTGTATCTCATCATCACCGGTTCCATGCTGTTCAGCGCGATCATTTTTCAATCCAAAACTATGCGCACGCTCATTTTTATCCCGATTGCCATTGGTGTGGCCAATCGATTCGGCTACCCGGTCATGAGCCTGGCCTTCCCGGCGGCGCTATTGATCGAGCACGTCTATGTGCTGCCGTTCAATAGCAAGCCGGCTGCGTTGCTGTATGTCACGGATCAGTATAGCTGGACTGATTCTTTCAAATTTGGATTTACGATGATGGTCATCGCCTGGATCATCAGCATCCTCATGGCGATGACGGTGTTTCGGTTCATGGGAATTACGCCTCATGGGCTGGGAATTTTTTGACAGCAATGTTCATGGCCGTTGAAAAATGCTGACGCAGAAATCCTGTCCCGATTCGAAAGCGCGAGGCGTTTCGCTGTTGCGCTGACGTCCCTGAGTCGCTCACGCCTTCGCGGCTGGAAATCTGGGAGTCGTTTCAGATAATGTAATTATTCAGGCATGTATTTTTGCCGCAAAGGCGCCAGGTCACGAAGCCCTGGCGTTAAAGTCAGGTAACAGAAATTCAATTTTATTTTTAAAACCAAATTCAGTTTTCAGAATTCATTTTTAAGATGTTTCTTTTTCTTTGTGCTTTTGAGACTTGGTGGCTAAACAGTCACCAGATTTGAAAATGAAATAGTGGAATAACAAGAAGTTGGAATGAAAGTCATTGACGGTGAGGATGATGTCTATTTTATTCAAATCAACAAAACAGTTAGTGATGCAGATTGATGAGTTTTTGGATGCCATTTCCCAGGGTAGTCTGCTGTTTAAATTGGGAGTGAAAAATTATCTGGAAAAAGATAATCCAAATTTCAATGAGCATCTCAAATCGATCGATTCCCTTGAAGGCAAAGCCGACGAATTGCGCCGTAATATTGAAAATCAACTCTACACTCAGACGCTCATCCCGGAGCACCGCGGCGATGTGTTGGGGCTGCTGGAGAGCACGGATAATGTGATCAACCAGATGAAAGCGACGCTGTTCCAGTTCGATATTGAAACGCCGGAAATTCCGGAATCATTGAATAAGCATTTCATCGACCTGACCGAGATGTCCGTGAACTCCACCGAGGTGTTGGTGAAGGCTATTCGCGCATTTTTCAAGGATGTGAATTCGGTGAAAGATCATCTTCACAAAGTCTACTTTTTCGAAAAAGAAGCGGATCGAATTGGGGATGATCTCAAGCGCCATGCGTTCAAACTGAATATCGAGTTGAGCCAGAAATTTCATCTCCGGTACTTTGCGCTGCATATTCAGCAAGTGTCGGACAATGCCGAAGCGGTCGCTGACCGGCTGGACATCTGCACCATAAAGAGAACGATGTGACATGGTATCGGCATTTTTAATAAGCGGACTGTTTCTCGGCTGGTCGTTGGGTGCGAATGATGCGGGCAATGTCTTCGGCACGGCTGTGGCGACAAAAATGCTGCGCTTTAAAACTGCCGCCGCGATTTGCAGTGTGTTCGTCATTCTGGGCGCTGCATTCAGCGGGGCCGGCGCCTCGCACACGCTGGAGCGATTGGGATCTGTGAACGCCATTGCCGGCTCCTTCATTGTGGCGCTGGCCGCTGCCATCACGACGTTTTTCATGACGCGCATCAAAATACCGGTCTCCTCGAGCCAGGGAATTGTCGGAGCGATTATTGGCTGGAATTTCTTTGCCGGCTATTTGACGGACTTTCGCTCTTTAACGACAATCATCCTGACCTGGATTCTCTGTCCGGCGCTTTCTGCGGCGTTCGCCATCGTGCTCTTTTTGATCATGAAGGCCTGGCTCAGCCGATTGAAAATCCACATGCTGCAAATGGATATGCTGACCCGAGTCGGCCTGATCATTGTCGGCGCGTTTGGTTCGTACACACTGGGAGCGAACAATATTGCCAATGTCATGGGCGTCTTCGTGCCGGTGGCCGATTTCCCGACCATTCACATTGCCGGTTTTTTGAACTTCACCGGCACCCAGTTGTTGTTCGCGCTGGGCGGTTTCGCCATTGCCGCCGGCGTGTTCACCTATTCCCATAAAGTGATGGATACCGTGGGCAAGAGCCTGTTCAAGCTATCACCCATTGCGGCGTTGATCGTGGTGCTGGCCCATTCAATCGTCCTGTTCCTTTTTTCATCGGAAGGATTGGGGCAATTTCTCGCCTCTATCGGATTGCCATCCATTCCGCTCGTGCCTGTCTCCAGCACTCAGGCGATTGTTGGCGCTGTCATCGGGATTGGCATTTTAAAAGGCGGACGGCAGATCAAATTCAAAATTTTAGGCGGAATAGCCCTGGGCTGGGTGACGACTCCCATCATGGCCGGCCTGGTGGCATTTCTCTCGCTGTTCATTTTTCAAAATGTCTTTGACCAGCAGGTGTACCGGAAAGTCTCTTTCGATATGAATGAGCAGGTCATTCGCCAACTCAATGCAGAGGGCATTGTCGATACAAGCCTTGTTAGTTTGCAGAAAACCGAGTTTAAAAATCCCGCCCGGTTCGAATCGGTGCTCCGCGACCAAACGACGCTGAACCATGACCAGCGGAAAAAGGTAATCGAATATTCATTCGTGGAATCATACAGAGTCAATCCTCGGCTCATTGATAGTAAAATCGATAGTCTGTGGTTCACGCCGGACCAGATGGCAGCGTTGAGATCCCTTGCCGGAAAAACCTATTCGTATCGCTGGCAGTTTGTGAACGATTTACAGCGATGGGGTGAGGCGTGGCGGTTTCGCGATGAAACAAAATTTACCCGGAATTACAATAAAGACCTGCAATCGAAATTCGAATTTCTATTCGAGATGTTTCGGGTCGATGACGAGGCAATGAATTAGTCAGCAATAATGGGGCGGCCGGGCAATTACGTTTTTAAATCACTCATTCAAAATATTTCTTCACAGGAGATGGCATGAAAATTTTTACTCCCGTAGTCGTACTTTCTTTACTCTTACTTTTCAGTATTTCTTTCGCGCAGACAGAGGCTCAAATCGCGCCGGGTCGAACGGAGTGGGATCATGGAATCCTCATGTTCAAGTCGGATGACGGCGCGTTTCAGACCCGCTTTGATATGCGCGCTTATCTCAATGGCGGCTATTTCTTCGAGGACGAAGATAGGCTCAGCAGCGGCACGCACGTGCGAAAAGCGCGATTCACCTTGAAGACATTGCTATATAACACCTGGCGGGCGGAATGGGATATTGATGTGGCTGAAGGCGTTGTGGAAATAAAAGATATGTTCCTGTCATTCGTGGGATTCGATAACTCCCACATCAAGTTTGGCCATTTCAAAATGCCGTTGGGACTGGAAGAATTGATGACGTCGCGGTACCAGACATTTGTGGAGCGAGCCTATCCCATGATGGCGTTTGAAACCGACCGCCATTTGGGCCTGCAATATTCGCGGTGGGGAACGAATTGGAATCTCAGGTCAGCAGTTTTCGGCCAGACGATGGATGCCGTTAAAAATAAGTCAATGGACGAAACCGGGAATGGCGCCGCGGCGCGCCTGGTGTACACGCCTATCCAGAATTCGAAAGCCATCATTCACACCGGTCTGGCGCTCGCCTATCAGAAACCGGATGATGAAAGCAACGCCATGGAATTTCAGAGCGAAGCTGAGACGAAGCTGGGTGACGCCGAAATCCTTTCCACAGGGACGGTGTTCGATGTGAGCTATGCGTTCAAAACCGGACTGGAAGGAGTTATGGTTTACAAAAATCTCTCGCTACAGGGAGAATATATTCAGACGAATTTACAGCGAATGAACGGCGCCGAGAATGCTACGTTGAGCGGCGGCTATGCGTTCATCAGTTGGATACTCACCGGCGAGATGCGTCCCTGGGTGAAAGAAGAAGGGGAGTTCGGTCAGATCATTCCCAAGAGCAACACCGTTGGCGCCTGGGAAATTGCGGCCCGCTACAGTCATCTCAATTTGAGCGATGACAAGGCCGGCATCACCGGCGGCAAGGCCAATAATTATACACTGGGATTGAACTGGTACGCCAATCCCAACATTCGGTTTATATTAAATTACACCTACGTGGATAATTCCATTTTCGCCACCAACGATGGATTCCCCGGTAATTACGATTTCAGCGTGCTCCATTTTTTGGCGATGGTTTTCTTTTAATCTGACTGGCATTTTAAAAAAGTGCCGAAGTAGTGGAAATCTTGCTGTGACCAATTTAGCACAGAGGTGAGAGTCGCGCGCCGGGACTTATTTAAAAAAAATGATAGTGAAACGAAATCATTCTAATCAGCAATGAGATGATGCAGTGACCATAGCTATTGTGCACCTAAATTCTGATTCCGGAGTCTAATAATTTGAAGCTTTTTTATATTGCGTTGAATCGATTGAGTAGAACACAATCTGGAGGGAAAATCATGAAATTATGGCCTGTTCTATTGTTGTTAAGTTTTTCCATTTTGCTGACGTCATGCAGCACGGATGAATCGACTGGTCTGGATGACAAAAATGAAAAAAGTGAATTCAAGCTCCTCATCAATGAATTTATGGCCAGCAACGACGCGGCCAGCGCTGACGCGGATGACAACGGCAGCGGCGATAACAGCCCCTATGACGACTGGTTTGAAATCTATAATGCCGACAGCGTCGCAGTGAATGTCGCTGGAATGTACGTGACCGACAATCTGGAAAATTTGAACCAGTACCAGATTCCCGGTGCCGATCCGGCAAAGACGACCATTCCTCCCGGCGGATTCATTGTCATCTGGGCCGATAATGAACCGGATCAGGGTCCCCTGCACGCGAACTTCGCCCTGTCCGGCAGCGGCGAATCCATCGCCATCGTCGAGTCAGATGGCCGGCTCATCATCAATTCTCTGACGTACGAGGCGCAGCAGACCGACTTCTCTTACGGCCGCAATCCGGATGGCAGCGATACGTGGCAGGTCTTTGCCCAGGCAACGCCGGCCGCATCGAACACCGGCGCATCATCCAATTTGCCGCCGACGATCAGCGAGATTTCTGTCACCCCGGCGACAATCCAGGCCGGGGAGTTGGTCACCGTGTCGGCCAAAGTTACGGACACAAATTTGAGCGGCGTTTCGCTCAGTTACGGGGAGGCCGGAAATATTTCAGCCTCAGCGACGATGGCGCTGGCCAATGCCGTGTATCAGGCGCAGATTGGCCCCTTCGATGACGGAAAAGTGATCTATTATTTTATCACGGCGACCGATGAAGAAGCAGCCCGGACGCAGAGCGACACGCTGCATTTTGAAGTCGGCTATGTCCCGCCGGTGCTTTTTATCAATGAATTTTTAGCCAGCAATGATTCCTCGTTCAAAGATCCGGACGAGGACGATCTCGACGGCGACCCCCAGGACGACTGGATCGAAATTTACAATCCCGGCCCGAATCCGGTGAACATCGCCGGCATGTATATCACGGATAAATTGTCAAATCTCACGGCCTGGCAAATCCCTGAAACAGACTCTGCAAAAACGACAATCGATGCCGGTGGGTTTGTCATCATTTGGGCGGACAAAGAGATGCAACAGGGACCGCTGCATGTCGACATCAAATTATCCGGGGATGGTGAGCAAATCGGGCTCATTGCGCCGAACGGCACGACTGTAATCGATTCTCTGACTTACGGCGCGCAGACCGAAGACATCTCCTTTGGACGGTCTCCGGATGGCAGTCCCAACTGGATTCTTTTCAATACGCCATCGCCGGGCGCTTTGAACGGGAAATAATCCGGGAGTAAAGTCTGCATGCTGCCGGCGTTATGCTGCTGGGCGCGCTGATGCAGACGTCTTGCATGCATTGGCAGCGTGGACTGTGACTGAATTGCAATTACCATAAAACTGATTTGAAGCGATATGAAATTGCTTAACTACTGGATAAGCCTGGCGATCATCTCCGGCTGCAGTGTCAGCGAAAACGCTGTGCAGCCGGAGCATACCGGGCCATCATTGAAAATCATCTCACAATTTCTACTGGATGTGCCTGAACCTTCGGGACTGGCATTCGACCGATCCCGGAGCGCAATGTGGACTGTCAGCGATCAGAATGGCTGCCTGTATAAACTGGACCTGACTGGCAACATTATTCAGACGATGACCTTGGAAGCGACCGATCTCGAAGGCGTCAGTTTCAATTGGCATACCGGTGAATTGTTAGTCGTGGAAGAAAACGCCGGCGATGTGGTGCAGTTGGATTCGCTGGGAGCTATTTTGGGAAAGCATCAGATTCTGCAGACCCACGATAATTCCGGTTTGGAAGGTGTCTGCGCAGACGATAAAGGCAGGATTTTTGTCATCAAAGAGAAAGCGCCGGGAAAGTGGATTGCACTGAATCCCGATTTCTCAATTGCAGAGACGAAGGAATTGACCTTTGCGCCTGATTACTCGGATATTGCCTGCGATACCAGTGACAATAGATTCTGGATTCTCAGCGATCAGGGTCAGCAATTGTTCCTCTGGGATACCAATGAAGGAGTATTGGAAAGCTATCACGTGGCAATAGAAAATCCCGAAGGAATTGTCATTGATTTTGTCAATCAGATATTTTATATTGTGAGCGATTCTCAGCAGCGACTATTCCTTTTAACTCAATGATATAAACAACAGTTGAGCAGCGATTCTGCTTATAAATAATTCATTAGAAAATTTACAAACGTGGAGGTTTAACATGAAAAGAGGGGTTACTATTTTATTAGTACTTTTTTCCTTGCTGGTTGTGTCAATTTCATTCGGACAGGCCCCGGCATTGAAAATCAATGAGTTCCTGGCCAGTAACGACACGGCCAATACCGATCCTTTTGGCGGTCATGATGACTGGATTGAAATTTACAATGCAGGAACAGAGCCAGTCGACATAGGCGGCATGTTCATCACCGACGATCTGACCGAGCCCAACAAGGTACAAATACCGGCGACGCGACCGGATTCAACGACGATTCAGCCGGGCGGCTTTCTCATCATCTGGGCTGACGATGAACCGGAGCAAGGTGTTTTGCATGTAGAAATTAAATTAGGCGCCGGCGGCGAGCAAATTGGGCTGTATGCCAGCGACGCTGCTACAGTCATCGACACGCTCACCTTCGGAGACCAGACCACTGATCAGTCCGCCGGGCGTCTCGCTGACGGCGAAAACAACTGGGTATTTTTCTCGAATCCGACTCCGGGTTATACCAACCGCATGATTCCCATAATCGTGAATGAATTCCTGGCCAGCAATGATTTTATTACAACGGATCCTTACGGCGAAAATGATGACTGCATCGAAATTATGAACGTGGGAATTTTCCCGGTGAACATTGGTGGCATGTACGTGACTGACAAACTGTCGTCTCCCACGGAATGGCAAATCCCGACCGATATGCCGGATTCCACGACACTTCAGCCTGGCCAGATTCTTGTGCTCTGGGCGGATAAACAGACGTCCCAGGGAGTTTTCCATGTCGATATTAAACTAAGCGGCGACGGCGAGCAGATTGGAATTTTCGCTTCCGATGGCATCACAGTCATCGATTCTCTTTCCTTTGGACCGCAACTTCCGGATACCTCGTATGGGCGAATTAGCGATGGCATGAACTCATGGACCCATTTTTCAACCCCAAGCCTGGGAGCCTCCAATTCAACGGGCGTCATCTCGGCAGTATTCGATACTGACGTCACTGCGAACACAATTGGTTCCTTTGAATTATATCAGAACTACCCCAATCCGTTCAACTCGGTCACCACAATCCGATTCAATCTGCCACAAGCGCAGAAAATAAATATTTCAGTGTTCAACGTGATTGGCCAAAAAATTGCAACTCTCATTGATGGATTTCTTAAAGCAGGCCGTGGAGAGGTGCATTGGGATGCTGCGAACCAGGTGAGCGGAGTCTATTTCTATCAGATTAAATCCGATAACTATACCATGACCCGACGAATGGTTCTATTGAAGTAGCCATATTTCATCTCATGAAATAAGCGAAATTACCTGCATGGCAGAAGGGACAACTCTTCTGCTGTGCTCATTTTTTGATTTCTCCTGATCCTTGTGCCGGCCTAAAAAAAGTTTCTGAGATCCCCAGTTTAGTCTTGTATAGTCTAACTTAAGCAATCATAAAATTTAAATGGATGAAGTTGTTGTTACGGTTCTGAAGGTGTAATAACAATTTTGTATTTAATCCCAAAATATGTTAATCAATCTTAAGAAAAACTAGAGATTGTTCGATATATTAATTATAATAGGCCTTAATTTTTAAAGCGTTAAGGGCCTGATTGTGTTAAACATCATATTTTTCAGTCATTAAAAAAATGTAATTATTAAGCGGGGGTAGAAGACCAATAAAAATAGCGGATTAGTAGAACGAGTTTATAGGGGTGGAAAAAGGAATATAGCTTGCATTTAAAAATTGAAATAATTACGTTATACGCATTCTGAAAATGCGTTCCCAACGATTCCCAAAGCTCGATAAGAAGAATGGAGCATTATCAATCGGCGATGAAAAGCGTGACATTAGTTTATCCTCTGAGAGAAAAGATTTTTACAACAACATCGGGTGACCATGAACTGCATCGTGAGCTGCATATTTAAAATTAGTAGAAGGACATGTTGGGGGTTGATGATCCTGTTATTGGTCCATTCAAACGGATTAGCCCAGTTGGATCAATTCCATTCGTCCGGTCCGCATTTTTCCATGGCGGGATTGAGCGACAGCGGGATGATTTCGGATGACAAGAAAGAAAGTGATGACACCATCCGTGAAATCAACCGGTTCACGTTGAGCGATTCCCTCTGGAGGATGTGGCAAGCTGTGGCAGATTCTCAATACGTCATTGCCAGAAAAGATTCGATTCAGGCGGAGAAGCTATTTATATCCGGAGCCAAATTAGCCCGCGAAGCATTTAATTCCATTAAGAATATCAATCGCAGCGAAATGGACTCCTCGGACGTGCGCAAGATCGAAGTGAAAGCAATCCTGCATTTTGAGCAGGCGCGCATGTATTTTGAACAGACCTTCAAGTTGAATCCTTTTGATATCAAGACGCAAAATTACCTCATCTGGATTTTCCAAAACCTGGCTGAATTACATGCCCACTGCGACAATGCTACCCGCGCGATTACCATGCTGGAGTACCTGACTTACATCGTGAATGACGATCCCGGGTTGTATTACAAATTAAGCCAGAAATATTTCAATGCTGGCCGCTGGGACAAGGCGCTGACGAACATCAAATCGGCGATTGAGTTATTATTGAATGATGACTGGAATAAAATTGACACGAACTACCTGTTCGGCCATTACTATATTAAATCAAATGCCGAGATTCAATTGAACATGATTCCGCAAGCGTTGCAGTCCCTGCAGTATGCCAAACTCATTGCCCCGACGCCGGTCGAAGCGAAGCGCATTCAGCAGAAAATTGATTGGATCAACTGGGACGATGGAAATCTGACGGCATCCCGACGGTCCGACCAGTTGAATTACAAGGTGCAGCAGGGAGATTCAGATTATCTGACAATCAAAGAAGAGTACATGGACTTGCTGAACCAGGTGACTACGGAGCGCGCCAAACAGGACATCAACTGGAAGGTTGCTCAGTTGGAGTATTCGTTTCTTGACCAGAAATTGCTGGCAGCGGATAGAATGCGGGAACTGGCAGAACAGATCCCACTGGATTCAACTGGACAGGCGCTTCGGCCCGAAGATCAGAAATACCTCGAAGATTATGGGATGATATGTTATAACCTGGGTCAGCAGCGCCTCCAGGAAAATGATCTCCGAAGTGCATTTGTTTATTTTTTCCAATCGGTCAATTTTCAATGGAGCGGTGTGGGAAAAAGCTACCTTCAACTTTCCAAGTTGACATCGCTGGATAATAAATCGTCACTTAAATATGCACAATCGGCGCTCGCACTGGAGGAGCAATTGTCCATCGATGAAAAGAATGACCTGTACTATGCCATTTACCTCGCCTATAAACGCATGGGCAGTTTTGATGATGCCCGACAATGGTTTCAAAAGTCAAGCAATTTAACGATGAGTCGGTGATGCGGAACGTTGGGATAGCCTTTCTGATAGCTACAATTCTTACCTCATGCGCGGTAAATCGCTCGCTGAATACAGAACAAAAATCCAGGCACGTTTCAACTGAGGTTGTGCATTTTCCGGGCGTGGATAGCACAGTCGCCCGCGAGGCGCTGAACTACGCCGATCGCATCCTTGCTGATGCCGCACAGATGGATGCCGCTGACTCTTTATATCAACGGGCGAAAATTTCATTTGAATGTGCAGACACGCTGTCTTTGGCGCTGCGCCATTCAAAAGAGCATGATCCCATTGGTGAGAATCTGTGCCATCGTTGGATCAACCAAATCGGACTCTCAGGCAAAACGCGAAACCTATTTCTGAAGCTCAATTCCAGGCGTAAGCTAGAATACATTTTTACAAATGCGAACGAGGATGCGGCTCAGGCGAAGCTGCTCAATCCATTCAATCTGAACACGCGGGGACTCCTTGTCCAGATAAATATGATGCTGGGCAATCTCACCAATCGTAACGATTATTACTTGGTTGCTGTGAATGAAATTGAAAATTTGCTGCTGGTCGATAAGAGCAATCCCGATGTGTACACGCGGTTGGCCGAATGCCATTATGCACTGGGCAATTGGGCGAAATGCGATGAGAGTTTTCGGGAAGCGGAAAAGGTGCTTCACGTCGTCGCCCAGTTTAAAATGATTGAAGAACCTGGCAGCAGCAACGACGTGGATACATCGAAATGGGTGTACCTGCTTCGGGGACAGGGCGAAGCCAGAGCGAAAATGTACGATGCCGAAGGCGCAATTGGCTTTCTCACCCGGGCGTATGAACTCACCGACTCCGAGTCGTTGCGAACTGAATTGACGAATTACCTGTCCTGGATAAAATGGGATGAGGGGAATATTCGCGCATCGGAATTGCGCGATGAAGTTGTTGAACTGGAACAGCATGCGGACTATAAACAGGCGAGTGAGAAATACATCGACCTGTTGAATCACCTGAAAACCCAGCGCACCAGAAATGAGATCAATTGGAAAATTGCCTCTATCGAATATCAGCATCTGAATCGGGAGAAAGACGCTGTGGCCCGGCTTTTTAGTGTGTTGAAAAATATTCCCGACGATGAAACGAATGTGCCGCGACATGAGCGCTTTCGCAAAGACTATGCTGCGATGTGCTTTTCTCTCGGCTTGAAATATTCCAGGATGAATGAAATGCGGCTGGCCTATATCTACCTCAGGCAGGCTTCAAAAATTGAATGGGACTATCGAGCCAGGAGCTATCTGCAACTGGCATTATTGTCCCAGTCGAATCCCGAAGAGACAATACGCAACTGCACATTGGCGCTGAACGAGCGGGAGCAGCTATCCAGCGACGAGATTTACAAAATTCATCAGATGTTATTTGGTGCCCATAAGCAAAATGGCAATTACGACGATGCCCGGCATTTTCACAAATTGCTGGCGAACCATAATTAAATGAGTTCCATGAGAGAAATTTTCCTGAAAAGTCTGATTTCAATTGTGTTGTATGCCCTGATATTCCTGAATGGCTGCGGGACGACGCGTCATCAGTTTCATGCCGGGGACGAAGGATCTGACCCGGTGGGAGTCGATAGCCTCACCCTGGCCGAAGCGGATTCCATCATCCCGCATCTTTTTGTGAATTTTCACCATAAGCAAAAGTCGACCCAACTTTGCAATGACGGCGAACGTTCCCTCACAGCCGCGGATTCACTGTGGCAATTGCTGCGTACTGAAATCCGGGATTCGTCACAAAATTCCGACACAACATCGGAGACTATCCTTACCCGGGAGAAAAGGCGGCAGAGCCACGTCGAAGAGCTGACCAAATGCCTGGTTGCTGCGGAGAAAAATTTTCAGAAATCGATCGAGTTAAATCCATTTGCCCTGGATTGCCGGGATGGTCTGGCTCGAACCTATTTTTTAAAAGCAGATGTTGAAAAGAATAATTCCAATTTCGTAAAAGCGGAGCAGGTGCTTCTTGAAATTCTCGAGCGTGAGAAGGGCGAGCATAACCTTTACTTCAATCTGGGGGAATGCTATTTCAAACTGGAGCAGTGGGAAAACGCATTTCAAAATTACAGTCGGGCAGCATCTGTTTTTAGCCAGACAAAAGACTTTTATTTTGACAGCACCAGATCTGCCCAAGCGCAAGATTCAAGCGCCAATGCGCTCAACTTCACTTATCTCTATTCGCAGGCAGTGTGCCTGTCCAGGATGTACCGCTCGGCCGAGGCGCTCGAAATGATTCGTCAGGCAAAAACCATGGCGGAGACAGAACAGCGCAAATCGATTGCCGCGCATTTCGAGAACTGGCTGAATTGGGATAACGGGAATATTCAGTCCGCAGAGAAGAAAAACAACATCCTGAATCTGGTCAAAGCGGAGAAATATACCGACGCTGCCAATCAATTTCAAACGTTGAAAGAATCGTTGTCGGACAGAGATGCCATTGATGAGATTGAATGGCGCATTGCCGGTCTTGAATTTCAATATTTGAATAAGAAAGAGCAGGCGTGCGACCGGTTACTGCGCGTCATTCGCAACCGGGAAAAAACGGCTTCCATCGCCCTGTCAAATCAGGAGAACATGAGGCAATATCTGAAAGATTGCGGTGCGATGCACTACTACCTGGGGATGAATTACATTGAAAAAGCGGACTATCGGTCGGCCAAAGACTATCTGGCAGTCGGCGCAGAAATCGAATGGTCCGGCAAGTACAAATGCCAACTCGAACTGGCTAAGATGAACAAACACAACCCACAGATGTCGCTGGAACTGATTCAAAAGGTCCTGAGCGCAGATTCCAATCTCACTATTCCCGAAAAAATCGATGCGCTCCAGGTGAAGCTCAAAGTGTTGAAAAAATTAGGCCCGGATTACCTCCTCGAAGCAAAACAGACCTACCTTCAAATCAGAGAACTTCAGAAGAACTGATGCCGCTGGTATCGCGTTTGATTCGACCCTCCGTTGGAATATCAATCCCATGACTGTTTTTTATCCGAAATTTCCCCTGAACTTTTTAATTTTTGTATCGTCTAAAAAAGTAGTTCAGGAAAAAGTTGTCTATCCATTTGAAATAGTATGTGTTTCTTGGAATTAAATCATAAATAATTTCTGCGGAGTTAACAGATAAGACCCAATAAAATACAGGAGGAGAAGCTGATGAAAACGAACAGATCATCTTTTTACCTGGCAACGCTGCTCATTTTTATGATGAGCTTTATTTTGCCGGGATGTTACACACAGCTTTCCCGGCCGCAAGTGGATACTCAGGATGAGTATTATTCGGATGAAAACCGAAGTGAATACGATGCGGAAGAGGCCGAGGATTATTACGATGATGAACAATACGCCGACTCGACGGTGATTCAGGAAACGGATGTCTACATTCACAATTATTATCCTTACGGGCCGGGCTGGAATTTCGGGTATTATGACCCCTTCTATTACGACTATTATCGCTGGAGCTATGTTGGCTATTATCCAGATTTCTGGTGGGATCCGTACAGCCACTATTGGGGCCCGGGCTGGTATGTCGGATATAGTTATTACGATTATTATTACTGGCGCAATCCCGGCTATTATCACAATTACTACGGTTACAACAATAAACCGGAGCGGGGAGCGATGAATCAGCGGGAATTCAATCGTCGGTCGCCGGGATTGGCAGATCACACGCGACGGGATGAGCCGCGAAATGTATCCCGCGTGGATCCGGCTCAAAACGTCAATCGAGCAGGACGAACCGATGCGGCATTGAAAAATCCAACCATTCGGGATGACGCTCGTTCCGTGAAACGGGCGGTGAAACAGACGCCCTCTATTACCACGCGTCCCAGGACGAAGGACAATAAAGCCATGGTCAATGATTTGAAAAAGCGGTATTCTGAAAATAAACGGAATAATACTGCGACGGACGCTCGTAAGACGATTCGGGTGAAAGATCAGCCGCGTCAGGTGAAGCAAAATGTGCAGCGGCCGAAAATAACAACGGTTCCAAAATCTCGCAGCGATGCGTCTCGCAGCACGAATAAAAATAGCGCTTCTCCGAGCACATCGAATCGGAGCAGCGGAAGTACGTCCGACAAATCCAATACACCACCAAGCGGCAGCAGTTCATCCGGCAAGTCCTATACACCGCGCAGCAGCGGAAGCAGTTCTGGCTCTGCCACACGAAGCGTTTCCGCGCCCCCGGCGCGAACGACTGAAACCAGTTCAACGACTTCTAAAGGTTCAACCAACAAAAAGTAACTTTTACATTGGAGCTGAAAATGAAAAAATGGATTATTTTTCCAATACTTCTGTTGGTCGGGTTGGTTGTTACATCCGCACAAGCGCAGACAGAAGCTTTCTTCCTGGGCCATATCACCGGTGTTGGTGGGCGCGCCCTCTCTATGGGTAGCGCATACCTGGCGGTTTCGGATGATTATTCGGCGACACTGTGGAACCCGGCCGGTCTCACGCAACTGCGACGGATGGAATTGTTCGCCTCAATGTCCAATTTAAAGTATCTGAACGAGTCCACCCTGGGCGAAGTGAAAAACTCGGATAAAACGACCAAGACCAAATTGAATTCAATCGGGTTCGCGTTCCCTGTCCCGACCTATCGCGGCAGCCTCGTGTTTGCCGTGGGCTATAATAGGGTACGTAACTTTGATTCCGGTTTTTCGTTAGGTCTGTACAACAGCTATTACGGAGTGAATCAAGAATTTACTGAAATCGAAGAAGGCGGATTGAACAATTGGGTTTTTGCCGGCGCGATGGAAGTCACTGAAAATCTGTCCATCGGCGCATCGATGAATATCTGGCGCGGAAATGATGATTACTATTTGAATTTCTATGAAGAAGACATTGATGATGCATATTATTATGATAACTATTCCTACGATCAACAAATACTAACCAAGTACAACGCAGTGAATTTCAAGTTGGGAGCGCTCTATAGATTCGCCCGCTTCTTTAGATTTGCTGCCACCGTCGCCACGCCGGTGTCGATGAATGCCGAAGAAGATTGGGAGGAATTGACCTCGCAGGTGGAAGACGCCGACAGTCCGGATGAGGATTACCTGAACGATCAGTCCGGTAGCTGGGACTATGGCATCAAATTCCCGTTTGTATTTTCAGCCGGTGCTGCAGTCACTTTGTTGCCGAATATCGTGGTTTCAGGTGACGTTGAATACACGGATTGGTCCCAGACCCGATACACCAAAGAACCGCCGGTCGGCGACAGGTTCAGCGAGAATCTGGATTTCAAACAGAATTATGCCGCCACGACCACGTATCGGGTGGGAGCGGAGTTCACAGTGCCGTTGATCAATGCCCAGTTACGGGCTGGCGCAATCAGAATTCCCTCGCCGCTCAAAGACGCAACGTCCCAGCAGGATAGAAATTACTACACCGTCGGTGGCGGGTTGTTGCTGGACAAACAAGTGAAAATCGATGTGGCATACATTCACGGCTGGTGGGAGAAAGCTGAAAGCTCTCTCTCCGAAGGCCTTGATCCTCTCAACGAAAAAATTACGTTTGATACCGTGTTTGCGACGTTGTCAGTTCGATTCTAATTTACCAGTACAAAAAGCGATTTGTGAATTATCTCTGCCATCGAATCCCGGCTTCCGGTGGCAGGGATTTTTTTTAATTTCAAATTGAGATGAAACGGATCAGTCCGCAAATAATATTCCTCACCTACCTGCTGCTCCTTATATTTCCTGCGCAGACTGCCGCCTCGGAAAAAACCAAACGGGCAGAGGCGCATTACCAGCAGGCCGTCTCGTTCTACCAGCAAAGCAACCGCGATTCCGCGCTCCATCATCTGAAAAAAGCTATCTCGCTCAATCGAAAACACGCAAAGGCATACCACCAATTAGCCGTGCTGTTCATGGACGAGGGGACTGTGCACGGCCGGTTCAAGGCGACTTTTGAAATGGAACGCGCTTTAAAACTGGAACCAAACAATCCGGAATTCCGCTATTCCTGCGCCCTTCTCAATCTCAAAAAAGGCTTGACCTTCGAAGCCAGGCGACAGTTCGAGAAAA
This sequence comes from Candidatus Zhuqueibacterota bacterium, assembly GCA_049322915.1. GTDB lineage: Bacteria > Zhuqueibacterota > Zhuqueibacteria > Thermofontimicrobiales > Thermofontimicrobiaceae > CAZSBG01. The sequence continues at coordinate 246,451 of JBMOPW010000020.1, forward strand.
TCGTCGAGGCTGATCCGTACCATTACCAGGCTTATTTTCAACTTGCCGCTCTGGAAGAAGACCAGGTGATGGCCTACAAAGATATGATCAGCATCGATCCGGATCTGGATGGGATTATCTTCATGCAGTCCTTTGCCCTGCAAGCGCAACAAAAGGCCGCGGATTACTTCAGGCAGGCCATATCAGCGAATCCCCATTTTACAACGGCATACTATCGTCTGGCGCTCCTCTATTTTGAATTCCAGCAACTGGAGCACATGATTCAATTATTGGAGAGCGCGGTGAAGATTATGCCGACGGATAAAAATTGCCATCTGTTTTTGGGATTTGCCTATCAGCACTCGCGACGCTATGCTGAAGCGGAACGCGAATATCATCTGGCCAGATCGCTCATGACGCACGAAGAGGAGTCAATTTTCGAATCGGTGGAGCCCATTCTGTCCCCGACTCAACTCAAACAGCTTCAGCGTCCGGGGCGCCCGGCTGATACAGACTCCCTGCTCGAAAATGTATGGATGAGCAAGGACCCGCTTTTTCTTACTGAATTCAATGAGCGGAAATTGGAGCACTTCAGTCGCGTGGCCTATGCAAACCTGAGGTATTCTTTTCCGGACAGGGGCATCGAAGGTTGGCAGACGGACCGGGGTAAAGTGCTGATTCGCTATGGCAGCCCTGCCTTCAAATATCGCACGCGACCGTACATCGGCGCGTTTGTCGGTGGCACCCGGAATCCGCTTCACCATTCGAAAGAGTACTGGATTTATTCGGACTTTCATTTTATTTTCGAAGACCAGTATCTCTCCGGCAATTTCGCCTTTGCCTGGGAGGATGGGACGCAGCCCGATTTCAAATATGTGTATGAAGAGATGATCAAGGACAGACCTGATTTTTACCAGGTTCATCCTGACTCCGAGATGTTTGACGTGCCAATGGAGATCGCTGCGTTCAAGGGCGCGACAGGGAAAACCGAGTTGGAAATTTATTACGGCATACCGGCCGGGAAAATCCGGATGAAACAGCAACAGTTCCATTTGAAACAGGGCGTGTTTTTTTTCGATCCGGATTGGAAACCGGTTGTGAACAGCCGGGCGGATCTATTTCTGACACATGGCGACCTCATCGAAGTGGACAACAGCGCCTTTGGTGTGGGTCGGTTTCAGGCAGTTCTGGCGCCCGGCGACTATTTTTTCGCCATGGAATTTTTGGATCAAAATTCCAGGCAGTCAGCGACCGTTCATCAGGAGGTGGCCATCGATTCGTTTTTCGCGGATCGATTTCAAATGAGCCACGTGCTGTTCGCCCATGATCTGAACCCACCCCGGACAGACTCGCTGCCGACGCGGGCGGATTTTCACATCATCCCCAATCCGCTCAAAACCTATGGGCCGGGACAGCCGGTGATCCTTTACTACGAAATTTATGGGTTGAGTCAGGATAATTTCGGAGCAAGCCGATATAGCATAGAGTATAAAATTGGTCAGGATAGCAAATCAATCCCCGGCTGGAGGAAATTTTTTACGGAATTGAAATTGCTGAAAAAGCGGGGAGAAGTCACCTCCAGCTACGAGTACGCCGGAAATTCGAGAGACGATATTCAGTATCAGAGAATCATCCTGCCGCCGGACCTGGTGGGGAGGGTGCAACTCATCATTCAAATCACGGATTTAATCGGCAATGCCACGATACAGCGGCAGGAACTGGTGACCGTCATCGACAGGAAAAAATAGGGATGAAGAAACTGCTCATCACTGGCGGGAGCGGATTTGTAGGCACGTTTGTGACGGAGCTTGCCGCTCCCGGATATGAAGTTTATTCGCTGTACTCACAGCATGTGCCCGGTCATCGAAAAGCGACATTGATTCAGGTCAATTTCACCAATCCGGATCAGCTCCACCAGGTGCTGGCGCGCGTGAGGCCTGATATCATTCTGCACACTGCCGCTATTTCCAAGCCGGACGCCTGCGAAGCGGATCGGGACAGGACGGTGCAGGTGAATATCCAGGCGACGGTCAGTCTGGCTGACTGGGCCAGAGCCAATGGGGCGCGAATGATTTTCACATCGTCGGATCTGGTTTTCGATGGTCGGCGCGGACATTACAGTGAGGACGATGCGACCAATCCGATCAGTTTTTACGGGGAGACAAAAGCGCGCGCCGAACAGTTACTGTCGGCTATGGACTTCAACTGCGCTTTGGTGCGACTCGCCCTGGTTTACGGCATCGGTCAGTTGCACCAGGAGAATTTCTTCCACCAGATGGTGAATCAATTGCGGGCCGGGAAGTCCGTCAATCTTTTTTATGATCAATTCCGAACGCCCATCTCTGGCATCACCTTAGCCGAAGCATTGCTCGAATTGGCTGAGAGCGATTTCACCGGCATTCTGCACGTGGGGGGCAGCGAGCGGATCAGCCGTTGGGACTTTGGTCTGAAAGCGTGCGCCATCCTGAACCTTCCGACGGATACACTGCAACGCACGTCCATGTTCGATTTCCCATCCGCGGCGTCGCGTCCCCAGGATGTTTCCATGAATACAACCCTGGCGCAGCGCGTGCTGCGCACAAAACTGCTCGATTGCACCGAAGGCTTGCAGCGTGTGAAGTCTGCATTGCCATAGAACATCGATTTTATTCTTGCTTTTTTGACGCGGTTTCTTTATAATAGCGGTGCATGAAACGATTCATCACGTAAAAACATCCTTCCTAAATTCCCTGATCATCGTATCTATTTCATTTAGCTGGAGCAATTTCATGACTCAAAACTTGCTGGACAAACCAGTTCACAGTCGCGAATTTCGCATCCGCCGATTCCTGAACTGGTTCCCCATGGGTCTGACCTATGCGTTTCTCTATATGGGGCGCTACAATTTAACGGTTTCCAAGAATGCCCTCGGCGACCTCATGTCGAAAGCTGATTTCGGCGTCATCTTCGGCGCCGGGACAATCACCTATGCGTTCGCTTTTTTAATCAACGGCCCGTTGACGGATCGCATGGGAGGCAAAATGGCCATTCTGACCGGCGCATTGGGGGCTGCATTCATGAACGCCATTCTGGGCGTGGTCACTTATCTCGTGCTGACACAGAAAGCGACTATTAATCTCGTCCTGGTCTTTTCAATTATTTACTCGCTGAATATGTATTTCCAGAGCTTCGGCGCCGTGGCTATTGTGAAAGTGAACTCGTCGTGGTTCCATGTGCGCGAGCGCGGCGTATTCGGGGGAATCTTCGGCGTGCTCATCTCACTGGGCATTTATTTCGCATTCGATTGGGGCACAGCGATCGTCGAAGCAACGCGCGCCACGCTGACCACGGATTTGAATTTCATTCAGACCGGGCTGCGAAATCTGATCGGCGTGACAGGATCGACCGTTGACCAGACCTGGTGGGTGTTCTTCATCCCTGCCATTCTGTTATTTGTGTTCTTCATATTCGAAATTTTTCTGCTCAGAGATACGCCGTCTCAGGCCGGGCTACGGGATTTCGATACGGCCGACGCCTCGTCCGGCGAGGACGAAGGAAAGTATCAACTCCGTTTGCTTCTCAAAAAAATTCTGACCAATAAAATCATCATCACCGTCGCGGTCATTGAGTTTTGTACCGGCGTTCTACGGCAGGGCATCATGCACTGGTATCTCATTTTCACCAACGAGACCGGGCTCAGCGCCGAACATTTCATGCGCGCGCATTGGGGCCTCATTCTCATGCTGACCGGTTCTTTAGGCGGTATCTTCGCCGGATTTGTCTCTGACAAGATTTTTGGCTCGCGGCGCGGGCCCGTGGCTGCGCTGTTTTACGGCATGATGATTGTGCTGACTGCAGCCATGGGGTTTGTCCTGGACATGAATCCCTTTGTCCTGGGCGCGATTGTTTCGCTCATTTCACTGGCAGTGATTGGCACCCACGGCATGCTCTCCGGCACAGCGACTATGGATTTCGGCGGACGAAAAGGCGCGGCTACCGCTGTCGGCCTGATCGATGGATTCGTCTATCTGGGAACCGGATTTCAATCAATTTGTCTGAGCCAACTTGTCACCATCAGTTGGAGTTACTGGGCGCCGTTTCTTGTCCCATTCGCCATCATCGGATTCATTCTGGCGATTAAAATCTGGCACGCCTACCCGCAGGGAAAACAAAAAGGCCATTAACTTTTAACTGAAGGAGCGCTTTCATGAATTTCTTTGAAATTATCATCCTCACGGCTCGCCCGGCCTCGGGCAAATCTGAAGTCATTGACTATTTGAAAAAGACAGAAGTGGAAACCCGAAAGCAGCGGTTTCATATAGCTGAATTCGATGAGATCGATGACTTCCCATTTGTGTGGGATACCTTTGTCATCGATGATATTCTGACCCGGCATGGCAGACCCCGCCTGTTCACCAACGAAGATTATTATTTCAACGACCCATTTGTGTGGAATTTATTCATCGAAAAGATCAATGTCGCCTACGCCAAGAAACTGGCCTATAACCCCAATTATCACAAAACCCACAGCGCCATCATCGAGTTCGCGCGCGGCGGTGAAAATGGCATTGGCGAAGCGCTGTCCTATTTGAGCGCCGATATCCTCAGTCGGGCGGGCATTGTGTACATCGATGTTTCGTACGAAGAGTCAGTTCGAAAAAACCGGGCGCGGGCACGAAAAGGCCAGGAGGATTCTATCCTGTTTCATTCATTGCCGGATGAAAAAATGGAGTTTTATTATAAGACAAATGACTGGAAAAAATTGACGGGCGCGGATCCTGAATTCATCAACGTGAAGGGAATCAATGTGCCGTACTCGGTCTTTCGCAATGAACCGGACGTGACCACGCGCGGCGGTGAGCCGCTGGGCAAAGCGCTGGAGGATACGCTCGGCCGACTGTGGAAAATCAAAAATAAATAGTCTGTTCGCCGGAATAAAATAAAAGTGCACGACGGGTTTTGCCGTGCACTTTTTTCATTTCTGAATCGGTGGATGATACCGGCGTGGCTCCACTGTTCCGGGAGTCACTGGCCTGCCACAGGCAGTAACGCAGATAACTTTCACACCCTGCTGCAGCGGACGCCGATGGCCGGCGCGATGAGCATGACAGCCTCTTTCCCGATGAGTCGTCATCGGAGCGGGACATCACTTCATGCGAATTCGGCCTTCGATTTTCGAATCAATTTTTTTCTGCTGCTCAATGGCCTTCACCACGACTTCCGTGAGAGGGATCATCAGATCGATCACTTTTTCAGGTTTGGAATACAGGTATTTTTCGTAATTGGCGAGGACAAAATCCACGGTTGCCCCGGTGTAGATTCGCTGCGGATCGATCTTCTTGCCATTGACATGAGCCTTGAGTATTTTTATCGAACCATCGCCCTTTTTTTCGATGGCAATGGTAAGCCCTGAAACTTGCAGGATTCCGCCTTGCTTGTCCATGGCCGCTAGGGCGTTGTTATGAATCACGTTCAACAGATTCGCGCCGGTCATTTCAAATTTGCACAGCGAATTATTGAACGGCAGGATGTTTTTGATATCCAGCTTTTTAATCACCCCGCTATCCAGATCCCGGCGAATGCCGCCGCTGTTGATCACCGCAAAATCGGCCTCGCAGTAGGTCCGAATGCAGTCCGCGATGAAATTGCCGATATTACTTTCCCCTTCAGAATTGCGATGCCACGGCGCGACCAGTTCGCCAATGACGCGATCGTATTCCGCATTGATCTGGTTCTCGTAGATGGCAATCTCTTTCTGCAGCGAGGAATCGGGCGCGACACCCTCATTTTCGAGAGGAATGAGTTCGTAGGTGAACTGCTGAACCGTGTCAGCGGCAACCGTGACGTCGATATGTCCCAGGTTCATGCAGTTGCTGCCGGCCTGAACTATGTATTTTCCATTGACACGAACCGGCTCTTTCAGCCGGGAATGGCTGTGTCCGCCGATGATGATGTCCACCGCCGGGCCGACATTAGAAGCCATCTCATAGTCAGCGTCCAGCCCGCGGTGACTGAGGACAATGATGAGATCGGTCAGCGGGTCGATGACTTGGGCGAGCGAATCCACGATGGGAATCGCCGGACGGACGATAACCTGGTTGCGCTGCGGCATGTTGATGTAATCTTTCAGATCGTCCACGATGACGCCGATGACTCCGATTTTCAAATCCGCTTTCGTGAAAATGACGTAGGGTTTCTCGGTGAATAACGCGCCGTCTTCGGTGAACAGATTGGCCGAGACCACCGGAAAATTACACAGGCGAATCAGGTTGCGGACGTTGGCCACAGAAATGTCGAACTCATGATTCCCCAGGGTCATGCCATAGTATTTCATGTAATTGAAAAAATGAATCAACGCGCCGCCCCTGGCGCTGTCCACCTCGATGTCTGAAATGGGATTGCCGGTCATAAAATCGCCGGCATCCAGCAGCAGGAGTTGAGGCTGCTCCGCTCTGAATTTACTGATGTAATGGTTGAGCGCCTGCACTCCGCCCACCCATCGCGTGCCGCCCTGGGGTTCTTTCGATTTGATGGAGACAGGGACGAATCCCGCGTGGATGTCATTCGTGTGTAGAATCGTAATCGTTTTTCTGGACGAGTCGGTACCATAACAGGACTGGAACAGCGCCAGCGTGAGGATGATTGTTGTAATCAGATTGTTTTTTATTTTCATGACGACCACCTGGAAGTGTTTTTTGAATAGTATGGAATTAGCGCGTGCGGAGCAATGTATACAAATAATTGAAAAAAATCAAGCACTTTGTAACATGGTCTGAGAAGGCGAAACCGGATCATAAAAAGGAAATTTTATCATTGATTCTGATTTTCAAAATTAATATCTTGTGACTATCGAAAATTTTATTGTACACATCATGGAAAATTGACGATTCAATAAAAATTGCGGAGCGGTCTATGGTCAAACATATTGTCATGTGGCAACTGCACGAACATGCGGAAGGGCGTTCAAAACTGGAAAATGCAAATCGGGTGAAGGCGAGGCTGGAGGCACTAGCAGAATCGATACCGGAGATAAAATTGCTGGAAGTGGGATTGAATATCACGTCGGACCCGGATGCCTGCGATATCGTCCTTTATTCCGAATTCGACAGCCGCGAAGATTTACAGACCTACCAGGACCACCCGGACCACGTTGCGTTCAAGAAATTTATTCAGCCCATTCGATCCGAAAAGCGAGTGATAGACTATCTCATTTGAACCGCTCTGTGCCATGTACTGAGCAGATGTGCGGACGAATTTTAAAATACATCAAAGGGAGGATGAAAACCATGCCACTGCTGTTTGATATGCCTTTGGAAGAGTTGTACACTTATGCCGGCTGCAATCCACGACCGGATGACTTTGATCAATTCTGGGATTCGGGATTGGAGGAGATGCATTCCATTGAGCCGAAAATTGAACTGGTCCATGCGAAGTTTCAGACGTCATTTGCCGAGTGTATGGATTTATACTTCACCGGCGTTGGCGGCGCGAGAATACATGCGAAATTTATTCATCCGCGCAATGCAAAAAAGCCGCATCCGGCAGTGCTGATCTTCCACGGGTACGCGGGCAATTCCGGCGACTGGACGGACAAGTTAGGGTATGCAGCGCTGGGCTACACCGTGGCGGCGTTGGATTGTCGCGGCCAGGGCGGGAAATCCGAGGACAAAGGCGGCGTATTTGGCCACACATTGAACGGACACATTATCCGCGGGTTGGACGATGTGCCGGAGAAGATGCTGTACCGGCAAATCATGCTGGATACGGCGCAATTGGCGGGCATTGTCATGGCCATGCCGGACGTGGATGAGAATCGCGTCGGCGCCCTGGGCGGCAGTCAGGGTGGCGCTTTGACTCTGGCCTGCGCCGCGCTGGAGCCGCGCATTAATCGCGCCGCGCCGGTGTTCCCGTTCCTCTCGGATTACAAACGCGTGTGGCAACTCGACCTGGCGGAACGCGCCTATGCCGAGCTGAAGGAGTACTTCCGTAAATTCGATCCGCTGCATCAGCACGAGGAGTGGGTATTCACGCGATTGGGCTACATCGATATCCAGCACCTCTGTCCGCGCATTGCCGGCGAGGTGTTCCTGGGCGTCGGCCTGATGGATACAATTTGCCCGCCATCGACCCAATTCGCTGCCTACAACAAAATCACAGCGAAGAAATCGCTGGCCATTTATCCTGATTTTGGCCATGAAGAGTTGCCCGGTCATGCGGACAGCGTGTTTCAATTCATGGCAGAAATGTAATGTCGAACGGAGACGCTGCCGCTGAAAACGCTGCATCACGATGGGTCGATTTTGCAGGGAGCGGTTTTTTATGCGGAGCGAATCATACCGGCGCGGTTCAGTCGCACGGTTCATGGACAGCGCCATTGCTTCAGATTTGAACAGAATTTCAGACTCTTTAAAAATATGAGAAATGCGGGACGCATGGTTTTTCATTCGAACTTTGTATCGAACAGACAGTGACCTACTTATTGAAAGGAAAATGGCATGGTGCATGATCTGAACTCGCTTTTAAAATTAATGGGAGAGGTGTTCAAAGCGCACCCCTGGCATGGCATTTCCATTGGCGACGGCCAGCCCAAAGTTGTGACGGCGTACATCGAGCTCGTGCCGGAGGATACGGTAAAATATGAATTGGACAAAGAAAGCGGCTTGCTCAAAGTGGATCGGCCGCAGGTGTACTCCAACATTTGTCCCACCCTGTACGGGTTGATTCCCCAGACCTATTGCGGTGAAAAAATTGCCGAATTCTGCCAGCAGAAAACCGGGCGGCAGCACATTGTGGGTGATGGCGATCCGCTCGATATTTGTGTCTTCTCTGAAAAGCTCATTCCCCACGGCGACGTGATTTTGCAGGCGCGGCCGGTCGGTGGTTTGCGCATGATCGACCACGGCGAAGCGGATGACAAAATTATCGCTGTCATGAAAAATGACGCTGTGTTCGAGGAATGGGACGATATCACCGACTGCCCCAACAAAGTCATCGAGCGATTGAAGCATTATTTTCTGACCTACAAACAAGCGCCGGGCAGCTCGCTGACCGATTGCGAAATCACAGATGTCTATAATAAACAGGAAGCCTATGAGATCATCCGGCGTGGGTATGAAGATTACCGGTCAAAATTCCCGGAAATAGAAAACGTGATGTCCACGATGTTGCGCCGATGATTTTTAAAAGGATAAAATCCAATGGCTGGTGGGCGTTCTTTCCTGCATTGGAACGGATTGAAAAATATATTATCAACAATCCGATAAAATGGTCGAATGATAGATTTCGCGCGCCGCGAAGATGAATAGGAATAAACAGAAACCGAATCGCCTCTCTCTGGGTGGAATTTCGCGTATCTATTTCGCGGCTGAAATTCGAATAGTTGAAGGAAAGCAAGAGTAAATACTTATTTACAAATAGGGGTTATCTATTTATAATTCGAAATAATTAAGGAACCTGAATGAACGCCTGGACATGGAATATTCAAAATGAAGATTTTCTTCAACGAACCATAAAAAGATGCCGCAGACAAAATATTATCCTCCCAACATTTCATCAACTCAGGCACCCTGATACGATTCCGCAGGAAATACAGGCCGGACTGGATTCAGTGAACATGCATGACCTGCATCCGCTCAATCTGTTCCGGATCAACTGGTGCAATGATCCCGCACATGGTCGGTTCGCCGGCATCAATTATCTGGAAATTCCCCGGCAAATCACCGGCGTTGACGCGCGGATCATCGGATTGGTGGGCAAACATTTCCCAACCGGAGCGCACAAAGTCGGGGCGACCTATGGCTGTCTCGCGCCGTATCTGGTCACCGGCCGCTTCGATCCGGAATACCACAAAGCGGTCTGGCCATCCACCGGTAACTACTGCCGCGGCGGCGTGTTCAATTCCAATTTGCTGTCGGTGCACTCTGTCGCCATTCTGCCGGAAGAAATGAGCCAGGAGCGTTTCGACTGGCTGCGCGAGCGCGCCGCCGAAGTATACGCCACGCCGGGCTGCGAGAGCAATGTCAAGGAAATTTACGACAAGTGTCACGAGTTGGAGGCCCTGAGCGACGAGTATTTGATCTTCAACCAGTTCGATCAGTTCGGCAATGCTGTGTGGCATTACGAAATCACCGGCTTCACCATCGAGTCGCTGTTCGAGCAGGTGCGGGAGAGCAAGCAGCGCATGAGCGGGTATGTCAGCGCGACCGGCTCGGCCGGAACCATTGCCGCCGGAGATTATCTGCGCACGAAATTCCCGCACGTGAAAGTTCTGGCCACTGAAGCAAAGCAATGCCCCACGCTGCTGATGAACGGATTTGGCGGCCATCGCATCGAGGGCATCGGCGATAAACACGTGCCCTGGATTCACAACGTGAAAAACCTGGATGCCGTCGCTGCCATCGATGATGAGCAAACGCTCCGAATTTTACGGTTGTTCAACGAGACAGCCGGCCAGGAATGGCTGATGCAGCAGGGCGTTCCCGGCGAGGAGGTCGGGAAACTGCCGCTGCTGGGGATATCCTCCATCTGCAATGTGCTCAGCGCGGTGAAATTAGCCAAATATTTTGAGTACAATGAAAATGATGTCATCTTCACCATTTTCACGGATTCTGTGGAATTGTACCGCTCGCGGCTGGAGGAGATGCGGACTGCCCGGGGCGAATACACGAGTCGGCAAGCCGAAGTCGACTGGACCAGCATTTTCAAAAATGCCGGTATCGACTATTTCAAAGAGCTATCGTATTTCGATAAAAAAGCGATCCATAATTTGAAGTATTTCACCTGGGTGGAACAGCAGGGCAAGGAAGTGGAGGAACTCAACGCCCAGTGGTATGACGAAAGTTACTGGCCTGAGCGATTTTCCATTGCGCCGCAATGGGATAAGTTTATCACTGAATTCAATGTAAATGTTGGATTGCTGTAAAGAAGATTTGTCAAAAGACAACTTTTTTAGGACACTGATAAACGTTGATTAACACAGATTATTTTAAGTAAATTTTTAAAAATAATGTTATTGCCCAATTTACCAATAACTTGAATGAATTTAGAATTCGTCAAAAATTTCATTCAATTAGCCCCATGGATTTTCTTCGCGTCTTGGCGTCTTAGCGGCAAAACAATACGTAGAAATCGGCGAGGCCACTATGAACACTTCAGAGTTGAAAGTAATGCAGAATGTCTTCATTTCTAAAAAAGACAATCTGCTGCAATTGGCCGATATTCTATTCAGCAACAAAATTGAAAAAGTCATTCCCCTGTCCGAAAAATTGATCGATTGGCGTGACATTTCAACTGCGGAAAAATTGAAACAGTTTCTGCAAACAGCCTCCCCCGGAGACGATTACCCGGATCGAAAAAAAATTGAAGGTCGGTTCTTGCTGGCCATGCCCGGCGCCATCGATCCCCACGTGCATTTTAACACGCCGGGATTTGAGTCCCGGGAAAATTTTAAGCATGGGTCGCTGGCTGCTGCGTTTGGCGGCGTCACGACGATAATGGATATGCCGTGCACATCGGTTCCGGCGGTCACTTCACGCGAAAATCTTGAAATAAAGCTCGACCAGATTCGTGGCAAAAGTCACGTCGATTATGCACTCTGGGGCGGGATTTCGAGATTGGGTTTCTCCCCGGAAAAAGACCTCGAAAGTGATATCCATCGATTGGCTTTAGCCGGCGTAATCGGATTCAAGGCTTATTTTTTATCCGGAATGGATACGTTCCCGGACCTGGATTTTGATCGGATGGAATTCGCTGCGATTGTGGCAGATGAAAATATGAGGCCTTTGGCCGTCCATGCCGAAGAGAGAATATATGTCGTTCAACGGCAGCAGCGTTTTGAAATGATGGGGAGAAACGATTGGCGCGCGTATTGTGAGTCGCGCGACGATCTTGCCGAAGCAAAAGCAGTTGCCAGATTAATTCAGATTGCCCGGGATATTTCAGCAAAAATTCATGTCGTTCATTTGAGTTCAAAACTGGCGCTGGATTTGATTCGGGAAGCGCAGGCCAATAGCGTAAAAATCACCGCCGAGACATGTCCGCATTATCTTTATTTCACACAGGAAAATTTTAAGGACGAATCCATCGCCGCGTATTTGAAAACCGCGCCGCCGGTGAAATTCGAAGTTGACAAAGAAGCGCTGTGGCAGGGGCTGCGGGACGGTGCTATTTCTTTCGTCACGACCGACCATGCCGGCTGCAATCCCAAAAAGGAGAAGTCGTCATTCAATTTCTGGGAGGTGTACGGCGGCATCCCCGGCGTGGAACACCGCGTGCCGTTTCTTTTCAGCGAAGGATTCAAAAAAGGACGACTGACTCTGGCGCAAACCATTGATTTGTTGGCAACGAACGCAGCGCGATATTTTTCTATTTCGAAGCGAAAGGGCGAATTGAGTCCGGGCAAAGATGCAGATATGGCGCTGATAAATTTATGGGACGGGCAGGTCGTCGAAGCCGGAAATATGCACAGCAAAGGGAAGTACACGCCGTTCGAGGGCGTAACATTTTCGGCAGTGGTGGAAGCAACGTTTCTGCGGGGGCAATGCGCGATGGACAGAAATGGAGAGCCGGAAGTCGGTTTGGGATATGGTGAATTTATTAAGCCGGAATGAAAAAATATTTTGCTCACGGATTACGCGGAAGCACGCGAAAACTAAAGTTGTAATTTATACATGCATTCCTGTGCATCAATTTTTTCAACGCGAAAAATATGAAAGAAGAAATTGAAAAGAAAATAATCAATGCGTGGATTTGCCAGGCTGACGGCAACAAAATTTCCCCGGTTTTTGGGGATGTGATTATTTCAAATGGTAAAATCGCCGAGATTCGGGAAAGAAATTTTGAAGCCTTTTGGAGCGAACCTGTTCATAATTCAGAAAATGTATTGAACGCGGTCGGGCGGGTTTTAACAGTGCCAATGATCAATTTTCACGATCATTTTTATTCCCGATTGGCAAAGGGGCTCCCTCTGTTCGGACCCATGGAAAATTTTCACAACATCCTCGAAAATCTCTGGTGGAAGCTCGATCGGGCGCTGGATTTGGAAATGGTGGAGGCGTGCGCGCAAATGGGCGCGATGGAATCCATCCGAAATGGCGCGACGTATTTTTTCGATCACCATGCCTCGCCCGATGCAACTGCCGGCAGCCTGAATATCATTCGCGATGTTCTGGCGCAGTTCGGATTGCGCGGCGTGCTGTGTTTCGAAACCTCGGATCGCAATGGCAGTGAACTGGCAGCGGCTGGGCTTCGGGAAAATGAGCGATTCCTTCGCGAAGCGATGGCCGATGATTTCAAGGGCATGGTGGGGCTTCATGCGTCGTTCACTCTCACCGATGAAACGCTGCAGCGAGCCGCGGAGATTGTTCGAACCTGTGACGTTGGCATTCATATTCATCTCTGCGAGGCTGGCGTCGATCCGGAACTCAGCTCGCAGCGATACGGCGCTTTTCCGACGCAGCGATTGGCGCATTTCAACCTTCTAAATGACCGATCGATTTTATCTCATGGCGTTTTTTTGAGCGATGCCGATTATTCGCTCATCGCCCGATATGGTGCAGCCCTTGTCTATAATCCGGATTCGAACATGAACAACGCTGTGGGATTGCCGCAGTTCGCTCGTGTTCCTGCAGGAATTCCGATTCTGACCGGGACTGATGGCATGCACGCCAACGTGGCCCGCTCGATCAAACAACTTTACCTTCTGTTGCGCCACAGCGGTCTTGATTTCGAGGGGTCGTTTCAGCGGATTCAAACGAGTCATTTCGACCAATTAGCGTTTGTCAGAAAATATTTCCCTGACTTCCCGTCGCTGAAAATCAATGATCGGGCGGATATGATTTTGTGGGATTATGTTCCGCCAACGCCATATTCCGCGGACAATTTCTGGAGCCATTTTCTGTTCGGTATGCTGGAACGGAATATTCACAGCGTTGTTCAACGTGGCGCGTTTTTATTGAAAAATTTTCAGCTTGTCGGAGTCGATGAAGCGGCAATCATGGAGAATATTTTTCGGCAGGGGAAAAGGCTGTATAATAAAGTGTAAGACCATAATTTGGGTAATTGAATCGCCGCGAAGTCGCAAAGACTCCAAGCGTTGGTGGGTTGCAACCAATCATATTATTTCAAATAGAACTCTGAATTGAAAAAAATGATATGATAAATAAATTAAAACTTTACGCCTTCGAGTCTTCGAGGCGAAGAAAAGGAAATGGAAAAAATAAATGAAACGAATACGTCCCATCGCACTGTGCATATTCAGAAATAATGGCAGAATTTTGGTCGGTGAGTTCCAGGATCTCGTCAGCAAGAAAATATTTTATCGTCCCCTGGGCGGGGGCATTGAATTTTTGGAACCGGGGGAGAAGGCGGTCCAGCGGGAAATTCAGGAAGAGCTGTCTGAAGACATCGAAAACGTGAAGCTATTGGGCTACCTCGAAAATATATTCTTTCACGAGGGCGAGCACAAGCACGAAATTGTGATGGTGTTCGACGGGGAATTCAAAGATAAATCGGTTTACGCAAAAACACAGGTGGATGGCATGGAGGCCAATGGCGAGAAAATCAAGGCGCTGTGGAAGAGCCTGAGCGAATTCGGGGACAATGGCCTCACGCTTTATCCCGATGGTATGCTGGAATTTTTGAGGAGACATCGCTCGGAAGAGTAGGAATTTTCGGGTAGGTCATTTTTTGCTGTACTTGTTTTTATTAAAACGGTCAACGGAGAAAATACATGGAAATTTTAGATAAAATCCCTTTTCAACTCGACGAAGAAAAATTACTGAAGAAGCTGAGAATTGATAAAGCGAGCGACTATTATGGTGAAATCAGCCGGCTGATTGAAAAGATTGCGCCGGTGGTGCGGCCAAAGGTTGTTTTTAGCGTTTCCTACATCAACGAAAAAAACGCGGATTCGATTGTGCTGGATGGTGTTCGGTTCACCAGCCGCGTGCTCAGCGCCAACGTGGAGAAGGTGGAGCGTCTGTTCCCGTTCGTTGCCACGTGCGGAGCCGAGCTGGATGAGTTCGAAAAATCATGCGATGACATGCTGGAAATTTTCTGGATCGATACCATCAAATATTTTGCGCTGGAAACCAGCTCCCAATTTCTCAAAAATCAATTGAAAGAAAAATTTGCCCTCACAAAAATTTCCTCCATGAGTCCCGGTTCCGGCAAGGCAGACACCTGGCCCATCGAACAGCAGAAGCAGCTTTTTTCGCTGTTCGGTGATGTGGAAGCGCTCATCGGCGTGAGGCTTACGGATAGCTGTTTGATGATCCCCAACAAATCGGTGTCCGGCATCTATTTCCCGCGGGACGTGACCTTCGAGAACTGCCAGTTGTGTCCCCGCGAAGGCTGCCCCGGCCGCCGCGCCGCGTACGACGAAAGCCTGCTGCACTCATATTTCGATGAAGTGACGCAATGACTGTAAATTCATCCCCCAAAAAAGTGATTGTCATTGGCGGCGGACCTGCCGGGTTGATGGCAGCCGGCCAGGCCGCCCAAAATGGCGCCGAGACGATTCTGTTCGAAAAGATGAACCAGCCCGGGCGCAAGCTGAGAATCACCGGCAAGGGGCGCTGCAACCTGACCAATGTGGCGCCGGTTTCGGATTTCATCGAACATTTTGGCATGAATGGCAGATTCCTCCGCCAGGTCTTTTCCCGATTCTTCAGCGAGGAATTAATTGAATTTTTCAACCACCTGGGCGTGGAAACAATCGTCGAACGGGGAGGCCGCGTGTTCCCGGCAAGCGGTAGCGCGCCTGAGGTCGCCGCGGCGCTGTTGGCCTGGGCCAGGGAAAGCGGCGTTCGCATTATCACTGGTGCCAGAGCGGAAGGATTGATCGTCAGGGAGAATCGGCTCGTCGGCCTGAACGTGTTCAATATGAAGACAAAGCAAACCACGCAATACGAGGCCGATGCGATTATCATTGCAACAGGAGGTAAATCGTACCCGGGAACCGGCTCGACCGGGGATGGTTATCAATTGGCAAAATCGGTCGGGCACACCATTGTTCCTGTCCGGCCGGCGCTGGTTCCGCTGGAAATAGCCGGGAAGATTTGTTCCCGGTTGAAGGGCCTGACCCTCCGAAATGTGGAGGTGACTGTTTTCTCCGATGAAAAAATGATGGGCCGGGAATTTGGCGAAATGGAATTTGAGGAATACGGCGTCACCGGCCCGATTATCCTTTCGCTCAGCCGTCTCGTTGTCGAAGCCATCAGCGAAAAACGAAATGTCACTCTCTCCATCAATTTGAAGCCGGCCCTGGACGCGGAAAAGCTGGACGCCCGCCTGCTCAGGGAAGTGGACAGCAATGGTAAAAACGAATTCCAAAAAATGTTGACGGCCCTGCTCCCGGCACGGTTAATTCCCGTTTGCCTCGAAGCAGTCAAAATTTTGCCGCAAAAGCCGTGTAGTCAAATCTCTGCGGAGGAACGGAAGCGATTAAGGCGCTGGTTGCACAACTTCACGCTGCAGGTAACCGGGTATCGCCCGTTCTCCGAAGCGCTGGTTACGGCCGGCGGCGTGGATTTGAGCGAGGTTTATCCCCGCACCATGGAATCGCGGATTCTCAACGGACTTTACTTTGCCGGCGAAGTGCTGAATGTGGATGCGGATACCGGGGGGTATAATTTACAGGCTGCGTTTTCTTCCGGGTACGTGGCAGGCCTTTCGGCGGCTGAGTTTCGAACTTTTAAATAAGAGAATACTTCAGCCGCCTGGCATTACTCTACATCAATCTCAAAGAAATCAGAACGAACATTGCCTAACCAATATCTGCCATCAGATAATTTTCGCTATTAATATACTACTTTTCTTCTAATAGCTAATTGGTTTCTAATAAAAGCAACAAATCATTTCCAATTCATTATGGAATAATATTTACTGCAATCTCTGATATACGAGACACAACATTCCTACTGTTTATTACAACAAATTCTATTGTATGTACACCAAGAAAGGGTTCGGGCACATAATTTCGGGAGGCGATAAATGTAAACACATTCTCAGGATCGCTCTCGACATTGAATAAGCCAAAAAGATATTGATATTCCAATGATTCATTCCGAGGATCAATTGCATTTACGGTTATTTTTATAGATTCTCCCTCTTTCAAACTATTTTTACTTAACGTAATCGAATTTATTTTTGGAAGTGTGATAGAATTTTCAATTGATATGTATGACTCTTCTTCCAATATGTCAGCATCAATTGCTTTGGCTAAATCTATTACTTTTCCATAACTGCGAGAGTTAATTCTAAAGAGAGCATTTCTCCGAATAAACAAAATATCTGCTACGTTGGTAGAATCCGGATTTGGTGACGACCACCATAATTCATCCCCGATAGATACTCCCTGTATTGGACCTTCCTGCATAATCCCGCTAATACTTTTCAAATATGCCAGGGCAGTTTTTACTGCATCTTCATGTGATTGATATATTCCTACAGTTAGAAATACAGATACCTGGTTATCAGATTTCTGATAAACGAATTCCCTGCCTCGATTCCACTGAGCGCGTTTTCTTATAAATTCAAACTCTGGTAGATATTTTTTTGCTATGCCTTCTACGCCAATTTTGGTAATAAATGTTTCATCATCTTTTGGATTAAAAATACCCTCGCAAAATAGAAAGAAGTATGGAAGTGTTAAGAAAAAAACGAAAAGGAACTGTTTAATTCTCATATTAATTTTCTCCTTACAAAAGAAAAAAAGAACAAAGTCAAGCTATTGCATGTGTACATCAAGGAGTTTTTAAAGTTCGTCCATCATTTATCCAATTTCCCTTTTCATCCACATTGATTACAAAAACATAAAGTAATCCTTCTGAATATCCCTCACATTGAATTGTATATTCCATTTCATGAACTCTGATTTCGAAAGTATCATCGATCATTGAGTTCAAATCCCAGTAAGTCCTGCATGTCTTTTTGATTTGGTTATAAACTTCGGAATCAAGCCAGTTGATTTCCGGGAAAACGAATCCCTCAGAAATCTGAGTGATGCTTTTTTCATTCTGACAAGAAAAGAAAAATAGATAGATTAAAATAAAAAATATATTGGATTTTAGTATTATCATTCTCATTTTTCTCACTCCTATCAGTCAGTTATATAAATAATTGCAATGTAAATAATAATAAAGTTTTTTCAGCTTTAATAATGGTGTTGAAGATTTACCTTGCCACTAACGATTGCGCTTCAAATGAAGTGTCAAAAGTTATTTACTTAACGAATCAATCCTGCTGGCGATCTCGGCTGCGGTCTCGATTAAAATGTTCGGAACCTCTTCATAAGCAGGGTAATAATATGCTGTTTCGATTATTGTATTCCACTGATTTAGGAAAACAGCATTCGCAGGGCTTTTAGCCAGCCACCATTTCCCTTTGATCAAGTCATGTTTTTCGCCTTCTACCACCACTGTTGCAATATTGTTTTTTCGTAGCTCCATTGCCTCGATTGCATCGACTTGTGATTTGAATACAGAAACCGCAATATTGTTTTTATCGCCACTGTACTGGACGCCTTCCAGGAATTCAGAATAGTCATTGAAGTAACTGTCAATAAAATCAGATGTATGCTTAAGGCTATCATCACCCCAAAAATTACCTACTTCTGTCAAGGAAAGCAGAGGTAATTTTTGCGGATCAAAAAACTCTTCATTGTGTGCTGATGGTTCTTTTTCACAATTAAAAAAAGCCAGACAGGTTATAATAATAAGCATTTTGCATATTTTGAACACTCAAAATTGGATCAGCGTTTTGAATTCCTTCCAATGAAATGAATGAATAAAAATCAACCAATAGTTAAAAACTGCTCTCATCTTTTGTAAATTTTTAAATACGTTCACAAATCCGCGCAGACTTTCAAATATGCTATTGTCAAAGTAATCGCATTCAAACGTGCAGCTCCCCAGTTTTCCTGGAAACCTGTCCGCACAAGAATTCTTCGGCTCTTGTTGGTCTTTCAAATGATAATTTATACCAATAAATGATAGAAGTCAAACGATATTTTATTTATTGAAAAAAAATATTGCGTCCCGGTAATTGAGTCGAACACTCTGCTAACAACATTTAAACCTGGATAAAGTTTCCGGAACAAATTTTCTGCAAAATCGTTTGATTGTGCATATTATTCGCTTTCGTCCAAATATACTATGGAAAACGATTGGAATAGACGAACAATGTGAGCAACATGTATTGAAAAGGAATCAGCAATGAAATTAGGTTTGATTGGATTACAGAATTCAGGCAAAACGACCATCTTCAACGCGCTCAGCAACTCCAGGGCAGAGGTGACCGCATTTTCAAGCGGCAAGGCCGAACCGAACCTGGCCGTGGTGGATGTGGGCGACGAGCGTATCGATAAATTATCCGAGCTTTATTCCCCGAAGAAAACCACGTACGCCACGGTGGAACTTGTGGATTTTGCAGGCATGACCGAGGGCGCGGCCAAAAACGGAAGCTTCTCGGCGGAGTTGATGGCGCTCATCAAAAATATGGATGCGCTGGCGCTTGTCGTGCGGAATTTCACAGACAGCCTGGGCGACGATCCTGAACCACTCGAGGATATTGAACGTGTCAACACAGAATTGATCCTTTCCGATCTGGTTCTGGTAGAGACACGGCTTGAGCGAATTGAGGCCAATTACGCAAAAAATAAAAAAACAGTAGGCTTGCAACTTGAGGAAAAAATTCTCCGCAGAATTTTAGAGCAATTGAATGACAACAAACCAATACGCAATCTCGAATTGAGCGAGGAGGAGGAAAAGAACATTCGAGGATTTCAGTTTCTCACAAAAAAGCCGTTTCTGGTCATCCTGAACTCGGATGAAACCAGGTTTGGCAAGAATGAAAAACTGATTGCTGCCATTCAGGAACAATACAACACCATCGAATTTGCCGGCAATTTCGAGATGGAGCTTGCGCAACTGAGTCCCGAAGATGCGGCCCTTTTCATGCAGGACATGGGCATACGGCAATCGGCCAGGACGCGGCTCACCGGTTTTCTGTACAGCATTTTGGGCTACATCAGTTTTTTTACGGTTGGCTCCGACGAGGTTCGGGCGTGGAGCATCCGCAAAGGACAAACCGCAGTGGAAGCAGCCGGCGTTATTCATACCGACCTGACACGCGGCTTCATTCGCGCAGAATGTTTTTCTTACAATGATCTTATCAAATATGGCTCGGAGAAAGCAGTGAAAGAAAAAGGATTGTTTCGCCTGGAGGGCAAAGATTACATCGTGAAAGATGGGGATGCCCTGAGTATTCGGTTTAACGTATGATATGCATTTGGGAATGATGTGAGCCAGCGACTGACGCGTCACGAATCCTCTGACGCGATAGAGAGAACGATCCAATGCCATCTTCTTCTTTTACCTTTATGTTAATCTTCAGCCTGTTGCAGCAGAATCGCCTTCCAATGATAGTCGATGATAATGAAACAACACCCTGCCTGGAATCAATCCACGCTTTCCTCTGTCACCCTCAAGGATGTGAATAATCCCTGTATTCCCAAATTGGATTTAACCCTACTATGTCACATAGATTTTTTATCGTTGTATATTGTATTTTTGATAGATGAAAAACTCAACATATTGTGATAAATTTACTAAATGACGTTGTAGGGTTAATCAACATGCGCTAACGGGCTAATTTCGTAAATGACTTGGAAGGCAATGCCCGTGTGCGTCTCCGGCATATTAATGCATGGTATGTGAGTGGCGTTGAGGCTGTATCAAAAATCATTTTCGATAACTCGACTTTACTAAATTTTGATTTCAAGCAATCATCGCATCTTGTATTCAACTCCTGGATTCGGATGAGATTAATCTTTTCCCGGCAGTCGTTAAATCATGATATCTGGAAAAATTCAGAAAAGTGCCTCAGGTCACACGGCGATTCTGTTAAAATGTTAAATTTAATTCAGAAAATTGAAGCCCACTCAACTTAGTAACCAGAGACTGAATCAATATAAATATTGCCCCCCAACATTTAATTGAAGGTCTCTGGTTACTTTTTTTTTATCCGCTCTCTGTTCATGCAACTGAAAATTTATCCCCCCCATCAATTAATACCACATGGGCGACGTCACTCAGCCAGCGAATTTCCAGATTTTACATTCACCAAAGATGTAGAAATTTTCTCTTGATTTTTATCCAAAATTTTCTACATTGAATTAATTTATTTGAAAGCACAAAGGGCGAGTTATGAAAAAGAATGGTGTAATACTGGCTTCGATACTTGCGATGATGATCGCATGCGCTGGTTCAGTGAGCATGTTGCCTGCGCCGCTGGACTCGAAAAACCTGCTCATAGGCGCGCTCATCTTCGATGTGAATGGCTACAATGATACGTTTGAATCAGTGCGCAAGCAAATCGAAGTTGCCATCGTCGGCAATGTGATTGAAAATGGCGAGATGAAGAGCTACGGCCAATGGGCGGTCACAGACGAGAATGGCTATTTTTTTTTGGCCAATGTACCGGATGGTGAATATGTGATAAAGGGCTTCAGGATTCACTCCATTGGTGCCGATAATCTAACTATTAGCAATGACTTGATTAATCCAAGGGAAGATTATTACGAGTTGCAGGACGAGGATATCATTTATTTGCAGGCTGCCTATTTCGACACACAATCGAACCGGCGAATTGTGAATTTTAAGCATCATGTTTTTACGCTGCATTCCAATGAATTTATCAAACATGAGCAATACGATGAATTGCGCGAAGTGAAGCTGTCAACAGGTGAACTTGTCAGTGAACCCCCTGTTCCGCAATATTTTCTCAATAAATTTCCCGCGAATCCCTGGGCGCCATTTTTGGAGTTAGAGTAGCAGTAATGCAATTCTGTGGGATGTCCGGGTGGGCTTGGAATGATGGTGTGTGCCCGGGAATAGTCATGCTACCACTTACCGTATATTTCCACTCCGTGCAATGATTATTATTTTCAAATCATTCCTGAATAAATTTTAATGTGCTGATACATCCGATAACCGCTAATGATTGGGAATACTGGCCATGCAAGATGTTACAACCGTGAGATACAGCAATTTTCTGAAAGAGCAATCAGCGTTGAAACGAGTTTCGGAGCAACGCAACGCCACTGAGCTTCTGTACCAGAGCGAGAAATTTCAATCAAATACTCCAGTCCAGAGTCTGCCTGGTTGGACGGAATTGCGGCAGAAGCTTTCCGAGGCATCCGTCATTTTCTTTCCCAATGATGTGCAGCAGCAGACCTACACTGCGGATACCGGCACCCATATTGTCCCGTCCATCTTCAAGCGAATGCTGGTGAAAATCAAGTTGTCCTTTGTATTTCGTCCCGGCTGTGTCGAAGATTTGAGCGTATTTGTGAAATGGGCGTATGAAAACAAGATTCATTACACCATTCGCGGCGCAGGCACCTGGCCGTTTGGGGGCTGTGTGCCCATCAACGGGGATGTTGTGGTTGATCTTTCTTACCTTGATTTTATGCACGTGGATGAGCGCGAGGGGATTTTCACATTCGGGGCCGGCGTCGTTTTCCCCAAGGCCAGGAAATTTTTACAGGAGCGGGAATTCACGTTAAAGCAGGAAATCACCAATCCTGGCAGCGGCACCATTGCCGGCTGGTTGGCGACCGGCGGCATTGGACTCGGCAGCTACAAATACGGGCATGTCTCCAATTCCGTGCGCGCGCTGCTGGTCATTACCCCTGCGGGCGAATGCATCACCGTGGATCGGGACGACGCCAACTTCACCAGCTATTTCGGCAGCGAAGGCCAGTTCGGCATTATCGCCGGCGCATCCATGGAGGTGCGACGGGAATCCTACGTCACCAAGCCGTACGCGTTTTCCTTTACAAAATTCGAAGATGCGGTGCAGTTCATCCACATGCTTGAAAAAGCGCAACTGAAGCCCACTTCGGTCATTTACTTCAGCGACACCTACATTGCCGAGACGTATAAAATCGAGAAGCGCCACGTCGAAGAGCGACTGAATGAAGCGCTGGACAATAACGACCAGACGCGTTTGCGCGAGACGCGCGAAGACCGCGATACCATCGAGGCGATGAAGCAGTACCAGCATGTCGTCGTCATCCATTTTGATGAAAACAGCGATTACCAATTCGCTTTGAAGTCGCGCCTGTTTGGCAAGAGCGGCGAATTGCGCCGCGCGAGTCATATCAGCTATTTGCAACTGCCCACTGACCTGGCGCATATATTCTGGGATCACCGATTTCTGCCGGTGCAGCTTAAAGTCAACGGGCCGACTGTCCTTGTGAGTGAATTCGTGTTGCCGTTGGCGGCGTTTTCGAATTTTCAAAACACGCTGCAAAAGGTGCTGGCTCGCTTGCTGAATATCGAGTTGAAGTCGGAAGCGCATCTTCTTCAAGACGGCGAAGTGTTGACGCAAGCCATGTTCCTGGCTGACACGCGGACGTTTCGGCACAAGCTCTATTTTTCGCTAATTCCGCTGATGACGCAGGTCGGCTATTATTTTGGCGCCAGGCCGTACGGGATCGGTCTGTGGAATTATCCCTCATTGAGGCGGTGGCGAAGCGTGAACCGGGAGAAGGCCGATGCCATGATGGCGTTCAAAAAGGAATCGGATCCGCGCGGTCACATCAACCAGGGTAAATTCATCAATCCCCGGCGGCAGACGTTGGCGTTCAAGCTGTTCAAAATTATCACTCCCCGTTTCAACCAATGGTTCGTCGCCACCTACGATAAACGGATTCAGCAGAAAAAATTCGTCCTCACCTTCCCATTTCAGAAGTTGGTGTGGAATATCACCCGATTCATTTTCCCGCGAATGGTGCCGCCGGGGTTGAAAGCCGGAGAGCATGAACCCATCGAACGGATGATTTCAGTTTGCGCCGAATGCGACTCGTGCGAACGGGTCTGTCCGACTTCGGATGTGTTCGGACTTTACGGCCCGGCCACGCCGATCACCCGCCGCCGCACAGCGCAGCGCTTGATTGCCGGAGAGAAAATCAGTCGGAATGAGGCGCTGGGATTCCTCGCCTGCACCCGCTGCGACAATTGCACCGACATTTGTCCAACCAACATCAACCTCACGCAGGTGTTCGATCTGGTGGAAATGAATCCAAAGTTCAACGCCCAGTTGAATTTCAGGAACGGTGAAAAGAAGGAGTATATCGATCGGTTCTGGCAGATCATGAAAGAGAGTCCGCTGTACATCGAACATACGCTGGCCGTTCAGAAAGAAGAGAAATCGCATCTGGCTCACGGGCTGAAAATTCTGTACGACAAAGGATTTGCCTACAGCGAATTGTACATCGATCCGACCACCTGTATCCATTGCGGCATGTGCAGCAACGAAAACGCCTGCATGTACGCTGCCAGAGAAAGCCAGCCACGTCAGATTCCTGAACTGCGCCACATCAACTGCGCGCTGTGCAATGCCTGCGTTAATTTCTGTCCCCAGAACAAAATCATGGAGCGCACCCGGCTGTATTTCGATAAATTGATCCATCATGCCGTTGATCTGGAAGAGAAACGCTACTGGACCAAACAGCAGGCGCGGGTGCACGATACAACCACGGTGCAGCGGTCCACGCTGCTCACAGAAATGGCCGACCGCTACGTGACGGAAGAAATTATCATGGAAATTGATAAAGAGGCGTCCACCGGCAAAATCCCGGTTTCAGGATCGGGTCAGGGCGACCGGCACATGGGCATCGGCTTCGACGCCGAGCGGTTCGCTCATTTTCACATCGTGGGGCCGGCGCAAAACCGTCTGCACGAGGGCGATCCGGCAGAGGAACTGGCGGTGATTCTGGGCAAGCGGGAAGATTTCTGCAAGTTTGACCGGGATGGCAATCTGGTGAATCCCGTGCATGCCAATATCAAATTGATGACGCCGATTTTATACAACGCCATCCCGCTGGAGAGCAACGGCAATGTGGAACTGGTTCTCATCAAAGTGGCGGAACAGCAGAAAAGCCTTGTGGTGATTCAATTGGAGCGGCTGCTGGAACACCATCAGGAAATCCTGAAAAATGGCGGGTATGCGCGCCTGCCCCAGGTGATTGTTCCGAGGGTGGGCAGCGATCTGATCAATCTGCTGACTGTCCACCAAAACACGAGCCGCGATTTCATCACAGATCTGTGGCGCATGCCGGTGTTCGAGGTGGAATACCATCCGGACATCGAGCAGACCATCAGCTACATCCGCGGTTGCGTCGCCAGCAGCGAGAAAGTGCGGGCGCTGATCAGCGGGTATCTGGAAATTTCCGAGTACGACCTCATCGGCTCACTGAGTCTGACAGCGGATATCAAAGAGAAAGTGAACCACTTCCTCGACCAGAAAGTGGATATAGTGCACATCCGCGGGCTGAGAAATAAAGACGAGTACTTTGTAACGTCCCGCGCAGTTCGCGCGCTGCATCATTATCTGATGCGAATTGGCCGGCGGCATGAAGTGAGCATCATTGCATCGGGCGGAATACGGCTGGCATCGGACACGCAAAAGACAATTCAGCGCGGGGCTGAGGCCACGTTGATCGATTTCGCGGCACTGTTGGCGCTGGATCCTTCGACCTATCGCGCAATGATTGAGAATAAATCCACCACGGAAAAATTATTGAGCCTGGATGTGGATTGGGCAGTGAAAAGGCTGCTCAACCAGGCTGAATCGCGCAAAGTGCAAATCCTTGAAGTGCTGGGCGCTGCCGGGTTCAAAGACCTGAAAAAGACGGTGGGCGAGGAAGGACGGCTCATCGATTTTCACAAACTGGAGAACAGAATTCAGCGGACGATTTTCGAAAATGAGCAACTCGTGGATGAGTATTCGACCTGTAACGAGCAACTCATCAAAAATGAAACCATCCCGGAAACGCAGGTGCGCAGCTACAGCGTCCTGAAGACGAAACTGGCGCCCATGCCGGCGCCGCACGATTTTTACAATCTCGGCGAAGTGAATCAGGTGCTGTACAAACGCGATTTTGTCTGGCCCGGGGCATTGATCGAATCCATGGGACGTATGGCAGCCGGGGACATGTCCATGCTCGATTTCAACAACGTGAAAAAGACCGGCCTGCTTGGCGATGGATTCGACGTCATGCGCATTTTGTACAACAAAGACCCGATGGATATTCACGAATCTGAATTGAACCAGATCTCCACTTCCTTGCTGCTGGACAAAGGCCTGATCCTCGAAGCGCCGTGGATGTTCGGTGGCAAATCCATCGGCTCCATCGGACTGGACACGTGGAAAGCGCACGTCACAGCGTCGCGGGAATTGGGCATTCAGTTCGACACCGGCGAGGGGGGCTATCCCACCAGCTTTTTCCTGAATTCGAAAGGCGAGCCGCTGTTCTTCACGGAGAATGAAATTCAACTCATCAAATCCTATTTCGAATCGGGCAGTGATTACACCATCGAGCAGATACAAAAGACGCTGGCAGAGAAGAAGATCACCGAAGAAAGCCATCCGGAATTGTACAAAAAACTGAAGCAATTTCCCTCGCTCAAGCCCTTCCGGTTTCTCGTCATCGTCGATGAACAGGACCAGCCGTTCGTTTCGACTGAATTGAAAACCGGGCTGTTTGGCGTCACCAAGACTACGATTCAGAAAGCGCGGCGCGTGGTGATTGCCTACAGTCAGGGCGCCAAGATGGGCATCGGCGGACACATCCTTGCGCAGAAGGTGAATAAACTGGTTTCGTACATGCGGGGGGTGGAAGGCATCGAATACACCCACGCCGAGAAAGTGGAGCAGTTGTACCAGAAATTACAAAAAATCGCCTCGAAAAATGACCATCCGCTCCATGAACTGGCTGTTGCCAATCTGGACATTTTCAACGCTATGGAAGACCAGCGGACTGCAACCGAAGCGTTCAAAAATGCGCTGTGGCAGATTCAGGAATATGCCTATAATCTCCATGCCCGCAATGCGATTGATCCCATCGAATTCAAAAACATCCTGCAATTGTGCGAGGAGATCATCGACTACTCTTACAGCAGCATCATTTCGCCGTTCCCGTTTCACAATTGTTATTCCATTGAAGATGTGAAAGCGTTCATCGATGTCGTGCGAATGATCAATCCGGAGGCGGTCATTGCCATCAAAGTGTCGCCGTCCATTGATATCGAATTCATTGCCACCGGACTGGGACGCATTGCGCGCGACAATACCGACGAAATTTTAGCCGCCAGATTCAACAAAACTCAGGCCGGATCGGACCCGTTGTCCGTCGAGATGGCCGAATATACCCGGAAATACGGAATGAAAATTGAAATCTGGCTGGATGGACCGCGCGGCGGCACCGGCGCGTCGCCCAATATCATCAAAGGTCAAATGGGCATGCATCTGGAATACGCCATTCCGCTGATTCACTATCGGCTTGTTAAAGACGGGCTGCGGAATTATGTCAAATTTATAGTCTCCGGCGGGATACGAACCTTTGAAGATGTGATCAAGGCTGTCGCCCTGGGCGCTGATGGTGTGGTCTGGGGAACGGCTCCGCTGGTGGCCATTGGCTGCGACCGAAACCGGAACTGTCACGACGGCTGTTCGCGCGGCATTGCCACGAGCAATTTGAAGCTGCAACAACTGCGCGATGTGGCGGTTAACACGCAGCAAATCATCAACGCGTTCACCATGATTCAGATGCAATGTATCCGCGCCATTGCCGCGCTGGGATTTTCCGACATCCGCGAGCTGCGCGGCCGGTTCGACAAAATTCATTGGCTGGGTCTCAAAGAACGGGTGGATCACCGCTATCGGGTGCGCGCTGAAGTGATTAAAGAGATTGAGAAGGACGAGCAGCTATTCGAGCAGCGCATGGCTCGCGCGACTGGCCAGAGCAATTGCGGCGTGGCGGCCATTAACGGCACGACGGCAATTCCCGGCTATATACTCGACCAGACGCTGCAATCGATGCGGAACCGCGGCATGGATGGCGTTGGCATTGCCAAAACGCTCTGTTTCCCGGACCATCCGAATGAATACGCCTATCGCATCCTGGTGAAGGGTCGGCTGCACCGGGATATTGAATTTGAGCTGAGAAAATCGCAGGACGGAAAGAATGAGGCGATGGATGAAAATGAACTGCGGACGCTCGCCCGCGAAAGAACCGTCGCCCTGCGAATCAGCCTGATGCGCAAAATCAAGTCGATTTATCTCGATCCCTATTTCGATTATTTCGGCCAGGACGATGTGACACGGTGTCGCGAGCCGTACAAAGTCAACGAGCAGAGCGCAGAGAGGGACTATCGGGAGTTTGGAAATGCCAATACTGATCCCGGCGATGTCTTTCGTTTCTTCGTACGGGTGAAACCGGCGGCGCTGTACCATTTCATCGAAAATGAACTGCTCCGCGGCGGCAAGCCGCGATTGCTGGAGCACCTGTTCCCGGAGATAACGCCGAATAATTACCGGCAGAACGAGACTTTTCTGAACAAGGCAGAGGATTTGTTCATCCTGCAGCACTCGCACAATGTGACGCGGATTCTCTATGTGTCGTCGGTGCTGCCTGATGAATTGGAAAAGTTCGCCGGCAAGAAGATCGGTCTGAAGCGCATTTCCGAAGCCGATGAGGAATACATTCTGGCGGATGTCCGCGATGAGGATTGCTCCGATTATCTTAAACTGCTGCGTGATTTCATGCTAGCCCATCCGTTTGAACATCACAAGCATCGCTACGGGGTGCGTAATCATAAAATCGCGGCGGTGATGTCGTGCGGGAAGAATTTCGCCGTGTGGAAGACAGCCGGCCGCGAAATACCTTGGCAGACGCCGGACGCTCCCAACAATATCATTCACGTGCGATTGGCCACCGGCTCGGTGGTCGAGCAGATGAATTCGCACCCGTTCGCCAAACTGCACACCGCGCTGACTCACAACGGCGAGACCACCAATTACGAGGCGCTGAAGCAGCGCGTGGAGCAATTCAATCTATCGCCATTGGCCAGCACCGATACGGAGGTGGCTTCGTTGAAATTTCATCTCACCGCCGATGAATGGGAATACCCGGACTGGGCGTTGTTCGAAAGTTTCTCGCCTACCACCGGCGATGATTTGCAATTGGTGGACGAAAAGATCAGGCCGCAGTTGGAGCAGGTGCAGCGTGTGGAATTCACCAGTTCCCCGGATGGCCCGTATCAATACCTGTGCCTGCGCCACAATCCCTACACCCGGGTGACCGAGCGCGTGGATTTGAAAGACCCGGCGGACCTGCGTCCCAATGTGACCGCATTCTGGAGCGATCAATCCAACGGCCAACGGCGCGTCTTCAGCATCATCGCTTCGGAAGAACAGGCCATCAACACCATGCTGCGACTGCTGGATAAAGAGGGCATCATTCAGGGGAGCGTTGCAGATTTGACCTTTGTGAACGCCGGCATGATCAGCCGCTATTGGTACGACGAAGCCAATCGGATCACGGATTTCCGTTTCGTCGACCGCTACGGTCGCGCCATTCAACTGGAAAATAGCGGCATGCATCACAGTGTGCGCCAGGGAAAACCGTTGCCGACGCAGGGAAAAGACACCCATGCTGGCTGGCAGAATCGCTATCAGCAGTTTTTCAGGGACAATCTGGCTGCCATGACGTTCGATGAGTTCCGCTGGCTGCTGCATCAGCAGTCCAACGAAAACGCGGACAATGCCGCCTTTGCGCGCACCCTGGAAATTTTCACCTGGCTTCGCGATTATCTTCGCACGCTGAATCCCGGAGAAAAGGCGCAGAGTTCGCTCATCGACATCACGCAGTATTACATCGACGCGCTGCTGGATAGGGCGAAGGAATCGGTTTACAGCAATTATGTCTGGTGCAGCCGGGAGTCGGCATTGCAATTCAACACGCGGGCTGGCGAGGGCCAGACACTGGTGATCAATGCCGGGAAATTTCTGCCGGAGGGCACAGACCCGGCAGTCTCGCTGACCGCATTTCTGTCAAAAGCCCACCGCCTGGGCTGGCGCAAATTCATCCTGTACAATACAACAGGTCAGCGGCTCATTTCAACGGCGGCGCTGCACGGAGGTGATTCGGACGATGTGGTCATGGATGTGTACGGCTCTGTCGGCGAATACTTTGGCGCGTTCATGCAGGGCGGCATTCTGCGATTGCACGGCAACGCACAGAACTTCGCCGCCATGTGCATGCATCACGGCGAATTGTACATTTTTGGCAATGCCGGCAAAGTGTGCGGCTACGCATCCAAAGGCGGCAAGGTCGTTGTTCTCGGCAATGTCGTGGATCGCTGCTGGACCAACTCGGTGAACGATTCGCGCTGTCAGGATCTGGACGTGATGATTTTGGGTTCCGCGACAAAGTACGCCGGCGAGTCTCTCATGGGCGGTAAATTTTTCTTTGCCGGACTTCATTTCGATGTGAAAGGCAATTTATGCTTCAACGAGCGGCCCTACCTGGGCACGAAAATGCTCGGCGGCGCTTCACGCGGCGATTTCATTTTCTTCGATCCTGAAAATCGGCTCATCCACGCGCAGTACGTCCACGGCGCAGAGAAGCAGTTCACCATTGAGGAATGGCAGGCGTTCAAAGAAAAAGCCAAATCGGTCTTTCGTCTGTCCAATATCCCCATCCACGAGGCCGACGGCGTCGAATCCATTCAGGTGGGTGATCGCCGATACGACCTCATCCCGGCGCACTTCAAATTTATCGTTCCCAGAGGCGGACTCCGCGGCTATGAGTCCCATTGAGATGAACTAAATGCACCCTGCGGGGTTAAATTATCAGATTAAAATCGACAGACCTCGCAGGTGCCCATTTATGAAAATGACTATCCCGTCAAATATTTCTTTTCTCAAGTACAGCATTCGCACGCGACTGATCCTCCTTTTTTTCCTTTCCACCATCATGATTTTTGCTTCCGCCGGCTATTACCTGAACTGGCAGATTCGCGCGACGCTGGACCATGCGCTCAGTCAAAATGTCGAGGCGATTGCCTCCACGTTTGCCGGGCAAATCGACCCGGGGCTGATCGTTCACATCCAGCCCGGCGACGAAAATTCCCGCACCTATCGGCATGTGCTGCAGCAGTTCGATCAATTCAAGCGGGTGAAAGGCATCTCCCGGATCTACCTGTTTTTAGCCGATGGCGCCAGTCTTGTCGATTCCGATTCAACCGTGCGAATTGGCCAGAGATACGCGCAACTGAATTACAGTCAGCAGGAAATGCAGGAGGTATTCTCCGGGCGCACGGCCAGTTCGGTTCTCTTTGCCGGCGTTGGTGGGCGATTGTACAAGTCCGGGTTCGCTCCCATCTGGCACGGCGACAGAGTACTGGCCGGAATCGCCGTCGAAGCCAGCGCGGAAATGCTGGAGGCGGTCGACGCCATTCGGAACGATCTGCTGATTCTGGGAGTGGCTGTTGCCATCGGCGCCATTTTCGTCGGCGCTATTTTTGCAAACCGCATCACCACGCCGCTGAAGAAATTGCAGCACGCTTCGGAGAAAATAAGTCAGGGCTATTTCTTTCAGCCAATTCCTGATTGCGGCCGGGACGAGGTTGGATTTCTCAGCAGCACCATGGAACAGATGCGCCAGAATATTTTGATTCGGGATAAGCGCCAGCAGGCCATGCTCGCCGGCGTTGCCCATGAAATTCGGAATCCGCTGGGCGGCATTGAACTCTGCGCCGGGCTGCTGACCAATGACATCGAAAATCACGGATTGAAAAAATACGCCCAGAAAATCCTCGTGGAAGTGCAGCATCTCAAGTCCATCATTCAGGGATTTCTGGATTACGCCCGACCCAATCCGGCGGCAAAGCAGTGGACCGACATCCGAGCCGTCTGGGACGAAGTGCAATTTTTGCTGGCCGGCGAAATGAATGCGGTGACGGTGAGTTTCACGCGCGCGCGCGATGCGGCAACCCTGTTCGTCGATCCCCTGCATCTCAAACAGATATTTTTGAACCTGCTGAAAAATTCACTGATAGCGGTTGGAACCGATGGAACGATTTTTGTTGAAATACACCGGGCCAACGACGACGTCGAGATCATTTTTTCTGATACCGGCCCGGGAATACCGGCCGAATTGCAAAGCCAGATTTTCGAGCCATTTTTCACGACGCGCGAAAAGGGCACCGGCCTGGGACTGGCTGTGGTGAAAAATCTCGTGGAGGAAAATGGGGGCGTGATTCGCTATCAGGAAGGCGAAGGGGGAGGAGCTTGTTTTGTCATCACGTTTCCAATTGAGCTGATGAGAAGATGAATGGGAAATTCCAATTACAAAAAGACAAAAAACAAATATAAATCAATGACCAAATTCGAATAGAAAAATTTATTTTGATTCTCGATACAGGACACTTTTTATATAATTGCCTGTTTGATTGAATTGTCATGCCCGAATGGTTCTATCGGGCATCCATTTGAAAATATTTTTCGAGATTCACGCTAAAAACATGCGATTGAAATGAGTGCCTGTGGTACGGGACTGACAGAACCACCAAACATAATTGAAAAAGTGTCCGGTAGATTGTTATGTTTCAAAGTAAGTGGTTGTGAAATTGGAAATTCGTATTTATTTGTAAATTGAATTTTGCTTTTTTGGAATTTAGAAGAGTAACAAATTATTTTCGTTGCGCAGTTTTAATGATTTCATCAATGCGGAGTAAAAGGTGCCCGAAATATTGATCGTCGAAGATAACGCCACCATGCGCGAGGCCATGGTTGCCATTGTGGAGCGAATGGGCTATTCCTGCGATCAGGCAGAAAACGGTCGCGTGGCCCTGGAGCGGTTGGCCGCTAACGCGTATGAGTTTGTCGTGAGCGACTATAAAATGGAAGGCAAAAACGGGCTGGAAATTTTGAACCATATCAAGGGTACCACCCCGGCGACGGAGGTTCTCATCATCACTGCCTACGGGACAATTGAATTGGCCGTGGACGTGATGAAAGCCGGGGCAGCCGATTTCATCACCAAGCCGTTTTCCCACGATGAATTCAGGATGAAGGTGGAGCGCATTTTTCAGCGAATCCAGGAACGAAAAGAGCTGTCCCGCATTTCCGATGAAAATGCCTACCTGCGTCAGGAACTTGACGAGCAGTTCAATTACGGCGATATCATCGGACAGTCCGACGCCATGCGCAAAGTGTACCAGACCATCGACAAAGTGGCTCAGACAGATTCGTCGGTGCTGATTTATGGCGAGAGTGGGACCGGGAAGGAATTGGTCGCCCGCGCCATTCACAAAGCCAGCCCGCGGAAGAATAAACCGTTTGTACGGGTCAATTGCGGCGCGCTGGCCGAGACGTTGCTGGAATCGGAATTGTTCGGTCACGAGCGGGGCGCGTTCTCCGGCGCCATCAAGAGGAAAAAAGGCCGGTTCGAACTGGCCGATGGCGGCAGTATTTTTCTCGATGAAATCGGGGACATCTCGGCCAACATGCAGTTGAAATTGCTGCGTGTGCTGCAAGAGAAGGAGTTTGAACGGGTCGGCAGCGAAGAGACAATTCAGGTGGATGTTCGTATTCTCGCTGCGACAAATAAAAACCTTTCGGACCTGGTTCAGCAGGGGACGTTCCGCGAAGATCTGTATTACCGGCTGCATATCATTCCCATTTATCTCCCGGCGTTGCGCGAGCGGACGAGCGACATCCCCATCCTGATTGATTTTTTCCTCGCCAGATTCAGGTCAGAATTCAAGCGACAGCATATCAGCATCAGCCGGGATGCTGTTGAAAAACTTGTGAGCTACCGCTGGCCCGGCAATGTGCGGGAACTGGAAAACGTCATCGAGCGCGCATTTGTCCTCTGCGATGGCGACGCCATTCGGAGCAGCGATTTGCCGATTCTCACTTCGGAAGAGTCGCACAAATTGCCGGCGGATCTGCTGGATCGGTTCCAGCTCAATCTGAACGACACGCTGTACGCGGTTGAAAAGCACCTGCTGGAACGGGCGATGCAGCAGAGCGACGGGAATAAATCCCAGGCCGCCAAAATTTTAGGCATTAAAACGAATCTGCTGTATTATAAATTAGAAAAATTTGGAATGATTTGAAGGCAATTAGCTCTTGGCCGTTAGCCAAAAGCTAAAAACTATCACCGAACAACTTGAAATAGAATGTCTATGAAACGTATTTTATTTGGTATAACAATTTTTCTGCTTCTTGGTTCGCTCATCTTTTCCCAGGAAATGAATGAAGCTGCAATCGAGGCGAAAAATGGTGAATTCGAGATGAGAATCCGTTTGGAGGAGCGCAGTTCAGCCGGCCTGCAAAAACAGGGCGATTCGCTGGCCGTGATAATTCGGGAGCTGAAAGCGGATAACAGCCTCAACATTTTCGAGCGGCAGCGATTGGAGCGACTGCTCAGAGAATCCCAGGCGCTCGATGCTCGTGCGCAGGCGAAGCGGCAGGAATTGGCAAAAACGAAACAGGATTATCAGGTTTTTCTGGGAGAAGCAGTTGCCTGGTTTGATGATGAAATCAGGAAGCAGTTAGCGTCCATTCAAAATTTAAAAACACCGCAGCAAGAAAGGCAAAAACGGATTGATGGAATAATTGCATTGAAGGAGAGGCGAAAGCAATACAGCCAAAAATTGGAGCCGTACGAACTACCGGCGC
Organism: Candidatus Zhuqueibacterota bacterium; assembly: GCA_049322915.1. GTDB lineage: Bacteria > Zhuqueibacterota > Zhuqueibacteria > Thermofontimicrobiales > Thermofontimicrobiaceae > CAZSBG01. Next base: position 280,948 of record JBMOPW010000020.1, read on the forward strand.
CGGTGAGTTCAGCCATCGAGATTGGCGAATTCGATTCCTACGACAAGATGATTCAGAAGGCGGATCTGGTGAAGGACCAGGAGGAAAAAGCCCGCAAGCAATTGGCCGTTCTGAAAGAGCATGCCAAAGAGGCGGAGAATGAACTCAAGCTTCGAAGCAAAATGAACGAGCTGATTTCAGACACCTATTTGATGGAACACCAGTCGGAAACATTTTTAGCGACTTCGAAGGCGGACAAAGGGCGGATGACAGACGCCGAGGAAGGTGTTTACAATTCGGATATTTCAGCCGAATCGGAGATACTAGTCACCATTTTTGATGATTTCCTGAAATTCGATGTCAGCGAAATTTCAAGCATGGACTTGGAATTTTACCTGAAAAATTTGAATGCGATGATAGCAATGATGGCATTGTCCGCCGATAGCCTGCAACTGAAAGCCGAAAAATTCTATCGCGCCGCTGAAATGAAACGTGAGGGCAGCAAAAAGTGACCGATCCCCTGAAATCGACACTCATTCAACTATTCATTATCGCAGCGATTTCTCCATCGGTTACGTTCGCTCAGGCGGATCAGTCAGCCTGGCTTTTCAAAACGCGCATTCAGCAGGGTTTTGAATACGATAGCAATACGCTCGAGGCCAAAGAAAATTTGGAAAGCGACGCGCTGTACAAACTCATTCTAAGTACACAGGCAAAAATTTCAGGCAAAGGCTGGTTAGGCCAGTTGCACTATCATGGCGGCTTTCACCGGTATTTTTTTTCGCCCTCGGAAAACAAGCTGACCAATGACCTGCAAACCTACTTTGTCCACAATTTAATGAAAAACAGAATCAGCATTGGCGGGCAGGCGCTGGTTCGGTTCAAGTATTTCCACCATCATGATTGGGAATACAGTCTGTCCAATATCGAGCCATTCATTGCGGCCACAGTTTTTCAAACGCGGTTGGCCATTTCTTTCAATTTCGAACAGTTGCATTATTTTGAATATGACCAGTTCAATTTTAAAGCGCGCACAATTTCGCTCTCTGCAGGAAAACGGCTGCATGGAAACGTTCGTCTCCAGCTTAAAGCTGGGCAGCAAACGCGAAATTACGATCGGTTCGCCCTGGTATATAAACCGTTTCTGGATTCAGCGTTGTATTCTAATTTACTTCAAAAAGATGTTTTCAATTTTGGCGGGTTCGAATTATCCCTGCAAAAGCGGATGTTGTGTTCGATAGAATATGTATTTCAGGACAATGCGTCAAATAGCTATGGATTTACCTACACGCAGCATCGGCTGACGGTTTCGGCTGCTGTGCCGTTGAAAAACGGAATGCTGATTCGATTGTTAAGCGGCCTTCAGCGCAAAGAGTATGCGGAATCCCTGAACCGAATCATCGTCACGGAGTTGGACACCGAACGCGAAAACAGCAATTTTTTCATCATCGATTTCTCCAGGAACCTCTCTTCAACGCTGAATCTGTTGGTCCGCGGATCGTGGTTCAATAACGAATCCCCGATTCCCGGCCGCTACTACCAGAAATCTCTGACCTCCATCTGCCTTGAATACTCGTTCTGACTATCAAATATTTGATAGGACTTTCAAAATTCTGATAGGTAAACTGGTATTCCATCCCATACGTTTTCAGCCGGGAGCTTCAAACCTGTACATAGGAGCCAATTTCATCCCGTCAAAAAAAGTTGCGGCATGGCATACAAGTTGCATTTAACGAACAACAACAGTCCCAGTGGGATGTGTTGAAGAAAAGCAATGAATCATTCGCTTCGAAAAGTGAGGTTCACTATGAAAACAAAACCCTGGCAGACGGTAATCCTCTGTGGGATCGTTCTTTTTAGCTTCACCTCGTTGAGCGTGTCACAGATTCCGGTCACAATTCCTGATGATGTGGAGACCGAGTTTGGGACGTACCATCCAATTCCGGTCCAATTCACCCCGCAAGTTCCTGAGTTTCAGCTCGAGTCTGATTTCAGCAATGTCACCAATTATAATTCTCTCGGCTGGTGGTTCAACGCGACCGACATGAGTCTGCTGCTGGACAATCATTTTACGGTGAAAAAAAGCCAGTACAAGCAACTTTACGAAGTGTACAATGCCTGCACCTGGGACGGAACCCCGATATTCGTCACAGCCGATGCGGTGCTGCATACCTATCATGTGCTGTTCGATTATTTTCTCTCCGAAATTGAGGCTCGGAAATTCGTGGCTGCGTTGAGCGAATTGACCGATGCGATGATCCTCAACATTGAGGCCGATTACCCGCAGCTCATGACAGCGCAGGCCCGGGATGCGGCTTTGTCCAACCTGGCCTATTTCTATGTCGCCCGAAAATTGCTTTCCCCTGATGATGCGGCGCCGGCGGAGATCGCAGATGTGGTGGATGCGGAATTAGCCCTCATCGATGCGCACGAAGGCTTTTCTTTCTCCCCGATTTTTGGGGAATTCTCCAAACTGGATTATAGCCAATTCAAACCGCGCGGGCATTACACGAAAAGCGAAACGCTTCAGGTTTATTTCAAAACCATGATGTGGTACGGCTGGACTATTTTCACGATGGAACCTCAACTGTTCGGCGAAATTGCAGCGCGGCATTCACTCCAGGCGCTGCTGATGGTTCAGGATATCTATACGCTGCAGGGAGCAGAAGCGTCGCTTGAAACGCTGTGGGACTCCATTTACGAACCGACTGTGTTTTTCGTGGGCAGAACCGATGATCCGAACATCCGCGATTATCGCATCCTTGGGGAGCAGATTTATGGCGATAATTTTCTGACCCTTTCCGGGGATAGCCTGGCCAATGCCCACCTGCTGGATGCGTTCATGGCGCAGGCGCAGACGCTGCCTGAGCCAAAAATACCCAACTGGATTCATGGCGCTTTTATCACGTACAAGGGATTCCGCTTCATGGGTCAGCGATTCATCCCTGACTCGTACTGGATGGCGCATCTCATCGATCCGTATGTTAGGTCCCGCTATTTCCCCAAAGGACTCGACGTACTGGCAATTTTAGGTTCGGCCCGCGCGTGCGCCTTGATGGATTCAGTCTACCACGAAACGAGTCCTGGCTACGCTGAAAAAATCGCCGAGTTTCGAGCCGAACTGATGGCGCTGAATCCGGAACAGTGGGCGCAGAACCTGTATTGGAACTGGCTCTATTGTCTGCTGCCGTTGCTCGGAGAGAAAGGCGCCGGCTACCCATTGTTCATGCAGACGCTGGCCTGGGCCGATAAAGAGTTGCTCACCGCTCTGGCGTCCTGGGCAGAACTCAGGCACGATACCATCCTCTATGCAAAACAAAGTATGACTCCCTGCGGTACAACGCCCGGTACACCAAAAAGCTACGTCGAACCCAATCCACTTCTTTATGCGCGGCTGGCCAGTCTGGTCCAGTTCACAAAGGATGGATTGAGTTCAAGAAATCTTCTCCTGGATGGCTTCGACGTCAGACTGGATTCATTTGAGAGGCTGCTCTTATTTTTGAAGGACATTTCGATCAAAGAATTGGAAAGCATACCGCTGACAGACACAGATTATGAAAATATTTTCTGCTTCGGATCGGTGATGCAAGACCTGGTATCTGTGACGTTAGACCCGAATAATCCCTTCAACAGGGACGTCGACGACATGGCCGTCGTGGCCGATGTGCATACCGATTCCAACAGCGAACAATGCCTGGAAGAAGGCGTGGGCTATCCGCTGGAAATTTATGTCATCGTCAACGAAGGCGGGGACATTCGGTTGACGCGCGGAGCGATTTTTTCTTACTACGAATTCACTCAGCCCATCGCCGATCGATTGACCGATGAAAAATGGCGACAGATGCTCGTCAGCGATGCTCCGCCCAAAATGCCGGAGTGGGTATCCGGCTTTGTGAACGTGAATGAGGAGCAGCCCGAGTACTCCGAATTTTCCCCGGGTAACCTGTTCAATCATCTGTTTCTAAGCGTGGAGCGCATCCATCGAGAAGTGAAGCCGAAGACCACTCAACTCCTGACGAATTATCCAAATCCGTTCAACCCCCGGACGACGATTCAATATCAATTGGATAAAGCAGCGTTCGTCCGCCTGGAAATCTACAACATCAACGGGCATAGGATTCGCACATTGGTCAATGAAGTGCAGACGTCGGGGGTGTACGCGGTGCGCTGGGATGGACGGGATGAATCCGGGAGAGCCGTCGCCAGCGGCGTCTATTTCTGCGCGATGAAATCCGGCGACTATGCCAAAGCTAATAAACTGTTTCTATTGAGATAAATTTTAAACGGAAAGGTGAACGACCATGTTGAAATTAAAATGGCTCATTATTGCTGCACTGACGATTGGTATGTTTGGTCGCTGTTCGAAAACGCCCACGACGCCGGACACAACACTGCCCCGCGAATTGACGTCTGCTGAAAAGTCGATTGTCGAATCGGACAACAAATTCGGCCTGAAGCTATTTCGCCAGATCAACACAGAAGAGGGCGCGAAGAATATTTTCATCTCACCGCTGAGCGTTTCCATGGCCCTGGGTATGACGCTGAATGGCGCTCATGGCAGCACGTACGACGCCATGCGGGCCACGCTCGAATACGAGGGATTGACTGAAGAGCAAATCAATAAATCCTATCACGATTTGATGGAATTACTACTCGGTCTGGATCCTGAAGTTGTGTTACAGATAGCCAATTCCATCTGGTATCGGAACACGTACACGTTTCGGGAGACTTTCATCAATACGAACAAACAGTATTTTGACGCCGAGGTGGCCGGATTGAATTTCGATGATCCGGCGTCCGTGAATGTCATCAATGGCTGGGTGAATCAGAGCACCAATGGCAAAATCACCGAAATCATCGACAGCATCCATCCGGCCACCGTGATGTTTCTCATCAACGCCATTTATTTCAAAGGAACCTGGACCTACCAGTTCGAAGAAAAAGATACATACGATGGCTATTTCACGCTGCCGGATAATTCGCAGCAAAACTGCAAGATGATGCGCCAGGCCAATGAATTCAATTATTTCAACGATGAACAGATTCAGGCTGTGGAACTGCCTTACGGCGATGGATTGTTCAGCATGATCTTGATGCTGCCGAAACAGGACGTGGACATCGAGGCGCTGATTAAAAACTTAGATCAGACCGCCTGGGATAGCTGGCTGGGTAAATTGACCAAGCAAAATGGCACCGTTCACCTGCCTCGGTTCAAGCTGGAATATGAAATCAAAATGAACGACGCGCTGACAGCGCTGGGCATGGGGATTGCATTTTCAGATTTGGCTGATTTCACCAGCATGTACGAACCGGGTGGATTGTTCATCAGTCAGGTGAAACATAAATCGTTCGTGGAAGTTAATGAAGAGGGGACAGAGGCGTCGGCTGTGACCATTGTCGAAATTCGGGAGACTATGGCCACTGACGAATTCAATCTGGTTGTCAATCGTCCGTTCATTTTTGCCATTCGGGAGAATCATTCCGGCAGCATTTTGTTCATCGGTAAAATTGTGAACCCGAATTCGTGAGGAAGAATATGAGACGAGTCCTCTGGTTGCCGGGAATACTCCTGGCCCTGCTGGCGTGCGCCGGGGAAAATGCTCTGGACAGCCTGGCGCTACAGGAAAATCGATATAGCTACAGCGGCTACGATTCCACCGGCGTAAAAATAGTCCAGGGCTGGATTGAATTTCAGACCACTGATAGCTCCACGGTCGTCGGGCAATGGGAATTGAGTCCTGTGGGCAATCCACAACAGATTGGTCCCCAGACCGGCAGCGGGGAACTATCAGGTGGCCAGGTAGATGGCCGAATTTACATGGATTTAAATCCGACCTATCGCGATAACAATGTGGTGCTCGAGGCCGATTACAACCGGGAGAAACTGGACGGAGAATGGAGTTATATCGGTTTCCCGGGCGTCCTCAATCGCGGAAGTTTCAAGGCAGTGAGAGAGCGGTAGTGTCTGACGAATGGAGGCGTGACATGAAAATGCCCGATCTTTTTTTGTTCCTGTTCATTTTACTTTTTCACAGTCTGTTTCCGGCTACAGCAATTCCTCATGAGATGCCGATGTTTTGCCACGAGTTTCGCGTCGGCGGCGGGGCCCGTCCGGATGTGGCGTCGCTGCCGAACGGAAATATCGTCATTTGTTGGGAAGGTGGAAACGGTCATGTTCTGGCCAGGATATTTGATCGAAACGGCGTGCCGGTCACGGATAACTTTCAGGCCAGTGCAACGCCGTCGGATGAACATCCTGAGCCCCGAATTGCCAGTCAAACCAATGGCAATTTCCTGATTTGCTGGGAAGTTTATAAGGAAGCGGAAAACAAAAATTCCGATGTCTATGGTCAGTTCTTCTCTCAGGATGGTTCTCCGCTCGGTCCTGAATTCATTGCTTGCTCCAACCCTGTGGAGAATTGGTCACAGCGGGAATGCGATGTCGTCGCCTTGAATAACGGTGACTTCATCGTGGTCTGGATGAGCTACTACGAGGATAGCTTCCAGGGTGGCATTTTTGGACAGCGATTTACCAGCAGTGGAGAGACGGTGGGCGCGCAGTTTCAACTCAATTCATTCCCTGAAGAAGCGGACGAAAGAGCGCCAAATGTCACCAGCTTTGGGGAGTCCGGCTTTGGCGCTGTTTGGTTTCGCGGGTGGTTCGATTTCGGGCCGGATATAAGCCATGAGGAAATCGCCATTCAACGGTTCAATGCCAGAAATGAGTGCATGTGGACTGAAAAAACAGTGTGCGGCGAGCAATTGGGGACAGATAGGCGACATGCAGTGACAGCGTTGCACGATAGCACGTTTGTCGTATGCTGGAGTAACTGGAGCGGTTTGTATCAGGAAACGGTCTGGGCGCGAAAATACGATAGAGATGGGATTGCACTGGCAGCGCCATTTCGGGTGAACACCGCGCTCACTGCGATGGCGCTTGAACTTTCCATTGCCACCCTGAACAGTGGTGATTTCGTCATCTGCTGGAGGCATCATACTCCGGCCATTGAGGACGGTGAGCAAGTGACGCATCTTGAAATCCACGGGCAAATTTTCAATGAAGCGGCAGAAAAGGTGGGCGAAGAATTTAAGGTAAACTCAATTTCCGGCCAATCGCTGAGGCATAATTATCCTTCGGTGATTGCTCACGGCGACAGCGGATTTGTCGTTGTCTGGATGGAAAAATGGGAGACAGTGTATGGCAAAGTTTTTTCCACAGATTCCATCAATGTCCGGGTTGAAGAAGAGCCGCCTTTGCCGGAAGATTTTGAATTGCATCTGAATTTTCCCAATCCGTTTCACGAAATAACGACCATTCCATACGCCCTGCCGGAGCGAGCGCACTGGTATTACGTGAAAATCCGAATCTACAATTCCCTGGGTGCTCAAATCAAAACGCTGCGTCGGGAGTATCAAAACGGGGGACGATATTCCATCGAATGGGACGGAAGGGATTCACACGGTACTCTGGTCGCCAATGGCGTTTACTTCTGTCAATTTGATGTGAACGGTGCGGTGAAGACTTCCAAACTGATTTTTGTGAAGTGAATTTTAAAATCATAGTCTCAAAATCCCGAAGGCTCGAAGTTTAAAACTGGAGCAAATTTTGAAAAAGAATTCATCTGTTATCAGGATGTTAATTTCTTTTTTCTCTCTGTTAATTGCAATGGCTGCAACAGCGCAGGAAGCGCCCATGTTCTGCCGCGAATTCAGAGTGGGCAATGGCGCTCGACCGGTTGTTGCAGCGCTGGCCAATGGAAATTTCGTCATTTGCTGGGCTGGCGAATACCAGCATATTTTCGGCCGAATTTTTGATAAGAATGGCAACAGCATTTCATCAGATTTTCAGGTGAGCACAACGAATTCCGAACGTGAGTCAGAACCACGGATTGCGGCATTGAAGAATGGCAATTTTATCGTCTGCTGGGGAGTCTACAAAGAAGAGCCAAATAAAAATGCGGATATATACGCCCAGCGTATTGCCGCAGATGGGACGAAAATCGGGGAGGAATTCATTCCCTGCGCCAATCCTGAGCTTCATCTGGGACAGAACTGGTGCGACGCAGCAGGGTTGAACAACGGCGATTTTGTCATTGTGTGGGAAAGCCAGGAAGAAGACGGCTGGTCTGGCGGCCTTTTTGGCCAGCGCTTCTCCGGAGATGGTGAACACCTCGGCGAACAATTCCAGCTCAATTCATTCCCTGAAGTGGCGGATGAGAGGCTGGTCAACGTGGCGCCTTATGGCGAGGATGGATTCGTTGCTGTCTGGCACAGGCGCTGGAAAAATTGCCAGTCGCGTATTTCCCACGAAGAGATCGGATTTCAGCGGTTCGATGCAGCGAATTCTCCGGTTTGGGTCGAGAAAACAATCCACAGCCGGGAAATTCATAGTGATTGCAAGCCTGATTTGTGTTCATTGGAAGACGGGTCTGTCATTGTTTGCTGGTACAGCTACGCCGGTGTGCCCGATCAATATATTTGGGCGCAGCAATTTGATGAAAATGGGAATGAACCGGGCCCTGTGTTTCAGGTGAATGATGCAAATAGTCGCGGGGCGATTGAACAATGCATTGCTGCACTGAATAGCGGCGAGTTTGTTGTTTTATGGCGCAATGGACGCGAAGAGCGTGCCGAAGGAGGGACACAACAAGTCCTTGATATTTATGGACAACTATTCGACAGCGCCACGGAAAAAGTCAGCGAAGTATTTCGGATCAATTCCATTTCCGATGTGACATTGAGGTATAATTTGCCCCATGCGACCGCGCTGGGCGATAGCGGTTTTGTTGTGGTTTTTCAGGAAATGTGGAGTGGCATTCATTGCAAGGTATTCTCAACTGATTCCATTGATGTGGCATCCAATGAGGATGACACGTTGCCGGTGACATTTATCCTGCACGAAGGCTTTCCAAATCCGTTCCGGCAGCGCATCCAAATGAAATATGAATTGCCGGAGAGGAGCGGTTATTACTTTGTTCGTATCAAAATTTTTAATTCCATCGGTCGATTGGTGAAAACATTGTTTTCCAATTTCCAGACATTCGGCTTTCATGAAATTGAATGGGACGGCACTGACAGCGATGGTTCCTGTGTGTCCAATGGGATTTATTTCTGTCACATGGCTGTGAATGACGTGAAAAAAACAACAAAATTTACTTTCCTGCATTGAGATTAATTCTGATTACTACGGAGGAACTTCTATGAAGCAAAGACAATTAGTGTCCATCTTTCTATTCTGCGTTGTGCTGAATTTTATACCAACGGAAACAGCAATCAGCCAGTACTGGGACGAGGGAGTGCTCGAAAAATCGTTCGAGCACATGGACTTCTACTTCACGCCCAGCCATCTCAATCCGTTCGGCATTGGCAGCTTCGCCAATTCGACGCCGGGTTTGATGGATGATCCGCTGCTCAATCTCATCGTCAATCCAGCCTTTCTCTTTTCCGATTCCATGCATTCGCGGTATCTCTACATGGATTTCCGGGGCATCAATGCCGTGGAGACGCAGGATTATGGCGTGATGCCAATGTATCATCTTGATGTAAGTTCATCGTGTTATTTTCCAACCTATTATATGGAGTCCCGCAAAGAAGTTCTGCCAGTTTTTTCTGCCGCATTTCTGTCGCGGCCATTCTCCCGCAGGCTCCCTGGCTTGTTCCTCGGATTCACGTATCAGGCAATTTTGCAGGATGATGACTACTACGATATTCCCACGGATATCTACAAATCCAATGTTGGCTACGACTACTCTGGCGAAGAGACCGCATTCAGGGATGTCCCAATTGTGGACAGGTACAGCGGTGAAGACAAGATGAATTTATTCGGTAACTTCATTGCCGTCCATGCAGGATATGACATTGCCGGAAGAGCGCAAATTGGTCTGAAATTGAGTCGCGTGACATTCGAACAGGACGGCGCTTATGGCTCGACAAATTTTTGGAGCGATGTGTCATCGCCGGATTATACGTCCCTGTGGCGCATGATGGAATCCCGCAATCAGAATTATGATCATTGGGACATTTCGTCCGGGCTGAATATCAAGCTGACCTCCGATCTTTCGGTCGGATTTTCAGGCGGCTACCTCGTGGGGGATGTCCTGCAAACGCTGACCAACCAGGATTCATCCTATTACAAATACGGCGAAATCAACATGTCGGAATCATGGAGCTATTCGAACACATCGGGCAACTCGGACAAGAGCTGGAAACATGACGGTTCGACGAAATATGCGGGATTCAATCTGAAGATGAAGCTCTCCCCGACCAATCTCTTTCAATTTTACTACAAATTCCAGCACCAGCGTTATGATATCCTGCTCAATTCCAGTGATATAGACACCTCTTTCAGCAGCTATTACGACGAATGGGAAGGCAATTCCTATTTCAGCGAATATGATTACTCGCTTTCGGATTTCCGAACCGGCGGAGGCGATAACTCGCTCACAAATCACACGCTCTTTGCCGGTTTTCAATGGAAAATTGAGACTAACAAAAAATTGAATTTCGGCGTTGTCTTTCAAAAACAGGATCAACGCACAGAGACGCAGGAAGATGTCTTCTCCGACAGGCATTCTCGCGGCGCCTACAGTTCCATTTACGATGGCCGAATTGATGACTCTGATTATTATACACGAACCCGCGAGCAGAAGGAACTGTTCTGGGATTTCCATTTTATAAAGACTTCCCTGCAAATCCCTCTCACATTCCATTGGCAGGTCTCCCCGTCCGCGGAACTGATTTTCGGGTTCAATCGGAAAATGGCCCGCTGGAAAATTGAGGATGTGACCCTGGCGATTTTCGATTACCGCGAAGTCTCCACCGATTCGACCCTGGAAACGGAAACCAATTTCGGCGAGCGCTACACCCAGCCAGTTGAGGCGCGGACGGATATCGAAACCAATCTGATCGCCGGCATCACGGTCCGGCCGTCGTCATTGTTCGTCATCCGATTCCTGGTCATGCCTAATTTCCGGGAAGACTATAATGGATCGACGTTGCGGGATTACCAGTGGTGGATCGGATTGAATTTGTACCCATGAAAATCAATGATGCGTCGCAGTGGCGTTGAATCCGGACTTCGAGTTGCGCCCGTTGCCCTGCGGATTTTTGAAGTGACAATAATACTGCATCTGAAAAATGGCTCGATTCCATCGTTAAAAACGAGCATGCCCGAAAATAAAAATTCGGCCATGCGGGAGGATTTCTCCGATGAAGAACATTGCATTGACGTTTATCTGCTTTCTGGGCGCGATTGGCGCGGCCAGCGCCGAAATCGGCCCTGTCAAATTTCTCGTTGCGCGGATGGACTATCTCACCTACGCCCCAAAGCACATTTATTACTTTGAACAGCCGTATCAGGCGATTTACCCGGCGGAGAAAGATTCCATCCATCACGATTTGTTCGTCCGAATTGTGCCAGCCGGTGATTTTGGCGGAACAACGATTCGGAGCCGCACCACCGGGGACAGTGTGTATTCTGCCACGACCGTGTGGAGCGGCGCCGGGGATCATGTATTCCCGCCGGCCAGTTACGAGATATTTGATGCGGATACCTGCGCCAATTCCAATCTCTATTTCATCGATTTCGAATCGATCTTTTTCTTCTTTGAAAATGATTGGGCGCGAGCAGATACAGCCTGGCGAACGGCCCTGGACATTGTCCCGCTTTCACGATTCAAAGATGAAGATTTTTCCGTGCTGACCTATGCCCATTATTTTTCCCTGGGCGTGACTGATCCGACGACTGCGGAATGGATCGTCATTTTTTACACGCTGCCCGATGAAATCCCGGCGGGCGAATGGAAAAGGGTGAGTCAGTCATTCCCGGACCAGGAGATTCATGACGTGCACGTCCATTTCGCCTATCCGGAGAAGGTGTACACAGCCACCCAAAGCGGGGCCTACAAATCGTTCAATGGGGGAGAGAACTGGGAGAAAATACCCTTTGATTCTGAAAGTGATTTGAATGTGACCGCCCTGGCTGCGACGCCCAATCCGTGGGTCAATTGTCTCTGCGAGGTGCTCTATCTCGGCACCGAAGAGTACACCATGATCCCGGAAGCTCGCAATGGCCGTATTGTCCGAAGCTGGATCGATGGAATTGCATGGGAAGATACAAAATTCCCGGATATTGCAGTGACGGCCATTGGACTCAACCCGGCAAATCCAGGCACAGCGTACGCCGCCGGCTACAATCCTTTCTATTCCCAGTGGGGTTTGTACAAACTGAACGGCAGCGCCGGCTGGAAAAAAGTCCTGCCGCTGGAGTCGGATAGCTTACTGGTCAAAATCAACTGCATCCGGGTTCACCCGGCAGATACCAATCGGGTCTTTGCCGGCAGCGATCACGGCATGCTCATCAGCGAGGACGGCGGCGAAACGTGGCGTCTCGATGTCAGCCGTTTTGCCATTTCCGCCATTGAATTTTATGACGATCTGGTGCTCAAAGCGACCGGCGGCGGGACCCGCTCCGATGGCATCTATGCCAGCAGCGATTTCGGAAAGAGTTGGCAGGTGTGGTGCTATTGGATCTATTGCAAAGATTTTGTGGTGAGCTACCCGAGGCAGGACCTCCCACCGTATTTCTACGTTGCGGATTCGCTCCGCGGCGTATTTGGAACCCGAGCCCCGGGCTATCATTGGCAGGAATTTGGCGCTGAGCTTGAAAATTATCAGGTCACGCGTATCGGCGCAACGCCGGCGTTAGCCGGATGGGTCTTCGCCGCAACCGGGGATGGTTTGTTCCGATATTCCGATGTGCCCACAGCGCTTGCACAGCAATTGCCTGAGAAATCCGCATCGGCCGCATCGTGGCGATACCTGGGCAATTACCCCAATCCGTTCAATAGCCTGACGACGATTCGCTACAACGTGCCGATCGCTGAAGCGCGGGTGGAACTGACAGTGTACAATGTGCTCGGCGAGGAAGTGATTGTCCTCGTCGCCGAAACGAAAACCCGCGGTGAATATTCGGCCCAATGGAACGGGCTGGATCGATTTGGGAACAGAGCGCCCAGCGGTATCTATTTTATTTCGTGCGAAATAGCCGGCGCCGGCGCCCGGGTGCTGAAGACGGTCATGCTGCAATGAGCATCCCGGACGAATGCTGCGACTGACATGCCCGGCTGGGATGGGAATGTGGCGGAGCGATGGCAATCAACGCTGCGCGTTTCCTCTGGCAATCGGGCTTGTTGCTTGTAATTCAATGGGCTGACGTGAGCTGATAGATGTGAGTAAAGCTGGCTGAATCGAACCGGCTTGTGTTTTTGCATTGCCCCCGACTCAGGTGGTTCCTCCGCAGAAGAAAAATTTTTCCTTGATTTTAACCTCTTTTTTTTACATATTCATGCACATTGCGAATGAAATCCTGCCTGTAATCTGATCATTCTCAAAACGAATAGAGACTAACAGTCGTCACTCACTCAAAATAATTTGACTATGCAACCGGAAGAAGTAGGACTGGTGAAACTTTTCGCCGGCGTTTTGTATACAAATGGCGAACTGCTGCAATCGGCTAAATTGAAACTTGAAGAAAATTACGGTCGGATCGATTTCGAAAGCGAGTCGTTCGAATTTGCCATCTCCGAATATTATCGTCCGGAAATGGGCTGGCCGATTTTCCGACTCTTCTGGTCGTTCGAATCGCTGATCAATCCGAAGCAAATCGCCCGGATAAAGATCGAGTGCAATGCCATTGAAGATGCCATTGCCGTGGACGGGCAGCGAAAAATCAATATCGACCCGGGCTACATGGATTACGATAAAATTGTCCTGGCCTCAGCCAAATACAACGGGCAGAAGGTGTATCTGGATTTTGGCATTTACGCCGACCTCACACTGCATTATGAAAAGGGCGATTTTTACCCCTATCCCTGGAGCTTTCCGGATTTCAAGAGCAACACGTACAATAAGACTTTATTACGCATGCGGGAGATTTTCAAATTACAGCGAAAGCAGAGATGAGCCCGAAACAACTAAATTATCAGATCATCGCCACGCTGGGACCGGCCGTGAAAAATCGGGTGAGCCAACTCATCTCCGCCGGCGCTACCGGATTTCGATTGAACTGCTCGCATTTAACCCTGGAAGAGATTTCCCGCTGGCTGATTGAACTGGAGCAGGCGTTTTCTCATTTCGGCGACGCTCTGCCGGTGTGGCTGGATCTGCAGGGTTCGAAAATGCGAATTGGCAAATTGGCCAGAGTGATCATCCTCGAACGCGGGAAAATTTTGACCTTCAAAAATAGCTACAGTCAAATCGACGATGAAATCCCGTTGCCGCACGGCGAGATTTTCAAACGCATTCAATCCGGCGATCTAATTCTTTTGGATGACGGTAAAATTGAGCTGCGGGTGCAGACCGCGTACAACGGGTACTTCAATGCGGAGGTCATTAATTTTGGTGAGTTGAGTTCGTACAAGGGTTTTCTGATCAGGAATAAAAATCTCGATGTCTCGAAACCGGCAGCGCGCGACGTGGCCTTTATCGAACAAACGCGCCATTTGAAATTCGTCGGGTATGCAATTTCGTACATCCATACTTCAAAGGAAATCAAGCAATTCCGTTCGCTGGCGCTGGATCGGCCCATCGTTGCCAAAATTGAACGGCAAAAGGCGTTCGATCAATTGCGAAACATCGCCCGCGTCTCGGATATGCTCTGGCTCTGCCGCGGCGATCTGGGCGCGGATGGCACCATTTACGAGCTATTTCATTTTGAAAAAAAATTCATCCGCAACATGGCGTTGATGAAGACACCCTCTCTGATTGCCGGCCAGGTGTTGGGGAACATGGTGACCCAATCCTGTCCTTCCCGTTCCGAGATTGCCCACCTGGGTTACCTGATAGAGAATGGTTTTGTCGGACTGGTCCTTTCCGATGAGACGGCCATTGGAAAATATCCGGTCCAGGCGGTGGAGTTCTGTCGGAATTATTTCGAATACACGCGTTGATATTGGCAGATGCGCCTATCACAGGTGATCTCATTTCATACAAAAATTAAAGGCATAGAATCGAACATTCTATGCCTTTTTTTTATGGGTTAATTACAGCAACTTATCTGACATACAGCATTTTCCTGACCTGCGAGAACTCCTCGGTTTCCAGCTTGTACATGTAGACGCCACTGGTCACCTGCTTGCCCTGCTGATCCAGCGCATTCCAGATTTTGGTATAGCTGCCGCCTGCCAGTTCGCCATCGAACAGGGTGTAGATCAACTGGCCGAGACTGTTGTAAATGGTCAGCGTGACATGGCAGCTTTTGGGAATGGTGAAGCTGATCCGCGTCTCAGGATTGAACGGATTGGGGTAATTCGGCAGCAGCGCGTATTCAAGTGGCGTGGCGCCGTCCGGCTGAGCCACGCTGGATGAGATGACGCTGAACACGCCGAGATTGTTGCACTGCCTGAACCGACCGGTGGGGTCGTAGGCAATGACGCGCCAGTAATAAGTGCCATTGGCGATGGTTGTTGGCCTGAATACAAACACCGAATCGGTCAGATTATTATACAGATCCATGACATGGCCGAACAGCACATCGTTGCTGAGGCTCCACTGGTACACGATGGATTCGCCGGGATCGGTGTCTTTGGATTTGCGCCAGGTGAATTTGATGGAGTCGACGCTGGCGTTGAAAGGCAATCCGATGGGCGAGAGCAGGCTGAATGGATTGGGTGCGTCCGGCGAGGACTGGACAACGATCGTCACGGATTGAAAATCCACGCCGCCCTTGTCATCGATGACCTGGAACAGCACGGTCTCCGAGCCAAACCAGTTGGCATCGGCGTAGAGCAGGATGTCTTTGCTGAGGGGCTCGGTGTAAAAATGCGTTTTCAAATTATTGGTGAACAGAAATACCAACCCATCGGACGGGCTGTCGATGTCGCTGACCAGCGCCAGCAACTCCGAGCGGCGGATGCGCAGCGTATCGTCTTCGGCGAAATAGAAATTGGAGACGGTTTTCAGCCGCGGCGCATCGTTGATGGGAATGACCTTGAAAATGGTGGTGCAGCTATCCTTTTTCCCGATGGGATCGGCGGCGATGAAGGTGATCACTTCCGTGCCGGCCCACTCGGAATCCGGGACGGCGACGGTCAAAATGTGCTGGTTGTTGGTCAGCAGCAGCGAGCTGTTGCCGCGCCAGGACCAGGTGATTTGCGAATCATTGTTGTCAGGATCCGTGACATGGTAATCCAGGTAAATGGCGCTGAATGTGCCGTTTTCGTTGATGGTCTGATCGTTGATCTGAATGACGACTGGCGGCTCGTCGAAATCGCCCACAGTGAACGTGGCCGCCGATTGCGCCGTGGCGCCCAGCGGGTCTCGGGCCGTGAAGGTGATAGTCTCGCTGCCCGACCATTGGGCCGACGGCACAGTGACCGTGGCCACTTTGGTGGAACCGTTGATCTGGACGGTCAACTGGGTGGCATTGTGCGACCAGGTGATTTCGGCGTCGCTGTTGTCGACATCGCTGACATAATCGTTGAGCGAAATGGGGCTGAACGGCGAGCCCTGGTTCACGGTCTGGTTGGGAATCTGGGTCACCACGGGCGCATCGTTGACAGCCGTCACCGTGAAGGCGGCGCTTTCGCTGTCGAATTTGCCGCCGGGATCAGTGGCTTTGAAGGCGATGGTCTCGGCGCCCGACCATTCCGCGTTGGGCGTTTGAATGGTGGCCACGCGATTGGTGATGGTGACGGTGAGCTGGGCCTGACCCGTTGCCGTCCAGGTGATCTGATTGTCGGCATTGTCCGGATCCGTGACATAATTATCCAGACTGATGGCGGTGAACGCGCTGCCTTCAGCAATGGTCTGACTGGGAATCTGGCTGACGACCGGGTCGTCATTGACCGCTGTAATGGTGAACGTGGTCTGGCAATCGTCGGACAAGCCGCCGGGGTCGGTGGCGACAAAGGTGATGGTTTCGCTGCCGTTCCACTCGGCATCCTTCGCAGTGATGGTGGCCACGCGGGTGGTGATGGTCACCTGCAAATTGGTGGCGCCGGTGACCGACCAGGTGATCTGGCTGTCGGAATTGTCCGAGTCGGTCACATAATTGTCCAGGGAAATGGTGGTGAAACTGCCGCCTTCGGTGATGGTCTGATTAGGAATCTGGCTGACGACCGGCGGATTATTGGAGAGGACGACATTGGCCTGGTCGGTGGCCTGGCCGCCATCGCCGTCGGTCACTTTCAGTGTGACCACATGGGTGCCGCCCGAGGTGAACGTCGCCTGGGGCGATTGTCCCTGGGTTTCGAAAATGGTGTCGTTGTTCAAATCCCAACTGTAGGTTGGCGTATCGGTTCCGGGGTCAGTGGAACTGCCAGTCAACTGGATGGGCGAATTGATCACCCCGGAATAGGGCCCGCCGGCTTCGGCAGTGGGCGCGACATTGGCGACGACCAGCGTCTGGGTGGCCGTGGCTGTGGCGTTTTCGTTATCAGTCACGCGCAGTTTGATCGTGCCGTTGAAATCGTCGCTGATGGTGTGGCTCAATGTGGCGCTGGTTGTCGTCTGGTCGTAGGTGCCGTCGTTCTGGAAATCCCATTCGTATTTGACAATGGACCCGTCGCTGTCCGTGGAGCCTGCGCCATTGAACGTGATGGCCGTGCCTTCATTGGCCTGATACGGCCCCCCGGCATGGGCCACCGGCGGCTGGTTGACGGTCAGTTTGAGATAGCGGAGTTTTACTCCGGTTGGCGTCGGGTAGGCTAAATAGAAATTGCTTTTATAGGCGCGAAGCACCATTTTATTTCGGCCTAAATCATTGACGCTGCTCTCCGCCATTTGGATTCGGCTGCCCCAGGTAGCGCCACCATCATCGGAGCGGCGGACAAAGAGACGCGCATCGAAATCTTCCGAGTAAGCGACATGGACGATCTGGCCGTCTGCACTTGATGCAACCGAACCAAATCCCTGAGGGGTATCAGCGCGCAGCAAAATTTCACCGGACGTTGTCACGGGTAGATCGCGTATTTGAGTGTTGGTAACACTAAAACGTGTATAACGAACTGACGCTTTATTGCCGACTGTCTCGTCAATTTCTGATCCATAAACGATATGGACATTTCCGGAATTATCGACGAACAAATCCGGCGCGCCATTCGCTCCCCTGGCTTTTTCGTGGTGTATCTCAAGATATTGCCAATGGGCTCCGCTGTCGAACGATCTCCAGTATGAGACCGGGCCGCCTTCCATTGGGTAATTAGGACAGCCAAGAATCATGTGAATGTTGGTTTGATAGGATGCATCAATTTCGATATTGTCGTCACAGCGATAGTCATAAAAATTATCAATCTCGTCCTGCAATGTACCATTGAGAAAGGTGAAGTATTTCACAGGTCCTTCCATGGGGGCATCTCCTGTGCCCGTTGCAGATCCGCGGATGACATGGATTTTATTGTTATCGTCCGTATCGACTTTCACCACCCATCCCCGATAGGTTCGAGTCGACAGAACGATTGGGGATACCCATCCTGATGTTGTGCGATAGGTGTAATATGATGACCAGTAATTGCTTCCTTCAGATACACGAAACGTCACATGAGGAATGCCATTTGAGTCCACGGCAATGGAAGCGCCAAATGAAAAATCGGACACTTCGCCCGCTGTTCCGGGAATCGTTTCCTGCCGAACGATGACGCCGGAATTGTCCATTTCAGTGTACACTGCCCCTGTGCCATTCTGAATACACACGATGTGCAAATGGCCTGTCGCCGGATCGATATCCATGTCCGGCGCTTTGCCATTGTAAACCGATATTTCATCGGACCATGTCTGGGCGAACAGATTTGTATTCAAAATAAGTGCTAATATTATTAAAAATTTCATCCGTTTCATATTTTACTCCCATAAAAAAAAGTGTTTGCAGTTCAAAGCGATAGCTGAAAAAAACAAGGCGTAAGATTGGGCAAAGTTTAACGTAATTCTTCTGAATGCGTTTTTTTTCCTCCTCAAAATCGTTTTGTACATAACCTAAATTTCTAAATTGATTTTTAGGTAACTACTCAACTCATGTATTCCAGAAGCTGCTTAAGCGGCTGGTTAGCTGGCTGATTGATTGTTGAACACAACGATAAATCGTGGTGTTGGTACAATTTTGAACCAGCGCCATGCTTCAGCATGGTGATATTAGATGCGTGCTAAGAAGTTAGTCGCTTCAGCGGTTTCCATTACATTTCAAAATATTTAACACCGGAGTGGTTACATTTTTAGAAAGAAAACTTAAGCTCATGTTTTTGATATTACTCCGGAGTGCGATGCACTCCATGGGATCAATTTATTAAATTCTATCGACCTCATTAAAGGCATAGAATCGAACATTCTATGCCTTTTTTTATGGTGTAGTTACAGCAACTTATCTTACATACAGCATTTTCCTGACCTGGGAGAACTCCTCGGTTTCCAGCTTGTACATGTAGACGCCGCTGGTCACCTGCTTGCCCTGCTGATCCAGCGCATTCCAGATTTTGGTATAGCTGCCGCTGGACAGTTCGCCATCGAACAGGGTGTAGATCAACTGGCCGAGACTGTTGTAAATGGTCAGCGTGACATGGCAGCTTTTGGGAATGGTGAAGCTGATCCGCGTCTCAGGGTTGAACGGATTGGGGTAATTCGGCAGCAGCGCGTATTCAATGGGCGTGGCGCCGTCCGGCTGAGCCACGCTGGATGAGCTGACGCTGAACACACCGAGATTGTTGCACTGCCTGAACCGACCGGTGGGGTCGTAGGCAATGACGCGCCAGTAAAACGTGCCGTTGGCAAGCGTTGTTGGCCGGAACACAAACACCGAATCGGTCAGATTATTGAATTGATCCATGACATGGCCGAACAGCACATCCTGGCTGAGGCTCCATTGGTACACGATGGATTCGCCGGGATCGGTGTCTTTGGATTTGCGCCAGGTGAATTTAATGGAATCGACGCTGGCGTTGAACTGCTGTCCGATGGGCGAGAGCAAGCTGAATGGATTGGGCGAGTCCGGCGCGGACTGGACAACGATCGTCACGGATTGAAAATCGACGCCGCCCTTGTCGTCGATGGCCTGGAACAGCACGTTCTCCGAGCCAAACCAGTTGGCATCGGCGTAAACCATGAGGTCTTTGGTCAGCGCCTCGGTGTAATAATGGGTTTTCAAATTATTGGCGAACAAAAACATCAACCCATCGGACGGGCTGTCGATGTCGCTGACCAGCGCCAGCAACTCCGAGCGGCGGATGCGCAGCGTATCGTCTTCGGCGAAATAGAAATTGGAGACGGTTTTGAGCAGCGGCGCGTCGTTGATGGGAATGACCTTGAAAATGGTGGTGCAGCTATCCTTTTTCCCGATGGGATCGGCGGCGATGAAGGTGACCACTTCCGTACCAGCCCACTCGGAATCCGGGACGGCGACAGTCAAAATATGCTGGTTGTTGGTCAGCAGCAGCGAACTGTTGCCGCGCCAGGACCAGGTGATTTGCGAATCATTGTTGTCAGGATCAGTGACGTGGTAATCCAGGTAAATGGCGCTGAATGTGCCGTTTTCGTTGATGGTCTGATCGTTGATCTGAATGACGACTGGCGGCTCGTCGAAATCGCCCACAGTGAACGTGGCCGCCGATTGCGCCGTGGCGCCCAGCGGGTCTCGGGCCGTGAAGGTGATAGTCTCGCTGCCCGACCATTGGGCCGACGGCACAGTGACCGTGGCCACTTTGGTGGAACCGTTGATCTGGACGGTCAACTGGGTGGCATTGTGCGACCAGGTGATTTCGGCGTCGCTGTTGTCGACATCGCTGACATAATCGTTGAGCGAAATGGGGCTGAACGGCGAGCCCTGGTTCACGGTCTGGTTGGGAATCTGGGTCACCACGGGCGCATCGTTGACAGCCGTCACCGTGAAGGCGGCGCTTTCGCTGTCGAATTTGCCGCCGGGATCAGTGGCTTTGAAGGCGATGGTCTCGGCGCCCGACCATTCCGCGTTGGGCGTTTGAATGGTGGCCACGCGATTGGTGATGGTGACGGTGAGCTGGGCCTGACCCGTTGCCGTCCAGGTGATCTGATTGTCGGCATTGTCCGGATCCGTGACATAATTATCCAGACTGATGGC
>JBMOPW010000021.1:0-90078 GCA_049322915.1 Candidatus Zhuqueibacterota bacterium
GATAACCTGAATGGTGCATAAATTTAAAATTCGAATATAAAACTGAGTTTGATTTTGCATATACATTCACACATTATGAAAACATAATGTTAAGTTGGGCTATTGTAGAATTCATGAATAATTCAGGCTAAGGACAGCACTGAATAGGGATTTGGTGTCGAAGAAATAGCAAAATATTCTTCTCTGCGGTCGTTGAAAATTGAGGGGATAATAGAGAGGTGGTAGCTTTTATGATAAAAAAATGGGGCCGAAAGTTCTATCGGAGCGCGCTGCCAATTATCATTTTAATACTGGGTTGTACGATGAATCAGAATCGGGTGACGACACATTCGGCAGAAGCGTTGACGTTTTATCAGCAGGGAGTGAAAGATTATTACAACAATTATTTGAATCGGGCATTTGACCATTTTACCAGAGCAATTCAAATCGATTCCTGTTTTGCCATGGCCTGTTGCCGGCTCAGCATGACATGTCACAATCTGGGGGATGCGCCAACGGCGCAACGCTTCATGAAACGGGCGAAAACCTATATCACGTCAGTGACTCTTCAGGAAAAGCTATTGATCTCCATTTGCGAAGCAGAGTTGTCCGGCGATTCAAAAGGACGGACAGTTCTGCTGCGCCAGTTCTATCAGAAATTTCCGGCAGATATGGAATGCCGCCTGTTGCTGGCAGCGGATTGCAACCAACGTCATCTCTACAATCAGGCTGAGGCGTACTTGTTGGAGATAGTAAAAGTCGATCCTGAAAATTTACCCGCTAATAAATTGTTAGCGGATACGTATTCGAAGTTCAATCAGTTTGACAGAGCTAAAAAGCATATCCAGGTGTGTCTCGCCGCTGAGCCAGATGATGCCGATGCCATTGTTGCAATGGCGAAATTATATCAGCAGCAAGGGGAGTACGATAAGGCGCAGCAAGCATATTATTCCGCAATAGAAATTTTGCCCTATTTTCAGAAAGCGCATCTGCAACTGGGAGACTTTTATTTGGAGATAAGTCAATTTGAAAAAGCGTTGCAGCAATTTCACCTGGCGTATGAATTGCTCCCGTCAACAGTGGCCAATCGGTCCATTGAGTACGCCAGAATCGCTGAAGTTTATATGTTGATGGGACGACTGGAAAAATCGACCCGGTCGGCGTTTCGGTCGCTCGATTTGGACAATCGAAATATCAAATCGTTGGCGGTACTGGGAAAAGTTCACTTGTTGGGAGACGAAATTGCAGAGGCCTGTGGAATTGCAGAGAAAATGAAGTCGATCATTGGTCAATCAGGAGAAGACGCGTCTGTCCCGGCAGCAGAATTCTATGATTTGCTTGGCGAGATTGCCTGCAAAAAGGGCGACTGGGATGGCGCACTGGAAAGCTTCCGGCTGGCGTGGCAAAACAGTCCTCACGAGAACGCGACTGAATATCAGATGAAACTGGCGCATACTTACTTGCGCGTGGGTGATTACCGGCAGGCGAAACATCATTGCAGCCAGATCATCCTGAGGAATCCCAATCATGCGCTTTCACATTTCATCCTGGCTCAGGCGTATGATGGTTTGAAAAATCATGATGCATCGGAACAGGAATTTTTCGAATTTATTTCGCTCTCAGAGGCAACCAACCGGTACGCGAATGAATTGGACTTTGCGCAGAAGCGAATTCTATTGGTAAACAGAAAGAACTTCGCAGTGAGGCGATAAATTTTTACTTGCATTTTAGAAAAAGATTTCTTATAATTAACGCTATGAAAAATTTATAAGATTCTTAATTATTTAGCTATGAAGGTGAAGGAGTCGTTTCATGTCTAAAGTCTGTGTCGTATGCGGAAAGAAACCTCAAGTTGGAAATGAAGTGAGCCATGCTCATAATTTGACCAAACGTCGTTTTTATCCCAATTTACATAAGATGAAAATTGAAGTCGACGGGACAGTCAAGCGTTCCTATGTCTGTACCCATTGTTTGCGAGCCGGCAAGGTCAAAAAAGTGGTTTGATGCCCCTGGTTCGGTCGACGATAGAGTGGCCTCATTAATTATTTTGGTTTCTACCAGATTATTGAAAAAATGATGTACCATCTTTTATGGTACATTTTTTTTTCTCCCAAATTATAAAGCTGAAAGATCAGACACCAGCTTCGGTGAACAGGCGACAACCGGTGAACGGCGAAAGTGTTACCTGCCAGTAGACGCCGTCCATCCCTTTTGCTTCACGTCTGCCAGCGACGGTTTCACCTGTTTCAGGAACTGTCTGCTGCTGGAAATATCTGTATCGAATTCATCCCTCCAAAACGTCTACTGATTGGTTGCATTGACAGCGACCACTCTCTGCGTTGCCCTCTATTAAAAGTCATTCGTCATTTTAAAAAAAAAATATTTTGGGCTTGACAATTTCAAAAATTTTATGTAACATTGCATTAGTTCGGCCTCTTTACTAACTAAGGGAGTCAGAATTGAATCGCATAAAATACATCAAGCTTATCCTTTTTTCTTGCCTCTTCATTCACCCCATTTCACTCTTTGCACAGCAAACAGGTAAAATCACCGGGCGGATTTTTGATACCGCAACAAAGGAGCCGTTAATTGGAGTCAATGTCCTCGTTGAGGGCACGTACATCGGCGCTGCCACAGATACCAAAGGCTGGTATGTCATTCTGAATGTGCCACCGGGGACGTACGCCCTGAACTGCATGTACATGGGCTACCAGAAGGTGAGTGTCGAGAATGTGGTGGTAAAAATTGATCGCACCACGCGAATCGATGTTCCGATGACAGCCACAGTGATGGAACTGGGCGAGGAGGTGGTCATCACGGCAGAGCGACCAATTGTGGAAATTGATAAAACATCCTCCTCCATTCATTACGAGGCAAAGGAGGTGCAAAATCTGCCGGTTGAAAATTTACGGAATGTCCTGCAGTTGTCGCCGGGCATCAGTAAAAATGCAGACGGTACGCTGAGCATCCGGGGCGGGGGTGCCTATGAAATTAACTATACGATAAATGGCATCAAGAGCATGAACACCAACACCGGCGTTCCCGCGTACGGGACCGGTTCCAAATCTGAGAATAGCTGGAAATATGATATCAATCCATTGGCAGTGTCGCAAATGGAGGTGATCACTGGCGGTTTTAATGCAGAGTACGGCAACGCGCAATCCGGGGTGGTGAAAGTTGTCACCAAAGAGGGGGGGGCGAGATTCAATGGGGCTTTTCAGGTTGAATATCGACCGCCGGGAAAATATCACTGGGGCGAATATCTGTTTTCCAGGGATCAGTATGAATGGAAGAAATGGGGTGATTTTCAGAACTGGCTCAATGAGCCCCAGTTCCGCGATTCCAGCGGGGCCGTGAGTAAGGCGGAGGCGCTGAGAAATTATCAGCTCTGGATGAAAAATCACACACCGTCGGAGGATAATATTCTGGGCGTCTATGATTATCGGAAATCAGCATATACGCGGTACTTGTTCAGCTTCGGGGGCCCGCTGGGACGGAACTCCGATAAGATGAGTTTTTTCATCACGGGCGAATTGAAGAATGCCCCAACGCGTCTCCCAACCAGGGAGCAAGTCCAGAAACTGGGGAATTATTCGCTGGTGATTTCTTATAAGCCCACTGCATCGCATCAATTCAAATTCACTAGCCTGTACCAGCATTTTTATTCCGGTATGGGTTCGGGCTCTGAAGATGTGCGCTGGGCTGGTTTGTGGGGGAGCTATGGTGCAAAACGCAAGTACACCTTGATCTATGACTCGCCGCGTGAAGAGACCGTATTCGCTCAGAGTTTGAATTATAAGCGGATCTTTTCCTCCAAATCGTTTCTCGACGCCACAGTGACCCATCAAAATGAAATTCTCTACGCATTGCAAACACCAACGCCAGCCATTGACAAGGATGTTCAGCTTCATCCCGATCCGGAAGATCGCCTTCTGGAAGACCGCGGGCCATGGAACGAGAAATATCGTGAATATTACACCTGGTCCAGTCTGTACAATCAGGCGTCGGTGACTCATTTCTATGAGGGAAAACTCAATTTCACCCATCAGCTCACGACCACCAATTTACTCAAAGCCGGCATCGAAGCGTCGTTGATGGAGCAGGATTATAATGCATCGTCTTCTTTGTGCGTGGCAGCGTTTATCTGGCGAACCGGTTTTGCAACCAATTATAAAGCAAATACCTGGTATCTGGCCGGGTATATTCAGGACAAGCTCGAATTTGCCGGCATGGTGGCCAATCTCGGGCTTCGAACAGAAACCTACAATTTTGGAGTGGATGCGCCCGCAGATAAATATAATGTATTTTATCCGGCGCTGGGCAGTCCCGGCATTGGCCTACCGGAATGGGAGCCGTCCCGGACGTTCACCACGGTTTCGCCGCGGCTTGGCATTTCATTCCCCATCGGACAGACCACCGCATTCCGCGTGCAGTACGGACACTTTCGTTCCATGCCAACAATCAACCAGGCATTGGATAACCAGACCTACAACGGCTGGGGGAGTTACGGGAATCCCAATTTGAAGCCCAATCTGAGCGTCAATTACGAAGTGGGCGTCCAGCAAAACTTATGGGACACGCATCAATTGGATATCGTCACCTATTATAATGACCTGAAAGATCAGATTTCCCTTGTTTACATCAAAAGTTCAACCGGCAGTCAGGTGAAGCCAGATGATTTGAAGGGCACCTACATCAGTTACGAGAATAACGGCTATGGAAATTCGCGGGGAATTGAAATCAGTTTTTCCAGTCGCAGTCAGGGGTACTGGAATTATCGGCTGGCTTACACGCTAAGTCAGACCAACTATGGCTATTATGGCGTGTACCTGAATCGGCAGGATTTGACCGAGGAATTGGAGCAAAAATATAGCTATTCTGCCAGCGATTACCTGGCCCCGGAGGACCGAACCCATCGGTTCAACGGCGCGCTGACGTACAGCCTGCCGGCCAGCGGCGGAATTAACATTCTTGGTTTCCATCCGCTTGAAAATTCATCGACCAGTTTAATCCTCACGGTGCGCAGCGGACTTGCCTACTTCTGGTCGCCGGCCTATCAATATGATTATAAAATTGAATCGAACCGCCGGTATCCCATGGAGTCCCAGACCGATCTTCGATTCGAGAAGACGCAGAAGATTGGTTCGCTCACGTTCAAAGCCAGCATCCGAATTTTGAATTTGCTCAATAATGCTCATCTCACTCCGATCACGGTTCAGGAAGAATTGGACCGCTGGGTATTGCGCAGCGCCACTTTCGCCGATGCGGATGATGATCCCACTCGCGATGTGAGAATTTATAACTATTTCCAGGTCTATCGGAATGTCCCCCGGCAGGTGTTCTTTTCATTCGGGGTGAATTTTTAATGGTCACGAAACACTGCGCGTTCCGTGCAGCTCACTTTTTTTAAAGCCAATGAAAATGAAAACCATTCATACCCTTCTTTATGCTGGCCTTGTTTCCCTGACATGGCTGATTGTCTTCACGTCCGGGTTTGAAACAGGCCTGGCGCAGGAGAAACTTTACACCATCAATCTGACACGCGGCAAGCTGTGGCATTCATTTTACATGTCGCAGGAATGTGAACCCATGGCGGACTGGGGACGCAAGACCTATGGCCTGGATTGGCCCGGCTACAGCACTGAAGAGGTGAAGCAAAACATCGGCGGGAGCAATAGCTATCTTGTGGCCGGCGGTTTTTTCATCACGGCGCTGAACGACACGGGCAATGTCTGGGGCTGGGATAATTTCGCAACGCACGGCACCGATGTCGGGTACGAGGGCGACCAGTTTCGCTACCTCGTTTCGAAGGATGAAAACAATGCGCCCATTCATCGGCGGCGATGGAACAACGGGGAGAACTACTGGTTGCAACTCAATCCCCGCGAGGCCGAAGATGTGATCGAATCCCAGTGGGAAATGAACGGCGCGTGGTATCAGCCCTGGGATAATCAAAATATGCCAGTCGCGGTGAAGCGCACCGTGCGGCAATGGTCTGGCTCCCAGGCCGATGAAAATTATGTCATCATCGACTACACGGTTCGCAATACCCAGCGCCGGGATGCTCTGAACGGAGTGTATCTCCTTTTCAATTATGCGCTGTCGCCCAACCATCGCGGCTGGAATCTGACCTTTTCGAACTTCCCTGATGGCGCCAGAAATACCCATAGCAGCTACGATGCCGACGACCGCCTGCTGCTCGCGTTTGCCGGGGATTTCATCGCAACGCCCGGGCTGGACGAGTCCTTCGATTTTTTCAATCATGTCGTGTATGACCCGATACGCGATGAAAATACTCTTTCGCCTGAGTTCATCGCGCCCGGCTTTATGGGCATTAAATTTCTCTATGTCTCGCCCGACTCCAATGGCGTTGAAAATTCGATCCGCTTTGCCTGGTCAGCGGCGGCCCCGACCAATGACCACTCCGGCCCATTCCTCGGAATTGCCGGGCTGGACAGCAAATATGAAGCCATGGCCAATCCGACCCTGCTGTCCGAAGCATTCGACGATGCCAGTGATCCCCGCATGGGGCAAAATCGGCTCTATGCCAACTTTTCCGTGGGGCCGTTCAACATTCCCCACCGCGATTCCATTAAAATTGTCGTTGCTGAATTCGTCGGAGGCATGAATTACGAGGACGCCATCAAAGAGAACACGACCCGGGACGATGTGCTCGCGGCCGGGGACTCGGCCGTGGCCTATTTGAACGAGCGCGTCGCTTTCAATTACAATCACGGGTACACGGTTCCCATGCCGCCGCCGGCGCCGGCTTTTTCAGTTTACCCCAGCAGCGCCGAGGGCCAGGTCGCCAATGTCGTTGCCTTTGACAATGCGGTCGAGTCTGTGGCGGATCCGCATCAGGGCGCTCCGGATATTGTCGGGTATCGCATCTATCGCTCCGGCAGCTATCCGTTTGGGCCGTGGCTGCGCGTGGCCGAAATCCCGGTCGGCGATCCGCAGTTCTTCAACGCCGATTCTCAGAAATACATGTTCATCGACACCGCGGTGCCCCTGGGCTATGGTTTTTATTACGCCGTCACCAGCTACGACAGCGGGCATGATGCCTGGACTGTCGATCCCGCGGTTTCAGTGCCGTCGCTGGAATCGTCCATTTTCGCCAATCGCACGCACACAGCATTTTACACCACGCTGCAACCGACAAAATCGGAACTGGACCGCGTGACAGTTGTTCCGAATCCGTTCTACCGAAGCTCCGGCTTCCAGTTGGCGGGCGACACCAAATTGATCCAGTTTGTCAATCTTTCCGAACAATGCACGATACGAATTTACACCGTCCGCGGAGATCTGGTGAAAACCGTGCATCACTCCGATGCGACGTCCGGGGTAGCGACCTGGAATCAAATCAGCGATTACGGTCAGTATGTCAAAAGCGGCATGTATTTTTTCCACGTCTCCAATTCCCGCGGCGTGGTTAAAACTGGCAAGTTTGCAATCATAAATTGAGAAAAAAATGAAGACTCACAGTTTGAATGCGAAACCAATGTTGTTGCTATTCACTCTGCTGGCCATGTTCTCTGCCGGGCGCGGACAGGATTTTCAAAAAACAGGCACGACCGGATTCGTATTTCTGGAATTGCCGGTCGTGGCCCGTTCCGCGGCAATGGGGGAGACCGGCATCACGCTGCCCGATGCCGGCGCTGCCGGCCTGTTCATCAATCCGGCGCTCATCCCGTTGAGCACGAATCGGTTGGGGCTGAATGTGTCCTTTGCCGACTGGTACGTGGAAACGACCCATCAGGCAGTGGGTCTGATTTACAAAATTCCCGCCATTGGCACGGTTGGATTTCAGGCCACCTATTTTGATTTCGGCGAGATGAATAAAACCGTGAATCCTTCCGCTTCGGAGACAGGGTCGTACATCGATCTGGGCACATTCTCGGCCGGCGCATATTTCGTGGGAGTCTCCTTCGGCCGTTCTCTCACGGACAAATTCTCTTTCGGCGCTTCGCTGAAATACATCCGCGAAACGATAGACCAGTATCATGCGGATAATGGGACCATCGATATGGGATTTGTGTACCTGACTGGTTTTCGAAGCCTTCGTATCGGAGCGTTCCTGCAGAATTTCGGCCTGGAAGCGAAGTACGCCACTGAGAAATTCAAGATGCCGCAGCAATTGAAAATGGGATTGTCCGGCGAGGTCTGGGGTAACCTCGCTGACGACAATCACCTGACTGTGCTCGTCGAGGCTGCTCACCCCAATGACGCCGATGAGCGAATTTTGTTGGGCGCGGAATCGGTCCTGATGAAAGCCCTGGTGCTGCGCGCCGGATACAAATTTGGCTTTGATGAGGAAAATCTATGCCTTGGCGCCGGGCTGCGTCTGCGCCTGGCCGGTCGGCATGCCGGCATTGATTTTTCTTACATGAATCATAAACATCTGGATACAACGCTTCGGTACACGTTCACGATGGAGTTGTAACTCATGAGATCAGATTCCGTTAAACTGTTTCCCAATGCCCTGCTGCTTGCGGCGGTATTGCTATTGCACCCGCCAGCTCCGGCTCAGGAAAATTCGATCAAGCTGAAAATCCTGAGCGATTTTCAGGCGCAAAACAGCGTCTACAGGGTGGAAGAAGCCCGCGGCTTTGGACTCGGTTCCCAAATGAATTTTCCGCTGACGCAACATCTCGATTTTTGCCTGCACGTGAATTACGACTATCTGTGGCTCTCGCAGAACGATGTGCTGGACGAGTGGAATTGGGACTATTGGGAACAGACCTACATCGATTTTCTGCCTGGCACTGAGCCTGAAATTGTCAATCAAACCCTCCGCTATACCAGCACTGACAGCATTTACTCCGCCACGTTCGAGCCGGAACAGCGATTGAAAGAATTGCGGCTGTTCGCCGGCGTTGAATATCAGATACCCATCACGGAAAAACTGACGTGTTACGCCGGGTTGAGCGCCGGGGTGAGCCTGTTTTTCAGGGAACTGCACATGAAAGAGCACTGGATCAAGCGATTCAAGGTCGATACCCTTTCCACTGAAAAATTTGATTACGATTATCAATTCGACCTGCTCCACTTTGCTCCGACGAAAAAAGGGACGATCCTTTTTGGCGCGCCGTCCCTGGGAGTGAGGTATTTCCTCAATGAGACCGTGGATATGGACGTGTCCGTTCACTCGCTGTTTTATTACCATGAAAACCAAATCGCCGGCATCATCGTCTCCAGCGGCGGAGAAGAATGGTATCCGCTGAAATCCAAAACCCAGGTGAAAATCGGGTTGACATTTAAATATTGATACGGGTACACCATGCAGAAATACTTGATTATCTTGTTATTTGTATTGGCACTTTGCCCCATGAGCTCCGGCCAGGAAATCGGGCAATGGGGCGTTTCCATTCAGGGCGATTATTCTCAACCCATTGCCGGATTGTCGGATTGGTTTGCAGCCGCGCCGGGATTGGGCATTTCCCTGGGACAGCAGCGCAATGAGCACTGGTTCATCGAAGCCAGAATCGAATGGGCCCGGTTCGACGACGAAAACCTCACCGGCTATGTCGCCGACCACGTTGAGCTTTCGCTGGAGCACTTCGGATTGGTCTTCAACGGCCGTTATCAATTGGGACAGCTCGCCCTGCTGAAGCCTTACCTGAGTCTCGCCGGCGGTCTGTTTAGGTGGCGCGGGATTCGCGGCGCGGTTCAGGCGGATTCCACGGTCTCGCCGTATGTGCCGTTCATTGAAGAAAAGAAGCTGGAGGAGCAAAACTGGGGATTCTGCAGCGGGATAGGCGCCGAAGTGACGCTGCTGCCATCGCTCTCCCTGGATGTGCATGCCTATTATCGGTTTATCATAGGCGATCTCTGGCCGACGCTTCAGCCGAATATCGAACTGGAGGGGGTGTCCGGTTTCCAGACCGTGAATGTGGCGCTGGCGCTGCGCTACTATTTTTAAAATCGCCGCCCTTGTTTCGTAGGTCGGGCAATGATTGCTGAGTTTCCGGAAAAGCCGTTTTCATGCGTGCGCGACCGGCGCTGTTCTCAGTCCGCGCGGTCAATCATCCGGCGCGAACCGCCGGTTCAATTTGATTGTCCCCCGTGGTGAATCAAATTTCGCCAATAGTAATATGAATGACGAGGGAAAATTTTGGAGTCTTTATTATTATTGGAGATACGCGTAGTGGACGGTCGCGACCGTCCACTACAGACACAAAAAAGTATTGATTTCAATGCACACGCTGTCAACTAAGCATTCATATTAGTGGACGTGAAAAATAATTAGCGAATTTTTGGCCAAGTAACCATAGGAGTCATTATGAAAAAAATGTTGCTGCTGTTATTTTTATGCGGAGCGTTGACCAGCTCCGGTTTTGGTCAGTATTTTTTAAACTGGGCCAGTTACGATTACATCAAAGCCGGCACGGATATCACCCGAAGCGTGGCGTACAATCCCATCACAGACCACGTGCTTGTGGCCACCCGCTATTTCGGCGTCCCGGATATCATCATTCTGGACGCAGCCACAGGAGATTCCCTGGGCAGATTGGATACAGACAATATGTGGAATGGAACCTATCCCATCAACATGGTCTCGGTCGCGGACGACGGGACGATTTATGCCACGAATTTGTCCGCGCCGCAATACACACCCGGTTCCACGCTGATGATCTACCGCTTTGCCAATGAAACGGCGCCAATGGAAACCGTGGCGGATGACGCACTGGATGGCGCGCGATACGGCGATTCTTTTGCCGCTGTGGGAACCGGCGCCGGGAAATATCTGTACGTCTCCGGCATGGGCAACTCCAATATCGCTGTGTTCCGCGACGAAGGCGGGGCCTCGCTGATTTTTGATTCCTATCTGCCATTGCCCGTTCCAAGCGCGGCGCGGCATGGTATTTCGCCAGTTTCTCCCGGCGGTAAAGTGTGGATCAATGGCGCCGATACCGGGAATCCAGCGCCGCAATTGCTGAATTCCGACGGAACGGTCATCACGGTTGTGCCCGATTCGTTGGCCTCTGCCGGCGGTACGTCCTGCATCCGGCATTTGGAGTTGGGGAATTACAAACTGATTGTCGTGTCCAATGCCTGGGGCGTCACAGTACGTTGTGTGCGCTATTTCGAGGACGAATTGGGCACTGTCACCTTCGATTACTTCGGCGAAGATTCGGATTCCACCATGTTGTTTTACAATGGCGCGACCTACAATACCAACTTCAACGCCACAGCATCTCTGGATTACGATTCCAAACGTCATGCGATCATTTCGCTGTTCGGCTACAACAGCGTCGCGTCCGTGAGCATGGATTCGCTGCTGAAAGCCAGTACGCCGCGCTCGGATTCAATGACCATCAGCATCGACGGCAGCAATGACTTTTTCCCGACAGATCATGTCGGCGCCAGCAACGGCCGGGACATGTACCTCACCTGGTCCGAGGGCAAGGTCTTTGTAGGGGTGACCGGTTTCACCCTCATCGATCCGACTGGTAAGAACAGGATGTATGCGGTTTTTGATCTGGATCCCGATGGCACGAATGGATCTGCGACATCGCCGGAAGACGCTGGCGGCATCACCGCTTTCCCGTTTCTGGCGGATGTCGTGTACATGATCGAGTCCTGGAATGAGCCGGGATGGATGATTGGCACTATTTATAAATGGAATGGTTCGCAATGGACGAAAACCGAGTTCGATGGCAATATGGCCGCTCAGGGCGCGCTTGCAGCAGCCGCTGAGGGTGGTAGAAAATTGGCCGAATTGGCCGCTATCAAAAATGCACCCGGCATTGGCGCCGACGTCCGCAACCTGGGGCTGTTAGTGTACGTCGCGGAAGCCAGCCCGACCGGACAGGTGCTTGCCGCCTTTCCATCCCGGAACGCCACTGTGACAGGCGCTAATTTCACCCATTATTTTTACGCGGATAGTCTCGGCAGCGGCATGTTCCCGGCAGATACCAGTGATGTGAAAATCCGAAGCGGGTCCACCGGCGTGGACGATGGCAACGATGGTGGGGTGATCGCTGATTATGCGCTGCATCAAAACTACCCCAATCCGTTCAATCCATCCACGACCATTCGATTCGGGATGTCAAAACCAGGCTTGGCAGCGATTGAGATTTATGACATCACAGGAAAACGCGTCCGGAGCCTGTTGCACAAACGGCTGAACGCCGGCCTGCATGATGTGAATTTCTCCGGCGAGGGCCTGAGCAGCGGCGTCTATTTTTATCGGCTTAAAATTGCGGATGCCATTGTTGAAACCCGGAAGATGCTGTTTTTGAAATAAGGATAAATGCCGTTCTCCAAATGCCCTGCGCGTAAAGCGAGTAACAGAATGAAGCATGCGCCGGGCATGTTGCAATGCGGTTTTCATTTTCGGGAGCATACGTTTCAATCCATTCACTGCGCCGGTAAATATCCAGAGCTTTCATGTAGCTGAATAGATTTTAATGATAGCTGATTCATCAGAAAAACGAGAAAGGAGGTAATCAGAAAAATTTTGTTCAGGTGATAAAGACTGAAATATAACAACAATTTTTGGAGGACTTATGAAACAATTTTTAACGGTAGTTTTATTCGTTTTTGTAGCAGCTAGTATGGCATTTGGCGGAGTTGAACTGACGACCGTGTGGGAAAAGTCCGCGTCCCATGGGACTCTGCCATCGTGGTTCGATACCACGGATAAGACGCGTGGATTGGATTACGGCAACGTGGGCGGAAACGACCGGCTCTACGTCGTGAGCCGCCACAACGGCAACTTCATCTATATTCTCAACCCTGCGACTGGCGACTCGTTGGGAAGGCTCGATAACACCGGCATTACCGGCGGAACCTATCAAGTCAGCGATGTTGCCGTGTCTCAGGATGGAGTCATTTTTGTCTGCAATCTGGCTGTCGGCGGGACATTCATCGTGTACAAATGGACGGATGAAACAGCCGCTCCGGTGCAGGTCATCACGTATGACGCGACCGGAAAAAGGCTGGGCGATAAGATGTCCATCTCCGGCGCTGCCTCGGACAATTCGCTGGTGATCTGGGCTGCTTCAGCCAATTCCAACGATGTGGTGAAATTTACAACGGCCGATAACGGCGCCACATTCACGCCGGAAACGATCAATGTCGGCAGGACTGGCGGCAGCGCTTCGGTTGACCTTGTGACCGATGGGTCCGGCGATTTTTATTACAATGCCACCAGTCAGCACGTGTTCAAATATGCGTCGACAGGCGCGCTACTCGGCGAAGTCCCCGGCGAGGTCGTGGCGACTGGCTCCAATGCCATCCGCTACATCACGACTACCGGGAATCTGGAATATTTCGCCACGTTCCAATTCGGCACCGGCAACCAGAACGCCCGAATCGTCCGCGTTCCCAATGGCGATCTGGCGAGCGCGTCGAGCTACAGTCTCACGTCAGCGCTCGGCAGCAACAGCAACGCCAATGGCGCCGGCGATGTGGCCATCAAAGACAATGGTGATGGGACCTTCAATGTTTTTGTGCTGGCCACCAACAATGGTTTGGGCGTCTATCAGATAAAATTCCCTGTGCCGGCCATTGATCCGATTAATATGACGCTGGATTGGGAATCTGATATTAATGATTATGCTTTTTTCAAAAACGATAACAATACGCGCGGCATTGGATTCAATCCCATGACCGATCATCTGCTGGTGGCTTCACGAACCGGCGGGACGTTCATTTACGCTATTGATGCGGCGACCGGCGCTGTGGTCGATACGCTGGATATGACCGGCGTCAGCGGCGGCACCCTGCATCTCATGAAAGTGTCCGTGGACTCCAAAGGCGTCATCTATGCCTGCAATCTGGCTCTGGCCAATGGCGAGTTCAAAATGTATCGGTGGGCTGATGAGAAAGCTGTTCCCACCCAGGCGTTTGCCGGGATTGTCACTGGCCGAACCGGTGATTCATTCAGCCTCAGCGGCGATAGCCTCAACACCATCATCTACGCCAGCGGCACCGGCAATGCTCAGGTTGAAGTATTCACCACCGCTGATGGGCTGATGTTCACAAAGGGGACGGCGATCCCGGTCGCCAGCGGCGCTGCCCGCGGAGGTATTTCCGCCATCACGACAGATGTCAATTCGGACGTCTGGATCAATGGCACCGGCACACAGGTGCAGCGCGTTGCAGCCAATGGCGCCGTGGTGACAGCCATCGATGGAGCGATCATCGCAGCGTCGTGGATGAATGTGGCTTTTATCGAGTCGGCCACCGGCGCGAAGCTGCTGCTGGTCAATGCCAATGACGTGGCCGGGGACAGGCGAAAATTACAGGTGTGGGATATCACCTCCTCGGAAACGGCGCCGGTTTTATGGGCTGCCGGCGAAACGTCCTATCTGGAATTTACCAATGGCAATGCATGCGGCGAAATCATTGCCCGTGACAATGGCGACGGCACATTTAAAGTGTATCAAATGGCCAGCAACAATGCCATTGCCACGTGGACCCTGCAGATCCCTGAAGTCATTTCTGTCATGACAATCGCCGAAGCCAAAGTGGATGCCAATGGCGATTTTGTACCGGACTTGCTGGATCAGGAAGTGACGATCAAGGGTATCATCACCACTCCCAATTACAGCTCCACTTCACAATATTACATGCAGGATGAGACCGCCGGCATTCAGGTCTACGGAATTGCGCTGACGCCCGCCCTGAATATTGGCGATGAAATTATCGTCGCCGGTAAAATTGATCAGTACCGCGGCGCCACGGAAATTGTGGAATTTACCGCCGAAACAGTGACTCTCCTCAGCACCGGTAATGTCGTTGAACCGCTTGTTACCACAATCGGCGAGCTCTCGGAGGCTGTTGAAGGTGTCCTTGTCCGGATCAACGGCGTGAAAATGATCGATCCCACGCAATGGCCGGCTGAGACGAAAAATGGCAATGTCTACATCACAGATGGTGTGGACACGACCTATGTTTTCATTGATAAAGAAACCAACCTGGACGGATGGACGCCGCCGGTGGGCAAGTTTGATCTCATTGCAGTGTGCGAGCAATTCACCTACAGCGAACCGGCCAACGACGGCTATTCCCTGCGAGGCACATTGCAGGAACATTTCATCCCATTGCCCATCGTCGAGCTTCCGCTGTTCGACGGCGCTACTGACGGCACATTGGATCTGGAATGGGTGCTCAATACCTACACCGGCCCTGGAAAAATTAATGTCGCTGACTCCACGGCAAGCGCCTGGGGCAGCCATGTGATCACCTACTGGGATTCCACCGGCTCCGGCCTGGTTCATGTCAAAGATGCGTTATTTGCCGATTACACCATCTCCGCTGATTTTTACCTTGTCGCGGAGCCTGCTTCAGCGACTCTGTATTCGGGTCTCGGCATACGAATGTCCCATGATGAATTGAAGTATTTCCGGTTCATCTACCGCAATGCTTCTTCGGACAATGGCCAATTGTGGCTGCAAGGTTCGCTGGGATCCGGCTCATATTATATTGACAAAAAATGGAAACCTGAAGTGGACTTTGCGCCCATCACGACCGGCTGGCATAATCTGAAAGTCACGGTTGTGGACAATCTCTACTGGACATTTTTAGATGGCGTTCTCCTGCCAGGCTGTCCGTTCGAGGATACCGATCGTATCCTGGCTGAGGGCTATCCCGGCATTTACAAGTATGCGTCCAAAGAAGGAACCATTTATTTCGATAATTTCACAGTCACAGAACCGGTGATTCCGCCTGTTCCTGAACCGGAACCACTCTATCCGTTGTGGGCGAAAACCCAGGCCGCCGGTAACTATCCGGCTTATATGTCCACAGCAAATTACACGCGCGGCATGGCCTACGGCAACGTGAATGGCGCGGATCGCGTCTACGTGGTGACGCGAACGGGTGTGCACCGAATTGTCATCCACGACGCCATGACCGGCGATAGCCTCGGTGTGATCGCCAAACCGACCCAGGCTGAAGGTGTGGGATTGTTCCATATCAACGCGGTGGATGTCTCGGACGACGGCATGATTTTCGTCTCCAACATGACGCTCAATTGCGACGCGACCAATCCGTTCCGCGTGTATAGCTGGAACAGTGAGTCTGCAGAAGCGCAGACAGCTATTTCGTACGACGCCGGCATTGGAAGAATGGGCGATATGTTCAGTGTCTACGGCAGCGCCAGCGATAACTCGCTGACCATTTACGCCGCAGTCGCCAGCAGCAATAAAATCGTCAGGTTCACCACAGCGGATAACGGCGTCAGTTTCACGCCGCAGGTGATTGAACTGGCGTCCGGCGGTTTCGGCTCGCTGCCCAATGTGGCCCAGACCAAAGAGGGGACGCTGTACGTCAAATCCTATGGCAATCCATTGTTCCAACTGGATGCGGCGACCGGCGCCATGGATACCGTTTCCAGTGAAGTTGTCGGGACCGGCGCTTCCAAAATCAAATCGTTCAATGCCGGGGATAACGAATACCTGATCGTCTATTACCCGGATCTGCCCGGCGCTGGCGATGCAGAAAAGATGGCCATTGTGGACGTGACTGATGGCCCTCAAAAGGCGCTGGTCGTTTATGAATCGGCTTCCATTGGCGCCTTTGCCAACGGCAACGGCACTGGCTCGGTGGATGTGAAATCGATCTCCGCTGACCAGCATCTGTTCTTCATCATGGGCACCAATAATGGCGTGGCCGCATTTTCCAATGACAGCGAATTCGTCATTGCCAATCTGGATACGTTATTCTACGGCAACACCCCGGTGCTTCATCCCAATCCGTACGGTGACGGTTATATTGTCGGCACCAATAGCTATGGCGATCTCGGCAAATACCAGCGGTTCGATTTCATCGCCGGGGACGAACTGACCGGATTCAAGATGTACTTTGCAGCAAAATCCATCACCGGCCAAGCAGATACCCTGGATCTGGTGGTCAAGCTCGTGGCTGAAAATGGCGGTCCCGGCGCTACAATTGCAGCGCTGAAAACCACCACGGACGTGCTGGATACCACCGGTATGGGCAATATTTTCTTCCTGAAAAATCCCATTTCGCTGGATGGCCCGGTATTCATCGGGTTCGAGTGGTCGTCGAAAGTCGATGATGCGTTTGCTCTGTTCGCTGATGCGAACGGCGAAGGCGACAATGCCGGCCGCTCCTGGGAAAAATTCGCCGATGGAGCGTACAATGATTTCGGCGGTATTCTGAATCCCAGTTTCGCATGGAATGTCGACGTCGATTTGTGGATCGCCGCCTATTACATCGAAGGCGTTGTTTCGTCTGTGAATAAACCCGCTGCGGTCGTCATTCCGGAAGGATTTGAATTGGGCCAGAATTATCCCAACCCATTCAATCCATCGACCTCGATCAGTCTGGCTATCCCGGTAAATTGCGAAGTGGATATCGCTGTCTACAATCTACTGGGTCAGAAAGTAGCGGATGTCTTCCAGGGAAGACTCAACGCTGGCTATCATAAATTCCAGTTCATGGCAAAGAATTTGACCAGTGGCATTTATTTCTACAAAGTGAAAGCTGGCAGTTTTGAAACTGTGAAGAAAATGACATTGATTAAGTAAACGAATGAAAAATGAAACAGCGCGTACATTGCGCCGTTTCGAATCGTGATCATAATGGGGCGTATGGAACGTCGTTGAAGTGCATTTCATACGCCCCTGTGTTAAGCGCAGCGGCGTCGCTTTTCCTGGCTAGAAGTTCGCCGAAAAATTCATCCGATAATACTCCTGGCTGAAGGTACTTCATTCATCGGTGGGATGTGAGAGTCGCCGGAAAAGGCTGGCGACCCGATCCCGGAACAGCGCTTGGGCGTGAAGCGCAACGTGAGTCAACTATGAGAAATGATTCTCAATCCGCTCTTTCGATTTGAACAAAACAGCGCTCGCCGTCGTTAAGCATTATCGCGGTGATGCTCCGACGCAGCAATCATCGCATGCACGGCAGGCAACCCCAGCCGGGTGATGGCGGCCGTCAGAAACAAGGTATTCTAACTGAGAAAATTCATGAATAAATTATTATTATATATCTGTCTCTTTGGTCTTTATGCAGCGCACATCCATGCCCAGCCAACGGAATTCCGCGGGGTCTGGATTGCCTGGGCTGGCGACAATGTTCCCACCAAAACCCGCATTGCGGAAATGATGGACGACCTGGCAGCGCATAACATGAACACGGTCTACGTGGATGTGTGGCGCTTCGGCTATCCCTATTTTCGCAGCCAGGTCTATCATCAATTGACCGGATTGTACACCGACCCGGCCATCGAAGCCGGCCGCGATGTGCTGGCGGAGATGATCGCAGAGGGGCATCGCGCCGGGCTCCATGTCGAAGCGTGGTTCGAATACGGATTCGTCGCCTGTCAGGGCACTATCGAGCATCTCTATCTGGCGCACCCGGAGTGGTTTGCCAAAAAGCGGGACGGCTCTGTGTTGTTCAACGGCGATTACCGCTACAAGTGGCTCAGCCATTGCAATCCGCACGCGCAGCAATTCCTCATCGACCTGGCTCAGGAGGTCGCCCTGAATTACGATGTGGATGGCATCGAAATGGATCGGATCCGATACCCGGAATTGGATTGCGGCTATGATTCGGTCACTGTGGCGCTGTACAAGCAGGCCCATGCCGGGGCGCCGCCGCCGCAAAATACCAGTCACTCCGGCTGGAAGGCCTGGCGCGCGGAAAAGCTCACAGAATTCTCCGCCATATTTTATGACTCCATCAAAGCTGTTCGGCCCGATCTGCCGGTGAGCAACGCGCCCATTGTTTATCCCTATGGTTATGATAATTTTTGCCAGGACTGGCGGCCGTGGATTAACAGCAATTATCTCGATGTCGTTTCGCCGCAGGTGTATCGCGCCACCAACGACTCGTACACCTACGATTTGAATATTCAGCTTTCATACGTGAACGACCGATCTAAATTTTACCCGGGACTCACGTCCATCACGGACAACGACCTGGTGCCGACGAGCGAAATTCTTGCCATGATTAAAACTACGCGCAATCGCGGTTTGATCGGCCATGTGATCTGGTTTTACGACGCGCTTGCCGATGATCTGCCGGCGTTGAAAGCCGCTGTGTACCAGCAAAAGGCCCACGTCCCGGGCATGCCGGAAGACTGGCGCCGTCCGGCCATCATCATCAATGAGAGCGATGCGCCGGTCGCCCGATCAGCGGGCTGGACTGAATATACCGCCCTGTCCGGATTCGCAGGCGGGTGTCTCTATGCCAGCGATCCGGGCGACGTCTGGATCGATTATTCGGCCGACGTCAGCGAATCCGGCTGGTACGAGTTGTACAATTACAATATCTTCCACTGGAATGCCGCGAAGGCCGCGCCGTTTCTGGTGTATCACGCAGCCGGGATCGATACCGTGCAGGTCGATTTGAGCGTCTCAGGCCAGTCGCGCTGGTTCAAACTCGGCGATTATTTTTTCGATGCCGGCAATTCGAAAAAAATAGTGCGACTCGCGCCCGGCGATCAGAGCGGCCGAATTGTGTTCGCGGACGCGCTGATGCTGCTGAACAGCAATCGTCTCAGCGGGACAAGCGCGGTGACTGAGCCGGAAAAAAAAACTGAAAATACGCCGATAGATATTGTATTGAGTCAGAATTATCCCAATCCGTTCAATGGCGCGACGAGGATACAATTTGAAATTGCCCGGCGGAGCAGGGTGACGCTGGAATTATTCGATGTGCTGGGCAATCGGGTTCGGCTGTGGCGCCAGGGCGAACTGAATCCCGGCATGCATTCGATTCATGTCGAACCTGGCGATTTGCCCGGGGGAATTTATTTCTATCGATTGAAAGCCGGGCAGACGGCGCAAACACGAAAGATGGTGCTGGTCAAATAAAATGGATGAAAAAGCGGATATCTTGTTAGTCAAGCGGCTGAATGAAATTCGGCTGCTGAATCTCATCCGGGAGCAGGGACCGATCTCCAGGAATGAATTGGCCCGGAAATCTGACATTTCCAAAGTGGCAGTTTCCGACATCATCAACCGGCTCATCAAGTCCGGCTATGTGCTGGAAATTGGCAAAGGTCAGTCCACGAGTCGCGGCGGCAAGCGCCCGATCATGCTGAAGCTCAACCCTGTGAATGGCTACGTCGTTGGAATCGAAATCAAGCGGAGGCATACCACTGTCGCGCTGGCAGATATCGAGTCCACGATTGTGGACATGGCCCAGGTGGAATACGATATTGGGATCCAGTTCGAGGCGTGCATTCCGAGGATCATCGCGGTGATTGAAGCGCTGTTGCAGAACAATCAGATCGATGCCCGCAAGCTGGTGAGCATCGGCATCGGCATCCCCGGATTTGTGGATTACATCGCCGGCCAGTTGATGTTCGCGGATACACTGCAGGGCTGGGCGCACAAGCCCCTGGCCGGACAATTTGCCGAAAATTTTCATACGCCGGTCATTGTGGAAAATGATGTGAATGCCATTACCCTGGGCGAGAATCTAATCGGCGCAGGCAAAGGCTGGTCCAATCTGATTTGCATCTGGATCGGCGAGGGCATTGGCGCCGGCATCATCATGGACGGCCAGCTCATTCGCGGGGCAACCGGGAATGCCGGCGAAATTGGCTACACCGAGCTGGGCTTTCTCATTCAACAAAAAAGCCGGATCAAAAACCTATTTCATGGCGAACAGTATTTCGGAGAAATATTATCTGAAGCCAATTTGTTCGGATGCTGCAACGCGAGCGCGGCCTCTTCTCCCGACGGGACAGGGGAATTGACGCTCGAAGCCTTGTTGGCGAAGGCCGAGTCCGGCGATGCCGGGATTCGGGAAATTCTCGAAGAGTATGGCTATCTGGTCGCTGTGCTGTGTATGAATCTGATCAAGACGGTCAATCCGGGATTGATCATCCTCAGCGGGCGCGTGATGGAGCATTCCAATTTTCTGCTGGAAACGATCCGGGCGAGCGTTCAAAAATCGATGGTCAATATCCCATTTCAACCCAGTTCCCTGGTTCGGGGAAAATTGAAAAAAGAGGCCGGCGTACAGGGCGCAATCGCATTGGCGCTGCAAACCATTTTCGAACCGCCGGTGAAACAGAGCAAAAATCACCTGAGACATACGACCGCATAATCCAAAAAGGAGACGACATTGCTGGAGCAACAACCGCGACCTAAAATTACCGGGACGTTTTTAGATGAGATAACCCACGACATCCCGTCGAACAACTGGGGCAGGGAAGAATGGCTGCGCGAATTTGATGTCATGAAATCGATTGGCATGGACACGGTCATTATCATTCGCGCCGGGTACAGGAACTCCGTGATTTTCTCCTCGAAGGTGATTGACGGGTTTCTGGTGAACGAGGAAGATCTGGCGCGGCTCTTTTTCGAGGCGGCGGACCAGCGAAAAATGAAGCTGTTCTTCGGCATCTACGATTCAGGCCGCTACTGGATGGAGAACGACTGGAAGAAAGAGGCGGACATTAATCTAAAATTCATCGATGAAGTCTGGGACCGTTATGGCAGGCACGAATCGTTTTACGGCTGGTACCTGACGCACGAAGTGAGCCAGGGCGAGAATAGTTACATTCAGTTGGTGACGACCATTGCCGACTATTGCAAACGCATCACCCCGGGCAAATCCACATTGATTTCGCCGTATTACCACGGCGCCAAACACAACGCTGCCAGCGCAATTTCAGTGGCCCAGCACGAAAAAATCTGGCGGGAAATCTTCAGGGAGATCAACGGCTACATCGATATTTGCGCGTTCCAGGACGGCCATGTCCATTTTCACGAACTGGAAACATGGATGCAGGTGACGCGACACCTGGCCGATGAGTTTGGAATGACCATGTGGTCCAATTGCGAATCGTTCGACCGCGACATGCCCATTCGATTTTTGCCCATTGACTGGCGCAAGATGAAAGCGAAACTGGTGGCAACCTGCCCGTACGTCGAAAAGATCATCACGTTTGAATTCCCCCATTTCATGAGCCCCAACTCCCTGTGGCCATCGGCCGGGAATTTGTTCCGGCGCTACCGCGAGTTTTTGGACGAATGAAACACAGCGGCCGAGTGCCCTGTTTACTCCTCCAGCAATTTCCAACAATACCACTGCATTCGGGGAATATGAAACGGTCCTTTCCAGATATTCCCTTTGAGCGGCACGGAGAGTCGGCCGTC
Source organism: Candidatus Zhuqueibacterota bacterium (assembly GCA_049322915.1). GTDB lineage: Bacteria > Zhuqueibacterota > Zhuqueibacteria > Thermofontimicrobiales > Thermofontimicrobiaceae > CAZSBG01. The sequence goes on from JBMOPW010000021.1 coordinate 22,074, forward strand.
CCGATGCAGATAGCCGAACCATTCGCCATATTCCGGATCCGGGAAATGGCGATAGGTCCAATCGTGAATGAGCTGATGCCATGCGCTGTATTTCCGATCCCCGGTGAGCTGATGGGCCAGCAACGTCGCGATGATGGTTTCGACATGGGGCCACCAGAATTTCATATCATGCCAATATTCCTGCACCGGCAAATTCCTGACGTCGCGGAAATAATACATCCCGCCATATTCTTTGTCCCAGCCGCGCTCCCACATCCAGTCCAGCATGGTGCAGCCGGTGCGAATCAGTTCCGCGTCATTATTCCTGTGCTTCGCCTCGTGCAGAATGAACCAGGCCCCTTCAATGGCATGGCCGGGATTCAGCGTCCTTCCTTCGAAATGATCTAAAAATTCGCCGTTGGGTCCCACAGTCTCCAGCACCGCGCGCAGCTCGTGATTCATAAAATCAGCGCGAATCTCCCCGATGCTGCGGTCGATCCATTCGGTGTATTTTGGCGCGTCCAGACAATCGCGCAACACCTGAGCCGTGGCGATGAGGATCATGGGGACGCTCATGCCTTTCATGGGCCGCGTGCGCGAATCATATTTGGCCGGAATCAGCCCCGGCGTGGTGAGGTAGCGAATGATGAGCTGGAAGATGGCTTCGGCGCGTTCCGCAATTTCCGCGTCGCCGCTGGCTTTGGCATAGGCGGCCAATGCAATGGCGGCAAACGTTTCGGTGAAAATGTATCGCCTCTTTCGCACCGGCGCGCCTTCGCGGGTCACCTGAAAGAACATGCGGCCATCGCTGTCAAATCCGTGCTTGAGGATGAAGTCGACGCCGTGCCTGGCCAGATCCAGCCATTCCTGTTTTTTCTCAACCGTGTTGTACAGCGTGGACAGCAGCCAGGTGAATCGGCAGTTCTGCCACATGCCTTTGTCCGTGTCAATGACCGAGCCGTCCCGATCCAGGCAAAACATGAACCCGCCATATTCCTCATCCACCGAATGCCGTATCCAGAACGGCAGCACATCGTTCAGCAGTCCATCGCGATAGAGAGATTTCAGATCGTTTTTTCGTTGGTCAGTCAGGTAGGGTTTTTGTAACTTATCCATTATGGCCTTTCGCTTGATTTACAAAAGCACTATAAATTTCAACGTTACTATTCAGGCATGAATTATTGCCGCAAAGACGCCAGGTCACGAAGTGACACGAAGATGTCCCTTCTTTTATTCAATCTGCTACTGCGCTATTCGATATTTTTTATTAAAACCAATATGTAACGACTCAGGTTGGCTGGCTCAGAGTTCCGGGTTCGAAGCTATAATCCTTTCATTTTTAAAATTTGTCAATGAATATTCTTTTAACCCGGAACCAGGAGCCTTGAAACCCAGAACGCAGAACCCAGAACCTTGAACCCCTGAACCCTGAACCTGAGCAATGCCAGCTTTTCAAAATCGATTATTTCACATATCCAACTGCCGTGTCCGGGCTGACAGGTCAAGTTCGACCCCAATCAAAAAATCCCAGGGACACAAATTTCTGCTGCATGGCCTGTTCCTGCTCCAAGGTGAGCGCCACGAGGGGCAGGCGTGGAGGCCCACAGTCCCAGCCCAGGAATTTCATGGCGGTTTTGAACGCGGCCATGCCGCCACATTCATTCAATAGGCGAATCAATTGAACGGACAAAAGCTGAAGTCGCTGCGCTTCGGCGAGGTCGTGATTTTGAAATGCCTCCAGAATGCGATGATAGAGCGGCGCGGCGAAATTATATGTGGCGCCCACAGCGCCCCGGGCGCCGGTAATGAGCGCGCTGGCGAGCATTTCGTCGAGGCCGAATAACAGGTCGTAACGCTGGTTATCGAAATTCAGACACGCCTGAAATTCGTGAATCGCCGCGTTGCTGTATTTAATGCCGGCCAGGTTGGCGAGCCTGTCCCGGCTTTTGTGCAGGAATTCCACCATGTCCATGTTCACGCCGGTCAACGCCGGGATGTGATAGTAATAGATGGGCAGCCCGGGAGCGCCGGCGCTGATGATGGCCAGACAATCCACTAAAACATCGGGGGCATTGATTTTGAAATAATTCGGAGGAAACGCGGCGATGGCGTCGGCGCGGATTTGCTGGGCGTGGGCTGCCAGCGCTTGCGCCTCGGCAAGGCTTTGATGCCCCACCTGAACAATGACCGGCAGTCGACCTCTGGCTGCGGCGACGTAAGCTTCCGCTGTTTCTTTCCGTTCCTGGCTGGTCAACGATGCGCCTTCCCCTGTGCTGCCGCAAACGTACAGGCCGGCAATTTTTTCTTCGATCAAAAATTCGACCATTGGCTCGACCATGTTCAATCGGAGAGAGCCATCCTCGAACATGGGCGTGAATACGGCGGCAATCAATCCCTGAAATTTATACGACATCAGCGGCGTTCCTTTGTCGTGACGGTGCGCGGCCAGGCATCGGTGCGGAATGAAGACGCCGGCAATCCTTCCATGTTGAAGAGATTGGGCTCGGCCGCATTGCTCCATCCGAAGCGGACAGCGATGGGTTCCGGGACCTCTTCGCTGAAAACAACCACGCTGCTGCCTTCGATGTTCGCTTTCGCCGGAAAAAAGACGCTGTCCCTGCCGGCAATGGTAAAATGCGTCAATTCATCGCCGATGCAATAAAGGCCGGAGGCCGCGTGATCGAAGTGGATGCGAATGCGGTTCTGCCCGATTTCATGGGAAGCGTACAACGGCCCGGAATGGACAATGCCATCCAGCTCGTAGGTTTTGGCCAGCGCCCACAGCGCCAGTCTGTTCCCGACCTCGACTTTGCGTCGCGGGTGAATGTCCGTTTTATTTCCCAGGTCGGACGTCACGACCATGCCTGTATTGGGCACGCTGAGAGTTTTGAATTGCGCTTCCCTGAGTTCCGCGGCCAGCGGTTCATCCCGATAAGCGAAGGGCGCGATTTGAACAAAGTAAAACGGGAAGTCGCCCTGCTGCCACTGCTCGCGCCAATTTTTGATCATGGCCGGGAATAGCCGGGAATACAGCTCCGCATTGGAAACATTGGATTCTCCCTGATACCAGATGACGCCCCTGAAACCGAATGGCACGAACGGCGCGATCATGGCATTGTACAGCATGGTCGGCGTTTGATGGCGATTATCCGCCAGCGAGGTGGGCCGCTCCGGCAGCGTTGTGTAATCGATGCAGATTTTAAAGCGCCAGTCCCCATTCAGCGGAATGGCGTCGGTTCGATTCCCATCAGGCGGGGCCATTTTCAACTGGTGCGGATGGCCGTACAGTCCGCCTTCCAGGTATTCGTTGCTGATGAGCAGCAGCAGGGTATTGGCCCCGGGCCTGACCAGATTGGCTGGAATCGTGTAGACCCTCGGTACTGTCCAATCGTCAGTCCGTGTGTGCTCGCCAATTTTTTTTCCGTTGAACCAGGTCACATCCATTTCATCGATGGGGCCAAGCTCCAGCACGTAGTCCTTTTTTGCCGCGGATGGCGGGATGGTGATCACTTTGCGGAACCAGACCGAACCGACAAATCCGGCCAGCTCGGTACGGGTCCAGCCGTTGGGCACGGTGATGCTGTGCCAGGACGTATCGCTCAACTCCGGCGCCGCCCATCGGTTCACCTGCTTCAACGCCTTTTCCGTGCGCGCCTGCACCAGCTTATCCCAGTTTTCTTTTTCTTTGAAATATGATTGGCGCTTTTGAGCCACGACCGTCTGCAAGGAATCCAACTGAAGCACACGATCTCTGAATTCGAGAAATTCCAGAAGCGCCGATTTGCTCGTCCAGGCTTCCGCAGCCGAACCGCCCCAGCAGGTCTCAATGAGTCCAATGGGGACGCGCAGTCGGCTGTGCAGCTCTTTCCCGAAGAAATAGGCCACTGCGCTGAAGCGAGCCACGGATTGGGGATTGCATTCCTGCCAGTTGCCGGTCACATCGTACAGCGGGGACGTGGAAGCGCCCCGTTCCGTCAGAAACAGGCGAATGCCCGGGTGATTCGCTGTCGCTATTTCAAACCGGAAATTCTGCGCGCCGGCGAAATACGAGGCCACGCTGTCGACGGGCATTTCCATATTGGATTGGCCGGAGCAGAGCCAGACCTCGCCGAAGAGCGCCTGCCGGATGGTGATGGTGGTGTCGCCTGTCACGGTGATGGTGAACGGGCCGCCCGCAGCGGTCGTTTTCAGGTAGGCCTTCCAGTCGCCGGCCGCATCCGCCGCAGTCACAACCGGCTCTGGCAGCCAACTTGCCTGAATGGAAACCGCACTGCCCGGTTTTGCCTTGCCCCAGATGGGTGCGGTGAAATTTTGCTGCAACACCATTCGGTCGCTGAAGAAGGCCGGCAGTCGCAGCGTTGCTTTTTCAGCAGAAAATCCGGAAACGGCAGTCAGCAGGATAAGAATGAAAAAGAAGGATTTTGTTCGCATTGTAGAATTCCTTGTATTGTTAATCACTAACCATGATTAGACTTTTAAATGGCTGAAAACAATAAAAAATCGGAAAGAGACTGTCCCGAAGGGACAATCGGCAATAGCCCGGGAATTTATTCCCGGGACAAAATTAAATGATATTGTGATGAAGTCCCGCAAGGGACGATTGAGATTTTAAACAACCGACTCCTTGTTTCCCATTTTTCATTCGTCCCTGTCTGGACTTGAATTTATTTTCTCAATTCCATCCCCCGACTTGAAAGTTGGGGCTATTCTCAAACTGTCCCTTTGCGACATTCACAATGACTCACGTTTTATATTTTGTCCACCAAGTTCAGGACTGTACATACTCACTAATTTACCAATCACCACTCCCCTCACTCCACCACAATTTCATCGATGAAAATCCACGCTTTGCCTCCGACGCCGATGTGCCAGCCCGGGCATTTCAGCCGTGAACTGGCGAAGACTTTGATGTACCGCGCGGATTTCCCGCTGACCTCGGTTTGAAATTGCTGCGTGAATGCTTCCGGTTGGGTATCCGGAATTGTATTTTTCACCTGATTCACCAGGTCAAAATGTTCGCCATCCTCGGAAATGGAAAATTCAACGAACTCCGGCAACCAGATCCAGGCATACCACTGCTGCAGGAACGTTGTCTGAATACGCTGGATGGGGTGACTCTGCCCCAGATCGATGATCGCTTCCAGATGCTCATCCTCAAAGCCGAGCCAATTGTAATGATAATCGTTCGGGCCGTGCAGCCCATTGGTCAGGGCTGAACCGCCTCCGACCGGGTATTTTTCGCTGTGCCGGGTATTCAGCGTGACCGGTTTCCCAAACGCCAGATTACCTTGAACGCTCACACGCAGCAGTTGCTGAACCGACTTTAAATAATGCTGCGGCGTTGTCCCATTTTCTTCCAGCAGCCTGATGCCGGCTTTTTCGGCCTGGCGCACGAAATTCTCCAACCGCTGCCGCATGGCCGGTTTCACGGTCCAGCCTTTCTCAGACTTGTCAAAGTAGGATAAGTCCGCATTGACATCCCGCAGGGAAATATCGAGAATGGCGAATTCCAGGGGCAGCCGGGCGGTCTTCACCCGCTCGGAAAATTCCGGCTGGTCGCGCACCGCAGCCTCGGCCCTGTCGAACAACTCCGAATAGGCCGCAATGAGCTCCGGGCGCAGGTAGCTGTCGATGCCATCATAGGGGTAGCCGTAAATATTTAAATTATCGTGGGATGCTTCCAGCGCATCATGCATGGCGTCGATGTACTTTCGAATGTACGGGCCGGCCGCGCCATAATAGCCGTTGAGAAAATCGGTCATGATTGCATCCACATCCGCATCCGGATTCCACAGCAGTTTGGCAATGATGTACGTGCGCAGCTCACCGAATTCACCGATGTTCGCGCCGCAGCCCTGCTGGAACATCATCCGCACGCGATTCTTGGCAAAGAACCGGATATTGGGCTGAAGCACGCGCAGGTTGGGAAACGGACTCACCATGTTCCGGAACTGAACCACGTAATCCCACATCAAAATGGTGTCGGTGAGTTTCGCCCACGCTTCAATGTCCCGTCGGAAATCTGCGCTGGTGGAATCCGTGGCAATGGCCTCGCTGCGATTGCATTCGATGCTGCACAGCATGATATTGACATTCGGTTTCGGCGTAACGCCGGTCGGCGCGCTGCGGGAATACTGATAAGCCAGCGTGGATATGGTCTTATCCGGGAACTCCGCTGCCACGCGATTGACAAAATCAACCAGCGTCCCGGAACTGCCCCCGAATTTTTGATTCAGCTTTTGGCATGCCTCGCACTGGCATTCGTTGTAATTGTCGTTTTGGGAGACAGACCAGTAATGCGCCTCCGGCTGCTTTTCAATGAGGTCTCGCAGGTTCTTCACCAGAATGGAGAAGACGTCCGGATTGCTCAGACATAACTGTCCATTGGGAATTCGTTTTCCGCCCAACAGAGAAAAATACTCCGGGTGCGTTTTGAAATATGTCCCGGCCGGCACAAGTCTTTGAAACGTGTGAACCCACATGCCCCAGTCCTCCAGCCTGTCGGCGCGCGAATGCAGCTTGTGCCATTCGCTGTAGCCGCGATCCATGGCCTCGAGATAGTGGATTTCGCGATAATGAAAGTACGGCGCCTGGGTATCGTTGATTGGGTTGATTTTAATTTCTTCGTTGCGGGGAATGAGGCTCACTGTTGCGCTGTATTTTCGGCAGCCCAGAGAGGTTTCGATGAACGAATACACGCCGCAGAGGGCGCCCTTCCTTTTTCCGCCGATGATGACCAATTTGTCGTTGAACGTTTTGATGGTGAATCCGTCATCGCCCAGACTATCGGCCGCAGCGCGCTCCTGCCGATTCGTCTCGCCAATGATGATTTCGAATTTGCCGGTCGCCGTAGTGTCGGATTGAATGGGAATCTCCGCCCCTGAAATTTGCTTGATGTACGTTTGCAATTCCGAAGCCGCCTGCCGTTCGATGGGCGTGGCGCTCTCCGAAATGATGATGCTGTATCTGGTCGTCCGGTTTTTCGTCAATTCCAGCACATGAATATCGGAGCAGTGATGAGAAAAAAGATTTGTAAGAAAAACAATCAGCAACAATCGGAATTTTAAGGGCATGGTTTGTCCCTGATCTGGTGAAAGGAAAATGAGTCTGATAAATTGCAGCAACCGAATTGACTCATGGCCTAATTAATAATTCGAGTAATTCGTGGTCAGTACTAAAGAACTCAACTATTAAAACACAACCTCCGAAACCACCGGATAATGATCTGAAATATAAACTCCATCCTTTAAAATATTCAGCGTTTCATGGGTCATCACTTTTACGCGGGGATTCACAAAAATGAAATCGATCTCCTGTGTGCCCCCGGGGTCAGTGAATCCGTTGAATGTGTTTTTGATGCCTGCATGGGGCATTGCGGAGATGGTCCTGGAATCTTTCAAAACAACGTCATCGGGCAGGACGCCGGTCAGTATTTTATAGGCGCTGTCCTGCGCTGTACAGTTGAAATCACCGGTGAGGATGATCGGTTTTTCTCCGGCAACGGCTTTCATTAAATTCAGCAGCAGCCGGGCGCTCCGGATTCTGGCCAATTCGCTGATGTGGTCAAAATGGGTATTGAAAACATAGAACTCTCTGTCGCACGTCTTATCCCTGAGACGGACATAAGTGACAATGCGCGTGCAGGCGGTGTCCCAGCTTTTACTGCTGGGCGCGGTGGGCGTTTCCGAAAGCCACAGCGTGGAATCCCCCATATTCTCGAAGCGATCCCGGAGAAAAAAAATCGGCGTAAATTCACCGGCGCTCTTCCCATCATCCCTGCCGACGCCGCACCAGTCGTAATCGAAAAGCAGCGAGTCCAGATCGTCGAGTTGGCTTTTCAATACCTCCTGCATGCCGATGATGTCGATGTCCCGCTCCAGAATGGCGCCGGCAGCGAGCGCCTTGCGATTGGGCCAGGCATTCACTCCGTCGTTCGGGTTGTTGTAGCGGATATTGAACGTCATCACGCTGAGTTCGCTATCGAGTTGGGGCGTGGCGCAGGAATTCAGCAACAGAAGAGATGCGCATAGAATGAATCCGAAATAGAAGAAGGTTTTCATGGGCATGGATTCCTTAAATTGTTGTTGCAGTTCAATGAAATAAAATTCAGAAAAGTGCTACTGTTCACGGGCCTGTCGATTGAAACCGGGCCTGTCTTGTGACATTGCCGGCGCGCGGCTGGCTACCGTCCCTCATTTTCCAGATCGATTTTGCGCCACTCGTCGAAAATGACCAGTGCGGTCTCCGGGTTGGCGCCGGCGCCGAACTCGAACTCGGCGATGAGGCCGCCGTTCGGGTCGTACAGATGTTTTGCCATCTCGCGCACGGCATCGCGACCATCCTGGGGATTGGCAGAGGGCAACACATGCTGGCGGTCGATTTCTCCCCAGAAAGTGATTTTGCCCTTCACGCGACGGCTCAGATCGGCCATGTCCATGCAGAACAGTTGTGAATTAATGGCATCCACGCCGATTTCGACAAGGTCATCGTAGATTTCAGAAATGAACCCGTCCGAGTGCATGAAGACGAACTTGCCCCGGGCATGGGCGATGTCGCAATAGTCTTTATACAGCGGTTTGAACAGCTCGCGCCAGATCCTCGGCGGAATGAGCAACTGATTTTGCGCGCCCCAGTCGTCCATGAACATGAGCGCGTCGACATCCATCTGCGCCCAGAATTCCAATTCTTTCACGTAGAACGCATGAATTTTCCGGAGCAGATCCCCACCGCCTTGTTCCGGCATCATCATATCGACCATAGCATTCTCTGTACCGCGCACAAACTGGTAGCGTTCCCAGGGACGGGGACAGCAGTTGGCAAGGACAAAGCGATTGGTGCTATCGTAAAAACGGCGAATCTGGTCCCTGGCTGGCTGGAGCGCCGTCGGTAGTTGATCGTAAGGTGGTTTCACCTGTTTCCGGTCGGCGATGTCCAAAAGCTGCGGCGTCTCCACTTCGCCAATCACACCTTCCTGGATGTTCCTGAATTTGCAGCCCCATTCATCGGTGAAATAGCCGATCTGGTAAGGATCGCCTTTCACGCGCGGCGAGGCCGGATAGAAATAATCCGGACGCACAAAATCATTGGGATAGAGTTCTTCAATTTTCTTAACCGTATCCGGGTAGCGCATCCCGGCCCAGGGCAGTAGCCAGAGATCGCGGGGCGTTCGTTCCGGGCGTTCAAATTTTAGGCAGCGGGTGACAATTTCCCGCGGGGTTTGCGGCATGGGTTCTCCTGCGAATTTTTATCAATCATCAAAACGAGGCAGCGGAGAGTCCCCGGAATATCGTCCGGGAACTCATCGTCCAATAACTCGTCGTAAGGTCTGAATGGGTTGTAACGTGTCGGCCAAGCGCAAGTAGCATCAGCCGACGGCCGTCACTTTCCGGCTTTATCGGAATAAAACAGCACCGGGGCCGGGATAATCTGCCTGGCAATGCCCGGGCCTGCATAGCGCACCATCAATCCCAGTCCGTATTCCTTTTGAAAATAGTCGACTGAAATGAGATGATACCCGGCCTTCAACGCAATTTTTCCGGATTCTTCGCGCATGCCGTGAATGCCGTCGTTGGTGACAACCGGCTTCGCGTCAATCGACAGCGCAGAGCCATCGTCGGATTCTGTGAAAAATGTGTAGACACCATCGGCTGGAATGCGAAGGAAGCCTTCGAATCGCAGGCCAAAATTTTTATCCACCGGCGAAGGCGTCAGATCGAAGGACGCGCAGGTTTTAACCGCGGCCGCTTTCAGCGTCGAAAAATCGGGCAGGCTGTCCCACGCCCCTTCGAAGTAGTGGACGACCAGGCCCGGTTTTGGTTTGGATAGCTTCAGGGCAGGCATTAACTCCACTTTTTGGCAGGTGAATTGGCTCACCCGGCTGCGGATATTCTCCGGCCAGATTGTCACCGCGTTGATCGTTGTGGTCTGTGAAAATTCCAGTGGCGCTGAATACAGGGGCGAAGTCGCGCCGGGGAGGCTGCCATCCAGGCTGTAATGGATTTCACCGCCGGCGCTGCCCGTCAGTTTGACCACCGCCTTTTTCAGAAAAACGTCGTCGGTGGATTCAAATTCCGGGGACAGATACCCGTGGTTCATTTTCTTCACCGTCTCCGTATCCATTTTAATGACAGCCCGATCGTACGTCATCAGGCCATTCACTTCTATTTCCACGTCGGTTGTTTGCGTGTACACAGCCGCTGCCAGACCGTTTTTCCTGAGCGGCTGCAATTTTCGGCACAGGATTTCGTAGGCTTCGGTCAATTGCTCGGCTGTCTTGTACCCACGATAGCCCCAATTTTTCTCCTTGCGCCACGAATGATCCAGCAGAGGCAAACCAAGCCCGCCGTATTCGCCCAAAACTGCTGCGCGAAATGGCTCATTGGCTGGCGCAGCCGGGCCGGGGTAGGCATGAATATCGTTCACGTCGCCGGTATTGCGGTCGGTCCAGCCGCTGGCATTGTTGACCAGCCGCGTGGAATCGTACTGCTTGATCCAGGCGACAATGCCCTCTGTGTCGAACTGCCCCCACCCTTCATTGAACGGCACCCACATCACAATGCTGGGGTGATTGTAGCGTCCATCGATGAGCTGCTGCAATTCCTGTTTGAACTGGGCCGCCGATTCTTCCGTCCTGATGATGTCCGGATCATTGGGGCCGATGTAAGCATCCCCGGAAGGCATATCCTGCCACACCATCAATCCCAGCTTATCGCACCAATAATACCAGCGCGCCGGCTCGATCTTCACATGCTTGCGCGCCATGTTGAACCCGAGCTGCCGGGTTACTTCGATGTCATAACGCAGGGCTTCGTCGGTAGGCGCGGTGTACAGGCCATCCGGCCACCAGCCCTGATCCAGCGGCCCGTGATGAAATAATGGTGTGTCGTTGAGGAACAGGCGTTTAGCGCCATCCGGCGCCTGCTCGACGGAGATTTTTCGCATCCCGAAATAGCTGGTAACCTCGTCCATCTTTGTATCGCTCTGATAAATGGTGATTTCAAGGCCGTATAAGAATGGCGAGTCCGGCGACCAGAGTTTGGCTTCTTCATCGAGATAAATATCGATGGTCTCGTCCCAGAGACTTTCCGCCTCAATGGCGACCTGATCTCCGTCTTTCACTTTGATCTGGACGCGTTGATTTTCCCTGTCCCCTGTGGTGACGAGGTTCAGAGATAAAATGCTGTCATCGATATTCGTCCGGATTTTAAATGACTCAATGTGCGTCTCTGCCAGCGGCTCCAGCCAGACTGTCTGCCAGATGCCGGTGACTGAGGTGTACCAGATGCCGCCGGGTTTGGCAACCTGTTTCCCGCGCGGCTGCGCGCCGCTATCGATGGGATCCCACACGCGCAGGACAATTTCATTGTCTTCGGATTTCAGCGCGTGGGTGATGTCGTAACTGAATGCATCATAGCCGCCGCGATGGCGTCCGATGGCGTGATCATTGACCCACACCGTAGTCTCCCAATCCACAGCGCCGAAATTCAGGTGGACATGTTTTCCAGCCCAGCCGGGAGCAAGCGTGAACGTTCGCCGGTACCACAGACAGTTTTCAGCGCCGACCGGTTTTTTCACGCCGGACAGAGCGGATTCAACCGGAAACGGCACAAGAATTTCACCATCAAAATCAGCCGGGCAATCTTCAGCGACAGGACGAATGGCATATTCCCACAGGCCATTGAGGTTTTGCCACTCGTTTCGGACAAGCTGCGGCCGCGGGTATTCCGGCAAAGGATTTTCCGGATTGACCTGCGGCGTCCAGCGAGTAATGATGTCGCCGGGGACCAGCGCCCAGGAGTTCTGCTTCGAGCAGTTGGAGAAAAATAGCATACATAACATTCCCGGAATCATAAGGTAATTCATCGTTCCTCCAGTTAACAAATCATCGATCCGTTTATTTAACTTCATGAATCTACAGAAATTTTAATCTGTACTATTCAATCGAACTTCAATGAATATAAATGCCCCATTGAAATACTCTGAGACTATTATGGGCAAAAGCCCTTGACCTCGGAGAAATTTCTCCGGATTCCGGTTCTCAGGAACGAGGTGGATCAGAGATGGTGACTTCTGTTCTTTGAGTCGGTTTGGTCACTATTCAATTTTGTCAAATTTCTGCCGGTTCAGCGCTCCTGCCTGGTCATGCTTGCCGAACGCCTTCAGTCTGAACGTATAGGCGTATTGCTTCGGCGGCAGCGAATATTCCGCATGAGGCCGAGCGCCCCAGCTATCATCGCCGCCGACGCCCATCTGCTTGTAATCAATATTCACGGTGATGTTACCGTCTGGCGGCAATTCGTTGATATGCTTGCCTTTTTCCAGCGTGGCCATGGAATAGGGCCAGGCGCTGACGTCGATCGTTGGCGCGCCGGCGACGAGCAGCCCGTTGCCTTTCGCGTTGGTGAAACTGACCCAGCGGACATCGGAACGATTGCCGTTCTCCTGCGGACGAGTGTAGCCGTGCACCAACTCGGCCACCTTGCCGGAATGGAGACTGATTTCACCGCTCGTCTTGCGATCCCAGTAAGTTTCGTGGGGACCCCGGCCAAACCAGGTCATGGTGTCGTAGGCATCGTCGATGGCCATCTGCATGCCGAACCGGGGCAGGTCTTCCAGCTTCTCGCCGTTGGGATTTACTTCGGCCGAGACCAGCACATCGCCGCTGCCGTACACGGTGTAAACATTGGTATAGGTCGAATTGCTCCCCACGGCCAATTGGCTGCTCACCAATATCCTGATGATCTGTGGGCTGACCTGCTTCACCTCAATTTTTTGAACCGATTTTTGTACATTCTTCCACATGGCCTGTCGTTTGGGCATCCCATTGCCAACGTCGTTATCGATGGGCACGCGCCAGAAGTTCGCGGACAGCGGTTCCGTGATGAGCTCGTTTTTGCCAGTTGTGAATGAAGCAATATCGCCGCTGCTTTTATCGATTGACAGGCTGAAGTCTTTTCCCTGCACCAAAATGCGCGATTCATTTTCAACGGAACGAATCGCCGGCATGGAGGCGACATCGACGGCACTTTGCGCCGGCGTCTCGAACGGAATCTGGTACTGATCCCATGCAACAACGTGGCCTTTGTCCGCCCACAGTTCGTCGTTCTTCAATGATGCCGTCATTTTCAGGAAATATTCATGCCCGGGCATGAGCGCCGGCTTTTGAAACGGAATGGTGACCAGCAATTCCTGGCGCGGGGGAATGGCGAAGTTGGCCAGTTTACCCTGTTGCAGGACAACGCCATCGCCGGTGATTTCCCACGAAAATTGAAACGCTGCCGTGTTGATGAAAAAGTATTTATTATGAATTCGAACATGACCGTTGACCAGATCCACAGGCAGAACTTTGATGTTTTGATAGACTTTCTTCACTTCAAAAAGCGACGGATTGGGCAGGCGATCCGCACGGACAATGCCATTGCAGCAAAAATTGTAGTCGGTGGGGTAGTCGCCAAAATCACCGCCGTATTTGAAGAACTCTGAACCGTCCGCGGCTTTTGCGCTCAACCCCTGATCCACAAAATCCCAGATGCTGCCGCCCTGCAAATACTTGTATTTTTCAATGACATCCCAGTAGTCCTGGAAATTGCCGAGGCTGTTGCCCATGGCGTGGGAATACTCGCACAAAATGTAGGGGCGGTCGCGTTCTGTCTCTTCCGGAATCGAGAATGCGCCATCCATGTAGCCGTCCCAGTACAAATCGCACGCCTTGCCTGTGGCATATTCGATGAGTTTGGGAATGGGGCAATACATGGGGCAGATGATATCGGTGTGACTGCGGGTGCCGGCGCGTTCGTAGTGGATGGGACGACTCGGATCCCGCTGCCGAAGGTATTCTGCCGCGGCATCAAAATTGGTTCCATCGCCGGCTTCATTGCCCAGCGACCAGATGATGACCGACGGATGGTTTTTATGCGTTTCCACCATGCGCCGCACGCGATCCACGTGAGCCTCCTTCCATTCTGGGAGATTGGCCAGCGTCACTTTTGGATCATAGCCCATCCCATGGGATTCGATATTGGCTTCGCTGATTAGATAAATGCCATATCGGTCGCACAACTCGTAAAAATACGGATGATCCGGGTAATGGCAGGTGCGGACCGTGTTGATATTATTCTGCTTGATGATTTTGATGTCCTGCTCCATTCGCCAGCGGGGAATGGCGCGACCGTGCTCCGGGTCGTGTTCGTGCCGGTTCACGCCTTTGATATAAATCGGCTGACCGTTCACCAGCAGTTGCCCGCCTTTTATTTCTACCTTGCGGAATCCAAACGTCGTGCTTTCGGTTTCAAGAATTTTCCCGTCGTTGGATTTCAGGGTGAGGATGACCCGAAACACATTGGGCGTCTCCGCCGTCCATTTGAGCGGATCAACAATTTTCGATTTCAAATGGACGATTGACTCGCAGGTCGGACGAATCAGGATGGGCGTGTAGCGAAGCAGCGGCTCCTGCTTGACGAAATTGCCGTCCGGGCCAATCAGGCTGACTTCGAGTATCGGTTTGTAGAAATCTTCCTTCCCGTAATTGGTTATGTACGTTGTAATTTCGAATTCAGCGTCCCGGTACTGTTCATCCAACTTGCTCTGCACGAAGAAATCCCGGATGTGAAGTTTGGGAGTAGCCACGAGATAGACATCCCGGTAAATACCGCTGAAGCGGAAGAAATCCTGATCTTCGAGATAGGAGCCGTCGGACCAGCGATAGACCTCCACGGCTAACAAATTTTTTCCGGGTCGAATAAAGGGCGTGAGATTGAATTCGGCCGGGCACATGCTGCCCTGGCTGTAGCCGACTTTTTCACCATTGACCCAGATATAGAATGCGCTGATGACGCCGCGGAAATGAATGAAAATTTCCCGATCCTGCCAGTCTCCGGGAATTTCAAATTGCGTCCGGTACGAACCGACCGGATTTCGATAAATGAACGAGGTGAATTGTGAATCCGGCTCGCTCATCACAAACGGTGGATCTTTTTTGTGCGGGTACCGTGCATTTGAGTAAATGGGAACGTCGTATCCCTGCAACTGCCAACAGGAGGGCACCGGGATGGTTTTCCATTTTGAATCATCGAAATCGGTTTTGAAGAAATCGTCAGGCCGCTCTGATGGCTGCTTAACCCAGTGAAATTTCCAGTCGCCATTCAGCGACCGGAACCAGGGCGATTTTTCCTCTACGTCCTGCAGCGCCTGGTCCCATGTCGCGTAGGGCACAGCCGTGGCATGCGGCGCTTCCTTGTTGATGCCGATAATTTCGGGATTCTCCCAGTCATGTTGCACCTGGCCAATCACTTGTACAGCAAAAAAAACTAAAACGAACAGCGCAGAGATGAAATCGATGTTTCTCATAATGGCTCCGTTTTTATGGCTATTGGTTTAGTAAATTTCATTTGAAATTACCTGTTACCCATGGAAGCGATTTTATTCGGTCGGGATAATTCATTCCATTGAAATCAAGCTATTTTAAAATCAAATGGCTTTCCAGCGCATATGTCTGCCCCGGTTCAACCTTGATGTCAGCAACAGTGTCACGATAGCGTATTTTACACTCACCCCTGATTCGGGAGCGAAGTGAGACTTTGCTCAGCCGGCCCGCTCGCCAGGTCATATCGATGACAAATCCGCCGCGGGCGCACAAGCCGGTGACCTCACCATCAGGCCAGGCGGAAGGCAGCGCCGGGAGTAGATGGATCTCTCCTGTGTGGGATTGCAGCAGCATTTCCGCGATGCCGGCGCAGCCGCCGAAATTGCCATCGATTTGAAACGGCGGATGTGCACAAAATAAGTTGGGAAATGTGCCGCCGGCATTCAAGTAGTCATACTCCTGGCTCGTTGTCGGGCGAAGCAGCGTGTGCAGCATTTGATGGGCGCGATCCCCTTCATGCAGTCTCGCACGAAAGCTGATTTTCCAGGCCAACGACCAACCGGTGCCGCCATCGCCGCGCGCTTCCAGCGAGGTTCGCGCTGCCCGCGCGAGTTCGGGCGTATGTTGCAACGTAATCTGCCTGCCCGGGTGCAACGCAAAAAGATGGGACAGATGCCGATGTTTGTTCTCCGGATCGTCGCGGTCTTCTATCCATTCCTGCAACTGACCCCAGCGCCCGATTTTTGGCGGTGCTATTTTCTCCCTGGCTGCCGCAATTCGCTCTGTCAGGGGATCCTGAAGATTGAGAATCGTGCGCGCTTCGAGAATATTGGTGAACAAATCCCATACTATCTGATGATCCATTGAAGCGCCGGCGGAAATGCCGCCCTGCTCCATGGAGTAGGAGGGAGCGGAAACCAGGCAGCCGTCCTCGTTCTCGATGAGATTATCCAGCCAGAATTCAGCGGCCTCTTTCATCAGTGGCAACGCTGTTTCGCGGAGATAGACAGAGTCCCGGGTGAAGGCGAAATGCTCCCATACATGCTGGCATAACCAGGCTGCGCCGACAGGGAAAAACCCCCAGGGGAAATCCCAGCCGGGCGCAGTGAAGCCGAACGTGTTGAGCATGGTGCAGGCAATCCACCCTTTCGCGTTGAAATGCTCCCGCGCAGATAAACGGCCCGGAACGCGCAGGCTTTCCACAAAGTCGATCAGGGGCAGGTGGCATTCGGAAAGATTCGTCACTTCAGCCGGCCAGTAATTCATTTCAACGTTGATATCAGTATGATAATCGCATGCCCAGGGCGGATTATTGGAATGATTCCATTTGCCCTGCAAATTTGCCGGCAGAGTCCCCGGTCGGGAACTGGAAATGAGCAGGTATCGCCCGAACTGGAAATAGAGCGCTTCTAACTGCGGATCAAGGACGCCGGCGTTGTAGTCAATCAATCGTTGGTCCGTGGATTTGTCACCGGCAGTTGATTTGCCCAATTGCAGGCGCAGCCGATGAAACAGGTTTTGATAATCAGCCACGTGCTTTTCTAAAATCTGTTCGAAGGATTGAGTCGAAATTTTTGTTATCACATCCCGATTCAGGGCGGAAAAATTGCGACCTCTGTAATTCGGATGGATTGGCAAATAGTCCGTCGCAGCGGAAAAATAAATGGTCACATGGTCTGCATGCAAAATCCGGATTGAATTCTCTGAAAAATGTATTTCTCCATGTCCAATCTCGAACCTCATTCGCGCTTCGAATTTCATGCCATTGTCTGTCACTTCGCCCAGGATCACCAGTTGATTGTCCGAAAACGATTGCTCCATGATGTGATGATCTGTCGGGAAGCGGATCTGATAGTTTGTCCCGCCCGGATCGTTGCTATCAAAATGAAAAACGAGCGCTCTGGCCGGGTAGCTCGCAAAGTACGTGCGGTTATACTCGATGTCCCCGCATGTATAACGGACAGAACCGACCGCGCGATTCAGATCGAGCTCTCGCCTGTAATTCGTCGGATGACCGGCATGGTCGACGCGGACGAGCAAATCGCCCAGCGACTGATACGCTCCATAGTCGCCGTAACTGAGCGTGGCGTTTTCGGTGTGAATGATGCCAGTCAATTTTTGATTGGCCAGGTTATGGGCTTCATCATATTTTTTTTTTGACGGAGCAGGTCCCGCACGCGGGGTAGAAAATTATGTGCGCCGGTTCGGTTCCCCCCGTTGTATTGCAGATGACTCCCCGGTCCGCCTGCCCAGAGCGATTCTTCATTCAATTGAATTCGTTCCTCTTGCACGCCGCCAAAAAACATCGCGCCTAAATAGCCATTGCCGATGGGCAGGGCTTCGGTCATCCATTCTGCAGCCGGCCTGGTGTACCAGAGTTTGAGATTCTCGTTTTTCACTTCTTTTCCACAAAACAGAAATGAAAGGATTGACAGGAGAAATATAATTTTAAAATGGAGAATGGTTCTTTGCGCGCAATTTAAAGATGTAAAATTCATAGGGCAAATGTTTTCTGTGGATTCAAAAAGTGAACACTGATGACACGGATGATGCAGATTAACGCGGAAAAAAATCTGTGGAAATCCGCGCGCTCTGTGTCATCCGCGTGCTATGTTTTTATCAGTGCCGGACTATTTAATGATGACAACTTCTTCCCCGGCATACATAACCACTTCATCTGGTTCATTGCACTCTTCAACGCCGACGCCGTGATTCGCGCCGACCCACACAATGTTAAATGTCCGCTCCGTTAGCATGCCCGGAAATGCGCCCTGCCGTTTGCCAATAATGAGCGTTTTTTCTTTTTCATTCCAGCGAAAAGGAATGGTGGCATAAACGCCGCGTTCGTAATTGTACGTGTCGTTTTCATCCTCGTACAGCGTGAACTCAGCGTCCGAGCCGGGATAGATGCGCAACTCGATGGGCTCCTCCGGCGTCTCATCCGAATACTGTTTGAAAGGCCCAAGAGGCAGGATCGAGCCGGCTTTGATGTACAGCGGCATGATGTCAATGGGCGTTTCCCGGGTAATAGCTTTTCCGCCGGCGATTTTTTCTCCGGTCCAGAAATCGAACCAGCCCTTCGTCTCCGGCAAGTAGAGTTGACTGGATTTTTCTTTTTCCAGTGAGTTGCCGGAAAGAACCGATGTCGGAGTCTTCCAGACCAGTTTGAAAAGAGCGTCGACTTCGCCCTGAAAATACTCGACTTTTATCGCGTACTTCGTGTTCCCCGCAAGGGTCAGTTTGTGGGAATAATAGCTGACTCCCTGGCATTTCCACGAGTCGATGATGAGTTGGTCATTCAGCCAGACGCGAACGCCATCATCGACAATCGCGCCGATTTCGTAGTCGCCGGCCTCGTTGCTCAGCAGAAAGCCATGCCAGCGTATGCTGTAATTGGAAGCCGGGCACCCGGCTGGCGCGCCGCCGCACCAGTTGAAATCCAGACAGCTATCGGTGCGGGTATTGACCAATTCGTCGAAGTCGACGCCTTTGAAATAGTGGCCGACCAGCCCGCCCGGCGCATCCTCCGGTGAAAACAGATTCTCTGTCGGAATGACGTCGCCCGAGGTCTGCGGCTCGTAATACATCGCCTCGGTGACCGGCATCGCTAGGATAGCCGGCCCGAACATGAACTGATTGTCGATGGCGTAGCATTTCCTGTCATCCGGGAAATCCATAGCCAGGCCGCGCATCAAAGTATACCCGCTGTGCGTTATCTGCCAGGCGATGGAATAAATGTAGGGCAGAAGCCGATAGCGCAAATGGTCAAATTTCACAAGGCTGTCGTAGGCCCAATCGCCAGGCTCGCCGAACCGCCACACCTCGCGCGGGGTGCCTGTTCCGTGGGAGCGGAAAATCGGAGTGAATGCGCCGAACTGAAACCAGCGCACGTACAGTTCGCGATAGGCAGGATCGTCCACGCCGCGATTGTACAATCCGCCGCGGCCGCTGGGAAAGAACGCGCCAATATCGTGGGACCAGTAGGGAATGCCGGCCATGCAGAAATTGATCCCGGCGGAAATCTGCTTCCGAAAGACATCCCAGTTGGCGGAGATATCGCCGGACCAGGTGCCGGCTGCAAATTTTTGCTGTCCGGCAAAAGCGGATCGGGTCAAAGTGAACACGCGTTTTTGAGATGAAAATCGCCGCTGGTCTTCGTAGGCGCCTTTGGTCGTCATGTAGGAATAGGTGTTCAGGTAGCGCGCCATGGTCCCCATGGCGTTCCTGCCGCAATCCTTGATCTCCTTCTCGGTGATCTCCTGTGTGTCAGTATTGGGAAATTCCGGCTCGGTGGCGTCCATCCAGAGCGCGTCCACGCCCACGGACAGCAATCCTTTTTTGACGTGTTTGAAATAGATGTCCCGCGCCTCTTCGCTATAGGCGTCATAAACGTCCCCGCCGGCCCAATGCTCGTTATCGAAAAGGTAGCCTTTGGATTTGAGCTCTTTGTTCAGCGCAGTTTTTTTGCCAATCATGGGCCAGATGGACACCATCAGATGGACGTGATATTTTTCATGCAGCAGTTGAATCATCTCGGCCGGGTTTGGGAAAATCGATTCGTCCCATTCCATAGAACTCCAGTATTCATTTTCACCCCAGTAGCGCCAGTCCTGCACCATGTTGTCAATGGGAATGTTGCGCCGGCGATACTCCGCGGTTGTGGCGAGGAGTTCCTTTCGATCCACATACCGCTCTTTGCTCTGCCAGTAGCCGTAGGCCCATTTGCCCAGCAAGGGCGCCTGACCGGTGATTCGGCGGTAGCCGGCAATCACTTCGTCCATTTTTTTCCCTGCGACGAAATAGTAGTCGATCTGATCCGCTACCTCGGACCAGAACGACATGCCATCATCGCCATCGTGAAACATTGTCCGGGAATAGTTATCCCACAGAATGCCGTAGTTGTTCGTTGACACGAGGAAGGGAATGACGGCCACTTTATTGGCCTGGACCAGCAGCACGTCGTGTCCGCGATAATTCATAACGCCGTCCTGGTATTGACCTAATCCGTACAGACCTTCGTCCCCGCTGAGTTGAAACCGCGATTCGGCATGCCACGTCTTTTCGCCGAGCACACGGGCCGGGGTCAGTCTGTGCGGCGCCGGCGCTTGTTCGCGCAACAGCACTGCGCCGGAACTATCACGGAATTGAATAACGCCGCTGTGCGCGTTTACTTCGATTTTTAGCAATTCGGTCTCGAAGACAATTTCCTCTCCAATCCTGGAAGAAGTCCAGTTCACCGGCGTCCACGCCTCGTTGGCGATGAGGCTCTGCCGGGAGAGGAATGATTTCTTTTCGGCAAAAATGACGCGAACAATTCCGGGCGAACAGATCTGGATTTTCAAAAATCCTTCGGGCACGGGGATAATGCTGCTGTCGCTGCGCTGACCGTGCGCTATCTGGACAAACCCGAAAAAGAGAAAGATCAAAACCAGGGAGGATAAAAGCACGTATGGCATCGTATCTCCAATGTTATTTTATGAAAACGTCGGATTTAAAATCTTCACACTCCTGCAAGGAAGCGCCGGGTGGGCGCGACACTCATTTGATTTTGGAAATTTTAAAAACCCATGCATACTGGCAGGGAGGATTTTTTCGGATGTGCTCCGGAATCGTCGCGAAAAATCCTGATCCCACCTTTTCCCACGCCAACGCGGTGTTGGTTCCGACGAACATCACTGTCGCGTCATCAGCCGGGGAAATAGTCGCCAGCCAGATTTTCGACGGCGTCGTCGGTTCATTTTCATCCGCCAGATAAATCGCGTACACAGCGCCGTCGCGCTGCCGGGTGAGACAGATTTTGCCCTCTTTGTAGGGAGCGATGGGACGAGTGCTGTAAATGGCCTCGCTGTTCACTTTCATCCAATCGCCGATTTGCCTGAGCCGCTCGTAGGCGTCCGGCTGCCAGGCGCCATCCGGGCCGGGACCGATATTGAGCAGCAGATTCCCGCCTTTGGACACAATATCCACCAGCAGATGAATGAGATTGTGGGCGGAGCGATAGCTCGCGTTCGGTGAATAAGACCAGCCGCCGCCCATGATGATGCATGATTCCCACGGATAGGGGAGCATGCGGTCCGGTACCTGGTTTTCCGGGGTGAGGTAATTTTGAAATTTCCCCGGAACAGCCCGATCCACCACGATCAAACCAGGCTGTTTCTCCCGCGCCTTTTGCACCATCGCCGGCATGTTGATATCCTGATTCTGAATGCGGCTGAATTTGTAGTCCGGGCTGTTGATGTAGCGGACAATTTCCTCGCGCGTCATGGGTTGCACCCAGCCGCCGTCCAGCCAGAGTATGTCCATAGGTCCGAAATTGCTCATCAATTCATCGATCTGACCTTGGGTGAAATCGACGAATTTCTGCCAGCGATCCGGGTAGGTCTGAATATCGTAATTAGCATTTCGATCGGGCGTGGCGAAATTGGGCCACCAATAATATTCCGAGTGCCAATCCGGCTTGGAAAAATAAGCGCCGGTCATGAAACCTTTGTCTCTGAAAGCATTGAAAATTTCTTTGGCAATATTCGCCCGCGGATTCGATGAAAACGGGCACTCCGAATGGGTCACGCGATAATCGGTGAGTTTCGTGTCGAACATGCAGAAACCATCGTGGTGTTTCGTGGTGAACACGACGTATTTCATGCCGGCGGCATGGGCGGCTTCGGCCCATTTCTGCGGATCGAATTTCACCGGGTTGAATGTCTTTTTCAAATCTTCGTATTTCTTTTTATATTCTGTATAGTCGTCCAGGGAGCGGCGACACCAGCCCTCGTCCTCCGCGCAGATGGACCACGATTCCACAATGCCCCACTGGCTGTAGGTTCCCCAGTGCATGAGCAGGCCGAATTTGGCATCCTGCCACTTATCCAGCTTTTTCAAAACGAGCGGATCGGTCTCCGGCACATAGGTCTGCCCATGATGCTGGGCCGCCGCCGGAAGGATGATTTGCAGCAGTGCGAACGCTGTGAACAACATGGCAAATCGGGTCATAGTTTTTTCCTCTGTAAAATTCTCGCGATTCCGGAATGGTTCATCATTGCGCTCAGGATGGCTGGAACAAGGGTTTCCCTTCGAGCAATTTCTTCAGCCGAAGCAGCGCTTCGACATAATAATAATCGGCGTAGGCAACGTTGACATCGATGTCGGCTTGGCCGGGTACGCTGCCATTGCTGTGCAGCAGAAGGCATTGGTATTTGCCTGACGTCGCCAGATAGTCGCTGGTGGAGAGCGCTTTGAGCAAATTCACCGCGGTCTGGTAATAGCGATTTTTCAATCCGGTCGAGTCGGCGTAGGTGCTCAATTCCAGCAGCCCGGAGGCGGCAATGGCCGCAGCAGAAGCCTCTCTGGGTTCATGCGGAATATTCGGCGCGTCGAAATCCCAATATGGGATGAAGTCCGCCGGCAGCCGC
Source organism: Candidatus Zhuqueibacterota bacterium (assembly GCA_049322915.1). Taxonomy (GTDB): domain Bacteria; phylum Zhuqueibacterota; class Zhuqueibacteria; order Thermofontimicrobiales; family Thermofontimicrobiaceae; genus CAZSBG01. Next base: position 44,823 of record JBMOPW010000021.1, read on the forward strand.
TGAATGAACCGATCAAATGTCTTCTGAGCAATGGCCAGATAGCGCCTGTCCCGGGTAAATCGGTACATCATGGTGTAGCCGTATCCGCCCCAGGCCTGGCCGCGCGCCCACATGGATTCATCGGAATAGCCCTGATGCGTCTTCTTTTCCATGACGGCGCCGGTCTGCGGATTGTAATTCAGGACATGGTAGGAACTGAAATCCGGCCGGAAATGATTGGCCAGCGTGACGTCCGAATGGCGGATGGCAATGTCCCTGAATTTAGGGTCGCCGCTCGCCTGCGACGCCCAGCAGAGCAGTTCCAGATTCATCATGTTGTCGATGATGGTCAGGTGATTTTCCGGGGCAGAGTCCCATGATTTTATGGCGCCGACATTGGAATTGAATCGAGTGATGAGGCTCTCCGCGCCCTGCAATAGAATCGCTTTGTAAGCCTCATCGCCGGTGAGACGGTAACCGTTGCCGAAACTACAGTAGAGCATGAATCCCACATCGTGGCTGCTGGTGTTGAATTTCTCCTGTTCCAGCGCCGCATTCCATTTCCGCGCGGACTGGAGCCATTGCTGCTCCCCGGAGTAGTCGTAAAAATACCACAAAATTCCCGGGAAGAAACCGCTCACCCAATCGCTGGTGCTCTTTTGAACCCACGTCCCGTCTGCTTTGTTATGGATAGGCATGCGGGTTGTGTCGGTCAGGGAATTCACCGCTTTGGTATATTGCGCCATAGCGGACGTGAGGAGCGCATCGCAATCGAACCGGTTCGGCCAGACCGTCGCGGTTTCATCAGCGCAGCGACTCCCCTGCATGAAGAGAAACAGTGCAAGGAATATCATTTTCTTCATCACGCAATTCTCCTGTTTTTCCAGCCATGAGATAGCTCTGCAATCGTTTTCAGATAACGGATGCGTTCCCGGTGTTCCGTTTTTGCGCGCGTTGAGAGACAAATCGGTCCGCTTCGCCGGGATCAGCTCGGCTATCGGTTCGCCCAAAAAAATCCGCTCAAAAATGCCAGCCGCGAAATATCTGCGAGCATGTCCGGATTGATTCGGTAAATCGTGTCCCCTGTCTTATGATAATGAAGATGCGGCCCGTTGGAATAGAACGAAGCGCATTGGACGCCGTTCCAGAAGAACGGCGCAAAGTCCGATGACCGCACGCCCACATGGTTGATTTCCCACGTGCTTCGAAGCGTATGCACGAACTGGTCGGCCTGCTGCAGAATTTCTTTGAACCCGACCGCATTGGCGCTGAAGCCGCAACTCGTTCCATCCCCGGGACCGACCATGTCAAAATTGAACATGCTGTCCAGTTTTTTGAACGACGCCGGCACGTGGGCCACGAAATAGGTGGAGCCGATCAGCCCCACTTCTTCGCCGCCGAACAGGACGAACGCCACGGATCGCTTTGGCTTTGTATCCAGTTGGGAAAACGCCTCGGCGATTTCCATGACCACGGCGCTGCCGCTGGCGTTGTCGTTTGCGCCGGCAAAAAGCATATTCAGATGCAATCCACAATGATCGAAGTGAGCGCCATAGACGAGGCACTCATTTTTGAGCTGCGGGTCCGAGCCCTCTACAAAGCCGATGATATTGTAGCCGGTGGCGTCGGGAAAATGGCGGGACTGCACGGCGAAGTGCATTTCCGAATGAAGTTGAAACGATAGCGGCCGGTTGTAGGTGGTCAGCACCTTCTTCAAATCGGCGCAGGTGACATTTTTCTCCTCAAAAATTACATCGGCAATTTTCTCGGTGATCATGGCCGGGGTGAATCCTTTGATCCAATCGCCATTGGGATTGGCGATGGCTTCCGGATAGATGTAGAAAATCCCCAGCGCGCCCCGCTCTTTGGCCGTTGCCATGCGATGGCGATGGTGGTCGTATTTCTCGAATTGGTTCTGGTCTTGTCCCGGCGTGCCGCGAAAACACAGGATGAACTTGCCGGCAACGTCGATGCCGGCGTAGTCGTCATAGCCCAGTTCCGGGGCGGAGATGCCCCAGCCGGCAAACACCAGCGCGGCCCGGTTGTACCCGTTATCGGAAAACAGCAACGGCAGAAAATCGGCGCCGGCGGTGAGTGGAATTTCTGCTGCCGATTCGCCCTCTTTTTTGACGTGAAATAACGTCATCGTTGCGGTGTCGATCAGCGTGTAGGGTGAGGGATAGGCCTGCAAATAGCCCTGAGAGGGACTTATCGGTTTCAATCCCCACTGGCGGAATTTCTCAGCAGCCCATGTGGCAGCGGCGGTGTAGCCTTCGTGCCCGGTCAGCCGACCGGCAAATTCAGGCAAAGCCAGCGTTTTGCAGTAATTGTACGGGTCCATGGGCTGAATCGAGTCAAATCCTTTCTGGAGATTTTTATCCAATTCGCCGGAGAGAGCAACAGAGGCCATCGCGAAAAACAGGAGGCCCCTGATTGACACATGGTTGAAATTCATTTCGCCACCTTCCTTACGGTAAAATTAGGTACCATATTTATAATACATCAAATTCTATCGCCACTTAAAAGATAATTCCCTATTGCAGGAATGTCTTTTTTATAATAATCAATATTCTGAAAGCTTACATGATTTACTTTCTTTATTTTTTGCATAATACTATTGTTCTTGGACTTCATCACCTGATTGCCTTGTGAATTTCTACTCTCTTTGGGATTTATATGAGCCGTATTAAATATCAAAATTTTTTTAATAGAACTTATGGCAACAAGCTCTACATCTTCTTTTAAATGATCTATATATACAATTTTTGAATTATTGTTATAAGCATTTTTCAATCTTTTTCGTTGCGTTTCGGTCTCATAACTCTTCATAAATATTTTAGCAACTTTCCCATTTTCAAAACCGAATAACATATAACCAGAAAAATCAGAAGTGCTTGTGATGTAAATTGGTTTTTCATCTTTTTCAAAATTAATTGAATCTAAAATATGTTGTTTACTATAATAAGAATTGTTTGCTATTTTATAAACATTATATTTGTCTGTAAAAACTAGAATTTCAGATTGCCTGACATTTTTTGGTTCAATTGCAGCTAGTGGATGAGGCCTATTATTATGCAGTGTGGCGAAACTTAAATTATTATTATGAGGTTGAGAGTCCTTAGTTGTTTCTTCATGTTCTATATCGTTTTTATCATCGATAATTTTTTCTGTTGTTTGATGGTTTGGTTTTGAGTTCAAAATTTTCCAAAGCGGTTCCAGCGCTTTAATTCGATTTGAATAGTATTCTCCACCTTTTATTCTGAAAAATTGCCAGCCACATCTTTCTAATACTTTCTGACGCATTAAATCATTTTGAAATTGTTCAGCACCATGCCAAATATCACCATCACATTCGATTGCTATTTTAGTTCCGTCAGGTAATATTGCCACCAAGTCAACCCGATATTTCCCTTTGGCAACTTCATATTGAGGAATGACTGAATAACTACGGCTAACAATATCATTATATACATCGACTTCAAACCAACTTTCAAAAGGAGGTGGTTGTTCTCCCATTTTCTTAACTTTTGGAATTGGTATCAGCCTTTTCCAACCTTCTTGAATATTTTTAAAGTTGATAAAATGATCTAAAAGTTTATAGCGTAAGTCATTCGTATTATTAATATCCTCCATTTGAACTGAATGAAACAACCAGATTTGTTCAATTGCCCGACTCACAGCAACATTAAATCGACGTTCATCTTCTGGACGTGTAAGTGCACTTCGGTTATGATTATGGGCTGTTACAAGGCTAAGAAAAATGATATCACGTTCATCACCTTGAAAGCTAGCTGAATTACCACATACTATTTTTCTTTCTTTAAATTGTTTTTCTCCAATTCGTTGTAATAATAAATTTTCAATTAATGCCCCTTGTGCATTACCCTGTAAACATATCACTCCAACAGTTTTGTTATCATATCGCTTATCACTTATAAGCTCTGAAAATGTATCAACAATTCTTTCAGCCTCAACTTTATTTCTAATGTTTTGATATTGACCTTCAACAAAACCATTTTGACAAAAAACATGTTTTAATGGCTCTAATCTATTTTCAGAATATTGTTTTAATGGATATAAACCTTTACCGTCAGGTGCATAGAATAACTTATTCGAAAATTCAATAATTTCAGGCATACATCTAAAATGTTCTCTCAAAACTGTTAGTCCTTCACAGAACAATTTTGCATGGTCAAAAAAGCTAAACGCAATATCAAAGAAATTGGCGAAGGGTATTCCTTTCAAATGTTTATTGATAAAAGGAGCCATTGCGTCCGCATTTACACCTACATACTCTGGCGAGGTCTGTTTATCATCACCCACAATGATTATATTTTTTGAAATGTAAAGCAAAAAAATGGCGTCAGGACCTAATTGGCTTGCTTCGTCAATAATCACATAATCGTACATCCCTTGTTCTGGTGATATGGTTTCACTCACTTTGTACAAAGGCATAATCCAGCAAGGAACTGTTGTCTTACAATGGTCCATCTGATTTTGTGCTTCTTTGCGAAACCTTAACGCTCTTTTTCCTTTACCTGTTTTTCCTATCTTTCTAACTGCTTGCACCCAGGCTTCTAAATATTGACGTAGTGACCTGTTATTTTGCAAATTGGTTAATACATGAACCCATGCTTTTAGAGAAGCTATTTTTGAAACAAGTTTTTCTTCTCTTTCATCATAAGAAAACAGATCTGCCATTAAATCGTTTTCATAACCCTCATCTAATAACTTTTTAATTTCACTTTCTGCATGCTTAAAATGTATTGCTTCGTTTAAATTGGTAATGTTATTTATATCAAATGTATCGTTTATTATTTCATCAACAAGAATTGGTACATAAGTTTTTAGTTCGTTTTCCAATTTTTTAAAATCATCGTATTGCTGTTTCTGAGACTTTAGCTGATCAACTTTTGTTAAAAGTTGCTCAAATTTAAATACATCCAATTCTAAGATGGTTTTCTTAATATCAAGTGCTATTGGATGAAATTCATCATCAGATAAATAAAAACAAATTCGGTCCTTTCGACTATTGAAATCGTTGTCTAATTTCAGAATGTAATTCCTTTCAACATCTTCGATGTATTTCTTTATTGTATTACTATTATATCCTTGAATGGTTAAGGATGAATAGATTTGTATTTCAGCCACCAAACTTTTAGCTCTTTTTAAATTATCTAAAAGGTCATTCGTATCCAAGCAAAGTTGAGAAAATGCCTCAAAATATTCAAAGTAGTTTTTTGATAAATTTTGTATATTAGCATTCCAAATTTTAGCCAGGTCTTGAAATACTTGACGTATTCTTATATCTTCAATGACAGATGAAAATTCCCATTTAGTATCACAAGGACTTCCATTAACTATAACAGAATTTTTAAAATAGAGTTTTTCTTTTATCTCTTTTGGGAGAAACGGTTTCTTCAATTCAAATAATGCACCATCCAGTTTATTACCTGATTTTAAATAATGCAATAATTTATTGGCATCATTTTTTAAGGTTATCCAACTTTTGTTCGGTGGATAACGAATTTCTATATTTTTATCTAAAGATTTTAAATCGATTTTTTTTAATATATCTATTAGCTTTTTTGTATCTTTCAATTTTTGTTCCCAATTGAAATTGCTATTTTGAACATCTTGAATTATCAATGCTTTTTTAGAATGTGTATTCTTCTCAATTGAAAGACATATTTCATAAAGAGAATCCAAAAACTCTTTTGTTTTTGAGAAATCGCTACATTTTACAATGTTTAAAGAATTGTAAGAAATATTCTTTTCAATAATGTATTTTCTAATTTCTACATACTTTTCAAATTCTGAAAAGGTAAAAATCTCGTTTTTATCAGGAATTTTATAATCGAACTTATTACAATCAATCTCTTTATAATGTTGTGTTAAGCCAATAAAATTTTCAACCTGTTGAAAGATATCAGAATTTGAAATATTAAAATACTCATCCTTAAACCAATTAAATTTAATAGTATCATGCTCAATTTTTTCGGCAATCTGAGTTAACGTCCCTTGATAGTATTTATTTATTTCCAGTTTTCTTGTGTTTTTTTCTTTTATTTTTAGCAGTTCATTTGTCTTATCAGCTCGCTTTTCTTTTAAAGTAAGCAGTTCTTTTTCAAATCTATCTTTCTCTTTATAATGGTCGGATAGATTAGTATTTGAAAGTTTATCATTAATTGAGTTTACACTCGTTTCGAGGTCTTGAATCGATGCAGAGTCTCCACTAAGCAAGTTGACAGACAGACTTTTAAAATCATCTGGCAATTTTTCTTTTAAAACTTCAAGGGCACGTTTTGTATATGCTGTTATTAAAATTTTCTTCCCATTGGCTAAGAAATGGCAAATAAGATTGGCAATAGTATGTGATTTACCCGTTCCAGGAGGACCTTGTACTAATACTTTGTTGTTTCGATTCGCTTTTTTAATAATTTCAATTTGTTCATCATTGTATTTTTTCGGAAAGTAAATTATATCATTTTTCTTAGAATCTAATGTATCGAAATCACCATTATTATTTGGATTGTACTCATTAAGGTCAATAATATCATTTAATGCTGGGATGTCGGTTTCATCTGATTTTTCTATGTCGGCAATTATTTTTTCATATAAGGCGGTAAAGCTTCTTGTGTTTCGCTTGCGTAACATTAATGCAGGTGCATAGAAGATTGTTGGTCTTTTGGGAGCATCTTTTGGCTTAATTATTTCATCCTTAAAAAGGCCATCTGGACTAAACCTGTCAGCAATTATTTGAATAGTTTCTTTATTCTGTTTATCAAAGAGACTTGCTGCAATATTTTTCTCGTTGATAAATTCGATTGCTTTTCTTTCAGCTTCAATAATATCATTGGAATTAAATCGTTCAAATAGATCAATAATTGAATCAGTTTCGATTTGTATATCATTTGATAAACTTGGTGCAATTGTTGGTCTTACAGGGTCTTCAAAATTTATCTCTACTCTTTGAGTTAGAATATGTCTACAAATCAATGGTGATTCATCATTTGCTTTAAAATTTAATAAGCCCAATCCCATTAGAAGTTCATATTCTTCACCAAATTGCTGTGATTTATTGTTTATTAAAAACAGTTTTTTGTATATCGAATTTACTTCAATATAAGCTTTGTATTGAATTTCATAATTTTTGTATTCTTCCCAATACATTTCTGAATCTTCAAACCATTTGGTATTAATGTATTCATCAAATTCTTCTTTGATTTTTGGATTATCCACCAAATAGAATTTATTATTATCATCAATAAAAATGTATTCATTTAAAATGGGAAATTCCTCTTTATTAAGTAGTGAGTCTTCTACTATCCATTTTTCTAAATTGGGCGGCGGAGGCGGAAATTTTGGTAATTCAGGCTCTAATGGCTTAGAAATTTTAATCCAATAGTCAGCATCTTTATTGAAATCTTCATCAAGAATACAATCAATTAATTCATTTTTTGGAATATCTGATAACCATATTATATCGATATATTGGCTTGGAGCATTAATTATATCTCTTACCGCTTTGCTCCTTATCTTTGAAAATTCTAAAAGATAATTAAATACTTGAAGATACTTTTCTTTTTTCATAGCTGCATCCAATTGTTGAGTTGCATATAAGTTCTTCAATCCTTTTTTGTAGCTTTATTGCAATTAAAACGAAAGAATAATTATTTTTTAAACAGAACTTATTGTATAGTTTTTTCAAAACTTACAATTTATATTTATTATTAAGCACCGAACATTTTGTTTGAACCTGCCAGCGGACTGGGCGACCGTTGACGGCAGTCTAGTACGTGAAATCAAAGCCCATAATCAGAACAGAATACCGCTCATGATCACTTCTGTTCGAACACCACTTTTCCGCCGACGATGGTCATATCGACTCTGGCTTTCATGATCTGATCTTCGGGCAGGGTCAATAAATCCTCGCGAAAAATGACCATGTCTGCCAGATGGCCCGGCTTGATTTTGCCTTTGCGGTCTTCCATGAATTGGGCGTAGGCCGAGCCGGCCGTGTACAACGCAATGGCTTCCTCCATGGTGAGTTTTTGCGCCGGGAACCAGCCATCGCCGGGTTCGCCGGCCCGGTCTTTGCGCGTGACGGCGGCGTACAGCCCTTCCAGCGGATCGAGCGGTTCAACCGGGTAATCTGTCCCAAAGGCGATTTTCGCGCCGGCATCGAGCAGGCTGCGCCAGGCATAGGCGTATTTGCTGCGTTCGTGCCCGATGCGTTTTTCGCAGAATCGTTTGTCCGTGATGCAGTGAGTCGGCTGCATGGACGCAACGACGCCCAATTCCGCGAATCGGGGGATATCTTCGGCGGTCAAAATCTGCGCGTGCTCGCTGCGATGCCGGCTATCCCGCGCGCCGTTCACCTGCCGGGCTTTTTGAAATGCATCGAGAATCCATCGGTTCGCTTTGGGGCCAATGGCGTGGATGCCAATCTGAAATCCCAGCGTATCGCAGGCGAGGACCTGCTTTTCCAATTCTTCATAAGACATTTGCGGCAGCCCGGTATTGCCCGGCGCGTCATCGAAAGGCTCAAAGAGCATCATGGTGCCGGAACCGAGCGTACCGTCCATGAACCCTTTGAGGTAGCCGAAGCGAATCCAGTTGCCGGTCTGTGGGTATTTTTTTCGCAGCGAATCGTACTGGCTCAATCGTTCGGCGTCCGCTGTCAATCTGCCTGCCACATCCACGCGCATGGTCAATTTTCCGGCGTCAAATAACTGCTGATAGAATTCAGCATCGCCGCCGCCCGGGTGCTGAATGCTGGTCACGCCAAGCCGGGCTGCCATTTCCATGGCTGCCTGCCAGCCGTGCTCATTTCGTCGGGCAATTTCCTCCGGCGTGCGTTGCACTTTCACGGCGCCATAGGTGAGCAGTTCTTCTGCGGCTTCTTTGAAAATACCGGTCGGCTCGCCGGTCACCGGGTCTTTCATGATTTCACCGCCTTCCGGATTGGGCGTGTCTCTGGTGATGCCGGATTTTTTTATGACGTAGCTGTTCACCAGCACCGAGTGCCCATCGGCGCGACTGAGCACCACCGGGTTGTTGGGCGAGACCGGATCGATCAACTCTTTGGTCGGCCACTGCCGGGTGATGAACATTTCATGCTCCCAGCGGCCGCCGCGAATGAGTTCCCCCGGCAAGGAGCGTTGCACCCGCTCGCGAACCCGCTCTGTGATGACGGCCGGATCGGTGGTGTAGCGCAAATCGATGTAGTCCGGGTTGATTGCCGCCCAATGCGCATGGGCGTCGTTGAAACCGGGTATCACCAGTCGCCCGCCGGCGTCGATGACACGGGTTGAACCCGGCGCGATGTATGAGTCAATTTTCTTGTTGGAACCGACAGCGACAATGTCCTCACCAATCACGGCGACTGCTTCAGCCCTGGGATTGTCCGAATCGATGGTGAGTATCCGGGCATTTTTAATGACCAGATCCGCTGGACGGCTGGCGCGGTTCTCGCAACCCCATATCAGAAGCGGGACAAGGGCGAGTATTAACAATGAAAAAAAATTTCTTCGCATAAGACCTCCTTCATCAAAAATGACAGAAAACGGACCGGTGGCCGGCTGCACCCTGGACGCGTTCCAGAGTCAATTTTTCATTTCAACTCTGTTTTTCTGTGAGCCATGCCCGGACCCTGTCACGTGCGATTTTGTACACGCTGAAAAACCGCATCGTGCGGGAACTGCTCGTCGATGGGGGACTGCGCCAGATCAGCTAAAAATTCACCGATACGCCGGCACACCAGTTCCAGATAGCGCGCGCCTTTTTCAGCCGAAGCGCCGGACGGATCGCCCACCGCGCAGTAGTCATTCAATCTGGAAAAACGACGGCTGGTCTTCACCCAGTTTTTTTTCAACGCCTCGAACCGAAACGCCCTGGGCAGCGCAATCTGCGCTTTGTCCAGTTCGACCAGGTCCGGGAAGAGGGCCAGCGCAATGGATGTCTCAAATTCCCCGGCATGGTCGTCCGGCTTCTCAAAAATTTCTGAGTAGGTATCAAAACCGACCTTCCACCAATCGCACAGGAAAATATGCACATCCAGATCGCATTGCAACTGACGCATCAGAGGATCAAAATTATTGCCGCCATGTCCGTTGATGAGCACAATTTTCCGAATGCCATAGTGCTTGAGGGAAACGATAATATCCTTCACCATCGCATCCAGCGTGGCCTGGGAGACGTGAATCGCCAGGGGAAAATCCATCAAATTGCAGTCGACGCCAAAGGGGAGGGTTGGCAGGCAGATAACAGACTGGCATTTTTCCCACGCCAATTGGCACGACTGTTTGGCGACGTAATCGGTATGCAAAAAATCCTGACCTTCCGGCAAATGCAGATTGTGCGGCTCAATGGCGCCGACCGGCAGGACAGCCACTTCCAGTTTGGCCGCCGTTAATCGATCCAGATTTGTCCGGCTGATATCCCATGGTTGAATCAATGTGTGACCTTCCCATTCTGATTAAGCTACTACCGGGCTGAATATATACCCAGGGCGGGGAATGGATTGTTCATCGTTCGGGGCGAATATCCCGAACGATCGGTTGGCAAGTTTAGCGTACTACAAATGAAAAAACAATTCCCTGGATTGAAATGTAAACTTAGTTATTTGTCGCCCGGTGATACCGCGTCGCCGGCACCTGTTGTTTGGAGAGCCCCGGGCCTTCGTACGATAATCTGAGCATGGCATTGGCCCCGGCCTGAAGGTACAGCAATTTGAATGGATGAAGCCCGCTCGTCAGTTGAATCGATCCGCGTCGTTCCTGCAGGCTGTGAACACCGTCGTTCGACACCACTTCGGTTTCGTCGATGAATAATTTGGAGCCGTCGTCCGACATGAGATAGAAGAGGTACTGGCCATCGGCAGCAATTTCCAACTGACCTTCAAAGACAATCATGAATTGCTCCGGCCGATGTTCAATTTCCGACAATCCGATGTCATAGACTTTCCCCTCGCGCACGGTGCGCAGCATGGAATAATCCATGACGCGATCCCAGTTGCCTTCGTAGTAGCGGTAATGAATGCCATTGACAGCCGGATCCACGCGAATGAATCGGGAAGTATCCGGCCGGCTCACGCGACCATTTCTCAAATAGGTCTGAGCGATGAGCGTGGTCGATTCGTTGATTTCTATCGGTTCGGAACAGACTGGAGATGACTCGGTTGGCGCGGAGCCGTCCACTGTGTAACGAACGAGGCTTCCTGCAACGGGCGGCTTTAAATGGACATGAATCGGTTTCAGAACGATGGTCTGGCTGGTTGTTCCCACCGGTGTGGGCACGCGGAAATGAATATCCATCGCCGCCAATCGGTCAAAATGAGCCGAGAGCCGCTGCTGAAAATCTTCGTAGTCCTTTTTATTTTTCTGTGTCCAGACCACTTCGGCGAGCGCGGCCATCCGCGGATGGGCCATGTATTCGGCGTGCGCCGGCGTGGGAATGTACTCGGTCCAGATATTGCCCTGAGCGCCAAGGATGTGTTTCACTTTGTCCTTTTCCAGATCGTCCGGCACAGGCTCGAACTCATAGACCTTTACCAGCGGAAGAAAGCCGCCAATGGCGAGGGGCTCCCCGCGACTGGCCTGGTAATAGTCGAAGTAGCAGTAGGAGGTCGGCGTCATAACCACATCGTGTCCGCTGTTGGCCGCCTCGATGCCGCCCTGCATGCCGCGCCAGGACATGACCGTCGCATTGGGCGCCAGTCCGCCCTCGAGTATTTCGTCCCAACCGATGAGCCGCTTGCCTTTATCGTTGAGAAATTTCTCAATTCGCTTGACGAAGTAACTCTGCAATTCGTTCTCGTCCTTCAATCCTTCGGATTTAATTCGGGCCTGACACGCGGGGCATTCTTTCCAGCGCATTTTATTCGCTTCGTCGCCGCCAATGTGAATGAATTCCGATGGAAAAAGCGCAATCACTTCAGACAATACGTCTTCCAGAAATCGGAATGTCTCCTCTTTGCCCGCGCAGTAAATATCGACGATGGGCCAGTAGCCGCCGGGAAGCACGGTGTAGGGGCCGCCGGTGCATGAATACTGTGGATAGGCAGCAAGCGCCGCCACAGCATGTCCCGGCATTTCAATCTCAGGAACGACGGTGACGAATCGGCTTTTGGCATATTCGACAATTTCGCGGATTTCGTCCTGGGTGTAGAATCCGCCGTAGGTCGCCGATTCTTCCGGTCGCTGCGGTTCGCGGTCGTTCCAGTGGCGGTCCTCACGGTCGACCCGCCAGGCGCCGACCTCGGTCAATTTGGGATATTTTTTAATTTCAATGCGCCAGCCCTGGTCTTCGGTGAGATGCCAGTGGAACGTGTTCATTTTGTGGTAGGCGATCTGGTCGATGTAGCGTTTGACAAACTCTTTGGGAAAGAAATGCCGGCAGACATCCAGATGCATGCCGCGCCAGACAAATCGGGGCGCATCGCTGATCGTGACGCAGGGTGCTGTCCACTGTTCCCGAACCACGGGCGCATCGCTTTCGATTTCCGGCGGGAATAGCTGTCGCAACGTCTGGACGCCGTAAAACAATCCGGCCGGCTGATTGGCCAGAATTTCAATCCGCTGCGTCCGCACGGTCAATCGATAGCCTTCATTGCCGAGGTCCAATGGCGGCTGCGCCAGGGAAAGGAAAATGCCGGGCGCATTTTTTTCTGTCGGTTCAGCAATGGGGGAGAGCGTTGTGGCATACCCGGTGGCGGTGTTCAAAATTGAAGCCAGATATTCGCCAATCTGCCGGAGTTGCAGATCGTCATTTTTGAGATAGATCTTTGTATCCGGTTGAAGAATGAATTCGCCACGGGTCTGATCGACACTCAGCGGCCGGGGGATGATGGAAATGGTGTCGCTATTTTTTCCCCCAATGCAACGCGCGGTGAGAAGGATAACCAACGGAAGCAATGTGAGCAGCACAAATTGTTTCATAGAACATCCTTTCATCTTTTGAAAAAGTCCATCGTGAAAAAGAGTACGCGAAATGACCCTCAGCGCTGACCGGCAACGAGACATTCGAAGTGACGAACCGACTCTCGTCGCATCGAATCGATTCCGGTATTACTTGCGGCTGGTTGAAAACCGTTCGTCCAACTCAGCCAATGTGAAACGGACGGAAACAATGAACGGCTCCTCGCCTTCGACCCAATGGCCGTAGGTGGTGAGGACGAACATGTCGTCCGAAAGCACCTCAACGCCGGGATAGGCGCAGTCCCATTCGTTTTTGTTGTCCATGAGTCGAACGCGATACTGGCCTTCCTGTCCGTTCACAATGTCCCGGTAACTGCCCACCCAGGCGACCCAATCTCCCCGGGTTGGCGACTCGTGCGCCGTGTCCCGGAAAGAAATCACTAACCGGCCATCGGAAGCGTACTTGCCGGTATGCCTGTCCCCGGTGAGCGCTGCCGGAAGTTCGCGCGGCGCTGTCCATGTCTGACCTTCATCATCGGAAAAGATGACGAATGAGTTCCGCGTGCGGGTGTTTTCCCGCAGCAGAGCAGCCAATTGCCGCCCGTCCGGCGAGCGAAGGATCCCCGGCTCGCAGAGATGAACCGTGTCGGAGCGATGAACGACAACCGGGAATGACCAGGTCAATCCGCCGTCCCCTGAAATTGTCTGATACAGCGTCATGGTGCGCGAGTGTGTTCCGTGTTCGGTGAAGAAACGGCCATCGTCGTGGAACATGGCCAGGTAATTACCATCTCGCAAGGCCACGACGCTGCCCATGACGACGATGCCGCCCCAGTTGCCGATCGGCGAAAGCGGCGTCCAATCGAGGCCATCATTTTCCGATACAGCCATCCGCGCCGGGTACAGCCCTGAAAAAAGGATGAGCCGTTTCACTCCTTTACCATCAATGACGCGATGGATGGTGGGCGTTTCCAGCGAAGTCGCCCAGTTCTCAGGGACAGGCAGCCGCTCGCTCCACGTGAGACCGCCGTCCTCGCTGCGTTTCATCACAATCGCGCCGCGGCCGTGACCTTTGGGGTAGACGACGATGATAGTTTTGTCATCTTCCAGCAGCACCGTCGATGGGTGGCCGAGATACTGGCCTGTCTCACGATCCACAATAGTCTGCCGATGGTTTTCGCCGGCTATGTCAATGAGAGGGATGGAATAACCGCGCGGCAATGGCCTGTCCGCAACAAGTTGGGAAAGGCAGGGATGGAAACAGATCAGCATGATGATCGGAATGATGCCGGAGAGTGAGATTCGTTCAGGTACATCGCGGAACAACTTCTTCATACAGAGACCTTGTATCGCTATAATTTTCAATTCTATTTTTTGTTGAAGACAGATTGCAGATTCGATGGAAATTGAAACGAGTAGGATATATCCAATAACTTCTTAATTATTGGTGAATTTGAAACTGGGGAAATATCCATAAAATAATTTTAAATGTCAATAAAAAAATTGTGGCCGGGGGAAATTAAGCAGGAATTTTTTGAGGGCAGTCAGCGGAACCGTGAATAAAAAAGGCACCCGGTTTCTCAGGTGCCTTTTGCTGAAGGAGGAAATTTATGAACAGAATGGGAAAGAAGGATTGGGTGGCTCAAATTCAATGCCAGTTCGGAAAAGGTACATTGCTCAGATTTTTCGTTTGATTTACACAGCAATACGCGAAGGTTGAAAAGAATGTTTCGAAGAAAATTGAGAAATTTTTGTAGGATTAGCTGACGCAGATTCATTGCAGCGTCGTTCGCACAGATGCAGGATAGGAAGTGCCGCGTGCATCGGCCGGCAGTCCGTGCAGATTCTGAGCATGGAGGAACCGTGCGGAGATGGCAGCCTCACCGGTTCGGAAAATGGGTGTTCGATGCGATTGAACGAAAAGAGGAATTTTGGATGAGTCGGGACTGACGATGCATCCAAAATTCCTCAGGGTGCGTCATTGCATGGTTCTCCGATGATGTGAAATTCTCCGAAACAGGTCGGCTGGCCTGAATCGGACAGAGCGCTGATTTAGCCTTTGGGCTGTGCGTCTGTTTTGCCTTTATCGCCGGAAACAACGCCGGCTATTTTAGTGCCAAAGTAAAATGCAATCATCAATTGAAATGCTGTTAAAAGCGGATCAAGGATCTCTTTGATGCGGACATGTTCCTGTATATTCGTCAGGGCATACCCTTCCAGAAGCACGACGGTGAAAAGCAGTGTCACGGTAAGCACCGCCCTGAAAAGGCCGGGCGGAAGCCCGAGAGTTTCATGGAGGTAGGGACTATCTTCATGATCCAATGGCTGGTATTTGAGAATCATATAATATAGAAAGATGATGACAGTCAACAGCCAGACGATGAGCAGCGAGAGCGCCATGGTGAGATAGGCGTTGCTCAGATTATTATTTTCCACTTTCGATGACAGGTAATGATGGGTGAAATACAGCGCGCAGGCTAAGAGTAAAATGATAAATATGGCAATGCTCCATTTGATCCGGAGTTGCGTTCGTTTTTTCATGTCAAAGGGTAGGGTTGTCATAGTGACTCCTTTTTTGAATGATGATTATAGTGCTAAAATGAAAATGATCACTGTTTCCAGAGCGATTGCTCCCCAAAAATATTTTTTCGTATGCTGGCACAGTACCTCTTGTTTGCGAGCCTGTTGCAGCTCGTCGGTTGTTTTATCGAGATTCTGTTTGGTGTGACTCAGGGTGGAGTCGTAGTTGGCCTCTTTGGCTTCATGGAGCTTGATGATCGAGTCCTGTTTGGCAATCTTGAACAGCAAAAGCTCAACGCGCTTCTCGCAGTTCTTGTATAATTCATTGACGGTGAGCGTGTTTTTGAACTGAGACTCGGAGATGATGTACACATTCACGTCCGGAACATAGTCGATTTTCGCGCCTTGCTCAAAGAATAAAGGGTATTGAGTCTGGGCGAATGTAGCGCCGAAACTCAATACGATGAATAGAATGATGGAATAGGTTACTTTCATTTTTCGCCTCGTCGTATTAGAAATATCATTTTCCAAAAGCTTCTCTGAATAGTTCAACCTGCTTTTCACGCGGCATTTGTTCAATTGCTTCCCGAATAGTGGAGCGCTGTTTCTCCAACAACTCGTATTTTTTCTCTATGATCTGGATGCTCTTTTCCAACTGATTGATCTGCCACTGAAGCGTTTCTCGCTGCGTTGCCATTTTCGCCTGGTAGGACGATTCCTCTTTCTTCCGTCGGGCAATTTCAGCGTCAATCCCTGCCAGCCGCTTATGTAGCCCATGTCCGAACGGGAAAAGCGCAGCAAAACCGATGAGCACTTTTTGCCAATCGACCACCTTCCAGATTAACAGGTACAGGCCGGCCAGAACAACCAGGACTGCCAAAATAAAAAAGATTGTCCTTCGCATAACATGTTCTCCCAATTAAATTATAATACAGATGGTTATTTCAATACTCCGCAGTCAATTAGCGATACAATGGAGTGCGACACTTACATTCTCCGCATTCGCGTCATTGAGAACGTTCGAATTCTATCGCCTCATGCGCTCAGCGCATTGTACTTATTCACATACGTCCGAAGGAGTCTGCCGTATTCTTCGGCGCGCGTCTGACCATTGTAACCCCTGGCGAATGCGATGAAATCCTGATTTTGAAGTGACGCGGTCAGGTCATTGCCCTGAATGTACAGGAACAGTCCGATAATCTGGTTTCGAATGTCATTTTGAAAATCATCAAACATTTGAAAGACCGTTGAATAGCCCAATGTTCCGAAGTTCGCGCCCATAATTTGAGGACTGCCCATACTGATCGATTTGAGCGCGGCCGTTTCATCAAACTGTTGCGCCAGTTGCAGCGCAGCCCACTCGGGTTGCTGTTGCCCGGTGTGCACCGGCTGCCAGTTGCCGGCGTCGGAATGGCGAAAATGATGCCCCTGCCAGGTGTTGGGTCGGTCGAATTTAAAATGTTTATTGAACTGGCTTTCGTGATTCGCGCCCCAGTGGCGATAGAAATGATGATTCTCAAATCGGACGATGAGCCGACCGTCCGGGCCATATCCCTTGCCGCCGGACTCGACGCACAAAACCGCCAAACCAACGCCGGGATCGATATGATGGTGGGAGCAGATCTGCTTCATCAGCCCGCCGTATTTATTCCAGGCCGTGGCCATTTTCACCTGCTCATCGGAAAAGTTGCTGCCAATGGCAATGGACTCGCTGGCCGGTGGCCGCAAAGGATCATCGTCGTAAGAGGGGATGTCGCTATTCGGCGCGCCCGTTTCACGAATATATTGCCGTGCGGCAAAACCGGATGCTGCGATTGGCTTCACTCGCAGCCAGTCAGATGTCACATCCAGCACTTTCAGCCCGGTGCCGGCTTTGAGCAGCGCGTAGGAAGGATACGTTGTTTTGGGCCCAGTCCGCAGTTGCAAATCGTTGGTGTTCACTGTCCCGGTTGTGATGGAACCGCTGTCCGGTTCCTCAGAATCTATTTTGCGGATGAATTCCGAGCGGATGTACCCCTCATAAACGATGGTTTCAATTTCAGCCCAGTCATGGTCGATTTTTTTGACCTTCAGTTCCGTATTCTCCGGCAGCACGGCCGTGATTGGATAATTCACTCCGGCGCCGCTTCGCACGTTGACCAGCGGATCGTTCACCACCGCTTTGTAGAGGGCGTCCGGAACCGCGCCCCCGCCGTATACCTCAACCACCAGGTCTTTGAGGATGTATCCACTCAGACGTTTGGACTTCACCCGCGACCATTCAGTTTTTTCCTCAAGAATTTCCAGCACTGTGCCTTTGTAGACTGTGGCCATAACGCCAAATTCATAGCTCGCCCCGCTTCGGATGTTCAAGGCATCCGGTTCGACAATGGCAAGCGCCGCGGAATGTCCACCATCGCCGGACTGTGGGGCGGTAAACGTCACCCAGGCGCGACTCACATACCCTTCAATCAGGCAAGCATCAATTTCAAACCATTCATCGATGGTGCTGACAATCGTCACCTGGGTGCCGCGCGCCAATTGAAAGATAACCGGAAAGCTGGTTCCAGTTCCCGAACGAACATTCAGGAAATCCGCATGAATAACTCCGTTTTTGAATGCCATGGTGTGAAGGCCTTTCTTTTCTGAAGAATAAAGATGAACTGAACCGGAAGATTTTTTCGAAGCGTAACGTTTAAAATTTTCAGGCAAGAAACATCAAACAGCCGTGGTTAATGTAACAATATTGTCAAGAAAAGTCAAGTGAAAATTAAGGAGTCCCAGCCTCAGTCGCGCCGCTGAAATTCTTCCGGAGAATATAAAGGAATTAAAAAGTACTGCTCACGAAATCCCGCGCAGCTAAATGCCCAAATTTTGCCTTGACTTTGGTGTTTAAAATATTATCTTTTACAAATTATTCGACTGCGACAAAATTAACCCTGCAACGTCATTTAGTAAATTTATCACAATATGTTGAGTTTTTCATCTATCAAAAATAAAATATACAACGATAAAAAATCTATGTGACGTAGTAGGGTTAACAGAAGGGAAAAATGAGAATGAGTGAGACGAGAGTCAAACAACCGACATCGCGTGGTTGCTTCCTGTGCGGGCGTGAGAATAACTTCGGTTTGAAAATGGAGTGGTACAATAATTTGGAAAAAAATGTGGTGGAAGGCGAAATTATTGTCCCGGAGCATTTTAACGGGTATCCCGGCATTGTGCACGGCGGCATCGTCAGCGCTATTTTGGATGAGACTGCCGGTCGCGCAGTGATGCTCAATGGAGATTTCGATAATTTATTTGTGACGTTGAAATTGAATGTGACCTTCCGGACGTTCACTCCCACGCAGCAACCGCTCAAAGCTATTGGCTGGCTGGTGGGAACAGGAAACCGGAGCATGAAAGTCGCTGCGGAGCTGCGCCTTCCAGACGGCATTGTCACGGCTGAATGCGATGCGGTGGTAGTCAGAGCGCCCGATGAAGTGAAAGCGCAATGGCAGCCAGAGGTCGATAGCTGGCGAGTCGAGTGATGGTGTCCTTTGACCAAATTCACCGTCGATGCCAGAAATTTTCCAAATAAATTCTTGACATTAAAAAAAAAATTTATTATATTCCTCGACCTAAATCGCGGGGTGGAGCAGTTGGTAGCTCGTTGGGCTCATAACCCAAAGGCCGTAGGTTCGAATCCTACCCCCGCTACTAACTATAAATTAAGGGTTTAAATTGAATGATTTGAACCCTTTTTTTGTTTATTGCCTGGATTTTCCAACTCTATTTCCAACCTTTTATTCACAGTTCTCAACAAATTAATGTTTAACTCCGAAATTCCGAATCTCCTCTCGTTGTTTGGTGTTCACCCGAAACGATTCCATATACTCAATCACATCAGTATAATTGTACCTGACCGATTTCCCAATTTTAATATAAGGGATTCCTTTGCCCAAAAACCGATAATTTCGCAACGTGCTCAAGGCAAATTTTGTGATTTCTGCTACCTGTTTTTCCGTTAGATATTTTACTTCATCATGCATTGTCTCTGCTCCTGCAAATTATTATTTATATCTATTAAAATCATTTTACTCTAATCGAAGCTAAAAAAAGGAATTATTCAATATAGGTGCTGTTTATTTTCTCGTTTAAAATAATCATTCTTCGTTCTGGCTTTTTGCGGAATATAAATTCGCACAATATCCTCATCTTTTCTTTCTTTTCCCTTATCAATGTTTTTATACAAACCAATCATTTCCAGGGCGATTTTAGTCGCTTCAGTTTTTCCCTTTCTGGATTGAGTGATCAAATCTCGCACTAAGTCAATGGCATATTTCTGAATCATTTCACTTGCGGTTTCTTTGAGATCATCTCGATATTTCTTTTTTAAATCATAGAAATACTGTTCCGATATGCCGAGTTTAGTCGCTAATTCAATATTGGTTAGTCCTTGTTCATTATTTTCAATTGCTTCGATGAATTTATTTTTTGTAATTTTTACCGACATAATCTGTAATTTCTCTATTATTTTCTAATTCAATGAAATCTTTTTTTTTATTCAGCCAATTTGAATTTCAACTCATCGATCAGTGATATACAATTTATATTTTCATTTTGGTTAGTGCTAATCATTTCAATTAATAATTTTTCATATTCTTTGTAATAGCGGCTTGGTTTAGTATTTTTGCCTAATTTTGACCGAATATATTTCATAATTAATTGCATATCATAATTGAATTGTTCGATGATTTGCTCCCTTCCGACTCTTTTTTCAAGCTGGGCTAATGATAAATCTTGATGCTCTTGCTCTTCAGCCAACTTAAACTTGTAATTTGCAGTAATATTATTCAACATTTCAAAATTTACCCTGCTATCACTTTTAAGTGCATCGCATAACTTTATGCCATTATATGATTGTGGTATTTTCAAATATTTTCTCATTTGATAAAAGTGATTTAGGTTGCTTTCAACTCGAATTTCTTCTTTAAAAATCATCGGACTTACATATCTAAGCATTTCTCTATCTTTCTGCATTTCATAAAATTTTAAATAAAAACTGATTCGATCCCTTAAATGCTTAGTCCGCACATTCCTTGTAAAGCTAATTCCAGTCTTATAATGATTTACATAATAGTTATGATTGACTCGATAATTATAAAGTGCATCCAAATATTCTTGTGGATTCCTTTCTACTTTTAAATTATTCGTCACATGCAATTTTAAAATCTGACTGTTTAAAAAATCAGATTCTTTGAAGGAAATCGACGAGGTATTTAAATTTGCCAGCAGCTTTAAGATATTATTTTTATGAATCAAATCGTGATAATCCTCTTTTAATATTTTTGCTGATGTCTCAACTATAATCTTTTGATTATAGTTACATTCCTTTAATATCAAATTGTTTACGCCAAACGGAAGAAACTCTTTCATTAAAAAGCATTCTTTTTGCTTGATAACTTCCTCACCATTTTCAGATGCAGTATGATAGGTTTTTTCAAAATGATTTAAATTAATATCAATAAGACTTTCCATTGGTAATTTTATCTTAATCGAATCGAGCATTAACATTTCATTATTAATTCTTGAATCTATGAAGGTATTCAAATTGAATCCCTTTTTAACAGTGATACTATTATGTTAAGATTCAATTTCCCGCTCCGTTCCATTATGGGATAACCACTTTCCTGATCGATCCACCACTCAATGAATTCCGCCACCCAACTCTCGGAGAACATCTTCTGCAGTAATCTCCGTTTTCTTTGAACGTTCATCCATCAATCGTTGAATTTCCGATTTGATGTAAGGTTTTGTCAAGTTTTCTGATCCAATCGCCCTTGCCGTACGGTTATTATACCCCGCACGAATCGCTGCTTTTGTGGCGCACAAGTCCACTAAATACTCTTCACTGAATAGTTTTTGTTTATCTGTTAGTTTCATTTATCCATCCAAGATTAGAATTAAAACTTTAAATATTTATTCATTCCATCAGATTCATTCTAAAAATGGTTCACTTAGTTCATATACCTATATTGTGAACCAGTGAACTACTTTTTATACCACAATCCATCATCACCCTTGTAGATTAATTTATCTTCAATAAGTCTGTCTATTATTAATTTAAGAGAGCTTTTCCCTTTATCTGATTCCTTTTCAAGTTCTGACCATTTCATTCCTGTTTTTTGGTCTAATAAATTTAAAATAAGTTCATCAGAATTAGTACGCTGCATCGCATCATATTTGCCAGTGCAGGTCCATTGTAAATTTTCTTCCAGAGTTAAAATTAATGGTTCCTGACTGGCACATATTTTTCCTGTAAAAGATACCTGCACTTGGTGATTTTCAGTTCCTTTTCGTTTTAGCATTATCGCTAAATCAATTGCTCCAAATATAGCGCTCGATCCTCGAATTGAATTTCCATTTTCTCCGCCTGATTTTCTGTCGTGATGAACGATAATTATACCCACACCTGTTTCAGAAGCTACATCTTTTAACATATAAATTGCTTTCGCTGCATCAGCAGAATTTTCATCCGCTTTGTGAAATCGGATGTAAGGATCAAACATCAATAATCCAATTTTTTCACGCTTTATTATTTCAGTCAAAGATTTAATATTTCTTTGCTGGTCAAGGAATTTACTGCCAAAATCGATTAAAAAGTCTTCATTTGGTTCTAATTCCATCTTTTTAATTCTATTTTGAAAAATCGGTGCACCGTCCTCAGCAGAAACAAGGGCGACTTTCTTTTTTGCAGTTTCCATTCCTAAAAAACGCGCTCCCTGCGACACCGCTAAACCGATATTTAATTCTAGTAATGATTTTCCGAGTTTCGGACTTCCTGAAATCATTGTCAAACTGCCCTCTGCCAACCATCCTTTTATAATCCAGGTAATGTCAGAAGTCTCTTTTAAAACCTGTTTGAGTGGTTGAAAATTCCACACATTACTTACAGTTTTCATTGTTAAATTTTTCTATTTTAATGTCTGTATCACTGTATAATTTCATTTTTATTAGTATTATGATTTTAAGATTTGATGTTTTTCAAATATCAAATAATTCAGTTCTGAATCCAACTGGTTTAACCTCTGATCAGTTTCTTCAATGAAATATCTATATTTTTCTCTTTCATTCTTCATTGTAATTAAAATATCAGTATCAATTTCAATTTTTTTTTCAATTTCCTTGATTTTCGACTCAAACTGTAACAAATCATAATTTTGATTTTTTACTCGTTTCACAACAAACTCAGGTATCTCCCTTTTCGAATAATCCACACGTCTATTTTCATAAACATTATTATTATAAATCTCATATCCAGATATAGCACATAAAAACCGAACCGCTTCTAGAAAAGAATAATGCTTTACCAGTTGGACCAATTCTATTTTATCACCATGCTGGTTATAAGAATAACAGTAAAACGTATCATCGTTCCACGCAAACGAATTTGGATTATCTCCACCATGGATCAAACATGCTGATCTTTTATTTCTTAAATTCATTTTTTTAAAATTCAACCGACTCAATAAATCTTCCATCTTCACTGAACTTTTTAACATATCCAATTCCCATCGACTATACATCGCCGCACCTCTGAAATTTTCTCAATAATTCGCTTCCGCTAAAGATTTGTATTGTAGTTTTTTTCATTAAGCACAAAATTATTTAAATCTTCTCTTTTAAAATAAATTTTTCTCCCCTGCAATTTATAATATTGAAGAATTCCCTTCGATGTATAACCATATAGAGTATTTCTTGATATTCCGAGATATTCGCTGGCTTCAACTATTGAAAGAAACGGTTTCTCTTCCTTCTCAATCAGTCTTTTAATTTCTGATAGCGCATAATCAAATTCATTCATGTAATCTTTATTTTCATCTGTTTTCATAAAAAAAATCCCCATTGTAATAAATACAAACAACAATTAGCTGTTGGTATAATATACAACGGGGATTAAAAAAATATAAACAATATTAACGTTAATATTCTGTTTTTTTAACTATTTTTATGTTTATGCCATAAAAACCTCATATCTTCTTCTGTCAAATCTATAATTTTTTTGTCATTCTTAAGATATCTCAAATGATTATTCAACCAATTAACCAATGTATATTCACTAATGTCATATTTTTGAACTATATTGTTCAAAATCCCATTGTAATTTAAGTTTGTTTTTCCGTTTCTCAATTTTTCCAGCATTTGGGCAAAATATAATAATTTTTCCAAATCAGTTTGTGAAGTCGGTCTGTGCTGAGGTCTTTTTTTGGTAGCTTTATCGACCTCATTTATTTTCTTGTCAAGCGCTTTAATCCTTTCCAATATTTTACTTTTAAAATTGCCATACATTTGTCTTGTATAATTATTTCCATAGAGTTCTGATTGAATTCTAAATTCTTTGTATACATATCTTAAATAAATCAACTGATTGTAAATCGATCCTATTTCTTTCGAATGCTCTTTAATTTTATTTAAATCATAATCAAATAATTCCCATTCTCTAAAATATATTTTCAAAACAGATGAATTGAATATTTCATTTATCCAAATTTCATCAGCAATAGAATCACCATCTTCATGTTTTGGCTTCTTTGTTTTTCCAGATAGCCCGATAATGTATTCCCAATAATCCTTTTCCAATGTTACTAACAATCGGAGATTGATTCCAGGTATTTCGAGAAACTTTGAATGTTGTTCATCATATTTTTTTATTTGATCTTTGTAAAAATCAATTCTGTCCTCAATCCCATTTATTTCATTACCATATTTTCTAAGCTTTTCAAATCCTTCAACAGTAAACTCAAATTCTGGATAAATATTTTCCGAGTCGCTCACGAATTATACTCCTGATTAATTGTTAATTACATCATGCATATTTAAAACCCCTCCTACTTCCACCAATAAACCACACTATCATCAATGTGCTTATAATCCACCCTAATCGCCTTGAAATGTTTTTCTGCACATTTTATTTTTCTCGGTTCGTGCTGGTATTGCAGTAAATTGTAATCCTTCTGGCCCTTTGTTTCTCGCACTAATTCCAGTGTTAATCGGTGTTCGTCGTCCCAGCGGATGATGCCCCAATCAGGATTGTAGTTGCCGATTATTTTTGGCAAATTTATTTTGAATTTGTACGGAAACTTGAAATAGCACACAATGTTATCATCCTCATTCAACCGATGTTGCACGAATCGTTTTTCCACATCCGAATCAATCTGCACATGGTCATACAGCGACCAATCCGTTCCAGCAATCAACTCTTTCTGCGGGAATTTCTGGGATGGCGGGAAAATCGCCTCGATGTCATAATCCTCCAGCCCTTCCTTCAGACTGTATTGAACATTTTCAGCAATGTGGTCAGCTAACAAATCCTTGATGGTTGTGATGAACTTATTGGCAAATCCTTCGGGATTTTTGAAAATCTGGTTTTTCTGCTGAATGCTCAATTTCTTGAAAATCCTGAGAATGGTTGGCCTGGTCAAATTGGTTTCGCGAATGGTGCGGTCAATCAAATTAAAAACAGGATATGTTTGCTGCGCTTCGTGCACGCTTCGCTCCACAGCCTGCTGGCCTTTTTCACTCTGGAATTTGACAGATTCTTTCAAAGCCAATTCGCTCTTGTCTCCAAAAAACACTTTCTGGTTTATCCCATCGTGTAAAATTTCAACAACCTTAAATCCCTTCAATCTCGGATCATTGAATTTTTTTACCAAATCATCGCCAACCTGATACCAATGCTGAGACGCCCTAAAGTCTCCTTCGGTGTCAGTAATTTCCACTTTGATCTGCACTTTGCCAGGCTTGATATCCTCTATGGAAATTGCAATGTCTGTGATGATAAACTTTCCTTTGGAAATCACTAATTGCGGCTCAGGGAATTCCGTTCGTTCCAGCGTGTTCACGCAGTTCGTGATAAAATCCTCAGTATCAAAATTTATCTGGTACTCGGTTTTCTGACAAAGCTTTTCCCAGAACCTTTGAAATTCTACCTTTTTGAAAATCTTTTCATTCCTGTTCGAATAGGCTGGCCTTGCTTTGGATGGCGGCGGCGGCTCTGCATCGCCAGTTTCCCGATATTCTGTCTGCAATTGATTCACATAGTCTTCATAACTCTCATTGGCCACCACCGTTAAAACATTGACATCATCCCCCAAAATCCGTTCTCCGTTCTGGTCTACAGCCAAACGTAATCCGCGCCCAATCTCCTGGCGTTTTTTCATTTCCGAACGGGTCTGGTTCAACGTACAAATCTGAAAAACATTGGGATTGTCCCAGCCTTCCTTCAAAGCCGAATGCGCAAAGATGAAACACACCTTTTCATCCAGGCTCAGCAGCCGTTCCTTTTCCTTCATAATCAATTCATACGCTTCTTTTTCCAGCTTCTTATCAATCGCCGTTTTCTGGCTATCCTCGATATGCGTATCCACAAATTCAACAGGTTCATTCTTCACTTTCTTCTTTGCAAAATAGCCTTCCCTTACGTCGTTCGCAGATAAATTTTTGAAATATTCCTCACTGCTTTTAAACCGTTCAAATGCCTGATCAAACAGCTTTTTGATGATGCCGTCCGCATCCGTGTAATTGGCAACCCTGTCGATAAAAAACAGCGATAGCACCTTTATGCCCCTGGCCAGCAATTCCTTTTGTCTTTGAAAATGATACTTTAGCGTTTGTTCAATTTGAACCCGGAATGTCTCTTCCCTGGTCAACGTTAAAGGCGCCATTTCATGCAGCGTCAGTTGTTCCTGATTGGTAAAGATCACCGTACCAAGCGTTTTATCAATCACGTCAATGATAAGCCCACGGTAATTTTCATTCCCGGTTCGCTGATACAGATCATCATTCTTTCGAACATCCAGTTCCGAATAGACCAGCTCACCGCCTTTATTGACGAACAGATTCACCTTCGCCGTCGGCCCATAACCCGATAAATCAATGGATTTCAGCATCAGGCTCATTTGCCCGCCGCTGTACTGATACTGCTCTTTCACGCCCAGCACTTCAATCTTTTTCACCAGGTTCTGCTTGAACGCATCGACCGGGGTGAGCCGATAGATCAGGTTCGGTCTATCCATCGGCGTGGCGCTGTAGTTCAGCGAAAACAGCGGCTTCAATGTCCGCAACGCCTGCTTCGCTTTTTCGCTGCGATAGTTCTGGCATTCATCCAGGATCAAAATCGGTCGCGTTTTTTGGATGTACTCAAAAGGCAGCATCTCCCCCGGCAGCTTTTCCGTGGCCTTGAAAATATTGTTGGCCTTCTTGTTGAACGAGTCCAGCGTCATCACCATCACCTCGGTGAACGAAGACGTGGCAAAGCCCCGCAATTTGCTCAATTGATCGCCCGAATATCGGGTCAGGTGAACATTTTCATTGCCGTACAGCGTTCGAAAATGGCTGCGGGTAATTTCGAACGACTTGATCACGCCTTCGTAAATAGCGATGCTGGGAACGATGATGATGAACTTGCGAAATCCATATCGCTTTTTCAATTCATAAATCGTGCGCAGATAAATATACGTCTTGCCCGTTCCCGTCTCCATCTCAATGGTGAATTGCGGATAACGCCACGAGTCGATCGCCACCCCCTCCAGCATGAATCCGTCATCCACATCCAGCGACATCTGCTCGCCGAATCCATTCGCCTTCCTCACTGCATTCAAATTCTGAAGCAGCCATTCTTCCTCTATCCCTTGATACTCGGGCAAATTGGGCGCAATCTCAGCGCCCATCTGAAAATCCACCGCATGTTCGGGCATGCCCTTAAAAAGATTCACCGTGCTTTCAATCGCCTGAAGTTGATAGTCCTGATTTGGATCAAATTTAAGTTGCAGTCGCTGCGCCATGCAAAACCCTTTTACATTATTGTTCGGATCACTTCGATATTATTTCTCAACCATTCATTTACTATTGCCTGCACATCTTTATTTTTATCCTTTGAATATTTTTGGATAAAATCAGCGATGTCAGGTTCTAAGTAAACAGGTAAATTTAGCTGCGCATTCGCACGGTAAAATTTGCCTCGCTCGCCTTTTGAAAAATCATATTCTTTTTTCATTATATTTTTTCCTCATATTGTTTTCGTTCACTCTTGGTGGCTTTTCGGGCGCTAATAATTCGAACAGTTCGTTGATCTTCGCCTGTTTCCTGGAAGGTGTGAATAATGACTAACAAAACATCATTCTTATCCTTACCAAGAGTGATCCAACGATCCTCGATTGCAGAACTGTGCTCTGTATCGTAGATAGAAATTGCGTGAGGATCCAAAAATATTTGCGCTGCCCGTTCAAAACTCACCTTATGTTTCTGTTTATTTTTAAATGCCTTGATGGGATCCCATTCAAAATTATAGTTCAATTTTATCCTCCCTGCCAGGTCTTATTCAATATAGCAAAAGTAAAAATAAAAACAACTTTTTTATTGAGTAATTTAATTGCTGGCTTCAGGACGTGAATTAAATAACTTTTTATTATAAACAGACATTATCAAGCGACTCTCCAAATTTAAGGATCAGAGTAGTAAACTAAATTAATTCACAGTCCTAAATCGTCTTAATCAACCCCTTATCCGCCAATCTCAATTTATCCCGATCCGCAATAGCACTATCCAGACAGATTAAAATATCCTTTTCATTCAAATCCAATTGCCCAATCGTGGCGTCATAAATTTTTTCATCAAAACAAACCAGCAGCGCATGATCACAAAATTCGCTGGTGACTTTTTGAATTTTATTGGCTTTGAACTGCGCTAATCTTTCAATGCTGCTGTCCAATGGAAATCCTTCGATCAGCATGGTCTCCGTCAATAATCCCTGCTCCGTCCAGCTTTCTCGCAGCGGCGTCTCAAATTGATCGAATAGCGTTTCTAATTTTTTTGAATCTGTAGCTTCATAATTGATCCATTCTTTGTAATTGGAAAACTCAAGCCTATAGCTTTTGAAACCTAAGTCTAAAGCTGTTTTTTCATTGGAAAAAATATCGGGGTTCTTTTTTCCTTCTTCTTTTATTTTTTTCACTACTCGACGGATTCGTTCCTTGCCGATTTCAGCAATCGTTTTGTAGCCTGCTTTGTAGGCTTCGCTTTTTTCATCACATAATTCTGGCAGTTGTACACAAATATATTTTCTCATTCCCCCATCTTGTCCATTTAATTCTAAAGCCGCATGTGCTGTTGGACATGCTCCTGCAAAAAAATCTAGAATAATGTTATTTGTATCTTTTATTACCCCAATACATCTTTGTATAACTCCTAAAGGTTTTGGATATTCAAAATAAAATTTTCCATCGAATAATTTTTTTAATTCTCTAATTGCACTTTGAGAGTCACCAACTTCATTCCTTAACCATAAAGTCATTGGAGTAATTGAATCTTTTACTTCACTCAAAAATCTTTTTATTCTTGGCACATTATTACCTTTTTCACCAAACCAAATTCTATTATCTTTTATAAGTTCATTTAGTTTTTCTTTTGTATATCTCCAACAATATCCGTTAGGAGGAAAAACATCTCTTCCACTTGGAGTAGTAATGGGATAAATTTTTTCTGGTATTGGTGGACCTACATCAATTCCGCCAGAAGTCCATTGACCTCTTTTGTCATTGTCAGGATTCTTATATCTTGAAATACTTTTATCATCTCTTTTAAGTCCAAAATCTTCTAATTGGCTTATGCTTTTAGAATAGCATAATATATAATCATGACTTTCAGAAAAATGTTTTTTAAGATTTATTGGAGAAAATGCTCTTTGCCATACGATTCCAGCAACAAAATTTTCTTCCCCAAAAATCTCATTCATCATCGCCCGCAGGTTATGCACTTCATTTTCATCAATGGAAACGAAAATCACCCCATCATCCCGCAATAAATTTCTCGCCAACCGCAGCCTGGGATACATCATGCTCAACCATTTGGAATGAAACCGCCCATCGGCTTTTTTATTGGTGGTCAATGGCTGTCCTTCCTCATCCACCTGCCCTGTGCGGCGCAGGTATTCCTGCAGCGGCTCGGTAAAATTATCATCGTACACAAAATCATTGCCCGTGTTGTACGGCGGATCGATGTAAATCATCTTTATTTTGCCTGCATACGCCTTTTGCAGAATTTTCAGCACTTCCAGGTTTTCGCCCTCAATGAAGATATTGCGGCTGTCGTTTTTTCCGTCGGAATCCGGCGTACCATCGGCTTTCAAGCCTTCTCCATACACAGGGACCAGCGTGCCCTTGCTGGGAACCGCCGCCATGCGCCGAGCCTGCCGTTTGCCGGGCCAGAACAGTCCAAAATGCTCCTGGGCTTCATCGTCTTCCAGGTATTGGCCCAGCGCCTCCTGCAAAACCTCCCAATTGATCTTGCCGTCGGCAAACGCCTCGGGCGCGATCTTTTTCAATTCATTGATTCGATCTTCATTGAAGGTAAATGATGGTCTTAGTTTTTCGATTGGCATTGTTTATTTATCCTATCAACTTTAATTTACAAATAATTTATAACTAATTTACAACTAATTGACAATTTATTTATCAACAAGTTAGGTTAAATTTATCACTCATTTTACTTCTAATCAACAAAAATTTACAACTAATTTTGGTTATGATTTTCAATGAGTTATCACTGTCTGAATTAAATTTATTAAAAATCTCCCAATTAATCTTATCATCGTCAAACGCTTCAGGAGCGATCTTTTTCAATTATCTGGTTCGATCTTCATTATAAGGGACATGAATGAAATAACTCCGCCCTTGTCGGATCTCTACTATAATAAAGATCCGCCTAAGGAGGATGTCCCATTTACAAATGATCCTTGCTCATAGCGAGGCAAGATTACTTTATCAAAAGAGTAACTTAATTAGTTCACAGTCCTAAAAGTGAACGCTGGTCTCAATTTTGCGAGGGGCTTGTTATTTATTCATTTTTAAAAAATACCTTAAACTACTTTACAGGTATTTTAAAACTAAAATGCAATTTATTTGTCAATAAGTTATAGCAAATTTATCATTAATTTTAAAACTAATCTATTGAAATTTAAAAATAATTTTAATGGTAATTTTTAACAAGTTAGCTATGTTTTTAAAACTTGTCATTGAACAAAAGAATTATTGAGTAATCAATTGTTTTATTTATTTTATTAAACTCCATTCAGGATATTTCTTTGTTCCTTTATTTTTAATAGTATGGTCCTTTTGGGACATTTGAGAAAGTAAATTGGCAATTTTTTTCTTCTTTTGTGTTTCATCCAGCGCATCGGATAATTTATTCATCAATAGCTCATCGATATCTGTACGATTTGCCGAGTCATATTTTTCTAGATAAGCAATTACCATCTGCTTATAATGAGCGTCATCAAACGCCCTATTTTTAATGTATCTTGTTTTATCTCCGGTGATGGATGCGATTTTGGCAGCGACAAATAAATTGGGGTATCTTCCTTCAATCAAATTTTGCCTTTTTAAAATCCTGAATTCATCTTTTGTTAATTGAATTTTCTTTTGAATTTTATCCAATAAGATCACGATTTTAAGATCAAGATCGGAATGTTGGATTAGCATTCGGGTATAATTTTCATCGATGACTTTTCCAATGATCTTTACCGTCACTTCATCAGCCCTATCGAGCGTATAGGTAGGCAATGGGAAATATCGGTTCTTTTGCAAGGTAAACATTTTTTTAATTCCGCCGCCTATGGTATCAATCATATTCAAATGAAACATGGCATTTGCCAGAAACTGATTTCGATAATATTTGGGAGGCCAATCTTGTTCAATAACTGCTTCAATACTGCCAGGAAGAAAAATTCCTTCATTAGAAAATAACAACTCATCTGACTTTTCAATTACGGTGATTTTGCTCTGTTTCTTATAATCCTGATGGGCGATACAATTATGCAACGATTCACGAATAACCCAGTTTTCATATTGCGTTAGTTCTATTGGGAACAATGTATTGTCTGGTAGATAACGATATTTCAGATTTCTTATTTTTGTAGCTATGGCATCTGTATTTAAAATAAGTGGCGGCCCAAAATGGTCATAATCTTTATCTTGATTATTTTCGTCTTTTAGTATCCAGCTTATTCTGGCTATCGCAGGCAATAAAAAATGCTCTGATTCTTCCTTACCGAGTAAAACAATTGCTGTATTGGTGATTTTGCCCTGCATCGTCACTTTCGCTTTATTAAGAAAAGTTATATCGTTCCAATGATCGACTTCCGTTGCAAAATTGGGGAATTTCTTTTTAAATTCAATTCGAGCTTTTTGGATAGCATCCTCATTCAAATCTTTTATCGTTGCTTTATCACATATTTGGGCTGACCAATCCGCTTGATGCACCTGCCC
The DNA here is from genome assembly GCA_049322915.1 of Candidatus Zhuqueibacterota bacterium. GTDB lineage: Bacteria > Zhuqueibacterota > Zhuqueibacteria > Thermofontimicrobiales > Thermofontimicrobiaceae > CAZSBG01. Next base: position 76,528 of record JBMOPW010000021.1, read on the forward strand.
TCGAATTTGTTCGATTTCCTGGATACTAAGCGCATTCAACGATTCACCTTCTCTGCCGTAAAAATGACCTTCCCATGACGTAGGAATTCCAGGAGAAGCCGCAGGGATTTGAAACATAATTACTCGTCCTTCAGGCAAATAGAGCGTGTAAATTTCATTAAACGTAATTCGGTTATTCGTTTTTTGGGCAATCTCTTCTTTTAGGCTATCCAGGTCTTTTTCATTATCTCGATATTTTGTACCAACGATTTCTCTGGTTTTATCGTTAATGCCAAAAATCAACCATCCATAATGCTGGTCTTTTAGATTCGCTTCATTGCTTAAAGCAGAGAAGTATTTGCCCAATTCACTAAAATCGTACTTATTTTTTGCTTCTTTAAATTCAAACCATTCAGTCTCATGCGGCAATGCACGAAGCTGATTTAATAATTTTATTAGCTCTGCTTCTGTCATGGAATTAAATCCCCATCTGCATTTTTTTTATTCACTTTCGAATTTTCAAAAATCCAAAGCTTGCAAATTGGCATTCACCCAATCCTCCCGCTCCGCATCCGAGCCAAAATCTTCAAAATAAGCCTTCATTCCGATTTTCGATTCACCAATATCTTCATTGTGCAATCATCGCCTTAACATAAGCCTGCATCACCGCATTAACCTGGCATTGGACAGCATATTCCATTAGTTTGTTAATGTCAACTTCTTTTCGTTTCAGATAATTTTTCAGTGACTCCAGCGCAATATCTTCGCCCAGCCGATTGCGATAGCGAAACATATCGCTTATGGATTTTTCCTGATTATAGATCCGAACGACACCATGAGCCGTTTTTATTTCTTCAATTCCCAAAAAATAAAACCTGTCCCGAAAAAAATATTTCCGAATGGGCGGGTATTCGATTTGGGGCAGCTTGGCCGAGTGGCGCAGCGCTACATAAACTTCTGAAGGATTAAACGTAGTCAATTCATAATATTCCAGCGCCGAAAGCAGGCAGATGACCCCAGTCGGCACCGCTTGGCACACATCAATAAAGCTTATTGGAATACCATTCGCTTGCGGCAAATCTGCCATACGGTAAAGCCCTGGCTTGATCTTCTCCAATACGCCTTCAAGAACCAAACGAGCAATATCCCTGGTATGCACCGCAGCCTGCTTCAATTCTTTGGTCCGTGCAAAGCCACCGTGCGCTTTAAAAATTGAAATTATTCTGTCATCTTTGTTCATTTCTTCTGCCAATTTATGTAATTGGCGGTAATATAGAACAAATTAGGTTTCGATGCAAGTTGTTTTTGTGCCTAAATTAAAATCTATTCCATCTCAATTTGTATTCCGATTCGCTTTTGATACTAATGAATTATTGAAAAATTTTGGTCATTGTCTATTCCTTTTCAAATTTCTCAAAATCCGTCCCCTGCAAATTCGCATTGACCCAATCCTCCCGCTCCGCATCCGAGCCAAAATCTTCAAAATAAGCCTTCATGGCGCTTCTCGATTCAGCAATGTATTCAAGATACGATTGGCAGGAGAATCGGGCGTCGCAGTTGCGACAAACATGGGAGCCAAAGTCTCGTTTCGTGCCAGGCACAGGTTCTTTCAATTTTTCAACTGGCGCAGGCTGGAATTGTTTCGCCTCAATCGCATCCACGACTTTGCCGAAATCGGCAATCGTTTCCGCCACTTTTTCTTTTTTAAATGGAATTCTTACCAACGGCTGCCAGCGGGACAGCTCATGCTGGATTCGGATCGGAATATTCTCTTGAATTGCATGCTTTAATGAATTGGGCAATGCTGTGGAAATTATAGCCGTGTGATCCAGCTTTTCGCCCCGCAATTGCTGCCAGATAAAAGCATAAATATCAAGCTGCTTTTCATAATACTCGATATTTTTTTGGATATATTCAAGGTCGTGGGTTTTAATATCGTACATCCAGGTTTCATCATCTTCCCTGACAATATCGACAATTCCTTGAATCGTAAAACTTCTACCCTTTGCTGTTTTTTGATCGGGCAATGTCAATTTAACTTCGGTCTCTGTCACCCGCTCCGCCACATCTTTCATACGCTTGTAATAATAGATGATCTGATTGAGCGCCATCTGTTTCGTCGCATCGGTCATCGTATGTCCCCCTTCCAGCCGCAGCATCTCGTAATTCAATTCAAAAAACTCCCTGATCCGCTCAATGACTTTTTCCTCTTTCAACATCTTTCTTTCACCAATTTTATTCCACCATTCCATATCCTCAATCACCCAACGGAACGTCCGCCAATTTTTAAGGCGGATTATCCATTTACCTAATCACCCAATTTCCCACCAACTCTCCGCTCATCAATGAGCAGATAATGCAAATCCTCAATCGTCTGATGCACCAGGCTGCCAAAAAACATGGTCTGGGAGCGGGAAGGAACGAAGCCATATTTTTTGAATAGCATGTAGCTTCTGGGACACTGCAAATAGCCCAGGTAATCGCCCGTGTACGAATAGGTTCTACCCCGGTCTTCATCTGCAATCTGAAAATCAGGCAACAGATCGATATCGAAATCCTGCAACGTTGGCAGCTTTAATTCCCGCAATATCGTTTTAAACGGTTCTGATGTCCGCTGACCCCGCCCCTGGAAATGCGGAATGATGGTTAAATGTTTTGCCCGTGACAGCGCCACATAGAACATGCGCATATTATCAAAATGGCTGATTCGATCCAGTGGCTCGCCCTCTTTTTTCAGCAAATCCCGCATAATCACTTCGACCATATCCGCATCCCGTTCGGTTTTGAATACGCTGCCCAGCACCACGATGGGAAATTCCAGTCCTTTCGCCTGATGGATGGTCAGAAACGGCACCCTGCCTTTGGGAAAAGGGTCATCGACATACTCATGTTCCGATTCACCCAGCCGAAATAATGCATACGTAAATGAAGAAAAGAAGGCATGGATAAATTTGTTTTCAAACAGAAACGCTGCCGTGATCATTGGCGTCCGATCTTCCATAAACCTGACCAAATATTGCGTGATCAATCCCAGGTTACACACAGGTCCTTCGTCAATCCCTTCCTCAGCCAGGCGATAGCAATTTCTGAAATACTTGAATGCATTGAGCTGATAAAATAAATCCAGAATCGACCAATCCACCGAAGTGACCCGATTGATGATATATTCCAACGAGTAAGGCTTGCCTGATTTTTCCTTCCGCTGGATCGCTTGAGAAAAATAATGACTTCCCAATGTTTTTTTGGTTTTTGCTGAAAGACCTGCAATATTGGCTAAGCTCCGAAGCCATTCTTGCTTGAAAGCATATTTGAGATTCCATTTTTTCCGCTCAACAAAATCAATCAGCTTTTCATAATCCGCCACAATCGTTGCAATCTCCCTTTGCTTATCGCTGATAAAATCTGCCAGCGCTTTATCCTCTGCAATCAGTTGCTCCGCTCTGGCAATACATTCCAGCGTCCAGTTTCTGAATTGTTGCAAGCCCCGACTGGCAGCCCCCTGATGGCTTGGTCTGCCAAATATTTTGAAGAATAGCCCATAAACTACGATTGCTTCTTCCACTTCTAAAAACCTTCCCGCCCGTGGCGCATAAACAGGAATGCCCAGTTTTTCCAATGCCGCCTTAAATCCTTGAACTCGAACACTTTCTTTCAGATAAGGAAATAGAAACGCCACCTGGTTATAATCTTCGATTTTACTTTTTTCTTTTAATTGCTGAACAAAACGAGCCACCTGCTCATAAATCTCGTCAGGACTGTTTGCCCCTGTTGAAATAACGGCTGGAATTTCTTCTTGATTATGCGATTCAATTTTTTTATTCTGGACCCGATAAAATCCCTTGCCATCTTTTTTTGACCAATCGGTTCGTTCAATAAAATCCGTATAAAATTCCACGATTTTTTTCTTTGACCGATAATTGATATTCAAGTCTATTCGCCTGGGTTGAGCCTGTAAATACTTTACACAACGATTCTCAAACTCAACCAGATTCTCGACGGTAGCGCCTCGAAACCGATACAGCGCCTGATCATCATCACCAACCACACAAATATTTTTGGACTTCTTTGCCAACTCAAAAAACAACTTCTCCTGAATCGTATTGGTATCCTGGTATTCATCGATAATGATATGCTTAAAAACATCCTGGCAACCTTTAAAAACACAAATTGTAGTGTATGCCTGCTGTTGCAGCAAGGAGAAATCAACCGAGCCAATTCCATTGCCCGAGCTCTTCAATGAATATTTATAAAAATCATACATCGTCAACAATGCTTCAAGCGTTTCATGGTTGGGATTTACTGTCCCAGGCATCACGCATTCTTCGGAAAATCGATTGAATAGTTTAATCACATTCAAAACGGCTTCATGTCTGGAATAGTGGTCGTTCCCGGAAAAATACTGATTAATGGCACGCTGTGCCGTTTCCTCATCATCCTGCCCAGCAGCTTTAAGCAAATCAATCCAGAAACCACGATTATAGATTTTGAAATATTGAGATAACTCATCCAGTAAAATTGGAGCTTTACGTCTCGATGAATGGGGGGCAAATCTGCGGTCGCTCAAAATTTTCTGGCAAATGGAATGTACTGTTCCAATGGACATCCTGGCGATATCGTAAGGCTTGCCCGTCTCATTGGTCACCAGCCCAAGTAGACTTCGCAATCCTTCCTTCAATTGTAAGGCAGCTTTCTCCGTAAACGTGCTGAGAAAAATTTCTTCTGGCTTGATATCATGAAACACAATCAAATTCAGCGTCCGCCACAATAACACCCGTGTCTTTCCCGATCCAGGTCCCGCCGTCAGAAACAGCGGTCCCTCCACATGAAGAATTGCATCCCTTTGTTTTTGATTCGGCTGGAATTTTTTGATTTGCCAGAGCTGTTCGATAGTCATTTTTGGTTTTATTTTATAATTTGGTCATTTAGTCTACAAAATAATATTGGCAAATGTGGTGAATTGCAAAAATAATCAGGATATTGTTTAAAGAAATAAGGCAAAATTAAAGATCATTGGTAAATTTATAAAATGCGTTTTTTTGCTAATTCATCTTTTAATATATTTGATTTTGGACACTCTTTTACAATATCCCATAATTGTAGCCATTCTTCTTTTTGCCAACAAGGATATGCATCTACTTTGATAAGTGAAATCAAGAAATCAAGGAATTCATCAGTTTCTCGATGTGCAAACTTTACTTTTGTAAGGTCATCAGCAAAAGTACCAACATGTTCAATCTTTTCTGGCGAAAAATCTATAGCTAATCTAACAGCCTTCTTAAAAATGCCATAGGAAAAGGGAATTAATCGCCAGAAATCAATTCTTAAATCATTTCCGTCTGGTAAACTGAAAAAACCTTGTTGTGTTGACCATTTCCAATAAGGCAAAAGCACTTGCTGCCAAATCTGCTCAGCTAATGCCGCATTTGCATTTTTAAGTTTATCTTCCCAAGCATCTATTAATAATCTTCTCCCATTTTGATCGATTAAGCTTGATATTAGATAAAGATTTTCAAGTTTTGTTTTCTGCACCCAAAAAATATAAGCATTATGATAAATAAACCCGTTTCTTACTTGTTCATTGAATTGATCATATTGATTTACTATCTTCAAATAAGTATCATCGTATAGCTTAATAATCTCTTTTGATAATACGTTACTCCAAAGGTAACCTGTCCATGCCAAAAGATTTTGTTCAGTTACTTCTTCTGATAGAAAAAGCGGTAATAGTTTGTTAATAGTCCACTCAGGTTCAACCGCTTCAAACCAACTTAGGTATTGCGTGGTGAGACAAAGTCCGTAACGAGAACCTTTGTTATAATTATTGATGATATATTCAAAAAAATCTAATAGATTCCAAGGAATTACTAAATGTTCCTCGTTCTTTCTCTTTTCATTAACGATTTTCATTGCATATTTTAAATAAATTTGAGTCATTGTACCAAAAGGATGATTAAGAGCATCTGTCATCCAATCCGTTCTTGAATTTATCCCCCTCCTATCAAAATCAAAGTCTGTAAATATATCACGACACAATTTATAAAATTCAGGCCAATCATCAGGATTTTTATCACGAATATCGTACCATCTTTCGAGGAGTGTTGGTATACTATGCCAGAATTTGCCTTCTGGGCGGCTTTTCATTAATACCGCTAATATCTCAATAAACTCTTCTATTTGGCTATTTTCCCATTTGATCTCTTTTTTTTCTAAATCTGGTCTCAAATCCCAAATGATAGGATTCATAATATCATCAGGAAAATCTTTTAATTTTGATTTGATTTTATTAAATAATGTTTTACAGAAGTTGAAGTCATTAGAACATCGATATCCAACTCTTCCCGCATATTCATATAAATCATGACTGGAAACATTTTTTAATTGTAGCAGAAAATCAAGAATCTCATCTGGATTCATTGAGTTAATATCTTTATCCTGTGATAGCCCATATTTGTATTCTGTTTTATTTTTTTTAAAATTTTCTTTCTTCCATTCTGGGTGTCTTTTTAGTATATCTTGAAATTTCAGTTCGGACTCATTTGGGATTTTATATTTTGCAGCCTTTAATTCACTTAATGTGTCATAGATTATATACTCATAAAATTCATCAGTTTCTTTTTCTTCAGTACCAACTTCAATTTCCTTTGATAATCCTAAGTTGATTTTAGAAAGAAGCTTTTCTCTTAATTCAGGATATCTTTCAAACGCTTGTTTAAAGAGTTCTTTTGCTTCTTGATGAGTTTCTAAATCCCAGAAAAGATTATCTGTGAATAATATATCTATTATCTCTTGTTTATTTAACATAACCGCCTTCTATCAGTTTTTTCAAAGCAAAAATACTAAGTCGCTTAAAGTATGGATCCTTAATTTGCTGCCACATTTGATAAACTAAAATTGCTTTTTCTACATTCAGTTCTATTAGGATTTTCCATACTTCTACAATGGTGTCTATAACAAGATCAATTGCAGTATGGGAATAAGTTTCGCCGACTTCAATATTAGGCCTTCTGATGTAAGTATACGATCGTGGTTTAAAACGTTCTAGAGTAATCTGAAAGTCTCTTAATTTGTTTGTCAGATGAACAAGAAGTTGATATCCCAATCTTGTGACATTTGGCTTGAAAAATCGTTCATAGTATTCTTTGAAATAGTAATCCTGCATTTGTCCAATATATTCTACTTCTGCTTCAATTTTAGATGTTATCTCTTTATCATCACCTGTTTCTTCTGCATAGATTGATTCAAATGACCTTCTAATTTTAATTTCAACTTTCAAAATTGAGATAAGTAGCCATATAGCATCATCATAAAGATTAAATTCAATTAGTAGCTTAAAGAAATTTTCCATTCTATGAAAATAAAGAGCATTTTTATTATTTTGAATAGAAACTTTGAATAGCTCTACTATTTTCCTCAAATCGTATTTCATAATATTTAAATTGTCTTTATCTAATAGCCTGGAAAATGTATCGAATAAAATTGGATGCATAGTTTCATGAAAGGGAGATAATTTTAAAATCCATTTATCAACATCGCTTATAATAAATCCAATTATCTTTTCTGCTAAGAAATAGTCAAGTTCTTTTAAATTCTCATGTTGTTTTAGTATATTTTCTAAATAGCCTCGGCTAAGAAATATATCAAACCAACCTTCATGCAAATCAAATTGTGCAAAATCACGTAGTAATTCTGGAGTTTTGAAATATAGTAACGCACGTGTATATTTATCATTAGGTAGTTCGGTCGGATTACTTTTTGCAATTTCTGATAACACATTTCGACGATCGATAAATCCCCTTCTATTATCTTCTCCCCATGCAACAAGAGTTCTCTCTAAGGCTCTATGGTCTATCTTTCTTTTAATTTTTTTAATTGGATAAAAAATTGGATAAACACCACGACGTCTCCAATCTAACTCAATCTCATTAATATTATCTTCTTTAGGAATCAACGCCCACTTCGGTTTAATATCTTTCGCACCTTGCGATTTTGAGCCTTCAAGTGCAAGTGATAAGTATCTTAAAGGGGGATCGTTTAAGCTGTATCCAATGAATAAGATAGCGTAGTGCTTAAATAACTCGTGTGCAAATTTTAAAGCCCATCCTTCATCCATATAGGCTCTGCCAATATCTTTATCAGATAATATCATTTCTTCTGGATTTGAAACATGTCCATGTAAATAGCCTATCCCCTTAAATCTTATGGCTGGTGGAAAGGAGGGTGCTTCATGAATTACCCATTTTTCATTGTTTAAATATTCCGATTCATCAATAGCACGATTTAATAAGTTATCAAAATTTGTCGTTATAATCCGTGGTGTTGATTCTCTTGGGAAAAGATTTACTATTGCTTTGTGTAGTACTATTCGCTTTCGTTGCTCATCTTTACTTAGTATTTCAGCAGCAGTTTGATGAATAGGCTTATGTTGATCGTTCCATATTCCTAAAACTTGATCGTACAATTTTCTATTAAATAGTTTTTTTTCATTATCATTAGTTTTTATAGCCAGCTTTTCTTGAATTTGATTGCATAGTTCTTTAAATGTTGGATAAAAAGTATTGGGTCTTTGTTGTGGATCAGCTCTTGTAGAAATCCCAGCTCCAACAAAAATGACGAGTTCATCCTTCGATAAAGCATTTATCAAATCAATTGGCAAGCCAACATTATCTTCTGTGTAAGTAACGGTGTTTAGCATTGTTTTTTCAGTAAGTTAAACTGCAAAATATTTTTTTAATTGAATTTAGTGATACTTTTCACCATAATTATTTTTCTACCTCTTTTACTATAATAATAAATACTTTTGTAACATCTTCAAAAGAGAAATAACAAAGAAAAAAATGTTGTGGTTCCAATTTTTTTTAAAAGGAAAAAGTACAAAATGTCTATTATAAATGCCAATAAGGTAACAATTTTTTCAAACATATCCGCAGGGAAAGTATAAGTAGGTTTATAAATTGCATGTTATCAGGAATTAAATGTATATTGTTTTTACTAAATAATAATAATACAATGAGATTATAACCAGGAAGAATAGGTATGAAAAAAAGAGTATATCTAATAGCTTTATCAAACAATCCGATCAATTAATAATTTATAAGAAATATACTAAAATGAAATTATGAATTCAACAAATAAATATTAGTGTTTTGCAATATATTATTATATTACCGTAACAAATTAATTATAGTTCTCATATTTAAATTACGGTTTTTCAAAATTCAATATATTTCAATTCAATTTTATCATTTCAAATTTAAGCTTGATTTTTTAACTCATATTGGTTAACTTTTGTACAGTAATTCAATAAGGTATTTAAAATCACAACGGAGAGAAAACATGGATTGCAAAAACGGCTTCCACAGAATAAGAGTTGTTAAGGACCGCGGCGATATCTATTATACCATTTGCGTGAACTGTGGAGAGAGAAAATCATGGAAAAGAAATCTGAACGCCATTGAAGACCTTGCATGGATTAAAAATTTGAAAGCCAAATCAGGCTATACAAAAATCCCTTTGCTTGGCATGAATTATTACAGGGACACACCAGCCGCCAATTAAAACATAGTTGCCTGAAATCTGTAAAATAAAGCAACCAGCGGCATCATTCAAAAAAACAGCAGGAAGCCGAGCACGTGAGAAACGTTTTTTTGATTCATGCCTTAGTACATCACCTGACCTTTTATGCAGATTGTCACTGTAGGAACAAAAACATCCTATTGCATAGCATGTTTTTGTCTTATTCCATTGTATAACTATCGGGATATTCCTGGCGCGTTTACCAACATAAGGATCAAAACGATCCCCATCAGCCTGACAGTTATCCGAAGTGCAGAGAACCAACCAGCGGCATCATTCAGAAAAACAGCAGGAAGCCAAGCGAGAAGAATCGTTTTTCAGAATCATGCCTTGGCACAATATCAAACAAAGGTGCACATTATTACTGAAGGATTAAAAACATAAAGCTGTAAAAAGCACAGCTTAATGTTTTTATCTTTCTGAATCAGATTTCTTTCAGGTGAAGTAAATTTTAAAAAAGGAAGACAAATAAAAACCGACCATACGCCACGAGAACGCTAACCTCTTTTTGGTCATTCGGTAAAACAGGAAAGCAACACATCTTCCAGGAACGCTCCAGCCTGCTCAGAAAAACAGCGCGAAGCCCAGCAGGTGAGAATGTTTTCCTGCATCAGGCTTCCGCGTCCTTCCAGATGTTATCGGGAATGGATACAACTCAAAATCAGCCAACACCAACCATCCGCGCATTATGGAACGTGAGGAGAAGAAATTACGCTCATCATCGTTCGGCGGCAATAAGGTGGCCTCCCAACAACCCAGCATCCCAACCCAACAGGTCTTTCCGCTCCCAACACAACCCCACACAACCCATCGCTCTACCCGCCCTCAGTCCCGCCGCCTCTCGTTGTTTCGCTGCATTTCTTTAATGTCCATTTATAACGTGACGTTATATCATTTATTAGTAATTTTTATGATGAATTTTTGATATAACTTATGACACCTGCTTCTTTATTAATTATATTCAATTCAAAGTTTTCAATAATTTTGATATGGACTTTTTGAAGCAAATTTCTTGTAGCATCTTCATCAGATAATAAAGTCCCATCCTTATCTTTCTTTAACTCAACATTTGTTTTAATAAATTCGATTGCCATCTCTTTGGTGACGGATTTAATAAACATGTCGAATTTTTTATTAAAAAACTTATCACTAATAAATTGTTTCATGTTGCAATAATTTTTAAGATTGAAAACACCGATAGTATTTTCATATTCATAACTTAAAAATATTGGTGTATTTTCTAATAATCCGATTTGTTCACGAAATTTAGGTTTTGGTGACATTTTCCAATTAGGAATGAATAAATGAGAATTAGCTAATTTTTTATGGTACGACCATTCATGTGGTATAAATATAATATTAGGCGAAAATTCATTTTTCTTTTTAAATAAATCAATCAGTTCAAGTATACTTTCAAGGATAGGAGGATTTTCCAAATTGTTATTTATATCTTTATGTACTGATGCATATTTAAATAATTCACTAAATATTCTTACATTTTCATAATTGCCAATTCCCTGTCCATAAGCTTGACCCCATCCGCTAAAAGAGTCGTCATTATCAACAAAAGCACCTTTTACATCTAATTGATTAAAACCAAACCATTCACTTTTTAGTTTTTCACCATTATAAGGAATTTCTTCATAATTTGAATAGCTTGATAATATATAATGTCCAATACAGTTATTTTCCCATGAATTTTTGAAGTTACTCTTAAAATCTTCAATTTTTATTTTACTCAATTCTTTTTCGATCAATTTATTTTCTTTTAGTAAATCATGTCTTTCTAGTAATTTTTTATTAAATGAAAGAAATTGATCTATTCGATTTTCAATGTCCGTTTTATCTGTTTCACTTGATCTAATTTCATTGCCTGATATCTTATTAGCTTTTTTTACGGCGATTATTTCAGCCCATTGATATAAATTTTCCTTAATTTGAGTACATATATGTTCAATTCTTTCGTATCTAAATTCTGAAAATGATTTCGATTCTTGGATTTTATCGAAATTATCAGGAAATTTACCGATTGAAATTCCTTTAATACAGTAATACCAAGGTAGCCAACTATCAGAAGAAATTGGAGTATAAGTTTTACCTTCAGGTGGTTCGTCTAACTCAAAATTTCTCCAATTAAATCCATAATTCCTATCTTCAGATATAGCAGTCGAATATAAATTTGTCAATTCAATGATATTTTCAAATGCACCATTAGAAATTGAATAAAATTGAATTAAGTGCCCTTTTTGAAGGTGTTTTGGATGATCTTTATTAATTTGATATAAAAAAATCATCCATGAATTGATAGCAAATGAAATATATTTTTTATCTTCGTGCTTTTTATTGACTATATCCTTCGTTGTTTTGATTTTATTCAGCTCATTTTCAATATTAGTAATATCATTATTGTTCTCTTTTGCTTCATTTAACTTCAGTTTAAGTTCAAATTCTTTATTATCATAATAGTGATAATTACGATCCAAGTATTTGAAAAAATCCATTAATTCATTATATGCATGTTCAAAGAACTTAAAGTCTTTATTCTCGATTGACATTATAAGATATGTTTGAAAAACTAAATAAATTTCTAATGTATATTTATTTAGTTCGATAATTCGAGAATCATTTTCAGATTTTTCAAATTCTTTTTGCAACCTAAATTGCACAAATTCTTTTAACCATCCAACGCATCTATCTTTTATAAACTCCGTTTGAATTTGCTCATCTTGATGAACTACTTTAGAGTATATATAAGGATAAAAGTATAATAATCTTGAGAATGTAAAAATAACATTTGATTGAAATGAAAGCAAAATAATTCTTAAAGGGAAATATCCAACTTCAGTAAAAATTTCTTGCATACCTGTTCGCAATGTTTCATCGATGATATGGTATAAATCTCGTACTATTTTCTCATAGGGCTTCCAATTATTGAATAGACCTTGAGTATTATTCAGTAATTGAAATATTTTCATCTCTTCAATAAAAGATGATATTACTGAATAATAAATATTCAAATAATCATCCAGCTCTTCTGGATTTCTATTATTTATAATATTTCGTATCGCAACCTTAAATTCATCAAATTCACTCTCATCAAAAGAAAAAGGTTCTGTTTTTTTTACTTTGAATGAGTGATTTAATAATCGAATAATTTTTTTAACTGGAAGATCCTTTGGTGCAGCTAATATATTTCGATCAGAAATATAATCACCTATAGCAAAACTATTTAATCTTACTCTTTTCAATTCATTTGTGTCGTGATTGAGATAACGATTTATTTTTGCAAGCTTTTTAATATTGATATCATAGATATATCCCCTTTTTTTTATTGAATAATCTTTAATATCATCACTCTTTGAATTTAATCCAAATAAGTAGCCACTCTCTACATCATACTCCTTAAAATAATCATTAAAAATATTTTGACTAAGACGTTTATTTACTTCATATTCAATTGCTTGTTTACTCTGTTTAATTATCCATTTTATTCTTTGGTCTTTAAGATAATCTGTACTCAAAATTTTGTACACAATATGATAAAACCATCCAATGCCCAAAATAGTTATTGTAAAGGATAGGCTTAATATAATTAGACATTTTTCAAAATAATCATTTTGGTTGAATAAAATTATATATGCTGGGATAAGTAGGTTGATTAAGGAAAAGATTATTATGGGGTATAAATAGGATACCCTAAAAAAAAGAAAAAAAATGTTCTGACTACTAATCTTTTGTCCAATGGAATTCATCAAAAATAGTACAACTGTAATTGCAATCGCTAAAATGGCGGCATATATTTCCCATAAAGTTGTAAGATTGGATAATAAGTTATCATTATTAAATGAAATATTTTTATGCAGAAAATTTGAAATGTCAAGGGCAATCATATTCCCCACTAGCGGGGCAAACATATTCCCCACCTGCACAGGTGGTTTAGCGTTAATATAAAAAGCCTGCAAATTAGAGTCAAGCGTTTTGCAATTTGGGCTTAAATTT
>JBMOPW010000022.1:0-1508 GCA_049322915.1 Candidatus Zhuqueibacterota bacterium
CTGACAGCGATCAGGTGAAAACAGTTCGATATGTCTCAGCGGGATGATGGATAAAAATTGGTTGAACTGAGCCGCCATGTTCGGCTCGAAAATATGATTATCAATATATATGGGGATTGTAAAGAGGTTGTTCCGGTGCTTTCATCATGCGATTTTCGCTTTTCGGGACAGAAATGACGGGGTGCGGGGGCCATATGACGATTCCATTTCACTGATCGCCGGCAAAAAACAATCGGCTGGCAAAAAATCAGGGTCGTTCGGCCGTACCTGTCCGGTTGCTCTCCCGGAGCGTTCAAAAAGACGGTTTGGCATCGGCAAAGCGGCCTGAGTAATCCCTCAATTCGCATACTGGATGAAACGATATGCGCTCAGGCCGCTTCCTTCAGGGATTTTCATGATCCTCCGCATGGTTCCGGTTTGACAGGCCGGACATTTGCTGATGTCGGTTCCGGTCAGGGTCAGCATCAGGTCCCGGAGCGATCTTTCGGCCGTCTCCGGCAGATCGGCTGTTGTTTCCAGCAGCAATCGGCAGGTGCGGATAAGGTCTTTTTTGACACGGTTGGCGAAAAAACCGAAATGCCGGATGCGCATGAACCCCTTGGGTAATACATGCAGGAGGAACCGCCGGATGAACTCCACGGCGTCCAGCGTCATGGTCTCCGTGGTTTGTTTTTTCCGGTTTTTATAGAAAAAACTGACCTTCCCGTTCTCAAGGCCGATGATCCGGCTGTTGGAGATCGCCACCCGGTGGGTATAGCGGCCGAGATATTCCAGCACATACTCGGGTTGCCTGATGGGCTCCTTGATATCCACCACCCACTGCTTGGACCAGACTTCCCTGGTCAGCTTCCTGAACCCTTGCCGGGTGCCCGATTTTTCGGTTTCTCCCGGGAACCGCAGCTTGTTCCCCGCATAGGCCCGTTGCAGCTGCTCCATGAATTTCGCCCGGAACACGATGGACAGCGCTTTTTCCGGGAACAGATACCCATCGGGGCAGGCAATCCAGCGCTTGCCGTTTGCGGACAAAGCCCCGGCCGGAACCAGGCAGTGAAGATGAAAATGGTCGTTCAACTGCTGGTCCCAGGTATGCAGCACGGCGATGAAGCCGATGGTGCCGTAAAGGCCGTTTTCCGGATTCCGGCCGAAGGCGAGCAGGGTCGCGGATACCGCTTGGAACAGGATCGTCAGGATGATCCGCTTGTTGCACAGGATGACCGGATTGAGCTCATGGGGCAGGGTGAAGACCACATGAAAATAGGCCACCTTCAGCAGTTCGGCCTTGCGGGCCGCAAGCCATTTTTCCTTGGTCAGGGTCTGGCATTTGGGGCAGTGGCGATTCCGGCAGGAATTATACAGCGTTCTTTCAACGCCGCAGTGATCGCAGCGTTCGACATGGCCGCCCAGGTATTCGGTGCGGCAGTTCATGATGTCGTACACCACTTTGTAATGATCCGGATGGAGCTTGTACTGTTTCTGATAATCCCCTATATGCGCCCGGAGGATATCGG
>JBMOPW010000023.1:0-1422 GCA_049322915.1 Candidatus Zhuqueibacterota bacterium
GTTTTGTATCCTGGATGGCGTCCATTCAAGATACTCCTGGTGAGCCTTCGGCATATGCTCTCTTGTTGTCGTAAAACCTCCTTTCCGGTGAAGGCGGCGATGACTGGCCACCCGGTTGTTCTTAAATAGAATTTCGATGGTAAAATTCGTGAAACGTACGTCCACCTGCTCCTTTCTGAGTGTATACGGGACGCTGTAATAGTTCCCGTCAAACTCGATGTGGTAATCAATATTGACCCGCGCTTTCTTCCATTCGGCGTATTCATATTTTTGGATCGGCAGAGGAGTCAGCACGGGCTGATCCGTGGTTGCGAAAAGCTCCTTGCGAGAAACATCCAGCTTTTGCAGCTTTTTATCATTGAAGCGGATAAGTTCCCGGGCAATTGCCTGATTGGCTTCGGCCAGGCTGAAGAAGGTGTGATTCCGTAAAACCGCCAATATCCAGCGTTCCGCGATCAGGACGGCGCTCTCGACTTTTGCCTTGTCACGCGGTTTTGCAACTCTTGCCGGTATAACGGTTGTGCCATAGTGAGTCGCCAGCTCCAGATAGGTTGGATTGATGTCCGGTTCATATCGTGATGGCGATGTAATCCCGCTCTTGAGGTTGTCAGGGACAAGGATCTCCGGTACCCCGCCGAAGAATTCAAACGCTCTGACGTGAGAAGCGATCCAGTCCGGTAATTGTTGGGAAAGAGTCACTTCCGCAAAGGTATAATTGCTGGCTCCCATGGCGGCCACAAAGAGCTGTGCCCCGTTATTCTCGCCGGTCTCGGGATCGGTGACGGGCAGGGTCTGCCCGGCGTAATCGATAAACAGTTTCTCGCCGGCGCGATACTCCTGCCGGAGAGAAACGTCCAGTTGCTTTACCCATTTTTGATACCGTTCGCAGAAATAGCTGTATTGATAGCCTTCCGGATGGTTTTGTTTGTGCTCATACCACAATAGCTGGAGGGTAACTCCCGAGCGCTTCAACTCCTCAAAGAGATATTTCATTGACGGCATCTGATCCTCTTTGCCGGATGCCGTTCTTTTTCCATTTTTGAAAAGCGTTGATTCAAGCGCGGTATCGTCAATATCATCCGGGATCGGCCAGGTGATGTCCGCATGTCGGGCGATATCCAAATATTTGCCGACGGTGACATGCGACATGCCGCAACTGCCGGCGATTTGTCTGTTTGTGAGGTTCTGATCGAATTTGAGTCTGAGAATTTCTCTGAATTTTCGCATGGATAATCTCTCTTTAGCCATTACATCCTCCTCAATAGGTTTGAGGGAGGATACGCATTAAGATCAATTTATCCAGCGTCGCTTTGAAGGGCTCTTTTTACGTGGTCACAATGAGCGGAATCGGTGGTCACAATGCAGCGGAATGACTGGTCACAATAAAACGGAATCGGTGGTCACAATGGAACGGAATACGCA
>JBMOPW010000024.1:0-1413 GCA_049322915.1 Candidatus Zhuqueibacterota bacterium
CAGCATGAATACAGCCTAAGGTGGTCACCTGGTCGAAAATCTGCTGCAATAAAAATGGTTCAGGTTTTTGCGGAAGCATTTTTATTGTCTCCTCGAAGTATTTTGCGGCTCGGAAGAAAGCCTTCAAATCCAGGATGCCGCTGTCAGGATGGGTCTGGCGAAATTGGCACAGCAAAACCTGAGAGATGTTGACCATGAACAGTGATAGGTTGATCGCATTGGTCAGCGGGAGTTCCTTGATGTTCATGAAATCTTCCAGACCCCAATACTGCTTGGCGTCCCTGAAGTTGAACTCAATCTGGAAGCGCAAGCTGTAGAAATCGATGATTTTTTCATAGGAGAGTTCCAGATCGCTGGAAAACAAGTTGACATTGGCAAAGGCGCCGGTTTTGAGGTTGGTCTTGGTGAGGATGACCACATTGAGGATTTGGGCAAACTCGTGATGCAGCATGTGCGCTTGATAGATGCAGGTTTCGATGCCGTCTTGGATGCTTTTCTGCATCAGATACTCTTTCGGAATGTGGCGATAGTTGATCTTCTGACCATATTGCTTGCGCGGTCCTGTGCGTTTCTGCTCACCTGCGTATACGAAAGACAGGGCCGCATCATACCGCAGCTTGGAGATCAGATGCAGACCACACTGCCGAGCCATTTGCAAAGCATTGTTGTTGCCGAAATGCCCATCTAGCACCAGATAGCGGACGGTGAGCCAATCTTGCAGTAGTTTGAGCTGTTTTTTGACCATCTCCTGAATGCGTTGTAACTCTGACGTTAGTTCCACCTGGGTTTTATCGCGGTTACGCCTGCCTTTCGGACGCCCACGTTTTTTCTTGGGGGCGGCTTTGTCCTGTTTCGCTCGTTTCTGCTTGCGCTCTTGGGTTGCTGCCTTTTCTGCTTCACTGCGGATGACCTGTTCCACTTGCAATGGATACGAGCGCCGCTCCTCGACAGACACCAACGAGAGACAGAAAATGGCAACACCCTTCACGACTTTGTTCAGCAAGCCGGAGAAAAAATAGTCCAGTCCATGCGTCTCCTTACCAGATTTGGTCACCACGCTCTCATCGCCAACCAAAAATACTCCCCATCGGGATGATACAGATGGCGCAGGATGAAGTTGCAGAAAACCTTTGGCCAGCAGATGACAGCGTTGAAAAATCGCTGCACTGTCCGATAGCTGCCACCTTTCCCAGCCCAGCGAGACAGACCCAGCATCGTCACGCGACCGCTCATGCTCAACATTGCTTGCACGATCCGGCTCAAACGTCGCAGATCGGTTCTCGAAAGATCAGGCTGTATACATTGTAAAAGTGCTAAAATGTTCATCACGGGCTTCCTGTATAAGTTAGGTTTGTGGTGAACTCAACTTTACTACAAGAAGCCCTACTTACTTATTTTTTGGCGAAGGTATTG
>JBMOPW010000025.1:0-1403 GCA_049322915.1 Candidatus Zhuqueibacterota bacterium
AGTAGTCGTGTAAAAATAACTTCCGCACTTTAACAACCGATCTCAAGCAGAAGAGAGGCGTGGGCGAATGGTGTAGTTCCAATTGGGGCAGGTTGCATGTCGTTCAAGGTTTAGGCTTTCCATCACCTCTTGAGCGATTTTGCGGCCCTTGGTATAGAGTTGTTCCACCAGGAAGGCGGAGACATGCAGTCCGGTCTGTGTGGTTGTGCCGCGAATGCAAGCTAACATGGTTTCAAAGGTTCGCAAGGGTTGGCCAGCCCAATTGATGCTGATGGGGCCGAATAAGCGATGCTCAATTGGGTTCCACTTGGAAGCGCCGGATGGGTAGTGGCACACAGTGACATTCAGCTTTAGTTGGTCAGCCAATTGTTCCTGGAGTTGTACTTTCCACAAGCGCAAGCGATAGCCGTTGCTGCCACCGCAATCGCACAAGATCAGGATTGGCGGCGCACCAGGAAAGTCGAATTGTCCAATCTCGTGCCACCAGCTTGCCAGAACATCCACAGCGAACTCGGCGGTATCGGCAGATTTTCCAACGTAGACATAGCCACGATTGTGATTGAGCACATAAATGCCATAGGGCACTGCCCGTCCGAGGGCATCCAACTTGAAATCGTGGTCGTTGACATATTCGGCTTCCAGACACCAGCTTTGGCCAGGGTTCTTGAAGTTGCCGATCAACTCCTTTTTCTTAGCATCGATGCTGATAATCGGCCAACCGTTACGCAAAAAGAGCTGTTTTTGTGCTTCGATGTACTCAAATTGGGTGTTTCGGTCCGGGTGTTGCGCCCCGGCCTGGCGTTTGAGATTGGCTTTGAGCGAATACTTCATGTCCTTCAACAACCGACCCACTGTTTTGGGACAGGCACTGTGCCCACTGGCCTTCAAACTTTCACTCAAATGGCGCAAGCTGCTGCGCACCCATTTTGCATCACTCATCGGATCACCTGCTGTTTCGGGTTCAACCAACTCGCTCAGAGCCGTCTTGATCAGCGGGTCTTTTTTTCGACCCGTTGGCGGCCGCCACCCTCCAAACGCACCTGCTCTGTGGGACGCTCGGCAAAGCTCTGCTCCAGTTCCTGTTGTCCACGCTGGATGGTTTTTTCATCCAGCCCAGTAATTTGCGACAACAAACGAAGCCCGCCATGTCCTATCCGGTTGGCTTCCACCGCAACATACCAACGGCGTTGTTGTTCATCCAAACGACTCAGCAGCAAGTTCATCTGTTGATGCTGTTTCTTATCCGGATGTTCTCCAGCGCTCTGGCAGTTCACACACTGGCAAACGTGAAGTTTTGAAATCGGCATTTGACCATCCATCAATCTATATCAGTTTTGAACTGTGATTCTACTCGTTTCTCTACTCGCTCATCCAAAAAACGGAAGTTATTTTTACACAGGTCC
>JBMOPW010000026.1:0-271012 GCA_049322915.1 Candidatus Zhuqueibacterota bacterium
ATTTTTTAAGGAGACAATACTGGGAATCATGGTGTTGATTCAAAGGGGAGTTGAACTAACACCACAATTCATTGTGGTGTTATAATCATCTCAAAAGAACTCCTGAAACCGCTTCAGCGGTTTTTGTTTATTCACCCTGTGATCGGTTACAATAAGAAATTGACATCTTCATGTAACTTCGTGACTTGGAGTCTTTGCGGCAAGACGACATGCCTGGATGGTAACATTTTATGAAATATAACTGGCTGACATTTCTGTTCGGTTTCTGGATTTCGGCGGCGAGCTTCGGACAATCCCAAACATACAGTCTGTTTGACAAGATGATCAGGGTGACGCTCGAACCTTCGGCGGCTGCGTACGCGCTGCCGGACAGTTTCATCGTTGGAAATTCAGAGCGCGTGGTATTGGCCGACACGGTGTTGCTTCGCGGTCGCGATTACGACATGGACTACACCCGTGGGAGAGTCATTTTCAGAAAGAAGCGATCGGCCGCCGCAACGCTGGAGATGTACTATCAGGCCCTTCCGCTGGAGATCAAACTGCGCTATTCCCGGCGACAGCCGGCGCGCTATCGGCCTGAACAGGCCGGCCGGGATAATGTCGCACCAGCGCCAATCCGAGCTGCTGACGCAGCGAAGTCGGCTTCGACGCTGAAGCAAAACGGGAGCATTGTCCGGGGCGTCAGTCTCGGCACGAATCAGGGTCTTAAACTGGATTCCGGACTGCGCATGCAGATCTCCGGCAAAATCGCTGACAGAGTCGAAATTGTGGCCGCGCTGACCGATCAGACAACGCCCATTCAGCCTGAAGGCAATACGCAGACGCTGCAGGAAATTGACAAAGTCTTCATCGAGTTGAAAAGCGATCGATTTCAGGCGACGCTGGGCGACTATTACCTGGGGCTTGAGGGCACCGAGTTCAGTCCTTATCACCGAAAACTGCAGGGCGCCATGGGTTCGACGCGGTTGGGCCATTCGGGGATGATGCTCTACGGCGCGGTATCGAAAGGAAAATTCATCAGCTATCAATTCACCGGACAGGAAGGCAACCAGGGACCCTACCAGTTGAAAGGCGACCGCGGCCAGATCGATATCATTGTCCTGGCCGGGACTGAAAAGGTCTGGATCGACGGCCAATTGATGACGCGCGGCGAAACGAACGATTACATCATCGAATACAGCAATGGCCAGATTACTTTCACGCGGCGCCGGCTGATTACGGCCGATTCGAGGATCACCGTCGATTTTCAATTCTCGGATCAAAAATTTCAACGAAGCCTCTACGGCATGGATGTGAATTCCCGCGCGTTCGACGATAAAATCGATATCGGCGTTCGGGTGTTGCGCGAGGCGGATAACGAGGACAATCCTCTGGACTATATTCTCAATACCGCGAATCGCAGTCAGTTGGAAGCGGCTGGCGACTCAGCGGACTCGATGTTCGTTTCCGGGGTCAATTACCTGGGTCCTGGCAAGGGAAGCTATGTGGCTGTGGACTCCGCGTCGATTCGCTTTTATCGCTATGTTGGCCCGAATCTGGGTGATTACAACATTGCATTCACCTACCTCGGTCCCGGCCGGGGTGACTATAAATCCGTTGGATACAGCAATTATCGATACGTCGGCGAGGACAAGGGTAGCTACAAGCCGGTCATTTACCTCACGCCGGCGCAGAGTCACGATCTGGTTGATGTTTCATTCAATTACAGGCCGAAGAAAAATATCCTGTTCGCGTCGGAACTGGCCATGAGCCGGCTGGATAAAAATGTCTATTCGGCGCGCGACGATCAGGACAATGCCGGTCTGGCCATGGTGACCCAATTTGGCGTCACGGATCAGCCCCTCCGAATCGCCCGGAAAGGTTTGGGCAGCGTGAGCCTGAAAGGAAGCTATCGCAAGGTGCAGCGGCAATTCAATTACATCGACCGATCCGAAGAAGTGGAGAAAAGCCGGAAATGGGATTATACCCAAACCGCCGGGCAGAGCGAGGAAATTGTGGAATTGGACGGCGGTTATTCGCCGCTGAAACAGGCGACGCTTCAGGCCAGTCTCGGGCAAAACCAGCGCGGCGATGATTTTCGCTCCCGGCGCTGGGAGTTACGCCCTGAACTGCGGTTCGAAAAGTTCCCCCGGGTGCGGTATCACATCGAGTCCATTAATAGCCGCGATACAGCCTCGGGACGAAGCGGGGACTGGATCCGGCAGCAGGGGAGCAGCGAGTATCACCTGTGGAAATTGCGGCCGGCCTTCGATTATCTGGCAGAGACCAAGAAGGAGACGTACCAGGACACCCTGAAACTCGGCTTTCGCTACTACCAGCTTGCGCCGTCGCTGAAACTGACGGACTGGAACAAGATGTCTTTTTCAGTCAGCGTGATTCAGCGACGCCAGGATAAATATGTTGCCGGCCATTTTCAAAGAGAATCTGATGCTCTCACCCAAGCGGCCGGGTGGCAGTTGAACGAGTGGAAGAATCTTTCGTTCGCCTTCGAATACACGCATCGCGAGAGAACCTACACGGATTCCATCGGGGCTAAAAAGACGGATCTGGCGGACTTCAAAGCGGATTATTCACCTTTGAAACGCGCTATTCATAGTAACTGGCATTACCAGCTTTCCAACACCCAGGTGGCGCGCCAGGAACGCGTGTACTTGAAAGTCGAGCGCGGCGCCGGCAACTACAGATATGATGAGGATTTGAACGAATACATCCCGGATGCGTTGACCGGCGATTATATTTTGCAGACACGAACCACGGATGATTTTGTGCCGGTGGTCGAACTGCGGGCGAGCTGTCGGGTGACTCTGGAGCCGGAGCGATTGATGGCAAAATCTTCAAAAGCAGTTGGCGCAGCGGGTTGGAAGCAGTGGTTCTCGGCATTGTCCGGAGAGACATTTGTCCAATTGGAGGAAAAGACCCGGGAATCCGATGTCTGGGCGATCTATCGATTGGACCAGGCCCGGTTCCAGCAGGAGGCAGCGACTCTTTATGGCGTGAAAAATTTCCGGCAGGATGTCTATTGGAATAGAAATCACAAGAATTTTTCGCTGCGATTTCGGTTCAATCGGAAAGCTGATTTGAACAATCAGTACCTGGAAGGCAGTCAGCAATCGACGCTGGAAGAGAGTTCGCTCCGTATGAAGGGGCAGCTTTCGCCGCGACTGAGCACGCAATTGGATTTCGGCAATCGGGTTGAAACAAAAACCTATGACATTCCGGGCCGAAGCGACAAGGACATCATCTCGCAGGAGGTGATTGGCGACTTCTCGTTTCGCCCGAAACAGAGCGTTGAGTTGGCGTTGAAGGTGCAATGGACGCGGGCTGAAAATCGGGTCGCCGACCTGATCGATGTCAATCTGCTGGCATTGTCGCCGCGCGTGAATTATGCCTTCCGCGGCAAAGGTCGGCTGCGGATAGAAGTGGAGTTCAATCGCGTGAATGTGCAGCCTGAAGATGCCATTGTCCCATACGAAATGGTTTCCGGCTATCGGCATGGCGCGAACCTGCGCTGGTTGACGTCGTTTGATTACAATGTCTCCAGGTACATTCGCGCGTCGCTCAGTTGGAATGGGCGTTACGAAGAGTATCTGGCCGAGCCTGTCTATACAGTGCGGGCTGAAATGCGGGCGTATTTCTAATGAATCATTTTCGAATAATGTGACGGCGCAGGGCGCCGGCTTTCTCAATTATTTATATGATTGACCAGTCGAAACCATGTACAATAAATTCGATAATTTTTTGTATCTGTAGTGGACGGTCGCGACCATCCACTCCGCGTATGTCGAATAAAAATATAGGCGACAAAACTTTAACTGGTCATTCATATTATTTATAAAAATAATTGCCGGGAAAATTTTCAGGAGAACCCTCGGCTGCGTCATGAAAAATTAACAGTACACGTGATGATGCATTTCAGAATATACCTGTTAATCCTGCTGTTTTTGCCGGGTGCTTCGCTTCACGGACAGAGCGATTCCAGCCGGGTGCGCTTTGGATCAGTCGTCCTTTCCGGCTGTCAGCGCATTTCGCGGGCCGAGATTGCAGCGATGCTCCCGCCCGGAGATTATTCCCCGGCGCAGATGCAGCAGGCAATGGCAAAGGTGCTCGAGAATTACCGGCAGCGCGGGTTTTATAAAACGCGCCTGTCTGTCAGCCATGAAGCGGACCGACTGATCGCGGCTGTGCACGAAGGACCGCAGATGATTCTCGGCGACATTGTGCTGGCCGGATTGGATTCGGTTGGCCATCAGTGGCTTTCGTCGCAATTGGACTTCCGTGGCCGGGCGTATGCCAGCGACGCCATGAATTCTAACATGGATCGGATGCTCCAGCTTCTGGAAAATAACGGCTATCCGTTCGCAACGATCACATTGGATAGCCTGGCCCTGTCGTCGGGAAACGATTCGCTGCGCGAACGAGTCACCAGCTATGCCCGTGTGGATCGCGGTCCGCGCGTGACCATCGATTCCCTGATTATTCATGGGAACGAAATGACCCGCTCCAACGTGATTTTCCGGGAATCCCGCCTGAAGAAAGGGCAACTCTACGACCAGCGGCAGGTGTCCCGACTGCCAACCCGATTGAATAAAACCGGCTTCTTCAGCAGCGTGGAAGAGCCGCAACTCTATCTCGATGATTACGGCCGGGGCCAACTGTTCGTTCGCGTGAAGGAGGGTAATCCCAATCAACTGAACGCTGTGTTCGGGTACAATCCAAAAACAACTCCGAACTCCCGGGGATACATCACCGGATTGATCGACATTGCGTTCAGGAATCTGCTGGGCACCGGCAGGGTGATGGAAGCGTACTGGCGAAAAAAAGATCGGCGAAGTCAGGAGCTTCGGTTTCGGTACGTTGAGCCGTGGATTCGAGGCTGGCCGGTGCATGTCGGCGCCGGATTCCAGCAGGTCATTCAGGATACAACGTTCATTCGGCGCACCATGTCCCTGGATGTGGAGGCGCCTTACTCGGACGTATTGACGATTTTCTCCAATGTTGGCCGGGAGCAGATCTTGCCGGATTCCATGGGGCGCGTGCTGTACCAGTTGCCGGAGAGCCATTCCTGGCAGGCGAATATCGGCTTCAGCTACGATACACGCGACGCCATTGGCAATCCCTCGCGCGGGGTTCTTTACAAAACAGTGTTCGAATACGCCCGGAAAAGCATTGTGGAGGATCCTGAAATGCCGCTTTCCCCGGGAGAAAAAACCAATTTCCGCCGGGACCGCTGGATGGTTGATCTGGAAATTTATGTGCCCACGCTGAAATATCAGACGATCCTGTTCGCACTGCACGGCCGGCATGTGAAATCGGCCGAACCGCTCATTCCGATTTCCGATCTGTTCCGGGTTGGCGGAGCGAATTCGCTTCGCGGATTTCGGGAGGATGAATTCTTTGGGGACAAAATTGTCTGGCTCAATCTGGAATATCGCTATTTGCTGGCGGCGCGTTCCCGCGCGTTTGCCTTTTTCGATAGCGGTTATTTCAATCGAACCGACGCGAGCGAGACGATTATCAGGGATTACAAATTTGGATACGGTATGGGCGTGAGAATTGAAACGCGGCTGGGCATCATCGGAATCGACTACGGCCTGAGCCAGGGGCGCGGGCTCACGAGCGGCCTGGTGCACATTGGCCTCACGAACCAGTTCTGATTTCAGGCGCGAATGGCGCAGCGCATCCGGATGCGAGCGATTCCCAAGTCAAGCCTGGTTCAGCCCCCCGGAATTGAGTGAATCGCGAAAATTTGCCGGACGGACTCCGGGTCATTTCCCTGGATTTTGCAGAAAGCTGGCCAGCTCTTTTTTGATCTCTGATAAGTTATTGTACCGATCGGCAACGGATTTTGCCACCATTTTCGAAACAATGTCGTCCAACTGTTTGGGCAATTCGTTGTTCAGCGACGAGACAGGCGCCGGCACGGTATTGCGGACTAATTTGAAGACGTCGTTCCGAGTTGCCGCGTCAAAGGGATTGTGTTCGGTGAGCAGTTCATAAAGGATAACGCCCATCGAATAAATATCGGATTGCGCTGTTGCCGGCAGATTTTCCAATTTTTCCGGCGCAAAATAGGCGAGCGATTTGATGTGCGATTTGCTATAGGATTCCGGCAGCACAAAGAAATGCTGAATTTGAAAATCAGTGATTTTTACGTCGCTGCCATTGGTGATAAAAATATTATTGGGTTCCAGCTTCCCGTGGTAAATATTTTTCTGGTGAATGGCTTCCAGCGTCTCCATGATATTGAGACAAATTCTCAGTGAGCGCTGCCAGTTAATTTTATTGTTGATGGCTTTGGGCGTCGACAGAACTGACCCTTCCACGTACTCTCTTGCTAGAAAATAAAAATCCTCCGCTTTTCCAACGTCGTAAATCATGGCAATGTTGGGATGATGAAGTTTGCCCAGCAATCGGGTTTCCGTCATGAACAGGTCTCCCGTAGAAATATTGCTGTCCGTGATGATAAAATCAGGGCGCAAAATTTTCAAAACGACCAGACGCTCCAGGCTTGTGTCCATGGCGCGGAAACTGGTGAATACGCCGTTGGGTTGCAGCTCTTTGAGAATTTTGAAACGCCCGATGCTTTTGACATCCCCGCGCTGAATTTTCGAAAGGTTGTCGTTCCAATGGACCTGGAATATCGGCGCCGGCTCGGGGGTCAGCGGATGGAATAGCCTGTTTTCCACGGGGATGATGGAGTACGGATAGATTTTTTTCAGCAATTTCTCGACCGGCGCTGTGATGAAAAGCTGGTAATCGCCGGAGACCGACCCTTCTTTTGGTTCCAGCAGGAGTTTTTTCTCGAATTCAAACCCGGATAATAACATCTGCAATTCATGGAGCAGGGTCATTTCCTCTTCGGATTTTGAGGCCGACAATTTGTGAACAAGAATTTGAAATTTGGTGGGCGCTTCGGCGTTGCCGTTTCGTCGCGTTGAAATTCCCTGGAGGAAATGGATCACGTTATCCACGGATTTTTTGATGTCGTGGGTGAAAATAAGGCTTCCATCCTTCATGGCAGCGCCCAAAAGGAAGTCGGACTGACGGTCGTAATCCCGGGTGAGCGCCTCACGCAACTGATTTTGATAGCTGGAGAAAGCCTGGCCCTCGCCGTGAACCATGACCACTGCTTTGGCCTTTTTCAGAATTTGGCGGACATGGCTCTTTTCGAACGCTGACGCCTCGCTCACCGGACCTTCGCTCCCATTCACATTAAGCCAGAGATTGAGTTTGCACCAGAGATCGGAATGAAATAGATCGCGGTTCGTGCCGGCGGCCTTGTTCTGAATATTCAATCCCCGTTCCCAAATATTGGAAAAAGAATCTTCGGCCAAAAATAATTCGAATTCCTCGATGGATTGAGAATCCTTTTTCTTATTCTTCTCGATGGCTTTTTGGGACAGAATATTTTCAGTGAAAATATACAGGTACAAATCGAAAAGCCGTTGAAAAATTTCGAAATTGGAGAAGTACTGTCGGTAATGGGTCAGTTCAGTATTGGAAATCTGCGAGCCGCCAGTCTCGTGCAGCAACCGGTGCATGTAGTTGCTGATTAACCAGGGGTAATACTCCCTGTTTTGGGTGCGCTCGATGAGCAGTTGAAAGAAGTTCGAGACGGCATCGAAAGCGTCATTTTTCCATTCAAGTTTCACGTAGCGCGGCAGAATGCCGGCCAGCGCATCCTCGTACGGAATCAACTGCGTCAAGTACTCCCTCACCGCGGCGATATCGTTTTTTTGTATGTGGATATGGATCAGCCGGGTGAGGATCACACTGGAGTTCGGCGGATTGTGCTGCAACGCGTTTTTGAAAACCTGACAGGCCAGCGCGTCCTCTTTGTTCATGTTCAAATAAATTTGGCTCAGCACCACATTCAGCACGGGATTGGCGGGCTCATATTTCAAAGCCGCTTCAAAGACATTCAACGCTTCCTGGTCGAATTGTTCTTTTAGAATATATGCCTTGCTTAATGTCAAAAAAATCTTTGCATTCAGTTCCCCCAACTGAATTAATTTTTTAAATTTGTCAATCGCATTATCGTAATCCCCTTTTTCCAGATAGGTCGTCCCTAACTGATACAGGAGGTCGATAACCCGTTGATCATCATTTTGCTTTGGTTTTTCCATAGTGTCTGAACAGTCTTTTTCTAATGTCCCATTCTGTCTAATTCATCTTTGAGCGATCCACTCAAAAGGCTTTTCGGATTCTGTGTATGTTTCGATTTTTCCAGATAATATTTGGTGACAATGGGTTCCAGCCGAAATTTTAAATCATCATTGTAGAGAATGGCTTTTTCAAAAACACTCACAGCAACCGAATCGATTCGGTTTTCGTTGATGTAAATATTGGCCAATGTGATGTAGAGCTTCACATTGTTTGGCTTTTTTGAAAGCAGATTTTCATAAATTTCGCGCGCTTTGTCGTATCGTTTTTGAAGCAGGAAGTATCTCGCCCGGGTGACCGGCGAGAAAAACAGGATGCCGGCTGCTGGCAGAATGAGGATGCCGGCAAGAAACGCCAGAAACATCATGGTTGACATTTGGGTATTGGATGGCGCTGACCCATCATTTTCGGTAACCTGGCCGCCCATATTCAAATGGCTTTTTGCCTGATTCAGGAGAAACTCGGTGTCCTTGTAATCCGGAATGATCAGGCGGATCTTTTCCATGACAATGGTCGCCTGAAGCCAATCGCGTTTCTGCATCAGCTCCAGCGCTTCCTGGTAGAAGTTCTGCACCAGTTGGGAATCGATGGCTGCGTTCATCCGCTGCGAGCGCTTTTTAAAGAATTGATCGATCTCCGGTGAGGGACGAATTTGCTGTTTGGTAGCATTCGATCCTTCGCCCGTGGAGTAATGAGCGAAGCTGTCGTCAACCAATTCGTTGCTCGATGTCTTCAGTTTGTTGATTTCATTCCGCAGCCGGGATATCTGCGCTGCAACGTCTTTGTAATTGGCGCTTTGGGCGTTCACCTGTTCGAACGTTGTCAGCGCGATCGTGTAATTCCCGTTTTTATATTGCTCCGTTCCTTTGATATACAAATTTTCCAACTGCTGGTCCGAGAGAAGTTGCGCGTATTGTTTCTCTTTGGCCTCGACTATCAGTCGGTCGACTTCAGGGTAATCTGCCTGCCGCTTTTTAATGTTTTCAAAGTACTGTATGGCGCTTTTCAAATCACCTGTATTCATATAGGCCTTGGCCTGGTCGAACAGGATTTGTATTTCCGCCTTATCGGACAGACGGTTCTGTTCGATGGCCTGATTGATCTTGTCTAGTTGCGATTTGGCGGCCTGATGATTCGGATTCAATTCTATGACGCGCGAAAAGCGTTCCGCAGCATGCACCAGATCATTTTTCGCCGAGGCGTCCAGACCTTGCTGGTACAACTCGTAAATGGCCTTGTGATTTTGTGCAATCTGAATCCCTGTTTCAAATGTGGCGCGGTCCTCAGGGGATTCTCTCTTGCCCTGTTCGAAGAACGCAATGGCCTGGTCAAATTGATTTTGCGCAATTTTTGTCTGGCCCAGTTCGTACAAAATCAGCGCCTGGAGTTTTTTCTCCTGAGTGATATTGAGCGCGGCCTGAAATGATTGCTCGGATTCCTCATAACGTCCCATGTTCCGGTATAACGAACCCAATCGTTTTAAAATCGTCCCTTTGAGCGAAGTCTTCAACTCCGAAGGATTGACCATAATTGCCTTCTTAAAAGCATCTTCAGCTTTTTGGTACTCCTTGAGGTTGATGTAAACAAGGGCAAGGTTGTAGAACGCCTCAATGAAGTTGGGCTTTTCCTGAATTGCTTTGAGATAATGCTCCACTTTCTTGTTGAGGTTCTGTTCGTCCACACCTTTGTTGAACCAGTAGTTCGCTCCCATGTCTTGTGAAAAAACAGGAGTCTGATTGGCACTGACAAACCAACAGAACAACAGCGTCGAGAATAGCAGCAATGTCTTTTTCATGCACGCCCCCTTTATCCCTTAGGTTAGCAATTAATGTGACCTCTATGTCGTTTATTCCTGGGCAGTATTTCCGCGATTCGATCAGGTCGCTGGAAAAAAGAATGATGTTGTTTTTCACAGTTGAATTGCCCACAGCAATGGGTATTCAAAAAAATAATACATTCTTCAAACGCAATATGCGTAATTTTAACGAATTGAAATCAATGAACGGGCAAATGCACCGGGCTATCTGCTGAATTGAATGGTCTTTATGTCACCGGACGCGATCTCGATGGAACTGCGATTGAAAATCACCTGGTCTGATGAGTCGCGAATGGTGATCGTATATTTGCCCGGTGGAAGCTGCAAACCGGAATTTCGAAAGAGAACAGTTTTTCCCCAGAATTTATTATTGATGAACAGCGCGGAATTTTCTACATTTTTTGATTTTTCAAATCCGGCCAGATAGATCACTCCCCGATTTTTTAAAGTTGCGTTCAGGGTCTTGGCATGTGTGCGATTCCCTGAACTGGAATTCGGGCCAGGCTGAATCGAATTCGAGACTAATTTATTGAGAACCGAGTCAGGTATCGACACGATCGCGGCTTCTTTTTTGAGTGTATCGGTTTCTTTCGCGCCGGGTGTCTCCAATGGAGGTTGCTCATCCATCGGAGTGGAATTCGCATACACATCGTTGCTGATGACGCCGGAACTGCTCTCTGAACGCATATTTCGTAACCTGGCGAGGGCGAAAATTAGAATGACCGCCAGCACGATCACCAGGAGGCTGAACAGAAATGTCCGCGAGGAAATGAGCCGTGAGACTCTTTTGGGCGAGTTGAGCGCGCCTGGCGGCGTGTTCATCTCCTGCTTCAGTATTTGATCCTCGATCCGGCCGATGGACTCAGCCTCGGCTTTCAGCACAACCTTTACCGGCGTGAATGATTTTTCAGGTTGCGCGCTGTCGTCGATTTTGACCAGAGCCACAGTGACGTTGTCTGAGCCGTCTTTGATATTGGCGGTATCGATGAGATGCGTCAGCGTGTTTTCCATGTTGCCGTTATTGAAAAACACGATGGATTTTATCTCGTCGTTGGATATAGCTTTTGTGAGCCCGTCGGTGCAGAGCAAGTATGTATCGCCGGGAACGAGTGGGCCGATGAACAAGTCGATTTTATTCGTTGGCGCTTGACCCAGAGCGCGGGTGATGACATTCTGTTTGATAAAGTTCTTGGCTTCGTCGGCGTTAATTTCTTGATCCTGAATCAGTTCATTGACCCACGTGTGATCTTCGGTGATTTGCTCCATCACCCCCTGACTGAATCGGTAAACGCGGCTGTCCCCGACATGGGCAATGATCACTCGGTCCCCCTGAATCGAGAGAGCGGAAACCGTTGTCCCCATGCCTCTCAGATTTTGATTGTGAATGGATTTATTGTAAATATTCCGATTGGCGAGCCGAATAGAACCGATGATCCGCGAAGCAATCTGCAAGTTCATTTCTGCAAGATCTTTAGATATCTTTTGATGTATGGCAAGATCGAGAAACAAATACATGTAGCGAATGGTGGAAACTGCCAGGCGACTGGCCTGCTCTCCACCTTTGTGTCCGCCCATACCGTCACACACAATGGCAAGCTTATTTTCTTCAAATACCCCGCTGTAATCTTCATTGATAGGCCTGACAACTCCAACATCACTTTTAGCCATCATTTTAATTGTCATAACATCCCCAAATTTGAACGCGCTCGAATTCCTTTTCCAGAGTCAGATGTTGATTGAGTTAAGTGAAAGAAGTTTCCATCTTGTTTTCAGGTATCGGTTTGCTGGCGCTCCCAGATTTGCTGCGCCGTAATGTCCTTCTTCGTGAAGGCATTCTTTGGTTCAATTCTCTGTAGTCGTTTGCCTGAGACGAACGGTTTTGCGATTTCAAATGGTTGACAGGAAAATGATTGTCATTGTTCCTCCCGGCCAATCATCCAGTCGTGCGTCCGCTTCATCGGAGTTATTCATCGTTCGTACTACTTTTTGAAGAGTCATTCATCGTTAGCATCATTGAAGGCAGGAAAATGTTCGCCCATTTATTTTCGCTGGTATTGCGAGTGAATCATAATGACAGGATTTGCGTTAAACGTCCTTTGCATTTTGGCCAGAAAGTAACTTGATATTCAATTCGACTAAAAGGGCAATGAGATGTGTTCATTGCCCTTATTTTTGTAAAGCGTGATGAACGATTGGCCGAACAATTCAATGTCAGATTGAAAAAAGGCGCTTTCGTTTCAGCGGCTGCAACACCAGGGTGATGCCGAAGAAAAGGATCATTGCCAGCGATAGCACAATCGCCAGATAATAGCTGCTCTTCGAGACTGAGGCAGAGGCGATACAACCGGATTGCTCGGGGTTGAAATTCACTTGTCCCCAGATGACAGAGCTTTCCTGAACTTTACTGTTCGTTGAAACCAGGGTAAATTCCTCGGAATTTTTCCGGAGCAGAATATCGATGCTATTATTTTTATTGAAATCAGCTACTATCGGCGTGGCGATTATTTCGCTCGTGATCTGTCCCATATTCGCTTCATTCATCAGCTTACCGGTGGATCCATCGAAAATGTACAGCCCGTGATAAAATCCAGCCAGGAGAATATCGACATTGTCGTCTTTATTGACATCTGCCAGAACCGGTTGGGAGATGAACTGCTCAACATTTTGAGGAATGTAGCCCCAGTTGATCTTTTTCTGGCCGCTTCCTTTTCCCTTGCCATCATAGACAATCACTTTATTGTCATTGGTCACCACCGCAACATCGAGGAAATTGTTGCCGTCAAAATCGCCCATGACCGGCGCGGCAAAGGACCCCATTTCCGGATCAGCCTGAAATTCATCGAACCACAATCGCTTGAATTGCTTGCCATCCAGGGTCAGAATGTGATTCCGTTCCGTCGTGATGGCCAGGTCCGCGCAGTTGTCCTGATTCAAATCGCCCACTGCAATGCGTTGGCGAATGGGCTGCTCTTCGAAAAATGAGCCTTTTGCTTTTTGGAATTCTTCATTGATATTCAGTATTTTCGAAATGCTGTTGGACTCGCCGTCGTACACGTACATCAGACCACCTTCCGTGCCGAACACAACTTCAGGCAGGCCATCGCCATCGAGGTCACCGGCAGAGGGTGCGCATCGAATTTCATTCTCAGTCTCAATCACAGACCATTCCGGGTAGGTGAATGTGCCCAGACCCAGATGGAGTTTTCCATTCTGATTGCAGATGAAAATGTCCTTGATATTATCGCCGTTCAAATCGGTGACGATCGGGTTGCCCGCAAATACCCCGCCCAGTAGAGGACTGGCCCAGATCTCGGTGCCGGATTGTCCATCCACCGCGTAGACGATGGAGTTGTTGGACGGGATCAAAATATCCATCAGGTTGTTATTGTTCAAATCGGCGACGACGATTCCAACGGGCAATTGCACCTGGTACAACGAAGAAATCTGCCAGAGTGGTTTGGACGTTTTTCCGTCGAACGCTTTCAAATACCCGATTTTATCCAGGTAAACGATATCCATGAAACCGTCGCCGTTGAAGTCAGCCGCAGCCGGCGCCAGGCTGGGAATAATGCTCATCACTTCCGTAGGTTGCAGCGTGAGGCCTTCCAAATCCGGGCTGGCGATGAATGTCGTCTCGTTCAGCGCGAGCGCGCCAGGTTTTTGATTGATGATACCCAGGCTGCGCCAGTTATTGAAAAGAATCAGGGCAAAGATGAGGATGGCTGCAACCGAAGCCAGGTTACGCACCCATGATCCATTTCGTACCCACCAGATGCCTGCTCTCCGGGGAGCGGCGTAATCCATTTTTGTCTCCGGTGTGAGCCGGAAAATGGTGCTCCTCTGGTCGCTGACAATTTCAATTTCATCTCCGGGAAATAGCTGCACCGTGTCGTCTTCGTTCAGTTGCCGTTGATTGACGCGGGTTCGGGTTTTGCTTCGCTTGTCCGTGATGAAGAAATTGCCGGCTTCGAGAGAGATCGTGGCGTGTCTGCGGGAGATGCTCGGATCGATCTGGCCTTTGCTGTTCTCCCGAATGACGATGTCATTCAGCGATGTATCTCTTCCGATTCGGGTGATGCCAAAATTTAAACGATATTTTTTCCCGGTGTACGGCCCGTAGATCGCAACGAGGTAATGCGGGATCAGGTCGCTCCTGATCGGCTCTGCCGCGATTTTCTCGCCATCTTCCAGTAACTGGGCGCTGAGACCTTCCGCAATATCCACTTCAGTTTCAATGTCCGGGCTGGCAGCCGATGATTCAGGAAGCGCGTCGGCATAGGTCCGCTCCCCAACAGCCGCCGGCTTCTCTGGAAATTTCTCCGATTTGATGCTTTTGTCAAACAGAATATTTTCGAAGATGAGCGAGTGCTCGCCAATATGGATTTCATCGCCACTGGCTAACAGCGTTCGCTCAATAACTTTTTCGCCATTCAGCAATGTCCCGAAGGCGCTGTTATTATCCTGGACAAAATAATTCGTGCCTTCTTTTTCAATGGCTAAATGATGCATGGACACTCGTTTGTCCGCAATAATCAGATCGTTGTCCCCCTCTGACCCAATTGTGATCTTATTCTGGAAAGGTCGAATCGGAAATTCCTTATAGACTTCGGCTTTCCTTTTGACAACGATTTTTGGCATTTTTTATCCTTCCATTAACTTCATTACGCTAAAGCAATTAGTGTTTTAGTCTGACATCGTTGGTCCCACTCTATTCGAACCATGACGTCCTTCATCATTGCGAGTGGCCCAATTTTTCGAACATGGACTCATTTGAACCTGACACATTTCAACCGATTGTCTGTTCGATTCTCTTCATGCGCCTCGATGCAGCAACTTGTTATTGAATGATCAGTTTGAAATCCAGAGAGTGTTCCCCATTTTTGGTATTCAGAATTGCATATTTTTCAAAATAGCCTGCCTTCTTCACCCTGAAGCTGAATTCCCCGGGAGACATTTTATTTATAATCGAACCGGTTTCATCGGTTTTGCCAAACAGCACTTCAGACGCTTTACTTTCTGTCAGCGAGCGAAACAGGAGTTCGGCGTCCTTCAGAGGCAGGCCGGTCAATGCGTCGGTGACTTTGATTTTCACATCAATGGCTGAAGGCTCCATGGCAACCAGCACATCGCTATCATCCATGGAAACTCCGACCACCGCGTCTTTGTAGCCTTCGCGGCTGAGTACTACTTTCAGATTCACAGGCGGCAAGGCAATGTCGCATGGAGTTTTATCGTTGCGCGTATACACCACGTCATTGCGGATGATTTTTATGATTCTGGCGCCGATTTCATTGTTCTCCGGATCATTTTTATCCTTGGCATAGAACCGCACATTTCGCGTTAACATAACCGAGATGGTCTCCGGCCCGCTATTATCCACTTTGATATTCATCTGCCTGGAGTTGAATCCCTTTTTCTGAAATAGAATGGAATGCTGACCGGTGCTCAAGGCAATCACTGACGACACATCGGTTCGGCCCGACGGGCTGGTTGCTCCGTCGATGAAAAATGTTATGCCGGGAGGAACAGAGGCAATGTTGATGAATTTTTTGAAATTGCCCTGAATGACAAAACGTTTGTTGTCGCCCTGGATACTTTCGAAGTCCCAGAGCCGGCGGTCTTCGACCTCCTCCAGACCATCCACTGTATTCAATGAAAAACCACTCAATTTCTGGAATCCATCCATTTCCATTTCAATGGCCAATGGTTCGCCTACTTCCCATTCAACCATTGTGGGCGTGCGATGGGGGAATTTGATTTGATTCAAATGAACCACAGCGCCAGAGGGCTCTGAGTTCAATTCAATTTGCGTCTTGAATCGGAATAAATAGGGGCTGTAGCCTTTGCGCGCAGTCTCCCCGCTGACTTTTACTTCGCCCTTGCTCGGCACGTGAATGGATTTTACAAGCGGAGCAAAGCCATCATGCGTCAACGTCAATTCATGAACGCCCGGGGCAATTTTTGGAATGGACAACGGCGTTTCTCCCGGAATCCTTTCCTTATCCAGATAAACAATCGCACCCAGTGGGGCTGAAGTTATTTTTATAGCTGGTGGAAATAGTCGGTTGAAAACAGCCTCACCGAGACTTGTCATTTGTAGAAAAATATCGAACAGCATAAAGACAAACAATGCGGCGAGCACTGAAATAGCTGAAATTGTGATCGCTTTTTTATGCGTCCGCGTGGAGAGCCGAATCACGTCGATGACAGTTTTTAAATCGTCTTCCCCGACTTCATCTTCGTGAGTCGGTTTGGGCGTCAGTTTTGAATGCTTTGGTTCCGGTTCAACCGGGGAAAATTTAGCATTGAATTTCTGATGGATGATTCTTTCTGTATCGCTCAGATCGACTTCGGAGTTGCCATTTTCAGGGATTTCCTCCGCAATGGAGAGGAACTCTTCTGAGACCGTTTCTTTCCCGTCTTTGCGGTTTGCCCCATCAAAATCAGATGGCGTTTCCTCGTTCCTGGCTATGGTATCAATTTCAGGCGTCTCTTCGGTCTGAGGCTGCGGAGCGCTATTGTAAATGCCAACCTGATCGACAGGCGAAAATTGCGGTTGACGATCCCTGTGCAGGCGTTCGAATTCCGGGACAGAGGTTCTTTCCTCAACTGTTTGCGTGACGTCCTCGCTGTAATTGGCGGAGGCAGTCTTCAATTCGTTAATGTCAGCAATCGGAACTTCGGAGAACGGCTCCGCTGTGAAATCGCTGGTGACATCTGATTTCCCGTTGTCATCCTGCTCGTGTATCAATTTATCCAGTTCTTCGGAGAGCTGTCTGATTTGCTGATCCGTTTCCTGGTTATCATCGCGAGCCGGGGCTTCTGTGGCGGCAGCGTCGTTGTTGCTATCGGAAAAAAGACGCTGGACGAATCCACCTAATTCATCGGAAAGCTCCACCGAATAGGTCGATGACATGAGATAT
Source organism: Candidatus Zhuqueibacterota bacterium (assembly GCA_049322915.1). Classification (GTDB taxonomy): domain Bacteria; phylum Zhuqueibacterota; class Zhuqueibacteria; order Thermofontimicrobiales; family Thermofontimicrobiaceae; genus CAZSBG01. The sequence goes on from JBMOPW010000026.1 coordinate 16,903, forward strand.
TCCACCAGGTCAAGATACACGCCATTGGCGCCATGATAGCGATCGTCAGGATTTTTCTGCAACATCTTAACGAGAATTTTTTGAACCGGCTCAGGCACATTGTGTTGTTCCAGGCGATCGGTATCGATGCGCAGTTTTTTGAAATTTTCGAGGATCTGCTCCGGGTCATCGGAAGGGAAAAGACGAGAGCCGGTCAATATCTCATAAAATGTAACACCGAGTGAAAAGATATCCGTGCGTCGGTCGACATGCCCATTGGTCAGACTCAATTGTTCCGGCGCCATGTACGGGAGCTTACCGGAAATGACCAACTCGTTTGAATTTTTATTTTGAAAACGAAATTTCGCTAATCCAAAATCGATCAGTTTCACATGGCCGGAATGCGAGATCATGATGTTGGACGGGGAAATATCCTGATGGACCAGCTTAAGTGGTTTATCCGTCAGAATGTCGCGTTTGTTATGGGCATATTCAAGAGCCTTGCATATTTCTTTAATGATGTAGATGCTCAATTCGAGCGGAATCGTGGCGTTAGCTTTTCGGCTCTGGCGGAGAATTTTAGCCAGATCCATGCCATCGACATATTCCATGACAATGTACAATTGCCCATCTTCGGCGGTGACAAGGTTGTAAATATGGACGATGTTATTGTGGCTAAGTTTTGCGGCATTCTTAGCTTCGGCCATGAATAAATCCACCCACTTTGCCTCTTTGAGCAGGCTGGGTTCGATGGCCTTAATGGCGACAGATTTCTCGAAGACATGGTCGTAACCATAATAAACAATCCCAAATCCCCCTTGTTTAATTTTCGAGACGATCTCATATTTGTTCTGTATAAGTCGGCTCTCTGTTTTCTCCATAATTTTTCCTCTGCTTAGAGATGGTGACCTGCGATAGTAAATAGTTGAATCAATCCGCGGCTCATGTATCGACTCGAAATCAGATCGCTCAGCAGAGTCCCTGATAGCGATGCCTTGTGCCGCATGGTTCAGCGTGTAATGAACAGATTCTCGAAACAACAACCGAAGGCAATTGAATTATATGCTTATTAATTAGTAGATTAGTTATCGAAATCAATCATACGGGTCGTTTTTACGCAAATACTATGCCATGTAGGAACTTGCATTTTTCAAAGGGATACTTCTCAAATTTTATTCAAGTTATTTGTTTACTATTTAGTAATAGTTTGATCTCGTCCTGTTCCATGCTGAGCCAATGTTTCATGCATAAACAAAGCGTATCGATGTTTCAAAGTTCGAGTGCCTATTTCAGGCATCAATTGAACAAAGTAATAATTATTACAGATAGTTAATACCTTCAATGGCTGGTGTCTGCCGAATAAAAAATTCTGATTTTTGTCATTTATTAGAATTTTCTTTTTTCACACTGTCTCAGAAGAGAACCAGTTTATCCTGAAAATGGTGGTTGGGGCGTAGAATCCATGCAGCGAGCCGAGAGAAAATATATTGAGAAGACGGGGAATATGTTGGCCAGGATGATTTACCAATAATGTAAAGCTGTCCCCGGGAAGTGGCAGGTAGTCGGTTTTGTCGACAGGTGCTCAAAAAAATAATCCACCGGACTGGATTGTTAAATACACGTTGCCAGTCGGTGGATTGTATTTACAGAGTAAAGGCTGCCCAATATACTCATAAAGCATGAAAGGGTTGTCAATCTTTTTGGGTCAGTTTTGAAATCAGATATTTTCGATGCCTTTACAATGTTCTGAATCGAAAAAGCGTAGCGTTAACGAATCAATGCTCATCAAGTTCGAAAATTTTCGTCCAGATTTTGTATTGATCGAAATGAGTGGTTGCAGCCTGCTGGTAAGCGGCAAAAGCATCTTTCGTGTTATGCCGCGCGCGATAAAAATCTCCGATCATTTCATAGGCTTGTTGAGTTTCTTCACCATCCAACAACCTGGCAATTACTTTTTGCAAAAGCGGTACGTAATCTGTGGCTGTTTTTTCATTGGAACGAAGAATCAGAATGGCAATGAAACTCAACAGATCATTGTTATCACTTTTTTTTGATACGAAATTCAAGCTTTGTTCCAGCTTGTCACTACTGAGTTGCATCTGGTCATCTTCCAGCGCCAGAACCGATTGGGCAAATAGAAAATTAAACAGGGACAATGAATCTTTGGCCGAATGAGCGATAAGTTCGTCCAGATCGTGAATACCGTCTTCCACGCGGCCATATTTCAAATAGGTTTCTATATACGCCCAAACAGCAGCATTATCTTTTGCAGATTCGAATTTGGGATTTTGAGCGCAGTGCTCTGACAAAGACATCAATTGATTGAACACCCAGTTTGCATCCGCTGTTTTATTCAATTGGCGTAGAATGATAATTGTTTTTAACAGCGCCCCATTTTTAAGTCCAGCAAAAAGCTCTTTCATTTGAACCGAATCCGAATGGACTTTCATGTTGTTACAGGCAGTCTCCACATTCAATTTTACTTTGAAATCAGGTGAATCAAAATTTGTATCCCAATACGAACCGATTTCGCGGAGCGCATCTTCAGGCCGTTGACTTTGAAAATAGAGATCAGCGGCCGCTAAAAATTCAGGTTTCGTTCGCGCGATAAATTCGATCGACTCATCTTTGAAACGAATCACCGGCAAATATATTTGGGGACCTAGAAATTGCGTGTCATAAGGAATGAAGTATGCCGTACTGCCGGTTGGCTCGTATTTTTCAAAGCTATACATATTTTTATCGATTCGGTACATCCCGCCCTTTTCCCAACAGAGAAACAGGTTCTTCGGTTCCGCGCGCTTCATATTTTCAATGAACTCCCGGTAGTCGCTCTCAGGGCTGGATTCCGGGGACGGCGATGTCGGATAGTCGACCGTAAAATAAAGCTTTTCAGAACTGTCCCAGCCAAAGCAATCAATCAAATTGTCGAATGAAATTTTCGTTAGTTGAGAGGTCGATGTCTCCAAAATCCACAGATTACTTTTTTCTTTCCCTCTCTGAACAAGCGAAATAAAATTGCCTTTCGGCGACCACTCGATCCGGGTTATTTTAGAATCTAACTTACAGGAGAGCCGTTCACTCTTTCCATCGGAATCGAAGATAATTAAAGCATCCGTGCTATCCCTGGGTTGCTTGTTTTGAGCGATGAGGGCCAACTGATAACCGTCCGGCGACCACGAGAATGTCGATACCATCGTGTTGGTAAATATCTTCTTTCGATCGGATCCATCGGTCTTTATTTTCCATACGCCGGCTGATTTAGAATTCGACTCGGATGTCAGGGAGACCGTAATCCATTCTCCATTCGAGGCCAGCTCGTACCAGGCGACATTTCCTTTTAATTCGAACAGTAGATTCGTATGCCGGCCATCTGCCGCAGCCGAGTAAAACTGAGCCAAATTCCTGGCCGCATCATTTTTCATGTCCACGACTCTATTTTGCTGCGGCGTCCAGGCTGCTATTTGCTGCAAGGAGTGCTCGTCTATTTTGGGCATTGTTTGAATGAGGTGCTTCTCTCGGGAACTCAACGAGTATGTCAGGATTTCGGTTTGTTCTTTCCCCGTACTGGTGTAAAGCAGGAAATCCCCCTGTGGCGACCACTGCGGAGAGGATAGCGTCCTATCATCTGCTTTTTCCACCACAGTAATAGCGCCGATGACTCGTTCCTTCACGTTAGCAATCAGTAATTCTTTGGATTCCGCTGTCACGAATGCTAATTTTGTCCCATCCGGCGACCAACTCATTTGGTCGGTCGCTAGTTTATTTTCATTGCAGGAAAAAATAAATAAAGATAAAAAAAGAAGTATAACTGCTGTTTTTACAATGTTAGTTTTCATGATGTTCACCTCCTTGGGACAACTGCTTGATCCGCGTTTCAGCCTGGGCTGCCCAGGAACTCCCAGGATAGATCTTAATCAAATCTTGATATGAAGTCAATGCCTCCGAACTATTTTTCAATTGATGATCCAAAATATCAGCAATGCGGAACTGGACATCATCGCATAAGTTGTTTTCAGGGTACTTTTTTATCAGCAGTTGAAATGTCGCGAGTCCCTGTGTCCAGTCGTTTTGTTTGCAATAAAGCTGGCCCAGTTTTAAATAGGCAGTGATGACCGATTTATTGGATGAATAGAGCGTAATCAATTGCTGATAAGCAGTGATGGCCTTTTTTTCTTGCTCCAAATGGAGTTCATATATTTGTGCTAAGTTGAATAAACCATCTCCACTTAGAGAATCCCCCGGAAAAAGAGAAATCAGATGTGTATAGTAATCCAAAGCTTTTTCATAATGTCCGAAAACTTCATTCAATTTGGCCAATTTGAACGATGCCCGGGGTGCATTTTCGCCTTCCGGGGACTCGGCTAAAATCTGTTCCAAACCTTCGCGATACGTTTCAATGTCAGAAACACTCTTCAGAATCTTGCTTTCCATGCGTTCCAAATCTTTGAAAGAAGAATCAGCGGATTGATTATTTTGACATGACCAAATAGCCAGACTAACACAGAAAGTGACAAAGAGGATTTTCTTCTTCATAAGTCGCCTCATAATTTTTTGAGTGAAATTAAAATTAGCCGCGGCGATGAATTGATTTAATAAAATGGTATCATACCTTAATAGTAGCTGTTCACAGCTTCCGGGTTCACCCAGTGAAATAATACTAAATAACACAACAATTCGGTTGTTATATGATTTAAAGCGCTAGACATAAATTATTTTAAAATTGAAAATATTTCACGGGGTGAAGCGGTCCCGGTTGGATATAGTCGCGCGAAACATTTTTTATGTTTAAATAGTCCGTCAATAACTGTACGTTATCATTAACCTTGAATCCTGAACGATGAACCTGTGAACGGTTATCCTTAAAAATCGTTTTTTAACTTTTGGACGGACATTTTTTGCTTGCCCGAATCTTTGTACTTTTGAAGGAAACGCTGTTTCCACAAATCGTTAGCAACCGTTTCTCCCCTGGCCGCGCTGAAAACAGCCTGCTTTGTCGGGTAATCTGCCAACTGCAAAGGTGACTGCGTCGACCGAATGACCTGGTAGATGAAAATCTCCAGGCCGAGCGTAATGATAATTGTCGCAGCAACGGCGTAAACCAACCGCCGGAGGCTTTTGCGCTGACGGGGAGCCGCAATTTTCAGCTTGTCCAGTTTGTGGGCTAATTGCTCGTCGAATTTTTCAGGCAGCGCCTGGAACTGAAATCGATTCAATAACCGGTTGGTTCGAATCAATTCCATTTCGAGGTTAAGGCACGATTTGCATTCCCACAGGTGCCGGTGCATTTCAACACGCTCCTGCTGACTCATTTCCCCGTGCAAATAGGCGGATAAATTTTGTCTGATTTCGTTGCATCCCATGCGGATTTCCTCCGTTGATTTTGATGTCAAAATTTTCGATGAAGTCTAAATGATGTCGCTGCTTTGAAGAATCTCTTTCATTTTTAACAGCGCGTTGTGCACTCGCGATTTTACCGTTCCCAGAGGGCACTTTTGAATATCGGCGATTTCCTGGTAGCTCATTCCGTGATACTGGCAGAGAACCAAGGCGGTTCGTTGATTTTCAGGAATTGTATTCAGCGCGCTTTCAATGATCGTTTGCAATTCGAGGTGCTCGAACTCCTCTGCAGGATTTGCTGACGATTCCTGAATCGTATTTTCATGATCCGGGTAATCAGTTTTTTCTGAATTGACTTCAGAGTGAATTGAAAGAATGGATGCTTTTTTCTGCCGTCGAAATTCATCGAAACAAACATTCTGGGCGATGCGAAAAATCCACGCCTTGAATTTCCCTGCGGCGGAGTAGCTTTCAACAGATTTATAGATTTTGACAAACACGTCCTGGGTTAAGTCCGAAGCCAGATCGCGATTTTTCACCTTGCTCAAAATGAACTGAAAAAGGTCGTGTTTGTAGCGAGCCACCAACAGGTCAAAGGCGCTCCTGTCGCCATTTCGAAAGTCTTTCATTAACATGTCATCGGTTCTTTGCAATGCAGTTCTCCGGATTTTCTATTATAGACAACGTGGATTTATTGAAATGGTTCATTTCATTGTTCTGTCTCGAGGATTTCTTTTGAGTGGATTCAAAAGAATAAAATTTATTGCATGATCGTATAAAATTTATTATCTTGTGAAAGCCTCAATCTTCAGACTGATTCATCCTTGAATTGTTAATTTATTAAATAGTTAAATTTCTAAACTGGATTTTTATATTCAAATTTAGCTATTTAATTTCTAAAGACATATGGAGTGAATTGACTGTGTCAATTCATGCATCGACACAGTCGATACACTCCATACTAAAATAATACGTTATGAGCTCATTTGATATTTCATTTAAGAAATTCAGGAAATATTTTAAATTCATTGAAGGAAAATGAATGCTAAAAGTTGGCATTACAGGTGGAATAGGCTGTGGAAAATCAGAAGTTTGTCGCTTACTGGAGAAACAAGGCATTCCGGTTATTCATGCAGATGTTGTCGCCAAAGATATTGTCAACGAAAATGAACAGGTAAAGCGCCAACTCAAGCAGGCGTTTGGAGATGACGTTTACTTGCCGGATGACACGCTGGATCGAAAACGAGTGGCGGACATTATTTTCAATGATGAAAATGCAAAGATGCAAATCAACCGGATTGTTCATCCGCATGTTCTCGAATATCAAAAAAATGAGTTACTCCGGATGAAAGCGTCCGGCAAAGTGAAGATCGCTTGTGTTGAAGCAGCGCTGATCTTTGAAGCTGGTTCTCAGAATCAGTTCGATATCATTGTGGTGGTGGCCGCGACCCCGGAGACGATCATGAATCGTCTAAAGGTCAGAGACGGATTGAGTGAAGATGAGATTATGAAGCGAATAAAATCTCAAATGGAATTAGCCGAGAAAATAAAACGGGCCGACTTTGTTGTTCACAATGACGGCCCGCTCGATGAATTGAACCATAAAGTTAAACGGTTATTTAATTGGTTAAATAACCAAGAGAGGTGAGGTCAAATTAATAGTCATCATTTCTGAGAAACCCGGTACATTTTGCACCTTTGCACAGCATGCATTCAAAAAACCAACCTGTTTCATTCTCGGCAAGTGTTAATTTAAAATCATTGTACATGGTTCTGAATTGATCGCGATAAGGACAAATCGCAGCAATCATTTTAGCGACTTGTTGTATATCCGTTGATGTGGTGAATTGCTCTTTTGCGCTTATCATTTTTCCTGATCGAAGTTTGAGTCGAGTGTGAGTGCGTTTGTTATCTCATTTTTATCCTGTTTGTTTTTGAATTTGTAACTCAACTTTTGTCTCAATAGTTGACATTTTCTTCTTTCCAAAATTTATGCCATTCCTTCAGTACATTGATTGGCAACGACGACAATGAGATATCCCTCTCTGAACTGCAATGGCGCTAGTTGACTCTGTTCGATTCTGAAACAGTCGATGACATAAACGTAATTGCATGATGAATCGATGAAACTTTCAGTCCTCAATACTTCGCCAGCGTTTAAAGTTGCCCTCCTTTTTACAGCAGGAGTGATCATGGGTCGATGTACATCCATCAACCCTGTTGTTACATTCTTCATCTTTGTCACTGTTTCCATAGCTGCAACTATCTTGTTTTGCAGAAATATTTCTCTGGCAAATATTCTATTCACCGTGGCTCTGGTTGCTGCAGGTGTGTTGATATACTCAATGAAAACCAGAGCTTTTCCTTCCAATCATGTCATGCATTTTACCGATCTGAATCAGCGGATCGGCATGGTTGGCAGCGTGATCGGATTCCCTGATTTTAGAAAGGACCGCGTTGAAATAACCGTTTCACTGGAGCAAATAATCATCGATACGACCCGCTGGAACGTCTGCGGAAATATTTTGGTGAAAGTTCAGGAGCCGCATTTTTATCCCCGTTACCGGGACAGGCTCACCTTTTTCGGAAAATTGGTAACGCCCGCCGGAGAGCGCAATCCCGGGGATTTTAACTATCGAGAATTCTTGGCAGCCAATGGCGTCTATGGGCTTGTTTATCTCCGCAGCATCGGGGACATCACAAACATCGCACGGGATGACCATCGGACGTTGATGCATGCGGTGCAATTTGTGAAGGATAAATTGTACTTTGCCATCAATGATTTGTATGATGAAAAAACGCGGCCATTGGTCAAAGGACTGATATTAGGCGAGCGCGGGGAAATCTCCCCTGAAATTACCGCAGCGTTCACCCGGACAGGTATCATTCATATTCTGGCTATTTCAGGTCTTCACATCACCTATATCAGCCTCATTTTTTTCATGCTGTTCAGTCTGCTGCGGTTCTCCTATCGGGCTCGAATTTATGCAGTTATGCTGAGCATCTTAGGCTATAATCTGCTCGTCGGATTCGAACCTCCCATCGTCCGCTCTTCGTTGATGGGAGTGTTGTTTTTAGCCGGCAAATTGATGCAACGCCCTGTCAATGTGCTGAATATTATTTCAGCGTCAGCCCTTATCATCCTCCTCGTCAATCCACTGGCGCTGTTTCAGGCATCGTTTCAATTATCCTACGGAGCGGTCATTTCGATCATTTATTTCTATCAGCGGCTGAAATTTTTCTTTGAAAAAATACCTTTATTCCGTACATTGACTGCATTCAAATTGGGCGATTATCTGGCCGTGATGATTCTGGTTTCGCTGGCAGCGCAATTGGGGACACTGCCCATTGTGCTGTATTATTTCCAACTGATTCCAGCCATTGCGCTCATCTTGAATGTGATAGCCATTCCACTTTCAGGCGTGATCATCGCGCTTGGATTTGCGTCATTGGCCGCCTCTTTTTTCTCGGCTTCAATTGCGCAGTTATACGCCCATGCCAATATCGCCTGTCTGAATTTTTTAATTACGGTCGTCGAAAAGGCTGAGAAAATCAAGTACGGTTCGTTTGAAGCGCCTTCGATCACTATGGCGTGGGTCGTAATCTACTACTTGTTTTTATGGCTCATACTGAATATCGAAAAAAGAAGCTTTCGCAAAGTATTGGTCTTTTCCCTGTTGCTCGTCCTGAATATAGGACTGTTTCAGTTCATTCGAGCGGACAACCGATGGCTTGAGGTGATATTTTTCGATGTTGGACAGGGCGACGCTGCGCTGGTCAGCTTTCCCAATGGAAAGCGGTTGCTCATCGACGCCGGTCCGACGCTCCAGGATTTTGATGCCGGACGATATTTTCTGGTACCCTATTTTAAACGGGAAGGCATCCGACGGTTGAGTACGGTGGTGTTGTCCCATGCGGATAACGACCATATCGGTGGCATGCCGTCTGTGCTGCGGTCGGTGCGTGTCGAGCGGGTGGTGGATACCGGCCTGTTTCACAACTCGAAAATTTGCTCGGTTTACACGCATGTCATTGACAGCCTGAACATAGATTATTGCATCGCTGATGTGGGCGTTCGAATTGACGTTTCAAAAGAATATGGTGTCCACATTCTTCATCCCGGAAAACGGCAGCGCGAGATTTTGGATCGCGATATCAATAACAATTCTGTTGTCCTTAAAATCTGTTACGGCGACGTGAGCTTTCTCTTTGCCGGGGATATCGAACGGGAGGCGGAACAATTGCTGGTGGATTACGGGGAGGCACTTCACGCGACTGTTTTGAAGATTGCTCATCACGGCAGCAATACGTCATCGACGCGCGAGTTTCTAAATCTGGTCAAGCCGGAATTCGCGGTCATTTCCCTGGGAAAAAACAACAAATTCAATTTTCCCTCGGACGAGGTGCTGGAGCGTTTGAATTCCATGTACATAAACATCTTACGGACTGATGAAAATGGAGCCATCATTTTCAGGACAGATGGGAGCCGTCTGATTCGAGTGCGATAAGCAGGGGAGTGTTTTCATGAGAAATACCAAGATAGTCTGCACCTTAGGGCCGGCCACAAGTTCCGAAACCATGGTCGCCAGATTGATCGACGCCGGCATGAGCGTGGCCCGCCTCAATTTTTCACACGGCAGCCATGACGATCATCGCCGGATGATCGGGATCATCCGAAAGGTGTCCGCTCAGCTCAATGCGCCCGTGGCAATTTTGCAGGACTTGCAGGGTCCAAAATTACGAGTCGGTAAAATAAAGGACAGTTCGGTGGAACTGCACAAAGGTCGCCTCATTCGAATTACCACCGAGGACGTGATCGGGACCGCGGAACTGGTATCTACGACGTACAAACAATTGCCCAACGATGTACAGGCCGGCGATCGAATTCTGCTCGATGATGGATTACTTCAATTGCGGGTCGAGGAGGTTCAATCGCATCAGATTGTCTGTAAAATCCTCGAAGGCGGAACTCTGTCCGATCATAAAGGCATTAATCTACCTGGCATTTATATCAGTCAGCCTTCGTTCACGGAAAAAGACCATGCCGATCTACTGTTTGGCATCGGGCAGGAAGTGGATCTGGTCGCGATTTCCTTTGTCCGATGCGCTGCTGACGTGGCGCAGGTGAAAAAGCTCATCGCCGAGCACAACAAAGATATTCTGGTGCTGGCCAAACTGGAAAAACCGGAGGCCATCAGGGATCTGGATGCGATACTCACAGTCGCCGACGGCGCCATGATCGCGCGTGGCGATTTGGGCGTTGAGTTGCCGCTGGAAAAAGTACCGCTGCTGCAGAAGCAGATCATTCGCACCGCGCTGCAAAAAGGCAAACCGGTCATCACCGCCACGCAGATGCTGGAATCGATGCGTTTCTATACGAGGCCCACGCGCGCCGAGGTCTCCGATGTCGCCAATGCCATTTTCGACGGTACCGATGCCGTGATGCTCTCTGCCGAAACCGCAACCGGCAAATACCCGATTGCTGCTGTGAAGACCATGGCAAAGATAATCGTGGAGGCGGAGCAATCCCTGCAGACCGAATCGACTCTGCGGAATTCATGGCCGGGCAACAAGAGAATCCATGGCATACCGGATTTGATCAGCCTTTCTACCTGCGCGGCAGCAGAGCATCTGAACCTGAAGGCCATCATCGCGTTCACGACGTCCGGCTTTACCGCTCGGATGCTGGCCAAATACCGGCCTTTGTCCCGAATTATTGCTTTCACGCCGTCCCAACTTGTGCAGCGGCAATTGAGCCTGTCCTGGGGGGTCGTTCCCATGAAGACGGATGAAATTAAAAATACAGATGAGGTCGTCCTGCAGACCGTGAGGAGATTGCTGGAAAACAAGCTGGTGAAGCCCGGCGACATTGTGGCGATTCTTCTCGGAGCGCCATTGTTCAAAAAAGGCACGACCAATTTGATGAAGCTGCATGTCATCGGCGAAGATGATGAGATGATCATTTGATCTCTTAACTCTGTTTTAGCTAAACTCGTGCAAAGAATAGTCTGTGGCTTCGATATAATTGCAGGAATGTTACTGAACTCAACTTCAATCGGACATAGATTTACTATAGTTGGCCAGGCGTCATGCTGTTTGCAGCCCTCCCCTGGAGCAGAAGGCAACTGCTGTAATTTAAAAAAAAACTGAAATGCGTGGCACACTGATTTCACAGAGATAAGGAGTAATGATTATGAGTAACAATTTTCGCCGGGCGCTTGTTCTGTTGCTTCCCATCTTTCTGATGATGTGCGCGAAACGTCAGGCGCCGGAAGTCCCTGCTTCGGTTCAACCCAACGTGATGCTCATTATTTTCAATCCGATCATTGAATCGGAACAGAATAAAACATTGGTCGATCTGTTCAACTGGCACAATCCGGATTCGCTGGCGCAGGTGTATGCTGCGGATTTGAAAGAGGTGAGCCAGGGCTACCTGAATTATCGCATCGTGGCGCGGGTGGAAGTGGACGAGTTTCCAATAAAACTGGACGGCTTCCGCTACACCGACGAGTCGTTTTTGACGGCATGGCGTACACGCGACGGATTCCACCAGCCGGACAATGTGGATTACAACGCCATTTTCAACCAGTTCGACATTTTCAATAAAGTCGAACGCCGGGAAATCGATGAGGTGTGGTGTTTCACGTTTCCCTATTCCGGCTTCTGGGAATCCACCATGGCCGGCGCCGGCGCGTTCTATTGCAACTCAGACCCGGTCCCGGGGACTGGCCACTGCAGCCGGCGATTCATCACCATGGGTTTCAATTACGAGCGGTGCGTCGGGTGCATGCTAGAAGATTTCGGCCATCTCACAGAATCGATCATGAGCCACGTTTTCCGGCATGCGCCGGCAGAACAAAATTACTGGACAAAATTCACACTGTACGACAAGGTCGCGCCGGGGCAATCCCAATGCGGGAATGTCCACTTTGCGCCCAATAGCGAGAAAGATTATGACTGGGGCAATCCGCGCTTCGTGACCAGCTTTTGCGATGACTGGTATAATTTCCCAAATTTTAAGGGCGTGTCCCGCAGCGTGAATTGCGAGGAGTGGGGGAGCGGCGACATGCGCGGCCATCATCGCTGGTGGCTGAAGCATATTCCGCACATGGACCGGAGCCTGAATGGCATCTCCAATAACTGGTGGTATTACATGAGCGATGTGAATTGCGTCCAGTGAGTCCTGAATGGGCGCTGCAAAGCCGGCGCTCCATTTTTCTGCGGCAGCAGCAGGCAAATATTTTTCAGACTTTGTTTGGCCGAAAATTTTTCAGAGCGCGGATGATGCTGTTGATCCGCCAAAAAGATGGCGGACGTTCCGTCCGCCGATTTTACAGGAGGAGCATCCGCGCAATCAGCGTTCATTTCTTTTTTGGTTCAATCTTCTCCGGGTTTGGAAGGAAGAAATTTTTATTTCTCTCACAGACCAGCCAGATTTCCGCTTGACTTTTACCCTCGATTTAACTATAGTATAACACTTAATTTTTTTCAGGGAACACCCCTTATTGACATTGTGAGTTCGGAAACGACATGAAATTTATAGCGGATTTGCACATCCATTCCAGTTATTCGCGGGCGACGAGCAGCGACCTGACATTCGAGCAGCTCTACAAATGGGCGCAGCTCAAGGGCATTCAGGTGGTCGGCAGCGGCGACATCACGCATCCCAAATGGCTGGAGGAGATGAAGACAAAGCTGGAACCAGCCGAAGAAGGCTTTTTCCGATTGAAAGAGGAGTTTGCCAATGCCGTGAAATCGGAGATTCCCAAAACGTGCCGGAATGAAGTCCGCTTTGCCCTGTCCGGCGAAATCAGCAATATTTATAAAAAAGGGGATCGTGTTCGAAAAAACCACAATGTCATCTTTCTGCCCTCGTTCGATGTGGCTAAAAAATTCCAGACTGAATTGGATAAAATTGGCAACATTCATTCGGATGGCCGTCCCATTCTGGGATTGGATGCGCGCAATCTGCTGGAGCTTACGCTCGAATCGCACCCACTTTCTTTTCTGATCCCGGCGCATATCTGGACGCCGTGGTTCTCAGTTCTGGGTTCCAAATCCGGCTTCGATTCAATCGACGCCTGCTTCGACGATTTGACGTCCCATATCTTTGCGCTGGAGACAGGGCTTTCATCCGATCCGCCCATGAACTGGCGGCTGTCGCAACTGGATCGCTACACCCTCGTCTCCAATTCCGATGCGCATTCGCCGGCAAAATTAGGACGCGAAGCGAATCTGTTCGATTGTGAGTTCAATTACGCCGCCATGCTGGACGCGATCAAGAGCGGCGATCCGGCGCGATTCCTCGGAACCATCGAGTTCTTCCCGGAGGAGGGCAAGTATCATGCGGATGGTCATCGGAAATGCAATGCGCGGATGAATCCGGCGGAGACGAAATCGCATCGCGGACTATGCCCGGTGTGCGGCAAACCGGTGACGGTCGGCGTCCTGAATCGGGTGGAAGAACTGGCCGACCGTCCGGATGGCGCGCGGCCGGCCAATGCCCGTCCGTTTTACAGTCTGATACCCTTGCCGGAGGTTCTGGCTGAAATTTACAATGTGGGTCCGGCCACAAAAACGGTGAAGAAACAGTACGATAAATTGCTGAATAAAATCGGCCCGGAAATGGCCATCCTGTTCGATGCGCCGCTTTCGGAAATTGAGCGGTGGGGCGATTCGCTTCTGGCGGAAGGCATTCGTCGCATGCGAACCGGTGAAGTCAAGATCGCTGCCGGGTATGACGGCGAATTTGGCACAATTACGTTGTTCACGGACCTGGAGAGGAAAGAATTCAGCGCACAGGCGGTCTTTTTTAAAGAGGATGAAACCAGATCGTCCGGGAAAAAAACCGTTTCGACCGAGCAGCTCAGCATCATCACCGAGGAACCGCCGGTCTATCGCGCCGAGGGGGAGTCGGGCGAAAAAGAGGCCCCTGCGCCCGGTACGGATCTGCCGTCGGCTGACGAGGACGAGACCGGTTTGAACGGACGCCAGCGCGAAGCCGTGCAATGCGTGGATTCTCACGCGCTCATCATCGCCGGGCCGGGCACCGGCAAAACGAGGACGCTCACATTTCGTATCGCTGACCTCATCCGGAAGAAGCAGACGCCGCCGGATCAAATTCTCGCCATCACGTTTACCAATCGGGCTGCCGGTGAAATGCGGGATCGGCTGTATCAACTCCTGGACAGGGATATTGCCTCCCGAATCACCGTCAAGACATTTCACGCATTTGGGGCATTGATTCTGTACGAGCAGGCGCAGATTCTGGGGAACCGCCTGGCGTTTTCAATCTATGGCGAAAACGAAAAAATCAGGCTGCTGCGAAAATTGAATCCGGGTCTGTCCGCCAAAGAGATCAATGAACTGGGGGAGCGTATTTCGCAGCGAAAAAATTTAATGCCCACCGATGACGACTCGGCGCAGGCAGACAGCGAGCCGGACGAATCATTCGACGCGCTCTTCGCCAACTACGAAAAAATACTGGGCCAGCTTCACGCCTATGATTTCGACGACCTGATCGTCCGACCGATCCATCTATTCCGCAATCAGCCGAAGATTCTGAAGAAATACCAGGAGCGGTTCCAGTGGATTTCTGTGGACGAGTATCAGGACATCAATGCCGGCCAGTACCAGTTGCTGCGCCAGTTGATCGCCCGCAAATCGAATCTCTGCGCCATCGGCGACCCGGATCAGGCGATTTATGGCTTCCGCGGCTCCGATAGAAAGTACTTCCTGCAATTCGAGCGCGATTTTCCCGGGACAAAAGTCTTCACGCTGGAAAAAAACTATCGCTCTGTTTCGACCATTCTGGACGCCTCCCGGCAGGTCATTGCCAGGAATTCGGATCACCAGTCACTGGCGATCTGGTCGCCGCTGGTCAGCAAAATGAGAATTGACACATTCAGCGTGCCCACGGAGAAAGCGGAGGCCGAGACCATTGTTCACCAGGTCGAGCGAATTGTCGGAGGCACCAGTTTCTTTTCCGTCGACTCAGGGCGGACGGTGGAAGGTGATTCCGGAGATCGATTGAGTTTCTCGGATATTGCGGTGCTGTTTCGTCTCGGCGCGCAGGTGAAGCCGATCGAAGAGGCATTTCTTCGATCCGGCATTCCGTTCCAAACGCTGGGCGAGGTGCCGTTCTATGAAATCCCGGAGGTGCGGGAAATCATCTCCTTCCTGAAGATTATTCACAATCCCCATTCCGATCTGGATCTGTACAGCGTCATCAATGTCCCGCCGCGGGGAATTGGCGAACACACCCTCAATACGGTTTTGATTTATCAGAAGACCAATGAACTGTCGTTATGGACAGCCATGGAGCGCATTTCAAGAATTGCCGTGCTCAGCGAGACGCAGAAAAATCCCATCGAGTCATTCGTCTCCCGTGTGAAAGAGTTGCAGCACGTGCACCACGAGTTTTCCATTCGTGAATTGGTCGATAAAATCGTCGCTCAGTTTGGGTTGAACTCCTACTTCAAAAACGATAAAAAACGACATTATTATTGGGATCAGATCAAAGAGTTGAATGCTGACTTTGGCGGGAACCTGTCCGAATTCCTGGAGCGAGTGATGCTGCAAAAGGAGACTGATGCGCTCGATCCACGGGTGGAAAAAGTGTCGCTGATGACATTGCACGCGGCCAAGGGACTGGAATTTCCGGTCGTCTTCATCGCCGGCTGCGAAGAAGGATTGATACCGTACCAGCGCGGCGACGGCGCGCCGGCCGACGTGGAAGAGGAGCGTCGGCTGTTTTATGTCGGCATGACCCGCGCAAAAGAGCGGCTGATTCTGTTGGGCAGCAAGAGCCGGTTCCTGTTCGGGGAACGAAAATCCAATTCGCCCTCCCGCTTTTTAGCCGATATTCAAGAGGCGCTCAAACAGCATCGGAAGGCCGAATTGAAAGACAGGCCGAAGGTGAAAACCGGCCAGCAGGATGCATCGCAATTGACGCTTTTTTAATTGGTGTCTGAATGAAAACTATTAATATGAATAACCGGTTAAATGCATGTACAATAAATTCAATACTTTTTTGTACCTGTAGAGGACGGTCGCGACCATCCACTACGCGTATGTCCAGTGATAGTGTAGGCGCCAAAATTTAACCGGCCATTCATATTACTATCATAGATTCTTACTACCCGAAAAACGAGAATTTTGTTCACGATTTTCTGGAAAATTAGAAATCAACGTGAAGGAAAATTTTTTCAGTTTATTAAAAAAAAATTATCCGTGCAAATGCGCCGAAGGACGCATCTGCCTTTGGCATGATCCGTGCGGAACGTCCGCCATCTTTTTGGCGGATTATCAGTGTCATCTGCGTTCTATGATTTGTTTGGAAGTTTACTTCGTTAGTGTTTAGTTAAAACCAGATTTCGTTCGTTCACAAATTATCGAGGCGGATGAAAAATCATCGAATGAAAATGATTTTATGAACTATAACCGGCGCGACGACCCGCCGCCCACCCGGTTATCGCGTCCCCCTGTTCTGCAATTCACACGGCTGAAGGAGCTTTTCGATGAAAAGAACTACAGTTTGTCTTTTTGTGATCCTCACCATTCTTGCCAGCATCCCTCTGATTCGGGCCCAGGAATCCGAAAAAAAACTATATCGAATTTATGCCACAACGCCGGATCAGGTGAAGCGACTGGCGCAGCAGGGATTTGATATTTACAATATTGAACCTGGTGTCTCTATCGATGTGCTGGCATTGCCTGACCGCGTTGCCCAATTGGGTGAAGCGCAATTGAAGATTGAAGTTATCGCTGAAAATTTCAAAGAACTCATCGAACGGGAATACGGCGAACAGCTCAGCCAATTTCATAATTATGCAACGACCTATCAGGAACTAACTGCATTCGCGCATGACGCTGAGTACCCGCCCATTGCGCGGCTGGATACCATCGGCCATTCGGTCGCCCGGCGGGTGATTGGCGCGCTCAAAGTATCCGACAATCCTGACCTAACCGAAGACGAGCCTGTGATCCTGTTCGCCGGCTGTCACCACGGCAATGAGTTGCTCAGCATCGAAGCGCCGCTGACATTCATTCGCTATCTGATGGATCATTATGGCTACGATCCTGTGATCACGCGCTGGGTAGATAGCTACGAAATCTGGTTCATCCCGCTCGTCAATCCGGATGGACGCGAGGCATTTCGCCGGCACAATAACAGTGATGTGGATTTGAACCGGAATTACTCGTTTCAGTTTATTCCCGGCGGCACCCATGGCCCGGAACCATTTTCCGAGCCGGAGACGCGGGCTGTCCGCGATTTCGCCGCGCAGCACCCGCCAGTGCTCAGCCTCACTTACCATACGTACGGCGAATTGGTGCTCTATTCGTGGACGCACACCGACGGGATTGCTCCGGATAACGACGTGTTGATCCAGGTCGGTGGTACGGTGGCTGATTCTCTGAATTATACGCTGCGCCAGGGCGGACGCTGGTATTTCACCGAGGGGGAATATTGTGATTTCATGTACGGTGTTCATGGTTGTCTGGCCTTCACCATTGAAATGTATACCAGCCATCCGGAATCGCCGGTCATGATCGACGAAGTGATGGCGAGAAATTTGCCCGGTTTTATCGCCATGATGAACCTGGCGGAGAAATCGGGAATCACCGGGCTGGTCACGGATGCGGAGACCGGCGCCCCGATTCAGGCGACCATCGATATTCTTGAAATTGATGATCAAGACTTGCTCTATCCGCGAATGAGCAATCTTCAGTTTGGCCGATTCTATCGCTATCTGACGCCGGCTCAATATACTGTTAAAATTTCCGCTGCCGGTTACGAGTCAATCGTTTACCGCGATGTGCCGGTGACAATGGACAGCCTGATTGTGCTGGATGCCCAACTGATAAGCACGGCGTATCTCAGCGTGGCGGCAATGCGCATTGATGATGATTCGCTCGGCGTCAGCGCCGGCAATGGCGATGGCAATTTGAATAACGCCGAGACAATTCGGCTGAGTCTGACGGTTGCAAACCAGCAGCCCATCCCGGCAAGCCAGGTGTATGCGTCGTTGTCCACTGAAAATTCCAATGTGGAATTCCTGTGCGACAGCCTGTTCATCGGCGAGGTGGGGCCCAATTCCTCTGTGAGCCTGGACTCGTTCCTGTTTCGTATTCTGCCCTCAGCCGCGGACAGCGAAAAAGTGGAATTGATCCTGCGCCTTCGGGAAACTTCGGGAATGGAGTGGAGCCATCAATTCCTGTTCGAAGTATTCGCCCCGACTATGTCGTTGGAGGATGTGACGGTGAATGATTTGGCTGGAAATCAGAATGGCGTTTTGAATAACGGTGAGACCGTGCAGCTAATATTCGCGATCAATAATAATGGCCGGCAGTCGCTGACCGATCTGGTGGGTGTGCTGAGCGCGAACGACGCCTACCTGGAGATCCTTCAGGACACTGTGCGCCTTTCGAGGATCGCCATGGGGCAGACGGTCTGTTTTTCCTTTGACGTCCATTTAAAGGAAACAACGCCTCAGTTTTATACTGTCGATACGAAGCTGGCGATCTCGGCGCCGCAGAAATCGGGTTTCCAGAAACACGTTCCGATCAACAATGTGGACGGGCTGTTCGACAATTTCGAGTTTACGGTGGATGGATGGGTGCATAAATCGTGGATGCTGTCTGCCAACTACCACGACGACTGGCAGCGCGGCCGGCCGCAGGGCAAGGGCGGCGATCCCCGGTTGCCCTATTCCGGCATGAGCTGCTGGGGGACGGACATGGGATATGATGATTATGAAGGGCTGTCATGGGATGGCTGTTATCAGGCGTCCGTCAACAATTATCTGCTGTCCCCGGTCATCGATTGCAGAGGGCTTTCGGACGTGGGGCTGCGATTCATGCGCTGGCTCAATGTCGCGGCCGGGGACGAAGCGCGCGTCAGGGTCAATTACCAGATTGTCTGGGAGAGTCCGGCCAATGGGCTTCGCGATGCGCAGTGGCAGGAGCAACTCATCGATATTTCAGCCTATGCGGATAACCGCGCCTCGGTCAGAATCATGTTCGAGCTACAGTCAAACAGCGATAATGTTATCGTCGGCGGCTGGAACATCGACGATTTTCTGGTGACCGGAGATCTGGTTTCCGGCGTGGCGGAGAAGCCGGAGACGGACATCAGCGCTGACTACCGGCTCTATGAAAATTATCCCAATCCATTCAATCCTCTCACGCACATTTCGTTTCAACTGCCGGCGCGCGGATTTGTCGACCTGAAAATTTATGACATCCTGGGTCGGGAGATCAGATCGCTGGTGCAGGACGTTCAGGAGGCCGGCGTGCACCAGGTCGCCTGGGATGGCAACGATGAATCAGGAAATGCAGTGGCTTCGGGAGTGTATTTTTGCCGGATGAAGAGTTCCGATTTCGGGGCCACCCGGAAGCTCCTTCTATTGAAATGAAGGAACAGCAGGGCAGAGGCGATCACTCGGTCACCGGCCGGCGAAGATGGCTTCGATGCCGGTCCGAACAATCTCATAGTCCAGCGACTGAATGGTGCAGGCGCCAATGGCTTCCAGCAACACGAATTGCAGGCCGGCGTCGGTCATTTTTTTATCGACTTTGATGGCGTCGAGGATTGCATCGACTGTGACGCGGCGCGGCATGCTCGGTTTTTCCAATCGCTGGAGCAGCGCCCGAATTCTGTCAGCGTCCGAAGATGGTAGCTGGCAGGCCTCCTGCGACATGGTTGTGGCCGCTAACATTCCCCAGATGACCGCTTCTCCGTGGCGAAAATAGGCGTAGTCGGTCAGCTTTTCCAGCGCATGGCCGATGGTGTGGCCGAAATTCAGGACGCGCCGCATGCCGGATTCCCTTTCGTCCTTCTCCACAACATCGGCTTTCAACTGGCAGCAGGTGTGAATGACATGCATCAGCGAATCGGCATTGTCGAGAGAAATAATGTCGTCGAGATGCGCTTCGAGATAGTTGAAAAAGCCGCTGTCGAGAATCAGGCCGTATTTGATCACCTCAGCCAGACCGTTGTAAATTTCCCGTTCCGGGAGCGTGCGCGTGGTCGTCGGGTCGATCCAGACCAGGTGCGGCTGGTAAAAAGCGCCGATGCTGTTTTTAGCCAGCGGGTGATTGATGCCCACCTTCCCGCCGACGCTGCTATCCACCTGGGCTAACAGCGATGTGGGAATCTGGACGAATCGCACGCCCCGTAAAAAGGTCGCCGCAATGAACCCGGCCAAATCGCCGACAACGCCGCCGCCCAGCGCAACCATGACGATCTCGCGGTGAAATCGATGGGCCAGCAGCCATGTGAAAATTGACTCAGCCGTGGACATAGATTTTGATTCCTCGCCCGGCGTGATTTTGTAGATGTAACAAGCGCTGCCGACCGCTTCCAGCGACTGGCGGACAATCCCTGAATAATGGCGGTCGACATTTTCATCAGTCACCACGACATAGATTTTCGCCGGGGTATATTGATGAATTTCCTTGCCGCATTCGGACAGGCTGTCCGATGCAACGATGAGCGGATAGGTCCGCTCGCCCAGATTGACGTGAAGGCTGTTCATGGACGTCTGTTTTTCATTCCTGTCGGTAATGGGGAGTTGTTCTAAAATCATTGCAAGAGTCTGTTCCGGGGATGTCCCCTCGTCCCCGGTGATGGTGACATCTGCCAGTTGGTACAGCGGAATCCTCTCGCTCACCATGCGTTGGACATGGTCGAATGTAATTTCGGCCGATGTTGTTTTCAGCAGCGGCCGGTCCTGACTTGCGTGAATTCTTCGAAACAGCACCTCCGCCGGCCAGCTCAGATATACGGTGACGCCGCTCCGCTTCATCGTCTCCCTGTTTTTCGGGGCTAATACAATCCCTCCGCCGGTGGCGATCACTTTCCTGCCGAAATGGCTGATGTTCCGGAGAGCCGTCGATTCCCGCTGCCGAAAATAGGTCTCGCCGTGCTTTTCAAAAATCTCAGGGATGCCAAGCCCGGCTTCCTGCTCTATCCGTTCATCCAGATCGATGAATTCCCGATTCAATGCTTTGGCCAATAGCTTTCCGACGGTTGTTTTTCCGGCGCCCATAAAACCGATAAGATAGATATGCACGTTGCGCATCGCCCTCTGCGTTCAGATTTCAAAGAAAAATTAAATCTGCTCAGGTTCCAGGTTTAAAGGTTCCCGGTTCAGGGTTAATAAAAATATTCATTTATAAATATAAAAACGAAAGGATTCTAACCTTGAACCCGGAACTCTGAACCAGCCAACCCAAGTCGTTACGAAAAATTGAAGCATAATTCCCATGGGAAACACGAATTAATCCACCAGTCCCAGTCGCCAATCCCCCAGACTGAATCGTTGCAGCAAATCCAGTTGCCGCTCGTACAGCACGTTTTCCATATTCTCTTTCATTTCAGCAATGGAATCGCCGCCAAATTTTTTGCACACCTGATCCGCCAGTACCAGCGCGACCATGGCTTCGGCGATGATTGAAGCGGAAGGGACTGCGCAAATATCGCTTCGTTTTTTATGCCGCTGTCCCGGCGTCTTTTCCTGGATGTTCACCGATTTCAACGGCCGGATCAGTGTGGGAATGGGTTTCATGGTGGCGGTGATGATGATCGGCTCGCCATTACTGACGCCGCCTTCAATGCCGCCGGCGTGATTGGTTGGGCGCTTGTATTTCTGCATCTGCTGCTCCCAGAAAATTTCGTCATGAACCTCGGACCCGTACTTGCCGGAAAGCGCAGGGCCGTCGCCTATCTCCACCGTTTTGATGGCGGGGATGCTCATCACTGCCTGAGCCAGTAAGCCATCCAACCGTTGATCCCACTGGGAGTAACTGCCCAATCCGACCGGAATATGCAGCGCCATCACCGAAATTCGTCCACCGACGCTGTCGCCTTTGGTTTTCGCCTCATCGATGGCGGATTTCATCGCCTGGCTGGTGGCCTCATCGCTGCAATGCACCTCGGACTTCTCGATTGTCTTTCGGACTTTCTCGATTTGATCGTCGGTCGCGTCCTGTAGCTGCGTGTAAACCGGTTGCGCAAGCTGGACCTTTCCGATCTGAATGACTTCGCTGAAAATGAAGATATTGAAGAATTCGAGCAACTGTCTGGCAATGGCGCCTAACGCCACCCGCGCCGCACTCTCCCTGGCGCTGGCGCGTTCGATGACATTTCGGATGTCTGTGTGAAGATACTTCAGGCTGCCGGCCAGATCCGCGTGACCCGGTCGCGGCACCATCACTTTTTCCAGTCCCTGAGGCGGCGCGCCCCACACGGCCATTTCTTTGGACCAGTTCACCCAATCCTTGTTTTCAATGAAAACAGAAATCGGGCTGCCGATGGTCTGGCCGAACCGTATGCCTGAAAAAATTTCTGCCCGGTCTTTTTCAATATTCATCCGCGTGCCGCGGCCATATCCCTTCTGTCGCCGCGCCAACTCCTGTTGAATCAGTTCTTCTGAAACGGACAGCCCTGAAGGAATTCCATCAATGATGCCAATCAAGCCTTTTCCGTGCGATTCGCCGGCTGTTCTCCAGGTTATTCCTGACATATTTCCCTCCTTAATGACATTTCAATATCGTTGTACAATGATTCGGTCAAAACCACCTGCTGGTTCGTCCAGAATTTGAACGACTCGAAGCCCTGGAAGATGAGCATGCCCAATCCATTGGTATGCTGAATGTTCCTGCGCTTTGCCTGTTGCAGCAAGGGCGTCTCACAGGGTCTGTAGATCAAATCATAAATGAACATATCGTTCGACAGCGCCTCGTCGTCCGAAAGGATGGCAGACGCCGGCTGATGCGCCATGCCCACTGTGGTGGAGTTTATCACTACCTGCGATATTTTCAGGGTTTCTCCAATGGCCTCCGGCTCGAACGGTACAATGTCGATCGGGATGCCGCTCGCGTGCACCGACATGGCCGACGCCAACGCTTCAGCTTTTTCGCCTGTTCGATTGGCGATGGAAATGGCGCGGCATTTCTCTCTGATTAATGCGAACAGCACCGCACGGGCGGCGCCGCCGGCGCCGAACAGCAAGACATTTTTCCCGGCCAGTGAAATACCCCAATGCCGCAAACTCGCCTGAAATCCGATCGCATCGGTATTGTGTCCGATGACAGCGTCGTCGCCGAACGCGATGGTATTGACGCTGCCGATCAATTCGGCTTCAGCGGTCAATGTGTCCATGAACGGGAGGACGTCGTTTTTCAGCGGGGCGGTGACATTCACCCCGGTAATGCCGCTTTTTCGAAATGAAGCTAACGCCCCGGCGAGCTCATCCGGTTTCACCTGCTGCGCCCGATATTCACCGTCAATGCCGAATCGCCGGAAAAACATCGCGTGCAAATGCGGTGACAACGAGTGGCTGATGGGATTGCCGATGACAAGGCAGGTGTAACGCGACCTATTCATCCACAACCTCTTCCAGCGTCGTGTAAAAATTGGGCATGGAAATACCAACGCAGTCCGGGTTGAGAATCGTCGTCTGGCCCCGGGCTATCAGCCCGGCCACCGAAAAAGCCATGGCAATGCGGTGATCGTGAAAACTGTCCACCTCCGCGCCTTTGAATTGCTGCGGTCCTTCGATGATGAAACCGTCGTCTTTTTCCTCGATGAGAATTCCCATCTTCAGTAAATTTTGAGTGATCGCCTTCAATCGATCCGATTCTTTCACGCGAAGCTCTCCAGCGCCGGATAACGTGGTCATGCCTTCTGCGCGGGCGGCAATCACCGCGAGGATGGGAATCTCGTCGATCAGCGATGGCACCAGATTCGCCTCAATAGTCGTTCCGACAAGCCGGGATGAAAAAATTTCAATATCGCCCATGGGTTCGGACGATGGAAATGAAGACGGATGGATGATGATTCTGGCGCCCATCCGACCCAACACGTCCAGTAATCCTGTGCGCGTCGGATTGAGACCGATGTTTTTCAGTAGCAACGATGCATTGGAAACGAGCAATGCCGCGCCAATGAAGAAAGCGGCAGAGGAAAAATCGCCCGGCACCAGAATATCGCAGCCGTGCAGCGTGGCCGGCCCGTGGATTGAAATGCCCGAAGCATCGGAATCGACCGTCACCCCGAAATCGTGAAGCAGACGTTCGGTGTGATCCCGCGACAGCGTGGGTTCGCTGACGGTCGTTGTGCCTTCTGTGAAAAGACCAGCCAATAAAATGCACGATTTCACCTGGGCGCTGGCGACCGGGCTGGTAAAGGCAATGGGATTCAGCCGCTGGCCGTGAATGGTCAGCGGGGCAAATCCACCCGGCTGGCTGACGATCTGCGCGCCCATTTGAGTCAGAGGCTGAATGATGCGGTTCATCGGGCGCTTGCTGAGCGAGGCATCGCCGATGAGCGTGGATGTGAATGGCTGGGCAGCCAGAATGCCGGAAATCAGCCGGATCGTCGTGCCGGAATTCCCGCAGTCGAGCTCGCGTGGCGATGCGGACAGTCCTGTCAATCCCTTTCCCGCCACGGTGATGACGCTGTTCTCCTCGGTGATATCGATCCCGAGCTGTTGCAGGCAACTTCGGGTGCTGGCAACATCCGCCGAAGAGGACAGATTGGAGATGGTGGTGTTCCCCCGGGCAATGGCGCCGAACATGATCGCGCGATGCGAGATGGATTTGTCGCCCGGCACAGAGATGTCGCCATGAATGGATTTCGCTGGCTGGATAATTTTATTCACATGGATCTCCCGATGCATTTGAACATTTTGAGTGAATCAAAACCGGCGTTGCGGTATTAGTATCTAACAAATAATTTTCTGACCTTTTTGGGCAGAAAATTTTATACTTTTTTTGTAACTGCGCAGCCACCAAGTCTCAAAGGCGCGAAGAAAAAAATACATCTAACCTGAATCATTCATGAACTTGCTCAGAATTTGAGTCAACATTCAGATTTTCAATTAGCTAAAGGCTAAGCTATTTTGAAACTCAGTTTTTATACGTTTATTCTAAAAAGAGCACCATTCAGGTTAGCCAGCCTCCTTTAAAAATACTATGAATAATGCAGGCTGAATTATCGATTCAGAAATACTGAACGTGGTATTAAAAAAATTGAATCTCACAAAATATGAATTAATAAAATGACATCTTCGTGCAACGTTGTGGCTTCGTGATTTCGCGGCGAGACGACATGCCTGAATAGCGACGAAAATTCTATTTAGCCCTGAACCGGGAACTTTTAAACCTGGAACCTGAGTAGTTACCTTTTTTTAATAGAACACGGATAATCCATCAAAGAAGCGGCTGACGTACCGCACTGATGACACCGATTTACTCCTATAAAGAATCCGTGAAGATCAGCATCATCCGCGTCATCAGCGTTCTATTTCTTTTTTGGTTCCCGGCTCGTCCTGGTTGGGAATTCGATGAAGATCAAGCAGCAACTTGAACAGGCTCGTCAGACCCGGGCCTTCGCTAATGACAGACAGTATCTCTGGCCGTTATGAGCCCGTGTCCACGATAAAAATAAAGGCGCTTCAACTGCGCCGTGAAACGGACAGCGTCCCGGTCGAAGCGCCTGAATCGCTTTGCTATAATTTTCTGCTTTCAAACCATTGCAGCGCGATGATGGTTTTGGCGTCAACGATTTCGCCCTGATGCAGCATGTCGTACACTTTCTCCCGCGGCAGTTTCACGACGGCAATATTTTCGTCTTCTCCAACGGCGCCGCCGCCCCGGGCAATCTGGTCCTTTTCTTCTACTTCGGCATAAAACAGATAAATGATTTCGTTGCTGCCGCCCGGCGTTGGGTAAAAATAAAACAGCGACTTCACACTGGATGGCTGGTAACCAGTCTCTTCCATTATCTCCCTGCGGATAGCATCTTCAGGAGAACCATCGTCATCAATCATGCCAGCGACGACCTCCAGGGACCAAGCCAGGTTTTCATCCCGCGTATAAATCGGGTAGCGGAATTGTCTGACCAGGATAATGGTATCATTTTCAGGATTGTAAAGAAGCGCCGCGCACGCCTCGCCGCGAAGCAAATTCAATCGGACAATATCTTCGCTCATCGTGCCATCGAATTTTTCGTGCTGCAGGATGGCGCGATCAACCTTGAAAAAGTCATCCAGTATTCTATGCTTCTGTTTTAGGTGTACTTTCATTTCATCGAATGGGTTGATAATCTAAAAACAGTGAATAGCTGAACATTTGAAACAAGAAATGGTAAATGGCAATCAGGAACGTGAATACGCTCAGACTGGTCGTCTGCCCTGAGGTATGCAAAAGCCAACTGGCGAAAAAGATGACCGTGGCTGAAACAAAGCTGATGAGCATCGCTGAATAGTAGAACACATTGCTCTTCTTGCCTGGCTTGGGCAGGCTTTTACTGTCCCACAAAAATGCAGAGCGGGCGAGGTCATCCGGGACGCGACCGTTGACGACGTAAAATTCTTTGATCTGGTTCATCGCGGCGGCGCTGCTGCACCAGGCCTGTCGCAGCCGGACGATGTGCATGAAATAAATCCAGCCGATGACATTGATTACGATGGCCAATACCGTTACAATCCCGACAGAAACAGCGCCGGGGGCAGTCCCCTCCAATTTAAAAAACTGGCTGCTAATGATTGTAAAAATGCCGCCGGCGATGAGCAGAAAGTAGTTCACCATCGTGTGGCGGTCGTCCATGGCCTGTTTGGCCGTTTCTCTGATGTATTCGAATTCCTGGATCAAAATATCGGTGAGTAAAAATGAATTCTCCTGCAGCCGTGGATTCTTCAGTTTTTTAATATAGAGCACCCGGTTGGACGTGGAGTCCTTGAAAGTGAAAAAGGTGATAATGATGACGGCCTGGATAAATACGAGATAAATCACCAATGACTGCTGATGCATATCTTTTTTAAAATAGAATGCCGTAAAAGCGAAAATGATGCTTACTGCGACGGTGGTCGCAATAAAGATGGCACGTTTTAATGTGCTGTTCAGCGTAAAAAACATAATGCACTCCTTGAGTTATTGAATTTGGAATAGAAAAAGTTGTAATGGCTGTTCCAGAAATCGAACAGATGAAATATCTGTGAGAGGATGAGTGCCATTGAACAGAGTTATTGTGACGACAAAAGATGAAATCTGATTCGGAATTAACCTCCTTTCTCGACTAATGTTAATTTCTTCGTTGGCAGCAGGGACGAATCAGCAGAGCGACGGGATCGGTCTGGCATGGACCCATCAAAGCAGGGATGCGGCATAATTTCGGAACCGCTCCCCAATCAGACGCCGGTTGCGGTTATCAGCGACCCTGGCGAACCACAAATTGGTCGACGAAATAGGTCGCTGACAGGTTTTCGCCGGTGGCTCGCTTGATCAATTCATTCCAGGGATAGGTCGAACCCGGGACGAAGATTTTCTCCTTCAAATACTCGCCCACTCGCTGTTCGCGGACGAATGAGACGCCGGCGTCCGCATCTTGCTCCAGAACATGTTTCACGATGAACCCATGGAGTTGAGAAGCCAATAATTCGCCCAGCATGTAGTTGTGATAATACACGGGCGATGATGAGAGATGAATTTTTGCTGCCCAGTCCGGCGCAGACCGCCCTTCCGGTTTTTTGATGAACTGGTACTTCTCCTGCAAGGACCACCATAGCGCGTTCAGGTCCTGGTCCGGGTTGGCATACAGTTCCTGTTCAAATCGGAACATCACCTGGCACCAGCGGGCAAAGACCATTTGTTTCAACCGCAGTGTTTTTTGAACCCGCCCATGAATTTCATCGCGCTGGCCATCGCTAAGGTTCACCATCTCCTGCAGCCAGAATGCATTGCGGGACAGTCGCCCGAAAAACATGGCAATGGCCTCGGTCGTGAAAATGTGGGCCGGCTCGCGCAGCAGAAACGGCAGATCCGGGCTGAGGTTCGCGTCGTAAACCGCATGCCCCAGTTCGTGAAGCATGGTTTCCATCCACGATTCGTCATTCTTCAGATTGGCCAAAATTCTCACATCCTTGTCGCGATCGATGCTGATGCAGAAGGCATGAGGATTCTTTCCCCGTTTTTCGTAAAGATCGCTCCGGGCCAGAATGTCATCGACCGGCAGGTTGATTCCGCTGTAAAAATTCCGGGCCAACTGCTTCACGTCCGAGCGCTCAAAATATTTGTCCAGATCGACGTCGTACACCATGGGGCCTTCCTGGAAAAATGGATCGTGATAATGCCAGGGCATCAAATTCTCAGCCGCGACTCCGTATCTCCGGGCCAGCGTGTCGTCCAGTTCGTGCTTCAATGCGCGAAAGGGTTCATCAGTCAACTCGGCAAGCTCATTGAAAATGGCATTCAACTCGCTCAGATTTTGCTCGGACAGCGTGAGCGACATCAGATAGAAATTTTCGAAACCGAGTTTCACCGCAGCCTGATTGCGGAGCTTCACCAATTCAATGATATCGTCAGCAACCTGCTGTCCCACCTGCTTGCTGGCAAGCCAGGCTTCGCGACGTTTTTCGGTGTCAGTTTCTTTCCTCAAAATTTCTTTAATTTCATTGTCTGTCACCTCGCGCTGGCCGATCTTCGCCCGATACACATTGAATTTGTTCTCGACAGCCGTGCTTTTTTCAACGATCTGCCTGAGCAGCTCAGGTTCAATCTGATTACTCAAATAGCCGTTGTAAAGCAGGTCCAACTGACGTTTCAACATCGGCTCCATGAGCTGACCGGAATTCTTCAAATCGGACAGATAGTTGAAATCATCTTTATTCGAATAAATCGTCCGCAGCTTCAGTTCAACTTCAGCATAGGCATCAAAATCTTCCTTGCTGCCAGTCAATGATGCATTCCAATAATGCAGCGCCATTTCTTTCATCAAAGGCTGAATGGCTGCCACGTGATTTTCTACAAACGTTTTGAATTGTGTTTCCATCGCATTCTCCCCACAGCCTGTCCACCAAAGTAATGATAGGAAAAGTAATACGTGTGCTTGTCGGCCCCGCATGAACATTCCTCGAAGATTTCGGTTTCGTTTAACAGTCGTTTCGAAAATAATACAAAATTATATTTACAATTTCAAGTATTATTTAGACTTTCAGGACATTAAACATGCATATTTTTTGTTCGTCATGGCGGAAATTCAGGAATCCATGATGGCGCTGGATGGATGACCTATCTTTTTTGTCCCGGAAGGTTTTATCCGACAGATTGAACCGGGCTGGCGCGATTTTTTCCTGAACAAAACCGGCAAAAAAACGTTGACATTTATAACTGCGTTTGCTATAATTGGATCGACAGGTGATCTCTGAGGCCGGGCGAAATCGATGAAAATCGAAAAGACAAAAAATACATGCTTTATCCTGATCCTTGTATCATGGTTGACCGCGAGAATGTGGTGGGCTTTGGAGTTTTCGCGACTGGCATTTTGCCGAACCTATCCCAGGAAATCCGTTGTGTACAAAATACAATCCCATCGGCTCGACGTGAGCTACTGGAATTATGAGAAAGACAGATTGAGTGTACTGAATTATGACTCGAAGAACAACACCTGTGTGATTTATAAATTCACTGAGACGCATTTCAATTAGACATGGAATTCAACATGGCCCCAGCGAAAACGAAGCATGCGATTGTTTGCCCCAATTGCGGGAAGTTAATCAGCGCGGATGCGGAAGAATGTATTCATTGCGGAATTAAAAATCCCGGTCGGCCGGGGTTGTTCACCTTTGCGCAGAAAATTTTCAGCCGGTCTCTTGATTTTGTCGACATCATCACGTACTTCTGCGTCGGGCTGTATGTCATCGCCCTGCTCATCGATCTCCCGGGTGCGTTGAGTCCGCGGGGCGGAATTTTGAACTTTTTGTCGCCAAGTTCGAAAAGCCTGATCATCCTCGGCATGACAGGGAAGTGGTTCATGGAACTGGGCCGGTATTGGACGCTCATCACCGCTATTTACCTGCATGGCGGCGTGTTGCACATTTTGTTTAACATGCTCTGGATTCGCCAATTGGGTCCCATGGTTGAGGACATTTTTGGAACGTCGCGGTTTATTCTCATTTTCACGATTTCTGGTGTGGCCGGATTCATCCTGTCCACTGCCTTTTTGAGCAATCCAACAATTGGCGCGTCCGGCTCGATCTTTGGATTGTTGGGCGCCCTAATCTATTATGGGCGCGCGCGAGGGGGTGTGTTCGGACAGATTGTTTACCCGCAGCTATTGAACTGGGCTGTGGTGATGTTCCTGTTCGGATTCTTCTTCCCGGCCGTCAATAATCTGGCCCATTTGGGTGGATTCATCGGCGGCTATGCAGCGGGACATATTTTAAGCTATCAGGAGCGTAGCTGGGAGAATTCAAACCATAAACGGTTAGCCACGATTGCCATTGGGCTCACCGTTCTCGCCTTTGTCATAGTCATTATCACTATTCCCAGATCGCTGGATCTGTACTATCGATATGTCAGCCATTAGGACCGAGGTTGTAACGTCCCTGGCGCCGAGCAATCACAAATAGACAGGGATGTGAGGAAAATGTATTTCTGAGTTACCGGAAGTGATCCAGCTTGGGTATGCCTGATTTCGTTGGCGATACAACCTGTCTGGTTGCAGTCCGTTCAATGCTGATTGATGCGCATGGAGTAGTTTTAACCGAACAAATGTTTTGTTTGACCGGACAGTTGTTTGGTTTTCACAAGGACCGTTGTCTGTGATTTGTATCGCCTGATATTTCATGGAACGCTATCAAGTCGTTCGCTATTCAAATCATAATAGCAGATTTTTGTAATGAAAGCTACAATTCAACGTCGTCTTGCCGGGAATGTTAATGCAGGTTTTTTGATCAACCTCGCATTTCTTCTCACCATTCATTCTTATGCGTCGGCTCAAACCACCATTGCCTTTGCCGGGGTCGATACGCTGGTGGATAAAGCGCTGAACCTGGTTTACGATCAAAAGTATGACGAGGCCATTGCTCTTTGCGAGCAGGTGATACAGAAATATCCGGAGAATCCCCTGGGCTATTTTGGCCACGCGGCTGTGTATCATCTTTACATGATGTCCTACCGGGTCAACATCTTCGATGATAAATTTGATAGTCTCGCTGCGTTGACCATTGAAATCGGCGATCGCGCTGTTCTGAAAAATGTCAAAGATCCAAATGCTCATTTTGTGCTGGGGGCGACCTATGGGTTTCGCGGATTGAACCGCATTCGCAAGGGGCAATGGTTCAAAGCGTTTCTGGATGGCGTCAAAGGGGTTTCCAATATCAAGCAGGCGCACAGTCTGGATGAATCGCTGTGGGATACATATTTTGGTCTTGGCCTCTATTATTATTGGAAAAGCTCCAAAGCCCGTGTGCTGACCTTCCTTCGGATGATGAAAGACGAGCGCGAGAAAGGGATCGAGTATTTGAAAATTGCCGGTGAGAAAGGCCGCTTCACGGCATTGGAGAGTAAAATTTCACTGGTGGAAATATTTTATTATGAGGACAGGTACGAAGAAGCGCTGGCCGAATGCTTTTCGATTCAACACCGATTCAGGGATGACCCCACCTGGAATTATATCACTGCGAAAACCTTGACGAAATTAGGTCGCTACAGCGAAGCGAAACAATATTTTGCTCACCTCATTCAACTGCTGGAGAAAGCGGAGCACCAGAGCAACAGCTATTTGGGCGAATGCTTTTTTGGCCTGGCGAAATGCTATTTCGAGCTGAAGCAGTACGACCAGGCAAAGGAGTTTCTGGTGTCCGCGAAAAAACTGGTCAGCCTGAAGGACACAGAGCGCGAGATTGAAGGCCCTCTGTTGGATTACGATCTGGTCATAAAACGTATGGATGAGCTTGAAATCGAGCTTTCCCTGATCAACGGTTGAGATGAGCCATCTGATTCAGGAAGTGATTCGAATAGGATCTAAACCCATGAGAATAAAATATGAATGATGCTCAACAAAGTCCTTACGTGGATTTTTATGAGTCTCCGATAGGGCTTTTTGAAATATGCGCCACAGAAACCGCCATCACCCATGTCCTGTTTGTCGAGACGTCAGATAAGAGAGAAATCAAGTCATCTGCGTTGGTCAAAAAGTGTCGGGATCAGTTGGCCGAGTATTTTCAAGGGAATCGTCGGACCTTTGATCTGCCATTAGCGCCACGCGGAACAGCGTTTCAAAAATCGGTCTGGAGCGAATTGAGTAAAATTCCCTTTGGCGCAACGACGTCCTATCTGGAAATTGGCAAGAGAATTGGCAACACCAGAGCTGTTCGCGCCATTGGCGGCGCAAACGGGAAAAACCCAATCAACGTCATTGTGCCATGCCACAGGGTTATTGGCGCCAATGGCACGTTAGTGGGATACGGCGGCGGGTTGTGGCGGAAGCAATGGCTGTTGAATCATGAGAAGTCAACAGACTGTGCGCGCTAGTCTGAGCGACCTGCCATTGCAGCTTGATGTGTCAACGCGAAAATACTCTCGGAGCCTGAGTGATCTTCCCGCTCCGAACGATTGCGGACATGCAAGAGGCTGGGCGCTGCATCCGGATTGAGGAAATTCGATTGACAGAACGATTCAAACGCATTAACCAACTGAATAACTGAGGAGAACGAACATGCAAAGTCACAAAGTGGATTACGAAATTTTTGGCGACGATATGCAGGTTGTGGAAGTTGAATTGGATCATGGCGAAACGGTCATTGCCGAGGCCGGCGCGATGAACTGGCTGGATGAGGGCATTGTCTTTGAAGCGCGCATGGGCGATGGTTCCAAGCCAGAACAGGGATTATTGGACAAAGTGATGGGCGCTGCCATGCGCAAGTTGACCGGCGAATCGATTTTCATGACCCATTTCACCAATCAAAGTAACGCGAAAAGCCGGGTGGCGTTTGCAGCGCCGTACCCGGGCAAAATCATTCCCATCGATTTGTCGACGGTCAGCGGTGATCTGCTCTGCCAGAAAGATGCATTTCTGTGCGCAGCCCTGGGGACAGAGGTCAGCATTGCGCTCACGAAACGATTCGGCACAGGATTGTTCGGCGGCGAAGGTTTCATTTTGCAGCGACTGCGAGGCGATGGAATGGTATTTGTGCACGCCTGTGGCACCATCATAAAACGCGAATTACACGGCGAAACGCTGCGGCTGGATACCGGCTGTCTCGTCGCCTTCACCAACGGCATTGATTACGACATTCAGCGGGCCGGCGGTTTGAAGTCCATGTTCTTCGGTGGCGAAGGTCTGTTTTTGGCTACGCTTCGAGGCACTGGTGTGGCTTGGCTGCAAAGTCTTCCGTTCTCCCGGCTCGCGGATCGGATTCTGCGAAGCGCGCCATCCGCCGGCGGCCGACGATCTGAAGAAGGCTCCGTTCTGGGCGGATTGGGCAGTTTTCTCGGCGGCGATAGATAAAATTGATGGCCTCCCATGGAACGATACGTGGGAGGCTGTCTCCTCACACATTCCCCTCAATAATCCGACTTTTTCGATTGTGTCAAATCGAAAGATGATATCAAATTAACAGGCAAATTGTTTGGTCCTCTGGTCGAATAAACATGTCCCCGGCAAAATGGCTTCGACCGCAGCACGGCCATTTGTTTTGCTGGTGATACCAACCGTCAGTTGCATGACGCGATCCTGCCGTGTTTTCCACCTATGCTGTAGATGTTGGATTGTCCTGAAAGATAACTTCGGAGAGCCTTTCGCGCATTACCGGAGCAAGGCGATAGGGGTGAGAATATCCAGTAAAATGGCCACGCATTCGACTTCGGGACAGGTTTTGATTCATGTTGAAAAGCAGACGCCTGGACCAGGGAGAGTTAATTCCTGTTTTTAAGCAGTTTGATCAGCACGACCTCCATGCCGTCTTTTTTTCTGGTGAATTTGACTTTATCCATGAGGAGCGACATCAGGTAGACGCCGCGGCCATTTGTTTTTTTGAGATTATTGGGATTGAGCGGATTGGGCAGTTCTTTGAAATCGAAGCCATCGCCCTGGTCATTGATCGTGAGCTGGATGTGTTCGCTGGTGATGAGAATTTTTATCGAGACTGTTTTGGTCGCTTGCCTTTTATTGCCATGGATGATGGCATTGGCCAGCGCCTCGGACAGAGCGGTCGCAAGTTCGCTTCGCATTTGCGATGAACAGCAGCGGGCGTCATCAAGAAGCCGTTCGAATAGCTGAATCGTGCTCGTGATCTGATCCGTCGAGCTCTGTATCATGAAGTTATATTGGAGATTTTGCTCTGCAATACCAGACCCATTGCTGTTAACCAGGTTTTCGGAAAGGTTGTTTTCTGAATCATTCATACGTCGCATCGTTCTAAATGAAAATTCATTGGCATGGTATCATTCTAATTATTGAATACAAAATCCGTCGTGTCATTCGTGCAGCAAACCTTTCAGAGAATCAATGCATCATGAGGTACCTGTCGTCCGGTGAAATGGCCGAAATCCTTTCGTGTCATCTGGATGAATTGCAACGCTTAAAATCGCTTCACCCCCGGTGAATTGAATCGAATGCTAAAATCCTATACGGCTGATTCATTAAATTGATTCACATTTTCTTGGCGGCGCCGATTCAGCGAGGACAGTGTGACAGGGCTCCGGGGCCAGGAGAAATTCCGCACGCTAACCCTGGCTCTGCCCACATGGGTAAAGAATTCGGGGCAGGTAAGCGATGAACTGCTGATGCTGGTTCAGGTATGGCTCAATGTCATTTCGTCCGGTTCAATATCGATCATCCTGACTGCTGCTGATTACCTATTCAAAAATAGATACCTAAGCAAGGCTATAAGTCGTAACGTTAAATTAAATATTAAATTGTTTTCATAAAAAGTGATTGTGGGCATGTCAACCGGGGTGAAAGTCGATTAATTTTGCTTTGTCAATTGAAAGATGCGACACTCATGTCATGTGCGGGAATGAAACAAATGCATCATTTTATAACAGTGTCGGATAATTTGCGCAGGGTAGACGATTCCACGAAACACGCAGCAGTGGCGCTGATTCTGATGCAGCACCGATGTTTACCGATTGTTGCAATATAGCTAACAGCTAATGAATGTTATAATAACGAAGTATATTTTTAACTGGCATTAAAATTGCAAATTGCTAAATAAATCTAAGGCATTTTTAATCAATTATTTTGAAGAGTAACCGTATCGGAGATAGACATGAAGAAATTATTTTCGACTATCATCTTAATTTTTCTGGTACTAATGTCAGCTCACCCGAACCGCGCGACCGGAGGTTGCCTGGTAGATGATGTCACGGCCGAGTTGGAAATTTTCATCGCTGACGCAAGTGTGCTATTTTTGAATGATTTGAATTTAGCCAATCTGGAAGCGACGCCGCTGCTGTTCTCAGTGACGGTACAGAATAATACCAATGCAATAAAGTCGGTGACGTTGCACTTTGGCATCAATCGGGGCAGCGATGTGCTGATTGCCGGCGTCAGCCGGCCGTTCGACATGCAACCCCACGAGGTCATCTATTTGACCAATCAGAATATCTTCTCGGGCGGCCAGAGGTATTCTCTGGAGAATATTGATATTGGCAGCGCGGCTGAAGATTTGAAAAATGCAATATTAGCCTCCGGTAAATTGCCGGCCGGCAGCTACCAGTTTTATGTGAAAGTCGACTACCAGGACAACACGCATCAGAATCAGGAAGCTTTCTCCGATGAGATTTTGAATATCACCGATCCGACCATCCTGGACTTAACTTCACCGGGTCAATCGGCGGAGATGCCCGATGTGATGGAACTGTTCACACCATTCCCGTTCTTTGTGTGGCAATCCAATGCCTCGGAATTCGAGATAACCGTGTGCGAAAAAATGAGCACCAATAGCTCTCCATCGGACGTGATGACCAATGAGCCCCGGTTGCGACAAACGATTCCGTGGACATTCTTTCAATATCCCTCGGCCGGCGCGTGGCCGTTGGAAGAAGGGAAGACCTACTACTGGCAGGTGTTTGCAACCGTTCCGTCTTCCAGCGGTCCAATTCGGTTGGAGAGCGAGATATGGGGATTCAAAATCGGGAATGTCAGCGGCGGTATGTTGTCGGTTGAGCATGCGCAAATGGTGAGTCTGCTGCAAACGCTCTTCCCCACCGGCGGGATCGAAGGATTATTCGAACCAGGGGGCATTCTGGAGGGTTTTACGTTTACAGGTGTCATGACAGTCAATGGTCAGCCCTTCACGATGGAGGATTTGAAGGCATTCTTTCAGAAAGTGCTGAATAAAGAATATACGATTGATTCTTACAGTGTGGAATGAGTTGAAAACAGGAGCGCCCGAAATATGAATACCAAATATCTTATCATAAAAAAAATATGGCTATTTCTTTCGTTGCTTTTCATAATGACTGATGCGTTATTTTCGCAGGAGGCGAAAGATGTGGCTATCGTTTTAAAAACCTCCGGCAAGGTCACCGTGAAAGATGCTGCAACGAAAAAATGGAAGGATAGTCAGCGGGGAGAGCGGCTCGATTCCGGGGATATTGTCAAAACAAATGAAAATGCGTTTGCGGCTATCATGTTCACCGATGATAAAACCATGCTGAAAGTGAAGGATAATTCCATGGTGGCGATTCGTGGAAAGCGCGAAAACAATTCCGTGTCCAAGCGAATTGCATGCAGCCTGGGCAATTTCTGGCTGAAGGTGAAAAAGCAACAGACGGAAATGATTGTGGAGACGCCGTCCGGAGTGGCTGCGGTGAAGGGGACTGAATTCTACGGCGTCGTGAACGAAGACGGCAGCACCATGATCATTGCAGTGGAGGGTCTGGTGCAACTCATCAATAAATTTGGAGAGCAATTTGTCAAAGCCGGGCAGACCGGCACCATGTCCAAAAACGAATCTCCGACGGTCGCGCAGACCGACCCCAGCATGACGCCAACCTGGGGCGGCGAGGACGAGGATGATAACGAATTGATGCTGGAGTTCGAAGACGCGAATGGCAATAAAAAACATTTGAAAATTAAATACCATTAATATCCATATTTCAGGGATTCTCCTATGACAAAGCGAAGTTTGTTCATCTTAATGTTTTTTTTGCCAGGACTACTGGGGGTACCTGGAATTAACCTGTTACGCTCCGATGCGATGGCTCAACTCCATTCGGGTCTGATTCATTTTCCTGTGAAGAACGCGACGCAGGGTCAGGCGATTTCTGTGGAGGCGAAAGTGGAAGATCCAAACGTGCAAATGGACTATATGCGCGTGTATTTTCGCCAGAGAGGTGAGTCGGATTTTCAATATATCGAGATGCAAGAGCAGTTGGAAAATTATGTGATACAGATACCTGGCAGCGCTGTGAATCCGCCGGGCATCGATTATTTCATCATGGCCGTGAAAACAGATCGCTCCGTGTTGACCAGCCCGGATTCAAATCCCTATTACTCGCCGTATGAAGTGGTCGTCACTCCGGGACCGGCCGCGCCGACGGAATCAATAGCGCCGGCAAAACAGCAGTCGCTGCGGTCCGCCAGTGGCGCGGGAATTGAGACGGTCATTCTCAGTCCTGAGCCGGACGAGCGGGTGGATGCCACGGACATCATCATCGCGCTGTCGTTTCTTGGAAAAGTGGAGGATTTGAACACCAAATCAATAAAGCTATTTCTGGATAATGTCAATGTAACCTCCCGGGCGGAGATCAGCAATTACATGATTTCCTACGTTCCAAAGGCATTGAGTCCCGGTATACATCAGGTCAAAGTGACACTGACGGATAAGTCCGGCAAGCGATTCGACGACGTGGTCTGGCAGTTCACAATTGTTTCCTCTGTGGAGCAAAAGGCAGCCGAGAAGTCCCAGCCGATGAGGGCCGACGCGTACGCCGAAGTGAAGCAGGAAAACATCAGTGACAGCACCCTGTCCACATCGAATTTCGGTGGGAATGTTCGCGGACAATACGGCGCGATCAAATATCACGGGATGGCGTTTATCACGTCGCACGAAAAATCTGATGCCCAGCCGCGGAATCGATTCCTGCTGGAAGTGGGAACGTCCTGGCTCGGCGCTAAATTCGGTGATACATCGCCGCGGTTCAGTGAACTGGTGCTGTGGGGAAGGCGCGTGCGGGGGTTTGAAGCCTATTTAAAATTAGGATTTTTCAATATTGAATTTGTCCAGGGCGAGATCAATCGAAAAATTGAAGGCCAACCGTATGATATTCAGGTCGTGGGTGGTGATACCATTTGGATCGATCCTGAAACCGGCACGCCGGTCTCTTCCACCACCGGAATTTACCGCTACGGAACTTACAAACGCAATTTAATGGCGGTCAGACCCAGCTTCGGCGGTGGGAAAAACTTCCAATTGGGTTTCAACCTGATGAAAGTGAAGGACGATCCTGAATCCATCCGGTACAGCTCGCAACCCAAAGATAACCTGGTGCTGGGCCCGGATATTTTGTTCGCGCTGGACAATCACCGGATTGAATTGAAAGCCAGCGCTGCGTTCAGTTTCCTGGCCAACGATATTTCCGGCGGCGCCATCACCAAGTCGGAACTGGATTCAGTCCTCGGCGACGTCCCATTCGACCCCTCTGATTATGAAGAATATTTTGTGCTGAACACATCGCTCATTCCGCTCGATCCGTCCGAGCTCACCTCGCTGGCGTATCAGGGAAGTTTTCGGTTCAACTATTTCAATAATAATCTTCAGGTCATTTATAAATCCATCGGCTCGGATTACTATTCTCTGGCCAATTCGTTCCTGCGAAAGGATATTCAGGGATTCTCGATTTACGACCGGGTTCAGCTTTATAAAAATCAGGTGTACCTGAATTTGGGATTGGACCGCTACAAAGAAGGCCTCTCCTATGAAAATGATGGCGCAGATGATACGGCGCCAACCGATTACAGCGCGTTGAATATCGGCGTTTCATATTATCCGCATCAGAACTGGCCGAAAGTCAGCTTCAACTGGAAGAATTACGGTCGCGATGATGGACTAGATACACTGATTGCATCGAATCCGGTCAATTACCAGAACCGCGATGTGTCGGTTCAACTCAGTTATGATTTTCATTTGCTCAATTTGAATCACACGCTGAGCATGAGCTACATCGCTTCTAACCGCGAAGATGGATTCGATCGGACCGCGTCTAATCTGGCCAATGATATTCAAATGTATTCGTTACGGACAACCTATCAGATACCTTTGAATACGGTCATCACTTTCGCAACGAATACAAACACAGCCGGGGAAGGCCTGTATGGTTTTGAATACACCATGTTCGGATTTTCAGGCGATTATAAATTGCTGAATAATCAACTCGAGCTAAGAGGGAGTTTCAATCTGACCAATGCCACCGGCACCAATACTTACGAAACGACTGCCCCTGACTCGACGGGCACCTTGGTGACGCAGACGGTCACAACCACGTACACGGACTACACGCGAACCGCGATAAACATGGGCGCCAATTATCGGTTCACCCGGCGCCACAATTTTCTGCTGGACTTCAGTTTTATCGACTTCCACGATGAGGTCACGAAAACGTACAAGGACAGCATTTTACGTCTACGGTACGAGTTCATGTATTAGTCCGGACGTGTGGCCGGGGCGACGTTTGGATGATTTCAGTAGGTGTTGGAGCTACAGACCTGTCGAAACCAGGATGGGGAAACGGGCAGGCAAAAGGCAGAGGTGGTTGGACTCTGCTTTTTGACTTTGGGGATGAATTGCATGAGAAAAATATTTAGAAATTCAGGGTATCTTGGGGGATTACTGGTCGTTGCCGTTATTGTAATTTTGTTTGTGTTGAATGTTTTTGGCGTGTTCGATAATCTGGAACTGAAGACGTATGACCTGAGGTTCCGGTTGCGCGGCGTTAAAAACGTGGACAATGCCGGCATTGTCCTGGTCACTATCGATGACCAGTCCTTCGTCAGCCTGAAAAGCCGCTGGCCTTTTCCGCGCGCCTATTTTGCCCGCGTCATTGAGAATCTCGCCGAAGCCGGCGCTGCGTTGATCGTTATGGATATTGAATTTGCAGAACCATCCTCTGTGAGCGACAGCGATGACGAGGCGTTTGCCAATTCCATCCGGAAATTCCCACACGTCATCATTGCCGGAAAAGTAGTCGCTGAGTACGGCGCCAACATGACTTTGAACCGCTATCCCATCAGACCGTTGCCGAAATTCATCAACGCCGGCGCGGAGTGGGCGTTCGCCAATGTGTATCTGGACGAGGATGGTTTCATTCGGCGCTACAATCTGTATCAGGATTTATTCGGAGCCACCTGTTACCCCCTGGCCATTGAGGCGCTCCGTTATATCCAGGGGATTCCGCCAGAGAAGATCATCCAGAATCGCAACGGCAGATTCATTGTGGGAAAGGTGTCCATTCCCAGATTCGGCGCCGACGATATGCTCATCAATTTTTTCGGGCCGACCCAGCATTTTCCCACCTATTCTTTTGCCAATATCATGGACGATCAGCGATTCAATTTACCGGACACAACGGAAGATACCAATATTTTTGAGATCTACAAACAGTCGGGTCTGTTCAGGAATAAAATCGTCTGGATCGGGGCTTCTGCCGAGGAATTGCAGGATAATAAATTCACCCCCTTCTTCCAATTCGATGGCGTGAAGCAGACAATGCCCGGCGTGGAGATGCATGCCAATGCGCTTTACACGATGATGACCGCATCCTATCTCCATCGGGCCAATCCGTTGCTGGTAGCGCTCATCATCCTGGCCCTGGGCGGGTTGTCGATTTTATTATCCAATTATGTGAAACCGATTCTGGGATTCATTCTGGGAGTTGGCATCGCTTCGATTTATGCGCTGCTCAGTCTGGCGTCGTTCGTGCAGCTTCAGGTTTGGTTGCCATTGGTTTTTCCCCTCACCTGTTTCAGCCTTTGCTACGTGGTGAATATAGTCAACAAGATTTTGATCGAGCAACGGGAAAAGGGTCGTTATCGAAAAACATTTCAGCAATACGTGGCACGAAGCGTGGTCGATTCCATGCTCAACTCCGGCGAGTTGCCCAAGTTCGGCGGTGAGCGGAAAATATTGACGGTGCTGTTCTCTGATATTCGCGCGTTCACTTCGTACAGCGAGAAATATCCCCCTGAAACAGTGGTGCAGCGTTTGACGGAGTATTTGACTGCCATGGTGGATGTCATTTTCCGGCATCGCGGCACGCTGGATAAGTTCGTCGGCGACGAGATTATGGCGCTGTTCGGGGCGCCCTATTATTTCGCCAATCATGCGGAACATGCGTGTCTCACCGCGCTGGATATGGTGGCGTCGCTGCGAAAAATTCAGAAGTCCTGGTCAGAAAAAGAGATGGAATATTTTCAGATCGGCATTGGCATCAATACCGGCAAAGTGATCGTGGGCAATCTCGGCTCGATCCAATTATTTGATTATACCGTGATTGGCGACGAGGTGAATCTGGGCGCGCGGCTGGAAGGGGCGAACAAGCATTATTCGACGACGATCATCATCAGCGAGGCCACCTATGACCAGGTGCGGGACAAGGCGATTGTCCGCGAACTGGATTTTGTGCGGGTCAAAGGCAAAAAGCGGCCGGTTAAAATTTATGAACTGCGCGGCATGTATTCGCTGCCTTCCATTGAAAAAGATTTGATCATCGACGTCTATTCCTACGGTCTGGATTTATTCAAAGAAAAAAAATGGACCCAGGCGCTGAAGGAATTCCGGCGCGTGCTTCGCTACTTCCCTTCGGATGGCCCGTCGCGGGTGTACACGCTGCGATGCCTTGAATTCATCGAGCATCCGCCGCCGGAGAATTGGGATGGAGTGTTTGAATTCGCAGTGAAGTAGTTTTTGAA
Source organism: Candidatus Zhuqueibacterota bacterium (assembly GCA_049322915.1). Classification (GTDB taxonomy): domain Bacteria; phylum Zhuqueibacterota; class Zhuqueibacteria; order Thermofontimicrobiales; family Thermofontimicrobiaceae; genus CAZSBG01. The sequence goes on from JBMOPW010000026.1 coordinate 58,925, forward strand.
CGCATAGTCCGTTGCAGAAGCGGCTACCCTCTTCGGCGAAAAACCGGGCCTGGTTTCGACGGGACATAGCGCCGGGCCTGGAAATCAGCTTTACGACCCGATACAACGACGCGATGTATAGATTTTTACAGGGGTCGGATTCAAAAAAACCTTCAATTATTTTTGAAAAACGATTCAACCAAAGAGATGAGGTGAGTCATGAAGTTAACGACAGGTTCAATTGCGATGGCGCTGCTTGTTTTTCTGGCGGTGGTTCCGGGATTTGGGCAGCAATGGTCAACGCCGGTCACTGTCAGCAGCGGCGACACGCCGGACATGGATATCGACCGAAACACGGGCTACGTGTACATCCTTTCCATGGTGAACGGAGTCACCGTGACCAAAGTATCTCCTGAAGGCGCTATCATCGCCCAGGAAATAGTCCCCGGCGCGGAGAGCGATGCGGGTGGTGGCAACTTTGGCGCCTCCATTGCAGTCGATTCGAAAGGCTATCCTCATGTCTGTTATCGTCGCTCAGCAGGAACCGATCCGGACGGCACACCAAAGTACAACGCCTATTATGTGAAAAAGACAGCAGCCGGCTGGCAGAGTCGACTCACCCTTTCCAACGGAGTGCGTCGCGGCTATGTGGTGCGGATCGATATCGATGACAGCGATGTCGCTCATATCGTGCAGGGATTCGCATTTGACGAAGAGGGTTCGGAGTTTGGCCGACTGATTTATTATCGGGTTGTCAATAATGCCGTCAACAAGCAGGTGGAGTTAGGCGCTGCGTACCCGTACATTTATCGCGGCAATGACCGGGCTGAAATCACCACGTCCGGGAAGTCCAATGTCTACATCCTCAGCGGTGTGCCCAACGAGGATGGTCCGGTCTATTTCATATTCTCCCCTGATGGCGGTAATAGCTTCACCAACTTCGGCGACATCCATCACAACGATGCATTTGGCCGAAACGGCAGTCCCGATGTAGCGGTGGATTCTCTGGGCAATGTGCATATCTGCTACGGCACCAGTCAAGATGCAACGCGATTGGATTCGGCGTCGGTGCGTTACACAAAATTCACCGGTGAAAACCAGACCCTGGATAATGCCTGCACACCGAACGACTATCTCACCGATTGGAAAATTGGCATGGGACTTGGCTCGATTGCGTGCAGCGATAATGGCCAGGTTCTGATCACGGCATTTGTCGAATATCCCGGCGGCCCGCTTTACACGACCCTCTCGACGGACGCCGGCCAGTCATGGGCAACTCCGGTTCAGCTTGTTACAAACTGCGGGAGCGATGTGGGGCGAAATAAGCATATCATCCGCTCACGCGGAAATAAATTTTATCTCGTCTACCCCTACAACTATACCGTGCAGTTGAGGGCGTTCACGTTCGAGACAAACGATCCCCCGGTGGCCGACGCCGGCGGGCCTTACACTCAGGCTGAAGGTTCGACCATTCTGTTCGATGCAGCGGGTTCCAGCGATCCGGATGGCATTGTTGTTCAATACGAATGGGACTGGCAGAATGACGCCATCTTCGATACGACAACGACCTCTGCTGTGTGCAATCACCGCTACACCGATGATTTTTACGGTCAGATTAACCTGCGTGTGACCGACAACGAGGGCGGGACGCACTCGGATCTTGCCAGCGTAACGGTCTATAATGTCAATCCAGTGGCCGAAGCCGGCGGGCCCTATCAGGGTCAGCCCAATGTGGAAATCGATTGCCATGCCTCGGCTACAGACGCTGGCGCTGACGACGTGCCCTCGCTGATCTATCAATGGGATGTAAACGGCGATGGCATTTACGCGACGTATGGCCAGAATATAAAAGTGAAATTTGCCAACGGCGGCATCTACACCATTCGCCTGCGCGTTGTGGATAATGACGGCGGCATTGGTCTCGATTCCGCAACAGTGAACATCACCAATCAGCCGCCGGTGGTCGCGGCTATTCCGCCACAGAGCGTCAACGAAGGGACTCCGTTCAACACCATTAGTCTGGATAGCTATGTCACTGACCCTGATAATCGGGATGATCAGATGGTCTGGTCGGCGCGGGGTCAGGTCAATTTAACGGTCGTCATCAACGCCAGCCGCGTGGCAACGATCAGTCCTGTGAAGGCAAATTGGTTCGGCGCAGAAATGATCACCTTCACAGCGACAGATCCGGGGTTTCTCAAAGATAGTACGTCGACCACATTCACCATCGCCAATGTCAATGACCGCCCCGCGATCGCTGTCATTCCCGATCAGACGATCCCCGAAGGGGGGAGTTTTGCAGCCATCAATCTGGATGAGTACGTATCCGATCCGGACCACGCGGACAACCAGATTTCATGGCAGGTATTCGGAAATTCGCAACTGCTGTATCAGATACAAAATCGCGTGCTCACGGTTATTCCACCCAATACCGAGTGGTCGGGGAGCGAGCAATTGTCCATTGTTGCCAGTGATCCGCTGAATGCCCGGGACACGACCCAAACGCGATTCACGGTGTCAGGGGAAAACGACCCGCCGAATGTGACGAAAATTCCGGATCAGAATAAAGCCGTTGGCACGGATTTCAGTTCGATCGCGCTGGATGATTATGTGAGCGATCCTGATAATCCAGATAGCGATATTCTCTGGACGTACAGCGGCAACACCAAAGTGACTGTGGAAATTACCAACCGGGTGGCTTCGATCGAAAGAGTCAATCCCACGTGGGTTGGCTCGGATACGGTAATTTTCAATGCGGCCGATCCCGGCGGATTGTCGGGCAGCAGCAGCGTCATTTTCACCAGCAGTATCGGCAATCAGCCGCCGGACGTGACGCACATCCCGGATCAATCGATACTGGAAGGTCAGAGTTTTCAGACCGTCAACCTGGATGGCTACGTAACAGACCCTGATAATCCGGACAATGAAATCACATGGACAGCGAGCGGCCAGAACGACCTCATCATCACCATTCATAACAGAGTCGTGACGATTTCCCAACCGCTCGATAATCCGGATTGGAGCGGCATGGAGGTTGTCAATTTCAAAGCGACCGACCCGGGCGGCCTGGCCGACAGTTCTCTCACGCTGTTCATCGTGATGTCGGTGAATGATCCGCCGGTGTTATCAACGATTCCCAATACCCAATTCCTGGAAGACGATACACTGGAATGGCCATTCTCAAATCTGTGGTCGCTGGTGAGGGATCCGGATAATGATTCTTCGGATTTCCAATTTCAAATCAGCGGGAACAGCAAGTTGACCTGGTTTTCCGATGGGGGCAATAAAATACTGAAACTCTTTGGCGCGCCGAACTGGCATGGCAGTGAGACGGTGACGCTCACGGTGTACGACGGTAACGGCGGCAGCGACTCCGAACCCTGGAACCTGACCGTCGTGAGTGTGCCGGACAATCCATCCCCGTTCATGGTGAAATATCCCCGCGGAGAGACATTTTCAGCAAGCGGAGATACCATCCATTTCAGTTGGCGCCGGGCGGCTGATCCGGAAGGCGGAACGTCGATGTACCAGTTGAGCATTGCCGATGAAATTGGTTTCAATCACGTCATCGACCAATTCAATACAATTCTGGATTCCAGCCTGAGCTATGTAACGCAATCAACGCTGGCAGAGGCAACTTATTACTGGAGAGTGGTGGCCTTCAACAGCGTGGGTTCCACCGCTTCGGATATCGGCACGTTTGTGATTTCATCGACCGCGGTCAATGGCGGCGATGAATCAGCGATGCCAACGAGGTTCGCTCTGTTGCAGAATTATCCCAATCCATTTAATCCGGAAACCTGCATTAGCTACACCCTGCCGAAGCTGGCAGCGGTCAAGTTGGAAATCTTTAACGCGCTGGGTCAGCGGGTGCTGTTGGCCAGTCCGGGCGAACAGGGTCCCGGCGTTTATCGTTACATGTGGGATGCGCGCTCGCAGAACGGAGAGTTATTGCCCAGCGGCATTTACATCTGCCGCTTGCAGGCCGAAGGTCAATCGTATTTTATCAAAATGGTTTTGCTGCAATGACAGGGAGGGGATCGCTAAAAACATTTGGCAATTCCTCTGACAGTTTCGGTTCATGGGCCTTTTTTAAGTGCCAGTCATTCTGAAATGAATTTTATTAATTATGTTTTGGATTTTACTGAATTTCAACACAGAAATTCAGATAATCCTTTGCGGGAAAAAAAGAATCCCCGGAAATCATCCGGGGATTCTTTTTTGAATTCGACTTTTCGGCAGGTCATGTCGCGCTGAACACCTTCCTTATCCGAGCGGACCCGAGCGTTGATATCAGTCTACTATTCCTCCCTGCGACTTTGAACGATACTTTTGCCCTGAGGCAGCTCGTCCCGTAATGCGTGAAACATCGCTGCGCCTTGCGCTCTGACTTATTGAGTTACTCTCAAATCAAAGTGTTTCATGAGTGAGGCGCTCAGAAACCTTTCAAAAATGTGCCTAACCATAAAATGATGAAAGCGACGAGCAGAATGATGAATGCATAGGGTGAGAGAAATGTGATAGTGATGACCCAGTTAACGTTAATGGCGAGAAGAGCCAGGATAGCAGATATGAACCACGTAATTTTTTTGGGAGAACTTAATCGCATAACATACCTCCTGAAAGAAAAAATGAATGTTGAATGAACTGATAATAACCTGAAGGCGCGGGATCAAACGGGTGTATTGGTTCCTGGTGAATGCGCTGGACCATGAAATGTCTAAAACCGATCAGTCGACTTTAAACATAACAAAAGATTTTAAAATGTCAAGTATTTTTTTTCAGGGAGCGCGATTGCGTCAGCCGATTTTCCGGTCGGAATCCTGCCAGCGCATGATGCAAATATTTTAGTCACTTTTCAGCCTCAGAGTCTCAACGGCGCAAAGAAAAAGAAATTGTCAAAATGAACGATTCTGAAAAGCTGAATTTGGTTTTAAAAATGAAATTGAATTTCACAGAATAAGAATGAGCCGGCGCTAAAAAGAGGCTGAAGCCCAATAATCAACGTTGAATTTTTGTTCCCCGACTTAAAAGTCAGGGCTATTCAAGGTGTCTGACTTTTAACTTTTTCAATGAATTGCCGTGTCATTTATGACGTGGAAACGATATCATCCCCAACGTATCAAAGCCTTTTAAGGCTTTTTAGAGTCGACCCGGGATTGAAAATGAAATTGACATCTTCTTGTAACTTCGTGACCTAGGGACTTTGAGGCAAGAATACAAGCCTGAATAGCTACATATTTTAACAGCAATGTAATATAAAATTAATTTAGTTGTAATCTATTTTTTATTTTTTATAGGCTACAGTGGTGAATTGGATGGTAACCGTTCACAGGTTCATTGTTCAAGGTTAATGCTAACGTCCAATTGATGACGGACTCTTTGAGCAGAAAAATGTTTCGAGCAACTTTATCCAAAACCCCAACAGGGAACGCTGAACCCGGAACCTGTGAGCGACTAAATTGGATGAATACCATGAAATTATTGATGTGTAGTTCAATGAAAAAGAAAAAGATACTTTTCATCTGTGGCAGTTTGAATCAAACTACCATCATGTATAAAATCTATCAGCATTTAAGACATTATGATTGCCACTTCACCCCGTTTTACAGCGATGGGTATTTGAATATTTTAGCCCGAAACGGATTCCTTGACTTCACCATTTTGGGCGGACAGGCCCGAATCAATACGTTGAAATTTCTCCACGAGAACCGATTGCCTCTCGATGATGGGGGCATGGGCCAAAATTATGATTTAGTGGTCACCGGCTCCGACCTGTTCATTCCAAAAAATATCATCGGAAAGAAAATTGTCCTCGTTCAGGAAGGCATGACCGACCCTGAAAACTTCAAATATTATCTGGTGAAGAATCTCCATCTGCCGCGCTATCTGGCCAACACATCTATGACCGGATTGTCCGATCAATACCAGACTTTCTGTGTAGCGTCTGAGGGATTTAAGGAACTGTTCATTCAGAAGGGCGTCAGGCCGGACAAAATCGCCGTCACCGGCATCCCGAATTTTGATAATGTCAAAGAGCATCTTCAGAATGGTTTTCAGCACAGGAATTACACGCTGGCGGTGACGTCGCATCTGCGCGAGACCTTCAAATATGAGAACCGAATAAAATTTATCGAAAATGTCGTTGACATAGCCCGGGGCAAACAGGTCATTTTCAAATTACATCCCGGGGAAAATGTGGAACGAGCGTCCCGGGAGATCAACAAATATGCGCCGGGCAGTCTGATTTTCACGCAGGGAAACACTAATGAGATGGTCGCCAACTGCGACGTATTTGTGACGCGCTATTCCTCGGTGCTGCTGGTCGCTCTGGCGCTCAATAAACAGATCTATGCGGATGTGGATTTTGACCTGCTGAAAAAATTAACGCCCATTCAGAACGGGGGAAAGTCGGCGCGGAAAATTGCCGATATATGTGAGTATCATCTTTACCCTACAACGTCATTTAGCAAGTTTATGGCAATATAATGTATGTATTATTATTAGCAAATCCCATATATTGGGTTAATAATGCTATGTGACGTAGTAGGGTTAATTCATTGATTCGAATGAATCATTATAGACAAGAGAGCGAGTGAGTGAAAAGTGAACAGGATATGTCTTTTCTGATTGTGGGACTCGGTTCCATCGGGAAAAGGCATCTGCGAAATTTGCATAGTTTGGGCGTGAAAGATATTACTGTTGTCAGCAAGGAGATTTTTCTACAGCCTGGGGAAGAATTGCCCGAGTTTCAGACAGCGCCAAATTTATCCAAAGCGCTGGAGAGAAGGTATACCGCTGCCATCATTGCATCTCCGACAGTGAATCACCTGGAGGGAGCCTTGCAGACGGCCATGGCCGGATGCCATTTGTTCATTGAAAAACCGATATCGCATTCCATGGATGGAATTCGGACATTGACGCAAATCGTGAACCAGCGCAACCTCATTGTTCAGGTCGGCTTTCAATTTCGATTTCATCCAGCTATGTTGCAAATAAAAAAGTGGATCGATGAAGGCGTCCTCGGGAAAATCGTTTCCGCGCATTCGCATTGGGGCGAATACCTGCCCGGCTGGCATCCCTGGGAGGACTATCGGGCCGGTTACAGTGCGCGCAGCGACATGGGCGGGGGCGTCGTGCTGACGCTGTGCCATCCTTTCGACTACCTGCGTTGGCTGTTTGGCGAGGTGAAATTCATTTATGCCGTCGTGTCGCATTCTTCCGAACTGGAAATTGACACCGAAGATACGGCCATGTCCACGCTGAAATTCGAGTCCGGCGTTGTCGGGACCGTGTATCTGGATTACATCGAGCGACCACCCCGGCATGATCTGGTCATCATCGGCCAAAAGGGGAAAATTACCTGGTACAATGAAACGTCGTCGGCCACCCTGTTTTCCGAGGATAAACAAGAGCCGGAGATATTTCTCCCGGCCGAGGGATTTACCCGAAACAGCATGTTCGTCGATCAGTTGGCGCATTTCATTTCGAGCATAAAAAATAACCGTACGCCGGACTGCACGCTGAGGGATGGTGTTCGCGTTCTGGAAATTGCTCTGGCCGTGAAGCAATCTTCGGACCGTTGTACCGAAGTCAATATCACGAATAATTCCTTTATTTAGATATGAATTAAACGGAAATTCCATGTGGGTATTTATACCAAATGTGGCAGTTTCCTCAAATCATGAATTAAATCAAAGGAGGTCGTTCTATGAAGTATGGGACTCACGATATAGGCAAAATTCTGGGACTCCTGATGCTGTCCACCAGCCTGGTAACGATGCTTGAGAGCATTCTGGGAATTCTATTCGGAGTGAACCGAATTCTGGATTTGGGCTTTATTCTGACCGGCATTGTGGGAGTAGGACTTTATAACCACAAGAATTGGGCGCGGTTATTCCTGCTTGGACTCTCGTATCTTGGAATAGCCGTCTCGGTGGTGATTGGAATTATCTATCCCATAAAGCCAGACATCGCAACTATTGAGACTAATTTTCGAGGACAGCTCATTGCCAATCCAGCCATGTGGAAGGTCTACATCGTTCTTGCGTTAGCGATTGTCTGCTTCGGATTGATTGCCTACTTCCTGCGGACAGAAAAAGCAAGGAGCGAGTTCAGCGTCGCTTAATACTGTGCGGTGCAGGCCGGGCAGCATTTTTTGAATATGGCGGAGTTTTGATGGGTGTTCCGGACCGTTTAATTGATTCGAAGCAGAGGGATTGTCGATTATGAAAGACAACCTCAGCGCCGGCGTTTTTGAGTCTGACGTGCGGGTGTCATTCAAGAATCGGATAATCCAGGGACCATGAATATTAAATTTATGAAGTGAGGTATTATTGATGGAAAATAAAAAAAATATTATTGCGATCATTCCGGCCCGGGGCGGCTCCAAATCGATCCCGCGAAAGAATATCAAGTACCTGGGCGGATGTCCGCTCATTTCGTACAGCATCGCTGCCGGTTTGAGTTCAGATTACATTGACCGGGTCATTGTTTCGACCGATGATGAAGAGATCGCAGAGATTGCGCTGTACTGGGGCGCGGAAGTGCCGTTCATTCGCCCGGCTGAACTGGCAGAGGATCATGTTCTGGATCTGCCGGTGTTCGACCATGCCATCCACTGGCTTGAAACCAACGAGAAGTATCGCCCCGATATTGTCGTTCAATTGCGGCCAACAACGCCATTCCGCCCGATCAATTGCGTGGATGAAGCCATTGAGCTATTGATGCAAAGCAATGCCGACTCCGTGCGGGGAGTCACGCCGTCCGGCCAGAATCCCTACAAGATGTGGCATGTCAAAGATAACCGAATGGTGCCGATCATGGCGACAGAATTCAAAGAGCCCTACAATATGCCGCGACAGAAACTTCCGGCGACCTTCTGGCAGACGGGCCATGTTGAGGCAATTCGGTATGAAACGATTATGCACAAGCACAGTCTGACCGGCGATTCGATTGCGCCGCTCATCATTGCCCCGGAGTATTCCATCGATCTGGATAATGAGTTCCAGTGGGAGTTCGCCGAGTATGTGCTGGAGCATATGGAACTGCAAATTGTTCATCCCAATGAACTGTTTCTTGATCAGCGAAAACTGGGGTCGTCCATTGCCTCTCCTGTGTGGTGAAATGGAGATAGGTGGAGATTGCGCTGCAACTTTCGTTTAAGTCACTTTCATCGTGAAGTCCGGCTATTGCCTGAGTGAGGCGTCGAGACTCACTATGAAATGGCGATGCCTGAGCCTGTGTCACGCGGCTTCTTTGGCGATGTACTGCGCGCGTGACCGGCGCAACGACACCTTCCTCATTGCGCCTTTCGAACGAAATTTCACAATAAATCGGGTGATCAGATAGAGGATGCCGCCAACTGCGAGATAGGAATAGAACGTGATGAAGCGCCATCCGGCGGTGACCATGCCAATGGTTCGAGGCGGCAGGAAGGCCAGGAAAATCAGGTAGAACGACGCTTCCGCTCCCCCTGTGGCGCCCGGCGTTGGGATGAAAATAGCGATTGTGTTGACCATCCATTGCAGCACAAAAAACAGGATGGGTTGGACCGGCATCCCCAGGCTGGCCACCAGCGCCGAGATCACCGAATATCTGCAGATCCACTGAATCCCTGTCAAAATTGTCGTGATGAAAAATGTGAACTTCCCCCGCCGGATGATCACGCTGTACGCCGCTTTTAAATCATGCCCAAATTTGAACACGCCCCGACGCACTCTTGAAAAGAATGATAGCTCGCCTTCCGGAGTATGCCGGCTGAACCACGCTGGCTTGATTTTTTTCATGATGAAATACAACAGGAAGAGCACAATCACGAGGCTGACCACGATGATGCCCACCCAGACCATCGCCCCCTGAAGTTTATGATACGCTTTGGAAAATGTGGGGAATTTCCAGGCCGCCGTCCAGATGATGGCAAGGGGCAGCGCAACGCCTAAAAACGCGATGTCCTCGATTGTGCCAATGGATGTGATTGTGAACGCCGCGCCGGAGGATACCCGTTTTTGCATGAGCAATCCAATTTTCAAGGGAGCGCCGCCGATGGCTGAGGGACTTATCGCTGCGCTCAATTCGCTGTAAAAAATGATTTTCAGGCTCTGGAAGAACGATAATTTCCGTTTGAAAAAGTGCGCCCATAGCTTCAATCGAAACACATTGGTGAACCAGGGAATAATGATCAACAGGATAGCGAGCAGAAAATAGTGGAATGAAAAATTGATCACGGAAACCAGAGCTGTTTTATCCTTTGTGAAAATGGTAAGTCCAAGATTGATGAAGATACCAAGGGGAATGATGAAAATGAATTTCTTCACAAGTTTGGAGAGATCGAAATTTGATGGTTGTGAATTGATTGACTTCTTCAATTATAGTTGTCTCCGAAAATGATGATTCCGCTGTAATGAACCAGGATGGGTAGCTGGCTCTGATCCGCAGCGAATGTCTGAGTCCGATCTGCGTTGGGGACGCCCGCGGCGCCCGCGATGAATGAACGAGGCGCTGCGCCAGCGATTATTTTTGCCTGACTGCCAGTTCCCATGTGGCAGCAGGTGTTCGCCCTGTCTGCAATTGGTAAAACATCTTCAAAATAGATAATTCATTTTACAGAACTGTTACATTGCGATTACAGATTATTGAAGTCTCAGCGCCGGCTGAAAATCGTTCTGAAATTCACACCGTTGTTATGAAAAGTACGCTGAAATATAACCCGGGTGTAACAAAACCGTAACGTGCTTCCATTAAATTTCTGACTAATATTTTAATTTTAACATTTTTTAGAAGCGAAGTGCATGAAGACAACTGATTTATTTATCATTCAAGGCCGAGTGGCCATCGTCACGGGAGCGCTGGGACTCATTGGGAAGCATCACTGTTCTGCATTAGCCGAAGCCGGCGCCCAAGTGGTGGCGTGCGATGTGGATGAACAGAGGTGCCAGCGTTATGCTGAGTTACTGCCAACCGATTCCATCGGCGTTGGCGTGAATGTGACCGACCCTGAGTCGATCGCCCGAATGAAAGAGATCGTGCTGAATCGCTTCGGTCACGTGGATGTGCTGGTGAATAACGCGGCGATCAATGATATGTTCGAGACGCCGGCGCTCGCAGCCGAGAAATCGAAATTTGAAAATTATCCTCTGGACATGTGGCAAAAGATGCTGAATGTGAACGTGACCGGCATTTTCCTTTGTGCGCAGCAGATTGGCGCGGAGATGGCGAAACAGGGACATGGCAGTATCATCAATATAGCATCCACCTATGGCATCGTGGCGCCGGATCAGTCCATTTATAAAGACCGGCAGGGAAAACAACTGTTTTTCAAATCGCCGGCCTACCCGACGACAAAGGGGGCGGTGATTGCCTTCACCAAATTTTTGGCCGCCTATTGGGGAACCGCTGGTGTGCGGGTGAATACGCTGTCGCCCGGCGGGGTGGAAAACGGACAGGATGATTTTTTTGTGACGAATTATTCAACCAGGACGCCGCTGGGCAGAATGGCAAAACCGACAGATTACAAAGGCGCGCTGCTGTTCCTTGCCAGCGATGCCTCAAGTTATATGACAGGCGCAAATTTGGTAGTAGATGGAGGATGGACGGCATGGTAGCACCGGGAGACAATCGAAGAAAAGCGCGGGGAATAAAATTAGTCATCACTGATTGCGACGGCGTTTTGACGGATAACGGCGTGTATTATTCCGAACGCGGCGAGGAAATGAAGCGCTTTTCCATCCGCGACGGGATGGGCGTGGAACGGCTGCGCACCGTGGTCAATGTGGAAGTCGCCATCATTTCCGGTGAAAAGTCGGGATCGCTGATTAAACGGGCGGAGAAACTCAACATCACCGAACTGCATCTTGGTGTGCGGGACAAAGTGAAAGTGGTTGATGACCTCGTCCAGAGAATGAATATCGCATTGGAAAATGTAGCATACATCGGCGACGACACCAACGATGTGGAAGTGATGCAGCACGTTGGGTTGTCGGCCTGCCCCACCGATGCAACGTCATTTGCCAAAGCCGTGGCGGACTATATCTGCCGCAGCAAAGGCGGCGATGGTGCGTTCCGCGATTTTGCCGAATACATCATTGCAGCAAAGAAATCTTTTAATAAAGCCCTAATTGGAAATGAAGATGGTGAACTGACCGTTTCATAGTTTAAAACCTTGAAAGGGAGGTTATCGGAACAATGAGAAAACAGATTAAGGTTGGTAAGCATACTATTGGTGAAGGTGAACCAACATTTGTGATTGCTGAAATAGGCATAAATCACAATGGCTCTCTTGAAATTGCAAAAAAAATGATTGAAGGAGCTAAGTTCGCTGGATGCGATGCAGTCAAATTTCAGAAACGGACGCCTGAGTTGTGCGTGCCGTACGATCAATGGAATATCGAGCGGGACACCCCGTGGGGCCGCATGACCTATATCGATTATCGCCATCGCATCGAATTTGACGCTGAACAGTTTGCTGAAATAGACCGGTTCTGTAAAGAGAAGGACATCATCTGGTTCGCATCGTGCTGGGATGAGGAATCCGTCGATGTGATTGAACAATTCGACCCACTGCTCTATAAAGCGTCATCTGCGTCGTTGACGGATCACGGGCTTTTGAAAAAAATGAAAAGCACCGGCAAACCACTCATCGTTTCCACGGGCATGTCGCAGATGGAAGAAATTCAGGAAGCCGTGACAATGCTGGGGAATGAAAATTTAGCCATCGCGCACTCCACATCGGCCTATCCCTGCAAACCGGAGGAACTGAATTTGAAAATGATCAGGACGCTCATGGATATTTACCCGGTCCCGGTTGGCTATTCCGGCCACGAAGTCGGGCTGGCGCCGACATGGACGGCGGTGACGCTGGGCGCAACGTTTGTGGAACGGCACATTACGCTGGACAGAGCCATGTGGGGAACGGACCAGGCCGCATCCGTGGAAATTATCGGTATGTCACGTCTGGTGCACAATATCCGCGTCATTGAATTGGCTCTCGGCGATGGCATCAAACGCGTTTATCCCAGCGAAGTTCAGGTGCGACAGAAGCTCCGTCGCAATCAAAATAATCATGACCAGGTGGATGTGGTTTCAATGGTCAATTGAACGAGCCGGGTATGGGCGTGGACGATTGATTGCTTGCAGTCCAGACAAGGGTTCGCGTATCGTTGTTCTCATTAAAAGTTGATGCACATATTAAAACGCCGAGTTTGAAACCGAACAATGCAAAGGATGCTATAGTCAATGAAAATTGCTCACCTGTCCGATCTGCATATTTGCCAGAAATCGCGACCCGGGAATATTAAAAATACTGAACTTCTCCTTCAATACGCTCTGGCCCAGGGAACAGATCATTTTGCCATCACCGGGGATCTGATTCACCTGGCCAATGATGATGATTTTTACGAACTACGAACCCTGTTTAACAAATACGATTTGATGGATCCGGCCAGACTGACCCTTGTCATCGGAAATCACGATATTTATGGCGGCGTTCATCTGGCGGAAGATGTGGTTAAATTCCCGCAGACTTGTCTCAATGTCGATTACAACAAGAAGGTTGAAAGTTTTAATAAATACTTTTTTGAAGCGTTTGAAAATTGCTATGTCTATTCAACAGAAATGGGATATCCCTTTGTCAAGACGATTGATAATGTCGCGCTGATCGGCATTAATTCTACCACGCATTATTCCATTTTGAAAAATCCATTCGCTTCAAAAGGGTTTGTGAATAAATATCAGATCGCCGGCATCAGGCATATCATGGGTCGGTTGCATCAGCAGAACAAAGTGAAAATTGTGATGATGCATCATCATTTCAAACGGCAAAATCTGAATGATTCATTGTTTCGGAATTCCATGTTGAAGAACGTCGAAGACCTGGCGAATAATCTCTGGCGCAAGAACAGATTGCTGAAAGTTCTGCGGCGCTACAAGGTGGACTTGATTCTCCATGGCCATGAACACTATTCCGGCGAGTACGTGCACCGCAAGTTGCACATGTTGAACGCAGGCGGAAGCATTGACAAAAACGAACCGGGCGAATTGAAGATCAATTTCATCGATGTTGATGGCAATACCTACCGTACCGAAATACGGACACTTCGCATTCACGAGATGATGACTTTAAAAAATGTGGCCAGGGAACATTCGGAGCAAGGTGTACTCGTCAGTTGAAATAAATTTACAGGCCCCCCCCTTTAAATGAGCCACTTGAAGAGGCAGAAGCTGCCATGCAATATCCTGATTGTTTGTGATGATGGCAGATGCTTCAACAGCGGCAGTGATGAACCGATCATTTTGATTCCACTATTTTCTCTTTAGCCTGCATTATTCATAGTATTTTTAAAGGAGGCTGGCTAAATTGAATGGTGCTCTTTTTAGAATAACCGTACAAAAACTGAGTTTCAAAATAGCTTAGCTTTTAGCTAATTGAAAATCTGAATGTTGACTCAAATTCTGAGCAAGTTCATGAATAATTCAGGTTAGAGCATTTACAGTTCAATGCGTCTCTTTCTCAATTCAAAAAACCATTCCCGTGTTGACGCGGGGATGGTTTTTTTTTGTCAGAGTGAAACATCTGTCGGATTGGACCAGGACCGTCGCCCGAACCCTTTCAAAAGGAACGCTTCAAAACTTAAAGCGAATGTCATATCGATGAAATAGGGCTGTTACATTACCTGAGTATAATGATGTCAAAACCATGCAGTCCATGTTTCGCATTATAAATGGGAGAAGCAAAAATGAAGAAAAGCGAAAAGATTTTGAGCATGAAACAGAACTCAACCAATGATGGTTCATTGTGGTATTTATACGCAGCGCTCGAACCTGCGAAATGGTTGAAATGCTATACCGACCTCATTGAACTGAATGAGCGACGGAAACAGGTTGACGGTAAAAAAAATTCCACCAACCCACAACACTTCAGAGAGCCGCTTTTCGAATTAAAGTAATCTTCTGGATGCATCTATCAAAGGATACTTTTCCAACAATTTGTAAAAACAGAGGCGCAATCAACTTGTGATGTGGCATTAACATTTTTGTGGACAACTTGTGGATAAGTTGGTAAAAGATAAGTTTTTCTTTTGTCATGGCTTTGTAATACAAATGCAATTATTTAATCTTTTAAAAAATAGTCAATTATAAAACAGGGGGTTCCTGAGAACCTGTGGCGATCAAACAGCAGCGATAATCCTGGGTGTGAATTAGTGGGTTTATCCCATGAAAAAATCGAGTCATAGGACGGTCAGGTGCATTGTGGAACATGCAGGGAATCGATATTCGGTCACTGCACAAGGCTGAAGACGAAGCGGGAATTGAGTCGGTTGTAGTGGATTTTTATTTTGCCAAATTGAATTTCCACGTAACGACGATCCACAAACCGGAGTTCCCCGGCGAACTCATCGATGAGTTGCAGCGCCTGGGGAGTGCCATTGTACGATTCGCCCAGTTCACTGATCATCTCCATCAATTTGGATTTGTAGCGCTCGCCGCGGGCCAGAAATTTCAGAACAGCTTCAGGAGATAGCCGGTCGATCTCAATCGATTCGCCGAACCCGCTCAGATTGAGCGCCATCCCGTTGATTTTTTGTTCAATATCATTCAACTTGGGGAATGCCAGGATTGGCTTGCCGAGGTAAATGGCCTCGCCAATCACCTGATTGCCGGCCGTGCAAATCAATCCGCGGGATGTAGCCAGCGACGAAATGAATTTTTCCGGATGAATATGGATGAGCTTAATATGTCGGCATCGTGTTGGCTTTGTCTTCAGAGACGACCAGTCTGAAAAAACTTCGAAACGGATATGGCTCAATTGCTGAATGACCGGCAAAAGCTTCTGCAGATAAAACGGCTCTTTCAAATACACGGTAATGTGATTCCGCTCCTCGGGAGTGGTGTTTTGAACAGCGTCGGAAAGAAATGGCCCGACAAAAACCGCGCGACTGTCGCGAAGCTTCGGGAAATGAAAGAACGAGCTGGTCACAATTCGATCCGGTTTCGCTGACAGGATTCTGATAAACAGCTTGAACAAACTGAGTTTCACCCGGTTGCGGATGGATGTCATTGGGGGAATTTCCGATTCGAGCAACATGTGCTGATGATCGATCAGGATGACCGGAATTTTCTGGACATTGGCAATTTTCAATAAATAGGGCTCGAAGTCGCTGATGATGAAATCCGGATTTTGAAAGAGAACCTCCTGGTAAATTTGCCGGTATTTTTTCCCAAGCCCGAAGATGAGTCCCCAGAAGAGCGAAAAGTTTTTGACGGAAATTTTCCACAGATTGATCCCGCCTTTTTTCCCGGTATACAATCGGAATGTGGGGATTTGGATGGACGGAATGCTGTTATAGTTCAACAGCGGAAGGGCATCACCGCCGCCAAATACAAGCACTTCATGTCCGGCATTTTTTAATTGTTTGATTATTTGAATGCTGCGGGAGGTATGGCCCCGGCCTTCGCCCTGAATTCCGTAGACAATTTTCTTTGGCGTGTCAGTAGTTAGCATATCAGAACCTGTTTTCCAGTGGTGTAAAGTATGTCAGTATCGAATACGTGTATTGGCCTCGCCGACTGGCACCGAATCATGGCCACGGATGCCGCCGCATACAGTCGCCGGCGCCCTGACGCCTGGTTGGCCGGCGTCAGCATTACATGAGTTAGAGCAGGTGAAACCAGAAAAAATTATCAGCCGCCAGGCTGCTGCTGCCAATGTCAGGGCGCAGGTCATTGCCGGGCTCGTTGCCTTCGGCTGACCTCTCCAGCTTGCGTTTTGCCGATAACAGCAACCGGCGCTGAAACTGATTTATTTTCAGGGATTGTTTCGATAAATCCGATGATGGTCTGTTCATGGATTTTCCTCTTTTTCTTTCACAGTCAAACACAAATTGGATCGATGAATGAAGCGTTGATACATGGTAAAAAAACAAGGTTAACTCTATGTTGACTCCATTTTACAATCGTATGAACTAAAATTGAATTCACGGAAACTTAAAGATTTTGTAACCTGGAATTCATGCATTTCTGGCATATTGATGCTTCATGAGGAATAAAAAAGATAGCATTAGGAAAAGGGTTGTGCAGACTTCATCGAATCAGATTAACAGAATCCAGCGTTTGGTCATAAACGTCTTGCTGCTTTTTGGGGGGCGTCTCATAAAAGTCGAGAATGCGTCCCGATTCACATCGCCCGAAGACCCGGTCATCTATGCCTTCAATCATAACAATGCGTTTGAGACGGTATTAATCCCGGCCTACCTGATACGTGCCCGCCGTTGGAAAAAGGTGAGTTTCATCATCGATTGGATGTACGGAAAAATTCCGCTCGTGGGTTGGTTCTGCCGTCAGACCGAGCCGGTCTATGTGTATAACAAACGCGCTAGGTTTAAACTGTACGAGCGCTTTCGGCTTCAGCATCGCAGCGAGGATGTATTCGTGAAAATCATAGAAAAACTGAACCAACAGCGGAGCATTGGAATTTTCCCTGAAGGAAAAAGAAACAAGAATCCGTACATCTTGCGACGGGGATTCAACGGCGTGGGGTATATCGCCCTGATGGCCAAAGCGCCGGTGATCCCGGTGGGAATAGAATTTCAGTCGAGTCGCAAGAAGGGCAAAATGCCTGGCGTCGGTCGATTTATCTTGCGCGTTGGTGAACCGAGGATTTTCGCGCAGGCAATTCACCAGGTCGAGCAAATTGAACGGGATGATTCAATCGATCCGCACGCGAAAAAGAAACTCATCCATTTTCATGCAAGTGAAGTGACCTATCACATCATGATGGACATCAGTAGACTGTCGCGAAAAGAATATCCATATCTCGCTCCATCATTGGCGGAAAATTTTGAAAAACATATCTTTTCAGAAATTATGAGGTGAGCCATGGCAAAAATTACAGTTGTCAAGATTCTCAATTCGGAGACCCGAAAGAAGGCGTTTGAGGTCATCGAACAGGTGTATCTGCAGGAGAAGAACTGGATTTATTCCGTTCAGAATGAAATCCCGGAAGACGTTGCCACCAACGAACGGTATTCCTGGTTTCTCGCGTCGGTCAATGGAAAGCCGGCCGGCGTGCTGCGTCTTTATTACGATCCGCCACTGGAATTTCCGGCGGACTTCAAGGTGACGTTGCACAGGGATGTGGATCTGAAGGCTTTTGCTGCGACGTGCCGATTCGTTGAAATTGGCCGGTTCATGATTCTCAGGGAATATCGGAAAAAAATATTGGTCGCACTCCGACTCATGCGCATTGCAATTCGGGAAGTGGTGCAGCGCGACTACACTCATTTCATCACCGATGTTTTTGAAAATGAACCGAACTCGCCCCTGCAATTTCACACCAGGGTGCTGGGATTTGAAGTCATTGGCACCCATCTCCATGGCGAATTGAATTGCAGTCTGACAAGGATTATTCTGACGCTGGATATTTTAAAAGCGTATCAGCGGCTGCGGGAGCGAAACAACAGAATTTACTGGAGTCTCACCCGGGGTATTCGTGGCGCGCTGAACAAGAAACTGGCTGCTCAGGTGAAACCTGTATGATCGTTGATGCTATTTCAAAAGAAGATTTTATAAAAATTGGAACTCATTATGGTTACAATGGTATGATGCCATATATTTTATCAATTCAACTTTAGGTGAAATTAAATGAAAAATAAACTTCAGGAATTGTTGTATGCAATTGTTTTGGGAATGATGCTGAATTTCACGGCGGCCGGTCTGGCGAATGGAGCCGGAATTCCCAAAAACATCATCATTATGATCGGCGATGGCTGCGGCTACAATCATGTAGTCGCCACGAATTACTATCAAACTGGCGAAGCCGGGGCGCAGGTTTATGAGAAATTTCCTGTCACGCTTGGTATGAGCACCTATTCGGCCAGCGGCGATGGATATGATCCGACAAAGGCATGGACTGATTTTAGTTATGTGACGCATCGACCCACTGATTCGGCGGCTGCGGCAACGGCAATGTCCACCGGTGTGAAGACGAACAATGGAGCGATTGGCGTCGATGAAAAAAAACATCGGCTGGAACATTTGGTCGAGCATCTGGAGAAATTCGGAAAATCAAGCGGGGTCGTCACCACCGTGATGTTTTCGCACGCGACCCCGGCCGGTTTCATTGCGCATCAGGAACGCCGCGATCAATACTCTGACATCGCCCGCGAGATGATTCTGGATAGTCCGCTGGAAGTGATCATGGGCTGTGGCCATCCGCATTACGATGACAATGGCCGTCTGCTGGAACAGGCCAAATTCGACTACACCTACGTCGGCGGCGATGACGTCTGGCAGGCGCTGAAGCAGGGCAGAGTGGAGTCCGATTCAGATACCGATGGTGTGAAAGACACGTGGCATCTCATCGAGACGCGGCAGGAATTTCTTGCGCTCGGATCCGGGGACACGCCAAAGCGCGTGATCGGAGTACCCCGGGTGAGGATGACCCTGCAGCACGAACGCGCCGGCAATAAAAAGACAGAGCCGTTTGTCGATCCCCTGGTTCAGGACGTTCCCACTTTACCGGAGATGACGGCGGCAGCGCTGAATATTCTGGACAATGACGCTGATGGATTTTTTCTGCTCATCGAAGGAGGCGCAATCGATTGGGCTGGCCATGAAAATAACTCCGGCCGCATGATCGAAGAGACCATCGATTTCAACAAAGCGGTCGATGCGGTCGTCGCCTGGATTAACGAATCCAGCTCGTGGGATCAAACCCTGCTCGTAGTCACCGCTGATCATGAAACCGGTTACCTCACCGGCCCGGGATCTGGCGAACAGGACAAAATGGGCGATAGCGCGGTGAAACCGATCTGGAATCCGATAGTGAACAACGGCCAGGGCAAGTTGCCGGGACTGGAATGGCATATCACCAAACATACGAACTCACTGGTGCCATTCTATTCGAAAGGAGCCGGGTGCGAATTATTTTTGAAGTATGCTGATGAAACTGATGCAGTCTGCGGCGCCTACCTGAATAACATTGAAATTGCTCAGGCCATTTTCGCTCTTTTTCCAACGGCTCAATAAGATGAAATTTTAAATTCACTGGAACATTCGCTGTTTGACTTCGTAATTCGAGCATTATCAAAACGAACAACTGTGATTCTGTTATGCGAGGTAGACAGAGGATGAAAGGAGATCCCATGCGTTTTATTCGAGGCTTGATCTTTGTGTCATTTTTAATGATTCAGACGGCGGTTTCGGTCGCCGGAACGATTCATGGATTTGTTCGGGAAAAAGATTCCAAAGAACCAATCATCATGAGCAATGTATGGCTCAAGGACACGACCATTGGAACAACCACCAATATGAAAGGCTATTATGTGCTTTCATCGTTGCAGCCGGGTTCCTACGAAATATGTATTCGCTATATCGGCTATAAACCGGTTTCGAGGACAATCACTATTGCGACGGGCGATGACATCGAACTGGATGTGTATCTGGAACCGGAAGCCCTTGAAATTGAGGAAGTGGTGGTGTCTGCAGAACGGGATAAACGGGAACTGGACGTCCAGACCAGTCAGGTGACGGTGAGTGTGCCGCAAATTCGGGCGATCCCGCAGGTGGCAGAACCGGACTTATTCCGATCTCTGCAATTGCTGCCCGGTGTGGCGACGCTGTCCGATTTCTCCGCCGGGCTGTACGTCCGCGGCGGCAGCGCGGATCAAAACCTCATTTTATTGGATCACATTGACGTGTACAATCCCAACCATATGTTCGGCTTTTTCAGTTCATTCAATACCGATGCCATAAAATCGGTCGAGCTCATCAAAGGAGGGTTTCCGGCAGCGTACGGCGGTCGGTTGTCATCCGTGCTGGACGTGGTGAATAAAGAAGGGAACCGCCAGGAGTTTCAGGGGGTGGCGCGACTGAGTCTGCTCAGCGCCACAACAACGCTGGAAGGACCGTGGAAAAAAGGATCGTGGATGGTTTCCGGGCGGAGGACCTATCTGGATATCGCCTCGAAAATCGTCGATTTCGATCTGCCGTATTATTTTTACGATGGCCATGCGAAAATCAATTTCGATATAGACAAGAATAATCAGGCCAGCCTCAGTTTCTATGCCGGCAATGACGTCCTGGATTTGTCGCGCGAAAGCACAGACATCATGCTGGACTGGGGAAATAAGACCTTCTCCGCGCAATGGACTCATCTGTTTTCCAGCAAAATGTTTTCGCATTTTGTGTTCGCCGGCAGCCGCTTCGATAGCGACACCGAGGTGAAGTTTGATGAAATTTCCTTTGGCACGACCAATCAGGTGCGTGATCTGGCGTTGAAGGGGTCTGTGACCTATTCGCCTTCAAATCGCCACTACATGGATTTTGGATTTGAAACGAAATATTTGAATTTTGATTTGAATTATAGCATTGTGGATACAAAGTATCTGAACAATTTCACCGGCTATTATTCGAGTCTCTTTTTCCAGGATAATTACAAGCTATCGCCGTTCTTCATTTTGCAGACCGGCTTGCGGCTCGATAATTACTCCGATGGCGGCTACACCCGACTGGATCCGCGCGTGTCCCTGAAACGATTGATTTCGGACCAGTTCAATTTCACGGTGACCTTCGGCCGCTACCACCAATTTTTGAATCTGGTGCAGATGGAAGGCATGAGCTTCGCCGATATGTGGTTCCCGGTCGATGAAACATTCACCCCGGGCAAAGCTGACCATTATATCGTCAGCTTGAATTATGACAACCGGCAATCATTCTCCTTCACGCTGGATGCTTATTATAAAGATTATACGAACATCGCTGAATACCGCTCGCCGGAAATGCGGGGCGCCGACGAGACGCTGGAGAATCAGACTGCGGCGCAGAATTTTTTGAAAGGACAGGGCAAGGCCTACGGATTTGATACCCTCATCCGAAATAACATCTGGGGATTCGAGGGCTGGATCGGCTATTCTCTGTGTTTCACCAAAAAGCAGGTGGATGACTATAATTTCGGCCTGGAATATTATCCCACTTACGACCGACGCCACACTATTACAACCATTCAGGATTACCGGTTGAGCCGAAAATGGCGCATGAACTTCGCGTTCAAATACGGGTCAGGTCAGCCATACACCGAAGCCACAGCGCGGTACGCCGTCATCGATCCGGCCGGCCGACTTCATTACGAAGCTCTCGATGGTGAAAAGAACAAGTATCGACTGCCGGCCTATCATCGCCTGGACGTGGGACTTTTTTATAACACCACCTGGTTCAAGCTGCCGGTCGAAATTTTCATCCAGGCCGTGAATGTGTATAACCGTGACAATGTGTGGTATCGCATCTACAATGTGGCGGATAATCCGGCGACAGTCGAGGAGATTACCATGATCCCGTTCGTGCCGACCGCCGGCTTTTCGATTCACTTTTGATTCGGGCGCGCCCGAACTCGGCGAGACAGACTCAACGACGCAATGCGCGTTCGTCCCTTGCGAAATCGTGATGTTGCGACAGGGCAGAGTAACACTGAAAATAGAAACGATCATTTTGAGGAATAGACTATGAAATATCGAACCCTTTTTCTTCTGCTGATTGGTTATGTGTTGATTGGCAGTATGAGCTGCGAGAAGAACCCGGCAAAACCGGGCTATCAGAAAGAGGTGAGCGTATTCGGATTTCTATGGGGGAATACAGCGCTCACGCCTGAACATGCAATTTTGATTACCCACTCCCAGCCGATTGATGATTATTATGATGTGAACGAAGCAGCCATTTCAAATACGCTGGTGACCGTCACTGATGAAAACAGTGGGCGCACCTACTTCCTGAAAGAGGTCGCCGGAAAGCCGGGTTTCTATTACAACGACAGCCTTTTCGTCACGCCAAAGACGACCTATCTCCTTCGGGTATTCCTGGACGACCGCGAAGTAACCGCCTACACAACGGTTCCGCCGGAGTTGAAAATGACCACTGCGCTGAAAATTGACGAAGTGAATTACGTGTATCGGGATAATCTCGGATTTGAAAAGCCGGTGACGCTCGAAACGGAGAATGCCAATCAGATCATTAAGGTGGAAATGTTCTGCAACGAAACCTATGACAAAGCCGAGTATATTTACCCATTCACAAATGATCATAAATTCCCGGAAGATCAGGATGAATATGACCAGGGCGCTAACGCTGAGCCGAGGCATATTCAGACATTGGTGAATTACCGAGACCTTATCTCCAGTCAGTTCCCGGGACATGTGGTGTACTGGTACTCCTCAATGATTGTGTTCTATGGCTCCAACACCATGCAGATACTGGCTATTGACGATAATTACCACAATTATTTCCACATGGAACACCCTGAACTCAACGGTGGAATCAATGGCGGGATCGGTGTGTTTGGTTCGGTGTGCGGACAGAAATTCGATCTATTTGTGATGAAGGATTCAGGTGGATTATAAGCTTTAATTACCTGGTGACTTTTTTCAATGCAAGGCTTTTTATGTAGAGTGCAAACTCTTACAGTTAGTATCCGGGTTACTATTCAGCCTCAGAGTCTCAAGGCTCAAAGAAAATGAAATTGCCAAACTGATCGATTCTGAAAAGCTGAATTTGGTTTTAAAAATGAAATTGAATTTCACAGTATCAGAATGAGTCGGCGCTAAAAAGGGGCTAAAGCAGATGCAAGATGCAAGACGCAAGATGCGAGACGTAGAATGAGTCCCCTCTAAAAAGGGGCTAACGCCCAAAAATCAAAGATGAATTTCTGTTCCCCGACTTAAAAGTCGGGGCTATTCAAGGTGTCTGACTTTTAACTTTTTCAATGAATTGCCACGTCATTGATGACGTGGTAACGATATCATAACCAACGTATCAAAGGCTTTTCAGAGTCGACCCGGGAATGAAAATGAAATTGACATCACCATCACCATGTTGCTTCGTGGCCTGGTGACTTTAAGGCAAGACTACACGCCTGAATAGCGACGAAAATTCTCTCTAACCTGGAACCGGGAACCTTTAAACCTGGAACCTGAGTAGTAACAATTTTGCATGTTACACACGCTACCGAAGGAACGTCATTTTCAGGCTTTGGCCAATTTTTCCATTGACTCGCATGAGACACAGATACGTTCCTGAAGCCACACTATCCCCACTGTCGTTTCTCCCATTCCAGACTACAGAATAAAAACCGGCGCTCATTTCGTCATTGACTAAAGTGCGGACTTTTTCGCCTAATGAATTGTAAACGATGACTTCCACTTTTTGAATGCCAATTTCAGCATTGCTGATTTCGTAGTGAATGGTGGTCGCCGGATTGAATGGATTGGGATAACATTCGGTCAGGCGAGCTTCTTTCGGCGCCGTGATTGTTACAGTTCTGGTCGCGGAAAAATAAAATGACCCATCCGTATCAATCTGTTTGAGCCTGTAGGAGAAGGTACCGCTAAAAATGTCATTGTCCAAATAAGAGTAACGCTGTGGCTGACTTGTCGTTTGACGCCCGGGGACAAAACCGATTTTTAAAAATTCATCTGCCTTTTCACTGCGCTGAATTTCAAAGCCAAAGTTATTGGTTTCAGTTTCGGTTCGCCACTCAAGCAAAACATGGTCTTGCTTCACTGTTGCGTTAAATGCGGACAATTCCACCGGGACAACAAAATTTATGCTGCCGTTGCTAAAACTGATATTGGAGCCATAAATATCCTGGAAGGTATTTGTGGTTAAATATGTTCTCACGACACCCTGGTCAAATATGAGTGGGCTGTACTGGCCGGGATTCCCGGTGACAGTAAATTTCAGATTGACCACTTGTCTGGATTGGCCTGTAAATGTATGCGCCAGATCCCCAAAAACTTGGGTGAGTACATTTTCATCGGTCCCCTGGCCGGTCGGTCCGTAAGGCAAATCGGGATTGCAGTCAAAACTGAATCCGCTTGCGTCTGGCCCTGATTCCGCAGACACAAAAGTCAATACAGCCGAATTATATTCGACAACGAATTGAGCGGCAGCGATGGTTTCATTGGTGGAAACGATGATGGGCACGTCGATGATTGCGCCGGCTTCTGCGTTCATTGTGGGCAAATTCAAGGTGGCTTTTGTTTGTGAGAAAATAATCCCCGGCATCAGCCAGAGAATGAAAAAAGCAGGCAGGCAGGTCAGTTTTTTCATGTTCAATTCCCTCCGCAAGTAAAGTGCAAAACGTATACACTATTCCCTTTTATAAGTTTTGAATATCCACGAAGCGCACGAAGAATTGCAACTGTTTTGTCGTTTGCAGGACTCAAAGACCACCAACCGATCGTTCGGGATTTTTATCCCGAGCGGGCGCCATTGCCGGCGCTGGATGAAAATCCAGCGCGAACAGGTCGTTCAACTTCAATCATTTGATCACCGCGAATTTCCCCCGTCTGGAACTGGCTTGATTGAACACGTAATACAAATAAACACCGGCTGAAATTTCATCTCCGTTTTCATCTTTCAAATCCCAGGCCGCGCCGCCGTTGCCGTCGGTTTCTTCGATCGTGCGAATCACCTTGCCGGAAAGAGTCAAAATTTTAATGGTCGCCTCGTCGGTCAGATTGGCGAACGTCACACCCGCGCCGTCGGTAGAAACGCGGCAGGGATTGGGATAAGTGAACACCTGCGATAAATCATTCCTGACAAAGACGAGCGACGCCTGACTGCCCTGCCCTGTTGCGATGGGAATCCCGGTTCGGCTGAAAACATGGCGCACCGTGATCACATAGGTGAAGCCCAGCGCGCCGATGGGGAAGTTGGACGCAATGTGCAGATGAACCTGGCTGCTATCGTCCCGGTTGAAATGAATCGCCTCGATGGGCAATTCCGGCGCCATACCGTAATTGGCGGGATTCAGCGCGGTCCCGATGTCCGCCGGCTCGCTGAAGGTGATGGCAATGACCTGAGTCTGGATGTATTCGGCACTGACCACATAAAACTCGGTCGGCGCGTCGGCAGCCTCAAAGTACGCGAAATTCCGGGTCGTGTCAATGGGCGTTCGGTCGTGGTCAAAGACGTCGTTCACGCGAACCATGTAGCGCCCGGGCGAAAGAGAAGGCTCAGGCAGGGTGAGGATAATTTCCTCCCCGGATCGGGATTGAATGGCTGAAAGCGGCTGATCCATTCCATCGGAAAAAGAATAGGCCGAAACATCAAGGATGGAGTTGTTCATTGTTTCGCTGAAACGCAGTCGGACCTGATTCGGAGGGAGAAAAGCAGCCGAGGCGCAGAATGGTCGCGCCCCGGGCCGGGCCGAAATCGCACTGGTAAATCCGCCCTCTGCCGGATTCCGGGCTGAATCGAAAGCGGTCAACCGATACCAGTAGAGGGAATCGGCTGTCACCGCATTGTCGATGAAATCCAATGCGACTGTGGCGGCAATCGGCTGAAAATTTTCCGCGGTTTGGCCGCGATAAATGCGATAGGTCTGCGCGCCGGAGACCGCCTGCCATTGCAACTGAACGCGCGTCTCGTCCAATGGCCACACGAGAAAACCAGCCGGCGCCGGCGGTCCGCCCTGCGAAAACCCGGATCGATCCTGCAGGGCCACGGTCACTTCGCCGCTGCTGATGAAAATTTCAGGGATGCCATCGCCATTGAAATCGCCGATGGCATTGGCATGGCTGCGAGCAGGTTGATAATATCCGACCGGTGCGAAGGAAGAGAGGCCGTCATGCTCAATGACATAAAAATCCGGGAAGATGTTGATCAGCAACTCTTCCCGGCCGTCATTATTCACATCGCCGGAAGAGAGGCCGCTGGCAAAGTCCGCCGGCGAAGCAAAACCGAAAAATGCCTGTTCCCACACGGTTCGATAATCGTTCGGTCCGGCGCAGTCGTAGATTCGAAAGAGCCAGAAGCGCCCGTCGTACTCGTGTTCGGCGTCCAACTCCTGGGAGGAATGGCAGCCGGCAGCGAACTCGACGACGCCATCCCCGTCGTAGTCGCCGCTGGCAATGAAATCGATGGCATCCATCAGCGGTAGACGGTCGCTCCAGATGAATGCGTACTGGTTGTCCCCGGTGCATTCGTAGATGTAAATATCCCCATCATAATCGCCCATCAGTATTTCTGATTGACCGTCGCCATCGAAGTCACCGATTTCAGCGTGCGGAATGCCTGTGCCATTGGTCCCCTCCGTCGGATTGGGGAACGAATCGATGAACGCGTAGTGATTGTCGCCCGTTGTTTCGAGGATCGAGAATGTGTTGGCGATTCGCGCGATAATTTCGCCGCGCCCATCCTGATCCAGATCCGCGAACCGGCTGGCCCAAAAATCATTGGTATCGCTCCAGACGAAATTCGTCGGAAAAGCGTCTGATTCCGGCATTTCAAAAATGAACGATACAGGCCCGGCACCGGCGAGAATTTCCAGCAATCCGTCATTGTCCGAATCACCCACATCGCGGGGAATGGCCACGTGGGCGCTCGCGGCGACCGGCAGAAAGTGATCGCCGTCGACTTCAAAAAGAGTGAGCGGGCCGAAGGTCTGGTCAACCGTCAACTCGCTGGCGATGAGCTCCCGGCGACCATCGCCATCAAAATCGCCGGTGCATGGAAGAAGATACAGCGGCGGCAGGGAATAATTCACGCGCGCGAAACGGCTGGTTTCAATCTCGCCCTGAGTCAAATGAATGACGAGCGAATCCGCCTGTCCAATGGTTGTCAGCCCGGCATTATTTGTGACTTCAATGCGCCATTCAAATGAGCCGGATTCGGTGAAAAAATAACGGTGCTGTTTCACGTGATAGCCCAGGGGAATTTCTCCGAACGGCTCGGTGGAATGAAGGGGGCGATAGAAAATGGTGGCGCGGGTGACGTCGTCGGTGGTGAATTCCAACAGGGCTCCGAATCCGTCGCCGTCGGCCATGATCTGAGGCGGCGAAATGGACGAAATCCGAGGCGGCGTGCTATCGATGAAAATGTGGGTGTAATCCTCGACCGCGCTGCCATCGGAATTGATCGCGCGGAGCCGAATAACGTAGTCGGAATCCGGCGCCGCAGAAATGGCCCAGAGAGCGAGCGTATCACCGATGACCTGCCGGCCCTCGACGCGCGCGATGAGCGACCAATTGTCCGGGTTGACCCCTGGCCCGTAACTCACTTCGTACTGCTGCAACAAAGCGCCAGAGGCGGACCCCACAATGGGAATGGTTGATTCGGCAAAGCCGTGGTCCAGTGCCGGAGAGGAGATTTCCGCCTGCGAAGTGTATTGAACCTGCAACGCCCTGAGCGCGTTGATTCTGCCGCTGGCATAAAAGTCGTCCCAGCCAGTCTGGCCAATGTCATCGCTGGAGGAGACGATGATATTGCGCACATCGTCGCTCGTCAAAGCCGGCTGTCGGCTCAGGATGAGCGCTGCAACGCCGGAAACCACCGGCGCGGCAGCCGAAGTCCCGGAGATGGCCGCGTATTGATTGCCTTTTGATGTGGTGAGAATATCCACGCCCGGAGCGACGACATCCACAGTGACGCCAAAGTTGGAGAACTGCGCCAGGCCGTCGGATTCATCCGTGGCGCCGACAGAGATGACCCCCGGCAGGCCGGAGGGATAATGCACCTGATCCGACGCGCTGTTGCCGCACGAGGCAATCAGCACGCAACCGCTATTGGCGGCGAACTGAACCACATCGCGCAGCATCTGCGATGTGGCAATGTCGCCAAAACTCATGTTGATGACGCGCGCGTCGTTATCCACGGCGTAGACAATGGCGGAGGCGACATCGTCTTCTTCCAGCAGACCCTGGCTGGTGCCTGCCCGAAGATTCATGATCCGGCAGCCAGGCGCAACGCCGGCAACGCCTGTCCCATTGTTCCCTGCGGCTGCGGCAATCCCGGCAACCGCAGTGCCGTGGCCGTGCTCGTCCGCCGGATCGTTATCCCTGTCCCGATAATCGCCGCCATCCGGGAAATGCAGCGCATCGGTGAAATCCCAGCCGTGGATGTCATCCACGAAGCCGTTGCTATCGTCGTCCGCCTGGTTGAAATCGGCTGGGTCGACGCGGCCATTCCCATTCACATCTTCGCCGGGATTCAGCCAGATCATCGTATTCAAATCTTCGTGCGTGTACTCGATGCCGGTGTCGATGATCCCGACGATCACGGTTCGCTCTCCCCACGAAATGTCCCAGGCTTTGCTGAGACCAATGCGGTCGATGAGCCATTGGTCCGAAATGAGCGGATCATTGGGGACAGCGTGGATTATTAACAGGTGGTTTTCCTGCGCGTACTCAATTTCTGGATTTTTTCGGAGGCGCGAAAGCGTTTGATCCATGCTGACCGACGCCGGCAGGTCGATCATGACCAGCCGATTCAGACCCTGGTTGATGAAGCTGGCGGATCGTGTGCGTTTTGATTCCGGTCGGTCGAATAGCCTTTTGATGGCGGATGACTCGAAAGTCAGCTCAGGTGAATCCTGTTCTTCGGCCACAATCCGGCGCATCTCGGGCAGCGGCAGGGACTGTTTAAATTTCAAAATTATCTGCCGGGACTCCTGGCCGGACCTTGCTGGCGCGGGCAGCGTCAGGGCGATAAATCCGAGTACAATGATGCTGGTTCGAACGAGATGCATGAAGCGATTCCTTTTCTCTGCGTATGACTGGCGCGTCCGGACGAGTGAGCGTGGCTCGCATTGATCCTCGTTGTTGGAAGGGCGCGCTAAAAGCTTTCATGGCCTCGGCTTGCGAAGCCAGTGGTGCACGATAGTAAAAAGCGAACGCAATCCTGCCAGAAGATACAGCAGCCCGCCGGTGACAAGGGTCGCGGTGCGTTCACGGAAGGAATGATCGTATTTTTTGAAATAGGTGACGAACGAACGATGGCTCGACCAGATCATTCTCAACCGATTTCGGTGAATGGATGTGCCTTTGTAATGAATGATGTGAACGTCCGGGATGAATTGGATTTTCCATTGCTGAGCTGCAAATCGGCGACACCAATCCACGTCGCTGAAAAACATGGGAAATGATTCGTCCAGTTTCCCGATTTGAGCGACGGCCTTTGCCTTTGCAAGAAGAAATGCCCCCTGGGGTTGGTCCACGTCGCGCCGGGACTGATGGTTGAAATCTCCCATTTTCCAGTAATTGAATTCGCTGCTTTTGGGAAACAGGCAACTCAATCCTATCGCTGCATAAAACACATCGCGTCGACGGGGAAATTGACGGCACGAAGGTTGAATGGTCCCATCCGGATTCCTGAACTGCGGCGAAACCATGCCGAGGGCAGCATCGTCATCGAGCGCCGAGATCAACTCCCGGAAAATGGGCATGGGGAATTCGGTGTCCGGGTTCAGCAGCAGGATGAATCGCCCGCGACTTCGATTCAAACCCTGGTTCACGCCGCGGGTGAATCCTTCATTTCTGGAATTGGCCAGAATGAACCAATCAAGCGATTCTCCAGATGATTGCAGCAAAGTTCGGGCATTGGTGACGGTGTCGTCTGTCGAAGCATTATCGACCAGAATTATTTCGACCCGAAGCGATGCCAGAATCTTTCTCAGCGTCGAGAGACAAAGTTGAATTTCTCGATCGTGGTTGAAAGTGACAATGATGATGGATAGATCAACTGCCATAACAATCTCCGCACAACATCCTCAAAACCACGTGGTATTGCGATATAATTTACCAGAAAAAATTACAGAGTCAAGCGAATTTCTTCAGCGATTTTTCAATAGAAATTTTGTTGCAATTGAGAAACAAAATCACTACCTTCTCGGCCAATTCATTGTCGTTTGATGGTTAAACGAAATAACATCTATTTCGTTCATGAACATGGATATGACATCAGAAGTTATTGAAAGGAAATCCTCATGAGTAGAAATATGGAGGGGCTGATTCTCTCCTTCGCATTTGTCTTTGCGATGATATTTATTGCCACAGCAGCGCGAAAAATATTCAAGCTGAGCAATGAAGCCAGTCGGAAAATAATCCACGTCTCAGTGGGCAACTGGATCTTTTTCGCCTTGTATTATTTTCGCGATTGGTACATCGCCATCATCGGACCGCTCTTTTTCATCGCGCTGAACATCATCTCATACAATGCCAAAATTTTCAAGGCCATGGAATTGGATGATAAAAATCCCGGCACAATTTATTACCCCATTTCGCTCACTGCCTGCACGCTGCTAACCTATTCCCACTCCCCGTTGCTCGTGCTGCCTTATCTGGGTATTGTGGCCATGACCTGGGGCGATGGTCTTGCTGCGGTGTTTGGCAAACGATGGCCAATCAAAACATTGTTCCGCAACAGGACCTGGGGTGGATCCATTGCATTCGTGGTTGTCACCTTCCTGGCCTCGATGATTTACCTTCACCTTACAGCGAACAGCATGAATGTGCCGGACATGATGCTCATTGCCGGCAGCACGGCTGTGCTGGGCATGATGATCGAACTGGTCTCGCCGAAGAATCTCGATAATTTAGCTGTCCCAATCATCATAGGGCTTCTTGGGTATTTTGTCGGAAGGTAGCCGAGTCCGTGAAATATATTTTTTTTATTGCTTCTTTACATGAATTATCTTATTTTGGAATGATTTTTAGCGACCCCTGATCCTGTGATTTTTCGAAAGAATGAATTCATGTGAGGTCACTTTTCAGGCATGCACACTTGCTTCAAAGACGCCAGGTCACGAGGTGACACGACGCTGTCCTTTTTTCATTATCAAAAATGACGTGGCAATTCAATGAAAAAGTTAACAGTTAGATAGCTTGAATAGCCCCGACTTTTAAGTCGGGGAACAGCAATTCACCTCTGATTATAGGGCTTTAGTCCCTTTTTAAGGCAGACTCGTTTCTTGAAAATTAAATTCAATTTTCTGAATCGAATATATTAAATATTTCTTCGTGACTTCAAGACTTCGAGGCAGAATAATTACCATCTAAACGTTGGGAAATCGGATGCATTTCAATGCGCGACTGAATCAAATCTGCACGCAGCGCAACAGTCTTGTCTGTGTCGGACTGGATGTCGAACTGGCGAAAATTCCGCGGTTTATTCTGGACAAAGATGCACCGCTGGTCTATTTCAGCAAGGCCATCATCGACTCAACGTTAGCATTCGCTGCGGCCTATAAAATCAATACTGCATTTTTCGAAAGCTACGGCGTGGCAGGCTGGCGGGCGCTGACCGAAATCGTGAATTACCTGCCCGG
Organism: Candidatus Zhuqueibacterota bacterium; assembly: GCA_049322915.1. Lineage (GTDB taxonomy): Bacteria > Zhuqueibacterota > Zhuqueibacteria > Thermofontimicrobiales > Thermofontimicrobiaceae > CAZSBG01. The sequence continues at coordinate 90,993 of JBMOPW010000026.1, forward strand.
GGATGTCATCAAAATCGCTGACGCCAAGCGCGGCGATATTGGCAACACATCCCGGATGTATGCGCAGGCGTTTTTCAGCACCCTGCCGTTCGACGCCATCACGGTCAATCCCTATCTGGGTGGGGACAGCGTCGCGCCGTTCATCGAAAATGAGGAGAAAGGGGCGTTCATTCTGTGCCACACATCCAACAAAGGCGCCAATGATTTTCAAAAAATGAGAGATGGTGAATCCATGCTGTTCGAACGGGTTGCCAGTCAGGTGCAGCGCTGGAACACGAAGCAAAATTGCGGATTGGTCGTGGGCGCCACTTACCCGGATGAGCTGAAGCACATCCGCACATTGACGCCAGAGTTGCCGTTTTTGGTGCCGGGACTTGGCGCCCAGGGCGGTGAACTGGATCTGGTGATACGGTACGCAACGGACAAAGATGGTTTGGGCGCTATATTCAATTCGAGCCGGGGAATTATTTACGCATCGGCGGGCGCGGATTTCGCTCAGGTGGCCGGAGAGAAGGCGCTGGAATTGCGCGATGAAATCAATTCGCGCCGGCATTGATGTTCGAACGTGATTCTGGAAAATTTGAAATACATGCAATCGATAACACGACAAACGAAACGGAGAGAAAATTGAAAAAGGACGATGTTTTGAAAATCTTCAAAGAGACCGGGGCCTTTTTGGAAGGTCATTTTCTGCTCACGTCGGGACTGCACAGCCCTCACTACTTCCAATGTGCAAAAGTATTGCAATATCCGAAGCATGCTGAAAAGCTCTGCTGGGAGATTACCTATCACTACATGTCCGAGAAAGTTGATGTTGTGGTTGGTCCTGCGTTGGGCGGCATCATCGTGGCCCAGGAAGTGGGAAGGCTGATGAGCGCGCGGGCAATTTTTTCGGAACGCGAGAACAACGTGATGACCCTCCGCCGCGGGTTTGAAATTTGTAAAGATGAGCGCGTGCTGGTTGTCGAAGATGTAGTCACCACCGGCGGGTCCATTCTGGAGGTGATCGATCTGGTGAAAAACGCCGAAGCGCAGTTGGTGGGAGTGGCATTTCTGGTCGATCGGAGCCAGAATCGCGTGCAGTTTTCCGTGCCAAAATATGCTGTCATGGAAATGGATGTTGTGACGTACAAGCCGGAAGAATGTCCGCTCTGCAAGACCGGGATGGAATTGGTGAAGCCGGGCAGTCGGAAGTTGAAATAGGTTCGTTATCCGATTCATAAGCAAGATGAACCGATCTGCTTTTAAACCTGTTAGTCGAAAACAGCTTTCACAGGATTTTGTAGCAGCGTCATTCACTCAAGCGCAGATGCAAAGCCTTCGTTTTCGGTGCTCAGACTTGAGCGTGAATCTTAGTTTCAAATAGCTGAACAATAAAAGGATTTGAACAGTATGGCAAAAGAATTTATGAAAATCGGTCCTATTACCTGCACCATCATTGCCGATGCTAGCCTCAGCGAGGAGCGCAATAAGGAAATGGATTTTACTATGGCGACGGAAAAGCCCATGTTAAAATCTCATGTCTCATGTTCCGATATGAATAATGGCGGAATGGTATGCCAGACCAATTCGCCGAATATAATGATTAAGACAAATGTGATTGGCGCAAGAATTCTGAAATTGTGCAAAGGGAAAATGGCCATCGAAAAAATCGCTGTTGAGCTTTCCGAGGAATATGATTTTGCCGATGAAGAGTTTGTCGAACAGGTAAAGACTTTTCTCAACATATTCAAAACATATAAATTAATTTGAGAGATCGCAACGATGAATCGATTGCAGGAAATGCTACAGAAGAAGAAAATTCTTGTCTCAGATGGCGCGTGGGGGACAATGCTTCAATCGCAGGGATTGATGCCGGGCGACTGTCCTGAGGAGTGGAATATTTCGCACCCGGACAATGTCCGCGCCATCGCGGCCCAATACATCGGGGCCGGTTCCGATATTGTCCTCACCAATACTTTTGGCGGCTCGCGTTTCAAGTTATCCAGTTACAATTATCAGGATCAGGTGTATGAAATCAATCGCGCCGGCGCATCGATCTCGCGGCAGGCGGCTGGCGAGAATGTCATTGTCCTGTCGTCTGTGGGTCCTACGGGGAAATTCCTTGAGCCGTTGGGCGATGTGACCGAACAGGAGATGATCGATAATTTTTATGATCAGATGCGCGGCCTGGTCGATGGCGGCGTGGATGGTATTTTAATTGAAACGATGGCGGATACCGCCGAAGCTGTCTGCGCAGTGAAAGCTGCCAAAGCTGTGTGCAAATTGCCGGTGTTGGTGACATTCACTTTTGAAAGAGGGAAGATGGGATATCGCACCATGATGGGCGTGACAATCCCCCGGGCGGTGGAAGCACTGACCGCGGCTGGCGTGGATATGATAGGGACTAACTGCGGCAATGGTATTGAGCAGGTTGTGGAAATCATCGCGGAAATGCGGCGGCATACGGACAAATACCTGGTGGCTCATCCCAATGCCGGCCTTCCCAAGCTGGTGCAGGGCACTACGATTTTCGATCAGTCGCCCGATGAAATGGCAACGTATGTCCGGCGTTTGATCGATGCCGGCGCCAATATTATCGGTGGCTGTTGCGGGACCACACCGGCCCACATCGCCGCTATCGCGAAAATAATTCATTCATAAACCCGGTGTGACAGACTTCGTGCAGGGAGTTTTCGGAGGAGGAAACTTTGAGCGACACAGAAAATGAGATACTGCTTCAATTTTTACCAAAGAAAAAAAGGATAAAAGTCAGTCGGGGGACCAACGTATTAGAAGCAGCGAGGTGGGCTGGCATTAACATACCTGGTTTCTGCGGAAACAGAGGAAAATGCGGTAAGTGCAAAATTAAAGTTATGAATGTGGAAATTCCGTACACCCGGGAGGAGGAGATTGCTCTGTCCCCGGAAGAGCGAAGTCTGGGCGTACATTTAGCCTGCCAGTTGAATTTGCAATCGGACATGACTGTCGAGATCATCAGTGAGGAACGAATTGCAAAAGAGACGTTTCTCACGTATGAAATTGGCAATATGTTTGAAGTAGATAATCATCTCAAAAAGACCTACCTGGAAATGATCAATCCTGATATTGAAAATCAGGTTGATGATTACTCCAATCTGGAAGAGAACATTCTACACACGTCAAAGCGGCTCCATATTCCGCTGCCAGTGCTTCAAAATTTATCGACGTTTTTAAGAAAGAACAAATTCAAAGTGACGCTGGTGTCGGAAGACAATCAGGTGTTGTGCATTGAAACCGGCGACACGACTGCCCGAAATTTCGGGGTGGCCTTTGATTTGGGCACAACCACGATTGTAGGTTCCCTCATCGATTTAAACACCGGGAAGTTGCTCGGTGTTCAGGCGAAGACAAATCCCCAGGCTGTTCATGGCGCTGACGTCATTTCGAGAATCAATTTTGCGGTGTCGCAGCCGGGCGGACTGGTGAAATTGCAGAATATTGTGATCGCTGCGATCAATGAAATCATCGGGTCTTTGTGCGAAGCGGCCAATGTGAACGTGCGCGAGATTTATGAGATGAGCCTGGCCGGCAACGCGATCATGAATCACCTTTTTCTTGGCGTCAATCCCCACTATATCGCCGAAGCGCCGTACATCCCGGCCTATTGTCGGCATCAGCGATTTATGGCAGAGGAGTTGGGGATAACCATCATGCCCCGCGGTTTGGTGTACACTCTGCCCAATATCTCCGGGTACGTGGGCGGCGATATCACCGGATTTATTCTCGCCTGCGATTTGCACAAAACCGAAAAAATTACTCTGGGCATCGACATTGGCACGAATGGAGAGATTGTGTTAGGTTCCCGGCAGCGGCTGTTGGCCTGCTCAACCGCAGCGGGACCCGCGTTCGAAGGCGGGCATATTAGCTGCGGTATGCGGGCGATGGAGGGCGCCATCGACAAGTTCACGATCGGCGATGACCAGATTTTCTACCACGTCATTGGCGAGACAGATGCACGGGGCATTTGTGGCACAGGGCTGATCGACATTGTGGCGGAACTGGTGACTGCAGGCGTCATCGATGAAACAGGTCGCATTGTCGCTGCTGAGAATTTTAAGGGACCCGAGTGGCTCAAAAGTCGGATTCAGACAGTGGAGAATTCAACTGCCTTTGTCATTTCTGCTGCCGAAGAGGCGACGACGAAAAAATCGGTGGTCTTAACCCAGCAGGATGTGCGTGAATTGCAATTGGCAAACGGCGCAGTCGCCGCCGGTATCGCTATTTTAATGAAAGAACTGGGTATTGAGGAAAATGACATCGAAGAGATACTGATCGCCGGCGCATTCGGGAGCTATTTAAATAAATACAACGCGCAGAAGATTGGCCTCATTCCACGAATCCCATCGGAACGTGTTAAATTTGTCGGCAATGCAGCCAGTCTGGGGGCGAAGAAATATCTGCTGTCCAATCGCATCAAAGATGAAGCAGAAACCATCACGAAAACAGTGCAGTACATTGAGCTTTCATCCCGCGCTGATTTTCAGGAATTGTTTGCAGATAAAATGTTATTCAGTCTGGCATAATTGGTGGAGATCGATGCTTCCGCGGCAATCCTGGTCTGACTGACATTTGCACCTCGCGCCTGGGCATCCGGGCGTCAGGTTGAAATATAAAAGGGATACAAATGGCAATCATCTGTATCCCTTTTTTTATTCCGATTCCGACTGTGAGTTCATGTGAAAAAAAGCATAGCTCCTGCACCGATGATGTAACAAACAATCCAAATTGAATGACCCGGGATGTTTTTTGAATTCTGATCTGGATTCACCCTGAGTTGCCGGGGCAGGGCACTCAGGGAACGATCCCTGAAAGTATTGCTTGACCAATAATTCGGCGCAGGAGCTATTTGGGGGTCCTCCCTCCCTGCTTTTGTTCTGGATGGCAGTAAAATTCTTTATCTGAAATAAAATCTTTCTGTCACAATGAGAGCTTCAAATCTGCTGCAAATGGTTATTCAAAATTTGTGCCACATTGTTATACAACTATTAATCCATTATAAAATTAATGAGATGCGCTTCGGAAGTTCAGCCAAAAACGAAGTGTGGACTATTTCATTTTGAAATGAATCTTAAAATGAGAATGATTTTTTTCTCAAATCAGGACGAACCCCACCGGGCCAGATTTTCCGATAGATGCAGCGACGAACGACCTACCATGCCATCCCGCCTGGAAGGAAAAGCCAGAAGATAAATTTGAGAAAACGATCTGGGCCGCGCGTGATGAGAACTAATTTGGGCTCAGCATAATTTCGTCCTCCTGCAAGAGATTCACGACCGCTTATCGAATCTATGATTTTGCAGGAAATAGTCTTTGTTTTAATCGTTGAAATGCAGAGGTGATGGGGACAATCAGAGGTGTGTTTGAACCGGAACGGTTCTTCTTCAGCCTCAAAATATTGTAGTGGCTTTTGATCTCGTAGCTTATTTCATCGATGAATTTGCGCATGATGAAAATGCCCAATCCGCCTTTTTTCCCGATATCGACGTAGTTATTGAGATTGGGATTCCCGACAGTATTTGGATCGAAGCTCCTTCCCTGGTCAATGAGCTCGACGATGAGCTGGTCGTCATTCACCAGAACTCTCATGGTGATAGAGCCAGTCTGGTCTGCGTTATACCCGTGTTTGATGATGTTGGTGCAGGCTTCGTCAATGGAAATCTTGAAGGCATTAATTTCGTTTTTAGCAAATTTATACTTGGTACCGATCCGAGTAATAAATTTCCGCAACACAGGCAGATATTTGATTTGGGCGGGAACGATCACCTGCTCTTTAGAGATAGTTTGATTCACAACCGGCTTCCTTTTGATTTTTTAACAGACCCTGTTATGGACTCAGTTCATTCAGTTAACAGCCTCCAACCACGTGCCGTATCAGAAAAAAAGCAAGCCGCGCCTATGATCCGAATTATCTCGAATAGGGGGGAATCGATGATAGTTTTGTTCGCAATATGATGAATCATAATAACAAATTAATTTAAAAAAGTCAAGCAAATATTTTGGAGCCGTATGTTAAAAGTAGATAACATATGACAGGCTAACAGTCCTTCTTGCTCAGTTCTTTCCGAAGAAATTGACCGGTATAGGATTTGTCAATTGCTGTAATTTCCTCCGGCGTCCCGGTCGCCACAATGGTCCCGCCGTTATCGCCACCCTCCGGGCCAAGATCGATGATGTAGTCTGCGGTTTTGATGACATCCAGATTGTGTTCGATCACCATCACGGTGTTTCCTTTGTCGACGAGCCGATTGAGCACATTGAGCAGCATGTTGATGTCCTCAAAATGGAGACCGGTTGTCGGTTCGTCCAGAATATAAAAAGTGCGCCCGGTTCCCACTTTAGAAAGTTCGGTGGCCAGCTTGACGCGCTGCGCTTCGCCGCCGGAGAGAGTTGTTGCCTGTTGACCCAGTCGGATGTAGCCGAGTCCCACATCGTCCAGGGTTTCCAGCTTGCGCCTGATGCGCGGTATCTTGTCGAAGAAATCGAGCGCCTGGGACACAGTCATGTCCAGGACATCGGCAATGGATTTGCCGCGATATTTTACCTCCAGCGTCTCGCGATTATAGCGCTTGCCTTTGCATTCCTCGCACGTCACGTAAATATCCGGCAGAAAGTGCATCTCAATTTTGATGATGCCGTCTCCCTGACAGGTTTCGCAGCGGCCGCCCTTGACATTGAAACTGAAACGGCCGGGATGATAACCGCGAATTTTAGCCTCGGGCAGTTGCGTGAACAGATCGCGGATATGGGTGAACAGGCCGGTATAGGTCGCCGGGTTGGAGCGCGGGGTGCGTCCGATCGGCGATTGGTCGATATCAATCACCTTGTCGATATGCTCCAATCCCAGAAGCTTTTCATATTTCAGCGGCTGCTTTTTACCCTGGTAGAATTCTTTCAGCAAAATGGGGTAAAGCGTCTCGTTGACCAGCGTGCTCTTCCCTGAACCGGAAACGCCGGTGATGCAGATGAACAATCCTAATGGAAATTTCACGTTCACCGATTTCAGGTTGTTGCCGGAAGCGCCGCGAAGTTCGATGAAAGCGCCGTTGCCCGGCCGGCGCCTGGGTGGGATGGCGATAAATTTTTTGCACGACAGGTATTGCCCGGTGATGGATGCCTCGTTCGCTGCTATTTCCGCCGGTGTACCGGTTGCCACAATTTGCCCGCCGTTTTCGCCGGCGCGGGGTCCCAGATCGACAATGAAGTCGGCGCTCTCGATAGTCTCCCGGTCATGTTCCACAACGATCACAGTGTTCCCCAGATTTCTCAATTCCAGCAAGGTGTTGATCAGTTTCTGATTATCCCGCTGGTGCAATCCAATGGAAGGCTCATCCAGAATATAGAGCACGCCCATCAGTTGCGAGCCGATTTGAGTCGCCAGCCGAATGCGTTGGGCTTCGCCGCCGGACAGGCTGCCGGACGAACGATGCAGGGTCAAATAATCCAATCCGACATTGATCAGAAATTTCAACCGCGCGAAAATTTCCTTCAGAATTTGCTGGGCAATGATCTGCTCGCGTTTGGTGAGCTTTATAACCGTGAAGAATTGCTGCAAATGATTTATCGATAATTGGGTGATGCCGTTGATATTGTAATCGCCGATGCGAACGGCCAGCGATTCCTTTCGCAGCCGGGACCCACCGCAGGCCGGGCAAGGCTTCATGTTCATGAAACCCTCGATCCAGGTTCGAATGTATTGCGACGATGTTTGATGGTAGCGACGCTCCAGATTTTTGATGATGCCCTCATATTGCGTGGTGAATTCAGCGTGACGCTGGCCATTTTCTCTGAGATAGATCATTCGAACCGGCTCATTGCCGGAGCCGTAGAAGATAATATTTTTATGCTCATCACTCAAATTTTTGAAGGGCACATTCAAATCGAATCCATACTTATCGGCAACGGAAGCCAACTGCGAGAAGTACCAACCTTCGCGAGCTTCGCCCCAGGGGATGAGTGCGCCTTGATTGAGGGATAGATTTTTATCGGGGACGACGAGGTCCGGATCAATTTCCATGATCGTGCCAAGTCCATTGCACGTCTGGCACGCGCCGTACGGGCTGTTGAACGAGAACATGCGTGGCGTCAATTCTTCGTAGGAGATGCCGCAATCGATGCAGGCAAAATGCTCGCTGAAAAACAACTCCTCGCCGTCGATTTGATGAATCAACACAATGCCCGACGCCAATTTCAATGCCGTCTCCACCGAGTCGGTCAATCGGGCGGTCATAGTGGGTTCAATGATCAGCCGATCCACGACAATTTCGATGTTATGTTTTTTTTGCTTGTCCAGCGAGATGTCTTCTTCAAGTTCTCGCATCTGGCCATCCACCCGGACGCGGACGAATCCATCGCGTTGGGCTTCCTCGAAAATTTCGCGGTACTCGCCTTTGCGTCCGCGCACCACCGGGGCCAACACCAGAATTTTTGTTTCTTGGGGCAATGCCATCACCTGATCCACAATTTGCTGCACCGACTGCCGCTGGATTGGTTTTCCGCAGTTATAGCAATACGGCTTGCCGATGCGCGCGAACAACAGGCGCAGGTAGTCGTAAATTTCAGTGACCGTTCCCACTGTGGAGCGGGGATTTTTGCTGGCAGATCGCTGTTCGATGGATATAGCCGGGGATAGCCCTTCAATGTACTCCACATCCGGCTTTTCCATAAGCCCTAAAAATTGCCGGGCATAGGCGGATAGCGATTCGACATAGCGGCGTTGGCCTTCGGCGTAAATTGTATCGAACGCCAGCGAAGATTTCCCCGAGCCGGACAGGCCGGTGATGACCACGAGCTTGTCTCTGGGAATTTCCAGATCGATGTTTTTTAAATTGTGCTCGCAGGCGCCTTTTATGAAAATTGATTTTCTGTCAGACATGGCCATTGTTTCTTTAAATGATGAAATCGGTTCGAATTAACCTGTATGAACGTACTGTTCATTGGAATGTTCCTGCCTGAAACGGCAGAATATAAAAATTAATTGGTCGAATATCAATGGAAAAATATATTAATGTGCGTGCGTCCTACGCGCGGACCTGGCGACTATGCCTGAATTCTGTCGCAGCGTCATTCCACAGAATGGGAGAATCAGCTCTGCTGGTGGGCAATCTGCGAGTCGCGTTTTGAACCAGTCGATTTTAATGCCAGTCAACTGGATGCCGGAAATAGGCATCAATGTGAATTGGTGACATTCATCCTGAGCGTGAAGCGCATGGTTCATGTCGGCGCGATGAAAGCAGTTAAGTCGGAACTTTCCCTGTGCTAAATCGTCAAATAGTTGTCCTGAAAAAAAAATGGGGACGAAACTGGTTTCGACGGTGGTCGAGGGAGTACAGATGGCATACCGAGGTCCTGGTTCCTCGCTAATCTGCCGGGAAAATAAATTTAAACGCAGACAATTATGCGTATGCATTGGCTGCCTAATTAAGCGGCCCGTGCTTTCCGGGTTCAGCCCATCAGGCCTGGAAAGTCACGTCGATTATGATGGGATAGTTCCCCTTCAACCTGCGGCAGGGGAGCGAAACTTAAGCGGGCTGGCTTTTTGGAAGCTTTGTTTGTCGTGCTTCGGAGAGCGAGATTGAACGATAGACTAAGTATGTAGAAGTTTGTAAGACCGGACCTTCGGACGCGGGTTCGACTCCCGCCGTCTCCACAAATGTTAAACCTCCCGGGTTCTGATTAACTTTCGGAATCGGGAGGTTTTTTATTTGGTTCGAATTTTTTAAACTTACAAATGTCAAAGGAGCAAGTATCAAATAAATTTCAAATTCAAATAATAAAATCACAAACCGTGACCATGCCCTTAATTGATTTATTATCACGTTTCAGCCATTGGCTATCTAACCTGAATTATTCATGAACTTGCTCAGAATTTGAGTCAACATTCAGATTTTCAATTAGCTAAAAGCTAAGTTATTTTGAAACTCAGTTTTTGTACGGTTATTCTAAAAAGAGCACCATTCAGGTTAGCCAGCCTCCTTTAAAAATACTATGAATAATGCAGGCTAAAAAATTTGTGGTATGAAATGTATATTTTTTACCAGATACGTGATCGCATAATTGAATCAAATAGGCCGATTTTCCTCTTGCTGAACGCTGATAGCTGTTAGCGGAACGCTTGATATTATTTTTCAAAAATCGAACTGGCCACAATGTTTGCAATCCGGCTTCGCAGCGAAAGCACGGCGCCGCCATCGCTGGGGTGAACGCGATTGGTCAGGAAAATGACGGATGTCTCCGTCTCCGGATCGATCCAGATGGATGTGCCGGTGTAGCCGGAATGGCCGTACGAGGCTGGCCCGAAAAGGTCGCCGCCATTTGTGGAATAGGCCGAATTCAGGTCCCAGCCCAGGCCGCGGCCGGAGAATGCCACGTCCGGGTAAACCGATGTCATTCGCTCCACCGTCAGCGGACTCAAAATGCGAATCCCCTCGAATGTGCCTTTGTTCAGCAACATCTGCGCGAAAATGGCCAGATCATCGGCAGTGGAAAAGAGGCCGGCATTGCCGGAAACACCACTCAGCAGTCGGGCCAGTGGATCGTGCACGATTCCAATCAACGGCTTTCCATCAATCACTTCTGTGGGCACACATTTTTCCCTGAACGAATCTGCCGGGTTGTAAAATGTGTTTTCCATTTTCAGCGGCCTGTAAATGTGCTTCACTGAAAATTCGGCAAGCGTTTGCCCGGTTATTCGATCCAGAATTTCAGCCAGTGTAATGAATCCGAGACAACTGTAATGGAAAGCTGTACCCGGCGGATCGGTTTTTTTCAGCAGGGCGATGTGCTTGACCAAAGAATCCATGGGGCAGGGATTGCCATACTTTTCTTCGACTTCTTTGGCGGGCGTATACGGCGGGAGACCTGACGTGTGCGTCAGCAAATGCCAGATGCGGGCGTCTTCACCGGGTTTGCCGTTTTCATCCACGTAGGATGCGAATTCCGGGATATATTCCTTCACCGTGTCCCACAAACGAATGCGGCCCTGTTCTACCAAAATCATGATGGACGTGGCTGTGGCAACCGGCTTGGTCACGGACGCCATATCAAAAATCATGTCGATTTCCATCGGGCGTTCTTCCGGCACCCACTGACTCTTGCCGAAAGCTTCGCGCAGCACGATGTGGCCTTTTCGAGAGACGATTATGGCGGCGCCGGGAAAATCTTTTTGCTCGATGGCGGAATTGATCATCGCCTTCACAAGGCTGAGCTGCGTCGACGACATGCCTACGGATTCAGGTTTGGCGACTGGCAGCGATTGCGCCTGAACTCCGACGGAATAGACGAGAAGCAATAGGCAACTAAAGCAGAGTAATAGGTTTTGAATTCTCATGAGGACCTCTTTTGTTTTTGGGTGAAAGGATCGGCGCCTTTTCATGGGAAAAACGGGTCTTTCAAAAGCGAGCCAGCCTGGGACTATTATAAAAAATGGACGGTCAAAAGTCAATACCTATTTTTTTTGGACGAATGCGGGATGCAGGAGCGCAAAAAAACGGCTTGCTTATTGTTGAAAATTTTAATAAGTTGTAAAACTTAACGCGCTTACCATGATTAACTTTGAACGATTAAAGACATGTGACTGAATATTTTGTTGGCCTGACGAGCCTTGTCTATGCTGCGTTTCTTTTATGGCTTTGGCGCGGTGTGAATCGACTGGCTCCGTGCGCGCCGGATCAGGTTGCGCCTATCTCGATCATTGTGACCATGCGCGACGAGCAGAAAAACGCTGCTGCATGCGTCCGCGCATTGCTGAATCAGGACTACCCGTCGGATAGGCTCGATATTGTCATTGTGGACGACGCTTCTCAGGATGCGACGCCGTCCATCCTGGCCGGGTTCAAACAGAGCCAACCCCGAATGAAAGTGATCCGGCAGGAAGCCGACATCCCCGGTGACAGTCGCAAGAAGCAGGCGTTGCATCGGGCCATTGCCCACTGTCGCGGCGAGATTCTGCTGTTCACCGATGCGGATTGTCTGCCGCCGCCGACCTGGGCCAGATCGTTGGTCGCCTGTTTTGATGCCCGGACAGGGCTGGTTGCCGGCTATTCCCCGATCATCGATCCGACGCATTCGTGGGCTGGTTCCATCCTGACAATCGATAGTCTGGCGGCGGCGGTCGTCGCTGCCGGGAGCATCAAAAATGGCAGCGCCGTGACCTGCACTGGCCGCAATTTAGCCTATCGCCGCGCTGCTTACGACGAGGTCGATGGATTCGAGGCCATCAACAGGAGCGTCTCCGGGGACGATGATCTGTTTCTGCAACTCGTTCACCGCAAAACTGATTGGAAAATAAATTTTGCCAGCGGCGCCGGCGCGATCGTTCCCAGCGTTCAGTCGAAATCGCTTTCCGGAATCTTCGTCCAAAAACGCCGCCATCTTTCTGCCGGAAAGTTTTACGCGACGAAGGTGCAACTTGGCTATTTCATCTACCACTTCGTCAATATCGGCTTGCACCTGATTTTGCCTCTCACGCTCTTGCCTGGGTGGAACAGCGCTTTACCTTTCGGCGCTCTGGCGGCAAAATACGCTGCTGATTATTTCATTCTTCGAACGGCGCGGAATCGGCTACAGGCTGATGTGTCGCTGAAGCAATTTGTACCGTGGGAACTGTTCTTTGTCCTGTACAATGCGCTCATCGGGCCGGTGTCGTGGATTGGTAAAATCAGGTGGAAGTGAAAATTGGATCGAGCGCTGGCTCTCTTTCGGGTGGCTGGCAGACCACTGTTGCCGAATGCCAAAATTGGGTCAAAAAAATCGGCGTGATTGAAAGAGCGATATGGGTCATCATCTTCGGGTTTGGGAAAATTACAGATCATTCGCGGACCGACGCGCGCAGCTTGTCGTTGATATTATTCTGCAGCAGACTGAATTACAGGGCCGGCGAGTCCTGGATTACGGCTGCGGCGAAGGCGCCACCGCCCGATTGATGCATGCTCATGGCGCTCGCGTGACGGCTCACGATATTCGGGACGATGTGGCCGGCAACTTCGCCGGTACGGACATTGTTTTTGTGACTGGCGATGCCGTCGGCCGGTTCGGCGACAGTTCGTTCGACATCGTTATTTTGCAGGACGTGCTGGAGCATGTGCCTGATCCGCGGTTGATTTTGCAGCAGATTTGCCGGGCGCTTGCGCCTGGCGGGATGATTTATATTTCCACGCCGAATCGGTTCTCCTGCATCAACGCGGTGAGCGATCCCCACTGGAGTCTGCCGGTGGTCTCTCTCCTGCCGCGAGGGGGAGTCAGATTATTTGTCAAAACGCTGTGCCGGAGAGACCGTCGGCAGAGGTCAGACTGGCCGGCGCTGCTTTCGCTCCGTCAATTGAACAGGATATTGTCCGCGAATGGAATCGAATTCACATTTGTCAACACTTTCGTGGCCAGAAAATTATTTCAAAATCCGGATATGGTGGTGTGCGATCCCCGGCATTTGAAGATCGTTCGCTGGATTCGTCGAACCGGTCTGGAAGAGCGATTGCTGGGACTTGTAAATGACAATCCATGCCTGTTCAACACCTGGGTAAATTCTACGTGGTATGGGATTGGACGAAAACGATGAAAGAAATATTCTGGAGCCGGGTGATCCGATCGGTTTCCCTGAGTCGACTTGCGAACAGCGCCAGTGTCATTCTGTCGCTTGCGCTTTCCAGACTGCTGAGGAGGGCCATTGTCTGGGGCGAACCGTTCATTGTCACGGTCGAGCCAACAATACGATGCAATCTGGCGTGTCCGCAGTGCCTCGCCGGGATGAAGCAGGTCGTTCGGGCGAAGGCCAATATGGATGTGCTGGCCTTTCGGCATTTTCTCGATGTGATGGGCGCGAACGTCTGGCACCTGTTGCTTTACAACCAGGGCGAGCCGTTTCTGAATTCGGACATTCTCACGTTCATTGGCCTGGCAAAGCAGCGACGTATCTATGTCACGATCAGCACCAACGGACATTTTTTGCGGGACAAGGACTTCGTCCGTGAACTGGTATCGGGCGGGTTGGATTCCATCATCGTCTCGCTGGATGGAGCCGACGAGCAGACCTATCAGGCCTATCGTCGGGGCGGGAATTTTTCCGCTGTCGTCGAAGGCATTGAATTGTTGGCCAAAATGCGGGATGAACTCCGGTCACCCACTCCCAAAATCGTGATCCAATGTCTGGTGATGAAGCACAATGAGCAACAAATGGGTGAGATGCGCGCCCTGGCAGATAGGCTGGGTGCGGATCGGCTGCTCTTCAAAACATTCCAGGTGGAGTTTCAGGAGAATGGTGAATCGTTTTTACCAGACAGCCCGAACTGGCGGCGATACGAATTTGTCGGCGACCAAATTCAGCCCAGAAACAAACTGACAGCCTGCACCCGTTTGTGGTACAGCACCGTTATCCTTTCGGATGGCCGCATTGTGCCCTGTTGTTTTGACAAGAATGGCGCCCATTCATTTGGAAATATCACAGCGATAAAAACAGTTGATCAATTTTGGAAATCAGATGAATACCATAGATTCAGGAACGCAGCGCTCCGCGGCGCCGAACAAATTCACATCTGCCGCAACTGCACCCAGAACCAGAAAGTTTATCTCTAAGCGTGCCCTGCTCTTTCTGGTGAAAATTATTGTGTCCGTGCTCGTTTTGATCATGCTCATCAAACGGTTGCAAATGAAGGAAATACTGGCGGCGTTCCAGAGCGCCCGGCTTTTTTGCATCTACATGGCCCTGGCTTTGTTGATTCCCAACATCTACGCTCAGTACCTGAAATGGCGCTACCTTGTCCGACTGGTCAAACCGGACGTCCCTGACCGCGAAGTGATTCAGTCGCTGTTAGCCGGCCTCACGTTCGGATTCATCACCCCGGGCCGCGTCGGGGAATTTGGCCGGGCGTTCTTCATCTCCAATTGCTCCTGGGTGAAACTGCTTGGCATCACTTTCATCGATAAATTATTCGCCATGGCAGTGGTCTTTTTCTGGGGCGCCATTGGTTTGCTGTACTTCATCAGCCGGCAGCTTTATATTTACACCATGGTGCCGGTCATCCTTTTCACGCTCATCGCTCTGGTGGTGATTTACTATATCATCTTTCACCCGGAGATCATCAAAAGCTTTCTGTACAGTCTGAACATCATTCTCCCATTTCGGGATAAAATTAAATTGCTGATGAGCAGTCTGGACAATTTCCATCGCCGCCAGGCTATCATTCTGGCGTTATTGAATTTCAGTTTTTATGCGATTTTTTTCATTCAATACTATATTCTGGTCTGCGCCTTCGAGCCGGCTCCCATTGTTCAATCGTCGCTGGCCATTTTTTCAACCATGCTGGTAAAATCCATGCTGCCCATTTCGGTGGGTGATCTGGGTGTACGAGAAAGCGCGGCCGTCTTCTTTTTTAGCAAGATCGGCGTGCTTCACTCGACGGCGTTCAATGCGTCCATTTTGCTTTTTATGATCAACCTGCTTCTGCCCAGCCTGGCCGGACTTTTTCTCGTGTTGCGCTACGGCCTTGTTTTTAAAAAGAATAATCGGACGCAAAACAACACTGACGCGCCTGAACGCTAACCCTGTGGCAGCACCAGGCCGATGGAATCGCAGCTGTTCGCCCTTTATTCATACCAGAGATCTGTCCCATGCAGGATTATTACATATTCAATTTTTTGCTTTTCCTGTTCACATTCCTGACTTTCCTGTACGTCTGGAAAATTTCTTATTTTTTGTGGGGACTATTTCGCCTCAGGGCCGGCAGAAACAAGAAAATGTACCACGTCACCGTCATTGTGCCTGCCCGCAATGAGGAAGAAAACATCAGCCGCTGCCTGCGTGCGCTTACGCGACAAAAATACCCCTCCGATAAATTGGAGATTGTCGTTGTGGATGATTTCTCCACCGACCGAACCGCTGATCTTGTTCGAACCTACACGCAGCGATACGACTATATCTCTCTCATCAACCCGGGGCGGCTGGCGCCGGGGATGTCGCCCAAAAAGCGGGCGCTGCAAACCGGGATCGAATCATCCTCCGGCGAAATAATTATCACCACGGACGCCGACTGCTGGGCCTCGCCCCAATGGATTCGCCGCATCGTCTCCCAGTTCGAGGAACAGGTTGGTGTGGTGACCGGGCTGGTGCTGTTCGATGCCGGGGATGAGAAAACGATATTTCACAAAATTCAGGCCATCGAATTTTTGGGGCTGACCATGGCCGGCATTGGCAGCATTGGTGCCGGCGATCCCATCATCGCCAATGGAGCGAATTTCGCATTCCGGCGTCGCGCGTTTCAGCAGGTCAACGGCTATGAGGACGAGACGCACATCATCAGCGGCGATGACGACTTGCTTCTGCAGAAAATAGTGCGGCAGACTGACTGGAAAGTGAAATCGGTGATAGCGTCTGATTCCTTTGTCTATACCCGGCCGCTGTCCACGATTGTCTCCTTCCTCAACCAGCGAATTCGCTGGGCGTCGAAAGGGCTGGTGTACAAGAAGTTCTCTCTGGTCTTTTTTCTCGCCTCCGTCTACCTGTTTTACCTGCTGCTTTTCATCTCAATCCCGCTCACATTGCCGTACGTTTCAAATTACCCCTATCCGGTCGCGGCGTTCACCATGAAATTGATCATCGATTTTCTATTGATTCTCAAAGGCACGGCAGTGGCTGGCAGACGGGATCTGCTTAAATATTTTTTAATAGCTGAAATTTTCCAGATACCCTATATCATTTATGTGGGCTTTACCGGAATATTGGGCCAGTTCAACTGGAAAGGCCGATGAAATTTTTTCGAATCCCGGGGATGGCTCAAGTCTTCTTGCCCCAAATTATCTGGCGACTCCGGCCTGTGCAATCTCCCTGTGTATGCCTCACATTTGATGATGGGCCCCATCCTCATTTCACAGAGACTATACTGCGCATTTTGCACGAGCGCAATGTCCCGGCGACATTTTTCATTGTGGGCAAATACGCGATGGAATATCCTTCTCTGGTGCGCGCTGTCCATGAACAGAGACATGGGATTGGGCTCCACTCGTTCGACCATCAGCGGATGTGCCGGCAGTCCGCAGCCTATTTCAGACGGCAATTGCTGCAGAACAGGGATATCGTGGAGCAGATCCTTGGCTGCCCGGTGAAATTCTTCCGACCGCCGTACGGGATATTTCGGCCGGGACTCATCCGCGTCTGCCAGCGCATGAAGCTTCGCATGGTGCTCTGGTCGCTGTTCACCTATGATTATGACCTGCGCGTGTCGGATCAGGCGCTTCTGCACGTGATAAAATCGAACGTGATCAGCCGGGATATCATCGTCTTTCACGACGGCCATTCCAATAGCTGGCGAACGGCTGACATTTTGGATTCGGTGATCTCCTTGTTGAAGGATCAAAATTTTGAATTTTTACCCTTGAAAGAATAAAAAAAAATCTTTGACATTTTGGAGTATTTTATTATATTAAAATATGTTGTGATGTCACAAAAATGCGATACTACCAATTGTATAGTTTGTCGATCACCATCAGACTAAAATTTTGAAGCGATAAAAATATGAACTATCAAATCGATTATATCCGCTCCCAGTTTCCTGCGCTGAACCGAACCGTCAATGGTTTTCCGGCCATCTATTTCGACGGACCGGGCGGAACCCAGGCGCCGCAACGGGTCATTGACAAAATGGTGGATTACCTCCAAAACCATAACGCCAATACTCACGGTGAGTTTGCCACGAGTCGGGAGACGGATGAAATATTGTTGAATGCAAAGAAGACGTTCGCCGATTTCTTCGGCTGCGCCTGGAACGAGGTTTCGTTCTGCCATAACTCTACGACGATCAATTTCAAGCTGGCTCAGGCTATCGGAAGAAGTCTGGCGCCGGGCGATGAAATCATCATCACAGACATGGATCATGAAGCCAATCGCGGCCCCTGGGAAGCATTGGCGGAGCGCGGAATGGTCATCAAAAATGTGAGGATGAATCCTGCCGCCTGCACACTCGACATACAGGATTTTCAGGACAAATTATCGGCCCGGACCAGAGTGGTGGCGTTCAATTATGCGTCCAATGCGCTGGGAACAATCAGCGACGCGAAAGAAATGATCCGGCTGGCGAAGCAGGTGAAGGCGCTGACAGTCGTGGACGCGGTTCATTTCGCCCTGCACGGTGTTATCGACGTCAGGGAGATTGGCGCCGATTTCCTGTTTTGTTCCGCTTATAAATTTTTCGGGCCCCATGTCGGCGTGCTGTTCGGCGCGTACGACGTGATGGATCGGCTGAATACACTTCGCGTCAGTACCCAGGAATCTGTCCCTCCCTGGAAATTTGAAACCGGCACGCTGAATCAGGAGGGCATTGCCGGCGCTGCCGAGGCCGTGGATTTCATCGCGGATATTGGCGCAACGCATCGGGAAAATTTCACGGACCGAATGCCTGATTGCTCCGAGCGAAGAAAGAATATCATCCGCGGCATGCGGACAGTGGAAGCGTACGAGCAGCCACTGGCTCAGTATTTTAAAGATGAATTGGCCCGGATCAATGGCCTGAAAATTTACAGTCCGCCGAAAGACCATCCCTGCACATCGACGATTTCGTTTCGATTGAAAGATGTCCATCCCAATCGAGTGGCGGTATTGTTGGGCGAGCGGGGGATATTCGTGTGGGATGGGCATTTTTACGCAGCGCAGATTGTCAAATCACTGGGACTGGAAGAGAGCGGCGGGCTGGTGCGCATTGGCCTGGCGCCATACAGCACCCGGGAAGAAATCGATCGGGCGCTCGCTGAAATTGCCGCGATCGCTTCGGGTCAGCGGGCGTGATGATGCAGAGAGAATGCGTCTGTCCCGGATTTCGGGCGCGCTGTTTTTATCCCAAACCGACTGAATCGAAATTGAAAATGGTCAAAACTGAAACTGGTTCTATGAATATGACTTTGGTGAGATTTGCGCAACGCGCTCTGTTTCGACTGAAATCTATGACCGGGCGATTTTTACTGGTCGGGATCATTGTTTGTTCTCTGTCAGGCGCTGCGGTTGGCCAATCCGTGAACGTCCCGCTGCAGCATCGGGTTTACGGTTACCTCGACCGAATGGAAGCGCGCGGCTGTTTCCGAAGCCTGGAACTTCGGGCTCGGCCCATCTCCCGCGCTGATGTGGCAGAACTGCTGGGCCGGATTGAGCAGGCGAGTTTTGAAAATCGAGTCCGTCTGTCCCACGCTGAACTGGATCTGCTGGAGCAACTCAAAGGTGAATTTTGCGACGAAATGGCAAAGCACCCTGTGCAGGTGAATGACGATTATCGGGAACGGCATCTGCTGGTTTGGAATGAGGATAAGAACACCATCAACGTGGATATTGATTTTGCTCAGCGTTTCGACATCACCCGGTTTCTGTGCGAGGATTCCACGGCGCGTACGTCATTGACGACGCTGGGCGGTATCCTTCGCGGCAATCTGAACGAGAGCCTGGGTTTCTATCTGCATTTTACCAACGCATTGTTGCGGGGAGTTGACATTGAGCGGGAGAACTTCAATCCGGAATATGGGCTGCCAATCACGATTGCCGGGGACAATGTCTATCAGGACAACGCGGCAGCGTATTTCGTCTGGAAATTGCCGTGGTTCCAACTGCAATTCGGGCGCGACCAGGCGCAATGGGGGCCGGGCTACCAGGGCAGTTTGATGCTGTCCGCGCAGAATCCGCTGTTCGACATGCTGAAAATTCGCGCCAATTATCATCGATTCCACTTCACCAGTATTCACGGAAAATTGAACAGCAGCGCGGCGCAAAAATATCTGGCAGCGCATCGTATCGAATTCCGCGTCCTGCCCTGGTTGTTTCTGGCCGGCTCGGAGTCCGTCGTCTACGGCGACCGGGGCATTGAATGGCAGTACGTCAATCCGATCATGCCCTATCACATTGCAGAACATCACCTCGGCGATAAAGACAATAACACCATGTCCTTCGATTTTACCATGTTCCCCTGGCCGGGGCATAAAGTTTACGGGGAATTGTTTCTGGATGATTTCACCACATCGGAAAATCCGTTCACCTATTTCGGAAATAAATTTGCGTTTCTGACCGGCTATCACTGGGCCAATCCGCTGAGCGTACCCAATCTCGATCTCAAAGCCGAATACGCGCGGGTGGAACCGTTCGTGTACACGCATCACGTGCCGGTCAATGTGTATCAGCATTACGATCGAATCATCGGACACTGGCTGGGACCCAATTCGGACCAACTGTATTTCGAGGCCGGGTATCTGTTCAATCGGGACATGAATCTGAGCCTGATTGCTGAACGGATTCGAGACGGGAAAGGCGATGTGAGCACCTTTCATACAGTGGCAATGGGCAATGAGAAAAAATTTCTCTCCGGCATTGTCGAGGAATCCTGGCGGTTCGGCTTTTCATTTACCGATCAAATCCTTCGGGATTTTTTCCTGAATTTGCAATATCACAGCATTCAGTTTTATAATACGGAACATGTATCGGGCCGAAATTCGTGCGATAGTCAGATCATCTTTCAACTCACCGTGAATTGGTAGGAAGCGTGTTAATTTTTTATGCAGTCACCGCAGCGCTGATTGCCGGATATGGAGCGCTTCTGTTTCGGCTCATCGCAGGACTGGGTAAATTGAAACCCGGCAGAAACGCGCACCAATACACTGTCTCAGTGATTGTCGCTGCGCGCAATGAAGAGCAAAACATAAGACCCTGTCTGGATGCACTGGTTCAGCAGACATACCCGGTGAGCAAGTATGAAATAATTATAATCGATGACCGCTCGTCGGACAGCACCGCGACGGTCGTTGAGAGTTACTGCCAGCGGTTTCATCACATAAAATTGGCGCGAGTTAAAAGCGTCCCGGCTGGCATTGCGCCCAAGAAGAACGCGTTGCAGCAGGGAATTGCGGTCTCGCAGGGAGAGATCATTTTAACCACGGACGCCGATTGCGTCCCGGCGCCAGGCTGGATTTCGGCGATGGTATCGTATTTTGAGCCGAGCGTGGGATTGGTTGCTGGCTTTTCGCCGCTGGAACAGGCGAAATCACAGTCAGTATTCACAAGGCTCATGACGCTGGATTCGCTCTCACTGGCCGCAGTCGCCGCCGGCAGCTTTGGTATGGGGCGTCCGTTGACATGCAGCGGAAGGAACCTGGGCTATCGTCGGGAAACATTTCATGCAGTCGGCGGGTTTAAGGAATTCCAACATTTCGTTTCCGGTGACGATGATTTATTGCTGCACCGCATCCGGCAGCATTCGGTCTGGGACATGAGATACGCTGCAACCCCGGAAGCGATTGTGCGATCCCTGGCGCCGACGAACCTCAGGCAGTTCGCCAATCAGCGCATTCGGCATGCTTCCAAGGGTCGCTTTTATGCGGCTTCAATGGTGCTGGGTCTGATCGGGGTATACCTATTAAATTTTAATTTATTGTGTTTGTTGCTGTTGTCATTGACTTTTAACAAATATTTGTTATATTGGGTAGCGCTGATGATTTTGAAGAGTCTGCCCGAATTCCTGTTGATCACCCGTTTCGCTCGTTTCGTAAATTGTACAAAGATACTGCGCGCATTTCCCTGGGCCATGCTGGCGCATGTGCCGTATGTAGTGATCTTCGGATTGCTGGGACAGTTGGGTAAATTCCAGTGGAAGGATGAAACATTCACACCGCGCGCAAATCGCACGTAGCGATTGAAGGAGTTATGGTTGCTGGACATCATTTTTGGCGTTGTCACGACACTCTATTTTTTCATCCTTATTTCGTTTTTCATTGGACTGTTTTTCCCGAATAAAAAACAGACTCGGCAATCGTATTTTGTATCCGTAGTCGTGGCTGCCCGGAATGAAGAGAAAAATATCGGGGTTCTTTTATCGGATCTGGTTAACCAGACCTATCCCGGCGATCGATACGAAATCATCATCGCCAATGATGGCTCCGAAGACGGCACTGCTGACATCATCGAGACATTCGCTCGGAAATATCCCAACGTGAAGCAGGTGCTGGCGTTGCCAGACGCTGCGAATGGATTGATGGCCAAGAAAAACGCCCTGAACCAGGGCATTCGCAACAGCATGGGCGAATTGATTGTTACGACTGATGCGGATTGCCGCGTGCAACCCACCTGGATTGAAACGATGGTTTCGTATTTCAAAGATGATGTTGGCATGGTGGTGGGATTTTCGCAATTGGGAAATCGAGAGTATGACTACTCATTTTTTGAGGGACTGCAAGCGCTCGATTTTCTGTCGCTTCTGGCCGCAGCCCAGGGTTCGCTCAATCTGAATTGGCCGCTGGCAGCTTCGGGCCAAAATCTGGCCTATCGCAAAGAGGCATTCGAACAGGTCGGCGGATTCATGACGATCAAACAGCGCATCTCCGGGGACGATGTCCTGCTGCTTCAACTCATCAAAAAGAAGACGAACTGGAAAATACGATTTGCGTCATCGTCCCGAAGCTTCAACTGGACGCCGCCGGAGCGGACGCTCAAATCGTTTTTGAATCAGAGAAAGCGCTGGGCGTCCAATGGCTCGTACCAGTTTCATTTGAATAAATTCTTTTTTCTGTTCATCGTCACCGTATTTGTAATGAATGCGCTGGTGCTTGTTGGAACGCCGGCCTATGCAACCATGTATCATTCCATCGCGCTCCCGCTGGGATGTTTTGCCGTTAAAGTCGCTGCAGAAATGGTGGTGATCGCCAAAGGGAGCCGGGTCTACCAACGAACTGACTTATTGAAGTATTTTCCAATCTGGGTTTTCGTTCAGATTCCATACGTGATTTTCACCGGGCTACTGGGCAGTCTGGGGCATTTCATCTGGAAAGACAGGAAGCATATTCAGGAACTTACGATTTTCAGGACCGACCATTGAACTGGCTACAGCCGACTTACAATCTGCTCCGGCGCGGCATTCAGAAATTGCCCCTCAATTCGAGCACGGAAATCCGTCTGACGCGATTGTGCAGCCAGCGCTGCCGCCAGTGCAGTGTGTATGAACGAAAGACAGTCCCGGCCAGTATGGACATCGGGCGGTTCAGGCTTATAGCGCAGCAGTTGCGGGAATATGGCGCGTACATTGGCTTCATCTCCGGCGGCGAAGCCACGTTAGTCCCGGACCTGGATTTAATTCTGACCGAGGCGAAGAAGACGTTTTCGCTCGCCACCACGCTGGTGACCGGGCTTTACAACAGTCCGGAGATTATTCACAGGGTTGCCTCCGGCGCGCTGGCACAGGATATCAATATCCAGACATCGCTGGACGGGCTGGGTGAATTGGGCGATTCGCTGCGCGGCGTGCAAAATTTTTCGGACACAATTTTAGGGCACATGAAATGGATCGCCGAGAACAGGCACGGATCCAAATCCTTGCTGTACGCGAATATCGTGCTCAATAATCTGAATCTGGATCAGGTACCGGAATTGATTCAGCGGGCCAATGATCTCGGCTGGAAGACCACCATTGGGTTGTATCACACGCTGACCGAAACAACCCGCTCCGACGATGAATTGCGCATTCAGCCGGGAGAACGGTTGGATCGGGTATTGAAATTTTTGGATGGCAATCCCAAAATCCTGAACCTGAATTCGTTCATTCAGGGAATAGGCCCGTTCATCGCCGGCCAGCAGAAAAAAATCTGCGCGTTTGTCGATTCGCCGGTGCTGACAACCCGCATCACCATCATGGAAAATGGCGACGTGCATTTATGTTATGGTCGGCCGATTGGCAATCTTTTCACGCAGACTTTGCAGGAAATTTTTCACGGGGAAGAATATACGAAACGGTTGAATGAGTACCGCAATTGCCCCGGTTGCTGGACAACCTGTTACACACAGCGTTATCTGTTGGTGCACCCCCGATCGGTGAAGGAGTTGTATCATAATTTTGCGAAGGTTAAAGGGACCAAAAGAAAAAGAGATTAAGAATGAAACCAGAAAAGGATCTTTTTGAAAGGCGGCAGAATCCGAGGTATTATCCTGACCGGAAAAATCAGCCGAAAGTAAGTTTCATTTTTAATAATGGAGAAAAGATATCCATCGAAGTGGTGAACATCAGCAAAGGGGGGCTGTTAGGTTACACGTCGAGCATCGAGCAGTTTCTGGAAATTGATCATCAGCGAATTGATGTGATCGAGATAATATTCCCGGAACGGCAGCCATTTCGCTGCTCCGGGAAATTGCTGCGGCTGCAGCCGACGCGGGAGGAAAACAAATGTTTCTGCGCCGTGGAATTCAGTCTCGTTGGCACAGACCTGAACCAAAACCAGGTGGATGTGGCGCAGCGAATCGAGGAGTCCCAGCAGCCGGAAAAGAAAATCATTATTCCGGATCAGCAACTGCTCAAACGCGTGGAGCGCGCGACGAACTACATGCGAGTTGAGGATGCCGACCGCGAATCGGAAATTCGTAAATCCGTGTATGACTCCTTCGACGATATTACGTCCAAATTATCGCTGGAGGAGAAGTGGTGGTTTTTCGAAATCATCGATGAGATGAAACGGCGAGAGCCGGATTGTCCCGAAGGCCTGAAACGGGCCTATATCAAATTATGCCGGATTGGCATCGAACAATCGCTGGGCAAGCATCATAAACTGGAAATCGCCGGCGTCGATCACATGTAAAATCGCTGGCAAGGCTGGGTGAACATATAAAAAGCTCCGCAGGAGAAAGATCTGCGGAGCTTTTTTTTCATGCAACAATTAATATGAGCAGGCAATTCTTAAAAAACTTCTTTTATCACAATATCGTAGCTGACGAAGTTGGTGGAAAGCTCGGCAAACTCAGCGGTGAATTGAATTAAAAATTTCCCGTCAAAGGTTGGCTTCAGGCTAATCACTTCCAGGTGACTCTGGCAACTCTCGATAGTGATCTGTTGCGTGGCGGCGAGTTGGTCGCGGTAGGTCAGTCGGGTGCCGGTTTCCGAAAAATTGACAAATCCGATTTCAATGACATACTGCCGATTGCCCCGATAATCGAAAAAGTGGGTATAGTTCCCCTTCGCTGTGGTTAATGCGCCAGCTTCGTAATATAGGACTTTCTCCGCGGACGATACCTGAAGCGAGTCGCCCATGATGAGCAGCAGGGAAAATAACATGATTCGGCGAATGATACGCATGGCTGTCTCCAGTTTATAAAATTGCTGTATGCTTTATTACTTTATCGTCACACCCATCGGAAAACGTTAATGAAATTTTCTTTTTTAATTATATGCCAAAATTGAGCGAACAGCTATCAGCCCTTTCAAAAACCATAAATGGAAACATCTGCATGGTTTCACCCATTCGGTGATAGAATAATTCCACCTGAACCTGTTGTTTCTCTCGTCGCTGAATGCTGAAAGCTAAAAGCTAATCTCTTCTTTTAAGATATAGATAAAACCGGTATGTTCTGCGGAAGGAAAATTTATTTGTTGAACAAAAAAGCTTAACATCTGATTTGATACGTTGGTTATGACATCGTTTCCATGTCATAAATGACGCGGCAATTCATTGAAAAAGTTAAAAGTCAGACACCTTGAATAGCCCCGACTTTTAAGTCGGGGGACAGAAATTCACCTTTGATTTTTGGGCTTTAGCCCCTTTTTGGAAGGGACCCATTCTTAAAAAGTGAAATTCAATTTCATTTTTAAAACCACATTCAGCCTTTCAGAATCGATCATTTTGGCAATTTATTTTTCTTTGCGCATTTGAGGCTCTGAGGCTGAATAGTGACGTTTTTTTATTGCTGCTCAGCCACATGATCGCGCTGGATATTTATCCATCGCCGGGTTCGGGATGAATATCTGGAACGATCGGGAATCCGTGAAGATCAGCGCGGAACGTCCGTGAAATCAGGATTCAATTTCTTTGTTGGTTCTGGCTTGTCCAGGGCAGGTCATCACAAATTACAGGCTGTTTTCGCGGGGGATGAGGGTGAAAATGTATCCTGAATGGAGAGACGGGATCGGTTAAAATTGTGCAGGAATCGGGAAGTCTCCCGGTCGGCCAAAGAGTCTGGCTGTTGATGCGCCGGGGCTGGTGAACACTGGTGGATGCCGGAGGGAGACAGCCGTCTCACAAACCCCGTTCCCATTCCTGCCGCAGATGGGCGGCCTCGGGATGGTCTTGTGCAGTGCGGATTTCAGACAACAGCCTGGACTTATCTTTGGAAAGCGTGCCTTGCAATATCAGAAAGTTAGAGGCGTGATTGCTGCGGAAAATAGTGCTGTTCAGTTCGGTGTTTTTAATGAGCAGTTCCATTTCCGCGAGAAGGTCTGTCAGATTCATTGGTAGATACTCGCCGGCGAATCGCTGCCGGTATTGCTGCTCGCCGAAAGGGAAACTCAGCACCAGGGTGGAGGCGTACTCCGGCTGGACAATGTTGAGAATTTTAGCCGAGTTGAGGGCATGCTGTTCGGAATATTTTTTCCCGCCCAGACCATTGAGAATCATCACCGATAGCTTGATGCCAGCCTGTTTCGCGGACAGCAGGCCGGCGGCAGTGGATTGGAACGTCTCCCCTTTATGGATCAATTCCAGCAGTTCATCATCGCCGGTCTCGATGCCGACGTAGAGCAGCCGCAGGCCGGCATCCCGTAACGCTGCCAATTCATCCGGGGATTTTCTCGCAATGTCGCCGGGCAGGGCATAGGCGCTGATCCGATTCGCCCGGGGAAATGATTCGCGAATGGTCTGAAGAATGGTCAACAAGCGCCGGGTGGACAAGACCAGGGCATTGCCATCCGCCAAAAAAATTCTCCGAACATCGGGGAACACCAGCGCCGCATCGCGGATTTCCTGAATGACCGTCTTTTCCTTCCGGACGGTGAATCGTTTGCTCGTGTACATTTCACAGAACGCGCATTTATTCCATGAACAGCCGAGGGTGACCTGAAAAATCAGGGAGTTGGCCTCGGCAGGCGGTCGGAACAGCGGCTCGTTGTAGGCGATTGGAAAGAAGTCCATCAGGCGCTCCTGAATTCGGGTGACGTCAATTTCCGGATGAACGAGTCAATCATTTTGCGCGCGATGCTGGGCGGGTCCGGTATGGTTGGCAGATTGTCGACGGAGTACCAATCCGCCTCAGCGATTTCATTCTCATCGATGCGAATCTCACCCGCCGAGTATTCCGCAGTGAATGCCACCATGAGCGAGTTGGGAAAGGGCCAGGGCTGACTGCTGAAGTAGGCGATGTTTTTCACTTCAATGCCCACCTCTTCGTGGATTTCTCGCTGCACGCACGCCTCCAGCGTTTCACCCGGTTCGACAAAGCCGGCAATCACACTGAAAACCGGCCGTTTGAATCGCACCGCTCTGGCCAGGAGAATGTGATCTCCCTTGCTCACGGCGACAATGATTGCCGGCACCACCGGCGGGTAGCTCACCAGCCCGCAGACCGGACATATTTTGGCGTACTCGTCGAGTTTAAATTCAAAGGGAGCGGCGCATCGTCCGCAGAACTGCGTGACTTCGTCCCATTTCAGAATATGAAATGCCCGGCCGGCGATCCAGAAAAGTTTTTCCGGCAATACGCCGAACAACGGCCGCAATTCCCGAAACTCCATCTGCGCCGGCACATCACTGATAGCGTCGATTTCGGCGGAGAAGCATGGGGCCCCTTCCAGCATACCGAGATAAACCGAACGGATGATATTAAAACCGGCTGCCGCTGCGTCAGTCATCTTCGGGATGGTGACACGTCTCTCATCATTTCGGACGAGCATTTCGTAGTGATGAAAAATGAACCACCAACCCGGCGAATCAGGCCTCGGAACCGGGCTTTTCGCCGGAGCGAAGTTGTTTTGTGTTTGTTCAATCATGTGATACGATCCGCGTTGAATCGGTGCAAGGAAAATTATGGGTACCATCAGGGGGTTGCCGCTGCCGGGCGCCTCAGTGATCGCTCTCCCGACCCGAATCCCTGTTGTCCCGGCAATGGCATCATTATACTGGAAATTAATATCAATTTCAAGAGAAAAGTTATGCGCCAGCTAACCGGTCGAGATGTCCCGGTTGAAAAATTATTTTTTTATCAACCTGGCGCAAGAAAATTTCAGCCAGGGTGTTTAAAGAATAGACTTCCAAAATCGAATTAAAATCATTTTGAGACGAATGAAAAAACCAAACCCAGGAGGAGTTCATGACATTGTTCAAAAAATCCAACGTTGTCTGGTTCATGGTGATGTTACTGGCCGTGGCCTTCAGTGTCGCGATGATGGTCGCGGCGCCGCAAAAAGGGGGGCAGTTGACCTACAAGACCCACGAAGGTGAAATTCTGGTTTATGAGACAGTCTCGGAGACCAGCCGAACCATGGAGCGCGAGGGAGAGACCTCGGAATTCAAGACGACCCGAACCTATAATTTCCAACTTCAGGGTGAAAAAAGCGATGCTGATTTGAGCTTTGTGCTCACGATCAATAAAGTCGATATGTCCAGCAGCGGCGGGCGCGGCGGCGGTTTCCGCGGCGGCGTGCCGGAGGATATTCAGGGCAAACGCGTGAGAATCAAACTGGCGCCGGACGGTAAGTTGGGTGAAATGACGGCGATCGATGAGATAAAAATGCCGGAACCACGGAGCGGTCGGCAAGGCGACCGTCCGTCGGACCGACGCGGCGATCCCCTGCGATTATTCCGGATAAAAATGTTAACCCTGCCTGACAAGTCGTTTGAAGTCGGCAAGTCGTGGACCGAAAAGACCAAAGGCGCGCCGGAGGACGATCAGGGCGGATTCCGATTTGGCGGCATCGAGCAAACCGAAGAGCGCGAGACAAAATATACGGTTTTAGGTCAGGAAATGAGAAATGGTCTTCAATGCCTTCATGTCTCCATGACGACGAAATTCAACCGCGAGGGCGAAGGTGAAATGAGAGGCAGTGAGGTGAGTGTGGAAGGCGAAGGCGAAACCACGACGGAATTCTGGTTTGCCCCGCAGGAAGGTGTGCTCGTTGAATTGACGGAGAGCTCATTTTACGAAGGAACGACGGCCTTTTCCGGCGACAGAAACATGACCATGCCCAGTTCCAGCGAATCGAAATACACGTTGAAGCTGGTGAAATATTCACCTGCTGCGAAATAATTGTCGCACTGAAATTCGCGCTGCCATTGTGTGAACTGTTCGTGCTTACGCACAATACCTCCCTTAATATTGTGTCTCGAATTTCACGATGGCAGCGTTTGTTTATCTCACTGTTCGTCTGCCTTTCAAAATAATCTCGCGACCTCTTCGCTTGCCCCGTCAAAACTCCTTTGCCGGAAGTAATTTTGTGAAAATGCGCCTAAAAATCCGCCTGAAAATTTTTTATGTTGAAATATTTTTCATTGAAATTTAAAGAAAAAGTATTTACCTTTCGGCCTGATATTTTCTTCCGGGGAATTCCTCATGATCATGTGCTCATCGATTCCCATGACAAAGCGCATCGCTGCTGAGGCGGCAAAGGCGCTCGGAATGAACTGCAGGCGCGTTCCCTGTGAATCGGTTCGACGAGAAGCATGGATCGCAGCCATTTTTCCACCAGTGAAAATCAGCGAACCATCGGTATTACCTGTATTGTAGTGGGAGAAAATCAGATACGAGTGTCGATACATGATAACGGATAAGGAGAATGATACCGATGGCAAGAAAAATTTATGCTGATTTGCACAATCACAGCACCATTTCCGACGGCGAGTATACGCCGATACAGTTGGTGGAACAGGCGAAAGCGATCGGGTTGGGCGCAGTGGCGCTGACCGACCATGATTCCATCGATGGACTCAGTGAATTTTTACAAGCTGGCCGGAATCTCGGGTTGAAAACAGTCCCCGGCGTGGAAGTGTCGCTAGCGTTCAAGCGGCCGTATTTTGTGGGGACTCTGCATCTGCTGTTATATCTGCCGGAGAAGCTTCTGAACAAGCCGGCGTTCACCGCCGCACTCAATTCAATCATGGCTGAGGGACGAGGTCTGCAATTGATAAAATCCCGGGTGGAATCGATCAATAAAATCTATGGCCCCGGCGGGACGCAGCCAAAGCTCAGCAAACCTCTCACCGTGGAGGAACTGGTGAATTACAGCCAGAACGTGACGCGGCGCCATTTTGCCCTGGCCCTGAAAGAGAAGCATGGCATCGACGATAAGGGAGCGATTAACGAAATCATCGGGAATGACAGTCCCGCCTACATCCCGTCCGGCATCGATATGATTTTGCTGCGGCCGTTATTCGCCGAGTACAGGGTGTTCCGTGTATTGGCGCATCCGGCAGCAGGATCGTTCCCCGGCGAAAGTCATTACAAAGAGGTGCTGCCCCCGGTGGAAATCGTTGAAAAAATAATGCCGGAATTCCTGGACCTGGGTCTGGATGGGATTGAAGTGTATTATCCGGGGCATACGGACGAACACCGGCAGCTCATGGTGAACTGGGCGAAAAAACATGATCTGACTATTACCGGAGGCTCCGACTGCCACGATCGGGAACAACGGCCACTTGGAGTCGACGGGTTGGATGTGAATGAATTCAATAATTTTATGGCCCGGATCGCTTCAATATAAATTGTGATTCTCACAATTCCAGTTTAACAAAATGGCAAGTCTGCCGACTAATAAGGTAATGCAAAAATGCTCTCGCCATTGAGCAATCGGAGCAGTGGATTCGGCCGGACTTCCGATGACGAACGCGAAGGTACCGAATAGAGGAGTCGTTTCCATGGAACGATGCGTTGCCTTTCTGCGCGCAGTGAATGTTGGCGGGCATGCGACGGTCGGGATGGATGCGTTGAAGCAGGCATTTTACAGGGCCGGGTGCAGTGATGTGCGAACCTTCCTGCAAAGCGGGAATGTCATTTTCGATCATCCTGCCACTGATCGGAACGCCGCTCTGCTGGACATTCAGGTCGCGCTAGATGAGCTGCTGGGATTCAAGGTCGTGGTGATCTTTCGGTCATCCATCGAGATTGAAAATATCGTTCGCTCGACGCCGTTCTCAGCGCGGGAGGCCAGGGACGACGTCAAGTTTTACGTCACTTTTTTATCGCAAATACCGAATGCAGGTCTGGATCTGCCGCTGGTTTCAGCGAAAGATGCAATAGAAATAATTGACATACAGAACGCGGAAGTGTACGTCGTGAGCGCGTTGAAAAAAAATGGAATGTACGGATTCCCCAATGACTTTATCGAGAAGAGGTTCGGGATACCGGCAACAACCAGAAATTGGTCGACCGTCACTAAAATTGCGGCTCGGCTCGGGTCGCTGAATTGAGTGGGACGTAGCCTAACGAGTCCGGTGCGCACAATGCATCACGTCGACAATGCAGCAACTGTGCGACACAACCATGTGAAAGAATGAATTGCCGAATGAACTGGATGAGACGAATTACCCATTGTACGAAGTTTGTTTTTTTTATCCTGTTTTTCCATTTTGGTTTGAACCCCCTTGCCACCAAAGCGCAACCAAAGTATCAGATCGGCCACATCGATGAGGTGATCGATAAATTTCAATTATTTGTCGAAGAAACACTGTTGGAATGGAATGCTCCCGGCGCGGCCGTGGCCATTGTCAGCGGAGATTCGATCGTATTCATGCGGGGATTTGGAGTGCGAGAGGTCGGGAAGCCGCAGCCGATCGACGTGAACACCGTATTCCGATTGGCCTCAGTATCCAAGGGATTTGCATCGGTGCTGACTGGCATGCTTGTTCAACAAAATCTATTGAGATGGGACGACCCTGTCAAAAAATATCTGCCGTCATTTGCCCTGCATGACAGTCAGGCAACGCGGAATTTAACCATCCGCCATGTCCTCAGCCACACATCCGGTTTGCCGCCGCATGCGTTCACCAATTTACTGGAAGAGGAAGTATCCTATTCGGAGATACTCGCGCAGCTTCAGGGAGTGCCTTCAGCGTTTCCGGTCGGGCAAATGTACGCGTATCAGAATGTGCTGTACAGCATCATCGGCGACGTCGTTTTCTCTGTGACAGGCCAGCCGTACGAAGATCTCGTGGAGCAATATATTTTCGAGCCGCTGGGTATGCATCAGGCTTCGCTGGGCAAGGTTTCCTTTTTGATGTCAGCGAATCGGGCAGAACCTCACACCAATGCCGGCTTCGATTGGATTGTCAGCGATGTCGAAGATTGTTACTATAAAGTGCCGCCGTCCGCCGGAGTGAACGCCAGTATCTCGGATATGGCCAAATGGCTGCGCGCGATGATGGGCGGAAATCCTGACATTCTCTCCTCTGAGGTGATCTCCAAAGTGACGACTCCATTTGCCGCGACTCCCCGGGATTTGTACAAATACCGCTGGCGCGATCATCTGAGAAAGGCGCACTATGGATTGGGCTGGCGGATTTATATGTACAACGGGGTAAAAATTGTCTATCACGGCGGATGGGTCAAAGGATTCCGCGCTGAAATTGCCTTCATGCCGGAGCAAAAAGTCGGTATCGTCGCCCTGATTAATTCTGAAAGCAAAATGGCAAATCTGTTCCTGCCAACTTTTTTTGATCTGTACATGAATGTGCCGATCAAAGAGGCAGCGCACCACACGCAATGACGTCGCCTGACAGGTAGGATTTTCTGCCCAATGCTGCGGCGGAGGTTGAAGGAACGACGCTCACTCCGCCGGAATTTCATTTTCAATATTGACCATCAGCCGCCACGCTCCGTCATTGAATCTCTTCCAGACATGCAAGTAGCTGAATTGCCTGTCCTTTCCACCCGGATCTGCAGTGGCGATGCCGTAGGCGCAGCCAAGATCCCCCGACTCCGCCGCTATCGCATCGATTGGGTGGAACGTCTTCCTCTCAGCCAACAAGTGCGCATTCGATGCGATGGCTTCCTTGCCGATCAGCGGAAAATGCCCTTCCATGAACAACCGTATCCTTGTATCCCCGTATCTGTGAATGGCCGTCGCCCAATCGCTGCTCTCCGCCACCGATGAAAATTCATTTTCCAACTGCATCAAATCCGCTTTCCCGAAATGGACTTTCGAAGAAGTGCTGCTGGCGTTATCAGCCGGAACTTCGAATTGTTCCTCCTGGTCCGGTTTCGGATGAAATATTCCGGCGTCGATTTTCACTTTCCACTGGCCGTCTGATTGCCGCTGCCAGACTGAAACGAAATGGCCGAACCATTCCCGCGTCGAATCCCATGTCGTGCGTTTGAATATAGATGGACCTGTGGTATAACCAAAATCGCCTGCGCCGGAGACCTCAACGAAGCCCGGCTTCCAGAATAACTGGGTGTTTGTGAAGCTGTAATTCTCATAGTTCGGTTTCCCCAATTCAGGTCGTGGCAGAAACACAATGGCGCTGTCCGACAGGTACGTGATAAACGCTTCCCGAATTCCTTTCTCCTCGGATAACCGTGCAAACGATACTTCCGCGTCCAGGAGCGAGCGCAGGGCATCGGCGCTCTTTTTTTCCGTCGAACATTGGGACAGTAAAATCAAAATCACTACAGTCAAGAATCGTATCACTTTCATATCTCACCTCTTCAAGTTAATTTCAGTATCAGTACCGGTAATCTTGAGGCGATTTTTCCGGGGCTGGTTCTGTTTTATGTGCAAATGACGTAACTGTTTGGTCAAGTTTTGTACCAAAAGACTATCAACCGATCGGCCGGGTTATTCATCCCGAACGATACGCCCATTCGGAGATATGTGTCCCAACCTTTGCCCTGGCTGGATGAATATCCAACGCGATCATGTGGTTAAACAGTCACAAATGACACGATCATAAACGAATGAATTTTGAAACAGTTTCAGGATTAATTTAACTGAACCTGTGCCGATAAATTAGAAAAGACGAATACCTGAAAAGCCATACAAGGAGTTGTTTGATGAAAGCAAAAGCGGAAGAGTTGGTGAATTCGTTACGAATATTTATCCAGGAATTGGAAGTACGACAACACTCCGGATCTGTTCAGAAAAAAAAGCAGTTGGAGATCATTCAACAGGCCATGCATATTTTTCAGCGGGATGCGATTTCGATTCCGGATGAGATGATTATGTTGGAAAGCCGGCTGAAGACTGAGCTGGAACAGGAGAGCAGCGTCGTCAGCGACGTGTATGACTATTTGAAACGTGAGATTCAGCAGCTATTTCATCTGGAAAAATTCTCGCCGGAGTTGGAAGGCTTTGCTGCCGAGGTACTGGTGGCTGAGAAAGAAACAGAGGAGGTAATACAGGAACATGGCAGTATCGTTGCGCCGGCGCCATGTCCGCAAGTGGTTCCGGAAGAAATACCGGAGCCGCAACCAAAGATTATCGTTCAGGAGCCACCCGCGCCGAAGGTCAAAAAAGTGATCATAAAAGATGATAGCCAGGTTACATTGCGCCCGTCGTTTCGGTATCGCCAGCGTTAACCGATGCGACCTGAGCAGGGGGAGCGACGCTGCCATTTTTAATCGTCATCTCCATTCCGGTTGTGCCGCACGTGATTTTCACTCGCCAGGGATTGAACAAATTTCTATTGAAATTCGACCAAATATTCGTTATATTTCCAGCGATGATATTTCATTGATAAACAGCAGAATAAAGTTTTTCGACAATACTCGCCGACGCAGTCAATGGATGGATGGCGTCGGTGCGCTACCCTTTTCATTTTTTATGGAGTCATTATGTACCAACGTGTTCGATACGATTTAAAACAGGAACTGATTAAAATAAAAGAAGCCGGACTGTTCAAAGAAGAGCGGATCATTCTCTCGGATCAGAAACCGGGAATCAGCGTGTCCTATCCTGCTGGCTCGGAGCCCAAAGAGGTGCTCAACTTTTGCTCCAACAACTATCTGGGCCTGGCCAATTATCCCAAGCTCATTGAGGCAGCGCATGCGGCGCTGGATAAATATGGTCTCGGCCTGGCTTCCGTGCGGTTCATTTGCGGCACGCAGAATCTTCATACTGAACTGGAAAAGAAAATTTCTGATTTTTATGAGACCGACGATACGATACTCTACTCCTCATGTTTTGACGCCAATGGCGGATTGTTCGAGAGTTTGCTGGGCGCCGAAGATGCCATTATCACCGATGCGCTGAACCATGCCAGCATCATCGATGGCATTCGGCTGTGCAAGGCCAAGCGGTTCATTTACGAGCATGGCAATATGGAATCGCTGGAGAAAGTCTTGCAGCGAGCGAGAACCGGCATGGACATCTGGGATGGGCCCGGTCTGGCGCGCGAACCGGTGCCGGCGCGGAATATCATTGTTGCCACGGATGGCGTCTTTTCCATGGACGGCGATATTGCCAAATTGCGGGAGATTGTGGAACTGGGAAAAGAGTACGACGCCATCGTGATGGTGGACGATTCCCACGCCACCGGCTTTTTCGGGAAGACCGGCCGGGGCGCCATTGAACACTGCGGCGTCATCGGCGAGGTGGATATCATCACGTCCACATTGGGCAAGGCAATGGGCGGCGCTTCCGGCGGATTCACCACCGGGAGGAAGGAGATCATTGAAATACTCAGACAAAAATCGCGACCCTATTTATTCTCCAATACCCTGGCCCCGGTGATCGCGGCCACGGCGATTGCAGCATTCGATTTGCTCTCCCAGAGCGACGACCTGCGGGTGAAGCTGATGGAAAACACGGCCCATTTCAGGGCCAAAATGACCGCGCTGGGTTTTGATATCATCGAGGGGATTCATCCCATCGTGCCGGTCATGTTTCGCCATTTCGAGAACGACGCGCATCTGGCGCAGACAATGGCCAGAGACCTGTATGCGGAGGGAATCTACGTCATCGGATTCTTCTTCCCTGTCGTGCCCAAAGGCCAATCGAGAATTCGCGTGCAAATCTCCGCGGCGCATACAAAGGACCAGATCGACCAGGCAATTGCTGCATTCGAAAAAGTGGGCAGGAAACACAAGGTCATTTCATGACAACGCCGGGAAAATTTCCGCAGCCGTATTGAAAATGATCGCCGGTTTTGAAAGGATAACCATGAGGAGGAGTCGCTACTCCGGAATTCTCATTTGCGTAGCGCTGTGCTGGATGATGGATAGCCTTTTTGCCCAGTCACTGTTTCGGAATGAAATTTATGGTGTCATCTCCGATTCAGAGACCGGACTGCCGCTGTTCAATGTGAACGTATTTCTCGCCAGCACCACGCGCGGTGATGCGACCGATGCGGAGGGCTATTATCGGATTGAAAACATCCCGCCCGGCTCGTATCAACTCATTGTCTCCATGATTGGGTATGAACTGGTGAAATTGCCGGTGCAGTTCATCGCCAATCAATCGGTTCGGAAGGACGTGCAGCTCGTTCCCAAAATACTCAGCGGGGATGCGGTGCTCGTCGAAGCAGAAGGGCCGAAGAAGTGGAAAAAGCAACTGGAACGATTCACAGAATATTTTATTGGCGCCACGGAAAACGCCCGGTCGTGCACCATCGTCAATCCCCATGTCCTGCAGTTTGAAGAAAACCCGGAAGGCGATGAATTCCTGGCGCGAACCGATAGCGTCCTCGTCATCGATAACGAGGCGCTGGGCTATCGGGTGCGAATCAATCTGGAGCAATTCAGGCTTCATCAGGACAGCCTCTATTATACCATTTATCCCTTTTACACCGAATTGACAGCTCAGGATGAGAAGCAACAGCATCGCTGGTTGAAGCGGCGGCGAACCACTTATGAGGGTTCATTCCGACATTTTCTTTCGTCATTGGCGCGGGGGAAGGTCGAGCAGGAATACTTCGAATTGCAGCGCCAGAATGAAGGGACGGTGACCGCCGGTAAATTGGACATCGTACACAGCGACACCTCGGCGGCGTTCAAATACCTCATGTACGACGGCTACCTGAAAGTCCTGTACAAAGGATTGTCTCGCAGCGGTCAGGGCGCATACGTCAGCGAAAGTCAAAGCTCATTTCCAACCTCGTACATTAAATTGAATTTTGGCTATGCCTTGATCGATACCTTTGGCAACGAATGGACAAAAATGGGCATCACGCGCCTCGGCTATTGGACGCGCGAACGAATTGCCGATATGCTGCCGTTCGATTATTACCCGACATCTCCAACGAAGTGAACGGTCGTTCGTTTCAGAGCCAACGCATTTCAATCAGACGCCCGGCCTGTATGAGTCTCACTTTTTTTAATAGAAAAATTTCAGTCGATCTGCGAGCCTCGAAACGAAAAAGCCCCGGTGTTGCCGGGGCTTTTGTGTGATGAAAATGAGCAGCGCGTGCAAGAACTCATTTCGCTCCGTTGACGGCGATGGTCAGATCCTCTCCGGCAATGTCTTTCCACGAATAGAACTGGAATGTCTTATTATCGGACATGGCCACGAAAAGCCCCTGGGGGAAATTGGCATTGAGCGCGACATTGGTCACATCGGAGCCGTCGCTCTCGTTGGTGGCCACAGCAACAACCTTGATCAGGAGATGGTTGTGCGGATTCCCCGCCTCGCCTTCGCGCGAATAGATCCGAAATTGATTGGCCTTTTGATCCGAGACCAGAATGTAGCCAGTCCCGTCGTTGATTGTGTAAATGGAGATGCCTTCATTGTCTTCGGCGAACTGCCCGGTTCCGAATAACGCCAATTCAACGCCAGCGTCGGCGGCGTCCGGGTCGGCGTGATATTTTCGAATGCCAACGGTCTCGTCGCAGTAATAGACAAAGCCCGGCGCATCGTCGACGGCGATGGCTTCGATTTCCTGGCGGCCGCTGTAGACGCCGAACTCGCGGACTTTGGTGGCTTTCACATGGCCGGCGCCGTCATCTTCCAGCCGATATTGCCACAGATACCGTCCATCGGTTGGGCCGTTTTTGCGTCCGACTACCGCGAAAATCGCGCCATCAGCAGAACGCTTGTACAGCGCAATTCCCATGGGAGCGCGCAGTTCCTCCCCTTCGAACACCGGAATTCCGCCCTGATCCAGCGGCTGCATATCCGGCAGGCTGAACACCCGAATTCGGTTTTCCAGCCGCTCCGTGGTCACGGCAATATCCGTGGCTTTTCCGGCGAGCAGCAGTCCGTACTCAATGTCCACATTGTTGGGACGCTTCAGGTTGCGCACGGTTTTTTCTTCGATCACTTTGCCGTTCAAATCGAATACGTACAGCGCGCCATCGGCCTCTTTATCTGTGCCAATGACCAGGCTTTGCGCCGGGTCGTCCGGGTTGATCCAGATGGCGGGATCGTCGGTATCGTATTTCACAGGCTCAGTGATGATGACCGGCTGGATGACGGTCAATGCCGGTTTCGAGCACGTCAACGGAATGATACCTATCAGCGCTATCGCGACGAGGAATACGGGAAAAATCTTTTTCTTCATAAATGGAATCATTACATTAGCCCTCTTTCATTTAGCCTCTTTTCTAAAACTGAAGAAGCGCCGGTGCCACGAACTTCGGTCGCATCGGCGCTTCAGCTTCCCTCTGAATTTTCTACAGCGAATACTTCAAACCAGCATGCATCCACCAGGAATAAAACTCGCGTTGAATCGGCCGCGTTGTTTCGCCAATGTAGTAACGAAGCGGTTCATCGCTAAGATTGATCGCCTGGAAGTAGATTTGCAGGTTGGATGTGATATTCTGGGTGGCGGTAATATCGAACTGCAAATGGTTGTCATAATAGACATCGTGGTCTTCGTCCTCACCGATTTCGGCGATGAATTTGCCGTGGTAGTTCAGACCAATACGACCGGTGAATCCAAATTTTTCGTAGCTGATGGCAAAATTCGCCACGTCGCCTGATTGTCCCGGCAGGGTCGTATCTTCCCGTTCGGGCAGGTCAGCGGTGGACTTGGTGTAGGTGTAATTGGCGTAAATACCAAAGCCATTCCAGAATCCCGGCAAGAAGGTGAATTGCTGCTGCCAGTTGACTTCAAAGCCATACAGGGTCGCTTTATTTCCCTGAACCGGCTGGGTCACTTCGTAGCCGTCGTAAATTCCGCCGGCCTGTTCGAAGGAATGCTCATAGATTATTTTATCCAGCGATTTGTAGAAGGCTCCGCCGGAGATGATACCGATACCCTGAAAATAATGTTCGCCCATCAAATCGACATTATAGGACGTGGTCGGTTCCAAATCCGGGTTGCCCAGGGTCATTTCTTCATCTTCGCGCAATACGAATTTGTAGGGGACCAGGTCGTAGTAATTGGGACGAGCGAGCGTCCGTGTGAACGCGGCTCGGATATTGGTGGCCGGCGTGAGCTGATAGCGCAGATGAAGCATCGGCAGCAGATGCTGCATCCATTTGTCCTGCTTCACTTCTGTGGTGCTTTCGTAATCGCCGTCCTCGTTGATTTGAACATCATTCCCGGTATAATCCAGTTTCAGCAGTTCATGGCGCAGCCCGGCCAGAATCATCAGCCTGTCCATGTTCACCGTGGTCATTCCGTAATAGGCGTAGAGATTTTCATTGGCTGTGTAGTTGGCGGCGTCGGTATCCTCGCGATTGACGTCACCCTCTAAGGCGCCATCCACATCTCTGTTGGCTTCGAAGAAGTCGCGCATTTTGTCCGGATCCAAACGATGGCCTAAATCATAATTACCCTCCAGGAAGTTGTCAGGAGAAGCGTCACCCTGGAATTGGCTCATCAGGATGTCATCGTCGCCTTCCCAGCCGTATTCCCACACATGATCGTCCTGCTTTTTGCTCTTCATGCGAAGTTTGGCGCCCACTTTCAGATCCGAAGTATAGCCGGACAGCAGATACGGATACTTGACATTGAAGGCGGCTGTGAAATCGTGGTCTGTGGTTTTGGTCTCTGAATAGGCGATGCCATCGAGTTTGTAATGCGAGGCATCCAATTCATAACCGCTGGCTAGGTTCGGCACTGTGAATTTTGGCAGATCGGTATTGGATAGATTGAGAATCATATCCGCGTCTTCGTCCAGTTCAAAAGCGGACTCCAACAGGTCTGGCTTTTCTTCGTCCGCAAAGCTGTAGGACAGGGTATAGTCAAGGCTGAAGGCGTTAAAATCGTGTTTCCCGCCGCCGGCCACATTATAAAGCGATTGAATTTCCGTGCGGTCTTTTAACTCACGGTCGATAACCGCTTCGGAGATGTCGGTAGCGCTGGTGTATTCGCCTTTTTCCGGTCGAATTCTCAGGCGGTTCCTTCGTTCCAGATCGGTCCGTTTGTTGAACATACCGCGCAGGAACATCAGGTTGTTGTCGTTGAACTTGTAATCCAGGCTGGTAGTAATGCCATAGCGATCCCGTTTCACATCGTAGTCGCGCAATTCCATATTCTTCAACGCCCAGGGAATTTCAGTGCCAGCGGCGTCGTCCACGCTGCCCCATTCCATCTCGTTATTCTGGGAGCCGCGATTGCTTTGATAAAAACTGCCGCTGATGGTGAGGCCGATATTCTGGTTTTCACCAAACCGATTGGCATAGGTCAATCCGGCCTGGTACAGCGGTTTGCCCATTAAATCGCCGTATCCGCCGCCAGCGGTGAAATTGAAATAGCGGCCCTGATAATCGAACGCGCTCTTGGTGACAAGATTGACCGATCCGCCGATGGCGTCAGCGTCCATATCCGGGGTGAGGGCTTTTGTCACTTCAATGGAAGACAATTCTTCCGCAGAGATAATGTCCATGGGCACATGGCGTTCGCCGCCGTCCGGGGAGGGCAATCGCTCGCCATTGATCGTCATGGAATTGAGTCGGGCTTCGGTACCGCGTACTAAAACGTAGCGTCCTTCTCCCTGGTCGCGCTCGATGGAAACCGCCGGAATGCGCTGCAACACTTCTGCCGTGTTCAGATCCGGGAAGCGCAGCATTTGCTCTTCGGCAACCACGTTCTTGATAGTGGTGGACATTCGCTGCTGGCTCAATGCTTTCACCTGTCCCTGGCGCTCGCCCTGGACAACGATCGCTTCCATTTCAATGTAGCTTGCTTTCAATTCGATGTCGACCTTGACTGCGCCGCCATCGGTCACATTGACCTGAGTGGTGAATGGCTCGTAACCCATGTAGCTGCACACAAGTTCGTAGGCGCCTGGCTCAATGTGGTCAATGCGGAACGTTCCAACCCGGTCGCTGGCAGCGCCCAAATTCGTCCCTTTTAAAACGATGTTGGCGCCGGGCAGGTTGTCTTTGCTCTTGGAATCGACGACATGACCGGTAATTTTTCCCTTGGTCTGGCTGAATCCGGCTACTGAAAATCCCATGAGTATCACGGAAATACAAAGCATAACCGTGAATGCTTTTTGAAAATTAGATCTCATTTTTTTCTCCCTTGTTCGGTTAATTGTTTCATTTGCTCATGTGGTCTGATAGCAAACGTGATTGAAATGACTGCTGGCGAATCACCTCCTTTTCCATTTTTTAAATTAAGGTGTTCTGTGGAGAACCCGGGAATAACGGATGTGAAATCAATGCTCATAACAACGAGACTGTCTCGTGCGCTGTGTATTTCCCACCGTTCGCATCATCCCGGTAGATTTCTTCCTTCACCTTCTCGCCTTCTACATAGATTTTGAAAAAGCTGCTTTTCCGATACCCGCAATTTTCCCGGAAGGTCTGGCAGAGTCGCAATTTGTCCGTGATATAATAGCGCATATCCGCTGTGACAATGAACGAGCGCGTATTGGCTTGTTGGGCAAACGATGCTGAACCGATGATGAGCAAGGCCGGAATAACTAATGCTAACTTACAAATCCAAAATGAACGCTACGTTACATTTTTAGTCACTACCCAGGTTGGCTGGTTCAGGGTTCCGGGTTCAAGGTTAGAATCATTTCGTTTGTATATTTTGTAAATGAATATTCGTCACTATTCCGCCACCAAGGCTCAAAGGCACGAAGAAAAAGATACATCTGACCTGAATTATTCATGAACTTGCTTAGAATTGTAACCGATCACAGGGGATAAAAAGTTGTATCTGTCTTTTGTGGACAGGATAACATGATGATAATGATTTACAGGATTATTTTATCCGGTAATATCCTCACCTTTCTTTTTACTTCTACCTTATGGGGAGAAAAATTCAGCAATAAGCCTACTGGTTTGATAGTAGCTGTTAGATAATTCACCAACTGAACTTCAAACTCCTTTACTATTTTTTCTACAGATTTCAATTCAATGATAATTAACTCGTCGACAATGATATCCGCTTTAAAATTGCCCACAACTACTCCTTCATAATAGACCTTGATGGGTTTTTGTCTTTCGACGACAAATCCCATTTTTTTTAATTCAATGGTCAGGGCATTTTCATAAACAGACTCCAAAAAGCCAAATCCTAAAATGTTATATACTTTTTAAGCACAGCCAATAATTTTTTCAGTCAAGCTTGCCAGTTCCATTACGCTACCTCCTGTGATTTACATGATTATGGTTTGATTAACATGATAAAGATCTAAAGTGGATTGATCCTGTCCATCCCAAATATCCTGTTATCCTGTCTATATTAACCACTCTGTGATCGGTTGCTCAGAATTTGAGTCAACATTCAGATTTTCAACTAGCTAAAAATAAGCCATTTTGAAACTCAGTTTTTGTACGTTTATTTTAAAAGGAGCACCATTCAGGTTAGCCAGCCTCCTTCAAAAATACTATGAAAAATGCAGGCTAAATTATCGATTCTGAAAAGCTGAACTTGGTTTAAAAAAAATTGAATCTCACAAAATAAGAATGAATAAAATGACATCTTCGTGTAACGTTGTGGCTTCGTGATTTCGTGGCATGACTACATGCCTGAATAGCGACGAAAATGCTTTTTAACCCGGAACCGGGAACCTTTAAACCTGGAACCTGAGCAGATACCATTTTTATAACTTCTCATTATGTCCTTCAATGATGTGTACGCCAGTTCTTTTCGAATTGGCGACTTTGATGAATGAATTACATTTTCAACACGGATTCTAAAACGATTTTTTGAACGGCTGGCGTTCCGGCGCTGTTGATTTCCTCAATCAGCACGTCTACGGCCCGTTGGCCCATTTCTTCACAGGGCTGGTGCATGCTGGCAAATGAAGCCGATGAAAACGGATTCACCTGCCCGGCGCCGATGAAAATGAGATCCATGTCCTCCGGAATGCGGACGCCGGTTTCCAGCGCCGCTTTATAAGCGCCCAGCGCCACAGAGAAAGTGACCGCGAAAATGACGGACGGCCAGGGCTTATCCCGAATGATTTTCTTGAATCCCTGATAGCCGTATTCCTCGCTGAATCCCCCTTCAATGACCCACTGCGGAAAGACAGGGAGATTGTGACGGTCCAACGCATCGCGAAAGCCATTGTACCGCTCGCGCCCGATGTTGACGTGCGGGTAGCCAGCCAGGTGGGCGATCTTTGTATGACCTAACTGAATAGCGTATTCCACGGCGCGAAAAGCGCTTTGCCTGTCATCGACCCGCACCGTGCTGAAACCGATTTCTTCAATCACGCGATCGAAAAAGACCAGCGGTGTGCCGGTTTTTTTGATGGATTCAAAAATGGTCGTATCTGTCGTCTGCTCAGAAATTGAAATGAGCAATCCGTCCACGCGCATGGATAAAAGCGTCTGGAGTTGGTGAATTTCCCGCTCCGCGTTCTCGTAGGAAATCATCAGCAGTGTTTCATAACCCTGGTTAAAAGCTGCGTCATGGATGGTTTTAATGATGGCTGGGAAAAAATACTGACCGATCTTCGGAACGACCAGCCCGATGATCTGGGACTTTTTTGAAGACAAATTCCGGGCGATGATGTTCGGTGTATATCCCAATGTGTGGGCCAGGTCTTTGACGCGCTGTT
Organism: Candidatus Zhuqueibacterota bacterium; assembly: GCA_049322915.1. Classification (GTDB taxonomy): domain Bacteria; phylum Zhuqueibacterota; class Zhuqueibacteria; order Thermofontimicrobiales; family Thermofontimicrobiaceae; genus CAZSBG01. The sequence goes on from JBMOPW010000026.1 coordinate 134,608, forward strand.
TGGTTTCGTGAGAAATGTCCGGGTGATCTCTCAGTGCTTTGGATACTGTCACCGTGGAGACACGTAAAATTTTTGCTAAATCGCTCAGTGTGATTTGAGGCGGTTTTTGCATTCGGTCTTTGTTTGGGATAAAAGGTGATGCAGGCGGTGCATCATCACGGGAGGTCCAATCAATCCTGCAAATTCAGGTTTTGACTTAACCGATAACTTTATCGATTAAGTTGTCTGCAAAATAAAAAATTTTAAGTCAAATGTCAAGAACAATTTTTCGTCCCCCTCAGACTGAAGGATGCGTTGCGGCTGCTGGCGCGAATCGGTTCGGGAAGGAGCATTCCGCCGGACTGCGCCCGGGAGCGAATCGTTGTTTTGGGCCGACGCAATGCAGTATCGCGAAAAAGTTGTTTGCAGAAAAAGCGACTGCCTCGGCATTTTTCGTGGGTTGGTACCAGCGGGTTGGCCGGTCAGGAATATTTCTGTTCGATGAGGCGCTGGACATCGGCGACTGTCCGCAGGATGGGACCTTCGGCTTCCATTTTGAGACTGGTGACGGCAGCAGCCCAGATAGTCGCGGCGTCCGGAGAATCGGTCAATCGTTTCGCAACATAGGCGGAGACGCAGGTATCGCCGCGGCCGCTGCGGCCGATCAATTTCTCCGGGAAAAACCTGGCCTCGAAATGATGCCCGTCGGTGCGAACCAGCACGCCATTCTGATGCGTCAGCACGATTTCCTTTGGCCCGAGCGCAGCTAATTTTTTTGCCGCTTTTTTGATATCCCGTTCTCCTGTGAGCATTTCTGCCTCGACGGCGTCTGTTTTTAAAATATCAATCAGGGGCAAATACGTGACTTTTTCTTCCCAGGAATCGTAGTACAACCGCGTATCTGCGCCGATCATCCGAACGAATCCCTGCACATCGGCGACGATGAGCGCCTGCTTCTGTTTCAGCGTTTGGACCACGTCGAAACCTACCTCGCCGCGGGTGGAGGCATTGATGAGAAAAGCGCGGGCGTGGATATGATTCACTTCTTCGGGCGTGAACTGGCCGGCAGTCTGGGTGACAAATATTTTTCGTTCATCCACATTATCGGTGGGATATTCCAGTCTCAGGAACGTCGATTGCGGCGTGACAGTGACGAACACCGTCACTCCCAATTTTTCCAGCCTGTCCACCACGTGCGAATCCTGGCACGCCAGTCGGGTGATAGCCGCGACATTCAGGCCCATCATCGCTGCGACATGAGCCCCGTAATTGAAACCACCACCATCGACAATGCGCGTTCCGGTTGAAGAAATGATGGTGTCTTTGGTGTAGTTGCCCATGATGGCAATATCGAAAATTTTATCCATAGTCTTTACCGATCCTTTTTATGTCAAATATCAAACTGCGACCTGGCCATGTATCAGCGGGAGCGATGGCGACCCTGCGCTGAGCTGTTCGCGACAACGCTCCCGAATTCTATTTGGCCAGGGGAGTAACAATTCCCGGCTTCCAATCCGGCGATTCTCCGATGATTGAAACATTGTTCCGGAGTTCCCATGAGCCCAGGCCTGTGCCGATGAACTCAGTTAATCCCGCGGCTGTACTTTCCACAGGGAGGCGGCTAAAATCAGCGAGATGACCGATGCGCCGATCCAGAACAGGATGACCTGGCTGAAATCGTAGTGCCGAACGTTTTCAACCAATGTGGTGCCTTGTTCGATCAATGAGCCGCTTATTCGCTCCTGCACAGCAGCGCCGAGGTAGCTGAACACGCCGATGAAGCCCATGGTTGCGCCGGAGGCTCGTTTGGGCGCAATATCAATGGCGAAGAGTCCGCCGATGGCAGCCAAAATTCCGCTCAGCGTGAAACCGTACACTACAAAGGCGATGGTGAGCATCAGCGGATGTCCCGGCGGATAGAAGAAAATGAACAGCAGCGAGATGATTTCGACTATGCCGAAGATGAAAGTGACCGGCGGCCGTTTTGCCCTGAAAAGGTTGTCGGAGATAAATCCATAGGCCACACAGCCCAACAGACCGGCGATGGTATTGAGGCCGATGATCGCGCCGGCTTCTATCTGGGAATAGCCTTTGGCTTCCTGCAGATAGAGCATGCCCCAGCTATTGATCGCGTAACGGGTCATGTACATGGTTGCGCTGGAAATACCGAGAATCCAGATAGCGGGCATTTTCAAAATGGAGAACTGCATCGCTCCGGTCTTTCCCTTCGAAGCGGTTGAAATGCCGTGGTCGTTTTTCCAGTCGGCGATGGAGGGCAGCCCTAATGTCTGCGGTCGATCTTGTAATAGAAAATAGACGCCGACAGCGACGAAAAGACAGAGCGCGCCCGGTCCCCAGAATCCATAGCGCCAGCCGAACCATTGCACCAGCGCCGCCGAGGCGAAAAATGTGAGACCCTCGCCCATGGAATGGGCGGTGCTCCAGATACCATAATAGCGGCCCCGCTCGCGATTGCTGAACCAGGTGGCAAGCGCTACGGCGCCGGTAGGCGCGCCGAATCCCTGAAACCAGCCATTCAATCCCCACAGGATAATCCACAGGAGCAGGACAGGGGACCAGCCCATGGCGATATTGATGAGCGCGGTCACCACAATGCCCGTGGTGAAGAATCGTTTCAGGTTCGCGTAGTCGGCTAAGAAGCCGTTGGTCAATTTTCCAAAAGCATAGCCGTAGAATATGGCCGAGCCAATCAAGCCCAATTGATCGGCTGTGAAAATACCGCTGTCAATCAGTGGTTTTTTAACAACCGAAAGCCCCAAACGACAGGTGTACACGAATCCATAGCCGAGAGTCACGGCTAGCATCACCATGAGGCGGTATTTCTTGTAGAGCGAATCGACTTTTTGCCGATCCGGCAGTAGAGGAATATCCTGTCCGGTTGCCCAGAAGCGAACGAATTTCATCATAAGGATTCCCTGATTTCGGTGATGGGGACGATTCGATTTTCGTGGTGAGAGATGGTGGCAGCCTGGCTGATGATCAGCGCTGCTTCGCCGTCGGCGATGGTGACAGGCGGTTCTTTGCCGGACAGCACATTGTTGACAAAATTATCGATTTGATCGAGGTAGGCTTTTTCGAATCGTTCCATAAAATAGGGGACGACATCGTGGGCCACGCTGTTTTGCGTCAAAATGGTGATGGGATTTTCTCTGAGATAGCCGACTTTGATAGTGCCTTTGGTGCCCAGAATTTCCGCCCGAATGTCGTAGCCGTATACGCCGTTGCGGCTGACATCCACAACGCCCAGTGCGCCGCTTTCAAAATACATGGTGATGATGGCGTTATCGATGTCGTTGATGGACTTGAGTTCCGGGTAGGCGAGGGCGCAGCCGACGCTGTAGACGCTTTTCACTTCGCCCATGAACATGCGACTTACGTCAAAGTCGTGAATGGCCATATCGATGATCAGCCCGCCGCTTTTTTTAGGGTCGGCGTATTCCAATGGCGGTCGGAAGGGATCGCGCGACGAAGCTTTCAGAACAATGGGGTCGCCAATCACTCCTTCAGCGATTTTCTTCCGGGCGGCGACGTAGCCTTTATCGAATCGTCGCTGAAAGCCCATCTGAAAGAAGACGCCTGTTTTTTCGATGGTCTCCCGAATCTTCCGGGTCTCAGAGAGCGAGATGGACAGCGGCTTCTCACAGAAAGTCGCTTTGTCATGGTGCGCAGCTTCAATGACAATCTCTTTGTGGGTGCTGGTTGGCGTGACGATCACGACCGCTTTCACATCCGGATCGGCGATGAGTTCCTGATGGCTGGAATACCATCGGGGCACGTCATGGTCGTGCGCGAAGGTTTTCGCCCGATCTTCCTGAATATCCGCCACAGCAAGAAGGTTGGCATTCGGAATGCGGTGCGCGACATCCGCCGCATTGATGCTTCCCAATCGTCCCAGTCCGATAACTCCAACGTCCAATTTTGGTTTCATGCAATGTCCTTTCGATTTCGTTGTTCGGATCAATCAATCGTATGATTTGGCAATTCAAAAGAAAAGGTGGGATGAAATATGTGTTGCATTCAAACGGGCGATTTTTTATATTTCAATTATAACAATTTTTTTAACAATTGAAAGAAAAAAATCAAGGTGGTGAAAATTAATTTTCACTTCACTACCGGACACTTTTTGAATTTTAGCCTGCATTATTCATAGTATTTTTAAAGGAGGCTGGCTAACTTGAATGGTGCTCTTTTTAGAATAACCGTATAAAAACTGAGTTTCAAAATAGCTTAGCCTTTAGCTAATTGAAAATCTGAATGTCGACTCAAATTCTGAGCAAGTTCATGAATAATTCAGGTTAGCTATTTACCCTGAAAATTTACATCATTAGACAACAACTCATCCTAATTTATTTGGCTCATCGTGGGAGTACGGAGTTCATAATACACTCTGTTATCTGTGTTAATCCGTTAAATCCGCGTCACCCGTGTTCTATTTCTTTTCATATTTGAATAAGTTTCTGGCAGCAAATTTTTCACAAAAGAGTCGGCAAGATTGTCATGGCAAAACTACACAACTATATCATGGATGGAAGATGAAACAGATTACGCTGCAACAATGCCAACAGGTGGTGGATGAGTGGATCAAAACTGTGGGCGTGCGCTATTTTTCTGAATTGACCAATCTGGCCCAGTTAATGGAAGAAGTCGGGGAGGTTGCGCGATTGATGTCTCGCACCTATGGTGACCAGAGTTTCAAAAAGTCGGACGCGGATAAGAGATTGTCCGATGAACTGAGCGATGTGTTTTTTGTGCTGGTGTGCATCGCCAATCAAACCGGCGTCGATTTGACGGAGGCGTTTTTTGCCGGCATGGCTAAGCGCACCGAGCGGGACAGGGACCGGCATCAGCAGAATGAGAAGCTCCGTGAGCGTTGACGTGTGATTGGTGAAATGACATGAAGCCCGGTTGGCGGGCAGCGAACAATCAGGGATTGTACCTGAACAGACGCTTGTACCGCGCCTCTGTGGTAGAATCGCTGCGATTGACCGCTCTGACATCGCTCACTATTGGAATTTAAAACTCAGTTTGAAATAGCTATTTAATCCACCCAAATCAGGCACAAATCAAACAAGGAGTTCTTTCATGAAGAAAATTTATCTCTTCGCTGCAATGATTCTACTGATATTCTCCTCCTCATGCGGTAAAAAAGTGGGAACCGCAACCGTCGAGGTGGTCGACGGCGTGAAGTTCGTCCACTGCACCGATCAGCCGCTGCACCCGAAACGGACGGTTGAATTCATTGAAGAATTGACCATCTCCGGCGAGGACGACGCCGGCAACGTGATTTTGTATCAACCGGGCGCCTACACAATCGACAGCGACGAAAATATCTACATCAGCGATCGGTCTGAAAATGTCATTAAAGTGTTCGATCGCGACGGACAGCTTCTGAAAACCATCGGCGGCAAAGGCAGCGGCCCGGGCGAGTTTCAATCCATCGGACGCATGATGTTTCTTCCGGACAAACGGCTGATTGTGATGGATTTTCAGTTACGACGCACAAGCTTTTTCGATACATCCTGGAATTTTTCTACCAGCGTTCAATGGCGCAATGCTCACTTTGATGCCTATTTCGTCACCGACTCCACGTATACAATTGACGAAAATATCTTCGGCGAGGAACGCGAGCTCTTCGTGAAAACGTATGACTTCGCCCACAATGAGCGTCTCTCGTACGGTAAGTTCACTCCCTACGGCATGAAAATGCACCGGCAGGGAGATATGGCTTTCGCTATTACAGATCCTTTCAAGCCACGCTCTGTCCTGACTGGCGATTTGACCAATCACTTGTTATACCACTGTCTGAACGACAAATATTTGATTGAAGTCTATGGAGCGGATGGAAAGGTATGCTGCAAAATAGACCGTCCCTATCAACCGATGCCGTTCACCGAAACGGACAAAGAGGAGTACATTTCTCAATTCGCTGATAATGATAATCCGGTTTTTCAGGAAATGGCAAAGGGGATGGAGTTTCCGGCATTGAAAACTGTGGTGGAACGAATGTTTGTGGACGATGAGGGGCGGCTCTGGGTCGTCACGAACGAAGAAAAAGAACAAGACGGCGCCACGTTCACCGCTTATGATATTTTTAATAAAGATGGTTTCTACGATGCAAGAGTCTGGCTGGATGTTACGCCCGGCGGTTTTGTCAATGGAAAAATGTACAGCATTCACACGGACAAGGACACGGATTTGCGCTCGTTGAAACGCTACAATGTGGTGTGGAAAGGATAGTTACGTGAGACGTGAGACGCGAGATGTGAGACGCGAGATGTGAGACGCAAGACGCGAGATGTAAAACCATTCTGTACGTCTCGCGTCTGGCATCTCCTGTTTTACGGTTACCGAATTAAAAGCATTTTCTTCGTCGTTGAAAAATGGTCTGCGTCCAGCCGATAGAAATAGATTCCGCTTGGTACGCTGTTTCCGCCATTATCCCGGCCGTTCCAGTTCGTACGATAGCATCCGGCGCGGTGCGGTTCGCGCACCAGCGAGCGCACTTCGCGTCCCATCAGGTCGTAAATTTGAATCGTGACCATGGGACTGCCGCCGCTGGGGATGTCGTAGGCGATGGTCGTTTCCGGATTGAACGGATTGGGGTAATTGGGATACAGTCGGAATTGGGCTGGCTGAGCGTCGGTCAGACCGGGTCCGGGAATCGACATCGGCGACGGGACAAATAATTGCTCGATGGAGTCCAGATAGAGTTGACCGGCGCAAGGGCCATTGGATTTCACTGCGAATCCGATGAAATAGACATCGCTGCTGTCCAGTGCGCCATTGCCGGGAGTCGAGCTTCCCCACGGCTGAAAATCCTCGCTCGCCAGATCGATTCGAACGTTTTTCCAACCCACCCAGTCGATGACACAGGACGAGGAGGCTTCCAATCCGTCGGCGTCCTCAAAAACAAATTGTAGCTGAGCGCCGCTGGCATCGCCCAGCACATTCGCCGAGACATAGCTGCCCGGTTTCACCCAGACGTATTCGGATGCATGATCCACCCGCGCCAGCAGCGACTCCGCTGCGGACGTAAATTGATAGCTCAGTTCAGCGGCGTTCTTGCCGTGCGAGCGTATCACGGACGACAGTTGCAGTGCGGCCATCCCGGCATTGGATTCGACGCGCCAGTTCAATGGGGTAAGTCCGCTGTCCGCAATGGTTTCGAAATTCTCAATGGGGAAAATGGTCAAATCCTGTGTCTGCGCGCGAAACGCCCATTGAAAGTGGTCGTCCATCATATTGCCCTGATAATCCTTGAGAGAATTCACCAGCGTCAGCATGTAGCCCATATTGGCATCCAGGGGCACGACCGGGATGATTGAGATTAATCCCAGACCGTTCAATTCATCGTATCGAACAGTGACCGAAGTGCGGCGACTGAGGTCGCTCATCAACAGAAATTTGGAACTGGAAATGGTGGCCGGATCGAGACGTTTGTTGAAGCCAATTTGCAGGATGTCATTGACGAAAATCCCGGTGTCATTTTTCATCGGGTAAAAATCGATGACCATGGGTCGCGATGTATCCATGGGTTCGGTGCGGAATGAAAAGGAAAATGCACCGCCTTGAACGCCGTCGTTGTCGCCGTCCAGTTGGAAACCGTACGCATCCATGGCAGCGGAGGAGATTTCCACCTGATAATCCTGATCGAATTCATACCGGGTGCCCGGAGAGAAGCGAGCGCGTCGGCCGGAATTTTCCCATTTCAAAGTGCCGGCCACGAACGGAGCGATCTGAAATGCCGCTGCCACAGAGTTCGTTGACATTGTCCGCGAAAAATTGATTTCGATATCCTGAAACACAGAGAAATTAGTATCCCCCGGGGCCGGTGAAAAGGAGACGACGACCGGCGGGATGTTGTAAACCAATTCGAATGGACTGTTCCGCGTGGATGTGGCGGATTTGACATAGATATCCAGCGTATCGGTGACCAGATCGTTTCGCTGGAAAATCAACTGAGCGTTGCCCGGCGGAAAGCTATTGAAGAAATACATGCCATTCCGGATATCTTCCGGCGCGACGTACGGGAATCCCGGCCAGGCATTGTCCTGCGCCGTGACGCCGATGTTCCGGGAATCCGTGACGTAAACCATGGTATCCACGCCGTTTGTCAGCGTCACGGTGACGCCGTTCTGTTTCGCGCCGTCCGTATCGACCAAAACGCCTTCGACAAAACTATCCTCCCGTCGCGGGACGGTGTAATATTCGAGATAGGAATGAAGCAGGGCATAGCCTTCCAACTTCAGGTAGCCCAATGCATTCAGCCGATAGATTTCCGGGTAATAGTCCCAGAATGACGCTTCGCTGAGCACGCCCGGCATGAGCAGATATTTCAACACGCCCAGATTGAACGGTTCTGTCCACGAGCCGTAGAACGACCAATCCCCGCGCACCGATTTGCCGGTTGTGTACAGATAGCGCTGAAGATAGTCGGCCATGTACTGGCACATGACATCGGACTCGCCGGCCCAGCGAACACTGCCGTCCGGCATTTCCTGGTACAACATCAGCGTTGTGTTCACGCCGTTGTTCACGGTGCCGGTGGCGTTGTGATGCACCGAAAGGAAAAAATCGACGTTATTGTTATTAGCGATTTGATCGCGGTCGTACAGCGAAATGGCGGTGGCTGAATCCTGGCGCGTTGTGATCACCCATGCGCCGTATTCTTCCAGATAAGCTTTCAGATAATTGACTACATGCAGGTTGATGCGCGTTTCAAATGGCTTGTCATTGGGATAATTGCCGTGGCCCGGATCGATACAAAATTTCAAACCGGACAGGTCGGGCTGAGCGCTGGTAACCGAAACGAACGCCAATAAAATGATCAGTATCTTTTTTGTCATTGTTCTCTCCCTACTAAATCGATCAAGATGATCTTGCCATTGCTGTCGCACGCGATGCGCCGTCCATCCGGAGACCAGTGCGGTCGCATTTCCATCTCGTCTTTTGTGAAGGTGATCTGCTGTTTTTCCGCGCCATTGGCAGTGACGATCCACAGATCCGACGAGGTATACTCGAAGGCATCCTCCCGCGTTTCGGAGTAGGCGACAAACTCACCGCTTGGATTCCAAACCGGCATTTCTCCTTCAGCGATGCGCTGGATATTTTTGCCATCTTTATTCATGACGCATATCGCGCGCCCCTGCTGCTTGAACAGAATACGGCTATTGTCCGGGGAATAGGAGACATTGAAAACACGGCCTTCGAGCGGCTTGATCTGGCTGAGCGTTTTATCCATCTCTTTCGTTAAAACACCTTTCGCTGAAAAAAGACAGATACTCCGCGGGCGCGACGTGGAATCCGGTTTGGAAAGAGAGATCGTCGGGAGAGCGGCAACCTGTAATGCATCGTGATGAAGAAAGGCGACTTCGACAGCATTCACCCATCGGGGCGTGCTGAAGTCGCGGTCAAAATCAGCCAATTGCTGAGTCTGTCCGGTGACGATATCCACGACCAGAATGGTGGTCAATTTGCGGCGACCGTCCATTTTATTGGCGCGGAAAGCGATGCGGCGGCTATCCGGCGACCAGTCGAATTCCCAGCCGGCGCCATTCTGCTCAACCAGCTTGATCCACGAGTTCGCCTGCACATTGTAAAGCCAGATAGATCCGAAATTGTCACCGGCAGCGGCAATGTATTTGCCGTCCGGAGACCACTTCGGAGCGGAGAGAAATTGCCCCGCTTCCGAAATCGTCGCTGTTCCGCGCGCTTTGAACGGGATATCCGAAAAAGCAGGGTGCGCGAACAGCAACAGGATGAAAAACAGGATTGATTTTTTCAACATGAAATTCCTCCTCTGAGTCAATATATTGTACCTAAAAATCAGAAATGAAAAGAGTGTAATGAGCAACAAGAAATTCTTACTATGGAGTGCGTCGTTTGCCTGTGGGCGACATGGACATTGAATTCGAACATCCATCGGCTCAGATGAGCCGCAGGCTTTTCAGCACGTAAATGCCCGTCGAGATGGTCACGGTGGAGCCTATCGTGGACAGGACAATGATATTTCCGGCTAACCGGCTGTTGCATCCCATGGCGTCAGCCATGACGAAACTGGCGATGGCCGTGGGCGTGGCAAACAGCATGAACGTGACGCCCAGAGTCACCCCGCGAAATCCCAGCGCATAGGCCAGGTAAGTCAACGTAGCCGGCATGATGATGATTTTTATCAGCGTGGCAATCATCGTTAATTTGAAATCTATTTTCAGACTCTTGAAATTGAGCGAACCGCCAATGCCCAATAACGCCAATGGCAGCGTCAGATCCGAGAGAACGTCGATGGTCGTGGCGACGGACTCCGGCGTTTTAATTTTAAAAAACGCAAACGGCAGGGAGAAGATGGTTGCCAGAATCAGTGGATTGGTAATAATTTCCACTAGGATTTTCCTGAAACTGAGTTTCTTGTCTTTCTTCACCGGCACAGTGAGCGCCACGATGGCCAGTACGTTATAAAGCGGCATGGCGAGCGCCAGTATCAGCGCGGCTTGACTCAGCGCTTGGCTTCCCAGAGTGCTCTCGACCAGGGCGATGCCTACAATGGCAAAGTTGCTGCGATAGCTGCCCTGAATGAACGCGGCGCGGTCCCGTCCGTCACTGGATAAAAACGTGGAAGTCAACCAGATGAGACCGTAGAATAGCATCACGCCGGCGTAAATGAAAACCACCTGCATCGAAATTAAAGCCAGGCCGAAATCAAGGTCGGATAATTGCGTGAACACAAGGCAGGGGAGGGTCACAGAGAAGACGATTCTCGATGAGATAGAAATGAAGTCGTCGTTGAGGAATCCTTTTTGTTTTAAAAAATAGCCCAGAAAAATGATGAAAAAGACCGGCGAAACAGTATTGAAAGTAAAAATCAGATTTTGCATGAATATCTCGTTTTCAACCTCGACCAGGATTCAATCACTCAACCGTGAAGATTGCCATCTGTCTCAGACGCAAAGATAAACCATCATCGAATGCCGTGAATTAAGCAATCGGCTGAAGGAAAAGGATGCAGCGTTTCCCTGAGCGGACAGTCTATTTAACGCTTCAGACGGGTATTATTTCCAGCTTGGATTGGCGCACCGCTGCGCAGCCCGTCAGCCCAGAATCCGCTTTTTCTTCTCCAGATAATAGAGATAATTTTCGAACGAAACGTCGGGCGGCACGCGATGATCCATACAGGGCACAAATCCGCCGGCCTCGATTAACGGCAGCAGCGACTCCAATTCCCGGTCAATAGCTGCCCTGTCTTTTGACAGCTCCACTTTATTCACGCCGCCGACGAGCAGCACATCCCGGCCATACCATTCCCTGAGCTTGCGCGGATTGGTGTGCGCCGCTTCGAGGGGAAACATGCAATTGATGCCGGCTTTCAGCCAGCCCGGCACCAATTCGTAAATGCAGCCATCGCAATCGAGTATGTTGACATCGACGTGATACTTTTTCAGATGCCTGGTGATTTTCGCGTATCGCGGAACCATCAACTCCTCGAAAAGCCGGGGCGAAATCAGCGGGCCTTTATTGAAGCACATATCTTCCCACCACCAGGCCAGATCGACCTGAACGTGCGGCAGCGTTTTATCGATTAAATAGAGCGTCATTTCAGTGAAATGGTCCATCATCTCTTCAATCCAGTCGCGCTCCGTCATCATGGCGATGGACACATTTTCCACGCCCATCCAGTTGCGCAACCAGCCATAGAGCGAGCCGGCGTCGAAGCGAAGGGGCAGACCGGTCTGCTTCGATTTTTCGATGACTGCCGGAATATCTCCGATCCGGGAATCGTCTTTGAAATTCAGCCGTTCAGCTTTCAGTCGTTCCCAATCGGCGCGCGTCTCCAGTACGTATTTTTCGTACTGGGGAATCGATTCTCCGACGAGCGGCACGCGGCAGATATTCCCCTCATGGGTTTGAATAAGTTTATAATTGCTGTGCGTTTCCAGTGTTTTATTTTCGAACCAGGGGTACAGACCATTTCGCACCGGAAACCAGAGAAAAATTTCCACGCCATCGAGACCGAGGTAACGTTCCACATCCTCGTTGGTAGCCACTTCTTTCGGGAGTCCCTGACTGTGCCATAATTGAATGGTCTCATCCCAATACCCGAAATCGACGTTGGGGATTTTATCGGCTTTTTGCCAGTGCAGGACTTTGTTCAACCGCTCCCGTGTCGTCATGAATCCCTCCAGTTTTATGTTGATTGCCAGTGGCCGATTAAAAATTTTAGGCGATGTGGATTGACCGATATGATTTGTAATTTTCGCGCCCTTTTTTTTCCAGGAAAAGGTTTAATATAATTTGTGCGCGTTTAAATAGCAAGCGAAAGTTATTCCCCGATGTAAAAAGTTTTGGCCAAAACGTATGTCGATAGTCGCGGTGCACATACTGCCTGATGATGACCGGCTATTGTCGCCCGTAATCGCTTTGCCGGGAGAATCACTCGATTCATTCCGCGGGCTGAAAATTTAGTGGCGGAATGGTATTTCTTGCATCAAAGGACTTGACATCTGACTTTAAATTATGCTAATTGAGACAGAGAAATTTTTTTTCAAATGTGTCCACAAAACTATCTCCCGGTTCGTTTATGATATGAAAGGCCGATCGACCGACTATCATGAAAAAGTTAATTAAACAAAGGAGATGCTGTGACGAAACGAAGCATTGAGTACGATCAATTTATCAAACCGATTGAGGATCAAATGATCCGATCCGTCTGGAGGCTGATTCGGGATGGCGACGATGCGGATGATGTTTTCCAGGAGGCATTGCTCAAAATCTGGAAACGCTGGAATCGAATCTGCAAGCATCCGAATCCCCACGCGCTCATCCTGAGAATTTGTATTAATGCGGCGTATGATCACCTCCGCAGAAACGAGCGCATGCAGAAGCATGATCCGCTCGATTCAGTTTCAGCAACGTTATCGGATTCAAGCCCGCTTGCATGGGAAGAGATGGAACATGAAGATAAAAAATCGCTGATTTTCCGCGCGATTGGAGCGTTGCCGAAGCATCAGCGCCTGGCGGTTCACATGCGTTATATCGAAGAAACGTCGTATCCTGCAATCGCCCAGGCATTGGGCTGCGGGGAAGCGACCGTACGCAAACATGTTTCACGCGCGATCAGTAAACTACGCGTTGTTTTGTCTGAGTCTTCTTTTTAATTTCACTTCAGAATAGGAGCAACATCATGAAAAAAATGAAAGATGAAAATCAAATAATTGAGCTGTTGAAAAATCAGTCTCAAACCGACGTCCCCTCAGAAGTGGAACACCGTTTGAAAAACCGACTTGTGGAATTCAAACAGAACCTCGATCCCCGGGAAAGGGAAACTAACCGCCGTCTGTTTGCTGAACTACTGGATTGGCTTTATATTCCAAAAGTGCGCTGGGCAGTGGCAGTCGCCATCCTGGCTGGAGTGATTATCCTGGGCTCGCTGGTGACGTTCCTTCCCCAAAATACCGATTCGGTGTATGCGGCGGTGGTGGAACAGTTGCGAAGCCTCCAGTCAATTTCATATTCATTTCAGCTACAAAATGGAGTTGAAGCGCACATCACCATGAAAGAACCCGGACTGGTTCGGGTAAAAACTTCGTGGGGTATCGAATTTATCAGCGACGAAAATAGCCAACGAAAGCTGATTTTAATTCATCGTCTAAAAAAATTCGTCACTGAAAAAGATGAGGATATGCAATTCGCTATGGGTGATTTTATTCAAAATGATTTGCTCAATATACCTGTAAAGGCGGATGAAAAATTGGGGAAACGGGTTTTGGATGGTGAGGAAACCGTTGGCTTCCGCATTAAACAAGGCACGAGTCATATGGACGTTTGGATTGAACCGATTTCCTGCCAACTCCGACATGTGGATATTGACTTTCTGATGGGGCCTGTAAAATTGCATCACATGGAAATCAAAAATATAAAAATCAATGAACCGGTGGGTGATTCGACATTCGAGTTGAATCCACCAGCCGATTATGAAAAGATGACCCTGCCGGAATACAATCTCATTCAGTCAGAAAATTTGATCAATAAATAACCTAACCTGAATTATTCATGAACTTGCTCAGAATTTGAGTCAACATTTAGATTTTCAATTAGCTAAAGGCTAAGCTATTTTGAAACTCAGTTTTTATACGTTTATTCTAAAAAGAGCACCATTCAGGTTAGCCAGCCTCCTTTAAAAATACTATGAATAATGCAGGCTAAAAGACTGAGAACAGGGATTGAATGTGACGATCCCTGTTCGCTTTCTTCCCTCACAGATTATGCGTCACCAGTTCATTCACATTACATATTACAATGCTCCGCTCCGTCACGGTGAGGGTTTTGTGATGATCGCGTTGTCTGATCATTGATCCGGCCGATGCCCTTGAATGCCAGGGTGATTTCCCCATTTTTAAAGTATGAGCCAACCGCGATGTGACTGCCGAGATGCGTCGGGACCTGACTATGGGCTGAAGCGTGAACTATTTTTTATTCAATATTAACTGCGCAATGTCATGCCGGATGAAAATAACTGAGCGTGGGGAATCCCTTCTCAGCGCATGATGAAATCGCCGTTTTGATAGGTGAGAAGACCGTCGGCGTAAATTTCTCCGCCATCGCTCATGTCTTTGAGCATGTCCCAGTGAAGCCCTGATTTGTTCCGGCTGCCGCTCTGAGGAATTCCGCGGCCAATTGCCAGGTGCACCGTGTGGCCCATCTTTTCATCGAACAGCATGTTCTTCGTGAATCTACTGATGTGTTTGTTTGTGCCGATGGCAATTTCCCCGACGTATTTCGCCCCGTCATCGATCTCCAATAACTGGCGGAGCAGGTTTTCGCCTTTGGCCGCGCGAGCTTCCACCACTTTCCCTGTTTCGAATCGAAGGAAAATATCCTCGATTTCCTCACCCTGATAAATGCCGGGATAGGTGAACCGAATGTGTCCTTCGACGGAGTCTTCGATGGGGCCGGTGAAAACCTCGCCGTCAGGGAAATTATTCCGGCCGTCGCAGTTGATCCAGGTTCGTCCTTCGCAGCGAAACGACAGGTCTGTGTCTTTCCCAACATACCGCATCTGCTTCACGGTATTCAACCGATCGCACAGTTTTTGTTGTGCGCGTGAAAATGCCTTCCAGAAATCGATGGGGTCATCCTCGTTCAGGTGCATGGCGTCGAACACAAATTCAGCGTATTCATCGAGGGACATATTTGCTTCCTGGGCTAACGCCGGCGAAGGATTGGCCGCGCCAACCCAGCGCAGTTTTCCCTGTCCCCAGCGCTCGAAAATTTTTTCAGAAATTGGTTTTTGAGCCAGAATTCGCTGCTTCTTTTTGGATGAATCGATTGAAGTGAGGGCGCGGGGATTCAGGTCCGGGAATATCGCGATGAGCGCGTCCATGTTTTCAGTCTCATGCAGGCGGAAGGGATCGGTGTAATTCAACTGAAAATCACGCGCGGTCTTGTAAAACAGATAGTCCATATCCTCGAAGGTCATGCGCACAGTCGGATGGCCGCCAGCCAGAATGACCTGCTGGAAAATTTCCCGCAGCAAAGGCTCGGACGCAGTTGAACCGGAGATGACGATCTTATCCCGTTCTTTCACGTCGATGGAATAATGGACCAGGACATGGGCGAGTCTGGTCAATCGCTGATCTGCTTTCATGGGTGTCTCCAATCGTTGATAGGTCTGTTCCCGGGAATCGGCGCCGGAGATGAAGAATCTCTGCCGCAGTGTTGGCGCAGCAGAGATTCTTCATGGCTCGGGGATTATATTTTCTCGAAGCAAGCAGCGCGTCGGGTTCCTTTGAAGCCCAGACGCCTCTGCCTGAGAGTCGCATTTACCGCACAGGATAGGCCGGCTTTGCCGGGAACTGGTACGGCTCCGCCTTGATTTTATCCAGCAGCACCTGAATGGCGGTTTCTAATTGTTTATCATGGCCCTGCATCACCGACGCCGGATCATTCTCCACCAGCATGTCCGGGTCAGCGCCATGATTTTCCACCAGCCATTTTCCATCGCGCCCGTAAAATGAATTGTTTGATTGGTGAACGATACCGTTGTCGATCGTCGTCTGGCCATTGACAATGCCGACCAATCCGCCCCACGATGGCGTACCGATGACAGTGCCCAGTTTGCGCGCTTTGAAATGTTCAATGAACGCCTCGCCGTCCGAACCGTTGTGCTCGTTGGTCACCACGGCGAGATGCCCGTTGCACACACTGCCTGGATATCGGAACGGCTCCATATTCTTCAGGCAGTTGTAGGCCACCATTTTGCGCTCCAGTTTATCGATGAGAAAATACTCGGTCCAGCCGCCGCCATTCCCGCGAACGTCGATGATCAGGCCTTTTTTATAACGAAATGCGCGCCAGAATTTGTCGAACTGCGCCACGTTGCCGGAGCCCATGGCCGTGATGTGCATGTACCCAATTTCGCCGCGGCTGAGCGCGAGCGTCTTGTCGATATTGTCAGCTAGCCACCGTTCATAGCGCAGCCCGCGTTCGGATCGGATGGGCTCGATTTCATACACCTGGCTATTTTCCATCGTTGGCGCGCTGTTCACAGTCAACTTCACTTTTTGCCCGCGAGTCACCTGAAGATGGGCGTACGGATCGTCCGGGTATTTCACTTCAACCCCGTCAATGGCAAGGAGGTAATCGCCTTCTTTGATATTGAAATCCGGTCGCGCCAATGGCGAGGTCAGGTCGCGATTGTATTTCGTGGCGCCGAAAATCGTTTCGAACTGATAATAGCCTTTATCCGATTTTTTCAGTTCTGCGCCCAGAAGGCCGGTGAACACAGGATTGTCCTGGGACTGGCTGGGTCCTGTATCGCCGCCGCCAACGTAGGTGTGGGAGACACACAGTTCACCCACCATCTGCGAGAGGAGCCAGTTCAGATCCTGCCGCGATCGGAGTTGGGGAATATAGGTTTTGTAGGTGTCGCCCATTTTCTTCCAGTCATGACCGTGCATATTGGGATCGTAGAAGAAATCGCGGTACCAGCGCCAGGCGTCATTGAAAATCTGCGTCCATTCCTCGACCGGTTTCACGCGATAGGTCATTTCGCTCAAATTGATTTTCTCACCGATGGACTGCGACGAACATAATTTATCAAGCCGATCGCTGGAATAATCATTCCTTTTTTTGATAATGATGAAATCGCGATTGCTGGACAAACGCCAATCGCTGATCTGTTCTTTGAGCACGGTATCTTTTTCTTTGCCCATGTCGAAAATGTGCAGGTCCCACTGGTCGCTTCCAGTCGGTTTGAAAATCTGTTCGTATTCGTTGTCGCCGAAACGTTCCACAGAAGCCCAGGTCACCATGCCTTTGCCTGCTTTGAGATAGAAATAATTCCCGGCATTCACCGGCAGCGAGAACACGCGATCCTGAATTCCTTCCAGGTCGATGCGAAATGGCTGGCTGGATTTTTGGGCGACATCATCCAATTTTTGGAACAGCGGTTTTTGGCCATTTTTGAGCTGCACGACCATCACTTTCACCGGATTGGGAACCACGTGATTATCTTCGAACACATCCATCTGCACGTCGAAATTGCAGTAGGAGAGAAAATAGAGGTATTCGCCATTGGCGTCAAATGAGGGATTGATATTATCGTAAAAATCGCTGGTGATGGGATGGCGCGAATTTAGTTCAAGATTGTACAGAAAAACGATGCTATTGCGGTTGAATTGAACAAACGAATAGGTCACCCATTTGCTGTCCGGAGACCAACTGTAATCGCTTATTTCCCAGTAAAATTCATCGTTTTTGAGCTGATTGGATGAATCGATCTTGACGAGTTTTTTGGTCGTCACGTCAACGTAAAATATAGCAAAGTCTTTATTTCCGAAAAGTATCTTTTTGCTATCAGGCGACCATTCCAGATGATAGACCGTATTTTTCATTCCGTTTGTCAATTGAATCCAGGCGGATCCAGGCTTGAGGTTCATCATGTAAAGCTCGTATTCGCCGGATTTGTCCGAGAAAAAAGCGATGGACTTTCCGTCCGGGGAAACCTGGGGATACCGCTCGCGACTGCCGGCGCTGTTCGTCAGATTTTTGGTATCGCCTTCATCGCCGGTCGGGACAAGAAAAACATCGCCGCGCGCTTCGAACACAGCGGTTTTGCCATCATCGGAAATAGACATGGAATGCACATAGTCTTTCGGATTCACCGTGCGGTCGGCCAATCGCCAATTGTCCGTGGGTATGGAAACGTGAACCTGCTGCGGTGTCCCCTGCGCCGGATTCAACCGGTAGAGATAGCCGGAGTGCATATACACAATGCTGGTCCCATCGGTGGAAGCCATTTGAACATCGAAATTGTCGTACTGTGTGATCGGGTCGATTTTTTTCGTCGTAAAATTGTAGTGATAAATATTGGCGATGCCATTTTCACCCCGATCCGAGACGAAATACATGCCGTCGCCGATCCACATGGGATAGCTGTTTTTGCCCACGTAATCGGTGAGTTTCGTGAAGGCCTTCGCGGCAAAGTCGTACATCCAGATGTCCTGGTATTGACCGCCCTTGTATCGTTTCCAGTAATATTCTTCACGACCGCGGGTGTTGTAGACCATCTTTTTTCCGTCAGGGGAGAAGGTGCACAGCACGCCGGAGGGAACCGGCAGTTCTTCCGGCAGACCGCCATTCGGGGTGACGGAATATAATTTCACAATGGGCCGGAAGGTATTTTCATGCCCGGAGCGAAAGATGATCTGTTTGCTGTCCGGCGTCCATGTGATGACGTCCGCCGAGACATGATACGTCAGCCGATTGGGAGTGCCTCCCTCCATGGGAATCAGATAGACGTTCGAACCATTGTCATAGTTGCCGGAAAAAGCGATCCATTTGCCATCCGGCGAAATTTTGCCTGTCTCTTCATTGCCGGGGTGGGAAGTCAGCCGCATGGCTGTCCCGCCGGTCGCGTTGACTGTCCACAGATCACCTTCGTAGGTGAACACAATTTTTTCGCCGCGGATGTTCGGGCTGGACATGAAACGGCCTTCAATCGCAGCGAAGACAAAACTGGCTAATGTAAGAACGATTAGCACAGTCAGTTTAAAAAATCGCATGGCAATTCCTCCAATGATAAAAGTGGTTGAAGATTTGGTTGTGGTGAATTTTAGATGTGGTGATGCTTAGTTCTGGTTTGATAGTTAAGCCTTACGTAATTATAATTATATTGTTTGCAGAATGCAAGAAAAAAATACTTGCCATTTAGAAAATGTTTTGTAAATTTGGATTTAAATCCTGACAGGCAGCGCTTCCCAGAAAAAAGCATAGAACGCTGATGAAGCGGATGACGCAGATGAACGCAGATAAAAGACTTTTGGTGTCCATTGAGACCAGGTCATTGTTGTTTTTTGAATCAAAAAAAATCCGCGCGAATCCGTGTAATCCGTGTTTTATAAAAAACTGAGCGAGTGGGACTTCAAAAAAAGCATAGAACGCGGATGACGCAGATGAACGCGGATAAAAGACTTTTGGTGACCATTGACGCCTGGTCATTCTTGTTTTTTGAATCAAAAATAATCCGCGCGAATCCGTGTCATCCGTGTTCTATAAAAAACTGAGCGAGCAGCGCTTCCCAGAAAAAAGCATAGAACGCTGATGACGCGGATGACGCAGATGAACACAGATAAGATGATCCTAAAAAAGGACTATACCATGCAACGCCACTCACACAATCCAATCATCACCCGAAAAGATATCCCTGATATTCCGCCGCATCTCGTGGATGTGACCTCGGTTTTCAATCCGGGCGCGGTAAAATTCAACGGCACCTACCTGCTTTTGCTGCGCGTGCAAAACCGCGGCAGGGAGACTTTCATCGTGAAAGCGCAGAGCAAGGACGGTGTTCACTTCGATGTCGATAATCGAATCGTTCAATTCCAGGGCATCGAGAAAGTCGCGGAGAAAATTTATCACTGCTACGACCCCCGCATCACCCGCATCGAAAATTCCTATTACATCATGTTTGCTATGGATATGGATTCAGGCTGCCAGTTAGGATTGGCGCGAACGCTGGATTTTGAGCGCTATGAGTTTTTGGGCATTACCACTACTGAGGATTCCCGAAATGGCGTGCTTTTTCCTGAGAAGATTGATGGCAAGTATTACCGATTGGACCGCCCCAACAAAATGAAACTTGGCGATGGTCCTACCTCCGGCAACACTATCTGCCTGTCACACTCTGACGATTTACTGCATTGGCAACTGGTTGCGCCGGTGTTGGCCGGACGATTTCATTACTGGGATGAGCTGATCGGCGCCGGCGCCCCACCGATCAAAACGCCGGTGGGCTGGCTGCTCATTTATCACGGCATTGCCACGCATCTGAACAGCGCCTACATTTACCAGGCCGGGGTTGCGCTGCTCGATTTGAACAAACCTGCCCACGTGCTGGGACGGAGCCGCTGCAATATTCTGGAACCACGGGAGATGTGCGAACTCACCGGGCAGGTCCCTAATGTGGTTTTTCCCAGCGGTGCTATTGTGGAACAATGCGACGCGGCCGGTTTTGCCGCACTGGATAGCCCGTTGAAAATCTACTACGGCGCTGCGGATACGTGTGTTGGATTGGCAATAACTACGGTGAACGAGTTGGTTCAGGCGGCGATGGAGTGATATTTTTTAATAAAGCAATTCCCGTATCTATTGGGAAAACTGCAAGGTATTTAAGGCTCAATGCCTAATATCAGCAGAGGTACCGGAGGTGAATTTCTTCCCTGTCGCATGACATTATAAACTTCACCTTCGTAATAGGCAATCCCAGAAGACATCTGAGATTGCATGACCTTCGTTGGTAATACCTCAATCCCCAAATCGATCACTCCTGCCGTGTAAAATAGCATATGTTTTACAAAGAGGTCATACGCGACGAAAGCATATTTACCGAATTGGACTTCTACGGCAATTTTTTCTTTGACAAAATCAGTCTGGTTATAGGAAAAAAATCGGTTCAGTTTCTCCATGTTCAATTAAAAATTTTTTCTGTTCTTTTGCCGAAAGCGAAATGCTTTTTTCCATTAATTCACGATTCAGAGTTATATAATATTGATACCGACTTTCTTTCCAGTTTTTTTTATCAAACTTCTTTTCGATGGCTTTATTAATTTCAACAGGGCTGTACAGTATGCGACCGCTTTTTGTTTTCTCTTTACTTATTTTGGTTTTGAAATGATCAGCATCTAATGTAATGATAATATTTTTAATCTCTTCATACAAATCATTATGATGAACAATCAGGTATTCTTCTCCATTCAGATGCGAATAAATTTTTGATATTTTCATTGTAATTTCCCTTCGCTGTTTCCAAATAGCCATTCTTCCGGAAGTTTGGCAACTTTGTCTTTTGGGGAAGGTGTATGAATCGGTTTATTAATTGGTCTCGTTTTCAATGTACCATTTAATAATTGCATTATTCTTTCTTTGGCCTTCTCAACATATTTCTCTTCTTTTTCTATTCCAATAACATTTCTATTTGTTTTGATAGCAGCTATCAATGTAGATCCGACACCAGCATAAGGATCCAATACCCAGCCATTTTCACTCGTCAATGCTAATATACATCTTTCGACGAGCTCGACAGGAAATTGACATGGATGTTCAGTCTTCTCCGGGTGATTGGATTTAACATTGGGAATATCCCACATCGATTTTTCCCAATCGTTGAGAATAATTTCCCAGACGTCAGAAGGGTTTTTCCCGTTAGGATTGCCAGATAATTGCCCTTTCTTTGGTCCTTTAAAATATTTTTTCCCTGGATATTTGTGAGGGATCCTAACGCTGTCTAAATTGAAGATATAATCATTTCCTTTCGTGAACCAGAGAATAGTTTCATATCGTCCGGAGAATCTTTTAGAGGCATGCAGCCCATGACCAAAATACCAGATAATTCTGTTTCTCAAATGAAGATTATATTTTTTAAATATTTGGTAATAGAATATATCAAGAGGAAAAACTTCTCCATCCTTAACATAGTTGCCTACCTGCCAACAGATGCTACCTCTTGCTGAAGTAACACGAATTAATTGTTTTATCACTTCTTCCTGTCGCTCTAAATATTTTTCAATCGACTGTTTTGTTTCATATTCCTTACCAACATTATAGGGTGGTGAAGTAATTACAAGGTCAAATTGGTTATTCTTGAAATTTAATATACTCTCAAGAGTATCGCCTGAGATAACCTCATACTGAGATTTATTATTAAACTCTGAAAATAATTCGCTCATTTTTTTCTAACCTGGGTTTAAATGGAAATAGTTAAATTTTAATCCGATACAAGATAAAAAAAATATTACTTGAATTCAATATTTTTTTTAGGTTTTATTCCACCTTTCTTTTTTCCAATTTTAGTGTAAGTATTGGTCGGAGACCGGGATGAAAATGCTTCATCGCCTGATGTGCTGCAACCGCCCTGACGTTTCTCCTTGCTCCGTTAAAATTCAATTTTATATTGCAGGATGGCAGAAATTTTTCACAGTTCAATGACCACCATCCGAATATTGGTCATCTCCTCGATGGCGTATTTCAACCCTTCGCGACCAATGCCGCTCTCTTTATTGCCGCCGTAAGGCATGTGATCAACGCGATAGGTGGGGATGTCGTTGATGATGATCCCGCCGGCATTGATTTTTTTCACGGCTTTGAATGCCCGATTCAAGTCCTGCGTGTAGATGCCGGCCTGGAGTCCATACTTGGAATTGTCGACCATTTCCAGCACCTCGTCGAAATTGTCATAGGGCAAAATAGAAACCACCGGGGCGAAGATTTCGTCGGAGACGACTTTCATGGCCGGCGTGACATTCGTCAGCACGGTGGGTTCGTACATCTGGCCGGTCCGTTTCCCTCCGATCAATATTTCCGCTCCAGCTTCGGCGGCTTCGTTGACCCACATCTCAGCGCGCTCTGCTTCGTGAATGTCGATCATGGGACCCACATCGCAGTTCTTATTCAATGGATCGCCCACGACCTGTTTCTTTGTGGCCGCGACGAATCGCGCGGTGAACGCGTCGAGGATGGTTTGCTGCACATAAATTCGCTGGACGGAAATGCACACCTGGCCCGAGTTGGCGAAGCTGCCCATCACGCAGCGTGGAATGGCTTTGTCCAGGTCCGCGTCTTCGCAGATGATCACCGGGGAATTGTTGCCGAGTTCCATGGTGTATTTCTTCAGTCCGCCGCGGCTGATAATATATTTTCCCACCGATGGACTGCCGGTGAATGTAATCATGGCGACGCGCGGATCAGTCACCAGCCAGTCGCCGACCGTGGATCCGCCTCCCATGATGATATTGATGCCACCATCCGGCAGGCCGGCCTCCATCAGCAGCTCGCCGAGCTTTAAGGCGGTCAGCGGCGTGCTGGTGGCCGGTTTAAGCACAAGGCTGTTGCCGGCGGCAATGGCCGGCGCCACTTTGTGCGCCACCAGGTTCAGCGGAAAATTGAATGGGGAAATGGCGCCAATCACGCCAATGGGCGTGCGGATGAAAAAACCCATCCGTTTCTCAGAGCCGACGCTGGCATCCATGGGAACTGTCTCGCCGTGAATTTGCTTCGCCTCCTCCGCCGCGAACTTGAACGTCTCCACAGCGCGACCCACCTCGCCAATGGCATATTTCCAGGCTTTGCCGGCCTCGCTGGCAATGAGTGTGGCCAGCTCGTTCCGGTGCTTCTGAATCAGCGCGGATGTCTTTTCCAGAATGGCGGATCGCTGATGGGCTGGCATATCAGCCATTGTTTTGAACGCCGCCCGGGCGCTGGCGATGGCTTTGTCCACATCCTGTTTCGTTGCTTTGGGCACCGTGCCGATCAATTCGTGGTTATAGGGATTGACGACTTCAATGGTTTCGTTGCCGGATTGCCACTGGCCATTGATGAGCATTTTATATCTTTCAAACATACACCCTCCTCCTGGGATTGATTGTCATGTCGACCTGCTTCTGGCTGCACGAAATGTCAGGTTCGATTTTCAACCGACCGGGTCATTAATTTTTCGAGAGCAAACTTCTGGTGACAATCCTGATGAAGCGCAACGTATCCGCACCCCGATGGATGTGGCTTTTCTGATCCCCATAAATTGTTTTTATGGGCACATGCGCGAGCCTGCATTTCTGAATCAACAGTTTAACCAGTAATTCGGACTCCATTTCGTAGCGATCGCTGGTCAGATGAATCCGGCGCAGTGACTCAGTGGTCATCAGGCGGTACCCATTTTGGCTATCCCGCACCCGCTGCCCGGTGAAAAGAGAAATGAGCAGCGAGGTTGTTTTATTGCTGAATTGACGGTCCAACGGCATAGCTGAAAAGTCGTGGGTGCGGTCGCCCAAAACAAGATCCGCTCTTTGTTCAATATAGCATTGAACAAATTTGGGAATTTCACGGGGGTCATGCTGCATGTCGGCATCGAGGGAAATGACAGCCTCGTACGAGTGTTCCAGCGCGTAGTTAAAACCGTGTCGCAGGGAATATCCTTTCCCGCGATTGGTCTCATTGTGCAAAAGGATCGCGCCGGATTCCCTGGCGACAGCAGCGGTGCCATCGGTGGATCCGTCATCAATCACGACAATATCCCGGGACGCCACATAGCCTTTCACCCCGCGGATGACGTCGCCGATTGTGGTTTCAGCATTATAGGCCGGGATTATGACACAGACATTCATTGCTGTTTATTTTCCCTGCATCAAACGAATCACGCTGTCCGCAATCATTTTGGCTGAAGAAGGATGATAAAACTTCTGGCTGTTCGCCTTGATTTTGGAGAGCTTTTCTTCATCGAAAATCAGTCTTCGAATTCGGTCCGCCAATAGCGTTGGCGTCAGGTCTTTTTGAAGGATCATCTCGGCCGCGCCGGCGTCCATCAGCACGCGGGCGTTTTTTTCCTGATGGCCTTCTGCTGCATGTGGCAGCGGGACAAAAATAGCCGGCAGTCCGGATTGAACGAGTTCGGCAATGGTGATGGCGCCGGATCGGCAAAATGCCAGGTCCGCGCATGCATAGGCTTCGGACATAGTGTAGATGAACGGCTGAATATAGAGCCGGTGCGGCAAGGCGGCGCACGCCCGTTTCATCGGTTCGAAATCCGATTCCCCTGTCTGCCAGATCAATTGAATGTCCGTGGCCAGGAGAGGAAGCGTTTCCAGCATCGCCTTATTCAACGCGGCTGCACCCTGGCTGCCGCCAAAAAGTAGCAGCGTTTTTTTGGCTGTGTCAAGGCCAAATTTCGCCAATGCTTCGGCGCGCGAGATGCCGCCTGTCGACATTCGGACAGGGTTGCCGGTGATTTTAAATTTGGAATCATCCCTGACCTTTTTCAAATGATGCCTGGCCTCTTCAAAAGCGAGGTGGATTTCGTCGACGCGCGAGGCCAGTATTTTCGTGGTGATGCCGGGATAGCTGTTCTGCTCCTGAATGAGCGTCGGAATTCCCAGCAGGTGAGCGGCGTAGACGACCGGTCCGCACACGTAGCCGCCTGTTCCCACGACCACATGGGGTCGGTAGCGAATCAGAAAAAGGATTGATTGAACGAGACCCACCAACAACGAGAAGATGAACGTGAACGATTTGAGGCTCAGCTTCCGGGCAATGTACTCCACGTGAATGGTTTTGAGCGGGTACCCTTCGCGCGGAACGATCTTTTCCTCGATTCGATTCTTTACTCCGACGAAAGTGATTTCCACGCCGGGCAGCGTCTGTCTGACTGCCTGCGCAATGGCAATGCCGGGATAGACATGTCCGCCGGTGCCGCCGCCGGAGATTACAATTCGGTACTGCGTATCTTGCTTCATTCCTATTCTTTCCATGTTTTTCTCAACCCCGAAGTCACACAATTTTTATTGAGTATTGAACGATGACCAATTTGCTTGTGGTAAATTTTCAATTTCCTGATTCCCATTCCTTCGAGCCACTGCGACTTCAAAGCGCCTCGATTTCTTTTTTTCAATCTAATAAAAATAATAGAATAAAATCAAGACAAATTTTCCGTTTTCAAATCCGTGAAAAGAAATTCATGTGAACGAAATTTCAGTTACTAAAATCTTTTCAAACTACTCAGGTGTTCACTATGTTGAAATGTGATGGAAGCGGCTGAATTCTTTAGCGCGCATCCACTATCACCATGCTGAAGCATGGCGCTGGTTCAACATTGTACCAACACAACGATGTATCGTGGTGTCCAAAAATCTACCGGCCAGCTAACCAGCAGCTTCAGGAATACGCGAGCTGAGTAATTACACAAAATATCATTCATAAAATCAAGGGTGTAGGCCTTCACTGCACTGTATTTTCAAACAACACCTCCGATGTACAAGAACGTTTAGCGCTTTTAAATTTCCAAAATAGCACAACATAATTTAACTGTTGAAGTTGGCCTGGCTCGTTCGATTTTATTCGATCTGGAGTATAGAGCCCGGCGCCAAAAACGTCTTGATTTTTATTGGAAATAATTGTAGTATTAACTTCCGCTAATTCCTGGATGGATTATCATATAGGTTTACAGATGCATGCTCAGCTTTATTTTATTATTTCTCTGATGCTCGTTTCATCGGGCCGCGCGCAGCAGGGTCAACCAGCCTCGGCTGGGAATTTTGTCGGGGAGCGGTTGGAATTTCAGATGCAATATTTGAATATGTCTGCGGCAACATTAGTGTTTGAAATGCGCGAGGATTCGAATTTTTATCATCTCAGGGTCGCGGCAAAATCCACTGGCAAGGCGACGATTTTTTTTTCTCTGGATAATGTTTACGAAGCAATGCTGATGAAACAGAATCTGCTCCCGGTGCGAATTGAAAAAACAATCCGGCAGAAAAATATCGCACGTGATGTCGTGATCCAATATGACCACGAAACAGGCATTGCATCGCTGGCGGATTCAGTTCGCTGGCCCATTCCGGCTGACTGCTATCACTATTTTTCCATGCTCTATTTCTTTCGAACGATAGCCTGGGACCAGGTCGATTTGCAGCGATTGCACCTCGACTCCGAATATATTATCTCGGCGGTCGATGTTTCGTTGCAGCCTGAGCCGGAACTGACGACCACGCCGGCGGGGCAATTCAGCACAAGACGCCTGGAACTTGCCTTTACGCCACAGTCGGACGAGGCGCGCCCCTGGAAGACGGACTTGCTCACCAATCGGTTGGCGAAACCAGGATCCGAGGTGACATTTTGGTTCAGCGACGATGAGGCGCGATTACCCGTGAAAATATCGTACGGCAATTCAGCAGTCAAAACTGTCATTGTGTTAACTTCATTCTCGCGAGGGGCTCGGAATTGATCGTTTCGTTGGGCGTCATGACTCTGGCGTTTCTCTATCTCATCTTCTCCCTTTTCATCCGCCGTGGAATAAAAGACTACCCGCAGACTGAGCGGAACGACCGCTCTGTCACCGTCATCGTTTCGGCTCGCAATGAAGCTGGCACGATTCAGGCATGCCTGGAATCGCTGGCGGAACTGGACTACCCACGCGATCTCCTGCAGATCATTGTCGTGGACGACAGATCCGAGGACAACACCCGCGCCCTGATTGCAGAGTGCATTCGGGGAAAATCCCAATTTCGTTGCCATGCAGTGGCGGCGTGCAATCCAGAATTGTCTGGCAAGGCCAATGCAGTGGCCAGGGCGATGAAATCGAGCGTCGGCGAAATCGTCCTGATTACCGATGCCGATTGCACCGTCCCGCCACAGTGGGTTCGAACCATGACTTCCTATTTTACGCGCGACGTGGGCATGGTTGCCGGGTTCACGCTTGTGAATCACTCGAATCGCTTGTTCGCAAAACTGCAAGCCTTTGACTGGGCGTATCTGTTGGCTATCGGCGCGGGCGCTGCCGGACTGGGCCGGCCTTTGAGTTGCATCGGCAATAATTTTGGGTTCCGGCGTTCTGTGTACGAAGAGGTCGGCGGATTCGAGGCCATCGGATTCAGCGTTGCCGAAGATTTCGCCCTGCTCAAAACGATAGCGGATACAACGCGCTGGCGCATCGTTTTCCCTGTCGACCGGGAAAGCCTGGTAACGAGCAAACCCATTGCGCGGCCGGGCGATTTTTTCTCGCAACGAAAACGCTGGATTCTGGGCGGAAAGTCGGTTCATTGGTTTGGCAAAATCCTGATTTCTCTGAGCGTCCTCGCCCATTGGGCGATTGCCGGCGCGCTGTTGATCGGCGAGCCGCTGACAGTCTTAGCCAGTGCGGCGCTTGCTCTGTTCGCTGGGGACATGCTCGCGCTTCAACCGGTCGTATCGCGGCTGGGCCTTAAGGATATGCTGAAATTATGGCCGTTGTACAAGCTATTTTTTCTGGCCTATTCCGTGGGATTATCGGCCATCGTGCTGGCCAGCCGCAAAGTGGTCTGGAAAGGCGTGGCGTATACGGCGCAGCGCGTGGTTTTGAAAAATACTATTCGTGGCAATCGATGAAGCCGATCCTGTGTTTTTACTACATCACCTATCGCTGCAACATGAAATGCAGCTACTGCGACATCTGGAAAAAGGGTCAACGTCCGAATGCCAGGGATAGTCAACTTCGTGAGGTGGCGGATAATCTGCCTCAGCTACGATCGCTGGGAATTCGATTCATCGATTTCACCGGCGGCGAGCCGTTGCTCCATCCTGATCTGCCGGCAATGCTGGCGCTGGCGAAAAAATTGGGATTCCGAACCACGGTGACGACCAATTGTTTGCTCTATCCGCAGAAGGCGGAGTCGCTGAAAGGGCTCGTGGATTTTCTCCACTTCTCTCTGGATTCTCTCGATGAAGCTGACAACAATCGGTTGCGTGGGAAGAATTCGTTTGTCAGTGTAATGAAGAGTATCGAAATCGCAAAGGAATTGGGGGAGCGTCCCGATATTCTGTTCACGGCAACAATTTTCAATTTCAAAGCCATCGATAATTTGAGCCGCTTTGTGGCAGAGCAAAAACTGATGCTGATTGTCAATCCGGTTTTTCGCTACGGCAGCCAGGAAATCCTGAATGATGCGATGCTGGATTATCTGGAGAAATTCAAACGCAAGCCGTATGTCTATGTCAATAAAGCGTTTCATCGCCTGATTCGAAACGGCGGCAACGATACGACGAACCCCCGCTGTCGCGCGATCTCTTCGACCATCGTCATTTCGCCTGCGAATGAAGTGATCTTGCCCTGTTATCATTTCGCCCAATTGTCCATTCCCATTCGAGGCAACTTAAAACAGATTCGCGAATCGAAAATGGTAACGTTACTAAAAAAACAGCAGGGAAGTTTTCCCTTTTGTCAGGGCTGCACCGTCAATTGCTATTTCGATCCTTCGTTTCTGTACAAACTGGACAGCTATTTTTGGTTGAGTTTGATTTCGAAGGTGAAGTATGGGGTTGATAAATATGTGAGGTTCAAATAACTGCCTTGCGGCGTATGGAATTTCGTCAGGCGTTTTCATTGCTGTGGAAAAGATAAATATTGATTTTTAGAAAAAATATGGGCATATTCATAAGTGATAACAGATAAGAACTGTACTGCTATTCAAATATGTTACAAATTTTCGATTACAGGATTCAACTAACCTGAATTATTCATGAACTTGCTCAGAATTTGAGTCAACATTCAGATTCTCAATTAGCTAAAAGCTAAGCTATTTTGAAACTCAATTTTTGTACGTTTATTCTAAAAAGAACACCATTCAGGTTAGCCAGCCTCCTTTAAAAATAATATGAATAATGCAGGCTAAATGTCTGAATTTTTCGATTTAGCCTTAGGTGATATACGAGACTGGGAAATTATTTACAGAATACATGCGACCAAGCGTATGTACAAGAGAAATATCGAAGAAGAAGATATTATATTCCTGCTCGAAAATGGTAAAATAATTGAACGATATGAAGAAGATTTTTCGTTTCCAAGCGTCTTAGTTAATGGGCAAACATTGGGGAAAAGGCCAATGCACACAGTGGTTGGAATAGATCACAAAGACAAGAACTCTACTTCATCACCGCTTATGAGTCTGATTCCCAAAACTGGACGGATGATTTTTCACGGAGAATTTCATGAAATGCGCGATTTGTAAAAATGGATATACTTCCAAAGGGCGAATTACGGTTGTTTTAGACAACGACCAAACTACACTTGTTTTTAAAAATGTTCCAGCGGAAATTTGTGATAACTGTGGTGAAGAGTATGTTTCATCTGAAACAAACCGAAAATTGCTTCAACTTGCCAGGGAAGCTTCGGACCGTGGGGTCTCTCTTGAATTGTTGAGTTATGCTGCTTAGCCTGCATGATTCATAGTATTTTTAAAGGAGGCTGGCTAACCTGAATGGTGCTCTTTTAAGAGTAAACGTACAAAAACTGAGTTTCAAAATAGCTCAGATTTTAGCTAATTGAAAATCTGAAAGTTGACTCAAATTCTGAGCAAGTTCATGAATAATTCAGGTTAGTGCTTGTGTGGCCGGATAACAGAGAATTTTAAATTGAATATCCTCGACAAAAGGTTTTACCGCAGTGACTTTCCAAGATAAAGATTAAATATTTAGCCACCAAAACACATGAAAAATTTTTTCCCTGAATTTTTATTCCCCATCATTCTCTACGCTGAAACGCATTACAAATTCAAGGGAATTTACAGCCGCTTTTTCAAGCGCGAGCCGGAAATCATTGCCGATGCGCCCATTCGGGTGGAACCAGGTCAGGCGATCCCTGTGGTGCTGCTGGTGAAAGACGCGTTTCGCTACCCCATTCGATTGAAATCGGTGACTATCGAGCTTCGTCAGGGTGATGCCGTCTTGCAGAAACATGATTTTTTATTGAACGAAAATCTGGACTCGCAGCGCTATTGGCATCGTCTGTTTCATATCAATGCGCCGCAGGGCGTGGCCGGTGGGATTGAAATCGATGTCATCATTCAGATTGAAATCAACGGTCGAACAAAGACCTATCGCAATGACAATTACCGAATTTCATCCCATCTGCCGCTGCGGGTTCACCTGGCCGCCGATTCCCTGCCGCGGTTCCCTGGCTGGCATTTTGGCGATTTTCATTATCACAGCAATTACACCGAAGATCAGGTGGAATTTGGAGCGCCGCTGCCTGTCGCTGCGGAAATGGCGCGGGCCATGGGGCTCAGCTTTTTTGCGGTGACAGACCATTCCTACGATCTGGACGATCGCGAGGATTCGTGGGTGATCAATGACCCGGCATTGCCCAAATGGATGAGGCTCCGGGAAGAAGTGGCTGCGTTGAATGCCCAATTCAGCGGGTTCGCAATCCTGCCTGGAGAAGAGGTTTCTGCCGGCAATAGCCGAAATCGAAACGTGCATCTGCTCATTATCAATGACCCCCGGTTTTACTCCGGCAAAGGTGACGGGGCCGAGCAATGGTTCAGCACCGCGCCGGATCTGGCTATCCCTCAAATCCTCGACGCAATGGCGCCGGAGGCATTGGCGCTGGCAGGCCACCCTGAGATGCCATTCCCCTTCTTGCAATGGCTGCTCATCCGACGCGGACGCTGGGGCGCAGCCGATTTTGCCCACGCCAGATTGCACGGCATGCAGCTCTGGAATGGTGAGTTTGACCAGTCCTTTCATCGCGGATCGACAAACTGGATCCGCATGCTGCTGGGTGGCCGACGCATGGTGATCGTCGCGGGCAATGACGCCCACGGCAATTTCAATCGGTTCCGGCAGATTGGCTTTCCCTTCTTCACCATGCGCGAGACCAACGGCCAGTTGTTCGGAAAAATGCGCACAGCCGTGCAACTGACCGGGGAAGTCAGCGTCCCGAACATCATCGGGGCGGTCAAAAAAGGCGCTGTTCAAATCACGACTGGTCCGGTGGTGGATTTGACAGCGCGCAATGAGCGAGGGGAGAATGCGGGGCCAGGTGATGAAATCGCCGGACGCCGATTCGAAATTATCTGCAAAACCAGGTCGACGCCGGAATTCGGGAAATTGAAACAGGTGAGAATCATTCTGGGCGAATTGGGGCAGCGCAGGGAGCGGACTCTGCTGGAAAGGGACGCGTTTCAGTCCCCGTTTGACGATGAAGTGCAAGTTGGGCTGTCCGAGCTGACCGGCGCATCGTACATCCGGGTTGAAGTGACCTCAGAAATGGTCGATCAGGTTGCTGGTCGCTGCTTTTCCAATCCAGTCTGGTTTAACAAAATAAAATAAATTGAAATTCACGGGATCGTAACCTGTTTTAATTTCAATTGGTAAACTCATTTCAGGCAGGGGATGACAGCAGAAAAACCGCTTGATTTTTTAGAAATTAAAAATTATATTAGCACTGGCGATTGAAGAAAAATTTAAATGACCGGCAACGGTCGTTGGCGTGTAAGTCATCCTGACGCGAGAAGAAATTTTCAGCGCGGAGCTGAAGAAAGTTGGCGAGGAGGGGATTTCAGACCGAGCCAAAACGAGGCGGGCGCCGAGCCTGTCGCCCGGGATGAAGGAATACTGGCAGGTTTGTTGGGCACGTTAATCCAATTGTTCAATCCGACGAGAAATTGCAGGCAGCCTGGCATGTCATCTGAACGGACTGACTTAAATGAAGGTGTAAAAGGTGAAGGATTTTGCAGAAGAAGATTTTACCATTTCGCCGGAATTGTTGAAAATAAATGAACGGCAAATCGCCATTCTGGATCAGGAAAACACGGATGGCGAAGGCTGGGATTATTATTGCAATGGTCAGGTTGTTCGGGCGACAATGTATAAAAACAGGATAGTCGGAACTGTGCGGGAATTGCTTGAGACCTTTGACGTGGAAATAAAGGTGGAGCAAGACGAAATTATCACCTCGTGCAGTTGCGGCACCAAAGCGGGAGTTTGCAAGCATACGGTCGCTTTCCTTTATTCCTGGGTGAACGACCGCAGTGATTTTCTCAATGTCGGAAGCTCGATAAAGAAGCTGTACAAAATGGAGAAGAGTGAACTCATCGACATTATTGGTCGTGTGATTCAGAACGATCCGACGAACGTGAGGTTCTTTTTCAACAACGCACTTGACGAAGACGAACTGGATATTGAAGGCCTCATTGAATGAATGCAATGGTTTTTTATGTGAAAGCCGTTGGAATGGTCTTTTATTCCACCGGCTTTTTTTTGTGTTGCGCCACAGGACGATGGCATTCTTTTTGCAAAATTGTTAAAAAAATGTTAATAGTCCGATTGAGGTGAAGAAAGGCATACTTTAATTCATCATTATATTTTCTGAAGATACGATAAAAGTGGAAAGGTGACTATGACGAGGAATCTCACGAAACTGCATCGGTTATGTATCGTTTGTATGGCAGTATTACTGGTGACATGTCTCACCATAATACAGGGTTACGGGCTGGTTGTCAATGAAACTGTTTTTCCGGTGCCGGAAAATTTGAAGCCCAATATCCAGTTCTGGATTAAAGTTTTCACGCTCTACAATAGCGATCAAGTCATCATTCACGACACCGAGAATCTCGAGCGTATCTATAAAGTGGTGGATACCAATGAGATTTTGAACAATCCATCGGCCTCATCGCGGACCAAGTGGCGCGAAGTTGATAGAGTAAAAAATCAATACAAAGAAATTTTGTTGAAATTGGCCGGCATGCCAAAAATCGAGCCGGATAAGCTTGATAATCAGGAACGAATGGTCTACACCATGTTTGGCGAAAATGCAAGTCCGGCTGAATTTCAACGCGCGGCAGGGAACATCCGGGGCCAGCAGGGATTGCGCGACCATTTCCGGAAAGGGCTCATTCGCTCCGGCATGTACGCTGACCATATCAAGAAAATTCTCGAAGAAAATAATCTGCCGGCGGATATCATTGCATTGCCGCACGTTGAATCGTCTTTCAACTATCAGGCGTATTCCAAATTCGGCGCGGCCGGCATCTGGCAGTTCACGCGGAGCACCGGAAGACGCTTCCTCAAAATCAATTACACCGTGGATGAACGGTTCGACCCATTGAAAGCAACGGAAGCCGCAGCCAGGTTATTGAAAGAGAATTACGAAATTTTGGGAACATGGCCGCTCGCCATCACCGCATACAATCATGGTGTCAATGGAATGAAACGGGCGGTGAGTGTCCACAACACAACGGATTTCGGCTACATCGTGGATAATTATGAGAGCCGGAATTTCAAATTCGCTTCGAGAAATTTCTACGCTGAATTTTTAGCGGCCGTCGAGGTTCGGAAGAATTATCGGATATACTTCGGCGAGCTTGAATTCGATTCGCCGAAACAGTATTTGACGTTCACCCTTCCCGGTTATGTGAAGTTAGCGACATTGGAACAGCGCCTGGGCGTTTCCCGGGAAGAAATCATGGATCTGAATCCATCGTTGCGCAGAAGCGTCGTCACGTCACAACGGCGCCTGCCGGCAGGTTTTGAACTGCGCATACCGTACCGCGAAAATTTTGATCCCGATGCTGTTTACGCGCAGATCCCGACTCAGGAGAAATATCAGGAACAGGTGGCGACTAACTGGTATCAGGTGGAGGGTGGTGATAATCTGCAGGACATTGCCCGGCGATTTAATATGACGGTCGCAGAAATTATGGATTTGAATGAAATCCAGAATCCTCACCAACTGTACGAGGGACAGGTGATTCGAATCAAAGCTGAAGAACCGGTCGTGGCGGAGAAGAAAGCTGTTGGGACTTCGGAGGAGACGGTTGTTCCGAGCAGCGAGGTGAAGGTTGCACTGGCGGAAGTGAAAGATGAAGAAATTATCACCAGTCCCGGTGAACTGACGCAACAGACAGGTCCATTCGCCGGCAATAAACTCGACATCGAAAAGCCGGATCAAATCGCCCCGGCAGTCCAGAGAGCGCTACAGCCTGCGCCCATAATTCCCGAGCCAGGTGAGGCAGCGCTGGAACGCAAACAGGTGAAACTGCTTGAGCCAGGGCTTGGCGTCATCTACGTCCAACCGGAAGAGACGCTCGGTCATTACGCAGATTGGTTGAAGATACCCACCCAGGAATTGCGCGATTTGAACAGTCTGGATTATGGCAGAGATATTCAGTTGGGACAGAAAATTAAACTGGCATTTCGCGAAGTAACAGAGAAAGATTTTCAGCGGAAGCGGATGGAATTCCATCGGGGCATCGAAGAGGACTTCTTCACGTCATTTCGGGTGGAAGGCGTGGTTGTCCATAAAATACGACGCGGCGAAAACATCTGGTATTTGTGCAATCAGGTTTATGAAATTCCATACTGGCTGGTGCTGAAATACAATCCAAATCTTGACCTGGTTCGTTTGACGACAAAAGACGAGCTCATTATACCGATTGTCGAAGCAATTACCACGAGCGAAGCGAGCTGAACGAACGCTTCATAAAAAAAATTCAGACCGCTGATTGATGAGCGCATCCATCGATCAGCGGTTTTTTTTTAGGAGTGTCAGGAATGTGCCCGTCAAGAACCTGAAAATTTTATTGACATTAACTGTAGAATTCAATATTTTGATTTCGTATCTGTTCAGCGTTCATCGGTATTATTTCTGATTGTAAACTGGTCCGGGTCCTTGTGGCCATCTGAAACACGTGAAAACAAATGATGAATGTTAATTCTGGAGAATCGTTTTGAGAGCTACGTTCTGTTTGAGAGTTTTAATTCTTTGTGGGTACTGTTTATTCGTGCAATTAAGTCTGCCTCTCCTTGCTTTTAGTCAGGATTTTGAAAGGCAAGCGACACGATCCGAATTATTAACGAAACGGCAGTTTCAGGAGGAACGGGTCGGCGGCGTTATCGATGTATCTGATCTGAAGATCGGATTTTTGAATAATGGGCGGTTTTGTCCGCCGGAGGAGATCATCCCGGAATTGCCCTCTGCGTTTTATGAGAAATACGGCTACCTGAGTAAGCTGGATCTTTGGGTGGGCATCCCGGATGGTCCCTGGGCACCGCAGGTGTGGGATGAATCTTCGCAGCGGTATATTTCTGCAGGACCCACAGTGTCGGGAACATTGTACGAATATTGGGTGACTGACACGGATTGGTCCACGATCAGTGGAACGCGCGGTGTGTTTTATACCGGTGAACTCCAGTATAGTGATCTGTATCGGCCGTCCAGTCTGTTCGATTTCCCGCTGGCAGCAATGAGTGAAGACGAGCGAACCTGGCCGAGGAATTCGTTCACCGGGTATCGTGAATGGCCAGGTCGCCGGAAGATCGATGTCCTGACCGGAGAGACGATTCCCGGGTCATTTCTGGGTGATCAGGACATCTTCCTCGCGTTCGATGATAAAACCCTGGCCGATCAGATGGCGCCGACCTCGGTCATTGTTAGCAATAACGGCAGGCGATTCCAGCCGCAGAAAGGTTATCCCATCGGCGCAGAGGTGCTGGCTCAGGTGTTCAGCTACCAGTCCGGCTATCTTGCCAATACAGTATTTTTTGATCTGAAAATAATCAACACAAGCCAGTGGAATTACCATGATGTTTATCTGGGACTTTATTATGAATCGGACAATCCGTCCTACGACCTGAATCGACCCGATTTGCTCACCACCCGCGTGCGGGAAAAAATGAGTTATATTAAAAATGATACGACCGATGTTGGGTCGGCGATGTTCCCGTTCAACATGGCCTATAGCTATGCCTATCGCGATTATTATGAATACAATGCGGGCTACTTGGGCGTTCAGTTGTTGAAAACTCCGATGGCCAGCGCTGATCAGATCGATAACGACGGGGACGGTTGGGTCGATGAGCCGGAGGGCGAGCAACTGGGACTCACCGGCTGGCATTATTTCGAGCCGAATGTCATGATGTACGCCGGAGAAAGAGAGCGGCTTCAATACCAGATATTGGCCGGCGATACCACCGGGTTCAGTGATTTGGTGCAACAACGACGGGTGTTTTTTTCCAGATTGGATGGCTCCTTCGACCCTCATTACGATACTTCGAGTTTAATAAAAAGCGGCTATTACCAGTACGGGGAGATACCCCATGTGTATGCGCTTCTGAGCACTGGCCCGACAGATTGGGCCAGCGGCGATACGCTCAGTTTTGTCTTTGCGGTCTTGGTTGGCGAGAATCAGGAGCGGCTGGAGACGAGCGCGCAAATTGCCCGGCAAATCGTGGACTTCAATTATACTTATTCCAGCGCGCCGCTTCCGCCACAGGTAACCGCCGTAGCGCAGGATGGCAAGGTCACGCTGTACTGGGACCGTTCTGCGGAATCAGCCGAGGATTTCATCACCGGCTATGCTGATTTCGAAGGTTATAAAATTTACCGAACCACCGTTGATCCGGCAGAAAATATGTGGGGTCAGGCTATTTACGACCATGATAACAACATTGTCAATTACATGCCGGTGGCGTCGTGCGACCTGGAAAACGGCATTCACGGCTACGAAAAAGTCTACCCGTTTCAAAAGCTGGGAGAAGACACAGGCCTGTTTCATTCCTGGACCGACACGACAGTGACCAACGGCGTAACCTACTGGTACAGCGTGTGCGCGTACGATCACGGCATTGTGGATGATGAGGATTTCAACCCAAAAAGTTTCCCGCCGTCGCCGCTCAACGAATGCGTCAAAGGGGCAGATCCAAAGCTGAACTCGAACCTGGTGCAGGTTGTGCCCGGCGTACAGGCGGTTGATTATGAAACGCCCCGGATTCAGTTTGAGGCATTGGCAGCGACTTCCGGCAATGGCCCCATTGAGGTGACGATTGTTGATCCGTTCAAAATTACCGGCCACGATTACACCATGACCTTTGAGGACACAACCTATGGTTACGCGGTCTACAACCTGTACGATGAAACAGTCGGTGAAATGAAGCTGGAAAAAGTGCAGCAGACCGGCGGCGAAGAAGGCGTTATTTGCGACGGACTGCAAATCCACGTTGAGCGTTACGATGACATGGAAGTGCTGAACGATAGAACGTTCTGGTACAATTACGAGACCGGTGAGCCGTCCAAATGCACATGGTCGATTTTCGGCGGGAAGCTGACGTGGGATCCGTTCCCCTATGAATACGACATCATTTTCACCGGCGAAATGGACACAAGCGTTTTCATGAAGCGAACGGCGCCGTTTAAAATCTGGAACACGGTGCTGGACAAACCGGCGCTGTGGGATATTTACTGGAATTATTCCGGAACCGACACCACCGATTCGCTGGTCAGCACCTGGTCCAGCGGCGACATGATTTATATCTGGGACCAATTCGACCAGGAGAATGAATTCACATTACGGGTGACGATTTCCGAGCGCTCGGTGTACACGTACCAGGGATTGATGAACATTCCGCCCAAAACCGGGGACGCGGTTCACATTGCGCTGAAGCGAATGTTCCGAACCGGCGATCAGTTCCGAATTTCCACCAAAGCCATGGAGAAAGCCGAAGCGCGAAAGAACCGCCTGAACGACATCAAAGTCGTGCCCAATCCCTACGTGGTGGGCGCCGACTGGGAGCTTGGCCGAAACGACTCACGCATCCAGTTCATCCATTTGCCTTCGGAATGCACAATTCACATTTACACCCTGGCCGGCGATAAAGTGCGAACCCTGCATCACAACAATCCCAACACGGATTACGAATTCTGGGATTTGCTCAATTTCAGTAATTTGAAAGCGAGTTACGGCTTGTACGTTTACGTGGTGGAAACGCCGGATGGCAAGGCAACGACAGGTAAGTTTGTGATTTTGAGGTGAACGACATAGAACGCGGATTTCGCTGATGATCCTCCAAAAAATCGGCGGACGTTCCGCGCGGATAAATAAATTAAATTTTAAAATAAAATCCTCCAAAATAAAAGCGTGGGTGTAGTGAAAATAGTCAAGTCAAAACATATAGTCACGACGATACTAATTTATGTCCTGTTTTTTGATGGCGCTGGGATTGTTCTGCCATCACAGAGAAAGGGCTTATCCAAAATGAGCCAACAGCAGGAACTCATCGGCGGCGTGATCGATGTTAGCAGTTTAAAAAATAGTTTCTTTAACAACGGTCGATTCTGCCCACCGAGTGAATTCGTACCTGACCTTCCCAGCGCTCACAGAGGCAAGTTTGGTTATTTAAATGTACTTGATTTGTGGATCGGAATTCCAGATGGCCCTTGGGCACCCAAAGAATGGGATGCTGATTCACAAAAATATGTATCTGCAGGCCCAACTGTCTCAGGTACTGTATTTGGGGAAACCTTGAGATTTCAAAACCATAGCAAGACGATAATACCGGGACATACTATTGGCCACGAATTCACCGGACCCTATATTGATAATACCGATTGGTCAACGATTTTTGCATCGCAAGGACAGCTTTATACTGACGAGCTTTTATTTAGTGAGGTTTATGGCCAATCCAGTTTTTTTGATTTTCTTTTAGCTCCTCATAGTGAGTATGACCGATCATGGCCCAGGAATCCATATAGCGGCTTACAAGAATGGCCTGGCAGATGGAAAAAAAATCCCATAACCGGTGAATCGATGTCAGGTAATTTCCTTGGTGACCAGACGATTTTTTTCTCGTTCGACGACAAAACATACGCAGATCGGTATTATCCGGAATCACCATTAATTTGGGGATCACATAAGATTTATCCCGAGAAAGGATATTCAATTCAGGCGGAGGTATTAGGGCAGGCAATTGGATTTCAAACTCCATTATTATCAAATATCATTTTTTTTGATTTGCAAATTATTAATACATCTACCTGGGATTACAAGGATGTATATATCGGTCTTTATAATGTGTCTGACATACCCTGGTATTATCCTGATGATGCCGTCCCCAGATACGCGCTATTGAGAAATGAATATATAAAAAATGAGTTCGATGCAAGTCGAACCGAGGTAATTCCATACAATTTAAGTTATAGTTACAATTCAGAAAAGGACCCAACAGTCGATTCTACTTATTTTGGTGTTCAATTTTTGAAAACACCATTGGCGATAGACGATCAAAAAGACAATGACGATGATGGGATCATTGATGAAGTCGGTGAACAACTTGGTTTGACAGGATGGCATTTTATTGAACCGTGGATCCTTGAACATTACGGAAAACGGGAAAAAATACAATATAAAATAATGGCTGGTGATACCTCTGGATTAGGTTCTTTAATTGGGAGCCGCATATTTTTTAACAATGCGGACGGAACACTTAACGTAAATTTCGACTCGCCAGAGAGAATTAGAGATTTTTTTTATTATGAATATTATGGTCGAGGTAAGTTGTGGTATGTATTTAATATAATGAGCTGCGGCCCTATCGATTGGGCAAGCGGAGATACACTTAATTTCGTTTTTGGTATTCTTTTCGCTGAAAATCTGGATAAATTGAAAGGCATAGCTGATTTGGCAAGGAAAGTTGTCGAGAGCGAATATAATACTGCAATGGGGCCACCACCGCCCAAGGTCACTGCGGTGCCGCAAAATGGGAAGGTAACGCTTTATTGGGATAACTCTGTTGAAGATGCAACTCATAACCTTACAGGTTACTGGAGCTTCGAGGGGTATAAAATCTACCGTACTACTATCAATCCGGAATTTAATCAATGGGGCGAACCAATCAATGATTCTGACGGCACGCTTATTAATTTCGTTCCCATAGCTCGCTGCGACATGAACAACGGTATAAACGGTTACGAGCAGGTGTACCCCTATCAAAAATATGGCGATGATACTGGTCTGTTCCATTCATGGACCGATACCACCGTGACCAATGGCGTGACCTACTGGTACAGCGTCTGCTCCTACGATCATGGCGTTGTGGACAATCCACGTTTAAACCCGGGAAATTATCCCGCTGCTCCCATGGGTGAATGTAGAAAAGGAACCGATCCTGATGTGGATGTCAATTTGGTGAAAGTGGTGCCTGGTGTTCACGCCTCGGATTATGAGCTTCCCACCGCTGAAGTCGAACAATTGGAGGAAACATCGGGCAACGGACTAATTACGCCCTATATCATCGATCCCTATCAAGTCACAGGCCACGATTATCTTATCATGTTCGAAGACACGACGTTCGGTTATGCAGCCTACGATCTCTACGATGAGACCGACGGGAAAATGCTGTTTAAGAAAATCACCAGCACCAATGGCGAAGAAGGGCTGATTTTCGATGGCATTCAACTCTCCATTCAGCGATACGACGACATGGAAGTGCTGAACGAGCGAACCTTTTGGTTCAATTACGAAACAGGCGAAAACTCGGAATGCACGTGGACCATTCACGGCGGAAAACTGACCTGGGACCCATATCCATTCGAATACGATATTCGTTTCACCGATAAAATGGACACCAGTGCCTTTCTCAAGAAGACTGCGCCGTTCGAAATCTGGAACACCATTTTGAATCAAAAAGCGCTGTGGGATATTTACTGGAACTCTACGGGGACGGACACCACAGATTCGCTGAAAAACACCTGGTCCAGCGGGGACATGATTTATATCTGGGATGAATTCAACGAGGAGAACAAATTCACGCTGCGGATCACCATCACCGAGCGGTCGATTTACACCTACCAGGGCCTGGTGAACAATCCGCCCCGGCCTGGCGATGCTGCCCACATCGCGCTGAAGCGGCCGTTCATCACAGGCGATCAGTTTCGCATCCGAACCAGCGCCTTGAAGAAAAAGCAGAACGGGCAGGCTGATTTGAACGACATCAGAGTCGTGCCCAATCCCTACGTGGTTGGCGCCGACTGGGAGCTTGGCCGAAACGACTCCCGAATTCAGTTCATCCATTTACCCTCGGAATGCTCGATTCACATTTATACCTTGGCCGGCGACAAAGTGCGAACCCTGCATCACAACAATCCCAACACGGATTACGAATTCTGGGATCTGCTCAATTTCAGCAATTTGAAGGCGAGTTATGGTTTGTATGTCTATGTGGTGGAAACGCCGGATGGCAAGGCGATGACCGGGAAGTTTGTGATTTTGAGATGAAATGGTTCAGATATCGGATTGCGCATGGCAGATTTCGGAGTCTCGGTTCGACTAACTGCATGATTTATTCAAGGATCAAACAAAAGGAAAACGAAGCTATAACCAAAAATCAACATTGGTGAATTCAATCGTAATATGTTCAAAAAATTGCTTGATAATCTGTCAACAATGTTTTATATTTTTAGCGCTGAGACACAGGTCAATAAAAACAAGTAATCTAA
Source organism: Candidatus Zhuqueibacterota bacterium (assembly GCA_049322915.1). Classification (GTDB taxonomy): domain Bacteria; phylum Zhuqueibacterota; class Zhuqueibacteria; order Thermofontimicrobiales; family Thermofontimicrobiaceae; genus CAZSBG01. The sequence goes on from JBMOPW010000026.1 coordinate 176,666, forward strand.
TCTGCTTTTCATATTAACATTTTGGGAGCATTGCAATGGAATCCAGCTTTGCAGACGTTGTGGAAGAAATTAAAAAGATGTCCCATCACGATAAAATGGAATTGAAATTTCTATTAGAAAAATACCTGATCGAAGAACAAAGAGCGGGAATCTATAAAAATTATCTCGATTCGAAAAAAGAAGTCCATGACCTGAACGTTCAGTACTCATCCGATATAAATGAACTTAAGGATAAGTTAGAGCAATGATTGAGATTGCATTTAGTTCTTCCTTTAAAAGAGCTTATAAAAAGATGATTAAAGGGCAATCTTTGTTGGAACAAAAATTTTGAGAACGGGTCGAACAGTTTCAGCGAAGCCCTTTCGAAAAAAACCTTAGAACACACAAGCTTTCGGGTAAACTAAAAGATTTGTGGAGTTTCAGCATTGAATATGATGTGCGGGTTATTTTTTATTTTGCAGAAGAAGATAAAGCAATTTTTATTGATATTGGCACTCACGATGTTGTATATTGATTTCTGAATGAGCAAAACTCAAATCCATTTTGCAAATAATTTTTCTTGGCGATGAAGATGTGGCTGCGTGACAGAACAAGATATATTTTTATCATATTACAAACATCAGATCGAAGGAGGTTTTGTAATGGAGTCAGTGACAATATCACCTGAATTTCAAATCGTCATTCCGCGACGGGTTGGGGATTCCCTGAAATTGAAACCGGGGCAAAAGATCAGAGTCATTCAATTTGGCAAAAGGATAGAGCTAATCCCGGAAGTCGAAATATCTGAAATGCGAGGCTTTTTGAAAGGGATCGATACAAAAATCAGCCGGGAGGAGGAGCGATAATGAACAAGACAAAAAATATTCTGGATCAGGCAATGCGGCTTTCACCTGCTGATAAATTTTTAGTGATCGAAGCATTGCTGAACAGTATCGATGAACCAAATAAAACCATTGATGAAATTTGGGCGGTCGAGGCAGAAAGCAGATTACAAGCCTACAAGCAGGGAAAATTAAGAACATTATCTTTTGAGGAAGTATTTGGCAAGGAAGATTAATGAATATTAAAATTTCTGAATTTGCCCAGAAGGAGCTCGAAGACGCTATATTCTTTTACGAATTACAACAGTCAGGCTTGGGAAATAAATTTAAAATCGAAGTTCGATCATCAATTCAAAGAATAGTGAAACATCCAAACGCCTGGCCAATTGAAAGTGGTGAAGTACGAAAGTGTTACCTTTATAAATTTCCCTATAAAATACTGTATTCGATTCAGGAAAATAACGTAATTGTTTTAGCAATTGCTCACCAACACAGAAAACCTGGCTATTGGATCGAACCAGAGAATTATTAAATTTAGTAGGTGCACGAACGTGTAGTTTCTATTGAAATTTCAAAATTATTACCAGTTTAAATTTGGGATGTGCGGTGAAAAATTTATTTCAACAAACAACTCCCCTCCTTATTTTGAGTGCCACACTCAGCTTTCTTCTTTCTGCGCAAGACGTATATTCATCAGATAATAAAAAACCGAGCCAACAGCAAACCCTCATCGGCGGCGTCATCGATGTTTCTGACTTGAAGATTGGATTTGTGAATAATGGTCGCTTTTGTGCGCCGAGGAATTATTTACCTGATTTACCGAGTGCTCTCTATGACAGTTTAGGTTATTTAGCAAAATTGGATTTATGGGTGGGTGTTCCAAATGGTCCCTGGGCTCCGAAAATTTGGAATGCCGATTCACAGAAATATGTTTCTTTGGGACCAACTGTATCCGGAACTGTTTTCGATCCGCGTAATCAATATGTAACAGATTGGTCCAGTATTGAAGGCACAGAAGATATTATTTACACCAAAGACATTTTGTTTAGTGAACTATACGGCCCATCTGAACTCTTTGACTTTTTTATCGCTCCAACAAGTAACATTGAAAAAACCTGGCCTATAAATTCGTATACAGGATTAAGAGAATGGCCAGGTCGCTGGAGAAAAAATCCTGTTACTGGCAAATTAGTAGAAGAAGTATTTTTAGGTGATCAGGACGTGTACATCTCTTATGATGATAAACGTAATTTTGACGCAAGTAAAAACTATCCAATTGGCGCAGAGGTAATAGCGCAGGTTGTTGGTTTTAAGGAATCCTATATTTCAAACATGGTGATTTATGATTTACAAATTGTCAACACAAGTGAATGGAATTATCATGATGTTTATCTGGGAATTTACTCTGAGGCAGACAATCCATTATACTGGTTGAATGCCAATCTGGCGAACTACAGGCGGTTGAAAACTGGCTATTTCAAGAATGAATATGATGTAAGTTCAGGATCCATTTTTCCCTATAATCTGAGCTATAGCCAAAATGATAGTCCAGGAATAATGCTGCTTGGAATTCAATTTTTAAAAACACCTTTGGCCGAAAACGACAACCTTGACAATGATGAGGATGGAACAATCGATGAAGCAAATGAAGAACTGGGTCTAACAGGTTGGCATTATTTGCATCCCACTTCAGTGCTCTGGTCTCCACAAGCAATTCAAGAACGAGCACAGTATCAAATTTTGGCTGGTGATACTACAGGCCTGGCATGGATGATTGATTCGACCTGTTTTTATCCAAATCAGAATGGTGTTCTCAATCCTGATTTCGATTCCCCTGAACAGATTGAACAACCTGATGATATGAGAAATATTCGAGGAACAGTTCAGGTGGCTTACAATCTTATGAGCTGCGGCCCAATCAATTGGCAGCGTGGCGACACACTCAATTTTGTCTTTGCTGTATTAGTCGCTGAAAATATAGAAAAATTAAAGGCAAGCGCCCGCATGGCTCATAAACTTGTCCACAATGACTATTACTATCCCAAAGGTCCACCTCCTCCAAAACTCAATGCTGTACCAAAAGATTCAAAGGTCACTTTATATTGGGATCGGTCCGCCGAAACCGCAAAAGATATGCTTACTGGTTATCAGAGTTTTGAAGGCTATAAAATCTATCGCACTACAACCGATCCGAGTAACAATGAGTGGGGTACAAAAAATTTAGATGATCTGGGGAATTTCATCAATTTTATTCCAATTGCCCGTTGTGATCTAACAAATGGAGTTAAGGGATATGAAACTGTATATCCGTATCAGTATTTAGGCGATGATTCTGGACTATTTCATTCCTGGACTGATACAAGCGTAACAAACGGCGTCACATACTGGTATAGTGTTTGCTCTTACGATAGAGGCATCTTGGAAAATGATGAGATAAATATTTACAATTTTCGGGCCTCCCCCATGCAGGAATGTCCCAGAGGAACCGATCCTGATTCCGATGCCAATTTAGTTAAAGTTGTACCTGGAATGCCATCGACAAATCACTGCGATCCGACCGTGCAAATTGAGCGACTTCCAGGAACATCAGGGACAGGATCAGTTGAAGCAATTTCTATCGATCCTTTTTCAATTACGGGGCATGATTATAATCTTGTATTTGACGACACAACTTACAGATTTGCAGTTTATAATCTTTATAATGAAACTGATAATCGGTTGATATTTGAAAATGTAATTCAAACGAATGGAGAAGAAGGTATAACTTTTGATGGATTGCTTTTAACGGTCAAACGCTTTGATGAAATGCACGTCAGAAATGATGAAACATATTGGTATAAATTCGAAACTGGAGAACTCTCAGATTGTACATGGTTAATTTACGGGGAAGCGATATTAACCTATCCCTTTCCGTATGAGTACGAAATAAGATTCAAAAATGTTTATGAAACAGGCGTAATAACCGGTAAAACAGGACCGTTTGAAATATGGAATACTCTATTAAATCGAAAATGTACATGGGATATTTTTTATGACTCGGAGACCGACTCCACTGAAAAATTGAAAAATCGGTGGTCAAGTGGTGATATGATTTATATCAGGGATGAACACGAAAATAAGTTTGTTTACACGGTACGTGTTTCAATAACCGAGTATACATTTGTGACAAATGAAGGAAATCGTAATACACCGCCTCATTCAGGAGATGTCGCTAAAATCCCAATGGACAGACCTTTTTTAAGCGGTGATCAATTCCGCATAAAAACAAATCCCTTACAAACAAGAGCAGCTTTCAAAAACGAGTTGGATCGAATAAAGGTCGTTCCAAATCCCTACAATTTTCATGCAGAATGGGAGCTTGACCGAAACGACTCCCGTATCCAGTTCATCCATTTGCCTTCGGAATGCTCGATTCACATTTACACCCTGGCCGGCGACAAAGTGCGAACCCTGCATCACACCAATCCCAACACCGATTACGAATTCTGGGATTTGCTCAATTTCAGCAATTTGAAAGCGAGTTACGGGTTGTACGTGTATGTGGTGGATACGCCTGATGGCAAGGCAACGACCGGGAAGTTTGTGATTTTGAGGTGAGTTCATCGACGCGAGAACAATTTACGAGTGGATTTTTTAACTTGACAGTTTAACTAAAATATGTTAAATTGAAATATCCAACTATTTCTGGTGATGAAATGAACCACCTCAGAATTATAAAATCTTGCGTGGCCTTTCCTGTCATTTGCCTCTTATTCTTCTGCTTTAAAACAAGCAACCTGCATTCTCAAAGTCTCTCGAAGGAAAAAATAAAATCGCCAATGTTAAAAAAAGAAAGAACCAGGGAACTGCTCATCGGCGGAGTCATTAACAAATCGAATTTAAAAATCGGCTTTTTAAACAATGGCAGGTTTTGCGCTCCGGAAGAATTTTTACCTGATTTGCCAGGCGCGTTATTTGGCGACTATGGTTATTTAGGCAGACTCGATTTATGGATAGGTGTTCCGGATGGCCCATGGGCGTCCGAAGTCTGGGATCCTCAATCTCAGACGTATATAACGATGGGACCGTCAGTGTCAGGTACTATCTATGAGCCATTGCCCACCGATACGGACTGGTCCACAATCAATGCCACAAGTGGAGCGCTCTATACCCCGGATGTGCTTTACAGTGATATTTATAAGCCTTCAGAATTATTTGATTTTATTCTTGCTCCTGCAAATGAATTGAAACAGACCTGGCCAAGAAACACACTGACAGGATTGAGAGAGTGGCCCGGCAAATGGAAAAAGGATCCTTTGACTGGAAAACCAATGGAGGGAGAATTTTTAGGAGATCAACAGATATTTTTATCCTTTGATGATAAAACTTATGCAGATCAACTTGTTCCGGAAGAAGTAGCTTACGGCGGGTTTCCACCACAAAGGGGATATTCAATTGGCGCAGAAGTGCTGGCGAATGTGATTGGTTTTCAGGAAGCCTATATTTCGAAGATGGCGATTTTTGATTTGCAAATTATCAATACCAGCCAGTGGGATTATCACGACGTTTATCTCGGAATTTACTACGAATCTGACAATCCCTGGTATTGGCTGCGTGAAGGACGGCCCCGCTATTACGGTCTGAAAACCGGATATATAAAGAACGAATACAATCCAAAAACAGATGAAGTTATCCTGTATAATTTAAGCTACAATTATAATGTTGAAGGGTATGCTGACGATGATCCGAATTGTTTCGGTGTGCAACTTTTAAAAACGCCAGCAGCAATGAATGATCAATTCGACAATGATGGCGATGGAATTATCGATGAGCCGGATGGGGAAGAATTGGGACTCACTGGGTGGCATTTTTTCCCGTTTTATGGAATTTATGATTACGGGAACAGAGAGAAATTGCAATATCAAATATTAAAGGGTGACACAACCGGGTTATCACGGTTCAATTTAATCGATAACAATTGTTTTTATAAAGATGCAGATGGAAATCTCGATCCCAATTTTGATTCTCCTGATGGAATAAAATACTGGCGGTTCGGTGAGATTTGGTTGATTTATAATGTGCTGTCCTGTGGCCCTCTCACGTGGCACAGCAGCGATACTCTTAATTTTGTCTTTGGAATCTTATTAGCCGATGATTTTGAAAAGTTAAAGGGAAGCGCCCAGATAGCGAGGAAAATAGTTCAAAGCGACTATCGTCGTTCAGAAGGGCCATCACCGCCAAATGTTACGGCAGTTCCTCAAAATGGGAAAGTGACATTATACTGGGATCGCTCTGCTGAAACATCCGAAGATTTTATTACCGGTTATCAGGACTTTGAAGGATATAAAATTTACCGTACAACTTCAGATCCGATAAATAATGAATGGGGGGAACGAATAATAGACCACCAGGGCAAGCAGATAAATTTTATGCCTGTTGCAAGTTGTGATCTTGACAATAAAATTTCAGGATATGAACCAGTTTATCCATTTCAATATCTTGGCGATGATACCGGGCTTTTTCACACATGGACTGATTCGAGTGTCACCAATGGAGTGACTTACTGGTATAGCGTCTGTTCTTACGATCATGGCATAGTTGATGATGAGAATTTAAATCCATCTCATTTTCCGCCATCCCCGCTAAAAGAATGCCCTAAAGGAACTGATCCTGATAACTCACAAAATTTAGTGAAAGTTATTCCCGGTGTCCAGGCGTACGATCATGAGGTTGCTCACGCGGAATTAGAAACGTTGTCTGATGTTTCGGGTAACGGGCCAATTACTCCTTACATCATCGATCCCTATCAGGTCACAGGCCACGATTATCTCATCATGTTCGAAGACACCACGTTCGGTTACGCGGTCTACAATCTCTACGATGAAACCGATGGAACCATGCTGTTCGAAAAAGTGGCCAGCACGAATGGCGAGGAAGGGCTGATCTTCGACGGCATTCAACTCTCCATTCAGCGCTATGATGATATGGATGTTTTGAACGAGAAAACATTTTGGTTCAAATATGAAACCGGCGAATTATCGAACTGTACCTGGACGATTCTAGGCGGCAAATTAACATGGGATCCCTATCCCTACGAATACGATATTCGATTCACCGATAAAATGGACACCAGTATTTTTCTCAAGAAGACCGCGCCGTTCGAAATCTGGAACACTATTTTGAATCAAAAAGCGCTGTGGGATATTTATTTTAATTACGCCGGCACCGACACCACAGATTCGCTGAAGAACACCTGGTCCAGCGGGGACATGATTTACATCTGGGACGAATTCAACGAGGAGAATAAATTCACGCTGCGGATCACCATCACCGAGCGGTCGATTTATACATACCAGGGCCTGGTGAACAATCCACCCCAACCAGGCGACGCCGCGCACATCGCGCTGAAGCGGCCGTTTATTACAGGCGATCAGTTTCGCATCCGAACCAGCGCCTTGAAGAAAAAACAGATCGGGCAGGCTGACTTGAGCGACATCAAAGTCGTGCCCAACCCCTACGTGGTGGGCGCCGACTGGGAGCTTGGTAAGGACGACTCCCGCATCCAGTTCATCCATTTGCCGTCGGAATGCTCGATTCACATTTACACCCTGGCCGGCGACAAAGTGCGAACCCTGCATCACACCAATCCCAATACGGATTACGAATTCTGGGACTTGCTCAATTTCAGCAATTTGAAGGCGAGTTATGGTTTGTATGTCTATGTGGTGGAGACGCCGGATGGCAAGGCGATGACCGGCAAGTTTGTGATTTTGAGATGAACGAGTCAGATGGCGGATGCCAGATGGCAGATTACGGATACAAGATAAAAAATTTATTAGCAAAAATTGTGTTGCTATTTAGCTGATTTTTTTTAAATTTTGAAATGGGGAAAACGTGAATAAAAATGTTGGTTTCAAAGATTTGGAAGTTTATAAATTAGCAAAGCAACTGGCAGTTGAAATTCATAAAATGACACTTTCGCTGCCGAAGTTCGAACTATTTGAAGAAGGAAGTCAAGTCAGGCGTTCATCGAAATCTGTTGTAGCAAACATTGTTGAGGGATTCGGGAGAAGGCGTTATAAAAATGAATTTCTAAAACACATTACAATCGCCCTTTCAGAATGCGATGAAACCCAGGTTCACCTGGAACTTTTATATGAGACTGGTTCTTTAAAAGATGAAGAGATGTATCAGAAATTAAAGGAAGAAACAAATAAATTAGCCCGAATGTTAAACACTTTTTTCCATTCAATCTTAAAACAACACATCAGCTAAAAATAATAAATACTTATCTGGCATCTGTTGTCAGAAATCCGGAATCTGACATCCGGCATCTGGCATCAAGATTTAGGAGAAAATTGATGAAGCTTCATCAACAAATCTTTACTTTATTATTTTTAATTGTCGCCATGTTATTCTGTACAGAGAAAATACCGGAAGGGCCGGAGCGGACGGAGATTCTCGATGTGAGATTATTCCTTGAAGATGGCAGGGCCGAATTTGCCCAGGAGAATAACTGGGAGAACCGTTTCAAGCTCCCGCCGCAAAAGATGACGCAGGATCAATATGAAGCGCTGGCGCAATGGCAGGTCCCGTTCGGCTTGTGGGTACACAATGATTTTGATGAAGCCATCGACGGAAAAAAATGGATCAAGATCGCGGTGAATTTGTGGTCAGCGGATGAATCGGATAACTGGACGGCGCGCCTTGTATATGCGGACACGACGTCCACGCGGAATATGACCATCCCCCCGGGGGATTCCATCACGATTTACACCGGGGATAAACTGGCCTGGAATCAACGCAACGATGCGGGTAAAAGCATACACATGACTGATACGTATACACCCATCTGGGTGGAATGCACGATTTTTGATTCATTGTTCAAATCCCCTGACACCACAATTTTCTGGCGCCATTGCGACACAACCATGCTGGCGCCGGTGGATACTGTCGTCGCGTTCGATGCCCCGAAAATTGTGAAAGCGCAGGCTGAGGTGCAGCTATTCCAAAATTACCACATCGTTCAATCCAATATTGTTGAATTCACTATCAACTACTATTTTCCTTCGGAAGGATTTAATAAGAAATTCTGGTGCCGCGAGGGGGCGGTGCTGAACGGCGACCCGTCCTGTCCGTTTGGGAAATAGGTCACTATCGATGTGAAAATGAGATGATGGATTCCTGAAACAGATGACTTACCAACCGAAGAAAGAACATGATCAAGAAAATATTATTTTTAATTTTTGCGCTGTCCATTATGGTTCAATCCATTAGTTACGCCGGGACAACTGGCTTGTTAAAAGGCAAGGTAGTCGATAAAAAAACTGGGCAGCCGCTCATCAGTGTGAATGTCATTTTAACCGGCACCAGGTACGGCGCTGCTACCGACGCCGATGGTAAATTTGTGGTTTACAACATTCCCGCTGGCGTGTACCAGGTGAAAGCCACCATGATAGGCTACCTGCCCTACATCATCGAAAATGTCCGCATTATCATGGATTTGAAAACAGAGGTCGACATTGAATTGACTGAAGTCGCACTTGATTGGGGAAGTGAAGTGGTGGTCACTGCGGAGAGGCCGTTGATTCAGAAAGATATCACCGGTTCCACTCATTCCGTTGGATCGCGAAAAATAGACGAGTTGCCGGTTGATTCCTACAAAGAGGTCGTGGCGTTGCAGCCGGGCGTCACCTCGGATTTGCACATTCGCGGTGGCCGAACCACGGAAGTGCTTTATCTCGTTGATGGACTCCCCATTCAGGAGAGCATGGAAGGGGGGGCCGGCTCGGAAATCCCACAGGCGTCGGTGTCGGAAATGACCATCCAGACCGGCGGATTCAACGCAGAATACGGGAATGCCATGTCCGGCATCATTAATATTGTGACCAAGTCCGGCGGATCGTCCCACGAATTCTGGACGCGAATTGTGGATGACCATATCGGCATCGAAAAGAGCAACAAGCGCAGCGAATGGGAATTGCTCATGTCCGGGCCGGTGTATCGCGATAAAATCGGCTATTTTCTATCGTCAAATATTATCGTTTCGGATACGCGCTGGTGGCAGGATCTGCAGAAATACTACGATTCGCCGATGGAAAAAAATATCAACTTCATGGGCAAACTGGATTTCGACGTGACAGACAATATCAAGCTGGTCACCCAGGCCATTTATTCGGATTGGGACATTAAAGATTATGAGTATCGCTGGCGTTACAATCTGGATGGACTTCCGCCAAAGTCCAAGCAGTCGCTGCGGTTGAGCGCGACATTCACGCACACGCTTTCACCGCGCGTATTTTACACGCTGAATTTCAGTCGTTACCAGGTGCATCACACGCTGCAAATGGGGAGCAAGAATGCGGTGGAATCCCTGGCGCCGTTTCAGTACGAGTTACCCTGGTTTTATTTTGTCTTTTCCGGCAATCGGCTGTGGTGGCAGGACGCCACAGAAATCAGTTATCTTGCCAAAGGCAGTTTTATCGCGCAATATCATCCCATCTCTCAACTGAAAGCCGGGTTTGAATTTCAATACTATGATCTGGAAAACGATCTCGTCAAATACGAACCGCAGAAATCGTTCTGGGGCAAGCCGCTGCTGGATGCGGATTTGCTGAACTTCAGCAGCTACTACCATTATCGGCCCTACCAGGGCGCATTTTATATTCAAAATAAAGTGGACAACGACATCGTGGTGATGAACCTGGGCGTGCGCTACGAGTTTCTCGATCCGCGCGCGCAACGCCCTGTGGTGGAATGGATTCCGGTTTCCAACGAGGATTACGAGCAGGAGATACAATCCTGGGCTCCGGCGACGATCAAGTCGCAATGGAGCCCCCGCATTGGTTTCTCTTTTCCAGTGACGGAGAACGATCATTTTTTCATCAACTACGGCTTCTTCTTTCAGATTCCCATGTTCGACTACATGTTCACCGGTCTCAACTTCGATTTGAAAAAAGGCATCAAGGCGCTGTATGGCAATCCGGATCTGAAGCCGGAACGCACCCGCGCCATCGAGCTGAGCTACAAACGGACATTCTGGGATAGCTGGCTTCTCTCGTTCACCTATTTCGACAAAGATATTGCCGGGCTGGTGGACACCAAGACATTTCTGGCGTCCGACAGCAAGGCCGAGGACGATGGTTTCTCTCAGTTCATCAATCTCGCCGGTGGACGGTCAAGCGGATTTGAGCTGATGGTCGAGAAGAAGTATGGCAATTATTTTTCCGGCAAACTCAGCTATACCCACATGAACGCCAAAGGATTGAGCGGCAGCATCGACCAGGGGCTGAATTATTTTGTCTGGGGATTTGCTGTTCCCAATGAGGAATTTTATTTGAGCTGGGATCAGCGTCAGACATTTGTCAGCGAGATATTTGCCGGCGTGCCGAACAAGATGGGGATCAATGTGCTGTGGCGATTTAACTCGCCGCGGCCGTACACCTATTATCCCTCGCGCAGCGGCTACGTGGCCGACGAATCCATTGAAATGAAGCCGAACAACGCCCGCATGAAGAACATGTCGTACGTCGATATTAAAATTTTTAAAACATGGCAACTCACTCAGAAACTTTCGACCATGCTGTACCTGGACGTGCGGAACCTGATGGATACCTACAATGTGCTATGGATTGCATCGGACGGACGAATCGGCGGTGAGCTGAGCGATCCCAGCGCCTGGGATATTGGCCGACGCGTGAACCTGGGATTGAAAATATCCTTCGAAGCTGGCCGCTATTGAGCGTGGGGTCGACATTTTGTCTGTGCGCCGTCAGATTTTCCCGTTTACCTTTACAGTACCGGCAGGTCGCGTACGACTCAATCTTTCAAGCCATGCAAGGGCAATTTTCAGACCGCACTCTCTGGTTGCTCCCGTCGTGCCGCAAGCGCTTTTGTTATTCTGACCCTGGAAAAACGCTTCTGCCTGATCCGTTATCCTCCCGACCCGCTTGTAAATCAATTCATTTCTGCCGCAACTATTCTGCCTGGCTTTGCGTAGAAGCAAGTAATTTTTAAAGTCTACCGCGGGAATTCCCTGTCCCGATTTATCCAGCGCGGAGAAATGATTGGAACGTATTTTCCCGAATCGGTGATCGGTTGGCAAGCCTATCGTACTACAATTCAATTGACAATTACAATTCCCTCATCGTGCTTTTCATAATAAAAAATAGTTAGCTTTGAACGTTTCACATCGAAGTGAACGTAACAGGAGGAACCATGAAATTGAAAAAAGGGCGAGTGATCTGGATAGTCCTCGGTGTGCTGGTTGTGGCTATTGTCCTGGTGCTTGTTTTAACGAATAGAGGCAATGATAAAGATAGCAAACGGGCCACTGTGAAAGTTGAAAAGCGGAATATTGTCGAAAAAGCGCTGGCCGTTGGGACCATTGATCCTGAGACTGAAATCGAAATTAAATCGAAAATTTCCGGCGTGGTGAAGAAGCTATTTATCGATGCCGGCAGTTATGTGAAAGCCAACGAGCCGATGCTGGAGATCCGGCCTGATCCCACGCCGCTGGAATTGGCTGAAGCGAAACGAAACGTTGAGATGACAGAAATTTCACTGGTGAACTCGAAAAGCGAATTCAATCGCCTGAAACAGTTGAAAGAGCAAGGGCTCATTTCCGAGACGGAATTCGAGAATAGTCAGCAGAATTACCAGGAAGCGAATCTGCGCCAGGAGATGGCCATGGAGAAATTAGCCCTGCTGGAAAAAGGAAAAATCACCATTGCGAATACAGCCATTGAGACGGTTGTCAAAGCGCCGACCGATGGATTTGTGCTGGAGAAATTGATCGATGTGGGCGATCCGGTGGTGCCGCTCACCTCGTATCAGGCCGGAACGGTTATGTTCACAGTTGCTGATATGAAGCGGCTGTTATTCAAAGGGACAGTGGATGAAATTGATGTCGGCAAACTGGCAGAAGGGATGAAAGCGGAAATTCAGGTGGGCGCGCTGCCCGGCAAGCCGGTGGAGGGAGTCCTGAACAAAATATCACTCAAGGCCCGCAAGGAAGATAATACCACTGTGTTTCCGGTCGAAATTCTGGTGCACCTGGATGAGAGTCAGGTGCTGCGCGCAGGCTACTCGGCCAATGCTAATATCATCATCCAGCAAAAAGACAGCGTGCTGGCAATTCCCGAACGCACGATCACCTTTCGCAATGATTCGGCATTTGTCCTAATCCCGGAAGGCGAACAGGGGCATAAAGAAGTGGCCATTAAAACCGGTCTCAGCGATGCCATTTATATCGAAGTCATTTCCGGGCTGAAACTGGATCAGGAGGTGCTGGAGAAAGAAGTGCAGGAGATTAAATAACCGCGTCGGGCGATTTCGCCATTTTGAAATCGGCAGGTACAGCAGCAATGCCTGATCTTTGACGCGGCGGGACCGACAGGCAGTGTCCCGATGCAGCGCTGTAATGGATTGCATGAAAAATCCGAAGGCGCCGGCGAATTGCGTCGTTCATTTTTACATACTAACAGGATCATTCGATCATGAAATTTTTCAATGATATTGGAGAATTTCTCCGCGACTTGCGAACCCAGAAACTGAGGACATTCCTGACTATTTTTGGCATCACCTGGGGCACGGTGGCCATTGTGGTTCTCCTGGCGTTTGGAAATGGTTTTCAAAGTCAGACCATGAAAACCATGCGCGGGCTGGGAGACAGCATCATCCTGCTTTTCCCTGGAAAGACAGCGAAACCGTACATGGGGATGGGCAAAGAGCGATGGATACGTCTTCGCGACGAAGATGCGGATTTGCTGAAGAGTGAAATATCGCTGATTCATCAGGTGAGCCCTGAATATTCCACATGGAGTGTGCCTGTCCGGCTCAACGATAAAGTGAAAAATCCCAACATCACCGGCATTATCCCGATCTATTCTGATATGCGCAATGTCTTCCCTCGTCCCGGCAGCCGATTCATCAATGAACTGGATATCGAATTAAAGCGGCGCGTCATCTTTTTAGGCGATGAACTGGCGGCATTTCTCTTCGGGGAGGTCGATCCGGTCGGGAAGTATGTCCATGTGGGGAGGATTCCGTTTCTTGTCATCGGTGTGATGATCCAAAAAGAGCAGGACTCCTCCTATAATTCGCGCGACAAAGACCGGGCGTTCATCCCGTCCACGACATTTGCCGCGCTCTTTGGCCATCATTACGTGAATAACATTGTCATCAAATCGATTCATCCTACCATGTCGCCGCAGGTCATCGACCAGGTGTATAAAGTGCTGGGGAAAAAATATCGATTCGATCCGACCGATAAAGAGGCGCTGAGCATCTGGGACACGCAGGAATTTCAGAAGATGGTCTGGTACATTTTTTTAGGGATGAATATTTTCATGGGGATTATTGGCTCCTTCACGCTGACTGTGGGCGGCATTGGCGTGGCGAATATCATGTACGTGGTAGTTCAGGAGCGAACCCGCGAGATCGGCATCAAGCGGTCGGTGGGCGCGAAGAAGCGGCATGTGATGCTCCAGTTCTTCGTCGAAACGTTTTTCATCGTTTTCATCGGCGCGTTCATCGGCACACTCATTTCCATCGGGATTTTATTGATCCTATCGATTCTGCCCATTGAAGAATTCGTTGGCACACCGTCGGTATCCTGGTGGGTTGCCGGCGCTGCAATCGGTATTTTGGCGGCAATTGGTTTTATTGCCGGCTTTTTCCCGGCGCGCAAAGCCGCCAACCTCGATGTCATTGAATGCCTCAGATATTGAGCCCATGTGACAGGATTCCCCTCCGCCGGAGAGCGGAGGGCTTTCGGGGATCGAATCCATGAGCCGCTTCCTGATCAGGGAAAATCCGGCGCTGCCCGATGAGCGCCAGTCGAAACGCATAAATTTAGAAAAGCGAGACTCCTATGCCATTATGGATGTTGCTCAGTGACTTTTTCAATGATTTGAAAGTCAATAAAACCAGGGTATTCCTGACCACATTTGCCATCACCTGGGGAACGCTGGCCATTGTCCTGCTGATGGCGTTCGGTCGCGGCTTTAAAACGCGAATCGTAACAAGCATGCTCAATGCCGGCAACCAGATCATTCATATTTACGGCGGTCAGACGAGCCTCAAATATCAGGGATTGCCCGAAGGCCGGTGGATTCGTTTCACCACGGAAGATGCGGATGTGATCAAACAGAGCATCCCGCAAATTCGGGAGGTGTCCCCAAGTTACGGCTGGTGGGGCGTGAGACTCAACTATCAAGGCAAAACTGCCTCAACCTATCTGGAGGCGGTGTATCCGAATTTCGAATTCATTCGCACCATGTATCCCAAAGCCGGCGGCCGCTTTTTGAATGAAAAAGATCTGGATGAAAAACGGCGGACGATATTTTTGGGCTCGGTCATCACGAAGGAGCTATTTGGGGATGAAGACCCCATTGGAAAGACAGTGATGCTGGACGGAGTTCCCTTCACACTGGTCGGCGTGATGCAGAAAAAAATGCAGATGGGCATGAGCAACGGCCCGGATGACCGGCGCGCCATCATTCCCTTCACCACATTCGAGTCCCTGTATCCGCATCGGTTCCTGAGAATGATCACCATCCAGCCCAATCGATTGACTGATACGGAATTGATCAGGTCCGAACTGTTCCGCGTGTTGGGCAAAAAGCTTCGCTTTGATCCAAAGGACAAAGAGGCCATTGACATGTGGGATTTTGTCAGCAATATCAAAGAGATGAGTAAGATTTTTACCGGCATTGAGATTTTTATGGGAGTCATTGGCGGGCTGACGTTGCTCGTGGCCGGCGTTGGAGTGGCCAATATCATGTACGTCGTGGTGAAAGAACGAACGCGGGAGATCGGGATCAAGTTGGCTGTTGGCGCCCGGTCAAAACATATCATTCTGCAATTCATTTTCGAATCCGTGCTCATTGCATTTATGGGCGGCGCCATCGGAATACTCCTCTCCTGGGGGCTGGTGGAAGTTTTTACGATGATACCTATCCAAAACGAAGGACTCGCCTATCTGGGCAAGCCTCAAATATCCCGGGCGGTATTACTCACTACAACGATGATTCTGGGGAGCATTGGCATTGTGGCCGGCGTTTTCCCTGCGAGAAAAGCGGCAAAGCTGGATCCTGTGGAAAGTCTGCGGTACGAGTGACATGGGTATGGATGTAATTTCCATTAAAAACTGAGCTAATTTTCCGGCTGAAAATGGAGCCACTCCAATCAAAAATAATTAGTAAATTCCTCTAATAATGCTTGAACTGGAATTGGAATTTTCCTCAAAAATTGTTCTATTGTAAAAATTCAAAACAGAAGGAAATCCATGACTGAGAACCGACGAACATTTACACCAGAACAAAAAGTAAGAATTTTAAATGAACACTTGATCAACCGAAAACCGCTTTCAGATAGCTGTTAATTTTTATAGCTTGGGTAATGGATACTTCTCAACAATCCAACCCTGTTCATCATTTGGATAGACACAAAAGATGAATTGATCACTTTCAATTGACATTTTATAAGCGAATAACTCTAATTTTTGTACTGGCTTTCCATTTGTGTCAAAACGATAAAATCGTCCACTATGCACTATATGGTCTCCATTAAGAGTAACCCCAATACCACCAAAAATACCAGTTGTCGCCTGGGGCATTGTTTTAATTCGTTCGTTCTGGTTTTTCATCGATTCCTGAACTTCAGGTATATTGCTGATGTCTTTTTCATAGATCAGGTTATGATTGCGATCATATTTACGGACAACAGGATAAGACAGAAATAGCACATACATATTATCATCTTTGTCTAAATCAAAAAAGGTAATATTCATTTTTTTTGCCCGACGCTTATCACCGGAATAAATATAATCTCCAATTGATTTAAGATAGTGTCCATCATTCGAATAGACATCTATTAGTTTTCCTTTATACGGATAATTAAAATAAATATTTCCCATCGAATCTAATCTTAAAGTTGCTGAACTGCCAAAATCAATTCCTCGTGGCTTGAATTCTCTCACTATATTCCCATTATGATCAAAGATTTGCACTCGGTAATTACTTCCATCCAGAACATAAATTTGATTACAACTATCGATATCGAATGCGGTAGGGTGAATGAATTCCCCCGGGCCCTGTCCAGAGCGACCAAATTCCAATAAAAAATGTCCGTCTTTATTGAATTTAACAATGCGATTGTTACCGCTATCTAATACATAAATGTTGCTCTCGCTATCTACGAGGACACCTTTCACTTGATGAAATGCTTCATGTTTATCATCCAATTTTCCTAATGTCAATATTGGTTCTGGTTTTATACACGGGATATCTTTATACTCCGAACAGAAGAATTGGGAAAGTATAATGAAGAATAGCAGCAGAGCAAATAGATTTTTTTTCATCGATTTTTAACTCCTTATTATTGTTCTATAATGCTTGAGGGGAATAGGAATTTTCCTCAAAAATTGTTCTATTGTAAACATTCAAAACAGAGGGAAATCCATGGCTGAGAACCGACGAACATTTACACCAGAATAAAAAGTAAGAATTTTAAATGAACACTTGATCGACCGCTAACCGCTTTCAGATATTTGCGATGCGAATCAGGTGCGACCCGTTGGGATTTCTATCCCAATCAGAAGCATTTGTTGGGTTCTTCACATTTGACCCCATCAGAAAGTTATTCTGTAGTAACACGTTTGCATTTCAGCGACCTGATTTATTTAATTATATTATTGAAAGTTGTCTCTATAATTTTAGCACTACCACTGTCGAAGTTGGGCGTATCCTGACTCTTCTTAAAATCGTTACTATCGCTCAGGATTTTGAGCCACTCTTAAAGCGCTCCCGGCCTTCACCGGGAGCGCTATTTTCATCACTCGATCTTCATCATCTTGCAACTTGATTGCCATTCGCCGGCTTTAATCATCATGAAATAGACGCCGGAGGGCGCTTGCTCGCCGATTCCGTTAGCGCCATCCCAGATCAGTTGATGGTACCCGGCTTCCCGCTTCTCGTCCACCAGCGTCCGGATTTCTTTTCCCAGCACATTGAAAATTTGAAGCTTCACGTGTCGTGCTTCAGGCAACTGGAATGAAATTCGCGTTTCAGGGTTGAACGGATTGGGATAATTCTGGGACAATTTGAATTGGCCCGGCAGGTTCGCTAATTCCGGATTTTCGAAGCTCACGTTCGTCTTCGCGAAGTTCGCCAGCGATACATCATTGATGCTGCCACTGGAAATTTCAACGCTTGCCAGCGCGTCCGCTTTTTCCGGCTCTTGGACATCGAACACCAGCCAGAGCACTTCGCCGTCTGTTTGCACGCCTTCAGCGCCCAGCATGGCGACATGAACAACCCCTGTTTCCGTCGCGTTGGTTTCAACAAGAAATTCGCTTGTCAAATCTGTCAGTTGGATCGATTGAAAAGACAGGATAGATGCATCATAGTTAAAACTCAGCGACAAGGTATTCACTTTCTCACCCGCGGTTTTCGCGAAAAGGGGAATTCTCACCTGGGACGCCCGGTAGCCACTCACAGCCGGCATTTCCAGTGTGACATTGGACGCCCGTCCGACAGGCGAGCCTTTTTTCACCGCTTCGATTTCAGCCAATTCCGGCGTCCAGTTCAGCGTGGCATCTCCGAGGACATACGCTTTGAAATCCACGGTTTTATGGCCGTCGAGTGTGACGCTTGCTGATTCGGGAATAAAACGCCACTGTCCGGTCGACGCGATGCTGATCGGAAAATAGGCGATGAAACGCAATATCGCTTTCACATCGGCCCGGGTCACCTGGCCATCTTCATCGACATCGGCGGCGAACATTTCATCTTCAGTCAGAGTCGTGCCGTATTTGATGTACTGATACATATAAAGCGCATCCGAGCTGGTCACTGCGCCTCTTCCGCCGCCTTCGCGCGAGGGCGACAACGTAACATCACCGGCCAAGATATTTTCAAATGAATAGGCCCCGGCGTCGTCCGTCACATCCGTGCCGGCTCCTTCCGGATGGGTGATGGTCACCGTTACATCCGGCACAGGCTGTTCTTTGCTGTCGTAAATCACTGTCCCGGCGACCTGATAGCGTTCTTCAAAAGCCAGGTACAGCACCGCGCCGTCGTGATCCGAGCAGCGCAGCGACGTGGAACCATCGTTTTCGTAGTGCAAAGGAACATCGGAGTTGGCGCGCGCGAATTGTAGCCCGGTGAATACATCATCCAGGGCGTGTGACGTTAAAAAATGGTCCAGCACCTGGGCGCTGTTGCTGAAGTTGTACGAATAGCGCCGGCTCTGGCTCACCGAAAACACCCTGTTTTGCAGGTCCGGATTCACTTCGTCCGTGCCGGGAATTTTGGCTTCGGATGCACTTGCCGGCTGGCCCATAATCTGGCCCAGCACGTGCACATACCCATCAGTGAATTCGAACGCATTGAAATCGCCGCACACGACAAGATTGACATCCGAATTGGAATTTTGAATATCCTGAATCATCCGTGAAACCGAAGTGGCCTGTTCATGCCGTTTCTGCTGAACGCGGTCATCCTCGATGTCATTCATGGAGCGCAGATGGAGATTCATCACCTCAATGGCATTGCCGTTGGCAAATTCTGCTTCCAATAGCAGCGGCGGCCGATCGTGCAGCAACGATCCATCGTACGAGAAAAGTTCACCGGCACCCAACTGGGTCACGGCGTTTACCAGCACCCCGGTTCGAACAAGAAATCCCACATCGATGCCGCTGACATCATTGCCCTCGATGAGGTAGGCAGCGTAATCCACGGACGCGTCGTCATTTCTGATTTTATCAGCCAGATCGTGCAGCGCGTCAATGGCGCCGGCTTCCTGTACCGCAAGAATTTCCGGAGCGAGCATCTGGTTTCGGATGTACATGGAAAATTTATTCAACCGATCCTGGTAGCCTTCAGAATTTGGTTCATTCTGAAATAGGCGCAGCATATTCAACGTGCCCACGGTGACTTCGCCATTTTCGCGGTTTCGCACTGCCGAGGGCATGGACGGCGTGTCCGTAATCGTCAGGGACGTCGGCCAGATTTGATAATCACCGAATGAAAAACCCAGGCAACCTGTCGCCGTAAGTGTTGTGCCGGCAAACATCTCTTCATCCGCCAGTCCAAGCCTGTCCGGGTCAATTTCGAAAATCTCAGGATTGCCGTCCCACACCGGCAGACCGGATTCCCCGGGGTATTCAATCCCCTCTTCGCGGAAGACGCGGGCGTCTTTCGCCACGATGGGCGAGATGTTGTATTCGTCGCTGGCTGCTGTCGCAGTGGCGTCTTGCACTTCCACCAGCATCCCTTCGAACCGCTCCATCTCATTTTCCGGCCAGGGCTGATTTGGCGATGGAACATTTTCATCGAACTGCACCGCAGCCGGCAGCGGATTCCCGGACGAAACGAATGTTATTTCCGGGTCGCTGGAAAATTCTGTCATTTCATAATATTCCTGAATTTCACCGGTGATGTTCACCCAGTCGCCGACCGCAACCGCCGGAGATGAACCGGTGTAGACAAACAATCCGTCCGAGGTTACGATGTCGCCGTCCGAGCGCGCTGCTGGCGTTTGCACGAAAAATCCATCCGGGCCGACCGCCGTAACCACGTTATTTTCGGTCGTGACTGTTTGATCAGCGTACGGACTGGACATGCCGGCGCCCTGGATTTGGTAAATTTCCAGCGCTGGGATTATTATGGCATGGCCGGGAAACCGTGAGCCGTCAATCCGGGTTCCCGGGGAGAAAAGCGCTCCGCCGGACCCGGTTGCTGTGGAATGCTTCAGCAGCGGCTCCGGCCCGGTAATGTCCGGGTCGCGCGTGAGGGATTGGTTATCATTGCCCTCGGAACCGTAGGTGTAAACCGTTACATTGGCGGTTCCGTTGTTCAGCGTGACAGTGTCGCCGGTGTTGTTGAGCCCCAACTGGCCGCTGCTCGCTATTTGAACGATGGCGCCGCCAAAACTGCCGGTGGGCGTTCCGCCGGCAAATATCACAACCGCGCCCTGGTGCGGAATCACAGTGCCGCTGGGGAACGTGTGCCGCGCCGAAACGCCATCCGCCAATGTCCAGCCGGAAATATCCTGGCTCGCGCCGGAATTATTGACGATTTCCACGAATTCATCTTCGGTGGTGTTCACCGCGCCGTCGCTATTGGCGTCGCCGGCGCTGGCATCTGGATCGGCTAAAATTTCGTTGATCACCCACACGCCGGTGGGCAGCGCCGTGGTGAAGGAAAAGGTGTAGTCCGCGGCCATGTTATCCGGCGGATCGTCCTGATCCGCGTCAGTCACGGACACCGCGAATACAGTGACCGTCACGGTTTCGCCATTGGAGAAATCGACATCAGGATTCAAGATGAAACTTACAGGTCCGCTGCTCACCGAGGCGGTGTGCGTCCCGCTTTCCGAGCCGGAAATATCGTACCAGCCGGCAGCCACACTCACGTCCTTGCTGAAATTGATGGTAATGTCCGAGTCAACGGCAATACCGATCGCGCTGTTGGAGGGCGTTGTGCCGCTCACCGATGGCGCGATGTCCACACCGCCGACAAACGACTGACCGTTGTTGAACGCGCCGAACGTTTCGGCCGCTGATCCATTCCAGACGAAATCTTCGTAATAGCTGCCGCTTCCGCCCAATTGGAGCGAAGTGCCAACCGCGGCGTTGCTCGCCTCGGAAACGCCGATGTCCGAGCTTGTCATTCCGCTCGCCGGGCCGTCCGTGGCTTCGAACGAACCTTCGAAACTGAGAAACTGAATGACATTGTTCGACGCATCGACGAGCGCTATACCGTCCGGGGCGCCGTTTTGCAGGCCGTTCACCAGAAAGTACACGACGATGACGCCAAAACCGCCGCCGTTATCCGGGATGGTTCCGCTCAACACATCCGATCCTTCCGGATCTGCTGCCGGAGATGTGTACATCGCGCCCCCGGAACCGTTGTAGCGAATGATGCGCCAGCCGGTCACATCCGTGCCGGCCGGGCCGGCGATTTCCACAGCCTCAGCCTGGTCGGTGCCGTCATTGTCGTAATGAATTTCATTGATAAACACCGGCGTCTGGGCCAGAACCATGTGCGCCTGACCGAATAAAAGTCCGGCCACCAGCAATAAAATTGCCAGATACGTTTTTGTTTTCTCTGTAAGGAATGAATGCGCTCCTCCGGAGGAATTTTTCTTTGAAAAAATTTCCATAGCAACTCCTTTCTGTTTGATTGAAATGGATTCAATGATTTGTTAAAACTCACACCAAACTTCGGGAACACACCTTACCTGAATTATTCATGAACTTGCTCAGAATTTGAGTCAACTTTCAGATTTTCAATTAGCTAAAATCTGAGCTATTTTGAAACTCAGTTTTTGTACGTTTATTCTAAAAAGAGCACCATTCAGGTTAGCCAGCCTCCTTAAAAAATACTATGAATAATGCAGGCTTAAGGTAATTGATCACAGGGGATCAAAAGTTGTATTTGTTTACTTTGGACAGGATAACATGATGATAATGATTTACCGGATTATTCTCTATCCGGTAATATCCTCACCTTTCTTTTAACTTCTACCTTATGTGGAGAGAAATTCAGCAATAAGCCTACTGGTTTGATAGTGGCCGTTAGATAATTCACCAACTGGACTTCAAACTCCTTTACTATTTTTTCTACGGATTTCAATTCAATGATGATCAGCTCGTCGACAATGATATCCGCTTTAAAATTGCCGACGACTACTCCTTCATAATAAACCTTTATGGGTTTTTGTCTTTCTACAGCAAATCCCATTGTTTTTAATTCAATTGTCAGGGCATTTTCATAAACAGACTCCAAAAAACCAAATCCTAACATGTTATATACTTTGTAAGCACAGCCAATAATTTTTTCAGTCAAGCTTGCAAGTTCCATTACGCAGCCTCTTGTGATTTACACGATTATGTTTTGATTAACATGATAAAGAGCTAAAGTTAATTAATCCTGTCTATCCCAAACATCCTGTTATCCTGTCATTCTTAACTACCCTGTGATCGGTTACGGCTTAAGAATAATTTTAGATAAGATTGTAATAAAAATTGAGGATACAAATGAAGATCGAAACACACTGAGATTCCGCCACAGGAAATAGATCGATGCTTTTATTATAATAAATTTTTCTAAAAAATCAACTAAAATCGTAATTAAAATTGAATGAGAATTTACTTTTATAATTTTCTCTTTCAGAGTCACGGTTCGCTGCTCCTGTTCAGGCCGTTAAAACAAGAACGGCAAAAGTCGTTGCTGCAGATAGCCTTCCCTTACTCAACCACTCCTCTCACTCAACAAAATCAGCGGAATAATAATTTCATAAAACACCTTGATTTTTAACCCGAAATATCCTATATTTACCGACACTTTTTCAAAAAATGCTCACGCTTCTAACAACGGGAAATTTCATGAAACCGACGATCAATGAAAATCAATGGAAATTATTCAAAGCTCTGCTGGAATCCGAGTCAGGATTGACCGCTCAGGAACTGGTCGACCGAACCGGCATTGACCATCCTATGGTGATGTCCACATTCGTATTCGGACAGGAACAGCGCTGGCTGGACGTTCACGAAGATGCCCGCGAAGAACTGGTGCCTGCGGAAGCCGCTTCTGAGTTGATGAAAGCCGGTCTGCCGGAGCGTCAGGGTTTGGCCCTGTTTCGGGAAACCGGGCGAATTGCCATGCGCGACCTGGCCCAAATGGCCGGCCAGAAAAACATACCCATGAACGAAATCGTAAAATGGGGTTCGCTACGCGGCTGGTACGACAAGGACCGGGGCGATTTAATTCTCACCGACGCCGGCAAGCGGGCCATCAACAATCCGGACGACGATGAAAAAGCGCTGGAACTCGCTCTGGAATCTGATAAAATATTTTTGGATGAATTGGCCGCGCAAAACCTGGATGTGGAGCGAATAAAGAAGCTGCTGAACAATCGCATTGCTGTGGCCAAAATAAAGCCGCGAACCATTCGGACTGCCAGCCTGACCGAGGCCGGCCGCAGCGCGCTCACCGGGGATATTAAAATTGTGAAAGAGCGCAATGTGCTCACTTCCGAAGACATCACCAGCGGCGAGTGGAAGAACATCGAGTTGCGCCATTACGATGTCACATTGGAGGCTGAAAAAGTGTACCCGGCCAAGACGCATCTCATGCAGAAAATCATTCAGCAGACGCGCAGGGCGTTTCTGGAAATGGGCTTCACTGAAATTGTGTCGCCCCAGGTGGAATCCGCGTTCTGGGATTTCGACGCGCTGTTCCAGCCGCAGGATCACCCGGCTCGCGATATGCAGGATACATTTTACATCCAGCGCCCCAATGTCGCCAAATTGCCGGAGGAGGAATTGGTCGAAAAAGTGAAACTCACCCACGAAAACGGCTGGGAGACAGGCTCCATCGGTTGGGGTTACAACTGGAATCGCGACCGCGCCAAACAGGTTGTGCTTCGAACGCACACCACAGCCACCACCATCCGCGCCCTCGCCGAGAATCCCAATCCGCCGCGCAAGGTGTTCTGCGTGGGAAAAGTCTATCGCAATGAGGCCATCAGCTATAAACATCTGCCGGAGTTCTTCCAGGTGGACGGCATCATCATCGACGAGCAGGCCAGTTTGTCCACGCTGTTGGGGACACTGCGGGAATTCTACCGCAAAATGGGATTCGACAAACTGAAATTCAAACCGAGCTTCTTTCCCTACACCGAACCCAGCGCCGAGGTGTTCGTCTACATGGAATCGAAAAAAGACTGGATCGAGCTTGGCGGTTCCGGCGTGTTTCGCCCGGAAGTGACGCGGCCGTTAGGCTGCAACGTGCCGGTACTGGCCTGGGGCCTGGGCCTCGACCGCCTGGCCATGCTTCGTTACGGCTTAAGTGATATTCGAGAACTCTACTGGAGTGATCTGGATAAAATGAAGGAGGTGCCCCTGTGCCAGTAGTTGCCATCAGCGCCAATCGGCTCAACACATTGATTGGAAAACATTTTGAAATGGATGTGCTGGTCGAAACGTTCAAGCAGTTGGGCTGCGACGTCGAGGATACCGCCACACTGGCGTTGTACAAATGTCCGGCCTGCGAAACGCCGAACGACAAGCTGGATTTTGAAGACGCGCCCCGTCGCTGCGACTTCTGCGGATTCGAGCGCGAGGAGCCGTTTGAAAAATTCGCCACGGACAAGGTCATCCGCATCGACCTGTTGGCGGACCGGCCCGATCTTTTCGACGCCGGCGGACTTTCCCGCGCGTTCAAAGGGTATCTTCACATGGAAGAGGGACTCTCGGAAATTGGCGTGTCCGATGGCGATGTGGAAGTGAACGTTGCTCCCAGCATGTCGGAGAAAGATACCTTTCGGCCTTACATTGTCTGCGCTGTTGTCACAATGCCGGCGCTGGATCAGGACAGCCTGCGCGAAATTATGCGCTTGCAGGAAAATCTCCACTGGGGAATTGGCCGCGACCGCAAGTTAGCGTCCATTGGCGTGTACGACATGGCAGCCATTCAGCTGCCCATTCACTATCGCACTGTTGACCCTGTGAAATTTCAGTTCTGTCCGTTGGGCAAACCAGGCCAACAGATGACGCCGAAGCAGATTCTGGAAGAGCATCCCAAGGGCAAGGCCTACGCCCATCTGATGGCGCCGTATGCCCGGTACCCGATTTTAATAGATGATAACGGACTGGTTCTGTCCATGCCGCCCATCATCAACAGCGATGCGACGAAATGTAAAATTGGATCGTCCCGGCTGTTCATCGACGTCACAGGAATCAGCCGCGACGCGGTGGTGAATTCGCTGAATACGCTGGTCAGCGCGCTGTCCGAAATTGGCGGAAAGGTGGAGACCGTGAACATGAATTATCCTGACAAAGCCGTTCGCACGCCGGATTTAACGCCGCGCACGATTAAGGTGGGCTATGAAGCGTCCAAACGCTGGTTGGGCGTTGAATACACGCGCGACGAGTTTATGGGTTACCTGCGCAAGATGCGGCTGAACGTGGAGCCAAAGGGCGATACGTACGAAGTCAGCTACCCGGCGTTCCGAACCGATATCCGCCACGAAGTGGATATTTTCGAAGACCTGGCCATTGGCTACGGCTACGACAGGATTGAAAAGAGGCTTGTGCCCAATCTGACCATCGGCGAGGCCCGCCGGGAGGAACTGCTCAGCCAGATCGTCCGCGAGGCCATGCTGGGGCTCGGCTTTAGCGAAATCATGAGCCTGAACCTGCAATCGCTGGAGCGGCATTTCACCAAGTTTTTGATGGAGCCGGACGACAACCACGTGATTGTGGAAAATCCGAAAACCATCGAGCAAAAGGTGGTGCGCAACCATCTGATGACCGGCATCATGGAGACGTTCCACAAAAATCGGCGAAAAGCGGTGCCCCAGCGGATATTTGAACTGGGCAATGTGATTCACCTCAATGCTGAGATGGAGACCGGCACCAACGAATACCGCCATCTGGCGTTTGCCACCATCGGCCCGGACGCAGGCTACGCCGATGTCCGCATGATCCTCGATTCCATTCTGGGCGAGCTGAAAAGAAAGGGAGAGTACCGGCCAGCCTCGCACCCGGCATTCTGCGAAGGCCGCTGCGCCGAAGTGAGCGACGGCAACGGGCTGTGGGCGCGCATTGGCGAAATCCACCCGCAGGTGCTGAATAATTTTGGACTGGCGTTCCCTGTGTCCTACTGCGAACTGCGGTTAGTGCGGGTGATTTGAGGATTTCTTTTTGACTAAAACAGGATCAACGTAAAAACCGAATTCCCCAGCCGGGCATTCGGTTTTTTTATTATTGGTTTTTAGCCGTAGCTGCAATCTACCTGCAGAGGCAGAAAGGCCGGGGTAAAATGGGGACAGGTGAATTGTTTTTCAGGGATGCGCAGAGGCAGCTTCTTGTTCAATTGAATTCTGTCGCACGATATGAGTTTATAAAAATTGACTTTGTTATATACTCTCCGCTTGAAATCATCCACTTTCCAGACAGCTTGATGGCAACTTCGCACGTCAGCCATCGGTCATAAATTATCAGCCATTCCGCCTGCCGGGTTATTTATCCATTTTGAAGTACCTACCAGCCTATTTTCAATTGAGTGTAATAAGCAAATTCATTGACAAACCGATCAAAGGCGTACGCCCCATCAATGTGAATGAATTTCACAATTTTCAATCCCAGTCCCAGCGCAATGCGCTGATCCGACATGCCCAGACGGGGCGCTATGGTCAGGGCGTTGTTCAAGGTCGTGAAACGATATTCCGTTCCCAGGCCGATTCGATCTTCCATTTGCTCGAAACGGGTGTCATTCTCCGCGATGTCCACCCAATCAATGGCAATATCCCAATTTTGGGTCAGCGGATGCGAGATGCCGAGGCTCATGATAAACGGAGCTTTCAATTCGAACGGTCGCGTGATGGTCGCGCCCCAGGTTACCAGAGAATCGGTCTGCCCGGAGCGGGGAATGAGCCTGTAAAACTGAAAATCAGAGGAAATAGTTTTGGTGATCTCTTTCATCGGGAAGACATTTTGAAATGTTGCGCCAACTGACGTTCCAAATTTGAATTGATACTGCGCGCCGATATCGCCAGTAACACCAGTGACATCGGATTTGAATTTATTCCAGATGCTGCTGATAATTTCGTCGTAATCTTCCACGGCTACTCTATCGAGCAAAAAGCGCCGGTTGATGATTTTGAGATTGGCGCCGATGGTGAAATTTTTTGTTATGGGCATGCCATAACCCACCGCGGCGACGATGTCAAAATAGGAGCTATAGTATGCCGTTGGAAAGGCCTGATCGGAAAATTCCCGGGGGCCGGTGACCGCCGGCGCCAAAGCGGCTGTCAATTGAATGGCCGCCTGGGCAACGGCAAGTGGATTGTCCAGCGTCGAAGGGATCTCAACATCCATCAACGACTCGAACGTTGGGCTCAGTTGAACGACGAAGCCAGCCTGTCCCAGGCCATACAATGAAAATCCGAGATTGCCAAACTGCGCACTCATTCCGGGCAGGAAACTGATGCCATGCGTCTTTGGCGCTTCGCTCGGCCCGGTCACTTCTACGAATAAATCATTGACGAAAACCAGGCCATCCTGGATGTCATGAAGCGCCTGCAATTTCTGCGCATTCGATGCGCCGGGCTCGGTCAATTGGGCCAGGCCATCATAAATCTGGTTGAGTGAAATGGCCTCCTCAAACTCGCTGATGTGCTGACTCAAATAGTTCGCTGCGTCGTACGTGGCAGAAGGCATGCCCGCCTGGATTCCGAAAATTTCGACTGAATGGCGCTTGTGTCCCAGCAATGCCGGATTGTACATCATGGCATTGTATGCTCCGGGATTCGCGATTTGTGCGTTACCCATTCCCAGGGCGCGCACGTCGAACGAATTGACAGGATAGCCCAGAAAAACTGTTTTCGCCGTTTGGAACTGATGAGGTAGCTCTGTAATTTGAGGCCACGCACAGGTCGCGATGAGGAGAGAAAGGAAAAGTGTAGCACATGTTCTTTTCATGTTGCCTCCACATGTTTAATTTAAGTATTTGATAATGAGATGCAAATTCGAAAAGCTGCGCCAATGAATTTCAACGGCTCTGTTATTTGTCGATTTGATACACTCATCATTTGTAAACCATGCCAGGTTGATATGGGTCGATCTTTGTTATTTTGAAAATCGTTTCAGAAAATCGACCATGACATTGGCGCCATCCAGGTCTAACTCTTCCAGCCCATCAAATTTTCTGATCTCATCGTACCGACTGAATAAAAAAAGCCCTGCATTGTCATCATGCAAGGCTGTGCATTTTTCGGTTCAGGGATTAGGGCGATTCCTTAAAACTTCACACCAAATGTAATCCGATGGGAATTGCCCAGATCGGATGTGAACGGGACATACGCATAATCCAGCCTGTAGCGCTTCACCTGCACGCCAAACCCGGCGCTGATTCCTTTGTCATCCCAGCCAGTCTGATAGCCTAACCGCAAGGCAAAGTAATTGACAAACGCGTACTCCATGCCCATGTTGACGTGTGAATTGCCGTCGATCACCATCAACCAATCCGACGCAGCCAGAATCGACCCATTGAAAAGCTGCATGGGCAATTGATAAGCAAACCCGGCGCGAATTGTCTGCGGGAGTTGCAGCGATTCGTCGCGCAATTCAGTGACGTATCCAAAATTCTGTAATGCCAACCCCACGCGGAGTCCGGTGATCCGGGGGCGATAGACAATGCCCATATCAACAGCGGCGCCGGTGCTGCTTTCGATATAAATTTTTTCATACAAATATTTCACTGTAACACCCCAGTCAAGATTCCGGTGAAACGCCCGGGCATAGGAAAGGCCGAACATAATGTCGTGCGCTTCCAGTACGTCCAGCGGTTCGGCGCTGGGACTCACCCGTCGTTCGATCCCGGCGACATTATTGGAAATGAAACTGACGCCGAATGCGCTTTTCCCGGCGCCAAATCGCACTGCCACAAATTCATTGGTGATGTCGTGCAGCCACTGGTTATGGGTGAAACTCAATTCAGTCCCCTCCATCGTCACCAGGCCGGCCGGATTCCAGTAAGCGCCGCTGGCGTCATTGGCAATGGCCGTATACGCCTCACCCATTGCGGCAGCCCGGCTGCCAGCGCCCAACTTCAAAAACGCCAGTCCGGTGCCGGCTGCGCTTTCGGAAGAAAAGCCAGTCGTCGCGCCGATGCCGAGCATGACCAGCGTTAACGCCAAAAATGTGAATATCGAATACTTCATTGTTCTACCGCTTCTTCCTGTTGTTGTTGAAATGAAATAATACTAAACTGTTGTGCTGGATCATTAAAATTGAAATGACCACGTAAAAATATGTTCGCTGGAAACGTCATAGCTTTTCGTGACAAACGCATAATTGATCTGCACCGGCTTTGTGAAAATTTCAAATAAAAATCCGGCGCCCAGAGCAGGCGAGCCATTATTCAACCCGGCCCGCAGGAAACACCGGTCGACCAGCTTCGCCTCTGTCCCGACAAAATATTTCATGTCCTGCTGATTATTTTTTTCAATATCCATTGCCACCAACAGCCACGGATAGGGCCAGCGCAATGCGATCCCGCCGCAATAGGTTTTTGGGAAGCGGTCAATTTTATCGATGTCCTTCTCCCAGAGTTTATCGGTCTTCCAATTGTATCGGGCATTCAGTTCTTTCACCGCGAAGCCGATCGAAAGATACGGCAATGGCTTGTACAAAATTCCCAGGTCCAGACCCAGGCCGGTATCCGAAATGGTGGCGTTGTCCTCGCCCATGTCCGGGAAGCGATTGTACAGGACTTTTGCTGTAAATCCAATGGCCAGATTTTTCAAAGGCATGACGCCGAAGGACAGGGCGAACGCGTTTTCCGCATTCGAAAAAGTCTGATAATGATTGCCTGAGAAATCGCGTCCATCAATATTATCGACACCGGCATGTATCCATGTGAGCGCAATGCCGCCGTTCAGCGCTTTTTCATCGGATCCATCCCCAATTTTTGGCCGAATGCCGGTCGCAAAGCCGATGTAGTTGAAATGCCGGTCCAGCGATAAAAATCGGTAGGATAGATTGACCTGCCGCGATTCCAGCATGGGCACGCCGCCGGGATTATAATAAGCTGCTTCCGGGCCATCAGCGACGGCAGTGAATGCTCCGCCCATTCCATTGGCTCGGGCGCCCAATCCCATTCTCAGAAACGCGCCAGCCAGAATACTTTCGTCCGCAATGCTGTTTGCAGTCATCAATAAAAAGATAAGGCCGATTGACCCTATTGTGAATTTCAACTTATTCATTTTGATTCCTTTAACCTTATTGAAGGGTTACTATTCAGGCATGTATTCTTGCCGCAAAGACGCCAGGTCACGAAGTTAAAGAAGATGTACATTTTCTTATTCTATCTTTATAATGCGCTATTCAATAATTTTTTTGTAACGACTCAGGTTGGCTGATTCAGGGTTCAAGGTAAAAATCCGTTCGCTATTTAAATTTCAATAAATGAATACACTTTTCAACCCTGAACCGGGAACCTTTAAACCGGGAACCTGAGCAGTATCATTGAAGATACCCATCCAAAAATTCAATCGATGATGATCACTTTGCCCCAGTATGTACCGTCGCCTTCCAGGTCCAACTGGTAAAAATAAACGCCATTGGCCAGCAATTTCCCGTCTTCATTCTCGCCATTCCAGGGTATCACGCCAGCCTGATTGGCAGGAAATGAACCGCCCTGAATCGTCGTCACCAGATCCATGGCAAAATCGAAAATGCGGATTGTCGCGCGCGTCGCGCTGGTGGTATTGAATTGAAACCGGATAAAGCCATCGCCGCCAATTTGATTGTGCCGCAGGGGCGAAAACGGATTGGGATAAGCGTACACGCGCGGCTCGCCGGATTTGCCCGGTCTCACAAAGGCGCGGTGAACCGTCCAGTTGACGCCGCCATCGGCGGAGTTGGCCAATCCGTCGGCGCTGCCGGCCCAGAGCACATTGGAAGGCGTCACGCCCACGGAGTAAAACTCCACCGTGTACAATTTTTCGTTGTTATCCGCATCGATAATTTGAGGGAACACATCCCAGGTTTCGCCGCAGTCCGGGGATTTCCAGAGCCCGCTATCCGTTGCAGCGTAGACAGCATTCCCGTCACAGGAGAAATTATAGGTGAATTTCCCGCGCAAGGCGGTGCTCCACGTGAGGCCGCCGTCTTCGGTTCTGGAGACAGCGCGATACTCAGTTGGATCGTCGGTGTTGGCCGTCGCTGCCCAGAGGATGGTTTTGTCCGCTGTGCGCTGCTGACAAAATGCGACGACATGATTACCGGCAATGGGGCTATCCTGATTTTGGTGGGTGAACTGCGTTTCCCAGGTTTTGCCGGCGTCATACGACACATTGATGCCCTCGGCCGTTCCGCACCAGAGAGTATCGCCCACGGCAAGCAGGGAAAATACGCGGTGGTT
Organism: Candidatus Zhuqueibacterota bacterium; assembly: GCA_049322915.1. Taxonomy (GTDB): domain Bacteria; phylum Zhuqueibacterota; class Zhuqueibacteria; order Thermofontimicrobiales; family Thermofontimicrobiaceae; genus CAZSBG01. The sequence continues at coordinate 208,404 of JBMOPW010000026.1, forward strand.
GTAATACTCGTCCGGATTGAAGTTGTAATTGTCCGGCGGACGCACCTGCCATGTCCGGCCCAGGTCGCTCGACTTCATCAGTCCGCCCCCGAAGCTGGCGATCCACACCGTGGAATCGATCACCGCGATATCATAGGTAATATTGTTGATCAGCGTCCAATCGCCGCCGGGCAAAGGCTGCGGCACGAAATGCCACGTTGCGCCATGATCCAGAGAATAACTGAGACCGCCGCCGGCCGGCCAGTTCTCGCCATCGAAGAGGGTATCAATGGCAGTGGCGACCCAGATCAGCGAATCCTCGACTGCAATAGCGGAAACGCCGCCGCGACCAATGCCCTGTTTTCGTGAGTAGGTCACCCACGTTTCTCCGCCATCTTCGGTTTTGGACAATCCTTTCCCCGTGCCGATCCAGATTGTGTTTTCATCCACGACCACAATATCCGAAACGCTGTTGCTTTTTATCCCGGATTCAGGGTCAGCCAGTAATTTGTAACTGGATTTGGATAAAACCTGGCTCATCGCAGAGCTAAAACTGAGGCTTAAAAGAAAAATCAATAGGATGACTTTTTTCATGTTACTTTTTCACCGTTACAATGTGAATAATTTTATTGCTTAACAAATCGGAGTAATCCCGCGCCTGAAACTCGAAACGATAGTTGCCGGGAGTTGTATTGTAAGGAAAACGAATTTGCAGTGAATAGATATGATTGCCAGGCTCCACATCGCCGCTCGTGCCGTCATCGTACATGAACAGGGGACTGCTTGCCGACATCTGGCCATCCGGTTTATAGCTGTTGAAAAAGACGTTTTTGATATCCCGATTGTCATCGGCATCCGACGCCGCAATGGTGATCAGCCGGGTATCCTCTCCTGTGGAAGGCAACTGAATGGTATCCGGAGCTGACAGATCGAAAACCACCGGCGCGACGCCGATGTCCATTTTCTTCCAGGGCAGAACGACATAGATGCTCTCGCTGACCTTGTCGCGGCTATCGTACGCCTGAATGCTGACATGATACAGCCCGAATTTCCAGGCGGAAAACGCGGTGTTCGTTTCAATACCGAACACATGATCATTGGCCAGACTATCGCTGTGAACGCCGTCGTCGTACAACTCGCCCTGTTCCGCCAGTTCGGAGACGGTTGGGCCGAGAATCTGATACGTCACCCGGGAGATAACATCGCCGCTGTCCTGATCCACAGCATGCACCTGGAGCACGAACGGGACCACCTGATCCACCACGACAGAATCAGGGATGAAAATTTGGGTGATGATTGGAGCCGCATTGACAATCCCCTGCGCCACGACAAAACTCCGTGAAAGCGCATTGCTCTCCGCCTCCGATTGATCGATCGCTTTCACAGTTAACTGATACATGCCAGGCTCCAGAGTCGCAGACAGCCGCAGCGAAAATTTTCCATCGTTGGCAATATTGTCGCCGTGCGCGTCGTAATTGCCATCATCAAATAACGCGCCAGTCAGATTGACAGCGCCGCCGGTGACGCTGAAATTCACATGCTGAATATCGCCCAGACCATCCTGATCAGAACATTTCACTGAAAAAATATAGCTGGAAATCTCATTGGACAGCATGGTATCAGGGACGCTCAGGGCTGAAAGAACAGGAACAGAATTTTTAGGTGAGACAGGATCGTCATTTTCACAAGAAGTCATGATGATGAGCATGGACAAAACAAGCGTTGTTTTCCAGGGGAACCGCACGAGGACTCCATGATATATTTGAAAAAATTCTCGGTTGATTGATTATTCGATGAAAGGCATCGGTTTCAAAATGTTGTTAGTTGTATGTTTTTATAATCGTAAAAGTTCCACCCTTTTTTGGACGGAAGCGAGCGCTAAATATGTGAAATATTGAATTGTTGGATGGAAAAAAAAAGTGAGGAAAGTCGAATAGAAATTCATCTTTCCTCACTCAGATTTTGAAGATTCAATCACAGGGTGGAACGTATCTTCATTTTAAAGCTCACGCCATATTTGCTCAAGACGATCATGGCAACGAAACGGAAATTCAGCACACCCCCGTGAATGACGTACCTTTTGATCTGCGATCGTCATTTCAAAGTGAAATTGATCGGGACAGTGACCCAGGCGCCAACGGCTTTGCCATCTTTTTTCGCCGGCGTCCATTTCACCGCCTGCACCGCGTTCATTGCCGCCTTGACGCACTCCTCGTTATCCATGCTTTTTTCTTTCTCGATTTTCACTTTCGCCACTTTACCGTCGACATCGATAAATGCGTTCACCCAAACAACCCCTTGCAGTTTTTGTTCTCTTGCTTTCGCAGGATAGGTGATGTGCTTTCCAATTTCGGCCATTCCGCCGACTGGTGAAGGAGACTCGTCCCACTCCGCCTGTTCAACGGTATCTTTGCTCTTGAGTTCATCCTTCAGGATTTCCGGCATGGGCGGCATTTCTTTTAAATCTTTGGAACCCTTCTTCTTCACCTCTTCATTGTACTGGGTGACTTTTTTCACTTCCTGTTCGTACTTCTTTTTTATCTGTAAGATTTTTTCGTCATCCGAAGCGAGCTCCTTGCTCACCAGTTTGAAATCCATGCTGGTCGTCAGATTCACCTTGACGTTAATGGATGCGACCTTAACACTCATGAATCCAGGAGAAGAGGCGAGTAAGTTGTACACGCCAGGCGGAACGTCTGCGATTGTATAGCTGCCATTCACGTCCGAAATGCCCTTGAAATTCGTGCCATCAATTGCGACCGTTGCACCGGACAAGGGCACTCCGGTTTTGACATCGATAACAACGCCGGTTATTTTCCCTGTGCTCTCATTGTGAGACGCGGTCATGCCTTCTGAAGCGGCTGTCTCCCCATTGGTAATTTCACCAATGCTCCAGGAAAAGGGAACCATCAGCAGGATCAGTACACCTGCAATCAACAACCTTGACTTTTTAGAAATGTGTTTCATAGTGGCCTCCGTAATTTGATATTGTACACGTTTGAGTAATTCATTTTTCTGCCTGATCAGGGCAGACGCCGAAGAACAGCCTAACTCTGAATAAGCTATATCTTCAGCGATTTTCACCAGATATCTGGAGTACTCCACATGTGAACTTTTTTTGGACTCGACTGAAGCATCATCGCACGCCATCTCGCGGTATTGGTTCAACCGCTGATTCAATATCCACACCAGCGGGTGGAAAAAGTATATTGCTTGAATGAACAATTGTATCAGTTGTGACAATCCATCGCGCCGGCGAATGTGGGCTAATTCGTGCTGGAGAATCATTCTCCTGCAATCAGGGGTCCAATTTTCCCAATGATTGGGAACATACACTTTATTCGAAAAAATGCCCAGCGTTAAGGGCATATTGATACGACTGCTTTTGTAAATGCGAATGGAATCCAATCCGGGTGTATTGTGAACGTCCTCAAATTTAACAGGCACAGCTTCGCGCAGTTTCATCCGCAATCTGATCGTGGAAATAAAAGGTATCAGCACTGCGATGCCCGCTGTCACGCCCCAGACGACCAGAAGAATCACGGAAATACTGAGCTTTTCGGAAAGGGTCATCTGCTCCGCCTCGGAAATCACGACGAAATTTCCGATATCAAAATTTACCACGCCATTGGAGAAAGAAAAGGGGCCCTTTAAAAACGGCGCAGGAAGATACGGAGGGACCAGCAACTTCAGCAAGCCGATGAACGCCACGACGTACTTCAGACGCGCATCCGCATTTTTCAATAGCGCCAGCGCAATGAAGATGACGATTAAAAACAGTGTGTTCTGAATAATCATTGAACTGAAAATAATCGCCCATTGCTGGCTCAGATGATTCAATGTCTCAGTCATGATTCGAGTCCTTCAAAACAGCTTCTTTTTTATCCAGGAGCTCTTTAATCATCCCGATCTCTTTCAATGTCAGATCTTTTGAATTGATCAGAAAATTCGCGAGCGCCGGCGCGGACCCGCTGAACATGCGGGAAATGAACTGCGAGAGTTCTGAGTTCACCAACTGGTCCCGCGTCTTCGTCGGTTTGTAGAAGTTCACCAGTCCCTGTTTTTTTCGTTTTAGCAATCCTTTTTTCTCAAGAATATTCATGATGGTCTGGACTGTGGTGTAGGCCTTTTCGCCGCCCGGAAAAGCGTGATCCAGCACTTCCCGCACCGATGGCGAGCCTTTCAGCGACCAGATGGCCTCCATGATTTCCCATTCAGCAGGCGTCAATTTTTCTGTAACTGACATCTATCCTCCTCGCACAATCAAGCGGTATGCATGCTCATGCTTGTGGCGCATTGAACATAATTTTTAAAATTCTTCGCGCAACTTCATCGCATCGTGACCACTCACCAATTGCGATAGTACTAATGAATTAATATATCTACTAATCTCATAGTAAATATACTAAACTATAAGTACATTGTCAAGCACTTTTTTTATTTTTTTTAAAATTTATATTCGCTATTTCAGCCAGGGGTGAAAGCGCCGCAGCCGTGCGAAAATCATTCCTCAAACGAGTCATGCCGGAACCGGCAGTCAATTCGGAGGCGCATGTCCACCCTTTGGAGTCAAAAAAAAAGTCCACTTCCTGTTTACGAAAGGGACTTTTTTTGTTACATCAATTTTTAAAAGTGGAGCTAATGTCTCCCGTTCAACAACCGCTCGATTGGAACGGATTGCAAGTCGTTCACGATTAAATCAGCCTCGCGCAACAGCGCCGTGTCCTCGATGGTCGTCTGAACGGCCACGCAGTACATCCCGGCCGACCTGGCTGCACGAATTCCCAGCGGCGCATTTTCAATGACCAGACACTGTGCCGGCGTTACGTGCAGTTCGCGGGACGCTTTCAAAAAGGGCTCCGGATCTGGTTTGGTGCGTGACACCGCATCGCCGGTGACGATGGTATCAAAATTTTCCAGAAAATTCTCTCCCACGACCGGAATAATATTGGGCAGCGTGGAGCCGGTCACCAGGGCAACTTTTTTCGTTCTGCGTTTCAAAAAGGCAAGCATGTCCTCCACGCCGGGATAAATCGTCGCGCGAGTCACTTTTCGATAGAACTCTCTCTTATTGCGCGCCAGTTCAAGAAGCTCGGGCTTCTTCAGTGACAGTCCTTTTTGCTCAGCCAGACTGACGCCAATCTCCTCCGCCATTTTTCCTTCAAGTTGGCACACATCCAGCCAATGGATCGCCACGTTGTACCTGGAAAAAGCCAGATTCCAGGCCTGCACGTGATAGGTCATTGTATCGGCGATGACGCCATCAAAATCAAACAGTACTGCTTCGATCACAAGAAAACTCCCTCGGCAAATTATCAAACAATTGTTTAAGCTTATCAATCCAACTATTCAGGCATGCATTATTGCTGCAAAGACACCAAGTCCCGAAGTTACACGATGATGTGCTTTTTTTTATTCAATCTTTCCATGCGATAATCATAACTTTTTCTAAAACCAATTTTAGATATTTTTTTCTTTGCACCTTTGAGGCTGAATAATTCCATCAAGCTTTTTAAACAAAGAAAAATGCATTTCCACTTTTGCGTCTCGCATCTCGCGTCTCACATCTCGCGTCTCGCGTCTATCGTCACCCCATTTTTATCGGCTCAAAATTCATGAAATCAGCATGATGCACAATCACAGCCTCCGGGCAGCGATACCCGCCATCGCCTTCTTTGGCATGCACGGCGATCATGTGCACGACTTTATCGGGCAAATCGTGCTTCATGGCCAATCCCGCGCCGCTGAATGGATGCCGCAGCAATTTACCGGTGACGCTTTTCTTGATTCCGTCCGGCATGTTGGCATATTCCAGAATTTTTCCCACATCATGCAACAATCCGCCGGAGACGAGAATATCATCGTCGATGGAATAGGTGTCCCCGTTGAACTTCTTCAGCACCCTGGCCGATTCAATCGCGACCTGGGTGACGCCTCGGGTGTGATCGATAATATTCACCGGACAGTCCGGAATCAACAGCGTGAAGGGAATTCGTTCCAGATCTGAAACCTTCCAGCCGCCGCGTTCCAGGGCTTCCAGCCAAACATCGATGGTTTTATTTCGAAGCTCTTCATTTTTAATCAAATTGAATTCAGGAAAAACATTGATCAGTTCGTCGCGCATAGTTCTCTCCAATTAAAATTTGATCCAGTGTCGTTCAGTACTGAATTTGAAATCATCTGCTTCTAACGGACACGAGGGTATTCCTCAACAGCCCATCACCTGGCCGGGCATTCGAATCGATCCGAATCTGCGGGCATTTACCATTCCGCGATACCCAATTTTCACCGGCTCTCCCGCGTTCTCTTTTCCGCCATAATTTTATACTGGCGGCCGGCAAAGGTAAAAATATTGTTGCGCCTGCCAATCAGTTCGACTGAATTGCGATTCGCTTTCATCATTTTTGTGAACGATCGTGCAGGTCGGGCGCTGTCGAAGTCCCCCTTAATTTTGAATCCGAAGGTTCCCACGGTTTCTTCCTCACCGCTGAACGGCAGTGGATCGGATCCGGCAATCACCGAATAGCCTTTCTGCTTCGCCCGTTTGATGAGCTTCGGTTCTGGCCACAGCGTGTGTCGCAGTGTGGTTTCGCCGATAAAGGCATCGTCGGCCGAATACTCATAGATGAGGCTCGCAATCACTTGTCCCCGTTTGAAAAACCATTTTCCCGGCGCCCAGTTCAGCGTGGGAATACCGCCCGAATCCTCGATGGCCTGTTTTATCTCCCGAATCGACTTTTCCCGGTCAGGAATATTTAACCGCGAAACAAGCGATAAAATCTCCAGCCCCTCGCTGGCAACCAACTGCCGGCCGGCAAAAATGTACAGGTATGGTTCGGAATTTTTTCGAACGAGAATTGTCAACCCATCTTCGTGCGGGATAAATTCGTAGCCATCTTTTTTAAAGACAGCCGGGGATTTTGAAATTTCATCGAACATGGCGCAATCCGATCGTTCGGTCAACTGCCACACCGGAACGACTTTTTCGCCAGCCTTCCCATTACAATTCTTCATTAAATTTTCATGTCCATTTTCAATCGCTCGCGTCAAATCGTAAATCGGATACAAATGAACATGCCCATCCACACTCAGCGTTGCCTGTGCCATTATGCTTTCTCCTTCAAACTCAGCGATCCGTTGTTAATTCATGTTTTTCATTTCAATCGTTGGGATTCAGTGCTCGGTCAGTATTTATAATTCCCCAAACGCTTTTCAACTAATCTCGTCTCACGTTTTCTATCTTCGAATCAGCCCAATCATGTCGCGCACAGCTCTTTCCATGCCAGTGAGTACGGCGCGCGAGATAATGGAATGACCGATATTCAATTCCTCGATCTCTTTAATCTTCGCCACATCGACGACATTTTGATAGTTCAATCCGTGGCCGGCGCTGACGCCCAGTCCCAGTTTTGAAGCGGCCATTGCCATGGACCGAATGCGCTCCAATTCTTCGACGACCTTGTTCAGGTCCTGCGCATTGGCATAGGCGCCGGTATGCAGTTCCACGTAATCAGCGCCAAGTTTGGCAACCGCTTTGATCTGGTAAATATCCGGATCGATAAAAAAACTGACGACGATATTGTTCGCGCGCAGCGTCGAGGTGATTGCTTCCAGATATTCGAAATTAGCAGTGACGTCCAGACCGCCCTCGGTGGTCACTTCCTGCCGCCGCTCCGGGACAAGCGTCACCATATCCGGCAGCACTGAGATGGCTTTTTTCACCATATCATCCGTGGCAGCCATTTCCAGATTCAGATGCGTTCGCACCACCTGCCGCAGCAGGGTCAAATCGCGGTCTTTAATATGGCGCCGGTCTTCGCGCAGATGGCACACGATGCCATCGGCGCCTGCCAGTTCCGCAAGCACAGCGCCGGCAATCGGGTCCGGCTCACGTCCGCGTCGCGCTTCACGGATTGTTGCAATATGATCTACATTCACGCCTAATCGAACCATATACTCCTCCATACAATATCTGTATCCGTTATAGGAACTGCTAGATTAATTTCAAACCAGAAAGCGTCGAGGGGTTAATTCGCCTACTTCACAATTTCCGAGACCGGCACGATGACGAACCCCTGTTTTTCCAATCGCGGCAACTCCTCTTTGAGCACATCAAGCGTCTCTTTATAAGGATGCCCGATGACAATCACCGTCCCCTTTTTCTGAGCGATCTTCGCGGCTGCCCGTATTTTGCCGCGGATATAGTCTTCATCCTCGTTCTTGTGTCGCTCCAAAAACGCGCCGTTGGATAAATATTTCATGTGATGTTTTTTCGCCAGCGCCGGCACGACCGTTTGCGTGGTTGTCCGGCTGTCAACGAAGAACTTATCCAACTTTTGCACTTGTGTCAGCACAACATCCATCAATGCGTTGTCCCCGGTAATTTTCGAACCCATGTGATTGTTGGCCCCGATGGCATCCGGCAACGAGGCAAATGCCTTTTGCACCCGCTGGGCGATTTCTTTTTTCGGCAGGTCGGCAAAAATTGTGTAGGGACTGTCTTCCACTTTTTCTTCCACCGCCTCCATAGGAATGTGCACCATAATCTCTTTATGATGCTGCTTCGCCTTTTCAGCAATTTTTGCAGAGTGCTTCTGCCCTGGAATCACGGACAGGGTTATCGGGTAATCGAGAGACAGATAGTTGTCGCTGGTCCGATTGTCGTAATAGCCAAAATCATCGATGATGAACGCTAATTTTCCGGCATGGCGCTTCAGGTCAGGATTTTTGATGAATGTGATCGTGAGAAGCGTTTCCTTACCGGAACCGATGGAAATAGTCGACTCGCCCGTCTTCAAATTTTCCTCGGAGTCCAGCACCTTCAAATCCATCTTCTTCACTTTCGGGATGATCTCCCAGATCACCGTCACAGCCGGCAATTCATTCGGTAGCTGCACTTCAAGGTAGCGGTCGCTTCGTTTCACCCATGATTTCTGGATATTCAGATCTTTGAAAATCTCGTCGATGACAACGCCCAGCGCCTCCTCTTTCGGAAGTGAACTGATGTCCACCGGCGCCTCCTTCGGAATCGGCTCTTCCTCTGCCGGCGTGACCACAGGGGTCTTTTGCGCCGGCGGTTTGGGACCCTCTTTTTTCTCCGGGCCGAATAATTTGTACAGGATGAATCCACAGATCCCAATCAGCACGAGAAAGCGGATGATCTTAGCCGCTACCTGAAGTCCCCTGGTCTCTTTGGTGGTGCGACGTTTCCGCACTGTAGCAGGAGCTCGCCGACGCTTCACCGGCTTTCGTCGATTATATTTTTTTTTTGCCATGGCTTTATTCTATTTTAATTTTGAAAATCTTCATCGCTGAAAAATTGGACGTAGCCGTTCACAGGTTCTGGGTTCACTGTTCTCGGTTGGGGTTTTGGACATGGTCACTCGAAACATTTTTTATGCTCAAATAGTCCGTCATCAACTGTAAGTTATTATTAACCTTGAATCCTGAACGATGAACCTGTGGATGGTTACAATTGAACTGCTCAATGAAAAACCGGTTGCAGCGACCAGTTATGTGAAAAAAGGATGACGCACCGGCGTTTGCCTGAATTCGCGTTGCTGAAAATCGTCACTCTTCATGAGTCCCCATACAATAACACTTTCAGCGGTAAAAGTCAAATGCTTTTTCTCCAATCCTGCTGTCTGGCCCGGGTTTAATCAGGATGGATGGGATGCCTCTTCAAAAATCGCTCTGCCCTTTTCGCGACTGATTTTCCGGAATTGGCCAATTGTCGTTTGACAAATTCCATAATTGGTCCGGCGTCCTCAATTTTATTGAAAAATTTTTCAAGGGACTCAATGGCGTGCGCGATGCTTGTCCGGCATGATGGGAAAAGCATCGGTCAATTGAATTCATGCAAAAAACCTAGAGGGAAAAGGAATGCAGCCAAACCGATTTGTAAATTTCCCTCTTCAAGCCGGCCGATGAAAAATCCCGGTTTCAGCGAGCCGATGCGCAACAGTCCCGGGAAGACCTCTATTTTGAAGTAATCGGCCTTCGCGCCGGCGATGATGGCGGACGCCATTAACGAATTAGTTCGATCCCAGAATAGTCCAATGGCGTTTTTCGTGCGGGGCGTCACCAGCCGCGCTTCTCCCTGGCGATCCTCCCGCAGCCCGAAAATGACGCTCCCGGCGCCGAACGATAGGGTGGAATGTTCGCTCACCCGGCAACTCATTCCGAAAATCGTATTCACCCCCCAATACAAAAAAATCGCCGGATGCCTTCGGGATGACACCTGAATTTTTGAAGCGAACTGCTGACCTGCATTTTCCAAATAGAAATTGCCCAGATTTAAATATGGCTGGCACGACCAATCATAGATGGGAATGACTTTTGAAAACGTCTCTCTGCCGAACCGGGTGGAAAATAAAATGAATCCCAGCGGATTGAAAATGAGCAGATCAGCAATTGGATCCACATTGGGGCCGTTGAAGGTGCTGTTTTCGACGATCTCATTCAGGAATTGATAGCTGATCGTCGTCGCCGCGGAAAATATGTATGGATGGGGATAGCCGCGGTAATCGCACCATTCCGCTAATTTGACGTATTGCATGCCATTCCCTAAAATGTGCAGAGAAAAATTGGGCAGGAATTGCATTCTGTCCATATCGCCTTTGGCGTTGAAAATTTCATCTGCGAAAAAATTGCCCCAGCCATATTTTTCAATATTGTCCAGGGGATGCGTGATATTGGAAATGACATTCTCGAACCCGTCCCAATACGGCAATTGGAGCACGTCCTTTGTCACGTTCCCATTTCTCAAAATATCGAATGAACCGTTAATCAGCAATGTCACGTGATTGAACACCAGGTCCGAGCCAAAATCGTTCGATGGATTGTAGAAATAGTATGGCTTCTCCTGTGCAAAAACGGGAATCACCAAAAACAGGCCCATCAGCCAACTGAGAATATTCGCAAACCACACTATTTTCATCATTCGTGTTTTTAACACAATGCACATTTTTCTTTTCATTTCAATGAGATGTTAAGCACTTCCAGCGATAAAATCCTGATCTGCAGTGGTAAGCCGATTATTCTCTCAGTATGTTTGGACCAAAACTGCCGGCCAATTGAGCAACGCAGTCGAATGTTTCGTCATCGAACGATAGAATCACGATCTACCCAGGAATATTGTAATTTAAGGAAGTCCATAGCTCTCTCGTAGCCCAGCGAAACCAGCTCCTAATTACTAAACCCCGCCTTAATCGTACTCCACGAAGGCAGTCGTGCGGAGGTGGAATCCAGTTTGGTATCGTGATCGTACCAGCGGGAAATGACCCAATAGCCATTTCGCCGCAGGAACCAGAAATCCAGTTGGCCCTTGCCCTGCCGCGGGTAACTCTGCGAGAGAATGTGGTGCAGATCCAGTTGATAATCCGCCTGCACATAAGCTGAATCCGGAAAATAGCTGCGCTGGATATTCGAATAAATCAGCGTCCGGACCGAGTCATCCGGGATGGCCGTGAACACTCTGTTGATATAGGTCTGCTCGCGCGATAAATTCCAGAAATCGAAAATCCCGGCATTGGTGGAAGCCTCAAATTGATCCGGCTCGAAATGAAAGATCGCATTGGAATCCACCAGGCATTTCATGTAATTCTCCACATTCTTTTCCTCGATGGCGTATTTCATGTTCTGAAGCACAATCATCGGATCAGTCGGGAACTGCCAGGATGTCCGCCCTTCGGTCGGCGGCTCGGCCTCACGTGTGGCAAAGGGATTCTTGCACGAATGCGCCAGAAGTAACACCAGCAATATCCCCACAGGTACTCGTATTTTCATATCACTTTCACCGTTCGAGACAAAAATCTATTGCAATTGATGGGTACAAGTATTATCTTTTCGTTTGAAAAATGTAGCCACCGCAGCGTAAAATAAACAGCCTCATGGTTGGCGCGGAATCAGAACGAGGATCGTTATGTCCCTATTCGCTCGACTTTTCATGTTATTCACATTGGTCCCAATTATCGAGCTCGTCCTGCTCATCAAATTGGGCGGCTATATTGGCGCGTTGGAAACCATCGCCATCGTTGTGCTCACCGGGATTGTCGGCGCCTATCTCGCCAAATACGAGGGGTTCCGGGTGATGACCCGAATCCAGCAGGAACTGAGTCAGGGGCGAATCCCGGCCGAGGAACTATTGGATGGCGTGATCATCCTCGCCGGCGGCTTGCTGCTGCTGACACCGGGTTTGCTCACAGATGTCGTTGGCCTGTTAGCCATGATCCCGGCATCCCGGCATTTTATTAAAAAATACCTGCGAAAAAAATTCCAGCAAAAGATTAACTCCGGCCAGGTCTACACGACCTATACCCGCGATAGCTGATAGTCGCTCCGATTGAGCCATCCAAGGCTGACCGACCTTCAAATATAAATGATTTTAATATCTTTATCAAGAATAAAGTTTTGGGTCAGGTTCCCTGTAACTGTATGCTCATTTATTGTACGCAAAGCTTGCCGATCGATAGGGGAAATACCTCCCAACCATTGCCTGCGCCGGTTATATATTCAGCGCGCTCATTTCGCTCCCGCAATTGATTCACGAACCTACGTTGTCAAGAATACTGCAAATCCGCGCGGCTGCTTTTTCCGTCCCGTCGATGGCAACTTCGCTCCAGCTTTGTTCATTCAGCCTTTTAAACGAAATGGCTTCCACCCATTTTCCATAAATAAAATCTTCTCTCGGGACAAAGATCGCCGGCATGTTTTGCTGAATATAATAGTGCAACATGTCGTATTCGGCAAAATCATCCCGCGATGTGTACAACAACGGCGTCCGATTGGCGATGCAGCCGGAGACAATGCCATAGCCCGGTTTGGAAACGACGAGATCGCTGGCCATGATTAAATCTTCGAACAGACAAAAATCCGCCGGGATGGTGAGAATATTTTTATCGAGGGAGAACGCCGTATCCGGAATGACGAACAGATAGCGCTCATAGGTTTTCCACAGGTTCGTGTCCATCCGGGTCAGATCATGATTGCGCAGCGCTAACAGAATGATTTTTTGAGCGAAATCCGCACCCAATTCCAGCTTTGCCAACACGTCCTGTTTTTGTCGAACTGATCTCCGGGCGATGAGCGGAATATCTTCGATGCGACGAAATGCGGACATGTCTCCGGCCGCAGGCAAGCGCAGCAACAAATCGGCGCGGGAATAGGACTGCCTGATTTCATCGATCAAAAATCGATGCTGAGGAAATTCGTCCGCGTATGGCTGGTAAATCCAGTCCCAGGAAAAATTGCCAATGGCGATTCCGGGAACACCTGACTGGTGTGCAGCATCGAATGCGAACGGCGGGATGTCGCCGACGACCAGTCGAATTTCGTTTTCCCTGATGAACCGAATCTCGTTGGTGATGAGAATTGGTTTCCGCGCCACCAGATCAGCGTAGGCTTCGAGCGTGGCTTTGATTTTCACCGAAAAGCTGTTCTCCTGAATGGCGCCCACATCCATGGCTTCGTGGTAGAAATGGACGCGTTCGATATCCTGGTGGCGCGTTAGCCAGACCGGCGTTGTGGTTTTCACATGACAGACGATATCCGGTCGCGCAGTCAGAAGGTGTTTGATCACATCAAATGTTCTCACAAAATGGCCATAGCCGTGGCCAGTGATATAAAACAGCAGGTTGTTCATGAAGCGCACTTTTTCATCGTTAGCCGGATCATCCTGAAATGCCAAATGACAAAATCCAAAATACAAGTAAATCACAAAAACAAAATTTGAAAATTAAAATCCCCACTCAGCGTCTTGATTTTGAAGAATTTTTTTCCAGCGTATAAAAAAAAGCGAGAGCCAAATCTGACCCTCGCTTTTTCATTTCATTTATGCATCGGTCTTTGCAGATTTCGAGTATCGATACATGAAAATACAGAGGAATGTGAACATCACAATGCTGATAACCATGCCGATATGCCAGCCGCCAAGCTCAATTTCGGCCAGGCCGGTGTTCAGCTTATCGGCGAAGAAATAGGCGAGCACCGCACTGATGACGCCCATTAATGCGCCGCCGGCGATGAAACCGGAGGCGATGAGCGTGCCTTTATCCCGGCGTGCTTTGCTGACCTCTTCATTTTTACTGCTCTTGTCGACCAAGTGCGCGATGATACCGCCGATCAACAGCGGCGTGTTCAATTCAATCGGAAGGTACATGCCAAGCGCAAACGCCAGCGGGGCGATGCCGATCAATTCCATCACCAGCGCCATGAACACACCTGCCAGATACAATCCCCAGGGCACGGCATCCGTGGCGAACAGCACATTCAGGATTGCAGCCATAGCATTGCCCTGCGGAGCAGCCAGAGGCGCCGGATGCTCCGGCGTCTTCACGAATCCATACACATTTTCCAGCAGTAAAATGACGCCGCCAACGAACAGCGATGCCACGAGAATGCCCAGGAACTTGAATCGCTCCTGGTTGAATGGCGTTGAACCCAGCCAGTAACCGACTTTGAGATCGGTGATGAACGCGCCGGCCGAAGACAACGCCGTGCAGACGACCGTCCCGATGATCAGCGAGGAGATCATCCCGGCGGTTCCGTGCAGGCCGGCTTTGACCAGAATGATGCTGCTCAGAATCAACGTCATCAGCGTCATGCCGGAGACCGGATTCACGCCGACAATGGCTGTGGCGCGGGCGGCAACCGTTGTGAACAGGAAACTGATGATGACCGTGATGATCACAGCGAGCAGAGTGATGTACCAGGATTCAACTACCCAGAATCGGAAGAACAAAAGGATGGCGATAGTCGTGAGCGCAATGACCAGAATGACGAGCGACATGGGAATGTCTTTATCCGTGCGCTCCGGTTTTTCAATGTCTGAACCGGCTTTGAAAATCTGTTTGAATCCCAATGAAAACGCCTGAACGATGATTTTCAGATTTTTGATGATGCCGATGATCCCGGCGCAGGCGATACCGCCGATACCGATGTGCCGGACGTAGTTGGTGAAAATTTGCTCGACAGTCATTGTATTGAACGGGATATCCGCCGGCAAGACAGCCACGCCGAGATGGCTGCCGAAATACCACACGGCCGGAATCAGAACGAGCCACGAGACAAAGCTGCCGGCCACAATGATCGATGCATAGCGCAGACCGATGATATAACCCAGTCCGGTGACCGCAGCGCCGGCATTCACCTTCAGCACCAGTTTCGCCTTGTCGGCGAGCGTTGCGCCCCAGGGAATGACGCGGGTGGAAATGATCTCGTTCCACAGCCCGAAACTGGCAATGGCGAAATCATAGATGCCGCCGATGATGGCGGAGAAGATGAGCGTCTTCGCCTGCTCGCCGCCCTGTTCGCCGGTCACCAGCACTTCGTTGATGGCTGTGCCTTCCGGAAATGGCAGCAGGCCGTGCTGCTCCGCCACAAAATATCGGCGCAGCGGGATGATGAAAACGATTCCCAGAAATCCGCCGAATAATGACGCTAAAAATATTTGCAGAAAACTCGTCGAAAGTCCCGGAATAATGTACAGCGCCGGGATGGTGAAAATCGCGCCGGCCACCACCATGCCGGACGCAGCGCCAATAGATTGGATGATGACGTTCTCCAGAATGGTGTTCTTTCGTCGGTACAAACCGCTCAAACCAACCGCAATGATGGCAATGGGAATGGCTGCTTCGAACACCTGACCAATTTTCAAACCAAGGTACGCTGCCGAAGCTGTGAACACGGCTGCCAGAAACAGTCCCCAGACTACCGAACGTGTCGACACTTCTGCGCCCGTGAACGATACAGGCACAAAGGGAATGTACTTTTCGCCTGCTTTCAAAGGACGATAAGCGTTTTCAGGCAATCCCGTTTTTGAACCTGACATAATTCCTCCGATTTTAGTTTCCAAACCCTCCAATTTTAGATGCCGCTTCATTTTTAATGACTCCAAATATATTAAATTTCCTTGTGTTTAGCAAGCATTAATTTGCAACTCCTGATTCATGCATGACGATCGGTGCAGCGAGCCGGAAAAATAGGTTCGAATTTCTTCGGGACAGACGCGGCATTGCCGGACCGGTTTCAAAGAATAGGAGGGGGGCGCATCGCCCGAGAAAACGCAGCGGCGATCCTGCTTTTTTTCTCTTGACTTGAACTCGAATATATTTTATATTGAGCCTTCGTTTTTTCGAATCGCGGACACTTTTCACCATACCAATATCAGGTTTTTTATGATTTTCAGAACAGGACTGACCATCGCTTTTCTCTTTATTTTTCAGGTGCAAACCATTCTGGCGGGCAATATCTCCGAGGCGGAACTCCATCGTGCCAAACACCTCCGGGCGGTGAAGACGGACATGAAGATCAAAATTGACGCTGAGTTCACAGAAGAGGTCTGGCAGCAGGTTCAATTTTCCGATGCATTTCAGCAGCGGGAGCCTGGCGATGGCGAGCCTCCCACAGAGCGAACCGGGATTGGCTGTCTTTACGACGACGACAATCTCTATTTCGGAATCAAGTGTTACGATTCCGAGCCGGAGAAAATCGTTCGAACAGAACTCCGGCGCGACGCAATTGTGGACAACGACGATTACTTCGAAATGGTGCTGGATACCTATCACGACAATCGCAGCGGATTCTACTTCATTTTCAATGCCTATGGCAGCAAACGCGACGCCCGACTGAGCGACGAGGGCCGCAATTATAATCCGGACTGGGATGGCATCTGGCAATGCAAGGCCACCATCAACCAGCACGGCTGGTTCGCCGAACTCGCCATTCCCTGGAAGACGCTCCGTTTTCAGGAAGGCGATGACATTTACTTCGGGGCGAATTTCGGCCGGATGATCCGGAGAAAGAATGAAAGCCTGTACTGGAATCACATTTCCCGGAACATCAGTGGATTCGGGCTGTTTCGGCTGTCCGAAGCCGGCCATATCGGCCCGTTCGATGGGCTTCGCCTGGGAGGGAATATCGAGTTGCAGCCATTCGCCGTGGGTGGGCTGCAAAATGACATGCAGACCGATTTCGATTTCACCCATATCGCCGAAATGGGCATGGATGCGAAGGTCAATCTCAGTTCCAATATTGTCACCGATTTAACTTTCAACACCGACTTCGCTCAGGTGGAAGCGGACCAGGAACAGGTGAACCTGACCCGCTATTCACTCTATTTTCCCGAGAAGCGTGAATTCTTTTTAGAGGGAGCGGAAATTTTCAATACCCGGGATTCGTACAAACACGACGACAGCGTCCCGACCATTTTTTACAGTCGCCGAATTGGCATCGAGGGGAATCGCCCGGTGCCTCTCTGGGGCGGCGTCAAAATGACGGGCAAGGCCGGCAAAACCACCATCGGCGTTTTGAATATGGTCTCCCGACAATCCAGTTTCATTTCCGAAGATGATGGGCCGGTTCAGCTTCCCACAACCAATTTCAGCGTGCTGCGATTGAAGCAGGATATTTTTCACCGCTCGACCATCGGTGCGTTCGTCACCAGCAAAATCGTGGAGAGCAACAGTCACAGCAATCACGTAATTGCCGCGGACGCCCAACTTCTGCTTTCGCCCACCACCAGCGTCACCGCATTGGTCGCCGGGTCATCCACCTCGGACAGCGCGGAGTCCCGGGGCGGCGTGGCCAGCGTCGATTTCAGTTGGCGCAATGACCGCTATCAGGCCGGCGTCAGCCATACCGAGGTCCAGCCCAATTTCAATGCGGAAATGGGCTTTGTCCGCCGGACTGATATCCGCAGCACTTCGGCGAGCTTCACGTTTTCGCCGCGGCCAAAGCGCTTTACAGCGGTGCGCAAATTCAATTACAATATTTCAGGGGGCTATCTCACTGATTTCGATAATCATTTGCTGGACAAAAATATCGATTTTTCCTACAGCATCAATTTTCAGAGCAGCGCCAATGTCAACATCAGCATCGACAGAGATTATGAATTTTTACCGTTCGCGTGGGAAGTGCGACCCGGCATCGAAATCCCGGATGGCATGTACGAAGGCTATTCGTTTTCCACCCGGTTCTCCAGCAGCGATTCCCGAACCATTGCCATGGATCTGTCGCTTTCGCATTCCGATTATTACACCGGCGAGCGACGCACCTTCAGCGGCGGTTTCAATTTTCGAAACATCACCAAATTGCTCCTGAACGCGGAATATCAATTCAACCGGGTGACGCTGCCGCAGCGCACATTCAACACATTCACTCTGTCCAATCGCATCATTTACGCGTTCTCGACGGACATGTACATCAAAGCGTATATCCAGTACAACAGCGACCGGCTGCGCTACGATGGCCGCGTGAAATGGAACGCCAATATTCTCTTCCGCTACATTTTCCGGCCGGGGAGCGACTTCTACCTCGTGTACAATCAGGAGCATCTGGTAGGGACGCCGGATGAATTGACCAATCGGACGCTCATGGCAAAGGTGGTATATTTCTGGAGAAAATAGAGTTGCGACGACTCCGGAATGCGTCCATTATTTAACTTGACATTCGATACCATTTCCGCTATATTCATCCTTCAAAACATAGGTCCTGGCATTTCACGCTGAACAGAGGGCATGGACGCAGAGTCTTCATTCTTCGTTGACATCGTTCACATGCTGTGATTGTTTCTTTTGAACTCGATTTTTCCATTCATTGCCACATTCGCCACACGATTCTACTTTCATCACCCTGAACGAATGACATCCCCATTGTTCCCATTTACATGCAGAACGGCAGCCCGAAGTGAATGAAACTCAACGGCGCCAGCACTGCATCATGCGACCTCAAGCAGACCGGACAAAGCGCCCCGGCGAATCCAGGAAATTTTGTATCTGTTCAGCCATAAAATTTGCTCAGAATTTGAGTCAACATTCAGATTTTCAATTAGCTAAAAGCTAAGCTATTTTGAAACTCAGTTTTTATACGTTTATTCTAAAAAGAGCACCATTCAGGTTAGCCAGCCTCCTTTAAAAATACTATGAATAATGCAGGCTGAATTATCGATTCAGAAAAGCTGAACTTGGTTTTAAAAATGGAATTGAATTTCACAGTATACGAATGAGTCGGCGCTAAAAAGGGGCTAACGCCCAAAAATCAAAGGATGATTTCTGTTTCGCCGGCTTAAAAGTCGGGGCTATTCAAGTTATCTAACTTTTTTTCAATGAATTGCCACGTCATTTATGACGTGGAAACGATATCATAACCAACGTTTCAAAGCCTTTTAAGGCTTTTCAGAGTCGACCCGGGAATGAAAATGAAGTATCCGCTCAATAAAAGATGGAAATGTCATTGCGAGGAACGTTTTTTGTGACGAACCAATCCCGTGGTTTACTCCAGGAGATTGCTTCGTCCCGATAAATCGGGACTTCGCAATGACACGTTTTCTTACCATAAATTATTGAGCGGATACAAAATGAAAATGACATCTTCGTGTAACGTTGTGGCTCGGTGATTTCGTGGCGAGACTACATGCCTGGATAGCGACGAAAAGTTTTTTTAACCCGGAACCGGGAACCTTTAAACCTGGAACCTGAGTAGATACGAAATTTTTTATAACGACACAATTCACATCGGCCCCAATTCATTTGAGAAGGAGGTGAGCATAACTGCGGGGGTGATTGGGGGAGAAATTAAATTTGCCTATCACTCATTCAACAAGGAGAATGCATCATGTTAAAAATTCACAGGCTAATGGTGATTTTATTGACGCTCGGAATGATGGCCACCGGAGTGTCCGTCGCCGGTGTTGTGGGTGAAATTCCCATCTCAACGACATCCGATGAAGCGCGCCAGCTATTTGTCAAAGCCCGCGACCTTTTCGAAAATATGAGGCTGGACGAGTCGCGCGAGCTGTTTGAAAAGGCGGTCGCTGCTGACCCGGACTTTGCGCTGGCCTATCTGTACCGGTTCCTGGCCGGGATGTCGCAAAATGATTCTCAGAAATACCTGCAACAGGCCATCGACCACGCGAGTCGGGTCAGCGAGGGCGAGCGCCTGTTGATCGAAGCGGCTCAGTTCGATTTCTCGAACAAGGATAAAACATCGATTCAGACGCTGACAACACTGGTCACAGAATATCCAGCGGATAAACGCTCTCACTATTTTCTCGGACTGGCGTATTTCAATTGTCTGGAGGTCGATTCGGCAATTGTCGCTCTGAAGAGAAGTATTGAAATCGCGGACGACTTCGCCTCGGCGTACAATATTTTGGGATACTGTTATTATCAGAAAGAGGATTATAGCGAGGCTGAAACCTGCTTCAGGAACTACAGTCGCCTGCTGCCGAAAGAGCCCAATCCCTACGACTCGCTTGGTGATTTATACACCCGCATGGGAAAACACAACGCGGCCATCGAGAATTACCAGAAAGCGCTCAGCTTCAATCCCAGGTTCAGCATCTCTCATGTGAAAATCGGTGACAACCTGGTTTTCATGGGGCAATTCGACCGGGCGCGGGAGACCTATCGGACTGCCATGTCGCTGGAAATTTCACCGCTTCAGAAAATTTCGGATATGCAGAAAATTGCTCTGTCCTATGTGTACGAGGGCAACGTTGCTCCGGCCATTCCGGAGATTGACCGGGCGATTGAAATAGCGATTATCAACGATCTGCCGGAGAAGCAGGCTGAAATTTTGCTGTGGAAATGCAATTTGTATTATGAGACAAATCAACTGGATCAGGCGGAACAGTGTCTGAACAGAATCAATGCCCTGGTCGCCGAATATGAATTGTCTCCCAATGCCCGGGAAAAGCTGGCCAAAACTCAAACCTATCATGAGGCGATTTTGCAAGCAAAGCTCGACAATTTCACCGATGCCTTTTTGAAAGCGGAGTTGTTCAAAACCATGATTGACACAGTCAGGTTCCCGATGGAAGCCGAACAGTACAACACGCTGCTGGGCGCACTTCATTTCGAGAGAAACGATTACCAGACTGCCCGGCAGCATCTCACGCATGGAAATCTGAATGATCCAAAGACGCTGTACATGCTTGCAGTCTGCGAGTCCGAATCGGGCAACAAGACAAAAGCAATTCAGCTATTCAAAAAAGTCGCCCATCGGAATGACTATGGGATGGCCGACTCATTCGTCCGCAGCAAGGCCCTGGATGAAGAGAAGCGCCTGTTGGCCGGCAACCGGTAGATTCGGTCGATAGCGGGGCTGTCTGTTGAAATAAAAAAAACACGCGGTCTGCGCCAATCCAATGGCCGCGTGTTTTTATTTTCGATGAAAAGTCACCTGCCTGAACGATATTAAATTGATCACCGGATTCGCCAATTGGATGGCGCTTCCTGGTCTGACCTCTGCGCCCTGCCTTTATCGGCTACTCATGTTTGTTTTTTTTCTCCTTCACGTTGAGGGAATCCATCTCCGGAATATTGAACTTCCGGCTCAGGTTGTCCAGTTGATCCATATCAATCTTGCCAACGATATTCACGAATGTGGCTTCTTCGTTAAACTTCAGCGACATGATCAACAATCCCGCCACATGATTTCCCTCATTCAGGATAAAAATTTCCACCCGCTCATTGGTATCCTTCACGCGGACGATGCGCGACCAATTTTTCTTTGTCAAATCGGAGGAAAAATTCTTGATAATTGCATTCACTTTTTCGGTCGACTTGTCCGCGACGGAAAATTGGTCGACCCGAATGAGGACAAGATTTTTTATCAGCGCGATGAGGTCGGTATCCTCTTCTTCATCGGAGGCCGCACCGATCAATGACAACAATGGCCGCGTGATGAATATTTCCACGCTCTCGTCCGATTCTTTGAATTCGTCGATTTTGCTCAGATCGACGAACCCTGGATATTTGCTGTAATCCTCCTGCCCGCGAGCGGAAAATGGGGCGATGGACATGAATATTCCCAGGAGACAAACAACACACGTTCTCACGATTCTCCTCCGTTAAAAATTGGCTTGATTGCTGTTTTGATCGACGATTTCAACGGCTTGACCACATGTTCGGGCAGCACATTGGACTCCAGGATGAGCTGGGTTTCACTGGTGATTTTATTAAAATAAGACAGCGCCATTTTGACCTTGCTTTTCGCCTGGTCAATCTCCTGCTGCGTGTAGTGCGGTTCCGGCTGAGGCGGACGCGCTCCTCTCGGATGGAAGAACAGGAACAGCAACGCAGCGCATGCGGTTGCGCCAATCAGTCCAAGCTGCCAGCGACGCCGGCCAACCCTCGCAGCGAAGAAATCAGGCAGCCGCCGACGTCTGGCCGGGATCGCGTCCAGATTCAGGATATCCATCACCTGATTGACGACGCTATCCGGGCAGGTCTTCTTTTCGAGGCCATGCAGGGATTCGAGCATCTCGGCATAATTCTGAAAAGCCGTCCGGCAATGAGGGCATTGCTTCACATGCCGCTCAATCTGTCTTCGCTTTTTTGTATCCAGTTGATGGCTGAAAAAATCATCCATCCATGTTTCGCACTCTGCACAGTTCATCACGTTATCCCTGTGAAAAATATGGTTGTAAATATTTGAACAACATCTTCCGGCCCCGGTGGAGATACACTTTGACAGAATTCACCGGGATGTCCATGGCAGCCGCGATGTCCTCGTATTTCTGGTCGTGAATTTCTCTCATGATAATGGCATCCTTGATCTTCGGGGGCAGCGTTTGTATGGCCTGAAAGAGCTTATCTTTCAAATCCATTTGGATGGCAATTTGTTCCGGGTTCGTCTCATCCGGCGCCTGGTCCAGGAGCGATTCCTGTTCATCCGCGTTGGCGCCCAGCCGCGACGCCGGCAATTCATTCCGGCGACGACTCAAATCGATGCACAAATTTCGCGTGACTTTGAGCAGCCAGCTTTTCACCGCATTGGGCTCGATTCGCTCCTGATAATTCCAGAGTTTGAGCAGCACATCCTGCGTTACATCTGCAGCGTCATCCGTGTTTCCTGTGAAATAATAAGCCTGACTGAAGATGAGATCTTTGTACTGAGCCACATTTTTATTGAACAGGTTCTTTTTCATCATGCACATACAAAACGTATGACGACGAACAATTGTTACAGTCGATTCTCGCGAGGGGCAAGTGCGTTGGCTGGCAATTTTCACAATCGACACTGATTTTCTCACGCTCACCGCTTTCATCGCCGGGCATATTCCGCCGATTCGCCCGACCTGTGGAAGGTAGCCATTTTCTTATTGATTGTCAAGATGATAAATTTACTTCGGGTTCCCGCTTTAACAAATTTTAATAATCAAATTTTTTATCTTGGAATTTTGAGATTTTTTTCCTATCGTTAAAGGAATTTTTTTCAGCACACCGGAAAGTGAGATCGATTCAGGAAAGATTCGCCATAATCCGAAAGGTTAATGTTCAGTCATTTGCAGTCCGATAGGCCTGCCAACCGATCGTTCGGTATAATCATCCCGAACGGTACACTGATTCGGAGCGCTGGATGAATATCCAGCGCGATCATATGGCTAAACAATGACTCCGCAAGAAATAACCACGACTCATTTATCTCACTGCCGGAGTTCATCAGGCATCGTTAAAAGGAGACTCTCAAAAAATGGATAATGTGATCGAATGTAAAAATCTCACCCACTATTATGGCAGCAAACTCATATTCGAAAATATGAGCTTCAATGTCAGGAAAGGCAGCATCTTCGGCCTATTGGGCAAAAATGGCACCGGCAAAACGACGACCATCAACATCCTCAATGGCTTTCTTCAGCCCAGACACGGCCAATGCCTGCTGTTCGGCGAGGATTCCCAGAATCTGACGCCGAGGACCAAAGCCAGGATCGGTTTTCTGATGGAAGGTCATATTCAATACAGCTTCATGGACATCTACCAGATCGAGAGATTTTACGCCCGGTTCTTTCCCAACTGGAAGAAAGAGCCGTACTTCGAGCTGATGAGCAAGCTGGAAATTTCGCCGAAGCAGAAAATCTCCCGAATGTCATGCGGCCAGCGTTCCCAGGTGGCGCTGGGACTCATCCTCGCCCAGGACCCGGAACTGATGATTCTGGACGATTACTCCATGGGACTCGATCCGGGCTATCGGCGCCTGTTCATCGATTACCTCTCCGAATACGCCAAAGCGGAGAACAAAACCATCTTCGTCACATCGCACATCATTCAGGATCTGGAGGTGCTCATCGACGAAGTCATGATTCTCGGCTATCGGAATATTTTGCTCTCCATGTCATTCAAGGAATTTCTCGCGCAATTCAGGAAATACAAATTTGAGGTCGTCAACGACAAGCTCAAGTTGCCTGCCAATGAACTGATCAGGAATTTTGAGCTAATCAAAAACCACGCGACCATCTATTCATTCTATTCTCAGGTTGAAATTGAAAAGTTTTTACACTCCGAACAGATTGAGTATAACAATTTCAATGAGGCGCCCATGACTCTCGAAGACGCATTCATCGGCATCACCGGCAAGTATTGATTTCTTCGGCCGCCGTTCTGTTCCGATGGCCGGCGCGAAAACGTGGTGAAAGCCCGTCTGTTGACTGCGGAACCATGTCGGCGGCTCCCATGCGTCAATGCGATTGATTTCTACACATCCAATTCAGGAGGTTTCATGTTCAAGGCAATCATTTACAAAGAATGGCTGAAAATCCGCTGGTGTTATCTCGGCATGGCCGCGGTGACGCTGTTTGCATTGCTGTACATCCACTTAAAATTAGCGCATGATTTGAAATTCAGCGAAGCCACCAGCTACTGGTACTATGCCATTTTTCGCGGAGTTAAATTCTACGTGGAATTCAAATACATCCCGTTTTTAGCCGGGCTGGTCGTCGCCTTCACCCAGTTCATCCCGGAAATTAGCATGAAGCGATTGAAGCTGACCCTGCATTTGCCCATGCGGGAGAATAAAATTTTGGTGCAAATGATGTTGGTCGGAGTTGCGGCGCTCGCAGCGCTCTATCTGATCGCGCTCATTCTTTTGAGCATCATCGCGATGAGAGAATTCCCCATCGAAATGCTGAATAGCCTGCTGATCAGCACGGCTCCCTGGTTTCTCGCCGGTCTCGTGGCGTACCTGGCCGTTTCCATGATTATCCTGGAACCGCTCTGGATGCGGCGGATTTTGTTGATCCTCATTTCAGCAGGATTCATCAATTGTCTGTTCACCTCGTACTGGTACGACCTCTATTCCAAATCTCTGCCGGTTTTCGTTCTGCTGGGATTATTCTTCAGCACTTCTATTTTGCTCTCAGCTCATCGATTTAGAAAAGGAGTCATGTAATGGTCATTAAAATTACCCGAATACTCTTGCTCGTCATTGCAATTATCGTCGCTGCCATCTATCTGCCCCATTTTTACTGGATGATTTTTGACATCAATATCCGAACCCCGTACGTCATGTACAGCGCCGTGACCGATGATTTCATGTTCTATCGCTACCGAAATCAGGAGCTGTTTTACGTGGACAAACAGGGCAAAGAATATAGCAGGGATCAATTCGAAGAACTGCTCCCGTTACAGAATTACCGACAGCTCAGTTCCAGCGGGAAAATGCCGGACTCCCTGCGCGGACAGAAAATCGATATCCGCGACGTACGGGACAATAATATCACCTACCGCGTGACGCCCGAAGATTTCGACAATCTGCAGATTCAGCTCTATCCTTTGTTTGAATCCCAGTCCGGGCGCGTGCGGCTGGAAATGCCCCGGGAGTTCTTCCGAATTGCCCGGCGAATGGAGTTCATCGATGCGGATAAGAATGAAGTCAACGAGGAAATGTCGGCGCGATTCACCTCGGCATTGACAGCACAGGGATTTCAATTTCCTGCGAAATTAATTTCAGGCAATCCCAATCCCAAAAAGGCGTTCGATGAAGGCTATTTTGTTGTGGACGCCGGCAATGCTGTCTTTCATCTCAAGCAGGTGAAGGGCGAACCGTTCTGCGTCAAGACTGCCATTCCATCCGACATCCCGATTGCCGCTATCGTGATGAGGGAATTCAGCCTGCGCGAATTCTACGGACTTCTTTTCACTCAGGCCAACGATGTCTATCTCATCAGCTACGAAAACTATCAATTGATAAAACTGCCGATTGAGGGCTACAATCGCGAAGCCGATGTATTCACCCTGTCCGCGGATTTATTCTTCCGCGTGATGACACTGCGTTCGGACAGTGAGATCCGGGCATTTGTCACAGACCGCGATTACAAGATCATCAACACCTATTCGGAAACATGGAAGACAAAATTTCAGATGACGCGCGGCATCGTCGCCAGTTACCTGTTCCCATTTTCCATCGAACTGACTGCCGCGAAAAGTAAACTGGTCAATCTCTATTTCCATTTTTCCAGTTGGCATTATTTCCTGGGCAATCTCTTTTTCTTCGTCCTGGCGATTGGCCTGCTGCTCTGGAAAAAGAGCCCAGTTTCCAATAACATCTTCGAATTGACAGTCATTCTTGTGACCGGGGTGTACGGGCTGGTTGCGGTTTTAATTTTCGAGAAGGTAGGAAAGACAATCTGAAGACGGGCGCCCGGTTTCATTCGCAGCTTCGAATGATGCCGGGATAACTGCGATTCGCGGAGGCAGATAGAAGTTCAACCAATGGAATCCCCAGACTGTCCAAAGGACCGATTGCAATCAGAGTGAGCGGCCAGCGCCGTTCACTCTGTGATTTCAATTTCAGCCCGGTCGAATAACGCCCCGGACAAATCTTC
The DNA here is from genome assembly GCA_049322915.1 of Candidatus Zhuqueibacterota bacterium. Taxonomy (GTDB): domain Bacteria; phylum Zhuqueibacterota; class Zhuqueibacteria; order Thermofontimicrobiales; family Thermofontimicrobiaceae; genus CAZSBG01. The sequence continues at coordinate 234,985 of JBMOPW010000026.1, forward strand.
TGCCTGCGCGGGTCTGGCATTGCCTCACAGATCAGCCGCCGCCGGCGCTGTTGCCAGCAAATCCAGCAGCGACCGACAATTGAAGCTTGCCTGAAACTGCTCCCTGCCGGCGTCTGTCCTCGGCCTGAACCTCACCGATTTTTCCTGTCCCGGCACTACGTGGAAGAAATTATCCTCGAAAAATCCCTCGGCGCCGTTCGCCTGAAGTATCAGGGTGTGCACGAATACGGACGATTTCAAACTGATGTCAATGCCGGTTTCATCCGTGGAAAATCGCACCTCCGGTGTCGATTGGAGCAACCGCAATCTGGCTGGCGTGGTGAAAAAGAGGTAATTCTCAGAAATCACCTGTTGCTCCTTTTTGAGGGAGCAATGGAAAAACATCGCGGCCGGATCAATTTCCACGGGCAGGTTATTTTTAATTATTGAAAGCGCCAGCGCACTGCTCAACGGATTGATGGCAATCTCTTTTTCGCGCTGGAACAGGACATTGCCGGTGAAATCCATGAGACTCACAGAGAGCGTCGCCCTGTTCATCCTCGGCTCATCGGAAACGACGTACACCTGATAGGCCATGTCCTCATCCGCCGGGACAGCCAGAATTGGCGCGTAAAATCGCCTGGCAACATAGTGCAGCGCTTTCCATGCCCCGTAATAATCGATGGACGACCAGCTCGCCACCGGCCAGCAGTCATTGAGCTGCCAGTAAAGACTGCCCATGCATCGCGGCCGAATGCGGCGAAAATGCTCGGCCCCGGTCTTTATCGCCTCAGCCTGCTGCACCTGACTGAGCAGGACAAAATCTTCGAATTTCTCCGGCACGCCGTAATAATTCGCCATGTACTCTTTGATCAACGAATTACCATTTCTATTTTTCTGATGATTGAGCATCACCGGCGAAAAGATGTCGCGGTCGGCTTCATGCGTGAATTTTTCGATGGTGTTCAATTCCGGGAAGCTCTGAAATCCGTACTCGCTGATGAAACGCGGAGCGTGATGCCGATAGAAATCGAATGGCTCCTGATTGTGCCATACGCCCCAGTAATGGGTGTCGCCCTGCATCGGATTCTGGGCAAATTCAGTCGGGCGTTCATCGCTGCCCGGCGACGACGACCAGTACGGCCGGGATGGATCTTCATTCTGACAGACCGCTGGCAGCGCTTCCGCAAACAGCCGGAGATACTCGTTCCAGAATGATTCCGGATATTTTTCATTCCAGTCGGAATCCTGCCACGTCCCTTCAATTTCATTGTTGCCGCACCAGATTGCAATGCACGGATGATGTCGCAGCCGCTGAACCTGGTAGGTCGCCTCGGTCCTGACCGATTGCACAAATTCTGCATGAGCCGGATACATCGAGCAGGCGAACAAGAAATCCTGCCAGACCAGAATCCCCAATTCATCGCACAAATTGTAAAATGTATCGGATTCATAAATTCCGCCGCCCCAGACCCGCAGCATGTTCATATTGGCTTCGGCGGCGCTGGTGAGAAGATGGCGGTATCGATCCTCCGTGACCCGATGTGTGAAGCTGTCCGCCGGAATCCAATTGGCGCCTTTGGCGAAAATAGGGACGCTATTCACAACAAAGACAAAACTCTGGCCGAAATTGTCGCTGTGCCGCCGAAGTTCCAGGGTTCGCAAACCGATCCGCTTCTCCTCACCCGCTACTTTTCCATTGCTTTCAATTTCAACCCGGACAGTGTACAGAGGCTGCTTGCCATAGCCTCCGGGCCACCACAACCGGGGATTGGCGAACTCGACATCGCTGGAAATTCTGTTGCGCCCCATGTGCAGTGTCACCGGATATTTCAGGCCGAATGAGCGTTTGTCATCGTTGATTTTCAGAATCGCCGGGCCTTCGATATCCGATATGACGTCCAGTTGAATCTCCAGGTGTGCGCGCACCCGGTCCAGCCGTTTCGTGATGAAATGCAAACCCTCAATCCTGAAACCATCCCAGCCGACCAGTTTCACCGGCTGCCAGATGCCCATTGTGACCAGCCGCGGACCCCAGTCCCAGCCGAAATGATACGGCGCCTTTCTCGTATAGGGACTCGTGCCCACCTCAGGGTCGTTCGGCGCCGGATGTACCCAGCGTCGCGTTTTGAGCCCGGGCAGAATTTCCACTATCGGCGAGCGGAACGTGATGAGGATTTCGTTCTGCTTCTCCCGAAGCAACGGCTTCACATCCGCCTGCCAGGGGAAAAACATATTATCCGCCTCGATTATCTTCGTTCCGTTCAAATAAACCGTCGCATACGTATCCAGTCCTTCGAATACCAGTGCGATATGCTCGCTGCGGAGCAACTCCGAATTCATCTGGAATTGGCACATATATTCCCAATTCTCCTTGTCGATCCATTGCACTGATTTTTCATTATCCCGAAAGAATGGATCGTCGATCAGCCCGTTTTCCATTAAATCCGTTTGAACGCAGCCGGGCACCCGGGCCGGGTGCCAGTCCGATTTGCCTGCCTGGCGGAAGCGCCAGTCGCTGCTTAATTTTTCAACCCACACCGTGCTATTGGCATGACTCATGCGCCGTTATCCTTTGTCAAAATGAGGTTCTGATTTTTGCAACGGTTTAGCCGCATGATCGCGCCGGATATCCATCCAACGCCGGCATTGGCTATATCCAGAATGACCGTTCGGGAGTCGTTGCGTTCAACAACTGACTAAACTATTACTGATTTCTTGTTGCCTGATTGAACTGACAAAATTTCAATGCATCGTAAATAAGAAAGTTATTGATAAAATGCAAATGATTTTATTGCAAAATATTTCAGTGAGCACAACGCGGAGAGTTCAATATTATCAGAGCATTATTTCGCTGAGTCATCAGAGATTTCCGCGCGAAACACCGTGCAACTATTGCCGTCATTGCCTCGTAATTAGCTTTTAAAAAAATCACCTGCCGCACCTTGCCTCAACTTCATAAAATCCACAAAAAACTTGGAGGATACATGTCCCGATTGATACGAGTGCTCCTTGCTGCTATCGTCGTTTTCTCGATTGGCTCTTCGCTCCTGTTCGCCCAGGGAGCGCTGCGACCTTTTCGCACTGAAATTCCACCGGTTCTGGATGGCGTCCTCGATGATGACGTCTGGCAGAAAGCGCCGTCCGAGACAGGATTCAAAACCTATTACCCTGATTATGGCAGCAGCATGAGCGAGGCCACAAAAGTGTGGTATGCGTACGACCGTGAAAACCTGTACTTCGCGTTCAAATGCTATGACAGCGAGCCTGACAAAATTAAAACGTCGGTCACTGCCCGCGACAAGATTCGCCCCGACGACTGGATTTGCCTCAACCTGGACACGTTCAATGACCAGCAGTCGCTGTACGCGTTTTACACGAATCCTGCCGGTGTGCAAATGGACAGCCGCGCGAATGCGGTGGATGAAGACATGAGCATCGATTTTGTCTGGTACAGCGACGGAAAAATCGATGAAGAAGGGTACAGTATCGAGGTCAAAATCCCGTTCAAAAGCGTGCGGTTTTCGCATCACGAACCGGTGGAAATGGGAATCATTTTTGAGCGATACATCAGCAGGAAATCCGAAGCCGGCACCTACCCGGCGCTCGATCCCAAATGGGGCATGAATTTTTTAACGCAAACGCGAACGCTTCAATATGAAAATATCAAGCATTACACGCTCCTGGAGTTGCTGCCGGCTGTGACGTATTCACAAAACAGCTCCATCGAGGAAGGAACATTGAGATCCGAAGGCGACGACAGCGAGCTGAGTTTGACGGCAAAGTACGGAATCACGTCGCACTTAATTTTAGACGGCACTATTAATCCTGATTTCAGCCAGGTGGAAGCCGACGCCGGCCAGGTGGATTTCAACCAGCGGTACGCGCTCTATTATCCGGAAAAACGTCCCTTCTTTTTGGAAGGCAGGGAAAATTTCATTTTTGGCGGAAGCAGCGAAGGCGACCCCCTGGGCGCGGTGGTTCACACGCGGAATATCGTGGATCCGAGCATTGGGCTGAAGCTGACCGGGAAAATTGGCGACCGAAATACGCTGGCAACGATTTACGCGCGCGACGAGTTGCCGGACGATCTCGGCCAGGGCGATCACGCGGATGTTGCCATTCTTCGCTACAAACGGGCCATGAGTCAGGATGGCTTCATCGGTGGATTTTTCACGGACAGAGAGCGGGAGAATGGCTACAATCGCGTCCTGGGTTCCGACGGCCAGCTTCGCATTAACCGCTCCAGCCACATTGGTTTTCATGGGTTTCTTTCCCAAACCAAAGACGACGATGCCTCGAAAAAAATAGATGGTCACGCGGCCGGAGTGAATTATTACTATCGCACGCGCGACTGGTTCATAAACATGCGGCTGCACGACCTATCGAGGGATTTCAACACGGAGACAGGTTACATCACGAGAACCGATGTGACGCGAATCCGCGCCGGCATTATGCGCATGCTGTATCCCACGTCCCGGATTTTAAAACGAATCGATCCGCTGCTGAACAACCAGTTCATCCTGGATAAAGAGAGCGATTTATGGGAAAACAACAACGCGTTTTACGTGACGTTCATCCTGCCACGAACCACAAGTTTTCGAATTGGTTACGCTTACGCGACCGAGATTTTCCGCGGCGAAAAATTTGATGACAGCGGCGTGTCGATTATCGGTTCCAGCCAGTTGACAAAGCAATTCTATTTTGACTTCACGTACAGCTATGGTGACAGAATACGGTATATCTATGATCCCGCAGTTTTGCCGTACCAGGGCTACGGCAGCAGCGCTTCGGCGAGTGTTATTTACCAGCCATCGGAAAATTTTCGGTCCAGCCTTGATTTTGTCTACAGCGATTTCTACCAGGAATCAACTGACACGAAAGAATACGATTATTCCATCGTCCGGTTTTTCAACACCTATCAGGTGAACAAGTACTTGTTTTTCCGGGCCATCGTGGAATACAATTCGTTTTATGAAGAGTTGAAATCGGATTTGCTGGCGTCGTTCACCTACATCCCCGGAACTGTGATTCACTTAGGCTACGGTTCGCTCTACAACAAACTGGCCTGGGAAAATGGCCAGTACGTGGACAGCGACCGCTTCCTGGAAATGAAGCGGGGATTCTTTTTCAAGACGTCGTATTTGTGGCGGATGTGACATTAGTGAATATGGGCCAACCGCGCCGGTAATGGGTTCAGCGATTTGAGCAGGCTAACGCAGGGCCCTGTGCTGCGCGCGTCGCCGGGCAAGACATTAATAATCATGAGGTGACGCCGATGCACGTGTACATTCTGTTCGCTCATCCCGGCACGAAATCGTTCTGCCGGGCCGTATTGACGGAATTCACCCGAGGACTCGCCGATAGCGGGCACAGCTACGAAATTGCGGATTTGTACGGCATGGAATTCATCTCCGACATGGATGCGATTCAATACGAGCGCGAAGTGGGACTTGATCCGCACGCGCCTGTGCCGTCGGACGTAAGATTGGAGCAGGAAAAAATCAATGCAGCGGATGCCCTGGCGTTCATCTATCCGGTCTGGTGGAGCGATTGCCCGGCAAAACTGAAGGGCTGGTTCGACCGCGTTTTTACCTATGGTTATGCCTATTATTATGATTCCAACGAAGCGCGTTTCACGGAGATTAAAGTGAATAAAGCGCTGGTGATCTGTACGGCAGGGCATACGATGAAGCATCTCGAAGAGACCGGCATTGCCGAAAGCATGCGGCGAATTATGCTCAATGATCGGCTTCTCGGCGTGGGCGTGAAACAAGCCACCATGGTCATTCTGGGCGGAATGATGCCCCACGAAGATACGCATCGGCAGAGCAACCTCGAAACAGCGTATTATCTTGGTAAAAACCTGTCGCTCTGTGATTGACACCAGAAAGTACCCGGTCGAGACGCACGCTCATAGCGATGATTTCCAGCATTGTGAAATTCGCCGGTAGTGACAATGCCGGATGCTATCCAGCGCGTTGCCCCGGCGTTTCGAAATTGACGTACGCCCCATCAAAATCTGATTCTTGCGACCGATGGCTATCGGCGTCTTTCGGCTCCATGACGTCGGGAAAAAATGCCGGTGACGCCCCATAAAATCGCTGCCGCCAGCATCGACCAGAACAGCAGGTGCCGGATGATGTACGTTCGCCGGCCTTCGGTCGGATACAACGAATATGCCAGCGGTGGTTTGAAAAGGTAACGTTCCAGGTTGCCCCATAAATAGGCGGAGTCCTTCACGAAACCGGTGTAATTGTAGCGCACGTCCTCAACGAACGGCGGGCGCCGGTATTTTAAAATCGCCTGGCCGATGAATTCGCTTTTCGTCACGCCATTGCACTCTGAAAATGGAACGGTGACGACGGTATCCTGACCGGCTTCCACAAGCAAATTAGTCCATTCCCAGTCCTTATAAATTCTCGCCTGAACGCCATCGAACGCATTGTGCTGATTGAGATGGAGCAGGTCGGCCGTATTCAGCACAAGTCCGTTCTTGTCGGTGATATAAATATTGCTGTGGCTGAGATCGACAAAGGCCCAACGCTGCTGTTCGGCAATGTACGATTCGGCCCAGGTATGGCCGGTGTAAACAAAAAGATTGTCCTGGGTCAGCGCGCCCAGCATCAGCCGCGTGGGAATGCCGGCGCGATTGGCAAAAAACGTATAGATCTGTCCGTGTTGCGTACACCAGCCTTTGCAATCACCGCTGACCATCTCTTCGAAAAGCAGCAGCGGATTCATCCAGCGGGCGTCGTCCTTGGGCACACCCCTCGCATTTATCAACTTTATGCGCAGATACCGGGTGAGCTTCTCCATTTTCCTGAACGTCGTTTCATCTCCCTGAATGCCAACATCGTCGCGCAAAATCGTGTCGACTTTGGCGAGCCCCTCTGCACCAACGTATTTATAATCATCCACCCAGTTGGCTACAGAATACTGTTTGAAATCACCGCATGGAATGGAGGGCTTGATCACGTAGACATCGTTGCGCTTCATGCCCCGTTCCGCATAAAATTCCTTTGAATAGAAGCTGATTGAAAAGCTCACATCCTGACCAATGCCGGCAGGCAGGGGAGTCAATGTGTATGAATGAGAAACTGCCTCGTCCTTTTGAAGATGAATGATGGAGCGCCGTCCCTCTGATATTTCCGGCGTTGCGCCGTCGCAGGAGATTTGCCATTTTTCCACATTTTTATTCCAGGAGATGTTCGCCTGAATGGTGCGCCGGTCGATCAAATCCCAATTGCGAAGCACAGGAATATCCAGCGGATAATACAGGGTCGCATAGCTGGCTGGGTAATAAGACGATTCCCATTCGCGCGTGAGAAAATACCAGAGATTGCCAATCAGCAGGAGGAAGAAAAAGATAGCCCATACGGTCGTTAGTTTTTTCATGCTCATTCCACTCTCGTTCAGATGGTTGTTATTTTAATGATCGATTGAAAACGCATTGGATTAAATTCAAAACGACGCCCGGGCGATGGACGCATCGTCCTGCAAAACCGAAGCAGCGCCATGGCCACAGCGCAGCGTGTTACTGAACTGTGCGGCATCCTCTTCTGATGCAAGCGGGTCGCCTGGTGGCCCCGGGAATCCATTGCTCGCAAAGAAGTTCAGCCGTGAATCGCATCGCTATCAGCGGCTCGGTAATTCATGAAATTGGAAATTCGTTCCTGGAAAGTCGGTCTTTTGGGCGAGTTGAAGCGCTTCGACTATTTACAACTTTTTTTTGTGACAATCAATAAAAAAATATTCGACTGAGAATCCGTGTTGGTTGGACACCTTTTATTGACCAGATCAAGGAATCGGTATTTTACCTGACGCCATTCAAATATCGATTCCATGAATCACAATGTATTGAGCAGCCGCCGGCGCTGACCAATTTTTTCTGCCATACTTCGCATATTTATTTTGCAACAAATTCATCATCTCTTCGTTTCAATACGTGACTATTTTTTTGATCCCCACTATAGAGGCCGTCCTGAGCGACGGCTTCTTTTGAAATATATTTTCCACGATGTAGAAATTATCTTTATCCATATTTTTCATATCTATCTTCTTGAAATGATGATGGGAGTGGCCAATGAAATACCTGTCGCGACCGGAAGAGCTGGTGCTGCTTGCGATCTGGAAGATCAAGGACGAACCCTACGGCGTCAGAATCCGGCAGCACATTTCGGAGCTGACCGGCAAGTACTGGTCGATCGGTTCCATCTACGTCCCTTTGGACCGACTGGAATACAAGGGATTTGTCACGTCCTATTTGGCAGATCCCACGGCGGAACGGGGCGGCAAAAGCAAGCGATACTATAAATTGACCGATAAAGGCCTGGAAGAACTCCGCGCTATTCAGAAAATTTACGAGACATTCTGGGACGATTTACCGGACTTGTCGCAGGAAAAGGCCTGAGTGAAATGAAGCATCAAATTCCAAAACCGCCGCGGATTGGCGCCTGGCTGCTCTCGTTATTTCTGAATTACAATCACCCTGAAACCTTGCTGGCTGATTTCGAGGAAATCTACCGGGAGATTGCCGCAAGCAAAAATGTCACCGTTGCCAGGTTGTGGTACTTCTCTCAAATTTTTATCATCCTGCCTTCCTTCATTAAAAATTCAATGTATTGGAGCAAAGAAATGCTGAAATATTATTTGAAGATCGCCTTCAGAAATATCAAAATGAGCAAGGGCTATTCTTTGATCAATATTTTCGGGCTGGCAACCGGCATGGCCTGTTCCATTCTCATTTTACTCTGGATTTTCAACGAACTGAGTTATGACAACTTTCATGAAAAGGGAGATTCTATTTACCGGGTTTCAATCATCAATAAAAAAGAGGGGAAAGTACAATACGACAGTCCTCAGTTCGTGCCGCCCATGGGCCCGGCCATGAAAAAGGATTTTCCCGAAATTAAAAATTACGCCCGCATCTCAACGCGCCGCGTGGCGTACCTGGATTACAACGGGCGTTCGGTGAAAGTGGGTGAAATCAGTTATGCGGATTCGACCTTCTTCGATTTGTTCTCATTCAAGCTTGTTCAGGGCGATGGCAGGACTGCGCTGGTTGAGCCGTTTTCCATTGTTCTCACCAAAGAAGCAGCAGGGCTGCTTTTTGGCGCTGCGGAGCCTTTTGGCGCGATTCTCAAAATCAATAACAATATGTACAAAGTGACCGGCATTATGGAGGACCCGCCGGCGAACTCATCTATCTCGTTCAATGCGCTCATTTCTTTTTCAAGTCTGTACGAAGATCCCCACAACTACATGGATTGGAACGGCGGCAACCAGTATTACACATATGTGGAATTGCACGAGAAAACTTCGGCAGCCGATGTGAATGAAAAATTCCCTGATTTTATGTGGCGCTATCTGGATAAGAATTTCGCTGACATTGGCTTGAAGCACGAAGCCTATCTGCAACCGCTACGCGACATTCATTTATTTTATAATGATTATACCGGCAGCAATGTGACGAATATTTATATTTTTTCCGGCATTGCGCTTTTAATACTGGTCATTGCCTGCATTAATTTTATCAATTTAACTACAGCGCGGGCCGGCCGGCGCGCCCGGGAAGTCGGCGTGCGAAAAGTGTTGGGCGCCCAGAGGCAGGGATTGATTCGTCAGTTCATGAGCGAATCCCTTTTATTTGTTGTGGTATCGTTTGTCGCGGCAGTGGTTTTGGCGAAACTATTTTTTCCCACGTTTCATTACCTGGTGAATACAGAGCTGAATACGAGCCTTTTATTTAACTTCCCGGTTTTGGCCGGCATATTCGGGCTGATGATTTTGGTGGGAATAATCGCCGGAAGTTATCCCGCGTTATATCTGTCATCCTTCCAACCGGCGACGACCATAAAAGGTTCGCCGGGAAAAGGCGCCGGTAATTTTAAATCGAGAAACGCGCTGGTGGTCTTTCAATTTTTCATTTCGCTCACGCTCATCATCTGCACCATTTTCATCAATCAGCAACTGCGTTTTATGAAGAACAAGGAGCTGGGCTTCAACAAGGAAAATATTCTCATACTTCCATTGAATGGTGAATCGGTTCAGGATAGGGTGGGGCTTTTGAAGGAGCAATTGGAGAATATTCCGGGGGTTGTCAGCGCGACCGCTGTTTCCCAGGCGCCGTATCGTGGGTTGACGCGAAACGGATATTTCCCGGAAGGTTCAACGACGTTGGAAATGATTCATGTGGTGGATGTGGACGAGGATTTTTTGAAAACTTTTGAGATTGAGCTTGTGGCTGGCAGGAATTTTTCGGAAGAAATTACAACAGATAAAGCAGCTTACCTGGTCAATGAAACGCTGGCGAAATCGTTGAAATGGGACAATCCGCTGGGCAAAATCATTCGTCGTAACGGAGAGCACACAATCATCGGTGTTGTGAAGGATTTCAATTTCGCCACGCTGCACGAGCGCATAGAACCGCTGATCATCACTAACATGCCCTGGCTAAATCGGTTCGACAACGTGTGCATTAAAATAAATTCGGAAAATGTGCCGGCGACAATTCAATCCATAAAATCAGCATGGACGACCGTTTCACCGGCTCTGCCTTTTGATTACTATTTCCTGGACGATTCGTTCGATAACCTTTATAAATTCGAACAGCGAATTCAGAAAATATTCTTCTATTTTTCCTGCATCGCCATTATTATCGCACTGCTGGGTTTATTCAGCCTGGCTTCTTTTTCAGTGGAACAGCGCGTAAAAGAAATCGGAATCCGCAAGGTACTGGGCGCGTCTGAATTTCAGGTGGTGTACATACTTTCGCGGCAGATTATTGGCCTCGTGATAATCTCAGCCATTGTTGCCGTACCCATAGCGTTTTTCATCGTGCGGATGTGGCTGCAACATTATGCATTTCGAATCCACATTTCGCCGCTCGTGTTCCTGCTGGCCACGCTGGGGACGCTGGTCATTGCATTCCTGACCGTGAGTTACCAAACGATTCGGACCGCGCAGACGAATCCGGTTGATGCGTTGAAGTATGAATAAAATTGTAGGTGGAAATTTTTGTCGTTCTTTGGGGGAAATTTGGTAATAATTTTTTTACTCAAATTTACGCTGATTTATTTCATTATTCTTGGCAGTTTATATTTATAAAATCATCAAAACCAGAGGTATTCAATGAATGAGAAAAAAGAGCTAATAGATTTGATTGAAAAAAATACCAAAAAATAAAATCCTGGCTGTGAAAAAAATTTTACAATTTTTAATTGCTATCTTTGCAGTATCAATTTATTTGCGCTCGCATCGGAGCTGAGTGAAAATGGAATAGGGGTACCAGCTCGAATGCGCCGGTACCCTTATTTCCAGATTTTGTTCACAATCCAATATATGATTTGCTTCGATCGCTATGAGATGGATCGACTCATTCGCGCTTATCGAACCAACATCAGCTTGATTGATTGGCGGTATGCCCCGGCATCGATGCGACAAAGGTACAATCCGCTTGAAAGGAAATTCCCATTACTGTCTTCTCCATTCCAATACGCGGAATGCAATCCCGGTGGTTGCAGCTTATTTTCGATAACTTTCACTTGTTGCCCCAACATATTGTAAATTGCAATATTCACCAGCGCTGCTTGAGGGATCGTATAATTTATGGTGGTTGTCGGGTTAAACGGATTGGGATAATTTTGCTGCAATGCAAAGACACGCGGGGGATCATTTTCATCATCCACAATTCCCACGCCACCGGCGATTGTGACATGAATTGTCCGGCTGTAGAGCGTCAGGTTCGCGACGATCGAGTTGGTAATTTTACAGCAGTAGGCACCCGAATCGGCAGCGGTCGCCGATCCAATCGCATACGAGCTGCCATTCGCGCCGGGAATATCGGTACTATTCTTCTGCCACTGATAGTGATTGGCCGTACCGCCGACAGCGACGGATAACGTCAGGCTGGCGCCCGATTCGATGGTCGTGTCCTGTTTTTCGCCCACGCTATCCTGTGGCGAGTACGAAAAATTGGTGATGAACATATTGGGTTCAATATCTTCAAATGTAAAGTTATTGTCTCCAATTCTTGAATAGATCAGACTGGTATCGGCGGATAAATCGGGCAGATCGGTGAATTGATTTTCATCGAGGTAAAGTCGCTCTAACAAAGGCATTTGACCGACTCCGGCGGGAACGGCGCCGGTGAATTTATTTTTGAACAGATACAGACGTTCCAGTTTAGTCAGGTTGCCCAATGTCGCTGGCAGTGTATCGCCGAACTGATTCGCGGCTAAGTTCAACCGTTCCAACTGCATCAGATTACCAATCCGAGGAGGAATGGCGCCCGTCAATTGATTATTGTCCAGGAACAGGGTGGTCAACGATGACAACTCCCATATCTGCGCCGGAATGGTTCCGGAGAATTGGTTCAGATCCATTTGCAATTTTTCAAGATTGGTCAAATTACCGATTTGCACTGGAATGGAACCGGATAGCTGATTCTGGCCTAACGTCAATTCTACTAATTGGGTGAGCAGGCCAATTTCATTGGGAATTGTCCCGGTCAGTTGATTATGATAAAGACCTAAATGTGTCAGATTGATTAGATTTCCAATAGCGGGGGGGATGTCGCCAGTTAGTAGGTTGCTATGAAAATTCAGGTATGTCAAACGGGTCAGATTGAAAATTTCCGGCGGTATCAAACCGGTCAGTTGATTATCATACAGTGAAAACTCCTGCAGATTGACCAAATTTCCAATTTCCGACGGGATCTCGCCTGTCAGTTGATTCATTTCAAGTCGCAATGAAATCAGTTTTGTCAAATTGCCAAGCTCACGGGGGATTGCGCCGGTGAGTTGATTGCCGTAGACTGAAAAATAATCAAGTTGTGTCAGGTAACCCAGTGCCGGGGGAAGATGACCGGTCAGATTATTTTGATCAAGCGTAATAGCAACGACCCGGTTCTCGGAAACAACAATACCATACCAGGTATCCACAGATCCACTGAGCCAGTTTGTTTTATTTGTCCAGTTCGCACCCTTGGTACTGTCGTAAAGCGCAACCAGCGCTAACGAGTCCTGCTCCAGCACTTTGGCGGAAAGATCGTAGTGGCTACCATCGAGCAGAGAAATCAAGAAAACCAGCACACTAATAAAAATGATTCGTTTCACATTCATCTCCTTCGTTTAATGCAGCAGTAGCATTTTTTTTGATTCTGAAAAATGCGGTGTTATTAATTGATACAGATAAATTCCCGAGGCGGCTGTGTGTCCTTCTTCATCCAATCCATCCCAGACAACCGATTTCATGCCGGCCATTTGAAATTCATCGACCAGCGTTTTTACAATTTGTCCCTGAAGATTATAAATTTTCAATTGAACATGGCTGAAGGCTGAAAGCTGATAGCTTATAGCCGTCACTGGATTAAACGGATTGGGGTAGTTTTGATACAATACAAAATTCTCCGGGCTGGAAGGGGCATCATCCTCATCGATAGGCGTAACGCGACCTCGACGCTGCAATTTTAAAAAATCCCAGATCACATCGGTCGCCGAAATGCCCAGCGTGCTGGTTCGGGGCCATTCATGTACCTGATCCTCGATGGTATATAATTCAATATCAGCCTTGCCGCTGGATGAAGTCCATTTTTTGCCCAGAATGCCGTTTTCGTTATAGATGGTATCCGGAATTGGTGAACAATCATTTATCCGGCGCCAAATTGCCATGACGGTATCGACCGGAGGCACAACGAGAATGCTGTCGCCACATCCTTCGTAATCGACCAGCCAATCGCTCAAACCATGAAAATGAATAATCGGGACGGGAAATTCCGGATTACAGTATTCATATACCATTTGTCCGGAAGAGACTCCGATAGCGGCGATTCGGAACGATAATTCCGCCGCCACCCGATAGGACATCATTGAGCCATTGGAGAAACCCATGGCGTAGATGCGTGTGGTATCGATGGGATAATTCATAATCATTTTGTGGATGACAGCGGAAATGAAGCCGAGATCATCGGTGCCCTCGGTCAATTCCTCATACCCGTCGCCGGCATTGAAATATTCTGAATGATGATGATGCAGGGCATTGGGACAGGCGACGATAAACTGTTCGGCATCTGCTTTTTGAACCAGACTGGCTGTCCCCATAAATTGATAGCCAGTCGCGCCGGTGCCATGCAATCCGATAACGAGGGGATAGCCGTTCGGATTCGGAGCCAGCTCCGGTTTATAAACAATGTAGGTGCGCAGCGAATCATCAAACATAATTTGTTTTTCCTGTAAACCAGTCTCTTTGGGTCGGAATAGAATCGCCCGATCCATGATGACTTCCGAAGCGGCTGGTCCGACTTTGGTAGGCGGCTCGACGTACAAACGGAACAGCATGCCGGCCGTTGCGCCATAATCAAGTCCCGTGTAATCATTATTTACATCCGGAGGGATCACAAATGTCCGGGAGTCAATTTGCGTGCGGGCGAATTTCCAGACGTAAAAGCTGTCAGCCAAAATGGGATCGGTAAGGAATTGCTGTGCTGTCCCCTGAAAATCCCGATTGCTGACGCCGCCCAGTCCGTTCAGCATCGGCGCCCCGATGCAGTTGATATTGCAGTAGGTCGCTTTGCCGGTTTTGGCGTGATTCACGCCAAACACCACAATAATATCCTGCTCCTGAAACTCGAAGAACGGCGTGCGCAGGTAAAGCGCGTCACGGGTTTCGCCCCGCACATTCATACGTGTTTCAATCGCCTCATATCCCTCCGGCAGCCACGGGTATGAGGTTAAGTCAATGGCATCATAAGCAGCGCTGTATTGGTTCATGATGTGTTGCTTGAGCTGCTCCAGACCATCGCTCAAATGAAATTCAGTCGTGCCCGTGCCGCGTTGGCGGAGTGTCGGCCTCGGAATATAATTGGGCGCCGCAGCGATGTTCGGCGTGATCCGCAAAAATTCCAGCGGCGGATTGGTGGTGTATTGCGCCTCATCCGCCGGGTCGTCGAACAGCACGGCGCGATGGAAAAAATTAAAGTAATCCGCTTTCTCATCCAGTCCCAAACGCACAATGTCGCCGGGAATCACGTCTAGATAAATATCGTTCTCGCTGATTCCTGAAGCGAGCGCCGCGTTCCGAATGGCGTCGGAGATGTTTTGATCGGCAGTGGAAATGAGCATGAAAAACCGATTGAAGCTGTCCGGAACATCGTGGCCTTCGGACATGTTGTACCGGCTTTGCGTGTCGCCCAGACTGGCGTAGATTTTTTTTCGATGGGGCATCTCATCCTCATAATAGCGGTTGAACAAATAGCTGCGATAGCTGTAGTAGGTGCAGGGCAGCGGCGTGCGGCCGATCAGGACAAAGGCCTCGTCGGGCCGCATCATGTAGAACATGGGAATTGAAGATGCGGAAGCTTCAGCCGGACAGGGCGGCGTCTGCGTCATCAGGTAGGGATAATTGGCATTGTTGCCGTTACAGTCTGCCTGATAGCCCGCCACATATAAATGAATGGCATTCACCAGATCGATGCTGCCTTGCTGTACCGAGTAATTATTTAGCGACAGCGCATCAGCCAGCGTTTTCGCCTGCGGAACAATATCGCCGATTGCCGATGGCGCCGAGACCATTATTTGAAGATGTTGATTTGCTTCGCTAAAACTGACCTCGCCGGCAATAGCCAGCGCCAAAAAATTGAGCGGCGCCATTACGGTGGAATTAACCGCTTCAACCGGCGGTAGCATGTCCACCATTTTGAGAGCGACGAACCCCTGCTGATAATTCACGTAGGCGAACGAAATGATTTTCCCGTATTGCACCGTCAATCCGAAATTTTGCCCGATGGGAAAATAGCGTCCGCCGGCAAAATCGCAGAACGCATTGGCGTCAACGAGGATGCGCTGATCCCGTTTTACATACAGGATCGATTGTTCCGCTGTATCGCCGTTCACACACACTGTGGCATAGAATAGAGAATCGTTGCCGGAGCAGTGCATGGATAGTTTTCTTTCCTCACTCTGTGAACTGGTGTTTCGCGAGAAAGCGGTGATACACAGGACGAACAGGATAGCCAGCAGAGTGAGAATCCTGGAAAGAACAAAATTTTTTCGGGTGTTGAGACGTATGGGATTCATTCTGTACCTCCATTTAATAAATGAAAGAAATGGGACACAGACAAAAGTGACTATCGACAGAAAGAATATCAGGCTATTTTAAAAACAATTGAAAACTCTATGAGATGGTCGATTCAATGACCTTTGTTATCCCCGGTAAGAAAAGACGCCGGCCAAAAAAAAATTTCCGCAAGCATTGCCCTTTGAAAAGTCACTGCAGTGCGGAAGAAATTCTCAGCTTAATAAATTCGGGATTACAATTTTATTCATTTTAGGGATGATCATTTTCATCGGCTGGGAGAAACAAGTCCTGTTACAGGAAATTTTCATTATATGAACATCAGAGACTTGTATCAGGTAATGCGCGACACATGAAATTCGAAGTACCCGGCTTTATTTCGCTTGTGAAAATTGATTTTCGATTTCACTTCGGCAGCGTTTTGAGAATGGAAGCAATGCCAGTCAAACGAGTTACGTTCCGGATATACATGGAGGAGTTTAACACCGTGGAACAGGATGAGTTGTCGATCAGATTGGCTGGCTGTTGTGGATATAGCATAATAATTATTAATGATATTGTCAAGATAATTTTTTGGTCGAAGTCGCTGCGCCGGCTAAATGCAATCGGGGCACGATTAATGATGACTTGCAAGTCTGGGCCTTGATCCGGGCGATGTAGGATAGCGCGCGTCGAAATTGATGGGATCGATCATAAACGATGCATTGCAGGTCACTCCTATTTCAACACATTCGCCGGGCAGTCGCTCCACCACACCGGGTAACTGAAAGCCAGGGCATCGGCGCGGTCGATTTTCCCCTGCTCAATTCGGACATCCTCCGGCACAGGCGCTTCCGGATTCAGCCCGACTTTGCGAAAATACAGATACTCATCCATTTCCGAGTTGAAATTCATCCGGTACAAATCGCCGATTTCATGCGTATGCCCGGCCAGGCCGAGTCCGTTTGTAAATGCGTCAAGGACGTCCCTGCAAAACGCGCTGTTTGCCGGGTGAGCGTAAAGGATGTAAACGTGTATGGATGGGCCTTTTTTTAATGAAGTCGATGAGTTAAAATGAAGAAAGAAAACAGGGGTTTTATGAAAATCTAAAAAACATAATATGAGAAGATTTAGTTCGAGTGTTTCAATTCCTGGTCAATTCGTTCTTTTAAAAATATTTTTATCAGGGACTGATATGGGACATTTCTTTTATTTGCAATCATTTTAATTTCATCTAAAATGAATTCCGGCAATCGAAGCGATATTTTTTTGGTCGATGGTTTAAGTTTTGAAAAAGTGATCTTTTCCGATTTTTCCCAATCAATATATTCAGTAGAATCTGAAGTTGCCCAAAACTCCCGATCTTCATCCTCAGTTTTAAATTGAGGTATCTTTTTTAATTTTTTCATTATAGATTTCTCTTTCGTTTATATTCATATCTCGTGCTGACATAATTCGAATAAGATTATCTCTTACGGTAAACACAATAAAAAGCAGTCTTCCTGCATCTGTTCTGCCAAGAGTATACCACCTTATCTCATACTGCGAATGCTTCGTATCATCAGCAATAATCAGAGGCTCATTAAAGAATACTTGTTCAGATTCATTTCTTGGGACTTGATGGCGTATCCAATTTTTTTCAGAATTTCCATCATCCCGATCAAATCCGATACAGCCAGATATTTGTTCATTCATAGCATTTGTATATTATTAAAATATACATTAACTGTCAACCAGAAAATACGTTGAGTTCCATTTTTATTAACTTCAGTTAAATAATAATCCGCCTGTTGCCGATTGGCATTGATTATTTTTGGACAATTGAAGAGTAAATTTTCTGAGCAAATTAGACCATTATTTCTTCAACGCGGCCTTCGAAAAAATATAGTCCGGAATTTCCTGGTCAAACTTGATTTCATCGATGATAAATTCCGTGCCGTCGCTGCTTTTGAGCATGTCTTTGAAAATGATGGTCTTTGGAAACCAGCGCCCCTGCTCTCGCGTGATGTTTTTTAGTTCCGCCTTTTTCAGCAGCTTGCCGCTCTTGGCATACAATTCCTCCTTCAGGGGAATGTAGCGTTCCTGGTCCACCCACTGCTTGCGCTTATGATAGGCCACGTCCGATGTTTTGGCGGTCAATTCCAGGACCCAGCACAGGCGGCCGTCGAGCGTGTCCGAGCCAGTGACCGCAGCGTTGTATTTATTGGTCAGCTTCGGGTCTTCCATCATGTCTTCGTAGGACAAATCCGAGCCCATCACAGACTGGCGCAGCATGTGCCCTGAAATTTGAATTGTTCGGTCCGTCGATGGCGAGTACATCCAGAGCATGTCTTCCAGTTTCAGCATTTTGGTGCCCTTTTCCCGCGCCGGGGAGAGGTATTCAGTGAAGCTTTTTTCCTCACCGACTGACCACGATTTGGACTCGACTGTCCGACTGCCCCGGCGGCTGTGAATCACCATTTTGGATGTGAACACCCGATTTATCGAGGACATATTTTCATCTATTTTTTGCAGGATTTCTTCGCCGTTGGGTGTTTGGGCGAAACCTGCGGTGGTTAGCAAAAACATCAGAAAAATATATTTTAGTTTTTTCATCTTACACTCCTGGAATTTTACATTGTCATAGAACGCGGATTTAACTGATTTGACGGATCATACAAATCGCAGATACGTTGTTCTTCGCGCTCCAATGACTCTTCGGGACCAGAGCAATTTTCAAAGATTTTTGTGAATTCAGGAAATAATAACTCCAATACTTAACTTTGTTTTTAGTTGTTATCCGTGCAAATCCGTGTAATCAGCGTCATCTGCGTTCCATCATATTTTCAAATTAAACTTCCAGTTCCTTAAACAACTGCGCAGTCTTTCGTCTGTAAATTCCCACGCCGGAGAGCATGGTTCCGATGACTGTGGAAAAAATGCCGGGAATGAAGCCGATGAAATAGGCCGGCGGGGTTATCTGCGCGCGGAATTTTGCCGGCATCATCATGGATGCGTTTTTCATGGCGGAACTGAAATCAAAGCCTTTTTCCTGCAAGAGGTACGCCAATCCCAAACCGACGAGCGTTCCAAGTACGGAGCCGGCAATCCCAATGGCAACTGATTCGACAATCATCGACCGATAGACATGCCCCTTAGCCTCGCCAATGGCCAGGCGAATGCCCACTTCACTGTATCTTCGGAGACCGCCCAGCAGGCCGGCATTCCACAACACAATGGACATAACTCCGATGAAAACAAAAATGAACAGCCCAACCATGCTTTCCAGGTAGGCCAGCATTTCTGATAAATTATTCTGATCTTTCAATTTTAACATAATTGGTGAAAACTCGTTCTCCGAATCCGAATATTTTTGATTGAATGTGTTCTTCAACAGGTCTGCTTTTTTCTCATCATAAAACGTGTTTGAAAAATATCCCAATATTTCGCTGCTGGCGTCAGTCATGTTCAGGGCAGTTTGTGCGTCACCGATATCCATCACCATTGCGCCGCGATCCATGGCCTGAATGCCGAACTGAACCGTACCGGCAACGGTAAAATTATACATGGCCATGCTGCCGTACATGGTGGAACTGATCAGTGTTACCTGGTCTCCCGGTTGAATCCCCAGCTTTTTGGTAAAATCTTCACTGATGAGAATTTCACCGGCAGTCCGGGGTACGTGTCCATTTACGAGCGAAGAGAGGATGTTCATCCGTTTCACTTCTTCGGAATTATTCGATAGCAAATCCACAGCCCAGCCAATCACTGGACCCTGACCTTTGGTTTCTCCTTTCTCATCCGGAACGTCTAACAACCCGCCGAACCGAATTCGCTCCACCCAATTCATTTCCGGGAATTCCTGTCTTAAATTCTGGTCCAATTCATTCACATTCTCCAGGGCCAGATCCATGGGCATCTGGTCCATGTTTTCAGCGTATGCGCGGGTTACAATTTTAACATGGCCGGTCGCGAAATTTGCATTGGATTCCAATGTGTCACCAAGAATTCCGGTGATCCATGAATGCGCCACAACAGTGAGCATCACGCCAATGGCAACCGTAATGACCGGGAACAGGCTTCGGTTTCGGTCGCGAATTAAGCCTTTGATCAAAAATTTTATCATTGAATTTTTCCTCGAATTGCGTCCGTGGGATTCATTTTTGTTATTCGTCGCGCCGGGAGAAAACTGACAACGGTGACAGTAATCAGCACGATAACGATGGTCATGATTATTAATTTCAGGCTGTAAACCGGGTAAATTTTATCGGCGATGGCCAGACCATAATCGTCATAGCCCTGGGGAATTGAAAATCCGCGAATTGCCTGAAACGACAGTAACGGAATGCCATACAACGCCCCGACGAGCGCGGCCAAAACCGCGTGCATGGCGCCTTCCACGGTGAAAAGCCGAACCACCTGCCAGCGCGTCATGCCCAACGCAATGTCGGTGCCGATTTCTTTTTGCCGCCGGAAAATGGACAGCACCTGGGTATCGAAAATCGCCAACAGCGCTAGCGACATTAAAATCATGTACATGATGGAACCGCCAACCGACTTCTGCTCGATGATTTGGTCGATGTCCGCCAACAAAAAATCATGATTTTTGAAATTCCAGCCTTCAACTTTAGCAGGTACCTTGTACTCTTTTTCCGAGATGAGAATAGTGGCCTCGCCCGGCATTTGCAGCATGGTGCGAAGTTTCTTCAACGGAATCCACATCTGGCCGTTGTCCGTCGCCGGGACATCGGTTTTATAAATCCCGACAATTTTTGCTTCGGCTGCATCAAACGTTCCATTCACATCGCGCCAGCGTACAGTCACGTAATCGCCCATCTGAAGCCTGTTGTTTCGGGCCATGCGCGTGCCGATGATCGCCGGGATTCCTTCTATTTCAGTCTTTAGCATATTCGCCGGAATTTGAATGATGTTCTGATTTGGATCGATTCCCTTGAGCACGATGCTCTGCATGCGACCGTCCGGGTAAATGGTGGCCTGTGACAAAAGGATGGGCGTGAGCTTGCCCTCTTCCACTTCCTTGAGAAGCGGGTCCGGCAATTTCCCGTGGCTATCGCTGATGGTGAACGGATCGTAACGGTCATATTCCTGATGCCAGTACTGGCCGCCGCCGTAATCCCATTCAATGGTATCGTGGCGCGCCTGCCGGTTCCAGCCTTCCAGCAGGCCTTTGTTCCAGATAATGACGACAAACGACAGTGAAAGCACAATGACATTGAGCCATGTCCGCAATCCGGCGCCGATTAAATTTCGAAATGCTAATTTTACAGCAAGCATTGTTGCCTCCTCGGTTGGATTTTCGATGGGTGGTTATTGGTAAAATAGTGATTGGTGAGTTCGAATTGTACCATTTGAATTATCTTGAAATTAATTTCACAATTCACCTCTACCCACTCACGTTTCATTAATCACCTCTCACCAATCACCTCTCACCAATCACCTCATTATTTCATCTTTCACGACCTTCCCGTCTTCTATCGAAATTTTTCGATGCAGGTAGTGAATTACTTTGTCATCGTGCGTGGCAAAAATGAACGTGGTTTGAAATTCCTTGTTCAGATTTTCCATGGTACGCAAAATGTGATGGGAATTTTTTGCGTCCAGGTTTGCCGTGGGTTCGTCGGCCAGAACGACCTTCGGTTTTTTTACCATGGCGCGTGCAATGGCCACTCGCTGACATTCGCCGCCGGAAAGCTGGGGCGGTTTGGATTTAATCTTGTCCGTCAGCCCGACCCATTCCAGTGCATCGTGTATTGCTTTCTTTCGTTCATCGGAAGGCACTTTCAGCAAGAGCAAAGGAAATTCCACATTCTCGAAAACCGAGTACACATTCAGCAAATTGTATGTTTGAAAAATGAAGCCCAGGCTTTCGTTCCGCAATCGGGCCGCCTGCTTGTGTGTCAGCTTACTGATGGAATTGCCTAACACTATAGCCTCTCCCGCCGAAGGGGAATCCAGCGAACCGATGATATTCAGCAGCGTTGTTTTGCCGGAACCGCTCGGTCCGACTAAACCGGCAAATTCGCCCCGGCGAAACGATAAATCGATGCCATTCAACGCAGTGAAACTACCGCCTCCAATGGGAAACCATTTCTTCAATCCGGAAAGCGTTATGATTTTTGAATTTTCCATGGGTTCGACTCCAAAAAGTGAAATCTATGTTCGGAATTTTTGATTTCGAATTAATGATGAAATGACACCAGCACCTGCAATCCCCTGCCCGCGAAAAGATTGTTGTCTCCCTGAATTTGATAAATCTGAAATTGATCCGGATTCCAGAATGCCATAAAATAAAGACTCCATCGATCGAATGTTCGCTGCCAGTTGATGAAGCGGTACCAGTCCGAATTGTCCCAATTGTAATAGATGATGGTTGAAAAATTATCGATGATGCCCAGCGGATAGCTCATTGAAAAAGCAGAAAAAGCGAGGTCTTCGGTCGTCTTAAAAGCGCTCCCGGCTGTGGCCATGTTCAAATATTCGCATTGGACGTTCAGTCCGTTGCCGATATCAAAGGTATAATCCATGCCCGCATTGACCAGTCGCTGATAATCGAACATCGATAAATTCAATTCCTGGTGAATCAGCGCCGCTTCGCACCACACGCCCACACCGACATCCCATTTTCCATCCAGGCCGAGGCGCCATTCGGGAATTGCGGACTTCGAAGATAGCAAGCTGGAAAATGGCGTCGCGTTCAAATCAGCTTCGCGATGGTGAAATGTGAATGCAGCTTCCCCGGTGAGCACCGGAACCTGCACGCGGCCGCCGTATTCGATTTTCTTATTATTCGAAGGAAAAGCCTCCCACCCTTTTGTTTCATCGTTCCCATACAAACCCCATAGCCAAATGTTTGCGTTGTTGAGGAAATAATACCGTCCCAGAAATGCGTACACGCCATCTGTCATTTGCAGGGGATCGCGCGGATCGATGCGGTCGAACCACATGAGCGGCCGCAGGAACATGGCTGATCCAAAATTTAATTTTTGCAGCCCAAACCGCAGCTCGAACTGGGATGACGAAAGCCTCAGCCACATTCGGTAGGGCTTCACTTTTCCATCGGTGTCAAATTCCTGGTCCTGCTGAAAAAGAACTGTCCCGTAAGAATTAAAAGAAATTTCAGCGTCCAATGAAAAGTTATCAGAAATCCTTTTTCCGAGAGAAAGCTCTGGAATGTAACGCAGCCCGATTTGCGCTTCAGCCTCCTTTTTCGGATTCACCGTCACCCAGTCTGAAAGCTGGCCATGTAATCCAACTGTCTGGGAAAATAGCAATTGAAATTCCAGTAAAACTAAAGAGAATGCCAATACAAAAAAAATGGCTATTCTGAAAATTATTTTACTCCTGGATTCCATCTTCAGCTTCTTTCTGATGCGGTGTTATTCCATAAAAGAAAAAAGTTGTGAGCTCCATAATCAAATCCTGAGCATTTTCATAAAGCGCGACCAACTTTTCATCCGCTGCCATATCGAACATGTGATTCAAAAAATAGAGGATGAACTTCGGATTAATGTCCCGGCGAATGTCCCCGTTTTTCTGAGCCTCGATATAATCGTTCAAGATCATTTGAATGCCTTCATTCCTTTTTTGAACGATATAGTTAATTATTTCAGGGTCCCCATTTTTGAAAAGATCATCGAGCAATTCCCGGCTGACTTCATTGGTTTGTTCCATCTTCAGTTGAATAGTCTGTTTTACTTTGTCAGTAAAAGGAATATCCTGATTCATAATTTGGTGGTATTTTCCTAACGCTTCTTCGGCAATTTTATCATAAACAGCGATGAACAATTCCGATTTATTTTTAAAATGCTTGTAGAACGTCATTTTACTCACGCCGGCGTCCCGACAAATCTCCTCGATGGAAACTCGTTTCAAGCCAAATTTCCAAAACAATGAACGCGCGGTTGAATAAATCTGCTGCAGTTTGGGTTTGTCAATTGATTCCATAGAACCTTACGTCCTTTACGATGCAAGTTTTAATTTACGTTTTATGTTTTATTTTACTTAAATCGTACGATTCGTTTTTGAGAAGGTTCCGGTTTTTTAAATAAATTTTGGCTCTATTCTAAATTGTGTGGGTAATTTTAAATACGTCAAAAACTAACCACAGAGCACACTGAGAATGCACAAAGTTCTCAGAGTTTTTTAAATCTTAAAAGCCTGATGTCACCAATTTTTTGATCGAAATGCCAATTGTCTTTCAGAAGTATTTTTATTCTTGTAAATTTTTTTCTTGGCGATCGTTGCGTTTCCGTTGCGCCCTTGCGGTGAATCTTTTTACCCATACGAAATGACATAGAACCTAAATTTTAATAGGACTAAAGGTCAGGAAAATTTAGTGAAATAGTTGATGATTTGGTTGAATTTGAGGGGGAAAAAATGTGGAATATCACGAATAGTAAAATGGTTATATATTACCAGCGTACTGATCTGGAATATTTTAGAAGTTGTTCATTTTTACTGATCAAAGGGTCTTCTTCGAAAAAGCAGTCGCCAAAATCAATCGATTGTGTGTTTCCAGTCCTTTAATGGATTCAGCAACTCTCAACAATGAAACCTCCATTGGAACGATCTGGTAGTTATGACTTCCTTCAATTTTATCAAGTGTATCAGAAAAATAAATATTGATTCTTCCTTTCATAAAGATATGGCAATTCAATCATTGCGATAATTGGGATGTAAATAATAGACGTTGTCCCGGCTTCCTTAATCGCAGCTAAAGTATTTGTAAATTTCAAGTGAAGGTGGTCGCGATTCGCGCCTGGCGAAGAATATGTCGTTTCTTGCCGCGCATCCGCCATTCGACTGGATGACCACCCTGCTCCACGACCGGCTGTCACAGCCGTGGACGGTGTTTCGGGCAGGCGGCAGAGCTATTGGGGCTAAAGAAAGAAGAATTGAAGGATATAAAAGAAAGCCTGGAAGAAATGAAATAAATCACGCTTTCACATCAGGTTTGCCAAAAACGTCTTGACATTGTCAAGATATTCTGCTATATTAGTTGTCATAAATGCTATTTAATTGACAAATCCATGAGGCTATTTATGGAGTCAAACCGACCAAATCGTTTCCGTGAGCTGCGGGAACATGCCGGCCTGTCGCAGGCAGAGTTTGCCCGGCGGATGGGCATGGATAAAACCCTCTTGTCACGCTGGGAAAATGGCACACGAGCGCCATCGTTGGATCAGCAACTGACAATTGCCCGTACACTGGGCATCACGTTTGACTATTTGGTAAATGCGCAGTTCTCGGTGCACTTCCAGTTTCGGGCAAAGAAAACCTTACCGGCGCCGCAAAAAACAGCCATCGACCGGGCGCTGCTGGATGCTGAAATGCAAATTCATTATCTGGACACGACGTTCCGTCAGGCAAAACGCCTGCCTCAACCGTTTGCACTACGCATGGATTTCCTGCCGCAACAACTTCCCACGCTCGCAGAACAGACGCGGCAGTACCTGAAATTGAATCAGCGGGTGACATTTGATGAATTGAAACAGGCTTTGACCGAATTCAATGTGCACATCTTTGAGTGGGCGTTGCCATTGGAATTATCCGGTCTTTCTTGCCGCAATGCTTACACCGTGATATTCATCAACCGATTGCATACACGGGAACGGCGATTGTTCTCACTGGTGCACGAACTGGCGCACGTGCTGTTTCATCTCGGGCGTGACAATACGCAGACCGTCGTTTCTGTGATCGCCTCAAATCGGGAGCCGGAAGAGAAGGAAGCTAATGCCTTTGCCGCCGAACTGTTAATGCCAGGGGCGACCATCGACACGATGATCCACTCACTGGGTCAAAAGATCAAATCACCCGAAACAATCGACAACCTGGCTCATTATTTTAATGTCTCCCGTGATTCTATCTTCTATCGGTTAGCGGAAAAAGGGATTTTCTCCTGGGATGAAAGAAAGCGCTATTTCAGCCAGTCGACTGCTGCGCGACCCGAACCCGATGTACGCGTCGACATCATTGACGAGCAAATTGCATCGGAATTTCTGCGCCTTGCACTCGATCTCTTTGACGGCGAGCAGGCATCGGCCGGTAAGCTCAGCGAGTGGTTTTTTACCAACCGTATAACCGTCGATGAGTACCTGGCGCGGCGATCCATTGAACTGGAAGAAGAGACGATTTTCTGAGGTAAGTATGGTGGAAGAAGTGGAATTGAAATTCGTTGATCCGTTAATATTTGATGCGTCCGTCATTTTCAACATTGGGCATCGCGGGGAACTGAGCCAGGTGATCGCCCGGCTGGCTGAACGATACAGGCTGCTTGTTCCTCCTGAAGTCGTTGAAGAGACACAACGGATTTCTGAATTCCGGCAATACTATCACAACTTAATTTCAGCCGACTTCGAACAACACGCAGGAAAAGTCCCTGCCATGTACTCCGATGCGATTATCAAACTGGCAACCCGATTGGGCAGCGGAGAACTCAACGTGATTATCCTTGCCCTGGATACCGGCGGCACGGCAGTGATCGACGAGCGAACAGCACGTAAAGAGGCGCGCACTTTGAATATTCCAGTGACAGGAACGCTGGGTCTGTTGCAATATGCCATGCAACAGGCATGGTTGACCGAACAGGAAGCGCTGGTGAAAATTGAAACGTTGAGAGCGAATGGATTTCGGATTCCGTCATTTGCGCATGGGCAAATGTTGTCTGAGTATTTAAGTAACTTGGGTTAATAGCTGAATAAGAGGAGTAATTACGTCGCCTGTCTGGTGACCCGCGTTATCATCGACATTGAAGACGCCCTCGCATGACTCAAAGGCGCTGGCGTATGAGTTGGTGAAGGGGGCGCATAATTTGTAAAGCAGTTTTCGTCTGCCTGGTGTGAATTAAACTCTGAGGTTAATATGTATATCTCACGTTTAAAACTTATCAATTGGAAAAATTTTGGTAACATTGATATTCCATTGCAGCCTCGCACGTTTATTGTCGGAGCCAACGCCTCAGGAAAATCAAATTTATTGGATGCCATTCGATTCCTCCGTGACATAGCGAAAAATGGAGGTGGCTTACAATATGCTGTTAATAACGTCCGGGGAGGTGTTAAAAAAATCCGCAATCTATCCGCGCGCCAGGAAACCGACATTACCATTGAAATAGAGCTAAGCGATGCTGATGCAAAGAAACCCGAATGGCTATATCGATTAAAATTCAATCAAGTCGGTGGTGGTGTCCGTGACTTAAAGCCAACGCTGCGTGAAGAGATAGTATGGTATAAGGATACACCAGTACTGGAGCGGAGTTTCGGTAAATTCAGTAAGAAGGAAAGTACGAAGGTCGATCGATTATCTCTATCTACTTTTCTTGAGCAACCCAGCCAGAACGATAAATTTTGGCCATTGGTAGAAATTATCCGGGATATACAGTATCTTCACATTATTCCGCATTTAGTCCGTTTATCCCACCAGGTCATCATGCCAGAAGAGCAGGCAGACTATTTCGGAAAAGATATTATTCAACGCATCAATCATTTAAACAAAAAGACGCAACTATCTTATCTAAAAAAAATTGGGAAAGTACTCGAAATTGCTGTTCCCCAATTCAAACAAATTACATTACAGCAAGATGGTGATGGTGTACCTCACATTCAGGCTATTTTCCAACATTGGCGGGCGAAAGGGGCGCGACAATGGGAGGATCAATTTTCCGACGGGACGCTTCGGTTAATTGGTTTACTATGGGCATTGTTAGATGGAACAAAACCACTTTTGTTAGAAGAACCGGAACTCTCTCTCAACGCAGCCATCGTTTCACGCCTTTCTGAGACCATTGCCAGCCTTCAACAGAAGAAAAACGGTCAACGCCAGGTCATCGTCTCCACTCACAGTTTTGATTTGTTGAATAATTCCGGAATTTCCACCAAAGAAACCATTATGCTTATCCCCGGAGAAAATGGTACTGAAGCGCGGTGCGCAAACGACGATCTGGAGATCAGGACGCTGCTGGAATCCGGAATGACAGTTGGCGAAACAGTCATTCAACAGACTGCGCCTAAAAATATCCAACGAATGACGCGTGTTATGGGGGACTGATGGTCAATATCACAGCCGTTGTTGAAGATGAATTGCATGAGAATATTTTAAAAAAAATGCAACTGGAAATCCCTGATATTAATATCGAGCAAATTTTGGGAAAACGAGGAAGTGGGTATGTAGAAAAACACCTGAAAGCATTTAATAACGCCGCGAAATTGAAGCCGTATGTTATTCTCCTTGATCTGGATTTCCGTCCATGTCCACCCAGTTACATCAAAAAAATTGTAATGTTTAATCGACAACCCCAATTATGCATCAATATTGCTGTTCGGATTGCTGAGACCTGGTTGATCGCGGATCGAAAAAATTTTGCAGGATTTCTCGGAATATCAATGGCTAAAATTTGCAGAGACGTTGAAAGTATTGCTGAACCTAAAAAATATATCTTTAAGTTGACGGAAAAATCCAGAAATCGTCAATTGCGTGAAGCCATCATTCCGAGACAGGGCGCTCGGACTGGTCCATTATACAATACAGCGTTGGCGGAATTCATTTTTGACCACTGGGACATCAATCAGGCTTGCGAATGCTCACCAAGTTTGTGCCGTTTTATTGAGAGATTCAAAATGATAGGTGAGAATATAGAGTAATAGTCAGAATACCCGCGCGTTCCCTTCAATGCCGGCACGCCAAGACCTGAGCCGCTGGGTTGACAGTAACTTCCTTTCCGGTATGGTCGCCTGCCACATCATCGACATGAGCGACGCCCGGCGCATGAGTAAGGCGCTGGTGAAGTGGGCGTACCAGTTTGTGAGAGACTTAAAAAGCTTTAATCGGGACAGCGAAGCTTACAAATGATGGCTTCTTAAAAGGGATGGAACAGGACGGTGGGCGCAATACTATCCAACTGAAAAAATTCCAAAAACTAGACAATTTTAAATAACTATTTAATCACAAGGGAATTTCACTGAGTTAACCTATAGTAGTAATTATCACCAGCTATGCGATGTTTTTGTTGCAATCCATTTTACAGACGATCGATCCATCGCAGGTAGCAATAATCATTATGAATGTCAAGCATGGAGACTTGTTAAAAATTGATGAGCCACCAGCCAGGCTTGATGAAGCTAAAAAAGGACTATGGCTAAAACTTGGGCTGGAGCCCAGACCATTTCAGAATGTTCATTTTTTTCTACCACGAGGAAAAAATGGTGAAGCGAATAGCTTTGTCCCCCCTCGGCAACGACGCCTTTTTTTATTTTTACCCCTGGTCATTTCGAAAATGAAACTCTCAAAATGTTAACCCAAATAATGCAATAGAAATTTGAAGAACTGCCACCAAGACACGAAGACGCTAAGTATCACTGATGAAAACTAAAGTTATTTATAAAATTATCAGACAAAAAAATGAAAAGGTTTTACTAAAAAGTTGATAATAACATTTTATAAATTCTTTCTTTGAGTCATAGCTTCTTTGTGGCGATTGCATGATCCGGGTTAAATTATAGCGGAATGTCGCCATGATCCTTGACATTAGCCGAAGCGTTTTGTATATTTTGGCTGCTGATAATCTTTAAAAATCCATTTTAGTCAAATGGTCCAACCTAAATCTCAATCAGGCCTTTTTTATTTTATGAAAATGATTGTCTCGCTCTTGCCACTTTATTGATATTTTAACAGATAGCAAGAAAGAAAACCTACATGAACATTTCAATTTCCGACATTACCTGCAAAATAAATGAAGCTGTTGCTATCGCTGCGGCAACGCCCAACCAGCCTGAAGCAAAACTAAGAGAGCTTGTTGCGCCACTCTGGGATGAGTATATCCGATCAAATCGAATCAATCTCAATTTTAATCCCAGAGACGAGCGACAACTTGCTAATGGACGGGCAGACACAGTATTCAATCGTCTGATTCTGGAGTACAAAAAACCTGGCGTTATCAAAGCGAACAATGAAAAAAATCGCCAGCTAATAACCCAGGTGAAAGGTTATATCGAAGACCTTGCCAAAGAAGAACGATGGAAAGAGGAACGCTTGCTCGGTGTTGCCTTCGATGGCAACTACTTCCTGTTCGTCCGCAAGGTCGGTCGCTGGATCGAAGAACAACCACTGCCCGTTTCTGCCGAAAGCGTCGAACGATTTTTATTAACTCTCGAAAAGCTGACTACCAAAGCGGCTCTGGTTCCAGATAATTTAATTCGGGACTTTGCCATCGGCACGGGATCGCTGAACTATATCGCATCCAATGCGATCAAAGCCTTCTACTTTACGCTATGTAGCAATGTCAATGATCGTGTGAAGGTATTTTTTAAGCAATGGGCATTGCAATTTTCAGAAGTTCATGGCGCCATCGAAAACAAAAAATTCAATGCGGAAACGCTGTTCAAGTCTTATGGATTCAAAAAAGATGAACAGAAAGATTTAAATTTTCTCGCCTTTTTCTTTGCGCTCGATACCTATTACGGCTTGCTGATGAAGCTGCTGGCGTATCAGGTCGTTGGATTCTACACGCTGAAGAATGTTGCTGGCCTTCCGCTGGCGGAATGGGAAAAATTGGATACCATTTCATTGAAGGAAAAACTGGACAACTTAGAAGAAGGTGGCATTTTTCGCTCGCTCGGTATACGTAATTTTCTGGAAGGCGATTTGCTATCTTGGTATCTCAATGATTGGAACGAGGGCGTGGAAACTGCGATTCGTGCCATCATTGATCGGCTCAACCAGTACGATCCAGAAACCATGGAACTGATTCCTGATGAAACACGGGATATACTCAAAAAACTCTATCAATTCCTTGTGCCCAAGCAAATTCGGCACGATCTTGGCGAATATTACACTCCCGATTGGCTGGCAGAGCGTTGCCTGAATCAAGTTGGCTATGGCCCAAAAGAGCCAACGCTGCTGCAAAAACGTCTGCTCGATCCTGGCTGCGGTTCTGCCACATTTCTCATACTTGCCATCAAACGGGCCAAGGAGCATGCCCGTTTAAATGCCATTCCTCCTCATGAAACTATCAATCAAATTACCAAAAACATCGTTGGTTTTGAATTGAATCCGCTGGCAGTCATTGCTGCACGAACCAACTATTTGCTGGCGATTGCCGATATGTTGAAATACAAAACAGGCGAATTGACCATACCCGTTTATCTCTGTGACAGCATTAATCCCCCTCAAGCCAGGATGGCGGATGAGATGACCCTCTTTGAGGAAAAGCTGCCCTACGAGGTCAGAACTTCGGTGGGCAATTTTTATTTTCCGCATGAAGTGGTGACGCGACAGGGCATACAAAAACTGGTTAACTTGATGGAAGACGGAGTAAAGAACGGCCAATCCATAGATATTTTTTTACAACGGGTGAAAAAAGAGCTTGCTTTGCCGGAAGACGATGTGGAAAAAACTGATGCCGTGCTCATTGCCGCCTATGATAAGTTATTAGAACTTGAAGAGAGAGGGATTAATGGTATCTGGTCAAGGATTATCAAGAATGCGTTTGCTCCACTGATGTACCAAAACCAATTTGATATCATCATTGGTAATCCACCGTGGGTGAATTGGGAGGCATTGCCGCAAGAATACAGGGATGCAACGACACATATTTGGAAGCGATATAACTTATTCGAGCATACTGGCCTTCGGGCACGATTAGGCAGTGCAAAGGATGACATCTCTGTTTTGATGACATACGTTTCCATTGACAAGTACTTAAAGGATGAAGGTAAACTTTGCATCGTTATTACGCAGACATTGTTCAAGACTGTAGGCGGGGGTGAAGGATTCAGACGATTCAGGCTAGGAAATAAAGGGATACCATTCAAGGTCTTGCAGGTGGACGACATGGTAGATCTACAACCATTCGACTCTGCCACCAATAAGACTTCGGTGTTTTTCTGCCAAAAAGGTCAAGAAACCTCGTACCCTGTGGAGTATCATCTCTGGAGGAAAAACGGCAAGGGATCAATTGGGATGGACATGACTTGGCAAGAGGTCACACAAAAAACTCAAGTTAGCTACTTCAAGGCTGAAAGTGTCGATGGCTCGGAACAAGGTGCATGGATTACTGCGAGACCCAAGGCTATAAAAGCGATCAAAAAGGTGATGGCACCGTCTTACTATAAGGCTCGTGAAGGCAGCTCCGGTGGTTTGAACAGTGTCTACCTATTGAAACCGTTTAGTTCAAAGGGTCGACTCCTGCAAGTGGCAAATTTCACTGAGAATGCGAAAAAGAAAGTCAAACGAGTTGAGGCATTCTTGGAGC
The DNA here is from genome assembly GCA_049322915.1 of Candidatus Zhuqueibacterota bacterium. Taxonomy (GTDB): domain Bacteria; phylum Zhuqueibacterota; class Zhuqueibacteria; order Thermofontimicrobiales; family Thermofontimicrobiaceae; genus CAZSBG01. The sequence continues at coordinate 267,263 of JBMOPW010000026.1, forward strand.
CCGATCTTGTATTTCCAACTCTCAGAGGTCGGGAAATCGTTCGCTGGCAAGCGAAGCCTGAATTGGCTATTGTACTGCCACAGGACCAGAATAAACCCAGTAATGGCATGCATCCACAGACACTCGAGAAGAAGTATCCAAAAACGTTTGAGTATCTTGAGTCCTTTAAAACGGATTTAGAGAACCGGAGCATCCTCAAGCAGTTCCTACATAACCAACCATACTATTCAATGTATAATACTGGTCAGTACTCTTTCGCTCCATATAAGGTTGTGTGGACAAGAGTCGGGAATAACATGAAGTGTGCAGTCGTTGGTGATAGAGAGCAAGAATTCCTCACTAATCGTGTTGTGACCCCAATCGAAACTGTGGTTTTCGTGCCGTTCGAAGACATCAACGAAGCTCATTTCTTTTGTGCTCTTTTGAATTCTTCTATTTGCAGTTTTGCAATTTCCTCCTATTCCAACAAGGGCACTGGCAGTTTTGGCTCTCCACATGTACTGGAACACATTGCAATTACCAGATATGACATGTCAAACGAAACGCAAAAAGAGTTATCCGGTCTATCTAAACAATGCCACGAGAAAGTTGCCGCTGGCATCAGCGTGAGCGACCTTGAAAATAAGATCGATGAGCTTGCCGCTGAGTTGTGGGGATTAACAAAAGAAGAGTTGAAGGATATTAAAGAAAGTCTGGAGGAGATGCGATGATAGAATTTACAGCCACGCTTAAGAAAATAATGTCTGTGGTTTCTGACATGCTTGAGCTTCTTCCAGCAAGCGAGGGCGCTGTTGAAGAGATGACCTACGTTGATGCAGAAGAACGGGATGATACTAAGCTCTCTGGCGACAATCTTTTGATTGAAAACTCGCTTGAAATTCCCAGGCCAACCTGGAAATATCGGACGGTTAACCCAATTGAGAGAAATAAAAAGCACTTTTTCAGATATTTTCTTGATGGCTCATACAGACATTATTTCCTTGCCACCGGTCTCGAACATGACCGAGCAACTCCTATTTTCCTTGCCCAGATTGCAATCGTTATCCTTGTGCGTGATGCTAGGGGCAAACTCAGTATCGTGCCAGATTTTAAGCGCCATCAATGGTTTCTTTTGATTGCTAAATCAAGGATTTCCGAAGCAGCCTGGGAACGTATCCTGGAATCAACCCAGGAATCAAGAATAAATGTCATCATCAGGGATCTAGCGGAGATGGATGCCTTTAGCGGCGATTTCAACGAAGCGCAGGATTTGCGAGAGCGAGGACGCAGTAAGACACGTCACCTGATGAGCACTATGGAATTTGATATCGTAAAGGAGTTTAAAGAAAAATTCCCAGATGAATGGATGATCAAAGATGGGCTGGTTTCTTTTGGGAAATATGGCGGAGGAATGCAAAGCCAAAAGGTCATTGGCGTTGCCAAAAGTTTCACCAGCGTTCAAAAGTTCTACTCCCATGGCGGCAAAACGAAAGAAAAACAAAGCGTCGTTTCTTTGCTTGGCGAGCTTCCACCTAATCATCGAACAACTGCTTACGAAGGTTATGGCGGGAGGACGGCTTTTTGGTACATCCGTCTGCGCCAATCGCAGCAACTACTCTATCCGCTATTCGGTGTTATTAAAGTAGAGATTCCGGTTCTTGAAGAGCAACCGTTGACAACGGAGTTGCTCGATGAAATTTCCGGTGCTTTGCTTGCAGAAAAATTCGTTACGCCTTATGGCTCTGATGATCGATGGCATTCCCATTTGTATCCTGTCTACCAGGCAGAACATGCCTCGAAGCAGCAGTTTTATTCAACAGAAGTTATTCAAGGTTGTATCAATAATGCGATAAGGAGTCAACAAAAATGAGCGAACAGAAAAATAATCCAGTGATTGGCAGAACATCGGCTACAGACCGAGACCCAAACACAGCAGACAAATTCAATTTTTGGATTACTTCAAATGTAATCGTCAATCCGTTCGACATCGTCGAGTCCGAACATTTCAACAGCAGCAAAACGTATGGACTGGTAACGAATCTTGAGCATCGCACGGATGCGGCCAGCCATCTTGCCAATTTTGTTTCTAATAATTTTGGCTCTGTCGCTGAAGAGCCTAACACGCCTCGTGTTGGTGCTACACTGGCAAAAGTCAATGTGATGATGAATGATGGCGGCGGCAAGAAGCCAGACGGTACGTACCGGGACGGTATCTATATGCCAGTTGAAAACGAAAAAAACGTCCGTTTTGCAGAAGAGTCTGGAATTCATGCCGCACTTGGTATTGATACAATGAAAGATGAAAATCGCATTCCGGCGGGACTTATTAAAATGAGTAATGAAATTGAGGCGGTTGTTTATCTCGACAAATCGTATGTCATAGGACCAGAATCGGCTCATGTGAATATTTCAGGTATCAGCGGACTGGCGACAAAGACCAGCTATGCGATGTTTTTGTTGCAATCCATTTTACAGACGATCGATCCATCTCAGGTAGCAGTAATCATCATGAATGTCAAGCATGGAGACTTGTTAAAAATTGATGAGCCACCAGCCAGGCTTGATGAAGCTCAAAAAGGACTGTGGTTAAAACTTGGGCTGGAGCCCAGACCATTTCAGAATGTCCACTATTTTTTGCCACGAGGAAAGAACGGAGAGCCAAACAGCTTCGTTAGACCGAGACAATCACGGCTTTATGCCTACGAATTAAATGATTGTATAGATAAGCTTGAACTGCTCTTTTCTAGCATACCTGATCCAACCGAGACAATAGAATCGTTGGTTGGAGAGATTTCCAATGGATTATCAAGCAAAACTGCTAAATCTCAATGGGCGAAAGTACAAGATTGGTTAAGCCTGCTTGACGGCGAGCCTCTTGCCGAGGCTGGCAAATCTAAATCATTTGGGGATGTTAAAACACAATCAGTTGGAAAATTTCGGCGCCACCTTCGGCGGATGGTGAAAACAAGGACAACTGGAATATTTACTGACCGACGGGGGCGAAACGAGGATCATCTTGCTGACGAAATAAAAAAAATCGAGGGTGGCAATACCTACGTTATTGATATTGCCAAGCTTCAGGATCATGAACAGGCTTTTGTATTCGGAGATATCGTTCGAACAGTGTATGAGATGTATGCAGAATCCGATGAAACCCTCAATCAGCCTAAAAAGGTACTTATCTTTGTTGACGAATTGAATAAGTATGCCCCTGCAGGGGTGAAGGATTCTCCTCTCATTGAACAGATACTTGACATCTCTGAGCGTGGACGCTCTCTCGGGGTGATTCTATTTTCTGCTCAGCAATTCATGAGTTCCGTTCATGCGAGAGTGACAGGAAATTCAGCAACTAGAATACTTGGGCGTAGTACTTCAAGCGAAATTATGCAGCCCGACTATCGATTTCTCGATCAAGACTTGAAGCTTTCTGTAACAAGGCTTTCAAAAGGCGAGTTGTTAGTTCAACATGCTATTTTTCGCCAGCCGGTGAAGATAGTTTTTCCGATGCCAGCCTACAAACAGGACTAAAGAATCCGATTTCATACTATTTGGTATTTGGCATTTCGAGCAATTCAGGGTAAGAATTATTGAATTTTATGCAGGAAGCTTCGATCTATTGGTAGCAATCACCGGGCGAGTGGTAGCAACGGCCGGGAGAGCGGTAGCAACCTTCGGGCGAGTGGTAGCAATGGCCGGGCGAGTGGTAGCAATCGCCGGAAGAGTGGTAGCAATGGCCGGGCGAGTGGTAGCAACGGCCGGGCGAGTGGTAGC
>JBMOPW010000027.1:0-69219 GCA_049322915.1 Candidatus Zhuqueibacterota bacterium
GAAGTCCAGTTGGTGAATTATCTAACGGCCACTATCAAACCAGTAGGCTTATTGCTGAATTTCTCTCCACATAAGGTAGAAGTAAAAAGAAAGGTGAGGATATTACCGGATAGAGAATAATCCGGTAGATCATTATCATCCTGTTATCCTGTCCAAAGTAAACAAATACAACTTTTGATCCCCTGTGATCAATTACAATTGAGGACCAAAGTTAAAGGACATTGGAAATGAACATTCAGATCGATTTTGGGATGGATGGCTGTCGGATCGATGTGCCGGATAAAAATGTGATCAAAGTGCTGGCCATGAAAGAATCGATTCCATTCGAAAATCCCGGAGAAAGCGTGATGCAGGCGCTGAGTCATCCCATCGGGCGCCCGTCTCTGGCTGAACTTGCCGGCGGAAAATCGTCGGCCTGCGTAGTGATTTGTGACATCACCCGGCCTGTGCCCAACAAAATTCTGTTGCCTCCACTTTTAGCCACGCTGGAATCCGCCGGAATTCCCCGGGATAAAATAACGATTCTCATCGCCACAGGCATTCATCGCCCGAATGTGGGGGAAGAACTGGTGGCGTTGATCGGCGAGAAAATTGCCGCGCACTACCGCGTGGTCAATCATGACGCAAAAGATCCAGCGGGGCATAGCCATCTCGGCCGGACATCGCGCGGCACCGAGGTGCAGATTGATTCAGTCTATGTGAATGCAGATTTGAAAATTACGACCGGTTTCATCGAGCCGCATCTGATGGCCGGCTTTTCGGGCGGCCGGAAATTGATTTGTCCCGGCATCGCCAGTCTGGACACGGTGAAAGTGATGCACAGTCCGAAAATACTGGAGCATCCCAACGCGCGGGAGGGAGTGATTGCCGGCAATCCATTTCATGAAGAGTCTCTGGAAATAGCCAAAATGGCCGGCGTGGATTTCATTGTGAATGTGGCGCTGAACGAGAAAAAACAGATGATTGGCATTTTCGCGGGCGATCTGGAGAAGGCGCACGAGGCTGGCGTCCGTTTCGTCCGGGAGCATGTCACCGATACGGTGGCGACGGCAGCGGATATTGTCATCACCACGTCGGCCGGGTATCCGCTCGATGCGACATTTTACCAGTCCATCAAAGGGCTGACAGCAGCGCTCCCGGTTGTGAAGCAGGGCGGCGTCATCATCATTGCAGCGGAATGCCGGGAAGGTCTGGGCAGCAGGGAATTCGCTCAGCTCGTTCGGGAAACCACGGACATGGAAGCATTCATGAAAAACATCCTTCGGGACGATTATTTTGTGGTGGATCAATGGCAGTTTGAAGAATTGGCCAAAGTGCTGCGCAAGGCAGATGTGATGCTGTACGCGACAGGAGTGAGCCAGCCTGACTGTGAGCGAATGATACCGACCTGCATCGACTCGGTGGAAGAGGGGATTGCGCAGGCGCTCCGACGCCACGGAGCGGATGCGTCCATCGTCGTCATTCCCAAAGGCCCATACATCCTGGCCCAACTGGCAGAGTAATCCCCGAACGGGTCAGCGATGTAAACGCGTTCAGTCCTTTGTATCAGAGGAAACTCATGACCGGCTCCGTCTCATGTAACGGAGGTATCTTTTGAATAGCTCCGCCATTCATGGCAGAGACAACAGACCATCCCAAAATCTTTCGGGCGTTAGCCCAAATAAATTTGAACCCTAAAATTCAAATCAGGAAATGTCAATGGACACTCATCATTACATCGGAATCGATCTTGGCGCCTCGAGCGGAAGGACTGTACTGGGAACACTGAAAAACAAATTTCTCACCGTGAGAGAATTGAACCGCTTTCACAACGGCGCTGTGAATCTGAACGGCAGCCTGCATTGGAATGTGGTTGAATTATTCGAACACATGAAACGCGGTCTGGCCGCTTGCGCGCGGGACGTTACCACCAGCCCGGACAGCATGGCGCTGGACACCTGGGGCGTGGATTATGGCCTGCTCGCCAGCGACGGCAACTTGCTGGGGTTGCCCTATGCCTATCGCGATGGCAGGACCAACCGGGCTATGGAGCAGTTCTTCGAGCGAATCCCACGGGAGCGCGTCTACGCGCTGACCGGCAACCAGTTCATGCAATTCAATACCCTGTTTCAATTGTTCGCCATGATGCGGGATAAAAGTCCACTGGCGCGCATTGTTTCGGATGTGCTGTTCATGCCGGATCTGTTCAACTACCTGTTCACCGGCGTAAAAAAGTCCGAGTTCACCATTTCAACCACATCGCAGATTTACAATCCCCTGAAGAATGACTGGGATGAAGAATTGCTGGGCGCGCTGGGATTGCCAAAAACCATCATGCAGGAAATTGTTCAGCCAGGCGCAGTCATCGGGATGCTATCGGACTATATTTGTCAGGAAGTTGGCCTGGCCCCTGTGCCGGTCATTGCCAGCGCCAGTCACGATACAGGCTCTGCTGTGGCTGCGACGCCGGCCGGCAGCGATCCCAACTGGCTGTACATCAGTTCCGGCACATGGTCGCTGATGGGCGTGGAAGCGCCGGCGCCGATTATCAATGAAAAAACGCTGCGATTCAATTTCACCAATGAAGGCGGCATCGAGGGCACGTTCCGCTTCCTCAAAAATGTCGCAGGGTTGTGGCTGGTTCAGGAATGTCGCCGCATCTGGGCGAAGGAGAAGGACATCACATTCGGGGAACTGACGGACATGGCTGCCGGAGCTGCGCCGTTTCAGGCGATGATCGATCCCGATCACCACGATTTTTTGGCTCCGCAGGATATGCCTCAGGCGATTCGCGCGTTCATCAAAAAGTCCGGCCAGAAAGTGGGGAATGCGCCCGGCGATATTGTCCGCGTTGCGCTGGAAAGTCTGGCCCTCAAATATCGGTTTGTGCTGGATCAACTGAAACAGGTGCATGCCACGCCCATCAATAAAATTCACATCATTGGCGGCGGCACGCAAAACACGCTGTTGTGTCAGTTCACCGCCAACGCCACAGGTCTGCCGGTCGTGGCTGGTCCTGTGGAAGCCACGGCCATTGGCAACATCCTCACTCAGGCTTTGGGAATGGGCCACGTGAACAGCCATGCGGAAATTCGAGAGATCATCCGCAATTCTTTTCAGCTCGAACAGTATGAGCCCCGGGAATGCCAGCCGTGGGATAACGCCTACGAGCGGTTTCGGGAGATTCTGTGATCGCTGCGAACGGACAGTCGATTCAGCAAAGATTGATCTTGACGGAATCGTATTTTCATGAAAGTGATCGGGGACGCATGGTTGCCACCCATCATGTATGAAAGAGAACGCCGGCGCGTTGCATTTCGGGCCGGGAAAAGAAAATTGAAAGGAACAGGGACTATGATTCATCCGCCAGTGAATTTAAAATGCGAATACCTCGCTAATCCTCTGGGCGTTGTCACGCCTTCGCCCCGCTTCTCCTGGCTTATCGCTGCTGATGCAAGGAATAGCACTCAGGCCAGGTGCCAGATACGGGTCGCAACCCAGGAAAATCTGCTGCATGAAGGACGCGCCGATATGTGGGACAGCGGCGTCTTGGAGACAGATAATAATTTCAATATCCCGTACGAGGGAAAGGCGTTGCAGGCCGGCGCTCGCTATTTCTGGTGCGCGCGCTGGTGGGACAATCATGGAACAGCCAGCGACTGGAGCAGCAGCGCATTTTTTGAAATGGGGGTGATGAATTCGCAGGACTGGCAGGCGGGGTGGATCACAAAAAAGGAGTTCGTGGAATTTGATATCAAGCGCAATGAGCCGATCGTGAAACAACTGGGGCCGTTTCGCCAGGCCTTTGCTGCGTATTTCAGAAAAGAATTTTCCGCCGCCGGACAGATCAAAAAGGCGCGCGTTCATGTGTGCGGGCTGGGCTATTACGAGCTGCGGATCAATGGCGGGAAAGTCGGCGATCACGTGCTGGACCCGGCGCAGACCGACTATTTCAAGACAGCGCTCTACGCCACCCACGACGTGACGCAGATGATTCGGGAAAACAACGCCCTCGGCGTCATGGTTGGCAATGGCCGCCATGTGAAGAACTACTTTTATCCGGATCCCAAACTGATCCTGCAACTTCATCTGGATTATGAAAATGGCCGCACCGAACTCATCACGACTGATGAAACGTGGAAAGTCTCCCACGGCCCGTTGATGGAGAATGGCATTTATTTCGGCGAGAAATACGACGCCCGATTGGAAATGCCTGGCTGGGACGCTCCCCAATTCGATGATGTGAGCTGGGAACAGGCGCTGGTCACCACCGGGCCGGAACTTGCGCCGCAGATGATGCCGCCGATCCGCGTCATGGACACGCTGCGACCGATGCGGATTATCAATCCCGGGCCGGGGCGGTATGTGTACGATTTCGGTCAGAATTTCAGCGGATGGGTGAAGCTGTCCGTCCGCGGCCCGCGCGGGACCGAGGTGACGCTTCGATTCGCCGAACTGATTGAAAACGATGGCAATTTGAACACGTTCCCCAACGGGAACGCGGAAGTCACGGACACCTACATTCTCAGCGGTTGCGGCGACGAAGTGTACGAGCCGCGTTTCACCTATCACGGATTTCGCTACGTCGAAGTCGCCGGTTTTCCCGGCGTCCCGACGCTGAAGAATCTGGATGGAAAATTCATCCACTCCGATGTCAGCGAGGCCGGCGATTTTCACTGTTCGCATCAGCTCATCAACGCGATTCACCGCAATACCCTGTGGGGCCAGCTCTGCAATTTAATGAGCATCCCCACGGACTGCGCGCAGCGCGACGAACGACAGGGCTGGATGGGAGACGCACAACTGGCTGCCGAGGAAGCCATTCTGAATTTCGACATGGCCGCATTTTTCACCAATTATCTGCGGCAAATTCAGTTAGCCCAGGCCGATGACGGCGGTCTGCCCGATGTCGTTCCGCCCTATTGGAATATGTTGCGCCCGGCGGACCCGGCATGGGGTACCGCCTATATCACCATCGCCTGGTATGTCTATTTTTATTACGGGGACACGCGGATTCTGAGCCAGCATTTTGACTCAATGCGGCGCTACGTGGATTTTCTCACCGCTCAATCGGACAATTTCATCATTCGCCATCTGGGCAAATACGGCGATTGGTGTCCCCCGGGCAGCATCATTCCGAAAAAGACGCCGGTGGAATTGACCTCAACGTGGTACTATTATTCGGATGTGTTTCATCTGGCAAAGATGGCCGCGGTGCTGGGCAAGCGCGACGAGTTCACCCATCTCACCCATCTTACGGAGGAGATTAAATCTGCCTTCAACAAAGAATTTTTGAAAGACGACCAGTATGCAGCGCACCGCGTCAGCCCGGTGGACATCGCGCCGAATCAAACGGCCAACGCGCTTCCGCTGTACCTGGACATGGTGCCTGATGACAAAATAGCGACCATTGTGGAGAAATTGCTTCTGGCCGTCACGCGCGACCAGGACTATCACCTGGACACAGGGATCATCGGCACCCGATATCTGTTCGATGTATTGACGCGCCATCATTTCGAAGATGTGGCGTTCAAAATTGCCACGCAGGAATCGTACCCTTCCTGGGGCTACATGCTCGCGGAAGGCGCGACAACGCTGTGGGAGCGCTGGGAGAAGATCACCGGCGGTGGCATGAATTCGCACAATCACATCATGCTGGGCAGCGTGGATGCCTGGTTTTACAAGTCCGTCGCCGGCATTCGCTGCCTGACCCCGGGCTGGGGCCGCGTGGAATTCCGACCGATCATGGTGAAAGACTTGAACTATGCAACCGCGCGGCTGAAAACCTTGCGCGGGGAATTCTTCATTTCATGGGTGAAAGAAACGTCCCGGCTCACAATGATTATTGCCGCGCCGGTGGGCGTCACGGCAGAAATTTATCTGCCGCGACTCTGGCAGCACAGCCACATCAGCGAAGGAGGAACGCAACTCAGTACTCAGAAAAAGCGCATCGCCACAGGCGGCGCCGTTCAATTCATCCGGGAAGAAGACAGGTACTTCGTTTTTGAAGCAGGCAGCGGCTATTACCAGTTCACCGTGGAGCCGGCATAACGCCGGGCCATCGATTGATAACCGCTCGGGAATCAGGGAAATCGACCCAATGACACGGCAATCCGAAACACGAACTGTGTATGACTACATAAAATCGAACTGGCAGAATACGATTCGGTATGAACCCGATGACCAGGGAACGCTGCTGGGTTTGCCTTTTCCATACACCGTCCCCTGCCAGAGCGAAAAAACCATGCAGAACTATTTCTACTGGGATACCTATTTCACCAATGTCGGTCTGCTGCTGCAGGGATTTGTTGACCTTGCTCGTAACAATGCGGACAATCTTTTGTTCCTGCTCCGGAAATATGGATTTGTGCCCAATGGGAATTGCACCTATTTTTTGAACCGCTCGCAGCCGCCCTATCTTGCGCTGATGGTCAGGGAAATTTTCGATCGGACCGGGGACAAAACCTGGCTCCACCGCGCCTATGACGCCCTCAAAGTTGAGTACGATTTCTGGGATAAAAAGCGGAGCACACCGGTCGGACTGAATCGCCATTTTCATCACGCCACGGCGGAGGAGCTTCACCACTTTATTGATCACGATGTGAAAGACCGCGTTCCTGTCACTGCGAGCGATCCGGCCGGGAAAATCCGCGCGGCTGAGCACTATCTGGCTGAGGCAGAGACTGGCTGGGATTTCACTCCGAGATTTGAAGGTCGCGCATCGGATTTCGTCCCGGTGGATTTGAACAGCCTGTTGTATCAGGTCGAATTGAACCTTGCCCGGTTCAGTCAGGAATTGGGGATTGGCGAAGAGGCTCACTGGCTATCGCTGGCCGAGGCCCGGCGGACGCTGTTCTCGCGTTTTTTATGGGATGAAGAAAACGGCTTTTTCTATGACTACGATTTCGTCCCGCGCCGGCGGAGCGCCGTCGCTTCTCTGGCTGGCTTTCATCCGTTATGGACAAGGATGGCGACGCCGGCCCAGGCCGAGGCGGTGAGGTCCAACCTCTCCAAATTCGAATTCGACTTTGGGATGGCAGTGTGCGAGCAGGGCGGTCGAAGCAGCCTGTACCAGTGGGATTTCCCGAATGGCTGGCCTCCGCTTTATTACATCGTGATTCAGGGATTGAGGAACTACGGCTATGAACAGGACGCCCGACGGATTGCCGGGAAATTCGTCCGGGTCGTCAGCGCGAATTTCCAGGCAACGGGTGATTTGTGGGAAAAATACAATGCCGTGGACGGCTCGATCCGGGTGATTAATGAGTACGACATGCCGGCCATGCTGGGCTGGACTGCCGGCGTTTTCGTCCATTGCATCCATTTTTTAGAGCAGTGATTTTGCTGCCGCCTATCCATTATCCCTGACGATACTCTGCCCAGCGAATTCCTAATTTCCGCATGCGCGCGCGGAGGGTGTGAGGATTGATTTTCAGCAATGTTGCAGCTCCGGACGCGCCTTCAATTTTTCCCTGTGTTTTTGCCAACGCCCGAATGATATGCTTTTTCATGGCTTCGTCCAATGAACAAATTTCCTGTGGTATTTGGAAATAGTTCGCTTCGGCTTTTACCTGATTATGATTTGGCTCAATTTTTTCTGACCAGCCCAGCGCCTTGCTCACCTCCAATTGATTCCCATCCCCAAGCAGCGCTGCGCGATCGATGACAGCGCCAAGCTCGCGAATATTGCCAGGCCAGGGATATGCAGCGAGCGTCCCAATGTCTTCTTCCGAGGGTAGCTGAACCGGCAAGCCGAAGCGGATGGCCGAGCGCCGGGCAAAATGCTCGGCTAATTCTTTGAGGTCTTCGAGGCGCTCCCGCAGTGGAGGCAGGAAAATGGGGAAGGTCGCGATTCGATACCACAGATCGTCGCGGAATTGTCCGTGCGCCACCATCGACGTCAGATCGCGATGAGTGGCCAGGACAATGCGGACATTCACTTTAAGCGGATGTTTGCCGCCAACCCGCTCCAACCAGCCATCCTGCAGAACGCGTAAAAACCGAACCTGCGCCGGCAGGGGCAGTTCGGCCACTTCATCTAAAAACAGCGTGCCGCCATCAGCCCGTTCGAACCAGCCCTTTCGCGATTCAACGGCGCCGGTGAATGCGCCGCGTTCATGGCCAAAAAGCTGGGAGTCGATGAGCTCTGAGGGAATCGCTCCGCAGTTCACGCGGATGAAAGGCCCCTCTTTTCGGCTGGAATTATTGTGAATAGCCCTGGCGATGACTTCTTTCCCTGTGCCTGTCTCTCCGAAAATCAACACGGGCACATCGGATTTCGCCACCAACATGACCCTCTCCATTACTTTCTTCAAACCCCCTTCGGCTCCGACGATCACGTCACCGATTTCTTTCCGACTCAATTTCGTGAGCAGTGTTGTTTTATCCGCTTCCGCAGCTTCCCGTAAACTGATAATTTCCCTGAGCTGGCTATCGTTTTTTAAGGCCACGGAAAATGGCTCGATTAAAGTCCGCATCAATTCCGCATGATAGCGCGTGAAGGTCTGTCCTTGTTGAGCGACGAAGACGAGAAATGGATAGATGCCATCGTCTATCGTCAGCGCCGTGGATAATATATCGAGGTGCGACGGAATGGCCGTGGGGACAAGAAGCGAGAAAATGGACTCGCAATGGTGATCCTGATTTCGGTGCGCGATCTGTCGGGTGCGAAACAAGCTCATCAACCGTTTTTTTTCCGCGGAGTTGATTTTTGTTGAAGCGAAATACGCAGCGTCTGATTCGGACTCGCCGAATCCAATCGCGACAGTGTCCAGAGTGGCATGAGCGTCATCGAGCATTCGAATGAAAATTTGTGAAATGGGCATGTGTTGCCGCAGTACGAGCGCGATCTGGGGGGTCGATTCTGTAATTTTAATATGGCGGCATGCTTCACGATAGGCGTCTAACAGAATGGGCCGAAATTTTTCCATAGTCTTCCCTTGATATTTCATTGATGTCTGTGATATATGCTGGAATTTGCTGTTAAATATTACGGAATCATTTGCATAAAAGCAAGATTAAATTTTCAACGCATTGGAATTTAATGAAATAATCGGGATGAATTTCTCTGGTATGGCGATTGTAAAGACTGAAATACCAATGAGACTGAAAAATGAACTTCATCAGGAGGAATGACAATGAAAAAGGTATGGAGTGTATTCGCTGTTGTTTTGCTCTGCGGTCTATGCCAGGTCTGCGGTAAAAAGGAAATGCAACCCAGCGATACGATAACGCTGGGCGCTTATACGGTGCCGAAGGAGGCGTATCAGAAGGAGATCATTCCGGCATTTCAGGCGTATTGGCTTGAAAAGACCGGGAAGCGGGTTCAATTCAATGAATCGTACATTGCCTCAGGCGCCCAGTCGCGGGCAATCATCGCCGGTTTCGAAGCAGATGTTGCAGCGCTTTCGCTGGAGAGCGATGTGGATCGGCTCGTGGAAGCAGGGCTCATCGCTCACGAGTGGAAAAAGAAACAGTATGATGGCATGGTATCGCGATCGGTGGTCGCGATTGCGTTTCGCCAGAGGAATCCGAAACAGATTCGGGATTGGGTCGATCTGGCGCGTCCCGGGGTGAGTGTGCTTTATCCCAGTCCCAAAACATCGGGCGGCGCCATGTGGGACGTGAACGCTATTTACGGGGCTGGATTGAAAATGAGTGAGCTAGAAACAGGGCAGGCGGATCCTGCGGCAGCAATGGTGCTGTTAAAGGCGATCCAAAAAAATGTGAAAGTGATGGATAATTCCGGCCGGGCTTCTGTGACAACGTTTGAAAACGGAGTTGGCGATGCCCTGGTGACTTATGAAAATGAGATTTTGCTGCGAATAAAACAGGGACGAACGATGGAATACATCGTTCCGGCGGCCACAATTCTCATCGAAAATCCCATCGCTGTCATCGACAGGAATGTGGACAGGCACGGCAATCGCGAAGTGGTTGAGGCATTTGTCGCCTTTGTCCTGACGAAACACGTGCAGCGTATCTTTGCAGACTACGGCTTTCGTTCGGTGGATGAGGAAGTGAATCGCGAATATGCCGATAAATTTCCGCAGCCGCAGCACTTGTTCGACATCAATTATTTAGGTGGCTGGAAACTGGTGCAGGAGAACCTCTATGGCGCCAGGGGTGTCTGGTCGCGTATCATAGAAGAGTCAGCTCATGAAAATTAAACCGCACCTTTTTCCGTTGCCGCCAAAGGAGGACATCATCCTGCGGAGTCTCTCCTTTTTCTACATCGGGCTGCTCATTATTCTTCCGATTGTCGCGTTGATGAGCCAGGCATTCCATGGGGGGATTGCTTCGCTTTGGGCGAATATCTCCAGCCCGCAATCTGTGTATTCGCTCAAACTCACCTTTACAGCGGCCCTGTTCATGGTGGTCATCAATATCCTGACCGGAACAGCGACGGCCTGGGTGATGGTCCGCTATTCGTTCCCGCTCAAAAGTTTGATGAACTCGCTCATCGATTTGCCATTCGCCATACCCACCGTGGTAACCGGCATCATGCTTGTCGCCATGTACGGGCCGGATAGTTTCATCGGCGAATTCTTCAGTCGCAGGGGAATCGAAATTATCTTCAACAAGCCCGGCATTATTCTGGCGCTGCTGTACGTCACTTTCCCGTTCGTCGTGCGGACAGTTCAACCTGTGTTGCTGGAAATGGAGGTTGATATGGAGGAAGCGGCAAAGACGCTGGGTGCATCCACCGGGACGATATTTTTTCGGGTCGTTCTGCCCACACTGCTTCCGGCAATTCTCACCGGCGCCGCCCTTTCTTTCAGCCGAGCGCTGGGCGAGTTTGGCTCCATTGCCATTGTCTCGGGGAATATCCCATTTAAGACCCAGGTCGCGCCGGTGTATATCTATGGTGAACTTGAAAGTTACAATCAGCAGGGCGCCATGGGCATTTCAGTGGTATTGCTCATTAGTTCCTTTGTGATTCTCACCATGCTCAACATCATTCAAATCTGGAGTCGACGGCATGAAAAAGCTCAGTGATTTTCGGAAGAGAAGCGCTTCATATTCATGGGGTAAAATTATCCTGATCATTCTGGTGGTGGGCTGGTTCCTCGTGTTGACCATGCTGCCCCTGTATGGCATCATCCGGGAGGCATGGAAAAACGGCTGGCAGAATTTTGTAACGTCCATTGTCGCGACGGAATCGCTGCATGCGCTGTTGCTGACGTTGCGGATCACGATTGGCGCTGTCGTCATCAATACTTTCTTTGGGGTGATACTGGCGCTCGTCCTGGTGAAACATACCTTTCGCGGCAAGTTATTGTTCGAGGGTTTGGTCGATTTGCCCTTTGCCGTGTCGCCGGTTGTGGCTGGATTCATGTTCATCATCCTGTTCGGTCCCAATGGCTGGATCGGCAACTGGTTGGAACTGCACCAGTTGAAAATTGTCTATGCATTTCCGGGCATGCTCATCGCAACATTATTTGTCACCCTGCCGTTCGTCGCGCGGGAAGTGATGCCGGTACTCAGAGAATTTGGACTGCAACAGGAAGAGGCAGCCTATATTTTAGGCGCGTCCAGATGGCAGACATTCTGGAAAGTGACTCTGCCTTCGATCAAATGGGGGCTTGCCTATGGAGTGACGCTGACCATCGCCCGTTCCATCGGTGAATTCGGCGCCGTATTGGTTGTGAGCGGCAGTATTATTCACAAAACACAGACAGCCACGTTGCACATTCATCAGGAGTTCACTGATTTCAATTACGCCGGCGCGTTTTCATCGGCGATTGTGCTGGCGGCGATTTCATTTATACTGTTAACCACCATGCAGCGCGTGTACAAACGGAAAGGGGTGAATTAAATATGGCCATCGTCGTTAAAAATATTCATAAAAAATTTGGCGATTTCGTCGCCGTGGATAATGTCAGCTTCGAGGTGAAGGAAGGCGAGTTGGTCGCGCTGTTGGGTCCCAGCGGTTGCGGAAAAAGCACAATCCTCCGTATCATTGCCGGGTTGGAAACGCCAGACCGCGGGGAAATTTTTCTGACTGGAAAAGCAGTGACCGGACTCGCTCCGCAGAAGCGAAAAGTCGGTTTTGTTTTTCAACACTACGCTCTTTTCAAACACATGAATGTGGAGAAAAATATCGCCTTTGGCATGGAAATTCAGAAGAAATCCAGGGCCCATATCGCCGCGCATGTGAAAGAGCTGATCAACCTGGTCAAACTGCAGGGCTATGAAAAGCATTACCCGGACCAGCTTTCCGGTGGACAGCGCCAGCGGGTGGCGCTCGCAAGGGCATTGGCGACTGAGCCCAAAGTGCTGCTGCTGGACGAACCGTTCGGCGCCCTGGACGCAAAAGTCCGGGAGAATCTGGCGGAGTGGCTGAGAGATTTTCACAACAAGCTCCATATTACCAGCATCTTTGTGACGCATGACCAGAACGAAGCGATCGAAATTGCGGATAAAATTATTGTGATCAATAAAGGCAGTGTGGCGCAGCAAGGGGACGCGCGGCAGGTATACGAGCATCCGGATAATAAATTCGTGGCGAGCTTCATCGGGCAGGTGAATGTCATCGATGCCGTTGTGAAGTCAGGGGCCATGCAGATCAAGGGCACGAACCTGAATCTCAAAATGCCGGAAAACAAAACGCTGAAGGATGGCGATGTTGTTCTGCTCGTGCGTCCCGAGGATGTTTTCATCAATCCCGAAGGTATTGAAAATAGCGATGTGCCGGCGAGGATTAAGCGCGTTCATTACCGGGGGAATCATAACGAAATCGATTGTGCGGTGAATGGGCTGGAGGTCAAGCTGATCGATTATAAAAGAAATGCTGAGTCGGACGCCTGGCTGGAGGATCAAAAAATTTTTCTCAATTTCCGGTCGTTCCGCGTTTTTCAGGCGGAAGAGGGACATGAACGATTGCACGAAAGATTGAAAGAGACGGGCTACATCGAATAGCAGGAAAGCTGGCTGGTGCGGCAGTTGAGCCGGGAGTTACAAAGATGGTCTGTTCCGAAAATAGCCCTTCGGTTGCGCCGGTATTGAAAAATCATCCATGAGAACGGGACACCCAAGTTCGGGGATTCCGTGCGAAACCGAAAATGACAATAATTCAAAACCAATTAAGGAGTAGCGTATGACCAGAATGACAATTAAATTTCTTGCGATGGCAATGATCGTATTGACAGGCACGTTATTACTTCAGGCTCAGGACATGTCGTCTTCATTGAAAATCACCGGCCAGATCCGGATGCGCAGCGAAATGGATGACCGTGATTTCAACGGGGATACCCGGGCGAATGATTTCACCCTGTTGCGGAGCCGTATAAATTTCACGGGCGCGTTCACAGATAAAATAGTCGCATTTGTTCAACTGCAGGACTCGCGCTTGTTTGGCGGTGAGGACACCAGCGGCGCAACTGGCACGCTCAAAAATACGGCCAATGTGGACATGCGATTGGGGTATGTGCAGATTAACCGATTGTTCTGGCGCGGATTAAATTTCAAATTTGGCAGAATGGAATTTGCCAGAGGCTCGGAGCGACTGTTGGGGTCCAATCCCTGGAGCAATGTCAGCCGCGCCTTTGACGGAGGCGTCCTGTCGCTCGTGTTCCGCCGATTCCAGATAGACCTCATGCATGTAACTTTGTACGAATCGAATCGGGTTGAAAATACAACGGATGGCGATCAGGCCTTATCCGGCATGTGGACGACAGCCCGTTTATCCGATTTGAATGTGCTGGAATTGTACGCGCTGAAAGATACGGATCAACAGATTGATGCGGACGCTCGGAATAAAATGGAACGAGTGACGCTTGGAAGTCGTTTCAAAGGTAAACTGGGACAGATGGATATCGAATCTGAGTTCAATTGGCAAACAGGGACAATGAATTATTCCAGGGACATTTCGGCTTTTTACATCACACAATCTTTCGGATATACCTTGCCCACAGCACTGAAGCCCAATATCAAACTTGCCTTCGATTATTTATCCGGCGATAAATCGGATACCGACGCCTATGAATGTTTCAACACCCTTTACCCGGCGACGCATCGCTATTTCGGTTATATGGATTATTTCAAGGACATCCCGCGGCACACCCGCGATCTGGGTTTGCGGGATTGGATGGTGATGACAAAATTCGAGTTGATGAAGAATCTCAGCCTGAAGCTGGACGGTCATTATTTTCAGCTTGCTCAAGTTGCAGTGCTCGAAGACGGTGCACGGTCGCGACACATGGGCGCGGAGATCGATCTGACGCTGGATTTCACCTATCGCGAAAATGTCCAGTTCAAATTGGGCGGCTCTGTTTTTCTGCCAGACGCGGTGTATGACGAATGGAAAGGCGGAGACCCTTCCTACTGGTTCTTCGGCCAGACAACCGTTGATTTCTAAATCGAGATTGAAAAATTTCCATTGTGAGGGGCCATTGCTTTTCAATCCAGTCGCTTTTTCATTGTAAAATAGAGCGATGAAATTCGATGCGAGTAACAGGCAAAGTAACCGTTCACTGGTTCATCGTTCAAGGATAATGATAACGTACCGTTGATGACGGACTATTTGAGCATAAAAAATGTTTCGCGCAACCAATATCCACAACCCCAACCGGGAATCCTGAACCCGAAACCTGTGAACAGCTACCAGGTAACTGAATGAAGATTTTACAATTTCAGGGGGATTTATATCTGCGTACTGGTAAAGAGGAGAAAAGTATGGTCAACAAAAAAGGAGATTTGATCTTTCGGTCCAATTTCTGGCTATTGTGTCTCGCCATCATTTCTGGCGCGTTACTGTCCTGCGCAGCGCCGAACCTGGAAATGGAGGGCTGGTTCATTTCGCCCAATATTCAACAGGAAACGGTGGAGATTCGCCACGCGCAGTTGGGCATCCTCGTCAGGGAAGTCAAGCTCTACCTGAATCAGGGAGGGGCGCAGATCGAGTGTCGCCGCTGGAATGCGCAGCAGGGACAAGACCACCTGATCATTCAGACGCAAGAGCCTCAATCGCTGGAGTGGACGTTCCGGGTCACACAACATGGCGTAAATATCGATTGTTCAGCCGAAAATGGGCTCGTGTCCGGCGTGGCGCCGGCAACCAGGGACAGAATTCCGGCCCGACAGGAAGACCAGGACAATGGCGTCCTGTACACGTCCCTGGGATTGGTGACCGCGAGCAATATCCACTGTCTGTTTGATCGGAACACGGATACAATGATTCAATTCGCGGAGAAGAGCCGCCTGACTCGCGGGACAGAGCAGGCGGATCGGATGACAATCGCCGTGCCGCTGAGCGCCGGCGATGAAATTTCAATCATCCCGGATTATTACATCAACGTGCTGAAGCTGAAATTTTACAAACCGAAACCCACCCGATTTGTGACAGCGCCGGTTGCGTGGAGTAGCTGGTATTGTTATTACATGGGGACGACCGAGGCGGATATGATTACCGAGACCGATGCTATCGCCAAACATCTCGCGTCCTACGGCCTGGAATATATTCAACTGGACGCCTGCTACACCCTGGGCGATGACGCCAATTATCTCGACTGGACGAAAACGACCTTCCCCCATGGCGGCAAATGGCTGTTCGAATATATCAAGAACAAGGGGTTGAAACCGGCGCTCTGGGTGAATATTTACGGTTCCAATTATGCCCAAGCGGAATGCGCGGACAAGTATCCGGAAAATTATTACCTGCGCGATGTGCGCGGCAATCTCTCCGGCGCTTGCTGCACCGGCGACACCAGCGAGGTGAGGCTCGATTACACCAATCCCGAAGTCATTGAAAAACATCTGAAACCCATGTTCCGAATTTTGAAAGACGAATGGGGACTGGAGTATCTCAAAGATGCCGGCTGGGGGACATGGATGGATTTTTATGACAGGAACAAATCCATGGCGTTTGATTCCACCCGCGGCAGCCGGGAGGTCTATCTTGAAGCGCAGCGCGCGCTTCGGGAGACGCTGGGCGATGACGTCTACATTGGCGGCTGCGCCATGCACGAAGTCGGATTGGGCTTTGACATCTTCGACGGCTCGCGGATTGGCGCAGATGTGGCAGCGCACTGGTATCCTCCAAAACCGGGGGACATGTCCATGCAGACATTTTTCCATTCATTGTTCGGAGCGAATTATTTGAACAACATCACCTGGCACTGCGACCCGGATGCAGCCATGGTGCGAAATCCCCTGAGTCTGGAAGAGGGCAGGACCATTGTCACGGCCATTGCGCTGACCGGCCAACTGTATATGGCCAGCGATTTTATGGCGCGATTGCCGGAGCGAAAATTGGAACTGTACCAGAAAACCATGCCCACAACGCCGATTGTGCCCATCGATCTGTATCCCTACCGAATCGAATCCAACAAACGGGATGGCGTTGTCTGGTGTTGTCCGCAAGTGAAGGAATTCCCGAAAGCCATCGATCTGAAAGTGAACAATGTCACCGGCGTGTACGATGTGGCGGCTATGTTCAACTGGAGCGACGCGCCCGATACCTGCCAGTTGCGCTTCAGCGCTGATCTGGGTTTGGATGAAAATAAAGACTATGTGGTATTCGATTTCTGGGAACAGGCATATTTGGGAAAAGCGCGCGATCAAATCCGCGCGGTGGCGCCGGCGCATGGGACAAAGACGTTCGTCATTCGCGAGGCAAAAAATCAACCCCAGGTGCTGGCCAATTCGCGGCACATTACCGGAGACGTCAGCATGAAAGCAGTGAAATGGGATGCATCGCTGGCGACGTTGAGCGGCGCTTCGGAAATTGTTCCCGGCGCGCCCTATTCGCTATTCATTCATCTCCCCAATGGCGAACAGGTGAAAACCGTCACGGCGGATGTGGAGGTCTTGTATCACACGTCGGCCGGAGAACTGCTGGAAGTGAAATTGAGCGGCGTTTTGAAACCAGGTCAAAGCCATACTGTGAACTGGTCGGTTGCGTTTTGATTGAAATGAAAATGACGCCCGGGCGTTGCTCCGGAATGCCCGGGCTTTTTTTTCGTGGGAGAGGAATTTGCATCGATGAAAAAATTGCAGTGTGCCATGCTGCTTCTCGTCGCGTTGACCGTTTCGAATCTGCGAGCGTCGGAAGCATTGAAGGCGAATCCAGCGGTATTCGATTTCGGGACGATTCGGGAAGGGCAGCATGCGCCGGTCAGGTTTTCGGTGACCAATGCCGGGACGAAGTCCATCGCCATTCGTGAAATTCGCACCTTTGCTGCCTGCATCGAGTCGAAGCCGGCGCCGATGCAGACGCTGAAGCCAGGAGCAACGCTGGACCTCGGCTATGTGTTCGCAAGCCTGGGCTATGGCGGCGTTCGCGTCGACAAGAAAATTGAAATTCACTACAACGATTCCGATGTTTTGACGCTCCGGGTGACCGGCCAGGTATTGGCCCTGGAAAAATATCAGGCGCCGCCGGGTGAACTGGCGTATAATTTTTTTGCATTGGTGGATATTCGACCCAAAAAAGACTTTGTCTCGGAGCATATCCTCGGCGCGATTCACGTGCCGGAAGAAAAACTGTTTCGATGGGCTGATTCCATTGCCGGAAGCCTCAGCGGCGATCTGGTCATTTATCTCTGCTGTGGGGATGGCCAGCGCAGCGATGTCTGCGCGTTGCAATTGCGCAATAAAGGGTATCAGCAATTCGTCAGCCTGGTCGGCGGTTTGAAAGAATGGAAAATACAGCAAAACGAAAAATGGCTGATCCCCGGCGAACATTGAAAAAAACCATGCCTGCGATTGGAGCGGCCGAACGCAGGTCGTGAGACCGGCGCGATGAATGCAGCGCCGGGATTTGACAATCCCGGACGGCGCTGTCGAAGAATTGCCATCGAGGTCATCTCACCGATTCGATACCGACTATGAAAACGTGCGTCATTTCTATCACACTGTTGCTCGCGCTCTTTCTCTGCGTTGATTCCTCAGCCCAGGAACTGGTGTTCTTCCATGAGAAAGGCTGCCCGGAATGCGCTCACATCGAACAATTTCTCAAGGAGCGGATCGTTCCGTTTTATCCCATCCAAATCACCCGGCTGGAGATTCACCAGGGCGCCAATGCAGAGAAGATGATGCAGTTGGCGCGCGTTTATCGATCGGACGCGATTCTGGAAAAAGGGACGCCGGCGATTTTCATTGGGGAGAGCGCCTTCCAGGGATGCAATCGAACCGTGCAGCGAAATATTGAGCAGGCAGTCAGAACTGCAATCAGCAGCCAGGCTGTCTCGCCGTTGACTTTGCTTCGCCCTGATGAAAAGAAAAATCTTTCCTTGCGAATCACGCTGCCAGCCCTTGTCAGCGCGGCAGCCGTGGACGCCATCAATCCCTGCGCCTTTGCCGTGCTGGTCTTGCTATTGGGTACGATTCTGTTGGCCACGCACCGGAACCGCAAAGCGATATTGGGCGCCGGGTTCGCCTTCACTGCTGCGTGCTATATCTCCTATTATCTGATGGGAGTCGGGCTGTTCTCGGCGGTTCAAATCACCGGATTCCAGCATGCGGTCTACGTGATTGTTTCGGTTCTGGCACTCGTCATTGGCATCTGGAATATCAAAGACTATTTCTGGCCGGGCCGCTGGTTCAGCATTGAAGTGCCAAAATCCTGGCAGCCAACGTTGAAGAAAATTACATCGAACATCACATCGGCGCCCGGGGCGTTCGGCGCCGGCATCGTGATCAGCCTGTTTTTACTTCCGTGCACGTCCGGGCCGTACGTGGTGATCATTGGAATGCTCAGCAGTATGGCGACGCGGACTCAGGCGCTCGCGCTGCTGGCGCTGTACAATGTCATTTTTGTCCTGCCGTTTGTCCTGATCACTCTGGGGATTGGATTTGGTTTCACCACCACGGCGCGGGTTGAAATGTGGCGACAGTCCAGCCTGCAGAAATTGCATGTCATCACCGGGATTATCATGGTTGCGTTGGGGATTAGCATGTTGGCGCTGGCAGTCGCCGGCGTGATTTGATGTTCCAAAATGCAAGGGCGGAAGGTGGATTCTCTGCGAGTCAGTGAACAAGGAGAACAACAGGGCGGTTAGACAGATGGGCGCTGCGCAGAACCGCTCCGGACTGTTTAGTCAGGACAGACGCAGCAAAAGAGTACCGGCGCGGTTCAATATCCGGGAGAAATTTGTCCTCTCGCCAATGGAAAGCTTATAAAAAAAGCAGGTAATCAGACTACCTGCTTTTTCTTCCCGGGCATTAGTTCTCAGGCATGCATCAGTTCGCTTTTCGAATGAATATATCTCCATTGAACGAGTTGAACAGTATTTCCGGGCCGCCGCCGTTTATTTTTACCAATATGCCGGATTCGAAACTGATGCGATACTTGCCCCCTTCGCTCCGTTTGTCTTCCTTCAAAAAATCCTTCACAACTTCCTGCTGAGACAGATCGAAATCGCTGTAGATTTCGCCCTGGTTCGATTTGAGTTTCGCGTTCGCCTTGAAGTTCGATGGAAAAGTGACATCAATATCGCCGTTCATTGAACTGAACGACATGGTTTTACTGGGATCCACGCGGTTGAACAGGACGACGACATCTTTATTCAATGAATGAGCCACCACCGAGCCTGAGACGTTCTTCAAGACAACCCCGCCATTGATATTATTCGCCTCGAGCTCCCCTTCCACATTTTCCACGCGAATATCGCCGTTGTTCAGACAACTCAATTTGAGAGAAGTTTTCACCGGAACTTTGACCGTGAGGTCGATGGCGCGCCGCCAGGATTCTACGTTGATTTCCAACACGTTATTCTCTTCCTCCACAGAAAGCCCGGTGGTCAGCACCTGGATTTTTTTCATGCCTTTGGCTTTATCTTTGATCTCGTTCTCCTCGCCCTCAAGTTTTTTCGTGCGGGCCGTGGCTTCAATAATGACCTCTTTGCCATCATAGCCGGTCACGGAAAGGCTGCCTGAGATCAATCCGACTTCGACAGTCCCAGGTTTTGAAGGATCGCTGAAAGCAACGGACAGCCGATCCATGATTGGCTCCTGGGCATTGCTCTGAGTTACCAACACAAGCGACAACATCAGCCATGCAAATATAAGTATGCGTTTCATTTTAAACCTCCACAGTTATAGTTAATAATTATTGGCAGTTTGAAAATATGGATTCAGAGGTTTCCTGTGATGCTTCTGATTCCACTGACCTGAAAAATTTACCCGTTGTGACCGGGCGTTCAGGTTCACCGTTCCAGTATTTGAATATCGCCATTGAATCCATCCAGTTCAATGAGTGGACCGCCATTGCCAGTTCGCAGCGATGTGGCGCGCTCCGCTTTATAGACGAATTTTCCATTTTCCTTCTGTTGAACCGAGGTCGCCAGGGGCAGGTAGGTCATCGAAAAGTCGGTGAACGCATCGCCGTTGAACGTCTTGATTTTAAAATCAGCCGAAAGACCGCTGCGAAAGGCGACAATCACATCCCCATTCAGCGAACCGAAATAGCAACCCTCCGAGGGATTTTTCTCGAATTCAATGCGCGTATCTTTATTCAACGAATAGGCTTTGCCTGAGCCGGAAATTGCTTTCATCGTGACAGCGCCGTTGATATTATTGACTTCGAAATTTCCGCGCACGCCGGTCACCACAATATCTCCGTCATTGATCGTCTTCAGCACGAGGTCGGTCTCGAATGGGACGCTGATCTGGTAGCTAAAACTGACTTTGTATCGGTAGTGCTTCCAGCCGCGATAATTGACAGACCCGTCGTGCTTGCGATACGGCGCATCCACGTAGAGTGAGATGAAATTATTTTTCTCGGTGATATCGAGCACTTCGACGCTATCCGCCTCATTAATCTTTTCTTCCGATTCGGCCACAATTGTTTTGTGCACCACAATTTCGACGTCATCCCGGTTCTGGCCAACGACGTTGATGCTGCCGTTCATGTTATCCACTTCCAACTCCTTGGATCCCCGGGGGTTGGAGAACTTCAACGTTTTGGTTATCACTTCCTTTTTTTCCACTTCAGCGCCCTGGACTTCGCTGAGTGCAAACAGAATGAAAATCGCCAGCACAGGGTATATTTTCTTTTTCATAAAATCCTCCATTAGAGCAACTGTTTAAGGCCGGTCTCGGCCCTTTGTTTGACGTTGGTGTCAAGGTTGTTCTTTTCAATCACATGTTTCAGCGCATCGATGGACTTTTTCTCACGGATTTCCGTGAGCAGGTCGATCAATGCAATTTGCACCAATGGAGAGGTCTGTCCGGCCAACGACTCAATGAGTCCGCTGCGCACCCGCGCGTGGTTGCGAAACAGATAGAGCGCATCAACGGCAGCCAGACGGACATTCACATTGGGATCGGTGTTCAGCGTCTGAAGCAATGAGGTCAGGAGTTCGCCGCCCGGTTGTGCAGCCTGGGCGCCCAGACTTATACCGTGCAGCCGTTCGGTGGGCGAATCCTGCCTGAGCAGCGAGATTGCCGTCACCTCTCGCATGTGTTGCATCTCCTTTTGGAGCGCCACGATGTCGTACGAAAGCGGTTTTGCCGAATGAGCAATAATGCCAATCAACAAACCGACGAGCAGACACGCGACGGCCGATGCAAATTGAACCAGAGGCTGCCCGGGCCACCACGTTCCTATCCATCCGTTCAGGCGCTCCAACAGCGTGGCGCGACTGTCGCTGTGGTGCATTCCCTGTTTGTACGCGGCCAGCATCGCATCGAAACCGGGGCGCAAATTACGTTCGGGGATCTGCTCCGGCAGCGCACCCAATTCACGCCACAACCCGCTCAGCGCGTCGAACTCCGCCCGGCAGGTGCGGCATTGGTCGAGGTGCGCCTGAATTGCTGCCGAGGCGCTCTCATTCAATTCGCCCAATAGCAAATCGGCCAGCATTTCCTGTACGTCGTTGCATTTCATCATCCGTTCTCACCTGATATGTCATTAAAAATGGTTCGTAACTCCGCTAACGCGCGGTGCACGCGGGCCTTGATTGTGCCCACCTGACAATGCATCAGCGCAGCGATATCTTCGTATTTCATGTCATGGAATCGGCTCAATATCAACACCTCGCGTTTTTCATGGGGCAATTTGTCCAGCGCCTGCATGAGCAGCAAATGATTTTGATGTTGTTCCAGTAGCTCTTCCGGCTGCGCATCTTCCGATGCGGTATCCAGCGCGTCATCATCGACGCATGTCTCTTTGCTCTGCTTCCTCAAAAAATCAATCTGAGCATTGCGGGCGATATGAAACATCCAGTTGGTGAATTTGCCATCCCCGCGAAAAGTGTACCTGTATTTCAGCATGCGCAAAAATACTTCCTGCACGAGATCTTCGCTGGTTGCTTTGCTGCTGGACATCCGAACGAAAAACGTGTACAGGACAAGATGGTATTTGTCGAACAGCAATCCCAGTTTGTCGATGTCGCCGTTGCGGACTTGCAGCATTATGTCGTTATCGGATTGTGAATTCACACTCGCTCATCCTTGCATGGATTGGAAATCGATACGTATCGCGCTGGAAATCGTCAACGCGGCCGATGAGTCAGACGTCCGCTTTCCAATTTCCAGTTCATTCATGTAAACTGGAAAATGCCAAAAAGGTTACATCATTGGGAAAAATTTTTTGAGAGGATCGAAATGAGCGTTTGCAGTTCCCGCTCCGAGTACAGATAAAATTGACCGCAGGTCTTGCTGCCTTTGAAATGCACTGGCAGATCCACAAGGGAGATATGCGTCACCGGATTGTGTCGCGACACCTTTTTCCCGCGGCCTTTTTTTGACCGGAGCGTATTGATGAAGCAGTTGATCCCAAATCGCCTGCCGCGGTAGGTGACCACAAAATCGATGCCGTACTCGACGTCAATTTTGGGGTGATAGCTCACTGCGTCGAAACAATTCGACTCCTGCAAAATATAATAGAAGTGAATATCGCGGACAAATGACGGGAACGCTCTCAGGCAACGGGCTTTCAATAGCTGAATATTCTTATGGATGTATTCGGAAAAATTATTTTTATTCCGGGTGTAATAATAGCCCCAGTACTCCAGTTGCTCCGGAATGCGATTGGTCTCCGCCACAAAATTGTAAAATGCCTCAATGAACGAGGGCGGCTTTGTCCTCCATTCCATGGTCTCATCTTTTTGAGAGGGGAATTCAAGCTTCATCGAACATATCTGGGATTCGATGGATTGGGAGGAAAGACGGATATTTTCCATGAAATTTGGGAGCATCGTCTTTGGGGACAGAGGTGAGAAGATGTAAATCCCTTTGATTACTGGAGAACATTATATAAATTTCTCGTATCAATGTCAAGATGAATTTTTGTGCAACCGGTCTGATGATTCACGGATGCAGCAGCCGGGTGTCGGGTTCAGTTCCATGCCAGCTCATCGGTCTAGGCGGGTATACCATTCAGTGAAAAAAACGCTTGACTCTCCCCCATGGGCAGGCCTTATATTAATAGCGCAGGATTGGCCAATCTCTGTTTACAATTAACCTGAAAGGAAATTGATATGTACAGTATCGGAGAGTTTTCAAAGATCACATCGCTGACTGTGAAATCGTTGCGCCTGTACCATGACAAGGGACTGCTGGTCCCGGCGCGGGTGGACGATTTTACTGGTTATCGCTATTACGACAATGCGAATTATGAAACGGCTCGTTCTATAAAAATGTTGAAGGATTTCGACTTTTCACTGGCCGAAATCAAAGAAATTTTGGACGAGTACGAGGACGAAGGCGATATGGTCACGCAGCTCAAACTGAAACTGCAGCAGGTCAGGGGAAAAATGAAACGATACGACGAGATTTCCCATTCATTGGAATTGCTCATTCAATCTGAAAAGGAGAGAACCATGGAAGATCATCAGCAATTTGACATCGAAGAAAAGGTCATCGAGACCATTCTCATCGCCGGATACCGCATGAGAGGCAAATATGAGGATATCGGCAAAGGTATGGGACTGCTGTTCAAAAAAGTGGGTCGACATGTCAATGGTAAGCCGTTGGCATTGTATTTCGACGGCGAGTACAAGGAAGATGACGCAGATTTTGAGGCGTGTGTGCCAGTTCGAAAAGGCCAGAGCGATGGCGAAATTACAGTCCGGGAATTGACAGGCGGAAAGTGCGTTACGCTCATTCACAAAGGGCCGTACGATGCGCTTCATAGTTCCTATAAAAAAATCTATGACTATCTGAGCGCCAAAGGCTATACTTCCAAACTACCCACGCGGGAGGTGTACGTGAAAGGACCTGGCATGATTTTCAAGGGGAATCCCAGGAACTATTTAACCGAGATCCAAATAATGATCGAGGACTGACGCCGTTCCAGCGTCTGACTTTCAGCAGTTCTCGTTTGAAAGCCGTTTCAATATTTCGCTTGTGCGGAATGGGAAACGGCTTTTTCGTCTCGGGATGGCGCGCCGGCGGAGTGAAAATTTGATGCACCTGGCAAGTCATCCTGGCAGAGATGGCAGAAGGATGTGAAACGATGACAGCTTCTGAGAAAATCGCCGGTACGGAAATGAGCGATTGAATTCCACGATAACAGCCAGAATCACAAGGTGTTAGTTTTGGTCGATGAAAAGTGGCATGGTCATTGCAAATGGAAGGAGCGGAGAAAAAAATAATTGAATCCTTAACATAAATTGATACAGGAGGAATGAACGATGAAACTCATGAAATGGTACCCCAACAGAAATCTGGCCTCGTTGCCCGATGAAGTCAATGACTTTTTTGGTAATTTTGGTCCGGACTTTTGGAACACGGACCGGGTGTGGAGTCCGTCTGTGGATATTACCGAGACAAAAGAAGGTTTCGAAGTGAGGGCTGAAATCCCCGGGCTGAACAAGGAAGATATCAAAATTTCGTTTGAAGAAAACATGCTGAAGCTGTCCGGCGAGCGCAAATTCGAGGATGAAAAGAGAGAGAAAGATTATCACCGAATCGAGAGACGATACGGGAAATTCGAACGCGCGTTTTACATGCCGAAGAATGTGAAGACCGGTGACATCAAAGCCAGCTATAAGGATGGCGTCCTGACGGTTCAGATTCCCAAAAGCGAAGAAGCCAAAGCCAGAGAGATTGAGATTAACTGATTGAGATAAACATATCCTGACACATCCCCGGCCAATCGGTCGGGGATTTTTTTTTAGCCCAATTTCTTTTGCACGACATCGAGGAAAGTGCGGTACGCGGCATCGTCGTACAGACAAAAAATCACCGTTTCCAGACCGGTGTCTTTGCGCAGGTAATTCGCACAGGTTTCAATCATGATATTGGCGCAGCGATCCATGGGAAAACCAAAGATGCCCGTGCTGATTGCCGGGAAGGCGATGGATTTCAATCCGTGCTCATCCGCGACTTTCAGGCTGTTCAGCGTGGCGTTTCTCAATTTGACATCTTCATTGCCTTCGCCCATGCGCGGTCCCACAGCGTGAATGACATAGCGGGCTTTCAATTTACCGCCAGTCGTCAGCACGGCGCCACCCACAAAGGTGCCTCCGAATTCGTCGCATTCCTTCTGAATGGCGGGACCGCCTTTTCGTCGAATGGCGCCGGCAACGCCACCCCCTAATTTCAATTCCGCATTGGCAGCGTTCACGATGGCATCGGCGTCCAGTTCGGTGATGTCGCCTTTGACCAATTGAAATTCGGTGTTATGAATAGTTATGTTCACCATGTTACCTCCTTGTTGCAGGGACGCGGCTAACGGGGAATCAGGATTGGCCTGCGGTTTTCATCCACTGCGACGTAGGTGATTTCGGCGCTGGTCACCTGAACCTCGCGGGAAGGATCATCGTAACGGTTGGCCTTTACATCCACCGCAATGGTGATGGACGTTGAGCCCAGGTGAATTGTCTTTGCGTAAAAGGAAACCTGATCCCCAACAAAAACCGGTTTATGGAATTCGACCTTGTTCATGGCGATGGTGACGAAATTTAGCGCTGCTGTTTTCCGCGCTTCCAAAACGCCGGCAATATCGAGATAAGAAAGGATGACGCCGCCAAATACAGTCCCGTAGCGATTGGTATCTTTCGGCATGGGCATCACTCGAAGTACAGGAATTTGCTCGCTCATTGTTTTCTTTTTCCTTGAATAAATTGTTCAGCCAGGTCGACTTCAAGTTTATTTCCGATAATCAGCGGCGTGCGTTGATGAAGTCTTTCTGGTTTTATCGTGAGAATATTTTGATGACCATCGGTGGCGCGTCCTCCGGCCTGTTCGAAAATAAACGCCATGGGCGACGCCTCATACAGCAGCCGCAATTTCCCCGTGGGTTTGGCTGAATTTTTATAATCCAGTGGATACATAAAAATTCCGCCGTACAATAGTGTCCGATGAAGATCCGCGACCATCGAACCGATGTACCTCAATGAATACGGGTTGCCGCGATGATTGGTCTTGCTTTTTAAGTAGTTGACCAGGTTTTTCACGCCCTCATCCCAATAGACTGAATTGCCTTCATTCACACTGTAATAGCCGCCGTTCTCCGGAATTTGAATATTTTTATGCGAGAGCAGAAACTCCCCCACGCTGGGATCGAGTGTGAAACCGTGCACACCCTGGCCTGTGGAGTAAACCAGCATGGTGGATGACCCGTACACGACGTACGCAGCGCCGGCCTGCTTGTACCCTTCCTGAAGACAATCGTCTAAATTGCCCCGGCGGGCGTTTGTGATTTTCCGATGAATGGAAAAAATCGAGCCAATGCTCACGTTGGCATCGATATTGGAGGAGCCGTCCAGCGGATCGAACAGCAGGACGTAACGGCCGCACTTGTACTCTTTGGGAATGAGAATGATATCTTCCACCTCTTCCGATGCCATGGCGCAGACGCGACCGGTGTGATCCATTGTTTTTCGAATCACTTCATTGGCATATTCATCCAGCTTCTGAACCTGTTCGCCCTGAACATTCTTGTCTCCGGTGAGTCCGAGAATTTCCACCAGCCCGGCTTTATTAACTTCGCGCGAAATGATTTTTGCTGCAAAGGTGATGTCGTATAATAACTGCGTGAAATCCCCGGTGGCTTCAGGGTAGCCCTTCTGCTGCTGCTCCAGGATATGGCGTTCAATTGTGATGAGTTTATCCATGTGAGCCTCTTTTGTGGATAGATTTAAATGAAGATACGCGTTATTTATGTATGAAAACTGACGCTCATAATATCCGCAAAAATTGGGCGATGAATTGGAGTGCACTTTCGGACTATAAACTCTTCGCCAGCGTTTCGTCCTTTCAGCGACTGGCTGCCTTGTGACACAGGTGTTGCCTGAGATAGTGAATCCGATCCGGAATGAGTATCATCCCCGGACAATAGCAGGGCTTCCAGGAGGTGATGTTCAACCAAGTAGCCGATAGTGTTTGAAGCTCCAGATAATCTCTTTGGTGACAACCTGCGCTACCGCAAAAATAGGAACTGCGATGAGCATGCCAATGATGCCACCAACCTGGCCGCCAACCAGGATGACGAGAATGACGGTCATGGGATGGATGTGAACGCTTTTCGAAACAATGAGCGGAGAGACGAATACATTGTCCAGAAGCTGAATGATAGCAAAGGCGATGATGACGCCCAGGACGGAGCCGAACGAGCCTGTTTCGATGATGACGACCAGTATCGCCGGCAACGCGCCCACGATGGGGCCGAAGTATGGAATCAGATTCGCCAGCCCGGCAACGATGCCGATGACGAAGAAATACGGCACGTGCAACGAGTACAGCGCGATGATGGCCAGGGTGCCGATAATGCCGGAGACGAGCAACTGGCCACGGATATAATTTCCTAACTGTTTGTTGGTCTTGTAGAGCAGGTTCAGTGACATTTCAAAATATCGATTCGGGACTTTTTGAATGAGATTCTTTTTCATCTCCTGCCCATCTTTGAGCATGAAAAATGTGATGAATGGCAGGGTGATGATCATGGTGAAGGACGATACAATGGAGAACACCAGGTTCATGCTTTTCTGCATCAAGGCGGTGAACAGATCGTGCAGCTTGGTGCTCACGAGACGGGAAAACTCAGGATTTTTCAGAACCGGTAACTGCTGGGTGAGCAGGGTCTGCAATTTGATAATCAGGGTATCGGAATTTTGCGTCTGCACCGTGGCCGAAATCGATGATAATTCCTGTGATAAACTGGGGATGAAAAAAATGAGCGACACGACGATGATTGCGGCGAGAATCAGGTATAAAATCGAAATGGCGCTGCTGCGGCTCAGCCCGAGATTCTCAATCCGATCGACGAGCGGCGATAGTAGGAACGCAAAAATAAAGGATATGCCCAACGCCGGAAAAATCGATTTGATGAACGGGAGAAGTCGAACGCACAGAACGACGCCGGCAATAAGTAACAGAAATCGGATGACTTTTTTCCCGGTGGTTTTATTGACCACGAAAATCATCTGCTCGTCGAGGGGTTGAATTTCGTCGACCTTTTGTTTGACAGGAGGATTGGTCATCGAATTATCTCTTCGGTTTCATGATTTTGTTTGGCATGCTGCAATTCCATGTTGGTAAGCCGCAGTCGCTCGGCAATCATCTGAGCTAATTTGAGGAGAATTTCATTTCCCAATCGTGGCTTTCGCTCCAGCAGACTGAACAGGTCGGGACGAAACAATCCCAGAAGGTGAGTATTCTCCAGGGCGACTGCTGATGCAGACCGGGGGGAATCGTCCAGCAATGCCATTTCACCGATGAAATCACCAGCCTTTAAAACGGCCAATTCTTCTTTGGCTGCGCCCTCGAGATCTTTGTAAATACCAATTGTCCCTGATTCGATGATGTACATGCCCACTCCGGGCTCACCTTCATAAAAAATGATTTCATCTTTTTTGTAATTGCGAGGATGAATGATCTTCATGAATTCTTTCAGGTCGTTCTTTTTCATTTCTTGAAAAATGGGGACTTGCCGCAGTACAGTGAATAAGTTGATCTGCTTGCTGCCATTTTTTTGGAAGATGTTGTCCCAGATAGTGTTCGCCATTTATTTCCTTATCGTCTTTTTAAATGGATATGTGACATATATGTTAAATCGGTCTATAATATAACACTCTCATTTTTATTAGTCAAGGCAATTTTCAACTAACCATGAATGAATAATTCGGCTGAAACGCTGTTTCGAACGGAGAACACGCCGTTCCAACCCCATGAAAAACCCGGGCCATTATTCCAGCGGCCGGGAGATTTCACATTATCCATAAATGTAATTTTTCTATTGATTTTATCGGTTAAATCAGTTATTTTATATGCCATGAATTTCAAGACGTCGCTAAAACTGATCACCGTGAGCTGCCTTGTCCTGACCGGGCTGGTGACAGGACAGGTTGGGGAGAAGGCGGAGAATCGTAATCAACTCGAACGGCTGCGCCATGATATCAATGAGTATCGAAAAAAGGTGCAGGAAGAGAAGAAGAAAGAGACTCATTTGCTGGACTCAATTTCACGATTGGATCAGGAAATCGATTTGACCCACAAACTGATCTCCGAGTTGAAGAATGAGGATGGCCAAAAATCGAAGCTCATTTTGAAAATAGGCCGGACATTACGGACCACGGAGGAAGAGTTGACTCGCCTGCAGCAGATTTATTCAAATCGGTTGGTCAATTTTTATAAATACGGCCGAATGAAAGACGTGGAACTGCTACTGACAGCCAGATCATTCAACCAGACTCTGACCTGGTTGAAATTTCAAAAGCTGGTCGCGCAGAATGACCAGCGCAATTACAACAATATCCTGTCCAAGAAGCAGAAAATTGAAACTGAAAAAAACAGGCTCAAAACCGAATTGATCGAACAGCGGAAGATCCTCACGGAGAAAGAGGATGAAGAAAAGATTTTGAAGAACAGGAGCCATGAGAGGAATCGACTTCTTTCGCAGGTACAGCAGAATAAACAGGTCTATATCAAAAAGTTGAAGGAATATGAAAACGCCGCCCAGGAAATTCAGCGATTGATCAATCAGCAGGAGGATAAACGGTTGTCCCTTGAACGGGAAGGCATCATTCAGGTGACAGATTTCCCCAGGCTGAAAGGTCGCATGATCTGGCCGACCAATGGCACCATTATCAATCATTTCGGATTGTACAAACACCCCAAGTGGCGCGATGTGGTGACGGAAAATATCGGCATCGATATTCAGGCGGATCAGGGACAGGAGGTTCGGTCTGTTGCCAAGGGTGTTGTCACCGGGATCACCTGGATGCGCGGCCGCGGCAATATTGTGCTCATCAACCACATGGGCGGATATTTCACCGTGTACACACATCTGTCTGAAATCCTGGTTCGCATCGATGAATCGGTGAATGAGGGACAGGTCATTGGCAGCGTTGGCGACACCGGTTCGCTTCGCGGCCCCATGCTGCATTTCGAAATCTGGAAGAATAAAGAATTGCTCAATCCGGAAGATTGGCTCGGCCGTTAGCTCTGGCGAATCGACCGGCGTCAGTCAGTCCCGTGAATCAGGAATTGGATAGTCCAGCGTCAAGCAATTTATCGTTCGAATATAGGTTGGATCGCGCATGAGTTTTGAAAATATCATCGGTCAAAAGCGAGTCATCGCCATTCTTGAGAAGGCGATCCGCAGCAAGCGGCTCCCTCATGCATTGTTATTTCACGGGCCGGAGGGAGTTGGAAAAGAAGCTATTGCGCTTGAGTTGGCCAAAGCATTGTTCTGCCAACAGGATGTGCTGTATTGCGATGCATGCAGAGACTGCATGCGGGTGAAACAATGGAGCCATCCGGATCTGGTAATTCTGTATCCGGCGCCCAAGCAGCCAACGCCGGACGAGGTGCAGACGATTCGGAAAAGCCTGATTGATAATCCCTACGTGCGGGCGCACCTGTGGGCTAATCCGTCGATCCTGATCGATACCATTCGCGGGTTGAAGAAAATGTCAGCCATGACCTCGTACGAAAATAAAGGTCGCGTGGTCATCGTGATGGATGCGCACAAGATGACGACCGAAGCGGCGAACTCCCTGCTCAAAATACTGGAAGAGCCGCCCGGGAACATGACGATCATTCTCGTTTCATCGCAGCCCAATCTGCTGCTGCCGACCATAGTCTCGCGCTGCCAGAAAGTTCGCTTTGATCCAATTCCGTGCGAGGACATCGAAGCAGCGCTCATCTCGCGGGAGTCCATTCCGGCCGAACGCGCAGCGATTGTGGCCCGAATGAGTTTTGGCAGCTATCGCCGCAGTCTGGAGCTATTGGATGAAGACCTGAATGAAAAGCAGGAACTCGTGGTTGATGTGCTGCGAAAATTACTGGTTTCGGATCTGGAAGTGGTGATGACCGTGGAGGACCTTGTCCAAAAAGAGGACAAAAAGACGATCAAGGAATTGATGGGATTCATGATGATCTGGTTCCGGGACGCCATGGCGTTTGACGTACTCACCCCGGAAGATCATGCGAATGGCGGAATTTTGAATTACGATCGATTGGACGTCCTGAGAAAATTTGTGGGGAATTTGGAACCAATCAATTTTCAACAGGTTATTTCAAGCATAGAAAAAGCCATTGAGCTAATCGACAGAAATGTATATCTGAATGTGGTGCTCCTCCAGTTGTTTTTTAAATTGAAGGAGAATCTGAGGAGAAAAATTGATGTACGATAATATAGAAGTCGTTTTCAAAGGGGAACGAAAAGAAATATACGCCAATCCCCAGCAGTTTCCATTCAAGGTTGGAGATTATGTGATCGTCGAAGCCGACAAGGGCGAAGACCTGGGAC
This sequence comes from Candidatus Zhuqueibacterota bacterium, assembly GCA_049322915.1. Lineage (GTDB taxonomy): Bacteria > Zhuqueibacterota > Zhuqueibacteria > Thermofontimicrobiales > Thermofontimicrobiaceae > CAZSBG01. The sequence continues at coordinate 31,622 of JBMOPW010000027.1, forward strand.
AGGTCAATCAGGTCGGCGCATTGTTATCGATGAAGAAGAGCGGCTCAAAGCTGAAGGCAATTTTGAGAAAGACGGATAAAGATGATTTAAGGCTGTTCGAACAGAATCGCGAGAAAGAACTGAAGGCATTCGTCGTCTGCAAGGAGAAAATCGAAAAACACGGTTTGATCATGAAGATGGTGGATGTGGAATATCAATTTGACGGCAATAAGATTACATTTTATTTCACAGCCGAGCGCCGCGTTGATTTCCGGGAGTTGGTGAAGGACCTGGCAGCCCAGTACAAAGTGCGCATCGAGCTGCGGCAGATCGGCGTTCGCGATGAGGCCAGGCGCTACGGCGGCTACGGCGTCTGCGGCCGAAGGCTCTGCTGCTCTTCGTTTTTGAAGGAATTCGAGCCCATTACCACGCAGTGCGCCAAGGAGCAGAACCTGCCTCTCAATCCCCAGAAGCTCTCCGGGGTCTGCGGGCGATTGATGTGCTGTTTGAATTACGAACGCCAGTTTTATCTGGAAGCCATTGAAAAATTTCCTCCTCTGGAGACCATCATTAAAACCGACAAGGGCGAGGCGATTGTCGATAAAATTGACGTGTTCAAAAACGAAGTATTGCTGAAATTCGGTGAAGAAGATTTTCAAAAGATGAGCTTGGAAGATATCCGAAGGTTTACTCAGAAAGCGAAGTAAACTGTTGAACGCGCCTCTGTTTTTCACAGTGAGGGTGATGCCGGGCGGCGAAAGTTGCTTCCGCTGATGTATTGGTCAGCGCTCCAGCAAATATTTTACCCCCCATTCATGAGTCATACCGCAACACGTCGTGATCGTTTTCCGCTGATCATTGATGTCGGTTAGAACTGCGTTTTCTCCTCTTGAAATAAATTAATTGTGAAAGGATTTGCAGATTGGAACAGCAAAATAAGATACTTGTAACCAGCGCCCTGCCCTATGCCAATGGCCCCATTCACCTGGGACACCTGGCCGGGGCGTACCTGCCGGCTGATATTTATGTCCGCTATCAGCGACTCCGGCGCCGGGACGTGGTTTACATTTGCGGCTCGGATGAACATGGCGTTCCCATCACCATCGCGGCAGAACGCCAGGGAATTTCACCGCAGCAAGTGGTGGATAAGTATTATAAGATCAATAGAGAATCGTTCGAAAAAGTCGGGGTGAGCTTTGATAACTATTCCAGGACCTCGCTGCCGATTCACCATAAAAACTCACAGGAGTTTTTTCTGGCGCTGCATAAAAAAGGCTATCTCAGCGAGCAGACTGTGACCCAGTTCTTTTGCAACCATTGCGACCGTTTTTTAGCAGATCGCTACGTCGAAGGGACCTGTCCCATCTGTCACGCGGCCGGCGCGCGCGGCGACCAGTGCGATACCTGTGGCCGATCGTTGGACCAGACACATCTGATTGATCCGATTTGCGTCACCTGCGGGAATACGCCGGTGATTAGGGAGACGCGGCACTGGTTCCTCAATTTGAAGCAGTTGCAGCCGCAGATCAAGGCCTGGCTGGATACAAAAACTCACTGGAAAGAGAACGTTCGCAACTTCTGCGAAGGCTGGTTCAAAACCGGCCTCGAAGATCGGGCTGTCACCCGCGACCTGCGCTGGGGTGTGCAAGTCCCTCTGAAAGGCTACGAGAATAAGGTGTTGTACGTCTGGTTCGATGCGCCCATCGGCTACATTTCTTCGACCATTGAATGGGCGCAGAAAATCGGGCAGCCGGAGAAATGGAAGGACTACTGGCTCGATCCGTCAACCAGTATGGTGCATTTCATCGGCAAAGACAACATCGTGTTTCATGCCATCATCTGGCCGATCATCCTGATGGGACACGGTGGATATGTGCTGCCAGCGGAGATTCCGGCTAATGAATATCTCACGCTTGAGGGCAATAAAATTTCGACCAGTAAAAACTATGCGGTGTGGCTGGATGAATATTTGAAGATTTTCCCGCCGGATCCGCTGCGCTACTGCATTGCCATCAACGCGCCGGAGACCAAGGACGCTGATTTTTCATGGCGTGATTTTCAGCAGCGCAACAACAACGAGTTGGCCGACATTCTGGGCAACTTCGTCAATCGGACATTGACCTTTCTGAAAAAGCATTTCGACAATCGCGCGCCCCAACCGGGCAATTTCGATGCGCTGGATGAGGAGATGCTGAAACGGCTCAACGATGCGCCGGAAAAGATCGGCAACCTGTTCGAAAAGTTTGAAGTGCGAAAAGCAACGGCCACAATTATGGATTTGGCCCGCTTCGCAAATAAATATTTCAATGACCAGCAACCCTGGGTGACGGTGACGGATGCGCCGGAAAAATGCGCCACCACCTTCTTTGTCGCGGTTCAGGTGCTGAAGGGACTGGCGATTTTGATGGAGCCGGTCCTGCCGTTTTCCGCGCGAAAACTGTGGGCCATGGTCAATTTGCCCGGTTCCCTAGAAGAACAGCATTGGTCTGGCGCAGGGGAAGCCAATGTGCCGGTGGGGCATCCGTTGGCAAAGGCCAAAATCTTATTCGCTAAAATTGAAGATGAAATCATTGAACAACAAATTGAAAAATTGAAAACCATGACTGTCAAAGCGGACGTCGTGAAAAAGGAGACTGCCGTGAGCGATAAAATACCCTATGAGGATTTTCAAAAAGTGCAGCTTCGCATTGCCAAAATACTGCACGCTGAGAAAGTAGAAAAGACGGAAAAGCTGATGAAGATGCAAATCGACCTGGGCACAGAGCAGCGGCAAATTGTCGCCGGCATCGCTCTCAAATATGCCCCGGACGATTTGATCGGGAAGCAGGTTGTGGTGGTCGCCAATCTTGAGCCGGCGACCATTCGCGGCATCGAATCCAATGGCATGCTGCTGGCCGCCTCCAACGAGGACGGCGAAATGGCCCTGTTGATCCCGGACAAGGAAATTACCAATGGATCAAAAATCAAATAATTTTGTTTTTGTAGATTCCCACGCGCACATTGATTTCGACTCGTTCGATAATGACCGCGACCAGGTGGTGCAAAACGCCAGACTGGCAAAACTGGGCGCCATTGTGAATATTGGCGTCAATCTGGAGACGAGCAAAAAATCCATCGCGTTGGCCGAAAAATATGACATGCTCTACGCCAGCGTCGGCGTTCATCCCCATGACGCCCATGAAATCCCTGAGGTGATGTGGACGCAGTTCCGTGAACTGTACCGACATCCCGGCGTGGTTGCGATGGGTGAATTTGGCCTGGATTATTATCGGAATTACTCCCCGCACGACATTCAGCAAAAGACGCTGGTGCGCCAGCTCGATCTGGCGGTTGAGTTTGGTCTGCCTGTCGTAATCCACACGAGGAACGCCTGGCCGGATATGCTGCGCATCGTCAGTTCGGAAGCGTATCGCGGCAAAGTGCGCGGCGTGTTTCATTGCTTTTCCGGGTCGGCTGAACAGGCGAAATCTGTGCTGGATTTGGGCTATCACATTTCATTCACCGGCGTGGTGACGTTTAAAAATTCGACAGCGCTGACCATTGCCGCGAATTATGTTCCGCTGGATCGGTTGATGCTGGAGACGGATTGTCCCTTCATGGCGCCGGAGCCGCATCGGGGAAAGCGTTGTGAGCCGGCCTATATTCCGCTCATCGCCGAAAAGATCGCCAGCGCCCGGGGAATCGCTCTGTCCGTTCTTGCCAATCAGACGACGGACAATGCGGCGCGCCTGTTCGGCATCGAAATCGTGAAATAGAGCAGCGTCGGTATTTCAATGAAACTGAAAAAAATGGACAAAACTCCGTTTCGTCCCAAAAAGAGCCTGGGCCAAAATTTTCTCAAAGACGAAAACATCGCGCGCAAGATTGTTTCAGCCATTGCGTTGACGCCGAACGACCGCGTGCTGGAAATAGGCCCGGGAACGGGCGTGCTGACGAAATATCTGGTCGAACAGGCCGGCGCAGTGACTGCGGTGGAAATCGATAATACCCTGGCGCCGCAATTGGCCGAACGATATGCCGGCCGTCCCAACTTCGAGCTGATTCACGCGGATGTGCTGAAAATACCATTCGCAGCGACACTGGGTAACGCCGCGAAATGGCGTGTGGTGGCTAATTTGCCGTACCACATTACCAGCCCGGTGCTCTTCAGATTATTTGAGAACAGCCGACTTTTTCTCGATGCCACCCTGATGGTGCAGAAAGAGGTGGCGCAGCGCATCGTGGCCGCGCCCGGCTCTAAAACGTACGGCATTTTATCGGTGTTCAGTCAGCTTTACGCGGATGTCAACATATTGTTTATCGTCAGCAGGAATGTGTTTTTCCCTGTGCCGGATGTGGATTCCGCGGTGGTTCACTGGAAATTCAAAGATGGCCTGCCCCTGACCGAATCGGAAGAACCCCTGTTTCGCAGCGTCGTCCGAGGTGTTTTTGCCCAACGAAGAAAGATGCTCCGCAATTCATTGAAGTCCATTCAGGATCTGAATGTGGCGATCGAACAACTTGATTTTAATTTAAATCAACGGCCGGAACAACTATCCGTTCATGATTTTATAATGCTGATCCGACATATTTTATCTCTGCGACCTGCAATTCAATGAGAGGTGATGATGGAAGAAAAGGATATGAAGGAGATTGTAGAAAATATCTCCTATCTTGCCGAAGTGAAAGATACGGCCATGGTTCGGAATATCTTCGTGGGAATGCACCCGGCCGATCAGGCAGAAATTCTCCACCATCTGGATGAGGATGTCAGCAACTACGTGTTCAGCCTGCTCGATGCTGAAACAGCATCGGACGTGATCAGCGAAATGGATGATGTGTCGCGCGATCAGATTCTGGATGAACTCGACGAAGTGCGCATTTCAGAAATTGTCAATGAAATGGATTCCGACGACGCCACGGATCTTGTCTCCGACTTGTCGGAAGAGCTGGCGCAAAAAGTTCTGCAGAGCATCGATAAGGAAGATTCCGAAGAGGTGCGCGAGCTGTTATCCCACGAAGAGGATACGGCTGGCGGCATCATGGCCAAAGAGTTCGTCTCCGTGAATCAGAATTTTTCTGTGGAGCAGGTCATTCAGGAGATCCGTTCAAAAGCCGAGGAGGTGGAGAATCTTTACTACATCTATGTGACCAACGATGCGAACGTGCTGGTCGGCATTCTGGCCCTGAAAGATTTGATTTTAGCCACGCGCGATACCAAAGTTTCCGAAATGATGTCCCACGATCTGGTCACCGTGAAGACGACCATGGACCAGGAGGAGGTGGCCAATATCGCCAAGCGGTACGACATGGTGGCCATCCCGGTCGTGGATGAAGCCGGCAAGCTGGTTGGCCGCATCACGTTCGATGATGTGGCCGACGTGATGGAAGAGGAGGCCTCCGAGGACATCCAGCGCATGGCTGGTATTTCCGAGGAAGAAGAATTTCGGGAGACCTCCATTTTGCGCATCTCGCGCATGCGGCTGCCCTGGCTGCTGGTGGGATTCGGCGGCGAACTCATGTCCGCGTACGTTCTCAGCAGATTTGAAGCGTCGCTGAATCAGATCATCATCGCCGCATTTTTCATCCCGATCATCATGGCTATGGGCGGAAATTCCGGCATCCAATCCGCCACAATTATGGTGCGCGGTATGGCCACTGGGGAGATTGGGTTGTACGGCATCCGGCGCCGGCTCTATCGGGAGGTTTTCGTCTCCCTGTTGAACGGCGTTATCTGCGGCGGGCTGCTCTTTTTAATCGTATCGTTCTGGTTCGATCAACCGCGATTCGGCATCCTGCTGGGTTCGGTGCTGATCTTTGTCATCCTCAACGCGGCCTTCATTGGAGCGTCTATCCCGGTGCTTCTGAAGAGGATTAACATCGATCCGGCCATTGCCACCGGCCCATTCATCACCACGTCGAATGATGTGCTGGGGCTGCTGATTTATTTGGGATTAATCACTATTTTTATACGTCATTTATAACGTGAACCGGGTCAGGGTTCCCGTGTTAACCTGTGGTTTTTCATGGCTCTCCAAAAGACAGATGCAGTGGTATTGAAGACCCAGCGATTGGGTGAAACGAGCAAGATACTCACGCTGTTCTCGCGCCACTCCGGCAAGATCAAAGTCGTGGCCAAGGGAGCGCGAGGCCTGAAGAGCCGATTCTTCGGCAACCTGGAGCCGTTGAATCACATCTGGATTCTGTATTATTACAAAGAGACGCGCGATCTGCATCTGCTCAGCCAGGCGGATATCATTCACCCATTTTTGGAGTTGCGCAACGATCTCACCAAGATTGCATTGGGCACGCTGTTCTGCGAGATGATTTATCGCACCCAGTTGGAGCAGCCGAATTTTGCGCTGTACCAGGCGCTGGTGGATGCATTGACCGGCATCGACGCTGCGAAGAAAGATGTCCTGAATTATTATTACTGGTTCATGTTGAAGTTCCTGCACATCAGCGGGTTCCAGCCCCGTTTCGATTATTGCGACGTATGCCGGACGCGCGAACTGGAGGGGCAATTTCGGTTTTCGATTCCCGATGGCAAATACTATTGCCGGAATTGTCGCGCCCCGGAACCGAGCGCTGTTTCAGTGAGCGCCCGCGCCCTGTGGTTCCTGCGGAAATTCCAGCGAATACCGGTTCAGGAAATTGATAAATTGCCGGACACCGCGCCCCGGGATTGCGAGACCCTGCTGATTTCATTTTTACATTTTCATGTCGAAGAGACTAAGTTTTTAAACTCGTTGAAATTTTTGAAGCAGATATGAACCTGGCAGATTCCCGATCCAATCTCCGCGCTAGCCGGAGAAATCGATTGATTCGGGATTTTACGCACAAAGAATAGAATATCATGTTAGCCCTTACATAATATCTTTATTATTCAGCATTAATTTTGATGCAATTGTATTTAGAAGGTAAATTCTTCATGAAACGAATTCAAGTATTTAAATTTTTTATTCAATATATCTTGCCAGTGGGTGCTATAGTTTTATCGATAGTGAGTTTACGCTATTCGTGTCAAAGCAATGAGATTGCTGAACGCAGCTTAAAACTAAACATTAAACCTATTATACGTGCTGATCTTATTGTTGATAACTTTAAAAGAGACTATTTATTAAGAATCGTTAATGAAGGCAAGATTTCAGTTGAGGATTTACAAATTAAACAGTTGGCTAACCTTTTGAATGAAAGCCAACGAGATATTTTAATTAGAATTGACTCTAAACGCAACTGGCAACAGATAGATAAGCTTAATCCTGGTGACAGTATTGAATTTAAAATAAAATACGAAGAAATAAAAAACACAAATATATTAAGAGAACAAGTAAGTGAAAATGACAGTGTACTTCCAATTCATTTTTACAATATCACCTATCATCACCCAGTTGATAAAACTTTATATGAATTAAATAAGTATCTTTTTTTATATTATAATCCAATATATGGCGGATTTTTAGCAATTGATCCAGATGCTTTTCATTTTGAAGATCAGATTGAACTTCGACATTATCTTGATACATTAAAAAATCGAAAATTACATTAGCAATTGAATTCGAATGTAAACTTAATTAATTATTTTGAACAATAACTATAAAATAAGAAATTGAGTAGACAAATGAAAAGAAATCTATTCCTATTGTTTTTCTTCCTTTTTCCAAATATCATTTTATCTCAACAATATGTTCAGCTTTCACAAGATGCTACCTCTCTTTTTGGTCTTAAGAATTTTCAAATTTTTGTTGAAGATTTAGATAATAGTATAAAATTATTGGGTATAAATCAAAATACATTGAAAACTGATATTGAATTAAAATTAAGATCATCAGGTATAAATCCTATTCCTAACATGGAAAATAAATACCCAGAATCAAAAATTCCTATATTATATATTAAAGTTCAAATTACTAAATTCCAACCTGCTAACTACACCGAGCCTATATTCTTTTTTTATATATCATTAGAACTACTACAATCTGTGATATTAGATCGCAATATTGAAAAATCAAATTTCTCTAATGTCAAATTGTTTCATGTAGCTACGTGGCGGGAAAATATTCAAGGATATGTAGGGTCATCTAATTTATCTCAGATAAGAGATGTAGCAAAAGATTTAGTTGATAAATTTTCAAACGATTATCTAATGATGAATTCCAAGAAATAATTTAACATCGCAGGGGTATAACTTTCAGTGCACTTGACTGATGGGCGGGCACTGGAATCCAGAAAATTTGTGCATTAATTTAAAATCTGATTTTGTAGGAACGATCAGTGTGTTAAATGCCCATCAGCAAGTGATCGTTTCGTCAACCTTTGAATAGCACACGGATGAATTTTGCATCTGGAAATCTTCATGTGCGTCATTCATCTGCCATGAAGACGCCGGGGCGCCAGGCCTGACTGGAGCAGAATGTAATTCATGAACGAAAATAAATGCACCAGGAGCAGTTATACCGCACTGATTTTTGTATTTAAATCTCACAGCGGCTTCGAGACCTCGCGGCTAAAATTCAGTTGTGGATCCGAAACAGCCGCCAATCGATATCACAAAAAGGATAGAACACATTAAGTTACACATCAACCTGTAAGCAGAAAGAGTGTGAGGCAAAAAATGAAAGTGATGAAAAACGATCTCATGGAAAAAATTGTTTCGCTGTGCAAACGAAAGGGCTACATCTTTCAATCCAGTGAAATTTATGGCGGCATCACCAGTTGCTACGATTACGGTCCTCTGGGGATTGAGTTGAAGCGCAATCTGAAGGATATGTGGTGGCGGAGCATGGTTCAGTATCGCGATGATGTTGAAGGGCTGGACGCAGCCATTTTGATGCATCCGCGGGTGTGGGAAGCATCCGGCCACGTGGAGGGTTTCACAGATCCGCTGGTGGATTGTAAAAAATGCAAGCATCGATTTCGAACGGATCAGCTCGACGATCCCGGCAAATGCCCGGATTGCGGCGGCGAATTGACCGAGGAGCGCCAGTTCAATCTGATGTTCAAAACCCACATGGGCCCGCTGGAAGAGCAGGCATCCATTGTCTATCTGCGGCCGGAGACAGCCCAGGGAATTTATGTCAATTTTCTCAACGTGCAGATTGCATCGAGGCAGAAAATACCCTTCGGCATCGCCCAGATCGGCAAGGCGTTTCGAAATGAAATTACGCCCGGCAATTTCACATTCCGCACCCGGGAATTCGAACAGGCTGAAATGCAGTTCTTTGTCAAGCCGGGGACGGATAAAGAATGGTTCGATTACTGGCGGGAAGAGCGCATGAAATGGTATCATTCGATTGGAATTACCCGGGAGAAGCTGCGGTTCCATCAGCACAGCAAGACCGAATTGGCGCATTACGCATCCGATGCCTATGATATCGAATACCAATTTCCGTTCGGCACCATGGAATTGGAGGGAATTCACAATCGAACGGACTTTGATTTGAAGCGGCACACGGAATATTCCGGGAAAGATATGTCCTATTTCGATGATACGACCCGGGAGCGCTACATTCCGTACATCATCGAAACCTCCGCTGGCGTGGACCGAACCCTGCTCACCTGTCTGGTGGACGCCTATGAAGAGCAGGTACTGGAGAAAGATACGCGGGTGGTGCTGCATTTGTCGCCCAGGATCGCCCCGATTAAAGCCGGCGTGTTTCCGCTGGTGAAACGCGATGGCATGCCGGAGCTGGCGATGAACATCGTGAATAACCTGCGCCCGCATTTCAACGTGTTCTACGATGATGGCGGCGCTGTGGGAAGACGCTACCGTCGCATGGATGAAGTCGGCACTCCGTTCGGCATCACTGTGGATTCGCAATCGCTGGAAGATCAGACTGTGACCATCCGGGATCGCGATACGATGTTGCAGGACCGCGTGGCCATTGACAGGATCAAAGATTATATGAATGATAAAATTTTGTTCAACCAGTAATGGCTGCTCAGCGCGCAATGCCTGTTTGAGACGTTCAGGCTGATCGCCTTACTTCAGAAAAGCTATTTATTTCCAAAAGCGTTTCAGTGGAATTCCTTACACACGCCCCGCGTCGACCGATGCGGGGCTTTTTCATGCGACCATTGAAGTTCCGGCTCAGAACGCCTCGACCCGTTCGATCATCTTCTCATAATTTTTCAACGTGCGTGAATTCAGAATTCGGCCTAATGGGCACGCGGACGGCATCAGCACAAAACCGCGGCCAGTCCCGGCAGCGCCCTGCTCCAGTGCACGTTTCACTTTTTCAGCAAATTGATCAGTGGGCAGGGTTTCGATATCGCTGATCTCCAGATTGCCGAACAGCACCATATCCTTCCCGTAGTTTTGTCGCACAAAATCCAGATGAACGTCGCCCTGCGGCGGCGGTTCAATCGGATCGAGTCCATCGACCTGCAATCTGGCGATTTCATCCAGCAGCGCCTTCAGATTTCCGTGGGAATGAATGCGCACATAGCCGCCATTGCGGTGAATCGATTGAATCATGGGCGCGATATAATTGGAGACATATTCCCGGAAAAGGTAAGGCGGCAGGTACGGCGGCGATGCATATTCCGGGCCGTAAATGCGCCATAGCCGGCCCGGCAGGGCGCTGGAAACGATCTCGGTTTTTGAATAAAGCGCCTCAGCAAATCGGTCCAGCAGGCGACGGAATAGCGTTCGCTCGGTCAGCGCGATCACGGTATATTGCGCCATATCGAACAGCGATGCAGCGAGACAGAGGGGATCCGGGGTATCCAGCATCACGATGCCGGAATCGCCCAGATGCTGCTCCGCGGCCAGGATGGCGTCCGGTTCGAAATGATCATCAGCGGGGAGGTGAGGCATGGTGAGGAACGCCGCGAGGTCGTCGGTATTTTTCAGCAAGGGCTCCTCAGTCCACACGGTGTTGGTATCCGCATCGCGTCGGGTTCGGGTGGTCAAAATGCGCTGACCGACGCGAACGGTCTGAACCGTGAATCGGCTGCCATTTCTCAGAAATACCCGTTCCTTTGAGAGGCCATGGATGGGATTGGGCAGCACAGACATAAATGAAGCGCCGCGCATGACAATCCGATCGGTCTTTTCCCGGGTCAGATCAATCAACGGTCCCCACGACGGATGGGAATAGATATTGAAGGGATCGGCATCGTTCGGATTTTCATCCAGCCCATTGAGCTCGTAAAATGAAACCGCCGGCCGATCGACTGCCTCCCCCCGCAGGGTTGCCATGAGGCGTTCTCGTCGGGTCATCATTCCTTTCAATGTGAAAAAATCAATCAGTGCCGAAGCGCCAACTGCACTAAGTTTGCAATGAATACCGCCGTCAAAGTTGATAACAGAGTGCCGATGAGGACGTATTCGGCAAATTCACGACTTTTTAGATCTTTTCGAGCAAAGCTTTTCACTGCAACGATGAACCCGATCGCGACCAATTGATTGTTGAGCACGAAGTAATAAATCAGCAATCGCTCCAACAGGCCGATAATCCTGCCGGCATTGTACTCCTGTTTATCCACCACGGTGGTGATTGTCTGGCCCGCTGATTCTTCGTGCGCAGGCGTCAATGTGAAAGTCTGAAAAATGAGTCGAATGAAAATATTGGTCTCATTGGTGACAAAAAATGCGCCGGTCAGAATTGGGTTGAGCGAGCGCCAATCCAGCGCGCTTAAAAAATCGATGATTAGGGAAATGTCAGCCCATGATTCCAGATGGGCCAGCAAATGCGGATTGAAGTTGAGCCTGTTTCTCGGAGCAAAGACGAGACTGAAAACCACGATGAACCCGATGAGCGAAGCCACCCGGACAATATTGACCCACTCAATTTTCTTCTCCAGCAGGAATACCAGCCCATTCAAAGCCAGCATCATGAAAACTAACAGCGCGAAAAGAAGATTCATCTCGAACATGAGGGTTCCCAGAAGCTGGAGAAAGACAATCACGCCTGTCTGTCGCAGTGTAATCGGTTCATCCCGGAAAGTGAACATGAGTCGTGAGAAAAGCACCACATTGAACAGGTAGTAAAATTCCGTCATAACTGGCCTTTCAGACATCGGTCGAGCGTTTTTTCGATTTCAGTGAAAATCGGGATGATAATGTTGAGAGCGCCGGCGTTTATGGTTTTATACACGGCCTGCTCGGAAATGCGCAGACGTGCGGCAATCGATTTGACTGGCGTTTTCTGCAGCGACATTTCGAGCACGCGCAGCCTGGTCTCGTTCCACTTGCTCACATTGTGGGAGATGAGGTGCAGTGTATGCAGATGAAGCGAATAATTCGGAATTAGTTCGCCAGCCACTGAAAATAAATAGCCGGATTTTTTCAGGTCATCGATTCCATCCCGGGCAGAGTGAAACGCCGGGCCGTCCATTCCAATGGCCTGCTTTGAATTGATGGGACTGATGATTGCGCCGATAGCCAGGGAAAAGCGCATGGCGTGGGGGTGAATGGCGCACAGAATGGAAACAATATCCTGAAAAATGGATTCCGCGCGGTCGAACACAGCTTGAATCTCATCCCCAATGGTCAGGGTGTACGGCGAGATGACGGCAGAATTGCGGGCATTCAGCGCTTCCAGCGTTTGCAGTAAGGTGGTATTGAATCGGTCGCGCTCTTTGATTTTACGCGATGCAATGATATCCCCAATCAGCACTAATTTTTCATCCGGCATGAGTATCCTCGCTAAACTGAATCGGTTGATTTTGAATATTAAACCAAATGGGTTGGGGAAGGTTCCCGGCATATTTTCTGTGAAATGTACGCGCGGATGGCATTCAAAAAGAAACCAGGAAGTGAGTAAAAATCCATCTTCCTGGTTCATTTGATAGTAGGGTTTTCTTTGGGTTATGAGAAATTCAAGTAAATAGAATTGTCGTTTCAATGGGTTTAATCGAATGCCATGTCAGTCTTCCAGACTTCCCAGACTTTGCCGACAAGGTTTGGCCCTGGCGTGAGGATCATTTTTCCGGGCTTCCAACCGGATGGGGTCGCCTCAGTCCCCTTGCTCTTTCTGACCAACTGAAATGCCTGAATTTGCCGGAGCGTTTCATTGACGTTGCGACCGACCGGAGGAGTGAGCACTTCGAACGCCTGAACAACGCCGTCGGGATCAATGAGGAATCGCCCCCTGGTTTCGACGCCGGCATTGTCATCGTAGATACCGTACACCGCGCCTACTTTTCCGCCGGCATCGGATAACATTGGAAATGGTATGCCGCCTTTGACCATTTTGGATAATTCATGATCGTTCCACATTTTATGCACAAACATGCTGTCAATACTCATCGATAATACTTCAACACCGAGTTTTTGGAATTCGTTAAATTTCTCAGCAACTGCTGATACTTCAGTCGCTCAGACAAAGGTGAAATCACCGGGATAAAAACAGAGAACGACCCATTTTCCGAGATAATCCGATAATTTCACATTGATGAACTTCCCCTTGTGATAGGCAGGGGCTACAAAATCTGGCGCTTTCTGTCCGACTTTAATCATTTTAGATGCCTCCGTTTTAATGGTTTTTTCTTCAGTTGGTTTGTCTGGCGCCGGTTCACCGACCGGCCCGCCGGTTGGTCGAGCACAACCGGCTTTGACTTCCTCATCCATAGTCAATCTCCTATTTTATTGGTAAATGGTTAATGGAGAATTAGTTCGCTGTAATCAGTCGAATGAGTGAATTATAACATCAGAGTTAATTTTCAAATGGAGCGCTTTCCCTTTGCGGAGAACATTTAGCCGATTCAAGGAGGGAACGCATGTCATAATTTGCAGTCAGCGATGGACGTTGCTCTTTCAGATAATCGGCAGAATGATTGGAAATCAATAATCGAACAAGGTTGAGAAAGGTAGCCGTTCACAGGTTCCGGGTTCAGCGTTCCCGGTTGGGGTTTTGGAGATGGTAGCGCGTATCATTTTTTATGTTCAAATAGTCCGTCATCAACTGTACGTTATCATTGCCCGTGCACCCTGAACGGTTACTGAGACAGGCATAGCCAGCATGTTCGAATCATCAGCAATGGCGCATCATTCCCTTCAGATGACGCGTTCGGTTTCGGGAGAGTCGAAGAGAATCTCAGAAATGGTTTAATCCAATTTTGTACTTATTTCAATATAATAAAGATTCAGTTCCGATTCAAGAAATTTTTTTGTAATAAAACCAGTAAGGTGAATGAAAATTATTTGGGAAAAGAAAAATGCATTTGCACAATTACCCAGCGACTGTCCCGCTTCTCAAGGACGCCGGTCCAGCGAACGTTGTTCCACGAGGTCGACCGTCCCTTGAATTCGCCGAAATCGTCCAGCACGGCTGAATACCAGGCAGCATCGCCGGATTGGGAAATGTGTATCCGCAGTTGTTTGACTTCAAAATGAGTGGCTTTGAAATCGTCGAGCATGAAAAAATTTTCGACCACATTTCGAAACTCGGCGAAGCCATCCACTGCGCTGGAATCCGGGTTGATGATGAAAAAAGCAGAATCCCGGGCCACGGCATCGTACAGGGCCTGCTTGTCTTTGGTGAGCGCCCAGCCAATGGACGTTTCGATGACGGTTTGTATTGTCGCTTTTTCGGCTGCGACATCGAAGGGTTGGGTTGGCGCACAGGTGATGAAAGCAAAGGATAGAACAAGAGAGATACGTGGGAATAATTTAATTTTCATCGGATTGGCTCCTCTTTTAAATTGTGATAAGAATCGCGATCATTAAATTGGTAGGTGAAGTTACGATTTAATTGAATGAAGGTTGCTGTGGGACAGAAAACAATCTATTTTAATGGTTGCTTTGAAAATCAGTATTTTGTATATTTGCCTTGATTTGAAGGTTCAGTTCAAAAAGAAAATTTCATTGAAGGTATTCTCAAACAGGGAGAGCAAAGAAAAGATGACATCCAGGGAACGCGTGAATTGCGCATTAAATCATAAGGAGCCGGATAAGGTGCCGCTGGATCTGGCTGGCAGCGGCGTGACCGGCATGCATGTCAGTTCTGTCTATTTGTTGCGCCAGGCATTCGGTTTGGATGCGCCCGGGACGCCGGTGAAGGTCGTGGAGCCGTACCAGATGCTGGGCGAAATCAAGCCCGACCTGATCGACGCGCTGGGCGTTGATGTTGTGGCGCTGGAAGGACGGGGCACGATGTTCGGCTTCAACAAAGAGGGCTGGAAACCGTGGACGACTTTCGATGGCACGCCGG
The DNA here is from genome assembly GCA_049322915.1 of Candidatus Zhuqueibacterota bacterium. GTDB lineage: Bacteria > Zhuqueibacterota > Zhuqueibacteria > Thermofontimicrobiales > Thermofontimicrobiaceae > CAZSBG01. The sequence goes on from JBMOPW010000027.1 coordinate 46,738, forward strand.
TTTTAGTCCCGGAAAAATTCAATACGACGCCGGAACCGAACGGCGATATTTTCATGTACCCCAAAGGCGATGCATCTGTGCCGCCCAGCGGACGCATGCCGGCCGGCGGTTGGTATTTCGATGCGATTGTGCGGCAGGAGCCCATTGACGAGAGCCAGCTCAATGTGGCGGACAATCTGGAAGAGTTCGAAATTATTTCCGATGAGGATCTGGCCTATCTCAAAGAGCGGGCGGAGTTCCTGTTTTCGCAGACGGATAAGGCGATTTTGGGAGGTTTCGGCGGCGCCAGCTTCGGTGATATCGCACTGGTTCCGGCGCCCATGCTGAAACGGACCAGAGGTATCCGCGATATCGAGGAATGGTACGTCAGCACCGTGATCCGATTCGATTACGTGTACAAAGTGTTCGAGCGTCAGTGTGAAATTGCCCTGACCAATTTCAAAAAAATTCATGACGCTATCGGCAATAAAGTCTCGGCGGTGTTCATCACCGGGACGGATTTTGGAACGCAAAACGGGCCGTTCATCTCCAACAAAGCCTATCGCGAATTGTACCTGCCGTTTCACAAGCAGGTCAATGACTGGGTTCATAAAAACACGGAGTGGAAAACGTTCATCCATTCCTGCGGTTCGGTGATGGCGCTGATCGAAGATTTCATCGACGCCGGTTTCGATATTTTGAATCCGGTGCAGTGCTCGGCTGCCGATATGGATCCGGCGGACCTGAAGCGAAAATTCGGGGATCGCATCACTTTCTGGGGCGGCGGAATTGACACGCAAAGGACGCTGCCCTTTGGCACGCCGCAGCAGGTTCGGGATGAAGTGAAAAAGAGGATCGAAATTTTCGGACCCAACGGCGGCTTTGTTTTCAATGCCATTCACAATATTCAGGCGCGAACCCCGGTGGAAAATCTGGTGGCGCTGTTCGAGACATTCAATGAATTCCGCAGCTATTCCAAATGAGTGCGGCGCTGCGCCTGGAAGACGAAGAGGACGTCCAGCACCTTGTTCATGCCGTGCTGACGCTGGAATTCGACGATGTGCAAACCGAAGAATGAAACCAACTTTCCCGGCAAGTAGGCCCAACTCTGAAACCTGCCGGAAATCACTCAATCACGTTTGAAGAATGAGGTGAACTGAAACGATGAAATTCGATCGGTCGAAAATACAGGTCAGGCCGCTGGCGGAGCGGGAGAGCAAATCGTCCATTGAGAAAATTGCCGCGAATCCCGATGCCGCACCAGCGCCGTTCACAGGGGACGTTTCGGTACTGACCCGACTGGCCGGGCGCATCATTGAGGCGAGGGAAAATGATCGCAGCGTCATCATTGCGTACGGCGCGCATCTGATCAAGAACGGCCTGGGGCCGGTCCTGCGCCGGATGATCGAGCAGGGATTTGTCACGCATCTGGCCACGAACGGCGCCGGAACGATTCATGATTGGGAGTTTTCATTTCAGGGCAGATCGGAAGAAGATGTCAGCCGCTACGCCAGGGAAGGCCAATTCGGCATCTGGGAAGAGACCGGCCGCTATCTCAATCTCGCTCTGATTTTAGGCGCGGCGCAGGGAAAGGGATACGGCGAATCCATCGGCGATATGATTTGCGCCGATAAGCTGACCATCCCGGATGCGGACGATCTCCGCGCCGGACTGATGGCTCAATTGAAGGAACCGGGCCGGACCCTGGAGAATGCCGGCGGTCTTTTTGATCTGCTTGCTTTCATGGAGAAGATGAAATTGCAGCGCGGGGACGTCGCCATCCCTCACCCGTTCAAGCGCTACAGTGTGCTGGCGGCTGCGCGCTCGGCCGGTGTGCCGCTGACGATTCATCCCGGCTTTGGCTACGACATCATTTACACCCACCCGTTCAATTTCGGAGCGGCCATTGGCCGGACAGCCGACGTGGATTGGCTGAGGTACGTCAACAGCGTGGCCAATCTCGAAGGGGGAGTGTATATGTCCATCGGCTCTGCGGTTATGTCGCCGATGATTTTTGAAAAGGCATTGTCCCTGGCGCGAAATATTGCCCGGCAGGATCGGCTTCGAATCGCTGATTTTATGCTCGTTGTGAACGATATTCAGCGCAGCGGCGACTGGAAGTGGGGCAGCGGCGCAGAGCCGCCCAAGCACAACCCGGCCTATTACCTTCGGTTCTGCAAGACATTCGACCGCATGGGCGCCAGCGAAATGCATTACATCTGCGCGGACAATCGAAATTTTCTGACCAATGTGTACGCGCAATTGCAGGCCATGACCGGCGGGCGATGAGGCGCGGCCATTTCCGGACGGAAGATACGGCAACACAGAAGGAATTCATTCGACATTTATGGGACGCCCGCGATATGGGCGCATGACAGGAATTGATTCAGGTGATGATATGGAAATTATTCGACCTTTTGACGGACGCAACATTACGACGGTATTGTTCGATTTTGATGGCACCCTGTCGCGGGAACGGGACGGTTGGGTGAATGTGATGGTGGCGACCAATTCGGCTGCGCTGGCGCAGGCAGCGCCGGAAATGTCGCCGGAGGAAGCTGTGGATTGGGTGATTCGGGACATTGAACGCTCCATTGGCATTCCCACATACATGCAGATGAAGCAACTCGCCGCCGAAATCGAGCGACGCGGCGGACGCGCGTTTCCACCGGGACGGTACAAAAAAGTGTACATATCTGCTGTGGAAGCCATGGTGAATTCCAGACACGCGAAATTTGCGAACAATGAAATCGATGCAGAACGCTTGCGCATGCCAGGGGCGCTGGAATTGTTGAAGGCGCTGGCGGAAAAAGTAGGTGAGGAATCGCTCTATCTGGCCAGCGGCACGGACATTGAACCCATAAAACACAGTGTGAATCTGCTGGGGTTTGCTGAGTTTTTTGGTGATCGCGTGATTGCCTCAGGCTCACTGTCGAGTCTGGAGCAGTGCGCCAAAAAAAGCGTGGTCCAGCGATTGTTGAATGATCATCACATTCAGCCGGGACAGCTCCTCTGTTTTGGCGATGGCGCGCCGGAAATTCAGTACACCAGCGATGCCGGCGGGATTTGCGTCGGCGTCCTGTCGCCGGATCAGAGTGACTATGAGCGCAAGGGTCATTTCACTGTGGCTCAAAAACGGGAGCGGCTCATCAACGCTGGCGCGCATGTGCTGGTATCTGATTACCGGAATGCGGCGCAGTTGCTGGCAGTTTTGTTTGGGAGACAAACGGTTTGATAACGTTAAAATTATCTTGAAGTTCACGTGAGTGAGTACAGCCACAGAAAAAAGGATCATTATGGCCATTCCGGACTATCAGACGATTCTGCTTCCTTTGCTCAAATTCTTGGGCGATGGTGAAATGAAATCATCCTCCGAGACTTCCGAAAAACTTGCTGATGAGTTTAGATTGAGTGAAGAAGAAAGAAAAGCATTGCTCCAAAGTGGGCAGCAGTCAATTTTTGTGAATCGTATTGCCTGGGCGAAAGTATATCTCAAAAAAGCCGGATTGATTGAATCACCCAAGAGAGGTTGCTATAGAATAACCGAATTGGGTGAAAAAGTTCTGAAAGAAAATCCTTTAAAAATCGATAATGCCTTCCTGACCCAATTTGAAGATTTTAATAGATTTTGGACGAGGCAACATGCTGTAAGAAAGAAGGGAGATGAGACTGAATTGGGACCTGATTTATCCAATGACAAAACTCCTGAAGAATTTCTTGAAATTGGATATCAAAAGATACAATCAGACCTTATATCAGAAATTTTGAAAAATATCAAGACTTGCTCGTCAACTTTTTTTGAGCGACTTGTTGTTGAATTACTGGTAAAAATGGGATACGGAGGATCACTTTCCGACGCTGGTAAAACAGTTGGCAAAAGTGGGGATGGCGGGATTGATGGAATAATAAAAGAAGATCGCCTGGGTTTGGATATTATTTATATACAAGCAAAGCGTTGGGAAAATACCGTTCATAGGCCAGAGATTCAAAAGTTCGCCGGTGCGCTACAAGGGCAACGCGCGAAAAAGGGAATTTTTATCACAACATCCGATTTTTCAAATGGGGCAAAAGATTTTGTTTCGTCAATTGAAAGCAAAATTGTATTGATCGACGGAGAGCAGCTTGCAAAGTTCATGATCGATTATGATATTGGTGTCAGTAGTGTGGCAACTTATGAAATTAAGAGGATTGATTCAGATTATTTTCTTGAAGAATGAAATCAGATGTATTGGCTGTAATTTAAAATAATCATTCAGTAACGTGTCCCTAAAATCTGTTATAAAAATTTGTTTGAAATGTGTGGACCCTGATCTCGCCGGATATTTATCCAGCGCGTTAAATGGACGGATAGTCGCATTGTTCGGGATGAATATCCCGAACAATCGGTTGGCAAGCCTCGCGTACAACAAATGACTTAATAGTTACAAAAAAACGTACAGCCTTCGAATTGATCCGGAATGATGGCTGTACGTTTTTCTATTTATACGAGATTCTTCAGTTGCCTGGCGCTGGCCGGGAAGTCAGCCAGATTCGACGAAACGACTGCAGGTCGCCTCGCGGTGCATCAATGGGTGGACTCAGCGCCCTCCAGCTTTTTCATTTTGAGGTGATCGCCGGTCTCTTTGGCAATGATGCGATACCACGACTGGGGATAGCCCGGGTGCGTCACTTCGCCCAATTCGTTCTTCACATTACCATCGATATATTTGTAAATGAGGAACTCGCCCAGTTTTTTCCATCGCTTCACTGTTTCGTTCCCGCTGTTGACCGAGTAATTTGTGAGGTAATCGGCTGCCAACCGCGGTGATTGATTGAACAGGACCAGGGCGGCTTTATCGATTTCAGCCTGCTCGGCCAGAAATCGTCCTTCCAATTCCCGCTGCACTTTCTGAACATCCACGATCATGTCGCTGTAACGGAGATAGCTGAAATTGGCGACAAAGTTGAACACCCAGAATGCGGAATCCCAGGTGAAATCCTGAAAAGAACCGGTGCCGACGGCGTAGCTGTAAGGCGCCTGATGGATGCCGCAATACATTGGCACGTACACCGTGCTGTAGGTGTCGTCCACGCTGAACCAGAGCACTCCGCCGATGGGATCCGGCAGCCAGGAACGGGCCTGGGCGACAAACGAGAATCCTGTCTGCTGGGTCGACGTGGCGCGTTCGTTGCAATATTCGACGCTATCCACCTGCCACGTCAACGGACGCCAGCGATACGGCAAATGGTACGGCCCGGCGCCGATGTCGTTGGTCATATCGTAATCAGAACCCTCGAAATGGTCGCGCATGAATTCCATGACATCGTGAACCGACAGCTTTTCATCCGGCTTGATCCACATGGGCATTGGCTTCGCGCCTTTCACACCCTTCACATAATCCATGGACAGGTTGAGCTTTGGCGCCGCGCGTCGGAACATGCTCCACACACGGGCCTCGCAAAACCGGAGAGCGCCGTAGTCCGCTGGCCCATAGGCGTTGGCAAAGCTGAAATCCTTATCCTGCCCTGTGAAGTACCCTTTTCCCCGCGCGAATGAAATCACGTCCTTGGCGTAGAGGCAATTCTCTTTATCGTTCAACGGAAATTGTTGAATGCGCGCCTGATTGGCATGGGCGCAGATGTATCCATCCGGCACTTTGAGCGCAACCCACACCGCGCCTTTATTGTCCGGGCCTTTGCCAATGAGTTCGAAAATCCAGACTTCGTTGGGATCGGACACGGAGAACGATTCGCCAGAGCTATAATATCCGTATTCAGCCACGAGATCGGTCATGACCTGGATCGCCTCGCGGGCTGTTCGCGCGCGCTGCAGGGCAATGTACATCAGGCTGCCGTAATCCATGATGGCTTTGGGATCGCGCAGGGCGCCGCGTCCGCCCCAGGTCGTCTCGCCGATGGAGACCTGGTGTTCGTTCATATTACCCACCACCGCGTAGGTGTGGGCGACCTGTTTGATCTGGCCCAAAAATTTACCGGAATCCCATTCGTACACATCCATCAGGGAGCCGGCAATATGATCAGCGGCTGCGGTGAAATACAGTTCGCCGTAAAGTACATGGGAATCCGCGGCATAGGTGATCATCGTGGAGCCGTCTTTGGAAGCGCCTTTGGTGATCAGGAAATTCGTGCATGCGGTCGTCGTTCGATGGAACAACATGGCTATCACTACCAGGGAGAAAATCAGGATTGCTTTTTTCATACGTGGAAGACCTCCGTTGATTGGTTTTTAAAGAGCTGTTTGACATGTTTCAAGTTCGTTTTGCTGAAGGACAGGTCGCAATTCAGGCCGCGAAACATGAGGGCGGTGAAAATTTGTACCTTGTTCAACGAAAATTCAAACCGGCGGTTCCCCCGAAGGGCAATACCCGATGCGCCGGGAGCAGCATCGGGTATTGCCAGCGCAGTTTTCAGCTAATATTTCCATTGGGGCAGGCGGCCTGGCGTCCAGGGCGCTTTGATTTTTTCCATATCCGCTTCCAGAGCCGGCACATCCACTTCCATCATCGTTTTCAACTGCTGGTACAACGGCGTGAATTCGTCTTTGATGATGAGGTAGGCGTCCCGCTCAGTCTGAGTGATTTCTGACGTGGACCCGCGATGGGTGTAGGCCAGTGTGCGTAACCGGCTGGAAAGCGAGGTCGGCGGATTCTCATTCCGCTCGCTGATGATCGGATCGCCATGAAATTGGAGACGGATCTTGTCTAACCCGGACTCCAGGTTTCTGGCGCGGGCCATCAGCGCGGTCGGAGCCTCCGGCGTCGCGTGCAGCGCTTGCTTCACATGCTGAATCCGCGCATGGAGTTCATCGGCCACCTGAATGGTGCCCTGCACGATCCGATACAATTCCGCTGCTTCGGACTGGAACGTCACCAGCGCCGCCCGATCTTTTGCCGGAAGACTGGCATTGTCCAGCGCGACAGTTTTGAATTCCTGCGGCGGAACTAATTCCTTCAGTTGGCCATTGACGCTCATGGCCAGAGCCACTTTATACGCGCCGGGGGCTGCCAGATAGCCGCTTCTGGCTCGGGCCAGCGGATTGAATTTTTCGCCCTGCAATCGCACCGGCGACGGATCCTGGTAGCTGAAATCCCAGACAATCCGATTGATGCCTTTCTGAGGTTTTGTCGTCATCTTTTTAACGATGGTCCCGCGGGAATCCGTCACCGTGAACAGAAGATAGGGCGCTTCTTCATTTTCCTCGGCGCGCAGTTCGTCCCATGTGGGATAAGGAATGGGTTTGTTTTGCTTGGCAAGCTCCTTCTCTTTTTCCTTGCGCTGCTGCTTCAATGTTTTGGGAGCCTCTTTCAGCATGTAGGTGAAAACAGCGCCCACATCCGGATTTTTCGCGGCGAAGTAGGTCGATCCCTGGCCATATTTGCCATCCGTGGGAACGAATATCAAAGCGTCTTTGATGGGGAAAATCAGGGCGTCCTGTTCTGACATGCCAGGGGTGAACAACCGCAGCGGGGTATAATCATCAAGAATGTAAAAACCGCGTCCGAACGTCGCCAGCACCAGGTCGTTCTCGCGTTCCTGAATGGCGATGTCGCACACGGATATTGTCGGTATGCCGGATTTCAACTGAACCCATTCTTCGCCTTCGTTGATGGAGAAGAAGACGCCAAATTCGGTCCCGGCGAACAGTAATTTCTGATTGACATGATCCTGCTGGATGGTGTGAACCGTCCCGTTTTCAGGCAGATTCGAGGCGATGGATGACCACGACTTCCCTTTATCAGCGCTCCTGAAAACGTAGGGTTTGAAATCGTCCTGCTTGCGATTGTCGAAAGAAGCGTAGACCACGGAGGCGTCGTGTTTCGATGGACAAATATCGCTGACGTAAGTATTCTCCGGGACGCCCGGAAATTTATCTATCTTTGTCCAGGCTTTCCCGGCGTTTTCAGTGATCTGAATCAGGCCGTCGTCGGTGCCGACGTAGAGCAGGTCTTCCTGAATGGGCGATTCTGCCATGGACACAATGGCGCCGTACAGCGAAGTGGACGCGTTTTTGGCAACAGCGTCGACGCTCCACACTTTGCCCATGACCGGCAGGGTATTGCGGTCAATTTGCCGGGTCAAATCGTCGCTGATCACCTGCCAGGAATTGCCGCAGTCGTCGCTGCGAAAGGCTTTGTTGGCGCCGCAATAGAGCCGGGTGTGGGAATGCGGGCTGATGAAAAGCGGCGTGTTCCAATTCCAGCGATAGGTGTATTCCCCTTTTCGCGGCTCAGGCTGAATGCTGATGGCCTCTCCGTTCTTTCGGTCGTATCGAACCATGCCGCCGTACTGAGATTCGGAGTACACGATATTGGGATCGACCGGGTCGATGGCGCTCCAGAAACCATCGCCGCCGCAGGTGACAAACCAATCGTCGTTCACCACGCCGTAGGAACTGGTATTCCGCGACGGCCCGCCCATGCTGTTGTTGTCCTGGGTGCCGCCATAGACGTAGTAAAATGGCAGCGAATTATCCACGGCCACGCGGTAAAATTGAGTGACCGGCAGGTTGCATTTGAATTGCCATGTGGCGCCCTGATCCCAGGTTTCATAGATGCCACCGTCGCCGCCGATGATCAAATTTCGGGTGTCGCCGGGATTAATCCACAGGGCGTGGTCGTCGACATGGCGCGCATTGTTGCCCAGACTGCGCCAGGTTTTGCCGCCGTCCTCGCTGAGTTGGGTGATGGTATCCACGGAATAGACCTTATCCGCGTCGAGCGGATCGCAGAAGATTTCATTGTAGTATTGCGGACTCGTGCTCATGTACGAGCTCATTTTCTGCCACGAAGCGCCGCGATCCTGAGTCCTGAAAAAGCCGCCGCTCTCTTCGGCCGCTTCAATGATGGCGTAGACGATATCCGGATTCACCGGCGAAATCGCCAATCCGATGGCGCCCATGTCGCCGCCGGGAAGACCGGAACTCAGCTTTTGCCAGGTTTTTCCCGCGTCCGTTGTTTTGAAAATCGCGCTCTCCGGTCCCCCGTCAATTTTAGTGAAGACATGCCGGCGTCTCTGATGAAAAGCCACGTAAATCACATCCGGATCGCGCGGATCCATCACCATGTCCGATGCGCCGGTGTGCTCGCTGACCGTCTTGATGGCATTCCAGGTCGCGCCGCCATCCGTGGTTTTGTAAAGCCCGCGCTCGCCGCCGGGCCCCCAGACAGAACCCTCGGCTGCTACATACACGACGTCAGAGTCGCGCGGATCAATGAGGATTTTTCCGATGTGGCGGGATGTTTTCAGTCCCATATTTTTCCAGCTTTTACCGCCATCTTCGGTCTTGTAAACGCCATCGCCATAGCCCAGAGCGCGCTGACTGTTGTTCTCCCCTGTACCAGCCCATACAACGCTGGAATGATTGGGATCCATGGCCAGACAGCCGATGGCATATGCGCCATAGTTGTCAAAAATCGGCTCCCAGGTCGTTCCATGATTGACTGTTTTCCAGATATTGCCGGAGGCGACTGCGACATAATACTCACTCGGATTCCCGGGATTCACGGCAAAATCACCAATTCGGCCGGACGTAAATGCAGGGCCGATGCTTCGGAATTTTAAGCCTGAAAAAGCGCCGGCATCCAGGGTTGATTTTTTGGCTAAATCGCCCTCCTCTTTTTTTGCATAGAGTGCAGATGTGAGCAATAGAAAGATTAAAAGACACGCTGTGACATGCTTCATTTGTTTTCCTCCTTCAGGTTGAATTACACCGTGTGAACGTGAATTCTGTAATTATGTTTTGGGCAACAACGATGTGCCACAAAACTTCAAACAGGCCATTTTTGGAACGGCGTCGATTCATGACTGGCGGCGCGCGTACCTCAGTTATGTCCTTTTCAAAATGATGAGCGACATGTCATCGTTCTGCCGCGCCTCGTCGATGAAGCGGTCGATGGTTTTAACAAGGGCGACGCCGATCGCTTCAGCCGATTGTCCGCGCAGTTTCGGAAGGACAGACTGCAATCGTGTCTCGCCAAAAAAGGAACCGCGCTCATTCTTTGCTTCGGTCAGCCCGTCGGAATAGGCCACCAGAAAATCGCCGCTGTTCAATTCGATCTGCTGCTCCTCGTACGTTGATTTGGATTGAATTCCCAGCGCCGGCGCCACGTGTCTGGTTTCGATGGTCGTTTCGCCCTGTTGAATCAACGGCGGCAAATGCCCGGCATTCAGGAAACGCACCGTGCTGAGTCGTGTGTCGACCTCGAAATAGACGAGGGAGACAAACCGGCTGGGAATGCCATCGCGGCAGAAAATCCGGTTGAGCGCCGCGCCCAATTCATACAACGAAGTGAAATTCGCGGCGATGGCGCGGATGGTCGCCTGCAGTCGGGCCATGACCAGCGCAGCGCCGAGTCCCTTTCCGGCGACGTCGCCCAGGCAGAGTCCCCATCGGTGCTCATCGATCTGCAGATAATCGACAAGATCGCCGCCCACTTCATTGGCCGGTCGGGTGAGCATCCAGGCATCCCAGCCCGGAATACGCGGATTCGTGTTTGGCAATAACGAAAACTGAACAGCGCGCCCCACGGCCAGTTCATCCTGGGCCAGTAATTTATCCTTCAATTCCAGCATCAAAATGACCAGTAAAACGACGAATCCTAATTCGTCAAGATAGGTTGGGTTGACGTCAGTTTCGTTTATCTGGAATCGGCTGCGTCCCACCACAAAAAAGATGCAGGCAATGACAAAAAGCAGCCGCCTCACCGGCGTCAATTTCAGGATGAGACTTTTGAATAGCCAGGACATCAGCACAAACCACCGCTTGAAGCGGGGCAGTGTTTTCAAGCGCTCTTTAGTTTCCTGGTCGAGGTAGAAGTGGTAGATGTCCTTCAGATCCTGGGTCACAGATCGTCTCAGGTTGCTCTGTCGGAAATCATCAAGGATAATTTTTCCGAGCTTTGGATTTTTACCGGAGTTTTTTTGGTGGGATTTGGAATTTGGCATAATATAATTATTGAGTCTCCTCTAAAAAAGCCTTAAAAGGCTTTATTATTTGGTTACTATTTTTGTCCATGTCATAAATGACGTGGCTATTCAAATGAATATTTTGATATTAGACATTTTGAATAGCCCCGACTTTTAAGTCGGGGAGTTGAGTTCTCCGGTTAATTTTGGGCTTTAGCCCCTTTTTAGCCTGCATTATTCATAGTATTTTCAAAGGAGGCTGGCTAACCTGAATGGTGCTCTTTTTAGAATAAATGTATAAAAACTGAGTTTCAAAATAGCTTAGCCTTTAGCTAGTTGAAAATCTAAATGTTGACTCAAATTCTGAGCAAGTTCATGAATAATTCAGGTTAGAGCGAACTCATAAATTAAATGCAACTACTCGCCTCACGTATTCCGGAAACCGCTGGTTAGCTGGCGGGTTGATTATGAACACCACAATACATCGTGGTTTTGGTACAATTTTGAACCAGCGCCATGCTTCAGCATGGTGATAGTAGATGCGAGCTAAAGAATTCAGCCGCTTCAGCGGCTTCCATTACATTTCAAAATATTGAACACCTGAGTCGTTACGAAAAAACATGATGCCCGGCTGGAATTATTGGTTCACCTGATAGATTCACTGTCATAACTGCTTCAGGCGATTGTTTGTTCAAAACGCTAAAGGCTTCAGCGTCGCTCCCTCCCGGAAATGAACCGCCGGCCGCGCCACAATGCGGGGAGTCCTGTCAATGAGTTCGGTCTCACAGCGCTGCAAAGCTGCGGGCATTTTCATCCCAGGTAGAGGCCGATGCAATCGCCGTCAGCACCTGGTCCGGGGTATCAACAACCGACCACATGCGTTCATGCCGGGGGTCCATGAATTTTTCTGAGATGCACCGCTGTAACAATTCAATGAGCGGATCAAAGTAGCGGCGCGTGTTGACAAGGATGATGGGATTGAAGTAGATACCGAGGCGTTTCCACGTGATGGCTTCAATCAGCTCCTCCAGGGTGCCGGTGCCGCCGGGCAGCGCAATGGCGGCGTCCGCCTTTTCGATCATGCGCTGTTTCCGCTCGTGCAGCGTTTCGACGATAACCAGATTTGAAATCGATGGATGCGCCCATTCCAGTTCCGCCATGAACCGCGGGATAATGCCGGTCACTGTCCCGTTCGCGGAAATGGCGCCATCGGCCAGCGCGCCCATGGAACCGACAGCGCCACCGCCGTAAACGATTTCGATCCCGTTTCGGGCCAGAAGAATGCCCAGTTCAGCCGCTATCTGATAGTAGAGAGGATGAGCTTGTTTGCTCGATGCGCAGTAGACGCAGACTTTTTGAATGGTCATGCTGGTTGAGGTTAAGGGTTCAATAAAGTTCTTTTCAACGCTGAGATGACGGGTTGACTGAATCCGGCCGCGTGTAAACATCCGGCCGGCGATGATTAAAAATGGGCATGGCCTTGCGCACAGCGCTGATGACGTCAGCCGAAATATCGGCGGTGAGCAATTCCTCCCGGTTCTCGGCAGCCGAGGTGACGATGATTCCGTACGGGTCGACAATTCGGCTGGAGCCGCAGAACACTGCCGGCCCGTCCGTTCCGGTTCGGTTCGCCGCGATGAAATAGCACTGGTTTTCAATCGCCCGGGCAGCGATGAGCGTTTGCCAGTGGATCAAACGTGGAAACGGCCAAGCCGAGCAAAGCACCAGCGTCTGGGCGCCGCTCAAAACATGCGCGCGACTCATTTCCGGGAAACGGAGATCGTAGCAAATCATCAGTCCAAATGTGAGTCCGGCAATGGTCACAGTGGTCAGTGAATTGCCTGGACTGAAGCAACTGCCCTCGTTCAGCGGCGGGTAATCAGCCAGATGCACCTTGCGGTAGGCGGCAATCAGCGAGCCGACCGGATCGATCACGGCGCAGGTGTTGTAAATTACGCCGGCGCTCCGCTCGGAAAGACCGCAAATCACGTGCATGCCCAGTCTGGCTGCCGTGTCGCGCAGCATGGCCATAGGCGCGCCATCAAAACCCGAGGCGACGCGCCGGACTATAGCCATATCGTAGCCGGTCTCGGACAATTCCGGGAATACGACCACGTCGCAGCCGGCTGATTTCGCGCGTTCCGCAAAAGTCCTGATTTTAGTGAGATTTGCCGGCACATCGCCTAATGTGCAGTCAATTTGGGCAATGCCGATTTTCATGGATTCGCTCCAGTTTGATCCTGAAAATACATGTGTGACGCCTTATTTTGCCCGGCATCCCGAAGTTTAAAACATCTTTCCTGAATAACGGGCCATCCGGGATAAGTGAGAAAACTTCTTCTCGCGGGACTTTTATCGCAACATATCGATCTGCCCGGATCGGTCAATGGGAAGAATGACCTGGCCCAGCAGCGGGATCGAGCTGTTGGCGTCGAGACTGCCGGTCAGATGATAATTCAATTTCTCATTCCCCATAATCACGTTGTAAATGGTCCGGCCCATACTGGAAAAACTCAGCGACACAGGGATGGTGATGGCGCTTTCGCTTTTCTCCCTGATCGTCATGGCTTTTTGCGTCAGCCCTTTGGCCCACGTCGCACCGTTGATGGCAACGTTGTAGTCGAGCTTGTTCATCAGCAGATTGAAATTGTTGGGATTATTCACGTTCAATTTTAACTCCAATTCCGCGCCGGAGAAATTGATATTTTTCAATTTCAACGAACCCATCCGAACGTCGGGCAGCTTGATCAGCGGGAGATGGCCTTCATGGCTGACCGGGATTCGGGTCCTGCCCAAAATGGGAAGATCGAACAGCAGACCGGAATCAATTTTATAGGCAGAGCTGTCCTGATTCTTCAGCGTTTGATAGGTTTGATACAGATCTTTGAATGCGAGTGTGAGTGGAATTTCGAGAGCGCTCTCCGCGTTGGCGGCGATGGTGAGCTGCGCCGGCTGCTGGCCAGAGAGAAACGACGCGCCATTGATTTGAAAATTGTAGTCAAATCCGGCCAGAGAAGCGGACAATGGATTGGGATTTTTAATTGAAACATCGAACGCCAGGTTCACGGTCTCGAAGGACATCCCGGTGAATCGCACGCGTTGAAACTCCAGGGTTGGCTTCTGGACATTGGCCAATTCCTGGAGCGCGGCGCAGCCAACGCCAATGAGGAACACGATGGCTCCATGAACGAACACCATGTTGAGCGTATGGCGCGACAATCTTTTTTTCACGGTTCGCCTTTCTATTTTGTTTTCGTATTGAATGATTGCAGTTAAAGAACATGAAGGAGCTGTTCAAAAATAGTATGAGCGAGCGTTATCGGAATAGCCTGATTTTCGCCCCTGCCATTCAGTTAGCTGGCATTCGGAATCAGGATTAACATTGTTCGGTGTCGTTGGAGTTCGGATGATGATAGCGCTCCCAACTCCGCATTTCAGATGCAAATCAAGCCGGGGGAATTGGTCATTCCAGCGCAGCCTCGGCCATGGCCCGAACATTGTCCGGCGGCACATTGGGCAACAGGGCTTCGTGGCTGGGACTGACCACCAGACATGGCCCTAACAAGTTTTTCACCCGTCGTACATCAGCCCTGACTTGTTCCGGGGTTCCGTGCACCAGCAACTCCTGGGTATCGATGCCGCCGATGAAAGCGACCTTACCTTTGAATTCCCGGGCCAATCGCTCCGCTTCCATATTGGCGGCCTTCGCCTGCAGCGGGTGCAGCGCTTCAACGCCCAATTCGATCAGCTTGGGAATCACTTTGTAAATGGAGCCGCAGGAGTGCAAAATCACCTGGTAACCATGGCGATGCCCCTGGTCTGTCAGTTCCTTGAAATAGGGGAAGATAAATTCCTCGAACTGGGCCGGCCCGACGAGCAGGTCCAATTGCGTGCCAAAGTCATTTCCGAAAAAGAACCCGTCAATCCGGTCGCCGACCACATCGTAGAAACGGCGATTGGCTTCGAGGTAAAAATCGATGACGCGCCGGGTGACAGCATGAACCACGTCCGGATGGGTGTACATTTTAACGAAATAATTTTCCATGCCGAAGAAGTCGGCCAATTCGTGGAAGAAGGGGCACCAGAATCCGCTGGCGCGATAGACGTCCCCGGCCTGATCCAGGTGCTGCAATGTCGCGGTGAAATCCAGATAATCCGGGTTCGGCCACGGAAAATCGTCCACTTCTGCTGCGTCTTCGCAATCCGAAAAAATGCCGGCGGCGCTCAGTTCTTTTCCTTTGCGCTGCATGTCGAAAATTGGCCGACCGGCCGGATGCTTGTATGAAATCCACTGGGGATTAATCCAGCGCATATCGTCTCCGAGGAACCGACGGACGCCTTCGATATCCTTTTGTCCGAACGCTTTGATGTAAATGGGCTCTGTATCCGCGTGGGGCTTGCCCAGCCAGAAACCGACCCGATCAGCTTCTTTCCCAGAAATAATAGTACGTACGATTTCCCGACTCGTCATAACGATCTTTCTTCATCATAAAATGGCAGGTGAAAATTGCGCTGGCAGTGGCGTCAGCGCAATCACTTCCGGTAATTCCGTCCAGAATCCATCACCGACTCCAATGGAGTGAACCATTGTTTCGGATGTCAAATGAGTTCGACAGCCTGAATCGAACGGACAATTTGATCCACCCGTTTTTCCAGGTCGCCGGTGTAGCCAATGGCGATGCGCAGCAGGCCGGGGGAGAGGCCCATCCGTTCCTGGTCATTTTCTGAAATCTCTGACGAAGTGGACGAGCCGGAACAGCTCATCAACGTATCGAAATAGCCCAGAGAGACGGCGATGAATCCGAATCGTTCTTTGTTCTGCAAAATCGACATCAACTGCTCGGCTTTCTTCCGCGTCTTACAATCGATGGTGAGCAGGCCGCTGTAGCCGTATCCCTGGTTCATCATGGAAGTGAACAGCGCGTGCTGCGGATGGTCGGGCAGACCGGGGTAGGTCACGGCGACGCCGATTTCCATCAATTTGCGGGCGATGGTCATGGTGCGCCGGCCATGCTCGCGCATCCGAATGGCCAGATGCGGCAGCCGTTGAATGAGATCGAAAGCGACGCGGGGATCCATGGTCGGGCCTAACAGCATCACGCGGCCGGTGTGCAGGTCCATGAGTTCGTAGATGAAATTTTGGGTCCCGCAAATCGCTCCGGCAATGACGTCGCTGGCGCCGTTGATGAATTTCGTCATTGAGTACACAACAATATCGGCGCCCAATCTGGCCGGAGAAATGACCATCGGCGTGAACGTATTGTCAACGACGAGTTTCAGCCCCCGGGATTTTGCCAGCGCTGACAGCGCCGGGATGTCCGAGACTTTGAGTGTCGGATTGCCCAATGTCTCCGTATACAGCACTTTGGTGTTGGGCCGAATGGCCGCTTCGAACTCTTCGGTTTGGGTCGGATTGACAAAGGTCGTGGTGATTCCCAACTGAGGTAACAGGTCGTTCATCAGCGCGTGCGTCCCGCCGTAGACCGTGTCGCTGGAAACGATGTGGTCGCCGCTTTTACAAATCTGGAGCAGCGCGCAAGAGATGGCGGACATGCCGCTGGCCGTGCTCACGCAGGACTCTGTCCCTTCCATAGCCGCCAGATAGCGGTCCAGAACATCAACGGTGGGATTGAAATGGCGGCTGTACAGAAAGCAGCCCCCTTTGTCCGGGCCGCGCACGCCCTGAAAAATTTCCGGCATGGTTCCCGGTTCCATCACAGTGAAGGTGGCGGAGCGCTCGATAGAAGGCGTCACGCCGCCGTGTTCACCGAACTCGCGTTGTGTATTATTCATTGCATCTTCGGGATTGAAATGTTGCATAGGTAAATCTCCTTATTGAATTCCTCATGTTGTTGATTTGGTGGAGTAATATACAAAATATTTCCAAAGATTGAAAATGAAAAATAAAATTTCTTGAAAAAAGATTTCTGAGAAATATAATTCAGTGGAATCAATGTTTCATGAAATTCAAGTCAGGAGGCGTACGTGACACAGACAGTCGGTTCAAACAGAAACAGCAGCTTCGCCAGCCAATTCCAATGATTCTCATTTCACTTCGGCCATTGCTTGCTTCCGTCGTCCGAACCGATGAATCGGACATCCGCTTTGCGAGATTCCGGTTCGATTTGAAAATTGACCAGCGCGCCGTCTTGCAACTCTGCCTGAATTGTCGTCCGTCCCGGCGCGTGAAGCTTGAACGAGACATTCCAGTCAGCCGGCCAGGCAGGGAAGAGCAGGATATCATCGCCATCGGCTTGAAGCAGCATCGCCTGCACGCAGATCAGAATGTTGCTGCCGTGATCCTGGTCCGGAATCCAGTCGTAATTCGGGCCCCAGAACGCCGGGAATCGGCTCCCCGGGTGATGCGCTGCGGCGCGTTTGACGAGATGGGCCCTGGCCGAATCCGCAATTCCCAGGAACGCGGCGTTCACATCGTACTGACACCAGCCATTGGCAAATTTGATTCGCGCGTTGACATAGCTATTTTTCATGCGTTCCAGATCCGGCTTGCCAACGCCGAAGAACCGATAGGGGAATATGGCATAGAATTCCGGATTCTCGATGTTGTGCGGTTCAGCGAAAATTTTCCCGGCCGGGAGAACCACATCCTTCCCCTGATGTTGGCCAAGCGGGATGTCGGGCAACTGTTCGGCAATGGTTGTGAAGAACGCCGCCTGGTCCGGCGTGAACAATTCCCCCGGCAGTTTCAGCAATTCAGCCAGATTCCATCGCAGACCGGCAATGGCGGATGTTGGATTTTCAGCGTCCCAGAATGTCTCCAGCGCCTGCGACGGATAGATGCGGATTTTCCCGGCCTCATCCCGCGGGTAATGCAGCGCATAAAATAAAATGACCTGATGGGCGAACGGCAGAAGGATGTCCCGGGCAAATTTTTCATCGAGGGTATGGCGGTAGTATTCCAGCATCATGGCGGAAATTTCGAGACCGCCCTGATAATAATAGCGAATGTACTGGTTTTCAATGTGCGTGAATGGCGTGGGCGACGTGTTCCAGCCGAAATTATCCATCACATAGGATCCCCAGAAATACATGGTTTCCGGAAAGAACGCGCCGTCGTGCCCGTAGTAACGCCGGGTGACAGCCCGGGCATAGGGCAAAGCGTTGCTGTACATCCGGAACAGGGGCGCCATGAGTTCATAATCACCGGCGTGCAATATGGGCCAGTAAATCAGCCGCGTATTTTGCAGCCAGAAAGGACCGCCCCAGCGCCGGTAATCGGCATCGAACCGGGAATCGGCCTGCATCGAATCCACAGTGAACAGCGAGCCATTGAATTTCTGCGGGTGAACGCCCCGGCCGGCGCAGCCGCTGATGAATCGCTGCAGCGCGTAACTGCGGCTGACGGCCACGGCTTCCGGCGAACCATCGATGAAAATCCAGCTTCGTTCCCAGAAATCCCTCCAGTACGCGCGATGGGCGATTCTGGCTTCCTCGGCGGGAATCGCTTCGGCGCGCCGGGCAATCTCATGAATCTGATCCTTCCAGTCGTCGAGCGAACGGCATTGACGGGTGTGCGCATAAATGCAGACGTGAAATGAGCGCGCCGGCCGTTCCGACGCCAGTTCCGTGGGTGACGCCGACACCATGCTGTCGCCGGTGATGAGTCCGCCAAATGTGTTGTCCAGCAGGGGATCGGTCGCCGTCCCGGCCCATTCGCCCATGCCCTGGCGCGTCAGCGTCTCCCGCCAGATGGACGTGTTGTTGCGATAGGCCCAGAGGATTTCGTTTTGCTGGCCGGTCAGCACCGTGTCCGGCTGAACCATGACCGGAAACGGGGCATTGATCAGACCGTAGGCGGTGTGCAGTTCAGTCCCGGTCAGTTGCCTCGCCCGGGTGCGCCAGATGCGCAGACTCGTCGTCACCGAGACCGGCCGGGTGCTCTCAGCCGAAACATGAATGACCGGATGATTCGCATCGACCCGGACATGCATATCCAATCGATTGCTCCTGTTGCTGGAAGAAATGTGGATTTCGCCGTTGGCCAGATCCAGTCGCTGCTCGAAGCGGTCGCAGTCCGAAAAAGGATTGGGCGTGATGTGAAACTGAACCTTGCCGATTTTCATGAGGCTGTGATTTCCATTCCAGGCATCGGTCCGGCCCAGGTAAACGTAGATGTCCCCGGACTTCTCCGCCCAGACGTTGAGGCCGATTTCGCCGTTGCCGAGCGGCATGGAACCTTTGGAATCGGCGCTGGGACTGTCCCACACCACATCATATTGGCTGATGGAGCGGGCTGTTACATCAGCGCCAAACGCCGGCGCGCCCATCAGGCAGGCAATCAGGCATTGAGCCAGAAAACCCAATGTTCTTTCACTCAAGGCATTTTCCTCGTTGGATGTGCCGAAACGCCATCGCCCGATTTCCGAAGGACGGAACGATGGAGTTGGCGATACACGAACAGCCCGGGCAGGGTATTGTAAGTCCGATCACCGCTGAAAACGACTTCGTTCCCACGTCAGGCGCATGGCCCCGCCGCCGGTTTCGCTATTCTTCCGTGATCGTGAATTGCTGTTCCTGCCGGAATATGTTCAAAAATACCTGCCGCATGGTCAGGGGGGTGAACTCCCCGGAAATTGCGTCAATGGCTTTGAAATCGTATTTCTCCTTTTTCTGAAAATAGACGATCCAGAAGGGGAATTGCAGTTTCTGTTTATATTCAATGCGCTTCACTGAAATCGTTCGCCTGAGTTTCATACTCTGTTCCAGCACCAGACCCTTCATGTGCGCGCCGATGCGGTCCTCAGCCCTTTCTTTTGAAAGGACAAAGTCGCGGATGCGGATTCCAGTGGATTCTGCATATACTTCGATCACCGGAGAAAAAGGCACGACAGCGCCCTGAATGCCATCGGCGGAGAAGAGCGCGTTGCGGGCTTCTCCTCTATCTTCAGTCGTCACTTCAAAAATGTAGAAGGGCAGGTACATCAATTCGAGCTGAAGGGCTTTCATCCCGGGCGCGGGAATAATTTTCAGGAGCTTTTTTTGAGTCAGATTCTGGAAAATAGCGCCGGCGTTATCTTTGGAAATGACGGGTTGTAAAATTTCTTTCATAAAAAATTAATGCCTCTCCTTTGCGATTAAGTGTTTCCTGCGACCTTTGTAAACGGAGATCAGTCCGACTGCGACTAACACCGATCCGGCGATGATGTTGATGAGGAGGCCGCGACTATAGGGGACATACGGCGTTTCTTCGATGAAGAACGAGGCGATCAAAACAACGACGCCGAAAACAGCCCAGAAATATCCCATAATTAACAGCGGTTCAAATGTCGGTTTGGTGGTGTCTGTTTTATCTGTTGTACCCATATTGGCTCCTTAAATTGGGTGAACACATCGGTGCTCTTTCGGATGGAATCGCTATTTCATCCATCGACCCGAGCGCGACAAAATTCTGCACACCGAAAACCAGGGTGGATGCGGAACAACTGGCCAGGTCTATGCCGGCGCGATTCATGCACATTATCTCACTGAAAGCCGGGTGAGCAATTCCGAGAGAAATTGCCTGCGGAGTCCAAAGCCGATCCGCGGTTCCGGCCAGAGTGTACACGGACGAATCGTGCAGCCGGCTAAAAAATAATGTACACCACGGCCATGATCAGCATAAAAGCGATGGCCCATAGCCGCAAATCCCGCCAGCGCTTCCCGTCCTTTGCCCCTGACAGGACGTATTCCCGGGACCTGAGCCATGCCCAGACTGCTGTGAAAAGGTAGGTCAGCAATGAGACAACCAATGCCCAGCCTAACGGGATTTTTTCACACCAGGATTGAAACGGCCCCACCATGAATACGACGGCTATGGCGATGATCAGGGTGATGAGCGAAACAATGAGCAACGCCACCTGTTTTGAAACATGATTCAGCATGATTGGTTCCCTCCCTGAACTCGTTTTTTCAATGCGCTCTGAATGATGTCGTCTTTCATCACCAGCCGGTACACCAGACCATCCAGCTTTTCCAGCGGATCCGGTTCAGTGACCAGACTGACGACGACGGTGATGATGAACGCTCCGAAGAATGACCACCAGGAAATGTAGAAAAAGGACACATCGTATTTCATGTAAAGCAAGGCAGAGATCACCATGCCGCCGATCAGTCCGGCGAGACCGCCCCATTGATTCGCGCGACGCCAGTAAATTCCGAGCAGCGTGATAGCGAACGTCGGGCCCTGGAACAACGCCAGAAAATACTGCCCGGCAGTGAACAGTCCCGGAAAGCGCTTCATGATGGGCGCAATGATGATCGCCAGAATAATGAACGCTGCGGTCATCACTCGGCCAACCAGAAGGTAATGTTTATCCGAAGCCCGCGTCACGATGTGCGCCTGATAAATATCCCGCGTCCACATGGTCGCCGCTGAATTGAGCACAGAATCGACGCTGGAAATGAGCGCGGCCATGAACGAGGAAAAGACCAGCCCGGCGAGTCCGGCCGGGAGCAGGTTTTTGATGAGCCAGGGATAGGCTTTGTCCATGTCCGCGCCGGCCAGACTCGGATTCAGCGCCAGCGCAATGAGTCCGGGGAGAACAGTGAGAAGCGGGATGAGCATTTTCGGCAGACCGGCGAACATCATGCCGGCCTTGGCGTCCCATTCGCTCTTTGCCCCCAGGGTTCGCTGGATCATGGCCTGATTGCAGCACCACCAGGCCGGGGACGCCACGAACGCCAATCCCAGAATGACGGCCGGCCAGGGATAAATGGGGTGGTCCGGCGGCAGAAAGAGGCTCAGATGATCCGGATGCGCTGGTATTATTTTGTCGATCAGGCCGTCCCAGCCGCCGACGGTCCAGAGGCCAAGCACCGTGATGGCCAGTCCTCCAACGAACATCACCAGAACCTGAATGACGTCATTGATGGCCACAGCGCCCATACCGCCAGCCACGGTGTACACGCCGACAATCGCTGCGGTGATGATGAGCCCAACGGCGCCCGGAATTCCGATGTATTCTTCCAGCATCAGTGAGCTGGCCCAGAAATATTGGCCCATCAGAAAGATGAGAAACGAGCCCCAGCAGATGATTTGAAGGAAACGGGTCGTTGCATTGTAGCGTCTCCCCAGGAATTCGGGCACGGTGTACGCGCCGGAACGCCAGTAATACGGGACGAACAGCAGCGCCGACAGGGCAATGGCCGGCAGCGCGCCGATCCATTCGAAATTGGCCTGGGTGAGTCCGAAGCGATACGCGCCGCCGGCGCCGCCGACATAATCAGTTGCGCCAATGTTGGACCCGATGATGGAAAATCCGATGATCCACCAGGGCAGCATACGTCCGGCCAGGAAAAAATCTTCTCCGGACTTGACGAATTTTTTGAAGTAAAAACCGAAGATAGGGATTGCCAGAAGATAGGCAAAAATGATGAACAGATCGATTCCGTGCATGCTAAAGTTGTTCAATCCATCGCTCCTCATTTTTTAAATGTGCTGTGAATTGGAACGCATGAAAGTAAATTTGTAATTGATCACAGGGGATCAAAAGTTGTATTTGTTTACTTTGGACAGGATAACAGGATGATAATGATTTACCGGATTATTCTCTATCCGGTAATATCCTCACCTTTCTTTTTAGTTCTACCTTATGTGGA
>JBMOPW010000028.1:0-68740 GCA_049322915.1 Candidatus Zhuqueibacterota bacterium
TCTCAATGTTGACTCAAATTCTGAGCAAGTTCATGAATAATTCAGGTTAGTAAATTTATCACACTATGTTGAGTTTTTCATCTATCAAAAATACAATATACAACGATAAAAAATCTATGTGACGTAGTAGGGTTAACACATCAAATGAAACGCAGAGGTCGCGAAGGGCGCAGAGAAATGACCAGCTTTAAATTGACCTGAGCGATTTTAAAATTTTCAATCAAACACTGAAAATCATGTTCACCCATAGTGACAGAAGACCAAAATAACCAGGAAAATACCTGGTTTTAAAAGGTTGCAAACAGCTTTTTTCCAACACCAAAACGCTGCGTACCTCTGCGGTCTCTGCGCTAGAAAAGATATGGGTATGGGTAAGGGGAAAGAGGAGGAGTTGTATGACTAAAATCAAAGAGTTGTTCGTTATTTTGGAAGACCGGCCCAATGCCCTGGGCGAATTGCTGCATTTATTTGCCGGAGCGCGGATTGAAATCGAAACGCTGGGTGTCTTTGGCGACAGCGCCAAATTGATCGTTTCCCATCTGGACAAGGCGCAGAAAATCATGGAGCAGAATAACTATTCCTTTGAAACGCGGGACATTCTCCGCGCGACGGTCGAAAGTAAAACAAAGGAGATGGCCTACATCATGGAGCGAATCGGCCGGCTGGGCATCAACATTTACCATGTCTATGGGACGACGCGGCCGGGTGACAAACGAATCGCCCTGTTGCTCGATGTGTCGGATGTGGATGCGGCGTTGTCCCTTTTTCAATAAAATTTTTCAGCAACAAAATGACTGAATTATCGTCTCGTATTTTCGGAGGTGACATTGAAGAAAAATACAATCATCCTCATGATCCCCGGTGTGATATTTTTGCTGCTCGCCTCGTGCCTGAAAAAATCGGACCCCGGGACGCCGGCAGTTGAAAGCCGCGCGTTGAAAGACACGGTTGGATTTTCATTCACAGCCGCGCAGATCGAACGCGTGGTTCAGACGTCGGAAAAACTGGAAGCAGACTCCCTGCGGCGAAATTCTGCCGCAGCATGGATTGCAGGCATTTGTCCCCACGACGACCATCTGTACGCCGGGCGCGTGTACGTTCATCTGTTTCAAAATATGGCGGCGAAACGGTACGTCATTTTCGGGGTGGCGCACAAAGCCGCGGACTGGGGTGCGTCGGATGTTTTGATCTTTGATTCCTATCCTTCCTGGCGCGGACCGTTCGGCCCTGTCAGGGTGTCTGATTTGCGGGACCAACTCGTTCGCCGTCTGCCGCAGGCCGGTTTTGTGGTGAACGACGCCTGGCAGGCCGAAGAGCATTCTGTTGAAGGGATTGTCCCGTTCATTCAATATTACCGGCGCGACGCCGAAATTGTATCGATCCTCGTGCCATACATGAACCGGGAGCGAATCGAGAAGTTATCCCGGCAACTGGCCGATGCGCTGGCACAGGTCATTCAGGAACGGGGCTGGATCATAGGCAGGGACGTCGCCTTCATCTGTTCCAATGACGGCGACCATTACGGCGATGCAGATTGGGGCGGCCGCAATTTCGCTCCTTTCGGCGCCGATGAAGCCGGCTATGCCAGAGCCACCGGCCAGGACAGAGATTTGATTCAAACCACGCTGGCCGGCGAACTCACTTCGGACAAACTGCGGATGTTCTGCCAGCGAGTCTGGGGCGACACCGATTTGAAGGATTACAAAATTCGCTGGTGCGGCCGATTCGCCATTCCGCTGGGATTGAATACGGTGCGGTCGCTGCGCGAAAAATTGAATCAACCGGCGTTGACCGGGTATGCGTTGCGATACGATACCAGTTATCACCTGGGCCTGCTTCCGCTGGAGGACATAGGCCTGGGCACAACGGCGCCGGCGAACATCCGCCACTGGGTGGGATATTCGGCCATTGGATACAGGTAGCACCGGCGCGTCGCAGTGGAATGAGCGTCGACGTTGTCTGCAATGAAGCCACTCGGCTGTCTGTAGCAGAAAGTAATTCATGACCGAAAATGAATTCAATGCGAGGAATTCTCCGGTACAATTTTTTTATTCTCATGGCGGCCTGATGGCTAATGTTCAGCGATGATACGGGACAGCCACAAATCGAGGCCGTATAAAGGTTAAAATGGTACGATAAACAAGATGGAGCGTCCTATGAACACCAGACATTTCAGACTGGCAGCCGGGATATTTATCCTGATCATCGCCGGCTGCAATATGAGCGTCAATAAATCGATCGATATTCCGGACGGGAAGGTCGTCCGCCATAGCCTCAATTCGGTGAACGGCGGCATTGATATTGGTTCGGACTGCCGGATAAAAGGAAACAGCCGCAGCGTCAATGGCGGAATTGGCGTGGGCAGGGATTCGCATGTGATGAATCTGGAAACGGTGAATGGGTGGATCGAAGTGTCCGCGAATGTGCAGGTCGATGGCGACATCAAGTCCATCAATGGCGGCATTTCCTGCCAGCGCGGTGTGACAATAAGCCATGGGATCATCACCATCAATGGCTCGGTCGATCTGGAAAATACCGTCGTCGGGAAAAACATCAGCACGTACAACGGCCACGTCACGCTGCAGGACAGCAGCAGAGTCCGCGGGGACATCATCGTCAAAGGGAATCAGAGCAAGTCGTCCGAAATTCGCCGGCTGAAAATCCAGGTCAGCAATGGCTCCGTGGTCGAAGGGGATATCGATGTGCGAGCCGATAATGTTGAAGTCAAAGTCTTTGTTTCGAACGGCGGGAAAGTATTGGGACGAGTGAACAATGCCGAGTTGATCGACGAAGATGCGAATGAAATTCAATGAAGACAGCGACGCCAACATGCCGGCGCCGATGAAGGCGCTTTTTGAAAATGGCGCACCCATGACAAAGTTCGGGAGATACCATGAAACAACTGTTCGTGTTTTTCATCCTTGCATCTCTGAATTGTGCGCAGCCGGTGATCGATGAGGCTGCAATTAAAAATGAGATTAGCAGGATTATGGAGCAGCAAAAGCAATCGTGGAATCGGGGAGAGATCGATGGATTCATGGCATTTTACTGGAATTCGGATCAATTTACTTTTCAGTCCGGCAACAAAAGATTGGTCGGATGGGAAGAAATGATGGCCATGTACCGGAAAAATTACGCCGGCCCCAGCATGGGCGCCCTGGATTTCACCGATATTCAAATCAATATCATCGATGCGAACAATGCATACGTACTGGGTCGCTGGACTGTGACGACTTCGGAGGCGACCAAACAGGGATTGTTCACATTGGTCTTTCGCCAGTTCGAAAATGGCTGGCGCATCATCCACGACCATTCATCATGAAACACAGTGTTCAAATTTCGGCGCATCATGCGGAAGGCGCGATGTAACATTCGTGTCGACCGGATGGTGCGCGGTCGTTTGCCCCGGATGATCCAATCGCGGCAGTCCTTTGCAGCCCCATATTTTCCCGTTGATGCAACGAATTCATTTTCCCATTTCACCTCTGTCCCACGCTGAAAGTTTTATGAATCTTTTGGCTGAATTTTACTTACATATAGGAGTAAAATTGACTCAAAAGAGGGAGGCGACGAGCGCCTTCTCATACCCGATCCATTCACGTACTCATTCACACCATGCGAATAAAACGATTTAAGCGGGTCTCCTGCCTGGCGACTGTCCTGACAATCAGTGCGAAGCAGGTGCGCCGGGGGCTGGTCATGCTGCTTCTTGCCGGGTGGCCGTGGGCGAGCGCCCACATGGTTCAGCCCCGCTTCGATTGCCTCACGTTGCAGGACGGCCTGTCGCAAAGCACTGTGGCGTCGATCATTCAGGATGACCACGGATTCATGTGGTTCGGAACCATCGATGGCCTGAATAAATATGATGGCTACGATGTGACGGTCTATGAGAATATCCCGGAAGATTCGACTTCTTTAGCAGATGACTGGATCACGTCGCTGTGCCTCGATGATGAGGGCTTTCTCTGGATCGGCACCCTTTCTCGCGGGCTGTGCAAATACAATCACAGGACTGACCAGTTCACCAATTTCGCTTTGAATGTAGTCCAAGTCGATTCGCCGCTGCGCCAGCGATTGCTCGCGGAATTACCGTTCACGTTTTCATATCTCAATTACTACACCATAAAATCCATGTTCGAAGACAGCCGCGGCACACTCTGGCTCGGGACGTTCGGCGGTGGATTGTACCAGTTCGATAGAAAAAATGAGACGTTTGTGCACGTGCCGTTCGTCGATGATCCGACCGGAGGCATGGTGTACAACATCATGTCGATCACGGAAACCTGGGCTGGTTCCGATCGGATCCTCTGGATTGGCACCTACGGCGGCGGCCTGGTGCGATTCACCGAGGACGATGGATTTGAATATTTGCGCCATGATCCTGACAACCGCAATAGCCTGGGCGATGATCGCATTGTCACAGTTTACCCGGACACCCTGGGTCGCAGCGACGAGCTGTGGATCGGTACGTTTGGCGGCGGACTGGATCGGCTGGACATTGGCGAAAAGCGATTTCTGCATTATCAGTACGATCCGCGCGATGCCGCCAGTCTCAGTTCGAACTTCATCCTCTCCATTTTACGCGATGGATGCGGGTCGCTCTGGGTTGGCACGTTCGATGCCGGACTGAATCGGTTCAATTTTGATGAAAACAGGTTCCACCGATTTCAGCATGATCCTCTCAATTCGAGCAGCCTCGGCAGTAATGAAGTCCTTTCGCTTTACGAGGATCGTTCCGGCACTGTCTGGATCGGCACGAATTTCGGCAATGGGCTCAATAAGTTCAACCGCCGGAAGAGCGCTTTTTCCCATTGCTATCACGATCCGTCGAATGCCAACAGCCTCAGCGAGCAGGTCGTGTTCTCCATCTGCGAAGATCGGGAAGGCATCCTCTGGATCGGCACATTTCAAACAGGGCTGAATCGCTACGACCGTCGCGCCAATCAATTTACCAACTACCGGCACAATCCGCAAAATCCCAACTCGCTGAGCGATAATCACATCCGGGCGATTTTTGAGGATAGCCATGATCGGCTGTGGATCGGCACATTCAGCGGCGGGTTGAATTACTTCGACAGAGAGAAAAACCGGTTCATTCATTTCAAATATGACCCGCTGGATTCGGCCACAATCAGCGGCAATCAGGTGCGCTCCATCTGCGAGGATGCTGGCGGCAATCTGTGGCTCGCAGTGTTCGGCAGCGGACTGGACAGGCTGGACCCGCGGACCGGTGTGTTCGAACATTTCCGGCACGACCCGGACAATCCCAATACTCTCAGCAATAACAATGTCTATTACGCCTGCGCCCATCCATCCGGCGAGATCTGGGCGGCGACATTCGGCGGCGGGATCAGCGTGTATCATCCGGCGACAGGAAAATTCGGGACACTCCGGCATGATCCTTCCAACGCGAACAGCCTGGCCGATGATCGGATCCTGACGATCTGCCTTGATCAGGATCATGAAGATATCGTGTGGATTGGCACGTTCGGCAGTGGTTTTGATAAGTACAATAAAACGGATCACTTGTTCGCGCATTATGCCCACGGGGACGGACTGCCCAATAACGTCGTATACAGCATTTTGCCGGACAGCGACCGGAACCTGTGGCTGAGCACGAATAAAGGCATCTCCAAATTCAATCCGGAGGAGGAGACATTTATCAATTACGATGTTTCCGATGGATTGCAGAGCAATGAGTTCAATGCCGGCGCGTATCACCTGAGTCGGCTCAGCGGTGAAATGTTTTTTGGCGGGGTCAACGGATTCACGAGTTTCTTCCCGGACAAAATAGAGGTGAATCAGATAGTTCCCCCGGTCGTGATCACATCATTCAAGATTTTTGATGAAGAAATCACCGATAGAATCGGCCCGATATTCACGGGCAAGCGCATCGAACTGACGCATAAGGCCAACTTCTTCGCCTTCGAATTCTCCGTGCTCGATTTCACGGATGTGAATAAAAATTGTTTCGCCTATAAACTGGAGGGTTTGGATAAGGACTGGATTCATAGCGGCACGCGGCGCTACGTCAATTACACCAATCTGGATCCCGGGGAATATGTCTTCAGGGTGAAGGGGGCCAACAGCGACGGGATCTGGAATGAGCAGGGGACTTCGGTGGAGTTGAAAATCAGACCGCGGTTCTATCAAAACTGGTGGTTCCATCCAATGGTGGTCAGCTTGCTCATCATGGGCGTCATTGGTTTCTACACCTATCGCATGCGGATGAAAATCAAGCGGTCGGTTGAATTGGAGCGAATTCGAAATGAGGAGACGGAGCGGGTGCGAAAGACCATTGCGGCTGATTTCCACGATGAACTCGGCCAGAAGCTGACCAAAATTTCCCTGTTCAGCGAGATTATCAAACGGAAACTGGTCGGAATTTCCCTGGACAATTTTGAATACATCGAGAAGATAAATACAGCGGCAAAAGAGCTCTCCCACAGCACGCGGGATTTCATCTGGTCTGTCAATCCCAGCCAGGACTCGCTGTACGACGTGGCGATTCATCTCAAAGATTTTGGCGATGAATTATTCGACAAGACAGGCATCGATTTCCGCGTGCAGGGCATTTCCAGAGAACTGGAACAGGTGAAATTGAATATGGAGTGGCGCAGGCATCTGGTGCTCATTTTCAAGGAAGCAATGAACAATGTGCTCAAACATGCCGAGTGCAGAGACGTGCGATTTGCGATTCAGTTGCAGGACCGACATCTGGAAATCCGGTTGTCTGATGACGGCCGCGGCTGCAACGTGCACGAAAATACCAATGGATTGGGGCTGCGCAACATGCAGAATCGGGCCAGATTGATACAGAGCGAAGTGACGATCACGTCCAATAATGGCAACGGGACGCACATAAAATTCACGGGTGAAATCCCCCAAACGGGTTATTGAAATTTTAAGGATAATGATTAAATTATGTATAGCCATAGCAAGGGTATCGCTAAGACGTTAAGTGAGATGTCCAGGACACAGAATGTTTCAACCAAAGAGGACTGGCAAATGATAAACGTGAGCATTATTGAAGATGATGATGAAATTCGGGAGAGCCTTGCGCTGCTCATCAATGGAACGACAGGCTTTTCGTGCATCAGTAGCTATCGCGATTGTGAGACAGGGATCAAGGGCATCGAGGAGGATCCCCCCAATGTGGTTCTGATGGATGTCGGTCTGCCGGGGATGTCCGGCATCGATGGGATTCGGATAATAAAGCAGAAAGTGCCGGACATTGATATTCTGATGCTGACGGTTCACGGCGATAGCAAGCTGGTATTTCAGGCGTTGTGCGCCGGCGCCTGCGGGTATCTGATTAAGGACACCCAGCCGGCCCGGCTGTTGGAGTCCATCAAAGAAGCGTACGAGGGAGGCGCGCCCATGACGACCCAGATCGCGCGGATGGTGGTCAATTCATTCGAAACGCGGCCGCACACCGACCTCACCCAGCGGGAGACCGATGTGCTGAGTCAGCTTTGCAAAGGCAAAAGTTACCGCATGATTGCAGAGGCGCTGTTCATCAGCGAGGAAACGGTTCGCCGGCATATTAAGAATATTTACAAGAAGCTCGAAGTTAGTTCCAAATCAGAAGCCGTTGCCAAAGCGTTCAAAGAACGGCTCGTTCAGATTTGAATACCTGAATGGCCGGGGCTTCAGGCCTGTCCGAAGTGGAAGCGAGGTACATACGCTGCCAGAACTGCCCGGGAGTATCACCCATTTGGGTCATGGCGATGCTGACTGATCCTTTGATTCCCGTAAGCCACTATCAGTTTTTTCATTCACATCGTCGTTTAATTGACTCGATCAGGGTTTCGACAGATCGAAATAGTGTTCAACATTTCTCAGAGAAGAGGAATTACCATGAAACGTCTTTTGGTTGTGGAGGACGATCCAAATACGCTGGCAGGAATGGTCACCCTGCTGCGGGATGAGGGGTATCAGGTTCACGGCGTGATCAATGGTAGTGCTGCGCTGGATGCCATTGCAAATCACCATATCGATATAGTGCTCTGCGATTTTGATCTCCCGGATATCAATGGCTTGAACGTGAGCATTCTGGCGAAAAGACTTCAGCCGAACGCCCACTTTTTTATGATCACGGCTTACTACGACGACCTGCTGCTAGACGCTGCCGAGAAATGCGGAGTGAAAAAGGTATTCTGCAAACCGGTGGCGATTCATGACATGCTGGAATCATTGAATAATTCGACGAAACGCCGGGTTGTGAAAAATGCTGTGTCATGTTTTAGCTGAAATGAATTGTGCGCCTTTTAGTATTTGATAAATGTTTTTCTGACTTTGTCGGTCAGAAAATTTTATAACTTTTGTTGCAACAGGGTCGGCCAGCGCGGGCAATGGCCCCATGGTTCGTGATGAATATCCCGAACGATTGGTTTAAGAATCTGTGGCGATCAGTACCATCCGCGTCATCTGTGTTCTATGTCTTTTTTGATTATGGCTTGCTCAAGGTTAGGGGAAACGAAATGATTCGGATTTTGGTGGTTGAAGATGATACCAATACCCTCACCAGACTCATTCATCATTTGCAGAAAGGGGGGTATCTGGTCCGCGGGGTTATGAATGGCAATCAGGCGCTGGAGACGCTCGAGAATGAACCAGCCGATATTGTGCTGTGCGATTACAGCGTGCCGGAAATCAACTGCACGAAGATATGCCTGCAATTGAAACGGCTGCAGCCGGACGATGTGTTATTGTGGCTTCGCACCTTTAAGCTGCAAAATTAAATTTGACCCAATGACACTTCAAATAGGATGATTTCATTCGTTGTTTCCAAAACTGCAAGAGCACGACGGGCACAAATGCTCCTTCCTCCTGAACAAGAGCATTTGTGCCTTTTTATTCTGACTCAAAGAAATGAGTCATTCCCCAGGTAGACAGCATGAGGAACGAAGATAATTTACGCGAGCCCTTTTTGCCTGAGTCGAATGGACTGCGTCCGAAGGCGTGCACTCCGGCAATCTAAAATCGTATGGAGGTACCCATTGAATTGGATTCGAACGTCACCGAAGCTCTTTCTCTATCTTGCAATTTTTTTGATCATTGCATGCAAAGACGAATCCATTGTTCCGCAGCAGACGACAAAACCGGAACAGATCCAGGCCACGCTGGAAAGTCTGGAACTATTGGACGACTATCCTCTTTATACCATGCAATATCACGGCGATTATGGCTTTGATGACTATTTGCGGACCGGTGTGTTGAATGCGCCTCCGGGGAAAACAGCGCATCGCCAATCTGCCTCGCCGAGTCCCCGGTTTGCCTGCACCTGTTTTGCAGCGATGGGGGCCAGCCAGTCCATGGTGTTCAGCCGCAATTTCGATTTCTTCCATCGACCGACGCTCATGCTGTTCACGGACCCGCCGAACGGCTGCGCTTCGGTGTCGATGGTGGACATGTATTACCTCGGCTATGACGGATCCCGGTCGCTGGAGACACTGGACGACCGCGAAATTCTACTGCAAGCGCCCTATTTGCCCTTCGATGGCATGAACGAGTATGGCGTGACGATTGGGATGATGGCTGTCCCAAATGCTGAACCGCCCTTTGATCCGAATAAGGTGACGATTTATGAACTGGCGCTCATCCGGCTTGTTTTGGACTATGCCACGACAACGGAGGACGCCATCAGGCTCATTGGCAAATACAACCTCGCCGTGGGCAGCATCCCGGTGCATTTCCTCATTGCCGACCCCTCCGGCCATTCGGCGGTGATTGAATTTGTCAATGGAAAAATGCACGTCCTCCCCAACACCGAGTTGTGGCAGGTAGCGACGAACTTCATCATCTACGGTTCCAATGCGCCGGAGCAAACATCTTGCTGGCGATACGATGCGGCTTACAGTGATTTAAAAAAAGCGACTGGCAAGAAAACGCGCGACAGCGCCATGGTGCTTCTCCAGAGGGTCGCCCAGGAATCGACCATGTGGTCCATTGTCTTTGATATGTCGAATGTAAAAGTACAGGTGACGGTGGGACAAAACTTCAGTCAGGTCTACAGCTTCGACGTGACGCCCTGAAGCTGCGACACTCATGGGGGCAATTCAGCCTCGGGCTAACGACACTCGTGATTAACCCGTGAAAAAAAATCTGCTAAAGAGGGGAGGCATTCAACCCAATCGTTCCTTCAGTTTTGCAACATAACGCCGGCTCAACACGACCGGCTTTTCGATATGCTTCAAATAAACGCGGAACGAATAATTGAACCACTCCTCCAGCCGGTCGATGAAATCCATGTTGATGATGGTCGATCGGTGAATCCTGATGAAATGGCTCTCCGGCAGGCGCTGTTCCCATTCCCGCATGGACTTGTGGGCCAATCCGCGAATGCCTTCGCTGGAGATGATTTCGGAGTAATCGCCGGCAGCGGTAATGCACATGATGGTGTTTATCCTCAAAAACTTCATGCGATTGTCGATCATCAGAAACAGGCGGTCCTCGTGGGTGAGCGGGCGCAGTTCTGAAGGCTCGCTTTTCTGTCCCTGCTCCAGCCGCTCGATGCTCAGCCTCAATCGCTCGGGACTGACTGGCTTGAGCAAATAATCGAGCGCGTTGATTTCAAAAGCGCGAATGGCATATTCATCAAACGCGGTGATGAAAATGACATTCACGTCGCTGTCGATTTTGTTCAGCAAATCGAAACCGGATTCGCCCGGCATTTGAATATCCAGAAAGATGACGTCCGGATTCAACCGCTGCACAGCTTCCAGGGCAGATGGGACATCCTCGGCCTCGCCAGCTACATGGATGTTCGCAAATTCAGAAAGCATCGAACGAATATCTTTTCGCGCCAACCGTTCATCGTCCACGATCAGGGCGCTGAATTGCTTATTCATTTTGTTAATCCTGTCTTTGAGAATTAGTAGTTACTCTGGAATATTTTCGAAATAAAGCTCAGTCACGGAGTGCACGAAAATGCGAAGACAGACAAAAGAAAAAACGAAACGGATCGCGCCGGAGTTTTCTTCGGAATGGAAATTGAATTCGGACTTTTGTCTGAACCATGATTGTCCCTGATGATGAATATCTTGAAAGATATTGGCCCGGCATAAATAGGCCGGACAATCCTGAGTTAATTCTTCTCCCTGTAGCCTTCGAGCCCTCTGTGATTTTATAAGGAGTTATTCTCGATTTCCAGGGCGACGCAAACGACACCATCGTTTTCAGTAATGGTCATTGCATGGTGTTCCGGGAATGCATTTTCCAATCGCTGGCGGATGTTATTCAAGCCGATGCCAGTGCTGATGGTGTTCAGATGTTGAGACGGCTCAATCCATTTTCCAGTGTTACACACTCTAATTTTCAATCGCGATCCATCCACAACCGTCGCGTGGATTTGTATTTTCAACGGCATGGGACTTGTCTGCATACCGTATTTGATAGCGTTTTCAATGAGCGGGTGAATGAGAAAACTGAGCACCGGGTAATCTTCAGCCAGTGGATCGATCTCAAACTCCACGATGAGCTTGTCCTCGTACCGAATTTTCTCGATGGCGAAATAGTGGCGAATGGCTTCAATTTCATTATTGAGCGGCACGTCCTTGAAATTTTTGCTGGTGAGCGAATAGCGCAGGAATTCCGATAACTCGGTGATCATTCTTTTGGCGCTTTTCTGATCCTCATCCACCAGCGCGCGAATGCTGTTCAATGAATTGAATAAAAAATGGGGATTCAACTGATAACGCAGCATTTGCAACTGCGCGCTTTGCGCCAGGGCATTTGCCTGTTCAGTCCGCTCCTTTTGCACCATCCACTCCTGCCATAGTTTTATGCTGAAATACAGGGCGCTCCAGAGCAGGCAGACAAACAGATGAGACCAGATGCTGCTGATATAATATCTGACAGTGAGACGGTTCATCAGGTATTCGGCGCCATGCAGGGGAATACTGCAGAAAATATCGGTCCAGAGCCACAGATTGGATGCGATGAGCGAAGCGACGATGACCACGCCGGAGAGCGAAAGAATGGAACGGGCAGAATAGTTAATTTTTTTGTAAACCAGGCGCAACAGGTAGGTGATGACAAAACCGATGGTATCTGTGATGAAAAGTCCAGCCATCACTTTGGAATTGTTCAATCGGTCGGAATAAAAAATGAAAATGTAGGCCAGGAAAAGCGTGGTCCAGCCGGAAATGTGCAGCGCCCAGAATAGCCGGTTGCTTATTTTTGCCTTCACATATTTCATTGCATCCCTCGCGTCGCCCATGAGTCTGTCAGAGAAAAAAAGCCGTGTCACAAAGGTACTGTTTTCAGCCCAGATTTCCAAAGAAAAAATTGAATTTCGCGCTCACAACGTAATAAATTTTTTCCTGTTGTGAAAGATGAATTAGCCGTGCGGTCGCTGGAGGCGCTGAGTGGTTGCTCCGAAAAAAAATGCCACTGATCGAACGATACGACCTTTTATCGATTAGGAATTTCTTTTGAGAAAATGAAGTGTTAGGTTGATTCAGTCAAATGACTTTTCCCGATAAATTGATCTTAACAAAAGGATGATGCCATGAAAAAAATGATCTCTTTTATTCTGATGATGCTCCTGGTCCTCTTTTTTATGAGTGACAGGAAAACGAGAGTGGAGAAAAGGACATGGGATTCGCCGAAAATGCTGGCAGGCGTTCAGTTGCCCTTCATCGAAAATGTGGGACAGACAGCCGGGCATGTCCGTTTTTATTCGCAGATAGGCGACGGCCTGGTTTGCCTGGACAGGGCCGGTCGCATCGCATATTCATTCATCAATCATGCCGGAGAGGGAAATCGGCTCTGTTTCGAAGAACAATTCCTCGGCGGCCGGATCGCCTCTCTCAGCGGGATGGAAAAGACCGACGCCCATGTCAGCCATTTCATCGGAAGCGATCGCCGCCGCTGGCGCACGCAGATCCCGACCTATCGCAGCGTGACACT
The DNA here is from genome assembly GCA_049322915.1 of Candidatus Zhuqueibacterota bacterium. Taxonomy (GTDB): domain Bacteria; phylum Zhuqueibacterota; class Zhuqueibacteria; order Thermofontimicrobiales; family Thermofontimicrobiaceae; genus CAZSBG01. The sequence continues at coordinate 12,916 of JBMOPW010000028.1, forward strand.
GGGGCAGGTCTACGATGGTATTTTCATCAACCTGAAAAGCCACGCCAATAACGTGGAGAAGCTATGCATTGTCCAACCCGGGGCAGAGCCGGAGACGATTCGAATTCAAATCAATGGCTGCGCCTCGCTGCAGATCAATGACGCAAAAGAATTAGTCGTCGAGACGCCTCAGGGGCGAATCGCGTTCACTGCGCCGGTGGCGTATCAGGAAATTGGCGGAGAACGGACTCGTGTCGAGGTCGCCTATGAATTGGCTGACGGATCCAGCCAGTCAAATGTCTACGGTTTTTCAGTCGGCGACTATGACCGGAGTCGAACGCTTGTCATTGACCCATTAATTGCCGCCACGTTTCTGGGCGGTGGAAAAACTGAAGGCATGAATTACACCAATACGCAAGTCGTAGCCGCCGGGGATGGTGACGTCTATGTTGCCGGCTGCACCCAGTCCCCTGATTTTCCAGCGTTGGCGGATTCGTATCAGAACTCGCTTCGCGCCGGCTCCGACGGTTTCGTCGCGAGATTCAATCGTGCGCTCACTGAATTGAAGCAAGTGACATTCTTCGGCGGCGATGCACTCGATGAAATTTCCAGCATGCGGCTGGCCGGGGATGGCTCCCTTTACGTGGCGGGAAATACAGAATCCACTGACCTGCCTACTACCGAGAGCGCCTATCAGCGAGTTTACAAAGGAGGGGAGTTCAATTACTACGGCAGCGGTGACGCATTCATCGCCCGATTCGACAGCAATCTTCAGACGCTGCTTGCGTCAACGTACATCGGCGGCAGCAAAGCAGAATACTGCGCCTCTCTGGCGCTGGACAAGGCCGGCCACGTGTTCATCTCCGGCGCCACAACATCGAATGACTTTCCATTCACTGCCAGTGCTTTTCAGAAAACGCACAAGGTCGGCGGCCAACTGGGAGAGGATGTGTATGTGTCCAAACTCAGCGGGGATCTGACGCAACTGCTGGCGTCCTCGTACATCGGGGGCAGCGGTGACGATTTGGCTGAGGAATTGGCCGTGATGCCCTCTGGTTCTGTGGTTCTGGTCGGGTGGGTCACATCGGCAGATTATCCCACAACTGCGAATGGGTACGACCGTTCGTTCGGCGCCGGCGGGTACGACGCATTTGTCACCAAAATCGACAATGATCTCGGCTCGCTTCTGTCCTCCACCTATCTGGGCGGCAGCAACTGGGATTTCGGCTATGCATTGACCCTGGATAGCGCGTGCAATGTGTACGTGACCGGGCATACGGCGTCGACCAATTTTCCAACCAGCGCGAGCGCGTTTGACCTGACCTATAGCGGCAGCGGCGGCCAGAATATCGGCGATGATCTCTTCATTTCCAAATTTGATAGCTCGCTGAGCGCATTGTCAGCATCGACGTACCTGGGCGGCGAAGCCTGGGAAATCGGCTATTGCCTGATGACCGATGCGCAGGGCGCGGTGTACGTTGCCGGAACAACCAGTTCAGCGGAATTTCCGACTGTCGCCCATGCCTACGATTCGACCTACAACGGTGGGACGAAATATACCGGCGATGCGTTCATCTCCCGACTGGATGGAAATCTCTCGTCGCTTGTTGCCTCCACCTATCTGGGCGGCAGCGAATCCGAGGGCGTTGGCGGCATGTGTCTCGGTGGGGACGGTTCCGTTTGGCTCGCCGGCAGCACCACCTCCGGGGATTTCCCTGCCTCGTATTCAGCTTATGATAAAAGCTACAATGACGGCGCCGGAGACGCCTTCCTCGCCCGACTGGATGCCAATCTCTCCAGGGATCTGGTGACGTCAGGATTTTATATGACGCCGCAGACCGGGCACATGCCGCTGACAGTGCAATTCACGGACGCATCGACATCGGTCGCGCCGATCACTTCCTGGCTGTGGGACTTCGATCATGATGGCGTCGTTGATTCCGATGAGAAAAATCCAACCTGGACGTATCAGGAAGCCGGCCAATTCATCGTGACCTTGCTGGTCTCCGACGGCGTCAATTCGGACATCGTTGAAATGGAGAGCGCCATTCACGTGTTCGATGGAGAAAGCGCGCTCTGGTTCGACGGTCTCAATAGCAAAGGGGCCTGCGCTGCAACCGCCAGCTTGAATTTGATGGACGCGCTGACGATTGAGGCGAAAATTAGTCCGTCTGGCTGGGGCGAAACCGCCGGGCTGGGACTCGGCCGTATTATCGATAAAAAAAATATCCAGCTTTACGTTGTTGGCGAACATCCCAGTTTTAGCGATCATTCGCTGGCGTTGCAATTGACACACGCCGACGGCACAACGAGCATGTCAATCACAGAGGCCAATTCAATTTCGCTGGATACCTGGCAGCACATCGCTGTGTCGTATGACGCCAATTCCAACCAAGTGAGGATGTACATCAATGGGGTGGAGCAGTCGCTTTTTCAAACCCGAACGCCATCCGGCAGCATCAAGGACAATAGCGCGGATGTTTTGTACATTGGTAACAATGCCACCACCACAAACACGTTCCATGGCGCCATTGATGACGTGCGGCTGTGGAATGTCGTGCGCAGCAAAGAGCAGATTCAGCAGCAGATCAATGCGTACCTGCGTGGCGATGAAAATGGCCTGCTGGCCTATTGGAAAATGAACGAAGGATTCGGGGACAGCCTGGGAGATGGGTCCGGCCATGCCAATGAAATCGCACTGACCGGGACTGAGTGGATTCAGGGTCCGGGGCTGAATCTTCCCACCGGCGTCGCCCCTTTCGGTTCCGATGAAACGAGCGCGAGGAATTACCTGTTGCTCAATAACTATCCCAATCCGTTCAACCCGGAGACCACAATCCGGTTTGATCTGCCTTTGGCCTCGGACGTGGCCATTCATATTTACAATATTGCCGGTGCGAAGGTTCGCACGCTGCTTGTTTCGCCGGAACAGGCCGGAATTCATTCCATTGTTTGGGATGGGAAAAACGACGCCGGCGTGGTGGTGAGTTCCGGCGTCTACCTGTGCGAGCTGCGGGCGAACTCCCTTCATTGCGTGAAAAAGATGGCAATAGTGAAATAGCCGGCTGCGGTGAAGTTCCGGCAATGCTCTTGTTTTTGCACGTTGACCTTGCCCTGGCCTTCCTCCTGAAAGAAAAGGCCGGGGGAGGTCTCTATGAGGCGTTTTACCCGGATACTTTTCATTTCAATACAAAATGGCAATGACGAAAAATCCTGAATAAATCTCACTGGAAACCCTATCGAGGTGAATAATGAAAAAGTGCGTCTGTGTTTTCCAACTCTGTCTCTGCGCAGTGCTCTGTTTTTTGGATGCCGGTTTTTCGCAGGTCAATTTTCAAAAGCATTTCGTGGACACTGCATTCGATCATGCAGCCGGCGTGTACTCCTGCGACGTGGACGGCGACGGCCGGAAGGACATCCTCGGCGCTGCCGGCGGCGATGGTATCGCCTGGTGGCGAAATCGTGGGGGACAGCCCATTTCGTGGGACAAGCACGTGATTGATGAAAATTTCAGCGGGGCGTTTTCTGTTTACGGGTTCGATGTGGATGCCGATGGCGATTTGGATATTCTGGGCGCTGCATGGAATGATGCGGACATTGCGGTGTGGCTGAACCAGGGCGGCGATCCCATCTCCTGGCAGAAGCAGATTATCGACGGCAGCTTCATGAACGCGCACGAAGTGTACGCTTGCGATTTTGACGGGGATGGCGATGGCGACGTCTTCGGGGCGGCAGCCGCGTCGAATGATATTGCCTGGTGGCGCAATGACGGCGGCAGTCCCATCCTCTGGACCAAGCAGACGATCGACCCGCAATTTTCCGGCGCGCGGTCCGTGCATGTGGCCGATTTCGATGGCGACGGCGATAACGATGTTGCCGGCGCAGCGTTGGTCAGCAACGAAGTCGCCTGGTGGCGCAATGATGGCGGCGCGCCTGTTTCCTGGACAAAATTCATCGTATCGGCGACATTCACCGGGTCGCATCGGGTCTTTGGCTGCGACATGGACCTGGATGGCGATACCGATATTTTAGGCGCGGCGTATGCGGTCGCGGAAGTTGCGTGGTGGCGTAATGACGGCGGCGACCCTGTTCATTGGACAAAGGAGGTCATTGGCAATCAATTCGGCGGGTCTCTCACAGCCTATCCGGCGGATTTCGATCTGGACGGAGATCTGGATGTCGTCGGCGCAGCCAATACGTCCGATGCTGTGGCCTGGTGGCGCAACGACGACCAGACGTGGACGCGATTCAATATCGATGCCAATTTCAACGGCGCGTGGGTCGTGTGGGCGGACGATCTGGATGGCGACCGTGACATTGACGTGCTTTGCGCCGGCGATGCCGGCAGCCAGATTGCCTGGTGGGAAAGCGATCTGATTGGCGCCCATTTCTCCGCCGATGTCACATCAGGCTTTGCCCCGCTGACGGTGAAGTTTTCGGAATCATCGGTCTGCATGCCGGCTCCGGCAGCCTGGGCCTGGGATTTCAATAATGATGGCCAGATCGATTCACAGGAACGACAGCCGAGTTGGAATTTCGAACAGCCCGGGGAATACACCGTGGCGCTGGAAGTCTCCAACGGTTCCACCAGCTATCGCCGCGTTGAGACGAACTTCATCTCCGTGTTCGAGGGCGGCAGCGCGCTTTTATTCAGCCCGGAGAACAGCAATGTCCATTGCCCGGCCGCGCCGGAATTGAGCCTGACCGAAGCGGCCACATTCGAAGCATGGATTTTCCCGACAGGCTGGGGATCGGTGCCAAATCTCGGTTTTGGCAGAATTGTGGATAAAGGGACCATCTCGCTCCTGCTCAATGGCGTGGGCGGATCGCTCAATACGCACAGTCTGGCAGTCACGCTGACAACGGAAGGAAGCTCCGCCGGATTTCTCAACTCGCCGGAGAATTCCATCTCGCTGGATACGTGGCAGCACGTGACAGTGACGTATCATGCGGCCAGCAGCGCCGTCACATTGTACATCAATGGCGTGGAGCAACCCCTGAAGCTGGTGGCCAGCGCGCCGGCTGGCCGGCTGAAAGACAATGCGGGCGTCGATTTGCGAATCGGCCGTTCCGTGGCCGGCATGTTTTTCGACGGCGTCATTGATGAAGTCCGCGTCTGGAATACGGTGCGCACCCAACAGGAGATTGTGGAGCATTCAGGACGTCTGCTGCGCGGCGCTGAAACCGGGCTTGTGGGGTACTGGTCCATGGACGAAGCCTTTGGCGATACACTCGGCGATGGCTCCGGCAATGGGAACGATTGTAGCGTCGACCGGGCTGCGTGGAAACAGGGAGTGCGCCTTGACCTGCCGCTGAGCATCAGGGAGTCAACCGATCCTGACGCCGGCCGACCGGAGCAAATTTATATGCTGCAGAACTATCCCAATCCGTTCAATCCAACGACGCAGATTCGAGTTCATACGGCAGCGCCATTGCCAGTGACGATTCGGATTTTTGATGTGACCGGACGGCTGGTGAAAACGCTTGCCGACGGGGCGACTCTGAACCAGGGGATGCACGAAATAAACTGGAATGGGAATGATGACGCGGGGCGTCCTGTGAGTTCAGGACTCTATTTTTGCCAGATTGAAAGTAGAGGGCAAAGAATTACGAAGAAAATGATACTGACAAAATAGAACCCCGCTCTGCCCAGAGCGGGGTTGGAAGGTACCGGTCGTCCATCTTTAAGCCTGTTCAGCCCGTCTTCCGTACCAATCCAGATTGTCCCGTCTTTGGCGGCCAAAATTGTATTTGCGTAGTTATTCGCCAGTCCGTCGCTTGTGTCATAGTAGGTAAATTTGAATTCATCAAAACAACTCACGCCGCCGCCGGCCGTGGCAAGCCATAAGTTTCCGTGATTGTCCTCGTCTATGTCCCAGATAAAATTATTATTCAAACCCGGGTACTGGCTTTTGTCGTATGTTTTGAATTCAACGCCATCAAAACGGACCAGGCCTTCCTGTGTGCCAATCCATCGGTGTAAAGGTAACGCCCCCATAAAAAACACTAAATCGTCATAAATTGTCTGGCTGAATTATAAAACAGATTCGGCCTAAAGTCAAGTAAAAAAAATTGCATGTCGTAAAATACCATGTTTCGTTCTATGAAAATGTCAGAGCCCACCTTCAAATCCGCTGCTACGGACGCATTGCGAATCACCTTTCATGCGGTCAAAAAACGATTGTGGAAAAGTCTGGTCTTAAAGCGAATGATCCTGACTATCATGCTCCCCAATTTTCAGACAGGTGAATGGATGGAATTTCTGAATTCTGGAGCCTCGTATGACGAAAATGGAGGAACACCGCCGATCGCATGCCCCAGAGGAACGCCATGAAATCTGACTGGAATTCCCGCGTCACAGAAAATAGTCATTGGAAGCGCCGGTTATTTTTGGTATATTTCAAACCGGGTGAAGTTGGGATTTGATTGTCCCTGGGCTGAATTGCATTCCGGCTGCAACAAGGAGATAGAAGATATCGTATGAGGGACATCGAATTCATCGGCGCATCCTTCATCGTCCCGGGATGCCGTTGCGGCGGTGATTTTCGTCGCGCCAGTTGCAGTTGAAAGTAACCCTTCCACAGGGCGTTTCCCGGTTCACACCGTGGAGTTTGCAGTCGCCGGATGAGCACGCAGTATTCACTTTTCATTGAGGAGAATTGATATGCTGATTTCTATCGCAGGTTTTAAACGCTGTGTTGCAGTGTGGCTGATGCTGATCGTGACGACTGCCTTTGCGCAGCACACCAATGTGAAAGTCGGGTCCGCGCTGGGCAACGGCGATCCCCAGGAACCTTCCATCATTGTGAATTACAAAAATACCGATCACATGTTGATTGGCGCAAACAAGGACAATTATTACTATTCGACTGACGCCGGGTTGAATTGGGTCCATGGCCAGTTGACGTCGCCGCTGGGTGTGTGGGGCGATCCGTGCGTTATCGTCGATACGACCGGCAGTTTCTACTTTTTCCATCTGTCTGATCCGGCTGGAGTCGCCTGGGTCGATCGAATCATGTGTCAGAAAACCGGCCGCCTGGGTGGTAAATGGTCTGACGGGACGTACATGGGGCTCAACGGCTCGAAGCTTCAGGACAAAGAGTGGGCTGCGGTGGATGTACGAACCAATGCCATTTACGTGACCTGGACTCAATTCGATCAATACGGCAGCATCGATCCCAAACATTTCAGCAACATCATGTTCTCGAAATCGACCGATGCCGGGGAAACGTGGAGCCCGGCGCTTCGCATCAACACGATCAGCGGAGACTGTCGGGATGATGACAATACTGTTGAGGGCGCGGTGCCGGCAATCGGGCCTGAGGGCGAAATCTACGTGTCCTGGGCCGGGCCGGCTGGCATCGTGTTCGACAAATCCAATGATCGCGGCGCAACATGGCTCGATACCGATATCTTCGTATCCGATATTCCCGGCGGCTGGGCATTGACAGTGCCCGGAATAATGCGATGCAACGGCATGCCGGTCACGGCGTGCGATGTCAGCAACGGGCCGCATCGGGGTACAATTTACATCAACTGGTCGGATCAGCGCCATGGGGTTTCGGACACGGATGTCTGGCTGAGCAAGTCGACCGACGCCGGCGAAACATGGAGCGCGCCGATACGCGTGAATGACGATGGCCAGGGAAAGCATCAGTTTTTCACGTGGATGACCATCGACCAGACCAATGGCTATCTCTATTTCGTCTTTTATGACCGACGCTACCACGCGGATACCAGCACCGATGTGGTTTGCGCTGTATCCCGCGACGGGGGCGAAACATTCATCAATTTTAAAGTGAGCGAAACTCCGTTTGCGCCGAATCAATCTGTTTTCTTTGGCGATTACACCAATATCTCCGGCCACAACAATGTGATCCGGCCGGTCTGGGCGCGGCTGGATAATTCGGATTTGAGCCTCTGGACAGCGATCATCGATCCCGGCCAGATCACAGAACTTCCGCGGCCGGCCCCGGATGTTCAGCCGACCGGCTTTGAGTTCGTCTCGGTTTATCCCAATCCGTTCAATGCTTCTATTATGATTGAATACATAATTCCGAGATCTGGCGAGGTCGTTGTAAAAGTGTTCGATGTGCTTGGCAAAGAGATTGAAACGGTTTTCAGCGGGAATCAGGCTGAAGGGGAACATCAGGTCAGTTGGTTGGCAGAGGGAGTGGCCAGCGGCATTTATTTCGTGCATGCGAAATTTGCCAATGAACTGAAAACAACGAAGGTTACCCTGTCCAAATGATTGACCCGGCAACCAAATGAATGGCGGACAATCCATCAACTGTAATCAGTGGAGGCAATATGAAAACATCGGTCAAATGTTTTGCCATGATTTTCGCGGCTTTCGTCTGTTTCATCGGAACGAAACCGGCTGCGGGTGGGAATGCTTTGTGCGGAGAAATGAAAGAGCATACAGCGCAAATCCAAGATCATAACATGAAAAGTGAGGTAATAATGAACCCGAAAAAAGTGACCATTCTGTACGATAACTATGTTTTCACACCGGGCACTGCATCGGAGTGGGGATTTTCCTGTCTGGTGCAGGGATTTGAAAAGACCATCCTGTTCGATACCGGCGGCAAAGGCGATATTCTGATGTCGAACATCGGAGTCCTGGGAGTTGACCTGAAGAAGGTCGATATCATTGTCCTGTCCCACAATCACTGGGATCATACCGGCGGTCTTTTTAACGTGCTGGAGAAGAATCCCAATGTGACTGTGTATGCGCCAAAATCATTCCCGGATGACTTTATCGGGAAAGTCACTCAGACCGGCGCGAAGATCGAGCGTGTGGATCAGCCGTTGGAGGTGTGCCGCGATGTCATTCTGACCGGGGAAATTGCCGGGCCTGTGAACGAACAGTCTCTGATTTTGAAAACAAAACAGGGCGCCGTCGTCATCACCGGCTGCTCCCATCCCGGCATTGTGAAGATTGTGAAAAAAGCCAGCGAAGTTGTCAGCGGCCGTGTCTACATGACGTTCGGCGGCTTCCATTTAATGCGCCATTCGGAGGCTGAAGTCGACGACATCATCCGGGAACTGCGCGCGCTGGGACTGGTCAAATGCGGCGCTACTCATTGCACCGGTGAGAAAGCGATCGGTCAATTCAAATCGGCATTTGGCGAAGACTTCCTGCAGATGGGAACCGGGAATGTCATCGAAATTCCGGAGTGATGCCGCAGGTTTCTCGGCGCGTGGCCCACGCAATCATTCGTCCGGCAAATCCGAAGGGCTCACAGACAATGGGTGATAAACGTTTTTCTGCGCTTTGAAAACGCCATCGCTTTTTCGAACAGACTGAAAAACAGGAGTATCGATCCGGCCGGGATCAGGTATTCAATAGTGATATGCAATCGTTCCAGGATTTCCAGACCGAAAAAATAGCTGTCGCTGAAATTCAGCCAGAGCTGATTCAGGAATTGAAAGGAAGAGGCAGGAACGTGAAGCTTCAGGAAATATCCGATGGGCAGAACCACTCCCAGAATGATCGAGGCTGCCATGAGCAGGTATTTCCAGAATTGAAATTTTCGATCTGGTTGCGGCGAAAGCCTGGCCAGAATCGCATCTTCAAACGCCGGGGAGAAGGACGCTTTCGGCTCGGACTGCAACTCCTGATACACTGCCCGATACGCCTGAATTGACCGCTGGCATTCCGCGCATTGCGCCACATGGGCCATGATCTCTGCATTGTCCTCAGCATTCGCGCGATCCAGATAGCGCTGAATTTGCCTGTCCGTCAGATGTTTCAAAGACATAATTCCTCCATCGTGTATTCAGCCAGAAGCCGATCCTTCAAAATTTTTCGACCGCGAAAAATATAGCTTTTCACAGTGCCTTCAGGGAGCGCGGTGATCTCGCTGATTTCCCGGTAGCTCAAATTATCCACGTGAAAACAGGTCAATACAATTCGGTATTGAACCGGCAGCGATTCAATGTGCTGGTGCAGCAAGGACGAAACCTGAAGCTTTATAAATTCCTCATCCGGCTGCTGCGGGAGCGATTCGATTTCGCTCATTCGGAAAGAGTTACTTTGCCCGAAGTCCTCATGCCGGTCGCCCGCGCCGAAGTCCTCGTACAGGGGAATCCGTTTTTTCCTGGCGTAATTCAATGCCGCGTTGTACGCAATTCTCCCAATCCAGGTCGAGAATTTGGATTTGAATTGAAACGTGGCCAGGTTCTCGTACACCTTAATGAAAATTTCCTGTCCGAGTTCCTCGCGGTCCGTCGGATTGCTCACCACCCTGAAAATGATGTGTGAGACTAATTTTTTGTACTTCTGAATCAGGACCCGAAAGTCGTCCGGTTCGCCGCTCAGGATTTTTGTGATCAATTCTTTTTCAGAATTCATGGTGTCCATGCCCTAATAGACAGATAATCATGAAAAAAGTTGCAGTAAAAATTTGGCCAGTCCCTGCAACATTCCGCTCACTCCTTTGTCTATTGTAGTGAAACCAAACCAACAGCCATTAAACTAAGGAGTAATACCATGAGCAACAATCTTGAGTTTTTAATCCCATTAGCGATCTTCCTGCCCTTCGCTCTCATCGTGAAAGTTATCTCAGACAACAACGTGCGGCGCAAGCTCATCGAAAAAGGCATGGTCGATGAAAAGATCAAATACCTGTTCTGGAAAAAGTACACAACGCATCCAGTGTCCAATCTCAAATGGGGCTTCATCCTCATCGGCATCGGACTCGCCCTGCTTCTGGGCCAGATTCTGCCGGATTCTGTTGATGAATCTGCGGTGTTTGGTATCATGTTCATCTTTGCCGGCATTGGTTTTCTGGCATATTATCGAATCGCTAAAAATGTCGTTGAAGACAAGAATGATCAGGACTGATTGCGCAAACAGATGCTGACTCCTGTGGTTTATCACCACACCGATGGCGATGCGGCCTGTGTTACTTTGCCACAAAGCGCATTTGTAGCGGAATGAACGGTGTCTTTAACGCGCTGTGGTTTCAGGCCTTAGCGCACGGGCGATTTCTGGAATGGTAATTGTATGTGTTTCCTGAATGGCATGGGTGATAGGCCACAGATTCAGCAATTCATTTTGCGCCGACGATCTTGATGATTCACCGGCTGACCTGCGAATTTTGATGTGAAGTCCGGAGTTCCCCCTGTCTGCTGCGGCTGCCGTTCTTCGAACAGACTGCGCCGGCAGCCTTGGCCTGTCACAATTTCAAAGTTGTGAAAATTCAGGATAACGGGCTATATTTTCAGATGTTGAATGGAGAGCTTTTCGGACGATTCAATAAATATTTCAAGAGAGGAGTACCTGACATGAAAATGATTCAAGCGCTTTGCGGTATTGTCCTGTTAGCAGCTGTCATGTTGCTTCAGGCCGGCCGTGCCGTGAGTCAGACAAATGATGAGATTTTTATCTACGGGAAAATCACCACGACCGACAATAAAACCTACATCGGCCCGATTCGCTGGGGCGAAGAAGAAGTGTACTGGACTGATATTTTCAATTCCTCCAAGACAGAGAATGACTACGTGGATTTTTTATCGCGTCAGGATCGGAAAAAACTGGATGAGAAATCAGGGAAGGTCGAGATTTTTGGATTGAAGGTGGCAAGCTGGACGAACTCCGGGAGTCACAGCCACACGTTCGCATGCCAGTTCGGCGATATTCAGTCCATTGAAATGCGCGGTCGCGATCGCGTCAATCTGCAGGTAAGGAATGGCGAAGTCTTCCGGCTCGATGGCGGCTCGAACGATATTGGCGCCACAGTGAACATCCTCGATAGCGACATGGGATTGGTGGAATTGGACTGGGATATGATCGATAATGTGCAGTTTCAATCTACGCCCGGGGCGCTTCCGAAAAAATTTGGCGAGCCGCTATTCGGCACTGTGACAACCCATGACCGGGAATTCACCGGACTGGTGCAGTGGGATCAGGATGAGCGGCTTGGCGAAGACGAATTGGACGGCGAAACCATGGATGGCGATGTGTCGATTTTATTCAAACAGATCGCCGCTATCGAGAAGAGAGGCAATAGCTGCCGTGTGAAATTGCACTCCGGCAAGGAATTGCTCGTGTCCGGCAGCAACGATGTGGATCGGGGCAACCGGGGAGTCATTGTCACCATGCCCGGTGTGGCCGTTGTGACCATCGATTGGCGGGACTTTCGATCGGTTCGGTTTGAGTCGGCCACAGCTATCATCAACCAGGCCTATGGGGATTTCGGCTCGCCGAGGAAACTTGAAGGGACCATCGTCACGACGGATGGGACGAAATATTCCGGCGCCCTGGTCTATGACCTCGATGAGGCATGGGATCTGGAAATGCTGCAGGGCGATGAAGATGACATGGAATATATCATCCCATTCCGCTCGATTAAAAAAATCACTCCCAGAAATTTCAGAAGCTCGCTGGTCGAACTCAGGAATGGTCATCAACTCAAACTCCAGGCGACTCAGGATGTCAATGAAGATAATGATGGGCTGTTGATTTTCAACGCATCGGAAAAACCCATCTGGATCGCCTGGGAGAAGGTCGACTACGTGGAATTTGAATAGAGTGTTCAGAGTCAAGGAAATAACCTGAGCACACATGCTTTCGGGTCATGTGAAAAATCTGAGGGATTCAGCGCCCAAAAATTTGGTCGGAACATATGACCCGAGCGTGTCGTGCCGATTGAAGCGCCTGTCAAGAAATATACGGGAGGAAGTATGCATCGAATTATCCTGCTTTTACTGGTACTGACGCCAGTCCTTTTTGCGCAGCCAAAGACCTATTTTCAGCAGCACGTCCGCTACGACATCGACGTTGTCCTTCATCCGGAGAACAAAACTTACAGCGGCAGCGAGACCGTGACCTATCAGAACAACTCGCCGGAGACGCTCCATTTCATCTGGTTTCATTTTTATCCCAATGCCTTTAAAGACGAATCGACGCCCTACGCGAAACAGCAGGAGCGCTTTCGCAATTCGTCGTTCCACTTTTCTGCGCCGGAAAAACGGGGGTATTTGAATCTCGTCTCAGCGCGACGCGGCGACCGGGATTTGAACTGGCAGGCCAAATCCGATGCGATCGATGAAATAAAAATTGAACTGGATCAGCCGTTATTGCCCGGCGAAAAAGTGACGCTGCACTTGAAATTCGAAGGAAAATTTCCCCGCGTCAATTCGCGCATGAAATATTTCGGGGATAATTATTTCGCAGCGACGCAATGGTACCCCAAAGTTGTGGTCTTCGATGGCCTGGGCTGGCACCCGGATTCATACCTGGACATGGGGGAGTTTTACGGTGAGTTCGGCGCTTTCGATGTGAGCATCACCTTGCCGAAGAACTTCGTCATTGAGGCCACCGGGACGCTGCATGACAATTCTGAAGAAGAGGCATTTATCAGGGAAATCGTCGCCCGAACCAACGAACTGGCGCAATTGAAAACCGGGAAGGAGCGCAGCGCTTTTGTGAAGGACTGGAAAAAGGAGCGCAAGGCAAAGACCGATTACTCGCAGACAAAGACGGTCCGATTCGTTGCAGAGAACGTGCACGACTTCGCGTGGTTTGCCGGGGATGAATACATGATGTACCAGTCAGTTCACAACAATGGCGTGCTCACCAATGTCCTGGCAAAACCCGGAAGCGCGTATAGCTGGCGCGATGTGACGCGATTTGTGGAGCAGACCCTCTGGTTTTACAGCGACAGAGTGGGCAAATACGAGTACCCCAAGGCGTCCGTTGTGGAAGGCGATGAATCTGGCGCGGGAATGGAATACCCCATGGTGACGATCCTGTCCATGCCGGATCTGAGCTTCGTCAACGGGCTGGAAATGGTGGTCATGCACGAAGTGGGGCATAACTGGTTCTATGGAATGCTCGGTACGGACGAGCGGAGAGAGGCATTTATGGATGAAGGGTTCAATACCTTTCTGGAAACGAAATATATGGAGCATTTCCATGGATTCAATAATATGACGAATTTCAGGAAATTGACCAAACTGAATTGGCCGCAGGATATCGGGGAATGGCATTTAGCCCATCTGATGATGGGTATGTTGACGTCGATGCGCCTGGATTTGCCCATGAATTTGCCAACGGACGCCTATGAATCCGAAAACTATGGCGCTGTTCACTATCAAAAAGGCGCGATGATGCTGTATTCGCTGGAGTGGCTGGTTGGCGCGGACGACTTTTGGAAGGGCATGCAGCTCTACTTCGATACCTGGAGCGGCAAACATCCGACGTCGCGGGATTTTTTTGAAATAATGGAGCGTGTGTCAGGCAAAGATCTGGACTGGTTTTCCGACGAATGGGTGACAACCACGCACACCAATAATTTTGAGCTCACGAAGAGCTCCACCGTGAAAACAGCCAATGGTTTCAAAACAACGGTCTTCGTGGAAAATAACGGCTCCATGAAACGGATGCCGGCGCCGGTCAATCTCATCACGGCTGAAAACGATACGCTCGAACAACAGTGGCTGGGCAATCCGGATGCGCCGGTCGTTTTCGAACTGGCGTCGAAGCCGAAAAAAGTGGAAGTCAATTTAAAGCGCCCCATTTTCGAAACCAATTATCTCGATAATGCGTACGTCCCGGATGTCGACGTGAATTTTTTATTCCAGATTCCGCGCTTTGATACGTACGCTGTGAATTTCTTTCCCTACTATTGGTACGAAGAAAATGTCGATCGCAGCAGGGTCGGATTGGGATTCTGGTCGGGTAATTTTTTCACCAATGACTGGCTCTCCCGCGGAGAAATTTATTACGGGACAGAATCCGGCGCATGGGGCTATGGATTCAAAGTGAAAAATCGCTTTCCGGGGTTGCTGCTGAATTTCAGCGAAGTAACGGCCGGCATTCGGGATAAGGATGGTTTGAAAAATGTGTCGCTGGGCCTGCGAACCGTCCATGTAAATCCGAAGGATACGCGCTTCAAATTGACGTTCAATCTGGGCATGGATCATGTCCGCCTGCACGACGTGGCCTATTCTGATGCGGGAATTTTTGAACCGGGCGCCTATTCCATAGTGACGGCGGATGGAAAGATGACGTTCCGGCGAATGCTGTATCGGATCGAGGCGGGTGTGAGCGTCGAAACGGCCATCGGCGCATTCGATTCCGAGGCTGACTTCCTGAAATTGGAAGTGACTTCGTTGTACACGCAGCGCTTCACCCGAAATTTTTCGACGAAGGTGAAATTTTTCGGCAGCGGCATCTGGGGCGACGATCTTCCGTCACAGGAAAGAATCTACCTCGGCGGCGCTGTGGATCCCAAACATCAGCGGTTTGCTTTAGCCCGTCGCGGGGACCTGTCGCCGTTGCGGACATGGACGTTCGGCCAGGGCATGAACATGGCCGGTTACGCGTACAGCGATGGGATTTATCCATCCGGCAAAGCCGGCGCAGCGGTGACAGCGGAGTTCAATTACACCGGATTCCCGCTGCCAATTTTCTATGGCTCTGCTGCGACGCTTTCCCAATCCGTCGGTGATTTCGGAACGGACGACGTCATATTTGAAGCCGGGATAAAAGCTGGCAGCAACATCCTCACGTTCATCATGCCGATCTGGGTTTCCGATCCCCTGGCAGGTGAAGACCATTTTGAATTTCGCTTTTTGTTCAATCTGAATCTCACCGCGGGAATCGGGTTCGAACCGTGATGAGGCGGAACATCTGCGTTGCCGGCACCAGAGCGGTATTGAAGGGATGAAAGACTGTCGCGCCGGGTCTGACTGTGGTGATGACCGACGATCGCGTCGATAAAATTAATTTTGAAAGAAATCAATCAGCCATAGGACAGGATTCTGCCTGGAACGGGGCAGCATCCATCGCAGTCTTATGGCGAATTTTTATCCCTTATCAGCAAGGAGGAACTATGCGCTGTGAACGTTGTGGCAACGAGTATCCGTCAGAGTACTATTTCAAGACGCGCACCATTTGTTTGAGCTGCTACGAAAAACTGAATCCCGAAGAGCGAAAACGCGCGATCGAAAATTCGCCCATCGTGCAGGGGAGAACGATGAAATACGCCAATACCACGACCGCGTTTACCATCGATGGCTATACGATCAAACAGGTATTGGGCGTTGTGCGAGGCATTACAGTGCGGTCGCGCTCCGTGTTTGGCACGATAGGCGCGGGCTTGCAGACCCTCGTCGGTGGAAATATCACATTGTTCACCGAACTGTGCGAAAAGACCCGCTCCGAAGCCTTCGAAATGATGGTGGAACATGCCGAAGAAATCGACGCCAATGCGGTCATCGGAATCCGGTACGACGCTACTGAGATCACGAGCGGCGTGACTGAGGTGCTGTGTTACGGCACTGCGGTGATCATTGAACCGAACGAGGCCAAAGCCGGAAAATAGAAAAAGTAGTTGCAAAATTCAGGATTTTTTCTTATACATGAGAGCCGGCTGTCATTCACTAATTCGTGTCAGTCCGAAAACACCTAATTTGCTATGGGGTTGATATTTTCAAACTTCATTACGTCAGACCTTATCCATTAAACCTCTTCTTGCCCTGCGAACAAGAAGGGGAATATCTGTTCTCCCTCTCCTTCGTAGGCTAATCCTTACCCATAAGTTTGGGGGATATAAACAAATCAAATGAAACGCAGAGGTCGCGAAGGGCGCAGAGAAAAGACCCGCTTAGAATTGGCCTGAGTGATTTTAAAATTTTCAATCAAACAATGAAAATCATGTTCACCCTTAGTCACAGAAGACCAAAATAACCGGGAAAATACCTGGTTTCATCAGTTTGCAAACAGTTTTTTTTCAATACCAAAACGCTGCGTACCTCTGCGGTCTCTGCGACCTCTGCGTTAGAAAAGATATGGATAAGGGTAAGCCTTTTCGGAGAGGGTTGGGGTGAGGTCAAAAATAGCAGTTTTCGGACAGACTAATTCCCGCTGTTGGCCGGGATTTAACTCTTTGAATGAGGAGAACAATGATGGCGCCTCTCTCCTGGAAGCGACTGTTTATTCTGATATCTCTGTTTACATTCGTCCTGGTTCTGCCCGGATTTTCTCAGGTCAATCATCGCTATTTCGATAACCCGGATGCCGGACCTGACCAGGTTGTGCTGACAATCCTCTATCCTTCGACCGGGAGCATTCAGGCGCTCATCAAGCTCCGGGAGCGAGGGATGCTCCGCGTGGAAAATCTGCTGGTTGTTGGCGTTTATCATGAGCAGGAGACAACGCCGTACAGCAACAGCTTTGATCTGGTCGAGCGGGATTCCCTGCACTGGGTTCGATTTCATCGCATCACCGGGCGCCTGAACAATGCCAATATCTTCGGGCAAAATCCTTGCAGCGCGGAATTCAATGCCATTTTCGCCCACTCCGACGGCATCATATTTTTCGGCGGCGCTGATATTCCTCCCTCAATTTATCAACATAAAACCCATCTGCTCACCTCGATCGAGACGCCCTCCCGCAGTTTTCTGGAAACATCGTTCATCTTTCATTTATTGGGAGGTTCCCAACAGAGCGATCTTGTCCCTCTCCTCGATGCTCGTCCGGATTTTCCCATATTGGGAATTTGCCTCGGCGCCCAGAGCCTGAACGTGGGCGCAGGCGGCGCGCTGGTTCAGGATATTTGGGCAGAGACCTACGATAAATCCTATCTGGAGGATGTGCTGAATCTGGGGCGGGACCGCTGGCACACCAATCCGTTGGCGCGACTGTACCCTGAAGATGATTTGCTCTGGTACAACATGCATCCCATCAAGCTGGCGAAGAAGGGCAAGTTTGTCGCCCGATTGGGATTCAGCGAAGCAGACAGACCGTTCGTCATCAGCGCGCATCACCAGGCAGCCGGCAAGCTGGGTAAGGGAATCAAAGTCATCGCCGCGTCGCTGGATGGCAAGGTGCCGGAAGCCATCGAGCACGAGAAATATCCCAATGTGCTGGGCGTGCAGTTTCACCCGGAATTCCCGATTCTTTACGACCCGGCCAAAACCTATCGATTCACGCCCGAGGACAGAGAAGCGGTGAGTTTGATTTCCATTTTGGAGAGCAATCCGCCGAGCCTGGCGTTTCATCAGAAAATTTGGGAATGGTTTGGGCAGCAATTAGAGGAGTTTCATGAAAAAAGTAATGTAAAAAGGTAACGATGCAGACATGTATTTTTACTGCAACGCTTTCATCAGCCGTTTTAACCGCATCAGAAAAACCCGCACAAACCAACCAAACTTGAAACTACTCCGAATTTCGCCTGAACGAAACGGCGGTTAAAATCGGCTGGATGGAAATGTTATGTGATATTGTACTCGTGATAAATGGTTATTTGAGCATCTCAAAAATTACTTTTCTATTTAAATTCAAACAGCTGATTTCGTGTTTAAGTTTCTATTTCTTTTCATCCACCAAGCAAGTATTTCCACAAAGGAATGCCTGGTCCAGTAGGCTCTGTCTTCTGCAAAACTTCCATCTGGAGGAGCCACGCTGAGGTACAGGCAATTACAATATAAGAGTAAGATGATACATAAAATACTGATTTTCGAATTTTCATGTTTGCTTCTGTTTTAAATTTTGGTTCAAGCATGGCCGAAAGTGTATATTTGTTGAGCATTAACCAAATGAAGAATAACAAATATGGCACGTATCTTATCCAAGCCATAAAAATACCTGCGAGTATGCCAAGTATAAACATGATGGGAAACTTGATCCACCTATTCCTTGTGAATGCATTTACAATCGGCGGAATTGCGAAATGAAATATCCCGAGTATCAAAATGCTTTTTAATAACCAATAGAATAGAGCAAGAATCATGTCTTCATCCTTTTATTTACCACATAATCGCGGCGCTGACCCGCGAGCACGCTGGCTGGGAGTCCCGCTTGTGGGACGGACAGACAGCGCGCGCAGTCGCGCGGAACGAGCGACGATTTTAGCTATCACCTGGAGCTATTTGTTAGGTGATTTTCTGTGCTCAGGTTTTTTCTTTTAGTACTTTAGTCAATTGACCTAATGACATAGTTCCATTCACGAGATTATTACGAATTGGTCTAAAAGCATCTAACATTCGACGGTGCGTCTCTATTGAAGGGCAATGTGAATTAAAGCTACGACCTTTGAATTCTTGAAACCGATCTAACTCGTTTACGAGAAACATCGCAGTGCCCATGTATTCAGCTTCATTATTACCATCGAATCCATTAAACTTTGGATCTTTTCTAAAAGGCTCTGCATCAACTTCTAGCTTAGCCTTTTGTTCATCGTTTAATTTACTATATGCATGCTCAATGAAGCTCCACATATCCAAAATGTCAACCACTTCTTTAACAATCGATGGATCTTCAGTTTGTTCAAATGGAATTCCACTATATTTCCACTTTATCCCCCAAAGTTGATCATTAAAAATTGCTGATTTTATAAAATCAGGATCAATTTCACCTTCAACGCCAAGATTCTCGTATAACTCGCTTAGCATTAGAATTATAAGTTTTTCGCCATCTGATAGTTTCATTTTTTAATCCCTTTCTTTTGTAGTAGGACGCGCTCGCGCTTTTCATCTGACAGTTCTTTTACAGCAGGCATGAAGTTTTGAATTTTATAATAGATACTTTTCCCATAATTTTTTTTATCTTCGAAAGTTATCGCCTCTGACAATCTTTCGATATCAGCTTTCAAGTCTTCACAGAGTTCTTTTGCTTTGTTTTCAAAAAAATCATTGAAATGGCCGCTTTGCTCTAGGATGAAACTTGTATAAGTCTCAACTTCTTTTGCGATATTAGAGCAGTCAACACCCCTTAAGAGTTTAGCGTTACAGGATGGGCCAACTGTCGAAATGACCGATAAAACTCTTTTGGTTTCAGAGTGAACTACAGAAACCTCTACCATTTTTCTGCGATGAACGAGCTCATCATGGAGTATTTCAGCCTTTGTTGCTGAAGTAGATGCCTTTCTGGCTTCCACGAACGACCATATCGCTCCTGCTATCGAAGCCAACGAGCCAATTATTGATATCAAACTTTCCATGATTGATTTTTATGCCTTATATTTAGATAGCCTAACGTTTGAATTCACCAGCTGCCGTAGGCAGTCCGGTGGAATGAATGGTTAGACGACATTTTTCGTTAACCACTCGGCCCCTGCGATCAATTCTTCCACTTGCTCCTTAGTAGGGTCAGCATCTTTTTTATGCGAGCAAAGATTACGAAGATCAGCTAGAAAACTTATTTTTCGCCAACTCGCTATATCGGTCACAGATGCAGCTTTCAGTGGATCATTGAGGTCCGCAATCGTAGGGTTCTTCTTGGCAATTTTTATGCCGTGCGAGTCTGCTACTTTCTGAAGGTGGCCTTCGATGAGAACACCAACAAGTGCACCCGCAGCTCTCGGACTGACTTTCAATAGCTGCCTAGCAACAATAACTTCGTTGTCTTGAATCTCTGCGTATAGCTCACCCTCAATATTGGCCAAAACTGAATCAATCCGCTCCTTGATTGCATTCAGGATCGCCAATTGGTTCAGGAAGCATTGCAGTACCTGCTTGCGCGTGTCGAAGCCTTCATATTGATAAGCGCCTGGAGCAACGCCCTTGAGGTAGTCTTGAATGACGTACGTTCCATAACCGAGCGACTTTCTCTTTGGATCTACCTCGTAGTAGCTACGAAATTCAGAATGTCGGTCTGAGGCCAAGGAGGCGACGGCCTTAACTGCCTTTGTGTACCAGCTTTGGTAGTCGTAGTGGAATTGCTTTTCTTCCTTCTTCTGGAAAGATACGGCCAGTTCAGCACCTTCCTTGTAGAGGGCAGCTAGTTCTTTGTGGATTGCTTCGCGCTTCGTCATCTTGTCTTCCAACAAGTAATTATTCAGTTTCTGCATAACATCCTGAACAGGTAAAGACTGCATCGCGAAACAACAATAGAAACAGTGCCTTTTGTGAAATGATTTTCTATGTCTCAGGAAATCAGACTGACCGCATAACGCCCAAAAAAGAATGTTATACAGAAAGATGGTTTCGTGAGCAGAGCAGCGAATTTCCTGCCGGGATGTATGAGGATAAATTTAATAAGATAACGCAGAAAGTCAAGCTAATTTTTCTGAAATCGCAAAAGAATTCCCTGATAAAAAAATGGGCAACCGCTGAAATCTTGAGGAAGAGATTTTTATAATTCCAGTGGCCACTTTTTCTCCTCTGTTGTCCTTGTTATGTTTTACGACCTGACAATTGCATAAATTTACCATTCACCAAAAATCCTCTTGCTTTTTTGAAAAAAAATCTTAAACTATCTGTAACATAAATGTCATATTCATCATTTAGAGGTCTGGTAAATGGCTGAAAAATATATTGTCTCTCACGACATGGGTACGAGCGGGGACAAGGCGATTCTGGTGACTATCTACGGTGACATTGTGGATTCGGCAAAACGGCCCTATCCCATTCATCATCCCCAGCCGGGTTTTGCAGAGCAGGACCCGTTTGACTGGTGGAATGCGGTGTGCGAGACCACGCAGGAGGTGCTTCAGAAAACAGGAGTGAATCCTGACGACGTGGTCGGAATTACGTTTGCCTCACAGATGCAGGGACTGATTCCTGTGGACGCAACCGGCGCGCCGTTGACGCCGGCGATTACATGGCTGGATGGCCGCAGCGCGGATGTGATGCGCGAGCAACTATGGACCCAGCCGCGCGTGATGGGGTACAATATTTTTCATTTGCTCAAATTTCTCCGGATCACCGGCGGCAGTCCCGGCCAGACCGGTAAGGATCAGATCGGTAAAATTCTGTGGCTGCAAAAACACCAGCCGGAGGTGTTCTCCCGCGTGCACAAATTTCTCGATTCCAAAGATTTCATCATTTATAAACTGACCGGCAATTTTGTCACGTCCGTGGATGTGGCCTATATCTGGTGGCTGCTGGATTCCCGGAACAACCGCAATCAGTGGCATCCCGGCCTGTGCCAACTGGCCGGCATTTCCATCGATAAACTGCCGGAAGTGAAAGAGAGCGCGGCCGTTGTCGGCGCGCTGCTGCCTGAAGCAGCCGATAGACTGGGCCTGAAAGCCGGCACGCCGGTCGTCAATGGGTCCGGCGATTTGGGCGCGGCAGCGCTGGGTTCCGGCGCCATCAACGAAGGCGAACTGCACATCAGTCTCGGCACGAGCGGATGGGTTGCCGGGCATTTCACAAAACGGAAAATCGATATTCCCCATTACACCGGCTGCGTTGGCAGCACCTATCCTCAGAAATATTACCTGGCCATGGCGCACCAGGAGACCGCCGGCGTTTGCCTGGAGTGGTTGAAAAACAAGGTGCTTTACCATGAAGCGCAACTCAGGGAGGAGCACAAGGTCGCTGAAGTGTACCAGGTGCTGGATCAACTGGCCGAGAACGCCGGTCCCGGCGCGCAAGGCTTGATGTTCACCCCGTGGATGTACGGCGAACGCTGTCCCCTCGACGACGACCACGTTCGCGGCGGTCTGTTCAATCTGGGACTGAACCATTCCCGCGAGCACATCATTCGCGCCGTATTCGAAGGCATCGCCTTCAACACGCGCTGGGCATTGGAAACGCTGGAAAACCTGTATTCGCGGGTGACGCAATTGAACATCATCAGCGGGGGCGCTAAGAGCGATATCTGGTGTCAGATAGTGGCCGATATCACCAATCGCACCATCCAACGGGTTGCCCAGCCCCAGCAGGCCGGCGCGCGCGGCATTGCGTTGCTGGCCAGCATGACCCTGGGCTACATTGAATCGTTCGGGGATATCAAAAAGTATATCAAAATCGATCGCGATTTCCAGCCGAATCCGGCCAACAGAAATCTGTACGACACTTTGTTCCGGGAATTCAAAAATATTTACAAGCAAAACAAAAAATGGTATGCCCGAATGAACCGGACAAACTCAGTTCACAGCGCGTGAGAAATTTCGTTGTTTAATAAACCGAAGGAGAGCGTGGAATTGAAATCCCCTGGGCCACGTTCTCCAGGACGTGATGGCTTCAATTTCACAGTGGCAAGTTAAGAGGAAGATATGATTAACCTGGCTGAGTACTGTGCACCGGGAGCAGCCTATGAAGAAGAAATGATCTCGGTGTCTGAGAATGTCTCGTTGCGGCTCATAACTTTTACTCCGGCGAAAACCACAGATAATCCGCCGGTGCTCTTTGTCGCTGGCTGGATTTCTCTGATTTCCGGCTGGAAAGAAATATTGAAAGAAATGACCAGAGATTTTAAAGTGTATTACATTGAAACCCGGGAGAAAATTTCTTCCCGGGTTCACGGTAAGGAGAATTTCGGCGTGGAAGACATTGGAAAAGATCTGGTCGACCTGGTTTCTCTGTTGAAATTTTCCTC
This sequence comes from Candidatus Zhuqueibacterota bacterium, assembly GCA_049322915.1. GTDB lineage: Bacteria > Zhuqueibacterota > Zhuqueibacteria > Thermofontimicrobiales > Thermofontimicrobiaceae > CAZSBG01. The sequence continues at coordinate 36,176 of JBMOPW010000028.1, forward strand.
CAAAAATTATTTCATGCTGGGGAGTTCCCTCGGCGCGACGGCAATTCTGGATTGTAGTCAGCATCTAAAAATTCCGCCCAAATGCCTGGTGCTGATCGGACCCAACGCAGTCTTTCGGGTGCCCCGTTTTGGCAAGGCGATTGTCACCATTTTCTGGCCGCGACTGTATTTCTTCATCCGACCGCTGGTGAAGTTCTACTTGAAAAATTTCCGGCTCGATGTGAAAAGCGATTACGCGCAGTATGAGAAATACTGTACGGCGCTGGATATTGCCGATCCCTGGAAATTGAAAAATGCGGTGATGCGGTTGTGGAATTACGAGGTCTGGGATATCCTGGGGAAAATTTCGTTCCCCACGCTGATAGTCGGCGCATCCAGGGATGATCTGCACGAGCCGGAGAACCTCAAACGAATGGTGTCCATGATGCCGCAGGCGACGTACGTGGATTTAGAGACGAATAAAGGGACGCACTCCAAGCCCATGGTGGATGAGGTTCGGAATTATATAAGCACGTTGAAATAGCTGAAATACGAGTAAATTTCGATCCGATATTTTTGGCGACTATCAGTGGAAAAGTCCAAAAAACAAATTTCAAAAGACAAATAAATTCAAAAAAGTGAATACTCAAATTCCAAAATGATCGGGGCGTAAAACCGAAGCCTCGAATTATTTTTGTAATTTGATCTTTTGTCTTTTGAGATTTATTTGAAATTTGGTTTTTGAAAATTGGAATTTTTACAGTCCGATCGTTCAGGATTTTTATCCTGAGCGATAATTTTATTGGGATTTATATCCCATCGGGGTTAAAATTCCAAAAGAGCAAATTTCAAAAGACAAATAAATTCAAAAAAGTGAATACTCAAATTCCAAAATGATCGGGGCGTAAAACCGAAGCCTCGAATTATTTTTGTAATTTGATCTTTTGTCTTTTGAGATTTATTTGATATTTGGTTTTTGAAAATTGGAATTTTTACAGTCCGATCGTTCAGGATATTTATTCAGCACGCTAATTTTTTTGGGAATTGGCATTCCTCAATCACTTATCAAAGGACGGATTCGTCATGAGAATAAAAAAGCGACTTGCTGCAATTCTGCTGATGTTCCTTCCGTTTATCGCTTTCCCGCAGTCACTGGAATTCAGCGCTGACAGCACCTATTCTTTCATTGATCATTTGAGTGTGACCATCGGTCCGCGGCCCATGGGTTCGCCCAATGAGCGTCTGGCGTTGCACTGGGTGGTCGAAAAATTCAAACAATTCGGCGCGGATTCCGCCTGGGTTCAGCCGTTTGACAAACCAGCCGGCAAAATCAACACCAACAGCGGCAATGCCGTGGCGATCCTCGCCGGCGAAACAGATTCGGCCATTGTCATCGGCAGCCATATCGATTCGGCTGGACGCGAATATGCCGGCGCGAACGACAATGCATCCGGCGCCGCCTCTGTCCTGGAATTGGCGCGCATCTGGAGTCAGCGGCCGCGGCATTACACCATGATTTTCGCGTCCTTTGGCGGCGAGGAACAGGGGCTTCTCGGCTCCAAATATTTTGTGAAAAACTACCCGGACATCGATAAAGTCGCGCTCATGATTTCCCTGGATATGACCGGCAGCGACGACGAAATTATGATCATGTTCGAGCGCGATTCGTCCCAGGCGCCGCAATGGCTTGTCAGAGATGCGTTTGAAACGGATCGGAAACTCGGGATCAATCGGTTACTCTACCCGACGCATTTTTCTGCAATAAATAATATTGGCAAGGGAAGCGCCGGTTCGGATCATGAGCCGTTTCTGGTATTGGGAATTCCGGCCATGGATTTCACAGCCGGCGTCAACAATTCTCCCATTCACACACCCCAGGATGTCATTCAATTCATCAGCAAATCATCGCTGGATCAATGCGGCCGGCTGGCTGATGCGTTGTTGCAAAAATATCAGTCAGAGGGGATTCCCGCCGCAACAAACGGTAAATACATGGTATGGACTATTTTTGGCGCGCCCGTCTTCATCCCATGGTGGTGCATTGTCGCTGTGGATGTGCTGGCTGTAATCCTGGGTCTCTGGGCGTTCTTCCACAGCCTGGCGACCCGGCTGCGCATTGAAAAGGCGAATCGAATTCGTTTCAGCGGGCTTAAACTTTTCGTCATGTTCATCGGGATCTCCGCCATGCTCCAGCTTGGCGAAGCGACGATTCAACTGGTGAAAGGACTGCGCTATCCCTGGATGGTGCATGTCTATTCCTATCTGTGGTATGTGGCAATTTTGGCGCTCGCCGGCGCCTGGTTAGCGCTGCGCCTGGCGAGCCGCTGGCGGTTCAGCCCGGATCATACCGTCTATGCCAGACGCGCGATCATTGTGCTGTTTCTTTTCACCGTGCCTCTGAGTTTCGTCAGCTTCAGGCTGATGCTATACCCTGCATTGTCTCTGCTTTTGACCAGCCTGGCCATATTGATCCCATTTCAGCCCGGCAAAATACTTTTCGCGCTGGCGTCGCCGCTGCCCCTGTTGCGATTCATGTTTTTCGAACCAATCCCATTTCTGGCACGCGGCGCGTCCCGCCTTGGATTTCAGATCGATAGCTTTTTCTTGGCCCTGTTGTACAGCGCAGCGCTGGTGCTGCTGATGGCGCTATGGTATTTACCGTCGCTCTTCAGCTTTTCGTACCTTGCAGCCGCTTCGAATTGGTTCAGGCAGACGGTGAAAAAATTCCGTGCGCCGATTTTTGGCTGGGCCATCGGGATTGCGGTCATCGGCTATGGAATTTACCTGTTCACGCTGCCGGCGTATAACCCGCTATGGCGCCCGTATGTCCATGTGGATGCAGATTACCATATTCAAAATCAGAAAGGCGCGCTCAAAATTTCCGGCAATGAATATTTCAAAGACGTCGTGGTGAAATCGGATTCGCTTGACATGCGGTATCAGGGCAGAATTCATTCGGATACATTGAAGGCCCGGTTCGATGCGGACTGGGTGCGTGTGGACGGCGGGCAGCGCGTGACGCACGGAGAAAAGGACAGTCTGGCAATTGATTGGCGCATCACCAGCCGGCGGCCCTGGTATCTCGTGACGCTGGAGATCCGACCGGATACGGCTTCGATCACCGGCGCGGCGTCGGCGCTGAATTTCAACCTGAAGGAAAAGGAATTGACCTTCCGCTGGTTTGCGGAACCGCCGGAAACGCTGAACGTGGCGGCGACGTTTCAGATAGAGCCTGGCGCATCGCTGATTCGGAAAGTCACGGCGGTCTATCCAGCCATGCCTTTACCCATTGACGTGACATCCGATCTGGCCAATGTGCGATACCGTACCACTGTGGTTTGGCAGGATACGCTGGGAGTCAATGGATTCTCAAAATGATGAAAGTGAGCACCTGAGCCGGACAGTCCTGAAATTTCAAAGCTCAACAACAAAAAATCAAACAAATTACAATACCAAAATCCTGAAAGCAAAACTCGGACAAGGCTATTTGGTTGTGCAGCTTAGTTCGACTTTGTCACATTACCTGATTCTACCACAAAAACTCGAAGGACGCTAAGCAACACGAAGTAAGAGCATTAATCGATTATGTTATTTAACTGAATCAAATCAATTTCAGATCGAAAAATGAAATTTTAATCAATAAAAATTAATGCTTTTCTTTGTGCGACTTCGTGACTTCGTGTTTTCGTGGCGGAAAAACAAGTGGCGGCGCATTTACACAGATTAAGAATCCGTGAAGATCAGCGTCATCCGCGTAATCAGCGTTCTATTTAATTTTTGGTTCAGGCTCGTCCAGGTTAGGTACTAAAACAGGAAATTAAAATGCCAGTGAAATGGTTGCCCCGGGAGAAATGTCTGCGGCTATTGAAAAAAGCTGTGTACGGCCGATTGGCCACGTGCGGATCGAACAGCGAGCCGTACATCACTCCGATGAATTTTGTGTTGTTCAATGACTGCATCTATTTTCATTGCGCATTTGAGGGGAACAAGCTGGAGAATCTGCACCACAATCCCCGCGTGTGTTTTGAAATCAGCGCTGCCGGCAAACTGTATGCGGCGCCGCTGGCGAAAAATTTTACTATGCGATACTGGAGCGTGCTTGTGTTCGGAGAGGCGAAGCAGATCGATGATCCGACCTTGAAACTGGCGGTGCTCAATGCGCTCATGGACAAGTACGCCCGAGGTTATCAGTATTCACCGCTACAATTTGAGGATACGGCCATCGTCAATATCGTCGAAATTGCCATTCACAAAATAAGCGGAAAGGTGTCCGTCGATCCCCCGAAGTGACGCCGAAAGTCAATGGCCGCGCTGCTGGCTGAGGGATATCTGCCGGAATGAATTAATGACAAACGATTAGCCGTGGGACAGAGGGGATGCACAATGATGGCGCCAGTCATCGCGCTGCGAATCCAGTTTGCTTTCCACCGGTGTAACGAAGATGCAACGATAAAACCAGGCGACTATCATGAACTATACCATACGCCCCGCGAAAGAGTCCGATATTCCTGAGATGATCGAGGTGTTCAATTTTTTTGTGCACAATAGCTACGCATCCTATTCTGAAATTGAACTGGAGCCGGAATTTTTTCAGCAGCTCCGGGAATGCGCATTGGCCATTATTGTATTGGAAGTTGATCACAAGATTGTCGGATTCGCCTACATCAAACCGTACCTGGCCTATAAAAACTGCCAGCTCAGCGGCGTGCTTACCTACTTCATCCTGCCGCTGTACACCGGCAAAGGATTTGGCGCTATGATGCTGGATAAGCTGCTGGAGGCTGCGAAGAGTTACAACATGAAACACCTGCTGGCGCACATCTCATCCAGAAATGAGCAGAGCCTCCGATTTCACAAAAAACACGGGTTTGTGGAATGCGGCCGTTTCAACGACATCGGCACGAAATTCGGCCACACCTTTGACGTTGTCTGGATGCAGAAGACAGTGGATCAATAATCCGTCCGAGCAGTCCGATGAAGAGCGTCCTGCTATTCCCCGCGGCCGAAGCTGTTCTCGCTTTTGTCCACGATCTGGCATTAGCCCGGCTGGGTCTGCGGGAAGGCCTCAGAAATGTCCGCACTTCCGGCTGACGCAGCGTGCCCGAACAGGGGCGCCGGGCTCATTGGAACGCGACTCCTTCAGAAACGGATGAATCTTTTTCTGCACTGGTACATCTAAATTTTTAGTTTTCATTAACCAATTTTTCGACTGAACCCATCATCCGGCCGGAGATCGCAGTCACTGCGACAACAGCGGAAAGCCAGGGCGTTTGACAACGGCTGGATTCGCTGCCTCAGTGAATTGCGCTGTCGGTGTTGAAAATGGGACATTCGAGTTCGATTAAAATTTTACTCATTCAGCAAAGTCGGCGGGAAGTAACTTTTCCGGAATTGATGACGATAAAAGTAGACATGAAGACGCTGTCATCTCACATCGTGCAAACCGAAATTCCCCGACTCTGCTGCAATTAATTTGACGAGAAGGGTATGAACGAATCCAAAGTAGAAGTCAAAGGTTTTGAGGCGAGACATTACGACACGCTGATGAACGTCATATCTCTGGGCAGCTATTCGCGTTTCATCCATAGCGCCATGGCGAAGATGGCCATTCAGCCATCGGATCGCATTCTGGATTTAGGCTGCGGCACCGGCCGCAATAGCTGTCTGATGGCGAAATATCTCTCAGATAGTGGTTCCATTGTGGGACTGGATATCGGCGAGGAGATGATTCTGCAATTTGAAAAGAAATGCCAGCGCTATCCCAATGTCAGTCTGCAAAAGCTGCGCATCGATGAACCACTGCCGTTTCGGAGTGAATTCGACAAAGCGCTGCTCTCCTTTGTTTTTCATGGTTTTCCTGATGAGAAAAAAGTCGCCATTCTGGACAATATCAAAAAAGCGCTCAAGCCCGGAGGACAATTATTCATTCTGGACTGGAACGAATTCGATCTGAAGGATACACCGTTTGTATTTCAAAGGGTGTTTCAAAAAGTGGAGTGTCCGCTGGCGTTGGAGTACGTAAAAGTGGATTGGAAGAAAAACCTGACGGAGCATGGATTTGGCAATTTCGAAGAGAATCTCTTTTTCCGCACGTTGATTCGTTTGTTGAAAGCGGAGTTGAAATAAAAAATTTTTGCCGCCAAAGCGCGAAGACGAGAAGAGAATAAACTGGGAGTTCCTGAATTTCTGAATTGAAATTCGACAAGTCAATTCCCAGGAAACAAATGATAACTCACAAATAAATAAAAACAACCAGGTTTCAATTTTCTAACTGCTTCCACTCATTACATGAAATAGTGTTTTGATTGAGTTCTAAATTTGTCTCTTTGTTGATTGGAGGTTATTTAGTATTTGTGGAGTGTCAGTAATAAAATTCATTTTAGATATTGGGGTAGTCTATCTTTGTTTTTACTTTGCGTCTTAGAGCTTTCGGGGCAACTGAAGAAAAATTCATGTGTTGATTAAAATACCAAAGGAGTAAAAAAATGCCTGAACATTTGACGAAAGAGACGTTTTTGAAAAAGATTTTTAATTATGAAGAGAACAGCGAATGGAAATTCGAAGGAAACCTGCCCTGTCTCATCGATTTTTATGCGGACTGGTGCGGACCCTGTAAAATGGTTGCCCCAATTATGGAAGAGCTGGCGGATGAGTATCGGGACAGAGTGAACATCTATAAAATCGACACCGAAGCCGAGCAGGAATTGGCTGCTGCATTTGGAATTCAGAGCATTCCTTCGCTGCTGTTCATCCCCAAAGAAGGCAGACCGCAGATGGCCGTTGGCGCACTGCCAAAAGAGACGCTGGTCGAAGTGATTGAAAAAGAATTATTGAATAGTGAAAAAAATTAGGCAGGACTGTTCCTGGCGCAATCAATCGCTACGCCAGGAACCTGCTGCGAAGCTGATAAATCACCAGGGAGCAAGCCCATGGTGATTTTTTTTTGGTGTCATGTAAATGCCGCATGCGGCTGACTGAAGGTATAACCCGGGCTGAATCTGCGCGAGACTAGTTCCAGCCGCTCATCATAATTCAAATTTGATATTTGCGTAGATCGCTCTGCCCCGGTTCGGAATATCCCCGGCATTGGGATTGTTCGCAACGGCCAGAGGATAGGGCCCCGGATCGAGATATTCATTATCCATCAGATTTTTCGCCCCCAGGTTCAGGGTGAACCTGTTGTAGATTTTATGAATCATCAGGTTCATATTAAACAGAGTATAGGCCGGAACTCTGGGGCGCGGATCCACCAAATCCACGCCATTATTCGAATAAAGTCCCCGCACTTTGGAAGACCGATAATTCACGCCAAAAGCCAATTTGATATGCGAACTCAAATCAAACGTGCCCCAGGTATTGAATAATATTGGACTCATGAACATGTTTTCCAGTGAAATCGTGCCCTGACCATCTTCGGAGTTATCCGAAGTGGGAATGTCGGACGTCTTTGTCTTGTAATAGCTGAGATTCGAACTGACGTGGAGACGTCGACCCAGGGTTGTTTGCAGGGAGACTGTCCCGCCTATGCTCGTGGCCTTACTGGCATTGTTATATGTGGCCACCGGCGTGGTGGTGTTTTCGAAAATAATGTCGTCGATTTTGATGTAGGAACCGGCCACGGAAATTTGGGTGTTTGCATTGGGAGTGAAGATAGTGAGAAATTCGTAGGTCTGGCTGATTTCCGGCTTCAACTCCTCGTACCAGGACGAATCGGCGAATGCCAAACTCCCGGAGACAGGGATGCCCGGTTTAAAAGCGTACAGATCGCGAATCGCCGGTGCCCGGAACGCCTGACCGGTCAGCAGTTTGAAAGTCCAGCTATTGGTCGGGCGGTACACCAGACCGGTTCTCGGATTGAGGTTCCCCCCGATGTCCGAGTATTTATCATACCGCTGGCCGATCACGAAAGAAAATTTGTTCACATTGATGGACGCTTCCGCGTAACCGGCGTAGATCATCCGGTTCTCTGTCCCTTCCAGCAGCACCGATTCCTCCAGGTCATGATTTCTCTGATCCGATAGCGATGGAACTGTCGGCAAGATGGGCGTGCTCAGGACGCCCAGCATCATTCGGGAGACATCGGTGCGTTCTGCGGCGAAACCAAACACGAGTTCCACAGATTCGGTTGCATGGATGTTGGTGTAAATATCTGTTCCCAAGAGCGTGCTGTAACGGAGTGGCTCAAAGTACCCGCCATTCGGGTATTTGCCGGCAGCATAGGCTTTTTTGAATTTGGGATGAACCGCCATATCTTCCGGGCTGAGCACATCGCCTTCGCCGATCCAATCCGACGTCCGGTGATAGAATGTGGAATTCAGTTGGATCTTCCGGTGGAGCGGGAAATTGCCCTGGAGTGACAGATTTTTGTACTCGCCAAAAATTTCCATATCCTGGGCCGCGTGGGGATAGTTGAATCCGATGCCATTTACGCGCGCGTGATGGCTGTAATTGAAATCCAGGGTGAAGTATTTGAGCAGGTTGATTTTTCCACCGAAGTAGCGCATATCCTGAGGATCGATGATATCGAACCGATCGGTGTTGTAAGCCTGATATGGCCGCTGGAAACCGTCGTCTTTCAAATAATTGGCGTAGAAGCGAAAGGCAAATTTTTCGCGGTAAAATGAAAGGTGCGAATTCACGCTGCCTGCGCCGCCGTTGCCGCTGCCAAATTGAGCGCCGAAACCTGATTTTTCTGGGCTTTCCATGATGATATTGACAATGCCTGAAAACGCGCCGGCGCCGTACAAGGCGGAACCCGGGCCAGTGATCACTTCAATGCGATCGATATCCGGAATTGAAAAGCTTTTTGCCGACCGCGATGCGCCGCCATGAAACGCGTCGGCCACATTGATTCCGTCAATCATGAACAGAATGCGGCTGTTGAACGGCGAGCCGATGCCTCGGATGTTGTACAAAAGATCGCTGCCCGCGGAAATCATCGATTCAAACCCGGGGACGAAATTTAATATTTCTTCCAAAGACGACCAACCATTGGCCTCGATTTCTTCGCGGGTGATCACGTAAATCATAGCTGGCGCATCTTCGAGCGTCTGTTCGATTTTCGTGGCGGATACGACTTTAATTTCTCCAAAAGTAAATTCGGCCTCTTTGAGCAATTCAGCTTCCTGATAACTCTGGCTGGCCGTATTCGAAGAAGTGGATGACAGCGATAATTCTGGGGCGCTCTGAAAATCCACTCCCTGGCTGGTGCTGACATAATCCGGAGTGATGTTGTAGTCCTTCTCAACACCCCGTTGAACTTCGACCACCTTGCCATCGATGATCAAATTAGCCGGTTGGCAGTCGGCTATAATGGTATGCTTGATAGTCGGCGTTGCAAAATTGGCGGATATGGCTTCGTCGCTGTAGCGAATTATGCAATAATCAATCACCGATGTCCCTTTGCTCGAAGGCGTGAACTCCAGTCCCACCCAGTCTTTGCTGGTGGGCGCTGCTGCTGAATTGGCCGAATCGTCGCCAAAATCCGTATCCCGAATCGACGTGAATACCACTCGCTCACCCAGTCGGCCGCTCACGATGAGCGATCCATTGACCTTTATTTTGTAATAGCCGGCAAATTTGACTAAAACGCCGGGGCCAATGGTCAATGTTTTACCAGCAGGAATGGTAATGTCGCCGCTTACGATGATCGGATTCTCGTTCGCAGTCCAGATGCCAGATTGTGTCCCCTTCACTTCCAAAGCCATCGCCTGCGATACGCCGGCAAAGAAAAAGATAACAGCCAGAACCGCAGCCCCACCGAATCCTCGTCTAAAAGTCACTTTCATGTAGCCTTCTCCTGTTTACCCAAAATGTATGATGCCATGAATTATTTGAATTCTGAAAGTCAGTTTTATAAGGACGTGAGATTAAATAAAATGGACACTTCCTGGTTAAAGATAATTGCTGATGACGAAAGTCGCCGACGAATCGGGTAAGTTTTTTATCTCACGTCCTGAATGAATTGTATTGACCATACCCTGATTTTCGGGGAAGTGGTTCAACCCATACCCTGAAAAGTGAATTGGTCATCGCAATTCTTGTACCATCTGCATTTACAGCGTCACGGCGGCCATATCCTCCTATTATTTTATTGAATATGCCGGGAAAAATCATGAGAACATGGCGAATCACTGTTCCAATCGGGAACAATGTCCCAATGCCGGACACCTGCTGCGCGGATTGTCGGATATTTTTTATTGCAACCTCTCTTTTCAAAAATCATGACTTAATGATTACCCGTGACGGACTTGCGTTCAATGTGCCAAACCAGCCCATCCCTATTCGGACAGCAAGCCGGGGCGGGTAACAGTTAACAACCGAAGGCTTTATGGCGTAATGCGAATGCGGCAGGTTCCCAAAAGCACTTCGCAGGATTGCTGATTCGGTAAGGTCCCCTTTGCCCGGAAAACGATTTGGCCTGGGGCAGGGTTCCCGGGTGTGATTATACTCCTGCATTTTGGTATGGCCGGCAGGCTGGACTGTTGCACTTCCGGAATCCGGATCTGACCGAGCGACCGCAGGGCTGAAGCGGTTTGACGGTATTTTGTGGCATACAGATTGCTCAATCGTTACATTCAAATTGAGTGACTTTTTTAATCCTGATTAAACATTCTTCGACAAAAAAATCAATCGCGGTGGAGATCATGAAAACGAAAAATCTGCTTGGCCTTTTTGTACTGGTTGTAATAGTGAGCATGACCAGCAATATTTTCGCACAAACCAATGCGGTCACCTGGTTCAATCAGGGCGTCAAAGCTCAAACGCCGGAAGAGAAGATAAAAAATTATCTGAAGGCAGTTGAACTTGATCCCAAATTCATTCACGCGTATTACAATCTGGGATATGCTTACAAAGAGGTGGGTGATTGCGCAAGCGCTGAAAAAGCGCTGCGTCAGGCCCTGGTTTGCGATCCATCGAAATTGAGCAAGGAGGATAAGCTGCGAATCAGCTATGAATTGGGTCTCTCGCTCAGGAAGCTGAACCGGTTCCAGGAGTCGGTGGACGCGCTGGAATCTGCCAAAAAAGTGACTGACAACGACGTTTTTCTCGCAGCCATTTTGTACGAGTTAGGCCGCACCAAAGTGATGATGGGTCAATTCGATGAGGCGATCTCTGAATTCAATGAAGGCATGGCATTGAACAGCGACAAACAATCGGCGTTTTTAGCTGCTTCGCGCGAAGCGAGCAAATTGAAATCCCTCGAAGCGTACTACCAGCAGGCATCGACGCTCATTGATCAGAATAAAATGCTCCAGGCTGAGGATGCGCTTTTGAAGATTGTCAATCTCGATCCCAATTATAAGGATGCACTGAAGAAACTGTCTGAGGTGCGCCTGTTGAATTCGTCCCAGGCTAAAAATAATGAACTGGAGGACAGCTACAATCGGGCATTGGGATTCATCAACAGCAAGGATTGGAAAAATGCGATTCTGACTTTGGAAAAAATCGTCCAGGTTGACTCCAATTACAAAGATGCATCGGTGCGACTGACCTTTGCCCGATCGAATCTGGGCCGATCGACTCAGGTCTCGGAATATGATAAATTAATGGAACAGGGCATCGCGGACTATAGCCGGGGCGATTGGAATCAGGCGCTGGTTTCATTTGAACAAGTACGAGCCTGGGACGCCAATTATAAAAATGTGAACCAGTACTACCAGAATACGCTCTTGAAATTGCGGTCAACGGAAAATGATAATTTGAAAATGCAATATTATCAGCAGGGAAAGAATCATCTCCAAAAAGGCGAAAACGAAATGGCCATTGAAGTCTTCACCAGATTAATGGAACTCGATTCCAATTTCAGGGATGTGCGATCGTTGCGCGACAGGGCGTTTTCCCAATTGGATGAAAAGAGCCGGCAGGAGCACTTCTACACGCTCTACGCCGAAGGACTGGAGCATCTCCGCAATGAGGAATGGCTGCAGGCGACCGTCGTTTTTGAAGAGGCCAAACACATCAATCCCGGCGACACATTGCTGCTGCAGAAATTAGCAGAGGCGGAAATGAAACTGAAAGAGGCCACAATGGCCAATGCCGTCCGGCAGCAGGAGGTGAGTCGCCAGCAAGAACCGGCATCGAAATCCAATTACCTGTGGTTGTTCGGAGTGATCGCTGTGGCGATCGTCCTGCCAACAGTCATCGTGTTAAAATCGCCGACCCGAAAGGCCGCCGGGTATTTTAAACGAGGCGACTATCAGAATGCGGCGCTGCTGTACGAAGCGCTCCTGCTCAAAAACCCCTACGACACAAAAGTGCATCTGGCGCTGGCCAATGTGTATCTCAAGATGGATCGGAACGATGGAAATGCCAGGAAAATTTATTCCATGGCGTTGCAACAAAAACTCGATCCCTACATCAGAAAAGAAATAAATCAGAAAATGAGCTCTCAAGGTACCAGCACGCTGGAACCGGGCCAGAATCTGGGAGATGTCGGAATCTGGCTGAAAAATGAATTGGACAATCTCAAGTAATGTTGAGCCGATTTCCGGGGCTTGTTTTCAAGACCGCTCCTGACGCATGATTCACATCATCGAGAATGGAAAAAAATTCTCATTGAAAATTCGAGTGAAACCAATTTTTCGTTTGCTATTGTTGGTGAATTTTAGTATAATTGTGAATCATGTTACAAATACAAGACTTACACTATTCAATCGGCGAACGATCTCTTCTCTGTGGCATTGACTGGATCATCAATCCGGGCAAGCGAAGTGCGCTCATCGGGCCAAATGGTGCTGGCAAAACCACACTGTTGAGAATCCTCACGAATGAGATCGACCATTACGCCGGAACAATCACCAAGCCAAAAAATTATCGGATCGGATATCTCCCTCAGGAGGAAATCGCAATTGGCCAGGGGACTGTGCTGGAGTCGGTTTTCACCGGTCAGCATGACGTCATCCGCATCGAACAGGAAATGCATCGGTTGCATCAACTGCTGGATTCGGATCAGACGGATCATGCGTCGATTTTAAAACAGCTCGGCGACCTGGAAACGAAATTCGAATCGCTCGGCGGCTATCGTCTCGAAGCCACGGCCAAGAGCATTCTCTCCGGGTTGGGTTTCTCCGAAAAGGACTTCTCCCGGTCACTTTCCGAATTCAGCGGGGGCTGGCGCATGCGATCGTACCTGTCCCGCTTGCTGGTTCAAAAACCGGATCTGCTTTTGTTGGATGAACCGACCAATCATCTTGACCTACCTTCACTGGAATGGCTGGAGCAATACCTCCTGTCGTTTCCGGGCAGCATCGTCATTGTCTCCCATGATCGTTTTTTCATTGACCGATTGGCTCAGGATATTTTCGAACTGGACCGGGGCAAGCTCACGCATTTTGCCGGCAATTACCATTTCTATGAAATTGAAAAAGATCGGCGCGATGAACTGTTGCTCAAAAGATGGGAAGAGCAACAGGCCGAACGGGAGCGGCAGGAGAAGTTCATCAATCGCTTCCGTTACAAGGCCACCAAAGCAGTGCAGGTTCAAAGCCGGATCAAACGGCTGGAAAAGCTGGAAGAGATCACGCTGCCTCCGGCAAGGCGCCATTTTGATTTCACTCTGACCGTGGATGTGCCGAGCTACAAAGAAGTTCTGGAAATTGACGCCATGTCCTTCCGCTATACTGCTGACTGGGTGTTGCAGGATGTGCAGCTCACGCTCTATCGGGGTGATAAAGTGTCGTTGGTTGGCGTGAATGGCGCAGGAAAAACGACGCTCACGCGGATCATCGCCGGCCAGCTCGCGCCCCAGCTTGGAAAAGTGACTGTTGGCCAGCGAACGAAAATTGGGTATTACGCGCAGCACCAGGTCGAGACCCTGGATTTGAACGCGACGATTTACGATGAAGTGGCCGCCACGGTGGCGAATTCCCTGGTCCCCCGCATCCGGGATGTGCTGGGAATATTTCAATTCAGCGGCAATGATGTATTCAAAAAAATCGGCGTCCTCTCCGGCGGCGAAAAAGCGCGCGTCTCATTGGCCAAAATTCTGATTTCACCGGTCAACTTCCTCATCATGGACGAACCCACCAATCATCTGGACATCATTTCCAAACAGGCGCTGGAACAGGCGCTTGCACAGTACGATGGCACGCTATTGCTGATATCGCACGATCGCTATTTTTTGGACAAGCTGGTTCATCGCGTCATTGAAGTCAAAGGCCATCAGCTCCGGGAATACGAGGGCAACTATTCCGATTACCTGGCCCGGCGGGAACTGGAGCAGGCGGTTATCCCTGAAGTCGCTGAAAAACCAGCCGCAGAGTCGAAAAGCCGGAAAACCAAAAAGCAGAAACGAATTGAAGCTGAGGCGCGCCAATCGGTGAGCAAGGAGCGTCAGCGTTTGAAGAATGAAATTGACTTGCTGGAACGCGATATCGAGAATCTGGAAAAGAAGAAAGAAGAACTGGAGTTCCGGATGGCGGACCCGGCGACATATAAAAATGGCGAATTCGCCGCATCGCTGCAAAAGGATTATGCCAGCGTCAAAGAGACATTGAGCGCCAGATATATCCGATGGGAGGAAGCCCATGTCGAGTTGGATAAAATTTTATCAGCGCTGGCATGACCCAATCGGTTCACCAGCCGGTCGATTGAAGCGCGGCAGATTGAAAAATGATTTATAAAAGGAGTTATAACTATGAAAAAAAAACTGATCCGGTGCATCCTTCCGTTGTGCATTCTTGCTCAACTCTCCTGCGCGCGCCAAATGAACAGCGACGAATCTGTAGAAGCCCGAGCGGTAAAAATTCATGACAGGGTTCTCACCGTGGATACTCACGTGGATACGCCCTTGCGACTGATGCGATCCGATTTTGATCCCGGCGAACGCCACGATTCCAGCCGGCGCGGTGGGAAAGTCGATTTCCCGCGAATGAAAGAGGGCGGACTGGATGCGATATTCTTCGCTGTTTTCCTCGGCCAGGGTCCCAGAACGCCTGAGGGCAATGCAAAGGCCAAAGAAGATGCAATCAAAATTTTCGATGCGATCTACAAAACGTTGGAGAAAAACTCAGCCCAGGCTGAGTTAGCGCTCACTCCGAACGACGCCTATCGCATTGAAAAATCCAGCAAGCGCGCTGTTTTCATCGGAATTGAAAACGGCTACCCGGTGGGAAACGATCTGTCGTTGATTCGCTCATTCTACGAACGCGGCGCCCGGTACATCACCCTCTGTCACACCCAGAATAATGATATTTGCGATTCATCCACCGACACAACGGAGCATCATGGATTGAGCCTGTTCGGTGAAAAAGTGGTGGCGGAAATGAACCGCGCCGGCGTCATGGTCGATGTGTCGCATATTTCCGACGAAGCGTTTTACGATGTGCTGGCGCTGTCCAAAGCGCCGATCCTGGCATCGCATTCCTGCGCGCGGGCTATTTGCGACAATCCCCGCAATCTGGATGATGCCATGCTGCAGAATCTGGCCGAGCATGACGGCGTGATTCAAATGTGCGTTCTCAGTTCATACGTGAAAACCCCGGAGCCGAATCCGGAGCGCGACGCTGCGATGAAAGCGCTGCGGGAGAAGTACGACAATTTCAATGATCTTTCAGAAGAAGATCAGAAAAAAGCGCGCGAAGAATGGAACGCGGTTCGCGAGAAGTACCCGGAAAAATTGGCCAATGTCTCGGATGTGGTCGACCACATCGACCATATCGTGAAAGTCGCCGGCATCGATCATGTTGGTATCGGCACCGATTTTGATGGCGGCGGCGGCGTGGAAGGCTGCAACGACGTCAGCGAAATGGGCAACATCACCCTGGAATTGGTGAAGCGCGGCTATACCGAAAAGCAGGTCGAAAAGATCTGGGGCGGCAATGTGATGCGCGTGATGAGAAAGGTTGAAAAAGTCGCCCGGGATCTCCGGAAAAGCTGATCTCATGCCTGCCCACTGCGCAGCGCGGGTATCAGCACTGACGACGATTTCTCCGCAACCGCGAACGCCCGGACACTTTGACGAAGGCGCATCAATTTAATGCATGAATCCAGTCATGCGAAACCCACGATCGAATCCATGAGAAACCACGGTGGTGGATCTCATTGCACCGGACAGAGGAGGTCGAACGATGACAAATTACCAGAGAAGTATCATCCGTTTTATCGGTATCATTCTTTTTTCTGTGATGTCGACAGTCAGTTTCGGCGGTGGGAAAAAAATCAAGCCGGTGGATGCGGAGCAGCGGTTGAGCCGCTACGCCCGGCATGAAGCCTTGAAAGAGACGTCGCTGTTCAAGCACCTGCCGTGGCAGTTTCTTGGGCCAACCAATATCAGCGGTCGAATGACCGATGTGGCTGTTGTCGCGCCAAAAGGGAAAAATTATACCATATATGTGGCCGGAGCATCCGGCGGCGTCTGGAAGAGCATGAACGAGGGCACAACATGGACGCCGATTTTCGAGCATGCGCCATCCACGTCCATAGGCGACGTCACCCTTGCGCCATCGGATCCCAACATCATCTGGGTCGGAACCGGCGAGGCCAACATTTTTCGCAGTTCCATGGCTGGGAGCGGCGTGTACAAATCAGTGGATGCCGGCAAAACCTGGCAATACATGGGTTTGGCCAAAACCCACACCATCCCGCGGATCGTCATCCATCCTGAGAATCCGGATATTGTGTACGTGGCTGCGTCCGGCCATGAATGGACGAATAACGAGGATCGGGGCGTTTACCGCTCGCGCGACGGCGGCGCATCCTGGGAAAAAATTCTGTACATCAACGACAAAACCGGCGTCATCGATCTTGTCATGAATCCGGCCGATCCGAACATAATGTACGCCGCGGCCTGGCAGCGCATCCGTCTCAAGTGGAATGATCCGCGCAATGAGCCGAACTACACCGGCAGCGGCATTTTCAAAACGACGGATGGCGGAGATACCTGGAAACCGATCAACGCAGGATTGCCTGAGGCGAAATTCCGCGGCCGAATTGGGCTGGATCTGTGCGCTGCGAAGCCGGGTGTGGTCTACTCCTTTGTCGATAATTACGAGCAGGCAGGCCAGGCCGAAGAGGGCGAGACCGATTCATACGGACGTCCCCGCGGCGGCATGATTCGCGGGGCCACAGTGTTCCGCTCCGACGACGGCGGCGAGAATTGGCGGCAGGTGAGCGAGCCCAGTGATTACATGCTGCGGCTATCTGCCACGTACGGCTGGGTCTTCGGGCAAATACGCGTTGATCCGGTGGATGAAAACAAGATTTACGCGATGGGGATTTCGCTCCATGTCTCCGAAGACGGAGGGAAAACCTTCCGCCGGTTGCGCGGCATGCACGCCGACCACCATGGCCTGTGGATTGATCCGGAGAATACCCGCTATCTGGTTAATGCGAACGATGGGGGCCTGGCCATCTCGTACGATGGCGGAGAAAACTGGCGTACGTTCTACGACAACATCCCGATGGTGCAATTTTTCAATGTCATGGTCGATATGGCTGAGCCGTTTCATGTCTACGGCTCCATCCAGGATCACGGCAGCAGACGGGGAATTGTCGATCTCAGCCAGGGACGCGATGCCATCCCGGCTGTGGCGTTCGAATACGCTCCCGGAGGAGAAGGGAGTAGTCACGCCATTGATCCCACCGATCCGAATATCGTTTACTCCGCCGGTTTTTATGGCTCCATCACGCGGACGGATTTGAACACCGGCCAGGAGAAAGACATCATGCCCAGGCCGGGAAAAGACGCGCCCAAATATCGCGGCCAGTGGCTCGCGCCGTTCATCATTTCGCCGCACAATCCCCTCATCATCTATCACGGTATGAACTACCTGTTTCGCTCGCTGAATCGGGGAGAAACCTGGCAGAAAATCAGTCCTGATTTGACCGGCAACGATCCTGAAAAAAGGGGCGATATTTCGTTTCAGACCCTGTCCGCCATTTCTGAATCGCCGCTCAGGTTCGGTTTGATTTACGCCGGCACCGATGACGGTCGCGCCCACGTGACCCGCGACGGCGGCCTTTCCTGGAAAGAAATTTCTAAATCCCTGCCGCAACGATGGATCTCCCGAATTGTCGCTTCGGCGTTTGACGAGGCCACCGTGTATCTGTCACAGAACGGGAAGCGCGACGACGATTTTGCCGCTTACCTGTGGAAGTCGAACGATTACGGCGACACCTGGCAGGACATCTCCGGCAATATTCCCTGCGGGCCCATCAATGTGGTGCGCGAGGATCCTCATTATAAAAATATCCTGTATGTGGGAACCGATCTGGGCGCATACGTCTCCATCGATGGCGGCGGCACGTGGAATATCCTGGCTAAAAATTTCCCGACCACATTTGTGCATGATCTGGTCATTCACCCGCGCGATCGGATTGCCGTCGCTGCCACCCACGGCCGCGGCATGTATGCCATGGATGTCAGCTATCTGGCGCAATTGACAGAGACCAACCTGGCTCAGCATGGTTTTCTGTACGATGTGGAATCGGTGAAATTGCCATCGAGGCGACGAGGATGGGGTGACGATCAACTCACAGTTCGCATCGCTTATTTTCTGAAAATGGCGGAGCAGGTGAAACTATGTGTTGCGGACTCGGCTGGAAATGCCATTCGGGAGTTGCAAACGACTGGCGATGCCGGGTTGAATTTTGCTCAGTGGGATTTAAGGCCGGAGAAACAGGCGGCTGAAGGAAAAGATTCCCTGGTCCAGGCCGGTCGCTACAAAATCCAACTCTCGCTGGAGTCCGGCAAAATCGAAAAGGAATTTGAAGTTTTGAAATGAGACGCATTTCGCGTCATGTTTGAAATCAGTTCACCGGCACTATTTCATTATTATTGGGAGGCGATTCATGCAGAAACGATTTTACTTTTTCTTGCTTGTTTTATGCATTATGCCAATGGCGCTGGCTCTTGCCCAACCAGTTCCTCAGAGCATGCAGATGCGATTTGGCGATCCGGCGGCCCGAAAGGGAACGATCTCCGAAGTGGTCTGGAGCGAGGATGGCGCTTATCTGGACTATGTGAACCAGGATAAAAAATGGCAAGTCGATTTGAAGACCGGCGTCATCAAAGACCTGGGCAGGGTGGAACAGGCCGGTCAGCAAGATCGCCGCTTTCAATTTCAACGCTCCGTGAAAATGGGGAATCGGGATGTCCCCACGCCGTCCCGTGGGCATCAATTTCTGACCGAGATTTCACCGGATGAAACCTGGTTTGCTGTGTGCAGGAACTGGAACGTAGTTCTGGAACATGCGACGAGCGGCGATTCCATTGTCGTCACCACAGAAGGACATCGAAAATTCAGGTACGGCACAGCCAACTGGACCTATGGCGAGGAGTTGAATGTCCGCCACGGCATGTGGTGGACGCCGGATTCCAAAAAGCTGATTTATTACGTATTCGACGAGCGGCCGGTGCTGGATTTTTATCTCATCGGCAATCTCACAGAAGTGAACACAACACTGATGACCGAAGGCTACATCAAAGCCGGCGCGCCGAATCCCATTGTGTGGCTGGAGATTTACGATCTGGAAACCAAAACAAGGACGGCTGTGGATGTCGGACAAAACGGGCAGGATCAATATATTTACAACATGCGATTCACGCCGGACGGGACGGAACTGCTGTTCAACCGCATCGATCGCCACCATCATAAACTGGACGTGGTGGCGCTGGATGGGGCCACGGCTAAGACGCGCGTGGTGGTGACCGAAGTTCAGGAGACCTGGCAGGAAAACGAGCCGGCCATGGAATTTCTGGCCGACGGGAAGCGGTTCATCTGGGAGACCGAAAAAACCATGTGGCTGCAGTATGAATTGCGCCACCTGGATGGGCGTTTGCTGAAAACGCTGACAAAGGGCGAATACCCGGCTGCCGGGATTTATAAAATCGATGAAAAAAATAATTACCTGTATTACGGCGCTTACAGCGACAAAATGCGATTGAGCGAGCAACTGCATCGGGTGCGATTGGACGGAAAAGGCCAGGAGCGATTGACCCGGACGTCCAGCCATTATTCGCGATTCGAATTTTCTCAAAATGGCGAGTACTTCACCGCGCAGAGCGAAGAGGTGAACACGCCGCCGTCCACAGCGCTGTACAAAACAGACGGCTCACTGGTCAGGGTGCTGGCAGAAGGGGCCCAGGTCGAAAGCAAACGGACAGAGCTGTTCACGTTCAAAGCGGCGGACGGCGTGACCGAGCTGTATGGCGTGTTGCATACGCCGGAAAATTTCGATCCTTCGAAAAAGTACCCGGTCATTCTGAACGTGTACGGCGGACCGGACTCCCGCGCCGCGTCCAATCGATATCAGAATGGGAGCCGCACCACGGAACGCGGATATTTGGTCGTCGAGTTGGATAATCGCGGCCTCACCGGGCGCGGCAAGGCGTTCAAGGCGGCGGTCTATAAAAAGCTGGGCGATGTCGATATTGCCGATCAGGCCGAAGGCATCAAGTTCCTGCGCCAGCGCAGTTACGTCGATGGCGACCACGTGGGCATCGTCGGCCATTCCTACGGCGGATTTATGGCCGCCATTGGCATTGTGAAATATCCGGATGTATTCGCCGCTGCGGTGGATCGCGCCGGCCCTACGGACTGGCGCAACTACGACAGCATTTATACCGAGCGCTACATGAGTCTGCCGCAGGATAACCCGGAGGGATACGATAATGGCTCAGCCATGAAATTTGTCAGAAATATGACCGGCAAATTGATGATCATGCACGGCATGGTGGATGATAATGTGCATCCCAGCAATGCCTGGCAATTTATCGATGCGCTGGACCGCGCCGGGAAAAAGTATGAGAGCCGATTCTTCCCAAAGAGCGGCCACGGTTTCGACGGAAGCGATACCCAATGGGACTTTTTTGATCGCTATTTAAAACCGGCCGGGAAATAGTCCGGCGATCATTCCGAATTCAACTGCAAAATATGGATGTGCACAAAGGCAAGAAATGGGGTGCGCAACGCATCGCCTAATGAAACATAGACTGCCCCGCGCGGGCGGTGTTGCTGATGATGCTTTTTTCAACCCCTCGCTTTTCACAAAACCAGGAGGAGACTTTCGATGAAATTCAAACAAATCGTCCTTTCAATTTTTCTTGTCGCTCTTGTTTTAAATCCGCTGTATGCCCAGAAGACCGCTATCAAGGTCGACGGGGACGTCGTTAAAAGCTATATCACCCACATGGCTGATGACAAATTTCTTGGCCGAAAACCATTGACCCCTGAAATGCATGTGACACAGGAGTGGGCGAAGAATTTGTTTGCGAACTGGGGACTGGAGCCAGCCGGGGAGAATGGCGCCTATTTTCAGGCTGTCCCGATTGAAGGACGACGAAGCGGCTATACGGTCAGCAAGGGCACACCGAAGATGGTCATCGACCGTCGGGAATTTTTCACCAAATTCAATGATTTCACCGTTGATCCCCGCTCCGCGACCGGAAAGAAGCTGAAGGGCGAAATTGTGTTCGCCGGCTACGGTATTTCCGCCCCGGGAAAGCAGTTGGATGAGTACGCGAATCTGGACGTCAAAGGCAAGTTTGTGCTCGTCCTGAAAGGCTCGCCCAATGACGTCGATGCGCCGCGCGGATATTTCTCTCCGCAGGAGGAAGCTAAGGACGCTCCTGTGGATTGGGAGCCGGAATCGCTGGACAGTTCCAAAATTCAGACAGCCTATCAAAAAGGCGCGGTCGGCATTCTATTTTACAATCCCAAGTCGGAAGAAGATTTTCGTTCCGGGCGCGAGCCGCTCCGGAAAAGCGGGTTTCAGCGGGCTTTCATCATTGTCCCTGAAATCAGCAAGAGCGTGTTTCAATGGATCATGTGGGGCGACGACCAGGAATCGGTGAGCGGATTTGAAGGAAGAATCAATCGCATGCAGCTTCAAATCAAAGATAAAAAACCGCAGTCATTCGCCACAGGCAAAGTTGCGGCGATCAAAGGATTCGATTCCACGGATTTTTATGGGGAGAATTTTAATAATTTTAAATGCCGCAATATCATCGGCAAAATCACCGGGACCGATCCGGCGCTGAAGGACGAATACATCGTCCTCGGCGGCCATTTCGATCATCTGGGAGTGACGAACGGTCAGGTGTTCAATGGCGCGGACGACAATGCGTCGGGCAGCGCCGTGGTGATGGAAGTGGCCCGGCTGATGAAGCTGCACAAAGTGCAGCTCAAGCGCACTGTTTATTTCTGTCTGTGGACTGCCGAGGAACTGGGGCTCATCGGTTCGCAATACTGGGTCGATCATCCCACGGATGGCGTGACCCTGGATAAGGTGGTGGCGAATTTCAATATGGATATGGTGGGACTGGGAGAAACCATCAGCGCCGGGGGCGGACTCAATTTCCCGTCGGTGTGGGACATCATCGCGCGCGACCAGGATGAGGACATCATCAACGTCGTCACGCCGCGGACAGGCGGCCCGGGCGGGAGCGATCATTCCGCATTCATCCAGTTGGGGATTGAATCGGTGTTTCTGATCACCGGCGGCGGCGTGGGCCATCCGGATTACCACGACACCGGGGATGATGCCGAAAAGATCGACCCGGAAATTCTGAGGAAGACGACGCAATTCGTGCTTCAGGCGACGATCAATCTCGGACAGACGGCGGAAACTCTTGTCATTCAGGATCGCCAGCAATTGTACGATGGCCTGCTGTGGAATATGGCCGTGATCAATCCCGGGCTGAAAGCCCGTGGCGGCTGGACGCAACTGGAGGCCGGCGCGCCCGACGATCTGGCTCGCCTGATGATGAATAAAGTGAGTGAGAAGAAGAATCCCCAGCCAACGCAGCGGCGGCAGCGGTTTTTCAGGGGGGGATCCCGCTCCAATATCTCCACCGGTCTGGCCGGGGCGCAGCTTTTCAACTTTGATGTGAATTACATGCTGGTGGCCCAGAAGACCCTGGAATTTGGCCGGCTCGATGTGGCCGGCGACGACGGCCGCTGGTTCGACAAAGGGCTGACCGAATGCGGCGCCAAAGCGCTGAAGACCATGCAGGACAGCAGCATCGTCCTGCACCTGATCCGGCCGAGTCAGGAGACGTTGAGCAGCGTTTTGCAGAATGCCGAAAAACCGTTCATCATTTCCGGCGTGACGGAATTCGATTCGAATCAGTTAGCGCTTATCAATGAAAAGAAGGTAGTGGTGACTCTGGACCTGGATCCGAAAAACACGGATAAATTTATAGCGGATCTGAATGCGCTCACAGCGGCTCTGGGCGATAAAGACAATATCATCATCAACGCGCTGTCCGAGGACAGCCTCGACGCCGCGAAACAGGCCGTGTACATGAAGCTTTTCAAAGACGGCTGGACCAAACAGGATATTTACGCGATTGGCGGGGCGAGCCCCGAGCGAGGCGGTTCCGGCAATCTCAGCCCGTTCATGCCGCGACGGGATCGGCGCTGGTTTTAGATATCGGAACCTGATATGATTACTCCGATCACCGCGGAGAAACCAAAACTGTTTTTTTAGATCTGTGAAGATGCGCCGAAAGATGCATCTGCAGGATGACGTTACATGTCATTGAGCATCCAGGTTATCGACTATGAATTGGGAGTGATCGCTCTGTCTGATTCTGAAATAAAATTCGTATTGCTTCTCCTGGCTGTCAGCGGCTTTTTAACCTACCTCGCACTGGAGAAATTTCGGCTGGCGCGTTGGCGCACGTCGATTCCACTCCGTATCGCCATCAGCGGCATCCGGGGAAAATCCAGCGTCGTGCGGATGCTGGCTTCGGCGCTGCGCGAGAACGGCTGGAATGTCCTGGCAAAAACCACCGGCTCCGAGGCGATGTATATTTTGCCCGATGGGTCAGAATCCCGCGTCCGGCGATGCGGCGTTGTCTCCATCCTGGAGCAGAAGTCGCTGCTCAAAAAAGCGGCTTCGCTGGGCGTGGACTGCCTGGTGGCGGAAGTGATGAGCATTCACCGGGAGAATCATTTTGTGGAATCCCAGCGAATCCTCAAACCGACTATTGTCGGCATCACCAATGTCCGACCGGATCACACCAACGCGCTGGGCGAGACAGAGGGACAGATCGCGGAGGCCCTGAGTCTGGACATTCCGGAGCAGGCGATTGTGTTCATCCCTGAAAATGAAATCCGGCCGGCGTTTGCCGCTGCTGTGGCGAACAAACGAGGGCAATTGATTTCAGTTCCGACGGGAGCATCGATGTCCATCGATCTCCCGGATCGGATTTTTTCTGAGAACATCGATCTGGTCGCAGCCATCGCCTGCCATCTCGACGCGCCCGTCCCGGTCATCCGGCAGGGAATTTTGAAAACGAAATACGACAGAGGACAGGTGGCTGTGTGGAAATACCTCAGTAGCGGCGGTCGCAAGATGGTCTATTGCGCCAATGGTTTTGCTGCCAATGAGCCCAAATCGACATTACAGATTTTGCGCCTGGTGAAAGGGAGACTGCCGCAATCTATGGATAAAATTGTGGGACTGTTGAGCCTGAGGTCGGACCGCGCCGACCGGAGCGATCAATGGCTCCGCGCGCTTCGCGAGACCGGGCCGGGATTTAAAAGGCTCTACGTCATCGGCGCCCATGCCCATATCTTCCGGTGGAACATCGACGGCGCCGAAATCCTGCGCGGGAAAGATCCCCGGCAGTTGACCGAGACGTTGATATCCGCTGTGGATTCCGACAGTGTGATATTTGGCTTTGGCAATTTCAAGGGCATCGGTCAGGCGCTCGTCGAACACTGGCAGCAGAACGGGGAAGATTATGGGCTATGAGATGTCATTTCTGGGACTGGTCATTTCGCTGGTTTTCATCGGCCTGACTGGTTATTTCCCCGGCGGCATCATTGTGCCCGGCTATCTGGTGCTGTTTCTCGATCACCCGGCGCGAATTCTCGGCACGCTGGCGGTTGCGCTGGTTTCATTTTTATGCTATCGGTTGATTGCCCACTACCTGATTTTGTTCGGCAACCGCCGGTTCGTCTGCATGATTCTTTTGGGCGGCTGTTTCACATTCCTTTCGCTCCGCGTTCTGCCGCAGATTTTTCCGGCGTCGCCGGAATTCCAGATCATCGGCTGGGTCGTCCCTGGATTGATCGCCAACCAGTTCGAACGCCAGGGCGTGATGGTCACAACCGGCGCGCTGATTGCAGTCACCGCGTTCATTTACATGCTGGGGAAGGCTGTTCATTTCGTTCTTTAATCCAACCGGCGGACTTGAAAGATGCAGAGAGACTGGTTCCGAAATCCGATTCTGACGACGCACGATCGCGCGGTGAGACAGGGCATTGTTCTGGCCGGAGCATTCAGCGTTCTGGCGCTGGCGTTGCTGCACCTGGTATCCGGCGAACCAGCGCTGCCGTACTCAATGGAGATGCGCCACGCAGCCGCCATCATGGACAGCGCCATTGCAGCCATTCGGGATTTCCGCAATAAGGCCGATCTCCCCATCGACGACCTGGTCGATCCGAACCGCACCGGGCTCATTGGCGCGGAATACACGGAATTGACGACCACGCTGGGCGATCTCGCAGCGAAGCGAACGACGACCAATCCCAATGTTGCCGCGCTGCTCGTCCATCTGATGAACCAGGCGCATGTCGACCCGGGCGATACGGTGGCTATTGGTTGCTCGGCATCGTTTCCGGCGTTGATGATCGCTTCGATGTCAGCGGCCAGAGCCATGAGGGTTGTGCCAATCGTGATACTCTCTCTCGGCGCTTCGTCGTTCGGCGCGAATCAGCCGGATTTCAACCTGCTGCACATGTACGCGCTGCTGCGGGAACAGGGGATCATCACGGCGACGCCGGCTGCGGTTTCGTTGGGCGGCGAGAAGGACATTGGCGAGGAATTCGCTCCGGCATTGCGCGACAGGCTGATAGCGCAGATTGAGCGCAGCGGATATCCGCTCATTCACGAGCCGGATTTTCAAAAAAACATGACGGCGCGATTGGCGCTCTACCAGCCGGATCCGACGCGGGGACGGATTGTGGCGTTCATCAATATCGGCGGAAGCGCGATGAATCTGGGACTGAGCGAACTGGCGCTGCAACTCAATCCCGGCATCGTGAAGCGCGGCGTGCTCCCGCAGAATGCCGAGCGCGGCGTCATTCATGTCATGCTGGACCAGGGCGTGCCGGTGATTCATCTGCTGTACATCCGGGAACTGGCGTCGCGATACGGGCTTGATTGGGATCCAATCCCGCTGCCCGCGCCGGGGGAGGATATCCTGCACGACCGAAACGACGCGCCGGATAAAAAAATTGTGGCCATTGGGCTGATTTATGTAGCAGGATTGGGCGTCATTTCATTCCGGACGTGGCGGCGGAAGAAATGCTTTCATGAGTGACGGCGCAGCGCAACTCACTCGACCATCGAAACCAAATTGAAGGGGCAAACTCGTGGAACACGGTCGGCAGAAACATGTTGATGATGTGCAGACTTTGATCGATCGCATGAATTTCTTGCACGCGGTCTCTCAGAAAATTTCCGAAATGAAATCATTGCCGGATCTGCTGAATGATATTCTGGAAAGCAGCAAGCTCGTTGTGAACGCCGAAGCCAGTTCCCTGCTGCTCTACGATCCCGGCGATGGCGCGCTGCATTTTCAGGTGGCCACTGGCGACAAGGGCACGCTGGTGAAAGAGTTCAGCGTGGAAATGGGGGCTGGCATTGCCGGCTGGGTGGCGCAGCACCGACAGTCGCTGTTGATTCAGGACTGCTATCGGGATCCGAGATTCAATCCGGATTACGATAAAAGATCACATTTCAAAACCAGGTCCATGATCTGCGTGCCGCTGATTCGGAAAGAAGCGCTGCTGGGGGTGATTGAAGTGATCAATAAAAAAGGCGGCGGCATTTTCGACGAATGGGATTTATCCATCTTTGAAACCCTGGCTGCTCAGTGCGCCATTGCCATTGAAAACGCGCGGCTCATCGAAATTCAGATCGAGACAAAGGCGCTGGAGCGGGAACTGGAGACCGCCCGATCGATTCAGCAAAAGCTGCTGCCGGCGCAATTGCCTAAATATCAGGATGTCGAGGTCGCGGCAAAGCTGATCCCGGCAAAGCAGGTCGGAGGCGATTATTACACGATTTTGAAAATCAACGATGACGAAACCCTATTGCTCATTGCCGACGTGGCCGGCAAGGGGATCCCGGCCGCTCTGATCGTCTCCACGGTCGATTCCTGCCTGCACACCTTCCTCAAATTGAATCACCAGTCGTTCGAACTACTGCCCTTCATGGATGGTTTGAACCGAGTTCTGATAGATTCGGTCACATCCGATAAATTTGTCACCTGCTGGTGCGGGCTGTACAATCACACCAGTCGGACGCTGATGAGCGTCAACGCCGGGCATAATCCGCCCTATCTGCTGCAGAAAGGCGCTACCGCGCCGATTGAGTTGAATGCAGGAGGATTATTTCTGGGCATCTTCAGTCAGAGTTTTGAAGGACAATCCCTTGCCATGAATTCCGGCGATGTGCTTGTATTTTACACGGATGGCGTCACCGAGGCGTTGAACGAGCAGGGACAGGAATACGAGGAAGCCCGGCTGATTCGATTGCTGGGAACGTGCGGTGCGAATTCAGCCGGGGAAATTTTGGCGGCCATTGAGCAGGATGTCCGGATGCATGTCGGCGATGCCCAGCAGAGCGATGATTTTACATGCGCGGTTTTGCGAGTGAAATGAAAATTCTTTTGCTGCACTTGTAACTTGAATCCAGAGCTTATAATGTAAATGACTTTTGAATGTAGGAATGTCAGACTCCGTCAGGAGTCAAATCTTTGTTGTAATTCGTGGTAACAATTTACAAAACTCCGTAGGAGTGGAAGAGAATAGATGGAGGGCAAACGCGATGCCGAATACCTTCACACAGATTTATATCCAGGTTGTCTTTGCAGTTAAGAATCGGCAGGCGCTAATCCACAATGATTATGAGGATGAATTATTCAAATATATCGCCGGAATAATCCGGAATGGAAACCAGAAACTTTTTGCCATCAATGGTATTCCAGATCATATCCATATTTTCATAGGTATTCATCCGAATATCGCTCTATCGGATTTGGTGCGCGATGTGAAAAATAGTTCATCAAAATTTTTGAATTCACATAGACTGGTTTCCGGAAATTTCAACTGGCAGGAGGGATTTGGAGCTTTTTCTTACAGTCATTCACAGATCGATGCAGTAGTAAAATATATTCAGAGGCAAAAGCTTCACCATACAAAGCAGCCATTCAGGGAAGAATATCTCGACATGCTGAAAAAGTTACATATCAATTATGATGAAAAATATCTGTTTGAATGGATTGATCAGGGAGCGCAATAATACTGTGTCACCCCTAAAGGGGTTTCAATTTTGACGGTTATGAATTGGCTACGAATAGGATACCCCTGACGGGGTAGAGGCGAAGCTGGCTATCTCAAATAGTCGGGAATACCCCGATGCCAAAATTTGAATTCGAATTTGAAGTGGCATTGAATGGTTCTCTTTAACATTGTCCGGGGAAAAACACTCTGGCAGTCGACATGGAGTATGAGAAATCCATATGCTCTTTGCATTTCGATATCATGTTGTCACAGTGAAAATAAATAATACCAAACAATAAGGGAGAGTATAAATATGATTAATTATTTATTTGATACACTTGAAGATTGGAGACATCTGCCAAACTACCAACTCGAACGACGAGCCGATATTTTTTTTGCAATCCATTTAAAAACAATCTTAAAGCACACACACAATATAGATGTCAAGGCGATTATTCCAGAATTTCCAATACGTATTGGCAGTATTTATCCTGACAAACACAACAATAAGTCTTATAAAGTTGACTATGCTGTTTTCGATTCGAGTAAATGTTATCTGATCGAATTAAAAACAGATGATGGTTCTGCAAAAGAAAGTCAATTTATAAATTATTTCGAAGCTATTGAAATCGGCTTTGAGTCGATAGTGAAGGGAATACTCGATATTGTCGAAGCAACGGAAGATAAATATAAAAGCAAATATTTATATCTTATTGAGAAGCTTACAAATATTAACGCTATTAATAATGGCCGTGTTTCGAGTATATACTCCTTTCATGAAAAGCCAATTTGTATAAAACCAACTGGTGAGGACGTTGATAAAATAATTGTAATAAATTTTATGAGGATTAGTCGCATTCTCAATCAGGAAAATGATGGATTGACTATTGCATTCAGAAATGCATTAGATAAATGGGTTAAGCCTGCTTAATAAATGCGGGTGTAAATTGAATTCAAGTATATTTTTTTTAAAAATAATCGGCCGCGCCTGTCATTCGCACGCTGACGCATGGCGTTAATCTTTTCCCGGTATTCTAAAAATTGTCTTTTCACAAAAGCCAGTCACTGAAAAAAAATAGAAAAATCACTCGATCCTACCCTGGAGGGACCATGATATTGAAAAAAAATGGGATATTGAGGGACATTGCCTGTGGACTGATTTTGGTGCTATTCCAAATCGTCCCGGCCCGGGCGGAAATTACCCCGCCGGAAAAATATCTGGGCTTTGCGCCCGGCGCGGATTTCTATTTGATGACGTACGAGCAGGCCATCGGCTATTTCGAATTGTTGGCCGGGCAGACCGATAGAATGATTGTGCTGGATATGGGGGCCACCTCCG
Organism: Candidatus Zhuqueibacterota bacterium; assembly: GCA_049322915.1. Lineage (GTDB taxonomy): Bacteria > Zhuqueibacterota > Zhuqueibacteria > Thermofontimicrobiales > Thermofontimicrobiaceae > CAZSBG01. The sequence continues at coordinate 65,738 of JBMOPW010000028.1, forward strand.
AGGGCCGGCGCATGAAATACGGTGTGATCTCTTCGGCTGAAAACCTGGCCCGTCTGGACTATTTTAAAGATTTGAATAAAAAGCTGACATTGGCGCAGGGCGCGTCTGAAGCCGATGCGAAAAAATTGGCCGATGAGGGAAAGGCCATTGTCTGGATCGATGGCGGGCTTCACGGCACCGAAGTCGCGCCGGCGCAACTGCTGCCCCAATTGGCATACGATCTGGTCACGATGGAGGACGCACGCACAAAATCCATTCGCGAGAATGTCATTGCGCTCATTGTGTTCGCCAACCCGGATGGCATGACCATTGTCTCCGACTGGTACATGCCCAACGTGGGCACGCCGTACGAGGTGAGCCCGATTCCCTGGCTCTATCACAAATACGCCGGGCACGATAACAACCGCGATTCCTTTGTGTCCAACCTGATCGAAACGAAGAACATGAACATCGCCACTTCGCTGGAGTGGTTCCCGCATATTTTGTACAATCAGCACCAGACAGCGCCATTCCCGGCGCGCATCTGGATACCGCCGGATGCCGAGCCCACAAATCCCAATATTCATCCCATCATCATTCGCTGGAAAAATCTGTTTGGCGCGGCCATGGGCAAAGCCTTCGAAGAGGCCGGTCAGCCGGGGGCTATTTCCCGCGTTCTGTTCGATACGTGGTATCCCGGCTATGCCACGCAGGTGGTGGATGGCCACAACACCATCTCCATCCTCACGGAGACGCAGCTTTATCGCTATGCCACGCCCCAGTTCTATCACCTGCAGGACTTCCCCCGCGAGCACCAGGATTTGACCAAAGGCGTGTTCTATCCCAGTCCCTGGACAGGCGGCTGGTGGCGCATCGGCGACGCTGTGAAGTACAACTGGACCGCGTGCATGGCAGTGCTGGAAACAGCGGTCAAGTTCCGTTACGACCTGCTGTTCGACAAATGGCGCATCGGCAGGGATGTCATCGACCAGTTTTCAAGCGAGCCGCCCTACGGCTGGATTGTTCCGGCGGAGCAGCGCGATCCCTTTTCATCGGCCAATCTCATCGACAAGTTGCTCATTACCGGCATCGATGTTTTTCAGGCGGAGACCGGTTTCGAGCATAACGGGATTCAGTATGCCAAAGGTTCGTACATCGTCCCCACCAGTCAGGCGTTCGGACTGTTTGTGAAGAATTTATTCGAGAAGCAGGATTATCCTGATCTTCGAAAATACAAGCACCTGTGGCAGGGCGTGGTCGGTTCGGCAAAAATCAGCCGCGAGCCAATCCCATCGTACGATGGCGCCGGCTGGACGCTGCCGTTGCAGATGGGCGTGGATGTCAACGAAATCACCGCGCCACTGGATGTGCGGAAAAAGCGAATTACCGTAGTCGCGCCGATAAGTGGTTTGGAAGGCGGCAGCGGCAGCGACATTATCCTTTCCCCGGCGGACAACGGCAGCTACATCGCGGTCAACAAAATTCTGAGCGACGGCGGCAAAGTGAAACGCGCGACGGAGAAGTTCACTGAGTCCGGGGTAGCCTACCCGGCCGGTACTTTTCTGGTCGAAGCGAGCAGCCTGCCTCAGATAAAGCTCAATTCCAATTTGGCTGAATCAAAAACGCGGGCGCGACGGGGGAATCCCAAAGTTGCGACCGTAAAACTGGCTCAGCAGAGAATTGCCCTGTACCGATCCTGGACCGCCAGCATGGATTTTGGCTGGCTGGCCTGGATTTTTGAGCAGTTCGCCTTTCCGTTCGATTCCCTGACCAACGCGGATGTGAAAGCCGGCAATCTCAATGCGCGTTACGATGTGATTGTATTGCCGGATCAGTGGACCCGCTCCATCATCGACGGGCACAAAAAAGGGACGATTCCGCCCAACTATGTCGGCGGCATCGATTTGGACGGGGTGGATAATCTGAAAAAGTTTGTCGACGCCGGCGGCACGCTGGTGGGAAATGAAACCTCGTGCGATTTGATCATCAAACATTTTTATTTTCCATTGAAAAATATTCTCGAAAAAGCCAGGCCGGACAGCTTCAGCAATCCCGGCTCGATTTTGAAAATGAAATTCAAAACCGATCACCCACTGGCCTATGGGCTGGAAGAGAACAGCTACGCCTATTTCGGCCACGGCTATGTGTTCGAAACTATTTCGGATTCGGCAAAGAAGGCGCAAAAGCCAAATGACAAAGCGCCTGAAAAAGATAAGAAACCAGCGCCACCAAAAGAGGCGTCGCCCAAATACATTCCCATCAAGCCGGTGGAGGTGGCAAAATTTCCCGACGATTCCCTGCTTGTCAGCGGCTGGATTCTTGGCGAACGTCTAATTCGGAATAAACCGACCATCCTGGAAGTGCCGTACGGCAAGGGCAAGGTGGTGCTGTTCGGTTTCAACGTGCACAACCGCGCCCAGGCTTTCGCGACGATGAAGCTGTTGTTTAATGCGATGTATTATTAGTTGTTGAAAACGTTCATTCTGTGAATTCTGGCAGGAAAAATTATAAAAAATAAAATTCAAATGACAAATAAATTCCAAAAAATAAGAATTCAATTTTCAAATATATTTGAAAATGCAAAATAAATGGTCATGTCAGAGTTTGATATTTTGGTTCTATGTCACTTCGTGTGGGTAAAAAGGATTCACCGCAAGGGCGCAACGGAAACGCAATGATCGCTAAGAATAAAATTTATAAGAATAAAAATACTTCTGAAAGACAATTAGCATTTCGATCAATAAATTGGTGACACCAGGCTTTTAAAATTTAAAAAACTCTGAGAACTTTGTGCATTCTCAGCGTGCTCTGTGGTTAGTTTTTGACGTATTTAAAATTACCCACACAATTTAGAATAGAGCCGAAATTTTAGATTTTGGTATTGTAATTTGATTGTTACCTACATTTCTAAAATGAAAATTTAGAGACAAAACAAGGGCATAAATTCAGGTCATTTTATCAAAAAAACTGATCGGCGCCGCCAGACATTCGTTTTTCAGTAAGTCGAACGGTGTTTTTCAGTAA
>JBMOPW010000029.1:0-66641 GCA_049322915.1 Candidatus Zhuqueibacterota bacterium
CATAAGGTAGAAGTAAAAAGAAAGGTGAGGATATTACCGGATAGAGAATAATCCGGTAAATCATTATCATCCTGTTATCCTGTCCAAAGTAAACAAATACAACTTTTGATCCCCTGTGATCAATTACAAAATCAAAATTCAGTATCCAACGAGGTTCGAATGGTCAAACGATACGTTGCTTTTTTTACATTGATAGTCGCACTCAGTTTTTATGCGCCGCTATCGGCCCAGCGTGCAGCGCTGGACTGGAAGCTTCACAATGTGGGTCGGGTGCGCCAACTCATCACCAATATGGGAACATTGTGGGCTGCCAGCACGGATTATCCCGGCCTGATCTATTGCGAATTCCCGCCCAACAGCAATGAAGAGCACGTAGGCGAAGCTGGTATTTTCATCGGCGCCATCACGCAGGACAGGGACACGCTCGTCTCGGTCACGACGCTGTGGGCAGACCCGCATTTTGAGTTCTATCCCTCCGCTTCAGAGGACGATACCGTCTGGGTCGTGATGCGCGGCGATACCGTGGATATTCCCTACATGCCCAATTACACCGCCATGTCGGACCAGGATTTTATCTGCAAATACAGCGATTATAATATCACCAACAACGGCGACCACGTTCCACTATTTCTCGATGTCATTCAGGTGAGTTATGCCTGGAGTTCTGCCCCGCTGGATGAATTCATCGTGTTTGACTATTACATCATCCCCACAAAAATGTCATTGGGCAATGTGCACATCGGTTATTGGATGGATGGCAATGTGGGCTATCGCGGCACCGGCTGGGGATTTGCGCTGGACGATCTATCGCAATACTACCCGGAATACAATCTCGCAGCGTCCATTGACCCGGTCGGAGGCGAGGACGAATTGGCCATCAGCCCCATCGGCGTGAAAATATTTCCGTCGGATGAAATGCTTGCGCGACAGTTGCAATGGACATTCAACTGGTACCCCGGCGGCGGCGCCGGTTCTCCGGCCAATCGGGACAACCTGTTTTACCAGGAAATCAGTTCCGGAGAAATCATGCAAAACCAGCAGGCCGGCGATGGGTCGCAGTACATCCTTTCCTTCGGACCGATTTCATTGAACCTGGGCGATACAGCGCGGGTTCGCGTGGGCATTGTGCTGGGCGAAGGCGAGGAGAAAATGCTGGAAAACGCCGCTCGTCTGGAGTGGCTGGTGAATCAGGACTTTCGCGTTCCTTCTCCCCCGCCAACGCCGCCGTTACGCGTCGAGACGCGCAATCATCAGGTGACGCTGAGATGGGACCCGCTCGCCGGAGATGTCAATCCGGAATTGTATCAGGACCCCAATCGCGCCGATGACATTGCCCAACCTTTTGAAGGCTACCGCGTTTATAAAAGCACCCAAAGCGCCACCGGCCCGTGGACGCTGTTGGCTGAATTCGACATCCCGGATAATTCCTATTTTCAGAATACCGGTTTGGATTACTCGTACACCGATGTCGGACTCCTCAACAACCTGGAATATTATTACGCCGTCACTGCCTTTTCCAAGCCGGATGCAGAGATCAATTTCCCATCGCTGGAATCGAGCAAAAATGCAACGAGCAAAACTGTCGTTCCCGGCACCGAGCCGCCGGAGACTGTGGGACAGGTGGCAGTGGTTCCCAATCCCTATCGCGGCGATATCGCGTATCAGACCTTTGACCCACCCTGGGAAAAAGCCGGCGGCACGCGCGATATCTGGATGGAGCAGGATCGGCGGGTGCAATTCATCAACCTGCCGGCGCAATGCGAGATCAGAATTTTCACGCTGGCCGGCGATTTCATCAGCACAATTTCGCACGACAATCCGTACCAGGGATACGAGGACTGGAACCTGACTTCGGATATTGGCCAGGCTATTTCGAGCGGAATTTACCTGTTCACCGTGGAGGACAGCCGCACCGGCCAGGTTCAAATCGGAAAATTTGTTGTGATAAAGTGAGATAGCTTTTTTGAAATGGAAATCAAAAGTCAATGGGTAGTTCACATTGACGCGCCGTAACCGATAGCAAGTGTACCCTGTGTAATTCAATAAATCAATACCCTCATGTATTCGTGTTCGAAACTAAAGGTACCCGACATGTTCAAAAAGATATTTCTACTCATTGCTATTCTGCCCAGCTTCGTATTTGCCCAGTATGAGCGCCCCGGGAGCACCGACGCCCAATTCCTAAAAATCGGTGTGAGCGCCCGCGCGGCAGGACTTGGCAACGCTTACATCGCTGTTGTCGACGGAGCCGACGCCACCTATTACAACGCAGCGGCGCTAGCTCGAATTCCCGGCACGGCCATGTCGTTCAACCATACCAACTGGTTCGCCGGCATCAATCACGATTTCGTTGCAGCAGCAAGGACATTTGGCAGATTGGGAACGTTTGGACTTTCAATCACAGCGCTGTACACCGATGAAATGAAAGTGCGCACCCCGCTGCAGCCGGACGGGACCGGCGAAACTTTTTACGCCACAAATCTCCGGGCGGGCTTGAGCTACGCGCGCTACCTCACCGATCGCGTCACTTTTGGCGGTTCCATTAATTTTATCGAGATGTCGCTTTATTCGGATTTCAAGGCATCGGCGATTTCCATCGATATTGCCATTCTCTACGTGACCAATTTCCGCAATTTCAGATTCGGCATGCAAATAGCGAATTTTGGGTCCGAAATCAAATATGTCAATGAATCTTATCCGTTGCCCACCAATTTTACTTTTGGAATGGCCATCAATGCCATCGAAGCTGCAAACCAGACCGTGCTTTTCACTTTCTCCGCGCTCAAGCCCAATGACGGCCAGCCGTTGGGTCAGGTCGGCGCTGAGTGGAATTATCAAAATCTGCTTTTTCTGCGCAGCGGCTATTGGATGAATCACGAGGTCGCTACTTATTCATTCGGCGGTGGGCTTCAATTGAAATTGAACAATTATCAGGGTCGCCTGGATTATGCCTTCAGCGATTTTGATTTGCTGGGACAAACGCATCGATTCGGCATTGGATTTTTCTTCTGATGAAAAATTCCGTAACCATAATGGCTCTTTTCACGTAGAGAGTTTAAAATTAATTCATGGTTATTCACCCTGTTGGGCTGATCTCAGTGAACTGGGATCAGGGGATCAAGTCATTCATTGATGTGAATTATTTAATCACATTACCCGAAGAAAGGAACCGATATGACAATTCGATACATCGAGCCGCTGCAGCAAGCATGGGAGAAAATGAGGACCGCGCTTTTCAGGCCGTTCGATATTAGCAAATGGTTCACTGTGGGGTTTACTGCATTTCTGGCCGGCCTCACAGACTGGTATGGCGGTAAAAATCCGGATATTCACGAACGCATGCATGTCGACGCTGAGGAATTTTTCGATTTCCCACGAAACGTCATGGAATGGTTGCATGATCATCCGATTTGGTTCATGGTCATCGTCATCGCCGTCATTTTTTTTATTGCCTTGTACATCGTTATGCTGTGGCTCAGCTCACGCGGCAAATTCATGTTCCTGGATAATGTCATCACCAATCGTTCGCAGGTTACAAATCCCTGGAATCAATATCGCACTCTGGCAAATTCCCTGTTTCTCTGGCGATTTGTCTTCAGCATCATTGCCTTCTTCACATTCATTCTGTTCTTCATTCAGGTCTATTACATCGCGTTAAATATTTATGAGGAACACTTCACCACGCCGGCCATCATTGTGCTCATTGCCGGTATGGCGCTTTTGTTTTTATTGCTGATAATTATCATATCCTATATCTCTCTTTTTCTCAATGAGTTCATTGTGCCGATCATGTACAAGAACCGGATGCTGACGATTCAGGCGTGGTATAAATTTCTACCACTGTTCATGAAACACTGGTTTTATTTCATCGCTTACGGGCTGCTGATTTTTCTGCTGTACATTATTCTTGTCATCGCCATTGTCACTTTCGGTTTATTCACGTGCTGCATTGGCTTTTTGTTGCTCATCATTCCCTATGTCGGGTCCGTGATTCTGTTGCCAGTGTCTTTCACGTTTCGCGCCTTCAGCGTGCTGTTTCTGGAGCAATTCGGGGAGCAATTTACTCTGTTTCCCAGAGCAGAGGAGCCCACAGTCACAGGGACTTCGGCCTAATTGGCAACATTAGCCAGATTGCGGCAGATGGAATTTTCGTATTTCGAACATAGAATTTAGACTAAAGAGGTACACATCATTGAAGAATCATTCAACATCATTTTCAAAATCTGCCTTGATCATCCTCGTGAGCTTCGCCTTTCTCATCGGATTTCAGACTGAAGCGCGATGTCAGGAAAGCTCCGAAGATACATCAGCCATTAACTTCGGGAAATTGCGTCTGCCCATCATTCCATGGGGTAATACACAACCACCGACGCTGAATGATGAAATTGCATTGCTTTTGCAAAACACATTGGAAGAACTGATACTCTACGATATCCTGGTTGCGTTGCCGGTGGACTCGGTTTTCATTCACGGCAGCAATTATGTCCGGCACAATTTTGCCCTGAAACCATTTCACGCCAGGAAATATCTTGAGGCCATCATCATCACGTCAGCGCAGATGTACCAGGAAGGTGTTTATCCCGGGACAAAAGAACAGTACTTTTCGCTGGCTCAGCCCAAACAAACGACGATGGATTCGCTGGATAATCCGGACAATGTTTACACGTACCTCAGCATGGAATCTTATTTCATCGATATCCAGTCCGGCGATTATACCGGTGATTTTAATTTTGTCGTTGTGCACACCGGCGGCGATCGCGGGAAGTCCAAACGCACAGCGATGAATCTGCTTCACGCGAAAATGGTTAATGAGTTGAAACGCATTTACTGGATTTCAGCGGATATCGATAGCGCCGCAGGCGGAACGATCTCCATTCCGCTTGGGTCTCGCCACGGCATCAAGCCGGGCTGGATATTTGAACTGGTTGAGCCGGATCGCGTATGGAATGCCGAGGGCGAGGAGTACGTCACCCCGGGTGGGTCTGTCGGTTTCGCCTGTGTGACGGATACGGTGCAGGAGAGCAGTCAGCTTTCTATCATCCGTCAATGGGATGATTATTACGCCGGCAGTTGGGCTGTCGAGCATCTGAATCCGGTTTATTCCATCATGCTGAATTACACAGTCCCTTCGGACAATTCGTATTTCAATACAGGAGTGGTCGTCCAGGGCCGAGCAATACACAATCTAGATTGGGGCTTTGGCGTCCACTTCATGCATATTGTTGATTCCTACGATGAAAAAGATTACGGCTTCGGCGTTTCAGGGTTCGGGCTGTGGCGTTTCTTGAACCACAAACGGCTGGATCTCGGAGCGCGCCTGGGGCTGTTGTTGGATATTCCCTTTAAAAACGATGACGACGATCGTGCCGTGAATACCGTGCTCTTTGCCACAGCGCTCACCGGCACCTGCGAATTCATGCTTTCGGCTCACACCGATATTGTCGTCGATGCCGGGTATCGCTGGGGCATAAAAAATGATGACTGGTCCTATTCTGAGGAAGAAGAATCCATGCCGGCTTACTGGTTCGCTGATCCACCTTCAGTCCAAAATTCCGGATTGGTGCTTTCGGTCGGAATCAAGTACCACCTGTTTTAAAAAAGCCAATACGCTTCACCCTTGCTTTCTGAATGTAGATATTCACTAAAATTTTCTGACAATGGTTACTTCTCTCAGCAACGAGACTTTGTCCCCACGCTCCCGACGGAACAGAATTTTCTTCGCATGGGTCATTTCTGTCGGGATGTTCTTTTTTTTCTTCATTCATCCACAGCATTCATTCCTACCCTCATGTTACTTTAAATCGCTCACCGGACTCGATTGCCCGAGTTGCGGTTTAAGCCGATCATTCTATGCAGTCTCTCATTTTCACATCCACGATGCCTTCCGCTATCATCTCATGGGGCCCATCCTTTTTCTCATTTTTGCACTGGTACTGGTAAAGCTTAGTTTTGAAATTGCTCTCAGAAAAGCGATTCGCGTGAGCATTCCCCGGTCGGCTATGACGATAGCACTGATAGTTTTTTTCGGTACCTGGCTCATTTACTGGCTCACCCGGTTAGGATAGCCTCGTTATTTCTGCCGGATTTTTCTATTGATTATTTAGCTATTTGTGAGTAGATTAGCACACATCATTAGCGACTAATTTTGGAGGAGATGGAAAAAATGTTGATTCAAAAATTCATTATCATAGCTGTTTTGTGTATTCTCCTTGCATTCAACATAGCCCCGCTGTCCGGGCAGATTTCTCAGATGAAGCCAATCGACATCGCTGCCGGATTGGCCGATAGTTCAATTACGGCGATTGTCTACCCTGAATTCAATTTCAACACCATCGAAAATGTCTTTGACGGCAATCAGCTCACCGAAGCCGTTGTGCAAAATAGCGATTCATTGACAATCACATTGGATTTCACAAAACCTATTCTCATCGGGAAGAGTAAAATCTTTTTCTGGAACGACGGCGTATGGAGCCTCGACGCTGCTGATTCCCTGGACGATTTGTCATCCATGTCAGGGTCTTACCGTTCTATTTTCAACAATAATGCATGTTCATTTTTTACCTGGGATTCCCTTGAGTTCGATGCAGTCAGGTATCGCTTTATCAGGCTAAAAGCAAAGAATTTATCTAACAACAGCGTCTACCTGGGCGAGTGGAAATTATACAATCCTTTTTCACTTGTCTCGTTACAAATATCGCCGGAACCAGCCCGGCTTTTGAGCGGTACCTCCCTGCAATTGAATGTCAAAGCCATTGGCAATGATAGCGAATTATATTCCCTGCCGGCAGATGGTCCAATTTTCTGGAACACGGCCGATCCGTCCATTGTCACAGTTGACGAATTTGGCATCGCCAGAGGTCACGCCCTAGGGACGACCAAAATTTTCGTCTCGTATGAATCTCTCACCGATACGGTGACTGCCATGGTTTTGCCGGATTTTGCTTCAACTAATGCCGAACCGCTCATCATTCATGTCGCGCTGGTCGTTCAGGACCAGATTATTGATTTTACCAACAACCGAAAAATACATGAAGTGCGCGGCTGGGCCGATCCCTACACGCTGGTTGCCCAGATCATTCAGGAATTCGATGAGGTGAGCGGCGGCGTCATTCGGTTCAAAGTAATTGAAACCCATGAGGATCAGACAATTTTCACACGACTCAGCAATGAATTTATGACGCTGGATACACTCCAGTATTTCTACAGCTCTAACTCCCATCTGTACGGACGGAATACAGTCGGGACGCTCCAGAATCTCGCCGAGATTCAGGGACTTGTTAAATTCGACTACAACGCGCTGATTGATTATTATAATTTCGATCAGAAACGAAATGCCGGCGTGATCCATGAAGTCTGGGTCTACGGGCCTCCCTTCGGCGGCATGTACGAATCTCAGTTGGTCGGGCCGAACGCGTTCTGGTACAATTCGCCTCCGTTAGATCACCCTGGCCTGGAAAAATTGATTTCCATCATGGGGTGGAATTATGAGCGAGGCGTTGCTGAGGCCATTCACAGTTTTGGCCATCGCACGGAGAGCGCGATGGTTCAAGCGTATGGGGGAAAATGGGACGTCCATTCAGAAAATCCAACCTCGTGGGATATCTTCACGCGAATCGAGAAAGATTTGCCAGGGCTCTCCCATATCGGAAATATCCACTTCCCGCCCAATGGCGCATCCGATTATGACTATAGCAACACGCGCTACGTCATCACCTACGCCGATAACTGGAAGCGTTATCCCATTCTGCTGGATCAGACGCGGCGAATCAATTGCCAGGAATGGGGCTGCACGGGGTTAGGCTACCTGCGCTGGTGGTACAGTCACCTACCCCGTTTTACCGGAATCACCGATGGCGTCCTGAACAATTGGTGGCATTATGTGGTCGATTACGAAGGAGCTGTCGCTTTGGCGCTACAAACAAGCGTAGAAGAAACGCCTTTTCATGTTGCAGAACGCATCCCGATTGACTTTCAGTTAGAGCAGAATTACCCAAACCCGTTCAATCCGGTAACGACCATAACCTTCACCCTTGTTGAGCCGCTTCATGTTCGACTGGCTGTGTTCAATACACTGGGACAGGTGGTTGCCACGTTGCTTGACGCGTCGAAAGAAGCGGGCGTTCACACGCTCAAATTCAACGCGGACAATTTACCCAGCGGCGTGTATTACTATCGGCTATCAACCGCATTGGGTACCGCTGTAAAAAAGTGCCTGCTGCTGAAATGACAATTTCAGTATGATGGATATACAGTCCGGCGCTGTCCAAAGATGGAGTCTTCCCGGGTAACACTGCGTTCCGCCACAGGTTATTCGAGCGGTCTTCATTTGCGTTTTATCTGTTTTCGAAGAATTGAGATATGGCAGATTCCGGGCGCAAGCGAATAAAACGATCATTCAGATTCACCCAAACCAATTACTTATGTTTCTGATCAATCTACATGGACTAAAAAAAGCCATTTCAGGTATCGTCGTCGCGGGTATTTCTCCTGTCGTGTTTTTGATCGCAATGTTCATGGCCTCAATGTCCAGCGCGATTGAAGAACAGGCAACCGACCTCCTGCCGTCGATCAGAGCCGACAGGTTGCCGCTGCAGCTTCTCAGCCCGAAATTGAAGAGCAAGGTCACTACCACGACGCCGACGTTCACCTGGCGCGCTCAGCGCTCCGACAGCCTGGTGGAATATCGCCTGCTCGTAGCTGAACCGGATGGGAAAATCATCATCGATCGCTGGGTTGGTTCCGATACCGTTTTCGCCGTGCCTCCAGATGCGCCGATGGAAGACCTGAAGCTATATCACTGGCTGGTTCAGGCGCAGCGGGGAAAATCTTCCGTGAAAAGCCCGGTGTGGTCATTCTGGATTGATAAGGACCTTGTGACAGATTTGAAAATCGACAGCGCGCGAATCGTCAACAACAATGGGCAATTTCAGCCTGGCCACGTGTTGGAAATTCAGGTGCAGGTTCAAAACTGCGGCCCTGAAAAAATCGACCAGTGCTTCCTCACGCTTTTCAGCGGGAATACAAATCGTAACTATTTTGACTACAGCGCCTACAGGAAAACTGTCGCGCTGGATACGCTTGAAATCAATTCACTTGAATTGAACGAACCGCAGACATTCACGCTGCGCGGGAAAATCCCTCCCGGCCTGAATCCGATCACCATTCGCCTGGACCCTGGTTTTGGGTTCAGTGAAATTTACTGGCCTGACAATTTTTATCCGGTCGGGAAGATACAGACCATCGGAGAGAATGTCCAATTGCGGGGACTTTTTCTTATCTATCAAAACTACGACGATGCCGAACACAGGCGACAGACTCTCGACGAAGATGATCTTGAAAAAGTCAGCCGGAACATCGCTCGTTTCCAGGAATACTTCTGGGACCACACCCGCATGGTGCGGCTGGAAGTCGATACCATCCAGGTGAACCGCCTTCTGACGACGGAAAATTTCATCTATCAAAACGACGCCTGGGGCTATGTATTTCCTCCGACCGAAGCGGCCAAAGACCTGAGACGCCGAGGCATCGACCCCGGCAGCTACGATTATGTGTTCGCCTATTATTCGTGGCGGAATTCCCGCAAGACATGGACTGGCTATGGCGGCTATACCTATGGTGGGTATAAGTTTTCCAGTGATCTGTTCTATTTCCTGGCCCAACCGACCATTCATGGTCAGGTTGAAGATGAATTAATCACCATCCACGAATTCATCCACCTTCTTGACCATATTTTCGAACGACGCGGCGCGAAAGAATTTTACTCGCCTCATCACAAAAGTCTGTTCACCACTTTCACGCAGGAGATCGATTATTTCGAATGGATGCTGGAGACATGGCCTTCGGAGAAATGGCTTCTGCTCAACACTGGCAGGCGGAATTCAGGACAGCAGAATCAGTCGGCCGTGCAAGCTTATTCATTGGCCGGACATCCGGAAACGATTGCATTGATGCAGAATTATCCCAATCCCTTTAACCAATTCACGACGTTCACTTTCGTCATTCCTGAACGAGGCTCTTATGTATCCGGTGCGGCTGTGACGCTGACAATTTATGATTTGCAGGGGATTCGCGTCCGTTCGTTCCGGGAGAAGTATCGAACGCCCGGGACTTTTCAGATTTCCTGGGATGGCCGTGATTCGACGAACAGGCACGTTGCTACCGGAATCTATTTTTATGAGCTCCGGGTCAACGACGAACGCCAGTTAAAGAAATTACTCATCATCCATTAACTGAAACTTGAAATGATTCACTTCACCACGATGACTATTGACGGAAAGGAATTATGAAGAACGACAGCAGAGGACAGAGTTTCAAACGCATTGCGTTTTGGATCGCACTCACGGTGACCAGTGTTGCTTTTTCTCAAACCAATGAACTGCCTGGTATTCACGCAATTGAGCACAGCTATTTCAAGCAGCAATATGCCCGTTCCGAATCCGCTCCGTTGTATGAAAAAGCGATTCCATTGCAGGAGAGAGCGTTCATCCCGGTTCGGGAAGTGTTCGGGTATCATCCCTATTGGATGAATTCCGCCTACCCCAATTATAACTACAGCGTGCTGTCCACCATCGCCTATTTTGGCGTCGATGTCAGCGCGACCGGTTACATCGACGACTACCATAGCTGGCCGGTGACTGGTCTCATTAATCTGGCGCACAGCCACGGCGTCAAGGTTGTTCTCGTCGCCATCAATTTCGATTCCGGTTCGCTGGAGACATTGTTGAGCAGCTCCACCAACCGCACGCGGCTCGTCAGGAATCTGCTGACGGCGGTGGAGAGCGCCAACGCCGATGGCGTCAATATTGATTTTGAGGATTTTCCTTCGTCTCAGAAAAGCAATTTGAATCTCTTCATGAAGGCCCTGGCCGACACGTTTCACTCGCATCTTCCCAATTCATCGGTCAGCATCGCCCTGCCAGCGGTCAACTGGAGCAATAAATTCGATTATTACTCGCTGGCCACAGTCTGCGATGCGCTTTTCATCATGGGTTACAATTATTATTGGGATGGCAGCAGCAACGCCGGCCCGGTGGCCCCGCTGTCCGGCTGGGGCACTTACAATATCACCTGGACTGTCAATGATTACCTGACCCGAACCCAGGGACAGAACGAAAAGATCATTCTGGGACTGCCGTATTATGGCATCAAATGGCCGACCTACACCGATGCTCGTGGCTCCGCCACGCTGGGATACGGATCGAGCGTCCGTTATTCTACCGCTGAAAGTGAAGCAGCGACACGTGGCAAGCGCTGGGATGCGGAATCGCAAACACCCTGGTACGCCTACCAGAGCGGGAGTTGGTATCAGGCGTGGTACGATGATAGTCTCAGCCTGAGCAAGAAATATCAACTGGCAATCGATCACGATCTTCTGGGAGTTGGCATGTGGGCGTTAGGCTATGATGGCAGTCGGCAGGAACTCTGGGGCGCGCTCAAAGATTTTTTTGGCGGAAGCACGCCGCCAGTGGCTGTGGAGGATTTTCGCGCTCAGAATATTGGAGGGGGTTTGATTCAAGTCAGCGCGTCCACAGCGCCGGACGCCTCGGAGTATCGCGTCTATTTGAGCACCGACGGAGTTGCCTTTCGATTGAAAAGCGTCGCCACCCAACCGCAGGTCATGCTATCCGGTCTCAGCGCTGATTCCACTTACTTTTTCAAAATGACTGCGGCCAATGCATTCGGCGAAAGCCCGGCGACTGAAGTCCTCGGCGCAGCCCGGGCAGCGCGGTTGGCAGGGGTGCTCGTCGTGAACGGATTCGATCGTCTGACTGTGAGCGGCAATACCCGTGATTTCGTTATAGAGCACGGTTCGGCTATCAAAGCGGCCGGTCATGCCTTCGATTCGGCCTCCAACGAAGCGGTTCAGAAGGGGCTCGTTGACTTGAATGACTTTCAGGTTGTGGACTGGATTCTGGGATTGGAGTCCACCGACGATAAGACCTTCGACGCCCTGGAGCAGGAACTGGTGCGCGTTTTCATGAACCAGGGAGGACGGTTATTCGTCTCCGGCTCGGAGATCGGCTGGCATCTGGATTATTACGGAACCGCCAGCGACAAGGAATTTTACCACACCTATCTGAAAGCATCGTATGTGGTTGACAAGGTTAGCGATTATTCTGTGGCCGGAACCGCTGATGGCATTTTTCAGGGTCTGGATTTTTCCTTTGATGATGGATCTCACGGCATCTATCGCGTGGGCTACCCGGATGGAATCAGCGCCATTTCCGGGGGCGAAGTCTGTTTGATTTACAACAGTTCATACAATGCCGGCGTTCAATTCAGCGGAACCTTTGGCGCACAGGAGACAAAGCTCGTTCATTTCGGGTTTCCCTTCGAGACCATTTACCCGGAATCTGCACGCAACGATGTGATGGCGCGAGTACTGACCTTTCTCACTTCATGGACCGGCGCCGAATTTCCGAATGATCCCGGCAAGGAAACGCTGCCATCGCAGCCCATGCTTTTCGAGAATTTTCCGAACCCGTTCAATGCCTCCACGACATTTAAATTCTATCTTCCGGAAGCCGGGCATGTTCGTTTGGCCGTTTACAACGTTCGCGGCGAATTGACAGCGATCCTGCTCGACGAAGACGGTATTGATTCCGGTTTTCACTCTCTTGCATGGAACGGAGCGACGCAATCCGCCGATCGAGCAGCATCCGGGATGTATTTTGTCAGGCTGGAGGTCGGGCGATTCAGCCAAACTCGTCGTGTGGTTTTGTTGAAGTAAAAAATTCAGTGGCGGAGCATTGATATTCAAAACATTTGAATAAATTGGAGAGGCTGCATTTTCTTCAAATGAGTCCGATGCAGTTGTTAAGAAATTTACTTCTTATGAGAAAGAGGAGCACTATGGAGAAACAGCTTTATGTGTATAAGGCCAACGTCACCGACATCTACGACGGCGACACCATTACTGTGAATATTGATTTAGGTCTATCCACCTGGATTCACGGCGAAAAAATCCGCCTCCATCGAATTGACACGCCTGAAATCCGCGGCGAGGAACGGCCTCTGGGTCTTGCAGCCCGCGACTATCTGTGCAGTCTCATCATGGACAAAGAAATCATTCTGCAGACCATCAAAGATCGGCGAGAGAAATATGGTCGCTATCTGGGAGAAATCTGGGCGCTGAATTCTCAGGGTGAGTATTTTAATGTGAATGATAAAATGATCGCCGAAGGCTACGCCAAGCTTTATATCTATCCGTGATACCGGCAGTTTCAGGCTCCTGGAGCACACATCCCCCCTGCATTGCACCACGAAGATGCTGCTGAAAGAGGCAGTTAAAATCCATGCCCCGGCGCTACAGCTTACGGCGACTGTACTTTCACGCCCGTCGGGGTTTCCGGAGCAGAGTGATCCGTCCCATCGAATTCAAAAGCCCCCATATCAGGGGAACGCCCCGAGTACTTCAGGCTGACCGGGTCGCCGACCTGCCAGGAGATGAGCGCGTTCACTGCAATACGGCTGTTCTCATAATCGATGTGCAGAATGGCGACCGGCGGATTGAATCCGACATTCACTTCATCGCCGCGCATCACTCCCCATCCATCGGTGAAATAGCCAGCATCTTCAACGTGCAGTTCGTAGCCAACGCCCGAATCGACGCACTCAGTCAGGAATGCGCCGGCATCGATACAGGGGGATTCCGGCGTCAGCGCGAAATTGTACTCGCTCTCATTCCTGAATTGTGGATTTGCATCGAAATTAGATTCGGTGAAAATCGGCGGATAGGCTTGAATCGCCTCCTGAAGGCTGAGCGCCAATTGGCTGAATTCAAAAAAATAGACTACGTCTGCTCCGACTGAACCGCTGCTGACCAAATTTCCGGAAAACTGATCAACGGGCATCGTTTGAACCTGACGGGTGTAGGCAATTTGGTAACCGCCTCCGGGCCCTGCGCCATTTCTGAAAATGATGTTATTTTTGAACACATTGGGACCGAATTGGACTGCCTGATTGTACACGGCCAGTTTCACGCCATACCATGAATTCGCTCCCTGGCTGAAATTATAAAAGACGTTATGGTAAATTTTATTGCTCCGAACATAGGGTCGATCAACGGTGGATTGCAATTCCAACGCAGCCGCATCGTTTGAAATGGTGACATCGATATTTCGAGTCAGTATGTTTCTCCGCACAATGCCATGTTCCGAACGGAGTTGAATGCCGCAGGCGCCATCGGCGTCGGCTCCGGGATTGTGAATTCGGTTGCCTTCAATGAGCACCCATTGGGTCAATGCCCCGGTGGCGATGGCATTGTCGCCAATATCGTGAATGTAATTTTCCTGAATGATATTGAAACGCGACTTGTCGCCGGCGCAGCAAATTCCGCCGTGCAAGGCGCCGGAGCATTCGTTGCCCGCCACAATGTTATACCAGGCGCCTGTCGTCTCGCCCACTTCGTCCAGGCCAATGTGGATACAGTCGCCTTCAATGCCTTCGCTGTGGATTCTGTTGCGGAGCACCTGGTTGAAGGAACTGCGGTCGCCGATTTCAATCCCGCACCAGCCTGTCTGCTGATTCATGGTGTTATCCCTGATAATACAATGATTACAACCCCCGGGATAGGATCGAACGAAATAATCGCACGCTTCAAAATACAATCCCTGAATGACGATATAATCCAGGCCGCTCAAATTCACTCCCTGAGGGCGCGAGTGAATCACTGCTATTTCGCTCTCAAATCCCCTGAAAATAATCGGCTGATTTTCCGCTCCGCTGCGACCAGGCTGAATCGTCTCGCGATACCGCCCCTCACGAAGGTAAACGATATCCCCGGGCTGGACTGTTTCATTGGCCTTGCCAACCGTCTGCCAGGGCAGAGCCTGAGCGCCAGGGTTTTGATCGTTTCCGTCCGGAGCCACAAAATAGATTTCAGCAAAGCTATTCTGACTGACAACCATCAGAAACAAAAGGATCATCGTTGAAATTCGTTTTTCAGTGAAAGATGTCATGAGTCATACTTCGGATGAAGGTGAATCGCCCGGGCGCGTGCTGTATTTTGATTGAAAAATGTGACAGGAATTAATACAAAAAGCATACCAGCGAGAAAGCATTCCGGCATAAAAATGCCTGTGATGCCTACATTTTGGAAGTGAAATTGAGTACGAGTTGTATAAACTATGGCAGACGCTGCGTGAACCATCCACAGTGAACATGCTGGTGGTTGCCAATTATTTCCAAGTAAATCGGCGGCAAACCAACAGTGTCAATGGGTGAGGGTTGGCACTTCGAAGAATCTTGAAAATAGCTTAGAGCAATCGTTGAAGTGAGGGACGAAACCAATGCGGGCGTGGCTATCGCGGCGGTGGTTCATCCAGCATTGCCTCATAGATGAAGCGATACTGGTCGACCATTCTCTGGCGGGTGAATTTCCCGGTCGCAAACAATTTTCCATTGTGCCCGTGTTCACTGACAATATGCGGATGCTCGGTATAAAATTGAATGGCGCTGGCTAACGCGGCCACATCCCGCACCGGGACGATGAACCCTGTTTTCTGGTGCTCAATGAATTCATAGGCAAATAATAAACCAAATGCAATGGATGGTATTCCCGTCAAATAGCCTTCGATGAGGACGCGTGAGCCTCCTTCCTGAATGGATGGAATGACCAGAAACCGGCAGCGCGCGAGGACCCGATGGATATCACGACAATGGCCCAGAAATACAACGCTGTCGCTCAGTTGATAGCGCCGCACCAGGAGATCCAATTCCTTCGCCAGATATCCTTCTCCGGCGACCAGAACAACGATCTGCTTTTTCAGGCGTTCCGGCAGCGTTGACAGCGCTTGAAATAAAAAAGTGTGGCCCTTCGATTCCACCAATCCGCCAATGATGCCAAAAACTATTTTGCTGTCGACATCGATCTGCGCCAGCTTCTCGTTGTCCGGCAGGGATGCGCCATTCTTGCTCAGCTCGATTCCGTTGTAAATGACATCAATTTTTTCGGCCGGGAAGGCAAACTGCTCGACCATGTTTCTTTTCACGCTCTCGCTGATGGCAACGACCCGGTCGCCCACGTCCCGGACAAACATTTTGTCATGAAAGACAGAGCGGGCAGTGTGCAGCGTTTGAAATTTACCGCGAATCAGCTTTCGGGCGAATTGAACCAAAATCGAGGTGAAGCGATGGTTGGAATGCACCAGATCCGGCTTCTCTTTTATCAGAACAGCGGCCAATAACAGAAAGGAAATTGGAAACAGCATCACCCGATGAAAGGGCAATTCGTAACACGTCACATTGGCCTGCCGCGACCGCTGCAACAACAGTCCCTTGTTTCCGACAAAAACAGTCGCACCAAATTCCTTTTTGAAATTCTCGATCAGGTCAATGACCCCCTGCTGAGCGCCGCCCCAGCCCTGACCGTCCCGATGTATGTACAGGATTTTTTTTCCCTTCAGAATCTCATGCGTTGCTGATGGCATGATCCTTCCCCCTGACTTTTTTGATCGCATCCAACAATTGCGCCATGCCAAAAAGCATCCATGCCTGCATGCTGATGAACGGCCCCTTGAGCTTGTAAACCGGTAACTGCTGATAATAAAAATACCCCTGTCTCGATTTAAAGTGATGCGCGGTCCATGTGAAAATATTTCTAGCGAAATCAACAGCAGCATCCGATTCATCGAGCAAATAACTCGACACGACCAGACTCTGGGCGCAGTCCCGGGTATCGATTCGCGTGAGCAGCGCGTCAGCATTGTTGGGCCTGCCTTCCAGGATGCGATGGATGGGTTTCCCGTTCCGGGCAAATAGCCGGGAACGCCAATAATCAATACCGAATTGCAGGGACTTTTGGTACCGCGTGTCTCCTGTAAAATGTCGGAATTTCAACAAGGCTTCCAGTATGAATCCTGTGTGAAAATTGTCCACATAGGGCGCGTTTTTATCATAGAGCCAGGACCCATCGGCGCGTTGCCAGCGCACCACATAATTGAAATTTTTGATGACAGCGTCCATGATGCCCGGGTCGGATTTGAAACTGAGAAATCGGGCGAACGTGCCGCACAGGACAGCGGGCAGGTTGGGAATGAACTTTGGATTGTTGGGGTGATAATTGAAAAAGCTCTCTGTATCGGACACCCGTTGCTGCGGCAGATCATTGAGAAAATAATCCACACCGGAACGCGCGAGTTCCAGATAGCGCGGTTCACCCAGAATTTCGTAGGCGGACATGAAGGCTTCCACTGCCATGCAGGTGATCAATGGCGAAGGCGTTTCACCGGTTGCGGCGTAGCCTTTCATGGCAATATTGTAATGCGTGCCCATGCTGAAAAGCGTTGTGGCCGACGAACGATTTTTCATTAGCCAGTCCAAAAATATAATTGCCTGTCCCCGATATTTCGCGTCTTCGGTAATTTTGAACAGCAGCAAATAGGTATGCGCCAATAGCGCCATCGCCTTTGAGTATAATTTCGGTTCTTTGAAAAACCTGAAAATCGGTATCGGTGAGATTCGATTCAATTGCACCCAAAGCATTCTGACGGCACCGGGCATTCGCTTCATGCCGGGAAAGAGCGCTGGTGAATCATACGGCTCCCAGCCCATGAATTTCGTCGACTCAAGATACCCGGCGAGCTGATTGATTTCCTCGTAGAGTTGTGTTTCGAGGGTTCTATTGCTTTGTAAGTTTTTCATAAAGAGTTTTGAATTGTTCACAGACCACCGTGATATTGTACTTTGTCTCGGCGTCGCGCCGGTTTTGCGCTCTCATCTTTTTGCGCAAGGGGGCATCATCTAACAGGCGAATGATGCTTGCGGCCAGCATGTCAGGCGATTCGACCGGGACGATCAATCCATTTTTTTCGTGCGAAATGATTTCCCGAAGCGCGCCAACGGGCGTCGCAATGATCGGCAGGCCAAACGCCATGGCCTCCAGCAGTGCATAAGGCATGCCCTCGGGATGGTGGCTCGGAAACAGGAATAGGTCGCCGCGACTCAGGAATTGCACCTTCTCCGCTTCGAGAATGTGGCCCAGAAATTTCACGCGACCGCACAGTCCGTTGCTCTGGCAGATTGTTTCCAGTTTGGCCCGGTCATTCCCTTCTCCAGCAAATTGAAAACACGCCTGGGGGAACCTGTCCAGGACGGTCGGGATCGCCTCGAAGATGTCGTACACGCCTTTCATCTTTTCAACCCGGGAAAGAAACAGCACATTGTATTTTTCGGAATGCACTTTTCTCTCCGGCAGATTGAAGGAACAATCCACCATGTTAGGCAGAACGGAAATTTTTTCGTCAGGGACGAATCGGCTCACCGACTCCTTTTGTATATCCGTCAGCAAAACAATATGCTGCGCCAGGCGCAACATCAGTCGGAGATAGGCTGGCGGACGATTTCCGCGGATCAGATTGTCCATTGTGCCGCCGTGGAATTGCAGCAGTCCGACGCATCGCATCAGCCGGCACAACAGCAGCATCGGCAATTCCCGCAGCAGGGATTTTTTATCAAATGAAGGATTGAAATGCACAAGCGCAGGCCGGACAGTGATCAACCGCAGCAGGAACCGTAACGGTGTCGCCAGAAATTTCATGGCAACTGAGATGGGACCATCGGAGTATTCCGGCCCAATGCGGAAGAGGGACACTGAAAAATCATTTTTCAGCGGCGAATCCAGTAGCGTCCGCACATGTTGGGTGACGCCTCCCCGTCTCTTCAGAGAAGGTCCGACGATGATAATTTTCATGCGCGCGTCTTGCATCAGTGATTGCCCGCAGCCAATTCGATCTTCTTCTTCGTTCCGTCAGCAATATCGATTTTGGCTGTCTCATCCAGAATCACCAGCGCGGCGCTGATGAACCAGAACGGAAACGCCAGCACATCGTAAAACCAGACAGGGTTATAAATGATACCAACCACATAGGAAAACAACATGCCAACATATCCAACGGCAACGGCCCGCCAGAATGGATCGTTCACCCGGCGATACACGCGCCGGCTCATTCGCCATAATTTGTAAAACAGGATGCCGTACAAAAGCAGACCCACATAGCCAAATTCCAGAATGATGGCTGTGAACTGAATGCCACCGATTTTACGGCCCATGTGCTGTTGATCCAATTTTCCACTGTACTTTTTGAAAAAACTCTCCGACGCATTGCCGGGTCCATAGCCAATGAGTAAATTCAACCCATTTCTGGCCAATAAATCATTGGCAACTTTGACGACCTGAAATCGGCCAAAGGCGCCTTCCTTTCGTAATTCCATGTTCAACTGGTAGAGCTTCTCCGGCGAGCGCAGGAATTTTTCGAAATTGCCCTCGTAGCGAATATCATGATATTTTATGGCGAACCAGCCGATCAATCCCATCATCATGAAAATGAGCGGCAGTTTCAAAATGTTTTTCCATGTCCATCGGTGCCCGGCCAGCCAGCAGAGGACAACAGCCGGAGGCGCGATGTAAAAACCGAATTGGCCGGAACCTAAAATCATCGGTAGTAAAAAGCCAATGGTCAATAGCAGGAAAATCCGCTTCCGCGTTTGACTGTAAAAACCAATCATCATGCTAATGGCGAAGCTCATCAACATCGCCATCGCACCGGTGGCCTTCCAGCCGAGAGTGCCGGACACGTTATCGGCGACATCCTCACCAATGATGCCAAATTTTATGGTCTGCGCAATAGTGACAGGAATCTGAATCAGGGCCAGAGCAAACATAGCCATCACGATGGGTTTGTAAAACTTGCTATCCAATTCCACGTTGCGGAGAATATAAAACAACAGCACGTACTTGAAAAAATTTCTAAAGCCAAAAATAAACGTGGGCGCCGGGACATGATTATACAATGCGCTCAGCAGTCCCAGAGTCACAATGGCCAGAATAATGGTATCCAGAGTGGTTCGTTTAAACCGACTTTTACGCGCTTGCAGGTAAAGCATTTTTGCCGTCAACGCAATGATGATGATATCCGGCAGCCAAGTTATCTCTTTGGGAATTATCCGAATCACCCCAAAGAGCCAGTTGAATAAAAAGACCGTGGCCAGAATAATGAGCATGCCGATTTTGTTATTGATAAAAACCGTGAACAACAGCGCTCCGCCAAGGAAAATCAGCCAGAAGGTGGGCGATAATGTCAAGAACACCAATCCGGTGAGTCCCCCCAGACAGAACATTATGAAAATTTGGACTGGCGTCGGGCTGTATCTAAGTTTCAGGGATGGAGTGATCATGGTGCGTTTCTCATCAATTTAATTTTTTCAAATAAGTTGACAGCTTTTCTGTCTGGTGATGCCAGGTGAACTTATCAAGAACCAATCGCCTGCCGGCTTCTCCCCACTCGTGCAGTTGGCCACGGTGTGAATAGGCAGTGAGAATGGTTTCCGCAATACGTTCCGGGGTGACGTCCGGCAGGTAAATGCCGGCGGAATTATCCTGCAACACTGATACATGCGCTTCGATACGGGAAACGATGACTGGCCGGGACATCGCCAGATATTCGAACAATTTCAAGGGAGAGCTTATCCTCCAGAATTCATAGTCCGGCAGTGGCAGAATGCCGCAATCAGCAGCCTGGATATAATTGGGAATTTCATCCTGTGGGACTGGCGGCACGAGCTTCACGCAGTCCTGCAAATTCTTCTCCCGAATGAGGTGTTCAATTTTATCGCGGCTCGGCCCGGCGCCTACCAGGATGAGCGTTATCGGTTCAGCTTCTTTCGCGACGATCTCCATGGCGCAAATGGTTTCAATGATTCCCCTGTTCTCCGCCATGACGCCGTGATACAAGACAGTGAATTCACCGTTTTCAAATTGCTTTCGCCTGCTCTCGGAATTAAAAAGTGTGGTATTCACCCCGGAACTCCAGATGCCAATTTTATCCGGCGAAATGTTGTATCGCCCGACCAGCTTCGTCTTGAGAGCTGGCGTGATCACCGTGATGCCGTCGAAGAAAAGCTTGCCGGCAAGAATGGAGAGATAGATGATCTGCGTTTTGATTTTGCCGCTCAGCCCAAATGAGCCGACAGGCAAGGTGCGGATATCCAGCACAAATTTCGTCTTGATTCTGGCCAGGCGACTCAGCAGAATGGCCGGCAATAAAAATAATGCCGTGATGGGATGCGTCAACACAATGACCGGTTTCTCCGAAAACACCCAGTATAAAATCCGAAACAGCACCTGGAAATGGAATGAAATCGACATCAGCGGGAATCGGTTGATGACGCGAATTTTTCGGGCGTTCAGGGCCGGCGAATCGTTTCTTATGGTCGCGCCGTTCTGGTTGGCGTGAATGAGAAGCACCTGAAAGCCTTGCTCCGTCAAAATTCTGGACGGCTCAATCCAGGTGGCGCTATCCAGGTCCTGAAGCAGATCTTTTTGTACAATCCAGAATAGTTTCATATTAAAAGAGAAATATAGGTCGAGGCAGCATGTTGTTTATTTTTTCCCTTTCTTCCGGGAAGAAACTTTTATTGATTATTGAAAAGAACAGATATACTACGCCGCCGCCAATCAGAATCAGAATTAAAAGCGTGGCGTTCGTGATCCAATTCCTCAGCAGGAACAGGACCAACATCGTCGCCAATGAATTGATGAATATTTTGAACAGCGGTGAAAATTCAATTTTGAGCAGGGCGATTTTTTTTATCCTGAAAAAGACAAACAGATTTTGAAACAGCCGGGCCGAACAAGTCACCAGGCCCACACCCATAATTCCGAACGGCCGCACAACAAGAATGTCGCCCACAAGGTTGTATATGGAAAAAATCTTGCTGATGAAAGAAATCTCCACTTTCTCTTTCGCCTGAACGACCAGTTGTAATGGAAATTGAAAACTGTTGATCATCATGAATCCAGCCATCACCCAGAGGATTTTCAACGCTGAGAGGTATTTTTCATCGAACAGAAACACGATGATTTTATCGCCAAGCACGATAATTCCTAAAAATACCGGGAATGCAAAAAAGGCAATGAACTTGACCAAAAAGTTGAAATGGGTATTGAGCGTCTCCCGGCCATCGGTTTCAGCGAATTTGGAAAAGAACACTGGACGAATCAGGCTTTTTAACAACTTGAACGGGAGAATCTTGGACACCATTTCCATGATTTTGTCGGCAAACGCATACAAGCCCACCATAGTCGGTCCCAGGAAAGTGGAGATGACGAAGAAGTCCGTTTTCACGTCGAGAATCGTCTCCCCCACTTCGTCGAAATAACTGAATCCGCCGTACCGCAAAAGCCGTTTGAACGGCAGATCGGAATGAACCGAACTTTTCTTTCGGGCAAAGCCGAGATAGTAGCTCGCAAAAAGCAAGACAGCCAATAGACTGTAAAACACCGTTTCTGCAATCAGTAGCCCCATGATACCGTAATTCTGATCGAGGAGGAGATAGACCAGAGCGCCGCGAATGAGCGTTGTTATAAAGTAGCTGATTAAAATATATTTATTGAGCAATAGCGAACCGAGACTGACTTCCAGCACCTGTATCAGCAAAAACAGGATAATCCCGAGGCTGAAAAATCTGATATAATAATCGATGGTGTCGACCTTCAGCAGATGATTGATATTCGGCCCAAGCAGAACAATGATAAGAA
Organism: Candidatus Zhuqueibacterota bacterium; assembly: GCA_049322915.1. Lineage (GTDB taxonomy): Bacteria > Zhuqueibacterota > Zhuqueibacteria > Thermofontimicrobiales > Thermofontimicrobiaceae > CAZSBG01. Next base: position 22,538 of record JBMOPW010000029.1, read on the forward strand.
TGAACACGATCGATAGCAGAAGCCGGATGAACAGGCTCGAACGCACCAACCGTTTCACAACGGAGTACTCACTTTTCTTGTTGTATTCCGGGACAAATCGCTGAAGAATATTCAGGATGCCCATGGAGGTCAGCAGCGTGAGGTAGCCGATGATCGCGTACAATAAATTATAAATGCCATATTCCTGGACCGAAAGCTTTTTCACCACATAAATCGTGATGAGGAAGTTGAATATCGGAACGCTCAGTCGCTGGTAGATAACGTGCCTGATATTATTTTTTATTGTCAGCTCAAATTCATTCATTCAGGCGACCTGATTTTTGGGTGAAAAATGACGAGACATTTTTTTCACAACTGTATCCCAGGAAAAATTGGCTCTGGCATGTTCGTATCCCGCCATGGCGATAGTCTCCGCCCTATCGGGATTCTGGCGGAGTTCGATTATTTTTTCCGCCAGCGCGTGGGCATCGTTCAACGGCACCGTGACGCCGGTCGATCCATTTTTAATGATGTCATAAAGAAGAAAGTTGCTCTCGCTGACGACACAGACGCACTTTTTGCCCATAGCTTCCAGCACCGATTGGACTCCGCCGAGATGGCCAGGCGATAAATAAACTCTGGCGCGGTTGAACATGGCCTCTATTTCAGAATTGGACGGATTTTTATGGACTTCAATATGTTCGGAGGATTTCACCGGACTGCTGCCGCCAATGATCAATTTTACATGTGGTATGTTCCGCCTGACAATCTCGAACGCCTTCAGGATGGACGGTCCACCCTGTCGCTCGAATTCTGTACATAAAAAAAATAGCGCGAACTCGCGGTCGCGCTTGTTGGCGATATCGACGTCCGCCCAATGCACGCTATTCATCCCGGAACCAACAACCACAATTTTATTTTTATCTAATCCATAATCCTGTATGAACGAAGCTTTGACATGGTCATTGAACGTAAAAATTTTGGTCGCCCGATGGAATGCTTCTGTTTCCAGCCTAAGCCATCGGGCCCGTTCTTTTTTGGTGCTTCTGACACTCCAATTGGGCCAGACCTGTTCAGTGAGTTGTTGGGTTAAATCTGTGAATATGAAATATGGGCGATGATGCGGATTGGCGGTGATGGAAAATTTACACTGTGTTTGAAAGATAATATCATAATCGTCTCTCGCTTTCACAAAGCGATTGCAAAATTCTGTCATTCGATTGAATGCAAAACTGTTCTTGCTATGCGTCTGACGCCAATACTGCCTGGAAAAAACAAATGTTCCAACCAGATTGAACCATGAGGTCGGGCACAACGATCTGCGCCTGATCACTCTACCGGCATCGACATTATCGACAACGGAATGATATCGCTGTAACGCACGAAGTAAATTATGATTTACGTTGGAAAAAATTCCCGCCCGCAGGAACAAGATATTCATCTGACTCTTCAACCCGAGGTGAAATGTCTGCGTCAATTCAATGGATGATTGACTCCCTTTGATTTTCTATTCATTCCCCCGGTTTCCAAGATTTTGTCGCTGATGAAGGAGATGAGCGCATCGTTTCGCTGAAACAGCAACGACTCATCCCGATTTCTTTGTTGTATCTTTATGGACTTCAATTCATTCATATTATGGATTATTTTCAATCGGCCGTCCTGAACCAGATATCTATCCACAGCGCCCAATTTGCCCTGAAAAATGGAGTAGGCAGGAACTCCCATTACGGCTGCTTCCCGGTTCATAGTTCCACCGCCCCCAATGACCAGATCCGAATTCCAGATGAGCGACACCCCATTGTAGACTTTGTGCGGAATGGAAATATTGCCATTCAGCCCTTCCCGCTCGGCAAAAGCGAGAATCTCTTCCCGCTGGCTTTTATTTCGGGCAGTCACGACGATCGACATATTATCCATGTTGGAAAAAAATTTCAACGCCTCATAAAATAATTCGGTGCTGCTTTCTTTGTGATAATGAGCGTCGGCTGCCGGAGGCCGCATGGTCACGATGATATTGTCTGAATTTTCAGGACGTTGGTAAGAATTATGGTTCGCCTGCAACAGGTCGCCCACATAGATGTGCTCCTTCAATCCCGGGTAATGAATGATTTTCGCCGGATCAACCTTGCCTTTGATTTCTTTGGAAGTGACCATTTCCGGCGTGACAAGCCGATGGATGTAGCGATTGATGATGGACAAATTCACGTGCTCGTAGTCCAGCATGACAAACGTCGGAATGCCCAAAATTGCCGACGCCAAAATCTGGCTGCGGGAGCTGTGCGAAACAGCAACATCCACATGCTGGTTCCGAATGAATCGGACAAGATAATAGATTCGGCTGATGTGGCCCAATATTTTCTTGATAATATTTTTACCGTGATGATGGCTGATTCGTGTGACTCGTAGATGAAAGAACTCTGCCAACTCGAGTGTCTGGGAACAATCTCGCGCTGTTAAAATGACTTGATGCCCACGGTTTTCTAAATTCTCTATGATTGGCTTCAGAATTAGCACGTGCGGAGTATTCTCAAAATCGATCCAGATGCGCATTCAGTGTTGCTTCCCTTCTGAATAAATATCCTCTTCCGCGACTATTTTGCAAAATAATCAATAGGTTTTCAGCGATGTAACTTTCTTTTAAATTTGGAATTATTACAATTCCGGCAGCAAAGAAGACGAGCATGACCGGAACATAAGGCATTTTAATAGGCGCCCTTCATGAAACAGACAATTTTAACCGTCTTGAAAAGAATTTTTAAATCCAGCCAGATAGACCAATTATTGGCGTAGGCCAAATCCAGCCGCACCATTTCGTTGAATGAAATTGAACTGCGGCCGAGGACCTGCCACAGGCCGGTGATTCCCGGTTTTGCTTCAAGGAAACGACGCCGGTGCCAAATATCGTAAAATTCAACTTCATAAGGGATGGGCGGTCGTGGCCCCACGAGACTCATTTCACCTTTTAATACGTTTAACAACTGCGGCAATTCATCAATACTGGTCCGACGCAAAATACGCCCGATCCAGGTTATCCGTGGATCCTCAGTGATCTTGAATATCTTCTGGCTGGAGGCTGAATCGGTCGTATACGCGTGGTTGCTACCAATAAAATCCTTAATATAATTCTGGTGAATCTGTTCGTTCTGATCGACAAACATGGTGCGGAATTTATAGAACTTAAAATTTTGTCCTTTGAATCCCGTGCGTGTCTGCTGAAAAATGACTGACCCCGGAGACGTCAGTTTTATCAACGCAGCAACGGTGATCATAACTGGAGAAAGGAACACTAGTCCCAGGCCAGCGCCGACGAAGTCCATTGTCCGTTTTAGCCACCATTGCCATCGTTCGGAAATATACCAGGCAATTTCGTTGAAAAGCATCACCGGACTTTCCAGCGCCAGGGCGCCATTCTCATTTCTCAGAAATTGAAATCCATCGAATGTTCGCTGGCGGGAAACGCTGCCGGTGGAGAACATAGCTGAATGGTTGCCATTGCCATTCTTTTTTCCGCTCGCCGTACTGGCGCTCAGGATTTTCTGGGTGACCATCAAGGTCATTTCAATCTCCTGGGAAGGATAGGAGAATAAAAAAGTTGAAACGCCATTGATGATCGGCAAAATCTCCGGCCAGGCAATTTCACGCGTCGCTTCGTCCATCCGCTGCAATACCTGCTCGCCGCCTTCCTGGCCGGTATCCGGCAACAAAATAGCGATCTTGAAATCCTGATACAGCGTTATCACATCGGTGTCGCGAATCGCTGATTTGGCGCTGGAGAATAGAGCTTTCTCGGCCCGCTTCATTTGCTTCTGCTCTATCCCGGCGATAGCTTTTCCATGCTCAGGAATAATATCTATGATAATCAGTGAGAACTCATATCCATTTCGCTCAGCTCGTCTCAACTCAATGAAATAACGATGATAAAAATAAGCAGGAGTTGAGAATATCTGGGCCGGATTCATCATGACATTTTCTCCCTGAAAGTCGACGTCATCGATATTGTTCAATTCCAATTTTTTATACCTGAGCCCCGCATTTTTTAACGCCGGAATTTTTGAGTTTTTCTTACCCACCAGATTTTCCCCCGGTATTACTGGATCGTCTATCCATTTAACATTTCGTATACAGTAGCAGTGACAATGGGCAATCAGATTTTCATCAAGTCGATGAAAAATATCGTCACTCGCCGAAAGGATTTTTCATCCTGTCGCTTCTTCACAAATATGGGCAGTTGGTTTACCAGCGAAAACGGTATTTCATAGCAATTCTACAGAACAGACAATTTAGCAAAAGGCATCTGCTTTCAAAACGGGCGCCCTTTTCATTTCAGGTAGCGCCGCGTTCAAATCAACAATCCCCGATCAAGCGTGCGACTGATAATATTTTCGGTACGATCGCGGCACTCTCTCTTCGGCAGATTGATTCATAACAACACCCCAGATTTTTGCATTGCCTTTTTGCAGCAATTCCATTGAGCGGGACAGACTGCGCAGATGGATCTGCCCGACCAGGCAAACCATAATCACGCCGTCACACAGCTTACCTAATAACGCTGTGTCCGTGACAACCATGACCGGTGGGGTATCAAAAATGACCAGATCGTATTTCTTTTTGACCAGCGAAACGAAATGTGTCATCATTTTCGACCCTAAAATCTCCGATGCATTGGAGACGGCTGTGCCGGCTGGCAAAATAGACAGATTATCGATGCCTTCAAAGGTCACGACCCTCTGATCCACTTCCGCGTAGAGCTTTGATAAATTTGAGAAATCCATCCGCTGATCTTGCACAATCAGGTCGTACGGTTCTTTCCCCGATTGTGGACCATTGCTGCGCGCATCACCGCTGATAAAGTCATCCCACATGGCGCTTTTCTTACTCGCCAGATGGTCTTCGATAATCTGACTGAACACCGGTGAACGCAGGATATCCGACAGACCTGCTTCCCGCTTGATATGGAAAATAGAGTGCAAAATAGGCCGTCTCAGATCGGCATCAACCAGCAGCGTATTGTAACCCAATTGAGCCGTTGTGATTGCCAGATTTATTGCCGTTGTCGATTTGCCTTCGCCCGGCTGTGGGCTGGTTACGACGACAGCATTGGATCGGAAGTCCGCCGAAGCAAATTGCAAATTCGTTCGCAAGACACGAAACGCTTCTGCTGCATAAGATTGAGAATCATAGAAAGTCACCAGCCGATTGACCTCTTCCCGTGTCGGTCGTTTATCCGGTGGGAATCGCTCCAGATTGCCGTTGGTATTGGCTTTGATTTTCGGAATATTTGCCAGCACTGAGAGTTGTGTGAACTGTTCAACATCTTCCGATGTCCTGAGATTTGTATCCAGCGCCTCGAAGACGAAAACAAGAATGCTGCCGACTATCAGTCCGACCAATAGTCCCACCAGAATATTCATCGACTTATTGGGTCGAATGGGCGAAGTCGGCAACTCCGGCGGATCGATGACCCGGATATTCCCGCTGTTCTGAGCCTCGGCAATGCGAACGCGCTCTTTTTCTTCAACCAGTATGGTGAATATTTTTTCATTGGTGTTCACCGTCCGCACCAATCGCGCCAGTTCCATTTCCAGTTCCGGTAATTCCCGGATTTTATCATTGTACCCATTGAGGATTTTCTGCAATGTCGCAACCTGGGCATCGTACATTTTCAAATCTGCCTGAAGCGTGATGCTCTCCTGAAAATATTCCTTCATCTGTGACAGAGGATCAAGAAAACTCCCATCACGAATGAGCGTTTCAGTTTCGGCTGCAAGACTCTCCCGAGTGTGATTTATTTCTTCAGTCAATTTTTCCAATTTTGGATGCTGGTTTTCGTAACCCTTCATCAGCAAATCGGTCCGTTGAATTTCCAGATCCACCAGGCGATCTTTGAATTTTTCCAATTTAGGACTGGTGGTTTCAATGGATTGCGGCACAAGCTTTTCCTGCTGGGAGTTGATTTTCTCCTGAATGAAATTGAGCCGTTCGCTGGCTGCCTGTTGTCGTGATCGGGCCGCAGTCAGTAACACCTCCGCTTCGGTCATTTGCTTGAGCCGTTGATCTGTCTCTTCATCCAATACGCTGATTTCGTTCCTCTCTTTGAATGAGCGCAGCTTTAATTCCGCCGAGTCGAGTTGAGTCTTTGAAACCAGAAGTTGCTCCTGAATCATCTGTCGCGCATTGCTGATATTTTTTTTACGCTGGTCAATAGCATGATGCGCTACCTTTTCGCTCAGTATCTGAGCTACTTCCAATGCCAGTTCAGGATTTTCATTGTAGAACGAAAATCGTATCACATTGGAAGTATTGGAATAGGATATTTCAGTATTGGATTTAATTTGAAATGCCAGCGCTTTTTCAACTTCAGTTAGCTCGGTGATTGTGGCTGGAAGAGTGAACTTTTCCCTCACATCTACCGGCAACGCCCGGGCAACTTCACTGAAAAAAGGCCGACTTTGAATTTCTTCAACAAGGTTGGAAATTAAAATTTCTCTTCTTTGGTTTGAACTGTATAACTCAATATCAGGAATCGGTTGTATTAGGTCTTCATAAATGATTGAGAATTCAGTGCGATATAGAGGTGCAACAAGTGAATTGTATGCCAGTATCACCACCACTACACCAAAGAGGAAAAAAACCATTAGCCAGATTCTCCTCCGAAATATTGCCAATATTTCGTAGAAATCACTGGATCGTTTTTCTACTCGTGACATAGCATCCATCCGTTTAAGTTAGGGGGTTGATTTATTGTTAGTTAAATCCAATAGTACAAATGGGAATTTGACACAGTTACGAAAGTTATTCGATGCGGCTGTACCAATACCAGACCTGGGCGATTATAGCAATCTGGGAAGCCACCCGAATGAAGGTCTGCCATTTGAACCACACGTTTCGTTTAACGTGAATGACATCTCCAGGAATAAGACGCGGCAAATACTCTGACGTGCCGTTATTCAAATACTTCTTAATATTGATCTCGACCTTTCCTGTCTGCGCAAGATTCTGCCGATCATTCAGGATGTACTTCTGCGGCAGCTTTTCAAGCTCAGATTGTTCGCGCTGAGTGAACTTATTCCCGGTATCCCGAAACAGCATCACTTGAGATAAATCGGAGTACTCGGTCGGTCCACCTGCTTTGGAGATGAGTTCCAGGATGTTCGTTCCATCCGGCACCCGTTTTTCACCAGTGATACGAACCTCGCCCCAGATATGGACGAGAATTTCCAGGGTCTTTTCTTCACCGATTAAATACGTATCTTTGGGGAACTGCAAGGATTGGTTGTTTTCCTCCTGTGCTCGCCCCTGTGTCATAAAAAAAATAATTGCCATTCCCCCTATTAAGAAATAGTGAATTATTTTTTTCATAGCCATCCTAATTATTTATAAATTAAAAAACACACGACACTGAACATGTCCCATTGATGAAAATACTATAATGCAGCATTATGCCTTCTTCTGGAATTGCCATTGTCCTGTGACTGCTTATTTCAACATTTTTAGTGCACCAGGGCGACCGTCGAATAACCTGAATCCGTGAAAATGGTCGGACAGCCCTGAATTAGTTTATATTTTTTGTTTAATAAATAGAGACAACTGAGTGTTAATGCGGAAATTTCTGAAGTTATTTTTCTGGCAAAATGTAATGGGGAAAATCTATTGGGGTAAAAAAATCCACAGGTCTATTGCCTGTGGATTCAAATGGCAACAATAAATGATTGTAGCTTTTTATCTCTGACAGACACTGTAAACTGAAATGAGTGAGTCTTTGGCTGTGTATGTTCGTTTTGCAACCATCACTGTTTTCAAAATCATTTTGATTTCACACAACGGAACCCGACAAAATTGGTTGCTTTGTCAGGGGGTAAGGAGTAGCGGTAAGTTGTTCTTAAATCATCAGGAAGGAAAAGATAGCCCCCTCCTCGCGCTACCTTTTTGGTCCCGGACGCTGGACCCGCTGGATTCTGCTGCGGAGACGTCGAATAAAAATCGCGCTGATACCAGTCACCCACCCATTCGCGAACATTTCCCGCCATGTCATACGTCCCGTAGAAGCCAACGCTATTTTCAGTTTTAAACCCATTCCGTGTTTCGCCATTGTAGAAGCCAACGGGAGTGGTTCCGTTATCGAATGGGTCTCCGCTATCCCAGAAATTTGCGGACTCCCCGCTCATGACGTTGCCCCAGGGATAGGTTCGCCCATCGGTGCCGCGCGCTGATTTCTCCCACTCCGCTTCGGTGGGCAACCGTTTATTGTAAAATCGGGCATAGGCGTCAGCGCCGTACCAGCTGACGTGCACTACCGGATGATCTTTGAAATCCTTGTTCGCGACGTACTGATTATCGAACAGTTCAATCGCTGATTCCCCGACTACCAGCTTGATGAATCGGTCAGTTTTTGTCCATTCCTCCGGATATTTCATGAGATAGTCATTCAGGAAACGAGCATATTGCGCGTTGGTCACCGGATAAATATCTATCCAGAATTCGTCTACAAAGATGTCGTGCACCGGTCGTTCATCAATATCGAAACCATCAACACCCATGCTGAATGAACCTTCAGGAACATAGACCATGTTGAGGAATTGATTTATCACCATCATTTCAGTTCGACCGACCAGCCCCTGAGTATCTTTCACTTCAAGCGTGACAGGAAACCGATTGAAGAGTTCATATTCCTGCTCGAACTTCTTGTCCCGGTTCCAGCCAGAGTCCCAGGTGGAGTCGCTGTTCAAATCCCAGCGATAGAGCAAATAATTGCTTTCTTCAAAATCTTCAGAGATCGAGCCATCGAGCGTCACTTTCAGCGGTTGCCTGAAATCCTGTACATAGGTGCAAGCTGCTTTAGGCCGGGAGTAAACCGTAATGGTCTTCGTTGCACTCGCCACCCATCCGCCGCTATCTTTCACCTCAAGAATAGCCTTTTTCTTTCCGCCGCCCACAGGATAGGTATAGCCCGCCTGTTTCGACACGGTCCAATCCGTGTCGTAATTGCCATCGCCATCCCAATCCCAGCGTAAAAACAATTCGAAATTGTGCGTGCTCATGGTCGCGTCAAATGTGAACAGCGTCTCTCCGGCTGTGCCAGAATCAGGGAAAACAGTGAAGCTCGCCCGAGGAGGCGTGCTGTCCAGTATAATTTCATCGTACACGATGCGGGAAAGCGAGCTATCCGGATAACGCACCTGCGCATAGACCATTTGATAACCGTCCCCGGCAGCCAAGTCCCAGTTCAAACTTTGCTGGAACGGCCGCCACGCAGCGTTGTCCAATTCGGCAACATTCCCAATCTTCATCTCCAGAGCTTTCGGCGCTATAATTTCCAATGCAACAGCGCGCTTTTTGGTATATTGCTCGCCATGTTCGATGATAATCTGAAGATCGAGTTTGGAATAATCTTCCGGCACAGCTTCGATAAAAAGATTGGACGAATCAGTAAGCACATTTTTTTTCAACATGAGAATGGAATCCACCCCCGTGGAATCGGAGAGGACCGAATCGGGCAGGGATTTCATCCGTTTCAATTTTACCTGGGAAGTATCCTGTTCAAGCGACAGGATGTGCGCTGTAGCCGGCGCGCTCAGTATGAATGATAGAAATATAACAATGCAGATGATGAAGTTCAATGTCCGTACAACCTGTTTAATGGCTGTCATCTTCCCCACACTCCTCACGCTAAATAGCTATTCAAGTCCTCAACACTCCACAGAAGATTCAAGATCGTTTACGGATCGATACTCATTTTAGTCTCAACCCGGAGAGGGCGTCAATTCTTTCGGAATTTAAATTCTGGAAAACAAATCATTGCCGCCCATTCCAACGTGCTAGAAGGCAGTGCCCTTTTGAATGAGCCAGAATTATCCTCTATCGTTATCGACAAATAAATTTTTTTCTTTAATCTTCAGATCGAATTATTATATATTTTTCACAATTACAATTCTGTCAGCCATGCTCACAGCAGACACAATTGGGCGAACAATTTGTGAATAAAAAATCGGCATATTAGCCACATGTATCTGATTTTACTTTTTCAGTCCGAAGAAAAAGTATCAGAATATTCAAAGAATTTTTTTTATAGTCAAGTTAAGTTTAATTAACATTCACTGATAATTTGGGAGTTCGCGCGGGACCAGAGCAGCGGAATGGCGACGCGTCCGATATTCATAACCATCTGATATGAATGACCAGTAAAATTTTTGCGCCTATATTATTATTGGACATACTCGTTGGGGACGGTCGCGACCGTCCACTACAGCTACAATAACGTATCGAATGTATTGCACATGCGTTCAACTGGCCAGCAATACCTCGCTTTTATTTTGAGCAAATAGAGAATCCCAGGCATGATCTGCTACCAGCTTCCGGAAGCGCCGCCGCCGCCGGATGATCCGCCGCCACCGGAAAAACTGGAGCCGGAACTCCAGGATCGGCTCGAACCGCCGGATGATAAAGTGAAACCACCGATGGTGGCTTGACCTTTCGTGCGTAAACTCTTGCCGGCTTTTTTATACCAACCAGTCCTGTTAACTATCAATTTGGCTATCGGGAAAGTAATGACGTAGGTGATTAGACATATAAACGCACCGTGTGTGCCCAGGACTATGATTGGAAACATTGCCCAAAAGGGAATGAGGAAAAAGTAAAGAAACCAACCTATTCCTGGTGTAAGAACTCCAATCACGGTGAAGAGTCCAATGATGCCAAAAATAAAGGCGCCAAAAAGAATACGTTCTTTGATTCCAAAATCAGGCCCCTGGATTTGCAGGCCGGAAGATTTTTCAGTAGAACTGGTCTCGCTTGCCATATTTGGCATTTCTCCGCCTTCCAGGACATTCATTACAGATTGGACGCCATCGCTAATTCCGCCATCATAATCACCAGCTTTAAATTTGGGAGTCATAACCGACCGAATGATCTGGCCGGCCATCCCATCTGTAAGAACGCCCTCCAGCCCGTAGCCCACTTCGATGCGCATTCGCCTGTCATTGGGAACTACAACAATCAGAATGCCATTATCTTTACCTTTTTGGCCGGGTTTCCAGGCCTCGAAGACCTCAGCGGCGTAATCTTCAATACTCTCACCGTTAATTGTGGAAACAGTAAGAACAACAATCTGGTTACTGGTGCGGTCTTCGTGCGCTTTCAAACTTTCATTGAGCGATTGTCGCGTTGCTTCGGTGAGAATTTGCGCATCATCGGTCACCCGACCGGTCAGATATGGAACATCCGTTGCAGCAAGCCGGGAGATCATCAACAATAGGAATGGCAGCAATAAAACAACTGATCGTGTCTTCATACGCCTTCCTCCTCGATAATTGCATCCGGTAATTCATTTTCACTAGTCATCGCTGCCGCCGGTCCCAAAAAGTGGGCAAGTTTATCCAGACCGGTTTCAAAAGCATGTCTCAGTTCATTTTGCTTGAGAGACATAGCCATTGCCGTAACGATGTTTTGCATGGCATCCCTGCTTAATTGGTCGGCTAATCCCTTGTCTGGAAGAATAAAAAACTTTCGCTCGAAGAGACTGACCAGAACCAAAACACCGCTTCGCTGCCGCGTGGCATACAGTTCCCGGGACAGAAATAGGGATTGTGCATATTGCTTTACCTCCACTTCTGCACGCACGTCAGACAGAAATAGCCTGGCAAAACCCGGAAATAGCACAGTCAACAACGCAAAAATCGCACCGCCGGACAGCGTTCCTGCCACCGTGATAAGCGCTGTGAGCCGTGAATCCCAGCCATAAAAATAGAGTTCCAGAATTAAAACCACCAAACCGGCAAGTGATGCGCCCAACGCAAAGGCTTTCCAGGGTAATTCCGCATAGCTGTCGCTGCGTTGAACGACAGCCAAAACGACCTGTGCCTTCGTCTGTTTTTCCAGATCAGCGACCAGACCATCAAGCTTCTTGCGATCGTGATCGGATAAAAGTAGTTTCATCGTGTTTAATCCTTTTAAAATGTTATTCGCCAAATATTTGCTGCCATCATTTTGGCTTACTTGTCCATTGAACATGGAAACTGATTCATAAACCTTGCTTTCCGTTTTCATTTTTCGTAACGACTCCGGTGCTCAATATTTTGGAATGGAATGGAAACCGCTGAATCGGCCGAGTTCTTGAGCATGCATCTACTTTCACCATGCTGAAGCATGGCGTTGGTTCAAAATTGCACCAAAACCACGATTTGTCGTGGTGTTCAAAAATCGACCCGCCAGCTAATCAGCCGCTTCCGGAATACGCGAACCGAGTAGTTCGGCTTTGTCACATTTCCTGGCTTAGATCGGATTGAGGCGCGATGAAAAAATATTTAAAGCGATTCGGCTTTCTTTACGTCGCCGAGCCGGGTCACCTGCGCGGCCTTATGCCCGGTATAAAAATGGGTACAATTCTTTTACCATTTTATCCAGTTCTTTTCCACGCAGCCACACTCATTCAATTCTTCATTTTGGGACAAAATTAACAGCCCATTCCACTGTATCGGTTCCGGCGAACTGGAGATCGATACGAAGCACATTATTTTCCACTCTACGGATTGCATAATTTTTGTTGTACTCATATATTTTTCCATTGCCGGGAAACCAATCGTACATCGCCGGCAGATAGACATAAACGCTATGCGATGATCCTTCCGGCGAAATGGATGTTCCGTGCAATACATGAGATAGACTATCGAAATGAGTCTCCGCAATCTCCACCGCGCCTTGTTTCACATGGCGATTTGTTGCAATGATCCGGGGATACGCTGTTTTTTCGCGAAGCGAGAACAAGGACACACTTCCGGGAGGAATGGTCACTTCGATTGTTTTTGTCACCTCGCCGACGAATCTCTCGTTCCAGAAATCGAAACAGAGATAGGTCTTTGTATCGTCAAGCATCAGCCTGCCGAAATCGAATTTTCTGGTAACACTTTTTTCCAGATCCGGATTAAAAAACGCAATGACATCCCATTGCCCAAAATCTCTCTTCACCCTGCACGCAAAGACTGTTTGCGGATCGCTATCCAAAAGATCAACCGGCTTTCCCTGTTCGATGGTGGCCGGCAAAATCTTTTTGAGGACATCCAATTTGGCCGGACTCAAATTCATGAGCCGGTCACCGGACATGACATTGCCGCCGCTCAATCCGATGAGCGTTGCCACTGCCTGAGCCTTTGGCAAGGAAAGCAGATCCATACAGACATGGTCGATATCATTGGTCCACACCTTATCGTGGTAAAAGTACCTTTTGCCAGCGGCGCCGGCGCTACATGAATTGCCGACGAAGTACTGCGTCCATGCCGCATCAGTACCGTAGTTTTGATCGTACTCAACGCGCATGCTGTTGATAAATCCGGCCGAGACATTGCCAGGGCCACAATCGAGAATGTGGCATCTGTCGCCGGCCACGGTTCGGATGATCTGCATCGCTTTTTGGTACACCTGAGCCGGCGTTGCAGCAGGATTGGTGAAGCGTCTGGCCGAAAAATTGGTCCAGGCGACAAAATCAATTTTCATCATTTCAAAGCCCCAATGATTCACGATGGTATCCACCAGATTGGTGAACCACTGCTCGGCATACGGGTGAGTCATGTCCAGACAATAGCGCCTGGGAGTTTCGTTTTTATACCAGTCTGTATTTTCAGATGGCCAGGGCCCGATGCGCACCGGATTTCCGTCTTCATCTTTCACCAGCCATTCGGGATGGTCCCGAAAGACATGCGTATTTTCCGAAATGACAAACGGAGCAATCCAGATGCCCGGCTTCAAGCCAAATTCCTTGATGCGATCGCACAGCCATTTCAAGCCATGGGGGAATTTTTTATTGCCCTGCCATTGGCCATGCGCCGTCTGAAAACCTTCGTCGATCTGAATGTATTCAAGGCCATACGGCTTCAACTCCCTCGCTGCAAATTCGGCGTTGCGCAAAATTTCGTCTTCATCGAAATCATCGAGGGTATAGAACCAGTTGCACCAACCATTCACTATGTGGGCCTCGGGCTTGTTCATTTCGCCGGCCATCATATCAGCGTACATTTCCAATGCGGCATAGGGATCGGCGCCCAACACCACGGCGCATTTATCGGAACTGATTTCATGTGACTTTTTCAAAATAAAGCCGGGATTGAAAACCGATTCGACGCTGAGCGACACGTGCTGATCGTTGTTTTTCAGCACCTGGATCCGGCCGAGACTGTTTACATTGTGCAGGTAGCCAATGGCGAGCGATTCCTGCTGGTAGCCGTTGAAGATGGAAATGTTCCACCAGCTTTGAATCGTCGTCCCATGGCCATCCAGACCATGATCGAGCCAGACGCCTCCTTTGGTTTCGCCGTACGGCTCCGGCTTAACGTACGGTTCATTAAAATCGTGAATCTTTCCTGCGTCGTAATACATGGCGCCATTGGTCAGACATTGATTCGCATTCCGGAAATGGAGCCTGCCTGATTGCGCGTCGATCAATCGGATGGGTACGGCGCTGCCAACGCTGATATCGTGCGATGAAACGTTCCGATACACCACTTCAAACTGAATCGCTGGAATGTCATTTCGAAGAAGAATTCGATTTTTGAAATCGAGCCTTTTTCTCCTGTCCTTTCCCGAGATGAGCAGCTCCCGGTCTTGCCCGTCCCGCGTGAGCCGCTCGACGTGGTAGGTGTAATTCCGGCTGTCCGACGTATAAATTTCACACTCGCTGATGACGGCATTGACACATCCCGAGAAGAGGAGTTGCCCGTCTTTTTTTTCTGCCGATAGAAAACCCGTCCTCTTATCGAAAGTGACTTTGAAGTGATGATTCCCGATTGTCTGGCAGGTCGCACTGGTGAACGATACGACGAGACCGAGCAGTCCGAGAAATACAATTTTTTTGGATGATGAATTCATCATGGCGTTCTCTTCAATATTTCAAAGAAAGTGAAATGAGAATATTGGGCTTCAACAAATTTACTGAGAATCAATCACCAGACCATTTTCATTACAGGTAAAAACCGAGGCTCAGCTTGCCAATGTTTTGCTTACGCCATTCGCCGGACTTGAAGGCATCGGTGACGTATGCAACATCCAGATCAACATGCCAAATTCTCAAATTCAATCCGGCCAAAAACAGAGTCCCATTAAGTTTACCATTCATAGAATATAGGTTATTCAGCTCATCATCGTATCGGCGATCCGAGGATAGAAGACCGAGCGATAGTGATACATGCCGGTTCAGTTCGCCGGTCACGCCAAGCGTGATATCATCATTATCCGTTGTATGCTCTGAAAGTTGACTCCAATAGACATGCGTCAGATCGAAGGTGAGATGGAACGATGCATTCAATTTGTAGAGGAATCCGACATGCAATTTATCAGGAGGCCTGCCGATCATCGTATACTCTTCGGTAAAAGCTGGATTTATCTCCTGATTGTTGCCGCTCACAGAGGGATCTAGATCAATCTGCGGCAATAAATCAGTTCCTTCATAATGGGCTTGTCCCTGAAATGATGCTTTCGTTTCATAGAATGCGCCGAGTTGAAACCGATCTGACAACCTATACGCCAAACCATAGGTCCAGCCGGAATTTTCCATCTCAGTATCCAGGGAAGAAAAATACAATCTTTCCTCGACAGCCAGCAGATTATAATTATATTGGATTCCGATGCTAAACTGATCATTTGCCTTGATGACATTTTTAAATGCATACGACAACAAGCTGGAGTAGCTGATCACTGTATTCAATTTTGTCAGCTTAAAAAATTCTCCGGTACCTTCAGGATGTTCCATCGTCGTTTTTTCAATGGCCCCCAAATCTAGCATGGAGTTGTACCGTTGACTGAAACCAAAACCAATTCTGATTCTTTTCAAAGGGATGACGAATCCCAGGGATTGCGGCAGATATCCGTTATCTCTTTCATGATTAATATCGGCAATCCAGGCAGGTTCAATGGCGGACTCCGCCTGATAGGACAGGCCAAATGAGATGGTCTCAAACTGATGCATGGTGGCCGGATTGCTGCTGCTGACATTTGAAATATGACTGCCAGTGCTATTGGAAAATCCCTTTCCACTGATTGATTCAAAAATATAACCCTGCGTGAGAAACACGCATTCAATCGAATCATCGACCTTAGCCAGCCCCTGCGGGTGGACCGATTCAGCAACGATAGCAATAGCGATAATGAAGAAGATTTTTTTCATTTTGAATCTCCTGAATTTTATGATTCTATTGCATTTCCCTGCCGCAGCGTCACTTCCATTTTTTTGAAACGCTCCCACCTGCCCGAGCGGGTACTGGAATATCAGGCTCAAAAGAACAAATCAAGTTTCGGGAACAGGCCAAACAGCCCGCCTGTGTGCAGGAATAGAAATCGACTGTGTTTTTTGAAACGCTTGCCGGAGTGGATTTGCTCGCGCAGGCCAAACATGGCTTTGGCGGTGTACACCGGATCCAATATCAGGCCATCCGAGGCAGCCACATGTTTGATGAATTCAATTTCCGCCGGCCGGTTCAGCGAATAGCCCTCGCCCACGTAGCCATCGATGATGGTGACATCGGATGGTGTCAGCGAGACATTCAGATTGAACCGTTGAATTGCCTTCTGGGAGATCGCGGTAATTTTTTTGACGAAAAAGGAAGCGTCGTCGCAGACATTGAAGCCGATCACCTGGTAGGCCTGTTTGAAATATTTTTGTCCCAGCAACAGACCCGCATAGGTACCGCCGGAGCCCACAGCGCACACAAGATAATCGATCTCAAGCTGCATCTGTTTCAACTGGCTGGCAATTTCCTCTGTCGCGGCAAAGTAGCCAATGGCCCCCAATTCATCCGATGCGCCTTCCGGAATGATGTAGGGCGTGTAACCCTGCTGTTCCAAATCGCGGACCAAATCCTGCATAATATCCATGACCTCGTTTCGATACTGTTCCGGGGTGATGTATTTAATTTTTGCGCCGACGAGTAGGTCCAGCGCCAGATTGCCATCGATGCTTCCTCCCACCTGCCCTCGCAACACCAGCCAGGAATCCATTCCCAGTTTCCTCGCGGCCACAGCCGTGGCGCGGGCGTGGTTGGATTGAATGCCGCCGCAGGTTATCAGCACGTTGGCGCCTTTTTGCCTGGCCTCAGCAATGACAAATTCCAATTTTCGGATTTTATTGCCGGACATCAGCATGCCTGTCTTATCATCCCGCTTCACATAAATTTCAACATCGCCCCACTGTTGCGACACGCCGGTCAATTTCTCGATGGGCGTCGGCAAATTGGCCAGATGTATTCTTGGTGGATAGTTCATTCAATTGTCCTCCGATTCGGTGGTTCAATTTTGAGTTGCTGCACAATTTTCCCAAACAGTTTCTCGTGTTTCGAATATATCTTTTGCGGCGCTGAAATGATGATCCAATACAGGCTGCCGTCGATGACGAGGTATGCGCGCATCTCCTTTTGTTTCGCGCCCTGGCTCTCCGTTGTGGCAATCAAATGGCGCCAGGTTTTGCCATTGATATCATGGTTCTGTTTAGAAAGGACGTGGTAACGTTCGTCCGTCCGCTCCAATGTCTGGATTTCCAGGTCTACGGCCTGATCCACGGAAATCGTGCGCTGGTTCGCCGGCAAGTTTCGGCCAACCAGCGTGAGCGATATGGTTTTGTCCTCATTCGTAAAATGCTCTTTCAAAAAATACAACCCCAGGTCTTCAACTTTATGCAGGAGCCAAATCCGGCCCAAATGCATCTCAATCCCAAATTCAGGATTAATGTAGGTTTCCGTGAGAAACGCGCTGTTCTCCACATGGAGAAAGGCATTCACATTTGTGAATTTGGCGAAATTCAGAATGCCGACCGGCGCGTACCAGATCCTGTTCGCAGAAACAAACGGCTCCGATGAATAGGGGCAGTTCGGTTGCAACGGCATCAGGCTTCCCTTGTAAAATACAAGATGGTAATTATCCAGACTACCCATGTAATAAAACTGGTCGTTGCCATTGGAAAACTCGGCGATCATCTCTTTTGAATCGGCGAGAAAGACGTCGGACGGAATCCAGCCATGCGCCGGCAGGTAAAATTCGGCCCAGGTATGCGGCGTTTCCCAACCCTCTTTGGCTAAAAATCCCACAACCGGTCGGGCAGGAATGTGAGCAGCCCGGCACAACGCCACAAACAGCCAGGTGTACTCGGCGCTGTCGCCGCCAAATACCGACTGCTGTTCATTCAGCGCATTGGCCAAAATAGTGCGAGTGCCCCGCTGCATCACCGGGAACTGATGTTCCATGTGCAGCAACACCCATCGGAAAATATTTCGGACTTTCAGAAATGGATCGCTCACATTGCGCGTGACTTCGTTGGAAATTTCCTGAATTTCAGGGGTGATGAAGGCGAGCGAATCATTGCTCAGATAGGCAACCAATTCCCGGTCATCAAAACGATGACCATCCGGCACAGCCTGCGGGTCAATGGCGTGCTCGTCGTGATACAGGTCCGCGGTGAACCTGATTTGAACGGTGAGGTTCGTCGCCTCTTTCCGTTTGGAGAAATCCCAATACGCCAGCGTTCCGTGTTCATCGCTCATCGCCGCCTTTTTGTTTGGCTTTGGGTGCATCTCCAGAATTTTAACATTCTTCTGGTTGCTCCATTCCTGCGGAAGAAACGCCCAATATTTCAAATCATTCTTTCGGTCCAGGGACTGATTCTCTGTCACAATTTGCAGCGAGAATGTGGCGGTAATTCTTCGCGGCTGATGGGTCGGCGCATTTGCGAATAGCGCCGAATTCAGCATGCAGCCCAGGACGACCAGCAGTAACTTTTGAATCATACTAACTCCATGAGATAAATCGTTAACGGACACAGCAGCGGTGAGAAATTGAAGTTGTTAAAACGTGTGCAGCGCGAAGCAATAGGAACAAACTGCCGGAAGCGCACGGCGTGTTTTTCTCGGTTGAGACGAGTCCGTCAGATTCAGTGGTTGATCGGCCATTTCGCGCGCGCGACCTTGCGTTGAACAAACCCCGGAAATTTACTGCCCGAAATTGACAATCCCCTTTTCCAGAAGGAATTGAATTCCGCGCTGCAACTCGACGGCAGCCACTTTGGGCTGGACTTCAATGATTCGAATGGCGCCTTTCGGGAGGTATTTCCTGATCATGTCATAATCGATCAACCCGGAGCCAGGCGCAAAATGATCGTGGTAGCCGACCTGCTGGCAATCGTGCAAATGACACCCGACAAGCTGGTCCCCATACCGGGACAAGAATTCCTCGTGGGTCGCCATTCCATAGCTTTCGTGAGCCTGGGCATGGCCGACATCGTGCCAGTAGCCGAGATTGCCGCCCCGAAAGGAATCGAGAATCACGCCGACTTCATTAACGTCCGGGAACTCGTCCCAGTAAAAGCGATTTTCAATCCCAATGGCGACATCCCGTCGCACGGCCTCTTCGTTCAGCGCATCCAGGCTTTTCAGCACCGCGTCGAAATAGGGGCTTTTCAGCGATTCCCGCTCGTCCATGGTTTTGGAAAAGAAGTCCTGCCCCTCGCGATCTTTGAAATTTCCATCGCTGAGCAACGAGAACCAGCGTTCTTCATCCCGCTCCATGGCTAATATTCTACCGATGTGAAAGACCACGGCGGTCGCTCCCAGATCAGCAGCATTCTGTATGGTTCGCTTCGAATATTTTACAGCCAGAGCCCGCTCTTCATCCTCCAGCGAAGTCAGCATCAGAGCATCGCCCGACCGTTGGTCCAACGGCAGAATTTCCGGATGGGGACAATAATTGTGCAGGCTGAGAATTTTCAACGACGTGGAGCGAATGGCCCGCTTGATTTCATCGAACATTCCGGCGGTGATGCGGTATTCCAATTCGATTCCGGGGACGCCCATCTTCTCAATCTCGTTCAGCAGAGCATAACCATCTTTGACCCGATTAGATTTCCAGACTGTAGATAATCCGAACATGTTGATCTTTCATCCTGAAAGTTACTGAGTTATCGTCTCTTCCTTGCGCCCGACCGCTGCCATTTCCCGGCGTTGCTCATTCGGCGGCGACCGTATTTTCCAGCTTGCCCAGGCCATCGATTTCGCCGACAACCACGTCCCCGGGCATTAACTCCGACACTCCTTCCGGCGTGCCGGTGGCGATGATGTCGCCGGGATTCAGCGTCATGTGGCGCGAGATGAAATGGATGATTTCAGGAATCTTATTGATCATCTCCGACGTGCTCGCCTGCTGTCGCACCTCACCATTGACGCGCAACGTCAGTCCCAGCGTGTGAGGATTGTCGATGGCTTTGTGCGGAACCAGAAATGGCCCGGTGGGACAGAACGTATCGAAGCTTTTCGAGCGCAGCCAGGGCTGCTTTTTGGCCGTATCGGATTTTTGCAGCGCGCGCGCCGTGACGTCGTTCAAAATAGTGTAGCCGGCAACGTAATTGTACGCCTTGGATTCTGCGATATTTTTCCCCTGCTGACCAATGACAATCGCCAGTTCCAGTTCGTGGTCGACCCGTCCGACGTGTTTTGGCAACACAATTGTGCCCTGGTGGGGCAACAGCGACGACGGCATTTTGGCGAAGATAATCGGTTCCTCCGGCACGGGATTATTCAACTCATCGGCATGTTTGCGGTAATTGCGCCCCATACAGACGATCTTCTGTGGCTGAGGAATTGGCACATCGTATTGAATCGGCCCGTTGATTTTCACTGTGTCCAGGCTGCGGAACTCTTTCACCGCCTCGATCACTTCGTTGATATCGTCGACATTCATGATGCCGATGGCAATCATCACCTGGATGAAATTCAATTCCGGGTATTTATGCGTTCCCTGAATGTCTTTGTAAATCTCCCACATGTACGTGAAATCGCATTTCATGCCATCGATGTCAATTCCGATGCGGACTATTTGGTCTTTGGTCAAATACGAGAACAGTTTCAATGGCGCCTCCCTGAATCTCTAAGTGCATTGTATCGCCGACACATTGCGGCGTTTCCTTATTCGATTTTTTAGAATGACAGATTCGATGCAGTGTGTGAAGGGTCAGAACCCATTGCCGCGCTTATTTCCACCTGATCGCGCTGGACATTTATCCAGCGCGGGAATGGATTGCGCATCGTTCGGGATGAATATCCCGAACGATCGGTGTGCTTCCTCCCTGCCGGGGCATTGTGACTGACTCACCTCGGACCGAACTCGTGGTATTATGTAATGAACCTTTACGGTTTCAATCGTTGGATTGTCCGCGGAAATGGGATAGTCTCTCGAATGTGTTTCAAGCCGCAAATCCAGGCGACGGCGCGTTCGATGCCCATGCCAAATCCAGCGTGCGGGACAGAGCCATATTTCCGCACGTCGAGGTACCAGTCGAACGCCTCGATGGGCAAGTTGTGGCGATTGATTTCTGCTAACAGCAATTCGAGATTATCTTCGCGCTGCCCGCCGCCGATGACTTCGCCGTACCCTTCCGGCGCAAGGACATCCACGCACAGAGCTTTGCCCGGATCCTGGGGATCTTTTTTCATATAAAACGCTTTCACCGCAGCCGGGTAGCGATGCACCATCACCGGGCGATCAAATTTTTCAGAAATCACGGTCTCGTCAGTGCCGCCGAAATCGTTTCCATCCTCGAACGGCACATTCTCCTTTTTGAGAATAGCCACGGCTTCATCGTAGCTGATGCGCGGGAATGGTCGTTTCACCGATTCCAGTTTGGAAATGTCCCGCTCCAGAAGCGCCAGTTCTTCGCGGCATTGGCTCAATGCGCGCGTCACGATGAACTCGATAAATTCCTCGGCAATGTCCATGTCGCCGTTGAGATCGCAGAAAGCCATTTCCGGCTCGATCATCCAGAATTCCGTGAGATGCCGGCGCGTCTTGGATTTTTCAGCGCGAAACGTGGGCCCGAAACAGTACACCTTTCCGAAAGCCATGGCCGCGGCTTCCATGTACAATTGACCGCTCTGGGTGAGATACGCTTTGGAACCGAAATAGTCGGTCTCGAACAACGTCGATGTGCCTTCGCATGCGGCCGGGGTGAAAATGGGGGCGTCAACCAGGACGAATCCCTTGCCGTCGAAAAAGTCGCGGCAGGCGCGAATGATCGAATGGCGCATGCGCAAAATAGCGTGCTGCCTGGAGGAGCGCAGCCAGAGATGCCGATGATCCATCAAAAACGTCGTGCCATGTTCCTTCGGCGTGATCGGGTATTCTTCTGCCTGCTGCACCAATTCCACGTGTTTCACATGAATTTCAAACCCGATGGGCGAACGCTTGTCCTCGACCACTTTTCCCGTCACTTTGATGGATGATTCCTGAGTCAGATTTTCGCACATGGCAAAGGTCTTTTCATCCACATCATTCTTGCCCACCACAGCCTGTATGGTGCCGGACCCATCGCGGACTTGCAAAAATTGCACTTTGCCGCTCCCCCGTTTATTATAAAGCCACCCGCTAATGGTCGCTTCTTTGTCTTTGAATTCTTTGATGCCAGCCACGTATGTTTCGTTCTTCATTCCTGATACTCCTCATACAGATAGTTATTCAAGCTACCGGATCGCTCCGGAGACAGTTCAGATTTCTTCAGATCGTTGTTATTCATTCTCTGACAGCATTACATTTTTCCCGTGAACCACGGATCAACCGAATCGCTCCTCTTTCGGGCCTCGCGTCATCAACTCGTTCAGGGCGTCACGGGCATTTTTATTTTGAAAAAGCACCTGATACGTCTGGTTAGTAATGGGCATTTCCACGTTGTATTTCTTGCTCAATTCATAGGCGGATCGGGTTGTCTTCACACCTTCGGCCACCATCACCATCTCCTTCAAAATATCGTCCAGCTTTCGGCCTTTGCCAATCTGCTCGCCGACGTAGCGATTGCGGCTGTGCTTGCTCATGCAAGTGACGATGAGATCGCCCATGCCAGAGAGACCGGCAAATGTCTCCTGGTTCGCGCCCATGGCAACGCCCAATCGAACGATCTCCACCAGTCCGCGAGGCTGTAGCGCCGCTTTGGTGTTATCGCCGAATCCGGCGCCGTCGCAAATACCGGCCGCAATGGCGATGATGTTCTTCAATGCGCCGCCCAGCTCAACGCCGACAATGTCCTGATTGGTGTAAACGCGGAAATAGCGATTCATAAAAACTGATTGCACGAATTCGGCTGTCTGAAGATTGGGACACGCCGACACAATCGCTGTCGGTATTTTTCGACTCACTTCTTCCGCATGGCTCGGGCCGGACAGCGTGACGACTTTTTCCTCTTCAGCCCAACTCACATTTTCCAGAATCACCCGGGACATGCGCAGCAATGACTCGTTTTCCACGCCTTTGGCCACATTGACCAGGACTGTATGGCCCAGGCCGGACAAGCGATCCAACCGTTTGCTGACTTCTCTGACAACGTGGGACGGCACTGCAACAACAATGATGTCTTTCCCGACGCAGGCAGCGTCAAAATGATTGGTGACAGAAATTGCTTCGGGCAGAACAATACCCGGCAAGAACTCGCCGGCGTCCCGCGTCCGATGCAACTTCTCCGCGGCCTCGGGACGAAATTCCCACAGATCAACCGTGTGGCCATTTCCCTCCAGCACCATCGCCAACGCCATACCCCAACTGCCGGCGCCAAGCACGGCGATCCTGTACGTTTTTTCGTTCATCACGCGACCTCGCCGACGATAATGGGTTGCTGATTTTGTTGCTTTAAAATATCCACTGCTTTGTGGACGGCATAGCGATCGATGATGAAAATATACCCAACGCCCATGTTAAAAACGCGTCGCATTTCTTCTTCATCGACCTTGCCCAATTGCTGGATCATCTGGAAAATTTCCGGCGCCTGCCAGCTCTCCCAATCGATATTCACATGCAACGTTTTGGGCAGAACGCGCCGTGTGTTTCCCACGATGCCGCCGCCGGTAATGTGGGACATTCCGTGCAGATACGGCTCGTGCCGCATGGCCAGAATGGATTCACGGTAGCTGCGATGAACGCGCAACAATTCCGCGCCCAACGGTGTCCCGAATTCCTCGATATAATCATCCACTGTGTAGTGGTGCAGCTCAAAGAAAACCTTGCGGACGAGCGAGTAGCCATTGGTGTGCAAGCCGTTGGAAGGCAGTCCCACCAGAATATCGCCCTTTTGGACAGTCGTTCCATCGATGATTTTCTGTCCGTCAACTAACCCGACAATCGTCCCGGAAATATCGTACTCGCCAGCCTGGTAAAAATCGGGCATTTCAGCCGTCTCCCCGCCGACAAGCGCGCAGCCGTTATTTTTGCAGCCACGGGCCATGCCTTCGATGATTTGCGTGACAACGTCGCCTTTCAATTTGGAGACAGCCAGATAATCGAGGAAAAACAGGGGCTCTGCCCCGGAGGTCATGATATCATTCACGCAGTGGTTCACCAGGTCCTCGCCCACGGTGTTGTGAATGCCGGTCATGAACGCAATTTTCAGTTTGCTGCCAACACCGTCCACGCTCGAAACGAGAATGGGGTCTTGCAGCGTTTCCGTTTTGATGCGATAAAAGGATCCGAACAGACCGATGTCGCGCACGACATTTTCATTGAACGTCTGTTTGGCCAGCCGGGCAATGTCTTTCACACTTTCGTCGCCGGCGGAAATATCAACGCCGGCGTCTTTGTAGGTTATTCCTGCCATTTATCTCAACTCACTCCATGTTCGTGTGTATTGGGAATTATTCGTTGCCTTGAATCATGCATTCATATTCTTTCATGTAGATTTTTCTCAATCGCGCTAAAAATTCAATGATCACCATTTCGCGGTAATCGGGATAGGTCCAATCGTTGACCAAAAATTTCCCATGCCGATAGCGCAGATGAATATCGCCGTAAATGCCCTTGCCCAAATACACCCGGTGATCGAAATTCTTGGTCGTCGCCAGCACCACTTTCGCGCCGGTCAAATAGCCGGGATCAATATTGACGGATCGTTTCCCGTCAACAGTAAAATCCGCTTCGATGGCGTTTGTCCTTAATTTAATGTCCGCCAGTGTATCTTTCGCGATCAGGATTTTGAAACCCAGTAATTGCTTCCTGAGATTGAAGCCCATTTCATGGGAGTAGTATTGCGTATAAATGAACTCGAATACCGCCGACTGGATTTCAATCGGCCCGAACTCCTGTTCCAGCACCGGCTTGAGTTTCTCGTACGTCTCGTCATCGCGAAATGTGATTGCGGCGAACAGCTTTACATCGACCGCTAATTTTGGTTGTCCCATGAAAAATAACCAGCTAAACCATAAAGGTATATTTGATAAACATCTTAAGATAGCAATAAATTTATAAATGTCAAGCAAAAAATCAGTACTCACCGCGTTCGATTTCCACGCGAAATACCCTGTGCGGCTGGCATCACCGGCGTAACTTCCCCGGCGAAAGGCTGTCAAAAATCAGAAGTTTTTTCTTGACTTTAACTGAAAATATCTTATATTATAGCGCAATTGCCGAGGTGGTGAAATTGGTAGACGCACTGGACTCAAAATCCAGCGTTCGTAAGAACATGCGGGTTCGATTCCCGCCCTCGGCACACATTGATAATCAAGGACTTAGATATTTTTCTGAGTCCTTTTTTTATCTTCATTTTCCAAAAATATTTACCCCAATTCAACTCATTTTAACAGATTTTCTCTCTTCTTTGTCACGTCTGCGTCACGTGCCAATGCTTGTTGGTCATCATTCATTTCAAATAAAAATTAAAAAAACTCTTGACAACCGGAACGGAAATTGCCTATTAGTTCATTTGACCTGTACTCAAAAATTTAGTATATTACGGGTAGTAAACATAGGAGGACAGGTCATTGAAAGCACGAAGCAATTTACTCAATCGCCTTCGGGCGAAAACATTTGAAGCACTGTTCATTGTCAAATTAACCAAAGACTATTGCCTATCCCCAGTTGAAGCATCCACGCTAACCAGGGATGTTCAGCAGTTTATCGACACCAATGCCGACGCCATTGTTCAGGAAGGCGAAATCTTTTTTACGGCTGTTCTCAATAACGAACTGGCCGGCAAGCCCCTGAAGCAATGTCGCACCCAACGGATAAAGCTCTGTGTCTATCCGCCCGAATTGGTTGAGTTATCGTATCAAGACTTGAAACAGTTCCATTTCATCATGGTCTCTCGTCTCGCTTGGCAGGCACTTGGTCAGGGCTGCTGCCTCAGTCAGGAAGACCTGGCCCGACTGGTTCATTGCAGCGTCAGCACCATCAGACGGATCGTCAAACAGTATCGCCACCTGGAACAATGCCTGCCGACGCGTGGCAATCATTGCGATATTGGCCCGGGGATTTCTCATAAGGCCGAAGCGATTCGGCGTTATCTAAAAGGCGCCACGGTCTCGGAAATTGCCATGACTATGGCGCATCATCCGCATTCCATCGAACGGTATTTGGATGATTTCTGCATGGTCGTCTCAGGGTATGCCACGGATCACTTCTCGGTCACCAGGTTATGCCGCACTTTGAAATTGAGCGAAAAACTGGTCACCGAATATATCGAATTGTACCACCGTTTCCAAAAAGATCCAGACTGCCAATTCCGATTGGACCAGCTATTAACCCGAATTGATGCGCTATTTAATCGCACCCAAAAAAACAATCGGAGGCTGCCATGACAACGACACCAGCAACGCGAAGCATGGCCAAATCCCTGTATGGCCCCAGTCAGCAAAAGACGCTGCATAATCTGCTCAAACGAGAATTGGTGTTGAATTTCGGTTTTGAGAACAAGTTGAAAATTGCCGACGTATTGATCGATTCCCTGTTGGAAATAGTTGACACTTATGGCAAAGATAAGCAAAAGATTCAACCCTATCAAACGGTGTGGCCAGCGGTGGCCAAAGACGATTTCCCAGGTTATGGCAAGACCATGGCCGACACCCACTATATACCCGTGGTTTTAACCCTGTGGACGCCCGATGAATTGGAGCAATTGGCCAATGGGCAAAATCCGAAATCTTTGACGCCGCAACGCATTGCCCGATTTTTCAAGCAGGCATTCGAACAGGGCGCGGTGCTGTCCAGTATCGATGTCGGATTGATTTTGAATTATTCTCCATCGCGAGTCAGTCAACTGCGCCAACATTGGGAGAAAGATCACCAGGAAACCTTGCCATCCAGGGGCAGCTACCACGATTTGGGGCGGACGTTTACTCATAAACAGCAAATCGTTGCCTATCATCTTGAGGGCTTGATGCCATCAGAAATCGCCCGTAAAACAGATCATGATCCTGCCTGTGTGGATCGCTATATCAGAGATTTTGAAAGAACAGTCCCATTCTTCGAAGAAGGTCAACCCATTGCCAAGATTGCCTTCTACACGCGGCTGAGTGAATCGTTGATAAAAGAATACCGAAAAATTTATGAACAAACAATTGGCTGCTATAAAAAGACATAGTTTCTGATAATTCCTTTTGAGTAGGGGTCAATTGATACTATTCATACTTTGGTAAAAATGAGTTAAGTTGTGAAAAAAAGGTTTTACCTGATAGCATTGGTTACCTCCTCAATTGGTGTGAAGGTAATATAATGCTATAATTGGAAAATATATACAAAAATGTAGAAATAGCTTGTGATGCCCTATTTTAGCGGACATCCCGAGCGTCATTCAATAAACAACGGGACACTAGTGAATTCTTAATTGTCGCTGTCAGGAGCTTTCATTCAAAATTTGTTCAAAATTCTCAAGAAAATCATCGATCTGCTTTTTCGATATGATTAGCGGTGGATCGATTCGAAATACATTCAAGCCCGGACGGCGGGCAATGATGTAACCTCGCCGAATGCATTTTTGATATAAAGTATCCATGAATTCGTTCGAAGTCGTTTCCTGAAATTCAATCGCGATCATCAATCCTCGGCCGCGGATTTCTTTAATAAACTGGTAGCTATTTTTTAGCTGGAATAACCGCTCCAGAAAATAGGCGCCGATCTGGTTGCACTTTTCGATAAGATTTTGTTCCTTCAGGACGGTAATGACCTGCTTCGCCACCGCACTTCCCAGCGGATCGTTCTGATGCGATTGATGATAATGAAACGAAATCTGATCCAAAATAGCGATGATCTCCCGGGACATGGCAATCGCACTTACGGGAAAGCCGTTGCCCAGTCCCTTACCGATGGAAACAATATCCGGATGCATGTCATAATGTTGAAATCCGAACCATTTCCCGGTTCGCCCCATCCCGGTGGTAATCTCATTAATCTGGATGAAACCAGAATGCTGTTTGATTAGTTTTGAAATATTTTGAATCAATGATTTTGGAGGAAATCTGACCAATCCCGATGAGCTGCCAGGCTCAAACACAAAGCCGCCTATTTTTTCGAACGGAATTGTTGATAAATGCAGGCAGCCTGGATCACAATCATCTAAATTCGGACAGGTGGCACAATCCCGCCAATCAAACAGATGCCATTCGTCCTGGCTTCTATTTCCCGCCGAACCGTATGATCCCAGGAAAGAATCAGATAGGGTAAACAGCAAGGGTTTGTTGGAAACGTTCCTCAAAACCTACACGCCAAACTCAACCGCTTCACTTCCTGAACAGAGCAAGACGCACTTGCCATTCCAAAATCCCAAAACATCGAGAATTTCTGTGGCGGCTTCTTCTATGATTGGATTCGTATAGCAGTAACCGGTATGGATGATTTTATCGATTTGTGTTTTAATGGTATGATTTATTTGGGAGTGACAATGACCCAGTGAAGTACACCAGATCCCCGATTCCATATCAAGATACTGCTTTCCATTCGAATCAAAGAGATAACAACCTTCGGCTTTTTTAATATTGGGCAGGATTAGTTTGTGCCCAATACACCAGCGTACATGATCCATTTCAGCTCCGAATCCCTGTTAAAAACTTTACCTTGTTATTTTTCAATTTTGAGTGGATGGGATATTTTGTTTCAGCACAACGGCGATCGACTTTGCCCAGGCTGTGATCGCCTCCCAATCCCGAAAATCCCCGATCGGGGCGTTGACCTTTTTGATCATCCATTTCTCGATCCAGCTCAATTTATCGATGTCCGTGGCGCCATGAAAAATAGTGATGTCTTTGGGCTGAATGCGGTCAGCGATTGGTTGCAGTGATTTGGGGAAGCGCCAGCCTTTCATCAATTCTTCAATATTTCCCTTTTCGGTGGGGCCACTGGAAAATAGCCACACCAGCTTATTTGCCAGATTTTTTTCGTTGGACTTTAAGAATTTTGCTGCTTCTTTGCGCCAGCGGCCAATATAAGTTGCACTGCCCAGAACCACTGATGGGTAAGGACTTAAATCCTTAACCCGATCCGCTGGCAGAACCTCAATAAGCAGACCTGCCTGACCAAGCACCTGTCCGATTTTCTCGGCAATCCCTAGCGTTGCACCGTATTTGGTGGCATAAGCTACCAGAACTCTATTATTCATTCCTTCCTCCAATTTTAAACTGAAACATACTTATTTTATTTGTGATAAAATTTCCTGAATTTGCCGAATAATTTCAAACTTATCAAAAGAAGAAACATTGCCAATCAAAGCAATGGAATAATTTTTCGATGGTGAATAGAGTGCAATCGCTTCAAAACCAATGAATAATCCTTCGTGTCCCCAGTATTCATAATTATTGATGTTGAAACGTGTCACAGCCAGTCCATAACCAGTCCAGTAAGGATGATCTTTGTTATCGACATTTACAAAATTGACCATACTTTTTAGCAATGTGTCAGACACCAATCCACCATCAAAAAGTGCATTGATAAATGTTAATTGTTCGTTGGCAGTTGTTGCCATGGCGCCTGATGTAAAGGCAAGCGAAGCCCAGGCGGTATTGTCAGGCTTGTGCTGATACAGTCCTGGCCAGGGCAAAAGATCACTATCAAAGCCTGGGATGAGATTTTGAGGAATTTTGGCTTGAGGCAAAAGATATGTTGATTTCAGCTCAAGCGGCGTTATAATCTCATCTTCGAGCAAACTTCCGATGGATTTTTTATAAACATGTTCCAGAATAAAGCCGAGGATAATATAGTTTGAATTGGAATAATGAAAATCAGTGCCTGGCTTGAAATAAGGTTTTTGTTTTGAAATTATTTTTAGTAATTCAGACGGCTTCCAATTTTTATGCGGGAATATGGATTTCATTTTGACTGAGAAACTTTCAAGAATCTCCCTCAATCCACTCGTATGGTTTAATAACTCTATTAGTGTAATTTTTTCTGAGTTTGGTATTCCAGGAAACCACTTTGCAAGTGTATCAGGCAATGAAATTTTACCCTGTTCCACAGCTTTGAGTGTGAGCACCGCTGTATATAGTTTTGTAACGCTTCCGATCCGTAACATAGAATCATTGGTCAGTTGAATTTCTCGTTTTGGAGTCAACGTGCCACTCGTTCCTATCCAATGGGACTGATCGGGAAATTTGATAGCAAGCTGCAAACCAGGTATTTTCTGGTCATTGACCGATTGATCGAGGATTTTTTGAATTCCAATAATTATTTCCTGATTTTTTTGACTAGTGTACTCATGTTGATTCCTAATTACAGGCGAATAATCTCGAATAGATCCGCTGCATCCAATACTCAAAATTAGAAAAAGCAAACTACCTGTGAGGAAAGTTGTTAGTTTTAATTTTTTATACTTACTCATAATTAGTTATTAGTCGTTTAGTAATCGGAGAGTTACAGGTTTGGTAAACAAAACAGCTTTACTAAACCTCACAGGTTTAGGAAAGCTTACCTTTATAGCCTGACAATTTCACCATAAAAAAAGCAGCCAGAAACGCTTCCAGCAAACTCAATGGGACAGCGACATACAACAATCCATTGGGTAACACCCCCAAATTTCCGATGACAACCCACATCAATACAAAAACGACAAACCAGGAAAGCAGAGTTGTCTGAATTAAGGAGAATTATTTCGAAATGAAAAAGACGGCGACTGCAAATAATAAAGACCATAGTCCCCACAGTGCACTGTTAAGCGGCTCTGACGGAAAAACCAGCCCGAGCGTTTTGTTATACTCCGTCCAGTATGATTTGACCAATCGCTCGTTCCTCACAAATTCAGATACACTGATCCAGATCGTTGCCAGTAAAATTGGCAGGATGGTCTTTTTTATAAAATTCATTTAGCCTCCCTGACTTCAAAATTTATTTATCTATTTATTCTTTCATCTTTCGAGCTCTTATTTAAAACCAAAAAATAAGCATCAGTTCTCCGACAAATGTAAACATGGCAATGCTTATATTGAAAAAAGAAAAATATGTTTCCCGAAACCGTCGATCAAATCGTCCGATGCCAACGACTAGAGCAACACCTTAACTGTTGCTGCCAGCCAGTTCGGCTGATACCTGCGGTGAAGCGTCCGCCTTATTGCAATTCATTACTAATGATTGATGCCAGAGTGTTGAATCCACCACAAGATGAATTCTGAACCAGCCCAGACCGTTCCAACCGCTGGTGGGTAATCTATGGACCTGTAAAATGGGATCCGCAAATTCCCAATCGCCATCATCGAAAGCAGATTGCGACCACTCGCTGTTATCGCCTGAATGATATTTCCAATGATCTCGCAGCCAGCAATGCTCATGCTGCTTAAAACTATCAGCGGATAAGTGAATTGACTCTAAAGATATGACCCGTGAAATAAAGAAGAAAGGGGATAATAGTGAAATCAATAGCAGGAAATAGGTTTTCATGATATCATCTCTGTCAACTTTAAACCCATCGAATTGAGTAACATTTTACATTGTACCAATCTTGAAAGTCATTCCTGGTTTGAATCTTCAACCGCCTTCATTTTAAAAACTACCAGTGTAATATCATCTAATTGAGACCTGCCATTGCGCCACTGATCCCCTCGCTCGATGAGTTGTGCCACAATGGCATCAGGAGATTGCTTGCCTACATCCTGAAAATATTGCAAAACACGGGGATAATCGAGCATTTCATCCTGATCATTAAATAACTCAATATAGCCGTCTGATAAAAGCAGCACGGTATCGCCAGTTTCCAATTTCAGTATTTTTACTTCGGATGAAAATGACGCTGTCGCTCCCAAAGGCAATGCCTTGATGATGAGCTCTTCCACAGCTTGCGTCCCGTGGCGGTAAATATTAATCAGCGGCATGCCAGCCGAGCTAATTGTCATTTTTTCGTCGTTAAGTTTTACCAGGATCATCCCCATATATAAATTGCCAAATTGTATCTGTCGAATAGTTTGCGAACATTTCTGAAAAAAGGATGGCGTATCCTGGGCAGCAGCGTGAGTAACGAACAGACTTTTAATGACCGCTACCATTGTCCCTGCCTTCGTGCCATGACTGAGCAGTTACTTTATATTCGATGCTTTCGCCATCTTGGAAAGACAATGTTGTTGACCACAAGGAATCGGATTCTTGGGTCATCGGAACCGCAACGGGATTCCAATCGCCAAGCTTTTTATTTTTGCCTGTGAGATAGACTTGCGGACCGATGGCTGATTTTTCTAACCGAGCAATAAACTTAACCGAGTAATTTGGAATCGGTGTACGGGCACATGAAATAAGGGTAATTGCCAACACAAACTGGCAAGTCAGTAAGAATCTACAGCACACTTTGCGTGCGAAACCTATCTGGATAGTGAGCCTCATTGCTAATCCTTCGGATTAAAATTAAATGTCAGTCTGGCTAAAAGAATCAGATGCATCTTGATATTTGTTTTTATTATCATTTAAGAAACTGTTCCAATTCCTTGAAGTTGGGCATATCAAATCCAAGTTCCTTTGCTGTGGCAAGAATGTCCCTGAAATTAATTAACACATCTTCTTTCGGTGCGTTATCGGCATGTGCCGTATATCGTTTCATGCTTTCATTGTGTTTAAAATTAAACTTGAACATTGGAATCAATAACCACATCGGCATTTTAAACGCAGATATTTCAGGATAGCCTTTTGACGAAGCGCCTCTTTTCTCGCATAAGGCAAGACATTCACGGGTGGCAAGAAATGATTTCTTTAATAATGCTTTGTCAGCCAAGTATTTTTTGATATTTCGATATTTTAAGGTTGCCGCCCATATCGCTGCCGAGCCTGCATTATGAACCCAGAGCCAATGGAGTATATTTTCCTGGACATCCAGTTTGATCGTGGCGCTGGCGAATGCTTTTTCGATAAGTTCAAACCCCTGTTGATTATGTTCATCAGGTGCGGCAATATGAATCTCTGGCCCGATGTTGGCCCAGTAGACATTATCCCGAATCGTTCCGCCGCCGTCAGGGTAGCCCAATAAGTACTGATGCTTCCTTAAAGTTCCATCGAATAATTGCGTTCCAGTCCAATTGGAGGTCAGTATATAGAAAAATGAATTGCAGCACAGCGGCACAACGGTCTTCAACGCTTCTTCAGTTTGATAATAGTTGGTGGGAACAATCACCAGATCAAAGCTACTGTTCTTATCCAACATTTCAATGACTTTGATGGGATAGGTGGTTTTGTTGTATTTCTTGTATCCTTTTCGCTCATCCAGAACATCGATAGTAACTCCGTCCTGAAAATTGTTCCCTTTTCCTTTTCTGACTAAATGGGTGATGTTTAATCCCGCCGCCTGAAGCGCCCAGCCGTAAATTGTTCCGATCACGCCAGTACCCACAATAAGAATATTCATCTTTAGCTTTCCTTCGTATTGGTTATAGTTCTAGCAGCACATTTCGATGTACGGCATGACTAATTCCATCATTTACTTTTGCAGAAACTTGCTGCGCAGTTTAAAAATTTATGCTACTCTTTTGTCCCCAATGTCCCAGCGCTGCAATCCGGCATTGATCGGTTCCCTGTGTTTTTTGAACACGCTGAATGAGTATTTCTATTGTCTCCATCAATATACTTAGAATTCTTGAATTAAAAAGTGTTGATAATTTTCCACAAAATATCTCTTCCCTTTTTGCGTCACTTTGAAGCCCTCTTTTTCTATTAGTGCTTTGTGCGATTCAGCGCCACCAGGGAATTTCTCATTAAGAAAGCCATCAGCCTTCAGCGTTCTCCAATAGGGTATGTCCAGATCGCGATGCGCTTTTTTTTCTTCTTCAACAGCGTTCGCTGCCGTCATAATAAAAATTCCCGTCGTGAGAGAACAGCACCCCTTAACTTTGTACTGCTTGGCAAGGCTGTTACAAATCTCAACAATCGTCACCAGTTCGCCATAAGGCACTTTTTTCATGAGTTCAATGACTTCGCTGGGATTGACAAGCACGATTTCATCGCCGACTTCGGCTCCCATTTTATGAACGGCATTGTAGCAGGGAAATTTTTTTTCCAACTTAAGCAACTTGGGTAAATTTTGTTTATCTGCAAGTTTCTCTCGCCATGTCTTTTTTCTGGATGTCATTCGATCACTCCTTTATCGAATGGTGTAAAATCTATTTTTTCGATGATTATCGACGACTCATGGACCGTCTGAGAAATTTCACCCAGAACGACCATTTACGTTTAACAGGGCGTCCGCCAATAAAATGCTCAGCCCGATCCAGGGCATCTTCAATTAACGCGTCGTGTAGCGGACGAATCACCCATTGCCAGCTCAGCCAGGCTATTCCTTGCACCTGCATCTCAATGGTGTGATGCAGCCTGACGATTTCACTTTCAAGCGGCTCAATCTCGAAACGATGGCTGCCAAGAAACGCTTTCGGTTGCGTAAATCGAAACTGAATGGATTGACCTGGTTGGTAGCGCTCAACCACATATCGAATGGGTCCATGCCCTCCAACAGCCCCCACGCTGAGAGGACGGTCAAATTTCATCGCTGGCCACTGATCACGAGGCCATAGCTTATCATCCGATGAAGCTAGGTTGTCGATTAGTTTCCCAATTTCAGTCAGGGAAGCAGGCAGCACCCGCTCATGAACATTGATTACTTTCATAAAGAGAAGTGGTCTCAAATTAGTATGGATCGCACTATTTAACTTTGTCGGTGATTATACTTTTTTTTTGGTGCGGCAACAGCCACACCACCAGATAAATGGCTGCAATAACAATACAAATTGCAAAAATCGCCAGCGAGAACTCAGGCGAAATAATCGCCTCTTCGATGGCCCGTGAGGCATAGAGCAGAAAAACAAAGAGTGAAATTAGCTTGCCAAGTCTGGTAGTCAACATCTCCGTTGCGAAACCAAGGGATGCAGTCGCAAAGAGGATGATAAATAAGGTTCCACCTGCATTGAGCATGATCATGAGAGCACGATAGCCTTCAGCCATATCTTTGATTTGAAATATTTGATAACCCAGAAAAACATGGAAGACCGCCAGGAGTGAATTAAAAATTCCACCGATGATTAGAAGTATTTTTGACATACAATTTCTCCGCTAAAATTTTAGTTATAACATTACATCTCTCAAATGAGACCAAAGGCAATGGCGATAAAACTTGGGCCATTGATAACCGCATGTATGATGACGCCTATCCAGCTATTTTTTCGTCGTTGGACAACATACGATTGAATGAACATCATCGGGATCAATGTCAATAAAAGCTGCCAGCCAAAAGCAATGTGAAATATGCCCCAAAAGATACCGTGGATCAGCCAGGTCGTTTTTCTAAATGCCAATTCTTGTTTCGGAAGAATCACACCGCGCCACAGGATCTCTTCTCCCATGATGTTCAGCAACCAATAGGGAAGCCACGCCAACAGAATCCAGTATCGCCCTGACGTCAATGGCTCAAAATACATGAACGATGGGGAGCTATCGACTTTGCCGATTATCGCTTCAATAATTTTGATGATGCCCAGACTCAACGCGCCAATGATGAAAACCGCACCGAGACTCCAGAGCCAGTCGCCAACAACCATTTTTTTAAAACGAAGCCTTTCTTCCCAGGTACGTCTGTCGATTTTCAGCCCTTCATTTTTTAAAATGAAATAGGTCAAACTTAGCATGGGGAGAAACAGTCCCAATCCTGCAACAAGAAACCAGAAAATGATAGGCTCAATGCCAGTTGTTTTGCTCAAAAAGGGAATTAGAAATTGTGTTTCTAATGCCAATAAAATGGCGGCGATGCCGAAGATCAGCAAAGAATGCAGCAGATTGATTCCTTTAATGTTGCTGTTCAAATTAATACTCTCCTATAAAGACAGTAAATATCTTGGAGTCTGATTATAATAGCGCTCATACTCTTCTCCAAGTTTCGCTCGCAGATGCTCCTCCTCGGTGATCACCATCCAATGCCCAATGATTCCATAAAGAGCAATCCAGCCCAGCCCGTACCATGAAGGCCATTGTACCGTAGTCCCGATGACTAACAGATACCCGCCAAGAATTTGAGGATTCCTGGTGATTCGATACGGTCCAGTGTGTATCAGACCTTGCGCTTCAAAGCCAAACGCCCGTCGCATACCAAACCAGGCCATCGTTCCAAACGCCATGACAAATCCAAATAGGATAATTACCAGTCCCAATATCCGCAATCGCCAGTCGGTTGATCCCGTTAACCTCCAGAACCAGGGCCACTCAGGTGGATTGAAAAGGTACGGGAAACTCAACACCCCAGCAAACATCAGAAGCTGCAGGAATGAAGACGACCACGTCAAATGGCCTCGATGGAGATAATCCTGCTGAATCAGTCGCCTGAATACAAGATATGCAGTGATCAGCAGCAAGAGTGCCAGAATAAGGTAGACCGCCAGATGAGTTTTCAAACTAATCATTTTAGCACTTCACAAAAAAAGCTTATAAATCCCTTTTAAATTTTCACACTTACCACGTTACTCCGTCCGCCGAAACGGTTGAATACGTTTGGAAGCATTGATCCAGGTGAATCTCAACTTTCGTCCGATCAATTTTGTTGTAATCGTTCCATTGCCATCAAAACATTCCGATGAAATATCCCATAAGGAATACCTGTTTTCAGATCACCGAGAAATTTTTTATACTCCTGCTCGGTAAGCCTGGCGAGCCGATTCAGCACGAAGAAATCTTCCCACACTGCGATCTCTTTTTGAAACGACGTGGTCATCACCGTGGCTAAAGGGCGCTGAATATGTTTGGCATTCCAGGGGCATACCTGCTGGCAGATTTCACAGTCCATCACTCGATTATCTTTCATGGTGCTGGCTTGTTCAGGAAAATTGTCCTGCTGCAAAAGAAATGACAGGCACTTTTGCTTATTCAACAGATATGCTTGCTCAAGCGCATTCATTGGGCAAGCTTGTTGACATTTGGTGCAGCTTTTACATAGATTTTTTTGTTGATCGGTGTTATGCTCGAGATCGGCATTGGTCAAGATCCCGCCAAGCGCCAGGAACGAGCCATACTTTTTGGTGACAAGCAGGGAATTTTTCCCCTGCCATCCAAAGCCAGCTCTGATGGCAGCCAGTTTTAGCGGGAGAATGGAACCGGTATTTTTAGCATCATCACAAATAAGTGCATTATATCTTTTTTTTCGCAATAAAGCGGCGATTGGCTCAAGCGGCTTGACGACGTCATTAAAAAAACCTGAAAGATACAGTCTGCTCGTTCGCCCCATCTCAGGATTTTCCCAGGATGGCAGCACGAGACCCCCAATGTAAATACCTGCCACAATAATAGTTTTCGCATCCGACGATGAGAGCTTTGGGTCTCGTCGTTTAGCGCGGCTTGAAATATAATTTTCAAATTCAGATACCCCGGCAAATCCCAGCATATCAATCCCCAGGGAAGCTGCCAGCCTGTTAATGTTCTCTGAAAGGATATTTCTATCTTTTGATTCAATCATGTAGCATTTCTTTAATTGAGGATAATTCTTAAGCTGTATTCGTTCAGCATACCTGGAGCTAACATAAAATCACCGGCTTGAACAGCATCGAGCTTGTCCGATGCTGCGACTTAACCTTCTAATCTCCCGAATGACGCCTAAAAGAAGCGGCTGTTCAAATCCGATGCATTTATTTGTTATGAGACTTTTATTTTATGAATAACATTTTCTTTGTTTCAGATTCTTGATCGCCAGGACGCAATTTATAAAAAAATAAGCCACTTGATAAGCTACTGGTATTCAAAAGAAAATAATGATTGCCGTCATTTTTAAATTCGTTTACTGCAGTTATAACTATTTCACCTCTTACGTTCATAATTTCCAGACAGACAAAATTTGGCTCACTCAATTGATATTGAATTGTTGTGGTAGAATTAGATGGATTTGGAAAATTTTGATACAGTGCAAACTGCCGAGGTTGGAATAATGCTCCAGTGTTAACTTCCGTAATAACTGGATTGTATTGCTCAAGTGAGGTCTGGATGACGATAGGAGGTCCCTGATGTCCTCCTGTCACATAAATATTATTCCCGATCACACAGCCTGCCAGCCCGGTTCTCATTTTTTCCATCGGACTCTTTTCGGCCCAGGTGTCTGTCAAGGGATTATAGACTTCGTTTTTGGAACTGCTATAACTCCCTGAACGACCTCCAACAGCGTAAATTTTCCCATCAATAACTCCTACAAACAAACCCCAACGCCCGGTTGGCATGTCCGCTTTACGTGTCCAGGCATCTGTCACCGGATCATAAACCTCAACATGCTGGTACGATACGGTCTCCCATTGCGCTGTTGTGCCGCCAATGGCATATATCTTTCCATTCACCACGCACGCGGCTAATCCGTTCCTCGCTGTGAGCATGTCCGTCTTTGACATCCAGGTTTCACTCAACGGATTATACGCCATGACGGTTGCAAAGGGCGGACTCGACGCGTTCAGCGCTCCTCCAATCAGATAAATCGTATCATTTAAAACAGCAACTCCACTGAAGCCAACCGCATAAGGCATATCATTTTTCTGACTCCAGGAATCTGTTTGAGGATCATAGACAAAGAGAGTGGCAAGTGCATTTGACCACATACCTGAACTTCCGCCAAAAACATAGATTTTCCCCTGAAATGCACAGACAATTGGATAGCACCTTGCTGCGGGTAAATTTGCTTTTTTCTCCCAGTAATCCGTTGCTGGATTATAAGCCTCAACGGCGGCTGTCGCTGTGCTCGCTGGAGAGCCGCCGATCACATAAAACTTATTATCGAAAACGCACCCACTTGCAAAAGTACGAGCGGTTGGCATTGTTTTTTTGTAAATCCAGGTGTCTGGTTGTGCAACACTAATCGTGTACAAAAGAAATAATGAAACAATCAATAGCATACTTCTTTTTACCATGTTATCCTCCGCTGCATAATTTTGATTTACTGACAATTTTTATTTGCACATTTTTTTACCTATAACAAAATTGCGTTCTATACCTCATGACAGAAAGATTCAGCGCATGTAAATTTCAAGTGAAAAGTGTACCATTGTATTAATTGAAAAGTATACCAGTGGATTAACAATGTGCCCAATACTCACTGTATTGGATACGGCCCCCCCGACAGAGCACAAGCGCTAGCGGAAGGAGGCCGTAGGCCGACTGGAGTTAGCGCTTGTGCTCGCCGATTTCATTCAGCCCAGCGGCAAATAATTTTTCTCTATTACGGATTTTTATTCCAATTGACCGTTTCCTTGATTCGATACGAATTGCCGTTCATGTTCACCATGTACGCCTTATGGGTTAGCCTGTCTATCATAGCCGCTGTGAGAACAGGATCAACAAATACTTCGTTCCACCTGTCAAAGGAAAGGTTGGTTGTGATAATTGTCGATTTTCTTCCAGCTCGCAATGATAAGTGCATGAATAATAACTCGGCTCCTTTTTTATCAAAAGAAATATAGCCTAATTCATCACAGATGACTACATCGTATTTTTCAAATTTGTTCTCAAAAGACCGTAACGTTTTTTCGGATTGGCATTCTTTCAATTGAACAATGAGCGAAGGAACGGTTGTAAATAACACTTTAAAGCCTTCCATGCACGCTTTGATGCCAAGCCCGATGGCGATATGAGTTTTACCAGTGCCAGGATTTCCAGCTAAGATTAAATTATGGCCGTCGCGAATAAAATCCAGTGTTTTTAATATCTTGATCTTTTTGATGGCATCTTTTGGTAAATCGTCAATGCTTAAATCTTCAAGATATTTTTTAAACGGGAAATTAGCCGTACGCACCCTGCTTTTTTCCCGATTGATCAGTCTTAACTCATATTCCTTTTCAAGCAAGTTAAATAAAAATTGTTCATAGGTAATTTCATGATGGCCAGCGTCAATCGCTTGATCTTTGAAACATTGTCTGATGCCTGGCAATTTCAATTCATGCGTGTATTCAACAATCGCTTCGGCGGTAGATTGATTCATTCTCATATCACCTCCACGCGTTGGCGACTGAAGTTGCCATTATCAGGAATCAAACGACTCAGGGCTTTGAGTTGATCCTGACACATCCTGTTGATTTCGTCATGACCATGGCGCTCCACCAGTGGCTGTTCAACTTGACGTTCGCAGAGTATTTTTATTTTATCAAGCGTAACATCTGTTGCTTTGACAGCCTGTAGATGCTGAATCGCTAATTCAATTTTGGTTATCGGAATCGAACAGTCCCGAATATATTCGATTAACTCGATGAATTGCTTTTCACGATTACGGTAATACGCTTTATAAATCTTGTCAAGACGGGAATCTATTTGAGCCAGCGCCAGGCTTCCTGAAACAGCTCCTGGCTTCTTTTTCAAGGTGCGCGTGTAATGTTCAATCTTGACAGACCACTCATGCAATCCATTTAACCTTGCATGAAAGCTTATCGGCTCATTTTCATTTTCATCACGGCACACTATTCTGTCAGGATAAACTTTGCAGTTCACGAGCTTTCCCACATATGTGTCCGGGACAGAATAACGACATGTTTTATAGCTGATCGTTGAGTATTTATCCACCTTGAGCCCATATTCGTCACCGCATTCGAACATGGGCTTTACAGGGTACAGGTAAGCATGTTCTTCCTGGAGAAGCAACTCGGCTGTCTTATTGCTATTTTCTTTTTGCGGCCGGGCGTTCAATGAATCGCAGACCGAATCTAAATATTCATTCGCTTCAGAAAGACTGGCAAAATGGTCTCGTTTGGCAAATGCTTTACGCCTGATATATTCAACGCTTCGTTCCACATGGCCTTTTTCATTGCCTTTTCGGACATTGCAGAATCGAAATGAAAATTGATAATACATCGATAGTTTTAACAACCCGTCAGTCGCCTCCTTCTCGGTAGGACCGACAAACTTTTTGACGGCGACTTTCATGTTATCATAAACCAATATTTGAAAGACGCCATTTATCTTGGCAAAAAAATAGACATGCGCTTGTTGAAACGAATTGGTATCCTGATGCTTGTAAAGCCGAGCAAAGCGATAATCGCTATAACCGCTTGTGAATACAGCAAGCTGATATGTTTCCAGGCCGTGGGATGTATCTATTTTTACTTCACCCCAATCAAATTCACAAACAGCGCCCGCGGCATAGTTTTGACGGATAAATGCTTCCTGATGGCTTTGCTCAAGTTCGCTGATAAGATTACAGACGCTCGTGTAGCCAATATCAAAACCTTTATCGTTGAGCAGTTCATAAATGTCTATCTTTTTTAATTGTTGCTTGCGTTGCCCGTGTTGACGTTTCTGCTTATTTTGTTCAAGCAACTGCTCTACTTCGGATATGATATCCGGGCTTAACTTGCGTTTGCCCCGATTTTGAGAATTGTAGCGTGGCGCTTTTACAAGATCATCGATTAATTCGATCGCTGGTTTACCACCTGTTGATGTTATTTTTTTTTGTTGGCTTTCATACGACTTCAGATACCTGGTTACTGTTTTTCGATTGATGCCTAATTCTCTGGATATTTTTCGAATCGAATATCCATTACGATAGTAGCTTAGAATGATCTCTTGTTTCACGTTCATAGTTATCACCTCTTATTTCTCCTGTAAGTTAATTACAGGAAGTTATAAAAAGTGGTATACTTTTCAAGTGAAATATGGCCCCTTTTTAATTTAATATATACATCCAGATCCAGTCCTTGGTCAGAGTGATGATGACTTTTATTTTCAGCAGCTCAACCGTGATGCTGTCAAGTCACTGCATATTTTGCCTGAGGTAGTTAAGACGGAAGCTGGATTTGAAATCGTTTAGTTGAATAGGGCTGGCGATGCTGGCCCTGTTTCACTACTGTCAGTACATATAAAATTATCAGCCGATTACGAGACCTGTACGCGACCGAAGGAAGTGCCTGTGGTAAGCGGTGGTGTGAGAGGTGCACTCCAGTGGGAAAATACTGGAGCCACCTACTCGATTAGGTGGTGGATTGCTGCATCAATTGTGTATTGTCCGGCATCAAGAGAAAGAAGATCGCCCAGGCATAGACGAGAGAATCAATCAGCACCTCAACACCGTGAACAAGGGTCAGTATAGCGGGCATTTGAACTGCCAATACGATATCGTAAGCGAATACGAACACGAAGAAAGCTGATGCTAGCGCAATGACAAAGCGCAGTCGGTTCCCCTTCCAGAGAATGAGGATAGGAAAGGCAGCCACAAGATGAATAAGGCTGCGCAGAAACTGCACCTGGACGATCAATGCCGGCGCGGGTAGAGCCAGACCAGAGACACCGCTGGCATAATAATTCGAGACAATAGGAGAGACAACCAGGCCAAAGACAAAGTAGATCAGAGGAAAGCTCATGCTCGCCACAACAATGCGCCAAATCCATTCTTGCCATGATCGAGCGCGAAAAAATTGGATGATGCGCTCCTTAATATCCCGCTCTGAAAAAGGCGACGAGGAAAGCAAAGCGATTACTCCCACAAGGAGCATGCAAGGCAGCAGCAAGATAGGAATCATCAACAGTGTTCCTGCAGCGTTTGAGAAGATAGAGGCTTCAATCGTAGTGCTTACCGCGAAGCCGAGGAACAGAAAGACCGACAGCACAAGCCATCGGACTCTTCGTGACGCGCTTATACCTTTCGCAAGCAATGCCAACCCGCCTGACAATACGATGCTGCCGGCCAGCAAATAGAATCCAGCGATTGACTCAGGTGCTTGTGTGGACAATCGCGGTGCGCTGAGACCTACTGCGGAAACAACGAGCCTGCTACAAACGAGTCCAGCCGCGAATGTAACGCCAGCGATTAGGGTTGTCAGGAATGCAATCAACAGTTGTTTGAACATGTAGCCTCCTACCTTTTTATACAGCCGTCTAACCCATAAACCCCGCAGTTTGAGTTTTACGCCATTACCACCTGCGTCGAAATTATAAGTTGAAGCATTATAGAATTATGTGGCGGCTTATCGGATGACGCCAAATTCGACGCTTCCTTTGACCACGCGCCACACGAATTCTTAAAACGACAGGTTTAATGACAAGCTTCAATAAGTATAAAAAAATTACATTCCTTAAAATGTAACTTTACTGTGGTTATTTTTTAATAATCTCAAGTCGTTTTTATAGCGAGATGGAGAAGCATCCCCAAAAAATGTGATATACTTCCACCCAGCACAAAAAGATGCCAAATTAAATGAAAATATTGTACCTTCTTCCATGCATAAAAGATTAGTCCAAAAGTATAGCATACACCACCAATAAATAGCCAGATAATTAAACCTTTTGGTACCATTTGGAGCATGGGCTTAAAGGCTATGAGAATAAGCCATCCCATGGCGACATAAAGAAATACTGAAATAATCTTATATTTCCCAATTAAAAAAATATTTGCAATAATTCCTCCGATAGCCATAGCCCAGACAAGACCGAAAATAGTCCATCCCCAAGGACCACGCATGGAAATCAAAGTTATAGGTGTGTATGTTCCAGCAATAAGCAAGTAGATCGATGAATGGTCCAATATATTAAAAAAATGTTTAACACGTTTATTGGTGAAACTATGGTATAGTGTTGATGTAAGATAAAGTAAAAAAAGTGTAGAGCCATAGATACTAAAGCTTACGACTCGCCATGTATCACCATATTTGCCTGCAAAAACAACAAGAACAACCAGTGCAGCAATGCTTAAAGCTGCTCCGAGTCCATGGGTAATACTATTGGCGATTTCTTCACCTAAACTTTGTTGCCTCTGTGGAATAGTTTGTGTCTCAACAGCAATTTTCCTGCTTTTTCTATTTGCTATTTTCACAATAAAAATGATCCTTTTTTATTGAGATGATTATATCTGTCGAGGGTAACCACAATTCCCCACTAAAATGGCTTCAGGGCAATTAGTATTCCCCACTATGGGGCAATTACTATTCCCCACTTTTTGCTTATTCAGGGCAAATAGAATTCCCCACTTTTTGTA
>JBMOPW010000030.1:0-66275 GCA_049322915.1 Candidatus Zhuqueibacterota bacterium
CTGTTTTGTTCTATCCCCCCAAAAAATTGTGGAAGAACGAAAATCCCACTGTGATGGTCTTTGCCCAGCAGCACGGCAACGAGCCCTCCGGCAAAGAAGCGCTGCTCATGTTTCTGCAAGAAATCAGATCGCAGCCGGGGAATCGCTATTTCGAAAATCTGAACCTGATCCTCCTCCCCATGGTGAACCCGGACGGCAACGAAGCGCATCGCCGGCGCAACAACAATGGCGTGGATTTGAACAGGAATCACGTGATCCTCACCGAGCCGGAGACGCAGTTGCTTCACGCGCTGTTCGAAAAATACCGTCCGCACGTTACGCTGGATGTGCACGAATACGGCGGCGGCACCTGGCTGGAAGATGGCTACATCAAAGATTTGGGCGAGCAATTGGATTGCCTCTCCAACCCGGCCATTCCGCGCGAGCTCAAGGATTTTGCCCTGGACAAAATTCTCTGGCCCACCATCGAAAGCACACGCGCGCGGGGGGTAAAGTCCAACCGCTATTTAATCACCAAAGGCTCGCCCCTGGATTATGTCCGCAACAGCACCACGGATATCGACGACGGCCGCAACAGCTTTGGCATTCAGCACACGCTTTCTTTTATTGTGGAAGGACTCAACGGCTGGTCCAAAGA
Source organism: Candidatus Zhuqueibacterota bacterium (assembly GCA_049322915.1). GTDB lineage: Bacteria > Zhuqueibacterota > Zhuqueibacteria > Thermofontimicrobiales > Thermofontimicrobiaceae > CAZSBG01. Next base: position 638 of record JBMOPW010000030.1, read on the forward strand.
GGACAGAATCTGGCAGCGGGGCAAACACCAGCTCACGCTCATCCAGTCGTTTCTCACTACGTGCAATGAAAACGCAGAGGATATTGTGAGCCTTGTGCAGAACGTCAGGGAAGAGCTGGGCAGCAATCCGCCGGATTCCATCTTTATCGAAGGCACCTATTTCGCGGAAGACTCGAAACCGCTGGATGTGACGCTGATTCAAACCAGCGACATGCGCGAAAAAACAGTCACACTCCCTGAATATCGTGCGGAGCCGAAAGCTGTCACCGCGGTGAAACGTCCTGCCGGCTACATCATCGAAGCGCCGGGCGAAGCTTTGCTGGTTTTGGTGAAAAACCATTTCTTCCCCCACGAAATTTTGGCTTCGAAAAAGAAATTTACTGTGGAGGAATTTCGTTTCACAGGCAGCGACACCCTGCACCACGAGGGCCGCGACACCATTGTCCCGGCCGGTGCGTTTCACAAAATGAAAAAAACTTTTTCAAAGGGATCTTTATTCATCCCGGCTGGCAACATCCACGCCACGCAAATCGTACAAATTTTCGAACCGCGAAGTTTTTACGGGCTGTCGCATTACGAGGAATACCAGGATTTGTTGAACGATGGGATTTACCGGGTGTACCGGGTTTTGAAATGATGACATCCCTTTCCTTCATCTTTGCCTGAGGTTCGCCTGTTATCCGCGTTAATTTTTCGAGCGGGAGATGAGGTGATGAAATCGCGTTTTTAAAATGGTTCAAACTACAGGATTCGTCCTGTCCAGGGGAGATTGAAGAAGAAATTTTAAACTTGCTGTTTATGTACCCGACCTTCGGCGATGATCGCAATGCTCACGCCGGTCAGAATCACCAGGCCGCCAATCACTTTCATCAGGCTCAGCGACTCACCCAAAAAAATCACCGCGAGAATCGAGGCGCCGATGGGTTCGCCCAATAACAGGATGGATACGGCTGTGGCGGAAAAATATTTCAGCGCCCAGTTGAAACTGGTGTGGCCAATGACTTGCGGGAAAAAAGCGATGGCGAAGAACAGCAGGTAATTTCGTCCGGAATAGCCTGTCAGTGCTGCGCCAGATGCGAGGGTGAGAAGCAGCAGGAAGACGGCGGTGAGCGAATACACAATGGTGACGTAGGGGAAGGTGTCCACAACCGCCCGAATTTTTCGGCCGGCGAGCAGGTAGCCGGCAGCGCCAAGAGCGCCTCCCAGCGCCAGCACATTGCCGAACAGGGTTCCCTGATTCATGGCAAAATCATGAATGCTGATGCCGATGGCCCCGATCAGCGCGATGGCAATCCCCGAAATCATCAGCAGGGACGGGCGCTCGCGGAGAAATACCAAGCTGCCCAGTGCGACAAAGATGGGCGCGCTTTGCACCAGCACAACTGAACTGGCGACGGATGTATATTTCAATGAGGTGATCCAGGCGGAAAAGTGAATGGTGAGAAAGATCGCTGAAATGAACATCATGCGGAAGCTGGAGCGCGAAATGCCCGCTCCGATTGGGCCGGCCTTGATTCGCGTGAATGCCACATAAAATAACGACGCCAAAACAAGACGGTAGGCGGCAATGACCAGGGATGGCGCATCGCTCATTTTGATGAAGATTGAAGCAAACGAGATGGATACCAATCCGAAGGCAATAATGATCAGTGCTGATTTTTGGGGAGATGTGTGAGCCATTCTTGTTTCCGGGTCGTTTGAAAATTTTCCTCTGTAAACTGCCAGTGACTGACTTATGTTCCCGCTGCGCAGCCACCCGTCGGTCGATGATCGACAGCCTGACTTCATTTCCTGCAATTTTTTTATTGCATCCCAGAATAAAAAGTTTATATTATCTTCTGCTGTGATGATGGGACGGGTAACTCGAATCTCACACACGGAGGGTTTATGAAGCGACACGTTTTCGTCGTGATTTCCATCCTGCTGTTTCTTCCCCGCGCCTACGCCGGCATCACGTCGCCGGACGATTTCCTGAAATTTCCATCTGGCGCTGACCGCCAGCTTGCTGACTATCATCAGATCGTTCACTATTTTGAAATGCTTGATGAACAATCCCCGAAATTGACCTTGATCAATCTGGGCAAGACCACTGAAAACAACGACATGGTTCTCGCCGTTATCTCTTCGGAAACCAACATTAAAAACCTGGAAATGCTCCGCGCCATCAATGTCAGGCTGGCGCATCCTGAATCCATTCAGCCAGGCGAACTGGATCAGCTTCTGGCGCAGGGAAAAGTGACTGCGTTCATCACCAACAACATCCATTCCACAGAAATCGCCTCCAGCCAGATGGCCATGGAATTCGCCTACCAGTTAGTGAGCAGCAACGATCCGGACATCCTTTTCTATCTGGATAATGTCATTCTGCTGCTCATGCCGTCGGCCAATCCGGACGGACAATTGATGGTGACGGATTGGTATCGCACGTGGGTGGGCACAAAATACGAAGGCGGCAGCATGCCCTGGCTCTATCACAAATATGTGGGTCACGATACCAATCGCGATTTTTTCATGCTCAATCAGAAGGAATCGAAATTGATTAACCAGGTGATGAGTCAAACATGGTTCCCGCAGGTTCATCTGGACGAGCATCAGATGGGCAGCAACGGGCCGCGGATGTTTGTGCCGCCGTACAAGGATCCCATGAGCCCGAACCTCTCCCCCAGGCTGATGCGAATGGAAGCGTTGTTCGGTTCATCCATGTCGTTCCGTTTGGAGGAAAAGGACAAAACCGGCGTCATCGATTCCTGGGTATTTGATTCCTACTGGCCGGGCGGAACGCGCACCGCCGCGTGGAAGAACATCGTCAGCCTGCTCACGGAAATGGCGAGTTGCCGCATTGCCACTCCGATCTTCATCGACCCGGTGGAATTATCCGCCGGGGGCAAAGGACTGGTGGATTACAAACAACAGGTGAATTTTCCCAGCCCCTGGCCTGGCGGCTGGTGGCGTCTGCGCGACATCATGGATTACGAACTGATTGCCTCGTACAGTTTTCTGGAGACCTCGGCAAAATATCGGGAGGACATTCTCCGCGCGTTTTATTCCATGAATGTGGAATCCATCGAAAAAGGCAAGAACGAGCCGCCGTACGGATTCATTATTCCAGAGCAGCAGCACGACCCGGTCACCGCGGCGAAACTCATCGAAATTCTGATGGCGCACGGCATTTCTGTGCATCGCACGGATCAGGAATTTATCTGCGACGGCAAAATCTTTGAGCCCGGCAGTTACCTCATTCCGATGGCTCAACCGCTTCGGCCCTTCATCAGCGAGCTGCTGGATATTCAGGTGTTTCCAGAAATCCGGCTATCTCCCGACGGCGAACCGCTGCCGCCGTACGATGTCACCGCCTGGTGCCTGCCCATGCAGATGGGCGTGGCCTGCGAAAAACTGAATCGCCCCTTTTCGGTTCCCGCGACCCGACTGGAAAATCCGCCGTACATCAGACCTGATCCAGCCGGAACCAGCCAGTTCGGCTATGCCATTTCCCATCATTTCAACAACACGAGCATTGCCATCAACCGACTGCTGAAAAAGCGTATGAAGGTGTACGCCGCTGCCGAAGCGTTCGCCGATGGAGGCGCGACTTTTCCCGCCGGCACAATCATCATCAGGGATAAGAACATCCTGCCGGAACTCAGGGAATGCGCCGACGCGTTGTTCCTCCCCATTCATTCTATGAAGGGGCCGCTGCCCGACAAATTGGTGGAATTGCAGCCATTCAGGCTGGGCGTGTACAAACCGTGGCGGGCCAGCATGGATGAGGGCTGGACCCGCTGGCTATTGGAGCAGTTCGAATTTGACGTGGTTTCGGTTGACAACGCCACGATCAGACAGGGCGAGTTGAACAAGAAATTCGATGTGCTGCTGATTGCCGATATTTCTAAAAACACGATCATCGATCCGTCACCCTCTGCCGGCGGGGATTCCAAATATTATCATCCATTGCCGGAACAGTACGAAGGCGGCATCGGCAAAGAAGGCGTCGATCATTTGAAGCGATTCGTGCAGCAGGGCGGCGCGCTGATCACGCTGGATGGCGGCTGCTCGCTTCCCATCGATGAATTTCCGCTGCCGGCGACCAACACGGTCGGCAATCTCAGCCGTAGCGAGTTCAATGCGCCCGGCGTCATGTTGAAAATGACTGTTGATTCCAACCACCCGATCGGTTGGGGCATGCCGGAAAATTTTGTCGGATTCTTCTCCAACAGTCAGGCATTCCGCGCCTCGAACGGATTTGATGGCGTGGAGCGCACCATCGTTGCCCGCTTTCCGGACGAGCCGTTACTGGCCAGCGGCTGGATCAACGGCGAAAAATATCTGCATCGCAAGGCAACCATTGTCGATTTTAAATTTGGAAAGGGAAAAGTCATCTTATTGGGATTCCGGGTGCAACATCGAGCGCAGCCGCACGGCACATTCAAATTGCTTTTCAACTCCATTCACTATAGCAAATTAACGAGCGTACAATAAATTCATTCATTTCACTATTTTTCTGGGAGGAAAAATCATGGATAAACGCATGATGAACATTGTCTGGGGTATTGTCGTTACCCTGCTGGGCGTCATCCTGTTACTCATTACATCCGATGTTATTTTCACCGATGTCGACGCATCCTGGTTGTTCGGGATCGCTTTCTTTTTCAGCTTCATTATTTTCATGGGTCTGTACATTTCGATGCATCGAAAACAGTTCTGGCCATTGATCCCTGGCATTACGTCGCTGGGACTGTGCATTCTCATTCTGGGAGAGAAAATCAACGTCAGCCCGGATCTGGGAGCCGGCTTGTTCATGGGCTTCATCGGATTGAGTTTTCTGGCCATCTATCTTTTTCACCCCATGCACTGGTGGTCGATTATCCCGGCCGGCATGATAGGAAGCGTGGCCTTTGTCATCATTTTCGGGAACACGCTGGGCGTCGGTCTCATGTTCCTGGGTATGGGCGCGACGTTCATCGCGCTCTATTTCATACTCAAAAACAAGCCGGATGAACACTGGTGGCCGCTGATTCCCGGCGGCATTTTGGCGTTCATGGGCATGCTCTTCCTGTTTTTTGACGACGCTGAATTTGCAAATTTCGTGCTGCCGGTCTCGCTCATCATTGTCGGCGCAATTCTTCTCTTCCAGCAGCTCCGCAAGAAGAAGAATTCCGACAAGGCTTAGTCGTCCCTCAATGCTCAGGAAGCGCTTCACTTTAAGACCCGGCCGCGGCCAAAACGCGCTGCCGGGTTTTCATTTCTACCAACAGCACAGGTCCCACCGTTCATTCGTCATCCAATGACCCATAAACAATAATAACTTTTCCGGCGATGCTGCGTAATCATCAGGTAAAAATTAAGGCTGCAATTTCGTGCTTGTTTTTTGTCTTCGAATTGACTAAATTTTCCCGGTGATTTTTCACTTCACTGAAGACACAATGTCGAAGCCAAATCAGGAGGATTCCCATGTTCCGTATCTTTACGCTGTTTGCCCTGCTTTCACTCATGCCGATTCTCGCCCTCGCCCAGGATGAAAAAGAATCGACCCTCACGACTGTCGGTCAGGCGGTCCCGGACTTTCAAGTAACGACCATCGCCAACGAACAACTCGATATTCAGAAAATGAAAGGCAAGACTGTATTGATCAATTTCTTCGCCACGTGGTGCGCGCCCTGCATGGCCGAGATGCCCCATCTTCAGAAAGAGATCCGGGAAAAATTCAAAAGCGACAACTTCGTCGTGATTGCGGTGGGACGCGAGCACAGTGCCGAAGAGTTGACCAAATTCAACAACGAAAAGGGCTTCACCTTTTTGATCGCCCCGGACCCCAAGCGGGAGGTCTATGGCAAATTTGCCAAGGCCTATATACCCAGAAATTATCTGATCGATAAAACAGGAAAGATCATTTACCAGTCGATCGGTTTCAATAAAGATGAATTCGAAGAACTTAAAGCGACCATTCAACGATCCATCAGCGAATGAAATAATCGTCACCGGCGCTTGAAGCCACCGTGAATTCATTCCTAACCCGGACAAGGCATTACAAATAATGAAATAAAACGCGGATGATCCTCCTGAAAGATGGCGGACTTGCCGCGCGGATGATCCTCCTGAAAGATTGGCGGATCGTCTGCGAAATCCGTGTTCTATTCAAAAAAGTGTTAAAATTTCACACTGCAAAATAGTCAGTTATCATGTGTCCGATACAAATTGGTATGGTTTATCAAAATTTAAATGTGGCAATACTGCCGCAATCGTCGTTCAATCAGTTGAATAGTTCACCCGGGCGGCAGCCAACGATCACAATTTTCCGGAGGTAAAAAATGTCACGAATTTCACGTCATGCTTTTTTTCAGACAATCCTGGTCGCAGTGATCCTGTCTTTCATCTCCGGCTTGGCGCAGGAGAAAAAAACAATCACCGTGGAATGGATTTTCAGCGCCGAGAGCCGCAAGATCGCGACCGTGCCGCTCTGTCTCTGGTTGGAGGACGGATCTGCCCTGGTGTACGATACCCGAATTCCCATGGAAAAACGTACCTTTGAACGGCTGGATCCGAGAACAGGGATGCGCACGCCGCTCCTGGATCGGGAAAAGGCGATAGCCAGCGCTGCGTCGGTATTGCGGGAAGACCGCGCTCCAAAATTTATCATGTGGCCAACTTCGTTCGACGCAACCGGACGCCAGGCAATCTATCTGGTTGACGGCGATATCTATCTGCTGGATGTGGTGAATGCCCAATTTCGCCGCATCACGGAGAGCCCGGCCGAGGAGAAATGCGTCAACTTCTCCCCGGATGGTCGATCTCTGGCCTTTGTGCGGGACAATGATCTGTACGTCCACACCATCGCCGCCGGCGTGGAAAAGAGGCTCACCCGCGACGGTACAGAGACCCTTCTCAACGGCACACTTTCGTGGGTGTACTGGGAAGAAATTTTCGGCCGCCAGGATATTGGCTACTGGTGGTCCAATGATTCCAGAGATATCGCGTTTCTGCAGACCGACGAATCCATGGTCAGTCTGATGCATTATGTCGATGTGCAACCGGACGTGCCACGCGTTCTCACGCAGCGCTATCCCAAAGCCGGCGGAGTCAATCCCAAAGTGCGCGTTGGCATGATCGAGATTGAAACCGGCCGGACCACCTGGGTCAAACTCGATGAAGCCCAATGGGAGTACATCGCCCGCGTCAATTGGCTGCCGGACAACAGGCAGCTCAGCGTTCAAACCATGAACCGCGAACAGACCGAGCTGGACATCTACTTCGCCGACCGATTCAATGGAAACGCGCGCCACATTTTGAAAGAGACGGATAACGCCTGGGTCAATATTCACGATGAACTGTTATTCCTGAAACAAGAAAAATCATTCATCTGGTCATCGGAGCAGGACGGCTATGCCCACCTCTATCGTTACACGTGGGACGGCAAGCTGGTCAATCAGATCACCAAAGGCGACTGGGCGGTTCGCGCTTCCGCCGGCGTTTACTGGCTGCGTCAGGCTATCGCGGCTGTCGACGAGAAAAGTGGCTGGGTTTATTTCACGTCGCTGAAGGAATCATCGCTGGAGAAACACCTGTATCGCATCAAACTCAACGGCAGTAATCTGCAAAAAATCACCCGAGCCGCCGGCACGCATGGCATTAATTTCCGGCCGGATGGTAAGTATTTCTTCGATACATATTCCACCATCGGTACACCGCCTTCACTGGCATTGTATAAAAATGACGGCCAACTGGTGACTCTGTTGGCTGCTTCCAATACAGAACTCGCTGCCGGATATGATTTGCAATACCCGGAACTGTTCACCGTGCCCACCCGCGACGGATTTCCCATGCCGGCATCATTACTCAAACCGAAGAATTTCGATCCATCGCGGAAGTATCCCATTATTTTCAATGTTTATGGCGGGCCTTCAGCGCCCACAGTTGCCAATAGCTGGAGCTTTTCCATTTACTCGGATCAGATACTGCTGGACAATGGGTTCCTCGTCGCCAGTCTGGACAATCGCAGCGCCACCGCCATCAGCAAAATTCTGGAGAATCGCATCTATAAAAAAATGATGGGCGATGACGAATTGAATGATCTGGTCGACGGAGTGAAATGGTTCAAATCGCTACCCTATGTTGATCCGGAAAGAGTCGGCATCTGGGGCTGGAGCGGAGGCGGGACATACACGCTGCTGGGGATGACAAAGTCCGAAGAATTCAAAGCCGGGATCGCTGTGGCCGCTGTGACTGATTGGCATTTCTACGATACGAAATGGGCGGAGACCGTGATGAAGACGCCGGAAGCCAATCCGGAGGGCTATGAAAGCACCTCGCTGTTGCGCAGCGCCAAAAACCTTCACGGCCGGTTGCTGCTCGTTCATGGCTCTTACGATGACAATGTTCATATTCAAAACGCATGGCGATTCACCGACGAATTGATCAAAGCCAACAAGATGTTCGACATGATGATCTATCCCATGCGGCAGCACGGTATTTCGGACCTGCCAGCCCGTATTCATCTGTACAGCCGCATGCTGGAATTCTGGCAGCGCAATTTGTAGTCGGATAATTTCGCGGGGCGATTTTTCAGTGCGGAATTAATGGGAAACATCGCCTCCCGCGCCTCGTAATACAAGCTGTCATGATTATGTAACTCCAACTATCGGAGCGAGAATAAAATGGGTACAGCGAATACGAATAATTCCACGACCATCAAGCGCGATCAAAACATCTGGGCCATGCTCTGCCACATCAGTGTTTTCTCGGTGTTTTTCATCCCATTCGGCAATATCATCAGCCCGCTGGCTATCTGGCTCATCAAAAAGGATGAGCTCCCGTTCGTCAATGATCAGGGCAAAGAGGTGGTGAACTTTCAAATCACACTGACGATTTACGTCATCGCATCGGCGATCTTATCCATCCTGATCGTTGGAATTCCGTTTCTCATCGGATTCCTCATTTTCGGTTTTGTCGCCACCATCATCGCTGCGGTCAAAGCCAATGAAGGGCAGGCTTATCGCTACCCTCTGACGATCCGATTCATCGACTGAACGGTGCGGCAGACAGCGCCGGGGCAAAATCGGCGATGCGTTATCTCTCCCTGCAATTTCATTTCTGTAGCGAACCGGCTGCGCTCTGTCATTGGCCTTATACCTCTGTTCGCGAATACAAACTGCCTCGCACAGGGCATTCGCCAGCTTCCTGCCAGTCTGCCGCACGGTTTACACACGTCACAGCGCCTTCAAATTTTTCAAACTTCCTCTTGAAATAGTTACTTTTTTATCGTACATTGGTCTCCAAAATTCAGGCGGTGCTTCTCCGGCAATGCGCAGGGACGGATGACGCCCAACGCGCATGCCGGAGCCAGGGTTCACACCGCTGACTTTGCGGCTGAATAGTTTCAACATTTTTCAACCCACTGCCAATTCAACTGTGCAATAATCGGCGCGAACGGGCCGACTATGCCCGCTCTTTCGCACCCGTGAAAATTCTACTGAGGAGACCCTATTCATGAAATTTCCGAAATCCCTGACAATCCTGTTTCTCATCCCGACTCTCGCGTTTTGCTCCTTGAACCTGTTCGTGGACCCACTTTTAGGCCAGTCCAATAGCATCGAAACGCCGCCGGTGATCGTGGTTCCCGGTCAGCCGTTTTCTTTCACCCGAACGCTTTATTCTTCAGCCATTGAATTTACCGATGAAGATACTCTGCTCTGGGATCAGTTGGACCCGGCAATTCAACTCGAACGCATCAAACGGCAAGACGCTAGCAGCCTTGTCATCACGTGCCGCGTCCTTCCGGGACTGTCCGAGTTGGGCAGGAAATGCTTTCAGATCCGGTCACTGCCCTATTTTCTCATCACCGACGGGACATTGTCCCAGTTGAAGTCCGACGGTCTGCCCGCCGACATTCTGGCCGCGCTGGATGGGTTGAAGAACTCACTTCAGATCGGCGAACGTAATTTTGAAACGCTACTCAGACAAGGACTCGGCGAGTCCGCGACCAATCAGTACCGCACGCTCATTTTCAGTGCGGCGGCAAAAATACAGTCGCCTCTGGTGAAGGCCAGCGGTTGCATTGAATTCAGGGCGCCGCGCCCGGAAATTGTCTCGGTTTCGATAATGACGAACAACACCAGGCAGGACGCGCTGCAATTATCCGGCGCCAGCAACACATCGGCGGACATGGCAATTGAGGGCATGGGATTTTACAAAGGCGCCGCGGTGATCTTCGACGATCCGGCCATCGTCGTGACGCATTGTTACCTGGCCGAACCCGGCAACATTGGCCGGCTCGTGGCCCACATTGAAATCAATAAAGAACAACTGCCCGAAATCGGCCCGCAGAAGTTTCGAATCACCCATCCCTTTGCGATGGCGAATTACGATGGACGTCTCACCGTCAAAGGCGCGAGGACCCCGGTCATTTTCAGTTTTCAGCCCGATGAACTGCGCGCCGATGGCTCGGTCCAGGCGATTACAATCAAAGGCATGAATTTCTCCCGTTACGCCCGCGTGTCTCTGCCGGGATTGAACGATGCGGCTGAGGCGCCGGTCGTGTTCAAAGATCACACTGAACTGCAATGCCACGCGCCGGTTCCTGTGACCCGGACCAACACGAAATATCAGATGGTTATCACCAATCCGGACGGGCAATCCGCCACCGGTGAAATTGCTGCCTCGCGGCGCTTCGCATTGGCCCAGGCCGAAATCAGGAATCGCGCGGAACGTCTCTATTTCGGCAAACCGACCACTGTGGAGTTCGTCATTTTTCCGGAGAAAGATGAGCAAAAGCGGAAATTCAATCGCGGCTCAAAATATGAAGTGAAGATCGGCAATCAGGTGTACGAGGCGGACTATGTGAATCAGGCCATGCTGCGCGCTCACATCGATCTCCCATCGGACCAGGCGCTGAGCATGGACACGGACAATCTCAAGCTGAGCTTTTCGCTTGCTGAAAAAAATCTGGTCGCCGAGTGGACCGGCGAAGTCGATGTTTTCTTCCCGCCAGTGGTACAGAATCCGCCGGCGTTGATATTTCATCCAGGGGAACGCGCCAAAATCGTGCTCAATGGCAACCAGCTCGCCAAAGCCAGCCTGCTGTCGGATGAAAATTTGACCGTCTCAGGAATCAGCTCGTCGCCCAACCAATTGGCCGTATCGGTCAAAGTCGAGAATGCCGCGCCGGACGGGACCTATCACCTCACGCTCAGCAAAGACGGGCTCCCGTTTGAAAAGATACCCATCACCGTGAAACAATGGGCGAGTTTCGAGAGCTACATTCGCTGGGGCAAAGGCAGGCTGCCGCGGATGCGCCGACTCACTTTCGATGAACAGCAAATTCACACCCACGGCGCAATTCAGTTGGAATTGGATGGCAGCAAAATTTCCAGGCAGGATGGCAAACAGATAGTCACCATTGAAGCCCGATTCGACTCTTTGAACGCCGTCCCGTTTTTCACCCGGTCGGATACCATCGTCCCCGGCAAGCCAGCCGAATATTTGCCCATCACGCTCTCCGGCCAGGTGACAGCCGGAAATATCCTGCGGATTTCCATCTCCAACATCCATCATCAGAATGAGTTTTCTTTACGATTCAGGACAATGAGTCTCTGGCACGAGCGCGTCGAAGCCGCCACCGGCATTACGGCCATGCGCATTCCTTTGAACGGCGACAATGTCCAGCTCCTGGAAGACATTGCCCTGGGCCTGAACTACCGCTTCCACGATCAACTCGCCTGGGCGAAAATGAACGTCAGCGCGTTCATCATGAATCCGACCACCGACGATGGATTCAGCGCTGATATTGGCGCCGGCGTGTCCCTGGTGCTGTGGAATCATCTCATTCTCGGTCTTGGTAAACAATTCACCGCCAATACCTACAGCCAAACTGCCGACGACACGCCGGCGGCAGAGATGGAAAAACCCTGGTTTCTCATCCTCGGCGTCGCTTTCAAATTCGATCCGACCGCTGTGACGAAGTAGCCGTTCCGAAAAAATCAGGCGAACTGACGATTCAGCCATCTCAGGTCCCTCTGCCTCTTCCAACGGAACAGAGGGACCCGTTGGCGAATCGGCTCACCAAAGCCGCTATGGCCGAATGCTGCAACCTTCGCAGCGACGCGCCGAAATGGAATGCCGCCCATTCGGATTGACCGCGAGAAAGCATTGTCAACCGGCTTCCCTTTCGATGGAAAACTTCTTGCATTCCTCAACTTTTTTTCTATATTAAGGGTTAAAATTCTCTCCATCGTTCGATGAACCCTCGCAACCGAAACAGGTATGAAAAAGAAAATATTATTCATCTGCGGCAGCCACAATCAAACCACGCAAATGCACAAGATCGCCTGCGAACTTTCTGAATATGACAACTATTTCACGCCTCACTACGCGGATGGACTGGTCGAATTTCTCCGCAAGGTGCGATTGACAGAAATGACCGTCGTCGGCAATAAGCTGGTTAAAAAATGCATGGCCTATCTGAATTCCCATCAATTGAAAATCGACTTTCGCGGGAAAAACAATGATTACGATCTGGTTGTCACCTGCTCGGATCTGGTGGTTCAAAAAGTCCTGCTCGACAAACGCGTGGTGATGGTTCAGGAGGGAATGATCGATCCCATTACCTGGAAATTTCATCTGGTGACGAAACTGCGGTTTCTGCCGATGTGGCTGGCCGGCACGTCCATCGTCGGGCTGAGCGACCAATACGAGCATTTCTGCGTCGCCAGCGAGGGGTTCAAACAGATTTTCATCGAGCGCGGCGTGAAGCCGGAGAAGATTCGGGTCACGGGCATTCCCAACTTTGACAATTGCAGCGACTTTGAACGCAGCGACTTCCCGCACAAGGATTTTGTCCTGGTATGCACCTCGGATTTGCGCGAAAAATATCGTCTGGAAAACCGCAAAAAATTCATTCAATTTGCCCGCAGCGTGGCCGATGGCCAGCAATTGATTTTCAAATTGCATCCAAATGAAAATCACGCGCGGGCGACGCGGGAGATAAACCGCTGGGCCCCGGAGGCGCTGGTGTACAATCACGGCAGCGCCGAACAGATGATCGCCAAATGCCACACGCTCATCACCCGCTATTCCTCGACGATCATGGTGGCAGCCGCGCTGGACAAGCGTGTCATCTCCGATTTCGACGACGAAACCATTCACAAGATGAAGCCCTGGCAGAACGGAAACGCCGCCGCCCGCATCGCCGATTTATGCCGGGACATGCTGAATTCGCAATGACCGCGCTCCAAAGCTGTCAGTTCAAGAAAAAAGGAACTGTACCAATGAGCTTTCCCCGACAACGATTTCTGGATGCGATGCATTTCTCTCGCCCGGACAAAATACCGGTGTTTTATCATCCCTCGCCGGCCGGGTTATACATTCACGGCCAGAAGTTGCTGGATCTGTTCCGCCAATATCCGCCCGACAATCCCATCCAGTTCGCGTCATTGCCGCAGCCGCCGGCCAGCGCGTTTGATGCGCGCGGCGATTATCATGAACTGAAAATCGATGATTGGGGCGCCACCTGGGAGTATTTGATCTTCGGCATTCAGGGCCATCCGAAAAAATATCCCATCGAATCGTGGGAAGCGGCTCAGGACTACGAATTCCCGCCGCTGTCCAGCTTTCTCGAATTTGACAAAGCCGATGTGTTCAACCGTCGGGATGTCTATCTGTTCATCTCCGGCTGGATTTCCATTTTTGAACGGCTCCACGCGCTCCGGCCCATGGATGAATTGATGATCGGACTGGCCACTGAAGACAGGCACCTGATGCAATTTCTGGATCGGCTGGTGGATTTCTGGCTCGATGTGATCGACGCGCTCATCGACACCGGCATCGATGTCATTTTTTTCGGCGACGACTGGGGGACTCAATCCTCAACGCTGGTATCGCCGGCCATGTTTCGGGACATTTTCAAACCGCGCTACCAGCGGCTGATTGAGCCGATCCGGCAAGCGAATCGGAAATTCTTCTTTCACTGCTGCGGGTACATGGGTGAAATTCTGGACGAGATCATCGACCTGGGTTTTCACGGTCTCTGGCCGCAACTGGTCCTGTTCGAGCAGGATCCTTCGCTGTTCCAAAAATGCGAGGACGCGCGGATGACGCTGTTCATTCACCCGGATCGGCAGACATTGATTCCCCGCGGCACGCCGCAGCTCATTGAATCGACCATTGCGCGCTACGCCGCGAAATACCATCAGTTGGGCGGCGGTGGAATTTTCTATATTGAAATCGAAAACGACGCGCCGTTCGAAAATGTGGCAGCCTTGATTCAATCGGTATTCAAATACCGATGATACGAGGCAGGCCCAATGCTGCAAATTCAACGAAAAAGTGATTGACTTTTTCCTCTGGAAACATTAATATAGCACGTGAGTTATCAGATGGCGCCGCCGGAGCGCTCTGACTTTCAGCGAAAAACGCGCGCGGAACGGCTCATCATCGGCAACAGGGCATTGAGGCGCTGACGCGAAATAACAGGTAATCCATTCGAATCGATGTGGGCGTTGCGTTTTCGACGTTCCCTTATCCTGATTCGTCTTCAACTTCCGAGACTGAATTCTATCACATTTCGAGAGAAGAATTATGAAGAAAAACACGATACCCCTTGTTCTTCTTTCTCTGCTATTCACTTTCTTTTACTGCCATGTAATTTTTGCCATTACAAAGCCGGAAAAAAAGAGAAACGCTCCGCCCAACGAGCCATGCACGATTGAGCAGGATGACAGTTCGTTCGTTTTCAAATACGATGACACTCTCCTTTTGAAAGCCGTCATCGAAGGCGCCGGAGCCAATCCCGGTTACATCACGATAACGGAAACTGAGGACGGCGCCACAAACCAGGTTGTCAAATGGTCGAGCTTCGGCAAGCCCATCAAGCTCACCGGCTTTATCCTGGGCAGTGATGAAGCGTTTCCGTGCGAGTCCGACAGGAAATCAATTGGCCCGGACATTGTCCGCCACAGCATGGGTCTGAGCCGAAGCCGTCTCAATCGCGCTGTGTACGACCGCCATTCCGACTGGGTGCTCTCCGTCGATTTCCCTGCTTCGGTCGAAATCGTCCCGGAAGCCGGTATCCCGAATTCCACCTTATTCAAAATCACCATCATCGGTCAGGACATCATCCTTCGTTTCCGTCCCCATTACTATCACATTCACCGCGGGTTTGATTTTTTCCAGCCGTGGACATACCGCGTCTGGCAGAAGCCGGTCGCCGGCTGGTGCTCCTGGTTCGCCTATTTTCAAAATATAAACGAGCGGGACGTCCGTTACACCGCCGACGTACTGTCTGAAGTGCTCGCGCCCTTTGGACTCACCTATCTGCAAATCGATGATGGCTATCAGAGAAATCCGGCAGGCATGCCGGAGACGTGGATTTTCCCCAATGAGAAATTTCCCTCCGGACTGAATCAACTGAGCCAATATATCACCGAGCGGGGATTGAAGCCGGGCATCTGGACCTACACCGCATTTTTACAGGGCGACATCGCCAAAGCGAAAAAGGACTATTTCGTCCTCAACGACAAGGGCGAGCCGGCGTTCGGTAAATGGGTCGGCTTTATTATGGACGGCTCCAATACGGCGACGCTGGACAGCATTATTCGGCCGTTGTACCGCGGATTGCGGCAGCAGGGCTGGCAGTATTACAAAGTCGATGCGCTGCGCCATTTGCGCTACGAGGGCTACAACAGCTATTCCGATTATTTTGAAAAAAAGAAAATCGACCGCGTGGCGACCTACCGCCAGACCGTACAAGCAATACGCGACGAAATTGGCTATGACAATTTCATGCTCGGCTGCTGGGGCATTCGTCCCGAACTGATGGGAATTCTCGATGGCTGCCGCATTGGCGGCGATGGCTTTGGCTATGCCGGACTGGCCCAGTACAATTCATTCAACAATGTCATCTGGCGCAACGATCCTGACCATATCGAACTGACCCAGGAAGAGGCGTGGCGCTCGACCACGGTCACCTCGCTCACCGGCTCGCTGTTCATGCTCACGGACAAGCCGGACATGTACCGCTCCGAGCGAGTGGAGCCGGCCAAACGCTGCCTGCCGGTGCCGTTCACCCTGCCGGGCCAGATTTTTGACGTGGATCCCACGCGCTCCGACGCGCTGCATTTGATCGATTCGGAGATGAGCGGCGATGACATCCGGCCATTCGACGCGGACCGCAATCCGCGCTGTTTTTTATACCTGCTGGAAATCAATAAGCCGTTCGAGAACTGGGTGGTCCTGGGTCGAACCGGCGGCGAGACGAATCAGGTGCGATTCTACGACCTGGGCTTGCCCCACGACAGGGAATATTTCGTGTTCGAATTCTGGACCAAGACGTTACTGGGCAGTTTCTCCGGTTCGTTCAGCATGGGAGAAATGGACACCAGGTTCAACTGCCAGTTGTTCTGCATTCGCGAACGCCTTCCGAAACCCCAAATTCTCGCCACCAACCGGCACATCACCTGCGGCGGCATCGATCTGGAATCAGTGAATTGGCAGAATAATGTGCTCGAAGCAGAAAGCGCGATGGTCGCCAATGATATCTATTCGGTCTACATGTCCGAGCCGCGCGGTTTTAAATTGAAAAATGTAACCTGCGAAACCGCTGAAATTCTCGACGCTAAAATCTACGGCATGGTTCGGGTGATTCGCCTCAAATCGCAGACGAGCCAGGTGGTGAAGTGGCGCCTCGAATATTGAGCTTCCGGCGCGGATGACAGGTCGATCACACACCGGGCGCATAGCTGAGATGCATTGGCTTTTTTCGGCTGTGTCAACTACGTCTCTAATCACATAAACTGGTAACCTTAAAAAATTGAGGAGAATGACAATGTCTCACACCTTTGAAGAATTGAAAAAAAAGACAGTCGCTCAACTTCGGGAAATTGCTGCGGGAATTGACAACGAAGCAGTGCGAGGTTATACTCAGTTGAACAAGGAGCACCTGCTGGAAGCGTTGTGCAAAGCATTGAACATTGATATGCATGTGCATCATGAAGTTGTTGGTTTGAATAAATCCCAGATCAAAGCGCAAATCCGGCAGATGAAAAAGAAACGCGATATTGCCGAAGCGGCGCACGATCACAAGGAAATAAAAGCAGTGAGGGCACAGATTAAACGGCTCAAAAATGCGCTTCGACGGGCGACCGTTTGAGTCGGGCCTGCTGTAAATTTTCTCGTTTTGGCTTTATCGAAATTCGTTCAAGTCGTGACCAGCGGGTTGAAATAGAACGCGCCGCATGTCGTGCGTCGAACACGATGTTCGTTCATCCGTTCGCCGGGGAATACAATGGAATTTTTACCACTGACTCAGGACAGCTGGGACTCGTTCGAAACCTTATTCGGCCAGCGCGGCGCCAGTGGAGGATGCTGGTGCATGTGGTGGCGGCTTTCGAACAGACAGTTCCAGGGACAAAAAGGTGAAGCGAACCGTTTGGCAATGAAGGCAATCGTTGCCGAAGGGAGAATACCCGGCATTCTTGCCGTTGAAAATGGTCAGGCTGTCGGCTGGTGCGCCGTGGCCCCCAGGGAAGAATTCCCCCGGCTCAACAATTCGCGGATCCTCAGGCCTGTGGATGATTCACCGGTGTGGTCTGTGGTCTGTCTGTTCGTCGACAAAAAATTTCGGCGCAGGGGTATTTCCACAGCGCTGCTGAAAGCCGCTGTGGCGTATGTCCAAATGCGCGGCGGCCGAACTGTTGAAGGGTATGCCATCGACCCGAAGGCAGGAAAAATGCCGGATGTTTTTGTATACAACGGTCTTTATAGCGCGTACATAAGCGCTGGATTTGTTGAAGTCGCGCGCCGGTCCGCGACGCGTCCCATTATGCGATTTGTCATTGGCAAGGACGACGATGCCACTGTTTCGACTGTGCCGTGACGCGAAGTGATTGAGCGGCCGATTTATTGAGGCCTGACAGCTGACGGCTGATAGCAAATCGCCCAATAATTGAAAATTCAAAATGTACCGAAAACCAGATTTGGTGGAGTAACATTCAAAATCCATAATCAAACAGAGGAACACCTTTATGAAAAAAATCTTATTACTGAATGCTGTCATCAGCTTGTTTTTTTATTTCTGCGCCACGCACCAGGACAACCCGTTTTTCAGCGACTGGACCACGCCGTTCAAGACGCCTCCCTTCGACAAAATCAAGGATGAACATTTCGAACCGGCTATGTTGAAAGGGATGGAATTGCAGGTCAAGGAAATCCATGAGATTGCCGGCAATCCGGCAGAACCGACGTTTGAAAATACGATCGAAGCAATGGAACATTCCGGCGAGCTTCTGACCAATGTGAGCAATGTATTTTTCAATCTGACTTCTGCCAACACCAATGATTCACTTCAGGGCATACGCCAGCGCATGGCCCCACTGCTGTCGAAGCACGGCGATGACATCATGCTCAACGACATACTATTTCAGCGCGTCAAAGCAGTCTACGGGAAAATTAATGAATTGACCCTCACGACCGAGCAGAAGACATTGCTGGAAAAATACTATAAAGATTTCGTCCGCGGCGGCGCGAATCTCACTGACGAACAGAAGAGCAAACTCAGAGAGATCAACAAGGAACTCGCTGTGTTGACTGTGCAATTTGGCGATCACGTGCTGGCCGAGGACAATGCGTTCAAATTGGTCATCGAGGACAAAGCGGACCTGGCCGGATTGCCGGAGGCCGTGATCTCCGGCGCGGCAGAAGCAGCCACTGAACGCGGACTCGAAGGCAAATGGGTCTTCACCCTGCACGCGCCGAGCATTTTCCCATTTTTGCAATATGCCGATAATCGCGAACTCCGGGAAAAGATTTTCACGGCGAACATTCATCGCGGCGACAACAATGACGGCAATGATAATAAAGCCATCCTGTCCAAAATCGCTGCGCTCCGCGTGAAGAAGGCCAATTTGTTGGGCTATCCCACCCATGCCCATTTTGTGCTCGAAGAAAATATGGCCAAAGAACCGGCCAATGTGTACAATCTGCTCAATAAACTTTGGGAACCAGCCCTCACCATATCCAAAAAAGAAGCCTATGAATTGCAATCCATGATTTTCGAAGAGGATAAAAATTTCAAATTGCAGCCGTGGGATTGGTGGTATTACGCTGAGAAATTGAAGAAGGCAAAATACGATCTGGATGACGAAGCGCTTCGCCCCTATTTCAAGCTGGAGAATGTGCGACAGGGCGTTTTTGACGTCGCCAACAAACTGTACGGCATCTCGCTGGTGGAGCGCAGCGACATTCCGGTTTATCATCCGGACGTGAAAGCGTTCGAGGTGACAGAGGCGAATGGCAGCCACATCGGCATTTTGTACGTCGATTATTTCCCACGGGCGAGCAAGCGCGGCGGCGCCTGGATGAGCGAATTTCGCGGGCAATCCAAAAAGAACGGTGAGATGATCACCCCGGTCATCTGCAATGTCGGCAATTTCTCCAAGCCCACAGCGGAAAAGCCATCGCTGCTCACGTTCGAGGAAGTGTCCACCATGTTCCACGAATTCGGCCACGCGCTGCACGGACTGCTCTCCAACTGCACGTACAGCCGATTGTCCGGGACGTCCGTTCCCCGCGATTTTGTGGAATTGCCCTCGCAAATCATGGAGAACTGGGCTTCGGAACCGGAGGTGATGAAATCGTACGCGCGACACTACGAAACAGGCGAACCCATTCCGGACGAACTGATTCAGAAAATCAAAAATGCCAGCCACTTCAACCAGGGATTCACCACGGTGGAATACCTGGCGGCGTCGTTCCTGGACATGGATTGGCACACGCTCACAACAGCGGACGCGCAGGACGCCATTCAATTCGAGCGCGACTCGATGAATAAAATCGGCCTCATCCCGGAAATTGTCGTCCGCTACCGCAGCCCATATTTCCGGCACATCTTTTCCGGCGGTTATTCCGCGGGTTATTACAGCTACATCTGGTCCGAAGTGCTGGACGCCGATGCATTCCAGGCGTTCAAAGAGACGAGCCTGTTCGATAAAGAGACGGCCTCGCGATTCCGCAGCAACATTCTGGCTGCCGGCGGCACCGAAGACCCCATGGTGTTGTACAAACGATTCCGCGGCGCCGAGCCGGGCATCGAGCCCCTGTTGAAACGCAAAGGTTTGAAATAATGTCTTCGTGAATGGATTTGAGCCATCAGCGCAGGTTTCTCAGCCGGGGCTGATGGCTTTTTTTATTTGGACAAAACTCATCCGGCGCTGTCGCCGGCGCCTGCTCAAATTCTTCTCTTCGGTTGCTTGAATGGGCGTTTTCAACTATCGAAAAATTTTTAATTTTTCATTTGCATTATTATCAAATTTAGTTTTAATTATAGACTTGCAACTTCAATGGCGACGCGCCGGACCGCATGGTTCACCCTGAGCAATTCTGTTCCGGAGTCAGTGCCGGGCAGTTCTGTCCATGCTGCATGCGATGTGCTGCAACGCCATCGCCGAAACGAATGGAGCGACATGACCATCGAAACCTGTGCCTACGCCCGCGCCGGCCTGCTGGGCAATCCCTCGGATGGATATTTTGGCAAAGCCATTTCCATCAGTGTGAGAAATTTCGCCGCCCGAGTGCGAATCACCGAATCGGCATTGCTTCGCGTTCTGCCAGCCAGACAGGACAGGAACGAATTCGACAGCATGGCCGATCTCGTCGCCAGGACTGAGCTTCACGGCTACGATGGCGGGGAGCGACTGCTGAAGGCGGCGATCAAAATTTTTCACGATTATTGTCTTTCCAACGGCATCGAACTGGCGCGCAAAAATTTCACGATGGAATACGATTCATCCATTCCCCGGCAGATCGGGCTGGCCGGGTCCAGCGCCATTGTCACAGCCGCCATGCGCGGGCTGATGCAGTTTTATGGGGTGACCATTCCCCTGCCGCTGCTGCCCACGCTGATACTCAATGCGGAGTTGCAGGAACTGGGCATTCACGCCGGGCTCCAGGATCGCGTGATTCAGGTCTACGAAGGCTGCGTTTACATGGATTTCGATCAGACGTTCGTCCAAAAACACGGTCACGGCGCGTACGAGCCGCTGTCGCCGGATCTGCTGCCGGCGTTGTACATCGCCTACAATCCGCAACTGGGAAAAATATCAGGCCGCTTGCTGAGCGACATTCGATTGAAATATGACCGCGGCGATGCGCACGTCATCGGCACATTGAATCGGATCGCCAGCCTTGCTGAGCGCGGCAAGACCGCCCTGCGGCAGGGCGATTTCGACCTGCTTCATGGGTTGATGAACGAGAATTTCGACCGGCGCAGCGAAATCATGCCGGTCAGCGAACCAAATAAAGAACTGGTGCGAACTGCCCGGGCGTGCGGCGCTTCAGCCAAATTTGCCGGCTCCGGCGGGTCTATCATTGGCATGTATCCGTCCGAAGAATCGCTGCACCGGTTGAAAATCGCCATGAAAAAATGTGGCGCTGACGTGATCATCCCACAGGTTAAGCCAGGAGAACCCGATTGAAAGTCACAAAAGCTGTCATTCCGGCAGCAGGTCTGGGCACGCGATTTCTGCCGGTGACCAAGGCCATACCCAAAGAGATGCTACCCATCATCGACACGCCGACCATTCAATACGTGGTCGAGGAAGCTGTGGCGTCGGGACTGACCGATATTCTCATCATCATCGGCAAGGGCAAGCAGGCCATCGCTGACTTTTTCGACCACAATCATGAACTGGAGCAGCGATTGCGCGGGAAGAACGATCCCAATTATGCGGAAATCGCGCGTCTGGCGGACATGGCCTCGATTCATTTCATCCGTCAGCCGGAGCAGAATGGCCTGGGCGACGCCATTCGCTACGCGAGACATCACGTGGGCGCTGAGCCATTTGCCGTGCTTCTGGGCGACACCATCATCGATGCTCAGGTTCCGGCGACGAAACAATTGATGGACATGTTCGCGCAATTCAACAGCACCATCATCGCCGGCGAATTTGTGCCGTGGGAAAAAGTATCGCGCTACGGCGTCATTGCCGGAGAGGAAATTTCGCCCGGCATTTCAAAAGTCACTCAGCTCGTTGAAAAGCCAACCGCGGCAGAAAGTCCATCCAATCTGGTCATTGCCGGGCGCTACATCCTCACGCCGGGAATCTTCGCCGCGGTGGAAGCAACGCCGCGCGATAGAAACAACGAGATCCAGTTGACCGACGCATTGCGGAAGCTGCTCGCGACGGAGGCGGTGTATTCCGGCGCCATCCGTGGCCGGCGCTACGACATCGGCAACAGGCTCGATTATCTCAAAACGCAAATTGAATTCGGACTGAAGCGCGAGGAATTTGCCGGGCCGCTCAGAATTTTTCTCAACGAATTGGCGCGTTCGGAATTCAAAACGATACAGGAATGATTGCAGCATCAAATCATGACACAGATGAACCGTCGCTTCAGACTGTGCTCATGGAATCAAAGAACCCTTTGACCCGTGGAAAACAAAGATGAAAATAGTAGACCCGATTTTGATAATTTCCCTGCTTTTCCCGCTCATGCATTGTCACACTGAAAAAGAGGAAAAATCCATCACCCAACGGCTGCCTGAGCTGGCCGATCAGGTGCGCGCTGAATTTCTCCATGCCTGGCATGGCTATAAACAATACGCCTGGGGCCACGATTGGCTGAAGCCCCTGAGCAAAAGCTATCGCGACTGGCACGGCGTTTCGCTGTACATAACGCCTGTCGACGCCTTTGATACCATGAAACTGATGGGCCTCAACGCTGAAGCCGAGGAAGCCAGGACGCTCATCCTGCAGAACCTCAATTTCGACCACGATATTCTGGTTCAGAATTTTGAAATCAATATTCGGCTGCTGGGCGGACTGCTCTCCGCCTATCAAGGGGACGGGGACCAGCGTTTTCTCGACCTGGCGACCGATTTGGGCAACCGCCTCCTCCCTGTCTTCAATTCTCCCACCGGCATGCCCTATGTGAACGTGAATTTAAAAACCGGCAAGACCAGCGGCCACGTGAATGATCCGGCGGAAATTGGCACGCTCATCGTTGAGTTCGGAACGCTGTCGCGGTTGACCGGGAATCCGGTTTATTTCGATAAAGCCAAACGCGCCCTGGTTGCGCTCTTCGAACGTCGCTCCCCCATCGACCTGGTCGGCACGACTATCGACATTGAGACTGGCCAATGGGTGAACAAAACCTGTCACGTGAGCGGAATGATCGATTCCTATTTCGAGTACCTGCTTAAAGGTGCGCTGCTGTTCAACGATGACGATTTGAAACGCATGTGGGAGACACACATTGCAGCGATCAATAAGTACCTCGCCGATGACTCCGATGCCGGGCTGTGGTACGGGCACGTTGATATGGATACCGGCGAGCGGGTCGCTACCCGATTCGGAGCGCTGGACGCCTTCTTTCCGGCCGTGCTGACACTGGCCGGGGACGCGGAGCGCGCCGCCCGATTGCAGCAATCCTGTTTTGCCATGTGGACGCTTCACGGCATTGAGCCGGAACAAATGGATTACCGCACCAAAGAGGTGCTCGATCCGAGCTATGTACTGCGGCCGGAGAACATCGAATCCGCGTATTATTTGTATCGCGCCACCGGCGATGAAGCCTATCTGCGCATGGGCGAAACGTATCTGACGAGCCTCATCGCCCACTGCCGGACAGAAGCCGGCTACGCTGCGCTGAAGAGCGTCATCACCAAAGAGCAGGATGATAACATGGAGAGCTTCTTTTTATCGGAGACACTGAAATATCTGTACCTGCTCTTTGCGCCGGCAGAGACGCTGGATTTTAATTCGGTCATTTTCACGACCGAAGCGCATCCCTTGCAGCGCCCCAAAACCAGGTAGACGCCGAAACGTCAGACGATTGTTGTTTGAACCAGAACCAGTACCTCGATTATCAGAAGGACGAGTCATGATCAGCAAAATCCCATTCAAGGCGCTTCTCATTTATTGGATGATCGATTCATTCCTGGGCTCGGCTGCATTCGGGCAGTCGGAACCGATCTTTCCAATTCCCCGCATTAAATTTGAGCCCAAACACTATGTCTGTTACCGCACTCCGTCGGCCATCGATATCGATGGGAAAATTACCGAGGCGAGTTGGGATGAGGCCCAATGGACCGACGATTTTCTGGACATTGAAGGGTCGGCCAAACCAGGACCGCGTTTTCGGACCCGGGCAAAGATGGTCTGGGACGACAATTTTTTCTACGTCGCCGCAGAACTGGAAGAGCCCCATGTCTGGGCGACCCTGACCCGGCGCGACGCCGTCATTTTTTATGACAATGATTTTGAAATCTTCATCGATCCGGACGGCGATACCCATGAATACTATGAATTCGAGATGAACGCGTTCAGCACCGAATGGGATTTGCTTCTGATCAAGCCCTACCGCGACGGCGGCCCTCCAGTCAATGGTTGGGATATTCAGGGGATCCAGACCGCTGTCTGGGTCGACGGGACTATCAACGACCCGCGCCACGACGATCATTTGTGGACGCTGGAAGTCGCCATGCCCTGGGCCGCGCTCAAAGAATGCGCGCACAAAGACGCCCCGCCGCTGGCCGGCGATGTGTGGCGAGTGAATTTTTCCCGCGTCGAATGGCAGATTGACGACGAAGGCGGCAAATATCAAAAGCGCATCAATCCGGAGACGGGCAAACCATTCCCGGAAGATAACTGGGTCTGGTCGCCGCAGGGACTGATTAATATGCACTACCCGGAAATGTGGGGCTTTGTTCAATTCTCCGATCATCAGGTCGGCGCTGCAACAGAAGCATTTCAATGGGACGAGCAGGAAGATATCAAATGGGTGTTGCGGCAGATTTACTACGGTCAACGAATATTTTATCTGAAACACGGCCGGTATACAACTGCGTTGATTGACCTGCGACTGACCAATCCGGATTTGCCCGACTGGTCCTGGCCACCGGAGATCGAAGTCACGCAGTACCTATTCGAAGCGAGAATGAGGAATGAATCGAAAAATGTAATTTGGCATATCGATAAAGAAGGGCGAGTGTGGAAGTAGTGAAACCGACTACCAATTAAATTTTTGGGAGGATTCAATTTGAATTTGAACTGGATCGATTGGGGGATCGTGCTGGTGCTGTTCGCATTGATGGCAAGCGGCGTGATTATCAGCCGTAAATTCATGCGCAGTGTCGCGGACTTTCTATCTGCAGGACGAACCGGCGGTCGCTATCTTGTGAGCGTCGCTGAAGGGATTGCAGCGCTGTGCGCCATCACGGTTGTGGCGAATTTTCAAATGAACTACGCGGCCGGCTTCCCCATGAGCTGGTGGAATATGACCATGGGCGTTGTGGTTTTGATTGTCACCGCCAGCGGTTGGGTGCGCTATCGATTCCGCGAGACGCGCGCGCTCACCATGCAGCAGTTTTTCGAACAGCGTTATAGCAAGAATTTCAGAATTTTCTCCGGCATCCTGGCCTTCTTCGCCGGCATCATCAACTTCGGCATTTTCCCATCGGTGGGCGCCCGGTTCTTCATCTATTTTTGCGGCTTTCCACAATCGTTCGATTTGCTGGGACTGACCTTTTCCACCTATGCGTTCACGATGATCGTGCTGCTCACCATCTCCGCGTATTTCGTTTTTGCTGGCGGCCAGATCGCCGTCATGGTGGCCGATTTCATTCAGGGGACCATTGTCAACATTGTGTTCATCATCATCGTTATCTACTTTTTCACCCGGTTCAATTTCAACCAGATTTACGAGGCGCTCTCCACTGCGCCGGCAAACGCGTCGCTCATCAATCCCTACAAAACTGGCCAGGCCGCTGATTTCAATATCTGGTTCTTCCTCATCGGAGTCGCCATTGTCTTCTACAACACGCTGTCGTGGCAGGGAACCCAGGGATTCAATTCATCGGCAAAGAGCGCTCATGAATTCAAAATGGGCGCGATACTTTCCAACTGGCGCGCCATGGCCCAGAGCATCTTTCTGCTGTTCATTCCCATCATTGCCTTTACTGTGCTGCATCACTCGGATTTCATCGCCGAGGCCAGCTCTGTTCAAGGTATTCTGAGCGCCGTGGACAACACGGAAATTCAGAACCAATTGAGGGTCCCCATGGTGCTGACGAAATTATTGCCTGTGGGATTGATGGGCGCGTTCGTCGCTGTTATGCTGGCGGCGTTCATCAGCACCCACGATTCCTACCTCCACTCATGGGCGTCCATTTTCATTCAGGACGTGGTGATTCCGCTCCGCAAGAAACCGTTGACTCCCAAACAGCACATCAATTTGCTGAGAGCGGCGATCGTTTTCGTGGCAGTGTTCATTTTCTTTTTCAGTTTATTGTTCAAGCAGACCGATTATATCCTGATGTTTTTCGCCATCACTGCCGCTATTTTTGCCGGTGGTTCAGGCGCAGTGATCATCGGCGGCCTCTACTGGAATCGCGGCACCACAACCGCGGCCTGGACCGCGATGATTGTCGGCGCAACGGTGTCCATTTCCGGCATCGTCTTAGGCCAGGTGATCCCTGACTTCCCGATCAATGGCCAGGTCATGACACTCATCGCCATGTCTTCGGCGTGCCTCAGCTACATCGTCGTTTCGCTGCTGAGCCGCAAGGAGCCGATCGACCTCGATAAACTGCTGAAACGAGGGAAGTACAGCGTGAATTCAGACCATGACCACGGAGTTTTCAACGCGCGAAATATTTTGAGATTCTTTGGGATGGGCAAAGAGTTCACATTCTGGGACAAAGTCGTTTATGTCGCCACCTACGCGTGGATCTTCGGCTGGTTCATTGTGTTTGTCGTTGGCACCATTCTGAATATCGCGATCAAACCATCAGATATCGCCTGGATGAAATTCTGGTTCGTCTATTTGAAAATCATGGTTGTCGTCGCCAGCTTCATGGTCGTCTGGTTCACTCTGGGCGGCATCAAAGACATTAAATATATGTTCCACAGGCTGCACACGATGGAACGGGACGAGCGCGATGACGGACGGGTTGTGCACTAGAAAAACGAGCGAATTAAACTTCCAGACAAGACATAGAACACGGATGATCCGCCAAAAAGATG
This sequence comes from Candidatus Zhuqueibacterota bacterium, assembly GCA_049322915.1. Lineage (GTDB taxonomy): Bacteria > Zhuqueibacterota > Zhuqueibacteria > Thermofontimicrobiales > Thermofontimicrobiaceae > CAZSBG01. The sequence goes on from JBMOPW010000030.1 coordinate 27,643, forward strand.
GCGGACGTTCCGCACAGATGTACACGGATTTGAATGTATTTCAAATTTTGAAAAAGAGAGTAAAAGATAATTTAATAGAAGATTACTTCAACATTAAAAGATGCTCTCTATTCGATTTGTGAAATCATTTTTCCTCAATAAACTCCTGTACAAAATTTTCGGTTTTATGGGAGTCAGATTCTGCAGAAATGCCGCAGAGCCCAATGACCGTTCTGCGGCGTTTCTTCCATTGAAATAAATGATCCCGGCGATGCAGGGGACAGGTTTGAGGCAGGCAGCAATTTAACAACAAGCGAGTTCATCATGAAAAAAGTCAAACACGAAGAATCGTCCAGCGACTCGACCATGCCACAGTGGTTAGCCTGGGCGAGGGAATTACAGGCGCTGAGCCAGATCGGGCTCACCTTCAGCAATGATGATTACGATTCCATCCGCTACCACAGGCTGCGCGAGATCGCTGCCGAAATCATTCAGACCCATGCTGGTCTGCCCAAAGATAAAGTCCTGGATAGTTTTCAGATACAGCCGGGATATGCCACGCCTAAAATTGATGTCCGCGGCGCGATCTTTCGCGACAACCGCATCCTGCTGGTGCAGGAGCGGTCAGACGAGAACTGGTGCATGCCCGGCGGCTGGGCTGATGTGGGTGAATCGCCGTCGCAGATGGTCGTGCGCGAAGTGAAGGAAGAGAGCGGATTTCACGTCGCGCCGGTCAAAGTCATTGGCGTATTTGACGCCAATCGCGACGGCCGTCCCCTGGAATTTTATCACGCCTACAAAATTGTCTTCCTGTGCCGGATCATTGGCGGCGAGGCGCAAACCAGCAATGAAACAAAGGGCGTTGAGTTTTTCGATTTCGATAACCTGCCCCCGCTGTCGTGGAGCCGCACCAATGACCGGCATCTGGCGGAAATTCAGGCGCATTTGCAGGATCCCAATCGGCTGGCGTTTTTCGATTGAGGCCGCAGGTTCGCCCTCTGCCCTGCGCCATTATTGGGGTGTGAACAGCAATGAAATTTCGATCTCGGCGCTGGTCAGTTTGGTTTCAATGGCGCCATTGAGCTTCTCCATCAATTCCTTGACAATGGCTAGCCCAAGCCCGGAACCGCTCACCCTGTCACTGGTCGCGGCGCCGCGGTAAAATGGCTCGAACAATTGCTCCACAGGAATATCTATCCGGTGGACCAGCGCGTTTGCCACTTTTATTTCCACCATATCCCCCCGCAGACCGAACGCTGTTCGGATCGGATGGCTCAGGTCGCCGTATTTCAGGGCATTGTTCCAGAGATTATCCAGAATCTGGGACAGCCGCTCCGAGTCCGTGTTCAGCATGACTTTGCCCTCAATGCTGCTGGTGTAAACCGCCAGAGCCCCAATCGCCGACGCTTTATTCCCGAAATAGCTGTGCTCCTCGACCAGAAATTCCTGCAAGTCAATCGGTTTCAAATTGAGATGATACTGAGGATCCCGAATTCGTGTCAGTTGCAGCATATCATTGGTGATTTTGACGACGCGGTTGAGATCCTTTTTCACCACTGGCAGCAGATTTTGCCGCTGGTCTTTGGACAGGATATTCATGAATTCGACAATATCAATGAAGCCTTTGATCGATGTCAGCGGCGATTTGATTTCGTGCGACGCGTGGGCCAGCAAGCGCTGCCGGGCCGCATTGCTCTCTTCGAGACTTTCGATGGTCTTTTGCAGCTGCCGGGACATGTGGTTGAAACTCCTGGCCAGAAACGCGATTTCGTCGTTGCCATTATCCTCGAGCCGCACGTCGAACTCGCCCTTCGCCAATTTGCTGACGCCGGTCTTGAGCCGATCCAGTCGATTGATGAGATAGGCAACCAGCCGATAGCCCAATGCCGCCGAGACCAAAATCACGATGATCCCGGACATCAGGAAGTTGAAGAAGATTTTATTGGAAATGGGCGTGTTGATGAATCGCAGCCTGATTTTTACTGCATAAAATCTGGACCGGGAATTTGGATTGTAGTAAATCCGGGAAAATCCGGTCAGGCGTTTTTTTTCATGCAACTCATAGGATTGTTCCGGGACAATCAATTCCGGCAACTTCGGGTAGACGCCCGTGATGCGCTGCGCTGCCGAATCAAACAGTTCCACATTGAATTCGAAAAACATGGAATCGATTTTCGCTCTGATTTTTTCGGCTCCCGGTTCGCTGGCATAATATTTATCCAGATCTGCAAACAACCGGTCGATGCGCGGTTGCTCCAGTTGGCTCAACATGGTCAAAAATTCATTGCGAAAAAATAGGGTATTGATGAGCGCCAGAATGGTGAAAAGTACCAGGGAAATCGTCGCCAGGATGAAGATAATCCTGGGATAAAATGATGTGAAGATCATGGCTATTTTCCGAATTTGTATCCAATGCCGAACACAGTTTTTATATACTCAGGGGATTTTGTTTCAATCTCGATCTTGCTGCGCAACCGGGCGATGTGCGAGTCCAGTGTCCTCCCATAACCTTCGTACTCGTATCCCATCACCATTTCAATGAGCGTATTTCGGCTGAACACCACGCCGGGTTTTTTAATCAAGATCTCCAGAATCTTGAACTCGGTCGGTGTCAAATCGATGGGCTCGCCGTCCACGGTCACCTGCCGGGTATCCAGATCCATGGTAATTTCCTCGTAGACGATCTGCGATTTTTCCTCGCCCTCACCTTTCCCGTCGCTGCGCCGGATGAGCGCTTTGATGCGGGCGATGAGCTCCATCATCTCAAACGGTTTGGTCAGGTAATCATCCGCACCCGCCTCAAATCCCACCAATTTATCGATGATTTCAGAGCGAGCTGTCAGCATTAAAATCGGAGCGTCGGTGACCCGGCGCAATTTGGGAAGCAGGTCCGGTCCATTTTCGTCGGGGAGCATCCAGTCGAGAATAATAGCGTCCACTTCCCGCAGCCGGTCGAACCGAAGGGCGGTGGCCGCATCCGGCGCTGCGTGCACGGCAAAGCCAAACATCTGCAACTGAACGCGAATTGTTTGAGCGATCCCGGTCTCATCCTCAATGAGCAATATTTGTTTCATCGGCGTTTCCTCCAGTACAGGTTTCTGGCTCAATGTAAAAAACTAATTCGACAATTCATAGCAAAAATATAACGTTAACACTTTTTGAAGAGGAGCGCAACAACTTCGCAACATGTTCGCTGCGTCTTCGCCAGATCTGCCACGGGTACAGCCCATCCGGCGCGCGCAACCCGGTCGACATAGCAGAAGGGAACGACGCTGCATTTTCCTCTCTGTGACATGAATCAAATCCGGATAAAATTGCTGATGAACAGAACAACGTTTTTAATAAACATGGCTCACGCATCACCATTTTTTCATATGGCCGGCATGTTTTTTTAATGGGATTTCAACACGGCTGCAACACTTTTTTATTTTTAATTCAGTATATTGATGCAGTGATTTTCAAACAGCTTAATGTTTTGGCCAAATCAAGTTTTGTCACTGAGCAAACAACCATTTAAACCTGTCACATACCAAACAACAAGGAGAAGTAACAATGAAGAAGATGATTATTGTAGCACTCAGCGCGCTGTTCTTAATGTATGGCTGCGAAAAAAATCCGACCGACACCGACGATACAATTATCGAACTTTCCGATGAAGACAAGATGGCTATTATTTCGGCTGAAGTATCCAGCGACAACGGCGGGATGATGGCCGATCTGGAAATGGCCAGCGCCACAGCCACCACAGGGCAGCCCGGCAGTCTGAAAAAAGAGGCTGGTTACGATACGACATTCACGACCCAGTGGATCACCTACACCCTCAGCTTTGCTTTTTACACCGCGGATGGACGGGAGCAGTTGACCTATGTGGAAAACCTGACGGATCGGATGACCTACATCAGTTCCCTCACCGGAAATTACAATGTCGAAGGCGCCAGACAGAGCATTCAGCTCGAAAAAGGCTCCAACCTGACCGTCTCCGGAATGACGACCAGCAACCTGAAATTCAACGGCACGTCGACGAACAACTCGACCTACACCTTCGATGGGCTGAGAAATGATCTCGCCGTCACCGTGGAAAGCGCCTATACTGTGACGGATCTCGCGGTGGCCAAAAATCCCACGACGCCATTTCCGACCAGCGGCAAATTAGAATGCTCGTTCAAAGGCGACTACTATCGGGATGGCATTATCAAGGACAAAGGCGTGGCATACAACTTCAATGTGACCATTCAATTCAGCGGCGGAAGCCAGGTTAATGTGACATTGCCCGGCGGCGCCAAATTCACGCTCGATCTGGCCAGCGGCGATTACTCTGAAATGGAATAGCGACAGCATTTTCAAGAAACGCCTCTCTTTCTTCGAACCAAAAGTCCTGCGATGCATGCAGGACTTTTTTTTACTACACGACGCATGGCTGATAACCATTCTGAAACCACATCATTGCCGAAAAAAATTAATTCTATGCAATAATATGTTTCCGCAGTTGATAAACTATGACTGTAATAAAGGGCATCTGGGAAATAAAATAATCATTCACTGTCCGATTGATTTTCCAGCTTCTCCTGCCCAGAGAGAAAACACCTCGGCAAGATTCATCTATTAAATTACAGAACACCTTTTATCATCAAAGGGAGGAAAAGCAATGAAAATTGTTAAAGTTGTCACGTCCGTTTTACTCCTATGCGCGCTGGCTACTGGCGCATTGGCTCAATCAAAGACCTACACCCCGGATCCATGGATCCAGAAATACCACCAGACCATTTCCGCGCTGAAAAATGAAATCAATCCTGCGCTTCGTAAAACAACCGGCGCCACTGTTACTGTTGTTTTTCCGGACGCCAATCTCGAAGCCGCCGTGCGCGATGCGCTAGAGATACCTACCGCTCCCATCACCGATGCGGATATGTTAATGCTTGCCACGTTAGTTGCGAACGATGAGAATATATCCAACCTCACAGGCCTGGAATATGCGCTCAACTTGTCAATTCTTTCGCTTCGAGAGAACAACATTTCAGACTTATCGCCATTACAAAATCTGACTTCAATGTCTTACTTGTTTGTGGACAATAATTATGTCCTCACCAGTATTCAGCCCATTGCTAACATGCGGAATTTGCTTTATCTGGGCTTTGGCAATAATGCAATCACTGATATCAGTGTCCTGCAAAATATCAATTATATCATCGATCTGAATCTGAATAACAACCAGATTACGGACATTTCTCCGCTGAGAAATCAGCGGCAGTTGGACGTTCTGGTTGCCGGCAACAATAATATCGAGGATATCAGCGCCCTTGCGAACGTCAGGAGCCTGACGACATTATACCTGCAGGGCAATGAAATCAGCGATATTTCGCCCCTGGCAAATCTGACGAATCTTTTGGATCTGTACATTCCGTCAAATCAGATTTCTGATATGAGCGCGGTGGCGAACATGACAGAATTAGTATCGCTCTCGATTCACACAAACCAGATCAGCGATCTTTCTCCGGTGGAAAACCTGACGGCATTGTCCGTGCTGGTCATTAACGACAATTCCATTTCCGACCTGTCGCCGATTCAAGGTTTGACCAATCTTTCGACGCTTTACCTCGGAAATAATAATATATCAGACGCAAGCCCCGCCTCCGGACTTGTCAACCTGACCGGGCTTAAAATGGAAGGCAACTTACTGAACAACGACGATCTGCTCTCGTTTTACGATCTTGACGCCCTGGCCGGTCTGGACTTATCCAACAATCCGGATATTACGAGCGGGACTGCCATGCAGGCGTTGGGCGATAATCTGGACAGCATGAACTGCGAGGACATCGTATGGGATGGCCAATGCGGAATCGATCCCCCTGTCCCGGTGGAGTTATCCGCGTTCAACGCGCACATTCAAGCTGGAAAAATCGTGCTGCAATGGGCGACTGAGTCCGAGACTAATTCATTTGGATTTGACATCGAAAAGAGTCGCGACGGTGAAACGTTCGAACGAATCGGTTTCGTTCAGGGTCAGGGAACCACGTCGACGCCTTCACGCTACGAATTCATCGACCAGAGCGTTGTGGCTGGCGCCAATTATTACCGACTGCGTCAGGTGGATTTTGACGGGCAATTCGAATATTCCGACATCATTGACGTGGTGGTCGGCGCGCCGACCCGGTTCAAGTTGGGACAGAATTTTCCCAATCCGTTCAACTCATCCACAATGATCTCCTTCGCGCTCCCGGAACGCGCCCATGTTGAAATCACCGTGTTCGACATCACAGGCAAAACCCTGGCGGTCGTGACAAACCAGACATTCGAAGCCGGCTCTTACAACGTTCATTTCAATGCCAGCAGCCTGCCCTCCGGCTCTTATTTTTATAAAATGGTCGCCGGCCAATATTCATCCGTACAGAAGCTGGTTGTGTTAAAATAAAAAGCATTGTCATACAGCGACGAAAAGACTTTTTAAGGCCATCTTAAAAAGTCTTTTTTTTATTGATTCGTTCGAGCCCTGCTTATAAATCGCCTGGTCAATGCCAGAAGGATTGATATTTTCGGAATGGACGACATGGTCCATGGCCATTTCTTGCACCGCATTCGCCTCATTAGAATTCTCCATTGAAGATAGCAATTGCCGCCATGGTCCGCTGGGTGTAATTCACGAATCGTGACCATTCGCAGATCCACATCGCTCTGGATCGATACTGCTTCCAAATAATTGAAATTGATGTGGCCACTAAATCGCTCGACGCCTCGCTGTAACATCTGAAAAATTTGAGTTGAGCCCGAAGCTCGGAATTAATGGATCAATAGCGTCGCAAGTCGAAGTAAGCCGAACTGGCTGCGCCGACCGGATAATCTCAGGTTTTAAAATTTTTCCCAGCCTGCCAGGGCCTACTGATTCAGCCCTGATGGCAAAAAACTAGTTGCAGTTTAGAAATTAATTTATTAATTTTAAGAAATTTCCCTTACTGTCGTTTGTCCAATCTCTGACTTTTTTTTATTTGGTTACCAGAAATCCTTTCCATGGAGCACAAGTCGTTGTATGACAGAGTTCGCTGAAACCTAACATGGAAAAAAAGACACTATTATCTCTCATTATCACAGCTTAGAAGAACTTGGCGCTGGCGGCATAGGCATCGTTTACAAAGCCAGGGAGTTGAATCTCAATCGCATCGTGGTACTAAATTTCTTTCGCCGCAACTCACCCATGATAACGATGCCATTGCGCGATTTTTCCAAAAAGCGGAGATCGTCTCCGGCTTTAATCGCCCCAATATTTTCATCCTTCACGGGATCGATGAGCGGTAAGGTCTTCATATCATGGTCATGGAATGTGTCAATGGTGGTCGGTGGCGGCTTGATTCCAGGGAAATATAACCCGACAGTTGAAAAAAGTGCCAAAGATGCGACCACCGGCGGAGTGATCGCAGGATATTCGGTCGTCACTGTGAAGGGAAAGTTGTTTTATGGAAGTTCCATTCCCGACGATAACGGCAAAATACTGTTCGTCCCATTCCCGCATACTTCCGATATAACCGAAATGAATCGAGATAAACGACTGGAAATCATGGAACTGCTGTCAGCCGGCGTAGAAATATAAAAAGCAACACTGCCACTTCATGGATTCAATATCAGAATGAACCTGGGAGAGTTGCCAGGGCTGGTGTAAAAAATCACCTGCATTTTCACATCGTTCCCCGGTAGAACGCCGATACCAATTCTGTGCCGGTTTGCAGGCGTACAAAGGTAGTTTCGGAAGGACTAATGGAGACATGAGAGTCACTAAAAAAAGTTATTATAATTTGGACAATAACGCAGTCAACAACTCTATCTGAACCCGGTGCTACAAAAAAAGAGCAAAATTCTCCTGTATTTTTTATGTGGGATTGCAATCCCATGCCTACTGTTAAGCTATTTTGCTTATCGCGGCATTCAAAATGACCGGGCGATTTACGAACAGCAAATGCTTCAAAAAAATCAGCAAACCGCCGGGCGAATTGTCGAAACCATTCATTCTCACTTCTGCGAAATCGAGCAACGCGCAGCCAGCTTGATCGCATCGCTGCCGAGACATCCAGATCCACCATTGCTTGATCGACTGCACTCACTGAAAAATAGCCATCCTTTAGTAGAAGATTGCTTTTTGTTTAACAGCCAGACCGATGAGATTTCTCTGCCTGTTTCCAGGTTGCTTTTCACACACGACAATAAAATGGAGAATGCTAATCCCCAAAGAGATATTGCCGTTTTACCGGGATTTGCTCAGGGATTGCAAAGTGAATTTCAAAAGCATGATTTTGGTCAAGCAGTAAAATCTTATCAAGCTGCTTTCTCGGATGCTAAAAATAAAAGCATAAAAGGCGAAATATTAAATGCGATTGCACGGACACAAAAAAAAGCTGGCAATTTTTCAGATGCGATTGAATCTTACCAAAATCTATTGGAGGAATTCGGCGAGGTTGTCAGCTCGAATGGAATTCCTCTGAAATTAGCTGCGCAAATTGAATTGGGCTTTATCTACCGAACTTTGAAAGATACGCTGAAATCTTTCCAGCACTATTTGACTGCCTACCATGATTTGTTCCAGGGAACGTGTTTGCTGGAACAATCTCGTTATGAATTCTGGAGTCACACCTTAAATGACTCGCTGCACAAAATTTTTCAGGACGAAAACTCATCATTTCATTTCGTCTTCTCCGACAGCTTCAAAACCATTCAGGATGAAGAATCTCAGCAAAAAAAAATTACCAGGCGATTATTAAAATTTCAAGCTGAAGCTGGCAATCTGATTTCGAAAAAATTGTTGTCACGACCCGGAAGCGATTTTTTTCGATTTGGCGTCAGTCTGGATGATCAACAATATTTCGTTTCAATGATTGGTCCAATGCCAAAAGAATCCACAGATTTCTTGGGCATCCTTTGGAGAAGAAATTTGATTCAGGATTCACTTTTACATTTTTTAATGAATGAGCATCTGCCAGATGACCACATTTCCTGGAAAGTCACTGACGATGAGAACTGTGTTATTTTGCAGTCAGAAAACTATGCTGCAGAAAACACTCGTTTGTTAGTGACGGCTTCGTTTGTTGATAATTTTCCGAACTGGACTTTAGCACTGTTTCGTCAAAATCCGAATCTGATCGAAGACCTTTTAGCTTCACGACGCAGCTTTTATTTTTATGTTTTCTTGCTCATCGCCGGCATCCTTGTCTTCGGGCTAATATTAACGATCCGCAGTGTCTCGCACGAGCTGGAATTTGTGAAACTGAAATCCGATTTCGTTTCCAGCGTCTCCCATGAACTGAAAAGCCCGCTGACCTCAATTCGTCAGCTAGCTGAAATGCTCCAGACGGGCAGGGTGCCGACGGAGGAGCGTCGTCAAAAATATTATGACGTCATTGTGGAACAGAGCAAACGACTTGCTCTGATGATCAGCAATGTCCTGGATTTTGCGAAGATGGAGGATGGAAAAAAACAATTTGAATTTGAATCAACCGATATGGAGCCATTTTTGCGTGAAGCGATTGCGGAAATCCAACAGCAGGTGAGTCACCAGGAATTTACGATAACTGTAAATATAGCGAAAACGTTGCCGACTATCGCCATTGATCGTAATGCCATTTCACAGGCAATTACCAATTTATTTGATAATGCGATTAAATATTCAGATCTAATTAAAACAGTAAATGTAGATTCATTTCTAAAAGATGGGTATCTGCACATCAGCATTCAGGATTTTGGCGCTGGAATCAGTCAGGAAGAAATGGCAAAAATATTTGATCGTTTCTATCGCGGGAACACTGAATTTATTCGAAGTAGAAAAGGGAGTGGGCTTGGTCTCACACTCGTGAAACAAATTATCCAGGCGCATCATGGCACAATCGAAATTGCCAGTGAGCCAGGAAGAGGGAGCACGTTCACCATCAAAATACCAGCTCATTGATTTTAGAATAACGAATTTAAATTTGAGATTCTATTTTGGAAAAATCGTTTTGGGATTGCACTCTTGAATCGTAAATATATAACTGGTAGGATATGCTTGTGAGGACTTAATTTTTCAGAGTGTAAAAAAATGGATATGCTGATTCCATCACTCGGATTAACGGAATCAGCATAAAATTTTAACCCTGAATTGGGATTATAGTGATGCCACAGATATTGATTGTAGAGGACGATGAAAACATTCGCATGGCGCTGGAAGATGATTTATCGCTTGAAGGCTATCTCGTTCACAGCGCGGCAGACGGGGAGGAAGGATTGCGGATGGCGAAAGACCAGTCATTCGATCTCATCATCCTCGATCTCATGTTGCCCCGGCTTGATGGAATTGAGGTGTGCAAAGAGCTTCGCAAGGCAAATATCTTTACCCCAATCATTATGTTGACAGCTAAAAGTAAGGAATTGGATAAAATCACCGGGCTGGAAATGGGCGCTGATGATTATATCACCAAACCATTCAGTCCTCGTGAGTTACTGGCTCGAATCAAGGCGATTCTCAGGCGATCTCAACCAGTTGATTCGGATGTCCACATTTATCACTTCGGTGATGTTGAAATAAATTTTAAAAAATACATCGCCACAAAAAATGGCAAACCTATTGCCCTGACCGCATTGGAATTTGCGCTGATTCGATTGTTCATCAGCCATCCGGATGAAGTTTTAAGCCGGGATTTTATTTTGAATGAAATTTGGGGAGAAGATGTACTGGTGACAAATCGAACTGTGGATACCCATATCGCCAATCTGCGCAAAAAACTTGAAACTGATCCCAGTAATCCAAAATTTATCACTGGTGTCAGAGGCATTGGTTATCGTTCAGAGTTCAAGCTTTAGCTTGATCAGCCTAAAACCTGAACTCCAAACTGTAATGGATTCACTTCTTATGATGAAATTCTATTACAAAATCTTCTGTTTTTCAATTTTCATTTTTCTTATTCTACTTGAAAGAGATACCGCAGCTCAAGAAGATCCGACCCAGCTTTTTCAGACTGGAATCTATGCTGAAGAAGTTCAGGGTGATCTGGAGAGGGCATTGTCTTTTTATAATAAAATTATTATCAATCATCCTGATAGCCGTTCAATGGCTGCAAAAGCGCTGCTGCATATTGGATATTGCTATGAAAAATTAGGGCAGGGTAAAGCCGCAGACGCTTATAAAAAATTAATTGACAGCTATCCTGATCAAATTGAAGCTGCGGCTACGGCTAAAATGCGGTTGGGAAAAATCAACAAGCCGAGTTCAATCAATCCACTCATGAAATTCTATTTCGATCGGTTGGGAATCGATGTTTTAACTGCAACTTCACCCGATGCCAAATTCCTTGCCTATACCGATTGGACGACTGGCAACCTTATAATTAAGAATCATGCCTCAGGTGCGAAGAGAAAGCTGACCGAGGCAAATTGGTCGCGTTCTCACGAATTTGCTCTGCGTCCCATCTGGTCGCATGATGGGAAATTCGTTGCCTATAGCTGGTATCGACAACACTATTTCACAGAATTGCGTATCGTTGAGGTCGCATCGGGCATCAGCCAGGTTGTCTATTCCCATCCTGATGCCAGTATTGCTCCACAGGACTGGCATCCTGATGGTCATACAATCCTCTGCAACATAACAAGTTATAAAGGCAATCGCCAGGTTAGGTTGGCGATCGTCTCATTGAATAGTGGTGAAGTCCAGGAGTTTTTGCCGCTGGATATTAATTCCCGATGTATGAAATTTTCACCAGATGGCAAATATATCGCCTACGATACTCAACAGCCAGATAATCGTCACATCTTTGTGCTGGATCTGGAAAATTTTAAGCCGTTGCAAATCACCTCTGGAACGTATGGCGGCAGAGGCTATGACGCTCCCATCTGGTCGTCCGATGGAAAATTGCTGTTGTTTCGGAGCTCCCGGTTGGGTCAATATGACCTCTGGGCATTGCCGATGAACAATGGGAAACCGAACGGGGAATCCTATCTGGTTCAATCCGATTTGACCAATGCGATGGTCGCTATGAAAGGGATCAGCCATCGTACGGCGACAAAGCCAGGGCAATCGCTAATCAGCACCTTTTTAGCTCGAACTAGTAAAAATAGCAGGGGATCATTTGTTGAAGATTTTTCGTCGCCAAAGCTGGATTCCTCCTGGCTGGTTTTGGAATGGCGGCAATCCAATATTTATGACTACGCCAGCTTTGGTCGCTATTCTCTGGAAGAAAATCCGGGACAACTTCGTTATTACCTGGATCCGATCATGGGTGAAGTATACATCCATAACTACTTGCCCTATTTTTCGGGTTGGTATTGGTTATATCCAGGACTACAAATCAACCGTATCCTTCCTACCGATAGCTGGGAATTAGAAGCAAGAGTCACTTATTCCATGATCGATGTCCTAGCGGGACGAGCCTTCGATCTGATGATTTGTTTCGATCCAGAACAGGATCGAGGAACAGCACTAATCATCAGCCGCTCCAAAGATTTTGGAACCAATAAATTGGATATTCAGTTGCAGGATCGTGGCGAGATCACAGCATCCAACGATGATTGTTTAGCGCCAGCCGATAGCATTGGAGTAATTAAATTTACTTATGTCTTTCGAATTTCAAGAAAGGATACCCTCATTCAGGTTAAATTAAGTGATGACGATGGAATCAGCTTCAGACCTGCGCTATCTGGCACACTTCGGTCCGATCTAAAAAACCTACCGCAGCTCCTCATTTTAACCGGGAACTGTTGGTTCTTACCGGCAGGCTCGTATGCGGATTGGGACTATATTCGATTTTCGATTTCGGAATGATGATTTTAGATTTCAGAATGTAGAAATAAACCATCTTTCTGTCTCCAAGCTTAAGATTTGGAAACCATGTCCTTCCTGCGCCACGCCCCGCGCTACAAGCCCATCGCTCCCTGTTTGCTATTTTCTTCACACAATCTTAACAGACACTTTGCAATCCCTTCACTCAACTCCTTTTCCAATTGATTATATTGGTGACGATTAAATCAGTACTTATCGCCATCCATAAAAAAACAAGCATGGCCAAAATTAATTTTGTTTTGGTGATGTTCGAACAATTACCAACCACATCCTTAGGCAAATTTTAATCATCCCTTCATCAGGAGAGTATCGATTAACATCTCTTGAAACAACTCTTTTCATTCAATTTTTTTTAGGAGGATTCGCTATGAATCGACCAGATAGAATCCCAAGACCAATGATATATTTATTTTCTGCGTTCATCCTTTTCTTGGTCGAGATTAATTTCTTATTGGCTCAGCCCAATTTAAAACATTTGGCTGAAGAGAAAGATAACAGGTTCGCTGGCACAAGTACTGTACAAATAAAGAAAGTTACACTTCAAATGCCAGCGTCTCTGATAAAGTCAAAAGTCACCATCAGTCAGCCAGCAACTAATTCCCAGGGTGGACTGGTGACAATTTTAACAGAAGATTTCGAGGGTGATTTTCCCAGCGGCTTGTGGTCAGTCGGCAGCGGTAATTATACCTGGGCCAAGCGAAATGTTATCGCCCACAACGGCAGCAATAGCGCCTGGGCCATCGGCGGCGGCACGGTCGGCAGTACACTGAATTACGGCGCGTATTATCCGAATTCTACTATTACGACTATGATCTACGGACCGTTCGATCTCAGTGATGCCAACTGGGCTGCGCTTAGCTTTTTTGTCTGGGTGAACACCGAGCAGGATTATGATTTCTTCCAATTTATGGCTTCTGATGACGGCGCTAATTTTAATGGCTATGCCCTCTCTGGCACATCGGATGGCGCCTGGTTAAACTATAGTCTGCCATTAACCGCAATCCCGGACGGAGATAACCTGAAAAATTTTACTGGCAAATCAGCCGTCTGGATTGCGTTTGCCTTTCTCAGCGATAATATTGTAAATCAGCCCAATGGCGTTTTTGTGGATGATGTGATTTTGCAGAAAGGCACGGCACAGGTGCCCATGATCATCGCTTCTTTTCCAACGCCGGGGACATCTTCACGAGGGCTGGCCTGGGACGGCGCCAACCTCTGGTGCTCCGACGCTACCAACGATCGTATTTATAAATTGAACAGCAGCGGTGGCGTGCTCACTTCTTTTACGTCACCCGGTACCATGCCGACCGGCATGACGTGGGACGGAACGAATTTATGGAACGCTGATGCGACCAACGACCGTATTTACAAGCTTTCAACTACCGGTTCGGTGCTTTCTTCTTTTACAGCTCCGGGCAGTTACCCCTCTGGCATCACCTGGGATGGAGCGTACCTCTGGAATAGCGACTATGGCGTCGAAACGATCTGGAGTCTGAATGCCAGCGGCTCAGTTCTCAGCTCATTTTCGGCACCAGGGAGCTATCATTATGGTTTGACTTATGACGGACAGAACCTCTGGCTGGTGGATGCCGATGTCTTACTAATGTACAAAATCGACAGGTCGGGTAATGTGCTGGATTATTGTTTAACCCCAGAGACCTGGCCGAGCGGTCTTGCCTGGGATGGGAACTATTTCTGGATGACCGATCGCAGCACCAATATGATTTACAAGATGCAGCTTCAAACGCAACAACTCAGCAACGACGTCGGCGGCGTCTCAATGGATTTGCCAGCCCGTCTATCGCCCGGGGATTCAACTTTAATTATAATCAATGTTAAAAATTATGGCACAACCAGCCAGAGTAATTTTCCCGTGAGCTATAACATCAATGGTGGCATGACTGTGACAGAAAGTTATACCGGGTCATTGGCTGCGGGCGCAACTTCGGCAATGACTTTTACCAAAACCTGGCGACCGACGCTGGAAGGTAGCTATCAATTTATGGCATGGACCAATTTAGCTGGCGACGAAAATCCAGCGAACGATAGCCTGGCTACCCCCCAAATCATCGAGGTGAGCAACGTCCAGATTGCCGATGTTTTTATCGAAGATTTTGAGAAATACCCGACCGGTGTTCTGGCGGATGCGCCTGGGTCGCCCTGGGTAAGATATAGTTCGAGTCGCAATGGCAATGTCACCACTAAGTGGGTTCATGGCGGGCAGCAGAATTTTCAGATCAATTCTTTTACGACCAGCACTGAGATCGACTATGCTTTATTAAATTTGACCCAAAAACCTGATCAATTGAATGTCGAATTGTGGTACACGCCCGATGGTTTTTATATCTACAAAGATTTCGCCTCGGTTGGTTTATCGTATGTAGCTTCGAAATATGACATGACCCAAAAAGCCAGCTTCTGGGGCGAAGATCACGATGTAAAATTTATGGCTGAAGGGATGGGGAGCGCAGTCACGGTTTTTAATGAGCTGGACTATGGCTCAGGCCCGGCACCCTCTGGCACGCCGAAGCATAATTATATTCGAGCCGAGTTTGATTTCAAACAAAGTGAAGTTCGATTTTTTATTGGATCGAATTCAAGTTCACCACTCCGCTCAAAAGTGAACTTCGACAATCGGATCGAGGTCAATGCTTTATTTCTTGCTGGCGGCTTGAATGAAACTTACGTCGATGATATTCGAGTGACGGCATTATCTCAACCTCAATATCAAAACGATGTGGGCACCATCGCCATGGATTTGCCGGATGTGGTTAACCTGGGCGCATCGGTTCCAGTCGGAGTCATTGTCCAGAATTTTGGAACAGTGGAGCAAAGCACTCTTCCGGTAAGCTATTGTATCGATGGAGGTGCAGCCATAACAGAGAATTTGATCGGAACATTAGCGGCTGGCGCCAGTATCAAAAAATCTTTTTCAATTCCCTGGACGCCGAGCGCGCAGGGAACCTTTCAATTTACTGCCTGGACTGGATTAGTTGGCGATGAGAACGCTGTCAATGATTCTCTGCCGACGCCGAAACAGGTGACTGTGCAGTCGGGTGGGAGCAATACTGACCCGGTGCTATCTTCAATTGGCAATCAATCCGTTACCGCCGGGCAGACAAAAAATGTCCCGCTCTCTGCCACGGATACCGATGGCGATGCGCTCAATTTTACCATTTCAGAGAACCCCGGATTCCTATCGATCACTGGCTTTTCACAGACTGGAAATACTGCTACAGCGACTTTGGTCATCTCTCCGTCATTTAATAACGTTGGCAGCTTTACTTCTGACGTTCAGGTGAGTGATGGCAGGGGCGGCGTCGATAACGAGAATTTCACCATTGAGGTCATCACCGCTTCAAAGGGTGCCTGGGCCTATCAGAATCCATTGAATGGCAAAGGCAATTCGAGAGCGGTGCATTTTGTCGATGCGCAGACCGGGTGGATGGTCAACAATTACGGCGAGATTCGCAAAACCACTGACGGCGGCGCCGTCTGGTTTATTCAGCATGATATTAATTTTGAGTTGACCGATATTTTCTTCATAAACAGTCAGATCGGTTGGACAGTTGGCGCCAGCTTTAGCGGTTCCAATCCTCAGGCGCCAATCCTTAAAACCACGGATGGAGGAACGTCCTGGATTTTGCAATCGACCTCAGCGGCGCATCGGCTCTGGTCGGTGTACTTTGTGAGCGACCAGGTCGGCTGGGCTGTTGGGATAAATTCCGATTATAAAGATATAATTTTAAGAACCTGCGATGGCGGTTTGACCTGGAATGTTCAAAAAACCGAGTCATCGTCCAATGAAACTTATAACTCAGTTCATTTTGTCGATGCCCAGACCGGCTGGGTGGTTGGATGGAACAGTGGAAATCCCGACATCATTCTCAAGACGACTGATGGCGGTGCAAGCTGGAATTCACAAACAACCAGCGCGAATAGTGGCTTGCAATCCGTGTTTTTTATTGACACTCAAACTGGCTGGGCCGCTGGCGGAAGCAATATTATCAAAACCACCAATGGCGGAACAACCTGGACAGAGCAAAGTTCTGGCACATCGAATTCATTGGAATCTATCCGTTTCATCAACAGCCAGGAAGGCTGGGCGGTTGGCTCAAGCAGCTATGGCGAGCTGGGCACCATCATTAAAACAACCAACGGCGGCGCTACCTGGATCAAACAGAATAGTGGTAGCTCGCACAGTTCCAATGCATACCTTGACGATGTTTATTTTGTCAACTCCAATACAGGCTGGGCGGTCGGCAATTATGGCATGGTGTTGAAAACCACGGATGGCGGCAGCAATTGGACGAATTTATCTTTCGTGACGATTGATAATTTGAATTCGATATTTTTCCTGGATGCCAGCAATGGCTGGGCAGGAGGAAAATGGGGCAATTTGCTCAAGACGACTACTGGTGGTAAACAATGGACGCCAGTCTCAGCGCCGTATGGCTATCAAAACACTGATATTCATTTCGCCGATTCCAAAACTGGCTGGGTCTGCCAGTCTGGTGGCACTATTATGAAGACCAGCAATGGCGGTTTGAGCTGGTCAAAGATATCGACTGCAACGACGAAAACCTTTCTCGGCCTGTTCTTCATCGACGCCAGAACGGGGTGGGCCGTTGGCGGCGGATCAGTCAGTCGGATCATTTTCAAAACGAATGATAGCGGCAATGTCTGGAGTCAGCAGACAGTATCCGATGGTTCCGCATTAATGGACGTATTTTTCATTGACGCAAACACCGGCTGGACAGTTGGCATGAACGGTGCAATCTTCAAAACAACTGATGGCGGGAATACTTGGCTGCAACAAAATAGCGGCAGCACGGATTGGCTGGAATGCGTTTATTTTATCGATGCCAATAACGGTTTTGTTGGCGGCAGCAATGGCATCCTCAAAACCAGCAACGGCGGAACGACCTGGACATTTGATGATGTCGGCGCTGGCTGGATCGATGATATTTTCTTTGTTGATCCGTATAATGGCTTTGCAGTTGGAGCGACCGGGAGCACGCTATCGAAAGGGATTGATGGCAGCGGAGATATCGATGTGAGCGGCGGTTCTGCGAAAACGTGGATCACCACCGATGGCGGCGCCACATGGGATGAAACCGTTCCGTCGGTCGGTGGCTGGCTGTTGCGATCCTGTTTCACAGATCGAAATTCAGGCTGGGCAGTGAGCACTGTTGGAACGATTGTCAAATACAGTAACTCACTTCCGTTGCCAGCAGCGCCATCGAATCTAATCGTCAATTCCATTGCTGACAATAAAATTAAACTGGGCTGGTCGGATAATTCAACCAATGAAGACGGCTATCAACTATTCCGCAGCGATGGCATTAGTGGCGCCTTTCGTCTCATCAAATCAATCGGCGCTGACACAACCGATCATATGGACTCGACCGTCACGAAGGGAACAACATATTGGTATCGGATCAGAGCTTACAATGCTATTGGCAATTCAGCATATTCCATGGAAGAGTCGGCCACTGCCGGGACGATTTCTTCTGTGACAAATGAAAATGATATTGTGACGAGATTTGCTTTGAAACAAAATTACCCCAATCCCTTCAATCCGAGCACGGTCATTCAGTACTCTATTCCGAAAGCATCACAGGTTGAGTTGGCCGTATTTGACCTGCTCGGCCGCAAGCTGAAAGTTATAGTGACTGGCAAGCAGGAAGCTGGAATTTATTACATCAAATTCGATAGTCAGAACCTGCCAGCCGGATTGTATTTCTATCGCTTGCGGACTGGGGAATTTTGTGAGACAAAGAAAATGGTCGTCGTTAAATAAAATTTCAATGTCAATATGACCGTCAACCGCCAACTGCGTGTTGATGGTCACATGTAAAACATGAACCAGGCCCTAATTATGATTTATTTGATCTGCACCGTGTCGGTTTTCATGCCGTTCATTTCAATGCCAGCAGCCTGCCCTCCGGCTCTTATTTTTATAAAATGGTCGCCGGCCAATATTCATCCGTGCAGAAGCTGGTTGTGTTAACCCTATTACGTCGCATAGATTTAGTATCGTTATATACTGTATTTTGGATAGATGAAAATTCAACATATTGTGATAAATTTGCTAAATGACGTTGTAGGGTTAAAATAAAAACCATTGTCATATAGCGACGAAAAGACTTTTTAAGGCCATCTTAAAAAGTCTTTTTTTTTATTCATCAGAAGCCATCCCTCGCACTCTCGAACCTTGTTGGCGCTTCCCGGACGATGCGGTCAATCCGCGCCAATCACCGGCGCACACCAGGACCGATGCGTTGGCTTTGCACACGAATAATTACTGAAATTGGTTGCGCCCGATGTGTTTCCATCACAATGGAGCGGAACGCCGACAAGCACCGGCCATATTGAGTTTGGCGGCCATCATACTGCCAATTCATCCGCATCGTCTAAAATTTCAATTGACTTATTAGTGAAATTTTACTATTATAATACTGAAATTTTGAATTCACTCCATGATGGCCAGATATCGCAATCCCATCTCATTCGTTCCGGACACTTCCCTTTTCCCCATTGGACCCAGTTCTTCGGCCATTCTGTTTCCCAACGCCATTGCTGTGTCGCTATCCAGGATTTACTCCAGAATATCTCAACGCACCCACAGAATTAAGGAGGCGCATGTTCGCTTGCCGTACATTAACCCAAAAAATGCAATTGCCACGACGTCACCAAGGCACAAAGAAAAAATTAATAAAAGATAATACGAATTTCCAACAACTTCACCTTTCACTTTTTTATGAAAGAATATTAAAACAGTACTTTTATTTTTCTTTGTGTCACTTGGTGTCTTCGAGTCTTGGTGGCATTAATTTTTTTCTATTGCATTTTCTGGGATTAAATCTACGTCGCGCTCATTTCGCCCTTGTGCTACCCGCAGTTTTGCTTCTTGTAAATTTATCCCCGACGCACGCGCAACCGACGCCGCACGCTGCACCGGCATTTACCCTCGGTGATTGGGTCGCCGCCGGCGGTTGCTGGGACTTTTCCGAAAGGATCATCAGTGCGCAAGGAATTGGGGAGCGACCCATCGCCTATCTGAAACGCTTTCACTTCACCGATTTTGAGTTTGAAATTCGACTGCGGCTTTTGACAGATGAAGATGGTTCCTATGGAGTGTTGTTTCGCTATGATGAAAAAAAGGATGCCGGGTACATCTTCAGCGTGTGGCCCAACGGCAGTTATGAATTTGTCCGGTTCAATGGGGATTCCTCCTGTCAGACAGGCGGGGGTCAGGCTGTGTACCTGATGGATCAGCTTCATTCCTGGAATCGCATCAAAGTCATTGGCAGAGGGAATAAATTTGATCTGTTCATCAATGACAACCTGCTGGTCACCATGCAAGATAACGCGTTCATATCTGGAAAAGTCGGACTGTACCTGGGTCACGGAGCAACATCATTCATGGAATACGAGGTTTTGAAACTGGTGGCACAATGAACCTGATCCATCTCCCTGATTTTCACATCGATGATTCGGTATGTATTTAACGCAATCGAGAATCGCTAGATGAAAAAAATAGCCCTCATCGTCATTCTTCTCTTTCAGATCACCTCCACGAACGACAGCCATGCCCAGATTACCGATCTGTATCTTGAATATGTGTCGTCAAAGTTCCCTACCCTCAGCGGGTCAGCTCACATCATTCAGGATCGGTATGGATTTATGTGGTTTGGATCGAGGAGCGGCCTTCAAAAATTCGACGGTTACCAGGTGGTTGTGTATCGGCATAATCCGGCAGATTCGCTCTCGCTATCGAGCAACTTCATTACGGCAATGGTCGAGGATCCGCACGAAGGGCTGTGGATTGGAACGGTGAGCGGTTTGAACAGACTGGATGTGGCGAGCGGGAAATTTCAACGCTTCCATCACGATCCCGGCAATCCGAACAGCCTCAGCCATGATTACATCACCTGCCTGCGCTTCGACGAAACAGGGATTTTATGGATTGGCACGCAACAGGGCGGCTTGAACGAAATGAGAATTTGGGATCGAAATAATTTTGACAGCGTCTCAGTCAGTCGTCACACCCACCGTCCCGAAGATTCTTTCAGCGTGAGCGACAATTATATCCGCTTCATTCTCGATGATACGCGGCACGACGATCACCTTCTCTGGATCGGCACTGCCAATGGACTGAACCGCTTTGATAAAAAAACCCGAACCTTCACCCGGTATTTTCATGATCCAGGCGATTCCACCAGCCTGGCCAGCAACGATCTCTATTCCATCCATCAGGACGAACAGGGCGATTTGTGGATCGGCGCCTGCGAAGGCTGGCTCACCCAATTGCATCGGACGAGCGACGGCAAATTCCGGTTTCGACATGACCGGTTGGGCGAAGTCCAGAAAATTTATTCAATCACCAGAGACAAGTATGATAACCTCTGGCTTTCGACCATGCACCACGGTCTGTATCGGTTCAACAAATCAACCCGGCGCATCGAGCATATTGAAGGCGATAAATTCCAGCATATCGATGTTAGCTATCCATACACAACATGTTTCGATCACACGGGCGCATTATGGATTGGGACATGGCCTCACCTGCTGAAACACGATCCCAACAGGAAACAATTCCGAACCGTGGCCATCGATCCACCCCTCAATATATGGAGCATGGCCATCGCTTCAATTGCCGAGGATGATCACAACTCTCTGTGGATTGCCACCACATACCGGGGCATCCTGAAATTCAATCTCCATCGCGGCGAATTGAGCGACTTCGCTCCGGACTCTTCCAGCCAACGGTATCTTTCATCTCGCTTTGCGACGTCCATTCTCAAAGATCATACCGGCGCATTCTGGGTTTCAACATTTCGCGGCCTGAACCGATACGATCCGGGACGGGACCGATTCGTGAGCTATTTTTGGGATGCGGACAGGCCGGACAACCCGGACAATCTGCTCAGCAATTACCTGTACTGCCTGCACGAAGACCACCAGGGCGCTATCTGGATCGGCTCTTCACGAGGCGTAAG
This sequence comes from Candidatus Zhuqueibacterota bacterium, assembly GCA_049322915.1. Classification (GTDB taxonomy): domain Bacteria; phylum Zhuqueibacterota; class Zhuqueibacteria; order Thermofontimicrobiales; family Thermofontimicrobiaceae; genus CAZSBG01. Next base: position 49,411 of record JBMOPW010000030.1, read on the forward strand.
TCGATTGGATCAAAACCGGCGCCAGTTCCGCCATTACCTGAATCGCCCCGAACAAATCAATGCCATCGGTCATTATATCGGCGCTATTCACCAGGATCGCGCCGGCATTTTCTGGATCGGCGGGAAAGGATTGTTTCAACTCAATCCGGAAACCGGGCAGTTCAGTCGTTATTTTGCCAATCCGAACGACTCATCCGGCGCCATCACCGCCATGGTATTCGATATCGTCGAGGATTCCCGGGGATTCCTCTGGGTCGCCACTCAGAATGGACTATATCGCCTCCACCCGAATCAACCGACTATCCATTTCACCGAGAAAAACGGTCTGCCCAATCGCTACGTGACCGGCATTCTTGAGGATGATCAGGGCATTCTCTGGATCAGCACCAGGACGTGGTTGACCCGATACGATCCGGACACGCAACAGTTCCAATGGTTCGATTTTAGGAATGAATTTTACGAGCAAAGCCGTTTCAAAGGCAAAGACGGCGCGCTTTATTTCGGAATGGCAAAGGCGTTGCTCTCGTTTCATCCGAACGCGATACGGGATAATCCGCACAAGCCGCCGGTGTGGATATCCAACTTTCGCGTGTTCGACAAGCCAGTCACCTTTGACCGCCCTATTCCGGCGCTCAAAGAAATCCGCCTGTCCTACCGGGAGAATTTTTTCACGCTGGACTTCGTCGCGCTGAATTACACAGAGAGCGGGAATAATCAGTACAAATACCAGCTCGTCGGCGTGGATCCGGAGTGGGTGTCCTGCGGGGATCGCCGCTCTGCGAGCTATACCAACGTTCCCCCCGGCAGCTACGAGTTCAACGTGCAGGCATCGAACAATGACGGGGTCTGGAACGAGACCGGCGCGTCGGTACGCATTTTCATCTCTCCGCCCTGGTGGCAGAGCGACATTGCCTATGCCTGTTTCGTTTTCCTCGTATTGGCCGCCATGTACGGTCTGCGCCAATTTGAACTGCGGCGCTCCCAAACCCGAAACGAATTGAAGATGCGGCGCTTCGAATCCCAGAAGCTCCAGGAGGTCGACCGCATGAAATCCCGCTTCTTCGCCAACATCTCGCACGAGTTTCGCACACCGCTCACGTTAATTTTAGGCCCGCTGAACAACCTCCTGGTCCGAACCAAAAACCAGAGACTGCACCGGGAATTGACTATCATGCAGCGCAACGCCAGGCGGTTGCAGCGATTGATCAATCAGTTGCTGGATTTATCCAAAATCGAAGCCGGCAAAATGAAGCTCCAGGCCAGACAGGAGGACCTCTCCGCCCTCGTCTTCCGAATTGTCCAGTCATTCGAGTCCCAGGCGAAATTGAAAGAGATCGAACTGACCTGTTTCTCTGATCCTGCGGGCATTCTGGTCTTTGTGGATCAGGAGAAAATCGAGAATATTTTCTACAACCTGCTGTCCAATGCCATTAAATTCACACCCCACGGCGGTAAAGTGCACGTCCGAATGAGCCTCTCCCCGACCAGCGCCGGCGATGGCGCGGATGCGCCCGGGAAAATGCCCGGCCTGGATTACGTCAGGATCACCGTCGAAGATACCGGCATCGGTATTCCGCGGCAGCATCTGGAGAAAATCTTCGACCGCTTCTATCAGGTGACCGGGAAGGACGACAGCCGTCAGGGCGAAACCTGCACTCACGAGCACGAAGGCACCGACATTGGCCTGTCGCTCACCAAAGAACTGGTGGAACTGCATCACGGCTTCATTCAGGTCAGCAGCGCCATACACGTCGGAACCACGTTCACCATTTTCCTGCCAATGGGCCAGTCTCATTTGACGCAGGAAGAACTTCGTCCAGGAGAAAGTCCCCACGAAGCGCCGCTGGAACAAGGCGCGGAAATTCTGGAGAGCCAGCCGGCGTCGGTTGACTCGCTCGATGCATCTCCTCGAAAAAAATTACCCATCATATTAATCGTCGAGGACAATGCCGATCTGCGGGTATATTTACGGGATTGCCTACGCGGCAAGTATCGCATAATGGAAGCCATCGATGGCGAGCAGGGGCTGAGCTGCGCCGTCGAGAGGATTCCGGATTTGATTGTCAGCGATGTGATGATGCCCCGAATGGACGGATTCGAGTTGTGCCGGCGGGTGAAATCCGACGAGCGAACCAGCCATATCCCATTTCTGCTGCTCACCGCCCGGGCGTCCTCTGAAAGTAAAATCATGGGGTTGGAATTGGGAGCGGACGATTATCTCATCAAGCCGTTCGAAATGGCAGAACTGCAAACCCGCGTGAAAAATCTGATCGAACAGCGCCGGCAGTTGCGGGAGAAATTCAGCCGCAACATCTTTTTGCAGCCGAGCGAAATCGCCGTCACGTCGTACGACCAGCAATTCTTGCAGCATGTCATGAACCTGATCGAGCAAAACATCACCAGGCCCGAGTTTAATGTCACCGCTCTGACGCAATTGGTCGGCATGAGTCGTATGCAACTGCACCGTAAAATCCACGCCCTGACCAACCTCACCACGTCCGCATTCATCCGCTCCCTGCGCCTGAAACGCGCTGCGGATTTGCTGCGCCAGCGCGCCGACAATATCTCCCAGGTCGCCTACGATGTGGGATTCAATAATCCATCGTATTTTGCGGAATGCTTCAGACAACAATTCGGCGTGCTGCCGTCGGAATACAAAATCGAATCATGATAAAGTTGTTTGAATTATATCTTGACTTTAAAATGAAAATGGCCTATATTTTTAATGACTTTGATTTCAGGAGAAACGATGATGCAAGAAGAATTAACTGCTGTATTTCAAAAATCACCCTATGGTTTTATTGGTTACGTACAGGAACTTCCTGGCGCCAATAGCCAGGGGAAAACTCTGGAAGAAACAAAAAAGAATCTGATTGAAGCGATACATCTGGTGCTGGACGCGAATCGGCTGCTTGCCGAAGAAGAACTTTCCGGGCGGGAGCATTTAAAAGAAGCATTGGGAACGATTACGGTTTGAAGCGCAGCGATTTAATCCGATATATTGAATCCTATGGATGCGAATTCCTGCGTGAAGGTGGAAATCATACGGTTTATGTGAACCGGGCTGATAAAAAGGTTTCTACTATTCCTCGACATCGTGAAATTGATAATAATCTATTTCTAAAGATATGCAAGGATCTTGGCATTCCCGGCCATAAAAGTTGGCGCCAGGAGGATCGACCCAATCGCCTGCGATGTGGAATTCAATAATCCATCCTATTTTGCGGAATGCTTCAGACAACAGTTCGGCGTGCTGCCGTCGGAATATATTGCCAGAGAGAATTGAGCCGCTGCCCCTGAAAATAACGCTTGCCTTTTGTCCTGCGGATTCTTATTTTTACCACGCTAACGGACACTTTTTCCAAAATGACATTTTTGATCAAATTGTCATGCCCGAATGCCATGTCCAGCTTCCATTAAATTTATAAAGGATGACAGACTGGGCTTCTATCGGGCATCCATTTGAAAATATTTTGGGAGATTCCCGCCAAAAACATGCGGGAATGACAGCTCTACCGAACATAATTTGAAAACGGTCCGGTAGTGAAATTTTTACATGCATTGAAATCCACTCCCCCATTTTACCGGGTAAATATCCGTGAGGAAAGCGCTGCATTGGAACAATTAGAAGGAAAAATCTCGGTCGAGGCGGCGCTCACAATGCGCCAGCGCAAGATTTCGATCATCATCATTCGGTCGGGCATGCATGCCGCGATCCTTCAGCCCATCGTCGAAGCGGCGGAGACGCAGTCGATTCCGATCAAATACGTGTCGCGCCAGGAAATCGACGCCATGGCTCACGGCAAAACTCACGGCGGGATCATTGCGCTGGCCGCGGCCAAGCCTCCACTTGCCATCGATTCGCTGCTCGACGCGCTCAAAACGCGGTCCACCCCATCCGCGCTCCTGCTGTTGGAGGGCATCGATGACGCTCAGAATTTCGGTTTCACGCTGCGATCCGCCGAAGCGCTGGGCATTGACGCTGTGCTGCTGAAAAAACATGTCTGGGATTTCGACGGCGCTGCCATCTCGCGCGCATCGTCCGGAGCGTTCGAGCGGATGCCCTGCGCGCTGCTCGATCAGAGCGAGAAAATTCTGCCGAAATTCAAATCGATCGGATTTCAAATCATCGGCTGCATTGCCAATGCCAAACGGGCCATGTACGAAGCGGATCTCACGCAGCCGGTGATCATAGCCATCGGCGGCGAGAAACGCGGACTCTCGGCTGCCGTGCGCTCTCAGTGCAATACCTTCATCAAAATTCCCATGAAATCAGCGACCGGTTCTCTTTCGTTGAGCCATTCGGCCAGCATCATCATGGCGGAATTGATGCGGCAGCGATTCGGCGCGGAAAAATTACCCCCGGCTATTGTCCCCTGATTCGCGCGCGGTTCCCTGTGGATCAATGATAGCGGCGACGGCCATTGCCCCATGGCTCATGATTAAAAACTGAACCTCAGAGGGCCGCCCTAATTCTCCGAATTCCCGGCAATGTGAAAGAACTGCTCGCGGTACAACTGCGAATACAATCCCCCCTGATCCAGCAACTGCTGATGGCTGCCCATTTCCTCGATGCTGCCTTTATTGATCACCACAATCCGGTTAGCGCTGATCACCGTGGACAACCGATGGGCGATGATGATGGATGTTCGGCCCTTCAGCAGGACGTTGAGCGCGTCCTGGATGAGATGTTCGGATCTGGAATCCAGCGCTGACGTGGCTTCATCCAGAATGAGGATGCGGGGATCTTTGAGAAACGCGCGCGCAATGGCCAGCCGCTGTCGTTGTCCCCCGGAAAGTCTGGAGCCGCGCTCCCCTATTTCAGTCCACAAACCCTCGCTCATGCTTTCCACAAATTCCAGGGCATTGGCTGCGACCAGCGCGCGTTCCAGATCCTGCGGCGTGGCTTTGGGATTCGCCAAAAGCAGATTCTCGCGCACCGTGCCGGTGAAGAAAATCGTGTCCTGGCTGACAATGCCGATGTGCGACCGGAGGCTATTCAACTTCATCGTCCGCAAATCGATGCCATCCAGTCGAATCACGCCGGACGTCGGGTCGTAAAATCGCGGCACCAGATTGGCCAGCGTGGATTTGCCGGACCCGCTCGGCCCGACAAAGGCGATGGATTCACCGGAATCGATTCGAAAGGTGATGTCATTCAGCACGGGATTATTCGGCTCGTAGCCGAACTGGACATGATCGAACTCAATGCTGCCCCTGACCGAGTCGATGGATTTCGCATCCGGGCGCTCCACCACATGGGCATGGATATCGAAGTACTCGAAAATTCGCTCGATCGCGGCCACGGAGTTGGCCAGCACCACATTGAGATCGGAGAGTCGCTGCATCGGCGCGTAGAACATTCCCAGATACAGCAGAAACTGCGTCAACTCCCCCACTGTCAGATGCCCGTTCAAAATTTCACGCGTGCCATAGAACAGCACCAGCGCCGGCGCCGACAGGATCACGAAGCCGACAAGAATCTCGTTCAACGCCGCGAATTGAATGGACTTGAGAATTTTGCTGTACAGTTTATCGGCCTGCGACTGAAACGCCCGCAGCTCCTGCATTTCCCGCGTGAAGCTTTTCACAATGGCCACGCCGGCGATTTTCTCCTGCAAACCGCCGGACAGAATTTCCACGCGTTGCTGCACTTCGCGGCTGGCCATTTTGATGCGTCGACCGACGATGCGGATGGAAAAGAGGAAAATCGGCATCAGCGCCAGCGAGACCAGCGTCAGCAGCGGATGGATATGGGTCAACACCACGGCCAGCACCACCAGCAAAATGCTGTCCATCCACACATTGGTCAGGGCCGAGCCGACGAAGTTTTGCGCCTGAGCAATGTCATTCACCACGCGCGAAACAATGGCCCCGGTCTGATGCTTGGCAAAGAATTGATGGGACAATCGCTGCACATGGTTGAACAGGGCAACGCGCAAATCCCGGATCAAACTGTGCCCGGCAACAGCAGTGAAAATACTCCGGGCATACGTCACCGCCATCCAGCAGAGATTGGCCAGCAGCACCGTGCCCACAAGATGCATGAGACGCCGGGATTTCGCCGCCAGATCCAGAGCCGGGTCGGCGATCACCTCATCCAATACAATGCGTAATATCTGGGGAAAAATGAGCGGAATTAAAAATTTGACAATCCCCGCGCTCGTCGCAATCAGGATGAAATACCAGTAGGGCTTCACATAGCTCAAAAATCGCCACAGGGGATTATAATTTTTCTCGCGTATTCTGTACGCGTCCGTGATGGTGTCGCCAAATGCATCTCTCACGCCAACGATGCGGGAGGGATTAATATCGGTCTCCGCGTAAAAGGATTGCGATTGCAGCAGCAGCCGACCTTTCTCACCAATGCTCGCCGGGATGCGAACTTCAGGGATCGGGCTTGGCTCCAGAATATCCTCATCGATATTCAGCACCAGGATTTTGTAGTCATTGACATTCGATTCCGGATAATTCTGAAAATCGAATATCATTCCCTCCAAAATGAGCTCGATGTACTTCCAGTTATTGAAGACAAAAAACCGCTTTTCGGACCGCTTCAATCCCTCGGCAAGATACCGTGAGACATGTTCACTTTCCGTTATATGGTACACAATCATGATGGACGATTCCTCAATTTATCGTTCTAAGAAAATAACACTTTTATTCTAAAAATCAAGGGATATTCTCGCTGAATTTCACCGATGCAGCCATACCCTCACTGTCCGTTGCATTAAAATGTCGGAGCCAACAGGACCGAACACTGCGACAGCCAGCGCCAGTTCATTTATGCACGGCTCTGGTTCGCTGTTTGCGAAGGCATAGTCGGCCAATTTTTTTTTGCCGGGAGATGTTACATTTGTTGCATTTTTTGTTACATGGCTGGTAGATAATGCCGCCGCTTTTTTGTATATTAACTCTCGGTAAAAAATCTCAAAATCCAAAAACTAAAAATCAAACAATATTAGAATCAGAAGTTCTCAAATTCAAAACGAAAACACTCACCAATGTAGCTCCCTGCATTTGAGATTTGAAATTTTGTTTTTGATTATTATTTGTGATTTGGATTTTGAGATTTGGGATTTTACAGCCTATAACACAACAGAATCAACACAAACCAATCAAATGGAGGTGTACCATGTCCCGATCTATTTTACTATTCGGTTTAATTCTATTCATGTTTGGGGCAGTAACAGCCGGGACCATCAAAGTCCCCGGCGACCAGCCCACCATTCAGGCCGGCATTAACGCCGCCACCAACGGCGATACCGTGCTGGTCGCGGATGGCACCTATTTCGAGAACATCAACTTCAAAGGCAAGGCCATCACCGTCGCCAGCTATTTTTTTGTCGATAACGACACGACGCACATCAACAACACCATCATCGATGGCAGCCAGCCCAGCCACGCGGACACTGGCTCGGTTGTATTATTCATTTCCGGAGAGGATACCACTTCAATACTTTATGGATTTACCATTACCAATGGAAGCGGTTCTGTAATTGCTGAACGCAGGCGAGGCGGAGGAATTTGCATTTTTAACTCTGGCGCAACAATTGTGCATAACAAGGTTATTGCTAACTCCATAACCCATAATCAGGAATGCCACGGTGGAGGTATTGCCGCCACTTGCGATACGACTTTCGGTAGAATCTTTGTTCAAATTATCGGGAATACCATAACCCATAATCAGGCCATATCATCCCAATCCCTTTACGGTGGGTTTGGCGGCGGTGTCGATATTGCTGTTAGCAATGTTCTTCTGACGAGTAATGTAATCAGCCATAATAAGGTGAGCGCTGGGGATTATTGTTACTGTTATGGGGCCGGAGTGAGAATTGAGGGTTCTACAGAAATCAGCCTAGTGACGGATAATATCATATCGTTCAATACACCAATAAATGGGCAGTGTTATGGTGGAGGACTGCTAGCTGGTAGTAATGATCTAACCATCAAAGGAAATTTATTTGAGGGAAATAACAGCGAGGAGGGAGGTGGGATATTCTATAACTCTACCGGAGGCGTTATTTCCCATAACACATTTGTTAATAACCATTCCTATGCTGGAGGTGGTATTAAAGTTAACAGTTCAGAAGAAGGCGACATTTTTGGCAACAAATTTATTGGTAATACGACCGATGGTCGTGGAGGAGGCATTTGCATATCCTTCTGTTCTCCTCATATCTATAACAACATTATCGCCCAAAATAGAACCTCCGGTTTCGGGGGAGGTATTTATATAGGTGAATACTTCTGCGGCCCTCAGATTATCAATAACATCATTGTGGATAACACTGCAAACACTGGCGGAGGTATCTATACAGAATTGTCCTGGCCAATAGTGATGAATACAATTTTGTGGGGAAACGTTGCCGCAACTGATCCGCAGATTTATATTTGTGATAATGATAGGGACTTTCCAAAAACTCAAGTAGTCTATTCCGATATTCAGGGCGGCTGGGCAGGCACAGGGAACATCAATACCGATCCGTTATTTGCCGATACTCTGTTTCATCTCTCCGATGCCAGCCCCTGCATTGGCGCGGGCGCCAGTTCCTTCACCTTTACCGGTGGGATCATTTGCCAGGCGCCGGTGACTGACTTTGCCGGACAGACTCGGCCTGACCCGACTGGCAGCAAGCCGGACATTGGCGCATTCGAAGTCCCGCGCGCGGCGCCGGAACGCCCGACGCTTTGCGAAGTCCCTACCGATTACGCTACTATTCAGGCGGGAATTGAAGCTTCCACCACCGGCGATACGGTTTTGGTATGCGAGGGCACGTACTACGAAAATATCAACTTCAGAGGCAAGGCCATTGCCGTCGCCAGCCTGTTCATTATGGAAGGCGACACTAACCACATTAACAATACAACCATTAACGGCAGCCGACCCAGCGATCCGAACAAAGGCTCGGTGGTGAGTTTTGTTACCGGGGAGGATACGACCTCGGTGATTTGCGGGTTTACGATTACAGGCGGGACGGGTACTATGTTTGATGCGACCTATCGCGTAGGCGGAGGAATTTATTGTAAAACTTCCGGCGCCCGCATTTCCCATAATAAAATAGTCAGTAACACAATAAATCATACTGCAGATTGTGATGGCGGCGGAGTTGGCTATTGGCCGCATATAAACTCAAGTGCGCGTTTTGTTATCATTGAAGACAATGTGGTAGAATCAAATTCAATCACTTCATCGAATGGAGAAAGCTATCTGAATGGCGGTGGAATTCATATTGTTAAAGGAAGAGTGACCGGAAACACCATCCGATATAACTCGGTTGGCGGGCAGCCAATTTTTGCCGGAGGTGGCGGAATTTCTGCAACCTGTGAAAATAATGCCAATAGAACAACGGTTGTAATTACTGGAAACACGATCACCCACAATCGAGCGACAACACCTGGTTATTATGGCGGTTGGGGAGCAGGCATCGATGTTGTTATGTGTCATGTTCAGATATTGGACAACATCATTACTCATAATGAGGCAGGGGGAGACTATGGGATGGGAGCCGGGATCAGATTATGGGGATCAAAAGCAATCAGCATTATTAAAAACAATACCATTTCATTTAACTCTGTGACTGCGCCTGGAGCTGGCGGCGGAATTGAATTAGACCAGACCCAGGGTGTTCAGGTTATTGGAAACTGGATTGAATCTAACAACGGCTCTTTAGGAGGAGGCGGCATCGACGAGAGCCGCTGTCCGACAGGAAATATCATGGATGGAAATTTCATTAAAGACAATTTGGGCGGAGAGCAGGGCGGTGGAATCTGGGCCATGAATGCTAAACTCGTCAACAACGTCATTGTCGAAAACGAGGCGCGTCGGGGTGGTGGAATTTTTTACTATTTCAATCCTACGTTGACTTCGTCAGTGACGCAAATAATTAACAATACCATAACTAAAAATGTAGCGGATACAGCCGGCGGCATTGCCATATACAATGCAAATGCAGTTGTGATGAACACCATCTGCTGGGGCAATACGGCGCCGCATGGCCAGGAAATTGAAGTGTGGGGAGGTTCCCTGAATGCTGCCCATTCAGATATTCAACTCGGCGCGGCCGGCATAGTGATCGATTCCCCCGCCACAGTTAATTGGGCAGTAGGCAATATTGACGCAAATCCTCTCTTTGCCGATTCGACATTAACCCTTTCAAACGGGAGTCCTTGCATCGGCAAGGGTGTTGCATCTTTCGACTTTGGTGGTTTCACCTGCACCTGCCCCGAAACCGACAAGACAGGCGAAATTCGCCCCAATCCGGCAGACAGCAAACCGGACATGGGCGCCTACGAATCGCCGCTATCCACCGATGTGGAAAATCCATGGAAGACTGAAATTCCGCAGTCATATCTATTGGGTCAGAACTACCCCAATCCGTTCAACCCAACGACAACCATAAGCTACCAGCTTCCGACGATCAGCCAGGTTGATTTGAGTATCTACAATATGATTGGTCAAAAAGTGGCCACTCTGGTATCAGCAAGACAACCGGCCGGATTTTACAATGTACATTGGGATGCCAGCGCAGTAGCCAGCGGGGTGTATCTGTATCGGCTTGAAGCCGGGGATACTTCGACAGGCTCTGGACAAGGTTTTGTGCAGGTGAAGAAATTGATTTTGATGCGGTGAGCGAAGTGCGTGTACGACACGTTCACCCCATCGGAGTTAATTGAGCCTCAGACGTATTTTTCAACCTTCGTAGCCAGAGGTAAAAAATCTCCTCAAACCTAATTACCGTATTCAACCCGGAGAAGGTAATAAGGTTAATTTGAAATAGAATTCATGAGATAGGAAGGTTAACAGCAACTAAAATTAGGTCTTCATCCTCTGGCGCATTTTGAACATTGGCAGATTTTAAAAATGCGAAGCAGTAGCCATGCTGGATGAGCAACAACGATCGGCTGAAATTCACCAATTGAATTGGGATGCCAGCGGATTGGCGAGCGGGGTGTATTTGTATCGGCTTGAAGCCGGGGATGATGGACACAACAAGAAGCTTAATTTAATACAATAGCCGCATTCTAACTGCAATCTCTTTGTACCTGGATTCCATCCGTCAATTGACAGATGGAATCCAACTTTATGTCAGCAACCGGCGCGATAGAATCCTGCGATCATTTTTTTACATTACTTTTACAGTACTTGAAATTTTTTGGTTGTATATTATAAAAAAATTCTAAAAAATGATTTTTTTTATTGCCCGAAGAAATCTGTATAATCGGGCAATTCAGATTTCATAAATGATAAGTCAATGTCATTAAGTATCTACCCTTTCAACGGTTGCGAGCATTTGAAAAGGTAGATGTTTTTATTTCAACGTAACGGCATCGACTAAAAAGTCATGATCATGAAACCCTTTGTTGGAGATAAAAATGACAATACCCAAGCTGAAAATTGGGAATTACACCGCAGATATACCTATCGTCCAGGGCGGAATGGGTGTAAGAGTTTCTCTCTCATCCTTAGCCGCAGCCGTCGCAAATGAAGGTGGAATTGGGACTCTTTCCAGCATCGCCCTCGGTGGTGTAAATGCTTCGGGAAAAGAGTATGAAAAAATCTCACGTGAGCTACTCAAAGAAGAAATTCGGCGGGCGAAAAGCCTGACTTCTGGACATCTCGCGGTAAATGTCATGAATGTTCTCAGCAATGCATCTGACTTGGTAAAAACATCAGTGCAGGAAGGAATCAAATTTATTGTCATGGGCGCCGGATTGCCAATGAAGCTGCCAAGTATCGTTGAGGATAAAAATATTAATCTGATTCCCATCGTTAGTTCGGCGAGGGCTGCCAGCCTGATTTTGCGTACCTGGGACAACCGTTTTAACCGAATTCCCAGTGCATTTATTCTGGAGGGACCATTAGCTGGCGGACACCTTGGATTTTCCAGTGATCAACTGGAACACATCGAAGAATATTCGCTCGAGATACTACTTCCCTCTGTTCTGCAAGCTGTTAAGCTGTATGAGGATAAATATGGCGCTAAAATACCCATCATTGTTGGCGGCGGTATTTATGATGGAAATGATATTGCCCGGATGCTGTCCCTGGGTGCATCGGGAGTACAAATGGGAACCCGATTTGTCTGTACCGAAGAAAGCAGTGTATCGGCGGCTTTCAAGCAAGCGTACATCAATGCTAAAGAAGAAGATATTGTCATTGTTAAAAGTCCGGTTGGATTATTGGGTCGTGCGATACGAAATCGATTTTTGAAAAACCTGGAAAGTGGTGAAAAAATAAAGATAAAATGTCGTTACAAATGTCTGAGTGCCTGTCAAGTCGTAAATGCAAAATACTGCATAGCCAAGGCATTGTTTAATTCGTATATAGGCGATGTTGATAACGGTTTGATTTTTTGCGGAAAGAATGCCTTTCGAATTGACAAAATAACAACAGTGAAAGAACTTTTTAAAGAGCTTATCGATGATCTCAGCAACGCTCTTGGCCCTGAATTGAAGCCAGCTTAAATTATGGTAAGAGAGCAATCGCTTTCTCTGAACTCATTTGAGATTTTTAATTTTACGGGCATTGATGGAGGAGATACATGACGAAGCCCATTGTCCGAATTGATCGCTTCAGCGAAACGATCTGCAACCGCAATGCTGATGAAAACTATCCGGATCCTTTTTCTCCGCCTGGCGATAGAGTGGCCACGCTGCTTCCTGGACACTGTCTGGCTGGAATTCACCGAATCAAATTGGGATGCCCTGGAACTGGCGAGCGGGGTGTATCTGAATCAACTGGAATCAGGGGAACCCATCGACAAGCTCCCCGAATAAGTCGGGACAGGCAGGACAAGGTTTTGTACAAGTGAAAAAAACTGATTTTAATGCGGTAACTTGAGTCAAGCTACAGTATAAAAACAAACCCAGGCTCCTTCCCCGAGCAGGTTTCTGGGACGCTTTTCCATCACCACTATCCACAACCACCTGCAAATATCTTTCCAACTATCCTTCATTGCTGATCTCACAATTTTTACTGTAAAAAATAACTTGACTTATTGATGAGATTTTATAGATTATTCTCAGGCTTCGGTCATAATTTCTTATTAACGTCTTCGACGAATGAAAACAAGGAGGCATTGGCATGAAAAGCAGATGCATAATCGTGCTTGTTCTGTTCGGTATCAGTCTTTTGATGAGCTCATCTTCAACGGCTCAAAATGATAGTCTCAATTGTGCATTGATTGGTCGCTGGGCGCATGGTCCTTGTTATGCCATGACAGCAGACGGCGATACGTTTTATTTTGCCGATGGCGGTTATCTTCGCATCATGGATTTTTCGGACAATCGCAATCCTGTCGATTTAGGGCGGATAGATGTGTCCGCCCAGCTTGTCAAAATCGCCGTAAATGGAAATTACCTGTACACCCTCGATACCAAAGAAATGCTTCATATTTTCGACATCTCTGATCTTGCCAATCCTGCAGAATTGAACACAATACAATTTGAAGGTTATGGCGTCGAACTTAAAATTAATGGCAACTATCTTTACGTTCTAATGGGGAATAGGGGATTGTATATTTATGATGTAACCGATCCTACCCATCCCGTTGAAAACAGCTTTTTCGCGACAACGTATCGCATGAATGGCCTCGCTGTTAACAGCACCCACGCCTACATCGTCGATTACGATAAAGGATTCCAAATCGTTGATATAACAAATCCGGAATCACCTGTGAAAGCCGATTCGGTAATGCTTGGTGTCCGAACACGTGCGGTTAAGGTACGGGGACATTATCTCTATGTGGCGACGAGTGGTTATTTACGCATTTTTGATGTCTCCAATCCCACGAATGTGACAGAAATCGGTAATTACCATGGCGGAAGTGTTGCCAGTGATATTGCTTTAAATGGCAATTATGCCCATGTTGTTTTCAGCTCCAACGGTATGAAAATTGTTGATGTGACGAATCCGGCAAACCCGGTCTATACCGGAAGTTTTTCTACCGATGGGAATGCAATATTTGTGGCCGGGAATGAAACCACGGCGCTGGTGGGACTCGATGGCGGCGGACTATATGCCCTGGACGTCTCCGTTCCTGCCAGCCCATTAGAAGTCGGCTACTATACTGCTGGCAATTCCTGGAATGTTCTCGTCAGCGGCAATCTTGCTTATTTATCAAATAATATACAGGGACTCCGAATTTTCGATGTATCAGATCCGGCCGATCCCAATGAATTGAGCCATATCAACACGCCCGGTTCCGTTCGCGACGTGGCGCTCCTGGGCAGCTACGCGTATGTGGCAGATTGCTGGATGGGAGTGAGAATTTTCAATATGAGCGACCCGGCGAATCCAACCGAAACCGGCGCGCTGGACACGCCGAATCGCGCTGAGGCGATTTTTGTTTCAGGGAACAACGCCTTTGTAGCTGTTGAAGATAGTGGATTATTTATTATCGATATTTCCGATCCGGCGAATCCATCTGCTGTGGGCAGATTGTCTTTCCCCGGTTTTGCCAATGGCATTGCCGTTGCCGGGAATTATGCCTTTGTCGCCGCCGGAACCGATGGCTTGCGCATCATCGACATTTCGAATCCATCCAATCCCGCTGAGTCCGGTTTTTTTAATACCGGTGACTATGCGCAAGATGTTGTTATCGAGGGGAATTATGCCTACGTCGCCGACGACAATGCTGGTCTGCGCATCATCGATATCACCAACAAGGCAAATCCCACAGAGGCAGGTTTTTTACAGACAAATTGGGGGTATGCAATCAGTCTCTGCATTCAAGGCGATTACGCTTACCTTGCTTACGGCAGCCGGGGACTGAGCGTTGTTGATATCTCCGATCCAACCAATCCCCAGGAAGCCGGGTATTATGAGACGAATGGCTATGGCATGGGCGTTGCTGTTGCCGGGAATTATGTGTATCTGGCCGATGAATGGGATGGACTTTATATTATCGAATTTGATGAATCGACATCGATAAAAGATTCATCGCAGCCCCAAACCATTCCGGGTCAATTTCAATTAACGCAGAACTACCCCAATCCCTTCAATCCGACGACAGCTATCCGCTATCAGCTCCCGGCAATCAGCCAGGTGGAATTGAGCATTTACAACATGCTGGGGCAGAAAGTGACGACGCTGGTTTCAGAAAATCAGCCAGCCGGGTATTACACCGTTCATTGGGATGCCCAAGTATTGGCGAGCGGGGTGTATGTGTTTCGGCTGGAGGCCGGCGAATTTGTGCAGTCGAAGAAATTAATTTTGATGCGGTAAGCAATGCAATTCATTCGCTCACCAGAAGTTCAAGCCATCGATAATGATCGCGTCATCAAGACCTCAAATGTCTTTCTTCAACCTTAGTAGCCTGAGGTAAAAATAACTCCTCAAACCTTATTACCTTATTCAACCCGGATGAGGCAATAAGGTTAAATTGTCAATAGCCCCGACATTCATGTCGGGGAAAATGAGATCCATCCATAGCCCGTAGTCCCGATAGGGACGATTCAAAACCAATGATTGGCTGTTCGTCTAATGCCGCTTTCATCCGTCCCTTTGGGACTTATGAAATATTTTTGGATCATGATTCCCAGAGATAAATCTCCGGGCTATTTTCATGTTGTCCCTTTGGGACAATTGGAAATTGATTTTGATGCGGTGAGAAACGTAGCCTGTTCACTGACAAAAAGTTCACCTCGCCCGTGATGAGTGCATCAGCAACACCTTATTTTATCTTTCTTCAACCTTAGTAGCCTGAGGTAAAAAAAACTCCTCAAACCTTATTACCTTATTCAACCCGGATGAGGCAATAAGGTTAAATTGTCAATAGCCCCGACATTCATGTCGGGGAAAATGAGATCCATCCATAGCCCGTAGTCCCGATAGGGACGATTCAAAACCAATGATTGGCTGTTCGTCTAATGCCGTTTTCATCCGTCCCTTTGGGACTTATGAAATATTTTTGGATCATGATTCCCAGAGATAAATCTCCGGGCTATTTTCATGTTGTCCCTTTGGGACAATTGGAAATTGATTTTGATGCGATGAGAAACGTAGCCAATTCACTGACAAAAAGTTCACCTCGCCCGTGATTATTGCATCAGTAAAACCTTATTTTATTTTTCTTCAACCTTAGTAGCCAGAGCACATCCTCTCAAATTCACCTTATTACCTTATTTTCGATGGGTGGAAAATATTTTTCTATCGAATAAGGGAATAAGGTTTGGAATTGGGTCGGTTGGCATTGGCTACTAAGGTGAATAAGGTTCTAAATCTCTCACCTCCAATTACCTGATTGACCAGTTACTTACTCAACGCCCGCAACCTATCCGTTAATTGCTGCACCTCAAAATCCCACTGCCGAATCCCCTTTTCGTCCAGCAATTTTTTGGCCCGCACCAGATGCTCCCGCGCCTTGCCCAAATCCTCCCGGGCCAGAAACAGCCCGGCATAGCCCAGCGCCACCTCGGGATCGCGGCGGTGGTAGCCGGTCTCCTGCACCAGCTTCTCCGCCTGCTCAACATGCAGTTTCAGCCGGGCAATCATGTCCTCCCGGGTCAGCGTCGCCGCGCGCCCGTTTTCAAGAAGCTGAAAGCTGTTAGCTGATAGCTGACAGCTACAGACTCTTGCCGCCTCCAGATGGTAATCCACCAGCCACAATTTCATATCGCCGCGTTCGGCAATCTCCTGCGCCTCGGCCAGATCGTCCCAGGCTTGGGGGATCTGGCTTTGCAGGCGATAACAGCCGGCGCGCTCTAATAAACCTTTGGTAATCCATATTTGTTCTCCCGCTTCCCGCAAGCCCGTCACCGCCTGGTTCAGGTAGTCGGCGGCCTGCTGCATTGCCCTGTCATTGCGAGGAGCGGAGCGACGAAGCAATCTCCCGCTATGAAGGGGATTGCTTCGCTGCGCT
>JBMOPW010000031.1:0-1134 GCA_049322915.1 Candidatus Zhuqueibacterota bacterium
ATATATATAGCGTCATAAATAAAGACGTATTAATATGGTATAATGATAATGACTTCAAAATTACGAGGAGGTCATTATCATGAGAAAACTGCAGATAGCCGACGCGGATGTAATGAGCATAGCCATACGTCAAGAAATAGGTCGTAACGAGGAATCTCGTTATGATCATAGACTTCACGGATTGCTGCTTGTGGCAAAAGGAATGAGTGCGCGGCAGGCAGCTTTGCTGATTGATGAGAGTGAACGAACGGTACAGCGATGGGTGAATCGTTTCGAAGAGAGCGGCTTTGCCGGTCTGCAAGAAGGTGAAAGACCTGGCCGCCCGCGGAAAATTGAGGAATCCGATTGGCAGCTCTTGGGAAAGAATCTTCGGTTGAGTCCTCGGGAGTTTGGCTTTCCCGAGAATATCTGGGATGGCAAGCTGTTGGCTGAACACCTGCGGATACACTTTGGAATCGATATGGGCGTTCGCCAGTGTCAGCGCATATTCCGGCAGATGGGCTTTCGTCTGCGCAAACCGAGGCCAGTAATTGCCAAGGCTGATCCGGAAGCCCAGATTGTCTTTAAAAAAACTCCGCGCCTTGGCAAGAGACGCAACCATTGATTTATGGAGTATGGATGAATGCCATTTCCAACAACATGGCACAAGATTGCGCATGTGGGTGCCGCCCGAAAACAGAGATCCCGTTCTCTTGCATGCACCTACTCGTAAGTCGGTCGCATGTTTTGGGGCGGTCAGCACAGCAACAGGAAAGCTCTGCACGCTTATGAGGCCACAATTTAATGCAATGACTTTTGAAGAGTTCCTCCATCTTTTAATGAGCAACCGTCGTCGCGGCAGGCGCATTGTTGCGATCTTGGATAATGCCAAATACCACCATGCTCGGGCATTACAGCCATGGCTGAAGAAAAACAGCAAGATGCTCACGTTACTATTCCTACCTCCGTACAGCCCTGATCTCAATCCCATTGAGCGGGTGTGGAAATTGACACGTCGTCTGGCAACGCACAATCGCTTCTTCGCATCATTGGATGATGTAGTAAATGCCGTGAGCGAACGGTTCGATATTTGGGCTAGAAATAATACCCAGTTGAAACAATTATGCGCCATCATTTAAGACGCTATGTATAGAA
>JBMOPW010000032.1:0-242495 GCA_049322915.1 Candidatus Zhuqueibacterota bacterium
AATTTCGTAAATGTCCATAACCGTGATCTCTTTATATCCCATAGCTTTTCTCCATGTTTGGTGAAATTAAACAAACTACTTGGAGAAAAGATAATAAATAAATGCAATTTAATCCAACGATGATCTATCGTTGCAGGTGGGGAATATGATTGCCCTGGACTACAAAAAGTGGGGAATTCTATTTGCCCTGAATAAGCAAAAAGTGGGGAATAGTAATTGCCCTGAAGCCATTTTAGTGGGGAATTGTGGTTACCCTCGACAGATAAAAATTTGATAAAAAAATCAATCAATAAATCATTAAAATTCTAAGTGCAAAAAAGTATTGATAATTTTGTTTTTTGTTTTTATATTACTCACCAATATTACGTTGGAAAATCAACAAGAAAGATAAAGGAGTCTAAAATGCACTTTACAGTATCAAAAGGTGTGCTTCAAAAAGGCCTTCAACGAGTCGTTGGGGTAATTCCCGCAAAGACGACAATTCCTATTTTAGAAAATGTATTATTGGAACTACAAGGCGATAGACTTCAAATAACCGGTACAGATTTGGAAATATGCATTTCTACTGAAATCACTGTGAATGGCAATGGGGATGGCGCATATGCTGTTCCGGCAAAATCTCTGAATGAAATTTTACGAGAGCTTCCTGAAATTCCATTAGATTTGCATGTTGAAGATCCAGGCAAAATATCCATTCGCACGAAAAATGGCTTGTACAAATTAGGTTGCCAATCCAAGGAAGAATTTCCCAGTATCGTTCTTGAAGATAGCGAGGGAAATATCGATGTTGATAGTTATACCCTGTTAAGGATGATCAATAAAACAATTTTTGCTGTATCAACAGATGAATTGCGGACAACACTGATGGGAGTTTACTTTCAGTTGATGCCTGAAGAATTTCGCTGTGTTGCCACTGACGGGCATCGATTGGTTCGAATTAAAAATAGAAGATTCAAGTCTCCCGAGTTTCAAAAAAATGTCATCGTTCCGACAAAGGCCTTATCTTTAATCATAAGGAATATTGAAGCATTGGAAGATGAAATATTAATTAATATTTCAGTCGGTGAGAATCATGTGGTTTTTAAAATGGATGAAACCTTCGTCTATTCAAAAATCATTGAAGGTCAATATCCAAAATATGAAAATGTAATTCCCATAGATAATGATAAAAAACTTACCATTGATAAACTGGCTTTATCTGCCTCTGTGAAACGTGTTGCAATCTTTTCAAATTCTTACACGCATCAGATAAAATTTGAAATTGAGAGCGACCTAATGAGAATAAGTTCGGAAGATATTGAATTAGGAGGTGAGGGTAAAGAAGAAATACCAGTGAAATATGATCACTCCAATATTGAAGTTGGTTACAATGGAATTTATATTCTGGATATCATTAGAAATATCGACACTGAAGAAGTGAATTTTTTGATAAAGGACTCTGTGAGTGCAGCGATTGTTACGCCGACAAGCCAAAAAAATGATGAAGATCTCATGATGTTGATTATGCCAATTCGATTAAATGAATGAAGGATAGTTTCTATCGATGATTCTAAATTCAATCGAATTAGCTGATTTCAGAAATTATCAGCATGTTAGTTTAGAGTTCAGCGCTCATAATAATTTTTTCATTGGAAACAATGCTCAGGGAAAAACAAATTTATTAGAAGCAATTTATCTCTTATGCCTCTCTAAAAGTTTTCGGACAAAAC
Source organism: Candidatus Zhuqueibacterota bacterium (assembly GCA_049322915.1). Taxonomy (GTDB): domain Bacteria; phylum Zhuqueibacterota; class Zhuqueibacteria; order Thermofontimicrobiales; family Thermofontimicrobiaceae; genus CAZSBG01. Next base: position 1,710 of record JBMOPW010000032.1, read on the forward strand.
ATGAAAAAGAGGCTATTCTTTTTTCTGCAGAGAAATTTCTCATCAAAGGAGATTTTCTCCTTAATACAAATAATCTGCAAAAGATTTTTTTTGACTGTTCGATCAAGCAGGGAAAAGATATATACATCAACAGAAAAAGACTGAGTAAAATTTCTGAATTGATTGGTAATTTCCCTGTTGTCATTTCATCTCCTGAAGAATATGATTTGACATTAGGACCGCCTCCGGAGCGAAGAAAATTTGTCGATATTTTACTTTCACAAATCTATAAAAAATACTTTTCCTTGTTACAAGATTATCATCGCATCGTCTTACAGAGAAATTCTGTTTTGTCAAATTGGAAATTTTCTGGGTCAAAAACGCCTGCATTTTTAGAACCCTGGGATGAAAAATTAATACAAGTGGGAAGTGACCTCACAACGTATCGAAAAGAATTTTCCTTACAATTTTCCGAGAAAATATCGACGATATATTCCAAGTTAGTGTCCAGCAACGAGAAACTGTCTTTTGAATATAAGCCAAATATTCCTGCTGAAGATAATGATGAAATTAAGAATCGGTTCAAGGAAAAATTAGCGAAAAATAGAAAAAATGAAATCCAGCGGGGAACGTGCCTGATTGGCCCTCATCGGGATGATTTTGTGTTCAAGATAAATGGTCGGGAGTTGAAAAAGTATGGATCAAGAGGGCAACACAAAACTGTTCTCATAACATTAGTCATTGCCGAGGCGAATTTAATAGAGGAACGTAAAAACGAAAAACCTGTCATTTTAATTGATGATTTATATTCAGAATTGGATGTGGAAAGAGAAAAAAAAATACTCCATCTGTTGAATGGAATGGGGCAGATTTTTATTACTTCGACAAGCATTCACCATCATCAAAAGAAAAATGAGGAAGATAGATATTTTTTCATTTCCAATGGATGCATAACCACAGAAAATACTTGAATCAGCGAATTGGTTTCATGCCATGAATACTCTTGCCGATGCATTGAAGAACCTGATCAAAAGTTTGGGTATAGAAGACCAGGTTCAGGTCAATCAAATTTTATTACTCTGGCCAAGCGTTGTAGGCAAAAAAATTGCTGAGGTTAGTCAGGCTCAAAAAATTGAACACAACATACTTTTTGTCAAAGTGACTAATGATAGCTGGCGACAAGAATTGCTTTTTCTAAAAAAGAACATCATCGATAAGTTGAATAAAAAAGTCGGTAAGGAAATTATCAGAGATATACGACTGTATTGACCTAACCTGAATTATTCATGAACTTGCTCAGAATTTGAGTCAACATTCAGATTTTCAATTAGCTAAAAGCTAAGCTATTTTGAAACACAGTTTTTATACGTTTATTCTAAAAAGAGCACCATTCAGGTTAGCCAGCCTCCTTTAAAAATACTATGAATAATGCAGGCTAAAAGTGTTTCGATAAAATTCAATTAGAATCCTTAAATTGATTTTATAAAAAAAGGTAAGAAAATTTTCTGGAAGGTGAGTCTATGGACGAACAGCAGGAAAAAATGGAAGATGATTTTGGTACTTACGACGCCAGTCAGATTACTGTGCTTAAAGGCTTGGAAGCGGTTCGAAAACGTCCAGCAATGTATATTGGTGACGTTTCTATTCGCGGTCTCCATCATTTAGTTTATGAGGTTGTTGATAATAGTATCGATGAATCGCTGGCAGGATTTTGTGATGAAATTCTTGTCATTATTAAAGAAGATAATTCAGTCGTTGTTATCGATAATGGCCGTGGTATACCTGTCGACATTCACCCTGTTCAGAAAAAATCTGCATTGGAAGTCGTTATGACAATTCTTCATGCAGGTGGAAAATTCGATAAAAAATCCTATAAAGTTTCCGGTGGATTGCACGGCGTCGGTGTTTCAGTTGTCAACGCGCTTTCAGAGTGGTGTGAGGTTGAAGTGTATCGCGATGGAAAAGTGTATTATCAGAAATATGAACGCGGCATACCTGTAGAAAATGTTGCCGAGACAGGCATAACGAAAAAGATTGGTACTCAGGTACGATTCAAGCCGGATGTAGAAATTTTTAAAAAGATAAATTTTAATTATGAAATATTGTGTGAGCGTCTGAGAGAATTGGCTTTTCTGAATAAAGATTTAGAGATTAAAATAAAGGACGAGAGAAGTAATAAAACCGATACATTCAAATATAAAGGTGGGATTACGGCTTTCGTCCAATACCTGGACCAGAACAGAGATTCACTTCAGAAAAAACCCATCTATATTGAGAACGTGAAGGAGGACACTCCTGTTGAAGTTGCTTTTCAATACAATACAGGATACACAGAGAATATATTCTCTTATGTAAATAATATCCATACAATCGAGGGCGGTTCTCATTTAATTGGATTTAAATCTGCATTAACGCGGACGCTCAACAATTATGCTACAAAAAACAATATGCTGAAAAACTTAGACTTCACATTGACAGGGGAAGATGTTCGTGAAGGTCTCACAGCGATTATTAGCTTAAAGCACATGGATCCCCAGTTCGAGGGCCAGACCAAAACAAAGCTGGGCAATAGCGAAGTGAAGGGGATTGTTGAGAGTATTGTGGGCGATGGGCTTTCTCTTTTTCTCGAGGAAAATCCATCCGTCGCTAAAAACATCATTGAAAAAATAATTGCATCAGCGAGGTCACGGGAAGCAGCCAGAAAAGCCAGAGAAATTGCCCGGCGAAAAACGGCGTTGAATGGCGGAGGATTACCGGGAAAATTGGCAGATTGTTCAATCAAAGAACCGGAGCATTGTGAATTATATCTGGTTGAAGGTGATTCTGCCGGTGGTTCGGCAAAACAAGGACGAGATCGCCGCTTTCAGGCTATTTTGCCATTGAAAGGAAAAATACTGAATGTTGAAAAGGCGCGGCTTGACAAAATTTTATCGAACGATGAAATCAGGACGATTGTCACCGCGTTGGGAACGAGTATTGGTGCGGATGATTTTGATATATCAAAGATACGCTATTATAAGGTCATTATCATGACGGATGCCGATGTGGACGGCGCACATATCCGTACGTTATTATTAACTTTCTTTTTCAGATACATGAGAGAGCTCATTGAAAAAGGGCATATTTACATTGCCCAACCACCATTGTACCGCGTATCGAAAGGGAAACAGGAGACCTACGTTTACGATGATGATGAGTTGGATGTCATTGTTGAGAGAATCGGAAAAAATGGAGCGACGATTCAGCGTTACAAAGGTTTGGGAGAAATGAATCCCGATCAACTCTGGAAGACGACAATGGACCCAGAAAATCGGACTGTGCTGCAGGTGACAATCGAGGAGGCCTTTCAAGCAGATTTGATTTTTTCAACACTGATGGGAGATAAGGTGGAACCACGGCGAAAGTTTATCGAAAAGAATGCTAAATACGTACGAAATCTGGATGTCTAAAAATTGTGAGCAGGGAATATGGATATAAAGCGTGAGAGAATTCTTCCTATATACATCGAAGAGGAGATGAAAGATTCCTACATCGACTATTCGATGTCTGTCATTGTTTCACGTGCGTTACCTGATGTTCGCGATGGACTCAAACCAGTCCATCGTCGAGTGCTATTTGGAATGCATGAATTAGGATTACGGCCAAACTCTGCGTTCAAAAAAAGCGCGAGAATCGTTGGAGAGGTTCTGGGTAAATACCATCCACATGGCGATTCGGCTGTCTATTTTTCGATGGTTCGAATGGTTCAGGAATTTTCATTGCGTTATCCATTGGTTCGAGGGCAAGGAAATTTTGGATCTATCGATGGCGACTCACCCGCTGCAATGAGGTACACAGAGGCAAAACTGGCGCCGATCGCCGAAGAATTTCTGAAAGACCTGGATAAAGAGACAGTAAACTTCACACCCAATTTTGATGAATCGCTAAACGAACCGAGTGTATTGCCATCGCTTTTGCCAAATCTACTCGTGAATGGCTCATCGGGAATTGCAGTGGGAATGGCAACAAATATTCCTCCACACAATTTAACTGAGGTCGTTGAAGCCCTGGTTGCGCAAATTAACAATCCCGAAATTACCATCAACGAGCTCATGAGAATTATAACAGGACCCGATTTTCCAACAGGGGCGATTATTTATGGAGTGGAAGGTATCGCGGAAGCCTACCGTACAGGTCGGGGAAGAATCATCGTTCGGGCGCGCGCCAATATCGAAACGTTACGGGGTGGAAAAAACCAAATCGTCATCAGCGAAATTCCGTACATGGTCAACAAGGCAAACTTGATCGAGAAGATTGCGGAACTCGTCAATGAAAAGAAAATTGAAGGAATCACTGAAATACGCGATGAGTCTGATAAAGATGGTTTGAGAATCGTCATCGAATTGAGGAAGGACGCTCAGCCTCATGTCATCCTCAATCAGTTGTACAAGCACACACAAATGCAGGAGACGTTTGGTGTCATCATGATTGCGCTGGTTGATGGCGTTCCGCTTGTTTTAAATTTAAAAGAAATTTTGTACCACTTTATCGAGTTCCGACATGAAGTTGTTGTTCGGCGGACCAAGTTTGAATTGGATAAAGCAGAAAAGCGAGCGCACATACTGGAAGGTCTCAAAATTGCATTGGATAATATCGATGCAATTATTGAACTCATCAAACAATCGCGGACGCCGGATACTGCACGACAGGCATTAATGAAGACATTTAAATTGTCAGAAATTCAGGCGCAGGCTATCCTGGATATGCGATTGCAGCGGTTGACCGGACTTGAGCGAAAGAAAATTGAAGATGAGTACTTGGAGACAATAAAGCTGATCACCAAATTGAAGGCAATTTTAGATAGTAAATCCATGCGAATGGGCATTATTAAAGATGAACTGATTGAATTAAAAGAAAGATTTGGCGATGCGCGGCGCACGGAAATTATCGGCAAAATCGAAGAGTTCTCCATTGAAGATATGATTGCCGAAGAGGATATGGTGATTACAATTTCCCACACCGGATTCATTAAACGGTTCCCCGTGTCTGGCTACCGCAGACAATCCAGGGGAGGAACGGGCCATTCCGGCGCTTCGACGAATGAAGAGGATTTTATTGAGCATATTTTTATCGCCTCAACCCACCATTATATGTTGATCTTCACGGATAAAGCGCGCTGCTATTGGTTGAAGGTATATGCCATTCCGCAGGCGGGCAAAGGTTCAAAAGGCCGCGCCATTGTCAATTTGATCGATATTCAGAAAGATGAGAAGATAGCGGCGATCGTGAATGTCAAGGAATTCGACGACCAGCACTTTGTCATCATGGCAACAAGAAATGGGTTGGTCAAAAAAACAGTGTTATCAGCATTTAGCAATCCTCGCAAAGGGGGAATAAATGCAGCATCAATTCGAGAGGGGGACGATTTAATTGAGGCCAGAATAACGGACGGTTCTCAGGAGATCATATTGGGTACCCGCGATGGTAAAGCGATTCGATTTCTTGAATCTGATGTGCGCGAAATGGGAAGACAGGCGACCGGCGTCAGTGGAATTCATCTCATGAAAAATGATAGCGTCGTCGGAATGGTGACGGTGCGTTCGGATTCAACATTGCTGGTAGTCACAGAAAAAGGCTATGGCAAGCGGACAAAAATTAGTGAATATCGGATGACGCGAAGGGGCGGGAAAGGAATCGTGACGGTGAACACCAATGACAAGGTCGGGAAAATGGTGACTATAAAAGAGGTGTTTGATGATGATGATTTAATGATTATTTCAACGAAGGGAAAAGTGATTCGCCAGTCCATCGAAGCGATTCGTAAGATGGGAAGAGCGACCCAGGGAATACGACTCATCAAACTGGGAGAAGAAGATAAAATTGCAGACATTGCCCGAATTGTAAAAGAAAATGATCAGTGATAAAAATCACACTCATTAATCCAAATGGCAAGCAAATTATAACAATTACGCCGATACTCAGAAGGGGCAAACATGGAATCGACAACTGGAGAAAATGAGAAAAGACTACTGGCAGCAACAGTTCGAGAAAGATTAATCGGAAATAGAAATATCATTCTGTATAAAGAATTGCTTGAGAATAAAATTCCGAAATTCTTGAAAAATTATTTACAGAACAGTGTTCAGAAATTTGTGCATACAGAAGAACCAGTACAGTTCAATAATTCCAAACGATTTGATTTGGAAGATGAAAAAATAAATCACCTGAAAATCCTGATTATCAAGGCATTTGAAGAAGCGACCATTTTTTCAAGAGATGAATTAATCGAAATTATCAATAGAACTGTAAGGCTCCAATTCGATCTTCTAGTTCAACCGGGTGCGACGCTTATTAAAATTTTCTATCGTAATAAATCAGACCGTGTTCAAAATGAAGTTCTACAGATACTCGATGGACTCGAAGATCGTCGCATCTTTGTCAAGACACTGATTAAAAACATCAGAGAATTTGACCAATACCATATTGTCGAAGTGGATTTTAAAAATCTACTTCATAAAACTGAAAAAGAAGTATACGAGACTAATTTCATTTCTGCTTTTTTAAGCGATGTTTTAGCCTTTGCGGAGTTTCTCAGTTATATTCACGGGCGCAAGGAAAACCAGATGAGCACGGAGTTGGTGAAATTGCTGCTCACTGAGCGTAACAATAATTCCTATTCGGAGAGAATAAAAGCTTTCAAAGAAGACTCCGTTGAAATTTCAAAAATACCCCAACTATTCGGAGATATCAATGACCGGGCTCTGAAGGTAGAAGGTGACAACAACCACAATGAAGATGATTTAGAAAAATTCATCATGAATCCAGATGAAACAATTCAACCCATCGAATTGGAAGATAAATCCAAAGTCTATGAATCGGAAATCAGGCTAAGTTTTGGAGAGAACGACAAGACGTTTGACCGCGATGATTCAGATGTAAAAATAGCGGATCGTTCTTCGGATTCAAGGCCAGCAAAAGCAAAACACCCCATTATTACCAATGTTGGCAAAGATCCTTTGGACATGATAATTACCAGAAGCAAAATTGAAGAGCAACCATCAGGTCCGTTAACTTCGCTAGAATACCTGATCGATGAGAAAAGTAAAAAATTTATTATCAAACGAATTTTCAAAAATGATGATTTTGCCTATACACAGTTCATCAGGAAATTAGAGATTATTCATAGTTGGAAAAAAGCGAAAATAGTTATTGATAAAGAATTGCTGAATCGATCGATTCAGCCATTTTCAAAAGAAGCGTTACGATTGGGTGATCTGGTATTCAATCGTTACTTCCCAAAAAAACATTAATATTCTAATGAGGATAACCATGCAAGCGGCGATACGGAATGACTACAAAAAAGTGGGGGGAATTATCATTGGATTTCTCATTATTTCAGTCGTCTTTTCATTTGTTTATGCAGTGGACGAGGACTCAAAGAAGGGCTTGATTACCTATACCGATGGAAGAGTAAAGAAAAAAACACTGACGGATGAAGATTGGATGAATGCGATGAAAGATTCAGATATCATAAGCGGAGATCGGATTCGAACATATCAGCAATCCCGTGCGGAATTAGAGTTGGTCGAATTGGATGTCGTCCGAATGGCGCCTGAGACTATTATTGATGTTGTAAAGCTTTATGAAGAGACAAAAGAAAAGGTAAAGGAAACGACGCTTAATCTGGAAAAAGGAGATATCTGGGCAACAGTGAAAAAGAAAAATGAAAATGTAAAATTCAATATTTCCGCTCCGGTCACTGTTGCCGCAATTACCGGCACTATCTTGAGAATAGGAGTAACAACTGATTCGACAACACAGTTGAAGGTTTATAATGGTGAAGTAAAAATCACCAATGCACCTGAGAGGCCTGATTTAACCCCGAAAACCATTCAGGTTCACGAAGTGCCGGGGCCCTACGAAATCCCCGGACCCCGCGAGGTGTCGCTGGATGAATGGGTGTATATCGTTCGAAATATGCAGAAAATTGTTATCGATAAAAATGGTCAGGTCAAAGAAGTGGGCAAATTTGACATGACTGACATAGATGAAAGGACTGATTGGGTCAAGTGGAATCAAATGCGCGATAAAATGAAATAATTGTTTGTCAAAATTTTCTATCAAATCGAAGGAGCGCTTACAAAGTCATATGTGAGCGCTTTTTTTTTAAAAATTAAAGCCAGCCGAGAAGTAGAACACTTTTTGACCTGACCTGATTTTACCAATAGCAATACTAAAAGGACCCACAGGCGTGCTTATGTCTAACGATGTTCCGAAGCCGGCGTTGAAGTCTGTTGGGTTGATGTCAACGCTATTCTCCCAGGTTGCGCCAAGATCGTATCGCATGCTCCAATAGACATCCACTGGAAAAGCAAATGGAAATAAATAGCGGTATTCGAGGCTACCCACAATGATATGTCTTCCAATTTTTTCATTCTCATACAATCCATAAAAAGTGTTTTGTCCGCCCAAACGATATTGCTCAAAGAATGGTGTGGTTAAGTCGGAAGTGCCCCAGATAATTTTCGGATGCAGGGTATTTCGTTTTAGAAATGTGTGGTAAAGATCGAGAGACGTAAAAAGTTTGATGAACGAAATCTCGCTGTTCAAAAATGTTGCTGATGACATCTTATAAAAGAATCTATAGTATTTACCATTCTGAGGAAATGGATATCTGTCCTGAGTATCCACGATGGATTGAATTGTCAATGTTTTGAGCGCATATTTTCCGGTGGGATAGCCAAAGCCATTCAATGGGGATAATCGAATTTCATTCAATGAAGCGATTGCTGAAAAGACGCCGAGCCGCTTGATTTGTTGTCCCAGGGAAAATGAAAATCCGTAGTCCTGCTGTTGGTACTCGCCGGTTCGATTCCCTTCATGATAAACATAGTTATTTTCCCGAGAGTGGAATGCATTAAAATCGTTGGTGATGAAAGACCGAAAGAGTCGATCCGCGCGAAAAGTCAGGCTATATCTTTGCTCTTTGGGTCCGTACACCGAATGCATCATGAGTTGATTGCCCGAGCCAAAAATATTTTCATCAGCCAATTCAATAAGCGCCTTGTTTTTCCTGTCCAGATCGTGATGGTAACTAAATCTGAGGAGACTGAACGCGCGCTCACGAACTTTGATGACGATATGAGCCAGTTGATTTTTGCGGTCAACTTCGAGGGAGACCGTTTCAAATAAATTGGTGCTGTGAATATTGTTGATGCCATCGTCGGCTTTGTTCAGATTAAAAATATCGCCTGGCTTGAGCGGAAACTCTCGCAGGATGACAAAGTCCTTTGATCGCTCATTTCCTTCAATGCTAATGGATGAAATTTGCCCTTCGTTTATATCGATGAAAAGGGTGTCGTTTTTAATATGAATGTCATCAATCTGCACCAGAGCATAGCCGTTACTTTTATACAATCGAATGATGTTGGCAATATCCTCTTTTGACTGCAAATAGTTAATCGGCAAATTTTTTCGGCATCCCAGTTGCCTCTTCAATATTGAATCCGGAAAAACGGTATTGCCTTTGAAAATTGCGCTGCAAAAATGGGGATTGGGAAAAAAGATGAAGTTTATCGATAGGCTGTCGTGGCTGGTTCTGCATATAGCCAATGCATTCTCGAAATAACCGGTTTCATAGGTGTCCTTGAGTATGTTTGCAATGTCAAAGCGCGAAGCCATCTTCCCGAGTTTGATATTCATGATGTTGAGTACAATGTCTTTTAATGAATTGTCTTCGATACCAGCGATGTGGATGTCCTTCACCTTCAGCGGCGTCTTTGATACAGAATCCGTCTGCGCGTGCTGAATCAATTTCTGGATTTGATAGATATTCCGAATCGTTTCATTTCTACCAGCTTCAATTATGTTATCCACCTTTTGAAAGCTATCCGATTTGTAATCGTTCAAATCCACTTTAATCAATACATCTGCCTTATCTCGCTGTTCATTTAACTTCTCTTTCTGCATGATGGTAGTCACCTGATCAGCGATTTCCCATGGAGCGGCAATTTTGTTTTCCGGTCGCAGCTTGGATGCAGTATCGACGGCCAAAACAAGATCAGCTCCATTTTCTCTCACATCATCAACCGGGATATTATTAATAAGCCCGCCATCAACCAGTAACATGGAATCTCGCGGTACGGGTGCGAACAAAAGAGGCACTGCCGATGACGCTTTCATCGCTTCAGCAAGATTGCCATTTCTCAATAAAATTTTTTGCCCTGAGATGAGGTCGCAGGCAAGGGCACGGAATGGAATTTTAAGTTTATCAAAATCGGAGTTCGTCTGATAATCAACCTTCAGAGTCAGATTGGTCAAAATGGAGGTCAGTTTCTGACCGGGGGTAACCGCCTGAGGCAGCGCTAAATGCAATCCTTTGAAACGGATTTGCAGAATAGTACGGCTTCGTTCCTGTTTTTGCCCGATAAAGAGACTCGACCTGGGGGGAGTATCGACCATGAGATTGCTCCAGTCGATGGACTTCGCAAGCGATTCAATCTGCTGCGGCGAATAACCAGCGGCGTACAATCCACCAATTATGCTGCCCATGCTGGTTCCAACGATCACATCGATGGGGATATTATTTTCCTCGAGAACCTGAATCGCTCCGATTTGGGCAAATCCTCGAGCGCCTCCACCGCTCAATGCCAATCCGATGGTAGGTCTTTCTATAAACTTATGCGGGAAAAAACAGAAGGGCGGGTAATCGATCTTGCCAAATTGCAGTCGAACCGTGTCATCGGTAGCAGTTTTTCCAAAGATAATTGGTGTTCCACACACAAGGAATATTAACATCACGAAAAAAGAGAAATGAATTTTTTGCTTCATATCCTTGGGCTGTCAAATTAGTAATTTTAATAATTTAACTGGATTAAACGATAATTGAAAAATAAAGTTCAAACGATGTGCAAGGCTGCAAAATTGGAATTGACTTTGATGAATTTATTTAGTACATTTGCAGTAATTTCAACTTAATACGACGAAAATATGGAAGTTATTTCTAAAAACAGAAATATAATTTTAATAAGTTGTTTTGCTGCATTAACCGCAGTAGGCGCATTCATAAAAATTCCTTTACCGCATGTACCGGTGACGTTGCAGACTTTTTTCGTTCTGTTGGCGGGGAATCTGCTGGGCTATAAAAACGGCGCATTTAGCCAGGTTCTGTATTTAGCTTTGGGGTTGATAGGCATTCCAATATTTGCCTATGGCGGAGGTCCTGCCTATATTTTTCAACCATCCTTTGGTTATCTATTGGGCTATCCGGCCGGGGCTTTTATCATCGGAGCGCTGATCAAATTTTTATCAACAAAGGGAGATGATAATTCCCGAAGGCTGAATTTGGGCAGTCTCATTTTTTCCGATGTAGTTGGCGTCATCGTCATTTTTATTTTTGGACTGGGGTATTTGTATTTTAATATTGAGTCAGGTCTCTATCTCCGTCTTGAAAATTTGTCGACACCAATAAATTGGAGCCTCGCGTTGAAGACAGCGGTGTTCATCTTTTTTCCTATTGATTTGGTGAAGGTGATTCTGGCGACCGTAGTGACTTTAAAAATGAAACATAGCAGTGTTTTTTCCCAGGTATAAAAAAACGCATTTTCCCGGAGTAAGGAAGTAACTAATTAGTCACAAGGAAGGAAGTATAGAATGAATCATTATGTCATTGGCGTGGATGGCGGCGGTACTAAAACTGAATTAGTGCTGATCGACAATTCAGGAAATTACATTGGGCGAGCCAAAGTGGGGAGTTCGAACTATCAGGCGATTGGCGGAGAAAAATTGAAGGAAATTTTGTTGTCCGGTTTCTCTGACTTACTGAAAAGCACGAATGTTCTGTCTCAAAAAGTGGATCACGTATTTCTTGGATTGGCCGGAGCGGGTCGGGAAAGCGATCGGAAAGAGATAAAAGCGTTATTCCAAAATACAGAATTTCAGGATAAAATTACAGTGGATAGTGATGCAATTGTAGCCCTGGCTGGCGCATTTGGGACGGCCCCGGGCATCATCATCATTTCAGGGACGGGCGCGATCTGTTTCGGAAAAAATTCCGAAGGAAAAGTGATGCGCTCCGGAGGTTGGGGGTATTTGCTGGGCGATGAAGGAAGTGGCTATTATATTGGAAGAAAAGCGATCATGGCAGCTTTGAAATATTTTGATGGACGCGGTGAAAAGACCAGACTGCGCCAGGTATTGGAACAGCATTTTAATCTCCAATCAATCGAATTGATCATTCCGCTCGTCTATCAAAATAAAATTGACCGAGTGGCCATAGCACAGTTGGCCCCCATGGTTTTTGAACAAGCCACGAAGGGCGATGTGGTATCCGATGAGATTATACGGGGAACAGGGCGAGAGCTTGGAAAATTGGCGAAAGCTGTTGCTGAGAAACTCAATTTTGCCAACGAAGAAATAAAAGTCGCCTTCATCGGCAGCATCTTCAAACAGAAGGAAATGCTGATCAATGATATTTCTAAGGAGTTGTATGAATTATCATGGAATGTTCAGATAACGGAGCCCATGTTTGAACCGCAATTTGGCGCCGCATTGATGGCCATGCAACAATGCAAAATTCCTATCAACGATGAATTGCTTGAAAATTTGAAAAACTCTATTAAGTAAATTCAGGTATCATGTGCACCCACTCGTTCGGATTTTAAATAAAGATACGAGACTGGCCATTGGTCTGATGTCGGGCACCTCGATGGATGGGATCGATGCGGCTCTGGTGCAAATCAAAGGTAGTGGCGAGTCGACGTCCCTCGAACTGATTCATTTTGCGATGCTTCCCTATCCGGATACATTGCGCGAGGCATTACTGACCATGTCACAGCCGGGCAACGGGACTGTAGAGCAAATCTGCCAGATGAATTTCATTGTGGGTGAGTACTTTGCAGATGCTGCCCTGGAAATTTGCCGACAAGCCGGGATTGATGAACGGCAGGTTGATTTTATCGGATCTCACGGCCAGACGGTACATCACCTCCCCACTCCGCGTCGCGTATTCGATAAATGGAGTCGATCGACGCTTCAAATCGGTGAATCGGGCATCATTGCTAATCGCACCGGGATCGTTACCGTCGCCAATTTCCGAAGCGCGGATATGGCGGAAAACGGCCAGGGAGCGCCGCTGATCCCGAATTTCGATTACCTGCTATTTCAGTCGAAAGAAAAAAATCGCGTTTTATTGAACATCGGAGGAATTGCAAATTACACAATCCTGAAAAAAGGTGGTGAAAAAGCGGATGTGATCGCCTATGACACCGGGCCTGGCAATATGGTGATCAATGCGCTGATGAAAATACTGTTCAATCAGGACTTTGACGAGGATGGTGCCGTTGCGCTGCGCGGAATTGTAGCCGAAGAAGTGCTCAATGAATTAAAACAACACGAATATTTTTCAAAAGCGATTCCGAAATCAACAGGTCGGGAAGAATTTGGAAATACTTTTGTTCTTAAATTGCTCGAACGCACAGAAAAACTCAGGCTATCCTCTGAGGATATCATAGCGACAGCGACTGAATTGACCGCCTGGGCGATTGCGGACGCATTTAAATTTTCAGCCGTTCATTTGAATGAAGTTGACGAATTAATAGTGAGCGGCGGGGGCGTTTATAATCGCGCCATGATGGCCTCTTTGAAAAGGAAATTTCGCAATAGCCAGGTCTTGACAACCACTGATTTTGGAATTCCGGCAGATGCGAAAGAAGCGATCTGTTTCGCGGTTCTGGCCAATGAAACGATCTCTGGAAATCCAGCGAATTTACCGACAGTGACCGGCGCAAGCCGATCTGTCATTTTAGGAACAATCAGTTTTGCTTAAATCAAAAAAGATACCAATCATCGGGATTACCATGGGCGATTATAACGGGATTGGTCCGGAAATCGTCCTGAAGGCGGTCCGTTCATTTTCAAGAGAAGAAAGCGCCATCATTATTATTGGTTCCGGCAGGGTGTTCGAAGACATCAATCAAAGGCTTGATCAGCCGATAGCGCTTCAGACAATTGAACAACTCCGGCGTGAAGATATCCAGCCGGGAAATGTTTATATGCTGGATATTTTTAATAATGAAAAAATTCCCATACGTTTTGGCGCGATATCGAAGCACGCCGGGCAGTGTGCCGGAAAATGTATTGAAGAAGCTGTGAAATTCGCCATGGGCGGCGCGATTGATTGCATCGTCACCGCTCCTCTTTCCAAAGAAGCTCTGATATTGGCCGGGTATCATTTTCCGGGCCAAACGGAGCTGCTGGCTTTTTTGACTCACTCGAATAAATTTTTGATGATGCTTCTTGTGGATGATTTCAGAGTAACATTGGTCACGACGCATTGCGCGATTTCTGAAATCTCGGGACAATTATCCCACGAGCGAATTTTTGAAAAAATTCAGATATTGGATAAATGCCTTCGCACAGACTTTGAAATTGAATCGCCGTCCATCGCAGTCACCGCGCTGAATCCTCATGCCAGCGACGGAGGTGCCTTTGGAAAGGAAGAGCAGAAATATATTGCTCCGGCAATCGAGAGTGCAAGACAGGCAGGAATCAATGCCCATGGCCCGTTCCCGGCGGACACATTGTTCGCAGCCATCGGTCGAGATCGCTTCGATGGATACCTGGCGATGTACCACGACCAGGGTTTAATTCCGCTGAAAATGAAAGCCGGCGGACGCGGAGTAAATTTTACGGCTGGATTACCAATAATTCGGACATCCCCGGACCACGGCACAGCGTTTGATATTGCTGGAAAAATGATGGCACAATCTGGCAGTATGTTGGAGGCAATTAAACTTGGCCAACACCTTGCTCAAAAAAGAAATACCGGCTAATCCCTATTCGCGCCTTGCGGCCATTTATGATGATGTCATGGCCCATGTGGATTACAAGCTATGGGCGAGTTATATCCATCGCGTCATTAAGAAATGGCATTCATCCGCGTTCCGTGTCGTGGACATTTCCTGCGGAACAGGCAGTTTGTTGCTCCAGTTGAACAGGTACGGCTACCATACTTGCGGTTTTGATTTTTCCTTCGAAATGGTGCGTCGCGCGCAGATGAAATTCCAGTCGACTACTCCGGCAAAGCCAGTTTGGCAGGGCGACATGGTTTCGTTTCATCTGAAGAAAAAACCGGATGTGCTCATTTGTATTTATGATAGCATCAATTATTTGCAGGAAATCGAAGCCGTCGCACGAGTTCTTCAGATGGTCTGGGAAAATTTATCCATTCAGGGCCTTTTCATTTTTGATATTTGTACCGCTCGGAATTCACTTGATTATTTTCAAAACTATGTTGAACAAAATAATGGAGCAGGTTATTCCTACACGCGGCACAGCACCTACATTAAAAAGCATCGGGTTCAACAAAATCGTTTTGAGATAACGTTTGATTCTGATCCGAATATTTATACTGAAGTGCATAAACAGAGAATATTTTCAGTCGATGAAATAGTCTCACTCATCGGCGATTCGAATTTTAGTCTCGTTGGTTTCTTTGATGGATTTTCATTTCGGCAGGGAAGCGAACGATCGTACCGAATTCATTTTGTTTTAAAAAAAGAATAAACTATGATTCAAATTTCTAACGTGGTTGCAAAATATCCCGGCGGCGATGGATTGGAATTAGTCAGTTTATCCGTTGACCCCGGAGAATTCGTATATTTGGTCGGTCCCAGTGGCGCCGGGAAAAGCAGTGTGCTTAAAGTCATCTACATGGATATCGTACCTGAATTTGGCTTAGTCCGAGTCAATGGTTACAGTTCATTGACTATGAAAAAGAAACATATTCCATATCTGCGACGAAAAATTGGGATCATTTTTCAGGATTTCAAATTGCTGACCGATCGCACGGTATTTGAAAACGTCGCCTTTACCTTGCACGTCACCAATACCCGGAAGCGGGATGTAAAGAAGAAGGTGCTGCGCGTTCTGGCTGATGTTGGATTGAATCACAAACGGGACAAATTGCCCTTGCAATTATCCGGCGGCGAGCAGCAGCGCGTGGCAATCGCCCGGGCGCTGGTGAACGAGCCAATTGTGCTTTTGGCTGACGAACCAACCGGTAATCTGGATCCGGAATCTTCGCACGATATCATGGATCTATTAGAGAAGATCAACGCTAGGGGGACTGCCGTTTTAATGGCGACCCTTGATTTTCGGCTTGTCCGGGGTGCGAACAGAAAGATCATAAAAATCGAGAAGGGAAGAACAAAATAGTGAGTAGTGGATATTTCTATTCTTTGGCAGAGGGCTTTCGTGGATTGCGCAGAGCCAAATTCTCCACGTTCGTTTCCATCTCGACGATTTTTCTTTCGCTGGTGTTGATTGGCATCTTCATCATTTTTATTTTCAATGTCCAGCGGCTAATTCAACAGATCCAGTCTCGTGTGGAGCTGGAAGTCTTCATTGATAATTCTTACACCATCGAACAAATTGATGAACTGCGTCAGGAAATTTTCAGAATAAAGGGAGTGGAGAGCGTACTATATATTTCCAAAGAGGATGCGGCAGAAATTTTCAAAAACCAATTTGGTCAGGATGTATTCCAAATCCTCAATGAAAATCCTCTACCGGCTTCCTTTCAGATAAAGCTCAGTCAGCAGCACCGATCCGCGGAAAAAGCGCAACAGATTTTCAACCAGATCAATCGCCTGAACGGTGTGGATGAGGTGCTGTATCGACACGATCTGACGTTGATGTTAGAACGCTATATTCGTTTGTTCATCATTGTCATTTTCACGATGGGAGTTTTATTGGGAATAGGCTCAATCTTTCTGGTTTCCAACACGATTAAATTGATCATTTTTTCCAGACGTACCATCATTGAAATCATGAAACTGGTCGGAGCCACCCAGCGTTTCATACGGCGGCCATTCATTGTTGAAGGGGTTGTTCAGGGGACTATCGGCGGCATTTTAGCAGCATTATTTTTTTATTTAGTTTTCCGATTCATCAATGTGGAAATACCAGGCCTGATTCTGATTGATGAGAGCAGTTACCCCATTTTAATTGTTGTTGGTTTGTTGTGGGGATACATTGGCAGTAAAATTGCTCTGCGCAAATTCCTCAAATATTAATTCAGAGAATATCCATTGGATGTACTGTTAAAAAATGTTAATCAGGATCGCAGGTCAGAGTGTGCTCAAAATGGTAAAAATGTAATTAGAAATTAGTAGTTTTACGCGGCGTATTCGAGTCGGAAATTTTACTTGACAAAAGAATTAAAAATTAGTATCTTCAAATTGCTTCAAAATAACATCTTGATTCAGTTACAAAAAATTTATATTCATCCAATAGGCTGATGAAAATGAAGGACTCAGTTCTGACAAATCGTGAAAGTCTGATTTTAAAGTCATTGATAATGACCTTTGTGGAAAGCGCATCTCCAGTTGGTTCCAGATATTTATCGAAAGTCCACAACAATCAATTGAGTTCCGCCACAATCAGAAACGTCATGATGGATCTGGAGGAAAAGGGCATGGTGGTGCAACCTCATACATCTGCCGGCAGAATTCCAACGGATCTGGGGTATCGGTATTATGTCGATGATTTAATGATGATTGAGTCTCTTTCTCAGGGAGAGCGGCTGGAAATTGAATATGGATTTCATCAGATCAGCAGGGATGATATTGAGGCCATACTTGAAAAATCGTGTGAGGTGTTATCGAAAATTTCCAATCAGTTGGGAATTGTGCTCACGCCAAAGTTTTATCAGGGTAAGTTCGAAAAGTTAGACTTGATTAGCTTGAGCGATACCAAAATACTGGTTGTAATTTCTATCTCTTCGGGCCTGGTGAAAACCGTCATGATGGAAATGAATTCAAAGATTCCGCGCGACAAGCTGGAGCAAACAAGCCAGGTTTTAAATGAGCGGCTGTCTGGATTGTCGCTGCGACAGATCAGGGAATCCATTAAAAAACGAGTGCACGATATTTCGTATGGAAACGAAGAGCTAATCTTTCAAATTGCAGAATCGGCCGATAAGATATTTTCCATTCAAAATGATCATCTGCATTTTAAAGGGACACAAAATATTCTAGCTCAGCCGGAATTTTCAGATCAGGAGCGGATCAGTAAAATTCTTGAACTGATAGACAATCAAAAGGTATTAATTCATATTATCAACAATACAACGTCCACAGACGAGAAGATTTCTATTACAATTGGCAATGAAAACAAAGAGCAGATAATCAACAGGTGCAGCCTGGTGACTGCAAATTATAAGATTGGCGACGTCACCGGAACATTGGGCATAATTGGTCCTACAAGAATGAAATACGAAAAAGTAACCAGCCTTGTTGATTATTTGGCCCGAACACTGGGTAGATTTTTTTCGTAGTGGTAACAGATCAATGAAAGCGGTGTTTTCAATGGCGGAAGAAGTAAAGAATAGTAAAGAGAAAACAGACCCCCAATCTAAAAAAAAGCCACGCTCCAAAAAAGCGATAGAATCATCGAGTGAAACAGCATTAAAAGAAAATGAAGTTTTAAAAACGGAGTTAGAGGAACTCAGGGATAAATACATGAGGCTGAAAGCTGAATTTGAAAACTATAAAAAAAGAACCGAACGCGACATCGGGACAATTATTGAAAATGCCAATAAAGATTTTTGCCGCGTGTTATTACCTGTTGTAGATGATCTGGAAAGATCACTAAATTCAGATGCTGGCGCGAAGAAGAAGAGTTTTTCTACTCTAAAAAAGGGGATTGAATTAGTCCATCAGAAGATGATGGCTGCGCTGAAAAGCCAGGGTGTTGAATCCGTTGATGCAGTCGGTAAAACTTTTGATCCAGAATTCCATGAAGCAATCATGCAAATGGAGGATAAGGACAAACCATCCAATAGTGTTGTCTTTGAGGCGGAAAAAGGATACGTTCTGAAAGGAAAAGTCATCAGATATTCAAAGGTGGTTGTGAACAAGTAATCGGGTCGAAGAAATATTGTATGTGATAAATAGTCAGGGAATGAGTGTAAAGTTATGGCGCGTGATTTTTATGAGGTACTGGGAATACCACGAAGTGCAGATGCAAATGATATAAAGAAAGCGTATCGTAAGTTGGCTATGCAATATCACCCGGATAAAAATCCCGGCGATAAACAATCCGAAGAGAAATTTAAAGAAGTCTCAGAGGCGTACGAGATCCTCAGGGATCAAGAAAAAAGGCGTCGATACGACCAGTATGGCCAATCAGGTTTGAAAGGCGGCTTTGAAGGGTTCAGTGGTTTTGAGTTTGATCTTGCCGATGCATTGAAGACTTTTATGTCTGAGGGGTTTGGATTCGGTGATTTTTTTGGTACGTCATCCCAGGGCCGATCCAGAAAAACCAGAATAAAGGGCGCTGATCTACAGATAAATTTGAAGCTGACGTATGAAGAAATTGCAAGTGGTGTTACCAAGAAATTAAAGTTGAAGCGTTACGCAGTTTGCAAGACGTGTGGCGGATCGGGCGCGAAAAAAAGTAGTTCGCCGATTGAATGCCCCTTATGTCACGGCACCGGTGAAATTCGTCAGGCATCAAAAACTATCTTTGGTCAATTCATCAATGTGACGACCTGCTCCCAGTGCGGCGGCGAGGGAAGAATTATCAAAGATCCCTGTCCGGAATGTTCGGGCGATGGCCGTGTCAAAATGGATGCAGAGTTATCTGTAAATATCCCGGCTGGAGTATCGAGCGGAAATTACATTACGTTGCGCGGTGAAGGACACTGTGGTCCACGGGGAGGCCCGGCTGGAAATGCCATCATCCTTCTGGAAGAATTGGAGCATGAATTCTTCGAACGTCATGGCGACGATATTTTGTACGACCTGTATGTGAGCTTTAGTCAGGTTGCCCTTGGCGATCAGGTTGAGGTTCCGACGCTTAATGGTCAGGCCAAGCTCCATATCGCTCCGGGCACCCAATCCGGAAAAATTCTTCGGATGAAAGGGAAGGGCATTCAACATTTGAATCAGCATGGGAAAGGGGATCAACTGGTGCGAGTTTTGGTTTGGACGCCAACAAAAATATCTGAACATGAAAGGAATTTATTCTCTCAGCTCGCTCAATGCGAATCAATAAATCCTCCGAAAGAAGATAAAGGTTTTTTTAAGAAGGTTAAAGAAGCCCTTTTTGAATGAAAGATCTTTTTACAAAACAAGAGAAAATTTTCATTCTCTTTTTATTAGGTGGAATCCTCTTCGGATCAGGGGTGAAGCTGTATAAAACCTATTTCCCGACGATGCCAAAATATGCGTATAATGTAGAGAAATTTTCAACGACTAAAAAGCAGATAGAAGAAAAAGCGCAATACATCGATTCGCTTCTGGCTGTCAAAATGGAAAATCCACCCGCCCTGAAGACTGTCGTTTCGGCAAAGCCTGAGAGTAGAAAACAAGAAAAAGGAGCGGCAACAATCCAGGCGGTTGAAATAAACACTGCTGGAGTGGATGGCTTTAAACAACTTCCACATATTGGTCCGGTATTAGCCCAGAGAATTGTTGATCATAGAAATCAGCATGGGCCATTTCGAAGCATCGAGGATATTTGCAAAGTAAAAGGAATTGGCAAAAAGACGTTTGATTTAATAAAGCCGCATATTTTTATTACTCCCCAACAACATTAATTCGATCATTCACTTGCCAGCACATCCGAGGACGAAGGAGGGAGAATGGCGCAGCGCAAATCAAATGGGTCGCTGACCCTGGAGATACTTATTGTCATTTTAATTGTCGCACTTGTAGCTACAATTATTTATCCAAAAAAAGTCTGGAAAGAAACTGAAGAACACACCTTATCCTGCCAAAGTAATATGGACAATATTATGAAGGCAGAGATAGTGTTTCAGCGATATAATAAAACATACACACAGAGTTTAGAAGTTTTAACTACCTATTTCAGGGACGATACGACGAAACGAGCCATCCGCGATTATTGCAAAGCCGACACGGCTCTGGCAGAAAAGATGCTCAAATATTTGAGCGGGAAAGACAGGGATGCGGATGCTTTTGTGCGAGGTTTTATAGCGGACACGATGATGGCGGTTATTGCTGAGGCTGTTCAATATGATTCGAATTTAGCGCGCGTTTTACTGAACCGCCTGGTGGACGCCAGGATGGCTAATATCGTTCGTTCGAAACGAAAAGCGGCTGGAGCTAATGACGTTGCTATTTTCCTGGAATTGGCAAACGAGCAGGTTGCGCGTTCCATATACGAGCCATTGGCAGAAGATGATTCTCTGAAACTTGTTTTCAACAAAATGAAGCCTGATGTTTCGAACGCTTTGTTGCTTGATTCGCTCTATTCATTGAAGTCGAACTGGGCGGAAAAAATCGATAGCGCGGTGTTCGCGACAATGGAACGTTTCAAGCGCTGTCCGACAGTGAATCGGGAGTATAAATTATCCTTTCAGGATTCATCTGCGATCGATATTATCGATATCGAATGTCCGATTGACTCGGATGATATCGAAGCGGTCAGGTCCGATTTTTTGAAATATCACCTGGGGCACCGCAGGATAGAAAATCATGGCAGGATCGTAAATTTGGATAAGAGTTGGGTCCGATGAGTCGTCCCGTTGAAGAGATGCGCCAATTGCTCCAGTTAGGTGATCTGTTTTAATTAAGAATTTAACGTCACACAAGATACATATATTAAGATGATAGAACACGATAGATCGATGTCAGGTGGGAAAAAAAGGATGAATGAACATCATAATGGAAGTATGACAGGGATTCATTTGAGGAAAAATAGCCTCAAGCTCATTGAGGTTGAAAATGCAGCCAATCAGCAATATCGCATTAACAAGATTGTTCAGACCAAATTAAATTTTCCCCTCACTGTGGCAACGCTCGGCGATGAAAATATCATTGCTAAAATTGGGAATGAATTATCTCAAATATTTATTGACCATAATTTGAGTTCCCAAAAAGTGATTTTTTGTTTAGAAAGCCCCATGACCCTGATAAAGAAACTGCCGTACGATGAAACTCTAACAGAAGAGGAGCTCATCAATCAGGTGGATTGGGAGGTGAAGGAGTTTTCTTATTCACCGGAAGATGAGTACATCGTCGATTTTCATAAATTGATTCGCTCGCATAGGCGCGGGGCGCCGGAGATGGTGGTTGTTTCTGTGCGGGAGAAGCTCATTTCCAGGCTCAAGCGGCTATTTGCAAATGGACGGATTCAGGTGAAGGTGATCGATCTGGATGTCTTTGCCGCAATGCGTGCCATTGAAGTGAATTACGATTTACGGGAAGGCGAGATGAACGCCTTGATCGAGGTGAATCCCACCGGGTTGTTGTTTACAATCATTGAGGACAAAGAATTCTATTATTCTCAGGAAGTATCTTTGACAAAGCTGGGTTTAGAGATTGATTCATTGGAATCATCGGATGAAGAGGAGGTCGCCAAGTTTATCTCCAAAGAATTACGGCGAATTATTTTGGATAATAAACTAGGTGAGAATATCGAAAATTTGAATCGCATCTTTTTGTACGGCGACATGGTCAAAGATAATATTCTTGAGAATCTGCAAAATAGTTATAATGTAAGAATTGACCGCGCCAATCCGTTCAGAAGATTGTTATTTGCTCCAAATGTCAGCGTTGACGAGAATATCTGGTCACGTCCCGAAACATTTACCGTCTGTGTCGGTTCCGCATTACGAGGCAAATAGAGATTAATCACACAAAATCTGATGCAGTTTGATCTGTTCTGAGCGACATAAGAAGGCTGTCGCCTGGAATAATACTAATAATATGAAAGACCAGTAAAGAATTTTTTGGGCTAAAGCCGTAACCGTTTGGGATTCTGTAGCAAGCTCTCCGCCTTAAATGGCGGAGCTATTCATTAACTTTGACTAGCTCCGTTCTTTCAAAGGGAGTTCTTGATAATTCACCCAGAGATTTTAAACTTTGCCCAGATGATATTTCAAAGTTATTCAACTGGTCCTTCATATTAATAAATATTTCATTAATTCTAACAGGAGGGGTCATGGTAGATATTAATCTCATTGGAGATGACCAGACTCAGTTTGATCCGGAAGAGAACGAAAAAAGTTATCGCAGCGGCTTTGAGTCAGATGCCAACGAGCCGGAAAGAAGCAGTTATATGAGTGACAGCAGCATGGAGGGATCAGATTATCCCAATTATGCGAATCGGGGCGGATCAAAGAAAATGACCTACTTTTTGGTTGGCGGCGGTTTCATTTTATTGGCAATCGTAGCGTACTTCCTCTTCTTTGGAAATAAAGACAAAGATGGATCGGAATATCTTGAGATGCAAACGACGGCTGAAGAGACGTTAGCCGATTCGACTGCTGCGATGCAAACTCCGCCTGCAATATCAACACTCCCGCCAGCACTACAGGAGAAATTACTGAAGTCGCAAAAGAGTATTCGGACTGTCAGTAATATCATTATGAATGTTCCTGAAACTGTGAATTTCACGATGATCTCCTATAATGATGGCAAGTTTCTGGGCGAGTTTTTAGCCAGTTCCGAAAGCGCGATTGACAATCTGAATAGCGACTTAAAGCAGAAACTTTACTCCGTAGATATGAAAATACTCTCGCGAAACAACCGAAATATTCAGGGACGGTCTTTTCGCCAGGCATTGATGAACGGAAATGTGGATTTGAGCGAGAGCGCCTCTGGAGCGGATGCATTACGGGAACCGCGCTATTTGAGTGTTGCTGAAATGAAAAACCAGTTGACATCACTTTGCACTCAATCTGGAATTAAAATGCGCCAATTTGATGCCGGTAAAAATAAAATCGTGGGGTCGTTTCAAGTGGTGCCCATCAAATTCAGAGCTGTCGGCAGCAAAAGTGGTATTCTGACTTTTCTGCAGCAGGTCAGAGATGAGAACGTGAATCTCGATTTCTCGAAAATATCGCTCATAGCAAATGATGTTGATTTGAATGATTCCAGCCTCACTCTTGTTCTTAACATTGAGTTGTACCATGCGATTTAATGGATATATGGTCGTCTCATGCGGGTGATATCTGGATTTTATAAGGGTCGGGTACTTTTTAGTCCCAGGGGAAATTCGATCCGGCCTACATCCGATAGAATAAAAGAATCCATCTTTAATTATATTGGGACAGGCATTCAGGACGCGAAAATTTGTGACCTGTTCAGCGGCAGCGGCAATTTATCCATAGAAGCACTAAGTCGCGGCGCGAAAAATGCTGTCATGGTCGATCATTCGCAGCAGGCCATTGATCTGATGAAACGAAATATCAGCCACATCGGTGTGGTTGAAAAGTGCCGAATTGTGAAGATGGATACTCTTCAATATCTCAAACTGGCAGCAAAAAATGGAGAGGAGTTCAATTTTATCTTTGCGGATCCACCCTATCTTAGCAGGCTGAATGAACCCATGATGCAACGCATTGTTGAAGGCAATCTGCTGACTGAAGGTGGATTATTCGTTTTGGAACAAAGCTCCCGCAATGCCATTCCAATGGCGATTTTAGGCTTAATGAATATTGCTGAGAAAAATTTCGGAGACACGACAGTCATGTACTTTAGACAGGAGGGGACCTGAAATGCGAACTGGGATATACCCCGGGACATTCGATCCGGTTACAAACGGACATTTAGATATTATCCATAGAGCTGTGCTACTTTTCGATGAAGTGATTGTGGCCGTGACGACCAATCCAGCCAAGTCGCCGCTGTTCACAATTCATGAGCGCATCGGCATGATTCAAGAATCGATTCCAAACCTGAAGGGTGTTCGTATCGAGAGTTTCGATGATTTGTTGGTCAACTACGCGTTGAAAAAAAAGGCGACTGCCATCATTCGCGGGCTGAGGGCCACATCCGATTTTGAAATTGAATTTCAAATGGCACTGGTGAATAGAAAACTGTCCGACGAACTGGTCACTGTATTTCTCATGCCTCATGAGAAATTCACGTATTTGAATTCGACAATCGTCAAAGAACTGGCCAGTTTCGATGGGGATGTCAGTTGTTTCGTGAGCCCGGAAGTGAACAGTCGGCTAAAACAAAAATTTCAAAATAGACGGCAGAGCTCTACGCATTCGTTAAAGTGAGAGTTTTAATTTTCCGATAATTTAAATGAATAACGTGCTAATTGTCTCGAGGATTTATGATGGAAAACATTGGATTGAACAGCGAAGTTTTTGCAGGTGGAAAAAAATTCCATATTCAAACTCAGTACCTGGAACCAAATGAAAAAGTAGTGTCAACAATTTTTGATGATGGAAAGGTGACATTAACAAAATCGATTGAATTAGCCACGAACGCTGGCACTGCCGAAATTAAACTTCAGGTCAACAAATTGCATCAGGATATGATTTCGGATATCGAGTTGTTGTTCTATATTTCTGATAAAGTCAAAATGATTGAGCACGCGATTTCGAACAACAAACTGGGATTAGTCTTTCTGAGCAAGAATTTAATCGATGAGGCGATGGGGGAATTCAAACGGGCCATTGAAATAGATCCAGAATTTGTGGAAGCGTACAACAATCTTGGCCGTGCATACTTGAAACAAAAACAGTATCAGGACGCGATTGACATTTTAAATGCTGGTATTAAAACCAACCCGGATTACGCAGATGTGCATAATAATCTGGGCTATGTCTATTTCAGGCTGAATTATTACTCTGACGCTATCGCTGAACTGCAGCGAGCGATCGAATTGAATTCTGACTATGTGGTTGCCATGTTCAACCTTTGCCTGGTCTATTTAAAAACCATTGTGGATGAGATCGGGGAGGATGAAAATTTACCGTCGATGGCAAAACGGATGGAAAAAATCAAATCACTTTTGATCGAAATAAAGGACAAGCGCCATTTCTTCAAACCGGAAAATATTGAAACAGTTCTCACCTATCTTGAAAATGAAAACATCGAGGAAGCGGTGAATGCTCTGGAGTTGGCGGAGTCCGAGCGCGCCGAGATCGTAGATTATGATTTTGAAAATGAATTTTATTTGAAATTTATGTTTGGCGGTAAAGGCAAAGACGATGATTTTATTTTGGAGTACACGAACCAGTTGAAAGAAATAGTCAGAAAATATCCTCACTTTGCCGATTTGAGAAATAGCCTGGGCGTCGTCTATCTCATTCAGTGTCGAAATTTATTTTTAAATGCATTGGAAGAATTCCGTCAAGCGCTGAAAATTAATCCAACATTTAAAAAGGCGGAAAAGAATCTCAAGCTGGCTGAGAATGATGGCAAAGGCTTTTTGATCTTACTTCGCGCCATTTTAAAATAGTGATGCAGATATTTGATCATTCAGAAGTTGAAGACTGAATAAATCATGCGTAATTCTAAAATCGATAGAAGTTATCTGCCTGCAAACCTTCATGATATCCTCTTAACGCGATTGTGGCTATTGGAACACCGGTATAATTTTTGCAAATCAGAAATTTAAATAATAAATTTTTTCTATTTTTTTTGAAGTTAGAAAGAATAGCCAGTAACTTATTATTTATTTTTTTGATGAAAATCACCCACGCACTGAAAATAATCCATTATAATTAGTTAGTTCAATTTAAAAATAAATATTATAACTTTTTCTATTGTGATGGAGAACGAGCGATGTATCCTTCTGAAACATATCAAAGGTGTGAGACAGGGAACTGGCGGTTTCTACCTGTATTGTTTTTTATTATCTCGATTTTTATATTGATCAGCGCGGCTCAGGCGTCTCCAGCGGACACGGTGAATGTGGTGGCCAGGCATGCGGAATCCAATGCAAAATCGATTTATAAAATTGAATTCAGATTAGCAATCGCCATTTCACCGAAAGCAATTTTGAAAGTCACCTTTCCGGATGGCTTTGATTTATCTGAACTCAAAATTGCCAGTTCAAAGACGATGAACGGCGGATTCGATGCAGAGGTAAATGGTCAGGTTTTATTGCTGAAGCGGTCAGGCCTGGGAAGAGAAATAAAGCCCGGTGAAAAGGTGGATGTCAACTTTGCAATTGTAAAAAATCCCCTGAAACCTGCCGATGATTATAGAATAATCGTTGAGATAATGGAAAAAGAAACCAGTATCTTGAAGCAAGAAAAATTGCACAAAATTCTGCCCGAGCGAGAATGATTCGGTGGCTTCGAGGGCCAGCGAAAATGAGTGTGAATAGCTGAACTAAAACTTTGGAAGAGCATCAATGAGGATACGACATCTAAGCGCAGGGATCATTTTGGTATTGATTTTCATCCTGTCAGGGAACGCATCGTCTTTATTGGCACAGGGAGCATTGTCAAATATCACCACGACAATAAGCGATAATATCGTTGGCGCCACGGCAATCTATACCTTCACGTTCACGACGTCAGACACCGGCAATGGTGACGATCTTGGAAATGATGAAGGAATTCCGAGCGACGGAAAAATCAGACTCACTTTTGACAGCGGATTTGATTTTTCCGATCTCATTGTTGTCAATTCACAAAATAGCAATATGACCGGCGGATTGTCAATTTCGAGTATCATCGGAAATGTTGTTACCATTTCGCGGGATGGCACAGGAAATAATGTTCCTGTCTCCACGCCTGTGAGCTTAAGTCTGGGCACAATTGGAAACAGCTCGACAGCCGGAAATTATAATGTTGATATTATCACCATGACCAGTGGTGGCACCTATATTGATGCTGGTCCAACGCCAAATTTCTCGATAGTTGCTGGGACTATAGATCATTTCATTGTCAGTACAAGCGGAAATGCAACGGCTGGTTCTTCATTTGCGGTCATCATTACTGCGAAGGATGCAAACAACAACACGGTGACATCGCATTCTGCAGCGGTTGCTTTGACTGATTTAACCGATACAATCACGCCGATCACATCAGGGAATTTTTCGGGTGGCGTGTGGAATGGTAATGTCATGTTCACGAAAAGCCGAACCGATAATAAAATCACAGCGACCTGGAGTGGGATTACAGGCATGTCATCGGAATTTGATGTGCTTCCGGCGGCGCTCCATCATTTTACTTTTACGACGATTACCAGCCCCAAAACTGCCAATGCTCCATTCAGTATTACTGTTACTGCTCGGGATGTGTACGAGAATCTTGTGACAAGTTATGTCAGTACGGTGACGCTGACAGACCTGTCCGGTTCTCTCAATATGACATCGAATAGTTTCAGCGCAGGAAGTTTGACGCAAAACGTGACTATCACAAAAAGTCAAACGGATGATTATATAACGGCGACCGGGAGTACAAAAACGGGCACGTCCAATTTGTTCAACGTGAATCCAGGCAGCCTGTCTAAATTTTCAATTGGAACCATTTCATCGCCTCAGACTGCCGAGGAGTATTTTTCCATTGCGTTAACCGCCCAGGATGCCAGCAATAATACAGTGACAAGCTTCAGCGGGACAGTGAATATCACGGACAAGAGCGGGACAATAACGCCCGGCGTAAGTCCAGGTTTCAGCGGCGGCAAGTGGAACGGGCAGGTCAAAATTTCCGATGACTATACGAACGATCAAATTACGGTAACGCGTTCTGGCGGGTCGGAAACAGGCACGTCGAATTCTTTCAATGTCTTGGTTGGCTCACTGGATCATTTCACAATTTCAACGATTGCGACGCCGCAGATGGCCGGAGATGATTTTACAATTACGGTGACTGCCAAAGACAAGTCAGAAAATACAGTCACTTCGTACGCCGGGACGGCGACGCTCATAGACATCACCGGTACAATCTCGCCTCAGGTTTCAGGCAACTTCGGCAGCGGCGTATGGACAGGGGCTGTAACGATTTATGCCTCCGGCTCCGGCAATAAAATTATCGTCACTGGCAGTGATAAAACCGGAACATCCAACAGTTTCAATGTAAGCCCGGCCGGACTCGATCATTTTTCATTTTCTGAAATTGCCAGTCCGCAGATTGCCGGTGCCCCAATCTCCATGACCATTGAGGCGAATGATGCTTATGAAAATATTATAACAGGATTTTCCAGTACAGTCACCCTGTCGGATGAATCAGGGACATTGACGCCAACAACGAGCGGAAATTTCAGTTCCGGCGTCTGGACAGGAAGTGTCACGATTACCAAAGCTTATGTGGATAATAAAATCACGGCGATATCCACCGGTAAAAATGGCGTTTCAAATAATTTTAATGTGAATGCGGATGGGCTTGATTATATACTCATTCGGGATAACCCGGGCGGCCTGGGAGCTGAAGTGGGCGATCTCACATTAAATTTCAACGATCAGGTGGTTTTGTACGCTGCCGGGTATGATCAATATGATAATTATATCAATGATGTGACAGCGAATTGGGATACGGCCGGAACGTTGCTGGATATGCCGTCTCCATTGGTCGGGACAAGCACGACCTATCGGGTCGAAACGGTCAACACAAGCAGCCAGGTGGGTAAAATCTGGGCCGTGAGCGGCGGCGAAGTCGATAGCACAGGAACGATCACTGTCGCTGAAATCGATCATGTTCTCATCCGCGATGCGGACAATGGCGAGGGTAATGTCGTTGCATCCCGCACCATTTCCGCGGACGAGACGCTGACGCTTTATGCGGCAGCCTATGATGCCGGAAATAATTATTTAGGCCCGGCCGTGGTGAATTGGACCAATGATGGCACATTGACGCCGGCAATTTCATCCACGAATGCCACACTTGTTTTTCAACCGACCTCTGCGCCTGCGTCAGGAAAGATAATCGCCACCCATGCGACAGCGAACGATGACACGACCGGAATGGTAACTGTCGTTCCCGGAGTCCCGGTCGGCGAGATTGTATTGCATCCAAATCCGAAAGTCGTCCCGGCGGATCCTGACACAGTTACGACTGTTTCGTCTGACCCAATTTCAGATAGCGATGGAAATGCAATTTCGAGCGGCGAATACTTCACAGTCAGTACGACGCTGGGGACTATCACTTCCGCCGACGCGAACCCGGGCATTGGGGGGACTCAGGTTGTGTCCAATGCATCCGGTCAGATTGCCTTCACGGTAAAAACAGGAGTGACTGGTGGAACGGCTTTGATCCAGGCGAATAGCGTCGTCCGGGGAACGGCTGCTGGCGATACGAGTGTTGTCATTACCGGAATCGAAATTCTATCCCTGTCGGTTGATTTCACAAAAGTGAGCCGAAGCCAGCAAGATATACCCGTGGATATGACCGTTCAAAATTGGGGAGCGACAGGGGCGACAATAATGACCGGAGGCGCTGGATTGAAGTTTACAGGCCCTGCTCCCGGCTATTCGAATCGCTCCGGGGATTATGTTGTCGTTCGCACAGATACTTTTTCGGTGATTCCGGGGAATGGCATCAAAACGTTGAGTTTCCTTGTTGATGTGAATGCGAATGCATTGACGGATTCCATCGAGATCGACGGTTTTATTAATTGTAATGTGAATGGCTTCACTGTGGGGGATGAGTTCGCAAATGAAACGGATAAGTGGTTGGTTCAAACGCCGCCAGCGTTCAGATTCCTGCGCGTCACTGCCGGGGAGGATACCGTCATTCAGGGGACAAATACGATAGTGAAGGCCACAATCAAAAATGACGGAGATGCAACGGCGCTCATTGATTCGGTGAGATTCATGTATTCAAACCTGACGCCGCCCATCCTGGATGTGACAGATGACTATGCGCTCGCGCCCTATCCAACGAATCCCGCTTCGATTGAGGGGCACAGCCTTGATAGCCTCTTTTTTACGGTCACCGTGGGTTCCAATGCGGCCGTCGACGACATTGGCATCGATGGCAAAATATTTGGAAGAGATCAAAATTCCGGTTTAGCTTATTCGGATATAAATGCAGATACCACGGATAGCTGGCATGTGAAACAAGCGTCGGATTTGGAGATCGTCGCTTTCAATCCCAGCCAGCGGACCGTAACCAGCGGGCAGGTAGAGAATTGGTTTTTGGACATGGTGATTGACAACAATGGCGGGGCCAACTTGCGGCTGGATAGCGTCAGAGTTGATTTTACCTATGGCGGCGCTGATATTTCCAGTGAATACGCAACCGTATATCCTGATATATTTCAGACCAGTGGTGATAACTTGTTGAGAGCCGGGGCGATCGATACGCTCCGAATTACCATTGATAAGACAGGGACCACAATCGGGGCGGTTACTGTCGGCGGGACAGTTTATCTGAATGACATGATCAGCGGACAGTTAATTAAAAGCAAACTCACCGGCGTCACGGTACAGGCGCCCGGCGCATTGACTATAAAATATATCAGATCGTCGCAGCCTGAAGTGACCACCGGCCAGACGCAGGACTGGAGCGTCAGTCTGGCGCTCACGAACAATGGCGGCGGGGACATTGCGATTGACACAACGCGTCTGGCTGATTTCTTCAATTTTGGCGCAGACCCGAACTACACAGTTCAACCGCCAGCATCGTTTGCCCATAGTGGAAATTTCGTGCTCGTGGCCGGGGCAACGGATAGTCTGATTTTTACCATTGATTCCACGGGTACCATAGCCGGTATGCGGTCGGTGAATGTTTCGGTCTTTGCAGAGGAAATAAACAGCCATGATCCAATCTCCATTGCCGGCGTCATGACGATTGAAGTTGAAATCCCGGCCAATATCCGAATTCTGAAGACAGTCAGTCTGGCGCCAAATGCGCCGTATGTGGATAACAATCAACTGTTCCAGATTGCGGTGCTGGTGCAGAACCAGGGTGGTGATGCCGCCAAAAATATTGAAATGTCGCTCGTACGGGATAGCACATCGACGATCTTGAATCCACAGGACACGCTCCCCATTGTTCAGGGAATGAGCATCGATACGTTGAAATTCAATGTGCAGGCTTCCTCCAACTGGATCTGGGATGAAATTTTCACAGCGACGATCGATACTGCCACAGCAGAAAATACACTCGAATCTGATAAAATAATCTTCAGTTCGCCAGTGGATTCTGTGGATACAACTGTGGTTCAGCGCCCGGCAAAATTTAAAATTGTTACTATTTCACCATCGCAGGACACGGTGCGGGCATTGAGTCCTTACGAATGGCAAATCACTGTGGCGGTGGAAGACAGCGGCGCCGGTTACCTTCGGCTGAATCCGCCGGACGAGGAAGATGTTACCATTTCCATCAATGGCCAAGCGCAGGACGATTACACGATTGTTCCGCCCAATGCTTTCGAGGTTCATCCTGATTTAATGTTATCGTGGCATGAAACGGATGCGCTGGTTTATCGCGTGACAAGCACCGGCGTTTTAGGCGGATCGGCGCGAATAAAAATCAATTTGAGTGGACGTTATCTGAATTCGGATACTCCATTTCAGGTGATGGATTCCACGTGGATTTATATCCGACCATCGGCTGATGTATTTATCGACAAAACCGAGCCAGTCTGCCGAAACATCAATCAATATGGCATTGGTCAGGTGAACACCAGCCAGAGTTTTTCAGTGAAATCGAAAATCCGAAATACCGGCGGCGAGCAGGTGGACGATGTCGTCGTCAGTCTCACCGCGCCGGGCTACTCCATTCCGCCGGCGACGATAGATTACATTTTACCGTCCGGCGAGGCGCTAGCAACTTTCACTTTCAATGCGCAGGCAGTGGCTTCAGAACAGGTGAAATTCACTGCGACAATTCTTTCCGCTGTTTCGCACGGCAGCGGTCTATCGGCCATTATTGGAGCCGCTTCAGATTCCACCGCGCTAGTCAGGGTGCATACGCCGGCGCTCATGCGGCTTTCCATTCTGACTGAAAACACAATTTTTTCGGTTGGACAGAGCGCCCCGTTCCAGGTCGAAGTCGAAAACTTAGGGACTGCAGAAGCGGATGCCAGTGGCGAACTGGCGGTATTTATGCCTCAGGATTATTTCGTCTTAGCG
The DNA here is from genome assembly GCA_049322915.1 of Candidatus Zhuqueibacterota bacterium. GTDB lineage: Bacteria > Zhuqueibacterota > Zhuqueibacteria > Thermofontimicrobiales > Thermofontimicrobiaceae > CAZSBG01. The sequence goes on from JBMOPW010000032.1 coordinate 34,467, forward strand.
AATGAAGTGCAGAAAGTATCCGATACCACATCGTTTGAAATTAATGAAACGATCACCTGGGAGGTTTTGCCTCCTTCGACCGAATCCATCGGTGACACGATTATAGTTAAAATTACGAAGCCGCCAGTGGATAAAAACACCGGCCTATTCGCATTAATAGAAAATACGGATCCGTTCGACTCCCTGGTCGTGAGAACGGTTCCCCTGGAACTCAGTCTGAATTCATTTGAAATTACCTCGCCGGCCGGAGCGACGGATGATACATTATCGACGCTTCAAAATTTCTATGCCCAGGTCAATTTCACAAAGTCTGAAAATATCAGCAGCGTCACAGCGCGGCTGAAGGTGCCGAATGGATACACATTCGCTACTGGAACGGATTCCGTGAAGGCAAATATTACAGACTACGCCACATGGCGGCTCATTGCGCCTGAGGATGCTCGTTCGAATGAGGAGTTGATACGCGTGGAGGTGTCTGGCTATGTCGGAGCGGACTATGTCACTGCGAAGGATAGCATCTCGGTGGTCGTGGAAAACCGGGCTACATTACTGATTGATCGCCTGTGGATTTCCTGGCCGTCAACGGATAGCACGCTATCAATGAGCCAGGAATTTGATTTGAGCGCTATTGTCATCAATTCCGGCGATGCGAAAATTGATGGTCAGACCAATTTGAAAATTGATTTTGGCGCAACCGGAGTCACAACCAGCGATGATGCCATAAAGGCTGCAACTCCTGATATGCCTGTGACGTGGCGATTGCGCGCTCCGGCAGAGGAAAAATTGAAAGCGCCGATTGTTGTTTCCATTGAAACAATTCCCAGAGACGTGAACACAAATGAAAAAGCAGTGGTGACGACCCGCTCCAAATATTTCTATGTTCAGACACAGCAATCGGCGACGGCATCGATTGAAAACCTGAGAATAATTTCGCCGTCAGGAGCGATCGATAAAGTGTTCTCCACCTATCAAACCTTCCAGATTGAAGCGGATGTGAACTGGTACAACTGCACAACAGCGCCGTCTGTGCAGCTTCAGTTGGAAGGCGGCTTCACGACGCCTGAATCGTATCCAAAAGTTCCGAATGGTGTCGATGGCCAGGGAACCGTCAATTGGACAATCACAGCGCCGGGCAACTCCATTACAGACCAGAACATCTGGCTGAAGTTGACGGCTCAGGATGCTAACAGTCGCATTACATTTACGCGCACTTCGGACTCACTCGAAGTGGACGTGCTTCGGCGCGCGACGATTCAATTGAACGGAAAAATTAATTCACCAAAAAGCGCGCTGGATGGAATTGTCTCGACCAACCAAAATTTCGTGGTCTGCGCGAATTTATCCCGGTTCGGCGACGCTAATATTTTGGGCAATTTCAGCGCGACTCTGAAATTACCCAGTGGCCTGGGTTATTCAACGGCTCAGAATTTGACACTATCAACAACGCACAGCGATTCTCTGTTCTGGACAATTACAGCGCCGGCCTCCGAACGTGTTCCCGACAATATTACTGTCACGCTCATTAGCTGGCCTGAAGATGAAAACACAAATCTCTCCATTGCAGCCGAAGCGGTGCTGTTAAAAAATGTCTATATTCCGGTTTCGACGGAAGAGAAAAGCGTGACAGTAGAGATGCTGCCTCCGCCTTTGAAAAATACAATAGCCAGGGGAGACACCATGGTGTCTATGCTGGGGCTTGAATTGCTGGCCTCAGGCGATTCTTTTTCGAACAATATTCTGTTTACGGGCGTTAAAATTAGGCTGAAAGATCGCACGGGCGCCCTTATTTCAAATCCGGCGAAGGTGATTTCGCGGATACGAGTCGTGAATAATCAACAGAACTCTCAGATTTACGGACAGGTCACTTCGATCCCGACGAGCAATCCAGTTGAAATTCTGTTCACGCAGGTGGATACGCTGAAACCAGAAATTGAAAACCAGGTTCAGTTCAAAGTCGATATTGCTGCAAATTCGGAAATAAGCGATTTCCGGATGGCGATTGATTCTGTGACTTCACTCTATCTTTTTGATGAGGAATCCGGCCAGACACCGAAGCTGAAAAATGCGAGTGGCCAATCCCTGGAACTTCTCAATTTTGAATCTGAGCCGTCCGTGATCATTGAATCGAATTTCGATAAAGCATTCAGCAATTACCCAAACCCCTTTGGCGAAATAAACCGGCCGGTGACAAACTTTGTTTATTATCTGGATGAAGATACTGATGTAAAAATCCAGATTTACACATTGATCGGAGAATTGGTGTGGGAGCGAACTTACACAGAGGCTGAATCCCAGGGTCGCGAGGGACTGCATGATTCGGATATAATCTGGGATGGAAGAAATGGGCAGGGACATAAAGTTTTAAACGGTGTGTATGTCGCCAGAATTTCTACGGGCTATGGCAAAGCCGCTCTTAGAAAAATAGCAGTGATAAAATAGCAAATAGGATTTGAGAGATGAGAATATCAAATTTCTTCATTGGAGTCTTCAGTTTTTTTCTGACATTTGGTTTGTTTGTCGGTATAGCTAATGGAGATGAAGGTTTTGCAGGGACGCAAAGCAATTTCAATCTCGGGGTCGGTGCCAGGGCTCTCGCATTGGGAAATGCCTATGTTGCTATGCCGTTCGATGCAACCGCCGTTTATTGGAATCCTGCCGGACTGGATTACATTCAGAGAAAAAATGTGAGTCTGTTTTATACCAATTTATTAGCAGGCGCCAAATACTTTTATTTCGGCTATGCGCATCCAACAATAAATTTTGGTTCTTTTGGATTCGGCGTAATTAGTAGTGGCGTTGGTGATATTCAAGAAACGGATAGCTCCGCTCCCATTGAATTGGGGACATTTTCTTACTCTCAGCAGGAGTTTCTTCTGTCTTATGGAAAGCAGCTTCCCTGGAATATTGCGTTAGGCGTCAATTTAAAAATTGATCATCAAAGTATACATGGACTTACAGATACAGGCGTCGGAGCAGATTTTGGATTTTTGTATCGGCCGAATTTTACAAATTTTCTTTTGAGCGGAGTGTCCGTAGGGTTGACTGCGCAAAATTTATTCGGACCGAGACTTAAACAGATTTCTGAAACTGACATTAGTCCAATAAATATCAGGATGGGATTTGCGAAACCAATTTTAACAAATGAATGGGGAAATCAATTCACGATTTTTATGGATTTTGAACAAAGTGAGTACGAGCCATTCAAGTTCCACACCGGCACCGAATATGTTTTCAATAATTTTGCCATGCTTCGGGTTGGGTTGAATAACAATCAAATCGCGTTTGGGGCGGGTGCAGCGATCAGCATGTTCCAGATCGATTATATGTATGGCAAATTTTCTGATAATCCATTTGACACAAATCATCGCATTTCCTTTAGCGTAACGTTCGGGAAGTCCAAAGATGAGCTGGTGAAAATTGCTGAGCAGCGCCGACTGGAAGAGATTCAGCGAAAAGTCGAACAGCAAAGGATTTGGGAGCGCGATGAGAAAATTTCCGAGAGCATGGATCGAGGTAAGCAATATCTCGAAATTGAAGATTATGAACGGGCATTGCGCGAGTTTAATTTCATAACAAATTATGAAAGTGAAATGCCGAATTCAACGGTGATTGCTGAAGCTCGTAAATTGTCGGAGGAGACAACTCAAAGGAGAGACGATAAGCTTAAAAAGTCTTTCGATGAAATTCGAAGCCGGAATGAAGCGGAGAAAGAGCGGAAGGAATTAGACATCTTCCTCGACCGGCAATTCGATTTAGGGCTGTCTCATTATGAAGTCGAAGAATATGAAAAAGCCATTGCCGAATGGCAAAAAATGTTGGATCGCGATCCGAATAATGTGCTGGCCAAAGAGTGGATTCCCAAGGCTCAGGCGGATTACGAAAAGAAAATATTGTCATTGATTAACCAGGCTGATAATTTCGCACGTAAGGGCCGGTACCTGGAAGCGATCAGCGTTTTGAATAATGCCCGGATGTTGAATCCGGACGAAAAGCAGATCAATGTCATCGACTCCCGCAGTAATTCCTACAAACAGCAAATGCAATTCGATGAGCTGTTTCAGCAGGGATATCGATATTACATCACCAAAGATTATGTCAATGCTATGAATTCGTTCCAGGAAGCGCTCAAGCACCGTCCTAACAATGAACAGGTGAAAAAGTTATATACCGATGCCGAGGCACGTGCCAATGCGAAGAAAATGCGTATGACGCCGGAGATGGCTAAAAAATATGATCGGGGGATTAATTTGTACACGGCGGGAAAATATGAGGAGGCCATTCAGATTTGGGAAGAATTGTTATTGATTCAACCCTACAACAAAGAGATTTTAGATACCATCGACGGGGCCAAAGAACGAAGCCGACAGCAGAAGAAATAGGTGATTTTCGGAAGAGAGGATTTGTACGCTTTGAAAGCAGCAATTAAAGAAGAAATAAAAGTTCCCGCGCACATAGATTACCTGGGCGAGTTACGTAACTTTGTAACAAAGACAGGTCGCAAACACAGTTTTCCGGATACGGTTGTAAATGCATTCAAACTGTGTATCGATGAGGCGGCGACAAACATCATCAAACATGCGTATCGCGACCATGATGGCATGATTACTATGCGCGTCATCGTTAAAAAAAACAGCATGACAGTGGTGTTGGTTGACCAGGGAAAATATTTCGATCCGTCTCGTGTCGCAGATCCCGATTTGAAGCGATATATCGATATCGGCAAAAAAGGCGGCCTCGGTATTTTTATCATGCGCAAGCTGCTTGATGAAATTGAATATCATCATACCGAAGAGGGCAATGAACTCCGGCTGACGAAATACCGCGACAGTTCGTTTCGTAAGAAAAAAGAAATTCAGGCGCCATCGCTTGCTGTTAGCCTGAAGATGAGATATTCAATTATTTCAGCGGTTATTCTTTTTGTTGCCATCGCCATAGGTTACTTCTTCTATTTCTTCAAGCATGGAAATCAGGTATTGGATGAATTTGTCGCCATTGAAAGCCCGTACTGCCAGAACATCGCGCGAGCTATCATTGACGATAATGATGAAGATCTGAAACGATTTTACGTGGCCCTGAAAGTCAATGAATTCAAGGAATCGCGCAGCGATATTTTCAGAATTTCTGTGACTGATACAACCAATTACATCATTCATTCAACGGATGAAGTTTTATCCGGCCAGGAATTTAAAATACCCGCTGACCATTCAAAACCACGTCCCAATCTATATCAGTATAAAACCTCCAAGGGAATTGAAGTATACAGTTTCAAGAGCAATGTGAATAACACTGCCGATCAAAAAGTTGGAAATATCTATTTAGAATTTCAAACCGATCTAGTGAGTCGAAAAGTCGCAGCGGTGCGAATCCGCGACCTTCTCACTGCGATCATGATTTTGCTCCTGAGCTATATGGGCGTGGCCGTTCTGATTTACCTCATCATGAATCCGTTTCGTAAGCTTTCGACCTGGGTGCGCGAATTGGGACACGGCGGCGACGTTAAAGATGAGATTGATTTTGACTCTGGTGATGAAGTCGGAGAGATCGCAAAGGCGTTCAGCGACATCACCGATAAATTTCGTCAGTCGCAGAAAAACCTGGCTGAACAGGAACGTATTCAAAAAGAGATGCAACTGGCTCAGGATATTCAGCAGACACTGCTTCCGTCGGAAACGCCAGTCCTGGAGGGGTATGAAATTGCATCCCACTATGAATCTGCCAAAGAGGTTGGCGGGGATTATTTTGATTTCATTGAAGTGGATAAAGATACGCTTGGCATAGTAGTGGCGGACGTTTCCGGGAAAGGCGTCCCCGGCTCACTCATTATGACAATGATCAGAACGGCTTTGCGTACCGAGGCGCGTTCGATTCGGTCGGCTTCGGAGGTGTTGGCGCGGGTCAATGAGTTTGTCGTGAACGATATGAAAAAGGGCATGTTTGTCACTTTGTTTTATGTCATTATCGACTCAAAAAAGAGGCGGATCAACTACGCCAGCGCCGGTCACAACCCCATGATTCTGTACCGTCAGGGATCGAAAAAGACATATTACCTGAATCCGCGTGGATTTCCTGTGGGCATTTCCTTGCCGGATACTGAATTATTCAAACGATCAATTGAATCAGATACAATTCAATTGGCCGAAGATGACATCCTGATAATTTACACAGATGGCATTACCGAGGCGATGAATGGCCGGCGAGAGATGTTCAGCGAGGAGCGGCTGCAGGACGTGATTCGTAAGTCTGGTCACCTGCGGGCCAATGCATTTATTGATAAGCTCCGCGATGAAATACACTCGTTTACTGAGGGGTACGAACAGAGCGACGACATCACGGTTGTTGCAATTAAGGAGCAGAGCACGCCGGAAAAAATTGAATTGAATCGGGCTCAAAATGCTCATAAAGCAATTCTGGCCGGGAAAAATATCCGTGAAGCATGCGAAGAATCGGGCATCACCACGTACGCTTATTACAATAAATATAAAAAAATCTTTGAAGAGGAAGGCATCGATGCCTATTCCATTGATGAAACAATTTCTGTTGAAGCAAAGCATCTGAGCATCGAAGAAAAGACCAAGATTTACGACATTATAAAAAAGCATCCTGAATTCGGCGCAAAAAGAATCAGCGAAGAATTAAATATTGAACTCTATGGTTTTACAGAAATAAACGAAAGCAGGATTTATGATGAGCTGGTCCGAAGTCGGTTAAATACGCGACAATTGCGGGAGGCCTATATTTCCCGTTCAGGAAAGAAGAAGAGGTTGAAGCCGCCCGGTACACCAATGTTAACATTGGATGGAAAAATTATTCTCAATCGCAATTATGAAGAGCCATCTGCACCGACGCAACAGGAGGTGCCAAAACGAGTTCAATCCGAAGAAAAGAAAGAACCGTCGGCGGACCAGGTGCAAAAGGTCAGGAAGGTCAAGCAGGTTCGAGTACCCCGAGACCCGGATGACAATTTCTACCTCGAGAGTCTCATGACCATGCCAATCGAAGACCTGCTTAAAAAGGAACGGGATATGGAAGAGGTCGAGGAATCTGATACGGGATTGCAGGCCTCAGCCTTTACAGAAAAGAAGGGGGGTGTTGCGACAGAAAGCAAAATGCGGGAAGAATCAGCTGAAGAGACACACAACGACCTCTTTTTTGATGATGAAAAATCAGAGGAATCTTCCGATGATATAGATGTTGATTTCGATGATGAAACAGTGGAATATCAGCGGAAAGAACCTGCGCAACATGATGATGAAGGGCTGGAACATGATTTCAGCTTCAAAGATATCTGGGATGAACAGGGCGATGAGATTGAAGAACAAAGCCTTGATTCCGGCGACACGAAAAGACCGGCGGAGCAGGGAGCAGACTCCGATCTCAGTCCTGACAAAATAGAACTACCGGAGATGTCAATAGAGGACAATCGTGTTTCCAGACGCGGGATCGATATCGAGGATTTGCTCGAAGAGCCGGACGATGCAAAGGCTCCCGATGAGTTAGGATTTGAAACGCTGATTGAGGAAGCGAGTTTTAAAAACGATATTTTTCAGGTGGAACACACCGAGGAAAATGGCAATGGAAAATTAGAACTAAATGAACATACTTCCGGCGCCGAAGACGATGCTCTGCATGAGTTGGAAGCGCCAAGTTTTTTGAATGAGATTGAAGAAATTTCAATGGCCGATGAGGATGATATCCTTTCCGAGACTGAAATCGCAAGTGATGATTTCTCCTTCAATGACCTGTTGGATGCAATTGAATCGGATATTTCTTTCTTTGAAAAAGGCGAAGCTCATGAGGACGAAGCCGAACTGGTTCTTGAAGGAAAACCGAAAAATGCAGAGGCAAAACGAGCGTCTGAAGAAAAAGATTTTGGCGATTTTGTAGATCATGTGGCCGTTAAAAATACGGAGGACGTCAGACCCTTTCCTACGAAGCAGGATCCATTGCGCGAAAAGCATCTCATTCTGGGACTGAAATTCTATAACGAAAGAAATTATACCCAGGCGGTTGAGCAGTTCCTTCAGGTCACGAAAATGTATCCTGATTTTAAGGAAGCGTTCAGTATTTTAGGCAATTCTTACTATCGCTCTAATCAATATGAGCATGCTGTAACAGCCTACAAACGCGTAAAGGAACTGGATCCGAACGATACGGATGCCTACGAAAACACCGGGGTGATTTATGCAAACAATGGTAAATTCCGAGAAGCAATCAGAGAGTGGAAGCGGCTGATTGAAATCGATCCGGGTCGGGAAGATATTTTAAATCATATTACGAAGGCAGAAGAATTAATGAAAAAACTATAGGAAAAAAGTTGTAGAAATACTTCAGATTATTAAAAAAACGAAAGATGTGATTCATATTTTTTTATTGACTTTTAGTTATTTTTCAATTATATTTCGACTTAAGAAAATTTTGCGAATAATACATCTTGGAGTATTCGATGGAAGGAATTCAATTGTCTGTTAAACAAACAGGAGTTGACAATAATATTTCTGTGATTAAAGTGGGTGGGTACATTGATACGACGACTTCCGCAGAACTGGAGCACTCGCTTGAAGCATTATTGGAAGCTAATAATTATAACATCATTATTGATTTGTCCAATGTTGATTATATTAGCAGCGCCGGCTGGGGGATTTTTATAAGTGAGATAAAAGGGATTCGGGAAAAAGGCGGTGATCTGAAACTAATCGGTATGATCCCTGATGTGTATGAAGTTTTTGAATTGCTGGAATTTCATTACATATTAAAAGCGTTTGATACGATCGAAGAGGCGGTCGCCGATTTTGATAAAACAAGACCGCGGGGCGAATATCGTCCTGTCGCTCAAATGAATCGTGAAATGGAATCTCAGAAGCCAGAACCACCTCACATTTTGCGCCGCGGCGATGATAATCGGGAGAGTGAAGAATATCTGGAAAAGATGATGAAGCCGGATGCGAGCGACAAGAGTGTCGAGGCCAAAATCAAAAAGCTGGTCATCGAAAATCCTGAAAATGGCAGTATTAAAATAATGCGGGAATTGAACTCGCCGGCGTACGGAAATCTCAAGCTGAGCTGGTTTCAGGTAGTGCGGTATTTGAAACAGATGAATTTGAATTCAAAGAAGAAACGGGTTGAATTCTTCCAGAGAGAAACATTTAAACGTAGCTAATAAAAATTAAATTTGAATAACATATAGAGAATTCAGGAGTTTGTTATTATCTACAAACTCCTTTTTTATTATTGGATGAAACTTCAAAGTATACTGATGATTGAAAAGATGTAAAGTGGATGTGTTGACAGGTGATATGGAAGAGGAGTGGACGATGGATATTCGGGAAATGTTCGGAGACAGAATTGTGTTATTCGATGGCGCGATGGGCACTCAAATTCAGTTGCTCCAGCCATCGCTGGCTGAGTGGGATGGAAAAGTTGGATGCAGTGAGGTTTTGAATTTAACAGCTCCATCAAAGATACGAAAGATACATGAAAATTATTTGGAAGCCGGCGCGGAGGTAGTTGAGACCAATACATTCGGGGCCAATGAAATTGTACTGGCTGAATATGGACTGCAACATCGCGTCGTGGAGATCAATCGTGAGGCGGCACAGATTGCACGCCAGGCCGTAGCTGAGTTCTCCGGGTCGAAAAAAAGGTACGTCGCTGGTTCAATTGGCCCGGGCACTAAATTGGTCACACTCGGCCAAACGGACTTTGATACCATGTATCGATCCTATCGTCAGCAGGCAAAAGGGCTGCTTGAGGGAGGAATCGATCTGGTCATCATTGAGACCTGTCAGGATTTATTGCAGATAAAAATAGCGCTTCTATCTGTGACGGACGAGATGGAAAAACAAGGGCGAAAAGCTCCGATCATTGTGTCCGTGACCGTAGAAGCGACGGGTACCCTGTTGTTGGGGAGTGAAATCGGCGCCGTCATGGCAGCGCTGGAACCTTTCGATATTGATGTCTTTGGCATGAACTGCGCGACTGGCCCGGAACAGATGCATCCCTACATAAAAAGGATTTGCCAGTATTTTGATGGACCGGTGATCTGTCAACCCAATGCAGGATTGCCTCAAAATATCGATGGCCAGATGGTTTACACATTGCCGATTGTGGATTTTGTGCATACGCTCTCTGGATTCATCACGGAAGAGGGAGTCCGGTTCGTTGGTGGCTGCTGCGGAACAACGCCGGAATTTATCAAAGCCCTGTCGGATCGAATCGCTCATTTGAAAATTGGCGAGCGGACAATCGAGAAAGCGCCTTCGCTTTCTTCTTTGTTCAGCGAAAAAAAATTGCGCCAGGATCCGGCGCCATTCTTTGTAGGTGAGCGTACCAACACGAATGGCAGTAAAAAATTTCGGGAGTTTGTTCTGGAGGATGACTGGAGTGGCGTTGTCTCCGTCGCGCAGCAGCAGCAGGGTACAGGCGCTCATGGCCTGGATTTGTGCATTGCTTTCACCGGCAGGAACGAATCATCGGACATGAAAGAAGCCATATCGCGGATTGTCAGGCAGGTGGACCTGCCTATATTCATCGATTCCACTGATAGCAACGTCATTGAAACTGCGCTGAAATTTATTGGTGGCAGAGCGGTTATTAATTCGATTAATCTGGAGGACGGGGAAGCTCGCACAGAGAAAATCTGTAGTCTGGCCAAACGATTCGGCGCAGCGGTTATTGCGCTGACAATTGATGAAAGTGGGATGGCGCATGATGTCGATAAAAAGATCGCGATTGCCAGGCGAATTTTCGACATCGCAACAAAACGATTCGGACTCCGTTCCCAGGATCTGATATTCGATGCATTGACGTTCACGCTTGCCAGCGGCGAAAAGAGCTTAGCCGATTCGGCCCTGAATACCTTGGAAGGCATTCGTCGAATTAAGCGGGAATTGCCAGGCGTATATACAATTCTGGGCGTGAGCAATATTTCATTCGGATTAAATCCCGAGACGCGTGAAGTGTTGAATTCAGTTTTTTTGGCGGAGGCAGTGAAAGCCGGGCTGGATCTTGCTATTGTGAACGTGAAGAAAATAATGCCGCTGTACCAGATGGACTCAGCCGATCGGGAACATTGCCTGAATTTGATCTATAATCAGGGCGGCCCGAATTCGTTATTTAGTTTCATAAAACATTTTGATAAAAAATCTTCGTCGCTGAAAAAGAAAAGCATTGTCGAAGAGGATATTTCTCTTGAAGAGAAAATCAAACGTTACGTCATTGATGGTAAAAGTACAGGTCTCGATAAACTGCTGAAGCTGGCGCTGGAAAAAATGAAGCCACTGGAAATTGTCAACGAGTTGCTCATTCCGGCGATGAAAAAAGTCGGCGAATTGTTCGGCGCCGGGGAAATGCAGCTTCCTTTTGTGCTGCAATCGGCAGAGGTCATGAAATTTGCTGTCGATAAACTTCAGCCGTATATGGAAAAAACAGCGGATCAGTCGCAGAGGAGCATTGTGTTAGCCACCGTCCGCGGTGACGTTCATGATATTGGCAAAAATTTAGTGGACATCATTTTGACCAATAACGGCTATAAGGTGTACAATCTTGGCATTAAATGCGAAGTGGAAACCATCATTCAGAAGGCGCTCGAAGTGCGCGCTGATGCGATTGGCATGAGCGGTCTGCTGGTTAAATCCACAGTGGTGATGAAGGAAAATCTGGATGAAATGAAACGGAGAAATGTCCAGATACCTGTGCTTTTGGGAGGCGCGGCGCTCACTCGGAGCTATGTTGAGGATGTGTGTCAGCCTGTGATTGAAAAACCTGTTGTGTATTGTCCAGATGCTTTTTCAGGGCTGGCTGCCATGGAAAAAATTAAACTGGGAACGCTGACGATAATGTCAGCATCCCCCAAGCGAGGCGATACGCACAAGGCCTTTGAACAAACCAGAACAGCACTCCCTGAAACTCAGATAAAAATTAATCGGGACATTGCCATCCCAACTCCGCCCTTTTGGGGAGAGAAAATCATCAGAGATATCGAATTGGCCAGGGTCTTTGTTTACCTCAATGAGACGGTTTTATTTCGCGGACGATGGGGCTATCGCCGGGGGAAGCTGAGCGCTGAAGAGTTTGATAGCATGATCAAAAGAGAAGCGTTGCCGGCGCTGGAGGAATTCAAAATGCGCTGCATCAATGAAAAACTCCTGGTCGCGGATCTGGTCTATGGGTATTACCCATGCAATAGCGAAGGCGAGCAGGTGGTTATTTATTCCCCGGAGACAAACAGGGAATGGGTGCGACTCACATTTCCCCGGCAGAAAAAATCGCCGTTTCAGAATATAGCGGATTTTTTCCTGCCCATTGAATCGGGCAAACGCGATATCATCGCGCTGCAAGTAGTCACCGTGGGCAGCCGGGCATCTGAGGAGTCCAGGCGCCTTTTTGAAACGAATCAGTACAAAAAGTACCTGCTATTTCATGGCCTCAGCGTGGAATCGGCGGAGGCGCTGGCCGAATACTGGCATCAGCGCATTCGGGAGGAGTTACAAATAACCGAAGAAGACAGCCGCGATATCAACGACTTTGTAGTCCAGAAATATCGAGGCGCACGCTATTCATTCGGTTATCCGGCCTGCCCTGATCTGGCTCAAAACAGGAAAATTTTTGAGCTGCTCCGGCCTGAGCGAATTGGAGTGACTTTGACTGAGGAGGATCAAATGATACCGGAACAAACGACCTCAGCCTTTGTTGTGCATCATCCACAGGCCAAGTATTTCACAATTGAATGAAATGGAAAAGGAGAGATGATGGAAAAGTACATTTGTACCAACTGCGGATATATCTATAATCCGTGGGAAGGCGATCCTAACAATGGAATCAGTCCTGGAACACCCTTTGATGCGTTACCCGATTCCTGGGTCTGTCCCGTCTGTTATGTTTCGAAGGACATGTTTGATCCATTTTAACCAGGATGGCAATTTCACCAGCCTCGCTGAGAGGGTGAAAATTTGATTGAACGGAGCTTATGAACAATTCTGAGAAAATAATTTTACTGATTCACTACAGCGAAATCGGCTTGAAAAAGGGAAATCGTGGCTATTTCGAAGCGAAGCTGAAAACTAATATTTTAGAAGCACTCCACGACATTCCTGAAAAGGAATTCAAGAATGATTACGGGAGGTTCATTCTCAAACTACCCGGCACCGCCGTTCTGAAGCATGTGATTGAGCGATTGAAAGATGTCATCGGAATTGCCTATTTCTGCGTGGGTTATTCGGGTGATTCAAACGTGGATGCGCTAAAGGAACAAATCTTCGAAAGATTGAAGAAGGAGGACTTTTCGACTTTCCGTATTCAGACGCGCCGCGCAGACAAGAGATATCCACTCACTTCGGTTGATGTGAATAAAATCGTTGGCGCGAAGATACACACGGATCTCAATAAACCGGTGAATCTAGAAAATCCTGATTTGACGTGCAATATTGAAATATTCAATAAACAAATATTTTTCTATTTCGATCGGTACGACGGCATTCGCGGTCTGCCTGTTGGAAGCAGCGGTCGGGTTGTCAGCCTGCTATCCTCAGGAATCGATTCTCCGGTCGCATCGTACCGCATGATGACCCGGGGATGTCGCATCATATTTGTGCATTTTCATAGTTTCCCGTTCACGGATAAAGCATCCTATCACAACGCGATTAAACTGACCACCCAATTGATGCGCTACCAGTCATCGATTCGCCTGTACCTCGTGCCGCTGGTGAAGGTGCAGGAAGCCATTATTATGCAGGCGCCGGCAAAACTCAGGCTGATTCTCTACCGGCGAATGATGTTTCGAATTGCAGAAATCATCGCAAAAAAGGAGAAAGCCAGTGCGCTGGTGACTGGCGAGAGCGTCGGTCAGGTGGCGTCCCAGACTCTGGAGAACATATTGGCGATAAATGAAGTTGTAACGCTGCCGGTGCTGCGACCATTGATTGGGCTGGATAAGGAATCCATTATCGCACAGGCAAAAGAAATTGATACATTTAATATTTCGATTGAACCATACGATGATTGCTGCAGTTATCTTGTGCCCAAAAATCCCGAAACAAAAGCCAGGCTCGTTGAAGTTCATGCTGCTGAAAACGGGATAGAAAACTGGAGCCGACTGATCTCCGATGCGCTTCGGGAGGCAGAGATAAAACAGCTTCAACGTGACGAACAAATCGTGCGCGAAGAGTGATTAGAGAATCATCCTCCGGCATGTGCTGAACTGTAGAACTCTGTTCCACTTAGCAGCAATTAGCGCATCATTAATCTTGCATTCCGGTCAGTCGTCGCGAGGCTGAAGATTATCGACACTATGTTCGAATCGATCTGTCATTACAGATTTTTGATATTAAAGACCTTCCATGGCGATAAAATAACCAAGCAATGCCATCGCAACAGCGCCCAATTCCAGTTCCCGCTCATTGACTGCTTCCAAAACATCGTTTGCAGAATGATGATAATCAAAATAGCGATGAAAATCCACCAGCAGCCCGATGGTGGTTGTTCCCAAGGGACGCAGGGGAGAGATGTCCGGTCCATCACCGCCTATCGTGAAATAATCAGCGCTGATATTTTCAAAAAGTGGCGCCAATTTTTTTACTTTCATATAGGTAGCAGAGTCGGCATTCATGGTGAAGCCCAGAGGTGTGAATCCGCCGCGATCCGATTCAATGGCTGCAATATGACGGGGACCATGAAGTTTTACGCTATCAGCGTAGGCCGGCCCACCGCGCAGTCCAAATTCTTCGCACATAAAAAGCACAGCCCGCAGCGTTCGTCTGGGTTTTAAATCCAGGGCTTTGATCAGCCGCAGCGCTTCGATAGCCTGAACGCAACCAGCGCCGTCATCGTGCGCGCCATGACCAACGTCCCAGCTATCGAGATGTCCACCGACTGCAATGATTTCGTCGGGCAGTTCGCTTCCTTTAATTTCACCAATGACATTGTAGGAAATAACATCCGGTTTCGGTTCGCAGTCCAGAGCTATTCTCACAGTCACCTTTTTATCGGCACCAAGCGTTTGGCTCAATAAATTGGCATCCACAGTGCTGATAGCGGCAGCGGGAATTTTGGGAACGTGCTCGTCGTACTGCATCACCCCTGTGTGCGGAACCCTATCCAGCCGGGTTGTGACGGAACGCACCAATACTGCGACGGCCCCAACCCTCGCTGCTTCGATGGCGCCTTGAGTTCTCTGGTCGACTGCTCCGCCGTATCCGCCGAATGTATTCATCAATCTGGGATCCATGGGGCGATTGTAAAATACAATTTTACCCAGCGCATTTTTTCCAAGTTTTTTTACTTCTGCCAAACTCTTCACTTCCACGACCTCGGCAACGATTCCCGTTTTCGGAGTCCCCACGCTATTGCCGAGGGCTTTTATGACAAGCGGGACCGTCCCAATGGAAGGCGAATTGATGATAGCTGCTTCCTCAACATGGCCGCGAATCCAGCGAGGCACCAGCACCGGCTGCAAATGCACATTATCAAAACCATAGTCGAGCATGACCTGTCTCGCCCATTCGACAGCCGCGGCAGCCTGGGGGGAGCCGCTCAATCGTGGACCGATCCGGGTGCATAATTCGGCCAGCATCGAATAAGCGTGACCATCCATCATGGCTGTATCGGTGATGGCCGCGGCGGTTTTCTGGTAACGATTCATCAATCTGGCTTTAGAATATTCCTGGCAGGGAGAATGAGTCACAAACGTCATGAGGTAAAGAACTACAATGATTCCTGTAATGATGCTCTTGTGCGATTTCATATCGACTCCTTTGGTGTGAAGTATCGAACAGATTTCATGCAACCATGTGGGCCAGCGGCGCTGGAAATATAGCGAAAAACGTCTATGAAAGCAAGTCAATTATGGTAAGCGGAGTGAGCATCAAGACCTCCGGCAACAGACCGAAGAAATGCCTTCCATATCGAAAAAATTCTTGCATTACATTATTATTTTTTTCTATAGTCCGAAACGTTAACTCATCTTCGACAGTGGTAGTGCAAATAAAATAGAGACAACTCTCTATAATATAATTAACTAAATCAGGTTGATGAAATGCAAACGTGTTACTACAGAATCACTCAAGCTGTATTCCTACAACAGTGGATGGTTTTTTTACATCCAGTGCGGCAAAGATCGATTGTTGGGTTTTGGTCAATTCAGTCATGAGGCTGATCGTTTTCCCTGGTGGCGAAATTCACCGAAATAGATACGATTCATTTCGTCTCGTATTCTGGACCAACTTAAATTCGTTTTGCTTTCACAAATTATGGTAAACCCTAACGCTAGAAAACACAGGAAAATGTGGCAGCGGATCCGATCATCGCGAATATGATAATTCGGTCATAATTCCAGGATGGTGTCGGCACGGCCGGCTCTGCTAATATCGGCAAGCGATATGCCATGTTCGAGGCGATTCATGGAAGCGCGCCACGAATGATTCGCGAAGGCCGTGGTCAGTACGCTGATGCCAGCAGCCTGGTTCGCGCCGGCGAAGGAATTCGGGGATTACCTGATGGAAACAACCAAGGATCCGAAGATAAAAAACAGATGGGAAAAATCTATTTTAATAGATGGACAAAGACTTTGCTTAATGAGAACGCAGATTAGAGACTTATTTTAATCTGCGTTTTTTTTGAACCAAAGCTGCTATATTCGATTGGATGTACCTTTATTAAAAACAACGTGATTGACTTCCAGCGAAATGCATTGAAATCACACTTTAAAATTAAAATGGCACAAGAAAAACATTTGCATTTTTCAAAATAATGTAGTATAATAAGGACTTTAATTTGAAAATCTGGGGGAAAATAAATTACATATTTATCACAGATGTTGACTCAATAGATGTTACAATGAACATCCTTTGAATGCTATACATGTAAGTGCATTGGATGAATGATCAATTTCAGAGGAATGTTTTGTGAATTAAACAAAAGGATGGATTTTATGAAAAAGTTTGCAAAAGTGACAATGGATGGAAATACTGCTGCGACCCATGTTGCCTACGCGTTCAGTGAAGTTGCAGCGATTTATCCTATTACTCCTTCGTCTGTTATGGGTGAATTGGCCGACGCCTGGGCGGCTAACAAGCGTAAAAATATTTTTGGCCAGGTTGTGGATGTGATCGAAATGCAGTCAGAAGCCGGGGCGGCTGGTGCAGTCCACGGGTCGCTTTCTGCCGGCGCGCTGACCACAACATTCACGGCGTCTCAGGGCTTGATGCTCATGCTACCCAATATGCATAAAATCGCCGGCGAAATGCTGCCCACTGTTTTTCACGTCTCGGCTCGCTCCCTTGCCTGCCAATCGTTATCGATTTTCGGCGATCATTCGGATGTGATGTCGGCTCGAAATACAGGGTACGCGCTGGTTGCCGCCAGTTCCGTGCAGGAAGTGATGGACCTGGCGGTCGTTTCACATTTAGCTACGTTAAAAACAAAAGTGCCTTTTCTCAATTTCTTCGATGGGTTCAGAACGTCGAGTGAAGTTCAGAAAATTGAGGAAATAGATTATGACACATTAGCTGAAATGCTGGACATGCAGTATGTTTTGGATTTCAGAGGCCGCGCATTGAATCCGGAAAATCCCAGGGTGAAAGTGGGCGCCCAAAATCCGGATGTCTATTTTCAAGGAAGAGAAACCGTGAATTCCTATTATACCGCAACGCCGGGAATTGTCCAGGAATATATGGATTTGCTGGCGACAAAAATCGATCGGAAATATCATCTGTTCGATTATGTCGGTCATCCGGAGGCCGACAGAATTATTATTGCCATGGGAAGCGGCTGCGATACGATTGAAGAGACAATAAATTACCTCAATAAAAACGGGCAGAAATTGGGGTTGATAAAAATTCGTTTGTTCCGTCCGTTCTCGATTGAACATTTCATCCAGGCCATTCCGGCTTCTGTGAAGAAAATCGCGGTGTTGGACCGAACAAAAGAGCCTGGTTCAATCGGAGAGCCGCTCTACATGGATGTGGTCACTGCACTGAAAGATAAAAAGAACATCTCCATCATCGGCGGTCGGTATGGGCTTTCTTCCAAAGAATTTACGCCATCCATGGTGAAAGCAGTCTATGATCACCTGAACGGTAAAAATACTCATGGCTTCACCGTGGGAATTACAGATGATGTCACCCACACATCTCTGGAAATTAAGGAAAAGATCAACACCATTCCTGATGGAACCATTAGCTGTAAATTTTGGGGATTGGGTTCTGATGGTACGGTCGGTGCGAATAAAAACTCGATCAAAATCATCGGCGATAACACCGAAATGTATGCGCAGGGTTATTTCCAATACGACTCCAAAAAATCGGGCGGCATCACGCGGAGCCATTTACGATTCGGGAAATCACCAATTCAGTCACCGTACCTGGTTGAACACGCCGATTTTATCGCTTGCCACAATCCGGCGTTTGTCGGACGGTATGATTTATTAGAGGGGATTAAAGATAATGGCATCTTCCTTCTGAACTCGTCCTGGTTGAAAGAGGAAGTCTTTGAAAATCTGACCAAAGACATGCAAGCAACCATTATCGAAAAGAAAATACGAGTGTATAATATCAATGCGCTGGAGATTGCCGAAAGCGTTGGGCTGGGCAATAGAATAAACTCGGTGATGCAGACAGCGTTCTTTTTAATTTCCGGCGTGCTGGAGCGAAAGCAGGCGATCCAAATGATCAAGGAAGCAATTAAAAAGACGTATGGAAAGCGCGGCGAAGAAATAGTAAAAATGAACTGGGACGCTGTTGATAAAACCGATGAAGCATTGGTGGAAGTGAATATCCCGGCCAAATTACCCGAGAAAAGTATGGTCGCCAAGAAGCTGGTTCCGGAAGATTCCGATGTCTTCACGAAAAATGTCATCGAAAAAATCATGCGGGAAAAAGGAGACGAAATACCGGTCTCGCACATGCCGCTTGATGGGTATGTTCCAACAGGCACGGCTGCGCTGGAGAAGCGAGGTGTATCTCCAATTATTCCGCACTGGATATCTGAAAATTGTATTCAATGCAATCAATGTTCGTTTGTCTGTCCTCATGCAGCAATCCGCTCCAAGTTGATTGACAGAGACTTGCTGAAATCAGCCCCGAAATCCTTCACCACATTAAAGGCGCTGGGTAGAGATGGCGATAAATATAACTATAAAATTCAGGTCTACCCGGATGATTGTCAGGGATGCCAGGTATGCGTGAACGAATGTCCAAAGGGCGCTTTGGTAATGAAAAATGCCGAAGATGAAAAAGCTGCCGGTGAGGCGGATAACCAGAGATTCTTCGAATCCCTGCCCTACGATGTTCTCAGCGATATGGTGAAAGAAGCTTCGGTGAAGGGGAGCCAGTTCAAACAACCGCTGCTTGAGTTTTCAGGCGCATGCGCTGGTTGCGGTGAAACGCCTTATGTAAAGCTGATCACGCAGCTTTACGGTGATCGAATGATTATCGCCAATGCTACTGGCTGTTCATCGATCTGGGGCGCGACTTTCCCGACGATTCCCTATACCAAAAATAAGGATGGACACGGACCGGCCTGGGCCAATTCATTGTTCGAAGACAATGCCGAATACGGTTTCGGAATGCGTTTGGCCGTTGATTCAAATAGAAAACAGCTATTGATCAATGTGGATAAGGCGTTGGAATTGGGCGTGACTGGCGATTTGAAAAGCGCTCTTGAAAAAGCGAAAACACTCTGGAAAGAAACGACTGGCGAAGCCAAAGCCAATTCTAAAAAGGTGAAAGAGCTGTTGCCTGGAGCAATTAAAAACGCGAATGCTGAGTTATTGAAGGCATTGAAAAACATCGAATCCCTGAGCAGCTATTTTATTGATAAAAGCGTCTGGTCTTTTGGCGGCGATGGCTGGGCTTACGATATTGGCTACGGTGGTCTGGATCATGTGTTGGCGACTGGCCGCAATGTCAATATACTGGTGTTGGACACAGAGGTTTACTCCAATACCGGCGGCCAGGCTTCGAAAGCAACGCCGTTGGGTTCTGTGGCGAAATTTGCTGAATCTGGTAAAAAGACCGGGAAAAAGGACCTTGGCTTGATGATGATGAGCTATGGCTATATTTATGTTGCCTCCGTTTCTATGGGCGCTAATAAAAATCAGTTTGTGAAAGCGGTTGTCGAAGCGGAACAATACGAAGGCCCGTCGATTATCATTGCGTACGCACCGTGTATCAATCATGGAATAAATATGGCGCACGCCGGGCTGGAGGAAAAGAAAGCGGTCGACAGCGGCTACTGGATGCTGTACCGATATAATCCGCAGTTGAAAAAAGAAGGCAAGAATCCATTTACACTGGATTCCAAAGAACCTTCTGTCGCTGTCAAAGAATTCCTGAAGGGTGAAAAACGATATACATCGTTGTATCAAACATTCCCTGAGATGGTCGATGGCTACTGGGAAGAGTTCGCTGCGATGGTGAAAAGTCGTTATGAATTCTATAAAAAAATGGCTGAAAAGTAAATCATGTTCGAAAAAGTAATTTGCAGTGAAAAAAAGGCAGAATATCTTTCTGCCTTTTTTCTTGCTTAATTTGAAATTTTATTGTATAATACCAGCCACTGTAATTTACGAACTGCGTCATGAATTGCTGAGGTGATATGTGTTCATCGATCGGGCAAAAATAATGGTCACTGCGGGAAGCGGTGGCAACGGCGTTGTAAGCTTCCGACGGGAAAAATTTGTGCCGAAAGGAGGTCCTGACGGCGGCGATGGGGGAAAAGGCGGAGATGTCATCATCATCACGGATGATAATTTAGCCACGTTGCTCGATTTCCGATACAAAAAACATTTCAAGGCTCAGTCCGGAAAGAATGGCCAGGGATCCGACAAGACCGGCAAAAGTGGAGAAGATCTGATTATTCGGGCGCCGCGTGGGACCATAATTAAAGATGCAGATAGCGGTGAGTTGTTGGCGGATCTGGTGGCGGAGAATCAGCAGATAGTCATTGCAAAAGGCGGCAGAGGGGGGCGAGGAAATGCCCGCTTCGCGACGCCGACCAATCGCACGCCCCGTGAAGCTGAGCTTGGTTATGAAGGTGAAGAGCTGACGATTTACCTGGAGCTGAAATTGATTGCGGACGTCGGATTGGTCGGCATGCCAAATGCAGGCAAGTCAACGCTACTTTCGCGATTTTCAGCGGCCCGACCGAAAATTGCCAACTATCCGTTCACAACCCTGGCTCCGAATCTGGGCATTGTCCGAATGGATGAGTACTCCAGCTTTGTGATGGCTGATATCCCGGGTCTTATTGAAGGCGCTCATGAAGGCAAAGGATTGGGCCTGGAATTCCTGCGGCACATTGAACGGACGAAGATCCTTGTTTTTCTGATTGAGTCGATTTCGGAAAATATTTATGATACATTCTGCGTGCTTAAAAATGAGTTAGATCTGCATAATCCTGATTTGCTGAAGCGACCGTACATTCTGGTTATCTCAAAAATTGATTTGTTAGGCGAGAACGAAATGAGTGGTCTGGAAGAGTTTCAGCGCATGAATATCCCTGTAGTGCAAATCTCTGCGGTGACGGGTGAGGGTCTCGACGAATTGAAAAAGGCGCTGTGGCGCTTTGTACAGGAAATGAATTCAGAAAATTAGCTCAGTCACTGTTGATATAAAAAAAATCGGAATGATTGAAGCATGTTTATTGATCTGGAATATTTGCTCAATTTATCTGCGGTGCCGGGAGTGGGCCCGACGCGAATTCGCGCGTTGGTGGCTCATTTTAAAAACGTGGAAGATATTTTTAAATCGTCCTCCAAAGTTTTGTGCGAAGTGGACGGCATTGATATCAAAACCGCGCATCATATTCGCGAGTATTCCGATTTTCAGTTCGGCGAGCAGCAGGTAAAAAAAGCAAGCCAGATCGACGTCGAAATCATCACCTTCTGGGACAGTCGCTTTCCAGAAAATTTGAAAAAGATTTATGACCCGCCTGCCTTTATTTTCGTAAAAGGCGAATTGACCGCCAACGACCGATTTGCCATCGGCATGGTAGGGACTCGGCTTCCCAGTTCATACGGGAAAATTATTGCGGAAAAATTTTCAAAGGAACTTGCGCAGAAAGGTCTGACCATTGTGAGCGGATTGGCCCGGGGAATTGATACGACCTGCCACTGGGCTGCGCTTCAATCAGGAGGAAGGACGTTTGCAGTGCTCGGTTCAGGTATTGATATGCTTTACCCTGCAGAAAATTCCAGATTGGCTGAAAAGATACCGTCGCAGGGTGCGTTGATTTCCGAGTTCTGTCTGGGCACAGGGCCGGATGCAGTGAATTTTCCAAGAAGGAATCGAATCATCGCCGGGCTGTCATTGGGGACTGTGGTGATTGAAGCCGGCATCCGAAGCGGCGCGTTGCTCACGGCAAATTACGCGCTGGAACAGAATCGTGAAATTTTTGCGGTGCCGGGTAATATCAATAGTCCCAAAAGTTACGGCGCGAATCAGCTCATCAAAGAGGGAGCAAAACTGGTCACGTCGATTGAGGATATCCTTGACGAGCTTGCGCCTCAACTGAAGCATTTGCTCAATAGAGGGGATGAGGATAGCCGGGAAAAATTAATCGATCTGTCTGAACCTGAAAGAACATTGTTAGGGTTATTGTCTCATGAGCCGATTCATATCGATAAATTATCGCAGCTCATGGGAAAGTCCACAGCAGAGACGTTATCGCTTTTGCTCCCCCTCGAATTCAAGGATTTGGTCAAGCAACTCCCAGGCAAAATGTTCGTCAAAGCGTGAAAGCATGAAAAATTGAAAAGCCCTTCGAATAATTCTGTCCAGAGGAATCCGAAAAAATCATCGCCGTCTCCGCATCCAGGCGTTGTTTCGTTGGTTGCATGCGACACCTACGATGAGAAGACTATCGATGCCGCGGTGCAGGCTTCCCTGAAATATATTACCGTGCTGGAGCAATTGGTCGCGCCGGGGACTCGTGTCCATATTAAACCGAATCTGCTCACAGCGAAAACGCCGGATAAAGCAGCGACAACGCATCCGACAATTGTCCGATCGATAGTGAATATCCTTCATTCATTGGGTGCAACGGTGACAATCGGAGATAGCCCGGCAGGCAAGTCGCGCCCAATTCAGGAATACTGGGAAAAGACAGGGATGGCTGAGATTGCAGAGCAGACCGGGGCAACGCTGATTCAGTTCGAAAAAAATGGGGTTCAGCAATTCGATGTAAATCGGCGTATGTATTTCATTGCAAAAGCGGTGGCAGATGCAGATGTGGTCGTCAATGTAAGCAAAATGAAAACGCACAATCTGACGCTCTTCACAGGTGCGATAAAAAATATGTTCGGTTCGATTCCGGGATTTCGAAAGAGCGAGTATCACAAACAGGCGCACAAAGCGCGGGATTTCTCCCGCATTATTGTTGATATCTTTAGTGCGATACGACCCCAAATAAATATTATGGACGCTGTCGATATTATGGAGGGAGCAGGTCCATCTGCGGGGACAGTCAATCACCTCGGTCTTATTTTAGCGAGCACGGATGCAGTTGCGCTGGACGCGGTCGCTGCCCATCTGATGGGATTTGAGGATGGCGAAATTTTTACAACACAATACGCCTATGAAGCAGGCCTGGGAGAGAAGAATCTCGAAAAGATAACCATCCAGGGCGAATCGTTGCAGAAATATTCTGGCCGGGTATTTGCTCTCCCTACCAATCGGTACACGAATTACGTGCCTTCGGTAGTAGTGAAGGTATTGGGAAAGTTGATCTGGGTGCGTCCCCGGCCGGATGAAAATAAATGTCAGCGTTGCGGCGCTTGTATTGCCATTTGTCCGACGCGAGCCATGTCATCTGACAGTGGGTTTCCAATCATCGATTACAAAAAATGCATCAGTTGCTTTTGCTGTGATGAAGCCTGTCCCCACAATGCAATTGAACAGAGAGCGAGCTGGCTGGTTAGAAAAATCCAGTAGATAGAAAAAATTAGGCAAAAAAAATATTGACTAAGATAGTAAAAATTTGTATATTTGCATTCCCGGAGGACTAGACCTAATTGGCAAGGCAGCGGTCTTGAAAACCGCCGCGCGCAAGCGCATGGGGGTTCGAGTCCCTCGTCCTCCGCATGCAAAAGGAGAGGTGCCGGAGCGGCTGAACGGGGCGGCCTGCTAAGCCGTTGTAGGTCAACGTATCTACCGAGGGTTCGAATCCCTCCCTCTCCGCCATGTGTCATACTGGCAATAACAGACTGCCATGAGAATTGTGAAAGTATGTTAATTGAAAAGAATGACGAAGTTCGGGTTCGATTTGCTCCAAGTCCGACCGGGTATCTTCACATTGGCGGCGCCAGGACTGCAATTTTTAACTGGCTGTATGCAAGACAGCGTCACGGAAAATTCCTGCTTCGAATAGAAGATACTGATGCTGTTCGATCGAATAAAATAATGGTCACGGCCATTTTTGACGGATTGAAGTGGTTGGGAATTGATTGGGACGAAGAACCTGTTTTTCAATCGCATCGATTCGAAAATTATCAGAAAATTTGCCGTGATCTGGTGGCGAGTGGGAAGGCTTACCACTGTTATTGTACGCGGGAGGAGTTAGCAGCCCGACATCGGGATGCGTTTAAGTACGATGGTTTCTGCAGAAATCTCACAGCGGAAGAAATCGAGAAACATGAGCGCGAAAACAGACCATATGTTGTTCGCTTCAAGGTTCAGGCAGGAAAAACATTTTTCAACGATATAGTACGCGGTTCTTTGACATTTGATAACGATGAAATTGATGATTTTATCATTCTTCGATCCGATCTCAAACCGACTTATCATTTGGCCGTTGTTGCCGATGATTTTGATATGCGCATCAGCCATGTCATCCGTGGGGATGATCATTTGACGAATACGCCAAAGCAGGTGCTATTATATCAGGCGCTTGGCTGGCCATTGCCAAAATTCGCACATGTCCCTTTGATTCTGGGGGCCGATAGAAAACGGCTGAGCAAACGGCACGGTGCAACCGCAATTTCCGAGTACAGAACCGCGGGATACCTGTCCGAAGTGATGGTCAATTTTTTAGCGTTGCTGGGGTGGTCTCCCAAAGCAAATCAGGAAATTCTGCCGCGACAGAAATTGATCGAAAAATTTTCACTCAAAGCGATTTCCAGGAATAGCGCGATCTTTGACGAAGCGAAATTGAACTGGATGAATGGTCAGTATATCGGTCAAATGACTGATGAGGCGATTTTCCAGGCGCTGACGCCGGTGATAGAGAAAGTTGATTTTCTTGGATTAAAAAGAGATGATAAAAATTATATTCTGAAAATCATCTCGCTGTTAAAATCTCGGGTAAAGAATCTCAATGAATTTTTTACACTGGGTTACTATTTTTTTAAAGACCCGGAGATGTACGAGGACGCCGCTGTCCAAAAATATTGGAACGGCGCAGCGAGTGCGGCGAATTTAGTATCTGCAAAATCGGCCTTGTCAATGCTGGATAGCTTTGACGAGAAGCAAATCGAGAACGCGATCCGATCTCTTGCAGAGAACCAGCAAAAACAATCCGGTGAGTTCATCCATCCAATTCGTCTGGCGATAACGGGATTCGGAGTGAGTCCAGGATTATTTGAACTCATGGCATGTTTGGGCAAAGACGTTGTATTGCGAAGAATTCAGCGCGCGATAGCATGGCTGAATAATAAATCATGATGATTGGGGAGTCGTCCAGCGGCAGGACACGCGGCTCTGGACCGTGTAACCGGGGTTCGAATCCCTGCTCCCCAGCTATCTGGTGAAAAGTGAACGTACGAGCGATCGAGGGCATTCAACGAGATGCAATCTGCTCACTGAAACTCACGAATCACCAACTGCGCCCGTAGCTCAATTGGATAGAGCATCTGACTTCGGATCAGACGGTTGGGGGTTCAAGTCCCTCCGGGCGTACTGCATCACCAAAGATAATGGCGCGTTCGTCTAGTGGTCCAGGACGCTGGCCTCTCACGTCGGTAACACGGGTTCGACTCCCGTACGCGCTACTACCTCGAGATCACAGAATACAACTTTCAAGGCCCAAACAGCACGATGCGCCCGTAGCTCAATTGGATAGAGCGTTTGGCTACGGACCAAAAGGTTGGGGGTTCAATTCCCTCCGGGCGTACCAACAAACTGCAAAACAATCGCTGAAGATTATGGTTGATGTTGAAAAATGGATGGAGCAGGCGCTTCTCGAGGCAGAAAAAGCATACCGAAAAAATGAAGTGCCTGTCGGTGCGGTGGTTGTTTACGAAAATAAAGTGATTGGGAGAGGGCATAATTTAATCGAGACGCTTCAGGACCCGACTGCCCATGCAGAAATTTTAGCGATCACTGCAGCGGCGAATTTTTTAGCTTCCTGGCGGTTAGATTCCGCCTCTCTTTATGTCACTCTCGAACCCTGTCCAATGTGCGCTGGCGCCATTGTGATTTCACGAATATCAGAAGTTGTTTTTGGCGCGTTTGATCCCAGGCTGGGGGCGTGTGGTTCCAGAATCAACATAGTGCAGGAAGCGAAATTGAATACCGGGGTTCACATTGTGCCCGGCATATTGCAGTTAAAATGTGAATCGATTTTAAAAGATTTCTTTAAAAGTCTGAGAACACGAAACGAAACGAATATAGCGATTTAAACCAGGAGAGGTGCCGGAGCTGGCTGAACGGGGCGGTCTCGAAAACCGTTGTACCCTCGGGTACCGGGGGTTCGAATCCCCCCCTCTCCGCAGTGTTTTTTTTATTAACAATTGTCAATAGAAAATTGTTAATTAATAGAGGAGAGATGCCGGAGCTGGTCGAACGGGCACGATTGGAAATCGTGTGAGGGGTTTATAGCCCCTCCGAGGGTTCGAATCCCTCTCTCTCCGCTTTTCATTTACAGACAAATATGGGGCAGTAGCTCAGTTGGGAGAGCGCCAGAATCGCACTCTGGAGGCCGTGGGTTCGACCCCCATCTGCTCCACTTGGCTGTGCTAGACGGGGAGCTAGCGGTGCCCTGTAACCTGCAATCCGCTATAGCAGGGTTGAAGTCCTCTTTGCGGTTTACTCGCTGGATAATATGGGTTAGTAAGCGGTGTTGATAGTTAAGTCCTGCGCAATGCAGTACTGCCGAACCCCGTCAGGACCGGAAGGTAGCAGCGGCAAGCAGGATCTTCATGTGCCGTAGGGTTGCTTGGCTGGAGCTGGCTGCTAAAACATACTACCCGGAAAGAGGAATCAAGGGGAGGTGCACAGCCTTATTTTTTGGGGATGATGAATTGGGGACAATTCGATTAAATTGTCCCTTCATTTTATAAAGCAGTCACTGGTCACACCGTTTCAGTTTGTTCGTGTTGGCATTACTTGTCCATAGCAGAAGGCTCTCATGGCTTACCTTGTCTTAGCCAGAAAATGGCGACCTCAAAAATTTGAAGATGTGGTCAATCAAAAACACGTTGTCACCACACTCCAAAACGCTTTGAAGACGATGCGGCTGGCCAATGCCTATTTGTTTGCCGGCCCCAGAGGAATCGGTAAGACGACCATTGCGCGGATTCTGGCTAAGGCGATAAATTGTGAACAGGGGCCTGCACAGAATCCATGCAATACATGCAGTAGTTGCACCGATATTACCGAAGGTCGAAGCCTTGATGTGCTGGAAATCGATGGCGCCTCCAATCGTGGAATTGACGAAGTCCGCAATTTAAGAGAAAGCCTCAAATACGCTCCCAATCCCGGCAAATATAAAATCTATATCATCGACGAAGTGCACATGCTCACCACAGAGGCATTCAACGCGCTGCTGAAAACGTTGGAAGAACCTCCCTCCCGTGTCATGTTTGTCTTCGCCACAACAGAACCGCACAAAGTGCCTGCTACCATTATTTCCCGCTGTCAACGCTTTGATTTCAAACGAATCACACTGGGCGAAATCATTGAACAACTGAAAAGCGTTTGCTCTCAGGAGAATATCTCGATTGATGATGATTCGCTCCAGCTCATTGCTCGTAAGGCAGAGGGCAGTATGCGCGACAGTCAGAGCTTGCTGGATCAGGCGATTTCTTTTTGCGGCGACACCATCCATGCCAACGAAATCATGGATCTATTGGGAGTGATCAACTGGGAAATTTATTTCGATTTCACAAACCACATTGCAGCGCACGATTTGAAGGCTGGTTTCCAGTTAGTCGATAAAATATTTTACAATGGCTATGATCTGGTCGAATTCCTTTTGGGCGTCAATGAGCATTTACGTAATATACTCATCACAAAATCGGTTGGGTCCGTCGAACTCATTGAAGCTTCCGATTTATTCCGACAGCGATATCAGAAGATAGCCCCGCAATTTCAGGAGCAGGATCTCCTCCGCCTCATTCAAATGTCCTCGGATGCGCAGTACTCAATTAAACGAAGCGCCAATCCCAGAATCTTTTTAGAAATGGTCGTCATGAAAATGATTCAAATGGATAAGACCGAGAAGATTGAGGCGTTGATTAAAGGGATTGATAGACTCCGTGCGGATATACAAACCGGTGGGCGAACGATTCCTGCAACTGGATATTCCCAGGCGCAACGTCCGGCAAATCAGGCCAGGGCGTCCGAAAACACTGCGCCCGTTTCCCAGAGCGTTCAAGAAAGCAGCCCTCAGGCTGCTCCAGTGGTGAAAGACAATCCGGTCGAGAAAGCAAAAGCAGTTCCGGAGGAAGGGGCCGCTGAAGAAGCAGAAACCGATAGCGGTTCGGAGGCCTCCTCTCAACAAGCCAACGCCCAGCTAGAACAAATCAAGCAACAATGGCCGCAAATCATTGATGAAATCAAGAAACGGAAAATTGCACTGGGTTCATTTTTAGGCGAAGGTCACCCGGAAAAAATTACCGAAGACAATGTATTGATTATCGGATTCAATGCGGACAATGCATTCCACATGAATTCTGTCAATAAAAACAAGAAGAATATTGAGGAGATTTTTCAGGAAGTACTGGGACTCTCTCTTCGGATAAAATGTATACAGACAAAAATTCTGTCAGAAGCCACCGCGTCCACGCCGAATGGCAATACCTATATGGACAGGTTGACACAGAAAATACCGCTGATCAAGACAATCGTCGATGAATTTGATGGAGAGTTGATTAAATAACGTTGGAACTTTATCATAAGGATAAAGTAACAGATTTTGTGTCCGAGCGAGGAGTAGTCTTTTATTTTAGCCAGAACTCGTGGAACCGAATTGAGTTGTGGGGGCAAAGGAGAAATTAACATGAAAAATCTGGGCATTGCAGGTATTTTGAA
This sequence comes from Candidatus Zhuqueibacterota bacterium, assembly GCA_049322915.1. Taxonomy (GTDB): domain Bacteria; phylum Zhuqueibacterota; class Zhuqueibacteria; order Thermofontimicrobiales; family Thermofontimicrobiaceae; genus CAZSBG01. The sequence goes on from JBMOPW010000032.1 coordinate 63,704, forward strand.
ACAGGCCCAAAAAATACAGGATGAGATTTCAAGGATTAAGCAGGAATTGGTGGGCATGAAGGTGGTCGGTTCCGCTGGCGGAGGCATGGTGGAAGTGACTGCTAACGGCAGGCAGCAAATCATCGAAATTAAGATAGAGCAGGGTCTGGTCAATTCCGAAGATGTGGAAATGCTGGAAGATCTGGTTGTCGCTGCCGTGAATCAGGCGCTGGAGAAGTCACAGGAATTGGCAACTGAGCATTTGAACAAAGCGACAGGAGGGATGTTGGGCAACCTGCCTGAAGGCCTGAAAATTCCTGGCTTTGGAACGTGATTTCTTTTTTTACATTGTAAAATAAAACAGTGGGCTCAGGCAGCAGATTTAATCACCGATTAAAATGTCGTTCGAACGGAATGGCATGGAAATTGGCGCCAAACGCCCGGGATGAGATACGTCGTGACTCGGGTCAATCAATAACTATCGGAATATGTCAACAGGTTATTTCTCAAATTCAATGCAGCGGGCAGTGGATGAGTTATCCAAATTGCCCGGGATCGGAAAAAAGTCGGCGCAACGCATCGTGTTTTTCTTGCTCAAAATACCGCGAGATGAGGTGGCTGCTCTGGCACAGGCGCTGACGAGTGTGAAGGATAGCGCCACATATTGTTCCATTTGTTTCAATATCACCGATACCAATCCCTGCGCCATTTGTACGAATACGAAAAGAGACCAAACGACGATCTGCATTGTTGAAGAAGCGAACGATGTCCTCGCTTTTGAAAAGACAGGAGAATACAAAGGCCTTTATCACGTACTCGGCGGAGCGTTATCGCCTTTGGATGGCATCGGGCCGGATGATTTGAAAGTGAAAGAATTATTAGCGCGTCTCACTGACGATGTGAGGGAGGTCATCCTGGCGAATAATCCGAATGTCGAAGGAGAGGCAACGGCTCTTTATCTGGCAAAATTGATGAAGCCATTAGGATTGAAAATCACTCGAATTGCCCGCGGAATACCCGTGGGCACTGACATCGAGTATGCCGATGAAATCACGCTGGCAAAGGCGCTGGAAGGAAGAGTTTCGATATGAAAAGTCACAGCGCTCTCCTTCCAAGGAATGGATAAATCAGATTGACATGCAGCTTCATGAAATTCGTGATTAACCCGAAGATTATTTAGTATGTACCGGGGAGCAAGAATGAATTTTCCCACGCAATTAACAGTGCTTCGAATTATTCTTACACCGGTTTTCCTTTTCCTAATATTCATCCATGGATTCAATTTTAAATTACTTGCATTTCTCGTTTTCATCATCGCCAGCCTGACGGATTGGTACGATGGCTACTATGCAAGGAAATTCGGGACTGTTTCCAAATGGGGTAAATTTCTGGACCCGCTGGCGGATAAGATTTTAGTATCCGCCGCTTTGTTTGCCTTTTATAGCCTCGGCTATATAAAACTGTGGGTTGTCATCATCATTGTCGCTCGCGATTTTTTAATAACCGGCCTGCGTTCGTATGCCCTGTTTAAGCAGCGTCCCGTTGTCACTTCGCAATTAGCCCGCGTCAAAACCTTTGTACAGATGGGCTCGGTTTTTATCATCTTTATCTATATGATGTTCGATCACCTTGCTTTATCCCGGGATTCGCAATTCCAGATGATTGAGTTATTAACGAAAATTCAGTTCATCGATCGGATGATGGTGTTTGTGGTTTTTCTCACGGTGTACACAGCCATCATGTATTTAATTGAAAACCGCAACCATGTCACCGATTTTTTGAAAGCATGTTTCAGCGTTTTTAAACCGTCAGGCCTGTGAACCCGAAAGATTCACGAAGCACCGGCTGAACGAACGTCTAAATCCATTTCCCTGATGAATTGCCGGGGACTGTGCCCTACGCCTCACCATGTCTCCCCTAAATCAAAGAAGGCTAAGCCGATGATTTTCTTCTCGAGAGTGATCGCGACGTTTTTAGGCATTGGATACTCGCCTGTTGCACCAGGCACGATGGGCGCACTGGCGCTGGCTGTTTTGTATTGGTTTCTCCCAACGTTAACGGCCTTGCAGTTGCTGGGGGTAATCTGCGTTGTGATTTTTTTCGGTGTGCACTGCTCGTCAGTCACAGAGAAAGCGACGCAGGAAAAGCTGGGGCATGAAAAAGGAAATGACCCCGGAATCATCGTCATTGATGAGGTTGCCGGTATGCTCATCGCCCTGATCGCTCTCCCCAAAACGCTGCCGTACGTCGCGGCTGCTTTTGTGCTATTCAGAGTATTCGATATTTTCAAGCCGTTCCCTGTCAGAAAATTTGAAAAGCTGCCAGCCGGTTGGGGGATCATGTTCGATGATGTAATGGCCGGGATTTATGCGAACCTGATTTTACAGATCGCCGTGTTCGTGCTTTGATGAGTGAATTGATCTTTTCCTCATGATTTTCATGAGTTGAAAAAGATTGACCACTATCGGGCGAGGTCCGGGAAGTTTGATGATTCACAATTCAAAAAAAATCTTGATTAATAGATTTGTTTATTGTATATTTTAATCAAGAATTTGCCGCATGTTATCTTGCTTTCAGCAGGCCAATGAGTCGGGGAAATGGAATGTCGTTGATTCGTACTTTTATTGCCATTCAAATTCCGGCGGAGATGAAGAAGGAGATCGGAACGCTTCAGGAAAAATTCAAATCTGTTGGAAAAAGTGTCAGTTGGGTGAGACCTGAAAATATCCATGTCACATTGAAATTTTTAGGTGACACGAATGAAGCGCGCATCGATGAGATTGAGGGGAAAATCAAACTGGCGGTCAGCGGCGTTCAACCATTTCAGATTGAAGTCAAGGGCGTCGGCGCCTTTCCAAACTTACGGCGACCCAGGGTCATTTGGGTTGGCGCGGCGAGCGAACCTGCTATGCTGGAAACAATCGTCGAGAAACTTGAGAAAAATTTGAAGGAGTTGGGTTTTAAACCGGAAGATCGGAAATTCACAGCACATCTGACAATAGGTCGGGTGAAAGACGCGCCGGATGGCGTCGCGCTGTCCGGGAAGGTTCAGGCGTTTGCCCAATTCAATGCCGGATCATTCGAGACTGCGTCCATTGAATTGATAAAAAGTGACCTGCTCCCGACGGGCGCAAGATATACCACGCTGAGAAAAATCGTGCTACTTAATTAGAAGCGTTGTTCAACAATTTACTTTATAACTGAGGTAAACTATGTCCAATGATATGGAAGAACGAAAGAAAGCATTGGAACTTGCAATAACCCAAATCGACCGGCAGTTTGGCAAAGGCTCGGTGATGCGTCTGGGAGATGAGAAAGCGCGCGAGCGGGTGAAGGTGATCTCGACCGGCTCCATTTCTCTGGATGCCGCATTGGGCATTGGCGGCATTCCGCGCGGCCGCATCATCGAAATATTTGGCCCGGAATCTTCGGGCAAGACGACGCTGGCTCTGCATGTGATTGCAGAGTCGCAAAAGCTCGGCGGGTTGGCAGCTTTCATCGATGCGGAACATGCGCTGGATGCGGCTTATTCTAAAAATTTAGGGGTGGATACGGAGAACCTGCTCATCTCGCAACCGGATACCGGCGAACAGGCTTTGGAAATTACAGAGACCCTGGTGCGCAGCGGTGCGATTGATTTGATCGTCATCGATTCCGTGGCGGCATTGGTGCCTCGCGCTGAAATCGAAGGTGAAATGGGTGATGCACAGATGGGATTGCAGGCGCGACTGATGTCCCAGGCCATGCGAAAACTCTCCGGCGCCATCAGCAAATCCAATTCGTGCGTCATTTTCATCAATCAGATTCGGGAAAAAATTGGCGTGCTGTTCGGTAATCCGGAGACCACCACCGGCGGCCGGGCGCTGAAATTTTATGCATCAGTCAGAATTGATATTCGAAAGACGGCGTCGATCAAAGATAAAGAAAATATCATCGGCAATCGGACAAAAGTGAAGGTGGTAAAAAATAAAATGGCGCCACCGTTTCGTGAAGCCGAGTTCGATATCATGTACGGGACAGGCATCTCGCGTGAGGGCGATGTGATCGATCAGGCCGTGAACCACGAAATCATAGAGAAAAGCGGCACGTGGTTTTCGTTCGGCGATGTTCGCATGGGACAGGGACGCGAGAATGTGAAACGATTCCTACTTGAAAATCCCGACATTTACAATGAAATCGAACTGAAGGTGCGAAAAGCGATGGGTATTCTATTCGATTCGAAAGAAGAAGAAAAACCCGCCGCAAAGCCACAGGCATAAAAAATTTTCCCCAGTGGGATGGATATCAAAGTCGGGATATGCACCGTGTCATAATCTTGTAACCATTTTCATTCACGAAATAGTCAGATGGTGACTAAAAAAATTACCCAGATTGTTATTCAGCAAAAACGAAAAAATCGGTGTTCAATATTTCTGGATGATGAATTCGCTTTTGGGCTGAACGAGGATGTTGTTTTTCAATATGGATTAAAAAAGGGGGATGAATTAACAGAGAAACAGGTTGAAGAGATACTTGTTTCCGAAGAGAAGAAAGCGGCCAAAGAACGGGCATTGAATCTGTTATCGTTTCGCGACCGAAGCGAGAAGGAGCTACGGACAAAGCTGAAGCAGGCTGGTTTTCAGGAGGCTAACGTCGACAGCGCCATCGATGAACTGAAGCGCCTCCGCTTCATTGATGATAGAAAATTTGCAATGAATTTTGCTCAGAGTAAAATGATGGCAAAGCCCTTGGGCGAATTTCTGCTCCGACGGGAGTTGAAGCAGAAAGGGATCGATGAAGAAATCATCGAACAGGTAATTGAAAATATTTTTGGAGAAACAGATCAGGTAGCGCTGGCACTTCGAATTGCCGGACAAAAATTGAGACAAATTAAGAACCTGGATGAAACGAAGAAGAAAAGACGCGTGAGCGATTTGCTGCTGCGTCGCGGATTTAATTGGGATGTGGTCTCACAGGTGTTGGACCAGTGGGACGACTTGGGTGCTACGGATGAAGGGCCCGATGCAAATGGTGGGTGAATTTTGATACAATGTCATTCAAAATTTAGCATTTAACAATACGAGACACGTTCAAAAAGTAATTGCCCAATGTGGTTCCCCGAAGAAAATCTTCATTTCAACCCGCTTCGCAGTGTAACAGACAGACGGTAATAATTCATTTCCAATGGAAAAGGTGTAACATGACATCGAAAGAGATACGCAGTTCGTTCATTAGATTTTTTGAAAAATACAATCACAAATTCGTCCCCAGTTCGCCGGTGGTTCCCATTGATGATGCCACATTGTTGTTTGCAAATGCAGGAATGAATCAGTTCAAAAACATTTTCCTGGAACTCGAAAAACGCGACTATACGCGCGCGGTCAACTCACAGAAGTGCATTCGAGTGAGCGGAAAACACAACGATCTTGAAGAAGTCGGCAAGGATACTTATCATCATACGTTTTTCGAAATGCTGGGCAACTGGTCGTTTGGCGATTATTATAAAAAGGAAGCCATCGCGTGGGCATGGGAATTGCTGACCGACGTCTGGAAATTGCCGAAAGATAAACTTTACGCAACGGTTTTCCGGGAAGATGATGAAGCAGAATCGCTGTGGTGGTCTGTCACGGATATTCAGAAAAATCATGTGTTGCGTTTCGATGAAAAGGATAATTTCTGGGAAATGGGCGAAATCGGTCCGTGCGGCCCCTGTTCTGAAATTCATATTGATCTGGGCCCGGGGGCTTGCGATAAAAAAAATGTACCTGGCCACACATGTCATGTAAACGGCGGTTGTGCCCGTTATATTGAACTGTGGAATCTTGTTTTCATTCAGTACAATCGTGAGACAGACCATTCCCTCACCGAACTGCCAGCGAAGCATGTGGATACCGGCATGGGATTTGAGCGGGTCGTTTCGGTGCTGCAAGGAGTACCTTCAAATTACGACACGGATATTTTCAAACCCATCATCAATAAGATCGCCGAACTGACGGACAGTCCCTACGAACAGGGAACTGCGGGCATGGCGCATCGCGTGATTGCCGACCATGTACGCGCGTTGACATTTGCCATTGCTGATGGCGCCTTGCCTTCAAACGATGGGCGTGGCTATGTGCTGCGACGTATTTTGCGGCGGGCAGCGCGCTTTGCCCGGACGTTGAATGTGACGGACCCGGTCATCTACAAATTAGTTCCCACAGTGGTGGATGTCATGGGGCAGGCGTTCCATGAAATTAAAGATAAACATCAGTACGTCGCCATGGTGATCAAGTCCGAGGAGGAGAGCTTCAACAATACGCTGGATAGAGGCATCGAGCTTTTTGAAAAATTAGTGCTGGAATTGTCAGCTAAAAAAATCCGTGAGATACCCGGCGAGGAAGCATTTCGTCTGTATGACACGTACGGTTTCCCGCTGGACCTCACGCAGCTCATGGCAGAGGAAAAAAACATGACAGTCGATGAACGCGGATTTCAGGACGAAATGGAAAAACAACGAGAGCGCGCTCGGAAGGCTGGCAAATGGGATTACAATCTGGAAGTGAATTTTAATGATTGGGAAATAGTGAGTTCCGGCTCAGATTCTGAATTTCTGGGATATACTTCGCTGAATACACCGGCGCAAATTCGAATGATGAAGCGGGAGGCGGATCAACTCTACCTTGTTCTGGACAGGACTCCCTTTTATGCTGAATCCGGCGGGCAGGTCGGCGATCAGGGTGAGATTGAGGGGACTGGCGTACTTCTGGCCGTGACCAATACAATTCGAATTGGCGAAAAGATTGTTCACATCGCCAAAGGTGATTTGCCAGTAGCGCTGAAAAATCCCAATGTCACCGCCAGAGTGAAGCGGGATCAGCGGATGAGCACGGCGCGAAATCACACAGCCACTCATTTGCTTCAGGCCGCCTTACGACAGGTGCTGGGCGACCATGTTCACCAATCCGGTTCGCTGGTAACTCCGTTTCGTTTGAGATTTGACCTGACTCATTTCGAACGTATTTCCAGCGAGCAGTTGGAAAAGATTGAGCAAATCGTCAATGAAAAAATATTGGAAAATATACAAGTTGATGTGCAGCATACGACCTACGACAAAGCCAGAGAAATGGGCGCCATGGCGCTGTTCGGTGAAAAATATGGGGACGAGGTTCGTGTGATTCAAATCGGCGAATACAGCATGGAGCTTTGCGGCGGGACTCATGCTTCGGCCACTGGCCAGATTGGGCTATTCCGTATTGTTTCCGAATCCAGCGTGGCGGCTGGAATTCGCCGCATCGAAGCCACCACCGGAGAAGAGTCCCTGCGTCGCGTTAACCAGGAGCGGGTTATTCTTTCTGCTGTCGCTGATTCGTTGAATACCCCGGTGGATGAAATTACGCAACGAATTCTTCATTTGCTGAATGAGAAAAAGGCGCTGGAAAAAGAGCTACAGAAATTACGTATGCAGGACTCTGCTCAGGAAGTGTCGAAGTGGATAGAAAATGCGCTGCAGATCGATTCGTTCAAACTTGTGGTCAGCAAATTGCAGCCGGAGTCAGTGGATGAACTGAAGAAGATCGGCGATGAGCTTCGGAATCGACTGAAGTCCGGAATTGGGCTGATTGGCGCAATCATCGATGACAAGATCAATTTTCTGTGCGTGGTGACGGATGATCTGGTTGCGCAGAAAAATTTAAAAGCCGGGGACATCGTAAAATCAGTGGCGTCCATTGCTGGTGGAAGCGGAGGCGGTCGGCCGCAAATTGCGTTGGCCGGGGCAAAAGATCTGGCCAAATTCGATGCTGCGCTGGCTGAGACCGAGAAGATCGTGCGATCGAAATTGAATTGAAAATGAGACCAAACATGAGTACCTGGGAAAAGTTGCTTGCCATTCAGAAACAATGGGGTACCGGCTATGTGGTGCTGATAGACCCTGATAAACAACCGCTGGAACATAGCGTGAAACTTGCCCTGCGCGCAGAGCAGGAAGGCGCAGATGTTATCTTCATCGGAGGGAGTTTGCTTTCCACACCGATATTTGATGAACTTGTGAAACAGATCAAAGAAAGTGTGAAACTGCCGGTCATTATTTTTCCGGGCGGGGTCCAGCAAATTTCCCGACATGCAGATGCTATCTTGTTCATGTCCGTCATCAGTGGAAGGAATCCGGATTTATTGATCGGTCAGCACGTCATGGCTGCACCGATAATCAGGATGTTAAAAATCGAAGCTATCAGTATGGGCTATATGCTTATCGAATCCGGTCGCGTCACTTCCGCCGAGTTCATGAGCAACACAAAACCAATTCCACGTGATAAGGCTGATATCGCTCTGGCCCATGCTCTGGCCGCAGAATACCTGGGGATGAAACTGATTTATCTTGAAGCGGGCAGCGGGGCGCTTGAGCCAGTGCCGGATGAGATGATTTCCGCAATTGCCAAAACATGCCGCCTGCCCATCATTGTCGGCGGGGGAATCAGGACGCCGGAGATTGCCAGACAAAAAGCCGATGCCGGCGCGTCTTTCATCGTTATTGGCAATGTATTGGAGACTAATTCAGAGAGAGGGGCTATTTCTCAATTCTCTCACGCGATTCACCGACGTTAAAAAAAACTGAAATGACTATGAGCCCGAAATTAATAGATATTCATTCCCATATTCTTCCCTTCATCGATGACGGTTCGGAAAACTGGGAAAGTTCCCTTAGCATGCTGCAGAATGGTGAGAAGGAAGGTATTGTTGCCATTGTTGCGACGCCCCATGTGCTGAGCCAGACAGATTTTAAATCGGAACAAAAGATTATTGACGCCTATCTTGAACTGCAACGTCGGGCTGTTCAGGCCGGACTCAAAATAAAAATTTATTTGGGATGTGAAATTTATGCTCAGCATGACACGTCCCTGAACTACCAGATCGCGACTTTGAATAACAATAAAAAGTACTTTCTGATGGAATTTCCGATGAGCAGCATACCCCGTTTTGTCCCTGAGATGTTTTTCAAATTCATCGTGAATGAAAAAATTCCCATTGTGGCGCACCCGGAGCGGAATCTCGGTTTTCAAATGAAACCCATGCTTGTGTACGACTATGTGCAGCGCGGCGCGCTCATGCAAATCAACGAGGGCAGTTTACGGGGAAAATATGGCCAGCATGCTCAAATGTTAGCCGTGAAAATGATCGAAAATAATCTGGCGCATTTTATCGCATCTGATGGTCACAAACCAGATGGCCGGACTGTGACGCTGTTGCAGAGTTACGAGGCCGTTGCAAAAAATTTCGGCAAAGACAAGGCAGAACTCCTGTTCTGCCTGAATCCCAAAAAGGCCATCAATGGCGAGCCCATTATCAACGACAATCCCCTTCCGATCGAGAGTGAATTGAAGCCAAAATTCTGGCAGAAGTTCAAGTGGTTCAAGAAAAGCATTTAATTTGACGATTGTGTTTACTGCGTTATTTTTTACCACCGCCTTGATTTCACTGGTACGCTCATATTCCCGGCATCCTCAACGCAAGGGAAAATAAATTAAAATTTTCTTGATTATTTTGCAATTAATGTTATATTCCACATACACCAGACCTGATCATGGCCACGAGTCGGAAACAGGTATTTTACAGTAACGACAACGGTTAAAGTACGGGTATAGCCCATGCTGAGACGAATGCCACTTTTCCAGATAGCATTAATTTTTATCCTGCAAAATTTCTTCCTTCTGTCTCTGACTTATTCCGCAGACAATGAATTGTACTATCGATTGAAAGAGCGTTGGGTTCGTAATTTCGACAATGTCCTTCCCATTGATATTAATAATGATGGCATTGATGAGCTTGCCATTCAAAACGGAGGTCAGATAGACATCAATGATATTGGCTTAAATAATTATGACAGAAGTTTTCGGATCGCAGCGCCGACACAATATCAAATTACTCCCCTTTTGACGGCAACGAAAAATTCGCTCCTGTTCTTGATGTCGTATTTGAATGAAGATTCCTGCGTGCATAAAGTTTTATTGCCCACCAATCTCACGCGTGGACAGAGCATCCCCATAGACTCGCTAAAACCACTTATTTCATTTTATAGATCAGACAGCGCATCCCGGTTCGATTTCAGGGAATCTTTAGAGTTGTTAGGAAGCTATGCCACTAAATCCGGTGATAACATTACGTTGTTTAATAAAATGACACCCTGGGATGCGAAAGGTACAAGAGGACTCATCGCTTATGATATTTATAAAGGTAGGGTGATTTGGCAGCGAGAGTCTGCTTCGGTCATTCATTGTTTTCAGTTGGATGATATCGATGGCGATGATGAAGTTGAAATAATTGTGGGTTCGTACGCCAACCGAAACGGAGTGAGGGGTGGCGGGATGACTGATGACAGCAGTTACGTGATTATCTACGAGGCAGATGGCACAGAAAAATGGCGGCGGGCAACAGGTCCGTATTGGACAGGGGCATGGACGGGTGCGGGTAATTTTAAAAATAATCAGCGGAAAAAATTGGTTATCCATCAATATAGCTTAAGAATTACCTCTGCCAACCAGGATGAAATTTATATCGTTGATCCCCGGACAGGCGACATGATTGTACCTCCTAAAAGGATAGGAAATCAATTGACTCGTTCCGATAATACATTTTTAAATATCTGTCACGATTTTGACGGCGATGGTTCAGATGAAATTGTCATCGGCAGCACCGATGGCTTTGTTCGATTGCTCAATGGTGATTTGTCAGTAACACAAAATTCCGAATCATTTGAAAAAAAGTATGTCCAGATCAGTGCAGTTGAAGACCTGGATGGTGATGGATTATTGGAAGTTGTTTGCGTTATTCCAAACGAACGAATTATTATTCTGAATCATCAACTTAAAACTCTTTTTTCCTGGCCACTACCTGTTCCGACTAATGCTCGAGTAAAAGTTATTCATGGCGACAGAAAAGCTTACCTGCTTGTTTCTTTAACTCAGGAGTCCCAAAGTGTATACCGTTTGTTCGAATTGCAGCGATCAATCTACCCTTTCGAGCAGGTTGAAAAAGTAAAAAGCCTTTCCCTCTGGGTGGTGGCAGCCTGTATACTCGTTCTCTTCATTATTTTAATTCGAAATCTTTTTTTTGGGACAAAGGCAAAAAAAATCCTTCCCGAATTGCTGGAACAGGCGAACCTGCTGGATCATTGCCTGCTGGTCACAAAAGCTGGCATGATGTATGAGGTTGGAAAATTATGGAAATCTCTATTCCAAATTCAGATCCTCAATCCCGGCGGGAAGCATTGGACTGAAATGTTCAAAGCAGATTCATTGAATCAGGTGAAGACTATTTTATCTGAATTTATCGAACACCGGTCCAATGAAAAATCGCTCATGATATCGATCCGGGGTAATGGAGAGCAAATAGCGATTCGGTTGAAATCGCTGTATTTACCAAATGTTAAATCATTTTGCTTCATGATATTTGATATGTCCGAAGAAGCGCATGTTCGGCAGGTGAAGCACTGGGCTCAGGTGGCGCAACGGTTGGCTCATGGCATAAAAAATCCTCTTACCACTGTGAAGCTGAATGCTGAAGAGCTTCGACATGTGCTCAGAAAGAATTGCCGGGAAAAAATTCCGGATATCGATGATTATTTTGATGCCATGATCCACCAGGTAAATAAATTGAAAAAAATGAGCGATGGCTTCATGCAATTTGTGGAATTTGAAAAGCCGAATTTACGAAGCGCCGATTTAAATGAAAAAATTAGTGAATTGGTGAATTTGTGGAAGCCGGAAAAATCAGCAGGAATAGAAATCGAGCTGGAGCTTGACGAAGGACTGGCCCCGACAATGCTCGACGTGCAGCAATTTGAATTCGCTCTGAAAAATGTCTTTTTTAATGCAATGGAAAGCATGCCAAACGGCGGGCGTATTTTAATTTCGACACGACGGGTCAGACTGTTGAACAGCGACAAAGGGCATTCGGCTAAAAATTATAATGAACTACAAATCAGGGATACCGGCTGCGGAATTCCGCCTGAGTTTCTGGAAAAAGTGACCCAGCCGTATTTCACCAGAAATAAAATTGAAGGCACCGGCCTGGGGCTGAGCATCGTTCAAAAAATTATGGATTCGCACGAAGGCCAACTGGAAATTTTTAGCGAGGTTGATTTCGGCACAACAGTCTCTCTTCGGTTCAGAATAAAGTCGGATTGAAAAATCAGAAAATATTACATAAAAGTTGAAATGATGAGTCCCTGGCATACGGATTGCATATTTAGCTTTGCTTCACGAAAGATAACTAAAAGATGAACCCCAACTACAGCCATATTCAATGACGCCAGGAGCTAAAATACTAATTACTGATGATGATACTTCTATTTGCCAAATTCTCAATAAAATATTATCCGGTGAAAATTATAATGTTTGGGAAGCGCACTCCGGTGTTGAGGTGCTTCGAATGGTTTCTGAAAATGATTTCGATTTAATTCTACTCGATTTGCAAATGCCGAGCATGAGCGGAATTGAAGTCGCCCAAAGAGTCATTGCCGAACACCCCCAGATCCCCATTGTCCTCATTTCTGCCTATGGAACCGTTTCTAAAGCCGTGGAAGCGACAAAAATTGGTGTGTACGATTTTCTGGAGAAACCCCCGGATCGCGACCGGATTCTTGTCACCGTTCAGAATGCACTTGCTCATGGTCAATTACAGAAGGAATTATCTCTTTACAAAAAGGATTATCTCGATCGGTTCAAGATGGTGGGGCAATCTCCCCAAATACAAGAAGTGTACAGCCTCATCGAAAAAGTGGGACCGACCGAGTCTTCCATTCTCATTATGGGCGAAAATGGTTCGGGAAAAGAACTGGTAGCCCAGGCGATTCATCAATGCAGTGCACGGAAGGATCGGCCACTTGTGAAAATGAACTGCGCTGCTGTCCCTGATAACCTCTTGGAGAGCGAGCTATTTGGGCATACCAAAGGAGCATTCACCGGCGCCTATTTTGCGAAAAAAGGCCGCATCCAGGCCGCCCATGGAGGAACTCTGCTCCTGGATGAAATAGGCGATATGAGTCCATCCGCTCAGGCAAAGGTGCTGCGCTTTTTAGAGAGCGGTGAAATTCAGCAGGTCGGGTCCACAGAAATCGCCACAGTGAATGTGCGCGTGGTCGCTGCCTCCAATAAAAATATTCTAAAGATGGTTGAAGAAAAGTCGTTCCGTGAGGATTTATTTTATCGATTGAATGTTTTTTCAATTACCGTTCCCCCGCTCCGGGATCGGAAAGAGGACATCCCGCTGTTGCTGGATTATTTTATTGAAAGATGTTCGGATGCCAATGGCGTCAATCGGCCAAGGCTGTCTCCTTCAGCGCTGAATTATCTTCGTGGCTTTGACTGGCCTGGTAATGTTCGCCAACTCAGGAATTTTGTCGAGCGGTTGATGGTTATGAAAGAGGGAGATTTGATAGAGTTGAGCGCCGTGCGGCAACTGTTATCCCCAAGGGATAGACAATCGAATGTGCCGGATTCAATCCGCTCCCTCCATAATGCGCGCCAGGAATTCGAGCGCGACTATATTCTGAGTGTGCTGGAGTGCAATGAATGGCGCGTGGCGAAAGTGGCGGAAATTCTTGGCGTGGACAGAGTGAATCTATATCGAAAAATGAGGCAACTGGGAATAAGCGGGAAGTGATTCTGAAAATGTAATAAAAATGAAACAAACGCTGTAGTATTTTTGACGACAGCGAAATATATTGAAAATTAAAGGGATGCCGGTGGGTATCCTTTTTTTTGTGGCAAAAGTGCCTGTTCAAGCGCCGCTCAAGGTCGATGTTTTATTGTATAGCGACATCAGTGACTATGAGTTGAAAAAAAGTCGATCAGGGAGTTGTGATTTATGAAAGATGATGGGATGCAAAAGCTGCTTTCTGATTTTTCCTGGGCTTACAACCGGCTAAATGAAGGATAGAATTCAAATAGTCAGGAGAATCTCTTGATTGATGTCGCGGATCAAAGATTCGAATTTATATTTGAGTTAAGCAGGAAATTGATGAAGCGCTAATTGAATTATCAGGGCGTCGAGGTGAACAATCCTCTTCTCAGGTCTTTATTAAAACTGATGGAACAGGATATTAAAAAAGAGATGGATTGAAAATTGACTCCGCGTGTCAGAAAATCCAGCCTATAAACTTTCCTCACCCACCTTCCCAATTTTCTCTTGACTATTACCCCAATTTATGCTATATTTTACCGCTTTTTTGTGACAGGTCCGAGCATTACATACACTCATTATTTAAAATATCTGGAGGGGTTGGATTGAAGACAGATTTCAACACAATTGATGATAGCTATGATTTAGTCATACATTTGTTGAGCTTCTCCTATTTCTTTGGTGATTATTCCGTTGTCTTTCATGTCATGAATACCAATTCGACGGTTCATCTCTCAATTAAAAAAGGAGATATTGCTGCGCTGCGGAAATTTGCAGTGCGTAACTGGGTAAATTTTGAAGCGATCCCGGCGGATCAGCGCCAGGAGTTGGATTCAATTTACTCTGAAATCACTTCTAAATACGGGCAGCAACTGAAAAATCAGTTGGCGCCTCTGCCGACGGAATTTCTGACCGATCTGGGAAAACGCGCGCTTGGTTTTGGTCATTACAAAGATGCCTATGCGGCATTCAATGCGATCAAGGCGCATGATAAACAAGTCAATGAATCATTGGTTCAGGCCGGGGAATTATTGCAGTCGAAGGAGGTCAACAATCCATCAGCCGACGCTGAAACCAGCAAGGATTCCGCATTTTATGTGAAAGTCTCTCAGGCTGTTGATGCTGTGTATGAGGCTGTGAAATTGAAAAACCCCTTTGGCGGACAGTTTCAAGACCTGGGTCCGGATTTACACATGAAGGATACCGAGAGCATGCGGAAGTTCATCAAATATGTGGAATTGAATCTATTGAAAGAGCTCATCGAATTTTCCATCAGTTATCTTCTCGATGATCGGCAAATTGCGGATCGAATCATCCCGGCTCTGTCCAGTGGGAAAGTTCGAAAAATTTTCCTGCGTCAGTTAGCAGCGAAATTTTCACTCGGAGAAGAACGATATAGCCAATTTGTGGCGAACTATCAATCTGCTGTGGAAAAATTGAAGACCGCTAAAACCGAGGTCGATTATTTTATCGTTCAAAAGACGTTGCTCGGGAGAGGTACCGGTGAAAATGTGGCGCACCAATTTCTCAGGGAGCTTTGTTTGGAGCATCCAATCAGCGCGATGCTCGTATTGCGTCAGCCGACGCCGGGAGGGAACGTCATCATCGCGCCGATAATGCTCAAATCGGGCGTTTCGCTAATGGATTTTCTTGAACTGGGCAATGTGTGATTGGACACTGCAGTTCCTGAATGTTTTTCGAGCAGAGTTTTTTTCCCGGGAGGTTTCTCAGAAAAACTCACTTCAAAATTCGGATACTTCAAAAATGAGTCCACTCTAAAGAGCCAATCTGCGGCAGTGTTTTTTCAGAGTGTACTTAAAAATAAAAAAAAGGAAATCGGCATTGGCTGTTTTCCTTTTTATTTATCGGAGGGAAGGTTTCTGTGTCATTTGAGGATAATCGATTTTATCTTGGAATTGATGTCGGTTCAGTGAGCATTAAATTGTGTCTTGTGAGCAGCGAAATCAACGGGTCAGTCTTATCCGATATTTATCATTCGAATCCCACTCAATTTCACCCGCCGTTTTTTCATCAGATTCCCCAACAGGGCATGTATTCTTTTTTGCTGACAACCTACCAACGGATCCAGGGTGAGCCACTCAAAGCCGCGGTGAATTTACTGTTGCCATTGCTATCCCTGCTGCCGGAAAAATTTGAGATTAATCTTTCAGCGACAGGAGCTGGCGGAAAAATCATTTCCCGGGTGCTGAATATTCCATACGAAAATGAGTTTCGGGCGATTGCCCGAGGGGTTGGTATTTTTCATCCCGAAGTCAGGACGGTACTGGAAATTGGAGGCGACAGTTCGAAATACATTGTCCTGGACAAAATTGATTCCGAAACCACCGGCATTCTGGATTACGAAGTCAACGGCGAATGCGCTGCCGGAACCGGCTCGTTCATCGATCAGCAGGCGTCGCGGTTGTTGTATGCTGTGGAAGAAGTCGGCGGTATTGTGATGAGAGCCGGCAAGCCGGCGAACATTGCCGGCCGTTGTTCGGTATTCGCGAAGTCCGACATGATTCATGCGCAGCAAAAAGGATTTCAGCCGCCGGAAATACTCAAAGGATTGTGCCAGGCGGTGGTCAGAAATTTCAAAGGGGCCATCATCAAGGGGAAGGAAGTGATCCCGCCTGTCGCGTTCATTGGCGGCGTGGCAGCAAATCGGGGAATCGTGGCGGCGGTGAAAGAGCTGTTTCAGTTGGAGGAAGACTCGCTGATTGTCCCGACGTATTATGCGTGGCTGGAATCGATTGGGACTGCGTTGCTCGCCGGCGGCCAGTCCGATTTTCGCTCCGTTGAAATTTTAAAAAATTCGCTGCAGCAATCCGGCAATCAATCCAAGCAATTTGATGTGATGGAGCCGATTCGCCGGGATAAATTGCTGCTCATGCGGGAAAAAGAGATCCCGATTGAGTTGAAAAAGACATCGGAGAAACTATCCGTTTATATTGGCATTGATATTGGATCTGTCACCACCAAATTGGCGGTGATTGATGATTCCGGCAATCTGCTCAAAGGTATTTATACGAAAACCCAGGCCCGACCCATTGAAGTCGTGACAAAAGGTCTGGCTGAAATCAGCCAGGAATTGGCTGAGCGAATTGATATCAAGGGCGTGGGAACCACCGGCTCCGGCCGCGAGTTAATCGGCGAACTCATCAGTGCGGACACGATCAAAGATGAGATCACTGCGCACAAAACAGGCGCCATGTACGTCAGCGAGACGATAACGCATATTGCGGTCGATACAATTTTCGATATTGGCGGACAGGATTCCAAATACATATCTCTTGAAGATGGCATTGTCGTTGATTTCACGATGAACGAAGCGTGCGCCGCCGGCACTGGGTCTTTTCTGGAGGAGCAGGCGGAAAAATTGGGAATCAATATTCAGCGGGAATTTGCCGACCTCGCCTTTCAATCGACTCATCCCATTCGGCTGGGCGAGCGCTGTACTGTGTTCATGGAGAAAGAGATCATCCCGTATCTGCAGCGAGGGGCGGAGAAAAAGGATATTGTCGCCGGACTGGCCTACTCCATTGTCACTAATTACCTCAATCGTGTTGTGGCCGGCCGGAGAATTGGAGATGTCATTTATTTTCAGGGCGGTACAGCCTACAATGACGCTGTGGCTGCTGCGTTCGCGACTGTTCTGAACAAGCAGGTGATTGTGCCTCCTTACAACGGAATTCTGGGCGCGATTGGCGCAGCGCTTCTCGCCCGCGAAAAGATGAAACGAACCGGAAAAACAACATTGTTTCGCGGATTCAATCTCGAACACATCACCTATACCTTGCGTTCATTCACATGCAAGGGGTGCACCAATTTTTGTGATATTCAGGAATTCAATGTCGAAGGGAAAAAAACCTATTGGGGCGATAAATGCTCGGAGCGCTATCGGAAAGAAGTGAAGCTGGAACGGGAGCCGATTATTCCTGATTTATTGGCGGCAAAAGAGGCGCTGCTTCTGTCCGATTATCGGGCGGAGGGTAGCCGCAAGCAGACGATCGGCATCCCACGAAGTATGTATTTTTATGACCAATTCCCGCTCTGGTACACCTATTTTCATGCGCTCGGTTTTCCAGTTGTAATTTCCGATGAAACAAACCGACAGATCGTCCACGCCGGCGTTGAAAGCAGGGTGGCGGAACCCTGCTTCCCGATTACTGTGGCGCATGGGCATGTGACCAATCTGCTGCAAAAAAACGTGGACTTTGTCTTTGTCCCGAATGTCGTCGATGCCGAGACACAGTTCGGGAAGACCAATTCTTTCTTCTGTCCCTGGGGCCAGACCCTGTGTTACGTGCTTCGGGCGACGCCAGCCTTCATTCCGCATCGCGATAAAATTCTCTCTCCGACGATTCGCTACCGGCTTGGCATTGAAGAAGTAAAAAAGCAATTCAGCGAGATGGCGGAGCAGTTGGGGATTCGACGGCGCGATAGCGATCTGGCCATTGAAAAGGGCTACGCGCGCTGGCGCGAGGTGAATTCCAAACAGTTGCTCACTGGAAAAGAATCAGTGGAGAAAATTTTGCGCTCTGGTGCGCAGGCCATTGTGCTGCTCGGTCGCTCGTACAACATCTACGATAAAATGGTGAACCTGAATGTCCCGGCCAAGCTGCACCAGTTTTACGGCATCAATATCATTCCATTGGATTACCTGGACATCGATTCGATCGATATCTCTGATATCAATGACAACATGTACTGGAATTACGGGCGAAAGATTCTGCAGGTAGCGCGTTGGTCTTCTCAGTACGACTCGATTCATTTAATTTATATCACGAATTTCAAGTGCGGACCGGATTCCTATATCAAACATTATGTGCGCGAAGCGGCGAAAAAGCCCTATCTGACGATTCAGTTCGACGAGCACGGAAATGACGCCGGCATAATGACTCGCTGCGAGGCGTATCTCGATAGCAAAGGATTTTTACGGTAGCCACTCTCTGAATCTGGAAAAACAGAAACCACGATATCGATAGTACTGTGTGGGTCAGGCTTTGGGACAAGTTCGCTTTCAGCGGGATGTTATGAGATAAAATAAAAAGCCCCCGGGACACGGGGACTTTTTATTTTGAGCGCATTGAAACGGAGGGTTATTTGATTCTTGAATGAAATCGCAATGGATTTTATCGTCAACATGTCAGAAATTCATCTCGATGGATCCCTCGTTTTGAAATGACGTCGATATTCCGGCGTCCCATAAATATGCACGAATCGACCCTGTTTACGCTTCATTTCGATGTAACAAAAACGCTATCCACGACTGTTTTCTCAAGGTAGATCAATTTCATCACTGGCACTTCTTCCGGCACTTTATTGACCGGCAGGGGATGGTATTCCATCAGGCCCTGTTTATATCCCCACATTTCAACGGACGTCACGTCTTCTGTTTGTTCCAGATGCATTTTAATGGGAATCCCTTTGTAGTTTCTGCGCAGGCCGCGCAACAGGGAAGCGAAAATTGCGCCCATGGCTCGCACAGAATCCGGAGCGCTTTCGAATCGCTCCGGAGAGTCGTTGGAGTTGGCCGTGAATTTAACATTGCCGCCAAAGCTCCACAGATTCATTATTTTTTGAGCCTTGCTGCTTGGCGTGAGCAGGTAAATCCTACCGCCGGGGAATGTCCTGGCAATATCCAGCTCTCCGAACCCGTCGCCGGATAAATCGTAAATGACCATTTTATCAATCTTATCCTCCGGGATCATGAAATCTTCCGCAAAGAAGTCGATGAGTTTTTTGTTGGTCACCGTTGTGGTTTGAACAATGGCCTGATCGATTTGAATTTCCTGACTCTGTCCGAAGGCCTCAGCACCGAGAAAGGTGAAGAAGGCGAAAGCTGAGAGTCGTATCGCGACTTTGAATGATGTATGTTCTCGTATCATTGCTTGCTCCTGGTTTGTTTCCATTTGTTGAAATATTCTCTGGCTTCATCGTAAAGCCCGGCGCTTTTATGAGCGCGCACCATTAAGGACAGCAGTTCATTGGTCTCATCTTCGGACAGGCCATTGGAATCGGCCAATGCTTTCTTCCCGTGAAAGATGGCCTGGTCCGGGTCGTTCCACAACAACGAGACCAGCTCAATGTGGGCTTTGGCCCCCTGATCCCATTTGAACGAGGCGGCTTTGGTGAAATAGGCCAGCGCCAATTTTTTCTCCTGTTTGTCCCTGGCTTCAATCCCTAACCGATACAGCATGGCGCCATAGCTATCGAAAAATGGCTGAATTTCTTTCGCGGTCATTCCAAAATTTTCATAGTCCAGGGTTTCGTAGACCAGCTTCATCCGTTCAACGGCCTGGGCCTTCTTGCCCAGGATTTCAAATTCGACAACGGCCAGCTTGTGAAAGACACTCATTTTCGCTTTTCGAGTCTGAAGCATGTTCAACAGACTCTCGCATGCCTGCGCCATGGCGTCATAGTTCTTTTCAGATTCCAGAGCGAGAATTTTATCGAACAATTCCGAGGCGCGGATATTGCCGTCATCCCATTGAATCCATTTCACGTAATTTTCCAGGTCGGTTTTCTCCTGCGGCGTTCGAACAAATGGCTCGGCGACTTGAAACGCTTTGAGCGAGCGAGTATCGTCGTACATTCGGGCGTAGGCGTCGCCCTGGGCGTACATGTAGTAAAATAATTTGGATGTGTCGGGCGGCGTCTCAAAACTTGTCTTGAGCAACACTTTTTGGGCTTGCTGGAAATTGAGAAGCGCTTGTTCAAAATTTTTCACGGCCAATTGATTTTCAGCCAACAGCCTGAACAGTTCGTGTTCGCCTTTTTCAATGCGAGTGAGCCGCTCCAAAATTTCGATGGCTTTCTCATAATTTTTTTCAATTCCAAAAATGTGCTGCAAATTGTAATAGGCAACAGCCAGCAGGACACGGGCATTTTTATCAAAGGGATTGATTTTCACGGCTGCTTCAAGATGCTGCTGTGCCTGTTGGCAATAGGTCAGGGCCTCTTTTGCGCGTAATTCCCTTGTCCCGTTATTGGTCAGCTTTTTCCACTGGGACAGGTTTTGCGAGCCCAGATTCATCTCACGATCGAACTGCTTTTTATCTGCCGATGAAAGGCTCTTTTGATTTTTGATATCCTGCTCAAGGAATGTGCAGAACTCATCGACCTGATCCAGCCGCTTCTTTCCTTTCTGGGAAAATACATTGGCCTCGCCTTCCTTCTGAGCCGAAACAAAATTATTGTTCGCGGTTTCGATGGACAGAACAACTGTCGTGCTGTCCAGACCAGGCGGAATACTCAATTTCTTCACATGATTTCCCCCGGTGGTTGCGCAGCCGGAAAGGCCAATCAGCCACGCTCCCAACAATAATCTAATAAAAATGGAAATTGTCTGTTTCATTTTTATTATTCACCTCCACGTTTGTACCTGAAACTATTTCGTTCGAATGTTACTTTTGCATCGGATGCCATGCCATCCATCGTTGAAAGGATGGCCCAATCGTCCTTACTTTTTGGATTGTGTTCTCCACCATGACCAGAAAATCTGGTAAAATGAAGCGGCGCGATCACCAGGCGCAGAACGCGAACTGATCAGCGATTTCATTTCATTCGCTTCGCGGACGACATTGCCAATGGTGAGGTAGTTGCTTTCTTCCCGAATTCCGTTATCTTTCAACATCGTGTAATCATCGCTTTCTACGAGGCACACCCGAAGAAGCATTTCGATTTCATTGCACGACAGCAGGAAATGATAGTGACGGCCGCTATAGGTGAAAGGAACGGCGGAGGATAAATCGCCGCTCTGATGACCCATCTCATACGCAATGAGTTTCGGAATGGGGCCGGGGTGGGCTTTCATCCACTTTATCAATTCATGCAGATCGAGCGTCGCTGTGCCACCGCCGGACCCGGAAGGAAGGGAAATGCCAGCGCCAGAATTCGCTCCACCGCCTCGGGTCGTTCGACCGCCGCCTGCCCCGGAAAGTCCGGTACCTCCTGCGCCGGAACCAATGCCAGCGCCAAATCCTGAACCCTGGCCAGAGCCGGCGCCGGCGCCTGAACCTGCGCCATAGCCAGTCCCTGAACCGCCTCCGCCAAGGGTGACTTTCGGCCCGCTGGAGGTTCCGCTGCCACCTGACCGTCGTGACGGCGCCATGGATGAATTGCGATTTGTAATTTCACTGGATATGTTCAGATCATCATAACTTCTGCTAGACCGGGAGACATTGGTGGAGATGTTTGACGATTCAGTCTGCGAGCCGCCAGAGCCTCCGCGCTTGCCGGCTTTAGCCTCGCGGGAGATGAAATTTTTCATATCAAATCCCTGAACAATCGAAGCGACGCTGATTTCAGATTTTGACTTTTGAACGGACGGTGCATTGTGTTTGCTCTGGACTCTGGTAGAACCTGCCGATTGCTTGCTGATGCGGATTTCATTTCTCGTTGTCGTGAGCATTTTTGGCGGCGTGAAGGTCAATTTAATCAGTTCCTTCATCTCCAACTTCACATCATTCAATTTCTGCTTTTCCGGTAGCATGGTAAACGAAAATATCTGAGCCATCAAATAAAGGAGCGCCAAGACTGTCAGAGTGATCAGCCCTGACAGTACATGCAGATTTTCCTGCCGGTTGATGTAATTAATTATAACTTTCATAGTTCAATGTCTTTTCTATTTTATTTCGATGACAAATATCAAACACATCGACTAATTTTTGCATGATGCTTGATTTGTGCGGTTCAATGGTGATGATGAGTTTTTCATTGTACCTTTTGTAAAGATCGTTTTTGCTGACGAGCAGGTTTTCCAGATCTGATAAGGATTGAACCTGAGTCGATTTGCCGCCGTCATCCAGCTTGAATGAGTTCTGGAAAATGGTGAGGCGGGCATCGTGGAACATGTATTTTACCGATTCATCCGACATGGCGGAGGACAGGTCCACGTAATCAGTTTTAAGCCGACTGATGTTGATGAAGCCCAACAGCACGATCAACGCCACATCGATGAGCCTGATCATCAGGCGCGTATTTGAATTCATAACTCCCTCTTCATTCTGTCATTGACGTCATAACATCCAGGCCTTTGGCGAGACCCAAATCCCGGCACAACCTGACGACGGCCAGGCCCTGCTCGACCGGCGAATCCCAGTCTGCGCGTATTCTAACGCCTAACACAGCGCCCTTGCTCTCCGCCTGTCGCGCTTTCTCGAATAAATAGTTCTGAAGCTGTTCAATGCGCGTCATGGTGAGCATCCCGCCATCAGCGTGATAGGTGCCATCATTCTTTACCCCGATGACAATGGTGTTAGCGTTCTCCGGCGCGCCTTCTGAGGCTTCCGTGCTCCTGGGCGGATCGATCAGCGTTGTCGTGTCGATTTGAGAAATGGCGATGAACCCGAAAAGGAGGATGAAGACGACGTCGATCATCCGAATCATTAATGAAGTTTTGCCCATAGAATGTGCCTTTTCATTTTTGTGCAAAAAAACGGCTCTCCCGAAAGTGGCATGCTTTCGGGAGAGTCAGTCGAACGAATTTACTTCAGGTACAGAATTCGTTTGCTTGCTTTGAAATTATCTGTGGTCATCCGATAGAGATAGATGCCGCTGCCCAAATCCTGTCCGGCGTCGTTGCTGCCATCCCAGGTAATTGTATGAGCGCCGGCGTTTTGAACTCCGGAAACCAGACTTTTCACTTTTTGACCCATCAAATTGTAGATATCAATTGTCACATTTCCTGTGTGATTCATGAAATAGGCGATGTTGGCTTTCCCATTGAATGGATTGGGATAGGCCGCGCCCAGATTATGTCTCTCAGGAAGATTCTCGTCTTTGGAAAAATCAGAAACAGAGGTGCTCGATGCGATTGCAGTCAGCGGACCGTAGAAGCTGGCGGTGCTTCCTGTGATTTCCACATCAGCGATTTTATAATAATAGGTTTGGCCGGATTCAACATCGGCATCTGTGAATGAATAATGATGCATCGCGGATGAGTTGCCCGAAACCGGGATCACTTCGGGATTGACTATTTTGTATTCACCGTCAGCAGCGTCGCTGCGGTAAATGTCGTATCCCATATTTTCGGTCTCGGATTGGCTGGTCCAGTCTAGCATGATTCCGCCAAAGTGGAACACATATTTGAAAGAATCAATTTCAACGGTGACAAGGGGTTCGCGATCGGTCACAATGAATCCAAAATCGACGTCCAGTCTGGCTTCGCATTCGGCCAGAACAATCGGCGCGCTCGGATCAATGCTGGTGGTCAATGCGACATTGGTCTCGCTCATGTACGGGTGATCAATGTCGACAAAGTAGGTGCCGGCATTCAGATTCTGGAACAGATAAAAACCGAGTCGGTTGGTGCGCACGCTGTCCATGAAGGTATCAGCATCCGGCTCATACATATTATTGTCATTATCCTTGTACAGCGAGACTTTTACTGAGGGAAGTCCAGCTTCCATCATATCACGAAGCCCGTTGGAATTTTTGTCATAGAAAATTCTATCGCCAATGCTGGCGCAGCCGGTCGCTTCGAGCGGAAGTTTGAACGCGATCATATTCCAGACGCCGCTCAGCGCTGGCAGTTGCGGATTGTCCATTTGAGATTCCAACTGGAAAGAAGCCCAGTCCTCTTCAGAACGCACCGGGACAAGAAATTCAACCATGGACCAGCGATGCCGAATTCCGATACCATCGGAAAGCGGATTGGTATCGATGGCGGGATCTGAATTGGACGAATTGATGTAATCCACGGCGCCTTGTGTATCAGCGATATTATCATCCGGTGTTGCGCCGAAGCCCATTTTGTACCAGATGGCCGATGCGCTGGCTCGTTCGTAGACGCCGGCAAATATTTTCACCGAACCCCATCGCTCGAAGCGGTTGCCTTCAATCGGGAAGGTCACTGTTTTGGTCAATGGAGGCTGGCTGGCAGCATTGAAATAATCCAGGCCATCAGCGATCCAGATATTCGATTCAGGCAGATTGGGCAGGCTGTAAATCGCCACAAGTCCGCCGCCGTAGATACCGCCGCTGGTGGGACGAACCGGGAGTTGAATGTCGTCCACTTTATAACGGTGGTCGCCGAGTACTAAAACATCGCTCGCATCAGCGCGATAGGTGAAATTCAACGTGGTTGCTTCCTGCGAATAGCCAATGCACGTCGCATTTTTCGTCACGGTGAGGCCTTCATCGTTGCTCAACGTGATGATGATGTCCGTGAGTTGCGCCGGAGTCACATTGGAGAACGCACTGAAATACACGTAGCCGGCGACAATTTCAGCATCTTCAGGAATTTTCATTAATGCAGTGGCTTCCCCGCGGAGGCCAAGTGAACCAAGACTGGTGACGCCAACATCATATTTACCGGTAAATACCGGCAGCGTAATGTTCAATTGTTCATTGCCATCAGCGTAGCCCATTGATGCAACAAATGTCACTGACATGAGCAAGCCGATTAGCCCCATGGCCACTTTCCGGCGCCATTTTCCTTTTTGTAACGTGTTAGACTTTTTCATGGTCCATCTCCTTAATTGTTAAAAGTGCGATTAGTTAGTATGTGCTGGTTGTATGTTTATCGAATCAGATTGAGCAAGCCCCGGTGAAGAACCTGATTTCCATCTGAAATCATGAACAGGTAACATCCCGGCAGCATCAGGTTTCCTGCTTCATCGCGACCATTCCAGAATCGTTCGCCATTGGATAAATTTTTTATTTCAAGACCTGACCTGTTCATAATCGAAATAACCCAGTTTGTTGGTGTTGTGTCGCCTTTTTTGAACTCGACCCAATCGTTGATCCCGTCGTCATTGGGCGTAAATGGATTCGGTGTGACTTCGATCTCCGGTTCATCCGGCGGTTCCTCCGGATCAATGGGTGGATCCGGTGGATCAGGCGGATCAGGTGGATCGACCGGCGGATCCACGGGCGGATCAATGGGAACAGTTTCGTACGGCGCGATGTAGCTGGATGTATCGGCGCTGGTGTTGGTGTTCACATTCACATCGATGCGAACGTAGCGTCGCTTACCATCCTTTGCCGGATTGTGGGTCGAATAGGTGATCCGATAGCGATGGTGGAGGAGCTTGGAAATGGCTCGATAAATTTCCTCGAGATCGCTGGACGTGGGGCTGTAGTAATAAAGCCCACCGGATTGGTCAGCCAAATCTTTCAGAATATTTTCCTCCGGACTATTTGGATTCAAACCCAGTCCTATCGTGAAGACCCGAATCTCATGCGAAAGAATGGCAGTCAGCGCCTCGGCGTAGCTGTACTGGCTATCTTTGTCCGCGCCATCGGTCATCAAAATGATAGCTCTGTTTTTGATGCTGCTGGTGAAAAGATAGACTGAATGGATCAGCGCATCGAATATGGCAGTCCCACCCATCGACTCCATCCGATTGATAGCCGCGTTGAGCGTATCTTTCACGGTTGTAAAGTCACTGTCAGTCTGCGGCTGATGCGAGAAACTGACCAGGGCGGATTGGTCTTCACCCTGCATCAGATTCACGAACACGCTGGCGGCTTTCTTCGAATCTTCGATGGGCTGACCGCGCATACTGCCGCTTCGATCCAGCGTCAGAATCACGCTGAAGCCAATTTCATTCGACGTCAATTCTTCGACCAGAATGGGCAACTCCCGCGTATTGTCTTCCCTCACTTCAAAATTGTCTTCATCCAGTTCGCCGATGACAAAGCCGGCGTCGTTCGTGACAGTGACGAGGGAGACGATTTTTGGGAATTCGGCGGCCGAAACCTCGTTATAGATTAACGTCAGACTATCCAGTTGAGTCGCCTGAATGATGCTGTCGTCCAGTTCAGCGCTCACCGCCGGTGGGACCAGGTGTGTTTCGGTGATCCAGGCCGGGAAAAGCAGTATCACAACTGCCATTCCGATGAGGATAATCCGTCTGTTTTTGTATGTCCAATATGTTGATTGCATGATCACTGCACCTTTGTTTGCTGAAGGCAATTTTAAAAAAAGAGTTACATTAATAATTCGTTTCATAAGCCATGCCCATCGAGCGATCGACGCGCGGTTTCTTCTGTGTCTGATAGTTCATCTCAATGGTTTGAATTTCCATATCGCTTTCTTCCATTTGGCTGGATTGCGTCGATGGCCCTTTGTTTTCGTGTATCAGTAAAACCTGACGAATCGCTTCAGAGCGCTCGGATAGCTGATTGAGTTGAGCATTGAACATTGTGAAAAGATAGGTTGAGAAAAAGTTCAGCGCGATACTGATGACAATTCCGACCAGCGTGGTGACGAGAGCGATACTCATCCCCTGAAGAATTGTGGGGCCGTCCATTTTTCCCGAATGGAAGGTCAGGAATATCCCCCACACAGTACCTAACAAGCCCAAAGCTCCCGATGTATCGGAAAGATAATTGATGATCCGGTTGAACGATTCGAACGAGTCCCGTTCTGATGCCACAAATTTATTGACGTCATTTCCAATGGGTTCGGCGCGATGGGTTTTTTCGAATGTCACCAGTATCTGATGAAAAAGACGCCATGCCCGCGTGGGATTCTTGCCCTGACTCATGCGCAATATCCGTTTCAAATCGTTGAGTTTAATTTTTCCCTGCATCAGGACTTGTGAGCGGGATTTATCCCGATACTCGAACAAAGCCCGGTAGCTAATGAGCATGATTCCGCCTGCCGTGATCAATACAAATGGCCAGAAGGTCCAGTCGCACCATTCAATTAGTTTCCAGGCAGTCAGTTTGGCGCCTTGTTCCGATTGGACTGTCGCAGTGCTGTTGACGGCTTTCTGAGCTTCGGCTGTGGTGCGGGTTGTTTGTTTTGCATTGGCCTGCATGGGAGTCAAACTGATGAGCAGTCCGCTCACTCCCAAAATCACGACGGACACAACCCATGTGAAGAATGACTTTCTGTTGTTGCTGCCTATGTGCTTTTCCACGATGTATCTCCTCTTTTTCAGAATGAATGAGTACTTTATATTAGCAAAAAAATTAATTTCTTATGGCGCCATTTTATTGACCTGTAAATTTTTCTCCTGCTTGAATTGGAGAACGACTGTCCGATTGATTCGCGTTACCGTCACTTTTTTCGATGGAGACGATTTGGCTTGGCCCCGCAATGATTTGATTGATAAGTCGCAGGTATACTCACCAGCGGGAACCAGTTCGCCCCAGTTGTCTTTCCAATCCCATAGCAGTTGCTCGGGCAGCTTCTCCGTTCCCCGAATTGTGCGAATGGTTTTATTGTGACTGTTTTTAATTTCCAGGGTCCACTCTTTGACCTGCCGCACACGGCCGCTCACCATCGGTGAGATAGAAAGATGTTCGTGCGAACAGCGGGGCTTGCTGTGCGACTGATTCTCCTGGCCGGAGTAAAAGCCTGTCAGACTGACTGTCCCGGTGGAGTTGAGCGAGGCCACGCCAACCCGGTCGCCGGAGACGATTCCGTTCTTTTGCAGATAAGATTTCAAAGCTCGCGCATCTTCCATTGAGGATTCTTCTGTTTGAAGAATGAGGCTCAGGCCGGGATGTTGTTTCAATTTATTCCGAATTTCAATTCCTAATTTGACGTGTCGTTCCTGGCGAATTTTTAGAGTCTCGGAAGGACTCAATGGGCCGGTCGGGACGATGAGCAGATTTCGAAATGCGCCATCAGTTTTCAGATACTCCGGCGCTAACTCTGCAATGTGTTCTAATTGAGAAGGATACAGATCCGCCGGCATGCTTCGCACCACCTTCTCCTCGAAAATTTGCATGAACGGGGTCGAGAGAAGCAATTCCGGCTCACCGATATCCGGTCCCCGATCGAAGATATGCGTGTAAATGGCCTCGTGAGAACCCATGGAAACAGCGGCCATATTCTGGCGGGGTAAATCTAAACCGTATTGAAGTTTGTTGTTTTCCGAAAGGCTGAACTGAATTTCCATTTTAAAGGGCATGGTATTTTCAAATGACAATTGCACAAGTCCCCAGCCTTCGCGCTGGAGCGAAACAGCCAGACCATAATGCACATTCATTCCGTCATTTTGCAGAAGCACGGTCGGGGTAATATAACCGAAGCTGTAACCGACTGCTGCGGAGATTTCCCGCAGTAGCGGCGCCGCAGTCTGATAACCCATGTCCGGCTGATTTACATGGTTGACGCCTATGCCGATGCTCCAATTGCCGGGATTCCAAAATGCGCCCATGCCGAAATTAAGGCCATTTTTACCCAGGCTGCCGGCGAGCAACGGATCGATTGCATGCGCCTCGGAAAAATTGTCGCGGGAAAAACCAAATCTTACCAGACCAATTTTCAGTCCAACACCCAACTGGGATGCAATTTTCCGACTGACGAGAAGCGAGCTGTTCAATTCCGAATAAATGCCAGCCGAATAGTATCGCAGATCAGCGCCCAGCCCCAGTTCCAGCGGCAGTAAAAACGGAAAACTAACGCTGACATGACTTTCGTTGATGCCGAAAGAGTTATCCGGCACAAAACCAATGTGAAATGAGCGTATTCCGAGAGAGACCTGACCATATTGAAATGAAACCATGGCCGGATTCACTTCCGAAATCCAGGGATGGGATTTTCCAACGACATTGTTAATGTCGTAGGTTTGCGCATCGACAGCGGTGTTCAGGATTGCAGTGAGCATGAACAGAGCGAAGCATGCAACAAGGGCAAACTTTATCATTGTTAATTTCTTATTCAGCATGGTGGTCTCGTCGTTTTGGATGAAATCCCTGCATTTCTTCTTGTACTTTCGAGCGGCTTGTTTCAGGGGAAGGCTCACTCGTTTTGGTACTGTCTCAGGCAAGAAGAATACCAGTTTATGCTGTTGTCTATTTAAGTATACAAAATTTTTGCTGGTTGCCAGATTGGGATGTGGATTAAATCATCATTTTTAGTGAATTATGAACTGATAGAATTTTCAAGAAAAATGGAGGTCTGAATCAGCATGAGGAAAAATAATCCGGGCTTGTGGTGTTCCAAAACCTATTTTGGTAAACAAGTTTGAAATTTGAATTACAAAAAAGGAAAAATATTGGGAGAGTTTTTGGTTGGAAAATAATTTATTGCGGACAAACCATAGTGAGAGCGACCTGAGTATGGGGAAGCGCTCCGTTCGAACAGCTTGAAAGCGTTTCTCCGCTGCTGGCAAAGACGCTGATTTGGCTAGTGAGAGTCCTGATTCGATGGGGTGCATCGAGGTTTCGCCGATAAAAAAAACGCTCCCTGGTATTCGACCGGGAGCGTTTTTGATACTATTAAGTTGGGCGATTATTTCAACACAATCTCTTTTTGATGAACTCCGCCCTTTTGACAATCCAATTTCACCTGAACCTTTCCGCCGCCCTCGACGAGAAATTCATACTGGACTTCGGCGTTGCCGGGTATGCCCCGTGTGAGCTTCAGGTTTTTCAGATCCTTTTGATCGATAAGGGTCACATCGCTATCCTCAGCTTCGAGAAAGTAACGCCGAAATTGAGCCGGTACACTGCTGAATCGCGAGGCCTTATTGAGGCCGGCGGCCATAACTTTCACGTTTCCATCGATGGATAGCTGATCCGGTCGCTGCACTTTTCGCTCGATGGCGGCCGCGGACATGGTGGGCATGAGCCGCTCGTTGTAAATGCTCACGTTCAGTTTGAAAAGATTGTTCGCCAATTTTTCGTAACTCAATTCTTTGATAACTGGCAGAGGCATTTCATACGCATGCAGCAGGCAGAAAGCCATGTTGCGGTGGCATAGCTCCTCCAGCAGCCAGGTGGGCGGCACGCGACCGCTCAGCTTGGTCTCGTCGCGATCGATCGTCACTTTTCCTAACTGCGGGTGATTGATGTCGTGCATTGGAATAAATATATTTTGCATGTCAATATATTTGTCGAAAAATTCTCGCTCCTCCTGAGTGTCCTCGCCATTGTTGTCGAAATCAGCGCGGGATGTCCACAACTCGTTGGAATAGGAATAAATGCCAAGCAGGTCATGGGTGAAATCAATGAATCCACCCCAGACGGAATAGAGTCCGCTCCAGATGACGATGTAGCGGTACTTGTCAATAATTTTTTCACCCTTCTTGCCAATTTCATCATAGACTGAGACATCGGCGCGTTGATACTCGCCGTGCAATTCAACGCCCGGGCCTCGTAGAATCATCCCGCCGGAATTGTGAAACGCCTGCACCCCGGCGATGTTGGGATGCGAATACAGAAAATCGCGGGTGCGCTGCGATTCGATCCAGGTGAATGGATAATCACCGGCGCCTCCCTGAATCGATTTCGGTTGCCAGAATGAAGCGAAATCGCGATTGGGATCGTAACCGCCACCGCCATCTTCATTGTATCGCCCATCGCCATCGTTATCGATACCCTCGGAACCGATAAATTTGTAGTCGCCCACCTCATCTTTTTTACCTTCAATGTTTTTTTGAATGGGCACCAGCCGATCCCCAATATCGCTCAATCGATGCGTCCCTTGTCCGGGTTGAACCTTCATGAACATGGAGCCGACTTCTCCGTCGTTATCCAGATCCTCCGGGCCATCTTCGTCGTAGAGACCGTCGTCGTCGCTGTCATATGGATATTGCCCGGAACGCGCCGATGCGCCGTTGTGCAGCCACAGGTCTCTCCCATCGGGATTGACAGATGGAAAAATGTAAAACACCCGCTGGTCGACCATCTTTTTCACGTATTCGTTATAGGGATAATTTTCCATCAGGTACCAGATGGTATAGAGACAGACCTCGCCGCCCTGAATTTCGTTGCCATGAATGTTGGCGTCGATGTACATGGCGCTCTTTTTCATTTCATCGCCTGTGTCCGGATTGTTGATGGTCATGTACCACATCTCCCGCCCCTGAAATGATGTGCCAATGGACCGCAGTTTGAGAAATTTGGGATAGGCCTGTTCCAGTTTTCGAAGCGCAGCTTCCATCTCTTTCCAATCATGATACCGATTGAATTGAAGATCGACGTTTCGTGTTTTCCATGTGCGCGGAAGGTAGTCCTGAGCCGGCAGCGTGGCGGCGCTCATCATCGCCACCATAGCCAGGAGAAGAATGCGATGTATAAGATGTGTTGTTTTTAATTTCATGTTATTATTCCTCCAGATGGTGTAGACAGATAAAAGTTACCGATGATTTTGACCCAACGGATTGGTTATGGTAGCTTCACCGTTGTCTGAAATTCTCCGCCACCCTGGCGAGCCCAAAGCGCGATATCAACTTTCTGGCCCGGCGGAGAAATGATAATCCACGTGTATTCTTTTTCAGCGCCGGCTTCCAGATTGTTCAGATCGTATCGTTTCTGGCCTCCGAAAAGTTTCATGTCCTTTTCGTTTTCGAATTTCAATCGGGTCACAATCGGATACAGGTTTCGACTCTTCTGCCCCATCTCCGTCGCGTAAGGAAATTTTCCAGTGTTGCGAAGGGTGACCTTCACTTCGTACAGGTTAGTGGATAATTTCCTGGTTTGCGGCGCATCCATTTTTATTTCAGCAAACTGGGATGCGAGATACAGCGCGAATTTGGTGTGACTCTGACAGAGGGAATCGATGAGAGCGGAAGGGGCGTTTGTTCGGATGTACGGATAGAACCCGCCAATTTCCACGTCGCCAAGCTGCTGATGCTGAAATGTTTTCCACGGCAGGAAGCCAATGCCATTGTTCTTCTCATCGACCCATTTCAGCCATCGCTGGTCAGTTCCGCTCGCATCGGCTTTTTCGCCTTCCGCGCCGGCCGGGCGCGCGCCGGGGAAGGTGCGCATGCCACCGCGTCGACCCGAGGGTCGCTGCTGTTCAGCGTCGGAATTTTCGCCGTCGCTTCCTTTAGGTTCAGGCTTGTCGTTTTTCTCGTTTCGCAGTGACCACAAATTGCACGAAAAAGCCGGTACGCCATATTGAAAATACGCCCACTCCAGCATGGAACCGAATGGCTTGTCCGACACCGCAGTTTCAATTTTGGTCAGCTCTTTGTATTTCTTACTGACCTGATTGAACAGTGGCAGGTCTTTGTCATCGGTCTTCTGCGGCTGAGGATCCTGGGCCCGGGGTCGGGACGTTTCCTGTTCAGAGCCCCGGCGGCGTCCGAAACGGACGAACATTTGAGACTCTTGTTCATCGGATCTTTTTACTTCGGCAAACGAGGCTTTGCCGCATTCAATGCCGGCCGAGGCTGCTAAATTATCGTATTTTGAAAAAATCAAAACGCTGCAAATGTTCTTGTGCGGCGAAGTTTTCAGCTCTGGTATGTAGCGATTCATGAAATCAATCACTGCGCGGGTCTCGGCTTCCGACGCCGGGTATATGTTCAATCCTTTTATGTCATAGCCGAAATTGTGGGGGAAATTCCGATTGATGCTCATGCCGGCGATACCGTCCTCATTGTATAACTCATCTCCGTCATTGTCAATTCCCTCGGGATAGACGCTGTATAGGCTGTCCATAGGCGTCTCCGGTTTTTTGGGATTCAAAAGACGGCTGTCTTTGCCGTTCAAAACCCAGGCGCCTTTTTTATCTTTCACCCGCATCCACGTGATGAGCTTGTTCCCGTCCAGGTCTTCCGGGCCATCTTCATCGAGCTGCCAGTCGTAATCATCGTCGACTTGCTTAATGTTTCCCTGGACATCGGACAATGTTCCGGCAAAGAACATTTCTGCACCGTCCGGATTGACTCTCGGAATAATGTAAAATGTTCGCGAGTCCAGAATGGCTGTAATTTCCTGATCTGAGCCATAGCCCGCAGCCAGCGTTTTAGCGATGCCCAGTGCCACTTCGCTGCCGATGACGTGATCCCCTTCCAGATTCCCGCACAGGAGCAGCGCCTGCTTTTGTTCCGGCGCCATGCCTTTTTCGCCGGAGAGTTGCAGCATCCAGATATCGCGTCCCTGACCCGTCGTTCCAATGGACGAGAGCCGGGTTATTTTGGAATAGCGCGTTGACAGCTCTTTCAGCGCCTGAGTTAGCTCTTTGTAATTGTGATACCCTGCCGATGGCGCATAACTGTCATTCGCTGCTAAGGATGTGAACGAAGTGAGCGCGAGAATGAAACAGGTGAGAATGCATGTTAAAATCAGTTTCATACCGATGCCTCCATTTATAATGAAGTGTGAATGAGGATTTAATCCATGATAAAAGATAAAACGTGATTCTATGAAAAACAAGCGATATCTATTTGTCTCTGCGCAGGATGCACGTCAGGAAGAGCCGGAACATGGATGCATGAAAAATTGATATAACGAGTTGTTTCAGCGAGAGGGGATTAGCATTTGGTCACGCGATTGGTCTCTGATTCGATTTGGTAAATATCACGATTCTCCAGAGGAACCCAGGGCTGTTCTTTGAAATGCGGCAGCACTTCAGAGCTGAAAATGGTGAAATCCGGCCCGGTCAGCATTTTCATGCGGTAGTAATTCGGATTGACTGACCACCAATTGGCGATGAAAGAAGTCTGCCCGTTAGAGAGCATGAAATTCGCGCTCGTGAAATCGTTCAGGCCGTCCAGTTTCCTCCTGAGATGCGATGCCTCAATTTCGTTTTTGAATGAAGAAAGCAGATAGTAAAAAAAACGCTCCGAGTCCGTCGTGCCCTGGATTTTTAAAGACGCATCGAAAGTAAGTTCATCGCGCACAGTGCCGTTATGAAAAAACATGTGGCGATGGCGTCGAATTTCGGCCTCGAACGGATGCACATTCTGCAACACAACGTTCCCGCGCGATGCGCGTCGGGCGTGAAGCATGATGAGTCTGGAATTCACGCTTCGGAATTGGTCAATACGGGGATCGGTGTAAATTGGTTCGATGGAACGAAATGCTTTCAACGTGTTGTCTGCAAGAAAGCAAATCCCCCAGCCATCTCTGTGGGTGAATTGTTTGGATTCATTTTCTTCATGTCGCTCGTTTTGGTCGGACGCCATAACAATCATATCATCAATCAGCCAGTTGACGTCGACTGGCCCGAGACTGAACATCATTCGGCACATGGAATTTCCCTCATTTTACGCATACCAGTTTACGAATGGTCTGGCGGCCTTCACTATTCAGAGAATAGAGATAAACGCCGCTGGCGACAGGGCGCTGCCGGGTGTCGGTGCCGTCCCACCTGACTTCGTAGACTCCAGCGGACTGTTTGCAATCGACCAGGGTTTTGATAAGCTGACCGCGCGTATTGAAAATTTTTATCACCGTATGGACAGGCTCCGTCTGATCCACGGAGTAGCGAATGACCGTGCTGGCGTTGAACGGATTGGGATAGTTTTGGAATAAATGAATTCCGCCGGGCGTGGTCTCGGATACGTCAGCCACCCGGTCGATGATGCCGGAACCCGGCGAAGCCAATCGTCGATCAGTGTAAATATGAAATTCTCCGGGATTCAGGCTGATGGGATCGCTGATGTTGCTGACTGTGAGGCTGTCACCGTAAAAATAATCGTACCAGACGCCGGTGCGTTGAAATTGAGGATTGGCCGCGGCTGCGGTCACTCCGAAATTGCCGATGATTGAGACGCTCATGGTTTGGTGGGTGATATTGATTCGCTTGATCGAGCCGCCGACAGCCAGCGCCACCTGGGATTCAGGACTGGTGAATGCTTCGTTTTCCTTTCGAAGATGGATTAAAGCGGCAAAGGTTTTGTAGAGATTCTGACGATCCGAATCCTGGTAATAATCCCAGCGAATCGGTTTATTGCCCAGCCGTCCATTGTATTCGATTGAAAAATCATAGCCCAGTTCGCCGAATTGCCAGATCATTTTCGGCCCTGGCAATGTGAAGAAAAACGCCCCCGCCAGTTTCATTCGGTTCAAAGCGGTGGGCAGTTCTTTGATTGAATAACTGCCGGAACTATTGCCATATTCCAAATTTTTATACATGAGCCGCTCTTCGTCGTGGCTTTCCATGTAGGTGACAAGGTGCGGCGCTGACCAGTCGCGCGTGTCATAAAATCCCCAGGAAAAATCGGATTTGCCTGAATCGTGATAGCCCATTGTTGCTTCATTGTAGTTATGATTGGAATTGCCCCACAGCATCATGCCATAGCCGGCCAGCTCTTTCTCCTCGCTGTTCTCGGCGAAATGCTCCAAAATGACGTAAGCTGTGGAATCGACAGCCCATATCTGATCGGCCATTCGTTTTAGAATGGCAATTCGGGACGCATCGTATTGGCTGGCGAGCGATTCGTTATAGCTGCCATTTCCAATATAGCTCACCCGCTGCGTGAATCCTTTGGTGAGGTCGAATCGGAACCCATCGATTCGGAATTCCTCCAGCCAGTATCGATTCACGCGATCAACGTACTGCTTTGTGGAATAGCTTTCATGGTTGAAATCATAGCCGACATTGTAAGGATGCCGGGCCTGGTACCCGCCGTAGTTGAGATCATAATCGGCATTGTACCAGATATTATCGGATGAAGGAGGTCCGTTGTTTCCCTCACTGAACAGCCTCACCAGCGGCGCCTGTCCGAACGAATGATTGAGGACAATGTCCAGAATCACGGCAATGCCGCGCTGATGGCAGGCATCGACAAAGCGTTTGAGCTCATTCTTTGGTCCATAATATTTATCCGTGGCGAAGTTCAGAGAGGTATTATAGCCCCAGCTTTCGTTCCCCTCAAATTCGGCAACAGGCATCAGTTCGATGGCGGACACCCCTAAACGCTGGAAATAGTCCAATGAGTCGATGAGGGTTTTGTAATCATGCTCCGCTAAAAAATCCCGAATGAGCATTTCGTAAATGACCAGACCTGATATTTCGGGCCGGTCGAAATCGTCGGTCTGCCACTGGTATTCGTCCTGATTGATTTGAAAAACAGACGCGATTTCAGTCGTTTTGCCGTAGGGATAAGCCATCAGCCCCGGGTAGGTCGCGTCGGTAATATACGAATCATACGAAGGATCCAGCACTTTTTCGGAATAAGGGTCGGCGATGCGTGTTTCGCCATCGACTAAATATTGGAAAGCATATTCTTTGTCCGGATCGAGGTCTGTCAGCGTCAGCCAATAGCGTTGCCGGTCCGGGGTCTGATACATGAAATGGGCCGGATCTGCCAGCCAGTTATTGAAATCGCCAATGACGTATGCGAATTTTTTGGTGTAGGGCGCGTGCAGCACCAACGTGACAGTGGAATTGTCCACGTAGTTAATGCCATCTCCCACTCCGGCCGGCAACGGCTTCAATTCCGGTGAAGCGCCCTGGTAGGCAAACGTGACTGAGTCTGCGTAGACGCCGCCGTTTTTCGTCCCGATATTCAGCGCCACAGTGTGACTTCCGTTGGCGAGTTCCGGCAGGGTGAATTTCAGAAGCGACAAATCAGCGATGTAATAATTTTCCATCGTCGCGATGATTTCACCGTTCAAAGAAATTGTCGACTGGCTCAACAGAAGTGTATCATTCTCAGCGACGAAAATGCCGGCGATCAGGTCAGGATTTTTTTCCGACAGCACCGATCCGTTTTTAGGCAGGATTTCGAAAATCATGATTTCGGTAACTTCAAGGATTGAATTGAAGTACCCGCCGGATTCGATCATCGGATTCAATGGATCGGAAAGCCACTGGTTGGATGTCCCGCTCTCATTGAAATGCTCATGAAATTTGTAGAGCTGTGTTTCTCCAACAGGCAACCGATAGCTTTTTACCCAGCATTGAAGCGAATCAATATAGGTCATCAGCGAAGGGGCGGTTGGCGCAATGACTCCGCTGCTGTTAGGCCCCCAATTGTTGAACGCCCCGGGCACAAATGCCCGGACAACATCCGGCTTGGTGGGATAATGCCGAAATGTGATCTGGATAAATTCCTGGGCCCGGGATTGGGCAATGAGAATGAGGACACAGATGGCCATGAACACATTTTTCATGCAGTGATTCCTTTTTCTTATGTGGGTGAAAAGCGCCCTGACTGTGACTGGCTCAGCGAGACTCGAGCTTTTTTCTCGTATAATCCAGCAGACCTCCTGCGTCGCGAATGGCTAAAATTTCCGGCGGCAATGTGGGGAACGTGAATTGCCGGGAGCCAATGGCAATGACGCCCTTTTCCAGATTCAATTCCACGGCATCCCCCTGGCGGAACGCGTCAATTGCATCCGGGCATTCGATGAGAAGCAGGCCCTGGTTGATGGCTGCGCGATAGAAAATGCGGGCATAGCTTTTGGCAACGACCGCCTTGATCCCCACAGCGCGCAAGCCCAATGCCGGCTGCTCCCTTGAACTGCCGCACCCGAAGTTGCTGCCGGCGAAAATAATATCGCCCGGCTTCACCTGCGAGGCAAAATTGGGATCGAGATCCTCCAGCAAATGCGGTTTGATTTCCTCGGCCGTGCTGCACGTGTATGTGTATTTCCCCGGAAAAAGCATATCAGTATTGATATCATTTCCGTAGTACCAGACTTTGTGTGCTGACATATTTTTCCTCGTAATATTTTATAGAAAATGTTATGCTACAAAGGCGCGAAGTCACAAAGAAAAAAAATAATTATTCATGTGAATAGTAGAAAAGATAAAGTAACTATCGATTTTTTTCATGTTTTCTTAGAGTCTTCGAGTCTTCGCGGTAAAATAGTAAAAGGGTCGATTTATAAAATTTCTCGCGGATCAGTGATCGTGCCTGTCAGCGCCGAAGCGGCGACCGTCGCCGGGCTGGCTAGGTAAATCTCCGATTCTTTACAGCCCATGCGTCCTTTGAAATTGCGATTGGCCGTGCTGAGGCACACTTCGTTGGGCGCGAGAACGCCCAGATGAGCGCCCAGACATGGGCCACAGCCGGTGGGAAGAATGATCGCGCCGGCGTTGCTCAGCGTTTCGATATAGCCTAATTTGAGCGCCGCATTGAAAATCGAACGGGACGCCGGCAACACCAGAAATCGCACGTTGGAAGAGATTTTTTTGCCTTTTACCATGGCGGCGGCGATTTCAAAATCGCTCAATCGGCCGTTGGTACAGGTGCCAAGCAGACATTGGTGCAGTTCAATTCCGACGACCTCCGAGATTTTAGCGATGTTGTCGACCGTGTGCGGTTTGGCCACCACCGGCTCCAGTCTGGATAAATCATAACTCCATTCGGAAATGTACGATGCGCCTTCATCCGCCCAGATTTTTTCGTAGCGGTCAGGCCCAATGCCCACAGATTTCAGGTAGGACCCGGCGCGCTCATCGATGGGAAACACCGCAACTTTGGCGCCCATTTCCACGCCCATGTTGGCAATGGTGATGCGGTCATCGATGGTCAAAGTGCGGATATCTCCGTGGAATTCAACAGAACAATAATTTGCGCCGTCGGCTTTGATATCGCCAATAATTTGCAGCACCAGATCTTTGGCAGAAACGCCGGTCGCGAATTTCCCTTGTAAATTAATTTTGATGCTCTGCGGCACTTTCAGCCAGGTCTCGCCGGTGAGCAGCAGCGCGGCGGCCTCGGTGCGGTCGATGCCGGTGGAAAAAACGCTCAGTGCGCCGTACGAGCAGGTGTGTGAATCGCTGCCCACGATGATGGTTCCCGGCACTGCAAATCCCTTTTCGATGACTATCTGGTGGCAGATGCCTTCGCCGGCATCGAAGAAATTTTTCAGGCCAAATTTTTTGACAAATTCTCTCACCGCTTTATGGCCGGCGGCTGTTTTCTCATTCGCGGCCGGAACCACATGATCCAGAACAATCACGGATAGGTCGGTATTGACCACACCGTATTTTTCCAGTTCCTTCCCTATTTTCCCGATAATTGCAGCGGTGTTGTCATGCGTCAGCAGGTGGGCCGGTCTCACCGTTACAATCTGGCCGGCGACAACCTGGCTCAACCCGGCGTGTTTTGCCAGCACTTTTTCAGCGAACGTTTTTGCCATATTTTATCCTTCTCATTTTTCGTCGGTTGAATTGAAAAATGCGTTTATTTCATGTAAGCTTTGAATGGCGTACCAATGAATTTTGCATCATCTTTCTGCCCCGAAGACGCCAGGGCGCGAAGACTTCCCTGAGCAGATTTTAATGCGCGACCCGGAAGAATTCGACAAGAGGAATTCTCCGGTACAAATTGTTTTATTTGATTTTTCGTCAGCTAAAATTCAGCGATGACACAGATCGGCGACCAATCGATGCCATTTAAAATCGAACTGTTTCCTGGATATAAACTAAAATTTTCCGGTATACCTGGTCCATAAATCATCGCCCAATTGCCACCAATCCCGAACAATCTGTTCCATGAAAGCGTTGCTGTACTCGGTCAGAAATTTCCTGGCTTTTTGGGGATTCTGCTGAAACAGGGTCGCTGCCTTTGCTTCGATGGCTGATTGCCGGGAAAAAGCTCTCTGCTCGACGGCTGTCCTCGCGGAGTCCACGTCGACGCGCATCACGCCCCATTTTTGGGCGGCCAGGTCGGCCACGCGATTGAACGCCCACCAGGCGCACTCCCGATTGAAGCCATCGCGGCCATTCACTTTGTAGGACGCTGGCACATCGGTAATACCCACGTAAATTGGCGCATAGGCAGTCATGGCCGGGTTATCATATCCCAGCCAAACCAGACCACCGACCGGGTCTGGCAGCCAGCGCCGCGCCTGAGCGACGAACACGTAATTGCAGTAATATCGGGCAATGCAGCGCTCGCCCATCTCATTCCAGCCGCCATTGATGTTGAACAATGGCATCATATCATAATCCATGAATGGATTGGCATAGGGACTTTTGACCGCTTCGCCCTTTTCATTTTTAACAAGAATATTTTTGGTCATGTCGAACGGGGTATTTTCGAAGGTGTCCCGCATAATGGCCATCACATCATTGACAGCGACCAGGCTGTCCGGCTTGACGGAAAAGGGGTAATTCTCGGAATTGGGATCAAGCTTCAACGACGGCGCCAGAATATCGAGGACGCGCCATTCCCTGCGGCGAGTGGCAAAGCTGGTGCGGCTGTCCGGCGCGTAGACATAGCAGAATTCAAAGGGCATACCGGTCTTCGGATCCCACCAACCGTAGCGCTGCGCCACATCGAAAACATTGTCCGATGCCATGAAATAATCGGGGTTGTCCAGATCGATCTGCCGGAGGCGGCTGCCATTGCCGTTCACGCTGACATGATCGTCCGGAACTCGCTGGGCAGCCCAGACAGCGCCGATCTGATCGTGGCCGCAGCCCAAAATTTCCAGACACCAGATCTCATTTTTATCGCCGATAGCGAGATGTTCGCCTTCATCGTTGTAACCATACTGGCGCGTCAGTTCATCGATGAGCAAAATCGCCTCCCTCGCTGTTTGCGCGCGCTCCTGAACCAGGCGGCACAGCTCCTCGATGGTGAACATGGCGTTTTTGTTGCGGAGCGTATCGCGCCCGCCAAAGGTGGACTCGCCAATCATCACCTGATTCTCATTCATGCACGGGTACGAGGTGTTGATGAACTGGAAGGTTTCGCTGACCTGAGGGATATTGCCGATGAAAATCGCTTTGGAAAGATCGGCAGGACTCTTTGTCAGTTTTGTGTTTTTGTAAATGGCGCACAACGAACCGGACCTGAATTTCTGATGCGGAATAATATTGAACCAGGTCCGCGATGTGCGGCTGTCCGAGGCATAGGCCACGATGACAGAACTGTCTCTGGTGGCTTTTTTACCGGCCATTACTGTCGTGCAGGCCTGCGATTGAATCGGAAAAATTAGAATTTGAAGAAAGAAAAACAAAAGAATAGGTTTAAAAGTATTCATTATGGTCACAATTTTTTATTTTACTTTATTCACTATTTTCTGTATTCAGAGTTTTTAACAGATTTTGAATTTTGATTTTTAAGTCAGGCAAGTCATTTACAATAACAGCCCAAACGATTTCTGCATCAATTTCGAAGTAGTTATGTACGAGAATGTTTCTCATACCGATAATTTTGTCCCAAGGAATTTTATCGTATTGCCTTTTGAATTCTTTAGAGAGTCTCGCCCCAGCTTCACCTATAATTTGTAAATGGTGAATGATCCAATTTTGGATTAATTCTTCTCCTTCAAATTCTGACTTGCCGTATTGGGAGTATTTTTCAATCCGAGAAATTGCTTCATTGATATCAAAGATTCTTTCAATATCGTTCCTCATAAAGGTTTTGCCTCCTTGAGTATTTTATCCCGAATCCGATTTCTCAGTCCTCTTTCGGTTACAATATCTACTTTTCGTCCAAGAAGATTTTCCAATTCTGTAGATAATCCCCCGAGGTCGAATAAACTTGTGCCAGATTCCACATCAACTAAAATGTCAATGTCACTTAAGTCATCATACTCATCTCGGGCTATAGAACCAAAGATTCTGATATTGAATGCCCCATGTTTTTTGGAAATGGCAAGGATTTCATCTCTATTATTTTGAAGAAATTTTGCTAAAGTCATTGGACTGTCACCAATTATTAATAAAATTACTGAACGAAAAGGTTTAATTTCCCAACAACCCTCCCCGCTGATATATTTCCAATTGAACGCTGGAAAATGGCTCGCCCTGAAACGTCTTCTGTTGCGTGATCAGCTTGATCAGCCCTGTCTCGAAATTCACCTGAATTTCCTCGCCGTCCTGAATTGTCGTTAGCGCCAGATCCGCCCGTAGAATGGGCATGCCGGCATTGATGGCGTTGCGCTCGTAAATTGCGCCGAACGATTCGGCGATGATGACCGATATGCCGAGGCTTTTGAAGCAATCCACGGCCTGCTGACGGGAACTGCCTGCGCCAAAATTTTTCCCGGTGATGACAATGTCCCCTGGTCTGGCTTTTTTCGAAAAGTCCTCCCAGCCTTTGAGATTGTCAAATGTGTACTGGCCCATCTGGGTGATGTCCGTAATGGCCAGATAGCGGTTGTGAAAAATCATGTCTGTATCGATATTGTCGTGACGAATGACCCAGACCCGGCCCTGGACAGCTTTTGGTTTGGGACCGGCTGCTTCAACTTTTTTGTCCTCGGAACGCTGCTTTCGTTTGACAAGGCCGGATTGAAATAAAATGGGATTCCTCGGAATGCGCTTGGCGACGGTGATAATGCCGGCGCAGGCCGACGCGGCAACAGTCGCTGGCGAAGCCAGATAAACATCGCCTTTGCCCTGTTTGCCGGTGAAGTTCCGGTTCCCGGTGCTGATGGTGATCTCGCCGGGACCATTCTGCCCAATTTGTCCATTGGCGCAGCCAGCGCAGCCGGCATTGCCAACCAGCGCCCCGGCGTCTTTGAACACTTCAATGAGACCATCGTCCAGGCAGCGTCGCCAGACAGAGTCCGTGGCCGGGACGATTTTCAGCACCACGCCCGGCGCAATTTTCCGTCCGTTGAGAATGCGGGCAGCCTCCACCATATCTTCGTAACGGCCATTGGTACAGGAACCGATGAAGGCGGAGTCGATTTTGATGTCGGCGATATCGCACGTCGTGATCACATCTTCCGGATGGCCCGGGCGGGAAATGAGCGGCTCCAATCCCTCAATATCCACCACCAGTTCGCGAAGGTATTCCGCATCCGGATCGGCGTAGACTGGCGTCACCTTTTTGCCATTTGCGTGATTGCTATAATCGATGACTTCCTGATTGGGCGGGAAAAGCATGATGATGCCACCCATCTCCGTGTTCATGGAGGCAATGGTGATCCGCGCGGCCAGACCCAGTTCATCCACAATATCGCCATAGACTTCGGAGGCGCAGCCCAGGAGCCCGTTTGCGCCGGTCACGCGCAAAATCGCCAGCGTGATGTCTTTCGCAGTGGCCAGGGGATTTGGCTTGCCCTTCAAAATAACCTTCACTGTGGGCGGGACTTTGAACCAGATCTTGCCATAGGCCCAGGCAGCGGCAATATCCTGATCGCCCATTCCCTGACCAAAGGCGCCTATCGCGCCCATGATGTTGGCATGGGAATCGGTGGAAATAAAGGTATCGCCGGGTTTCACCAGCCCTTTTTCAATGGCGATGTGCGTGCCAATTCCCTGGTCGACATCGAACAGATTGATCCCTGTCTCGCGGGCGAAGAGACGGCAGATGTGCTGATTGGTCGCGTATTTTTGATCCGAGCCACCCGGGTTACAGTCGAAAGTGAAATAGGTTTTCTCCGGATTGTCTATGGTCAGGTTGCTGTCTTTGATATTTTTAACGACATTCGCGCCGCCGAAATCACGCGCAACACGCGCATCGATGGCTACGTCCGCGATGTCGCCCGGTTTGACGGGTCTATTGCTATGAGATTCAATAATCTTCTCGATGATTGTCTTACCCATTATTCTCCTCCGCAGCAGTTAGCTTGTGAATTCATCCAATATGAAAAAGCTTGATTCAGGAACAGGGGAAAATATAAAAAAAATATTCTACAAATCAAACAAATTCTTTTTGGAAAATGAAACGCAAGGGGAGATTGAAGGAGCAGCTCAGGCGCGGGAAAAGCGGTCAGCGCTGAAGGAGCGATGCTGCGGGACACAG
The DNA here is from genome assembly GCA_049322915.1 of Candidatus Zhuqueibacterota bacterium. Lineage (GTDB taxonomy): Bacteria > Zhuqueibacterota > Zhuqueibacteria > Thermofontimicrobiales > Thermofontimicrobiaceae > CAZSBG01. The sequence goes on from JBMOPW010000032.1 coordinate 107,632, forward strand.
GGAAAGCGCCGGAGTGTCGCTGTGCGGCCATTCCCATCGCATTCGGAAATCGGTTCGGCTATGAGTCCACGGTACAGCCAGTGGCGGCGGCTGATGCAGCATCGAAAATTCTATCTTGACATTCAGGAATATTTCAATTATTTTACTATTGAACAAATAGCGACCTGAGACGTAAAGCAAGGGTGCCTGTAACTTCCAGCCGTGTCTGTAGATTCCCGCCATGTGAGAATAGAAATGTGGTGAGAGAGATAGAAATTTAAATTGAAAAATGGAGGAGCGCATCGTGCAACAAAAAATGAGAGATGGATCAGAGGAGCCGCACCGCGACATGCTGCCGAACGAGTTTCAGGCGCATGCAAAGCAGGCTGTTGAGTGGATCGCCAACTATCTCGAAAATATGGACGCGTTTTCAGTGCTGGCAAAGACAAAGCCCGGGGATATCAAACGAAATCTGCCGGGAAATCCGCCGGACCGGCCTGTAAGTTTTGAGAAAATATTTCGTGATTTTGAAGCGCTCATCCTCCCCGGGATCACGCACTGGAATCATCCCCGGTTTTTCGGCTACTTCTCGGTCACCGGTTCATACCCCGGCATCATCGGCGAATTGCTGGCCAGCGCCCTCAATGTCAATGCCATGCTCTGGAAGACGTCGCCGGCCGCCACGGAATTGGAGGAGACCGTGCTCAATTGGCTTCGGCAAATGGTGGGATTGCCGGAACAGTTCGTCGGCGTGATCAATGACACTGCATCGGTGGGCAGTCTGTGCGCCTTGGCCGCGGCGCGGGAGTGGGCGAATTTTGACATTCGGCGAAAAGGACTGGCCGGTCGGACGGATATTCCGGCGCTGGCCATGTACACGTCAGTGGAAGCGCATTCATCCATCGAAAAGGCGGCCATTGTCCTCGGCATCGGCCAGGAAGGCATGCGGAAAATACCATCAGATGCCATTTACCAAATGGATGTCGCAGCGCTTGAATCAGCGATAAAAAACGATATGGCTGCCGGCATAAAACCAATTTGCGTCATTGCCACTCTCGGCACCACGTCGACGACCAGCGTGGATCCCGTGAAAAAAATCGCTGACCTGTGCCGGAAATACAGCGTGTGGCTGCACGTCGATGCGGCGTACGGAGGCGCTGCTGCGGTGCTTCCGGAAAAGCGCCATCTTTTCGACGGATGGGAACTGGCGGATTCCATCATTGTGAATCCGCACAAATGGATGTTCACTCCCATCGATTGCAGCGTGCTGTTCTGTCAGCGGCCCGAAATACTGAAGCAGGCATTCAGTCTGACGCCGGAATACCTGCGCACCGCAGAGGCGGATGAAACCATGAATTACATGGAATACGGCGTGGCTCTGGGACGCCGCTTCCGGGCGTTAAAATTATGGATGATACTCAGCGCATTGGGCCGCGAAGGCATCGTCGACGCCATCCGATCGCACATCGAATGTGCGCAGCGATTGAAATCGAAAATGGAGGCGCATCCCGGTTTTGAATTATTGGCGCCGGTCCCGTTCAGCACACTGGTTTTTCGGTATTGCCCGGAAACAAGCCGCGGACAAAACGATGAAGCGACCCTCGCCCGGATCAATGCATTGAACGAAACTCTGCTGGACAGGATCAATGCGACCGGGCGCGTGTTCCTGTCGCACACGAAATTGAAGGGCAAATATGCCATCCGGCTGGCAATTGGAAATTTGAAAACAACCTGGAAGGATATCGCGCTGGCGTGGGACATCATTCAACAAGAGGCTAACCAGTTGCAGTGACGCGCGCGCCGACGGCGGGTTGCACTCCTTTTTTCTCACAACATGGATTGAGACGATTCAAAATTTTACTTATGATGACATCACATTATTTCTACTTTCTCAGGCATAATATCGCAGCGAGGCTCTTCGGCCGGCGAAAGCCACTGTTAGCCGGATTCAAGATCACCTACCGCTGTACGCTGAAATGCCGCTCCTGTCCGTTCTGGCGAATGGACCCTGTATCTATTTCCTACGATGGCGCGATTCGCGTGATGGATTCTCTGGCCGGGCATGGCGTTCGGCTGCTCATCTTCGAAGGCGGCGAGCCGTTTCTCTGGCGAGATGGCGACTATTCGCTCGACGATCTGGTCGCCTACGCCAGACAAAAATTCTTCAGAGTCGGCATCACCACCAACGGCACGTTGCCCATCAACTCTTCGGCGGATGTGGTGTGGGTCAGCATCGACGGACTGAAAGCGGCGCACGAACATAATCGAGGCCCGAGTTTTGAAAAAATTCTGGCCAATATCCGGCATTCACACCATCCAAAAATTCTGGCTAACCTGACCATTTCCAGTCTGAATGATGGCGAGATTCCTGAGTTGGTCAAATTTCTCAGGCCCATTGTGAAAGGCATGACCATTCAGTTCTATTATCCATTCCCCAATTCAGAAAATTTGTGGCTTCCGGAATATCGGCGGATTGCCGTACTCAATCAATTAATTGCCCTCAAAAAACAGGGGTATCCCATACTGGATTCAGTGTCCACGCTCGAAGGATTGAAGAAAAATACCTGGCGCTGTCATGATTGGCTGATCGCCAGCGCCGAGCCGGATGGAAGGATAAATATTGGCTGCTATTTGAAAGACCGTGCGGAAATATCCTGTGAAAAATGCGGATTTGCAGCGCACGCAGAAATATCCGGGGCCTACGATTGGGACTGGGAAGCCATCATGGTTGGCCGAAAGACCTTTAATTTCCGAATATTTTAACAGCGACATTGTCAGCGAATAAAAATTGATCGTGAAATTCATCAGGTTCCTATCCACTTTTATAGGATGAATCGGGCTAAAAACAATGTGAGGAAGACGGTATGAAGAATCGAAAAATGCTTGTGGCGTTCATTGTGTTGGCGACAGTGATGGGCGTCGCCAGGCTGTTTGCCGCGGATGATCTTTGGCCGGAAATTCAGCCGTACACGACCGGCTATTTGAAAGTCTCGGAATTGCATAAAATCTACTATCAATTGGGCGGGAATCCCGAAGGAAAAGCCGTGATGGTGCTGCACGGCGGACCGGGCGCCGGATGCTCGACGCACGATTTTCGTTATTTCAACCCGGAGAAATTTCACATCATTCTGCACGACCAGCGGGGCGCAGGCAAGAGCGAACCGTACGCCGAGCTGAGGGAGAACACGACGCAGCATCTGGTCGGGGATATCGAGAGATTGAGGGCACACGTCAACGCGGACAAAGTGATTTTATTCGGAGGCTCATGGGGATCAACGCTGGCGCTGGCCTACGCTGAAGCCTATCCGGACAATGTGAGCGGCATTATTTTGCGCGGTGTTTTCACAGCGGCCAAAGCGGAAATCGATCACTTTTACCACGGCAATACCGCCACCTATTTCCCTGAAAATTTTGATATGCTCATGGGCCAGATTGATGCTCCGGAAAAGAAGAACTATCCGGTACAGTTATTGAAAAAAATTCAGAGCAATGATGCGAAAATCAAAAATGAGGCTGCCAAAGCCTGGGCGCGCTACGAGGGGAAAATTGCATTTCTGGACATGCCGGATGATCGATTGGAGAAGATTCTGGAGCAGTGGCCATTCTACGCATTTTCCCTGATTGAAAATCACTACATGGCCAATGGATGTTTTTTGGCCGAACGCCAACTGCTGAACAATACCGATAAAATTGCATCAATACCCACCATCATCATCAACGGGCGCTACGACGTGATTTGTCCGCCAATTACCGCCTACACCCTGCATAAAAAATTACCGCGGTCGACATTGTGGATCATTGAAGCCGCCGGTCATTCATCGAGCGAACCGGGCGTCAAAAGCGCGCTGGTTAGGGCGGCCAAAAAATTTGAATGAAATGAAAATGATATGGACTGTTCATCTATCGGTAACATGGTGTCATTAGCTTTCTGTGCGAAATGTCTTGATTGCTGTGTACCTAATCTGGAGGAAGAAGATGAAATCGAATGGACGAAATTTTTTCAAAATTGTGGCGGTGTTGCTGGCGCTGCTCGTTTCGTTGGTGACCAATAGCTATGCCCAGGTTGAAGCACGAACAGAAGTCGCCATCCCGGACATTCCCGGCTATCGCACCTTGAAATGCGATTTTCACATGCATACGGTCTTTTCCGATGGATCGGTCTGGCCGACTGTGCGCGTGGATGAAGCCTGGCTGGAAGGATTGGATGCCATCGCCATCACCGATCACCTCGAATATCAGCCGCATAAAAAAGATGTGTCCACCAGCCACAATCGCTCCTATGAAATAGCGCTGCCAAGAGCCACAGACCTGGGCATTATTTTGATCAAAGGCGTGGAAATCACCAAGTCCATGCCGCCGGGACATTTCAATGCCATTTTTATTGGCGACGCCGATGCGATCGATCATGACGACTGGAGAAAGGCGTTGAAGGCAGCGAACGATCAGGGCGCATTTGTGTTCTGGAACCATCCGGGATGGGTTGCCCAGGCGCCCAATGGCGCAACATGGTGGGATGAACACACGGAGTTGTTCAATCACTCTCAGTTCCAGGGAATTGAAGTGGTAAACTGGTACGATTACTACCCCACCGTCTTTCAGTGGGCGCTCGATAAAAACCTGACGATCATCGGCAATTCCGATGTGCATCCGCCGACCAATCTCGGCTTTGATTTAGCCGGCGGCGCGCATCGCCCGATGACACTGGTCTTTGCCAAAGAGAAATCCGCGGAGTCCATCAAAGAGGCGCTCATCAACCGGCGGACGGCTGTGTATTTTGAGAATTTGTTGATCGGGACCGAGCCTTTTCTGAAGCCAATTTTTTACGGGTCCGTGAAGCTGTCCACGCCCAAAGTGACGCTTGGGGCAAAGGGGCGAGTGAATCTTCAAATTCAAAATACGTCGCAGGTCGGGTTTGAACTGGTGAAAAATGGGGACATTCAGGGTCTCACTTTCCCTGAGACGATACAGTTATTCCCGCACAAAACTGTGTTGCTGGAACTGCGCCGGGGAGAAGGTGCAACGCCCGCCTCCGGTCCGGTGAAGCTGCCTTACAGGGTGAAAAACCTGCTGATAGCCCCGGATCAGGGCTTACCGGTGGAACTGGTCATCGATGTCGAATTCATTTAATACGGTTGTGAGAAAGCGCCCCTCCTGATGAGTCCATGCCAGGAGGGGTTTTTTTATTTATAGGTTAAAGGTCGGGATAATCACGAAGATTTCATTGCGGAAAGGCAATTTCAGGGAGGGCAAGTCATCGTTGCATGTGCGGCGCTGTCCGGTATGGCATCACGCGTCTCCCTGAGCCGTGAATTCGATCATGAATTTTTTCGACCGAATTGAAGTTTTCGTCTTAGAATATTTTGTATTGTCCGGAAGAAAGCGAAAATCGGCCGCGGAATCCGGATTGGTCTCCGATACGCTGCGCTGCGGGCAGGATACAAGTTAAAGTAGAAAAACCTGCCGCCGAACCAGAGCGAGAGGATGAAAAGAACGATGGCTGTCCTGAGCAGGGTTGTCTTTGGCTCGTCGATGATGGCAGCAGGCCTGGAGATGACATCGCCGTTTATTCGAAAGATGGGATTCAGATACATGGTTGAACCGGAATTTTCAATTTCGGCTCGGATGTAGGTATCGCCCTGGGATAAATTTAATTCGGCGTAGTTTTGATTTTCCGTCACGGAAACCAGTTTCCCGTCCTGGCCGATGAACCGGATTTGCCCGGCCGGATTTTTCAATTGAATGCGATAGGTGTTCTCAACCACGCTGGCGAAAAGCAGCGAGTTGTCATTCACTGCATTCCGTCCTTCCACGCCGTACATCTGGCCTTTTTTCAGGGCGGATAATACGTCTTTTTCCGCTGTCGTTTCGGCGTTGATCATGGTCCAGCATACGCCGGTTTGGTTGGGATCGTGGACATTGTGGGAATCATCGTCGCCAATGAGCCAGACCGCTCGACCTGCGGAGAGCGCCTCATCCCACAAAGCAACGGATTTGCGGTAATGATTCAGCACCTCGATGGCATCGTAATTTGTCAAAATCTTCATGTTGCCGGATTCATAGCCGTGCATGAATCGGGGATGGGCGATGGCCACGAATGGATTTTCTTCCTTCAGCAAGTTCAGGATATTTTGTTTGTGATGTTCATTTTGCCAGAACATGTATTCATGCCATAATACATTTTTCGCTCCGATGACCACCTGATGCCGCTTCTTCATGTTGTAGCCATGCTCGTAAACCGGGATGAAAGAAATGTCCATGTCCTTCATTTTATTGATATACTGGTAGTCGGAAATGGTGATGATGTCGTAGCCTAATTTTTTGTATTGCTCAACGACGTCTTCGGTCCGGTTTCTCCCGTCTGTAGCGCCCAGCCAGGAGAGCGATTGCACCTGAAAATTGGCCTTGAACCAGTCAGGATTCATGTCCTGGTATGGATTGAACCAGGTATTTCCGGCAAAGGGTCGGGGCTCTGGAAATTTATAAATGGGACAGGTCGCGTAGCGAACCAGGGCATGAACGATGATGACGCCAATCAGAACGAACAAGACAAGAAGAAAATTATTTATGATACGTTTCACAGGAGCCTCCGCATTTTAATGAATCTTTGTTCCATTGAAGACAGGATAATTTTTCAGCAAGTTTTTACAATGGTGAAAATAAATGGTTTTGGAAATGACGCCGCCTCGTTCGACAAGAATGGAATCCGGCGCTGAGATGGATTCAAAATAAGTGGAATAGTGTTTGTGCGGATCGTGTGCATACACATTGGTCGAGATGAAGAGGCCATCCCGGCCGCGCATATCCAGTGAAGCATCCCAGATACCGAATCCTCGCGAATCGGTTTTATTGAAGCACATCACGGTGAATTTTCCCCGGGTGGCGAATTCCGCTTCGCCGCTCAGGAACCATTTATGGGTGAAAAGAAATGTGCTATCCGGATGAATGTTATGGGCTTCTAAATAGTGATTGATCTGATCCCAGCCGATAAGATCCAGCGTAGCGTCTTTATAAAAATTTTGTTTTGACATCCATTTTCTTTCGGCCATTTTTTCAAGGTGAAAGATGCCGAATTTTACGTGAAGAAACCCGACGATCATTAGCATGAAAATGAAAACGATGGAACTGTACACATATTTTTTAAACCACGGTCGCGAGTTCAGTTGCGCCTGGATGTGGCGAGCCAGGGGGACCAGTAAAATCACATAGCCCGGCATGGTCCAATGCGGCAGGATTGGCTTGAACAATGAGATGAAATTGATGACGACGACCGGCAGTGTTCCAAAGAAAAAGTAGAGCCGATATTCAAGGTCGCGCTTCAAAAGTCCGCGCGACAGCGTCAGGTACATTACATAGACCAGGGGAACGAAAATCATGGGAGTGAGATAGGCCGCCTGTCCTCCGATTGCCTGGAGCAGACGCTGCAACGAGATGTTATGGCCGATCGCGCGCCCGCCTTGAAACAAAAACGAGGCAAAACCGTGCTGGTAATTCCAGAGGATGACCGGAGAGAAAACAATCAATGCGAACAACGAGTACAGATAGGGGCCGGGCCTTCGGAAGATGCGCGGAAAGCCTATGACCGAATACGACATGATCGAAATGGCCAAAAATAGACCATGATATTTGGAAAGCATGGTCAGTCCTGTGAAGGTCCCGGCAAGCAGCCAGTTCACAGTTCGTTCGGGATTGTTGATCAGAGAGACGTGAAAGAACAGGGCGCATATCCAGAAAAAAAGCAGGCCGGCATCGGGCAAGATCATGGCGCCGGCGCCCAATGCGAAAATGGGAGTGAGATTGAGCAAAACGAAGGCGATCACTGACTCGCGCGCGGTCAGCCATCTCCTGCTCAGCCGATAGAAGAGCAGGCTGGAAAGAGAGAAGGCTAAAATTGCGCCGAGCCGAATGGTCAGTGGTGTTATTTGGCCAAGCAGAAACGGGAAGAGGCCGGCCAGCCAGGCCACGACCGGCGGATGATCGAAATAACTCAAAGATGGCCGGAGCGAGTAGCTGAAATAATACGCCTCATCGAAACCGGGATAGAGAGCCGCTGCCAGTGCGATTCGAGCCACGAGTGACACGCCCGAAATAATGAGAACCGAGCGCGGAAACAGTCCCGTCGATGGGCTGGTTTGTGGATAGCTGATGTGTGTTTTAGTTTCCATGAATTTCTTCGTTGAAATCAATAAAGCCAATTTCGAAAAATTATTGTTGCAGCGTTACAGTCACATTACGATGCGGTGATATTTCTGCGTCAACAGGTGGGAAAAATTTTAGATTTAGTCATTGATCTTTTCAGCGAAAATAGTATATTGAATGATCGATATGGGTTCCGCCATATCTGCGCTTTCAACGGGGCAGACGGGCGAACTGCTCCGTTGACTGGAGTGTATGAAGACAGTAAAAATTGAAATCATGAAAAGGATAGTGAGCATGCTGAATCTGAAACAGATTGTGAAACCGACTTTGTTAATCGATAAAACACGGGCGTTGGAAAACATCAAACGAATGATGGAAAAAGCCAGGCTCAGCAACGTCCGCTTTCGGCCGCATTTCAAGACGCATCAATCAGCCGCTATTGGGCAGTGGTTTTCGGAGAGCGGCGTGGAAGCGATCACGGTGTCGTCCGTGGAGATGGCCGGCTACTTTGCGGCGCATGGCTGGAACAATATTACGATTGCCTTTCCGGCCAACATCCGCGAGATCGACGCAATAAACGCGCTGGCGAAAAAAGTCTCGTTGGGATTGCTGGTCGAATCCATGGAATCGATTGTTTTTTTGGAGACCAATCTGACGGCTCCGGTGGATATCTGGCTGAAAATTGATGTCGGTTTATTTCGCACCGGTATCAACTGGGATCGGGTTGCGGAGGCATTCAACCTGATTGAGAAAATGACAGGCAGCGCAGTTCTTCATTTCAAAGGACTGCTCACTCATGCCGGGCATACCTATCAGGCCGAATCAACCGATCGCATTCGGGAGATTTACGCTGATACAGTGGCGCGGCTCCAATCGATGAAATCGGGGCTGGCCCGGAAAGGAGTGAACCGTCTGGAGCTCTCCCTGGGCGATACGCCCTCATGTCGTCTTGTTGAGAATATTGCGGGTGTGGATGAAATTCGTCCCGGCAATTTCGTTTTTTATGATGCCATGCAACTCAATCTCGGCGTCTGCGATGAGACCGATATTGCAGTGGCTGTTGCCTGTCCCATTGTCGCCAAACATCCGGCGCGGAATGAAGTGGTGATTTACGGCGGGGCGGTTCACCTGTCCAAAGACAGTCTCGTGGATCGGCGCGGCCAAAAAATATTTGGCTATGTGGCCATGCTGCACGAACGCGGCTGGAGCTCTATGATCCCTTCCGCTTATGTTTCCTCGATTTCCCAGGAGCATGGTGTGGTGACTGCGCCAGACCCGGTCATGAAAAATCTGAGCATTGGCGACCTGATTGCGGTTATCCCGGTTCATTCCTGCCTCGTCATCAATCTGCTCAGGGATTACCTGTCAACCGATGGTATAATCCTGACCACAATGAGTTCACGGGAATGATCCATCATGTCTCTGAAAAAAATTCAAAAATAATGCTTGACTTTTTGGAATTGATGCTGTATATTCAGGTTGAATATAAGACTAAAATAGTCTGGTATGAACCAGGCGAAAAATAAACATATTTTTTTTTATTAAAATAAGACTGATAAAGTCTGGTATTTGCATGATGCGATTGAGTAAAAAAGTCGAATATGGCCTGATTGCCCTCGAATACATGTCGGAAAAGAGGTATGGTGAATTGACGACTGCCAGAGAGCTCGCGGATAAATTCAATATTTCATTGGAACTGATGATGAAAATTCTGCAGAGCCTGGTTCGGAGTGCACTGATTGTTTCGGTGCAGGGAGTGCGTGGCGGCTACTACCTGGAAAAATCGACGTCGGACATCAACATGAGCGAAATCATCGCTGCGATAGACGGGCCTTTTCGACTTGTGGATTGCATCAAAAGCAGCGGACCGTCGAAATGTGGCCGTGATAAATATTGCCACATCCGAAAACCGTTGGAGAATATTCAGGCGAAGCTGGAAGATTTTTTCAATGAAATTTCATTGAAAGATTTTAACGAGAAATTCAAATGAGGAGTTGATACGTGGCGCGAACCCTTTCGAACATGATGGCATTGGGAACCCTTGCACCAGATTTCCTATTGCCCGATGTGGTGACGGATACAGAAAAATCCCTGGCCGAGCTAAAATCAGAGAAAGCAACTGTCATCATGTTCATCTGCAATCACTGCCCGTTTGTGAAACATGTTCAGAGCGGGATCGTGCAACTGGCCCGGGATTATCTTCCGCGAGGCGTTTCGTTCGTTGCCATCAATTCGAACGATGTCGGGGCTTACCCGGACGATTCGCCTGAGAACATGAAAGCGGTTGCGAAGAAATTCGGCTATCCCTTTCCCTATTTATTTGACGAGAGTCAGGAAGTCGCCAGAGCGTACGACGCTGCCTGCACGCCGGATTTTTATATTTTCGACAGCGAGCTAAAATGTGTCTACCGCGGTCAAATGGACGGCTCCCGCCCGGAGAATTCTGTCCCTGTCACCGGGAGCGATCTCCGCAGGGCGCTGGATGCAATGTTAGCCGGCCGGCCGGTCGACGCCAATCAATTGCCGAGTCTCGGCTGTAACATCAAATGGAAGTCATGAGCGATGGGACGCCTGTGTGGACTCATCAATGGAAGTCATTTTTTTAAAGCGCAAATATAAGACAAAATTAGTCCAACATGGACTGTTGATTCATTAAAATCAGGAAAGAAAATGCTGACCCAGGAAAAAGTGATGGCGGTCCTGTCCGATGTGTATGATCCCGAACTGATGGTTAGTATCGTTGATCTCGGCCTTGTGTACGGCGTCCGGATCGGGGAACGAATGGTAACAATCGAAATGACCCTGACATCTGTCGGGTGTCCTGCCGGCGAGATGCTGGAGCGGGACATTAGAAAGCATCTCAGAGAACTGCCAGGCATCGAAGCCGTGGAAGTAGAGTTCGTCTGGGATCCACCCTGGGAGCCGTCGATGATGACGGAAGAAGCCCGGCTGGAATTGGGATATGATATTTGAAAATCAATCAATTGTAAAGGAGAGAGTCACCATGAATAACGGACATACTTTGAAAATAGAGAACTTGTATGCGCGGATCGATGGGAAGGAGATTTTACGCGGCATCAACCTGACAACGCGGACTGGTGAAGTTCACGCGCTGATGGGTCCCAATGGTTCAGGCAAAAGTACGCTGGCGAATGTGCTGATGGGTCACCCCAAATACGATGTCACTGATGGAAAAATACTCATCGATGACGTGAATGTGCTGGAATTGCCGGCAAATGAGCGGGCATTGATGGGGCTGTTTTTGGCGTTCCAATATCCGGTGGAAATTTCTGGCGTGACGGTCGCTAAATTTTTGAAGCGAGCCGTGGAAGCCCGGCGAGCGTTTTCCGGCAATGGACAGAAATTAAATGTTTCCGGCTATATCAAAGAGTTGAAAGAGAATGTTGACTTTTTGGAGATGGACAAGAATTTTGTGAATCGCTATTTGAATGAAGGATTCTCCGGCGGCGAGAAAAAGCGAATGGAAGTACTGCAGATGCTGATGCTGAAACCGAAATTTGTGGTGCTGGACGAGACCGATTCCGGGCTGGATATCGACGCGATAAAGGTTGTTTCCAAAGGGGTGAATAAACTGCGCGGACCTCAGCTCAGTGCATTGATCATCACCCACTATCAGCGCATTTTAAATTACGTCTCTCCGGACTTCGTTCACATCATGTATCAGGGGAGAATTGTTACATCAGGCGGCCCGGAACTGGTGGGCGTGCTGGAAGAGAAAGGGTACGAATGGATCAAAACGAAATACGGCGTTGCTGAAATGAACGCAGTTTAAGTCATTGACCTTTTTCGAATTCAAGGAGAAAATAAAATGAACTCTCAGGAATTTAATATCGGAGTCGCTTCCGATACATATAAATATGGATTTCATGACCCGGAAACATCGGTGTTCAAAGCGCAAAAGGGGCTGAGTCGCGAGGTCGTTCAGCAAATATCTGCCCATAAAAATGAGCCGGAATGGATGAAAAATTTCAGGCTGCGAGCCCTGGAAATCTTTTGGAAGAAGTCCATGCCCAATTGGGGCGCAGATTTGTCTCGGATCAATTTTGATGAAATTTATTATTATGTGAAGCCAACGGAATTCCAGCAAAGAAGCTGGGATGATGTGCCGGAAACCATCAAAAACACGTTCGACAAATTGGGCATACCCGAAGCGGAACGAAAATTTTTGGCCGGCGTCGGCGCCCAGTACGATTCCGAGGTTGTGTATCACAATCTGAAAGAGGACCTGGCCAGGCAGGGCGTTATTTTCGTCGACCCGGAGACTGCGGTGCGGGAGTACCCGGATTTGGTCAAAGAATATTTCGGCACAGTGATTCCGCCATCCGACAATAAATTTGCGGCGTTGAACAGTGCGGTGTGGTCCGGCGGCAGCTTTGTCTACGTGCCGCCCGGTGTGAAAGTCGAAGTGCCGCTTCAGGCCTATTTTCGGATTAATGCCAAAAATATGGGACAGTTCGAGCGCACGCTCATCATCGCCGATGAAGGCAGTTTTGTCCATTATGTGGAAGGTTGCACCGCCCCGATTTACACAACTGATTCCCTGCACAGCGCAGTGGTGGAAATCATCGCCAAGAAAGGGGCGCGCGTGCGGTATTCAACCATTCAAAACTGGTCCGGCGATGTGTACAATCTGGTGACCAAGCGGGCCATTGCCCACGAGAATGCAACGGTGGAATGGGTCGACGGCAACATCGGCAGCAAGGTGACGATGAAATATCCTTCGGTGTATCTGATGGGGCAGGGAGCTCACGGAGAGATTTTATCCATCGCGTTTGCCGGCAGGGGCCAGCATCAGGATACCGGCGGAAAAGTCGTCCACGTCGCCGATAACACGACCTCTGTCATCACATCAAAATCGATCAGCAAAGATGGCGGCCGCGCCGGGTATCGCGGGCTGTTGAAGGTCTACGAAGGACTGCATCATGTCAAATCCAATGTCGTGTGCGACGCGTTGATCCTGGACGAAAAATCGCGCAGCGACACCTATCCCTATATCGAAGTGAATGCGAATGATGTTTCCATCGAGCACGAAGCCAGAGTCAGTCGCATCAGCGAGGAGCAGTTGTTTTACCTGATGAGCCGGGGACTGAGCGAGCAGGAGGCGTCCATGATGATTGTGAATGGCTTTATCGAGCCGCTTGTCAAACAACTGCCCATGGAATACGCCGTCGAATTGAATCGGCTGATTGAACTGGAAATGGAAGGTTCGGTGGGTTAAATAGCGCCCACTTCGTTAACAGAGGAGAATGAAATTATGAACGATTATTTTTTCGATATAAAAATATTGAATGAATTGGTCAGCCGAAGATCAGAGCCGGGCTGGGTGAAGGATGCGCGCAACGCGGCGCTGACTCAATTCGTAAATCAGCCCTGGCCGGGCATCCGGGATGAGGAATGGCGGCGAACCAATATTTCGCACATCAATTTTCAGAGTTATGAAATTCTCAATGGATACAAAGATGCAGGGAAATCCGAGCCTGTCGATGAATTGCCCGGGAAAAGCGGTCTGGCCGAGTTTCGGGGACATCAGTGCATCAGCGCGAAGATCAGAAAGAGCCTCGACGACCGAGGAGTCATTTTCACCACATTATCCGACGCCATGAATCGACACGCGGCATTGGTTCAGCGCTATCTGCCGGCCCAAAAGGAAGATGGCAAATTTGAAAGTCTGAATAAGAGCCTCTGGACTCACGGCGCGTTTTTATACGTGCCTGCTTTTGCTGAAATCAGCGAGCCGTTTCTACTTTCATTCCATGAAGCCGGAGCAAAGAGCGCCAGTTTTCCGAATGTGATGGTGATACTGGAAAAAGGCGCCCGGGCCGAGCTTCGCACCGACATTTCCAGTGAAGTGGGCCAGGAAATTTTTCGCAATGCCCTGGTTCATCTGTACGTGGAAGACGGTGCGGCGTTGAAGTATTTTGAATTTCAAAACCTTAACGACGCATCCCTGAATTTCTCCAATAACCATGCCCGTGTGGCCCGGGATGGAGAGATTCAATCGGTGGTCATCAATACCGGCAGCGCGCTGAGCAAGACTAATTTCAGGTGCGAGTTGCAGGGGCCTGGCGCCAATGCTCATGTCAATGGAATTTACTTTGCCAATCACAATCAGCATTTCGATTTGCGCACGGTGCAACACCATGAAGCGCCGCAGGCCGCGAGCAATTTGCTTTACAAAGGTGTGGTGAAAGATCGCGCGCACACAATCTATCAGGGCATGATAAAAGTCTTTCCGGATGCGCAGCAAACGGACGCGTATCAGTCCAACAAGAACCTTGTGCTGGACGACCATGCGCGAGCCGATTCCATCCCGGGCCTGGAAATTCAGGCCAACGATGTGAAATGTAGCCACGGTTCCACGACAGGCCGGGTGAACGATGATGAAATCTTTTATCTCATGTCCCGGGGCATTTCACTGGACGAGGCCAGAAAAATGATCATCAGCGGATTTTTCGAAGACGTTATCTTGAAGCTGCCAGCGGATTTGCAGGACGCTGTACGGGAACAATTGGAAACGAAATTAGAAAGTTGAGGGACCCATGGAGAATTGGATAAAAGCAATGCCTGTCGAAAATTTGAAATCCGGCAGTCAGCTTTTCGTGCACAACGGGAAACGCATTGCGCTGTTCAAACTGGATGATGGCATCTTTGCGATTGACGATGAATGTTCCCATGCCAATGCCTCCCTTTCCGAAGGGTGGATTGAAGAGGGTCAGGTGGAATGTCCCCAGCACGGCGCGCGGTTCGATATTCGCACCGGGAAGAATCTCCGGTTTCCGGCTGTCACCCCGGTCGCTGCGTATCCAACGAAGATCGTCGATGGATTTGTCTTTGTGAGTTTTGAAAATTGAAAAGCGGGTCGAAATTAAAGTCAACTCATAAAAAAATTCCGGGCAGGCGAAGGAATGGAAACAAACAGCACAACAGTACGGCGAAAGGTTAGCGAATCAGGATTAAATCCGGATGAACTGCGTCAGGATTTCCCGATCCTGTCGCGAAACATGTCCGCAGCAAAAAATAACGGACAGTTCACGCGGCTCATCTATTTCGATAATGCCGCGACGACCCAGAAACCGCGGCAGGTGATAGAGGCGCTGGTTCGTTATTATGAAAATTCCAACGCCAATGTCCATCGCGCGCTGCACACACTGGGCGAGGAGGCGACCGGGGCGTACGAGAAAAGCCGAAGGAAGGTGGCGTCGTTCATTCGCGCCAATTCCACTCGCGAAATCGTTTTCACGCGGGGAACCACGGAGTCCATCAATCTGGTAGCGACGGCATGGGGTCGGAAATTTCTTCAGGCCGGCGATGAAATAATACTGACGGAGATGGAGCATCATAGCAATTTGATTCCCTGGCAATTATTGGCCAAAGACAAAGGCGTCCGGCTGCGATTCATCCCGCTGCTGGAGAACGGCACGTTAAATTTTCGAAGTCTGGGAGAATTGCTGAATGAGCGGACAAAGCTCATCTCGCTGGTGCATGTTTCCAATGTGTTCGGGACAATTAATCCTGTCCGCGGATTGATTCGCAAGGCGCATCGGCGCGGCATTCCAGTGCTGCTGGATGGCGCGCAGAGTGTGCCGCATTTGCCGACAGATGTGCAGGAACTGGACTGCGACTTTTTAGCATTTTCAGGACATAAGATGTGCGGGCCAACCGGGATCGGTGTTTTGTACGCCAAAGAAAAATGGCTGGAGCAAATGGATCCATACCAGGGAGGCGGCGAAATGATCAGTTCTGTATGGCTGGATCGTGCGACCTGGAATGAGTTGCCTTACAAATTCGAAGCCGGGACGCCGAACATTGCCGGAGCGATTGGATTGGGCGCCGCGATTGACTATCTATCCCGGTTGGGACTGGCCGGGATCACGCGCTACGAACAGGAGCTCACCACCTACGCCTCGTTGAAGCTGCACCGGATCGATGGCATGAAGATATACGGCAAAGCGCCCGAGCGCAGCGGGATCATCTCATTCAATCTGGATGCCATTCACCCGCACGATATGGCGCAGTTCCTGAACAATACCGGGATTGCGGTGCGCGCCGGCCATCACTGCGCGCAACCAGCCATG
This sequence comes from Candidatus Zhuqueibacterota bacterium, assembly GCA_049322915.1. Taxonomy (GTDB): domain Bacteria; phylum Zhuqueibacterota; class Zhuqueibacteria; order Thermofontimicrobiales; family Thermofontimicrobiaceae; genus CAZSBG01. Next base: position 123,843 of record JBMOPW010000032.1, read on the forward strand.
CGAAAATTGGGATTAGCGGCAACGACCCGCGCCAGTTTCTATTTTTACAACACATTCGAGGAAGTCGATATTTTCGTGGACGCAGTCAAAAAAGCAAAGGAGTTTTTTGCCTGATGGAATTTGAGGATTTATACCAGGAAGTGATTTTGGATCACTATCGGCATCCCCGTAACTTTGGGAGCACCGTGGCTCAGTGCATCCGGGTGGAACATGACAATCCTGTCTGCGGCGATCACATCGCGCTCATGCTCGTCATGAACAGCGACGGCATTCTGGAGGACATCAAATTTGAAGGCGCCGGCTGCGCCATCAGTATGGCGTCGGCGTCGATGATGACCGAGGCGGTGAAGGACAAATCTGCAGACGACGTCCTGGCCATGATTCAGAAAATACTGCAATCCCTGCGCGGTGAAATCGCCTCTGATTTTCTCGATGAGCATGGCGATTTATCTGCATTGAAAGGGGTGGTCAAATTTCCCGTTCGCGTCAAATGCGCGACATTGGCCTGGCATGCGCTGAAGGATGCAATCAGTCTGAAAAAGTGAAGCTGCCGTGGCGAGATGGACAGAAGCCGGTGGACTATTCCATGCCAGAGGCGGTGACGATGCGATTTCGTACCGTGAGGCAATATCCGCTCGCACGCCCGGGGCGCTTTTCAATGACAAAGTCATTACTCAATAATTCGTTGAAGCAATCACCATGTACACGCAGAAAGGAATTCAAGATGAAGTCGATTCAAATGACAGTTTTCATTTTGATCGTCGTATTCATGACGATGCTGGTGCTGACCCCGAATTATGCACAGGAGAAAGCAGCGTCGGGTATGGCCATCAATGAGCACTTGAAACCGTTGCTGCCGTTCATTGGGAAAACCTGGAAGGGCGAGTTTGCCAATTCCACGCCGGAGAAACCAATGATCGACGTTCAGAGTTGGGAACTGATTTTAAATGGCCAGGCCATCCGAATCATGCATTCCGTGAATGACGGCGCATACGGCGGAGAGAGCATCATCGTGTGGGATGCACAGAAAGAGAGCCTTGTCTATTTCTATTTCACAACTGCGGGATTCTACACCCAGGGGACATTTTCTTTCGACGGGGAGAAATACATCAGCCATGAATTTGTGACCGGCAATGCCCAGGGCATCACCGAAGTGAAAGGGATTGGCGAAATTCTGGCGGACGGACGAATGCGCAGCAGCTCTCAATACCTGCAACAGGGCGCATGGGTGGATGGCCACACAATTCATTATGTCGAAGACGCTTCTGCCAGACCTGTTTTTAAATGACGCAGGCTGAGATCATCGAACAGTCTCTCCGTCAGGAGGCTGGCTTGAATCAGAATATTTTGGAAAGAGTTACATTACCATGAATAACTTCAGGGAAATAAAAACGACCCTCGATGCGAAGCCGACTCTGGAAGGCGCCGGGGTGAAACTGAACAGGGTGTTCGGGTTCAACGAGGTGCCTGGATTGGACCCGTTCCTGCTGCTGGATGATTTTGGTTCAGATGACCCGCAGGATTACATCGCTGGTTTTCCGTGGCATCCGCATCGCGGGATTGAAACGGTGACGTATCTCCTGCACGGTGCGGTGGAACATGGCGACAGCATCGGGAATTCTGGAATAATCAATTCAGGGGATGTGCAGTGGATGACCGCCGGCAGTGGCATCATTCACCAGGAAATGCCCAAAAAGGTCAGCGGCACGATGCGCGGATTTCAGTTGTGGGTCAATCTGCCGGCATCCCATAAAATGATTCATCCCCGCTACCAGGAAATTGGGACTGATCAGATTCCTGAGGTGGTTGTCGATGAACATGTCTCGGTGAAAATTATTGCCGGGCAGATGCATGGGAAAAAAGGCCCGGTTCGGGATTTGACCGTCGGGACAGAATTTTTCGATGTGACCATGGCGCCGAATTCGTCTTTTGAAATAGCAGTTTCAGAAGGCAGGACATCCTTTGCGTACATCGTTTCCGGAGACGGCCATTTCCAGCCGGAGTCGGACCGGGTGCTTCGGCAGGGGCAACTTGTGCTGTACGATGATGGGGCGATGATTAGCGTGCGGACTGCGGAGCATCCTGTCCGGTTCCTGCTCCTTTCCGGCGCTCCCCTGCGAGAGCCGGTTGCCTGGCTCGGGCCCATTGTGATGAACAGCCAGGAAGAACTGAATGTGGCGTTTCAGGAACTCCAAGCCGGGACATTCATTAAAAACAGGTGAGGCCGCGTTCGCGCAACCCGGGGGCGCGTCGTTGAAAACATGGAAATGTAACCAGGAGGTGGTAACATGAGACGGGTGGTCTTTTATTCAATAACATTAATTTTATTGATGACAGGTTTAACTCATTCACAGGAAAAAAAGATGAAATTCAAAGCGTTGACCAAAGAGGAAGAAGCCGTCATTATTTACAAAGGAACGGAGCGGCCATTCACTGGCGAGTATTATACTCACAAAGAAAAAGGGACTTATACCTGCAAACAATGCGGCGCTCCGCTGTACCGGTCTGAGGATAAATTCGATTCGCACTGCGGCTGGCCGAGCTTCGATGATGAAATCCCCGGCGCGGTTCAGCGGGTTCCGGATGCGGACGGACGGCGGACTGAAATTTTATGCAATGCCTGCGGCGCTCATCTCGGCCATGTGTTTCTGGGAGAGGGATTAACGGATAAAAATACGCGCCACTGCGTCAATTCCATTTCGTTGAATTTCACTCCGGCCCAGGCAACGACCGATGTCGAACAGAAGGTGCAGCGGGCCTATTTTGCCGGCGGTTGTTTCTGGGGCGTCGAACACCTTTTCAAAGACGTCAAAGGAGTGATTTCCATAAGCGTCGGGTACATGGGAGGGCATACGACAAATCCCAGTTACAAAGAAGTATGCGCAGGAAACACGGGACATGCCGAGACCATGGAGGTCGTATTCGATCCGGGCGTCACTTCGTACGAAACGCTGGCGAAATTATTCTTCGAAATTCACGATCCGACTCAGGTGAATCGGCAGGGGCCGGATATTGGCGAACAGTACCGTTCGGCAATTTTTTACGCCAGCGATGAGCAGAAAAAAATCACTGAAAAACTGGTGAGCATTCTAAAAGACAAAGGCTATAAAGTGGCAACTGAAATTACAAAGGCTGATACATTTTGGCATGCCGAAGATTATCACCAGGATTATTATCTGAAAACTGGAAAGCAGCCTTATTGCCATCGGTATACAAAACGATTTTAACAGAAAGGGTAACAAAATGACATCGTTTTTGAATTTTAAAAAAGCTATTGTTATATTAGCGATTCTTTATCCCATCATTGCTTTCGGGCAGGAGCGCGACACACTCAAGGTCGATGCCGTCGAATTAATCAATGGTCGTGAAGTGCAGGGGCAGACGAAATACTCGGTCGCGAGGGATAATTACGTTTACCTGTTCGCGCAGGAGAAGAATAAAAAGCGGTTCGAGAAATCGCCTGAGCAATTCGAAATTCAACTGGGCGGCGCTTGCGCCCGGATGGGCATTCTGAGCGGAAAAGGCGACACTGATCTGTACACCGTCCATGAAAACAGACTGTTTATTTTTGCTTCAACGTCCTGTAAAAATACATTCCTGAAAGATCCGTCCCTGGTGCTGGAGCAGGATGATGCCAGACCTGAAACCACGCCGGAATTGTTATCCCAGGGGCAGGCGCTTTTGCAAAAAGCAATTCAGGCGATTGGCGGTGAAGATAAACTGAACAGTCTTCACAGCTATCAGGAACGAATTGTGACCGTGAATGAGTACGAGGGCAGGAACGTGGAAATTAGCAAAATCCACACGTTTGTTATTCCCAATAAATTGAGAGTGGATGATACCTGGGACACCTATGCCTGGGCATCGGTTGTTTCAGAAATGGATGCTTTTAAGCTCAGTTCAAGCGGGTACCGCGCCATGGTCCCGATCCAGGTACATGCTCTCCGGCGGCAGTTTTTGAGGAATCCCATTTTTCTGCTAAGCAATCGGAAGATGGAAGGGTTTATTGCAGTGGCCAGCGGCGCCGAACGCGTTGCCGGAAGGGAACTGGAGATGCTGACGCTCTTCATCGATGGCGCGTCCAGCACATTAGGAATTGATCCGAAATCCGGAAGAATTCTGAGCATTCGCTACAAGGATTTTGGGCCGGGCATGTTCCTGGGCACTGTAGAGAAGCACTTCTCCGACTATCAGATCGTCGGTGGACTGGTGCTGCCCATGACGATAACCGGCACATTCGACGGGCAAATCGTCCCGAAGTGGTCATTCACAATCGATGGTCTGGAAATTAATCCAGTTATCGAGGACAAATTTTTCTCACGTACGAATTGAATCGGATCGGAGCGATTATGAATTTCCAGGAAGCCATGACAAAACTTGAATCTTTAGGGACAGATCAGAATCAAAAGATTTATAAACGGCATGGAGCTGGGGATGCTCTGTTTGGCGTCAGTTTCGCGGATCTGAAGGCATTGAGAAAGCAGGTCAAAACGGATCATTCGCTGGCCGTTCAATTGTGGAATTCGGGAAATCACGATGCGCAAATTTTCGCCACGATGATCGCTGATCCCGATGAATTCACCGGGGATGACCTGGAGCGATGGGTGCGTGAAGCGTTGAATTATATGGTCGCCGATTCATTTGTCAGCTACGTGGCGTTCAATAGTGTACATGCCAAGACGAAAATGGAGGCATGGACAGAATCTGACGATGAATGGATTGGCCGCGCCGGCTGGGTTTTATTGGCCAAAATAGCTATGGAGCACAATGATCTCCCTGATTCATATTTTAATGAGTACATCCGGGTCATCGAGGAACGAATTCATCGCGTGAAGAACCGGACGCGCGAGGCGATGAATCAGGCGATCATCGCCATTGGAATTCGCAGCGACGATCTGGAAACGTCCGCTCTGGAATCGGCTAATCGGATCGGCGCCGTGGAAATCGATCACGGCGATACATCGTGCAAGACGCCGGACGCATCGAACTATATTCGAAAAACGCGGATGCGTAGGTCGAACTCGCGCTGATTAAATTTTGAAACAGAACGAAAGAAAACAATGAGGTCGTGGTGAATCACAACATTCCAGAAATCGGGGCATTTCGCCGGCGAACCGACAAGAATTCGTGCCTGGCGATGGAGTTGGAACTTATCAGCGTCGAAAGGGCCGATACGCTGATGCAGCAACTGGCCGAACTTCGGCAGGCCGATCTGGTTCCGGATATGGCGCTGATTCTCGCCCATCCAGCTACTCTGGCTGTTGGCGCGCGGAAGTTGCAGCCGCAGGATCTGCTCCGGCCGCTCGAATTTTTTCAATCCCGGGGAATTGGCTTGATTCAATCGATTCGAGGTGGTGGTTTGACCTATCACTGGCCGGGCCAGATTGTCTGCTACCCGGTGATGAAGCTGGCGCCGCAGGAGCAGAATATTGCCATGTACGTGTATCGGCTGGAGGAGGTTGGTCTTCGGACTTTGAGAGAATTCGGCATTGAGGCAAGTCGCAAACGGGAGAAAGCGGCGCAGATTGGTCTGTGGCTTGGCAATCGGAAAATTGCGTCGATGGGGATTCATGTCTCGCGCTGGGTGACGAGCTATGGATTTGCATTGAATGTGAGCGGAAATGCTGAGGCAGCGGATTTTATTCGCCCCTGCGGTCTCGATGGTGTGAAGCTTATTACCATGAGCGAGGTTTTAGGTTACGATCCGGGGCGACGAGCGGTGACGACGTCATTGCTGCGCCAGTTTGAGCAGGTGTTTGATAGGAAAATCCACGCGATGACGATGAGGAATTTGACCTGGCTGAATCAGGAGAATGCGGACCATGATATATCTTTCAGGAATGCAAATCTCAGTTCGTCTTTTAGTGAGAGCCTGGATTGATGTACGTTGAAATAAAAAAAAGAGGAGTCAATATGAAACCAAAACTGATTCAGATATTGGATGAAAATGGAACTTGCGATGAAAAAGCAGTCGCCGATTTGACGACCGAAGATATGATCAACATGTATCGGCTGATGAATTTGACGCGAATCTGGAACGATAAAGCGCTGAGCCTGCAACGCCAGGGACGACTTGGCACGATGGGTTCTGTCCGGGGCCAGGAAGCATCCAACGTGGGCATGGCCTTGCCGCTGCAATCCAATGACTGGTTTGTGCCGGCGTTCCGGGAATACGGCGCCCTGTTCGCGCTGGGAATTTCGCTGCGGGACCAACTGATGTTTTGGGGCGGCGATGAACGCGGAGCGAGGATTCCGGAAAACCTCCGGGTGACGCCCACGTCAATCATTGTTGCGTCGCATTTGCCGCATGCTGTGGGCATTGCGCTCGCCGCAAAATTGAAAGGCGAGAAAAGCGTGGCATTGTCATCATCCGGCGATGGCTCCACTTCGGAAGGCGATTTTCATGAAGCGCTGAATATGGCCGCTGTGTTTAAGGCGCCGGTGGTCTTTGTCATTCAAAACAACCACTGGGCTATCTCGTTGCCATTCAGCAAACAGACAGCCACAGCGACGATTTCCGAAAAGGCAGCCGCTTACGCCATCGAGGGAGTGCGAGTCGATGGAAATGATGTGTTTGCAGTGTACACGACAGTGAAAAAATATGTCGAATTGGCCAGAAAAAATCACACGCCGGCATTGATCGAGCTGGTGACGTATCGAATGGGCGACCATACGACTGCCGATGACGCCACGAGGTATCGCGCGCCGGAGGCGCTGGCCGAATGGGAGAAAAAGGACCCCATCGACCGCTTGAAAATTTATTTGATGAACAGTCGCGGCTGGACTGAAGAGAACGATAAAAAACTCATCGAGCAGTGCGCGCAGGAAGTGGATCAAGCGGTGAAAGAGTATGAGGCCATGGAGCCAGCCGATCCTGCGGACATGTTCAAATATATTTATAAAGATATGCCCTGGCATTTGAAAGAAGAGATGGAAGAAGTGAGAGAATTGAATCGGAAAGGAGGGGTGAAATAATGGCAAGAAAATCAATGGTTCAGGCGATCAATGAAGCATTATTTCAGAAAATGGAAGACGACAAGACCGTCGTTGTGCTGGGAGAAGACGTTGGCGTTGACGGCGGCGTATTCCGGGTGACCCAGGGGCTGATCGAAAAATTCGGTCCCGAGCGCGTGATGGACACGCCATTGGCGGAATCATCGATCATGGGCGCCAGCGTGGGCATGGCCATCAATGGCCTGAAACCTGTCGTTGAAATTCAGTTCATGGGATTCATCTACCAGTCGTTCGATCAGGTACTGGGGCATGTTGCCAGATACCGGCACCGGAGTCAGGGGCGATATGGGATGTCGCTGGTCGTGCGCGCTCCGTATGGGGCCGGCGTTCGGGCGCTGGAGCATCATTCCGAAAGCACGGAAGCCAATTTCGCGCATTTGCCCGGTCTGAAAGTGGTCATTCCTTCCAATCCGGTGGACGCCAAGGGCCTGCTCATTTCGGCGATTGAAGACCCGGATCCGGTGATTTTCCTGGAGCCAAAACGACTGTACCGCTTGAAAAAAGTTGAAGTCCCGGACGAAATGTACCGGACGCCCATCGGCGTGGCCGATATTCCGCGCGAGGGGAAAGATATCACGCTCATCGGTTGGGGGGGCATGATGCCAATTTGTCTCGATGCGGCGGAACACGTCAGCAAAGAAGGCGTGGACGCCGAAGTGATCGACCTGCGGACGATTGTGCCGTTTGACATTCAGAAAATCACAGCCTCGGTTAAAAAGACCGGCCGGCTGATCATTGTTCAGGAAGCACCGCGCTCGTTTGGTGTGGCTGCTGAGCTGGCCGCTCAGGTCGGGGAGAGAAGCCTGCTCCACTTGTTGGCGCCAGTTCGCCGCGTCACCGGCTACGACATCATCCCGCCATTGTCAAAATTGGAAGATTACAATTATCCCAATGTGGAACGAGTCGTACAGGCCATTCATAAAACTATGGAGTTTTGACATGAGATATGTATTTCGATTACCGGACGTCGGTGAAGGCATTCATGAAGCGGAAATAATAAGCTACGAAGCGAAGATCGGGGATGTGGTCAAAGCCGATCAGACAATCATAAAAATTGAGACGGACAAGGCGGTGGTGACGCTGCCTTCTCCGGTGGACGGCAGGATATTAGAAATCCCACGCAATCCAGGGGACGTCATCGCTGTGGGGGAGCCGCTCATCATTCTGGATTCAGTGCAGGCCGGAGAGGAAATAACGGCAAAACCGGAAGCGTCCGTCCCGGAAGAGGGGCATGCGCCGGCCGTGAAAATTGTGCGGGAACCGGTCCTGACCGATAAGCCAGCGACCGCGCGCCGTGCACTGGCGACGCCGCACACCCGATATCTGGCGCGGGAATTGGGCGTCGATATCAACACCGTGGCCGGTTCCGGGCCAGGCGGGCGCATTACCGACGATGATGTCCGGCGCGCCGTCAAACAGTCGCCGGCGCCAGGTCCGAAGATTCCGCGGGCAGCGGCGGTCACCCATGAACCGTCGACGCTTGGGTTCGATTTTGAGAAGTATGGACATGTCCGCCGGGAGCCGTTGAAAGGCATTCGCAAGCGAATCGCTGAAGTCATGGTCCGATCGTACTCGACCATCCCCCATGTGTCGCACACGGACGAAGTGGATGTCACCGATCTGTTCGAGGTGCTGAAAAGGCAGAAATCAATGGCGGAGCAGCGGGGTGTGAAATTGACCATCACTGCTTTTATCGCAAAAGCTGTGGTATCAGCGCTGCAGGCGTTTCCCGAGGTCAATAGCTCGCTGGATGAAGAGAGCGGCGATCTGGTGTACAAGGATTACTACCATCTTGGCATCGCAACGGACACCGACCAGGGATTGATGGTGCCGGTGGTGAAAAATGCAGACACCAGGAGCATCCTTCAAATCGCCGAGGCGATTCAAAAACTGGCGACTCAGGCGCGCAACCGCGAGATCGACCTGGAAGACCTCCGCGGCGGAACGTTCACCATCACTAACCCCGGTGGCATTGGCGGCATTCACGCAACGCCGATCATCCAGCATCCCCAGGTGGCTATTCTGGGCGTGCTGGCGGCGCGAAAGAAGCCGGTGGTCAAAGACGATCAGATTGTCATCCGCACCATGATGCCGTTGGTCGTTTCTTTCGACCATCGCATTCTGGACGGCGCAGTCGTGGCGCGTTTCCTCAATCACATCATCCATCTGCTGGAAGATCCTATGCGCATGCTGGTGGATGTTATTTGAAACCAGGCACGCCTGAAACGGGTATCAATAGCGATTCATGCCAGTCCCCAATGAAACAGAATGGGGCTGATTTGAAAAAAAAAAAATTGCTCAGCCACGACGTCTCAAAGGCACGATGAATAAAATGACCTCTTCGTGTAGCGTTGTGGCAAGACGACAAGCCTGAATGGCAACGAAAATTCTCTTTAACCCGGAACCTTGAAACCTGGAGCCTGATCAGTTTCAAAACAAAAAATCAGGTAACAGCGACGGCATCGGTGGATTTTCAGTAAAAATTTTGTGAAATCAATTGTATGGTGCTCATCGATTTAAGAAATAAATTACAGACAAGCTCCCTTCGATACATGGCGGGCGGCCTCATTGCCCTCGTGCTCTTTTTGAGCACGGGTCATGATTTATTCCATAATCACCAGCCCGATTTCGAGAATCACGAAGACTGCCCGGTGTATCAATTCCTCGTTGTGCTGGGCTCCGTCGGAATCATCGGCGCGCTCGTTCTGCAGCATTTTCTGAATCGAGTCACCATTTTAGAGTTTCATTCCGACGCGATTATTTATGGCGTCGAGCGGTTAACCCCGGTTATCCGCGGCCCTCCGGATACAGCGACTGTTGTTTTTTTGAATGAACATGCGCTTAAGTGTTTCAGAACGAATAACTATCCGGAGGTGTTTTATGAAAGTAAGTCTTAAATTTCTTGTTATTGCGCTTGCATTATCGGCATTAATTTTTGGTTGTGATAAAGACAATCCAGTTGACGATGATACTCACAGTGAACATGCCGAGGCCGTTGGCCTTGTCATTACGCAGGATAGCAGTGAAATTGTTCGGTACGAAAGCGGCACGGTCACGGGTAAAATTACCGTGAAAGTCGGTGCAGAAACGCCGTTGCTTTTTGTTCAGTTCATCGATGAACATGACGGCGACTTATTTACGCCGGACATTGAACACCATTCGCTGGCTTTCACCGTCGCCAATGTCGCCATTGCCGAGGTCATCCAGAATGCTAAAGATGGTTTGGGCAAATTTTACATTCAGGGGAAATCAGCCGGCTCTACGACGATTGAAATAAAAATCCTGCATGAAGACCATGCAGATTTTGTTTCAGCGCATATCCCGGTTGAGGTGACATTATAATTCACTGAGTCGATCATGGTTCTCCCTCATTCCGAATCCGGAATGGGGGAGAACTGTACTGCAAGGAGTATCGTCAATGAAATCGTTTTTTTATCGCATCGCACTGATTCTCAGTGTGATGATGATATGCCGGATCGGCTTCGCGATGGCATCTGAAGAACATTCCCCCGGAACGGGTGTGTTTGCAGGTCAGGTTATCGATTCAGAAACCGGTGAACCGGTCGGGTTTGTCTATTTGTTGATTGAAGAGATTCATTTCTGGCAGCGGGTTGGAAGCGACGGTGTGTTTCGTTTTGAAAATATACCCGCCGGCATTCATGCGGTAAAAACCTATCGGTTGGGATATAAAGAAGCTGTGGAGCAGGTCGCCATCGTAGAGGGGAAGGTTACAAACAAAACGTTCCGACTGGCGTTGGCGCCCATTCTGATTGGCGAGGTCATTGTTTCGGCGCACCGGGTGCATGGCGATTCCACCCTGGAAAATCCGGATATTGTCGTTGCCGATCGCAAGCTCAGGCAAAATCTGGGCATGACCATAGCCAAGACGCTTGAAAATGAACCGGGTCTGGATAAAATCTGTATGGGACCGGCTCCGGCGCGACCGGTGCTGCGCGGTCTGGCTGGCGACCGGCTGCTGCTTCTCGAAGATGGCGAGCGGACCGGCGATCTTTCAGCGACGTCAGCGGATCACGCTGTATCCATTGATCCCATGACCACCGAACGCATCGAAGTGATACGCGGGCCGGAAGCCATGATCTATGGCTCCAATGTCATGGCCGGCGTGATCAATGTCCAGCGGGAATCGATACCGCGCGTGCGGCCGGAGAAAATAACCGGTTCGGTCACGTACCACGGAGAGAGCGTCACGAATGGAAGCGCTGGCGCGTTGGAATTGCGCGCGCCGGTCGGGCCAATGGCCATGCGATGGGATGCGAGTGTGCGCTCGGCCGGCACTGTGCAAACGCCGGTTGGCCCACTGCAAAACACGGAAATTCAAACGCTGAACAGCTCAATCGGGTTGAGTCTGGTTCGAAGCTGGGGTCATGCCGGAGTTGCCGGCGGTTGGTATGATTCGGAGTACGGCATTCCCCCTGATCCGATTGCCGGACACCCGAGCGGTGTGGATATTGACATGCTGCGGCAGCATGTAGCGACAGAAGGTCTGTTCAATGTCCCTTCGTCCATGATTCGGCACGTATACGTGAAGCATCAGTACTCCCGCTACCAGCACCAGGAGATTGAAGCATCGGGCATCATCGGCATGGAATTCGGGGTGGTGACGCATCATGCCACAGCGATTTTGCACTTCTGCGAATGCGGCCCATTGTACAATGCGCGAATCGGCATCTGGGGTGAATCGCGCGATTATGCGTCAGGCGGGCTCACGTTCACGCCGGATACCAGAGAGTCAGCCGTGGCCGTTTATCTGTACGATGAACTCATCCGCGGCCGCTGGTCATTCAATGGCGCGATTCGGGCGGACGGCAAAACAGTGCGTCCCGAAGCGAGCTATGTGACGCCCCATGTCGGCCACATCCGAACGCGCGACTTCGCCGGTATCTCCGGGGCGGTTTCCGGACACTACCATGTGAAACCGGACTTGATGCTGGGCGCTTCGGTCATCCGAACGTTTCGCGCTCCCGGGGTGGAGGAATTATTCTCGGAAGGGCCGCATCTGGCAGCCTATTCCTATGAAGTCGGCAATGCCGACCTGGACGAGGAGACCGGCATTGGATTCGAGCTCTTTGGCGAATACGAGTCCGGTCACGGGAAAATTCGGGCAGCAGTCTTTCGGAATGAATTGCAGAATTACATTTTTCCGAGAAACACCGGAGAACGAAGCTGGCGTCGCGCCGATTTATTTCAATACCAGTACAGCGGATTCCATGCGCTGATGACCGGTTACGAGGTGTCGCTGGATTGGGCGCCGGCGAATTGGCTGTCGTTTTCAGCTCAGGTTCAGTATGTGAAAGGGCAATTGTTAGAAGAAGACCAGCCTATTCCCCGGATGCCGCCACTATCCGGCAAGGTGGAAATGCGCTACCATCGCGGGCCATTATCCATCATTGTGGATTCCAAAGGCGCTGACAGACAAAACAGGTTGGATCAGTTCGAACTGCCGACGGAGGGGTATCTCATTCAGGATACGACCGTGCAATATTTATTGCCAAAGGGGAAGCTGTTGCATACCCTTTCGCTGACACTGGAAAATATCGGGAATGCAGAATACCGCAGGCATTTGAATCGCGTCAAGGAAATCATGCCCGAGCCTGGGCGCAATGTTCGGCTCCTGTACAAGGTTTTCTTTTGATGCGTCGCCATCGACGGGGAGTTGAATCATATCGTTGAAATGTCGCACAGAGTTTGAAATTCAGTTTACGTTGATTGGAGAATAGAAATGGTAGTCGGAGATTTTACGCAGAAAGTGGACACGTTGGTGATTGGCGCCGGACCCGGCGGCTATGTCGCTGCCATTCGGGCGGCGCAATTGGGCCAGGAAGTCACGCTTGTAGAAAAAGATCACCTGGGAGGTGTCTGTCTCAACTGGGGATGCATCCCTTCCAAAGCGATGATTGAAGTGTCCGGGCTGAAACAGCGCATTGCCCGCGCAGCGGACATGGGGCTGATGACCGGCGAAGTTACGGTCGATCTGGCCAAACTGCATCACTGGAAAGATGATGTTGTTCTCAGGCTCAGAAAAGGAATTGAAGGCTTGCTCTCTAAAAATGGCGTGGACGTTGTTCATGGAAATGCGAGCTTCACGGATCCCGGTCACATTCTGGTGGATACCCGGGAGGGGTTGCAGCGCTTCGAATTCAAAAACGTCGTCATCGCCACCGGCTCGCATCCTATTCAACTCCCCGGCGTTCCGTTTGACGGCAGGGTTATCATCGATTCTTCGGACGCGCTGTCTTTGGCGGAAGTGCCGAAAAGAATGGTCGTCATTGGCGCAGGTTCGGTGGGAATTGAACTGGGAACTGTCTATCGAAAATTGGGCGCGGACGTCACGATTCTGGAGAACCAGACTGCATTGCTGATGATGCTCGAACCGGAGGTGTCCCGAATTCTTGAGAAGTCGCTGAAGAAAATCGGAATCGATGTGTTGTTGGGCAGCGAGTTGAAATCGGTGCAGGTGAAAAATGATCGGGCCGAGCTCCATTATGTTCAAAATGGCGCGGCCAAAATTCTCGAAGCCGATAAGGTGCTGGTTGCAGTGGGCCGGCGCCCCAATACAGCCACACTCGGTCTCGGCAAATTGGGACTGACAACCGATGACCGCGGCTTCATCCCAGTGAACAGCCGGCTGGAGACCGGCGTGAAGGGCGTGTACGCCATTGGCGATGCGGTTGCCGGCCTCATGTTGGCGCATCGCGCATCGCACATGGGGAAAATCGCAGCAGAGGCTATTTCGAACCGACTTGCAGAGTTCGACAACCTGGCCATACCCGGCGTCATTTTCAGCGACCCTGAAATTGCGACGGTGGGAATGACTCAGGCTGATGCGGAGAACCAGGGCTACACCGTGAAAGCCGGCGCATTTCCGTTCCGAGCCCTGGGCCGTGCAATGACCATCGGCGAGACCGAAGGGCTGACGAAAGTCGTCTCGGACGGGCAGACCGGAACTGTGCTGGGTGTGCATATCATCGGTCCGCACGCATCGGATCTGATTGCTGAAGGCGCGCTTGCCGTGGAATCGGCTTCCCACGTCGATGACTTGATGCTGACCATTCACGCGCATCCCACATTGACCGAAGGAGTCGGCGAAGCCGCCGAAGCCGTGGAAAATAAGGCGATCCATATTTTTAATTCGCCGATGAAACAATGATATGAGCCCGAAAACCGGCAATACCCAGATTCACAGAATTCTGGAAATTCGACCGCTGAGCCGATCGGTCTTCTGCGTTCGTATGGAAAAAGGGGATTTGATTTTCCACGCCGGACAGCATGTCGCCATTGGTTTTCCGGGCGAGAATATGGTGCGGGACTATTCCATCTATTCCGGTGAACGCCAGCCGTTTCTCGATCTGTTGGTCAAAGCGCGGGAGATCGATGAAATTTCAGTCCGGCTACGAGCATGTCAGCAGAACGATATTGTCAGTCTGGGCGTTCCGACCGGTGACATGGTGCTCGAAAATCCAAAGGACGATAGGTTGAAATACCTTTTTATCTGCACCGGCACAGGTATTGGCCCTGTTCATTCCATGGTGATCAGCTATCCGCGGCTCAATTATCGCATTGTTCATGGCATCTCCCGGCTGGACGATCGTGTCGACTCAGGCGATTATGACACGCGTCGCTATATCACCTGCATATCGCAAGAGAACAGCGGCGATTTCTTCGGAAGGGTGACTGAATACATCCGCTTGCAGAAAATCGAGCCGGACACATTGTGCTATATCAGCGGCTTCCCGGAGATGGTGTTCGAGGTCTATCACCTGCTGCAATTGAAAGGGATTGCGCGGACAAATATTTTTACAGATCTATTTTTTAAATGAAACGTGTGCGGTGATGAGGGTGATGCAGCATAGCAGTGGTTGGTCTGATCCAGCCACTGCTATTTTTTTTACCAGGCGCCGTAGGAATTGACCGGGAAAGAATGCCGCCGGTTACACCTGCCGAATTTGAAAATAACTTCATATCCTGGTTCGCCGCCCGGGAGAGATTTCGCTTGTTTTTTTCCCGCTGATTTTGTAGTATTGATCTACTTCAAAGCGATTGAATGCGCCGTCCCTGATATTCGAACTCAGACTACGGAATCCAATGTGGACACGCGCGCCGTCGATGGAGCCTGATTCGGATGTTTCCGCAGCGAACGGCTGCACTGATTCGAGCGTCAGCCGGCAGCGTTCGACTGATGTGCGGACGGAGTGAATTCGTGAATCCGTGGAATTTCATGCCCGGCAAGGAAACGCGCTATTCAATCCGCTACTGCAAAAAGACATGCTGAGATGCCGCGAATGCCTGTCCCGAAAATCCTGACTGCGGCGTAATTCATCCCCGGAGGTAGCGCAACGTGGACCTTTTTCTGAAAGCATTGATACTGGGTGTGGTTGAAGGACTCACCGAATTCCTTCCGATCAGCAGCACCGGTCACATGATTCTTGTCAACGAGTTCGTTCAACTGGAACACTCATTTGCCACCATGTTCGAGGTCGTCATTCAGTTGGGGGCGATTCTCTCGGTTGTTCTGTATTTCTGGCCGAAATTATCGGCAGTCTTTTCAGCGGATGTCCTGAAACGTGCAGAGTGCCGCGGGCTGTGGATTCGGGCCATCATCGGCGTTTTCCCGGCGCTGGTGATTGGCGCCATTGCTGGCGATTTCGTCGAGGCGCATCTGTTCAACCCGATGGTGGTCGCCATTGCGCTGGCGTTCTGGGGAATCGTGCTGATAGTTTTGGAGAGCCGCCACAGGAAACCGAGCATCACGTCGGTGGCGGAACTTCCGATCAAAATAGTGCTGGGGATAGGTTTAATTCAATGTCTGGCCATGGTGCCGGGCACATCGCGGTCGGCAGCGACGATAGTCGGCGCCATGCTGCTGGGCGCATCGCGCGGGGTTGCGGCAGAATTCTCATTCTTTTTAGCGATCCCCACCATGGCGGCTGCTTCGGCCTATACGTTGTTGAAGAGCGGATTGAATTACTCATCCGATCAGTGGCTGGCCCTCGGGCTTGGCTTTGTCACAGCATTTCTGGTAGCCTGGGCGACCATCGCATTTTTAATGCGCTATATTCAAACCCGGGATTTCCGGCCATTCGGTTACTACCGCGTTGTGCTGGGTGTTCTGGTCGCTGCGTTTTTTCTCTGGGTAAAGTAAACGGCTGGCAGACTGCCGCTGGCGCTCATTATCGGAAAACAATCTCAATTCGCCGATTCAGCTTTCTGCCAATGGGACTTTGATTGTCGCCAATCAGAATACGCTCGCCGCTGAGGCGGGTGATGCCCAATGGTATTTCCTCACCAAAACCAAGGGCCGGTGAAATATTTCCGGCTACAGTCGGGTAAAAATCCGGGACCTCGTTTTTCACGTGGGTTTTAAAACCTTCGTGGAATCTGGTGGCGCGTTGTTCAGAGAGCAGGTTGTTAATTTCGGTTGGCCCAACGGCGCAGGCGTGTCCTTCAAAGTGCATCGTTTTCTTGCCATCCAGCATCGTTCGGGTGATGTCCAGCAGCCGCTTCCAGTAAAAGCCGTACATGGGACTGGTGCCGGCAAATTGCAGCGGAAATGCGATGCGGTGTTCGCGCAAAAAGGTTGATTCATTCAAATAAGTTTTTTTAACCCGGGTATGGAATTCCCGCCCCAATTCATCCCGGAGGTTGATGAAATAATCAACGTCTTGATTCATCCACGCAGAAAGGCTGCCGGCGCGACCCGGATCCCAATCGATTTGATTATCGAAGTTCATTCGGAATTGCAGGTTGCTTAATTCCAGGCTATCCTGCAGCATGTTCTGCGAGAGGAAAAGCTGGCCGGCGTTGGTTTGCGCGGCGCATTTTATTGCCGACTTGAACGTCACCTGCTTGTGTATTTCCTCGTTATCTGTGTGACGAATGGGAAGGAACAGAATGGCCTGGCCCTGCGCGTCCGTGGTGATGGCAACGTAGCGCCGTTCTTCGAACACCCAATCAGCGTCCTGCGGATTCTTCGGGATGCGCCTTTCCGGAAGTACTTTTCCTTCAACGAGGAGTATTTGATTTTCGTTCACGCCCAACATCATCAATGAATCTCGAACAGCCTCGGCGCGGGCATTGGCCAGAGCGACATCGGTTTCGCCGGAATTGGTGTCGGCGAATTCCTGCAATGTAATTTTCAATTCGCGATGTTCGGCCAATCGTTTCGCTAACGTTGCTACCGGCGGATCGAATGAGGTTTTGTGCAGGTATTCGTTTTTCACCTTTGTGCTGTTGACATCGAAACAGACTTCGGTGATAATGGGCATATCGATGGTCACCCGGGCGATGGTTTTCACGGCCACAGTGTCGTCGCAGGCAAATGTACCTTTGGGAATGGTGGTGAAATTTTCGGACAGTGCATTGTTGATTCTATTGAGTTCAAAAAGTTTCTCTTCTTTATCTGCCACAGCCACTATCTGGTGTGAGCCCAACAAAAAGGTATTCCAGGAAATTTGGATGGTATCGGATTCGCCCGGTTTCATTTCTGCAAGTTGACTCTCAAAGAGTATGTGTGAATGCGCTTCTTTTCCTTCCGAAAGATCGTGCACGACCTTCACAGTTGAGTCGTAAATGGTCATGCTGAAGTCTCTGGCTGTTGAATTACCGGTATTGGTGACCAATATTTTTAATTCACCGTGGTAATCGTCTTCGGTG
Source organism: Candidatus Zhuqueibacterota bacterium (assembly GCA_049322915.1). GTDB lineage: Bacteria > Zhuqueibacterota > Zhuqueibacteria > Thermofontimicrobiales > Thermofontimicrobiaceae > CAZSBG01. Next base: position 141,528 of record JBMOPW010000032.1, read on the forward strand.
ATAACTCGGTGATAATCGAATTCGATTTTTTCAATTTTGATGTCCGGGGAGGGAATATAAAAATGGGCGATGCGGCCCTGTTTTGTCTCGGCAAAATTCAGATGCTGATCCAAATCTTCAGCGATCACCAGCCAGTAATTATCCCCGCCGAACGGTTTATTCACGATGAAGGAGTCGGCTTTGACCGGTTCATTCAGCCGGAAGTTGGTTTCGGAAAGCATTGCATAAAATTTATCAGTTTGTTTCGCGTCATAAAAAGAAAGAAGCTGCGCTAATCTGGTGCTGTCCGGATCGAGCACGAGCGTGTAGGCGACTTCGTCGAAAATATCCGGGTCGCGGGTATCTTCCCATTTTAAGGTAACGGATTCGGTTTTCACGGTGTCGCCGTTGGCCGGGCTGGCGAAGCGGAAATTCTCCGGGCCAATGGGATAGTGCGACATGGTTCCGCGGTAGGTTCGGGAGAAAAATTCGCCTTCATCGATGGTGGCCATATCCAACTGCAGGGCGTTGTTGCGGCCCGGCAGCAGGGTTTGTTCGGACGTCATCAAATCGTCGAGGCAGATGGTGGCGCCAAAGGAGACCTTGCTCATCAAATCGGCGCCAAAATCGTATCCGCCGTTGATGGAAAATCGTTTGTTCCACGAAATTTCCGTGCCAATTCCAACAGCCCCATCTTCGTCTTTAACATTGTAATAATCGGCCAAAACCTGTACCTGCACGCCCCCGTGGGTTCCGGCATAAAACGCAGCGCCAACGCGCCAGGTTTGCGGCAGTGGTGTGGCAACATTTTCATAAGTTAAATCCTGTCCCATTTGCGTGAGCGCAACTCCCAAAGAGAGCACGCCGTGTTTCAGCAGTGAATTGCCCAGGTCGAAACGGGGCGTTCTGCCAAGCAGGCCAATGTCGGCGATCCAAGCGTTGGCGTGAAACTGGTCCAGATTGCTTCGCAGATATTTGAAGCTGGCGCCAAGGGCGAGATTGTCGGAAATGACCGACAGCGGCTGGCCGATACTCAGCGCTGCGATGAAATCATTGGCTGTGGCCATGGGAACTGCTTCGTCAGTGCTGTCGAATTCCGGCACGCCGTGATAAATGAGGCCCACCGAGAATCGGGTTTTGCGGCTCCAGGGGGTGCGGAAATTCTTCCCGGAAATCAATGAAGCATTGTACACGTCGGCGATCCATTTTGAGTAAGAGGCGGCCCAGTACCATTCTCGCGTCAGCCCGGCTGTGCCGGGATTGGCAAAAATGGCATGAAGCTCGTCCAGGCCGCTGGTCTGCGCCGACCCCATGGATTGGAGTCTGGCGCCGGGCAGCATTTTAAGAAATGGCGCGCCGGCCCTGATCTGTCCATACCCGGCATTGACGCAGAGCAAGAGGCACAGGATCGGAAAGAGTGACAATCGAAAAATGTAACCGCACAACTTCATGGATTGGCCTGTTATTTTTACCTGACGATGATGAATTTCTTCCACGAATTAAACTCTCCGGAACGCAGCGTGACGAGATACACGCCACTTCCAGCGCCCTGGCCTGTTTCCGTAATCCCATCCCAGGAATAGCTGTTCCACCCGCCCTGATAAACACCCTGGGTGAGTTGGGTAATATGCCGGCCGGCGATGTCGTAAATATCAAGCTGCGCTGCTCGACGGTTGCTCAGTTTGAATCGAATATCCAGGGGCGATTCTGCTTCCGGGCGGAAAACATTCCGGTCCAAAACCAGGTAATTGCTGCTGACGACCTCAACGATTGACTGCGCACTGAGCTTATTTCCCAGGGCATCGGTCGCAAGGATTTCAAAGACGAGTGGCTCTTTTGGTGCAGTGGTGACCATGAATTCCGGTCGGTATTTTTCAGCCACTTCGTACCAGACATCCGACGTCAGATGATTTTCCGAAATGAATCCGTCCGCAAAATCAGTGATAATACGTCCGTCCGGGAGTCGAATCCACATGTCCCATGTCATGGTATTCGGAGGAAGTTGAATGCGCACGCTGATACTATCGGTCACATCGAGAATGACCGGCGCTGCCTCAATGCCTGGCGTGCGCTTGAGCGGAATTTGAATCAATACGGTATCGACGTCGAAATTGTTGAAAAGCAGGGTATCGCCGGGCGCGGCTGCATGGCAGGATGAAACGATCGTGCCTGGCTGACTCAAATTGGGCGTGACAGCGCCATCGTACAGGATTGTTAACTCTGCTTGCGGCGCCAGACTGGGAATATTCCAGGTTAACCGGTCGCCTTCGGTTTTGTCCGGAGCGCGACTGATGTTGCTCAATGTGACATGGGATGAAAGCGTGCTGGTCAAAACGATATTCGTCGCAGTGTCCGGGCCAGGGTTGAAGAGCATGAGACTGTATTGGATATCTCCGCCGGGAACGACGACTTTCAGAGTGTCGTCATCCTTCACCTGATGGGATGCTGTCTGTGAAACAAGGGACACGCCAACATCAATTAGTTTTTGGGGAATCAGTCCCAGCGAATTTACCAGCACGGTGTCATTTACAATGTTGTTGTGGTCAGTGGTGTCATTCGGACAGATTACCTCTGCCGTGGCGAGGAGCAGCGAATCTGACTTCGGAAAGGCGCTATCCACGTTCCCGATGCAGATAATTCGCAGATTGGAGAACGGATTGAGCGATGCGATTTCCCAGATCAGGGAGTCGCTGGTGGCGCGCTGTGGCGCCACATTCACATCGACCCATTTGAAAAAAGGCGAAATGACATTGACGAGCGTGATGTCTTTGGCTGACCTGGGCGTGCGGTTGAATACCGTCAGGGTATATTTTAAGTCACCGCCCGGAGTTGCGAGGCTCATTTCTCTTCCGTTGCGGATCACAGTCGAATCGGTGAAGGAAATCAAAACGATACCCACATCGACATTCTCGATTGGTTCACTCCCTGGAAAATGAACGCGCACCGTGTCGACATCGGCATTGTTGAAGGATGTGGTATCGTTGACTGAATACATATTTGCTGAACAAATGAGCAGCGTGTCCGCTTCAGCCACGACGCTATCCACACGGCCGCTGTGCAGAATTGGCATCGAAGAAAGGGGCGCGAGAAATGGGATATCCCAGAAAAGCGAATCGTTCGAAATACGGTCCGGCGCTGGATGAATGCTGTCGAGCGTCAATTGCGCCGGAGTCAGATTCCTCACTCTGACATCCCACGCTGTGTCCGGGCTATGGTTGAAAACATTCAATGTGTATGCAACGATACTCCCGGGAAGCGCGACATTCACGGAGTCTCCATCGATCACGGCGATTGAGTCAGTGCGCGAGATGAGCGAAATCCCGGCGTCGACATTGTTTGACGCTGGCAGCGCATGGATTATCTTCAGACTGTCCGTGACTTTGACGCTCTCGGATGGCCCCAAAGGCCCATCCAGTACTTCCGGGAATTCATTCATAATGAATGCGACATGATGTATTTGCAGGGTATTTCGCCCTTCGGTGAAATAGAACAGGCCAGCATCGCGCCAGGCGGTGTGCCTCGGACCGGGGTCATCAAAAACTACTTTGTACGGGCCGATATTTGGATCAGCAGGCATTACGACAGCGCTATCCGGCCGGAGCGCGGTCATATAGAACGACTCGTTTTTCTGTTCATCCCCGCTGTTGTACAAGATTTTTATCACGATCCGATAAAAACCCGGGGCTGAAATTTCTGCGCTGGTTACGTCGGCATGCAATCGCTCCGGATCGAGCCTGTTTCGGCTGGAATCCCAATCGGCCTGTACACCGAGCGTATCCGGAATGACAAGGATCATCGTATCGCTGACGGCGCGCATGGAATTTCCAGCGTCAATCCGGGCATTCGCCGCCGGGGCCAGGCAAATGCCTAACACCATCAGAATGGATAAGACCAGCGCGATGCGTTTCCTGTTCAAGTTCATGTGCATTGGTTGAGTCCGTGTTAAATGGAAATTGTATATCGCTCATTCATGCAAGATTAGTGCCACGACGCGATTGCGGCGATTTCGACCAATTCACAGTACAGTGGCGGTCGTGTCTGTAAATACGTATAAACCAGGCTGTTTGAAGAGAAAAATATAATTGACCGATCAAGTCGGAATGAATCTTTCAAACAAGTATGTAGCACAAAAACAATAGACTGTGTCATGAAATGAAACAGCAAAAAAATTTGAGACTGGAAGACTGAAAATGGCTGGCGTGCTGCCAGCTATTGATTCAATGGCTATTTGGTAGTACGACCTGGCCAGATTAGCTAAATAATGAATGTCGACACCTCCATGCTTGCATCATTGCAATCGACAAAGGAAAACTGGAAATTGATGAATGAAAACCGGTCAATGGGTGCGTATCAAGCAGCATTGGTGTGATGCTATTATATAAATCCTGGTTGCACGGCATGAATCTTTTTAAAAAGCGATTCATCTAAATGAATGTTTAAAAGTTTTGTGGGCTCAAAATAAAATGGTATGGAAGATGGCTCTGTCCTGATTTTCTATCATCAAAATAACTGAAAGATAATGAGGTTAAAAATGGCTCATCTGAAAAAGCAAGATGTAGAATATTTGAAAAAACAATTCGAGCAACTCACCCAGCCGGTGACGCTGGTTTTCTTCACCCAGAAATTTGAATGTCAGTATTGCCAGATCACGCGGGAGATCATCACGGAACTGGCGGAGACTTCGGACAAAATCCATGTGGAGACGTATGATTTTGTGGAAGATGCGGAACAGGTGAAGAAGTATGATATCAAGCGGATACCGGCCATTGCTCTCGTGGGCAAAAAGGATTACGGGGTGAGATTTTACGGCATACCGGCCGGGTATGAATTCAGCACTTTAGTGGAAGATATCATCGATGTTTCGGCCGGCGCAACATCATTGAGCGATGGAATTAAAGACGCGCTGAAAAAGTTGGAAAAGCAGGTGCACATCCAGGCGTTTGTCACCCCTACTTGCCCCCACTGTCCGCGAGCAGTGCGTACTGCGCATCAAATGGCTATTGAGAGCGATATGATTGTGAGCGACATGGTGGAGGCGTCAGAATTCCCCCATCTGTCAAATCGCTACGGAGTCTCTTCGGTGCCGAAAGTCGTCATCAATGAATCTGTGGAATTCGTTGGAGCATTGCCGGATACGAATTATCTGGAGAAGGTGCTGGAAGCGGAAGGAGCTGTCATGCGCTCCTGACAGCTGCAGGGTGCCTGGACATTTATCAAAACGTGCAGCCGGGCTGTATCTCGTTTTCATGCTGCCGATCTCACACGACTGCCGATTGATCCCATCGACGTCAATTCACAGTCGTGTGAAACATGCACGGGAATCGACTCTCTTGATACAGCCCGGTTGTCAATTAATGGACGAAATGAAAGAATCGCAGACAATCTAAAAAATCATCGCTTGTATAACTGATCGTGAATTCTCCTTTTTTGACGGCGCCAGGGTACCATGCAGCGTGAGTGGCTCTGTCCTTCTTCTTGAAATCGATTTCAATCTCAAAAGGCGGAGCCACGATAAATGGCCGCATCGCTGGCAGTTGCTGGATGGCGCGTTGAACACCTTCCTGAATTTTCCGCTGCGCCAGCCGAGGATGTATATTGAGGCAGGCTTCTCCGATTCCCTGTTTGACTGCAACCGTTTCAATTTCCGGAATGAGTTCTCTGGCTTGTTGGCAAATGGCTTCATCGCCGGAGAGAAAGATCACAGGCACTGAATAATAGCCGGCAATGAGCGCATTCCATCCGAATTCAGGCAATGTCAGTCCATTGACGCGAAGGTCTAAAATTGCGCCGCTCATGGTGTGAGCCAGCGTACCGTTCGACGTCATCGCTTTGGCGTGATACCCCACAAAACAAACCGCGTCGAAACTGGAGTCGAGGCCCTCCATCATGCTGAAAGGCTGGACAGACCAGGCGCGCAGCAATCGAGCGTTTTCATTCAATAAATCCGGGATGATATTGCGGGCGGTTCCGTGCGCATCCCGAACGACAATATCCGTTGCGCCCAACGCAATCGCCCCTTGAATCGCGGCATTGACCTCTTCCGTCATGATTTTTCTGAAGTATTGATAGTCTGTATGAGGGCCGGTCGTTTCGTCCCAATCAATGACTCCGGTGACGCCCTCCATATCCGCTGAGATAAAAATTTTTAATGGATCCATGTGAATTCTTAAACCTTTCTGTGTTTAATAAGTTAAAAAAATGAGTTCGTTCTCAATAGACCTGATGGCGCGGGAGGAAGCGTCCTCTTCGTTGATTCGAGTAGCAGGTTGGAGATGTGCTGATTTTATCGAATATCGACTCTTCACCCATGATAATAATTGGTCACTATTCAGCCACAAAATCTCAAAGACACAAAGAAAAAGAAAGATATAAAATAGTCGATTCAGAAAAGCTGAAGTTGACATTAAAAAAAATTACAGAATGTCGGATTAAAAGATTGAATAAAAAGTTGGACACTGCTTGTAACTTCGAGACCTGGCGCCTTTGAGGCAAAAATCCATGCCTGAATAGTTCCAATCATTGAGTCATAAAGATAAGAAAATTTAATAACATATCCAAGAGATAAAATTTCTATTCAGGTCACGAACACAACCTCGCCAGGAAAAAAAATGTAATATCTTTATCGGGGATAGCGTCTAAATGTTAACATTTCGAAAATGCGTCATTGACTTTGAATCAATAAAAATGGGTATTCATTATGAGATATGTACAAAGGATCCTTTCTGTTCAATCGCTGCTGATACTGCTCATGGTAAGCGTTGCATCAGGACAACAATTTGGGCGAAACAAGGTCCAATACGAAGATAAAAACTGGCAGTATATTCAGTCCGAACATTTCGATTTTTACTATTACGAAGGGGGCAGACGATTGGCTGAGTTTGCTGCCCATGTGGCTGAATCGTCCTATGTGTCCCTGAACCGAGTGTTCAATTATAAACTGACCGACCGGATTCCATTCATCATCTATCGCTCGCACAATGATTTCACCGAGACCAATACTTCCTCGGAAGTCGTGGATGAGTCTGTCGGTGGATTTACCGAGTTTTTGAAAAACAGGGTCGTTATTCCGTTCGACGGGTCGTACGAACAATTCCGTCATGTGATTCACCACGAATTGACCCACGCGGTGATGTTACAATTTCTGTACGGCGCCGGCCCTGGTTCGATCATCAAAGGCGTTTCCCGCTCAGCGCCTCCGATCTGGTTCATCGAGGGATTAGCGGAATTTACCTCGCTTGGCTGGGATGCGGAATCGGATATGTATGTGCGCGATGCAACGCAGCGAGGCTATCTGCCGCCTATCCCCTATCTCCAGGCATTCCTGGCGTACAAAGGCGGACAGGCTGTGCTGGTGTATCTGGAAGAAATGTATGGGAATCAAAAATTGGGCGAACTGCTGCAGAGGATCAGGACGAGCCGGAATTTCGAACGCGCGTGGGAAGGCGCGGTGGGCGAAAAATTGGAGGAGTCCAACAAGAAATGGCAGCGGTATATGCGTCAAAGATACTGGCCGGATGTGCAGGATCGAAAAGAGCCGGCTGATTATGCCCAGCCATTGACGAATCATGTCGACTGGCAGAATTTCGTCAACAACAGTCCGGCGGTTTCTCCCAACGGGGACCGGGTTGCCTTTCTGACAGATCGCAACGGGTTCTTCGATATCTACCTGGTCTCGGCCATGGACAAGAAAAAAGTGACCAAATTGATTTCTGGTCAGAGAAAAGCCGACCTGGAAGAATTGCAGTGGCTGAGGCCCGGAATGAGCTGGTCCAATGACGGAAAGTATCTTGTATTTTCGTCCCGCACCGCCGGCGAAGATGCTCTGAATGTTCTGGATGTGAAGAAGAAAAAAATCATTGCCACACATAAATTCAATATGGATGGCGTGTTCTCGCCGGCCTGGTCGCCAGTCTCCAATGAAATCGCCTTTATCGGGGTGAGGCAGTTTCATTCTGATCTCTATATCTTCAATAGAGATTCGAATACGCTGCGTCAGATCACCCGTGATATTTACACGGATCAGGATCCGGCCTGGTCGCCAGACGGACGCACCCTGGCCTTTGTCTCGGATCGGAAGGATAGAATAAATCAGGAAGAATTATCGCCGGAAAATCGAATTGAGCGTCATGATTACCACACGGACGACATCTATTTGATAAATGCCGACGGCGCCAATTTGCGACGACTGACAGACGTTCCCACCAATGAAACTTCACCGCTCTGGACGCAGAATGCCGACCAGATTCTTTACATTTCCGATGAAAGCGGAATCTCCAATATCTATTCTCACAATCTGGTGACCGGAGAGAAACGCGCACTGACAAACCTGATGACCGGCTGCGCCCAACTCTCCGCCGGATTGAAGAGTGATCGGCTGGTTTTCACTGCATTTGCCAATGGCGGCTATGACATTTTTATCTGGCCGGATCCATTCTTCAACGTAGAGGAAAGGTCGGAACCGAAACTGACAGCGTACGCGAAGCAGCGCATTTCAGGCCAGCAGTATCTCGATCTCACGCTTGAAAAAGAAGAAGCGGATAAAGTTACCGAGACTGTGAAACGGGGACAGGATTTTTCAAACTACATTTTCGGCAGCAGTTTCAAACAGGGCAATATCAATCTGGCTCAAAACAGGTACAAAAATTCCATGCTGGACTCGGCGGACTTTCGCGAGGAGAGCGGCGATTTTCGGACAAACGATTATCGCATCAAATTTACCGTCGATTATCTGGGTGCGAATTTCGGCTATGACCCGATCTATGGAATTTATGGGTTGACCCAGATGTATTTGAGCGATGTGCTTGGCAATCACCAGATTCAAATCGGCGCTGATGTCGCGCAGACGTTGGAGAACAGCGATTTCCTCCTGAGCTATCAATACCTGAAACGAAGGATGGATTTTTCGCTGACCGGATTCCAGTTCGTGAGCTATTATGCAACCACGTACGGAACGGTTCGATTTGCCTATCGCGGTTTGGCGCTGAACACGTCCTATCCTCTGTCACGGTTTCAGCGTATCGATGGCGGGTTGCGATATTTCAACATTGCCGAAGAAAATTTGTCGTACAATTTCATCACATCGGAGAAGATACCGGTCCTGATGCCGATGCTCTCCTACACATCGGACAACTCCATCTGGGGCTATACAGGGCCCATCCGGGGCGGTCGGAGTTACATTGGATTGACGGCCAGCCCAAAAATCGGAAATCAGGGGAAGGAGTTTGTGACCGGCGCGTTTGATATCCGGAAATATTTCAGCATCAAGCCGGATTATTCGTTTGCCTTTCGAATTTCCGGCGGGGCAAGCTTTGGCAAAAATCCAAATTTATTCATTTTAGGCGGTACGGAAAACTGGCTCAATTATCGCTTCTACGAAAACATTCAGTTCAGTTCCATCAGCGATTATTTTCTGTCCGATCTGGTGATGCCTCTGCGGGGCGCTGCATTGTACGAAATGGTTGGCTCCCGGGCTGCGCTGTTCAATGCCGAATTCCGATTCCCGCTGATCCAGTACCTGATTGCTCGGTTCCCCCTGCCATTGGCGTTTCAAAATATTCAGGGCGTGGCGTTCCTTGACGCCGGTTCTGCCTGGGAAAATGACGCCGCATGGCGCTTCACTGCAACGAAGGAGGATGGCAGCCGCTATGTCAGAGACATTGTCACCGGATTCGGGTACGGCATTCGAATGAATTTGTATTACTTCATCCTGAAGTTCGATGCTGCCTGGCGCACTGATTTCGACGGGGTGAGCAAGCCGCTGTATTATTATTCGATAGGCCTTGATTTTTAAAATGAAAGCAGGGAACAGTTACGGAGGCCAGTCAGGCCCAATCGACACCGGCGCTTGCCGGGCGCCTCATCTTTGTGGATGCCGGTTTGTGTTCCCCGGCTGAATGAAAAACGCTGGAATGGATTGAAACAATCGCTATCAACAATGGAGTGAAATCAGAATTTGAGGTTTGTATGAGATCGATATATCATTTATTTTTCTTATGGATAGCACTCGTGAGTACAGCAACCGGGGCAATCGCGCAAACAGATAATGAAAGAGATCTGCCCCTGTTTAACTATGATATTGCGGTATTTCCCGGCGCGAACCAGGAGTTGGCAGAGTTTGAGCTGTTTGTGTGGGTGCGGAATACTGATTTACAGTTCATCAAAAAGGAAACCAGCTACGACGCCCGCTATCAGCTCAATACCAGCGTCTATGATAAAAATGGCGTTTCAATTTTCACCCAGGACAAAACGTACGAGGTTACCGAAGAGCTGTTCTCTTCGACCATCGACCCGGGCATTAAACGGCCGCATGTATTCCGGGATGCGGTCCCGCCGGGCGAATACGTCGTGTCCATTCGGCTGTACGATTTGAATACCAATAAAAGCAGACATGCAGAGCAGTCCAAAACAGTGAAATTATTCGAGCCGGAGAAGCTCAACGTGAGCGATGTTCTGATATTGAACTCGTCGCAGATCGATTCTATTGATCTGAACAATGTGATCCCGCCGCGCCATGTCCCGATTCAGGATCGGATATTTCTCTACGCTGAAATTGTGAATCCGGTCCAGGCTGATACATTTGATGTGGAAGCCACCCTGCAAACCGATGGTCAGATCAGCACATTCAATTTCTCAAAAAAAATGAAATTAATTGCCGACCGCCGGAAATTGCTGCTGGAAGTTTTGAAAGAAAATATGCGGCAGGGAAGAAATTTATTCACTTTAAAAATCAACACCGGGAATCAGTCTATCTCCATACAAAAGGCAATTCGTTTTGTGACTGATGAGATGTCGTTCAGTTATGATTCAGTGGATGACATGGTCGGACCGCTATCCTATGTGGCCGATGGCGATGAATGGAAGCAATTGAAAAATGCGCAGGGCGCGAAGCGGGATAGCCTGTTTCAACAATTCTGGGATAAACGCAATCCCAATCCCGGGGCTCAGGACAATCCGTTGTATGACGAATTTTATAAACGGGTGCGGGTTGCCAATAAAAGCTTCACCAAGATGAAACGCGCCGGCTGGGTATCGGATCGCGGCCGCGTATACATTGTCTACGGCGCGCCCGATCGGATCAGTCGCAATGACCAGCAGGTTTATTCCCAGACTGTGTATGAAATCTGGTATTACGACACTCATCGCCTGGAATTTGTATTTGAAGACCGCTATGGTTTTGGCGATTACAAACTCGTCTCGGGAAATTTGAATCCATATTATTGATGTCCAGATGATCTGTGACTGCCCACGTGGCTCGGTCCGCTGGTGATGCAGGACAGGGAAAGCAACGGCATCGATACGATTCGGTGAAGAATCAGTGGTTGCAGGGATTGGATGAAAGGTAAACCCCTGGCGTCGTTATTTTCGAAAGTGACGCGCAGGGGTTTTTTTTATAGGCCGAATCGTTGTCGGGCTGACTGAAAAACGCATCGCCCCCGCATGAATTTTGAATGAAGGAGCCGCCGGCAAATTTGAAGGCAATCGGCCGGCGAGCGTTGCTCAAAAAAATGCCGTTTTAAATTCTTCATCCACAGGCATTGGCTTACCCTCTCTGCTGATGAAGACGGCCGCCAATTGTGCGGATGCAATTTTTTTCTTCGTTTTCACGTTGAAAATTTCCTGAATAAATTTAATGCTGGTTCGGCCAGCTTCTGTTCCCTCTAACGTGACTTCCAGTTCGTCCCCTAAAAATGCCGGAGCCAGATATTTAATATTGACTTCAACGATCACGACAAATTTGCCGCTTTTGATGAAGCTCTCGAATGGCAATCCGATCTGCTCCAGCGATGCCACCCGGCAATACTCCATATAATTGAGATAAACAGCGTAATTCACATGCCCCTGCGCGTCGATTTCGTAAGAGCGGACTTTGAGCGTTTGGCTATATTTTTTCATCATGCCTCGAGTTAAAATTAGTCAGATAGAATTCAGGAAGTATGTCTGGTCAGTTCCAAAACTGTCCCGTCTTTCTTGTTCAGATTTAAAATGATCATTGGCTCAGCCGAGAAGGCGACTTGTTCTGAAGCCTCCTGGAATGGGTTTTGAATGGCCCAATTTTTCCCTGAAAATAGCGAGGCCGCGAGTGAGATCCTGGCGGATTTCTGTTCATTGCCATTGTTCACCGCGATGAGGACATACTCGTTTTCGTCGCGTTGAAACAAGGCCGCGTGAACATCGTCTGTCATTGCGCGACACATTATCGGCGCCTTCAGCCAGCGATGGAGCGCGGCAATGATTTCCGCTGTTGCGGAACAGCCTAAAAATATCAGAGCGCCTTTTTCCAGCACCTGCCGATAGCCGATGATAAATTTTTTCCCGAGTTCGAGATTCTCATGAAGTTCATTCTCTTCAGCAAGGAAATGAGAATGGCCGGCAGGAGACTGCGTTGCATAAATGGCTTCGCCGGGGACATCCCTGAAAATGGACACAGCGTCATGGATGAATAGGTGCTCTTCGCCCAGGGTTAACTGAAAATCTTTCGTGGGCGTGGAACCGTCCGGCTTTGGAAACCGGAGAATCGAACAGGGGAGCATTGTTTCATCGAGCCAGGGAAATGTGTTGAAGAAAACGGCGTTTCCACCTTCTGTGACAAAGCGGACCAGCCTTTCCTGCCGTTCCTGACTCATCCATTCCGGCCCGCAGTAAAATAGCAGTTCGGTGGTCTCGTCACCCTTCATTATGTCGTAGCTCCGGAATGAGATGCCGGATTTATAAACGGCTCTGGCAACCATGTTTTTCCCGCCCATTTGTTCGGAGAAGAAATGGCTCTCGTCCTCTGTGATCGCTGTTCGGGACAGTTTATTCAGTTCCGCTGGCCTGATATGCTTAAAAACCTCAACGATTTTTTTTAGCGGATCAAAGAGCTCGAATCGTTTGTATCCCCGCGCATTGATGGGAGAGAAATACCAGTTATCCCGCTCCACGACCATGTACCAATTCCAGCCGACAACACCGGCGATCAACGCTGTCAGACAGGTGAGACGGTAGTGATTGGGAGAAAGACTGCCGGTGTGGTAACTGTAATTATGCCAGATTCCGCATTCAAATTCGGGAATATAGGGAAGCCGGGTCACAGCGCTGGCATAGCTGAGATTTCTGAAAAATGAAAGGTGCTCATCCTCGGACTCGTGGAATTCATTGCTGGGATACAGATCAACGCCCACCAGTGGAAATTCCTGGTCCATCTCCCTGAGATTCTGGCTGATGCAGTTCAAAATAGTGTTCAGATAAATGGGGATATCCACACCTGCCGCGCGATAGGTTTCAACCGCCCAGCGCGCGATTTTTTTAGCGCACCAGAATTGAAACTCCTGAAAATCAATGGCGCGAATTTTTTCCGAAGGATCGTTTCGCCTGACTCTGATCGTTCCCATTGCTTCAGAGAACTGGCTCAGCGAGCCGTGCCACGCCTGGTTTAGCGCGTCAATAGACGTATATTTTTCCTGCAAAAAATCCTGAAACAGACCGGCCCCGCCGTACACACCTAACTGCTCGCCGTAATTTCGGACAAACGGATCGATCTCATTGTCCGCCTGCAGGAGAATAATGGGCCCGCCGGATGTGAATAAAAATGGGAGAATGGCCTGCGTTAACTGTCGAATGTACTCTCCCGCTGCGTCCAAAAATTTCGGATGCAGCCGATGAAACGGCGCGATTCTCGCCGGCACGCCAGCCTGAGGCCACTCCGAATAAATATAGGGACCGGGCCGGAGAATCACTTTGAAATCCATCTTGTGACAAAGTGAGAGAAATTCAACCAAATTCCGCTCTGGTAAAGTAGCGCCGTTGAAGTCACAGGTGTCTTCTTCATGCTCATGGAAGTCCCAGCAGACATAAGTGGCAATAATGTCCAGCCCCATTTCACGAATTCGATGGAGACATTTTTCCCAGTAGTATGGCTGCAATCGCCAGTAGTGCATTTCGCCGCTGATTAAAGGGAGAGACTCGCTTCCGATGAGAAGATTATTTTTATGAAGCGCTATTTTTGTCATTGTATTTGCCCTGTGTTGTATGAAGTCAATTTTTTGAATGGGGATAATATAACTCGAAAGCCCGGCAATGTCAATGAAAATATAATCCGGGAAGAAAGCTGATTGATGATGGATCAACTTACATGAATGTAATCTTGAGTTAAAAATGAAACACACGCTGAACCGACTTTCGGCATTTAGCCTGGAACGCTGTGTTGCTGCATGGGCGGTTTCTTGGCTGAAGGGTGAATTCGTTCATGGTATGAGAATTGCAAAAGGCAGAGGGTAATGTTGCGAACGATTGTTTCTCATCCTGGAAATTCTATAATCATAGCACTGCATCGTGGAGGTACATCAATGTTCAAATTCTTGTTCAAACTTTTTGTCGGCTGGCTGGCGCTGCAGTCAGTGCTCGGATATCTTCGCCGGGAAGAAATTATCTATGGGTCCATTGAAATCAATTATGCCGCATTGCAGCGGAAAATTATTGAGGTCATTCCGACGGAAGAGATTTCGGAAGCGATCATTCATGCTGCGACTAACAAAATGAGAGATACATTCAAGTCTAAACAGGGATATTCTATTGATTCGGGTGATAATGATGAACGCCGCAACAGCTACTTTAAGGAAGTCGTCCATGTCGTCCATCGCGGTGAGACGTTGTACGACCTGTCAGAACGATATGGAGTTTCCTGGAAGGTCATCAAAAAGATTAACAGGCTCGAAAATATGAATCAGCTCTGGGTCGGCCAGAAGCTTAGAATCCCGACCCGACTGGCGAGCCTCACCTGATTTCCATTGGAAAATATTAACTCTGTTTGAATTTATTGCATTATAAAATAAGCGGACAGCGTACAGCGATCAGCGTTCAGCTAAAGGAATAACAGTGCGTTATTTACAAGCACTGAAATCACCTGAAAGATGAAAAAGCGTGCCAAGCCTATCTGATTGAATTTTTCAGAACTGATGGTTGAGAGCAGACAGCTAATCGCTCAGTTTAGGTGCATATCAAGTGAGTCGAAAGATAACTTCCCAACACATGCTTATGAGCAGCAATCCTGAGTTCATTGCCGCTGATGTTTCATTCCCGGTTACCTCTTCAGAAAATTACTAAAAAATAATTTCATGGATCACGACTTGCCCGGTAAAATGTGGTTCAACGCTCCAGGGCTTTCGCTAAATGGGCTCGAAATAGTATGCCCATACCGGCCAGACGAAATCTGTTTCTTTGCTCAGTCAATGCAGATCAGGGCGTTATCGGGTACGCACGAAAGTGATTATTATTTTTAAATTACCTGGTGAGGCAATTTTTATCTTGATTTTCAAAGTTTTAAACTGTATATTTATTTCAATTTTCTTGATTAACTGGAGGGTTTAATGGGCAAGATTATTTCGATTGCCAACCAGAAAGGTGGCGTTGGAAAGACCACAACTGCCGTTAATTTGTCAGCTTGCCTTGCTGTTGGAGAATATCCTGTTCTGTTGATTGATATTGACCCCCAAGCCAATTCCACAAGTGGCCTGGGATTCGACGCGAAGAAGATTAAAAAGAGTATTTACCACGTATTGACTAAAGGCTCTGACATTGATGATGTGATCATCAAAACAGACCTGGCATTCCTGGATTTGCTGCCATCTAATATGGATCTGGTCGGTGCGGAAATAGAACTTGTTCCGGCCATGTCGCGGGAAAAAATTCTTCAGGGAATACTTCCCAAAATTAAAGACCGATATAAATACATTTTCATCGATTGTCCACCATCCTTGGGATTATTGACACTCAATGCCATGACTGCATCTGACTCCGTTTTGATTCCCATTCAGTGCGAATATTATGCTCTGGAAGGATTAAGTCAATTGCTGAATACGGTTCGGCTTGTGCAAAAGCACCTGAACAGCAAGCTGGAAATCGAGGGAGTGGTACTGACCATGTACGATGGGCGACTGAATTTATCACGTCAGGTTGCCGAGGATGTGAAACGCTTTTTCGAAAAGAAAGTCTATCAGACAGTCGTCAATCGCAATGTGCGAATAAGCGAAGCGCCGAGTTTTGGAAAGCCGATTATTCTGTACGATGCTGTTTCCACAGGCTCAGAAAATTACATGAGTTTAGCAGAGGAATTTATCAAGAATGGCCAGTAAACGGTTAGGAAAAGGCCTTCGTGCATTAATCCCGGACATTCCCGAAGAAGAAGAGGACGAGCGCAAAAGTTCCATCAGGGATATTGCGGTTCCAAAGATTCGACCCAATCCATTTCAGCCGCGGGAAAATTTCGATGAGATTGCACTGGAAGAATTGAAAAATTCCATTGCGGAAAAAGGGATCATTCAGCCAATTACAGTTCGCCAGGTTGAGGATGGTTACGAACTCATCGCCGGGGAGCGACGGCTGAGAGCGGTGACGGCGCTGCAATTTGAAACGATTCCCGCCTATGTGCTGGACGTCGAGAGCGATGAGGATATGCTGGAACTTTCGCTCATCGAAAATATTCAGCGCGAAAATTTGAATCCCATGGATATTGCCCGGGCCTATAATCGGCTACTGGTCGAATGCAGTTTAACTCAGGAATCGGTCGCAAAGCGCGTCGGCAAAGAGCGATCCACGGTGGCGAATTTTCTTCGGCTGCTGAAATTGCCAGGCCATATCCAGGATAGTCTGAAGCGCGGTGACCTGAATATGGGCCATGCGCGGGCGCTGATCACCATTGAAGACTCATCGCTCCAGAATGAAATCTGGGAAAAGATTGTCAACAATGATTTGTCAGTCCGGGAAGTAGAGCGGTTGGTGAAAAAAGCGACGACTGCTAAAAAGAGCCCATCGACGACTGAGGAAAAGCCGTTTTATATTCTTGAGGCCGAAGAGAAGTTGAGAAATTCGCTCGCGACTCAGGTCAAAATTAAGTCTGGCAAAAAAGGCGGCAGTATCGAGATTGAGTATTACTCGGATGATGATCTGGAAAGATTATTGGAAATTTTACAATAACGAATTTTTGAAAGAATAAATTGTAGCGATGAATACGAAGAAAAAAAATAGAAAACAGCACATTTCTATATTATTGATACCGGATGATTTTTCAGACCCGTTCAGTTTTAAAGTCAAAATTCGAACATTGAAAATACTGGGTGTGATTGCCTCTCTGCTTGTCGTTCATATATTCGTGGGCATCGTTTTTTATTACAAATACTCGGTCACAAATCACTATCGGAAACAATTGGAACGCGACAACATCAACCTCAAAGAGGACAATCAGCAGATTCACTCGCTGTGGGATAAGGTTGAGGAGTTGTATAATTTCCAGTCAAAAGTGAGAAAAGCATTCGAAGTGGACAAGGGCTTTGAAGTCAGCGACCGAAAGACCGCTCAAATAATGAACGATTTGAGAACGAACATCAATTTATTGCCAGAGCAATTATTGCATAATTCCGATGCAGAAGCCGAAGATGCCGCTCAAAAGAAGATCGATTTCCTGACGCGGAAGAAGAATTATTATCACGAATTTGCCAACAACATTCCCACCTATTTGCCCGTGGAAGGTTGGCTATCGACGGATTTCCGGAAGAATGATTTGTCCAAGCCCAATCATTTTGGAATCGACATTGCTTCCAGCAGAGGATCGTTCATCAATGCTGCTGCGGATGGAGTCGTGATATTTGCAAACTGGACCGATGATCTCGGCAACCTGATGATCGTTTACCATTTCAATGGATTCTTAACTTTTTACGGCCATAATCAAATGCTCTTGAAGCGTGAAAACATGTATGTGAAAAAAGGAGAGCCAATTGCGTTGCTGGGTAACTCCGGCCGAAGCACGGCGCCGCATCTTCATTACGAAGTATGGAAAGATGGCGTTCCAGTGGATCCAAAAGATTATTTGTTAAGATTTTAATATAATTAAACAGTAGCAACTCAGTCGTAATAAATCAAAGGCTTGACGTAAGGATGGGTGTCGTGTAAGTTCAGTCAAACAGTGAGAGAAATCCGGGGCGGGTGAACGAATCGATTTACAAAATAAAATCTCAATGGCCAGAATGAAGTACCCCGGGTTTCGGGCGTTCAGGGGGATCAATTGAAATTATCTCAAAAGGATTTGTGAACCCGAGCTGCTTTTGACTTTATGAGCAGCGACTCCTACTCTCAATCAGATGCGCTTTCGAATTTTCTGGACAGAGAAGCTACAAGCGACGGACTTTTTAAATCGTAGAAAAGGAGAGTTATCGTGGTGGGTAAGAAAGATGATCAGGCAATTGCACGTTCCGGCGATCTGAACACAATTATTGGAAAAGGTTCCTCCATGGAAGGAGTTATCCGCGTGGAGAACAGTTTACGCGTTGATGGAAGAATCAAAGGAAATGTCACAGCATCAGATTCTCTTGTCATTGGCAAGGAAGGTGAAATCGAAGGTGAAATCATTGCTAAAAACGCCATCATTGGTGGCAAAGTGCGCGGCCGAATCAGCGCATCGGGAAAAGTGGTTCTCGAATCCAAAGCATTATTTCAGGGCGAATTGAAAACTGCCCGTTTGATGATTGATGACGGCGCCGTTTTTGATGGCCAATGCTCGATGCAGCAAGATGGCAAAATGCCGTTCGAGCCAAAAGTGAATCCGGTGGCAGGGAAATCAGGGCTGAGCGTTGCAGGAAGCAATCCTGCTTCTACAGAGGAGAAGAAGAAATAACGCCTCGCTCTCAGATTTATAAATAATCTGTAATATAAATCCTCTCGTGGTTTTCAAGCCATTCGATAGCGGTTATGACGGTCATCGATACTGCGAATTGAAAACCGCGAGAGGATTTCTGCATTAGTCTTATTTGAACAATGAGTTAACGTCCCCTTATCTTCAACCTTTATCCTGTCATATTGTTAACAAAAATTTAATCACTTTAAAATCGAAATTAGTTACAAAAAATTCATTGATTTTTTTATAATATTATTCTGCATTCTATTACTTGAATTGTACTAAAGAATCAGTATGTCATGCCGAAATAATAGTATCATTTCTCTGCCAGTCTCGTAATTCAAATAAATTATGGTGATTATGAGAAAAAGGATTCTTTGCTTAGCTATTACAAAAATTTAAAAAAACTTTTATTGACTAACAGGAAAAAAAGTTATATAATTAGTAGGTGTTTTGGATAAACATCGCTGTGAAATGTAATATCATTCAAAGAGAAGATTATGAGAAAGAAGAATATCATTTTAAGTTTTCTTATGTGGATCATGTTTTTTTCGTTCGATGCACCGGGTGTTACAGGGTCGGAACTGCCGGATAAATATAAAAAGGACGATGTGACAATCGATTTTGAATCGCGGTTGCGCTTCTACCTGGATTTGAAGACCAAACGATTCATGCGAAAGATGGCAGTGAAGGAAGGCGCGTTGCTTGAGATGATACGCAGCGTGACTGATGAAGTTCGCATCCGTGGCAAGGCTGGATTTCTGGATGGCGACCCTGGTTTCAATTTGATCTACGGGAAAAGCAACAAGATTCTGGAAGAATTTGATGCTGAAATTGATTCGATAAAACATATTGTGAAGGAACTCGATAGGTTGGAATTGACCATTCAGCGGATGGAAGATCTCAAACTTTTGAAAGAGCTGGAACAAATCAAAGACCGATTGCTCACTGTGCTGGATGATCAAAAATTGGCCACAAAACAGTTGACGAAACAGCAAGTGGCCAGTATGATCGATGATTATTCCCATGAAATAAACCGCATCCTGAAAATTTACGAGGAGATCGAAACCTTTCAGAAAAAAGCCAGGGGCTATGGTGATACAGAAATCGTGAAACAATTGGATCTGCAGAAACAGCACGTGATTCAAGTGCTCGAACAGAGTCGTATCGCCGGAACAGCGCCGGAGACAGTTGTCAATAGCTACATTGAGGAGGCGGCTTCAATTGTTGAAATTCTGCAACAGATCGATGATCTGAATCAGAAGTTTGGCGTTGATTCGACAGTCAATACAGATGTTGAATCCGTGCGGGATAATATCATCGCCAATGTGGATGAACGCATATTCAAGCTGTTTGGCTATCAGACCGGGAAAGATTTCAGCGGCGTCACCATCTCTGAACACTTCAACACCTGGAAATCCGAGCGCATTGCCGAATATCAATTGAAGCTCACGCAATACCAGATTCTCCGAAAGAGTCTGATTCAGTCCGCGACTCCGCAGGAGCGAAACCGTATGTTGGAGCGCGAGATTACAAACGCTCTGCTCAATTACTCTGAAGAGCGATACGAGCTTTCGGAATTATTATTCGCTGATATTTATGAAGCCTATGGCGAATATTTCCCGAATCTCGATGGTGTGATTTTCTACAGAAGTGAAGCGAATTACGCCAATCATTATTATGATGAAGCTATGGCCGGGTATCAAAAACTTATAACCGATTTCCCCCAATCCCAGTATGTGGGGCAATGTAACCTGCGGGTGGCAATGATCCATTACACGTATGGCGAGAATAGCCAATTCTTCGATTATTATAATAAGGTCTGGAATTCCACTGGCATAGAACCGGAGGATCTGAATAACCTCCACTATCTTGCCGGCTATCTGTACCTGACAGATAGGCGCTTCAAAGACGCAGAAGCTGTTTTGTTGAATATTAAAGAAGATTCAAAATACTATATGGCGGCCCAATATTTGCAAGGGATTGTCTTGACGAATCTGGAAAAATTTACCCAGGCAAAGGCAATATTTGAGAAACTGACGGATCAGCAAAACTATCCGTGGACGGACCTGAATACATCCATCATACGAAATGAGTCGCTTCTGAAATTGGGCTATATTCACTACCAGCATGGAGAATATCAGAAAGCAAGTCAATATTTCGACATGGTTTCCAAGGGCTACGATAGATATGATTCCAGCTTGTTAGCCAAGGCCTGGACCAATCTCAAAAAGGGCGAGTACGAGAATGCCATTTCCAACGTGGACTTGATTTGCAACAATTACTTACTCTCAAATTACACGTATGAAGCCCTGGTGTTATCGGCGCATTGCAAGCGTATTCAGAATCGGACTGATGAAGCGATCAAGGATTTTCAATATGTGACCAATGCAAAGTATATCCTCAACCAGGTTCAGGAATATAACAAAGAGCGCGAGCATATTTTACAGCAATTGGATGAACTGGAAGTCCTCGAAGAGGATATTTTTGAACATCAAAATCAGCGTCTCTATCCCGAAGTCGTTCGAATCCGGGATGTGATCAATGACGCCCTGGTTGCTTTTCGGTTTCGAGGCGCAGCGAGCAGCCGGATGTTGGAGGGATACAACGACGAGCGCAAAATTCTCATTCGTCAGATTGAGGAATTTGAGCGAATCATTGAAATAGCTGATGCTGAAGGCGATGAAGAAATGAAGAAAGATGCCCTCCAACAAAAGAAACGTCTGGTTGCAGCGTTGGAAAATTTTCAGACAGAAGAGTCTGTCTCTGGCGCCGAATATTTCATGGATTATCCTCTGGCCACCAAAGAGGGTGGTATTATTTACCGTCGCGGTATTGTGCAGAAATTATTGAGTGAACTGCTGGTAGAGAAACAGCGGGTTCAGGACGATCTGATCATAGTTTCGGAATTGATGTCCATCAATGAGGATAAACCGCGCATGGATGCGGCAATTGATTTGGAGATAATTGAAGAAGAATTGCACGACTTGCAAAATCAATTGAATCAGTTTCAGGTGTATTTAGCCAATCACCAGGTCGAGCAGATTCACACAAATGCAGAGCATTGGGCCGACCTCTCAGGATTTGGCTTGAGTGATTTGAACTATATGTCATATCACGAGAGAACCAAAAAGATATCCAGCTATTCAAAAAACCTCAATGAGATTGATGCGGTATTAGGCCAAAAAAGAAAGAGTCTGGAGGAGCGGATTTGGCGGTTTGACAATGAAGTGAAGAAGATACAGAAGGAGATGGAAGCGGAAAAGACACGGCTGGAAAAATTAGAGAAAGAAAAATATTTCCAGGAAATCTATTTCGAGACGAAATCGAATGAAATTGATCTTCAGACAAATGAGGAGTTTGAGGAGTTGAACTTCGAGAATGAAAGTGGGAAGAAATTTTAAATCAGGATGTTCACCTGATAGGGAAGGGAAATGAAGAAGATAATTTTAATTGGCCTGTTTTTGGGGATGTTATTTTCGAGCCAACGGTGTTTTTCGCAACAGGAACCGCAAGAGGAAGGTCAGAAAAAAGCCGCGGTCGATTCGCTGATCGATTCGTACTCGGTCGAGGATATTCTTAAATACCGGGAATACTATCAAAAACAGATCGAAAATATCACGGCTGAAAAGGTTGAGTTGCGCAAAAAGGGAATTCGCGATGCAGAAAAATTCCTTGAAAATAATCCGAATAGCAAGGTTCTGGATAAAGTGATGATGCGACTAGCCGAGTTGTATTATGAAGACGCCGAGGAGGAATTCATTCAGCAGATGCAGGCGTATGATCTGAAGTTAGAAGAGCTTGGCGATGCGCCAGCAGATACCACCCTTACGGAACCGGTAAAAAATTATTCCAAGGCGTTAGGTCTGTACCAAATCATCATTGATGAATATCAACATAGCGAATTGTTAGACGATGCCTTATATAACAAAGCGTTCATCCTGGAGGAAACGGGAAAAATTCAGGAAGCACTGACGATTTACAATTCAATCATCGCAGAATTCCAGGACAGTCGTTATGTACCCGAGTGTCTGATGCGAATTGCTGAGTATTATTTCAATCCCCCAAAGAATGATATTGATACCGCCATCGACTATTATAAAAAAATTCTGGAATATAAAGATAGTCCCAAATATGACGAAGCCTTATATCGTTTGGGCTGGTGCTATTATCGAAAGAGCGACTATCCTCTGGCAGTATCCTACTTCACCATTTTAGCTGACGATGTGCAGCGCGCCGGAGAGATCGATCCGGAGCAAAAGTTCTCCAATCCGGTGTTGCGCGATGAATCCATTGAATACATTGGTATCAGTTTTCTGGATTATGGCGGAACCGATCGGGCTGTGGATTACCTGAATAGCATCGGCGGTCGTGACTATGGCGTGGATATTTTGAAGAAAATAGGCGATGTCTATTTGAACGAAAAGGAAATGTACGATCAGGCGGTTCAGGCTTATCAGACCTTGTTGAAGATGTACCCAGAAGATAAAGAAGCTCCGTTCATCCAGGATAAAATTGTGCTTTGCTACCGTCATCAGAATGATGATATGATGGCCTACGTTGCCCGGGATAAACTATTCAACCATTACAAGCCGGGCAGCCCCTGGTGGCAGAATCAGCAAGATGAAACAATGAAGGAGAAAGTTTATGGTATAACGGAGCGTTCGTTACGCGATAATATCAATCTCCTTTTTCAACGCGCAGAAGCCGCCAATGATCAGGATCTGTACTTGCAGGCTGTCAACGATAGCCGGAAATATCTGAAATCGTTTGCCTCAGACAGCAGCGCGCCGCAAATTCATTGGAACATGGCGCTGACTCTGGATACCAAGCTGCATCAAACCGATGAAGCGTTTGAAGAGTACATGAAGATTTCCGATCTTTACTGGGGCAGCAAGTATCAAAAATATTCTGCTGAAAATTCCATCGCCCTGGCCAAAGATGCAGTGGAAACAGATACTTCGAAAAAGCAGATAGCGTCGGGAGAGACGGTCGCGGACTTGCAGAAAAAGGCCAGCAGTGTGCTGGAAGCGCTGGACTACGATCGCATGGAGTTCAGCGAGTACGAGAAGAAGTTATTGAGAGCTTATAATAATTATATCAAATTATTCCCCCATGAACCTGAGACCGCAACCATTCTGGCGAATGCCGGCGCTTTGAATTACAACAACAACCGGTTCCCGGAAGCGCTGCGGTATTTCAATACCATCATCAAACATTTCCCGGATAGCAAAGATGTGGATTACGCAAAATACACCATCATGGAAAGTTATTTCGGGAAACGCGATTTTAAGAGCGCGGAAATCATCGCCAGAAATTTGAAGAACACCGAAGGCATCGATGCGAGTCTGGCGGATAAAGCGAAGAACCGATTGGCCGAATCCATTTTCCTCGCAGCAGAAGTGTTCGCAGATTCGGCGGATCATCTGCAGGCTGGCAATGAATATCTTCGCGTGGTCATGGAAGTCCCCAATGCAGAGTTTGCTGATCTGAGCGTTTTCAACGCGGCGCTGGAATATGACAAGGCCAAAGAATTCAGTCGCGCCGTGGAGACGTACAATTATCTGATCGAGACGCGACCCAATTCAAAATATCTGCTGGATGCCATGAATAACCTAGCCATCGATTACGGAGAACTGAAGGAATTCAAAAACGCGGCCCTGACGTATGAACGATTGGCGAATGCTGCCAAGGATTCCGCCCGGACCCACGATGCTTTATTCAATTCCAGCCTGTTCTTCGTGAAAGCGGAAGAATGGGAAGATGCCATTCGCATCAACCGGCAGTTTGTCCAGAAATATCCAAAGTCACAGGACGCCGATGATTTATTTTACGACATTGCCACTTATTATTTGAAACTGGATGATCTGGATAAGGCAAATTCCCTCTATGGCGAATACGCCCAGTTATATCCCAATTCACCGCGCGTGATTGAAACATATTTCCATCGCGGTGAATATTATCGCAACAAGGACCTTCAGGCCCTGGCAAAGGGTGAATACGAAAAGGCAGTGGCCAAGAATACCGAATTTAAATCAAAGAATCTAGAGCAAAATGATTACTTCGCTGCAGAAGCGCTGTTTCAGTTAACACTACTGCATTTCGGTGAATTCAAAGCCATCGAATTCCAATTGCCGGTCGCGAAGATGGAACAATCAAAATCACAAAAGCGGGGATTATTGATTAAGGTAGTGGATGGATTCACGCAGGTCGCGACGTTTGGAACGCTCCGATTGTACGAAGCAACATTTTATATCGGCGAGACCTATGATGAATTCGCCCGGTGCTGGGTGCGGCAGGAAATTCCTCAGATGGATGAAACCCGGCGCATCGTTACTCAGAAGGAAATCAATAAAACCACGGCTGATCTGTACGAGAAAGCAGAGGAGTCCTACAAGCAAGCCGTGAGAATTCTGTCCCGCCTGGCGGATGAATATGAGCAGTCTCTGATGACCGATTCGACAGCGCTGGCAGAAAACGAACTGACAAAGGTTGTTCGGGAAGATAGTACCCTGCGCGTGGCGCGCAAGTGGATCGATCGGAGCAAGGAGAAAATTTCCGAAGTCATTTATGATATTGCAGAGCTCAATTTTACTTCGGTGAATGGTTTTCTGGAAGCGCCCATTCCGGAAGGGCTGGATAATGTCGCTGAAATGGAGTACAGAAAACAAGTGCTGAGCAAAGCCATTGCTCCCTTGATTCAGGAAATTGTCGATGCCCATGTCCGCAATGTTCGCGAGGGCTGGAACCTGGGACTGGAAAACCAGTGGGTGAAATTATCCCGGCGTAAAATTCTCACGACAAGCAATTTGCTGGCATCCGAATATTATTCCTTGGCTGAGAAGTCACTCAGGCTGTACCGCGAGAGTTCAGAAAATTATATCAAAACGACCCAACAGGGTGGCTCCGCCGAAGGCCTGGATGCGACGACACTCTCGGATCAAATGGCAAACCTGATCGACTTTACGCGGGCGTTTTCTGCGGTGACCGTTGAGATGTATCGAAAGACGCTGGAAAGGGCCGTTGAAGAGAATATCAACGATCCGAGTGTCTCTGAGACGAAAGAAATCATGCTAAAGGACCTTTATACGATCAGTCAGGAGTGCAGCGAACTTGAAAAAACCTGTCGGAACAATCGTAAGAATTATGAAAAGCAGTTCAAAGAGACTGATAAAATCGAATATGAAGATGCGCTGTTCACATACGAGGATAATTATTTTGCCTTCAGAGAGGCCAATAAGGAATTGTTGGAATTGGGCTACCAGATTGCACAGGACATGGAAATATCCAATCAGTGGGTTCCCAAAATTGTGCTGGCTCTGGTTCAGGCTAATCCCGAGGAATATGGCAATCTGCTGAACCTGGAAGCGTCCACGACCCAGCATGCCACCAATGATAGCTGGAAAGCGACGACCCAATACACCGAGGGATGGACGCAACTCGAATTCAATGACATCGACTGGTATACTGTTCAGCAGAAGTCGGGTGTGTTCCAGAATGCCGGCGAGGCGGATGTCGTTTGGCTTTCCGAGGTGGATACGACCGGGGTGGAATACGATACAACCGTAGTAACGGTACCAGTGATGACCGATACTTCCCTGAACGCCGAAGTTTTACCGGACTCATCGCTCAGCGACTCCAGCCGACTGGCTAACGAGACAAAATACGTTGTGACCACACGACACTGTATGGAGAATATCCCGGCGCGTCGGGTATTTTTCAGAAAGAAATTTTCTGTTACGGGTTTGCCGGTTTCTGCCGATATAAAAATAAAAGTGGATGATTCCTACAACTTGTTTTTGAACGGAGAATATGTGGCGGCGTTTGCCCAGGAAGACACGATGTCGGTGGATCAGGAGCATTTTCATGAACTGACTGAAATTCTCGTCGAAGGCGATAATGTGCTGGCCATTGAGGGAATTGATAATAACGCCACCGGAGGTGGATTGGTAGCAGCGGTCTCGGTGAAAGCATTGCCGGAATGGAATGATAAAAAGCAGCAAATACAGATTGAGACAAGTGATATAAAAATTAAAAAGAATCTGGTGATGGATAAATACATTATCATGTATTAAGAGGTGGTGTTTCATGACTCGATGGAAAAAAGGAACATGGATTTTTTATGCTGCGTGGCTGTGCGTTTGTTCACCCGTAATAGTCACGGCCCAGGTAAGCAATCAGAATGCCAGTTCGGTCAATTCAGCCCGGGCAAAACAGGATTCAACGCTGCGCGTTATGGCTGATTCACTGGCATCATTGGGTGATGAAATTGAACTGCTGGAAATCAGCATCGAAGCTGTGATCGAAAAACCTCGAGTGTCAATTCTTCCGAAACGAGTCGAACCGGCATTAGGCGAGATGGATTTCGTTGACCGGTCCTTTGAAAGCGAACTGAAGCAGGTTCCTGATAAGCCCATGGTAACGGATGAACGTCTCTACACACCAAAGAAAATTGAAAATCTTAAAGCGAAACTTCTTTCAAAGAAGAGAGAATTGGAGAAAAAGTAAAGTTCTAAAACACGAGAAAGACCTTCCCTTTTCATTTTGAGAAATTCAGTCAGCATGAATAACAACCGTGGAGAAATTTCCAGGGGAGGTCTTTCTATTTTAATCAGTTAACAAAGAAATAATTTACATGTAACTTAAATCAATGATGGAGGTAGTATGATTGGTGAAGTATTAAAAGGGTTTGCCACCACAGAGATGGGATGGGGATTCATGTGGGTCCTCTTGCTTTTCTTCATCGTTATGGTTGCTGTTGCCATTGAACGTGCGTATTACATCATGGTGCGGTCCAATATCAACGCGCCGCGATTCATGTCCGAGATTCGGAAGTTGGTGAAAGCCGGCGATTACAAGAAAGCATTGTCCCTGTGCAGTTCCGCCCGGAACAAAGCTCTGGCCCAGGTTGTAGCTGCTGGTTTGAAAAAAGTGAGCGAAAGTGAAACGATTGATTTTCGCTCCATTCAGAATTCGGTGGATGAAGGCACTCTGGAAGTGATTCCCAAGCTTCAGGATAGGACGTCCTATCTGGCAATGATTGCCAACATTGCAACACTGACCGGTCTGATGGGAACCATCTATGGCCTCATCGGAGCATTCAGAGCGGTATCAGCGCCTGGAATCGATGCCACTGAAAAATCCCGAATGCTGGCTTCGGGTATTGCAGTTGCTATGAACACAACACTGGTGGGTCTGGCAATTGCGATTCCAGCCATTCTTATTTACACGTATTTGCAGAGCAAGACTGTAAAAATCATCGATGAAATCGATGAGCATACGGTGAAGTTAATTAACCTAATTACAGGGAATCAATAACAATGGCTTTCAGACCTTCATTCAGAAGAAATGTAACTCAAGAGGAAGCGGAATTAAATATGACTCCGGTGATGAATTTAATGGTCTGTCTCATCCCATTACTTCTCACATCGGCTCAATTCATAAAAATTGGGATCATCGATTTGAATTTGCCGCCAGCCATTGGCGCTTCAGTGAGTCAGATGGAAGCGCCAAAAGAGACCGAGAAAAAGTTGGATCTGGCTGTGACCATTACAGATGAAGGCTTTTTTATCTCAAGTTCCCTTGCTATTTTACGAGGGAGTGAGGGCGAAGGGCCTTCCATTCCGTTGATGACAGATGGCGAATACAATTTTGTGGAGTTATCCAATAAGTTATATGAATTGAAGCGCAAGGCGATTGGTAACTTCTCGGATACGGAGAAAATTGTCATTCAGGCAGAACCGGAAATTAATTACCAACTGGTAGTGAATACGCTGGATGCCGCCCGTAACATTTCGGTGGAAGGGAAAACTTTCTCACTGTTTCCGGAAGTATCTCTGGCCGCTGGAGTCATTTAATTTCAGAAGTCCCGGAAGTCGTCCTGACCAAAACCAAACTGGGTTGAAACATCAGCCACAGCACGTGGAGGTTTTGTGCGTTCGCACTTCTTGTGATGAATTGAGGCCGGGACGATTCAAGTATATTTAAGTGGCACATTCCATGCAAATTAGAAGAAATTTAATGCAGAAACAATTACATTTATAATTGGAGAAGCTAATGGCTTTTATACCTTCTCGAATCAAAAAACATGACACAAATGCCGGAGCAGTCAAAGTCAATTTAACATCGATGATGGATATGTTCACAATAATCCTTGTGTTCCTGTTGAAAACATTTTCAGCGGAAGGATCGCTCATCCAACCATCGGAGTATCTGACTTTGCCGCACTCAGGCACAGAAAAACAGCCTGAAATAGCTCTGGATGTTGTTGTGTCCAAGGAATGGATCATGGTGAACCATGAACCAGTTGAAAAGGTGAGCAATGTTCAAAACCAGAGAAGTTTGATCATCAAAAATCTTCAGGATAAATTATCCGTCTATGCCCGGGAGTCCAGGCGAATGGAAGAATTACATGGGATCAAGTTCTCCGGCAAGGTAGCCATACAGGGGGACAAGGAAATCCCTTACAGTCTGTTAGTTAAGGTGATGGCGACATGTGGAAAATCAGATTATCCGAATATGCGACTGGTTGTGTATAAAAAGGGAGAGTAACTGGAAGATTTGGAATAAATGGACGAGGTCGATGTGAACAATCAAGGTAAAAATCCGCCGTTGGAGAAGAACGGAGACATTGGTTCGGATGCGAGCGCATCAACCGGCGATATCTACGCATCTGGATATTTTCCAAAAGAGTTCGAACGACGATGGAGTGATTTAATTGATAAGCGATACTATACGATATTATTAATCACTTTCGTTGTCAATTTTTCCATTGTTTTTTATTATTCGTTAAATCCGCCGGTGATAAATGTCGAAGCTGAAAGCGCCCGAATTCAGCAGCAGTATGCGCGTCTGGTGCTGGATAAAACCGAGCCGCTGGAAGAACCTGCCGAAAAAACAGAAGCTCTGCCAGTGGAGGAATTGAAAAGTGATAAAACTGTAGCTGGCAGTGGCGGAGAAGGCAGTGGTAGCGGCAGTGGATCGGGAGATGAAAAAGCCGAACAGGCTGCTGAGACTCGGGTTGGAACAGTCGAGTCGCGTCGTGCTGATTATTCTTCGGAAACTGAAAAACGCCGTACATCCCGCGAGCAAATTTCCCGCGAAGTGAGTTCCAAAGGCTTATTGGGTTTGCTCACCAGCGATGGCGGAACAGCCACGGGCGAGGGGGTGGCGGACGTGCTGGGTGATGCCGGCTCTGGAAGCCAGAAAAATCTGGATGAGGTTTTGGGCAATCTCGATGGGCTAAAAACAACGGGCCAATCAACCTCAGGGTCTGGCGGTTCTGGCACAGGCTCCGGTTCAGGTGACCGATCGCAACGCGGCGGACGCGCAGCCGGGGGTGGTGGCATTGATGATTTGATCAGCGGAAAGGAAGAGGCAAAATCAGCCCAGATTTCCCGCAAAGGAAATATTGTCGTTGAAAAGGTTTCTTCCATCGCCGACGAAAAAGGCATCAAGTCGGAGAGTCGCGATGCGGACAAAGTGTCCGAAGTGATCAACGCGCACAACGCCGCCATTCAATATTGTTATCAGAGAGAACTCAAACAAAATCCTGATCTGAAAGGTAAGCTGGTGGTCCGATTCACGATTATGCCCAATGGCAAAACAACGAATGTGAAAATTGTATCGTCCACATTGAACAATTCGCGTGTGGAACGCTGTATCATCAGTCGGATCGAGCGATGGGACGATTTCGGCGTCATCGATGCATCCAAGGGAGACGCCACATTTAGACAGGTTTATACATTCGGGTATTGATGAAGCCTTACAGTTCGTACCCAATAGATTTGGTCTCGTGGCGGTTGACCTGATCATTCCATCCTCGTCATTTATAAAACATTTATATTCTGCAAATTAAGTCGCTGGATATTTTATCCGGCGATTTTTTTTTGGATTATCAGTATGAAAATGAAATTGATATTGATTTTACTAAATAATTTAGTTAAATTGAACGTTCAAAATTGGGGTGTAACAACTATCTCTGAAAAAGGAAATTTGCATTGAAAACGCTTTTCATGGAAAAACGAACGCACCACTGCGGAGATCTGAGGGGAGCCCACGCCGGACAATCAGTCGTCCTGCAAGGATGGGTAAGTCGCCGACGGGATCACGGTAATTTAATCTTTATTGATCTTCGCGATATTCACGGCATCACCCAAATTGTATTTGACCCGATTGAGAGAGATTCTGCTTACTCTGCGGCGAAAGAGTTGAAGCAGGAGTATGTCATTAGCGTAACCGGTCAGGTGAGGCTGCGGCCGGAGGGCATGGTCAATGAAAATATGGCGACCGGGGAGATTGAAGTTCTGGCCACCGGGATCAGCGTGTTAAACCCTTCGAAGACACCGCCATTTCTCATCGTGGACAATGTGGATGCCACCGAAGAGTTGAGATTCCGCTATCGTTATCTGGATTTGCGTCGGCCTGAAATGCAGAAGAGCTTAATCGTACGGCATCGCGTCGCCCAGATTGTGAGGCGCGCGCTGGATGAACAGGGATTCCTCGAAATCGAGACGCCATTTCTGATGCGCAGCACCCCCGAAGGCGCGCGTGATTTTCTCATCCCGAGTCGCATGCATCGAGGGAAGTTTTATGCCCTTCCTCAGTCGCCGCAAACGTACAAACAGGTATTGATGATTGCTGGCTATGATAAATATTTTCAGATTGTCAAATGTTTCCGTGATGAGGATTTTCGCTCCGAACGACAGCCTGAATTTACCCAGATTGATATTGAAATGTCGTTCGTCGATGAATACGATATTCGTCAGGTCACTGAAGGACTGGTTAGGAAAATTTTTAAGGACATCGTCCAGGTCGAGTTTAAGACACCTTTCCCAGTGTTGACCTATGAAATGGCGATGGCGAAGTACGGGTCCGATAAGCCGGACCTTCGCTTCGGTTTGGAAATTCACGACCTGAGTCACATTGTAGCCTGCAGTGAATTCAAAGTATTTTCAGGGACAGTGGCGGATGGTGGAATTATTGCAGCGGTGAATCTTAAAGGCAGAGCCGACTATTCCCGGAAGCAAATTGATGAACTAAATCTGTTCATCCAGAATATGGGCGGGAAGGGTGTGTTGACGGCGAAAGTCAAAGAGAACGATGTAGAAGGGTCATTCCGAAAATTCCTTTCCGATGCGATGGTCTCCGAGATGCTCAGGGTGATGGGCGGCGAGTCCGGCGATTTGTTGATACTCATCGCGGGTAGTCGGGCTGCCACGCTGGATATGCTGGGGCGGTTGCGTTTAAAACTGGGAAAAGACGAAGGACTGATCGATTCCAATTCCTTTTCTCCGCTGTGGGTGATTGATTTTCCATTATTGGAATACAGTGAGGAAGAGCAGCGATTTATCGCCATGCATCATCCGTTCACTTCGCCGAAGGTTGAAGATATTGAATTATTTGAAAAAGATCCATTACAGATGAAAGCCCGGGCGTACGATTTAGTCATCAATGGATACGAGATCGCCGGGGGGAGCATCAGAAATTATATATATGAAAACCAGATGAAGGTTTTCTCATTGCTCAAGATTGATGAAGCCGAAGCCCAGAGCAAATTCGGATTTTTACTGGATGCTTTGCAATATGGCGCGCCACCGCACGGCGGCATCGCTTTTGGCTTTGACCGGCTGGTGATGCTGTTGGCCGGGAAAAATTCCATTCGGGATGTGATCGCATTCCCGAAAACGACGAGCGCACTGTCACTCATGGACAATTCACCGGCAGAGGTCGATGACGCGCAACTTCGAGAATTGGGCTTGAAGGTGGTTGACAAAGAGCAGCCATAATGAAAAAATCCCAGCGTATCAAATTTTTTCCTTGACTATTACTTTTTTTTTTGTTATTATTAAACGATTTATTGGGTTAAATCTAATAAATTTGGTTGACACGATTGGCATGAATGATATTTGATACAAATACTGAATGGAGGGAAAAAGGTTTTTTTAATTTAAACGAATAATTCAATTTATGGAAGGAGGTGTTAACTTAATGCGAAAGATGATGAGGACAATCATCGTGCTCATTTCAGTGGCGTGTTTAATTCTTTCTATCACGCTGACCGGGTGCACGAAGCATCCGAATGAAGAACAGCGACAGGCGCTGGAAGAGCAAAAGAAGGCTGCCCTAGCAGCGGAAGAGCAGTTGGCGAAACAGCAGCAAGTGAAAGCTGATCTCGAAAGAGAGCTGGCCGAGAAGAAACAGAAGTTAGAAGATGCTAAGAGCGAAAAAGAAGCAGTGAAAAATCGATTAAGCGGCATGTAAAATTTTATCTCAAAAATTTCATTTGGAGGAAAATTTAAATGAAAAATATCACCAAAATGGCTGCCGCCTTCGCACTGATTCTTTTATTTGTTCTTTCAGTGTCCTCTTTTGCACAAGAAAAAGAGATGACAATGGAAGAGTACAATGCTCAGATGGCAGAATGGGCAAAGAGAGAAGCAGATGCCAAAGCGGCTACAGTTCAGGTTAACGAAGAAATCGAAGCCCTGAAAAAACAGATCACCGAAGTAGATGGCGCCATCGTTGCAGAATGGCAAGAAATCTACACTCTGCTTGGTGTCGATGAAGCCGGCGTCAACGAGTACCGTTCCCAGTTAAACAGCCTTGAAAGTGAAATAGATGGATTGGCAAATCTTTCACCCGAAGAGCTGTACAAACGCCGCGCTGAGATCGATGCGCTGGAGCAAAAGCTGAACGGATTCAAACAGAGCAAAATCGCTTTGTTGAGTGAAATGCAAGATAAGCTTGCAATGATTGAAGGGAAAATTGCCCAGTTGCGTGCCAGCCTTCCAAAAGCCGACTTTGATGAATACACCGTTATCAAAGGCGACTATCTCTGGAAAATCTCTGGTAAAGCCGATATCTATGGCGATCCCTATCAGTGGATGCGAATTTATACTTACAACAGAGAACAAATTAAAAATCCGGATCTGATTTATCCAGCTCAGATTTTCAAGATTCAGAGAAGCTGTGCCGATAACGAGTACCTCGTTGTAAAAGGTGACTGGTTGGCCAAAATCGCTGGCAAACCGGAAATCTACAATAACCCAACTGCATGGACCAAGATTTTAGAAGCCAATAAAGATGTCATCACAGACAAGAATTTGATTTATCCCCATCAGGTTCTTATTCTGCCTGAAAAATAATCTGGCGGAAAATGGGCTTCAGCAGTTGCAGCATTAGTAATATGTACATTCATTTGAATAGATAACATTATTCAGGTATGAGAGAAAGCTCTTAGGGATTGGCGCATGCCTTAACTGAGAGCTTTTTCTATTTATTTGAACGGTGAGAAAATTTAATTTTACGAAATGGAGTTCGATTAAAATTATCATTTCGAACATACGAAAATCATGTTTTATTCCGATATAGCTTATGGAAGTACAACGAAAAATAATGTTGCGCGGATTAGACCAGGTAAAGCTGTTTGGTTCGAATGACAAATATTTGAGAAAGATTGAGAGCAGCTTTCAGTCTAAAATAGTTGCGCGGGGCAGTGAAATTTACGTGGTCGGTGAAGCAGAAGAAGTCAAAGTCATTGAGCGCTTGATCGCGGAGTTGATTCTGATTCTGGAAAAAAATGACCAGATTTCGGATAATGATTTTGCCACGGTTATGGAAGTATTGAATGCCGGCCAGTCCAAATTTGAACCAGCGCACGATTTATCTTCGGTGATTCTTTATACCAAAGATGGCTATATTAAGCCGAAGACCGAAGGACAGAAATTATATTATCAATCGACATTGAAGAATGATATTGTTTTTGCAATCGGGCCTGCCGGGACCGGAAAAACCTACCTGGCGGTTGCAATTGCGTTGGCGCATTTGCGCGATAAAGTAGTTGAACGAATTGTGCTCTCCCGGCCAGCGGTGGAAGCTGGCGAAAGCCTCGGTTTTTTACCTGGCGATTTGCGGGAGAAAGTAGACCCCTATCTCAAACCCCTGTACGATGCGCTTTATGATATGGTCATTCAGGTCAAACTTAAAAAATACATGGAAAATGGCACTATCGAAATTGTGCCATTGGCTTATATGCGGGGAAGAACGTTGAACAATGCTTTCGTTATTTTGGATGAGGCGCAAAACACATTCCCCAATCAGATGAAAATGTTCCTCACTCGGTTGGGAACAAATTCGCGGGCGATTATTACGGGCGATGTCACTCAAATCGATTTGCCAAATAAAAAGCAGTCGGGCCTGGTTCAGATTCAGGAAATTTTGCAAGGGATTGAAGGGATAGACTATGTCTATCTATCGGATCGCGATGTGGTGAGACATCGTCTGGTCAGAGAAATAATAAAAGCGTATGAAAATTTTGACAATAGTCTTAATAACGATAAATGAGCAGTTGAGATAAATTTTGCTGGAGAAAAGTGAGTTGAATAATTTTTTTAAGAAAGCACAAGGAGCATTGAAACCACAGCAAAACGGAAAAATAGCCAAGCCCGGCAACGGGAAAAAGGTATCGTTTGTGAAGCAGTATGTGTGGGCATTGATCATTTTAGGTATAGTAATTTTTTTAATATCGCTCATGTTGCCGAGAGGAAGATCTTACACCTACAGTGATCTCAAAGAAGGCGAAGTCTATGTCGGTGAAGAAATCCTGGCCCCTTTCACTTTTGCAATTAATAAAAGTGAAGAAGAATATAATCGCGACAGAAAGCGGGCTGAACAGGCAATACTCTCTGTATTCACGGAATCGGATAGCATTCGTTTAACACAGTTTTCAAGATTGGAAGCGTTTTTTGACTCATTGAAGATGATCAGAAGAAGTATAAGTGAAGCTACGCAGCAGCAAGAAATAACTGAATTGCTTCAGATCAATGCCATTATTGCTGATGAGTCTCTTTTGCAATTACTAACTACCAGTACGGATAAGCAAATCGACAATCTGGAAAAAAAGCTCAATCGCGTCGCCAAAGATTTTTACACCATGGGTATACTGGATATCCAAAAGGACTTGATTAACAAGGTGGATAATAAAATTCTGATCATTACTGAAAACGAAGAGATCATCGAAGAGGTAACTCAGTTCTATGACTCAAAAGAACTTTCAGAAGCAGTACTGCAAAAAATTCAGACCGGTATGCAATTTGAAGAAATTGGGACGAAAGCTGGCTATCAGATCCTCTCGAGTTTTTTAAAACCGAATATTTTATACAACGCCATTGAGACAAATAAGAAAATCGCCGAGGGCGTTAAAAATGTGCCGCTGGCGAAAGGTACGGTGCTAAAAAACGAGCGGATCCTCGACCGCTATGAGCGCGTGACTAAAGACCATATTGCGAAACTCAGTTCTCTCGCTCAGGAGTTAGTCGAACGTGAGGCCGGGCAGAACAGCCTGATGCTCATCGTTCGTTTCTTTGGCAAATTTTTGATGATAGCACTGATGCTATCAATTTTCATTCTATTCCTTGTTTTCAACCGATTGTCAATTGTGAAAGATATAAAACGGATCATTTTAATTGCTGTGATTTTTTTACTGGTCACGTTTTTAGCTTACTCGATCAACAATCTGGAACTCTCGCCTTATCTCATCCCCATCACCATCGGAACCATGTTACTGACAATTTTCTTCGATACGCGCGTCGGGTTTGTTGGCACCATCGTGCTGGGAATTCTCATTGGCTGCCTGAGAGGCAATGAGTTCAATATTGCTGTTATCTCCATTGTTGCCGGTACTGTATCTGTGCTGGCTGTGAGCCGTATTAAAAATAGACACTGGTTGGTGAACTCCATATTTTTGAACATTGCGTCGTACATTATTTCCATCACAATTATGGAAGTATTACGCTATACACCGTTCACGATGATCATCAAATCATGGGGATTTGGTGCAATGAACGGTCTTCTCTCCCCGCTGTTAGTGTACGGGCTCCTGGTAATTTTTGAATACTTCTTCGATATTGTCACAGACATGCGGTTGCTCGAACTGTCCGATTTGAACAGCCCGTTACTTCGCCAGTTAGCCATCGAAGCCCCGGGCACCTATCATCACAGTTTGATGGTTGGGAATCTTGCCGAAGCCGCAGCAGAAGCAATCGGCGCCAATTCGCTATTGGCGCGGGTCGGTGCATATTATCACGACATTGGAAAAATGGAAAAACGGGAATATTTTATTGAGAATCAAATGCGAATGAAAAATCCGCACGAGAAATTGTCCCCGTCGATGAGCTGCCTGATCCTCATTAATCATGTGAAGAAGGGATTGGAGATTGCCAAGAAGTATAAGCTCCCTAAAGAAATACGGGATTTTATTGGGGAACACCACGGCACGAATTTAATATCATACTTTTATAATAAAGCGATGGAAAAGAATATCGGCGAGGAAATTGATGAATCGAGTTTCCGCTATCCGGGTCCGCGACCGCACACGAAAGAAACCGGCATTGTGATGTTGGCCGATACCGTCGAAGCCGCGGCTCGAACGCTGAAAGATCCGTCCGCCGGAAGAATTCGAGGCATGATCACCACGATTGTGCACGATCGTTTCGAGGACTCTGAACTTGACGAATGTCCTTTGACCATGCGTGATCTCAATAAAATTATCGATAGCTTCGACACGATTTTGTTAGGTCGTTTTCACACGCGGATTGAATACCCGGAACGAAACGATAAACCGGGCGCGTCAAAAGAACGAAAGCTGAAAGATAAAAATGCCGAAATACAAAATTAAAGTTGAAGACATTTATTCCCAATGCCCGGCCGAAAAGAAAATTCTCAAGAAAATTGCAGAACATGTGTTGTCAGAAGAACGGGTGATGCTAGCGGATATAAATATCGTTCTGGTGGATGATGCCTTCATCATCAATCTCAATAAGCAGTATCTGAACAAGACAACAACCACAGATGTGATCAGTTTCAATTTCGAAGAGCCCCCGGATCTTCAGAATCTGGATGGTGAAGTGTACGCCAATGTCGAGCAAATTCGACGGCAGGCTGAAGAGTATGAGGTGACGGAAGCGGAGGAGCTTCATCGCATTGTCATTCACGGATTGCTTCATCTCATCGGATATAATGATGCCAGCCCGGTCGACAAAAATGCCATGACGGAGAAGGAAAATTTTTATCTATCTCCGATACAATGAACATAATTTTAGGAGGTTTTTTCCCTTTTGGATAGCCAGTCATTTTTTCAATTGGTGCTATTTTTTATTTTAGTCTTGCTGTCTGCTTTCTTCTCCGGCAGTGAAGCCGCTTTTTTTTCGTTGTCAAAGGAGATGGTCGAGAGGCTGCGTGAAAGCAGATCCAAACATGCAACGAGAATCGTTCAGTTACTGGAAAAGCCGCGCTTTTTGCTAATCTCAATCCTGGTCGGCAACACAATCGTCAATGTCGCTGCAGCATCGGTCGCGGCATTATTTACCAGTGATTTGAGCAGCCGATACCACTTTTCAGAAGATGTGGCCATTTTTGTGGAAGTAATTGTCGTCACCACCGTTCTGATAATTTTTGCTGAATTGACCCCGAAAATATTTGCAGTCAAAAATGCCTACAAATTTGCTGCTACCATTGCTATCCCTTTAAGGATCATCACAATTATATTGTTTCCTATCTCTGCTATTTTGAACAATTTTCCGAAGCTCATCTCCGGCCTTGTCGCGACCCGGGTGAGAAAACATCTGTTGTCCAAAGATGAATTAAAAACGTTGCTGGAAGTGAGTGAGGAAAAAGGCGCGCTCGAAGAAGATGAAAAAGAGATGATTCATTCCATTCTGGAATTTTCTGAGACGACAGTGCGTGAAATTATGGTGCCTCGCATCGATATGATTCGCGTGGAAAAGAGAGCGTCTCTCGAAATACTCATTGAAACGATCAAGAAAGAGGGACATACCCGCCTTCCGCTGTACGACCAGAAAATCGATAATATATTGGGGATAATTCACGCCAAGGACTTGCTGCCTTTTATTGGTGATAATTCTAAAAAGTTTGATCTTGAATCGCTGGCGCGGCCTGCCATGTTCGTCCCGGAAAGCAAACTGATCGGTGAATTGCTCAAGGATTTTCAGATCGAAAAGCAGCACATGGCAATTGTGGTGGATGAGTATGGCGGCACAGCCGGCCTCATCACTCTGGAAGACGTCATCGAAGAGATCGTCGGGGAGATACAGGATGAATACGACTCCGAATCGCCGCTCATCAGGAAGATTGATGAAAAAACCTATCTCGTCGACGCCAAAATTGATCTGGATGTATTGAATGATGAGCTGGATATCCATCTGCCCGAAGATGCCAGCTATGAAAGTCTGGGCGGATTCATCCTGGACTTGATTGGCGCGGTGCCTCACAAGAAACAGGAGATAAGCTATTCCGGCTGCCGGTTTATTATTGAAAAAATCGAGCGCAATAGAATCGTTCAGGTAATGCTCATTCGGGAACACAGCAGCAACAATAGCCAATCCGATTTTGAACCAGAGGAAAACTGAGCCCGGACTTCTTTCTGCGAAACGAACTGGCGGTGATGTCACTTCAATAAAACAGGCCTGGTTTCACGATTAAAAGATGGATTCCCTTTCAGCAGGCAAGCGAAATGCAGGATGCCCCTGGTGAAGTGGAGTCCATTTTTTTTATCCTGTAAGAATCGGAGATCTGTTATTGTCAGAAAAAAATCTTGACAAAGTAAATAAAATTTATTAATATATGGGCGATTAAAATTAATAAAAAATCCGTTTACCATGTTGAATGTTTTGGGGAGGTTGTTATGCAGAAGATGTATTTCGATGCGCGGGACATTTTTCGCTCGACACGGATTGCACTGAGTTTGCAGAGAATCTGGCTGCAATTCGTTGGATTGGCTATTGGCTATCTGGGCTACCTCATGCTCACCTATATTAGCTTCATGACTGCTGGATTGGAACTTGTCGGCGTGTGGAAAAAACATGGTTTACTGCCGTGTATTTTTTCAGAGCCCCATACCTGGATCGCGACGATGGTCTACAGCATCGGTGTGCTATGGCTGCTGGTGGTCTATTTAATCGCCACGACGGCTGTTGCCAGGGCGACGTACATGACTTCGAAGGGCAATCATTTTTACACATGGAGAGATGCTTTAAAATTTTCATTCAGGAAGATCAGTTCCATTATCCTTTCGCCGATGGCCATTTTGATTTTAATCGGATTATTCGTTTCAGGCGGCGCTGTCGTTGGATGGTTGGGAAAAATACCGTTCATCGGAGAATTTGGAATCACCATTTTTACGTTGTTTTGGTTCATCGCTTCTTTGCTCATTGTATTTTTTGGCATTGTGCTGATTGTGGCGCTGATTCAGGCGCCGGCGATTTTGGCAACCACCGATGACGACGCATTCGAA
This sequence comes from Candidatus Zhuqueibacterota bacterium, assembly GCA_049322915.1. GTDB lineage: Bacteria > Zhuqueibacterota > Zhuqueibacteria > Thermofontimicrobiales > Thermofontimicrobiaceae > CAZSBG01. Next base: position 181,460 of record JBMOPW010000032.1, read on the forward strand.
GTTGTGTTTCAGTCGTTCTCCCTTGTCTGGGCTCAGCCCTGGCGTCTGATTCTATACGAAGCGATTTCGGCTGTCATGGCAGTGGTGGGTTTTGTCGTTCTGGCTACTATTTCAAAAAATGCCTACATCGTGATGGACAGAATATTCAGCAATACCATGGGCGAAGATTTCATCAATATCTCCGCGCAGGGAATGTACATTCTTTCAGTATGGCTCACCCACTCTATGAACTGGGTTCACTCCGCGTTTCACGATATTTCCGATATGTTCTATTTCAGCCGTGAATATGATCCGCTGCAATTAGCGATTGGTTATCATTATGCGGCCTCTTACATTTTTGCCCTGTGGATGCTGTTCATTGGCGGTTTGATTCTCTCCTACGGAATCGCGTCGTTCAATGTGGGCAATACGCTCACCTATCTGGTGCTGCGAAAGAAGAAGGACGATGAGAATCTCCTTGAGCGCAAAGATAAAGAGGAGGAAGAAGACGAGGAGGAAGAATCTTCGGAAGAGAAGAAAGAGGGCAATGCCGACGAGTCAAAGGGTACGACCGAAGACGAAGAAAAAGAAGAAGCGTGATAATGCTAAAATACTGTGTGGATGAAACGCGCCGAGAGGCCACCTGTGCGCTACCCAAATTTTTATAAGATGAATTTCTGATGAATACCATCCGTGATATGACCCACGGATGGTTTTTTATTTTTGAGAGCTATCTACGGATTTAGGCCGGTTCCAGCAACGACTTTCTGGGCTTGTAGCTACCAAAATGAGACGATAGTTTAGCGGGTATTTCATGAGTTAACTCGAAGGGATGAAAAATATGGCTATAAATCAGTTACGGAAAGATCCCATCTCCGGGCGATGGACGATTGTTCTGAAAGATGAATTTCAATTAGAAAAGTTAATAATAAATACGAAGACTAAATTTGAGGAGCCTAAAGTTGGCGTTTGTCCCTTCTGCGAGACGAAAGAACACCTGACGCCTCCGGAAATAATGGCGCTTCGCCGCGAGGGGTATCCCCAGAACGGACAGGGCTGGCGCGTTCGCGTGATACCGGATAAGAATCCGGTGCTCCAGATTTACGGCGATATCAACAACAGGGGAGTTGGTCTCTACGATGTGCTGGATGGAATTGGCGCGCATGAAATTGTCATTGAAACGCCGCGGCACGATGAATCGTTGGCGGATCTGGCGCCGGAGCAGATTTCGGAAGTACTCTGGACCTACAAGGAACGCATTCTTGATTTGAAAGAAGATGAGCGGCTACGCTACATCATGGTACATAAAAATTCCGGCGAGGCGGTGGGCGAGACAGCCGAACACTCATATTCATTTATCATTGGCTCTCCGGTGACGCCCAAACGGGTGAAAGATGAATTGGTGAATTCCCGCGAATACTTCCAGTACAAGGAGCGCTGCGTTTTTTGCGACGTCATCCGGCAGGAGAAATTGATGGAGGAGCGAATCGTTGTGGACGATGGCAATTATCTTGCCTTCACTCCCTTTGCCTCGCGCCGGCCCTTCGAAGTGTGGATTGCCCCGCAACGGCATCAGACATTTTTCGAACAGGAAGCTGATATCCATGGGCTGGCGGTTATTTTGAAGTCGGTGTTGGGCAGGCTCTTTAAACTCCTGAATAAACCGGCCTATACCATGGTGGTTCATTCCGGACCAAACATCAAAGCCGGTCGGAAGCGGGGCTTCTGGACGACGCTGGAGAAAGATTATCACTGGCACATTGAAATTACGCCGCGACTCCGAAGCTACACAAGTTTTGAGGTGAGCGCTGGCTTCCCGGTAAATTCAGTGATACCGTTCCGGGCCGCCGAGTTGCTGAGAGGGGTTGAATAATTCTCTGTTGCTATGGCTTATTTTCAGCTCGAAAAAATGCCGTCCTGTCTGGCGCTGTATCAATCCGGCGAACTGTACCTGCGCATACAGCGGCTGCACGATATGTTAAAACAATGCAGCCTCTGTCCCCGTCGCTGCGGCGTTGATCGGACTGCCGGCGAAATTGGCGTCTGCAACGCCGGCGCCACATTGAAAGTATCCAGCGCTTTTCCCCACTTTGGCGAAGAACGCCCGCTGGTTGGCAGGCGCGGTTCCGGCACGATCTTTTTCAGCCATTGCAACCTGCGCTGTAGTTTTTGCCAGAATTATGACATCAGCCACCACGGCGCCGGCGATGAAGTGAGTCCGGCGCAATTGTCCGGAATGATGATGTCGCTTCAGAACGCCGGATGTCTGAATATCAATTTTGTCACGCCCACCCATTTTGTTCCGTACATTGTAGCAGCGCTGCCGCAGGCGATTCAGGATGGCCTGAAAATTCCCCTCGTCTATAATTGCAGCGGATATGAATCTCTGGAAGTGATCGAACTGCTCGATGGGATCATTGATATTTACATGCCGGATGCGAAATTTTCCAGCGTGGAGCATGCAACGCGATTCGCCTGTGCTGGTGATTACTTTTCAGTGTTGAAGCCAGTCCTCAAGGAAATGCATCGCCAGGTGGGCTCGCTCAAAACGACAGAACATGGGGACGCCTATCGCGGGCTGCTCATTCGGCATCTGGTAATGCCGAATGATACGGCTGGCTCGCGGGAGATTTTGAGATTCATTGCTACTGAACTCGGTGCGGACAGCTATGTGAATATCATGAATCAATACCGTCCCTGCTTTCACGCCACAGCTGACTCGCTGATCAACCGACCCATTACCTCATGGGAATATCAATCAGCCATTGAATTGGCAAAAGAATTTGGCCTCAATCGGGGCTTTTAAGAATGGAAGGAGTACCGCTTTGGAAATCGCGAATTGTCCCCGCCTTCAGATGTCTAACATAACCAAGAAATACGCCGGGATTACGGCGCTTCAATCCGTGAATTTCACACTGAACAGGGGTGAGGTGCACGCTCTCGTCGGGGAGAATGGAGCCGGAAAATCAACGCTGATTAAGATACTTGGCGGAGCTATTCCCAAAACTCAGGGGGAAATTTTCTTCGATGGCGTGAAGCAGGAAATCCATGATCCCCAGCAGGCGCAAAGGTTGGGCGTTGCAGTCATTTACCAGGAACTCATGCTGGCTCCGGATCTCACGGCAGCCGATAATATCCTGTTGGGCCGATTTCCCAAAAAATGGAAACTGTTTGTGGATAAAAAAGAGGTGCTACGGCGGTCGAGGGAAATTTTATCCATGCTGGGCTCTCAGATTGATTTGAACATTCCCATTCATTTGCTGACCATCGCTGAACAGCAGATGGTTGAAGTTGCCCGGGCGCTATCACTGAACGCGAACATCATTGTCATGGACGAGCCCTCGGCTGTGTTGACGCCGCATGAATTGGGAAAGCTGTTCGACGTGATTCGCACACTCAAACAGCAGGGCGTCTCATTCATTTACATCTCGCATCGGTTGGAAGAAGTGTTTCGAATCGCCGATCGGGTGACGGTGCTTCGCGACGGCGCGCACCAGTGCACAAGAAATATTCGGGATGTGAATCGCGACCAGATCATCACCTTGATGGTGGGCCGAAATTTGACATTCGCTGATGCCGCCGCGCCGATAGGGAAAGGGCATCAGGCAATTTTGGAAGTCAAAGGGCTTCGCAGTGAATTTCTGCAGCATCCGATAGACTTCACATTGTATCAGGGAGAAATTCTGGGCATCGCCGGGTTGGTCGGCGCTGGCCGAACCCAGGTGGTCCGGGCGTTGTTTGGCGCGGATGCAAAACTGGCCGGGCAAATTTTCATCAATGGCAAGACAGTGGAAATTCATTCACCGGCAGATGCTGTGCGGCAGGGATTGGGACTTGTTCCCGAGGATCGGAAAAACCAGGGATTGCTGATGGATTTGTCCGTGGCTGAAAATATGACCATCACCAATCTCAAAAAATTAACGAGCGCCGGGGTGATTAAAAAATCAAGGGAAAAACAGACGGCGGAGTCGTTGATAGCCCGTCTTGACATTCGGACATCCTCAATCGCTGATAACATAACCAGCCTGAGCGGGGGAAATCAGCAAAAAGTGATACTGGCGCGGTGGCTGGACAGCAACGCGAAAATCATAATTTTTGATGAACCGACTCGCGGCGTTGACGTAGGGGCGAAGAGTCAAATTCATTCGCTCATGCGGGAGTTGAAGGCTCAGGGGACATCGATTATCATGATTTCATCGGAACTACCGGAGATACTCGATTTGAGCGATCGGATTCTTGTCATGCGTCAGGGTCGAATCACCGGGCAACTGCAGCGAGAACTGGCGACGGAAGAAAAGATCATTTCCATGGCAACTCAATGAACAAAGGAAAAGGAGCGCTGACACATGTTGAAATTATTTATCCTGATAAGTGCAATGCACTTATTTTTCAATAGCTGCATCGGGCAGGAAAAGGCGATTACGATTACTGTCACCGCCGCTGATTCCGTCATGCCGGCAGATGATAAAATTTATATCACCGGAAATGTGAAGCAATTGGGAAATTGGCAACCGGATTCCGTTTCTTTGAATAAAATCGGCAATTCGACCTGGGAAATAACGTTGAAATTTCAGGTCGGCGAGCGGTTAGAATACAAATTCACCCGGGGAAGCTGGCAAAAAGAAGAGGTGCTGCCTGGCGGCGTTGTGCCCGGCAATAAATATTTGATTGTTCAGTCGGATCAACGGGTGGAACACACCATTTACAACTGGCGGGATTTCTACCACACCCGGGTCGGTGGAATGACCGGCGCTGTGTCGTATCATGAAAATTTCCCTTCACAGAAGTTGGGCAATACCAGAACGCTCATCGTGTGGACTCCGCCAGATTATGAGCAAAGCACGACGCGATATCCGGTTTTATACATGCACGACGGGCAGAATGTTTTCGATCCGGCAACGTCCTTCCTGGGCGTTGACTGGCAAATTGATGAAACCGTCGATAGCCTGATTCGTCGCCAAAGGATCGAGGAAATTATTGTCGTGGGAATTTACAATACCGCAGACAGACTGCTCGAATATACCGATACTGAAAAAGGCCGCGCCTACATGGATTTTCTTGTCAATGAAGTAAAACCGTTCATCGATCAAAATTACCGGACAAAAACAGACCGGGACAACACAGCGATTATGGGCTCGTCCCTGGGTGGCCTGATTTCGTTCTATCTTGTCTGGCGATTTCCGGACATTTTCAGCAAGGCAGCCTGTCTTTCCACGTCCATTTACTGGAATAACGGCGCCATGGCCAGGGAAATCGAAGCGTACAATGGGCCAAAAAAAGATATTAAAATTTATTTTGACAGCAGCGGTGCGGGCAGAGAGGGGCTGCTGCTTCCATTCTATCATCGGATTAATGAATTATTGGGCGCCAAAGGCTTTCAGATGGGAGTGGATCTGGAATATTTCTACGACGAAAAGGCGGATCATTCTGAGCCCTCCTGGGCCAAACGTTCCTGGCGACCGTTGGAATTTATGTTTGGGTTGAAATAAGGCGCCCGGCGGATGCCAATCTGCCGCGACCCAGCTTGTGCGTTCTCCGCCGATGTGAATCAGGCTTTTTCCGGGTCAGCTTCGAGCCGCAGTAATGTGTGGTTGAACTGAGTCACCCACATCGACGTAATTATCGATTCCGCGCCAATTGAATCTTTTTTCTTCTCCGATCATCAAAATAGCAGGAGGAAAGAGAAATGGAGAAGAAACCAGAGGCCATTATTCAGACGATTTGCGGCTCGATCGAGGATCGAATCGACGCATGTGCGGATCGGCATGTCGCTCAACTCTTGAAGGAGCGACTATGCTCGGAGCTGCGTGAGGGCTGCAAAAGTGAAATCGTAAATAATTTTTTAGATAAAATTGTCGATGAATTGATAAAACGAAAATTCAGAAATTGATGCAATGGAAAAGGTGACCAAAAAAGTTACAATTGAAGAGTTAATCGTGGAGCACCCATTTTCAGTGAATTATCTGATGGAGAAGAATATCCGCTGCATTCGCTGCGGAGAACCCATTTGGGGGACACTGGAGGAAGCTGCACGGGAAAAAGGCTATACAGATGATCAAATCGAATTAATTGTGAATGATATGAATGAAACAATCAGCAAACAGTAAAATAGTCTGTGTTAAGGAGGATTAATGAAAGCAAAATTAAGACAGGTGAATGGCCTGACCCTGGTCGGAAAAGGCGATTCAAATCATTGGGTAGCATTGGATACAGTGGAACATCTCGGAGGTACCGATGCTGGTACAAAGCCGATGGAATTGATTTTATTGGGACTGGGTGGTTGCACGGCGATGGATGTGCTCTCGATTCTCAAAAAGAAACGGACGCCGATAACCGGATTTGAGATGGAGGTGGATGCAGAACAGGCGGAAAATTTTCCCAAGGTATTCACGAAAATTACGGTCAAATATATTTTTTACGGCGATAAAACCAGGATCAAAACGACGGATATCGAGCATGCCATGGAGCTTTCGGCTAATGTTTACTGCTCCGTGTCCGCCATGTTAAAAGCTACAGCAGATATTCGGTATGAGTATGAAATCAAAGAGGCATGATTGATTCAGGGATTATATTGAAATAAATCTGGAACTTCCATCAAATAAAACTTGTTTTTTTCAATTTAATTATTTATTATTTCACGTTGTAAAAAAATTGGAAGACAGGGTATGATGGAAGTTTCAGAGAAAGATCTAATTCAACACGCTCGAAATGGCGATCGAATTGCACAGGCTCGGATTGTAGAAAAGTATGAAAAGATGGTCTACAATCTGGGATTGAAATTATTGGGCAACCCGGATGCTGCCGAGTGCATTTTGCAGGAGACGTTTTTAAAAGTACTTCAGGCATTGCCCAACTTCAAAGAGCAGTCCCAATTGTCAACGTGGATCTATCGCATTGCGACAAATCAGGCGTTGATGCGTCTACGCACCAAGAAAAAAGAGCGCGCATCGTTCGAATCGAACCTGGAAGATGAAAACAAGGATTACTCAGTTTTCATCCAGTCCCTCGACGCCGGGCCATTGGATGCGTTACTCAACACAGAGCTCAAAGAAAAGATGGACTATGCCATCAGCAAGCTGCCGGACAATTACCGGACTGTCTTTGTGTTGAAAGACATTGAAGGAATGGCGTTGAAAGAAATAGCCGAGCTGCTGGATCTTTCATTGCCGGCTGTGAAATCCAATTTGCATCGCGCGCGGGTTTTTCTGAGAAACCAATTATCTGAAATTTGGAATTAATTGAGTGACAGCATGAATTGTATTGATACACTAAATAAAATCTGTGAAGAATTGGGCGAGTACATTGACGGCACGCTATGTTCGGACGTGCAGGAGCATTTACAACACTGCCCCAAATGCTGCGCTCATGTGGATTCCATTCGCAAAGTGGTTTACCTCTATAAAAAGTCTGCCCAGGAAGATGTCCCTCAAAAAATCGATGAAAGGCTCTGGAGAATTTTGAATCTTCAAAAGCCATGTGATTGATTTTTTTCTCCTCTCATGTAAACTTGTCATCCCCCCGATAGAGCTGAAAATAGGCCCAAACATTTCGCTTGACACATGAAAAAATATTTCGTATATTAGCGCAATTTCAACTCCCCGTTGAACATTCTGATTTTTAAAGAATAAGGCTTGTTGAAATATGAATTATTCATGCCTCTGGGAACAGCGCATAGCGTGTTCCGGGAGCGGTGAATGAAACAAGGGAGTCGGTTGCCTTGAAAAAAATTGCGCTTGGCTCGGACCATGCCGGCTTTGAAATGAAAGAAAAACTGAAAGATTATCTGTCTCAGTCTGGCTACTCAATAGAGGATTGCGGCACATTCAGCAGTGAATCGGTTGATTATCCGGTGATTGCGCTGAAAGTGGCGCGCCTGGTAGCCGATGCGGCTGTGGAACAGGGCATCATCATCGATGGCGCCGGAATTGGTTCGGCCATGGTTGCGAATAAAGTGAAGGGCGTTCGCGCGGCGCTCTGCTACGACCAGTCGACTGCCCGAAATAGCCGGGAGCACAATAACGCCAATGTGCTCACGCTGGGCGCTGGATTGATTGGATTTGAATTGGCGAAACAAATCGCCGACATCTGGTTGAACACCAATTGCACTGTGGAGCGGCATTTGAAACGCGTGGCCATGATCGATGCTATTGAAAGCGGGGCGGGATTGGACAGCCAGCCGAAAATGACTACTACCGCATCGGGAAGCATCAATTCCAACGGTGTGACAGAAGCGGATCTGGCGAAGATCGTGGAGAAAGTCACTGCCATGCTGAAGCTGCAACCGGGCGCGCCGGTCAAATCCGGTTGTGAAAACGAGCCCTGCAGCGGCTGCGGCCAATGCGCTGATAAAATTCCCGAGACCGTCCGCGAGATGATTCACGCGGGGGCGAGTCGCATTTCTCATTCTCCAGGAGGAGTCGGATCGCCGCAGGACATAGCCCGATACATTGACCACACGCTGTTGAAGCCCGAGGCTTCGAAGGAAGAAATCAAAACGCTGTGCAAAGAGGCAGCGGAACATCAGTTTGCCACCGTCTGCATCAATCCGACCTACGTGCGGCTGGCATACCAGATATTAAAAGATACTCCGGTCAAAGTGTGCACGGTCGTCGGATTTCCGCTGGGCGCGCATGCTTCGGAAATTAAAGCTCAGGAAACCCGCCGGGCAATTCGCGAGGGCGCCAGGGAGATTGACATGGTTATTAATATTGGCGCGCTGAAAAGCGGTGAGGACGAACTGGTTTACAGGGACATCAAATCTGTGGTGGATGCTTGTGTGGATGGATATGCGTTGTGCAAGGTGATCATTGAAGCCGCGCTGCTGACGGATGAAGAAAAAATCCGCGCGTGTGAATTGTCCAAAAAAGCCCGCGCCCACTTTGTAAAGACTTCGACGGGATTTGCCAAAGGCGGCGCTACTGTCCATGACGTCGCGCTCATGAGCAAAGTCGTCAGTGGAACGTCTATGGGAGTGAAGGCTGCCGGTGGAATCCGAACGTTGGAAGACGCCGAGAACATGATCGCTGCTGGCGCTACCCGGGTCGGAGCCAGCGCCGGTGTGAAAATAGTCCAGGAAGCGGTCAAAGCCGCAAGCTAATGCCAGTTGATTGAGGGATGCGTGAGCCATATTTTTCTTGCAGGTGAAAAAGTGCTGCTTTCTCCCATTGAACCTGAGGATGCGCTGTTCTTAGCCGCAGGTGAGAATGATCCTGAAGTTCGGGACGCGTTATTTCTGGCGTTGCCTGTCTCGACGCAGCAGCAGATGGACAAAATCAGGCTCCATCAGGCGGCGAAGGATGCTGTTGTGTTTCTCATCCGCGAGCGCCAGACTGATAATCCGATTGGACAGACCGCCTTTTTTCGGATCGATTATGTCAGCCGGGCAGCCGTGTTCTATCTGGCTATTCTGGACACGGAGTATTGGTCCCGGGGTTTCGGGACCGAAGCGACGCAGCTCATGGTGAGATATGGGTTCGATACGCTGAATCTCCATCGAATTCAACTTCATGTCTGCGCCGAAAATATAGCAGCGATTAAAATCTATCAGAAAGTTGGTTTCAAAAAAGAGGGAATCCTGCGGCAGGCTATGTATCGTCGCGGCGCCTTTGTGGATTTCTGGGTGATGGGCCTACTGAAAGACGAATGGCCAGGTACCTTTTAAAAGAAAAGACATAAAATCGCTCGTAAATCACGTTACTCTCCCCCACCTTCTGCCCGTTCAATTGTGGCAAACATCGATCCCTTCGAATGCGGTAATCTCCAGTCAGCGCCGAAGTTCAAAATTTGATCTCGTTTCAACTCCGCCCGCTCTTTTGTTGTTGTATCGACGATGACGCGACCGTAATGATCCACAGTCCAAGCCATCATCAAAGCGACCGAACGGGGATGCCCGAATAACTGCATCAACATTTCAATGACGTAGTCGTACGTGTGATCGTTGTCGTCCAGCAGAACTACATGATATCTGGGAATTCTCAAGGGCGCCTGTTTGCGGCGCTTATCAGTTTTTCTGGTTACCTTCGTGCGTGCAATGGACGCAGTTTTCATTTGCATGACTTTTCGCTCGACCCATAGAAAAGATTTAACTCAACTGCGCTACCTTCGATGGCAAGCCGATGAAAATTGGCCGAACCCAAATAGCCAGGCCAATTCTTGCAGGATCGGGCAATCTTGAAATTTATACTTTTGCCGATCCAATCGGTGTTGTCATTTTTAATGGTGATAAAATAAAAAATCAAAAGTAGATTGTCAAGGGGAATAAATTCATTTTCATGAGCAAGGCGGAGTCGCGTAGTCGGAATTGGTGTTAAATTTATTAACTGGTCCTCAGCCCAATTTTAATAGAGGGCGCGCTGTCGTGTGTGGTATAATTATTGTATAGCAGTAACGACTCAGGTTCCAGGTTTAAAGGTTCCCGATTTCGGGTTAAAGAGAATTTTCGTCGCTATCCAGGCATGTAGTCTCGCCGCGAAGTCACACGAAGAAGTCATTTTATTCGTTCGTATTTTGTGCAATTCATTTTTTTAAACCACGTTCAGCTTTTCTGTATCGATAATTCAGCCTGCATTATTCATAGTATTTTTAAAGGAGGCTGGCTAACCTGAATAGTGCTGTTTTTAGAATAAACGTATAAAAACTGAGTTTCAAAATAGCTTAGCCTTTAGCTAATTGAAAATCTGACTGTCGACTCAAATTCTGAGCAAGTTCATGAATAATTCAGGTTAGATGTATTTTTTTTTCGCTCCTTTGAGGCTTTGTGGCTGAGCAGTTTCGAATATTCAATTACCAAATAGACATAATGAGATGATTCTAACCTTGAACTCTGAACGCTGAACCAGCCAACCTGTGTAGTTACGTTCAGCATTAAAAAGGGCGCTGGTCAAGGTGGAGAATTGGCCAGGTTATTCCATGGGCTCGAAAATGCTGTAGCCATGCAGTGCGACCAATGGTGAGTGCAGGAGGTAATTCTCTCCAGTTCTGGTTGAATCAAATTTGATTTAAATTATTGTTGATTTTTGAAGATATTATCGATATATTTCCTTTTGTTTTTCGACCTGAGGTCGGGAAAAGTCCGAGTAATTTATCGTAAGACAGGTATGTTGACCGCGATTAATTGGCGGTCGTTATCCGTCAGTGACAATTTATTTTGATAACTACTCTGTCAGAAAATGCAAAATCAGATATAGAAAAATAAGCACAAAAGTCCTAAGTGATGGAGGTAGATGTGTCTAAGCTAATGATTAGCATCTCAGGCGTGCGAGGCATAGTGGGTGATGGACTGAGTCCTCAAGTGGTCACAAATTTTGCCCAGGCGTTCGGCAGTTATTTGGGGAATGGAAAAGTGATTGTGGGTAAGGATTCCCGCGTCACCGGGCCGATGATGAAACATGCGGTCTTTGCCGGGCTATTGGCTGCCGGGTGTGATATTATCGATATCGGAACGGTCCCAACGCCAACGGTGCAAATGGCCGTCGAGCATCTGAAAGCCCGGGGCGGCATCGCTATTACGGCGAGCCATAATCCAATTGAATGGAACGCGCTGAAGCTGATTGATTCCTCTGGATGGTTTCTCGATGAGGTGCAGGGCAACAAAGTGATTCATATTGTGAATGACAAAAAATACCAGAACGTGAAATGGAATCAGATTGGCAAAGTTGAATATTTTGATGGCGCCATTGAGCATCATCTCAAATCGATTTTGAAGCTCGATCTGGTCGATACTGAGTTCATCGCCGGCAAAAAATTTAAAGTGGTGGTTGATTGCGTGAACGGAGCCGGCGGGACGATACTCCCTGAATTACTGAATCGTCTCGGTTGCGAGGCGATCTTCATCAACGGAGAGCCCACAGGTCTGTTTCCCCGATCACCGGAACCGTTGCCGGAAAATCTGAAAGAATTATGCGATAAAGTGAAGTCTGAGAAAGCAGATATTGGATTTGCAGTCGATCCTGATGTGGATCGGTTAGCCATTGTCTCAGAAAAGGGGAAGCCTCTGGGAGAGGAATACACGCTGGTTCTCGCTGTTAATTATGTCATGCAAAAGCGCCACGGCGCTATTGTTGTCAATGCTTCGGTAACTCAGGCTATCGATGAAATTGCAAAACGATACGGCACAGAGGTATTGCGCACCAAGGTCGGGGAAATCCATGTGGCGAAAAAGATGCATGAAGTTAAGGCAGCCATCGGCGGCGAAGGTAATGGTGGCGTGATTCTGCCAGAGCTTCATCTCGGTCGCGATGCACCTTTGGGAATTGCCTTGATTCTACAGCACCTGGCTCAGTTCGGGGGAAAAATCTCGGAACTGCATAAGTCGCTGCCGCAATTTTATCAATCGAAAAATCGCATTGAATTGAAAGAAATCAATGTGGCTTCTGTTCTCGATTCGCTCATTAGCAATCATCGCAGCGAGCGACTTGATCTGACAGACGGACTGAAAATACTATGGCCGGACCAGTGGGTTCATATCCGACCTTCCAATACCGAGCCCATCATTCGTATCTATTCCGAAGCCCGATCTGTAGAAGAAGCCGATGCGCTTGGTTTCAGGTTCATCAAAGAGATCAAAGAAAATATCGGGCAAGCATGAAATACCAGGATGAATGATTTACGAAAATGCCTTGATGCGTGAAATAAATGCATGAAGGCATTTTTGTTCTGGAGCACTTCACGATGGAAAATGGGTGATACTCAATTATGTCTGCGAGCAGTGAAAAATTATGAACACGGAGCAACTCATCATTAAAAAGCGGGACCGGGGAGCGCTGTCGGAACAGGAATTCAGGTTTCTGATCGAAGGCTACACCGGCGGTGAGATTCCCGATTATCAGATGTCCGCTTTCCTGATGGCGGTGTTTTTTGTGGGTATGACGCTGGAAGAGACACGGATTCTCACGAGTGTCATGATCGAGTCAGGGGAGTCATTCAGTTTCAAACATCAGCCAAAATTTGTGGTGGATAAACATAGCACAGGAGGCGTCGGCGATAAAATTTCACTCATTTTAGCGCCGCTCGTGGCAGCGGCCGGTGTGGCAGTTCCAATGATTTCAGGCCGGGGGCTCGGTCATACCGGCGGCACGCTGGACAAGCTGGAAGCGATACCCGGATTTCGCACCAATTTATCTTCGTATGAATTCATGGCCCAGGTGGAATCGATTGGGGTGGCGATGATTGGCCAGACCGAAAAAATCGTCCCGGCCGATAAAAAAATCTATGCTCTACGCGACCGGACCGGGACTGTCGCTTCCATTCCACTGGTCGTTGCCAGCATTTTAAGCAAGAAAATTGCCGAAGGTATACAGGCTCTGGTGCTCGACGTGAAAACCGGGAATGGCGCATTTTTCAGGAGTCAGGAAGATGCTCGTGAATTGGCCCGGACGCTCATCGCAATCAGTCGTAAATTTGGTTTGCCGGCAACAGCGCTGTTGACAGCGATGGATCAACCTCTGGGTAACGCGATTGGGAATTGGCTGGAAACGCGGGAGGCCATCGAAACGTTGCAGGGCAATGGCCCGGAGGACGTGAGCGAACTAACTCTGGCACTTGGATCGCGCATGCTTCAACAGGCAAATATCGTTGCCGACCACGAGGCCGGCGTTAAGAAACTCACGGAGACTTTGGCGTCAGGGGCTGCGTTCAATAAGTTCGTGGCGATGGTGCACGCTCAGGCCGGCGATATTTCATTTATCGAACATCCGGAGCGATACCCCATGCCGGACAGGCGTGTCATTGTGCGGAGCAAATACACAGGCTATATCTCCAGATTGGATGCATTGTCGATCGGGTTGCTGGCGATGGAAACCGGCGCTGGTCGCAAGAAGATGACAGATAGCATTGACTACACCTCTGGAATTTTGCTGAAAAAAAAAGTTGGTGATTCAGTGGAAAAGGGCGAAGCGTTGGCTGAAATCTATGCTGCTGATTCCGGAACTGAAGCCTCATGGCAGGAAAAATTTCTCGCGGCAGTGACAATATCCGAAACCTGTCCTGCAACGCCAGCGGTGATTATTGCGGAGATAAAAGAAAACGGCCAGTGAGTCTGGCCGTTGTTGAAATGGAAAAGTCTGTTGTGTCGGTGAAATTTAGAAACGAATTCGTTTTTGTTTATCCCGGTTCGCTTTATTCGAAAATCCAATGTGCTTGTCGCATTTTTCCACCGGGGCTGTGGACACTTCGAAGACTTCGGAGATGATGTCCGGGCAGGATTCCGTGGCGAGCTTCTTCGTTTCTTTACAGATATCGACCCTGACGACGCCGGCAGGCATTTTGAAATCTTCAATCGGCAGGTTCAGCGTATCATGCGCAGTCTTCATGAAGGGCGCCCAGATCGGCAGGGCAACGGTAGCGCCTGCCTGGTTTCCGCCCAGCGTGGTCGCCGGATCGTCGAAGCCTACCCAAACGCCGGCCGTAATTTGCGGTGTGAAACCGATAAACCAGGCATCAGTGAAACTGTTCGTCGTTCCTGTCTTGCCCCCGGCCGGCCGCGTAAATTTGTAAATTGCCCGCGCTGTAAAACCAGTGCCGTGATTGATGACCGTGCCCAGCATATCCGCCATGATGTACGCGGTTTCTTTCCGCAAAACTTCCCGAACCTCGGGCTGATATTCTTCGACAATATTACCGTATTTATCTTCCACGCGTAAAATATAAAGTGGTTTAGCCAGCACGCCCTGATTGGCAAAAACGCCGAACGCGGACGTCATTTCAATGGGATACACGGCCGATGCGCCAAGAGCGATGGCATCGACAGCATCGATGGGGGACGTTAATCCCAGCTTACGCGCATAATCGACGACCTGGGCTGGAGGGACTATTTCCTGAACCAATCGCGCTGTGACAAGATTGAGCGAGCGGCGCAGCGCTTCGCGGAGCATGGTCGGCCCACCCTGAGACAGGTCGTAGTTATGAGGCGCCCAGCGATCGCCATTGGGCAGATAAAGAACAACCGGTTGATTGAGCAATTCAAAGCAGGGCGAATAACCGTTGTCGATGGCAGCGGTGTAAACAACTGGCTTGAAGGTTGAACCAGGCTGGCGTTGCGCCTGAGTAGCGCGATTCCATTTGTGTTTGGCAAAATCTTTACCACCCACCAATGCCAGAATATAACCTGTTTTCGGATCAATGGCCACCAGTGCGGCTTGAATCGTGGCTTTTTCCGTGATCAGGGAATCGAGATAGTGGGTGTCTCTTCTGAGTTTGTCCCAACCTTGTTTGGATAGTACTTTCGGATCAATCAACTCTTTAGCGCGGCCATTGTTAATCATTCGCTTATTGTATTGTTCCTGCAGAACCGCAAGCTGTTTTTTAACAGCAAGTTCAGCGGCTGCCTGCAAACGGGTATCCAGCGTGGAGTAAACGGAGTAACCACCCTTGTACAAATCCATGTGATAGCGTTCCTGGAGTTCCTGCCTGATTTCTTCGGTAAAATATGGAGCGATTCCGTGCTCGGCATCCGGATCGATCGCCTTCAATTGAATCGGCATCGATTTGGTTGCTTCATAAGTTTGTCTGTCGATGTATCCCATTTCCAGCATATTGTGAAGAACCGTGTTTCTACGGATCAGCGCCCGATCCGGATAACGATACGGATAATACGATGTCGGGCGTTGCAACAGCCCGGCGAGCATAGCGCATTCTTCCAATTGGAGATATTTTGCATCTTTTCCAAAAAACCACAAAGAGGCGGCCTGCACACCATAATTGCCATGTCCGAAATTCATCTGGTTGAGGTACATTTCCAGTATTTCGTTCTTCGTATAGGTGCGTTCGATCTGGATGGCCGTGATCCATTCTTTGATTTTTCGGGTCACGCGCTTCTCCAGTCCCAGATATAACTGCCTGGCTAATTGTTGCGTGATGGTGCTGGCGCCCTGTTCGTAGCTCATGCTCATAATATTCACCAGCATCACATAAGCGAACCGTTTTACATTTAGGCCCCAATGCGAGTAAAAAATGCGATCCTCTGTCGCCAGGACAGCCTTTGCCATGTTCTCAGGAATTTCTTCGAGTGGCAGGTAGATGCATTTCTTGGTGAACAACTCTTTAATGATCACGCCATCTTGAGAATATATTTTTGTGGCCAGTTCGGGTTCATACTGCTCAAGCTGAGTCAGCGAGGGCAGATCGCGGCTCAACACTAATATGTAAATGAAAATGATGATAAAAAAAATCCCGATCCCAATGGGCGCCCAGAATTTCCAATTGAATCGTACCGGATTCTTTTCCGTGTACGCTGAACTTTCATCATTGCTATGTCGAATATGTCTCTTCATGAGGGATTCCTGAAATTGATCCGTAACAATTTACAAATTTTTTAACAATACTAAGAGCTAACCGTTCCAGAAATGGAGCGTCAATTCACCCGCTTCAAATTTGCCGTAGCTGTCGTGTTTGATCCAATCGCCCAGGTTGAGAAAAACGTGATGATCGATCCTTTCCAGGGCAGGCCGATGGGAATGCCCAACGATGACAAAGTCAAATCCATCCTTGAACTTATCTGTGGCGAAATCAAGATAATCTCCTTCATCATGAAGCACCAGATCAGTAGTGTGTTTTCGGCTGGTGGATGACATCAGTCTGGCCAGCGGGATTCCCAGATCCGGATGCAGCAGCCGATATAGAAAGACATTGAATCGATTCCGAAAAATTCTTTTTAAAAGCCGATAGCCGACATCTTTTTTTGAAATGCCATCTCCGTGGAATAAATAAAATTTCTTAGTTTGAATTTCAGTGGTACAAACATCCGAATGGACTTGGATGCCGACCTGATCGCGGAAGAAATTTTTAATCCAGCTATCGTGATTCCCTGGGAGAAAATGCACCGCGACATTGTTCTCAATGAGTTTCGATATTTGAAACAGGACTGAGTAATTCTGGTTGGGCACGGCATATTTATACTCGAACCAGAAGTCAAATAAATCACCTAAAATATATAATCGGTTATTTGGTTGATTAATATAATTGAAAAACGCGGTGAGTTTTTTAAGTTTCGCTGAATCATCAGAATTTGTACCGGCGCCAAAGTGAATATCAGATATAAAATAAGTTCGTTCCATGAATCCTTTCCGACATTGATGTTGGGAGGAGAATCGCTGACCGTTTAAGATACAAAATCAAGATTTATATTGCAATAAAAATGTAAAATAGCTGTAAAAAAGTTATTGACAAAATCAAAATTATTTATTATTTTCGCTGACTATTTTTTGGTTCACAACGTTCAGGCAGCATGACATTGGCATTACAGACACTGAGTTATGAGAGTTTAAAATTCGGTCGATTGATTTCACGATTTCAGGAGTGCATTGCCCGGGGAAAACAAAGCAAATCTCGAAAAAGTGCATCGAAGGTTCACAAGGAATATTAATAAACTCCATATCGCTTATGGAGTTTTTTGGTTTTTAATGATGAAAGAAATACACGTAAGCGCCTGCGCCAAGATCAACCTTGGCCTGAGAATCGTCTCAAAACGTGAGGATGGCTACCATAATATCGAAACCGTATTTCAGCAGATTGATTTATGTGACGATATTACGATAACCACACTTTCGGACAGTGGCGTAAAAGTGCACAGCTCCGATCCGCAGATTCCGCAGAACGAAAATAATATCTGTGCGAAAGCCGCAAAGTTATTGGGTTTGAGCTATGGGATTGGATCGGGCGTGGAAATTTATATTGAGAAAAGAATTCCTATGGGCGCCGGTCTGGGTGGCGGCAGTAGTGACGCAGCCGCTGTATTGAAAGGATTGGCTCAGCTCTGGAATTTAAACATTCCTGAAAATGAAATGGTATCCCTCGCCAGGCAGGTTGGGGCTGATGTCCCTTTCTTTTTGAAAGGGGGCTCTGCGCTGGCAACAGGTATCGGGGATGAGCTGACTCCTCTCAATTTGGCAACAAATTATTATTGTCTTTTAGTATACCCAAATATTGAAATATCTTCAACATGGGCTTATAGTAATTATAATTTTAACTTGACAAAGACAAAAAAAAGTATTAAATTACCACACCTTTTTTCTAATGATTGGGACATTTTTAAACTCAAGAGTACTGGTTGCAACGACTTTGAGGAGTTGGTATTTCAGAGATTCCCCGAGTTGAGTGATATCAAAACAACGCTTTATCAGGTGGGTGCATTTTTTGCCTGCATGTCGGGCAGCGGGTCAACAGTTTTTGGGCTCTTTGACAGTGAAGAAAAAACTCAGGAGGTGCGAAGTACAAACTTTAAACACTACCAGGTTTTTTTTACAAAACCAATGACACTACAAAATCGTCTGTAACGAATTATGCAAGTGCTTGTTCATCACATGAGGTGCAGACAAAGGGGCTTTTGGTGTATTTTCTGTTATCTGTTACAGGGATTTTCTAAAGATGGTAATTCTGATTTTGTTGATGCTTCCAGATTTTTCCATTGAACCAGGGAAAATCATTTTTATTTTAAGGTTTAATCCAACAAATTATTACAGGAGAGAGGAATGGAAATAACAGAAATTACCGTAACCCTTCGCAACGAGGATAAACTTAAAGCGTTCGTCAATGTAACTTTTGAAAATAAATTCGTTGTTCGTGGCATGAAAGTTATTAAGGGGTCGACCGGCTTTTTTGTAAGTATGCCAAGTCGTAAAATGCCAGACGGCACATTCAGGGACATTGCACATCCTATCAATAATGAATTCCGCCAGTTTATCGAAAAGGTAATTTTGGAGGAGTATAACAAAACTTTAGAATTAGAAAAAACCGAAGGCTCTCATTCAAAACGAAATGAAAATATTTTTGTGGATGATGAATATTGATTCACGAAACCGATGAGTCATTTTTGGGGCGTCGCCAAGCGGCAAGGCACAGGGTTTTGGTCCCTGCATCGAAGGTTCGAATCCTTCCGCCCCAGCTTATATTCATATAATAAAGTAAGCGTCATTTTTATTTTCGAATGACGAAACTCAATTAAAGAGCAATTCTAAAGTAATATGTGTGTTTAGCAGCAAATCAATCTGGAGTGAAACGACGCTATGAGTTCATTTCAGTATTGCTCTCTTGGGTATTCGTCATTTTTATGTATCGGGGTTATGGGGCATGGTCAATGCACTGAAAATTTTTTCTGGGAATGCCAGCAAAAAATTGTCAGAGAAAATAGTTTCCTATTTGGGTCTACCTCTTGGCGATTCGAGCACCCAGCATTTCAGCGATGGAGAAATCTGGGTAAAATACAACGAGAATATTCGCGGGTGCGATTTATTCATTATCCAGTCGACCTATTCGCCAGGCGATAATTTGCTCGAACTGCTCATTATGATCGATACGGCGCGCAGAGCCTCAGCACGACGAATCACTGCAGTTCTTCCGTATTTCGGCTATGCCCGTCAGGATCGAAAAGATCAGCCGCGGGTAGCCATCACAGCAAAACTCGTCGCCAACTTGATAACAACCGCTGGTGCGGATCGCGTGCTCACGATGGATTTACATGCGCCGCAAATCCAGGGATTTTTTGATATCCCGGTTGATCATTTATATTCATCAGCTATTTTGACGGATTATTTCCGAAGGAAAGGCCTGGAAGATCCAATCGTGCTTTCCCCGGATATTGGCGGCGTGAAACTGGCGCGAGCCTATGCGAAGCGGCTCAACGTGCCTCTGGCTATTGTGGACAAGCGGCGTCCCGGTCCCAATAAATCTGAGGTAATGAATCTCATCGGTTCTGTGGCCAATAAAGACGTCATTATTATCGATGATATTGTTGACACCGGCGGAACAATGGTCAAAGCTGCCGAGCGGGCAATGGAGGAAGGCGCCAGAAGTGTGTACGCGGCATGTACGCATCCAATCCTTTCGGGTAACGCGATTCAGACTATCAAAGAGTCCAGGCTTTCGGAATTTGTGGTCACAGATTCGATCCCGCTACCGCCCGAAAAAACACTGAATAATTTAACAGTACTGTCCGTTGCCAGTATGTTTGGCAATGGTATAAAAAGAATTCACAATGAAGAGTCTATAAGTATTTTATTTGATTAAAAGTAATATGATTGGAGTGAAGGAATGTCTGAACAATTATTAAATGCAGAAGTTAGAAAATTGACTGGAAAAGAAATCGCTAAAAAATTGAGACGGGAAGGCAAAGTCCCCGGCATATTCTATTCGCATAATGAAGAGTCAATTCCCATCATTGTCGACGAACGTGAGTTGATGAAGGTACTGGTTTCCGAATCCAGTTTGATTGATATTCAAATTGAAAAAAAGAAGAAGCGAAAAGCGATTATCAGAGAAGTCCAGACCGATCCAGTAAAACAGAATTTGGTACATGTCGATGTCATGGGCGTGAATTTGAAAGAGAAAGTCACTCTTGCGGTACCAATCCGGTTTGTCGGCGAGGCTGTTGGAGTAAAAACCCATGGCGGTATTTTGCATCAGTTGATGCGCGAAATAGAAGTTTCATGTCTGCCGCTTGATTTGCCGGAGCATATTGAAATCGACGTCTCTGCTTTGAATGTGGGAGATTTGATTACAGTGAGCGCTATCCACCTTGAGAATGTGGAAATACTGGGCGAACCGGACCAGGCCATCGTGCACGTCATCACGCCGACAGTTGCCAAGTCAAGTGAGACAGATCTATCTGAAGTAACCGAAGGTGAAGCAGGCGAAGAAGAGGCCGAGAAAGAAAAGTAGAAAAGATACGCCAGGATATTTCTGAATGGATGCGAAATTTGTCATTGTTGGGCTGGGCAATCCTGGCAAGAAATATGCACATACAAGGCACAATATCGGTTTCATGGTGTTAGATCGGATCGCAGGAAAGGCTTCGAACACTTTCGAAAAATCAAATCGGCTTTATTGGAGCGCTTCTTATACTCACGGTCTGGAAACCGTGGCGTTGGTAAAGCCAGCAACGTTTATGAACTTAAGCGGTCAGGCTGTGGCTGATTACCTGACCAGTCAGAACGCTCAAGTCTCGCAATTGCTGGTGATTTGTGACGATATTAATTTACCATTCGGAACAATCAGAATTCGGTTCAAGGGAAGCGATGGCGGACAAAAAGGCTTGAGATCGATCATCGAGCATCTTGGCACTGATAATTTCCCGCGGCTGCGGATCGGAATCAGCAATGATTTTGAGGATGCTGCAGAATATGTTCTATCTCAATTTTCTGACTCGGAGGCGGCGCATTTGCCGATCATTTTGAGCCATGCGGCAGATGCTGTTCAATGTTTTTTGGAAAATGGAATCGAAAGCGCCATGAGTCGATTTAATAGAAATTACCTGGATGAGGATGTGGTTTAAAAGTCTGTACAGCGGGAGAATTAAAAGAGTCGGTTGTATTTCGTTGAGATGATTGAGTACAAAGGTTGCATGACGGTGCTGAATTGGTAAAGTTTAATTTCTTTGGAGTTCATTGTCAGGGTAGATTGAAAAAATCGGATTGTCACAATCGCCGGATACTCATTTCAGGGTATTAAAACATGGCAGCCAGTCTGCCGGTTGGGTAATTCGAGCGGACAAAGGTAACTCATTGCGTCGCACTCCGACCAAATGGGGAGGAGTTGCAATGCGAATTGAGACTTTGTTTTAATAATGAAAGAATAATTTGGAGGTAAAAAAAGGCTTGAGAACGTACGAAACGGTAGTCGTTATTGATTCACTCTTAAAGAGCGAAGAAATTGATGCAGTCATTGAAAAGATATCGAGAATAATTAATAACAATGGCGGAGTAATTAAAACTGTCGATCACTGGGGCAAAAAGCGTTTGGCGTATGAAATTAAGAAACGTCAATATGGTTATTATGTTGAAATAATATTTGACGCTCCTGGCAATATTATCAAGACATTAGAGCGGGAATATAGATTGGATGAAAATATTTTACGCTATTTATCTTTATACCTTGACGCGAGTGCTATCGCCTATATTGAAGAACAGCGAAACCGGCAAACGAAAACCCAGGTCGAAAAAGCTAATGGTCCCGAGGAAAAACCAGGCAAAGATGTAATTGAAACTGAGATATTAGCCCCGGTTGAAGAAAATGCAGAAGTCATCGCGCCATCGTCGGATCTGAAAGTAGATGCGGAATAAGATAAAGATTACGGGCTGAGGTAAGGTATCAAGGTGGTGAAAAAATGGTGTAAAGATAGTCTGGGAGGTCTTTGTTGATGGCAAATTTGAAAATGCCGGATATTAATAATGTGTTAATAGCAGGCAATTTAACATGTGACCCTTCTTTCAGAAAAACGACCAATGGGACACCAGTAGCGAATTTTTTTATTGCATCCAATCGTAAGTTTAAAGACAACAACGGACAGTGGCGTGAAAACGTTTGCTATGTCGGCGTTGTCGCATGGTACAAATTGGCGGAAAGCTGTTACGAAAATCTCAAGAAGGGGAACGCGATCATCGTCGATGGAGAACTACAAAGTCGCAGTTGGCGTAACGATGATGGTACGAGCAGAAACGTGGTTGAAATCAAAGCTAGAAGGATCCAATTCCTAAACCGAAAGAGCATCTCCAAAGATGATGATGACTCTGTCGAGTTTGCAGAGGAAGAGGATTATCATTCCAGCACTATCGAAACAGACGAACCTGGAGATATGAATGAGACTGCCGCTCCTGATGGCGTATTTCGCGAAGGGAATAAGGACGAAGGTGGCAGTTCTGAGTACGATTTTGGCTATAAAGATTTTACCCTGTAATTTGAAAATAGTCATCGTTTAAAAGAAAATAAGAAGAAGCTTTTTAAAGAGGAGATAAAAGCAATTATGATGAGGAAAAAACGTATTTGTCGTTTTTGTGAAGATGGCTCTGATTACATCGATTTCAGAGATGAGAAAAAATTAATGCGGTTTACAACGGAGCAGGGGAAAATTATTCCCCGCAGAACTTCAGGGACATGCGCGAAACATCAACGGCAACTGGTGAAATCAATTAAACGTGCCAGACACCTGGCGCTGATCCCCTACATTGCAGAGATGAGCCGATAATTTTAAACACTATGAGGAAATTTTGTAATGAAAGTAATTCTGAAAAAAGATTTTAATAAGGTTGGCAAAGTTGGCGATGTTGTAAAAGTGAAAGACGGCTATGCCCGAAATTATCTAATACCCCAGGGTATTGCTTTAAAAGCGGACGAAAGTAATATCAGGTTGCTGGAAGCGGAACGAAAGCTCATTCAAACGAGACTGAATAAAGATAGGAAGAGCGCAGAAAAATTAGCTGAGGAACTGGACAAAATATCTTGCACCGCAACAGTGACAGTCGGTGAAGAAGATAAGGTTTTTGGATCAGTCACAAGCCAAACAATCGCAGATCTGCTGAAAGATAAAGGCGTCGAGATCGATAAAAAGAAAATCTTGCTTGACGAGCCCATCAAAGCATTGGGTATTTACACGATTCCGATTAAGCTGCATTCCGAAGTCGAAGCTAAAATTAAACTCTGGGTGGTGAAGGAGTAGTATTGTTTCGCGGAGGGAGGAAAAGAAAGGAGAACAACTTATTCAGAATTTAGCATTTTTAATTCCGAAATAAGTAACATGCATTGACGAAACAGCGGGCAATCTTTTCCAGGATTAATGCATAATGAATGTATTCTGGTACTTGATTTTAGCGCATCTTATTGCTGATTTTCCCCTCCAGTCAGATAAGATTTATGCGATACGCCTCAAGCATAAATGGGGCGTTCTGCTCCACGTCGGAATTTATTTCATCACCAACCTGGTCGTTGCCTTCCCATTTTTGAGTTTCAAACAATTCTGGTTCGCAATTTTATTTCTTGCCATAACCCATTTAATTGAGGACTGGACCAAAATCGCCTTGACAAGAAAGGCGCTTCAGGATTCCATCGTCCTATTTTTTGTTGACCAATTTATTCATATCTTTTTCATCTGGCTCAGTTGTTTTGTCCTTTTTGATATTCCAGCACCTGAAATCACCAATCAATTTGTGCAACGATATTATTTTAACTCTCATATTATATTTATGCTCATTGGATTGGTCTTTTCGGTTTTTGCCGGCGTCGTGCTCATTTATTATGTTCGGAAGTGCGTTCACAGAATAAAGTTCAGCAATGACGATAGTTCTGTGCAATTCCCAAAAATTAAAAAACGGCGTATCGGTTACATCGAACGCCTTTTTTCAACCAGTGGGGTGATACTCGGTGGCTGGTTTCTCATTTTATTGCCGCTCGCATTTCTTCCCCGATTGATCATTTCTAAGGATCGAGAACTGGAAGAATTTCTCTTGATAAATTTATTGACCGGATTGGCCATCTCAATCGGGAGCGGTGTATTTGTGCATGTTGCAAGCTATTATTTTGGTTAATTGACCAGAAGAAAATAAATTACTGAAAGGTCGATTAAAATTTTGTGAGGCCATAAAAAAGTGTTGACTTTAACTTGAATATATATTAAATTTTTCTCAATGAAAATTCAAAGGATATACAGGCATGAGCGGATCGTGAATTTGTGTCCATCAGACCGGGAAAGGTGAGGCAGGCTATTTAAGGTTAAAATAGAAAAAATAAATTATCGAGCGAGGAAGATTTATAATCATTATGAATACGAAGCATTATATTTTATAGTGCGGACGATTCAAAGCAGGATAATAATCTTTGGTACGGAGGGAAGGAATCTTCCATAATTCATTGGTTATTAGGGAAATACTGTAAATTAGTTTTAGAAAGCTAACATATTAATTTGTGAGGGGAGGTTTTATTATGGAAACTGTATATCCTGAATGTCTGAAATGTTCGACGGGCGTGCTGATCCCTTTATCTGATTATGGACGTGAAGGTTCATCTATAATGTATAAAGCGTGGGTTTGCACCAATCCGGAGTGTGGCTTTAACATTAGAATCGATAATGGAGAATTAAGCATTGGCAAAGTGATAGGCCAATCTTATAAATAATGAAGATTTTCCTCGCTCATAATTTTATTGGTTTCGGTCTTGTTGAAGAGGGTAAAGGGATTTAATTCCAATTACCCTTTTTCAATTTTATACATCTCGAAATGAAGACAAAAAAATGAAAGACTATCTGACCAGTAATCTGAAGATAAAATTAAGCGTTCTCGGCATTGCCTTGTTTGTATGGCTGTATGTGAAAACTGAAGATAATTATAAATATAATTTAGATATTCCTCTCCGCATTACAAATTTAAGACCGAACCAGGTCATTGAAAATGAGCTTCCACGAAACGTGACGGTGACTTCCTGGGGTAAGGGAAAAGCGCTTGTTTCGCTATTGATTCGTCGGGATGCATCCTATGTGCTGGACGTTGCCAATATTCATAAAAAAAAACGAGTCGCATTGGACAGGAATTCCATTCGCTTGCCCCGGAAAACAGACATTGAATTTTTTAACATCGTGACGCCTGAATCTGTCACAGTCGTGATTACAGAACTCATTGAAAAAAAGGTCCCGGTAATAACTGATATTGAAATTGAAACGATTCCCGGGTATTCGAGCATTGATAATTTTATCATTGAACCAGAGTCTGTAATTGTGAGAGGCCCATTTGCTACGACTGATTCGATTAAGGCGATTCACACGGAGAAAAAAGTATATAAGAAGATTAAGCATGATTTTAATAAAAAACTGAATCTCGTTTTCCCGCAGCAAAAACATGTGAGGCTGATGACCGAAGAAATTGATGTGTTCGTTGATGTTCAAAAGCTCATGGAAAAACAGATATATGAAATACCGGTCGAGGTGCGGAATCAGCCAGAAAATATGAGGATGACCGCCGCACCATCCACCTTATCGTTAGTGCTGGAAGGCGGTGCTGAACAGCTATTAACGGTCACTCACAATGATGTAAAGGCATATCTCGATTATGAAAAAATAAAAGGATCAAAAGAGAAATATCACCTGGCCTATATCGAAACACCGGAAGGTGTCAGGTACAGGGACGTCAAGCCTAAACGATTTAAAATTGTTGTAGAACGAATACGATAAGAGCGAAATGATTGTATTAGGAATAGAAACGTCATGTGATGAAACCGCCGCGGCTATCTACGGGGATGAAGGATTACAGTCCAATATCATTGCATCCCAGACCGTGCATGCCGAATACGGCGGCGTGGTGCCGGAACTGGCTTCGAGAGAGCATATCCGGCTCATCCTTCCAATTGTCAGAGAGGCAATCGAACAGGCGAAAATAAAATTCGAACAGGTCGAGGGAATTGCTGTTACGTTCGGGCCGGGATTGGTTGGCTCAATATTGGTGGGCTTGAATGCCGCAAAGGCCATGGCCTACACGCGAAAGCTTCCCTGGGTTGGAGTGAATCATATTGAAGGGCATATTTTTTCAATATTTTTAAATCACCCTGAATTGACCATGCCCTTCATTTCATTGATCATTTCAGGCGGGCACACGCAATTGATCGCTGTGAAAGGTCTGGGCCATTATGAAATCCTGGGGCGGACGCTCGATGATGCAGCCGGCGAGGCATTCGATAAGGTCGCCAAAATGTTAGAACTTGGCTATCCCGGCGGGCCAATTATTGATAAAGTGTCGCGGAATGGCGATAGCGATTTTGCAAAATTCCCGCGCGCACTTATGAAAGAGGATGATTTCAATTTCAGCTTCAGTGGCTTAAAAACGGCAGTTTTGTATTTTCTTAAAAAGATGAGTCCTGAAGATCGCCACGCGAATCGAGCGAACATAGCGGCGAGTTTTCAATCTGCTCTGGTTGAAACGCTGGTTGAGAAGACCTTGCACGCTGCAAAGAAGATGCGGATAAAACAGGTTGTTCTGGCCGGGGGCGTAGCAAGAAATAGTTATTTACGCGCGACGATGAGCGCGCGAGCGGAGCAAGAAAATTTGCAGGTGAATATTCCCGATCCAATCTTTTGCACGGATAATGCGGCGATGGTTGCATGGGTTGGGTATCAAAAACTCAGGAAAGGGATCACTTCTGATTATCAACTTGCCCCGCTTCCAAATTTAAAATTATAGTGGGAACTTGATTATAATTTGGTCTGGTCAAAGATTTCCACAAGCACGATCAACAGCCAGAATAGATAGGCCTCGTCCTGCTTGTTCAACGCATAATTGTCCGCAATGTCCTCAATGAGCATGTCCAATGCGTAACTGATGACCCCAATCTGCTTTATCTCGGGCTGTTTCTCGATGAAGTTATACGATTTCTCAATATCAAACTCATCGAATTTATCCAGCCAGAGTTCGCGTTTCTCCACAATATCCAGAATTTGGTTCGTTGAAATTTCTGATTGGGCATGCGGGAATGTCGATCTGAAAATAGCCCAGATGGTTCGGGTATAGTTATTTGTCAGTTCAGCTAATTCTGGATTCAGATGCTGATTGAACTTTTCAACAAATTCATGGATGTAGGGTTGCTCTTTTTTGAAATTTTCTTCAATCGCATTTAGCTCAGTAACTGTAGACCGACCGATTCGCATCCAAATTTCATCAACAGTTTTTCTGGGAATTAATTCCATTTAACATTGCCTCCGTGTATCGATTCGGTAAAAGTATAACCGGAAATATGTATCTTACTGAAGTATCGGAAAAAAGTCGGAAAATATTAGTTACGGACCATGCGAAAGGGGATAGGAAATCATGCGGTCGTTAGCTGGAATGCCGGCCAGAAGCGATCCGATGGAAGTGGAAAAAGGATAACTATCAGGATACCGAATTGGGGAATAGGCTGCATGCCGGACGATGAATTACTTTTCAGTCAACGATTCAGGGAATTCCTTTTTCAATGTCCGGAGTAATTTCTGTGTGCTGGCCAGCGCCTGAAGCAATTGATCTTCTTCGTCCTCATCCTTTTCCTGCCTCAGGTTCCAGGCCTTTTTGAGGTTTTCAAAAATCAGGCTGGTCTTTTTTAGCAGAATGTCGCCTAATTCCTTTCGGTTCGGTTTTCGACTTTTGAGCATCACTCGGGGACCAACGAAAAATCCAATCTGCTCCAGGTTCTCGATCTGTTCATTGAATAATACATTTTCATGACTATCAAAAACATCGAAGCGATTGTCCCTTTGAAGGATGATTAAAAACTCCTCAAATTGGATTTCGTCCAACTCCCCCATGAGACTGAGCTTCAACCAGATTTTCTTTATCGGGACAATGAAATCGTGTTCTTCCTGAAGCAGTTGCTCTGCCAGATCCACGATGCGTGAACTCATTGTTACCTCTCTTCTTATTGATCTAACTGTGACACAAATGTGTCAAAAAAGTAATTCGCGCTACCACTAATATAGAAATATTACAATCAGTTTCAAGGATTTTTTCAGCTAAATTTTCAGAATTTTAAAACTGAAAATCCTTTTTTCTAAAATGTAATTTTCCAGCATGACTTCCGACCAGCTCACTCATTTCACATGGTAAATAATGCTTGATTTTTATTCAAATTATTTTAATTTTAAATTTGCACAATGCGGAACGAGGACGATTGATTTCTTTGTTAAAGTGAATGACCAGTCTTAAGATTTCGGGAGAAAAATGGCTGATGCCAGACTCCTCCGGACAGTTTTTAGATTACTGTTTTTTAAAATGGAGCTATCCCAACCAGACGTTGTGATTAATTCCGTGATTTATGATGGTGTTACATTTAAATAAACTCTGTTCAATAGGACTTTCACCCAAATAACTTTTAACCGGACATTCACCTACTGAACAGCCAGTCATTATTGAAGGGCCTGCAATGGGATTAATATGCGCCATTTTAGCATCTGTGTACATCGTCGCCGTTTTTGTTTTTATCTGGGTGAGCATACGATTGGCCGGCTTCTCTCAGCAAAAAATATCCCATATTGCTTTTATGGCATTGAACATTTTGATGGTTTCTTGGTTGGCCGGGATGGGGCTTGTCTTTGTCCCATTGGAATTGAAGCCGTTCATTCTGTTAATTGGAATGGCGCTCATTGTCCTCATCTTCATCCTTCTTTCGGATGAACAGGTTTTAAAAACGCTGATCGCCGGATTCGTTTTCATTTTTTGCCAGCTCTTCTTGCTCATGATCTTGTTGAGAGAGATATCAAACCGCGACCTGTTCCGACCGTTGCGAATATTTCTCTTTGAAAAATTTTATTGAGTCTTTCCAGTGCTTGCAACGGGGACCGAAAAATGTAGTATCGTCACTTAATAAATTCAGGATCACTATGTTCTATGTCGATAAATACGGCGTCCGAATTTTCGATAGCTCCTTCTGGCTGGACGCGCAGAGAAAGGTCCCTCTCTCCTTTGTTTCGCACGCTCACTCGGATCATGTTAAACCCCATAATGAAATTATAGCTACTCCGGCGACAATCAGTTTGGTGCAGCTCAGAAATTCCAAACTCAATGGCAGGCCCCTGCCGTATCATCAGAAATTGGATTTGGACGATTTCACCATTGAACTGTTTCCGTCCGGTCATATTCTAGGTTCAGCGCAGATTCTCATTCGGAAGAATGGCGCTTCGCTACTTTATAGCGGCGATTTTCGCCAGGGCGAGAGTTTGACGGCCGAAGCGATGGAATTTACTCGAGCGGATATTTTGATCATGGAGAGCACTTTCGGTGATCCGAAATTTGTCTTTCCAAAGCGGTGGATGATAATTGAACGGTTGGTGAAATTCATTGATAAGTGTTTCCATCATGGCGTTGTGCCGGTCATTATGGGGTATGCGATTGGCAAAGCCCAGGAAATTATCAAGATTTTGATTAACCTCGATTACCAGGTTTCGGTTCATGCGACCATTGCGCCGATTTTAAAAGTGTACGAGCAGTATGGCATCGACTTCAAAAATTATCAGGTCTATCAGGGCGAGGACTTGCGCGGAAGGGTGCTTGTGATTCCGCCCCATTTGTCGCGGAGCCATCTCATTGAAAAAATCTGGAAAAGTAAAAAGCTGATTCTCACCGGGTGGGCTGCATCGCCTGATGCCAGGTACCGGTATCATGCGGACGAGGCATTGCCCTTCAGCGATCATGCTGATTTTGAACAGCTCATAGAATATGTGCATCGGGTTCAACCCCAGCAGGTATTTGTAACCCACGGCGATAATAATTTCATCCAACATCTCAGACGAGAAGGATTCCAGGCCAGTCCTTTGAAAGAGACAAATCAAATGACCCTGTTTTAATCCCTCAGACGGAGGGGACTGTTGCGCGTCATCGCGGATAAGTTATAGAAAATATTTTGCCAATCAGGTTTGTATCTGTTCGTGGCGGCGCCGGCAGAATGAAACCGGATGCTCTCTCTGAGCAGGGCCAGTTTCATGCAGTTCCAAGTCGTTTGTTTACTGCGATGGAAACGATCTGACGATATGGTTCGAGATAAGTTGCCTCATCATAATTTTCACAGCGTCAATTTTTACGTGCGAGGAAAAGAAGCGTGGCGATTCGTGTTGATGATTATTTATCACCTTCTGCGGTGGCTGAGATGAGGGTGACGATTGCAAATGCGGATGAAAACGAGGTGTTTTTCGTAGGCAAAACGAATGATAAGAATATCGTCGAAAACATTGCGCCGTTCGCCCGTGGAAATCAATCTGCTGTGCCGATAGTGAAGGAGATAGCAGAGCGGGGTGATGTCGTGGTTCACAATCATCCTTCAGGCGTACTCATTCCCTCCCAAAACGATCTCTTCATTGCTGCGGAATTATCGGATATGGGAATCGCGAGCTATATCGTCAATAATACTGTGGACAAAATTTATGTCATCATCGAGCCATTCTCAAAGTCGACGAAAGTCCCCATTGATAAAGCGAAATTGTGTGACATGTTAGCACCGGGAGGTGTAGTTGCGCAACGGCTTGCAGGGTATGAATATCGTCCGCAGCAAATTGAAATGATTGAGCACATCGTCGATGCCTTCAATTCAGAGAAAATAGCTGCTGTAGAAGCCGGCACCGGGGTCGGAAAATCGATGGCCTATCTCATTCCGGCAATATATTGGTCCATTACGAACAATGAGAGGTGCGTTGTCTCAACGAACACCATCAATCTTCAGGAACAGTTGATTCACAAGGATATTCCCTTTTTGCAGAAGGCGTTGGACGTGAAATTCAATGCGATCCTTGTCAAAGGCAGAGGCAACTATATCTGCCTGCGAAAGCTGAATTCATTACAAAGAAATCAGGAGTCGCTATTTCCTGAAGCGGAGTTGCAGGAAATTCAGGCGTTGGCTGAATGGGCTGAGGTTACTCCAGACGGCAGCAAATCGGATTTGAATTTTATGCCAAAAAGCAGTGTGTGGGAGAATGTGTGCGCTGAAAGCGATAGTTGTCTGAGGTCGTTTTGCCCGTATTTCAAAAGATGTTTTGTCTACAAAGCGAAACGTCGGGCAAATAAGGCGCATATCCTGATTGTGAACCATCATTTACTCTTTTCAGATCTGGCTGTGAAATCCCTCGGATTTGAAATTGCTGTCCTGCCAAAATACCACCATGTCATTTTTGATGAAGCGCATAATATCGAGGAAATTGCCACAGACTACTTTGGTTTTGGGGTGACTCGGACCGGAATTAACCGGGTATTCCATCGCCTGCATCATCGCAAAGAAGGAAAAAATCTTGGCTATTTAAATCTATTGGATAAAAAGCTGTCAGCAGCGCTCGATGAACGTCCGTACACGCCGTTTCAGAAAATCGTGGATCGAATTCAGTTGGAGCTTTTATCATTATCTGAAACGCTGTACGACCAGAACAATGAAGTCATGCAGACCATGTTCAATCACCTCAACACCTATGGCCAGGCGCAGCAAATGGAAAATCGGTTCCGGATTGATACCGATAATTTTTCAAACACGGAGTGGCGTCGAGATGTTTTGGCAGAGGTGAATAAATTTCTATCAGCATTGGAGCGTTTTTACAGCAGTCTGGTCTTTATGTTGAATTCAATGGATAGTGTGGACATTGTTCTGAGCGAGGACATTCTTTCAACAAAAATTGATATCGACAGCCAGGCGCTGCGCATCAAGGCCATCATGGATTCTATGAAACGAATCCTCCTGACTTCAGATGAAGAAAACGTGCGCTGGATCGAAACGAAAAGGATGAGTTCCGGCAATGACATCGTTCGGTTGCGGTTGGCCCCATTGAATATCTCGGATCAGATGAAGGAGTTTGTGTTTGAGAAATTTAAAACGATCATATTGACCTCCGCGACGCTCACTGTAAGCGGACTGAAACATGGCGATGAGTTCAGCTTTCTCTCCAGACAGATCGGATTGGATCAACTGAAGCCTGCGCAGATAAACAAAGTGAAAATTCCCCCATCGTTTGATTTTAAAAATCAGGTGATCATGGCCATTCCGACAGATGTTCCTGATGTGGATGATCGGAAATATTCGGAAGAACTGGCGGATATTATTTTTCGCGCGCTGCTCGTCAGTGGAGGACGGGCGTTTGTCCTGTTCACATCCTATGGAATTCTGAATCAAGTCTATCAGATGCTGGAGCCAAAGCTCGCCAGGCAGCGAATTGCGTCATTGAAACAGGGACAAATCGACCGCCATCATCTGCTGCAGCAATTTAAAAAAGATACCACCAGCGTTTTGTTCGGCACTGATAGTTTCTGGCAGGGCGTGGATGTCGAAGGCGAGGCGCTGGAATCGGTCATTATCACCAAGCTGCCCTTCAGAGTGCCGACCGATCCCATTATTGAAGCGCGGATTCAAGCGATCGAGCGGAATGGCGGGAATGCTTTTATGGAATACAGCGTGCCACAGGCGGTGATAAAACTCAAACAAGGTTTTGGTCGACTCATTCGGAAAAAAACGGACCGGGGTTCTGTTTTTATTCTGGATAAAAGGATTCTTGAGAAATTTTACGGACGAATTTTTCTTCAGTCTCTCCCAAATGCACAACTCGTCACTGGACCCTCACTTACGGTGCTTCAGTCGGTTGAACAATTTTTCAAGGCATTCCGAAATAATCAATCGTAGTTACACATGGACTTTTCGAGGCGGAATTGAAATGCCGCTCAACCGGGATGTTTCATCGCCCGCAGATCGCGCAGACAGTTAAGATCAGAAAACTGGAGTCTTTTCGACCTGATCTGAAACTTTGCAGCGACTGTTCACAGGCCAAGCCCGAGCGTCGGTCGTTCCCATCGCTGTATCCGAGGCGAAGCGCATAATATCGTCGGGAAAAAGTGTTTCAAAATAAAACGAATAGTGCATCGATTCATTCGAAACTAGAAATTCGAGATAACTTCTGCACCGATGGTTTTCAGAGAGTGTGGCAATCTGACATAAAAACGGTAGAATAAAGTTGCCTAACATTTGAATGGATTGATTTTTCACATTGTTTTCAATCGTCAGAAGTGTATTATTGATGCACGCAGTTTTGAAATAGTACATTGAGATGAGTCGCATTGAAACAAATTTTTAAATCGAGAAGAGTAGTTACAATAAATTAAACTAATCCTAATAATATTTTTTATTTGTTGTCGATAATGAATTTGTTGTGGGTCATCAGGAAAATTTTGGACAACAGCTAAAATGCAAAGAACAGATGATCGCAGGATAACTCAAATAAAAATAGCCTGAAAAAAGAGTGTGAATGGTAGTTAGATTTCAATTCCTGTGCTGCCTGACAGGCTGCATATTAATTTCATGATGCATGACAATGAAAAAATATGGGATGACACATTAATTATGTGTAACATTTTTGAATAATGGTTTAACAGGAATGATAATTGCAATGCGAAGAATGTTGTACTGAGTACGGGGGGTAAGTTATAATATAAGCAAGGGAACGAGTTATGAAAAGCAATTTGATGGTGCGAGTTAACATGAAACAGTATGGACCCTTAACCCAAACTGAACTACGTACTCTGGTGAAAAAAGGGAAGTTCACTCTCAATGATTACGTTTGGGACGAGGAAGATAGCGAATGGGTAAAGGCCGAGCAGATCGAGCAACTGAAAAAGCTTTTCAGTATGGATACGCTGGAAAATTCAGAACGAAAGGTGATAGCCATTGGCAGTGGAAAAGGAGGTGTCGGAAAGACTGTATTCACGGCTTCTCTCGGGGTTGGTCTGGCTGCATTGGGGAAAGAAGTAATTTTAATCGATGCTGATTTCGGTGGAGCGAATCTTCACACGTGCATGGGATTGTTGGAACCCAAGTACACGTTTCTCGATTATTACACCATGGAACGTGAGTCGCTCGACGACATTATTCTGGATTCTCCGATAGAGAATTTGAAACTGATCAGCGGGGCCTGTGGCACATTGGGAATGGCCAATCCAAAATACACGCAAAAACAGCGGTTCATCAAGGAATTGCGGGACCTGCAGGCTGACTATATCATCATCGATTTGGGAGCGGGTACTTCGTACAATGTGATCGATTTTTTCCTGGCCGTTGACGAAGGGATTGTGGTCACGACTCCGGATCCCATGGCCATTCAGGAAGCCTTTGAATTTATCAAATTATGTCTGATTCGCAAGTTGCAGCAAACATTTAAAAACGAACCTGAAGTATTATCCATCCTTGAAATTGAAGGATTCAATAACCTGGCGCAGTTCAATGCCCCTGTTTCCGAGTTGTTGGCGCGCGCAGAAAAGACAGGACAGGCGCTTGTCTCCCGTGTGGAAGAAGTGTTGAATGCGTTCCGGCCAAAACTGATTTTAAACATGGTCATGGAACCGGATGAGATCAAGGAGGGAATGTCTATCCGCACTGCGGTAGGTGAGTTACTATCCATTGATGTGGACTATGTCGGGTATATCGAATACGATGAAAAAATGCGTCAGTCAGTCAAAGACCTGCGGCCGTTTATTTTGCACCATCCAAATTCTCCGGCCGCACGAAGCATTGCAAAAATCATTACACTCAAATTGTTCAAAGACAGCAAATTCAAGTCAATCATGCACAACTGGCGCATGCGACAGAATATTCAACAGCAGGCGAATGGCTATCCCGCGGCGCAGGAACAACAGAACAACACAATTTGTTCGGTAAACTGTTTTTATTGGGACGATTGCGAATTTCAAAATGGCGGAATGCCCTGCCGAATACGTCATCTGGAGCCCATTTTCAAAATCTGAGACGGTTCATATAAAACGATTGGACTAACGAACCAGGAATGATAGCCATTTCTGGTTCTTTTTTTGTCCCTCGACGAAAGCAATCTAAATACTTTCTGTCTGCTCTTGAATGTCAATTGCCCACGGTGCCGACAAATCCGATGCTCATCCGTGTCAGCGCAACAGCGCAGGCAGAGCCTCGGTTCGGGTCTCTTCAATCGAACATAAATTTTTCCTTCCTTCCTCCGATGATAAGCAAATAATAATAAGAAAACTCTTTTTTTTTGAATGATAAATTCTTATATTCGGAATCCCAATTTGACATAAAACAGGAAGGTAGATTCGTCAATGAATAAAACGATGCGCGCAGACGCCCTGAAAATTTTTAAATCCTCGCTGGATGCTGTTGACCCGGTTGCCGCGGTAAAAAAATTCCTGATAAAAAAGAACAGGACTGTGTCTGTCCAGGATCAATCCTTTTCGCTGGCCTCATTTGACGACGTGTACGTGATTGGTTTTGGCAAGGCAGCCGCAGCGATGGCAAAGGGTGTGGAGCAGGTTCTCGGCGATGATTTGAAACAGGGAATTATCAGCGTGAAATACGGCCATCTCGATGAAGTTACATCCAGAATAAAAATCAATGAGGCGGCGCATCCAGTGCCGGATGAAGCGGGCGTTGCCGGCGCTACGGAGATAATTGAATTCCTGAAACAGCGAGGAGAACGGGATCTAGTTTTCTGTGTAATTTCAGGCGGGGGCTCTGCAATTTTCCCTCTGCCGTGCGAAGGGATTACT
Organism: Candidatus Zhuqueibacterota bacterium; assembly: GCA_049322915.1. GTDB lineage: Bacteria > Zhuqueibacterota > Zhuqueibacteria > Thermofontimicrobiales > Thermofontimicrobiaceae > CAZSBG01. The sequence goes on from JBMOPW010000032.1 coordinate 217,183, forward strand.
CTGGCTGAGAAGCAGGAAACGACCCGGCAGTTGCTTTCGTGCGGAGCGGACATTAAAGAAATCAACGCCATCCGAAAACATATTTCGCGCGTGAAAGGGGGGCAACTGACGCGGGTTGCCTATCCTGCGACGCTGGTGACGCTCATTCTATCCGATGTCATTGGCGATCCGCTCGATAGCATCGCCTCGGGACCGACGGTGGCGGATCGCTCCACTTTTCAGGAGTGCCAGGCAATTCTTGAAAAATACCGGTTAGCGGGCAAAATACCTAAAGCAGTTGAGTCTCATCTCAGAAATGGCGCTGCGGGACAAATTCCGGATACGCCGAAGGAGGGTGATCCCGCCTTCAGCCGAACTCATAATTTTATCATTGGCAGCAATTGGGAGGCGGTGCAATCGGCGCAACGCTGCGCGGAAAGTCTGGGCTACCGTACGTTCGTGTTATCAACCTTCATCGAGGGAGAAACGAAAGACGTGGCCCGGGTGCATGCGGCCATTGCCAAAGAAATTAAAAAGACAGGCAATCCCGTTGCTGCTCCAGCCTGCGTTATTTCCGGCGGGGAAACAACAGTGACGCTGCGCGGTGATGGCCTGGGTGGCCGCAATCAGGAATTCGTTCTGGCGGCTGCCATGGATATTAAAGGCATGGAGAACGTCGTTGTTCTCAGCGCCGGCACAGACGGCACTGATGGCCCAACCGATGCAGCCGGCGCCATCGCCGACGGCGAGACAATTGTTCGCTCCGAAAGCATGGGATTAAAAGCGCTCGAATACCTCCAGCGCAATGATTCCTACACCTATTTCAATATATTGGGCGACCTGATCAAAACCGGGCCGACGAACACGAACGTGATGGATATTCGGTTATTGCTCGTGCGAAAATAGAGATGATCGGAGATTTTGCTAAGGTAGCATCAAAATGATAAGTCAACGTTTTATTAGTCAGTCTATTACAAAGTTCAGTGATACCTTTATCCACTATACAAAAGTTAGCCAGAACACGTATGTTTTTATTCTTGGAATTTTAGTAGGAATTCTCGGTGGATTTGTATCGATTGGATTTCGCTGGTTAATTAGTTTTTTTCAGAATATCACTGTTGGTGATTCCCATAATATTTTAGAATCACTGCGTGTGATGCCTGTCTATTGGAAAATATTATTGCCGGTTCTTGGAGGGGCGATTGTCGGTCCGATCATCCATTTTTTTGCCAGGGAAGCCAAAGGACACGGCGTTCCCGAGGTTATGCAGGCCATCGCATTGAAGAATGGAGTCATCCGGCCGCGAGTCGCTATTATTAAATCGTTTGTCTCCGCAATTACAATCAGCACCGGCGGCTCTGTTGGACAGGAAGGCCCGATCATCCAGGTTGGCTCTGCATTAGGGTCCACCATCGGACAATGGCTAAAAGTTTCGCCGGATCGCCTGAAAATATTGGTCGGCTGTGGCGCCGCGGCCGGGATTGCTGCTACATTCAATGCGCCCATTGCCGGAGCATTTTTTGCGCTGGAGATAATCATCGGCAATTTTGCACTGTTGAATTTCAGTCCCATCATCATTTCGTCGGTAATGGCGACTGTAATTTCACGAGCGTTTTTCGGCAACTATCCCATTTTTACAATTCCTCATTACTCATTGGTGAGTAGCTATGAAATCCCTCTATACATGGTTCTTGGATTTATAGCCGGATTTGTTGGATTAGCCTTTACGAAATCTGTCTATGCCAGTGAGAGATTTTTTCACCGGCTCACAATGCCTGATTATTTGAAAACGCCATTTGGTTCGATATTTTTGGGAATCATCATTGTATTTATGCCAAACGTTTTTGGCGGCGGGTATGAAACAATTGAGTTAGCTTTAAAAGGCGAGATAATTTGGTATACACTTTTCATTCTAATTTTTGTAAAATTGTTAGCGACCAGCATCACGCTCGGCTCCGGCGGATCCGGTGGAGTTTTTGCCCCATCCCTTTTTGTTGGCGCAGTTACCGGCGGTGCCTTCGGGTATCTTGTAAATTATTTATTTCCAAATGTGACCGCCAGTAGCGGCGCGTATGCAATGGTTGGAATGGGAGCTGTGGTTGCCGGAACAACACACGCGCCGATCACTTCCATTTTGATGCTGTTTGAAATTACCAATGATTATAAAATTATTCTGCCAGTGATGATTTCATGTACCATTTCAACAATATTGGCCCGAAAGCTCAACGAAGATTCCATTTATACTCTGAAACTCAAGCTTCGTGGCATCACATTGAACCAGGGTCGGGAGGAGATTATCATGAAATCGTTTTGTGTCGGGGATCTGATGAAATCCAATCCGCCGACAATTGATGAATGCGCCCAACTAAAAAAGATAATCAAAGTTTTTATGACCAGCCAGGAACCATATTATTATGTGGTGAAAGAAAATGGTGAATTGGTCGGTTCATTGTCCACGCATTTGGTTAAAAATGTTTTGAGTCCTGACGAAAATTTGAATAGGTTAATCATTGCCAGAGATTTGTTAATTCCGGTAGAATCCTATGTAATGTCGAGTACCACGCTGGCCGATTGTATGGATCAGTTCGAACGAGTGGAGAGTGAACATTTGCCAGTAGTGGAAAGCAACGAAGTCCGAAAATTGATAGGCAGCATTTCAAAGAAAGATATTATAAAATTGTACAACAGGGAAATTCTTCGGAAGGATGTGTTAGGAATAAAATATGTCAGGGAGTTCGGGACCGAAAAACAGCGGAACCTTGTGCAGCTTCCCAGGGAATATAAAGTCGAATATATTCCTGTGCCGGATGATTTTATCGGTCGCACACTAAAGGAATTGAACATTCGTGCTGCCCACAGAGTGACAATTCTGGCAGTGAAAAAAAAGTTGAGCGATCTTGCACTGACAAGTGAAATCCCTAATCCAGAGCGTGTTTTTGAAAAAGGGGATATTTTAATCGTAGCTGGCAAAGATGAAGACGTGGAACGAATCCGGAAAATGGCAATAATAAAGAGAAGTGAAAAGAAATGAATGGTGTTCGCAGGACTAAATTTTTGGCCTCCTCCCGAATATTAATTATCAGTTTTCTATTAATCATCCTCATTGGGACTGGATTACTCATGCTGCCCCAGGCGACAGTGGGAGAGACACTCTCATTTATTGATGCCTTGTTCACAGCAACTTCCGCCACCTGCGTTACCGGCCTTGTAATTGCGGATACCGGTACTAAATTCACTGTGTTCGGGCAGTTAGTTATTCTCGCTTTGATTCAAGTTGGCGGACTTGGCATAATGACATTTTCCACCTTCTTCGTTTTCCTGCTCATGGGTAAATTTTCGCTGTCCGATCGGGATATCATCCAGGAGACGTTCACCCAGTCCCCTTTCAAAAATGTATCAGGCCTGTTGAAATATGTATTTGTCTTGACAATTATTATCGAAAGCATTGGCGCTTTACTTCTCACCGCTTGTTTCGCAGAGCAATATTCTCCAGGAAAATCCCTTTACCTGGGAGTTTTCCATTCTGTCGCGGCTTTTTGTAACGCTGGATTTTCGTTGTTCAACGATAATCTAATGGGATATGTCGGAGACTGGCGTATCAACGTTATCATTATGCTACTGATTATTTCTGGTGGAATTGGGTTTGTAATTCTCCATGAAGCAAAGAACATTCTTTTTTCAAAAAGACGCACAGTCTTTTCATTCCATTCGCGAGTCGTGTTTATTGTGACGGCTGCCCTCATTGCCGGAGGCGCCCTCCTCATTTTTTTATTTGAAAGGCAGAATACGCACTTCAATCTTCCACTTCATACGCAGGTGATGGCGTCATTCTTTCAATCGGTCACCTGTCGCACTGCTGGTTTCAATACAATGGACATTTCGCTCATGGCGAATGCAAGTCTGGTGTTAATGATTTTTCTGATGTTCATCGGCGCATCGCCGGGATCATGCGGAGGAGGAATTAAAACCAGCACTTTTGGCGTTCTGGTGGCGCTGATGGCGGCGCAATTTAAAAATAGTCAGGATGTGAATTTGCTCGAACGCCGCATCCCAGTGGATGTCATTTCGAAAGTGCTTTCCGTTTCATTTTTTTCAGTGGTTATCCTTTTTCTGGCCACGACATTACTGATGATTTCGGAGACAAGCGGGGCATATTCCGTGCAAAGTCGTGGGCTATTTCTGGATGCATTGTTTGAGGTGGTTTCAGCTTTTGGAACTGTCGGGCTTTCAGCAGGTTTAACGTTCAAATTATCAACGCTGGGGAAACTGATCATTATTATCACTATGTTCATTGGTCGCCTGGGACCTCTGACCATCGTAATGGCTATTGGAAAAAAAGGTTCGCCCGGATTCAGATATGCCCAGGAAAAAGTGTTAATTGGATAATGGAATAGAGAGGTTTATGCGACGTTTTGCTATCATCGGGCTGAGCGCGTTTGGCTCGTACTTGACTCGGTATTTGTCTGAAAGCGGTTTGCAGGTTATGGCGCTGGACTCTAATGAGAGTCGGATCGAAAAAGTAAAAAACCTCGCGTACAAGTCCGTCATTGTAGATGCGCGAGATAAAACAGCGTTGGAGAATCTTGGCATCGCTGATTTTGATGTGGTGGTGGTGAGTCTTGGCGACCAGATTGATGCCAGCATTTTGGTCACACTCTATTTGAAGGAACTTGGCGTGAAAGAAATCATCGCCAAGGCGACAACAGAAGATCACGGCAAAATATTGGATAGAATTGGCGCAACTAACGTCGTTTTCCCGGAGAAGGACATGGCGTTCCGGCTGGCCAGAAGCCTGGCAAATGTGAATGTTCTGGATGCCATTCCGCTCCTTCCGGGAGTGAGCATCCTGGAATTTGGCGCGCCGGTATCATTCCTCGGAAAATCATTGAAGGAACTCGATATTACCAATCGATTCGGGGTTCAAATTATTGTCATCAAAGAAATCGTTCCGGAGAACCTGGTGGTTGTCCCTCGCGCCGATCACATTTTAAAAGATAGTGATATTCTCATCGGAATTGGCAAGGATGAAGATCTGGAGAGATTGCTAAAAGTGAAATGAATAGCATGCCGGCCGTGATTTTCTGAAGAGGGAAAGCACTTTAGCGTATTGCATTTCGAAAGAGGGGAAGTCAGTTAGTTGATTGCAGTGTGCCTTTGGCTTTTCAGAGGTTCAGTGAAGAAAAAGCAACTGAATTAACCTGAAACGCGTCAGAGGCGCCGGGATAGCTGAGCATGAAAACCAGACCGCAGTGGCGGTCAAAGAACGATAGAGATATGAATTGAAGTGAAAACATTGGGAGAGTGATTTATGATGGAGGGCAATTTTACGCGACTGAAAGATATTGATGAAATCGATGATATCATAGTTCCTGATGAGCTACCGATACTACCGCTTCGTGACTTCATTGTCTACCCCCACATGGTGTCTCCGCTGATTATTGCCCGGCCTAAATCTTTGCAGCTTGTCGATAATGTCATGGCCGGTGAGAAAATCCTGGGCCTTGTCGCCCAGCGCATGCCTGAAGAGGAAGAACCCAGTTTTCAATCGCTTTTTAAATATGGCACGGCTGCTTATATTTTGAAAATGCTTCGTTTCCCGGATGGAAGTCTTAGAATTTTGGTGCAGGGACTGGCGCGAATTAAAATCACCAAAGCTGTCCAGCATGACCCGTATTTTATCGCGCGCGTGAAGCGCCTCGAAGAAAAATTTGAGATGAATATCGAAGTCAAAGCGCTGGCGCGTAACATCGCTACCCAATTCCAAAAAATAATCACGCTGGTACCAAATCTTCCCGACGAGCTGCAAATCGCAGTGATGAACATGGATGATCCCGGCCGGCTGACAGATTTATTGGCTTCCAATATCAATCTGTCTTTGGTGGAGAAGCAGAAGATACTGGAATTGCTGGACACCCGCGAACGGATGGAACAGCTCACCAAGTATCTGAGTCGTGAACTTGAAGTGCTGGAGATGGGAACGAAAATTCAAACTCAGGTTCAGTCCGAGATGGGAAAAAATCAGCGGGAATATTATCTTCGTGAGCAGCTCAAGGCAATTCAAAATGAACTGGGTGAATCGGATGAACGAACCACGGAGATAAATGACCTCCGCAATAAAATCGCCAAGGCGAATATGCCGGAGACCGCTGAAAAAGAAGCGCTGCGGGAATTGAATCGCCTTTCCAAAATGCCATTAGGCGCTGCGGAGTATACAGTCTCCCGGACTTATCTCGATTGGCTGATTGCCATTCCCTGGAATAAATCCACTGAGGACAATCTCGATATAGCTGTCGCAGAGAGGATTCTCAATGAAGATCATTATGACCTGGAAAAGGTGAAAGAGAGAATTCTGGAGTTTTTAGCCGTTCGAAAGCTAAAGAGAGATATGAAAGGACCGATTCTCTGCTTTGTCGGGCCGCCGGGGGTTGGTAAAACTTCACTGGGTCGCTCCATCGCCCGGGCGCTGGGCCGAAAATTCATCCGCATTTCATTGGGTGGTGTTCGAGATGAAGCAGAAATTCGAGGTCATCGACGAACCTACATTGGCGCGCTTCCCGGCAGAGTTATTCAGGGAATTAAAAACGTCGGCTCCAATAATCCCGTATTCATGCTGGATGAAGTGGATAAAATTGGCCAGGATTTTCGCGGCGATCCAAGTTCGGCGTTGCTGGAGGTGCTTGATCCTGAGCAGAATTTCTCGTTTTCAGACCATTACCTGGATGTCCCGTTCGACCTTTCCAGGGTGTTGTTCATTACGACCGCGAATTATTTAGATCCCATTCCTGCAGCGTTTCTGGACAGAATGGAGGTCATTGAACTGCCAGGCTATACTGCCGAAGAGAAAGTGCACATCACGTATAAATATTTGATCCCCAAACAACTGGAAGATCACGGCCTGCTGAAGAAACATGTGCTGTTCCATCGCTCTGCGGTGAATGAAATTATTGCGAATTATACCCGAGAGGCAGGCTTGAGAAATCTGGAGCGTGAAATCGCGAAGATATGCCGCAAGGTTGCCAGAAAAATTGCCAGTGGAGATACATCAAAAGTAGTCATCGATAAAAAGACTCTGTCTTCGTTTTTGGGCCCTGAAAAGTACTACTCGGAAGTCGCCGAGCGAATCACAGAATCCGGCATCGCGACCGGTCTGGCCTGGACTCCCTATGGAGGTGACATTTTATTTATAGAATGCAGCATAATCAAAGGCCAGAAAGGACTGATGCTGACCGGCCAACTGGGCGATGTGATGAAAGAATCTGCGCAGGCTGCGCTCACCTATGTTCGTTCCAGAGTGCAGAATCTGGGAATTGGTAAAAAGCAGATTGAGAACAGTGAGATTCATATTCACGTGCCGGCCGGCGCCATTCCCAAGGATGGGCCCTCTGCTGGAATTACAATGGTCATTGCCATCATTTCATTGCTGAAGAATAAGCGCGTGAAAAAGGATGTGGCGATGACGGGTGAAATTACGCTGCGCGGGAAGGTGCTACCCATTGGTGGGGTCAAGGAAAAAATATTGGCTGCAAAGCGCGCGGGAATAAAGAAGGTGATTCTGCCGGCGAAAAATGAAAAGGATTTGAGTGAACTACCCCCGGAAGTGCGAGAGTCGATTGAGTTTCATCTTGTCGATAAAATCGATGAGGTGGTTGATTTGATATTCAATCGTTAGCACTAACACACACAGTTACCTATTAAAAAATCAGGGTTTCGATACATTGAGACGACCTGATTTTTTTTTGTCAATTTCAAATAGTTATTTCACGGAATTAATTTTTTACAAGAACTATTAGGGAATTGTAAAAAAATCTTGACAATTGAACAGATATTTACTATTATAGTTAACAACCTACACTTCTCCAACGTGCGACTCTGTTATTCATTATCAAATATTAATGAAAACAAAGTGAAAAGTTCATGCAAAAAGAAAACCTGCCCCCTATTACTTCTGAATCACTGAATCAACTTTTATCATCTATAAACACGGGGTGTAGCCCGGAATGCCAGACTTTCATCAAAGAGTTCTATTCGCTGCTTTCGAGGGAATTGGATTTCCCGATTCATCAGGTACGATTTCATTCACATTTTTCTGTGTGTTATATGGATATGAGCGACATTCGAATTGAAGTGAGCGCCGAAACTCCATTTTTTCATATCCACCCGGACGCTGAGAAGAAATATCTTATCAATGAAATATTCTATCATATTAAGAAGTCTTTATATAGTAAAAATTTACAGGAAAAAATTTGTTTTATCTATTTCGATGGAAAGAGCAGTGAATTACAGGAATTAATAAAAAGTTCATACCTGGATATCGTATTACTGGGCAGAGCAGATATTGTGAAGGTTGTTTTTTCAGATCATAAAAGAGCCATGTTGGTGAAGTTAATCTCCGAGCAGCATGGCATTTCGATCATTTCTCCATTTAGCTATACGCGGGTGCCGACCGGGGGTATGTTTTATGGTCGCAAAGAGCAGATGAATAAATTGATTCGAAGTAATTTTGAAACTAATTTTGCAGTCGTGGGGTCAAGGCGTATTGGGAAGACGACGATTCTATTGAATTTGAAAAGGCACTTTGATCAGGAAAAATTGTTTCATGCCATTTTTTTAGATTGTTACCGAATTCAGAATATTTCCGAGTTCATAACGAAAATAGTCACTGAATTGGATGTCAGGTCATCGCTGAAAGTGAACATATCGACATTCCATGATTTTATGTCGCGGATGAAAAGTCGGTTCAATAAAAACCTGGTACTCATCCTCGATGAAATTGATGAACTTCTGGAGTATGATAAGACCTACAATTGGCAGCTATCGCGAATTTTTCATTCACTGGCTTCCGAGATTGTGTGCAAAATTATCATTGCCGGGTACCGTCGGCTCTATCAGGAAATCAATAATCAGCATTCACCGTTCTTCAAATACTTTGAACAGATCCAGATAAAGGAGCTCGATGATACTTCAGCGCGGCAACTCATACTGGAGCCGCTGGATGACATTGGAGTAAAAATAAAAGATCGAGCCGGTTTCTCAGAAATGATCATGCATCTCTCCTCGAATCACCCCCAATTTATTCAATTTTTTTGCAGCTTGCTCATTGACCTTGTGAATAAGGAAAATCGAAACGAAGTGACGAAGGACGATGTGCTGAAGTTAGAGGGTCAGGATGAATATTTCCACTTTGTGATGGACACATTCTTGATCAACACCGATCAATTCCAGCAATTGATCGTCTACGAAATGGCTCAATATAATTCTTTTGATGAGCAATTGGTGATTGAAAAATTAAAAGAAAATTACCAGGTGGATCTCTCCATTACATCAATCCAGAAGGATTGTGTTGAATTGGAGTTAGCGAATATCTTGAAACGAGAAAAGTCGGTATACAAATTCGCGTACCCGGCGCTGCCAAAAATATTGAACAGCGATTTCAACCTTACATTCAGAAAGCAGGCAATTGCCCGGGAAATATTAGCCGAGGGTAAATACTATGTCAAGTAGAAATGATTTTCAACAGATCATTATTGCGGGGATAATACGCGGAAATTACTACTCCTTATTAGGACCGCGCTATAGCGAAAAGACCTTTTTTCTCCAGAAGGTCATTGAAGAATTAGAAAAAGATGAATTTATGAAGTGTATCTACTGGGAGGCGACAGAATTACAACGTGTGACGAAAGCAAAAACTCTCTACAACAATCTGCAAAGAATAATCGAACTCAAACTTAGAGAGGCGTACGATGGAGACTCAACATCGATCAGAAAACCGGCACGTGATAAGGAATTCCCAGCACTATTCTCTCAACCCATCAACTCCAGCAACCGCTTCCAGGAATTTTTATCGGTCATTTTAAAGAATTACAATTATCGATTTGTCATTGTACTGAACAGGTTACAACTACTGCCGAAGTATGTGACCAGAGGTATACTCTCCAGTTTGCGAGAAATCTATAATTCAAGGGAAGTGAAAAAAGAATTCACGCGATTAAATGTCATCATCTCAGGAAGTAGTAACCTGCTAGAATTCACCAATGATGAAAATTCTCCTTTTAATATTTCACATCCACTGTTGCTGGGACCATTAACGCGGGATGAGGCGCAGAGCAAATTGAACGCGTATTCTGAGCATGAAATTTACTGTACTATGAAAGCACGTGAGTATCTGCTGAAGGAGTTCAACAATCATCCCTATTTTATCAGTAATATCAGCCCTGTCATTTTTAAATATGTGCACGGAAAAGATGAACATGCGGTAACTCTGGATCATGCCAGGCGCTATTTGAATGATTTTATCAGAGATCAGGTGCAGAATCTTAGTGACCGGTACCTCAAAGAAATGGTTGTACGAGTGAAGGATGATATTGATATCTATGAGGCCATACTTGAATTGCTGAACTCGGGAAAAGTAAATCATCAAGAGCCAGAACGCGGTGTCAGCAAATATACGCTGAGCGGAGCGATGGTTAAAAATAAGCGAATGCTGGAGTTTACGAATAATGTGGTGAAGCGCTTTTTAAAACTTTATTTTAACGACCTGACAAAAGGTGATATTTATCTGAAATTCAGCCAATGGGAAAAAGCGTTAGATCATTATAAAAAGCACAAAGCAAATCCTGATCGCCGGACTAAAATATTGGAATTGAAGCGAATCGAGGAATCGATCACGTCACTGATAACATTAATCAACAAATGCATGGAAAGCGTCAAGGTCTGGGAATATTTCGTTGATAGTTTATATTATATTATTGGATTCGATTCTGTTGAAATATTTGAACTGAAGGTGAGAGATCACACGAAAGTCATGCGTTTAACGCGGCGACATTGCAGGAATCCGCGTCATGGAAAATATTTGACAATCACGAGCCGTTCTGAGAATTTGGCCCGATACGCACTGGAGAGCAATAAATATGTGCTCAGCTTCAATGGAAGGGAGGCGGCATTCCCGACACGAAGCTGGGATGAAAAACGGAAGTGGATTGTCCTGTTCGATATGATCAATACTCGAAAGGAAATTCAGGAGGACCTGTGCAAAATAATTGAACATTTTCTTGTTATCACCACATCTGTGATAGATCGGTTGTATTCCAATTTTGATATGTTCGACATGCTGGGTGAAGAGGTCAGCATCATCGACAGGGATTATAATATGCTTTACATGAACAAGGCGCGTCGCGATAAATTCGACGCCGAAATCGATGTAAGCAAAGAGATGAAGTGCTATCATAAATTGGCTGGCCGGAAATTATTAGCTGAAGGAGAAAATGGATCCGATGCCGGCGTTTGTCCGGAATGCCCGGCGAAGGAAGTTTTTGAAGAATCCGAAAAGACAAGTCGTATGGCGTTGCGCCGGCCCCAGAGTTTCTGTTGCGAGATCGCCAACAACAAGGAATATTATTTATTACAAACATCGCTCACAATGCGAGATGAATATGGTAAGTTTACCAGAGCCATCAACATTTCCCGGGATGTCACTAAAATAAAACGAGCCAACGACCTGATTGATGACATTATTAATATTCAACAGCACGAGAACCTGGACGAACTGTTTCAACTCGTTTTGAAAAATATTTCCCTCATGGGATATGACCGAGTACGGTTTTATGAATATTTCTTAGAAAAACAGGGGGATGCGAAACTGGTCTTGAACCACTATTACGGAATGGGCGAGAGAACATATCTCAATCGATTCGTGTTGGATTTAAATTCGATGGGAGTTTTACGCGAAGCGTTTGACAATAAAAACTTAGTAGTCTGTCGGGTGAGGAAAAGTGATTTTCCTGAACGTTCCTGGGGGTGGATTCAGACGCTTGAGTTGGAAAACCTGGATGTTTTGTTCGCTCCTATTTACAACAACAACAGGCCATTTGGATTATTGAGCATAGATAATAAAACATCGCATGTACGATTCGAGGAAGAAGATAAACGGACCATCAATAATATCGCCCGGTATATTATGTCCGCCGTCCAGAATATACTATTTTCGAAGAATCAAAAAATACTCTTTCAGATTACAAGTGAACTACATAATCACACCATGTTGAAGACGCTCCTGCCCCGCATCTGCGAATCCATACTCATGCAGTTCAACGTTCGGACGTGCGCAATTTTCTTGTTCAATAAGTATCGAAATCATCTTGGCGCTTACTCGACGAAAATAATGCTGGATGGAAAAATCACTACAATCAATATCAACGAACATTATGTTCCAGGCGAGGCAATTACGGGCAAGGTGTATGCTCACGGCCGTCCTGTAATTATCAATGACTTAGCCAACTATCCCGGCGATATCAGAGATGACTATAAAGCGAAAACTGAGAAGCACATCAAAGAAAAAATAAAGAATTGCCTCTTTGTGCCAATTATCTCAGAATCAAAAATTTTAGGAATAATTCGCATCGTCAACAAACTGAATGCGAATAAAAAATTGTCTTCCATTGGTTTCAAAGAAGATGAACAAGAACTTTTAGAGAATATTGGCAAACAGGTCGGCTTGGCCGTGAGTAAGCTTCAAGAAGCTCAGGCCAATGTCTGGCAAAGCAATATCATCTCCAGCACCCTCCGTGCAATTCAGGGCATTGAGACGAAATTCCTGGGGCAGTTCAATCTTGATGAAGTGGAAGAAAGCCATATTCACTACATGTTTGAGAAAATATATTTTATCATTCTCACCGGCCTCACCATGAAAAGTCCCTATGGCTACAACCGGGCAGCGATTTTCAGATTTGAGAACAATCAATTGGTGTGCAAGCGGGGAATTGGTCCTAAGAATGAGGAAACAGGCTTTAATCTTTATTCCCGCAAGATTTGGGACAATATAATGGACGAAGAAAATAGCAGTCCCTATGATGAGCTATTTGAGAAAATCAGCAGTAACTTTGATGACTTCAAGGATTTCTATGGCAGCAATGATCCCAATGATAAATCAGTTTTCCTGAGTGAAGATTTCAACCGATTTGTAAAAAAAATTACCCTTACACCGGATGATGAAATAAGGAAATTTTACCATTCGTTGAAGGAGAATAAAAATGAGTTCCTGAGTGAAAATGGCGAGGATTATAAAGGTGATAGTAGTCATTTTCTATCGAAAATAAAAGCATACAACTGGCTGGTTTGCCCGCTCATTGTCGAGAATGAACCGGCAGGACTCATCTTTGTGGACAATCGCTACAATCACAGACCGATCCTTGAAAATGATATTCACATGTTGAAACAGTTCCTTGATAGAATCAGCGTCACACTGGGCAAACTGGAAGCACTGAAAAAACAGATGCGACAGGCCCGATCCCAGGCGTCGCTGTTCAAAATAATGGAGACACTCACTTCGAAGTTGAAAATGGAAGAGAACGTTCAAATCATTCAATCTGAATTGCGCCGGATTATGCCAGCCATTTCCGGGATTTGCCTGCTGCAAAAAACAGATGCCGGGTATGTCCCAATTTCGACCTGTCTGAATAAAGCCAAGGCAAATTGCGAGCGCTGTGAGCGAACGGATAGAGATTGTTTGAAGGGTAAAGAAGAGTATTATTGTGAAAAAAAAGGAGATGATCCGTGTTTCAGAAACGCCGGTGGAAATTTCATCTCCCGATATCTGGCCGTTTTAGCCTATAATCAAGAGGAGTTGGGCATATTGGATGTGGATAGTCATCTGGAAAAAGCGTTTGATCAGGATGATTTGAGAATTTTAAAGAGCGTGGCTAATTATTTGTCCATCGAAATAATGGAGGCAAGGATTACGAAAGACCGCGAGGAGATAATAAAAGAAAAGGAACAGAGCTTCAATGAAATCGCCCATCAAATGAAAACGCCGCTGATCAATGTCGAAAGGCTATCCCGGAATTTTATAAATTTCGAGTTGACTGAAGAGGAGAAAAAACGATCATTGAACACCATCGCCAGTGAGGCGAAGAAGGCTCTGAATTTTACGAAACAGATTCTGGATTTGAATTATCTTGCCTACAGCAATAAACAATTCGATCTCGTCATGAAGCCGGTCGCCAGAATTGTCCGGGAATCGATCAACAATAATCGGCCTATTGCAGACGACAAAAACATCGAGATCAAAGTGGACGGTCTTTCCGAAAATATTTACGCCGAGGTAAATGAGGAGAATTTAATCAAAGCGCTGTCCAATATAATTAATAATGCGGTGAAATATTCAAAGAATGAATCGAAAATACAATTGGCTGTGAAGGAGGTGAATAAAGAAATACAGTTTATGGTTCAGGATCATGGCGTTGGTATTCCGGAAAAGGAGTTGCCCAGAATATTTGATAAACATGAACGAGGCGCCTACGCGAAAGAGGTGCTCATTGAGGGCATTGGCATAGGGCTGGCCATTACAAAACTCATTGTAGATAAGCATCAGGGGAGGATAAAGGTGGAATCAAAAATAGGAGAAGGGAGTACATTTACCATTATTATTCCAAAAGAGAAAGAGAGGAGAAATGCCTGAAAAGCTTCTTTACATCGAAGATAATGAGGCCCAACAATTGGCCTGGGAAATGGTTTTCAGGAACTTAGGCGGATTTGAAGTGGACCTGGCAAGCAATGGACTTGAAGGATTGGAAAAATTGAACACTTCCTACTCCGTCATCGTCCTGGATATGTCTTTGCCAAAATTGAACGGTCTTGGCTTTCTTGATAGATTGCATTCCGAAGACCGATACTGTGAATTTCGAAAAATTCCTATCGTGGTATTTACGGTGTGGGGGGACCTTCAGGATGTTGAACAAAAATGCCAGCATTACCATGTGAAACTCATTAGCAAAGAGGAGGATGACGAGTTTGTCGTGCAAGAAATTAAAAAATTTATTCATAACTGATGGAGGAAAAATGGATTCTAAAGATAAAATGAAAGGCGCGGATGAGCTTTTTAAAGAGGGGAAGCTGGCAGAAAAGGAGGAGCGATGGAGAGATGCGACGCAGTTATTTGAAAAGGCGGCAGAAGGATTTAACCTTCAAATTCAGTCCGCGCCTTCAGAGGGACGTATAAAAGAGGATGTTGTGATTCATTATTTGAGGTCCCGGATCAGCGGGTTGCTGAATCTGTTTCGATTCGAGTTTGAGGAGACGGATGAAATTGATGTACAGCGGGCCATCGATAAAATTGAGTTGTACCAGAAAGACAGGAATGACAAGCTACAGAGATACCCTTCAGTTTTTCGAATGTCGAGTTCCATCGAACGAAGCTTAATTAATAAACTCGGAGAAAGCCTTTCGGCGCGCGGATTGAAGGAAGAATCAAGCCTGATTTTCCAGGAAGGTCAAAAACTGGAGACAGAGATATTAAAGACCCAATGCCGGCTATTGTTGAAAGAGAAAAAATTCGTCCAATTTGGGGAGCGCGCGATTCACTGGGGGATCCGACAGGTTTTTTATAACTGGTACCTCGGTTATGGAGTTCGAATTCAGAATCTGGTCTGGTCGGCTTTGATAATCCTGTTCGTCTTTGGATTTTTGTTCGCGACGATTGAGACGATCGAAGTCACAGAAGGTCCTGGATTTAATTTCGCAGATGGTCTGTTTGGAAGCGTGATGACTTTTATTGGTTTCGATTTCAGTTCGATAGAGCCATTTACCCGCACTGGAAAGTGGCTCGTGAGTATAGAAGGCTTTCTCGGGTTCGTCACCTTTGGCGGAATCATCGCTTATATCTGGCGGAAGCTGAAATGACCACCTAAAATTCCCCGGTAATTCCCACTGTAAAATTTCGGATTTCGGCCATATTGCGTTCTATTTGCGTGTAATAATAGTCCAGCGCATTATTCACGGCCAATTGTAAATCCACATTGGCGAGATGATAGATGATCCTGAAATTCCAGACTTTTTGCGGCACGCGATCATCATAATAATATAATTTGACTGCCTCGATGCGGCTGGCGTAGCGATATTCGGAATGCAGTTCCACATTACCCAGATGCAGTGACGGATGAACGAAGGCAATCACTTTCGGGCGATAGGTCAGTGGCTCGTGGGTGATGACGTCTTCATGATCCAACACTGTGGCTGTCGCTTGAAGATGCAATCTCTTTTTCCACCAGTGTCCGCCAGTTGTAAACTCCATTCCCTGAATTCGCGCCTTGAGCAAATTTTTGAAGCGCACGGCGACCCGGATATCCTGAGCAAATTGAATTTCGCTCTGCCTCAAATCGATTTCAATGAGATTATCGAAGTCATTTCGGAAAGCGCCTATTTCGAAGAACCAGTTTTTGGTGACATACTGGCGCAGCCCAACATCGTACGACCAGGAGGTCTCTGCCTTGAGCTCCGGATTGGCTTCGACAATGACGCTGCTGCTTTCAAAATCCAGAAATCGTTCGGCAATGGTAGCGGCGCGAAAACCGCTGCCGGCAGAGGCCCGCAGAATGGTGTTTTCAAATGGCGTGTAATTGACGCCAAAACGGGGACTTACGAGGCTCTGCGCCATGCCATCGACCAACTGGTAGCGATCGTAGCGCAGGCCTGGTGTGAACCGCAGTTTGTTGAACAACCGATATTCAGCCTGTCCATACAGCCCAATCGTGTAACCCTGATGATCGCCGAAATACTTGGTGCTGCCAGTATCCCATTTGAATTCACAACCGTAAGTCAAATCCAGGTTGGAGAATGGCAAGTAATCACCTTGAATTTCAGCGCCAAGCCCTTTGGCCGGATTGAAATCGGTGGATTTGATGAACTCATTGCCCATCAGCGTCATCAAGTAGGACACCCGAAATTTTAGGGCCGCTTTCGAAGTGAGAATCCAGTTGAACTTGGTGTAAAAATTAGCCATCTTTATTTCACCGCGGCTGTTGCGGTTGGACGGCTTCACCTCGAATGGCTGCCGGGGGTCATCCCATCCGACATAAATGCCGCCGGCGTTGTAATTATAGGCGCTGTAAAGAGTCCAATTCGAACCACCTTTGAAATTGTAAGTGAATTTTCCAGTCGCATTCCACCGTTTGAAATCACCAACTTCGGTGAAGCCGGTGGATACATGCCGGCCCACAGAGACCCGAAATGCCAACGGCCCCAGGCGGCGACTGTGGCTGATGTCCACGCGGCTGAACTGTAGTGGGATGCTTGTCCACTTCCATTCATCGTACCGCGGCTCATCGTACTCGCCCCCGATGAGTTGCACCAGAGTTTTCCCCTGTTCATTCGGCGATTTTGTGATGATATTAATCACTCCACCGAGCGCGGCGGTTCCCCACAACGCAGAACCGGCGCCCTTGACCACTTCGATCTGTTCAATATCCAGCACCGGCAGCAGATCCCAATTGAATTGACCGGTATCGCTGGTCATCACCGGAACGCCGTCCAGCAGCAACAAAGTACGGTTGGCTGCCCCAATCGTGAATCCGGTCGATCCCCGAATATTGACCTGGTCGCGAATGAAGTTCACCCCGGGGACTGTCTCCAGAACCTGATCCACACGCAGCGCGTTCTTCTGCCGAATTTCCGGAGCGGAGACGACCGAGACGCTGTTGGGCGTTTCGTCCAGGTCTTTCTTCATTTTATTGGCGGTGACAATGACCGGCGCAAAATTAATGACAGTCTCCTCCAACTGAATGTTCAGACGAATCACCTCATTTGCGGCGACGACGATTCCCGAATGGATGGCCGGCAAATGGCCAATCATCGTGGCGCGAATCGCGTATTGGCCCACCGGCACATGCGATATGGAAAAATTACCATTGAAATCACTGCTTGCGCCTAATGTGGTCCCGACAACTTGTATATTCACGCCCGGCAATTTCTTGCCGGATGCCAGTTCTGTCACAGTGCCGGCGATTGTCCCATGCTCCTTTGCGAGGAGAGTGGTTGTCAGTGTCGAGAGAGAAAAGACTATTATTAGCCAGTGAGTGAAGGCGGAGTGTTGTCGATTTAACTTCAATTTTCTTTCCCTGAATTTTATGGAAATTCAATAGCATTAAAATTAACATGGATATCGATGTTTTCTGCTTCGCCGCCAAAGGTCATATCCACGGTGCCCGGTTCACCCGGCGAATTGGCATTTTCATAAAACCCAATCGGAATGAGATCGGACAGGTTTTTGATGCTGCTCCCAACCCAGAAAAGTACGATGTAGTTGTAGACGCTCGAATTTACCGCCAGCCGGTAAGAGGACGAATCGACGTAAATAGGCTGAGTGTAATCGACATTTTCGAACAGCAGGTAATTCATGTCGGAGACAGGCTTGGTTCGGTAAATCGCCAGGAGCAATAATTGTGTGTCTTCAGGCCATGTTCCGGCGTAGGAAATATCTCCTGAAATATGCGCGTCTTTAGAAACAGTCTGCCAGTTGGCATAAATCGTCACGTCCTTTGCCACTGGATTTTCTTTCGAGACAGTGACTGTGCCGGGCAAAATCGATTGCAGATCGCCGGTATAAAATCCGATCAGTCCGGTCAAATCCCAGTCCTTTCCCTTCTCCCGCCAGAGCACGCCAATCATTTCGTACGAAGTGGGCGAAACATTGATTTTGAAGCTGACATCGTTGCCCTTGCTGTAATCCAATGCGCCGGAACTGCCCAGGTAGAGGAAGTTCTGCGGGTCCTGCGGGGGAAATTCTTTCAGCGCAAAGACCTCGACGCGATCTGTATTCTCAGGCGCTTCGCCTTTGAAGAAAACGACTTTGCCCTGAATTTGATAATTCACCGGGTACAGTCCGTGGTCAACTTCGCAGCTCAACATGGCAATCAGGGCAATGAAAAGAATAGCGCTAAACAAAATGATTTTTTTCATCGTGTCCCTTACCTGAATTATTCATGAACTTGCTCAGAATTTGAGTCAACATTCAGATTTTCACTTAGCTAAAGGCTAAGCGATTTTGAAACTCAGTTTTTATACGCTTATTCTAAAAAGAGCACCATTCAGGTTAGCCAGCCTCCTTTAAAAATACTATGAATAATGCAGGCTTACTGGATGATAATGAGTTTTTTGGTCGCACTGAACGAGTCAGTGGACATCTGGTAGAAGTAAATTCCGGATGGAACGCTTCTACCCTGCTGATCGCGTCCTGCCCAATGATACTGATAGGATCCAGCCGCAAGCTCGGCATTGACGAGCGTTGCCACCAACCGTCCCACAGAATCGAAAATGTTCAGAATGACGTGCGAATGCTTCATGATGGAAAAGGAAATCAATGTCGCTGCATTGAACGGATTGGGATAGTTCTGATCCAACTGGTTGCTCACAGGCATCCGGCCATCGTTCAATGTGGCCAGCGCCGATTGCGTAAATTTGGTCTGGGTTCGGGCGTGAAAGTCCACCGGGGATTTCAACTGTTCGCACAGCAAGGATGCAGCATCCGGGCTGAAATTCGCCGGCAGAAAATAATTGTAATAGATGAAATTGAATGTGGTGGAATCGGTGACGTAATTTTCAATGTTCGAATCTAAAGAGAAACCGGAATCGGCGAACGAAGAATCATCGCCGGTATCGAACGCCAGTGCCGAGAGGTCCCCGGTTGAGCCGTCGGTGGCTTCGTGATAGTAAATTCGGATATTGTCGCCGAGGGGTGGTATGTAAAAAACATTGAGCAGGGCGCCTTGATTGCCGGCGCCCATGGTCCAATTTAACTCGTCCGGCTGACACATTGAATTGATAGCATCATTTGTCTTGTCTCCATCAATCGTAACGCCCGCGCGGTTGTTCTCGCTGAAAAATTTCATTCCCGACGCGTTATGATTAAAATCCCAGGACACGCGTATGATGTCGATCTCCGCGCCGTATTGCTTGGCGTCCTCTACCGGTATTTCCACCAGCCGAAACGTGCCATTCCAGGGATAGAAAAATGCCGTTTGAGTAAACGCTTCGTTGACTTCCAGCGCCTCGTACTGAAAATATCCGAACATGTTTCGGATGACTCGAACCGGGCCGGTTTTGGCGTACGCATAGCCCATGCGGATGAGTTCTTCATCGAGAAAAATTGGCAAAATCCAGAGCGACCCAATTGCCCGGATTTTTATTCGATCGAAAATATCCTCACCGGCGCCGGCAGGCGATTTTATTGACACATCGCTCAGTTGGCCGGTAGAATTGAAGCCAACTTCATAATTAGCAGATGAAACCCGATCGTTAGCTGCGTCATAGGCCATGGCATAGGTATTTGGAATCGGGTCTGTGATTTCCGTGGAGTGGTACAGATAAACATAACCGTACTTGTTGAAAGAATCAAAAATCAGAATTTCGTAGCGGATCGTATCCGTATTGGCTGCCCATTCCAGAGAATCAGCGCGATCACCCAGATCATTGGCCATGAAGACAAGCTCGTCGTTCGCGTCGAAAATGCCGGCCATGTCATTTTCCGGGACAAAATATTTCAATGAATCCTCCACGTCCGGATTGACTTCATCAATTTGAAAAGGGATCATATTCCAGGTATCGCTGCCGGCATGGTAGGAGAATAAATACAGGTGCGTCACGTCGCGGTTCGGAAGGTCGGAGAGCGAGCTACCGGTGAGAATAATGGGTTCGTACATCCGGTTGATTTGGGAGTGGCTCAGATTTGGAAAGAGGAGAAGCAAGCAGATCAATGCGTAGAAGAATCGGATTTTCATAAATGCCTCATCATTCGAGTCGTTAGTTGTCAGGACTGTAATAAAAGTTATGGTAACTTATCAAAATCAGAACAAAAATGCAAGTGAATATTTTCTGGATGGACGTTCGCGCCTGCTAATGCAGGTGGGGCAATAATGCGGACAGTCACCGGCAAAGGATAAGTTTTTCGACTTGCTGATGATTGGCGGAGTTGAATTTTACAAAGTAAACGCCGGCAGGTGCACGGTGACTGCCAGTGACCGCCGACCATGAAATGCGATTGACTTCTTGGGTCAGGTTCACAGTGGTTCGGTAGATGCGTTGCCCCAGCGAGTTGTAAATCTGGATCGTCACCGGGGAGTCGTGCCGCTTTTTGATAACAAAGACGACTTCGGCGCTGAATGGATTGGGGTATATCTTCTCGATATTGAATGACGGCTGATTTGCCGGAGGCGCTGCTTCGCGGTACAGGTACACCGTATAAAGCTCCGGATTGTCTTTGAAATAGACATGAATTGGCTGGGTGAACCGGTCGATATTGCATGGGATTAATAGGATTTTCTGGTCGCGCTCAATCCTGCCCAAGTCGTAGGTCTGGCCGGGTGACATGCTGAATGTCCGGAGATGGGAGCTATCGTAGACGGCGCCGGCAAGTTTCCAGTGATGCGTGCTATCGGTGAGCATTCGCGCCGTGAACTCGCCCTCCGCACGAGGGTGGAAGAGATAGTAGCCGGCAGTCAAATGATAGCCCTGTCCCTGTTGCTCGCTGAAATAGTCAATCGATGTTTCATTTTCGAGGGCAATTTCCGGGTAATTCTCCCCTTGCGAATAGAACGCCGGTCGGGCGCGGTGACCGGTGAAATAGTTCCAGATTGAAAATTTTGTGAATTCATTTTCAAAATTGGAGCCGGCAGCCTGGAAAATCTCATTGGCAGCAGTCAGAGCAGAATAGTTCGGCATCAACTCCCATATCTGATGAATGGCATCCGCGCCGAACCGATCTTCGATATAAAAACCGAAAATACACGAGCCGTAAATATGTTTGAAAATTTTGGGCACCGTGAAAGAGACGCCATTTAACGGGATGTCCGGGTTGTCGAAAAAATAGTCCATGTAATACAGGTAATTATCCAGTTCATCGAAAACCTGGTCTTCCATCCATACGGCGGTGAGTTCGAAAAAGAACGAATCCATTTTTCGGAACACATAACCCAACTGGATGGCGTGAAAAAATTCGTGGGCGGCCGTCGACTTTATCGCGCCATCGCCGTGGATATGAAAATTCTGTCCGAGAAAATCGTTGTCAAACAGGATGTAACTCGAGACATTGGTCTGTTCCCAGGCGGTTGAATCCACATCCTCGGTCACAGTAATGCCAAAGCTGTTGTTCAGGTCAAGCACGTAAATATCGTATGAGACAGTTCCGTTTTTAAATGATGGCGGAAGCGGGTACTCCAATTGTTCAATTTCAACGGCGTAGCTTCTTTCAAACGCCTCCGCGATTTTGTCGATGCGGTCCGGGATGAGATTATTATTGGAATCCACAGCAGCGACGGCGTTTTCTCCCTCCGTCGTGTAATGGACAGCGAAATGCCCCTGAGCGCTGACAATGCTATCCGGCAATTGCGGTCGACCTGTAGTGCGGGACGCGACGGCAATATCAGCCGCGTCAGTCATGGGGAATTCGTAACAATTGCATTGGTGAAGCCCGCTGCTTTGTGTGTGCGATCCCGCGGATTGAGTTTCAAAGTCTCTGTGCGCTATGAACATGATGCAGAGGCCGCCGCAGCAACTCATCAAAAGCAGCGCGACAATAACGCCGGTGATTATGTTACGTTTTGACATGATAGCTCATTGTTGAAAAGAATGATAAAGTGAATCAAGTGTTACTCTCGTGATCGAAGCATCAGGCAGACAGGTTGCATACAGTTGGCCGGCGGAAGAAAAAGTAAAGATGCCACGCCTCTGGGCGATTCCATTCACCTGCAAGGCGCGGCATCTTATTAATCAGTTAAGATTTATAGAAAGGAATAGGTGAATCCCAATGCAATGGCTTGTTTGATTTGACGCTTCTTGGAAATGTCTTTATCATAGAACATTTTCAAGTTGAAATTGAATGCGATATACTTGGAGACTTTTGTGGACAGCACATTATCCCAGTTCACATCGATCTCATCCAGAGCGCCCAGCGTCGAGAAAAGTTCAAGTTTGGAAGTGAGCAGCGAAGTTGACGTCATCTTCCAATTCAGGTCAGTCACGGATTCCGCGCCGACTTCATTTTTTGTTTTTTCGATTTCGACCGTCTCTGCATCATCGGCGTAAGGGACGGGGTAATCGCTGGTAACAGTCTGTTTCAACGCGACGCCGAGACGGGTCTGAATCAAGTCACCGGGTTTGTAACCAATGCCAGCGCTTTCCCTGAAATAGGCGGGATCCATGAGCGCTGAGATTTGAGTCTTCGTGTCTTCGGCATAGGCGTAGCCGGCGGCGAATTGTGTTTCGCCAGTGGCCGCGACAAATGGATTGAGCAGTTTGCCTAACTTGTAGGTGTACACGCTTTCAAGCTTGATTTCGTCGATGGATTTCCGCGACTCCTGATCCCCGATTTTGGTCGCGCCGTAGGTGAATTTTCCCGAGTTGGCCCAGTTGGTCTTTTCCTGTTCATTGACGAATTTGAAATTCAGATTCAATTGCCAGGCAAATGAATTTTCACCGCCTTGCGCCCAGTTATCGAAACTGGTCTGGGTCAGATTGATGCCTCCGACCATGTTTTTTTGCCAGCCATATTTCGGCGCCTCGGCCGGTTTGTCCTGGCTGATAAGAGTGGACGCTGTCATCAGCGGAAGCAGGAAGCTGAGTGAGACGATAGTCAATACTTTCATAAAGTGATCCTTTCCAATCGAATGAAAAAATAGTAAATAATGAAGCCATCTCATTGAAACTGGATAGGGCGACGGCTTTATTCAGAAATAATTATTGTCCAGATTCTTCTCGGTTAGATCAGTGATTGTTATTTCAAACTAACGCCACAGTGGGCGCAGCGCGTCGCTTTAATGGGAATGACCGAGAGACATTCCGGGCATTCTTTTGTCGTTGGCTCGACCGGAGCAAGTTCCTCTTTTTTCTTCAGTTGGTTCATCCCGCGGATGAGCAGGAAAATGGCAAACGCGACGATGATAAAATCTATAATGGTATTGATGAAAATGCCATAGCTGATGGTGACAGCGGGCGTTTCTCCAACGGCTTGTTTAAGTGTAAGAGCGAATCGGCTGAAATCTGCTTTGCCTAACAGTAAACCAATCGGTGGCATGATAATGTCTTTCACCAGTGAACTTACGATTTTACCGAATGAGGCGCCAATGATAATGCCAACAGCCATATCAACGACATTGCCGCGCATTGCAAATGCTTTGAATTCTTTAAACATAAATCCTCCCAAAATGTTTTAAACGGGTTAGTTAAATTTACACATATGCTTTATTAGAACGAATTAAAACGAGATTGAAAAAGAGATTTGTTGGAATAGTTATTTTATAGTGCATAGAAAAAGGACTGTCCACATGACTGTCCCTTATTATATTTCAAAGGTCGGGTAGGTCGGGGGCATTGCTGCCCCTTTCCCCCCTAAGAACCGTACGTGACAGTTTCCCGTCATACGGCTCAAGCCTCTGAAAAGTATCCCTTGTGGGGATACCCACGAATTAATAATAATTTGTTTCACGTTACATTCTGATATTCAGAATAGCCATAAGGTATGTAGAGTGCACCATCCCGACTCGTCGGGACGTCATTTGCTTTCTCTACTTTCATCTGATTACACCAGTATTCACGAGACCAGAGACCTGCTGAACGTCTGCCTCTTTACAGAGTCCCGATTCATCGGGATATCCCGACCATTACAGCCGGACATTCGCTTCTTTCAGCATCCTATTCCAATCCACCATCAGCTTGCCTTACGGTTAGCCTGCCCATCATAACAGGGCGATGGAATTGGGTTTCCACGTTCCGTATAATTGACCCCAATGAGTAACTTAGGTGGATTCTCTACGCCGGCGATACGACAGTTCCGTATAGGTAGTTAGAAGACCTATAACCTGATCGCCTGTGTA
Source organism: Candidatus Zhuqueibacterota bacterium (assembly GCA_049322915.1). Lineage (GTDB taxonomy): Bacteria > Zhuqueibacterota > Zhuqueibacteria > Thermofontimicrobiales > Thermofontimicrobiaceae > CAZSBG01. The sequence goes on from JBMOPW010000032.1 coordinate 241,794, forward strand.
AACACAAGGAAACACAGCTTATACCTATTTCTGGTTTTAGCCAGAATTTAATCTCCGTAAGTATGATGCACCATTGACGACGCTTACAGACTTTCAATTGATTTCACCATATTACTCAGACCTTAGCCCTTAACCGGAGGAGATTTCCGGATGGGTTTTCATCTCACGATGTCCGACCGTTTCGGTGCATTGTCCGGTGAGCTTCACACCCCGTCATCAGCGCAACGGTAGCATGTCACCGTAAGGTACTGATAGGAACATATCAGGTTTGTCTAAAGAACAATATCTCTTTAACAAACATTCAATTATACAGCCTCGTGTCGCACCATAACGCTGGTTTAACCTGTAAAACCGCTACACTAAAACTAATGCAACGCACAAGGTTTTTAATTTCATCAGTAAGCTTAATTTGAATCAAGGCGGTTTTGTCAGGTTGAAACTGATATTATCCCAGCATATTGTAAATAGATAAATTAACCTATCGATTTATTACCTTTTGTAATTTAGTATTTAAAAATTTCGCTAACTCATACCCGATACCTATACTAAAACCTAATATAGAACTAATTTTAAATTGTACTGGTTCAACGGGAATTGGAATTTTTGAAACATAGAATTAATTAGTCATAGCGGTACAACTTTTTTTGATGCTATCTGCCGAAATGCTCATTCCAGGAGTCAATGTTCGCTGATTGATCGATC
>JBMOPW010000033.1:0-62369 GCA_049322915.1 Candidatus Zhuqueibacterota bacterium
TTGAACAAAGATCACTTGACTATCAGACCCGTGCCTTGATCAACGAGACAAAAACCTAGATCAATTATCATGTCCATCCTTAACATCCTGTTATCCTGTCAGCTTTTGCATCCCTGTGATCGGTTACGAATAATTCGCATCATCGCTCTCCGAATTGCCGGGGAGCCGATGGCATTTTGAGGCAGCCATGTCCGATGTAACCAATTCCACACCATTGATGGAACAATATCTGGCTATCAAGGCCAGGCATAAAAACGCCATCCTGTTTTACCGCATGGGCGATTTTTATGAGATGTTCTACGAAGACGCCCGGGTGGGCGCCGAGGTGCTGGGAATTACGCTCACATCGCGGGCGCACGGCAAAGCGGCCAGCGTGCCATTGGCCGGCTTTCCGTACCACGCGCTGGATACCTACCTGACGAAGATGATCAAAGCCGGCTATCGGGTGGCCATTTGCGAACAGGTGGAAGATCCCAAAAAAGCCAAAAAGCTGGTCAAGCGCGATGTGGTGGAAATTGTCACCCCGGGAACCACGTTCTCGGAGGAGCTGCTCGTCTCCAATCGGAACAACTATCTGGCGGCGATCTTTCTGAAAAAGGACGTGTGCGGATTGGCCGCTGCGGACGTGACCACCGGCGAATTCTTTGTCGCGGAATCCCCGCGGGACAAACTGCGGGAGCAGGTGCTGGCCCTGGCGCCATCGGAAATCATAGTCGCTGAGACGCAATTGCCCTATGTTCAGGAGCATCTGGGCCCGTTGCAGGAAACGTACATCTCCAGCCGGGAAGATTGGATTTTCAATCGCGATTATGGCTATGAAATTCTCATCGAACATTTCGAAACCGCCTCGCTGAAAGGCTTTGGCTGCGAAGACCTGGACGCCGGCATTGCCGCGGCCGGTGCCGTGTTGAATTATCTCAAAGAGAATCAGAAAAATGAACTGCGGCATATCAATCAGCTCAAACGGAATTACGAAGCTGATTATATGACGGTGGATCCAACCACTCAGAAAAATCTGGAATTGATACAGTCGCTCTCCCAGCGCGATAACCGCGGCACGCTCATTTCGGTGCTGGATCAGACGCAGACGGCCATGGGCGGTAGACGGCTGGTCAATTGGGTGCTGCGTCCGTTGAATAAAGAAGAGCCGATCAAAATGCGGCTCGATGCGGTGGAAGAGTTTTTTCAAAACGATTCCATGCGGAACGATGTGCGAATTTTGCTGCGGCCGATTGGCGACCTGGAGCGGCTGATTTCCAAAATAGCCACCATGCGCGCCAACGCCCGCGACCTCATTGCGCTCAAATCAGCGCTGAAACTGATTCCGGAACTTCGCGCGAAATTGTCAACGGCCGAAGCGGCCTATGCCGTGAAAATTCAGCAGAATCTTCATGAACTCTCCGAGGTGGTCGCCGAAATCGAGAAAGCCATTGTGGATGAGCCGCCGTTAGCCACCACCGAAGGCGGACTGATTCGCCGCGGATTTGACGAAGAGCTGGATCATCTTCGGGAGATCGCCTATTCCGGCAAGGATTGGATCGCGCGGCTGCAGAAGACCGAACGCGAACGGACCGGCATTCCGTCGCTCAAGGTCAACTATAATAAAGTATTTGGTTACTATATTGAAGTGACAAATCCGCATCTGGCCAAAGTGCCGGACGATTATATCCGCAAGCAGACGCTCGTCAATGCCGAACGCTTCATCACGCCGCAGTTGAAAGAGTACGAGGAGCAGGTGCTGGGCGCGCAGGAGAAAATTGTGGCGCTGGAGTACGAGCTGTTCGACATGGTTCGCAATATCGCGGCGCGTCATGTGCGGGAGATTCAGCAAAACGCTTCGCTGATTGGAGAACTGGATTGCCTGCTCAATTTCTCTCACATTGCTTTCGAAAACAATTACACAAAACCGGTCATCACCACGACCGATGAGATTAAAATTACAGACAGCCGCCATCCGGTGGTCGAAAAGTTATTGCCGGCCGGCGAGACGTTTGTCCCGAACGATGTGTATCTAAATAACAGCAGCGAGCAAATTTCCATCATCACCGGGCCCAACATGGCCGGGAAATCCACGTATTTGCGCCAGGTGGGACTGGTGACCCTCATGGCGCAGATTGGCAGTTTTGTGCCGGCGAAATCGGCGCAGATCGGGCTGGTGGATAAAATCTTCACGCGCGTTGGCGCGTCCGATAATCTGGCCGGCGGCGAGAGCACGTTCCTGATGGAAATGCACGAGACCGCCAATATTCTGAACAATGCCACGCCGAAAAGTCTGATCCTGCTGGATGAAATTGGTCGCGGCACCAGCACATTCGACGGCCTGTCCATTGCCTGGTCAGTGGCCGAGTATTTGCACAACGCCTCGCACGTGGCGGCTAAAACGTTGTTCGCGACACATTATCATGAATTAACGGAACTTGCTTTGATACTGCCTCGTGTAAAAAACTACAATGTGGCGGTGAAAGAGTGGGGCGATAAAGTGATTTTCCTGCGCAAGATTGTGCCGGGCGGTTGCGACCATAGCTACGGCATTCAGGTGGCGCAGTTGGCCGGGCTGCCGCGGCTGGTGATTACCCGGGCAAAGGAAGTGCTGTCCAATCTGGAAGCGGATGAACTCACTCCCAACGACATTCCGCGATTGGCGCGGCACGAGGAAAATGCCCGAAAGGCCAAGAACTCGCAGCTTGATTTTTTTGCGGAACAGGAAAATAAACTGAGGGAGGCGCTTTCGAAAATTGATATCGATTCGATAACGCCCATCGAGGCGATGAATAAATTGTATGAGTTGAAAAAACTGATCGAAGACGGACAACGTACATCATCAAAAAGAGACCTGTTATGAATCTGAACCTGAAACTGTTGGGCCTGGCGCTGATCGGGTTGAGTGCGGCAAGCCCGTCCCTTGCCGGATCCATTGTCAAAGCAAAATATGCGGGCGAATTTATGGCGACCGGGGTTGGCGCGCGGGCATTGGGAATGGGCGGCGCTTACGTGGCGATATCACAGGATGTCACGGCCGGATATTGGAATCCGGCCTGCCTGAGCGCCATTGAGTATCCCCAGATCAGCGGCATGTACGCCCAGCAATTTGCCAATATTGTCAATTATAATTATGCGGCAGCAGCCGTTCCCTTCGGCGCGCGGAGCGGATTCGCGCTTTCGATGGCCCGGCTCGGCACAGACGACATTCCGGATACGCGCAATGCCCTGCTGGATTACGGCATGGATGGAATTCCTAATACCGGCGATGAGGGCGAAGGCGATGGAGAGATTAATGCTGGCGAGCGATTGGATCCCAATCAGGTGATTTATTTCAATTCCGCCTACTACGCATTCTACCTCAGCTATGGCAATCGGCAGAGTGAGCGATTCTCCTACGGCGGCAATGTGAAAATCATCCACGAAGGTATCGGCGAGAATTCTGCAGTGGGCATTGGATTCGATCTGGCCTGTCTTTGGGAGCCGCATCCGCGCATGAATATCGGCGTCAATTTACAGGATATCACCACGACCCTGCTGATCTGGGACACGGGTCGGCAGGAAGCCATCACGCCGACGTCCAAATTGGGCGTGGCGTATTTCTGGGAATCGTCGATCATCGCCGGGCAGCTTATTCCCACGGCCGATGTGGACATCCGCTTCGAAAACAGGCAGAGTGCGTCTCAGGCGCACATGGGTCCGGTCAGTTTCGATTTTCATGCCGGCCTGGAATATCAGTTCAGGAAATTGCTGGCGTTGCGATTGGGTTCGGATACCGGCCGATTCAGCGCCGGCGTGGGTGTGAAATTGCCCAAACTGAATGTCGACTACGCCTTCCTGAGCCATGATGAACTGGGCGATACGCATCGCATCTCGTTGATTCTGACCATTGAAGAGCAGCGATTCCGGCGTCGTCATCCGTAAATTTCAGATGACCGGGCAGTCGTGAGGGTGAATGCGAGCGACTGGAAAAGAAATGCGCTTGTGTGGAATTACGTTGGCTGCGGGAGTATGCTGCGACGCGCCAGAGCCTGTCGTGTGGGCGCTGTAACGGTGAAAAATGACAACCCGTGGTCCTCGACTATTTTTAATCACAGGAACTGTTACAAAGACAAAGGCCTTTCCAAAGGCCTTTTTGTCTATCAGGAGGCGGGTAACTAATTAAAAAAAAAGAAAAAAAACAAAAATAATGTTTGACAAAATCAAAAAAATTTTGTATAATTCAAATCGACTTTAATTTCTTATTTATTATTGATTACTGGTAATGGCTAAAAATGATAAGAAGCATGACAGGATTCGGACGCGGAGAAGTGAGGAAAAATGGATATGAAATTCTTACTGAAGTCAGGTCTGTGAATAATCGCTTCCTGGATATTCAGGTGAAATTGCCGAAGAATTTCTATCACTTTGAACATGAGGCAAAAGCTCTGGTTCGCGACTATATTTCGCGCGGCCGGCTGAACCTCATTGTCAGTCTCAATGGCTACACGGATCAAAATAATTACGGGTTGATGATCAATAGCGCCCTGGCGACGTCGTACGTGAAGCTGATTCGCCAGTTGAAGAGAGACCTGAAAATTTCCGGCAAAGTCAGATTGGAGCATGTGCTCAGTTTCCCAGAAATCATTTCGTACGAAGATGATTCTCACGGTTCCGATGAAGTGTGGTCGGCCATCGAGGAGGCGATAAAAAGCTCGCTGGAAAATCTTCAGCAGATGCGATCGAAAGAGGGGGACGAGTTAGCCAACGATCTGATTCAACGCATTAATATGCTCGATCAGGAAATAGGTCTGATTGAGCAGATTTCTGAACAACGATTTGAAGAGGAGTTGACAAAGCTTCGAAAACGCATTCAGGAAATCACAGAGAACCATGAACTGGATGAGACGCGACTGGAGACAGAAGTTGCCTTGATTATCAATCGCATGGATGTGACCGAAGAATGCGTGCGATTCAAAAGCCACAATAAGCTGTTTCTGAAGACGCTGGAAGCGGAAGACGCAGTGGGCAGAAAATTGAATTTTCTGTTGCAGGAAATGACCCGGGAGGCAAATACCATCGGAGCCAAAGTGAACAATGCGGAAATTGCCCATCTTGTCGTGGAGATCAAGGAAGAAGTAGAGAAGATTAGAGAGCAGGTTCAAAATATTGAGTGAAAATTCACCTGGCCGGAAACGAGGGAACGATCCTGGCCGGAAAATTTATGGACCAAAGCAGGAGGGCACTTATGATGATGATCAGCATAGGCTACAGAAATTATATTTCAATGGAGCGAATTGTCTCCGTTATTTCTCCGGATTCCCGTCCTACTAAAAATTTAGTGAATGGCGCCCGGGAAAAAGGGAAACTCGTCGATGCGACCATGGGGAAAAAGACGAAATCGGTTATTGTCACCAATAGCAATCATGTGGTGTTATCGGCCAATTCGCCGGATACCATTGTCCATCGAACTCAGGCATTGGGGAAAAAAGCTTACCTGGTTGAAGAGGGTGAATAGAAATTAAATGGGCGGTTTACTAGCGATTATGTCTTCTCCCTCCGGAGGCGGTAAAACAACGATCATTCAGAAAATACTCTCTCAGTATCCAGAAAAATTCACCTATTCCATCTCGGCCACGACCCGAAAAATGCGGCCGGGTGAGAAAGATGGGATTGATTATTTTTTCCTTTCAGAACAGGAATTTCAGGAAGGCATTGAGAATTCCAGATTCCTGGAATGGGAGGAGGTCCACGGATATCACTATGGAACGCCGCTTGCGCCCATTGAGAAATTGGCAGCGTCTGGAAAACATATCTTTCTGGACATTGACGTCAATGGCGCCTTGCAGGTGAAAAAAAAATACCCGGGCCAGGCGGTCACCATTTTCATTGCGCCGCCCAGTACGGAAGAGTTGGTCAGACGATTGAAAAACAGAAAGTCGGAATCCGAGGAGGAGATCCATCGGCGATTGGCGCGATTACCCATGGAAATGGAGAAGTCGGCGCTATTTGATTTCAGGATAATCAACGAGGATGCTGACCAGTCCGCGCACGAGGTGCTCACTATTCTGGGCCAGTACGACCCCTCTCTTGTCGCGCCGGAGTTGGGGAATCCTGTTTCATCAGCGAGAAATTAAAAGGACTGGCAGCAGCTTTCACTGCTTTCGACGGGAGCGCCATCCGCAGGTAGCGCGGCGCGGTCATTGATCGTTCGGGCTATTTATCCCGAATGTCCCAGTCGTTGGATACATATCCAGCGCGATTGGAGACATGACATCCGTTGTGATTTGTATTTTGGAATTTTCTTCAATTCAGAAATTCTGGTTTTAAATAGACGCCTTTGCAATTCGCAGGCGGAAAGTACACTTTATATGTGGAGGTTATACGGTATGACGAGCACGATCGACCTGGATGTACTGTTGAAATATTCAGATAATTTGTATGAAGCAATTATCGTTATTGCCAAACGTGCAAAACAAATAAATGATGAGCAGAAACGGTTCATTGAGCAGGAAACTGGCGTGGACGACTCGATGGATAACTATGACGATGATGAAGATCTTGACCCACAGATTGAAGAAGAACCTAAAATTATCAAATTGCCCAAACCCACGGAAGTGGCCATCATGGAAATGCTGGGAGGCAAGATCAACTACGACTATGGGATGACCGAAGCCGAAGCAAAAGACGAAAAATGACCATGTTTGATGGGAAAAAAATAGTCGTCGGCGTGACGGGCGGAATTGCCGCCTACAAAACATGTGAGCTGGTTCGCGAACTGAAGAAAAACAATGCCCAGGTACAGGTGGTGATGACGGAGGCTGCGACGCGGTTCATCACGCCGCTGACGTTGGCGACGCTTTCTGAAAAGCCTGTGCTGCTGGATCTGTTCGCCGACCGCATCTCGAATCCCACGGTCCACATCGATGTGGCGCGGTGGGCTGACGCCATCCTGGTCTGCCCGGCAACGGCCAATACCATTGGCAAAGTGGCCGCGGGGCTTGCGGATAATCTGCTGACAACGCTCATCCTGGCGACGACGGCGCCGGTCATTTTCTGCCCGGCGATGAACAAAGAGATGTACCGGAACGCGATCTGCCAGAAAAACATGGACCAGCTTTCCCAACAGGGTCACCATTTTGTCAAATCCGACGAGGGGGAATTAGCGTGCGGCGAGTACGGCTGGGGCCGACTGGCTGAGCTGGTTTCAATCCTCAATCGGTTGAAAAAAGTTTTATTGGGAACGAATGCGCTCAGCGGCAAGCGAGTGCTCATCACCGCGGGAAGGACTGAAGAGCCGCTGGATCCGGTGAGAATTTTCACCAATTATTCCAGCGGGAAAATGGGGTTTGCCCTGGCTGAGGCCGCTGCGTTGAAAGGCGCGGACGTGACATTGATCAGCGGTCCCAACGATCTGTCCCCGTTCGATGGCGTGCGACTGATTCGCATTCAGACGAGCGAGCAGATGGCGGACGCGGTTCAGCAGGAAATTGAGCGCCAGGACATCGTCATCATGTCCGCTGCTGTGGCGGATTTTGCGCCGGCGACATTTTCGGACCAGAAACTGAAAAAGGCAGAAGCGACCGCTTCGTTTGAATTCAAGCGGACGAAAGATATTTTGAAGACAGTGGGGCAGAGTAAAGGCAACATGATTCTCGTCGGCTTTGCGGTTGAAACAGAGAACGAGCGTGAAAATTCTCTGAAGAAGTTGCGGGAAAAGAATCTCGACCTGATTGTCACCAACAACCCGAAAGTCGAAGGCGCCGCGTTCGCCGTGGATACGAACATCGTCACGCTGATGACGAGGGACGGCCAGGTGGAAGCAGTGCCCATGATGACCAAAAAGTTGTTGGCTCATAAGATTATGGATAGAATAATTGCGTTAACTCCCAATGGCAGGTGATTGCAGCATTACGGACATCTGCCGGAGAGACATTCAAATCATGAGTAAAGGACGAATCCAATTCAGACCCACGAAGACATAAAGAGCCTCGTTCATGATATCAGAATTTATTTCGAGAGCCAGCAACAGTTGTACGGGGATGATGTTTTTATGGATAGAACCGCGATGGTCGAGCCTGTACCTGTGCTTGCAACGCCGGCAAAAAAGGAGTCGCCGGTTTCTGTTGATGCGCCGGCTGAGAAGGCAAACGCTGCTGTCCCTTCTGCGCCTGTGGTGCAGGATAATCGTACGCGGCTCAATCAGCTTTATCTGAAAGTGCGTCAGTGTCAGCGTTGCGGACTTTCCAGACAGCGGACGAAACTGGTCTTCGGGTCAGGGAATCCCAACGCGACCATCATGTTGGTCGGAGAAGCGCCCGGCTTTCACGAAGATCAGAATGGCAAGCCGTTTGTGGGCGATGCCGGCCGGCTACTTGATAAAATCTTGAGCGCCATTCAATTGAATCGCGACCAGGTATTTATCACCAATGTTGTGAAATGTCGTCCGCCGGACAATCGCGATCCATTGCCGGAAGAAACCGACGCCTGTTTTTTCATGCTGCAGCAGCAGATTGACATTGTGAAGCCGAAGTATATTTTGATCCTGGGAAGAATTGCAGCCCACGTTGTGCTGAAAACGGACAAGACGCTGGCTCAATTGCGGGGACAGGTTTTCGATGCGTTCGGCGCCAAAAGCATCGTCACGTACCATCCCGCGGCGCTGTTGCGGAATGAATCGCTGAAGCGTGACGCCTGGGCGGATGTGCAGCTTTTTCAGAAATTGTTCAAGGCGAACGGGTGAAGCGGACGGTGCTGCCGCATTTGATGCGCCGAATTCAGTAAATCGATTTGCATGGAGATGGTCAGCGGCCAGGCCCGGCGTGGGGGAAACGAGGTTTTAAAATAGAATGATGGAATCAACTCAAACAGAATCAACGAAAATGCAGCGAGTCCCACCGCAGGATATTGATGCGGAAATGGCAGTGCTGGGAGCCATGTTCATTGAAGCGGAAGCAGTCGGCAAAGCGGTAGAAATTCTGGATGAAAGCAGTTTTTATAAAACAGCGCATCAGAAAATATTCCGGGCTGCTGTTGAGCTTTACGATCGTCAGGAGCCGATCGACGTCATCACCATTGCCAGCGCGCTCAGTAAAAAGGGACATCTGGAAAGTGTCGGAGGCAATTACTATCTCATCCAGCTTTCGGAGCTGGTGCCCTCGGCGGCCAATGTTGAATATTATGCCAAGATCGTTTTGGAGAAAGCGCTGTTGCGCCAGTTGATCAATGTGAGCACAGATATTGCCAGCCGCGCCTATGACCACAAGGGCGATGTCTATACCCTGCTGGACAGCATTGAAAAAGAGGTGTTCGTGCTGTCCGACCGAAAGCTGAAAAAGGGCTTCACTTCGATCAATGCAACCATGCACGAGACGTTTGAGAAGATCGAGAGTTTTCACGGGATGAAAGGCGGCGTCACAGGGGTGGCGTCTGGCTTCGCCGATCTGGACCAAATGACGTCCGGCTTTCAGAATTCGGATCTGGTTATTGTCGCAGGCAGGCCGTCCATGGGCAAGACGGCGTTCTGCTTGAATATCTGCCGCAATGCAGCGGTGGATTATGGGGTGCCCGTGGGAATTTTCAGCCTGGAAATGGCGTCGTATCAGTTGGCCATGCGCATGCTCTGCAGCGAAGCGCGTGTGGATTCGCACGCAGTGAGGACAGGCCGATTGCCAATGGATGATTGGCAGAAGCTGAGCATGAGCGTGGGCGTTTTGGCGGCGGCGCCGATTTACATCGATGATGCGCCGGCACAGAACATTCTGGAAATCAAGGCCAAAGCGCGGCGGTTGAAATACGAAAAAAACGTCGGACTTCTGGTTGTCGACTACATGCAGTTGGTTCAGGGCCCGGCCGGCGTTGAAAGTCGCCAGCAGGAAATATCATCCATCTCCCAGTCGTTCAAGGCATTGGCCAAAGAGTTGAATATTCCTGTCATTGCGCTGTCGCAGTTATCCCGCGCTGTGGAATCCCGAGGCGGCGATCATCGCCCTCTGCTGTCGGACTTGCGTGAATCCGGGGCCATTGAACAGGATGCGGATGTAGTAATTTTCATTTATCGGCCGGAGGTATATGGCCGGACGGATGAAGAGGGGATTGCTGAAATAATCATTGGCAAACAACGAAGCGGCCCCATTGGGAGTGTGAAATTGGCTTTTGTGAAACAGTATGTTTTATTTGCAAACCTGAGTGTCAATTATAATGAGATGGTACGTACCCATCCATTTTAGCCAGACTCAGCTTGATAGTTCAACTTCGAAATTGGCTGGATTGGCGATGGAAGAAAAATATGAAAAAGCGCTGGAAGAGTTGGTCGGCGAAATAATACAGTACAACGCTAATTTTGATGTTGAATTGTTGAAGAAGGCCTATCGATTCGCCTTCGAAGCGCATCGTGACCAGCTTCGTAAATCCGGCGAGCTGTTTTTTGAACATCCGTTAGCTGTGGCCCGCATCCTGGTGGAGCTGAAAATGGATGTCGGGACGATATGCGGCGGTCTGTTGCATGATGTTGCTGAAGATACCGGTGTGACGCTCGAAGAGGTCAGGGATAAGTTTGGCCCGGAGATCACCACGCTGGTGGACGGAGTGACAAAAATCAGCGAGTTGAAACTGGATACCGTGGAGAAGCGGCAGGCGGAGAATTTCCGCAAAATGATTATTTCCATGGTGGAAGACATCCGGGTGATCCTGATTAAATTTGCCGACCGGCTGCACAACATGCGCACCATAGAATTCCTGCCGGAGCGAAAACGAGTTCGGATCGCGCGGGAGACTCGCGACGTGTATGCGCCCCTGGCCCATCGTCTGGGCATTGCCCGGGTGAAATGGGAACTGGAAGACCTTGTCCTGAAAACGCTGAATCCTAAGGTCTATGAAGACCTCGTTCGCAAGATAACAGAAAAACGAGATGAACGCGAGAAATACATCGAGCGGGTGGCCACGCCGATCAAGCGCGAATTGAAGAAAGTCAAAATTGATGCGACCATCACCGGCCGGCCCAAGCATTTTTACAGCATCTATCAGAAGATGCTCCGGCGCCAGCTTCCGTTCGAAGAGATCTACGACCTGCTGGCGATCCGCGTGATTGTTAAAAAATTGGAGGATTGTTATTTTGTTCTGGGTGTGGTGCACAGCCTGTTCACTCCGGTGCACGAAAAATTCAACGATTATATCGCCACGCCCAAATCGAATATGTACCAATCCCTGCACACGAAAGTGATTGGCCCGGAAGGCCGCATGGTCGAAATTCAGATTCGCACCGAAGAGATGCATCGGACCGCTGAAGAAGGGATTGCCGCTCATTGGAAATATAAAGAGAGTCGATCGAAAGATGATGACCTGGACAAATACCTGGTCTGGCTGCGCCGCGTGCTGGAATGGCAGCAGGACGTGCCCGATTCCACGGAATTCATGGAAAATCTGAAAATCGATTTGTTCCATGATGAAGTATTTGTCTTCACGCCCAGAGGGGATTTGTTCCGATTGCCAACAGGCGCCACGCCGGTCGACTTTGCTTTTGCGGTGCACACGGATGTCGGTTTCCATTGTCTCGGCGCGAAAGTCAACAGCAAAATTGTGCCTCTTTCGTATCACCTGCGCAGCGGCGATACAGTGGAAATTATCACATCCAATAACCAGCATCCCAATCGCGATTGGATAAAATTTGTAAAAACGTCCAAAGCCCGGACGAAAATCAAACGATGGATTCGCGATTCCATGTTCGAGCAGAGTCTGAAATTGGGCGAGGAGATGCTGGCCAAAGAGTTGAAGAAGTTTGGCCTGAAAAAGGACGTGGAAGAGCTCACAGAGGTGGCTCAGAGTTACGGCTTTTCTGATTTAAATCAATTCTATGCTGCGATCGGACATGGCGATATTCCCACATTGCGGGTCATTCACAAGATAGCGCCAGAGAAAGCAGAGCAGCCAAAAGAAGAAACGTTGCTCCGGCGATTCATCCGAAGGACAAAGAGTTCAGACAAAGGAGTGCGAGTACAGGGCATCGATAACATGCTCATCACATTCGGCAAATGTTGTCAGCCCGTACCGGGAGATCGAATCATCGGATTCATAACCAAAGGAAGGGGGGTGGTTGTTCACCGGACCGATTGCAAAAATATTGTTCAACTGATGAAAAACCCGGATTTGAATATCGATGTGGAATGGGATGTCGACAGGGATAAACGATTCCTTGTCCGATTGTATATGGTAGCTCACGATCGGAGGGATTTTTTGCGGGATGTCACCGAAGCGATTTCTTCGGCAGAAACCAATATCGTCAATGTCTCTCTGCAGACCGAAGAATCGTTTGTACACAACAACATGCTCATCGAAGTGCGCAACCTCAACCATCTGACGCGCATCATTAGTAAGATCAGGAAAATAAAGGGCATTATCAACGTGGAGCGTTTGGATGGTGACAGCCCCGGATTCATAAGATTTGATCAAATGAATATGAATAACGAAACATAAAACATATCAAGAGATTAATTATTAATCATTCATCGCAACAAAAATAAGGAGCTGAATCGATGAAACGAACGATAACCAAGAAGGATGTCGCAAAAAGAACAGCCAAATTGGTGGGGGAGAAAATCTATCTTACTGAGAAAGTCGTTGACGGCGTATTTACTACCTTGCGCGAATTCATGGCGGAAGCTGAACCGGAAGTTCGAATTGAGATTCGTGACTTTGGCGTATTCGAAGTGAAGACAACGAAACCCAAACCAAAAGCGAGAAATCCCAAAACCGGGGAAATTATTTATGTGCCAGCCCGGCGTAAGACCCATTTCAAAGCCGGTAAACTTTTAAAAGAAGTCTTGAAACAACCGCTATGATAATAAACCATAAAATATAACCGTCAGTGGTCCGTATGTCGGCTGACGGTTTATTACCTGGTGAAGAGAATAGGCGTTTAGATGTGACAGAAGGTAGAATTTTAGGTCTGGATTATGGGCGGAAGCGCATTGGCATAGCCATCAGCGACCCACTCAGAATCACCGCACAGTCCCTGCCAACGATAATCGTCACAACATGGGAGAAGGTTCTATCTGATATTTTGGCCATCGTTCAGGAGCGTTCTGTGTCCCACATTATTGTTGGAATGCCCTTGCATCTCAAAGGTGAAAAGGGCTCAACAGCGCTGGAAGTGGAGAAATTCATCGCACAGATGAATACAGCGATTTCTGTTCCTGTGACGACCTGGGACGAACGATGGACAAGCCTGGTTGCCCAGCAGACTCTTATTGAAATGGGAAAGTCGCCCAGTCGTCATCGGGGAAGAGTTGATCAGATTGCCGCTCAGTTGATTTTACAGAATTATCTCGATTATTTGAGCTTGCAGCGGAGGACATAAGTCCCCGGGTTCTCCCGGGGACCGCATCACTGAGGATGCCGTTTGGGCTTTGGCATGGTTACTTTCAGATGATTGTCAAACCGGGCAAGCGAGTTCAATGTGACTGAGCCTGGGTGATCGATGATTTGGGCGATTTGGGATGGAACCACTTTCCGATCAGTCTGTCCGAAATTATCGGTCAGCCGCCGTTGGCTATTACAACAGCATTTCAGGGCGACACGCTGCTCAGGAATGAAATGTGAGTTAGAGAGATTTAGTTCATTCGTCACATTGAATCGGTTTCTTTCAGTGCTCAAAATGACGTGCTGGCGTTGCATTCACGACAGATACCCAGGTGGCGTGCGGACGAGCGTCAGCGCCGGCCAACTGCGCCTGATGCTGCATGTGTAAAAGAAGCTGATTCCATTTAAGGCAGCCGTCGACGCAGAACGACCTTCTTTTCATACGTTTTTGAGATCGGGCTGAAGTTCCGCCTTTGGCGATATTTCATTTCCTGATTCTTCTTCAGTGGTTACAACCTGAAGTAAGTGATAGTATTCAAAAACCTTCCGAACCGTCCGCACCAAATTATCTTGCGTAACTGCCACCAATCCATGCAACTGCACGTTCCGCAGTAAGCGTTTAAAATAATCACACAGCATCATGACACACCTCCCTGGTAATTGGCAAATTATTGACAACTTCATCTTTCGAGGAGGCGCGGCAGAATCAGACTAAAAATTGGAATCCCGATGTCGCAGGCAGCCTGGTTCGACAAAATTTTCTACGTCACTGAAAGTGCAATATTTCAAGCCGACCGTTCGTAAGTCGCATCGTATTCATTCAAACTCAAAATGTCATTGCTCCGCGACCTTGCAGCAGTTGTGAACTGTTCAATGATTCATCATACTGGCTTCTCAATGCTTCAATGAATTAATCCCGGGCAGGCGCTAAAAGCGATATTTTTGGGTTCGCCTGATGATAACAGTCAAATCACAGTAACCACAGCAGTAGTCTTTTATGGAACAAAGCGCTCATTGTAGAATTACACATATCGGGACAGCGACGGTCATCATAGAAATCGGATCGCTTCGGATTTTGACCGATCCGGTGTTCGATCCTGCGGGAGGGCGCTATTCATTCGGTTGGAGAACTGGTTCAACCAAGCTCACGAGTCCCACGGTGGCAGTTGAATCATTGGGGCATATTGATCTTGTGCTGTTGAGTCACGAGCACCATGGGGATAATCTGGATCGAGCGGGACGAGCCTGGTTGCCTGATGCCGGTCAAGTTATCACGACAGTTTCAGGGGAACGTCGTTTACGGGGTAATGCCGTTGGTCTGAGCAAATGGGCATCTGTTGAAGTAGGTTCACGTGAGGGTTTGCGGGTGAAAGTGATCGCTACTCCGGCGCGCCATGGGCCTCTTTGGACTCGTCCCTTTGTTGGTGAAGTGATTGGATTCATTGTGGAGTGGGATGGACAACGACACGGTGCATTATATATCTCCGGGGATACGGTTTGGTTTCGAGGTATCGTCGAAGTAGGGCGTCGTTATAGAATCAGTACGGCAGTATTGCATCTGGGCGGTGTGCGGTTTCCACTCTACGGACCGATTCGTTTCACTTTCACTGGCGCGGAAGCAGCCCGCGCCGCTCAGGCTCTCAATGCCAGAACGATAGTGCCCATTCACTATGAAGGCTGGACGCATTTCCGCGAATCACGTGCTGAAAGCGAACAGGCATTTATAGCAGCAGGGCTCGGGGACCGAGTCTTATGGTTGCCTCCGGGTGTGACATCGGAAATTGAAGTCTAGGTATCTCTCTGTGAAGGCTGTCACTGTGGATTCAAGTAGAAAGTACAACATTTCAATCATCTGTGAAATTTAAAAAATCAGTCGCTTGTTTGCAGGATAAAAACCAACACACATATTTCGATAAAAAACCAATGATTTAGGAGGATGATATGAGAACTTACATTATCTTCTTGACTGCTTTAATTACTTTTATTGGAAGCGCGGCTTATTCACAAATTGAAAAAGGGACGATTGAATTATCTGTGTCTGGTACGGCTGGCTCGTATAAGTACACGGAAGAATACACTGAAGTGACAACCGACCCAATTTATGGTTCTCAAACACTCACTCACGGGCATAGCCAGGGCCCGGAGAAATATCTCATGATGTTTATCCGTCCGGGTTATTATATCATCGATCGTTTGGCAATTGAACCAGAATTTATGTGGACAACAATGGATGGAACAGAGCCAAGTTTAAGTGTTAGTGGCAACGTTTCCTATAACCTTGCCATTCCAAACTCTTCGCTGACGTCTTTTTTATTTGCTGGCTATGGGATAGGAAATTCAATTCCATTCAATTACACATTGATTTTCAGAATGACCGATGATATGGATGTCAAATTGATTAATCTCGGCGCCGGACTGAAAGCGCATTTAACCGAACGAGTTGTCTTTCGGGTGGAATACCGATACCAGATGTATTCAATGGAGAGTGAATATTCTTACAGCTATTATTCTTCTTCTTATAAACGAACTACCAAAACGGATTTTGATTTTCATAATCTCTTTTTTGGATTCTCATACATTATTCGGAAATAACGCTGTATCCTCTTCATATTCTATTTCGTGTGTGGGTGAAACAGGTAAGAACCGCATTGTAATGACATTTTGCCTGAGCATAGCCGGTTCTCGCCTGCGCCATCGACATACTCGGAGAGGATTTCTTCTTTTCGCTGCCCCGGTTCTTCGTGAGAGCCGGCTGGTGACGTGGATTCGTGCAGTGATGATCCTCTCCGGGACACTCGCGCTGGTTGGACTGAACTGCGTCGTGTTCAGCGAAATGCAACTTTGCACCAGTGGCATGGTCGGCTATGTCGGAGTGTTCCTCGTCGTCGTTGGGCTGCTGGCCGTTCTGCTCCATCGAAAGGCGCTCAGGGAGGCTTAACATGCATTGGAATTGCCGTTCAGTTTCAATCGGAATAACCCTTAAAACCTTCATCAAATCGAGAGTCATTATGTCAAAAAAACAAAGCCATTTCGCTTCGCGTCAATTCTTCTATTTGCTCTTCATAACTATTCTTCTATTCCAGTGTGTAGCGGGATTGAACGCCCAGACTCCGGCGCCCGACCACGATCGTTTTAGCCAGGAGATAAATGCGTTCATTCAATGGGACAGGAAAAACAGCTTTCCCGAACATGCAGTTCTTTTTGTCGGCAGCTCGAGCATCCGACTCTGGAATACTGCGTCATCTTTTCCAAAGCTAACAGTGATCAACCGTGGATTTGGTGGATCCGAGATTTCTGATGTCAATCACTATTACGATCACGTTGTAAAACGGTATAATCCGGCCAGGATTGTTTTTTACGCCGGGGATAATGATATAGCAGCAGGGAAATCAGCGAATCAGGTTATTGGGGATTTCCAGCTTTTCATTGAAAAGGTGGAACACGACTTTCCCAAAACCGAGGTATTTTATCTTCCAATTAAACCGAGCATTAGTCGCTGGAAATTGTGGCCGGAAATGGTGATTGCCAACGGGAAAATAAAGGCGTTCATCGAGACCAAGCCGAACTTGTTTTATGTCGATACGGCAACTCCCATGCTCGATGAATCAACCAGGCCCCGGCCCGAGCTTTTCATGGACGATGGCTTACATTTGAATGAGCGGGGTTATCAGTTGTGGAACGGGATTTTATCATCGTATCTCGAAAATAACTGACAGCCGTGCATCGATTGTCAGGGAAGGATGTTGTATTTTGCTGCACGATTAAAGAAAAAATAATTGATTATTGGAATAGAAATCATTATCATTAATATACTGCTCGCAGGGGATTGCAAATCCCCTGCGAGCGGGAGGGATAGCAAATCCCCTGCGAGCGAAGCGGGGCTCCCGGCCAACACGATCGCGGGTCGGAGCCGCGATTAAGATTCTTACTTTTTAAAGGAAGGTGGAAATGAAGAAACAGCTATACAAAATAAAATTTCCAGTAACAGTACCTCATCAACTTGGACAGGATGAGGCGTTTTTCTACTTTATTGAGAACGGGAAAGAAATCAAACTCCGCTTTCACGATTATGCCGAGCTCTTTAAACGACCTGGTCTATATGAGCAACTCTATTATCAACGTTTAAAATGCAATTCACCCAAAAAGGTAGTGGAGATATTGATCAAGGTTCTTCAAGAAAATCACGTTGAAATGTCTGAGTTACGAGTACTTGATCTTGGAGCAGGAAATGGGATGGTCGGCGAACTTCTTCATGTCGCACGAGTGGTAGGAGTTGACATCAGTCAGGAAGCGTATGTCGCTTGTGATCGTGATCGTCCGGGGGAGTATGATGCCTATTATGTGACGGACCTATGTAACCTGGACGTTGCCGCGAAAGAGGAATTGAATGATTGGCAGCTTGATTGTTTGACCTGCGTGGCCGCACTTGGTTTTAGCGATATCCCTACAAAGGCTTTCGCTACTGCGTTCAATCTTATCAAAGTCGGCGGATGGGTAGCCTTCAATATTAAAGAGACTTTTTTACAGGAAAGCGATCAATCTGGATTTGCGCGACTCACTAAATACCTTCTGACGAGTGACACCTTGGAGGTACATCATCTGGAGAGATATCGACATCGTATTTCCATTGATGGGCGTCCG
This sequence comes from Candidatus Zhuqueibacterota bacterium, assembly GCA_049322915.1. GTDB lineage: Bacteria > Zhuqueibacterota > Zhuqueibacteria > Thermofontimicrobiales > Thermofontimicrobiaceae > CAZSBG01. The sequence goes on from JBMOPW010000033.1 coordinate 17,956, forward strand.
ATTTTCTATCACGCACTTGTCGGGAAAAAAGAATTTGACATTCCTTCAAACATATTAAGTGAGCTTGAAGGTGTTTGATAGTGGGTTCTCATTCGTAATACGAATGAAGCCGAACAAGCGCATGTAGCTGACTTGCAGGGCGTTCTTTTAATGCTCGCAGGGATTAGCAAATCCCCTGCGAGCGGGAGCGGACGAGCGGAGAAGTTGAGCAACAGGGAATGGTAGGCCGCAGAATTAGCGGCTGAGTTGCCCAGGGAATAAAATTCCGAGTTCATTGTACCGCAGGGGATTGCAAATCCCCTGCGAGCGAAGATTGAATGGATTTCGATGGCGAGCCGGAATATGGCAGCATTGATCACGATTATTTGAAGGAACAGGTCAATCAAAAATGGAAACGACGAAATTTAGAATTGGGATTGTAGGGGTGACCGGGATTGCCCAGATCGCGCATCTCCCTATTTTGAAAGGGATGAAGAATGTTGAAGTAGTCGCCCTCTGCGATTCCAACGTTGACCATGCCCATCGCATTGCCAACAAATTCAACGTGCCCCGGGTTTATTCCGATATCGAAGAGATGCTGCAATTCTCAGAAATAGACCTGGTGGACGTGTGTACGCCGGTGCAGTTTCACGTGCCCAATGCCCTGGCTGCCCTTGAAAATGGAAAACATGTCCTCATCGAAAAGCCGTTCGCTGATAACTATTCCGATGCCGAGGAAATAGTGCGGGCTGCGACCCGATGTGATCGAAACATCCTGTCCGTTCAAAATCTCCGCTATCGACCTGACGCCATCATTTTGAGAAATATTATCGACCACAAATTATTGGGGAATATCCGTTATGCAAAGTCGGGCTGGCTGCGCCGCAATGAAAGATGGCGCATGCCCGCAACCGAAGAATTCGAGGAGGCGGATGTCCTGAAGCTGTTGGGGCTTCAACTGCTTGATCTGGATTTATGGTTGCTGGGTAATCCCGGTATACGATCTGTCAAGGCTACCACATTTCAGTTATCCCCGGATGAGAAAGAAGATTCGGCTTTTGTCCAGGTGCAGCTTGAAAACGAAGTCATGTTAACCGCCGAGATCGGCTGGAATATGAAATGCGGGAAAGACTTTCGGTTCGTGAACCTGGTCGGGGACAATGGCGTGGCCCGATTGAATCCTTTGACAATCTTTCGCGATCAAAATGGCAAGTTGGTGGACATCACGCCATCCCAGCGTATCGTGCAGGATAAGTCCTTCCAGCGATCGTATGAGAACGAGCTCTCTCATTATGTATTCTGTCTGTCGCATCATCAGAAAATCGAATCGCACAGGCAAGAGATAATCCAACGCTTCCGACTGCTTGATGCGATTAAAAAATCAGTTTCCACAAGAAAAGAGATAGAGGTGGAATGAAAAAAAAATTGTTCTGTTCATTGTTGACCGGTGTGCTGCTATCGTTTGCGTTTCCGCCTTTCCGAATGGGATTTTTAGCCTATTTCGCGCTGATCCCATTCTTATTCGTGCTGGAGGAGGTCGATTATAAAGAGTCGATCCGGTGGGGTTTCCTGTTCGGATTGTTTGTGAATATCGGAACGCTCTACTGGATTAATTGGGTGACCGTGCCGGGCGCAATCGGCGCGATTTTATATCTGCCTGTCTATTTTGTTATATATAGTGTGCTGCATACATTCATTCGAAAAAGACTGGGCAATGGCCAGATTTATATGTGGGTCCCGTTTTTATGGACCGGCATGGAATACTTTCGATCCCTCGGTGTGCTCGGTTTCCCGTGGAATTCGCTGGCGTACACGCAATCCTACTACCTGTCTTTAATTCAATACGTCAGCTACACAAGCGTCTATGGCGTCACATTCTGGGTTGTGCTGATCAATGTGATCATTCTCATGCTGATAAAAAACATTGCCGGCAATTATCGCCGAACGATTGTCTATTTCATTGTCCTGATTCTCCTGTTCATTCTTCCGTGGCTGTATGGCAAAATGGTCATTCCCGACGATGAGGCCGTTCCTGATGAGGATATCCGGGTTGCGTTGATCCAGGGGAATATCGATCCGTACCTGAAATGGGACGATGCCTTTCTCCAGGAAAACCTGAAAATCTATGACAAACTCACTCGCCAGAGCGCGGCGCTGTCCCCGCAACTCATCATCTGGCCTGAAACTGCCATCCCGGATTATTTCCGAAGCTCCAAGCTGTATCTCAATGGCGTGAAGTCACTCCTGGCCGACATCAATGTGCCGCTCATTACCGGCGCTCCTGACTATCGGTTCAAGGAGAATAATGAGTACATCACGTTCAACGCGGTATTTCTGGTCCGACCCAACCGCAGCGATTTACAAATCTATCACAAAATTCATCTGGTTCCGTTTGGAGAGCGGGTCCCGTTCACGGAGAGATTCCAACTGCTCAAAGCATTTCTGGAGCGATTCGAAATGGGGGAGGGCAATTTTTCCGAAGGTGATGAAATTGTCTCTTTCAAAGTGCCTCTGGTACCGAGCGATTCATTATCTCAAAAAGAACCAGGGCGGGAGTTTATCATGGCGCCGGCGGTTGTGTGCTTCGAATCTGTTTTTCCCGAATTGGTCAGAAAATTTATCCTGAACGGTTCGGATATTCTCATCGTCATAACAAACGACGCATGGTTCGAACGAAGTTCCGCGCCGTACCAGCACGCCCGGATGGCCGTCTTTCGAGCGATTGAAAATAGGGTCAGCATTGCTCGCTGCGCCAACACCGGCGTCTCAATGTTCATCGATCCCTACGGCCGAACGCTCTCGGCCACACCAATTTTCGAGGAAAAAGTTCTGGTGGACACTATTCCGCTCAGAACACAAACCACTTTTTTCACGCGTTTTGGCAATGTTTTCACCATCGCTGTTTCATTGATCAATCTCGCCCCGTTGTTAGCCGCCTTGTTCAATGTCAGAAAACACGGCAAGATTGCTGGCTCCATGTGATGGGCTGTCGATGTTTTTATTTTTTGTCGATGAACGGCTAAAAAGCATTCGCCTTTATGCAATCGACGTTCGTATTGTATAAAGGCGTTTTAAATAGATTATACCTGGAAATTTGAATCACCAGTAAAATTTCTGTACCTATATTATTATTAGACGTACGCGTTGTGGATGGTCGCGACCGTCCACTACAGATACAAAAAAGTATCGAAAGTATTGCACATGCTTTCGACTGGTCATTCAAAGTATAATTCTTAAATTGTGTTTTAAATTTACTGTATTTCAATTAAGAAATTCAGGTATCAAGTAATGATGGGTTTATGATCTTTTGATAATTCTTTACCGGTGAAGGAGCACCATTCGATGCGTTTTATTTTCAAGGTGATGTTACTCATTCTGCTCTCTGTTCGCTTCGGCGCTGCCCAGGAAATGTCGTTTCTGACGTTCAGTACGACAAAGGCGAGGCCACTGGCAATGGGGAGCGCGTACACGGCTGTCGAAGACGATATTTTTTCAGCATCCTATAACCCGGCGACATTGAGTTTTTACCGCTATGAAAAAGAGCATCGCCTCACATTGTACGTGAATCCCATGGCGCCGGCAGCAGCGCTGCAGCGCGATTACCGGATTTGGCAGGGCGATGGAACGGCACGCGTTTCCGCGTTTGATATGCTGAAGTCAATGGTGCTATTGGTCAAAAGTATCGCGTTCACCGGCAAGTATCTGGACCTGGCGCTGGTATTTCACGAGCAGATACTCGATGAACAGGCGTTAGCGCTGCAGAAGAAAATGTTCGAGGACTGCGATATCTGGAAGAACAGCTACCATTCGTTTTTAACGCGAATCAAGTTGGCGGAACGCGTATCGCTCGGATTCTCCGGCAGTCTTTACGTGAATGAAATCGACAATCACGCGCAGCAGGGCATGGGATTCAGCTACGGCATTTTATTGAAGCCATCGACCCGCATGAACGTCGGCCTGGCTTACGTGGATTTTCCCAAGAATGCGCCGGATATTCGCATGCCTCTGGAACGGCTATCCGACGAAACCATGAATATTGGCGTGACCTATCGGCCAACGTCTTCAACGCTGTTGGCATTTGATTTCCGAAATCTGACCGAGGATAGCAGGAAAACCGTGCGCGAGGCTCACTTCGGTTTTGAACAGAATATCTTTTCGATCATCGCCCTGCGCGGTGGTTATTATAAAGAAAGATTTTCGAACAATCATGTTTTTTCCGGAGGCGTTGGAATCGTGGATTCGAATTTGTTCTTTAACAAGCAGAACCGATTCAACCATGCCCAATTTCTTCTGAACTATTCATTCGTTTTTCAGAAAAAAGAAAATGATGATATGAACTGGCATGTCCTTTCCCTGTACATTCGACTGTAATTTTAATGTGGGGCGATGAGTGGGATTTATCCGGAACAATGACCTGCCGCGTGTCCACGGTGGGGGAACTTTATTCGACGAGCATCAGTATTAAAGGTTGATTCTTTTATGACGAGACAAATCCAATCGTTTTTTACCCGACTTCCAATTCTCATTCTTCTGTCGTGCTCGACCGTTTTGAGCGCCAGCCAGCAGCCGCTGGACAATGTGTCGATTTTTAACGCGCTGGCGTCGAAGACGGCGGATGTGCTGTTACATCAGGCGCCTCTGGATTCGACAATGACCATTTCCATTACGCCCCTGAATCGACAGACCGAGGGGAATTGGCTGTTGGAAAGCGCGCTCATGCAGGGCCTGTCGCGGAACGGGATTCGGCGGATCCAGTTGTATCAGACAGCCGATTCGACGAACAGCGACTATCGGATTGAATTTCAGATTACCCGGCTTCACTTGCATTACGAATCCCAGTCCGATAATAAGATGATCGCACGGCACATGGAATTGCACGTCACTGCCAGAATTGTCGAGCCAGGGAGCGGCCTGGTGAAATATTCGGACGCCTTGACCGAGACCTATGCTGATTCCGTTCAGGCGAATCAAATCGAAATTCTGGAGAATCGAAATTTCAGCTTCACGCACGCAGCGCCTCCGCAACGCCCGGGGCTGCGAAAGTATATTGAACCATCCCTGATAATAATAACCACGTTTGGCATTGTCTATCTCTTTTTTAGTTTGCGCAGTAGTTAAAGGAATAAGGTATGAGACTTGTGATGAAAAATAAGTATCTGTTGCTGATTGCTCTGGTGTTGGTGTTCGTTTCCTCGTGCGGAAGAAAAAATCTCCGGGCGACTTTGACGGCGGAAGAGCGGCTGAAAATTGCTGAAAAGATGTACGGGGATGGCGATTATTTGGATGCAAAGACTGAATTCAAAATCATTACGTTGAACTTTCCGGGCAGCACGGTCAGCGATCGCGCCCAGTTTTTTTTAGGCGAATGTCATTTTCAATTGAAAGAGTACATCCTTGCCAATGCGGAGTACGAGAAATTGACGCGGATATTTCCCAACAGCGATTTCGTCGATGATGCCCAGTATAAAATTGCTCTGAGCAACTATAAATTATCCCCAAAGTATTCCCTCGATCAAACCAATACGCTCAAGGCTATCGAAGAATTTCAGCGATTCCTTGAAGATTATCCAGGGAGCGACCTGTTGCCGGAGGCCAATAAGTACATGAAATTGTGTCGGGAGAAACTGGCGCGGAAGGACTACGAAAATGCTGAGTCCTATCGGAAACGGACATTGTATGAAGCGGCTATCAAATACTACGATCATGTGCTGGATAATTATTACGATACAGATTATGCAGAAAAAGCGCTGTTCGGCAAGGCGGAGGCCTATCGAAAATCCGGAGACATGGACCAGGCGAAGCGATTTTATCAGCTCTATTTAGAAAAATTCCCTGACGGTTCCAAAAACTCCCGCATCAAAAGCCTTTTGTCCAAAATGCAAACGGAGGAACAGGAAGGGTAAGCACCCGTTCACGGCTACTTTTGAGAAAAACAGGGCTGCTTCTTTTTAAGAATGAAAGATGGATTGACGAAAATCGGCCTCTTTGGGGGATCATTCGATCCGATTCACTACGGTCATTTGCAGATTGCAGATTGGACCAGACAACATTTAGCTTTAGAAAAAATCATTTTTATTCCAGCGGCAATTCCACCCCATAAACTTCACTCGATCATTGCCAGTGCGGAGCATCGCTATACGATGATTCAACTGGCAATTGCCCAATATCCCCATTTTGAAATTTCCGATGTCGAGTTGAATCGGACAGGAATTTCGTACACGATCGATACGGTCAACTATTATCGCGACATGTACTCGCTGCAACGCGAGGAGCTTTTTTTACTGATCGGCGGCGACAGTCTGATGGATCTGCCATCGTGGCGATTCCCGGATAAAATTCTCAGCAACTGCACCGTCGTTGTGTATCAGCGACGCGGGACAAATCCGGCATCGTTGCCGGACGACATCGCCCGGCAGGTGCGCATCCTGGACACACCGATCATCGATATTTCATCCACCATGATTCGCGAGAAGATAGCTGCCGGGGAGTCAATCACAAACCTGACTTCGCCCCATGTTGCTGAATACATTAGCGTGCATCATTTGTATGGCTGCAAATAGGGCATTCTTTATCTCATTGTCTTCAGGAAGTGTCACCGGCTTTCAGCGAATCTCCGGTATTTACACATGCTGTACAATTTTTACCTCACTGAAAAATATTCTTGATTTTATTATTCTAAAATCGTAATTTGGGCGCGGAGGAAGATCGACTCAGGATTTATTAGCGAGGGAAAAAATGGTGTTCTGGATTTCTCGAGTGATTCTACTCGTTTTTACTAAACTGTACCTGCGCGGCAAGGTCTATGGAAAAGAGAATCTGCCTGAAAATGGCCCATACATCGGTGTGATCAACCACAACAGCAATATGGATGTAGTGGCCATGTCGCTGGTGGCCACCCGCAAAGCATATACCATGGCCAAAGATTCTCTCTTTCGCGTCCCGGTACTCAAATGGTGGCTGAAGGCGGTGGGGATGTTCCCTGTAGTTCGCGATGCATCGGACCATAAGGCTTTCAATTATGCAGTGGATCTGCTTCGGCAGGGCAAGATTCTGTACATCGCCCCGGAGGGCACCCGTAAAAAACAAAATGGCCAGCGCAATCGTCCCAGAACCGGATTTGTGCGAATGGCGCAATTGGCCGATTGTCCTATTGTGCCTATCGCCATGAGCGGTACGGATAAAGTATTACCGCCCTGCGCCTGGTTTCCACGCAGGGTCAAGGTGAGCGCAATAGTCGGAAAGCCATTCAAGCTGGAACCATTAGCTTTGAAAAAAGAATGCAAGGATGAACTTCAATCCCAGGCAGATTGGGTGATGGATAAAGTCTATGAAATGGTCGCCGAATTGGAGACCAGATAGCAAGCCCATTTGTTCATACCAATCACCTTCTCTGCACGGCTGGCAGGGTCACCGGCAGCTATTGTCCCTCCGTCGCTGCGGGCGTCCGTGGCGCCGGCGCGGGGGAAATGTAACTCCCACAGTTCGAATGACTCGAATTACGTTTGTGGCACTTAAGTAGGGACAATGAAAATCATTTTATTTTAGGGGAGGTCCCATGGAAATTAATCTACTGAAACGAGTACCTATTTTTTCACAGCTTAATGACGACGAACTGGAGAAGATCCGGATGCTATGCGTCACTCAGCATTATGAGAAAGACCGTATCATTCTCATCGAAGAGGAAAGCGGGAATACGCTTTTCATCATTCAGAAAGGGAGAGTGAAGGTTTCGCGGATGAGCGACGATGGCCGGGAAGTGATCCTTTCCATCCTGGAGCGCGGCGAGTTCTTCGGCGAGCTATCGCTGATTGACGGTAAAGCCCGTTCTGCCAGCGTCACAGCCATCGAAGACTCGGAAGTCCTGATGCTGCGGCGCGGCGATTTTATGGGGCTTCTGGAAGAACATCCCCAGATCGCCATCAGTCTGCTGAAAGAATTGGCCGGGAGAATTCGAAAGAGTGATACGCAGATCAAAAGCCTTTCGCTGCAGGATGCCATGGGCCGCGTCGCTTCCGCGCTGCTTCTGCTGGCTGAAGATGCCGGCGTGATCAAGCAGGGGCGAGTGGTGATCCACAAAATACCGCTGCAACAGGATCTGGCCAACATGGCTGGCACCTCCCGCGAGACGATCTCTCGCGTGTTCCGTCATCTGGAGGATGAAAAATTGATGGAACGGGAAGGCCGAAAAGTGATCATCCCGGATTATGCCCGATTCAAAAAAATGTTCGGTTAAACCCAGACGGGGCAACAAATGGAGGCTGAATGACGCGGACCTATCCCACAGCGCCACTGATTGGAGTGGGCGTGGTGTTGTTCAATGAAAACAAGCAGGTGTTGCTGGTGAAACGGGGTCACGAACCCAGCAAGAATTTATGGTCGGTCCCCGGGGGATTGGTCGAATTGGGCGAGCGGGTGAGTGAAGCCGCGCGCCGGGAAGTCCTCGAGGAATGCAATCTGCGCGTGGAACCGCGGGATGTGCTGGCCGTTGTCGACCTCATTTTACGGGACGAATCGGATAGCGTTAAATATCATTACGTGATCATCGATTATCTGGCGGACTACGTGGATGGGGAATTGCAGCCCCAATCCGATGTGAGCGACGCCGGCTGGTTCTCCGAGTCGGACATTTGCAATCTCGATATTCCGGAAATCACGCTGGACTTGCTCAAAAAGGCGTTCCAGCTCCATCACCAGAAACCTGGTGTATAGCGTTCGCTGCGTTTCAATCAAAATTTAGCCACTCGTGGAGTGGCTTTTTTTCATTCCCGGAGGCATGAAATTTTTCATGATGGGCTCCCACATGCTCTGAAGCACGAGCAAAAAAGCGAACGTCCTTTTCCTCGGTCATGAAGGCAGAGGTAAGGTATCAGCTACGAAACGATTCACTTGATTCATGCATGGGTCGACTCTGAATAGCCCTGGCTTTTAAGTGGGGGAACAGAAATCACCGCTGGTTTCAGGGCTTCAGCCCCTTTTTAGAGTGGGCTCATACATACTGAAAATAAAAGAATTTTTCTGAATTCGGCCCCGATGCATGGCGGTCCGGAAACCGCGAGGCAACCATGCCTATGGACTTTTAACGAACGAATCACCCTCAGAAAGACTGATCCCGATGTTCCCTGAAAACGATTATACTCCATTTGGCTATCTCGATAATCCTTTTCACACCTGGAAACTGAACCGCAGCGGAATTTTTCGGGTGTCCCCTCCGGTCGGATTTGAATGGTTATTTCCCAATGCGTACAAGCCATTCCTCAGCGCAGCGCTCAACATCGGCCTGCTCATCGACAGCCGGATTCTGTTGCTCCCGTCCGACTGGCAGAATTTTTCCATCTCACCCCGTTCTCCCTATCATAGCAAAAATGTCTTTCGCTTCACCTGGCAATGGCAACAATTCAATGTTGAGTGCGATTTTTTTCTGGCGGATGAAAAAGGGCTGGCAGCTCAATTGCGCGTGACCCGGGCGAGCGCCTCCGCAGGCGCAGCATCCGTGTTGTTGCTGTCTTCGGTGCAGTTGAAATACCGGCAGACCGGACTGTGGGATTTTGGATTGACCGGCTCTGTGAAAGACGACCATTCCACTGCTGTGTTGAAAAGCTTTGCCGAAGGCTACTGTTTCACGCTGAAATTTTCTGAGGAATGCGACCAGTACAGCTTCGGCGACGAGGCGAATGCTGTGTGCAGAAATCTATCCGGAGATGCCCGGCCGGCGCGTTTTTTTTCAACAACGAAAGAGAAAATCTATTCGCTGATCCGAATCCCTATTGATTTCAGTCACGGCGACGACTTCGAGCTCAACTGTCTGGTGACGCGGGGCGTGAGTGAGCACGAGACAGGGACGCTGTCCCACCAGCTTTTTCCGCAACTGAATGCAATGCGCAATAACCATGTCTCCGACGATGCCGCGTTTTGGGATATCTGCCCGCAACTGTCCGGCGATTGGCCCGGCCACTGGCAACGCGGATGGGTGTATGACTGGGAGACGCTTCGCATGAATGTACGCCGGCCGACCGGCATTTTCACCACCGAATGGGATGCGATGCAAATTCAGAAACCGCGGGTTGTCCTCGCCGAGACAGCGCTGGACATGCTGATGTTGAGCTACGCCGATCCCGAGCGCAGCCAGCGCGTCATCCTGGGATTGTTCCGCGATGCGCCGGGCCCGCAGGTGCCCTGCGCCCGTGAGGATGGCTCGCTGAACATGATCTCCGAGGACGGCAGCGAATGTGGCACGTCGCCGGCCTGGTGCTGGCCGTTCTACTGCTTCCAGTCGATTTATGACCGCCAGGGGGATCGCGACTGGCTGGAGGCGCTTTTTCCCCATCTCGAACTTTATCTGAACTGGTGGCTGCAACACAGGACGGACGACGAAGGCTGGGCTGTGTACAATTGCAGTTGGGAGAGCGGTCAGGATGATTCCACCAAGTTTTTGATTCAACAACCGACCGGCGGGGAAGTGGTCAGCCATCTGCGCGCGGTCGACTTACAGGCAGCCATGGCTCAGGCCGCGGCGGTGATGAGCGGTTTCAGCAAAGTCCTCGGGAGAGAGCCGGATAAATGGGATGCAGTTCATCAGCAATTCCGCGACCGCACGCTGACTCTGTGGCGGAAGGACTGGTTCTGCGATTTCGACCGACGGACCAATTCCTGGGTGTACAAAGAAGAGTACCGCGACATTACCAATCTGGCGCCGTTCTTTGTCGGGGTGTATTCAGAGAGCCATCTCCGGCATGTCGAACCCTGGTTCGCTCATTTTAAAACAAACCGAAAATTGTGGCTGGAATGGGCGTCGTTCTTTTTCATGTACCTGGAAGCAATCTGGCGAACCGGCTTCCGGCAATTGGCTTCGGACGTGTTGTACGAGACCGCGGATCGCGTGTATCGAAATTGGGACCGGCGGCACTGGTCGCCGGAGGAGGCCATGCCGGGCGTTTCCATCGAGTGCTGGGGCTACGATAAACCCTATGGCTCCGAGGGCTATGGCTGGGGCGCAACCATGCCGATTCACATCATTCGCAGCCTCATCGGCTTTCGCGAGGAGAACAATCCCGACGTCTCTGGCTTTTCGCTGTGTCCCAATCTGCCGGCTGAATTTTTATCGCCGGGCAAACGGTACGGCATCGGCCGGCTCAAGTTCATCACCTGTCAGATGGAACTGTCTTACATTGTCCAGGCCGATCTGCGGCTGGAGTGCCGCTTCACCATCGCCGGCCCCAATCTCGCGCCAATCGTTGTCGTTCGGGAGAATGGACAGATGGCCTATCAATCCCGCGGGACGATGGAGCAGCAGGAGGGGAGCATCGCGCTCACCAATCGCGAGAAACTGATGTTTCAATTTTATCCGGCCCGGGCTGAATTCTAATTCACGACGGGACGCCCGATTCGATTGAGACACAAAAGACGTGCAGGTCTTTATTCCCAGAACCGAGTCAGTGGTTTTAAATTTGAATAAAAATCAAGTGGCCGAGAGCGCCGGCTGTGTCCGAATATCTAAGGAATCTTCGAATCCAATTACATACAACCATTGACCAAATGCAGTGGAGTTGAAAATGAGCAGCGTGTTTGAAATGAATCCGGAGCACATACTGAAACTGGCGCCCAAAGATCGTTCGCTCGATCTGGCGGTCATTCATATCACATTCGAGGGAATTCAAATACTCGGCGGCGGCGTGTGCACAGTGACGCGCGGCCATCTGGAAGCGCTGAAGAGTTTGCAGCGGCACCTGAAAAATTTCAATGTGACGCTCACGCCCTATTTTGCTGAAATTGGCTATGCGGACAATCATCCGCGGCGCGATGTAAATTATGAAAAGTACGCGGTGGAGTCCGTGAAAAGCATGGGCGGCGATGTGGCTTATCTGGCCAATTACAGTTGGGGGGAGCAACCCCACACGGCCTGGGGCGAAGAAGACCTGGGGCCGGTGGATAAATGGAAAGCGGCGTGCGCATCCGCTGCCACTGTGGCTCTGAATTACGCGCGGCGACATCAGGCCGCGGTGATTTATTGTCACGACTGCGTCTTTGCGCTGACCGCGCTGTACGCGTCGCTGCAGGCCAATGCGTTCGGCGCAGACATTCGCGCAATCTATGTGGTTCATTCCACAGCCCTCACCCATGAACTGCCGCTGCCAAATCCGGACCGGCTGATGGCAGAATGCGCCACGATTCAATGGGGCAAAATCAATCCGGCCGTGAAAATCGGGTACATCAGTGAATTCATTCGTGGGCATCTGGTTCAGGATTACAGCGCCCGGCTTTCGGATACTGTGCCCACCGGCAATGGCCTCAATCCGGCGGACAAGTATTTTCGGGTGCGAACCCGGGATGAAATCGTCGGGAAGCTGAATCAGTACAATATCCCGCTCGATAAAAAATTGATCTTTTCGTGGGGCCGTTCAGTGGCGTACAAGCGATTTGACATGGTCATCAAAGCCGGCGCATTGTTAAAGACCGAATTGTACACGGTGGTGATGGTGTCCCCGGCGTCTGACGATTTGAAAAAGCTGCAACAGGAATTGAATCCGGGCATGTCGCTCATCTTCGCCTTTGATTCCGAATTGGCCGCCTGCCTGCTCCAGTGGGAAAATACGGCGGTGACTCCAGTGCTCGCGTATCTCGAGCCGTGCGGACTGACGCCCATGGAAATCCGGATGCACGCCCGCAACAGCGGCCCGATTCTCGTCGTCTCCGACACCGGCGGATTGCCGGAGCAGGTGGAGGATGGTGTGGATGGATTCATCACCCGGCAGGACGATGTGGCCGATGTCGTTAAAACCATTCGGAACATTCTCGCATTCAGCCCGGAAAAGCGACAGCAAATCCGCGCCAATGGCTTAAAGAAAATCCTGGGTCAGTACACCTGGACGAGCCAGATTCTGAAAACGCTGGCTTCTGTCAACCCACACATCGCGCTGATAAAAGAGGACGTCATAAAAGAAATTGTGCAGGAAGATCGCGACGCTCTGAAATTGCCGAAGTGATGCAGCCTGCGCCGGGAGCAACTGGCAGAACGACTGTTCCTCCGAAGAGAGCGCCGGCGGAATTATCTTCGCCAATGAATTTTATCATTTATGTTTTGGGAATTAAAAATTGACAGGATTTCAAGTTAGAAATTCAGGCAAAAAATTACCTTGAATATCGATTAAATATTTTGTACTTTTTCGATGCTAAAAAATATTCACAGGATACTGATAATTAAATTGCAGGCCATTGGCGATGTCGTGATGTCCACGGCGGTGATTCCCAATGTGCGACAGGCGTTTCCCGATGCGGCCATTGATTTTTTGACGATGAAATATTGCGCGCCGGCAGTGGACGGTCACCCGGACATTCGCGAGGTGATCTGGATTCAGCCGAAGGGAGCGCATCGGCTGCAATCGCTGGCAGGCATCAGAGCGACCTATCACTACCTGAAACGGCTGATGACCGCGCGCTACGATCTGGTGTTCGATCTGTATGGCAACGCCCGTTCCGCGTTTTTGACCACCGTCACCGGCAGTCGCTATCGCGTGGGATTCGACTTTCGGGGACGAAGGCATTTTTACACGCATCAGGTCGTTCACCGCAGCAATGATGTGCACGAAGTGGAATTCAATCTGGACGCGCTGATTCGCGTCGGCATTCCCATCGTGAGCAAAGACCTGTTCTTCCCACTGGCTGACAGCGATCTGGCCTACATCGATGCGTATCTGAAATCCAGTGGCCTGGAGCGTTCGCTGCTCGTGGGCATAAACGGTTGCGCCAGTTATAAAGCCAAGAGCTGGCCGCTGGAAAAATACGCCAGTCTGGCGGATCGTTTAGTCGGGCAATTCGGCGCTACCATCGTGTGCGTCTGGGGACCGGGCGAGAAGTCCATCGCCGAGTCGATTTGCCGGCAGATGAAACAGCCGGGAATCGTGGCGCCTGCCACAACGCTCAAACAACTTGGCGCGCTGCTCAAACGCTGTCGCATGGTCGTCAGCAACGATACCAGCCCCATGCACATTGCCGCCGCCGTGGGCACGCCGACGGTCGGCATTTTCGGCCCGACAAAGCCGCATTTGCAGGGACCCTGGGGGCCGCAGCACGAGACGGTTCAAAAGAAAGAATTGCCCTGTCTCGGCTGCCGAAAGACGAACTGCGAGGATTTGCAGTGCATGGAAAAGCTGTCCGTGGATGAAGTCTGGGAAAGGGTGCTGGCGTGCATGGCCAAAAACAGGATTCAACCGGCGGATTTCTCATGAAAAAATTATCGGTCATTGTCATTACCCGGAATGAAGAAAAGAACATCCGCGATTGCCTGGAAAGCGTGCGCTGGGCCGACGAAATCATCGTGGTCGATGCGCGCAGCAGCGATGCCACCGCAGAGCTATGCAAAGAATTCACGGAGCGCATTTTCGTTCGGGACTGGCCCGGGTTCGCCGCGCAGAAGCAGTTCGCTCTGGATCAGGCGAAGTTCGACTGGGTGCTGAGCATCGACGCGGACGAGCGGGCGACGCCGGCGTTGCAGCGGGATATCCGAACCGTTTTATCGGATGAAAATGAAGCGCCCGATGGTTATTACATCCCGCGGCTGAGCTATTTTCTCGGAAAAAAGATAATGCACTCCGGTTGGTACCCCGGGTATCAACTGCGGCTGTTCAGACGGGATCGGACGAAAGTCAGCGCGTCGCGCGTGCATGAGGGATTTCTGGTGGATGGCCGCGTCGGTTATTTGCAGAACGATCTGCTCCATTTCACCCACCCATCGGTCGAAGAAAGCCTGAATCGCATGAACCGCTATTCCAGTCTTGAGGCCCTGGATCGGTTCGAGCGGAAGAAGACGAAGCAGGTGCGCTGGTACGATTTTATCATCCATCCCTTTTCCGCGTTCGCACGGCAATTTTTCGTGCATCAGGGTTTTCGCGATGGCATTCAGGGATTCATTCTGGCGCTCATCTCCGGAACTGTGAAAATGGCCTTGTACATGAAATTGTGGGAATTGCAGCGAAAGCGCTGAGAGTGATGATTGCAGTCAACCCGAATGCCGGCAGCAGAAATCACTCCCGAACGATGGGTTGGTAGTCTTTGTTGCACAAAGCATGACGATTCAGTTATGATTTTTTTTATGAATGGGTCGACTCTAAAAAGCCTTAAAAGTCTTTGAGACGTTGGTTATCCACGTCATAAATGACGTGGCAATTCATTGAAAGAGTTAAAAGTCAGACACCTTGAATAGCCCCGACTTTTAAGTCGGGGAACAGAAAGTCACCTCTGATTTTGGGGCTTCAGTTCCTTTTTTAGAGTGGACTCATTCACTCATTGTGAAAAATGCTTGTATTCCGTTCTGGTCTCGCATGCCAATATTTTAATTTGGTATTCCGTTAATTAGCTATTCGAATTCATCGACAATGGTATGAAACTCTATTTTCGACTTCTCTGCTATATCAAACCGTACGCCAGTTGGCTGATCGTCTCCATCTTCTGCATGGTCATCTTCGCCGTGCTCAGCAGCGTGTCGATCTGGATGCTGGCGCCGTTCCTGGGCACGCTTTTTTCTGTGGAGATGCCTCAAATGAACCCTGCGGCAGGGCACGCGCCGGCCGATAGCACCGCTGCTGTCTCTGGCATGAAAACTGCTGATGAGGCAGTTGAATCCGCCAGCGACGTCCCTCGGCAAATCGATCTGTTGCAGCGGCTGCGCGGGGGACTGCAGGAAAAGGTGGATACGTATCTGCTGGCCGGCTCGAAGACGGCGTCGTTGCGCCGGATCGTCATCGTCTTTTTCCTGCTATTCCTGCTGAAGAATATTTTCGGGTATGCCCAGGCGTTCACTATGGCGTACATCGAGCGCCGCGTGATGAAAGATATTCGCGATGATTTGTTCAGCCACTTCCAGCGATTGCCGCTGAGCTATTTTCACAAGCGCCGCGCGGGTCAGCTCATTTCGCGGGTGACCAATGACGTCGAGGTGGCGAACAAGGGCATCAATGTCAGTTTCACCAATCTCTCGCGCGATCCGATTTTAATTTTGATGTACCTGGGCATGGCGCTGGTGATTAGCTGGAAGCTGACCATCATCGCTTTTACAGTGCTGCCGTTGAGCATGCTGGTGATCATCCGCATCGGGAAAAAGCTGCGCAAATACAGCGCGCGCCAGCAGGAGAAAATGGCGGTGCTCACGTCCATTTTGCAGGAGACGGTGAGCGGCATTCGCGTGGTCAAAGCGTTTGCCATGGAAAAGTTTGAAATCGATCGGTTCAAGCGCGAATCGGAGCGGTGGTTCAGAGATGTTTTCAAAATAGCCGCCATTCAAAAGCTATCCTCTCCGCTGACGGAACAGCTCTCAGTGCTGGTGGGACTGGTCATTCTCTGGTACGGCGGCATCCAGGTTTTGGGCGGACACGGATTGAACGCCGAATATTTCATCCTGTTTCTGGTGTGCATTTTTTCATTGGTACAGCCCATCAAAGCGCTGAGCGGCGTGAGCAACAGCATACAGGAAGGGCTGGCGGCTGCCGAGCGCATTTTTCGCGTGCTGGATAGTCCCATCGAGCAGATTGAAAACAAGGGCAACCTGCATTTGTCCAACACGCGGGGGAGCATTGAATTCAACACGGTTTCGTTCGCGTACGACGAAGGTGAATGGGTGCTGCAGGATATCAATTTCAAAGTGAAACCGGGAGAGATTGTGGCGCTGGTCGGTCCGAGCGGCGCCGGCAAATCGACGCTCGTGGACTTGATCCCGCGTTTTTACGAACCCTCGAAGGGCAGCATCACCATCGACGGCGTGGATATTTCGCAGGTGGATCTGAATTCGCTGCGGAGCCAGATGGGCATTGTGACGCAGGAGATCATCCTGTTCAACGACACAGTGCGGAATAACATTGCCTACGGCATGTCCCATATTTCCGACGACGTGTTATTTGAAGCCACGAAAGCGGCCAATGCTCACCAGTTCATTCTGGACATGCCGGAGGGATACAATACAATCATCGGCGACCGCGGCGTCAAATTATCCGGCGGTCAGCGGCAGCGTATTTCCATCGCGCGCGCCATTTTGAAAAATCCGCCAATCCTGATTTTCGATGAAGCGACCTCCTCGCTGGACACTGAATCGGAATTGCTGGTGCAGGAAGCCATTGAAAATCTCATGAAAAACCGTACGACCATTGTCATCGCCCATCGTCTTTCCACGGTTCAACATGTGGATCGCATTTTGGTGTTGAAAGAAGGAAGAATCGTCCAGGTAGGAACCCACGAACAGTTGCTCAATGAGCAGGGAATCTACAAAATGCTATATGACCTCCAATTCCGTCGGTAATTATGAAGCTGAATATCCTGTTTATCAATTCGGTGCAGATGTACGGTGGTGGCGAAGTATGGATGGTGACGGCGCTCTCTGAATTAAAACGTCGGGAACATCGGGTGACGCTGGTGTGCCGGCCGGATGCTCACATCATTCCCCATGCGCGCGAGCAGGGAATCGATGTTGTCCCCATGCGCATCCGCGGCGATTTTGATCCGTGGACAATTTTTCAAATGGCCAAACTAATGCGCAGCCGCAACATCCATGTCGTGCTGACAAACATGGACAAGGAGCTGCGCATCAGCGGGGTCGCCGCCTGGTTCGGCGGCAGACCGTTTGTGCTATCGCGGCGCGGCATCGATGCCCCGCTGAAAAATAAATGGCGCTATCGATTCACGTACAACACGCTGGCCGATCTGATCGTCGCCAATTCCGAGGCCACCAAAAATACACTGCTCGCCAACGCGCCGTGGCTTGAACCGGATCGGATCGCCGTCATTTACAATGGCATTGAATCGGATTGGTTTCAGAAACATCGGACGCGCGATCTGCGCAGGTCGCTTCAAATCCCGGATCATGCGGCTATCATCGGATTTGTTGGCCGGTTGAACGTGCAGAAAGGGGTTGTTCATCTGCTCGAAGCGTTCAAAAAAGTCGCTGCCCGCGTGGAGAATGCCCATTTGCTCATCACCGGCGAGGGCGATCTGGAACCCACGATTCGCGCATTTGCCGGGACACATCAACTGGCGCATCGGATTCATCTGTTGGGATTCCGAAACGATGCGCCCAACATCATGCGCACCATCGACATGCTGGTGCTGCCGTCGCTCTGGGAGGGCTTCGGCATTGTTCTCATCGAAGCCATGGCCGCCGGGAAGCCGTGCGTGACCACGCAGGTGAGCAGCATGCCCGAGATTGTCGTCGACGGCGAGACGGGCATCGTCGTTCCGGCCAAAGATGACGAGCGGTTGGCTGACGCGATGGAAACATTGCTGCGCGATCCGGCCATGGCGAAACGACTGGGCGAATGCGGCAAAAAGCGCGTCGATGATAAATTCACGCTCAACAGAATGATTGATAATTACGAATCCCTGTTTTTTCAGCATGTCGTTAACCACCGAAAGGACAAGCAGCGCCAATGAGTCTCCGAATTCCTCAGTGCCGGACATTCACCGGCTATAGCCCGTGCGAACCCGGAAAAAAGTGCCTCGAGTGCCATGATGAGCGGCCCATTGGCACGAAAATCCTCATCATCAATCTGGATGCTATGGGCGATGTGATTATGACCACGGCTCAGTTGCCGGCGTTGAAAAGAAAATACCCGCTCAGCCACATCAGTTGGATCACCTTGCCCAATGCCTATCCGCTGCTGCTGCACAATCCGCTCATTGACAAAATTTACCGTTGGGATGATGAATCCCGGCTCATCCTCGAAGCGATGCACTTCGATGTCGCGCTCAATGCGGATAAGAATCAGAATTCCGGGGCGTTCATCCATCGGCTGCATGCTGCATCAAAACTCGGATTCGGGATCAATCAGCACGGCGCTGTTGTCCCGCTGAACGAGGGTGCGTATTATAATTACCGTCTGGGGCTGGATGACCACATGAAATTTTTCGAAAATCAACGCACCGGTCAGGATATTCTGGCTGAGACATTTGAACTGGATTATCAGCGCGATGAATATATTTTGAATCTCTCCCCGGCGGAGAAGGTCTTCTGTGAGAAGTACCGGAACGAGTATCACCTCTCGAACAGCGATTTTGTGGTTGGATTCAATACCGGCTGTTCCGCGAAGTGGCCCCAAAAAAAGTTGAAAATCGACCAGCACATCGGGTTGATTCAGCGCATCGGCGCGGAACTGCCCGGGACTAAAGTCCTGTTGCTGGGCGGCAAAGAAGACACGGAGCGGAATGAGCGCATCGCTGCCGGCGTCGGCGTCGATACCGTCATCAGCACGCCGACAACCCAGGGGTTGCGCAGCGGACTTTGTTTCATCAATCTGGCGGATCTGGTTGTCACCGGCGATACGTTTGGCATGCACGCTGCCATCGCATTGAAAAAACACGTGATTGCCTGGTTCGGCATGAGTTGTCACCAGGAAATCGATCTGTACGACCGCGGTGTGAAGATCATTTCCCGCGTGGAATGCGCGCCCTGCTGGAACGCGAAATGCGGCTATTTTCGCTGCATCGACGAATTGGACATGGATGAGTTTTTCGCGCACATTAAATTTTATTATGACAAATTGTAACTTTCAGGCTTGTATTCTTGCCTCAAAGTCACCAAGTCACGAAGTTACAAGAAGATGCCAATTTCATTTTCATTCCCGGGCCGACTCTAAAAAGCCTTAAAAGGCGTTGATGCATTGGTTATGATATCGTTTCCACGTTATAAATGACGTGGCAATTCATTGAAAAAATTGAAAGTCAGACACCTTGAATAGCCCCGACTTTTAAGTCGGGGAACAGAAATTCACCTTTGATTTTTGGGCTTTAGCCCCTTTTTAGAGGGGACTCATTCATAAACAGTGAAATTCAATTTTATTTTTTAAACCAAATTCAGCTTTTCAGAATCGATCATTTTGGCCATTTCTTTTTCTTCGAGACTCTGAGGCTGAATAGTGACGACAAATTTAAAGCCGGTCAATTCAAACGGGAGTTGGTTTGAATCGTGTTTCCGTGATATTAATTACGCTCAATGAAGAGCGCAATATCGTCGCATGCCTGGAATCGGTCAAGTGGGCCGATGAGATCATCATCGTGGATTCCCACAGTATTGACCGGACGCGCGAACTGGCAGCGGCATACACCGGGAACATTTTTGACATGGATTGGGAGGGCTATTCGGCGGCGAAAAATTTCGCCCTGGCTCGCGCGAACGGCGACTGGGTGCTGTGGATCGATGCCGATGAGCGCGTGACACCTGAACTGCGGCAAGAAATTCAACAGGCTATTCGGGAAAAATCCGAAATTGCCGGCTACGAAATTCCCCGCAAAGCGTATTTCCTGGGCCGCTGGATTAAGCATTGCGGCTGGTATCCCGGTTATGTGCTGCGATTGTTCAAACGGGGAAGCGCGTTTTTCAATGCCTCCCACGTTCATGAAGGGCTGGAGTTAAGCGGCCGGCGCGGACGGTTGCGCCATCCGCTCCTGCATTACACCGATCGGGACATTGACCATTATTACACGAAATTTAACCGATACACCTCGCTGGCCATCGACGACCTGATGGCGCGGAATAAAAAATTCACCCGCAGCGATTTGATTTTCAGACCTTTGTATGCTTTCTTCAAAATGTATATTCTGAAGCAGGGTTTTCTCGACGGCATGCAGGGGTTTCTGCTCTGTGTATTCTCTGCCAATTATGTTTTCACAAAATATGCCAAACTGTGGGAACGCGAAATTTTAGCGAATGAACAAAACGCCTGATGAGTTGGAATTTTTCATGGAAGACCTGATCAAACGATTTTTATCCGGCGACCGGCGAGCGCTGGCCCGCCTCATCTCGCTCATCGAAAATGAAGCGGATGGCGCCATCAAATTGCTGGACAAAGTCTATTACCGAACTGGCAACGGATATCGCATCGGCATCACCGGCCCGCCGGGCGCCGGCAAGAGCACGCTGGTCAATCAGTTGACCAAAATCTATCGGCAGGAAAAAAGGACGGTCGGGATCATTGCTGTGGACCCCACCAGTCCGTTCACCGGCGGCGCGCTGCTGGGCGATCGAATCCGCATGAGCGACCTGGCCACAGACCCCGGCGTGTTCATCCGAAGCATGGCGACGCGCGGCAGCCTGGGTGGTCTGGCGCAGCGCGCGCAGGAGGCCGCGGATTTGCTGGACGCGTTCGGTCTGGACATCATCATTTTTGAAACAGTGGGCGTGGGCCAATCGGAATTGGATATCGTGGAGGCGGCCGATTCGACGGTCGTCGTGCTCGTCCCTGAGTCCGGCGATTCCATTCAGGCGATGAAAGCCGGGCTGATGGAGATCGCCGATGTATTTGCAGTCAATAAATCGGATCGCGAGGGCGCGGACCGCGTGCTGATGGAATTGAATTACGTCCTGGATCTGGGCAAACACAAACGAGCCTGGAATCCTCCCATCGTCAAGACCGTTGCCAATTCCGGCGAGGGCATGGCTGCGCTCGCGGCTGAGATTCAGAACCATATTAATTTTCAGGATAAAACGCGCAGTTGGGCGGAAAAGCGCCGCAAGCGGATTGAAAATTATGTGCGGCAAATAATAAAAGCGCGCCTGCTGGAAAAATTCTGGCAGCCCCAGTTGGAGGCCCACCTGCTGGAACGGATCCGGCTGATCATCGATAAAAAAATATCACCCTATTCCGTCAGCGAAGAACTGTTGGATAGCTTCCGGAATAATTGGATATGACGTTCACCCGGGCGCCCATCGATGCCACCCGTTCGCTGGTATGGTCGGTGCAGCCGCGCAGCCCTTCGACCTCCGCATTCGATTTCACCATTCAACCTCCCCCGAATTTCAAAGCGCTGTTCACTCTCCCATCGGAACTTGCTCTTCCTTTTGCCAGCGAAATGGCCGGTGACAATGGCTTCTGCTCGCTCGTGTTTTATGGCTAAAGCAAGATCTGAGTAATCAGCCACTAAGCCACGATGTACAAAGATTAAGAAATATCAAAAATAATCGAGTCTGAGAAGTTGAATTTGGTTTGAAAAAATTATTGAATCTTGCATCAAAAGAGTGAATAAGAACATGGACATCTTCTTGTAACTTCGTGACTTGCTCTCCTTGAGGCAATAATACAGGCCTGTGAAGCAATAGTTAAATTAAAGTAACAACATGTTTTTTCTTGAAAATACGATGCAGAATTTATATATTACGGCCGCATTGTCCTGAGTATGGCGTAGTTACGAACAGTGCAACAGAGAACGAGAAGAAGAGGAGTTAACAGTGAGGCAGGATACCTCGCGGGATCAGTTACTTTCAGAAATAGAACAACTGAAAGGCGAACTTGAGAAGTATAAAATCCTGGATTCGCACCATGAGTTGGAAAAAGCCAAGTATCAGCACCAACTCATGGCCATGGATGCAAGCCAGGACGGCATTGCGATTTTGGACGAGAACGAAAAGTACATCTATTTGAACAAAGCGCATGCTCTGGTCTATGGCTACGACAACGCTGATGACCTGTTGGGCAAACCGTGGCGCATCCTTTATTATCCTCAGGAAATCGAGAAGTTTGAAAAAATATACATGCCCATTCTGATGAAGAAGGGTCATTGGTTCGGGATTTCAATCGGCAAAAGACGCGACGGTAGCCGATTCGATCAGGAGGTTTCGCTGACAGTTATTAAGCGCGGCGGTTTGATTTGCGTGGTTCGGGACATTACCGAGCGCAGGCAGATCGAGGAATCCCTGGTCGAATCGGAAGATAAATACCGAACCCTCATCGAAAACATACAGGATGGCCTTTTTCTTATCCGGGATCGAAAGATTATCTTTGCGAATGAAGCCGCTGCACGGATGATCGGCTACCAGGCTGGGGACTTACTGGGAATGAGTTTTGAAGATCTGATTTTTCCGGAGGATCTCCGGTTCGTGCTCAATCGGTATGAAAACCGGATTCAGGGACACAATGTGCCGAATGAGTATGAATTCCGGCTGAAATATAAGGATTCCGATAAAATTGTCTACGTAAATATGAACGTGGGTTTGATCAATTATCGCGGCACTCTGGTCAGTCTTGGAACAATAAAAGACATCACCGACCGGAGACAAAAGGAACAGATTGAACAACGCCGGATCGACCGAATCATCCGGCAGCAGCACGCCATTGTTGGTCTGGCAAAGGAGAATTTTTCGGACCTCGACAACGCATTGGGCAAAATCGCCGAGGTCGCCGCAACCACTTTGGAAATCGAGCGCGTGAGCATCTGGAAATTTAACGATGATCATACTGCATTAAAGTGCCTTAAAATCACCTCTCGCAGCCACGGGGAACTGGCGCCATCCGAGCCAATGCCTGTAGCGCACTATCCGAATTACTTCAGCAAGCTGGAAGTGAGTCGCACCATCGCAGCAAACGATGCAATCGCCGATCCGGCGACGAGCGAATTTGGAGCAAGCTATCTCTCCGCGCTGGGAATATCGTCGCTGTTGGATGCGCCCATCCGAATTCACGGACGAACCATCGGCGTTGTGTGCCATGAGCATGTCGGGCCGAAACGGCAGTGGACGTCGGAGGAACAGGATTTTGCCGGCTCCATTGCGGATATGGTGTCGCTCATCCTGGAGACGTGGGAACGAAAACGGACAGAAAACGAACGCGAAGCGCTCTATAAAATCGGGGAAGCTGTCAGCACCACTGAAAACCTCGATGCACTGCTGGTGACAATTTATCGGAATATCGAAAAAGTGATGTATGCGAAAAATTGCTACATCGCTCTGTACAATCCCCAATCCGAGATTGTCTCCTTCCCGCTGTTTATCGATATCTACGATCCCACACCGGCGCCGCGCCGCAAGAAGCGCGGTCTCACCGAGTATGTGCTCCGCATTGGCAAATCTGTCTTGCTCACCCCGACGATTTTTAATGAATTGATGGATCAGGGTGAAGTGGAGCGAATTGGCACGCTGCCGGAGTCCTGGCTGGGAGTGCCGCTGTATGTCCGCTACAAAGTGATGGGCGTGCTGGTGGTTCAAAGCTACGATTCGAGCCAAACGTACACCGAGCGCGACAAGGAATTGTTGCTCGCCATTGGCAATCAGGCGGCAGTGGCCATCGATAGAAAACTGGGGGAGGAAGCGCTGCGCGAGAGCGAGGAGCGATTCCGCGCTCTGTTTGAAACCGCACGGGACATTATATTTATTAAAAATCAGCAATTGCAATATGTGAGCATCAATCCTGCCACGGCGAGCTTTTTCAAAATGGATCCTGTGAGTTCTGTTGGGTCGACGGACAGAGAGATATTCGGGGACGAGGTAGCTCGTTTCAGTGAGACGATTGAAAGGCGCGTGCTGGATGGGGACATTGTGGAAATTGAGCAGGCCGGGCCGATTAACGGCTCTGAAAAAATATTTCATGTCATTCGCGCGCCCATGAGAAACAGCCACGGCGATATCATTGGACTTTTCGGCATCGCCCGGGATATAACCGAGCTGAAGCTTTCGCGAACCATTCTGGCAGAAGAAAAGGAGCGGCTCGCCGTCACATTGCGAAGCATTGCCGATGGCGTGATTACCACAGATGTTCATGGTCGCGTCCTCCTCATCAATAAAGTCGCAGAGGGGCTGACCGGCTGGAGCCAGAAAGAAGCCGAGGGTAAGAAAATTTCGGCCGTTTTCCATTTTGTCGACCGCCGCAATAAACCTCCCAGAAAACTTCCGGTCGACCGGGTACTGCAGACAGGCCGCGTTTTCAGCATTGAAAACAACACCACGCTCGTTGCCCGCGATGGGAGCGAAAAGATGATCGCGCAGAGTTGGGCGCCGATAAAGGATGAACAGAATAAAGTAGTCGGCGCCGTTCTGGTATTTCGCGATATTACCGAACGCCGGAAAATCGAACTGGAGCTTCAGAAAGCCAATAAACTGGAATCGGTGGGCATGTTGGCCGGCGGAATTGCCCATGATTTCAATAATATCCTCACGGCAATTTTGGGCAATGTCACGCTGGCGAAACTGGATGTGCCGGAGAGATCCGAAATATTCGAAATCCTGTCCGAAGTGGAAAAGGCATCCATGCGCGCCAAAGACCTCACCCAGCAGTTGCTGACGTTCTCCATTGGCGGCGCGCCCATCCGGAAGACAGCCACCATCAATGAGCTCATCAAAGAATCCACGGCCTTTGCCCTTCGCGGCTCCAACGTCCGATTTGAATTCAACATCCCGGACGATTTATGGACTGTGGAAGTGGACATTGGCCAGATGAACCAGGTGATTCAGAATCTGGTGATCAATGCGGATCAGGCCATGCCTGAGGGCGGATTGATCAAAATTCACTGCCGGAATGTGAAGCTGCCGTCGGACGAGACGATCAATGGTCAGTCCCGGGCGCGCGGCAATTTCGTGAAAATTTCCATTCAGGATCAGGGGCACGGAATTCCGAGCGAACACCTTGCCAGGGTTTTCGACCCCTATTTCACTACCAAGCAAAAAGGCAGCGGGTTGGGTTTGGCCACTGTGTATTCCATCATCAGAAAACATGAGGGATACATCGCCGTCGAGTCCACATTGGGCAAAGGGGCGACATTCCATCTCTACCTGCCGGCTTCGGAGAAGAAAGCCACTCCGAAAATCAGCCACGAAAAACTCCTGGTAACGGGCAAGGGATCAGTTCTGGTGATGGATGATGAGGAGATCATTCGCAACTCATTCGCGCGGATGATCAGGATGCTTGGCTACCAAATCCGGACCGTGGCGGATGGCGCTGAGATGATCGAAGAATACCGGCGCGCTCAGAAAAGCGGGCAGCGCTACGACGCCGTCATCATGGATCTGACGGTCCCCGGCGGAATGGGTGGCAAAGAAGCGATCCAGCATTTGAAGCAGATCGATCCGGATGTGAAGGGTATCGTGTCCAGCGGCTATTCCAATGCCCCGGTGCTGTCCAGTTACGAGGACTATGGCTTTTGTGGCTTCCTGACCAAGCCGTTCAAAATCGAGGAACTGAGCGCCGTTCTTTATAAGGCCATGGCCAGAACATAATCGTCCCTGTGGAACATCTTTTTCAGAATAAATTCCGAAGAGCCGAACATCGATCCGCCCGAAGTCACAGCGAAATTTCCTGTTTAAGAATGACAGGACGCGCGATGGCCGGCTGTTTCGAAAATCCGCAGTCTTTCCGAACCAACATGAAAGGAGCCGAATGGATCTTACATGTGTTGCTATCGGCCTGCTTCTTCTTTTAGTGACACTGCTGCTTCGCGCTGAATTTGCGCAGCCCAACCATTTCATCTATTTTCTCAAACCTGCCTCAACCGTGCTCGTCATTTTCATCGCGCTGTACCCTGTTGTTCACGGCGACATTGCTACATCACGATATTTTTTCCTCATTGCGACCGGGCTGGTCTTTTCTCTCGCGGGCGATGTTGCGCTCATGGGCAAATCCGGCCGCTCATTTAAGCTGGGATTGATTTTCTTTCTCATGGCTCATATTTTCTATTCGTGGGCTTTCTCGATTCCTGCGGATTTTAGTGCGACGGACGGCTTTGTCGCGCTTGGACTGCTATGCATGGCCGGCCTGATTTATCGGTATCTGTACCCTGGGCTCGGTCCGATGAAACTACCGGTGCTGATCTATGTTCTGATCATCACTGTCATGATGGAAAGAGCGATTTCCAGGCTGTACGCCGGCAATTTTCCTCAACAGCGAGCCATGCTCATCGCCATCGGCGCCGGCCTTTTTTATATCTCGGATCTGATTCTGGCTATCAACAAATTCCGACGACCGATGCGGTATCATCGAATCAGCCTTGCCTTCTATTATGCAGGTCAACTGCTCATTGCTTTGAGCGTCAGACCGTAACTGCCATCGTTGAAATTTTCTGCTTGATATTATTCGGGAAGTCGAGTATATTATTCTCTTTTAAAACTGGAGCAATACATGAAAATCACCAAAGCGGTCATCACCGCAGCCGGAAAAAATCAGCGCACATTGCCGTTGCAGACGCTCATCGACCGGGATGGCACGGAAAAGTCCGTGCTTTGCATTATTGTGGAAGAAGCGCTGCGAGCGGGGGTAGAAGAGATATGCGTCATCACTCAGCCCGGGGATGACAGCGCCTACCGCCAGGTTGTCGGCGACCATGCCGGGCGTCTCCATTTTGAATTTCAACACGAGCCGCGGGGTTATGGCCATGCGGTGTATTGCGCGAAGAATTTTGTCGGTAATGATTCGTTCCTGCACCTGGTGGGTGACCACCTGTACGTGAGCCGGCACGATGAAGGATGCGCCCAGCATCTAGTTCGCGTGGCCGAGACAAAGGAATGCGCTGTGTCCGCGGTGCAGGCGTCGCGCGAAAACCTGCTTCCCTTCTATGGCGCTGTGGGCGGCGGTCGCATTCAGGGTCAACCTGATTTGTACCGCATTGAACTGGTGATCGAAAAAGCCACGCCCACTGAAGCGGAGCAGCGATTGATCGTGCCGGGACTGCGCGCCGGCCATTATCTCTGTTTCTTCGGAATGCACGTGCTTACGCCATCGGTGATTCACATTTTAGAGCAGCGAATTCAACGCGCGGAAGGCAATGCGACGATCACCCTGTCCGAAGCCCTGTCGGATTTGGCGAAGCGGGAGCAGTATCTGGCCGTCGAAAAGGACGACTGGCGCTACGATGTCGGTGTGAAATATGGTCTGCTCATGGCGCAATTGGCGCTGGCATTGAGCGGCAATGACCGCGACGAGGTGCTGTCCAAATTTGTTGAGATTCTGGCCTCGCGCGAAATGGCGTCGAAATGGAGGCGCGGTCGACATGAGTGATCTCATCCGATTGATCACCTCGCCGGATCCGTCCGTTCGCGACTTGCCCCTGGAATCGCTATGTCGGGATGCGTCGCTCGCGGACTTGCTGAAGGAGGCTGAGGCGCTGGAACAGTTCCGGCTTCGCAGTGAAAATCTTTACGAACGCGTGCGGGCGCTTTTCTTTCTCTATGCCATCCACCGTTTTTACCTGCCCGAGAAAAGCGGGATGAAAACCAGCGGGCTCATCCCCTTCGAAGGCTATGCCAATTTGCTCAACCGCCGATTCGAGGAAGCCATTGAAATTTTTTTGAAAGCGCAGCGCAGCGACGGGCCAAGCGATGGCATTTCCAGCGCGCTGGCAGCAGCCTACCAGCGATTGGGATTCCAGACGCTGGCGGATCAGGTGCGGCGCAGCGTCCGTTCGGTGAGCGGCAATCAATGGATGTTCCGAATCGGGCATCCGGAAGATCACCCGCTGCGGGTGCGGCCGGAACTCTATCAACACAAGAACCAGTCAGGAATTTTCCCAATCATTCGCGAAGCCACCCCGGTTCGGATGGATCTGAGCCACAGCGGCTGGAGCGATATTTTTTTTCTGGGCATGGATTTTCCGGAGGGCGCGCGCGTGCTCAACGTGTCCATTGACCTCTGCGTTCGCAATGGCGCCAATGCGCCGCGGCCGCCGGTGGAAGCCTATTTCCGCATCATCGACCAGCCAATTCTGCGGTTGACCAGCGTGGATTTGGAAGCCACTGCGGAAATTTCTGATCTGACCGAGGTGTTCGATTTTGCCAAAGACTATTTAGGGCTGCTGAAAGCGGCCGTCATTGCGTCCGGGCTGGTGCCGTCCGGCATGGAGGGCGCGGTTCAGCCCTTGTCGGATTTATTGGCCCGGCTGGTGAAACCGGGCTATGGCATCGAAATTGTCAGCCGCGTCAACGACATTCCCAAAGGCTCGCGATTGGCAGTGTCCACGACGTTGCTGGCGAGCCTCATCACCGCGTGCATGCGCGCCACCGGACAGATCAAAAATCTCACCGGCTATTTGACGGAAGACGAGCGCCGGCTGGTTGCGGCCCGGGCCATTCTGGGCGAATGGTTGGGCGGATCCGGCGGAGGCTGGCAGGATTCCGGCGGCGTCTGGCCGGGCATGAAATTGATACAGGGGGTGCGCGCTGCTGAGGGCGATCCGGAATTCGGGATCAGTCGCGGACGGCTGTTGCCCGGCCATCGCATTCTGACCGGGAGCGATGCGAGCGAAAGAACGCGTCGCATGTTGCAGGACAGCCTGATCCTGATCCACGGCGGGATGGCCCAGGATGTGGGGCCGATTCTGGAGATGGTCACGGAAAAATATTTGCTGCGTTCGGCGACGGAATGGATGGGGAGAAAGCAGGCGATTTCCCTGCTGGATGCGATTCTGGAGCAGTTGCGCCTGGGCGATGTGCGCGCCATCGGCGGACTGACGCATCAGAATTTCCACGGGCCCATCCAGTCGATAATCCCCTGGGCGAGCAATTTGTACACAGAATCGCTGATTGAACAGGTCACCCGCGAATTCGACCATAAATTCTGGGGATTCTGGATGCTGGGCGGCATGTCCGGAGGCGGCATGGGTTTCATCTTTGATCCTGCCGCAATAGACACTGCCCGGGATAGCTTGCAGGCTATCATGACGCGACTCAAAAAAAATCTGGAATATGCGGTGCCGTTTGCCATGGAGCCTGTGGTGTACGATTTTGCGATCAACGAGCGCGGCACCTGGGCGGATCTTTTGAAGGGCGATGACGCGTTGATGCCGCCTGGCTATTACACATTATCCATTCCCAGTCTGCTCAGGCTTGAAGCGAGAAATCTGACGATGTTCCGCCGCGCCGAGCTCAATCGATTTGGCGAAGCCTGTCGTACCCAGTCGGCGCTTTCCGGCATGGTGCAAAATTTATTCGATCGGCTATTGCCGACTTCCATGCCGGAAAAAGATGGCGCGCGCACGTTGGACGAATTGTTAAAACAATTCGGATTTGACCGCGTGCAGCACGAGCAGATACGCGCCGATTTGCGGAGCGGTCGCATTGGACTGGCGCAAAACCGATTGCCTGTGCGCAGCAAAATCGAAGATGTCCAGCCGGGGGATGTTTTCGACGCCGCTGAGGCGTTGCCCGATACATATCATCGGCTGGGCCTGGATGCGCTCGCCGCCGGCGCGGTGGCAGTGGTGTCCCTGGCTGGCGGCGCAGGGAGTCGCTGGACCAAAGGCGCTGGCGTGGTCAAAGCGCTGAATCCATTCTGCAAACTGAGCGGCCGGCATCGCACGTTCATTGAAGTGCACCTGGCGAAGAGCCGGCGCATCGGGAAACAGGTCGGTCGCTATCTCCCGCATGTCATTACCACTAGTTTTTTGACCCACGAGCCCATTGCCGCTTTTCTGGAGCGAGAAGGAAATTATGGCTATCCCGGGCAATTGCTGCTGTCGCCGGGCATGAGCGTCGGTTTGAGGCTTGTGCCCATGGCGCGCGATCTCCGCTTTGCCTGGGAAGAATTGCCCCAGCAACTGCTGGATAAACAGGCGCAAAAGGTGCGGGAGAGCCTGCACAACGCGCTGATCGACTGGGCGCGAACCCTGGGCGAAGGCAGCGATTATGTCGATAATCTTCCCATGCAATGTCTTCACCCGGTGGGGCACTGGTACGAAGTGCCAAATCTGCTGCTCAACGGCCTGCTGCAGCGCATGCTCGGGGATCACCCCAACCTGCGATACCTGATGGTGCACAATATCGACACGCTCGGAGCCAATGTGAATCCTGCTCTTTTGGGCTATCACATGCACGAGGATGCCGCAATGACCACGGAGGTGATCACGCGGCGTCTCGAAGATCGCGGCGGCGGATTGGCGCGAGTCGATGGGCAATTGCGGCTCATCGAAGGGCTGGCTTTTCCGCGCGAGGAACTGGAATTCAGCCTGTCCTATTACAACACCAGCACCACCTGGATCGATGTGCTCCAACTCCTCCATCTGTTCGGACTGACGAAGGATGATTTTTCCGACAAAACCCGGGTCGCGGACTCCGTGCGCAATCTCGCCATGCGAATGCCGACGTACATTACGTTGAAGGATGTCAAGAAACGCTGGGGCAAGGGTCAGGAAGATATTTTCCCGGTCACCCAGTTCGAAAAACTCTGGGGCGATATGACCGCCCTGTCCGAGTTGAAGCATCGCTTCGTTGTGGTGCCGCGCAGGCGGGGGCAGCAGTTGAAGGAGCCGGCGCAACTGGATGGCTGGCTCAGGGATGGGTCTGCTGCCTACGTGGAATCTTTATGCGATTGGAATGACCAGAAAGAAGCAATCCGCTTATAGCGATCAGCATTCAGCTCGGGAAAAAAATTTATTCCCGGCTGGAATTATTGGATCGCTTAATTGATGAACTGCCTTTTTATTTCAAACGCTCGTTTGTTTTAAAAGCTGACAACTGAAAGCTGATCGCTGATCGCTCAATGCAGGAATAAATAATTTACAGTGATAATTTAACTAACTCAGGAGAAGGAAACGATGAATATTTTTGAATTCGCGATGAAAATGGAAAAAGACGGTGAGGCCTATTACCGGGAATTGGCTGAGAAAACAACCCATACCGGTCTGAAGAATATTTTGAATCTTCTGGCCAATGAAGAAGTGAAGCATTATGAAGTCCTCAACAAGCTTAGCAAGCAGGAATCAAATCTGAAGATGGCGGAAACGCATATTCTGGCGGATGCTAAAAATGTCTTTGTGCAGATGAAAGAGCAGGGCAGCACGTTCGATCTGAAAATGCCTCAGCCTGAATTCTATGAAAAGGCCAGAGAGATAGAAGAAAAGAGCTATCAGTTTTATCTGGAAAAAGCCCGTGAGGTCGAGGACGAAAGCGCCAGGAAAGTGCTTTTGAAAATCGCGGATGAAGAGAAGAAGCATATTTTCCTCATGGAAAATTTAGTGGAGTACCTGTCGCGACCGGGCACGTGGGTGGAAAATGCTGAATTTCATAAACTGGATGAATTTTGATGTGAATGTCTGGGACTGCCTGAACCGGGAAACCGACTTCGTCTCTTTTCGGATGATACTGGCGAAGCCAATGCTATCTGCGGCGTGGTTGGGCAAAACCTTGTCCGGCACGACGGCCAGGGCAGGGTGCAGGCCGAATAATTCTTGACTCTTGGAGTACTGTGTGCTGCAACAACTGGATGAGAAAACATTCCTGACAGGGTGCCGCTTTCTGGAAAAACGGGACCCTGTTTTTTTGACCATCGTAGGGCAGTTCGGCTATCCCCGCATCTGGTTTCGGGAGCCGGGATTCGCCACGTTGCTCCACATCATTCTGGAGCAGCAGGTTTCGCTGGCATCCGCGAGAGCGACCTTCCAGCGGCTGCTCGATTCAGTTCCATCGCTCACCCCGGCAAATTTCCTTCGCTTCGATGAAGTCGGTTTGAAGGGCATCGGATTCAGCCGACAAAAGGCGCGGTACTGCCAGGACTTGGCCGGGCGAATCGAACGCGGCGAGTTGAACCTGGACCAGTTAACCGCTCTGTCCGACGAAACTGTGCGCACTGAATTGATGGTGGTCAAAGGTGTCGGGCCATGGACCGCAAATATTTACCTCATGATTGCACTGCGCCGGCCGGATGTGTGGCCCGGCAGCGACCTGGCGCTGATCCAGACAATCCAGGAGTTGAAAGCGCTGAAGCAGCGTCCCACGCCGGCCGAAGCGCAGCAATTCGCCGAAGCCTGGAAACCCTGGCGCTCCGTGGCCACGCGGCTTCTGTGGCACTATTATCTCAGCCCTAAAACCAATCGTTGAACAAACCCGTTTTTCCTGCTATCCATCTCCCAGGCATACCCTTGGCCGTATTAGCCACCGGGACAGGCAATCGCCGGGTCAATGCCCGATGATTTGCTGAGTAAAATTTTTTACTTGACATTTTAATAGTTTCTACTAAATTATTACTTCACTCCACAAAGAGTTGATGCCTTCAAAATTCGATATTCGTCCTTCTCCGTCAGCATGGGAGAATCGCACTATTTCTAATGAACGACCACAGCGAAGCTGGCGGGGGTTCACTGAAAGAAAATGCGCTGCGCGAAGCTGTTGACGGCAATTGGAAAAGATTCATCATTCCTGAATTGACGCCTGATCCCGATACGCGGGTGTAGTCGGTTTGAACCTGAACGAAGCGCCGCATATCCGGCGGAGTCAGTCTTCAGGTGAAACCGGGTCATGTTCATTACCAGTAATCCAGCGTGAATGACTGTGTGCATTTTTACCGAGCACAGGATACGAACGAAACGTCACGGACACTCATGAAAAGACATATCCTGATAATCGCCTTGATCTTTCTCAGTAGTTGTGCCCCGAATTTTACACATATTAAACGAGGAGAAACGGAATACATGTTGGAAAAAGAAATTCGCGGCGATGTTGTGATCAAATACCTGCTCTACCTGCCGGATAACTATGAAACCTCCGAAACAGACTGGCCGATGATTTTGTTCCTGCACGGCGCTGGCGAACGCGGGGCAAATCTCAAAAAAGTGAAGCTGCACGGCCCACCGAAACGCATCGAAGAAGGCAAAAAAATTCCATTCATCATCGTTGCACCCCAATGTCCATCAAACCAGCGGTGGTCAGTCAGCAATCTGGACAAACTGCTGGGCGTCATCACTGAAAATTATCGCGTCGATGAAAATCGTATCTATCTCACCGGGTTGAGCATGGGCGGCTATGGCACCTGGGACCTGGCCATGGAGTATCCCAATCGGTTTGCGGCGATCGCTCCGATTTGCGGCGCCGGCGACACGTCGCGCGCGCACGTGTTGAAAGACATGCCGATCTGGGTGTTCCACGGCGCCAAAGACGATATTGTGCCACTTCAAAAATCCCAGGATATGGTCGACGCGCTGAAGACAGTCGGTTCTGACGTAAAGTTCACCATCTATCGCACGGCCGGACATGATTCATGGACCAGGACATACAAGAGTTCCGCCCTGTACAAATGGTTTTTGGAGCATTCGCTGAACAAATGAATGCGCTCCTTCCTGATGGCGGGCTGTTTCAGCCGGGAAGCGGGCCATTTGTCGTTACGAAAAAAAATTGAATTTAACACATCTCCGACATTGCATCCGCGGGAGTCGTCATCGAATAAATGAACGAGGAGAAAAGATATATGCAGTTACCGGGAAAATTTATGGCCACTGGCATCGGCAGCATGCCGTTCACCGATGTGGACCATGCGATTGATGTGTCGCTGACTCGATTCCCTGAAGCGCCATTCTGGCCGCAACTGCCCAGGCTGGATCTGAACGAGCAGATGGAAATTCAGTATTCCGAAGGGATGCCGTGCGTCGTCATTGACAGGGAAAAGCGGCGCATGAATTTCGATACCTCCGGCGATTATTCCGACGCCTTCGCTGCATTTTATGAAGCGTATATTCTGGCCATGGATGCCGATGAAGGCAGCGGCGATTGTTCCGCGCTGGCGATTCGCCCTGAGTTTTCGAAAGGCATCTACGCCTTTGAGAAGAAGCTGAGCGCGCGGGGAGGGAAGCTGCCGTTCGTCAAAGTGCAAACGACCGGGCCGTGCAGTTTTGCGCTGACCATTGTCGATGAGAATAAGCGCGCTATTTATTACAACGAAGAATTTCGCGATGTGGTCATCAAAGCGCTGGCCATGAAATGCCGCTGGCAGATACAAAAATTCCAGCCATTTGCGGACAGGGTCATTTGTTTCATCGACGAGCCGATTCTGTCCGGCTTCGGCAGTTCCACCTACGTCTCTGTGAAGCGGGAGAACGTTGTAGCCCATCTGGCCGAGGTCATCGACGCGGTGCACGCGGATCATGGCATGGCCGGCATTCACTGCTGCGGCAACACCGAGTGGAGCATCCTCATCGACGCCGGGGTGGATATTGTCAATTTCGATGCGTTCGAATTCGGCGAGACCATTGCCATGTACCCGGACGCGGTGAAGCGGCATCTCAATCGCGGCGGGTTTCTGGCCTGGGGCATTGTCCCAACCTCGGCGGCGATTCGGCAGCAGTCCGTGGAGACTCTGTCTGTTTTATTCGAAAAGATGATGGATCATCTGGCTGCAAAGGGGATAAGCAAAGAGCTCATTGTAGAGCATGCGCTCATCACTCCATCCTGCGGCACCGGCTCTTTGGAACCGGCCGATGCGGAGAAGGTGTTCGAGTTGACTCAGGGGTTGTCCGCGTTCATGCGCAAGAAGTACGCTTTTTAATGCGCCACGTCGCCTGGCCGAACCTTCGGCGGTGACGTGGTTGGCTTTTTTTCATACAGGATTAAAGATAATTTTCATCACAACGAAACCAATCCCAATCAATGAAACTGGCAATTTCTGGAAAAGGCGGTGTTGGCAAAACCACGCTGGCAGCGGCGCTGTCGCTCCTGTTAGTCCGGCGCGGTCATAAAGTGCTGGCGCTGGACGCGGACCCTGATGCAAATTTGGCCTCGGCGCTGGGCCTGTCGGCGGAACAACAGGCGCAAATCGTCCCCATCTCCCGGCAGGTGGCGCTCATCGAAGCGCGCACCGGCGCCAAAGTGAAACAATACGGTCAGATTTTCAAGCTGAACCCGGAGGTGTCCGACATTGCCGGCAGCTATGCTGTGACCCATCGCGGAGTGAATCTGTTAGTCCTGGGCGCTGTGCAACAGGGCGGCGGCGGTTGCGCCTGTCCGGAGAATATCCTGATCAAAGCGCTTGTGACCGATCTGGTGCTTTTTAAAAATGAAACCCTGATCATGGACATGGAAGCCGGCATCGAGCATCTGGGCCGGGGAACAGCGCGCGGCGTGGATTCCCTGCTCATTGTGCTGGAGCCTGGTCTCAGTTCTGTGGAAAGCACGCGGCGCATCATGAATCTGGCCGCCGAGATCGGATTGAAGGACATTCGGCTCGTCGCCAACAAAGTCGCCGGCCAGCGCGACGAGGAGTTCATTCGGCGCGCTTTTCCGGACGCATCCATCCTGGGCTTCATTCCCTACACATCTGAAATTCGCGAGGCAGACCGGCCCGGGGCCACGCTGCTGGATTCCATCCGCCCCGAACTGCTATCGATTTTCGAAACCATCCTCAATCGGCTGGACTCCTCCGAAAAGGTCGGGAATCCATGAGCTACCTGATCGCAGTCACCGGCAAAGGCGGCGCCGGAAAGACAACGCTGTCGGCCCTGCTCATCTGGCGGCTTGCCGTCCGGGGCAAAGCTCCTGTCCTGGCTGTGGATGCTGACCCCAATACCTGTCTGGATGCCGCTCTGGGATTGCGCGTTGAAAAGACTGTGGGTCGTATCCGCGAGGAAGCGCGGGAGGCAAGCCGCAAAGGCCTCTCCAGCGGCATCTCCAAACAGCAATTGCTGGAATTGAAGATTGCGGAGAGCCTGGTCGAGGCGGACAATTTTGACCTCATCGCCATGGGCCGTCCCGAAGGACCGGGCTGCTATTGCTACGCCAATAACGTATTGAGTTCAATTCTGCGGCAGATTTCAGCCGAATACCCCTACGTCGTCCTCGATAATGAAGCCGGCCTGGAAAACCTGTCCCGCCGAATCGTGCAAAAAGTTGATCTGCTGATACTTGTGACCGATCCATCGCAGCGCGGGCTGGAAACAGTGGTTCGGCTTCATGCGCTGGCGAATGAAATGAAAATCGTATATGCCCGGTTGGCCATTGTCGTGAATCGGCTGCGCCATCACAGCGCTGTGCCGGAGGTCCTTCATCAGCTCAGGCAAAAGGTGTCGGCGGATTTTGTGGTGCCGCTGGCTGAGGACGATCAGCTTGCCGCGTTCGGTGAATCGGGCGCGAATCTCATGAAACTGCCGACGGACAACGCAGTGGTCGCGCGTATCGATGAATTCCTGCTGCAATTAGGGTTATGAATCTGTCGCTGCCGTAGAAAAAAGGCAACCACCAGAACTGGAGAATCACAATGCCCCACGTACCGAAACCCATCGAAGAAAAGGTATGGGATGCTGCATCGGTTGAAATTCTGAAAAAAGCCGACCGTGAAAACATCAGCACATGCTTCACCCGCATGGAAGCGCATCAGGCCCGGTGCGCTTTTGGGGTGAATGGCGTCTGCTGTCGGATTTGTCACATGGGCCCGTGCCGTATCAGCAAAAAAGCGCCGCGCGGCGTCTGCGGCGCAGATGCGGACACCATCGTCGCCCGAAACTTCCTGCGCGAGGTGGTCGGCGGCGCAGCAGCCCATTCGGATCACGGCCGGCATCTTGTGTTGCTGCTGAAAAAAGCGGCCCGGGGCCATGGCGGCGATTATCGGATTCGGGACGAAAAGGCGCTGCGTCGCATCGCGCTTCAGTATGACATCGAACTGGATGGAAAGTCCACTGAACAGATCGCGCTGGAACTTGCGCAATTATTTCTGAATGAATTCACCGTGCAGGAAGAACCGCTGCTCACCCTGCGACTGTCGCCGGTGAAGCAACAAAGTCTCTGGAAAAGTCACAGCGTGGAACCGACCGGCATCGACCGCATGATTGTGGAGTCCATGCACCGCACGCACATGGGCGTGGATCACGACTACCGCAACCTGCTGCTGCAATCGTTTCGCACGTCTCTTTCCGACGGCTGGGGCGGTTCGCGCATTGCCTCGGCTGTCTCGGATATCCTTTTCGGCACACCCTCGCCGGTGCGCAGCCAGGCCAATCTTGGTGTGCTGGGCGAAAAGACGGTCAACATTGTGGTGCACGGCCACGAGCCGGAACTTTCCGAGATGTTGGCCATTGCGGTTCAAATGCCGGAAATCAGGGACTATGCACAAAGCGCCGGCGCCGAGGGCGTCACCCTGGCCGGAATTTGCTGCACTGCAAATGAAATTCTCATGCGCCACGGCATTCCCATTGCCGGCAATTTTCTGCAACAGGAACTGGCCGTGATCACCGGCGCTGTGGAAATGATGCTCATCGATGTGCAATGCTGCATGCCCAGCCTGCCCGAGGTTGCATCCGCGTATCACACTGAAATTGTTTCGACAACGGATATTGCCAAAACCATTGGCGCCACGCATATTTCATTCGACGAAAATCACGCCCTGCAATCCGCAAAAAATCTCATCTTACGAGCCATTGATAATTTCAAAAATCGCGATCCCAAAAAAGTCGCCATTCCCTCAGCCAAAAATCCCATGGTCGCCGGCTTCAGCGTGGAGGCCATCAAATACATGCTGGGCGGCAGTTTTCGGGCGTCGTTCCGGCCGCTCAACGATGCGATCATCCAGGGCCGCATTCAGGGAGTGGTGGGAATCGTTGGCTGCAACAATCCCCGTAGCCGACTGGACGCCTACATCAACGTGCTGACGCGCGAGCTGATCCAAAATAATATTCTTGTACTGAAAACCGGCTGCGCCGCCATCGCTTCGGCCAAAGAGGGCATGCTGACGCCGGAGGCTGCGCTGGAAGTGGCCGGGCACGGGCTGCGCGAAGTCTGCGAGGCCGTCGGTATTCCGCCGATCCTGCACATGGGCAGTTGCGTGGACAACTCGCGAATTCTGGAAGCCGGTGCCGAGATTGTGATGGAAGGCGGTCTGGGCGATGACCTGTCCCAGATTCCGGCTGTGGGCGTTGCGCCTGAATGGATGAGCGAGAAGGCCGTCTCCATTGGGTGCTATTTTGTCGCTTCCGGCATCGATGTGATTCTGGGACATCCGTTTCACATCGCCGGATCGGAGAACGTCACGCGATTTTTGAACGAAGAAGCGAAAGAGATTTTCGGCGGCTCATTTCACGTGTGCGAAGATCCTCAGACTGCTGCCCTGAAAATTTTGGAACTGATTCACGGGAAACGCGAACGGTTGGGAATCAACAAAAAGACGGAGCGGAAACTGTACGATATGAAGGACAGGAGAGAACTGGTTGTCTAAGATCATTTGCAGCAACGCCATCGACGGCGCTGTGAACTGGGTCGCCCGCGCCGAGGCCAAGCTGAACGAGGCGATTCAACTCAACGGGGAGACCTCAGAAGTCGGTTTTCCGGATACGGCCTATTACCTGCCTATCATCTATTCGTTCACCGGGGAGAAAGTGCATCACCTGGGTGACCTGCGCGCGATTCTCAGACGCGCCAAAGAATTACTGCCGTCGCGGCCTTCGGAGTCCGTCTGGCTGCCGTATCTGGGCAACACGCTGGACGCCGGAGTGGCTGCGCTGTTCGCCTGCGAAATCATCGAAGCCTGCAAATACGTCATCGGCCCGACGCCTGTGGATGGCATCTGGCTGGGCGCTGCCAGCGATGTGATCATGCGCGAGCGGGGCATCGAGTTCGTCGATGGCACTGCGCCGGGATTCGCCGCCATCACCGGGGCCGCGCCTGACAGCGACGTCGCTGTGAAAATCGCGCGCGAATTGCAGGAGAAGAATCTCTACGTGTTCATGGCTGGAACCACGGACGGCACGCAGTTCGCTGAGCAGTTGTCCGGGAAGGGCGTACAGCTCGGTTGGGAGACGCGGCTGGTGCCATTCGGCCGGGACGTGTCCGCGCTGGTCTACGCGCTGGGATTCGCCAATCGCGCTGCTCTCTCGTTCGGCGGCGTCAAGCCGGGGGACTATGCCGCGAATCTGCGCTACAACAAAAACCGGATTTTCGCCTTTGTGCTGGCCTTCGGCGAAGTGACGCCGGAGAAATATGCTGCTGCTGCCGGGGCGATCAATTACGGATTCCCGGTCCTGGCCGATACCGACATTCCCCAGATTTTACCCACCGGCGTGTGCACCTACGAGCATGTGGTCTCCCAGGTGCCCTATGAAACCATGGTCGAAAAAGCGCTGGAAGTGCGCGGCTGCAAAGTGAAAATCACGCGCGTGCCCATCCCTGTGGCTTACGGCCCGGCGTTCGAAGGGGAGCGCATTCGCAAGGCAGATACCCACGTGGAATTCG
This sequence comes from Candidatus Zhuqueibacterota bacterium, assembly GCA_049322915.1. GTDB lineage: Bacteria > Zhuqueibacterota > Zhuqueibacteria > Thermofontimicrobiales > Thermofontimicrobiaceae > CAZSBG01. The sequence continues at coordinate 57,578 of JBMOPW010000033.1, forward strand.
GCGGCAACATCACCACAGCGTTCGAATTTGTCACCACGGCGGAACTGGATCAGATCAATGACGGCGACATTCAGATCATCGGGCCGGACATCGATACGGTAGCGCCGGGGAGCGCGCTGCCTCTTGCCATCTGGGTCGAGGTGGCTGGCAGAAAAATGCAGACCGATTTCGAACCGATACTGGAACGGCAGATTCATCATTTGATCAATGGCGCCGAAGGCATCTGGCACATGGGCCAGCGCGATATTGTATGGACGCGCGTTTCAAAAAGCGGGTTCGACCGGGGACTTCGGCTCAGGCATTACGGCGAAATTCTTCACGCCAAATTGCTTTCCGATTACCCGGCCATTGTTGATAAGGTCAAAGTCACCCTCATCACCGAGAAGGCCGAAGTCGACGCCCGCGTGAAAATCGCCCGCAAAGTGTACGATGAGCGCAACCGCCGGCTGGAGGCCATGACCGATGAATCGGTGGAGACGTTCTATTCCTGCCTGCTCTGCCAATCCTTCGCGCCAAATCATGTCTGCATCATCACACCGGAGCGGCTGGGACTCTGCGGCGCGTACAACTGGCTGGACGGCAAGGCCGCCTACGAAATCGACGAGACCGGTCCCAATCAGCCGGTGAAGAAGGGCGAGTGCATCGATCCGGTCAAAGGCGTGTGGCAGGGAATTGACGATTACGTCTATCTCAACAGCCACAAGACGGTGACCAGTTTCAGCGCCTATTCCATCATGGATCGGCCCATGACCAGTTGCGGCTGTTTTGAAGTCATCTGCGCCTACGTGCCGGAATGCAACGGCATCATGGCCGTGAACCGCGAATTTTTGGGGGACACGCCGGTGGGAATGACCTTTTCCACCCTGGCCGGCAGTGTTGGCGGCGGGCAGCAGACGCCCGGTTTTATGGGCTGCGGCAAAGTATTCCTCACGTCGCGGAAATTTCTCTTCGCCGAGGGCGGTTACCGACGGTTGGTCTGGATGACGAAAGATTTGAAAATCCTTCTGGCCGACGATCTCAACAAGCGCTTTGCTGAACAGGGCGTCCCTGATCTGCTGGAAAAAATCTGCGATGAGACCATCGCCACGGAGGGTCACGCCATTCTCGAACATCTGAAAAAGGTCGCGCACCCGGCGCTGGAGATGGAGGACATGGGCCATTTCGCTGAATCGGGCCGCGTCGCTCCGCCAGATGCGCCGACGGCTCAGACTGTGGTCGCGGGGATTCCGCCGGCGAAGGAAGAAGTGGCGTCGGGCAATGGAAGAGGCAGCGCCATTGTCGCGGCTGATGTGATCGAAAAAATGAAGCGCGAGGTGACGGCTGAAATTACGAAGGAGCTGAAGGCGACCATCACGCGGGACGTGGTCCAGGAGATCATCCGCACGTTGAGCCATAAATTTTTGGGCGAAGACATCGCCAGTGTCAAACAGGCTGAATCGGAACCGGATGGTGCAGCGCTTGTTGTTCCCGGCAGGGCATCTGTCGAAGAAAAACCTGTTGCGCCGGCGCCGGCCCGGCCAACAGCAGCGGATCGACTTGCCGGCATCACGACGTTCGAAATCCGCAAAGAACGCTGCGAAGTCCCAATCTGGTCGGTGAAGCTGGGCGCGACAAAAGCCGAAGGTGGAACGCGGGGGCGCACCTGCGTGGTCGGAGGCGCAACGTGCATGCCATTCCATCTCTGGGAGGGCGCCATGCCCCACCGGCCGGTCGTGGCCATGGAAGTGTTCGACGTGGTGAGCGAAAAATACCCGGCTGCTCTCCGAAAAATCTATGGCGCCGTGCTGAATCACCCGGCAGAGATGGCAAAAGCCTGCGTTGAAAAGTTTGGCGCTGATCTCATCAGCGTCCGGTTGGAGGCCACGCATCCGGAAAAGGGCAATCGCTCGCCGGAACAGGCGGTGCAGGTGGTGAAATCGGTGCTGGCCGCTGTGGATGTGCCGCTCATCGTGACCGGCCACAGCCATTTTGATCGCAACAACGATGTCATGAAGGCCGTGGCGCAGGCCTGCGCCGGAGAGAATTTACTACTCAACTGGGTGGAGCAGGATAATTACCGAACTATTGCCGGGGCGGCGCTGGCCTATGGCCACGCCATTGTCGCGCAGAGTCCCATCGATGTGAACATTGCCAAACAGATGAATATTTTGCTGACGAATATGGATGTGAAGCCGGTGCACATTGTGATGGACCCCATGACCGGGGCCATGGGCTATGGGATTGAATACACGTATTCGGTGATGGAGCGCATCCGGCTGACTGCGCTCAACGGGGACGCCATGCTGGCCGGGCCGTTGATTGTTTCCCCGGGACAGGAATGCGCCAAGATCAAAGAGCTGAAGGCGGGCGAGGCGGAATTCCCGGCATGGGGCGACCTGGATAAACGGGCAGCGCTGTGGGAACTGGCCACAGCGGTAAATTTGCTCTACGCCGGCGCGGATATTCTGATCCTCTATCACCCGGAAGCGGTCAAAGCGTTGAAGCGGACAATCGATCAATTGATGGGAGGCAGCTAACAGCTAACAGCTTTCAGCGAAAAGAATAACACTAAATTAAGATGGATACCGTTCGTTCGGGATATTCAACCCGAAGAAGTGAATTTGGCAACAAGAACAAAGAGAAAATATTCGTGGGAGAAAACTGAAATGAAAAAATCAGGCTTAACCCATAGCGCTGTTTTTAATGATGAGCATTTCGCGCTGAATTACGCCCGGAAGCATCAGAGCATGGCCGTCAAGTTCAGTCGTGATTACGCGAAGAAATTGACTGAGCGCGGTTTCACCGGCGGCCGAATTCTGGATGACGGCTGCGGTTTCGGGCGCACGGCCGTGAACCTCGCGGCATCATTTCCGGAGAGTCAGGTGTACGGCATCGATCTGTCGGACATCCTTTTGAATCTGGCGCGACAGTCAGCCAGTGCGGAGCATCTCGCGGATCGCGTCACATTCACCAAGGCTGACGTGCTGGCCATTCCGTTCGAAGATCGCTATTTCGATGCCGTGCTGAATGTGAACATGCTGCATCTGGTGAATGATCCGGTGAAAATGCTGAATGAAATCCAACGCGTCACCAAACCCGGCGGCGCTATTTTCATCGCTGATCTGAAGCGTTCCTGGTTAGGCTTGCTGGAAGCGGAGATAAAATCGGCATGGACTCCGGAGGAGGCAAAGGGGTTTTTCTCAAAATCAAAAATCCGGCCGGGCACGTTATCAACCGATATGCTGTGGTGGCGATTTGAGGCGTGACGCTCGCGGAATCACTGGCCTCGTGTAACAATCGATTGGACAAAATTTAAGGAAGGCGTGGTATGGCGCTCACCGGTTTACAGATACAGAAATTGCTCCCCAAAACGAATTGCAAGGAATGCGGCTCCAATACCTGTCTCGCGTTTGCCATGAAACTGGCGGCGAAAAAAGCAGACCTGTCCCTCTGCCCGTACGCTTCGGAAGAGGCGAAACAGGTGCTGGGCGCGGCCAGCGAACCGCCTGTCAAAGGCATCGCGCTGGGCGCGGATAAATCGCTGTGGATTGGCGAAGAGACTGTGCTCTATCGCCACGAGAAGACCTTCGTGCATCAAACCGCGCTGGCGATCAATATCGACGACACGGATTCCCCGGACTCCATCGCTGCGACATTGGCTGCGATCAAAGAGTATCAACTGGAACGCGTCGGGGAGACGCTGACGATCGACATGGTGGCCATCACCAACAGGAGCGGCGACGCAGATAAATTTGCAGAAGTGGCTGATCAGGCGTGGCGCAGCGTGCAAAAACCGCTGGTGCTTCGCAGCGCCGATGCTGCGTCACTGACCCGAGCGGCCCGGGCAGTGAAAGGCTCGCACAGCGTTCTGGCGTCTGCAACAGTGGAAACGGCGGAGATATTGAGTCAGGTCGCCGCCGAAACCGAACATGCGCTGGCAGTCACGGCTCCGAATTTGAATGGCCTGGTCGAGCTGACGTCGAAACTCAAGGAGTCAGGGTTCACGGATTTGATCCTGCTGTATGAGACATTCTCGCTGGCAGAGCAATTCCAGATGAATTCCATTGCCCGGCGCGCGGCATTGAAGGATAATTTCAAATCGCTGGGTTACCCCAGTCTGCGTTTCATCGGAGAGGCCGATGCGCTGGAAACCACCGTGGCCGCTGTGAACGAAATCAGCAAGTACGGCGGGATTTGCGTGCTGCCGTCGTTCGATCCGGCGCAGCTTGCCGCGTTGATGACGCTCCGCCTCAATATTTACACGGATCCCCAGAAACCGATTCAGGTGGAGCCACGGGTCTATCCCATTGGTGAGCCGAACGAAAACTCGCCGATCTTCATCACCACCAATTTTTCGCTGACCTATTTCATCGTCTCCGGCGAAATAGAAAACAGCGGCATCAGCGCGTGGCTTGTTGTGCCGGAGTGCGAAGGCATGAGCGTGCTCACGGCGTGGGCAGCCGGTAAATTTTCAGGCGCGTCCATCGCCAAATTCATCAAAGAAGTGGGGCTGGAATCGCTGGTGGCCACGCGGCAGGTGATCATCCCCGGGTATGTCGCGCAAATCAGCGGCGAGCTGGAGGAAGGCCTGCCCGGCTGGAAAGTGCTTGTTGGTCCGCAGGAGGCCGGCGATCTCGAAAGTTACATCAAGGCGCGGCTGTAACAATCCTGATCGCGCATCATTCGGGATGAATGACCGGAACGATGGGTAATAAAAATTAAGACGCTCTGCCATAACATCATCAAAATATAAAAACTATAAACGCAGAGTGCGCTGAGAACGCAGAGGAAAAAAAGAATAATTTTAAATGAT
>JBMOPW010000034.1:0-415669 GCA_049322915.1 Candidatus Zhuqueibacterota bacterium
TAAACAGACTCCAAAAAACCAAATCCTAACATGTTATATACGTTGTAAGCACAGCCAATAATTTTTTCAGTCAAGCTTGCAAGTTCCATTACGCAGCCTCCTGTGATTTACACGATTATGTTTTGATTAACATGATAAAGAGCTAAAGCTAATTAATCCTGTCTATCCCAAACATCCTGTTATCCTGTCATTCTTAACCACCCTGTGATCGGTTACTTGATTTTCGTAATAAACCCTTCAATTCACGGTGTTTCCAAATATGATCGCTCATTTGATGATGATGAATTTGCCTACCTGAACCTTGCCGGATTTCTGATCTTCGACGGTGAACAGGTAAATCCCGCTGGAAATGGCCTGGCCGATATCCGAAGTTAAATTCCAATCTTCATAACCCTGGGTTGGATTGTCATGCGAAATGGACGAGATGAAATCGCCGGCCAGGGTGTAAATTTTGATCTCACAGCGCTCCGGCAAATTAATGAACTGAATGCGGCGATCCTGTTCCATCCATCGGTCGCGGGAACCGGCCGGCTTTTCCCACTGAGGATCGAAGGCATGGTAGGCAATGTCGCCGCGATAGGGATTGGGCACGACCGCAACCTCGCCGACGGTCTCGGGCGGCTCTGTCCCCGGCACAATTTTTCTGGCATTGGCGTTCAGGCTCGATTCGAGCGATGGAAACTGAATGAGCGCGTCCGGCTTGGAAAAGGCGGTCACGGTGTAAAAATATTCGAGATTGTTGAGCAGTCCCACGTCGACGAACTCGTATTGCAGGCCGGTGTTTTGATAGAATTCATTGTCAGGCACATCGTACTCAGCGAGCAGCGTCCAGGGGCCAGCTTCGCTCTGCGTGCTTTTGTAGACGCGATATCCCTCGAATGGGTGGGCGGAACTATCGGCGCGGTTGGGGTCCTGGTACAGTTCAGGATTATCCTCCGCGGACGTTGGCTGCCAGGTCAGCGTAACCTGGTGATTCCTCGCCTCGTAACGCAGCGGCGGTCTCGGCGGGGGAGAAGGTATAGCGTAATTCTGTTCGATGAGCCAATCCATGTATTCGGCGTTTTGAAGCATGCCGTCGACGCCCTCGCCCAAAATCAGGCCGACCGTGAATTTCAACGTATCGCCAACCAGGAGTTCGTACGGTCCCACCGAGAGCATGGATTTTGTGCCATCGCCGGTGCTGCTCTGCGGTTCCATGATGCGATGGCTGGCCATTTGCGCGTAGCGATCTGCATCCCGATAGGGCAATCCCTGCAGACGACCGTTGTACCAGATGAATGAGTGATACAGTGAATCGCTGCGATTGGCCGGAGGATAAATTTTCACCGCGATCGGGCCATAGGCGTCGCCATCGCCTCCGCCAGGCAAATCGATGCCCACTTGCATATTGCCATCTAACATCGAGTAAGTCTCATCATCGAGACCGTATTCCTCATTTTCCGCGTAACCAACATTGGCGTTGATCCAACTGGTGATGTAGACATCCGCCAGGTCAGATTTCGTCGCAAAAATATAGTAGTTGAAAATGATGAATTCATCCAGAGGTGGCGAGCTCCAGGCATAGCTCGTCTGAATCACTTCGATGTTCAGAGGCGCATGGTTGGTTACTGCCAGGCTCACCGGATTGTAATCGTTATAGCGGCAGACAAAATCCTGATCCGACACGCCCACATATCCCGGCCAGTAAGGGATATCAGCGACGTGCCCGCGCTCGACTACCCAGATCGTGTCCCACGGCGCGCTGGTCGGGTAAAATTCCCGCGAAGAACCTTCGCCCTGAGCCACAGACACCAGCGAATCATCTCCAACAATGGCGCCAATCCAGAGACCGGCTTCGGTAATGTGCTCTTCGAACGTATTCGGCGGGTACTCGCAATTGATCAGCCGCGTGAAATCGAACAGATTGTCGCCCTTGGCATTCAACCCGCCGGTGTTGGTGATGACCAGTCGGACACGCCCGACATCATGGAGTTTCCAATCCAGGGTGGTCTGCTGGCCCAACAGTTGAACAGGTAGTGAGAACGCGAAAATGACAGATGCTATCAGGAGTTTTTTCATCGAAGCAACTTTCAGGAAACTTGAATTCACGATGTTAATAATTTTTCAAATAACTCAAAATCGAGGTAATTCGGGATGATTACCCTGGCGCCCGCGCGGATGAGTTTCTCCTTTTCAGCCCCGACGCCAACTCCAATGAACTGATAGTTCAATTCCGCGGAAGCAGTCGCATCCCACACGCCATCGCCGACATACACCACCTGTTCGAAATGATCGGTTCGATACTGCTCTCTGGCGCGATCCAGAACCATTTGCATGATTACCGTCCGCTCAATGGAATCGGAGGATGACGCCATTGGGATTTTTTCAAAATCGAACCCGGCGGTCTGAAGTTTGAGCGCCGCTGATTCTTTCCAGCATCCGGTGGCAATGGACACGGCATACTGCGGAAGCTGCTTCAGTCTTTGCATCGCTGCAACCGCGCCGGGGATTTCCAGACTACAGTTTCTGGAGGCAGCAATTTCGCGCTGCAGGGCGCGCACATAGCTGTTTTTCACCCGCTCCATCTCCTCGCGCGTCGGCGGACGATGAAAGTGCTCCTCAAAAATTTCTGAGGACAGCCCCTCATCGGAAACATATTTGTATTTCGACCAATCGATCTCTGCGACTGCAATACGAAAGGCATCGTTCAGCGCCACAATAAAACATCGGGCGTCCACTGCTGTCGTGTCTGTCAGAGTTCCATCCACATCGAACATGATTAATTTCATAAGAAAAACATCTCCCGGGTCATGGCGCGAAGCCAGTTGTTACCAGTCAATCCGCATGCCAATTTTGACAGTCCGCGCTGAGCTGAATTGTCGCGGGTCCATCAGATTGAACATGGTGTAGTAATTGTAGTATTGATTTGTCGGAGGCACCAGATCGCCGTATTTGAAGGGCTTGCCGGTCCATGTATTGAAACCGTATTCAATTTGCATATTGCGCTGGTCGAACAAATTGAACACGTCGGCGAAGAAGGATAACTCCAACCCTGAGACGAGGAACGATTTGCTCAATTTCAGATCCGTGGACATGGTCACCGGCCCGGTCTCCGAATTCTCCTTTTTCTGGGCTTCGGCAGGATCCAATGTGCCCGGGGTATAGGCTTTTCCCGATGAGAATCTGGACAGGACGGTCAGATTCCAGTTGTCCGGCAACGTCATGCCAAACAGTTTCGGGTGATGCTTCGGCGCTGCCGAGATAGTCCCCTGGAAAATGATTTGGTGCCGAATGTCCCAATTCAACCGGCGCTCGCGGATGGGATTTGGGAAATCAGTCGTGGAACGGACGTAATCATCGAACGCGGAAGAGGAATAGCCGTTGGCCCATTGCACGGTGTAGGTCAATTTTCCGGCGGTCAGATTGGAATAGCGCTTGCGGAGTTCAAACTCCACACCACGCGCGCGAGCATAGCCTTTGTTGTCGTAAAGGTAGACCGGCGTGCCGCGGGCTGCTGTCAGATAGGTGGTTTGAACCTGTTGCGAAATATCCTTGGTGTAGCTTTTAATATCGATCGCCCAGTTTTTGAACAACCTGTGGGTGAAGCCGAATTCGTAGAGAATCGTCTGTTCGTAGTCGAGATGGGGATTGCCGGCGAACGAGCCTGTCCAGGGATCGCGGTAATAATACTGAAGCTCAGGCAATTGATTGAAGTGACCATAGGAGAAGAAGACCACGGTTTCCAGTGAGATAGGGAAGGAGATGCCAAATCTCGGGCTGAATTTGTATTTGAACGTCTTCCAGTCCGGGGTTAGGCCGGTGGCGTCGATCCAGGCATCTTTCCATTCGGTCGCATTGACGCTGTTGCCGGTGTAGAACCAGTCCATGCGCAACCCGGCATTGATGATGAGGCTCTCTTTTTCAAATTTGTCCTGAATGAACATTCCGCCGATGGTTGGCTTCACGTCGAACACCCAGCGATTCTGGCCGAACGCATTGAACGGCCCAGGCGGCGCCGGGGAGTAGGCTGCGCCTTCGTAGAGATATTTGCCATAATTCGAAAGGGTGGTGCCGCCGTCCTGAATGTCCACATATTTCAAATCGTTGAACTGCACTTCCATGCCGGTTTTGACAAGGTGCTCGCGGTGAATTTGGGATGTCAATTCACTTTTAATGGTGAACGTTCGGGTGAAATCATCGCGCCAGATATTTTCATAACCGAGATCATCGTAAAACAGCGTCAACGGGTCGGTCTGTGGCGCAGTGATCCCGCTCTTGCTGTCCGGCGGTTCGGAGAAGCGGCTGATATAATCCTGATACCGATAGCCGACGCTGTCTTTGTAAAACGTCCAGAAATCCTGCGGCTGTTTGCCGTCCAGAGAACCCTGATAGGCCACGGAGAGAAAGCCGAAATTGATATTGTAAAATGTCGAGTTGGAAAGGGTGTGCGTGATTTTAAAATTGACATTATGGTTATCGCGCGTGTACAGCGCGCTGTGATTGGGGTAATAGAGCCACAGCCAGTTGAAATTGCTCCATCGTTTCCATGAACCGTGATAGCTCAGCGTGAAACTCATTTTCTCGTTCATGTCCCAGTTCAACTTGGCGTTGAAATTGCCGGTGTTGTTCTGTTTCTCGGTGAACGTCAGGCCGAGCACGGTGATATCATCGCGATCGCGGTGGTTGTTGTACGTGGTGTTTGTGAGATTGAAATTGGTCGAAATGAAAAAGCTCATTTTCCCGGGCAGTTTCAAACCAATTGCCGGCAGCAGGTTGCCGGTGATTGGCTCCGGGCCGCCGAAGTACAACGAAGCGTAATGGGTGTGGTAGGAATCGCCGAGGAGGCCGTGCGTGTCATTTTTATATTCAATGCCGCCGGTAAAGACATCGCCGCCGGAGCGCGTGGTGATATTCACAACCCCGGACTGGGCCTGGCCATATTCGGCATTAAAAGCGCCGGTGAGTAATTCCACGGTCTCGACATCCACCACGTTCAAATCCAGCACATCGCGGCCGCCGTAAATGGGATGCGTGACCGGCATTCCATCGACCATGTACAAAATTTCACCGCCGCGCCCCCCGCGGATGTGGACGTCCTTGAGGCTCTCGTCGCGGACCTGGAGTTGTGAACCATCGCCCAATTGCAGCGTCTGCGGCGCCGCATCGACGACTGCCCCACCGTACAGATTGAAAATATCCAGCGTTTGTTCGATGCCGGGCATGTTTTTAATTTCCTCGCGCGCTGTCTTTTTTCGCGTGGAGGTGATGTCCATCTGAACGAGCGGTTCTTCAGCGACGATGGTGAACGTGGGCAGCTCAATCGCCTGCGACTCCATCTTGAAATCGATTCGCGTCGTCAAATCCACCTGCACGCGGACATTCTCCACTGTCATCTTGTGATAGCCGATGACGCTGGCCATGAGCTCATACGTCCCGGGAGGAACCTGAAGAATGTAATAGTTACCCTGCATATCCGCCGAAGCGCCCAGATTGGTCCCCTTGATCATGATGTTGGCTCCGATCAAGGGTTCACCGCTTTGTTTGTCCGTCACTTTGCCAGCGATTTTACCGGTGTTGCCGGCAAATAGCGTCGCGCTGTTGCAGAGAAACAGAATTATTATCATGACATGCTTGAAATATTTCACAACGTTTCTCCTTTGTGCACCGTTTCAATGGGTTATAAGTTGAATCTGCACAATGAAATGATGACTGTCTCTGTATTGGTCTGTACCAAATTCGCTTTCAAATTTTACTCGCCGAATGATTCCCGGCAGACGAAAAATCGATCCTGTCCAGCCTCGCGCTGTTCTCATCCAAGTAGCTCCCGGTTGTCATTTTCACCGGCGGGCATGTCAGAGCCCCAGGCTTTGGAGCACCTCTGCGGCCATGACCCTGGCGTCGTTTTTCCGGATGAAGTAAATGGGAAAACCGAACACGGCCGCATTGAAGCTGGTCCCGTAATAGCGAAGCGCGCACGCCATACCACGCGGCGCTACCAGTCCCCAGGAGGGATTGTCATAGATGAAAATATTGCTCGTGAATCCGCCCCGGGATGGGATGATATTGATTTGAGACAACATACCGTTGTAGGGAAAAGCTTCGGCTAATTTTGTGGAGTCCACTCTGATGCGACTGAATCCGCTGAAACTTACCGCCCCAATGAAATCGCTCGGCACCAGCGGCGTTTCATCAGCCGTGTTGATATGCAGGTAATCGTGAATGAAGGTGCCTGCCTGAAATGTCTTTGGAAATGACTCGGTGGGCGCAAATGATTTGAGAATTCGCCAGCCACTCATGATGAAATTACCGCCCACGTTGAGGTAGTCCATAATGTCGTCGATATGCACCGGTAGTTTGTGCGGATCGCGGTCGCTGGTAAATGCATTGTCGGCGTGCCAGATGATGAGCCGATATTTGCCAAGTATTTCTTTGGAAGGCATCTCGTTTTTGTTGTAATCCCACTGCTCATTACAATCGAAAATATCAGCGTAGAACGTGTCGACGGAATCGTCATTGGCAGTGACGCCGGGAGGGAATTTCTCCTCCTGGGTTTCATCGATGATCAAAATACGATTCTCGAATGTTGGTTTGATGAGCTCAACCACCACGGAATCGCCGACCGGGTCGGTGAGATTGGTGTTATCCCTGGCCGTGACTTTAATCGTGTGCTTGCCTTCAATCGGCATGAAAAAATCAGGGTGAATGAACAGCGTCGTATCCTCGGTCCAGTTCCAGTCGCCGTTATCCACGGCCCAGGCATATTCCACAACAGCGCCATCCTCATCCTTCGCCGTGTAGGTCAGTTTAATGCCCTGCCACCAGTCCGAAGTCACGTCGACAGCAAAGAAAATGAGCCCTGTCGTGGGATACAGAATTTCCGACTCCGGAAAGACCGTCTGTTCGGTGTAGAATTTCTTGGTCGCCGGCGTCGGATCGACATCACCGTTGTTATCCACGGAACGCACCTGGAATTTCTGATAGTTCAATTCGTCGCTGGACTCGAACGCGATGGTGAGACTGGTCTCTTTAGTTTCCTGCCAGTCTTGCACCGAAGAATCGCCGTCGAAGAGGTGGTAGGTGATATAGCGGTACTGGTAGCTGGCAATAAATCCATCATCGTCCTCGCCATCCCAATGAAGCGTGATCAACGCGAACAGCGTATCATTTTCAACGGGTATATTGGCCAGGGTTGTATTAGGCAGTTGATTGGGACTTGCCGGAGAGGTTTTTCTCTCGCACGAGTTCACGAATAAAAAGCAAAGCAGCATCACAGCCAAAAGGATGTGATTGGAGAATCGTTTCATACACTAAATCCTCTCAAATATATTTCGCTCGATTTGCTGTGCTTCAAGATGGAAACGATGTTGACGCAGCGCGCTCCAATCTTTAAACACGGAAAATCTTCAACGTCCGAAATGGGTAACGAGCTAACGCATCACTGGCAAAACACCCGTTATTCAGGGTAGTTGACGCCTGCAATCTCCAGCATCCGCATAAAGTGATAGGAGTCCTTGTAGCGAACGACGGATTTGAATGGGCTGATTTGTACGTTGACCTCCGTGATGCGACGTTCTTTGAAAACCGTGAAATTCTGGTTGAGATCAATGAGCAAGCTGGCGCCCCTGGGCAATTCGATCGGAATGCTGAAATAGCCCAGCTTCAACAGGCTGGCTGTGACGCCGATTTGCAGTTTATCATAATCGCCCGGCGGTACAAAGGACTCGTAAATGGTGAATTTCCGGTACTGATCATTCTCCTGTTCGAGAATATTGTACGTGATGTCCTGGATCTGGTAGCTCGACGTATCCTTGTAGAGAATGGCAAAGTTATCGCCGTTGTACACTTTGCCCTGAGTAATAGTTACACCGAACCAGTCGCTTGCGGTCACGCTGAGGGTATCGCTGATGACAATGAGCGTCGTGTCAGCAGCTTCTGATTGGAGCGTGATGCGAAGAATTCCCGGCTCCGGAGATTCCACCACGCCGGTGTCGCAGCTTAACGCCAGGATGCCGATCAGAACCACTGCCATCATCTGGAGAAACAAGAGGTATTTTTTATTGAGCATAATCCTATAGCCAAAGTTTATTCTGGAAAATGAAAAGCGTGAATACAGTTTACTGACATGAAAGAAGAGAAAATCAGGTGCCGCATCGAGCGACACCCGATTTCCTCAGATAGATAATTGAATTGAACTTAGCGCAACAGCAGCATCTTCTTCACGCTCGTGAAATTCTGATAGCGCAATTCGTAGAAATAGACACCACTGGCGATGCTGTGACCGGCTTCGTTGGTAGCATCCCATCGGATGGAATAGTTGCCGGCGGCGAGAATAGAGTTGTGCAATGTTTTTACTTTCTCACCGAGGAGGTTATAAATAACCAATTCAACTTTATCCTGGTTGGGAATGGCGAAGCGAATCTCTGTGGTTGGGTTGAATGGATTGGGATAGTTCTGCGCCAGTTTCACAGTTTTCGGTATATTAAAATCCCGTTGCGGATGGACAGGCGAGATCAGTCCGGCCGAGGCAAAATTATGGACTTTGATATCATCCATTTTGCCTTCGAAGAGAGTACGACCGGCGGCATACCCAATTCGCATCGGAGCGGTCGCCTGCACCGGTGGATTTTTAACGACGATCGATTTTTGATCCATAAATTGATCGTTGTGATCGCGCAATTCAAAGATGGCGGTGGAATCGGTCACTTCATAAATGACATGATACCAGACGCCAGTTGACAATGTGGTACTCAACTGCAGGTCATTCACTGTATAACGATTTTCAGCGGGAAGAAAAGAGCCGGCGCTGATTTTGTTATTGGGCTGGAACCGAATTTCATAGTTATTCTGATACCAGTTATCCGCAGCAATCGGCCGGTTGACCAATCGGGTGTATTGAATCATGGTGTCCGCGGCAAACCAGAGTTCCACGCAGAATTCGTTATTGTGCAGGAATGGGGAATCCACTTCGAGGTAGCTGGAATCGCCCTCCAGATAGATGCAGTAATTGTCGCGCACTGTTTCGTTGGAATAGACCGGATTGCCAACCATTGTCACAGTATGGCCATAGGTCGAATGGTCGAGCGGAGCGCCGGTACCTTCTTCGAAACTGATCTGCAATGTCCTGGTGTTTGGCTCGTACACGCCAAACGAGTAGTGGATGGGCGTTTCACTCTCAGCTTCCTGGGGCGAAAGTGAGCGCATGCCGTACTCATCCTCTGCAGAAAGATAGTAGCGAATCATGGTTCCGACCGGTTGGCCAGGAATAACGGCTGTAAAGGAATCGGTAGCCACTTCTGTCATGGGCACTTCATTCCAGACACTGCCTGTGGTGTAGTGGATGGTTGCTTTCTGTACTTCGGTAGCAAAGAGGGTGGCGATTTTGGCGCTAATTACATACGAGGGCACGCTGGAAACCTGGTTTCCCATTTCAGTGACGTTGGTGATGGCCGGCGGAATGGGGATCTGCCGCACGGTATTGCTGATGCGAATTTCATCGACAAAACCATCCAGCCAGGAATCATTACCGCCGCCGGCGTAGCCGATAAACAGCGGTTGACTCGTCGTGATTGGCGGAGTGTCAGGCGGCGCTTCGAAGGTATTGTAATCTTCCACGGCGAAGACGATCAATTCCCGATTGGCGTTATGAACAGCCTGAACCAGAATATGTCGCGACGTGTCCCTGATAAACGTGAGATGATACCATTTTCCCGGCTCCATGGTGTTGGCCGGGGTGTTCACCTGTGGCCATGCGGACTGATCGGCGGTGTGGTATCCGCAACTGAACATGCGGGCATTGCCCCACATTTCCACAAAGTAGTTGGGACGCCAGAAAACTTCATCCCCTGTTTTGATGAAAAGTCGCGGCACCCAGCGCCAGTCTGTCGAGCCTTCGCCGAATGTGAACACGTTGATCCAGCCTTCCAGAGTCCAGTCGCCGGTCAAATCCAGAGAAGCGGTATCTGCAACGGTCACGAACGAAGAATCGGTAGCCGAATCATTGTCGATGCGAAGGCATTGGCCCAGTCCAGCGACATTATTGGGAATATAGTACAAACTGCCATGGCCTAATGCATCTGCTGACATATCTGATTCATTGATGAGGTTGCCATCAAAATGAAGCAGTACAACGGTGGCGGAATCCGACTCGTACGGCCCGCCAATTTGCGGTTGCGCCCAGGCCGGAATGAGCAGCGCCAACGAACAAACGACAACAAACAAAATTGAGTAGAGTTTTAACAAGAGTTTCATTTATTTATTCCTCCATGTTTAAAGTGACATACTGTTAATCAGTACATTTGCTCTCATTCAATAATGCCAGTTGACTGATACTTCAACGAACAGAGTCTTAAAATAGGCGTGACTAAAAAAATAATGAGAACGAAAAATAGAAGGACGGATTCGGCTTGTACTCATTTTTTGAAGAAATTTCAAATTAGAAATCCAGTGAAGAGGAAACAGTTCTTCGATAGCTATCACGAGTCAATCAAAACGTATCGATTTACAATGCGAGCCGGAAAAGTGAAGGATAAGATTTCAAATGCAAACTGTTAAATTAACTTCGTGAAATATACTAAAAGACTCACCATTTGTCAAGCAAAAAAATTATTAAAATTTAACAGTATAAAATGCATCGCCGGAAAATTAGTTTTGGTTCATCATTACATGACACTGAATTCATTTCTTATAAAAAAATTGCGGCATAGGAATTCAACTTGACTTTTATATTAAAAATAAGTATTTTGAATGCCTGAAAATCAATGTCATTTCAATAGCTTGACGAACTGCTGCAGTCCGGAATCGATCCATTTTCAATGGCATGAAAACTCAAAAAGTTAAATTTGCTGACCACGTGAACGGGAAAACTGTATGGCCTTTTTAATCACTATCGGCGTTTATCTTGTCGTGCTAGTAAGTCTGGGCGTTCTTTTTGCATTTCGAGTGAAGAGCCAGGAAGATTTTATGGTCGCGGGCAGAAAGCTGACAGCGCCCATCCTGGTTGGGACACTGCTGGCCACATGGATTGGCTCCGGCGATATTTTCAGCGTGGCTGACCTGAGCTATCACCATGGATATTCTTCGCTCATCGGGAGCGCCGGCGGATGGCTGGGAATACTCTTTGTGTATTTCATCGCCGGTCGCGTGAGAACCTTTGGGCAGTACACTGTGCCGGATATTCTCGAAGTCCGATACAACAAATGGGCGCGGCTGCTGGCGACGCTGACAACCATCATCGCCTATGTCACCATCGTGAGCTATCAGTTCCGCGGCGGGGGATTTGTGCTGAACATCTTTTCCGATGGCAAAATCCCCCAGGATCTGGCCATGCTGATTGTTGCTATATTCGTCGTTCTTTATACGCTCACCGCTGGGATGCTTTCTGTCGCCTATATGGATGTGATCAATGGATTGATGATTCTGACCGGCGTGTTTATAGCATTGCCATTTTTAATACATCACGTCGGCGGCCTCGACTATATCACTGCAAATCTGCCGCCGCGCAAGCATTTCATTCTGGGCAATATGTCCTGGATTCAGGCGTTGGGCTACTTTGTGCCGACGCTGCTGCTGGCGCTGGGAAATGGCAATATGTATCAACGATTCTTTTCTGCTAAAAATCCAGCCGAGGCGAAGAAGTCGGTGATTGGCTGGGTCATTGGCGTCATTTTCATTGGGATTGCCATGCAAAGTCTGGCAGTCGTGGGGAGCAGTTATTTCAAAGGCCTGTCTGAGCTTGAATCTGCAAAAATCATCCTGCTTGTCACGCGCAGCGGTGTGCCGGTGGTAATTGGCTGCATGCTCGTGGCAGCTATTGTGGCCATTATCATTTCAACAGCGAACAGCTTCCTGCTGGTGCCCGCGACCAATGTGATGCGCGATGTCTATCAACGTTTCATCAATCCGGCTATTTCGGATAAGCGCATCATCTTTTATTCGCGCCTCGTGGTCATCCTCCTCGGCGGAATGGCCTACGGATTGATACAATTTTTCCCGCGCGTTCTGGACGCTGCCTATGCTGCCTACACTGTGTACGGCGCCGGCATTACGCCCGCCCTAATCGCGACATTTTTCTGGAAACGGGCGACGCCGCTCGCCGGAGTCGCCTCCATGCTGGCTGGAACCGTGCTGACGGTTGTCTGGGAAATCATTCGCAGAGTTCAGGGTGAATTCCTGTTCGGCCTGCCGGCTATTTATCCGGCGCTCATCGGCTCGTTATTATGTTTGATTCTCATCAGTCTGTTACAGCCACCGCCGGCTCGGGAAAAGTGGCAGCCGTTTTTCACTCCAACAAAAGAGCAGTGAGGTTTTTGAAATGAAAGGTATTCAAAATCGGCAGAAGAAAATTGTGACGCCGAAACAGACATTTAAAAAAGAAGTGAATAAATTCCAGAAAGCTAAGAAGGACATTAAAAAGAAAGACCAGTTGGGGCGATCCTGATGGCGATCATTTATCCCATTAACTCACAAAATCCGCAGCAGCGATTGATCAGTAAAGTCGCTGAGATTTTGAAAGACGAAGGAATCATTGCCTATCCGACGGACACAGTGTACGGGATTGGCTGTGATATTTTCTGCAAACGAGCCATTGAGCGAATTTTTCAGATTAAAGGAAAATCGCACAAGACCCCGCTGAGTTTCATCTGTCCCGATCTGAAGGACATCAGCAATTACGCACATGTGTCCAACCGGGCGTATAAAGTGATGCGCCACCTTCTGCCGGGGCCCTATACTTTCGTGCTGAAGGCCACCCGTCTGGTGCCGAAATTGATGATCACCCAGCGAAAAACAGTCGGCATTCGCGTGCCGGATAATCGGATATGTATCGCTCTGCTGCTGGAATTGGGCCATCCAATCGTCAGCACCAGCGCAAGCTTCGGACAGTACGACATCTTTCTTGACGCGGAGGAAATTGATATTCGCCTCGGCCATCAGTTGGATGCCATCATCGATGGCGGGCCGCTTGGCGAAAGTTCATCCAGCGTGGTCGATTTGACCGACGATGATCATTTCCGCGTCCTTCGGGTCGGCAAAGGGGACGTCAGTATGTTCGAGTGAACAGCGAGTCACCGCTATTCCATAGCGTCGCAGGTTTTGCCCTGTCTCACATGTTCCTGCAATCAATTTGTTTTCGAGGTTGTTCCAATGAAAGCTCCAACGTCTTCCAACATCATCGCTTCCCGACTCATTTTAGGAATTGTCTCCCTGCTGGCAGGGCTTCAGTGCCACAACGTCCTGGAAGATAGAAAATTCGATCAATTCATCGAAGATTTTTTAGATCGATACTGCCAGTTTTTTCCAGTCGAAGCCACGCTGATGGGCAATCATCGCTACGATAATCTGCTGGAGAATTACAGCCCGGCGTCCCTGAAGGAAGTCCACACCTTCCTGAATGACAATCTCACAGCGCTGGAAAAAGTCGATACGCTCACTCTCACAACGCTAAATCGGCTGAACTACCGGATACTCACATCGAAAATCCATGAGAAACAATTTGAACTGCAGGAAATGAAAAGATGGCGGACAGATGCCACATTTTACAGTGATGTGCTGGAAGATCTGGTCCGCGGTATCAGTCTGCACGCAAAGGATTCGACTCAATTCCATGCGCTCCTTCTGTCCGAACGCATCGAGAAAATCCCTGTTCTGTTGAGTCAGGCGCGTGAAAATCTGATTTCACCGGACCCTGTCACTTATGACCTGGCAGCGCAGCGCATCGAACGCGTGGAGAATTCTTTACCATCTGTCATCGATAACCTGCCGCTCTCAAGTATCGAGCGGGACAGCCTCGCTTCGGTCGTTGCCCGGATATCGAACGCCCTGCTGGATTTCCGTCTCCACCTTAGCAGCCTCAGCGCTGTGCGGGGCGTTTCAGCGCCGGCATATCCTGGCCAACAATATGAAAATTATTTACATTCGTTCCTTGTGGCGCCTGTCCCACTGGACTCCGTGATTCATTCTCTGCAACGCGAAATTGACCGCCGCTCGGACGAAATGGTTCGCGCTGCTCAAACCTTTGTGACCGATACAAGTGAGATGAAACCGGCGTGCGATGAAGAGGCGCTGTTGCAACTGCTGGAGAATGCAGTTCAATCGGATGTGCTCCAGACGGATGTGATCCTCCCGTTCTGCGCGTTCACCATCGATCAGATGAAGCGTTTCATCGATGAAATTTGGAATTTGCCCCTGCCTTTGAATTATCATATTGATCTGGAGTGGTCGAACGACGCGTTCGCCTTCCCTCTGAAACTGGCTTATTTTGAGCCGCAAGGTTTTTTCGATGAATCGCTGCATTTTTTTTGCCGGGTGAATCCTGTGAAGGATAACCAGGACTGGATCATGCAATTGGCGGCCCAGAGAAAATACAATCAGTCATCGATCACGGCAGCGATGCTGCTGGAGGCGAATGTCGGCCATTTCGCGTACTGGAAAGAGAACCGGCACCAGATTCCCATCCTGGCCCGGGCCTTTCCCAATCCTGTCTTTCTGGCAGGCTGGCCGTATTATCTGGCGTTCAAACTTTTGGAGAGCGGATTCCGGGGATATGACGCGAAGCTTCAATACGTCGTTTTAAAAAACTACCTGAGAGTGCTTCATCTTGCCCTGGCCGAGACTCGCTTTTACAGCGGAGCCATGACGCACCAGAACGTGGAAAAATATCTCATGAGCACTCGGCTGTTCGATGCGGTAGAGGTGCAGCTTGCGCGGGAGCAGATGCTGAACCACCCGGCTCAATCGCTCTTTGTGTTCTGGGGCGTGCGGCAATTTCAGGAACTGGAAAGCCAGTGCCGGAATCAATCCGGCCTCGATTTCAGTTTTAATGGTTTCATCAGTAAAATGATACGTTACGGACCAGTCTCGCCGGCTTATGTGAAGCGACTGGCCAACGAAGAATTCCAGGCGAAAAAGCGATGAACACCGGGCGATACTGAGAAATGTGACGCGGGATTGCCGTTGAATCGGCTATAGCCTTTTCATCGAAAGGTGCAATCGAACCGACGTATTGCCCAGATTGGAAAAGGTCTGTTCGTTTTGCAGGAATATAAATAATTTAGCAAGCAACAGTCAAGGTATTGAAATTAAATTAACATGGAGGAGGCGCGACATGATTTCATTCGAGGATATAAAAAAGGCGAAGGGCTCTCATTTAGCTTCGCTGAAGAGTAAATTGAACGTGAACGGCGTCGGCATTGGCCACAAAATCAGTGGAGGAAAAAACACCGGACAGACCTGCGTATCCGTTCTGGTTCGAAAAAAACTGACCACATCAGATTTGTCGGCAAAGGACATGATCCCCAAAACCATCGACGGCATTCCTACCGATGTGCTGGAAATAGGGCACGTTGTCGCGTTGAAATTGCGGACGGATCGATGGCGTCCGGCCCCGGGCGGTGTGAGTATCGGCCATTACGCAATCACCGCCGGAACCCTGGGAGCTATTGTGAAAGATGCAACGACAGGGGAGCCGCTAATTCTTTCCAACAATCACGTGATGGCCAATAGCAATGACGCCAGCGTCGGCGATGTGATTTTGCAGCCGGGCCCTGCGGATGGCGGCCAGAATCCACAGGATCGAATCGCCAATCTGGAGCGATTCGTGCGTATCGAATTTCAGGGCGATGGTGGAGGCAGCACATGCCCGATTTCCAATGGCGTTGCCAGCGTGCTGAATGCCCTGGCAAAGATGGTCGGGTCCAGTCATCGGCTGATTTCCAAAAAAATGGCGGCCGCAGCGGCCAATGAGGTGGACGCCGCTGTTGCCAAGCTGGCCTGGTCCGATGTCGTGTCTTCGGAAATCATTGATATCGGCGTGATTACCGGCGCCAAAGCAGTCACGCTGGGGATGTCGCTTCGGAAGAGCGGAAGGACGACCTCGACGACGACCGGTACGGTTCAGGTCATCGATACCAACGTGGATGTGGGTTACGGCGGCAGCAAAATCGCCACGTTCGAAAACCAGATCATTGCCGGCGCCATGTCCAGTCCTGGTGATTCCGGCTCGCTGGTCGTTGATGGATCAGAGCCTCTGGCCGTGGGTCTGCTGTTCGCCGGGTCCGATGCGACCACGGTGATCAATCCCATCGATCGGGTGATGGCGCTGCTGAATATTCATTTCTAAATAGAAAATCCCCGGCTGTAAATTCTGATACCAGCCGGGGATTTTTTTATACAGTCAAAGAAAATGATTCCCTGATGTAGCATGAAGTGCTGTTCACTTCGCTTCAAAATGTCCAGGTCACGCAGAGCATTCGCGATAACTGAAATTTCCCGCCAGGGTCGCTCCTGAAACAAACCTGCAATTCCAAAATAAACCGTCGTGTTGGCGACAATGGCCGCCCTTGACGACGCAGCTTTTACTCGGCAAAATGACGATAAATTTTAAAGACAATGAAAATAATAACAATCACTGCTGCCCAACCAATGGCCAGCGAATGCAGGACTGGCATGTTCCATATCAGATTGAAGAGTCCGCTGAGACCATGCATGAGAGAATCTGATTTTAAAATTGTATGCAATTCGCTCGAATCCTTCAACAGGGAGGCGAGCCCCAAAAATCCGATGCCGGTACCAAAGACGATTGCCAGCCGCTGGAGATGAGCGCCATTCTGCTGAATGACCATGTTGTTGGAATGTGACAGGAAGAAATTCAGTTCTTCGATATTCTTTTGAATGTGTTTTTCAATCTCCCTGAGACTCAGAATTTGTATCAAATAGTCGAACTTCTCGATGGCATAACTTGCGCGGAAGACCGATGGCGCGACCAGGACATCGCGGATGGAAGGCATCATATTGAAAATATTGGAAACACGCTTGGCCAGTTGATCCATCTCTTTCTTCTCATGTCTGGATATGCCTTTTGATGTGAACTCCTGGGTCAACCGCGAGATGAAATCCATTTCGCGGGTGGTGTAGAATTCAACCAATTGCAGTTCCGACCGCAGCGCGATGATGTGCTCAATGCCCCGAATGATGCATTTCCAATAATCATTGTAGCGGATGCCCTGCTTTCCTTTCTGGCCCCGGAAGGGCAGATGGACGGACTGTTCGGACAGGGGACAATAGACCAGCGTCCGCTCCGGGCCGATGAGACACAATTCATCGTCCCATGCGGATAAATTTTTCAACTTCAGTTTTTCTATTTCCTTTTTGGAAAAGGACGGAAACACGATCTCTTCATTTTTCGAACTGCCTAACAACGTGCCTCCCCAGAGAGTTAACATCGCCCGACTGTAATCCGGATTGTCCAACAGTTCCGCACCCTGGAGTTTGGCATTTCGTTCGCTCTTATGGTTGTAAATCTCCTTGAAAAAGATGACCGTGTGCTTTTCCATTATCGGCATGGTGTCGGAATCCCGGGGCATGGTCAGCTTCACTTCCTTTTTGGTATCGAATTTGAATACTTTCACGAGATTGATGAAGATGCCAATGATCTGATAAGCAAGCTGCCACGGCAGAGGATGATCGAGCGTTGAAAGAATCGCTTTGCGCTGCGGCTCAGGGAAGTTATTGACTATCTTCAATAGTTCAGTTTTGATGACATCCTTTTCCGGTTCCAGCAGGTCGATGCTCAAATCGTACAGGCTCATCTCAGCAAATTTCTGGCTGAGCTTCACGACGATGAATCCATTGCGAGTCAGCCGAATTTTGAAATGGTCCCAGCGAAACCACTCTTTCTGGAAGATTTCCGATTTGGCAAAATGCTCATCGAGATAATTCAGGCCATCGGTTTGGTCCAATTCATAGGTGGGGAAGAACCAGTTTTCGACCAGGCGATTTTTGAACACGCCGATCGAGTAGCCCTGTTCCTCAATCCAGGGATCACCGCCCAGTACGTGGGGCTCAAGTTTAATGAAGGGATGGGGAATGGTGAGCTTTTTCAAGAATTGCACATATTGGCTGCTGCCGCGAATATTTCGAAATATTTCCCGGCTGACTAGATCTTTTTCAGCCATGAACCGACCAAGATTTATCGCCATGATAATGGTGATTTTGCCTGATCCGGCCAACATCTTCGCTTCGTGATTCGACTCATCTTTCATAGTGACGACTCCTCAAAATTATTAGCCATGAAAAACAACATTTCACGATGTTCACATTGATTAACAAAATATGATTTTTATTTAAAAAGTCAAGAAGAATTTAGCAGTTAATGGAGGTGAAGTCAGAAAAACAGGGAAGATGATTGCCGGCGATTATTTGAAGCCTTTCAAAACATCGGAGGAAATTCCTTTTTCCAGCAGCAGGGGCAAAATCTCAAACTCGGGCGGGACTTCCAGCCCCATGGATTTCAATTCGGCCACGTTGCGAAAGACAATTTCGGGCTGATCGTCGAAGATGATGCTGCCCTTTTCCAGGACAATCAGGCGGTCGGCGTGAAGCGCTTCTTCGGGAAATTGCGTGACGAGGATGATGGTGATCTGCTCGGTTGTCTTCTTCTCCCTGTTGTCGGTTTTGATTTCGGAAAGTAGCGACAGAAGCTCGCGCCGGCTCTGGGGATCGAGCATGGATGTCGGTTCGTCGAGGATCAGATATTTGGGATTCATGGCCAGAATTGAAGCCAGGGCGACTTTCTGTTTCTCGCCGCCGGAGAGCAGGTGAGGCGGGTACTTTCGATACGGGGTGAGATGAAATCGCTCAAGAATCGCCGTGATGACATGGTGAATGGTTTCCGTGGGCACGCCCAGATTTTCCAGGCCAAATGCGATCTCGCGTTCCACGGTGGTGGAGACCAACTGGTTATCCGGATTCTGGAACACCATGCCCACTTTTTTGCGTATGGCGAGAATATCGGCGTCGCTGGCGGTACAAAGATCATCCACGCAAATCTGGCCGAAAGTGGGGCGGAGCAATCCATTCAGGCAGCGCACCAGCGTTGTCTTGCCGCTGCTGTTGTGTCCCATGAGCACTATGTATTCTCCCTCCCGTATTTTCAAACTCACTTTATGAAGGGCTAACACCTTTTCCTGATTGGGGCGGGAATATTCAAAATCGATATCTCTGAGGTCAATCATGGAGCAGTCATTCTCCCATCATTTGTAGGATAATTTCCCTCTGCCGCGGGCGATTGTCGAAATCGATCAGCACAATCTGCTGCCACGTTCCCAGTAGCAAGCGGCCTGAATTGAACGGGACGGTCAGTGAGCAGCCAATGAGGGCGGCGCGGACGTGCGCAAAGCCATTGCCATCACCCCAGGTGGCATCGTGAAAATAGCGAGTGTTCATGGGAGCAATCTTGTCCAGCATCTCAGGAATATCCTGCAACAGGCCCGGTTCGTATTCGATGGTCGTGACGCCCGCGGTCGAGCCGGAGACAAAGACGGTGACAGCGCCCGAATTCAACTCCGAGCGTTGCACCGCTGCGGAGACATCCGCAGTGATATCGATGATGTCGGTGAATCCCCGGGTTGAAATTGAAATAGTATCCGTTCGTACGTTCACGTGTTGATCCTTTTTCACTTGGTGAAAACGACGATTGCCCGCTTCGGCCTATTCGACCCGCGTCAACTCGATGAATTGCCGATAACGCGCATCGATCTGAGCCTGGGTCAAATCCCTGAGCCGATCCAGGCTGAAACGCTCGACGCAAAAAGAGGCCATGGTGCTCCCGTAAATGATGGCGCGTTTGAGTGTTTTGCCGGAGAAGTCATCCATTTTAGCCAGGTAGCCGACAAACCCGCCGGCAAAAGTGTCGCCCGCGCCGGTCGGATCCTGAATGGCTGACAATGGAAATGCCGGCGCCCAGAAATAGCCTTCGTCGTGGATCATCAGCGCGCCATGTTCGCCTTTTTTGATGACGAGAATTTTCGGCCCCATGGCCTGGATTTTGCGGGCCGCGCTGATGAGATTGGGATCATCGGCCAATTGCTTCGTCTCTGAATCATTGACAATCAAAATATCGATGGATTTCAGTACGCGGCGGAGGGAATCCGGCGTTCCCTCAATCCAGAAATTCATGGTATCCATCACCACCAGTCTGGGTTTTTCAATCTGATCCAGGACTTTCTGCTGCAAGTCAGGGTGAATATTGGCCAAAAAAATGTAGGGCGTTTTTTTGTAATGATCCGGCAGCACCGGATCGAAATTTTCAAACACATTCAAATGTGTGAACAGCGTTTTGCGCTGGTTGATGTCGGTCTCGTATTTGCCGCCCCAGCGGAATGTCTTGCCCTGTCGCTCCACGAGGCCATCGAAATTGACGCGTCGATCTTTCAGAAATTGAATTTGGTCATGGGGGAAATCTTCGCCGACCACGGCTACGACATTCACATCGGTAAAATAACTGGCGCTGGCGCTGAAGTAAGTGCCAGAGCCGCCGATCGCCTCATCCACTTTCCCAAAGGGTGTTTCCACGCTATCCAAAGCTACCGAACCAACAACCAATACGCTCATGATGAATTCCTTTTCTTGTTTAAATCCAGGGTTGAAGCGCGAGAGCCTATTATGTTTGGGATTTCCTCAAACCGTTCGCTGCACGCCGCCAGTTCTGAAATTGATCAGTTCTATTTTGAAAATTTTTCTGAAAGTATTTTTATTTTATATCGCCCCATCGACCTGACCGAATGCTGTCCAAATGGACGGAATAGGGGAGACTCACATCTTCTCAGGAGCGGTAATTCCCAAAATCCGCAGTCCATTGGCCAGGACGAGATGCGTGGCCTTTACCAGGAACAACCGCGCTTTGCTGAGCTCTCTGTCCTCCGACACAACGCGATGCAGGTGATAAAAATGATGGAAAATGGAAGCCAGTTCATGCAAATAAACAGTCACCCGATGCGGTTCCCAGAGCTCGGCTGCACTGGCAATGATATCCGGGAATTGCAGCAGTTGGCTGATCAGTTGCTTTTCTTCTTCGACATTGAGACGATTCAAGTCGATTTCATTGTCCAGTGTAACTCCCTGCTCATTGGCAAAAAGGATCACATTGACGAGTCGGGCATGGGCGTACTGCACATAGAAAACCGGATTTTCGTCGCTCTGTTTCCTGGCCAGGTCCATATCGAAATCAAGGTGACTCGAGCTTTTTCTATTGGTGAAAAAGAAGCGCGCTGCATCCACGCCCACTTCGTCAATCAACTCCTGCATCTCGATAATTTGCCCGGCGCGTTTGGACATTTTGATCACTTCACCGCTGCGCAGCAAATTGACCTGCTGTACAATTTCAACCTCAAAATCTTCTTTGCCATAGCCCAATGCCATGATCGCGGCTTTCATGCGTTGAATGTAGCCGTGATGATCCGGCCCCCAGATGTCATACAATTTTTTATAGCCACGTTCGAACTTATTCCGGTGATAGGCGATGTCCACGAGAAAATAGGTCGGTTCGCCTTCCTGCGTCAACAGCACACGGTCTTTTTCATCGCCGAATTGCTCGGAACGGAACCAGGTCGCGCCATCTTTTTCGTAGCAATAGCCATGCTCCTGCAAATACGCCAGCACCGAAAGATGAGAGTTATCCTTTCGCAAATCGCTCTCACGGAACCAGGTCTGAAAGTGCACCCGAAACTGTTCCATCGCTGTTTTGTGCTGCTGAATCATTTTTCTCAGAGCAATCTGGGAAAATTCCACTTGCCTGGCTTCGATAGCGAGCGAGGCATAGCGGTCGCCGGATTCTTCGATGATGTCCCGGGCCAGATCCTTGACATATTCCCCATGATAGCCCTCTTCCGGGAATGATTCGGAGAAACCCAGCAAGGCCATATAACGCGCGCTCACGGACTGGCCTAACAGTTTCACCTGCCGGCCGGCGTCGTTGATGTAAAATTCCCGATCCGCAGCGTATCCCACTGCATTGTACAAATTGACCATAATGTCGCCGACAGTTGCCGCGCGGGCGCTGACCACATTCAGCGGACCGGTGGGATTGGCGCTGACGAATTCTATCTGAATTTTCAAGCCCTGGCCAATGTCGCTGCGACCGAACTGATCGCCTTGCGCCATTAGGTCTTTCAGCGCTTTGCGGTAATATCCCCAGCCCAGGTGAAAATTGATGAATCCCGGCCCGGCAATTTCGACCTTTTCGAGAATGCCGGATTCAACCTGTAAATTGGCCGCGATATCCTGGGCGATTTGCCGCGGATTCCTTCGGGCGGTGGCTGCCAATTGCATGGCCACATTGGTTGACAAATCGCCATGCTCCGTGGACTTGGGCCGTTCCAGTTTGATGAGCGAGGGCGCTATTTCCAAATTGATCGTTGCAATGGCGGACGAGAGATTTTCCTGAATGATTCGTTCGATGTTGATCATAGCTCTTCCATTTTCTCGATTCTGGCATCGCCCCAGAACTTCTCCAACCCGTAAAATTCCCGGGCCTCAGGCCGGAAGATGTGAAATATCACATCGACCAGGTCGACCAGTACCCAATTGGACGAATTTTTGCCTTCGATATGCCAGATTTTTACACTGCTCTTTTTTAACTCGTCACAAACATAGTCGCCAATGGCTCTGATTTGCACATCCGAGTCGCCCGAACACACCACAAAATAATCAGCGATGTTGGTCAGTTCGCGCACATCCATTATAACTACATCCTCGGCTTTCTTATCGAACGAGAGTCGAGCGATGAATCGGGCTAATTGTTCTGAGTTCAATAAAAAAAACCTCCTGCGAATGGTCTGATTCTCTATTATTCGTTGAATGATTGCAGCAGCTCAGCTGCAAACTCTCAAGGCGCAATGAAAAAAAAAGATTTAACCTGAATTATTCATGAACTTGCTCAGAATTTGAGTCAACATTCAGATTTTCAACTAGCTAAAAACTAAGCTATTTTGAAACTCAGTTTTTATACGTTTATTCTAAAAAGAGCACCATTCAGGTTAGCCAGCCTCCTTTAAAAATACGATGAACAATGCAGGCTAAAAGAATGAATTCTGAAAGCTGATTTTTGTTTTAAAAAAAAGTTGAATAAGAAATTGACATCTTCGTTTAACTTCGTGAACTGGAGTCTTGCGGCAAGAAAACATGCCCGAATAGTAATGAATGATTAAAGATAAATTCTGCTTCTGAAGCGTCACATTACCGGCCCATCATCATCACCACCGCTTCATAGACCTGGCGCGGAGCAATATCGTTCATACATTTGAAATGCTTTCTGGGGCAGCGTTGCCTGCCGAGATGGGAGCAGGGGCGACATGCCAGACCGTGATTTTGAATCACCAGAAATTCTGTGTTATATGGGAAAAACCCTAGCTCTTCGGTCGTGCTGCCAAAAATCGCGACGATCTTCTTCTTCAACGCAGTCGCAAGATGCATCAGGCCGGTATCATTGGTCAGCAGAATCGAGCAATGATTCAGCAGGGCGGTCGTCTCCTGAAGTGAAAGCTGGCCGGTGACGTCCAGGACATTTTCTTCAGCATCGATGTTCAATGTCTGAGAAATGTCGCGATCCGCCCCGTTGCCGAAAATAATGATCCCAGCATTGTGCCGGTGAATAAGTTGATTGATGACTTCGGAAAAACCTTGCGGCGTCCAGCGCTTTGTCCGAAAACTGGCGCCCGGCGCAACGCCGATCAGCACCGGCCATCGATTGATGAAGCTGGCGTACCACCCGGTGATTCGATGCTGAACAGACGGATGAATGAAAATCTGCGGCCCCTGCCGGTCGTCGCGAATGTCCAGGAAGGCAACTGCCGACAGGTACCGTTGATACACCGGGAGCGGCTTTTCCTGCGACTTCATCCTGAATTTGACAAAAAGAAATCGGCGCAAGACGCCTTTTTTGAATCTGGCAACAGTCCCGGCGCCGGTTCCGATGGAAAGGTAATAACTTCGAATATTTTTATGAAGATCAATAATGATGTCGTAACGAGTCTCCGATATTGCCCTTCGAATCTGCCGCAGCGTTCCTGCATTATTCTGTTTATCAAAAATAAGTAGCCGATTCAACAGAGGATGATCGGATAAAATGTCGACAAATTGTTTCTTGATGACAAAATCGATCTTCGCTCCGGGAAATTGCTGCTGCAATAGCCGAATGACCGGCGTCGTCAGCACAATATCGCCAATGGAACTCATCCGGATGATCAATATTTTGAAAGAAGATGTCCCTGAAAATTGATTTTGCATCAGTTGAGCTTTTGAGTTTTAAACCAGGCTACGGTTTCAGTCAATCCTTTCTCGAGATTGATTTTGGGCTCCCAATTCAACAGCTTCCTTGCGCGGCTGATATCCGGCTGGCGGACTTTCGGATCATCCACGGGCAGCGGTTTGAAAATCAGCTTGCTCGTGCTGTTCGTGGTTTTGATCACCATCTCTGCCATTTCTTTGATCGTCATCTCACGCGGATTCCCGATGTTCACCGGATCATTCAAATCGGAGATCAGCAATCGGTAGATGCCCTCGACCAGATCGGAGACATAGGTGAAACTGCGCGTCTGTGAGCCGTCGCCGAAGATGGTGATTGGTTCATTTTTCAAAGCCTGGGGAATGAACGTTGGAATGGCGCGACCATCATTGGGACGCATGCGCGGGCCGTACGTATTGAATATCCGCACGATCTTCGTATTCACATTGTGGTAGCGGTGGTATGCCATGGTGAGCGCTTCGGCGAATCGTTTGGCTTCATCGTAAACGCCGCGTGGCCCCACAGGATTGACATTACCCCAGTATTCCTCGCTCTGCGGATGCACCAGCGGATCGCCGTAAATCTCAGATGTGGACGCCAGCAGCAGCGTGGCATTTTTTGATAACGCCAATCCCAATGCCTTGTGCGTTCCCAGCGCGCCGACTTTCAGCGTTTGAATGGGAAGCTGGAGGTAGTCCAACGGACTTGCCGGCGAAGCGAAATGAAGGACATAGTCGATCTCGCCGGCAATGTACAGGTATTCAGTGACGTCGTGTTTGATGAATTTGAAATTTGGGCCTTGCAGATGTTCGATATTTGTGATGCTTCCGGTGAGGAGGTTGTCCATGGCAATAACCTGGTGTCCCTTGTTCAACAGATATTCACATAAATGTGAACCTAAAAAACCCGCCCCACCTGTAACCAATGTTCTTGGCATTTTTTTTACTCCTCGCTGTTAATTCAAAGTTGATGTATGGAAAATCAAAAATATTTTAAATTTGAATGATCAGTGCCCCCGCATCTGTCTGGATTCTTGATAATTCAATTTACTGAAAAAGCCTCAATTAATCCGGACGAAACAACCCAGTGTATCTTTCCCTGTTCTTCGAAGAGAATGACACCTTCGACCTTTGGCAATTCTTCCAGCAATACTAGTCCATCCTTTGGCCCCAGCACAAACACGGCGGTGCTCAACGCATCGGCCATCATGGCAGACGCCGCCTGGACAGTGGCGCTGATGCATTTCCAGGCCGGATAGCCGGTCCTGGGATCCAGGATATGATGGTAACGCACAGAGTCCGCGATGAAGTACCGCTCATAATCCCCGGAAGTGGAGACACACCCGGCATCCATCGGAAAATAACCGAACAGTTCGTTCAGTTTGCGGGGATGTTTGATCCACACCCGGCGTTGCCCACGGGTGAGATCGCTGCATAACGCGCGCAAATTCCCGCCGGCATTGACCAGGGCGTCAGTGACGCCGTTACGCTGCAACACCCCAATGGCTTCATCCACCGCGTAACCTTTGGCAATTCCGCCCAGATCGATTTTGACCAAAGGCGACGTGAACGTGACGCGGTTATTGCGCAGAACAACGTGACGCGGATTGACCCATTTGAGGTGATAGGCCAATAGCGCGTCTCCCGGAATACAGTAATGCTCCGGCGTGAAGTTCCACAGGCGTTCGACGCTCTGAATAGTAATGTCAAACGCTCCCCCCGATATTATAGAAATATCGGCGCTTGCCTGAATTAATTGACGAAGAACAGTATCAATTTCAACCTCGGAATAGGCAGCCTCGCGATTGACTCTGGAAATGAGACTGGAGTCGCTGTAAATATTGGCAATTCGGTCGACGAACGCAATCCGGTCGAAGGTCAGGTGCATGATGCGTTCCAGTGTATCGATGGGTTTATCCTGATCGTAAATACTGACCTGAAAAAACGTATCCATGAAAATCATTGTCCGCTCGAACGGGACAATGTCTTTCGCGGGCGTACACTGCATGAGCAGCAGGAAACAGAGAAGTGGACCGCCTCGTTTGAACATTCCGGATTACATTTCCCGTGAAGTGATGAAATCGGATAACAGCGTTAACGATTTTTTATATGGGGAGTCGGAATATCGCTCCATGCATTCCTGGGCTATTTGGATGTAATGCTGTGCTGTCGCTTCGGCGTAGTCAATCCCTCCTGTCTCCCGGGCAAAATGAATGATCTTATCCAGCGAATGATCTTTTCCGTTCTGCAGAATAGCGAGGATTTCTTTGCGACTTTTTTCGTTGCTTTTTTTCAAGCCGTACAGAACCGGCAGTGTGATGATATTTTCGAGGAGGTCTTTGCCAATTGGTTTTCCCAGATCTTTTTCATTGCCATAAAAGTCCAGCAGGTCATCTTTGATCTGGAACGCTATCCCGAGGCTCTCCCCGAACGTCCTCAAATTTTCAACATGCGTTGCATCCGCGCCCTGGGAAGTCAATGCGCCTAACTGGCAGGTCGCGGCGATCAACGACGCGGTTTTATTGGAAATCAATTGGAAGTATGTATCTTCATTCATCTGAAAATCATGCGCCCGTTCCATCTGCAACAGTTCACCCTGACTCATCTGCTTCGTGACGCTGGAGACAATTTCCACCATCCGTGGACTGTTCAATTTATTCAATCGATTCAACACCTCGGCAAAAAGGAAGTCGCCGATGAGCACTGAAATTTTATTTTCCCACAATGAATTCACCGAAGGCCGTCCGCGACGCAAGTCAGAGTTGTCCACAACATCGTCGTGAATTAACGTTGCCGTATGCAGCAGCTCGACAATGAGCGCTGCTTCATAGGATTTTTCCGTCGGTTTGCCAGTCAAACCACTGCACAGAAATAACAACATCGGTCGCACTCTTTTCCCTTTTGCGGCGACGATGTAGGTGAAAATTCTATTGATGATTTCGATTTCACTCTTGATTAACGAAGTGAATCTGTTTTCAAGCTCAGCGAGTTCAGATTTAATTGGCTCTTGTATTTTATCAAGCACAACCGATTTTTCCTTGAGTTCCGATGTTTATTTTGCTTAATTTAAAGTGACCAAGATAGTAATAATTATTTATTTTGTCAATTAAAAAATCATGGAGCTGTAAAATTGATAGGCCAATTTGCATATTTTTTTACAGTTCACTTCCGTCATCGTCTTCGATCAGGATCACTCCGAAACTCTTCCCGGAAATGCTGATGCCGACTTTAATCACGCCCGAGACAGTGACCCGATCATTCCGAAACGGAACGTCTTTCTTAGGTTTGACCCAAAGAAAACCGGTGCTATCGTTCAATCGGTATACGCCAATTCCAAGAATGGGCAGGGTGAGGGTTTCATCCACAACCCCGCTCACAGTGACTTTTTGATCGTGAAATCGACGCGGTGATTCTTTGATTTCACCAATTCGCACCGTGGATGCGCAGCCGAGAATGACAAGCAACGCGACCATCGGGACAACTCGGTAGTTTCTCCTCATGTATTCCTCCAAGATTAATGTTCTTCCGAGCAAATTTAACCACAAAGTATATTGATTTTTCATCAAATAGTCAAGCATGATTTTATGAAATGATGAAATTATCACACTCTTGGGGTTCGCGAACAGAATTTTTTTTTCTTCGAAACAGTGTAGAGGCGTCAATCAGATTGGAAAATTGAAGTAATGGCGCGGATGGAAAACCTCGACGCCGGTCAGTTTCACAGGGAACTGGTAGGTATGAAGCATGATCAACCTATTGGCAGATTCAGCTATTAAAAGCGGGGTTGAAGAAAATACGTATGGCTGGCAGATCCGTTTGTTCAGCATCTTTCAGTTTACCCTGAAACAGCACTTTTCCTTCGTCCAGAAAAATGATGCGATCGGCAATTCGCCGGATGCTGGCCAATTCATGAGAGACGACGATCAAAGTCATGTTCAGAATATCGCGGAGATTGAACAGCAATTTATCCAGCGCGGCGGCAGTGACAGGATCCAGTCCGGCGCTCGGTTCGTCTCCAAACAGGATCACCGGGTCCAGAGCAATGGCCCGCGCCAACGACGCCCGCTTGCGCATCCCGCCGGACAATTGGGCCGGAAATAAATGCATGGCATCGTCCAGTTCCACTAGCCGCAATTTCGTCCGTACCAGCCGTCGGATGATGGCCGGGGGGAGATTTGTGTGCTGTTCCAACGGGATGGCCACATTCTCGCCCACGGTGATGGAATTCAGCAGCGCGCCATTCTGAAAAAGCACCCCGATTTTTCGGAGTATCACGTTGAACGGCGCTTCTTCCATCCAGGTCACGTCCTGCCCCATGATTTCAATCGAACCGGAACCCGGCTGATAAAGCCGGATGATATGTTTGAGCAACGTCGTTTTGCCGCATCCGCTTTTGCCCAAGATGATGGTGATTTCATTGGGATAGAAATCAACGGAGATGTCATCCAGAATGACTCTGTCATCGAAGCGGGTGGTGAGATTTCGTATGCGAATGATGGGTTCCATAACCTGAATTTATTGTCCAAAGTAAAAAATCAATCCCAGAATCGAATCAGCAACGATCACGAAAAAAATCGAAGCGACCACGGATGCCGTCGTGGCGCGGCCAACTCCTTCGGCGCCGCCGGTGACGTTCAATCCCTGGTAGCAGGCGATGATCATGATGATCCACGCGAATATCACGCTCTTGAACAGGCCCGTCAGCACGTCCTTCAAAATGAGCACCGTCAGCAATTCATTGAAAAACGCGGTCCCGCT
Source organism: Candidatus Zhuqueibacterota bacterium (assembly GCA_049322915.1). Classification (GTDB taxonomy): domain Bacteria; phylum Zhuqueibacterota; class Zhuqueibacteria; order Thermofontimicrobiales; family Thermofontimicrobiaceae; genus CAZSBG01. The sequence continues at coordinate 28,792 of JBMOPW010000034.1, forward strand.
CAACTGAAGATAGGTGACGCCGATGACGAATCCGCCGAGGATACCGACCAGGTCCGCCAGGATAGTGAGCAACGGCATGGTGAGTGTAATGGCATGGAATTTCGGGACGATGACGAAGCGAATCGGATTGAGGGCCATGGTCTTGAGCGCATCAATTTCCTCGGTGACGACCATGGTGGCAATTTCCGACGCAATGGCTGAGCCGCTGCGACCGGCTACAGCGATCGCTGTCATGATGGGCCCCATCTCGCGCAGCATGGCGATGCCGATGAGATCGGCCACAAAAATATTGGCGCCAAATTGCCGCAATTGCGCGGCGGATTGCAACGCCAGAATGAGACCAATGAGAAATGAGATGAGCCCTACAATTTGAAATGCATTCACTCCGATCAGAACGCTTTGCTGCACGAACGAACCGGCCCGTTGTCCCTTCCGATCCACCAGACCGATGATGCTCCAGTAAAAAATATCCGCAGTCAGATAGAGCAGGTCCATGGCCTTTTTGCTGAAAGCGTAAACGCCCTCTCCCATGCGCTCCAGAAACAGCGGCGTCTCCTGTGTCGCGGATATGGGATGTCCTTCGGTCGAGAAACTGGCGATGGCTTTGTCAATTTTCTCAGGGATGCGGATGAATTGAACAGAAAGGCCCGAGGAAATTGCCGTCGTTTTTATTTCGTCCAGCAGGGCCACTCCGGCGCTGTCAATGTTCGTTACTTCCGACAGGTCAATTTCCAGGACATCTTCCCGGAGCGACTGAAGCACATGGGTGATGCTGGCCAGCGCGGAGGTCACGGATTCGGTGATTAATTCGCCGCGCAGAAAAAGTGTTTTGTTGAGTGTGAAAAATTCAATCATACTGCTTCAGAAAATTAGCCAGTGATGTTCGCAAGACGGAGTTATTTGACTATCAACTCCGCACCTGTTAAAACAGAATGTAGGAATAGCGCAGCAGCAAAATATGCTCATACTGAGTATATGAAATAATCGACGCATCGCGCTTTATCCGCAGGGTGTAGTCGATGGAAATATTTCGGGACACACGCAGGTTCAGATTATTTTCCCAATCATAGACCAATTGATTCGAGTGACCCGACGGAACCAGCATGTCAAATTCGGACGTGATCATGATGTTCCTCAGAATGCGGTAGTTCCCGACGAGAGAGGCTTCCGGGCCACGGAGATAAGTGGATGACTTTTTGTAGAATGTGGAGTCATTATCCTCAGCCTGCGTGTATAAATCACGATTTAAGTTCTGACGGAAGCCCATTCCAAGTCGCACATTGAAATTCGCGCGCAGTGATTTTTTCAATGCCAGATTAATTCCAAATCCCTCCTTCAATTCCAGCGGAGAGAAATTGGGCGAAACGACAACTTTTTTGGTATCGAGACGAATGGCTTCGGGATTGCCTTCAGTGTCGTAGAGATAAACATTCCGCGGCTCATCGTAGTAATGCGTGGTGCGGAACGTATTGGTCTCCAGAAAGAACCGACCGTAGGAGCCGAGCCCGGGAAGGAAGTAATAGATGTAGATATTCTTCAATCGGACATTATCAAGATAGCTCCGAAACGTGCTCTGCTTCTTTTGCATGTTCCAGCCCTCTTCCAGCAGGCCGCGCGAGAGGAAGTAATGCCTGGCCGTGCTGTATTTGATGTTGTAGTCGAACTGGGCGACAAAGGCCATGCTGGTCTGTTGCTCTTTGGTGGTCAGGTCATTGGCGCGATTGAGAGTGAAGCTGCCGTACAGTGCGCTGAACAACGACCAGTTTCTGATTTTGCGGATTTCAGTGCCGAATTCGAGGATGCCGGCGCCTAAAAAATTCTTGGTATCCGCATCAAGAACAATGGTGAATTGGGTCAATTCTCCCGGCAGGAGCCGCACCGTGGCGAAGTTTGTATGCGTGTTCACGTTCTCGCCCAGCTTGATAATTTTATACAGCCCGGGCTTCAGAATCCATGTCTGCAAAAACTCACCCAGTTGCTCATCGGCGCCGTAGCCGATGCCGTAGGCTTCCCGTTCCGGCAACCGATAGATTTCATACGGTTCTTTGAGCCACTCGCGCGCTTCATCGATGATGCGAATTTTCAGACCGCACCAGTCCGGCTCGATGATTCTCGTCTCTTCCGCCTTAATGTCCACTACTTTTTTGATGATCTGATCCAGCGTCCCGGAGCCTAATGTGATGGTGTAGGTTCCCGGGCGCAGCCAGACGCTTCTGCCCATTTTCTGAACATGAATGACCGAATCGTTCGTCGAAATAGTGTACACCGGCTCATGGTCTGAATTGGTCATGGTCGGCATGAACAGCCGGCCCAGGCCTTTAATGTCGTCGAGGCCTTCCATGTCCAATTGCGCCCGGGGCTGTGGCGCAATCCAGTTATAAATCTGTTTCTGCTGGCTCAATGAGACGGCAGTGAACACGAGCGTCATCAGTATGTAGTAATGAATGGTTTTCATAGGAGTTCAATAAAAGTAACTTTGGCGTCCATGTAACAAGAATACATGCCGGAATAGTAACCTAAAAAATTGATGGCCTTGTAGCTGCATCGTTCAATGTCACCGGGATGTGGTGCTATCTGCAGTCTGAGATTGAAAATAGACGATCATCTTTTTGATAAAAACATCCGTCTCTTCATTTAAAATATCACTGAGCTTCTTAGCGAATAGCTCCATTTTGAAAGTGGCGATCTCTTCCTCTCGCTCGAATTCATGACTCAGTAAATTTTCATACCCATCGTAGCTGCGCAGATAGAGTTTCAGGGCGAGGTGGGCTGCTGTGTACGATTCGTTATCGAATTTCTCGATGGCCTCGATGCTGCCAACGATCTCATAATCCGGGCGGACGTCGAAAAATTCCCGCTGACATTGTTGGAAAATTCTGTAGCTGTTGATGTGCTCAGCGATCAAATCCGAGATGGTAATCTGCGGACGAATCGCCCAGAGATTGTAACGATAGTAGTCCAGTCGATGGGCCGAATAGCGAACCACAATGCTGACGCGGTCGAATGTCCGCGGAATTTTCATAGTCTGCACCTGGACGCGGTAGGGGAAAGGCTTCGCCAGCACATAGCTGCTATCGCGAAGCACAGGGCGATAATCCAGAATGTAATATTTGGGGTGAATCGTCGTGCTGGAACATTGCGCCAGCAATAAAACAAAGCCCATGATCAGGACACAGAGTGCGATGTATCTTAACCACGCCATAGAGTTACCTACTCCCGAATTTCTTGTTGTGGAGAACTGCGCAACAGCAGCGAAGGATTTTCACTGATGAGCCGGGTGAATTCATTGAAGTTTTCCAGACTTTCCCTGAGTATTTCGGTGGAACTGATGATGTCGTGGCGGCTTTTCAGCAGGGTCAAATCCAGATGCGTGAATGTCTTATTGGTCTGCTCGATGGCCGCAGCCAATTTGGCGATCAGCTCCGAAAGCTTTGCCTGTTCCAGATCTGAGGAAATTCTCTCGACATTGTCTAGGGTTTTGGTCAATTGCGGCGACCTTGTGATGGCCCGAATATCGCCCAACGCCAGATTGGAAATGACCATAAATGTATCCAGGTGGCTGGTAAATTTTTCGATATGCTGCAGCGTGTTGAAAAAACTGTTTTGATTCGTATCGAGTAGGGTATTGAAGCTCTGCAAAGCATTGCTGGTATTGTCGACCAGTTTGAACAGCTTCTCCTGGCGCTCGGCCACGGTCATTTGAGCCAGATTATTCAAAATCATCTCCAGTTTTTCGGTGATTATCTCCGCCTTGCCGGAGAGATTGTCGACGATGGAATGGCCCGGTTTGATGAATGATTTGGGAGGGAGCAGCGGCGATTCATTGCTGCCGCCCAGAATTTCAATCATCTTAATGCCGGCAGCGTAGCTGATATAATTGACAACGGCCTCGTTGTCCTCTTTGATCGGCACATTGGGCGTCACAGTGATCTGCACGATATTAGATGTGACATCTTTGGGATCGATGTAAATATTTTCGATTCTGCCTATTCGAATGCCGCGATATTTGACCGGGGAACCAATTTCAAGACCGGCCAGCGAGAAGTTCTGATAGCGGATGAAATAGGTGGTCTTTTTCTTGAACACGCGCGTGCCGGTGATGATGGCCACTGAAATGAACAGCACCGAAAAAGCAGTCACCAGAAAAATACCCAGTCGTATTTTTTGTGAACGGGACACCATGGTAAAAAATCCTCATGTACATTGTGAAATCTGCTGCGCCAGCAATGTTGACCATTGCGCCAATTCCTGAGCCAGGGATGCTCTGACGGTTCATTGCAGTGAATGCTACGCACGAGAAAATAGCGAAACCGCACATGAAATGCAAGCTAAAACTTGGATTTTAACAGGATTTAAGATTTGACCGGCAGCATAATTTTGATTGAAAATATCACCTGGAAATTATATGCCTTCTCCTCGCACGACAACCGACAGCGTTTTCAGAATGATCGCTAAATCTGTGCGCAGTAACTGCCAGCCAGTCTTTGCGCGGATGGCATCGTAATACTGCCGATCCAGTTGCACTCCTTCGAACATGAACTGCTCGTAATTCTCAAGCGCGCGATAGTCCTTGTTCAACTGGTAATACCCGGTGATGCCGCTTTTCAATTCATTCCGGAACTGATAATCCAGCTTCTGACCGGCGATGGTGACCCGCCCGGCTTTGTCCGGGAGATTGCGCGGATCGTACAGCGCCACCGGCCGCGGCCCGACAATGGTCATTTCTCCGATAAAAATATTAAAAACCTGGGGCAATTCATCCATATAGAATTTCTTGAGCAATTGGCCGAAGTGAGTTTTTTCCGCTCCCTGGTCTTCCCTCCAGTATTCCGGATGCCGCTGAAAATACGACCTGTCCTCCGGCGACAGCAGCCGTTCAATGTGCGCGATCAGGCCAGGAGAGAATGACTTCTCATGCGACGGAGAAATGCGACTGACGCGAAATTTAAAGATGATGAAAATGCGGCCGCATGTTTTACGAAACACCCGATGAAAAATTGGCCCTCGGTCATTCGGGAAAAACAGCATGTTCAGCGCATAGCCAGTGATGATGCCAATGAACAGCGGGATAAGCAGCAACAGGAGGGGGATCAGCAGGGCGAGATCCAGCATTCGTTTGAAGCGGTGAATGGCGGCCATGCCATTGCAATGATGGTTCGGTCGTGTCATACGCCTGTCGCAGTGAAATTACTGCGCCTCGGGAATGGGCTTTCCATGCGGGTCGCTCTGTTTTTCGCCCACGGTCTGAATCAATTTCGTCTCCAGATCCTCTTTGATGAAGTGCTCCATGCGATTGGCCGGCTCATGGACATGATCCGAAGGCAGGCCGCTCTCATCAAGGAACGTCTCCCAGAGCCTGTGTCGTCGCACTAAACTCGCCGCTTGTTTCATTCCCTCCGGTGTTAAAAAATACTGCTGTTGGGTATTGGCCTGAATATACTTTTTCCTTTTGAGGGTGAACCAGGCTAACACAGCGCGCAGCGCGCCTTCTTCTGTCTCACGGAAAAGCTGGGCGCGGGTCATTAGCGCAGCCGCTTTTTTTTCCGATATGCGATACAGGGATAAAAGGATATGGTCGACGATGACGTTGATTGACAGTAAAAAATGGTTGAATGCTTTGCTGGCCAGGCCATGCCGGGGGGAAAAAATGAACGCTGACATGAACAGCAGCCCGGAGATGACCGTCATGACCGCAGCGATGGAGCTATCCCACACCACAGCGACGAAATAGCCGGCAGTGGACGAAATGACTCCGACCAGAACGGACAGCCAGAGCATGGTTTTCAGGTTATCGGTCAGTAAGTACGCCGTTGCCCCGGGGACAATGAGCATGGCCACGACCAAAATCGCGCCGACGGATTCGAACGCGGCGACTGTAGTCATGGAAACAGCGGCCATGAGCGCGTAGTGAATCAGTGTTGCATTGATGCCAATGGAGATCGCCATGCCCGGATCGAACGATGAAATCAGCAATTCCTTGTAAAAGAGAAGCACGAACAGAAGGTCGATGAAAAATACGATTCCCAACAGCCAGACGGGTCGCGGCCCTAAAGACAGATCGCCCCAGCTCAGCAAATCGAAGGGAGTATAGGCGATTTCACCGTACAGCACGCATTCCTGATCCAGGTCAATGTGCCCGGCGTAGAGGGAGATGAGCACCACTCCAAGCGCAAACAGCGCGGTGAAGACAATGCCGATGGAGGCGTCTTCCTGAACGCGCCATCGCCGATTCAGCGTTTCAATGAGAACTGCGGTGAGCAATCCGAACGCCGAGGCGCCAAGGATCATGGGCAGAGTGCTGCGGCTCCCGCTGAGCAAAAATGCAATGGCAATGCCCGGCAACACCGAGTGACTGATTGCGTCGCCAATCAGGCTCATTTTTCGAAGGACAAGAAAGGAGCCCAATAGCCCGCAGGACGCCGCTGCCAGCGCGCCGGTCATGATGATCCAGAATGCCATAGTGAATTCAGACATAGATAACTCCTGGTAATGCCAAATCAATCTTAACGTGCGCGTGCTTCTTCACTTCGTGCACGAGTGCAGTACCGCTCACCTCAGGCGATTTTGCGGATGGCTGCTTATTGCGCTACAGGTTGATCCGTTGCTTCAACCGTGAATATTGACAATTTTCTCGGTGTCAATTCCCTGGCTCTTGAGAATTTTCTCCAACTCATCGAGCACACTGGGCGAAAGGATGTGTTCCATCTCGTCCGCGTCGCGGTGGACATGGTCGGAGCGCAGCCGCGCCCGATGCACGAGATAGTGTTCCCACAGGCGATGCGTCTTTACAATGTGAAGTGCTTCTTGCTGGCCAGACGCTGTCAGAGCGATTGCGCCATCCGTCATCTGCACGAGTCTTTTTCGCTCCAGCCGACGGATTGTTCGTCGCATGGTGGCTGGCGACTCATGAACCTGCCGGGCCAGGTCATCGAGCGCTACTGCCGCTGGACCGGGGCGCTGCTCTCGCAGTTCAATGCAAGCCCGCAGTACGTGCTGCTCGATGACCTGCCGCTTGTTGTTTCGATGGAGCTGCCATTTGGCGAATAAGCCTCGTTTCGGCGCGGCAATCGCGGAGATAATGAAAAACAGTGTGGCAGTGAGCACCATGACCGGGCCCGTTGGAATGCGCGGCGCCATCGCGCTGAAGAACGTCCCGGCAACGCCGGAGATGCCGCCAAAAATCGCTGCTGCAAGCACCATCCGATTGAGATGGTTGGTCCAGAACCGGGCCGCCGCCGCCGGAGTGATGAGCATGGCGGCCATCAAAACCACGCCCACTGCCTGCAATCCCACCATTACAGCCAGCACCAGCAATCCCATCAACAGCAGATCGATGCGTCTGGCATTGAACCCAAGAGAGGTGAGATAATCCGCATCGAAGCACAGCAGGCGAAATTCCTTAAAAAAGAGCAATACGAAAATCAGGACAGTGAGAGAGATAGCACCCATGACCAGCAAATCATCTGTGACAAGCGACGCCGCCTGTCCGAACAGGAATTTATCCAGGCCGCTCTGGTTGCCAATGGGCTGGCGCTGGACATGTGTGAGCAGCACAATGCCGACGCCAAAAAACACGGTCAATACCAGTCCCAGCGCCGCGTCCGGTTTGATTCGGCTGAATTGGACAATGGCCTGGACGAGCAGAACCCCGACGATCCCTGAAATCGACGCGCCCACCAGCAATGGCACAATCGATTTTGATCCGGTGATGAGAAAGGCGATGACCACGCCTGGAAGCGCTGCATGAGCCAATGCATCGCCCATCAGGCTGCGTTTCCGCAGCAGGGCAAAGGAGCCCAGCAGACCGCCGGTGGCGCCCAGGAGCAGCGAACCCAACAATACAAACTGCACGTTGGCATCGCTCAGGCTGAGAAATCTCAGGATTTCCTCCCACATCACAGTTTCCCCCCGCTTCGTCGCGCCACTTCCTCCGAAGCCTCCGACAGGATCGCAAGCTTTCCGCCGTAGGTCTTGTTTAGATTCTCCTGGGTGAAATGCTCCGCAGTGGGCCCGGCAGCGACAACGCGCATGTTCAGCATGATGACCCAGTCGAAATATTCCGGCACGGTCTGCAAATCGTGATGCACCACCAGCACCGTCTTGCCGTTCATCTTCAAATCCATGAGCAGTTGAATGATGGCCTTTTCCGTGGTCGCATCCACACCGGCAAACGGTTCATCCATGAGATAAATTCGCGTATCCTGGGCCAGGGCGCGGGCTAAAAAAACCCGCTGCTGCTGTCCGCCGGAAAGCTGGCTGATCTGGCGATTGGCAAATTCTATCATGCCCACGCGCTCCAGGCATGAATCGGCGAGGATCTTATGGCTTTTCGTTGGCTGCCGGAACAGGCCCAATTTTCCGTAGACGCCCATCAGCACAACTTCCCGGACAGAAACCGGGAAATCCCAGTCTACCGATTCCCGCTGCGGGACATATCCCACGTGCAAGCGCATGTCCTGGTATGGCTGACCATAGATTTTCACCCAGCCGGACGCTTTGGGAATCAGTCCCAGAATGGCTTTTATCAGGGTGCTTTTGCCTGCGCCATTCGGGCCGATGATGCCGACCAGTTTTCCTTCCGGAATAGTCAGGTCCACATCCCATAGAACCGGCTTTTTATGATAGGCAATGGTCATGTCATGGACTTCAATCGGGAAATTTTCATTCTGCATGTTTTACCTCAATCATCTCGCGCTGAATTCAACGCCGTTACGGCGCGTATCTCAATCTGTTTCACTCCCAACAACAAACACTGCTTCTGCGGAAGCGATTCTTTCCAACCTCAGTTCAAACAAACGATTCAATGGTATCGAAGCCATCTTCGTTGAATGACTCTCATTGTCCCTGTTTCACTCTTCAATCGATATTATCTTTTCTTCTGTAGACCCATTTTTTAATTTCAGTAACGATGATGACAGTGAAAGCGGCTCCCAGCGCCACGAGCAACTGTCCGGCGGATAGGGGAGTCGTGCGAAAGATATTATTGAAAAACGGCATGTAAATCAACATGAGCTGCAGTAAAAATGTGAGCAGCACCGCGATGATCATCATTTTATTGCCCAGCAGGGAGGTGCGGAAAATGGAATTGTAATTCTTCCGGACGCAGAGCGCATAGATCATCTGGCTGAATGTGAGCGTGGTGAAAATCATGGTTTGCCAGGTATTCGAGAGCGGGTCGTGCTGCCAAAACCAGAGGCCGGTGAATACCGAAATCATGCTGATGAAAGCGCCCATGATCAGAATCTGAATGCCGATGCCGCGGGCAAAAATGCCTTCCTCGGATTTGAACGGAGGTCGATTCATCACGTTCTTCTCCGGTTCCTCGTAACCCAGGGCAATGGCCGGCAATCCATCCGTCACCAGATTGATCCAGAGAATCTGGATGGGAAGCAATGGTATGGGCAGGCCAAGAATGGGGCCGGTCAGCATGACGAGAATTTCACCGGTGTTGCCGGTCAGGATGTATTTTACAAATTTTCTGATATTGTCGTAAATCGTCCGACCCTCTTTGACAGCCGCCACAATGGTGGCAAAATTATCGTCCAGCAAAACCATGTCGGCGGATTCACGGGCCACGTCCGTACCGGTGATGCCCATGGCAACGCCGATATTGGCGGATTTCAGCGCCGGAGCGTCATTGACGCCGTCGCCGGTCATGGAAACGATCTGCTTCTGCTCCTGCAGCGCGTCGATGATGACCATTTTATGCTCCGGGGAAACCCGCGCAAATACTGAAATATCATCGATCTGGTTTTTCAACTGCGCGCCGGTCATTTGCGAGAGTTCTTTGCCTGTCAGATACTTGCCAGTATTGGAAATACCCAATTCGCGCGCAATGGCTCGGGCCGTGAGCGGATGGTCGCCGGTGATCATGATGACGCGAATGCCGGCCTTCTGGCACAAGCGAACTGCGTCGATGGCTTCGGGGCGAACCGGGTCGATCATGCCGATCATGCCGATGTAGACCAACTGCCGCTCATACGTCTCCGGCGCATCCAGTTCGTTGCGCTTCAGCAGACGACAGGCAGTCCCCAACACGCGAATCCCATTCTCTGCCATCTTTCGATTTTCAGCGAGAATCTCATCGCGAATGTCGGCGGTCAGCGGTCGAACCTCTCCGTCCTTGAGTGCGTGGTTACAGATGTCGATCAGATCATCGACAGAGCCTTTGGTCAGCGCCAGATAATCGTTGGACTTGCCGTGGGCCAACTTTTGAATGGTGCGCTGAATGGGCGCATCGGTCGTCGCGTTCAATTGGTGAATGGTGGTCATTCGCTTCCGGTCGGAGTCAAACGGCAATTCGGCGACTCGCGGCATCGCCGACACCAGCGTATTTTTCGAAATTCCAAGCTGCTGTGCGGCAATGACCAGCGCGGTTTCGGTGGGATCGCCAATGGCTTTATGACCTCGCGCATCCGGTTCATCGGTCAATTCAGCGTCATTGCAGAGAGCGCCAGCCGAGAGCAGCAATTCAATCTGCGCGTCCCGGGCGATTGCCTCGGTGATTTCCTTCAATTTATAGGCAACGCCGGGGAGAACAATGTCCGTCACAGTCATTTCGTTTTGAGTGAGCGTGCCTGTCTTATCGGAGCAAATGACGGAAACGCTGCCCAGAGTCTCCACTGCCGGCAGATTCCGAATGAGGGATTTTTTGCTGAACATTTTTTGCGCGCCCAAAGCCAGTGCGATGGTGACAACGGCCGGCAACCCCTCCGGAATCGCCGCCACTGCCATGCTGATGGCAGTCATGAAAATTTCTTTGATCGCCATCCCGCGGAAGTAAGTCATCGTCGCCACAACGACGATGAGCAACAGCGCCAACCAGGCCAGGGACCGACCCAAACTGGTCAGTCGCATCTGCAGCGGCGTTTTGTCGTCTTCGACTTGCTGCAGCATGGTGGCAATTTTGCCCAATTCAGTGTTCATGCCTGTCGCGGAAATCACGGCTTCGGCCCGGCCGTAGGTGACAATAGTGCCCATGTAGAGCATATTTTTTCTATCGCCCAGAGGAATATCGTCTCCGCTGAGGCGGTTGGTATTCTTCAACACGGACTCGGATTCGCCGGTCAGCGCCGATTCCTGAACTTTCAGATTGGCAGCGAGGACAATGCGGGAGTCGGCCGGGATAATATTTCCGGCCTCAACGATGATGATGTCGCCCGGCGCCAGGTTCGTCGCTGCTATTTGCTGTTCAACGCCATCGCGGCGCACGCGAACTGTGGGAACGGCCATCTTTTTCAAGGCGGCCAAGGCGTTTTCCGCTTTATATTCCTGCCAGAATCCAATGAACGCATTCAATAGCACAATGACAAAAATGACGCCGGCGTCGATGTATTCGTGCAGCAGCAACGAGATGATTGCAGCAACGAACAGAATGATCATCATCGTCTCTTTTAGCTGGCTGAAAAAAATAGCGAGCATGCTCTTTTTTCCCGTCTCCTGCAGTTCATTTTTACCATATTGGGAGAGACGCTGGGCGGCTTCACTTTCGGTGAGACCCCGATTCAAATTCGTTTTAAAAAACGATACCACTTCGTCGATTTCATGTAAAAAGGGATGAAGCATGTTTCTTCCTTCTGTTGATTCACCAGTTTGAGATAGAACCTAAAAATCGTCGTTTTGTCCATTGCCCATTTTTCGACGGTTAACCGAAGCCATTCGTGGAACAGCCAATGCCGATTTCTTCATCGTGATGAGCCGCCCTTTTACTTTGCGGTGAGGGCTGTTTCCCCGTCAATTGAGCAGGCAAAATATATGCATATTTGACCTCTAATGCAAGGGTATTTTGTTCGGATTTTCACAGTAGATGTTTCACTGCGTTGAATCGCATTGGATGAGTTCATTGAAAATTAACCCGGGCTTTGTCATCTATTTTTCACATGCAGTTTGTACATAGAGCCACTGGTCTTGAACGTCAATTGAGCGAAAATTATCTTGACAATTTACTTTTATTACTTTATTTTTATACCGTTCCCGTGGCAAAGGCTAATCAGCTTCAAATTTCATATTATTCAATGATCTTTAAGAGGAGGAAAATCATGGCTGAAATTCAGTGTTCCCAATGTGCGTTTCGGGCGAAATATGACAATAATCCCAAATCCTTCCTGGGACGATTGTGGCGCTGGCATGCGAACTGGTGCCCGGGCTGGAAGGAATACATGAAGTCGCTCTCTGAGCAAGAGCGAAATGAATTGGCCAAACGCTATCAGTTGAAAAAGTACCTGGCTTAAATCCTGCATCAACCCTGCGCTGATATCCCGTAGTCCGGGCATACCAGCGGTTTGTTTCAGCGTGCGCTCTCCGTTCGGATGCATTGAAGGCGATTTCCCTGGTTCATTCGGAAAATGCATCCGGACTATCGCGCCGAAACGCGGAGATCGCTCATTGGACATTATGTCGAATGTCACTGAAATCTTCAGGATAAGTCGGCCTTTGATGTCACGTGCTCTCAACTCAGAATCGGCGACTGGCTCTCACCGTACATTCTGAAAGCGCGTTCTGCGTTCATGCGCCGGCGCTATTTTTTTCCGGCGACCTCTGCTGCAACAATTTTCACTCAAAAATACCTCTCTGATATTTGACTATCTTTTAATAATAAAAACATTAATTTTCAGTTTTCGATGACGATAATAGTTTAGACACGTATGTCAAAAATCGCATCCATCACTGAGGCGTAAATCCGAATGTGCCTTCTCAGTATTTACTCCGGCAGCAAGAGTGTCTATGTTTCGGATCTGAAAAGGACGCCTTGCATAACTTCCAACGCTCAAATCAATTAACGGTTCTCTTTTAAAATGGAAGCGTCACGAAATTTGTTTAAGAGGTGAAGGATGAAAATAAGTCAAAGAACCTTTGATAAACCACAAAACGAAGAATTTGGAAAGGATCAAAAAATGGAAAAAACATTTAACATCAACACATCAAGCCCCACAGCCACCGTGACCGATTCAACAATGATTTTTGAAGGGATACGATTTGTCGGGGATATTTCAGGTACTCATGATCTGTATCTGAACGGTGAAATTGAAGGGAGCGTTGATCTGTCCGCCAATATGACGATCGGACGCACCGGCAGATTCAAGGGCGAAATCAAAGCTCAGAAAGTGATGATTGAAGGCGAAGTCGAAGGCAAGGTTCATGCGTTAGATAAAGTTGAACTGCGCGATGGCGCCAAATTCAACGGCGACACAACCTCGCCATCGATCATGATATCCGACCAGGCCTTTTTCCAGGGCAATGTCACCATGGTCGTGAATAAGCCAAATCAGGCAAGCACAACGAAGAAGGACAGCTACTCAAAGGATATGGATAAAGAGAAATCCATGGATGGAAAAATAAAGATCGTCGACGATATATCCTCGTCACCTGAGCATGAAGAGAAAAGCAGCAAAAAATCCAAACTGATGGATTCGTTCAATTAAAAGAGAACGCTGTGACCACGCGTAATGGTCGGATTAAATTAAGACTTGATTTGTATTTACCAGAAGAAAAAACCCTTGATGACCTCAAGGGTTTTTTATTAATAATTACCATTCTCAGGATAGGGGAGATGGGACTCGATCTGCAATTGCAGGTTTTAATTTGAGCCATCGCTGCCGTTGCTAAAAAATGGTGTAGCCGTTGTTCTTCATCAGGACCATGGATTTTTCGTTCTTAAAATTCAAAATAACCTGCTCAATGTGAATTCGGGGCTGAGTCTCAGGGATGTAAATTCTATCGATATGGACCACCTTTTCGATAGAAGTGAAATTGGCGGCGCCAACGGCGCCACCGAAATGATCGCTTCTCCCGAAGGCGATATGCAATCCCAATTTTTCGTCCAATAAAATTTCACCGCTGGGAAGCACGCCAAAATCCTTCAGCACGCCAAATCCTAACTCTGCAATATTCGCATAGGCTGGTTCCGACGCAATGTATTTCGCCTCAGCGTCTGAACGGGCGCCACGACTGATCACCTCTTTTGCTGTGTTATTCTCCAATCGGTAGAGCACAACTTCATCGTCGAATTGAACCGGCAGGACGCCGGACGATTCGCTGGCCGCATCTTGCTCGCCTTCGTAGGGCACAATGTAACTTTCACCGCTGGGCAAATTTCCGGCTGTGCCCGGATCAGGCAATCGCCCGCCGCTGGCATGCGCTGTACGAAAACGGAGGTCGAAGTGGCAGGTATACTCCTGCTTTCCATCGACTAAAAACTGGACGTCCAGCGAATCGGCTTTGTCCAGCAATTTCTTTATTTCAAAGACGCGGCGATTGATCTCTTCGTAATCCAGCCGCAGGGAAGGAATCATTTCAGCAGTGAACCCCGGCATTGTGGCCGCCCTGAAATTGGATTTTTTAGCCAGCAGCTTCAGAGGCGCTGTCGCTGAAAATTGTGTCGGCGCTAGGATGATCTGGCAGGTATCCAGATAGGCGGCAAAATCGAACGGAATGCCTTTGGACAGAAGCGTTCCGGCAGTGACGGTCGCAGCAGAGCCGTTGTAACGGAATGCCTGCTTTGGCAGATCCGCATTGTTGCTGTGCACATTGGGGTAAAAGACCAGATCAACGTCGCTGAGCTGCAATTCGGTTTTCGCTTCGCGCAGCTTGCCGTGCCACTCACTCGCCATTTCGCGGCGCATGCGCCATTTATCGATGTCAGCGACTTTTTCATCGGGCACATCGATGAGTATGGCCAAGCGCCTGTCGTCTTTCCCGGGCGAAAAAACAGAACGTACCAGATTGATCAATTCGTGGATAGTCAATGTTTCCATTTCGTGAACTCCTTTTGTAAATGACGATGCACATCGCTCAGATTATCTTGGCGAAACGTCTGTGGGAACCGCTCCAGCGTGGAGAAACGAAGCGCTGTTCATTGGGTGCAACTGAATGGTGTAGCTGGTGTCGAAAATGACTTCAGTAACCACAACCATTTTTTGGAAGATGCCGTCAATGCCGAGGATGTAGGTTACCTGAAGCGAATCATTGTTCATTTCTTCGACCAGTTGACTTTTCAAATCGTGAACAGGGAATCCGTAACCGTGAAGCGTTGTTTTTATTTCAATCGGAAACTCGAATCGGCCGGATCGAAAAACAGTCTCGCCGGCATCCTGATCCAGGGTGAGGCCAATTGGAATGGCTTTGTCGTACGGCTGGACATGGTGGAAATATTCCCGGTACACTGGTTTGGAAAATCCAAAGATGTAGGTGAGAAGTCCGGCAGATCCCGCAATGCACGCCCATTTCAACACAGGGTATTTTCTCTTCCAGTCCGGGCCGGGTGTCGTCGAAGATCGTCTCATGAGAAAATCGATGACAGCGGCTGCGCCGCACGTCATCCCGCCGGACCAGAGGACGTCCGATAAAAAGTGGCCCCCCTGAGCCATGCGCGCCGTGCCGATATAGAGTCCCATGGCCAGGCTCATTGCCAGCGCGATGTGAGCAAGACGCGGATTTTTCTTTCGATACATAAAATAAAAAACAATCAGGAAAAACCCGGTCGATGCATGCCCGCTGGGGAACGAGGCGCCTTTGCCAGGAATGCCCGGTTGCCAGACTTCGTGATATGTCCATTTGCCGCCGAATTGCTCGATTTGCCGTGGCCGTGGCCGGCCCCAGTGGTCTTTGAAAATGCCATTGACCAGCAATCCCGGGCCTAAAATGAAACTGAGAATGATGAATTGTGCGTTTCGTCTGAGCGGGGCCAAATTTGAAATCTTCAGGCTGAGGAAAAATACAGCAAGAGCGGCAACAAAAATGAGAATGGCAGGGTAGGGGCCGTAGTGATAAGCCAATGTCCAGGGCACGGAATTCCGCTGATACCAACCCGACGAGGTTGAGTCGTAAAAATAAGATTCGATTTTCAGATCGAGATTTAAAAAAGAAATGGCGCCTGTGATCAGGGCTAAAATAAATAGACTGATCATGGCGATCAACAAAAAGTGGCTGGGTCGATTCATGCGATGTATTTCAATGAAATGAAAAGCACAACCCGCAGGCTGTGCTTTTTATCAATTCCGAACGTGATTATCAAGAATTACCGATACCCGGCCGGTCTCGGCGGTCGGGACTTGCTCACCCACGATTGCGATGATCCGGGAATTCCAGCGCCATCCACAGGGGACGCTGAAGTATCCGGCATAAAGACCTGCTTCGTCTTTGTGTCTTTGTAAATTTGGAACGAACTTTCTGCCTCTTTCAAAATCTCGGGTTTCAACCCCTCGCTGGCAATTTCATCGGTGAATTTGCGCCGGCCGTCGACAATGTCCTTCAAGTAAAAATCGACTTGTTCTCTCGAGTACAGCTTGAAGGGATTGTACGGTTCAATATCGCCGCCCTGGCACCAGACAACTTCCTCTGTCCCAAAGATGCCGCGCTGATATTTGTTGGTTCCTCTCAAATCCCCGCGCTGAATGGCGGCCATGAGATTGATCGGGACGCGGGTCACCTTTCGAATAACGCGCTTTTTCGGAATTGAGCCATCCATATAGTTATCGATGATCTCCCCGACGCCGCCGGTATTGTACTGATAAAATTCAACCTTGCCCGGAAATTTATCCATCAAGTCCATAATAATGCTGTAAAAGCGATTGACTTTGTTGGCGCGCGAACCGACAATGAACGGGTCAGTGCCCACAACGCGCACAGATTCGCCGGCTTTATCCGGCTGAGAGGCGTAGCTGTGACTGGATTCGCCCCAGAGATAGGCCAGCACAGCCTGCTCGGCCGTGAGGCGCTGCGCGAACGGCATGATCGTGTTGCGCCGTGTGATGAATGCAAAGGCGATCCCATCCAATTCTTCGAGCGGCGGAAGATTGATGCTCTTGGAATCAATGCCGACGAGCTTTCTGCCGCGCTTTATTCTCAGTTTATCTTTGCGAATCACAGCCCGACCATTGCCGCATAAATTTTCATCCAAAAAATCGGGATTGCCATTCGAATCGATCATGACGTTTTCGTAGAGCGCGGACTTGTCAATCAGCGCGTAGTACATGGCTTCTTGCAGCTCTTTGTCCACGTCTGTTTTAACGAAGAAGCCCTGCTCGCTGCCATAGGCAGAACCGTCCCGGCGCAGAAATACAATGTCATCCTGCACAGCTTCAGTGCGTTCGCCTTTGGTGTAATCCAATCCCAACTGGTGGCAGGACCAGGTCGATTTCCCAGTCGCCGAAAGGCCGAAAAGAAAAATGCCGTATCGCTTGAGTTTATTATCCCGTTCATCCCGCACATAGACTAATTTGGTGCCGGCATGCAAACCGAGCATTCCGTGTTCGTCCGCGTACCACATGGCCTGTCGTAGAAAGCCCTTTTTATCCTCGCCCATATAATCGGTGCCCAGGGCGATGTTCAAATTATACTCAGGCAACGCCAGTACCTGCTGCCGTATCTGATGTTCCTCCGGAATATGAATCATGGTAAATTCGGGGCCAGGTCGTTTCGTAGGATTGCCGAGCGTGTTGCCCCACATGTAAGCGATGCGGTGATTTTTAGGATCGGCAGTGGACATGTAAAGATTGCAAATCGGATTGAATTCGCTGTTATCGCCCATCTGCCTCCGGATATGGACGAAGGGCAGAGTGCGCATCAGATGCAGCACTTTGTGAAGCTCCTCCGGCGCGCTTTCAATTAATTTCGCATGCAAGTCCGATGGTTTGGGAAGCCGCACACGCTCACTCCCAAGATACACGGTCCGGGGAGCGACGCGGCTGGAGACCGCAGAACGCCAGCCATAGGAACCGTACTTAGTTTTTGTGCCTCTGGAAAAAGCAAGCTTTCCCAACTTTTTCAAATCATAATGCTTAATAGTTTTACCATCCAACAGGGGTTTCAGGTTTTGAGAGAATCGTTTGTAGTCCTCTTCGTGGTAAGTTACAGTGCTCATTTCGATTTCCTGGCTTGGGATAGTGAACAGGGAATGTCAATTTTAATTGCTGAATATAAGATATTTGGACATAAAAAGCAACTGCTTTTTTAGTTGCCAAAATCACTTGTTTCGTGTTTGTGTTTAAATGAAAAACAAAAATAGGTATTCATCGGAATGCTAATTATTATCTAAAGAGATTCCATTTAAAAGCCTAATAATTACTGATCACGGATGAAAAAAAGTAAAAAAATTTGTTGCAATATATTTTAAATATCCCTATATTTCCCGACATTTAATCGCCTATAAATTTTTAATTTATTTTCCGCTCACCAATTAAGAGCACCAAGGAGGAACGAATGGAACTAACAACGGTTAATTTGCTCATCATTATCGGGTCTGTCGTCATCATCATTGCTTTGTTTATTCTGGCATTAGCCAAGCAATATCGCAAGGTGGGGCCTAATGAAGTCCTCATCATTTCAGGAGGTCGATCACACAAAGTCACGGATCCGGATGGAACAGTCAAGAAAATAGGGTATCGTATGAGTATTGGTGGCGGTACTTTCGTGAAGCCGTTCATTGAACAAGTTCAGACACTACCCCTGGAAATTTACACGCTGCAGGTGAAAACGCCGGAAGTGATCACCTCTCAGGGCGTAAATATCATCGCCGAAGCAAGCGCTCAGGTGAAAATTAAAAGTGATGAGTTTTCGATTCGAAAAGCTGCGGAACAATTTTTAGGCACTGGATCTCAGGGAATAAAGGACGTCTCCTTCAGCGTGCTCGAGGGCTTTGTTCGGGCGATCATCGGCACCATGTCCGTCGAGGACATCTATCGCAACCGCGATAAATTCGCCGAACGAGTCATCACCGACTCCCGAATCGATTTTGATCGAATGGGGCTGGAAGTTCTTTCGTTCGCGCTGCGCGATATCAGCGATACCCAGGGATACCTCAATTCGCTGGGTCTTCCTCGAATTGCACAGGTTAAAAAAGACGCCGCCATTGCCCAGGCCGAGACTGATAAAGAAGCGACCATCAAAGCGGCCCAGGCCAGAAAAGACGGAGACATTGCCAAACTGAAAGCTGAAATTGAAATCTCCAAAGCCAACCGCGATTTTGAATCGCAGCGCGCTCAGTACCAGGCGGACATTAACCAGAAGCGTGCACTGGCCGATTTCTCCTACGAACTGGAAAAATATCGTATCGTGCAGCAGATAAAGAAAGAAGAGTCAATGGTAAAATTGATTGAAAAAGAGCAGGCCATTAAAATCGAAGAGATGGAAATTTCCCGCAAAGAAAAAGAGCTGGATGCGTCCGTGAAAAAAGCTGCTGATGCGACCAATTACCAGTTGAAATCCCAGGCCGAGGCTGAAGGCTATCGCATTAAAGAAGAGGCCAAAGCTCAGGTTGAGGCGAAAAAGCTGGAAGGACTGGCCGAAGCAGCATTGATCAGAGCCAAAGGCGAGGCCGAAGCGGATGCCATGCGCATGAAAGCGGAATCATGGAAAGACTACAATGATGCAGCAATCTATAAAATGGTCATCGATGCGCTGCCGGAATTGGCCCGCGCCGTCTCCGAGCCATTGTCCAGAATTGAAAAGATCATCATGGTCGGCGGTGGTGATGGTGCGAACGGCGTTTCCAAAATCACCGAACAGGTTGCCCAGGTTTTGGCGCAACTGCCAACAGTCGTTCAATCTCTCAGTGGCGTTGATTTGACAAAGCTATTGAAAAATCTTCCCGGACAGGAGCAGAAAGACAAATAATCAGGTAATTGCCGATCATTTCAGCCGGGATTCCAATTCTTCCCGGACACAATGATCGTCAATTTTCCGATGAGCAGATTGTCGCTGCGCGCCGAGAGAGACTCCCTGCGCGCTGCGGGGCGTTCCACATCCATCCCGGGTGGGATTGATTTTTCCCATGATAGAAATCGACGTAATAACATTAGCTCACAATTCATGAACTGTTGTCATTACCAAAACTAAGAAGATTACTTATATGATATCAACGAGAGTACAGGAAATTGGATTTTCTCCGACATTGCGAATAAACGCCAAAGCGCAGGCCATGCGCGCAGAGGGCATTGACGTCATCGATTTGAGCGTCGGTGAGCCGGACTTTGCCACGCCGGAGAATATCAAAGATGCCGGGAAGGCCGCAATTACCAAGAACCTGACCAAATATACGGCCAATGCCGGAATTCCACAGCTCAAAAAAGCGATTATCAATCGCATTTTCAATGATCATGGCATTACGTATGAACCAGACGAAATCATTGTTTCCAGCGGCGCAAAAAACAGTCTTTACAACGTGGCCATGGCCATTTTCAACCACGGGGAAGAGGCAATTTTACCGGCGCCGTACTGGGTGTCTTATCCTCATATCATCAAACTGGCAAAGGGTGTGCCTGTTGTCATCCCGACGCGAGAAGAGAATGGCTTCAAATTGACGCCAAAAGATTTGAGCCGGGCCATCAATTCAAATTCAAAAGTGCTCATTCTGAATAACCCCAGCAATCCGACCGGCGCGACTTACTCGCGCGATGAATTGGAGGAGTTGGCCGATATTGCCATTGATGAAGGCCTGTTGATCATCGCCGATGAAATTTACGAGAAACTGGTTTACGATGGCTTTCGATTCTGCAGCATCGCGGAGTTGGGTGAAAAAGTGAAGCAAAATACAGTGATCATCAATGGCGTTTCCAAAGCGTACGCCATGACCGGCTGGCGAATCGGATTTGCTGCCGGCCCCAAAGACATCATTGCTGCCATGGGAAAAGTCCAGAGTCACAGCACGTCCAACGCGAGTTCGATTTCCCAGTATGCCAGTGTCGAGGCCTTTGCCGGGCCGCAGAACGAAATCAATAAGATGGTGTCTGAATTTCAGCAGCGGCGTAATTACATGCATTACCGATTGAGCCAAATTCCCAAAATTTCCTGCTATAAATCCCAGGGCGCATTTTATCTCTTCCCGAATTTTTCCGCCTATTACGATATGGCCTACGAAGGCAATCCAATCAGGAATTCGCACGGACTGGCCTATTATCTTTTGAAACACGCGCACGTTGCCATTGTGCCCGGCGATGCATTTGGCGATGATAAATTCATCCGATTTTCCTACGCCACATCCAGGGAAAACATAGAGAAAGCCATGGATCGGATCACTGAGGCCATGGGCAAATTGGTGCCGATTAAAAAATCATCAAAAAAACCGCTGAACAATACTGTCACTCAGCGAAAGTCATTTGTGGAAACTGAGGCGAACATCAGTCTGGAAATGCGCAATGCGCTCCTGGCTGAGTCGGAAGCTTTCATGACGTTCGAAGGCTATTATGAATGGAATGTCAATATTGCCGGCATCATCGTTCAGCTTCGGACAAATAGCCCGCATCTCTATGAGTTCTGGATGGAGAATTTTTACCCGGCCCAGTTGGAAACAGATCTGGAACCACACGCTATCATTTATGCGGTGAACTGGATCACGGGACGCGAGGCGCGAGCCTTCTACAACCCTGAATCGCGGACTGTGTTTTACTTCAAATCCGCTTTCTATCCTCAGTTGCGGAGCCTGGCTCTGGGAATGGTCGCTGATATCACGGAGCGGTTGTACGACATGCACATGGTTCGCGCCCAGTCCGTGGATATTGCTGGCAAAGGGATGCTGCTCATCGGTCCCCCGGGCACCGGTAAAATGGACCAGTTTGCGGAATTATTGAAGCAGCCAGGGATCAAGCTGCACTCCAACGACGTTGTCCTGATGCGATATGTCGGCAATGAAGCGTTCGCCGATGGGGTGGAGAGAAAATTCACCATGTCCACCGATTTTGTCGAGAAGTACCCGCAGATGGTGAGCCTGTTCGACATGAGCAAATGTGAAAATGTGGTCACCTCGAAAGAAGAATGCACAAACGAGAAATGCAAAAGGGAGGACAATTGTCGACTGGATCGCGGAGCGCCATACTGCTTTTCGGCGTCGGAGCAGTCCATTGCGTTGCTCGACCCCTATTGGCTGGGCGGGCCGGAAAAGCATGTGAAACGAACTTCAGTGCGATGGGTTGTCATTTTTAGAAAAGATCCCATTGCTCCGGCAATAGTGAAGGCAACGCCTGAAGATGCCATCAAATTTCTTGAAGAAGGCAGAAATCCGAGCAGCTATGGTAGCGCGCAGAACGTTCCTTTCTTCAATCCCCATCTGCTCATTAAATCGATAGATCGAATTGATAGTCAAAAACAAAATTTCAAAAAGCTATTCAAGTCGGCATCGGTTTACATTGTGAATGCCGGGATGGAATCCAAAGAAGCAATCAAACAGAGGATTTCCGCGCTGGTCGCTGGCAATGAAGAATCGGCGCTGAAGTTATTCTCGAAGGCAACAGAGCAATATAAATGAAATAGGGGCGCACGACATCGCATGCGCCCTTTTCTTTTCATTCGATAAAATCAATGTCCATTCGGACTTTGCGCTGGAAGATTGAGTACATGTCCTTCAAAAAATTCCCTTCGACATCCATTTTTACTGCCATGGTGAAGAAGACAAATTCCACCGGGATTCGTTCGGCGTCTTTTCCCTGTCCCACACGCTCCATCTTGTTTTTGACAGTGAAATCTTCAATACTCACATTTTCAAATTCAATGTTGTTGTCGTACTGATCGTACGGCGTTAGTTTCAATTTAATAAGCCGCTTCCTGAAGCCGGCAAACAGGTCAGAAATTTGCAGGGTGTTATTCAACTGCGCCTCGCCTTTGAAGACCATTTTATCGAGGGTCTCCTTGGTCTCCGGATTCTTTTCCTGCTTGGGCTGAAAAGCCGTAATGCGTGCATCGTCAAATGTGCTGCTCATTGTATTTTTCCCTTGTGTTAGATGTAAATTTCAACCAATCACGAGTTAATGTTCACTTGAAATGGATGCTCAGAAATGGCGCCTAATTTACTCATTTGGAATTTATATTTCAAGAGAAATATATTGTAATTTTCATTGCTCTGGTTTTATTGTTAAAACGAACAGCCTGAAAAGAATTTGCAAATTCAGACAACCTATAAAAAATGGATGACTGACATTCCGCCTCTGCTGTCCATACACGTCAGCGCTTTTCCGATTGTACTCTTTCATTGATTGCACTTGCCGGATCAGCCCGAGATGCTGTTTCCAGGACAGACAGCGTCAATTGACGAAAAGCATTGACCCTAAAAAAAAATTGTCCATTGAAGATCGATGTTGGATTTAAAAATTGCTTGCATTATAAGAAATAAATTATTAAATTCAGCCGTTAAAATTTGGTCAACTAAAAAGGCAAAGGCAATCTTGGAATTTGCCAGAGGTAAACACACCCCATTGGCGCACCGGATGAATCAATTTTTTGATGCCCGGGAAAAGATGGTCGCAGAACAACTGGCGAATCGGGGGATTTCGAACCAGGACATTCTGAAAACTATGCGCAAAATTGAACGGCATTTCTTTGTCGATAAGAAATATTGGGGCAAAGCCTACGAAGATTCGCCATTGCCCATTCCGTGTTCTCAGACAATTTCTCAGCCGTACATGGTCGCCTTGATGACTGAATTAATCGAGCCCAATAAGTCAAAGCGGGTTCTTGAAATCGGTACCGGTTCAGGGTATCAAACCTCCATCCTGGCGGAGTTGTGCAAACAAGTCTACTCCATCGAACGGCACCAGGAATTGGCGGATAGCGCATTTAAGCTGCTCACGCATCTGGGCTATCGCAACATCGAAATTACCACCACCGATGGGACTTTGGGTTGGCCGGAAGAGGCGCTCTTCGACGCAATCATTGTCACCGCTGGCGCGCCCGGTGTGCCTGAGCATCTTGTCAATCAATTGAAAGATGGTGGACGCATGGTAATCCCGGTGGGGAGTGCGTATCAGCAGGATTTGTTGTTAGTCACCAAACGAAGCGACTCATACATCACAAAAACTATCTGCGGATGTATTTTTGTACCGCTGATCGGCAGCAAAGGATGGGGAGAATAAGGAAAATTTCAGTATAAAAATCGTTTTGCGTTTTATAAAATTCGGGGCGTAGCGCAGCCCGGTTAGCGCGCCTGCTTCGGGAGTAGGAGGTCGGAGGTTCAACTCCTCTCGCCCCGACACATGAGATGAGGCCTTGTTGAATGACAGGGCCTTTTTCATTGGTGGAAACAGCTATCGACCTCGGCAACGTTCCTCAAAAATGAAATCCGCTTTTTTTGGGCTTGACATCCTCTGCGAATTTTATTATCTTACAGCCATGAAACAAAATAACGTGCTTCTGATAAATCCATGGATCTATGATTTTGCTGCCTATGATTTCTGGAATAAACCAGTCGGATTGTTATCAATAGGAAATACTCTCAGCCGAAATGGTTTTAGCACGCATCTCATTGATTGTCTCGATCGGCATCAGCTTCCCCCGCCGCTTCAGAATAACAAGAAATACGCTACTGGAAAATTTATCCGAACCCCGGCGCCGAAGCCTCATGCATTGAGCCACATCCCCCGACACTACTGCCGCTACGGCTTGCCCCTGAAACTCTTCCTGAAGCAATTGAATTCAATACCAACGCCGGACGTGGTCATGATCACTTCGGGCATGACGTACTGGTACGAAGGTGCGTTTTTCGCCATTCGTGTCATCCGTAAAAAATTCCCGGAAGCGCCGATTATCCTGGGCGGAATCTACGCGACACTGTGCTACGAGCATGCTGATCGCCACGCCGGCGCGGATTATGTCATTAAAGGAAAAGGTGAGGAAGCCGCCTTGAAGCTCGCCTGCCTGTTGACTGGCCATCGCGGCGCAGAGACAGATACGTTAACTGCCATCCCGACTGCCAGTTATCACTATTACCCGGATCTGAAATCAATTCCAATTTTAACTTCAGTGGGATGTCCTTTCCGCTGCTCGTTTTGCGCGTCGCATTTGCTGTTTGATAAATTCATTCAACGCGACCCGGCAGAAGTGATCGGGGAGATTCACTCATATTATTCCAAACGCCACGTGCGCCACTTCGCCTTTTTCGATGACGCGCTGTTAATCAATCAGGAACGCCATCTGTCCGTTATTCTGGAGGGAATAAAGGCGCTCAAGGTCCGTGCCGCGTTCCATACGCCCAACGGAATTCATCCGCGGGAAATGACGCCGGAATTGGCCAGGCAGATGGCCGAGACGAACTTCCAAACCATTCGGTTGAGTTTTGAAAGCATCAGCACGTCACGGCAAAAGGAGATGGGCTACAAAGTGACGAACGACGCTTTGGCCAATTCAGTGGATTACCTTGAAGCGGCCGGTTATGCGCGGAAGGATTTGGGAGTGTACGTGATTATGGGTTTGCCGGAGCAATCTGTGGATGAAGTTGTGGAGAGTATGCTTTTCGTGCATGGACTGGGCGCCAAAATCTATCTGTCGTCTTTCTCACCAATTCCCGGCACGCGCGATTGGGAAAAATCAGTGAATTTGTACAATCTGCCCAATAGCCTGGATCCGCTTTTAACCAACAATACCATTTATCCGTTGCATCGGAAAGATTTCACGTATGGCATGTTCGACACGCTGAGAAATTTTTCGAAAGTGCTCAATCACAGCCTGGATCAAAATATCAACCTGGTCACGTCAACTGAGATTTCGAGGGTTATGAGAAAATTATTTGCCGGGGATTAACATCATTTTCAACGGGAGTAGTACCGATTGAATGATAATTTCCTAAATCTGGAATCGACACTCATTCTTTTTGGTCTGACAATTTTCATTTTTGGCAGCATTGCCCTCGGTTATTTCATTTTCAATTTAATTTTCAGGTCACGCAAAAACAACGATGAGAATAAAAGCAAAGCGCCTTCGGCCTTTTGGCAAAGGGTTAAAGTCATCGCGATTCTTTTCATGATTTTATCGGGACTGATATTTTGCGCATTGGGCGTGTTCATCCATTCCCTGATTCCGGTGACTGACAAAATACTTGTTGCTGAAGTATATTGTACAGATGTTAATACAAACGATAACACAATCGATCTTTTTTTTGTTCAGAAATTTGGTGATAGCGGCAATACATCGAGGAGTTATTTCATCATCGGAGAGCAATGGCTGGTGCAAGGCGAGTTGATTCACTGGAATCATTTGGCCGGCTCCATTGGCCTGAAGACGAATTGTCGCCTGGTGAGGATTGGTGGCCATTTTGTTAATCAGGACATTGGAGACGGGATTATCCCATCCAGATATTCACTGCTTTCGTTGGAGAAAAATTCGGTCTGGCAGTGGCTGTACCGGCTTGGGTCCCACTTGCCGCTGATCGACCGAATTGACCAGACATTCGCCTATGGCATTCCTATGCCAAACACGAAATATCTCATTTATGCCACTCCGACGGAGATTTCCACTGAAATTGAAATTCCATAGAAATTGTCTGAATCAAAGTCATCGATTATTTTCGAAAAGGAGAAGTGTCATGTATCAGAGAGTTTTTGCAGTTGCGATGTGTTTACTTCTGACTGCCTGCAGCGGTCCGACTGAAGATTCGAAAAAAGTAATTAATAGTCCGCGCGCTCCCAAAGCTATCGGCCCATACAGCCAGGCGATTCAGGTCGGCAACACACTGTACTGCTCCGGTCAAATTGCCATGAATCCTGAAACCGGGGAACTTGTGCAGGATTCGATTGAAGCTGAGACCAAACAGGTGTTGGATAATCTTGGGGCTGTGTTACAGGAAGCGGGAATGGATTATTCCGATGTGGTCAGCGCAACTGTCTTCATGTCCAACATGGAATTTTACAAACAAATCAATGATGTGTACGCCCGCTATTTCACGGAGAAACCACCGGCCAGAGCGGCGGTTCAGGTTGCCAATTTACCGAAATACGTGAATGTGGAAATTGCATGCATCGCCGTCAAGTCCAGATAAGGCGGAGGTTGGCCACAATTTTCAGAGTGAACGCGAAGGGAATTTCCGGCGTTTTGCGCGGTCAGTGCGAGGCGATCTGAATTCCCCGGGCACCGTCCAGGAAAAAAATTGAGGCAGCGCCAATAGATTGTTGACATTTTGCAATATTTTTCCTATCTTATCGCGCACTGTAATTTGGAGAAGGGGAAAAAGAATGAGTAAAAGTTTCAGAAAAAATTTGGGTATCTTTCTATTCACTGTTATTACTTTTTTTGTTTTAGATGAAGTAAAACCACCGGCCGTTGTTGTGACCGATTCGGCTCAGGAAGCCACCGGCGTTGAAATGGGTCTGGAAAAGAGAATTTGCGACAGCATCAAAAACGGGGAGACGCTATCTTCGATTCTCACAAAACACCAGATTTGCAGTGCGACCATGCTCGATATCATCGACTCCTTCAAAAGTCTGTATTCGGTCACACGATTAAGGACAGGGGATCGATATGAAATTGTGAAGGATAGCTCCAATACGTTCAAATCGTTTTCCTACAAACCCAGTTTGCAGGAAGAATATCGCGTGTCAGTGAATGATTTCGGCCAGTTCGACGCCGCGGTTGAAAAGATCGAACTGGAAAAGAAGGAGAAGTATCTCACCGGCACGATTCAAACGAGCCTCTATAATGCCATACTCGACAAAGGCGAAAATCCGGAATTGCTGTTTCTATTCACAGATATTTTCCAATGGGATATCGACTTTTTCATCGATCCCAGAGTGGGCGATGAGTTCAAAATTATCTATGAAAAATACTATCTTCCCCAAACAGGTCAGTTTGTGAAATACGGCAGAATCATCGCCGGGCAATATATTTTTTCGAACAAGGAAGAACTGACCGCTCTCTATTTCGAGAATCATCCCGCTTCTGCCGGGTATTATGATTTGAATGGCAATTCATTTCAAAAAACATTCCTCAAGTCGCCATTGAACTACCGCAGAATCAGCTCTTTTTTCAGCCATTCGCGCCACCATCCTATTCTGAAAATCAGCCGGCCGCATTACGGTGTCGATTACGCCGCCCCGGCTGGCACTCCTGTTTCCGCTGCTGCTGATGGCGTCGTCATCGGAAAGGGATATGATCGCAGCATTGGCAACTTCGTAAAAATCCGCCATAAGAACGCCCGCTTCATCACGCTCTACGGCCATTTGAGCCGATTCCAGGAGGGCATTTACGAAGGCATTCGGGTGAATCAGAAAGACATCATCGGCTATGTCGGTAAGACGGGGCTGGCTACCGGGCCGCACCTGCATTACGCGTTCTATGATAATGGTCGTCCCATTGATCCCTTGAAAATTAAGAATACGTCCGGCGACCCTGTTCTCGAAGTCAACACCGAGAATTTTGCCCTGGAAAAAAATGAGGTCATGGAGAAATTGCAGTATCTGGACAATTCTCGGCTTCCGCTCATCTGGTTGACGTCAAATCAGGTGCATTACAATCGCTATTCCATTCCCGCCCGATAGCCAGAGCATAATCCCTGGCTGCCCGGTTTTCCATATCATGTATTTCCCACATTCATGAATTCAGCGGATGTGATTCAACACATCCGCTTCATGTCCTTTTTTCACTGCCGATAATTGCAGCCACTTTGCTCTTTCAGGAGACTGAATTCTCCCTGATTTCATGAAATTTTCGCTTGACTTTCAATCCTAAAAATCTTAACTTGTTTCCAACAAATCTAAAATAATATTAGGCTCAAAGAAATTAAAGGGGAATAATATTATAACAACTGCCTAATACAGTGAAATTCTTGTTTACCAAAAAATTTGAGGAGATCGTGTATGCCGAATGGAATTTTTAAAGTACCTACTCCAAAAAATGAGCCTGTCCTGGCTTACGGACCTGGCAGTACCGAGAAGAAGAAGTTGAAAGCGAAAATCGCTGAACTGAAAGCACAGCAGATTGAAATTCCTGTGTTGATTGGCGGAAAGGAAATTAAAACAGGACAAATGGGCGAGTGCCGTCCGCCTCATGAGCATAAGCATTTGCTGGGCACCTACCACAAGGCCGGCGAGAAAGAAGTGGAAATGGCAATTCAGGCGGCTTTGGCAGCTCGGTCTTCATGGGCCGCAATGAGCTGGGAAGCGCGTGCTTCCATCTTTCTCAAGGCTGCTGAGTTGCTGGCCGGCCCCTATCGCGACACTCTGAATGCCGCCACTATGTTGTGCCAGTCAAAAACTGTGTTTCAGGCGGAGATCGATGCGGCCTGCGAATTGATTGATTTTTACCGGTTCAATCCGTATTATATGCAGAAAATTTACGAACAACAGCCAGACTCCTCCGCCGGTTGCTGGAACTATCTCGAACAGCGGCCAATGGAAGGATTCATCTTTGCCGTGACGCCGTTCAATTTCACTTCCATCGCCGGCAATCTGCCAACCGCTCCGGCCATGATGGGCAATGTGGTGCTATGGAAACCGGCGTCATCCGTTGTTTACACGGCTTATTTTATTATGAAATTATTGAAAGAGGCAGGATTGCCGGATGGCGTCATCAATATGGTTCCCGGAAATGGCGGCGCGGTCGGCAATCCGGTGATGGCGAGTCCCTATCTGGCTGGAATTCATTTCACAGGGTCGACACCTGTGTTTCAGAATATGTGGAAGACCATTGGCAATAACATCCAGAATTATAAAACTTACCCGCGAATTGTGGGTGAGACTGGTGGTAAGGATTTTGTTTTCGTTCATCATACAGCAAATTTGGATGCGGTGGCAACGGCGATTGTCCGCGGCGCCTTTGAGAACCAGGGCCAGAAATGCTCCGCTGCATCCCGGGCGTATATTCCGAAGAGCATCTGGCCTGCGTTGAAAGTGAAGCTCATTGCGGCAGTGAAGAATATTCGAATGGGCAGCCCTGAGGATTTTTCCAATTTCATGGGAGCTGTGATCGATAAGGCGGCGTTCGATTCCATTGTTGAATATATCAAGTATGCGAAGAATTCAAAAGAAGCTGAATTTATCACCGGCGGAAATTATGATGACTCGATTGGATATTTCATTGAACCGACGATTGTGCTCACCAGCAATCCACATTTCAAATTGATGGAAGAAGAAATATTCGGCCCGGTCATGACTATTTATGTTTACCCGGATGAGGAATTCGAAGGGACACTCAGGCTGTGCGACACAACCTCGCCGTATGCGCTGACCGGTTGCATATTCAGCAATGACCGTTACGCGATAAATAAAGCGTTCGAGCTTTTGACCAACGCAGCTGGCAATTTCTATATCAATGACAAACCAACCGGCGCAGTTGTCGGGCAGCAGCCGTTTGGAGGCGGCCGAGCTTCGGGAACGAACGATAAAGCGGGCAGCATCATTAATTTGCAACGCTGGGTGACGCCCAGAACGATCAAAGAGACTTTCGTGCCACCCCTCGATTTTCCATATCCGCACATGGCTGAGAAGTAGCAATTTGAATGGATAGGTAAAAAGCTGGGTGGGCTGATGCCCAAATTATTAATGCGTTCACAAGTTACTCCGCCGTAAATGGCGGAGCGATTCATAAAATTTTATGAAAAAAAAAGTGCAGTTGGAGTCTATCATCAACTGCGCTTTTTTTGTTGGACAAAACAATTAAAGCTTGATTTCAATTTCTGTCGTCGGCAGGCTCATTTTCATCAGAGTCACGCCGGCTTCGTCGAATAGCTGCACCACCATATTGAAATTATCCGGATAATCACCGCAGGTCACCACTTTTCGAATACCGGAATTCACAATCATTTTCGCGCAGATAATACATGGACTATGGGTGCAATAGAGCGTGCCGCCCTTGATCGTCACGCCGTGAACGCCGGCCTGAATGATGGCGTTCTGTTCCGCATGAATCGCCCGGCATATTTCATGGCGCTCGCCGGAGGGAATGTTCAGTTTGTTTCGAAGGCACCCCAGCTTCAGGCAATCGTTGGTTTTTCTGGCAGCGCCATTATAGCCTGTTGTGACGACGTGACGATTTTTCACGATGATGGCGCCTACATGGTGTCGCAGGCAGGTGGAGCGCTCAGCCACGAGAAAAGCCATTTTCATGAAATAGTCATCCCACGAGATGCGGATCCGTTTCTCCAACTGAGTTGAAATATGGTCAACTTTCCTGTGAAGCTCCGCCACACTGCCGTCATTTACAATCCGGAATTCCGCCAGATCCATACATGCGGCGATGTTTTGAAAGTTTGCATCGCTGCTTTTTTCCTGATTTTCAAGCGCAATGAAGGACTCCAGGCTCGCGCTACTTTCAATACGTCCTCGTTGCTGAGCCCGTTCGAACCGCAACGCAACCGGAGCGTCCACAGCTATCAGAAAGAAATTGTCCAACCGGCGCAATGCCCGGACTTCGGACGGATTGCGAATGCTATCGATGATAGCCCTGGGCGATTTGAGTTTCCCGATGATTCGCTCAGCCAGAATCGCCGGACCAAAAGCGCTGCGCAGCTCGTTTCCTTTTCGAATCAGGAGTTCACGGCTCAACGGTAGATTATTCGCTGCCAGTTCATCGCGAATGATATCCGACAATGAGAATGGCTCAAATCGTTTGGATGCCAGATAGGTCACAATGGACGATTTCCCTGAAGCATTCGTTCCTGTCAATCCGATTAACATAGGTCACTCCGGATTTTCAAATTAGGCCTGTAAATGAATTTAACCTCATCAGATCAAGTGAATTTTTTCATCGAAATGATATTTCAAAAAGATCGCATTCACAAAATGGACTGAAATGGCGCGATGCAGGACGGCATTGCATCCCATTCATATGCGGCAGGGGAGTGGTGATGAAAGATTTACTCCCGCCCGATCATAAAAAGTATAGACATCCGATACCTGCCCGCGAAAGAAAATGCCTGCGCCGGCTGTTCGATATCCAACTTATCGGAACATTATCGGGTATCGTTGGGTAACTTTGTCATCACTCGCGCAGCGCACGTTGGTTCCTTTTTTTAAAAACAGCGCTGGATTACCCCCCAATTTTCTTCACACACTTGTAAGCAGCGCCCAACGCCCCGGGCACGCCGCCAATCTGGTTCGCCCAGCACGAGCCAATCAACAGATTTTTAATCGGCGTTTCAACAAAGCTTCCATTAAAATTTTTATAGAATTTATTTTTGGGATTCCAACTCCACGCCGATGTTGCGCCATCTGTATTTTGCGTGTATCGCTCGTAGGTGAGTGGCGTGGCGGCATCTTCGAACTCGATCATATCCATGAGTTCAGGGATCACCCTCGTTGCTGTTTTCATCACGGCGCGTTTTGCCTCATCCTTCAGGCGGCGATATTCCTGACGATCACCGCCGCCCCAATTGTTCATCCAGTGATACGGCGTCACAACTTGCAGCATCAGCGATGATTTGCCGGCCGGAGAAAGTTCGGGATTCATCAGCGTCGGCGAATAGAGAACAATGGACGCCTTTTTAAAATAGCCCGCATCGTCGGAATTGTGAATATCGAATCCCGGTGCATCGACAAAATACAGGACGTGCGGCGCCTTCAAATAGGTGTTCAGTCGTTCCTGCGAGAGCTTCAGCCCGAGATACACGGTGAAAATACCTTCGGAGACTGCACTGGTCTTGATTTTATCCAGCAATGCAAAGGGAAGGGAAGACTGAGAATCCAGCAGCTTCAAGAACGTCTTTTTGTAATCGCTGGCGGAAATGATGTAGTCCGCTTCATAGCTTTTATCCTTACAGGCAACGCCAATCGCTTGCCCATCCTTTGTCAGTATTTTCTCCACAGGTGTATTCAGCAGCAGTTCTCCGCCTGATTGTTTGAATTGGGCTGCCATGACATCCGCCCAGGACTGCATGCCGTTTTTTACTGTCCAGTAATCGTCAAACAGCGTGACAATCGCGCCGCCCAGAATCCATGTCGCCATATCCGGATAGCCGATATTTCTGAAAAAGCGATTCAACAGGCTATCACGTGGAAAATATGTATCCGTAAAATCACCAACAGGTATTTTTCCGTATTTGCGATACATCAGCATAAGTCTGATGCCGGCGGAGAGCATCGAGAAAGGTGATGGTTTTGCGGCCATGAGTGGTTTGAAGGCGCGCACCATTTTATCCACCTCGGAAAAATAGCTGTCCAGCCGATTTTTTTCATTGGGATAGGCGGCAGCAATGAGGTTTTTAAAATCATCATACGTTTCAGGCGCTCCACTGAAATCGGCGGAGACCCAGCGGGTCTTCTGCCGGACGAATTCGATTTTATCCCGCACCCCAATCTCTTTCATGGCT
Organism: Candidatus Zhuqueibacterota bacterium; assembly: GCA_049322915.1. Classification (GTDB taxonomy): domain Bacteria; phylum Zhuqueibacterota; class Zhuqueibacteria; order Thermofontimicrobiales; family Thermofontimicrobiaceae; genus CAZSBG01. The sequence continues at coordinate 61,787 of JBMOPW010000034.1, forward strand.
TTGAAAATCGAACTCGATGATTCGAACGACAATGTGCCGCTCTCGAAATAATGCCCTTTGCGCCAAAAGCCAGCCGTGTATCCGCCCGGAGCGGAGTGCGCTTCGAATATGGTGACGCGATGCCCTTTCTTCGCTAACAAGTTGCCGGCCAGGAGACCACCCATTCCAGACCCGATGATAATGACCTTTTTCATTCAAAATCCTTTCATCCGTTAATCTCATGTAGAAATGAATTACTGCATTCAATCGCCTGACTTGAAATTTTTCAATATATTCATCCGGCTATTTTATGCCCTGCAACTTCAAACCAATTGGATTTGCAGATACTGCACAGCGCTCCAGTCCGGTGCCTCGGATCAGCTCTTTCAATTCATCTGGAGTGTAAGCGGCATGGATCGAAGTGAGCAGGCCGGGACGGACTTCCTTCGGTCTGGAAAATAACCATAAAAACCACCTGACTGGAAAAGACATATCCCGGCGCAGATCAGAAATGAAAATCCTCCCGCCCGGCTTCACCACGCGCGCAATCTCGTCGAAGGTTTTTGCTGGTTCTGACCATTCGTGCAACGAACCATTGGTGAACACTGCATCAAAAGTATCATTTTCAAAAGGAATCTTTTCTCCGCTGCTCAACACATACTGCACGCGGTCGGACAGCCCATACTCAGCGGCGTTCTTCTCCGCAAGTTTAATCATGTCAGGGCTGATGTCCAATCCTTTCAGCGCAGTGCCGCTGGATACTTTCAGCCATTCAAGACCCAGATAGCCAGGACCCGGGCCAATTTCCAATGCCAACCCTGAAGTGATTCCGCTTTTGATTATTTCCCTGGTCTCGATCCAGCCTTTGTCCCGAAGATTGCGCTGCATCTGGTCATAGATGGCGACATTGAATTCACCCTGAATTCCCTGGTCGGTTTCAATATTTCTTTGCCGTGGCATTGCACATTCCTCCATTTAATTGTGAAAATTATTTTAAAAAGAAATTAAAAAAACTCAGTCCAATTAGTAAAAGTCTATCGCCGAATGAGCATCATCATCGATTTCAACAGAGAAAGCCACGGTTGAACGTATCACCAACGAAGTGAGAGCATTTCATGAGATGGAAATGAACGGGAAAAATACATCGTGCAGCATCAACAACGACAAAAATCAGAGTGAAGATATTCCAGGAATTTGGGGAGAAGCGCAGTCCCGCGTTTGCAGCATGCGAGGGTGGTTGATACCGGTTACAGGGTATTCTGTCAGTCATGGTGGAATATACTCAGTTCATGTTAACGCTATGTTGCAAAAGCATCAAAGAAGCGCATTTATTTTCAGGCCAGTTTCCGGCAATGGCTTCTGCACGTCACCTGCAGGATTTGCTCCCGAATAAAACGTGCTAAATATAGCGAACGACAATGAAGAAAGTTACACTGTTTCTGAACGAACAGAGGAAAAATTCAATTCAAAATTGCAGAACTTGAACGCGCAATCCAGGCAATATTGCCGGCATGATAGGGTAGAGGCACTTTAAAAGTGAGGCTCGGGGCAAATCTGCCGGGACATTTTTTTCACTGGATGCGCGATAGATTGAGCGACGAGGAACCATCCTGTTTTAGTTGTCACCCGTTCTTTCGAATCAGAGGTTAATGTCCTCAAATGTATTTCCCTGGTTCACATCGCCGGTTTCAAAGCCTTTTTTGAACCAACTCTGGCGCTGTTCCGATGTCCCATGGGTGAAATCGTCCGGTACGACATATCCCTGGGATCTTTTCTGAATGCGGTCGTCGCCAACAGCGCTGGCAGCGTTGAGCGCTTCGTCGATATCGCCCTCTTCCAGAATATCATTCATCCGTTGCGCATGATGCGCCCAAACGCCGGCAAAAAAGTCGGCCTGCAGTTCCAGGCGCACCAGGTACTGGTTGAAGTCGCGCTGGCTCAACTTGTTTCGCATGGCCATCACCTTGTCGTTGATGCCTAACAGATTTTGAACGTGGTGCCCCACTTCATGGGCGATCACGTAGGCCATGGCAAAATCGCCCGGCGCTTGAAATCGCTGGTGCAGCTCCTCAAAAAAAGACAGATCGATATACACTTTTTCATCGCCGGGACAATAGAACGGTCCGGACGCTGCGCTCGAAAAACCGCACGCAGACTGCACCGCATTGGTGTAAAGAACAAGCATGGGTTCGTGATAGTCCTGTCCCATTTGGCTGAACAACGCGTTCCAGACATCCTCCGTGTCCTGCAAAACCACGGAAGCGAACTGCGCCAGTTGATTTTCCTCTGAGCTGCCGACATGTTCTGACACTGAAACCTGCTCCCCGACTTGCATGGTGTTGAGCAATTCCAGGGGATTCCCGCCGAGAAGCCATACAATTAAAATGATGATCAATGTGCCTCCGCCGAGCGCTTTTTTGGAAGTCATGCCCCGACGGTCTTCGACATTGGTACTCTGTTTTCTTCCGATCCAACGCATATTTTCCTCCGATTTTAATACAGGGTGTGTGCACAAAATATAATGACATTTTTCTAAAAATACAAACGATAATTTTGCCAACACCAAAGGCACTTGAGCGGATGGGATTGGTCTCCCATCCACTCAGTGTTCCGAATGTCATTATCGTGACAGCTCCAGGAAATTTGAGATGTTAACTCGAAGCGAAGGCCGGTTTTGAGGTTGACTTTGAGTTGGTTGGTTCGAGACCGGCTTACACCGGCGCGGGTCATTCGATTTCTTCGATGATTTCGATACACGCCAACATGGTCGCTTCGGACGGTATGTATGTAAACTTTTGCAAAATAGAACCGCTTCTGATATGGGCTACCGATGGGTTCGCTCGCATCGGCAGCAAGCCATTCCGCTGATTGGTTTCGTTGAAAACACCGCAACATACTTAAAATAAAACCTCCAGTCAAGAGAAAAATCAATATTGTAAAATTGCAACAACCAACTTCATGGAATAGATATTGCAATTTCTTTGCTTATTGTTGTTTAGAGTAACAACTCATTTGGTCAAAATCCCTTGGCAACAATGCAATACATGAGCAATCAGGCTTCTTGGTTTGAAAATACTCCTTCCTTAACATGGGGGAATGAGGAAGTACAGTGTCTCAATTTGAGACCAATACGCTTCATTCTTAACCATCTATCCAATCTGAAAAAATTCGTATAAATTTTTGAAAGGAGCATCGGTGAAAAAAATTCTAATTTCAGCCCTGCTTGGAATCGTTCTGGTTGGGTGCGCTTCCCAAAATCAGTTTCGTTCCGCAGATCAATTACTCGAACGGGGTGACTATACCAGCGCGCTCAAAGAGTATCTCGCTGTTGCCGAAGCGAGCGGCTCTCTGGTCACATCAAAAAATGTCCGCGCCCTGGAAGGAGCCATGATTGCCTATTTCAATATTGGCGAATACGCCAAATCCTTTTCGCTGAGCCGACAAATACTCACCTTTGATAAGTACAATAGCAGTGCTATTTTTTATGCCGGTATGAATTTGGAAAAGCTGAACAAGCTGACATTAGCGAAAAAGATATTCCGTTACTACCTCGTCCTGTCCGATTATGATCCCTACAAAAGCCTCATCAAAGCCAAATTCAATGATCTCGTTCAAAAGGAAATGAAGATCCGAGCCAAATTAGCGATTCAGATGGAGAATAACATTAGTCTGGACCAGATCGATAGCAACACGCTGGCCGTTTTATATTTCATCAACATCATGGAAGATCCGGAGTGGGGGTCCATCGGAAAAGGATTGGCGGAGATGATGATTACCGACCTGGCCCAGGTGAAAAGCCTGAAAGTGATCGAGCGCATCGAGTTGCAAAAGCTGTTGGAAGAGTTGCAATTAGGCATGTCCGGCCTTGTCGATGAAAAAACGACGCCGCGAATGGGGAAGCTGCTCAAAGCTAAGATAGTGGTAAATGGTGCATTTACGGTCAATGCTGGTCAAAATTTAACCATAAATTCTGAGCCGGTGGACGTCACCGAAGCAAAAGTCTTCCAGGTCGGGGAGTTCAGCGGCATTCTGAACGACATTTTCAGCATTGAAAAGAAAATTGTTTTTAACATTTTGGAAGAGCTGAATATTACACTCTCAGCCAGCGAGAAAAAGAAAATTGGAAAATTCGCCACGAACAATCTGCAGGCATTTAAAGCCTACTGCAATGGTCTCGATGAATATGATTTTGGCAATTATGATACTGCAAATTCTTACTTTCAGCAAGCTGTTGATATTGACCCAAATTTTTTACTCGCAGCGGACATGCTGAGCATTACCAGCGCCATGAACGTTATTGAGCGCGCCCATTTTGTGCAATTTCATTTCCGACCGAGGCAACGGGGAATTGGGCCGGGTGTTCACGCTCATTCCATGCGCGCTAGAAATTCGACGCAGTTTCGGCTGCAACAGCTTTCGCGTAATATGGCTCTCATCTATCTGCCCGGGACAGAGTCACGGAACGGCTCTTCGGAAATAATTACCCGGGAAGATTTTTGGCGCGGCACGGACTGGCAGTTCCCGGCAGAGATTTTGCCGCCGCCGCCTGATCCACCGCCGGGCCGATAAGCCCTCCAATGAATTTAAACAGAACATTGAGCACTCAAATTGGAGTTCATCCTATGCAAAGGACACGAATCATTTTAATTTTATCAGCGCTCCTGGGATTGTTAAGCGCAGTAACCGCCCAGAATTATTCTCCAATCATCGATACCGTAAAAGTACAACAGCGAGACAATAGCTTCCTGGTTGATATTTACTACGACGTCATCGATACTGAATATGATTCGCTTATTGTGTTCATCCACGTATCCGAGGATAGCGGCGCGACGTTCAACGTCCCGGTGAATGCGCTGAGCGGTGACTTCGGATATCAAATTTACCCGGGCACAGACCGGCATATCGTCTGGGATGCCGGCAAAGACTATCCCGAGAAATTTGGCAAGAAATTCAAAGTGAAATTGACAGCCAGTGACACGAAGCTGAACCACGGGGAGGCGATTCCCCCGGGTGGATTTTACATGGGTGACAGCGCCGGATTCGATGATCCGCGCCATCTGATTGCGCTGGATGATTTCGAGGTGAGTCGTTACGAAGTGACGAATGCAGAATATCGTCTGTTTTGCGAAATGACAGATCGCGAATTTCCACCGGAAGGAGGATTGTTCCAGCCACCGAAAGGCTATTTTCTTGAATATAAAAATTACCCTGTGGTTGCCGTGAGCTGGTACGACGCTGTGCTGTATTGCAATTGGTTGAGCGAGCTACAGGGGCTGGAGCAATGTTACAACACAGTCAATTGGGTTTTCGATGAAACGAAGAACGGTTATCATTTGCCCACGGAAGCCCAATGGGAAAAAGCAGCGCGCGGCGGACTGGAAAAGATGCTTTATCCCTGGGGCGATGACCATCCGCCTGAAACCCGGGCGAACTATCAAAATTACGCCGGCGATTTGATCACACTCATGGCCAACTTCGACGGACAGGGAAGAGGCACTCTGATGGTGGATACCCTAACCACCAATGGTCTTGGATTGTATCAAATGGCCGGAAATGTCTGGGAATGGTGCAACGATTGGTACAATGATGAATATTATTATGACTCCCCTGATGAAAATCCACTTGGTCCGACGTCCGGTTCTGACCGAGTGATACGAGGTGGCGCATGGAATACCTCGGATATTTATCTTCATTGTGCGGCGCGGGATATGAAAGCGCCGGATAGAAAGCGGTATGATATCGGTTTTCGGGTTGCACGTTAATGACGCATCGAATCAACTGAACAAAACATCACGAGGATAACATGAAAGCATACACATGGCAACGCGTTCTCTCACTGGTCATTGCCATACATTTTCTGGGACTGTCGTTTGCACATGCCGACATCACATCAAAGCACAGCAATATTTTTACGCTGGATACTCGCGTTCAAAATCCCGATCCGGTGGATGGCTGGCAGATCGTGACAAACCAGGGCAACACCTACAATGAAGATATCATCATCGATGACGTCGGCAAGGTATGGTGCTTTTATTTGAGAAACATCGGCCCGAACCCGCCAGTGTACATGAAGATTTTCACTTCGACAGGGTATATTTACAAGCACGAAACGGTTGTGGGGCATGCATCGCCTTTTACCTACTTCGTGCAGAATTCAATACGCGCCGCGCTCAATTCCGAGACTGGCGATGTCTGGGTGGCATTGGAGGGTAATTCCGGCGGTTATTTTGTCCGTTACGACTCCACCGGTGAGGTGGTTCAGGATTCCACGTTGCTCGCCGAAGAGTCTCATCTGCCCAAGATTATTGAAGGGACCGATGGTCAAATGTGGTTTTCGTGGCACACTTTCGCTAATGGCGGAGCCGAAAGTTTTGGGAAAATCGCAGCCTATTCTAACAGTGGCGCTCTTGCAATTCGACCCATATTTGTGAGTCAGTTTAATAATGTCTTCAATACAGATATTGCCATGGACGACAGCAATCAGATCTGGGTGGTGCTCGATAGCAATGACAATGGCAATTTCGCCAGCCGGTACTGTGTGTTCAATGAGGATTTAGATCTCATCATCGCCGGCAATGTGATCAGCAATAATCCAATTCCATTGAACCCGCAGCGCCAGATTCTGGCTGACCGCATCAATGGAAGGGTCTGGATTCTGGCCAAAAATGATACCACGCAAAAACAGAAACTCAATATGTATGGATTGGATGGTTCTCTTTTGACCAGCATCAACAATGTCGGCGAATGCGCCTTTCTGAGAAATGAAACCAACCATCTGGAAGTGATGCGATTCAACAGCTCGGATCCATTGAACAAGCTGTACCAGATCGCCATGTTCAACGCGCAGGACGGAAGTCTATTTCAGGATTGGACCACTGAATTTGACAGCACCTACAGTTTTGTGAGAAATGGCTTGTCCTACGAGGGTGCTCAGAATGGACTCAAAATCTACGCTGTCCATGAGGAAGAAAATTTAACCCGAATAAAATTTTTAGAGGTGACAGCCGGCTTGCCGGAAATTACGATCAGCCCGTCTTCCGTCAACTTCGATACAACGAAAATTATAAACGGTTACATTAAACATAAAGATATCAAAGTTTCCAATATCGGCAATGCAACTTTGGCGATCACGGATATCAACAATGAACGATCCAATTTCTTCGTGAGCGACACGGTCTTGCAGCTTTCGCCCGGGCAATCAGATAATATCACGGTTTATTTTGACCCGGCGGATACGAACGTCCTTTACGACACGCTCATCGTTCACAGCAACTCCGTTCAGAATAATCCATTCGAAGTGGCGCTCGCCGGCAGAGGCTATAATCCCGGCTTCCCTGATATTTTGGTCAATCCAACAACCCTCGATTTTGACTCACTGGTCGTCAGGAATTCACTGATCAGGTATCTATATGTGTACAATCAGGACGTGTATGAACACCTTGTGATTTCCTCGGTGACGTCACAAAGTCCGCACTTTAGCCATAGCACCGATGGCTTCACACTTGGGCCGAAAAGAGGCGAGTATATTGCTGTCACGTTTCGGCCAACGTATGCCGGCACTCATCTGGATACTCTTTACATCAGCAGCAATGACCCGGAAAATCCCAATCTGGCAGTTCCGCTTTTTGGAGTAGGCCTCAGTGGAGAAGAACCGCAGATCGTTGTGGATGTTGATTCACTGTACTTCGGCGAATTGGCGCTGGGACGTGATAAAGTTTTGTATGTTGGCATTGAGAATGAAGGACAGACCACTCTGACCGTCAGCGAAATCGCTTCCAGTGATTCTCAGTTTACTGCGGAGCCGGCAGAATTCTCCCTGTCGCCGTATTCAAAGCGATATATTGCAGTAAATTTCCACGCCTACCGTCTTGGCGAAGCGCTTGCAACGCTGACGATTCAAAGCGATGATCTGGAATTTCCAGAATATAACATCAAACTTGTTGGGATCGGTAGGGAAGAGTACCCGCCGTCCATTTCGGTTTACAGCGATTCGATCGATTTCGGCATTGTTCCCGTGGGAAATCAGAGTTTAAAATACTTCTGGGTCATCAATGAAGGCGAACAAACGCTGGATGTAGAAAGCCTTGTCTCCAGTGACAAACAGTTCATAACCGATCGATCGAGTTTTTCCCTGACGCCGGGCGGCGTTCAAATGGTCGCTGTCACTTTTGTTCCGGATGAACCGGGACTGATAAATGCCGAACTGATCCTTTCGAGCAACGATCCTGAAAATAGCAGAAAATCTGTGACACTCGTTGGGCAGGGGAGAAATTTAACAGAGCCCAATCTGGTTGTCAATGCGCAACAACTCGATTTTGGCGCCGTTGGCATTTCGCATTCTACGACCAAATACTTCACGGTTTACAATAGCGGCGAACAGACGCTTTCTGTGACGAACATTTATATCAGTGGGGTTCAGGGTAATCCGTACAACGTTCATCCCGGTTCATTCAATCTTTCGCCGTACCAATATCAGACCATCTATGTCACTTTCACGCCCAACGTGCTCGGCCAACTGAATGGGACGTTGAATATCGAAAGTAACGATCCTCCGACCCGAACCGTGAGTCTGGTGGGAACAGGCCGTTTATTGAACGACCCGAACCTGTATGTGGATAAATCGCTTGTCTCTTTCAGCGAGACCGCCATTACCCGAACGACTAACTCCTACCTCTGGTTCAGCAACACCGGAGAGCAGGAATTGATCGTGGAAACAATGACCCATTCGGACACGAGCTTTTCGGTCAATATCGATAATTTTTCTCTCAACCCGGGCCAGAGCCAGTACGTGGTCGTTTCATTCGCTCCGAAACAAGTGGGCGAATATCTGGACACGCTGAAAGTTTACAGTAACGATCCTGAAGACCGCCTGAAAAATATTGTACTCCTGGGATCGGGCAGAAATTTGTATTCTCAGAACATTCAAATCTCCAATGACAGCCTTGCTTTTGGAGCGGTCCCCATTAATCAGCGCATTACGTACGGCCTGGTCGTTTACAACACAGGGGAACAGGATTTGACCATCAGCAATATTGGAAACGCTCTTCCTGAATTTCTGGTCGACACGCGCCAGTTCACCGTTTCGTCCAATTCCTATCGCACCCTTTATATCACCTTTGAACCGGACTCGCTAAAAGATTATAATGATGAATTATCGATTTCAAGCAATGACCCGGAGACGCCCGTCTCAACAGTGAAACTCAGCGGCATTGGAAGGAATTTGCTGGATCAAAATCTCGCCACCGCTCCGGATAGTCTGTTCTTCGGCAGTATTGGTGTTGGTTTGAATCACACGATGAGTATCCAGCTTAGAAATATCGGAGAAAAGAATCTGGTCATTGATAGCATCCGGGTCACTCATCCGATGTTCTCTCTCAGCGGCCAGTCTGCGTTGACATTGTCGCCGGGCGCATCCCAGTGGCTGAATATCACATTTACTCCAACTGCGGTGGATACGTTCGACGCGGAACTCCATTTGTACAGCGACGACGTCGACTCCTCGGATTTCATTGTCCCGCTTCTTGGCTATGGCCGGGAATTGACCGGGCCGAATCTCGTCGTTTCTCCTGATGAATTGAATTTTCAGGATGTCCCTGTTCGCGGTATTGAGGAAGTCTTTTTGAGCGTTTACAATTCTGGCGAACAACATTTGAATATCACCGATATTCAGTCCGGAGATGTTCAATTCGTGCCGGCTCCTACAGAACTCACGTTAAGTCCGGGCGCGTCCCAATTGGTCAAAGTGACGTTCTCTCCCATGGCGATCGATACATTCGAAACTGAACTGATCTTTTTTAGCAATGACGGCGATAGCAGCGAATTTGAAGTTCCGATGACTGGCATCGGTCGCGATTTGAGGGAGCAGAATTACGTCAGCAACGTCAAGTCTGTGGAATTCGGGGAAGTCATGCTTGGACAACGCATCACACGAAGCATCACGTTCTCCAATAGCGGCGATCTTCCGCTTGTTCTTTACAATTGCACGACGACCGACACCCATTTTGTCTGCGCAACCGATTCGTTCATCGTCATCGGCGGCAGTGAGTATGCACTGCAAATAACATTTACACCGAGTGACACGCATTTTGTCCAGGCAGATTTGATTTTCAATACCAACGACCCTGATGTCTATTCAACCACCATTCCGCTGCGAGGCTCAGGACAAATGGACACGCAGCAGATCGCTGTTTCGCCGGGCGCACTTTCTTTTGGCGATGTGAGAATTCATACAACGCGCAGCAGGTCAATTCAGGTGAGTAACTTTGGAGAGAAGACGCTCAATGTTTTCAATATCATTCCGACCGACACGGTTTACTCAACCAGCATTGGCAGTTTCTCTCTCATTCCCAACGAGACCCGAACTGTGTTCGTTTATTTCACTCCGGACACGATCAGATCTTATCAAGCGCAACTATTGTTTGTGAGCGATGATCCGGTCACGGATACTTTGGCCGTTATCCTGTATGGCGTTGGCAGAGATTCGCTGAGCGCGGCAATTACAACAAGCACCGACAGTCTGGGATTTGGTGAAGTCGCGGTGGACTTCTCTCGCTCCATTCACATGACCCTGTACAACTCCGGCGAAAAGACATTGCAGATCAGCAATATCACCACCACAGATTCTGTCTTCTCAGTCGGTCTGACGAATTTCAATGTCAATCCAAACTCTCAGGCGCTTCTGTTGGTTACATTCACGCCCGAAAGTATCACGAGCTACGCGGATACACTGACCATTTTCAGCAACGATCCGAACAACGACACGCTGCTGATTGAGCTCACCGGCATTGGCAGAAAGCAAAATGATCAGCATATTGCAGTCTCAGATACCTCGCTCAATTTTGGCGTGGTGCCGACCGACCGATCGAGTACGAAAACTTTCTGGGTGTATAATAACGGTGAAAAGACGCTCGACGTCACTCAAATTGCAGTCAGCGATTCGCAATACACGGTGAACAAAGAATGGCTACTCATTGCGCCGGGTCAGTATGAATACCTGCAGGTGACCTTCTCGCCAGATTTAGAAGATACAATTAAGGCCGTGCTGACGCTGACAAGCAATGATCCGGACGAATCTGATAAAACGATTCAACTCTCAGGGATAGGAGAATTGTACACCGGGCCAAGAATTATTGCCCTGAACAATTCACTGAATTTCGGCAATATGTTGATTGGCGCCACCAAAAAAATGACGTTCCGGGTTAAAAATCTGTCCCTGACTGATACCCTGATCATCAATAACCTGACGTCGAATAACAGCAATTTTACCGTTTCAAAAAGTGAAATAAAAGCTCCTCCGATGGATAGCACGTCCATTCAGGTGACATACAAACCGAATTCCATTGGCTATCATTCGGCTGCCCTGACGTTGTATTCCAATGATCTGTACCAGGAGCAGTTTAATTTCTGGGTATATGGACAGGGCATTTCCGAAAATGTCGGCACCAATTATTTAGCAAATCTGGGATGGAAAGTGAATGGGTATTCTCCATTCGGTCAGTATTTCAGCCCCAATCCGTATACAGATGACGTCCTGAGCGGTAGTGACATCCTGAACGATCCTAATGGCCGAGCCGACCGTGCCTGGTTCGTGAAAGATGTCTTCATTTATGACAATCCGGATACTGCGATTTTGAATATTTGCTATGATGATCAAATTTTTCTCTATGTCAATGGCACGTATGTTTACAATGACACCTCGGCCACGCCGCTCCACTGGAACATCGCTGATTTGAATGTCAAACCCTATCTGAAATTGGGCCGAAATCGGATAGCTATTTCCGTGTGGAATGAGTATAAAATTGGTGACTTCTTTTACGGCGGCTTCGATTGTGAATTCGTCGTGGATGGTGAAGCGAAAATCAGGCGCGGCGACCAGAACTGGACGCACCCGGATGCAACCTGGTGGTATTTTGGGGAGAACGGTGATTTTGAAACCAAGCCGGTTGACACAATTAACAATCGTCTATGGTTTTATGGCGAATACGGCCTGTCCGAAATCGATTCTGTCACGGCCAACTGGTCGTTCGAGCCGATTGTAGGCGATACGCTGTATGATGACACCCCGTACGGACAGGTTGCCATTCTGCACAACATAGCATGGATACAGGGGATCTCCGGTTCGTCCATGCGATTCAGCGGGGCCTATGACTCGTATGTTGAATTGCGGACCAATCTGAATACAGTTCCGCAGTCCATTGAGCTGTGGTTCAATTGCTACGGGCTTCGTTCCGGGTACCAGAACATCATTACCAACAAAGGGAGCGGCTCCTTTGGCCATGGCTTATTCATCAATGAAACCGGCCTACTGGGCGTGTATTATTACGATGGTGAATTTCTGACCGACTACCTGGTTCAATTGAATACCTGGTTGTTCGTTTCCACGCAGTACTCCAATGATCGAATCAGGGTTTATATCAATAACACGCTCGTCGGGGAGTATGACATCACTGAGGATGAGGCAGGAAATCCCACCGGAGGAAATTACTGCTATCTTGGAGGCAATCCCCTGGGGGCTGATACAACGGCATTCAACGGCGCTATCGATGAATTGGTGATTAAAAACTCGGCATTTGCGCCATCGCCGATGCAAGCGGTCGCGACAATTTCAGTTTCAGAGCCGGACTCCGTGGTCAAATTGAAAGAGTTGCAATTATCGTTCAATGTGTTCCCCAGCCCGTTTAAGCTGATCAGCGGAACCCTGGAATATGCAAAGGGCGGAAGCCAGAATTACCATTCAGTGACAGTGCCTGCGTCCGATTCGCTCGTTTCACCGGTCATCGTCAGTATTCCCGCCGACTCGATGACCATTCGGGGATTGAAGTACAGAATCTACCTCACGACGAATTATGGGTCGGTTTATTTCCCACAAACCGGCGAGGGCGAAGAATATTTCTCCTGGATCAATGTCAGGACCAGCGGCGAGAATTCAACAGTGACAATTCCTGAAAAGATATATAAGATGGTTTCTGTCCCGTACGAAGCGGACAGCCAATCGGTGTTTTCTGTGCTTGCCGATGATTTGAAAGAATACAATCCATATTTCTGGCGATTGTTCGAATGGGATCATGAAGATACCCAGTATGTTGAATTCGGCGATACGCTCTGGCAATCCGGCCGAGGATTTGAACGCGGAAAATCCTACTGGTTAATCTCAACCCGCGCTCTCAGTTTCGATGCCGGCTCAGGACATTCACCATCTGAGACGCATTATCGAATACAGCTAACCCCGGGCTGGAACATGATTTCCAATCCATTCCCGTATTCTGTGAGCTGGCTCTCTGTTCTGAAATCGTCAGAGGGCATCGCCGATCCGGTTTATTGGGCTGCCGATGACACAATTCGCTGGATTTACAATGTGGAGGAATTGGCGCCGTGGGCTGGTTATTTTCTCTGGAACGGAGACGCCAGCACGCGAAGTATTCTGATTCCGCCTCTGGAGTCGAGTGAAGTGCCTTTGAAAAAGCCGCTTTCGCTGGCAGATCGATACGAGGAAAAATATGGACAAATCTCAGTTTTGATCGCTGCAGAAGCGCGGTGCGGAAGATTTGTCGATATAGACAACCTGTTCGGCATCGCTGAAAACGCGAACAACGAACTGGATAGCTACGATATGAAGGAGGCGCCGGCTATTGGCAATTTCGTGTCCCTGTTCATCGATAATAAGTCGTGGTCAGAGCAGGGGGGAGCTTACACTGTGGATATCCGAAAGCAGGATGGCGCCGGACAATGCTGGCCAGTCACGCTTTTATATACACTGGAAAGTCCGCCCAATAACATGTCCCTCTCATTGAAACCAATAACGGCGTTGCCTGAAGATTGGTCGATGTATCTTTTTGACCTGTCAAATGATTTAGCCGTGAATATCGGTGAAGAGAAAAGCCTTGCTTTCAAGCCGGTGGCCAAACAACCGACGAAGAAAAATTATAAATTGATTGTTGGTACCCGGGAGTTCATCGAAAGCAATTCGGACGGGATACCGCTGGTTCCGCTCAAGTTTGAATTGTTCCAGAATTATCCTAACCCGTTCAATGCAGCGACGACCATCAGTTTTAATCTCCCGGAACGAATGAAAGCGACTGTGAAAATCTACAATGTGCTGGGGCAACTTGTAAAGACTGTTGTAGACGATGCGGAGATGCGTGGCGGGCATCAAACGCTCATTTGGGACGGAAAGAACGAGCATGGTAATTTGGTCACAACAGGCCTGTACCTGGTTCGTTTGGAGACCAAAAAGGACATCGCCATTAAGAAGCTACTCTTAATCAAGTAAAAGATACGCTCTGGAAATCGGAAGAAAGTCAATGTGCTATGAAAATTTGGAGAATACCCATGTATAAAATCTATTTGAAAATTCTCGCGGTGATTGCAATATCAGGAACTTTGATCGCTGCGCCTGAGGGTGGAAGATTATCCACTGGATTTGTCTTTCAGAAATGGACGATTGAAAACGTCACGAATCCGGTTTCCGAAGGCTCCTTTCCGATTGAATTGATCTATCCTTTCATGGATAACCTTCAGGTTCAGGTGAGTCATTTGCCGGCTCTGTCACAATTTGGTGAATCAAATCTGGCAGGGCTTTCCGACACCTGGATCAGAACGTCGTATTCGCTGATGAACAATCAACTGGCGCTCAGTCTTGGGGTTGGCCTCCCTACAGGAAAAACAGAGTTGGACTCCACTGAAATCCTCATCACCCAACTCATCAGTCAAAATTCATTCAAGTTCCGACTGCCTGTTTTTGGTCAAGGCCTGACGCTCTCTGGCGGCGTGATGTATGCGCTGCCAGTGAATGATCTCTTCACAGTGGGTATTGGTGCAAATTATGTGTATCGAGGTCAATATAAATTCAGCAAACTTTCCCCCTTCGAATATGACCCGGGCGATCAGATTGGTGGAAATATCGGATTTGATTATTCAATCAATCCGTCTCTCACCGCAAGTCTTGATTGTGTTTATAGCTATTACCTCGCGGACAAGCTGGACAAGACCGAGGTTTTCACCTCTGGTCCCAATTTCACGATTAAATTATTCACCCAATACAAACTCGACTTCGGCGATCTGTGGCTGAATGCTTTCTATCGCGCAAAATCCAGGAATGAAACGTGGGATGGCCAGGCGTTGGCGCCGGAAGCGAAAAATTCGAATGTCACTTTGCGTGAAGTTGAGTTGGGGTCCCGGATCCGGCTCAATGAAATCGTCTTCATCAACGTGCTCACTGAGTTGAGAACCTATGCAAAGAATGAGTACGATACAGGATCGATCACCATTTTTGGTGGCGGCATTGGATACGATTTATCAGTAACACGGAACTTTGCCCTCTCTATGGGAATTAAATTGTTCTTCGGAAATGGTGAATTTTTCAATACCACTCCGTCGTTAACTGGCAATGAGTTTTATTTTGGTACTCAATGGTACTTCTAATCTGATTAACTTACATGGATCATGCGATGAAAAAAATTTTCATTCTGTCGTTACCCTTGTTTCTCTTTATCTCTTTAATTTCGTTTTCTCATGCAACTGAAAAAACAATCGCTCTTCTTGATTTTTCAAATAATTCTCTTTTCGATAAAGAGAAATATTCCTCATTGTCACCTGGTTTGGCTGAAATTATGATCACCGAACTCAGCAAAATAAAAGCATTCAAATTGGTGGAGAGAAAAAAAATCAACGCACTGATTGAGGAGATGCAACTTTCGCAGAGTGGTTTGATTTCCGAGGAAAGCAATATTCAGGTCGGAAAATTACTGGGAGCACAATATCTCGTCTTTGGCAGTTACATGGTTAATTCAAAAGATAAGGTGCGAATCGATGTGCGTATTGTCGAGGTGGAAACAGGCTTGACAATTAAGGCCGAGGAAGTGACGGACAAACTCGATAAAATATTCGATATCATTAAAAAGCTCAATGATAAAATTATAAAAGACCTGGACATCAAATTATCAAGCGCAGAACGGCAGACCTTAGACGAGGGAAGTGCTTCATTAGAAGTGATTGCCTATTTTTCCCAGGGAATAGCATTTGAAGAGAAAAAAGAATTCGAAAAAGCAAAACAGATGTACATCAAGGCATTGAAAAGTGATCAAAGTTATGAGCCAGCAAAGACGCGCCTGAAAGAACTGATGCAGAAATAACATTGCCACTGAAAATAAAAAAAAGCATTTAACTATTAATTTCTTAATGGATAAAAAAACAATAGTTGAATGCTTTTTCTGTGCTAAAAAAATCGACTTGCATTAATTCGCAGCGGCAGCTAAATTGACCTGATAGGGCATCTGTTGCCGTGCGACCGTACCGACGGTGATGAAGCTGTACAAATCTCTTCCGCAGTTATTTTTGCATTTGAAATTTCTAAAGATTTCATCACAATTATCCTGAGATGTAATTCGAAATTTCTCAACATTACCGCATGATTCACAGGTAATGATGAGTTCTGTGACATCGATTCTTTTCATTGAGCCTTCTCCTCGTATGGCGAATTTGTGTTTTGAATTAGTCTAAATATGGCAATATCCATACCAGGCGATAAAGTCAATATATAGTATGATCATAATTATTCAAGTACAATATGTAGATTATTAATTGACAAAGTGTCTCAATTCGGACAAGCACTGGATAATTATAAAACAATCATTCAATTGATACCTGGAAAATAACTAACTGAATGTTATCTTAGAATATGAAATTAATTATCATATCATTACTGGTCCTTGTCATTCTCATCCTGAAACGACAGATTAAAAAAAGTCCCAGCAAAATTAGAGAAAGACGAAGCCGAATCCTGGATAGAATGCGCCATCATGAATGATACGAATTCAATCAGAAAAATATAAATATGCTAAAAAAACTCTTGCATTATTTTTAATTTATTTGTATATTTGCAGGCGATAAAATAAGCGGGAGTAGTTCAGTGGTAGAACACCACCTTGCCAAGGTGGTTGTCGCGAGTTCAAGTCTCGTCTCCCGCTCAATTTTAGGCGGCGTAGCCAAGTGGCTAAGGCGGAGGTCTGCAAAACCTCTATGCATCGGTTCGACTCCGATCGCCGCCTCGTCTAAGTAAGAGCCGGGGTGGCGGAATTGGTAGACGCAAGGGACTTAAAATCCCTCGGATATTTATATCCGTGCCGGTTCGACTCCGGCCCTCGGCACATATCGAAAATAAGTGCTGTAAATAAATCTTAAAAGCGGAGTCATTTTATTTATGGCACGCTTTTTTATTATAAAAATACACGGGCGATTAGCTCAGATGGTTAGAGTGCTTGCTTGACATGCAAGAGGTCACTGGTTCAATTCCAGTATCGCCCACTAACATAATGAAAAAATTGAGATATGCCGAATTCTGCACACAATGGGGATTCGGCTTATAATATTTAGAGGCTGTTAATAAACTGTAAATTGTGACATGAATAAAATTACAATTACATTCCCTGACGGAGAACAGAAAGCCTTTGACAAGGGTATCACCCCGGAGGCAATAGTCAAGGAAATAAGCCATTCATTGGCCAAGAAAACCGTTGCGGCAAAGTTAAATGACAGGTTGATTGATATTAACAGGCCTTTAGTCGAAAATGGAACGCTTGTTTTTATCACCAATGATACAAAAGAAGGGCGGGAAGTCTTCTGGCATAGCACCGCTCACATCATGGCCCACGCAATAAAGAGATTATATCCCGAAGCAAAATTTGGCTTTGGCCCGGCTCTTGAGGATCGTTTTTTTTATGATTTCGAAATCAATAAATCCCTTAGCCTGGAAGACCTGGACGCAATTGAAAAAAAGATGATGGAAATCGTGGAAGAAGATGCTCCATTCATCCGCGAAGAAATTTCAAGGGAAGAAGCGGTGAAAATTTTCACCGAAAGAAAAGAGCCCTATAAAGTCGAGCATATTGCCGATCTTGACAGCAATACGAGCATCTACAAAGAAGGTGATTTTATCGACCTGTGCTCCGGTCCGCATCTTCCGTCGACTGGGCTGGTGAGAAACTTCAAGCTACTGGCTATTTCTGGCGCCTATTGGAAGGGCAATGAAAAAAATCCAATGCTTCAACGGATTTATGGAGTTTCCTATCCCAAGAAAACCGAGTTGGATGATTTCCTGTTCAAATTAGAAGAAGCTAAAAAGCGCGATCACCGCCGGTTGGGACGCGAGTTGGATCTGTTCAGCATAAACGATGATTGCGGAGCTGGTTTGATACTATGGCATCCTAAAGGTGCACTCATCAGAAAAATAATGGAAGATTTCTGGCGGGATGAACATCTCGAAGCCGGTTACGAATTAGTCAACACTCCACATATTGCGCGACTCGACCTGTGGGCGAAAAGTGGTCACTTAGATTTCTTCACCGAAAATATGTACAGCCCAATTGAAATGGACAACATGAAATACCAGTTAAAGCCCATGAATTGTCCGTTTCATTTACTCATTTATAAGAGCCAGGGAAAAAGCTATCGCGATTTACCAATACGATGGGCTGAATTAGGCACCGTGTATCGCTACGAGCGTTCTGGCGTTTTGCATGGTTTGATGCGAGTTCGGGGATTCACTCAGGATGATGCCCACATTTTTTGTCGACCGGACCAACTCCAGGATGAGATTATTAATTGTTTAGATTTCACAATGTTCATTCTAACGACTTTTGGCTTCAGTGAATTCGAAATTTATTTATCCACACGACCAGAACATTTCGTCGGGACAATTGAAAACTGGGACCAGGCAACGAATGCGTTGAAAAATGCTTTAGAAAAAAGAGAGTTAGATTATACAATCGATCCCGGTGAAGGCGTCTTTTATGGCCCGAAAATTGATATAAAAATCAAGGACAGCCTTGATCGCGCCTGGCAATGTACGACCATTCAAGTAGATTTCAATGAACCGGCGCGATTTGATATAACGTATCGCGGCCAGGATGGTCAGGAATATCGGCCCATTATGATTCACAGGGCACTTATGGGATCATTGGAGCGTTTTTTTGGAACGTTGATCGAGCATTATGCCGGTGCTTTTCCAATTTGGCTTTCTCCGGTTCAGGCTATTGTTCTACCCATCACGGATGCTCATGCGGAATATGCAACTCATTTAGAAAAACTCCTAAAAGAGAAAAAAATTCGTTGCAAAGTTGATGATCGAAACGAGAAGGTCAATCTGAAAATACGTGAAGCCGAAATTCAAAAAATACCTTATATGCTGATTGTCGGGGATAAAGAAAAACAAACAGTTCAGGTGTCAGTTCGAAAAAGGAAAGAGGGAGATTTAGGTCAATTTCAGATAAATGACTTGATCAATAAAATCACCACAGAAATCGAAAATAAAGTTTGTCACTGAGTTGCGTTCAACAAAATTAACGGAGGCTAATTATTAAGAAAAAAGAAATTCGCATCAATGATCAAATTAAAGCCCCTAAAGTGAGGGTAATTGGTGCTGATGGAAAACAAATCGGAGTTCTGAGTATTGAAGAGGCCAACAAGGCAGCGATGGAAGCTGGAATGGACCTCATAGAGATAGTTCCAAATTCAAATCCCCCTGTTTGTAAGGTTATTGATTATGGTAAGTTTAAATACGAACTGAGTAAAAAAGAAAAAATTGTAAAAAAACGTCAGCATGTTATCCAGCTAAAAGAAATTCGGTTAAGCCCTAAAACTGAAGGGCACGATATAGAATTTAAAATCAAGCACGCACGTAAGTTTATTGAACAAGGCAACAAAGTCAAATTAAACATTTTATTCAAAGGACGGCAGATAACCCATCAGGAATTCGGGCGGCAACTCATGGAGAGAATCATCCAGGAGTTAGACGATATCGCCAAGATCGAGAGCCCGCCCCATATAGAGGGAAGAAATATGGTTGCTGTCATTATTAAGAAATGAAATAATTTACGAGGAATACGTAATGCCAAAAATGAAAAGTAAACGCGGAGCTGTCAAGCGTTTTCGAACAACGGGTTCCGGAAAAATTAAAAGATTCCATGCTTTTTCAAGCCATATTC
This sequence comes from Candidatus Zhuqueibacterota bacterium, assembly GCA_049322915.1. Taxonomy (GTDB): domain Bacteria; phylum Zhuqueibacterota; class Zhuqueibacteria; order Thermofontimicrobiales; family Thermofontimicrobiaceae; genus CAZSBG01. The sequence continues at coordinate 81,745 of JBMOPW010000034.1, forward strand.
TGACTAAAAAATCGAGAAAACGAAAACGAAATCTTCGTAAGCCAGGATTGATATCCAATTCAGAGGTCAGAAGAGTGAAACAATTGATTTTAGCTTAAGATTTGGAGGGGCAATGCCTAGATCAAAATATAGTGTTCCATCGAGAAATAAACGAAAGAAAATTCTGAAAGCCGCTAAGGGATATTATGGCGCAAAACATCGTCTCTTGTTATCTGCCAGAGAAGCGGTAGAGCGGGGACTTCTCTATTCTTATCGTGACAGAAGAAAAAGACCGGGACAGTTCCGGACATTGTGGATTACGCGGATTAATGCCGCTGTCAGAAATTATGGAATGTCCTATTCATCCTTTATGCACGCTTTAAAAAAGAACAACATTTTACTAGACAGAAAAGTCCTTGCCGACATGGCTGTGAACGATTCCAAAGGATTTGACAGTCTGGTCCAGAAAGTTATTTCATAACTAAACGTGGATTGTCTTCTTGAGTATGACTGGCAATCTAAATACGAAATATGTACGTACAATTCTGAATAATTTTCTGAAAATGTTTCTCCAAATAAGTACAATTAAAGCAAGTATAAACGCTTTCATTTCCTTGCGTTTAATCGTTGCAAGCCAAGCACCCGGATGTTCTCTAATTTGATTTAGAAAAACTAAGTAAGAGTATATGATGTTCGGAGATCCTTCACCGGCCGATTATCCTGAAATCGAGAAATTGGAAGAGAAAGTAACCAGGCTCATCACGGTTGTTCAAAAATTATATTCAGAAAATAAAGAAATAAAAAAGCGAAATGAGGATCTACTTCAACAAAGTCAAGAGCAGCAAACTCTTATAAATATGTTGAAAGAGCAATGCTATAAGTTACAACATATTGAAGATAATACAAAAATTTACCAGGAACGGGAAGAGAATATCAGGAATAAAATTCAGCAAATGCTCAAGAAGCTCGAGAATTTGCAGTAACTAAAAAATTGAACTGAATCAAAGTGCGTTTACAATTAACAAAAACGGTTGTATGTTTTAATAAAATATAGACGCTAAATGAGCGATGAGTACAACATACTCAAGGTCAATATTTACGGTACAGATTACCCGATTAAAGGAAATACGGATATAGAATATATTAAAAAAGTGGCGCAGTACGTAGATAAAAAAATGAGAGAAGTCAACAAAAACATCTCCATCGATTCATCATTGAAAGTCTCCATTCTGGCCGCTTTGAATATAACCGACGAACTATTCCGAGAACGTGAAGAGAATGAGAAGAATTTATCAATTTTAAAAATCAAAGAACGATTAAAAAAATTGAACAATGACCTGGATGAATGTTTAAAATATTTTAAAGAATAAAACGCATCACTCTTTGGCTGAACCCTGATTTTTGTATATTTGTGACGCACATTTTAAATTGTAAACATAATCGTAGCAAAACTATTTTTTTTTACTACGCTGGACGATGTGCTACAAATAACTAAAAACCAGGGTTTTTTGTTGACAATCAACTCACCCAAAAAATTGGAGGGGAGATGGCAATATATTGGATTTTCGCCATTGTAGTAGTCGGCGTTTTGGCTTTTATCGGAGGCTGGCTCGCCAGCAAAAAGATTGGACAAACAAAAGTTGCCAACGCCGAAAAACTGGCGGAAAAGATAATCGAAGATGCAGAAAAAGTCGCTAAGACATTAAAGAAAGAAAAGCTTTTAGAAGTAAAAGATGAGTGGATCAAGTTAAAACAAAATTTTGAGAATGAGACAAAGTCACGACGCACTGAACTGTTGAAGATGGAAAAGCAGCTTGCAAATCGTGAAATTAATATGGATCGTAAAGTTGATCTATTGACCAACAAAGAAAAACACCTCAACCAATTGGAGAAAAATTTAAAGGATAAAGATTTTAAAATAGGTCGACTTGAAGCAGAGTTAGAGAAGACAATTTTAGAACAGAATGAAAAATTGGAGAAGATATCCGGCATCTCCAATGAGGAAGCCAAGCGAATTTTAATGGAGAATTTGATTGATAAGGCAAAACAAGAGGCAGCTCAAAAAATAAAGGAAATAAAAGATCAGGCAAGGCAAAACGCAACGCGCGAAGCGAAAGAAATCATCATTCAAGCTATTCAACGAACAGCAGCAGACCACTCAGTTGAAACAACGGTATCTGTAGTCAATTTGCCAAATGATGAAATGAAAGGCAGAATCATCGGCCGTGAGGGAAGGAATATTCGTGCATTTGAGACGGCTACAGGCATTGAAGTAATCGTCGATGATACGCCTGAAGCGGTTATCCTCTCTGGCTTTGATCCGTTTCGTCGGGAAATTGCCCGCGTGTCATTAGAAAAATTGATTACCGATGGTAGAATTCATCCGGCGCGTATCGAAGAAGTTGTCGATAAAAGCCGGAAGGAATTGGAAGAAAAGATCATCGAAATTGGTGAACAGGCTCTGCTTGAAACCGGCGTCGGAAATATGCATATTGAACTGATCAAGCTGTTGGGTAAGCTCAATTATCGAACAAGTTATGGTCAAAATGTACTGCAACATTCAAAAGAAGTTTCCTGGTTAGCCGGCCTGATGGCTGCTGATCTGGGACTCGATGCAAATTTAGCAAAACGAGCTGCGCTGCTCCACGATATTGGTAAAGCTATCGATAAAACAACTGAAGGGACGCATACAGAAATTGGTACGGAGATTGCTAAAAAATACAAAGAGCATCCCATTGTAATTAATTCAATTGCCAGTCACCATGAGGATGTGGAACCTATTTCGCCCATCAGCGTACTTGTACAGGCTGCCGATGCAATCTCCGGATCACGACCCGGCGCGCGACGCGAGACCCTGGAAGGGTATATCAAACGGTTAGAAAAATTGGAGCAATTGGCCGAATCATTCAATGGTGTTGTGAAAACCTATGCTATACAAGCCGGTCGCGAAGTTCGAGTCATGGTGGAATATGAGCAAGTCGATGACGCCATGGCCGATCAATTGGCTTCTGATATTGCACAAAAAATCCAGGACGAAATGGAATATCCCGGTCAAATAAAAGTCACAGTCATTCGAGAATACAGATCGATAGGCTATGCGAAATAAAGTCTTCGTATTTGATATTTGTTCACCATTAATCCTATGGATGATAATTTGAGTCATGCTAAAATAAACGTGCTTTTCATCGCAGATATCATCGGCAAGCCGGGACTTAAAATCGTTCAACAATCGGTCAATAATCTGATTGATAGGTATCGAATTGATTTTTGTATTGCTAATGGTGAAAACGGTGCCGCAGGGAAGGGATTAACTGAGGACATCGCGCAGGAATATTTTAAAAATGGCGTCCATGTGATTACGAGTGGCAATCATATTTTTGAAAAATTCGAAGCGCACAAATTGTTGAATACGAGTAACAGAGTGATTCGGCCACTCAATTATCCCAAAGGAGTGATCGGAAAAGGCTCTGTTATTTATAAAATTTTTGATGATGTTCAGATTGCAGTGATAAATATTCAGGGACGGACTTTCATGTTTCCGATTGATTGTCCGTTCAACACGGTTAACGAAGAAATAAAAAAAGTCAGGATGGTCACTCCAATTATCATTGTTGATTTTCACGCAGAAGCCACTGCTGAAAAAATGGCAATGGGTTGGTATTTGGATGGAAAAGTGAGTGCGGTTATTGGAACGCATACTCATGTTCAAACTGCAGATGAAACGATTTTAGATCATGGCACTGCTTATATCACGGATGTCGGCATGACCGGTCCGTTTGATTCCGTTATTGGCATGAAAAAAGAGGTTGCGTTAAAACGTTTCATGCATCAAATTCCGGTGCGCTATCAACCAGCCGATTCGAAATTACGGTTCAATGGTGTTATTATTCGTATTGATACAGAATCCGGTACGGCTGAAAAAATCGAACGATTGGTTTTTTCATTATAATTGGAAGAGGATGCCAGGAATGTCCGCTCAAATTATCGATGGTAAGTTAATCGCTCAGGATATAAAAAATGAGTTGAGTGTTGAAGTTGAATTACTTGCCCAGAAAGGAGTTCAGCCTGGTCTTGCAACGATTCTGGTTGGGGAAGATCCCGCTTCAGCGACATATGTAAGAATGAAAGAGAAAATGTGCGGTGATCTTGGAATGCTCACCAAAAGTTTTAAATTAGCGAAGGAAACTGGAGAAAAGGAGCTTCTTCAAATAATTCAAAAATTAGCTGATGATTCAACTGTTCATGGTATCTTAGTTCAACTCCCTCTGCCCAAACACATTGATGAACGAAAGATTATTCGTGCAATTCCGGTGAGTAAGGATGTTGATGGATTACATCCACTGAATTGGGGCAGGATGATGCTTGGAGAGGATACTTTTTTACCCTGTACACCAGCCGGCATTCAGGAATTATTACTCCGAAGTGGTAACAATCCGGAGCGGCACCATGTGGTTATCGTAGGCAGAAGCCAGATAGTTGGCTTGCCACTTGCAAATATATTGGTTCAAAAATCTCATGGCGCCAATGCCACTGTCACTATGTGCCACACAGGAACCAGGAGTTTGAAAGAAATTACAACCACGGCAGACATCCTGATTGCTGCTATGGGGAAAGCTGAAGCGATTACGGCTGATATGGTCAGTGAAAAGTCAGTCGTGATTGATGTTGGTGTGAATAGGGTGGAAGCTCCAAATACTCAAAAGGGGTATATTCTGGTTGGGGATGTGAAATTCGAAGAGGTTGCCGCCAAGGTGAAGGCTATCTCGCCAGTGCCTGGTGGCGTTGGTCCAATGACAATAATTATGTTAATGAAGAATACAGTCAAATCTGCGAAAGCATTTAGCAATTCGTTATAAATGTGCGCCAGTAGCTCAATCGGATAGAGCGTTGGCCTCCGGAGCCAAAGGTTGTGGGTTCGATTCCCGCCTGGCGTACTAACTTTTAAATTTTAATATTGTAATAATGTTGAAAATGTTCCTTTTTCGTCCCACTTGGTGTCCCAAAGATATTTTAAAGACGAGTATTTCTGTTAAAAGGTACCATAAGTTCCATGCAGGAAAAGAAGATTCAAAAAACTGTAAATGCAACCATTGATCTCAGCGATATTGATTTTGATGAAGTGTCGATAGCAAAAATTGCACATCCGTTGGATGCAGAAACGAAAAAGTTTCTTTTAAAAAAAATATTGGGACTGGCTGATAGTTTTCAGGGCGCAATCGATTTATTCATTCAAGATCAAAGAGTCCATTTCCAATGGAACATGAATCATATAAATATTCAGGCCGAAAATTTACATCGACACGCGATTCAGTTCGCTCGTAAAGGTGAATTAAATACGGCTCTTCAAAAATGGGAAGAGGCGACAAAAATCAATCCTTCTGATCCAGATTATTTTTTCAACTTGGGTGTTGTTTATTTTGAATTTAAAAAATATATAGAATCCATTGATTCGCTCACCAGAACCCTCGCTATTTGCCCCATCTATCATAAAGCGCATCTCATTTTAGGTACCGCTTATCTTAAAATCAGAAAATTCGAGAACGCAAAAAAGCACATTGAAAAGAGCTTGAAATTTAATAAAAATAATTTAATGGCTTTATTGAATCTTGGTGCAGTTTATAGCATTTTAAAAGATTATAGAAATGGAATCATGATGTTCGAGATGGCAATTGAGAAGTCACCGGGAGAAGCAAGCGCCTATATGGGATTGGCGAAAATTTATTCGACGTTGGAGGATTCAGAGAAATCAAATTATTACTTCAAGAAAGTTATTGAGTTTGATAAAAAAGGAAACCTGGCAAACTACGCTAAAAGATCGATTATCACTCCTCAGATAAATCGACCAGACGATGATTCTGTCGAGTTGAGTTCTGAAAATCCGGAAGATTATTATTCAGAAGGGTATAGAAACTATATTATTGCCGATTTCGATAAATCTGAAAAGCTATACAAAAAATATCTTACGCTCAAACCAGACGATGATTATGTCTGGTATGCATTGGGAGAAGTTCAGTTGAGATTTGGAAAAGCTGAGTTGGCTGCTGAGTCGTTCAGAAAGGCAATAAAATTTTCACCTTCGAAAGGACTTTACTTCAAAGAATTAGCCATTGTATTTGATAAAGCTGAAAAATATGATAAGGTGATTGCCGCAATTGAGAAAGCAAAAGAATTGGGAAAAACGGATAGCATCACACTTTGCTTACATGGGAAAGCTTTGTATAAGACTAATAGGATTAATGAAGCTATACCTGTTTTAGAAGAGGCACTTCAGAAAAATAAAAACAATCTATTGGCGAAATACTATTTATCAAAATCTCTTTTGAAAAACGAAGACATGGATGATGCTGCATGGTATTTGGAAGAAATATTGAATGCTCCCATGAATTCTCCGTTGAAACAGAAATCTGAATCACTACTTAAAGGTTTCAAATAATTTATTCTTGTTCGTTGACTTATAATATATATTATGTAAACAATCTACTCAATTTGAAGAGAAAAATCAAACACATGAGCCGAGTGTGTTATTTCACCAATGGAAATAAAATCCACGCCAGTATGATAGTAATCTAATAAATTGACTGCATTGACTCCTCCAGATATTTCAACCTCACATTTTCTGTTTATTAGAATGACTGCCTGAGTTATCATTTCTAAAGGCATATTATCCAGCATAATTCGATCGACATTTACAGATAACGCCTCTTTTACGTCCTCCAAAGTTACCGTCTCAACTTCAATTTTCATATTAAGATGATGCTTCTTATTATAATTTTGGCAAGATTGAACCGCCTTTGTAATTCCACCAGCAGCAGCGATATGATTATCTTTGATGAGCATCATATCAAATAAACCAATGCGATGATTGAAGCCGCCACCTAATTTCACAGCATATTTGTCAAGATAGCGCCAGCCTGGACATGTTTTTCGCGTGTCTAATATTTTGATATTTGAACCCTCTAATTTTGAAACGTAGTGATTCGTCATTGTGGATATTCCGCTTACTCGGGATAATAAATTTAGCGCAGTTCTTTCAGCAGTTAAAATACTCTCAGCATATCCATGAAGCGAAATCGCTGTATCTCCTTTATTTATGTGGCTTCCTTCCTGGCTTTCAATTTTCACTTGAAGCGCTTCATCAACTACTTTAAAGGCCATATCAGCGACAAAGCCACCTGAAAAAATGCCATTTTGTTTTGCAATAATCCTGGCTGAACAATTCTCATTTTTGACATGCGTAGCTTTTGTAGTAACGTCCCCAAGTTTATCCAGATCCTCACCTAAAGAGATATCAATCAGTCGATTGATTTCTTTGTAAAGATTCTCAATAAAATAGTCCTCAAATAATGATTTATCAATGAATTTTCTAAATTCGCTGAAGGTAATCATCTACTTCCCTTAATTTTTATTGACTAACAATCGATCAATTTCCTGTATTTTCTCAAGCGCTGGTTTTCCGAATACACTTTCAGCGCCCTGTTCCTGGACAATCTTTTCAAAAAGTTGTCTGCCATTTTCTGGTTGTGACAATTTCAAGTACGCTAATCCTGCTTTATACTGCGCTGTCACTCGATATTGAGGTAATAATTTTGTTGGTCTTGAAAGATAAACGATTTTTAGATATTCACTTATCGCTTTTAAATACTGTCCTTTTTCAAAATAGCATTCCCCTATCCAGAATTGAATTCTTGGCTCATTCTCTAAATCAGCTTCAAGTTTTAAATTTTGAAATAGTTGAATGGCCTGATCGAACTCATTTATCTCGGAAAGAATGATTCCCATTCTGACTTTTTTTTCAAAGACATCATCAGCCTCTGGATAGAGGTTGATGTAGCGGCGAATGAGAACAATCGCCTGGTCTCGCAGGCCCAAGTCTGTATAACATTTGATGAGATTGTGCATCCCTAATTTTAAAGTGCTATCATCAATTTTTGGAAAATCAACAACCGTACGATACGCTAACATTGCATTCTCAACTTGACGCGCCTGAAAGTAATAAAAATTCCCAAGTGTGATATAAACGTTAGGAAGAATGGGATCATTAGGATATTTGCTCATCATTTTTGTTAAAATTTCCAGCGCCTCATGGTCTTTATTCAATATGAAGTACAACTTACCTAATAAGTATTCCGCTTTTGCTCCATTCTCTAATGTTTTATATTTCGATCTCACGTTTTTAAAAATTTCCTCTGCCTGATCGAATATCTTGTTTGTTAAAAAGTAGTCCCCTTTTTCTAATTCTATATCCGATAATAAATTTTCTTCATCCTTGTAATTGCTCCGAAAAGTTTTAAAAAGCTGATCTCCAACCTGAATTTGTCCTAACCGATAATGACAAATTATAAGTTGTGCAGAAATTATTGCCTGTTTTTCTTTGCCATTTGCATGTAACGATTGCTCTTTTTCATAATATCCAATCGCTTGTTCATATTTTCCTGCTTCAAAATACAAGTCCGCTATATTGTGAGCAGCAGCAGGCATCAGATGACTCTGCGGAAAATTTTTTTCCAGTCGCAATAAATAATCGATCGCCTTATCTCTTTCCTGGGCTCTGAGTGTTGAATAAGTAGTGGCCAACGAGTACAGCACTTCATCGGCGAATTGGCCGTTTGGAAAGTGATGTAGATACTGTTGAAGATAATCCCGCGCTAGATCTTTCTTTTCGAGATTTATATAGCATTCAGCAATTTCGACCATGGAATTCTGGAAGAGCGAATTGTTCTTCAGGGTATCATCTCCAATATTTTCTGGCTTTAGAAATTTTAAATAAATACTATTAAAATATTCTAATGCCTCTGAGTATTTTTTTTCAGTTTGGAGAAGCGCCCCTATTTTTAATCGGGCGCTATCCGCATAGCTGCTGTAAAAATGCCGACTTAATATTTCTTCTAAAACACGCCTGGACTCAGCTAAGTCGCCTTTCTTTTCATGAATTTTTGCCAACTCAAAACGTACTTCACAAATTCTATGCGAACCCGGATAAGTCGAGATAAATGATTCCAATTTTTTTTCAGCGGTTGAACTATTTCCCATTTGTAAAAACATCATAGCCTGACTAAATGCAGCATCGTCTTTCAATGAACTATTCGTTGAATTTATCAGAACACTTTCAAAGTAATTGTAGATTTCCATGCTATCAACCGATGATTTAAGTCCATCATGCAATAGCAAATTCCCCAATTCGAAATTAATTTCTTCTCGGAAAGCGCTTTCTGGAAAATCCTGCAAGTACGAACGAAGCATTAACTTTTTATTTTGAGAATACAAGCTATCTTTGAAATGCGCTGTTGTTTCAAAAATTTCAATTAAATGATATCGCGCTTTCACATTCCAGGAACTGGCGCTGTAACTTTCGGCCAAAAAATTAAATTTTGTCCTTGCACTGTCTAAATATTGCTCGTTATTTTCTATGTCTTTTAAACCAAATAGCTGATAAGAGCGAGCCCAGTAGTAATGCAATTCCTCCTGATTTAACTTTCGTGTTGAATCCAATGAATTGCATTCACTGAAAAGACGAATGCAAGTTTTATAGTCTTTGAATTGACTATAATTCATTACAGCTAATTGAAAGAGAAATTCCGGGTTTTTATTATTAGGAAGCGCAGCGAGCAAATCGCTGAATGCCTTTGTTGTTTCGCCATTGGTGGGAATGAAGTCCGAGATGTATTCGATTCGGCTGATTGCCATATTCCATAAATCACTTGCCGGATACAATTGAAGAAACGTTCGGTAATCATTGAGCGCCTGAGAGTAATGCCCATTCTTCTCATGGCATCGTGCAATGGCATACCGTGCGTCATCGACAAAGACGCTCATCGGATAGAGATCAATGAAATCATAATAAATTCTAATGGCCCGCTCGATATCATTGAGCTTGGTTTCATAGAGATAGCCAATTTTAAATTCAAATTCATCGACACCGCGTTTACCTTTGTACATTTCAACATAGTTTTTCAGATACGATGCCGCCGATTGCGGCTGATTGATTTTCAGGAAATCATTGGAGATTCTCAAATAAGCCTGGGCGTGGAGCGAGTGCGACTCTGAGTCAACCTGAGCATAGTAATTATCAAAAACCTTTAAATAGGAATCGATCGCTTTGGAATAATCATTGAGATAATTATAATTTACGCCCATTTTGAAGTAGATCTTCAGTCGATTGAGCGTGTCGGATTTAGCGACCATTTCATTATAAAGATTAATCGCTTCAGTATAATTCGTGAGCATTGTATAATTCTCTGCGCTGAGCATCATGCCCTTCAGGTCGTCTTTGAATTGAGATATCTTATGCAGGTTCTCATTGGATTTACCATAGAGACCCTTTCGATGGAGTATTTCACCCATTTTTAAATAGGCGTGACTCAATGTATTTGAATATTTTGTGGTCTTCTCTGCACCATACTTCAAAATGAGCGAATCGAAAGTATTTTCTGCTTCCTGCAAATTGCCCTGAAGGAAATGCACGTTTCCTAATAAAAGAAGCGCCCTCGCATTGAACTCACCTTTCTCCGTTGTTCCGAGCAATTTATCAATTTGAATTTTAGCAAGGTCGTATTTTTCATCAGCAATATAGACTTCAATCAATTGCGTTTGTGCCTCATGGTACAGGCTGCTTTTCGGATAGACTTCAAGAAACTCCAGAAGTATCTGAGTCGCTTTCTCGAATTTTTTGTCCTGCGAATACATCTGGGCGGATGAGAGCAAGGACTGTTGTGCGAGGTTGCTTGCCGGATAAAATATTTGAACCTGCCGAAATGCCTTTCCCGCTTTGGCGTAGTCGCCAGTGAGCTTGAAACACTCTGCGATTTTGAATTGCGCCTGATCGAGATTCTGGGCATCAGGAAACTGGATCATCAGGTAAGAAAATTCTTTTTGCGCTTTTTGATAATCGCCGCTTTTAAAATAGCTCAAGCCAGCCATGAACAGCGCTTCGGATGCTTTTGGATGGTTGGGATTTTCAGCAGCAAATAGATGAAATTGCTCTGCGGAGAGATTATACATTTCATCATCATACAATTTCTTCGCATAAATATAAGAAACACCTTCATCGCCAGTTTGTGCAAAACTAAAATATGGGAGCATGACCACAATGCAAAACAGGAATATTATTCCTGACGTGTCAATTATGTTTTTTGTACTCATCAAAGGATCTCCAATTTACAAAACTTGAGCATCACTTTTTTCTCACCAACATCTTCAAAAATAATGTAGGCCTTTAGCTCGTTGCCTTCGCCTTCAATGGACTTAACCACACCTTTTCCAAAATGCGGGTGTCTTACTAAAATGCCGGGACGAACATCCCCCGAATGCCTGGTCTCATTAAGTTCCGAGGCAAATTTTATCACTTTCCTGGGTTTAAAGGTTCGACTTCTTGTCTGAGCAAAGTCCTGGTTGCTGACCGCTTCTCTCTCGATTAATTCTTTGTCAATTTCATGGAGAAATCTGGAAAGAGCGCCACTGGAATTCTCTCCATATCTATTTCTTGAAAAAGCCGCTGTTAGATACAACTTTTCTTTTGCGCGAGTAGCGCCAACGTAGAATAACCGCCGCTCTTCTTCGATATCATCGTCGTTGCTTAACTGTCGCGATAGCGGAAAAAGGCCTTCTTCCATTCCGGAAATGAAAACAACTGGAAACTCCAGGCCTTTCGCGCTGTGCAAAGTGAGCAGTGAGACTGAATTTTTCGCTGACTCCCAATTATCAACATCGCTGATAAGCGCGACATTTTCAAGGTAATGTTCGAGGTTCAGATGAGGATTGTTTTCAACAAAATCATTTATTGCAGCAATGAGTTCGCGGATATTTTCAATTCTGCTTTTGGCTTCAATCGTTCCTTCATCACGCAGCGTGGCAATGATGCCCAATTCATCAACCATAGCTGCAATCAATTCCCCAACTTCAATGCTACTTTTCAGCTTGTCGTACTTCTTCATAAAGTCAACGAATTGTAGAATAGCCTGCTGAGTACGGCTGGTGATTCCATCAATCTCTTTGATACTCTCCAGACCGGTAAAAAACGAAATTCCATGAAGTGAACAATATCGATCTATTTTTTTTATCGTAGCATCGCCGATTCCCCGCGCCGGGTAGTTGATAATCCGTTTAATGCTAATGCTATCAGACGGGTTGACCAGAACCCTCAAATACGCCAGCACATCTTTTATTTCTTTTCGTTCGTAAAACCGAACCCCTCCAACGACGACATAGGAAATCCCTTTCAATTGAAAGGCTTCTTCCAGAGCACGGGATTGAGCATTCGTCCGGTATAAAATTGCAAAATCACAGAAGTTGCGTTGATTCTGATGGATCTCATATTCAATGCGCCGAATTATTTCGTGCGCCTCTCCGGTCGCATCTCTGGCAATGAATAGGCCAACTTTTTCGCCTGTTCCATTTTTCGTCCAGAGCTGCTTTTCCATGCGATTCACATTGTGCTGGATGATTGAATGCGCAATTGCCAGTATGGTACTTGTCGACCTATAGTTTTGTTCCATCCTGAAAATGGTGCAATCAGGGAAATCGCTTTCAAAATCCAGAATGTTCTTTACTTCAGCGCCTCTCCAGCGATAAATTGACTGATCATCATCCCCAACCACCGAGATATTTCGATGCTCACGGCTGAGCAGTTTGATGAGTTCGTATTGCGCACGATTGGTATCCTGATATTCATCAACGAGAATATATTGGAAGTGCTTTTGGTAATATTGCAGGACTAACGGAAAATTCACAAACAATTCAATCGACCGAAGCAGCAGGTCTTCAAAATCCATAGCATTGTTTTGAAGCATCTGCCGGACATACTCTTTGTACACCGCCAGGATAAGACCATCCTCATAATCTTCAGGATTGCCCATTAAAGAGGGATTGTTCAAGTTAGCGTTTTTGTATTGTTTAATTCGCGATTTCACTTTTTGGGGCGAGATAGCCTTCATATCAGGAACTGAGGAATCCGCGATAATTGTTTTGATAAGCGTCAGTTGATCCGCTTCATCGTAGATGACAAAATTTTGCTGGTAGCCAAGCTTCTCACATTCGCGACGAAGAATTCTGGCGAAGATGGAGTGAAAGGTGCCAATCCACATTTCCGCCAATTCATCTTTTAGAAGCGCTTCCACCCTCTCTTTCATCTCGCGGGCAGCTTTATTCGTGAAAGTCATGGCCAGGATGCGGTACGCCGGAATCGCTTTACGTTTGATGAGATAGGCTATTTTGTGGGTCAATACCCGTGTCTTACCACTGCCAGCACCAGCAAGAATGAGATTGGGTCCGTCACTTTTTTCTACCGCCTGACGCTGGACAGAATTAAGATTTCGCAGCATGGAGAGATCAGTCTCTTTGTGACTCATCAAGTTTTTTCTTTCGATTAATCAAAGTGCGATAGGCATCGAATTTACTTTTTGCATTGAGATGTTCGTTCAACGTTTTGCTGAAGATATGTGTCCCGTCTCCTTTGGCGACGAAAAATATATAATTGACCGCTGCCGGGTTTAGGGCAGCGAGAATTGATTTGATTCCTGGATTGTTGACCGGCCCGGGCGGCAGACCAATATAACGGTATGTGTTGTAAGGCGAGTCGATGACGAGGTCTTTATTCAGCAACCGCCTCGGCCCATCGGGAATGATGTACTGAATCGTCGGATCGGCCTGTAACAAGATGCCGTTTTTCAAGCGGTTGTGGTAAACCGCCGATACAATCGCTCGCTCGGAATCCACCATTGCTTCGCCTTCGATGATCGAAGCCAACGTGACGATCTGGTGCAACGTCCACCCTTTTTCGGAGATTAGATTTTCCAGCGAATCAGGAACATTTCTCCGGAATTCATGTACCAGCGTGGCGATGATTTCTTTTGCTGAAATGCCCCACGGGAAAAAGTAGGTATTCGGGAATAGGTATCCCTCCAACGAATTGGCTTCAACTCCAAAATTTGTGATGATCTCTTGATTGGTGGTCAAACGGATGAACTGTGTCGAATCGATCTCCAGATTTCGAGCCAGAATCGATGCAATTTGAAATGAAGTTGATCCTTCAGGTATAACAATCCGGGAGTTCGATATTTTGCCCTGACTGATGATTTTCAATACGTTGTAAACAGAAAGCCTCGGCGAGATGGCATATCGACCGGCCTTCAAATGGGATGACTTTTGAAATAGCTTAGCGGCCAATACAAAATCATCCCCATTACGAACGATTTTTAGCCTCTGGAGTTCGTTGGCAATCTGTCTCACCGAGGTCCCAGGCTTGATCTTCACTTCGATTTCATGAGTTGTTATGGCGCATTTCTGTGGTAAGAAAATTTTAATAGTGAGATAAAACAAGATGCTGAAAATAGCGAGTATGATTAAAATTGTAAACCCGGTTGTAATTTTCTTGTTCATTGTTTTCACTTCGATAAAGGTTAGCGGATGAGTATCAGTCTTTGAGCCATTTGGAAAGGTGATCAAGTTCTGTTCGCAATACGTGCCCGTCGCCAGGTGATTACTTTTTCAATGGGCCAAGTGTTTAAAACGGCTTCCCGATTCAGCCAGCCCCGGCGCGCCACAGCGACACCGTATTTCATGAAGTCCAGATTCGCGCATTCATGACTGTCAGAGTTAATCGCAATTCGTATCCCTCTTTCTGAAGCGCGTTTAGCGTGTACATCGGATAAATCCAGACGATCGGGATGGGCATTGATTTCCAGGGCTGTGCCTGTTTTTTCAGCAGCATCAAAAACTGCATTCAGGTCAACTTCATATCCTTCCCGTCGGGAAATTATCCGTCCTGTGGGATGGCCAATGACATCGACAAAAGGATTTTCCATCGCTTTGATGATTCGTTCCGTTGGATTTGTCTTGAATCCCGAATGAATCGAAGCGACGATGAAATCAAGCCGTGGTAAAAATTCGTCGGCAATGTCCAGCGAGCCGTCGCCAAGAATATCCACCTCAATACCCTGCAACACCACAACATCATCATGCGCTTTATTTATGGCAGCAATCTCGGCCATTTGTTGCAGCAGCCTCTCCCGGTTCAAACCTCTGGCATACCCGGCCGAGACTGAATGGTCGCAGATTGCCAGATAATGATACCCCCGAAGGCGCGCTGCGTTCACTATTTCGGCGATTGAGCTCTTTCCATCGCTATAATTGGAATGTACGTGGAGGTCGCCTCGCACATCTTGAATTTCGAGGAGCGCCGGCAGGCTCTTGCTGGCCGCGCGCTCGATCTCTCCCCTATCTTCGCGCAATTCAGGAGGAATCCATTGCAAACCGAGCGCCTCGTAAATATCCAGTTCTTTGCTGCCGCCAATTATTTTATCGTCTTTGAAAATGCCGTATTCATTTATTTTCAAAAAATTCTTTTTTGCCAGACCTCTCAGCTTGACATTATGCGCCTGGGATCCGGTGAAATACTGAAGCGCTGCGCCAAAGCTTTCAGAGGGAATAACGCGAAGATCGACCTGAACGCCATTTTCAAAATGGACGCTGGCCCTGGTTGTGCCGCCGGCATCCACTCGACCCACTCCGGGGAGATTGAGGAATGTTTCAATCAAGCGCTGAGACTGCGACGATACCGCTAAAATGTCGACATCGTGGACGGTCTCTTTCATTCTGCGAACTGACCCGGCGCAGGTAATGGCCTCGACCGCACACATTGCGGTGAGCTGCGAGATAATCCCCTCGACCATAGGCAAAGCAACAGCAATGGAAATTCTCTCCTGACTTTTCAACAGGTACTCGATCCCCTTTTTGATGTTCTCCATCTTCTTTTCGCCCATTTTGGGCAAGCCGGCTAATTGGCCATTTTCGATCACGCGAACGAGATCATCTAAATTGTTGACGCCTAAACTCTTGTGCGCTGTTGCAATTGTTTTGGGACCCAGATTTTGAATTTTTAACAGCGCAATGAGTTCAGAAGGCACTTCCTGTTTCAGCGACTCAAACTTGCTCATTTTTCCGGTTGCAAGGTATTCACTGATTTTCCTGACAAAAGCATCGCCGATGCCGGGCAGTTCGTGCAGCTTCTGATTCTCCCAGAGAATTGTAATATCTTCCTGAAGGTCCTGAATCACCCGCGCTGCTCTTCGATATGCATTCACCTTGAATCCAAGCTCCCCTTGCAATTCAAGTATATCGGCCATCTGTTCGAAAATTTCTGCCAGGGCGGAATTTTTCATGGATTATCTCATTGAAAGAAAAAAGCGAAAATGCATCCCGTACAATCATGCGAGAGTAAAAGTGATTCGCAAAAATCAGAGTGAATTCTGCGCTCAATATATCAATTACTGAAGTGAATGTCAATAAAAAAAGAGGACATCTTTTCGGGATGGCCTCTTGAAAAATCGTTTTGCCAATCAAAGCCCTATTTCACAACAAGGTTGACCAGCTTGTTTTTAACGACGATCTTTTTTAGGATCGCCTTGCCTTCGATATATTTGACCGCTTTCTCATCCAGAATTGCCATGTTCAAGACGGTCTCATCAGCGCTATCTTTTTCAACTTCGATGGTCGAGCGGACTTTACCATTAATCTGGATGACAATGGGAACCGTTGTTTTTTCGGTTTTCCTGTCATCGTACTCAGGCCAGGCTGTATTGAAAATACTATGCGCTCCGCCTATTCTCTCCCAAAGCTCTTCGGAGAAATGTGGAGCAAACGGCGCCAACAGGCGGATCACTGTCTCCCGCGAGTCGAAAACCCGAATCGCGTTTTGCTCTGCCGCAGGAACATTCTGGACGTACAGATACATGGTATTCAGCAGTTCCATAATCCGGCTGATGGCCGTGTTGAAATGAAAACGCTCCAGATCGATCGTCACCATTTTGATTGTGTAATGGCGCACCCGTTCCAGTTCATCGCTCTGCACTGTTTCATGCCCGGCCGGCGGATTTTCCTCAATCATTTCGATGAGGCGATAGGTGCGATTCAGAAACCGCTCAATGCCGGTGATGCCCTCATCGCTCCAATCGCCGCCATCGCTGTAACTGCCCATGAACATCATGTACATGCGAAACGTGTCAGAGCCATATTTTTCGATGAATGTATCCGGGTTCACGACATTGCCGCGGGATTTGGACATTTTATTTCCATCCTTGGTAATGACACCCTGGTGAATCAGTCGTGTGAACGGTTCATCGAAATCAATCAGCTTCAAATCATACAAAACTTTGGTGAAAAATCGGGCGTACAGCAAGTGCATCACTGAATGTTCCGCGCCGCCGACATATTGATCGACCGGCAGCCACTTTTTCACCACCTCGCTGTCAAAGGCGACGTCATCGACATCCGGGTTGGGATAGCGGAGAAAATACCAGGAGGAACAGACAAAGGTATCCATGGTATCCACTTCCCGCTCGGCTTTGCCCCCGCATCGCGGACAGGTGGTCTTCACAAAATCTGGATTGGTGAGCAGCGGCGATTCGCCGGCGCCGGTGAACTCAACTTTCTCGGGCAAGCGGACCGGGAGGTCGTTGTCAGGCACAGGGACTTCTCCGCAGGTGGGGCAATAAATAATCGGAATTGGCGCGCCCCAGTATCGCTGCCGGGAGATGAGCCAATCTCTCAATTTATAATTGACTTTGCGCTCGGCAATTTTGTCTTTCGCAAGGTGCTCGATGATTTTATCCATGCCAATGTCGGATGGCATGCCAGAAAATTCGCCGCTATTAATCATGACGCCGGCGTCCACATAAGCCTCTTTCAATTCTGCCGAAGGCGTGCCGTCCGGGCTGATCACTTCGATGATGGGAAGACCATATTTTTTAGCAAATGCGAAATCGCGGGTATCGTGACCAGGCACGGCCATGACACAGCCGGTGCCGTAGCTATGCAGCACATAATCCGCAATCCAAATTGGCACTTCCCTTCCATCGACAGGATTGATGGCGTACGCGCCAATGAAAACGCCTGTCTTCTCCCGTTCCGTCGAGGTCCGGTCAATTTCACTGGCTTTGCGCGTCTCATCAACATACGCGGCCACTTGCGCGCGACATGCCGCTGTAGTCAATTGCTCCACCAGAGGATGTTCCGGCGCCAGCACCATGTAGGTCACACCAAAAAGCGTATCCGGCCGTGTCGTGAAAACCTCGATGATCTGTGATGAACCTTTCACGCTGAAGCGGATCTGAGCGCCTTCGCTGCGACCAATCCAATTCTTTTGCATGGTGATGGTCTTTTCCGGCCAATCAATGCGACCATGCCCTTCCAGCAGCCGTTCCGCATAATCAGTAATTTTGAAAAACCATTGTTTAAGATCCTTCTTCGTCACTTCTGTGCTGCACCGCTCGCAATGGCCGTCCACTACCTGCTCATTCGCAAGCACGGTTTTACACGAAGGACACCAGTTCACAGGCGCCTTTTTCCGATAGGCTAGGCCATTTTTGTACAGTTGGAGAAACAGCCACTGGGTCCATTTATAGTAACGAGGGTCACTGGTGTTGATTTCTTTGCTCCAATCGTACATTGCGCCAATGGCCTTCAATTGCTTTCTGATTTTATTGATATTATCAGCAGTGCTCACCGCCGGATGAATGCCAACCTTGATTGCATAATTTTCTGCCGGCAGTCCAAATGCATCGTAGCCCATGGGTTCGAGCACATTGTAGCCCTGCATTCGTTTAAAGCGCGCCCAGGTATCTGTCGGACCGTAATTATACCAGTGACCAATGTGCAGTCTATCTCCGGATGGATAGATGAACATGACGAGACAGTACAGTTTCCTGGCAATATCATTCATATCGGTTCTATAAATCTGCGACCTCTCCCAACGGTCCTGCCATTTTTTTTCAATCTCAGCGAACGGATAGTAGCTCATGCTTTCTCCTTAAATAAGAATAAGTTATGGTAAAGAAAAACTCATATTTCCAAGGATTTTGACACTGAAGTGTCAACCACCGGACTACCTTTGCTCCACTAAAAAAGATAGTCCGCCGGTTAGAGCGAGGCGCAAGCCGCCTTTGGGCTTTATACGCAGAAGGTGGCATGAAAAGAAAATTTGTGAAGCAGTTTTTGAATGCGAAATGGTCACTGTTGATCTCTGTTTGTAACTTCAATTTAGTTCAACAAATATAAGGAAAAAAAATATCCCTGTCAAGAAAATATTTCGTTGGAAAATTGGGGCAACGCCGCTGTATTCGTTCCGGATTCGGCATTGGCGTTGATGATACAATGCATTAATAATTGAGCCTTTATCTTTGTACTATGCAACAATGAGTCATCCGAACGCACCATGTTCGGGCTAAAAAAATATATTTTATTTCTTTAACTTCTCTTGCAATTTCAGACTTTTCTATATATATTTCAATCGCTTGAATTATATACTTTCATTTCAATAAGGTTCAATAACCTGATCCAGGCACATTGTGTTGATTTATAATGTGCCTTTTTTCCGGATGAAAAAGACCGGCGCACCGGCCATTTCTCCAACATTCGATACCTGGCTGCACCCCGTAACTTCGGTCGCGGCCAATGTTCTGATCACCAAATGGATAGATAGCCGAAATTAAATTTTAGGTTGAATATGTCTCCGTCCTCCTCTGAATTCTGGTGGCTGTTCGTTCTGGGCAATATTGCCCTGTTGGCTCTCGTATTCGGTTTCATCACAATTATATTTCATAACCAGCGCAAGTTTCAGAAAGATCAGCAGGAAAAGCTGGAACAATTAAAACAGAGTGAAGAGAAGTACAGCAATCTTTTCAATCATGTCACGGATATTGTTTTTATCCATTCGCTCGATGGACATATTGTGCAGATCAACAATGCAGTGCGTGACTTGCTCGGGTACGACCCGCGCCAGCTCATCGGCCTGTCGCTGAATGAAATCATTGCCCCGCAATTTCCATTCGATCTGAAAGGCTATATCAGTGAAATCACTGAGACCGGCTTTTCGCACGGGCACATTCATTTTAAATCGACAATGGGCAGCGTTCTCATTTTCGAATTCAGAAACACGGTTGTTTTCCGCGATGGTTCCCCAATTGCAATCCGCGGCATTGCCAGGAATGTGACCGAGCATATTAAGGCTGAATTGAAATTAAAAACAAGCGAAGAACGCTATCGAAATCTGTTTCAACATTCCATCGCCAGCATTGTGCTGCTGGACAGGGATTTGAATTTCATTGACGCAAATAAGGCTGCCATCGAGCTTCTGGGCTATCAGCGACAGGAGTTATTGGCGTTGAATTTTCAGCATATCATCCTGAACCGGGAGAGCTTTACCTCGCTCTTTGGAAATTTGAAACAATCCGGCAACCTGGTCAATTTGGAACTGCTGCTGAAGAAACGCAATGGATCGAGGATTTGGGCGCTGAGCAATGCCACGTGGATTGAGGATAGCCCGAGCCAGCAGATCGGCATTCTCTTCACTATCTTCGATATTACATCCCGTCGACAGGCTGAGCAATTGCTGGCAGAAGAAAAAGAGCGTCTGGCTGTTACGCTGCGGAGCATTGGCGACGCCATTGTGACGACCAATACGCTGGGCGAAATTTTGCTGTTCAATCACGCCGCTGAAAAATTATGCCAGATCAGCAGTCTTGAAATCAACGGTAAATTCTTTGAAGAAGTCTTTCAAATCGTGGATGAACAAACCAATGAACGGTGCGCCTCTCCGGTGGAGGAAGTGCTCAAAGCGGGACAGATTGTCCAACACTTGAAGAATCGTATTTTAATCACAAAGGACAACAGTCAGAAATACATTTCCTACAGCAGCGCTCCGATCAAGGATAAAGAGGACCAGACTCTCGGCGTTGTTCTGGCGATTCGGGACGTGACTGAGAAAATCAAGCTGGAAGAAGAAGTGTTAAAAATGCGCAAACTGGAATCGGTGGGAATTTTAGCCGGTGGGCTCGCGCACGATTTCAACAACATTCTGACGGCGATTGTCGGAAATCTGTTCCTGGCCAAAATGTCGCTGTGCAATGAGAATACGGAAACCATCTCATTGCTGGACGACGTGGAAAAGGCGACTCTCCAGGCTAAAAAACTGACGCAGCAATTGCTAACGTTCTCGCGGGGCGGAGCGCCCATCAAGAAGACTGAAGCAATCCACGATCTCATTCGCGATTCGATAAATTTCACGTTACGGGGTTCCAATGTCCGCTGTGAGTATTTCATCAGTGATGATCTCTGGCCTGTTTTTGGGGACACAGGTCAGATCAATCAGGTGCTGAACAATTTAGTGATGAATTCGGATCAGGCCATGCCCGAAGGCGGCATCCTGGAAGTGCATGCGATAAATGCTGTACTCGCTGAAAAATCAGCGCTGCCGCTTAAGCCCGGGCGGTACATCAAAATTACAATCAAGGATACCGGGATTGGAATTCCAGCGGAATACCTTCCGAAAATATTTGATCCTTATTTTTCCACAAAAAAAGCCGGCAATGGCCTCGGCCTGGCCACGGTGTATTCCATCATTTCCAAACATGATGGTTATATCACAGTTGAATCAAAAATCGGAAAAGGGACATCAGTGATTTTCTATCTCCCGGCGTCAATGCAAAAAATTGCTCCTCTGAATAGCCCTCAAATAACGCTGCAGCAAGGCAAGGGTAGAATTTTACTGATGGATGACGAACTGGGCATTCGGGAAGCCACCGGCAAAATTCTGAAAAAATTTGGTTATGATGTTGATTTTGCCTGTGAAGGCAGCGAAGCGCTGGAGAAATACCAGCGCGCCATCGAAACACGCCACCCTTTTGATTTGGTGATTCTGGATTTGACCATCCCCGGCGGAATGGGCGGATTGGAAACAATCAAAGAATTGCTGAAGCGGGATCAGGGTGCAAAGGCGATTGTGTCCAGCGGCTATTCATCCGACCCGGTAATGGCCAATTTCAAACAATATGGCTTTTGTGAATTTATTGCCAAGCCTTATAATCTCAATGAGCTGCGCACCAAACTCTACAAAGTGATGAACAATTAATACTTCTTGATTTTTCAAATATTTTTTTTTATCTTACTCCCCAAAAATCAATGCCTCTTGTTTAGCCTTTTTTTTTCGAAGAATTGGATGGTAGAAAGATGACTGAAGAAACACATGTAAGCGATGATGAGATCGTGCCTCATCAGGCTAAGGCTGGAGAAGTCACGTCCCGATTCCCCGGTTTTTACAAGCTTGAACTCTCGACCCGCCTCGATATGTTAGATCAATGGTATCCCCTGACGACAAAAGAAAAATGGAAATTAAAACGTGAGACGCTCACACCCGAACTCGCTGATGTGATGGTCGAAAATGCCATTGGTGTTTTTGGATTACCTCTGGGCGTTGCCGTGAATATAAAATTGAATAACAAAGACTACGTCATGCCAATGGCAGTGGAGGAATCATCGGTCATTGCCGCTGCGAGCAACTCCGCCCGGCTCATTCGCGATCATGGTAAATTGACGGCTGAGGCAACGGACCCAATCATGTTCAGCCAGATTCAGGTTGTGAATGTCAGGAACCCGAAGCGGGCCATCGCGAAAGTGCTTGAAAAGAAAGCAATGCTTTTAAAAGTGGCCAACCAACAGGATCCTGAGTTGGTCCGTCTCGGCGGCGGCGCAAAAGACATCGACGCACGCGTGATTGATTCGCTCAGCGGTCCCATGGTGATCATGCATATTTACGTCAATTGCGTCGATGCCATGGGCGCCAACGCTGTCAATACAATGGCCGAAGCCCTGGGGCCGATCATCGCCGACCTGGTGAATGGCGAAGTCATTTGTCAGATTGTCTCCAACCTGTCCGATCATCGTCGGGTGAAAGTGCGCATGGAACTGGAAACAAGCTGTCTGGCGCGCTCCGGATTCTCCGGTGAAGAGGCTGCGGATCGAATTATAAAAGCCTATCATTTCGCGGAGGCTGATCCGTATCGGGCGGCCACGCATAACAAAGGCGTCATGAATGGCATCGACGGCATTGTCATTGCGACAGGCAATGACTGGCGAGCATGCGAAGCCGGCGTTCATGCGTACGCTGCGCGGTCGGGCAGTTACAAGCCGGTCAGCCAATATTTCATGGATGAATCCGGCAAATTAATCGGCGAGATGGAAATACCCATGTCCGTCGGCATTGTCGGCGGCGTCACCTCCATTCATCCCGGTGTAAAAATCCTGCTGAAATTAATGAAAGTCAATACCGCGAAAGAGCTTTCCGAAGTCATCGCGGCGGCTGGCTTGATTCAAAATTTTTCCGCCATCTGGACGCTGGCGACGGAAGGCATCCAGAAAGGCCACATGACCCTGCATGCGAGAAATGTGGCTGTGTTTGCCGGCGCCATCGGTGAAATGGCCATAAAGGTTGCCAATCAAATGGCGCACGAAGGTCGCGTCCGCTACGACCGCGCCAAACAGATATTAAAACACCTGCTCGTCCGGGAAATTGAGGAGAACGGCAGCAAACAGTCGGACGATGAATAATATGATCTCCACATGCGCGACTGCTGCGGCAAAACTCATTCTATTCGGGGAACACGCTGTCGTTTATGACCAGCCGGCCATTGCCATCCCGCTTCTCGATGTGCGGGCTTCCGCCGCTATTTCCATCGATTTATCTTCGGCCACACCCGTCATCGAGGCAAAGGATTTGCGCATGACTCTGCCGATTACAGAGGCCAGACAGCCTTCGTTGCAGCACATCGTCAATGCGATTGAATTGTTCGAAGCGAGAGCCATGCCGCTGCCGGCTACCGGCTGGCGTCTGACAGTGTGGTCGAAAATTCCCTTCTCGCGGGGATTGGGCAGTAGCGCCGCCATTAGCATTGCGATTCTCCGCGCGTTATCCGCTTCGCAGAAAATCCACTTCTCGTCCGAGCAGTTCATTGAGCTGTCTTTTGAACTGGAAAAATTTCATCATGGCACTCCGAGTGGCCTGGACAATACGGTGATTGCAGTGGAACGTCCCATCATTTTTCGAAAAGGCCAGCCGCCGCAAAACATCGAGCCAAAGAGCTTCACGTTCGTCGTTGGAGATACGGGCGTCGGTAAAAAGACATCGGACGTCGTGAGTTTTGTGGCAGCTAATTATCACAGCAACCCGGGTCATGCTGGAAAAATCTTCAGTGAAATTGGCGCGATCGCCCTTGCCGGACGTGAATGCCTGGAACAGGGCAAGTTGAAAAAACTCGGCGAACTCATGACGAAAAATCAGGACTTGCTCAGCGAACTGGAGGTGTCGTCTCCTGAATTGGATACGCTGATTGGCGCTGCAAAAAATGCCGGCGCACTTGGCGCGAAACTATGTGGTGCAGGCAAAGGCGGATGTATGGTCGCGTTGACGGAAGATACAAAATCGGCAGAGACCGTTTCCCGGGCGCTCCTCCAGGCCGGCGCCCTGAAAACTTTCATCACTCGTTTGAAATAAGGGGATATCGCCGTGAACAATTGTTTGGTGGCCATCACCGGCGCTTCCGGCGCCATCATCGGCATTCGTCTGATTGAAGAATTGCTGAAGAACCGCATCGATGTCATTGCCATCATTTCCAAAAACGGAAGAAACGTCCTTCATGCTGAACTAGGCGCTGATTTCCCGCTTCCAGCCAATGTCCACTACTTTTCGGAAGGCGATGAAAATTCGCCATTCAACAGCAGTTCATTTGTCCTGGACGCAATGGTTGTCGCACCCTGCTCCATGAAAACTTTGGCTGGAATTGCGAACGGCTTTTCTTTCAACTTGATTGTGCGCGCTGCCGAGATTCAATTGAGGACAAATCGACCGCTCATTTTGTCCCCGCGAGAGACACCGCTTTCCGCACCCAATCTCAAAAATATGCTGGATGTGAAAAACGCCGGCGCATTGATTTGTCCGCCCATGGCTGCTTACTATCATCGACCCGCATCTGTGGATGACATGACCAATTTTTTTGTGGGTAAAATTCTGGACTTGCTGGGAATTCCCAATACACTGTACCAGCGATGGCAGAACAAACAGCCAGGTTCTATCATTCGCACCGATGACCCGCCGAAAAACCAGGAGCAATAATGGACTTTCGAACCTGCATTGACAACGAACGAATTCAGAACAATGTGATCGTCTGTGAGGACGCGCTCTCTCCGCATCTGGAGTTGACCAAAAAGATCATTGAACTTGAACCATCGCCGGCGCTGCTCAGCGGAGTTGGCGCTATTCCAGTGGCTGCGAATCTGTTTTGCTCCCGAAATTCGATGGCGCGGCATTTGGATTTACCGCAGGATACATTTCTTCCGTCGTTAGCCCGGAAATTGAAAAGCGATCCAATTCATATACATAACTCCGGCTCGATCTTCGGCGAGCGCGAGTGGCCGGCGATTGATTTGAATGACCTCCCCATTCTGTTTCACTATCCGGGAGACGGTGGAAAATATATCACGTCCGCGGTCTGGATTGTCAATGATGCACAATCAGGAAGGAATTTGTCCTATCATCGCATGATGGTGATTGATGGGCGGCGCGGCGCTGTGCGCGTTGTAGAAAATCGTGGGATGCATCAGGCGATTCACCATGCCGGCGGACGCGCTTCTGTTGCCATCTGTCTGGGAGCACCGCCAGCCGTTCTGCTTGCGGCGGCCCTCTCCCCTGCTGCTTCAGTCGATGAAATGGAATTGGCTGGAAAATTGGATGCCATCACGCTGGCAGATTGCAAAACAATCGACGTGCAGGTACCGGCCAACTGCGAAATAGTCATCGAAGGAATTTTCACCGGCGAGAGCGGCAATGAGGGGCCGTTTGTCGACATCACAGGGACCTGGGATTATATTCGAAACCAGCCCTTGCTGGAGGTGACGCGCATTGCTTCCCGCCAAAATCCAATCTATCATGCTCTCGTTCCTGGAAGAAGCGAGCATAAAACGCTCATGGGCATGCCCAAAGAACTGGATATTTTCAACAAAGTGAATGAAGTCTGTGCGTGTCTTGATGTGAACATGACGGCTGGCGGCTGCTCGTGGCTCCATGCTGTAGTGAAAATCCGGAAAGAACATGGCGATGACGGGCTCAATAGTCTAAGAGCGGCTTTTGAAGCCCATCCATCTTTGAAGTACTGCGTCGTTGTCGACGAAGACATCGACATTCACGCCACGGAACAGGTGGAATGGGCTGTTGCCACTCGGTTTCAGGCGGATAAAGATTTACTGGTGATGAGCGATATGCCGTCAAGCTCGCTCGATCCGTCGGCGTATCATATTCCAGGAAAGAAAAGCCGGGGCGCAAAACTGGGACTGGACGCGACAATTAAAAAGAGCGGGGCCGAGCGCGCGATGTTCGAGCGGGTGAGGCTATAATGCTGTCCCGGCCATGCGAACGGATTGCGATGAAGAACGCGCTCCTTTCACAGCCAGTTGATTCAGGGGCAATTATTATAAAGATTTAATCAGGAAATAAAATGACAGTCCAAAGCATCCCTGAAGCACTCCCAGGGAAATGAGAGTATAGGCGTCGTAATCCTGTGATTGCCGGTAATAGTGGTTCATGTCGGCGAGGGAGCCGGCTTTCAGATATTTATCATACCAATCTTCGGCTTCACTCTTCAGATAAACTGTGGCCAATCCGGATACAATGGATGCGCCCCACAGGCCATAGGCCACCTTCCGATATCTCATCTTTTTCGCGTTCAATTTTTCAAATGACGTCGCCGGCTCCAGTGAAATTTTCTCAGCTCGCATCAGAGGAATGTTGATGAAATTTTCTTTGATTTGCGCGCTGAAAATATGGTAAGATCGGTAGCCTGGCTTCTCGATTAAAATATCGATGTTGGTTCCCGGCTCCAGGGATATGGTCAATGGGGTTTTGCCCAGGGGCACGTTATTCACGGTAACTTCTGCGTCGAAGGGCGTCGTGCGAATGGTCAGCCGGCGACTGAATTGCGGTGAAATTATCAGCGTGTCGTTCGGCGTAATCGTAATTTCGCGCTGCCAGTCTCGATTTCCCCAGACGTGGCGATTCGGGTGCAGTGCGGTCACCGCGTAGGTTCCAGGGGCAAGCGCCAACGCAGCAAGGCCAGAAAAACCAGCGAAATTGCCATTGATCAGAATCTCAATCCCCGGAGTTTCCGTTTCAATTTTCAGGTATCCCCTGCCCTGGTCGTTCTGGCATAAAAGCAGAGCGCTATTCCCCAGAAGAAAAACGAATGCAATCCACAGTGACTTTCTGAACACGCTCACTCCTCTCCTGCCGTTTTGAACGCATACACATCATTGTTCTCCGAGGCGGCAATCAGATAGTCACCCCAAACGACTGGCATCGTGCGAATTCTTCCCCTGGTTTGATATTTCCAGAGTTCTTTCCCTGTCTGTAAATCCACCAGATAGAGATGCCTGTCCAGCGACCCGAAAACAACTTTATCATTGCAAATCAGCGGGCTGGTGCTTATCACGCTTTGCGCCTCGAATTTCCAGTTGAGCGCGCCGGTTGCAGGGTTCAGACAATACACATGGGAATCCGTGGAGCTGAAGAGGAGAACAGTGTCGTTAACGGCAGCCGATTGAAGAATTTGTCCCTCAGCAGAAAACGTCCATTTGAGCGCGCCGTCCGCTGCATTGAGAGCATACAGCGTTCGATCGCTGGAGCCGATATACACGGTATCATTGAAAATCGCCGGCGTGGCCACGACGCTTGAACCGGTGGCATAGGTCCATAGAATTGCGCCGTCAATTTTTTTCACGGCGTAAACAACGCCGTCATCCGCGCCGAACACGATGATGTTGCCCGAAACTGCCGGTGAAGACCGGATTTGCTCTTTAATCTTGGTTTGCCAGATACGCACACCGCTGCGCAGTTCATACAGGTCGATGTGGTTGTAGAGCGCGGTGACGATGATGCTCGCGCCAAATACCAGCGGCTCGGACGAAATGTCGCCCGCGTCCACGCCCCATTTCATTTTCGACTTTCGCAGATCGTAACTGAAAAGCGTTTTGTCGCCATACCGCCGGGCGATGATAACATTGGTATCGGCCACAGTGAATGTGGAAGCCACATCCATTTTGATATTGCCAATTTTCTCTCCGGTGCGGATGTCCAGCGAAACGATTCGCCCATCTTTTGTCCCAAAAAAGACAGCGCCATCCACGACCGAAAGATAGCTCTCAATCGCTGAACTGGCTTTGAAATGCCAGATCAGTTCCAATGGCAGTGTGAGTGCGCCCGGGTAGACATTGTTTCTCGCCGGATTTCCGCCAAACATGGGCCAATTCAGTGCTGCATCCGTGGATTGCATCGGCTGGATATATTTTATTTTGGCGCAGGAAACCAGCGCCAGCAATGCGATGAAGACGGTTTTAAATGTGACAGAAATTTTCATTCTGAGACCAGATTCCTTGTGTACGTGAGACTGCTGAGTTAACAAACGTTTTAGAAATCCCAGCCAAAGAAGAACTGCTGGAACATACCGGATTGCATAGTGAATTTGTCCGAGTTGAACAGATCATGGGTATCGTGCAGCATAAACTTTTTGCCGAAATCAAAACGGAGGACGAGTATACCGCCGATGCGAAAGCGAATGCCGAATCCCATACTCCCCAAAACCGAGTTCAATTCGTCATCCCAGGCATTGCCGAGATCCACAAAGCTGGCGCCGCGGATAGCGCTGAATCCCATACCGCCAAACGGAAAATTGATGATGAATCGGTCGATGAAAGGGAAGCGGAGTTCATTGCTGACCAGAAAGATTTTCTTGCCCCAGATTGACCATCGTTTATAGCCGCGCAGATCCCAGCTTCCACCCATGTAAAAATGAAGGGGTTCCTTGCCGTGGTTGTACTGAGTCATCGCGCGAACAGCAAAGGTCGTCCGTCGGGTGAGACGGAAATATTTACGCGTGTCCACAATGATCGTATAGAAATTCACATTGGAATGGCGCACGTCCATGGTATTGCCCAGCGTCAAATTGATCCGTTCGCCATCCATGGGGCCGGACGGTCCCCAGAGGGAATTGTCCTTCACGTAGCTGATGAAATTGGAGACGAGCAATGCCTTGCGGCTGGTTTCAAATCCATAGCGCTCTTTGTATGACTGGCGCACGTTCAGGCTCCCTTCAATGCGCTCGAAGACGGAGATCGGATAACTGACAGAGCCAAACCCGCCGTAGAGCCGCTCGTAATAAAAGCCATCGTACCAGTTGAAATAGCGCCCGGCAAAATGATACAGCCCCACGGCATAATTTGTTCGATGCGATAAATCGACGCGGGACAGTGCCACATTGAAGCTTTCCAGGAATTCCTGCTTGGTCTGGGCATTATTATAAACGAGAAAGTGGTACTGGTAATTTCCCAGCATGTCGCTCATGGCAAGTTGTGCGCCGCCGGATGTGCCGTAAATTGGGTCCTGCATCACCTGGCTCTGGGCCACATCCAGATTGAATTTAGGCCGATACTGATTGGTGGAAACGATTGAACCGGAATGCAATTTGACCGGATTCCAGAATGAAGTTGGAGTGCAAATCGAATCGCGCTGTACCACGCGCGACGAATCGAATCGCTGGACGACCTCATCCAGCACCTGAATCTGGTATGAAAATTTTTCAAATGCAGTGAAAATGATTTTGTTATCGTCCGTCCATTCCGGGTCATGGGCGCCGGTGGTGAAATTGGTGATCTTTCTGGCGCTGTGTTCGCTTTGAACCAGCGAGAACGGCGGAAAACCTGGCGTCAACGCCGCCAGTATTTTTGTCGTGGCCAGATACGGTTTCCGCTGCTCCATCAAATTCTCGATCAGCCAGATATTGTACGCCCCATCGCGGTCGGACGTGTACGCTAAAAAGCGATTGTCAAAGGAGATGGCCGGTGTGAAATCGTTATGTGCGCCAAAAGTGATGAAGCTGATATCGCCGGTGAGCAGATCGTAGCTGAAAATATTGTAATAGCTCTCACCCTGAATCTGAGTCCGATCGGAACTGAAGTAGACATTTTGACCATCGCGATCCCAGACTGGATCTCGATCATCATAGAAATCGTTCGTCAGCCGATCCAGTTGACCGGTCTGGATGTCGACGATATAAATATCGCTCTTGCCCGAAAAGCTAATACCGCTAAATGCGAGTTTTGTGTTATCCGTCGACCAGCTCGGGGAGAACAGTGTAATTATTTTTTCGAACTTAAACCGATTGATGATGCTGTTTGATTTCAAATCGTAAATGTAAATCACATCGCTATTGCCGCTCTTGGAGATGAAAGCCATGTGGTCATGTTCGTTGACATCGATTTTGCTCTGGAGAATATGAAACGATTCGAACTCGTCCGTCCTTTCTCCTTTGATGATTACATCCACGCTCTGCTCTTTGTGAATTTTTACATCTGGAACCGGCATGGAATAAATATTTGAATAGCCGGATCGGTTCGAGACGAATGAAATAAGCGGTTTCCCATCGCGACGAAAGTACGCCGGTTTGGTGTTGATGCCCTGAAACGTTATCTGCCGAGCGACCATTTCCGGAAAATCATTCTCTGCCATTTGGGGATAATGCATTTTCTTCAGCGAGTACGTCCATTCTCGATCGAATTCTTTGTAATCCACCCCAATCGTCAGCTTCATGACATTGGTGAAGTTTTCATCCTTCCAGGAGTTTTCAATCAATTGCAGGATCTTTTCTTCACCGTAAGTATCGGCTATAAATTTCAAAATGGCCTGTCCCTCTTTGTACATGAGAAAAGTGCCGTAAATAGCGAACATCTCGTTCAGCGGCACCAGGTAGCCATTCAACGTTGCATCTTTGAGGAACATGTCCGCTTCATTATTCCAGCCAATGGACCAGTATTCTGCCAAACCCTCGATGTACCACAAAGGAAGGCCAGGGTAATGGACTTTCTTATGGTCTTTCAATACCTGATAATGTTTGCTGTGGGTGAACACGTGAATGAGCTCGTGACGGATCACCCTTTTAAAATCATGAATGGAACCGTTGCAGGGGACAACAACCCTGCCTTTGATGAACTCAAAAAATCCTCCAACTCCCTCTGGCAAAATATAGGGCGTCGTGTTCGTCTGCTGAAAATGTGAATGGTTTGAGTAAAATATTAGAGGAATACGCCGATTAATATTATGATTGAATTTATCCTCTAAAAATGTATAGGATTCCTCGGCCGCAGCAGCGCCGATTTCGGCCAACTCTTCCATTTCCGGATAAAAGTAAATATCGAAATGCTCGGTCTTTAAAATGTACCAGGTAAAATTATTGTATTGTACTTTGTTTCTGCCGAAATAATACTGGCCGCTCGCAGGCATGACAAACGTGAAGAATATCAAAATGATGAACGCTGATTTTCGAAGCATAATAACCTCGCTCCATTGTGACCGATCAATAATATCGAAAAGAGATACGTGAATAGAGGGCTGGTGGATCGCGGCATCTGATGCACCCCGCTCGTATTATCAGCCATTGACAATTTTTTTTCTATTATATAAACCTAATTTGATTTATAATAGTTCAATTTAATAGTTAAATTCATTTGCTTGCAACATATTTTTTTTATATTATTGCAATAACAATGCCCGAAGCCATTATGCAGGTCAAGCTTATAAAAATATTAAAACTTCTCGTGCTGCCATTGCTGTACGCTGTGATTTTCTTAATTGAATTTCTCATCGTGAAAAGCAGTCTGGCAGTTAGCGCCGTTGTTCCCATGATCCTCATCGCCATCCTGCTTTATTTTGGATTTCACTTCTTTTCAGAGCGAATGCCTGTGATTCCGCCAACCATCGATCGGTCGCTTGAGCAAAATCTGAGCGAAAATTTTAGGCTGGTGAATCGAAAGTTGAGAAAACAAATTTACGATTTGCATAATCTCTTTGAGATCTCTGTAAATTTAACGTCCATCCTGGAGCCAAAGCAATTGGTGAGTTCCTTGCTGCCGTCTCTTGTCGGACAATTACAAACCGCCGGCGCTTTGGTTTTTTTACCAAATGTGAATGAGGAAACGGTCATACACCCAGTCAGTTACAAGGGATATTCTGCAAAGCAAGTTGAAGGATTCTCTCTGAATTTGAAGGATCCAATTTTCAACACTTTTTTAAACAAGAAAGTCGCGATCGATTTGAAAAAATTGGATAAACAGCACCTCGACGACCGTTTCATTTTTTTAATCGAACATGGCGTTCAATTGATAGCGCCGTTAGTCCATAAATCAAAAATTAAAGGTATCATCGCTCTGGCCGGCAAGATCAACCAAGATGATTTTTCTCAAGCCGAAACCGAAATGTTCACCCTTTTTTCGAATTTAATCTCTGTCGCGTTTTCCAATGCCATCCTCTACCAGGAACTTGAAAAAATTTCAATCACTGATGAGATGACCGGGCTGAACAATTACCGTTTCTTCCGCAAACAATTCGAGGATGAACTTTCGCGCGCGAGACGATTCAATCATCTACTGTCGTTTATCATTTTTGATGTTGACTATTTCAAGAATTACAACGACACGCTGGGGCATCCGGCTGGCGATGAGATCCTGCGACGCGTTTCTGAATTGCTGAAAATGACCATCCGGCAGTCCGATATTGCAGCGCGTTACGGCGGCGAAGAATTTTGCATTATTCTGCCGGAGGAAGACGTGGACGGCGCGATGTGTTTCGCCGAGCGGTTTCGGAAGAAGATCGAGCATTATCCCTTCCCAAGCGAAGAGGTGCAGCCGGGCGGAAATATCACCATCAGCATTGGCATCTCCTGTTTTCCCTCACATGCCAATACTGTTCAAGAACTGATCAACAAGGCGGACGTCGCGTTGTACCACGCGAAGCGAAACGGACGTAATAAGACATGCTTGTATGCCGAAGACATGAGTGATGAAGAAAGCTCGATGCAGCAATGAAATCCTCAGTTTATTTTTCAAGCGATAAAGCAACATAGTTACTATTCAGGCATATATTCTTGCCTCAAAGACGCCGAGTCACGAAGTTACACGAAGATGTCAATTTTATTTTCCTTCCCGGGTCGACTCTAAAAAAGCTTAAAAGGCCTTGATACATTGGTTATGATATCGTTTCCATGTCATAAATGACGTGGCATTTCAATTGAAAAAATTAAAAGTTAGATAACGTGAACAGCCCCGACGCTTAAGTCGGGGAACACAAATTTACCTTTAATTTTTGGGCGTTAGCCCATTTTTTAACGTGGACTCATTCTTATACTGTGAAACTCTATTTAATTTTTCAACAGAAATTCCGCTTTTCAGCACCGATAATTTAGCCTGCATTATTCATAGTATATTTAAAGGAGGCTGGCCAACCAGAATGGTGCTCTTTTTAGAATAAAAGTATAAAAACTGAGTTTCAAAATAGCTTAGCCTTTAGCTAATTGAAAATCTGAATGTTGACTCAAATTCTGAGCAAGTTCATGAATAATTCAGGTTAGATGAATCTTTTTCTTCGCGCCTTCGAGGCTTTGAGGCTGAATAGTTGCGCGACATAACTCCTTCTGTGTCCATTCCAGCAGTCCATCTGCAATACAGATTCAAGGATAATTGTCACAACTCCATTTTTTCTGATGTTCAAAGATGCAATGGGAACCAATTTTTTGAACTCAGTTCACCTGTCAATGAATTTTCAGATAACTTACCTGGAGAGATTCCCACTATATTTTTCGTGGTCGCCGAAGCCCATCGATGTTCTTTGGTAAACACGGCTAAGAATTAATTTCTTTTTGAATTAATACTTGACTGGAAAAGTAATTATGTTTATATTTACGGGTCTAAAAATTTCAGCTTGAGAGGAAAAACACGTGGTTCCCCCGGCTTTTGCCAAATGCAAAACCTGTACTGACGTGCCTGTTTTCGATTTCCCTGGAACGAATGTGGGGGGTGTGAATATTCTGGCAGATTTCGACGTGTACATCCGAACAGTTTTTGATCGATTGTCTGCCAAAATATTATGGAGTTTTCCTACCTGTTTCGAACCACAGAATAAAACGAGTAATCAATTCACTTTCAAAAACCAATTGGCCGATGTTTTGGATCCGGAGATGGTATGCTCATGAAAATTCAAGTGTCAATTTTTATGTCGTTTCTCATTCTCTCCAACGTGTGTTATTCACAGATTATTGATATCCGCGAATTGCATCAAAATAATTCCCAGGGACAGCCGCTTCTGCTGAATCAGGTGGTCACGATCTCTGGAGAAGTGACGGTTTCCAATCAGTTTGGACTGGTTGCATCTGTTCAGGATAGCAGCGCCGGCGTTATGGTTTACGATGCGGCGTTTGTCAGTGCTGTCGGGATCGGCGACTCGGTCACAATCTCCGGAAAAGTCACGCAATACCAGGGGCTGACGGAGCTACAAAATATCACCATCCAATCGCATCGGATGAATTCACCGACAATTGAACCACAACGCGTCGCCTGCCGCGACATCGCCACCGAAGGAGCCGGCGGAATCGAGAATTTTGAAGGCGAGCTTCTCCGAATAGACGACGTCACTGTGAACACAACCGCGTGGGGTTCCAACGCGAATTACACCCTGAGTGACGCCACTGGTTCCTGCGCCATCCGCATCGATGACCAATGCAGCCTTGCCAATACCATGGCGCCGTCCGGTACGTTCGACGTGATTGGCGTACTTTCCCAGTACGATACGAGTTCTCCTTACACCAGCGGCTATCAGCTCATGCCCCGTTTTTCATCAGATATTTTATGGCATTCCGGTGTGAAAATCACAAGCGCCGTTTCGGTCAAAAATATCACGCCCCATTCGCTCACGCTGTGCTGGGAAACCGATTCGCCAGCCAATTCCGCCGTCATCTTTGGACTGTCGGAAAATTATGAGATCGATACAGTCACTGTGAGTGAGTCGGTCGTTGTTCACGAGGTTGAAATAACCGGACTGACGCCGGCAACCGTGTATCGCGTCAAAGTTGGCTCCTCCATTGGTTCGGATTTTAATTTCTCTTCGAATACAAATGTCATCACAGCTTCCGATCCAGCTTCCACCGGGAAAATCAATGTTTATTTCAACCAGTCCGTGGAACATGCGTATGCGGATTCAATGCAGGCGGCCGGGAACGTCAACCTGCTTTCGAAATTGATCCAGCGGATCAATGCTGCAAAATACTCCATTGATTTCTGTTTTTACAACGTCACACAGGAAGAAGCAGCCCAGGTTTTGATCGGTGCACATCAACGGGGAGTTAAAGTGCGCGTCATTACTGAAGATGATAATGCCGATGAAGCCCCAATTCAATATTTGAAGGCGGCCGGCATTCCGGTCATCGACGACAAATTTGGCAACAATTCCGGGT
The DNA here is from genome assembly GCA_049322915.1 of Candidatus Zhuqueibacterota bacterium. Taxonomy (GTDB): domain Bacteria; phylum Zhuqueibacterota; class Zhuqueibacteria; order Thermofontimicrobiales; family Thermofontimicrobiaceae; genus CAZSBG01. Next base: position 116,868 of record JBMOPW010000034.1, read on the forward strand.
CTGATTACATGCACAATAAGTTCATGGTCATTGATCATCGCGACGCCTCATCCGCTTCGGACGATTGGGTCTGGACTGGTTCGTACAATGTTTCCTATTCAGCCACCTATGATAATGCTGAAAACGTGGTGGAAATTCAGGATCAGGCGCTGGCCGAATGCTACACCATTGAATTCAACGAAATGTGGGGCAGCAGCTCGGATACGCCGAACGAAGCGAATTCTGTTTTTGGTGATAATAAGACAGACAATACACCTCATTACTTCTCTATCAACGGAGTGGAAATGACGCAGGTGATGAGTCCGTCCGATGGCGGAAGCAATTATTTTGTCAATCACATTCAACAAGCGCAAAGCTCGCTCTATTTCTGCATTTACAGTTTCACCCAGACTCAAATTGCCGATGCCATGCGCGAAAAATGGTATCAGGTACCCGGTTTCAAAGTGAAAGGGGTGTTCGATGCGCGCGGGTCCCAGTACGATAATTACTCGGGCGCCGGGAGTTATCCCTGGAATCCACCAGCTGATGTCCATATCGGAAACGAGGCAGGCATTGTGCACCACAAATATCTATTGATCGATGCCAATGGCGGACCGGGTCAGCCGGCGCTCATTACCGGATCCTACAATTGGAGCCTTGCCGCAGAAAATGAAAATGATGAAAATTTCCTCATTTTCACAGATGAGACAATCGCCAACCTTTACTTGCAGGAGTTCGCGGCCCGATACCACCGCGCTGGCGGGGCCGAGCTTCTCACATTTAGTTCGGTGAAGGATCAAGCAGAAACCACACTTCCCGAAACAATTTCTTTGGCTCAAAATTATCCCAATCCATTCAATAGCCTCACCCGCATTCATTTCACCATTCCGTCATCGTTCAATGCCCGGGAAACAGCGCTCAAAATTTTTAATATCAATGGCCAGTTGGTAGCGACTTTGCTTCATCAGAAAATGTCCGCCGGCCCTCATCAGGTCGATTGGGATGGACTGGACGGATGGGGCAAAAAGGTCGCTTCCGGCGTATATTTGTATCAATTATCATTCGGCGATAACTATGTTTCGAGCAAAAAATTAATTGTGTTAGAATAATTAACTATTTACCAGGTGCAGCAAGCAAGGAGAACAACGATATGCCTACAGGCACGATGAAAGCTGTGATGAAAACGATACCAGGCATTGGCGCAGAGTTAAAAAAAATGGCTATTCCCAGACCGGGAGTTGGCGAAGTGCTGGTTCGTGTGAAAGTAACGTCAATTTGCGGTTCCGATGTCCATATTTACAACTGGAATTCCTGGGCGCAGCAACATGTCAAGCCGCCTCAGATCATTGGGCACGAATTGGCCGGCGAAGTTGTTGAATTGGGCCAGGGCGTATCATCACTAAAAATCGGTGATTTCATCTCCGCTGAGACTCACATCCCCTGTGGCTTTTGTAAGCAGTGCCGCACCGGCAACCAACACATTTGCAAACATTTGAAAATCCTGGGCGTGGATACCAATGGCGCTTTTGCGGAGTACATCGTCATTCCCGAAGTGGTCGCATGGAAAAACGATCCGGCCATTCCGCATCACTTCGCCTCGGTGCAGGAACCGCTCGGCAACGCCATTGACACAGTCCTCAGCGAGGACGTGGCTGGAAAATCGGTAGCCATCATCGGCGCAGGACCCATTGGCATGCTGGCCGTCGGAGTGGCCCGGGTCTCCGGGGCAACAGATATTTTCGTCACGGACATCAACGACTATCGCCTGTCCATTGCAAAAAAAATGGGCGCGACAGCCACGTTCAATCCAAACAGCACGGACATTGTCAAAGAAATCCGCGACGCCACCAGCGGCGATGGCGTGGACGTTGTCCTGGAAATGTCGGGCAATGCAACGGCGCTGAATCAGGGGTGTCAGTTGCTGACGCCAGGCGGCCGCATTTCTCTATTAGGCGTTTTCAACGCGCCGGTGACACTTGAGTTGAACAATTTAATCATCTTCAAGGGCATTCGCGTGTATGGAATCACCGGTCGCAACATGTTTTCCACCTGGTTCAAAGGGGCCAATTTCCTCAAATCACGGACGCTGGACCTGAGCCCGGTGATCACCCATCAATTGACGCTCGATGATTTTCAACAAGGATTTGATCTGATGAAATCGGGCATGTGCGGTAAAATTGTCATGTCGGTCGCATGAACGTGAATTTTCCTATGCCGGCATGGACAAGTTCAATTCATCAGGACGAAGGTTCCTGTCGATCCGGATCTTCGAAAGGATGCACACTTGATTTTTGGCATTGGCATTGACATCATCGAAGTCGCTCGCGTGGAGAAACAAATAGCCGGCGATGATTCCGGTTTTTTGAAGCGAATTTTCTCTGAAAAAGAGATTGGCTACTGCGAACTCAAGAGAAATAGAGCGCAGCACTATGCCGCGCGATTTGCTGCAAAGGAGGCGTTTTTCAAGGCGATTGGAATCGGCTGGAGAAATGGCCTGGCCTGGAGCGAAATTGAAATTCTTGATGATGATCTCGGAAAGCCGAATATTTTTTTGCACGGGAAAGCAAAACAATTTATTGATGAAAATCATATTAAACAGTTACATGTATCGCTTTCGCATTTAAAAGAAACTGCTGTGGCGGTTGTCATTCTGGAAATTTAGAGGAGGATGTATGTCCAATATCATCTCGTACGAGAAACGAATTCAGGATTTTAGCTGGTCGATTTCAGAGAAGGAACTGGGACATGAAAAAGGAAATGTCATCAATATTGGCTGGTACTGTTCCGACCGAATTTGTCAGATGGGAAAGGCCGAAAAGACTGCGTTGATCTGGGAAGGATTCGGCGGCAAAGAAAGGCAGTACACGTTCAATGAGATTCGCCTGGCCAGTAACGCTATTGGCTCCTTTCTAAGGCAAATTGGCATCAAAGACGGGGACAGAGTCTGCCTGTTTTTGGATAAAGTGCCGGAGTTGTATATCGGATTTCTGGGCATTTTGAAAATCGGGGCTATTGCACAGCCACTTTTCTCCGCCTTTGGTGACGAGTCCCTGTTTGTCCGACTGGAAAATGCGGAGACGAACGCCATTATCACGCAGCGGAAGCATGTTGCAAAAGTCCGGAAAATTCGTGAGTCGCTTCCGTCGTTGAAGCATATCATCATTGTGGATCATGACGATAAAAAGCCGCTGCAGGAACGCGAGATTGCATTTTCACTGGATGACGCTGATCCGGTCGAACATCTGGAAATTCATCCAACCAGGGCAGAATCGCCGTCAGTCATTCATTACACGTCCGGAACGACCGGGCAGCCGAAAGGCGTTCAGCACGTCCATTATTCCCTCATCTCCCAATACCTCACCACCAAATGGGTACTGGATTTGCTGGACGATGATATTTATTGGTGCACCGCAGATCCGGGCTGGGTCACTGGTACGTCCTATGGAATCATCGGGCCCTGGAGTATGGGGATCACGCAGTGCGTGCTGGACGTTGGCTTTGGCGCCGAACATTGGTACCGATTCATTGAGAAGAATAAAGTCACTGTCTGGTACTCCGCTCCCACAGCAATCCGCTCGCTGATGAAAGCCGGCGATGAAATAGTCAATAAATTCGATATGTCCACCCTGCGCCATCTGGCAAGCGTTGGCGAGCCGCTCAATGCGGAGGCTGTGGTCTGGTCGGAAAAAGTATTTGGCCTGCCCTTTCACGATACTTTCTGGCAGACGGAGACCGGCTCAATAATGATCAGCAATTATCCGGGCATGAAGATCAAGCCGGGATCCATGGGTAAGCCTTTCCCTGGAATCAACGGCACTGTCATCAGCGCCGAGACCTATCAGCCATTTGATGGCCCGGGGAAAATTGGACTCATTGCCTTCCAACCGGGCTGGCCGGCCATGATGCGGACTTATTGGAAGAATGAAAAGACGTACAAGAGCAAGTTTGTGAACGGCTGGTATCTTTCCGGCGATCGCGCGAGCATTGACAAAGACGGTTACTTCTGGTTCGTCGGCCGGGACGATGATGTCATCAATACCGGCGGCCATCTCGTCAGTCCGTTCGAAGTCGAATCTGCGCTGCTCGAATTTCCGGCAGTGGCAGAATCAGCCGTGGTGAGCAAACCGGATCCCATCAACATGGAGGTCGTCAAAGCCTTCGTGGCGTTGAAACCGGGCTACTCTCCCAATTCTGATATCGAGCTGGAGATAATGAACTTCATCCGCAAAAAACTTTCTCCGTTGGCCATGCCCCAGGAGATCGAATTTGTCGAATCCCTGCCCAAAACGCGCAGCGGAAAAATTATGCGGCGATTGCTTCATGCGAAAGAATGGGGCGAGGAAATTGGCGACACATCCACGCTGGAAAATGATGCATAATTTGGGGCAATTGTCAGCCTGATTTAACTGTTTGAATATCTTTTCGCTTAAATCGAGTGAATAGTTGTCAGCTTTCAACCATCAGCTAAAAAAAAATCGTAACTGTTCAGTCACAAAGTCTCAAAGGCGCGAGGAAAAAAATACATCTACCCTGAATTATTCATGAACTTGCTCAGAATTTGAGTCAACATTCATATTTTCAATTAGCTAAAGGCTAAGCTATTTTGAAACTCAGTTTTTATATGTTTATTCTAAAAAGAGCACCATTCAGGTTAGCCAGCCTCCTCTAAAAATATTATGAATAATGCAGGCTAACTTATCGATTCAGTAAAGCTGAACGTGGATTAAAAATATGAATTGCCCAAGATAAGAACGAATAAAATGACATGTTCGAGTAACTTTGTAGCGTGGTGACTTCGCGGCGAGACTACATGCCTGGATAGCGACGAAAATTCTCTTTAACCCGGAACCGGGAGCCTTTAAACATGGAACCTTAGTGGTTACAAAATTTCATAAAAATTTAATTAATCAAAAGGAGATTGAAGATGGATGACATGCAAAAAATCATTTTGGAATACGTGCGGAACGAGTACCTTGAAGATGAAGACGAAGAACTTGACGTCGATACCCCGCTCATTTCCGGCGGCATTGTGGATTCGTTTTCTATGGTTTCATTGAAACGATTTTTGGAGAATAAATATAAAATTTCCATTCCCGATGACAAGGCCACACCCGAAGCGTTCGACACGGTCGATAACATCTGCCAACTGGTGCGGCATTATCTGAAATAGCGCCGGCATAAATCAGGATGGCTATTCCGCCAGCGACTGACCAAATGCAAGCTGGATAACCTTTTTCTCAGCGTCACAGATCGATCCGACTGCGGCCCACGAATGCGTTGACGATCTGGTCATGGCCAATTGAAGTGTCACTGGAACGAGGCTCATGATTCACATTCACTTAACATTCCTACAGAAAACAGGAGAGCAACATGGCATATAGCGATAAAGTCAGACATATTTATCAGGACGAAATTAAGAATATACAAGATTTAGGCTTATTCAAAGTTGAACGATTTATTCATGATCCACAAGCTGCCGATATTTCTGTGGAGTTCCCGACTGGCGCGTCGTTGAAAAAAGTGATTAACATGTGCGCCAATAATTATCTTGGCCTCTCCAGCCACCCGGACGTCGTGAAAGCGGCTCACGAAGGATTGGATCACCGCGGCTATGGAATGTCTTCTGTCCGTTTCATCTGCGGAACACAGGATATTCACGATCAATTGGAAAAAATGATGACCCAATTTCTGGGAACCGAAGACACCATTCTCTTCCCTTCGTGCATGGACGCCAACGCCGGCGTATTTGAAGCCGTACTCGGAGAGAACGATGTGATGATTTCCGATCGATTGGTTCATGCGTCCATCATCGATGGCATTCGATTGTGCAAGGCACAGACCGATACGTTCAAACACTCCAACATGGAACATCTGGAAGAGAAATTACAATTGCATTCGGACAAACGTTTGAAAGTCATTATTACGGATGGCGTTTTTTCCATGGACGGCGATACCGCCCGGCTGGATGAGATAGTCGCGTTGGCCGAAAAATACGATGCGTTGGTCTTTGTGGATGACTCCCACTCTTCCGGCTTCATCGGCAAAACCGGTCGCGGCACCCATGAAAAATACGGCGTCATGGGAAAAATCGATATCATCACTACGACTTTTGGTAAGGCATTAGGCGGCGCTTCCGGCGGCTGTGTTTCCGGACGCAAGGAAATTGTTCAGCTATGCCGTCAGAAGGCTCGCCCCTATCTGTTCTCCAACACGATGGCGCCGGTGATTGTTTCCGGAGTCCTTCGCGTGCTGGAAATCCTGTCTAAAAGCACCGAGCGTCGGGACAAATTGGAGCGTAACACAGAATACTGGCGCAAAGGATTGTCAGACGCCGGATTCATTTTGAAAGAAGGCGATACGCCCATCGTTCCGGTCATGTTGTTCAACGCGAAGCTGTCCCAGGATATTTCCAAAGACCTGTACGCCGAGGGCATTTACGCTGTTGGATTTTTCTTCCCGGTGGTTCCGAAAGGCCAGGCTCGAATCAGAACTCAAATTTCCGCCGGCCATGAAATCCATCACCTCGATAAAGCACTGGACGCATTCACCAAAGTTGGGAAAAAATATAATATCCTGGGCAAGACAAAGCAGGAAATCATTGATATGTATGGGATATAACCTATTGAAATCTGAATCCATCGGATCCCGGCATGCTGCAAAGTCAACGCATCGCCTGGATCCGATGGATTGGCTCGCGCAGTTCATCATTATCACAACAGTAGTGACATGCTGCAATGGTGTCGAAAGAATTGTAAACATGAAAGGAGGTCACAATGCTCGGTGAAATGAAAGTCTTCTCAGGAAGTTCGAATCCTGAATTGGCCGTCAATATTTGCAAATATCTCAACATTCCCCTGAGCCAGTCCAGCACATTCAGATTTTCCGAAGGGAATGTCTATGTGAAAATTCAGGAAAGCGTCCGTCAGGCGCACGTATTTTTTATTCAGTCCGGAGCCCATCCGATTAATGACCTGATCATGGAAACTCTTTTTTTTATTGATGCGTTTAAACGTTCAAGCGCTGCATCGGTGACGGTGATTCTGCCCTATTTTCCATATACCAAAGGGGATAAAAAAGACGAGCCGCGAGTTTCCATTCGGGCCAAAGTCGTTTCGGAAATCATCGAAGCCACTGGCGCGAATCGCGTGTTGACCATGGATTTGCAGCCTCCTCAAATTCAGGGATTTTTTAACATTCCAGTCGATAATCTCTACGCGCTGCCGGTTTTTTGTGAGTACCTCAATACAATTCGACTCAAGGATACCATCATTGTTGCGCCCGATTTTGGCGCGGCGCGAATGGCCAACCGATTTGCGCTTCAACTCAACTGCCCTGTCGCTGTCGCCAGCAAGCGACGGCTCGGCCACACGGAAGAGGTGGAGCTCACGCAGATCTTTGGCGATGTGGAAAATAAAGACGTCATCATCGTGGACGACATGGTGATCAGCGGCGGCACTTTGCTTGAAATTAGCAAATCTCTAAAAAATCAGGGCGCGGCAAACATCTATGCTTGTATCAGCCATGCGCTTCTCAGCGATAAATTTTTAACCAGTCTGGAGACCAGTGAAATTGACCAATTAATTGTGACTGATTCTATTCCATTTTCTCAAAAAGGAAATAAAAAAGTCATACAGATTTCCGTGGCCAGGTTATTCAGCGAAGCAATTTCAAGTATTTATTATGGGGATTCCATCAGCACGTTATTCAAGGATGTTGAGTAATTTTCTTCGGGTATTTTCTCATGGAGGGTGGTATGCTACCACGGCGCAACACGTTTAAAAAATTTCCTTCCATCGCATTGTCTTTGTATTTGACGCTGACCTGCATTTTTGTTCTGGGCTGGAAAGACGCATCCGCGCAGAGCGCGATTTCATACTACATCGAAATCGATGAGGAGCATTGGAATTCCTTCTTTGTTGCGCTGACAATTCAAAATAATGTGGCTGACCAGTTTCTATGCCAGATTCCCCGGTGGAGTCCTGTCTCTCCCACGGCATGCGAATATCACACAAATATTTTTGATTTTGAAGCCAAAGGCGACATGGGGCAATCGCTGGAAGTGACAAAGTTAAATTCACATTCCTGGCTCGTCGAGTGCCAGAAGAGCACGGTCGTCATAATTTCCTATAAAATCAAGGCCTCGTCAAATAACCTCTCCGGCATCAAATTGGACAGAAGTTTTGCGAGCGTCAATTGCGCCGCAACCTTCATGTCTATTCGCGAGTTGATGATGCAGCCGGTTCAGCTTGTTGTCCGCGTGCCACATGGCTGGAAACTGGCGACGGGTCTGCCGACCACTGAATCGTTCGAATATTTCGCTCAGGACTACAATCAACTGGCCAACAATATTTTGTACATGGCGCCCTTTTTCAACACGGATTTTTCTTACAAAAACAGGAACTTTTTCCTGATCGTTGATGGGCCGCGCAATTTCAAAGTCAACAAATTGCTGACGATCATCCAGCGATTGATCAAAGAGAGCTATCAAATATTCGGTGAATTGCCGTTTGACCAATACATGTTCATTTTCAAAAACCGCGAAAATCAATTTACGATCACCTCGCAGTCATTCAGCAATTGCTCCGTCATCTATGTGCCGAGCCGCGTCTCAAAAGATGATCTCATTCAACTCAGCCAGGAAATTTCCAGCAGCCTGTATAAAACATGGAACGGGTCGAAGTTCGCCCCGCAAAGCTATCTTCAGAAAAATTACCAATTGATCCCGCGCTCCACAAATTTATGGGTCATTCTTGGTCTGAACGATTATCTCGGGCTTCTTTCCCTCATTCGGGCTGGGATCATTGAAAAAGAATATTTCATCCAATATCAGATTCGCCAGATCAATGACATACTCCGACAGAGAAATTTTCACGACAATTCAATCACTGACCTGAGCTACAATATCAGCGATTACGATTACTCCGAAGTCGCGGAGATTTTAAAGCTGAAAGGCCATGTGCTGGGTTTTCTTCTCGATGTCTATATCCGTTCCAATACGGAGAACACTCGGTCTCTGGTCGATGTGTTGCAATTTCTCAACTCGTGGTTTGGACAGCAAAGTGAAGGGTACAGCGATACTCAGATTCTGCAAGCCATCAACTCCGTCACAGCGCTTAACCTGACCTCATTCTTTGATAAATACATCAACGGCACGCTGCCTTTCCCTTCGAAGGAAATTTTTGCCAAAGCCGGTATCTTCATCGAATCGGTTCAGGACACTCTGCCGGACTTCGGCCCCATTTCCATTTCTGAAAATGACAATCGCGTCCTTGAAGTGCCGGAAGCCAGTCCCCTGGCGTTCGCCGGGCTGAAAGTAGGAGACAAGCTTCTGTCCATCAACGATTTGAAATTGCAGCATCCAATTCAATTTGATCGATTCGTCGATTCGCTGCACGTGGGACAGGAAACGGATTTGAACGTCCAGCGTCAGGGATTAATGCTGATGTTGAGCGCCAAGGTTGCCGGTAAAATTTGCCAGGTGTATAAACTCATCGATGCTATTCCCAAAAATGAGTTGCAGATTCAAATTCAGAACAGTATGTTTTTCACGGAAACGGCTGAAAAAAAAGTTAATGCCACGGACACATTACCAAAACAAAAAGAATAATCCAGACCTTTTATGAACGCACCCACCCGGCAGAAAAAATCTCTCATCGGTCGCACCATGTACATTCCGCGCATGAGCTTCAGCGGCGCAAAATTGACGGCTGCGGCATTTCAATCAGTGGGCATATTCGCACAGCCTTCTCCCCCATCTGATTCCAAAACCCTGGAATTGGGCGGCAAATATCTCAATGGCGACGAATGCCTCCCGGAGCGGGTCACTCTCGGAAATTTCCTGAAGGTGATCGAATCCCCGTCGTTTAATCCTGAAAAAACCGCTTTTTTGTTGCCGACTGCCGGCGGTCCCTGTCGGTATGGGCAATATCAATCGCTGCTCAAAAAAATACTCAAGGATCGTGGATTCGATGAGGCCATGGTTGTTTCGCCTACCAGCAACGATGGCTACAATGGATTTGAATCAGCGCAGGGATTGATGCGCACCACGTGGCATGCGATTTTGTGCGGCGATATTTTGAGAAAAATGCATCTTAAAATTCGTCCTTATGAATTGGAAAAAGGCCGCGCGAATGAGATATTCCACAAGAGTCTGGAGAATTTGAGCCGAATCATTGCCAATCCCAAACTCAGCGCCAGGGAACGGTTGGTGAAACTTCGTCAATCGCTGGTGGATGCCAGGGATCGCTATCACCGCATTTCGCTGAAATTTACTAAGGACAAACCCCTGATCGGCATCGTCGGCGAGATTTATTGCCGACTGAACGAATTCAGCAACGAATATCTGATCAATAAAATTGAAGAATTCGGTGGGGAGGTCTGGATGGCTGACATCAGTGAATGGGTTTGGTACACCAACGATGAACAACGCCTGCGAATTATTCGCGCCGGCAAAAGGTTCTCGACCCAGATGATCGCCGCCAGAATCAAGTTCGCCGTTCAGCATCGGGATGAGCAATTCTTATTAGGCCCATTCAAACGGGATTTTGAAGGGTACGAAGAACCGCACAGCGTGAAAAAAGTTTTGAACAACAGCCAGCCTTACCTTCCTCAGAAAGGTGCATTGGGGGAAATGGTGTTGAATGTCGGCAAATCCATTTACCTGCATGAAAAAGGCGCGGACGGCGTTATCGACATCAGTCCCTTCACGTGCATGAACGGCGTTGTGTGCCAGGTTGTCTATCCGCAGGTGAGCAAGCACCACGATGACATTCCGATCCGGCTATTTTATTTTGACGGAACGCAACTCGACCTGGATCGGGATGTCGGCATCTTTTTAGAATTAGCCCGAAGTTACATGAAAAAAAAGTATCAAAAGCGAGTTTATCCATATTACTTTAATTAACTTGAGGGAGCTATGAGACGATCTGCCATTTTAATTCTGTGTCTTGTTTTGTCAACCGCATTATTTTCTCAGGATAAAGCCCAATACCTGACCGAAGAAAAGGATGGGAATACCCGACAGGTATTTACCCTGGATTTTTCGAAACTCAAGAAACCGAATGAGTATGGTGATTTCAAGACCTTGTTCCACATGCCTCCAATTACTCAGGACAATACAGGCACATGCTGGTGTTTTGCCACAGTTTCCTTTTTAGAATCCGAACTGAAGCGGCTGCATAACCGTGAAATCAAGCTGTCTGAAATGTACATCGTCTATTGGGAATACATCGAGAAGGTCCGACGTTTCGTCCGTGAAAAGGGCGAATCCCATGTCTCCGAAGGCTCCGAACATAACGCGGCCATTGATCGTATGCGTCAGTACGGACTGGTTCGCGCCTCGGATTATAGCGGGCTCGTTGCCGGAAAAGACAAGCACAACCACTCCCTTCTTATCAAAGAAATTGAACTCTATTTAAAATATATTCAGGCTAACGAAATTTGGGAAGAGGACCAGGTCATCGAATACGTTAAATCCATTCTGAATAAGCATCTTGGAGCGCCCCCGGGAACGATTGTCGTGGATGAACAATCCATGTCCCCATTGGACTACCTGAAGAATGTCCTCAAACTGAATCCTGATGATTATGTCGCATTCATGTCCTTGATGTACACGCCGTTTTACACACAGGATGAATTCCAGGTCCCGGATAACTGGTGGCATAGCAAAGAATACTACAACGTACCACTTGACGAATTCTATAACGCAATTTACACCGCAGTGCAAAACGGCTACACCGTTGCCCTGGGCGGCGACGTATCCGAGGTGGGCAAGAACGGCGAACTGGATGTGGCCTTCATCCCTGATTTTGATATTCCATCCAAAAATATAAATCAATCGGCTCGGGAATTTCGCTTCAGGAACAAAACGTCTCAGGACGACCATGCAATCCATCTCGTTGGCTATACAAAAAAGGATAATCATACCTGGTTCCTGATCAAAGACTCATCCCGCAGCGGACATCAGGGCAAGCTAAAGGGATATTTCATGTACCGCGATGATTATGTCAAATTGAAAATGCTGAATTTCCTGACCCATCGGGATGCGGTTAAAGAACTACTGATGAAATTTGAAAAATAATCTGATCGAATAAATCGAGTGAACATTATTGCCGGGGAACATCTCTCCGGCTTTTTTCTTTGAGGATAGTATGCAGATGCTCGGAAACATGTTGAAAAACCTGAAGAAATGGTGCGCTATTATTTCTCCATTGATCTTCATTCTGTTGATTGTTCTTCTTTCATGCAAGGATCGGACTGCATTTGACGAGGACAAAGAAATGATCCCTGAACTCGACCATCTGGCCATCGACATGAACCCAGACTATGCCCGACCGTTTGTCTTCACCAATCGGGAGGCTGCATTCTTCTATGGTCAGGCCAATGATCAGCGCAGAGATGGGCACCAGGGATTTTATGTAAATGCCATCCGATACATTGATGATTATCTGCTAAAGGCCGATGGGGCATTGCTGGACAGAAAGCGCGCCCAAAAAGTGTCGGTGTATCCGGATCGGATCCATCGCGTATTTCCGGGTGACATTGCCGAGAGTCTGTATATGATCGATATGATGAACTGCTTTGTGTTGGAGTTAACCGCCCGGGATGTCCATCAGTTTGAACTGTTCCCACTGCTCTCGTCCGCGTTCGAACATGCTGAACACCAGGCCAAATGGCTCGCCGGTGAAAACATGCTGCTCCTTTTCCCTGAAAAATTGGGTTCAACGCCAACAGAGGCCGGCATTGTGGGAATAAAGTTCGATTGCGAGGCAACCTATCATCCGGAGAAGAAAGACACGCTGCTGAGCGCGATTCCCTCGCATGCCATTGGCTCGGTGACTTGTTCAACAAAAAGCTGCAAGATATTTTTCGTGGTGGGGCAAAATGAGGACGAGGTGAAGCAAACAGGTCAGCGGTTGAAGAACCACAGCCACGAATACATCCAGCAGAAAAAACAGCGGCTCATTGATTTACTTTCCCGGAATTATGTCGAGACCAGCATTCCGGAATTCAATCACGCGTTTCGGTGGGCATTGATTTCCATGGATCAGCTCATCATGCGCCAACCCGGGGCTGGAAAAGAAGTCACTGGCATTTTTGCCGGTCTCCCGTGGTTCAACAATTACTGGGGCCGGGATACATTCATTTCTCTGCCGGGGGCGGCGCTGGTCACTGGCCGACTGGAAGAGGCGCGCCAGATACTCCTGTCGTTCGCCCAGTTCCAGAGTCAGGATGAAACGAGCACCAATTTTGGGCGCATCCCCAATCAGGTCACCACGAACAATATCATTTACAATACCGCTGATGGCACGCCGTGGTTCGTCCGGGAACTCTGGGAATATTATCTTTATTCCGGCGATAAAGAGCTGCTGCGCTCGCTCTATGATGTGGTGAAATTTTCCATTCAGGGCACACTGAGGTATCACGTCGATGAAAATTTATTTCTGGTCCACGAAGATGCCGAGACATGGATGGATGCTGTTGGAACAGAGGGACCCTGGTCGCCGCGCGGGAATCGTGCAGTGGACGTTCAGGCGCTGTGGTATCAGCAGTTGGCTGCAGGCAGCAAAATCGCCCACTGCCTCGGCGATTCCATTCGCGCTGACGAGTGGGACAAGTTAGCTGCCGGGTTGAAGAGTCGATTCCTTTCTGCTTATTGGAATAAAAAACGGATGTCGCTTTACGACCATCTGAACGCCGACAACACCCCTGACGCTCTTATTCGGCCCAATCAAATTTTTGCCATCACCATTCCCGACTCGCCGCTGATGAGTCCGCATCAGGAATTGGCCGTACTTCGCGAGGTCGTGACAAAATTGACCTATCGCTACGGCGTTGCTTCGCTGTGGCAGCACGATCCGAATTTTCATCCGTACCACATCCTGCCCGAAGCCTATCCCAAAGACGAAGCTTATCACAACGGTACAGTCTGGGGCTGGTTGGCCGGTCCCGTCATCACCAGTTTGATGAAGTATGGATATTCTGACCTCAGCTTCGAATTGCTTTTCTCGGAATCATTCCAGATTACGAATTGGGGAGCAGCGGGCGCGTTATCCGAATTGCTCAATGCCATTCCACCTGAAGGCTGGGATATCCCGGAGACGTCCGGCACTGTCACGCAGGCATGGAGTCTGGCCGAATACATACGCAATGTGTATCAGGATGTGATTGGCATTCACCCCAATGTGCCGGAGCGGAAAATTCGAATTGCTCCGCACCTTCCGGGCGCCATGGAATATCTGAGTTGCAAAATTCCTGTACCGGATAGTGAACTGAAGTTGAGTATTGAACAGAACCAGACGGAATGCATTTATAAATTGAGCTATGCAAAGGGCAAATCCCCGTGGAAAATTGAGTTTGAACACCCGGTCTCTCCCACGACAAAGAGCGTTTTTTCTTACGACTTGCGTTCCGACGATACGCTCACAGCCCACATTTCATTCATTCACCCGGAAACCGTTGCGCTCAATGGCCAGCGCGTTGAAACGCAGATCAATCGCGTTGAATTGGACGAATCGCTTTTCGGTTATCTGTCATTTGCTTTCCCGCAGTTGGACAAAAATCTGAACTATCTGAAACCTCTGCCCTATCCTCTGTTGACTGGCGCGCAGATTAAATCGTGGAATCCGACTGCAAAGAAGCTATGTGACCTGGAATGTCCAGAGCGCGATGATACAGGTCCAAATGGCAAATATACCTACCCGACTGGCTCATTTTTCAAAGAAGGCATTTTCGACCTGACCAAATTTCAATTTCTCGAAGACGAGAGAAATTATTATTTTAAATTGCGCTTCCGCGAGCTTGTCCAGCCTGGATGGCATCCGGAATATGGCTTTCAACTGACGTTCGCTGCCATCGCGATAAACCAGGGACTGGCTGTTCCTGGCTCGGTGAAAATCGGCAGGAACGCCAATGAGCTTCTGCCCCCAAATTTTGCATATCACGCAATTATTTACATCGGCGGCGGCATTCAGATGGAAGATAATGCCGGCGCAATTATTTTGGCGCATCGACCGCACGACATTCAATTCAGACTGGGCGATATTCTGAACAAAGAAGTCTCGTTTTCGATTCCCAAAAATTATTTCAGGACTTCGCCTGAAACATGGAAAATTGCCATACTTGTCGGTGGGCAGGATGACCACGGCGGCAGCGGACTTGGTGAATTCAGGTCGGTGGTGAAAGAAGCGAATGCCTGGCAAGGCGGCGGTGGAGCAGAGCAGACTGGCAATTCCAATGTCTACGATTCAGTTTTCATTGACATGAAAAATAAAAAACCAGTCAGCGTTGCCCTGCACAGGCAATGATTGAAAATCACCTCAACTATTTGAATTAACTGATACTATTATCACCCTTATTTAACTTGACTTTTTCACGAAAAATTGTTAGAATCTCCCTGTAATCAATTTTCCCCTTATCCAATAAAAGCCAATCCTGAAACACCCTATTCAGAATTGGCTTTTTATTTTTAAACAGAATTTTTTCCTGTATAACTGACTTCTGCTACTTCAACATCAGCATTTTTCGAGTTAAAATATTTTGATCGTTTTTCAAGACGATCAAATAGATACCGCTTGCGGCATAGTCGCCAGCGCCGTCCTTTCCATCCCATCGCGTTTTATAATATCCGGGTCGCTGATATGTATCGACCAGGGTTCTCACCTGCTGACCCAGCACATTGAAAATGCGAATCTCAACCTGTCCCGCGCGATGGATACCGTATTGGATTTCTGTGACCGGATTGAATGGATTGGGATAATTCTGCTCCAGTTCAATGGTCACAGGAAGAATAGACGCCCTTTCTGGTATTCCGCTGGCCGGCGCCGTGATGCGCAGAGATACCGGAATGAAATGGGTGTTTGTTCTTTCCTGATTCGTCTGCACCACAATGTTCGTGAAAAATGTGGTGTCCGGAGCCGTCGCATAAAATTTGATCGGCAGTGTGAATTGATCGCCGGGGTAAAGCGTGTCCGGCGCGGTGGGACACGTCATCCAGAGGCCGCTGCCAGTGATGAGTTTCATGGCAATGGGAATGGAACTCATCATTTTAAATGTGATGACGTCCGAAGGGGGCGCGCCGGTTAAATTGAACGAGCTGCTGAGGACTGTTCCGTAATCGAAAGATAACGGCACAGCCTCGCTCATTCGCGCGACCTGGGCAGTGCCAATCCAACTGGCCCCCATGTAGTAATATTTTTCAGCGCGCAGATCGCATTCCATTATGAACGGTGCGCGCCATCCGCTGCCAGTTTGCCGGATGAGCGCCTGGCTTTCTGCAATTCGCCGATAGTCTCCGTACAGTGAATCGCTCTCATAAATGGAAAAATAGAGCACTGCCCCGCTGTCCGCTTTGAAATAGCACTGCATCCCCAGGATGTGGCAGTCCTCGACTTGATACACGATATTTCCAATGCCATTTTTCAGGGGCAGCCACCAGCTTTCGGCCATCGTTCCAATGGCCAATTCTTCCTGAATGGGATTCCCGAATTTATAAATCAATCGACCGTAGCCGCTATTCCGGATTTCAACTGCCAGCGACAGGCTATCGTCCAGGGTTTCGATTGTCGCGTTAATGGAGTCCGGCGAAAAATCGAAAATTGGATTTCCCTGTTCCACTTCAGCGGAGTAATCGAACGCCGTGGTGTCGCCAGTTGCGCTCAGCTCAATCGTGTACGGTATCACCTGGCCATCTTCGCACCGGGGAGAGACTGCGAATGCAAATGCGGGCAGTGTGATGTCCTGATTGGATGCGATGTCTCCAATGATCGCCACGCTGTCCTGGAGGGCAATGTCCGGGTGGGCCAATTTCAATTCAGCCTGAACGTGAGAGGCGGTGCCGATTCCAATATTTTTCACCGTCACGGGCAGAAGGATGTGTTCGCCCATGTTCAGCTTCCGGTCATTATTGCCCTGGCTATCATCCACACTCAGTACATGGCAGATCAATTTGACATTGGCAGAGCCGACCATGAAATAAACGGGCACCTGAATGCTGTCGTTATTGGCATCGTTGGACGAGATGATAAAATTGCAGAAATAGGTTGTATCGGCGTGGGTGGCTTTCAGAGTGACAGGAATGACTGTCGACTCCCCGGGCAGAAGCGTATTCTCTTCGGACGAATAGTTCAACCATGTTCCAGTGCCGGTCTCGATCTTCTGAACAAATGCGATCAATTTGGAAAAAGTCTGGTTGAAGTTATCTGCCGGCGGAGCGCCCCCGAAATTCAGCGTGCCGGTGGCGACATTGCCCAGAGAAAAATCGAATGGCGGCACCTGCAACGCGCGACAGACCTGCGCATCTCCCCCGGTCGAGCTGACGCCGAGACAGTAATACTTATCCTTACTCAGTTTTATATTGAAAACGTCCGACCAGATAGTGGCTTCGCCGGCCTCCGAGACTGATTGAGCCAATTCGCCGATTTTATGAAATTGGCCGGTCATGTTCTCCCCTTCGTAAATGACAAAGAAAAGCTGAACCGGCGAAATGATATTCATGAAGCAACCGAAACGGAGCATATTGATATCATCGGCAAATGTGTAGACATTGCCGGCGCCTTCCGGTATCGTGGCCCACCATTTGGTGCCGCTGTCACCGACATCGACGTTCATTCGGCCTTCCTCGTTGGCAGTGAATGTGAGAGCGCCGAAGCCATTGTTTTTGATCTGCAAATCGATCTGAAGGGAATCGCTCGCGCTGGCCACCCGGTCGGCAATGAAAGTCGGCGACACGGCGATTTCAGGATTGCCCTGCACCACAGTAAAATCCAGTGGAAATGAATAGTGAAATTCTTCGCCGGCAGAGACATCAATCCACATGGCCACCCGATGTTTTGACGGGCAAGAGTTGCTAACGCGGAAGGAAAGCGAGGTGAGCGTGAATTTTTCATTAGCGCCGAGATTCAATACGGCTGCGAAGTCTTCCAGCAGCGTGATGAGCGAATCGCTGCACATCAATTTGAACGAAATCGGCTCTGTAATTGCCGGGCCCATATTATTCAGATCCAGTGACCAATAAATCATTTCGCCGCTGTTGATCGCCGCGTCAGAATTCTGGTCGATGAAGTTCACCTTGTTGATGATGATGGAAAGGCCTTGTGGAGCGTACACTTTTATGTCAGCTATGTATGGCCTGAAATTCGGCTTTGTCACGCACAGCGTCACCGGTTCGCCGGAATGGATGGGCACAAATTCCAGTGCAGCGAATCCGGTTTCAGTTGAAATGGCGGTCGCCAGAATTTCCCCCTGTTGAACCAGGGTGACGACTGCGTTCGCTTCACCCAGTTGAAAGACGAGTTCAGTCTGGTTATAAAAAAGGCTATCAGGGCGATCAACACTCATCTGCTGCGGCAGTTTGGTCCAAATGGAACTGGCCGGATCGCCGTAATAGTGAAATTCCTCGAACTCCACAAGCCGCGTTTCGGTCCTGGAATACTGATTGGCCATGTACAGTTTTCCATAATTCAATACCTGGCCCAGGTGAACTATGGGCTCAGCCGGCGTATCCGGCGGTTGAAAGGACAGAAATTGCGGCCAGATTGCATCGAAGAAGCCTTTGGCAAGCGCATCATTGTAGCCGCTGTAGCTGACTCGCGTCGAGCCGAAAACGCCAACTGCGCCGCCTTTGTAGTTACGCAGCCAGAATTCGACGAAGCATTCGGAAGTTTTCCCGGTGCCGGTGATGTCATCGTCCGTCTCGTTATCGAACCAGCCGGTATTGCAATTGGTGCTGAAAACCACCGGCAGCTTATCGCCATTGGACAAATTCTTCACGTCTCCGTTGATGTAACGGGGCTCCCCCCAGCCGTCGCGGCCGCCATGATCGCGATGCGTCACCAGAAAACAACCCCGATTGATTGCGCCGGAAATATCGTTGGCATTTCCGTCCCAGGCAAAACCGGAGCTGCGCAGCAGTTCCGAAGGAATCGGCTGGCCCGATGCGTAGTCGCCATCATTGTAATGGGTTGGAGTGACTTCTGACTCGGCAAAATAAATACGGCTCACCGAATATTCCTGCAAAAGCAGAAAATTCCTGATCTCTTCGGTGGTCAGCACGAACCGTCGGTCTTCGTAACCATCCCGTTCATTTAAATTGGGCGTATCCGGATCGTCGTCGTCCTGGAAATAGGCAGCAGCCTCCACGTGAGTGTAAAACTCCGCGTCAGAAATTGGATTCCGCTCATACCCGATAATTTTCCGAACGAACATTTTAGCATCCGTGCCGGTATCCACGGCGATCCGACCCGCGATGAGGTCCGGGAAATAATCCGATCCATCGAGGGTCGTGTAATACAGGTCGGTCCCGATTTTTCCGTTATCCTCGCTGGGGTGGTCAGTGACATAATTCGTCGGGATGAATTCCGCGTCGCCCAGAAACAGAACGAACGAGGGAACCGGGCTCCACGTGTCATAGGCCGATTGGATATAGCGCCGAATGGCCTCAGCCGTATTGCCGAGATCCTCGACGAGCGCGACTTTGGCGTCCCAGCCGCACATTTTTCGCCACAGCGCCAGCGAATCCGCCGCCGGCCTGAACTCATTTCGGGTGATGATGAGATAGTCGCATCCATAAATTTCTTTGGAGTGCGGTGCATTTTCAGTCGATCGGGACATCGCTTCTGTTACAACATCCCAGTTAACGACAAGGCGTTGCAGCATGGCATCAAAATGGCGGGAGCGAAGTCGCGGCTCAATTTCAGGGGCGGACGCGCTTTCAAAACTGACTTCCACTTCCAGCCGCGTCGCCACTCTGGCTTTTCGCGCGACCGGATTAAACTGAATCGGTGCGATTCGCAAAAGGGCAAGCCGGAGACCGCGCACCGTCCCGTCGGATTCTATCCATGCCGGGGTTTGCGGGAAATAATCATTCGATTGATAAACAGCCTGATCGTAATTCAACTTCCGGACATTTGTCCTGGCTGATTCCGGTTGGGGCAGTTTCGCCGGCGGGATAAACATGCCCTCCAATTCCGTGAACTCCATTTTCAGGATTCGCACCGCCACCGTTGCGTTCGAAGGCACTGCGATGAATTTTCCCAAAACAGGCAGGGCTGGCTGCCCCGGCATATCGTTTTCGCTGAAGCCATCGATGGTCAATTTTGTGAAATTCGTGTCACCTGTTTGGCTTTCCATCGCATTCACAGACGGTATCTCGACAATGAACGTGATGGAAGCGCTCGTCATTTCTGTGGCGTGTACGGAACTGACCCTGGTGAGACCGCCAGGTAGCAATGGAATAATCCGATCCTTTGCAGGCAGGATGGAAAAAACCAGGATGAGTTGCCAGAAAATCAAGGTATGAATCAACCAAACTTTTTTCATGAAACGGCTCCTATAAGTAAATGCTTTTTTCATTGAAAATCGAATCGTCAGCGAAGTAGCGCGCCAATATTTCAAGACAGTGGTTGACGCTGCCGATTCGATCGACATCGATGTGATTCACCGAAACAGCATGCGCCGAAAACCAGCGCCAGATAATTTCGATTTGCTCAACTGTCAGTTCGCTTTCCGACGATTCAACGGGCTGCGATAGCCAGACAAGCCGGGATTCGATCATGCCCCAGTCCGGATGGAACCGATCAATTTCCAGCGACTGAGCCGCCTTTGATCCAGCGACAAAATAGAGGACAATGTGCGGCTCGATGGCGGCTGGAAGCAATAGGACGAGCCGCCCGGATGCAACGGGCTGCGCGCCCGACGAATGAACTTCAAGCTGGGTGTTGATCTTCGGCCCGAATTGATGAATATACTTGTTCTCCAGCAGCAGCGCTTCCAGTTCCGAGCCGGTCGGTTCATAGACAAGATCGAAAATAGACGACTGAATGAGCGCTGTCTTCTCGTCGTTTCGCTGCCGCTGAATAAAATAACTTCCCACTCGGGATTTGAGGCTCTTCGATTTCCCAACATAAATCACCGTATCCGATTTATCCTTCATCAGATAGACGCCGGGCGAATCAGGTAAACTGCGGAGATAGTCCCGGTCGAAATTATATCCCGAAAAATCGACCAGGATTTCTTTTTCTTGAATGAAGTCTTCCAACTGTTGCAGGGTTCGCAACCCATTCGTTTGCAGCGCATCGAACAGCGTGCTCATTATCTCATGCATGAGCGTCAAACGGCTGGGCAGCGTCAACGGCACTGGTATTGTGATCTGAAAATGCTCAGCGATCGTTTCAAGCGTGGTTGATTTGACATCGGGATTCCATTTTCGAATGGCATTTTTCAGATGAATGGACTCAAATTCATGCTCGATTCCCGAATGATAATTCAGTCGAAATTTGAAATCATTTTCCACTCTTTGAGAGAGGCACACTGACGCCTTTGAGCTGTGAAGGTCATGAAGCACTGAAGGGACTTCCTGTTCAAATCGTCGGGAAACGCCTTCGAGCAGCGGGCTGGCGCTGATTGCGCGCAACAGATTTTCATTAAGATCGAGCGGCGGTTGGATGGCGCAGATTGACTGCTGCGCAATTTTGGACTGGTCAATCCGTACGTATCCGAACAGCAGAGGGACAACGATTTTATTCAGGGTTACATATTCAAAGTCGTAAACGACGTAGCTCATTTCAGCGAGTGAAACATCCTGGCGCTGGCTTTTAACGCTCCACATGCCGGCTTCGTCGCGCACAAAGCGGCCATCCTGGTTCAGCATCGAATGGACTATTTTTTCCATGTGCGCCGGATACTCACTTCCCGTGCGAAAAAAATGTGAAATGATTTCCTGAGAGGACACGCTCGCCCCTTTTTGCGCCAGATATTTATAGATTTTTTCTTTCATCCGGCACCTTTTTTAACTTTTCGCGCCAGTAACCCCAGACGCCCCAGAGCAGCATGGCAATGAACGCAACGATTAACAGCCAGTTGGGAACATTGAAAGTATAGCCAAGCCAGATCAGGATGAAATAGCGAGGGCAACGGCCTGCAAATAGCGCTAATAAATATCTGGACAAAGGATAGCCAGTGGCGATGCTCAAAAATTTAAATGGATAAAAGGGGATCGGCGTAAAACCTGCAATCACAATCATGGCGAAGGGCGATTTATAAAAGAAATCGACGGATTTGGTGTAAAGCCTTTTATCATCATAAAGCTTTTTTACTTTACGATGTCGAAAGAGCGGCGTCAGCGTTTCGTAATCGATGAAGCCCGCAATCAACGTGCCCAGGGAAGCAGCGGCAACCGCAGCAAAGATATTGAATTCTTTGCCATAGTAAAGAAGCACTGGCTCGTGCGGTAAAAATGAAATGTAGACATGAGACGGGATGGAATAGAGATAGAGCCATACAATACCCCGCATATCAGGTCTGTATTTCCAGATCAGCAGCGAGCCAATCGCAGATAAAACAAGGATGAGAATGAAATAGACGTATTTTTTTTTCATGGAATTATCGGGTCGAAAAGTGAGTCGCCCTTCTTTTATTTTAGCAGAAAAGCCTCACTGGAATTGTGAGGCTTTTCAATTATAGTTTGGATCTGCTGTTGTATTCTTGTGTTATCGCATGGTTCCCAGGTAGGTGGTGGTCAATTGTCGTGTGCGGACATCGGGATTGCTGTAATCTGGCAGCAGCATCGGCGACACTGCGTCCATGATGCCGGCTTCTTCAACTTCCTTGTTGTAATTTCGGACATGGTCCAGATTCAGCTTTTTTGAAATGCTGGTTCCCTTGCAGTACTCCGCAGCATTTTTCCCGGCGATTCGCCCGAAGGCAGTCACATCCAGCAATGAATTTCCCATCAGCCGGTTTTCGCCATGAATGCCGCCCAGCACTTCGCCAGCGACATAGAGACCTTTGATGCTCGTCTCACAGCGGTTGTTTGCTTCCAACCCGCCGTTTTGATAATGCAACGTGGGGTAAATCAGCATCGGCTCTTTGGAAATATCAATGCCGTAGCGTCGGAACAAAATGTGCTTGCCGGGGAATTCCCGACGAACCGTGCCTTCGCCATAGAGATCGTCAATCATCGGCGAATCCAGCCACACTCCAAATTTTCCGGTCGGCGTTGGCACACCGTTTTTCCGTTCCGTCGAGCACTCTCTGATGATGGCCGCAGCTTCAACATCGCGGGGTTCACGCTCAAAGACGAACTGTTCGCCGTGAATATTGACCAGATTCGCTCCAGCGCCCCGCACCTTTTCGGTGATGAGAAGTCCCTCGGCCTGTTCCGGAAAAACAGCGCCGGTGGGATGATACTGAACCGTGTGCAGGAAACATACCGGCACACCCGCGCGATAGCCAATCACCAAACCATCCCCGGTTGCGCCATAATGGTTTGTCGTCATAAAATTCTGGATGTGCAACCGGCCGCTGCCACCTGTCGCGATGATGACAGACTTTGCTTTAATGATAAAATATTCCTCAGTTTCCATATTGTAAAGGACAGCGCCGCCGCATTTTCCAGTATCATCCATGAGGAGCTCCACCGCCGGGGAGAACTCGATCACGGTTATATCGCCGGGATGATTTCTCACCTCGTCGCGAATGGTGCGCATAATTTCAGCGCCGGTGATATCGCCGGCGTAGTGCATTCGCTTGCGGGAAGTGCCGCCGCCGTGCATGGATTTCATCCTGCCATCCGGGAATTTGCTGAAAATCATCCCCAGTTTCTCCAACCAGGCTAGTACTTTCGGGGCTTCTGTGACCAACGTGTACGCTAATTCCGGATCGTTGACAAAATGCCCGCCGCCCATGACGTCAAGATAATGATAGTACGGCGAATCCTTCCACGTTTTGCTCGCGCCCTGAATGCCGCCTTCTGCCATCATGGTATTGGCATCGCCGTTTCGCAATTTTGTCGCAATGATGACTTTCGCGCCGTTCTCACGCGCCAGTAATGCGGCTGAATTACCAGCGCCTCCGCCGCCAATGACCAGAACGTCTGTCTCCATCCGCACATCATTCAGATTTATTTTATCCGGATTGACGCGGCTTTTAGCCTCGAGTATCGCAGCGTATTCGTTGCTGATAGCGTATCCTTTGCTCGGGCCAACCCTCAATTTTTTTCGAGTGCCCTGTATAAAATCAGGGTGAAAATTGCGCAGTATTTCCTGTCGTTTATCCACAGGGATAGCGGTAAATTCCTCTCCCCTCTTTTTTCGCTGAACGCGCTCA
Source organism: Candidatus Zhuqueibacterota bacterium (assembly GCA_049322915.1). GTDB lineage: Bacteria > Zhuqueibacterota > Zhuqueibacteria > Thermofontimicrobiales > Thermofontimicrobiaceae > CAZSBG01. Next base: position 140,949 of record JBMOPW010000034.1, read on the forward strand.
GGACGTGTCTTCTCAACCAGTTTTATTAGATTATTAAGTTCTGGTGTATATGCCATGCCAACACCTCTCAAATTTTGAAAAGTCTATTTCAGAAATTTTGGTTACTTGTTCTTGGATTATAACATTATAAATAACGCTTATCTTCCGGCTCCCACATCTCATCGGCATTGTCCGGTTCCATCTGTCTCTCTTTATACAAATTCATCAATTCGGTCTTTTCTTTCTTCATCAAATCCCTCAGCATGCTTTCGTAGCGACCGTCTTCAATCTGCTTCGTGCGCTCCTGCAAATGTTCCGCTTTGGGAAGGATATGCCGGCCATAAATTCGTCGCGACAAAATGCCAATGTTGTATTGCACTTCCTCCGCCGGACAGCGGGCAGAGCAAAGTCCGCACATCACGCAGTCGAAGGACAACTCAGCCGCTTTCTCAATGTCGCCGGCCATCGCCATGGCCACATAATCCATCACTTTGATATCCATGGGACAGCTCAAGGTGCAGGTGTTGCATCCCATACATTTAAAAATTTCCGGGTACAATTTTGGTACATCTTCCCCGGTCGGGCTCAATTTTTCAATGTCATAGACCGCTTTGTTCCCCGGGAAAAATGGAATTTGCGTGATGTACATCTGCGGTTCGACGACCGTCTGGCAAGCCAGTCCATAATGGATTTTATAGTCATTCGGAAATCGGTAAATTGTCCCGCAGGCGCCGCAAATACCGCCGCGACAGCCGCATCCACGAATGAGTTGGTAACCGGCATATTCCATGGCTTTTTGAATGGTGAGAGAGTCAGGAACGTCGTACCGCTTGCCCATTATGAAAATGGGAATAAAATTTTTATTTTCAATCAGGCTGTCTTTTGGTTCTTTTGATTTACTCATTGAAACTCCTCCTGAACAGAGAATGTGCTGTATCTGAAAATTTATTGTAATTTACCACGTGATAAAAATTCCCAAAACAAAGCCAATAATGAGAGCGACTATCACCATGAAATAGTTGTCCAGCAATTTCATTTTCTTTGACTGGGGGATGACTTCGACCACTCGCTCCTCGACCACGAAATCCTTGATGGAAGTATCCACCTGTGGGCAGGACATAACGCAGGCATAACATTGTTCACAGTCCTCTGCAACCAGCGCTTCCAATGCAAACGACGTACGCTGAACCGTGCGCGCTCTTCTGTCCGGCTCTCTTCGCAGCACCGGGCACGAATCGATGCAATTTCCGCAGGCAATGCAGGCGCGATCCCCTTCGATGGCGACATGCTGTGGCAAGTAGAGTCGATGATAGGGCTCTATTCCGCGTGAGAGCAGACGGCATCTGGCGACCGGTGGTTCTTTGATATCAAGAACAGAATTCAAAACATTCTGGGTCTTGTCGGTTAAAAGCGTCTCTTTTGCAGTTATGTACGCCACAATTATCTCCTTCACAATATGTATTGGTTAACCCTACAACGTCACTTGAATTTATTAGCACTATATATTGTATCTGCTAACAACCAAACATACAATATAGTGTGAGCAACTTGCTAAATGACGTTGTAGGGTTAATCTGTATCTTCAATTCGCCTCAATAATGAAGCCTGTTCATCGCCTGACTACTCAGCCGATTCATCAATGTAGGGATGACATTTCACGCAATTTTCGTTTTGCGTCGTATCTTCACAGTCCGCTTTGAAAATTTGAAACTTCCCGTGTATTTGACCATGATGGCATTTCTGACAGGTTTCCACTTTCGGCGGCGCGACCGGCTCGCCGGGATGCGTCAGAGGAACGACATTTTCATGACAGCCAGCGCAGGTGATCGGGTTCCGAGCCACGAAGTTGACATTTTTATCAACGGTGGCGCTTTGATCATCGCCCATTTTATTTCTGAGGTGGCACTGCCCACAATTTCCGGTCTTAATTTTTTCGAGAAGTTGAATTTCAGCCTGTTTGTTTTCCATGATGACTTTGTCGGAAATCAAATCCTGATACAATTTCTGATCGTCCGGGCTATACGTTTCAAATCGAAAATGCAGCCGCTTGTTGAAACGAAGTCCGATTTTTCTCAATGTGTCCGATGCCAGGAGGTATGGCTCGCGCTCGTCAACATCCAGCCTGTCCGGGTGACAGATGAGGCACTGCTCACTGGTATAGGTAGCGCGGGGCGCCACTTCTTTCGCGAATTTCAAATTCGCGGCATTCTCTGCAAACGTACCGCTTTTCTGAAAACTTCTTCCATAAATAGTCTGCACCGTCTTGTCCTTATGGCACTGAACGCAGGTGAATTGGCTTTTATCGATCCCCTTATGGACGGGCAGGTCTTTGTCAAAATAAAAATAAGGTCCATTATTTTCATGGCAGTTATAACAGAAATTCGACGTCTGGTTATAGGCGATCAGACTCGTTAAAAAAGTAATGGCGCCAATCGGAACTACAATGAGAATGACGAGCAAATAATGTTTGAAGACAAAATCTTTGACTTTCCCGGGAAAGCGTATGACGTTTTGAATGAATGTCGTTATTTTCATTATCAGGACTCAGTTCATTTCGTTAGGCTTTTTCAATAGAAACGATGGTATCTTTTTCCGAAAGCCCAAGACCCAGTGTGTCTTTTTGGACTTCGATAAGAATATTGGTATTGACGCCGTTATGCTGTTTTTCCCACCACAGGATGGCTGAGTCAGGATCAGCGGTTTCAACTTTTTTGCCCAGGGCAAAATTTCCCATGGCCCAATGTCCTAACCCGGAGCGAAGCGCAATCGCCCGGGGATGGACACCCTGGGATAGCCTCACTTCCGTTTCAATTTCCCCTGCTTTTGATTTCAATCGAATTTTCTGTCCATTGCGAATGCCCAATTTGTGAGCAGTTCTGGGATTAATCATGGCCTCGTTGACATGCGAAATCTCTGCCAACCATTTGGCATTGCCCGTGTTCGGCGTCATGACATTGCTCGTGAACGGAATTAAATAGAGCTGATTTCGGCTTAATTGAATCGGTTCCTGCAATGGAATATACCGGGGCAACTCGAACTCCCCTTTTCGCCGCAACTCGGATGAGGCTATTTCGAACTTCTTCGAAGGCGTCGCAAACCCTGATTTTTGATAAGTCACAAACGATCGGCCGGGATTGTCAGGCTCCCACATTCCCACTTTTTTCAAGTTATCGAAATCTTTGGCAGAATTCATCCCGGGAACCTGAGCGGCGATTTCTTTGAAATAATCTTCGACGTGTTTATAGTTCAAATTTTTCATGGCCGCGCCGCCAATGGAAGAAGCCAGCAGTATCCAGATTTCAGCCAATGATTTGGACTCCCCGCGCGGAGCGATGGCCGGCTGTCCCAGCGTCACTTGCGGAACGAAATGGTACGATGGGGCGACCGAAAGATCCCAGCTTTCCAGATGAGTGGCTGCTGGAAGCACAATATCGGCCAATGTGGCTGTTTCGCTCATTGCGGACTCGATGGCCACAGCGAAAGGCACTTTCGATTCATCTGAAAATAGCTCTTTCATCATGTCGCTACTGGCGGAATCGTACACCGGGTTGCTGTGGAATGAAACGAGCGCATCGATTTTTTCCCGGCCTTCGACCAATGCCTGGTAAAAATCAACGGGCGCATGGGACAGATCATCCTCGGCACCGAAGTCAGACAGATCGAATTTCTGCGGCAGGCAGTATCCACCTTTTTGATCGATATTGCCGACGACGGCATTCAAGAGCATGATCGATCGTTCGTTTTGAACGCCATTGCTCCGGCGGGTGACGCCGCTGCCAGACACAGCGACGGGATGTTGCCGTCGGGCGAACTCAATGGCCAGTTCCCTGATTTTTTGGGCAGGAATTGTGCAGATGGACTCGGCTTTTTCCGGCGTGAACTGACTCAGATAGGACTGCAATTCACTCGCGGAAATGTTAGTCCATCTGGCGATGAAATCGGCGTCGTGCAGTTGATTTTGCACGATGACATTGGCCAGGGTCAGAGCTAAAAGCGCATCGGTGCCCGGCATTATGGGCAGCCATTCTGCGCTTCTTCCGGCGGTATTGGACATGCGGGGATCGACAGTGACCAGGCGGGCGCCGTTGTTCATTTTTGCTTCAATGACCCGCTGGCTGATTGCCACGAACAACGGATGGGACTCAAAAAAGTTTGCGCCGAACGACAGGATGAAATCACTGTGCTCCACATCCGGAATTTCGTAACGCGCGCCCCAGGTAATTTTCTGGGCGTAATTTTTATTGAGATCGGAAAAGACCGGCGATGTGATGACTCGGGCATCCCCCAACGATCTGATGAATCGACGACTCAATCCGGTGAGGTATCGCTCTTCCGAATTGAAGATGATTTCACCCGACCGTCCTGCCGAATCGCGGAGCCGCTCGGCAATTTCTCGCAACGCTTCCTGCCATGAGATTTTCTCCCAGGAACCGGCGCCGCGTTTTCCTTTTCGTTTCAGCGGCGTCAATGGGCGATTGGGATCATACACCAGATTCATCCCGGCAATGCCGCGCGCGCAAATCTTGCCACGATTGTTGGGATGGCGGGGATTGCCCTGAATTCCCATTAACCAGTCGTTTTCAAAAAAGCCAATGAGTCCGCACTGCGCCGGACAGAGATTGCAGAATGTGGGAGTGCCTTTGCGGAATTCTTCGGAGAGAAAGGAAACATTCTTGCCGGAGCTGCTGATCTCTGCGAACAGTGGGCTGAACTCATTCAGAAACAGTGTGGAAAAAAGTCCAGCCGATGTATATTTAATGAATTTTCGTCGATTCAAATTTTGTTCAATCATGCTTTTAAAATCCCAATCTCATGGTTAAATCAGCGGTAAATGTTCGCCACCCAGAACGACCACATATCGCATGAAGAAAATGCCAATCATCACCAGGACAGAAGCGATAACCAAATTTCTTACAGATCTGAATCGCGGGGTCACGATGATTGTGAGTGGAATAATTTTGCCTAATATGTTTTCAATGAAAATGAAGTACGGGCTGAATTCATGGTACATCAATAAATCGGCCGCTTCTTTCGCTTCGGTGTGGGACGTGATCAAAACGATGACGTCGCTCAAAACGAGAAACAGGTCAAACACAATGACGCCGGCCAGAATTGTACCCAGTGAATAAATCAAGCTCGTGTTGACTATTTTCTCCTTTGTGAAAAAGCGGTCCCGAATATAACAGACCAAAATCATCATAGCAATACCAGACACCATGGCAGAGACAAGAAACAAAATCGGCATCAATGCTGTGTTCCAAAGCGCCCTGGCTTTTGCCAGCGCCAGAATGAATCCGGTGTAGCCGTGCACCATAATTGCCAGAGGTAGGCCAATTAACCCGAAGGTTTTCGTAAGTTTCATGTTTCCCTTGAACATGAAATAACCGTAGATAATTGAGTTGATCGGGTAAAGCGTCAGCAGAAAGGATCCCCAACTGATGGGCGATGTGAAATTGATATAGGCGAACAAATGCCAGGGTTTGAGCGGTTGGCCAACATGGATCAGCAAAAACATCGGAGCGGCTACGAGAAGAATGGTTGCCAATACGACCCCGATTTTTCCCAGTGGTTTGAACTTGGTCAATCCAAAGCCATAGGCCAGTGTGGACATGATGAACGAGCCAGCGCTCAAACCGGTCAAATAAAAATAGAGGGCAATATAAATTCCAAATGTCTCTTGAATGTGAATGTTATACAGGAGCTCGACATTCATGGATTACTCTTCCTTTTTCTCTTTTATGTCCGCTGTTTGCAGATCAATGTCGATATAAAATACATGAGGATCGGTTCCCATCATCGGTTTCAGGACAGAGACGTTATTGGTGGCAATCAATTTTGCAATTTCGCTATTCTCGTCATTCAGATCGCCAAAGATCCGCGCGCCAACCGGACACGCATCCACGCATGCTGGTGGAAGCCCTTTCTCCACGCGATGCACGCACCAATCGCATTTCTGACAGAAATTCATAATCGGATTGATGTACCTGACGCCGTAAGGACAGGCCGCCATGCAATAGCGACAGCCGATGCAGAGATGCGGATCGATCGTCACAATACCATCCTCTCGCTTTTTTGAGGCGTAGGTCGGACAGACAGTGACGCAAATTGGATCTTCACAATTATTGCACAGCAGCGGTAAAAACGAAATCGATGTGTTGGGATATTCGCCCTTTGCAGCCTGTTTCACCCACGACCGCCAGACGCCCAATGGCACGCTGTTTTCGCTTTTGCATGCGACAGAGCACGTGTTGCAGCCTATGCATCGCCGTAAATCTATCAGAAAGCCGTATCGTTTCTTCGCCAAACTTAACAACCTCCATTTATTTAAAGAGAAAGTGAGAATAATCAGAATGAAACCGGTTCCGTGTCAGTAGTCGGGATGACGTTACTTTCTTCACCTTCCTCATTCCTCCACGAAGGAAAGAATTCGAATCTGAGAGTGTCATCGTAAATCGGATAGTCGCATGTCGAAATCACCTCCAGCTTAACCAGTTGATAGACTGATTTTCCAACTATCCTGATTATTCCACTTTCCGTTCTCTATTATACCATTTTTTTTGCTCGTTCTCTTTGTCGCACAAAACTGATGGCTGCTGCCGCGATGCTGGGTCCCGAATCCCCCACCGGACATTTCCCAGCGCAGCGGGAGCACGCCACGCAATATTTCGCCAACCTCTTGACTTTTTCATAATCGCCCAACCGCGTGGCCAGAACCATGGTCATGGGATAGGGTTCGCCATCGACGATTTTCACGGGACAGGCGCCCACGCAGGTCTGACAATTGTAACAATTCAATGCCTGCCCAGTGCCTTGAATCAACGCTGGCTGCAATGTATAGTCAAATACTAAGACGATGCAAAACAGAATGGCCAGCGCATTCAACGTCGTCATATCAAATTGAAATCTGGAAAAGTAATGCATCACGTTTGTCACGGCATTGAATTCCGGATGTTCCGGCATACCCGATAACACCGCCATGGAAACCGCTTCGCGGAACCCTTCCATGGTTTCGATGGAACCGTGAATTGTTGGCGGCACAAAATCGATGTCCAGCCGATTCGCCTTGATCACCTGGTCGGCAAGCCCGTCCAGCGCTGAAATCATTTCCTGATGCTGCAGAATATCGATGGCCTGAATTTTTCCATCTTCAACATTGACAGCAACATGAATGGGGCCGCGAAGCCCGGATCCTGCGCCGAGAAATTCGCCATTTTCAACCCAGGCAAGGTCAGGCGGGAAATGCTCTTTGATGTAGCTCGACACGCGCTGATATTGCACAATGTAATAAAGTCCGAAAACAATTCCCAAAATCAAGACAGGGATGATGATGATAAAATAGGATTGCTTTCGAACGATGTACGTTTTAATTGCGCTGTACAGCAACAGAATTCCCAGAAGAGCAAAAAGCAAAAACCTTCCGGAAACGAAAGCGAACGCTGTGATGACAGTCAGCATGGCCAAACGCCATGGCCGCTCATATATGATTGAGAAATTTAGTTTAGCCAACATTGCCTCCAGAGACGTCGGAGCGATTCAACCATTGCGCCACTTCATCGATAAAGCCTTTATTGATCAGCCCTTTTTCGAAGGCATGCTGCACCATGCTTCGAGGAATTTTGTTCTCGCGCAATGCCTTCATGGTCAGCAACTGCATGCTGCCGAAAATCTGGGGAAGGTTCAAATATTGCACGCAAAAGCCCTGACAGTTGCCGCAGCGAATGCAGCGCAATCCTCCATTCCGCAAAAACCGATTGTAATCTGTCACGCGGGCAGCGACCACCAGTTCGGCCTGAAACGCAATGCCCACCGGACATTTATCCTGAGTTCCGTAACACGCGCGGCATTCGTAGCAATAGATGCTTTGCGGAATGCCATTCAGCACAGCTTTGCCGACATCGATTGCCAGAATCGTGGCAATGCCCAGCATGGCCGCCCGATTGAGATTGATGGTGAGCGCGCGATCATTGACGTTCGCGAAAAACTGAAAGCGCCGAATCCCCGGCATCACCATGGGCTGGTCTTCCTGAAAGCGGACAGCGGTCGGTTTGGTTTCCTTCTCTTTGCTGCTTTGTGTATGTTCGTTTTCCATCATGATTTCAATTCTATGTAAATGGTTCATTAATTTGGCAGCATCAACGCCATTAGCAGTCCCGCGATTAAGCCACCCAACGCGCCTTGCATGAGCTCTTTCGGAGTTTTCATATCCAGAGAATACGCAATGATGACTCCGGAAACAGCGCCGGCAAAAAGGAATGATAGAATCGTCAACAAATTTCAATCCTCTCTATTTGGTTCTTCTTACAATCGACAATGTTTTAGGAACCATGCCTCCGATGAGTAAGGCAGCGAAGGTTCCACCGATGAAGCCCTGAATCAGTTGCATCAGTTTGAAATCATAAACCGAAAGCGCCAGTACTGCCCCGGCAATTCCACCGGAGACCAGAAAATAAACGAGCTGCATTTTCCAGTTGCGATTTGTATCTTTGCTCAGGGTTCGACTCACGAACGACATGATTCCGATAGAAATGAGGACGACGACTAATGTGTATACGGCCAGCATTAGCAGGTCCTGGGAGAAGTCCGGATTATTGGGAGAAAACACAGTGAAATTCATGAACTTCATGTAGATTGCAGCAATCGGCGCCATTATGGCCATTGAAGCGAATGTGTAGGCGCCTTTGATATAGCCGGTTTCAGCGCGCATCTGGCCTTCGCCCATTGTACCTCCGCCGCCGAGCGGCGATGGTCCGCAGGATGTGGTGGCGTTGATCATGTAAGCGGACATGACGATGGCCAATTGGGGCCATGTGATTAAATTGAATTTGGCCGGGCCGAAAAGATACAGCACAGGAACAAGCGCTGCCGTGAGAATTCGGGAGCATGAAAGAGGCAGAATTGTCTGCATCTGAACGAAAATTGCCAGCATCCCGGCAACGCCCAATATCTGAACGGATGACAGACTTTTCAGGATCACGCCAAGCGCATCGAATCCGCCAGTGGCGGCCAACGAACCGGCTGCCATGAATCCGGCTGCCATGGCAGTGACTGGCAGAAGAATAATACCGTTCATCAAACTCTGGATGGAAGCGCCGCACAGAAGCACAATCAAGATACCGCCAGCAACGAGCACTGTTTGCACCGGCATTTTACCGAACGGCTGGAAAATGGCGATGAGCAATGATGCGATGAAAATGAAAAGCGACAAATACCCTTTGAAGGGCGCTTTTACTTTCGGTTGGCTGACTCTCTCTTCGGCGGGCCGATTCGTCGGTTTATCGCGAAGCGAGACATCCTCGGGATAGAGTTTTTGGGAGATAATTTTCAAAAAAAGCGCGGTCAGGGCAGTGCCAATCATCAGCGCAAAGGCCTGCGGCGAGCGCAGAATGCCGTCGCTGGCGGTCGGAAAAAAAGCACCGAGGAAACCTTCGCCGATTTGCCCAACGCCGCCAATGGGCGACGGGCCGCACGATCCCATGGCATTTCGTGTGAAAGCGCCAATTAGTACAATCAACTGAGTCCGTGTGAGGATGCCCATTCCACCTTCATAGCCGAACGAAAAAAGGAGCGGCAGCAATGCAGCAGCGATAATTCGTCCGCACGGCAGTGAAGCGATGACCGGCAAATTGATGATGATGACGAGGGTTCCGGCGATGCCGATCGGGGTTTTTCTCAGCTTGTCGATGATGACTTTTAACGCATCGAACCCTTTGGTTGCGTCCAGTGCGCCTGCCAAAAACAATCCCCCCAGCAGTGCGGTGATAGGATGTAAAATGATACCGCCGATCATCTCATTTGGAAGCAGCAGCGCGCTTTTCAATCCATCGGTAGAAATTCGAAAGATGGCCCCAATGATCAAACACACCAGGCTTACTAAAACGAGGACCGTCTGAACAGGTAAATTAATTTTTCTGAATAGCGTTAAAACCATGGTGACGATGAAGATCGTCAACGTAATATAACCTAAAAACTCCACCTTTTCCTCATCAATTTTTGGGATGGTCTATCGAGCGCACGTGTTCTGAAATCCTGATTTCTTTTTAAGTGAAAATGGCAGATTCACTAAATACTTATCGTCTGTCTGAGAGATGTGAACAGTGTCACCAATCTGAATATTCCCCATGCACATCGTGCATTTCGAGGCTTCGGCTTCGATGATTGTCCCATTGGACAACTTCACCTTCATGCGGCTCAAAATGAACTCCTCGATGCCAAGTCGCGCCGGGCAAAACTCGAGCACGGTTCCTTTCCGGTGATTTTTGATGCGGTAAATTTCTGTGGCCACATAAAAAAGAATGAGCCCGAGAAATGTGTAAAATGATACAGTATCGTACATCGGCTACATACTCCAGGAGAACACATTCACTTGTTTCAGCTCTGAATCCGTGACATACAGGCGGGACGCGGCGTCGATGGAAATCGAGACAGGCCGTTTCAATCCTTCCGTCCAAACACCAATGAAACCGCCTTCAGGGGTAAACTTTTGAATACGGCCGTTGACGGTATCGCAGACGTATACATTCTGCTGACCATCGAGGCTGATGGCTTCTGGCAAATTGAGCTGACCTTTGCCGCTTCCGTTTTCAGAAAATTTGAATTGAAACATGCCGTCACTGGAAAGCACTTTCACCTGGCCATGTTTGCTATCGACGACGTAGATCGTGCCATTTTCCGCAACCGCAACATCGGTGACAATGCGGAACCGATAGTCACTGCTACCCCGAGCCAGATTCTTGGGATCATCGCCCAGATCGCCAAAATTGGCAACGAGCGACAGGGTCGATTTATCGTACACAGCCAGCATGTGATTGCGAGTGTTGCAGACGTAAATTTTATCCCGGACAAAAATTCCTTTGGGGGTATAAAATGCTTCAGGGTATCCACCGACGGCGCCGAATTGCTGTTTGTAATTGCCCAGGGCATCCAGAATGACAACTCGCCCGTTATTTGAATCGACGACATAAACGTCACTGGTGTCCGCATCAATAGCAATTCCCTGAGGATAATTGAATTGACCAGCGCCGGAACCAGGCTGTCCGACCCGGCGAATTGGCGTCCCTTTTTCATCGAAAATATGCACGCAATACCCACCTGCGTCGGTGACATAGATGGTGCCGTTGGGGCTAACAGCCACGCCGTAAGGATCGATGAAGCCGCGAATCGTTAGTGTAGCCGGGGTGCTTCGGACAATTTTTGGAAAGGAGAAGCTGATAGCGGAAGCCGCGCTCAAAGCAAGACTGGTTTTGAGGAATTTGCGACGAGTAATTTTGTGAGACTGATTTCGATTTTCGTTCATCATATTATTCTATCCAAATGATGGTCACTGGCAGGACAAAAAAAAGACTATAAAGGGAAATCGTGGCTTCCTCCTTTTATAGTCTAAGAGAATCTCGCAAATAAAGCTAATGTCATATCTGCTACTGAACCTTATGGTTAGAGTACTTTATTTTTTGAGAAATAAGGTACTAATATAAATGATGATTGTTTAAAAGTCAAGGGAAAAAAATGGATTTTAAAATTTATTTACACACAAAATTACATAAATATTTGATTTTACATTAATCTATTCCATAATCATCATGGTCTTCTCTGTAGGTAAGAATCCCACCAATCCAGCGACATGCGCAAAGCAGCTTCGATGTGATTAGGCTGTTCAAAGACATGGGGTTCATTCGGGAATCGTGCCAGAACCGCCGGGACGCCCATCTTTTTCAAAGCGGTGAATAGCTGCTCACCCTCGCTGATGGGACAGCGCCAGTCAGCTTCGCCGTGGAGAATGAGTGTTGGTGTTCTGAAATTTATCACCGAATTCAAGGGGCTGTTTTTTTCATACACTATCCGAGTGGACTCATCATAGGGATGGCCGCCGAAGTCCCATTCCGGAAAAAATTGCTCATCCGTTGTCCCATAAAATGAGAGCATATTCACAAAAGGGGCCAGGGCAATGGCTGCGCTGAAACGCTGGGTGTGTCCGATAATCCACGCCGTCATCCAACCGCCGAATGACAAGCCAGTCACTCCCATTTTTGTCGAATCGACGAATCCCAGATCCATCATATAATCCACACCCGCCATAATATCGGTATAACAACTGCCCCCGTAATTCTTGTTAACGTCATCGGTGAATTGCTGTCCATAACCGAAGCTACCGCGCGGATTGGAATAAAAAACGATATAGCCCCGGGATGCCAACAGTTGAAATTCAAACGTGAACTGGTTGGAATACATCAGTTGCGGACCGCCATGAATAAATAACACCAGAGGATATTTCTGTCGACCCGGATTGAAATCCGGCGGCGTGAGGTACCATCCCTGAACCGGCGTCTGATGTGCTCCATCAAAAGTGACAGGTATCGCATCCTGAAGATAAACTGTCTCAACGAGGGAGTCGCTCACCGCTGTTATCCGTCGCATGGTTCGTTTTTTGTACGGCATGAGATAAATTTCATCAGGCCGGGTGACATTGCTCCGCGCGAAAACAAGCTGCTCCCCGTTTTCGGACATATCCCAATGACGTATTCGATGGCGTCCTTCAATCAGCGGTTCCACATCACTCTCTTTTCGGGATACTGAGTACAGGTTGAAATTCCCTTTTTCCGCTGCCAGAAAAACTATCTCCTTGCTATTGGGATGCCATTTCAAGTCGTACACCACATAGTCGAATGGCTGGGTGACATTAACAATTTCGTTGCTTTTCAAATCCTTGACCATAATGTCGTAATTATCAGATTCATAATTGTAGCGAAATGTTGAACGCCAGGCAAGATACCGGCCATCCGGCGACCAGACAGGCGAGCAATCGGGCCCGGTATTTTCAAAAATTTTCTCTTCCGGCCCCTGATTGACCGGCACAATCCACACATCGGTATCGATGTTATTTTCCCTATCCTCGGTTCTGTTCGAAGTGAAGGCGATGAAATCACCATCCGGGGAGAAAGAAATTTCGTCATCAAAAAAGTCACCGTCAGTGAGCTGTTGAATTTCATTGGTAGCCAGGTCGACGATGAAGATATGCGAACGCCACCCCTCGTCATACCGATTGGCATCGTACCACCAGCGATAGCGCAGATGGGAGTAAACTTTGATGTCGTACAATCCTTTAGGATTTCGGCCATCAAATTGAGTCTCGGAGAGGAAAGCAATTTTTTGTCCATCCGGCGACCAGATCGGAGACCATGCGCCATTGGGCAAATCGGTGACCTGATAGGACTCTCCGCTGGGTATATCCATGATCCAGATCTGAGACGTCCCGGACGCATTGGAAACATAGGCGAAAGAATTATTATCAAAGGACCAGGCAGGGGAATGGTTGGATGTCCCGGCGTGCGTCAACAGCGCAGTATCCCCGCCCTCGGAAGGCACAATCCAGATCTGATTGAAATAACCATTCGTGAGCGAGTCCATTTGATTGACAACGTAAAGCACATAACGTCCATTGGGTGAGATGCGCGGTGTCTTGCAGGTTTTAATCTTGTAAAAGTCCGCCATGGTAACAGCCCGTTTCGAAGCAGCGTGAGTTATCCATGAATTGCAAAGTAGCGCTGCAACGATTATCGAAAATTGAATTGCTTTTTTCATAAGCCCCTCAACAAGTATGACTACCAAAAAGTTTCGGCCACCGTACATTCCGTGGTGCGGGTTGGTTTTATCACAACAAATTATTTTCAGCGAAACTGTAGTAGGAATTCTTCCCCATGATGATATGGTCGAATGGACGAATTCCGACAATATTGCATGCCTGAACCAGCCGTTTTGTAATTTCTTTATCCTCGATGCTGGGCGAAGGATCGCCGCTGGGATGGTTATGCACAAAGATAATGGCCGCGGCTGAGTTGTTCAAAGCCTCTTTGATAATCTCCCTCGCGTTCACCATGCTCTCCGTCAGGCTGCCTTCGAAAAGCGTTCTTTCCAAAATCAGATGATTGCGCGAGGTGAGTAGCAGAATTTTGAACTCTTCCCGAGTCAAATCCGCCATGTAGGGATGCACCAGCTTGAAGACATCATCACACGATTCAATCTTCTGCCGTGTAAGATGACGCTCCGATGTCATCCTCTTCCCTATTTCCAGCGCCGCTTTGATCTGCGCTGCTTTTGCCGGGCCGATACCGTTGATCTGGCACAGCTCACTCACCGAACGGGAATTCAACCCGCGAAAGCCATCGAAACGATTGAGCAGATTTCTGGCCATGTCCACAGCAGACTCTTGTGCCCGGCCGACTCGCAATAAAATTGCCAGCAATTCGGCGTCCTGTAATTTTTCAGCGCCATAGTTCAGCAGTCTTTCCCGCGGACGCTCGTGGTCCGGCAGGTCTTTAATAGTCAAAAAGTAATTAGCCATTCTAATATCGGTGAAATAATTAAAAAGATTAGAGTTGTTCAACATACGGAGGCATAGTCTTTGGTTTATTTTTTTTAAAAAGCGAAACAGCGATGATTCCACCCAGTATCCCGAATAGCGAATAAATGAACAGTGCAATGAACAGTTCAATGACGATAAAAATCAGATCGCCCTGAATGGATTGGATCTTGAGCAGTAATTCTTCAAGCTCGGGCGGAATATCGGGGTAACTCTCTATTAACTGATCGATCACCTCGTTTGTGTTGGGGCCAATGGCCGCCTGAATTATTGTACTGATGAGCGCGCCGGAGGCGCCGGCCATCAACCCGGTAATGATGCCATCAGAGTAGTTAAGTTCATGCGAGCCCAGCGACTTTTTGTACCAATTGACTGCGAGGATTCCCCCGGCAATGACGCCGGCGCAGCAAAAGCAGTTAATAAGGCTGATGACCGGGGTCGCAGAAATAATTCCGATGATAAGGCCTCCCAGGAGCGCCGGCCGCAGCTTATCAGGTTTTGGTTCCATGGTTTTCCTCTATTAACAATGACCGTGACGGGTTCGAAGAATGTATTTGAGTCTGGAGAGACAAAACGCCGGGAATTACAAAAAACACGGTGACAGCGCCCAGAATGAAACCAGTGCTGAACCGCGACGTGAAGGAGTTGTCTAAAATATGAAATGTTCTCAATGCAATATCGATGGTAATAGGTATCAGAGCCAAATAAAAAGTTTGTTTCCTGGGAGTGGCCTTTGTCTTCAATTTATAAAAAAACGGATACATGATAGCGCCAAAGAGAAATCCGAGATACAAGCCCGTGCATCGGGAACATACCGCCAGTTGTTTTCCCAGGATAAAAAAAGACCGCTCGGGAATTTGGTGGCAGATGTTGGAAAAAAATAAGTACAGCACACCGGAAAATAGCGAATGCTCCTGCGCCGCAGTGAACGGCGCGAGGAAAATTAAAGAGCACCAGCCGGTCACCGAAAAGAGAAAAATGCCGTAGAGCATGTAAGGGTGTGATAGTGTACTGTTCAATTTACGTCGCAATTCGAAATCTCGCCCAATGAATAATAAATTTATTTTCCATTTAACTACGAGAATAAAGCTGTCTTAATCCTGGCGCGATAATAATAGAGCAAGCCAGTGGATGTCAACAAAATGCCGCACAGCGATGGTACAAATGCAGTAATGAGAGTGACAATCATGAACCAAACCTGAATGAGCAGAACAATGATCAGCGACCACGGATAACCCCACACCCGGTAGGATCGGGGGGCGTCGGGATATTTCTTCCGAAGAATCCAGACTGCTACAAATGTGGAAACATTAAAGATAGATGATGTGAAGGAAAAAAAATCAATGATGGTCTCATAGGCATGGCCGGCAAACCCGGCTGCCATCAGCAATACTGAGGCCCAAGCTGCCTGAATGATCATGGCTGTGTTCGGCGTTTTGTACTTTGGGTGAATCTTGGATAATGGCCCGATGAACAGACCATCTCGAGACATGGCGTACCAGGTTCGGGCTTTGCACAAAATCTGGGTATTGACATTGCCGAAAGTGTTGATCATAACTGCCAGTGCGATAAAGACACCGCCGGCTGTGCCAATTGCCGCCTTCATGGCATCGGTTGCGACCCAAGCCGATTCTTTGATATGCGCGACAGGCAACTGATAAAGGTAAGCCGTGTTCGCCGCAAGATAGAGCAGCATTACACCGAATATGCCCAGGATGATGGAAAGCGGCAGGTTACGCCGGGGATTTTTCACCTCTTCGGCCACATAGGTCGCTCCTTCCCATCCGCTATATGCGAAAAATCCATAGCGCATAGCGGTTCCCACTGCAAGGACCGTTGACCAATTGAACTGTTCCGGCAGAAATGGTGTGCTGAAGTGGTGCCAATCCCCTGCCCTGGAAAATCCGAAAGAGATGACCATTCCTACCGCGATTAATTTGATAAAGCTGAACACATTTTGCAGAATACCGCTCAACGTAATTCCGAAGCAATTCACGATCGTCAAAATCCAGATAACGGCCAGCGCGATGAGCACGATAAAGATATGCGGGAACGTATTGCCAGTCATTATCTTCAAAAAGGAACTGCTGTATTCCGCAAACACGAGCGCGACGGCAGCGATGGAACCAGTCTCCGAGACAAAAAACATCGCCCAACCGCGCAGGAACGTCCATACTTCCGGATAGGCGGCTTTTAAATAGGCGTAGGGTCCGCCTGATTTCGGCATCAGGGAGACCAACTCCGCATAGCAAAATGCGCCCAACAAAGTAGCGATACCGCCGATGATCCACACGCCATAAAACAGGCTCACCGAAGCGACAGCAAGCATTATGGGCTGCGGCGTTCGGAAAATGCCTGATCCGATGATCCTTCCAATGACAATCGAAAACGATTCTAATAGTCCCAGATTTCGGTTGAGGTCTGTTCTTTCAGAGAAAAGATCGGTTTCACTCACCTGCTTTTTTTCTTCCAAGTTATCTTTTCCTTAGTATCTGAAATGAAAAACGAAGATCGAGTGCGGCCGTCGAATAAGGTAAAAATATAATGATATTGAAGAAAGATAGCAAGAACTTTTTTATTTTAAAATTTACAGAAATGTCTTTTCGATGTAATCAAATTGTAATTGAAAAAAAGTAAAATGATGAAAACGAATATGAGCCACTTGAGGGGTCAATGGATACCTATTCCATTAAATATTACCGCAAATATTTGAAGCGATCCAGGGAGCTACTTCAACTGGAGCCTGAGTTTCACTTCATTGCCGTGCTATACCTTTTCATTTACTACACGGGCATGATCAAATATTTAGCCGCCAGGCAACGGGTGAACGACATTGAGATTAAACTATCTGTTTCATCCTTATCGGACTGGCTCAACAGTTTTGATTTGAAACTATCGTCGAAATTGATAAATCTGCTCGTCTACCAATTCGTATCCAGCCTGAAAATTTACTCTCATTTTTTGAAAAAGAAGGTGCCACAGGGAAAAATGAAACATCATAAAGAGATGCTGGACCTTCTATTCGACCCGGAAGAAATCGTGCTCAACCTATCGATTTTCGGAAACATCGCCGTCGACTATAACGATCTTATCGATTTTCACACCACTCTCGATGTGATTGAGTTTCCCACCATCAATTGACCTTGTTGAAAGCAGCGCTTGTGGAGAGATAGCGGATTAGGTATCACATCGTTCGCTTTTATTGAGCAAAAAAAAACCGCAATACTCATTCTATCAAGTGTACTGCGGCTTGTAATAAATAGTCGGGGCGAGAAGATTTGAACTTCCGACCCCTTGACCCCCAGTCAAGTGCGCTAACCGGACTGCGCTACGCCCCGTGTGTCTTTATTATCTAAAATCGCTAAAATTTCCAGCATGTCGTTTTTTAATTCATTCGCCAAATCCTGTTTCTTCTCATGAGTTGATGCAGTGTCCACTTGCTGCGCTTTCCTCTGATATAACAGTGCCAGCTTTTGTCGGGCGCCTTCAATAGTATACTTGTCATCATACAGCAGCTTTTTAATCAGGAAAATCAGCTTAATATCGCTGCGTTTATAAATCCTGTTCCCTGCCCTGTTTTTGGATGGTTTCAGTTCGGGAAATTCAGACTCCCAGAAACGAAGCACATATTGTTTCAAACCCGTAATCTCTCCGACTTCGCTTATGGAGTAATATAATTTTGTAATGGATTTACTTTTCATGTTGCTGAAACCCAGCAATTTTTCGATGACAGTAGTATATAATGAATTTTAAGAAAAGATGCAATATTTTTTTTCAGTTTCTTAGCTGGTTATACCATATCGTTCCGCGTGAGCAGTAACTAATGATCGCTTGTTTGAGGTGTTCGAGCGAAGAGTCGTTTAACTTTTGCTTTAAGCTTCTGATGCCATCAATGGCATAAACCCCATGGCGTCTGAGTGTGTAATTGTGATGCATACTTTCGATATTATTGCGCCTGGTTAAAACGCAGCCACCGGAATATCCGGCTCGTTTCACGCAATCCACCACCCGAGCATTATAACGATTGAATGGATAAGAGATAAAATGAACTGGCTTTGAAATTTTCGTTGCAATCATCTCCTTTGAGGATATCACTTCATGCAGCACTTCATGCTTCGTAAGCCGCGTCAGATCGCGATGCGTGGCAGTATGAGAAGCTACCTCCCAACCTTTCCGGGATAACTCTTGCAGATGTTCCCATGTCATGTGTCGCGATTTCTTCTGACCCAAACTGTAATCCCAGGTGTTCAACCTGCCGACAAAATCCGAAATGACAAAAATGGTTGCTGTGAAACCAACTTCGGATAGAATCGGGAATGCATTGGTGTACACCGACTCATCCGCATCGTCAAATGTAATAACAATGGGGCGTCGTTTGTTGTCAGTATTGACACCTTGAAAAAGATGATCATAAAGCGAAATTGAATAATAATGGTGTTCTAAAAGATAACTCATCTGTTTCTTGAACGCGTTCACAGGAACACTGTTGATTCCCAATTCGAATCGATTATCGACTTTATGATAAGCTAAAATAGGTACCGACAAACCAACGACACCCCAAATTCGTTTTTGAGTAATCCGAAATTACTTAATCACTTTTTCTAACGGCATATATTCCAGATCAAACGCTTCGGCCACGTGGTCATAAACGACTTTTCCGTCGATCACATTCACGCCGAGTGCGATTTCCTTGTTTGTTTTAATAGCTTCGACATATCCTTTCGACGCTATTTCAACAGCATAGGGCAGCGTGACATTTGTCAGCGCAATTGTCGATGTTTTGGGAACTGCGCCTGGCATGTTGGCAACGCCGTAATGAATAATGCCATCGACTTCGTATGTCGGTTCCGCATGGGTTGTCGCATGAATCGTTTCCACGCAGCCACCTTGATCGACAGCCACATCGACGATCACCGAGCCTTTTTTCATCATCTTCAGCATATCCCGCGTGATGAGGTGCGGAGCTTTGGCACCCGGAATCAGCACGGCGCCAACCACCAGATCGGCGTCGCGAATTTGATCGCGAACGTTGGCCGGCGTGGACATGATGGTTGTGACGTTCAACGGCAGCACGTGATTCAAATATCTCAAGCGATCGATATTGATATCCAGAATGACCACATTGGCGCCCAGTCCGGCTGCCATTTGGGCTGCGTTTGTACCGACAATACCGCCGCCAATGATGACAACTTTCGCTGGGGCAACGCCAGTGACGCCGCCCAATAAAATGCCATGACCACCAAACGTTTTCTCCAGGCAACGCGCGCCGGCCTGAATAGCAAGACGTCCGGCAACTTCACTCATCGGATTCAACAACGGCAAGCTTCTATCAGCCTTTTCAATGGTTTCGTACGCGATGGCAATACATTTGGACTTAATGATGCCTTCAGTCAATTCTTTCGAAGCGGCAAAATGGAAATAGGTGAAAATGATCTGGCCTTTTTTGATCATGGCTATTTCTTGCGGCTGCGGCTCTTTTACTTTCATAATCATATCTGATTTTTCAAACACTTCTTTTGCAGTTGCGACGATCTCCGCCCCGGCTTTGATATAAGCTTCGTTTTCAAAACCGCTACCAAGACCAGCATTCTTTTCGACTAGAACTTTGTGTCCGTGGTGTTTCAGAATTTCAGCACCGGAAGGTTGTAGTGCTACACGATTCTCATTCGCCTTAATTTCCTTAGGAACTCCAATGATCATTTAAGATCCCTCCTATTTTAGGTTTATTTTAGAATTAAAGTGGTGAATCAAGAGTTATGATTCTGGATTTAGATATGTAAGGTAGAACTTGTCATCTTTAAAAAGATTTTCTGATATCTGCCGAACCTGTTCAGCGGTGATGGCGTTGATATTGCGAATGACATCTTCATACGAATTGAAATGGTCCAGATACATTTGCATCTCAGCCAACCGATTCATGCGGGTGAAGGTGTTCTCCAGACTGAGAATGAAACTCCCCTTCAACTGTTGCTTGATTTTTATCAGTTCATCTTCGGTTATTTTATCATTAAAAAGGGTAATAAATTCCCGCTTGATCAAATCGATCGCCTTGTTAAAGCTTTCTTTATCGGTCTCAAGATAAACGCCAAACACCCCGGTATCAAAAAACAAATCATTAAAACTGAAAACTGTATAGGCTAATCCGTGCTCCTCGCGTATTTTCTGAAAAAGCCGGGAACTCATTCCTCCGCCCAGGAGCATATGAACCACCATAAGCGGATAACGTTGTGGGCTGTTATATTGAATGCCCCGAGTTCCCATGCAGATATGGGCTTGCGAGCAGGCATAATCGATTTTATGATGATGTGCAGAACCCAACTTCGCCGGCAGGAACCGACGCGCCGAATTTTTCCCGATATTTCGAAATGCACGGGATACAAGATCGACCAATTCCTGGTGATTCACATTTCCAGATGCGGTGATGAGCATACGGTCGGATGTGTAATTATTATCGACAAAGTCAATCAGTTCATCACGCGAAAAATTCTTTACATTTTCCAGCGTGCCATATATATTGTAACCCAGCGGGTGCTTTTCAAAAATATCATTGTAGAAAAACTCAAATATCACCTCTTCGGGAGTATCCTGATAATGATAAATTTCCTGCTGAATGACATCTTTTTCTTTGGCTATTTCCGCTTCTTCGAACAGTGAATTCTGAATGATATCGGATAGAACATCAACGGCCAAAGGAAGATGCTCATCTAAAAAATGAGCGGAATAACACGTCACCTCTTTGGCCGTGAATGCATCCAGACTACCTCCGACATATTCCATGCTCTCAGCGATTTGTTTCGTGGTACGGTTAACTGTGCCCTTAAAAAGTATGTGTTCAACGAAATGAGAAATTCCATTGTTCGACTCACTTTCGTCGCGCGCACCCACCTGCACCCAGACGCCAAGAGCAATTGATTTTATCCCCGATATCTTCTCGGTGATGATTTTCAAACCATTCGGAAGTTCGGTCTTCTGGAAATTAAATTCTAACATAATTTTTCAATATATTAGTCAACGCAAGTAACAATTCAGGGATGGCCATCATTTCCTGGACTACTTTGTTTTGCCTTCAAGCAGGACTTTTCGGCTCAGGTCAAGTTTACCCTGTTCATCGACTTTCAGCAACTTCACTTCAACCTCATCTCCAACTTTAAGTACATCTTCGACTCGATTGACGCGCGTCAGTTCGATCTGAGAGATATGAAGTAATCCTTCTTTTCCCGGCAGGATTTCGACAAAGGCGCCAAAGTTCATAATCTTTTTTACTTTACCTTTGTAAATTTTCCCAACTTCGGGCTGCTCGACAATGGCCTCGATCATTCGTTTTGCGCGCTCGCCATTCTCAGGATTGACAGATGCAATCGTCACGATGCCTTCATCGCTGATGTCAATAGCAGTCTCGGTTTTCTCGATGATGTCGCGGATGTTTTTGCCACCCGGACCGATGATCATTCCGATGAACTCCACATCTACCCTCAGGGACAGAATTCGCGGTGCATAGCTCGAAAGCTCGGCGCGAGGTTTGCCCAGAGTTTCATTCATGAGGCCGAGAATATGGAGTCTGCCTGTTTTTGCCTGCTCCAGCGCTTCGCGAAGGATGTCAAGAGAAATTCCCTTGATTTTAATATCCATCTGAAACGACGTAATTCCATTGGCGGTACCGGCAACCTTGAAATCCATATCACCCAGGTGATCTTCATCGCCAAGAATATCGCTCAAAATGACGTACCGATCGTCTTCTTTCACAAGTCCCATGGCAATTCCGGACACTGCATCTTTCGTGGGAACGCCGGCATCCATGAGCGACAATGAACTGGCGCAGACAGTGGCCATGGACGAAGAACCGTTCGATTCCAGCACATCGGAGACGACGCGGATGGTGTAAGGGAAAACTGTATCAATGGGAATCACATTTTTGATCGCACGCTCGGCCAGATTGCCGTGACCGATTTCGCGACGACTCGTTCCGCGCATGGGTTTCACTTCGCCCACGCTGAACGGCGGGAAGTTATAATGCAGCATATAGCTCTTGAAAAATTCACCTTCCAATTCATCCATTCGCTGCTCGTCCATTTTTGTGCCGAGCGTTGTAACGGCCAGCGCCTGAGTTTGTCCCCGCGTGAACAGGGCTGAACCATGGGTTCGCGGCAATAAGCCCACTTCGCAGGTGATGGGCCGAATTTCTTGCGGCGTTCGTCCATCCAGCCGTTTGTTTTTCTCAAGAATCATGGCGCGGACCAGTTTTTTCTCGGTCTCCTCAATTTCCTGGCGAATAACAGAGCCAGCATCAGGATACGTTTCCTCGTTTGCAGCTAACAGTTCATCATAGAGCTCGGCTATCGCATTACCCCGTTCGGCTTTGTCGGTGATTTTGATGATTTCATGGATTCGCGATTGAATGACCGGTCGAATCTCGTCGTACAGGGCTTCGTCGATTTCTTTAACGATCACTTCTTTCTTGGCGCGGCCGCATTCTTTTACAAGCTCGTTCACCATTGCGATGATTTGCTTGATGTGGGTATGGCCGAATTCAAGCGCTTCGATCATGGTGTTCTCGGAAATTTCGCGAGCCTCGCCTTCGACCATCAGAATCGACTCTTCATTTCCGGCGATGACCAACTCGACGCTACTTTCGTCGACTTCCGCAAATGTGGGGTTCACAATGAACTCGCCATCGATTAATCCAACGCGCACAGCCGCCACAGCGCCCAGAAATGGGATATCCGAAATAGCTAGTGCTGTCGAAGCGCCGATTAGGCCGAGCACATCCGGGTCATTCTCTTTATCCGCCGATAGAACAGATACAATGATCTGCACTTCATTTCTATACCCATCGGGAAACAGGGGGCGAATTGGCCGATCGATAATTCGCGCGCTGAGAATTTCGTTGTCACTGGGTCGGCCTTCTCGTTTAATATAACCGCCAGGAATTTTTCCAGCAGCGTAGGCCTTTTCACGATATTCCACACTCAGCGGAAAAAAATCGGAATGCTGTGCCGGTTTCCTCGTAGCCACAGCTGTGGCCAGAACAACTGTATCGCCATATTGAACGACCGTTGCGCCGTTCGCCTGTTTTGCAACCTTCCCCGTTTCAATTGAAAGGGTCTTTCCGTTTAATGTCAATTCTTTTTTATAAATCATGAATTCACGTCCTTAAGTTTGCTGATTCATTACATGTTTCAAACTGAATAAACTCATCTGAATCGATAACAAGTTTATTTTCAATAGTTAGTTTTTATGTGTATATATTATTTGTTGTCTGGTCATGCATCAGAATATCACCCGATGATTGAACCGCACACAACCCTGTGAATACGGTTTTCGTTATGATCAAAGTGTCTTTGGGGGCATTGAGGCCATAAACGCTGAACAGTGGCTCTGGTGGTTGTTTCGAATAATTGCATGAAGTAGTCCTATCCTTTGCACCGGATAAATACTTACCCGGCGCTGAAATTCCTTCCTCAAAGTGACGCCAGAGAATGTGAGAAAAATTACGACCAGTACTGCCTGGTTGAGAGGGAAGGACTGCATTAAAAAAGTCTCAGGGCACATCCCTTTCGGGGGAGTGTCGCTGTAATTTCATCCATAAATCTCATGTCCGATGCTGAATCTCATCGGGAACCCCAGCACACCTCGCATTGTGGGGTAGTTTCTTTTTCTGACAATGCCGAAAGTCCGTGTTTACTCGCCTGAACATTTTGCGGCGAACGGAAATCCTTTCATGGCGCAGCTACATTGAGGTGACTCCCTCTTCCAGCCTGGTTCAGTAATCCTGAACTTCATCTCTCAGGGGTCAATGCTTTGATCGACGTAAGAAGCGCTACTGGAGAAAAGAGTCATCTCAATTTTCTATGATGGATTTTCAGTAAGTGACCAGATTATTCCGATCAATCGGTAAATTCAAGATGATCATTAATTAGCCAGCCTGACTGTTCCATTTGAGGCGGATAAAAAGGCCAAATTCACACACTATTTCTTTACCGGGCCTTGAGCTAATTCACCCGGCATCGTCATAGTTTAACCGCCTGACGCATTCCGAAGTCGCACGAAATTCGTTCGACCTGGAAAAATTATCTTATCATTCCTGAATCTTCATGAATAACAAATTTTTCGGTCATGCATCAACCCGCTGTATTTCTGGCTACCGACGAATTCCAAGTTGCTCGATGAGATTGCGGTACCCATTTAAATCCGTATTTTGCAGGTATCGCAACAGTCGTCGTCGCTGACCAACGAGTTGCAGCAAGCCCCGCCGGGAATGATGATCTTTGGGATTCACTTTGCAATGCTCGGATAGCTCGGTGATTCGTTTCGTCAAAAGAGCAACCTGACTTTTGGTGTTGCCAGAATCCATTTCATTGTTACCAAATTTTTTGAAGATTTCAATCTTGTTTTCTTTTGTGAGTGGCATTTGCATCTCCTCATTAGCATTAATTATTCAGTAATTCTAAAGTCTGTTTTTTATCAAGTTCTATTTGTGCAATCAATTTTTCGGCGCCTTCGAATTTCAAATCATCCCGAATTCGATTCTTCAATTCGATCGTAATGGATTCACCATAGATATCTTCGTCAAAATCAAAAATGTACATTTCGATCGATACCTGATGATTTGAAAACGTGGGCCTGGTTCCGATGTATAAAACTCCGCGTAGTTTCCGCTGCCCCAGATAGGCCCATGCAGCATAGATACCGCTTTTCGGGATGAGCTTTTCTTCTGACCACGGTAAAATATTCGCTGTCGGGACGCGCATGGTTCGGCCTCTTCCCTCTCCGTGTATCACTTTCCCTGAGATCTGGTAATTCCGCCCCATGTACTGGGCCGCGGTTTCAATATCGCCGTTCAAAATCAATTTTCTGATCTGCGTGCTGCTGATGACGACATCCCCAGATCGAAACGGCAGAACCGCAGAAATCTGGTAATTGAACCGATGGCGCAACTGCTCCAGCACCTGTTGGTTTCCGTCACGATTTTTTCCAAACGCGTGATCGTATCCAATGATGATGTATTTGAAACCGATTTTGGCGATCAGAATTTTTTCGATGAATTCCAAAGAACTTAGTTGTGAAAATTCCGGAGTGAATGGGATCACAATCAAGCGATCGATACCAAGTTTCTCAAGAATTGCAATTTTTTCATCGATCAATGTCAGCAGTTTGAGCCCATTTGTTCGCTTCGGCTGAATGACAAACTGAGGATGCGGTTCGAAAGTCACAATGGTTGTGCAACACCCATACTCTTCCGCTTTCTCTTTCAGCGTTCGAATGATAGATTGATGACCTAAATGCACTCCGTCGAATGTGCCAATAGTAATGACACAATTACTATTCTGTTGCAGCGAACCTAAATCGTTGAATATTTCCATGCCAGATTAACAAACCGCCAATATCATTCTTGATGATTTTCTAATAATTGTTTGAATCGCTCCAGATCAATTGAATCTTCGATGCAATAATCCCCAATCCTGGTTCGCACCAGCGACTGAAGATGAGCGCCACAGCCCAAATCATTCCCGATGTCCCGCGCCAGAGCGCGAATGTACGTTCCCTTGGAGCACTTCACGCAGATCGTGATTAGATTTTCATGAAACGAGATCAGGTCGATCGATTCGATGTGCACCTGTTTGGGAACACGGTCGATGATGCGCCCTTTCCGCGCCAGATGATACAACCTCTCCCCTGCCACTTTTTTGGCGGAAAACATGGGAGGTATCTGTAGCACATCCCCGACGAATTTTTCCAGCGATTGGACAATGTCATTGCCGGACAGTTGAGGCACTGCGGCATTTCTGACGATTGCCCCGGTGGCATCATCCGTTTCAGTCTGAATTCCCAGCCGGAGAATCCCAATATATTCTTTGGGCAACGACATCAATTCAGATACCTGTTTGGTCGCCTTACCGGTGCAGAGAAGCAACACCCCTTCTGCAAAAGGATCCAACGTGCCGGCATGCCCGACCTTGGTCTGAATTAAATAATGAATTTTTCTTACATACCAGAACGAACTTTTCCCCACCGGTTTATGGAAATTGACAATGGCGCCGGCAGCAAAATCGTATTCAGTGTGAAGCCATTTCATTCAGTGGGACTTTTTTTAATTTGTTCTAATAGTGAATCGATATGTGCGGCATAATCCAGCCCTGAATCGTAATAAAACAACAGGTCAGGGACGTAGCGCAATTCCATCAGGCTCCCAATTTCAGCTCGTAAAAACTTCTTCGCGTTTTCCAATCCTTCTTTCGCGTGAACTTTATCTTCCTCGGTTCCAAGTGCGCGATAGTAAATTTTGGCAATCTTCAAATCGTCCGACACTATGACCGAGGTAATCGAGACATTTTTGATACGCGGATCCCGCATCTTCAACGAAATAATTTCGCTGAGTATTCTTTTCAACTGCTCAGAAACGCGTAATGATCGTTTTACTTTCATGATTCCAGTTCTTACAATATTTCAATCGAAACGTCAACCACCTCAACTCTAAAATCATTCTCGATAAAGCTGATGATTTTGTTCAGGGTGCTGTCGACGATCTTTTTATCGTTGGAAACAGTCGCCACGCCGAGCGTCGATCGCTGCCATTTATCATTATTCTCTACTTCAGCGATGGAGACATTGAACTTATTCTGTATCTTTGTCTTCAGACTTTTCAGCACAAATCGCTTGGCTTTCAGCGATTCGCTTTCAGGGATGAATAATTCAATCTGGCAGATACCGACGAACATACCGCATCCGGCGTTTGATGATTATTTTTCCAGTTTCCGTTTGACCTGAATGATCTCGTAGGTTTCAAGCACGTCGCCCACTTTTATGTCATCGAAGTTTTCAAGACCAATACCGCATTCAAATCCAGCCGCTACTTCTCTGGCATCGTCCTTGAACCGTCTCAGGGAATTGAGTTTTCCTTCGTAAGTCAATTTATCTTCGCGATACAGACGAATCATATCATTGCGAGTCACTTTTCCGGTCAGAACGTAACAGCCGGCAATGGTGCCAATTTTCGGGACCTTAAATGTTTCTCGCACTTCCACAGTACCCAGGTTAATTTCTTCCAGCGTCGGTTCGAGAAGTCCCTCAAGCGCATCCTTGACATCGGAAAGGACATCGTAAATCACTTTGTACATTCGAATGTCAATATTTTCCCGGCTCGCAATCTCGCGCGCTTTAATGGTCGGACGCACCTGGAACCCGATAATAATTGCATCTGATGTACTTGCCAGAAGTACGTCCGATTCAGAAATTGCTCCAACACCTTTGCGGATAATATTAAGCGTCACTTCAGCCGTCGACAGCTTCAGGAGCGAGTCGCTGAGCGCTTCCACCGAACCATCCACATCGCCTTTAATGACCAGCGACAGTTCTTTCACTTTCCCCGATTTAATTTGTCGGGAGATTTCATCCAGAGTTAGATGCCGAATATGTCGGTATTCCTGCTCTCGCTTGACTTGCTGCCGTTCAAGGCTAATTTCGCGCGTGTCGCGTTCTGACTCCAGTACAGTAAATTTATCGCCAGCCTGGGGCAGTCCCGTGAAACCGATCACCTGAACCGGGACTGATGGACCAGCGTCCTTTCGTTTCTTGCCCTTTTCATCGAACAGGCCTCTGACTTTCCCGTAATACTGTCCCACAATAAACGGATCGCCAACCTTCAACGTCCCTTTTTGCACCAGCACGGTGACAACCACGCCCTTGCCGCGGTCCAGTTTCGATTCAATGACCACGCCTTTGGCGAGTCGATTTGGATTCGCCTTAAGCTCCAGCATTTCCGATTCGATGATAATGCTCTCCAGCAGCTTTTCGATGCCGATACCGGTCTTGGCGGATATCTCCACACACTGATATTTCCCGCCCCATTCCTCAATGAGTACGCTTCGTTCGGAAAGCTGTTTCTTGATGAGCTCCGGATTGGCGTTTGATTTATCAATTTTATTAATAGCAACGATGATGGGCACGCCAGCGGCTTTTGCATGGTCTATTGCCTCAATCGTCTGAGGCATCACGCTATCGTCCGCAGCCACGACAAGAATGACAATGTCGGTTGCCTGGGCGCCGCGAGCGCGCATGGCGGTGAACGCCTCGTGGCCCGGGGTATCCAGGAACGTGATCATCTTGCTGTTGATATTCACCTGATAGGCGCCGATGTGCTGGGTGATTCCACCAGCCTCGCCCTGTATGATGTTACTTTCGCGAATGAAATCCAGCAGTGACGTTTTGCCGTGATCGACATGGCCCATAATTGTCACTACAGGGGAGCGCCATTGTAAATCGCTGTCATCTTCTTCTTCTTCAAGTTCATCGATGATATCGCTGCCATATTCTGGAATGATCTCAACTTTAAATCCGAATTCATCCGCCAAAATTTCAATCGCCTCTTTATCCATCCGCTGATTAATGGTGACTAACATCCCCATTGCGAGACATTTTTTAATGAGTTCGCTGGGCTCTTCATCCATTTCGTTGGCCAGGTCAGCAATCGTGATGAACTCGTTCACGCGCAGCAGGTTTTCTTCTTCCTCCTCGAACTCACCCGTCTCTTTCACCCTTTTACGCCTTTTCTTGTGGCGCGCTGCATCTTCCATCGCAGCAAATGTCTGCCGAATCGAAGCCTCGACCTCCTCATCGCTGATGACGAACTTCTTCTTTTTCTTGGATCGTTTCTTCTTATCGGCAGTTTCCGCCCCGGCGAGTCGTTCGGACTTCTTTTTCTTTTTCTTCTTTCGTATGCTTGAAATGTCTCGATCTTCTGACTTCTTTGCCTCAACTTTGGGCTTAGTCAGCCGATCTTTCTTCTTCAGTATTTTCTTCTTTTTATGCAGTGTGGCAGCATCTTCTTCTTCCGTGACGATGCCTTTTTTCCTGGTTTCGATTTTGTGGAAGAGATCGACATCTTTCTTTGCAGACTCAACCGTTCCTTCCTCTGCCGCATCAGGCTCTTTCTCGATATCTAATTTGGGAACTGATTTCAAATCCTTTTTGAATGGCGTTTCTTTTTGGCTGATCACAGGCGCGCGTTCTTCGGTACGTTCTTTCGTCGCCTTAACTTTTTTCACAGTCCTGAAATGTTCTTTGTGAGTGATTTTCTCTTCTTCAGATTCATCCGGTTGCTCGACAGCCTTCGTTTCTAATTTTTCGGGAGTGACAGAAATTTCTACCGGTTGATCTGGCAACGGGCTTGCCTCGATCTCGGTTGAAATTTTCTCTTTCCCTGTTTTCGCTTCAGGTAAAGCACTCTCTTCCTCGTCGGCTTCCTTTTTTTGAAAGATGTCTTCTTCTTTCGGTGCAGATTTTTTGCGACGACGAGGCATCTCTGTCATGACGATGGATGATATTTTTATCATTTCATCATAATCATGTCGCTCTTTTTTCTTGCGTTCTTCATCGATCAGCTTTCTCTGTTTAAGCTGCTCTTTTATATCAACATCCTCGACCACGACCTGAATTTTGCTGCCAAATTTCTTACTTGCAGCTTCATACATTTCGTCGGAAAGAGGACTCATATGATTCCTCACATCGAAGTCTGCCTCCGCTAAAAAGGCGATCAATGCTTCGTTTGAGATGTCGAAATCCCGAGCGACTTGAAATACTCTACGTTTTGTACTCAAAATCCTATCACTCCAATGTTATTAACGTCCTGTCTTCTTTTCAAGGAAGTCAGGGATATTTGCTTTCGCAATTTAAAAAATGCCACACCCGATGGCTTAAAAAATCAGTGTTATTCTATCGCGTTTAAAACTTCAAAAATCTTGTCAACGGTCTTTGGCCCGATACCGCTTATTTTTAATAATTCTTCCCGATCCGCTCCTAAAACATCGCTCACCGTTTCAAATCCATTGGCAATCAGCTTTTTGATAATGGACGGCTGTAACTCAGTCACTTCCAAAATGTCGATTTCCTGTTCACTCTCTTCCGTCATGATTTCTGAATAATCCGATTCTTTTATCGTGTCAATTTCATAGCCGGTCAATTTCGATGCCAGACGTTTATTCTGCCCACCTTTGCCAATGGCCAGGGATATTTGGCTGTCGAGGATTACGGTCATTGCTTGCTTTTTATCCTCCGATACAATCACTTTCAATGGTTTGGCCGGATTCATGGCGCGAGAAATGAATATCTCTGGCTCCGACGCCCAGTTGATAATATCGATTTTCTCGTCATTGAGTTCTTTCACGATGGATTGGATGCGAATGCCCTTCATTCCCACACAGGCACCTACGGCGTCAATGCGTCTGTCATTGGAATACACTGCAATCTTGGTGCGATCTCCTGCTTCGCGAGCAATGCCTTTCACTTCAATGATGCCATCGTAAATTTCTGGGACTTCCAATTCAAACATACGCACCAGAAATTTCGGATCAGCGCGCGATACAATGATTTCAGGACCGCGATTCGTTTTTGTCACTTCTTTTATAAGTACCCGCAAATGATCGCCGCGGCGATATTTCTCATTATAAATTTGCTCTTTCTTCGGCAACACCACTTCGATCCTGTCCACGTTCAAGAAAATTTCATTGCGGTTGAGCTGACGGATGTCACCAATAATGATTTCACCCACCCGATTTTTAAATTCTTCAAAAATAACGTCCTTCTCAGCCTCTTTAATTTTTTGGTTCAAATTCTGTTTTGCAGAAATTATCAACCGTCGGCCAAAACTGGACGGATCGATAATATCGAGAAATTCATCCCCGATTTCCAGATCCGGTTCGACCTTTTGAGCAGTTTCCAGATCGATCTCCAAATTCTCATCCTGAATTTTTTCAACGATCGTCTTGCTCTGGCAAATTTCAATTTCTCCCTTTTCCATGCTGACATAAATATTAAAGTTGTCGGTGGTGCCGTACTTTTTCTTTATCATTGAATACATGATATTTTCGAGAATGGATGACAATAATTCTTTGTCAATATTTTTTTCCTTTACGATCTGGGTAAAGGCTTCTACAATATCACTTTTCATACCTTCCTATCTCCTGATTCGAAATAAGTTTTTGCTACCAAACAGGTACGATTTTGGCCAAAGAAATCGTGGCCAAATCAATTCTAATTTGTTCTTTTTCCGTCGCGACGATGACCGATGCTTCATCCACCTGTTCGATAATGCCTGAGACCGATTTCATTTCTCCCTGCGCCGGAGAATAGCTGACTGCAATCTTCCTGCCTAACTGGCGCCTGAAATCTTTCATGGTTTTGAGAGGTCGGTCCAAGCCCGGGGATGAAACTTCCAGCCGATAACGATTGGGGATGATATTTTTTTGATCCAGCATATCAGCAATATCGCGACTGATTCGCTCGCACTGCTCCAGCCGGATGCCCGTATCCGTATTCACGAAGATCCGTACCACTTGACTTCTGGTGTTCCCGGCGTATTCAATGTCGACTAAATCCGCGCCATGTGATTCAACGATGGGTTCTATTATTTCTATCAGGCGCTTTGTATTTGGATTCTCTACCATCTGTTTTTCATTTTATAGCAATAAAAAAGTGGGATTTTTTCCCACTTCAGGCCATGAATATAATAAATTAATTTTTAATTTGCAAGCAATTTTTAAGAAAGCTTTTATTTTATCCCTTTAATTTTGCTAAATAAAGCTCAGCATCACTTTTAAAACCGGAGTCCGCATATTTATCAAGGATGATTTCATAACAGGATCGCGCATTGGCCACATTATTGGACATGGCATAGCATCGGCCGGCTTCCATTAATAACTGGGGCGCCATGTGCGAATCATCATACTTTTTTGCACCCTTTTCATAAGTCTGCCCGGCTTCGATGAGTTTTCCAAGTTGCTCAAGACATGCGCCTTTGCCTGCGAACGCTGCCGGCGCAAGAATCTGATCATCGCCATGCTTTTTCAGATATTTATCGAAGTATTCAATTCCCTGATTATATTCTTTGCTTTGAAAATGATACTGGCCTAATATATAAATGCCTCGAGCGGCGCTCTTTGTACCGCTATAATTATCAACAAGGTTGAGCAAAATATCCTTGGCCTGGAGCATATTTCCAGCGCCCATTTCTGCTGTCGCTTTCGCTAATTGCTCCGAGGCATCGATATCCGCAGTCCGCTTGCTTCTCGTCATGAACACAGTGACAACGATAACAACAATGACAATTCCAGCGCCGATCATAATATTTTTAGAATATTTCTCAATGTAATCCACAGCTTTGAAATAAGCAGTAACAAACTTATCTTGTTTAATTTGTCGTCGGGTAATTTTTTTTCGTGCCTTTAACATTCGTTTAGTCCTTCAAAGTAAGTGAGCTAAATTCAGTTGATTTCGTACCCCTGGCAGGATTTGAACCTGCGGCACGCGGTTTAGGAAACCGCTGCTCTATCCGCCTGAGCTACAGGGGCGGTTGATTTTAAAAAACCGTCTAATATATATATTTCCTTTGACATTGTCAAGATTTATTTCCAACGGGAAAAAGTTGGGCAGCCGCTAAAGGAGCAGCGTACCACGTATTAATTTAAGTCATCTTCGACGCTTCGAAAAGTCATCCGAATCGCGAATGGATGTTTCAATATATCTTAAGCAGGCGGTTATTCTTTATAATCGATCCTGTTATTCATTTTCAGTAACTTTTTTTATAGCATGTTAAAGACGCCTCGTCAACAACCGACAACCCATCCCTGGTTCACCGCCACCAATAAACCACACTATCGTCGATGTGCTTATAATCCACCCTAATCGCCTTGAAATGTTTCTCAGCACATTTTATTTTTCGCGGCTCATGCTGGTATTGTAATAAATTATAATCCTT
This sequence comes from Candidatus Zhuqueibacterota bacterium, assembly GCA_049322915.1. Lineage (GTDB taxonomy): Bacteria > Zhuqueibacterota > Zhuqueibacteria > Thermofontimicrobiales > Thermofontimicrobiaceae > CAZSBG01. The sequence continues at coordinate 174,029 of JBMOPW010000034.1, forward strand.
CTGTCCCTTCGTTTCCCTCACTAATTCAAGTACGAAACGATGCTCATCATCCCAACGGAAGATGCCCCAGTCTGGATTATAATTCCCGATGACTCATCAGCGAAGAAATTCCGCTCATCATTCGTCGTCGAGAATTTGGTATATAATTTAGCATGAGAATGACACCTCTAAAATGATCTAATAATTTGAAATAGAAATTCTGACCTTTGCTTTTTTTGTTAGCACATCATATTTTTTTCTAGTCATCCTTGAATGCAATTAAAAGCGGTTGAAAGAAACGATCTCGCAAAGTTCTGACTTCTCGGAATCCTGATGCTTTAAATAAGTCTTCCAGGGTGGGAATTTCAATACAATAGTATTTGCCGCCGCGAATGACTTGAGTTTGCGCAACAGGCTCTCCTCGATCCTCCACCACGTATGTCGTGATTTCATAACAATCCTCATTAAAATCCCAAACGTCAAACATCACAATTTGCACATCTTCAGTTTGTTGAACCGACCGGGGATGAATCTGCTTCTGTCTTTCTTTTCTTTCCAACTGAGCATAATCTCTAACGGTGATAATGCAACATCCATCTGATTTGGTGCATCGATAAAACTGCTGAAACGCTGTGAGAATTTCCTGATCATTCAGTAGGTGTGGCACGGAGTTATCGCAGGCAATAACCACATCAAATTGGCTTTGATAGACGTCCCAAACCTGTCGCATATCGGCTACTCGGAACTCGATTTGAACACCCTGTCTTGTTGCTTCCTGGCGTGCATATTCGATTTCGGCAAAGGACAAATCAGAAGATTTGACTTTATATCCAAGTTTAGCTAAGCCTATACTTTGAGTTCCTATACCACAGGCAACATCTAATACCGAAGTAGCAGTTTTGTCAATAAATTCCTGAATGACGCTGTCCAATGCTTGTGCTTGACGCTGGACACTTGCGCCCCAGTCACGATAAAAATATTTATAGTAAGGAGCAAGGCGATTGTAAAAAACTTCGGTCATTGAATTTCACCTTCTCATTTTATCGAAGCGGGAATTACGGTCTGCTTCAGCCACGGCGCGACGAGGTCGCCCGCCAACAGAGTTGGACTGGTGGTTGAATCTGGCTATTGTGCTTTAATGTCATAGCACGACTTATCGGATTGGCGCTGAGATGAGAGCAGCCTGAATTTTTCGTGATCTCACCGCCAGAATGTAAATACCTAACAGGCTTGTGTACACTAATAGCAAGCTGACAGGGATTATCTCTAATGAGACATGGCGCGCCAGCACACCCATCAGGCCAGGAATGAGGGCCGTCCCAAAACCAGCCGCCGCCATTTGCATGCCAATCGTATTAGCCGCATAATGATCGCCCACCCGGCTACTGGTGCCCGACATCATCGCCGGGAATATGGGCGCAATGGACAGGCCGACAACAGCCACCGCGAACACATTGGTCATTTCGGAAGGATTCCAGATCAGTAATCCCGTGCCCAAAAATGCTCCTGTCAAACCACATAGAACGAGCTTGTCCCTCCCCACCCGACTGGCGACCATGCCTGCCACGATCCGGCCAATGGTGAATGTGAACCAATAGCTACCTGCGAAGAATCCCACCAGCGTCCTATCTAACCCACGGGACTCGGTTAGTAGACTGTAGGTCCATGTGCCAAGGCCGCTTTCTGCACCCACGTAAAGGAAAAACAAGGTTACACTTAGCCAAACCTGTGATTGTCGCAGTGTTTCTCCTATGGGAGTTTTGAAATCAGTCAGTTTTTTTTCGGTCTCGTTGTCCGCTGGTACATTGTTCCGGTTCCACATAGCCAGAGTCAGCAGAAAACAGGCTACCAGCGCGAGTTGAAAACCACCCACCACCTGGTAACCAAACCGCCATGTGTTCATGGACGTCAATCCAAGGGTCATGATAATTGGTCCCAGCGTAATTCCAACACCCCAACTGGCATGTAGCCACTGCATCAGCCCCTCACCAAAATGTGTCGCCACATAGGTATTCAGACCGGCATCAATCGCACCGGCTCCCAACCCGGCGAACACACCCAGCACGACCATCATCCACCAGAGCGGTACAAAAGTATAGCCGATTAACGCCACCCCTGTGAGACAGCAACTGACAGCAAGGATGCGGCCTACACCGACTCGTGAGAGCAAGAATCCGCTGAAAAAACTTGAGATCATGTAACCGGCTACAACAGCCGTTAGAAACATACCAATCGCATCCAACGGAATGGAAAAATCATATCGGATCGATGGCCAACCAACGCCAAGCAGGCCATCCGGTAACCCAAGCGCCACAAAGGCAATGAAGGCCAGTCCGATGAGGTTTAGCTTGGGGCGTTGTTTTACGGTGGCAAGGATTGTCATTGCGGATTATTCTTAGTTTGGAAAGCTTCGGTTTTCGGTCTCGCTCTCATAAAAATAGTCTCAATTTTCGGTTGACAATTCTTGTGGTGAAAGAGATTTTGCATTTTGCCAAATCTTTTCTATTATTTCAGAGAAAAATTTATAAAAATATGGATCTGGGTCAGAGGATATCACTTCAATGTTGGGTCGCATAAGTTCTTCACATTGATATGGCATAAATTCGACAAGAATTTTTTTAATTCCATCTTTCATTTCAACAGCCATATAGCTTATGTTTGAAACGTAATTCGTCACTTTGACCTTAATCTTTCCCTCTGTATTGCTCGTAATCTTGTTTAAAGTCCGTATGTTGCCCATGGAAAACAACAGTTCAGTCTTGAATAACTCTTTTGCTTCTTTTGTGTTCGGTTCAGGAATAACGATTTCAAGATCATTTTTTTCACAGGCCCGTGTATCCATCAAAACCAGATTAATATTGCATCCATCTTCTAATAAGCGATTGAGAGCATTGACTTGAGCGGTAAATTTACTTAAGGTGCGACCAATAATACAAACTTTTTTTGCATCCTTAATATATGCGTCTAGGAATACCAAATCCTTTCTTTGATGTAACATCCCCAATGGGAATTTTTTTAGCACCGTCTCAATATCATTTTGAGTTTTTTTAATCGATTCCATTTGTGGACGTACTTTTTTAATTGAGTTATAGTTGTTAGCTAACTGTGCTACAGCTAATCCACCGAGCACAAGCAGAATTGCCGAATCAATGGAGATGATGCGCTCTCCGAATACTTCAGGAATAAGGGCAGCAATGCACAGAACCACGGATAAGAATAAAAAAATGTTTTCAATGCTTAAGAATTCTTTCCAAATCTTTTTCATTATTTCCTCCCAATGAAAAAATTTGTAATGTCAAAAGTTCTAATTGATTTTGAGAATGAAATTTGAGGAAATACTTGCTCGCAAGGCATCATATTCATTCTCCCTTTCACACAAATTATCTCCTCCCCAATTTTGATAATTGAGAACGAACGAGAAAGGCTGTAATCGCCATCCCCTTTTTGTTCGCCGTTTTTCTTTTTTGGGATTTTTTTTCATTTTTTCATATAACTTTTGACTCTGCCTTTTGTTTGCAATGATAAAATATGAATAGGATACAGAGCCGTTACTTTCATCACTCCATTGGGTTCAGCGAAATGCAGGAACTCAGTTTTATTCCAGAGTAAGTAATAACTGACTATCACGAATGAAGGCAATATGGCTAATAGATATACAATGGCTTTTATATTCTTCCACAACGCCATTGCATGCGGTATAATATAAAGCATGGACAATTGGACATTTCTTCCTGTGATGGAATCAGTCAGCGTCATGCCTTTTCTGTCCAACGTTGGAGCGAAATCTAAGCCAGCGTCAACTGCGTCAGTTCGTACCTTTAGTCATGAGAAAATCGTCCACCACAATCTGCGCGGCTGCCTTGATGATATCGTCGCGCCACTGTACGTCTTTCACTTCCTGGGTGTGATAAATAGCCAGAACAATAGGCTTTCGCTCAGGCGGATATATCACGGCAATATCGTTAGCCGTGCCATAGTCTCCAGAACCTGTTTTGTCACCAATGTGCCATTCAGCAGGCATGGCCGCCCGAATGCGTTTAGCCCCGGTGGTGTTCCCGCGCAGCCAATCCGTCAACTGTTTCGCTTGACCAGGAGGCAACGCATCGCCGAGAGTCAATGAGCGCAAGCTGAGCGCCATTGACGCTGGCGTCGCAGTGTCGCGGAGATCACCGGGAATGCAGGTGTTCAATTCTGTCTCCCATCGGTCCAGGCGAAACTCACTATTTCCGATCGATCGCGTGTACGCCGTCACTGCGACAGGCCCGCCCAGCACTTTCATCAGGAGATTGGCCGCTGTGTTATCACTGTATTGAATCGCGGCGGCGCAGAGTTCGGAAATCGTCATGCCGTCACCGATGTGTTTCTCGGTAATGGGAGAATAGGTAACAAGATCGCCCTGCTCATAACGAATTCGGCGCTGCAGCAGGCCTTCGATTTCTACGCTTCGCGCCAAAATCGCCGCTGCCAAAATCGCCTTGAAAGTGCTGCACATGGGAAAACGTTCATCAGCGCGATGGCTGATCCGCGCCCCATTTTCTGTATTCACGCCAAATACGCCAAGTCGGCCAGTCGAGGTTTTCTCGATTTGCGCCAGCCTGGCTTGCGGAGAAACCACCTGCGCGCCATCGAAGGCCTTCGCAATTGCTGTGAATGCCAAAGGAATCGTTGCAGCGGTCTGCAGGAATGTTCTGCGATTCATCGCCTTCAGTTTATCGTCACATGTTTTCAAGAGGACGTCCTTTTTTTACGGGTGGTGATGTTTCAATTGGGATTGTCGTGAGTCTCATTGGTAGCGAGTGTGGTTTGAAAAAAACTACTTGATTTTTTCAAATTATTGGAGTAAATTTCAGCACATTAAAATGACTCAACTGCGCCCAACGGCTCAATTGCTCTATCGAGCAACTTACCTGCGGGCGCATTTCTTTTTTAGACCGGTTCATTGCCGGATAAGTAGCGCCCGGGGTTTTTTACAAAAGGCAGATACAATCGAAACGTTCGGAATTGCAGGTCTCTCCTGCTCTTTTGCGTGAGCTTATTCGGCCAGCCCGGCTTCTCACCGGTGACGATGTGCTTTTCGTCCAGCGTGTCGATGAGAGCATGAACAATCGCACAGTAGACGAGCAGGCGCTGCCGGGTGGCAGAATCTTTCACATTGAATAAAACCGTCAGCAGCGGGACGAACCAGCGATTGAATTCTTCATTGGATAAAAACTCTTTTGTGAAATCAGCGAACGAGATGGCATAATAATCCGCGCCGACCTGCTTTATCAGCGAATCGCCCATGCCCCGTTGCCAGGCTCGCCCGACCAGGCCAATTTTCGCGCTCTCCAGCGCGCGGAAGAATGCCAGCAATTTATTTCCCCGCTTGTCAGTTCCCAAATTTGCGAACAGACCTTCCAACCGGAGAATCTGAATTCGCGCCCAGAAATGGGCGAACAGATACATCAAATCCAGATAAGGAAACCACTTTTCAAAATCTTTGCGAACCGGCCGGGGCGCTCTGATCAACTCCTGGAAATCAGCCTGGGCCAGCGACCTGATTTTGCCGACCAATTCATCAGAAGCTTTCAGAATTGGGTCAAGATTTTTGTCGATCAATTTCCTGGCAGATTTTTTTTCCTGCGATTTCAGACTGTACTCGCGATAGAAATAGTCGAGCAGTTTCACAATCAAACCGCTGATAAAACCTGCACCCAGCAAATCAAGTAGACTTGTACTCATTCTGCCCTGTCGAGGAATGGTGAGTTCAAAAGCCCGGTTTTATGAATTAAAAATTTCGGATTGGCAACGTGAAGTGCTGCGCCAATCGTTTAAGCGCCAATTTTCATTATAACGGTATAAAGCCATATTATCACGCCAACCAGAACCCAGCAGATCACAAAGCCCCAGATATCCTGTTTGGTAGGTCTCCAGAATTCCCAATTGCTATTGGGAAATAGTTTATTTCGTCTCACAATTTCAGGATCATCCACAGCAGCCTGCACGCGCCGCGCATCTTCCTTCTGATCGGCGACAGCGGGCGTGTGCACGCAGGCATAAAATTCCCGCAGTACCTTTTCCGAATTCGGTTTTGTAATGAAACTCACAAAAAATAAAACGAGAAATGGAAAGACAATATCAAAGGCAAAAGATAGTGTGCCCAATTGCGGTTTGGATAATTGGGTCAGATCCACGCCCATCATTGATATGATATACAATTGCACCCGGAACATCCCCTGTCCGACGAACGGCGAATTGGGATCTTCAGGATTTTTTCGCACCACTGTTTCATAAAAGATGCCGGTCGGTGGATGCACCCGATGCTTTTGAATGAGTTGGCCAATGTGGTCGGCGGCGCCGCTTTGCACATCCTTCTCCACAGCTTTCGCCTGAACAACGATATCCCGCTCTTTTGTTTGAATCGTCAGTTTGGGATTTTCTCGGTTGTTGTTGATGCTGGGGACGATATTCGGCACGACAAACGTCAGAAAGATCGAAAGCAACATTTGAGCGACCACTGCTTTGGTCGAAAGCCGGCGCCAGAAATAGACCAGCCACAATGCCGGACCGATAATAGTACCGACGGAAAGCACATATTTGAACACGACAAAGATATCGTTCACCATGCGGGCGAAGTAAATTGTCGCACCCATAATTGCAAAAATCACAATGCGTCCGACGATCACCTGTAGTCTTTCCGTCGCTCTAGAATACATGGGTAAAAAGATATTTTTGGTGAAAGCGGCCGACCATTCCAGGCTCGTCGTGCTGATTGTGGACATATTTGCTCCCATGATCGACGCAATCATGAGACCTACAAAAGCAGGCCCCATCAGGTTTTTAGTCATGTGGCCCCAGATATTGGTGGGGTCGGACAATTGTCCCTGATATAAACCCACAGCAATGAGACCGGTTAACGCCCAACCGATCATGGCAAATCGTTTGATGAAGGCGCCGGTGACCATGCCGATCCGAGCGGAAAAATCATCTTTCGACGATCCGCCGTAGGTGAAATTTCTTGGCGGTAACACCACCAGATTAATTGTGACCATAGCCAGCACAAAGTACCAGGTGTAATCGCTGGTTGCGGCGCTGCCGAACATTTCGAACATGTAATCCGGCACTTTTTCATGCAGGCCGGAAAAGCCGCCCAATGCTTTCAAGCCAATTGGCAAAAGCATGAACGACAGGATTAAAATCAATAAGCTTTGAATAACATCATTCAGCACTGCCGCAAACAACCCTCCCAAAATAGTGTACGCGCTCACAATTGTCGCATATAATATATAAAAGACATTCATATTCAAATGGGATATATACGCGTGCAGTTCACCGCGTTTTTGCTTTTCCAATAAAATATTCAATCGCGCAATATCTGTCTCGTTCAATTGTTCGTTGCTCTGTTTCTGCTGCAATGTCTGGAGTTCATTAAACTCCAACACGCTTTGCCGTTCCGCTGGCGTATACTCCTGTTCCTGTTTCACCATCATCGCTTGCATTGTTTTACCGGTCAACAGGTAGCCAATGGATCCTCCATAAATCGCATTGAGCAAAATATAAATAGCGAACAGTCCGGCTAAAAATTTGCTCTCGAAACGATGGAGATAAATATCACCGGGGCCCATGTAGCGGGCGCGTCGCTGAAGCACGGAAACAAACCAATAAAATGGCGTGAACAGCAACGGCAGGTTTTGAAACCACATCCCGGACAATCCCTGCCGATAAATTTCACGGGCAACCCCGGCGGCCTGGTCAGCGCTGGTGATGGTGCCGAAATGCATGGCAGTTGTCAAAAATTTCCCAAAACTGCGTCCTCCCTGGTAAAAATCCTGAGTGTTTTTAATTCGTCGTCGCGTCCACAACCCAATCATGACCATAATAGCAAAGTAGATAATAATAACAATCCAGTCTAACAAATGAAGTCCAAGTAAATACATGATTCTCTCCGCGTTTTTTTAAGACATTTTCTTATTAAATGGACGATTGAGTTTTTAATTTCTGAAGATAATGTATTCTTAAATTGAGCGATTAGCCAGCAGAAATCAGCCATCAGCTCATTCAAAAACAAGAAATAGAAACTCCAGCAAGGTTTCACTCATTCGGTGACAGGATAATTCCAACTGAACATGCTGTTTTTCTTTTTGTTGAACGCTGAAAGCGAATCGCTTCTTTTAGAGTATTATAATTCCATATCTTCAAACTCTTTTGATTTATGAACGCTCTGTTGCTCCAGTCTCTTTCGTTCCGTGCCGGGGAACGATCTGTTCGATCACTCCCGGCGCGACAATTCCTCCGGACATCACCATTTTAATGGCTTTTTCGATGGAGAGTTTAATGGTCACGACTTCGTTCTCCGGGAAAAGAATTAAAAAACCGGTCGTGACGACTGGCACCGTTGGAATGAACACATTGGCCAGCCGTTCTCGTCCCTGCGGTGTTATGCGTTCCGTGCGGCTTGTTAAAAAACCAATCGCGTAACGCCCCTCCGCTGGATATTCAACCAATACCACTTCTTTGAAAGACATGTGGCTGGGAACTGTCACTGCCTGCATGAATTCCTTCGCCGCCGAATAGACAATGTTGACAAAAGGAATTCTGGCAAAGAATTTATCGGTGATTTCGATAATTTTTTTTCCAAAAAAGTTACTCGCCAGAAAGCCGGTGATCAGCACCACAAGCGTCGTGACAAGGACGCCCAAACCCGGCACGTGATAGCCAAACAATTTTTGCGGCAGCGAGCCTACCAGCCCATCGATTGTTGTGAACAGAAATTTCAACGCCAGGACGGTAGCGATAATGGGAACGGTCACTAGCAAGCCAGCTAAAAAGATGGTCCGCAGGTATTTAAAAATCGATTTGAACATGAGCGACTCCATAAAATGCAATCATTGAATTAACCTGCCTTGATTGGCAGCAGGATAACAGGAACCCCCTGATAATAAAATTTTCTTTGTATCGCGAAAACTGTGTAGTTGTGCAACCAGCGCGAAAACATGGGCTCTTTTGGAAAGACCAATTGCCCGCCGAAAAAAATAGAATTGGGAAATCGCTTCTGGATTTCAGGAGCAAGCTTCGTCACTTCTTCGATTACATCAATGCCAATGGCTGAGATTCCCTCGGCATACAACCCTTGCTTTTTAATGAACTCAACGTACCTGCCGAGGTCAGCATCAACTTTTTGCCGGAGTAATTTCATTTCCTCCGATCCCTTGAACACCCCGGCATCGATGACCCCCACCTGGACAAATACAAAATTTTTCAATTCATCGCCGAACAAGCGAACGGCGCCAAACACCGTATGCAGTCCCAAACCGCCATATCCATTGACGAGCAAAATTGCTGTTCTGCCGTTCGGATCGATTTTATTCGTTTCTTTTTTTTCAGCTTGAGCAACTGAAATCGATTGATCCGCTGCCTCCACCAGGGAGTCCAGTCTCTCCATGAGGAGATGAATGCGGTTATAATGGCGTTTGACAAGCAAGGCCAATCCCACCAGTGCGCTTGTGACCAGCACGGTTATCCAGCCGCCTTCATTAAATTTTATGACCGAAACTGAAAACAGAATAAAACCGGTCAAAAACATACCGATGCCATTGATCAAAAGTTTTCTTCGCCATTTTTTTTCATTGCCGCGTGAACGCCACCAATGACGCACCATTCCTAACTGGGACAGGAAGAACGTGATAAAAACATTGATACTGTAAAGAACAACCAGCAAGCGAACCGATCCTTTGGTGGCCAGCATCAGCACAAGAGAAAATCCACCCATGAGCAGGATGCCATTCTGCGTGACCAATCGGTCGCTGATCATCGCGAAGCGGCTGGGGAACCAGCGGTCCAATGCCATGTTGGACAACACGCGGGGACCATCCAGGAAGCCGGTTTGTGATGCGACAAAAAGCAAGACCGCTTCTGAAAATAACGTGACAAGAATAAATCCATAGGCCAGATTGCTGTTCCAATTCTCACTGATGGCATGAAGAAACACGGCGTTCAAGGTTTTTCCCGGGACGTGTTCCAGATGAAATAGCGCGTACCCTATCATTAAACCCAATACCATAAATGCCAGCGAAATAGACATATACCGCATGGTTCGCTTCGCTGTTTCAACTTTTGGCTCACGGAGAATCGGCATTCCATTGCTGACCGCCTCGATTCCGGTATAGGTTCCGGCGCCCATGCTGTACGCGCGCAGGATGAGCAAAATCGTTCCCAGAAGCCCAAGCTCGGTTTGTGTCTTTTGAAATTCAGCAGTCGTGGTAGAAATCACCGACGAGAAGTTCGATAAATGCGTTGCCAGCGTGTACACAATGGCGAAGGTATGCATGATCACAAAAATTATAAAAATCGGCACCAGCGGTACAACCGATTCCTTCACGCCTCTCAGATTGATTATGATAAGAATCAATAGTCCGAACACGGCGAAGTTAAGCCGATACGGATAATACGAATCAGGAAGAAAACTGAATATAGCATCCGCTCCGCTGGATATGGAGAGCGTAATGGTGAGCACATAGTCGATTAAAAGAGCACTGCCGGAAATCATTCCAAAAGTTGGATTCAGCAATTTGGTAGCGACAAGGTACCCACCGCCTCCGGATGGAAACAACTCAATAATCTGAGAATAACTGGTGCTGATGATAAAAATAGTAAGGGCCGACCCGAGGGCGATAAATAGTCCTAAATTAGAATGGCCATTTAGCGCCAAAAAGGCCTCCTCTGGACCATAACAGGAGGAAGAGAGGCCATCGGCTCCTAACCCGACCCAGGCAAAAAATGCGACCAGCGAAAGTTTATGAAAGATGTTTGGATCTTTATGGTCGCGCGCCGATCCAAGGATCAGTTCTTTCGCCTGATGCGGAAGAGATTGCTTGTCTTTTTTATTGAATATCATTTTATGTCAATTGTACATTTTTTCTGAGTTAATTTCTGTTCAAAGGGTCCTTTTCAAAACCATCCTTTAAGTTACAGATGACAGCCTGGCTATTCAAACGGGTCTGATGAATCATATTTCCGATTTGAAAACACTTCGGATTAAAGCAGACTTTTTTTTCATGTGGCATCGATATCACCTTTGATCAGATCATAGAACAATTTCACATACTCCGGACTCTTTCTCGATTTGATAATGGATAGCGCGACGATATTGGCGAATGACTCCAATAAATGATCCTGTTCCGAGTTCAGTAGTTCATCTTTAAGCAAGCATAATACGCCGATGGTCTGGTTATTGGCGGTAATTGGCCGGTAATACCATCGATCCGATGACAGCGTCTGAGTGTTCTTCCCTGCCGACTGGCCATTTTTAAACACCCATTCTGCGACCGCTATCTCGTCCTCCCCAAACGATGGCTGATGATGAATGACCTGCGTTTTAACTTCCAATTCCCCCTGGTCTTCCGGCAGCAAAATGGCAACGCTGCACTGAAATGCCTCGGCGATGTAGTTTGCAGCGCGATCCAGAATGTTTTCCAGGTCTTCCGCCAGCATCATTTCTTTGCTGAAAGAATACAGCGCAGAGGTAAATCGTTCTCGGCTGCGTGAACTTTCAATCTGCCAGTGGATGATTTTTGCCAGGACGCTGATAATAATAGTAATTGCAATGAACATAAAAAAGCTTGGAATGTACTTTAAATCAGCGACCCTGAATGTCATGAAGGGCGGCACAAAGAAGAAATCAAATGCGCAGACGGCAACCAGCGAGGCAAATAGGCCAACCCACATACCCCAGAGTATGCCGCTGGCGATTGCCGGGACGAGCAACATCATCGCGATATTAATGGGCTCAACCCAGCGCCTTAAAAACCACCCAATCAGAACCGTGACAACAATTCCCAAAAAACTTAAAAGATAGGATCGATAGTTTTTAAATGATTTTTTACCTCTGGCATTGTACAAAGGCGCCGAAGATGTATTTTCATCAGCTCCAACAATGAGCACATTGATTGATCCGCTTTTTCTCACCAAGTCCCTTAAAACTGAACCCTTGAAAACTTCTTCTATTCTCGATCGATAAGATAATCCCGCAATGATGAGGTTAATATTCTTTTCTCTGGCAAAACGGAGCATTTCATCCGCGATATTATTGCCACTTAAAAATACGGTTCGGGCGCCCAATTCCTCTGCCAGTGTGATATTTTTCTCTAATTGCAGTTTGGCTCTTTCGTTCATTTTGACCTGTTGCGGCGAATCCACTGAAATCGCATACCATTCAGCATTCAAATCTTCAGCCATCCGATGCGCCATCCGAATGACTTTTTCTGATTTCGGGCTGGGGCTTATTCCCACCAATAGCCGCGTTCCGACCGGCCAGACTTCCTGAATGAGATTATTTTCTTTGTACGACAATAAATCAACGTCGACCCGTTTTGCAGTATATTTGAGCGACAATTCCCTGAGAGCAAGAAGATTGCCCATTCGAAAGAAACGTTGCATCGCCTGCTTGGCTTTGTCAGGGACGTAAACCTTTCCTTCTTTCAGGCGCTCGATTAATTTTTCAGGAGGCAGGTCGACCAGTTCAATTTCATCCGCCATTTGCAGCAATCGATCAGGGACAGTCTCATCCACTTTAACATGAGAAATTTGATGGATGATATCGATCAGACTTTCGATGTGCTGAATATTGACGGTCGTATACACGTCGATGCCGGCGCTCAGCAGTTCTTCTATGTCCTGATAGCGTTTTTTGTGCCTGCTGCCGGGCACATTGCTATGGGCCAGTTCATCCACCAAAGCAATCTGCGGTTTTCGAGAGAGAATAGCATCCAGATCCATCTCTTCCAGGTGCAGGTTTTGATAAACGACATTTTTCCGGGGAACGATGCTGAGCCGGGTCAATAGTTCTTCTGTCTCTTTACGTCCATGCGTCTCAACAAGCCCGGCGAGCACGTCGGTCCCATTTTCCCGCATTGCATTCGCCTCTGAAAGCATGCGGTATGTCTTCCCCACTCCTGCGCAGAAGCCTAAAAAGATTTTCAATTTTCCCTGGTTCCGCGAGGCAAGATTCACCTCGGCTTCTGCTTGTTGAAGCTTTCTTAATAGCTCATCAGGATTCGCGCGGTTATCTGACATGGCTCATCCCATTATAATTTTGAAAGCTGATCGAGAGCGAGATTTAAACTAAGGACGTTGACTCCCTTTTGCCCCCAAACTCCGATGAAGTCAGGATCGGTATGCTGCTCAATCAATTGTCGAATTCGCTCCCCTGAAAGAGATCGTGTTCTGGCGATTCGCGGCGCCTGGAGTAAGGCGTTTTGGACAGAGATGTGAGGATCCAACCCACTGGCGGAAGCTAATACCATGTCCGCCGGTATTTTCACGTCAGACGCCAGCGAATTCGTCCGTCGCGTCTCGGCGACTTGTTCTTTCACGATGTCCATAAGTTTCTGGCTCGATGGACCAAGATTGCTACCCCCGGATCCAGCAGCATTGTTATCCACCGCTGAAGGCCGGCTATGAAAATACGTGGAATCTGAAAATTGCTGGCCGATCAGTTTTGAGCCAACAATTCTCCCGTCACTCGTTATCAGACTGCCGTTAGCTTTTTCGGGCATAGTCATTCTGGCGATCCAGGTGATGGTCAACGGATACATGACGCCCAGGATAATCGATAAAACGAAAAATATTTTCAGTGCAATGACTGCTTCGGATTTCAAATTGCTTTTCAAGGAAATTTCCTTCACAAATTAAATAACTGCTAAACCAAATGCAACCATGTCGCCAAGAGATCAATCAGTTTAATCCCTATGAACGGCAACAGCAGACCGCCCAATCCATAGAGCAGCAGATTTCGCATCAATAAAATGCGCGGCGCTGTTTCGTGACTGGTCACTCCCTTCAACGCCAACGGAATCAAACAGGGAATAATGATCGCATTGAAAATGACAGCCGATAGAATCGCGCTCTGCGGATTGGCCAGTTGCATGATGTTCAGCAAGTTGAGCGCCGGATACTGAATGACAAACATGGCCGGGATGATGGCAAAATACTTGGCGACATCATTGGCAATGCTGAACGTGGTCAATGACCCACGCGTGATCAGAATTTGTTTTCCAATTTCGACGATATCCAGGAGCTTGATCGGCGATGAATCGAGATCGATCATATTAGCCGCTTCCCTGGCGGCCTGCGTTCCGGCATTCATGGCCACAGCGACATCGGCTTGAGCCAGCGCCGGAGCGTCGTTCGTGCCATCGCCGATCATGGCAACCATGTAACCTTCGTTCTGAAATTCCCTGATCTTGCTCAACTTGGTCTCAGGTCTTGCCTGAGCGATAAACTTGCTGACACCTGCTTCAGCCGCAATCGCCGCGGCTGTATGAGGATTGTCCCCGGTGATCATGACCGATTGGATACCCATCTGATGAATCTGGCTTAACCGTTCTTTGATGCCAAGTTTCAAAACATCTTTCAGACGAATCACGCCCAGCACCGTGCCGTTTGACGTCACAACCAGAGGCGTCCCACCCTCCTTTGCTACTTTTTCGACGGTGCTTTCTACTTCTTCCGGAAAAAAGGCGCCCAGATTTTTCACCAATTCTTTAATAGCGTCGACAGCCCCTTTTCGAATCTGAACTGCATCGAAATCAATACCGCTCATCCGGCTTTCAGCGCTGAAGTTGATGAACTTCGCACTGGTCGGGGCTTTCATGTCTCTTCCCCTCATTCGAAGGATCTCTTTGGCGAGAACGACAATACTTCGTCCTTCGGGCGTATCGTCCGCGAGCGAGGAAAGCATTGCGGCTTTTGCCAGCTCTTCTTCGTGAATGCCATTGGCGGGAATGAACTCGGTAGCGCAACGGTTACCCAGAGTAATCGTTCCTGTTTTATCCATGAGCACGATATTGACATCGCCGGCAGCCTCGATGGCTCTGCCACTGAGTGCAATGACATTGTGAGCTAACAAGCGATCCATGCCGGCAATCCCTATTGCCGGGAGCAATCCGCCGATGGTCGTTGGCATTAAACAGACCAGAAGCGCCGCCAGTACCGGCACCGAAATCATCACCCCGGAATAGCCTGCAAGATATTTCAGTGTAATCACCACCACTAAAAACAACACGGTAAGACCAACCAATAGTATCTCCAGCGCCTTCTCATTCGGAGTTTTCTGGCGTTTGGCATTCTCAACCATTTTAATCATCTGGTCGAGAAAAGTTTCGCCAGGATTGGCTGTGATCCTAATCTTAATCTTGCCGGAGACAATCCGTGTTCCTCCGGTGACCCCTGTTTTATCGCCGCCGGCTTCCCGGACGACCGGCGCGGATTCGCCTGTAATCGCTGATTCGTCGATCAAAGCGACCCCTTCGACGATATCGCCATCACAGGGAATGATTTCACCATCTTCGGCAGCGACCAGATCGCCCTTGACCAGCATCATCGCATTGATCGGTTCAATCTTTCCATCGGCGTATATTTTTTTTGCAATCACATCTGTTCTGGACTGCTTGAGGGATTGCACCTGGGCCTTGCTTTTTCCTTCTGCCAGCGCTTCGGCGAAATTGGCAAACAACACGGTAAACCACAGCCAGAGACTGATCTGGAGGTCGAAGCCATAGCTCTTACCTGCCATGATATTTTGAGCCATGATACAGGTTGTAATAATTGAGCCAAGCTCCACCACAAACATGACCGGATTGCTGAGCATATTCAGCGGGTTCAGCTTAAAAATTGCATCGCGCATCGCCGCCAAAATTATTTTCGACTGCCAGATACTCTTTTGCCCACCTGTTGACATAAATTTGGTCCCAATTTAAAATACTTTTCCAGCGAATAGCGCTAAATGCTCAAGGATCGGCCCCAGAACCAGTACCGGGAAGAAAGTCAAAGCCCCGACAATAAGCACAGTGCTGATCAGGATAATCACGAATAAAGGGCTGTCGGTCGGAAATCGTGAGCTTTCATGCGTCATCTTTTTCTTTGCCAGCGAACCAGCGATCGCCAGCGCGGGAATGATGGTGCTGAAACGCCCAACCAGCATGGCAAAAGCGAGAGTCAAATTATAAAAAATCGTATTCGCATTTAGTCCGGCAAATGCTGAACCGTTATTGCCAGCGCCCGATGCAAACGCATAGAGGATTTCGGACAACCCATGAGGTCCGGCGTTATTCAGACTGGATAAGCCAAAGCTGCTCGAAGCCGCGATTGCCCCTGACAGAAGCTGTATGACGGAGGGCAAAACAATCGCTATCACCGCCATGATCATTTCGTAAGGCTCCAGTTTCTTCCCAAAAATTTCCGGAGTGCGGCCGATCATCAACCCGACGAGAAACATGGTGAGGATCGCGTACATCAACATGCTGATGAGGCCAACACCAACGCCGCCAAAGATCGCTTCGCCCACCATGATATTAAACAGCAGCACAAGTCCGGTGAGTGGCATGAAACTGTCGTGCATGGAATTCACTGCGCCGCAGGAAGTTGTCGTTGTTGATTGGGCAAACACAACGGAAGCGAGTCGGCCGAACCGCACTTCTTTACCTTCCATATTGGCGCCGCGTTCTATCCCAAATTCTGCAAGTATTGGGTTGCTCTGAAATTCTGCCATAATGACGCCGGTGAGACCAACCAAATAAAGAATGAGCATTGCTGCAAAAATCGCCCAACCCTGTTTTCGATTTTTGAGCATGGCTCCAAAGGTCAGTGGGAGCGCCGCCGCGATCAGCAACAGCCCGATGATCTCCAGATAATCGGTAAGGGGCGTCGGATTTTCATAGGGGTGCGATGCATTGGCATTGAAGAATCCCCCTCCATTGGTTCCCAGTTGTTTGATTGCCTCCTGCGAAGCGACCGGACCCTGAGCGATAACCTGTTCGTGCCCTTCCAGCGTCTTTACAGTCAGATAGGGTTTAAAATTTTGAATCATTCCCTGTGAGACAAAAATGAGAGACAATAGAATCGACAGCGGCAGGAGCACATACAGAATCGAGCGAGTCAGGTCCACCCAAAAACTACCAACGGCCTCGCTTGTTTTTCTGATGAATCCTCTGATGAAAGCGATAGACGCTGCCATTCCAACCGCCGCGGATAAAAAATTCTGGACGGTCATGCCCAGCATCTGGGTGAAATAGCTCATGGTCGCCTCGCCGCTATAGGCCTGCCAATTGGTATTGGTCACGAACGAAATGGCCGTATTGAGCGCCGTGTCCCATCTCACTGCGCCAAACTTTTGAGGATTTAGCGGTAAAAGGGACTGCGCTAATTGGAGGACAAACATGGCGACAATGCCGATGACGTTGAAAACCAGCAGACTGAATGCATAGGTTTTCCAACTCATTTCACGGGTTTCATCGATGCCCAACAGCCTGTAAAACCACTTTTCCAGGGAGCATTTCAAACTACCTGTGAAAACCTTTGTGAGATAGTGTCCAACCGGAACGGCCAGGACAACGAGTGTACCAATCAGCAGCATCACCTGCAATACCGTGGTGATAACCATGATCTATCTTTCTGTTTTGATAATGAAAATGCTGTAACCGATATTAAATAAAGTCTGTCCGAAAACTGCTATCATTGACCTAACCACAACCCTCTCCGAAAAGGCTTACCCTGACCCATATCTTTTCTAACGCAGAGGTCGCAGAGACCGCAGAGGTACGCAGCGTTTTGGTACTGAAAAAAAACTGTTTGCAATCTTATGAAGCCAGGTATTTTCCTGGTTATTCTGGTCTTCTGTGACTATGGGTGAACATGACTTTCATTGATTGATTGAAAATTTTAAAATCACTCAGGCCAATTCAAAGCGGGTCATGTCTCTGCGCCCTTCGCGACCTCTGCGTTTCATTTGATTTGTTAACCCTACTACGTCACATAGATTTTTTATCGTTGTATATTGTATTTTTGATAGATGAAATACTCAACATATTGTGATAAATTTACTAACCTGAATTATTCATGAACTTGCTCAGAATTTGAGTCAACATTCAGATTTTCAATTAGCTAAAGGCTAAGCTATTTTGAAACTCAGTTTTTATACGTTTATTCCAAAAAGAGCACCATTCAGGTTAGCCAGCCTCCTCTAAAAATACTATGAATAATGCAGGCTAAATGACGTTGTAGGGTTAATATCCCCCAACGTATGGGCAAGGATTAGCCTACAAGGAGAGGGAGAACAGATATTCCCCTTCTTGCCCGCAAGGTAAGAACGGGTTCAGGGGATAAGGTCTGACGGAATGAGGTCTAAAAATATCACCCCAATAGCTAATTCAGGTGTTTTCGGACAGACACCAAATAGTTACAAAATCACGTGTAAAAGAAAATGAACATCTATTAAATTAAAATCCCGGCAATGCACGCCGTTGTCGCAGTTGCCATGGCGCCGGCAAACATAGCGCGCAAACCCAATCGCGCCAGGTCCGAACGTCGTGAGGGAGCCATCCCGCCAATGCCGCCGATTTGAATAGCGATGGATGAAAAATTGGCAAATCCGCACAACGCATAGGTGGCAATGAGAACCGTGCGCTGGGAGATAACGCCCTGTTGAATCATCTGGCCCAAATCCACGTACGCGACAAATTCATTCAGGGTGATTTTTGTCCCCAACAGCGTGGCGAATTCAGGGACATCGCTCCAGGGCACGCCCATGACAAAAGCGATGGGAGCAAACACCCAACTGAAAACCTGTTTCAGGCTCGATGGGAAAAATGGGACGACATTATTCAATGCCTGGAAGCCGAAGTTGACCATAGCGATAAGGGCGATGAACGCCAGCAGCATGGCCCCGACATTGAGCGCCAGCTTCAATCCGTCAGCAGCGCCAGTCGCAGCCGCATCGATGACATTGGCCGTCTCCCGCTCGACCTTCATTTTGACCGTGCCTTTGGTGAGCGGCTCTTCTGTCTCCGGCAGAAAAGTTTTGGCCATGACAAAAGCGGCTGGCGCGGACATGACGCTGGCAGCCATCATGTGCCCGGGATCGATTCCGAAACGGGCGTAGGCAGCCATCACACCGCCGGCGATGTTCGAGAAACCACTGACCATAATCGCCATCAACTCGCTCTTGGTCATGGTCGGCACATAAGGCCGAACGACCAGCGGCGCTTCCGTTTGCCCGACAAAAATATCGAAGGCTACCGAGAGCGACTCCGCGCCCGAGGTTCGCATTGTCTTTTGCATGACCCAAGCCATGAGCTGGACAATGCGCTGCATGACGCCGAGATGATAGAGAATCCCCATTAACGAAGCGAAGAAGATGATCGTCGGCAGGATATGAAACGCGAAGATGATCCCCAGATCGACGAAGGAACCGCTGGCCGCATCCCAGACCTGAATGGGTCCGGCGCCCCCCGGGCCAAGATTCTTCACAACGCCTGGATCGCCGCGGTAGATATTGCCGAACAAAAAACTGGCGCCGGCATCGGTGAAGCTGAGCAGATGCATAAAAATATCCCGGAAGACGAAGAAAATGCGTTTCCCGATGGGCGTTTTCAAAATGAACAATGCGAACAGCAATTGCAGTCCAATGCCCCAGAGGATAACGCGCAGTTGAATCGCTTTCCTGTTCTTGGAGAAAAGTACAGCAATACCGATCAGCACGACGATGCCGACGGCGCTCATGACTCGCTCAAAAATCATACTTTGATTCCTTGTAAAAATAAACTGCCTGATATTCGGACATCCATCACGAAGTATCAAGCATGGGTTAGGGATTAACGGTCACACACCGAATTGAACCTTTCGAATTGCAACCTGTTCGGAATTGCGTATTCCAAAAATATGAAATTCCGTTGTTTTAACTCACCCGCTATTATTAAACGCAACGGAGGAAAAATCAGGTGTAGTGATTTGTTAGGCCACAGTCTTATCTATAAATTCTTTCAATTTATTCATGATTACGGGATCATGATCTCTTAGCTCGCACTCCCAGATGATGAAATAGCTCCATCCGCTTGCTACTAAAAGCTGATAATTTTCCTGATCACGTCTGACATTATCATGTATCTTTCCTTCCCAGAAATCTTTATTTGACCGTGGCCACTTGAAATACTTGCAACAATGCTTATGCCAGAAACAACCATGCACAAAGACAGCCTTTTTTCGACGGGAGAAAACTATATCAGGTTTGCCTGGCAGGTCTTTCCGATGAAGTCGATATCTGTATCCCCGAGACCACAGCCATTTACGAACAAACAACTCCGGTTTTGTGTCCTTGCCTTTTATCCGGGACATGTTGTAGCTACGTCGTTCCAGCGAGTGAACATCCATTATTCTGTCTCCCCGGATGTGGCAATCACCTCTCTTATTATTTTGTTTCGATCGATTTCAGGTTGACCTTGACGGGCATAATAGGAAGAAAAACGTGACAAAATATCTTTCACGAAGTGCGGAGATATCTGAATGTGCGGCTGATTATAAGCGTTCTCGAATTGATCTATTGTACATGTTGATATTTTTCTGAAATTAATAAATCCACCATAGAAGTAATCTGTCTCAGGCAACCAGTGAAAATAATCCGTGTAATTATTGCCAAATAAGTTGTTGAGCTTATTCTTTTTCTTGTCTTTTTGAGTAATGCCATTCAAAGCGACCTCAATAATCGAATTCCTTTCTTCAACTTCTACGAGAAGGATACGGTCGGTTTTAAAATTGCCATCGCTTCTGACAACCAGATCACAAGCCGGACTTAATAGCACATAAAGGTCATTCCCCTCCCTTTTCCTTACAATGCTTCCAGTCTTTGGGCCATCCGATAGTGGCGGATAAATATAGACTTCCTCCGGGTAACATTGATTTTCATCTTCATCAAGAATCTGTACAAGATGATTAAGCGTGAAACGAAGTAATGCTTTTTCGGTTCTTGTAGGATTTTCTCTCCCATAAATTTCCCACACCCTTAGCTGGGGCAACAGATTCTTCACAAACACCTTATTTAATGCCTCCTCTATCTTTCCCCTTCCCCCCATTATTTTCGTCAGTCCTGTATTATAAATTTCAAAAAACACATCCAGTATGTCTTTTTGGTAATCTGCCTCTCCTTTTTTAAGTACTTTTACCAATTCAGATTTTTCTTCCTCACCTATACTGTCCGGCGTCCCCGTTAGAATAATCACAGGTATTCTGAAAAAAGAATCTTTGATTTTTTCCAACACATCTTTTCCTCTGTTATCGCCATCAGAAAATTTCAGATCTACAATTGCACCATCAAACGAACCGTCTATTTCATTAAGAGCGTCATCTACTGATTTGCATTCTATCAGTTTAAAAACCAGACCAATGCCTTCGTCATTTCTCTTCTTTTGGTAGATCTCAATAGAATCCCTACAAACTTTTAAATCCGATTCGTCGTCTTCAATAATCATCAGTTTGATCTCATGCATGATTAATTCTCCTACTTTGGTTGCAATCTGAAAAATGCACCGTTTTCAGATTCAAATGCCTTCAGCTCAAGTCCATTCCGGGTGGCTGCTTCACCTGCGATAGACAAGCCGAGTCCTGTACCCTCTGGTTTGGTGGAAAACTGAGGCTCAAATATTACTTCGCTGGCTATAAGCTGAGGTTCTATACCTGGGCCGGTATCCCGATAATCAATGTATTGGAGTTCATTTCCGTCTGTTACAATATCGATTGTGATTTCCTTTTTGGGGGATTTTTTTTCATTTATCCAGTAAATACTATTATCTGCCAAGTTGGTAAAAATCGCATAGATATCCTGATGCCAACCCGTAAATCTGAAGTCACCGGAACCGTTAACCTTCACAATAATACCGCCTTTTTTCATTTCCTCGCTGAAGACTTTAAATATTTCCTCAATAATTCTTTTGAGTGGCAGTTGTTCTCTTTTGCTTCTTTTCCCGGCAGCAAGAGGATCAAGACGGCTGAAAAGTTTCACAAACACATCTGCGTTTTTACTGATACCTTCGGTAATTGGAATAATCCTTGCCAATGTTTCAGGATCTTGCTTCTCCTTGAAGGAATTCGACCAATACTCCAGATTTGGAATTTGATTCCTGAAGTAATGCAGAGGCCTCCTGCCTTCATGCAAAATAACGTTAATTATTTTCCCTAAGGTAGCCTGTCCCTGATAAACTGCGACAGCCTGTCTTATCTCTTCAGCGATACTATTCTTGTCTTCTTCCTCTTTACTTAGAATTTGGATAATTTCATCTGTAGTTTGTAGATCCACTCCGACCTTTTCTAACTTGGCACGAATACCCCGCTTCAATTCGTCGAAAGCAAACAATCTTTCCAACTCCCGTTCCACCTTAAGAGCAGGTCTGCTCAGTCCGGCACTTTTCCGGTAGTCAAAACGGCGCTCTTCAAGACGGGCAATTACCTCGCGGGAAATTGCTTTCAGTTTTTCAAAGGCAACGTTCTCCCGCAGTCCGTCTCTGGCACTTTTTTCTATAATGGTGGATTGTTCTTCGGATTGAATCTGCACATAGCCTATAACCTGATTACTACCTATTCTCAGAGATGGGTTCTGGACGCGCTGTTCATTCAGCTTTAACCAGTCAAAGTCTGCATCGCCAAGAGGCCTGATCCGGAAGCCATTCCTGTAAACTCCGATTCCATTGTATTCGTTCAGAAGCTCTCTGGCCTGAAGCTTACCGACATAATTCCCGGATTCATCTTTCAGTCCTCGTCCAATCAAAGACTCTATGGCCTCCTTTTCCCGATCATAAACCCGGATATCAAAAAATAGCTCACCACATCCTGTCGTGCTCCCGAAATCAAACGGAATATTTTCCTCTGTGGTGTTTCTGGCTTTTTGCAGGGAGTAGGTCAGACTTCCCTTCCCATCTGCACCGATCCTGCCGGCAATCCTGTAATCAAACAGGTCAACAATCGGATATGGCTCCACGTCCTCGTCGATTAATTCTTCCTGACCTTCAAAGAAGTTTTCGAGTCTCAGGTGAATTCTGAAAGTATCTTTGGCTTCATCACCAGACAAAATACTGCTAACCGGCGACATTAGTTTTTTTAGCTCAAATTTAAGTTTGTCTATTTGTGTCTTATTTTTGATGTCCTTTTTTACCCATTCGTTAATGTGTTCACCATTTCCGGTAATTGTCAGGCGTGTCCCAGACGGAAGGTCTGTTTTCTCACTTTCTACAAGTATCTCCACCTCGTCGAGATACTGCACTTTTTCAAAACTGGACCACTCAATATAAACCGTTGTTTTTTCACTATCCGCAACGGTTTCAAGGAAGATGTCGTCGCCTAGAATAGATGCAGCGTAACGGCCAACACCTTTTCGTCCCTGCATTATCCGTCCGTTCGGGCTTTTTCTCCTTTTCAGCTTGTCATCGGTGGATGGGACCATCCATTGATTGATTACGGTATCACTGGACATTCCGTGTCCATGATCCTCGATCGTTATTGAGTACTGATTTCGGCTTTCTGAAGCTTTAAATGTTATATATACATCGGGTGAGTCTGCATCGTACGCATTTTTTACAAGCTCAACTATAGCCGCATACCTGTCTTGTATGAGGTCCCGACCTATGGTAAGTATATGTCTGCCTGCAGGCCTAATCAAATACGATTTTCTTGATTCCACTACAAAACCTCCTTTAATTTTTCCGCTATTCTCTGAGCAAGCAAAACAGGCACAGCGTTACCAATTTGACGGAAGGCAGGGGTTCTATGTGGAATACCGGATACACTTTCAAAAAAGTAGTCATCAGGGAATGTCTGAATTCTGGCTACTTCCCTTGGTGTCAGAGAACGGTTTTGTTCAATATCAGGGTGAATATAGTAGTGCCCGTCCTTGGCTATATGGGCGACAACAGTGTGTGAAAATTGCAGATCGCCGGCGACGACCTTAAACCTGTCCAGAAATGAATTTCTGTGCCGGTGCGTCTTCAGCCTGTCAGGGAGTTGGTTGTAGTTAAGCCTGTTCTTTTTTTTATTCCAGAGTTCAACAACGATCCTGTAAATTTCAAGGTCATGGTCTCTATTCGGTCGCGCCTGATGCCATGTAACAGATAGTGAATCATTTCTGATACAGGCATCATAGAGATATGATCCGGTGTATTTTTTGGTTCTGCAGGGACCGAAATCTCCTTGTCCGGCTTGTAATGGAGGAAGGTCCCTGAAAACCTCATAAACCATTACGTTGGTGTGCCATTTAACAGGTTCAGGAAAAAAACCTGTACCTTTCCCCAGCTTTCCGACCAAGATGATCCTTTGCCTGCTTTGCAAAACACCATATTCTTCTGCTGCCAGTGTCATAAACTCAGTTTCATAACCTGCATCGCGGAATAGACGCCTCATACTGTCAAAATAAAGATTACCGTTTTCATCCTTAGCTGATAGTAGACCAGTAACATTTTCAAAGACAAACCACAAAGGGCGGTAACGATTAAGAAATTCCGCGTAGTAGACGTATAGATAGTTTCTCCTGTCGCCCTTCATACGGTTTTTGTCTCTTGAGCGGCCGACGATTGAATATGCTTGGCAGGGCGGCCCTCCGATAATCAGATCAAGCTTGGCACCATTCAGTAATTCATCTGTCTTTCTGAATAGTTCAGGAAGAGATTCTTTACTGATTTCGGAATTGATGACAGAATTAATGCAATGAACAGGAACGAGGCTGTAAAGAAAGGAACGTGAAACGTTCCCCAACAAATAATCATCATATTGCTCAACGCGGCCATGTGTCTTCAACCAGTGATAAGCCATCCGGGTTCGCAGCGTGAAGCATGCAGCCTGATCAGCTTCAATATGCGCTATGGGACAGAATCCGGCCCGAATAAATCCTTCGGATAAACCACCAGCCCCTGCAAAAAGGTCAAGAAATATAGGATTATTGTCACTTCTCATTAGATACTTTTATTTTTTTTTGGCATAACAGGTTAATAAGATAGCGCGCCAGTTGTTGACCCTATCTCTTCGAAAGACAGTCTGGCAGGTTTCGTCTCATTGCTGCTGAGCGGATTGCGATCGCGATGAGAAATATTTCCAGAGAAAATACACAGGAATGCCCAGCAGAACAATGCCCACTCCCGGCACGGTATATTTCGGCTTGAAAACGAGAAGATCAATCGAGATCAATGCAATCGCCACCATATAGACCACCGGAAGGATGGGATAACCAAATGCTTTATACGGGCGCTCCGCGTCCGGACGCTTTTTCCTTAAAATGAACAGGCCAATGACGGTCAGAATGTAAAAAAAGAGAACAGCAAACATGACATAATCGAGCAGGTCGCTGTAGGTGCCGGACAGACACAACACACTCGCCCACACGCCCTGAACCACCAGCGCAGCGCCGGGCACGGCCTTTTTATTGAGGACGCCGGCGCCTTTGAAAAACAGCCCATCCTGAGCCATGGCATAATACACCCGCGCGCCTGCAAGAATGAGTCCGTTATTACAGCCGAAGGTCGAAATCATGATCAACACCGCCATAATCACAACGGCCGGATCGCCGAATATCATCGACGCGACGGCCGTGCCAACGCGATCATCCGTGGCGAACTGCAAACCGCGTCCCATGACAGTCGCTTCGGTCGGGCTCCCCTGCACTGGCAGCACGAGGATGTAAGCGAGATTGGCCAAAATGTACAGCAGCGTGACCGAGATCGTTCCCAGCGCCAGACTCAGCGGCATGTTTCTCTTCGGATTGATGATTTCGCCGGCGGTGAACGTCACATTGTTCCAGGCGTCACTGGAGAAAAGCGAACCGACCATGGCTGCCCCGATCGCAGCGACAATCATCATTCCGGCGAGCGGTTCGATGGAAGCAATGGCGCCGCCGTCAATGTGAGTCCAACTCGCTCTCCAGAAATTGGAAAAATTTGCTGTAATGGCGTCGGCGTTTCTTCCAATCAAAAGGCCCAGCGCAATCAATCCGAGCAGAGCGACCGTTTTGGTGATGGTGAAGAGATCCTGCACAATCTTGCCCTGCCGCAATCCGCGGGTATTGATGAAGGTCAGAACGACAATGCTGAGGATAGCGAGCAATCGGGCTGCTGAAATTTTCAATCCCAGGATGGTGAACAGCACGTTTTTCTCGCCCAACGCTGGCACGAACACAGCGGTGAACTTCGCGAAGGCGACCGCAACCGCCGCGATCATCCCTGTCTGAATGACCATAAACAGGGTCCAGCCGTAAAGAAAACCGACCAGCGGATTATAGGCTTCGCGAAGATAGACATATTGCCCCCCGGCTCTGGGCATCATCCCGGCGAGTTCGCCGTAACTGAGCGCGCCGAGGATGGTGATCACGCCGGTTATCAGCCAGACAAGCAGGAGGTAGCCAGGCCCTCCCACTGTCCGGGAAATATCTGCACTGACGATGAAAATGCCCGAGCCGATCATGGAGCCAATCACAATCATGGTGCAATCAAGCAGACGTAATTCTTTTTTAAACTCAGAATGTGATGCTTTGGATGATTGGGTCATTTATATGTTCCGATTTGGCTTTCCATTATTTTTCAGAGGATTGCTCTGCATTTTTTTTGCCGAATAAAACTTTATAAAAACAATAGAAAGTAAAATAGAGAATCGCTCCCCATGCAGCAATGAGGAAAATCCACCCCCCGGCATTTAGACCGAATTGGTTCATTTCATGAACTCCATATTAGTGATGAATGCACAGAATGCGCAGATCAGGCGACAGGCGTGGCGTTCTGCGCCATATCCCGTGCTTTACGAATTTTCCACCTCGTGATGAATTGTGCCTTTCTTGTACGCGTAAGCAATGAGCAGAATACAGACGACGATCAGACCGACAATCATGAACCGGGCGCCCCACAAATATGGGATGTGAGCCGCGTCTTTTCCACTCATCAACAAAATGGGAATACCATCCTGAACGCCCCAGAATACCAGCAGGCCGATAAGGTAAACAGGAGTGATAAATTGAATGATGAATTTAAATATTTTAGGAACGCGAATATCGGCCCCTTCATTGATTTCAGCCCATGCCCGTTTCATGCCAAAGATCCATGCGAACAGGATCACTTCGATCATTGCAAAGACCACCAGGCCAAACGTGCCGGCCCAGAAATCCAATTCATCCAGAAAGCCATGACCGAGGAACATGACGACAGGGAGACCGCACAGCAATAGCACAGCGCCGATGACGAGCGCTGCCTTCTGCCGCTTCATTTTCAGTTGATCCTGCAAAAAAGCCATGGCCGGCGAGCACAGCGCCACCGATGAGGTGATGCCGGCAAAGAACAGCAGGATGAACCACATCGCGCCAAACATCTGTCCCAAAGGCAGTTTCTGAAAAATAATTGGCATCGCCGCAAAGCCAAGATTGAACGCGCCGCCGTCCGCGATGGCTCTGGTTTCAGTCAAACCGAAGAACGCCACAGCTACCGGGATAGCAATCGATCCGCCGAGGATTACTTCAGTAAATTCATTGGTCACGGAAGTGCTCAGGCCGGTCAGGGCAATGTCATCGCGACGCTTCATATAGCTGGCATAGGTGAGAATCGAACCGGTGCCGATGCTCAGCGTGAAGAAAATTTGTCCGGCCGCCGCCAACCAGGGCTTCGCTTTGGTGATCTGACTGAAGTCGGGATTCCACAAATACCCGAAGCCATTCATGACGCTGTTTTCCGGCTGAGCTGGATCTGGTGTGCCCAGGGTGAAAACCCGAATCACTAAAATGATGGCGAAAATGAACAGCGTGGGCATGGCAATTTTAGCCAGCCGCTCGATGCCTTCGGCTACGCCACGTGAGAGAACCCAGACATTTATAGAAATGGTGATGAAAAAGAAGATCAAAGCGACGAAGGGGATCGCAAGGACTTCTCCCGTGATTCCTGAGAAGTGTGCGCTGGATGTGATGCCTTGAAAGCTCTGCAGAAAAGTCAGCATGCTGTCGCGATCCAGGATACCAAAGTATTTGCCAGTGATGGAAAAGGAGCTATACGCCAGGGTCCATGATTCAATATAGTTGTAATAAATTGCAAAGGATATTGGGATGGCAATGCCCAGCGCTCCCAGGTAGTTGGCAATCCTGGAGCCAACCCGCGACCTGGCTAGCGTACCAAAAGCGCCGGCTGCTGAGCCGTAATGGAATTGTCCGCCACGACGACCAATCGACCATTCCACCCACATCAATGGGATACCCAGCAAAAGAAGGGCGACAAAATAAGGGATCATAAAAGCGCCGCCGCCGTTCTTGGCCGCCTGGACCGGGAAGCGAAGAAAATTGCCCAATCCGATGGCGTTTCCCGCCATAGCCAGAATGAGTCCGATTCGAGAAGCCCAGAGTTCACGGGACTGAGATTTCTCAAGGTCTTTCATAAACTAATTTTCCTTCCTCGATTTGAAGTTCCAGAATAAATAAACCGGCACTCCCAATGCTACGATGATCAAGCCGAATAAGGAGTCTCGCGGATCCGTGATTAGCGTGTTTATGACAAACAAGATAGAGACTAAAATGAATGCGATGGGAATCCAGGGATAGCCCCAGGTTTTGTAGGGTCGTTCGACGTTCGGCCATTTCTTCCGCAGCACCAAAACAGCGCTGGTTGTGAGGCCGTAAAATAACCAGGCGGCGAAGATGACGTACGTGAATAGCTGATCGAAGCGCCCGGAGAGCGTCAGTATCGCGGCCCAGATGCCTTGAACAGTCACTGAAACGTGCGGCGTTCTGAATCGGGGATGCACATCGCCCATGCTCCTGAAGAATACTCTATCATCCGCCATGGCGTAGGTAACGCGCGCGCCCGAAAGGATCATGCCATTGACTGTGCCGAAGGTGGAGATCATCACTGCGGCGGAAATGAGAGCGCCACCGATGGGTCCTAAAAATGTTTTCATGGCATCGGCGGCCACCAGCGTGGACGTGCTGATGTCCTTGATTGGGAGGACGTAAGCGTACGCCCAGTTGGCGGCAAGGTAGACGATAATGACGACAGAAGTTCCCAAAAATAAGGCGCGCGGGATTGTCCGTTGAGGCTCTTTCACCTCAGCGGCGACATAGGTGGTGTTATTCCAGCCATCATACGCCCACAACGCGGCAACCATGGCCACGCCAAACGCGCTGAGCAGGTTGAAAGAAAATTCTGCCGGTAATAGCGGTTTGAACGCCTCCGGCGAAGCATGGCCAGCAATGAAAGTCAGCACGATCAACCCGGCCAGAGCGGCGACCTTCAAAAATGTGAAGATATTTTGAATCCACGCGGCCAATTTCACGCCCAGATAGTTGACAATGGACAGCACGATAATGCAGAGAATAGCCACTGCTTTAACGCCAATATCTTCGATGCGAAATTGAAATCCGAGGTCGAGAACGATGGTCTTGTGGAAAAGCGCCTGGAAGGATTCGGGGATGAAATAGCCGACGTACAACGCGAAGGCAACGGCGACAGCGGCTACGGAGCCAGCCTTGATGACAAGAAACTCGGTCCAGCCGAATAAAAATGCAGGAAAAATACCATACGCCTCGCGCAGATAAACATATTGTCCGCCGGCATGGGGTATCATGCCACCTAATTCCGCGTACGAGAGCGCGCCAAAAAGAGACAGTAACCCGGCAAAAAACCAAACAAAGATCATGAGTCCAAAGCTGCCAACCTGAGTAGCGATCGTATTGGGCACCAGGAAAATACCGCTTCCAATAACGGAGCCAATTAGAATCGCTGTCGTGTCCAAAGGGCCAAGCACACGAAGAAGTTTCGGCTCCGAAAGCTCATTGCTCATTTACTCTCCAGATTTTTCAAAAAAGGACAGTGAAACAAAGAACGATTTTCGTGAATGCGTACACCATGTGGAATGACGCACGAAGTGAATTTCGACACAGCCTCAATGGGTCTATGCGGTCGCATTGGTCTTATCTGCATTTTTCAGCAGCATCATCTGCCGTTTTTTCACGATGATGGATAACAAAATTGAGCCCACCAGAATGACCAGAATCAGAATGAGCGCGAGACTGGTGGGAATTTTCATATTGAACAACGGCAGAATCAGCTTGAGTCCGGCTAAAAACAGGATAGCGCCCACACCATGCTTGACGAATATAAATAAGTCCTGCATCCGCTCCAGGAAGAAATACAGGGAGCGTAATCCCAATATCGCGAGGATATTGGACGAGTACACAATGAACGTATCCGTGGTCACGGCGAAAATTGCCGGAATGGAGTCCATGGCAAAGATCAGATCTGTGCTTTCGACTAAAATTAAAATCACGAACAGCGGTGTCGCATGGAGTCGTCCTTTAATTTTTACGAAGAAATGCTCTTTGTGCAACTGGTCGGT
Source organism: Candidatus Zhuqueibacterota bacterium (assembly GCA_049322915.1). GTDB lineage: Bacteria > Zhuqueibacterota > Zhuqueibacteria > Thermofontimicrobiales > Thermofontimicrobiaceae > CAZSBG01. The sequence continues at coordinate 204,149 of JBMOPW010000034.1, forward strand.
GATTGGAATGACCTTTCGAACATACTTCAGCATCGTGCTCTGTGACGGATCGATTTTCCGTTCCTTGCCGAAGACGATTTTTGAAGATGAATAGACAAGCGTCAATCCAACGATATACAAAATCCAATGAAACTCGTGAACAATGGTGATGCCGACGATGATCAGAACGAATCTCAGAACGATGGCGGCTGCAATGCCAAAGTTCAGCACCCGTCTCTGATACTTGGATTCGATTCCAAAATATGAAAAGATCATCAGGAAGATAAATAAATTATCGATGCTCAATGACTTTTCGATGACATACCCGGCTAAAAACTCCATCGCTTTAGCCGGGCCCATCATTACATAAATCCCTGCATTAAATAGCAGCGAAATTGCAATCCAAAAAACTGTCCAAAATGTAATTCTTCTTAGTGACATGGTACATCAACTCTCTAATCTGAAAAAAACCAGTAAACCTCATTGTGAAAAGAATGTTAAATAAACAGCGGTGCGGCCACCAGAGTTATCGTGCTCAATAATTTGATGACCACATGCAATGAAGGTCCAGCCGTGTCTTTGAACGGATCGCCTACAGTATCGCCGACGACCGTTGCCTTGTGCGTGTCCGAACCCTTGCCCCCCAACATACCGGATTCGATATACTTTTTAGCATTGTCCCAGGCGCCACCTCCATTATTAAATAACGTCGCCATGAGAATGCCGGCGATAGTGCCTACCATCAATAATGCTGCGACAGCCTCTGCGCCGATGTTCAAATATTTGAATCCGATTCCGACGGCCAGCGGTAATCCTACTGTCAACAGACCGGGCAAAACCATAAGTTTGAGGGCGCCGCCGGTGACGATATTGACGCATACGCCGTAATCCGGTTTGTCTGTGCCGGCTAGAATGCCCGGCTTCTCTCTGAACTGCCGTCGGACTTCATTGATCACATAATAGGCGGCTTTTCCCACCGCTCGGATTGCCAACGCCGAAAACAGGAAAATCAACATAGCGCCCAGCAATCCCCCAACGAAAACTTCCGGTTTCGAAATGTCCACAGAGAGCAGTTCAACTCCGTAGTTGCGCACTTCTTCCAGATAAGCAGAGAATAGCAAAAATGCAGCCAATGCTGCACTACCAATGGCATAGCCTTTGGTGAGGGCTTTTGTGGTATTGCCGACGGCGTCGAGTCGGTCGGTCTTACGCCGAATGTCTTCCGGCTGCTGGCTCATTTCGATTATTCCACCTGCATTATCGGCAATAGGACCAAATGTATCCATCGCTAAAATATAGGCGCAGGTTCCCAACATGCCCATCGTGGCGACAGCGGTTCCGAACAATCCAGCGCCGGAGTGTCCTCCACCCACTACCAGTCCACTCATATTGCCCAGATAATAGGACGCCAGAATGGCAATGGAAATGACGATGATGGGCAATGCCGTGCATTCCAGGGCAACAGAAAAACCAGTGATAATATTGGTTGCCGGCCCGGTCTGGGAAGCAGTGGCGATGGATAGTACCGGACGGTATTTGTATTCTGTATAATATTGAGTGATATAGACAAATGCGATACTCGTGACGATTCCGATCAGACCACAGGCGAAGAAATACAGCCATGCGTACGTGGCCGTTTGTGTCTGCAACAACCAATAGGAACCAAATCCGAAACCGATTGCAGCCAGAATCGATGCGATGTAATAGCCGCGATTGAGCGCCTGCATCGGATCGCCATCTTCCTTGGTACGAACGGCCATGATACCGACGATGGACGCGATGAGCCCAAAGGCGCGAACGACCAACGGGAACAGAATGCCTTTCAATCCGAAAAAGGGATACAGCGCCACGCCAAGAATCATAGCGCCAATATTTTCAGCCGCTGTGGATTCGAATAAGTCTGCGCCACGGCCGGCGCAGTCGCCGACATTGTCTCCAACGAGATCAGCGATAACGGCCGGATTGCGCGGGTCATCCTCTGGAATTCCAGCTTCGACTTTACCGACGAGGTCCGCGCCCACGTCAGCAGCTTTGGTGTAAATACCGCCGCCCAATTGCGCAAATAGCGCTACAAAGCTCGCGCCAAATCCATAGCCGACAATCATGTATGGAATTTTTGTCGCTTCGATACCCAGTGTTGTGATAATGGCAAATAATCCGCCCACGCCAAGAAGACTCATGGCCACTACAAACAATCCGGAAACGGCGCCGCCGCGCAAGGCAATCTGCAGGGCTGTGTTCAGGCTCGATCGCACTGCGGCTGCGGTCCGAATATTGGCTCGAATGGACACGAACATGCCCACGTACCCGGCGATGCCGGAACACAGGGCTCCCAGCGCAAAGGATGATGCTATGTATCCCGCCAAATCGATTGCCTGAGGGACTGGATCATAGGGAGTATGCGGTCGGACGAACGCGTATAAAATAAAAATCACAGCGGCGACCGGCAGACTGAGCAGAGCGATTGTCTTGTACTGACGCGCCAAAAATGCTTCTGCGCCTTCTTTAATGGCGTCAGAGATGTATTGCATCGCTGGTGTTCCGGTATCGTGACGCAAAACCCATCTCGCTAAATAAAGAGCAAAAGCCAGTGCAAAAATGCTGATTCCCAGGACAAGAGTCATTTCCAGAATCATTGTAAATTCTCCTCTACATGATGAGTTACACCGATTTATTATATCGACTGATTATTATCGGATGTAGTACCGCGAATAAGAATTACAATACAGTGGCAATCAAGAGTCTTCTTTAACAATGAAGTGACTTACGTTGCTATATTATCGATAATTTCCCTTTCTGCGGAATATTTTTTTTCGGTTCGGGCGATGAACAAAGCGCAACTGGCATCACCAGTCATATTGACTGTTGTGCGGCACATATCCAGAATGCGATCCACACCCAGAATGAGGGCGATGCCTTCCAGAGGAATGCCGATCGTCTGCAGCACCAGGGTCAAAGTCACAATCCCCGCGCCAGGAACGCCGGCAGCGCCGATGGACGCCAATGTCGCGGTTAATACAATCATCAACTGGTCGATCATGGTCAATGACAGGCCGTAAACCTGGGCGATGAAAACGGCAGCGACACCCTGATAAAGTGATGTCCCGTCCATGTTAATCGTCGCTCCCAGCGGCAGAACAAAGCTGCATATTTCCTTTGGTACGCCAAGGTTTTCCTGACAGCATTTCATATTGAAGGGCAACGCCGCATTGCTGGAACTGGTGCTGAATGCAACCAGTTGCGCCTCACGCATGCCTTTGAAAAATTTCAACGGATTCATCTGCCCAACAATGCGGACCGATGTACTATAAACGACGCCGATATGAATGGCCAGACCGATGAGCACAACCAGTGAGTATTTAATGAGTGTGATTAATATCGGCAATCCAAACCGCCCGGTCACTGCGGCAATCAAGGCAAAGACGCCGTAGGGCGCCACGTTCATGATGAGATGAACCAACTGAATAATGGCTTCATTCAATCCATCAAGGAAATTGACAACAGGCAAAGATCGGGACGATGGCAGATAGGTCAGTGCGATCCCCAGCGCAAGGGAAAAGAAAATCAATCCCAGCATATCGCCCTCAGCCATCGCCCGGATGGGATTGGTTGGGATGATTTCAAGAATAACGTCCACCACCTTTGGCTTGTTCGCCATGGCTTTCGCCAGTTGCTCTTGGGAGCTGTCCTGATAGTCCTGCATCAATTTGGCTTTAACAGATTCATTTAGCCCGGAACCAGGTTGAATGACATTGGCTAACATTAAACCAATTGTGACAGCGATGGCGGTCGTGATAATATAATAACTGATTGTCTTCACGCCGATTCGACCCAATTTTTTGAGACTGCCGAGACTGGCAGCGCCAACCACCAGCGAGGCGAATACCAATGGCACGACGACCATGGTGATGAGTCGAATGAAGGCTTTTCCCACCGGTTCCAGCCACACAGCCTTGGGTCCGAGAATTAGGCCGACGACGACGCCAGCGAACAGACCGATGGAAATTTTGGTGTAGATCTTCATTTTTCCCCAGTAATTTTGACTTCGGTAGACAGATGGCGGAACCAGCTAAAGTACAAAATGACGGACATGACGACCAATGCAATCAACAGATATGTAAATTGATCCCATCGACGCATAATGAATAACATCCAAATCATGAATAAAGACAATTGCCAGGGCACTGCAATGATCGTTGAAAATATATCGCGGCGATTTTCTTTGTTCACTTCTTTAATTAAATACTGGGGAAATTTATTTCGGATTCGCGACCACCAGCCAAACGGTCGGGTAATTTTGTAGAATTCAGACAGCACTACATCGTCGGTCGGTTTTGTCAGGAATGTCCCAATGATCATGGCAATGAGGGAAACAACGGTCGCGAAACTGAAAGCGACATATTCGGGCACGTGCGGGAAAAACAGCCGTTGAATAATGGCGGCGACCATGCCGGCGGCCATGCCGATGGAGAAACCATAACCGTTCAACCGCCACCAGTACCAGCGCACCAACAGCGGCACAATCATACCGGCGCCGATGCTCATGGTGATCCAACCCCAAATATCATTGATATTTTTAATGACAACACTGAAAGCCAATCCCAGAATGACGATGAGCACTGAAGACAATCGGCTCTGGAATAGAAGCTCTTTTTCGCTGGCCCTGGGCTTAATGAACGCTTGATAAATATCCTTGACCCAATAGGCAGCGCCGGCATTGACAGTGGGCGCAAAGGTGGACATGGCGGCAGCCATCAGCCCGGTGACCAGCAGCCCTTTCATGCCCACGTGGAACGATTCGTTGATGACAACAGGAATGACCATTTCCGGATCGGAAATCGTGTGATGCGCCTGGCCATAGGCCACGGCCAACCAGGCAATCGCGGCGATGAACATCCAGCGGAACGAGAGAAGAAACGTCCAGAAAAGCGAGAGCAAGCCGGCTTCGCGGTCGCTCTTGGCGGCGAAGTAGCGCTGAATCATGTAGCCGCCTGTGCCGCCGCTGCCTTCGATGGTCACTTTGATCAAGTAAAAAACAATGGCAACAATGAAAAAGTTATATATCGAATAGAGCGATTCCTGAGGGAAATTCAAATTCCACGAGGGGATCATGCTGGTCCATGCTTCTTTGGTCATGGGGATCGTCTGAAATTCGTGATTCGGAAGAGGGATGGAGACGTTAAATGAATCAGGGATTGTCTTTCCAAAGGCGAGCACAGAAACGTAGACGATAGCCACAAAGATGAGAACAGCCTGCATTACGTCTGTCCAGACCACGCCGTACAGGCCGCTCGCTGAAGCGTAAATGACGCAGAGCAGGATCATTAAAATACTTGCCCAGAACTCAGATGACAGACCAAGAAAGGCCGGGATGCCTAAAAACTCGCCGATGAATTTGCCGGAGCCTACAGCAAAATAGGTGATCATTGCAATCGTCATGATGATGGATGCAATGGCGGAAATGAATCGCGCCAGGTCGCCCTGCTTATCCGTGCCAAATCGGAAGCGCATCCATTCTGCCATGGTCATCACCTGGGCGCGTCGATTCCATTTGCCCATGAAGATCATGAGAAACGCCATGATCAGCGTGATGCCGCCGCGAATTTCAATGAACATCCCGGCTGCGCCGATGGCAAAAATCCACGCGGTGTTGATCATCGTACCGCTGACATCCAGATTGGACGCCATGCCTGAAGCGCCCAGCGCCCACCAGGGGATTTTACGGTCGCCCAGGAAAAAAGAATCGATGCCAGCGGACGCCTTCTTCTGAAGCATCATTCCCAGGAACATAGTGAAGACAAGATAGAGACCGACAATACCGTAGTCGATTAAACTCATACTCACTCCCTCGAAAGTTCAGTGTTAAGCCAGCCTGTCGTTACCAAAAGCGAATTAACTATGTGAATTCCGGTGTGACAATTCCCTGTTAATTGAATACGTGGAACTGAGAGTTACTTGACATACAACTCAAACTTGCCGCGGCCGAAATGGAGAACCCAATCCCCCATTATGAAAATTAGCCCCATCCTTCGGGGCTAAGGTCGTGAATAACAATGTGTACAGCCTGCGCGTTCCTTGAAGTGGCCTTCTCCTTTTTCCATTCAAGATTTTTTTTGATGAGAGGAATATAAATAATTTACACGACGTATACAAGAGTTTTTTTTATAGATGAGAAGTTTCTCAAATATTTTCAGGTTCGAATCCCGGAATTTTTCCAGAAATGTGACGCTCCTGTAAGTATTACCGTGAGCAATGGCTGAAGAATGCGGCAACCGAATAAATATCCCGGACGCGAATCGATGATGCATCGTCCGAAGGGTGCGATCGCGGTTGACATTAAATAGTCTGTCCGGAAACTGCTACTATTGACCTCACCCCAACCCTGCCCTCATGAGGCTAATCCACACCCATACGTTGGGGGATATTAACCCTACAACGTCATTTAGTAAATATATATGTTGAGTTTTTCATCTATCAAAAATACAATATACAACGATAAAAAATCTATGTGACGTAGTAGGGTTAACAAATCAAATGAAACGCAGAGGTCGCGAAGGGCGCAGAGAAAAGACCCGCTTAGCATTGGCCAGAGTGATTTTAAAATTTTCAATCAAACAATGAAAATCATATTCACCCATAGTAACAGAAGACCAAAATAACCAGGAGAATATCTGGTTTCATCAGTTTGCAAACAGCTTTTTTTCAGTACCAAAACTCTGCGTACCTCTGCGGTCTCTGCGACCTCTGCGTTTGAAAAGATATGGGCCTAATCAGGAGAGGGAGAACAGATATTCACCTTTTTGCCCGCAGGGTAGGAAAGGGTTTAGTGGATGAGGTCTGACGGAATGAAGTTTGAAAATATCACCCTCACAGCTAATCTTTTTATATTCGGACAGACTTCAAATAAACTCATAACGACCATCAATTCATGGTCAATGTATCAGCAAAATAACAGAACTTTTTCCGACGCCTTCAGTAAAAAACAAGAGTTGTTGGGAGACACGCGCATGGTTTTTCATGGACAAAAAAACATGGATATCACGGAAATCCGCATCGACAGCGGAGAAATCATTGGGCCGTTTCGTCCGATCTGGCGCTCTTTCGGATACGACGAAATCAACTGGACATACACGCCCCGCGGCAAGCGGCTATTCGACGAAATTTCACGTCTCTCCCCTGAGCCTTATTTCATCCGATGCCACAACGCTTTCACCAGCGGGAATGGTCTGTCCACACCGTCGGCTGGCTCGTGCAACGTCTATTCCGTGACGGAACAGGGCGAGGTAATTTATGATTTCTCTCTGCTGGATCAGGTCGTTGAAACCATCCTGTCGCATCACGCGAAACCGATTGTCGAGTTGGGATTCATGCCGGATACGCTCTCTTCCGGGCCGGCGCCGAAACCGACCTACAATTACGATCGGTCGAAGCTATGGACTTATCCGCCCCGAAATTACGCCGCATGGCAGCAGCTTGTCTTCAGCACAGTTCGCCATTTTGTTGAGAAATACGGTGCGAAGGAGATTGAAACCTGGTACTGGGAAGTCTGGAATGAGCCTGACTTTTCAGGATTCTTCAGGGGAACGGTGAAAGACTATTGCCGGCTTTACGATCATTCCGTTGCCGGCGCTGTAGCGGCGCTGCCGACAATACGCATCGGCGGACCAGCCCTCGCTGCCAGTTCGGCTTTTTTAGAAAAATTTCTCGCCCATTGCGCGCGCGGCAAAAATGCTGCCTCGCGACAACGCGGCACACGCCTCGACTTCATCTCATTTCATGCCAAAGGTAATGGCTGGCCCATCACAGGCGTTCCCTTTGAAATGCCTTCTCTGGCAGCCATCCTCGCTGCTGTGAAGAAATACCGGCAGGTGATCGCTAAGTTTCCTCAGTATCAGGCAACAGAATGTCTATTCGATGAATGCGACATGGCCGTGGCGACCAATTATGGGATGTACGATTTTCCCGAACTTGAATTCAACAACACCGCTTACTATCCGGCATTTCTCGTGCGCATGGTGAAATATCTTTCTGATTTTATTGAGCGCGAGAACCTGCCCATCTCTTGCTTCACCACGTGGGCGTTTTATTTCGAGGGGAAACGGTTCTTCGAAGGGAATCGTTCCCTGGTCACCAATGAGAACATTAAATTGCCAGTGTTCAACGCTTTTCCGCTTTTAGAGAAATTGGGGCGCACGCGAATCCAGCTTGATGCTGCGGGATTCCCGATCACCGATGGCCTGGCCACGAAGAGCGCGCCCGATCGAATTGAAGTGGCGCTTTGGAATTTCGATGAGACTCAGGCCAATTCATCCCCTGCCGGAATTCTGTTGCGCGTTGTCCGGCTTCCGCAGCATCTGAAGCGCGCGGCGATTCGCCGCTATCAGATCGATGCGCAGCACAGCAACGCCTATTCCGCCTGGAAGGAGATGGGATCCCCCCAGTACCCAACGGACAGTGAACTGGCGGCTCTCCGGAGCCGGCAGAATTTAGAGCTGATTGAAGAAGTGCATTCAGTAGAAGTGCGTCAGGGGAATTTGGAGTATTCGCTGACGCTGCCGGCGTGCAGCGTTTGTGTCGTGCAGATTGAATGTCAGTGAAGAGAATTGCTTTCAATCCGACTATCGCAGAGCGCGAATTTCATTCATCGAGAATCACCGCAAAATTGCTGTCAATCCAACCAGTCTTATCCCGGTCGTATTCGATTTTCAACCAGCGAAGCTTCTGCTCCTTGATCTCGAATTTCTGCCCCATGTACAATTCGGTGATTTTTTCAGTGTGGGTTCCCGGGCCGGACCGCACATTCAGCGTCGAACAGGTGATCTGAACCAGGCGAACCGCACGGAATTTGGTGAAGGGAAATGAGACGCTGATTTCCGACAGATTTGTCAATTCATGGCTCAACTTGTTGCTCGCAATGGAATAGTTGAATGAGAAGTCCACGTTGTTGAACGCAACATCAAGCCCAGTCCCCAGAGAGAAACGCCGATCCTGCCAGCCGGCGCGCACTGCCAGCGCATTCAGCAGAATGTATTCCGCGCCAAGGGACAACTCCTGCATGCGCTGTTCGTACCCTTCCAGAGCCAGCGACACGACCAGCGGCTGGTAAATCTGATAGGCAATGCCAATGCGATTCATTCGCTCGTATTCATCCCTATGATCGGTTTTCCAATGCAGCGCTGAACCGATGTCGTAGACAACCACTCCCAGTTTCAGGTTTGAGGTCAATTGCGCCAGCAACCCAATATCCAGTCCCACTCCATTGGCGCCGACGCCGTCCATGGCCTGGTGCAGATATTTCAGATTAATCCCCAGGCTGACCGGCGAGAAAATGCGCCGCGCATAGGTCAACCAGATGGCTTCTTCGACATTGTAAAAATAATAATCCGGCGTGGCAGAATTGCTCGATCGGGCTTCGATCTGGTCGATGGTGAATCCCTGCCAGCTCAGTCCCAGCCAGTCCCCCTGGCTGACAGGCATGGAAAACGATACGAAATTATTTTCTCTGCTGAGCGGCATTTGTGAATGCATTCCACCAAAATTGTAGCGGCTCGAAGCGGTGAGACCGGCCGGATTCCAATGAGTTGCCGAATAGTCGTCGGCAATGCTCACGAACGCTGCGTTGAGCACCGACGCCCGCGCGCCGATGCCGTAATAATTCAGGCTGCTGCGCTTTTTCTGCGTCTGGCTAAATCCGGATTCGGTCGCGCCAAGACAGGCGACGAGAGATAGGATGATTACTGTACGATGAAGTGCCATAATGATGCGTCGTTGATTTTCAATCATTCAATTATTTTAAAACCGCTATTTTGATTATGTGGCGTTCTTCGCCGGTTTCGATGAGGCCGAAATAAATGCCATTAGGCACATCCGCGCCGGAGTCATTCTTTCCGTCCCAGACACTTTCCGTGTGTTCACCGGCCGATTTCAGGTTTTTCTCAATCAGCGTCCGAACCAGGTTTTCGTTCGCGTCCATGATTTTTATTGTGACCGGCAATGGCAATTCCAGATCGTAGCGAATTCGAGTGACCTCAAGGTTCGGATTGAACGGATTGGGAAAATTGTAGCATTGGGAGATGAACGAAGAATTTTCTGAAGCCGCCGGCGGTTCAATATAAAACGTGACTTCTTCGGAATAGTGGCTCTCGTTCCCGGCGTGGTCATACGAGGTTGCGGCGATGTAATAGTGGTATCCGGGCTGCAAATTGCTCACTGTGTAGCTGGTGTCCTGACCGACATTGGCGACAGATTTGTATTTGCGCGACTCGGTGCCCCAGTAAACTTTGTACCCGGCCAGATCCGATTCATTGTTCGCTTTCCACTGAAGCAAAAGCGATGTGGGAGTCAAAGCGCCTAAAAGAGACACGGCGACACATAGTTGCTGCACGACTTTCTTCATAAATTGCCTACGCCCTATCACTGGTCTCGGGTGTTTCTCTCATTTTCATTGATTACTATCATTGGTGAGTTTACAGGACGTATAACAAATTTAGTGCCATGAAAATGAAACAGCGGTAAATTCTGTTATTCCTCAAATTGTCAGATTTTTCTACCGTAACATTTTCAGTGAAGGCTGTGCCGTGATGAAAATATTACGCGCTTTTGTTTCATTCTCGAACAGCAGCTACCATTTTTTACATGGCTTAATTCTTGAATTTGGCAAGCTTATTGTGCAATGTTTTCAAACTGATCCCCAGCACCCGGGCGGTTCGCGTCTTGTTATTGTTCTGAGATTCCAGGGTTCGGACCAGCAGTTCTTTTTCGGCCTCTTCCCAGGTGGAACCGACAGGGATGGTAATCACTCTGGTTTCAGAATCGTAATTCAAAATACGCTCCGGTAAAACAGACGCTGAAATTTTATCGCTGGTGCTGAGTATGACAGCTCTCTCGATCAGGTTTTTCAGTTCCCGCACATTGCCCGGCCAGGGGTATTGCAGAAGAATCTGGTAGCAGGAGGCAGTGAATCCTTTCACTTTCTTGTTATTTTTCCGATTGAATAAAGCGAGAAATTCCTCGATGAGCAACGCAATATCTTCAAGTCGGTCGCGCAGCGGCGGCATATCGATTTCGACCACAGCAAGCCGGTAATACAAATCCTCACGCAACTGCCTGGCATCAAGCGCCTGTTTCAGATTGCGGTTGGTCGCTGCAACCACGCGCACATCGACTTCGATTTCCTTCTTGCCGCCCAGCCGACGGAATCGACGCTCCTCCAGCGCGCGCAAAATCTTCGCCTGGGTCTCCAATTGCATCTCGCCGATCTCGTCCAGAAACAGGGTGCCGCGGTGCGCTAATTCGAAGCAGCCCGGCTTTTCTGCGAGGGCGCCGGTGAACGCCCCTCTTTCATGCCCGAATAATTCATTCTCCAGTATCTGTTCCGGAAATGCGGAGCAATTCACCGCTATGAACGGCTCATGCCTTCGCGCGCTCTTCCGGTGGATCGCGCGTGCTACCAGTTCTTTGCCGGTGCCGCTCTCGCCGGTGATGATGATATTGGCGGTGGAATCAGCCACCGCGTCGATCATGCGGAATATTTCCAGCATCCGGGGACTCTGCCCGATCATATCCTCATACGAGGTGAGATGTTTGATTTTCAGTTCGAGGAGGCGATGCGAGACCAGCAATCGATAATGCTCCAGCGCCTTGGGGATGATGGTGCGCAGCCGGTCCGGCTCCACCGGCTTGGTCAGATAATCGTACGCGCCCATTTTCATGGCGTCGACGGCAGTGTCGATGCTGCCCTTGCCGGTGATGATAATGACGGCCGTCTCGATGTTCTTCTTTTTCATCCGCTCCAGAATTTGCAGACCATCCATTCCGGGCATTTTCAAATCCGCCAGCAGCAGCCCGTAATTGCCATCTCCGAGCAGCTTCAACGCTTCCAAACCATCGCTTGCAGCGTCAACGGCGAAGCCTTCTTCCTCCAGCAATGCCGACAGGCCAATGCGAATGGATTCCTCGTCATCGGCTATTAAAATTTTATCGTGTTTCGTCTCCATGAAAAATCCTCAGCTTAACAATGATCGCAGATCTGTCTTTGCTTTTTGCTTATCGCTCATCTTCATGTACTTGAAATAGGCGTTAACCAGATCCCGGACGCGCTCAATCTCTTTGGCCACAATCTCCACATGTTTCATGGTCTGATCGTCCATCGACGCTTTTTTGAGTTTCACCTTCAGCACATCCAGATTGAGCACGGCTGCGTGCACCGGATTCTTTAATTTATGGGCAAATAGGTCCAGACTTTCCAGCAATTCCTTTTCAGTCATTTTGATCCTTTCAGCCATTTATCGACTTTCCGGGTCATCTCATCCAGGTTGAACGGTTTGGTGAGATATTCGTTACACCCCGATTTAATCGCCTGTTGTTTATCTTCCATAATCGTCTTCGCGGTCATGGCGATGATCGGTACATTTTTCAATGCGGGTACAGCGCGGATTTTTCTCGTCGCCTGATAGCCATCCACTCCCGGCATCATCATATCCATGAGGATTAAATCCGGTGCCGTCTGGATCGCCTTTTCAACGCCTTCTCCCCCATCCCGCGCAAAGACGACGCGGTAGCCCCTGTCTTCCAGGATGAATTTCGCCGCGTATTGATTGTCCGGATTATCGTCCACCAGCAGCACGGTCTTCTTTCGCGACGACGGCGACGCTTTCTCATGTCCGCCATTCGCTCTGGCAGCGCTGCCCTGAGCCGGGAGTCGCGATTCCATTTTTTCAGGGTGTTTCTGCACCGGCAAATCCAGCATCACCTCGGTGCCCTTGCCCTTCTTGCTCTCCACCGAAATCGCGCCGCCCAATAACTCCCAGATCTGTTTGGAAATGGAAAGACCCAAACCGGTACCACCGGTGTTCTTTTTCTCGGAATGATCGATCTGCCGGTACGGTTCAAAAATGCTGTCGACCTCCGGCTGCGTCATGCCGATGCCGGTGTCGGCAATGGTGAAAGCAATGTTCGCGCCGCGTTTTTCGGTCTTTGCCGTGAAAGTGATCCTGCCTTTTTCTGTGAATTTGACCGCATTGTTCAACACGTTGATGAATACCTGCTGTATTTTATCTTCATCGCTGAACAGGTACTCCGGCAGGTTTTTATCCAATCGGAGCTCCAATTTAATTTTCTTGCGCTGGCATAACGGGTGAATGGATTCCAGGGTGGATCGAATCATTTTTCGGAGTGAAAAATAGGTTGGATTAGGTTCCATCCGGCCGGCTTCAATTTTGGAGAGATCGAGTAAATTATTGATCAGCCGAAGCAGATTGTCCCCGTTCTTTTTGATGATGCGAAGCTGTTTCACCTGCTCTGCATTCAGCTCGCCGGACATTTTGCGCAGCAGAACGCTGGTCAGCGTGAGGATGGAGTTCAGCGGCGTGCGCAGTTCGTGGGACATGGTCGTGAAAAATTCGGACTGCATTTTATTGGCGCGCTCCAACTCCCGGGAACGCGACTGAATTTCTTCGAACAACTGCCGGTTTTCAATGGCAACAGCCGCTTTGTGAACGAAAATTTCCAGCAACTGAATCTGCTGCTCGTCCGGGATTTTGGCGCTGAGGGGCTCGAATAGCATGATGAAACCAAGAATGCGGGATTTAATTTTGATGGGAATGATGAGCACATCCTGATTGCCCCAGTTCTCCCCGGCCGTGGACCCCTTTGTCGCAGAGGCTGTAGACTGCCTGACCAAATAAGATTGATTCACCCGCATCTCGTCTTTGAGGTGCTGGAAGGGATTATCAAACAGCGCGTTCCATCGGTGCACGAAGGGATTGATCCCGGCTTTGGCGATGCCGGCGTAGGCGACGGCCTTGCACTCGGTCGTTTTCTCTTCCTTCATGGCGAGAACAACCACCTTCCAGCCGAAGGTCTTCATTGTCTGGCAGATACTGGATAGCACCGTCGGTTGCTCGACGTCCAGCGTCATCGCTTCGCCGATTTTCAGAATCTTGGAGAGCTGATCGATTCGCGCGCTGAGCTCCTCGGTGCGGGCAGCGACCAATTGCTCCAGATTCTTCGAGTGCTTCTGCAAATTGGACTGGAGATGCTTGTACTCGGAGATGTCCCGGCCGACACACATGGCGCCGATATGATTGCCCTGAGCGTCGAACAAATAACGGACATTCCAACTGCACAGTATCTCTTTGCCGTCTTTGGTCGTCAGGCTGGCTTCATAGTCGTGCAGTTCCACTTTCATGGCGTCGCCGTAGTTCTTTCGGAACTGCTCCAGGTCGCTGAGGAAATTGGGCAATTTGGCCCGCGTCAGTTCGCTGGCTTTGTAACCAATCAGTTCCCGCCCGTAGGTGTTGATGAAATTGCAATTGCCTTTTTTATCAATGACCAGGAGGATATCCAGCATGCCGGAAATGAGCGTCTCGTAATAGGTCTTGGCATGCGTCAGTTCCTCTGTTTTTTTCTCCAGATCCGCCGACCGTTTATCCACCATTTTCCGAAGCTTCTCCGATTCGTTCCGAAGGTTGCTTTCAATTTGCTTCCATTCGCCCATTTCGAAAATGGCAATCCGGCTGCCGGTGAATTTCCCGCGCAGATCAAATACCGGCACGCCGCTCATCATCACCGGAATGGCGCGGCGACTCTGGTGCACCATGTCAATCTCAAACTTGCTGCCGATGCCGGTCTTCCATTTGTCCAGTTCGAATCTGAATTTCACCATATTTTTCTGATTGAACAGATCCCGATCGCTCTGTCCAATCAAACGGCCGGTTGCATAGCCCAACATCTCAGCCAGTTTCTGATTGCAGAAAATGATTTTGCCCTGTTCATCGAACGTGCAAATCCCCACGTCGACGCGATTCACCAGATTACTGTAATCCTGCAAATTCTGTTCGCTCTGAAAAAGCGATTTCTCCAGCGTTTTGCGCAGCTTGATTTCCGACTCCATGAACCGGGTGTGCTCCAGAAACGGGATCCACATCAGCGTCACAAATCCGGCCAGGTTAAGAATGATAAAGCTCTGATTCCAGAAATCGCCGGCGCGAATCTGGAATGCAGAATATCCCAGGGAAGCAATGAAAAGCAGGATGGCCAGAATGAACCAGAAATAAATATCGAACCGGGTTCTGCGATAAAGCTGAAGGTATTTCACCCCACTCGCCAGGAGCAACAGACCGCAGAGAATCTCAAGGCTGTGCGACAGCGGCAGGCCGCTATGCGCCAGACCGAGCGACGCATATCGCAACAGGTAGTTGATAAAAAACAGGATGAGAACGCTGACAAATCCAGTCAGGCCCACGACGAGGTAATTTTTTTTTCGGGACGGCTGCGGCACAATGACGCCGCTGTTGAATGCTGCTGCGGTGAAAAAAATCAGGAAAAAGGACAGCACTGCTAATTCCTGAAGGAGCGGCGCAAATCGAGCAGTGGCTTCACCGGCCGGCAACGGAGAGATGAGCAGTTTTGCCACAAGGCCCAACAGGAAGATGGCCACGCCCATGAGCAGGAGCAGATAGTCCCGGCTCACCAGAAGCAGATGGGTTTTCAGAAAGAAGAAAAAAAGAAAGACCAGAATGATATAATTGAGCGCGTTCAAATTGGCGATAAAACCGGGATCAAAACTGATGGGAATAGGCTGCATCCATTGCCAGAAAAGCAGCAGTCCCAGAAGCGGTAGCAGGGCGACGAGCGTGACGATTTTAAATTTGCTAATGGTGTAAGGGTAGGGATCGTACATATTGGGAACGTTAATAGCCCTTATTTTTATAAAAGTTAGCTAATCGTAACACGGCCTTAATATAGGTGAAAATAAATTAATTGTCAATATATATTCATGGTTTTTACTGGCGCATGAAAGAAGCGATTGGCTTTTGGCTTTTGGCTGTTGGCTTATTGCTGTCAGCATTCAGCGACAGGAAAACAGCATGTTCAAATCGGATTATCCTGTTATCGAATGTGTGTAACCTTGCAAATGTTGCAATTCATTGTTTTTGAAAGGCTGAATGCTGTTCGCGAATCGTTCAATTTAGGTGGAGAGAAACAGAAGCGGATTCCTGAACAGGCGAAAGTGCAGGCGCCCGGGAACCGATGGGTGTCCGGTTTCGCAAATTGAGTCATGCCAGGCATCCTGACCGAAGGGCGGTCAGACGTGGAAATCAAAATGGATGGACAGGCTCATTGATCGTCTTCCCCTTCCGGCTTATTCGCAGAGTGGCTGCCCCAGAGATAATCTGTTTTCACATGCCGCAACGATTTGAAGATATTCTCTTTGAGCCCGCGATGCTGTTTCTCCATGTCCCGCAGCATGTTTTTGATGACCACCCGGCGCGACGTCTTTTCAGTCGGGCACTTATTCACAAAAATTGGAAAATTATTTTGAGCGACGTATTCTTTAATTTTTTTCTCCCAGATGTACACCAGCGGCCGAATGATGTGATACTTGCCTTTGAACAACTCCTGGTTGGGCATCATGGTTCCGATTTCCCGGCCGAACATGATGTTGATCAGCAGCGTTTCAATGACATCGTCCTTGTGGTGTCCCAGCGCGATTTTCTGGCATTTCAGTTCATCGGCCAGTTCAATCATTCGCTTTCGCCGGAAGCGCGAGCAGAGAAAGCAGGGATTCTTTTTATTCTTCTCGCTATGGGCGTACAGACCAATTTCAGTGCGGTCGATGTAATATTCGAAATGCTGTTCTTCAAAATAGGCCTTCATCCGATCGAGATGCGCTGTGTCGCCGCCGTAAAATCCCAAATCGATATGAACAGGGACCACTGTGAAATCCTGTGGCAGGAATATCTTCCTGCCGGAGAGCACTTTGAGCAGCGTGAACGAATCGCCTCCTCCGGAAATGCCCACCAGAATGCGATCCCCGGACTGAATCATGCCAAAGTCGTTGACAGCCAATTCGACATTTTTACGGATGAATTCATGGAGTTTGTACTTGGCCATATGTGCTCGTCGTCAGTTATTCGGCGCGCCCTCCAGGATGAGCTGGAGCTCTTTCAAAAATTCGCGTTCACCGCTGAGATTGTTGAATCCGTGTGAATCGTCCAGGTCAATGGCGCGTTTCATCAGCGCGTAGCCTTCGCCGTAGTCATTCTGTTTGAGCCGGATTAGCCCCATACTGTATAAAATCAGGGACAGACTTTCCAAATTGCCGGCCTGCTCGTACAGTTCCGCAGCTTGATCGTAATTGTCGAACGCCTCCATCAGCTCATTTTTGTTGTTGTGAATATCTCCCATGCGATCGTAAATCTGGGCGCTGAGCGATTTGATCTCACTGCCCGTGGCGATGGGAAGCGCGCGTTCATACAATTCCATAGCGTGGTCGAATTCTTTGCGCAGCGAATACGCCGACGCCAGATGCAGCATGGTGCGCACAAGCCCGCTGTTGTTGTCCAGTTCCGTCATGGCCATGATGCTCTGTTGATAGTAAAATTCAGAGCTATCCGGCTGTCCCAGTTTTTGATAGACCTGCCCCAGCCGATCGTAGGTATCAGCAATGCCCGGCTCATTGTGACATTGCTGATGCAAGTTCAATCCTTTCAGAAAAAAAGATCGGGCGGCCGGGTAATTTTCCAACTCGTGATAGGTATTGCCCAGGTACGACAAGGTCATGGCCGCGCCGGCGTCATCGTGCATGGCCTGACGGAGTTCCAGAGCCTGCGTATAAAATTGAACCGCGCGACTGCGTTGCATGATCAATTGATAGATATTTCCCAAATTTTCATAGGTCAATGCCAGGGTGAGTGAATCATTGGCGGTTTTCATGTCTTCGACACTGGCCTGAAACGTATCCAGCGCCTGTTTCCACTTGCCACTGAGAAGCAGGATATTGCCGAAATTGCCGGACACGCGAAGCCGATCGGTCGGGTTGTTCAGACAATGCACGCGGGCATGCGCGCTCGTATACTGAACCAGCGCGCTGTCCAGTTGGCCGATCAATTGATAGGCGACGCCCAGGTTATTGCTCAGGAAAACAGAATCAACGCAGCCAATGGGAAACCGGAGACACCGCTTCAAATGAAAAGCGGCGCTGTCCCAATCCGCCCGGGCAAACGCGACATCCTTTTCCCGTTCGATGCCCCGGCTCAGATAGCTCTCGGCCAGAAGAAAAGCGCCGGCGTAAAAATCATTTTCCGACAGCAGTCGAATCGCCCGTTCATGATCGCCATGGTGCAGTGCAAAATAGGCTGTTAAAAAACCGGTCGCCGGTGTTAATTCCGCCAAACTCAACGGCGGAAGGGTCATTCGGGCCAACTGACACGTATTCCCTTTGATGGCATTGGATTCATTCCAAAATGAGGCATGCTCCGGTTCCTGACCCGCGCGAAAAAAGATAGGCGTGAAAGTGCGCTCTTCCTTCGCCTGCTGCTGGAATGTCCCGGTGAAAACGAACCATGCGTTGGCGTCCTTTGCAGCCCGGCGAAGCAGCGAATCGCTGTCCAGCAGAGCCGGGAAATCATCAGCCGGGCCATTTATAATTTCAATGCGGAAGGATCTATCCGCCGCGTCAGCCAGGATTTTCGCAATGGCGTCTTTGTCACTATCGGTCTCTTCTTCCGGCAGAATCAGCAGGATGCGGATGGACGATTGTTGATCCTCTTTGTCACTGAGTCTGGAATTGATGTGCCGGGCCAGGTCGTTCACCCCTGCATTATAATTCCCGAAAGTGAATCGCGCCTGATAATTCAGCGTTTTAAATTGGCTATCCGAAAACACGGTCCGAATGGCCACGAACTGCGAATCGTTCTCTTCGAAGAATTGGCTGAACACGATGCCATCGGCGCCGCGCTCTGTCGATTCGGCGACAAGCGCAGAGTCCAAAAGTCCTTCGATCAGCGGTGCTGTCCAATTGGAGTCCACGTGAATAATGTCGAATTGGGGAATCGCAGCCAGTGAACGGGTGAATGTTTCCAGAAAAAGTTGCCTCTTGTCATTCGGAAAGGATTGTACTATCACAGTTAATTTTATGGATTGTAAAGCGAAAAGGACAGGTGCAGTCGCAATGTGAAAAAAGATTAACAGCAAGAAAAGTGCATGTGCCTTGTGGTTATTCATGGGAGTCGTCCTTGTTGAGAAAAGCGAACAGCTTGTACTAAGTTCTGACAGGTCTTGAAAATAAAATAATAAAGGCTAAAAGTCAAGTCAAATTTTTTAACAGCCTGGGGGAAGTTTTATCGGAAAGAGCTTTCAGGCCAATGCGAAGATCACAAAAAAAACTCCTCGCAGATGGTTCGACAGGAATTAGCGACTGCGAGGAGTTTTCCATTAAGGGAGGAATTATGTCAAAATTATGAATTACACCGCGAGGACGGCCTTGGGGCCATGCCATCAAATCGTATCAGTGATAATGACCGTCTTCCTTTTTTCAGTTTTAATTTCAGGGATTGTTTTAGGGCTTTTCTGATTCAACTCTTTATGGAATTTCTGAATTGCATCATGGTACGGTTCGAGTTTAATCTTGTCGATGAGGTTGTGCTTGCTCATATCGAAATATCTCATCGTCTCCTTCTTTTCGAGCGTCACTTTGACTTCCATGTTCGCTTTGTTTCTAAGAATAACCAGTTTCACCTCATCTCCGTCTTCAAATTCCCTCAGGATATCGCGGACATCTTCCTGGGATGTAACCTCTTCCCCATCGACTTTCAAAATCACATCGCCGGATTTCAAATTGGCCTTCTCCGCCGGGCTAGCTTCCTCAACGGAAAGGATGAGCGCCCCTTCCCCTTCTTTGGCGTTGAAGTATGACGCCAGGCCTTCCGTCATCCCGAACAAACTCACGCCCAAATAACCGCCGCCGCCTTCGTAAATGCTGAACAGGTTTGGACCATCACTATTGAAAACGCGGAAGCTGCTCATATTTTTCATGCTGCCAATTTTAACGTTTATCGATTTCAGACTGCCATCCCGGATCACCTGAATTTTCGCTTCGTTGCCGGGTTTTATTTTCTTGATAGTCCTCGTTAATGTACTTGACCGACGAATTTTAACATCATCGACGTATTGAATGACATCTTCCTCCATCAATCCATATTCATCTGCCGGGCTTTCTTCGCTGATGCTGGTGATGAACACTCCGAATTCCGCTTTGAATTCTTTCTTCATGGAACGCGACAATTCTTCCACGGTGACGCCTAAAAATCCGGTCTTTTTCGGCTCTTTATCGGAAGCAAACGCGGACATCTGGCTGGCAACCAATAGCGCCACTAATGCGACCATCGCAATGAAAATTGATTTTAAAATTATTTTGTTCATGGCATACCTCCTTGACTGTTCTGATTGGTGATACTCTCTTTTATTTTGATTCACGGCCGTTTTCTAATGTTAGGACGAACTGGCTGTCGAAAAAGTTTTAGCGGTCTGAAAATTTCTCCGCATTCACCCCCAATTTTGAAATTGCATTTCGAAAAAAGAATTCGTATATTCTGCACCTGATAGATTTTTTAAACACAATGACATGATCGCGCTGGAAATTTATCTGGCGCAATTAATGTAAAGTAACGTATGTTCCCGAATCAGTGCATCGTTCGGGATCGAAACCCGGAACAACTGGTGTGAACCCAGTAACATTCTGGCCAATCAGGGAATGACCATGCTTCTGATCACTGTCGGCATCATCGGCACAATTCTCATCGTGTTAGGACTCATCGGCTGCCTTGTCCCGGCGCTGCCCGGCCCACCTCTCAGCTATGCCGCGCTGCTGATTCTGGCGCTGGTTCAGAAATTCCAGCCGCCGCTCACCGGCGCCTTGATGCTCGTGATGCTGGGCGTGATGATCGTTATGGCGGTATTGGATTATTTCATTCCCGCGCTGGGCGCCAAAATGTACGGGTCATCGAAATGGGGCGTCTGGGGCGCGATGCTGGGGATGTTGTTCGGCGCTATTTCCTTTCCTCCGCTGGGATTGCTGGTCGGCGCGTTCGTCGGCGCCATCGTCGCTGAACTGGCAGCGGGCAAACCCGGCAAAGACGCGCTGCGCGCTGGCTGGGGTGTCTTTCTGGGGACCATGGCCGGATCTCTGCTGAAGCTGATTGTCACCGGCCTGATGGCCTATTATTTTTACGCTGCGCTATTTTAATCCGGAGCAGGCATGAAAAAACTATTGGCAGAAATTTTCAGCGAACACGAGGCAACCATTCGTGAGCAATGGGCGTTTCAGCTCAGCAAGAAGTATGAAAAAGTCGACGCAGGCTACAATCACGTCCTGTTCGAACTTCTGAAAGAAATCTTTGACCTGCCCGATTCGGAAGAGCCGCTTCGCCACGCCGAAACATTTTTATCGCCCATCGACCCACTCGATGAAGGTGAAATCTCCAGCTTTTTGGAGGACCTGATCATCGGCAAAGTGATATTTTTCAATTCGCTCAAACTGACGACGCTGCCGTTGGCTGTGCTGGAAGCGCAGATGCGATTTTCGAACCAGTTCGACATGTTCCTGTTTCAACTCTGGAACCGGTTGCACAACAGACAAGCAGAGCAGTTGAGCCGCAAGCGAATCATCTTTGAACAGGCTGCCGACTTTCTGAAAACCACCATCAATTTCACGGACATCGGGTTGTTCATTCTGGATACCGCGCTCAGGATCGTCTACTGGGGCGATGGCATGAAACGCCTCTACAATATCGAGGAATCCGAGGTGCTGGAACATTTTGTCCTTGAAAAATTCCCTTCGCTGGAAAAAGAGGGCGTGCATAAAAAATTCATCGATGCGATTGAGAAGAACAAATCCAGCGATCTCACCGGCATCCCCCACAAAACGTGGCGCAAAGGCAAGCGCCTTATCGATTTCAAAATTTCACCGCTTCGGGATTCTAATGACCGAACCATCGGCGTCAATGTGCTGGTTCATGATGTGACCCAGCGCGAAAAAGAGAAGAAGGCGCTGATTCAGTACGAGCAATTCATCTCCAATATTCTCAAAGACGCGGCCGAGGCCATTTTCGTCCTGGATAAAAATGACTGCGTCACCCTGTGGAACAAGCAAGCAGCGAAAATGTACGGCTACAATTCCGAAGAGATAATCGGGAAACCCATCTCCCTCATCGTGCCCAACGATGAAAAATCCCAGCAGGAGATTGAACGGATCAACAAGCTGGTGAAGGAGAAAGGATTTGTCCGCGACTTCGAGACGGAGCGCGTCACCCGCGATGGCCGAAAAATGCTGCTCCAAATCACCCGGACAGCCATCAGAAATGAAAAGGGAGAATATCTGGGCAGTTCGGTCATTGCGCGGGACATCACCGAGACCCGACGGCTGGAGCAGCAGCTCATTCAATCAGAAAAATTATCTGCCGTGGGGCAACTGGCTGCCGGCATCGCCCACGAAGTTGGGTCTCCGCTCACGGCTATTTCATCGCTGGCGCAATTGCTCTACGAGCAAAGCAGCGACGAATCGAATCGGGATAAACTGAAATTAATCAGGGAACAGATCGACCGCATCGCCCGAATTGTCCGCGAGTTGGTGAATTTCTCCAAACCAATCACCACCACGGTGGGCAATGTCTCTGTGAATGCGGTGATTGAAGAGGCCGTTCGAATTGTGAAATACGACAAGCGGTTGAAATACATCAAAACGGCGACAGAGCTGTTTCCGGCTCTGCCCTCGATCAAAATTTCGTTCGATCAACTGCTGCAGGTGCTGGTGAATATTTTGCTCAACGCCGGTGACGCGCTGGAGGGCAAGAAAAATGGCACCATCACCATCAACAGCCGGCTGGTGGGTGAAAAAATTATCATCACCATCATGGATAACGGCATTGGTATCGAGCCGGAAAATCTGGATAAAATATTTGAACCATTTTTTACGACCAAAAAGCCCGGCAAAGGCACGGGACTGGGACTCTGGGTGTGCTACAATATCGTGAAAGGATTTTCCGGGGATTTGCTGGTTGAAAGCGAACAGGGAAAAGGCACTGCCTTTCATGTTGTATTGCCGATTTTAACCAATCTGGACGAGAAGACCGATGAATGAAAAACTGCTCATTGTGGACGATGATGAAATCCTCCGCGAATCTCTGACTGCCGTGCTGGAGAACCGCGGTTTTCGGGTCTCTCAGGCGCACGATGGCCAGCAGGGACTTGATCTGATTTCGCACAACGAATTCGACCTCGTCATTTCCGACATTGCCATGCCCAGGATGGACGGCATCGAGCTGATGGAAAAAGCGACTCAACTGAATCCGCGCATTCCATTTATCATCATCACCGCGCACGCCTCCATCGAGACAGCCATTTCTGCGCTGCGAAAGGGCGCGTTCGACTACCTGATCAAACCCATCAATTTCGAGGATGTCTATCTCAAGATCGATAAATTGCTGAAGCATCGGGAGATCGTGTTCGAGAACCAGGTGCTGCGGACTGAACTGAACAATCAGTATAATTTCAACAACATCGTCGGCAAGAGCGCGGTCATTCAGCAGGTGTTTCAAACAATTCGCCAGGTTTCCCAGACCGATAGCAACGTGCTGATCACCGGCAGAAGCGGAACAGGCAAAGAACTTGTCGCCCGGGCCATTCATTTCAACAGCCCGCGAACCAAGGGCCGATTCGTCCCCATCAACTGCGCCGCAATCTCAGAGACGCTCTTCGAGAGCGAGCTTTTCGGCCACCGCAGAGGCGCATTCACAGGCGCGGTCTCGGACAAGGAAGGTATTTTCAAAGTTGCCGGCAAAGGCAGCCTGTTCCTGGATGAGATCAGCGAAATACCGATCAACATCCAGGCCAAGCTGCTTCGGGCCATTGAGATGAAGGAGGTGATTCCTGTGGGCGGCGTGACCCCGGAAAAAGTGGACATGCGAATCATTGCCGCTTCCAATCGCGACCTGGCTGAAGAAGTGAAAAAGGGTACGTTTCGGGAAGATTTATTTTACCGGCTGAATATCATCCATATCAAGCTCCCTTCGCTGTCCGAACGCCCGGAAGACATACCGCTGCTGGTCAACCATTTCATTCAAAATTTTCGCGGACAGATGAACCGACAGGTCAAAAATGTGGATTATCAGGTCATGCAAATTCTCATGGCCCGACAATGGCAGGGCGAAATTCGGGAATTGCAGAATGTCATCGAGCGCGCCATGATTTTCTGCCAGGGCGAAACCATCACCCTGAACGACCTGCCGCAGGATTTTCTGCCGGCTGGCCAGACGCCCCGGCCGGTATCCGGCGGACTGACTTTGAAACAGGCCGTCGAGGCATTCGAGAAAAATTATATCGCTCAGGAATTATCGCGCAATCAATTTCATCGCGGCAAAACCGCCAGGGCGCTGGGCATTGGTGAAGCCACGCTGTATCGGAAATTGGGCGATTCGAACCGCTGAGGTGTGCTGCATCCATCACACCGAAATCGACCGTTCATGAAATGGCTGGTCTGATGCGCTCGTCGCAATTCACTCATCTTTATTACTCTATTGAAGTAGCAGGCTGGAATTATGAAAAATCAAATTGCACTTCCCATCGCGTTGCTTCTGTCGCTCCTGTTTTCCTGCTCAAAAAACGAGACGTCCCGGGAGACGGATCTTCGATTGAATATCGTCGCCACCACCGGCATGATCGCCGATATGGTGAAAAATATCGGCGGTGAGGCGGTGAACGTGACTCAACTGATGGGGCCGGGAGTCGATCCCCATCTTTTCAAAGCTTCGCAGCGGGATATGGTGAAGCTGGCCAACGCGGATCTGATTTTTTACAACGGCCTGCACCTGGAAGGCAAGATGACTGATATTCTGAAAAAAATCAACAAGTGGAAGAAGACAATTCCGGTGTCCGACGGAGTGAATCCGGACCGGCTCAAACGGCCGCCCGAATTCGAAGGGCAATACGATCCCCATATCTGGTTCGATGTGGCGCTGTGGGCAGACGCCGCCCGTTTTGTCCAGCGCGCGCTCACTGAATTTGATGCGCGCCATGATTCCGTGTATCAGGCCAATGGCGACGCCTATATTCACCAGTTGACTGAACTGCACGACTGGACGCTGGAGCAGATTCATTCCATCCCGGAAAATCAACGCGTCCTTGTGACGGCGCACGATGCGTTCGGCTATTTCGGAATCGCCTACGGCATCGGCGTGACCGGATTGCAGGGCATCTCCACTGTGGCGGAATACGGCGTCAATGATGTCACGCGGATGGTGGATTTCATTGTTGAAAAAAAACTGCCTGCCATTTTTGTCGAATCGAGCATCCCGGCCCGATCCATTGAAGCCATCATCGCCGGGTGCAGGGCCAAAGGCGCTCACGTCAAAATCGGCGGCACACTCTACTCCGACGCCATGGGTGGTCCGGGCAGCGACGCGGATACCTACTTCGGCATGGTGAAATTCAACGTCAATACCATCGTCGCCGCCCTGAAATGAACCGAAACCAGTCTGAGTTGGGTGCGACTGTCCCCGGTTCGGAAGACTGTTTTGTCATGTAAAAATAGAATCAGACCGCTTTCTCCCTCCTGCATTGCAGAGCTTGCCGAATAAAATTCACATCCTGCCGTTTAAGATTTTGATGTAGCATGTCGATACAAATATCGCTCAATTCCCGTAACTATCAGAGAGCCGTTTCTCTCAAAATTTTATCGACATGGAGTACACCATGAGACGACTTGCATTCATACCAATCGCGATGATGGTGCTGGCATCGTCTTCGCCGGCGCAGTGGTCAAGAAGCGCGATGACCGTTAAATTCGGCAATTTCAGTCCCAAAGACATTGGCCCCAGCTATGTGATCAGCGCAAATTTCATGTTTCATCTGTCGCTGTCCGATGAACTGGGCTTTGGTGTGGATTACTACGGCAAGCATGAAAAGGACATCATCACGCTGAAGGACAAATACCTGGTGGGGCCCATCCTCGAAAAAGAAGTCCAGACAATCGCCAGGACAAATGTCCACCTCATCCCGGTGTATGCGCAGTATCTGTTTCGCATGCCAATCTCGCCCCGGAATACGGCATGCATCACAGGAACCGCCGGGTACAATTTTCTGATCAGCAAATTTACCGACTATTACGACGAGAGCAAATCCATTATGAACCAGTACCAGGGGTTCCGATGGACGGTTGGCCTGGGCATCCTGTACCGATTGAATCACCACATGCAGATTGCGTGTGATGCGGCCTACAATTATTCAAAAGTGAGTCGGGATATTTCAGCAACGGGCAGCGCACCCACAGAGGCAGTGGTGGATATTTCCGGGTTTTCCTTTTTGATCGGATTGCGACGCAGTCTTTTCTGATCCCAATTTTCACTCACCCTGCTTCCGCAATCTCAACGCCTGTCTCTCTTTTCCGACTCAATTCCGAGGGCGGTGAATTGAAACCGATTTTGCGCGCGACCGTTGCTTCGCCCCGGCTCTTTTTACTTTTCACAGTAAATAACTGTTGATTTTCATCTCCCGATTTCTTATATTTGCCGCCGAATAAATTACGTTGAATAACTCTCACATGGAGGGGTAATTCCCTGACATTCAGGAGGAACAATGGAACCGCAAATAGCCAACCGAAGAATTGGCGTTGTCGCCATTATCGTTTACCAACCGGATGATGTATATAACCGGCTCAATGACATCCTTCATGAATTCTCTTCGATCATCATCGGAAGATTAGGCCTGCCCTACAGGGAGCGTCGCCTCTCAATCATCTCTCTCATCGTTGATGGCAGCACCGACGAAATCGGCGCCATGACCGGCAAAATCGGTCAGTTGCCTTTTGTCAGTGTGAAAGCGTCTTTTGCAAAGCAGCATTACGAGGGATGAAACGGCTTTCTCCCGAAATGAATGCGATGAAATATTTAATTGCCTTCACGGCATTGAACGAGGAGATATTTTTACGGAGGATAGGTGCAATGAAACTGAGAATTGGTACATGGCTCGTTGGTTTTCTTTTATTCGTAGGCGTCAATGGCTTCGGCCAGGAAGCGGACGTCTCATCCGACAGCGTGCGGTATCGGCTGAACCAGGTTGTCGTGACCGCCAATCGCTACGAGAAAGAAGCGTTTGAAACCCATATTCCTGTCACCACGATTCAACCGCATGAAGTCTGGCAATCCGGGCTGGACAATGTCGGTGAAATTTTGCAGCAAACGCCGGGCGTGGATTTCTCCAGCGCCGGTCCGTGGAGCCAGAAATTGGTGATCCGGGGATTGGTCAGTCCTCAGGTACTCACGTTAATCGACGGCATGCGGCTGGATATTTTACGCGGCTACGGCAATCACGCGCCGCTCATCGACGTCAATCAGGTGGAGCGCATCGAGGTAATTCGCGGGCCGGCGTCGACACTGTACGGCTCCGAAGCCATTGCCGGCGTTGTGAATTACATCACCCGACAACCGAGTTTCAATTCAACTCAGCGAGCATTTCACGGCAATGCCGGGCTTCACTATTCGAGCGTCAATAATCAGAGCACGGAGCACGCGCTCGTGACCAGCAATCACGCTCGTTGGTCTCTGCTCGTCGGCGTTTCCAACCGTAAGGCTGACGATATCCGCACACCCACGGGGACGCTCATCAATACAGCCTTCAACGGCTACACGCTCAACACCAAAATCGGCGCACGTCTTTCCGAGAACCATTCCGTGACTTTGTCCGGCCAGAGCAACCGAATGAAGGACGTTGGCGTGCCCACGAATCCCTATTCCATTCGCGCCAAATTTCTGAAGTACAATCACGATGTCATTTCCTTGAATTATGCCTATCAAGCGAAGCAAAGAACCTGGACCGATTCGAAGCTGACGCTCTATTATCAGCAGGGTGAGCGGAACTTCGAAACATACATTTTTCAAAAGCCCAACGGCGCGCTGTTCGTGAATCAATTATTGAATGCCAATCGCCAGGTCAATTCCTTTGGCTCGAATTTTCAGAATTCTTTTTCGCTGATTCCAGGCAATGTCCTGGTTGCCGGCATCGACCTCTATTCCGAATTTGATGAAACCGATCGCATCGCCGATGCGGTCATCAACAACGCGGCAGGCGTCATTGTTAAAGATCCGCCGGCAGATCTCACGCCGCCGTCGCCGAAAGCCGAACGCAAGAGTCTGGGCGTGTACATCGAAGATGAACATACAGTGGCCACGCGGCTCACTATCACAGCCGGCGCCCGATTCGATTACATGATCAGTCACGCGGACGGCACCCCGGCAACGCTCGCCGCGCAAAATATCGACAAGATGGATCAGGATTTCAGCGGCAATCTGGGCGCGCTGTATCGATTGACGCCGCGGCTGCATCTGATGGCCAATATCGGTCGCGCGTTCAAGGCGCCGACGCTGCAGGAGCGACTTTTCGCCGGCACGGCCCAGGTCGGCTATCTCTACGGCAATCCTGCGTTGAATTCGGAAAGAAGCCTGAATATGGATGGCGGATTCAAATGGCAGACAGTCAATTTCTCGGGCGAGTTCAATCTATTCCATAACCGAATCACTGACTTCATCGTGATGAAACCCATCAGTGCGGCTGCGGACACTTTTCTGTACGACAATGTCGGCAAAGCAGCTCTGTTCGGGGGCGAGCTGCAAATTCGCTACAACTTAACGCGTCGGATATCACTGCTGGTGAGTTCCTCCTACACCCGGGGCGAGGATGAAACCAGCGGCGACGCCCTGCCAAAAGTGCCGCCGTTTCAGGGAATCGTGGGACTTCGGTTTGATGGAACCGGTCGCGCTTACTGGATCGAATTCAATGGGCGATTTGTCGCAGCGCAGGACCGTGTCGCGGATGATGAACCGGCGACGGATGGGTATAATCTGTTCAATTTCAGTTCCGGAATCAATGTGCAATCGGTCATTCGTTCTTCGTTTCCGCTGTACGTGACATTTCACGTCAGAAATTTATTTGACAAAAGCTATCGGGATCATCTGTCGTACGTGACGTGGTGGGACGCGCCAGGCCGGAATATCAGTATCGGATTGAACAGCAGTTTTTGAGGCGTACTGAGGTTGAGCAGCAGCTAATCCAAACATTGCCGGGATTGGGAGATGCGCGTCTTTCGGGCCTGCAGTCCATTGTTGACAACAGCGCGCAATTCATCCGGGGTGAACGGCTTGGCTAAATATTCGAACGCGCCGTTTTTCATGGCGTCTTCAGCGACTTCCTTTGTTGCATACCCGGTGATGACAATGGTCACGATGTCCGGATTCATTTTTTGAATCGTCTCCAGCACGTGCATGCCGCTCAACTGGGGCATCATCAAATCGATGAGAACGACATCATACGGCTGGTCGTGAAGTTTTGCAATACCTAAAATTCCGTTTTCAACGCAATCGATGTTCACACCTTCCATTTGCAACGCTTTCTTGCAACTGAGGCGCATCACAGGTTCATCATCGATGACAAGGATGTGAATTTTCTCATTTGAGTTACTCATAATACAGATCAATACTCAACTTTAATCGTATGGGAAATCATTCGAAAAATGTTTTCATCGCCAGACTGGCAATACTGGTATCGCTCACGGTGGGGATACAGCTTGCCGGCCTGCCGCAGCCAATCACCGGCCCAATGATCAATGCCTTGCTGCTGCTGACCGCCGCTTTAGTTGGCGTCATCGCCGGCATCACATTGGGCTGCTTGACCCCGCTGTTAGCTTTGATTCGCGGCCAGCTCCCGGCGATTCTGGCGCCCATGGTGCCTTTCATCGCAGTGGGAAATGCCCTGCTGGTCCTCACCTTTTTCCTGATTTACCGGGCAAAATCATCCGGCCGGGCTGAATCAGATTGGCAGATGTATGCCGGCCTTATCGCCGCCGCCGTGGTCAAATTCGTTTTTTTATTATTATCGGCACGCCACCTGCTGCAATTGATTTTTGATTATGAAATACCCGACACGTTCATTGTCATGATGTCCACGCCACAATTGATCACAGCGTTGGCAGGCGGCGCCATTGCGGCCGCATTGCTGAAAATCATAAAAAGATCGGATATGTTCAAATCGTTCTCCGCTCACTCTTAAAACGCCCGGGGGACTTCCGTTCGTATGGATAAAAAAAAGAGGTACCAGTTGTTCTATCCGTCCCAGAAATTACCCGATCCATTGAACAACTGATATCTCATTTTTATTCCAAAAAAAAGGAGTTTCGACAGAGATCGCTCACACCGCTGCATTGAGTCAACGCCATCTGGCGGCGTGACTCCCCGACATTATTTGCCTGTATACCGTCTCACAACAGCCAGCAGCTCTTCCGATTTCAGCGGTTTCTGGAGATATTCTTTCACCGGCACAGCCGTGGTGTCGAACATCTGCTGCGCCGCATTGGCGAACGAGGACAGAATGACGACGGGAATTTTCAAATTCAATTTTTCAATTTCGTCCGCCATTTTGCAGCCGGTATCCACTTCTTCCATCATCACATCGAGGAAGATGAAATTGGGTTTGATTGCCTTTATCGCTGCAAGCCCGCTGACGCCGTCTGCTGCTTCATGGACTTCGTAATTTTCAGACTCGAGCACGACCTTTGCCATTTCCCTGAAATCCATATCATCATCGATGATGAGGATTTTCGTTTTCTCAGCCATTTCTCCTCCATTTATTCGGTTAAAGATTCAAATTCAGCGCGGAATTTATCAATCATGGCCTGAATGGCCACGGCGCCAGCCTCACCCAGAGGACACAGCGTGGTTCCTTTAATCGTCCTGGTTAATTTTTCGATGGTCGCCAGGTCGGTTGTGTCGCCCTCGCCGGCCAGCATATTGTTCAGGATTTGCTGGATTTTGGCAAGCCCTTCACGACATGGCGTGCATTGTCCGCAGGACTCATGGGTGAAGAAATTGATCGCCGTCAGCGCCACTTCCGGGATGGAGGTATCTTCATCCATCACCACAATGCCGCCGGAGCCCAACATGGTGCCCGCCTTGACGCAGGAGTCAAAATCCAAATTGACGTCAATTTCATCCGCTTTCAAAATGACGGCTGAAAGTCCGCCGGGGATAACAGCCTTTAATTTTTTATGGTCTTTCACGCCCTGCGCGGCATACTCAATCAGGTCCTTCAAATTCGTACCCAACGGATATTCGTAAACGCCGGGTCGGTTGACATGGCCGGAGATGCCGTACAGTTTGGTGCCCGAGCTTTGAAACGATCCCATCAGCTTGAAGGTTTCGGCGTCGTATTTGGCAATGAAAGGGATGCAGGCCAGGGTTTCCACGTTATTCACAATTGTGGGGCAACCGTAAAGACCCACATTGGCCGGGAACGGCGGTTTTATCCGCGGCTCGCCCCGCTTCCCTTCGAGCGATTCGATCAACGCGGTTTCTTCGCCGCAGACATAAGCGCCGGCGCCTCGCATCACCACGATATCGAAATCAAAGCCTTTGCCCATGATATTCGCGCCCAACAGATTGGCTTTTCGCGCATTGACAATGGCCTTCTCCAGGATATCAGCAATCTTTTTAAATTCGCCCCGGATGTAAATGAACCCTTTATCCGCGCGCAATGCGTACGCAGTGATGGTCATTCCCTCGATGAGCAACAGCGGATCGTGCTCCATTATTTCGCGATCCTTAAATGTGCCGGGCTCGCCTTCATCGGCATTGCAGATGAGATAGAAAGGCTGCGTCTTTTCTTTGGGCAGAAACGACCATTTGAATCCGGTCGGAAAGCCGGCGCCGCCGCGTCCTCTGAGGAATGATTTCTTCACTTCGTCGATTATTTGCTGAGGCGTTTGATCCAACGCTTTTTTCAGGCCTTCATAACCGCCTGCTTTCACATAGTTCTCGACCTTCTCCATCCCGGCGATGCCAACGTGTCGCGTCAAAACTTTTTTCTCTTCTATCATTAAATAAACTCCTTATTGTAGTGATTCCAGGATACTGTCTACTTTTTCTTCAGTCAGATTTTCATAGTACGTATCATTCACCATCATGACCGGGGCGGTGCCGCACGCGCCTAAACATTCGACGAGACTCAATGAATACGTGCCATTTTCCGTCGTCTCACCCGGCTCAATGTCCAGTTTTTCCGACACGTGCTCGATGATGTGCTTCGCGCCCATGAGCGAGCATGCGATGTTGCGGCAGATTTGTATGTGGTATTTGCCGACAGGGCTGGTATTGAACATGGTATAAAAAGTGAGAACGCTGTAAATTTTATTGGGAGTCGTTTCCAGTATGTCCGCAAGCTGCCTGACAACGGAATTGGATACCCAACCAAATTCATCCTGAATGATGTGAAGCGCTGGCAGGAGCGCCGAGTTTTTTTGTGGAAACTGTTTTACTACTTCATTGATCTTTTTTATCATCTTATCGGTCAATGTGTGTTCAATATCTTTTGTCAGATATTGGGAAGGCGATGATGTCATCGAACATATCCTCCAATACAATTAATATTCTTCTGAACAATCAAATCATTTATTATCGAATTACATCGGGCGTTCATGGTAATGCGTATGAAGCAGGTGGTGGCTCTTTTCGCCGCATGGTTCGCCCAGAAACTCCTTGTACAATCGCTGAACCCATTCATTGCTGTGTGAGGTTTTCACCGCTTCGGAGTCATCGATCTGGTAGAGCGCCTTGTTCCGGGCTTTAATACTGTCCAGATTGGTTCCAAACGGTTGGCCGCCGCCAGCGATACAGCCGCCGGGGCAGGTCATTATTTCAATGAAATGAAGGTCTTTTCGACCGGCGCGAACCTGATCCATCAAAATTTTCGCATTGGCCAGACTGCTGGTCACAGCGACGCCAACTTCCAGATCATTGATTTTGACTTTGGCTTCCCGAATGCCGGTATATCCGCGGACGGCCTCGACATGCAGGTCTTTCAATTCCTGGCCGGTAATCAGAAAATACGCCGATCGGATGGCAGCTTCCATCACGCCGCCGCTCGCGCCGAAAATTTTGCCGGCTGTGGTGCGTTCACCGAATGGCGTATCCGCTGTGTCCGGCGTGAGCGTTTTAATATCCACGCCAAAAATGCGAATCAATCGCGCCAACTCACGGGTCGTCAGGACGGCGTCGACATCAGGAATTTCATTCTGGGTCATTTCCGGCCGTTTCGCCTCGAACTTTTTGGCTGTGCAGGGCATGATCGAAACGCTATAAATTTTCCTGGGGTCGATCCCTTCGCGTTCGGCAAAGAAGCTTTTGATGATTGCGCCCATCATTTGCTGGGGGCTTTTACACGTGGAAACATGTTCCAGTAAATCAGGATAAAATTGTTCGATGTATTTAATCCAGCCGGGAGAGCAGCTTGTGGTCATGGGCAATTTCCCGCCCTGTGTGATTCGATGCACCAGTTCGGTCCCTTCTTCCATGATGGTCAAATCGGCGGAAAAAGACGTATCGAACACGCGATCAAATCCCATCAATCGCATGGCCGCCACCATTTTCCCATCGATATCAAATTCGCCCGGCGCAAATCCAAACTCTTCCGCCAACGTCACCGAAACGGCCGGCGCATGCTGGACAACAACAAATTTGTCCGGATCATTCAGCGCATCGATGACATGCTGAATATCGCTCTTCTCGGACAGCGCCCCGGTGGGACAGGCGATGACGCACTGGCCGCAGTTAATGCAGCGCGACAGATTCAGTTCTTTGCCGTCTTCAATGCCAATGATGGATTCAAATCCGCGACCCATCAGTTCGATGGCGGCGACGCCCTGAATTTCTTCGCAGACGCGCACACAGCGACCAC
The DNA here is from genome assembly GCA_049322915.1 of Candidatus Zhuqueibacterota bacterium. GTDB lineage: Bacteria > Zhuqueibacterota > Zhuqueibacteria > Thermofontimicrobiales > Thermofontimicrobiaceae > CAZSBG01. The sequence continues at coordinate 237,683 of JBMOPW010000034.1, forward strand.
AGAGAATACATTTGTTCTGGTCTCTCACCAGCGATGGGCTCGACTCGTCCACCGCGTAATGATGTTCATTTTTAATCAGAGCACGATTTCTCACGCCCAGATCTTCGGCCAGCTTCTGCAAATCGCAATTTCCATTGCGCACGCAAAAGAGGCAATCATCCGGGTGATTGGACAGCATCAATTCAACGAGATTTTTTCGCGTCTCCAGCACGCGCGGTGAATGCGTTTTAATTCGCATCCCCTCACTCACCGGGAACGAACAGGCCGGGACTAGGTCTTTTCTGCCTTCGACCTCAACAACGCATACGCGGCATCTTCCCACCGGCGCGAGTTTTTCGAAGTAGCACAATGTCGGGATAGTGATACCGGCTCGTTTCAAAGCTGATAGAATGGTCTCGCCTTTTTCAGCTTCAATTTTTTTGTTGTTCACATCGATCTGGATCATGATAATTTCCTTTAACTCCTCATTTAATTCGGAAACCTTGTCTATTCAATTATCTATGCAAGGGCAGTGTCACTCGGAATTGGCTGCCCTCCCCAATGTTACTTTTTACTTCGATACTCCCATTATGCAACTCGGCAATGCGCTTGGCGATGTTCAATCCCAGGCCGGTGCCCGGTATTTTTTGGATTTCCTCGCGCCTGGATCTGAAAAATTCTGTGAAGATTTTGCGCTGATCCTCCTCGGAAATTCCCAGGCCGGTATCGCTGACCGAGACGAGAATCCGAGCGGCATCCGCTTCGAGAGTAATGGTCACCGAACCCTTGTGCCGGTTGTATTTAATGGCATTGCTGATTAAATTATTGAATAAATATGTCAATGCGTTATTGTCACCGTTCATGGGGGGAATCGACTCGTCCGCGTGCAGGATGATCTGAATTTCCCTGGTTTCTGCTTCGTGCTCCATAAATGTGATGATTTCAGTGATCACTTTTTTGACATCCACCGGCACGCGTTCGCTGATGAATTTCCCGGATTCAATCGAAGTGATGCTTAACAGATCCTGCACCAGATTCCGCAGCGTCTCTGCTTTCTGACGCGACCGCGACAGGTATTCCAGCAGCTTCTCCGGCTTGTCATTGACATATCCTTTGATGATTAAATCCAGATAACCGTCAATAGCGTTGATGGGCGCTTTCAATTCATGGGCAACAACGGACACAAGCTTCTGGAATTCCGCCTTCATCCGCTCGAGTTTTTTCTCTTCGGAGATGTCCATCAATACCAGAGCCAGGCCCGAAACCTCGTCATTCTTCTCTTTGATGGGCGCGCCCGTTATCAGATAAATAATATCCTTTTCTTTATCAAAAACAATCTCTTTGCTGATATTACCAGTCGGAAAATTATTAGCGCTCAACGAGGTGCAGATAAATTCTTCCAGATCCGAATTATTCAGAAATCCGCTTACATGCTTGCCGATTTTTTCCGGCGTTGTCAGATGTAACATGGCGCATGCGACCTGATTGACCAAAATCAGATTCGCATCCTTATCCGTGGCGATAAGTCCTTCGCCCATGCAATTGATAATCGTGGTGAGCCGTGATTGTTCAGCCGCAATCCTGAGCAGATTTTGCTCGCGTTCCCGACGCAGACCGTCAGCTTCTTTGAGCAGGTGGCTTTTCTCCAGTCCCTTTCGAACGACATTCCGTAATTCTTCGGGAGTGAACGGCTTGGGAATATAATCGTAAACTCCCTTTTTCAGCGTCTCCACGGCAGACTCGATTGTGGCAAATCCGGTGATCACCACGATGATGATATTCGGATCAATTTCGCGGAGTACGTCGATGACATCGGTGCCGGACATTTCAGGCATCATCAGATCCAGCAGAACCAGATCGAACGGACCAGCCTTCAGCTTCCCGATGCCGATGCGACCATTTTCAGCCGTTTCGATCACATAGCCTTCGTGGCGAAGCGTCATGTCACAGGCCAGCCGAATGACGTCGTCGTCGTCAATCACTAATATTTTGGGCGATTCGCTCATTTCGTTTCCGGCATCCCCTGCACGCAATTGAGGCTCATTTGCAACAGCTTTTCAACTGCAGGAATCACATCTTCAATTTTGACAGGTTTGGTGAGATACGTCCAGGTCGGCAGTGTCGTCCTTACCTTGCTCATTATCATTTCTTCGGCGCTGCTATGTGTCGGTGAAACAAACAATAACATCGGTATTTCTATCATGTCATTTCTTTGAATAATCTTATCGACAAAATGGTATCCATCACTACCGACCTGGATATTTATATCGACCATCAATATATCCGGAGGATTTTTCGCGGCTTTCCCGAACGCTTCATCCGACTCGTAACTAATATCGACAATAAAATTATGGTTCTCTAAATTTATCCTGTGAATTTCCAGAAAGTCATCGTTTTCATCGACTATAAGTATGCTCTTTTTTTTTACCGGTTCAGTGGGCAACTCCATGCTTTTCTGGATTTCTGGTTTAACAGGTAGAGCGCTTTTAATAGCCAGCTTCAAATCATCGATGCCAAAGGAATCGAGATGGTAGTAATAAATTTTCTCACTCCGAATTTTGGCTTCGAATTCCTTTGAATTTGTATGCGCCTTCACGATTATTTTGATCGACGGATTAATGTCTTTCAAAATTTGAATAGTCTTCTCAATGGGCATTCCCGGCACGGATGCATCCAATACGATGATATCGAACATTTTATTCTGCGCCTGAATGATGCCAGCTGCCAAATCATGCTCGACGACCAGGCTGCCATTGTGCTGCCCGATGAGCGCAGAAAGCTCGGCGTAGAGTTTTTCGTCCTGGCTGATGACGAACAAAATGTGAGTTGCCATCTGACTATTCATGAAAAATACCTGTTTCATAAAATTGAACTGCTGACACAAGAAAAATAGGCAATATTTTTACAAACGACGTGCCACAAAATCAAAATAATATTTCAGGACGTTAATGTTATCAGAATCCTGGTGTTACGCCCCGGTTCGGGTGAGCGATATTTTCATCGCGGAAAATTCCGGCGCACTTTTTTCGGGGCAAATTACCCCGACAAATTGATGGCGATTTTAGTCTTTTGATTTATAGCGAGTTATGCCTGGGGGAAAATGCCACAGGAATGAAATACCGTTCTCTCATTTTGGGGAGTATTCGTTAAGTTAGTCGCCTGCGGCGCCACTCAATTCAGCAATAATGACAATGGTACAAAACGATATGCAAGCAGAATGACCGACAAAGGGAGGTTGAAAAACGGGTAACGTGGCAGGCGTTCAACCATAATTTTGGGAAGTGGGAACAACACCTTACCCGTTTTGATGGGGTCGAAAGAAACGTCAGTGGGACGATTCGGACAAAGCTATTTGGTGACATTCTCCATATTTGCGCCGTCCACGATGATATTTTCCATATTGGCGCCATTCAAAAAAGCGCCGGAGAGATTGGCATTTTTCAAATTGGCATCGCGAAGTTCGGCTCGTTCCATGTGTGCACAGGACAGATTTGCTCCGGTGAAATCAGCTCCAGGAAATTCAGCGCGCTTCATTCTGCCGGATTCGATTTTGGCGTTTTGAAAATTCGCTTTCGCCGCCTGAACGCCGAATAATTTAGCATGAAACAGGTTGGCGTTTTTAAAACTGGCGCCCTCCATATTTGTATCCTGAAAGTTGCCCTCGGCTGCGTCGCAATTATCAAAACGGGCATTCAACAAATTTGCACCGAATAAAAATACATCCTTCAAATTCGCCCCGCTGAAATTAGCGTCTTCGAGATTCGCATTTTGCAAATGAGCGTCAATCAAAATGGAATTGGAAAAATCCGCCCCTTTCAAATTTTCGTACGACAGGTCGATGCTGCTGAGGTCTAAATTTGATAACGATTCACCGCGTTGATATTTCGCCAGCACTTCATCGCGTGAGAGTTGTGGCATATTGCTCCTCCCTATTTTCCTTGAAAGCTATTTACTGCTTCTTCAATTGAGTTATATGTTAAAAACACTGTTTCCAGTTTAGTGATTTCCAGAGGACGACGAATGCGCTCCGACAAATTGACCAGTCGCAAATCGCCGCCACTGCTTCGCGCCGTCGTGAGACCACTGATGAGCATACCAAGTCCGGAACTGTTCATCCAGGTTGCTTTCGCCATATCCACGACAAAATTCACAACATCATCTTCTATCGAAGTGTACAAAGTATTCCTGAATTGCTCGGATTCAACGCCGCCCATGATTTCGCCTTCCATTTGTATCAGCAAGACGTCATTGTATTTCTGTGTGTGAAGTTTCATTGTGATTTCCTCCTGCGATATCGGATTTTTCTGATGCAATGCTGAGCCCTGAATCCCACAATTCACATCCCGACGGGCTGACGACGGTTTCAGGCGAACTGCATTCGTTTTCTCGAATTATAACTGTTGTTAATAGTTCTTTGTTAGATCGATTGAATTTTTACACTTAAAAACAAATCAAAGATGGAGTGCATTCCCTTTCTGGCATGCAGTGACGCGATTCCAAAGGCATCGCACAATGGGTAATAACGAATGAATCAAAGCGTTAAACTGCCTCAATTTATTCGTAACGCAACGCCACGATGGGATCCAGTCGCGCCGCTTTGCTCGCCGGGTATGCGCCGAAGAACAGTCCAACGAAACTACAAAAGCCAATTCCCAGGAAAATCGCCCAAATGGGAATATCGGTTGGCAACGGTGTCACCGCTCCCACAATAACCCCGATGAGCACGCCGAACAGAATGCCAATGACGCCACCTAGATTTCCCAGAATAATGGATTCTATGATGAACTGGGTGAGAATATCTAAACGTCGGGCGCCGATTGCTTTTCGGATGCCAATTTCTTTGGTGCGCTCAGTGACTGAAACGAGCATTATGTTCATGATGCCGATGCCGCCAACGAGCAACGAGATGAGAGCGATACCGATCGCAGCGACTTTCACGTACAAGCTCATGTCATTGAAGGTATCAATGAGCGACTCGCTGGTGAAGACTTCGAAATCGTTCGGTTTGTCGGGCGGCACTTTTCGCACAGCGCGCAAAATACCGGTAACCTGATCGATCGCTGCATCCATGTAAATCGGATCTTTGACCTGCACCGTAATATGCAGGCTTCGCCGATCGCCGTAAATTTTATGAAAACTGGTGATCGGCATGATCACCCGGTTATCCTCGCTCTGACCAAAGGTGCTTCCCTGTTTTTCGAGCGTCCCGATCACGCGCAGTTTATGCGGCCCAACGCGAATGTACTCGCCTATAGGATTTTTATGCGGGAAAAGCACTTCCACAATATCCATTCCGAGGACAATCACATTGCGATTGAATTCCACATCTGTTTCGCTGATAAACCGGCCCTGATCCACAAAGTAGCTATTGGCCACCTGAAATTCCTGAGTGGCGCCCAGAATGACCACATCAGGATTGGTTTTCTTGTCCTCATATTTAATGATCTGACCCCAGGTATAGGTTTCCGGGCCCACTGCTTTCACCAGCGTCCCATGCTCTTTAATCGCCCGGGCATGGTCCATGGTAATCGCTTTGCGGTTGCGATACTTTTCATCGAGATGCCCCATTTGAATGGGCGGGTCTTTCTGAATCTGAAAAGTATTCGTCCCCAAAACGCTCAGTTCACTCACCATGTAATTCTGTAGCCCCTGAATTATGGACATCATCCCAATGATCGTGGCGACGCCAATCACAATGCCCAACGTGGTCAATGCTGACCGCATTTTGTTCGAGCGAAGGGCATCCACTGCTACTGATAGAGTTTCTCGTATATCCATAGTGATATTCTAATCTTCCGTCACTAAATTTAACTGTTCAAACGCGTGTATTTGGCTAAATTGCACCGTCGCGATTTCCGAAAAAAGCGATTCATTCAAAGCCAAACATTTCTGCATACGATATGTATTTCGCTCGCAGAGAGCGGATTACTCGTATCGCAGCGCTTCAATGGGATCCAGTCGTGCTGCTTTGTAAGCCGGAAATATCCCAAAGAATATTCCCACCAATCCGATAAACACCAGTCCAATGGTGATGGATACCGGCGATACTGAAGCGGATAGGAATGTGGACGCCGCTACAGCCTTGGCCACAGCAAATCCCAAAATTATACCGATGATTCCGCCGAATGCACTGACAGCGAGCGCCTCAATGAGGAATTGCGTGAGTATATTCCGGTTTTTCGCACCAATGGCCTTGCGGATGCCAATCTCGCGCGTCCGCTCAGTCACCGACACCAGCATGATGTTCATGATGCCAATCCCGCCGACAATCAGCGCTATGGAACCAACGCCAAACGCCACGGCATAGAGCGCCGTGGTGAGATTTTTATACATGTCCGCGATCATATCCTGTTGGTTGATGGCGAAATCATTTTCCTTCCAGGGCGGTACTTTGCGCACGCGACGCATGATGCCGGTGAGTTCGTCCTTGGCATCCTCGATCAGACTGGCATTGACGACTTTCACTTCAATCGTCACCCATCGTCGTGAACCATACAGCTTTTGGAAAATGCCGATGGGGATGATGATCTCCGTATCCAGGTTATGGCCGAAGAGACTTCCCCGTTTTTCAATCACCCCGATGACGCGAAATTTATGTGCCCCGATTGTGATCCTTCGGCCCAGGGGATTCGCCTTTTTGAACAGCTTATCGGCAACTTCCCAACCGATGACGCACACTGCGCGCCGATGCTCCACGTCCGTAACAGACAAAGGGCGCCCAGACTCCGGAACGATATTGGCCGTCTCCCGGTAGTCTTCGGTCGTGCCGGTAATTTCAACATTGGTCAATTTTTCGCTTCCGTATTTCACTGCCCTGCGCGCGGAAACCGATGGCGCCACGGCTTTCACCAGAGTGGCGTGTTGCCGGATTGCGTCCGCTTCCTTCAGCGTGATATCCTTTCGGTTTCGTGCTTCCAACCAATCGGAACGGGAGAACCAGGCGAATTTCTGGATGTACAACGTATCCGAACCCAGGGCTGAAATAGATGTATAAAATGCGTCGTTCAATCCCTCGATGATGGAATGGATGCTGATGACAGTCGTAATGCCAATGACAATTCCCAGCGTGGTGAGAAACGTCCGCATTTTATTCGCTTTCAACGCCTGACCGGCTATTTTCAGGCTTTCGATGAATTCAATAAAAAATTTCATAGAATAATCTATTCCAAATATTTTAATATTTCAAGGAAAATTTTTTCCAGGCATCGGCAGTCAGTGGGTGGCAGCCTGGTCATACGATTTGACACTGTAAATCAGTCAGGTCTTGGTGTCAGGCAAGTGATTCATCGCGTTCAATTTTACCATCGCGCAAACGAATGATGCGGTTGGTATGCTCGGCGATATATTCCTCATGCGTCACCAGAATGATCGTATTGCCCTGATCGTGCAGATTTTCGAAAATTTCCATGATCTCTTCCCCGGTCCGGGTATCCAGGTTGCCGGTGGGTTCGTCCGCTAAAATGATGCGCGGATTATTCACCAGGGCGCGGGCAATAGCCACACGCTGGCGCTGACCGCCGGAGAGTTCATTGGGGCGGTGATTCACACGCTCGCTAAGGCCGACGCGTTCCAACGCTTCCTGCGCGATCCTCCGACGTTTTGTCGCAGGAGTACCATTGTAAATCAAGGGCAATTCCACATTATGCAACGCCGTCGCGCGAGGCAGCAGATTGAACGTCTGAAAGACAAAGCCGATTTCTCTGTTGCGGATTTCCGCCAGTTGATCATCGTTCATTTCACTGACTAGCTCGTCCACGAAACGATACACACCGGAGGACGGCGTATCAAGGCAGCCTAAAATATTCATCAATGTCGATTTGCCAGAACCGGACGGTCCCATGATGGCCAGATATTCGTTCTCTTTGATGTTCAGCGAAACGCCCTGTAACGCATGCACTTTCTCAGTCCCCACCTGGTACACCTTTTCGATATTTTCAATTGAAATTATCATTGTTCATTCCTCGAAGAAAAAAAATTTAAATTAGGATTCGGACGGCGCTTTGGTTTTATCGGTTATTTTCACCGCATCGCCATTTTTCAGCGTCTTGGAAAGAACGCGATAACTGCCGGTAACAACCTGCTGTCCTTCATTCAAACCGGATTTTATCTCAATGTCGGTGTCATTTCCAATACCGGTCTTGACAGGAATCGCTTTTACTTTGCCATCTTCAACCACAAATACGACCTCAATCAGGTTCTCATCTTTCTTGGCATCATCGGTTGTCTTCTCGCCCTCTGTCGCGGGTTTCGAGACTTCCCTGGTACTGGCTTTGGAAGTGTTTTTATTCGTCCCATCCAACTCGTTTTTATCGCGGACAGTGACTGCCTGGATGGGTACGTGAACCACATTGTAGCCGGTTTCTGTCCGGATATCGACTGTGGCGGACATCCCCGGTCGGATGGTCTCGACTGTGTCGATGATGGTGATCTTCACTTCGAAATTCGTGACTTCTTCCTGTGTGCCGCGGCCTCGCGTCGTTGCTGTGTAAGCGCGTTCTGTAACAACGCCCCGAAACGTGGTATCCGGAATAGCGTCCACTTCGATGTCCGTGGTATCGCCTTCGGTCACTAATACCACATCGTTTTCGTCCACTTCTGCCAATACTTCCATTCGCGACAGGTCGGACAGAACCATGATAACATCCGCCTGGAACATGGAGCCCAGCGCAATTTCTCCAACTTCTTTGTTGCGCAGGGTCACGGTGCCATTGATCGGCGAATACAGTTTCGTTTTAACCTGGTCATCTTCCGCCTGACTCACTCCGGCAGCGGCCTGATCCACTTGACTTTCCGACAATTTCAAATTGGCTTCAGCGTCTTCAAGCTGGGCGCTGGAAGTGAGATTCTGATTGAACAGATCTTTGATGCGGTTGTAATCGTTCTGAGCTTTTTTCAAACTCGCTTCAGCAGATTTTTTAGTGGAAAGCGCCCGCTCCACAGCAGCGCGGTATTTGGTTCCATCCAGTTCGACCAATAGCTGGCCCTTGCTGACGGCATCACCTTCTTTCACGTATATGCCAATGATTTCAGCGCTGACATTCGCTGAGATATTCACTTCGGTCTGGGATTGTATTTTGCCAGACGCAGACACGACTTGCGTGATGTCCCCTTTTTTTACTTTGTCCACCTGTACCTGAATTTCATTGCCACTGCGTTTTTTCAAATTAATAATGATGAAAATGACGATGACAAGCACGACTCCAAGCACAATAAACAGTTTCTTTTTCGACATAAAACACTCCTGAAAGAATCGTTTGAATACCTGAATTTACCATGATAATTCACCAGTGGCTAAATCCAGAACAGCCACTGCATATTTATAATCGTAAATAGCCTGAATGCGATCTACTTTCGCGCGGTTCAGGGATGCGTGCGCGGTGTTTTGATCGAGCAATGTCCCGGCGCCGATTCGGAATCGTTCGCTGGCCAGCCGATAATCTTCTTCCGCGGATGTTACATTTTCCTGAGTGGCCTGGATCTTTTCAGCCGCTTTTTCAATTTCCAGTAACGCGCTCCGCACATCGAGCGTCACCTGGCGTTTTGCCTGCTCCAGATCAGCTTCCGCGGCAATCACTTCCGCTTTAGCGCTGCTCACCCCGGCTTTGGTCTGAAAGCCATTGAATAAATTCATGCTCATGCTCAGTCCGAGGCTGTAGGTATCGAACTCCGTGATGTCGCGTTGTTGTTCCGGCAATTGCACATCCCACCAGCTATAGGAAGCTGAGAAAGACACCGTCGGATAATACGAGCTCTGCTGCAACCTCACCCCGGCTTTGGCCTTGTCCAGTTTATTGGTGTATGATTTGTAATCAAGGCGGTTTGCCAGCGCTTTTTCCATGGCGCGATTGAAATCCACTTTCAGCGCTTCAATATCGCCGTCGATATCTTCCGGAACCACTTCGATCTCATTGCTCACATCGACACCCAGAATGTGATTCAAATTGATTTTCGCTGTGATGACGCTGTTTTGCGCCTCGATGACTGCCAGTTTGTTTTCCCCGTATATGACCTTTTGCTGATAGACTTCTGCCCGGGAACTGGTGCCAATTTTTTCCATGGCCTCAATGCGCTTCAATTCATCCAGACTGGTCTGCAGCGCTTCATCGGCGACGAGCGCCAGTTGTTTCGCCTTGAGAACGTTGTAATAATACAGTTTTACATTGAGCACAACGGACTGCTTCGTCCAGCCCAGATTATTCTCATATTGCTGCTTGTCGGCTTCGCCCTGGCGCAGACTGGCAACGTTGCGGAAGCCGGTGAAAATAGGCTGCGAGAGGCTGAATTGGTACGCATACGATTCTTTTGAGGCCACCAGTTGATCGAACCGAATGGTGTACATCTCCTGTTCTCTGCGATTCCATTGGCCGTAAAAGTTCACCTCCGGCATGAAATTCCCCCGGGCGGATGTGAGTCCGGCGTCAGCCATTTTTTTATAACTCTCGGCAGACACAATGCTGGTGTTGTTTTCAAGAGCGATTTGAATGCAATCTTTCATTGTCAACGTTTTCTTCTCCTGCGCGTGCAATGAAAATGACAGGCCGAAGAAAAGAACTAGCAATAAAATCCAGCTAAAACGCTTCATGGTAACTCCTGTTCTTGTAATTTCTATTCAATTTTTTCATGCAAATATTTTCATCAGCGTGGCGGAAATCAGCACGTAAATGCCGAAAAGCACTACCATCACCCACGCCGATTTTTTCATGCTGAATTTGTACAGCACCGAAAAGGCGATTGCCAGCAATGCGAAATGCCATATCGAAAATATTTCAATTGATTTGAGAAGATAGTAGAGAAATGATTTCGACGCATCGGCGGGCATCAGCATGGCCAGACTGAAGGAGATATCGGTTGTATTTTTGCTCAGAATGAGCGGCAACTTGACCAACATGCCCAGAATGCCAATCAATGAAGTATACAGATAAACCGAAAACATTTTCAAAAATGTCGTCTGTCCGCCCAGGATGAAATTGCCAATGAAAAGGAAAATCGCCGACATCAAAGCAAGGATGAGCCCGGTTCCGACGGCTGCGCCGATTGGGCCAATAATTTTTCCAAACTTCTCCCCCATGGCTAACGCCGCGTCAATTTGTTCCGCTGATTGGCCCTGCTCTTCGAGCTTTTCCCGCTGTTTCTGCATTTGCTCCGGCATGGAAATTGGCAGGGTGATCATCGTGAATGCGACCGTGATCAATACCATCACTAACAACGGCATGACCCAGTCCGGTTTTCTGTTGATGCTCTCGTAGGTTTCCCGAGGTGAAAAAAAGATACCCATGAATCGCTGGAAAAAGTTGAGTTCACGGGTCGGTGTTGACGTACTCACTTCGTTCATTGAATCCTCCGCGTTTTTAAGTCCAATGCCTGTGACATCTGGTTATGAATTTTTACGATGTGCAGGCCTGGTTTCGCATCAAGGGAGTAATACCGATGTGCGCTCAAATATGCGAACCAATTTTTTTATGCTGAGTAATAACGGATCAATACTATAAAAGTTTCAAAATTGACTTTTCAAATCAGTTATATGCAACGAATTTACAGCGCACTCCCCCCCTGCATCTATGCGCTGTTAAAACACACGATGAGGTTAATTGTCCTCTGCGAACGCCTCGACCACAGCCACGGCGTTTTCAATCGGCGTGCCCGGCTGCAATGCTTTGGCAGGCGCAAGAATGAATCCACCGCCCTGTCCCAGATTTTGCCGGAGCTTGCGCACTTCGTCCCGAATGGAGGCCGGCGTTCCGAATGGGATGGTGCTCTGGCTGCCCAGGCAGCCCCAGAACGCGATCTTGTCACCCCACTTTCTCTTCAATTCGTACGGATTCATCCCGGCGGCCTCTGGCTGCACGCTCTCCAGCAGATCAAGTTTTATCTCGATGATGTCAGGAAAAATGTCGGCGATGCTGCCGCAGCAATGAGAGAACACAAATTTTCCCCGGGCATGCACTGCTTCGTAAATCCTTGCATAGCGATGCTTGAACAAAGCGCGCCATCGATCCGGGCCGATGATGACGCCTCGCTGATCCCCCCAATCATCGCCGAAAATGATCGCATCCAGTTCCGGCATCACATCGCAGGTGTAGTTGATGTACGCCATGAACTGTTGGGCAATTCGGTCGAGAAGCTCTTCGTAAAAGTGCGGCTCAGCGATGACGTCCATCAGCACATTCTCGAACCCCCGAATTCCCCAGCTCGTTTCGAATAATCCCCAACCGATCCAGGCCACTAAAAAATATTCATCTGAATTGCGCTGAAGGTTCTCCCGAATCTGTTTGATTTCTTCCTCGCTGGCGAAAAATAATTCCGGCGCCGGCCAGTCGTAGCCGGCAAAAGAAGGCGTCGCCAACGCTGGCTGTTCCAGATGAAACGGCAGTTGATCCATCCGCCAGATCGACCCGTACGGGTCCCGGTGATACCCCTCCCTGTGGGTCGGGATCTTTTTCATCGTGTGCACAATTTCGATTTCAGCAATATATTTTTTCAATCGCCGTTGCCATGTCCGGTTGCCGAAGTACGCGTTCAGCCTTTCCTCGATATCGCCCTCAAAGGGAAGCGTATAGGGAACAATTCCCGTTTCCCGATGTTGAACCTGATTCAGAATTATTTCGCGAGGCGTCATCTCCATCTCTTTCGTTTTGAGCCTGGTGTATTTATTTTTCCTTCGACTTGCAGCCAGCGATTCGCTGATTACCAATGCCAGCGCACATGTGACATTATTTCACTGCCCGGCATGCGCATTGCCCATTCTCCAATTGCCCGGCTGCACAAACTGACAGCAGAATGTCCCTGCAAAACTAATGAATCTAGTTAACTTTTGCAAGGTAAATTTATTTTTTTTGAATCCGATATGAATCTTTTCAATGGTACTGACATCTAAATACGTAAATTCAATTTTATCCCATTCACTTTTTTAACAAAGGCGCTATGAGCAAATATATCTGGAAAATAGCAGTCGTTCTGGTTGGAGCTGGATTAGGTTATGCCTATTACCATTTCATCGGCTGCCGTTCCGGCGTTTGTCCCATTACCAGCAATCCCTGGATCAGTACCGGCTACGGTTCACTGATTGGACTGATCTTTGCGTCAGGCACAAAAAAGAGTCAGCCAAAAAAGGAACAGGAGAAACAATAAATGGATTCATTGACTCCTATCATTATCTTTGTAGTGTACTTTTTAGTCATGCGGTTCGTTCTCCCCAAAATGGGAATTCCTACCTGAATGTCGAAATCGTGCGACCTTCCGGGAGAACGTCGAAAAGATGAAAACAAAAAAGAAACGAGTGACATTTAAGTGGAGATCAGCGATGCCGATTTATGAGTATAGTTGCAAAAATTGTGGTTGTCAATTCGATGTGTTCCAGTCCATGGGCGCCACGAACGAAAATTTAACTTGTCCATCCTGCGGACAGCCAAAACCGGAGCGAATTTTCTCCACATTTGGTTCGGCCGGATCAGGTTCGTATTCCGGCAGCTCCGGCGGATGCAGTTCCAGTGGACCATTTACCTGAGGTTAAATAAAAAAGCAGTTAGCTTTTTTAGACATGAAGTAACCAAAATAATTCTGGAGGAGAAATGAAAAAAATTAGTTATACAATGATACTTATCATAGTTATGTTGCTGGCCGGATGTTCCGGAGAAACAGACGAGTCCATCGCTCAGAATAAAGTGCAAAAAGTTGATAAGGTGAATGTCGAGAACGTCGCTTCGAAAAATTTTGTGCTCACTTTTAACCAGGGTTTGGAGAAAGCGAAAAAAGAGAAGAAGAACATGCTCATCGACTTTTACACGGATTGGTGCCATTGGTGCAAAGTGATGGATGAGAAAACTTTCAGCGAAAAAGCAGTGGCTGAAAAACTGAGCAATCGGTTTGTCACGGTTCGAATCGATGCGGAGGCCAATACAGGGTCTAATTCATTTAAAGGACATACATTCAATAATATGGAAATGACGCGGGCGTTTGGGGTCACAGGATTCCCATCACTCATCTTCATCTCCCCTGAAGAAGAAGTCATCACGAAAATCCCGGGCTATGTCCCGGCTGAGCAGTTCGCCTACATCCTCGATTATATCGATCAGGAATGTTACAAAAAGCAGATGAGCCTTGAAGAGTTCATGAAGAAAAAGGGCGAATGCGACGACACAACTGAGAAGCCCAAGTCGGACAATATGTAATTCAATGTCCGAATTCAATCCGGACAATTCGCGGCTGACGAATCAGTGACCATAATGATTGCAGGGACTCCACCGAATAGGTGAGTCCCTTTTTTTATCTGTGAAAAATCAGTGCGCTGAATTGCTCCGGCTCAGCGCTCGCAAAACCGCCCATTGATGGAGATGGGTTCACGCGAAGAAAATCAATTCTGTTTTTATCTGACATCGCTGCCTCAGAAAAACTCCCCTGCTGACCCTGTTTTTGCCGCCTTTTATGTTCTTCCTTGCTTCCGGCAAAAAAAAATCTTGCTTCATGAGAAATAATTTGTAAATTAATGCTGTGACTATTCAGGCTTTTATTCTTGCCTCAAAGGCGCCAGGTCACAGAGTTATAAGAAGTTTCCAACTTTTTATTCAATCTTTTAATCCAATAGCGCCGGGAATTGAGTTGTGGTGGCCGACACGATTTCACCAGGAATAACTTCAATAAAAGTTGACAAATAAATATAGGACATGAAATATGAATGCAAAACCCAGATTCATTTTTGACTCTGACGTCGAAAACAAAGCGATTGAAAAATCTGAACACGAGGCAATTTATCCCCCTACTGAAAAAATTCCTGTCATCATGGTGCCAAACTTTCCCACGTTAGGAAAGCTAGCTGCCATTCGCTTTTTAGAGTGGGTCCAAAAAAATCCCGGCGGGGTCATTTCCCTGCCGACGGGAAAAACGCCGGAGCATTTCATCAAGTGGGTCAGATACTACCTCAAGAATTGGGACAAAGAAGCGGTAAAAAAGGACCTTGAGTCATGGGGAATAAAAACAGAAACCCTGCCGGATATGAAAAGCCTTCACTTTGTCCAGATCGACGAATTCTACCCGATCAATCCGCAGCAACACAATAGCTTTTACCACTACATCAACAAATTTTACATCAAGGGATTCGGCCTCGATCGGTCCAAGTCCCTGCTCATCGATTGCTATAAAGTTGGTGTGCCCCAGGGCATGGCCATTGAGAAAATTTTTCCGGAGCAGAAAGTCAATCTGGAATTGCGGACGAGGCAGCCGAATTCAACGCTGGAACGGATACAAAAGACTGTCATCGAGCAGGTCGACCATTATTGCACCGAGTACGAAACTCAAATTCGTAACAGAGGCGGCATCGGATTTTTCCTGGGTGGCATTGGCCCGGACGGCCACATTGGTTTCAACGTCAGGGGGTCGGATCTCTATTCGACGACCCGACTCACGCCCACCAATTATGAGACCCAGGCTGCTGCCGCGACCGACATGGGCGGCATCGAGATTGCCAGAAATCGGCTGGTCATCACCATTGGACTGAACACCATCACGTTCAACAAAAATGCCGTGGCAATCATCATTGCTGCTGGCGAAACTAAAGCGCCCATTGTCGCCGACGCGATCGAACAAGAGAAAAACAATCAGTACCCGGCCTCTGCGCTGCGCGAGTTGCCTCACGCCCGTTTCTACCTGACACGGGGCGCTGCGAAAAATCTGGTGGAACGCCGTTATCACGAATTGCTCCGACAGGAGAACATGTCCGAGCAGGACATGATGCGGATTGTCACCAACCTCTCGATGATCAATTCTGTTCGGCTCAAAGATTTAACCCAGGAGCATTTCAAGCAGAATAAATTCGGCGCGTTGATTTTGCAAAAGACAAAGATGAAGATGGCGGCCATCACTCAATTCGCTGAAGATCAAATCAAGCGTAAAATACAGGATGGCCTGGATCCCGTGTCTGGCCAGGTGTTCATGCATACTGCCCCGCATCACGATGATGAGATGTTAGGATTCTGGCCGTACATGGTGCATCTGGTTCGTGATCCTCAGAACACGCATTACTTCAATTATATGACGAGCGGCTTCAACGCGGTGACCAACAAGTATGTCCTTGATTTGTTGCTCAATCTCCGGCAGCACATTTCAACGCCTCGCTTTGAACAGTTGCTTCGCGAAAATTATTTTGACCCGGAAAGCATGGAGGGCAAGAACGGGGACGTGCATCATTACCTGGATGGCATTGCCGCGCACAGCCGCTCCATGCGCCAGGAGGCGGAGAGCAAGCGGCTTCTCCGCAATCTCATTTTCCTGTTTGAGGAGGACAGCCCGGTTCATCTCAAAGACCGCATCGCTGAAATGATCAGCTATTTCAAAACTCAGTACCCGGGCAAAAAGGATCTTCATTACATTCAGCAACTCAAAGGGATGATCCGCGAATGGGAAGCCGACCTGGTCTGGGCCTATCTTGGGTTCAGCGTGGAATTCATCAATCACCTCCGGCTGGGTTTTTATAAAGGCGACATTTTTACAGAAGAGCCTGATTTACAACGGGATGTTCAACCTGTCCTGGAACTGATGGAGCGGATTAAACCCACCGTCATCACCGTCGCATTCGATCCGGAGGGCAGCGGGCCGGATACGCATTACAAAGTGATGCAGTCAATCAGCGAAGCGCTGAAACTTTACGAGAAAAAACACAGCCCCCTCAACATTGAAATTTGGGGCTATCGGAATGTCTGGCATCGATTCCATCCGGTCGAAGCCACCACCTACGTCCCGGTGTCCATCAATTCATTCGCCAGCCTGGACCAGGCATTCATGAACTGCTTTGGCTCGCAGCGCTCCGCCTCATTTCCCAGCTACGAATTCGACGGACCATTTTCGCGATTGGCTCAGCAAATCATGGTGAGCCAATATCAGAAGGTCATCAACTGTCTGGGACAGGATTATTTCTTTCACAACGACCACCCGCGGCTCAGGGCTGCGCATGGCTTCAACTTTCTCAGGAAGATGACGCTCAATGAATTCTACCAGAGCTCCCTGGAATTGAAAAAGAGCACTGAGAACATATAACCTGCCTTCACCGGCATGATTCGAAAACCGATGTGTGACACGTTCTCAGCACCCCCCAATCTGCTTTAGACAGCGTGTGAAGGCCGGAGTCAATCTGAATGAATGATTGGCTCCGCCACGCACACTGCCTAGCTTCTGCGCGATGCCTGCTCCGAATTCTTCGACATGCAGTTCAGCCAACACTGCAATAGGATGTAGCTGATGACGCCAACGGCGAATGAAATTTTCTCTCCATGCGCTCTCCCCTGTCGCTCCTCCGAAGCCTTTCATTCTGCAGGAATGCCTTCGTCAATATTACCAAACGCTAAATAATCTCATGTTCACGTCGATATATTGAAGTAGCTATAAGTGTTTAATTGGCAACTTATAACCTATCCCATTTCAGGTTGTCACAGACAGGTCATTTCAATTTTCAGAGATAAAAATGGCAGTACATGTCAAAGAAAAAAAATCGGGAGTGAATTTTCCCTTCCAGGCATCGCTGGCTCTGGATGCAGTGTATTCGGAATTGGTTGAAGACAGAGCATTTCAATTTTTGTTGCAGAACACCTCCGATCTGGTGTTTGTTTTCAATTTGCAAAAAGATCAGATGACGACAGTGAACAACAGCGTGCTTCAACGGACAGACAGTGATATCAGCCGCTGGGCATTTAGACGACTCGATGAAACGCCGCTGGCCCCTTCGCTGGCAGAGGCATTTCGAAGCGTGATTCAACGGCTGCATTTTGAATATTATGTCGTCGGCAAAACCATCTCCTCGCCGTGGAAAAAACAGGGCACATTGACGCTTGATGGAATCAATTTCAATGGGCTGGCGATTTTGATTGTGAAAGAAAAAGTGAGGGCAGATGATGCAATCGCCAGTTCGAAAAAAAATGATGACGCAAAAACCGGTATCAATTTTCTGCAGACAGAAAAAATGGCGTCCATCGGCCGCTTTGCGTCCGGCATCGCCCACGAGTTACGCAATCCGTTGACGATCATCAGCGCCACCGCCCAGTTTTCGCTGGAGCGGATGGAATTGAGTCCGGCACTGAAGGAGCACTTCGAAGCGATAATTCGAAACGTGACCAACGCCAGCCGCATCGTCAACGAGATGCTGGAATACGCCAAACCGAGAGAGCTCAGTCTGAGAGTGGATAATATCAACGACATTCTGTTGCGCACCATCGACCTGATCAAGCTGGAAATTTCGAAACAGAAAATCGATCTACGCATCCGGCTGGACAATGTGATGCCGGAATTTTATGTCGACAGCAAGCACCTGGAGCAGACATTTTTGAATATCATTCTCAATGCAATCCGTGCGATTCAAACCGATGGCGTCATTTCGGTCATTTCGGAATTTGACGTTGTCCATCAATCGGCGCTTGTGAAAATCGTCGATAACGGGGAAGGCATTCGCACGGATATTCAGGAAAAAATATTCGATCCATTTTTTACAACACGAAGCGGCGGCACGGGATTGGGTCTTTCCATTTGCCAGAATATCATCCACGCGCACGGCGGAGCCATTCATGTGGAGAGCGAACCGGGCAATGGCGCGACATTTGCCATTTCCCTGCCGGTGAGAAATTTGTCAATGACAGAGGAGAATAATCCTTGAGTCGTATCCTGATTGTTGATGATGAGCGCGATATGCGCTGGATTCTCGCCAACATTCTGAGGACGGAATATTATGAAATTTCCGAAGCAGAGAGCGGCGAGCAGGCGCTGAACGTGATCAGAAAAGAACGCCCGGAATTGGTGCTGTTGGACAAAATGATTCCCGGCAAAATGGACGGCATTGAAGTGCTCAGGCAGGTGAAAAGCATCGATTCCTCCATTTGCGTCATCATGATCACCGCCATTGGCGATTCCAAATCCATTGTCAACGCCGTCAAAATGGGGGCATTCGATTACATCCTGAAGCCGTTTGATGATGAGGAATTGCTGATCACCGTATCCCGCGCACTGGAGCAGCGTTCGCTCTCGCTGGAAGTGATAGAATTGCGCGCGCGTCTTGAGCACAGGGAAACCCTGGAATCTGTTATGGGCAGCAGCGAGACGATTCGCTCCATTCACAAGCAGATTGAAAAGGTGGCCGGCACGGATTTCACCGTGCTGTTGCAGGGCGAGAGCGGGACCGGCAAGGAAGTTGTGGCCAGGGCCATTCACCAATTGAGCCAGCGCCGCAACAAACCCTTTGTCGCCGTTGACTGCGGAGCCATTCCGGACACCCTCGTCGAAAGCGAATTGTTCGGATATGAAAAAGGCGCGTTCACCGGGGCTGACGCCCGGAAAGAGGGACAATTCGAATTGGCTAATACCGGCACAATCTTCCTGGATGAAATCGGCAATATCCCCTACCCGGTTCAGAAAAAAATGCTGCGGCTCATCCAGGAGCGAAAGGTGCAGCATCTCGGAGGCAAAAAATTAATCGATGTGGATGTGCGCATCATTGCCGCCACCAATGAGAATCTCTCTGCCCAGATCGACAAAGGCGATTTTCGCAGCGATCTCTATTATCGGCTCAATGAATTTAAAATCACGCTGCCCAATCTGCGGGAACGAAAAGATGACATCCCATTTCTGGCGGATAAATTTCTCAAGGAGACGAGCGCGGAATTGAAAAAGGGAGTGAAGGGTTTTTCGAACGATGCGCTGAAGAAGCTCATGTCCTATCAGTGGAAAGGCAATATCCGCGAATTGAAAAACGTGATCCGGCGGGCTGTGTTACTCTGCGACGACCGCGTGGGCATCGAGCACCTCATTTTTGATCACCAGCAGGTACCTGCCTACCTCTGCTTCCAGGATTATATTGATCCGAAAAATATTCGTCCGTTGAAAGAAGTCAATCGGCAGATTCTGTCCATGGTTGAAAAGGAGGCCATCAGCAACGCGTTGCTTTTCACCAAAGGCAATAAGAATCGCGCGTCGCGCATACTGGACATTGACTATAAAACACTGCTAACAAAAATTAAAGCCTATGGAATTGATTACAGGGAATTGGCCCGTAAACAATGACCTTTCTGTTATCGCACTTCCTTTGCCAACCGCCGGGATAGCCTATTTTCAGGACACGTAAAAATCTAAAATCTGGTATTTGATTTGCATATCATTTCGCTAATTTGATCACAATGGAATAGCGAGGTGTTTTCGATGCAGACATCCCAAAAAAAGTTACATCTTCAGGACGATTTCTCAATCCTCAATCATCTTCCGGAATCATCCACTGAATTGCTGGAAAAATTGCAGGCCATTTTGAACAACTCGGAGAGGTGGAAAGCGCGCATGGTCTTTGTGGACAGGCTATCCGGCGAGTATGGAATTATGGTCAGCGGCACCAACCATCAACTGGATCTGTTCGATCAGAATTGAATGCGCTCCGGAAGAGACCTGCCGCCGACATGGTGGCCGGACTCACGCAGCGAGCAAAGCATTTAATAAAATCAACGCCAGTAGCGGGGCTGCATGAATTCCGGGTTGAGGTCGCTGATGGCGCTCAGCGCGATGCGGATGGCGTTTTGCTCGGCGGTGACCCGCAGTTCCTGAACGACATCCTCGCTGGTGGTTCTGTCAGCGATGACGCCGCACACGCAGGCCGCTGCAAATCCGTAGACGCTGGCCATTTTGAACAGAGTGCCGGATTCCATTTCGTAATTGAGCACATTCAAATGCTGGTATTCGCGGGTGATGCCATCGAGCCAGCGCATCAGGTGCTTGTTGGGAGACGAACGGAATCGCTCCTGGCCCTCGTAAAACGTGTCCACCGAGGCGGTCACGCCGATGTGCCAGTCAATGTCCATCCTGCGAGCGGCATCGACCAGGGCGACCGTGAGAAACGGATTGGCCGAAGCCGGATATTCCCGCGGAGCAATATCGTTGGCTGCGCCTTGCCTGCACAATGCCGCGCGTGAAATGACCACGCTCCCCACCTTTACGTCGTCCTGGATGGAACCGCAGGTGCCGATGCGAATGATCTGGCGAATGCCGACATCGAACAATTCGTTGACGACAATGCTCAGAGACGGCGCGCCCATGCCACTCGTCGCCGAAAGAATGCGCTGGCCATTGGGCAGAGTGGAAATGTAGCTGTTCAAACCGCGCTTCTCCGAGAGAAGTTTTTCGAACCGCAGCGGCGCCGTTTCCGTGGCGATCCGTTTCGCGCGTTCAGGGTCGCCGCTCAATAGCGCCAACGTGGGCGGATCCCCGCCCAAATCCTCACGGCTGAATCCGATATGATATTTTCGCTCGCTCGTCATTCCTCATCCCTCTCTGCATCCAACACTGTAGCCTTCACCAGCTTCTCATAGTAATCGATGCACTGGCGCACGTATTTCCGCTTCTGGGCGTACGCCTCGGGAAAGAAGCTGCGCTTGAATCCGTAAACAATGATATTTTTCAGCGTTTTGGGACGCAGGTTGAAGCTGCGCAGCGCCAACAGGATTTCGTTGGTGACGGTTGTTTTGCTGACCGTCCGATTATCGGTGCAAATGGTGGTGCTCAATTTGTGATCCACCATTTTTTGAAACGAGTGATCCTCGATGCGCTTCAATAACGGATTCGTCTGAAGATTGGAGGTCAGGCAGACTTCGATGGTGACGCGCCTATCGGCGATGTACTGACAGAGGTCTTCGATGTATTTCTCGCGGTCTTCGATTTTGCGATCCTCGAATCGCGTGGCGTCGAACAGGTAATAGCCATGGCCGATTCGCTCCGCGTACAGTTCGGTGATCGCCTGAAAAATCGAGGGTGGGCCATAGGCCTCGCCGGCGTGAACTGTTTTGGCCAAAAAATGCTGGTGGGCAAATTGAAACGCCTGCTTGTGGTCTTTGGCCGGATTGCCATGCTCTGCGCCGGCCAAATCCAATCCCATCACCGGCACGCCCAGTCCATCGCGGATCTTCACAGCGCCGCGGGCTAACTCCAGCGAACACAGACCGGCGATGATTTTCCTATCGGAGTATTGCAGCGAGTTGATGAAGTTCGCATAGTACTCGGAATATTTTCCAAAAGACCGAAGCGCGCTCACGATGATCGCATAGTGAAATGGCGGTTCTGCTCCACTCACAATTTCAGGCCGCTGATTGAATTCGCGCTGCGCCTGGACCAGCCCGTTGTTCACGCTGGAGATGACCGTTTCCATATCCATCATTTTGTTGATGTGCAATTGCGGGGCAAAACGAACTTCGAAGTAGCGCACTCCTTCGGCCTGATTGTCCTGCGCCATTTCATAGGCAATCCGCTCCAGATATTCCGGCTTTTGCATCACTGCCGTGGAATAGCCGAACGTTTTCAGATATTCTTCCAGACTGCTGTAATTGTCCTTGAATACCAGCTCATTCATGCCCTCCACCGTGTAGCTTGGCAGATTGATTTTTTCGCGCTCCGCAATATCGATCAGTGTTCCCATCCGGATCGATCCATCCAGATGAACATGCAAATCGGTCTTCGGTATTTTGGCAATCAACGCAGTCAGGTTTTCATCATATAAATTCTTTTTCATACGTACCACTCAGTTTTAATTTCCTCTTGAGTATCGATTTCTTTGGTTCGTTCAAATTTTAATTTCTATTATAACCATATTTTACAGAATTAGTTTCATGGCATGTCCGGCCGTTCAAATTAAGCCTACTTTTTTGGGCGTCACTGAAGAAAAAACTGATTCATTGACCTGCCATCGAATAGTGACCACTCAGATTTATTCCTGAACAAATCACGGATAATTCCTTTGTTGAAATGAAATCGAAGCCAGCGGTTGGATTCGCGAATGCCGATGGACTTTGAGTTTAATGACTGAAATTGCACTCGATGAAGAATGATCGTCCGCATAGGAATAAAAATATCAATTCATTAACGAATAAAAAATAATTTCAATATACGGATTTTCATTTGTTTTAATTTTCATTTTATACTACATTAACCGAAGAATTATTCAACAGGGGAAGAGGCTGCAAATGAAAACTATTCGAATATTTTTGTACATCATGGTCTTAGCTCAGACGCTGCTGGCATCTGAAAAAATTTCCGCCATTCACAATCCGCTGATGACCCAGCCGGTCATCACATTGCCTGGCGGGACATTCGTCGTTCACTGCACGGCGGACGCTTCCGCGACCGACTGGGAGGTCATCATTTCCACGCGATATTTTTCGCGAACCCTGCCGGTCACAGCCAGCTACGACAACGGAAGTGCTGTTTGGGCGCTCACCGTTTCCATCCCGGCAAATACACCGTTTGAATTGTATCACGTCCGCGTGCGCGCCAGCGGAGGCATCGACGACACATCGCCAAACAGCCTGCGTATCATCAGTGAATACAAACAATCGTACTATTTCATCCACGTGCCGGATGCTCATTTGCCATCGTGCAGTTGGGTGGGTTATTATGACGATGAAAATACGGTGCCGGAATTCGAGCGAATTATCGGGGAATGCAACCTCATCAATCCTGAGTTCATTTTGCAGACCGGCGACCTTGTGGACAATGGGCAGGTGGAAACAGGATTTGACATCGCCGGCCAGTCCTTGCTGAAGTCAACCATCCCATTTTTCATCACCGGCGGGAATCATGATTTATGGTACGACGGCCACGCGAACTGGCACAGCTATTTTGGCTCATCGATGAACTTCAGCTTCAACTATGGCGAGCATTTTTTCTGCGGCATGGAGATGTACGACATCCCATCGGTGACCTTCACGGCGGCTCAAATGGACTGGCTGCAAGACAATCTCGCCGCGTCCAGGCTGCGCAGCGACAAGCTGCGCGTGCTGTTTTACCATTACGATGAATCGCACCAGATCGATGACGAGTTCGTCGATGAAAATGAAATCGACCTGATCCTGTACGGACACACGCATATCAACGGGGTCAGCTATCTGGGCAGCCGCAATGCGCTGAATATCAACACCTCCTACACCATGAATGACAATGGCGCTTATCGGCTGATTAAAATTCACGGCGACGAAGTCACCGAATATCCGCTGCTTCGCTACAAACAACTCAGCGTGCGCTACTCCCCCACCAACGACGGCACCAACTGGATTATCAATGCGCTGATCACGAACGACAGCCCGATCCAGTTCGAAAATGGGCTTGTGAAATTCATTGTGCCGGAGGATGCGGCTGGCTACTCCGTGACCGGAGGCGCAGTGCAGCAAGTCGTCCCCATTGCGGAGAATAAATTGCTTTACTATGTCGAAGTGAACATCCAGGCCAACGCCGTTCACTCCGTGACCCTGCAGAGCCAGAGTCCGCCGGCAAACCATCCACCGCGAATTACCTCGTTCACGCCCCAATTGGAAATTACTGTCACAGGAGGCGTCAGCCTCACACTTTCGCTCGCTGCAACCGATCCGGACGGCGATGCGTTGGCCTACACCTGGTTGCGAAATGACCAGCAGTTGGACATGGCCAATGCTTCGAACTATATTTTTCAAAATGAAGATACCTATGAGGGCGTGGATTCCATCCGCGCTGTTGTGTACGATGGCAGTTACCGCGACCAGGTTCAATGGGTCATCACAACAGATAAATTTTCAGGCGAGCCCCAGATCGTCTCGGACATCGGGAATTTCTTCGCCTTCAATGCGCCGGCCACCATTCGCTGGATCGAACCGACGCCCATCTCCGCCCGGTTAGAATTCGGCACAGCGCCGGGGGATTATTCGAAGGGTGCTATCCCGGAGACGAACGTTTCAGAAGTGACCTTCGTCCCGCAGGATTACGCCATGGCCCTGGGTCGCTATTTCTGCCGCGTCACCGACGGCGCTTATTCCAGCCGTGAGTTTTTCATCATCGTGGAATCGCCGATTGCGCCACAAATGCTCTCCCCGTTGGGGAATGTTCAGTCGCTCTCACCTGTTTTCACGTGGGAGAAAGTCCCCGGCGTGCCCTATTACTGGATCATGGTTTCGGATCAGGAAGTCATTGTGGGCAAAAACTCGGAGACAGGCGAATTGATGGTGGAAGGCGCCAATCCCATCTGGGCGGTATTGTCTTCTGAAAATGAAATTCCCTACGGCATCCCGGATCCGAGCCATAATTTCACCAGTTCGCCGCCGCCACTCATCGCCGGGGCGAATTACTGGTGGGTGGTGCTCAATGCCTACGGCAACGCGCCGGAATTCACTTCGCCGGTCATTGCCGGTGTTTCCGAATTCAAGCTGGATATTGCACCGCCGACGCTGGCTGCGCCGGCGCTGCTTTCCCCGGCGAACAATGCCACACTCAACGGCGACATTGTCACCTTTGAATGGGCGAGCGTTCCGGGCGCTGTGAATTTTCATGTCTATCCGTTCAAGATCGAGCAAGAATCGGATATGGAGACATCGGTACCCATGTGGGAGAGCATCATCGCGACTTCGAATACCTATTTCGATTTTCCAGCGTACCAGCGATTTGTGAATGGAAATTACCGCTGGAAAATCGGAGCGGTCGACGCCAACGGACTGGAAGTGCACAGTGAGACCCGAGATTTCATTTATGACGCACCCCATGCGATCGTCTCCATCCACACACTGGACGATGCCGGCACGCCGGACAAAACCAGTGATGATTACCTGCTCCCGCGTACCAAGGTCGAATTTACCTCCATCGATGGCATTTTCACCGGCGTGCCGCTGTCGACCGACTTTCACGGCAATCGGGAAAATGTCAATATCGCTCCGGGCACATACATTTTCACCGCGTCGAAAGATCTGTACGAGACGATCCTCGATACCGTCACCTGCGATGTGGATCAATCCTATTCCCTCTATTTTCGATTGAACCCGAGCCCATGCAGTCTCACCGGTCGCGTTGTGGATGACAACACGCTGCCCGTGCAAAATGCCAATGTCGAAGCCGTTCATTCTTTGCACACGGAAATTGTGAAACAGACAACCAGCGCCGCCAATGGCCATTTCTCCCTCAGCCTCAGCGGCGGCCCCTGGCAGATTTCATCGCAAAAAGAGGGCTACCGGCTTTCAGGCGCTGCCACGATTTCGCTCACGGCAGGACAATGTAGCACCCTGCCTCAAAATCTGGTGCTCATCAAAAACACCAACATCGCGACCGGAACGGTTGTCAATTCTGAAAACCAGCCTGTCTTTGGCGCGACGGTCGCAGTGAAAAAGGATGAACAGGAGTTATCCACATTGACCGATGCCAACGGGACTTTCGCGTTCAGTCTGGAATCCGGCGCATGGCGTCTCACTGTTTCCAAAGAAGGATTTGTCAGTCCGGCAGCAACGGCATTCAGCGTTAGCGGCGGCATCCGCTATGACGTGAAACCCAATCCCATCCTGACGCCCAATGCAGCCATTCTCTCAGGGTACGTGTCCGACGGCACCGCCACCATCGATTCGGTTCTTGTGAAAGCCATTCCCACCACAGGGTCGGTCATCACGACCTGGTCGGATAATTTCGGCTATTTTGCGCTGAACGTGCCGCCCGGTACCTATTCATTTTTGCCGCAAAAGGATGGCTATTACGTTCAGTCCGAAAAACAAATCACGCTGGCAGCCGGCGAAACCGTCTCCGGCTTTGATTTGATTTTGAACAAAATCAATGCTGTCATTTCCGGCAAGACGACACTCAATGGGACCACGCCGCTGGAAGGAGTGAAAATATCCGTCGGCCAGTTGCAAACGCACTCATCGAGCAGTGGCACGTTTTCGCTGGAACTGACCCAGGGCAATTACACAATCGCTGCGAACAAGGATGGCTTTTTTTCATCGCAGGAACAAGCTGTCTCCGTTTTAAGCGACCAGCGACTCGACCAAATCAATTTCGTTTTAACGCCCAATGCCAGCGTCATCAAAGGCCGGGTGACAGCCGACGCTGGCCCGATCTATGCCGCACGCGTCACGGCGAGCCGTTACAACGCCGTGTCAGTCTTCACGGACGAAAATGGGTATTTCACGTTGAACCTCGAGGCCGGCGTTTGGGATCTGATTGTAGAGAAGGAAAATTTCCTCGATGCCGGAAACGACAGTATTCTCATCGGCGCCGGTCAGACCCTGACCGGGCTCAATTTTTCCATGCTCAAAAACGAAACCCTCCTGCAAGGCGTTATTACCGCAGGCCCGGACAATGCGCCTTTGCGCGGCGCAGTCATCACCATTCAGGAAACGGGCGGCGAGACAGAGACGAAAAATGATGGCCGGTTCAGTGTGGCGCTCGAACCGGGTCATTACACGATTACAGCCCGGAAAGATGGCTATAGTCCGATGGCGCAACACACCGGAGATATGCAGGCCGGCCAGAGCTATCAATACGATTTCAACCTGACGCCAGCCGATTGCCGGATTTCCGGCAACATTATCGATGAAACCGGCGCCGGCCTCCCGGACGCGCTGATCTTTCTACCCGGCCAGGCGAATATTCAATGCCTCAGTAATTCCCGCGGCGAATTTTCGCTTCAGGTGATCGCCGGGGATTATACGTTCGAAGCCAGAAAATCTGGTTACATCCCAACCAGCGGGCCTGTCGCGTTGAACCTCGGTCCGGGAGAAAACCGATCCGATGTGAATTTCGCATTGCAAAGCCATTTTGCCGGGCTAATGGGAATCGTCACCGACAGCCTGACAGGGAGTCCGCTGCTCAACGCGCTGGTCACCGCAACCGGCCCGGAAAATTCCATTGGCTCTACCTATTCGCTCATCTCCGGCGCTTTTTCTTTCACCGATCAGAATCAACGGGTTTTTTTGCCGGAAGGCGTATATTCGCTCACAGTGTCAAAGCCGGGCTATGCTTCCAAATTCATTCCGGCGGTTCAGCTTCAGGGGAGGGCAACAGTCACTCAGGATATTTCGCTCGTTTCATTCTCCAATTCGATCAGCGGCAAAGTGACGAGTGAAGCGGCGGACATTTCCGGCGCTACCATCAACGCCATTCACTCGCAGAGCAGCGCTCAATTTTCTGTGCTCAGCAGCGACGACGGAGAATTTTCCATCAACTCACTGCCAGCCGGCGAATACTATCTCAACGCATTCAAGAACGGCTACACCTCGCTGCCGGACACGCTCATCCGGGCCGGCGCAGCCAATGTCCCACTCGAATTATTGCCCAATCTGGGACGCATTGCCGGGCACGTGCTGGATGAACAGACGAGCCAGCCTCTGGCCGGCGTCGCTTTTTATGCCTATGATAATTCAGGTCATTTCGGGACGACCTCCTCCGGCAGCACGGGAAATTTTGTTCTGGAAAATCTGGCGACCCTGCACCCATACAGCCTGTCGGTCTCGAAATATGGCTATGAGACGATTGTGCTTGAATTGATTTCAGCCGACAGCTCTCCGGAATTGCATCTTTCATTGCAGAAAATTTCCGGCGCACTGTCCGGGATGGTTCGTAAAACCGATGGAGCGCCATTATCCGGCGTCCGAATGAAAATCGTAATGGCAGATAACACCGCCCGCTCAGATACAACTTCGGCCCAGGGAAATTATACATTTGACGGATTGCCGGTTGGCAGCTATTTCATCTATGCCGAAAAAGTGGGATTCAGCAGCGCGCCGCAATACCTGACTGCCACAATCAGCCGATGGGGGGAAATCCCGAATCTGGATTTTGTCATGGATGAGGCGATTGCCGCGACGATCTCCATTCGCGGCAGCCTGACCATCACCAACAACACGACTTCAAAATACGCCATTGACGCGCTGACGGCAGACGGCCGGACTGCGGTGATCGCACCGGCCTGGAGCTTCTCTCCGACAGACGCTCTGGACAGCCTGTCATTGACTGGAGTTGTCGATCCGGTCAACTCTTACATCGGACCGGTCACGATTTCGGCAATAGATACCTACTCCAACGCCCGGGGCGGCCTGGACATTTCAGTCGTTTCTGCAATTGGCAGGAACTCGCCGGCCGTCACATTGCACTGCGCCGAGAATGTTCAAATCAGTGTGCCGGCCAATTGCATTGACTACGATGTCCAGATCGGCATGAAGCTGCCCCATTTTTCAGATTCCCAGCGGCTGAGCCAACAGTACGAGATTGCCGGCGATGTCTATGAACTAACGCCAGGGACGATTGCTTTCAGCAAGCCGCTGACTCTCACCTTCCCGCTGCCTGGTAAGGGCGATTCATTCAGTCTCGGCAGATGGAATCGCAGCGACCTGTCCTGGGAAATAGTGCCCCAGGCTACCCGGCAGGGCGAGACCATTACCGTTGCGACCAATCAGTTGGGACGTTTTGCTGTGCTCAGCGAATCCCGACCGTTGGCCATCGATAATATCCGGCTGCAACCGAATCCGTTTTCTCCGCTGGTGAGTCCACTGACCATCGCGTTCGACCTGACATCGATGGAAACGGCGCATCCGTCCGTCACCATCTCAGTTTACAACATGAACGGAGACCTGGTACGGGACATTTTGACCAACGAAGCCATTGCAAAAGGCGCGGGTAAAATTATCACCTGGGATGGTAAAACCAATTCCGGCGACATGGCCCTCAATGGACGCTATCTCCTTCATTTCAAGGCAAAGGATAGCTCCGGCAACCAGGAGGCTCTGAAGGCAGTGGTGCTCATCAAATAGCTCTCCCGGTTACACTCACATTCAGTAACGTCCCCATCAGATACGCTTCAACACGCGCGTTCCATGAATCTGGATTCAGGCCAGCATGGAATGCGCGCTCTTCATATTCCCTGTTTAATAAATTTTCACAGATGTTATCCATTTATAATTTTTTCGAAAATGCCGATTCAATGAATGTCAGCCTGACATGCGCGAAATGGACGGATCCGATTGAGAGTCTGCGTCTGCTTTTTAACAGTAAACTGGAGACGATGCTTCGATGTTGAAACCTACTATTATCTTGATGTGCAT
Organism: Candidatus Zhuqueibacterota bacterium; assembly: GCA_049322915.1. GTDB lineage: Bacteria > Zhuqueibacterota > Zhuqueibacteria > Thermofontimicrobiales > Thermofontimicrobiaceae > CAZSBG01. Next base: position 267,484 of record JBMOPW010000034.1, read on the forward strand.
TTTGTTGATTGCGCCCCTGAATGCGATCGCCGACATTCCAGCCGCATTTGTCGATATTGGCTACGGCGCCCGTCCCATGGGGATGGCCGGCGCATTTGTGGCGCTGGCCAATGACGCCAATTCTGTGCTCTGGAATCCGGCAGGCTTATCCCGCCTGAACAGCACCAACGCCACATTCATGTGGGCGAAACAATTCAATTTAATCCCCTACTATTTCTTCTCCTGCGGCCGGCCGATGACAAAGCGCATCGCGCTGGGCGGAGGATTCATTTCATCAGGGAATGACGCGCTGCGCGAGACCACCGGGTATGTCTCGTTCGCCTACAGATGGTCAAATTCATCCGGTTCCCTTCGGGAAAAAATGCGGTTTGGGCTGAATATCAAATTCAGACACTCCGTATTCGGGAAGAATGCCGATGGCGGTGAAAACCAGATCAAAGGCGACGCATTCGGAATGGGACTGGATCTGGGTTGGCAATGGACCGTTACGCCGAAATTCGTCGCCGGCGCTCTGCTACGCGATGTCATCAGCCCAGTCAATTATCAAAATACAACGCTTGGAACAAATTATCCGGAATCGGTTCCCCCGGCGCTCATCGTTGGCGGAGCAGTTTCCGCTTACAAAAATCTGCTGTTTTCGCTGGACTGGGAGAAGACACTCTCCAGCGATAACGTGGACAGGCTGCGCGCCGGATTGGAATATTCGCTGCTCAACATTTTTGTGCTGCGCGCCGGCGTCAACCAGCCGGTCAGCGCCGATATCAATCGCAAATACGCCGTTGGCCTGGGATTGCTCTACTCGAAAAAAGGCCGATTGAATCTCTGTTTTGATTTTGCCTATGAATTCTTTTTCCTTGCTAATACACCGAAAATTTCGACAACCATCTGGTTTTGATTTGACCACTTAACTTTTTAAAACTATGAAACAACACTTATCGCTTTTCCTCGTTGTTGCCTTATGGCACAGTCTGGCGCTGGCGCAGATTGAAAAAGAAAATAGCCTGCGCTGGTTTCAGGGCGGAACCGTGACCGCCGATTTCTCCTTTCGCACGGATATGTTCAGTGGAATCGGCAGCAAGGCCTACATGGGCTGTGCTTCCATGAATAGCGACGCCAGCGCGATTTACTGGAACCCGGCGACTCTGGCCTTCAGAACGAATCGGCAGGTATTGGTCTCGTTCATGCCGCCGCTCAGCCTCTCCATTGCCAACTGGTACGATATTGCCGGTCAGGTTCGGACATCTGTGGATAACGCCATTGCGGATTATCGGCTCAGCGAAACAGGAATTACTTATCCCACTGTCACTCCGGTGGTGCGCCATCGGGGTGGAATAAACACCGCTGTGATTGTGATGCCGCTGTCCCGCTGGCTCGCGCGGACTGTACTGGGACTGGGCTATAGCCGCGCGCTGGAATTACAGATGAATCTCGTCGCCAATGGCATATCCTCCCTGCTGGAGACCCGGAAGAATATCGGCACGCAAACGATGGTCGTGAAATTCAGGAATTCCATCGACGCAAATGTGGAATCGCGCGCTGCGATCAATCGTTTCAGCGTTGCAGCAGCTCATCAATGGACGCCAATCCTGGCGACAGGAATTACTCTCGACCGCTATTTTGGAGAGGTCCTGTTCAACGGCGATTTCAGAATCGATGGCATCATGGAAACCGCCGGGAGCGAATTCGCCTTCAACGATCCCTATGATCCGCACATCAATTTCGAAGAGGGCGAGCAGAATAATTTAAATCAGTCGATCTATTGCTCTTTTAAGGGTAACGCCTGGGGCGTGAAACTTGGCGCGGATTACCATCTTCGCCCGAATCTGTCCTTTGCCGCGATGGTGGAAATTGCGCCGACGCTCACCCTGTCCGGAGTGATGGATGTCGACAATAACATCATTCCGGCGCTGAACAGCGATGTCCTTTTGGGGAACAGCGAGGAAGAAATCATGGATCCCTCCAAACTGGATCTGGCAAAACTGACTCTGACCGTTCCCTACGAGAATCCGACCGATGACAGGCTGATTTTGCGCTTCCCCTCTTCAGCGAATTTTGGTGTGACTTACCGCTGGGCGTGCATCACCGGCTCGCTCCAGGTGACAGGTTACTTCGGTGAATTATCTTATGCGACTTTAGGAACGCGTCGCGGCGCTGATTTTAAATGGAGCCTGAGAAATGGACTGGATTTCAAATATGTCCAGATCGGACTGGGCGTTGTTGCGGTGGATGAAATCCGCGAAGGGACAGATGATGACGCCGGGGCAGTCGAGAATATCCTGATCCCGCAGTGTTCTTTGGGCACCGGATTTTCGTTAGGCCGTTTTGCGCGAACCGAGACCCAGGCGTTCATCGCACCGACGCCGGTCTTCAAGCAAGTGCTGTTGTTCAATTTTTAAAATCTGTCGTAACTTCGTGGCTTGGTGATATCACGGCAAGAATACATGCCTGAATAGCAACAAAAATTCTTATTAACCCGGAACCGGGAACGTATAAACCTGGAACCTGAGCAGTTAAAATCTGCATCAGATTTTTAATGCGACGTCGACAGCAAGTCAGACTGAGTCTGGAATCCGACTGACTGCCGAACGTAGGCCGCGAATTAGCCTGCGAATGTCCCAGGCGGAGAGCGCTGGCAATTTCCTTTCACACAGGTCTTCGCCGGTAAATATTTCTATGACACATCTGCTTAATCGTAATAAAATTCCCCGGGCGCACTGCTCCTGAATTTTTCATTTTACACTCTTGCATTTTTCAAATATTTTTTTATATTATGGGATTAGAAAACTGAAAGGATCGCGGATGAACATTAGCCAGGCAATTCCAAAAGTTGCCGTTGTCATGGGCAGCGCCTCTGACAAACCAATAATGGATGAATGTACTCTCCATCTCAACTACTTTCGACTCGTAAGTGAAGAATTCATTTTATCGGCGCATCGTACCCCGGATCAAACCGCTGAATTTGCAAAAACAGCTCGCGACCGGGGTTTTTGTGTTATTATCGCAGGAGCTGGTATGGCAGCGCATCTGCCGGGCGTGATTGCCGCCTACACCACGCTTCCGGTCATCGGTGTTCCCCTTTCTGGGTCTGCGCTCAATGGCATGGATGCGCTGCATTCCATCGTACAAATGCCGGCAGGCGTGCCGGTCGCTACCGTCGCCATTGGAAGAGCCGGCGCCGTAAACGCGGCCGTCCTGGCGGCAGAGATCATTGGCCTCTTCAGCGAAAACGTCCGAAGCAAATTGGATGAATTCAAAAAATTGGGCTGCAAAATTCCCAAGCAATAGCTACGGCCGGAAATAGAGACAATGCGCGCGACTGCGGCGCTGTTATTTTTTCGATCACTGCGAGATAGCCTGCACCGTGTCCATGATTCAGCGGCGATAGGAATCGTTCAATGTCCGTTTCTGCGCAGCACCGAAAGGAGCCTGAACATGCGTCATTTTTTCAAGTTTGATGAATTTGGCACAAACTACCGAACGGAAATTCTGGCTGGCATCACGACCTTTGTCACCATGTCTTATATCATCATCGTGAACCCGGCCATTCTGGCCATCGCCGGAATTCCCAAAGGCCCGTCCATGGTGGCCACAATTTTAACCGCCTTTTTCGGGACTCTGTTCATCGGGCTCTATTCCAACCGGCCATTTGCCATCGCTCCCTACATGGGAGAAAACGCGTTCATCGCCTACACCGTTGTCAATGTGCTGGGCTATTCGTGGCAAACCGCCATCGGCGCGATTTTCATCGGCGGCGTTTTATTCACCATCATCACGCTGGCGCGAATCCGTTCCTGGCTGGTTGAAGCCATTCCAGAAAGTCTAAAATACAGCTTCGCGGTGGGCATTGGGCTTTTTTTGACATTCATCGGGCTGAATGAGACGGGCATTATCCGCGTCGGTGTCGCTGATGCGCCAGTGAAGATTGGCATGCTCTCCGAGCCGACCGTGTTGTTAGCGCTGTTCGGATTCATTTTGATCGGATTGTTATTGCTGAAACGGGTGCCCGGGGCCATCCTGATCGGTATACTCGCTGTGAGCCTGATTTCGTATCTGTTAAAAATCGCATCACCGCCTGAAAAAATTATGAGCCTCCCGCCCAGTCTGGCGCCCACTTTTCTGAAGCTGGATATCGCCGGCGCGCTCACCTGGGGATTTTTCTCAGTCATCCTGACGGTGTTCGTCATGGATTTTGTCGATACTATGGGCACGCTCATCGGGGTGTCAGCCCGAGCCGGTCTGCTGGATAAAAATGGCAATCTGCCGAATATTGAAAAACCCATGCTGGCCGATGCTTTATCCACCGTCCTGGGCGCATTACTGGGCACTACGACGAGCGGCGTGTACATCGAATCCGCAGCCGGGATTGAAGAAGGCGGTCGCACCGGTTTCACCTCGGTGGTGACGGCGATTCTGTTTTTACTGGCATTGTTCTTTGCTCCATTTTTAACGGCAATTCAACCGTTTGCCTACGGGCCTGCCCTGTTCATCGTCGGCATTTTCATGCTGGAGCCGATAAAAAAAATCGACTTCACAAATTACAGCGAACTCATCCCGGCGTTCTGCACCATCGTTCTGATGAGCTTCACGTTCAACATCGGCATTGGCATGACAGCAGGATTTGTGCTCTATCCCCTGTTCAAGATTTTCAACGGCCAGTGGCGACGCGTGCATCCCGGCCTGTGGATATTGGCAATACTTTCGCTGTTATTTTATATCTTTTATCCCTATCAATAATCCTGATTACTTCGTTTCAGGAGATAGCGGACATCACATGAATGCTGTGAGCCACATGATCATGTCCGGATAGAAAAAACTGATCGGGTGTGCAATCGTCGATACCTGTCATTTCCGGGGAACTGAATGAAAATCGGAGTCATTGGTACTTTCATTAACGACCAAATTATTCATACGGACAAAACTGAGACGCGAAGCTTCGGCGGCATCTACTACGCCCTGACCATTCTGACCAATCTGTTCTCCGGTGAGGATGAAATCTTCCCGGTTTGCTGGCTCGGTGATGATATTTTCGATGACATCCGGACTATTTTTTCTGCCAATGGCAATTTTAATTTCGTGGGAACCCGCCGATACATGGGAAAGAACTCAGCCGTGAAACTCATTTACCACGATGCTGAATCCCGCGATGAAATTTTGACCAACGTTCTGCCGCATGTCGATCTGGCGCATACCCGCTCTGTTGAAGCGGTGGACGTCTGGCTGGTCAATTTTATCACCGGCTTTGAAATGCGCCTCGACGATTTTCGCCAGTTCTGCGCCCGGAAATCCAGTCCCATTTTCATGGACTTTCACAGCCTTTCGCTGGAACGGGATGAGACCGGGCTGCGCATTTTGCGCAAACCGCCGGAGTGGCGGAAATGGATCGCTGATATCGATGTCCTTCAGATGAACGAAAAAGAGGCGTCTGTTCTGAACGATGGCGCCACCCTGTCCGACGAGAGATTGATTCGCTTCGGCGCTGATGTACTTGAAACAACACATATTCATATTTTTAATATCACGCTTGGCTCCCGGGGTTCTGTGCTGGTTTACAAGCAAGACTCGACGATACACCATCATGTTTTTCCGGCGGCGAATCTCGGGAATGCGATCGATGCCACAGGATGTGGAGATGCGTTCATGGCTGGTTTTTTATATCGCTATTTCCAAAACCAGGATCCGGTCAACGCAGCGAAATTCGCAAATTCCATTGCAGGATTGAATAGCACCGTGTCAGGCCCCATTGGATCAGACCACATCAAACGATTACTTCAAACAGGAATTTAGCCACTCAAGGAAACGTTATGGAAAAACTATTAATCACCGGCGTAAACGGGTTGTTGGGACAGAAATTATTAATGCAAGCGGCATCCAAATATTCCATTGTCGGGATTGATCTGCACGATCAGCCCTTCAACAAGAAAATTCATTTCGACTATCTCAAACTCGATCTGACCGACCGAAAAGCTGTCAAAGATGCCATATTGAGCATCTATCCCCATTACCTGGTCAACACGGCAGCCATGACCAATGTGGATGCCTGCGAGAACGAGAAGGAGAAATGCTGGAAAATCAATGTCGAAGCCGTGAACAATATCGTGTATGCGGCGCGGAAAATAGGAACGAAAATCGTGCATCTGTCGACTGATTATATCTTCGACGGGAAAAAAGGCCCGTACGACGAAACAGCCACGCCTTCACCGCTCGGTTATTACGGCAAATCAAAGCTGGCCAGCGAAAATGTATTGGCCGCATCCGAACTGGATTATGCCATTGTGCGAACGATGGTCTTGTACGGCGACGCAGAAGCCATTCGTCCCAATTTTGTCACATGGCTTGTGGCGACATTGAAACAGGGAAAATCCGTCACCATTGTGAACGATCAGTTTGGCAATCCCACCCTGGCCGATGATCTTGCCGCCGCCATTATCCGCATTATTCAGTTGCAGAAATGGGATCTGTATCATGTCTGCGGCAGTGAACTCATCGATCGTTATCAGTTCGCTCTGAAAATTGCTGACATCTACAAATTGAACAAAAGCCTCATTCATCAGACCACCACGCCGGAACTGAATCAGGCGGCGCTGCGTCCGTTGAAGTCGGGGTTCATCGTGGACAAGGCCCAAAACGATCTGCAAATTCATTTATCCAATGTGGAAGACGGGCTGCGCAAGATGCGCAAGCAGTCGAAGAAACTCATCTTTTTCAAATCATGAAGAAAATTAATCCCCCCTTTCTGAAGATAAAGGATCAATCCAGGTATGAACTCGATTGTTGTTATTCCAACCTACAATGAAGCTGATAATATTGAAAAGCTGATCGACAAAATTCTGTTTCAGGGCTTGAGAAATCTGGACATACTGGTCGTGGACGATAACTCCCCGGATGGCACAGCGGGAATCGTCGAAAAGCTCGCAACCTTAGAGAATAACATCTACTTGCTGAAACGAAGCCACAAAGCCGGCCTGGGCACGGCGTACGTGGCCGGATTCAAATACGCGATCGATAAAAAGTATGACTACATCTTCGAAATGGATGCGGACTTCTCCCATGATCCGGACGAAATCCCCCATTTTCTCGAAGCGATCAAGACCTGCGATGTTGTCATTGGCTCCCGGTACAAGACCGGTGTGAACGTGATCAACTGGCCGCTGATGCGGCTGGTGCTGAGCGTCGGGGCGAACAAGTACACGCAGATCATCACCGGGCTGCCGGTGAATGACTGCACCGGCGGTTACAAATGCTTCCGGCGCGAAGTGCTGGAAGCCATCGACCTCAATAAAGTCGTCTCCGACGGTTATTCCTTCCAGATTGAGGTGAATTTCAAGGCATGGAAAAAGGGATTCAAAATTTGTGAGATACCGATCATCTTCACCGACCGCGAAGTGGGGCGTTCGAAAATGTCCAAACGGATCATCCGCGAAGCCATCTGGATTGTCTGGAAACTGAAATTGGCCAGCATATTCGGTCGTCTCTGATTTTACGCACCCGCTTTTTCGCCCCGGTCTGTGTGAAAAAATCAGCATCAACTTGATCGCGTTGGATCTTCATCCTCCGCAGGCAATGGTTGGAACGCATGTCCCCGAATCGGCGTACGTTCGGGATGAATATCCCGAACGATCGGATCAGCAATGCTCAGAATGCCAGGATGACCTATTTCTTCCTTTCGACTTTTTAGACTGTAAATATATCGAATTACCATATATGCAAATTTCCGCTTGACAATGTCGGGATTAACATGTATATTGGGTTCAACTTAACTCAATTCCTCAGTTGCCGGTAATAGCTATTATTCCGGACTGTGAATTATGAAAAGGACAGCCGATAAATCGCATCACTCGCGACTTCTCCGGCACAAGCGTTTCATCTGTTTCGCCAGGGGCGCTGCATCCAAAACGAAGTTAGTCGTGTGAATTTTCTGTCCACGATGTTAAGCAAATTGACGTGTCATTTCGATTGTGATAGTTCATCATCCGGCTAAATCTCCAATGTGAAATCAGGTTTAACTTCTCTCCCGGGAATCATTAGTATGAAAACGTTCATGAAAATACTCTGGGTCGCTGTAAGTCTGCTCGCTGCTATTTCCATTGGCGTCGTTGTCGGCTGGCTCAATCCGTCGGAGAAAGTAAATGCGCTCTGGATTGTCACTGCCGCAGCGTGTTTCTACGCAATTTCCTATCGGTTCTATGCGGCATTCATCGCCGCGAAAGTCCTGACCATTGATTCGGGCCGGAAAACGCCGGCCATCAGTCATCCCGATGGCATCGACTATGACCCAACCAACCGCTGGGTGCTGTTCGGCCATCATTTTGCGGCCATCGCCGGCGCCGGACCTCTGATTGGCCCCATGCTGGCTGCGCAGTTCGGCTACGTTCCGGGGTTTTTGTGGATTCTCATCGGCGCCGCTGTCGCCGGCGCGGTGCACGACATGGTGATCCTGACAGCCTCCATTCGTCGGGACGGCCACTCCCTGGCTCAAATTGCCAAAGATGAAATCGGCCCGGTCGGTGGCTTCGCCGCCTCAATCGCGATTCTGTTCATTCTCATCGTGGCGCTGGCAAGTCTTGGCCTGGCGGTCGTCAATGCGCTGCGCGAAAATTCATGGGGGACATTCACCATTGCGCTGACAATTCCCATCGCTATTTTGATGGGGTTCTATCTCCGTTTCATTCGCCCCGGAAAAGTGGGCGAAGTGAGCGTCATCGGCGTCATCCTGCTTCTGCTGGCCGTCTATTTCGGAGGGAAAATACCGCAATCGTCTATCGGCCACTGGCTGGTGTTGTCCCATCATAAACTCGTCTGGGCGCTGATGATTTACGGATTTCTGGCTTCGGTTCTGCCGGTCTGGCTGCTGCTGTGCCCTCGCGATTATCTTTCGACGTACATGAAAATCGGCACGATCGCCCTGCTCGGTCTGGGCGTTGTGTTCATGGCGCCGGTGCTGCAGATGCCGGCCGTCACCCAATTTGCGAGCGGGAACGGGCCGATTATTCCCGGCAAGCTGTTCCCGTTTTTATTCATCACCATCGCCTGCGGGGCAATTTCCGGCTTTCACGCGCTGATCGCTTCCGGCACCACGCCGAAGATGATCATGTCCGAAAATCATATCCGACACATCGGTTACGGCGCAATGATCACCGAGGGATTCGTTTCCATGATGGCGCTGATTGCCGCTTGCATCCTGATCCCCGGCGATTATTTTGCAATTAATACCACACTGTCTGTCGATGCCATCGCCGCGCTGGGATTCCCGGTGGAAAAGATCAACGAACTTTCTGCGATGGTCGGTCTGGATGTCAAAGGAAGGCCAGGCGGCGCTGTTTCGCTGGCGGTAGGCATGACCACCATCCTGTCGCACCTCCCCGGCATGAAGGACCTGATGCCCTACTGGTTCACGTTCGCCCTGATGTTCGAAGCGCTGTTCATCCTGACCACAGTCGATGCCGGGACGCGCGTGGCGCGGTTTTTAATACAGGAATTCGGCGGCTATGTCTATAAACCGTTGGGACGCCAGCGCTGGGTGCCGGGCATTATTGTTGCCAGCGCGCTCGTGGTACTGGCCTGGGGTTATCTGATTCATTCGGGGACTGTCTCCCGCATTTGGCCGATGTTCGGCGTATCCAATCAACTGCTGGCGGCCATTGCGCTCGGCGTGGGTACCACACTCATCATCAAAGCTGGAAAAGCGCGCTATGTCTGGGTGACGCTGGTTCCCATGGCATTCATGTTCTCCACCACGTTGACGGCCTCATGGCAATTATACCATTCGTTCCGCGACCAGGCTGCAAGAGCTGCCACGTCCGCAGAAGCATTCAACCTGAATCTCGACGCGGTGCTCATGGCCATTATGGCGGTGCTGGCGCTCATCGCTCTGGGGGACATGCTCTACAAATGGTACGGCTATCTGTCCGGGTCACGATCAATTACGTCAAGTGAGATACTCGAATCTTCGGAGAAATAACAAAGGGATTGTTTCGATTGCAATCGGTTGGGGGTCAATCCATTTTGGAATTGTTATATTTTTTGTACAGCGATGGTGTGTCGCTGCATTAACAAACGAGCCTTGCTTCTTTCCTGAATTCAACAACGTTACCACCGTGAGGCTGTGGTTCGACTGGTTCGTCACATGCCCCACGCCGGGACAGTGTTTTGGACAAATTTCTCTGGCAGCATACGTTCAACCGCGCCACCTGGCGACGATTGGGCATTCATCAGCGCCCAATGCTAAAAAGTGATTGAGGGTAGTTCTCAAATCAATGAACAACCAAGCTATGACGAAAACGGCTTTCTTGCCATTGTTCTTTTTCTTCATTCTGAGCATTTCATGTGCAACGAGCCCATTCCAGACGCACGACGCGCATGGCGTGATCACAGCGGATTCGTCCGGCATCTATTCCTCCCAACTCTCATTCACGCCGGAGCGATTATTTCCAAAGACGAACTGGAGCGGCAATTGGCTTTGGTTGAATAGAAAACAGTTCCCGAAATTTCAGAATACCCGGTCGGAATGGATTCACGAAAATCTGCCGCCGAATCGATGCACCGCCCTGTTTCGAAAAAAATTCGATTTGGATAAAATTCCGTCACGTGCGATACTCTGCGTTACCGGCGATGTATCGTTTCGAATCTATCTCAACGGACAGTTCATCTGTCAGGGGCCGCCCAATATTGGCAGCGATTATGAGGATCACGCCCCTCCGCAGCACTGGTTCTTTACCATACACGATGTGAAAAAGCACCTGCGCGTCGGGAATAATGTCATTGCTGCGGAAGTCTATTCCTTCGATTTAGCCCTGTCGGAAACCACGTCCGGCAAAGGAAGATTCCTGTGCGATCTGGACTTCGGCTTGAACCAGACAATTGTCTCGACAGATACCACCTGGAAATGCCAGCGAGATTCCTGCCTCTCCGTGAAAGAAGGCGGACTGGTTTACAACGCCACGCGGGAAATTCAGGGTTGGCGCGACATTCACTTCGACGATGGACTGTGGCCCAATGCCTCCATTCAGGATACCGTAGAAAGCGGTTATCTGGTCATGAGTCAAATTCCCATTCCCACTCGCTATCCTCGCGAAGCCAACAACATCAGGCGCTCACTCACCAGCATCGACAGCGCCAGGACTTCCTGGTCATTGGCCGATTGCATTTTATTCAATGAAAGCTTCACTCTCGACTTTGAAAGAAATATGTCGGCCTATTATTCCCTGTCCCTGTCTGCGCACGAGGGCGATACAGTTAAAATTTTCCCGCGGGAAAAATCCTCGGTAAACAGGCCACTTGTCTATATCTGCAAAGAAGGCGCGAACTCTTTTACAACGCCGCAATTGAATGTTTTCAGGTATTTGACTGTGGACGTTACCTCCCGGCGCGGCATGAAAATCGATTCTATAGCCGCATTGTTTTCCACGTACCCGGTGAGCTACCGGGGCAGTTTCGCCTGTTCCGACACTTTCTACACAAAGCTTTGGGACGTTGCTCGCTGGACCACCCAACTCTGCATGAATAGTCTTCATTTCGACTCACCCAGGCATCAAGAACCTCTCGCCTGCACGGGCGATTATCTCATCGAATCGCAATCAAATTTCTACGCCTTTGGCGATCCCTGGTTGGCGCGACAGGATTTGATAAAGACAGCGCGAATACTGCAGAAAAACAATTATGACATGTTCCACACCAGTTATTCCCTGTTGTGGGTTCAGATGTTATACAATTATTTTCAATTCACCGGCGATTCTCTGCTCGTGATGGAACTCCTTCCGCATGTCAATGCATTGAATGAGCGGTTCGCCTCATATTTGGACGAGGATTTTCTGGTCAGTCAGGCACCGGATTACATGTTCATGGACTGGATCAAAATCAATGGTTACAATGCGCACCATCCGCCCGCAGTGATTGGCATGGGCTATATGACAGCCTTTTATTATCGATCATTGGTCATCGCGGCCGCGTTCAATGCGATCGTTCACAACAACAGCGCCAGTAAAGAAAATCTTAGGCTCGCCGAAAAAATAAAGGATGGCTTTAACAAAAAATTATGGGATGACGCGAAGGGGATATACCGTGATGGTGTGGCATTCATAAGTCAGCAATCACCGCATTTTTGGTTGCCCGAAGACGCGGACATCGTAACGTACAGTCCGCACGTCAATTCGCTCGCCGTCCTTTACGACATGGCATCCCCGGATAAACAAGCTTCTATCATGGACTATGTTTTGAAGCAAAAGGAGATAGACTTACAGCCTTACTTTTTGTCTTTTATACTTTCCGCACTGGCGCATATCAAAAAGTTCGACACAGATGGTTTGTCCTGCCTTGATAGATGGAAAAATGGTCTCGATTGGGAAACGCATACGCTGAAAGAAAACTGGCAGGACAAAACGGAATTTGGTTACATCGGTGATTATAGCCATGCCTGGGGAGGGTCGCCATTGTATTTCATGTCCGGAGAAATGCTGGGTATTTCACCGGAAAAACCCGGGTTTCGGACGATACGGTTCGTTCCGTATGTGAGCGATCGGATAACGTGGGCGAAAGGCGTTGTCCCGGTGGATGAAGATGCGGACGTCTCTGTTTCATGGGAGAGAAACGGAGATTTGGAATATGTCTACTCTATCGAAATCCCTTCAAATTATCATGCTGTATTATATCAACCGAAACGGTTAAATAAGTACGAGCTTCAAACAGATCAAAAACTGCACGGAACGGATAGATCGTCCGTCATCCTTTCTGCCGGCAAGCACGTCGTTGTTTTTAAAAAAGCTGGAGAATTAAATCCGCGTTCGAGCGACTGAGGAAACCTAACAGGACTCACGCCGTACACAGAAGTCGTTTGAAATGAAGCCAATTGAATGAGGTGTTTATATGATACCGATTTATAAAGCATTAGGAGTCACGTTGTTATCCATGGTCGTGCTGGCGATTATTCGACTTTTCGAATTCAACACGACACTGTTCTCCTTTCAATTATTGCTCCTGATTTCCATTTTAGTTGCCACAATCATCGTTGCAATTTATGTCACATACTCCATAACTGTCATGTTAACAGTGAACAAAACAGGAAAAAGGAAATGGCGAAAAGTAAACAGATAAGGTATAATAAAAACTTCCTTTCTGCTTTAGCTGTCGTCTTACTTATTTCTTTCTTTGTGATCTTCTTCTTGATCTCCCGCATTAAAGTCATCCCGGAAAATGACTCCGCCATCATTGGTAATTTCATCGAGTGGTTCGGCGTGTTATATGGCGTGCTTCTAGCCTTGGTTGTTGTTGAAGTTTGGCAGCGGCATTCCCTTGTCAACAACGAAATCGATAGAGAAGCGGATGCGCTCGTCCTTCTCCTCAAGACAACCCGGTATTTGCAGGACAAAAAGAAAGTGCTCGCCATTGCCAAACTGATTTACGATTACTCGAGAATCATGCTCCGCGCCAAACACCCGAGGCAATATTCCAATCCGAAAGTGAACAGTAAACTGGATGAAATTCATCGGGAGATAGGAAGCGTCTTGCAGGATGACAGGATACCGCTGCCTTTCTCGCTGGAAATGATGCGGTACATCAACGACGCTATCGACATCCGCGGCGACTGGATGTCGCTTGTTCGGGAGCGTATGCCAAAGGGTATCTGGGTGCTGTTGTTGTTCACCTCTGTCTGGTGGGTATTGGGTTTTTTCGGATTGAATATTGAAAATTTCACTATTGCATTTACGCTCTGCAGTGTCGCGACGTTCACGGTTTCAGCCATTATTTTCATCGTCAATGATCTGGATGATCCCATCAGCGGCTTATGGAAGACCCGATTTGAGTCATTTGACATTTTAAGAAAAGAAGCCAAAAATTTACTTGAGCAGAGAAATCAATAATCACTCATCTCACAGTTCGACTTCAGAAGGCATCTCCCCCGCCTCGTTTCGGGATGAACCTCCCCTGTTTAAGTATGCATTTCCAGTCAGTTTGCCACTGACTCGCTGTTTGTTTTTAAAAGTAAAACCATCAGATTCATCAATCGGGTAATATATCAATTTTCGGCAACAGCGTTTTCATCATGTCCAACACCATGTCGACAGTCACCGAATGACAGTCGCGATCACTGGTGCGAACGACGCGGAATCGCTCTCCCAACGGCTTCCACAACGATGGCTCGGTTGGACCAAAAATAGCGACGAGCGGCGTCCCAACGGCTGCGGCAACATGCATGACGCCGGTATCATTGCACAGGAATATTTCCATCTGCTGTACGATTGCTGCAAACTGTCGCAGGGCAAGCCCATCGCACACAATGGGTTTAAAATTCACCTGCGATAAAAGCATCTGTCCCAGTTCCACTTCCTTCGGTCCCCAGAACAGGACGGGCATGTAGCTCGCCTGAAACCAGTAGCCGGCCACCTCAGCAAATTTTTCCACCTGCCAGCGATTTTCAATTTTGCCAGCGCCGGGATGAATACCGATTGGCTGCAGTCCCGCAGTGAGTCCGTTGTCGCGCAGGAATTGAACGGCCCAATTCCGTTCCTCCTCAGTGATAGTCATGACTTCCGAGCGATCCCGCGTATCGATTCCCAGGTATCTCACGATGTCCAGATTCCGCTCTGTCTGGTGTTTTTCAACCGCATCATAGGGCGCAAGAAAGGAATAGAAAAAATTTCGCTGGCAGCCGGGGAATATCCGATGCGCAGACCCCAGCACGAATTTTGAGCGGGAAAGATGGGACAGAATATCGGAAGAGAGCGAATGGGAAACAGTATTCAGCACCACGGCCAGTTCGTACCGGCGCCGCAGCTTTTTCCAGAACTCCCTGAGCCAGCCCAAAGAATAATTATAGCCCGATTCCGGCAGATAGATGACGTCGTTGATATACTCATTGTGAAGCGCGGCTTCCCGGGTATAGCCGCGCACCAGAACGGTAATATGGCTTTGCGGGAAATGCTCGCGCAATGCGCGCAGCACCGGCGTGGCCAATAGGAAATCGCCCAATTGATCATGCTGGCGAATGACGAGAATGCGGTCAATCGCCGACAGGTTCACTGCCACTGAGCTCAGCACTTTCCTGCCCAGAATTTTTTCGAGCAGCCGCATGGTTCGGTTTCGAAAAGAAGTCGAGAATTTTTTCCAGCTCATGAACGCTCCACGTGCTAAGGCGGCGTTATTCCGGCCAGCCGATGAATTTTTTGAACGACAGCTACAGGATCGTGGTGGCGCAGCACCCAGTCCCTCCCGGTTCGCCCTTTCTCCAGCCGATAGGTTTTGTCCTGAATGAGTCGAATCAATTGCTCTGATAAATTATCGCTGTCAATGATGATGAACGGATGATCCGGGTATTCGGCGGCGAATCCTTCGGCCAAACAGGAACAGGTGGGAATGCCCATGGCCAGCGATTCCAGCGAATTGATGCCATAGCCCAGATCGCCAATCTGGTCGATAAAAATATGGCAGCCGGATTTCAACTCCAGCGCGGTTTGATACGGCAGGTTTTCGATGAGGAGCAGCCTCACAGGATGCGTCTTTTCAAGTTTTCGAACCCGGTCGATGATGACATCGCTGCCTTTGGCGGCGCGATTTGTCGGCGCATGCCCGATGATCAGCACCTCATCATCCTTATTTAGCGATACAGTAAATTTTTTTGCATCAAACGGAAAGCAGACATGGCGCAGATTGGGGTGCAGCGGCAGATGGTCGAATTCCACCGTGACGTTCACGTCGGCGATGGCGTCAATCTGAGGAATGACGCCGCGCGATCGCAAATCGCTGCCGGTGTAGCAGCAGATGATTTTCTTGCCAGCCTCATGCAACTGTTGGATATCGCGGCCATCCCGATAAAAGCCGATACCGCCATCCAGTTGAATGACATCGTAGTCATCCGGCTGATATACATCAAAAGCAGCCTTGATTTCCCGCTGCCAGATTTTTTCGCGGAATTGAATGAGCCGGCGCTCGAACCGGCCCGGTCGCCAGACCGGCGGAATTTCGCTGAGGCGCGGTTTGATGTTGGTAATCTCCGTCCGCGACTTGCCCAGCGTCCATCGTTTGAACGTCGCAAAGCCACGAAAATTCAGCAGAGGCAGGTTCAGGCAAATATCTTCCGGGTAACCGCGGGGATTTTTTGCAAAGGTTATCAATCGGCTCTGGTGTCCCATTTGCCGCTCCGCAGTCACGAATGTCAGTGGGACACCAGCCACATTGAACGGGGCGATGTGCAAAATTTTCATTCTGATTAACGGACTACTTCGTTGAAAAAACCTGTTGGTGGTTACTTCTCTCCCATTCCCGATACGACGTCAGAATCACTTTCAACAATTCGCTAATTGAGGTATTTGAGAAACGTATCCCGGAAAATGCCCTGGGCACCGAAGCTCTCTTTGAACCGTCCCAGGCCCCAATTCGGATCCATGTCCACAGTGAAAATACCAAAGTCGAGATAGCCGAAGCGGTTCTGAATCGCCCATTTGATGATCTCGTAGAACAGGCAGTTCACGCCGCGATACTGCTGGTAATCCTCGTTATGACTGATGTAAAACGCCAGCACCACCCGGTTGTTGCAGGTGAACATCACCACGCCGGCGACCATGTGTTCTTCGGCGAACGCAGCGAATAGCCGAATTCGATCCGGATAGATATTCTTCAATAACAGCAACTCATCCAGCGTGTGGGTGGGCTGAACATTATGCCGCATTTTCAGGTTGCGTTTCAGTATGTGATAGAACGATTCGTAGTCCTCGCTCTCACGAACCGTCACGCCCAGCTTTACCGCGCGGCGCACAGCGCGTCTGGATTCCGACGAAAACGTTTGCAGGACCTCGTTCTCGCCAAAGGTCAGAGGGATCACGCTGGAAATTTCGCGCTTGCGGTAGCCGAAGCCATTCTTCACCAGGGCAAAGTCGATGTAATTGCTGGGCCGCTGCGAATAAATGATGGGCGGTGGCGTCAGTTCCACTCCCTGAAACTGGTTGTTCTTCGCGTACTCCAGTAGACTCTCCACCAGACGGAATGCGTCCATAATGCTCAAATTAAATTTGGTCACCAGCCCGCCGTAGGAAGAACCGCGATGCGAGGTGAGAATACGGCGATGGTGTTCGAACCGAACGGTCGCCGGAAAGACCGCAACGACGCGGTCTTCCTTTCGGAACACGAGCGAAAAGTCCTCAAAGCGCCCTTCAGGGTGATAGTTCAAAAATCTCCGCGTCTGAAAGATGGTCCCGTTGTTGGATTTCCAGACAAAGTCATCCCAATTCTCAGCAAGTGATTTGTCGAATGGTTGTATTTCGATTTTCATTTTCTTACCTGGCCATTAATTTAACCATAATCGCTTTTTGAGCGTGCAGCCTGTTTTCGGCCTCATCAAAGACGATGGAATTTTTGCTCTCAATGACGCTATCGGTGATTTCCTGTCCGCGATGCGCCGGCAGACAATGCATCACGTAGGTGTCTTTTCGCGCCGCCTGCATCAGTTCGTCGTTCACCTGATAACCGGCAAACGCCTTGTTCTTTTCCTCAGCCTGCGTCTCCTGGCCCATGCTCGCCCAGACATCCGTGTAAATGACGTCAGTGTCCTTCACTGCTTTTTTCGGATCGCGATAAATGGTGACCTCGCTGATGCCGGCATTCCTGGCATTGGCCACGACATTGGGATCCGGGTCGAATCCTTCGGGCACAGCCAGCGCCAGGGTCATTGGATAGCGCGACGCGAAATTCAACCAGGAGTGCGCGAGATTGTTGCCATCGCCCACAAAAGTCACTTTCAAATTGTCCAGCGTTTTTCTGTGTTCGAGAATCGTCATCACATCGGCCATCACCTGACACGGATGGTTGAAATCGCTCAGCCCATTGATGACCGGCACGGAAGAAAATTTGGCCAATTCGACCACATCATTGTGCCCAAACACCCGGGCCATAATTCCGTCATTGTACCGGGCCAGCACGCGGGCAACATCTTTCACGGCTTCGCGAGTGCCCAGACCAATATCATTCGGCGAAAGATACAGCGCATGGCCTCCCAACTGAAACATGCCCACTTCGAATGAAATTCTCGTTCTGGCTGATGGCTTTTGAAAAATCATGGCCAGCGTTTGTCCTTTCAACAGATGATGGGTTTCACCCCGTTTTTGCTTTGCCTTCAATTCAATGGCAAGGTCAAATAACTCTGTAATTTCCTCTTTTGTCAAATCGGCAATGGATAGAAAATCTTTTTTCACGAACAACCTCCTGAAACATGAATGTATAAATGAATTTGAGTACGATTAGTCACAAATTTATGATCGACCTGTGATTGCTGCAATGGGCGCGCTCCCATCATTGACAATCAGCCGCCAGCGAAACCTTCACTGGCGGCTGTCATTATAAAACCGAGCGACTTTTTGCAAACGGAATTACAGAATGTAGCGACTCAGGTCATCGTCCTCGACGATATCCTTGAGCGTGTCCTTGACCATTGTTTGCGTGATCTTCACTTCTTCGATTTTTGTATCCGGCACTTCGAATAAAAAGTCTTCCAGCAACGTGGTCAGAATCGTGTGCAGCCTTCTCGCTCCGATGTTTTCGGCTTTCTCGTTCACTTCGCTGGCAATGCGCGCGATTTCCCAGATGGCGTCCTTTGTAAATTTCACTTTGACGCCTTCAGTGCCCAGTAAAGCTGTGTATTGTTTGATGAGTGCATTTTCAGGCTCGGTCAAAATCCGTACAAAATCCTCGGTGGTGAGACTGTTCAATTCCACGCGTATGGGGAATCGTCCCTGAAGCTCCGGGATCAAATCCGATGGTTTCGATACATGAAATGCGCCGGATGCGATGAACAGGATGTGGTCTGTTTTCACCATGCCATACTTGGTGATCACGCTGGAGCCTTCGACAATGGGAAGAAGATCGCGCTGCACGCCTTCGCGGGAAACATCAGGGCCATGTCCGGAATTTTCTCCGGCGATTTTATCGATCTCGTCCAAAAACACAATGCCCGAATTGGTCACACGTTGAATCGCCTCGCGGATCACATCTTCCATGTCAATGAGCTTCTGCGTCTCTTCCTGAATGAGGTATTTTCGCGCATCAGGGATGGACATTTTCCGTCGTTTCATTTTTCGCGGGAAAATGGGTCCCAGCAAATCCTGAATATTCATACCCATCTCCTCGACGCCCATGGGCGAAATGACCTGCATCATGGGCGATGTTTCTGACGGTACATCCAGTTCCACAGTGCGATAATCCAGTTTCCCTTCACGGAGCTGACTTCTCAGTTTTTCTCTCGTGCGCTGTCTTTGCTGCTGCTTCTGGGCAATTTCTTCGCTGGAATTTTTCAGTTCATCTTCACCGTTCCGCGGTGGCGGCAGCAGCAAATCAATCAATCGCTCCTCGGCCAGCTCCGTTGCTTTTTGCTGCACCAGAACCGTCATCTCATTCCGCACCATGGATACGCCCAGATCGACCAGTTCCCGAATGATCGATTCCACGTCGCGCCCCACATACCCGACTTCGGTGAATTTCGACGCTTCGACTTTCAGGAATGGCGCGTTGGAGAGCCGCGCCAAACGACGGGCGATTTCCGTCTTGCCGACGCCGGTCGGGCCGATTAAAATAATATTATTGGGCATGATTTCTTCGCGGAGGGACTCATCCACTTGTTGCCTGCGCCAGCGATTTCGCAAGGCAATGGCCACCGACTTCTTAGCCTTGTCCTGGCCAATGATATATTTATCCAATTCCCGAACGATCTGTTTTGGGGTTAATTCATTAGAATTATTTCTCATAATGCTCCTTAATAACAACGTCCCATCCTGATAATCAAGTTCACAACTCCTATCCAGTAGCAGCGTCAAAAGCAAGCTCTACAATGTCTCAACCATGATTTTATCATTCGTGTAAATACAAATGGATGCGGCAATTTTCATGGATTCTTCAGCAATCTGGGCAGCTCCGAGTTTGGTATGTTTGATCATTGCCCGGGCAGCTGCAAGCGCGTAGGCACCGCCAGATCCCAACACGAGAATATTATCGTCAGGTTCAATCACATCGCCGGTGCCGGAGATCATGAAGCTATTGTTCATATCAATCACGGCCAGTTGCGCCTCCAGCCGCCGAAGGTATCTATCCGTGCGCCAGTCTTTGGCCAGTTCCACTGCCGAGCGCGAAAGATTGCCATTGTATTGAGTTAATTTCGCTTCGAATTTTTCGAACAGGGTCAGCGCGTCAGCGACCGCCCCGGCAAAGCCCACCAGCACCGAATCATTGTACATCTTCCTGATTTTGCGCGCGCTGTTTTTCATCACGGTATGCCCAAACGTGACCTGTCCATCGCCAGCCATGGCCACTCCGCCATTATGTCGAATTCCAATTATTGTCGTCGATCGAACCATTCTTCTCATCCTCACATTGTTATTTTGCATAAATCTATTTTCTTCAGTTCAAATTTCTCTGGCCGTCTGTCAAATTTTTCGCCGCAGTCGCGAGACCGGTATATTCATCTGTTCCCGATATTTCGCTACAGTTCTCCGCGCGATGTTGAAACCGTCCTTCTTCAATATCTCCACAATCTTCAGATCATTCATAGGCCTTCGAGAGTCTTCTTTCAAGATGATGTCGCGAATTTTGTTTTTCACCTCTTTGTTGGACACGTCTTCCCCATCGTCCCGCTTGATCTTTTCGCTGAAAAAATGTTTCAATTCAAATACGCCGTAATCGGTCTGCACGTATTTCCCATTCGTAACGCGGCTGACCGTTGAAATGTCCATTCCAATATCTTCCGCAATATCTTTCAAAATCATCGGCCTGATAAATGTGGGTCCATTCTCGAAAAACTCGCGCTGCTTTTGAATGATGGTTTCGACAACGCGGGTGATGGTGACGCGCCGCTGGTGGATGGAATTGATCAACCACCGCGCGGATTCCAATCGATTTTTAATATACTCTTTGGTTTTCTTCGGGGTCTTCTTCTTGTCCAGCAGCAACTTCCGGTAGCTGTTGTTGATGCGGAGATGCGGGATATTCCAGTCGTTCAACACGACATTGAAATCGTCGCCATCCTTTTCCACAATCACATCCGGCGTGATACTGTTATCATAAATATTTAAATAGCCTTCCCCCGGCTTGGGATTCAAGTGGGTGATAATGGTGAGCACCTCTTTGAAGTCATCGATGCTGACGCCCATCTTTTTGGCAATTTTCTCGAACCGTTTATTTTTGAAATCTTCAAAATGATCTTCGATGACAGAAATGGCCAGCGGATGCGGCGACGGCAACTCCTGGAGTTGAATGAGCAGGCACTCCTGCAAATCCCTGGCCCCAATGCCAACCGGCTCGAACCGCTGGATAACGTTGAGCACCTTTTCCACTTCCTCAATCGGGACGTCCAGATTGGTCGCGATCACTTCCAGCGCGCAGGTGAGGTAACCCACTTCATTGATATTCCAGATGATGTATTCGCCAATCACAACTTCCTTCTCGGAAAAATCGGTCATGTGAAGCTGAACGAGCAGGTGTTCGGGCAGCGTTGTTTGATTGACTTCGGGTCGTTCGAATGTCTCCGCACTATCATCTTTCGGCGCACGGATTTCATAATGATTTTCATCATTGAGAATGGTGTCCCAGTCGATTTCATCTTCATTCTCCTCTTTGAAAGATTCCTCCTCGGCCTCTCCATTTTCACTGTCTTGCTCCCCTTTGTCCTCCGCTTCCTCCAGCTTCATCTCCTCTTCCGTTTCCTGTTCCAACTCCTGCTCCATTTCAAAGTCTTCTTCAAGAAGCGGATTCTGTTCCAATTCTAATTTGATTTTTTGCTCAAGGCTTAGAATTGGAAGCTGAAGCAATGTCGACAAAAGAACCTGTTGGGGCGATTGTTTCATGTAAAGCCCCATGCGCTGAGAAAGGTTGACGTTCATTGTAACCCGTTCCTATTTTAATCACAGAAAATTAAAGGGTTTCGCACAACTATTTAAATTTTTTCCTCGCACCCCGGGCAAATCACCGACCCAGTCGGAAATTCTCGCCGAGATACAATCTGCGTGTTTCTGTATCCTCCGCCAAAAACTCAGAACTGCCTGATTTTAACACCACCCCCTCGTACAGCAAATACGCGCGATGGGTGATAGACAGAGTTTCGTGCACATTATGGTCTGTGATGAGAATGCCAATACCTCTGTCCACCAGTCCCCGGACGATATTTTGAATGTCTTCCACAGCAATCGGATCGATCCCGGCAAACGGCTCATCCAGCAAGACGAAGCTGGGATTGGTCGCCAGCGCGCGCGTAATTTCAACGCGGCGCCGCTCTCCGCCGGATAACGTGTAGGCCTTGTTCCTGGCCAGATGCGAAATGTCCAGATCGGCCAACAGGCGCTTCAGACGTTCTTTTCGCTCTGTCCGGCTCAGGGACATCGTTTCCAGAATGGCCAGCACATTTTCTTCGACCGTCAATTTCCTGAAGATCGACGCTTCCTGGGCAAGATAGCCAATGCCCATGCGCGCGCGCCGGTACATGGGCAGATTGGTAATTTCCTGCCCATCCAGGAAAATGCTGCCGCGGTCCGGACGAATCATGCCGGTGATCATATAAAAGCTCGTCGTTTTTCCAGCGCCATTTGGCCCTAACAGCCCGACGATTTCCCCCTGGTTCACTTCAAGACAAACATCATTGACAACGGTTCGTTTATTATAAATTTTTACAAGTTTTTCGGCGCGTAATTTCTGTCCCATGTATTTAAAAATCCTCTCCTGGCGGCACTTTTCCGACCGGGTAAAAGATGCCGGACGATAGCTGGGGATTGCTTTCGATGATGATTTTGATGATCTCCCGGTCGCGGAAAAACATGGTGATTTTATCCCCGATTATTTTGTTCAATCCTTTTTCATCGTTATCCTCGAACACGTGATAATAACTGGTCGCCTGCTTTTCCACGATCGCCTGCTGAAGCTGCTCATCTTCGAAAAACATAGTGATCACCTGACCGGTGAGCTTGTTCAACTGTCGGGCAGATTTTTGTTGCGTCGTGTCGACCACTGACGTGACCATGGCGCGGTTCTTCACGATGGCCTTCACCAGCGCCCTGTCTTTGATAAAAAGATGAATCAAATCGCCGCTCAAAAAATCGCCGCCCTGAGTGACTGTCGGATTTTTATCCAGTAAGATTTCATTCGTCCTGCGATAATATTCCGCCTTGCCGCAGGTGGAAACAGCCTTCTTGTGGGTGATGGTCACGCTGTCCGAGACCACCGCCTTTTCCCCCCTTTCGAACATCTCCATGATCGAGCTGGTGATGCGAAATTCTTCCGCACCGGTGCTGTCTTTCTTAATCAGTATCGGCTCGCCGGTCACTTTTGCATAGTCCCGGACATTATCTATTTCTGCACGCTGCCCATAAATGGTGAAATTGTTCTTGAAATCAGTCATCACCACCTGGCTGTCGGCCATCACCTGATCTTCATTTTTGAAATAGGTGATGCGCGCCGCCGTCACCTGATTGGTGGAATCCTTGAGCTGGACGCGCCCCACAGCGCGATACATCTTCGTTGCGATGAAATAATAGACTATGTCGGCCAGCATCTCTTTGGATGCGTCGTAAATCCGCACATCCCGTTCGATGATCACTTCATCGGTATCGACCCACCATTTCACCCGCTGGCAATACATTTCCGCGCTGCCCTGGCGCAGATGCACGTTGCCGACCAATTCCCGCAGCAACCCGCCCTGCGCGTTTTTTTGCCGCAAGCTGTCGTAACTGACCAGCTCCAGTTTCTCCGCGCTATTGGCCTGTGCAACCGCCAGCGCCGGTGAAAACAATATAAGCAATGCGATGGTTAAAATCCAGTATTTCATTTCACGGCGTATGTTTATTTTTTAGACTGCGAAGGACTCGCTGTGGAATCCGCGACCAGACTATCCGGCGAATGCTTCTTGTTCTTCAGTTCAATTTCCAGGTCCAGACCGCGACTCAGTCGGCCGCGCCCTTCGGTGATGACCCAGTTCTCGAGATTTTGATCCGACTCGAAACCGGTGCCATTGATGGTATCGTTTTCGGCGGTGGTGATGGTGACAAATTCATCGGAGACAATTTTCGCCAACCGATTGTCCCACCAGATGCGCTCGGTTGTCAGTGTGATTCCGGTGTCGGACACGACATAGACATTGCCGAACGCTTCGATATTGTTGGTCGCTTCATCCAGCCGGCCTTTTTCGGACGTCAGTTTGGATGTGTGTGCGCCTTTTTCATTGAAAAAATCAACGACTACGTTCTGATCAAATTCCACGATCTTCTTCTTTTCGAACCGCTGCATGTGGCCGTAATGAATCACCGCAGTCACCACACCATTCTGCGTCGATGTGACTGTGGAATTCCAGCCTTCCTGATCCGGAAAAATGAGCTCTTCGAAATTGGCGACCGCGCCCGTATCGCGGCTGTCGCACCGGACCAAAATACCAATGCACAGGATGACTGTCAGTATCAAATGGCTCAAATAAACGTGTGGACTGTTTCGTTTCATATCCCGACTGATATTAAAAATATTTTTTTTTGAAACGTGCCTGTTTGAAATCAGGGTCGTCCCATGCACGGAGTGGGCTTATTCCTCTGGCGGCCGCGTTTTCCAGCGTTCGTGCATCCAGACCCATTGCGTGGGATGTTCCCGAATGAACTGCTCCAACGCATCGGAACAACGCTGGGTATTTAGTATCCGATCTTGTTCCATATTGCCACTGATTTCCAGCGCTATCTCGTCGCGTATTTCGATGACGTGCTGTCCTTTTTCATTGACATGCACGGCCATCGGCACAATGACGGCTTTGGTCTTCATCGCCAACATCACAGGGCCGACCGGCGTGTAGGCTTTTCGTCCCATGAAATCCACAAAAACGCCATCCACCCGCGTTGTATCCTGATCGATGAGAAGTCCCACAATTTCATTGCGGCGCAGCGCCCGGAGTATCTCGCGCGTGGCAGCGCCCCGTTCAATATAGTTCAATCCGGAATTTTGTCGATTGCCCACCACCAGCGCATCCAGCCGCGGGTCATAAATGGTCGCGCCGACCACATTCACCCGATAGCCTTTCATGGCTAGAAATGCGCCCATGAGTTCCCAGTTGCCGATGTGACCGGTCAGCGCAATGACGCCTCTGCCCTTTTTCAGCGCCGCGTCTAAAATGTGCAGGCCGTTGGCTTTGGTGATGAGGTCGATATTGCCGCTGTTGTATCGAGCTAACCGAAACGCATCAGCCATATTGCGGCCCAGATTCGCGAAGACATCGCGCGCCATCTGTTTAATTTCCAAAGGCGTTTTCACGACGCCGTACACCTGGGTCAAATGGCGAATGGTTTTATTGCGTTCGCTGCGAACGAGATAATAGCCCAGCCGCGCCATGTTTTCCAGGAATTTCATGGCCGTCGACCGCTGGACATTGTTGATCCACATCAGCCCGCTTTTCACAACGACATAGATCAGCCAGTTTTTTATCCGTTTCCGAATGCGCTTCTTTTTGCTCACAAAATCCCCGCCTCCAGAACATCGTGAATGTGCACAATGCCCACCGGCACATTGTCGTCGTTCACAATGATCACCTGCATGATGCTATAATCTGTCATCAGTTTCAGGGCGTCGGCTGCCATTGTTCCCATTTTCACCGTTTTCGGATTTTCGCCCATCACTTCTCTGGCAGTCAGTTTCCAGACATCCGTCTTTTTCTCCACCAATCGCCGGATATCGCCGTCGGTGATGATGCCCAATAACCGATCATTCTCGTCCACCACGCACGCGGAACCGAACCGTTTGTCCGTAATTTCAAAGATCACTTTATCGAGGGACAGATTCTCCGTGACTTTGGGAATCCGCTCGCCGGTGAACATAATCTCATCGATGAGCATGGTCAGTTTTTTGCCGAGGCTGCCGCCGGGATGAAGCATGGCGAAATCCTGGGCATTGAAATCGCGCCGCTCCAGCAGGGCCACTGCCAGCGCATCGCCCATCACCAGCGCCGCTGTAGTGCTGGAGGTTGGCGCCAGATTGAACGGGCAGGCCTCTTCGACGACACTGGCGTCCAGAATGATGTCGCTGCGCTCGGCAATGCGGGAACGCCTGTTGCCGGTGATGGTGATGATGGGGACGCCAATTCGCTTCAGGACAGGGACAATTTGAAAGAGCTCGCTCGTATCGCCGCTCTTGGAAATGCAAATCACAATGTCGTCTTTGTGGACAATTCCCAGATCACCGTGCAATCCCTCTGCCGGATGCAAAAAAATGGCGGACGTGCCGGTGCTTGTGAACGTGGCAGCGATTTTCCGGCCGATAATACCGGACTTACCCATGCCCGAAATGACCACGCGCCCCTTGCAGCGCGAGATGAGATCCACAGCCAGGGCAAAATTGACATCGATTTTCGTCTCGAGTTCACGAATGGCCAGAGCCTCTTTCGAAATAACCTCTTTACCGGTTTGAATAATCTTTTGAAATTCTTCCTGCATGCTGTCTGTCATTTTCTAAACCTGCTCCGTAAGTCCCGGGGAATAGCCCTCGTCGTACCTGGCCATTTTTCAGTTCATTTCATGGAGTCAATTAAAACGTGTCTCGCTATCGGGGTAGCGCCTTTTTGGGAACAGGCACGGTTCCTTCGATGAAGACCGCCACGGAATCGACTCCAAAATTGCCTTCATTCTCTGCATCATACGCCATGGCTTTGAGGACCTTCCCGCCTGCCAGTCCCGTGACCTCCCACTGGGTGAATTCGAATGGCTTTTGCGTGTCCGAGAACAACAGCGTCGCTCCATCCATAAAAAAGTCGACGCGGGAGATCGGCCAATCAAACACCACCTCGGCTTTGATGGCGCGAAAACCAAGCCCGGGAATAATTTCGTTCTCCACCGGCTGAGTGATGGTCACAATCGGCGATTCATTGCCGCGCACATTGACATAAATTTCTCCTGTGACCTTGCCGCCGTTCTCGTCTTGGACTTTCACTTCAAGCCTGAATCGGTCGGAATAATCAGGCGCAATCCATTTCACCTCTTCTCCTGTGGCTGAAATGAACTGCCCTTTCGAATTGCTGGTCCAGTGAAACGATAGTTTATCCTCATCAGGATCCTCAGCCTCCACGCGAAGCGTGGTTGTATCCAATGTCCCGATCTGAACAGGGTCCGCGGCGATGCTGTTGATGATGGGATTTTTATTGGCCAGTTTTTCCACCACGCCGCAATACATCAACCCGGCAAAAGAAGCGAAGAATAAAATCAAACCTATTTTTTTCACACGTGCCTTCCCTGCTTAAAATTGTGCCACCTGGTAAATTTCTCGCCCGGAACTGTTTTGATCCTGCAGGAATACAACGACTTTCATGCGCTCCATCGTGTCGTTCGCTGACATGGCTGCGGAGAAGCTGAAATTTTTCACCTGACCGGAATCGAAACGACTGATGATCTGTCGCGGGAGAATTTTTTTCACCAGGAACCGCTGTCCCGACGTCCCGCGATTTTCATAAACGACCGCATTCACCGAAAGATCGCTCTTGTCGGAATTGCCCAGCCGGGCAATGGTGACGTCCAGATTGATGACATTGCCCGCTATTTTCTTCTCGGCCTCAATGAGGAAATAGCCGGTATCGCCCAAAAGTTGATCCACTGCGGCGGCGTAGCGATTGTAGATATTCTCCTCGGATGCGCCCTGAACGCGCAGGCCAGTCCCATTGAAAAAAGCATCCGGAATTCCCCGTTCATTGGTTGAGGGAATGTATTCGTGATAACGCTGGTTCGTCTCGTTCAATGAGAGCGGGTCGTTCCAGCCGGACTTTGTCACGTGATATTCCAGCGTGATTATTTTCCCTTCATTTTCTTCGCGCAGACTAATTTCCTCCATCGCCTCCACGGCATATTCGCAGTAGTCATAGCCGGTGCTGTCATTGACGAACATTTCCACCAGAATTGCCCGTTCGGTAAAGCTCTGCGGATTCAGGGGATCGAGCAGGTTGTCCCGCTCCAGATCTGCGCATGAAACAACGTACACCAGTGGCAAGAGCATCAAAAAAAATAGCTGTTTCACTTTTCCTCCCTAAAAATTTAGTCTCAGCGAAACAAGACACCTGTCTCCGGTCGCTGCAAATCCCAGCGCAAGCTTTTGATCGAAGTTCGCGCCCGAAAGGAGCGCATACACTGTATTCTGCCGGCTTCGGTCGTTCTGCCAGAGGATGAATGTCGTTAGCGCGGCGCTGCCGGACAGAGCCAACAGCACATTTCTGGCCTTGTGATATGAATTGGCCTGGTTATAATAATCATCGAACTGTCCGATGGCGCTGGCGTCGTGATACATGTCGTAATTATCCAGATAGCGTGCATGCAGCACAATCGTCGCGGCGGAGAGCACGGCCGTTGTTGCCAGCGCCCATTCCGGGAAATA
The DNA here is from genome assembly GCA_049322915.1 of Candidatus Zhuqueibacterota bacterium. Taxonomy (GTDB): domain Bacteria; phylum Zhuqueibacterota; class Zhuqueibacteria; order Thermofontimicrobiales; family Thermofontimicrobiaceae; genus CAZSBG01. Next base: position 295,822 of record JBMOPW010000034.1, read on the forward strand.
GCGATGGATTTTCTGGCTCTCGCAATGACTGCCCTGGCCGGTGAGGTCGAAAATCAAATTATTGGCCAGCAGTTGCACCATGGTCTCGACGCTCTCCTCGTTCCTCCCGTTGACCTTCTCCCCCATAATCTGGCCGCTGGTCACTTTGATCAAATGGGCATCGATGCGGAGACGGCCATCCGATTCATTGATCTCGCCGGTGATGATGTATTTGGCGCCTGCCAGCCGTCCCACTTCCTGCGCCGTGGCGTTTTCAATGACGCCGGTCTGCCCCAGCGCCTGTTCGCGCAGTATGCTTTCAATTTTGCTCCGCTCAACGACTATCACTTCCTGATACTGGGACAGCTCGGTTTTCAGCATCTCAGGCACGGATTTTTCCAGACGATCATGTCGCATCGCAGACGTGTTATTTTTAAAATCCACAACGGCAACAGTGATTTGATCGTCTGCTTTGAGCGCTGTTGAAACAAGAACCAGGATAAGAACAATGCCGAACATCCCGGCGATGTACTGTCGCATGCGAATTAGCATGGAGCCTTTCCTCTCCTCCGATTAAATCGTATACGGTTGAATCACATCGTCCCAAAGCCCCTGACTTTTTAAAATCATTTCAACAACTTCCCGAACTGCGCCCTGGCCGCCGTGGCGAGTCGTCACGTATGCAGCAATTTGTTTCACTTCTTCACACGCATCAGCAACGGCCACGCCGACGCCGGCTTTTTTTATCAACGACCAGTCAGGCAAATCATCGCCCACATAACAGACCGCGTCGTCCGACGCCTGCAATTCCTCAAGAATTGTCTGATACGCGACCGACTTGTCTTTTGCGCCCTGATGCACGATTTCAATTCCCAATTCGGCGGCGCGCTGCGTCACCGCCTCCGAAGAACGCGACGTGATAATTCCGACATGGATGCCAGCCGCGCTGGCTAATCGAATGGCCAGCCCATCGTGAATGTTGAACACCTTCAACTCGGCGCCGCCGGAACCCAATATCACGCTGCCATCGGTCAGAACGCCGTCCACATCCAGCAGGAGCACTCTGACTTTTTGCAAGCGGACGGCCAATTGTGCGGCGTCATGATTCAAATTTTTTATTCACCCCATCGATTTCTTTCAGTTGAACCAGAAGCGACTCCAGCTTTGGCAGCGGGAGCATATTCGCCGCATCGCACAGCGCTTTTTCAACGCACGGATGTGTTTCCAGAAATATGCCCTGCACGCCCACGGCCACGGCAGCGCGCGCCAGCGGGAAAATGAATTGCGGTTGTCCGCCGGAAATCCCCTTGCCGGCGCCAGGCAATTGCAGACTGTGCGTCGCATCGAAAACAACGGCGTGGCCCAGGTTCTTCATGATTGTCAGTGATCGGAAATCGACAACGAGATTGTGATACCCAAAACTGGCGCCGCGTTCGGTGAGAATGATCTGATCGTTCCCGGACTGAACCGATTTCTCCGCAATGGCGCCCATATCTTCCGGAGCCATGAATTGGCCTTTTTTGATATTGACGACTTTGCCGGTTTTGGCAGCGGCGACCACGATGTCCGTTTGCCGGCACAGGAATGCCGGAATCTGCAGCACATCAGCGACCTGCGCGACAGGGGCTGCCTCAGTTGCCAGGTGAATATCCGTCAATACAGGGATCTGAAATTCAGTTTTCACCTTCTCCAGAATTTTGAGACCGGCATCCAGCCCCGGCCCGGTGTACGACGTCAGGCTCTGCCGATTGGCTTTTATGTATGAGGATTTGTAAATGTAGGGAATATTCAATTTCGATGTGATCGCCACGACCGCTTCGGCGGTATCCAGCGCTATCTTTTCCGACTCGATGACGCATGGCCCGGCAATCAGAAAAAACGGTGATGTTTTCGTAATGAGAATATTTCCAATCCTGATTTCGCGCATCGTGTCCCGTCTCATTTTTTCGATTGATTTTTCAAAGCGGCTTCAACAAAGGAGCGGAACAACGGGTGTACAGCCAGCACGCGGGATTTCAGTTCCGGATGAAATTGCCCGGCGATGAACCAGGGGTGATTTTCCAATTCGATCATCTCGACCAGATCGAGATCAGGATTCATTCCGCTCATCACCATTCCGTTCTTCTCGATAGTCTCCCGATATTTGTTGTTCACTTCAAACCGATGTCGATGCCGTTCATGGATCAGTTCTGCGCCATAAATTTTCGCGGCTCTGGAGCCTTTTTTCAATTCGCACGGCTGCGAGCCCAGGCGCATGGTCCCCCCCTTGGCTTTCACGCGTTTCTGATCATCCATCAGGTCAATCACCGGGTGCGGTGTCGACTGATTGAATTCGCTGCTGTTGGCATTTTCCAGATGGCAGACATTTCGTGAGAATTCAATCACAGCGCAATGCAGTCCCAGACAGATTCCAAAGAAGGGCAATTTGTTCTCCCTGGCATATTTTACAGCGGCGATTTTTCCTTCAATGCCCCGCTCGCCGAACCCGCCGGGAATGAGAATGCCTGAGACATCGCTCAAATGCTTCTCCGCCGACTCTTTTTCCAATACTTCGGAATCGACCCATTTGATGACTACCCGTGTGTCATTGGCCACGCCGGCATGGATGAATGCTTCGGTGATACTTTTATAGGAATCGTGCAGATTGATGTATTTGCCGCAGATGGCAATTTTCACTTCGGAAGAAGGACTCTTGGCTCGCTGTACAAATTTCTCCCATTTGCCCAGGTCCGGCGATTTGCACTTCAGTTGAAGTTTGTTGACGACAATTTCGTCCAACCCGCCTTCATGGAACATGAGCGGAATTTCATAAATTGTCGGCACGTCCGGAGCGCTTATCACTGCGTCAAGGGGCACGTTGCAAAACATGGAAATTTTCTTGCGCAGATCAGTATCCAGCGCCATTTCAGCGCGGCATAACAGAATATCCGGCTGAATACCAATCTCCCGTAATTTCATCACCGAATGCTGGGTGGGTTTGGTCTTTAATTCGCCGGCAGCGCGAATGTAGGGAACCAGCGTCAGATGCACATTGATCAAATTCTGATGGCCCACATCCAACTGCAACTGTCGGATTGTCTCGAGAAACGGCAGGCTTTCGATATCGCCAATCGTGCCGCCTACTTCCACAATGACAACATCCACCGAGTCCTCGCCCTTGCCCAGATCGATGATCCGGCGCTTGATTTCATCGCTGATATGAGGAATGACCTGAACCGTGCGGCCCAAATAATCGCCGTTCCGCTCCCGTTCAATCACTGTGTAGTAGATTTGCCCGGTGGTCGCGTTATTCCGCCGGCTCATGTCCCGGTTCAAAAAGCGCTCGTAGTGTCCGAGATCGAGATCGGCCTCAGTGCCGTCATTTGTCACATAAACTTCGCCATGCTGAAAAGGACTGAGCGTCCCCGGATCGACATTGATATAAGGATCCATTTTCAAAATCGTCACGTTCAGCCCGCGCGATTGAAGCAGCATACCCAGTGATGCTGAGGCAATCCCTTTTCCCAGGGACGAAACAACGCCTCCGGTCACGCAGATGTACTTCGTTCTCTCCCCTGCTTTCAAGTTGTTCTTCCTTTCAAATGCTGTTCGACCTTAAAAATATCTTCTGGTACATCCACACTGATTGAATCCGATTCTGTGACAGCCACCTTGATTTTGAAGCCGTGTTCGATCACTCTGAGCTGCTCCAGTTGCTCCGCCTCTTCCAATTTCGACGGCGCCCAGGTGACCATCTCCAATAAAAACTCTCTTCGGTAAATATAAAGTCCAATATGCTGATAATAGGGAAAGTAACGCACCCAGTCGGTCATATCGCCGCGATCGCGCAGATACGGAATGGCTGATCTGGAAAAATAGATGGCGTAATTGCCATCATCCACGACCACTTTGGCGATGTTGGGATTGGTTAAAACCCGGGCATCGCGCACCGGTTTGACCAGCGTGCCCACCGGCGCAACGCGTTCGTCCTTCATGGCGCGAACGAGTTCATTGATCGCTTCCGGATCAATGACTGGCTCATCGCCCTGAATATTGACGACCAGCGCAGCATCGAGTGTTTGGGCGACTTCAGCGATGCGCTCTGTGCCGTTGCGGGCGCTGCCGGAGGTCATTGCTGCCTTGCCGCCAAATTCCCTGACGGCCGCCAGAATTCGTTCATCGTCCGTTGCAACAATCACTTCATCCAAAAACGATGCCGCACTGGACTGTTCATAAACCCGTTGAATCATGGGTTTGCCAAGAATTGAGGCAAGAGGTTTGCCTGGAAATCGAGTCGAACCGTAACGCGCAGGGATTATTCCAACTGTCCGCACTGAAAGCTCATTCCTTTTTTTCAAGTGTACGTTGAATCATTTATTGATTACCCTGGGCACGGAAAAAAAACCATCTCGCGACGCCGGGGCATTTTGCAGGGCATGGTCCTGGGACAATGAGGCCGTTACCACATCTTCTCTGAACACATTTTTTATATCTAACACATGAGATGTCGGAGCTATCTGTTCCACATTCAATTCGTGCAACTGTTCAATATAGGTAGTTATCACCTGTAACTGACCTGCCAACTTCACTTTCTCATTTTCAGTGAAGTCAAGCCTGGCTAATTTTGCCAATTTTTCTATCTCGTTCGGAGTAATATTCATATAACCAGGTCAGAATTTCGATTGAATCAGGTTGATATATGAAAATAATTTTCTTACAGTAACATCGTTTTTTTTCTACGCCCTAATATAAAATATTTAATTGATTTTGTCAAGCATAAACTTATATTAAATGGCATAGTTTTTGTACTAAATACAAAATTGAAAAATCATTGATTCACTTTTCAATGATGACTTCAATGGTACTGCCCTCTTCCCAACCATCCAATTCCCTGGCCAGTGATTCTACATTGTTCTGCAGGATTTTCTGAACAAACGGCACGATGGAAATCCGCCTCCCGCCGATTTTCAGAATCACCCGCGATGTGTCAACGGTGCAATCCGCGCGCGACTTCCGGCCCTGGATAATCGCCTCGACCAGCTTCGGGCAGGTCAGTCCGCAGAGCGTGCAGCAGGCGTCATCCACGTAAGGCAGCATCGGGAACACTTTCCCGGCCACCAACTCCCACAATTTCTGCGCCTGGTCTGCTTCCATGGGATTGAACACGGTGAGTCCCCGATACTCCTGGCGTTTGGTCCCCACAATCCCGGAGAAGGCGAAAGTCCGATTGTCGAAAAACGCATCCAGATCCGCCTCAGTAGCGCCACAAACGATTTTGGGCAGTGGAAAATCATCGAAGCCCTCCACCACGAGCCAGTCCGCATCGATTTTTTGGACGATCTCCATGAAATCCATTCGTTGATCGTAGAGGAAATCGGTCTCCTTTTCGCCGCGAGCGACCACAGGATTGGCGCCAGCAGCTTTGTGGATGAAGGAATTTTTATTCGGCTGATCGATCTGAAAACCTTCGAAATGGATCTGTTTAATGGAGGCGACTCGCTGCCCGCCTACCTTGATTCGGTGAATGAGTTCCTTGACCGTTGTCGTTTTTCCGGTATTGTGATACCCGCATACCTGGAATGCAAACATGGCGTTTCTCCGTTTAAATTTTCGCTGCATGGGCGCCGGGGATCATTCTGCCCAAATCAATTCGCGGAAAAGACCTTCCTGCGAGCGCATTCTCCCGGTCACCCGCTTATTTTCAGTGCATAGTCTATGTTTTTCGTTCATTCCAATCATCGATGGAAAAGGTCGTAAATCCCCCAGCCATTGACGCACGCGAGCAACACCAGCACAAGCACATCCGGTGAGGCGATGGAAAAAGCGCGATCGATTCGGACTCTTCCCTGAACGCCATAGCCGCGCAGTTCCAGCGCCAGAGCCGAGTATGCGACAAAATGCATCCCGCGAAACAGCAGCGGGATGAGCAGCATTTTCAGCATCAAATATTTGTTTTTCAGACTCAGATTCCGGAGCTGAATTCCCCGGAATCGAATTGACCACAGCCCTTTTTTCGCCTCCTCAAAAATGAACGGAATGAATTTCAGCGTGGTCAGAATGATCAGGCTCATCTGGATCGGCATGCGGATTTTAGTCAGGAAATGAAAGAAGTCAAATAAAGGAATCTGGCCAAAGATGAACGCCAGCATGAAAATGATCATGAAACGAATCCACAGCAGAATGGCTTCATTCAGTCCGTTAGAAAAAATGAGCGGAAATCCGTGGAAAGCGAACAGGATGGTCCCCTGCCTCCGAAAGACAATCTGGACAATTGAGATGACGCACAGCATCAGACCGATCTGGGAGAAGCGTCGCAGGAACACTCTGAACTCGTCGGGCGCAAGCACAGCGATCCAGCCGATCAATAGCAGCAGCCAGACCAGCGGCATGCGAAAGTCGGTGGCGTACACGCCCCAGAAGGTCGCTGACACGCCGGCACAGAGGATGGTTAAAAAATGCAATTTCATATTTTGGAAGAGCATCAATGAAATTATAAAACACTCGACTGTGATTTTTTAATTGCTGAACGTACCGGCGCCGATCACAGACTGGAAATCGCTTCGGCCCAACACTCCCGAGCACGGTCACTGTCAGTTCAACGCGCTGTGAATCATTCGCTTCCCAGGGCAGCGCCATTGCCCGGGGCAAGCGGCCAGGCATCCACCTTTTTCCAGATGCCGCTTGCACTCAGTGGCTGGCGCCACTCCGTACTATCCGGCATGAAACCCAACACGCACGTCGGAGCTTTTTCGGATTGGCCATTTGCTTCCAACAGGAACTCGACCACCTGAGCGATCCGATGTTGCGAAAGATTCGCTGGCAGGTAGCCGATAATGAAAAACTCCGGCTGTTTCACCCATTGCGTCAGCAGCCAGAGCAATTTCGTTTCTCCTTCGGAGAGGAAGAAAGGATTCTGTTGCGCCAGCGACGCCATATCAAATCGCTGCAACAGAACGAGAGCATCCGGCAGAAATCCGGAAGCGGACGTTGCATAATTGTCCCTGGCAGCGATTGCATCGGCTATTTCCAGTTCGACCGTTTCGTTCAGAAACGTACCGACCGATGCATTGGGCGCCCAACCGATTCTCCGCCCGATTGCCGGCAATTCCTGAGCCTCGCGACCCCATAATTTCTGTTTTCGGCCCTGCTGAAAGGGTTGCACCAACTGGCCGGCCAGATAGCGATTGATCTCTTCGGTATCTCGCAGAGCTACCAGATAGTGAAACGGGCGCGGGAAATGATGTCGTAGCCATTCAATCATAGCGAGCCGTCAATTGTCCCTGGGTGAGAATCCATTTGGCGATGCGCTCATCCGTCGTCTGGTGATCGATGAAAATGACCGATTTCTGGCGCTCCATGAGCAGCGCAAAGAAATCCTGCCATTGGCCCATTTCAATTGCGGAGAAACCATTCATGACTTCATCGAACAAAAACAGCGTGGCATTCTGCAGAAAGTAGATGAACGTCAACGCCAGCACCTTATCGGAAAAATCCATCTGACGGTACGGTCGATTCAGGCATTCCCTGAAACGAGGGAAAATGCCGATGAATTCCTCACGCCGAACGTCAAAATCGCTCTGCTCGGTTTTTAGCAGCGACGTCGTGAATATCATTTCATCCTTCAAATTTTCCATCATCAGGAAAAAATCGATATTTTTACCCGGGACAAAACCGACCGCAGGGAACAGAGCGTTCGGCGCTGTCTGGAAAACCGCTGAATTGTCGAAGTAGATTTCACCCTGCAAAATACGACCTCGTTCGAAATGGGGAATCATTCCGACGATCAATTTGAGCAGGGTCGTTTTACCTGAGCCATTATCTCCGACTAACTGGACGATCTCTGCGCGATCCATTTTGCAGGATACGTTCTGAAAAAGCGGCTCATTCCGCCAGCCGAATGTTAGATTGTTTATGGACAGCAGCATGGCACTTCATTCACTGGATGGTTTCCGGTTTTTGAAACGCCGGGAAAGCTTTCATCAAACCGCTGTAAAGCGCCCAGCTCAGATACCCGGCCACGCCGCCGAATAGAAACGACGGAATTAAACTGAGGATCAATGGAATTTTAGGCAGATGCATGATCATGAAGCCAACCAGCAATGCGCCGCTCACATTGCCCAGGGCCGTCGGGAAAAATAGCAGCCAATGACTTCGGAACGACCGGATCAATAAAAACCCGAGATCGATGAAAACTCCGGGTACAGTGTAAGTCAGCAATGTGAGAATGCCGTGCGAGCCATACAGGCCGGTGACCATTACGGCGATGCCTTGAATCAGTCCGACGAAGGTCGCAGCGCCAACGCGCTTTACCACCAGCAACGCCAGCATGGGCCAAATCATATAAATCGCACCGGCAATAGAACCGGATGGGATGAACAGCGCTGACCCAATCAGTTTCGCCAGGGGACCAACAATCGGCTTCAGGGCAATGCCGCATGCAGCCATGAGCGCGATGAAAACCGCATCCAGAGTAGATATTTTTTTCAGCATACGATCCTGTTTTTAGCCCGCATTATTCATTGTATTTTTAAAGGAAGCGGGATAACCTGAATGGTGCATAAATTTAAAATTCGAATATAAAACTGAGTTTGATTTTGCATATACATTCACACATTATGAAAACATAATGTTAAGCTGGGCTATTGGAGAATTCAAGAATAATTCAGGTTAGTGTGAATGAAAAAATCGATATTGTCCGAGCCAGTGTCACTGGTTTTTGAAAGGACTATTTCCCGCAGTCAGCGACGCCCAATCCAACCCATTTGATTTCAACGTCCCAAAATCATCGATGGGGACTGTTCGTTTTCTTTCATCATCATCGGCAACAGCGGCTCTTAAAAAAATGGGTAACCATATATCAGTTACCCATTCAATGGCGGGAATGTGTGGGAATCGAACCCACCTGTCCCGACTCTGGTCGGGGCACTACAGATTTGAAGTCTGCGGGGCCCACCAGGTACCCTTCCACTCCCAAATAATCTTTGGCTGGCGGATGATAACCAGCGAAAATCACTCATTTATTTCTATTGTTATTATTAGCTTGAAGCGTTTCGAAAATGCGATGTAAAATACAAATTTTAATCATCAGAGTCAAGCCAATTTTTTTCTAAATTTGAGAATGCTACTCAGATGACAAAGTAATCCCATTTTCTGAAAACAATAGCTTTTTCTTCCAACACGAATGAGAGTGAACCCCGTACTTCTTCTCTTATTGTATCTTTCGGCAGACGGATATTATTTTGAATCAGTCTCTATTTCACAGATAAAGTGAACGGATGATCATGGAGGTTGAGGTACTCACGGACATTTTTTAGAGCGGGATAATCGAAAATTTGAAATGGGTTGACGTGATATATCTGAACATTTCACGCCAACTCTTTTTCAAATACTGTGTTACAGGTGACATCCTATTTGGGGGGACGCTGTCATTTTCATGTTCCATCTCGCTTCAAAATCAAGTATGTATCCGTGCGAACCTTTTAGAGGTTATTTCGGGGTTTGTCGCTCGAATATTTTTCTGGTTACCTCGCCAAGGAGCGGTTCTTGTTTTAACCAGCGCTCCATATCCGCTACGACAGAGGCGCCGAGATCACTGCGCCAGTATTTTGAGAAACTGCCAATATGAGGTGTGCAAATTACGTTTGGGAGATTTAATAAGGGATGACTCACGGGAAGCGGTTCTTCCTGATAGACATCCAGCGCCGCATAGATTCGTCCGGTTTTCAGAATTTCAATGAGCGCCGTTTCATCGATAATCGGACCACGGGCGGTATTAATGAGCAAAGCGCCATCCTGCAACGAAGTCAATTCCCTTTTTCCAATCATTCCTCGTGATTGTGAGGTCAGCGTGTTATGCAGCGAGATAATTTGGCTTCGACGTAACAGCTCATCCAACGAACAAATTTCAGCGCCCATTTCCCGGGCCTGCTCATGGTTGACATGATGCGAATGAAGCAGAATATGCGCGTGAAAGAACTTGAGAAACGGAATTAGCATGCGCGATATTTCGCCGTAGCCAATCAGTCCAACAGTCTGCCGCTCCAGCCCCATCACCAGATCCCTTTCATTGTTCACCCAGCTCCCACCTTTCAATTGGTGGATGAACTGCGGAATCTGCCAGGCTGCGCACAACATAAGCGCCAGACAGAATTCGGTGGTCGAGCGGGCTAATGAATTATTGGCGTTTACAATGGTGATGTTTCTGTCGAAAGCGAGGGGATCAATAAATGGTACGATCGTGCCGGCGGTGTGCCCAATGAATTTGAGTTTTGATGCTTGCTCCAACACTTTTCTGGTTAATTTGGGAGAGCGCCAGCCCGAAATAACTGCATCGAAATCCCCGATGATTTTTTCCAGAGGCTCGCCGCAATAGCTTTCCCCTTCAGGAACCCAGGTTACTTCTGAAAGTCCATTGAGTTTGGCGATGGTGGCTTCACTAAAAATAATCTTTTTCAGATCAGGATGGCATACGGTAACCAATGTTTTCATTAAATTTTACCTCTCCTGTGATTTATTCGATGGGTGGATTCTGACTTATTCTTGAGGCGATTTTCTTCATATAGTTGGCATAGCTGGGAAGAATGATTTCTGCTTCGGCGCCTTTGAATTGTAGCTCGGGACGCCACTTGCTTTCCCATTCCAGCGAGAAGAATCCTTCATAATGATCGTTTAACAATAGTTTAATTATTTCTTCATTTGGAATAATTCCTTCTCCCAGCCGGGTATATTCCCAGCGATGTAATTCTTGATCGGCGAAGGGTCTGCCGTCTTTGATGTGAACGTGCCGGCAATGGGAACCAAGCCATTCCAGCGTCTCTTCGGGCGCTTCCTGATCTTCCAGTGGATGCATCACATCCCAGATGGCGCCGCAATTTTTTCTATCAACATCTTTGAATAACTGATGCAGCGCCTGGCCCGTGCCGTATTCATTGTGGGTTTCCACCCAGATTTCAATATCAAAATTTTGGGCGAGCTGGCAGGCTTGCTGGATGAATTCAACGATTCGGTCGTGATCAATCCGTTCTTTTTGGTCGCTGTGTCGGTTGATAAAATTTCCCAAAAATATCCGGACTCCGCAGGCCTTCAGATCTGCCGCAAGCCCGATATTCGCAAGCAGCAGTTTCATTTTCTGTACTCGATCTTCGCTGTCATTTCCCAGAATGCAAACACTGCTGCCGATATTGGTGATCCGAATGCCGTTTTGTTCAAACAGTTTTCGGATTCGATCTCGCGCCTGGCTGGTTAGCATGACTGACGCCCAGCTCTCATCTGATTCACGGAGCTCGATCCCTGCAAAGCCATATTTGCGACAATATTCGATCATCTCTTCAGGCGGCCAGCCAGCGCAGGGTAAAGTGCTGTAAGCAATTTTTAACATGTTCAATTTCCCCGATTTTTCTGGCTCATAAAATAAAAAGCAACTCCAAAGCTGATGGTGACGCCGATGTAGATGAGCAGCGAACCATGATCCGCCCTGGGAATGAAAAAAATCAGAATTAAACTGACCAATCCGATCAGCAGGGTGGTTCGACTCAAAAATCGAAAGACGGTCTGCGTGATACTTTCTGTTTCTCCGACCTCATGCGCCAGGTCAATCGGCGTATCAAGTTTTTGATAAAATATATTCCGCGGTTGAACGTATTTTGAGTTTTTTTCTTTCAACATAATACAGGCATAGTAAACCAAAATTCCCATGGGGATGATGAGAAAAACCCTGGCGACAAAATTCCACTGAAAAACAAAACTGGTCAATATTCCCAGAATCAATGAAACTGAAAACGAGACAATCGCGGAGAAGTGGGGGGCTTTTCGTTCGATCAAACCCAACAAAGCCGGCGGCCCATACGCCAGAGAAATAATCGTATTGAACGTCAACATCGTGACAAAAACACTTTCACCGCTGCTGGCCATGACAATTGCAATGGTCGGGACAAGGAGACCCACGGCCAGGGTGGTTAATCTCCCCAGCAGCAGGATGCTGCGATCACGGTTAATTTTGAACAGCGTTTGAAAAATATCTTTTGAAAGAATGGCCGAATGCATGTTATAAAAGCTGGAAAGACTCGACATGCTGGCGCTGAAAATCGCTGCGAGCATAATCCCGATCAGTCCGTTGGGAAGCAGGGTCAAACTGGCCAGGGCGTAGGCACCCTCTTCGGGGTTGGGTAAATTCGGAAAAATTTCGGCAATATTGGGATAGAGAATCCGCATCGCCATCGGTGGGATGAACCACAGAAATGTACCGAAGAAAAACATGAGGCTGGTGAACAGGGCAACTTTTTTGGCAGAACGCTCGCTATCAACACTGAAATAGCGCTGGGCATTGACCGATGTGTTGTAGGCGAAAAAATTGACCAATCCAAAACATAGAATATAGGTGAACATCGATTTTTCCGAGTGACCCAAAGTGAGCAGTTGCGCTGGCAATGATGAAAAAAAAGCGCTAATTCCGCCGACTTTAGCCAGCGCCATGAAAAACATGACGATGGTGAATGGGACTAAAATGATACCCTGGATAAAATCCGTGATCATTACCGCCCACAATCCGCCTAAAAAGCAGTAAGCTAAAATAATCAACCCTGCAATCACAATCGTCCAGAATAGCGGAAAGCCAGAGATGGATGATAGAAAAACACCCAGACCAAACAGAACGCTGCCAGCCATGAAAAGCTGAAACAAAATACTGCTCCAGGAAAAAATCTGTCGGGTTGGCTCATTGTATCTTTGGTTAAGATATTCCATCACCGAAGACACCCGGGTACGGCGCCAGGGTGCGGCAAATACCAGATAGCCAATGAAAAACGAAATTGCCGTACCGAGGTACATGAGGATGGCAGTGATCCCTTCTTTGTACGCAATGCCGGCCGCGCCGGTAAAAGTCCAGGCGCTAAAGCCACTCATGAACGAGCTGAGTCCGGCCACCAACCAGGGAATTTTATTGCCGCCTATAAAAAAATCTGACTCACCTTTGTTAAATCGCATGAAATAAAAACCGACCCCAAGGGTGAGCAGTAGATATAGAACAAGAATCACATAGTCGATGAATAGAATTGATTTCAAAATTTTCTCCCAACTTTGCCAGCCTGAAAAAATAGTAAAAGTTAAGGCAAAACAAATGTCAAGGTATGCCCATCTTTACCGAGATCGAAACCTTGGGTGATGTTCGTTTTTTTAAATTTGATTTGAATTTCGTAGCTGCCGAGAAATCCCCGTGTTCCAAACTGACCCTGCTCATCGGTTATTCCCTGGTTATTTGTCCACCATTTATTGAAAACTAAATCTTTATACACCAACCCATTTGGCTTCATTGACCAGTCTTTGCGGAATAATGCCCGTGGCGGTTTCCAATGGGCGCCTTCCCAGAAGCCCCACATATTAATGCACTCAACAGCCGGATGGCTGAATACCGTGACATAAAAATCATGCAGGTATTGCGCCTGTTGTTGTTCGTTGATTCCCTCATGATCGAACTCAGTGATGCGCAGCGGCAAGCCAAATTTGGCCAGGCGATCAATGCGCTGGAAAACCGTATCAGCCTGAAAAACAGTATCGCGTTCCATGTGCCCCTGAATGCCAACCGCGGTGATTGGAGCGTTGTGATCCAAAAGATATTGAATGTTCTTTTCCAACGGATCGATATTTTTTCCCGTGAGCAGAAGATTATTTTCATTCAGAACCAAAACCTGTTCAGCTAACTCCTGGCGAGCTACCTGGAACCAGTCCAGCATAATTTCATTGCCGAAAATATCCATGATTTCATGATGTTCGGCAGGCTCATTGATGACATCCCATTCGTCAATATAGTCTCTCGTGGCGCGGGTGATTTCGTGAATATGGTCGAGAATTATCTGCGGCAGACCTTCGGGATGGTGTCTGTAAGGTTTGAGATACATCGGCATATAACGCCAGCTTGGCCAGACAAGGTTCGTCGCCCTTACATAAATATTTTGTGCTTTTAACCAGCGTAGCACCGCCAGCGTCCGCTCCCGATCAAACGGATTTCCAGGAACGATATACTCTTCGGTTTTAAAGCGGGTCTGATCCCACTCCCCATTCCAGGGCCCCCACTTGAGTTCCGAGGCGAGAACGCCAGCATTGAAATGCTCCAAAAATAGCTGCTTATACGTTTCATTGGTAAAAGCGCCATACAACAATCCTGATTTCAACTCCGAACCAAACAGGAAGGCATGTTTTTTCATGCTGATTTGGACTTCGGCCCCGCTTACTGGCTTGCCGTGACTATCTTTCACTACAATAGTTATGGCTGCCTTCCGATGTTTTTCAATCCTTTTTTCTGCCTCCTGGAAAATTCCCAATTTCTGGGCGTGCAAAGGAATTGCGTATATCACCACCAATGAAAAAAAAAGAAATCTGTATATTTTAGCTTGCATTATCACAATCCATCGAAGTTAGATACGATTGAAGATTCAGATTCACGAACACAATTGCTTTGAATGATTTCTGAGCTGATGCCTGTGGCAGTCGGTGTCTGAAATCACGATCCGCCTGCCTTATTTCAGGAGCGTCATTTTATTAATCTTTTGAAAAAATTCTGATTCCAATTTACAGAGATACAATCCACTAGCGACATTGTTTCCCGATTCATCCGCACCATCCCAGTTGGAAATATATCGACCGGCAGACAGCGATCTATTTACCAGGCATCTGACCGTTTTACCCAGTAGATTATAAATCGAAAGATTAACAAAGCCATCCCTGGGCAGGACATAAACAATTGCGGTCGTCGCGTTAAATGGATTGGGATAATTTTGCTGAAGCATAAACTCACCCCAATGATTGCTGTCGGTAGCCCTGATGGATGTGCTGAACTCAGGCTTTAACTGGAAAATCACTTCGTTACTGTTTTTTTCCAGATCAAAGGTTTTACTAAAAGTCGAATCGTGGTGAATGACTTTGATCTCGTAGCTGCCTAAAAATCCACGTCCCTGAAATTTACCCTGGCTGTCGGTATTACCCTGAAAATTCGACCACCACCTATTGAAAACCAGGTCTTTGTACGCCAAACCGTTCGGTTTGATCGACCAATCCTTGCGATAAAGCGCTCGTTGTGGTCGCCAATGCGAACCCTCCCAGAAACCCCACATTTGAATGCCGCTCACTCCCGGATGGCTAAACACTGTGATAAAAAAATCATGCAGATATTGAGCCTGTTGCTGTTCGTTGATGCCCTCATGATCGAATTCAGTAATTCTGATATCAAGACCAAATTTGGAGAAACGGCTAATCCGATAGAAAATTATGGCAGGATCCAACTGGCTGTCTTTTTCCATATGCCCCTGAATGCCGATTCCGTCCAGTGGAGCGTTATGGTCCAACAAATATTGGATTTCCTGCTCGACTTTGATCAAGTTCTCTGCGGTGAGCAGAATGCCATTTTCATTGATGAACAGTTTGCAGTCGGGCAGTTCTTCCCGAGCGGTTTCAAACCAATCCACCATGATCGAATCGCCGAAAATGTCCATGACATCATGGCAGGTGGCTGGCTCATTGACGACATCCCATTCATAAACGTAATCTTTGGTGGCAGATGTAACATCCCTGATGCGATTGATGATAACCTCTGGTAATCCAGCCGAATTGGTGTGATAAGGCTCCAGGAAAAGCGGCATATAATTCCACTTGGGCCAGATGAGACCATGCGCTCGAAAAAAAAGGTCATTCTCTTTAAACCATGCCAAAGCACCCATGGTCCTTTCTCGGTCGAATGGATTCCCGGGAATCAAATATTCCGAAGTTTTAAAACGGCTCTGATCCCATTCGCCTTCCCAGGGACCCCATTTCAGATCACTGGAAAACGTGCCCGAATTGAATAGTTCTAAAAAAGTCGCTCTGTATTGTTCGATGGCATACGGACCAAATACCAGCCCCGCTTTCACTTCGGATCCAAATAAAAAAGCGTGCTTTTTCATATTGACTTCGATAGCAGCGTTGGAAATTATGTTGCCAGCTTCATCCGTGACAATAATGGTGAAATCCCCTTTTCGATATTGTTCGATACGCTTGTCCGCTTCTTCATAACTGCCCCACGTTTGAGCACGCGCCATGGTTGACAGCAGTAACAATCCAGCTAAAACGATCATCAGATAAGTAAACAATTTTTTTATCATTAAAATTCCCTTATGGTTAACGACAATACAAAATCAGGTGCAGATATTTCTGCACTGTCATTGCCTGATGAATACAATCGCAACATCCCTGCTAAAAGCCGATACTCAAGGTGAACATTTGCGCTTCAATCAGCTCGTTAAAATTCTGATAGCCATAATCGATTTGCAGTTCGGTTCCAATGAGTGCATAGTGGAAGCCGACGCCGACCGAAAGCCCGGTATTAATTTCTTCATTGAAGAGCGAATTATATCCTGCTCTCAGCGCAAACATTTTATTGAATACATACTCCAATCCCAAATTCAGGCTCTCATTGCTGTTGTTGGGATGCAGCGCATCCATCGATAACAGGAGATTGCTTTTTCCTATTCCTTTCAAAACATCCATCGATATTCCGATTCTGAACATGATTGGGAGATCATACGCTTCGGTCTTCAACAGGGCATTGGTATTTTCACTGGTCCCACTGTAACGGTCATCAATCCGGGTCTGAATCAACAAATCTTTGCCATCCATGCGCATTTTACCGCCGTAGTTGGAAATGCTCATTCCCAATTGCAGCCCATTGAATTGCGTGGTAAAAAGTGTGCCCACATCAAAGGCAATGGCAGAAGCGCTGCTGTTATATATTCTCTCGTTGATGTATTTAAAGCTGCCGCCAATGGAAAATCGATCCGTTAAATCCCGGGCATAGCTCAGTCCCATCACGTAACTTCCCGCATCGAAAAATTCACCATTGCCATCAGGGAAATCGACGGTGGTACGTTCCATTCGATCCATAATGATAAATTTCGCCTGGGCGCCGATAGTGCCAAATCCAGCAATGGGAACCGTGACCCCGACAAAGTTGATATCAATATCCGCGATCCATTTCGTGTGACAGAAAAGCGCACTGTTATCTTTAATCCTGGCAATCCCCGCCGGATTCCAGTACATGGCAGAGGCGTCATTGGCAATGGAGACAAAAGATCCCCCCATCGCAACAGCACGGGAACCGACATCGATATTGAGATAATTGGCAACCGTGGTTCCTGTCTTCGTGAGTGAGCTTTGACCAAACAGATCGAAGCAGAGGAACAACAGCCCATTTATGATTAACCCTATTTTTCGCATTTCAATTCTCCTTAAAATTAACGCAGACAGAACCCGCTACTTGATTACCGCAAACTTTCCAGTCCGTTGTCCCACTTCATCGGCGTCGATGTAATAAATGAAGATCCCGAATCCGATTTCCATATTATCTTTGGTGAGCATATTCCAGATTTCGGCGCCATCATCAAGCTCGTTATCATGCTCGATGGTGTTTATCAACTGGCCCCGAATATCGAATATTTTTATCGTACATTTTCGGGGCAGGTGGGTGAAATGCAACTCTCGCGGTCCTCGGCCTCTGGCATACGGATTGGCGGGCTCAAAGGAATTGGCAACAATGTAGGGATTGGGAACTACTCGAATCTTATCAAGTTGCCGGGCTGCCAGGAGCTTGTCCTCCTGCGCCGCGGTGGTCATAAATTCGAGAATATCATTCGATAGAAATGGCTTGATGGTATGAATAATGAGCGTATCGCCAGTCTGGGGATTCCGCTTCAACGAGTCGAAGGTCGCCATTTCAACAGCATGGCAGAGCGTATAGTTATTCAATGAATCAGATTGGAGAAGATAGATTTGATCCCGACGGGTCAATTTTGTATAGGAAGTAAATAATCCTTTCAAACTATCTGCGGCATAGTCCAATTCTCGAAAGGCAAAAAGAACATCTTCACCCGTAAACCAATCCACCACTTTAAAATTGACCTCGATGGATTCGGCCCTGACAGGCGTGTACTTCACTGATTTCCCAATCCCGCGCTCGCCAAAAATAATTTTCACATCGATTGGCAAGAGTTTTGTCTTGAAAGAAGGCATCGGTACCAGGGTGAAGTCGTAAATGTCAGGCGCGCTCCAGCGGCTCCTGGCTGCATCGAGCGCCAGTTCGGCGGGGTTGTCAAATACCAATTGAAAACCATCGACAATGGGAATTTCTGCTGCAAGACTGAATTGATCCAGCAAAATTTTTGGCTCATTTGAATCGGTAATGTCGGTCAGGGTGAATGATTTTGTGGCCAATTCCGTAAGCACGGTATCATTAAACGTGACCTGATAGGTATGATCATCTTTAATAAAATTCGGATCAATCATCTCCAAATTTACGGTTCCGCTGGCATGTCCGGCAATGTGCTGCAAATCGCCGCTGCTGGCGGGGACATAACCTGCCGCAGGCGCTCTGGGAACCACGGCCACGACATTCTCTGAAATATTGATTATTTCGCCCGTCTGTCCCAGTGTCAATTGACGGCTGCATTCGGTCGGTGGCACCAATAAGGAATCATTGCCCCGATCATAAGAAACCACGGCATAAAAGTATGTAATTCCATTCTTCACCGTGGTATCGACCCAGGTGTGCTGCAAACCGCTGTCATCGCCCAGGTTGTATTGAACGCCATCAATGGCACCCATCGACAAACCTTTAATTCCATTTTTAAGATCAAAAATTACCAATGGCTGCTGGCCAATGACCGAACCATAGGCATTGGTCACCTGCTTCATATCTTTCCATTGGTCATCGGTGGATCGATAAATACGATAGCCCTCAAAATCTTTGCCGTTGATCGGATCAAAAGAATCTTCCGCCTTTGAATCCCAATAGAGCACCACCTTTTTGTCGCCTACCACAGCCGTCACTTCGGGCGTGATGGGCGCCTTGAAGAAATGATAATCTTCTTTAAAGGCTTTCTCCGAATGGTCTTTATTTCGAACAATTGCGGCTTCGTCTTCGCCAAAAATCAGCGCGCCTGAAAAGCGTTCGATATCATCCGGGCGCATGGGAAAATAGCCCGAGCCCATAAATGGCGTGTTCGATTCCACCCAGATGACATTCTGGGGGGCATAGACCGTTCCTGGCGCAGTTAATTTCCAGATGCCTTCGTCATTGTAAAGCGGCGTGCGGTCCCACGGCGTATCCATGTAAAAAGCCGTCATGCCGATCAGATCGCTCTCATCAATGTCGGTCTTATCGATATTGGGTTCGCCAGGCAGACCCGTATCCACACCGTTGAGATAGCCTGAAGTGGGCATTCCATCCCCTTCGCCAAAATCCGGGTTGAGTTTGTTTTGAGCGCCATCCAGGCCAATGTCATCGGTCTGTGAATTCCAATCGCCGTCTTCATCGATATTATTGTCGCGGCGCTCATCGATCATCCGGTTATCCAGCCCCGCGCCGGAGAAATAGTCCACTGCCCGTCTTCCGACGTAAATATATTTCGATAAAGTTAGTCCGGTAGTATCCGTCAACGCCCCATTGTTTTCATCAATGATGCCGTTCAAATTGTTGTCAATGTTATCGAAGGGTATTTCTTCCAATATCTTTCCCGGCCAGGCAATTGCTTTTTGGTTGTCCTGAAACAATATTTTAATCGTATCATTGGGCATAGTGGTTCGGCTGCGCTGGAAGGTGAGATAATCCGTGATAATAATTTCATCGCCAGCCTGTACCGCTTTTTGAACAAACATGGATTCATCGATGATGATACCACTGCCGATGAAGCCATCGCCATCATTATCGATACCATCTTTGGAATTGCCAGGCGTTTCAAACAGGGTGTAGCCGCACCAACCTGTCGTAAAATTGGTGGCGCCTTTCCCATCCTGATCATAGAAATACAAAAATCGTTCATCTTTTTCAAACAGACCGACATCATCCGTCCACTCAGAGCCATGATTCTTAGCGGCAGCGCCAATTGTGAATCCCGGCACCTGAATAAAATTGACTTTATTGTGATTGTAAGTGCCGATATTTTTCACATCGTAAACAACGAACATCACGTCTTTCACCAGGGGGTTATTCCACTGCAGGCTGCGCACCTGAATCCGCATCCCCAGACCCCGACGGCTTAAATCCATTGCATCCGGATAAAATTCAAATTCCCGGTTGTGATAGTCATCCACCACAAAGTAACTCTCCTGATCGGCATTGGCAAATTCCCGCCCTTTGGCGAACAGGCTATTCCACGTGCCGGGCCAGCCCGGATCGACTGGATCCGCTTCTTTATCAGGCCAGCTTTTGGGCCAGGACCAGGGCAGGTGACTCATGGCGACGGAATTTTCTGCCACTCCTTCAGTGGCAGTCGCATTGTAATTAGCAAATCCAGGCAGTGGCGTCAGTGTCCACCATTCGCTGCGATTCAACGGATTGGTATCACCCGAGCTGCCATGAGTGCCTGTGGTGTTGGTGCCATGGGATTCGGAGATGATGGTCTGACGATTTCCATTCACATCGAATACTTCCGCGCCGACTAACAGGACGATTTTTGAGAAATAATAATGACCACTGCCTTTGGGCCATTCCCCGTGGATTTCATTGGTCTCTTCGGCACCGAGACGGCCGAACATTCCGTAATTAAAAAAATGCGTTTGAATGTTATTGCCATTGTGCAAGCCTCGCAGCACGTAGGCCTGGTCGCCGTGTAAATCATCAATGCCACCGTAGCCATGTTGTGAAGCCGTTATCAGGAAAACACATATTAAAAGATTCATCGCAAATAGTTTCATTGTGAGCTCCTTGAAATTGAAAAAAATTAAATTCACCACTTAACCCTACTACGTCATTTGGCAAGTTCTGCACAATATATTGTATGTTATGTTGTCAGAAAATACGCTATATTGTTCTAATAATTCTAAGTGATGTTGTAGGGTTAAAATTCCAGCGAATAGCCCAATTGGATCTGTCGTGGCGGTTGATACCAGCCTGGATTCTTCCACAACTCTTCTATCGTGCCAATTCTACCTGAGTTATAGGGATAAAACTCCGGTCTTAAAAATGTTGAATAATCAGGGGATCCTGTATCGGCGTAAACATTGATCGCGCCTTTCTGGTCGAAAAGATTGTAGATTCTAAAATAGAAAACATGTTTTAGTTTTGAATTGGTTCGACCAAATGTTTTACTAAGGAAAAAATCAACATTCGTGATCGTCGGTCGGCGGGCGATGTTGTAATCCCAGCCGGCGTATTGACTGCCGCCGGTGGCTTCCGATTTGGCAATCGTCGGCGTATAAGGCAAGCCTGTTTCATATCTTCCGATCAAGGAAATGAGCCACCCGCTGAAATCCATTCGCACCGTCCCGCGCAACTGATGCTGTTGATCCCAATCCAGCGGGACTAACTTCTTGGTGGGTTCTTCATTCATGGTGATGGCGTTGAAGGCGTCGCTCGGGTCAGAATAGGTGCCTTCCACCACGCCAAAGGCATAATAGAGATTGGCTGAAAAATGTTGCGCATATTTCTTCTCCAGCGAGACCGTGATGCCGCGTGAGTTGGCATAATCCAGGTTCTGGTACATGGTGTACAACGCCCCGGAATAGGTCCGCATCGGCGAAATAAAACCGATCTGGTCGCGGATGTCTCGATAGTAAAGGGTCACATCCAATCCGACCGAGCTTCCCAGTTGCTGCTGCAAACCGATTTCATAGGAAACCGTGGATTTGGCATCCAGGTCAGCGTTGCCAAAAATATCTGGCTCAGTGCCGCCGGATACTTTAAAATCAGGTCGGGCATACAAATAGCTGAATCGTGGCATCTGGAAAAAGTGGCCGTAAGAGACATGGATAATTCCCTGATCCGAAATCGGGTAGGCAATGCCAATTCGGGGACTCACCTGCATTTTCAGATCGACCGCTTGGTGCATGAACGCGCGTCGTTCCTCTGGCGTGTATTCCTCAAATTGACGCTCGTATTCTTCCAGACGGGATTGAATATTTTTTATCTCATCGGGTGGCTCGATCCAATTTTTGTATTTCCATTCCTTGCGATAGGGACGATAAATATCAGGATCGCGATTATCGATAGGCTTCACATGATTCGCGTCAAAATAATCGAACCGCATTCCGATGTTCAAAATAATGTCTTTGTATTCCAGCTTGTCCTGGATGTAGGCGGAAAAAGCCTTTGGCTGGCGAGTGTATTCATTGAACGAGGGGCTGGCGACGTCGGGCAAAACTGGCTTGAAAGCGCCGAATTCATCTTTGCTTTTGGTGACCACAAAATTTTTATTAAAATCATCATACAGTTTCAATTCAAGACCGACTTTGAGCAGATGCTGTTTGGTGACCTGGCTGGTGATGTCAAATTTGCCCATCCAGTATGAAGAATGGCTGGCGTAATGACTTCGATTCTGATTGAATCGGTTGAAACTTTGTCCGGGAACAGCCCCCATCATCGAGTCGGGATCAATATACCCTTTCGGCTGACCTGGATCAATAATCCAGAACAGTCGGGTCGTGTCTGCATTTTTCAATGAAAAAAACAGGTCAGGATTTGAATCGGGATCAAAGGGATCCATGATCAGGCTGCCATCATCGCTATCAATAAATCGTGCCAGATAATTGGGCGTTTTAAATGGATCTTTATAAAGATAACTTTCACTTTCCGAATAATCGTAGAGGAATTTTAGATCATAAAATGTAGTGGGACTGAGCATGTGCGTCAGGGCTAACAGATGCGAGTTGCCATGGCTGTAATTCTGAAGCCCGCCATCCGGAACGTACATGTTGCTTCTGCCCCCCGCGCTTCGCGGCTGGTCCGATGCATCGAAAAAAAGACTATACTTGACTTTGAAACCTGGATTCACTGACCAGGCGAGATTCATCAATCCGGTATATCGGGTGGACGGATTCAGCGCGACCAACGAGCTATCACCCGGGAGTCCTTCGGGAGTAAACCAGCGACGGCCATATTCCGAGCCAGTTAGATCCTGAAATCGGCCATGGGCAAAAAAGGTCACTTTGTTTTTCAGAAATGGAACAGGCCCGCTGAGTGCCGCCTCCAGATTGTATTCGGGATTGATGTGCTCGGCAACGGGATTTTCAGTCGCTCCGGTTCTGTTCGTTGTTCCGGTTCCGGGCGCCTGAACATCGTTGGTATTTTTGAGGACTGTGTATAAATCGTTGAATGACACGTAATCTCCGAGGTAAGCGGAAAGCCGGCCATGATAATTTATTTCTCCGCTTTTGGTGATGATATTCACGATGCCTGAATTTGCATTGCCATATTCAGCATTGAAAGCGCCGGTGACCACCTGGATTTCTTTAATTGCGTGGCTTTCGACAGCGACGCCCCGACCGGTTACAGGAACGCCATCGACCCAGGTTGCCACTTCGTCGCCCCTGCCGCCTCGAATGTGGCTCTCGCCACCCGTGCTAACCACTGCCGGTTGTAACAGCATAATGGCGCCAACCGACTGGACCGGCAGGTTGCTGATTTCCTCAGAATCCATTGTTTCTAATGAAGCGGTCATGTCTTTTTGAATCAGCGGGCGTTGCGCTTCCACGACTACCACATCGCCCTCAATCACCGTTGCTTCAAGGCTAATATCGATCGTGGTTGTAAAATCGACATTTACCCGGACAAGCTCGCGGCGGTGAGTTTTATACCCCATCATGGTTGCCACAACGGTGTAGCTGCCGGGAGGAATATTCAAAATTGCGTAATTCCCGTTCATGTCAGTCGCGGCGCCGATGAGTGTCCCTTCAATAACGACATTCGCACCGGGCAGGGGACTCTGATTTTCCGCATCTTTTACGACGCCGGCAATCTTGCCGGTCGTGCCGGCAAAAGCATGAGGACTGAAACAGAGCAAAAGAAATATAAAAATAAAGCTCGCTCGTAATTTCATTTTGGGACTCCTGTTCTTTTAGAATATGATTGCATTGCGTTATCATGGCTATGTTTAAAATCTAACCGCGCATTATCCGTCAACAACGGGAAAGCGGGCGTTGGAATTATATAAGGTAAATTTGGTCGAGTAACAAACATCGGCGCGGATGTGAGTTTAATTTTATTCAACGCCGCCATATTTATTTTTATTTTTGAATCATAGACCTGCTTTAGACTATCAAGATAATCATCAAAATAGGTGTGGCTTCCGCTGAGTCGGTTCGGGTCAAAATCTTTGCGCTGTGAAATTTGTTTGATAAATTTATCCCGATGGTAAACCGCGACCAACGCGTCCTGCCATTTTCGAACATGCCGTCGCACTTGATCGGTTTTATCAATAGATTTTTTGTAGGCTTCCCGGGTAATGTATTGGTCTTTGATCAGGTCGGCGAGCGCCAGCTTGAACTGCTCCAGGAGCGCTTCACGGCTCGCAACCTCTTTTTCCCGAAAGACAAGTGGATGGGACATCAGCGCGGTTCTGAAATCATTTACAAACCACTGATCGTCATTTATTTTGCAGAAGGGGGATTGTAAAAACTGTTTATCATCAAACGTCAATGCAAAATCATTTGCTTCCGGATCATTTTTTCGTTTCAATGAAATGCCTGACTGATTATTTTCCTGTGTTTGGACAAGCCATGTTTCAAACATCCTGAAGATTTTGGGGAACGAATTTTTATCAAATTCAATTTTTTTATGCTGCATTAAATTATTAGTGAAATTCGTCCAGATGGAGCTTGCCTTCATATTTTTCAATTTATGCGTCACCTCATTCCATCTGGTTTGGGCTTGAATACCGCCCAAAGGTTTTGTGTCTGTCCAACGGATCACTTTAATCACGAGATACTTGTTATAATCCACGGGCAATGGGCCCACAACCTGGCCTGCTGTGATTGGCCGGGTAAATAATGCTTGCTGAACGATATCTGGTGTGTCTGAATCATTCCATGATAGTTTTCGTTGCGGCGGCTTATCCGCCAAATTGATTTCATCAAAAATTTGTGGTTTTAAATTGGAATGTTCATCAAAGTTTCCTTGCAGAATTCTGGCTTGTGCGCTGTCCAGCGAATAAAATTCCAGATCATATTCCCTGCCAGCCAGGGCAAATGTTTTTACTATCTCAGCCGAATCTAAATTTACTTTATTATAAGCTTCACTATAAAAGAGCATCTCCCGCATGAACTGCTCTTTTCGACCCTTGAGGTAGGCTTGAAATAGCTCCTGATTCAGCAAGGCACTTTCCTGATCCATCTCAAGTGAAAGCAGCTTCTCAGCAATGAGCGTATTTAATATGATCGCTTTATCCTTGGGTGTGTTGGAGCTGCAATACGGCTGGCGTGGCGTTAATTCAGCCCGCTCAATAAATTCTTCAGCCGTAATAATTCGGTCCCCAATGATCGCCACAGCCTCAGGTTCAGGGATTTGTTTAGAACACGTCCAAAGCGCAAGTAAAAGTAACAGGCAAAAAATACTTTTAAAATAAGCTGCAACCCGGAATTTTTTTTTAAATTTTGGAGTCATCAGAATTCACATCATTTGAATTACGTTTCATTATAATTAAAAAGTGAGGATTCCTAAACGAGATGTTTAGGAATCCTGTCACTTGAGTCTTACTTCAAATAAAGCATCTTTTTGACTTGCTTGAATGTTCCGGCATTGATCTCGTAGAAATAAACACCGCCAGCGACCGATTTTCCAAACATGTCGCTTCCATCCCAGGCGATCGTATGTAAGCCTGCTAATTGAGTTTTATCAACTAACGTTTTGATTTTTTGTCCCAGGAGATTATAGACCGTAAGCTTTACCAATCCAGCCTCGGGCAGGGAATAGGTAATTTCAGTTGTTGGATTAAATGGATTGGGGTAGTTTTGCAACAGCTCGAAATCCGCTATTTGGCCAGGTGCATTTACTTCGATGCCTGTATTATATTCTTTGGCAACTTTAATATTGGATACCATCGCCGGACCCGAGGTCGTGCTATAAAATACCCCCACATTTCGCAAGGAATCCACGCCAATCTGGGCCGTGCGAAATGTATAATCATTCGCCAGCAGCATTTCAGAACCGTCAGGTGGCGTCACCCAGACATCATACAGGCTGGCGGGGATGTCGCCGCCAATGCGCAGATGATACGGCTTACCCGGCTCATAGGGAATATCAACATCTTTGGCATAGGTGTTCCCGTTACGCGCTTTGATAAAATTATCAGCCGCGAATTGAACGAGACAGGCAAAGTCATTGAACTGGGCTGGGCTATTGCTCTTCGAGATGCCGACGCCGCCGTCAAGGCCTGCACGGAATGGTGTAACATCCAGTTCCACGACAAACGTTTGGGTGAGAAAAACACCCAAAGGATGATTGTTGGTATAAACCCATTGCTGCGGAAGTTTATGGGTCACGTAAACATTGTACGCTTTGGCGGGTCCGATGCGGGTGTTGTAAAAAGCGCCCCAATTCCGCAGCGAATCGACGCCGATCTGTGCGGTGCGGAATTGATAGCTATCCGCAATCAGCGTTTCCGCGCCTTCGGGAGGCGTGACCCAAACACTGTAGGTGCTGGTGAGAATGTCGCCCGAAATTTTAACATGATATATTTTGAATGGCTCGTAGGTGACATCAGCGACTTTGGCATACGTTCCGCCGTTCCGAACCTTAATAAAATTATCCGTGGCAAATTGCACCAGACACGCGTAATCGTTCCAGGTGACGGGATTATCGGTTTTGCAGATTCCAATCCCGCCATCGAGCGCCAGCATCGCTGGCTCTACATCCATCTCCACGGTGAACGAATCTGTCAACGCCATGTTGAGTGAGGTGATATTGGTATGCACCCAGTCGCCCCCCGCGGGTGAATAGGCGATATAGACATTGGAAACCAGGGGAAAACCAATGGCATCGTCATAAAATAGTCCCCAGTTCCGCAGGGAATCAACCCCAACCTGAGCGGTCCGAAAGGTGTAATTTGCGGCAAGCTGAGTTTCAGTTCCACCTTCAGGAGTCACCCATACACTATATTTGCTGGTTTTCACATTTCCCGTGATCCGAAAGAAAAAAGATTCTCCGGGTGTGTAGGGGATATCCACATCCTTGGTATAGCTATCGCCATTGCGGACTTTGAGCACATTGTCGACACTGAACTGCACCAGGGCGGCATGATCGTTGAACGCCATGGGCGTCGCTGATTTTAACAGAGAAAAACCACCATCCAATGCGGCTAAGGGTGATTGGGCATTCATTTCAACGACAAACGAATCAGTGATGGCATAACGCAGGGGAAATGCTTTTTGAATCCAGGCGGAATTAGCCGGCACAACAAAAATAATGCAAATTGCCAGGCTTAAAATTAGCTGTGAAACAAAACTTTTTTTCATTGCTGATTCTCCTAAAATTTAGTAAACCACAAACACAGGATTTATCAAAATAAAATTACGTTGCCCTGATAGTTAATCAAATGAAATAGCACACTTTCAATGATACTACTCCCCCATTCTGTTTAATAACAATTTCCCCGATTGCAACATTTCTCCGTATGCCAGGGAGGTACGCCAGATTATTTCACCAGCATCATCTTTTTTATCTGAAAAGCTCCTCCAGATTCCAGCTTATAAAAATAGATACCCGATGGCTGGTGTGATGCATCGAAGGTGATGTTATGAATTCCAGCCTGAACCATCCCATCAATCAGAGTTGCCACGAGCCGTCCCTGAACATCAAAAATTTGAAGCGTCGCCCGTCCAGGTCGTGACAGATTAAAATGAATATGAGTTGTTGGATTGAATGGATTGGGATAATTCTGGGATAGGGAAAATTCAACAGGCGCATGGACTGAATTTTGTGCGACTGACGTGCTAATTATTTCGTCCAATAAATAAGCTTTGCCAGTAAACAGCGTCGAATCCTCATGTGTGGTGGATGAATCGCTGTTCCATTGGTAAAATGTTTGCGGATATTTTTTTTCTCCTGCCAGATCATCATCCCGTCCTCGAAATTCCAATGGAATCCAGCCAGAATCGGGAGCGCCCAAAAAAGCCTGCCACTTAATGAACACTTCCGCGGTATAAGTATTATTTCCTTCCTCAATCCAGGCGCATTCGATGTCTTCTGGAAAGGTCCACTGCATCTCATAGGAAGCTTTCACTTCAACGGGATTCTTGACTATCCAGGCAAATTCCCAGATTTGTTGGGTCTCACCGCCTACCGGGGTTTGCAGATCACTGGTGGTTAGCCAATTGAACGAGTCATCCCGCCACCAACGCGGGGTCGGCGTTTGCGAACCGTCCCAATCTGCTGTCCCTTCGTTATCAAATACCAGGATGTCATCGACGATTCGTACCAGAAAATAGATACCATCCTCATTCCAGAGAGCGCCAAAATTGATTTTATAATCACTATCAGGCGGATTGGGATCGATTCCATGCGTCGCGGTATAGTCCTTTACTACCGTATTACAGGGCTCCATCTGGACCTTGTTCCAGATTTCCTCTACTTGTCCATCGATTTGAATTGGATTGGCAGGATCAACTTTGTAAATATTATAACTTTTCTGCCCGAATACTGCTGATTGAAAAACAAACACCGCAAGAGTGAAAATTCCGAGAATTTTTAAAATGCATCTCATAACAGCCTCCCTACAAATAATTCTTGATTAGGAAAAGTTAATAAACTTACAACATTTAATAACACTGGTAACTTTAACTTGAATGGATTCACCCCCTTTCAATTTTTAGTTTTTTTTAAAGTTGTGTCCACTATCGATCATTGGTTCAATTCGTTTCTCAAATCTTGATCTGGCAAGGTCGAAACCTAAAATCAGCGGATTGATACTGCATCGCTAAGTTAATTCTCTTTTTTAATTTTTGCAAGTCACACGGTTACAAAATTCTGTCACTATGTTACACCTTGAATATTTAAGAAGGCTATGAAAAATCAACCAGATTGAATCCGTTCAACAGAAAACTATTTTCAATCGGTTACGCAGTGACTTGATTTTGTAACGTAATGACATGCAGGATATTTTTTTTTGATTATATTTAGAAGTAAGTATTTAACCAGGCAATATAACCAAATACAAAATATCGGAGCAACGAAATTGAGTGCAGGTAATTCGAAACGATTAATTCGACGCTGGCAGCCTTTTATTTTCCCGGTGATTTCGATCTTTCTTCTTCCACAATTTAGTCACACGCTCAGCGCACAAAACGAAATTTCAGTGACAGCATCACTCATCGCGCGAATTTTACCAGGCCAAAGCAATCAGTTCGTTATCGAAGTAATTCCAGCAGAGCAGGGACACGATGTCTTTGAATTGGCCGGGGAAAATGGGAAAATAATCCTGCGGGGAAATTCTGCTAATTCGTTGGCGGTCGCCCTGAATTGGTATTTGAAATATTTTTGTCTGACTTCTGTCTCCTGGTATGTCGATGTTCCGATCGAGCTGCCCCGTCATTTACCGCCTGTCAACCAGACAATCAGAAAAGTAAATTCACAAAAAAACCGCTTCTTCTTTAACTATTGTACCTTTGGCTACACCATGGCATTCTGGCAATGGCATGATTGGGAGCGCTTGATCGACTGGATGGCGTTGAACGGAATTAACATGCCGCTGGCAATCACGGGAACCGAATATATCTGGCAGGAAGTCTGGCGCCAGCATGGTTTTTCGGATGAGGAAATCCGAAGTTTTTTTACCAGTCCAGCCCATCTGCCCTGGTACCACATGTCCATGATTTCCCGCTGGGGTGGACCACTGCCGCAAAGTTACATCGATCATGGCTTTGCGCTGCAAAAAAAGATTCTGGCGCGTGAGCGGGAGTTGGGAATGACGCCGGTTTTGCCGGCTTTTTCAGGGCACGTCCCCAAAGAACTGAAGAATAAATATCCCGAGATCAATATTTCAATTCTGGGAACTGGCTGGCACATGTTCCCCGAAGAAAACTATACTTATTTCCTCGATCCGTATGATTCGCTCTTTCCGCAAATTCAGCGGCAATTTTTGGAAGCACTGATCAATCATTATGGCACGGATCATATCTATGGCTCGGATCCCTTCAATGAGGTAACGCCGCCGAGTTGGGAGCCTGCTTACCTAGCAAAAACAGGACAGACCATCTACCATACGATGTCTGCCGTTGATCCCGAAGCGATCTGGTTGCAAATGGGCTGGTTATTCCACTACGATGCTATTCATTGGACACAGGAGCGAGTGAAGGCGTTATTGACCTCGGTACCCAGGGGGAAGATGATCATCCTGGATTATTTTTGTGAAAATACCGAAGTCTGGCGCAAGATGGAGTCCTTCTTTGGCGTGCCGTCCATCTGGTGCTACCTGGGTAACTTTGGCGGCCAGACGGCGATGTCTGGCCCTATTCAGCGAATCGATAGCCTGTTGACAAAGGCGTTTGCGGAAAATGAAAATATGTGCGGCATCGGCTCCACGCTGGAGGGGCTGGATGTCAATCCTGTGGTTTATGAGTTTTTGATGGAAAAAGCCTGGCATGATAAAAAGATCGACCTCGGATCCTGGTTTCAAGATTATGCCCGCCGACGCTCGGGAAGCCATGATCCCGCCATTGAAACGGCCTGGCTGCTGCTGCGGGAAAAAGTTTATGGAAGTGATGACGGCGGGGGCGGCGCTGTTTTTCACTCACGCCCCAGGCTTTCTGGCAAACATGGCTTTGTTTATCCGAGCCGAAATTATCAGCAGCAAAAATATTATGACATTTGGGCATCTCTGATGAAAGCCGCTGCGCCTTCGCAGGCGCGCGACAGCTATCAATTTGACCTGGTGAATGTCATCCGACAGTACCTGGCAGAATTGTCGTTGCGCTTGCGGGATGAGATGGATTATGCTTTTCATGCTCAAAACCAAACCGTATTCCAGCAGGTCGCTGCAGAATTTCTGGCGCTAATCGCCGATCAGGATTTAATTTTAGCGACCCGCCCTGAATTTTTATTTGGTCAATGGATCAATGACGCCCGGGCGTTAGCGGCAAATGAAACAGAAGCCCGGCTCTACGAAAAAAGCGCCCGCAATCTGGTGACCACCTGGGGTCCGCCCTATATTCGGCTCACCGAATATTCCAGCAGAGATTGGGCGGGATTGACGAACAGCTATTATCTAAAACGCTGGGAAAAGTTCATCGAAATTCTGAACCACAATTTAACGACTAAAACAAATTTCAATTCCGAAGCATTCGAACAAAACATGCTGGACTGGGAATGGACCTGGATCAATTCGACCGCATCTTTTTCGAACGAACCAACTGGCAGCACTTTGACAATTGCCCAAAAATTATTCGAGAAATATTCGTCGCCTGAGTTTATGGAACGACGGCATCCTGTGTCACAAAAAATCGGCGAATGGAACGAGGAAAAGGTATCCGACCAGTTTGCGGCTGTTGAATGGGATGTGACAGAATTCGTTCAGCAGCCAGGCAATTATCTTGTTAAATTCCAATATTATTTGGATAGCAAATCAAAACACGATCTGTTACTCAAATCGGTTGCCCTGGTGCAGGAAGATCAAATCATTGCAGAAGATATTCATGCGGGAATGACGGGAAGGGATAATCGGAATAACGATAACATTTACTCCCTGTCAGTGGGTGAAGTCAGGCAAGGAGCAAAATATACACTGCGGGCGATTGCCAGAATGGATGGCGGAATTTGTCGCGGATTTATTCAGATGTATCAGCTCAAGTGAGTTGCTGAAAATTTTTTCGCTTAAGGCATCGAATTCAATCTCTAATTTTCAGGAGTAAACAATGAATCATCTCGAACGCTTTTACGCAACAGTGAATCGGGAACCCGTGGATCGACCGTGTACCTGGCTGGGCGTGCCGCATCCCGCGTCGCAGCGACAATTGCTCGACTATTTTCAGGTAAATACGGTGCCGGAGTTGAGTATCAAACTGGATGATGATATTATCCCGGTTGAAATCCCGTATCACTCGCCAACGTCCGATGCAGTGACGATGGCGTTTGATTTTGCCCAAAAAGGAAAAATTGATATTGACCATCGAACGCTGAATTCACCTGGATTTTTTGAAAATAAAACTGATCCTGGCAGCATCGATGAATTTCCCTGGCCCGATCCGACTTTGTACATCGATCCCAGAGAATGTGCAGCCGTCGTTGCCAATCTTGATCAAAATCACGCCGTGCTGGGTGTGCTCTGGTCGTGCCAATTTCAGGATGCCTGCGCCGCCTTCGGTTTGGAAAACGCCATGGTGACGTTGTACACCGCTCCTGAAATGTTCAGGGCGATTATTCAGCGGATTTTGCAATTTTATTTAAAAGCCAATGAAATCTTTTACGAAGCAACCCGGGGCAAGCTGCATGCGGTGCTCATTGGCGATGATTTTGGCACCCAGAACAACCTGCTGCTAAATCCTGGATTGCTTAAAGAATACGTCTTTCCTGGCTCCAGACAACTGATTGATCAGGCGAAATCGTACGGGCTGAAAGTGATTTATCATTCCTGCGGCTCGATTCGGGGAGTCATTCCTGATCTGATTGAATTAGGCGTGGATGTCATTCATCCGATTCAGGCATTGGCCAGGGGCATGGCGGCGGCAGAGCTGAAGCAGTCTTTTGGCGATAAAGTGGCGTTTTGCGGCGGCGTTGACACCCAAGTGCTGTTGAGCAACGGAACGCCGCAGCAGGTCGGTGAAGAAGTCATCCGCTTGCGGAAAATTTTTCCGACAGGATTGATCATTTCACCCAGCCACGAAGCATTACTGCCAGACGTGTCACCTGCCAATGTGGCGGCAATGTTTGAAGCGGCACACAGTAAATTATCTGAATTGAGAGATTGATCATCGTGGATAGCCTGAAACAACCTAAATTGCCTTTTCAATATCGCATGGTATTCCTTCTCGTGAGTTATTTTTTCACGGGAATGGGTAGCTTAGCCCAGTGCGGATACAAAAAAATGGTATCGACTCAAACAGGAGTAATCGTGAAAGATCTCCAGGGGACGTACAGGAACGGGCAGGTTTTTCTTACCTGGAATGAAACCGAAGCTCCAGCAGGAACAACCTTTAACGTGTACCTGGCGAACCGCCCATTCACCCGCGAGACAGTTCGACCAGAATATCGAATTGCCCATCGTATCGAGCCTCACAGCGCTCGGGATTGGTGGCGGGATCCGCATTCTTTTGTTTCAAAAAATGCTGATAACTTTAAACAATTTATGGGTGAATATTCAGACAATCCACCTGCTCCGGTTGGATTTGTCATCGAAAATGGCAGCAGTCCATTAAATCCCGCAGGTGGTTTATTCGTTCATACAGTAACACCCGAATCCAGTGGAAAATGCTATTTTGCCGTAACTTATACCACCGACCAGGAAAACTCAACGATCATTCCAGGATTGAATGCAACCGAAACGCCGTTGTTAACCGAAGTCGCCCCAGCCCAGCCAATTTATATCGGAGACCGCACGCCGCTCACCCGAACAGATGTTGCAGGGAAAAGTATTGAGTTTATTTTAAAAGGTCGGGGTAGTGGTTATACGGTGGCTGGTGATCATCCGCAGGAAGTGAATTATCTCTTTTTTGGAAATATAAAGCAAGGCTGGCGCGAAGGTTTGCCATTTAAATTCGAGGCGGTTCTTGAAGCTGAAATTTTAAAAATTGTACCTTGTGATCGGCAATGGACCGGCGGTCGCCCTGTGCTCGAATCAGCAGATCAACGGGATCACTGTCCAGCAATTAACACCTGGTATTATGGTTACAATCAAAATATCGCGGTGAGTAATCTGAATGATCCAAAAATCATCCCGAATTATACGGAAGAACAAATCCTCGGAATTTTAGATTGGGCGCAAAATTCATTGGGAGCGAATCCGAATCGTACCTACCTGACAGGGACTTCCATGGGAGGTTCGGGCTGTATTTCACTGGCTTTGCACTATCCCGAACGATTTGCTTTTGTTTATGCTCGCGTTCCTGCAGTCGCATATTTACCCCAAATGAATCTGAATCGTCTGGAATGTTTCTGCGGTCCATTGGATAACTCGGCAACCACGCATCTGGGAATGCCTTTTATTGAACACATGAACGCAATTGTTCAAGTCGGAAAAACAACAGCCAATTTGCCCTATATCGTCATGTTGAGCGGACGGCAGGATCAATCCATCGCCTGGGGAAATAATCCACCATTCTTTCAGACGATGAATCACACACGACAGGGGATTACTGCCTTCTGGAGTGAAGAGGGACACTCCGATTATGATATAAATTTTATTGAAAAAGATTTTGCGCCACCTCGTGAGCGATTCAGCCTGGATCGGAGCTACCTGGTTTTTACCAACTGCCTGGCGAATCAGAATCCTGGCCGTGGTGATCCTTCAGACGGCGACCTGTCAGGATGGATCAACCGTGGTTTTGACTGGGAGCTGATCCTGGATACGCCAGAAGAATATGCGGCAACAATTTGGGTGAATTATGAAGGAATAAAATACCCGATTTCGTTTGATTTGACTCCCAGGCGTGTTCAGAATTTTAGAATTGAAAAAGGAAAAGCTGTCGCCGTATTCATTGACAGGATTCAAATCAGCACCGTGATACCTGATAACAACGGACTGGTTACCGTGCGCAATGTGCAGATATGCAATCCCGAAGGGATTCAATTCCAACTCAAACATAATGTCGATTAAAGTGAGATGAACTTCTTATTTGGAGGAATAGACGTGAGTGATTTTACATTTTCGTTTGTCCTGATTCTTTTGGCAGGGCTTTTTCAGGGAACGTTTGGTCTGGGCATGAAGCGCTATTCGCCACTGGCGTATGAAGCGTTCTGGCTCATTTTTGCAGTCGTGGGGATGATTGTCGCGCCGTATCTCTGGGCTTCGGCCGTCGTTCCTGATGTCCTGGCCGCCATCTCTGCTGCGCCGATCCGCTCGATTTTGCTGGCGCTGGGGTTCAGTGCGTTCTGGGGACTGGGAGCGCTCATGTTTGGCATGGCGATTAATTATGTCGGATTATCCATTGCCTACGGCATCAGCATGGGTCTGGCTGCCGCCATCGGCTCATTGATCCCGTTATTTGAAATACCTGATATCAGTTCAAATCCTGCTGTTCCTTTCATCATTATTGGCGTGGTGGTGATGGTGCTCGGCGTGATTGTCGTGAGCTATGCTGGCGTGAAACGGGATAAAATGCTGGCTGGTGCCAGCAAAGAGGCATCCGTGATCAGGCAAGGCAAGCTGTTTAAAATTGGCTTGCTCTTCGCCGTTTTAAATGGTGTTTTTTCCGCATTTTTAAACATTGGTTTTACCAAAGCCGCGCCCGCAGCCCAGGCCGCCGTTGCCCAGGGAGCGTTGGAGCGCAACGCCAGTCTCGTGGCGTGGGTGGTCTGTTTGTTTGGCGGATGTCTCGTGAATATCATTTACGCCCTGGTCCAGCTCATCCGAAACAAATCATTATCCTCATTGGCCCAAAAAGGTGCTTTCAAAGGCATTCTGTGGGCGATTGGAACCGCGGTGCTCTTTTTTGCTGCGCTGGCCAGTTACGGCCAGGGTGCGGCGCTGATGGGCAAGCTCGGTCCTGTGTTGGGCTGGACCATGTTCATCGCCCTGGCATTGGTGATCAGCAACGCCTGGGGAATCAGCGGCGGCGAATGGAAAAATGTCCCGCGTCCATTTCGCATCCTGATGGCGGGCAATGCGATTCTCATCATTTCCTGGATGATTCTGGGGTATGCGAACAGCTTGTAGGAATGAAAAGTTGACATATTTTTGTAAAAAAATTTTAAGAGGTTAAAATGAACCGTCTTCGGGATATTATCACCATTTTTTTATGGCTCTGTTCAGCCAGTTATTCGGCTGAACAATCCATTTCAATCGCATCTGGGAAAGTAAAACTTACCGTTGATCCCAATCGGGGCGGCGCTCCTGCTGGCGTCTGGTTCGATCGCAATGAGGACGGGATTTTTTCAAATGACGAGCTGATGCTCGACACGGGGCCACGCCAGGGGCTGATTCTGAAAGTGATTGAAATTCCCTGGAAAATCAGCGGAGCAAAGCTGGAAGAAGGGATGATTCTCTCGGATGAATGGATTTCAGGCCGACTGCCGCAACCCAGGGAATCGTGGTATTCAGGTGAAAGTTTTCAATTGACTGCCGTCTCCGATTCGATCTGGCAGGCGGGAGAAAATCGGCTGGTGGTGCTGGGACGGTTGATCTGGGCTGGCAACTGGAAATATCGACTGGACTGGGAGCTGACGGATGGAGGCGCAATCAAAGGTAATTTTCAATTGCTGGACCAACCCCGGGAAATCCGTCCCAGCGAAATTCTGGCGCTGGGAATGGACATGCGGTTTCATTATCAAAATCAAGCATCATTCCTGCACCGCACGGTTCATGCAGGCGTGGATCAACAAATTTGGGAAATGCCAGCGGGATTTTTTCGCTGGTGGTATCGCATTGAAGCGCTGTATTTACAAAGGCGGGAAAGCTACGGGTTCAAGCGCCTGGATGAAATTCCCTGGCCCGATTATAACATTGTTTGCCTGACACAGAGCAGCCATGCGGATTGCAAGCTTTGGAAAGCCATTGATTGGAATGTCGGAGCAATTGCCGATTGGTACGGCAAAAAATCTCGTGGCTGGCTCCATCTAGAAGATCGTGAATGGGGCATCGGCTTTGGCCTGGCGAAAATGGCTGACCAGCCCCCTGCCTCACTTTCCGCCGATATGGACACGGGTGATTTGACTGCCGCCGTACAATTCAGGTTCGTCCCGGAACAGACAGCACGGCAAAATCCAAATGCCGCACAAGCTGAATCAATTTTTCAGCCACACGCGTTTTTTCTCGTTCCCAATACGGGTCGCTGGTCGGAGCACCAGGCGGAACTGCTCGATGAATTGGGCAATCCTGCGACGCCCATTACCGCGGCAGAGCCAGATCCGAATGCAATAAATTTTATTCCACCTAAAAATCTGCCTGCGGCAACCTCCAACGATGAAATCGCCAGGTTCCGAATTGATGAGCCCGCAGGGATTGATCGAGAATCATGGCCATTCACAGGAGGAATCCCGCTGCGTCAGGGCGCTATTTTTTCAGCGAACGATCTCATCCTCCTGGATGCCGCAGGCAAATCCCTTCCCATTCAAGCCGAGGCATTGGCCTACTGGCCAGACAGGAGCATTAAATGGCTGCTGTTGGATGCACAGGTCGATTTACCCAAAAACACGGGTGCGCTCTTTACCCTGCGGCAGGGCAAAAAAATCGCTGCCAAATCGGACGTTGTCATCGCCAGCGCAACCGAAAATGGTTTACGGGTGAATACCGGTGCGCTCGCATTCGAAATTGATCTTCACGGCTCTGGCTTTATCGACCGCGCCTGGCTGGACATCAATTCAAATGGAAAATATGAAACCGATGAATTGATCGTTGGCGAAAATCAGCTCCGCCGCAGCTTTCTGGATTTCATCCGCAGCGATGCGTTCCGCACAGGCGATCATGACATTCAGGGCACGCTGGACGAATCCCGGGTGCGCATTACCGATCTCAGTGTCGAGCGCGCGGGTCCTCTGCGGGCGGTTATTAAAATTCAAGGTCATTATTTGAACCGAATGCCCTCGCCGTTCACCTTGCGCCTGGAAGCGTTCGCTGGAAAAACCACAATTCGGGCCCAGCATACCTTCACATACACGATGAATCCCAACGGTGAATTTGTGCATGCGCTCGGCTTGCAGCTTCCCGTTCAGTTTAAAGATGGCGCCTGTGTCACACTGGGTGGCAATGGGATAATTTTTAAAATAGACGAAACAGCGACGATCGGCGGACTGCTTCAGGAAAATTTAAACAACGCGATGCTCTGGCAGGCAGCGTCTGACACAGGAGCTGTAAAAATTCTGGACGAGCTGTACCGTCCCGCAGCGTGGGGAGATATTTCCAACGACCGCTGGGGTGTCACCGTCGCCGTGCAAAATTTCTGGCAGGAATACGCCAAGGCCATCCAGGCGGATCAAGCAAACGGCACTATTTCCGCGTTCTTCTGGCCACCACAAGCGCAACCGCTCGATCTGCGCCGCTATTCGAAATGGATGTACACCCAGGGCGGCGAAACCAATGTTCCCTTTGCTGGGGGGCATGTCTTTGAGTGGCGCAATGCTGCTTATGCCACTGGGACGGCGAAAACCAGCACCGCCGTGTTCGATTTTCATGTTGGCGCGCTGCAACAGGAACGGGCAGAGAATCTGGCTAAGGGATTTCAGCAGCGACCGCTGGCAATTTGCAATCCAGCGTATTATGCAAAAATTGGAATTGCCGGGCAGTTTGCCGCTTACGATGCCAAGTCATTCCCGCAATTGGAAAAATCACTGACAGACATCGGCGATTTTTTCAGGTATAATCGGGAGCGATTTTCCTGGTACGGCATGCTGGATTATGGGGACATTGGCCATTTGTGGCGCCCACCGCTCCGTTATGATGCTGGCCAGCCCTTTCAGTTTCGGGATGGCTGGGGCCATGATATTGGCAGATGGGGCTGGACGAATTCCGAAGGTCTCGATGCCTTGAGCTTTTTCATGACCTTCTTCCACACAGGCTACCGACCGTATTTTGAGGCAGGCGAAATCACGGCGGTTCACAATCGGGACGTGGATGTTTTTCATTACGGACCTTACCGTTACAAAGGTCGCCGCCACAATGTGAATCATTGGGGTGATGGCACCATCCAGG
This sequence comes from Candidatus Zhuqueibacterota bacterium, assembly GCA_049322915.1. GTDB lineage: Bacteria > Zhuqueibacterota > Zhuqueibacteria > Thermofontimicrobiales > Thermofontimicrobiaceae > CAZSBG01. The sequence goes on from JBMOPW010000034.1 coordinate 334,341, forward strand.
TGCGCATCAGTCAGCCGTCGCACACACGGTTTCAATATTATCTGACAGGTGATTTGCGGACGAAAGATATCATCGATGCGGTTTTCCAGCACCAATTAAAAAATTGCCTGATCGTCGCCACACCTGAACTGGGGGCGGTTCTGTCGGGTTATCTCGTGCAATGGGAGATGACGGGAGATCTGACCTGGCGCGACCAGGCCCTGGCGCTCGTTCGGGCGTATGCTAATTACGTGGGTCCTGATGGCGGGATTCAGGACAGCGGAATTAAAATCGATGCGGCGACCCATCAGCTTTTAATTGCGCCGAATGCAAATCTGGCCGATTATTCATCCTGTTTCTTTCATGATTTTGGCGCAATGCATGCGCTGGCTGAACTTTATTATCTGACCAGGGACGCGCAATTATGGGATTTGCTTTACCGACATGCCAGCTATTGTGCGACCAAAGGCCCTGCCAATGATCTGACAGGCCATCGCTCCTATAATTGGTTGCTGTTGTCGCTTGCGCTTGATAAAACGGGGGAAAAGCAATTCGCTGACCGCCTTTTATCCAATCTTTCCGAGAGTGAATTTAATCGGGGCATTTACGCCAGGGACCGAAAATACTGGCGCGGCGAATGGGGACAAAAAATTCCCGATGGAAAAATTTATCAAATGGGTGATGGCAGGGGCACGGTTCCTGGCGTTCATGATGTTTATACGGTTCACACTGGCTTTTCCTGGAGTCAAATGCCTTATGTTTTGCATGTGATGAAAAAATATGGGCTGAAAGAAAACCAGATTCCACAAAAAGCCTTTCCCGTGCAGGAAAATAGTAACCGAAAGATTGAACCGTAACCCGTTTTTGATTTTACGTTTTAATTTTGAATTCACTGCAAAGAACAATAATTCACCTTTTTCAAGGAGCCCATAATGAGGTTACAATCGATTTTCTCGTTTGTATGTACGCTGGTACTGCTGCTGTGCGCTCAATTGTTTAGCATGATACCCACGCAATACACGAAAATTATGTTCACGGGTACTACTGTTGATCTGGCTGATTTTGAAAAATTTGTCATACGGGCAAAGGCATCAGGCGCCACGCATATCGATATCACAGGATTGCCCATGCCCTTCAGTTTTTGGCAATTCGATACGCCAGGCGATCCCTATCCGGCCTGGCCCTGCATGGTGTTTTCGCTGTTCAAAGTCGCCACGCCAGAAATATTAAAGCCGTATGTTCCGCAGGACTATGCCATAAAAGTCCTGACGCTGCTCGAAGATCGCTGCAAAATTCTCCGCAAGCATGAACTGAAAGCGTACGTGAGCGCTGGCGAACCGCACATGCTGCCTGAAGCAGTTTTCACCGATCATCCATTATGGCGGGGACCCCGCGTGGACCAACCGACGCGGTCACGCGTGGCCCGTTTTGCTCCCACGATTGATAATCCCGAAGTGCTGGCGCTCTATCGGGAATCGGTCGGGATTCTGCTTCGCCGTTGCCCTGAAATCGATATTTTGACACTTCTCACCAATGATTCAGGCGGTGGGCTGGACTGGAGCGGCGGTTTGTATAGCGGACGATTTGGCAATACGTTGTACCAACACCGCAAGATGGATGAGCGGCTGCATGATTTTTTCGCCACGATTCAGGCTGGCGCAAAGGATGCGGGGGCGTGGATTGAAATCGACATGTTCTTAACCCGCGAGCCAGATCCCGCCAAAGTCGCCAGGAGCCTGACCCACGGGATGGCCATTGAAAATATTGAAGGTCCCAATGCGACTCCTTTTCGCACCAGCGCGGGTAAGCTCTGGATGTATGGCAGCGATTTTTATCCTGTGGTGGGCATTCCGTATGCCGCTTCTTTTCTGGAAGAACTGGAGCACGCCGCGCAAAGTCAGGCGCCACGCATGTATGTGGGCATGCTGGATCATTTTAACCGCGAGCTTTATTTCAACATCTTCGATAAATTCTGGGAAAAGCCAACACACGATGAAATTTCACGGCTTGAATTTTTAAAAAGAATTGCGACGAACGAAGCTGGCGTTGAAAACGCTTCATCCCTCCTGTCGCTCTGGTTGGCCATCGACCGTGCGGAAAAATTATTGCAAATTTTTGATAGCGGCGGTTCGTTGTTTTCGCTGGGGACAGTGCATCAGCGCTGGATTACCCGCCCGCTGGTTCCTTTTCCCAGTGAGCTTACTCCTGAAGAAAAAGATTATTACCGCAAATTTCAGTTTCAAGCCCGATCCGAAGCTCATGCCGATAACCTGATCGATTTGCAGGGAAATCGCCGATTAACGTCGGTCTCGGGTCGTCACAATTTGAGTTTTGAGATACTTCGCCGCGTGCGCAACCAGGTGACCCAGGCACAGCAGTTGTTAGCCGAAATTTTAAAAACGCCGCTGGACCGAAATAAAGCTGCATATCAAACCTTCGCCGCCCGTCTGCGCGCCGTACAATGCCTGATTACCAATGCGGAAAACATGATTGATTACCAATCCCAATTGGATCGGATTCATCGACTGGGCAGCAAGCCCGAGGAAACGCCTCCCATCGACACCCCTTCGAGTTGGGATCGACAAAAAATGCTGGAAACAGCGCGTCGGGAAATCGACAACACGGCTGTGATGATGGACATTTTGCGATCGACGCGTGAACCTGTGCTCGATCTGGCACCCGTGAAAATGGAAGAACACATCATCCGTCTGGGTCCAGACATCCTCGATCAATTGCAAAAGAAGCTGAATATTATGAATTCACATTGGATGGATTATGATCGAATTTTCACCAGACCGAATTTGTGAGTATTTCAACGGGGACGATCGTTTGGCGAATTTCAAAATGTTCGGAACTGTCATTCCGTCATTTTAAAAATGGAGTGAGTGGCCATGAAAATCAGAAAACTAGTAATATGCATTCTCGGGGTTGGTTTTTGTCTGGTCTGCAATCGGCATGATCCCAATACTGGGAAATTAAGCTGCCAGCCGAAAACCATCATTCTTTCGCACAGTCAACCCGCCGATGTTTCGAATGAATTTCACCTGGCGGCATGGATTTTTCAAAAGTATATTCACGATCATTCAAAAAATCTGACCGTGAAAATATTTGCGGCCAATTCATTAGAACCAGAACATGATGTTTACAAAGCGATTCAGCGTGGTAATGACTTGACTTGCGTCATTTCCAGAACAACGGCATTAACCAGTTTTTGCAACAAAATTGATGTGTTGCACCTTCCGTTTTTATGGAAAAATTTTGAACACGTGCATCAAGCGCTTGATGGCGAAGTGGGAAAAATTTTAGAAAAAGAACTGGCCAGAAGCGGCTTTAAAGTTTTAGCCTGGATGGATAGCTGGGGTTTTCAGAATTTTCTGACAGTGAAGCGGGATATTGAAAATTTCGATAAGATGACCGCGCTGAAATGGCAAACCAGTCAATCGCCCAAGTATACCGAATCCATGAAAATCCTGGGGATTCAAACAACTTCAATGGCGTATTCGGAAATCTATCCTTCGTTGCAGTCAGGGAAACTGGATGGTATCGAACAAAACGCGGTTTCGGTTCTGGCAAATAAGTTTGCGGGCGCATTCCAATCGATGCTACTCACCCGTCATTTGTATATCCCTGTTGTCTTTGTTTTTTGCCAATCGGAGTGGGAAAAATTTTCCGAGGAAGAAAAAAGCCTGATCACCGAAGCCGCACACCTGGTAAGCGATCTGGAGTGCGCATTGGCCCCCTGGCGCGACCAGGCGGCACAAAATTTTCTAACTGAAAAAAATATTGCGATCCACCCCATCGACGTGTCTGGCATTTCCAAGGAAATTGCAGCGGTTCAGGATAAGCTGGCCAGTGAAAGCAATGCACTGGATTTGCTACAAATTATTCGGTCGTATAAAAATTAAAGGGTAAAAAAATGAGTAAAAAAACGAACAGGAGTGAAATATCCCGTCGCGAGTTTGTTAAACAGACCGCAACGGGATTGGCAGGAATCGTTGGCGGCGCCTGGGTCATGACTTCAAATTGCAGCAGTCCCATTGCGCCGACTACGGAAAAAAAACAGCCGCCCAAAGTACCCGTTGGCAGCTCCAATCGGGATCCGGGATCAAATGGTCATTCTGGTAATGCCAATTCTTTGCCGCATCGGATTTTGGGAAAAACGGGACTGGAAATTTCCATGCTTGCCTTTGGCGGCGGTTCGCAATTTCTGAAAAATGAAAACGGCGCATGGCAAACTTTGATGCAGCGGGCGATCGAATTGGGCGTTAATTATTTTGATACAGCGTTCAACTATAATGGCAGTGAAGAACGCTATGCGGAAATTTTAGCACCGATTCGTGAACAGGTTTATATCGCTACCAAATTCGATGGCAAAAACGGAAACCTGCGGGATGTGGATCTGATGATGCGCGAATTTGAAACCAGCCTGAGGCGCCTGAACACAAATTATGTGGATGTATTGCTGATTCACGACATCAATGATAATGATAATGTCACCCAAATTGAAAACGGCGTATTCAAGCAAATGCTGAAATTAAAAGCAGAAGGAACCGCCAGATTCATCGGTTTTTCGAGTATGAGCAGCGCCCAGCGCGCCAAAGAATTGATTGTGAACCTGGATTTTGATGTCGCGTTACTGGCGCTGAATGCGACAAATTATGGCAGTTATGCCACGATTGCCCTGCCGCCTGCCAGGGAAAAAGAAATGGGCATATTAGCCATGAAAGTGATGCGGGATGTTGTCGGCGTCGCGGCCACGGCGGAAGAGCTGATTCATTATGTGCTCGATCGGGACGGAGTTGCATCAGCAGTGATTGCACATTATGGCACGGAAACACTGGAAGAGAATGCAGCCATCATTTCACAATTCAAACCGAGCAGCGTTGATGACGATTATGGCGAGCTTGAAAATCGGTTGCGACCTTTTGCCTCGCCCGATGCGCTTTGTTGGGCTCGGCCCGACTATGTGGACGGCTCTGGTCTGGTGTAGTTGGAGATGCTATTCCTGATCAATATGGAACGAAGGACTGTCAAAAACAATCCTTCGTTCATCCGATATTCAGGCCTGCCTTAAATTCAACATTGTTGAAAACCTCATCCACCCATCGAAACAAACAGCACCAGAAAGCCGATGATTGCCCCAACCAGCAGCGCTGAAACGCCGAATCCGATTGCATCCACCCGAGTCCATTTGTTTAGCTCCCATTGCGAATTGGGAAACAACTTGAGATGATCAAAACGGTGCGGATCACTGTACGATAGCGCCATTTCCTGTGCATCGGTTTCAGGATCTGGATGCACAGGCGTTTTCATTTTCACGAAGAATCGATCCAGTCGGACTTTGTCATCAGAGCGGGTGAAATAAACCGCTACGATTAATATGAGAAATGGCAGAAATGTTTTGATCAGAATGCGGATCGTTTCATTCAACGCATGCGGATTATTTGCCAGGTCGCAACCCAGTATGTCGAGAATGAGCAGCTCAAAATTGAGGGCGCCCGATCCAAATATGTTGCCATCACGATTGGCTTTGATTCCCAGCGTCCAATAAATCGCTTTCTTCGGCAGGATATCGGTTCGGGTAAACTTTTCGCCTTGGGCTATCATTTTCGGACGCTCGCCGATGGCTTCTCCCCTTGCATTCAAAAAATCCCATCTGGCAATTTCGCTTTGTCGCTGTTCCACATCCATTTCGTGGGCAGTGAAAATTCGCGCCAGCGGCGCAGGCTCGGTCATTTTTAATAAATAGGCGTTCGTTCGAAGATTAGGAAAAAGTGTCGGTACCAGGATCGGCCCCACTGAAAAAAGCAGAAGCGACGCCACAATCGAAATCCAGGCGGCCTGGCGATTTGCCCGACGCCATTTGATCCCGAGCCAAAAACTGGCGGCCACCATGACATAAAATTCCCAGGTGAATTTCATCAGAGCAAAGACGCTATCAAATTGCATGGCAATTACAGCGCCGCCAATGACGACAACGGCGCCCACGATTCGTCCCACCTGAATAAAATGCCGCTCGGATCGCTGCGGGAATAACGGGCGGTACACATTTCGAATGAGCAGGCTCGAACCTGTGATCATCAAACAATCCACCGTGGACATCAGCGCCGCCATGAGGCAGGCAATCATTAATCCGACCAGACCCAGATTGAGCGGGCCTAACAGATCCCGTGTGGCAACTCCCCATATCAGGTCGGGATTGTTCACCGTCTTGCCGTAAAGCAGAATACACGCCATTCCCAACACCCCCCAAAATACCGTACAGATCCGTTTAATGAACGTGCCTGTAACGAAACCAAATCGGGCGGCGTATTCGGTTTTGGCTGAACCTGTTGCCACCAGCATGTTGGGCTGCACCACCACATTAATGGTTGAAATGATGGAAACAGCGATCACAAAATACCAGGTAAAATCAATGGCGGTTGGTGAACCGAACACATCAAAAAATGATTCGGGAAGACGCTGGTGGATGGTTCTCATGGCATCCAGAATCGTTGCTCCGCCATAGATCGTATTGATTTTTGCCCAGGCAAAGGGCAGCAGCATGAGCGATAAGATGATGATGAATATTCCCTGCAAAACGTCCGTAAGAAAAGCAGCTTCCAATCCCCCCGCCACGGCATAGATAATTACAACGAAACAAACGGTCCAGATCAAAAAATTTACGCTGATGAGAGAAAACAGTTTTCGGGGATTTTCGATGCGGAGTTCATCCAACCGATTACGTTCCCGGGCAGTTAATACATTAAAATCCGCTGATTCCAGCCGTTCCAACTCCAGCGCTTTCTGATATTCCACCTGCTCCACTGCCGTAAGCTCCTGCACCGATTTTGGCGTGATCGCCTGAATCGTTTTGGTCATCGCGGTGAACCCGATGCCAATAATCGACATCATCCCAAAGCAGCCAATGATGGCAAACGTACCTGCCATGGTTTTCGAGCCGTACCGTTCTTCGAAAAAATCAGCCATGGTCATGATTCGAAGCCGTCGCAGCCAGGGAGCGGTGATCCAGTAGAGTGGTGCCGCAAAAACGATAGCGAGAACACTCCAGATACCACCCGCGCCATTTTTAAACGTCGTGGTGGTGACGCCAACCACCGATTCGGTCGAGGTCGCCTGCCCAAACGCTGCAAAAGTTTGGACGAATTTGCCAAAGCGTCGTCCTGCCAGAAAATAATCTTCCTGGTTGCGGATGCGGCGCATTGACCAAATCCCGATAAGGATGACAATACTGAAGTATAAAACGATGACGACCAGGTCAATAATTTGTAATCCAAACATATTCACTCACCCGATGAGAATGAAAATTTTTCAACGTGCCATGATTTTATGCCGTGCCGGCTTGCGGCGAGACTCCATTGCTACTTTAAATAAAGCATCTTCTTTTCAGCGACAAATTCACCCGCCTGGATGATATAAAAATAACAACCCGTCGCTACAGGGATTCCTGAATGATTGCATCCATTCCAGGTGATCTGATGCGACCCAGCGACCTGGAACGTATCGATCAGGGTTCGGATTATCTGGCCGTTGACATTATAAATAGTGAGCCGAACGGGAACCGCTTTGGCAATTGAACCTGGAATAAAATATTTGATGGTCGTTGTACCGTTGAACGGATTGGGATAGTTTTGAAAAAGCGCCATCGACTCAATCCCATTCAGCTTCGCTGAAACCCTTGAGATCACTGAATTCGCTTCAAAGGCGCCCATGTCGATGCCGTTGCCAACGGGGCGCAGCATCGTCAGATGGTCGAGTGGGATTTGAATGGTGGTGTCGCCCCTGTCAATTGCAGGTGAATTCGTGCGCAACATAAAATCTTTTGGTCGATTAGGAGAACCCGATGCTTTGGTCAGCAACGGATCGGTATTGTTCAGGCTATGAATTTCCCGATTCAGCGACTGAACCTGAGTGAAGCTCAGAGAAGAGCCAGCCGATTTGGCAAAGATACTTTGTAGTGGCACAAAATATAAATTATGATCCAGCAAATAAGTGGCTTGATTGATAGGGCAACGGCCATCACGGAATGAAAATACGACTCCCTGCCAGTCAGGCGCATAAAAAATATTATTTTTAAAATAGAATTTTTCCGGCGGCAGTCCACTGACCGTAGCGCCGTAAGACCATAACTCCACAGGCAAAGAACGAGAGTCAGCCGTTTTTCCATCATAAAATATCGTATTATTGTAAAAATAAAGTCCTTTTACATTATCACGAATCAGCAGCACCCTGCCATCTCTTGCCACGATAATTGAATTTTTGATGGTGACATTGGGCACCCAGACATTTAAAATGGCGCTGGAATTGTACGGTTGTTTTTCATCGCAATACAGGCGATCCACCGTAATGCCTTTGGCAGTCCAGCCGAAAACAATGGAGCCACCGTCATTATTGTAGGTCACGCAGTCCTCAACCAGATGATTTTCGCCCGTGGTAATATCGATGCCTTGCTCCGCACAGCGGGAAAAAACCGAACGCCGGGTCACAAAATTTTTTCCGAGAACATCCACTTGCAGCGTGGTACCCTCATGCCAGGCGATGCCATCGTTGGTTGTGCAATTTTCCACCACGATGCCTTCCGCCGAAATATCATTGGGCGGATTTGCCGCATGACCGCCAATAAATATGCCGCAGTTATAATAGTCACGGCCTTTAATATCCTTCATCGTCAGCCGATTCACAGCATAGCCGTAAACCAGAATGCCATTGGTGCAGGTATGAATGCGACAATTGGCAAGGTTCACATCATTTTTCTGCACTTCAATCCCCTGAAATCCCCAATTGTTCGTTCGATTGACAACTTCGACGTAGCGGATATCAACCCAATCACTCGCCACTTTAATTGTCTGGTAGCGACCTTTGCCATCAAATTTGGCACGACCGCCGTAAGACGAGTAGGTAACAGGTTGTCCAGTGCTGCCACCTTTGGTGGTCAGCGTGCCTTCAAACGTCTCACCGCCTTTGAACAAGACCCAGTCTCCAGGTGCTGGCGTAAAACTGAACGTTTTTTTAGGAGTCGCTGGAGACAGTCCATCATTGGCATTGTCGCCCGATACAGGGGCGATGTAATAAACGGTTGTAGTGGGTTTTGTGATGTTATTGGCTACCGCAAGATCGGTGAAGCTGGCTAACTTGCCGGATGTGGTTTCAATGGTGCCAATGGAGTTGTCGTACGAAATGAGAACCGAGTCAATGAATGGCGTAAATTGGCCTTCCACATAAAGATCGATAAAGGATGAATCCAGCACAATTTGGTAAACCCGAAAAGCATCCTTTTCGCCAAAAGCGGAAATCGTGAATCCATATTTTGCAAGATAGATTTCGTAATAACACAGTTTGAGGAAGCTCAGCGGCTTTTCGTCCATGTGAAGCCGAATGGCATGGGGAGCTTCATTTCTGATTTCAGCGCGAATGTCAAGTGCTTTCGCCTCGGCAAAATTTAATAAAAGCAAGAGGGAAAATAATGGACCGAGAAATTTTTTCATTTTAGTAGCTCCGTAATTGTTCTAACTTGTGGTTTATCAATTTGATAATATACTCGTCAAGTATCCACTCAATAAAAGATGGTGAACCCCGTCTTGCCCGAATGCTTTTATCGGGCATCCATAAAAGCAACGTAGATTCCCGCTGAGAGCATGGATTCCCGCTAAAAGCATGCGGGAAAGACAACCGATGATCAGTGACCTTAAATGTCACTTTTTTTTTACCCGAAAAAATTGAGCGGATACCTCGTCAACAAGTATATATAGCAAAAATAATTATCATTTGCATGTCATGCCGCAACAAACTTATGTCACCAGGTTACATTTATTAAATTCCTTAATATTGGTTTTGTGAAAGAGAGTAAATCGCCTTTATACGATTCAGGTGCAATGCATAAAGGCATTGCACTCCAGGCGAAACACCAAAAAGGAGAGAAAAAAGTGAGTCAGAATCAACGATTTTTATTTTTCTTTTGGATATAAGCGGATGGGGGCTTGCCAAAGTGCTTGCGAAAATCCCTGGCAAAATTGGAGGAATCAGAGAAACCGACTTCGTAGGCAATTTCAGTAACGGTCAAATTCGATTGCTCTAACAACTGTGCCGCGCGCTTGAGTCGTAAAATGCGGATAAAATCATTTACCGTTTGATTGGTTAGCGACTTGATTTTACGATATAATTGGACGCGATTCATTCTGACCGCCTGGCTGAGGCTTTCCACCCCAAAATCAGAATCGTGGATATTTTCTTCAATCGTTTTAATAACGCGCTGCAGAAATTTTTCATCGATGGAGGAAATGTAAATATTTCGCGGCTCGAGTTTGATATCACGGCTGAACCGCTCCCGCAATTGTTGTCTGGACTTGATCAAATTATGCACGCGGGCTTTGAGCTCGTTCACATTGAACGGCTTGACGATATAATCATCCGCACCAATGATCAGTCCATGGGTTTTATCTTCTTCGGACGAACGAGCGGTAAGTAAAATCACAGGGATATGACTGGTTCTTTCGTCTGTTTTCAACTGCTGGCACAGCGTATTTCCATCCATTCCCGGCATGATAATGTCGCTGATAATTAAATCAGGAATGATTTTCCTCGCTGTTTCCAGACCTTCAATTCCATTGGATGCCTCGGCGATATCGTAATCCTCGCTCAAATCATCCCGAATGTAACTACGAATGTCATCATTATCTTCGACAATCAAAATTTTGAATTTCGTTTGATCATCCGGGTGCACGTCAGCCCGGGGCATATCAGTCTGGCGGATCTCTTTTTCAATTCCGGTCAGCGTTCCCCTGCCATGCTCACTGCTTTCAGTTTCGGCGGGGGGAGTTTTTTCGAAGTGACTGGGTACGTCTCCACCAGGCATTTGCGCTGTTCGTCGCATCGGCAATTGAACGACAAAGCAGGCGCCTTTTCCAGCTTCACTGTGGACACTGATGGTACCGCCATGAAGCTCGACCAATTCTTTCGTTAAAGCCAGACCAATCCCGCTGCCTTTTTGGTCACAATCGGGCTGATTTTTGGATTGATAGAACCGATCAAAGACATAAAGAATATCTTCTGGTCCAATTCCCATCCCGTTGTCTTCGACTTTAATCCCGATATTGTATCCATCATTTGAATCGGCAGTGAAATAATCTGCAACTGTAATCGACAAAGTAACCTTACCATTATCCTGAGTAAATTTCAAGGCGTTGCACAACAAATTATAAATAATTTTATCGATCTTGTCCGGATCAAACCAGGTGAGTAAGTTTTCATAATTGGAGTGAAAGTCGAGCTCAATTTGTTTTTTTTCAGCCGATGGCTGGAACGATTCAAAAATATTTTTGATAAATTGAATCAGGTCACCCTGGAACAGTTCCAGTTTAAGACAGCCTTCATCCAGCTTGCGAAAATCCAACAACTGATTGACCAGCCGTAGCAGTCGTTCGGCATTTTTATGAATGATGGCGATTTGAGCTGTGAGCCAGTGATTCTGGTCGATCTTTGAAATAATCTTTTGCAAAGGTGAAATGATCAGAGTCAGCGGGGTGCGAAATTCATGAGAGATGTCGGTAAAAAATTGTTGTTTCAAAAGATAGACCTGTCGTTCCTGTTCTTTTTCGATCCGTTCCAGTCGAAGCTCATTTTCGAGTCTCTCCTGAATGCCAGCTAACTGAACGCGCATCAGTTCCGCCTGCTGACGCTCAATTTTCCTTAAATTTAAATATTTGGCATATCCAGCCAGGATGACATCGCAAAAATTTCGGATCGTCTCAACCTCATGCGGTAAAAATTTATCTTTATTTTCGGTTGCCAGGGCGAAAGTACCGTACTCAAAACAGATGAGCAGCATCGATCCTGAACCAAGCACTTCCTGTGGTTGACTGGATTGCGCCTGGATTGGCAGTAATTCAGTGATGTTATTTCCATTAATTTTTTGTGAAATTATTTGACCCGATTTCCAGCGCGTGAGATAATTTTCCGAAATTGTATCTAATGGTAATTCCGTATATTGAGGCGCAGCATTGTCTGAAGCCATTTCATAATGATGCAGAATTCCAATCGCTTCATCAACCAGGGAAATTCCAATATAGTGAAATTTATGGCCAATCGAATTCAGCTCCCGGGTTAATTCTGTCAGGACATTTGAAATATCGTGGACGGTTCCCACCGCCATGGAAACCGCGCGAATATGTTCGATTGAACGCTCTTTCGCCAGTGATTTATTCGTCACCCGCAGCCGTTGATCCCGACGGATGACCCGCACCGTCTGGTAGAAAATGATGGCGATTAATACCGACAACAATCCGACAAACCACGGTTGCTGCCAGATGGGAGGTAATACTTTAAACAGAACGGATGCCGGCGTTTCATCTTCATTCAGATCCGTATCACGTGCTTTCACCTGAAATGTGTGCTTACCAGCGGGCAGTTTGAAAAAAACCTGGTTCGTTGTGGTGAAAAATTGTGACCAGTCAGCGTCATCCAGCCGCCAGGAAAATTCGAGTTTCTCTTGTGGAGTAACGTTCCACGGATCCTTTGCATGCCAGCTAAAAATAACGTTCCCTGGCTGAGCAATTTCTTTCTCAGTCTCGGAGATAACGGTTTGAGGTGACTGTGAATCAGGTTTGTAGCGTAACGTTCGAAACTCATATTCAGCAACTGGCGGTGTATTCGGCCAGGCCCGCCTGTTCCAGGCTTTGGAAGTCTGATTGATCCAGATGGCACTATCTGCGGAAGAATTAATGGAACCGCCATCCTGTGACAGATGCCAGGTTGCAGGCAACGCGCTTTGCGTCCACATTTTCCCATCAAAACAATCATAACCCAGATTGGTTGCCGCCCAGATCGTACCGTCACGGGTCTGGGTAATCCCAATTATTTTATTGCTGGAAAGACCCTGATCAATGGTAAAAGCTCGCCATTTTGCACTGGCTGGATTATAATGAAAAATGCCGAAATATCGGGTACCAACCCACAACTCGCCTTCAGCCGAGGCATATAATGCATCGATCGAAGGCTGCGCCAACTGAATCGGGTCGATAACCTTCTTGATATTCCCATTGTTAAATCGAAATAATCCGTAGATCCCGCCAAACCAGATTTCACCGTCCCTGGTTTGGGCAATGCCGTAAGGCGCCATAAAATTGCTGGATAAAACCGAAGTAATCTGGTTAAATTGGAAGTCTTTGACATGCAAAACACCACCCATCTGCTGTTTATTTTGTTCGAAATCGACCGCGGCGCCAAACCACAATCCCTGATCATCATCCTCCAGAATCGCCCGATAATCTATGCCCCATGACAGGGTTGGATGTTGCATCATGTTCCACTTTCCATTGGTAAAAATGGCGGTGGCCGCGACATGATCCTGGCTGCCTCCGGCCCAGACTTCATCCTTTTTCGTGATCAGGAGACAAACAGGATCACTCATCAATCCGTCTTCCACGCCAAAACTGAGCCATTGCTTTTTATCATAACTCACGACCCTGCCATCAGCAGCGATGAACCATTGGGTGCCATCGGTTGCTTCACCCTGAAAGTTCAAATCTTCCAGCATGGTCCAATTGTTCATGGAATTATCAAAACGGAGAACTTTTGATCCTTTCGTTATCAGCCAGATTTTATGATCGGAAGTTTCAAAAATAGAGATGATTCGGCTATCCAGAATTGGAATTTCTTCAGGTTTATATATTTTCCAGTTTTTATTCTGATAAATATACAAAATTCCCCAACCGCCTAACCACAAGGATCCGTTACTGGCGGCGAGCATCGACGTAACCATATTCATGATACCGCCGATTTGAGAAACAGGAAAGCCAGTCCATTGATTTCCATCAAATCGATTGAGATGCGATTGCGGCTGGCTTAAAGATGCCCAGATATCCCCATCCGCGGTTTGAGCAAATTGATAGGTGTTTTTAACATTGGGATTTATTCCACTCGTCAGCGAATAAATTTTCCATATTTCCCGATCGGTTCGGACCGTTTCGAAATAGGTTATGTTGCCAAAATCCTGTGAAAACCACAAACCACCTTTGCTGTCTTTAAACAGATTATAAACAAGCAACTCATGCAGTACATCGGGTATATATTCATTTTTTAGAGTGACATCGAATACTCTGGAATTTTTATGGCTCCTCACTTTTAAATGAACGGATGAATCTGTATCATTATTGAAAAGGTTGATAAACAAATCCTGTTTATCATTGATTGCGATGATACTGTCTCCCACACTCAATCCGGCCTGCTTCGCTGGTCCATCCGGCGCCAGGGCGTAAATAACTTCAGCCCTGGTAAACACGCCAAAACCTCGCGACCAGGCATGTTGCGTGGTCGCATGATCGGGGACAACAAAGATTTTTACGCTGGGTGCAAACGTTTTGATGGCATCGACCTGATCCCGTGCTGTATAGATTGAAATCTCGTCATCCCTAATAGACAGAAGCCCATACTTTGATCCCGCCAGTACAACACCCTGATTAGATTCCACCATACCGCTAATTGTCCAGTTATAATCCAGCTTCATTGGGCAAACTTCTCGCCAATTGCGTTTATCAAATTTGAAAATGCCCTTTTCGGTTCCGGCATACAGCACGCCTGCGCGGGTCATCAACATACTTGAGACGGGGGATTCCAGGTAGTACTTAACAGTGTCTAATCCGTTGTAATGAATAATGGCGCCCGTTTCAGTCCCAAACCAAATCGTACCATCGCTCGCTTCGGTCATGCACTGAATTCCCATTCCTTCCAACTCAGGGAATGAAATCCAGCGCCAGGCTTCTAATAATGGATCGGGATATTTAGGGTGAAAAGATTGGCTTGCATAATTATCAATTATACAGACGAAAAAAAAAGAGGTGGCAGAAATGATTATCCTAATTATTAGGAAATTGAAAGGAAGGAATCTGGGAATAGATAGGTGGATTTCGTTCTTACTATGAACCATTTCTGATCTCAAGATTAATCGCTCGACCTGAAGAAAATAATTGTAGCCGAATAACGATCGTTGCTTCCAGGTATAAATTTTACTGCGAAATCATCTTTAAGCCGATCAAAATATATTCAGAAAAATCATCAAAGTCAAGTGTTTAAAATTTATCAAATAGTACGCCTCAACAGTCTCTCATTGAAAATTCAACCCTATTAAAATATCCGATGGTAAAACCACAAAAGCAGGCGTGTCCTTGAATTCATTCCTTCGCTCGCTTCTCAGACCTTGCAGTAAATGATATTTCAAATAAACTATAGTAAAACAAGCGATTGTGACTTCGTTCAATGCTGATGTCAATTAGCACCGCTATTGACAAGCAACGATGCCGCCCTACGTCCGAGTAACTCTATGAGGTGCGTTTTCATTCTCATCGGATGCCGAGGACAACCACAAACACATCATCCCGGACCTGGGTGTATTTCTGCTTTTTCATGGACGAGATGATGACTTCGGCCAAATTTTCGGCGCCGACTTTTTCGTTACTGCTGATAATATCCTGTAATCCCTGCACTCCCAGAGGTTCGCGATTGCTATTCTCAGCGTCGATGACGCCGTCGGTATAAAACACGATCTTGTCACCGGCCTGCAACCGGATACGATCCTGAATGAAGCTATTTTTATCCTTCTTCTCAAAACCAATGATGAGATTCTGCGATGGCAAATGCGATAACTCGTGCGTCGCGTTTTTGCACAGCACAAGCGCCGGATGCGAGCTGCCAGCATACGTGAACAGCTTATCTTTGTGGTTCAGTTTGGAAGCGAACATCGTCAGGAACATGCCGGTGCGCTGAAATGTATCAATGATGAAATTATTCAGATAGAAGAGAATCTCGCTCGGCTCCAGTTCATCGCGAACCAGGTTGCGCACTTCACTGCAAATCCGATTCACCACCAGCGCCGCAGCAATGCCGTGTCCGGTCACATCGATAATCGTGACATAGGTATTGCCTTTGCTGTCTGTGTAAACATCGGCGTAGTCCCCTCCGACGCCAATGACCGGCAGGTATTTCACGCTGATTTCGATATCATCGTCGCAGACAACCTGGGGCACCAAACTCAACTGCACCTGCTCTGCCAATTTCAAATCGCGCTGTATCATCGCATGGTGCTCGTCGATCTCCTTCTGCTGCTGCTCAATTTTCAGTTTCATGGTGCGATGCTCCAGCGCCTGAGCCACTTTCAGGCGCAATTCTTCCACATCGACTGGCTTTGAAAGATATTCGTATGCGCCCATTTTCATCGCCCGCACCGCTGATTTAATGCTGCCATAGGCGGTGAGGATGAGCACTTCTGTGCTGGGACTGCTCTCCTTGACTGCAGTTAGCACATCCAATCCATTCACTTCAGGCATTTGTAAGTCTGTTACGACGAGATCGAATTGTTGTTCTTTGAGAAACCTCAATGCTTCCTTGCCGCCGTGAGCAAGGCTCAGGCGATAGCTTTCCCGCTTCAATGCTTCGGATAAAAAATAGACGATACTCTTGTCATCATCGATAATCAACAATGAAGACATAACAGATTCCTTTCGTCAAAACAGGGTCAGGGATTCGGGTTGTCGACTTTTCACACGGGAACGATACGGGGGTTACAACACCTTCAGGTTCAGCAGTGTGATATCATCGGCCTGGGGTTTGCCTTCTGAAAAACGTCGCACCTCCGAAAGAATCGCGTTTTTCATCTCCTCAGCCGACTCATTTCGGTGCAATCGCATGAGATCCTCCAGGCGGCGTTCACCAAATTCCTCGTCATGAATGTTCACGGCTTCGGTGACGCCATCGGTGAACATGACAATCCAATTGCCTGGTTGCAGTGCTATTTTCTCCTGCAGATAGGGCATGTTGGGCATCATTCCTAAAATAAGCCCGCCCGTTTCCAGAGCTTTGAGACTGCCATCGCTTCTCATCAACATCGGGGGATTGTGGCCAGCGTTCACGTAGGTGAAGCTCTTTTCTCCGACATCCAGAATGCCAAAGAAGAAGGTGATAAATTTATCATAATTCGTGTTGCGGTAAATGAGGTTATTGATTTTAGAAACAACGTCCACCAGCGATGCATCCGCATCGATGAGCGCATGCAGCACGGCCTGCAGGTTGGCCATGAGGAGCGAGGCGCCGGTCCCCTTGCCGGACACATCGGCGATGGCCAGACAGACTTTGTGAGCGTTCAGTTCGATGCAATCGAAATAATCGCCGCTCACCTGCAAGCTGGGCACGTTGATAGCCGCGATTTCGAATTCTGAGAATGAAGGGCACGTTTTGGGCAGCATCTTCTGTTGAATTTCCCGGGCGATAGCCAGTTCCTCTTCCAGCCGTTTCTTTTCCAGCGCCTCTTCGAACAAGCGCGCATTTTCAAGGTAAATCATGGCCTCGTTACCAAGCGTGAACAGAAATTCCAGATCATAATCCTGAAATGCGGCCTTATTGATGCGGTCTCCAATAGCGAGAATTCCTTGCGTCTTTCTCTTGATGCGCATGGGGACTACCACTCGAATTTCCGCTTTGCGTAGGACATGCAGTGTGGAATTGGATTCGGTCTCACCGTTCAAAAGGACTGGATCGGCGATGGTCGCTAATTCATTCAGATAAACCTCGGCGGAAAAATCGACTGGAATCTCATGGTCACGGATCCCCTTGGTCACTGCCAGCCGCATCCTTCCGTTGTTCTCAGCAAAAATCAGACAGCGGTTGACGAGCATTTCTCCCATGACAGCGAAGCACAACAGGTTCAATATTTTCTCGGAGTCCAGGATTGAGTTGAGCTCGCGACTGATATCAAAAATAGTGTTCAATTCCTGAATTTTCTTGTCCAGCCGACGGTTCACTTCCTGCAAGCTGCGCACCATGAGCCCGTTTTCGATGGAAGTGGCAGCGATATTCGAGAGCGATTTCAGATATTCAATTTCTGTCTTTTGGAAATTGCCGGAGACGATCTTGCTGCCAAATCCGATGAATCCCAACGTCTTGTCACTGCTGCGGATGGGAATGAGTAATATAATTTTATGCTGCGCAAAAAAATCGATGCTGGAGTAGCTGCTCTCGATTTGTTCAACAAACACAGGCTCGCTCAGCGGATAATCAAATTCAATTTTCGTGTCAATAAATTCTTTCGGAAGGCCTTTGAGAGTTTCTATCTGGAAGGTATGTCCTTCATTGTGAAGCAAAACGATCCCGCGGGTTATCATCATTTTGCCCATGGGAGTCAATAACATATTATCGAGTATGGACTTTAAATTGAGCGAAGAATTGAGAGTCTGGGAGACTTCGAATAATGATTGAAGCTCCATTAATTTTTCATCAAGTTTACGGCTTACTCCCTCGTGTTCCGAATTGGTTGAATCAATCACATTCTGGTCATTGGTCTCAGTAGCTGAGATCATCACGCGTTCTCCTTCTCTACCTTACCTTGCCGTATCAAATACTTCGACATTTTAACGCTTGTTTTTTCTCCGGGCGTCGACTCAAATTCCACTTCATCCATCAATGCTTTCATCAGGTAAATGCCCAATCCACCAACGCGCATTTCGGCCAGGTACTCTTTCACATTTTTACGCGATATCTGACTGATATCAAATCCTTTCCCCTGATCGGAAATGATGATCGTAATTTTCTTGTAATCGATTTCAATGACCAGATCAATGGGATTTTGAGAGTCTTTATTATAGGCATGCTTCACAACGTTGGCGCACCCTTCGTCCACCGCTAACTCGATCTTATTCACATCGTCATCGTTAAAGCCAACCTTGGTAGCAATCGTCGAAACAAACAGCCGAATCAATTCGAGATTATCGGTTCTGCTCGGGATTTTCAACTGATATTTGGTTATATCATCAGACAAAATAGTCACCACCTTTTCTGGATTAACTATTAAATTTATTTACGGCCTCGATCTCTTCTGAGAAAATATCATATAACGTCGGAAATCCCAACAGATCAAAAACACGAAATATTTTCGAGGGCATATTGGTTAATTTAATGTCGCCGCTATTGGTTCGGATATCTTCAATAAATCCCATGAAAACTCCGAGACCGGCGCTGCTGATGTAAATAAGCTCCTTGAAATTAACGATAATATTGAACTGCTTTTCATCTATCAAAGATTGTAACTCATGCTCCAGCATTGGCGCGGTATGAGCATCCAGATATCCCTTGATGTACAGAACGACGACATTGCCAGCGTTCTTTTTTGATACCTCAAATGATTCCATATACGTTGACTCCTGTTATTTCAGACCATCAATTAGTTTGGAATTGAGCAGTTATTTTTAACCCAAATCAGGCAATAGAAAATTGAAGAATCACTGCCAGGACACGAAAACGGTAGCCAAACTCAGGGTATTTTACATATCACGCAAAGCCGTTAAGCCGACTCGCATCAGTTTTATTAACCGTTCAGCCACCGGATAGCACCGGACATGTACCCAGCGCGATCAAGTCGCTAAACAGCGCCGGAGATACGTCAAATATCGACGAACCTGATTTTATATGAGTAACTTTAAAGCAAGGTTAATAGTTTTTTTATAAAAGCCAACTGTCGAATGCATCGAACTCCGAACTCTCCTTCTGCTTAATCAAAATTTGCAACCTATATTTTTAAAAGCGCCGTAATATAACCAATCCATCGCTAATAATCAATAAAAAAACCTATCTTATTTTCACAACCACTGTGGTGAGATCGTCGTGTTTGGCGTGCAGGCCGGTGAACGCATTCACTCGTGTCAGAATTTCCTTCTTGATCTCTCTGGCTTGCCGCTGATGACACTCCATCACCACCTGCGATAATCGATGCTCTTCGAATTCTTCGTGCTCCATATTTCGCGCTTCGTTCAGGCCATCGGTGAAAAAGACGAACACGTCTTCGGCCGACAGTGGAATTGTCTCCTCTGCCAGTGTGTCCCTGAAAGTAGCCCCGGGATCCAGGCCAAGAGCCAGGCCCGGCGGTTCGACAAGAAACACACTCTCATCGCTCTTCCGCCAGTAAAGAACCGGGCAATGGCCGGCGCGGCAGAACTGGAACACTTTTTGTCTCAGGTCGAATATGCCATAAATAATGCTGACGAACGTCTTCCGGTCGAAGGTGGTGTACAGGATTTTATTGGCGCGGATCAGCAATTCTTTGGGCGAGCAGTTGGAATCGCTCAGCGATTCGATCACCCCCTTGACCTCAGCCATATAAAATGCTGCTTCAGGCCCTTTGCCGGAAACGTCGCCGATAACAACCGCCAGCCGATCATCATCGAATTTGAAAAAATCATAGTAGTCGCCGCCCACCTCGTTCGCAGTGATACAACTGGCGTCGATGTCCAGATGTTTCATCTCCGGCATGCGCCGCGGCAGCAGTTTCATCTGGGCTTCGTGGGCGATTTTCAGTTCCTGCTCGTACTTCTCCTTTTCCAGCGACTTTTTCACGAGCCGCGTATTTTCAATGGCGACCGATGCATTATTGGCAAATGCCATCATTAGCGCTCTGTCGTCCTGCAAAAATCCATAATCGATGTGCTTGACCGCGTACAAAATACCAATCACCCGCGTCGCTGAAACCAGGGGTATGCCTAACAGCGATCCGGTGGCGCGCTTCCAGTAGTCGAATTTCGCCGTCATTTTGTTCCTGGCAATCTGCTCGATCATCAGCACGGACTGATTTTTCAGGATCCATTCGTGGATATCATTTCCGTCAGTCCTCGCGAGAGTGGCCAACAATTGGCCCGGCAAATTTTTGTGGGCGACCAATTCCATGCGGCGCGATTGTTCATTCATCAGCATCAACCAGCAGTAATTGGCGCCGGTCACTTCGACTGTCTGGTCAATGATAATGCTCATCACCCGATTCAAGTCGAACACACCCAGGATGTATCGGGACAAATTATGCAGGGATGAAATTTCTTTCACTTTCCGGTCATAGACGCTGGCCGTGGGCAGATACAGTAAAATGATGAGCGCTGAAAACGAGACATAGACGTAAATGAAAATCAGGCTGCCCGAAAAAAATCTCCCGGCCATGGCGTTGTAAGCAGTCACTGCCTGCGCATCGGTAATTTTTAGAAAGCCAATGGCGATGATAAGTATCAGCAGACTGAAGATCAACGAGCGTACCTTCTGGCTTTTATTGATAATTCTCACCCAATGGATTCGGAAAGAATTGATCACGATGAAGTAAATGAGCAGCACATTTACAATCCAGAAAAGAATATGGATCCAGCTTGAGGGATGCTGCAATTGGGACAGATCAAGTTTCGTATCGATGGCCGAAGATGTATACGGGGCGAATAATCCGTATGCCAGCAGCAGCACAAAGAGCAGGTTGTAATTCTGCTTTGTGCTGCTTTTTCTTTGAATCAAAATCAGATCCCGAAGAACGGCCAGAGCGACCAGCGTTAGAATCAGGATCAGTCCGGCAGTGATGGTGAAATAAACTATCTGACTTGGCTGCGCATAATATTGTTCTTCCTTCGGGCAGAAATAGGTCAGCAGGAAAATGGCGACCAGGTCGAAAAATAGCAGCCTGAATTTATTATCAATGCTAATGCCGCTGATCCACTGTCTGACCGGAAAAAACAAAATCATCAGGGCAGACAGGATGAGTGCGCCCCGGATCAGCGTTTTCAGGAGAGGCATGGCTGCGTGAAAAAAGCCGGAGACATCCAGCATCAATACCAGAAAAAGCATGATTGCCGGAATTATCAGAATAGCATTTCGTTTTGAATGTTCAGCCATGATCATCACGAACAGGTTCTATAATATTTTTACGACCAGCATGGTCATATCATCATGCTGGGGAGCTTCTCCCACAAATTTAAAAATTTCCTTTTTAAACGCTTCGATCACCTGCTCAGCGGAATGATCCGGGTTGGATTCGAGCACGACCTGAAGCCGGTCTTCTCCGAATTCCTCCTTGTCGGCGTTCATCGCTTCCGAAAATCCATCGGTGTAGAACAGAAACAGGTCATTGGTCTGAATGCCAATTTTATACTCTTCAATGACCCGGTCGAAAATTTCTCCATTTTCAAGTCCCAGAGCCAAACCACGCGGACTGAGCATTTCCACCTGCTCGGCATTGTGTTTCTGGATGAGCAATGGATTGTGTCCGGCCCGCGAGAATGCGAAGTTTCTCTGGCGCAGGTCAAATATCCCGTAGATCATGCTGATGAAGGTCCCGCGTTCTACATTCTCGTAAAACAACTCGTTCATGTTAATCATGATTTCCCGCGGCGACAGGCCGGATTTCGCCTGGGATTTGAGGAAGCCTTTGGTCAGCGTCATGTGAAACGCCGCCGAGATGCCCTTGCCTGAGACGTCGCCGATCACCACGCCCAGGTGATGATCGTCGATTTCGATGAAATCAAAATAGTCGCCGCCAACCTCAGTGGCTGGAATACACATACTGGCGATATCGATGCCCTGGATTTTCGGTTTGGATCGCGGCAGGAAACTCAATTGCACCCGCCGGGCGATCTCCAATTCCCGCTGAACGCGCTGCCGCTCCGCCTGGCGTTGAACATAATCCGGCACATATTTTTCAATTTTAACAAGATCGCCTCTTCGACTGAGGCCAATGAGCGCAACGATGATGGAGCATCCGATAATCACCCACATCGCGTAGCCGTTCCAGGCGAGAAAACCATCGTCCATGAAAGTGAACGGATACAGCGCTCGAAGCATGATGTACACAAACGCTCCCCACCAGACCGTCATAAAATCCGTCTTCAAAAAGAAGA
Organism: Candidatus Zhuqueibacterota bacterium; assembly: GCA_049322915.1. Lineage (GTDB taxonomy): Bacteria > Zhuqueibacterota > Zhuqueibacteria > Thermofontimicrobiales > Thermofontimicrobiaceae > CAZSBG01. Next base: position 356,996 of record JBMOPW010000034.1, read on the forward strand.
TGACGAACACCAATCCGATGATGAAGTTGATCCCAAAATTGACGAAATAGGAGGACAGTTTTAAATTGAAGTATCCGTTGAAAGCCAGCACCCAAAACAGACCGCTGATGGCTGCCAAAACAACCATATTCCCGATTTTCTTTCGCAATGCCGTGATGACATAAAGCCGGAAAACCATTTCACCGAAACTCGATGTCAGAATCGCCATTCCGATGATGCTCAGCGCCGGCAGCAAAGCGATCAGATTGTTCAATCGATCATCATCATAATTGAGGAAAAAACTGAATTGGCTATTGGCAGCTTTAACCAGGATAGCCAGCAGGCCAACCGCGATGAAGGCCATGGAAAGTCCGCGCAAAATGGACAGCGCAAATTGTGGAAACAGAATAATCCTATTCTTGAGCGCGTCGAATGTGAATATTTTTTCATGCCACACTTCGCGCGCCTCCGATTCGGCAATGGCGCTCACTGAGAAGAAACCAATGAAAATGAACGGCGACGTGATCAGCATCGGAATGAGCATGGCAAGTATCCAGCGTTCATCTTCCGTAGAAATGTTCATCGCAAGCATCATCAGCCACATGAGCATCACAAAAATGCTCAGAAATAAATTGCTCTTCAGGTCAATTTCATCCCGCCTCAATTTTTTAATGAGAACAATGAGAGCCAGAATGATGACGCCAATGAAAGAAATAATTTGCGGTATGATCTCTAATTCTATCCTGTAACCGATGTCTTTGATTATTTCTTTAGACGTATATTTAACGTTGAATTTTCCGATCCGGGAACCCAGGACTGAAACGGAGACAGTCTCTTTTTCACCATAAATCAATTCGCCGCTCTCCCAGGTGAAATGATAATCGAGACGGGTGCCGGTTTTATCTTCATCTTTTGTTAAAAGCGAATAGCGCGAGTAGTGGTCCGGCCGGTACGTCTGGAGGAACTTGGTCGCCATTGCCAACGCTTCGTCCAACGTGAGGGAATCTATCTCGCTTTTTTTTCCCAGGCGTACATTCAGTCCAATTAATTCGCCTGAGGTGCTCAACTCAATGGTGATTGTATCTGATACGGATTTACCAATTTCCTCTTTCGCTTCTTCCTGTTCTTTATATGAAACTGAAATAAAGTCATCCTTCTGCTTTCCTTCACGGAGCGATAACCTCCAGAAATAAATTGGGATTTCATTTTCCAGTATCATTTCATTGCTGCGCTTCAAGCCAAATGTCTTTTGAAAATATCGCAGTTGCTCTTCATTCGTACTGACCCGGCTTCGATGCTTCACCTTTGAAATATCGAAATCCAGATTCTGCAAGATTTCATAAGCCTTTTTGACGATCTGGCTTTCATCATAGGTAAACCGAAGCGATGCATCCGGGAAAATTTCAGCATAAAAAACCAGGTACACAATGAGTAGCAGTATCGCCACGAGGAACAGGACATAGTCCGATTGAGTGATTTTAACACGATTCATCCAGTGTTTACCTCATATATTCGATAGCCAGGCCATAAGGGTAGACATGATTTTGGGATTCTCCGATAATCTGCCCTTGTTGGTCGATTTTAAAAACAGTACCGCTGCCAGAATCAGCGACGATACAACTGTGATCATAGGGATTGACAATCAAATTTTCCGGTTGAGTAAATCCATCTATCTCCACCAGCTTTTCTCCTGTTTCACTGAAGCAAAATAATTTGGATCGATACGAGTCATAGCTGAAATCCAGCACCCAGCAATTGCCGGATTCAGAATCGACTGCCACATTCAGAGGATGGATCAATTCCAGATCGATGACCAGTTCCAGTTCGCCGTCCGAGCTGAATCGCAGCACGCGGCAGCTATCAGCCACCCAGCAATCGCCGTGTGTTTGATTGACAGCCAGGCATTTTGGCCGGTACAGGCTATCGATGACGACCGCAATGCCGCCGTCCCGATTCATTTTGACCACCTGATCCGAACCGATGTCAGCGATCCAGCAGGCGCCGCTTCCGCCATCGGCGTCGAGATAATAGGGTTTGGTAAAACCATCATATTCCGCAGTCTTTGCGCCTTGCGTATCATATACGAGAATTTTTCCGAGAGTTTCGTCCGCCAGCCACACGCGATTTTCCCGGGCGTCGAAGGAGAGCGCCACCGGTTCTCCGCTTTCCAGTTCATCGACGATGCGCTGGCCGCCCATTCTGTCAATGGCTAACACGCGATTGAGCATAACATCCGTGTACCACAGCTCTCCGGTGGACGATATCAATTCGATATCCCAGGGGTAACCGTCAACCGGGATTCGGTCGATGACCGTGGAGCCGTCGTGGGTGATTTTCAAAACATAGCGCAGAAAGACATCAGTGGCCCAGATGAATGTCGGCCCCGGCGTCATGCGGATTGTATCGCCGGGCAACGATTCGAAATCGCCCGCTTTCACGGTCATGCAGTACTGATAAGATTGATCGTAGACAAGGTTTCGATCTCTGTACAGATTCGAATCCGGCGGGGTGAAATGAATGAGCCGAAATGCAGTGTCCCCCACAGTCTTTCGATAAATGTGATGTCCGGAAAAATTTTCCAGCCCGATCGGCGGCCACAGCAATGTCGCCTGATTATATTCTGAATAGCCGCGAAAGCCCTGGGGTCTGCCTCCGGTCTCTGGGTTTTGGGGATCAATGGGATTCAATCGTTCCCGGTCAGAGCATGATAACAGGAGGAGAATGCCCGTCGCCAGCAATGATAACAAGGCAAGGACGCTCTGCTTCGAAGATACGATATTGAAATTGCTACTCGTCTTTCTGAACATCTCACCTGAATGTCTAAATCGATTTTTGAAATAAAACTTAAGCTCTAGTGATACACTTTTTTCAACGCATAACACGCAGAGAAAAGTAAAAAATTTGATTTTATCTCTGCGGCTCTCAGCGACCTCTGCGCTTAATTATTTTGTGAAAATTAATCTTCTAAATGGATATGGTACATTGCCGCAAAACGGGACCGCGAAAATGCCGGCGCTAAACGCCTGGCTTGTCCAACAGCCTGAACATGTTCCTTTTGTACGCCTCGACGCCCGGTTGATCGAACGGGTTGACGCCCAGCAAATATCCGCTCACCGCCACTGCGGTTTCGAAGAAGAAAATGAGTTGACCCAGCCAATATTCGTCCAGCGCCGGGATTTCAAGCGTCATGTTCGGCGCGCCGCCATCGACGTGGGCCAGGGCGGTGCCTTGATAGGCCATGTAATTGATGTCGTGAAATGTCCGCCCGGCGAGATAGTTCAGGCCATCCAGATTGGCATCATCCGCCGAGACACTTATGTCGGACGTCTCCGACGAGGTGATGAGAAATGTCTCGAACATTATGCGCAGACCATCCTGAATGTATTGGCCCAGTGAGTGAAGATCGGTCGTGAAATTTGCCGACGCAGGGAAAATGCCTTTGTGATCTTTGCCTTCACTCTCGCCGAAAAGCTGTTTCCACCACTCAGCAAAATAGATTAATTTGGGATTGAAGCCGGACAGGATTTCAATGACTTTTCCCTTGGAATAGAGCAGATAGCGCAAGCCGGCATAGAGATTGGCCACGTTCCGGAAGATATCCGGCGACACGAGCTGCTCCGCCATATCCCTCGCGCCCCGGAGCAGTTCAGTCACGTCGAAGCCAGCCGCAGCGATGGGCAGCAGTCCCACCGGGGTCAGCACTGAAAACCGTCCGCCAATGTCATCGGGAATCACGAATGTGACATATTTTTCCTGCTCCGCGAGTTGCCGCAAAGAGCCTTTCGATTTATCCGTCACCGCAATGATCCGCTTTCGCGCCCCGGCGGCGCCGTATTTTTCCTCCATCATTTTTTTGAGCACACGAAAGGCGATGCCCGGCTCTGTCGTCGTGCCGGATTTTGAAATGACATTCAGCCAGCAATTTTTATCCTGCACATAGCGGATCAACTCATTCAGGTACGCCCCATCGATGTGATGCCCGGCAAAGACGACTTCGGGATTGTGCGAATGCTCCGCTTTGAAATGCGGCGACAGTGCGTCGATAATGGATTTCGCCCCGAGGTACGAACCCCCGATTCCGACGCAGATGAACACATCCGCCGACTTTCTCACTGCCTCTGCTGTGCCTTCAAAAAAAGGTATTTCATCGAGTTTCTGAAACGGCAAATCCAGCCAGCCCAGGAATTGATTCCCCGGCCCGTTTCGCTCGCGCAGTTGTCTGTGAGCCGCAGTAATTTTTTCCTGAGCCTGTTCCAACTCTGCCATTGAAATGTAATTCTTCATGTGGTCATAATTCAAACGAATCGCCTGTATCATCATTCCGCCTCATCCCTATAAATTTGTCCAGATTATAGTCACAGATACTAACATGGTGATTGAATTTTTCATTCGGGTCACAAAAATATTTTCGGCCAGCTTCTCGCTCCAGTTTGTGATTCCATAGTCCGCGCCGAGATCGATCTGAATGTTGTCGGTCTGAATCCCGAACCCGCCAGTCACCGACCAGGTATGAATTTGCAGATTTTTGCCATCGCGAGTGGGGTGAGGAATTCGGGCTAATCCCCATCGCAGCGGCGCCTGAATTTTGCCGTAGCGAATGCGGTATTCGAGGCCGGTTCGCAGAATGTGCGAATTCTCCCAGTCGATCCAATCCTCTCCGCTGCAGGCCGTTTCATCTATAATTTGAATGGTTTCAGTGGCCTCATTTTCCGCCCGTGAATTGCTGAAAAAACGCACCTCATAATCGGCCGCAAGGAGCACATCCTCTCCCAGGCGATAAGCGAATCCGAGGCCGAACATCGCCGGCATGGTGATTCGGATCGTACTATCGGGTTGGCTGATCTTCAAATCAAACGGCGTGCGGAATAATGCGCCGAAGGAGAAATCGTTCCGGTGCATCTGCAATCCCAGCGTGACATTGAAACCGTCATAGATGTGCTTAAAATCCTGAGTGACGCCATCGCGATAGCGATATTTTCCCTGATAAAAATTGAAACTCAGTCCGCCGGCAATGTTATTTTTCCAGGCAAATGCCAGCGCCGGGGCCAACACATCAACGCCGCCAGAGGATACCGGCTGAAATGCGTTTTCCGGATTGGCTTCAGTCGAATAGAAATCCAGCGCCTTGTAAAATCCGAAACCAACAGCAGCGCGACCGATTTTCAGTGGAATCGGGCTGGCAAAGCCAAAAAAATTGAGCGTTGCGTGCTGGTCATTCTCCGCGGGAAAAACGAGCGACGAATCGTTTTCAGTGAACTGCCGGTGATTCATCAACGCGGACAAGGAAATGCGGGACATATCTTTCAACTGCGTGAGACCGGCCGGATTCCAGAAAATGGCATGCTCGTCGTTCACAAAAGCGATCTGACTGTTGCCCATGGCTTTCGCCCGAGCTCCCACTCCGATGAAATTGAAATCTGCCTCGCTGTAATTGACCTGAGCCGATACATTGAGAGTGAACATCAACAGAAGAAAAAATACGAATCGATTGGAATTGGACATAACGTTTTCATTTAAACAAGGTACATGGTAATTTCAGAGGGCATGAGGCGCCTGATTTTTGAGCTGAAAAACCAGACGCCCGCTGCTTCAATGTGTTGTAAGATTCCCGGACGTCCGCATCGGTTTTGAAAGTGCACAAGCAAGACGGCGCGCCGTAAGATTTGTCACAGTCAGTTTGGATGACTGGCAATGAAGGCGATTATTTCAACAATGCATCGCCATTTTTCTGTGGACTCCTCCGACGTGATCGCCCAGGTAACAAAAAAGCGAAGCATGAAATCTGCTCCGCTTTTTCATTCAAATCAGTTGCAATTAATTTCCAAAATGGAAGACACCTGCGATGATGAACCGCAGATAATTGTCATTGTATTCGTAGGTGTCCGTGATGGCATCGATTTCATAGGAGTAAACATTGTATTCAACGCCCAAATCGAGATTGATGCTGCCCATGATCAGTCCTATACCTGCGGTCAGATTTGCGCCGACAATCTGATCGTCGTTCTCATCTTTGAATAGCGTCGGGGTGGTTGCAAATCCCAGGCGCAACGGCAATACTGTATTGCCGCTCATGTACAAATACTCAGCACCAAGGCGCACCTGATTGATATCTTCCCAGCCCATCTCCATGGATTCGCCGGTCTCCTCATCTTCGATCTCCGATTCGGAATATTTGCGCATTTCATAATCCCCGGCTATCGTCAGTTTTTCCGTCGCGGCGAAGGCCAGACCAAAGCCCAGCATCTGCGGCATTTTGATAGTGGATTTAAAACCGCCATCAGCGTTTTCTTCAGTCAGGTCGAACGGGGTTTTGAAAACAACTCCCAGACGCACTTTGTTGAAATCGAACAAACCGCCAATATTGAAATTGGTGCCGCTGAAATTGAATTCATTTTCGACATCTTCGTAGAAACCAGTTTTATCTTCCTCGGTGTAATTCGTCGTGCCGGTGAAGATATTGACTGAAGCGCCCAGCGAAATTGCCGGCGTCAACTGAACGCCCACGGATGGCGTAATGGCATTCACACCGCCGGTTCGTTCCATGAAGTAATCGTCGCCATCGTAATAGTCGTACAGATCGATGACGCGCTGATAAGCCAGCGCCGCCACCAGATTCCGCTCACCCACAGACAACGGGAACGCTGCGCTGATGAAGTTCAGATAAAAATGGGAGCTATTATAGGGATCCGTGTCGAAGTCAGGGATGTCCGAGGAAATGCTATAACTTTCGAACACGCCCACCACAGACGCCTCGGGCCTGTCCAGACGAACCAGACCAGCCGGGTTCCACGACGCCGCTGTGGCGTCATCAGCTACACCGATAAAAGCGCCGCCCATACCGCGGGCGCGCGCGCCGGCGCCGATGAAGTTAAAATCCTGAGCCAGTACAAATTGAGTTAACGTGAATAAGATTACAATTGTCACAACCAGTTTGAATTTCATGTTGCATCTCCTTATTTTGGTGAATTGAAAAGTGTGATATGACAAATTATTTTGTAACGACTTTGTTGCCAATTTCAAACAATCCGGCGGAAGCGCCAATTACCCTGCCGATCGAATACGCCGAATAAACCTGATTCAATTTGACTTCTGCCAACTCTTGTGTTTCTTTACCCAATATCTTTTTTGTTATGGGATGAACGATCTCCTCGCCCTCGCGATAGATAATGCACTTCATGCCTTTTTTAATCCCCTGGTTTATGCCGATGTCGAGCGTCAGATTTTCCCCATTCACCGCAATCACGTACCCTTCAACGAGCGGCAGGTCCAGGCTGATTTTGGACGCCAACCGTCCCACCATATCTTTCAATTCCTGAATGGTGATGCTGGCGCTCAATTCATCCTGGGCAGTGATAATTTCGGCGGTCTCCGTATCGATGAGCCGGGCGCTGATCTGAATATTCCTTCCGGCGCGGGTCACGGCGCCGAGGACGATGGCATCCACGCCGATCCCCTTTCCGATCTCCGCAGCGGTCGACGCGTCCAGCACACCGGTCATACCCAATTTCTGTTCCTCTAAAATTTTTTCCAGTTGGGTTCGCTCAAACAGTTTAAAACGATTGAGGTTGTAAAAGGTGGTCATCATCTGTTCGACGACATTCACTTCGCCCAATTCATTGCTCATTCCGATGGATTGAAACGGCAGCACGGCCAGCGCCATTCGTTCGCCCACAAGTTTGATCCCCGAAGACGCGACTTCCGCGGGCGGCTGAGAGTGCGGCATCTCAGTCGGTTTCACCGGTTCTTCAGCAGGCTGCTGCATCAATTTCGGATCCAGGGGTTCGCGATCCATCGGATCGCTGCCTATCTTCGACAGGTATTCCTGAGCGCGGGCCGAGTATTCCTGTTTGAGCGAAATGCTCAAATCCAGGGCAGCGCGTTTGAACATGCCAAGATTATAAAAACAGATACCCCGTTCGCGATGAGGAAAATATTCGATGAAGTGCATGCCATAGGTTTTGATTTGTTTTGTATCCCGCGGTTTGACTTTCAACGCTTCGTTGAAATTTTCTATCGCCCGGGCCCAGTTCCCCTGCGCCATATTCTTTACACCGTCATCGTAATAGTTATACCACTTACCCCCAGAATAGAGCGATGACGTTACAGACAATAGCAGAATGAGAGCGGTCAGGCAACTCATGCAACGTTTCATATTCTTTTCCGATTTTTAATTTATAATTCTTTCAATTAATATGACTTAAAAAGATATTAGAAAAAATATAAAAAGTCAAGACAATTTTCTGAAAATAAAAGTGAAACTATTGCCCGAAATATTATGGAGTTTATTCGGAGTCGTAGGCGATGAGCGAAAACACCTGGTACTCTTTCAGTTTATCGCGGCCACGAAGGAACGTCAGCTCGATCAAAAAGCCGATTGCGACCACCCTGCCCTTGAGGCGTTCGATCAATTTTACCGTCGCGGCGACTGTGCCGCCGGTCGCAAGCAGGTCGTCGATGATGAGAACGCGCGCACCGCTTTGAATGGCGTCTACATGGATTTCCAGACTGTCTGTCCCGTATTCCAGATCATAGGTCTCTTTGATGGTAGCTGCCGGTAATTTGCCCGGTTTTCTCACCGGCACAAAGCCTTTGCCTAATTTGTAGGCCAGCGCCGCCGCAAAAATGAATCCCCGCGACTCTGTGCCCACGATGAGGTCAATCTCCTCCGCCTTCACGTGGACTGCCATCTGATTGATACAATCCTGAAATGCAGAGCCGTCCTTCAACAACGTAGTGATGTCTTTGAACCCGATTCCCGGCTTGGGGAAATCCGGCACATTTCGAATTTTTTGTTCAAGTCCCTTCATCCGCTTTCTCCTCTGATAATCGTATGGAAGTTCAAATACCAGCCGGGTCGGGGCTTTTCCCGGCGTGAAAAACACTGGTGCGAACATCGCCCCAAAATATAATCGGACGCTTGGAAATTCTGTGTGTCCTGCAACAATCTCAGCTTTGATGATCCGCCCATTCGTTGCTCCACACTCCGGTGGCAAGTCTGCCCGATTCAAAATCGGATTTGAAAATCGCGGTATTTGCCCTGACAGTCGCTCCAGTCAAGGACGACATGATCGACGCGGGAAATCCGATTCCCCAATTTGAGCTGGGCAATGAACGCCTCGATGATCTCCCGCTCCCCTTCAACTTCGGTTTCCACATCGCCATCCGGGCGATTTTTCACGTAGCCATGCAGCCCGAATTTCCTGACTTCGGTCTCGACGAACCAGCGAAATCCAACTCCCTGCACTCTCCCTTTCACGATGATATGGCAACACGAATTCATTCTTTTTCCTGCAAATGGAAAAGGTGATACTCCACATTAGCGCGTATGAAATTCAATAACCTTCTCGATCGATTTCTGACACACCGGGCAGAATTCAACCAGGCTTTTGGAGAACATGCGACAGTCAAGGTACGGCCGATACAGCCCCTCGGAGGCATACCCGGAGCCTTCGAACGCGCCGACTTTGCCGGCATATTTTTGATTGGCGTAAACCTCGTCCCGCTGCTGCAGAATTTGCTGATACTTCTGCCGATAGTCACCAGCCGATCGATCGATTGTTTGCAGCGCCAGCGTCAGCGAGTCATATTTGGCTTTGTTCCACGGCGTGGGAATTGGCGTGTCCGCATCCATCATGTGCCCCCATTTGATCTGGCCGTCTTTGATGATGCCCACATTGGGTTCCCAGGGATCCACACCCAACGGATAAAATTCGTTGTAAGCCACAGAGGAATTGTAGTATTCGTCGCCCAGGCCGCCAAAGGCATGCCCGAACTCATGGACGAACACGTAATCCGGCCACCAGCCGCTTTTCTCGCCTTCATCGCGGGCATAGCAGGTGGAGTATAAATTGTAGATTCCGCCGCCTCCGTATTGATTGGAATTGACGATGAAATAGATCTGGTCGTATGGCGCCAGTGAGGCAATGTCGCGAATGGCTTTGTTCTCTAAGGTCAGGACGTAACGCGCCAGATCGAACGAATTGAAGGAGCAGCCGAATGACGTCCGGCGCCAGAGATTTTGCAGCGGTTCATCGATGCCGGAATCCAACGAGGGCGCTTCAATCATCCAGACATTGAATGCTTCCCTGTTTTCTTTGAAAGGCGTGGCGTTGAACAGCGTCTCGGTGAACTTGCTCACGTCCTTTTCAAGCAATTTCATGTCGTCTTTACTGTAGCCATCCCCCAAAATCAGCAGATCGACTTTCGTATGCGGATCGCCGGATTTCTGAATAGCCCGCACATTCAACGATGGGCAATGGCGCTCGCGGTTCACGAAGCGTGAGCCGGGATCGATTGTTGTTGAAAATACATCCTTGAAGACATTTTCTTTATCGCGCGTCGCGATGATTACTTTCACCGGCTTTTTAGGAAATGGGAACAGCACTGTCTCGTGGAATGTGCGGTAAATGCCTTTGGCGGCTTCGTCCGTGGTCTGCCATTCGCCGAAGACGCTGGAATAGCCGCGCGAGAAAATGAGGGTATTACTTTCTGCGTCAAATACCCTGACCAGGTGTTTGCCCAGGTTCAATGTGTCAATCAGATTCACCTTGTTCCCGGCCCACATCTGGCGGGAGAATGATGGAAGCGCCGGCTCTTCGTACACATTGTCGAGACTGATGATTTCGACATCCTTAATCCCGGTGTGATAATAATCCATCCGCATGGTTTTATCAAGAAAATATGCATCAAATTCAACGGCAGAGGAAGGCAGGTACGTCAGCAGCAGCAAGGAAATCAACATGAAAGAAACGTAACTCCGATGATTCATGGCAATGCTCCTTTTAAATTGATGGTGGTTTTTGGATCGCGATAATATAATCGAATATTTTGTCTTATGCAAGAGTAGATTTATTTGAACATCATAAAAATTGAAGATGATGACGGTGACTTTTTGGTAAAATTCAGGAAAGTGCGACATTCGTCAGCCGCGACTTTTTCCCTGACGCTACGAAATATCCCTTGACTTTATTAGAAATAATTGATTATATTTGGTACTTTCGAAGCGAACAACTCATTGTAAACAAGAGGAGTACTGAAGGAAATATGTCTGAGTCAGGTATAGCCAAAGTCTACGACCCCAGCAATGTCGAAGCCCGATGGTACAAACATTGGATTGAGAAACAATATTTTCATGCTGAAGTGAATCCGACAAAAAAACCCTATTCCATCGTGATACCTCCGCCCAATGTGACGGACATGCTTCACATGGGCCACGCCTACAACAACACTATTCAGGATATTTTCATCCGCTATCACCGAATGGCCGGCTACGAAGCCATGTGGCTGCCCGGCACGGATCATGCCGGTATTGCCACGCAGAATGTTGTTGAGCGCAATCTGAAAAAAGAGAATAACCTGACCCGCCATGATCTCGGCCGTGAGGAATTTGTCAATCGGGTGTGGCAGTGGAAAGAGAAATACGGCAATGTGATCATCGAGCAGTTGAAAAAGCTGGGCTGCTCGTGCGACTGGGACCGGGAGCGGTTCACCATGGACGAAAATTTGTCCCGAACCGTGATCGAAGTGTTCTGTCTACTTTACGAGCGAGGACTTATCTATCGCGGGAAATACATCATCAACTGGTGTCCCCGTTGCAGCACAGCCCTTTCCGATGAGGAAGCGATTCACGAAGATGAAACAGGCAAGCTCTGGTACATCAAATATCCCATTAAAGATAGCAAGAAATTCATCACTGTGGCAACCACGCGACCGGAGACCATGCTGGGTGACACGGCGATCGCTGTGAATCCCAATGACACGCGTTACAAAAAACTGATCGATAAAACTGCGATCCTGCCAATTCTGGATCGGGAAATCCCAATCATTGCCGATGACATGGTCGATTCAAAGTTCGGCACCGGGGCCGTGAAAGTGACGCCGGCGCACGATCCCAATGACTTCGAAACCGGCCAGCGCCATTTACTGGATCAAATCACTGTAATGGACGAAGACGGCACGATGAACGAGAAAGCCGGCAAGTACAGAGGCTTCGATCGTTTCAAATGCCGCGAGGCTCTGGTACGTGAGCTGAAAACGCTGGGACTGCTGGAGAAAATCGAAAATCATCACCATGCAGTGGCCCATTGTCAGCGCTGCAACACCGTGATTGAACCCTATCTGTCCACGCAATGGTTTGTCAAAGTGAAACCTCTGGCTGAACCGGCGCTGCGAGTGGTGCAGGAAGGAAAAATCCAATTTCATCCGGATAAATGGGTGAAGGTCTATGCCAACTGGATGGAAAATGTGCGCGATTGGTGCATCTCCCGGCAACTGTGGTGGGGCCATCGCATCCCGGTGTATTATTGCCGCGATTGCGACCATTTCATGGTTCGGCGCACCGCGCCGGCGACCTGCGAAAAATGCGGCAGCAGCGACATTTACCAGGATGAAGATGTGCTGGATACCTGGTTTTCCTCGTGGCTCTGGCCATTCTCCACCCTGGGCTGGCCGGACGAGACGCCGGATCTGAAATATTTCTATCCCACAACCACACTGGTCACCGCGCCGGATATCATCTTTTTCTGGGTGGCGCGGATGATAATGTCCGGGCTGGAATTCAAAAATGAAGTGCCTTTCTCCCACGTCTTTTTCAATGGACTGATTCGCGATTCACAAGGCCGGAAAATGAGTAAAAGTTTGGGCAACGGCATCGACCCGCTTAAAATGGTTGATATGTACAGCGCCGACGCTGTCCGTTTTTCGCTGCTGATGCTCACTTCCGAAGGACAGGACATCAACCTGGCCGAGACCAGTTTCGAAATCGGTCGGAATTTTTCCAATAAACTCTGGAATTCATTCCGTTTCCTGGCGCTCAGCTTTGAGAACGAGGATGTCGCCGCGCTCATTCAGAGCGATCAATTCAAGGAGCATCGCGATGCACTGCAATTGGCCGACCGCTGGATATTGAGCCGGCTTCATAAAACCATCGCGAATGTCACGACATCGCTGAATGACTTTCATCTCAATGACGCCATCAACGACCTGTATGCCTTCTTCTGGCGCGAATACTGCGATTGGTACCTGGAACTGATCAAGCCGCGATTGTACGGCGAAGACGCCCAGGCCAGGAAAACGGCTCTGTCCGTGGCTATTTACGTGATGCGAAATATCATGAAGCTGCTCCATCCAACTATCCCGTTCATCACGGAGGAAATTTGGCAGCAGATAAAATTGAGCCATGAGCCGGATCTGATCGTCGCAGATTGGCCAATGTCGGACGCTGCCTACATGGACGATAGTGCAGAAGCCGAGATGGTGATTGTGCAACACGTCATTGGCGCCATTCGAAATATCCGCGGCGAAATGAACGTGCCGCCCAATAAAAAGGCTCAGGTCCTCATCCGCAGCAGCAATCATAACCACACCGATGTGGTGAAGCAGAACGAAGAATCGCTGATTGCCCTGGCGAAGCTGGATTCGGTGCAGACAGGAAATGGACTAACGCGGCCTACATTATCGGCCAGTTCTGTCGTGCTCGATATGGAAATTTTTATGCCGCTCGCAGGACTCATCGATGTCGATGTCGAGCGCAAGCGGCTCACGAAGGAGATCACCCGACTTGAAAAACAGATCGAAGGGATCAACTCCAAACTGATGAACAAGGATTTCATCGGCAGGGCGCCCAAAGAGGTGATCGATAAAGAGCGCCAGAAAAGCACGGATTTTCAGACCAGTCTCAATAAAGTGAAACTGAATCTGAAAAGCTTTGAAGACTGAACATGGAAATGACCATCTTTTTATAGATGGTCATTTGTCTTTTACCTGAATTTCGAATTCGAAATTATCGATTCTGAAAAGCTGAAGTTGGTTTTAACAATGAAATTGAATTTCACAGAATAAGAATGAGTCCACTCTAATCAGCGATTTTTAAGATTGAATTTATTTGACGTTACATCTTATGAAATAGAACGCGGATAACACAGATGACACGGATTTTCGCTGATTTTTTGCCTTGATCTGTAATGTAAATTCAAATAAATTTTGGCGGTCAAAAATGGATAAATTATTGTAATGAGATTGAAAACCGAGTAATTCACATTTCATATAGCAACCGTTTTTTAAATCAGTTAAAATTGAAAGCTTAAAAACTGGGATTAAAACCAAACTGCCAAAATTTCTTTTACCTTTTGGGGTTAGCTTATATTAAACATGCTTGTTCATAACTTAACTCTTTGTTAATCAGCGTTATCCCCGCTTAGCGGGATCATCGTCGTTCTATGAAATAGTCAAATGAACAACGCTTGAAAAATCCCTGTCCAATAAGGGGCTGAAGCCCAACAATCATCGTTGAATTTCTGTTCCCCGACTTAAACGTCGGAGCGATTCAAGGTGTTTAACTTTTTCAGTGAATTGCCACGTCATGTATGATGTGGATCAAAGACGTTTAGGGCTTTTTAGAGTCGACCCGGGAATGAAAATGAGATTGAAATCTTCAATTAACTTCGTGCCCGGGGACTTCGAGGCAAGAATACATGCCTGAATAGCTACGAAAAATCATTTTAGAATTATACAGGTTTTATTCAAATTGGTGAAATGACAAACATGGAGGTGTTGCCATGAGAAAATATATCATCATCGTCGCGCTGCTGCTCCTGCTTCTGCCGGGTGCGCAGGCCCAGGAGCGGCAAATTTCCATCACCGTGTACAACAATGATCTCGGCGTTGTCAAAGATATCCGTTCACTGGATTTGCCGCGAGGTATCTCCCTGGTAAATTATCAGGATGTCGCTGCATCCATCGATCCGACGTCTGTGCATTTTAAATCCCTGACCACGCCGGACAAAGTCGCAATACTCGAGCAGAACTACGAATTCGATCTGGTCAATTCGGACAAAATTGCCGAACGATACCTGGACAGGATTGTCACAATTCAATTGAAGGACAAAGAAGAAGTGAGCGGCAAGCTGCTGAGCCACGAGGCTGGCAACCTGGTTCTACAGACCGATACCGGCGCTGTCAAAGTGATTTCCGCGTCCCAGATCGTTCAGGTCAATTTTCCCAAATTGCCCGAAGGCTTGATCACGCGGCCCACGCTCGTCTGGTCGATTCACAATGAAAAGCCGGGGAACCACCAGACAGAGGTCAGCTATCTGGCATCGCGTATTAGCTGGCACGCGGAATACGTCGCTGTCACCAAAAACAATGACCGGCAACTGGAATTGAGCGCTTGGGTCTCCATTGATAATCGATGCGGCGCTGCATTTCCCGAGGCGACCCTGAAACTCATCGCCGGAGAGGTCAATCGCGCCATTGCGCCGCGACCCTTTCGCGCCGGCAAAGCCTACGCCATGGAAGCCCTGGATATGGCTGCGCCCCAATTCGAGGAAAAATCGTTCTTCGAATACCACATGTACACGCTCAACCAGAAATCAACACTGCTGAATAATCAAATCAAACAGATATCTCTCTTCCCCACGACCGCAGTCGCCATCGAAAAAATTTATACCTACGAAGCTGCAAAATCCGCTGAAGACGTCCGCGTGAATTTGAAATTTAAAAACAGCAAGGAGAGCGGCCTGGGCATGCCATTGCCGGCCGGCAAGGTGCGCGTGTATCAGGAAGACCCGGCGGATAAATCATTGGAATTCATCGGCGAGGATATGATTGTTCATACTGCCAAAGATGAAAATGTGCGTCTCTATCTGGGCAATGCATTCGATATTACGCCGGAACGCACCATGCTGAAGAAAACCCCCACGGGCAAGAACAGCCATGAAGAGGTCTGGCAGGTGAAAATCAGAAATCACAAAGATGCGCCTGTCACGGTTCAGGTCATTGAAAATTTTTACGGTTTCTGGAAAATCGCGAAATCATCGCATGAGTACAAACAGCCGGATAGCCGAACAGTGGTGTTCAATCTGCCAATAGAAAAAGACGCAGAAGCCGTGCTGGAATATACCATCACCTTCACGATTAAATAATCCGGGCGCAATGGTGCGGGTCGTCTCCGATGTCGGAATTTCCGGAATGCGCCATTTGCCCGACTCCACATTCCGATGGAGGGCCGGCGCTTTTCATGCGACTCCGCCACTGCGACAAAGCGATAACGAGTGAACGATTCAATTAAACATAAACTTGATCATTCAGTCCAATATCTCAAAGGGATTGGAGAAAAGCGCGCCGCTGCATTGGCTGAAAACAACATCCACACCGCGTGGGATTTGCTGCAATATTTTCCCCGGCGCTATCTGGATCGAACCAAAATGCCGGCCATCAAAGATGTGAAGCCCGAGGACATGGTCACTGTTATCGGAAAAATCATCACCTGCGGCATTCAAAAAGGCCGACGCTCCCGTTATATCGTCACGCTTTCGGATGGCACCGGCTACCTCACCTGCGTCTGGTTTCATCAGATTAATTACTGGCAGAAAAAATTCAGCGTTGGCCAGGTCATCGCTGTGAGCGGCAAAGTTGGCTATTTCGGCGGCAAACAGATTGTGCACCCGGAACTGGATGTGCTATCCGAGGACGGCGATGATCTTGAAAATCAGCTCCTGAATACCGGCAAAATCATCCCGCTTTATTCCACCACAGAATCGCTGAGCCGGATGGGACTGGACAGTCGGGGCATTCGAAAAATCATTCGCTCCGTGGTGAAAAGCTATATGTCGGAATTGGTCGAAGTTTTGCCGGGGTCCATCATTGAAAAATATCGGCTCATGTCCTTTCAACAGGCCATCGAAATGATCCATTTGCCGGCCAATTTCGATCTATTGAAACAGGCGCAGCATCGTTTGAAATTCAATGAGCTTTTCTTTTTAGAATACCTGCTGGCGTTGCGCAGGCAGCGCATGACGTCTCATCAGACAGGGATATCGTTCACCGAGGTCGGTGAAAAGACGAGGAAGCTGGCTGAAAAACTTCCGTTCGAGCTGACGGGAGCGCAGAAAAAAGTGTTGAGAGAAATTCGCCAGGACATGAAAAAGCCTACCCCCATGTATCGGCTGCTTCAGGGCGACGTGGGTTCGGGCAAGACCATTGTGGCTCTGGTGACGATGCTGATCGCGATTGAAAATGGGTACCAGGCCGCGTTGATGGCGCCCACGGAAATTTTGGCGGAGCAGCATTACCTGCATTTTCACCACATGCTGGAAGATCTGCACGTCACTGTGAAACTGCTGATCGGCGCTCCAAAGACGAAGGAGCGGTTGGAATTGCTAGAGGATATTTCGTCAGGGGACTGTGATATCGTCATCGGCACCCACGCGTTGATTCAGGAGGCAGTCACGTTCAAAAAGCTGGGATTGATCGTCATCGATGAACAGCATCGGTTTGGCGTGGCGCAACGGTCGCTGATCTTCGACAAAGGCGCGAATCCGGATGTGCTCATCATGACTGCAACGCCAATCCCTCGCACTCTGTCGCTCACTGTGTACGGCGATCTCGATGTCTCCAGAATTGACGAAATGCCGGCCGGCCGGAAGAAGATCATCACATCATGGCGTTATGCGGACAAACGCCAGGATATTTATGAATTCGTTCGCTCGAAGCTGGAACTCGGGCAGCAAGCGTACATTGTCTTCCCGCTCATCGAGGAATCGGAAAAATTGGATTTGCGCGCCGCGACTGAGAGTTATGAACACCTGTCCAAAACAGTGTTCACTCATAACAAAATTGCCCTGCTCCATGGCCGCATGAAGAGCGAAGAGAAAGACGACATCATGGCGACGTTCAAGCGCGGCGAGATTCAGGTGCTAGTGAGCACAACGGTCATTGAAGTCGGCGTGGATGTGCCGGCGGCCACCATCATGGTCATTGAAAATGCGGAGCGCTTCGGATTGACCCAGTTGCATCAACTGCGGGGCCGTGTTGGGCGCGGCGCCGAGCAATCCTATTGCATTATGATCGCCGATTCCCGGCTCACGGACGACGCCCGGAAACGTCTCGATACCATGAAAGAGACGACCGATGGTTTCAAAATCGCCGAAGTGGACCTGGAATTGCGCGGCCCGGGTGAATTTTTTGGCACACGACAACACGGATTGCCGGAGCTCAAAATTGCCGACCCGGTTCACGATATGCCCATTTTGCTGCAGGCAAGGCGCGCTGCATTCGGTGTGTTGGAATCGGTTCAGGAGTACGAATTCATGACGAGGCAGATGCACGAACTCTCATTTTACAATGATTTCAGGGACAAAATTCAAATCATGCGAATCGGATAGGTCGCATATCCCGGCAGAAATCGCGACATGCATGATTTAACTGAAAAGCTGTATTTTGGAAATGTCACCCGATCGTTCAAATTAATGACAATAAAGGGAGGGATGAACGTGGATCGATTATCGCAGGAAGAAAAAAACAAATTCCTGTTCTCCTACGTGGTCATGTCGCATCAGACTTCCGCGTTGGTCAATCTGGGGCTTGTCAAAGACCCGACCACTCAGAAGACTGAGGTCAACCTGGATAATGCCCGATTGGCGATTGACGTGCTGGAAATGCTTGCGGACAAGACGAAGAACAATCTATCCAAAGACGAGCACGATTTTCTGCAATCCACTTTGCAGCAGATTCGTCTGGCATTTATCAAAGTAGCGGAGAAAGCGGATTCAGCCGACAGACCGAAATGAACCATTGCGCGCGAGCCGTCGCCATCGCCGGCTGACTTCTGCTGGAACAGCGCCCGCTCCACTGATCGATTAAGCCAGGCTGCGGCCGGCTTGCCCGCCATCCGCTTCAGAGATTGATTCGACTGTTTTCTACCGCGAAGCACAGTGGTGACTTTGAGGCAAGAATACATGCCTGAATAGTCACACTCTTTTCATTTTTTTCCATAGAAGTTTAGTAACAGACCCACCTCAATATTTGAGCCTCGTGCATAGGCAAAGTTTGCTCAAGACTTTTAAGTTTTACAATTATTGATTCGATCAGTCATCAATTCTCACTGCGTGCATCGTGGTTTATTCTCTTTAAGTCGTACTATCTTCTGATGACTGAGCTTCTCTTCCTCCCTGAGAATTATTTTCTCCATCCCTTCTGTATTTGAAATTTTAGCTTGATTTAATATATTTTTTTTTTTAACTTGGCAGTCATTTTTGTAATTTACTTTTTGAATCGATCTTGCATGGCTGAACGAAAATCGACACGCGAACACTGGGAAAAATTTTGGCGGGAAAAGGAACAGATTGAAGACGTTTATTCGAATGAAGAACGTATCTATCACAATATCAAGCCATTCACTCCCATTAAAAATAAACGCATTCTTGAGGTAGGCGCAGGCAGCGCCCGCGATAGCTTTCAATTCGCACACGACCAGGCGATGGTCTATGTGCTGGACTATTCGCCACAAGCGCTGGCCATTGTCCGGAAATTGAATGCTCAAAGTCCGGCAAAACTGAATTTGATCCAGTCCGATGCGTTTCATATCCCTGTCCCGGATAACACTTTTGACATTGTGTTTCACCAGGGATTGTTAGAGCATTTCAGGGATCCCCGGCCCCTCATTCAGGAGAACTTCCGAGTGCTCAAACCCGGCGGCCTGCTGCTCATCGATGTGCCGCAACGATATCATGTTTACACCCTCATCAAGCACATTTTGATTTTGCTGAACAGATGGTTTGCCGGCTGGGAAACTGAATTTTCCATTCGTGAGTTAAAAAATCTGATGCAACAGCAGGGATTCGCAATCAAGTTTTGTTACGGCCGCTGGATGCGTCCCAGTCTTTTTTACCGGATCATGCGGGAGGCAATGAAGAAATTGAACATCAGACTTCCGCTTTATCCCGAAGGCTTCCCATGGACGCGACGGCTGCGCGATTACCTGAGATGTAAATTCATCGAGAAACGCTGGGCGTTTTATACGTTTCTGGACATCGGGGTTATTGGTCAAAAACAAGGGGATTGAATCTGGGAACCATGGGGTATCGCATACTTGTAATCAACTGGCAAGACATCCGAAATCCATTGGGCGGCGGAGCGGAAGTTCATTTACACGAAATTTTCAAACGAATCGCGCAGCAGGGACACGAAGTCACCCTGCTCTGTTGCCTGCATAAAGAGTTACCGTCGGAGGAGACAGTCGATTCGATCAAAATTATCCGGCGCGGGAATCGCTATTTCTTCAATTACCTGGTACCGTTCATTTACCGGCGTCTCTCCCGGCGCTATTCTTTTGATGTGGTGATCGATGACATCAACAAAATTCCCTTTTACACGCCGCTGTTTGTGAAGAGACCGTTGTTGGGCATCATCCATCACCTGTTCGGTTCGAGCATTTTCATCGAAGCCCCGCTGCCGGTGGCGCTCTACGTCACTTTTGCCGAATGGCTCATCCCCAAAATGTACCGCACGACTCCGATGGTGGTGGTTTCGAATAGCACCCGTCAGGAATTGGTCGAAAAGGGGTTCCCGGAGGATTCAATCGACCTTGTCTACAATGCGGTGGATGTGACGGCGTACCAGGCGGCGCCGGAAAAAAAATCGAATCAGCCGGTTGTCGGTTATCTGGGCCGAATCAAGAAATACAAAAGCGTCAACCATCTGATCCATGCGTTTCAGAAAGTGAAGCTCGAGATACCGGAAGCGTCACTGCTCATTGTCGGGGATGGCGATTACCTGCCGCGCCTGAAAAAGCTGGTTCGCGATTTGAAATTATCAGATAGCGTCACGTTCACAGGCGCCACCTATCATCAGCAGAAGATCGATTACCTGAATCGAATGTGGCTGATGGTGAATCCCTCACCCAAAGAGGGCTGGGGATTGACGGTCATCGAAGGCAATGCCTGCGGCATCCCGGTGATTGCGGCGAATTCCCCCGGTCTCCGCGATTCGGTGGTGGATGGCCAGACCGGCCTGCTCTATCCCTACGGGGACGTGGATCGGCTGGCAGAGCGCATCATCACCTTATTAAAAGATCATTCGTTAAGAAATAGATTGGCAGCTCACTGTTCACCCTGGGCGGAAAAATTCAATTGGGAAAATTCAGCGCATGATATGCTTCATGCGATTGAAAAAGCTTTGACTCGGAGGTTTTAGCTCATGCAAAACGACAAAAGGTTAAATCGCATTTTAGCGTTTTTTGTCTTTCTTGTTTCACTCGTTGTTTATTTGAAAACCGTCGCCCCTACCACATCGTTCTGGGACTGCGGTGAATTCATCGCTTGCTCCTACATTCTGGGCGTGCCTCATCCGCCCGGCGCGCCGCTGTACATTCTCGTTGGCAGGATTTTCAGCATGCTTCCTCTTGCCGCGGATATCGGACTTCGGGTCAATATCGTCTCGTCACTCTCCAGCAGCTTGACCATCATGTTCACCTACCTCATCATTGTCCGATTGGTGAGTATGTTTCGCGGTCGTCCTTCAGATACTCTCAATAAAATCATCGTCTACGGCAGCGGTGTGATCGGCGCTCTGACCTTTGCCTTCACCGATAGTTTCTGGTTCAATGCCGTGGAAGCCGAAGTCTATGCCATCAGTATTCTGTTCACCGCCGTGGTCCTGTTGCTCGCCCTTGTCTGGTGGGAGAAAGCCGACGAACCGAGCAGCGATAAATATATTTTGATATTAGCCTACGCCGTGGGGATGGTCATTGGCGTTCACCTGCTCAGCATTCTGGCGTTGCCGGCGCTGTTCGTGATTTTCTATTTTCGAAAATACAAAAAACTGGAATGGACGCCGTTTCTGACTTTCACGTTCATCTCGGTGCTGATCTTCATCGTCATCTATCCCGGCATTGTGAAGTGGTTGCCGAATCTGGCTTTGTTCATCAACAAACAGACCAGTTCCACAATGACAGCCATCATCTTTCTTCTCCTGACCGCGGCGCTCATCTACGCCCTGGCCAGGTCCATTATCAGCCGAAATCGCACGGTATTTCTGGCGCTGGCCTCCTTCCTGCTCATCATCATCGGCGTATCCACTTACACAGCCATTTACATCCGCTCCAACCTGAATCCGGCCATCGATGAAAACGACCCGGAAACCATGGCCAATATGGTGAGCTATCTCAACCGAGAGCAATATGGCGACTGGAGCATCATGGAACGGCGCGCCCCGCTATGGAAGTATCAGATCGAAAAGATGTTCATCCGCTATTTCAACTGGCAATATCTCGGCCAGGGAACCACGCTGGACGATGACTCACTGATCGTGGAAAATTACAGTTTAAAAGGCTTGTGGGGGTTGCCCTTCCTCATCGGTCTGATCGGCATGTTCCACCACTTCAGGAAAGATTGGAAACATGCGTCTTCAATCATGATGCTATTCCTCTGGACCGGGCTGGCTATTGTCATTTATCTCAATCAGGAGGATCCGCAACCGCGCGAACGAGACTATGTCTATGTCGGGGCGTTCTTTGCGTTCGCACTGTGGATTGGCATCGGCGTGACCGCAATCTCGGACTATGTGCTCAATTCATTCAAAAAAATGAAGAGCCAGCAAAAGCTGATTCTTGCGTCTCTGACGATGTTCATTCTTTTGCTCGCCGGTCCCATCAATTTGCTATCCTATAATTTCGAATCCCACGATCGCTCCGGCAATTATGTGGCCTACGACTATTCTTTCAATATTTTGCAGAGCTGCGAACCGAACGCCATCCTGTTCACCAATGGAGACAACGACACCTTCCCGCTCTGGTTCCTGCAGGAAGTGTACGGTATCCGCAAGGACATCCGGGTGGTGAATCTCAGCTTGCTGAACACGCACTGGTACATCAAGCAGCTTCGCGATCAGGAACCCAAAGTGCCGATCAATATGAGGGACAATCAGATCGAACGGCTGCAGCCCCAATATTGGCCTGAAGCCAAAACAGTCCGGCTGGATGTGCCCAAAGAAGCCTATCTGCGCGATATGAACGACGTGGTGGAACAGAAACAGCTCATGGAAAACATTGAAGAACCGCCAGCCATCACCTTCGAGTTGGAGCCCACGCTCCAGGGTCAGGGTATCCGGGTGCAGGACATCATGATCATCAATATCATCCAATCCAACCGATTCCGGCGTCCCATCTACTTCGCTCTGACGGTCTCGCGGGATAACCAGCTTAACATGTTCAAATATTTACGTATGGACGGACTCGTCTTCAAAGTGGTCACGTACACGGATGAACCTCTGTCGCCGACGCATCTTGAGAACAACCTGTTCGAGAAATTCCGATACAGAAATCTCGCCAATCCCGAAGTCTATTACAACGACAATATCAAGGGCTTGCTGAGAAATTACCAGGGCGCGTTCTACAGCCTCGCCCAGTATTATGGCAAAGAAAAGATGTACGATCGGATGGCCGCTGTTCTCGATACGCTGAATAAAGTCATGCCCAACTCTGTCATTCCCATGCGCAAAGAACTCCAGTTCGAAATGGGGCGCATGTACTACCTTGCGAACCAGCCTGAGAAATTCAGAGATGTGCTATTCCAATTGATCAAGCGCAGCGATGTACCGTTGAATGAACGGCTGCAGTACGCCGGCTGGTATTCACAGCTCTATCCGCAGAATGCAACGCCGGTTCTGGAATACGTTCAGATGCTTGTGAAAGAATTTCCAAATCAGGTCGACTCCTATTATTGGCTGGCCGGGCATTATTTGAGAACAAAACAGTACCAGCAAGGGATCGACATTTTGAACCAATGGCTCGCTATCAAGCCGGACGACAAAACGGCCAAATCGCAAGTGGAGCAGTTTCAGAAGTTGATCACGACTTCGGGCAAGGATACATCAATATCAGAGAATATACCGGCAGACACGTCTAAATCCGAGTGACGCGGTGCGGAGACAAGGTATGGTTCAGGAAAAATACTATCATCGTGGGCTTGCAGCAGCACTATTTTTGATCTCCTTCGGCGTCTATCTGGACACAATCGCGCCAACGACGTCATTCTGGGATTGTGGTGAATTCA
Source organism: Candidatus Zhuqueibacterota bacterium (assembly GCA_049322915.1). Lineage (GTDB taxonomy): Bacteria > Zhuqueibacterota > Zhuqueibacteria > Thermofontimicrobiales > Thermofontimicrobiaceae > CAZSBG01. The sequence goes on from JBMOPW010000034.1 coordinate 380,803, forward strand.
TCACCTGCTCGTTCATTCTGGGGGTGCCGCATCCCCCGGGTGCGCCGTTTTTTCTGCTCCTGGGCAGAATTTTTTCGATGCTCCCATTAGCCGCGGATATCGGGCTGCGCGTCAATATCATTTCCGCATTGACCACAGCCCTCACGGTGACGCTGACCTATCTGATTATTGCCCGATTGATTCAACTGTGGCGCGGTCAGATAAAAACCATCGAGGACAGGATCATCGTCTACGGCAGCAGCGTTGTGGGCGCGATGGCATTCGCCTTCTCCGATTCCCTCTGGTTCAATGCTGTTGAGGCTGAAGTATACGCCATCAGCATGTTTTTCACAGCCATCATCGTCTGGCTCGTCCTGATCTGGCACGAAAAAGCCGATTCCCCGGCCAGCGACAGATACATCCTGCTCATCGCCTATTGCATTGGCCTGGCGATCGGCATCCATTTATTGAATATCCTGGCGCTGCCGGCCATCTTCATCATTATTTTCTTTCGTAAATATCACACAGAGACTTCTGCCTCTTTCAAATTCTTTGCAGCCACATCCATTTTATTCATCATAGAAATTTTGCTCTATCTGAAGACGCGGAACATCTGGATTGTTACCGCCCTCCCGCTGATTGCAGTGGCGCTTATCTTTGTCTTCAGAAAGAATCGACCCGAATATTTCCGGCTATTCCTTTTCACCGGCATGTCGACTCTCATCTTCATCAGCATTTACCCCGGCGTGGTGAAATGGATTCCGAATACGGTTTTATTTCTGAGGAATCACGCCGGCGTCGCTGTCACCGCATTGCTCATTGTCCTGCTTAGCCTGGGATTGATCACCGCCCTGGCGCTGGCTGCGCGTTACCGGAATCGGCTGCTGCAATTGACCATCCTGTCGTTTCTGCTGATACTCGTTGGTGCATCGACGTTCTCCAGCGTCTATATCCGCTCACAGCTCAATCCGGCCATCGATGAGAACGATCCGGAGAATCTGGAGAATCTCATCAGCTACATTAACCGCGAGCAATACGGCGACTGGAGCATCATCGAACGGCGAGCGCCGCTCTGGGAATATCAGATCAAAAAAATGTACATCCGTTACCTGGGCTGGCAGTTCATTGGCAAGGGCTCAACGCTGGGGGCGGATGGCTTTTTGACCGATACCATCAACGTCAGTGGATTGTGGGGAATTCCGTTTCTTGTCGGCATTTTGGGCATGGTGTACCATTTTTCCAGAGACCCCAGACGGGCGTTCTCCATCCTCCTGCTGTTCCTTTTCACCGGTTTGATGATTGTCATTTATTTGAACCAGACCGATCCGCAGCCGCGCGAACGTGACTATGTCTTTGTCGCGTCGTTTTTTGCTTTTGCCATCTGGATCGGAGTCGGCGCCGCCGGCCTTTTCGAATCGATATCCGAGTCGATGCGAACTCAACGTCGCTTCAGGCATTTCGCCCTGTTCGCCGCCGCGCTTGTTTTTATCCTGCTCATTCCGGTTCGAATGGTCGCTGTGAACTATCGCTCCCATAATCGAAGCGGCGACTACGTCGCTTACGACTATTCATATAATCTTCTTCAATCCTGTGAAAAGGACGCCATCCTGTTCACCAACGGCGACAACGATACCTTTCCGCTCTGGTTTCTGCAGTATGTCTACAACATCCGAACCGATGTCCGGGTGGTGAATTTAAGCCTGCTCAATACAAACTGGTATATCAAACAACTGCGCGACCAGGAACCGCGCGTTCCCATTTCCATGACCGATTCGCAAATCGACCAGCTCAGCCCGATGTATTGGCCGGAACCCAAAACGGTGAAAATTCATGTCCCGAGGGCGATCTATCAGCGGGAACTGGAAGACCTGGAACAGCGCAAGGAATTCGTCTCCCAGGCGCTGCAAAATCCCAATCCCCCGGAAATGAGTTTCACCCTGGGACCCACCCTCATGGGCAAGGGAATTCGCGTCCAGGACATCATGATTCTGAATATCATCGCCTCAAATCAGTTCGAGAAACCGACATATTTTGCCGTGACCGTTTCGACCAATAACATGCTCAACATGCACGATTATTTGAGAATGGACGGACTGGTCTACAAACTAGTCACCTATCCCGGCGAGAAAATTTCACCCTCGCGACTTGCCGAAAATTTCTATTCAAAGTTCCAATATCGGAATCTCGATGATTCAGATGTGTATTTCAATGACAATGTCCTGGGATTGCTCATTAATTACCGATCCGGATTTTTAAGACTGGCCGATTTCTATCGCCAGGAAAAAATGTATCCAGAGATGGTGGCAGCGCTCGATTCGATGGAAAAATTCATTCCGGAATCGGTTATTCCTCTCCACGATCAGCGTTTGGCCATGGCCATTGGCAGCATGTACCTGGATGGCGGTCGTCCCGGGGAATTCGAGAAACGACTGGAGTATTGGCTGAACATGCCCGGTCTGCCGCCGGAAAATGCTGTCGAGATTGCACAAATCTATTTTGAATATCTGCACAACGCGGAGAAGTCGGAGCAGATCGCATTGAAGCTGATTGAAAGCGATCCCGGATACCTTCGCGGATATTATTGGCTATTCAATTTGTATCTTGAAATAAAGTCCTATGCAAAGGGTCTTTCATTGGCTGAAAAATTGGTTCAACTGCGACCCAATGATAGTCAGGCGAAAGCTCAATTGCAGCAATTCCAGAAATTGAATACCAGCCAGGATTCTTCCCGCGTGAAATGATTGCGTAGATCGGTTCTGGTGTGATGGAGAATCGGAAGAGATTGTCCATCATCGTGCGTTAATGTATGACATCTCCTCTTTGATATCCAATGGTAACGGAGCGGGTTCTCCATAATAAGTATTTGAATTCATGTCTGTGTAATTTGGTCACATGTGTACGGAGTGAGGAAAAGGTGATCAGACGAGTCACTATTTCTATTTTGAAAATTGCCGTTAGCCTGGCGCTGATACTATTCCTGTTGATTCGACTGGGCTTTGAAGATATTTTAAATCAGTTTGCCTCCGCCAGGCTGAGCTGGCTGCTGGTTGCTGTTGCTGCGTTCACGGTGAGCAATATTCTCGGCTCGTTGCAATGGGATTTGCTCTTGCGCTACAGGGGGATTAAGCTGCCATTTTCCCGGATCATGTCCTATTATTTCGTCGGTCTATTCTTCAATAATTTTCTCATCGGCTACGTGGGCGGCGATGCGTTCCGTATTTATGATATTTCCAAAGTGTCCGGCGATTCATCCAGCGCCTTTTCAACGGTATTCTTCGACCGCTTCATCGGATTCGTGATGCTGACCAGCCTTGCCCTGTTCGCCGGCCTGATGTGGCACGGCATTTTCCAATCTCAGACCGTCATCGTCGTCATTCTGATTATTTTCGTCTGCTGGATTATCTCCTTCTTTTTTCTTTTCAGCCAGCGTATGGCAAGAAGGATTCGATGGTTGGTCGCCCTCATTTTCACCCCAAAAATCAATAGCAAAATCCGCGAAATCTATCTGAACATCAACTCGTTCCGCTCCTCTAAGGGGACGCTGCTGTGGATCGTTCTCATTTCCACCGTCATTCAGGCGTTGAGAATTATGGTGCATTATTTTGTCGCGCTCTCCGTTGGTCTTGATATACATATCAAATACTTTTTCGTCTTCATTCCAATCATCGCGCTGCTGTCCAGCCTGCCCATTTCAATCGGCGGAATCGGCGTTCGGGAGAGCAGCGCCATTGCTCTTTTCTCTCAGGTGAATGGTTTTCAGCCGGAGACGATCATGGCCATGGAATTTTTGGCGTACATGATCGGGCTGATCTCCACCATTCCCGGCGGACTAATTTTCATGCTTCGCAAAGAAATTTCATCACCGGCGTAACCTTTTTTCATCCGAAATTGATTTGACCCTACGACCTATGAAGGAAACCATGAAATCGCTACTTTACTTCTATGCGCTCGCAGCGACTCTCGCAGTCCTCATCCTGTCGGACTGCTCGCGCAAACCCACGGCTCTGGGTTCGGATTACGACATCCGGGTATTGGCTGACTCCACCGTCTGGAATCAGACCGAAGGCCCGCTTCGCGCCATTTTCGAAAAAGTGGAATACACGCCGCAGAAGGAATTGGTGTTCACCCTCCTGAAAGGCGATGTTTCCAATTACAAGCGTTTCAAAAATCTGATCTTTCTGTCCACGCTCGAATCGGCCGGAGAAATCTCCCGATCCGTCAATGCCAACCTTTCCGCCAGTGCCCGCGCTGAAATTAATGCCGGCAATATCATGTTTGTCCAGAAAGGAAATTGGGCACAGGATCAAATCGTCATGTTTCTCATCGGCAAAGATATCAATACGCTGCTGGCGCGAATCGACGAACAGCAATCGGAAATTTTCAATCAATTCGATAATCACTGGAATGCGTTCCACGAACAAATATTGTACAAACACCAGGACCAGGTCGATGTGGAGAACCATCTGATCGCAACCTACGGCTGGTCGATCCGCGTCCCGGCGGATTATAAGCTGGATGCGCAATCTGCCGGAGATCGGTTTGTGATGTTCCACCGGCCTCTGCCGCCGCGCTGGTTCGCCGTCTACTGGGTGGAGGAAGCAGATTCGACGCTGATAAATCGCGACTGGTGCATTCAGCAGCGGAACCGAATTGGAGAAAAATTTTACGATCGGGAAATTGTCGAGGTACGCTGGGACGATGTGCAGAGCGAACAGGTCATATTCTTGAACCGTCGCGCTCTGAAATTAAAAGGACTCTGGAAAACGCCGGATAACTCAACGGATCCTGCCGGGGGGCCTTTTCGATTGTACTGTTTTTACGATGAAAAACAAAAGCGCATCTATTTCATTGACTTTCACCTATTCTCACCCGGCCTGCAACGGCTCAAACTCCATTACCTGCGTCAGATGGAAATTATTGCCAATACGTTCCGCACCCGGCTGGACGGCTGAAGATTGCCTTGCGGCATGAAAACAAAAAAGCGAACCACTGCCGGTTGCGCAGCCGTGATTCGCTTTTTTGCTTTCCATCCATCCCTGCAACGATGCTGAGTCTCACCCTTCAGCGATGACTTTTGGCGTCACAATTTTATCGACATTGATGATGTGCTTGTCCAAAATTTTCATTTGCTCTTTATCTTCCGCTCGCTTCAGTTCATCCACTTCGGTCATATATAAAAATCCACCCAGGTAACGCTTCTCAGGACTGTACACCGGCGCGAACCGAATTTGCACGTGCGCATTTTGTATTTTAGTTTTATAAGCGAACGAGTTGAACCGCATCTGGCTTTTCTGGTTGCGCAGAATTTCCACCAGCCAGTTTTCATCATCGCCAACCGGCAGTTCGAAAATGGGTTTCCCAACAACCTGATTCTGAGCCAGTCCGAGCAGGTCTTTCGCCGTCTGGTTCATCAGAATGACCTTATTTTCTGAATCGCAAAATAGCAATCCATCTGACAGCCCATTCAGCAATACTTCCAGGAGATTTTTATCGAACGGAGCCGTGGTATCCGCATGAGCGCGACGCGGATTCGGCTTCAATGACAGGATCACATGCTCCACATCGCCCTTTGAATTCTTCACCGGCGCCGCGTTTTCAATTATCCCTGATGGATTCAATGTCGGCGATTGGCCGGAAAAATTCCCGCCGCGAAGATCGGCATTGAACAGGTTCGTGATGATGCCGAACGCATTGGAATCCTCGTTGGATTCGCGATGATCGCGCAGGACGTGAAAACACAGCTTTCCAATCGCATCGTTCTTTTGCACCTGATATTCACTGCAAAATGACGAGTTCGCTTCCACCACCTCAAGCTTGCGATTGAGCAAAATCATGGGCGTATTCGAGATCGCCAGGGCCGCCTGAAAATATTGCCATGAACTGGTGTTCACTTCTTTTTTGGGCTCAGCCACATAAAGCGGCCGTCGTTTGAATTCATTCCGCTCAAGCAGCAGAATGATTCTTTCACCATAGCCCACATCTTTTTTTAACAGGAACTCTGGTTGAACGGAAGTATCGTTCTTCAATTGCTGGAGTTCTTCACCGGAGACCAGCATCAGGACTGGAATTCCATCCCCCCGAAGAGCAATTTCCTGATACGTGGTCAGGCTTTCAATTTCCGAAGAGGTGGAATCGAGAATGATTAAATCATAGGATGCGATTTTGAGTCGGTACCAGCTATCCCTGACGGATATGGCAAAATCGACTTTCATCTCTGGGAATGTACCAAGCAGCTTATCCTGCAGAGATTCGATTTCGAAATATCGAAATCCAACGAGAAGTATGTTCATACGTTGCCTTTAAATATGATGTCCCTGTGAAATGGAGAACTGGAGTACATCATCTGAGGCAGTGCAAAGAAGTATTGTCGTATCCAGCGAGAGTCTGATTCAATTAAACTCACGTAATGTTGAATGGGGGGACGATGACAACCTGTCTCTGGGAAATGAGCAAGAAAATATAATGATAAAAACAGTATTTGTCAAGCCTATTTCATTAATTTAACAATTCGCTCTATCCGCTTGGATTTTCATTGGTAACGACAAGAGATGGAGTCCCCCGAATGGGATTCATGGAAACAGATTAAATCTGGAATTTCGGAGCGATTCGTTTCTGTGACTTGAATGAGGTCTGTGTCAGTTCTCTTCGAAATGAGATCTAAAAACCAAGTCGACCGTTTCTGCACTGCGCCCAAAATGAAGCATGGCGAATCCAGACACGCGAGTATCATTCGTTTGAACTGGGCGGCATTCTTCTCCATTTCGCCAATTTCATCCATGATGATCAACTCGGCGGAAGCGATTGCCTGTTGCAGAACCTCAACTCCCAGAGTTTCAAACACGGAGAGATCGAAACGGTAGATATCGAAGACATCCTGACTGTTCATCCCGGTGTGGGCAAAAACTTTCGCCCGACCATCCAGGCTTTGAAACGTGAATCCCGTTCGCTCGCGATCTATAAAAATCGGTTTAGTCTTAAATCCCCCAATCTTCAAATTCGCATACCGCTCCAGCACCCGGTCGACGATCGTCGATTTTCCCACGTGCAGAGCGCCGGTCACAAAGATATTTTTTTTATTGAATTGATGCATCATCGATTTTCTAACGATAAAAAAACCCCGGCTTGTAAGAGCCAGGGTTTTGCTCTAATCCTTATTCACGGAATTGTCATCGAAGGACTCGATGACTTTCTCACCCCTCCTCCGGGGAAAGACGAGAGGAAGAGATTTTGAAACGGTTGGTTGGGGAAATTTTAACAAAAGATAATATAAATTTCTGAAAAAGTCAATCGGGAAATTAGAATTTTGTAAATTTTTTCCAGACAGCGTTTGTCAAATTCAAAAATGTAGTTGAAAAGTGACAGTGGAAATCAGTGACTTTTCTCTACCTGCTGTGGCGCCCAAGTTTTCAAAAAATGCAGGACTCTCTCCGGATGATGACCCTTACCTTCTCCGTCCTCCGGCGTGAACTCGAGACTGCCTGTTTCCTGCACATGCAACATGGCTCCGTCTTTTTCGAGCACAACGAGCGCCGGGAGTCCCAGCGACCAGGGACGACCATATTTTTCATTGAGATCTGCATTCTTATCGCGATGCCCCACATCGACCAGCACCAGTACAAAATTGCTTCCGAGGCAAGTACGGATGGTCTCATTTTCCTGAAACAACGCATGCAACCGCCGGCACCAGGGACACCAATTCCCGCCAAACTTCAGCAGGATTCTCTTTCCCTCTTTCTGAGCCTGGACAATGGCTTTTTTGATGTCATCGCGCGCATTGGCCTTTTCATCATAAATATTTTTCAGGGGCGATTTTTGAGCTAACTGGCTGTTTGCGTCTGCGGCGCCGGCCAATACAATGCAGCCAAGTATCAGCGAAAAAACAGTATGAAGCACATTGACTCGGGACATTGTTTTTCCTTTCAGTTAACGAGCACAGGTTTGGGCGCGACCGCCATCCACGCTATAGGTGACGCCGGTGATCCAGCCAGCATGAGGCGACGCCAGGAACAGAATCAATTCGGCGACCTCTTCAGCCGTCCCGATTCTTCCCAGAGGATGGGTTTTTTTGCTGTGTTCCACGAATGTCCGATAGGCATCTTCATCCATGCCGCCGTTTCTGTGGAGATAAGTCAATGTGACGCCGGGATTCACAGCGTTCACCCTCACACCTTTGGGCGCTAATTCGAGCGCTGTACAGCGGGTGAATTGATCCAATCCGGCTTTGCTGACGCAGTAAGCCAGCACGCCGGGAAATGCCCGCAGTCCGGTGACGCTGGAAACATTGACGACATTCCCCTTCCGCTCGATGAGATAGGGCAACGCCAATTGTGTCAGTTGAAAAATAGACCGCAGATTGATATTCATCATGTAGTCCCAATCCGCAAGTCTGGTGTTTTCAATCGTGCCATTGGCGATGATCCCGGCGCTGTTGATCAAAATATCAACGCCTCCGAAATGGCTGACGACGCCGTTCAGGCAGCGCTCGACCTGATCTTCTTTCGTCACATCCGTCGGGAATATCTCCACCTGCGCGCCAAGTTCCCTGATGGACGATGCGACATCTTTCAGCGCGCTGACATTGCGCGCAACGAGCGCTAAGCGGGCGCCCTCTCTGGCAAAACTGAACGCTGTCGCCTTTCCGATTCCACTCGTCGCGCCAGTGACAATGGCTACTTTTCCCTGAATTCCGAATTCCTTCATGTTTTACCTCTCTATCGTGTTCATCAAATTAAATTCCGGATGATGCCCTCTCTCCATGGCAGCAATTCCTTCGCTCTCCTCACATGTCACTCCTCGAAGCGCTGAAAAGAAAACCCAAGAGAATCCAATCCCCGTTCCAGGTCGCGTTTCTGTGATTCCGTCAGGTCTTGCAGCGGCGGCCGGACAGCCGCCGTTTCAAATCCCCGTAAATACAGAATATATTTCGATACCGCCTGAAGCGGATAATTCGATATCAGCCGGCGATACTTCGAAAGCTGTAGGTGGAGATATTCCGAATCGACGCCGGTTTTGAACGAAGCGAAGACGCTCAGCACCAGCTCAGGGTAAGTATTGCTCGCAGCGGTGATACAACCGCCTGCGCCGGCTTTCAATCCCGGATAGAAGAGCAGATCATTTCCAATATAAATATGAAGCTGCCGGAAGTCTTCGATAAATTTCCGCGACTCCTCCCATTCGCCGGATGAGTCTTTCAATCCCATCAAATTGGAGAACGACAGCAGTGGTTCGATGATGCCGTGATGCAGCGGAACCATAGTATTCTGAGGCATGTTGTAAAGAAAAATCGGGTGCTGAACGCGATTTAGTATCTCCCGATAATATTGGATAATTCCCTCAGCGTTGATTTTTTTATAATAGTACGGTGATGCAATGAGGAAACCGTCCACACCCAGTTCTTTGCCGTAATCACATAGTCCGACAGTTTCAACAAAGGAACTGGTCCCTGCCTGAAAAAGAACCCGAAGATTGCCCCGGAACTTCATCACCCAGGCCAGCACATTTTTACGCTCTTCGACCGACAGCGACGGGAATTCCCCATTCGTCCCCTGCACGACAACGCCCTGGATTTTCTTTTCGTTGAGGAATTCAAGATGCTTTTTTATGTAGTTGAAATTGATCGATAGATCTTTTTCTGAAAACGGAGTCGGAATCGGCGCGAAAACGCCTTCGAACTGTTCAAAAACCATGACGTTACCTTTGTGCTCGATGAGACTTTTTCAGTAATTTGGCGGCGAATGGTTGACAAAATAAAAAATTTTCTCCACATTGTCAATAGTTATCTCATGGCCAATTCCAGGTCAATTCACTTTCAAAATTGTTCCATTGAGAAACATCTTTTTACATTCAGATACAAAATTGTAGCTGAATCAGCAACCTGTCCTGGCTGCCCCCTTTTGGCCATCACCCATCAAATGTGTATCTGTTTATTTTTTATGAGGTCGAGCGAATTATTCTTTTACCCATCGGAATTACAAAGGATTACGAAATGCTTGCATAGCCAGACTCATTTTTTTCGCTCGAAAAGACGGGCAGTAAAACGCTTCCGGCTTCTACAGAAAGGCACAGTATTTGCAATTGTATAGCGCATCTTCGATTTCAACATATTGATTTTGATCCGGCAATGGGTGATCTGGTCGGAAAAATGAACCAGCCCGGCGCCCGGCTGTAACAGGCAAATAGCCTGCTGTTTACATCATCACATTCGAGTAATTCACATGCATCCTGAATTAATCTGGAGTTGTAGCAAATGAAATTCACCCGACTTTTTTCAGTCCTTGTTTTATCGCTCACCGTGTTGGGGGGAACCGTGAGTTTTTCACAGACAGAATGGTCCAATGAAATCTTTATTTCCAGCGGCAATACGCCGGACCTGGTCATTGATCCTCAGACCGCAACTCTTCACCTCGTTGTGATGACCAGCGCCGGTGTGAAGTATATCGTGCTGGACAGAAACGGCGTTGAGAAATCCCACGAAATGGTGCCCGGCGCAGAAAGCGACCGCGGCATGAGCAATTTCGGGGCATCGCTGGCGATCGACAGCCAGAAACGACCGCATGTCGGGTATCGCATCAAGGTTTCCGACAGTTGGATTTACGACGTGTATTACACCCGAAAATTGGAGACGGGCTGGGCTCCTTCGATTAAAATTGCCGATGATCAGCTACGCGGGTATGTCGTGCGGCTGGCCGCTGATTCGGAAGACCGCATTCACTTCGGCCACGGCTCAGTGACCAACACTGAAACGAATACCGGCCCGGTAAATTATTACATCCTTGAAGACGGCGCTATTTCACTGGAACAGCACAATGTCATGCAAATCCGCGGCGACGAGCGGTTCGAGCTGGATGCCACTTCGGAGGGAATCGTTGAACTGGTGACAGGCGATTATTCCTATCCTGACGAAGGCGGGCCTATTTACTACTGGCGTTCCGGCGCTGCCGGCGGCGAGTTGGTTTACAAAGGCGACATTCACGATGCCGCTGTTGCGCGAGGCGGCGCCAATGGTTCGCCGGATTTATTCATCGACGCAGCGAAGAATGTCCACGTCTGTTATGGCGCTGAAATCGACAAGAATATCACGCTGGGGCCATCGGTGCATTACTGCCGGCTGGTGAATGGCGCAAAAGTCAGGGACGTTCGGGTGACATCCAACGGCGAATTGACGGCTGAAGGTTGGATCGTTCCAATCGGTATCGCCTCGTTGGCAGCCAGCGAAGATGGCACTAAAATTGTTGTCGCCTATCTCGCTTCCAAGACTGGCCCCCTCTTCGCGCGATTATCCCAGGATGCCGGTCAAACCTGGGGCGCGCCCGTTAAAATTGCGGATGGTTGGGATTCTTCCGACGCCCGGAACAAGCACATTGTCCGCGCCTATCGCAGTAATTTCTACATCGTCTATCCCTCTGCGAGCGGTATTAAACTTCGCCACTTGAAAATGACCCTCAATGAACCGCCGGTCGCCGAAGCCGGCGGCCCGTACACTGGCAGCGAAGGCTCTCCGGTCATGTTCGAAGTCTCCGGTTCTTACGATCCGGATGGCTCCATCATTAACTATCTCTGGGATTTTAAAGGCGACGGAACCTGGGATGATACCACTGCGGCGCCGACCAACTCGTACTCCTATCCCGATGATTTTTCAGGCGTCATGAAAATTCGCGTTGTGGACAGCGATGATGAAGTCTCTGACGACAATGCGAACGTAACTATTTCCAATGTCGCTCCCACTGCCGAAGCCGGCGGTCCCTACACCGGCACATGGGGGACGAACATCAATTTCACCGGGACATTCATCGAACCGGGCAGCGCAGATATTCCGTCACTGACATTTATGTGGGACCTTGATGATGACGGAATATACGAATCCAACGGACAGAATGTGCAGTTCAGCTACTCCCGGGACGAATCCCACAAAGTCCACTTCAAAGTCACGGATAAAAATGGCGGTCAGGGACTCGACTCCGCCACGGTGACCATCACCAACAGTGGGCCGGCCGTCAGTCAAATTCCACCCCAATCTGTCAGAAAAGGCGAGACGTTTTCGGCCATCACGCTGGACAATTTTGTGACTGACTCGGACAACGCCGATGACCAGATCACCTGGTCCGTCACTGGCGTCAGTCATGTGGCCATAACAATCACCAATCGGGTGGCATCCATTGCAGCTCTCAATCCGCAGTGGATTGGCAGCGACACAGTTCAATTTGTCGCCACCGACCCCGGCAATCGTACTGGCAGTTCGACGACCGCATTCACGGTGACGCCGTCCAACCAGCCGCCGAATGTGCAAAGCATCGCCGAACAGGTCATTCTCGAGAACGAAACCTTTCCCCTGCTCTATCTCGATAATTATGTCGAAGATCCGGATAACGCCGACAGCGAGCTTACGTGGAAGTGCTCCGGCAATTCGGAGCTCATTGTGACGTTGCAAAACCGGGTGCTGCATGTGGCCGCACCGGATTCCGAATGGGCGGGCAGCGAGAATTTAAAAATCGTAGCCACTGATCCCGAGGGATTGAAAGACAGCACCACTGTCCGGTTCACGGTCTATGCGCTGAACGATGCGCCTGTCGTCACTAAAATTCAGGATCAAACCATCCTCGTTGGGAATTCATTCACGCCAATTTATCTGGACAGCTACGTGTTCGACGTCGATGATCCGGACAGCGACATCGTCTGGACAGCGTTTGGCATGATCGAGTTGCAGGTTCAGATCACGAATCGGGTCGCCACCATTACGCCGCCTTTTTCGGATTGGATAGGCAGCGAAACGGTTATTTTTTATGCCAAAGATCCGGGGCAGCTCATCGGAAATTCAATCACTGTTTTCACCGTGCATACCATCGACGGGGTGGCCAGTGAAGAAAATATCATCCCGACAAAATTCGCGCTGCATCCCAATTATCCCAATCCATTCAATCCGGAAACGACGATCCGGTTCGATATTCCCACGGCAAGCGAAGTGCGGATTATCGTTTACAACCATCTTGGGCAGCAGGTGAAAGCGCTGGTGAATGAGATGAAATCGCCCGGCCGCTATTCGGTCAACTGGAATGGCTGCGACGATGCCGGCAGCAAAGTCAGCTCCGGAGTTTATCTTTACCGCATCGAAGCCGAAGGATTTACGTCAACGCAGAAGATGATGCTTATTTTTTAACATAAAACAATAGCCTGAGTCCTCCACTTGGGTCAAATGTTGTGCATGTTGAACCGTGCTTTCCGCGAAGGCACGGTTTTTTATTATCGCTGAGAAGACAACGACGCCCGAACCGGGCTGCGCATGTCGCGGTGGAGTCGTTTCAACAGCGTTCATCAGCCGCGGGCTACACCCAGAAAATTGGCAAAATTGTCCTTGATTCTTTCATTAAGTTTTATTATAGTTTCTGACACTCATTCAGGCAGGCATCTTCGCGGAACCGTCGACTCAGCGCAGCGCGCTGATACCTTTGGCGCTTCATCAGGCGGTTCTTTCGAAAGATTTGGGGCAAACTCGTCCATCTGCGGCAGCCTCGCTGTCGATATGGGCGCGGAACGAGCTTTGAAAGCCCTTTGCCTGAGAATTATCTTCGACCTGACGATGCTCTGAATAATAACCTGGAGTTGATCGAGCCAGACAAACGAGACCTCGAACCGGAGTTGCAATGAAAATTCACTTTTTAGGCGCTGTCAGAACCGTCACCGGATCCATGCACATCCTTGAAATCAATCATAAAAAAATTCTCATCGATTGCGGTATGTTTCAGGGCCGGCGCAAAGAAGCAGAAAATAAAAACCGGCATCTGCCCTTCCGTCCCGAAGATATCGACGTGGCTGTCCTGTCCCACGCCCATATCGATCATTCGGGCAATATCCCCAATCTGGTGAAGAACGGATACAGCGGAAAAATCCATGCGACCGAAGCCACCTGCCACTTGTGCCAGGCCATGCTGCTGGACAGCGGGCATATTCAGGAAAAAGACGTCGAGTATCTGAATAAAAAACGCCAACGTCAGGGCGAGCCGCTGCTTGAGCCTTTGTACACGAAGGACGATGCCGTTGCCTCGCTGGAACATTTTGAAAAACATGATTATTACAAACCGTTCGAACTGGTCGATGGCGTCACTGCCACCTTTTTTGACGCCGGCCATATTCTCGGTTCGTCGCTGATCAAATTCACCATCAACGAGAACGGACGCACTGTCAATCTGGGCTACATCGTCGATCTGGGACGCAAGAATCTTCCCATTTTGCGCGACCCGGACATCATCCCGGACCTGAATTATATGATCACCGAAAGCACCTACGGCGGCCGGGTTCATGAAAATATTCTATTTGCCGAAGAAAGACTGGCACAGTTGATCCATCGCGTCTATGACCGCGGCGGGAAAATTATCATTCCGTCGTTCGCCATGGAGCGGACTCAGGAAATCGTCTATTGTCTGAACAATCTATGGGAGCACGATAGCGTCCCCAAAATCCCGGTGTTTGTGGACAGCCCCCTGGCGGTGAATGTGACCGATATTTTTAAAGCCCATCCGGAATGTTTCGACGCCGAGACGCAGCTTCTTCTCAGGAACAATGACGACCCGTTTGGGTTCAGCAAATTGAGATATGTTAAAGAGGTGCAGGAATCCATGCAGATCAATAAAATGCGGCAATCATGCATCATCATTTCCGCTTCCGGCATGTGCGAGACCGGGCGAATTTTGCATCATCTCAAAAACAATATTGAAAATCCCGGCAATCTGATCCTGATCGTCGGCTTCATGGCGCAGAATACCCTGGGTCGGAAACTGGTTGAAAAATGGCCGGTGGTGAAAATATTCGGCGTCGACTACAACCTGGGCGCCGAAGTCGTTGTGATGAACGCGTTCAGCGCGCATGCGGACCGAAACGACCTGCTCCATTACGCGCGCAGCACACGGACTGGATTGAAAAAGACGTTTCTTGTCCACGGCGAGGAGAGCCAGTCGCTCGCTCTTCAAAAATTGCTGCACGAAGACGGCTTCACCGATGTGTTCGTCCCTTCGCCGGGAGATGTTGTTGAAGTTTAGTTTATTGTAATCTCGATTTGATTTAAAAACAGTCAGTTTGCAAATAAAAGTGACTTGAAGCATTAAATGAACTTCATATGAGGTGACAATGGAATATTCTGAAAAGTGGGAAATAGTCGAAGAACTCGGAAGTGGAGGACAAGGCAAAGTGTTTCGGGTTATTCCAAAATCCATAGGTTCCTTAATGGATAGAAGGTTGATAAATGCTCTAAAAAGGATTGGCAAACTCTCAGATATATATTATGACGAAGATAGTGAGGATAATAAAACACTTAAAGAAGGCATTATAAACCTTATAAAAAGAGAAGATATTTCAAATCATAATGCTTTAAAAGTACTTCACAAACCTGAAGATGCGAGGGATTCTACATTAGCCGATAAAAGAATTAGAAATGAAATTGAAGCGATGGCACAGGTTAATCATTTTAATTTACTGAAAATTATTGAGTATGATTTGGATTCAAAATGGTTTGTATCAAAGTATTATCCAAAAGGCTCAATTTCAAAAAATAGAGAGTTATACGCAGGAAAATTATTTGCTGCTTTAAATGCTTTCCGACCTTTAGTCGAAGGAGTGGTAGAATTACATAATAACAATATGGTTCATCGAGATATAAAACCAGAAAACGTATTTATTGATCAAGACAACAACTTAATTCTTGGTGATTTTGGACTCATTTTTTTACTTGACAATGATAAAACAAGATTCTCCGATACAATAGAAAACGTAGGAAGTAGAGATTGGATGCCTCCTTGGGCATACGGTGTTCGAGTGGAACACATTAAAAAATCATTTGATGTGTTTTGTTTGGGAAAACTACTGTGGTCGCTTCTGTCTGGCAAACCAAAGTTACTTCTCTGGTATTATTATAAACAAGGGGTTAATCTTGAATATTTATTTCCAAAAAATCCTCTTATGAAACATATAAACCGTGTACTGGGATTATGTATTGTAGAAGATGAAGGAAAATGTTTACCCGATGCAAATGCTCTACTCAATGAAATTGATAATTTATTATTTATCGTTAAGCAAAATGTAGACTTGATTGATTTCGGTACTGAAAGAAAATGCAAAGAATGTGGTAAAGGTATATATCAATTAAAAGTCGATGAGAACATAACCGCATTACATAACTTTGGAATTCAACCAGTTGGAAACCGAAAATGGAAAATTTTTACTTGTACAAATTGTGAACACGTCCAATTTTTCTCTTATGAAGGGAAAATCCCAGAGGCATGGAAATAATAAGTGTTAAAAAAGCAAAAAATATATTCCATCAAATATTAACTTATTTTTGTAAATACATTAAAACGTTATACAATAGGTAATTGAAGAATGAAAATCCCCAAGCGAATTGGCATCCTCACAGGCGGTGGTGACTGCCCCGGATTGAATGCGGTCATTCGGGCTGTTGTCAAAACTGCCATCAACGATTATGATATCAAAGTCACCGGTTTTCTGGACGGGTTCGAAGGTCTCGTCGAAAACAAGACCGTTGTGTTGAACGAGAGCAATGTGTCCGGGATACTCACCCGCGGCGGGACTATTCTTGGGACGAGCAATCGCGCTGATCCATTTGCCTACCCGGTACTTGAAAATGGAAAAACCGAGTACCGCGACCGCTCCGATCAACTGCTGAATACCTTTGAACAACACGGGCTGGAGGCGCTGGTGTGCATCGGCGGCGATGGCACCATGACGGTGAGTCAGAAAATCGCTCAAAAAGGAATCAATGTCGTTGGCATCCCCAAAACAATCGACAACGATTTGATGGGGACCGACGTGACCTTTGGCTATGATTCGGCGCTGACCACTGCGACAGAAGCCATCGATAAAATCCACACAACCGCCCAATCGCATCATCGCTTGATGGTCATTGAAGTGATGGGGCGTTACGCCGGCTGGCTTTCACTGGGCTCAGGCATTGCCGGCGGCGGCGACATCATTCTCATCCCGGAAATTCCCTACGACATCCAGTTCGTCTGTCAGAAAATCAAAGAGCGAAATTATCAGGGCAAACATTTCAGCATTCTGGTCGTGGGAGAAGGCGCAAAGCCCAAAGGCGGCGATATGGTCGTCAATCGAACGGTGGACGGCAGTCCGGAGCCGATTCGTCTCGGCGGCATCGGCCATAAAGTGGCCAATGATATTGAGAACGTCATTGCCGTGGAAACGCGGGTGACGGTGTTGGGGCATCTGCTGCGCGGTGGGGTTCCCACGCCGGCAGACCGTCTGCTGGCCACGCGCTTTGGTGTGGCTGCGGCTAAGCTCATCGAAAAGCAAAATTTCGGAAAAATGGTGGCCCTGCGCGGCGATAAAATCACCTCGGCGCCCATCAGCGAAGTCGCCGGCAAAACCAGGACAATTCCACTGGACTCCCCCCTGCTCGCTGTCGCGCGCTCCGTGGGCACGTGCCTCGGCGATGATTTGAAATGCGGATAGTTCGCGAAGCGCAGCGCCTCTGGCCAGAGCAATTGCTACGCCTGATGAGAGAATGGCTGAATCGTTCGCTCATCAGGCATTTCTTTTATCGGAATCAACCACCGGCCAAGTCGGACTGCTATCGCCTACCAGGCTAATTTCAGCACCTCTTCGACGCATCGGTCGATGCCTTTGGCAACGAAGGAAATCGTGGGACCCAGCATGTACGCCGGCGCGGAGACGAGCTTATTGGCCGTATCAATGGCCACCTCGTCGACGTTGCAGTTAACGTGAATGCCGCCCATCTTTTCGATAGCGCTGGCGGTTCCGGCATCCTTGCCGATGGTCACCCGCGTACTGAATTTTCCCAATATTTTGGCCGCCAGCACCGGCGCAATGCAGATAAATCCCTGTGGCTTCTTCGCAGCATGCATCTCCTTCACCAGGCGTTCCACATCGGCATTTACGCTGCAATTGACCCCATCCACCGAGAACGTGCACAGATTTTTCGCCGCGCCAAATCCGCCGGGGAAAATCAGCGCGTCAATGTCTTTCGCCGTCACCTGACTCATCTTTTTAATTTCGCCCCGCGCGATGCGGCTGGACTCCTGCAATACGTTTCGGGATTCGCCTTTGGCCGGCTCGCCCTTGACATGATCGATCACGTGCATCTGCGCCACATCCGGGGCCATGCACAAAATCTTCGCGCCCAACCGATCCAGCGCCAGCAGCGTCAGCACTGCTTCGTGAATCTCACTGCCGTCATAAACTCCGCATCCGGCGAGCACAACGCCGACCGTTTTATCCGTGTAATGCGACATACATAACCTCCACTCGTTTTGCGTTTCGAACTGCCTGTTTCAATTGTCGATGGAATGAACTCAGAAGAATATATCAAAATGACGCCCACTTGTCAATAGAAAAATCACCTCCCATTGCCGGGAAATACACCAAAAAAAACCTTGACTTTTTACAAAAATTTCAGTATTATAGGCGCATCAATTTCGGGGCTATAGCTCAGCTGGGAGAGCGCTTGACTGGCAGTCAAGAGGTCAGGAGTTCGATCCTCCTTAGCTCCACAAGATAAATCCCATATTAATAAAAGGTCAATTCTAAGTTAGAGTTGACCTTTTCTTGTTTAATAGCGGTTTCGTCCGTTATAAGTCCTCAAAATTATCAGTCGTCTTTCGTTCGATAATTTCATCGAACGCGGCCTCGCCTTCTTTAGATCGAGACCAGTGACGAAACGCTGTCCCTGACCGATGTTGTACTGGTTACAAACAGCTCAATGATGTTGAAAAAGCGTTCCGTTCGCTGAAGACCACGCTGGAATTAAGGCCGAATTATCATAGCCGCGATGCTCGGATTCGCTGCCACATTTTCCCGTGTTTTCTGGCGTTAGTGTTAACCAGAATTTTTAAACTAAAACCAAATTGAGCTGGTCCCGAATACGGGACGAAATGAATCGTATCTATATCGGTGAATTTCGCCACCAGGGAAAAATGATCAGCTTCATGATTGAATTGACCAAAACCCAACAATCGATCTTTGACGCACTGGATATAAAAGAACCATCCACTGTTGTAGGAATACAACTGGAGTGATTTTGTAGTAACACGTTTGCATTTCATCGACCTGATTTAGTTGATTATATTATAGAGAGTTGTCTCTATTTTTTTTGCACTACCACTGTCGAAGATGGGTTAAACAATGATAATCTGAATTAAGCGATTAAGAAAACGAATCGTTCAATTCAGCTTTGTCATAAAAATCCAGTTCGCCTTTAAATACGAATCAGGCTTATCTTTCTTTGGTGGTGTAATTGTTCCTTTCCACGTTCCATTCTCTCGATAAACCTTTATTGTTCGCCATTGGTATTGACCTTGTTCATAATTATATGTTTCGCCATCGTCGTCATAGAGATTATATTGTCCATTTGATTCTCCATAATGCCGGATAGTGAGGAGATGCTTTTCGTTCAGACGCGGGGCATGGTTAATTTTTTCAAGTAGTGGAATGATTCCTCCGTCTTTAACGAAAACAGGAATTCGCTCCAGGGATGTTTTGATTTGTTTTACCTCTGATTCACCGGCAAATTCACCTGTATAAAAATCGTACCATTTGCCCTCAGGAAAAATTATATCACGCATCGTTTCGTCAGCAAAAACGGGGGCAACCATTAAATAATCACCAAGCATATATTGATCGTTAACACCCCGATCTATTGCTTGTTTCCAACTTGCAGTTTTATTTACAGCTGCGGTACTAAGCAGGTTCATCGCCCGGATCGGGGGGGTGCCTTCAAAATAATACTGCGCAAAAGTTGTGTATAAATAAGGCAGGAGCTGCATTCGCAAATCGCATACTTCACGTACCGGATTTTCAACATCAAGGAATGACCAGGGTTTAGTGTTATCCGCCCAGGCGTTAATCATAGCCAAAGGCGAGAAACAAACGGACTGCATCCGCCGCAGCCATTCATCCCCGGATTCTGACGCTCTCACTTCCGGCGTCCATAATACACCGATAAAACTACTGTTGCATAAAGCCGTAATAAAATCGCGGTGACTATAATAATCATTGTAAATAACAAAAGGTAATCCGGCGCTACCCGCATTCGTACCGCGAACCAGGCCATACGTTCGGACATTCAGGTTTTTATAAACCTGCATCACCACGTCCTGAACTAACAGTCCATAAATCTGCCGCATTTGAGTCGCCGTATGACCGGAAGGAAAAATTGCAACATCCGGCCAGAGCCACTCATCAAATCCATCCACTTCATCTATTTTAAAACCACTTACGTCAATGCCGACAAGATTATGTTCAAGATGTTTTTGAAATATCTCTCGTGCTTCCGAAATTGTGTAATCCGGAATCCAACCGTTCCATACGCTGTGTGAAGCTGTGTAAGACTTCATCACCTCAAATATGGAAGACTCCGGCGATAAATATGGATTGAACCAGAGATTGATCCGGATCCCTTTGTCTTTAAGCTCTCGGATGAATTCAGCAGGATTGGGAAAACGGATTGGATCCCAATCAAAAGTACAAGGGTAGGATCTGGATTGCCAGCCCGGCTCAAGTCCCACAAAGTCCAGCGGAAAATCGTGAGCCTCGAATTCTGATACCTCCCGCCTGACGTCGTCAGCGGAATATAATCGTGGCATACGATAAGTAAACCCTAATCCCCATTTCGGCGGCAAGACGCCACCTCCGGTAAATAAATTAAATCGACGCACAGCATCTAAAGGTGATGGGCCGCCGAATATATATACTTCTGCACCATCTGACGGTATCAATATCTCCACCGCATCCGAATATGGTTGGGCTTCCCAGGTGTCGTCTTCATTTCGATCATAGATAATTGGGGGATCGTTGGCATCTTTGCGGACACCAGTTCCCACATAAACAGTTAAATATTCAGCCGAATTGATGAAAACGCCATAGCCGCTGCTGGAAACGTAAAATGGAACGGGTGCATGGGTTCTTCCATTATCCTGTCCGCCAAAATGATCCATGTGTAAATTTAAAATTCGTCCTCTCTGATTGACTGTTTTAAATTGAAGCCCCAATCCAAATATCTGCTCACCCCGGCTTAGCGGAAATCGTAAATACGTCTTGTTCGCCAGCAGCACGGCTTTAATCCTGACAGAATCCAAAGGAAACTCCACCGATGGCATTGACTTTAGAGTCGTCCATTTCGGCATGATATGGGTGGCTTTTATCAGATCAATTTTTTGTTCATTGCCAAATTGAATCCGCCATACTCCATTAGCCTGTTCCTGCCAGCCGGATTGTGCGTTTCCTCTTTCTGAAAAAAAATAGATGCTGAATAGAAAAATCACTAATATTTTATAGGCGATTTTCATTTAAGAGTTACCTTAAAAATTTATTTTTACATGCGACGCATGTTTGGCTACCATTTTCTTTTTTTTTTGGAAATGACTGCTCCTGCCATTATCGTTCGATCAGCAAGCAGATTAATCCACTACCGGGTACCGAAATCAAAGAGCTTGATTCGGCTAAATTGTTTTTCAATAAATCCGAAGCATAAATTCCTTTCGGCGCAGCGATAAAATTCAATTGTAAATTAGTATCAGCCATTGAAGCATTATATAAAGCAATCCAAATTAATTTGCCATTATCCAGCGGCTGCATGGAGATGGTAGAGATATTTTCGTTATCATATCGAATAAGCGGACTGAGTGGTTTGGCTTTTTTATCAACAGGGACAACAACCAGTGGCTGTTCGGCAGATATCCCCTGTGCAGTTGCCAGGGCCGGGTTGAATTTCTTATTATGCGGATAAAGAAAATATCGAAAGTTGGCTATTCCTTCCTGGGTTGCACAATAGTTGGTATGCCAATAATTGTTCATCACGTACGAGTATAATGTGGTTCCCTCACAGGTTTTATCCAGCCAGCCAACAGAGGACGCGTCATTGGTAATTTTGCCGATTTCGATCAATGGCACATCCACTGATATGAGGGAAATTCCATACTTCCCATTGGAGATGTCCACATAGTTGTTCAGGGTGAAGAAATTTTTGCATGACCCTTTCAGTTGATCCTTATTCGGCTGGTAAATTCCGAATGCGTTCTCAATATGAAGTACGCCATCCGGGATGTGAAATGGGAATGAAATATGAACGGCTTCCGGCGTGTAGATTTTTTGTTTGTCGAAGAGATAGTGTAATTCTACACGGTTAATCCCTGCAATAAGTTTTATCTCGTATTCGAGAGCGTTGCACCCCGGCGCTGCAGCCTGAACCAGAAACGAAGACACAAGCGGTCCTTTTTCTTTCACCTTGACCGCCACTTTTTCATGACTCAGGGGATTATCCGGACTGCGGCCGTTCACATACAAATACCCGCCCAATCCTGGCTGACCAGTTTTTTCGACCAGGTCGATATCCATATTTTTCAAAATAAATGTGCCAATTGTTCCCCACTGCTGTTCTATCTCGATCCTGATGAATTCATTTTCGAGCGAATTCCCGTCGATGACAGCCGGTTCGAACGGCAGCTCCTTTCCTCCTTTGTTAATGAAATACCTTCTGCTCCCCCGGGCAGGTATCTCCGATGCCAGGAACACGAATGAGCCATCGGATAACTGCTGCATTGGCGTGGTTACTCCGTTCTCATCGACAAGGGATAGCCCGGACGCGATGTTCGCTTGTATGTCTTTCGGAACAACCACAAGATCGGTTCTTTGCATCGATGTTGTGTTGATCACATCCACCCCATCGAAGTGATTCTTTTTAATGGTGAGGTGATCTAAAACCTGGTTCAAAAGGTCATCCGCTTGTTTGGATGCGTTCAGTGCGAACGATTGTTTTATCCGCCATTGTTGTCTGGTAAAATCACTCTCCGGCTCGCTGATGCTGTTCCACGAACCCCATGTGTGTTCGTTATAAAGATGAACATTCCGCCATGCTTCGGCAAATAGATCGACAGGATAGGCTTCCGGTGCGTATTGAGCAAACAAAGTCATGGCCTGATTCAGTCTGGCAGCGCTTTCCCGGTTAAGCGCAGTTTCCCTGGCTGACGAAGCAGCGCCATCTTCCCAGTACGGTGTAATATCACCGCTGAGCACAGGTAATTGTTCACCGTATTTCTGTTCGAACTGTCTGAAAAATTCAGCAGTGGTGGCAATTATAAGTTTTGGACTGGCATATTTTTCGTTCCACTCCCTGACATGGTCGGCAAGGTACTTGTCCGTTGGACCGTTGTCACTGCCGATGGTATAACGCAGGGGAATACTATCATAAGGATACAATTCATCGGCAAGTTTATTAACATAGTTCAATATCGTAGGCTGGAGAACTGACAGACCAGCAGCGCTTCCCTGGTTTGAAACATAGTGAAATGCAGAGTAGCCCTGCTCATGAACCCATGTAAGTACCTTTTCCTCACCGGACGGGGATGACCAGTAAAATGGCTTATCGCCCAATTCACGTCGCGTGCTGCCGATACGGTCGCCGTGGTTGATGCCGCAGGACAGGTATTTCATCCCGGTTTGCGCGAGCATGGGAACCATGCTCCATGACCAGCCCGGCACATCGGAAATCATGGCAGATTCAATTTTGATACCGCAGATTTGGCTGATTCTGCGGGTTATGTCTGCCATCCACACCCATTCTTCAGGACTACACAATCCGGTCAGCATATTGGCGTAAAGCCCATCGATGCCTATCCAGCCATTTTTTATAGCATCGATAAACCGCTGTTGTTTTTCCTGATCAACGGAAGCCAGATACGATTCTACAGGCCACAGTACCTCTGTATTCCATTTGAATTTCGCTCCTTCAGGATAATTCCGGGTCTGTTCGGCGAGCATTATGGCATTTTCAAAATGCTGCCATTGAAGCTTTTTAACCTCGTCCTGAACATGAGTGTAACCAATATCCACATGGGAATGCGGCAGGAGATAAATCGTCATCGGGATAACGGGCTTGAAGCTGTGGGTCGTATTAACGACTGTATCTTTGCCGACTTGAATGATAACCGGCAATTCTGTTTCAGCCGAGATCATGTCCAGTCCGGCGCTGAAGCTATTAAATCCAAATTTTAAAAGAAATTCGGTCTCTGTATGGCCGATCCTGACCAGCGCTTTTGCCGGAGCTGTGATATGAGCGACATTCAGTCGCATGGATTGTTTGCGCGTGTCGGCTGTATTTAATATGACATTTTCATTTGAAAAAGTCACGCATGATTGGCACGGGTGCTTGAAAACCATGAACCACGCGCGACTACCGGCTGATTCACCCTGAACACGTATTCGTATCGGTTTCCCTTTGGGAAAATCTTCAGCCTGCACGTGGATATATAAAAATCCGGTCAGATCTTCATATTTATCAAATTCAAGATCCGTAAACTCCATTTTCGCTTTGTTCGGACCGTTCCAGCTAATATCGTTCAATGATCGTTCGCGCGGATTATGAAAAGTAAAATATCGGACATCATTCAAATAGACATCAAACTTATGGGAATCTTCTGTTAACTGTAAACTGGCCAGCAAGATAAAGGACAGTGTCATTTTATCACTCTTCAACGGTACAGGTTGTGTTTCCCATTCGATAAAATCTGCTGCATTAAGAGAACGTACCAACAGCGCATCGAGAGATTGAGAACCAAGCGTATGATAATTCAACGTTTCGCCCCGGATTTCCATTGCAAAGCCGGAAAGAAAATCACTCTGATAACTGAATTTATTTTGTGCAACACCCACAGAATTAATACTCCAAATAAAAATGTTAATAAAAATAATTTTTATCACTCTTTTTAGCATACTGAATTCCTTTCGATAGTTACTGGAATCTGATCCGTGCCATGTAATAAACGAATATGAGTGACGTCAGGAATAGTGATTTGATACTCAATGTAAAGTGATCCCGGAATTCCCCAAACATGGAGCCATCCAGAAGCTTTTGTTTAGTAAAGGATCATTTAATCCATAATTTTTCAATCTCCTCGAGAGGCCTGCGTTTTGTTTCAGGAACCAATTTCCATGTGACAATAATTGCCGGGAAACAGGTTAGTGCGAATAACCAGAATGTGCCATGCGCTTTTACTGTTTCGAGAAGAAATGGCGTGAATTGCCCGACAATCCAGGTCCCTGTCCACAAAGTGAGCGTGGCTATACCCATAGCCCTGCCTCTGATTCTTGTTGGATAAATTTCTGATAAAATGACCCAGACTACCGGACCAAAGGAAAAAGCAAAACAGGCGATGTAAAATAAAATAAATATTAACAGAATAACGCTCGATGCAACATTCATCGCAAACAAAATTCCGATAATTACAAGGCCGGTTACGGCGCCGGCAACTCCCCAGATCAATAATGGTTTCCGGCCGAATTTATCGATCGTGAAGATGGCAACAAAAGTAAAAAGCGTATTTACTATCCCAATAGTGACCTGGCCCCAAAATGCATCGCCGGATCCCAGTCCGGCTTCTTTTAAAATTTTCACGCCGTAATAGATGATGGCATTGATCCCGCTGAACTGTGAAAACATTGCCAGTGCTATGCCGATGAGCAGGGCTTTGAATATACATGGACGAAACAGCTCTTTGAGTGATCCTGATTCCATTTCAAGGGTCTGTTTAATTTCGCCGATCTCCTTGCGAGCGACGGATTCGCCGCTAATATGAGCCAAAACAGTATGAGCCTTTGTCTCCTTGCCTTTTGACATTAAAAAGCGGGGCGATTCAGGGACAATAAACAGAAAGATAAAAAACAGAAACGCCGGAATTAGTTCGGCGCCAAACATTCCCCGCCACATTTCTTCGATCATAATATAATGCCAGAAGGTTCCTGATGAAAGGTAACTATTATCCGCTGCGGTAAGTATCCAGTAATTTGAAAGATAAGCAGCCAGGATACCCACGGTAATGGCAAGCTGGTACAGTGTCACCAGCATTCCGCGCATTCTCGGTATGGCAATTTCTGAAATATATAATGGCGATATTATGGATGCCACTCCGATACCCAGCCCGCCAATAAAGCGATAAATGATGAGCTGAGTGTGAGTTGCACTGATGACACAGCCTAGCGCAGAGATTGAAAACAAAATTGCCGAAAGGATCAACACCGGCTTTCTGCCAAAGGCATCGCTTAAAAACCCTGCGATTATAACACCGAAGATACAGCCAAGCAGGGCGCTGCTGACAAACCATCCTTCGGTCAAAGCAGTCAGGTGAAACTGGTCTTTGACAAAACCCACTGTGCCAGAGATGACAGCCGTATCAAATCCAAATAGAAAACCGCCTAGCGCAGTAATGAGCGCAAGCATGAACAGGTATCGCTTGTTTTCCTGTTCACTACTAGACAAGGAATTCATAGGACCTCACTTTACAAATGCTTTCACAACCTGAACTTCTGAGTTAGTTTCATTTTCAGCCGATAGCTGATAGCAGCAGCAGGTATTACAAATGTTCCCGCATGGTTGAACAGTTGGCGTATTCCAGGTCCATCCGGAGCCAGTCGTACATTTTAATGGTGAAAATGTAGGGCGTACTGGAAATTTTCAATACCAGGTTATTTATGCCTGAACCATGAATGGCGCCCTTGGGAATCAGCAGCAGATCGTGCTTTATTAAGGCATGAGACTGAACATACTGAGTTCAGGATCGTCTCTGAACCGGCCCGGCTCAATTCCTTCCTGAAAGCCAGGATAAACATGGGCGTTAAACTTACCAGAATATAATATAAAAGCCAATAACAGCTGCAATCACTGCGCTGCCCAGCCAAACAACTGACTTTGCCGAACGCATATCGAATTCTTTTTGAACCGGCATCTCTTTTGGATTCTCCAATGGATTCAGGATAGTTAGAAGTGTCATTATCAGGATGAGAATACCAAAAGTAATTGCCATCCGGTTCAGGAAGGCAATATCCGAATGCTGCCATTGAAGGTATCCGTAGATCGGAACGGAAAGCAGCAATGCAATAACACCGGAGCTTGCAGGCGCTTTTTTGTTGACAAAGCCGAACACAAAAGCCGCCAGGACACCCGGGGAGATATATCCCTGAAATTCCTGGATATAATGAAAGACTCCCTTAAATTTCGGATTGGCCAATTGTGGGGCAATCAGGCAACCGATAACCACGAAAATCAGGGTCATCACCCGGCCGATATTCACAAGTGATCTTTGCCCTGCTTCCGGTTTGAAGTGACGTTTGTAAATGTCCAATGTAAAAATGGTTGATGCGGAATTAAGCATGGATGCCAGTGAACTGATAACGGCGCCGGCCAAAGCGGCAAAAATAAATCCACGCATACCCAACGGAACAAGATTTCGGATAAGTATCGGGTAAGCTTTATCCGGTGTCGCCAGTTCCGTGCCATAAAGTTGCACCGCCATAATTCCTGGGAAGACGATGGCGAAAGGCACGAGCAACCATAATCCCGCCGCAAAAATAATCCCAAGTTGTCCTTCCCGAAGTGTCTTTGCCGCCAGGGTACGCTGCACGATAAACTGATTTAATCCGCAATAATAAAAATTAGGAATCCATAATCCTACTAATAGCGCAGTCCAGGGAATTTCCGGATGATCAGCGGGGAGAACCATGTGCAGGCGTTCTGTATTGGCGTCAAAAAATGAAGCAGGTCCGCCAACCGCGATAAATCCCAGAACCATGGTTAAAAGACCGCCAAGAAGAAGAGCCGAACCCTGAACTAAATCCGCATAGGCCACTGCTTTCAGCCCACCCCATGTTGTATACAATGCGGCAACAATTCCAATCAGCCAGACGGCGCTAACCATATCCATATCAAAAATGGTATGAAGCGTCAGTCCGCCGGAATAAAGCACGGCAGTGATTGTAACGCCTACATAAATGATCATTGTATAAAAGGCCATGAGTGCGCGGGCTCCTGCATTGTAACGGTATTCCAGGTACTCCGGCATGGTGTAAATTCCGGATCGCAGAAACCTGGGAAGGAAAAACAACGCCACAAATACAATAGTCACGGCGCCAAGTAGTTGATAACCCGACACGGCGAGTCCCACGTTCGCTGCTCCCTGTCCGCTCATACCGACAAACTGTTCCGTTGAGATATTGGCTGCAACAATCGAGAAGCCAATCAGGTACCATTTTAATCCGCGGCCGGCAAGAAAATAATCTTCACTATTCTCTTCTTTGCGGCTTTTGTACATGCTAAAACTAACGACAAAAAGAACGAAAACAACAAAAAATAAAATATCCATCCAGGCTAATTGCATATAGTATCCTATCCTTTATACTATTTTAACTTTTATGTGGCATGGATCGGTGGCTGCTCTGTATCATCGCTGAATATCTGCTACTAAGACACGAAGCCGCTAAGAGAGTAAAATATAAACAACGTGTGCCGAATAATTCCTCTTGTTGTATTTATTTTCAGTCACGAATTACAAACTGATCGAGGTTAGCTTGGTGGCTTAGCGTCTTTGAGGCAACGAAGTTATCCAGAAGTAAAATCCATCGGTACGCCACTCAAAGGTTAACCTGATATGATATTCAACTGGTTTAAGACAAAAGAACACTTTTCAAATAGCATTGTAGAAGGGCTGAACAACAACGCAAAGTTCACTATCAGAAAAGCGCACGGATTTAAGCAGTTTGAAACCTTAAAAATCGCACTGTACCATCAACTTGGCGATTCAACTGAACCGCTGACTACCCACAAATTTTATTGACGAAGCGAGTAAATATTCATGTGGCACGATTAGTCCAAAAATAATTCATGAACTTCTTTCAGCGAAACGTTGACTTTCGGATTGAACTGATCTCCGGACATGTAGTGTGACAGGCTGTGCAAAAGTTGCCTGGCTTCAGGGCGATGCTCCTGTTCCGACAGTAAGTCGATTCCCGAGATCAATAATTTACCGGCGCCAATCTTCACTTCAAATATCAATGCGAGACGGCGGTTCTGAAACCAGTCATCGATGACGCGAACGATTGGCTGCAATTCAGGAGTAAATTCATCCAGAATGATGGCATTGGAATGGCTCATGGCATCCCACCACTGCCAGTTGGAATGATACTCAGTCGGAAACTTCGCAAGGGCAGGATGCTCAGGAGTGCAGAGAATCCCAAGTGTGTGTGGCTCCTGACCGCTCGTCCAGGCGGTATTCCAGAAAATGCTCGAAAATCCGATCCCAATATCACCGCCCATTTCCGGTTTAACGCTTCCCTTTATTGGCGTGAGTAAAACGCTGCCGCCACTTTCCAGATATTCAATTGTTGAACTGTCCAATCGTTGTACAATGCGTATGTGATCGTCTTTCACCGTATCTATAAGTTTGGCTGGATAGACCCACAAGTCCCAACTGTTCTCATGTCCGGCGACTGCAACGCGTAATACCAGCTTTTGCGGGTGAACCAGTTGATCGACAGCGACTTCGATCCGACCAAGTTTTATTTCATTGCCAATAGGGATGTCTGTTTGTTTCAGCGTGCCTGATGCAATGGTTTCATTGGCTGTATTGGAAATTCTCCATTCAGGATGAACGTCTTTCAATGGTTTCTCGCCGAAGTGAGCGACCTCAATATCTGCTGCAATTTTTTCGTTGTTTAAAAAAATTCTCTTCTCCAACCGGGCTAATGGGACCGTGGGGCTGCAAAATCGACTGAATTCCATGGGCGAGATATATCCTTTTTCTTCCCAGAAAGCATTCAACACGCCCACCAACGCTGTCCCCTGGCCGGGAAAATCGTGCAAGTCGAGAAGCTGGAATCCGGCAAATCCGGGGGTTCTCAAAGCAGCTTCGATGTCCGCTTTATAACAAAGCGCCTGCAATTTTCCTGACGCCAACAGAAATTGTTCAGCCAGATGACCAAGATGATTTTCTTCCAGAGTTTCCTTGAATATTTCAAAATTCTTTGCCTGTAACACGCCTTTATATTTTTCAATTTCCTTAAAATCGGGATAAACGCACCATTGGCCGATTTCATGACTGACGTACGGCATGGAAATTTTGTTGATAATCTCCCGGAAATCAAACAATGTCTGGGGAGCGTTTTTGTTAATAATGCTGTTTACACCTGCTCCCCACAACTGAATGCGTGGCTGATAATCATTGAAGTAATCGGCATTTTCAATAAAAGGCCAGCCGGCAGCTCCGGTATAAACCCTTCGGGAATCTTGCTCCTTCCATGTACTGACGAATTTAGTCAAATAGTCGGTTTGATGGGCGCCTGCCGGTTCGTTGCCATAGGCCATCATACAAAATGACGGATGATTGCCATAAAAATCCAGGATATGGTTGGCTTCGTCATACATCCATTTATCGATCGGTTTGCCATCGCCCAGGCTCGAACCGCTGTTTGCCCAACTGGAGCATTCGACCTGCAGGTAAATTCCCTCGTTATCTGCTGCTACAAATGCAGCTTCCGGCGGGCACCAGGAATGGAAGCGCATGTGATTTAATCCATGGGCTTTTATAGTTTTGAAAATCCGCGTCCATTCAGCGACATCCATAGCAGGATAGCCTGTCTTCGGGAAAATGGCGCATTCCAATGTGCCGCGAAGAAAAACTGGCCGACCATTCACGGAGAATCGCGTATCGTTGGTTTTGAATTCGCGCATCCCGAAACTTACACTCCTGGAGTCCACGCCGCCATGTGATTCAAGGATGATATTCATGGAATAAAGGTTCGGGTGGAATTCATCCCACAATAATGGCGAGTCGCTCATCGGGTAAATAAATTCGACAAGCTCATCTTGCTCAATGGTTATTTCCTTTGAAATCGTTCCCGGATTATGTTGGACAGAACCGTTGTAGCTTTCTGCCTTAGCGGTTATTGTGCAGGATTGCTGGCCGCCGGTGGCGTTTTTCACCCCAACTTTTATGACAACATGCTTATTATTGATATCCGGAAAAAGCTTAATCTCCTTCAAATGGACAAGCGGTTTTGCCGCGACTTCGATCCTGCCAACAATTCCATTCCAGTTTGATTGTGTGTGATCAGATATACTGTGGGAATTGATCCCGGGATTGATATCGTTGATCCTGTTATCGACTCTGATACTGAGCCTGTGTCGCCCGGGAGAAAGATGCGATGTCAGATCGTAGACATGCGCTGTTGCGAGGCTGTTCCGCATACCGATCCACTGCTCATCGATCCATACCTGGCTCTCCCAGTGGCAACGTTCCAGAAATAGTTCTATGGCTTTGTTATTCCAGTCCGCCGGGATTTCTATCTCTTTCTGATACCATGCAATACCGACAAAATGTTTGCGAGGCTGTAGCCAGAATGGGATTTTAATATTACCTGGCTGTCGGTAGCGTTCATATTTTGCATCCGTGTACCAGGACGTGTCGATGATCTGGCCGGTCCACTCGGTATTCACAGAAACATCATTACCTTTGCCATTTTCAGCCATCGATCCCGGCAGCTTTACACGATCTGTTAAGCGTTGGTTGTACCATTTTTCAGCAATGCCCGTATCAAGCGAATCGATCTGAAATTTCCACTCGCCGAATATATTCATAGAAGAATCAGTATTTTTGGTACACGTGTTTAAAAGCAAAACGAAAGCGACAATCAATAAACTTGATTTCTTCATTTTTATCTGCCTGTTATTTGATTTGAACAGTTTGAATATTGATTTGACTACTTAAAATCACCTGATTTTTTCTTCAAAAATAACTCAATGTAGTGTCATTTTTTCTTCGTTATCACACCAATTTCAGCGGCTGACGCCCAGGGATTGCCCCGAATTTCGCTCAGCGCGACCAGTTTTATGTAACGCGCATCAAAGGCTTCTGTGAAGTGAACAGTCTGTTTAACAGGGTTATTCGTGATATTGTCGAATTCACTTTCAATGATGGTTTCCCATGTTTTGCCATTTTTGCTGATTGAAAAGATATAATTTTTGATGGTACCGTTATGATTGGCATCATTTCTGGGGGTGTACGTAAAACCGAGGAGCTTTACTTGTTCGCCCAAATCGATGACAATATGGTGCGGATGTTTCGGCGAATCAGGCCGCCATTGGGTAATCCAGTTCGTGGCCTCATCGCCATCGATTGCACGGCTCGCGGCTTCATTATTATCAGCCTGCTCGCTGGAGACCTCGACTATTTTCCATTTCGCCGGGCAGATATCGAAAGTTGTAGTTACAGAAGCGCTCTTTTCATTTTTATCAGGATGAAATGCGACTGCCTTGACGATGCCGCCTTTGGGCAACGCAACCGGCGTTTGATAAACAGGAGCATCCCGATCCGGTTCAAAGCCATCGATCGTATAATGAATGATGCCACCAGCAGGATGACACGTGATCGATACATTCCCCAGGCGATCGCGTTTGATGTGCGGACTATTCACCCTCACAGGTTCATAGTAAATTTCCACATTGCTGATGGTGGGACATACCCTGGATTCGAGCACCCGAATCCTGAGTTTATCTGTCCTAATGGTGCTAAAGCCGCAAATTCGTTTGTAGCCAACGGTCGTGCCTTCAGCGACCTGTTGCCAGGCGCCCTCAAGCCGGACATCAACTGCAAAACGAGCGATGCGTTGAGAATACTGTTCGATGTGTTCCTGAATGACAATTCGGTTCATTTGTATTGGTTCAGGCAGTGTAATTTCAACCGACGCGTTCATTTCCCAATCGGGCGGCATCCAGCAGGTTGTCGGATTGCTATCAAGAATGTTCTGCGCTTCAAAACCTCTCCCCCGATTTTTGGATGCCGTTGCAACAGCGTTCTCAGCAAGATTGTTTTCAAACGTTGACTTTAAAATCCGTCCCACACTTTCCAAGACTTTGACATCCGGTTCTGGAAAAAGTCCATCCCGATTTGGAGGAATATTGAGCAGAAACACGCTGTTGCCGCCGACAGAACGGTACCAGGTATTCAGAATTTCTTCCGTGGTTTTTACACGCTGCTGTTCATCCCGCCAGAACCAGCCATCCCGTATCGACGTGTTCGTCTCGGCCGGATACCAGTGTAAAAGGCTCCCCTGTTTAAGCGCTGCATTCACTTTCTCAAGCGAGCCCAAATCATCATCCATCATATCGGGCCAATCCCATTCTTCTAACGATTTTCCGATGGGAATAACCGACCATTCAGATTCACGCGTTCGCCCGGCTTCGTTACCGCACCAGCGGACATCCGGCCCCTTTCCGAAAATGACAGCATCCGGCGCCAGATGCCGAATCAGGTCGTACCACCGGGTGTAGGTGTACTGCTGGCCACCCTTTCGTTTCGGATGGGCGCCATCGAACCAGACTTCATGGACAGGGCCATATTCTGTCAGCAATTCAAAAAGCTGGTTCATGAAATATTCATTGTAATCATCAACCCGATATTTAAATGTTCGTTTATCTTTGAAGGGACGATCAGGAACAGGACGTGGAATGGCACGCTCCGAATAGCTGCTGCCGTTGCCGTACAATCCATCCGGGTTTTCTATCTGATACAGATCTGCCGGGGACAGGTAGATACCCAGTTTCAAACCATATTTCCGGCATGATTCCGCCAGTTCATTAACTACATCTCCCTTCCCGTTTCGCCATGGACTGGATGCGACAGAATGTTTAGTATATCGCGTCTGCCAGAGACAAAACCCATCGTGATGCTTTGCCGTTATTATTACCATTTTCATACCGGCAGCTTTAATTGCTTCACACCACTGATCCGTATCCAATTTTTCGGGCTGAAAAATGGAGGGGTCTTCAAAACCGGTGCCCCATTCACGGCCGGTTAAAGTATTCACGCCAAAATGGATGAAAGAAATGAATTCATTATCCTGCCATGCAACCTGCCGTGGATGCGGTTTGCATTCAATCGACTTTAACATTGCTTTTTTTAAATTTTCTATGCTGGATTTTTTCAGGCTCTTTTCCGTTGATATTTTTTCACTCAGATAAATCTCGTTTACTTCATTGTTCTTAGCTTCCTTTTGAATAGCCTCTGATGCAGAATCCTGAAAAACAGCAGGCAATTGATTGAAAATCTGGACTGGTTTCTGTGATAGGATCGTTTTGGGAGTGATCATGAAGAGAATCCAGAGAACTCCCCCAATGGTCTGGTGACACAATTTATTGGAACGCCAATCAAACATTGCGCTTATGATTTTTCTCTGAAATAGATTTCTCATTTGTGCGACATCCTGTTTTTTTCTGATTTCCATTCAAATTCACCGGTTTCGATCCGCAGTCCAGGCCAAAGAAACCAGCAACCTCTACACCGTTGTCCGGATAGACTGACATTTTAGTGCCTTAAAAATAAATTTATGAACACGTCTGGCAGAAAATCACAAATGATAAAATTCAATGCGCCAGAGGACGCACAAGCCTTTAGCTGATGCTAAATAAATTCAAAATTCAAAATTTCAATTTTCAAAAATTACTGTTGTATCGCTTACCTCGAATCACCCTGCCAAAAATCTTCGGGACTCTATTAAGCAAGGCAATGATTCCAACAGAACGTGAAACGCCAGAAGCCAGACGAAATCTTGAGGCTGCCATCCCCTTCCACAATATTTTCCAATCTCACACATTCCAACCAATCCCCATAATAAGCTAACCCAGCGCAGCCGAAATCCCGGGGTCGTTCCATTCTTTCCGAAACGAAGTTACCCCAAACCATTTCCATTTTCGAATCACCCTGCCAAAAATCTTCGGGACTCTATTAAGCAAGGCAATGATTCCAACAGAACGTGAAACGCCAGAAGCCAGACGCCAGACGAAATCTTGAGGCTGCCATCCCCTTCCACAATATTTTCCACTCTCACACATTCCAATCAATCCCCATAATAAGCTAACCCAGCGCAGCCGAAATCCCGAGGTCGTTCCATTCTTTCCGAAACGACGTTACCCCAAACCATTTCCATTCTCGAATCACCCTGCCAAAAATCGTCGGGACTCTATTAAGCAAGGCAATGATTCCAACAGAACGTGAAACGCCAGAAGCCAGACGCCAGACGAAATCTTGAGGCT
>JBMOPW010000034.1:415769-424466 GCA_049322915.1 Candidatus Zhuqueibacterota bacterium
CCAGCGCAGCCGAAATCCCGGGGTCATTCCATTCTTATCAAAACGAAGTTACCCCAAACCATTTCCATTCTCGAATCACCCTGCCAAAAATCTTCGGGACTCTATTAAGCAAGGCAATGATTCCAACTAACTACAGCGTGGATGTCAAGATGACGGTACCAATAAGTCTCAATCCTCTATTAAGCAAGGCAATGATTCCAACGATAGCACAAGGGTTATCCCACTTACGGTTATTGTCGAACGTCTCAATCCTCTATTAAGCAAGGCAATGATTCCAACAGTTTCTAAGGCAACCTTTAAATTCCGTCTTATCACGGGTCTCAATCCTCTATTAAGCAAGGCAATGATTCCAACGACAGATCGACCGAGCCATCGAGATGGTTCGGAGCACCAATGACGTCTCAATCCTCTATTAAGCAAGGCAATGATTCCAACGGCTACTGGGTGCACAGCCTCTCGCACTTCACCAAGAGTCTCAATCCTCTATTAAGCAAGGCAATGATTCCAACACCGCCACCGCATCCCGCTCAGCGGCAACCACCATGTCACAAAAGTCTCAATCCTCTATTAAGCAAGGCAATGATTCCAACATCGAACCGCTACCTCGCCGGCAACACTTGGCGATTTGCGAGGTCTCAATCCTCTATTAAGCAAGGCAATGATTCCAACTATATAAAACCGATGCAACTGTCGATGCACGCTTTGAACAAGTCTCAATCCTCTATTAAGCAAGGCAATGATTCCAACGATACAGGCATTTGGATCATCGAGGGATATTTCAAAAAAGGGTCTCAATCCTCTATTAAGCAAGGCAATGATTCCAACGGGGACACCGGTTTTGCTGTGCTCACCGGTATTCCAGTCTCAATCCTCTATTAAGCAAGGCAATGATTCCAACTCTTCCCTGGCGCTTGGCGCACTTGTAGTCAAAACGTCTCAATCCTCTATTAAGCAAGGCAATGATTCCAACATGTTGCAAGCCAAAGTCACCAGGACTTTGGCAAAGTAGAGTCTCAATCCTCTATTAAGCAAGGCAATGATTCCAACACTTATTAGTTTTATTGTTCTGATCTCCGTCTCTGTCTCAATCCTCTATTAAGCAAGGCAATGATTCCAACCATGATGTCTGGGTTGCCCTCGGCGGCCAAGCATCGTGTCTCAATCCTCTATTAAGCAAGGCAATGATTCCAACCAACCAAAGTCTTGTCACTACAAAAGATGTAGCAAATGCTACGTGTCTCAATCCTCTATTAAGCAAGGCAATGATTCCAACATTATTTCGACGTTCGTGGTCGTTGCCATGTAAATCGGTCTCAATCCTCTATTAAGCAAGGCAATGATTCCAACATATAATAATTGGCACTGGAGGATGGGAGATTGAATCGTTGTCTCAATCCTCTATTAAGCAAGGCAATGATTCCAACGCCTTGATCCGCTTCAACTGAAGCATCCCGTTTCCCGCCGTCTCAATCCTCTATTAAGCAAGGCAATGATTCCAACGGTGGCCAAAGGGTTACCACTACGAGCCAGACAAAACCGTCTCAATCCTCTATTAAGCAAGGCAATGATTCCAACAACGCGAGTGAACAAGTTCCCACTTATGCTTGTTCGGTCGTCTCAATCCTCTATTAAGCAAGGCAATGATTCCAACGGATGAGACAAATTAATGGTACTCATTTGCAAAAACTGTCTCAATCCTCTATTAAGCAAGGCAATGATTCCAACCCGATGAGTTGGGGCACTGGACTTGAAGCTAAAACGTCTCAATCCTCTATTAAGCAAGGCAATGATTCCAACTTGATTTGAGTCAAGAGCCGGAACTACCGTCAACAGATGGTCAAGTCTCAATCCTCTATTAAGCAAGGCAATGATTCCAACAAAGTGACGATTATTTTTACTGCCGACGAAGAATAGAAGGTCTCAATCCTCTATTAAGCAAGGCAATGATTCCAACGGTTCATTTGACCCTGATGGTAGTGTTTCCAATTATACCGTCTCAATCCTCTATTAAGCAAGGCAATGATTCCAACCCTGAACATCGATATATGGTTAGCGGTTCCTACAATCGTCTCAATCCTCTATTAAGCAAGGCAATGATTCCAACGAACTTGTGGGCACACCAATTGGTGGTGGAGCCCGATTTGGTCTCAATCCTCTATTAAGCAAGGCAATGATTCCAACGACAGTGGGGAGGTTAGTATAATGGCAACCTACGGCCGTCTCAATCCTCTATTAAGCAAGGCAATGATTCCAACTTTTGTGTCGCGTTAGACGGCTCATCGGTTGAACCAAAAAAGTCTCAATCCTCTATTAAGCAAGGCAATGATTCCAACATTCGGTCCCCATGGCGAGGCAAAATCTATGCTGTTGGGTCTCAATCCTCTATTAAGCAAGGCAATGATTCCAACCAAGCACAAAAACCACCGGCAGGGTGATAACAATCACTCATTGTCGGTCTCAATCCTCTATTAAGCAAGGCAATGATTCCAACTCGGCGGCCAAGCATCGTGGCCAGTCGGAGAGAACCAGCTGTCTCAATCCTCTATTAAGCAAGGCAATGATTCCAACGCAAATAGTACCGGTGGTAGTGTCTATGTCTACAGCAGTCTCAATCCTCTATTAAGCAAGGCAATGATTCCAACCAATCTCCGTGGGGTCTGCGGATTGGAGCCGGATATTATCATGTCTCAATCCTCTATTAAGCAAGGCAATGATTCCAACGTTTCATCGTGATGGCTATTTAGATTATTCAAAAGCCTTGTCTCAATCCTCTATTAAGCAAGGCAATGATTCCAACCACATATCGGGCGCCGCTTCGGGCAAATAGCTGCGCCCGTCTCAATCCTCTATTAAGCAAGGCAATGATTCCAACTCCATGAGAAAACTATTGCTTATTCTTGTTATTTTTTTATCTTGTCTCAATCCTCTATTAAGCAAGGCAATGATTCCAACTTGAATTCAGCGCCAGAGCAATTTACAGCGATAGCAGTAAAAAGTCTCAATCCTCTATTAAGCAAGGCAATGATTCCAACCTTCATTACAAAAATTGAGCTCACGCCGTTTCAAAGCGTCTCAATCCTCTATTAAGCAAGGCAATGATTCCAACTGCCAACCCGGTCGCTGGAGATTACCGTGGAAACCGAGTCTCAATCCTCTATTAAGCAAGGCAATGATTCCAACGAACAGGCAAAGTCGTTGCAAAATGCTGACGTCAAAATCAGTCTCAATCCTCTATTAAGCAAGGCAATGATTCCAACCATTACTCGTGGTGGTTTTCACCATTATTCGGCTTGCCGTGTCTCAATCCTCTATTAAGCAAGGCAATGATTCCAACACCAACAAACATGACTTACATCGTCCAGCGAAGAAAAACAACCAGTCTCAATCCTCTATTAAGCAAGGCAATGATTCCAACACTGTTCGTCAAGCTGAAATCACCCGGGAACAACAAATCGTGTCTCAATCCTCTATTAAGCAAGGCAATGATTCCAACGTGGGCTGGGTTTCTTGCGGTGATTCTACTGCTCGAGTGTCTCAATCCTCTATTAAGCAAGGCAATGATTCCAACTTTTTATTCAGCCTCGTACCACAATGAAGCTGGTTCCTCGATCGTCTCAATCCTCTATTAAGCAAGGCAATGATTCCAACTTTTTGGATCCACATAACCCCAGTAACTGCACCCTTGTCCCGTCTCAATCCTCTATTAAGCAAGGCAATGATTCCAACCACTGGAAGCCGAATCCATCTCGACACAATCAGCAGTGGTGTCTCAATCCTCTATTAAGCAAGGCAATGATTCCAACACCTTGAAACAGGAAATGCTGCCACTGCTTGGATTTTTGTCTCAATCCTCTATTAAGCAAGGCAATGATTCCAACGTAGACGGCGACAGCCTGGCAGTTTTGGCTCAAAAGTCTCAATCCTCTATTAAGCAAGGCAATGATTCCAACAATAATAGAGATGTTTTGCCTATTGCAACAACTGTTGAGTCTCAATCCTCTATTAAGCAAGGCAATGATTCCAACCAAAACTGGAGCCCCATTTTAATGGGTGGGGTCCAGTGGAAGTCTCAATCCTCTATTAAGCAAGGCAATGATTCCAACGACCAGTTGACCCGACGAAAGGCAGTGTTTTCTTTTTTACATACGTCTCAATCCTCTATTAAGCAAGGCAATGATTCCAACATTTCAACTCCTGATAGCACGCCATCAGTTATTGATTTAGACGTCTCAATCCTCTATTAAGCAAGGCAATGATTCCAACCTGGTAATGTGCAGGTTGAGTATCAATCTAAAAAGTCTCAATCCTCTATTAAGCAAGGCAATGATTCCAACAGGCCAGCGCAACCTGCTTTTTTATGATGTTGGCGACAGCCGTCTCAATCCTCTATTAAGCAAGGCAATGATTCCAACTTTACAGCGATAGCAGTAAAAATGACATTTCAGGCTTGTCTCAATCCTCTATTAAGCAAGGCAATGATTCCAACTTCATTTGTTGGCAATAAAGGGTGTGAGTCCATAAAAGTCTCAATCCTCTATTAAGCAAGGCAATGATTCCAACTCCCCTGTTGCTGTTGAACAACAGGCGGATGAGCAAAATTGTCTCAATCCTCTATTAAGCAAGGCAATGATTCCAACATTGACCCGCCGTTTGCAACATCCATTCCTGCTACTGTCTCAATCCTCTATTAAGCAAGGCAATGATTCCAACACCAACCCCCCTCCGCGGTAGCATCCGCTACCCCGTCTCAATCCTCTATTAAGCAAGGCAATGATTCCAACCTGGAGATTGACCCGCCGTTTGCAACATCCATTCGTCTCAATCCTCTATTAAGCAAGGCAATGATTCCAACGATCTGGAATACACTGATGACCCGAAATTGGGCATTGTATGTCTCAATCCTCTATTAAGCAAGGCAATGATTCCAACTTGGTCACATCCGAATTGCACGCCCGGCACTTTTTATTCCCGGTCTCAATCCTCTATTAAGCAAGGCAATGATTCCAACTTAGCTTTGGTGGTGATGTTGATTATCACATATAAGAGAGAGTCTCAATCCTCTATTAAGCAAGGCAATGATTCCAACCTGATGGATCCAAAAAATCGGTCAATTCTACGAATTGTCTCAATCCTCTATTAAGCAAGGCAATGATTCCAACGTCCCAGAAAAGTATTTCTGGGAAAAAAATATTGTTGTAAAAAGTCTCAATCCTCTATTAAGCAAGGCAATGATTCCAACATGTAACACCTTTAATGCTTTTTGCAATTAATTAATAGTCTCAATCCTCTATTAAGCAAGGCAATGATTCCAACGGTAAGAAAAGAGGGCGGGTTGTGGGACAGAAGTATTGAAATGTCTCAATCCTCTATTAAGCAAGGCAATGATTCCAACTTTGGAAGGGATTCGTGTTTGAACTTGGCATGGCAAAAAAGTCTCAATCCTCTATTAAGCAAGGCAATGATTCCAACTGTCAAATGAGACGCGAATTGTACCTCCTTTCGTTAACAGGTCTCAATCCTCTATTAAGCAAGGCAATGATTCCAACCCTCTTAGTTATGGTTCTGCTGGGTTTTATGCCGATAAATTATTGTCTCAATCCTCTATTAAGCAAGGCAATGATTCCAACGCACATACACGTATTACCTGACAGTGACGGACGACAACGGAGTCTCAATCCTCTATTAAGCAAGGCAATGATTCCAACGAATCTATTGACACCGGGGGTGGTGAAACAGAAAGGTGTCTCAATCCTCTATTAAGCAAGGCAATGATTCCAACGAGGTGGTGAAACAAGACGGTTGATGGTAAAATCTTCGACCTGTCTCAATCCTCTATTAAGCAAGGCAATGATTCCAACCTCCTGAAGCCGCCCAACGCTGGAAAGAGTTGCGGGACAAGTCTCAATCCTCTATTAAGCAAGGCAATGATTCCAACGTTGCTTATAAATTCGGAAACGAAAATGAGCAGACAAGTCTCAATCCTCTATTAAGCAAGGCAATGATTCCAACGGTGGTTAAATACCCTCACGCACCGGTCTATTCTGAAATTGGTCTCAATCCTCTATTAAGCAAGGCAATGATTCCAACTTTATCTCGAAAAGGGAATAAAGTATCTGGTTTTTTGGTCTCAATCCTCTATTAAGCAAGGCAATGATTCCAACTGGTGGCCGGATCATTGATCGTTTTTAGCGCCTCAATATCAAGTCTCAATCCTCTATTAAGCAAGGCAATGATTCCAACATTTTTGAAGGTTGCACGTTTAAAGGGTGCACCTTCATCAGTCTCAATCCTCTATTAAGCAAGGCAATGATTCCAACGTGTTGTTATCACAAGCGACGGCGGCCGCAACTCTCGTCTATTGTCTCAATCCTCTATTAAGCAAGGCAATGATTCCAACAGAGGTGCGCAAAGATCTGCAGCCCACCCCGGGCACCACCGTCTCAATCCTCTATTAAGCAAGGCAATGATTCCAACTTGTGGAGTCGGTTAATACGGACGATGCGGCTGGAAAGTAGTCTCAATCCTCTATTAAGCAAGGCAATGATTCCAACTCATCTATGAAAAATTCCGGCGTTGATATTCTTGAGTTGTCTCAATCCTCTATTAAGCAAGGCAATGATTCCAACACTAAGACAATTCGTGAATTCGTGATTGAAACGCTGTGTCTCAATCCTCTATTAAGCAAGGCAATGATTCCAACAGTTGACTTTGAGCCCGAAGGACAAGCAAAAACGCGAAAAACGGGTCTCAATCCTCTATTAAGCAAGGCAATGATTCCAACGTTAAATTTAACCTTGGGCGATTCGAACTTGGCAAGATGTCTCAATCCTCTATTAAGCAAGGCAATGATTCCAACGCTGGCACAGTTGTTGCCAGCAGAACCGGACACAATCTCTGTCTCAATCCTCTATTAAGCAAGGCAATGATTCCAACCACTGAAATGGTCATGCCGGGCGATACGGTCAAATTGAAAGTCTCAATCCTCTATTAAGCAAGGCAATGATTCCAACGGGATAATTCCCTTGAGGCCCAGAGTCTGTTCCAGAATTGTCTCAATCCTCTATTAAGCAAGGCAATGATTCCAACAAGCTGAAGATGTTGTGAAGAATTCTGTGGTGAATATTGTGTGTCTCAATCCTCTATTAAGCAAGGCAATGATTCCAACTTTAGGTGTATTTCAATACACTACCTGGAAGGATAAAAAAGTCTCAATCCTCTATTAAGCAAGGCAATGATTCCAACAGCCAGTGAACATTACCGTGGCAGTAGAAGTTGCACCACCATGTCTCAATCCTCTATTAAGCAAGGCAATGATTCCAACGTCAAATTTTGGCCGAGGTATATTAAAACTATCCTCGGCGTCTCAATCCTCTATTAAGCAAGGCAATGATTCCAACACAAAAAGAAAGGCAAGTTGTATTGGATCAGACAAAGTCTCAATCCTCTATTAAGCAAGGCAATGATTCCAACTTCTGGCGGTCGGAATTTAATTCCGATTTGAACAATGTCTCAATCCTCTATTAAGCAAGGCAATGATTCCAACATTCTTTGCCCGCATAAGCGAACAGTTATTCATCCGGCTACAAGTCTCAATCCTCTATTAAGCAAGGCAATGATTCCAACATCGGTCCAACTAAAAAAGAGCTTACTGACAGAATTGAAAAACGTCTCAATCCTCTATTAAGCAAGGCAATGATTCCAACAACGGCACATATTTCCCGTTAAAATGCCTTAATTCGAATGAAAGTCTCAATCCTCTATTAAGCAAGGCAATGATTCCAACTCGGGCGGGTTGATAGTCGGAAGAATCAACTCTCCAACCGAATAGTCTCAATCCTCTATTAAGCAAGGCAATGATTCCAACGGAGACAAACCATTGCTCTCCTAGTGGCTGTCCTCGGAAAGTCTCAATCCTCTATTAAGCAAGGCAATGATTCCAACAACCTCTGGAAAATTCCAGAGGTTTTTACCGTGCGATGAAGTCTCAATCCTCTATTAAGCAAGGCAATGATTCCAACAGAACTAATGGACGCGCTACTCTTCCAGCTCGCAGTAAAAAGTCTCAATCCTCTATTAAGCAAGGCAATGATTCCAACTCGGCGAGATTGAGGTGAAAGGCATAACTACTAATATAAGTCTCAATCCTCTATTAAGCAAGGCAATGATTCCAACCAAATATTGATAGTTGGGAGCCTAAACATATCTTGACGTCTCAATCCTCTATTAAGCAAGGCAATGATTCCAACGTGATTTATCCCGATGGTGAGGAAATGAGACCTGACAGGTCTCAATCCTCTATTAAGCAAGGCAATGATTCCAACTTCTGATTTCTGGGTCAAGTTTGAGGAAGTATGGAGTCTC
This sequence comes from Candidatus Zhuqueibacterota bacterium, assembly GCA_049322915.1. Classification (GTDB taxonomy): domain Bacteria; phylum Zhuqueibacterota; class Zhuqueibacteria; order Thermofontimicrobiales; family Thermofontimicrobiaceae; genus CAZSBG01. Next base: position 424,131 of record JBMOPW010000034.1, read on the forward strand.
AATCCTCTATTAAGCAAGGCAATGATTCCAACGTTTGGTTTAAATTCAGAGGCAAAAGTTGAAGAGGAAAGAGTCTCAATCCTCTATTAAGCAAGGCAATGATTCCAACTCTGACAGTCTGTTAATCGAGGCTGGAAAATCTACCGAGAAAGTCTCAATCCTCTATTAAGCAAGGCAATGATTCCAACAACTAAAGTACGTGACGGTTTATTTTTCAAATTTTACGTCTCAATCCTCTATTAAGCAAGGCAATGATTCCAACAAAATAAAAATAGACTTGCGAGCACAATTAATCCAAAGTCTCAATCCTCTATTAAGCAAGGCAATGATTCCAAC
>JBMOPW010000034.1:424566-755371 GCA_049322915.1 Candidatus Zhuqueibacterota bacterium
ATTTTTCAAATTTTACGTCTCAATCCTCTATTAAGCAAGGCAATGATTCCAACAAAATAAAAATAGACTTGCGAGCACAATTAATCCAAAGTCTCAATCCTCTATTAAGCAAGGCAATGATTCCAACCAGGATTAAGTTCGAGGATAGTAAGGCGATTATTCAATGTCTCAATCCTCTATTAAGCAAGGCAATGATTCCAACCAGTATATACATCACCGCCGTCGGGTTCGCTGTTGATAAGTCTCAATCCTCTATTAAGCAAGGCAATGATTCCAACTCGAGGCCGGAATTTATCCTCGTTTCCCGGTTGATGTCGCGATGTCTCAATCCTCTATTAAGCAAGGCAATGATTCCAACATGCGTGCCAAGCTAGGTGTTTATGGAAAAAGAGCTTGGAGTCTCAATCCTCTATTAAGCAAGGCAATGATTCCAACTACAACATCGGCGTAGAGATTTGTGATTGTGAGTGGGAGTCTCAATCCTCTATTAAGCAAGGCAATGATTCCAACTGATTCATGCCTCGGCTATAGTTCATAGAGGTAAGGCAATATTGTCTCAATCCTCTATTAAGCAAGGCAATGATTCCAACCAAGTATCGCACGAGAGGACTCGCTTCGCCAATATAGTCTCAATCCTCTATTAAGCAAGGCAATGATTCCAACGTCCCTCAGTATTTTTCTTTTATTAAAGAAGGTTTAACATACGTCTCAATCCTCTATTAAGCAAGGCAATGATTCCAACGCCAAAACGGCAAAGAAAGTCATCCGGCAGATATTAATGTCTCAATCCTCTATTAAGCAAGGCAATGATTCCAACCAGATGTTATAGTTGTGACCTCCCATAACACTTGGAATGTCTCAATCCTCTATTAAGCAAGGCAATGATTCCAACCTGGCCGAACGAGACGGTGCATGTTTCAAACCCGGATTCTCTGGTCTCAATCCTCTATTAAGCAAGGCAATGATTCCAACGGCCGCATGGTTATTGCTGCTTGGAGGTGGCGCTTCTTCAAGGTCTCAATCCTCTATTAAGCAAGGCAATGATTCCAACGAAGCGTTTCTATTTGTTCGGAGCGCTTGCGTTTGTTTTTGTCTCAATCCTCTATTAAGCAAGGCAATGATTCCAACTCAGTACAACGACCGCCATTAAAAAGACAAATAATGGGAGTCTCAATCCTCTATTAAGCAAGGCAATGATTCCAACTGCTGACGCACAAAAATGGCAGCCGACCCAGCCGATTCCGTCTCAATCCTCTATTAAGCAAGGCAATGATTCCAACTACAGTTGATTTGAGTCGCAAGGCTCAAGTGCAAGAAGGTCTCAATCCTCTATTAAGCAAGGCAATGATTCCAACATGTTCCTGCTTCACTTGATATGCATGGTAAGCACATGTCTCAATCCTCTATTAAGCAAGGCAATGATTCCAACGTTTTCTTGGGATGCTGCCCGTCGCGGTTATTGGTATAAAAGTCTCAATCCTCTATTAAGCAAGGCAATGATTCCAACAGTGGTCTTGAGGAGTGGGAAAAATATCTTCCTAACGTCTCAATCCTCTATTAAGCAAGGCAATGATTCCAACTGTACAAGGCTCTGAAAGCCGGGTTTGTTGAGCGGTCTCAATCCTCTATTAAGCAAGGCAATGATTCCAACGCGTGCTAGACGCCAATAAATCCGTTGCTATAAATTGGTCTCAATCCTCTATTAAGCAAGGCAATGATTCCAACCAGTGTGGGCGTTCCTAAACGCCACCGACCCGTTACGTCTCAATCCTCTATTAAGCAAGGCAATGATTCCAACGTCACAGAAGCAACCAATGGAGAAATCTATTGGGTAGATGTAAAGTCTCAATCCTCTATTAAGCAAGGCAATGATTCCAACTCTTCTGTATCGAATGACACCACCCCCAAAAAGTCTCAATCCTCTATTAAGCAAGGCAATGATTCCAACCTGTTCTTGATTTTGCAACCAGTATCACCACGATGTCTCAATCCTCTATTAAGCAAGGCAATGATTCCAACGTCCGCTATCTATGTCGTCCTTACCGGTTTTATCTTCTGTCTCAATCCTCTATTAAGCAAGGCAATGATTCCAACCAAACCAGTGGAGCCCGATCCCGTTTTATCTGTTTCTGTCTCAATCCTCTATTAAGCAAGGCAATGATTCCAACATCGGCGCTGACAGTTCCGTTGATGTCGCTGTTAAAATGAATGTCTCAATCCTCTATTAAGCAAGGCAATGATTCCAACGAGGGTCGAGACGGTCCCTGTATTTGAGACAGATATCACGTCTCAATCCTCTATTAAGCAAGGCAATGATTCCAACCCGGAAAATTTTGGTTGGGGCAAAATAGTCCCAACCCTTTTGTCTCAATCCTCTATTAAGCAAGGCAATGATTCCAACCGTAGTCCTTTTTCACCTTTTATATACAATACGTTAAATTGCTCGATTACCTAACCGTTTTTTTTTGACATCCAATTATTATAAAGAGTGACATAATATAGCCTCCATTTAATCCATTTTTTAGGAGCTAACTTCAATAAAACTTTAAGTGTCCGATTTTATTACCTAACCCCACCTGCAATAATTTATCACTTTAACATATAATAATTTAATTAGATAACACATTTAAAACATGGCTTTATGCAAAACCAGTTCATCGGTTAGGTAATTTTGATGCTAACAAAAAAGAAATTCAATAAATTACCTTATAAAAAAATAAGCTATTTTTACTCTATAAAATCAAATAACGATAACATCTTTTTCTTCCCACCCTTTTTTGATTCCATAACTTACAATTCCTTCTTCACAATTTTGACACAGTTTATAGATTCTTACACTATCTTCTTTCATGTCAATCAGTTTTAAAATCTTTTTAACCATTTCATTATATTGATCCTTATCAAGATTACATTCGAACACACTGAACTGTACTCGAGTACCAAAATTACATAATTGTTTTGCCAGTTTTGTTCGCTGCTTGTCTTTGACTATATCATAAGAAACGATATATAACATGGCTATTTATAAATCCTGATTGGTTCATAATTGCTTTGTGTCAAGATAGACTGAGAAAATTTATGCACCTGCTCTTTGAACAACTGCCGAAATGACTTCTCCTCATCTTTATCTTGAAGGGTCACAGGTTCTTTAATTCTTTTTTCATAGTGAGTAAAAAATGTTTTCCTTGCTTCCTGAGTTAAATACACGCCTTCATTTTCCACGGGTTCAAAATCTTCTGACGTTAATATGTTGTTATTAAATATATTCAGAGTAAATCGATCCACAAAGGGATGGCGAAATTCTTCGACAATATCAAGGGCAAGCGAAGGTCGGCCATAACTTAAACCATGAAGAAATCCAATATAAGGATCCAGTCCATGCGCAGTAATCATTGAAAAAATTTCATTAGTAATCATGGTATAACCAAAGCTCAATAATGCATTCACAGGGTCTTTCGGAGGTCTGCGCGTTCGTTTTTCAAACCGTAATTCTTTTCGAAACATTTTTCCGAACGCCCGAAAATATGCCGCAGTGCTGACTCCTTCAGCGCCCATAATACTGTTGACGTTATCCAGCTTATCCAAAGACAATAACGTCGTATCAATGGTTTGCACTTCCTTTGAAAAATCAATTTCCGGATAATTTTGCTGATATCGTGAAATCAGCGCCCGACCATTTTTAATTTTTCCTTCGACAATGTTACGCGCTACTTTTGTTTGAAAGGCGCTGTCAAGGAAGCGCTCGTACTGGGCAACTCTGAGCAATACATTTTTGGACTCGGCCGGCTGAAGCTTACCGCGAAATTTACCCATGGAACTAAGATAGCACACTTCAATTCCTTCATCCAGCAATGTCCCAACAGCCTGGCTGGTAATTTGAATATTGCCAAACAGGAGGAGGCGGTCAACTTTAATGAGCGGTATCTGTAATAGTTTTTCTTTGTCTTTTGTCACGACAAGTTGTCTGGACGTAATTCGAACAGTACTGCCATTTTCAGTGATGTAAATTGAACTCATTGTTCAACCCATTTGTTGAATAACTCTTATATTTTCAAATGATTTTAATACCAGATTTCGTCATTGCTTAACCCCTGATTGCGCGGTGTATCCATCCATCGCCGGCAGAGACTGGATCGTTTGTTCCCGAATAAATACGCCGTTCAGGACGAATATCCCGAACAATCTATTGGCAGTCTTTGTGTATGATATTATAACAAAACAGTAACCAAGTTTCTTTCATACAGATAGCAATTTTCAATATTTTCAATAACTAAATTTCAATAATCCATTTTATCGAATTATCCTGGTTGATTCTCTTCAGCGTTCCCATCTTAAATTCCATTTTGTCACACTTTCGCTGATCGAACACCAGCTTCAATTTCGTTTCAAGTGTCTGTTTTTCTGTATCCAATGCCCGAAACTTTTGTTTCAGTCCAATGTAATCTTCCATAAGTTGTTCTAGCTCTATCTCCGGAATTATTTGAATTATTTCATCTTGAGGCGATGAAGAAATAGAATGATCAGCAGGTTGTTCTTTCTGTGTTGCTGATCCTGGTTTTTGTTTCGGTATTTCATGTGCAACAGGAATATCTTTCTTTGGGCTATCAGCGTTTGAGCTACTGCGATTTTTGGGTTTAAAATTTGAATCGGCATGAAGCAAAGGTGTGGGATAACATTTCGAATTTTCAGGGAATGGACAATAGCAGCCAATGCTAGGAGTAATATGATTTTGCCATTCCCTTATTTTGGGACAACTTACAGGCGAACCTTTCAGGCGCAGATACCATTTTTGTGTAATTCTGTGATCATAGTTGAGCGTTTTGCTGATAATTTTGTGCAGCATATATCTTCCTTCTTCACCCAGATGTCCGAGTGTGTGAAGCAACGTTAAACGGTCAATGTGCGCCAGATGACGTTCTTTTTCAACTTTATTCACTAAATATTTCAGAACATTACACTTTTCAATCATTCTTTCAGCTTTAGATGTATCTATATTTTTTGATGGGCCTTCAATTTCTCCTGCATTTAATCTTTCTATGGCTGCATGAAATTGTGATTGCGTTATTTGCTTAATAGAATTCAATACTTCGAACTGATTTTTCCAGGGCTGTCCACTCGGTTCCAGTAACAAACAACGCCTTTCTGTTAATTTATGAACACCAAGCGGCAATTTGACCATCGATCCCAGAGCTTTAGTTGAAACTCGCGCTTCTTTTGGAAATATTTCACGATTAATTCCAGAAGGCGGTTCTCCTGTTTCTTCTAATATTTTTTTCGCAAAGGCAATTCCATCTCTTGCAGGAACCGGATCTGAAAAGAAAAACCAAACGTGCCTTCCTTTAAACCCACTGTTTTCGATATAAACTGGAATATCTAATTTTTGACAAATCGAATATATATTTACAGCATCTTGATGAGTTATTTCCTGCCATTTGTCCATGACGATTTCTTCATCAGTTGTTTCATTTCGTGCCTGGCGGGAAATATCAATGTCGATGATGATATGTCTTACCGTATTATCTGTGCGCAGTATATACATACCCAGAGTTTCTTTACCCTGAAAATGTGATTTAACAACATCTTTAGAAAGCGGCTTATAGACGGGATTGTACCCCAATCTCCCGGTATTATCCGTCCATTGTCGTGAGTATACGCCTTCTCGCGCGGAAAAAAGTTGTATGAATAATTGTATATCATTTTCCTCAAAATTGGCAATTGGTAGACTTTGAGGCGGGGCAGTAACTTTTTGTGGCTGAGTAACGTTTTTAATGCGCTTTAACTTAGGGTCTAATTGAAACGCTTTTTCGAAAGCTTTTTGTGCTGCCCCGTTTAATGAGAACTTTTTCAATGCAGTCGCCAATGCAAAATGGGCATGAGCCGAATCCGGTGAATTTTGAATGGCTTTTTGCAGAAAACGAATCGCTCGCTCGAATTGTCCCTGATTCAAGTAATGCTGGCCCAACCGATATGCCGCGTCAGGATGATCTGCCTGAAGCCGGTACACACGATGGTATGAATCAATTGCCTCCTGCTGCTTGTCCGATAATTCACAGATAACTCCCCACTGATATTGAAGTTCAGCATCTTCTGTGTTTTGTATGGGAGCATTTTCGACCAAATTTTGGGCTTTCGGAGTATCGCCGAAATGCAATGCAAGAGCTGTCGTTAAAAGGCGAGCAGGCAATGATTCCTGCTGCGATTTCAATTTATTCAGGAATTCTTCAAAAATCTGTTTTTTATTGGTGGTATCTAATTGAAAATAATTAGACCAGCCGCGAATAATACTTTCAAGCTTATCTTTCAGTTGTACATCAGAAATAGTTTCAGCCTTTTCCAGCACTTTTTCTATTTTCTTTGTTACTTTTTCCACAGAAGAAGCACTGGGCCTTTTACCTGACAAGTCAAAATAATATCCCAAAAATACAAACCCATCTTTAGCATGTAATATCTTTGTTTTATCCTTGTGAAACTCGAGTTGTAAATCCTGTTTCAGACATTGGTTTGCACGCTGGAATGCCGTATTTGCCTCCTGTTCTGACTGGCATAGTACGACCAAATCATCTGCATATCGAATATAGTTCCATTTTGCTTTTATCATTTTCTCGTCAAGAACATGTAAATACAAGTTCGCCAGCATCGGTGAAATCGCCCCTCCCTGAGGGATTCCTTTTCCTTCTTGAGATTGTCCGGATTTTAATATCAGTTCAATTATCCTTATAATTTTATTATCAGCGACATGACTTTCCAACATTTTTAAAACCAGATTGTGATCCACATTATCGAAAAAACCTTCGATATCAGCATCAACAATCCACTGCTTACCTTTTTTAATATTCCTCATTACACGCTCTGCCGCTTTTTGTGCAGATTTACCGGTTCGATAAGCATAGCTGCAATCTAAAAACACTTTTTCAAGAATTGGTTGAATTGGGAGTTGTAAGGCTACTTGTACAACCCTGTCTCGTACTGTCGGGATTTTCAGTTCCCTTAATTTACCTGATTCCTTTTTGATCTGGAAGCTAAGAAGTGGAAGTGGCTGATACGTTCCTTGTTTCACTGTCTCTAAAAGTAAAGATAAATTTTCATCCAAATTTTGTTCAAAATCTGAAATCGTAACTCTGTCCAGCCCGGGTGCGCCAAGATTGGAACGAACTTTAGACCATGCTTGTTGGAAATTCTCCTTATTACAGATATTAAACCAGAGCGGCTGCTGAGACATTTTGCACTCCGATATTTTTTAGGTTTTTATTTATTTTAATTGAGACGATAGACATGCTTCCTCAACTCCCAAATGATAATTTATATTTTCCTAAACCAAATGTAGTATTTTTTCCAACATGTACATACTGCCCTAAAATTAAAAATGGTAAAAATGGTTGTAAGTACCCCTGAAATGTAATTCGCCCGGTAATCCCCCCTAGCTTCATTCTCGTTTTCTGACGGCTGGAATACCTCTCCCAATCATTCCATTCTGTATTTGCATCCACAACTTCGACGTTTTCTTTTGCTTGCAGAATAATTTCTGGATAATTTAAAGCCCATTCACTATCACAATGTATTTTTCCAAGCATAGAAACACGTCGTATTAAATTCCGCATCAATAGTTCAAAAGTAACATTTTCAATTAATTGTTTTTTTAATATGATCCTCAACGGAGATATTATATCTATATGAATTTGCCCGGTATTTGCGTAGGTTAGACATTCATGCAATTTATTTAAATCCCAGATTATGAAATTTCCGTTTAATACCTGATCCTTTTTATCAAATATTTGCCGAGATTGATAGGATGATATATCCTCGATTGCATTTACTGATATTAAGTCAAATTTGCCTCGGCCTTTTCCCAGCCCGATAAGGCCAAGCTGATCGAAAGTATATATAAAATAAGGAAGATATCTTATACTCTTTCCAATTAAAATCAATCCAAATGACAACTTTTCCCCGGCTTTATATTCTTTTTGCTCAGACAATGGCGGCTCGATAACAAATGGATGAGGATAGTTATCTGCAAAATGTTGAATATCGTAACTTCTTAAATTTGGGGTTTCAAAAATGTAGGCATACGGGCAAGTCTGGTTCAAAATACATATTTGGCACTGTTTTTCTAATGCATCACAGACAACGCGTCGAAATGTGTTCCCAAAACCACCTCGTAGAGTAGACCCTTTATATTCTGGCAGATAAAGGGTTTCTTTCGCTTTAATGTTAAATTCGAACATCGCCCAGGTAAATTTTTGATTCCAGAAATCTTCCTGCCAACTCAATTCAGTATTTGACTTCACTGCTTGCATTTTTCTAATCCCATTTCAACTCATTAATGTTTGGTAAATTTTGAATGATTACCGACAATTTATTATAACTTTTCCTTTAACAGAGTTCTAAAATTTTCATTATCAAAGATTTTTATATTTAATTCCTGACATCGTTCGTACAGATGCTTTTCTTTCCTCATAGGAGCAGATGTCACAAAATAGGCTTTACCAAATGTACCTCCAGCTAATGAACGCAATGCTTCCAATTCAAAAATATCTTTCTTGTCTTTAGTAATACCAGATTTACATGAAAAGAGATATAGCTTTCCATTTTTATTGCCGATGACGTCAATTTCGTTCAGAATAATATTTGGGTCTGCCTGTCCGTGGTATGTCAAATTCGCTCCGACAAATAAATCGTCCCATTTTTTATTAATAATACTCCAGTAAACATATTCTTCCAACCAACGGCCATCTAAATAATAAATATCTTTCAAATGAATCTCTGATCCTCCAAATTTAACAACCGCCCCTTTCATTTTATGATGAGTTATTTCAAAGTCAATGTGACGACATCGAATCGGTGGAAAAAGCACGGTACCATCATATATAAATCTTCTATATTGGATTAAACAACCTTCAATAGATTGAAAATTTTTATGTATAAATTTAATTAAGGGTTTTCTCGCTAAGAGATCGTCGTTGGATACCGAACTGGAAATTTTATAGCCGTGTGCGTCAAGGATCGTATCGATAGGAATTTTCACCTTATGATCAACAATTGTATAAGGATTGAAATTGATTGTCTTATTATTATGTGAATCAAGATATACAATAGATTTATTTTTTGAATTAAAGACAGAATATGCCGCTAGCGCCATTACTTTCGTTCCGCCGGTCGCGTTGAGTATAACATCCTTATGCATAGAAATGATTTCACTACAAACCGTTCGAATATTTTCAAAATCATAAGCATCAATCAAATGCTCGTTTATGGTAAAATTTTTACCAGAATCGCTCAAAACTCTTTTTAAATTTTTATGGGATCGTTCCTCCTCAACTGTGTAAAGCAATTCAACATTCTTAATACTTAGAGTGAAAAGTGGAATAAGGTTTGCCATGACCTGCCTGGAAACCAGACACACCATTGTTTTCATTTTTTCCCTCTACTCGTTGAAAATAGACACATTTCAGAATTATCAAATCTTGTTCTCTGCTTTTGCGGCTTGGTAAATTCTAATTTGTTCCATTAATTCGTCAAACAGGTTTGGTATACTTCGGACATTCACCTCAATAGATTGTAAATTCATTGAGCGCCGCCCCAGATATTGCACCTGGCGTTTGCTTCTGACACACGCTAATACAATTCCTGCTGTTGCCGTCGCAGGGCCGCTCGTAATATCCGCTGTGATATCTTCCTCATCCAAATTTGATAAACTTTTGGCTCTAATGTAAATGTCATCCACAGTCTTACAAATCCGGTTGACATCATCAGGATCGTTTATTTCTACCTTAGTAATTTTGATTTTTTTATACAAGAAATTAATTATGGTTTCAAATGGCTGTAGTGAAGTTTCCTCGGCCTCAGAAGTTAACAATACCCAAATTTGTTCCAAATTATTTCGATGGTGTTCCATAGCAAGTAGCGGTGGATAGAGCGGTGTTTCCATCAATAATCTGAATGCTTCAATCGCCTTTAAAGTATAGATTTCCGGTTTAAGAATTGAATTCATATCTAATCGTTTTTCAGGGGTTGTATATTTCAAAATTTCCTGCAATATTGCCCTTACTTTAGATAAGATTACTTTTTCTGAATTTATTAATCGAATGAATTTGTTTATCTTTTCCTTTTTTGATAATACACTCAACGATAGAACGAGTCCTTTAGTTTTTCTTGGAACACCTTGGTTCGGAGAAATTAACTGCTCAATTTTTTGTTTTTCAGTAAAATTGACAACACCCAGAACAATGAACATCAGACTAAATGAAAAAATAGCGCCAGCTAATAAAAAATTTGGAGATTGCTCCAACGCCGGGAATTCACGTACATAATCCATTAACCATGTAAACGCCACGATAGCGACAATCACCAAAGAAAAACCAGCGATTTTTTGCATTGTAAGGATGCTCAACATCGTGGCGCCAAGGGATTTTATTTCAGCCTTATATTTCAAGCGGGAATAAAGAACTAAAAATGATCCTAATATAAAACAAATTCCACTGGCTACAAGAAATATCAAAATGCTCTTATTAGCGAGCACCCATTTCAAATAGCTTACCACGCAGACAATAAAGAATGGAAAAAAAATCAATGCTTTATTGATGAATTTATTCATAAAAAGACCTTCTATAAGTCTTCCCAATCGTCTATTGCTTAGCTTTTATATTATTAATAAACGAGGCAATACGATTTGCGTTGCCATATCCATAATCTTTTAAATAACCTTTAGACTCCTTAAAAAATTCCTCCCAGAAATATTTATTGAGTCTATAATCTTGTTTATTTTTTTCAGTTGCGCCACAAACAAAAATTGAAGATTTCTTTAAATTAGGCATCTGCGCTGTGTCTTTTAGATTTTTAATTTTTTCCTCTACCTCTGATGAAGTATTCAACTTTTTAAAATTCACTTCCGGCGACTCCTGAATCATATCAGAAAAAATGAATATTGCATTATTGGACTCTTTCAAATACTTTTCTGCCTGAATCAATGCGCCAATAATATCTGTTTCAAGATTAAATTTTTTTCGCTGATCTCGAAAATAATAAATTTCATGGCTGAACATTGTATCAAGCGCTCTCATAAATCGGGCGTTTAGCGTATCAGCCTCATTCAGCATTTCAAAAGGACCGATATTCCGGGAAAGTTGTTCTTTAAAATCACTGAAATTACAATCAGCAATGACTTCATCTTTCATTTCCGATGCTTTATCAATCGGAATGATAATGATGTGATCATCAAATGTCAATTGTTTCAATAAACCCTGACGAAACATTTCAACATACTTATTGAATTCCTCATCCGATAAGGAAGCGGAATAATCGAACAGTACAATGCAGTTCATACCCTTTTTTATTAGCAAGTCGCAGCGGAATAGCCCAATAAACAGACTTGCAATTAGTATTAAAATTCTGAAAAAGCTCATTTCTTTTTGTCCTCAATAAATTTTTGATAATTAAAATTCACCAATTTTTTATATTGTTCTCTGTAGGTATTCAATTTTGATAGAGTACTTTGTGATTGGCTCATTAGTTTAACTTTGAACAAATGAAAGTTATTGTATACAAGTCTGTCTTTTTCATTCTCATTTTTATTCTGATCATCATTGTCATATTCACGCAACAACCAGCGTTTCACATAATTCATCCAGGCCCACTGATTATTTACATCCTTTTCAATTTGCCGATCAATAAAATCCAGATTATTTTGAATCTCCCTTTCGGTTTGATCAATCTGACTTTTAAACTTCTTCCATTTTATCATGCGTCGGTATTTATGAATAATTTCTGTTACCTCTGCACCTTGCAGCCCTAATGCAATGGCAACGATAATAGCTAATCCCACAGTCACAAGCATGATCCATAAATTAACAGTCGTACCGCCGGCAATGATGAATTCCCGAATAATACCTAAAGCAATCAGTACTGTCGCCAAAATAATGGTAGCAGTGAAATACATATTTCTTCTTGACCGCAATTTCACTAACTGTTTATTTTCCTCCTGGGTTCGCTTTTCCTGAATTTTTAACATGATATATTGAAAATGCGCCATAACAAAATTCTCCACAAGGAATAAAGCCATAAGAGAAATAATAACAGCCGTTGCAATCCGAATAATTTCAATAAAAACATTGCGACCGGGCAACATAGCTTTGAGAGCAAAATAATTGAATGCGCCTTCACAGACAATAAAAGCAATCATTAGCAGAAAATTGGTTCTCCGAATCCGTTTCATTTTTTCGAATTCTTCCGAGTCAAATGGAGGCTGTTCCGGGGCATGAAATAAACCAAAGTCATCAATGACATTCTTCAAATCGAATCCATGCTCCAATAGTCTGCCGGTTGATTCGATGTCTTTCTTTTCATCTTTTGATAAGAAATAGGAGAAATTAGTCGCACATTCATGTGCGAACATCTTTAGCGGATTCGGCAATTTCTTTAATTTGTGATACCGAATTTTAAACCAGAATGTATTCTTCATATTGGCTCACCTCATCATAAGATTTTTAAAACAAGTCTGTTGTGTAGGGTCTGAATTGAATAAACTTAAATTCTTTCTTCATACTTCCATCTTCATATTCTTCAGTTTTCCGGTCTGTTGTAGAGGCGATACAAAGCATGCCTTCTTCGGCCATTTTTTTAACAAATTGGAAAACAAATGTCATCTCACCCATGACATGAACAGCATTTTTATTATGCCCCTTCTGTTTAACTAATTCAGAACATTTTTCAGTATATTTATCAACCAATTCAAGAATATCATCATATGAAGCTTCAGGCAAAATTTGAGGAAATTTTTCATCAATAATTTCACCAAACTGCTTTTCAGCCTCATCTTTTTGTTTTTTATCCCATTTGGCGGACGGGTGGTTTGATAGGTTGATGAGCATGTATTTCTTCTCCAAAATTCTAATGAAATCCGATATTGTCACGGCAAACCAATTATAAAAGCCACAAGGGTTTTAGTCAGTAATATTTTAGGCGTACTTTCTACTGGCGAAACAATCAAACAGATACTCGAAGATTACCCTAACATAATCCGTAAAGACGTATTAGCTGCGCTTAAATGTGGTAGCGAACTCTCAAATTTTGAAACCTTTTCCTATAAGTCCTACACATTATGATTTTTTTCTTGATGAAAATTTTCCGAAATCGGTATCATTCAATTACTTTCATAACACGAAATCCAGTATAAATATTTGCATGAGAACGATGTAAATACAAACGAAAAGAACATTGACAGGCAGAAGCAGGATCACGCCATGAGCCACCTTTGACAACATGATAGTCTGTATTTTTATCTTCGCTATCCGTACACCATTCCCAAATATTACCACTCATTGCAAGTATTCCAAAAGGATTGGGAAGTCCAACTGAATCATTTGTTAATCCGCATTGAAGTCCATTGTGATTAACATGTTCGCTGGAAAATTTTCCATTGACTGTTGCGTATTTAAATTTATTTACTCCTGCTGTTGCAGCATACTCCCACTCTTTTTCAGTTGGTAGTCTAAATTTTGGTCCTTTTCTCTCCGATACCCACTCACAAAATTTTACTGCCTGGTCCCATGAAATATTAGTGACCGGGTGATCTTCTTCTCTAGAAACTTCGTTAAAATCGAAACGCGCAAATCGTCTATACTCTCTGACTGTTATTGGAAATATTGCAAGTTGAAATTTTTCGATCTGCTCATAACGCTTAGTTTTAGAAAAACGAAAATTGCCAGAAGGTATATCAGCAAAGTCTATGGGTACGGGTTCGCCTTGTCGATCAGATTTTGGTACATTTAATTCGGCTTCAAAATTTTTTAATGTTTTTTTTAACGCATTAATCAAATTGTCATCATTTAATTTAATCCATTGAAGATGCGCAATAACGGTTGGAAGCTCAATCTGATCAACCAAAACAGGAATTATTTTCATCTTGTTTTCTAAAGCGGAATTTAATTCTTCTTTAACGAATGATGATCTTTTTGCATCTTCTGACCATAAGAGAATCAGAACATCGCACTTTCTAATGTAATTGAAAATGATTACTCTAAAGGCATCCCCTGGATGCAAAATCTTAAGATCGAAAAAAATTGTATGATCTGTTCCTAACTCGCTTTCAATTTTTTTTGTAATTTCTATATTTTCTCGGGCGTAACTTATAAATATATTTACCATATTTACTTCCTATAACAATCCATTATAAAAATATAGAGATACACCAATACCTAACAAGATTTAGGCTGCAACAGGAGTGCGGTGTTTTTATGCATCGCAGAGTGCAATCCATAAAGTGATTGCACTCTATATTAAGTATTTACTATCACATAATATGACTAACAAAACAACAAGATAATATAACAATTAATGGTTTATCACGTCCTCTGGAGCCGGTAAGACTGGTCGGTTTTTATATTCATTCTCTTTATTTGTTTCTTGTTCATGTTCGATTTCAAGATAACGAGTCCTTTCGTTCCAGAATTTTTTGTGCGTATTATCCCAATCCAACATAACTTTTAATTGTTTCAAACGATATGTATCCCACAAATCGTTAGCGGAAGGCTTTTCTGTGCTTCCAAGATTTTTAATAATATGATCTGAAAATTCTTTCTTCATTTCTGAAATCTTATCATCATGCGCTGCCGGTATAGACTCAACCCATTCAGCTAATAATGATCGATATCGCTGTTGACGGTTACTTAGATATAAATGAGGAGTAATTTTAACACTTCCCATTCCCAATGGCTTCCCCATACCAATCTTATGGCAGCATTTTTCTGGTAGTTGTAAAGCAAATAATATTGCGCCAAGTTCTTCATTTAATAGATTTTCAAATCGAATTTTGGTATTAAATTTTGCATTGGTTGGAATAATATTAATAATTGTGTATTGAGTTTGTACACCAATCATTTTGCTTAGTTTTTCAATGGCATTTTTAAATCTTTCATCCGTTATTTCTTTTATCTTCTTAACCAGAATCCGATTATCAGTTTTTTCAATCATATTGAATTGAATTGCTACTCCCTCTTTCTGCATAAATTCTAAGAAAAGCTGTTTGTCAACGATCAGATCCAATTTATGATCCTGATATTGAGAATGCACATTTAATATTTGAATATACTCAAATACTATCTTTTTGAATTGCTCATCAGGACAGTTAATGAATCCTCTTATTTTTATTTTTTTGTCTTTTTCTTCTAATAGAATTCCCTTAGGAATATTTAAATTTTTAAAATTTAAAAACATCATAAAAGAAATTTTGTCAAATATCAGTTCATCTGCTCGCCCATTTCTGTTCCGATGCCAATAAAGTTTATGTCCGCGAAGTATAGTATCTAAAGAATTGTAATGATTTAATTCCTGGATAAAATCACTTTTTTGAACTAAATAATGTTGAAAAGTTGTGGGCTTGGGAGTTGCAAGTATTTCTGGAATAACAGTATTATTTGAACCAGGTTCGTTTTTGCTAATTAAATATCCATCCTCAAAGAATACTCTTCCGGCGATGGTTATATCTTTTCTTACTGTTCCAAAGATTGCCTCTGTCATATCGATTTTAGGATTATCCAGATCATAAGGCAACAATTCACCAAACGACTGCTCATAGGCGATACGAAACATAGCGGTATATCCAAATGAAATCCTCCCATTTTCATGTTCTACATAAAAACAAGGTATTATATCATTTTCATGGGATTTTAATTCATTTAGCAGATCAGTCCCAGCCCTATTTTCATCGGAACGATACAGCTTAATATCCATTTCATCAAGTTTAATTGGTTTTGTATTTATATCTGGAGGATTAATCACCCAATCATGTTTTTTATTTGGCATATTACCAGAAACGACAATATACTCCTCACCAGATTTAAAAAAGTAATTTTTAAAATGAGAAAACCCCTCTTTTTCTATCGTATCTTCTTTTGAGATTTGATAAAACTGCTTACTCTCAAATTTACGATATCGTTTACCATCTAATCTTTTTGCAGGTATGATCTGATAATTAACGCCTATTTTCGTTAAATATCCGGCATTCATTTTATATGTCGTTGATTTTGAACTCTTATCAAAGGGTGACATTTTATTTTGATATTCTTTACGGAAGTTACTTTTATCTGCTAATGCTCTATAATGAAGTACTCGGTCTGATTCAGTTGTTATCTTGCTCCAACTTAAAATTTCCACTAGTGTTCTAATCATGCCACGAAATGAACTTCCAGGAATTGCTGCTTTTCCTGTCGGAGAAAAGAAATTTGAAGATTGTCTTGCAACAAACTCTTTTGTATCTTCAATTTTTTTATCGCAGTCTCGAATATAAACAGGAGTTAATGTCTCAATATCACACTCAATATAACCGTTATGTCGGTCATTATCATAAGTATTAAATTTTTCGTAACGTGTGCCTTCAATTACTTTTTCACTCAAGGGAATAAAATTATAAGGTGCTCTTGCCTGTCGATTGTATTTTGTGTTTTTATCAAATCTTATTTTTTTTGTTTGCCGTACAGCTTTTCTACCAAAGAACTCATTTCCTTTTATTGAATCATCTAGTTTTACTTGAGACTTAGCTAAATTTATTCCCTGTTCTTTAGCTATTTTCTGTAATTTATCTTTCCAATCTTGCATTGTATTCTCCAATCTTTAATCTAAAGGTTTTTGATTGTTAACAAATCCTACAAAACGACAGTCAACGTAAGATGCCTGATGCGCTTCGTTATAGCCGATATAATTATGCGTTTTGATACATACTCTGTTTTTTTCATTATCAACTTTTAAAGCAGAATAATTAAAAGGTAAAATGAGATTTGTTCCTCGTTCTTCATTGATTTCAGTAAAATCATCTTTAGTTAATTTACGGGCATCAGTGCCGCATAATACTTGATTTGCGATAATAATTTCTGCCTCTTGTTGAATGTTCACATCATTGTCGATTCGGAGTCTTCCTTTCAACCCGCCGTTTGTTCGCCATAAATATAGCTCTTTATCTTTGTTAAATATTCGAACCTTTTGAAGAAACTGAATATTTAATGATTCATTATTATGAGAGCTAAATTGGTTATCATCCCATCGTCCAATTAGTACTGCATAATCAAGCCAGGCAACGTAAAAAGCGCTTTCATTTATCAAAGAGCTCACTGTATCTTCCAGGGTATTTTTTATTTCAACTGGTGAAACTGATCTTGATTTTATTTCTTTATATTCCAATCCATTAGCTTTCATTTCCGACCTCCTTTTTCACTAATGAAGTGACATATTTTTGGAGTATGTCTTGTTCTGCTTTAGTTAAATTGTTCAGGTCTGTATTTTCTATTACAGGATCATCGTTTATTTTTATAATAGCTGATTTTCCATTAAAAACGCCACGACCTACATTTTTTTCACCACCTACAGCTAAATCACCAGACCACAAATCCTTTAATACTAGCAGTAATAGTCCCGCTTCGTAATCCTTGTAATCTTGAATAGTCATTTCCAGCTTTAGAACTTTTTCAGTGAAATCGATAAATAAAGGCATACTTTCAAACAATGCGGATTCTATTGTACCGCCTGTAAAACGATCGATTTTTATTCGGGTTTGTATCTCAGCCACAAATTCAGGAAGCTCAACTTCATTGATTAGTAGTTTGCTTTTAATTGCCCTTTCAATTTTTTTTTCAGTCCTAATGGTATCCGATTTTTTTTCTTCAGGAATGAACCCAAATAATTCTTTTGCAATAATTTCAGGTTTACCTAGAGTATTTAGAATACGCTCAGCTCGTCCCCTAATTGCGCCCTTCAACGATGAACCAGGAATAATATACTTACCCTTTGATTTTATGTGAACACTGTCCGGCTCTTTAGGATTTGATGAATATGATCTTATTATTATTGAGTTTTGAAGTTTCAGGACAGCTTCAATTGAAAACACGTCTTTTCTTTTAAATGGAAATGGATCGCCAAGATCAGTAATTTTAATTATATTAACTGCATCAAATTTCTTTGTTAGATAATTAAACACATTTCGTTTTTTGTTCGCATCATCCTTGAAATCAAATTCATATAGTTTTGAGTCTTCATCATTTAATTTCACAATTCCCAAACCATTATTCGTTTTCCCACCAAGGATAATCTGTGATTCGGACAATACCTGATAAATTGTTCGAACCATTCGTTTTATGAATTTTTTATTTTCATTTGTATACTCAAATTCCATATTTAGATTGAATGGAGAACCAGGTTCAACAATTTCATAATCATATTTTCCATTGTGCTCCACAAGCCCTGTACGATTATCAATCCGAATGCCATCACGAATCACAATATCAGGCTTTTTATCTGAGTATAAATCGGAACAGTGAAAAGAACATTGATGTCCAGTTTTCTTTTTAGAAAAACCCCAGAAATTTTTAACAAAATTATCATTTATATCAGGATGTCTTTCAAGATCAATAGAATGCCTCAATACTCCACCAAATGAAGTTGCCGGGATAAAAGCGTAACCATTATCATCCACCAATACATCCATGTCACTGTGTTCTCCCGAGCCACAACCAATATGAAGAGGCGAAAGACATTGGACTTTTCCTTTCAGAAATATCTTACCCGTTATTCTCTCTTTATTATTTGTCTCCATGCTTTTCCTCCTTCTTTGTATTGTTGATCTTTCTCATTGTTGAAAAGAGCGTTTCATAAAATCGGTAATATAACATAGCGTTTAATTGTTGATCCTGTAATGGACTGTAATCAATTTTACCACTTATTTTATTTAGTTTTTCTAACCGTGAGAATTCCTTTTTGCTTTTCAGCTTATCATTAATCCAATTACAATTTATATTTGTTTTTTCAATAAATTCGAGCAAGTTAACTTCCCTGTTTTTACAGTTCACCAATTTTTTACGCGCAGTGTCTCTTAATTTTTCGAATAGACCAAGATACTCTTTATAAATATTGTTTTTATTGGGATCAACATCAGTATTGATTTTACTGAGATCAATACTTTTTAATATCGCTAAAAGCCGGCCAATAAGAGAATTTGTTGGATAGGTTTGTCTATAGAATCCATCCGCTTCTTTCAATTCTTCCTGCGCTAAATATTCAGCGTATTTTAGATAACTATCTTTTATTAATTGTGTCATTACATTAATTGTTAATTCCGGTATTTTACCTTTTGGCTCTGAAAATGTCGCTCTATTCGTATAAGTCTGTTTAACCAATGTTTCACCATTTTGCCAGCCCAAAATACACTGCCCAAAACCTTCACGAGTGCGTTCACCGATACCTGTTTTTTCAAATTGTTTAATTCGATCAAACTCATCCTTTGTAATTTTAAGCAAAAATGTTGAACCGGCAAGGAAGCAGCTTTCTGAAGGCTTCTTTAATTTCCAGACGCCAACAAAACTTTCTGTTTCACCTTTCTTTATAAATGACTTAATAATTTGCGCTGGTTCTATTTCTAAATATTCTGATAGCGCTTTTTTATTGAAAACAGGAAAACCATTTTCATCATATAAAATCGTATTGGAAAGCAATGTTAAAGAAATTTCGTCTTCAAATTCAACATCTCTGTCCATATCTTTAATTGAAGAAACTTCAAAATTTAGAGAAACCTTGCCATACTGCGCGTTCCTGGAGCGACCGATATATGCTATCGGATCAGGTTTAAACAGATCAGCTAAATCTTTCAGTATTTGTACATCGCCAAGAATTTCCCCTTGAAATAGCTGGCCTGAATCAATTGATTCATAATTAAAAATTTGTCCTTCTTCTGTAATTCCTGTTTCCCGATTTCTTGCATGATGAAAATTTAGAGATGTCACTGTATTTTTAACGAAGATTTGTTCTTCGCTTATTGAGCAGAATTCACCTAAACTTTTAGTCGATTTATCAGGTCTGTCATAAAGCAAATCGAAAATCTCCTCTCCATATTTCTCTTTCTGTATCGAACAAGGCATTGTTAGATGATTGTAAATAGTTCCATTATCCTCATGACAAATATAGGCATTTCTGTAAAAGACATCCTGAGATAAAAACATCTTTTGAAAGCCGGGATTTTTATGTGCATTCTCATAAGATAAATTATTTTTCGCAATGTATCTTTTTGCAAGTATTCCCAGCACAACGTTCCCGGGAATGCAATGCTCAGTATTTACCATATTCATGTCACCATGTTTAGCCGATAACACAACAGGTGATTGTGTTCTTATTATGTATGTAATTGATTTCATATTAATCCCTCCATTTGCTTTTCTATTGAAAGGAGTTTATCTTTATCAAATAGTTCGCATTCAACTTCGCCCAGCCCTTTGTTACGTTTAGCGCCAAAACTTCTGAAATTCGAGCAAGCTGCAATAAGCGTATTAGTAATTACTTGTTGCGCTGAATCATCATGTATTATAATTTTGCCATAAAATTCATGGTTTTTTCTAACGAGACGCATTGTTCGCAATGAATTTTTAAGAGCAATGCCGTCATCAGCAATTGCCGTTTGATGTCGTTCTTCAGTGAACATTTCAATAATGACATCCTTTGAAAGAATCCCCGAATAATCTTTAGATTTCCAGAAATATTTCAGCCATCGAGTATTTTCGTCATATTGATTAATAACCAGGTTTTCAAAATAAACAGGAGCTTCTTTTTGCTGACCTTTTTCACCAAAAGTCTTATCTATATCCAATTTCATATCAATACCGGCAAGTTTAATCATCTCCTCTACATCTTTAGCTGAATCAAGTAAGCAACCTTTAATTCGCTTGGCGGGAATATAGGGAATACCCAAATCGTCATAAACGACATCCACGTCAATCAACGCTCCGTATCCCGTTCCTGAACCAATTAATGCCGGTGATTTCAGTCGAAGTTTTAGCGTATATTCAATCATTCTAAATCTCCTTCCAGTTTTAATGGATAAAATTCCATCAGCTCTATCATGTCAAAATAGGGAGTTTGATTTTCTGTATCTCCTTTTTCATTTGATATATTGAAAAACAAATCTTTTGATCTCCCCTTAATTGTAGGCAATGACCTACCCCTGTATTCCAACTCCTGAACAAATTGAGTTAATGATTCTTGTGACAATGTTAACATTCTTCTAAATTCTTTTATTTTAGAATTTGGCAGCTTTTCCAACTCTTTTGTATTATTAATTAGCTGTATAAAACTTTTATCATGATTTGTTTCAGAAATTAATTTATACGGTCGGAACAAAAGATTACCGTTTATTACCTGGTAATGCACTTTCCGAATTTCTTCAAGATCTCCGGCAAGCCCGCCGTAAGCAATATGAAAATCAATAAAAGAACCTTTCTCATCATTATTCCGCCTATAGGCTTTTGCATTATTACATAATTGCTCTGCGAGGTCATATCCCCGATAAAAAGGATATTTTGATTTTATAATTGCCACGCCGGCGCTTGCTGTAATGCCTGGATTCTTTTCATGTTTTTCAAAATATTCAATGAATTTTTTGGCAAAAAAGATTCCGAGTTTTCCATCGCATACAAATGTTACATCATCTCCACCTAAAATAATTTGTCGTATTGGGAGTACTTTACGTATAGACTTTTCTTTTATTGAATCTACAAATTTTGACTTATCTTCGGTTGTAAGCCAACTTTTCAATTTGGTCTCAAATTCTTCTTCGAGATATTGAGAATTAATATGGTGACGAAGTTCACTGACGGATTTTTCAGATAAACCAATTTCTATTAATTCTTTAATAAGTTTTTCTCTGATTACATACTCTACAGGAAAATAGTTACTATTATCTTTTGGATCATCCTCAAATCCGAGAAAATCCATAAGTTGTATATAGTCGTCACGAATGTATTTTATTAATTTTTTAAATGATTCAAATGAGACTTTTTTGACTGTCGCTGAAAGCTTTCTCAAATCTTCTAAAGAATTTTGTTTTTTGAAAAGCTCTCCCATATCATTCCCGTCAATATGAACAATAGCAATGTGACTGTCAGAATTTTTCAATTGCCCTAATTGTTCAAGTTGGCTTGTGAGGCAGAAATTCTCTCCTAAAATATCTGAATAATCATCATCCAATTCATTCTGTACCTGAGGCCAGGCGTTTAATTTAGCATAAGACACGCTCGATACATATTTTTCCTGATCCTCATGCCATTTTTCTTGAGACAAGCCGCTGTTGGTACACTCGGATGTTATGCCATGTCTCGGCAATGTTGTTTGCGGCATATAATTAAATTTATTTTCCTGTAATAATTTAAACAAATCATCTTTTGATTCTTTAAACTTAGACGATTCGATATTTAGTTCCCCCAAAGCAACGGCTGTTATAATTCCAGGAGTTTTAACAAGTAGCTTTTTTGTCCAATTCTTAACAAATTGTTTTGCTTTTAGAGGTTCTGCAAACAATAGCAGCGCATTACCTCCGCCAATATAACCTATGTCAAAGGGTTCCTTTGGGTGACCAAGTTCATTTTCCCATGACTTAAAATCTATTTTTTCACCTACGAAAAGTTCAGTTACAGCTTCTTGTAAATATTTTTCATAAACAGATTTAACCAGGTAGGACGCGCCAAGATTTTCTTTCAATTTCCTGCTTTGAAAAATATATTTTTGAATAGAAACTGTATCAATTAGCACAGCATGATAAACGCTCATTTATTGCTCCTTTCTATTCATGAAATAGATAATTTTTAAAACTTGTGACTAGTTTTTCTTTTTTTATATCATTTATACCGAGTATTCTAATTCGATCTTCACTGGTGCCAGTTTCATAAATTAATTCTTCTTGCAATTGTTCTTTTCTGCTATTATCAAGAAATGTTACAACAACAGCTTTTGCTTCATCTCCGCCTATTTGCCTTGTACGTAGGATAATTTCAAAACCTTTACTTTTGCATAATTTTTTAGTGCTATCCGTCGTTACAGAGACGCCGGTTAATTGATAGCCATATATGAATAATATATCCAGTTCGAAATAAAGATCCGGATTTATTTTAATCCATTCCGGTTTTCGTATTTCCCAATTTGAATACATCTTTAATCTTTGATCTAAAAAGTTGTCACTAAGGACCTTTATTAAATAATCCTCTAACCAAAAACCATCTATATAAGTTAGAGCTTTGGTAAATTTTTTCCTGTCAATTTCCCAATTAAATTTTTTATCTGAATTAAATATCTGATATTCTTCCGGCATTGATTGAATAACTGAAACAAAAATATCATTTGGCGTAAAATTATCAATTTTTATCTTATCGAGATCAGACGGCTTTTTGGCAAGATCATAATTTTTATTATAAAAAAGTGAGCGATAGTAACCATCAGTTTCATTGAATAAAATATCAAGTTTATCCTGCTCAATAATTTCACTCATTTTGAGGATCATATTATCAAAGATATTTATTTTATCCTCATTTTTTCGTTCAAAGCCATGCAACTTAATTAAATCCATAAAATCAAGACTTACTTTCTCTCTCAAGCTGTCTGCTATTAATCCATCATCATCATCCATTAACCTGAAATTTCGTGCATCCAGGTATGAGAATGATTTACTAGTACAATTATCTAAATTTTTTAAATAATTGTATACATGAATACTCATTGATTTTGTACCACCTGTATAATTAAAGTGGAACACATCAAGTCTATTTAAAAAATTATCATGTATTGTAGAAATAATATTTCGCGCATCACTTACATCAGAAAGCCCAACTTTTTGAAGAGGGAAATTCAATGAATTATGCTTGCCTTCCCATTCTTTTCGTATGATTTTTTCAAGTTGCTCTGCCTGTAAATACGAACCTTTTTGTAAACGATTATCCTCTGAATGAATTAGCCAAATTCTCTCCAAATTTGAATTATTCAATAGAAAATATTGCGCAACTACAAAATTAGGTAAAGGATTCGTCCCAATTAACAAAATTAAGTCCTGAAAATTATATTCACTCAATTGAATTCTCCTTTTGTTTTTTAAATGATACAAATTTTAATTGTTGTAATCATTATAAACAACTTTGTCACAACCTTGTGAAACGATTTCAGAAAAAATAAAAAATCGAAACTTACTATTAAAAACCAAAATCATTCCAAGCTTTCTTCATACAATAAAATCAAACTAATATATTGTTAATATTATCTAAAATGTAGACATCAATTGTATGAATTCTTAATAAATGTTGCCTGTATGCAACAAATGCGTTGCATTTTTGTGACATTTCTTAGAATAATTTGTTGTTGATATTTTGAGTGCGTGAGAAGTTTGATGAATGAATTTTACAATTAAATCGTTTTTTTGGATCATTCAAATATATGAATTTTCGTTTTGTCTAATTTAATTCCATAGGATTTTCTATATTGCCCAATAGATGAGACACTATAATATCCAGCCCTCTCATCATCGTTCAGCGCAGTGTAAATTTTTTTCCTGATTCGGGACAAATATTGGCACACTCTATTGAATGATAAGTATCCATTTTCCAATGTATCAATAAATCTTTCAACTGCTGATGAAGAAGCTATTTCGCGGTAGTAAAGGAGTACTTGTTTTGTAGAATTAAGCGGGAACCATTCACCTTCAGCTTTTTCAAAATATAATTCGTAAGCTTTTACACAAAGCTTTTCATCTCTGTGCTTGCTTCTTTCTGCATAATAGCGGTAAAAGGCCATTTCAATAGGTGAAAAATGAATTATCTTATCACCGATTTTAATGGTTTTTTTGAGAGTATTTAAAATGAGCGGGAACAGGGTAGGCATTTGTTCCAAATCTGCTTGTGTAATTCGAACCATTTCAGAAAAGTTAAAATCTTCCTCGCCAAATAGAATCGGTATTGTCTTTTTTAACCTAACATAAGGAATTTCTATGAGACTGATTCTGGCTAGCGATGTTGAGATTATTTTCCCATTAACAGTAAGTAAATTAAAATGTGCTTGTGGTATGTAGTAAAAGTCAGGATGATTTTCAAACTGTTCAGGGGTAACTAATATATGATATAATTTGTCCTGAGGACGACCAAAAAATTGCAGGGCATAAGCAAAATAAACGCTCATCGTTTTTCGACCACCAGCTAATGAGCAGTGTAAAACAGTATCAGGAAATGAGGTTAACTTTTTTAATGTATGAAGCATTACATTCATCAACGGCAGATTAATTTCTGCAATATTATCAATATCGGAAGGGACAGAAGGGGCAACCAGTATACTGTCGAAACCAAAATTTATCGATCGATAATCAATTTTCCACTCCATGCAAAATTCATAATATTTTCCAGTTTTGAAATTGAGTAACTTTTCACTCAGAACTTCAAAACATTCATCTGTCGTGATAATTACTATATCTTCAACAGGAATGTGTTTTTGAATCATTAAGGCATAAAGTGTCTCGGTAAATATTTGAGGAGTTTTTCCAAGGAGAGAAAGTAAGATATGTTTTTTTGGTTGGTCCATATCAAACTATTTTTAATAAATTTAATAAGAAATAGGGGAAAATATATCAGGAAGTAAAATAAAGTCTTTGATCATTGAACAGGAACGTCACGATTTAAATATAATGTAATTCAAGTTAAATGTCAATAATATTTTTTAATTTATTAATATATTTTGCTGTAAGAAACATTTTCGTCATTGACAACGCTGCTATTTATATTTGACATGACAAATAAATTTAAAATTTCCTCAGTTTATATTCATTTCGGTGATAGGGAATATAGAACCCAAATCTAATAAAAGCGAATAAATATCCGTAATAATAGACTCAATAAAATGATAAAACAGATGATTCTCATTTTATTATATCCTTGTTATCTGAGTTCATTCCTCTTAAAAAAACTTGGATAAAATATATTGTTACATTCGCTTTATCGGCGCAAATCCGCGTAATCAGCGCGGCACGTCCGCCTTTGATTTGGCGGATCATCCGCGTTCTATTAATGATAGCGCCGGTTTAATCTGATAACGCTAATCACCCCAAAGGCGAATGCACCTGCTGCACATTTTCACAGATATATTTATCCGCCTCAACAGTGCGGTACGTCCGCCTTTAATTTGGTGGATCATCCGCGTTCCATTCTGCGCTGAAATCGTTTCATGGCGCAGGATGGCGCTGCTGCTACAGTCGCCACCCTGCTAACCATTCATTCAATTACTGTTTGCTGCACCAATTACAACGGCTTTTCCTTTTCCGCTGCGCCTGTGCCGCCCGGCCGATCTTTCGCTGTCACAAGAACACGCACCGTGCTGCCGGGAGCAACAGCCTGCGTCGCCGTATAAATCCATAGGCCGCTGTTGACTGGCTTTTCTTCGGCCATTCCGTTTTCAACCGCTTGCCCGGCGCTTGTCATAATCGCCACGCTCACTTCGGTCACATCAAAATCATCGTGAGCGCGGATGCGGATCACGTCGCCGGCATTGCCGCCATAACCGCTGATGTCCACCTCATCCACAGACGGTGCATTGAAAAAGTCGGCAATCGTCAGGCTGAATACCGGCTTTCCCTTTGCAGTGGCTGCATCGTCATAAAGCGCCTTTGCCTCGGGGTCAGCCATCACCATCTTGCCGTACAGCGCCGCCTGTCGGAACCGTTCGCGCGTCGCCTGTTGCGCTTCAGTTGCTTCCCGGCCTTCCATATCCGGCACGCGGGACAGCACCACTTCGTCGCCATAACGCTTGAACACCAGATCCCCGACTTTGCCGCGGATCTTTTCAATAATCGGATTTACCTTTACTTTTGCCATAGAGGCCTCCATTGAATTGGTTCATTGTGCTGTGAATTAATGATGAAGTATCTGCTCCCGCACTCTTTCCTGCTGTTGAAACAGATTCTATCGTCTCGTTCCTGGATAAAAATACGAAACCAACTGTGTGTTGCAATCCAATGATTGTCATGAATGACTATGCTAAGGTATGATCCAGTTATCCTCCTTTCATCTTCCTTACATCTTCCCTATTAAATTATCTTCGTGCTATCTCAATCCTGCATAGAACACGGATGACGCTGATGACACTGATCAACGCGGATAAAGCAAAAACGATTTTTTTTAATCTGTGAAAATCCGCGTCATCCGCGTGTTATTGTTTTTCAATCCCGAATAGAACACGGATGACGCAGATTACGCTGATCAACGCGGATAAAGCAAAAACGATTTTTTTTATCTGTGAAAATCCGCGTCATCCGTGTCATCTGCGTGCTATTATTTTTCAAGCTATGAACATGCGCCGAAGGACGCATCTGCCTCTGGCATGATCCGCGCGGAACGTCCGCCTTCTGTTTGGCGGATCATCTGCGTGCTATATCTTTTCTTTCATTGCTGAAAATCTTTCTCTTAAACTCCGCTTTCTTTCCAAAATTTAACAACAATCCAATTTCTATTCTTGTAGCTTTCAAATAATTAATCAACTGCGCTTCATGTTCTTTACAAAGACTCTCAGCCGCTTTCAGCTCAACAATAACCATGTCATCGACCAATAAATCAGCGTAATATTCTCCAACTTCTTCAGATTCATAAAATACTTTTATGTTTTTCTGTTGTAAAACCTTACATCCCATCTTTTGCAACTCAATTCTCAGCGCATTTTCATAGACTTTTTCTAAAAATCCAAAACCGAGAATGTTATTCACTTTAAAAAAAGCCTTGAGTATTTTATCCGTTGTATCCGAGTGCAACATATTATTTCTTCAGTTTTTGATTAGAAAATAATTCAGTTTGAATTGAACACGGATAAGCCTCATAAAAAGTAGCGGACCATCTGCGTGCTATCTTTTTTCAATCCTGCATAGAACACGGATGACGCAGATTACGCTGATCAACGCGGATAAAGCAAAAGCGATTTTTTTTTATCTGTGAAAATGCGCCGAAGGACGCATCTGCCTCTGGCATGATCCGCGCGGAGCGTCCGCCTTCTTTTTGGCGGATCTTCAGTGCGGAACGTCCGCCTTCTGTTTGGCGGATCATCCGCGTGCTATTGTTTTTCAAGCTATGAACAAGCGCCGAAGGACGCATCTGCCTCTGGCATGATCCGCGCGGAACGTCCGTCTTCTGTTTGGCGGATTATCCGTGTCATCTGCGTGCTATCTTTTTCAATCCCGAATAGAACACGGATGACGCAGATTACGCTGATCAACGCGGATAAAGCAAAAACAAATTTGTTAATCTGTGAAAATCCGCGTTATCCGTGTCATCCGCGTGCTATTGTTTTTCAATCCCAAAATAGAACACGGATCGAGCAGAAGCCATTTTCGCTGTTTCAAAAACCGCGGCGGCGGTTCGGTGACGAACGTCTCGAACATACGCGTATAAGCGCACTGCGTCCGCAGCATACAATCTCTGCATGCCTGATTCTTTTGCATGGTGCAAACCGTCCGGCGCAGGGCATGACCAAAGGCGCCCCGAAGCAATGACCCCTTCCATGAGGGCAGGCTGCAATCTCTCTGCGCTGTGAGATGAAATCGTAATTTGATGTAGTGAAGATGGGGCAAAATATACTCGTGCATTTCTTGCTCCCGGAGTTTTGATACAACACGAAATATGATGCGGAAATTACAAAGTGGTCAAAGAATGTAAGACATAAAACATGGATGATGTATCGACAAAATCAAAATTAAGATAATGGAATTATTTGAAAATGTCAACAGGAAAATCAACGTGTGTTAAAATATATTGCACATTTTTTACAACGAGTTGCTGGCAACGACACATTTGAAATAGGTGTTCCCTTTAGATTAATGATGTTGTTGATAAATCCCATTTCTCGAAAATTTATAATGTGTAAGTCCAATATTTAAGTTATGAAAATTGTAAAAAAGGGACTAAATCAACTACATCATTAATAAATCAAAACCGAATAACCACTTATCCCATCACTGGCTTATACACTGGTCGCCAGTCCGGCGATACAATCATTCCCACCCAACTCACTGATAAATCTATCAATTAACCATCTCTACTAATTGACTGTCCTGGGCGGATCAATATGGCTCAGAAATGAAAAAGGCCAACCGTTCTGCGCAGTTGGCCTTGTGTCTTCCAATCTCCCGATAATTCAGGCGATGCATTTCTGGATAATTTTTCGATGAAATGGACTAATTCCAGCGGCGAATTGGCCGCTTCAATTCCTGTCCGTAACTGTTAATTCCTTGAAATTATAAATTCGGCGTCGATCTTTGTACGAAATAGTGAGCATTTCGCTATCCACGTCCGCCTGCAAATACATCCCTTCGAATAGCTTGAATTGTGCATAATCAACGACGCGGCCATTGAGCTTTCTCTGGTCAGGAAACGCGAATTCCATTTTTTCGCCGTTCAAATTGGTGTAATCCACAGAGACGTTCCCGGCTTCGAGCACAGCCCGGGGAATGTGATGCTGCAATTTTTTCGTGAAATCGCTGAAACTGCCAATTTCGTCCTTGGACCGCACTTCGATCACATAGCCATTCTGCAACGGCCAGCTTCGCAAGCGATAATTTCGGAGCTTGCTTTCCGGGTCTTTTTTTGATGTGCCGGTCGCCAGATTCCAGACCTGTTTTTGCAGCTCAAACTCCTCGCTCCATTCTCCCGGCTGCAATGGATACCATGCGATGTAGGTCTCCCCTGCCTTGCAGAAAATCCAGCCGCTGGTATCGATGACGCGCTCTTCCAGATTGGCCGGGAAAAAGCCGTCGATGTGATTGGAGGTCGTGCCCACCGGGATGTCGTACAGGACAAGCAGCGTATTTTTATGTTGAAATGTATATTCGAAATAGGATCCGCCCGTCCATTTTTCAGGATTGTTGTAGGTCGTCTTCGAGGCAGTGATGCCGGCCATGCACGTCTTTATCTCCTCGGGAAAAAAGGTGCCGATCTCGCGCGACGACCAGTACGGATGCAGGCCAAAGATGATCGAATACGGTTGTCCAAAGAGATAGCGGATCGCCCAGGTCTGTTGCTGGATGGGCTGAAGCAGGGAGCCGGACAAAGAGCCGAACACATAATCTTTGGTCATGTACGTCACTTTGTAGACTGGCGGATTGATCTCCGGGCTGAAGCGGATATTGTGCCGCACCCGCTTTCGCTCCTTGTGCTCGTAGGCCAGGTTGCGGTCATTGGCGATTTGATAAATGATGTACGGCAACCGATAGCCTGAAAACAGCGGATGCATCACCCAACCGCTGACCGCTGGCTCGCCGGCCAGAAAATAATAATTGGCGAAAACGGTGGAAGTGGACGACTTGAAATTCATCAGGTTCTGTTCATAGATTCGGCTGTGTCCCCCGCCGTACTGCTGTTCCAGATGTTCGACAGCGAAATCGGCCATGAAATAATCGGCCAGCATG
The DNA here is from genome assembly GCA_049322915.1 of Candidatus Zhuqueibacterota bacterium. Taxonomy (GTDB): domain Bacteria; phylum Zhuqueibacterota; class Zhuqueibacteria; order Thermofontimicrobiales; family Thermofontimicrobiaceae; genus CAZSBG01. The sequence goes on from JBMOPW010000034.1 coordinate 454,781, forward strand.
GCGCCTAATTTCTTTACGTCAGGGTCCTGGGCATAACCAGCCAGCAGCGTGGCGGCAATCATGAACTCGGCAAGATAATCCGGGGAATCGAATTCGCCCTGACCTTTGGTGGTGGTCAGTTTGGCCCAGGCAAACATGTATTCCCGGGCCTCCAGCCTGTTTTCATCGGAACTGCGGCCATTGTACCATTCACTGCCGGGCAGATTCGGCCATTGCTCAGTCGCCAGAAACAGCGACGCGTAGTACATGGCCCAGTGGTTTTCCGTGTCGCCGCGCGTTGGTGCATAGGTCTTCCAGGCGTTGCGGACAGCCGCTTCCGCTGCGCGCGACATTTTTCCTTTTCCAGCCATGTACGTGCCGATGCACGGAAACATCCAGAACATATCGCCGCTCGGATTCTTCAGAATTTCGATCAGCATGGAATCTGCGCGAGCCATCTCGCGACCGCTATAATACCGCGCTGCAATGGTGTCGAAATTGTTCAGCTTCGACGCCAGGTATTGCGCCCGATACCAGGCCAGTCGTTTTTGAAATTCCTTTCCGTACTCCTTTTCGCTCAGGAGCCGGGCATGACCGGGGATGGCGATCAACAGCGCGAAAATCATTATAAAATAAAGTCGTTTCATGTTCACTCCTCAAAGGTAATAATTTTTATCGACCAGATATACCCCTTATCAATCCCGTGAAAGCGCCAGGTCTCGCCGCCGTCATTGGACAGGTACACGCCGCTCTCAATGGTGCCGGCGTAAATTCGATCCTTGTTCTGCGGATCAACGGCAATGGCATGAATATCCAGATCGCCCAAACCCTGGAAATATTGCTTCCACGATTTCCCGCCATCGACCGACTTGTACACCCCTGTCTGAAAGCCGCCGGCAAAGACGATATCCGGATGTGAAGGGTCAAATGCGATGCAATAAAACGTTTCGTGCAACACGCCGGTATCGCGTTTCTCCCAGTGCACGCCGTGATTCAGGGAAACGTACAGCCCGTTGTTCTCGCTGCCGATCATGAAAATATCGGGATTCTGCGGATGTTGCACGAGCGTCCGGATATTCCGAATCTCCAGTCCGGCGCGCTGCCAGATTTCCCCGTTGTTTCTGCTGACGTACACGCCATCCTCTGTGGAAATGAAAATAGTGTTCGGATCCGATCGATCCATAACGATCGAAGAAATATAGCTGGCATCGGTGCCATGCAACCCGGCGTTGTATTGTTTCCATGTTTTGCCGTCATCCACGGTCTTGTAAAATCCGTACGGGGAACTGGCGTAAATGATGGCAGGATTGTTCCTGTCAAAGCAGACATTATTGACTTCTGTCATTCGCCAGTCGCTGGTCACCTTCCAGGTTTTTCCGAAGTCCCACGTCTGCTGCACGCCGGAATGAGTCGCCAGCGCCATGATTCTCCCCTTCTCAGGACGATAGACGTCCATGTTGTAAACGCGATTGTTGGGGCGACCTGAAAATGACCAGGCCGTATCGCCGGGACTCTGCAGGAAAAGTCCGGAGAGCGTATGGCGCATTCCAATCGACGTGTAACTGGTCGACAGGGACGTTACGTAAACAACGACATCCCCGGCGAACAGGATGCCGGGGAGCAATAATGTCAGTAACAGTAGCATGATTTTTTTCGTTCGTCGCTGCATTGACATTTCCTTTTGTTAGAGATGAATGAGTTGAGATTTTGATTTCGCTTTAATATAGAAAATTTAATTGAAAAAGTAAAGCAGGTTTTTTCCGGCACAATGGGGATGACGCAGTTGCGAGCCAAGAATCCCGCCTGGTTCGGCTACCAAGGCAACGAAATTCGAGTGGCATCAGTTATCGAACATCTCGCGACAAAGCCGCCGGCTTAACTTCACAGTTTCGTTTTCAACCGGCCAATAAAAAAAGCAGGTAAGGGCTACCTGCTTGTTCGTGATCCCGGGAATTAGCGCCGTTCATGTTCGTCTGTTGCAACTCAGCCCCGGCGTTACTTCAGCACCAACAGCTTTTTTGTTTGAATAAAATCGCCAGCCTCCAGCGTGTACAGATAGACGCCGCTGGGCCAATGCATGGCGTCCAGGCTCACCTGATAGTCGCCCGGGAATTGAAATTCACGTACCAGAACGAATAATTTTTCGCCCAGAATATTAAAAACAGTCACCGTCACCGGCGCGCCCTCAGCAATGGAATATCGAATCTGCGTCCGGGCATTAAACGGATTGGGGTAATTCTGAAGCAGCCGGCAGACAGACACGCGGTGCGCGTCATCTTCGCTCAAAATGACATCGGTGCTCGTCCCGAACCATGCGAGAATATTTTGCAGTAATGCATTCGCACTGTTCTCCTGGGGACCGGCAATGCCTTCAAATCCGAAAGCGAGATAGACAAGACGCCCCCCGGCAGCGCCATACTCCGCACAAATCCCGGCGCATTTGAATCCAGGGATATAATTCAAGATCGTCGTTGCCGGGGCTATGGGTGTAATGACATCCGGCGAGTTCTGGTTATCCGCGCAGTCGTACGGGCCGGTCAAATTGACGAACAGGCCATTGGTCATGGGATGGCCGCGCGTTCCCATCGTCATGGTGGCTGTGGCGCTGTCGCTGAGAAAATGAGAGCAAAGGAAATTCGAAAAAAAAAGGCTGTCGCCTGGCGCTCCATCGGCGCACAGATCGTAACCGATGTTTTGTCCGGTCAGCAACAAATGGCCTCCTGCCATGAGATACTCCGAAACGACGGTCTGTTCCGCCGCGGTCAGCGACGTCTCCCTGTCGTAGCCCGTAAACCAGATCACGGATTCATAGCCCAGCAAATCAGCAAGAGCCGGGCAGCCGCGCACGTTCGCATCCCAGTGGTCGGCGAATAGATGCCGGGTGTAATAGTGCTCGTACAGAGAGCCGCAATCGTCATCAACGAGCAGCGTGGTTGCGCTGCCAATGACGACCTGAAACTGATCCGTGCACTCGAAAATGCCATCAGCCGTGATATGTACGCCAAAAGTGGCCTCATGCGTTTTACAATCCACTCCGACCGAGACCATGAATGGTTCCTCTGTGTTCGATTTCAGATCGCCGCTGGCCATCGCCCCTATCCAGCAGGTCGATTGCAGAATAACGACGTCACTGTCGGAACTGACCAGCGTCGCAGTGACCTGGTCGGCTGGCAGGCTGATATTTTTCAGCGTCACCACAAGCTGAACCGTTTCCCCGGCGTCTGCCTGACCATTGCCGTTTCCTCCACTGTCGTTCAAATTATAGTTTTCATACCAGATGTCCGGCCTCTTGAGCGGGACATACGGCGCCGGCGTCAATCCGATGACTTTAATGGGCGTCACTGTATCCGACGCAGCCAGGAAATAGGTCGCTTCGGCCCGGCTTTCGATATCATAATGCTTATCCGGGGACTGGCCAACCGTCTGAAGGTACGAGAAAAAGCTCGTCCGCATCTGAGGCGTCCAGTAGTGCATGGGAATGACGCGCCTGGGCTTGATCAGATGAATGAATTTTTCTGCGGCCATGATGAGATTTTCCTGGGATTCAATCGTCAGAAACAGAAGATCGATGCCCATTGGAAAATTGCTCAGCACCTCGTTCTTCACCTCTTCAATGTCCAGATTCGCCATGGTCGCGCCGGCGTCTCCCAGATGACATATCGTCAAATCTCTGTATCGGAAGAAATAGCTGCCGTTTCCCTTCACAGAAATCAATGACTCGCTGGTTAGCACCGAAGCGATATGAATCCCTTCGATGTCCAGGCTATCCGTCATCAGAAGGACATGCTCGACATCGTACGGAATCGTCCGGCCAAAGTGATCGGTGTGTGTGTGCGAATAGGTGACCACATCCGGATACAAATGGCCGATGTCATAAATAGGGCTGGGATAGCCATAGGAGTTGGATTCTCCGTAATCGCATAAAATTCTGACGCCGTTATCGAATTCCAAAGCAAAGCAGGAGTGGCCTAAATAATGGATCTGCACTTCGCCCTCTGCGGCATCTGAAAAGTGGGGATGGAGCATGATTGCTCCGAAAATGATCCCAATGAAATATTGACGCAATCGCTTCATTGTTATTCCTCCCAAAGTGTGTGTGAATTGAACTGCACCTCTCTTGTCGGCCCTGTCATGCGGCTGAAACCAGGGGCAGATTGATGATGTTGTTGATAAATCCTATTTCTCGAAAATTTATATTGTGTAAGTCCAATATTTAAGTTATGAAAATTGTAAAAAAGGGACTAAATCAACTACATCATTGATGCCAGTTCTGGCAATACGCATTTCGTGGGCGCGTGAATTCCGTTCATCAGCAAGCCTAACGTACAAAACCGAACTGTCAAAATCGACCGGGTTTAGAAAATCGGACGTTTTTTTCTCACCTAAATTGAGCGAACAGCATTCAGCCATTAGCGCGCATAAAAGAAATAAAGAGAAACATAGGCAGTATCTCACCGATTCAATAACTGTCCGAAAACTGATGATTTCAACCCATTGTCATTCTGAGCGCCCACCCGCCACTGCAGAGCGTGAAGCGTAGTACACCATTTCATAAATTTTTTAGGGTTTGAAAATTTTAAAAACTGCATTCATAGAATGCTGTCATAGCCCCATGTTTTTAGCGCGAATCCATTTTGTGAATGCCCGATAGTCCCGCAAATGCGGGACAAGCGTGACAACCAACCCTAAAAGATATTGTGGAACGCAGTACTAAGCAGGTCTTTTCTCTGCGTCCTTCGCGGCCTCTGTGTTTCATCTGATTTGTTAATATCCCCCCAACTTATAGGCAAGGCTTAGCTTAAATGGAGAGGGATAACCGATGTTCACCTTCTTGACCTAAGGGTAAGAACGGTTTTAGGGGACGATGTCTGATGGGATGAAGCTTGAAAATATCAACCCCATAGCTAATTCAAGTGTTTTCGGATTGGCTAATTCATGGATTGGGGATGGATTGCCCTTCGAAATTCTTTGGGAGTCTTGCCGGTCGTTTTTTTGAAGACGTCGTTGAAGGTCGATTTTGAGTTGAAGCCGGTCTCGTACAGGATTTCCAGGATGGTCTTTCGGTTATTTTGGGGATCGATCAATTTTTGCTTCACTTCCTGGATTCTGTAGCTGTTGATGAAGTTGAAAAAATTTTGCTGGAACGAGTAGTTAATCACCTGCGACAATTTCCAGACAGGAATTGCTAACTGTTCGGACAAATCGTCGATGGTCAATCCCGGCTCCAGGTAGGGCTTTTGAGAATCCATGTAGGCGACGAGTTGCGCCGTGTACGTTTGAATGTCAGATAGCGGCAGATGGGAATTCAGATACTTCTCGCCGGAATCCACCCCGGCGATAATTTTCAGTTGACTGAGTCCGTGCAGGATCAGCGCGGTTGTGAAGGCTAAAAATATGGAAATGGAATACAGATCAACGAGGGCCGTGAGTCGCGTTGCATCAGGTAAAAACAATCCCACCAGAGCGCGATAGACCACAAAGAGCCAGTGCAATGAGATCAACGCCACCAGTCCATAGAGCCAGTTCAGATGATATCGGTCCAGAGACGACTGGCTGCTCCGGAGCCGATGTCGGTAACGTAACACGATATGCAGCAGCGAGATAATGTACAGAAGGATCTGAATGAAATTGGTTGTCCAGAAAATCCTGTTGTGCTGCGCGATGAAGATTTGGTGAATCACGCTGGTCTCAGGGACTGACTGACTTTTCAGAATATGGACGGAGATGGATGAATAAACGGTGAACAGGAGGAACAGCACACCGTGGCTGAGATGCCGCGGGCGAAAAGCAAAATCTTTGAAACAGAAAGTCCGAAAATAAAAGAAGACCAGAGGCGCCAGCAGAAAAAAAAGGGATTTGCTGATGTGATAAGGATACATGAGCTGCTCCGCCGGGAGAATATCCCAGCCGAACAGGAGCCAGCGAATGATCAGCAGCGCTTTCACAGCGAGAAAAGCGACCAGGAGATTGCGGCTCAGCCGATTTCGCGTTTCCTGATGCAGCAGCACGCTGGCCAGCAGGATGAGCTGAAAGCCTGTCATGGTAAGAACAATTTGAGTGAGCACAGTGATAGTTTTCATGGCCGGTTCCAACCTCTCCTTGTTAAAAAAGTCACGTATTTTTTATGCAGGATTTTTTCATTAGTTTCAATTTTCGAAAAAAATTATGTGGCATTCATTCCAAAGATGTGCTAAATTTTCACGTGGTCCGAAATTTTTTGGGAACAAAAAACCCAAACGTTCATTAATAATTCTGAATCATGAGGCGTGCGATAAAAGCTATTCCGCAGGGACTGCCGGTTCGCGTACAGGGAAAGCGGCATTTGATACATTGGGTATAATATTTCCACGTCATAAATGAAGTGGCAATTCAATTGAAAAATTAAGATAACTTGAATAGCCCCGACTTTTAAATCGGGGAACAAAAATTTAGCTAATAATTTTTTCTTTGTGTCTTAGAGATTTCGTGGCCGAATCGTTACATATAAACAAGTCTACCTTGTTGACTAAATTACATTGGAGGTATGGTATGGCAAAAAGTAAAGACAAAGGCAAAGGTAAAGAAGGCGAAAAGAAGAAACCGCAAAAGAGCCTTAAGGAAAAGCGGAAAGAGAAAAAAGAAAAAGGCATGAAGGCAGAATAAAATGCAAGGGGCAGTGTCAAGTCCACTGACCCGGTGTAGCCGCCGGTTCGATTTCAAAGAGAAATCAACGCGCGTGAGAGTTGCCCTTGTGCACAGCGAAACGCATTCACTCGGACTGACGGCTACACAATCTCTTTCCCATCACCTCTATCAAAAACCGATTTTCCTTCGCATCATCATCGCAGCCTCAGGCAAGCGATACATCTTTCATCAAAATGTCACCGTAAAAATATCGGTTGTTTTTATGACATGCATCGTGTATATTCAACGATCTTAATTTCATGTAAAATACACTCATTCAGGTAACTCCATGTTGAATATAGATACATACAAAAAAAATGGTTTATTCTCCGGCGAGCTTAGCAGGAAATCATACCAGTCATTGATCAATGAAAACGCCACGCTCCGTTCGATCATCGAAACCCTGGAAGAGGGCGTTGTTGTCTCGGATCGGACCGGCCATCTGGTATTTTTCAATGACGAGGCGCGCACGACGCTGGGCATTGGACTGCAGAACATTGCCATGGACGAATGGTCCAGCGTCTACGGGACTTATTACCCGGATAAAAAGACGCCTTTTCCTTCCGAAAATCTGCCTTTAGCCCGCGCCCTGCAAGGCGACGATGTGCGCAGTGAACTCATTTTCATCAAAAATGCACTTCGCAGAGACGGTGTTTTCATCGAAGTTTCGGCGTACCCACTGTACGATGATGCTGGCGAGACCATCGGCGGCGTCGCTATCATCCGCGATGTAACCAGTCTGAAAGAAGCGGAGATCGCCAGGAAGCAGAGCGAAGACAGGGTGAAAGCGCAATTCAAAGGCTTTCCCATCCCCACCTATGTCTGGCAGTCCGCCAATGATGATTTTATTTTGATCGATTACAACGTCGCCGCCGACCAGTTCACCAGCGGCCAGGTGAAGAAATTCATCGGCAGGAAGTCCAGCGAGATTTTTGCCGATACGCCGGACGTGATGTCGGATTTTAAAAAGTCCTTCAGCGAGAAAAAGACTGTGCGCCGTGAAATGTCATCGTATCGGCTGCGCACCACCAATGAAAACAAGGAAATGGTGTTCAACTACGTGTTCGTGCCGCCCAATCTGGTCGTGCAGTTCACTGAAGACATCACCGAGCAGAAAATCGCTGAAAAAGAACTGCTCAAATTATCCAAAGCCATTGAGCAAACCGCGGATACCGTCATCATTACAAATAAAGACGGTTTCATCGAGTATGTGAATTCGGCGTTTGAAATCACCACCGGCTACAGTTGCGCAGAGGCAATTGGGAAGACGCCGCGGCTGTTACAATCCGGCATGCACGATAAAAATTTTTACAAAAATATCTGGCAGACCATTCTCAGCAACAACCACTACAAGGGCACCATCATCAATCGAAAGAAGAACGGCGAGCTGTACTGGAGCGACCAGACCATCACTCCGATGAAAGACGACAATGGCAATATCACGCATTTCGTGTCTGTGCTGAAGGATATTACGGAGTTGCGGAAGAAGCAGGAGCAGGAATTTCAGTTGTCCATTGCCCGGGAAATCCAGCAAAAATTATTCAGGACAAAAATTCACGTGCCGGGATTTGATATTGCCGGCGCCACCTATCCTGCGGTCGAGACGAGCGGTGATTATTTTGACTTCATCACGTTGCCGGGCGGGCAATGCATTTTTATCGTCGCGGATGTGAGCGGGCACGGCATCGGTTCCGCGCTCATCATGACGGAGACGCGGGCCTTTCTCCGCGCATTCCTGAAAATCGAATCCGATCCCGGCATTCTGCTCACATGGCTGAATCGCGAACTGTTCGCGGATCTGGACATGGAGCGCTACGTGACGCTGGTATTGGCCAAAATTGATCCGGAGAATAAAACGCTGGAATATGCCAGCGCCGGCCATCCCACTTCCTACATCATGAACAAAAATGGCGACGTGGCGCACGAGTTGAAGAGCACCGGCATTCCGTTGGGAATTATTCAGAATGCCCGCTACCGCACCGAGGAGACGATTCAAATGGCGGCCGGTGATTTGGCGGTGTTCCTGACCGATGGCATTGTGGAGGCGCATGGCCAGGACAATGAGGAATTCGGCGTTGACCGGACATTGACTCACATTCGGACGAACAGTCATCGTTCGGCCAGGGAAATCATCGAGGTGTTGTACTCCAGCGTGCTTCAATTCACCAAAAATCAGACTCAGGAGGATGACATCACATCCATCATCTGCAAGGTTGAATCGGAAAAGTAACCCGGCGGGACGTGCCATTGCCCCGAAGCGAGTCGACCCATCGCGCCGTAAACTTGCGCGACAAATCTGTTTTCAATGCTGCCTGAATTTCTAACCTGAATTATTCATAAAATTAGATAAAACTGTCGGTAACCGATCACAGGGTGGTTAAGAATGACAGGATAGCAGGATGTTTGGGATAGACAGGATTAATTAACTTTAGCTCGTTATCATGTTAATCAAAACATAATCGTGTAAATCACAGGAGGCTGCGTAATGGAACTTGCAAGCTTGACTGAAAAAATTATTGGCTGTGCTTACAACGTATATAACATGTTAGGATTTGGTTTTTTAGAGTCTGTTTATGAAAATGCCCTGACAATTGAATTAAAAACAATGGGATTTGCTGTAGAAAGACAAAAACCCATAAAGGTTTATTATGAAGGAGTAGTCGTCGGCAATTTTAAAGCGGATATCATTGTCGACGAGCTGATCATCATTGAATTGAAATCCGTAGAAAAAATAGTAAAGGAGTTTGAAGTCCAGTTGGTGAATTATCTAACGGCCACTATCAAACCAGTAGGCTTATTGCTGAATTTCTCTCCACATAAGGTAGAAGTAAAAAGAAAGGTGAGGATATTACCGGATAGAGAATAATCCAGTAAATCATTATCATCCTGTTATCCTGTCCAAAGTAAACAAATACAACTTTTGATCCCCTGTGATCAATTACAACTGTCGTTGAGTTTTTTTCTTTCTAATTGTTCAGATGAAATGCAAAATCAAACTTAGTTTTATCTGCTTAATTGAAAATCATGTACCATTCAGGTTATCCCGCTTCCTTCAGAAAAACAATGAATAATGCGGGCTAAATTATATTCTGTAATTTTTTCAGGACAAGACAATCGGCGCGTCCCATTGGCCATCATCTCAGAAATAATACAGATACTTCAGCTTGAACACCCCGGCCCTGTCCACAACGTGCATCCGCTGCGGCAGTAATTCCCCGGATTCACCGAATTGTAAGCTCCGATCGCGGATATCATTGATGGCGAAATAGATCCAGCTTTTGGGAGAGAAATTGTACGAGAACAGCAGACCGAAGATGGCCTGTTCCACCTGTTCGCTGGAGCGCAGAAAGACATTATCCAGATACACGCGCACGTTCAGATTGTTAATTGGGGTCACCGACAGATGCGGGCGCGCGTTCAACGTGATGTCCTCCACAGCGCGATCCGGATTGTACTCGATGAACATATTCACAATCGATCCAATTTGCAATGAATTGAAAATCAGGTAGTTGAGCTCCAGTGACGACCAGGAATAGGAGGCCAGGTAGCCACGGCTGAAATTATACGTTCGCGAATAGCCGCCGCCTAAAAAGGCATTCAGTTTGGGATTGACATTGGACCATGAATTGAAATTCACCGTGTACGAACTGAACCGGACGCCTCCATCCTTCGCGTCGCCTCCATCCAGGCTGATCTCGAATCCCCAGTTATCCCGAAATTGCATGTTATACCCGAGCGCGCCGCCATAGTCAGTGTAATTGTCCACTTTTTCATAGTCTAAATACCCACCTCCATAGATGAGGATGGAGCGGATATAACCATCCTGAAAATACCAGCGCGGGCCGGCAATACCGACAAATTCGCCAGTCCCCTTCCAGGGCACAAATCCGACCTGATCGATGTCAAAATTATCGCCGATGTAGCGGCCGCGGATGAGCACCATGGACTTCTCCGAAAACATCAAAAAGCCGGCTGAGCCGCCAAAATCGCCCTGGTTATTTTTGAATGACCTCGCGATCTGATAGGCAAGCTGCCAACTGGATGTTCGAAAGGCGCCATCGATATCGATCACACCATTATCCTCGGTTTGCGAGTGTTTCCCGACGATCATCATGCCGACCGATGAGTTGCCCAGTATCTGTTTTTTCACACGCGCCGAGCCAAAATACGCCTGATCTTCGGTGCAGTCCTCCCCATCCAGGCGATAGTCTGTCTTGCCTGTGACGGCCATGAAACCACCATATTCCCAGGTATTCATCCGACCGAATGCTTTGGTCCCGAACACCAGCGGGACCTCGTTGCCATCGGGCAATTTTTTACCGATGCGCCGGGAATAAAATAATTCCATTGGCCGATAAAAACCGGTATTCCGCTGCCGTCCCGACGCCATAAAAATTTCATTGCCTTCGGTGAAAAAAGGCCGGCGCTCCGAGAAATAGGATTCGTAGCGGGAGATGTTGAATTCGAACGGATCTGCCTCGATCTGAGCAAAGTCCGGATTGGCGGTAAGCTGAAATGTGAGTTCCGGCGAGGGATTGTAGAAAATATCCAGACCAGCGTCAGGATCTGTTTTGTAGCTGTTATCGCCCTGATAGGTTGATTTGGCAATCGCCACCGGATAAATTTCCAGATGCAATCCCTTCACTGTCGGCCGGAAATCGTTGAAGACGAGCCGTCCGAATTTTGAAATGCGCTGGCCTTCATTCTCTTCGTAACTGCACCAGTAAATATCCTCGTTGCGAACCGGCATCCATCGATCAAAATCCAGTCCCCATTCGACAATCGTCGCGTCGTACTGAATCGATTTATAGGGGATTTCCATTTCAACGACAAATCCCCAGGGATAGATTTTCGAGCCGGAAAACCAGATACCATCCCAGGAATAATCCCGGTTGCGGGCGTCATCCAGCAGCCGGCAATCGGCTTTCACGCCGGTCGCCGAGACTGCAAACTTGTAGGCAGTCTGCTTGTTATCAAATGTATCGAGCATTAGCGAGACGATATCGCCGCCGGACTCGTCCAGTTTGCCCTTCTGCTTCTGGATATTGGCCTCATCATCGTAGCAGATCATCATGCAATAGAGGGCGTCCTCCGATGTCACCAGCCTGGCCACGGTTCTGCGCGTCGCCTGTTGGTTGTGATAGGGCTGCTGCTGAATGAAGTCTGAGACCGAATCGGCCGAGGCCCAGGCCGGATCGATGATGCCATCGACGGAAATAGGCTCCGTCACTTTTCGCAATATCAACTGTTTGGATTGATCGGCAGCGACTGCCGAAGTAAACAGCAAGACGCCCAACATCGTTGCGAGATAGGTTTTCATTTCAACTCCCTTGACAGTGATTGGGGTTACTGGATTTCGGTGGCAATTTGTCCAGAGTTACGACCGAAAATGAGTGAGGTTTCATTTTTTTTAAAATGCGTCGCGATGATTCCCTGTGGTACTTCGGTGAAAAGGATGGCTATCCTTCCTGGGGTATCCAATAGCAGATAGGAGTTTTTTCTGAAATGAAATTGAAACACGTCATGCCCTGAACTTGTCATGTAACAAAAATGACAAGACCGTCGTACATGCAGATAACAAAAATAAGAACGCAGCTAAACCATTTATACAATTTGTTATTGAACAAAGTCTTAGAGAGGCGCCATCATGTCCAGGAAAAAAATCATAATTGGCTCGGCAATCATCGTCGTCATCGCTGTCATTGCTATTGCTATTTCACAAAAGAAAAACGGCGACTCGAACATCCCGGTTCAGACCGAAAAAGTGAAGCGGCAAAAGATAGTGGAAACCGTGACGGCAACCGGCCGAATTCAACCGAAAACCCAGGTTAAAATCAGCGCCGATGTGGCAGCTAAAATCACCAAGCTTCCGGTTGTCGAAGGCGAATGGGTGGAGCAGGGCAAGCTGCTGGTGCAGTTGGATCGGGAGCGATTTTTAGCCTCCGTCGAAAGCGCTGAGGCCAATTTAAAAGCGGCCGAATCCAACGCCTCGTTAGCCAGGGAAAACATGTTTAAAGCGGAGAAGGATTTCAATCGGACAAAAGAGCTCTTCGACCGGAGCCTTGAGTCGCAGGCCAGCCTGGACCAGACCTATGCGACCGACAAAGCCGAGAAAGCCCGCTATAATTCTTCACTACAGCAAGTGGAACAGGCGCGGGCTGTCCTGAAACAGGCGCGTGATGATTTATCCAAAACAACGATCTACGCGCCCATGACCGGTACCATCAGCAAACTGAACAAGGAAGTTGGCGAAATTGCCCTGGGCTCACAGTTTCAGGAAGATGTGATCATGATAATCTCCAATCTCGCCGGCATGGAAGCCCTGGTGAATGTGGACGAGAATGACATTGTGTCCATGTCCATTGGCGACAGCGCCCTTATCGAAGTGGACGCCCTACCGAATGAGGTATTCAAAGGGACAGTGAGCGAAATAGCCAGCAGCGCGACCATTACCGGCTCCGGCACCACAGATCAGAAAACGGAATTCGAGGTGAAAATTTCCATCATTGATCCCGGTAAAAAATTACGCCCGGGCATGACCGCCAGCAGCGACGTCATCACCGAAACCAGGGCTCTGGCGCTGGCAGTCCCCATTCAGTGTGTGACCGTGCGAACGCCGGATCAACTCAGGAAAAAAGCCGAGCCACCCAAAGGTGAAACAGCCATAGCCGACACAGCAAAGACATCCCCTTACACACCTGATAAAGATGGATTTGTGTCCATTGTGTTTGTTGTGGACAAGGGCAAAACCAACGCCGTTCAGGTCAAAACCGGAATCCAGAGCGATACACACATTGAAATCATTGAAGGATTGGCTGAAGGCGACGAAGTCGTCACCGGCAGTTATCGGGCCATCAGTCAGACGCTTCAGCCCGAATCAGCCGTCACCGTACAAAATGAACCGCCAAAAAAATAGTGGACTCTTCCCATGCGCTCAATTCATGAAAAAATCGAATCGTTCCATATCGCCTTTTCCGCCATTAAGGAAAATAAAACCCGCGGCATACTCACCGCTCTGGGAATTGTGATCGGCATTTTAGCGGTTGTCACTACCATGACAGTGGCCAATGGTCTCGGCAATAATTTCAAACAGAGCATTTCGGCCATTGGTTCGGATGTTTTGTACGTCTCCCGCATGCCCTGGATCATCACCGGGAACTTTTTCGAATTCCGCAATCGACCGAACGTGACCTACAAGCAGGGAGAAAAACTCGATGAGACGTTGAAGCACGCCAAAGCAGTGATTCCTTCGACCGGAACGCAGACCAACATCAAATTTCAATCGAACGTAATGGAGAATGTGCCCGTCGTTGGCACCACAGAAGAGCAGTTGATGATCTCCAATGCCGTGCCGGATGCGGGTCGGTTTTTGACGCCGATAGATGTTCAATCCAAGAAATTCGCGTGCGTCATCGGATCGGAGATCAGGGAACAGCTATTCAAAAGCGTGGATCCGCTCAATAAAAAATTGAAGGTCGGGCGCTACGACTTCAGGATCGTCGGCGTCATGGAAAAACAGGGCAGCGCTGGTATTTTCGGCGGACCGAATTTTGACCGGCAAATAATTATCCCCATCACCACGTTCATCAAAGCGTACGGCAGCTACAATCGGCCGTTCAATATTGCCGTCAAAGCGCCCAGCCAGGAATTGATGGACGATTTCCGATACGAGATCATCGGAGAGATGCGCAAGATTCGAAAACAGAAACCGACAGAGCCGGATAATTTTTCCATCAACACCATGGACACGCTGATGAACGCGTACAACAACGTGATGGGCGTGGTCATTCTCATCGGGCTGATCATCACCAGCGTGTCGCTTTTCGTCGGCGGGATCGGCGTCATGAATATCATGTTCGTCTCGGTCACGGAGCGCACCCGGGAGATTGGCGTTCGAAAAGCGCTGGGCGCAAAGCGCCGGGTGATTTTGACGCAATTTCTCATCGAGTCATCCGCCATCTGTCTCACCGGGGGCGCGCTGGGATTGATCGCGTCATTCGTCGTGGCCGCGCTGATCAATAAATTTTTACTGCCGGCCGCAGTGTCAGTGACGATCGCCGTGGTGGCGCTCATCATCTCCATTCTGGTAGGAGTGTTAGCCGGCATCATTCCGGCATTCCGCGCTTCGAAGCTGGATCCCATCGAAGCGCTGCGTTACGAGTAACGATAACAAAATCAGGCTTCACGTCGAGGCGGTTCGAATCAACGTGGAGTCAGGAGAACCCATTTCATCAAAACCAATTGGGTGGCCTTATGTACGTCGCTGAAGCTTTTAAAATGGCTGTCGCCGCCATCATGTCGCACAAGCTGCGATCGTTTTTGACGCTCATCGGCATCATCGCCGGCGTGGCGTCCATCATCGCCGTGATGACAGGGATTTCCGTCATCCAGACCACGATTGAGAAAGAGATATCGGTGCTGGGTACGCAGACCTTCCAGGTTCAGAAATGGGCGTCCGGCCCGACGTCTCAGGAAGAGATGCGAAAAATAATGCTGCGCCGGCCCACAACAGTGGAGCATGCCAACGCCATCCGGGAAAAAGTGCCGACGGTGGATCTGGTGGGCGCTGAGCTGTGGAGCTTCGGGCACATTGCCAAATATGGGGATACAGCGACTAACTCCAATCTGACCATCTGCGGCGGCACGCCGGAATATTCGGAAAACAATACTCATTACGTCCAGTTTGGCTCCAACCTCTCTCACGAAGATGTGCATGTTGGCAGAGACGTGGCGCTCATCGGCCACGCCATTGCCGAAACGCTGTTTCCGTGGACAGACCCGCTGCAAAAGACCATCAAAATTGACGGCCGGAAGTTCCGCGTCATTGGCGTGCTGCAGGAGAAAAGCTCATCGATGGGCGGCAATTTCGACAATTATCTGATTATTCCCATCACGCGATTCAAACAGATTTATGGAATGCGCGACCAGCGCGGTTTCGATCGCTCGGTCAACATCACGGTTCGCGCAAAGTCGCCGCAATTGCTGTACGACGCCATCGATCAAACGCGGGCTGTGATGCGGATGGAGCGCGGCCTGAAACCGAGCGAGGAAGATGACTTCACCATTTTCACCAATGACAGCAACGTGAAAGCCTTCAATGAGCAGGTCGCCGGCATTAAAGTTGGGGCATTTGTCATCGGCATTGTCGCCCTGATCGTCGCTGGCATCGGCATTATGAACATCATGTTCGTCTCGGTCACCGAACGAACCCACGAGATCGGCATCCGAAAATCGCTCGGCGCAAAGCGAAAAAATATCCTGATGCAGTTCCTGCTGGAAGCGATCATTCTCTGCAACATCGGCGGATTTTTCGGCGTGGCAGTCGGTTTCGGCCTCGGCAATATCGTGAGCCTGTTGACCAACTTCGCCGCCCACGTGCCGATGGAATGGGCGATCGTCGGTCTGCTTTTCTGTACAGGAGTGGGACTGACGTTCGGATTCTGGCCGGCGTTCAAAGCATCGAAATTGGATCCCATCGTGGCATTGCGCTACGAATGAAATGAGACCGCACCGGGCCAACGACGATTCCCCGATAACTTTGAATTTTCGTTGGCCTGAAACGCGGTGCCATCCTACGCGCTTCGCTGGAGCAAAACCTCCCCGTACCAATCAAAGTATCGACTCAGGTTCAGGGTTTCAAGGTTCCCGGTTCCGGGTTAAAAAGAATTTTTGTCGCTATTCAGGCGTGTCGTCTTGCTACGAAGTCACCAAGCCACAAAGCTTTGTGGCTGAGCGGTTACAAATCAAAAATAACCGCTGGTGCATCAGATCCCCTTGCGCCAGCCATCCCATCGTTCACCGCTGTTTAATCCATGCCTTTCACCCCGACATTTTTTTCAGGCAAATCCGACATCATTTTAGAAAATTGTCTTGACATTTAGACAAGAATTTTGTTTCTTGACTTCTTAATAAAACCAAATCATAGTAAAGGACACGATATGGAAAAATCCCAACTCCAGGCCATTGTGCAGCAAAAAAAAGATCGGATTCATCTCATCAGTCCGGCGTACGGCGGCAACATCCCGGTCGTTGCAGTGAGCGGCGCGTCCCTCGCCGAGGCATGGGAGAACGCCATGCTGGGGCTTTATTTGTACGGCTGCGAAATTCGGACTCAATACGATGCGAAAGATAAGTTGGGCAATTACATCGATCCGCCGAGCCGCGACTGCTCCATTCTGATATCCATCGAACAGCCGGCGTCCGAGCCGATGATCCACCTGGGCGGGATTCCCGGCGGATTCGAAGACCTCGAGGAGTACGTGCAGGAAGTGCGCGATGGCATCAAAGATCACTGGATTCGCAATCCGCTCGATCCGCAGGATACCAAATGGCAATACACCTATCACGGACGCTTATTCACCTACGAGGCGCCTCTCAGCGAATTTGACCGAGTGCTCTGCAGCCTGCCTGAGAGTGAAAAGAAAAAATTCCATCAATTCGAGACCGCGCATTTTCTGCTGGATCATGACTATGTCACGCTGGTCGAAAAAGAGATCGGCGGAAAGTCATTCCCCTTTGTCCAGATCAACCAGATTCAATACGTCATCGAAAAGCTCTCCAAACAACCGTTCACGCGACAGGCGCAGGCCATCACGTGGCAGCCGTACATGGACACAGATATTTACGACCCGGCCTGCCTGCAAAGCATGTGGTTCCGCATTTTGAATGATGAGTTCGGCGAGCCGACGCTCAATATGAACATCCGTTTCCGCAGCCGGGACGCCTACGACGCCTCGTTCATGAATTGCTTCGCCTTCATCCACGTCATGGAATATGTGGCCAAACAGGTGGGCGAGCGACTCAACCGTCCGATTAA
Source organism: Candidatus Zhuqueibacterota bacterium (assembly GCA_049322915.1). GTDB lineage: Bacteria > Zhuqueibacterota > Zhuqueibacteria > Thermofontimicrobiales > Thermofontimicrobiaceae > CAZSBG01. The sequence continues at coordinate 472,239 of JBMOPW010000034.1, forward strand.
AATTGGCCGGTACATTGACGAATCGGATTCATTTCACATCTACGGAAAACGCATCGCTGACTTTGAGGGGCGATTCCTGTCCAATCTGATTAGTCGCGATTTCGAGCAGCGCACCTTCTCGCGCGAGGATGCTCAGCCCTATTTCGAAGAGAGAAGGCGGAAGCTGGAAGAGGTATTCGGCAAGAAATAAAACGCAATTCTGATTTCACTTTTCAGACAAGCCAGAGGCATTCATGAAAATTGTTTTCAAACTCGTGTTCATTTTCACTGCTTCGTTGATTCTCATTGGCTCCGTGTGCAAGCGCGAACACCCCGGCACCAAAGAGGCGCGCGGTTTGTGGGTCACCCGCTGGGAATGGGCTGTTGGTTCGGATTCGAACCGCGTCGAGGCGCAAAAGCAGCGCATCACCTACATCTTTGACATAGCTAAAAAAGCGAAATTCAATTTCATCCTGTTCCAGATTCGCGGCAACGGCGACGCCTTCTACCCTTCCGCGCTCGAACCGTGGTCCGACCTGCTCACCGGGACCTTTGGCGCGGACCCCGGCTGGGATCCCCTCCAATACGCTCTCAGTGAAGCGCATCTTCGGGGACTGGAATTGCACGTCTGGTTCAATGTTTTTCCGGCCTGGCGCGGCGCGGCGCCGCCGCCTCATACCACGCCGGACCAGGTTTACAACGCCCATCCGGAATGGATTGTCTGCGACAAAGATGGCCGTCCCATGCCGCTCAATTCCCATTATGTCAATCTGAGTCCGGGGATTCCGGCAGCCCGCGATTTCATTCATCGCGTCGCCATGGACATTGTCGCACGATACGATATCGATGGATTTCATTTCGACTACATCCGCTACCCGGAGGGCTCCAACAGTCTCGGTTACTCCCAGGATTCTGTGAGTTTACGGCTGTTCAATTCGCCGGAAGGGAATCCGCAGCAGTTGAATTGGGAGAACTGGCAGCGGGAGAACATCAATATATTCGTTCGGAAATTTTACGACGAAGCCACTCTCCTGAAATCCTGGCTGAAAATATCCGCCGCTGTCATCGGAAAATACGACTACAGCAGTTGGAATGGTTTTCACATCGTCTATCAGGATGCGCGGCGATGGGTTGCCGAGGGCAAAATCGATTTCATTATCCCGATGATTTACTGGCAGATGAATCACCCCACAGCGCCGTTCGGAACCATTGTGAAAAATTGGTTTGATGCGCCCCACGAGCGATATATTTTCCCGGGCATTTCGGTCAATAAATTGGGCGCTGCGGATTGGCCTCTGGAAGAGGCAGCCAGACAGGTCGCCTTCACACTCGAAAATGGCGGCAACGGCGTGGTCTTTTTCAGCTTCAGCGGCCTGAAAAAGGCCATGAATCAGTTCGATCATCGCGGATTTCATTATCTGAGCAATCTGCCGGCCATGAGCTGGAAGGATGATAAATCCCCGCTCGATCCCCGTAATGTGCGCTCAACATTCACATCTGCCGGCAACCTGCTGCTGATCTGGAGTCCGCCGGACAGTCTGGTGGAGCCCACCGATGTCCGTCGCTACAATATTTATCGCTCCCTGCAGACGCCGGTGGATATCAGCGATGCGCGCAATCTCATTCAAATCACGGCTGCGCCGGATACGTTTTTCCTGGACACGCAGATCGAGCCGGGACAAAATTATTATTACGTCGTCACAGCGCTGGACAGGGTCAATAACGAAAGCCCGCCGTCCAATGAAATCCGCGTGGCAACGCCGCATTTTGTTTTTACCCGGCGCGCCAAAGAACTGACGATGGATTGAACGAATCTTAATTGTAATTGAAATCATGCGATGAATGATCGGTCAAAAGCAGGTTTGCTTCGTTCAGATAACCCGCCCATCGCAAGTAACGTGTCCGACCGATCATTCTCGGAATTTCCAAATCTATGAGAAGGAGGAACAGGTATGAAGCGTCAAGCAAAATTTTGGCAAGTAACCGTTGTGTTAATTCTGGCAGTTATTTTTTCTTGCGGAGGAGATAATAATATGATAACCAATGTCAATGATTTGGTGCGCATCATGAAGAAACAGACTCAAATCGTGGTGCTCGGCGACGAAGCCGGCGCGCTGCTGGCCATTGCTCCGGAGTACGGCGGAAAGGTCGTTGCGCTCGGGCTGGATGGACTGCCGGGCAAGAATCTGATCTGGCCAAACCCGGCCCTGGCCAAACCTGAGTTCTGGGCTGGTGAAACTCGGAACTGGAATATTGGCGGCGCGCGATCCTGGATTTCTCCTGAGGCCACGTTCTATCTGGATAAGCAGCAGAACTGGTTCGTCCCGGAAGTTATGGATCCCGGCAAATACACGCTCGATTCGCGCGAGGCAAACCGCGTGGTCTGTTCCAATGATTTTGAGATAACGAATGTCGTGGATCAGGTCTATCACCTCAAGCTCGTCCGCTCTGTGGAACTGTTGACCAGCCCGTCGGAAGAGTTAGCCCCGGGAGTGCGCTACGTCGGTTTGAAATTCACCCACGAGCTGTACAATCTGTCCGATGTCACCATCGGGAAGGACGTTGACCATGTGGGGCTGTGGAGTCTCATTCAACTGGATACGGCTGGCACCATGATCATCCCGATCACACGGGATTCGAGCCGCGCCAATATCACCGTGCGCGATTACGGTCCGAAAAATTTCAACACGGTTCCCCCTGAACGACTGGCGACAGGGGACGATTGGGCCTCGGTGAAAATCGACGGGAAATTCCGTTGCAAACTGGGCATTGCGCCCTGGGCCGCGCGAAACGGAATCGCCTATCTCTCTTACAAGCATGGCAGCGACGAGGGCATTCTGTACCTGAAGCAGTTCCATGTGGATCCGGCCGGATTGTATCTCGACCGTCCCTGGGAGCGCGCCTATGACTACGGCGACGCCATTCAGATGTATAACGACGACGGTCGCTTTGGCGGATTCTGCGAGATTGAATGTCATGGCCCGGCAAAAGATCTGGCCCCCAACGAAAAATTGGAGCAGACGGTTACATTTTCTGTCTACGTTGGCAATCTGGCTGCGTTGAAAACAATCGCCGGCGAGAAGCTTGGCGTGAATATGGATGAGGTGAAATTGTACTAATCCGTGGTGAAATCCATGAGCAGGCCTGACCGCAATGCATCGCGGCCAGGCTTTTTTTTACTGTGTTACCGGCGCTGATTTGAACCGATGAAACGGAATGATTGCGACCATCAGCACGCCGAACAGCGCCACAACGCTGATGGCGCTCAACGTCGTTTGCAGGCCCCAGCGATCCGCCAGCGCACCCACCGGTGTCATGAGCAATCCGGCCAATCCCCAGGCAGAGCCCATCATCAGCGCGGAGATGAAACCGGCATTTTCAGGCATGATTTGCTGCCCCAGAAGGATATTCACCGATGTCGCAAACGTGAGCAGGAATCCCATCAGGCCAAGAATCGGCAGCGACCAGATGGCCGGAACGTGCAGGCAAGCAATGCCGAGCGGCAAAATAAAAATGAACGAGAGAAACAGGGTCTTTCGCGCGCCGAAACGATCGTACAATCGCCCGCCAGCCAATATCCCTGCCGTTGCAAAAAATTGAAACACCGCCAGCGTCAATCCGCCGAAAAACGGCGTTTCGCCCTTCGACGTCATGTACAGCGGCATGAAGCCGGAGAAAGACAGAATCAGAATGGCCCGGAACACCACGAGGCTGTGAAGCAGCGTAATGGTGTACCAGTTGGACTTTACGGCGGCAGCGAGGTTGGTCTTTTTGCGTTGCTCCTTTGCCACGCTGGCAGTACGACTGAAAAATGAGGCGGAATACAGGAACAGCAGAAGCGCCGGCAAAATGGTCAAGACCGAAGCTTTCAAACCCAGAGAGTTCGTGAGCGGAATGATGACCACTGACCCAACAGCCACGCCCAGTGCGCCAGCCATGTTATAGACCGACATGGTAAATCCTTTGGATCGATAGGTCAATCCGCCGACCAGGGCTGCGGACTGGGGATGAAAAGCGGCTGTGCCGAATCCGCTGCCAACCAGGATGAGGACGAGCGTCCAGTACTGATTGACCCAGCCGATGAATCCCAGGAACAGAGCCGTGATGATCGGGCCGAAAATGAGGAAATAATTACGTCTCATCCGGTCGGAAAATGCGCCGGCCAGTGGCTGGAGCAGAGAGTTGGAGATCGAAAAAATGGATAGCAACAATCCGGCCAGAGTCAGGGTCAGATTGAGCCTGATAACGATGATTGGCAATAGCGGCGCTAAAAAACCATTGTAAAAATCGGTCACAAAATGCCCGATTGTGGCGACCCAAAATTTTTGCCGGGCGTCAGAATTCGGACTGCCGGTTGCTCCGGCGAGAGTTGTGTTTACAGTGAGCGTTGTTGCAGGCACGGTTTTCCATTTCATTTTTTTTAACTACTCAGCCTCTAAGTCTCTAAGTCACAAAGAATAAGTTATGTCGAAAATGTTCGATTCAGAAAAAATGAATTTGGTTTGGAGAATAATCAATAATCTTACATCGTAAGAATGAATAAAAAACTGGCATCTTCGTGACTTTGAGGCAAGAATACCTGACTGAATTGTAACCATTTTTTTATGAAATCAGTTCGATGCAAAAAGGGACGGTTGCCGGTCAGGCATCGTTTCACCATCGGGTCAACGGACATTTTTCCTGAACCCGGGGGTCCTGCCTTTTCCGATCAATGGGCGGTCAATTCATCCAATAACAGCCTGATTTTTTCCCGATCATCTTCCGCGATGGTAAATCCGGCGCCGCCGATATTTTCTTCGGCCTGGTCTGCGTTTCGCGCGCCGACAATCGCTGCCGTCACCGCAGGATGATGCAGCACCCAGGCCACAGCAAGTTGCCCGACAGTCTTCTGATACTTCGCCGCGATGGGTCGAAGCGCCTCGACAAATTCCAGATTGCGCGTGAGTTTGGGCTCCCGAAAATCCTCGATTTTCGGTCGCCAATCGCCGGCTTGCAGCCGGGACGCATCGAATTTGCCGGATAACAGGCCGGAAAACATCGGGCTGTACGCGATGACGCCGATGCCGTTTGTCTCGCAAAATGGCAGAATATCTTTTTCAATCCCCCGGGCCAATAAACTGTACGGCGGTTGCAAGGAATCGATGGGATGAAGCGACTGGCATTTTTCCATCAACGCGACGTCGAAATTGGACACGCCGAGATAGCGGACTTTGCCCTCCTGTTTGAATTTGATCATCTCTTCCCATGATTTTTCGACCGGGGTCTTCGGGTCCGGCCAGTGAAATTGGTAGAGATCGATCTGCTCGCGCTTCAGCCGTTTGAGGCTCGCCTCCAATTCACGCCGGATACTTTGGGGCGTGAGATCGTTGCGGACTCTCTTTCTGTCATCCCAAGCCAGACCGCACTTTGTGGCGATGAACACCTTCTGTTGCATTCCCTCCAGCGCCCTGGCGACAATTTCCTCGGAGTGGCCCAGTCCGTACACTGCGGCCGTGTCGATCCAGTTAATGCCGCGCTCAATGCTCGCCCGAATTGCGGCGATGGACTGAGCGTCGTCCTGCTTGCCCCATCCCCAGGCCCAGGGACCGCCAATGGCCCACGCGCCCAGACCGATGGTCGTCAGGGCCGGGCCGTTGCTGCCCAATTTTCTGGTTTCCATGCGTCTCCTTCCATTAACTTCTATAGCCATGAATTTAAGTTAATGCAACGACCCTACACCGGAAATGTTCCGGCCAGCTTTTTCATTTTTTTCATTCAGTAGCTAACAAATATTATGAACCTTCCGATATTAAACATGTAAGTCAAACCTGCGTTAAGTGACTTAACGTAAAAATACCTGAGACAAAATTTTCGTAACGACTCAGCTCATGTATTCCAGAAGCCGCTGGTCAGCAGGCTGGGTGATTGTTGAACCGCCGCCATGCTTCAAAATGGTGATATTCGATGTGCGCTCAGAATTTAGCCGCTTCAGCGGCGACCCTGACATTTCAAAATATTTAACACCTGAGTCGTTTCAAATTTTTCACTGCAAAGGTGAAAATTTACCAGAGAGAAACTGAATCTGACGGGGGCTGCCTGGTTCTATTCGGTAACAGCGCGTCCATTGACTCGCAATTTTCAGGAGCGATGAAAAGGCATGAATGAAAAAATAATTGAAATAAAGTACCTGGGCAATAAAAAACTCATTCCTAAACCGGGCGTCACCTACACCATTGGTCGCGAACCGGGGAATGAAATCATCCTTCCGGACTCGACTGTCTCGCGCAAACATGCGTCCATCACCTTCAACGGCAAAGACTGCCTGATCCGGGATTTGAACAGCCGCAATGGCGTTTTTGTGAATGACAAAAAAGTGCTGCAAGCGAGACTGAAAGACCACGATTTGATCACCATTGGCGGGATACCCATCACCATTGTTGCGAAGCCGGATGTGACGGCGACTTCAGGGATGGCAAAAAATGAATTCCAGAGCCGAAGCGATGACTCGATTCTCATTCATCGGAAATTCGATGAACTGCTGAATCACGTGGAAAAGGGCAGCCCGCTTGCCAAAGAATTGAAAGATATTCACGAGGCCGTTTCGCAGAGCCGCAAGCGCTTGAAAGCCGCGGCGACTATCGATTCGCTCACAGGAATTTACAATCGCGGTTATTTTGACAAATTGCTGAAGTCCGAGATACTCCGCAATGCGCGATACGAACATCCGGTGTCGCTCCTGCTCATTGATATTGACAAGTTCAAGGATGTCAACGACGAATATGGCCACCAGCAGGGTGACAGAATTTTGAAATGGATTGCTGACTTGCTCAGAAAAATCGTTCGTCAAACCGACGTTGTGGCCCGCTACGGGGGCGAAGAATTCACAGTGATTTTGCTCGAGACGGAATTGAACAACGCCACCAAAGTTGCGGAGAAAATTCGGGAGAAAATTGCTGTAACCAGTCAGTTCGAACTGGTGAAGCCGATCACTGTCAGCATTGGGATTTCCAATTACCCGGAGAATGGTTTCATCGACAAAGAAATCATCCGCGCGGCGGACATCGCTCTTTATCATTCCAAACAGCACGGCAGGAACCAGGTGACTGTGAGCAAATAATTTGTGAGATAATTCAGAGGGTATGATAGAACAAAAGACAATCAGTTCGTTTGAAATCTATGAAGAAATCGGAGACGGCGGAATGGCGCAGATTTACAAGGCCCGCCAGTCTTCGTTGAATCGATTTGTTGTTTTGAAAAAGTTGAAACTTTTGACGCCGGAGATGATTCAACGGTTCGAAAAAGAGGCCATTGTGACGGCGTCCTTCTCCCAGGAGAATATTGTTTCGACCTACGATTTCTTCAAATCCGGCCAGGATTACTACATGGTCATGGAATACATCAATGGCATGGATTTGAAGACGATTCTTTCGACTACATCGCCTCTGCCGCCGACCATTGCCGCCATGATTATCCGGGAAGTCGCCCGCGGACTGGAATATGCGCACGACCACAACACCATTCATCGCGATATCAAACCCAGCAATGTGATGGTTTCGGAACGGGGCGAAGTGAAAATCATCGACTTCGGCCTCGCCAAGAACGAATCGCCAAACGAGCTCACCAAAACAGGGGTGATCGTCGGGACGCCGACCTATCTCTCGCCGGAACAATTGAATGGCGAAGAACTCACCGAACAGACCGACATCTATTCTCTCGGCGTCATGTTTTACGAGTTGGTCACCGGGTTCCGACCCTTCACTGCCAGCACCAATACCGAGTTGTTCACGCTCATCAGTCAGGGTAAATTCCGCTCGCCTCGCGTTTACAATAAAAAATTCCCCCGCAAATTGACGAGAATCATCCAACGCGCCATGAACCGTTCACTGGAAAAACGCTATTTGCGCGTCTCGGACATGATTCAGGACATCAATAAATTTCTGAAATGGGAAAACCAAGTGAATATCAAGCATCGGTTGAGCGATATGATGCGACTGATCAAATCGATGCACATCAGCGAAACCATGTCCATTCCCCGCCCTGATTCCCAGGAGCTACCGCTGCCGCAGCCCCGACGCTGGAAGCCGGTTTTTGTGGCGTTCATCCTGATCGCCATGATTGGCGCGGGTGGGTATTATGGATTTAAAGAATATGCCAGAAATTATCTGGGGACAGTAGTCATGAAAATCAATGTCCCGGAAGGGATAGTGATTCAGGATGACAAGAAGCAGTATGAATTCAAAGGGGGCGTCATTCGGTTCAACCACGTCATCGCCGGGTCCCATTCATTTCGCATTTCCGCCGGCGATCTTTTCACCATTTTCGAGGGCGTTTACAAAATCAAGGCCAACGCCGTGGATACGTTGAAAATTGATTTGATTAAAAAAAGCGAGCGCGCGTTGCTCACCATTAATTCCAATCCCAATGGAGCGCATGTGTATATCAATGGCCAATTCTGGGGGAAAAGCCCGATGGAGAAAGAGAAGGTGACTACCGGCACGCACAAGATCGAATTGATTTACCCCGGCTATGAAAACTGGAAGGCGCGGAAAGAGTTTCGGATCAATGAGGATTTACATCTGTTCATTAACCTGAACAAGATTAATCATGAGCTGTTCAGCAAACAGTGACGTGCAGCCTTGAAACTGAACAGCCTCCGATCGTTCGCCAATCGGAGGCTGTTTTGTTTTGAATGACTTGCACTCAGTTCGATGGAATATTATGCTCTTTCAAATACCAATCAGTCGCATCTTTGAGCACGGATTGAAAGACCGGGACCATTTTATTGGGGTCAAATAGAAATCCGTCCTGAATTTGCGCGCTGTAAAACAACTGCTCCGACGCCTTCACCAGGTACTCATCTTTGGGATCATTCATAAACATGGTCAAAAGATTCCGCACAATCGGATGTTCGCCGTTAATTTCCAGAACCTTCCTGATCGGCGTCATATCCTGATTGACGCTCTTCAAAATTTTCTCCATTTGGCCGGACATGCCGTCGTCTTTGGACACCAGCACCGCCGGGCTGCTTTTGAGTCGTTCGGACAGCCGCACTTCTTCCACCTGATCGCCGAGAATATTTTTGATGCGCGTGCAAAGTTTTTCCAGATCGCGTTTCTCGCTCTTGCGACGTTCCTGTTTCTCCTCGTCCTCCGGCTCTTCTTTTTCGCTCTTCACATCTTTCAGCGCATCCAGATCCGCCTGGTCTGCCGAACGGAGTTCCTTCTCTTTGAAACTGCGCAAGCCGCTCAAGACAAAATCATCGATGGGATCGAACAGGTAGAGCACTTCTATGCCCTTGCTTCGGAAAATTTCCAGATGCGGATTGTTTTCAATCGTGGCGCGATTCATCCCGGAGAGGAAATAGATGTGCTTCTGGCCATCCACCATCCTCCCGATATATTCGTCCAGCGAGCAGAGTTCTTCGCTGGATTTCATTACTGAGGAATTGAAGCGGAACAGCTCAGCGACTTTCTCCTGATTGGGAAAATCGGCGTACCCCTCTTTCAGAATGCGACCGAATTGCGCCCAGAACTCTTTGTAGGTGGCCGCGTCTTTCTCCGATATTTCTTTGAGATGACCCAAAATGCGCTTCACCAGCAGACTGCTGATTTTCATGATGGTCGTGTTTTCCTGCAACGTCTCGCGGGAAATGTTCAGCGGCAGATCCTCGGTATCCACGACGCCCTTGACAAAACGGAGATATTTCGGCAGCAGGTCTTGGTTCTCGGTTTGAATGAGCACCCGCTTCACGAACAAATTCACGCCGTGTTCTTTGGGGCTGAACCCCATTATTTCATAATTCGTTTTGGGAATGAACAGCAGGCTGTTGAGTTGAATCGGCGCATCGGCTGAAAAGTGAATCCAGCCCATTGGGTCTTCACTGCTACTGGCGAAGAATTTATAGAATTCTTTATATTGCTCATCTTTCACCGAGGTCCGCGGTTCGCGCCATAACGCCGATATTTTATTGACCTGCTCGCCATCCACAAAGATGGGGAACGGGACAAAATTCGAGTATTTTTTTATCACCTGTTCGATGCGATATTTCTCGGCAAATTCCTCGGCGTCGCCGCGCAGATGAAGCTCAATTTTAGTGCCGCGAGGCGCATGTTCAATCTTCTCGATTTTGAATGTGCCGCCGCCATCGCTGGTCCATTCGCACGCCTCGGCATCCTTCAGGTACGACCGCGTCGTGATGGTCACATTATCCGCTACCATGTACACGGAATAGAAACCAACGCCAAATCGACCGATTAAATCCGGTCCCTGCGGATCGGTTTCAGTGACATTTTTCAAAAATTCAGTCGAGCCGGAATGGGCAATGGTGCCGATGTTTTCGATCAATTCTTCACTCGTCATACCAATGCCGCTGTCCGTGATGATGAACTTCTTATTGTCCTTATCCAAGTTGATGCGTATTTCAAACGGATTATCAGCCTGGTAAATTTCTTCTCCGCGAATGCTCTGGAACCGGACTTTGTCCAGCGCGTCGCTCGCATTGGAAATCAATTCCCGAACAAAAATCTCGCGATTGGTATACAGCGACCGCGCCAGTATGTCCAACAACTGCTTGATCTCCGCTTTGAATTTGTATGTTTTCCTGCCTGTTGCTTGTTCTGTCATCTGACACACCTCCTGATAAATATTTCACCCAATACAAGTTATTATAAAATAAAACATTGCTTTCGAGTCAGCGGTCGGGTTGAAACCGGACAGCAGCGGTATTTTAAAAAGAGAACGCTCTGCTGAAAAACCAACTCCCGTCACTGCGACCGATTGTATTTGATGATTAAGAATTCAAAAAGATGTAACGCCAATCCACAAAATTGAATTTTCAATCTGCCAATGCCCGCCAATTTTTCTGCCAATTGCGGGCCATTCACTCATTCCGCTTCGGCATTTTTGGGCGCGAACGCGTTGTAAAGCAACAGCCCGAGGATGGTCACAACGCCAATGCCGCTGAATATGAGCCACAGCGTCCGGGGCTGATTCAGTTGATCGACAAAATGGACGTACATATTCGCGCCGAGAATCGCACCGATGCTGCTGCCGATCACGCCGTACAAAAAGATATAGCCCATGTACGTGGCCACGCGGTCTTTGGGAGCTGTGAGGCCCACATAGCTGATGAATTTGGGATGCGCGGTCATTTCACCAATGGAGAAAATGACAATGCCAACCATGAATACCCAGATGCTCGTGGAAATCGCTAAAATGGCCATGCCCACCGTGCCCATCGCGATGCCGGCGATCATGGTCGGCAGCGCTTTGGTGTTTTTCACAATGGACGATACCACTAATTGCAGCAGGATGATTGTCCCGGCGTTGATCACGGTGACGTGCTCGACGTCGAAGAACCAGTTGATATTCACGCCGATGAAGCCCAACACGGAATTGACGAAGCTGTTGAGCGAGGACGCATCGACATAGGCTTTTACGTACCACAGCACTGAATCGAACATCTGAAAATAGAGAATCCAGAATCCTGAATAGATGAAAATCATCAGCAAAAATCTGAAATTGTCTTTGAACCGCGCCTGGTCTTCCACCTCGATGGTGAACAGGGAGAGCACGGAGAAATAAATGATCATGCTGACAAAGCGCGAGAAGACATTCAGCCCGGGTATCAGCCAGATGATAGCAATGATTCCCACAAAGGTCAACAGCACATACAGCGCCTTTTTCAATTTTTCCGACTGAAGGAAAAGCTTCTGAATTTTCAGGATGAGCAGACTCGTGAGCAGAAGCAAAATCAGATACGGCAGGAAGAACGATCGCCGCTGCGAGGAAGCGACCAGTTCATCCAGCCGCGACTGGCTCAGGTGCATCAAGTTGGGGAAGCCGCGCAGTTCGGTGAGCAGCTCGGCTCGGCGGGCTGAATATGCTTTCATGTCGTGAATTGTCAGCGTAATTTTCTGGTTGTCCTCCGCGGCGATTTTATACCCGGACGCTGCGCCTGCCCCCTTTTCGTACCCCACACGCAGGAGCGATTTCCTCCTGGCCTGTTCCAGAAGCGATGTGATCGTCTCCGGGCTGAACTCAGCGAATGCCGGATTACTCTGAATTTCCTGCACCAGTGCCGACTCGTACTGCCTGAACAGGTCCGGCTTGAACAGCGTGACCATGAGTCGATTGGCATGATCCGATGTCAACCGCTCGAACAGGGGCGCGATGTGTTCGCGGTCGAGAGTCAGCCGCCCCGCGGACAGCGCATTCAAATTCGTCACCAGCGAATCCAATTGCGGCGCCGGATGCACCAGCGTGACGGCCATGTCATTGCCATCGATGGTGACATTCTTAAAATAGCAGGCGGCGAAGGATTCCGGCCGATGGTAGACGACGAGATTGATCCCGGCGACCGACTCAGCAAAATGACGCTGAATGGTGTAGGGATTTTCGCGCATGACATCGCGATCGATTTTGAAAGTCAAAGCAGCGCCATTCTGAACATGCGTGGCGTGAACAATCTCATCGGTGACCGGTTCCAGAGTGATGTACTGCCACGCGGCAAGCGCAGCCAGCAGAACGATGACAGCCCACACCCATTTCGCGCCGGGTTTGGCCGAGCGCAGATAAAAATAAATGAGCACAAAGGGACTGTAAATAATCTCGAACGCATTGGCGACCGTTTTCAGCAGATTCAACCCCTTCCCCTTGCCTTTCGCTTCCGGCATGGGCGGCTCTTTGTAGAACAGCACGGTGGGAAGAATCATAGCGCCGGTGCCCAGCGCCGACGCAATGATGACCCAGCGCCAGCCGAACATGGGACTATTTTTGAGGAACGGCACGAGTATCAGAGGAAACAGGAACGCGCCGAGATTGATGGACCAGTAGTAAATGCCAAATCCCAGCGTGCTATTGCTTTTGTCCGTGGTGCGGGCGATGGAACCTGAAATGATCGGTTTGAACGTGCCGGCGCCCAGCGCCATCACACACAATGCCAGGAACACCGCGGAATAGGAGGTCATCTGGCTGGTCAGAAAATAGCCGCCTCCCAGCAGGGCGAACGCCACGGTCAGCGTTTTGCGATAGCCAAATCGATCTGCCAGCGCTCCGCTGATGATGGGCAGAAAGTACAGGATCGGCTGAATCGTGCCTTTTATCAGACCAACGCCGGTTTTGGCAAAACCGAGTACATCGGTCAGATATATCGAGAGAACGCTCATCATCCCATAATAGGATCCGCGCTCAAAAAACTCGAATAAAATCACAATCCAATATGTTGTAGAGAACGACCGGAGGAGCCCCTTTTTCCCTTGTTCGGACATAATTTTCCTTTTCGATGAATATACACGTCTATGCAGGCTGAAGACATTTCGTTGAGCCGTCCATTTGGGTCAGGCTCCGAATGAGAAATCCGAAGCAACGGTGAATTCCGCCCATCGTTTTGATGCCATCGACACGGACGGAGCCACTCAATCATTGCACGGAATTGAACGAAAATCTGGCGCACGCCTGTCTTTCTATGAATTTCACTTTTGAGACAGTAACAGTAATAATTTATAATAAAAAAGTCAAGAAAAAATTTAGCTCCCCATTCCTTACCGCGAATCTGCCCATAAACAAAAAACCGATCCGCAGATCGGTCTTCGCTCCTTCCGCTGTGGCGCTCTGGATCACTCGCCGAAAAAATTAACCGGGCGGTCAAAGTCATGCATGTACGAGGCTTTATCTTCTCCGAACGATTCTTCCAATTTTTTCTTTTTGTAATCCACGACAAACGTGGAGTGCTTGCCATAAATCCGATTGAACACCACAATGAACTCGTGCCCATCTTCGTCAACCATTTTAATTTCGGCCAGGTCATCGTCGTAGGGCGCAGTGAAGCTGCGATGGCAGCGTGGATTGGTGCAGCGAAATTCCACGCGCGCGCCATCCCGCATCGTGATGTAGGCGTCGGTCATCGCGCTGTAATGGCCCAGGGAACTCGGCAGGAAAATAGTGGCCTCACAGGTAAAATAGTCGCATTCGAAAATCCCCTTCATTTTGATGATCGAATCTTCCAATTGGGATAGCTTTTCATTGCAATGCGGACAAAAGTATTGTTTCATAACAGCGCTCCGTTCTTATTTTATTTTCATCGTGAAAATTTCTCTGCTGCAATTACAACTTTATTCAAATAATGTGAATTGCCGCTGCTCCTGAACCGACTGGTTAGCCAGGTTATCCGTGATCTTAATCAGCAATTCAGTGACGCCGTTTTCCAGATTGGTCAAATCAAAAGCGATGTATTCGATGGCCTCGGTTGAATTTCCGGATCGATACGAGGCTGAGGTCACCACACTTTTTTCCTGTCCTGAGAAAATCCTGGGGATGCTGCCTAACGTCTTCTGCCAGAAACTGCGCCGGGGCTCGATTGTCTTTACGGTATATGAGACTTCGAAATTGGAATTGCCCCCGCTGTCCAGAGTCAGATTGTAAATTTCGAAATAGACGTGAATCGGCTTGGATTTAATGACACGCGAAAACGTGTACGGCGTGACGGACAGGTCATTCTTGACAAACATCTTGTTGGAGGCAGATGTCCCCGCCTGAATATCGGAAGACAACTGGATATCGCTCAGCATCAGGTGGGATGCGGTGAAATCTCTGACGCTGATTTGTTCTTTTTTCACGCCTTTGCGGGTTAAGTTTTTATTGTTGATGACAAAGGAAAAATCATATTGGCCCGGCAAAATCTGGTAGTTCTGTTGAAACAGGAATTGCCGCGTTTCCATTTTATCGAGAGCATCCAGTTTGATGGAAAACCGGTCGTGATTGCTGATGATTGAGTTGTAATTGCTGTCTTGCACATCAATGAAGAAATCTGTATAGTTGACGTACCGTTCGCCTTCCTTTTCAAAATTCATCCCAACGCCCGGGAAGGATGTGAAAACCTCGAACCGGGTTTTTCCGCTATCCCCGCGAAACTGCGCCCATTTGGTCAGAAACGGAAATTGCTCGGACTTGAACTCATAGCGATACAGTTCACCGGGATATTTTTCGAGCGCTTCACCCCTGTCTCCGTGGAAATTATTCAATCTATCCCAGCTAAAGCTGACGGATAGATTGGCGTATGCCTGGCTCAGATGGCTGCGATTGGCGTACAGGTTGCCGGCCAGCACCAATCGGGATTCGTACGAGTAACCCGCAATGGCCGCTTCGGTCAAATCATCAACCTGGCGAAAGTAGCCCCCTTCAGACACAAAATCGAACACCAACCCTTTTTCAACGCTTTCGTATGTCCACGACTCATTATCCTTTGCCGGCAGGGAGCCCAGTTGCGAATGGTAGCGATCGTCCGGCGGGCCGTATTTGATATAAATGCGCCCGCGATCATCGTAATACGGCGGCGCAGTAAAATGAAAATTTTCGTGCGCGAAATTCACCCGCCTGAAATGCTCCATCAGCCGCTCATTTTCCGGCGTGCTCGGATCCGGGTCGCGACGTCGCCAGAATTTTTTGAACAATGCCCGGCTTTCTTCGAGCGCGACTGCCTCGAATTCCTTCTTCTCCGAAGGGGATAACAGGATGCGCAATTCATCGTAAAGCTCATCCAGCATTGCCGGGTCATCAAGCGTTTCGATGCCTGTGAAATAGCTCTCCGTGGCTTTTTTCGGATTACCAATTTCATAGTAGACATTGGCTTTTCGAATACTGGCCCGCGCGTAATCCTTGTGGTCAGGTTGTATCTGCTGCAATGATTTCAGCGCCGGGCCATAGTCTTTCAGCAATAAATGTGTATAGCCCAATTGATAGAATGCGTCCCGATAATCCGGGGCATCGCGATGAATATCCATCAGAATATCGCGCGCTTTCTGAAGGTTATCCGACTTGCCCTTTTTCTGGTAGGTCAAAGCCAGAAAATACCGCGCCGGCAGGTAAGCCGGATCGATTTCCAGCGCTGCCTCGAACTTGCCGATGGCTTTTGAATAATGATCTTTTTTAAATAGTTCTTTCAACCGTTCCAGCGGAATGACTTTGCTGGGCCCGCGGTGATAGTGTGTGAGGCCAATTCCGGTGAGACCCAAAATTTTCAAGGAGTCGATGCCAGTCACGTATTCGTATTGAACTTCTGCTTCCTCGTATTTCTCGTCCTGAAGATACAATTGAGCCAATTTCACTCGGAGCAATGGATGGCCTCCGGCATCGATCTGCCCAATGAGCAATGCAATGGAATCCGGGCGGGATGAAGCAACCGAATCGACCCGGGCTGCCTCCTGGCCGGGCGCCAGCCCCGAGAGCACGAGCACAAACAGAACGCATACCAACATGGTTTTATCATTCATTGTTTTTGTCCGTTTCTGGTAAAAACAAAATGCCGGTTGAATCAGCCTGCTGCTTCAGATTCTGAGGAATTCGTGGGTCTGTCAGAGCGGATTCAAAGATAGAAATCTGGGGCTGTTCACGAATTTCAGACTTTGGCCGTGTTCCTCTCACATAAACAGGAGTGTTGAGCACAGCTTTCATTTCATCCTCGCTGAGCATTCTGGAATTATGCATCAGCCGCAGAATGCGAGCCTGGCGCTTTCGGGCGCCTGAAAAATTTTTGAATAAATCCAATTCGATGGGATTGGGCAAAATGGCGGCCAACAGCGTGGACTCCGCCAGATTCAGGCTGGCTGCTGGCTTGTCAAAATAATACCGCGCCGCTGCTTCGGCGCCATACACATTCCTTCCCCATTCCACGATATTCAGGTAATACTCCAGAATTCGCTGCTTGGTCCACACCTTTTCAATGCGCTGCGTGAGGATGATCTCTTTGACTTTTCTTGTCACCGTCTTTTTCTTGTGCAAAAATGCATTCCGCGCCAACTGCATGGTGATGGTGCTCGCGCCGCGGGCATAGCGTTTCTTCTGCATATTTTCCTGAAATGCCTTTTTCATTTCCGTCATGTTAATTCCGGCGTGATGAAAAAATGCATCATCCTCGCTGATGATGACCGCGCTCCGCAATTCCGGCGAAATCTGAGAAAGCGGCACGTACTTGCGCACCGGCGCCACAGCATCCCGAGTCCAGTCGAATCCGTTGAAATGAGTCACCGTGGTCTCCGGGCGATATTTCTTGATCGTCGCTTCATTCGGCAGACTCGAGACAAGGTAAAAATAGCCAACAGCAATGATGGCTAAAAAAAAGAGCAGAATTTTTATCGAGTTGTTCTTCATTGGTGCCGTTGATTTTTTGTGTCAGGTTACTGGAAATGGTTGTAACAGCACGACGCTCAGGCGCCTTTTGCAATACGATGCATCTTCGCTGAAGTTGCCCTGCAGGAAACCGCCCAAAAATATATACATCCTTGTCACCATTTTCAAGCGAAATAATTGCCGGCCGATCTTCCCGATGGGCCTGGCTAATCGATATCCCTCACGGTTTTGCGATAGTGAATATTCTTCGCTTTCTGATAATCGAGGACAAATTGGAAACATCCCTCGTCCGCGCCGACGAACTCCGGCGGATTGATTCCCACGCGGGCGAAACGTTTTGCGAGGATTAATCGCGCCACCGCTGTACAGGGGTAGCCGGTCGTGCGCGCCATGGAACTGATTTGCGTCGTCGGGTCGAACCGATCCAGAAGATCGTAAACATATTCTCTTCGGACGCCACTCTCCTGTCCAGCGATTTTAATCTTCATCACGGTGAATTCCTGCTCGTCCGCACCCAATTTCCAGAATGGGAACAACAATCGGGTGGTGAGATCGAGCGGACGAATGGCGCATCCGTTGACTTCAATAGTCTGCTTGGAGAAGAAACCAATCTCCCGGAGAACCCTCATCTTCTCAATATGCCCGGGATAGCGCAGCGTTTTCTCCTTCATGTTGGGGACGTTGATGGTTTTCAGCAGGGTGCGCAAACCATCGGTATTGAAGGACTCCAGCGTGCCGATCTCCCCGAAGTGCACCAATTCAGGTTCGGACAATGCCGGTCGCGTGTGAATTTTTCCGTCGATCAAAATTTTCGCCGGACGAATGTATTCTTCAATTACGTCGATGGGTGAAAAAGGCGCTTTGTACTCAAACGGCCAGCTTCGAACCAGCGGAAGTCCGCCCACCGAACACTCGAAACTCTCCACTTCCATGGTTGAATTGTGATAGCCCAGGAACAGATTGCTCATCCCCGGGGCAACGCCACAATCCATCACAGCGACAACATTGTGCTTCTTCGCTAAGGCATCGAGTTCGAACGGGTCCTCTTCAAAAAATGAAATATCCACACTATTCTTCCCGGCTTCAATGACCGCCTGCAAGGTTTTAAAACCCATAAATCCAGGGACCGCGCCAATGACCAGATCAAAATCAGCGACCAGTTTCTTCACCGCAGCCGGATCGGATAGATCCGCTTCAATGGTATGAACGGATGCCTGCTGAGCTAACCGGGATAGATTTTCCGAATTGACATCCACCGAAGTGACATCCACATCTGCGGTTAAATCTTTTGCCATCGCTGCGCCCACCATGCCAGCGCCTAAGACAACAACTTTCTTCATGCGAATCCTCCAACGAAAATGAATTGAGACCTTGAGTAATTGGTAATTTGAGAGCTGCGAATCAGCAAGTTCAAGCGCCAGCTAACCCTTTTTTCAGCGTCATGGTCGTGTTAGTGATGAAGTCTTTGTTGGACTTCATCTTCGCCAAAATAATCCTGTTTTGATGGGAGCTAAATAATGTCTGAACATCCAAAGCAATGCAGCGTTTAGCGGCTTATAGTTATGGCTAATTGAAAATAGTAACAACCACTTCCTCTTCATTCTCTTCAATCTGAAGTTCAGGATTACCATTCTCTTTTAGCCATAAATTTGCCATCAGCACACCCTGACCAAGCATTTCGACAATGCCATAATAGGCAAAAAATTGTGCCAATATTGGATTGCGATGATACTTGGCACCGCTCTTCATTTTTTCAATTGAAATAGTATTTGGAAGCCGTCCTGGACTGGATATTTCGATTCGATCTTCAAAAATCCAAACCATAATCTCTGACCCGGCAATAGTATAATCCCGATGAATGCAGGCATTGGCCAATATTTCACGGAAGACTTTATCTGGATAATCAAATTTGTCAATTCGATTCTTTCCGTCAATTCGGTAAGTCTTTGCGTTATGTATTTTGAAGAAGTTCCAGGCGTTATTAAAATTGGCGAACAAATTTTCATTAAAAAATTTATGATCGATCTTTTGGTCTGTTTTTGATTGTCCGTTTATTTTTATACTGGTTATTCCAACCTGTGGTAAGAACTTTTTGATTTCACCTTTTCCGAAAAGCAGCAAACCGGCAATAGTGGGTTGCAGCCCCTTTTCTGTTTCAACCAGCAAGTCGAGATTTTTGAGAGCCGTTTCCGGATTTCCTGAAGCAATTGAAACCTGTCTGATATTTTTATTCAGAAAATCAGTTGCAAAATCCAAATCAAAATTTTCCATACTCGCATAAGCGACGGGAATAATCTCATAATGAATATGCGCTGAAGCTTGAAACAGCCGTTGTAATTCATCTCTGCTTTTCAACTTGCGTGATTTGCTTCCCTGGCGAATATATATTTCATCCGGATTAAATTTCTTTTCCGCGCCTTTGGGTATACAATAGGGCTTATTGCTTCCAACTTCCAATTCAATAATAGCAATCTTAGTTTCACCAATGTTGGTTTCGTAATAGGTCGGAAACACTGTCGGGAAGACCAAATCATCACAGATATTCATGATTCTTTCTTCGTTGTCTTCCCGGGTCAAGCCTACGATTTGTTTATCATCAGAAACACCAAGAAAAAGATAGCCGCCTTTATGATTACTTAAAGCGATAACCTCCTCCGCCAAATCTCTATTGGCGATCCGATCATCCTTAAATTCTACAAATGAGTTTTCACCGTTTTCGATCATCCTTAAGATTTCTATCTCTGTGAGCATTAGCTTCTCCCTAATAACCGTACTTTTCCCTTCTTTTATTAAACGCCTCTTTACCACCTTCCAGCAATTTTTCCACTTCTATTTTTACTTTTGCATCATCGATAGACGCGCCTGTGATGCACTTCATTAGCGAAACCGACTTGTCGCTGGCATGAAGAACGATCATCTGCTCAGCATCGCCCAGTACCGCCAGATTGGCATCATGAGTGGCGACAATAAATTGCCGTTTTTCTTTCTCTCGCCTTAGTTTGGCTACAATATCACTGAAGATGAAACTCTTATCCAGGTCGTCCTCAGGTTGATCGATGATAAGCGGCTCATTATTCTCCAGTAAAATTAACGAAAGCAAAGCCGTACATTTTTGACCGACCGACAAATCATTTGTGGTTTTAAAATTGGGTTTTTCTTTTGTACCGACATTTAAGGAAATGGTGATCTTTGTCGGAATCTCAAATTCCTCAAGATTGAAAAGCGCATCATCATCCAGTTTTTTGTAAAGCTGGGATGCTGCTGCCTCGGTAATTCCAAAGTTATGCATTAAAGAAGCTTCGCCTTCCCGAACAATATTGACAAAAAAGTCTGGCGTAAAGTTTTGATGCTCGGTAATTCGGGCCAACTGCTGCTGATGAGCGCCTGTTTTATAGGACGCAAGAAGAATTACAAAATCATCCTTTAAACCCATGAAATCCAGTTTCACTTTTAAAATACCCTGCAACATCATGTTGATTCGTTCTTCACAGATTTGGTCTTGCCTTCTGAAAATCTCACTCCGTTTCTCATTCAACTTCTGAAGAAGTGCAGCGCGTTCATGTTGCTTTTCTCTATACTGGTCTTGATACTTTTTTAAAGTTTCCTTTGTTTTTTCCTTTAACCGAATATCCTGTTCCAGTTTGATATATTCATCAGGGCTGAAGGTCTTCTCAATTTTTAATTCACGCAATTTCTGGTTATAAGCTTCTTCTTGTCTCTGGTAATTATCCTGCCACGCGTCCTTTAGCGTTTTTATCTTTTCCAGAGATAACAATGAGTTAATTTCTGATATCTTTTCATTTATCCTGCTTTCCGCGTCCGTTACATTTTCTTTTACTTCATCCAATAGTGTTTTATTGATGAGATCGTTGCCCATTAAGTTAATAGCCGAAAAAAATTCTCTTCGAGACAAGTCGTTGAAGATATCCCTTGCTTCAGCCAGTTCTTCCTCAAACTCACTCCAGATCTCTTTTTCTTTTTCATAAATATTTTTTTCCCTGAAATGCTTTTCAATTTCCGAATCTTTGAACTTGTTCAGTCTCTGTTTGAGCTCCGCCAGATTGGAAATTTCCGATTCATACTCGGCGAACAATTTCTTGTTTTTTTGAATGTCAGCCCTGTTGGTTGCCAGCCTGGATTGTAACCTGTTTTTCACATCTTCAAGCTCTTTAATCTCAGCACTGTAAAATCGCTTTATCAAATTCAGTTGCGCTGATTGATCTTTGGAAAGTTCGAGTATTTCTTTCTGGCGGTAGATATCTATCTGTGGCAACAAATTTGTAGCAGCTATTCCATCAAAAATCTTCCTGGTGACAGGGTCTTTTACGATAGGACGGGATGGGTACACAGCTTCAACTAAATATTGGCGGTTCATCAGCCTGCTGTCCACAATTATCGAAACCTTTGAACCGGGCTTAAAAACTTCCTTTAAAATTTTATCGCTTTCATTGTTCAACGTTTCAACATCATTTTTATGCCCCAGAGCATATTTTAAAATCTCCAGAATGGTTGATTTACCCGTTCCCTTTCCACCAATGATACAATTCAGGCTATTGTTAAAATGGATTCCCAATCCATCGGTAAAACCGCCCTCTATTTTCATAGCGATTATCCGGGAATACTTTTCAGGATGATATCTTGATTGATGACGAATACGGGATTCGGGATCGAGAAAAGCCTGACGTAAGCCTTCAATCGTTGGCGAACTCAATTTAAGATGGGAAGTACGCTTTCCAATATCATCCAAAGAACGAGCATCACTGGCTTCAATCACCGCAACCGCTTTATTGCCATAATTGGGATCTTTTCCTTCCAGAATTGTTTTCACACCAGCGTCGAGTTTTTCATAGTGCGTGTTTACCTGGACAACAATCAGTTTTTCATAGTCATAATAGGAAGGCCGTTTCAGATTGCCCAGTAAACCATTAATTTTCTGCTCCACATGGGCAGGGATAATCAGCGCGTTGTAATTTTTTGCATCGTCCCGGTTTTGACAATATTCATCTTCAACTAATTTATATAGTTCATCAATAGTTTTAGAAGAAGGTTTAGGGGAACCGCTACCGTCAAAAGGTGTTTCAAGACCAATTTTAGCCAGAAACTTATTTATTCTTCCTTCATCGAAATCCCTGTCAAACAGCACCAATAAATGAATACCTTCCTTTGTTGCGATTTCCAGTCCCGGAAATATAATGAGTTGTTGGTATTTACCCTCCAGATTCAGTTTCTGAAAAATGGAAAACCAGGAAGCCGTATTGTGATCGGTAATAGCAATGATGCCAATGTTTTCCTCCAACACTTTGTCTAAAAATTTTCTGGCAAATACCTTTTTTCTTTCTTCTGAAATTAACGGCTCACCGGCTTTAAATTGCGCATCAGCCGGACTGTGCAAATGCAAATCAGTCTTATAAAAATTAGCGCCGTTCCTTAGTTTCAGGATTTCATCCATGTTTATCTCCGCTTGACTGGCGACTTTTGTTCATATCGAAAGGAATTTTTAGCTCCTGAAGAACATAGATAAATGTCGCATCATTCAAAAACACGCTTCTCACTTTACTGAACCCGTTCTAAACCAACTGGCACTCAGCACGGCAAACATCATTCTTTTCTTCCTCACTCTGGTTTAACATTCCGCACCATTCACCCAGCGCCGCAGTCGGGACAATGTTTCGTTGTATCTTCCAGAAGTTATCTTTCTAATTCATCTGGCGCAAACCATATCAAGGATTTCCATTTCTTTTCGTATTCAGAAAAATTGATGATCAGTGTAATCCCAATTCTTCGGCTGCCAATTTTTCCTTCGAGGCGTCAGGCCCGGCATTGCTCGGCGCGAATGACCCGACCGATTGGCTCAGCACTCCTGTTTCAGTTTATATTTTATTATTTTATCGTACAACGTCTTTCGGTCAATTCCCAATATCTGCGCGGATTTCGTCCTGTTCCATTGCGTCTGCTCCAGCACATTCAAAATGTGGGATCGCTCGACCTGATCCAGGCGTTGTAAGTCCGACCGTGTCACAGACTCGGTTGGTTTCTGGCTGCGAAGATGCGACGGCAGACTGGATGGCGAAATTACGTCGCAATCTTCAATGACCACCGCCCGCTCCACGACATTCTCCAGTTCCCGCACGTTGCCGGGCCAGGCATAGTCCATGAATACTTTTTCCACGACAGGGGAAAAACCCTGAAAATTACGTCGCCGTTTGTGATTGTACCTGGCCAGAAAATGCTCTGCCAGCGCCATGATGTCATCCTTCCGCTCCTTCAACGCGGGCAGGTGAATCGGGATCACGCTGATTCGGTAGAACAGGTCTTCGCGAAACGCACCTTGCTCCACTGCCTGGCGCAGGTCTTTGTTCGTAGCGGCAATCACCCGGACATCCACCTTGATCGTCTCCGTGGCGCCGACGCGCTTTATCTCTTTCTCCTGAATAGCTCGCAATATTTTGGCCTGAATGTTGAGCGAGATATTGCCTATCTCGTCGAAGAAGAATGTCCCGCCATTCGCCAACTCAAAGCTGCCATGCTTGGTCGCGATCGCGCCGGTGAACGAGCCTTTCACGTGGCCGAATAATTCGCTCTCGAACAACGTCTCCACCAGACTGCTGCAATCGACGGTGAGAAACGGTTTATCCCGGCGCAGGCTGTTGAAATGGATGGCCCTGGCGATCAATTCTTTGCCGGTCCCGGTCTCGCCGCTGATCAGAACGGTGCTGTCCGTCGGCGCGACTTTTTGCACCAGTTCATAGATTTCCATCATCCGCGCGCTCTCCCCGATGATGGTCTCCACCTGGCCGTCCCGATGAAATTGAAGCGGCTGAGCGCCCCCGCTATTCAGAATGCCATTCTTCTCGACAATCTTGTCGATGATCTGCCGGATGCTCTCCAGTGAAAACGGTTTTGAAATATAGTCGTAAGCGCCATTCTTGATCGCAGAGACGGCTGTCTCCACGGTGCCGTACCCGGTGATGATGACCACATCGGTGCGCGGATGATTCTTTCGAATGAAATGAAGCACGTCCATCCCTCCCATCTTTGGCATTTTCAAATCAATAAATGCCAGATCAAACGGAAGCTGCGCCATCGCATCCAGCGCTTGTTTTCCGTCCGACACGAGAGTGCTGCGATGATGATCCTTTTCAAATACTTTTTTCAACGAAAAACGAATGGACTCATCGTCGTCGGCGACCAATATATTCAAGCCATTTTTCATCATACCTGCGATCAATTAAAAGACACCAGGTTCACCTATCGACCCCGGTGTGTATGCTGCCATGATTTCTGCCGACGCGCACGTCGGTTTCTCCCTATCCCGAAACGTCTGCGTCTCTGCAATTCGAATACTCCCCCGCGGACCGCCGCTGCCGCAACGCGAAAGATCCGCCGACGGAGTATTAAAATTGAGCAGTCATCGTTTGGGTTCGCAACCGGCCACAATCTTGTGGGTGCGTTTTTCAGGCAAAAGCAGTTCGTTCTGCTCCACCTGGTCGCGCACCTGGGTGATGATTTTATTCATCTTTCTGAATCGCACTGTCCCAATATATCCGGTGATCACGCCGGCTGGAATGCAACTGATGCCAAATATCCAGAACCAGAACGCTACGGAGAAATGCATGATCGTCACACCGGCAATAACCAGCGCCATACCGGAGCGAAGATATGCCAGTAACGTCCTCTCATTGGCCAGCAATGTCCGATCCAATGCCAGCTCGTCCCGAAGGATTAAATCATTTCGGTCGAATCGCGAATAGGGTGTATCTTTCATAACAACCTCACCTCCCCAAATTACTTCCTCACCCGCTTTCTGAAATTGGAAAACAGCGGTACAACTATCATTGTTACGGTCGCGGCTGAAGTGTCGCTGCCGCAGCGCTCTCCTTTAAAGTCTCACTCCAAAACACTCATTATTAAAGTGAAATACCTGTCGTGAATCCCTGGCTTTCATCCAGGGGCGAGCCAATGAAACGCCAACCCATCTTCATAAACAGCGGGACTGGACGGGCATCATGACCATCTCACTGTTTTATATTAATATTGACCACCGGGATCTTTATCGTAAATGTCGTCCCCTCGTTTTCTTTACTTTTAACCGTCATGCGTCCGTGATGTTTCGTGACAATGCCGTAAGCAATAGCCAGTCCGAGGCCGGTGCCTTCGCCCACTTCTTTGGTTGTGAAAAACGGATCGAAAATTCTATCGATGAGTTGCTCGGGAATGCCGATGCCGTTATCCGTCACTTCGATGACGACCATATCATTTTTCTGATCATGTTGGGTGGTGATCGTCAATACGCCGATTTCCTTCATCGCCTGCACCGCATTGAGAATGATATTCATAAAAACCTGTTGCAGTTGCGAGCCGTCGCCCAGAATATGGGGCAGGTCATTGGCTAACAATTTTATAACTTCGATATTGTGAAACAGAGCCTGCTTTTCGATCAGCGACAGCGTATTGTTCAGCACGTCATTAACCTGGACGTACTCTGTCTTGCCCTCTTCCTGACGGGAGAACTGGAGCAGCCCTTTGACGATATCGCGGCAGCGCATGGTCTGTTTGATCACTTCCTGCAAATTCTCCCGGTGCGGGTCGTCGGACTTCATGTCTTCCAGCGCCAGGGAACTCAGCACCAGAATCCCGCCCAGCGGATTGTTGATTTCATGAGCAATGCCCGCCGCCAATTTTCCCAGGGACGCCAATCGCTGGGATTGCATCAGCGTATTTTGCATCACCGCCAGTTCTTCGGTTCGCTCTTTCACTTTTTGCTCAAGCAAATTCCCCCACTCTTCCAACTCCAGCCGCATCTTTCGCAGTCGCGTGACCATCTGATTGAACGATTGTCCCAGATGCCCAATCTCATCGGCGGATTCGATCTTCACCTCGCGGTCGAGATCGCCCATTCCGATGGATTTTGTCACTTCCACCATTTCACTCAACGGTCGCGTGATGGATCGCGTGAGCAGGTAGCTAATCACAATGATCACGACAAAACCAACGGTGGCAATGCTAAAAAACGCCAGGATCACCTTGTTGCGGACAGAGATGTAGGTCTTTTCCAACTGGCCGACATGCATGATGCCGATGATATTTCCCTCGTAATTGCGAATGGGTTCATAATCGCAGAGATACCAATCATCCACCACAAACGAGCGGCCTGTCCACAATCTCCCCTGGTGCAAGACCGACTGCGCCACATCATCCGGGACTCGGGTACCCACGGCGCGCTGCCCTTCGGCGCTTTTCACATTGGTCGATATTTTCACATCATTCATAAATATGGTGACAGTGCCGATCTCGGTATTCTGAAATTTCCCCCCTTTGTACACCAATTCCCAGGTGCGGTCGACGATTTGAAAATTATTGTTCAGTAAAATACCGCCGTAAAGCGCGCCCCTCGCTCCCTGTGCATTGAATCGCACCGGCGAAGCAGCAATGAGCGTGAGTCCGGAGGTCTCTTCGGTTTGGCCCGGAACCTGATTATTGGGTGATGACGGAATTTTTATGACGGACTGTGCGGCGAGCGATGGATCTTCATTTTTCAGCACTGTCTGCGGCAAGATTTCTGTCGAAGTCACGATATCGCCGTGCAATGCGGCGCGCACCGGAGAAAGCGATAATACATCATCGCCGAGCACGGCCGAATTAGGCGTTCGAAGCAGCACCTGTCCCTTTGAATCTGTCAATGTCAAAAAATCGAGGTGATATTCGTTGCGGATTCTTTCCAGATACTGAAGCAATTCATTCTTTTGAATTTCGGAAAAGGCGTCCGGCAGGGTTCGTTCGTAAAGCGCAAGATGAACTGCATAAGAAATTTTTTCCAGTTGTTGCTGATACACCATTCGCGCCGTATCCAGATCGCGGTGGACTTTGCTCATGGCCTGATTAAAAATGGTCGTGGTGACGATGTTCGTTCCGACATACGACGTGATGATACCGCCGGCGCCCATGATGATGACATAGATGATCGAAATTCTGACGCGAAGGGAAAATTTAGTCAAGAGCGATAGCACAAATGAACTCCTTGAAATTGAATTGTTTCGTACAATGAAAGACGATAATCATAGAACCTGAGCGGGTAATTTCACGATGAATATGGTGCCAACTCCCTTCTTGCTTTTTACATCGATACTGCCAGCTAATTCTTTGGCGATTTTTTTACAGATCGGCAGTCCCAACCCGGTACCGGGGATATTCTTTGTATTCTCGTCCTTCACCCGATAGAACTCTTCGAAAATCAGGGGAAGCTGGTCTTCGGAGATGCCAATCCCATTGTCTTCGACGCAGATGGTTATTTCATTGCCATTGCACTCGCCATAGATTCTGACAGATCCATCCCGGCGACCATATTTTATCGCATTGACAATGAGATTCGAGAACAGCATTTTGAGGCATTCGGTCTGCGCGTTCACCGCTGGCAGGTGCTGATCCAGTTGCGAGAGCAATGTGATATTCGCTGCCCGCGCTTGTTCATTGTACGTTAGCAATATTTCATCGATCAACGGAGGAATCGACACGGCGCTCAGGCAAGCGACAAATTGGCCGCTCTCGATTTTGGAGATGGTGAGCCAATCCCGGATCATGCAAAGCAGTTCCTGCACCCGAACCGTGGAGCGTTCTATCCATTCTCGCTGCAACGTTGCTTTATTCGGGGTATCGGGCAAATGCAGCAGGACATCCAGATATTGCTGCACCGCCACCAGTGGAGATTGTAATTGGTGAGAGACAAAGGTAATGAAGCGGCGTTCCAGGTTCTCCTTCTCTTTTTTCAATTGCCTGGATCGTTCGGCCAACTGACTTCGCTCGATGCCTCGATTGACAATGAGGCGTAATTCGTCCGGAGTAAAAGGCTTGGGCAGGAAGTCGTATGCGCCTGTTTTCATCGCCTCGACGGCCGTGCCAATTGTGGCATACCCGGTGATGACAACGATACAAATATTCGGGTCCATGCTGTGAACGCGGGCAATCACCTCCAGCCCACCAATTTTCGGCATTTTCAAATCCACAACCAGCAGATCCGGCTTTTGTACCTGGATGCGCTCCAGTCCCAAAATGCCATCTTCGAACGTCTCGACCGCGAATCCTTCTTTTTCCAATATTTTCAAACAAGAGAGTCGCATGACAGGATCATCATCGATCACGAAAATCCTGACTTTTTCATTTTGCTCATGTTTCATGAATCGTATCTCAACCTATCGTTAACTCGCGGTTCACCTGAACAACAACGAGGCGTTCTATTGTGCCCAACTAATAATTATATGAATGACCAGTTAAAATTTCAGCGCCTACATTTTTATTAATGGACATACGCGTCGTGGACGGTCGCCACCGTCCACTACAGATACAAAAAAGTATCCAATTTATTGCACATGCTTTCAACTGGTCATTCATATTAATTCGAGAATGTAGTTGTTAAACAACAATCTTCAGTTACCGGGTTTCATTCATTTGGTGACAGGATAATTCCATCTGAACATGCTGATTTTCTTGTCGCTGAACGCGAATCGCTTCTTTCAGCTATTAGTTATCTGTGATTCAGATATCGTTTTTTGGAATTTGCAGCATTTCAATTTACAAATTCAGGTCTACTGGTTCAATAGTTTTTCTATCAGGCTCAGGAATTTCGGAATGTCCACTGGCTTGGTGAAATAATAGTCCGGCATGATCATATCCACCTGCCCGGCAGCAGCCGGGAAGCGGGAGAGCGGATCCTCCTGAATTGAAGACACCATCAGAATGGGCATGTTTTTGAAATCTTCATATTCCTGTTGAAATTTAATCACCTGGTTCAGCAGGTATCCCTCGTCAATCGTCTCCATCATAATGTCCAGAATGATGAGGTCCGGTTTGTCAGATTTTAGACGTTGCAGACCCTGCTTCCCGGATTCCGCTTCAGTGACCTTGTAGTCATTACTTTCAAGAAGAGTGCGAATGGAAATACGAAAATCTTCATCATCATCGATGATTAATATTTTTTTACGTTCAGCCATCATGGTCTCCAATGTTTGGTACGGTTATTTATTTATTGATCAGCCCATTTTAAGGCGACTAAAAGCCGAGCCAGTTCACGGTCCTGCGCGTTGACACAGTGCTTTTCGCAGGCAGCCATGGTATCCCGCGTATTGCAATGCTCATTGCATTGCTCTGTGCCATAGAGATCCTGGGTGTATTCAAATTCTCGCCTCAGCAGATGACGGAGCTTCGGTGTTAAAACAGAAATAGTGCTTCCACACCCGCGATGCTCAAAAATAATGCAGTTCGCATCCGGGTGACCGGGAATCACTTGTAGCCATAACACTTTTACATCTTTATCATAGATAAAATCATCGACTGTATTCCATACGTGCTTACATGCGCCGCAGGTTTTGAATGGTTTATTTGCCATCTATTTACGGTCTACTCGCGATTTGGTAAATTTCATCAGGCTTTGGCGGCGGTTCATTTTTTCATCGGAACAGCATATTTATCCATTTCCCGATTCCGTCGTCTTGAAATGATTGCAGATATATCACTGAAAATCTAACTGCTCGACCAGAATTCGTTTCTTTTCGTTCGAAAAAAAATACTTAATAAATATGAAAAAGTCAAGGTATTTTAAGGGTCTAACCGCACTTTTTTCAAGCGCTCCAGCGCGGCTATTTCACCAATTCCGGCATGGAGAAGCGCGTCGAACTGGATCAATGATTTTTTCACATCAAAAAAAATGACCAATCACAAAAATGCTGTGACTGGTCATTCGAAACAGCCCCATGAAAAAGCGAGATCGAATCAGCGCGCTAAAATCATTTTGCCACTGGCCTGGAACTCGCCTGCCTCCATGCGATAGAAGTAAATCCCGCTGTAGGCATTCCGGCCGAGATCATCCTGGCCATTCCAGGTGAGCTGATATTTGCCGGAAGAGTAGAACTGGTTGGTCAGCGTCTTCACCCTCTCACCGAGCAGATTGTAGATGACAATGGTCACCTGCCCATCTTTCGGGATTTGGAAAGCGATCTCCGTGGATGGATTGAACGGGTCCGGGAAATTCTCGCCCAATTGATAGGTCTCGGGCACATCCTTTTCTCGCGATGCATTTACATCGCTCGTGGTGACTGCTATTTCACCGGAAATCGAGCGATTGTGGGCGTCATCCTCGACAGCCACGCGGTAGTAAATGGTCTCGATATTCGACACCGATTCATCGCGGAAATGGGTGTCCGATGTCTGGCCAATCATGTTTTGCAGGGTAGGTGAAAATCCCGGCGTCGTGCTCCTGAAAATGGAATACAGGGTCACATCCGGATGGGGATTCACATTCCATTTGAGTTCCACGGCCATTGGCACAGCTTCGGCAAGGACATCCGGCGCCGGCGGCGTCAGGTTATCAATCGAGTAGCCGCTATCAATAGCAGAATAATAAAAATTATGATAATCCGAACAATGCGCCACCACGACGAAATAGGAGTAGTAAATACCCTTTGCCGTGGAATCCCCCAATGTTGGCGATACATAGGAATAGTAAGGCAGCTTGATCGCCGGGACAGTGGTGATGAAATCCCAGATAAAATTCATATCTTCCATGCGCGCCGGCAGTTCTTTTCCGGCATCGGAGAGGACTTCGAGTGCAGTTTTCTCGGCCGGCTTTTTTTCCTTTGAATTCGTCGGTATGGCATCGAGAGCCAGCTTGCGCGGCGTCAATCTCCAGACGCTGTATTGCAGGATCGGCATGCCGTGGTACTCGCGCGAATCAAAAGACGAGTTTTTCCATGAGACGCGCGCCTGCAATCCCTGATCATTAGGGATATCGCGAATGGCTTCAAGCTTCGGCTCAGGCATCGCCTGGATGATATTGAAGTCCACATACTGATCGCCCGGCGCAGCCTGGCGCATATTGCCACCTTCCACAATCATCTCGGGCGGGAAGTAATTCATGTTCAATGTGACATTCCATTTAGGAGCGAGCGAAGAAACAGCCATCACATAGAAACCGTTCATATCCGTCTGGGCATAGCCGTAGCCAAACATGTGGCCTTCATCCATGCCATTGACTTCGATGTTCGGCACAGGATTCATTCCGAATTGCGTCACACGGCCCGAAATCGTCGCATCCGTTGGGTAAAGCACAAAATTAACATCCCTCAGTGTATCCCCGGATGCAATGTTCACAAATCGTTCATATGGATTCACATACCTGGGCGTGACATTATGGACATAGATATCATAATTGCCTTCAGTGACAGAAATGCGGTACTTGCCGCTGTCCACCTGGCCGTCTATCCACATACCGGTTTGTTGGTTGCGCGCGCCCACATACATTTGTAATAAACTCCCTAAATCATCTTTGGGCAGTTGGCCCAGATAATCAAGGATCGTCCCTTTGACGAGCGCCGACGCTTTTACGAAGGTGAAATTCACTTCATTGACATTCGTATTGACCCGGATTGTTATCCACTCCGGCGGAATATAGCCGGGGATGAGATTGAAGGCATCGAAGGCCCAGACTTGCCAATCCCGCTCGACATCATCCGGGATGAACATGTGATAATCGCCGTTTGAATCGGTCAACGCGGCAAACATGAACTCTTTCTGGTCGTCATTAGCCGTTGATAGAATTTTTTTATTGGGCAATTTACTCTGCAACGAGAAGGGTTCAATAGCGCCTCCGGAAGCGCCTGCATCGTCACCCGGCTGATTGTTATACACCGGCATGGCCTCAATCATGAGAAAGGGCTGATTTTTCGGTTCATCGACACGGCCTGAGATGGAAAACGAGGATTGAATCTGCTCCACCGTCAGCGTGGCCATATCTGCGCCGCCATTGTCGTAGACAACGAAAATATAGTGCACGTCGGCGATGCTCCAGAAATCCGTAACTGTCAATAAAAATGCCCCGTTACGCTGAAAATCCTGATCTTCCCATCCCCCATCAACAAGCGGCTGGCCTTCATGTTCTGAACTAAAGCCGAATATATCCTTCAAACTGTCGATGACGCCGTTTTTGTTCACATCCAGCCATACCAACACATTGGCCAGACTATCGCCAGGGCTGAAATCGAACGACACGGTGAACGAATCGTTCACGGTGATCGTTGCATTTTTTTGACCATTGATGTAAAAATTATGAGCGCCAAAGGCCTGACTCATGCTGAAAATGCAGATCAGTCCAAGAAGTGCAGCGCCAACTTTGTAGCTGTTGCGAGTTTTCATCTCGTACCTCCAGTTGAAAAATTCAAAAGTTACTGTTTATCCTACTATATCGAATTATTCGTGAAAGTTCTTAACTGGCAGGACGCATAGAAAAAATGTCTTTTTGCAATATGTGTGACAGCATTTTATTTCGCGGCCATCGGTGATGGGAACACTGCGGCTCTTGCTCGTGGCAATACCATGTATCAGCCTGCCGGCGAACTGAAATTTCGACAGGACGAATTCACTGCGTCGGATTGAATTGCTCAGGGATACATGTTGGGCGCTGGAAAGGCAATGGGAAGCAGCGGGATTCTCAGGAGGAATTGCAGAATGGCGGGACGCCGGATTCCCTGTACAGCCATTCGGTTTACGACAGGGACAAAGCGGCACGCTTTTATTGTCAAAAAAAAAGCTCCAATAATATCGAATTATTGAAGCTGTTCAAATCAATCGGCGCGGCCGGATGTTTCGGCAGTTCGGGCCTTTTCAATTTACCTGAACGAATGGAGGAATGCGCGGAGCCACTTGTAATTCCTCTGAGTGTCGGTACAAGGCGCGTTCTTCTCATTGCGCTGTATCATTCAACTCGTTTGAAAATGTGGTAGCCCACGCTGGATTTGACCACATCGCTGATCTGACCCACATTCAACGAACTGAGCGCCTTATCCAGTTCAGGAAGGAAATCGCCTTTATTGATGATTCCAAGATCGCCGCCGTTTTCAGCATTGGGTCCAATGGAACGCTCCTTGGCCAATTGCTTGAAATCTGCACCGCCATCGAGCAGCGCTTTGATTTCTTTGGCCTCGGCATCTGTTTTGACCATGATATGCAGCGCCCGCATATTGAAACCGGGGATGTCAAACCGGGAATTTGTGAGCGATCCTTTCCAGATATACCCAACCAGATGAACGGCGACCCAGCCGCTCTCCTCTTCGATGGCGATCACCTTCGAGCCCTGGGGCAATTTGCATATCACTGTCCCATTGGGTGATAGTCGTAAATTTTCCGACTCCGCTTTGATGTAGAGTTCATCCCCTTGCTGGAGTTTCAATTGAGCGAGACTGACAACCGGAAGCATCATCAGCGCAAAGAAAGCAAGTCTGATACCGATATGTTTCATTTTTTCCTCTCCTTAAACCTGTTTTAATGTGTATCAAGAAATAGATTAACTTTTTCAATTGTCGGAATGCCGAGCCTGCCGCCGATGGACTGGCATTTGATGGCCGCTGTTGCGCTGGCGAATTTCAGGATTCGGGGCAGCGGCCACTGTTGTACCAATCCAAACGTGAACGCGCCGTGAAATACATCGCCTGCGCCCGTGGTGTCGACGACATCCACGGCAAACGCCGGTTGATGAAAGTAGTTACGTCCATCGCCGGCGTGGCAGCCTCTCGCGCCGAGCGTTACCACCGCAGCGGTCGCGCCGAATTCCAGCAATGCATCGATGATTTTTTTCGGCTCGGTCGTTTGAAAAAATGACGCCCCGAACGACTCGGATACAACCGGATAATGCACCCGGCGCAACAATTCGGTCATCTTCGCGCGCGGGCTTCCTGCGTCCAGGACAATCTGCGCGCCCTTCTCTTCTGCCCATTCAATCAATCGAAACGTCGCTTCTGTGTCGCGCCCGTCGATGAGCAGATAGTTGAAGCGGCGGATGAGTGCTGTCTTCAGTTCGTCGATTTGAACCGGGCGATAGCCATGGCTGTTGAGCACGATGGATTTTTTGCCGGATCGCTGATCGATCCAGATGAACGCCTGGTTCGTTGGCATGGCTTCGTCGATGATGAGGCCGCGAATATCGACTCCTTCGCGCTGGAATTGTTCCTGCACAAATCGGCCATTCACATCGTTGCCAACTTTTCCGAGAAAGCATGTCGAACTACCCAACCGAGCCAGGGTCACCAGCGCGGTTGCAGCCGGACCTCCGCCCTGAAAGGAGAATTGCCGCGCTTCAGTCTTTTCATCCAGCGCAGGATAGGCCGGGACAATGCACAGATAATCGGCGGCGCAAATCCCAAAGCCGACGCAGTCGAACTGGTCGTTCATCTACGCCTGTTTCGATTCGATTTTCCGGGTGACAATCGCCAGTATATCCTCCTGCGATTGCTGCGCCCGTTCCAGCAGCGAGGACACTTCCGCTATTTTTTCCGCCACGAATGACGCATCGGTGATGCCTGGCAGATTTATTTTCACATTCAATCCGGCGCCGTGAACGGCCGCGCGCGCCATGAGGGCGGCGACGCCGGCATCGCTGGCTGCGTTTTCGTTGCCGTGGAGCGCTACAGTCCGGGCAAGCTCCATCACGATGAGAGAATTTTTCATGACGCTCAACGGCACAAGACAGGCGCCTTTGGTCGCCGACTGAATCGCTGACTCGCGCTGAGAGGCCTGGTCCCCGGTTTTCTTCGGCAGGCCAAATGCCGCCATCAGCGTGTTGAAAGCTTTGGTGTCTTCATCCACGGCGCGCAGCAATGCGTCTTTCAATTCCTGTCCCCTGACTGCGACGTTCCGCATCGGTTCCCACTGGCTTTCATAGCCTTTTTTCCCAACGGTCAAATTGGCGACCATGGTTGAAAGGGCTGCACCCAGGGCGCCGGCAAGAGCGGCAACGCTTCCCCCGCCCGGCGCCGGCGATTCGCTGGCCAGCTCATTGGAAAAATCGCGAAGGTCTTTTTTCACCAGGGGCCCTTTCAACTCACGGACCTGGTATTCGATGATCTTCTTTGCCGGATCGAATGGCGTCAAATCGCGCAGCCCCAGTGAAACGACCGCAGATTCGACAAGCTCCTCTTCGGAGACGCCGGGGGATTTGCCCTGTTTCAGCAGATAGTACCGACCGGCGTCCAGCATGGCCTGCAGCGGGATCAATCCGACGAGCTCGCTGCCGGTCACTCGCAGGCCGCGTTTGTTGGCTTCGCTGCAAATGACATCGAACGCCACGTGCGGCGGTGTAATTTTATAATTGATAAAATTGATCGAGACCTGCGCCAGGCCATACGTATCGATGTACCAGCCCACGGCGCGCGTTGCCGGCAGCAGTCCCGGTTCCATCACCGGCACGCCATGTTCATCGCGCACGAATTTTCCATCAGCATCGCGCTTGTTCCGTCCGCTCTCCCGCACGGACAGCGCGATGTCGTGAGCCAATTTTTTATCCTTCGTATTCAAATTAACATTGTAGGCGATTAAAAACTCGCGCGCGCCGATCACGGTTGCCCCTGATTTTTCATTGAACACAGGCTCGCCGAAATCAGGCTTCCAGTTCGGATCGTTCAATTTTTCGGCCAGTCCCTCATATTCGCCCGACCGAATTGTGGCAAGACTCCGTCGCTCCGGCGTGGTCGCGGCTTCTTCGTAAAGATAAACAGAGATGTTCAACTCGTCCGCGACGCGTTTGCCCAGATCTCTGGCAATTTCCACGCATTCCGCCATGGTCACGCCGGATACCGGCACAAACGGACACACATCTGTCGCGCCCATTCTCGGATGCGCGCCTTTATGCTCGCGCATATTGATCACTTCAGCCGCTTTCTTTATCGCCCGGAACGCGGCCTCTTTCACGCCTTCCGGCGAGCCGATGAACGTGACCACCGTGCGATTGGTGTCCGCCCCCGGATCGACGTCGAGCAGCTTCACGCCTTCAGTGCCTTCAATCTCATTTGTGATGAACTGAATCACATCTTTGTTTCGTCCCTCACTGAAATTCGGAACGCATTCAACCAGCTTCAGCATATCACTCCCCTGCATATTTTTCATGAACCATGTTTCAAAACGCTATCTGTAAAAATCTAACCATCTGTTCGCGCGCCCACCACTATGTTCTATCAAACAACAATCAATTCCCTCTGGGGGGAAGATAAAAATTCACAGCCATGTTCGGTGACGACTATTTCTTCTTCGATGGTGGCCACGCCATACCCTGGCACCGTCAGGCGCGGCTCCAGCGTGTAAACCTGGCCCTTCTCGACTTTCAAATAGGGCAGCCGGCCGTAACGTTCCCAGCGCGGACACAATACCCCGGCGCCATCGTGGGCTACCCTTCCCACCTGATGTCCCAGCGCGTGCGGATATTCCTCGAATCCGCGGGAAACGATGTAGGATCGGGCGACGTCATCCACCTGCCAGCCTTCCACGCCTGGTTTGATGAACGCTGCGGCTCTGGCGATGGCGTCGCGCACCGTGTCAAATCCCTTTTTCACCTCGGCCGGGGCGTCGGTTTCGCCCGGGCGCAGGAAATACCACGTCCGCTGCAAGTCGGACACGTAGTCATCGATTTTAACGCCGAAATCGATATTCATGATATGCCCCGATTTGATGACTCTGTCCGTCGGGCTGTAATGGGCGCCGGCCGTATCCGGCCCTGAAAACACCGAGGGGCAGGTGGCCCGGTCCCACGAAACTTCGATACCGCGTTTTTCGACCTGATTCAAAATGAACTCAGCGACCTGCGCCTCAGTCAATCCCGGTTTGACAAACCGGGTCACTTCATCGAAAATATCGAGGGTGATCCTGATAGCATGTTTCAGCCGTTGAATTTCAGCCGGCGATTTTCGCCCGCGAAGCGCGGAGATGATGTCTTCGGAGGAAACCATGCGATTGATAAAAGGAGTTTCTTGCAAATAGCTCTGCAGCAGAAGGAACATGCCGTGAGTCAGACCATCCGCGGTGAAATCGCTGGCGGAGTAATTGATAGCGATGGAATTGGGATTGATCGATTGAATAGCAGATACCAGAACGTCTTTGATGGAGGCTTTGTAACTGATGGTCTCGTAATAACCGAGATCCTTGATTGCGGCATAATCCAGATTGCCGACGATGGCGATTTTTTTCCCGGTCGCTGAAATCAGGAACGCAGATTGCCAGGTGCAGCTTGCGTTGAGAATCAGCGGCAGACAGGGATCTGTGACGGTGTGGCTCTCGCGGACAAAGGTCAGCCACAGGTCGATGTTTCTCTCTTTCAGAATGTCGATCGCCTGCGTTATTTTTTCGTTCACCATACCCGAACCTCTCGATTGAATTGGTGCGATTAGCCAAAAAGAAACCGAGATGGTGTTCTCGGTTTCTGGTAGACTTGATAAATGTTTGACGATTCAATCATCAAATTAGAGTTTTGTCTCTGCGGTCGCCTTTTTAACAGCGTCAAGGGATTTCATCAGCATGTCATTTTCTTCCGGCGTCAATTTGATTTCAAGAATCTTTTCAACGCCATTAGCCCCGATGATCACGGGCACGCCAATGTAGTAGCCATTAATGCCATACTCGCCTTCGAGGTAGGCAGCGCAGGCCAGGACGCGTTTTTTATCGTGCAGGTAGGATTCCGCCATTTCAATGGCGCTGATTGCCGGGCTGAAGAATGCGCTGCCGCTCTTCAGCAGACCGACAATTTCCGTTCCGGCATCTGCCGTACGCTTCGCGATCGCATCTATTTTTTCTTTGGATAATAACTCTGTCAATGGCACTCCGCCGACCGTTGCCAGCCGAGGCAGCGACACCATCGTTGGGCCATGTCCGCCTAACACTGTCGCTGAGACGTCTTCGACGGATACGCCCAATTCCATGGCGACAAATGATTTGAACCGGCCCGTGTCCAATACGCCAGCCATGCCAACGACCTGATTCTTTGGAAATCCGGTGATCTTTTTGAAAGAGTAGACCATCGCATCCAACGGATTGGTCACGATAATGCAGAACGCTTTCGGGCAATACTTCTTCACATTTTCTGCTACGTTCGTCATGATATTAATATTGACAGCGAGCAAATCCTCGCGCGACATGCCTGGTTTTCTCGGCAAACCAGCGGTGACGATGACAACGTCCGCGCCTTTAATTTCAGCGAAATTGCTGGTTCCTTCCAACTTGCTATCGACTCCCAATAACGGCGTCGCTTCAAAAATATCCAGCGTTTTTCCTTTTGCCATTCCTTCAAGTTCGGGAATTTCAACAATGACAACATCCCCTAATTCTTTCTGAGCAACAAGAAGAGCTAAAATACCACCAATCTGACCGCCTCCAATTAAAGCAATTTTTTTTCTTGCCATAATGTACTCCTTGTTTAGTATTGTGTGGCTTTATTTTGAACTGAAATTAGCGTCTACTGTAACGTGCTATGCGCACTGCTCTCGATTCTGGAAATGTCATTGAGTCGCTGCACCCGTAAATTAAAGCGCAAGGATACGGATTACGCTTCGACGATGTGAACCACTTTTTTGTCCTTGCCGCTTGTCGCGAACTTCACGACGCCATCGACTTTGGCAAATAATGTGAAATCATTGCCAACGCCGACATTCTTTCCCGGATGGATTTTCGTGCCACGCTGACGGACCAGGATGCTTCCTGCAGAAACCTTCTGTCCGCCAAAACGTTTGACACCCAGCATTTGCGGATTGCTGTCCCGTCCATTCTTCGAACTGCCAACACCCTTCTTATGAGCCATGATTACTTCCTCCAAAATCCTGATTTAATTCACGATGATATCATCAATTTTTATACGAGTCAAATGTGCGCGATCACCGCGCAGACGTTGATACTCTTTCTTGCGTTTCTTTTTAAAGACGATAACCTTTTTGCCTTTTTCGAAATTTAAAATCGTCGCTTTGACCTGTGCGCCAGGCACAACAGGATCGCCAATTTTGACTTCATTGTCCAAAGCGGCGAACAACACATGATCCAATTCAATTGTTTTTCCGACTTCGCCTTCCATATTCGGGGCCAGAATCACATCATTTTTGGATACTTTAAATTGAATCCCACTTATCTCCACGATAGCGTACATGAAATAGTCCTCCAGACAAGCTTACACAGACAATTTTAATTAGGCCATCATCATGCGAATCGGTTCCGGCTGACACAGTTCGGATCTCATTCTCGCGCAATCTCCGACCGGCAGATTGCGCTCGAACATTATCCTGAGCAGCCGTCATTTCTGACTCCGGCGCCTTAATAATTTTTCAATAACTACTTTTCAAACATTACAGACCATTTTTTCGCTGGAAAAAACAGGGCTAAATATACTAATTTTTAGTATATTTGTCAAGAGTTAAATTGGTCAGTAATATTGCTATTCGATTTTTTTGAATAAAACTGAATCTCATCGACTTCCAGATTTTCGTCAGGCTGCAAGTCAATTTTAATTTTCTGCTTCCACATGATTCGCCGAATCGGGCTGCGAATTCCCTGAGTCAAATAGGATTTGGTCTCAGGATGGACAACCAGCCGCAAGCTCCGTTCGCGTGACGCCGCTCTGAATCGTTTCACCCATCGCTCAATTTTCGTGAGAATGGTGCTTTTGGATGGCACGCGTCCCAGGCCTTTGCAGGTAGGACATGTCTCGCTGAACGTGAACAGCAGGCTTGGCCGGATCCGCTCCCGCGTCATTTCGATGAGCCCGAATTCGCTGATCGGTGTGATATTGGACTGGGCGCGATCTTTCAGCAGCTCCTTTTTGAACGCATCGTGCAGCGCCCGTTTGCTTCGTTCTTCACGCATGTCGATGAAGTCGATCACGATAATTCCGCCCATATCCCGCAGCCGCAGTTGCCGGGCGATCTCTTTGGCCGCTTCGAGATTGATCCGCAGTGAATTCTGTTCGTGATCCCTTCGCCCGATGAATTTACCGCTGTTCACGTCGATGGCCGCCAGCGCTTCTGTCTGATCGAAAATGATGGTGCCGCCGCTT
Organism: Candidatus Zhuqueibacterota bacterium; assembly: GCA_049322915.1. Taxonomy (GTDB): domain Bacteria; phylum Zhuqueibacterota; class Zhuqueibacteria; order Thermofontimicrobiales; family Thermofontimicrobiaceae; genus CAZSBG01. Next base: position 512,161 of record JBMOPW010000034.1, read on the forward strand.
TTCAGCCACACCTTACGCGAAAGGCCCTTTTCGATCTCGGTTTCGACATTGAAGTAATCGAAAATCGGGGTATTGCCGCTGTAATATTCCACGGCATCGACCAGACCACGGGCCACATCCTTCAGGTAGGTGACCACTTCCCGATACAGCTTTCGGGAATCCACGACCAATTTTTCGACGTCCTTGGTGAATAAATCCCGAATCACACTGGAGGTCATGCCCATATCTTTGTACACAAGCATGGGCGGCTTGGCTTTTTGCAGCTTCTTCTCCAATTTGCGCCAGACAGCCACCAGCGACATAATATCCGCTTTTAAAACCTCTTCGCTCCGGCCCTCGGCAACGGTACGAACGATGACGCCAAATCCTTCAGGGCGAACGCTGCGCGTGAATTTTCGCAACCTGCGCCGCTCCCGTTCACCGTCGATTTTCTTGGAAACCCCAACCATGGATGAGTTGGGAACCAACACACAAAAACGCCCCGGGATCGAAATCTGGGTCGTCAAACGCGAGCCTTTGGTATTGATCGGCTCTTTGATGATTTGCACTAAAATTTCCTGTCCAACCTGAATGCGGTTGGGTGGAATCGCCTCTTCAATCGGCGCTTCAGGATCTTTATCGATCAATGCGCTAACCGTGTAAAACGACTCCCCGATGTCAGAGAAATGTAAAAAAGCATCCTGTTTATGGCCGATATTCACAAACGCGGCCTGCATGCCTTTTACAACGTTGACAACCTTGCCGAGATAAATATCGCCCACCATTCGTTCGCTCTCTGGCTTCTCGACAAATAACTCGACAAGTTTCTTTTCTTCTAAAATTGCAATTCGGGTTTCGCTGATCGATGAATTGATAATAATTTCTTTTTTCATAAGTCCTATCTTAAAAATTTGTTGTGATAACAGGGTTAATTATACGTTCAGAGGGGTTGCTTTCACTTCGCCGAATTGAATCAACAGATCCTGGCGATGGACCTTGCAGAGCGCAACTTCCTCTTCACGCAGTGATAACATTGCCTCGAGAATTTCAGAAACACGAGCCGTCTTGCCCTCAATGAATGACAGCGACAGGCACAGTCGATTTTCCCCCTCATCGAAACAGATTTTTTCGATGAAGGGCCGAATGTCCACTGACTGATTATCGTTGCCGCGATCGCGCAGCACAACAATCTGCTCCTGTTTCAAAAAGTCGGCAATTTTTTGGTTAAGATAGGATTGGTCAAATTTTTTCCCTGGTATGATTTCGTATTCCGCCCGGTTAATGATGGATGCCAAAGAACGCGCTTTACCGAATAACTCCCTGCTGTCCAAAATTCGCAATCCATCTGGCAGGTTTAAATTTAAACTGGTCACTATGTCATAACTCTTGTCTCGAAAATATTGCACATCCATATACTCTGCACTGCTGGTATAGCCCATGCCCAGCGGCGGGCCGTAGGCAATTCGCGGATGAGGATGAAATCCCTGGGAATAGACAAGCTTTATTCCCGCGCGCCTGAAGGTGCGTTCAAAGATTCGGATCAAATCCAGATGCGACGTAAAGCGCATGGGATCCATTTTTTCGTACTTCAACCGCACCATGCGGGGCACTGGTTCCTCCACCTGCTTCACGCGCTTCCGCGTTCGGCCGTACAGGTCTTCGGAGAGGCCATCCGAATTCTCATCCGTTGCCAGAGTTTTCAGAGGCTTTCGTTGATGGAGAATATCCTGACACACCGGCTGCGACATCATTCCGCATGCATTGCACTCTGTTTGACGGCAATCAAACGTTGGCTGCCCTTCCATCGCCAATCGATGTTGGCGTTGGAGATATTGTTTCGTCACGCCTTTGGAGATGTGATCCCAGGGCATAACTTCATCCAGTCGCCGCTCCCGCGTATAATTCTCGGGATTGACGGCATTGTATTTGAACGCTTGTTGCCAGATTCCAAACTTGAATTTGTCGCTCCAGGCATCGAATTTTGCCCCCAGCTTCCACGCTGAAAAGATGACTTTGCACAGGCTTCTGTCGCCGCGCGCAATGACTGCTTCGATGAACGAGACCTCCGGTTCACGCCAATTGAATTTAATCCGCCCATTGGACAGCCTGTCTTTCAAATAAAAGATCTTGTCTTTTAACGTCGATACCGGGCTTTGCGCCACCCATTGAAATGGCGTATGGGGCTTGGGAGAAAACGGCGATATGGAGACGGTGATCGATTTGCCGCGATAGGCATGGCTCAACTTCAATACGCCGTGCAGCAGATTGATGATGCCGTCCAGATCCGTCTGTGTTTCGCCGGGCAGGTCGATCATGAAATACAACTTAACCTTTTCCCACCCTTCATCAAAAGCAATCTTCACCGCCCGAAGCAGATCCTCGTCACGATTGTTTTTATTGATCACGTTCCGCAACCGTTCGGTCCCGGCTTCCGGCGCCAGCGTCAGGCCTGATTTTTTCACCTTTTTGGCGTACTTCGCCATCTCCGCTGTGAACGATTCCGTCCGCAACGATGGAAAGGACACATTGACCATCATCGGCTCCAGCACTCGAGAGAGGCGATTCATCAGAGCGACCAGATCGCTGTAATCAGACGTGGACAACGAGGCCAGTGAGATTTCATCGTATCCGGTGTTCCGAATGACGGCCTGTACCTGCTCGACGATTTCGTTCACCGTCCTTTCTCTGACCGGGCGATAGATCATTCCAGCGTTGCAGAAGCGGCAACCCTGGGTGCAACCGCGCATTATTTCCACAGAATAGCGATCGTGCGTGGCTTCAGTGAGGGATACCAGAGGTTTGTGAGGGTAATATTCGGGTTTCAGTCGCTCAATGGTTTGAGCGACAATTTCGTCAGGCGCCTCCTTTACGTTTTTTGAGAGAAATCCTGTTCCCGCTTTTCCGCTTCGCTGCAGGGTGTACAATTTGGGAACGTAAATTCCGGGCAATCGGGAGAGTTGATCCAGGAGGTCCTTTCTTGTCCCTCCTTTTTCTTTCCTTTCTTTGACAAGGTGCAGAATCTCCTTGACAATCTCTTCCCCATCGCCAATGACAAAAGCATCCATAAAATCAGCCAATGGCTCAGGGTTAAACGCGCATGGGCCACCGGCAATTACCAGGGGTGTATGATCATTTCGATCCCGTGAGTAAATTGGTATTCCACCAAGATCCAAAATATTGAGCACGTTGGTATAATGCAATTCATATTGCAACGTAAACCCAAGTATATCAAAAGATGATAAGGGCTGTTTTGTTTCAAGGGAAAAAAGGGGGAGTTGGGATGATCGGAGTCTTTCTTCCAAATCCTCGGCCGGCGCGTACACGCGCTCAGCCACAACGTTTTTCATCGAATTGAGGACATGATACAATATTTCAAAACCAACGTGGGACATGCCAATCTCATAGAGATCAGGAAAAATCAATGCAAATGTCACTTCACATTTTGACCAATCCTTTTTAATTACGTTTAATTCATTTCCTGTGTATCTCCCCGGCTTGTTCACCAGCGGGAAAATGTGATCATACAGTTTTTGTTCAAGTTCTGTCATTAATTAATTATAGAAAATTCCAATACAAGCATTCGAGTTTATTAATTCCCGGCTAATGTCGCCTGGCGCACTTTGCCCCCCGACTACCGCTTCGGCGCATCAACGAGTTCTGATAATTTCACTTCAAAAAAAATCTGACTATTCAACGTGTTGGAAAATTAAAAGTTCCTGTTCGATAAAAAAAGCCTGGTTCCGCGCAATTTTCAGGTGTATTCACAGAGTAACGCGAGTTCAAACATTTGCCCGATTGCATCCTGTCACGCTGGCCATAATCGGACTCGGTTTCAAACGACAAATCGGGCAGTGCGATTTTCTGCCCGATTTTCAGATTACGATGCATCGACCAGGGATTCAATCTGTCATCGTCCAATCGGCATCAGGCATAGTGTTCCCGAATGAAGCGGGCGCCTTCTTGGATGGCCTTGACATTGACATCGACCAAATTTTTCTTTTTCAGATTCGCCGTGATGCTGTGGGTCATCGCTTTCAGATCGAAAACCTTGCTGTATTCCAGATAGGCGCCAAGACAGACCATATTGGCAACGCGCGTGTTTCCCAGATTGGAAGCCATTTCGGTCAGCGGAATGTACAGCACGCGCACATCCGTGCGGTTCACTTTTCTGTCAACAATCGAAGAATTGATAATGATCAATCCGTCTTTGGTAACACTATCTTCAAACGCATCCAGCGACGGGCCGTTCATGGCGATGAGCACATTGGGATTGGTTGTCAGCGGCGAGCCAATTCGTTTGTTGGAAAGAATCACGCTGCAATTTGCTGTGCCTCCGCGCATCTCCGGGCCGTACGATGGTATCCAGCTCACCTGGAGATTTTCATCCATTGCCGAAGCCGCCAATATCACGCCGGCCGTGAGCACGCCCTGGCCGCCGAATCCGGCTATCTTCAGATTCTGCTCCGGGAATTTCGAGAGAAAATCCGAGTTGGCTTTCCTGACTTCTCCTTTATCGGACAGGTTCAATACTTCAAGCACTTCTTTGTCAGAATATTCTTTGTGTACGACTTTCAGCGGTTCGGCCTGCTCCGAATTATCCTTGAATACCTGGACCGGGAAATACGGCATCATTTTATCTTTGATCCACTTCTGGGATTCCACCGGTGTCACTTTCCAGCCGGTCGGGCAAGGCGACAGGACTTCCACGAACGAAAAGCCTTTGTTCTCAATCTGATTTTGAATCGCTTTCCGAATGGCCTTCCGCGTGCGGTTAATTGTCTTGTAGTCGATCATTGCCGTCCGTTCCACGTAGACCGGCGCTTCCAGGGTGCTGATGATTTCGCACATCCGAATGGGGAATCCCTCATTGGAAGCGGAGCGGCCATAGGGGCTGGTGCTGGTTCGCTGACCAATCAATGTCGTGGGAGCCATCTGTCCGCCGGTCATCCCGTAAATGGCATTGTTGACAAAAATGACTGTGATTTTCTCCCCTCGGTTCGCGGCGTTGATGATTTCAGCGCCGCCGATTGCCGCCAAATCGCCATCGCCCTGATACGAGATAACGATGCTCTCCGGATTCCCCCGTTTGAGGCCGGTCGCTACCGCCGGCGCCCGACCATGCGCCGCCTGCACATTCCCGACATCGAAATAATAGTAGGCAAATACCGAGCAGCCGACCGGTGAGACAAGGATCGTACGGTCGCTGATACCAAAATCATCCAGCGCTTCGGCCAGAATTTTATGGATGTTCCCGTGTCCGCAGCCGGGACAATAGTGGGTCGTCTCCATATTCGTTTTACCCTTGCGCTCGAATTTATCATAAAAGGCTTTTGGCTTCTGCAATACGTTCGCCTTCATAACAGCTCCTCTATTTCAAAATGGTTCGAATTGTTCAATTGATTTGATCATAAAATCAGCCCGATTAAATGTATTTTCTGGCTTGATCCGTCAGTTCTTCCACCGATGGAATGGCGCCGCCCATTCGCGAGTAAAAGACCACCTCGCTGGCGCCATTGAGGGCCAGGCGAACATCATCGATCATTTGCCCATTGCTCAATTCCACGACCAGGAATTTTTTGGCGAGCGTGCCCAGTTCTTTGATCTGCCTGGATGGGAATGGGAACAGCGTGATTGGCCGGAACAGGCCGACCTTTTTACCTTCGGCGCGAAGCGTTGACACCACATTTTGAAGCAGTCTGGAAACAATCCCGTATCCCACGAGGATCAATTCAACATCATCGGTGAGCATGGTTTCGTAGCGAACTTCGTTGCGTTCCATGGTGTGATATTTTTCCTGCAGCATTTGATTATGCCGCTCCAGCAAGTCCGTGTTCATCAGAATGGAGGTAACGAGATTCTTCTTGCTGCTGGCGTCTCCGTACACGGCCCAATCGTGGCGCTGGATTTTTTTGCGCTTGTCCGGAAATTCGACCGGCTCCATCATCTGCCCGATGTAGGCGTCGGTGAGCACAATGGCCGGGTTGCGGTATTTCTCCGCCAGGTCAAAGGCCAGCATGGTGAGATCGCACATCTCCTGGGCTGAATTCGGCGCCAGGACAATCACGCGATAATTACCGTGACCGCCGCCTTTGACGATCTGGTTGTAATCGCTCTGCTCCGGCCAGATATTTCCAAGCCCCGGGCCGGCGCGCATCACGTCCACAATCACGCACGGCAGTTCTGAACCGGCGCAATACGATATTCCTTCCTGTTTTAAACTTAATCCCGGTCCGGAAGATGCGGTCATCGTCCTTCTCCCGGCGGATGATGCGCCGTACACCATGTTGATGGAAGCGACTTCGCTCTCCGCCTGTACGAACGTTCCTCCCATCATGGGGAAATAAAAGGCAGCCGCTTCCGCGATTTCACTGGCTGGCGTGATAGGATAGCCAAAGTAATGAGTGCACCCCGCAAGCAATGCGCCTTTCACGACAGCTTCATTGCCCTTGATCAGTTCCTTTTGCATGGTCATTCTCCCTTCGCTTTCTTGTACACTTTGATAGCGCCAGGTTCAGGGCAACAATAGAAGCAGATACCGCATCCAGTGCAGCCAGTCCCTTTGTACTTCGCATATTTATATCCAAGCTCATTAAAACTGTTTGAAAACTCAATCACATCCTGAGGACAATGCTCAATGCAAAGGCCGCATCCTTTGCACAGATACGTAACAACCTCCATGCTGGGTAACTCGAACTCAACCTCTACGACAGAATCGCGCATGAATTGCCTCCTTAATATCATTCAACTTTTTTGTATTTTTTTAAAATCTTCTTTGGCAATTTATTACTTTTTCATTATATGATAATTGATTTATAAGTTTTATTATAATGATTTTTTTTATATTTTGCAAGGATTTTTTCCAGTATATCCGGGGCAGCATACGCATCTCCTGTCGCCTCGCCGCCCTATTTCATGGCACTGATGCAATGGGGCTGTCAGGCAGGGCAATCAAACCCTGCCCGAATTGCACCGGCGCATCTTCGTCTGTTCCGTGAGAATTTATTGAACAAGCCATGAAATAATTTTCATTTTCTCCTTGACTCATGAGATTTTTTTTCATAAGTTATCACGGCTTAAAAATTCGAATCGCGCCACGGCAACCCTGGCCCGGGACTACATTATAATCAGCCCCGATGCGAATATGCCGCAGTGCGCATGTTTCTCCACGCAATCTGTCCGGCAGGACAGGTTGACATTTGAAATCTTACTCGATTTTAGTTTCAGCATGTTTTGACCCCAGTCCAGTTTTAGCATGATAGCAGCGAACATAAACAGGTAGCAGTTTCCCAAATTCATTATTCACGTTAACTGTGGAGCGGATATGGTTAAACGTATCTTCGCCCTGATTTTATTCTGCTTAATCCTGGTATTGCCCTCTGTCTTTTTCTCTCAAACTTCACAAATCCACCATACCCGACGTCAGCAAATTCTTCACACCATGCCTCAGAACAGCGTCATGATCCTGCAAACCCCGACCCGCGGGCATCGTTTTGGCTATGGATTTCAGCAGGACAGCGATCTCTATTACCTGACAGGGCTGAACACCAGCGGCATCATTTTGATCCTGTCCAAAAATGGGATCAGCATCCCTGAAAAACAGGCGCCCATTCACGAAATACTGGTCACCGAGCCGGTCGGGCTGTCGCTGGCCATGCGCGCGGATTATTATCGCGCGACCGAGGACAGTCTCCGATACGATCTGGTGTGCGGCCGGAAGGATCTCCGCAAAATTTTAGACCAGACGCACCCGCTGGAAACGCTTTACACCGAAGTAATTTCGACAAATCAAAAAGAGGGCGCATCGATTCTGGAGAAACGGCTCATTGAACTGGCGGACAAATCGCCGAATTTGGCCATCCTCTCCCCGTCCGCGCTGACAGCGCCGCTGCGACGCGTGAAGGATGAACTGGAGCTTTCTGCCATGCAGCGAGCGATCGACATCACCCTCGACGCCCAGAGAGAAGCGTTCAAATCCATGGCGCCGGGGCTGTACGAATACCAGATCGAAGCGGTGATTGAATACATTTTCAAGTTCAACGGTTCGCACCAGCTTGCCTTTGACACCATCATCGGCGCCGGCCCCAACAGCCTGGATCTCCATTACAGCGATGGGCTGCGGAAAATGCAATCCGGCGACATGGTCGTCATGGACATCGGTTGCGAGTACCAGCACTACTGCGCGGACATCACCCGCACCATTCCGACCAACGGTATTTTCACGCCGGAGCAAAAAGAGATTTACACTATTGTGCTGGAGTGCCAGCAGGCGGTCATCGCCATGCTGAAACCGGGGGTGACGCTGGCGCAGATGGATTCCACGGTAATAGCTGTGGCGACGAAACACGGTTTTGAAAAATATATCCGCCACGGCTGCACCCACTACCTCGGATTGGATGTTCACGACGTGGGCGATACTCGCCAGCCGCTGGAACCGGGCTGCGTGGTCACAGTGGAGCCGGGATTGTACATTCCGCCCAAATCCGATTTGCCGGAAGCCTATTGGAACATCGGCGTGCGGATCGAAGACGACGTGCTGATTACCGCTGACGGCAGCCGCGTGCTTTCCGGCGCGCTGATGAAGAACATCGAGGACATTGAAAAATTCATGAAACAGGATGGGCTGGCGCAACGCTTGTCGAAATGACGGATTGACAATTCATAATTGGTCGTTGACAATTCACAATTTATTTCATTCACCAATTGTCGACGTACCAGATCGCCTTTTTCCGTCCCATACATGAAATGACAGTGGTTCCTATTCTGCTGATTGATGTTGCATATTTAATTATCGGGCTGGCATTGATTTTGATAGCTGGCTTCTATGTTAATAAAAATAGTGGATAGTATTTTCAGGAAAAGTGAAAATGACTAAGGACACATTATCTCAGCTAAGGGGAAATTGACAATGCAAGAACTATCACCTACGATAAGGCTCGATAGTATACAAACAAGAATAAGTGTATCAAAAGGTAAAGCTAAGCAATTGATGGAAACATGTGTTTGGTGCTTACTTTATTGTGATCATTCGAATGGAGTAAGATTAAATGTTGAAGATGATGGGACATCGCTTGAATACAGTGTAGTTTGGCCCACTGAGAATCTTGATATAGAAGCTATAATTCGTAGTTACAATAAAAGTGATGCGATAGAAGATGGAGCTGAAGCCATCGCATTGTTAGTTTCTATTGAGCGTACAGAATATAATTGCGTCGAAAGAGCAATAACATCGACAGGCATAGATTACTGGTTAGGATTTAAGGAGCGTAATCCGAATTATCCATTTCATCGTGCAAGTCGATTAGAAATCTCAGGAATTATGAGTGAAAACGAAAATAACACAGTAAGGAGTAGAATTCGTCAGAAGTTAAATCAAACGAAGCTTTCTGATTATACAAGTTTTCCAGTATATGTTATAATCGTTGAATTTAGTAAACCTTATGCAATCATGGTGGTAAAAAATGTCAACAGTTGATGAGTTACATCCAATTGCTATAGACCTAGCAGAACAAGCTTTTCTATTTCGTCGTAAGGGTAACGAAAATAAAGCGAAAGAGCTTTTTCTCGAAGCTTTAAAAATTGAGCAACAAGCAGCGTTCTTACTACCTCCAATTCAGGAATCGGAACCTTCCAGATCCATTCTATTTCGAAGTGCTTCATCAATAGCTTACAATGCAGGTAATTATGAAAAAGCTGATTGGTTAATATCAAATGGTCTTGCTGGATTTCCCCCAATAGAGATTAAAGAAGAGCTAAAGAATCTTTATGAAGATGTAAATTTTATGAGGCATCTCAATTTAAAAGGTGTTGAATTAAGTAAGAGAGATTGGTTGATGACTATTTCTGGAAATGCTACAAGTTACGGTAGCACAGCTGCTGACTTGCTGATGACAAGAGTTGATAAATTAAGTTTGCTTTATTATAGAACTGTCGAAAGATTATTGAAATTGCCTTATAGAACGACTGGGGGAGTTAGTTCTGAAATAAAAGAAAAATACGGACTATACATAAATGCATTTTTGCCAGGTAGTTTTGCTGTATCCTTTCAGGTCGGAAAGCCCGATCCACAATTACCTTTATTTCCAAACTCAGATCCAAAAGTTCCTATCGATCCTGAAACAATCATTGATGAACTACTGAATTGTTTTAAGATTTTAGAAAGCAATCATCCTAGTGATTTAATAGAAAATTTCGATGATAAAACTTATTATGATAATTTTATCGGATTAGCTAAACAAATTGCACCTGATGGTGATAAAGTAAAATTAGTCGGATTTAATGTCAGCAGAGATGGCAAAGAACATCCGATAGCTTTGAGAAAAAATCAAAAACAATTGAGAGAAACTTCTGAACTTACAACCGAAAAAATTAAGAGCGATGAAAGCATTCCTTCAAAATCATTAATAGGTATTTTAATGCATGCCAATACACCGAGGCGGAAGAAATTTGGAACTGTTAAATTAACCGAAACGTCATCAGGTCAAATTTTTACGATTCGAGTTCCCATATCTTTAATGAAAGATGTAGTACAACCTTTTTACGAAGAAAAAGTCTCGATCATTGTTACTGAGAAAAAGGGGAAAATGTACTTAGAAGAAATTGAAATATCAAATTCATAATTTTTTCAGCTGATTGCAGAGCTAAGTAATAAATTGAATTTTAGACTTAAAAGTTAAATCTTTAATTTTCGAATTTGATTTTTATTTGTACTCTGTCATTTGTTATTAATTTTTTAAGTAGAAGAACATATTTTCCTTTCATGAAATTTCAATTTGCCAGCGCACATGGCCCTGATTCACATTACCGGAGGAAGCTCAATGCACAGTGACAAGACGAAAAACCAGGTGGAACAACTTCAGAAAATATGGGAAGAAAAAGCCCGGAAATCAAAAACCATCGATAAAAAATATATCACCGTCTCCGGCGAAGAGGTGAATCCGCTGTACACGCCACTGGACACGGAACACATCGATTTCGGGAGAGACATCAATTTCCCCGGCGAATTTCCATACACCCGCGGCGTGCATGCCACCATGTACCGCGGCAAGCCGTGGACCATGCGCCAGTTCGCCGGCATGGGGAACGCTGAGCAAACCAACGAGCGCTACCATTACCTTCTCAAGAGCGGGCAGACCGGTCTCTCCGTGGCGTTCGATTTGCCCACGCTCATGGGCTACGATTCCGACCATGTCCGGTCACTGGGTGAAGTCGGGAAATGCGGTGTGGCAGTGGACTCATTAGCGGACATGGAAGTGCTGTTCAAAGGCATTCAACTTGATAAAATTTCAACCTCCATGACCATCAACGCCCCGGCTTCGATCCTCTTTGCCATGTATGTGGCAGTCGCTGAGAAACAGGGCGTGTCATCGGAGAAGCTCACCGGCACCATTCAAAATGATATTTTGAAGGAATACATCGCGCAGAAGGAGTGGATTTACCCGCCGGAACCTTCCATGCGGCTGATCACCGATACCATGGAATTCTGCGCCAATCACGTGCCCAAGTGGAATACCATCTCCATTTCCGGCTATCACATCCGCGAGGCAGGCGCCACGGCGGCGCAGGAGCTGGCGTTCACCCTGGCTGACGGTTTTGCCTACGTGGAAGCCGGCATCGCTGCCGGGCTGGATGTGGATGTGTTCGCGCCCCGGCTCTCTCATTTCTTCAATTCCCATCTCGACTTCTTCGAAGAGATCGCTAAATTTCGGGCGGCGCGACGGATCTGGGCGCGTCGCATGCGGGATAAATACAAGGCCAGGAATCCGGCGTCATGGTTGCTGCGGTTCCATACCCAAACGGCCGGTTGCAGCCTAACGGCGCAGCAGCCGGAGAACAATATTGTTCGAACCGCGTTCCAGGCGCTGGCCGGCGTTTTAGGCGGGACCCAAAGCCTGCACACCAACTCCATGGACGAAACGCTCGCCTTGCCCTCGGACCACGCGGTCAAAATTGCTCTGCGCACCCAGCAAATCATCGCCCATGAAATCGGCGTGGCCAACACCATCGATCCGTTGGCCGGATCTTATTACGTGGAATCCCTGACGACCAAAATTGAAGCGCAGGCGGAGAAATATTTCGAGGAAATCGACCGTCGCGGCGGCGTGTTGAAGTGCATCGAGCAGGGCTTTTTCCAGCGGGAAATCGCCGCATCGGCCTATCGCTATCAGAAAGAAGTGGAAGCGCTGGATCAGATTGTCGTCGGCGTCAATGACTACGTGGAAGCGAACAAACAGATCAAAATTCCCATCCTGCAGATTGACCCGCAGGTGGAAGAAGGCCAGCGCGCCGCCCTGAAGAAAATGCGGGCGCAGCGCGACAACGATAAAGTGCAGCGTTCGCTGGATAACCTGCGCAAAGTAGCCGAAGGCACGGAGAACACCGTCCCGGCCATTCTCGATTGCGTCCGTTGCTACACCACCGAGGGCGAAATGGTGGATGTGTTGCGCGCTGTATTCGGTGAGTACCAGGAACCGCCAATTTTTTAGAGCTTGCAGCTTTGAGCTATCAGCAGTCAGCCGTCAGCGGTCAGCAAAAAGCTTTTATCCAGTCGGTTTTGTTAAGGATATGATGATAGCTTCAAACACAAAAAGTGATTGCCTTATTTCATAGCTGAAAGCTGAGCGCTGATAGCTAACAGCTCCTATCTAAACAATGTCAAATCAAGATATACTTGTAACTAAAATACAATCCGAGGAAATTAATGAATCGCAAAATACGAATTCTGTTGGCCAAACCAGGATTGGATGGTCACGACCGTGGAATCATTGTCATTGCATCTGCCCTGCGGGACGCCGGGATTGAAGTGATTTATACCGGGCTCAGGCAAACGCCGGAGCAGATCGTCAATGCCGCCATTCAGGAGGATGTCGACGCCATTGGCATGAGCATTCTCTCCGGCGCGCACATGACGCTGTTCCCGGCTGTGCTCGATTTGCTGCGACAGAGCCACGCGGAGTCCATTGTTCTGTTCGGCGGCGGCATCATTCCCGAGGATGATATTGAAAAACTGTATGAAAAAGGCGTGGACAGGCTCTTCACGCCGGGCGCTTCCACTGAGGATATTGTGAAATTTATTTTTGAGCGCTTCGGTCACTGATGATTTTTCGTTTCTGTTCCTACGAATAAAATTTCTCATGGAGTGCATTCCTCACTTGAAGTGCAATGATGCGATGCCCTCCCAGTTCCTGTATCGTGACCATAAAGGTTACAAAATTAATCCATGAATTCCATCGGAACTTCGTCCAGCAAAGCTAAAATTACCCGTAATGTCATCGTCCTCGGGCTCGTCAGCCTGTTCACCGATGCCTCCAGCGAAATGATTTATCCGCTCGTCCCGATTTTCATCACCTTTCTGGGCTCCGGCGTTTTCATTCTGGGGGTTATCGAAGGGGTGGCGGAGACGACAGCTTCCCTGGTCAAATTGTTCAGCGGCATTATCTCCGACAAAATCCGAAAGCGAAAATTGCTGATTGTCATCGGCTACGGCGTCTCCACACTCTTTCGGCCATTGACCGGCATGGTGACCGCGGGCTGGCAGATCGTCATCATCCGAATGATCGATCGGATTGGCAAGGGCATTCGGAGTGCGCCGCGCGATGCGCTGATTGCGTCCTCCGTCGATGACCGGATCCGGGGCAAGGCCTACGGATTCCATCGCGCCATGGATCATACCGGCGCTGTTGCCGGCCCGCTGCTGGCGCTGCTCTGCCTCGTTGTCCTCATTATCGGCTTTGAAATGCGGGATACGCTTCTCACCCTTCGATACACATTCCTGCTCGCTTTACTGCCCGGGCTGCTGGCGGTGATCGCGCTGGTCGGCTTTGTCCGGGAGAAAGTGGACAGCGCTCCGGCCGCGAAAATCAATCTGTCGCTCAAACGATTCGACAAAAATTTCATCGCGTTTTTATCCATCATTGTGCTGTTCACGCTCGGCAATTCGTCCGATGCATTTTTGCTGTTCCGCGTTCAGCACGTCATCCACGAGAGCCAAACGCTGCACGCCCTTGTCTATTCGACGCCCCTCATCGGCGACATGATTTCCGGCATCGGCCCGGCTGAGGCGCAACAAAAATTTATCGAGATCCTTTTTATCCCGCTGGTCTGGGCTTTTTTCCACGTGATAAAAGCCGTGTTTTCCATGCCTATGGGCGCGCTGTCCGATAGAATCGGGCGCAAGCGAGTGATCACCTTTGGCTGGGCGATTTACACTTTTGTCTATGTATCGTTCGCCCTGCTGGATCTGCTGCCGGGTCGGCTCCAGATCATCGCCACGTTCGTCCTGTTCGCGATTTATGCCCTGTATTACGCGTTCACCGAGGGAGCGGAGAAAGCGTTCATCGCGGACGTCGTTCATCCCGAGGTCCGCGGCAGCGCCTTTGGGCTGTATAATTTCGCCATCGGTCTGGGCGCGCTGCCGGCGAGCATTATATTTGGCCTGATCTACCAGTATTACGGCGCTCCGGTAGCGTTCGGAACCGGCGCCGCCATTGCCGGCATTTCAATGCTCTTGCTCAGCCTTTTCGTCAGTGAGAAAAAACCGCGAGCTGCGGCAGCGCAGCCATCCTAAGCAGGATAGCCGGGATGTGTTTTTTTTAATTAAACAATCTTTTCTGAAGCGCCATGAATTTGAAAAATCTGACAATCGCTCTGATCATCGCTCTTGTTTTTGAAGTTACTCTCAAGCTGAGCCATAGACTCGCGCCGTTCATTTTCGAAATCCCGCTTCTCGTAAATATCACTTCATTACTGAAAGTGCTGACCGGCGTGCTGATCATTTTGTTTCTTTTCTATTTTCTTCAGACAGAAAAAGACGGCGGGACGGTGGAACTGGCGTTGAAAATAACGCTGGGGGTGGTCATCCTGGCTTTCCTTTACCGGTTGCCTCTGCCGCATAGCGTGAATGACTTCAAGACATTTCGGTTCATCGGAGGAATTTTAAGCGTAGCCGGTTCGGCGCTATTTTTCCTGCTTGTGCTGATGTACCGGAAAAAGATACCTCAAAGCGCCGGACCATTTCTTCAGGCGATCACCCTGGTCAGCGTCGTCTTTGCCATTGACATTTTGAAAAATCTGTATTCGCTGATAACTTTGGTGCGGTTCATCATGTTCGGCGCCATTGTCGATTTTCCGTTCGCGATTCATCGGGCGATGTTTGTGCTCTTCATATTCGGGCATCTTGCTTTGATCTATTTCCTGTACCAGTTTTATCGATTCAACGTTAGTTCAAACCGGACGGAACAGGGATAGCGCGACCTATCCACGTTTCCGGACTATACAACGATGTTATTCGAAAAAGGTCTCCCACTCATGACACTTGATCCCAAATTAGACAGGCTTTACAAGCTGCGCGAGCAGGCCAGGCTGGGCGGCGGCGTCAAGCGCATCGCGGACCAGCACAACAAGGGCAAACTCACTGCGCGCGAGCGCATCGATCTCCTGCTCGACGAAGGCACTTTCGAAGAAATGGACATGTTCGTCCGGCACCGCTGCACCGATTTCGGCCTGGAGCGCGAGAGCTATCCGGGCGATGGCGTGATTACAGGCTACGGCCAGATCAACGGGCGGCTCGTGTTTGTGTTCTCCCAGGACTTCACCGTATTCGGCGGCTCGCTCTCCGAGAGCTACGCGCGAAAGATATGCAAAATTATGGATCTGGCGCTCAAAGTCGGCGCTCCGGTCATTGGCATCAACGACTCCGGCGGCGCGCGCATCCAGGAGGGCGTGGACAGTCTTGGCGGCTACGCGGATATTTTTCTGCGCAATACGCTCTGCTCCGGCGTCATCCCGCAGATCAGCATCATCGCCGGGCCCTGCGCCGGAGGCGCGGTCTACTCGCCAGCCATCACCGATTTCATCTTCATGGTGAAGCATACCAGCTATATGTTCGTGACCGGGCCCAACGTGGTGAAAACCGTGACCCACGAGGACGTCAGTTTCGAGGATCTGGGCGGCGCGAACACGCACAGTTCCAGGAGCGGAGTTTCCCATTTCGCCTGCGAAAATGAGATCGAGACGATCAACTGCGTCCGTCAATTGCTGAACTACCTGCCGCTGAACAATCTCGATGATCCACCCTATTTTGAGCCGACCGATCCCATCGACCGGCTGGATGAAGGGCTGAACTCCATTGTCCCGGAGAATCCCAATAAACCGTACGACATGAAAGACATCATCACCCGCGTGGTGGACGACGGCGAGTTTTTTGAAGTCCACAAAGACTGGGCGCAAAACATCATCATCGGATTTGCGCGGCTCGGCGGTTACTCGGTGGGCATTGTGGGCAATCAACCGGCGGTGCTGGCCGGGGTGCTGGACATCGATTCATCGTGCAAAGCCGGGCGCTTTGTCCGCTTCTGCGACTGCTTCAACATCCCGCTCATCACGTTCGAAGATGTGCCGGGATTTCTGCCGGGCACAGCCCAGGAGTTTGGCGGCATCATCAAGCACGGCGCAAAACTGCTCTACGCCTTTTGCGAAGCCACCGTGCCCAAAATAACCGTGATCACGCGAAAAGCTTACGGCGGCGCCTACGACGTCATGAGCAGCAAGCACATCCGCGGGGATTTCAATCTGGCCTGGCCATCGGCGGAATTAGCGGTGATGGGACCCAAGGGCGCAGTGGAAATCATTTTCAAAAAGGAGATCGCTACGTCCGAGAATCCGGAAAAAGCGCTGGAAGACAAGCTGAACAAATTTATCAATGAATTTGCCAACCCATACAAGGCTGCCGAGCGCGGCTACCTGGATGATGTGATCGAGCCGAAATACACGCGGCCCAAGCTGATCCGCGCGCTGCAGATGCTGGAAACCAAGAGCGATACCAATCCCAGGAAGAAGCATGGGAATATTCCTTTGTAACCGCTAATGACGCGAATGAAAAATCATTAGCGGAATTAGCGGTCTGTATTTCTTGATTCAAGCTAAGATTAACGATCCATGGGTCGACTCTGAAACGCCTTAAAAGGCTTTGATACGTTGGGTATTACAACTTTTCCACGTCATAAATGACGTGGCAATTCAATTGAAAAAATTATATGTTAGATAATTTGAATAGCCCCGACTTTTAAGTCGGGGAACAGAAATTTACCTGTGGGTTTTGGGCTTTAGCCCCTTTTGGGAACGGACTCATCCATTAAAAAAGAAAATAGCCATCATGTTCAAAAAAATCCTCATCGCTAATCGCGGCGAAATTGCCATTCGTGTGATGCGCGCCTGCCGCGAAATGAATATCGCCACTGTGGCCGTGTATTCGGAAGCGGATCGCACGGCCCAGCACGTGCGTTACGCGGACGAAGCTTATCTGTTGGGACCGGCCGCTGCCAGTGAAAGCTATCTGGTCAAAGAAAAAATTATCGACGTGGCAAAGCGCTCCGGCGCCGAAGCCATTCATCCCGGCTATGGCTTTTTGGCCGAGAACGCGGACTTCGCGCATATGGTTCAACAAAGCGGATTGGTCTTCATCGGCCCCAATCCGGACACTATCCGGCTGCTCGGCGATAAAATGGCCGCGCGCGACACCGTGTCCCGCGCCAACGTGCCTATTGTTCCCGGCGTCAAGGAAGCGATTTCCTCGTCGGAAGAGGCGCAGTCCATCGCCGAAACGATTGGCTATCCCGTACTCATCAAAGCGGCTGCCGGCGGCGGCGGCAAAGGCATGCGCATTGTTCAGAATAAAAAGGAACTGCCCCAGCTTTTCAAAATGGCGCGCTCCGAAGCCAAATCCGCTTTTGGCGACGACCGCATCTACATTGAAAAATACCTGGAATCGCCGCGCCACATCGAGTTTCAGATCATCGCTGACACGCACGGGAATGTGGTGCATCTTGGGGAACGGGAATGTTCCATTCAGCGCCGGCATCAGAAAGTGATCGAGGAATCGCCCTCCCCCATCGTCGATGCGGAACTTCGGTGCATCATGGGTGAAACAGCCATCCATGCGGCCCGCGCTGCCGGCTACGTCAATGCCGGGACCGTGGAGTTTCTGATCGACCGCCATAAAAATTTTTACTTTCTGGAAGTGAACACCCGGCTTCAGGTGGAGCACCCGGTCACGGAAATGGTGACCGGCATCGATCTGGCGCGCGAGCAAATCCGCATCGCTGCCGGTCTCGAACTCAGCTTCAGCGCCGCGGACATTCGGATGTCCGGCTCAGCCATTGAATGCCGCATTTACGCTGAAGATCCGGAGAACAATTTCATGCCATCCATCGGCGTCATTCAAAGCTACCGCGAACCCAATGGCCCGGGCGTTCGCGTGGATTCCGGTCTGGCGCGGGGCGATCAGGTTTCCATTTACTACGATCCCATGATTTCCAAATTGATCTGCTGGGGCCGAACCCGCACCGAGGCCATCGAGCGGATGCGACGCGCACTGGAGGAATACACCATCGCCGGCGTCAGTACGGCCATTCCGTTTCACAAGCAGGTGATGAATCACCCCAATTTCATTGCCGGTAATTTATCGACGCATTTCATCAATGAAAACAAGCAATTGTTGGAATTGGACGATACCATTCCGGAGACCGATTTGCGCATGATGGCGGCGTTGACCTGCCTTTACGATTTCAAACACAAGCAGCGAAAAAACCAAATCGCATCGCCGCCAAAGATGACTTGCTGGAAACAGGAGAGCCGGCGCCGCAGGCTATCCGGTTCGTGAGAATCGAACAGGCCGTCCCGAGCTTGACAGGCAATAAGGCAGCTTTTTCTGATGCCGCCTCGTCCGTACCAAAATGACAGGAGAATCATGAAATACGTAGCCCGCATTCACAACAAAGAATTCAGCATCGAACTGGAAGACCGCGGTGGCGAAGTGGTGGCGATTTTCGAAGAAGGAACCTATCCGATACAACTCAACGAAATCGATGGCAGCCGTATCTTTTCGGCGCTTATCGGCAATCGTTCGTTCGAAATAGAGATCAACCGGAATTCGACCGGCTACCTTGTCTCGCATCAGGGTCGGAGCCTGAAATGCACGGTCGAAGACGAACGGCTGGTTCGGCTGAAACGGGCCATGGGCAGCCAGGTTGTGGATCGGCAGGAAAAAGAGCTGCGCGCGCCCATGCCGGGGCTGGTCGTCGTCGTGGAAGCGACGCCAGGCCAGCGCGTCAAGCCCGGCGATGGATTGCTGATCATCGAAGCCATGAAAATGGAAAATGAGATCAGAGCGAAGTTCGAGGGGACTGTGAAAGAAATAAAAATTCAGCCTCGTCAGCCAGTGGAAAAGAATCAGGTGCTGATGATTTTCGAATAATTTTTTGCTTGATTTAAAATGATGGAATATTTATCTTGTTCTGTCGCGACAACGCCGGGACATGTTGTCCCCCCCATGCGATGCAGATAAGGCTTCCACGTGCGTTGACGCCTGGTTTCGCTGATCAATTTCATGCGGAGACAATTATTTTAAAAAGGAGCTTTTGGCTTTTGGCTTTTGGCTATTGGCTTTCGGCGGCGGGAAAAACTTATTTTCGTTCAGACCTCCGCGTTGTCTTTCAAAGAGCTGATGGCTGAATGCTGATCGCTTCTCACTCAATTTAGTTTATAAAAATGGGTCGACTCTAACCTGAATTATTCATGAACTTGCTCAGAATTTGAGTCAACATTCAGATTTTCAACTAGCTAAAAACTAAGCTATTTTGAAATTCAGTTTTTGTACGTTTATTCTAAAAAGAGCACCATTCAGGTTAGCCAGCCTCCTTTAAAAATACTATGAATAATGCAGGCTAAAAAGCCTTAAAAAAACTTGATACGTTGGGTATGGTATCTTTACCACGTTATAAATGACGTGGCTATTTAACTGATAAAAATATAAGTTATATAATTTGAACAGCCCCGACTTTTGAGCGGGGAACAGAAATTTACCTCTGATTTTGGGGCTTCAGCCTCTTTTTAGAGTGGACTCATTATAGCCACAGAAATCGACACCATGACATTTCGAACAACTGAACCATTGCAGCCACGACCTTATGTATTGACAAATAAAATCCAGCCGTATGAATGGGGCAGCCGGGGATCGCTGGCATTTATTCCGAACCTCCTCGGGATCGCGCCCGTACCGGACAAGGCGTATGCGGAAATGTGGATGGGCGCTCATCCCGGCGCGCCATCGACCATTCGGCTGGATGATGCGGATGTGCCGCTGACCGATGTGATCGGACAATTTCCTGAACAGTGCCTGGGGCCACGGGTTCAGCAACGGTTCGCCGGAAAATTGCCCTTTCTTCTCAAAATTCTCTCCGCCGAAAAAGCCCTTTCCATTCAAGCCCATCCCAATAAAAAACAGGCGGAGCAATTGCACCGATACCATCCTGAGCATTACCCGGACGATAACCACAAGCCGGAAATTGCCATTCCACTCGATTCATTGACCGCCCTCGTGGGCTTTAAATCCATCGCCGATCTGGCCGCCACGTTTGAAACATACCCTGAAATAGCGACCTTCATCGGCGATGATTTGCCGGCGCAATTCCAGCCCGGACGGACGGATTCGGCGCTATTGAAAGCCATGTTCGCCCGGTACATTCGCAACGCCACGGCCGATCCGCGGCAATTAGCTCAAACCACCGATGCGCTGGAAAAGCGCCTATCCATTTCATCCGCCAGTCTGTCGGACGAAGCGCGATTGTTTTTAGAACAAAAACGGCTCTACGACAGCGCCGATGTGGGCCTGATTTCCATCTTTCTGCTCAACCTGGTTCACCTGCGACAGGGCCAGGCAATTTTTCTGGACGCCGGAATTCCTCACGCCTATATTCGGGGGAACATCGTCGAATGCATGGCCAATTCGGACAACGTGGTGCGCGCCGGCCTCACGCCGAAGTACAAAGACGTGGCGACGCTGGTGGATATTCTGACCTATCAGTCAGGGCCGGTCCCGATACTTCAGCCCGACGAACAGGGCGACGAGACCGTCTACCGCGTGCCCATTTCCGAATTCGAAATTCGTCGCTGGCGATTGGCTGCCGGCGGCCGTAAAGTCCAGACGAACAATCGATCGCCGCAGATTGTGTTGATCACCGACGGCCGGATCGAACTGAGTTGGAAGGATTCGGTTGAAATCCACAGCCGCGGCGAGTCGCTTTTCATTCCGGCAGCGTTACATCAATTCAGCATTACTGCCAGCGAAGAGGCGACTGTTTTCAACGTGGCGGCGCCGGTTTGAACAGCGCCCTGTCCAAGCACCCTGAAGATAGAGCACGATGACTTTCTGTCTCTGCATTCCATCGAGGGAATGCGCTCCAGATGATTTTTTTCAGAGGTAAGACTCACTCGGGACTTCGTTGAATTAAAACATAGCGAAGTAAACTTCAAAGTAAAACATAGAACGCGGATGACACTGATAATCCGCCAAAAAGATGGCGGACATTCCGCACGGATTTACACGGATAAGATTTTATTTTCAATTTCAAAAACCGAAAAGTTTACAATGATTTTATCAAATTTACCTATGAATAAAATGAAAAATTAATGGCAGGAAGGATGTGAGAACATGCGAACCGAACATGAATTAAATCGACGAAGTTTCGTGTCGAGATTATTGGGTGGAATTGCCGGCAGCGCGCTGGGATTTGCTGCGCTGGAAGAACGTCTCGCAACGGCAGCCTCTGCGGCGCCGCTGCCCAAGCTCAATGGAAGTCTCGATGAAAATTTTTGGAAGATGGTGAAAAATCAATTTTTATTGCAGAGCGATAGAATTTACATGAATACCAGCGGCCTGGGTCCCTGCCCGCGCGGGGTCATCGATACGCTGATAAAATCCACGCTCGACCTGGAAGAGGAGGGCGAACACGGCCATCATCTGGTGTATGACGTGAACAGGAAAGCGGCTGCATTTTTGGGCTGCCTGCCCGAAGAGATCGCCATCACGCGGAACACCACGGAAGGGATGAACATCATCGCGCGCGGCCTGCCCCTGAAAAAGGGCGACGAAGTGCTGATGACCACCCACGAGCATCCCGGCGGCGCAGTCCCCTGGCTGGGACTGGCCAACGACATCGGGCTTAAAATCAAACTGTTCGAACCGGGCAATTCGCACCAGGAAATGATCGATCTGGTGAAGCAGAACATCACAAAGAAGACGCGGGTGCTGTCGGTCTGCCACATCCCCTGCACCGTGGGTTTCATTTACCCGGTGAAAGCGCTGGCCGAAATTTGCCGCGATAACAATATCTTCTTCGTGCTGGACGGCGCCCATCCGCCCGGCATGATTCCGTTCAGCCTTCATGATACCGGCGCGGATTTTTACGCCATGAGCGGCCACAAGTGGCTGTTGGGTCCCAAAGGCACCGGGCTTCTCTATATTCGCAAAGAGATGTTCGAGGTCTGGAAGCCGGCTCAGGTGGGCGCTTATTCCGAGAAAAAATACGAATTTGAAAATTTGATCTTTCAACACAAGCACGAAGCCAATGCCACCGAATACGGCACGCGGAACGCATCCCTGTCGCTGGCGCTGGGCGCGGCCATCGATTTTATCGATACCATCGGCATCGAGCACGTCGCTGCGCGTGGCAAGGCCATGGCCGATTACTTCCTGGCGGAGCTGCTCAAAATGCCGGAACTGGTGACTGTGCTGACCCCGCTGGACGAGAACGTGCGCGCATCGGTGATCACGTTCAAACCGAAAAACATGCTCTACACAGACCTGCAAAATAAAATCAGCGAGCAAGCCAACATCCGGCTGCGGGGCATCAACGAACACAATCTCAACGCGATCCGATGCAGTTTTCACGTGTTCAACAATTTCGAAGAAGTGGATAAATTAGTGTTCACCATTAAAAAAATTCTGAGCGCCTGACCTGGACAGGCCGAACCAAAAAAGAAACAGAACGCGGATGCCACGGATGATCCTCCTAAAAATTAGGCGGACGCTCCGCGCTGATCCACGCGGATTTTTTATCTGAGCAAACAGTGTCATCTGTACGGCGTGTCCGCCTTTCGTTTGGCGGATCATCCGTGTTCGAGTCAGAAATGGCATTGAAATACTTTTTCAAAAATGGTCAGTGAATTTCTTACAACTCCGAAATAGATGGATCACATTTCCGAGTATGGCGCTTCAGTTAAAATTCATTTCATAACTTAAGAGGAGATTTCAATGGATACACGAGAAAACTCCGTTTCATCCGAAGATGAAATATTGGACGAGTTTCAGAAAATTCGAAAGCAAATGAAATCAAACCCGAAATTAAGTACTGATGAGCAGATTGCCGCGGCTCAGAAAGAAAGTCAGGCCATCCTTGAGGTTTCAACCAGCTACACGGCAGAACATATTGTGAAAAGTCTGGCGAATCTTCAATTAGATTTCAACAGGACGATCGACGACATCTCGCGCAAGATGCTGGATGAATCGGATAAGCTGGAAACGTGTCGAAAAGCGATTGCCATCCAGCAGAACAATCTCAGGGATTTGAACAATATTAAATCCGCACTTGGCGCGTTGAATTTGCTCAAGCAGAACCACCGATTGGAATTGGAAACGCTGGAAGCGGAATGGAAACAGCAGATGTCTCAGTTGCAGGTTGAAATCGCTGCAACTCGGCTCAAGTGGAAGAATGAGCAAAAAGAATTTGAGACCGCTGTGAAGGAACAGAAGCAGCTCCAGGCCAAGGATCGGAAGAAGAAAGAAGCCGACTATCAGTACGAGATTGATCGGAAACGGAAGCTTGAACTGGATGCGCTGCTGATGAAAAAGCAGGCGTTGGAAAAATCGCTTCTGGAAAAAGAACAGGAATACGCAGAGGACTGGCTGAAGCGCGAAGCGCGATTGGACCAACAACGCGCCGCAGTGGAGGAACTGAAAAGCAAAGTCGCGGCGTTCCCCAATGAAATTGAACAAGCCGTGAATTCCGCCCGAGCGAATCTCATTGAGGAGCTTCAGGTAGATGCCAGGATAAAGGCGGAATTATTCGAAAAGGACGTGGAGGCAAAAAACAAATTATTCCTCGTCCAGATTCAATCACTCGAAGAAAATATTCAACATCAACGGAAACAAATCGAAGACCTATCCCGCCAATTGCAAGCCGTTCTGAAAGAAAATCAAAGCATGGCAAATACGACGGTTGAAGGTTCTAAAAAAATGAGTCAGTCGCGTGGGGTAGACAATGAGTGATATATTTTCAGTCAACTTCCATAAAATTTTATAAGAGGGCAATGTTATGGAAAAAAAAGTTGGTACCCGAAGTACAAAGACAGAATTGCTTCAAGAGTACGACGAGCTTTTCGACGAACATACCCGGCTCACCCGGGAATTGGAGCAGTTGATGAAAGAGAAATCTGAATGGAAAAAAAAGGAATTGCCGCCGACCATGCCAAAAACAACAATCGCCAGGAAAGCTGAAAATACGATGGAATCGCCAAAAGAAAAAGCGCCGATCGTTTCCACTGCGCTGGAAAATATCGTCCAAAATTTGAAAGCCCAGCGGATTCAAGTCGGGACGGCCATTAACGACCTCTCCGCTCAATTGGTTTCCGAAGCATCCCAACTATCCGAAATCACGACTGAGTATCATCAGGCAAAACAGACTCTGGAATCAGCGCACACCATCCAGATAGAACTATCCACACTGGAAAAGCTGATGAAGGAGTACGATGAAAAATCAGAGTTATTTCAGCAGGAACTCCAGCAAAAGAATCAGGAATTTGGAGAGAAGCTACTCAGCCTGAAACGATCGTGGCAGAAGGAGCAGGAGGAATATGCCAGAACCATTCAGGAACGGGACGACAGCGAAAAATCAAATACCCAACGCGAGGCCGAAGAATATAGATATGAACTGGCACAAAAGCAAGAAGCGGAAAATCAGACTCATTTTCAGAAAGTGAAAGATCTGCAGAAAGAACTCGCTAAAATTGAATCGACTAAAAAAATAGAGTGGGAGACTCACGAGCAGCGTATTTCAGAACAAGAGCACGAACTGGATGCATTAAAATTTCAGGTGGATAATTTCGACACGCACCTTGAAAACCAGATCAAGGCGATGGAGGAAAAAACTCGCGCTGCCCTGAAAAAAGAACTTCAACTGAAAGCAGAATTGAGAGCCAAAGAGGTCAATGGCGATTTTCAAATTCATACGACAAAGATTCAGTCGTTGGAAGAGATCATCAAAAAACAGGATTTGCTCATCGAAAACCTCAATGCCCAACTGAACGCTTCGTTGAAGCAATCTCAGGAACTCGCGTTGAAGGCCATTGAAGGCGCTTCCAATGCGCGTTCTTATCTTTCGATCAAAGAGATCGCTATGGAACAAGCGAAGAACGTTCCGAAACGACAGTAGGCAGACGGCTCTTTTTTCAACGCGCTTTTGGGCAGTAGAGCTTCAGTCTGCCGGCGGATGCAGCATGGTTCGATTTCGATAAAATTTAAATATTTTTCTGACGGAATGGTTTTCAGATTGTATCCCCTGCGAAGGCTCACAGCCTTCACACGGATTAATAAGTTTCGTAACGGCTCAGGTGTCAAATATTTTGAAATGTAACGGAAGCCGCTGAAGCGGCTAAATTCTTTACGCGCATCGGATCTCACCATGCTGAAGCATGGCGCTGGTTCAACATTGTACCAACACCACGATTTATCGAGGTGCAACCCGCCAGCGAACCAGCCGCTTCAGCGTCTTCTGGAGCGCATGAGTTGAGTCGTTACGAAGTTTCAATCCGAGAGCCACTTCGGCTTGATAAAAATAACAACCCATTCACAAAAAATGAGGGTAAATCTATGGCAGGAATTGTTGGTTATGGTGCGTACATCCCCAGATTTCGGATTAAGGTCGAAGAGATAGCCAAAACATGGGGAGCCGATGCGCCGAGTTACAAGAAAGGCCTGCTGCTGCAGGAGAAATCCGTTCCTGGTCCGGATCAGGATACCATTACCATGTCCGTGGAAGCCACCCGGAATGCGCTGGATCGCGCCGGCATTGACGCCCGGAAAATTGGCGCGGTGTACATCGGATCGGAATCCCATCCCTACGCCGTGAAACCGAGCGGGACCGTTGTCGCTGAAGCGATCAATGCGGTGCCGGACTGTCATACGTCCGATCTCGAATTTGCCTGCAAAGCCGGAACCGAGAGCATGTTCATCTGCCTGGGACTGGTGGATGCCGGATTGATCGAATACGGTCTGGGCATCGGCGCCGATACCTCGCAGGGCGCTCCCGGCGATGCGCTGGAGTATTCCGCGGCCGCCGGCGCAGCAGCATTCATCATGGGCAAAAAGGATATCATCGCCGAAGCGGAACTCACCTATTCGTACATGACCGACACGCCCGATTTCTGGCGTCGCGAGCATCAGTTCTATCCCAGCCATGGCGGCCGATTCACCGGCGAGCCGGCCTATTTCAAACATGTGGTGGGCGCGGCGACTGGCATCATGGAACGCGCTGGCAAAAAACCCTCAGATTTCCGATATGTTGTTTTTCATCAGCCCAACGGAAAATTCCCGCTCCGGGCCGGCAAAATGTTAGGATTTGAAAAGGAACAGATCGAGACCGGCCTGCTCTGCCCGTCGTTAGGCAACACCTATTCCGGCGCGTCGCCGTTAGGGTTGACCGCCATTCTGGATGAAGCCGCACCGGGCGATCTCATCCTCATGGTTTCCTACGGCTCCGGCGCCGGCAGCGATGCGTTCATCTGGCGAACAACTCCGCAAATTACCCAAGTGCAGGGCAAAGCTGTGAAGACGTGGGACATGTTGAAAAATAACAGACACTATCTCGACTATGGCACCTACGCCAAGTATCGGGGTAAAATTTTGAAAAAAGAATAATCTCAGGAGGTTTCTGTGAATAAAGAAGTTGCCATAATCGGTGTCGGTATGAATAAATGGGGCGAGCTTTGGGAGAAGTCCATCAACGACATTTTCACCGAAGCAGCCCTGGAAGCCATGGATGACGCCGGCCTGGACCACATCGACGCCATGTACGTCGGCGCCATGTCCAGCGGACTGTTCGCCGGCCAGGAACACCTGGCGTCTCTGTGCTCCGACTATTTGGGAATGGGCCCCATCCCGGTCACCCGCGTGGAATCAGCGTGCGCCTCTGGCGGATTGGCCGTAAAAAGCGCTGTGCTGGACGTTTTATCCGGTGAACATGACATTGTGCTGGCCGCCGGCGTGGAAAAGATGACCGATGTCAGCGGCGACCAGGCCACATTTGCGCTGGCCACAGCCGCTGATCAGGAATACGAAGTGTACCAGGGCGTCACCTTTCCGGGATTGTACGCCATGATGGCCCGCGCGCACATGTACAAATACGGCACGACGCGCGAACAGATTGCCGCTGTGGCCGTGAAAAATCACCTGAACGGCTCGCTCAATCCCCTGGCGCAATTCCCGCAGAAAGTCACCAAAGAAGAAGTGATGACATCCGTGATGATCGCCGAACCGCTCCGCATTCTCGACTGCTCGCCCATCACTGACGGCGCTGCGGCAGTCATCGTATGCTCCCTGGAAACGGCGAAACGTATCTGTAAAAAACCGATCGTCAAAGTCATTGGATTCGGCCATGCCACTGATACCATCGCCCTCCATTCCCGCGCGGATTTGACCACGCTCAATGCGGTGAAATTGGCCGGAGAAAAGGCCTTCAAAATGGCCGGAAAGACGCACGACCAGATCGACCTGCTTGAAGTTCATGACTGCTTCACCATCGCTGAAATTATTGTCACTGAGGCATTGGGATTTTTCAAATCGGGTCAGGGCGGACCGGCAGCGGAATCCGGCGCCACGGCGCGCGACGGGAAAATTCCTGTGAATGTCAGCGGCGGCTTGAAGTCCAAAGGCCACCCGGTCGGAGCCACGGGCGTGGCTCAAATTGTTGAACTCACCAAACAGCTTCGCGGCGAAGCCGGAAAACGTCAACTCAAAAAAGCCCGCGTGGGCATGGCCCAGAACATGGGCGGCAGCGGAGGCAGTTCCGTCGTACATATTTTGGAGGTAGCCTGATGTCAGTCCCCAGTTATCAAAGAGCAATGCCGCAGCGTTATCGCTATGAAGCGGCCAAATGTACCTCATGCGGTAAAATCTTTTTCCCACCGCGATTGATTTGTGACCAGTGCAAATCCCGAAGTTTTGAGACCATATTTTTGAAACGCGAAGGCGTTCTGAAAACGTTCACTGTCATCCACGTCGCTCCCAGTTCCTTCGTCGACCAGGCACCCTATGCCATTGGCGTCGTTGAATTGAAGGACGGCGTGAGAATTCTCAGTCAGATCGTGGATTGCGAATTTGATAATTTGAAGATCGATATGCCGCTGCGCCTGGAATTCAGGAAGGTCTCCGAAGACGGAAAAGGCGGCATCATCCATTACGGTTACAAATGCGTGCCGGCCTGATGCCTGGCTGATGGTTCAGGCCTTCATTGTCACATTGTATTTCATTCTGTGCCACCCGAAGTTATTTCAAAAGGATGCGGCGCCGGGTTATCCCATAGCAGGTTCGAATGCGGCGCATCGCCCATCTGTTCGACCGATGGACGCTTCATGGCCGCGCCCGCTGATGAATTGAGTTCAGCAT
Organism: Candidatus Zhuqueibacterota bacterium; assembly: GCA_049322915.1. GTDB lineage: Bacteria > Zhuqueibacterota > Zhuqueibacteria > Thermofontimicrobiales > Thermofontimicrobiaceae > CAZSBG01. The sequence goes on from JBMOPW010000034.1 coordinate 540,632, forward strand.
CAATACTCCGGCGCTGTATTCGCGTCACTTTCAATTGAAAACGCGCTTCGGATTCGTGCAGAGCACTCTCAGGTAACGCGATGCATGCTGTCGCCATGGGACTGCCTGTCTATTGCGCGTCCTTGTTAATCAGGCCCATGGCCCACGCCGGCTCAAAAGGGCTTCAATCAATCCGATTGAGAAATCGATTATGATTCAATTAACTGTTCAATACGACCAGGATGACCAAAGAAAAAATACTCCAGTGCCGGAATGAATTGGAGTCGCATCTGACAAAAGAGCTACTCCCCTTCTGGCTCAATCGCTGCAAAGACAATTCCTACGGTGGATTCATCACGCACTTCGACGCGCGCGGCAATGACACAGGGGAAGATCAAAAATCGCTGATCGCGCAAACGCGCACGGTGTTCAGCATGTCCCTGGCGCATCGCGCCGGCTATGGCAACGGCATCTGCGCCGACTATGCGTCCCACGGCGTGGATTTTCTCATCGATAAAATGTGGGATGAAAAACACGAAGGATTTTTCTGGACCGTGGATCGAAAAGGCGCGGTGCAAATCGATAAGAAAATTGCCTATGGCCTGAGCTTCGCCATTTATTCGCTGAGCGAATACACGCTGGCCACCGGCGATCCCCGCGGCATCGTTTATGCAATAAGGACCTTCGACCTGCTGCAGAAGTACGCCGCAGACACCATGTATGGCGGGTATTTTGAAATGTTCAAGCGCAACTGGGACATCTGTTCCCCGGGCAGCGCCGGCGGCGACAGGAAAACGCTGGACGTCCACATGCATTTGATGGAGGCGTTCACGACGCTGTACGAATGCAGTCAGGAGCAAGTGCACCGCAGGAAGTTGAAGGAAATTATGGCGCTGCTGACGAACCGCGTCCTGCATCCGGAATACGGCACCGGAATCCCTCAGTTCTGGGAAGACTGGCGCGTTGCACCTCAGATCAAATTCGATATCGTCTGGGGTTGGGATCGCTTCGCCGAAGGTGGACAAAAGCCTAATGCTAATGACAATACATCGTATGGCCATAATGTGGAATTTGCCTGGCTGCTCCTGCATGCGCTGGATATTCTGAATGAAAAGAAAGCGCCCTATCAGGAGATCATTCTCAAACAGTTGAACCATGCCCTGGCCAACGGCATTGACGTCGACTATGGCGGCGTTTACGTGGAAGGTCCCCACAGCGGCGGTGTTTACGATCAGGAGAAAGAATTCTGGCAACAGGCGGAAACAATGATCGGGATGCTGGAGGCGTGCATTCGGTTCGATCTGAAAACGTACTGGCCGGCCTATGAAAATGTCCACCGTTTTGTGTACGATAAAATGATCGACCACGCCGTGGGCGAATGGCGACCGCTGTTGACGCGGGAAGGCGCGCCCATCTGGACGCACATGAGCCATTCGTGGAAAGTGAACTACCACTCGATTCGCGCCACGATTGAGAGCATCAAGCGGCTGGATAGACTATTGAAAATCATCGCATAACATGCATCACGGAGAATCGGAACTGGTCCATGCAATTTGAACGTCTGCACGAAATTTTGGAGAAGATAAAACGCGTCAGGATCGCTGTGTACGGTGATTTCTGTCTGGATGCCTATTGGTTCCTCGACCCGAAGGGCGGTGAAATTTCCGCTGAAACCGGGCTGCACTCCCGGGCCGTTCGCACCCATTATTATCGATTGGGCGGCGGTTCCAACGTCGTCGCCAATGTGGCAGCGCTGGCCCCGGCGCAGGTGCAGGTTATCGGCGTGATTGGCAATGATATCTTCGGCAGAGAAGTGATGCGGCAGATGCAAGAGATCGGCGTTGATATTTCATCGCTGTTCATTCAGGAACAAGATTTTCACACGGTCACTTTTTCAAAAATAATTCTTGAGAACAAGGAGCAGCCGCGAATCGATTTTGGCTTTTTCAATGCGCGCACCGAGAAGACGGATCAGTTGATCCTGCAACGCCTGCGCCAGGCCATGGAATCCATGGATGCGCTCATTTTCAACCAACAGGTGCCGGGAAGCCTGGCCCGAGATCTTTTCATCAATGGCGTGAATCAACTGCTGGATGAATTTCATGATAAGATTGTGCTGCTGGATTCGCGGCATTATGGGCGCCGATTTAAAAATATTGTTCGCAAGACCAATGAAGTCGAGGCCGCCTGTCTGGCCGGTAAAGAATCGCATGTGCTGGATCAAATTCCTCTCGACGAGACCAAAATCCACGCGCGTCAGCTTTTTGCCGAATCGGGGAAACCCGTATTTGTCACTCGCGGTCATCATGGCATTCTGGTCGTTGACAGGGACGGTTTGCACGATGCGCCGGGTGTAAAAATATCCGGCCCACTGGACACGGTCGGCGCCGGCGACACAGTGGTCAGCGCTCTGGGCCTGTGTCTTGCCGCCGGGGTATCTCCGGCCGAAGCAGCGGAGTTCGCCAATCTCGCCGCCGGAGTCACCGTTCAAAAATTGTTCATGACTGGAACTGCGACCGGCGAGGAAATTATGGAGGTCTGGGGAAAAGCGCATTCGACTTTTTAAAAAAAATATTCTAAAAGACACTATTACTCAGCGCACGTATTCCGGAAGCCGCTGGTTAGCTGGCGGGTTGATTTTTTAACACCACGATAAATCGTGGTGTTGGTACAATGTTGAACCAGCGCCATGCTTCAGCATGGTGAAAGTCGATGCGCCCAAAGAATTCAGCCGCTTCAGCGGCTCCGATGACATTTCAACATAGTAAATACCTGAGTCATTACGAAATTTGTTTTTTACTATCAGACTTTTGCCGAAACTTCTTTCAATCAAATAAAACAGAGGGTCATCCATGTACCGAATCGAATCGAAAATTGATACCAAAAGTCAGGAATTCCTCAATAATAAAAAATCGATGGAAGAGCAGGTAGCGCTGCTGCGCGAACGAGTGGAAGCGATCAAGCAGGGCGGCCCGGAAAAAGCGCGCGAGGTTCACACGTCGCGGGGCAAATTGCTGGTCCGGGACAGGGTCAAGAAACTTTTCGACCGAAACACGCCGTTCGTGGAATTCTCGCCCCTGGCCGGGTACGATATGTACGATAACGAAGCGCCTGCTGCCGGCGTCATCACCGGCGTGGGCGTTGTGCATGGCCGGGAAGTGCTGGTCGTGGCCAACGACGCCACGGTGAAAGGCGGCACCTATTTTCCCATGACCATCAAAAAGCATGTGCGCGCTCAGGAAATCGCCCTGGAAAACCGGCTGCCCTGCGTGTACCTGGTGGATTCGGGGGGCATCTTTCTCCCCCATCAGTCCGGCACGTTTCCGGATCGCGATCATTTTGGCCGTATTTTTTACAACCAGGCGCGACTCTCGGCCCAGCGCATCGCACAAATTTCCATTGTGCTGGGGTCGTGCACAGCCGGCGGCGCGTACGTTCCGGCCATGAGCGATGAAACAGTCATTGTCCGCAAGCAGGGCACCATTTTCATCGGTGGGCCGCCGCTCGTGAAAGCCGCCACAGGCGAGGAAGTCACCGCCGAGGAATTGGGCGGCGCCGACGTCCATTGCCGCATTTCCGGGGTGTCCGACCATTATGCGCTGAATGACGAACACGCGCTCGAAATCGCCCGCAACATCATCGAAAATCTGGATGCGCCGAAACGATTCGAGCTGGAAAAATCTGCGCCGGAAGAGCCTTATTACGATCCCGCCGAGATTTACGGCATTGTCTCCCGCGATCTGCGCAAGCCGTACGATATCCGGGAGATCATTGCGCGACTGGTGGATGGCAGCCGATTCCATGAATTTAAAGAATTGTACGGGCCCACGATTGTGTGCGGTTTCGCCAGAATCTTGGGCTACCCGGTGGGCATATTGGGTAACAACGGCGTGCTCTTCTCCGAAAGCTCGAAAAAGGCCGCCCATTTCATGAACCTCTGCACGATCCGAAAAATCCCGCTCATCTTTCTGCAGAATATCACCGGGTTCATTGTCGGCAAGCAGTACGAGCATGGGGCCATTGCCAGCGACGGCGCGAAAATGGTGCACGCCGTGGCCAACGCCGATGTGCCCAAATTCACGGTGATTGTCGGCGGCTCTTACGGCGCCGGCAACTATGCCATGTGCGGCCGCGCCTATGGACCGCGTCTGCTCTGGATGTGGCCCAATTCCAAAATTTGCGTCATGGGCGGCGAACAGGCTGCCAGCGTGTTGCTGCAGGTGAAGAAATCCGCGTTGCAGAAGAAGGGCATCGAAATGACGCAGGCGGAGCAGGACGCTTTTATGAAACCAACGCTGGAGAAATACGAACACGAGGCTTCGGCTTATTTCAGCACATCCAATCTCTGGGATGATGGCATCCTCGATCCGCTGGATACCCGAACGGCGCTTGGCCTGGGAATCGCCATGTCGCTGAACGCGCCCATTCCGGATCAGCGGTTTGGCGTGTTCAGAATGTAGTCCGGGATTCCATCAATCGGATTCATCTTTCGAAATCAATGGAAGTAATTATTGAAAAAATGAGGAGAAGGAATGGCTCACGAAATGGTCTGCAAAACGATCAAGTATTCATTTCAAAATAAAGTTGCCACCATCACGCTCAATCGGCCGGAGATACACAACGCGTTCAACGAAGCGATGATCAGCGAATTGCTCGATTTGTATCGGGAGATCGCTGACATGGAGCACATTCGCGTCGTGGTCATCGCCGGCGAAGGCAAGTCGTTCTGCGCCGGCGCGGATCTCAAATGGATGGGCGACGTCATCAATTATTCGTTCGAGCAAAATCTGAACGAATCGCTCCAGTTGGCCGAGCTCTTTTACACCATGTACACGCTGCCGAAACCGACCATCGCCAAAGTCAACGGCGCGGCCATCGGCGGCGGGACCGGGCTGGTCGCCGTGAACGACATTGTCATTGCCAGCGATCGCGCCAAATTCAGCCTCAGCGAAGTGAAGCTGGGATTGGTGCCGGCGTGCATCTCGCCGTACGTGATCAAACGCGTCGGCGAACGGGGCTGCCGCGAATTATTCCTCACCGGCCAGCGCATCGATGCCGGGCAGGCGCTGAAATTTGGATTGGCCAATCAGGTGGTGCCCGAAGCTGAACTGGATTCGGCCGTGGAAAAATTGATCGCTCAACTCATCACCAGCGGCCCCAATGCGCTGAAAATTTGCAAGGACTTGCTGGAAAAAGTGCCGCAAATGAGCCTGGACCAGGCCAAGACCTACACCGCCGAATCCATCGCCGCGTTGCGCATCAGCGACGAAGGCCAGGAGGGCATGAGGGCGTTTTTCGAAAAACGACCGCCGAAGTGGAGTGAATAATTTGTAACCGATAACAGGGTGAATAAACAAAAACCGCTGAAGCGGTTTCAGGAGTTCTTTTGAGATGATTATAACACCACAATGAATTGTGGTGTTAGTTCAACTCCCCTTTGAATCAACACCATGATTCATCATGGTGTTTACTGTATGAATGAAACATGTCCGAAGCCGTTTCAACAGCTACTATCTACATCCCGTGATCGGTTACCATAATTTTAATATAAGATTCAAATTAGAATCATTCTCACGATCATATTGTTCGCCGGAGACAAGATGAAACAGATCGACATGCTATTCGACCGGATGGATGCTTGGCGGCACTTCCCGAACTACCAGCTTGAACGCCGGGCGGACATCTTCTTTGCGCTGTATCTTCCCGAAGTGCTGGAGGCCACACTTGATTTCCCCGTGAGATCGGAACTGGCTCCGGAGTTTCCTGTCCGCATCGGCACGATTTACCCCACCATCCCCATCGATAAGTCATACAAAATCGACTACGTCGCCTTGTCGGTTGCCGCCGACAAGGCCGTTCTCGTGGAACTGAAGACGGAAGGGCTTTCTCGCAGACCAGAACAGGACAAGTACCTGTTGGCGGCGCAGAAGGTTGGACTGCCCGCGCTGCTCGGAGGACTGCTGGACATCTTCAGGGCGACCAATGCGAAACGGAAGTATTTCTGCCTTCTCCAGCATCTCGAAAGCATGGGACTGCTTCGCATCCCCATGCAGGTGAAGGACATCATGGCCGGGGGTGCCCTTCAGGGCGCGACCGACGGCTCGCGCCAGATCGAAATCACAGCCAAGACAACTGAAACCCTGATTGTGTACGTGCAACCGAATGGGAACGGCCCGGACATCATCTCATTCCGGAAATTCGCGGATGTTGTCCGACGGCATGATGATCCAGTGTCTCAACGGTTTGCCGTGTCGCTGTGCGAGTGGGCAGAGATTCAAGCGGGAGAGAAGCACCGGCGAACCAGCACCTGAACGGTACGGCTTCGCCGCCCGTTAGGCGCGGCGTTATACCATATATTTTTAGTATACAATTAACCCTACAACGTCATTTAGTAAATTTATCACAATATGTTGAGTTTTTCATCTATCAAAAATACAACGATAAAAAATCTATGTGACGTAGTAGGGTTAAGTTGGAATGGAATCCTGGACTCACTGAAAGAAGCAACTATTGAAACGATTAAACGATTAAACGATTACCGGATGGTTGCTCAATTGAAGATATCATGTTTGAAATCAATTTCATTGCTCGGGTAAAGAAAGGCCTTAAGGAGCCGAGCAGGGAAATCTGATTACAATAGAAGAACTTTTAAAAAGAGTGGAACTTCAAACGTGATAGATTACATGAACTTCCATCGTATTATTTTATTTTAAAATTGAAAAACCAAAGATAGAAAAATAAAATCGGACGGAAAAAAATGTTCAAAAAAATTCTCATTGCCAATCGTGGCGAAATTGCTGTGCGCGTGATGAAAGCGTGTCAGGAACTGGGCATTAAAACCATTGCAGTGTATTCGGAAGCGGATGAAAAAGCGCTGCACGTGCAGCTTGCCGACGAAGCCGTCCTTCTGGGGCCGCCGCCGCCGCTGGAAAGCTACCTCAACATCGATAAGGTGATTGCCGCTGCTCACGAGCGGGGCGCTGACGCCATCCATCCCGGCTACGGATTTTTGGCCGAGAATTCGAAATTTGCCGAACGCTGCGAGCAGGAAGGCATTGCCTTCATTGGCCCCGGTTCCCGGTCCATGGCCCTGTTGGGTGATAAAATCCGCTCGCGGCAAACCATGGCGGCCGCAGGCATCCCCATCATCCCGGGCATGCATCAGCGCGTGGACAGTCTCCAACAGTTGCGCAGCGAGGCCGAGAAAATAGGCTACCCGGTTCTGATCAAAGCGTCGGCCGGCGGCGGCGGGAAAGGCATGCGCGTTGTTCGTTCTCCCGAAGAATTGAAGGATGCCATGGAAGCCGGCATGCGCGAGGCCAAATCCGCTTTTGGCGATGAATCGGTTTATCTGGAAAAATATATCGAGCAGCCGCGCCACGTGGAATTCCAGGTCATCGCCGACCAGCACGGCCATGTCGTGCATCTCTTCGAACGGGAGTGCTCGATTCAGCGCCGCCATCAAAAGATTGTCGAAGAGTCCCCCTCGGTCGCGCTGGATGCGACGCTGCGCAATGCCATGGGCGAGACCGCCAAACGGGTGATTCAGCAGAGCAATTACACCAATGCCGGCACTGTGGAATTTCTGCTCGACAGAAACAAGAATTTCTATTTTCTGGAAGTGAACGCCCGTATCCAGGTCGAGCACCCGGTCACGGAGTTGGTGACTGGCATCGATCTGGTGAAACTGCAAATCCGCATCGCGGCCGGCGAACCGCTGCCGTTCACACAGGAGGATTTGAAGCAAAAAGGTCACGCCATCGAGTGCCGAATTTATGCGGAAGATCCGGAGAACAATTTTCTGCCGTCGCTGGGAACCATCCATTTTTGCCAGGAACCGACCGGGCCGTGGATCCGCAACGATTCCGGCATTTTCTCAGGCATCGAGGTATCTATGTTTTACGACCCCATTCTGGCGAAGCTCATTGTGTGGGGAGAGAACCGCAACGACGCCATTCAGCGCATGAAGATGGCCCTGGAAAATTATATCATTCTGGGGATCAAAACCCAGATCCCATTTCTGAAGCAGGTCATCGACCATGACCAGTTCCGGCAGGGCAATACGACGACTGACTTTCTCCAGAAATTTTTCCCGAATTGGCAATTGGAAACGCCATCCGAAGAGGAGCGGAATCTGGCTCTGGCCGCGGCAGCAATTTATCGAATGAATAAAAAAAGCCCGGTATCGGCCAGTGGAAAAATGAAGCACGAATCTCCCTGGACGACCACCGGCGCATGGGAAATACTAAAATCATGATGTCAGCAGGTTGGGTGTTTCCAGGCCATCGCCGTCTGGAGGTGGATATACATCCAGCGCGCGTCATGGCTGGGACGTCTGTCCCGGAAAAGGCGCACCGTTCGGGATGAATATCCCGAGCGATGAGAACAGTGAAACGTTGGCGAATCCTAAATTTTCAAGTATTAACAAAAAGGAAATTCTGTGGACTTAGAATTCAAAATCGACCAGGATGAGTATCAGATAATAGCCCAAAAAAAGGATGCTCGCTATCAGCTAAAAATCAACGGTCAGCCGCTCGATTGCAGCGCCTCTCTGCTGGCGCCGCATTGTCTTTTGATCGAAGATAAGCAGCGTCGGCAGCGCATTTATCTGGCGGAAGGCAAGGACAGGACATTTGTTTTCATCAATGGCAGGCAGCTTGTCCTGGAATGCATGGATGCCTCGTCGCGGGCGGCTGTCCGGCATGGCGATGATTTGCACGATGGAGGCTCAGAAATACGCGCGCCCATGCCCGGGAAAGTGCTGAAAATTCTTGTGGAGGTCAATCAGGAGGTGCAGCCCAAACAGTCGCTCGTGATTGTCGAAGCGATGAAAATGGAGCACAATATCACAGCGCCAAAAAAAGCTGTGGTCACCCGGATTCACTTCAAAGAGGGCGATGTGGTGGATGCCGGTCAGCAGCTTTTGGAATTGCAGGTGGTTGCGGAGTAGCGCCCCATCTGACTGCTTACCCTTAACCATATCTTTTCTAACGCAGAGGTCGCAGAGACCGCAGAGGTACGCAGCGTTTTGGTATTGAAAAAAAGCTGTTTGCAAACTCATGAAACCAGGTATTCTCCTGGTTATTTTGGTCTTCTGTTACTAGTGGTGAACATGATTTTCATTGTTTGATTGAAAATTTTAAAATCACTCTGGCCAATTCAACGCTGGTCATTTCTCTGCGCCCTTCGCGACCTCTGCGTTTCATTTGATTTGTGAATATCCCCCAACTTATGGGTAAGGGTTAGATCTGGCTGAGGAGAACCCGTTCGAAGCGAACGAAATTCAACGGATGCCTAGTCGTCAGGCGATACAGAGACAGACTTGTTTTCAGGTTGAAACCGATTTTAAATTTGAAATAATCATACGTTACACAGCATAAACATTGCACAGGAGGACATGTGGAATATCGAAATATTCTCGTTGAACTTTTGCCGCAGGTCGGCATACTCAAAATCAATCGCCCAGAAAGCCTGAATGCGCTCAACAATGAGACGTTGGGTGAAATCAGAGAAGGCATCAAAGCGCTGAACAACAATGACGATGTCAGAGTCATCATCATCACCGGCGAAGGCAAGGCGTTCATTGCCGGCGCGGATATCAAGCTCATGAAAGATATGAATGAGACCGAAGCGCGGGAATTTTGTCAAACCGGCCAGAAATTATTCGATCTCATCGAAAACCTGGATAAGCCCGTTATCGCCGCGGTGAACGGATTCGCTCTGGGCGGCGGCTGCGAACTGGCCATGGCCTGCGATTTTCGCATTGCCAGCGAAACTGCCAAATTTGGTCAGCCGGAAGTGAACCTGGGCATCATTCCCGGCTTTGGCGGCACGCAACGTCTGCCGCGGCTCGTTGGCACCGGTCAGGCCAAGGAACTCATTTTCACCGGCGATGTCATTGACGCCAACACCGCGCTGCGAATCGGTCTGGTGAATCGCGTGGTGCCGCCCGAAAACCTGATGGAGATGGTCGTGGCCATCGCGCAAAAAATCGCAGGCAAAGGACCGGCCGCGGTGCTGATTGCCAAGAACGTCATCAATCGCGGCATGGAAACGACGCTCGCCAAGAGCTTTTCCATCGAACAGGATGGATTTCTACAGTGCTTCGATTCCGGCGAGGCCAGAGAAGGCATGACTGCCTTCGTTGAAAAACGCAAACCAGACTGGGCGTGAGAACAGCCATAAAAAAACCTCCCGGGATTGCATCCTCGGGAGGTTTTTTTTCAGGCAGATATTTGTAAAAAATTATTGGCCGGCTATGGTCATTTCAGCGATTTTAATGGTCGGCCCGGCAATGGAACTGTTGAACCGCAGATCGTTCCCGATCATCTCGATGTTTTTCAGCATGGTCGCCAAATTCCCAGAGATTGTAATTTCAGCAACCGGATAAGCGATTTCTCCATTTTCGATCCACATGCCAAAGGCGCCACGGGAAAAATCGCCGGTGACCGGATTGGTCCCCTGCCCCATGGTGCTCGTGAGCAGTAAGCCATTCTGCACCGACCGAATGATGTCCTGCTGCGAAAAAGCGCCCTTTTCCAGATAGAAATTATTCGCCCCGGAAGCGTTGCCCGTCGATTTCATGTCGAGCTTGCGCCCGGCATAGGTATCGGTCAGGTAGGTTTTCAACACGCCATTTTCCACCACGACATTCTTCCGAACGGGCACACCTTCGCCATCGTAGGGACGAGTCCCCGGCGCGCCGGGCATCAGCCCATCATCGACGACTGTAATGAAATCATTGGCGATTTTCTCCCCTATTTTTCCAACGAGGAATGACTGCTTCATGTAGATGGCGTTGCCATTCAGACACTGGTACAGGAACGACAGGATGCTGCGCGCCATTTTCGGCTCCAGCACCACCGGGACATTTTGAGTCTTCACTTTTTTAGCGCCGATCAAACGGGTGACGCGATGGACAGCCATTTCAGCAATCTGCTCCGGCGTCCAGAGCTTTCCAAAATAGCAATTGCTCTCGGACCAGCCATCTTCCACCTTTTCGTCGCCCTGCCCGGCCTGCAAGTACACGCTCAAGCCGGCAGTTGTGCGGCGATACGATCCGCTGAAGCCATTGGAATTCACCAGGATGGACAATCCGGCGTAATCGCCGAAGCTGGCACCGTAGGAATTTGTGATCCGCTGATCCTTCAGGCATATCTCTTCCAGCCTCTTTGCCAGCGCAATTTTTGATTCGGGTTTTACTTCGGCCAGGGAAGGATCGTAAATATTCAATTTGTCCGAATCGACAATCGCCATGTCCTTTTCATATTCAGGAAGACCAGCAAAAGGATCCGCGCTGGAATTTTCTGCGCGCCTGATGGCATTGTCTACCAGCCGATGCAGCGTCTCCGCGTCAAAATCAGAGCTGCCAGCCGTAGCGGTCTTCTTGTCTTTGATGATGCGGATTGCAAGTGATTTGGAGCCGGCTTCCACCAGCTTTTCAATTTGACCGTTTCGAACATCAACTGAAAATTCCGTGCCCTGTCCCAGACTGACTTCCGCCTCATCCGCGCCCTGCTTTTTCGCGTACGCCACCAGAGATTCCGCGAGACCAGTTAATTCATTCTTTTCCCGATTCATTTTCTCCCTCCTACAGTCATTCGTTCTATCTTCAATGTCGGTGTGCCAGCAGTCACCGGGACGGATTGACCCTCTTTGCCGCATGTTCCCAGAAAATATCCCATATCATTTCCGACCATAGTAATATTTTCCAGAATCTGCACATTGGTTCCAATCAACGTGGCGTTCTTGACCGGCCGCGTCAATTTGCCATCCTCGATTAAATAGCCCAGGTTGACGGAGAAAACGAATTTGCCGGTATCTTCCACCTGACCACCCTGGTAGGTCTTCGCGTAAAAACCATTCCTCACGGACGCGATGATTTCATCTGGTTCGCTATTGCCCGGGGCTAAAACCGTATTGGTCATGCGCGGAATAGGGTTGTAATAAAAGGACTCCCGGCGACCGTTGCCGGTCTGTTTCATTTTCATGATTCTGGCTGATAGCCGATCCTGGATATAGCCGACCAATTTTCCATTCTCCACCAGCATGGTTTTCTGAGTTGGGCAGCCCTCGTCGTCAATATTGAGCGAGCCGCGATAGTGCGGAATTGTCGCGTCTTCATAAATGGTGACAAGATCAGTGGCGACCTTTTTTCCCAATTTGTCGGACATGATGGAGGTGCCTTTGCGATTGCCATCGGCTTCTAATGGATGGCCGACCGCTTCATGAATCATCACGCCGCTCTGCCCGACGCCTAACACCACAGGCTGTTCCCCGGCCAGGGCGTCGCTGGCGCCCAGCAGGATGATGGCCTCTTCCGAAGCGTTCTCGCCGATGATTTTCGGCGTGACAGTGTTCTGGAAATAATTTAAACCGACGCGCCCACCGCCGCTGTAAAAGCCGGAATTGCGAATGCCGTCTTTTTCCGCCAGCGAAATGGCCGCCAATCGGGTCTGCGGCCGGACATCGGAAATCATCAGCCCATCGGAATTGGCGATGGTGATATATTCAATCGAATCGCCCAGGATCGCCTGCACTTTGGTGACCCGATTGTCGTAATGCAATGCCGCATTGTAGGTATCTCTCACTAGCGATAATTTCGCTTGAAAATCCAGTTCGGACATCGTTTTCTCCAGGTCATACACCTGATGCGGCAATTCCTGTTTCATCAAATTGGCCACAGTCTGATGGCTCGAACTGTTGGCAATTGCGGCTGCGGTCAATGCGGCGCGCTTCATGGATTCGAACGTCAGGTCATTGGTGTAGCCATAGCCGGTCTTCTCGCCTGAAAGCACGCGCACGCCAACGCCGACTGAGATATCCTCTGTCGACTCTTTGATAATATCCTCTTCCATTCTCACGGAAGTGGATAATTTGTATTGAAAATACAACTCAGAAAAATCACCGCCGCCAGAAAGCCCCAGTTTCAGCACATCCTGAATGAGCTTATTGGTGATGCCAAATCGTTTTTCAAAGAACGATTGTGCGCCATCAGGAATTTTGCCGGCCATGAGCACATCATACCAAAATGGAGTAACCGCGGTAATAGCCAGCCCTGTGCCACTCTTCATTAAAAACTCCCTTCTGCTAATTGGATGCAAAGCGCCTCCCACTATTTGGTTAAATGTAAGTTTATGAGTTCGTCGCTGGTGGGTGACGGCAACTCTTCGCTGCAACGAGTTGGATGCGGAACCTGATGATCCTCATTTTTCATGCAGCGAAAGTCGTCCGTGGTCCGGCCTGTCCAGGAGGTTCCATTTCCAAAATTCACAGCGACAGAAATATATTGTCACTTTCAGACAAGGCCAGAACCGGTTCATTGCACCACACCAGGAGAAATTGATTGCTTGTTGTTAAACGTTATTACTCTCCTGAAGTTGCGAAATAGTTATAACGCCAAAAACAGGAGCGGTGAGCTTTTCGATATGCACGGGACAGCAATTCAAAATCCTTCGTAGAAAAAATGTCCCAATCCGACGGTGAAAATGTAGCTGCCGTAGAGCGCATGTTCCAGACTCACCAGGAACAGGGATTTCGATGAGTGAAATGTCCGCGAAAACAACAGCCCGCCCACCAGGCTCAATACCACGGCGTACCAATTGTCGTACATAATGTGCAGCAATGAAAAGACGACCGCGCTGACCAGAATTTGCCGGGTCGGGCTTGTGAAAAGAGACTGATAGCGATGAAACAGGAATGCCCGATAAATGAATTCCTGAGGCAACGCTGAAAGCAAGGGATAAAATACCATCACAATGACCCAGATGACAGGCCGAGTTTTTGGAAATAGAAACAGCAATTCCGGAAAAAAGAAATAGGTGAAAGCGGTCAATGCGATTGCGACGAGATGGAACCGAATCACCGTTTTGGGAATCGCTGCCCGGGCGTACTGATAATTCCACAGCACCGTGCGATCGAAGCGTTTATCCTTCAGCAACGCGACGACACAAAACGTTGTCAGAAAAACCAGGGTGGGAATTTTGGGCAGGCTCACCCATTCAAAATAAAAGACAAGCGGAATTCCAACGAAGATCAGAATGAATTCAACAGCGAGAGCGAGTGTGGTTTTTTTCATAGGCTGTGCGTTAATTTTCAGATATCAGGCGCCAATATTTTTCTGTAATTTCATCCGATCTTCCGGCGTGGTCATGACGATGATTTTGTCGTTGGATTTGATCTTGCGACTCTGGGGCGGATTATAGATCCAATCAGATTCTTCAATCAACGCAAGCAGCAGCGTGTTCGGATAGTTTTCAATTTTGAGCGAAGACAAGGCCTTGCCGTTGAAGCTGCGATTGATGGTCACCTCTTCAATCCGCAGATTCTTGTCTTTGTCCCGGAGCATAATATCCAGAAAAGAGACCACCGCCGGCCGAAACATCTCCGAGGCCATCCGAAGAGCGCCAATATAATCCGGTGAAATAACGGCGTCGGCGCCGGCCTTTTTGACCTTTTCAACGTTATTCAATTCTTTGCATCGGGCGACTACTTTCACCTCGGGATTCAACTGCTTTGCAGTCAGCGCAATGACCAGATTTTGATTGTCATCCCCGGTCACGGCAAAAATCCCTTCAGCATTCGCGATACCGGCTTTGATCAGAATGTTGTTGTCCGTGGCATCGCCATGAATGACCACCCGGTCCTTCAGAATATCCATTCGTTTTTCAATAGCAGCTTTATCGTTATCAATAATAATTTGGCTCCGATTGGTATCGATGATCTCCTTCAGAATATGTCGCCCAACTTTCCCGACGCCGCAGACAATAAAATGACCTTTCATACTTCGCGCCCTCTTTTCCATCTTGTTCCTCCTGAAGGTTTCTTTCATCTGACCTTCAACAATGAATGCTGTAAAATTGGATAAAAAATACGTGAGAATTCCGATGCCTGAAAACGCGATGAACATAGTGAAAACGCGCCCCTCCGGGTGATGGGAGAGGTCGACGATTTCGCCGAATCCAATCGTGGAAATGGTGATCATCGTCATGTAAAGGCAATCGATAAGCGAATACTGGTCGCCGCCAATGATGTGATAACCCGTGGTGCCAATCGTCAGGACAAGTATGAAGAATAATCCGGACCAGAGAAATTTTTTAATGATCTGAGTGAAAATACTGTTGCCCATAGAGTCAACGTCTGGTTAATATGCGTGCGAAGCGAATTGCTTCCGATGCCAGAGACCGTATTTCAGCGCCTCGTCCAGGAATGCTTCGATGTTTTCCAATGGCGTGCCGCTGACAATTCCGTTGCCGGCAGCCAGGCACATTCCGCCTTCCGGCGAGTCAAAAGTGTCAATTAGAAAACGCACTTCCTCCCGCACCTGTTCCGGTTTTTTTTCAACCAATGTATGTTGCACGTCGAATCCAGCCAAAAACGTGATGCGGTGGCCGAACTCGCGCATCACCCGGGTTTCATCCATGGCGCCTTTCTGAACCGGGTGAAAGACATCCACACCGGTTTCGATCAGAGACGGCAACAGCGGCGTATTGTTGCCGCAACTGTGCAGCCACCAGTGCATGCCATGTTTGTGGATGAGCTTGCCCAGGCGCGCGTAATACGGTTTGATGAATTCATCAAATATTTCCGGCTTCATCATCGGCTGAGTCTGATGGCCCAAATCATCGCTCGTGAAAAAGCCATCCGGCGAAAATTCCCTCACCGCTCGGTTCAAATAGCCGGTATAAACTTTCAGGAGCGCCTCGTGCAAGCGGTGGATATTCTCCGGAGCAATGTAATAGTCCATGAGCAGATTTTCCATGCCGCGCAATCCCCAGGGCCGCTCGAAGAATAACCGCCACCAGGCGACCAGCATGTACAGATTATCATGTCGGATTTTCTCGGCTGAAGCGCGAAGCGCATTGAATTGCGGGTCACGCTCCGGATCGGGCAATTTTTCGATAAATTCATCCAGCTTGGCCCAATCGTCGATCACCCACTGACTGTCGCGGGCGCCGTCAGTCTTCATTTTCCAGGTCAGTCCCATGTCTTCGATTTTCAGAGGTTGCAGCCAGAGAAAACCGATGTCCTCGGGAAAGGTATCGAATGTCTTTAATTTGGCGCCGTATTGCTCGACAAGACCTTCGCCCCACCATTTCGCCAGCACAAGCGGGATGCGCGAGGGCCGTTTCCGTTCAATTGCTTTGACCACTTCTTCCCGATTCAGCGGATTCCATGCCTTCCATGCATCGTTCATTGTTACTCCGTTTCCTGAAATTAAATGATGAAAAAAAAGCCCTGTTTACTGGAAGTCTACACATCGGACTGGAACAATCCCAGCTACACAGGGCTAAAGGTGTTCGTGTGAATCAAAGGTGAAAAAGCCTGCTTCATCGCTCCCGAAGGAAGTTGATTACTACCATGAGCCAGGCAGACACCCGGGGTTGGTCAATTAAAGCGTTGACAGAAGTTCCTTGCTCTCCGCGGTCAGTTTCTCAAGTTCCGGCATGACCTCGGTAATCATGGTATCAATTTCCTGAAATGTCTGATAGATCGTCTCGTCCACAACATTCAGCGTGTAATTAATCTCCAGCGCCTTCACCGTATCAGTCACTTTCACGACTCCCACGTTCAACACGCTGATTTTGCTTTCGGTATCCCGCAGTCGCAGGTAATACTTGTTTCGGTGCTTTTGCATCCGTCGCAAAGAAGCCGACCGCAGTTCCGGATCGGTTATGGAATTCGCCGTTGTTTCAATTTCACTGTAAAATTCGTCAGCGCCCTTCACAAGTTCGTCGTACCTCACTCTGAGCTTATCGATTTCCTTCTCGACGTATTCCCATCTGTCGTACACCTTGCCAAATTCAGCGTATTTATCTCTCGCAACACGGATCGCTTCTTTGAAGTTCATCAGTGAATTCTTACCCTCTTCAAAGACTTGTTCCATGTTGCTGCGCTGCCAGTCATAATTGTCAATGACTTTTTTGAACGTTGTACGTACGTCGGCCATGGAACTGGTTGACTCAATCCGATCTCCATTTCCAATGATTATCATGAGCAGAATCATGATACCGAAAATCGTTAATGCAAATTTGCTTGACTTGTTGTTCATGGCGCCCATCCCTTCTTTGAAAAATAACTTCTTGCAGGAATTAGACCTTAAAGTGAGTTTAGTCGCACCTCCTGATTTTTCTGTTTATTATTCGCAATTCAAAAAATTGATTTAACAATATCTACTATTAATTTGACTTGGCAAATTTAGATTTTTTGTTTTTAAAAGTCAATGCGAATCGGATATATTACAAAAAAATATAATATCGGGCTGGCTACGCATGCGTTGTTGTCAGCGCTTCGACCAGCAAATTGCCGCAGATTTCCTTTCGATAGACCTCAGTCGATCGGATATCCGATATTGGACTGATCTCTTGCATCAGGCTGAACCGCGCGCTGGCCAGAATCGAATCTGATAATTTGTGGCCGACGAGCATCTGTTCTGTTGCGCAGGCGCGTTTAATCTGCGGCGAAACGCTTCCCGGCGAAATCCGAATGCCTTTCAACACCCCATCTTTCATCCAACCCAGCACAGCCAGCGAAACCTTGCTGATGGCCATCACTTTGCGCTGCCCAACTTTGCGAAAATACCAGAACAGCCCATCTGCATCCGGGAACGGCAGAAAAATGGACGCAATATAGCGTCCCTGTGTCAGACATGTTTGGCCGGGACCCAGCATCAGGTCTGCCAGTTTGTGAATTTCATACGTAGCGTCAACGGCCGGGCCGAGCCAGATTTCCGCATCCAGAACGTCCAGCACCGGCAGGCTGTCCCCGGCCGGGGACGCGTTGGCCAGATTCCCCCCAAGTGTTGCCCGATTCTGGATTTGAATTGAACCAATCTGCCGGCACGCCTCGGTGAGAATGGGAAACCGCTGGCGAATGACCGGGTGCGACGTAATATCCGCAATGGGAACAGCAGCACCGATTCGGACGCCGGCTCGCTCGACATTTATTTCAGATGCTAATTCCGGAATGCCGGTTAAATCCACGAGGCAGGCGGAGGACGAATAAAAGGATGGCTGAACCATCAAATCCGTGGCGCCGGCAACGAATACTTTTTCCGATTTGTCCTGGTTCAAAAACGCGTCCAGTTCTGCAATGGTCTTCGGGCGAATGAACGGCGTGGTCATATTATCGCTCGCACTCATGTTTCCATTCCTCGCGAATCGTTTCAACAGCGGCTGTATCAGCCAGCAATTTTTCCACGGCAGTGAGTATTTTTTCGTAGCCGGTGCAGCGGCACAGATTTCCACCGAGATGGGTCGGTAACTCCTCGGCGGCAAGCTGCCGATTTTCCTTCAGCACATCGAACGTTGCGACGATAAAACCAGGCGTACAAAATCCGCACTGCACCGCGCCGTGTTCCAGGAACGCCCGCTCGACCGTCGCGAATTCTGCCAATTCGCGCAGCCCTTCAATCGTGACAATGTGCGCGCCCGGTAACTGAATTGCCGGGACGAGACAGGCATTCACGCGCCGCCCATTGAGCAACACCGTGCATGCGCCGCATTCCCCCTGGCCGCAGCCCTCCTTTGCGCCGGTCAGATTTAAATCCTCCCGCAAAATATCCAGCAATCGCCGTTTGGGAGAAACATCGAGGTGCACGCTCGTTTTATTCACAAAAAATTCAATATCCATGAAACGCTCCATCTGTTGGTTCATTCCGGCTCTGACGCCATCCTCCTCTCCGACGCCCGGGATGGCTGCATCATCGCTCTCCGCGCCAACCAGGATCAGGCGATCCCTTTCACCCGGGCCAGCACTTCTTCCGGCAGTATGGGGATTTTATAGAATTCCACACCGAAAATCATCCACAATGCAGAGACAATCGCCGGGGCAACGCCCACCACCGGCAACTCGCCCAGACCTTTGGCGCCAAAGGGGCCGAACGGATAGGGATTCTCCAAAATCTTCACGTGGAATTGCGGCATCTCCGTGAGCGCCGGAATGATGTAATCGCTAAACCCGCTGACGCCAAATTTCCCATCTGCCATCTTCACATCTTCGAGCAGCGCATACCCGATGCCCTGAAGAGAGCCACCCTCGATTTGCGCGACGGACTGGTCATGGTTAATCGCCTTTCCAATATCGTGCGTTGTGTAATAATGGGTCACCGCCATTTCGAACGTGAGCGGATCGACCTCAATTTCGGCAACAGCCGCAGCCCAGGAATAGACTGGATAGGCGTCGCCTTTCCAGGTCACCTCATCGAAACGAATGATCTCCGGGTGGTGGTATTGTTTTTCAACCGAAAGGCCGGCCGACTTTTTGGCAACATCCTGAAACGGAATGATTTTCCCATTGCCATAAAAATAGCCCTGCCGGTATTCAAACGCACTCTGCTCGTCCCGCTCCAGTGTGGCGTTGAGCAATCGCAGTAGTTCCGCGGCGGCGTCAACCAGCAGGCTGCCGACGACCATGGTGCTGCGCGAAGCAACCGTCGGCCCGGAATCCGGCACGTTGTCGGTATTCACGTCCGCAAGGCGCACTTCATCCCGATCGATGAACAAGGCCCCGGCAACGATATTTTGAAATGCGGTGTTCTTCCCCTGCCCCATCTCTGTCTGCGACGAGTAGATCACCGGCTGGCCCTGTTGATTCAGCTCCAGCCGGATTTTGCCCTGAATTTTGTTCTCCCCGGTTCCTGTGAATCCGGCTCCGTGAAGGAACGCCGATACGCCAATGCCTTTCAGTTTACGCGCACTATCGAAAATCCTGCCCTGCTTCATAGCGGCGAGAATGGGTTCATTCGATCGTTTGTGCGCGTCGCGTTTCCTTTCAAAATTGCTCATCGCCAGCGTTTCTTCGAACGTCGCTCGGGCGGAGACGCTGTACGTGAGGACCTGGCCTGTGCTAGTGGTCTGCATCGGGCCGATCAGATTGACGCGACGGACATGCTCCGGGGGCAGGTTCAATTCGCGCGCGATTTTCTCCATCACCATCTCAATCGCGAAAACTGCCTGAGGCCCGCCGAAGCCGCGGAATGCGCCGCTGGGGACCGTATTCGTGGCAACAGCCCTGGCGTGTATTCGGACGTTGGGCGCGTAATAACAGCCCGTGACCGTCAATGCAGCGCGCGCCAGCACCACCTGTGAAAGCGTGCAATAAGCGCCGCCATCCAGGTACAGCGACAAATCCAATCCCAGCAATGTCCCATCCTTGCGGACATGAACCTTTGCTCGAAAATAGGAAGGATGTCGTTTCGGCGTGACATTGAGATCTTCTTCGCGGCTATGAATGATGGCGACAGGGTGGCCACACTTCACCGCCAACAGCGCCGCATGCCCGGCGATGAGCGACGGGTAATCCTCTTTGCCGCCAAATGCGCCGCCGGTGGGCGACTGGATCACGGTGATGTGCCGCTTGCCTTCGAACATCTGCGAGACTGCATTCTTCACATAATAGGGACATTGCATGGAGCCGCGAATGATAACGCGGTGTTGCTCCGGTATGGCCACGACGCCCTGGGGTTCCAGATATAACTGCTCCTGGAAACCGGTCTCGACTTCGATGGTCAGGGTCTTATCTGACCGGGATTCTGCCAATGACAGATCCCCCTTTTCGATCAGAATTTCTTTGAAAACATTGTCCCTGCCGTAGATTTTCACCGGCGAATTTTCCGACGCCCGCATGTCGAAAATCGCCGGCAGCGGCTCATAGGACACTTTCAGGCGCGACATCGCTTCGGCCAGCAGCGCTTTATCCGGCGCCGCAATCAACGCCACCGGCTCTCCGACATAACGGACAATGGTCTCCGCCAAAAACGGCATGTCTTTCTCCAGCATGGCCACACAATTCCAGGGGATATCGCTGGCCGTGACCACAGCGACGCTGCCCCAATCGAATCGGTCGTCGAAGGTGATCCCTGTGATTTTCGCATGGGGAAAGGGACTCCGAACCGTCCCGGCGACCCACAATCCGGGAATTTTTTCATCGGCGATGTAGCGGGTTTCTCCCCGAATTTTTTCAGCAGCATCCACGCGGATATCGTTTAACTGGACAGCCATAACTCGCCTTCTACATTTGTTGTGATGAACTTTTGAAATGCGCCCGCCATTCGTGGGGCGACCTGGCCTGGCAGGGTTCATTCCACCTTTCGAGCGTCGCCATATCTTTCAATCCGTGACCGGTGAACATCACCATCATTTTTTCGCCGCGGATGTCGCGATGGGATAGATATTTCAAATACCCGGCGAAACTGGCGGCAGCGGCTGGCTCCACCAGTATTCCCCAGTCATTGGCAACGCATTTCTGCGCGGCTGCAATCTCGTCGTCGCTGACCGACATGGCGTCTCCCTGACTCTGTTTCACCGCGTAAGCCGCCATGTACAAATTTCTCGGCGCGCCGGCGCAGATGCTATCCGCAATGGAAAAAGCCTCGCGAAAGACGAATTGCCCCGTGCGGAAAAATTGCACCACCGCGTCGCTTCCCTCGGCTTGCACGGCAATGAGCCGCGGTATTTTTTCGATCCAGCCCAGGCGCTGCAATTCCCAGAATCCTTTGAACAGCCCGGCAATGATGACGCCGTCGCCCACCGGCACAAAAATGGCATCCGGCAATTCGCCCTGATTGGCGAGGAAAATATCAAAGGCGCCGGATTTTTTCCCTTCGATGGTGAGCGGATTGTAAGCCGTGTTTCGGTTGAACCAGTTCCTTTCGCGCGAAATTTCCAGGCTCAAATCGAACGCCTCATCGTAACTTCCAGCCACCACATAAATCGAAGCGCCATAGGCCTGAATCTGGATGCGCTTCGCCGGAGGAATGGAAGCCGGCACAAACAGATGAGCGCGCAGACCGAGCCGCGCGCAGATGCCAGCCAGCGATGAAGCGGCATTGCCGGTGGAAGCAGCCGCGATCTCCGCAAAGCCCAACTGCTGCGCTTTCAGGCAGACCAGAATCGACGCCCGATCCTTGAAAGAAAGCGTTGGATTCCGCGTGTCATCGAAAATCCGGACCAGTCCTCCCGGGGCGCTGACCGTGCTCACCGGATGCGAGGGCAATCGCAGCCGGTGGAACAAGTCGAACGAGTGCTCTCCGGATGAGGATGCGCCGGTCAGCCGACTGAAGTCCAGGGGCCACAATGCCGGATAGCGCCATATTTCACCGGGTGAATTTTTCAAAAAATCGCTTCGCGATATAATCCGGCTGAAACGATCGTAATCGTGTTCGATCCACAGAACACCCTCGAGCGGCCGATTCCTTTCCGCCTTTCCGCAGATTGGACAGAGGTAAGTGAAATTCGCCTCAATGCTCGCCGCTGAAAAAACCGCGCTGCAGTTGAAACAGCGGTACTGATAATCATTCATGGGAACCTGCTTCTACAGGTATCTTTCAACAGAATTGCGCCTAACCATCGATCTCGGAAGAAGACCTGTGCGCTATTCATTAATTCGTGTTTTGGAAATTACTCAATTGAATCTCAGGTTCCAGGTTTCAAGGTTCCCGGTTCCGGGTTAAAAAGAATTTTCGTCGCTATTCAGGCATGTAGTCTTGCCGCGAAGTCACACGAAGATGTCATTTTATTCGTTCTTGTTTTGCGCAATTCATTTTTTTAAAACACGATCGGCTTTTCTGAATTGATAATTCAGCCTGCATTATTCATCGTATTTTTAAAGGAGGCTGGCTAACCTGAATGGTGCTCTTTTTAGAATTAACGTACAAAAACTGAGTTTCAAAATAGCTTAGTTTTTAGCTAGTTGAAAATCTGAATGTTGACTCAAATTCTGAGCAAGTTCAGGAATAATTCAGGTTAGATATATTTTTTTCTTCGTGCCTTTGAGACTTTGTGGCTGAGCAGTTACGTATTAACTATAAAATGGACGGGTCGTAAAGGCGCCCGCGCGAACACTCTCACAATATCAACGACAGCAGCGCCTTTTGCACATGCAGCCGGTTTTCAGCTTCCTGATAGACGACAGAATGCGGCCCATCGATCACGCCGGGCGTCACTTCTTTCCCGCGATCGGCTGGGAGCGGGTGCATGTACAGCGAATGCTTTTTGGTCAATTCCATACGCTGCTCATTGCACACCCACGTTGGATATTTTTCAATGAGCGCAATGCCCTCTTTGGCGTCCTGTGTGTGCACCAGCGGCCCCCATGATTTTGGCACCACCACATCGGCGTCCTCGAATGCCTCGTCCATGTCATGGGTGAGGGTGAATTTCACGCCGGCCTGTTCGGCATTCGTTTTCGCCTGTTCCACAATATGCGGCATCAGTTTGAACTCCGGAGGGAACGCCAGCGTCACATCCAGTCCAAACCGAGGCATAAGCAGAATCAGGCTTTGCGGCACAGAAACCGGGCGCATGTAATTTGGCGCGTAGGTCCAACTCACCCCAATCTTCAGACCGCGCGTGTTCTCACCGAAATGTTCCATGATGGTAAAATAGTCAGCCATTATTTGCGCCGGGTGATAAATATCACATTGCATATTCACAATCGGCGCCGAACTCGAGGCGCGCATTTCTTCAAGGAATCGATTGCCCTCGCCATATTTGCAATAGCGCATGGCAATACCCTGCAAATAGCCGGACAGCACTTTGGCCGTGTCCCTGGCGCCCTCGCCGTGAGAAATTTGCATCGTCTCCGGAGCGAAGAAAATGCTATGGCCACCCAATTGCGTCATTGACGCTTCGAATGAAGTTCGCGTGCGTGTGGATGGATCAAAAAAAATCATGCCCAGCGATTTGCCTTCCAGATACCGATGAAACCGACCGGCTGCATAGTCAAGCTTCAGCAATTTGGCCGTCTCGAACACGGTTTTCAATTCCTGAATCGACCAATCCTGCGTCGTGATGAAATGCTTGCCTTTCAATTTTGTGTGCATTGCGCTCTCCTGCATTGATAAGTTGATCAATCGAAACGAATTATAGTATCTCAGGTTCCAGGTTTAAAGGTTCCCGGTTCCGGGTAAAAGAGAATTTTCGTCGCTATCCAGGCATGTAGTCTCGCCACTAAGACGCCAAGCCACAACGTTACTCGAACATGTCATTTTATTCGTTCTTATTTTGGGCAATTAATTTTTTTTTTACCATGTTCAGCTTTGTGGCTGAGCAGATATGAAATTTAAATACATGACAGGTACCGATTTGTCCTGCGAAAACGTCCTTTCAATTTCCCAATTTCATCGATAGATCAGATGGCATTTGCCAGGTAAAATGGGAACGCACCGTAAAACTGCGCTGCTTTCAGCAGATCGGTCAGTACCAATTCTTCATGGGGCGAATGCGACAATTCCTCTTTGCCCGGGGCAAAGCCAATGGTGGGAATCCCCAATCGTCCCGCGGTCTCCACGCCGTTGGTGGAGAAACTCCAGAAACCGCTCGCCGTTTTTTTTCTGCTGCTGAATTCCGCAGCGCGAAGTCCCGCCGTCACAATGGGATGATTTTCATCGAACAGCCAGGTGGGAAAATAGGCATCCTGATTGACGGGCAATCCGGTCCAACTGACGCCTGTGTACGTGGGGATGGATACCCGCGCATCGCTCCGAAGTCGCTGAATGATTTCCTGCAACTGTCCGACGATGGACTCCTTCGACTCCCCCATCGTCATTCGCCGATCCAGATGAATTTCGCAGAAATCAGGGACCGAGCAGAGCGATGGCGCGCGGGAGACAACCTGGCTCACCGTGATCGATCCTTTGCCCAGCGGCGCAATGGCGGGCAGGCTTTGGTCCAGCCGTTCTATTTCGGAAATGATGGGATTCATCTTGTAAATCGCATTGATTCCTTTGGAATTGTGAGCACCGTGAGCGGATTTTCCGACCGTGCGGATATTCAGTTCCATCCGGCCGCGCTGGCCGCGATAGACTTTCAGATCGGTCGGCTCGCCCAGCAGCACATACCCTGGACGAATCCCCTCGTTCGCAATGAGGTGATGCAGGGGATAGCCATCCGCATCCTCTTCCAATACCGAGCCAACCACGTAAATCGTAACTGGCAGTTCCGCCAGAGCGTTCAACCGCTGCAAGACTTTCCCGGCCAGGAGAAAACCAGCCATGGCCGGCTTTTCGTCCACTGCGCCGCGTCCGAATATTTTCCCGTCGATCATTTCTCCAGCAAATGGCGGATGGGGCCATTTTTCAGATTCGGTGACGTGAACCGTATCGATGTGAGCATCGTACAGGATCGTGATGGGCCCGCTGCCGATTCGCCCCACGGCGTTGCCCAGTTGATCGATGAAACACGCATCAAAATCATACGCCTTCATTGTTGCAATGATATACTCCACAATCTCCTTTTCGTCGCCGCTGTAGCTGCGGATTTGAATGAGCCGCTGCAGGACCGAGTACAGTTCGTTTTGTTCAGCGGCGAGTTCCCGGCGAATCGATTCGATCATAGTTTCCGACGTCATGAGCATTTCCTTTTCTTATTGATCCACTTTTTGGGCATGGCAGGTATAAAAAATATTTTCGTCCACCAGCCTGTGCATTTTGTTCGAATAGGAATCAGGCAGTTCCACGTTGAATTTTTGCAGCGCGAATTTCGAAGGGGGCAAATACTTCTCGATGAACGGCAGCCCCGGCGAGTAAATGAACTGCCCGCCTTTTTTCAGCGACGCTAAAATTTCCATGTATCGCTGCGCATATTTTTCCGGAACGCCGTATCGGTACAGATGATGAAAAATGAAATGATTGGAAAAAGACATGTGCGCGATAATGGTCCCCCAGAAATTTCTTGTGAGGCGATAATTCAACCATTCCGACTGCACGAACATTTCCGAACTCTCCACCATTCTATCCACGCCAACGACCTTCAGTCCCTTGGCGCTGAGGAATTTCACCAGCTTGCCGGATTTGCCGCAGCCAATATCCAGAATAGGTTCCATCAGTCGCCCGACATCGATTTTCAGAATACTCAACTGAAGCTCCGGGGAGTACTCGTGACACATGGCGCTGTAAATCTGCTTCTTTTCAGGGCTGGTCGAATCGCCGGTCCGGGCAAAGCGATTCCAGATGAACTCATCCAGTTCTTTAAAATGCGCCCGGAGCATTTCTTTCAAACCGGATTGAAACGTTGGAAGAGATTGAAAGTCAGAGAGCAGCCGGTGAATTTGTCGCATGAAGCCTGCGTGGATTTTTCTCAACGCGGATTCGGCGTGCTCGTTCAATTGCAGAAATTGGTAATGCTCGAAAAGAAATTCGAAGGCGATGGATGTGAGATACTCTGTGATGGCAGTCTGCACGGTGCTGTCCTCCAGGAAAGTCAGGATGGACGCCCTGTTTGGGCCAACGAATTGACGGAAATTCAGTTCCTGAAAAAAGACGCGGAATGCCTGATCCTGTTTTTCGAATATGGAATGAAACCACAGGATGCGGTAATGCTCGACCAGTTGGTCCAATGCCCCGCTGCTGAATAATTCCGATGTCAACTTCGTGCTCATGAATCATATTCTTTCACTATCGTGCAACCTGAATGATCTGCTAACCATCGAACGCTGAAAACGCTTTGTTCCGTTGATCGCAGAAGCCTCCGCCAAAATTCATTTCGATGCCCGACTCACGGCTGAAATGGGCGGCGCACTGCCTTTCGCCCCATCGCTGTCAGTGCGCATCAGGTACCGGAGTCAGCCTCAGCGCCTGTCTGAGACAGACGGAAACGCAGACGCCACAGCTCACACATTTTTCAACCGCGACGACGAATTCCTTTTCATCGACATGAATCGCCTGGTGGAGACACGATTTCGCGCAGATCATGCAGACATTGCAACGCGATCGGTCGAGCACCGGGGCCAATGTGGGGCTGAGTCCCAGAAACGATGGTTCGTGTTTTTCCCGACGCAGGAACGCGCCGCGCATCTCTTCAACCGATGCATAGCCGTTTTCGGTCATCCAATGCGCCAGCTTCACCGCCAATTCACCGTAGACTTGCTGGCCCTGCGTAATGACCAGGCTGCACACCTGCACTGCGGACGCGCCGGCGAGGATGTATTTGATCACATCGTGGACATGCTGAATTCCGCCCACGCCGACGATGGGTTTGTCAGTGAGCTGCGCCAACGTTGCGACAAAATGCAGACCAACCGGCAGAATGCAGCGGCCGCTGAGCCAACCCCGACCGTCGGCGCTGCCAAGATAGGGTTGTAAAGTCGCAATGTCAAAATCGAGCGCAGGGCCGAGGCTATTGATGGCGACATAGCCATCCACCAGCGAGTCGAGTCCGCGAACGAGGCCGGCCAGATCCTGAATCGACGGGCTCAATTTGGCCAATACAGGAACCGGGACCGCGTCCCTCAGCGCCGCAGCCATCCGTTTCAGATTGTCAATGTCTTTATCGACGTAGTGGATGGAGAATTCGACGGCGTCCATCAGACCGCTGTGCGCCAGCGCCCGACCCACCGTGCCCAATTCCTCCGGCGAATAGCCCACAGAAACGATCACCGGCAGCCCCAGCGCCTTGATTTTTGGCAGTTCATTTTCGATGAAATCGCTATAATGCCGCTCGGACCACAATTCCGCGTTGAGCAGACTGCCGTGAAACGGCTGATGAATGTTGGGAACCGGCACCCGCGCCGGCGTCGCACTGATGGTTTTGGTGACCAATCCGCCAGCGCCTCCTTTTACCGCCCGGGCCAACATGGCTGCATCCGCCGCTGCCGGGCCGGCCGCTGTCCAGATCGGATTGGGGAATTTCAAATCGTTGATGGAAACAGTCACGTTCACCATAGCCAATGCATCCTTGTTACGGGGTTGCCGTGGCCTTGACGGCCTCGATGATTTGCTTGTAGCCGGTGCAGCGACACAGGTTCCCGGCAATGGCCTCTTTGATTTCATCCTCGGTTGGATCTGGATTCTCCAGCAGCAGCGCGTAGGCAGAAAGCAACATGCCAGGCGTACAAAATCCGCACTGAACCGCGCCCTTGTCCAAAAACATTTTCTGCAACGCATGCAACCCACCGGCCGAGGCCAATCCTTCCACCGTCAAAACGCGGGCGCCCTCGACCTGGCCAGCCAGCACGAGACAGGCATTCACCGCCTTGCCGTCGACGAGCACAGTGCAGGCGCCGCATTCGCCAATGCCGCAGCCCTCTTTGGCGCCGGTCAGACCAAAATCCAGGCGCAGCACATCCAGCAATCGCCGGTTGGCCAGCGTCTCGACAGCCACGTCGTTTCCATTCAAATTGAAATTCAGTTTAATTCGCATCAACATCACCACAATCAGGTTACGGTTTTTTCTAACAAATAATAAAACATCTGCTGGACGACTTTCAATTTATATTCCGTGGACCAGCGCAGCCCGGTGATGGACAGAACGGATTGCCCCAATTTCCGCGCTAATTCTTTGAACACATCGTCATTCGCGTTCCGGCCGCGAGCGAATTGTTCGATCTCCGGGAATCGCGTTCCGATGGGCGTCACAGCGCCGCTGGCAATTCGCAGTTCCCGGATGACCGAATGATCGGTTTTCAGCAACAGCGCCAGTGTGATTCGGCTAATGGCCACCCCGCGACGGCGTCCTAATTTGTAGAATTCGCCGCGAAACCCCTCGCCGATCTTCGGAAGCGTTATGCGCGTCACCATTTCATCGGACTGCAATCGAGGCCGGTACGGCTGGTCCAGCAATTCGGAAAGGGCAAGGTCTCGCGCGCCAGCGACGGACTGAATCGTAATTTTGGCGTCGTAGACAAGAAGCGGCGGCACGCTGTCTGCGCAGGGAGCATTGTTGATGAAATTCCCGGCGCATGTCGCCCGATTTCTGATTTGAACGCTGCCAACGGAACGGGCAGCCTGAGCCAGCAGCGGGAAATAGTCGCGGATGAGCGCATTGTTCGCTAATTCCGAAAACGTGACGCCCGCGCCGAAGACAATGCAATCCCCCCCATCGTCGATGCGCTTCAACGCGCTGAGTTTCCCGATATCAACCAGGCAGGCGATGTCCGAGAATCGCGGATTCTGCTGGTGGAATCCCGGCATGATATCCGTGCCGCCGGCCAGAACGCGCGCTGTGTTCCGATAGCGCGTCAATAATTCGAGCGCCTGTTCCAGCGTCTCCGGCCGGAAATATTCGAATTCAGGGATCATCGCGAGCTTCCTCGTTTTGCATCCGGTGGACGCAGTTTGTGGTTCAAAATAATTTCTTCCAAATTGAGGGGAAGATTGAAAAATCGTCTGCCCGTGGCATTGCGCACAGCATTGGCAATGGCGGCAGCCGTCAATTCCAGAGTCGGCTCGCCCAGCGATTTGGCGCCCCAGGGTCCGTATGTGTCGTTGCCTTCAATGAAAACCGGCACAATCTCGCCGATGTCCTTGCTCGTGGGAATGAGGATCTGATCGAAATTCAATTCCCGGATGAATCCATCGGACGCGGTAATCTCTTCCCATAATCCATAGCCGGCGCCCTGGGTGACACCGCCAAACACCTGTCCCCGCGCACCGAGCAGATTGATCACCTTGCCGGGATCGTGCACAGCCAGGATCCGATCCACCAGGACTTCGCCGGTCACCATGTTCACGGAGACCTCCGCGACCTGGCAGCCGTAGACATAGGTGAAATACGCCGCGCCCTGGCCGGTATCTTCGCGCCAGTCCACTTTGGGGCCGGGGTACCAGCCAATCGCCGATAGATTAACGCCCTGATGATACGCCTTTCGGCACAGGTCTGAAAAAGCGATCTGCTTCTCTCTCGCTCCATTCGCCCGCACAATTCCGCCGCGGAAAATCAGGTCGTCCTTTTCCGACAGGTTCCACTCGCGTCGCAGAAAATCGGACAACCGATCCCGGATGTGTTCCGCAGCCAGTTTCACTGCGCCGCCGCCCATCAGCGTGGCACGAGACGCAACTGTCGGGCCGCTGTCAGGAATCAGACCTGTATCCAGTTCCAGGTAAAAAATTTGGGTTTCGCTGATTCCCAGCACCTCGGCAGCGATCATCGCAAATGTGGTGCGCATGCCCTGTCCGTTCTCCGCCAGCCCGGCGGACAAATGCGCCGAGCCATCCGGCTGAACAGCCATGTACGCAGCGGCAGCGTCGATTCCCTCCGCGCCCAGGGAGCAACCGCGATAACTCAATGCCAGCCCAATGCCTTTTCGCACCCGGTTTTCCGCAGCCGGAAAATCCCCGGGGGCTAACACACCATTGGCGCCAGTGTCATTTGCATCCTGCGCTGAAAAAGCCGGCGGCTGATGGTGATTGTCCAGCCAGTTTTGTGTGAAGTTCGAAAGACGGACTGCCGTGTCCATCACCGTCAGCAAGTTTACATCGTGATGGCGCAGTTGCTGGCCGCTCGCCGTGTACGAGCCCTGACGCAGACCATTGATACGCCGGATATCGACCGGCGTTTTGCCCAGGCGAATCGCAATCTCGTCCATGATCGATTCCTCGGCGAAAATCGGCTGCGGAGAACCAAAACCCCGCATGGCTCCGGTGTAGGGATTGTTCGTGTACACCGCGCGCACGTCTGTCCACACGTTTTCGATAGCGTAGGGGCCGGTCGCCTGCACCACGGTCCGCCACGTCACAAATGGGCTCATGGAGGCGTAGGCGCCGCCATCGGCCAGCACATCGATTTTCATGGCGAGAATTTTTCCATCGCGGTTGAATCCCACTTTGTAGCACAAAATGTACGGATGCCGCTTATAGGATTCGAGCACCGATTCTTCGCGGCTGTACCGAATTTTGACCGGCCGGCCGGTTTTAAGCGCAGCAATGGCAGCGCGGGCAGCCAGGATATTCATGGTGTCGTCCTTGCCCCCGAAAGAACCGCCAAGTTCAGCCTGTTCCACGCGGACCCTGGCCAGCGGCCAGCCCAGCACCGAAGCGACGGCGCTTCGCGCTGAAAACGGATTTTGGATGCTGCCAATTATTTTGATGCCTTTGTTCCCTTCGCGGGGAATAGCAATCACCGCTTCCGGTTCAATGTACGCGTGTTCGATCAACTGAGTGGTATAGGTTTGTTCCAGCACAAAATCGCTCGCCGCCATCCCTTTCTCCACGTCACCTTTGCGCAGCGGGTAATGGATGATCAGATTGCTGCCCAATTCAGGATGAATGAGCGGGGCATCCGAACCCAGGGATAGCTTCGGATCGGTCAGCGGCGGCAGCGTCTGGTAATCGACCCTCACGTACTCCCGCAGTCGAATGAGCTTTTCTTCGTCCGGCCCAACGAGCATGGCCACGACATCGCCGGGAGTGACAATTTTTTCATGGGAGAAAATCGGCTGGTCTTTTTTCAATAGCCCAATTTTTTTAGTGCCGGGAATATCGCTGGCTGTGCAGACAGCAATCACATCCTGGTGATTTGCCAGCGCGGTGGCATCGATGGTGCGAATGAGCGCATGGGAGACAGACAGTCGCACCATGACCGCCCGCAGTTGGCCGGGAATGGTGTAGTCGTCGGCAAACAACGCCTGGCCAGTGACTTTCTCAAGGCCATCAATGCGATGAATCTCCTTGCCTATTTTTTCGAAGTTCGTGTTCATGTATTAAACCTGGTGCTGGTTGGAAAAGCCACATGCATGAGGTAATTTGCATGGCGCACGCGTGAAAAGCGAAGCGGCGTTTCATCGGAACCGCTTCGTATTGGTCGGCTAATATAAAAAATAATGCTCAGAAAGTCAAATTAATTTTTGAGCTACAGATGCGGCGGCGTGCGGCTGTTTTTCAGCGTCATCTGAAATGAATATCGCTTCGGACAAGACAGTTCCTCTTCGATCCTGAAGTGCATCAACTGAGTCGCAGCAAGCGAACCGATTGAACCGGGTTCTCCTTGAAGAAGCTAAACCATCGAATAATATCTGGCCCTCAAACCCGCTTGCCCGAATATCGATGGTGTTAAAATATAGTAATTTCACCAGAAAAACTTGTTTTTAATCTATGGTTTTTTAAATTAATACACCGCAAATTCCGCGGGCATTTGGAAGTTGCCGGAGCACCCGGAGCAGCGCATTCGTTACAATAATTTCTTTGACCGGGAGTTAAGTTTTTCAATGGCCGGAGCGATGAATAATAATACTATCCGCGGCAACGATTAGCGCTCGGTTCAGCCGCGGGAATGTGGGAGATAATGCAATGCCCGCATCAATTTTTAATCGGTTCAGAAATATTGCCTGCGTCAAAATCAACTTGAATTTCGGATGAGAAACAGTTATATTCAACACTAATTCTATATGCTGAATCTGAAAGAGTCAGAGGTATCGTTTGTAAATTCAGGGAGTAACAAAGCCATTTTAACACGAAGTTAAATCAGAGGAGAAGAAGATGAAAATTTCAGTCGTGGGAACCGGCTATGTCGGACTGGTGACAGGTACATGTTTTGCGGAAACGGGCATCAATGTAACGTGCGTCGATGTGGACGTCACTAAAATTGAAAACCTGAAAAAGGGAATTTTGCCGATTTACGAACCGGGTCTGGATACAATTTTGGAGCGCAACGTGAGTAAAGATCGGCTTCATTTCACAACCGACATCAAAGAAGGGCTTGAGGATTGTGAGGTCGTTTTTATTGCAGTCGGCACGCCCCCGGACGAAGACGGCAGCGCGGATCTGAAACATGTCCTGGCCGTTGCAGCAGACATTGGTAAATACATGAAAGACTACGTGGTTGTGGTGACAAAAAGCACGGTGCCGGTTGGCACAGCAAAAAAGGTGAAAGCGGCCGTTCAGAAAGAACTGGATAAACGCGGGTCAGAACTCCCATTCGATGTCTCCTCCAATCCTGAATTTCTCAAAGAAGGCGCGGCCATTTCGGACTTCATGAAGCCGGACCGAATCGTCGTTGGCATCGAGTCGGAGCGAGGCGAAGAAATGATGAAACGATTGTACAAGCCGTTTGTGATGAACGGGCACCCCATCATTTTCATGGACATACCCTCGGCGGAGATGACCAAATACGCGGCTAATTCCATGCTGGCCACAAAAATCAGTTTCATGAATGACATTGCCAACCTGTGCGAGATTGTCGGCGCGGATGTCAACCTTGTCAGGAAAGGCATCGGCAGCGATTCGCGCATTGGCAATAAATTCATCTATCCCGGCATTGGTTACGGCGGCTCCTGTTTTCCCAAAGATGTGAAGGCGCTGATTCATACCGCCAAAGAATATAAATATGACATGCGAGTTTTATTGGCCGTCGAAAACGTAAATGAAGACCAGAAATCGGTCCTGTTCAATAAGGTCAATACGTTCTACGGCAATAATCTGAAGGGAAAGACAATTGCATTGTGGGGACTCTCGTTCAAGCCGGAAACCGATGACATGCGCGAGGCGCCATCACTGGTCATCATCGACAAACTGCTCAATGCCGGAGCGACGGTGAAGGCCTACGATCCCCAGGCCATGCACGAAGCAAAGCGAATCGTGGGTGACAAAATTGAATATGTGAAAGATCAATACGAGGCGCTCATCGACGCGGATTGCCTGTTAATTTTGACGGAATGGCAGGAGTTCCGCTTCCCGAATTTCAAAGTAATACAAAAGCTGCTGAAGAAACCGGTGGTCTTCGACGGTCGCAATATTTTCGACGTCGCTGAGATGAAAGAGATGGGCTTCAAATATTACTGCATCGGTATCAAAGCTGAATAGCATTTCCCCAGACTTAAAAAGTGAACCTCTCTGATATTCCTTATACTGAATTCAGAGAGGTTTTTTTTATGTTGATCACGGACAGCGTGTGGGTGATTTCAATAATCCAGTGACAGGCAGGAAGCCTGTGATTTACGGCTTTGCGTTTGGCGCGAATCATAAAAACCGCACCGTTGAGACATTCAATGTGACAGCGCCGAATTCTTCTTCAACCCGGCCCTGCAGAATATAGGGCTGAGAATGGCTGAGCATGTAGCAGAATTGCTGATACGTCTTTGGAAAAAAGATGGCCTCGTAAATCGCGGTTGTGTCTTCAAAGCTGATGAACTCCATCATTTCATCGTCTTTGGTGCGAGTCAACTTTCGGGTGACAAGCCAGCCGATGGTGGTGACATTTTTCCCGATGAACAGCGGCAAGTCTTTGGCGGCAATGTACGAGATATTTTTCAACCGGTCCGAATAAAGCGTCAATGGATGCCGGCTGAGGATAAATCCCAATGTCTCGCACTCGTGCTGCAATTGCGTCCTGAAATCGTAATTGGCCGAACCGGGTAACTTGCCCGGACTCTGGTCGAACAGCGACATGGTTCCATTGTTTTTCTTCAATCGAAAATCCTGCCAGTACATCAACCGCCACATTAATTCCGGTCGCGTCTTTTCCGGCTCAAGCGCATCGAACATGCCGGCCTTGATGAGAATTCTCACATCATTGGGCGCAAGCGACAGCCGGCTGAGCAGGTCATCAAAGGAGCGAAACAGCCCGTTCTTTTGTCGCTCCTCCAAAATTTTTTCAATCGCCTCTTTTTGAATTTCCTTCAATTGGATGAAACCGACCCGTACCTGTTTGTCTTTGCCGGAATAGCTCCATTCGCTCTCATTGATGTCGGGCAAGAGGATGGTGAGCCCCATGCGCCGGGCCTCGGAAATGTAGGCGAACGTCGAGTAATAGCCGCCCTGGTTGCTGATCACGGACGCGATGAACTCTGCCGGGTAATGGGCGCGCAGGTAACAGGATTTGAACGAAACGAGCGCGAACGACGCGGAGTGCGGTTTGCAGAAACTGTAGCCGGTGAAGCTCAGAATCATCTCCCAGATCCGATCGATCGTCTTCTGATCGACGCCTTTGCGCATGGCGCCGGTGAAGAATTTCTCCCTGAAATCGGACATGCGTTTTGTAATTCTCTTCTTGGAGAGAATCCGGCGCAGGTCATCAGCTTCGGCCGGGTCGAAATCCGCTATGGCCATGGCCACCTTGGAGACATCTTCCTGGTAGCACATAATGCCATAGGTTTCTTTGAGAATGCCATCCAGCAGCGGGTGAAGCGGCTCGTAGTGTTCGCCGTGCAATCGCTTGAGATACTCGTTAATGTACACATTGGCTGCCGGACGAATGATCGAGCTGTGAATGACAAGGTGTGCAAAATCCCCGGTGCGACTTTTTTTCTGAAGCAACCGCATGGCCGGCGATTCCACGTAAAAAACGCCCATCGTTTCGCCATTGCGGATCAGTTCCTGGGTGGCCGGGTCATCGATCGGATTCCACATCTCGTATTGAATTTCAACGCCGTAATTCTTTTTGATGGCATCGAGCGCGTCGCGGATGACTGCCAGCGAGCGGTTGCCCAACAGGTCGATTTTCACCAGCCCTGCATCCTCGGCCTGGTCTTTTTCCCATTGAATAATATTCACCCCTTTGGCCGCCTGTTCGCGCGGAACGTAGTTGTCCAGAGCAGTGGGCGTGATCACCACGCCGCCGCAGTGCACGGACATATTTCTCGGGATGGACTCCAGCTTTTCCGCCAGGTCAATGATTTCCGGCCAGGGGCCATTGAATTGATGAAATCGATAGGCCGGGTGGTCGGCAATCATCGTCTTCAGCCGATCCGCATGCCAGTAATGCGATAGCTTTTTGGTGACCAGGTTAATTTCCGATTCCGGCAGTCCGTAGACTTTGGCCACTTCTCGTACAGCCGCCCGCGCTTTGAACCCAACGTGATTGGAAATCATGGCCGCGCGGTTTGCGCCGTATTTTTGGAAGACATAATCGAGAATTTTATCCCGTTCGTCCCAGGGAAAATCCACATCGATATCCGGCGGGTCTTTGCGGCCCACGTTCAGAAATCGCTCGAAAAACAGATCGTGGGCAATGGGGTCCACGTGAGTGATTTCGAGGCAATAGGACACGATGCTGGCCGCCGCAGAGCCGCGTCCGCAGGTGCGCCGCGACTGCTGCACAATATCCTGAACTACCAGAAAATAGGGAGCAAAGCCCTTTTCCCTGATGATGCCCAATTCGTATTCCAGCCGCTGCGCAACTTGCGGGGTAATTTCGTCGTAGCGTTTCGCCGCGCCGGCATAGCACTGTTTTTTCAGATACTCAAAGGCAGTGCCATTGGTAAAATTCGAAAAGTCAGGGAAAATTGGCCCGCCGAAATCCAATGCGTGCAAACATTGATCGGCAATCTTCCCGGTCGTCTCCAGCGCCTCGGGAACATCGGGAAACGCCTGCGCCATCTGGTCCGGACTCTTCAGCCAGGCCTCCGGCGACGTCAGCTCCTTTTCGTCGAGAGCTGACAGCGCCACATTGCAATCGATTGCCCGCAGCAGGCGGTGCAAAGGGAAGTCTTTTCGGTCGGCAAAATAGACGCCGTTTGTCGCCACCGGCGCCAGGCCCGTGGAACGGGCATAATCGAGCAGCGTTAACCGGCGCGGACCAGGCTGCAACTCAACGTACAGACTGTCGGGATCGACTTTTTTCTTCAACAGGTTGAGCATGGGAATCGAATCGCTGATTAAAAACAATCCATCGGAGAATCGCGATAGCAGATCCAGCAGGGAAAAATCGCTGTTCAGGTGCCGTTGGGAAATGATCCGACACAGGTTGCTGTAGCCGGTCTTGTTCTTGACCAGCAAAACCGCCCGCAGTCCATTGGACACAACCTCGCTGCCGAAAATTGGCGTGATGCCCACCTCGCGGGCGATTTGCATAAACCAGATCAGCCCGTACACACCGTTGGTGTCGGTCAGCGCCAGGGATTTCATGCCCCGGTTTTTGGCGGTAAGGCACAACGCTTCAATGGAACTGGCGCCGCGACCAAAGGAATAAAAACTATGGGTGTGCAGGTGAGTGAACATCTCTGTTGTATCTCCTCCCAATTTCATATTTTTAAATAGGTCCATTTGCTTTAAAGCTAATAGCTGGAAGCTTTTAAAATCCGAATCAAAATCTAAAAATTATCAATTCACTTCCTCAGCAAGAAAGCACGTCCCGCTCGCTCACTTAACAAACGAAAACCTAACGGCATCGTCGCCAAAGCGGTCCCGGATGCGATCCATGGCCTGGGTCAACGCGACTTTTGTGGATTGCGGCGTCTGGTCGAACAGAGAAAGCTGGGCTGAAACCGGTGTCAACTGGAAAAACCGGAGGGCCAGCTTTCGCACCCGAATACGCCGCGTCAGAATTTTTTTGAATAACTCATCCACAGCAAGAAACAGTTCGCCATCGGCCTGCGTGGCAGCCGGCAGCCGTCGCTGTCCGCACGCCTCGCGATGGTCAGCGTAATAAATCTCCAGCACGAGCTTGCGGGTCGTTTGCCGGGTGGCTCGCAAACGGCGTCCGGCGTTTTCGGTCAATTGGTACAACGCACTGCGCAGGACATTGACGTCGTTGCTGTCCTCGGCCAGCGTGTGTTGTTCGTACAGATTGGGCAACTGCTGCGGCGGCCAGACCGGGGTGTTATCAATGCCATTGGCAGCGCGGTGCAGCTTCAGGCCGGTGCGGCCGAAAATCATTGTCAGATGTGGGATCGAAAGACTGGAAATCTGTTCAATGATGCGGATGTTGAGGTCCAGCAATTGTTTTTTCACGGGCTGGCTGATCCAGGGAAGATGATGAATTTTGAGCGGCGCGATGAACTGCCGCTCAGCGCCCCATTCCACCTCCTGCACGCCCCCGGGCGCACTCACTTCCGAAGCAATTTTGCTGACCATTTTGTTGCCGGCAACCCCCAGACTGGTGGGCAAGCGAAGCCGAGACAGAATTTCCTGCTGAATTTTTATCGCGGTATCGGTCGTAATTCCGAACAGCCGCCGCGTGCCGGTGATGTCCAGATAGGCGTGACCGTAGTCGTTGGGCTCCGTGATGGGCGTAAACTGCGACACAATATTCATCATCGCCCGCATGGCGCGGCTGTACAACGGTTCATTAGGCGGAATGACGGTGACGTCTCGGCACAGCCGCAACGCTTTTTGCAGCAACATGCCGCGGTAAATTCCGGCCTGCCGCGCCTCCAGCGACGTGGACTGAACAACCGCCCGGTCCATGGCCGGGTAGCTCACAATCACCGGCCGGTCCCGAAGCCGCGCATCCACCACCCGTTCCACGGAAACCGCGAACGAGTTGACATCGATATGTACAATGTGACGCTCCATTTTTCTGCTCTATTTGATTGATGTTCCCGGACGACAGAAGCGTCGTGACAATTGTGGGGTCAGTGATAAGCGATAGCACACTTGACAATTGATTTTAAATGGCGAATGGCTAACGATCAATTGTGAATGCAGGAACTAAAGCACCTGTTCCCGAATCAGTGCGGTGACTCGCCCCTGCAGCGACCAGGGCTCTTCCGGATGAATATCGGAATACTCAGGATTTTCCGCTTTCAAAAACCGCTGATTGTCCTTCAAAATCAGCCGCTTCACCGTCACTTCATTGCCGATGAGCGCCACCACAATGTCGCCGTTTTTGGCAAGGTGCGTGGACTGAACAATCACCAAATCCCCGTCAAAAATGCCGGCGCGCATCATGCTGTCACCGCGCACGCGCAACGCAAAACAGGGCTGCTTGCTGCCAATCAGATACTGCGGCACATAAATGAACTTTTCGATGTTTTCCTCGGTCAGCACCGGCGCGCCGGCAGCCACAGCGCCGATGAGCGGCAATTTTAACGACTGGCCAAAATCGAAGTTCTCCTCGCGGTCATGCTCTTCTTCCAGCGGCTTCAAAATGCGAATGTCCCGCGCTTTGTTGGACCGCTGAATATAGCCTTTTTTCACCAGCGCATCGAGATGGCTGAGCACCGCGTTTTTAGAACCCATTCCCAGCTCCTCGCGCAACTCGTCCAGCGTGGGCGGAAAACCATCCTCCGCTATTCTCTGGCTGATGATTTCCAATACCTGGATTTGCTTCTCGGTCAATTCTTTCATGGCCTTCCCCTTGATAATAGACATTTTACTTAACTTTTGTTTGATTAAATTTAGTTAGGTTAACTTTTGTACAGTATAATATATTATATTTTTTTTGAAATGTCAAGGGAAAAATTTTGTATATGCAAAATAAATTTGTATATTATTTCGAACAAAATCCAAATTTATGTGTTATGAATTCAGTTTTCATGTGTCTTATATAATAGAAAATCAACAAAAAAAACCGCAAAGGAAAAATCACTTGACAATTGAATCCGACCGGCAATTGATGTTGGAATTCCAATCTGGAGATGAGACTGCTTTTCTTGAACTTCACCAGAGAATTAAAACTGGATTATGGCTCTATTGTTTAAAAATGATTGGAGATGAAGAAGTTGCGGCTGACTTATTCCAGGATATCATTACGAAATTAATTACCAAAAAACATCTCTTTAACGGAAAAGGATCTGCCTTTGGATGGATTTTCAAAATTGCCAGAAATCATATTTTAAATGTAAAAACACGAACCCAATTCCATTTATCCATCGAAAGTATTGAAGCCATATCTACAGAAAACTATGATATTCATTTTGAAAACAAGGAACACTTTAAACTCGTTATCGCCTACATTGAAAAACTACCAGATGACCTGAAAGACGCAATTCTCTTACATGATATAAATGACTTATCCTATGATGAAATTGCTGATATCATGGACATTTCAGTTGATGCGATACGAATGCGAGTTTATCGTGCTCGAAAACAACTACGCACTTGGTTGATGCCAATAATTTATCCGGAATAATTTAACAATGGTGAAAAGGATGAACTCACAAAATGACACTATTGACGACATCGAAAAACTCATTTTCGCATTTTGCGATGGAGAAATAACCAACGAAAACGAAATTGAGTTGATGTCAGTATTATTAAAAAATGAATCTGCCCGGTCTTTGTTCAAATTTCATTTGGGCTTAAAACATACCACGAACACATTAAACTCCAAAATCTATTTTCCGAAAAAATTAGAAAATAATCTACGTCAACCATCCCTAATTAAATCAAAAAAAGAAAGGCAGCCTGTTCAAGCGATTTCCGGTTTTTGGCAACGACAATTTTTCATAACACCCCTCAAAGCTGCCTCCATTTTAATTTTTGTATTTATAAGTGCACTTTTCTTCGCAAAACTAACTCTTCCTGTAAAGCCAAACCAGGCTTCAAAAGTTATAGCCGGAGACATGGCAAATATTAAAAAACTCAGAGAACATATTAAAAAAATAAAAATTACAGTCAACGATCAAGTCAATTTCAAAAAAAAGGAAATGTGATATTAATGAAAAAATGGATTACAATCTTTTTTTTATTCATAGTGGCCAACACAATCACAGCGCAAGAAATCGCAGGGCCATTTCAAATTGAACTTAAGGTTTTCAGGAAAAATGTCAATCGCACTGACTGCTTTTATGATGAAATCAATTATGATAATCCGAAACGATTCCAATTAACCATTTATAATTACGCAAAATTAGAAAGCATTAATATTCGAAAAATAAATATCTATTCCAAACCTGTTGGCTCTGATGCAAACCTTGAAAGCATTAAGGGGACATTGCCCTTCATTAAATATTTTGAATTCAAAATTCAACCGATAAATTATGTTCCAGCGAACAAAACTCTCAAAGTTCAAATTGATTTTATTGTAGACGAATTTATTAAATTTGAATCGAACAAGATGAAGCAGCTATTAGAAAGAAGCTTCTTTTCAGTCTGCAAAAACATTCCTTTGGGAAAACCATTTGAAATACTTGAAATTAATTCAACTGACTCTCTCCATTATGTTACAATCGAAATTTATAATAAATACCTACCACCACCATTTCAATTAAAGAATGACCAAATTCAAAAATTAATTCCAGCAGATCTATTAAAAGTTGAAAATTCAATATTCCCTCCCATCCATTGGCGGATCTTGCATTTAGTAACCGATAACAAAATTGATAAAAAATTTTGGTTAGATGAAAAAGTCGCTTGGGCATTTATAAAAAATAATGAAAATTTTAATTTTAGTCATCAAACTTTAGTTTCAAAGTTAGAATACATTTTTCCTGAAAGAAATGAAAAAGGAGATATTGAAATACAGACAATTTTCATTCCCAGAAAGGTTATAGGACGCGAAATTGAGTTTACTTTGCTTTTATTCACCAAACCTTCGATTGACAATGAAAACAACCCATTACTTTACCGAAAAGATATTTCAATCAAAAATGATGAACCACTCGAAATCGAAGTTGAATTTTTCAAGAATAGTCCCTTTCGTACTTTCTTTTATATTACAGCTTATTTTAATGAGGATTTGAAGAAAAAATACAGACATTAATTTTTCAATAATATGTTTTCCAATAAATTTTTGATTGTGATAAAATTTGTATGAAGGAGGAGCAATGTACAGAGCATTAATTTTACTGTTTTCTTTCATGTTTTCATTCAATCTTTACAGCCAGCAAAATAAAATCTCGAAAATTCATTTAAAACCGAAATTGGAGATAGGCATTGAACAAACAGATTTTGAATTTGCAGTTGAAAATGTTGATACCAATTATATTTTTGGAAGAATCACCGATGTTGCTTCAGACAAAATTGGAAACATTTACATTGTTGATGGGCCCAACAATTGTATTAAAAAATTCGATTCTGCCGGAACTTATATGTTAACAATAGGACAAAAAGGTGAAGGGCCAGGGGAATTCAAACGAATAACCGACGTTTTTATAACAGAATCAGGCGATGTTTATGTCTGTGATTCCGGAAATAGAAGAATCAGTATTTTTTCGTCTTCAGGAAAATTTCAAAATTCTTACCAGGTTACGGCAATGGCCATGCCAGCCCGCATTGTCGTAGATAATCAAAACAATTCCTACATAATTGGATTTCTCACCTACTCAGGTGATATCATAAAAAAATACAACAAACATGGGGTTCTTGTTCATGAGTTCTGTCAATGGCAAAAAGGAGCAACATTGGCAGCAATGGCCGGCAATATCGGTCATTTAGCTGTTGATGAACAGAATTGTATTTATTACAGCTTTTCATTTCCTTATGAAATTCGAAAATTCTCGTCTGCCGGTGAACAGCTCCAAGTGATCAAAAGAGATGTCTCATTTTTTAAGGAACCTTCCAGAGCCAAAAAAACCGAATCTCATATTATAGGCGGAGAGCAAACAGCAAAATCGGCTGGCTTATTTCTTATACCTGATTCAAAAATACTGCATATAATTTGGGGAAAGAAAGAAGGATTTTTTTCTGACGTATTCAGGATGGATGGAAAACTTTTATTCAATTCTCCCTTTGAAATTAACGGTAGATTTGGACATGTCGATGCCACGGGTAATATCTATATAATACAAGACGAACCCTATCCAAAGATTGCCAAATATAAAATATTTTTAGACTGATTATTATACTATTGGGGACATTTGATTAACATCAAATCTAAAACCAAGGTTGAGAAAAGCAGATAAGAACGTGTTTGTTTTTATAAATATAACTATTTTGAGGAAGATAAAACATCCAGAGATTCAATTTTCGAAAAATGGGCACGATCGAGTGTTGCGATGGACATTTTTTCGTGAATTGCCACACCAGCAAGAAGAATGTCCATCAAGTTAATTAACTGATTTTTTGATCGGAGCTCCACAAAAACTTGACCAGCCTTTAAACTATGCATAGAATTAAAGTCAATTTTATCAAATAAATCCAATAATTTTCTTGCTTCATCTTTTCTTTTCTGTCCCTTGCAACCACAATAAAACTCAAATTCAGTAATAGATGAAATAAAAAATTTAGCGCTTTCATTCATCAATTCCCAAAGGTAACTTTTACTTTTATTTTGCTTCCTAAAATATTCAATCAAAACACTTGTATCAATCAGAATTCGTCTGGCTTCCACTTATTTAATTCCTCTCTCACTTGTTCAAAATGTTTTATCTCCTCACCAGACCAGACAGGAAAATCAAGGAGAGCTTTTTGGATTTGTTGATTAAGAAATTTTTGATTATCTTTCAAAGTTACACTCCTAACAACTAAAAAAATATCAGCATCGCCCGGCGGGACATCAGTCGGTAAATCCAGGCTTAAATTTAGATGTCTATTTTCCGGGATTTTTGTTTTTAAATGCAATTTTATCATTTTCTTCTCCTGAAAACATCATTTTTAATATACCAATTTCTCAACACCAAGTCAACTCAATTTCTCACTGAGCAGCCCCCATCACACGCCGGGCAGCACCTGCATGAACTCTTTCAACTTCTCGCGCAGTTGCTGATAATCCAGATCCGGATACAGCGTTCCCTCGTGAGCGATGGAGATTTTGCCGCTCTCTTCGGAGACGACAATAATCACGGCATCCGATTCTTCGGACAGTCCCAATGCCGCCCGGTGCCGTGTGCCGTATTTGGGGTCAAGGTGCGGATTCTGGCTCAATGGCAGAATGCACTGGGCCGCCTCGATGGCTTCGTTCTGGATGACAAGAGCGCCATCGTGCAGAGGCGACCGCGGGTTAAAAATCGAGACAATCAATGGCGTGGACACTTCGGCGCGAATGCTTTGCCCTGTCTCCAGAATGGATTTGACGCCGGTATTCTGCACTAACACCAGTAGTCCGCCGAATCCCCGTTTGCTCAATTCAATAGCCGCTTTCACCACGTCTTCGGTGATGCGACGGGTGATAGGCACTTTCAGTAATTTTCGGATGATCGGAATTTGGCCCAGATAAATCAGGATGCGCCGCAACTCAGGCTGGAACAGAATCACAAACGCCAACAACCAGATCGTTCGCAAGTTTTGGAAAATCCAACTTAACCCGCTCAACCCTAATAGTTGAACCGCAAAGGAAACGATGAGAATGAGCACCAGTCCGATGAACATTTGCGCCGCGCGGGAGCCCCGGACAAAAAAATACAGTTTGTACAATACCCAGGAAATGACCGCAATGTCCAGAATATCGATCACGGTTACCGTCAAAAATCCGATCTTGAACAATTCCAATCGAATACCCATGTCAATTTCCACTTTATTTTTAAATGTAGGTCATCATCAGTGATTCAACAGCGCGTTCAGCCAGAAGTTCTCATTCACTTCGTTCTTCAGAATGGCGCTCGCTACCCGAGCT
Source organism: Candidatus Zhuqueibacterota bacterium (assembly GCA_049322915.1). Classification (GTDB taxonomy): domain Bacteria; phylum Zhuqueibacterota; class Zhuqueibacteria; order Thermofontimicrobiales; family Thermofontimicrobiaceae; genus CAZSBG01. The sequence goes on from JBMOPW010000034.1 coordinate 584,473, forward strand.
CCGGAGTCGACTTCCCGACGATTAAATCCGCAATGCGGCACACACGCGACATCTCTTTTACATCATGGACGCGAACGATATGCGCGCCATGTTGAATTGCCAAAGCAACCGCTGCGGCCGTCCCTTCCATGCGTTGATCCGGCGGCAGATTCAGCACAGCGCCGATGAACGATTTTCGGGACGGTCCCACCAGTATCGGGCAGCCCAGGTCCCTGAACTCAGTCAATCGCCTCAGCAACTCGTAGTTGTCCTGAAGCCGTTTGCCAAATCCGATGCCGGGATCAATGATTACACTGCTGCGCTCGATTCCCGCCTCTTCAGCCAGCCGGATGCTCTCGGAAAGGTAGCGGACGATCTCCCCCATCAAATCGACATAGCTGGGATTCTGCTGCATATTTTTCGGCTCGCCCTGAATATGCATCAACACGACCGGCGCGCGATGATGGGCGACTACCGTTTTCATCCGCGGGTCAAATCGCAGGCCGCTGATGTCATTGATCACATGCGCGCCGGCATTCAGCGCCGCTTCGGCTACATTCGATTTGTACGTGTCCACGGAAATCGGGACAGCGACTTCCTTCAACAACCCTTCCAGTACCGGCAGCAGCCGATCCAATTCCTGACTTTCAGGAAGCGTTTCGGCGCCCGGGCGCGTGGATTCCGCGCCAATATCGATGATGTCCGCGCCTTCCTCCACCATCCGGATTCCCTGCGCGATGGCTTTTCCCGCCTCTAAAAATGCGCCGCCATCAGAAAAAGAATCCGGCGTGACATTGAGAATTCCCATGATGTGGGTGCGGTGCGACAAATCCAGGACATGATGCTGCATCGTCAATTTGAATTGGCGCGGCGCCAGTTCCGCTTCGATGATGGCCTGTATTTTTTCCGCCAATGCCGGCAGGCCAAACGGCTGAGCTTTCAGCTTCGGAATGAGCCGCTGAAAAATTTTCACACTCCCGATCAAAATGGAGTCTGTCGAGGTCACATCATTTTTTATCACCGCCCGATGATTGGCGCAATCGCCCCCAAGGCTCAGCATTTCCTGCTTCAAAATGAGCGCCGCTGGCGACGACACTTTTTCGATCTTAATGCTCAATCCCAGCGCTTTCGGCGCCATAACATTGACGCCGCTGGGATCCACGCCAACCGCCAGTAATTCGCGCTCCACATCGTCTATGGTGTTGAAATGTAACCTGCGGACCTGTCCTGTTGAAGCGCTCATGGCTGCTCGTTCGTTTTTTGTTGGGTCGAATCCTGATTCACCAAAATGAACAGATGCTTCCGCGCTTCCTCCGCAAATTCATCCTCCAGACCTTTACGATTGCGAATTCGGTAGCGGAAGTGCTCGATGGCTTTTTCCCTGTCGCCTCGCGCTTCGTACAAAAACGCCAGGAACAGATGGGCGTTCAAATGGTTGTCGATGGCAATAGCCCGCTGCAAAAGTTTTTCGGAGGTCTCCAGATCTTCTGAGTTATAGTACAGAATCCCCAGGTTATAGAACGCATCGGAGTTGTTCGGCTGGAGGGCGATGATTTTATCATACACTTCGACGATCTTCATCATGTCATTTCGGACCACATATAACCGGCCCAGAGCCGTCAATACCGGCACTGCATCCGGATTAATGACCAAATAACGCTCCAGCGATTCGATCGCCTTTTCGCGCTTGTTATCAAATAAGTAATGATCCGACAGCATCAAATACCCGTCCTCGTAACAAGGGTCAATGAAAATCGCTCGTTGAAATAATTGCCGTTCCGTGTCGAAACCGATTTTTTTATACCGAAACGGATGAAGCCGCGACATGGTCAGGTAAAGCCTGGGATAATGGGGATTCAGCCGAAATGAATTGAGCAAATGATGTTCGGCCAATGACCAGCGCTCCTGGTAAATATAATACTCGCCCAGCAGGGCCATGGCCTCCGCCTGCGTCGAATCCAGAACCATGGCGCGGGTGAAGTAATTTCGCGTATGGTCGAACTCCTCGACCGGCGAGGCGCCGGACTTTTTCTTCGCCAGCGCGGCAAAAAACCAGCTCTTGCCTGAAAGCACAAGCGCCGGCACAAAATTGGAATCCAGGGAAACAACCTGCGCGGCTAACACAGCCGATTCCCCGTACTTTTCCTGGTCGAACCGCTCCCGCGCAGCCCAATAGTTTTGGAAATTCTCCGGCGTCGTTTGGGCGATGGCCAGGCTTTTGGCTTCAATGGAGCTATTCAACCCGGCGAGAATTTTCACACAAATCCGATGGCTGTCCTCGGCCAATTTTTCAGCGATCACCGGCTGCGCTTCCTGCACGACAACCTCCCCGGTCTTTGAATTGTAGACTTTCCAGGTGAGCGTCGCGACACTCGGCTCGCGTTTTTGCGAGCCGGTCAGAAAGAAATCGCCGCCAATTTTCAGGCTCAGATTTTTGAAGTGATCGATGGAAACGGCTGAATCGTTCGCGGTGAGAGAGGCAGTCCAATCCGCCGGGGACACGATCGCCCGATCGTGAACCGAATGGATCAGTTCGTTTGAGACTGCATCCCAGAGTTGCTTCGCCGGCCAGTCTGAGTCCGGAGATCCGGCTTCGGAATACATCGGGAAAATCTGGAGCCGGAAATCCACGTGGGGAGGCCTGTTTTTAATGAGATAATAGCCAATCGCAGTGACAAATATTGCAGTGAAGGAGATCATGAGCCAGGCGAGGATTTTCTTGTTCATCATCTCCGCAGTTCTGTACAGGTAAATCAAAACGAAAATAGCGCTTATAAAAATGACGATAAAAACCGGCAATAAAGCTGGTACGTTCGTTACTATCCAGTGCAACACAATTCCCGTCATCGTTCTCCTCCTCGGTTGTTATCCCGGTACTGCTAACAAAACAACCCCAACAAAAAAATGTTGAGGCTGTTTTCATATCGCTTCATACGCCTGAATTTTTTCAATTATCTTCAGATTTAGGTTTGGCCTTTTTGCGGGTCGACTTCTTCACTTCCGTCGGCTCAGTATCTCCGGCAGCCGTTGTTTTTGTTCGGCGCGAAGTTTTTTTCGTTGGTTCGACCGGCGGCTCCTGGATGTTATCAACGATTTTATCGATTTCGGCCCCATCGAGGATTTCCTTCTCCAGTAACCGTTTCGCCAAGCGGTGGAGCTTGTCGATATTCTCGCTCAGCAGTCTTTCACTTATCTGAGACGCGTTCTCAATGATATTTTTCACTTCCTCATCGATCAACTGGGCTGTCCGTTCGCTATAATCCCGATGCTGGGAAATTTCCCGACCCAGGAATATCTCTTCCTGCTTTTTCCCGAATGTCATGGGGCCCATCTTTTCGCTCATCCCCCATTCGCACACCATTTTGCGGGCGACAGCCGTAGCCCGTTCAATGTCATTGGCTGCGCCGGTGGTCAATTCATTCATCACCAGCTTTTCAGCGGTGCGACCGCCGAGCAGGTGGATGAGAGCTCGCTCGTAGTAATCTTTGGAATGAGTATGTTTTTCATCAATGGGCAAATAGGTGGTGGCGCCCAACGCCCGACCACGCGGGATGATCGTCACTTTATGCACCGGATCCGAACCCGGCGTCAACTTCGCGAGCAGCGCGTGACCCGCTTCGTGGTACGCAGTGCTCTTTTTCTCTTCGTCCGTGATGATGAGGCTTCGTCGCTCCGTGCCCATCATCTCTTTATCTTTGGCCTCTTCCAGGTCGTTCATGTCGACCTTTTTCTTGTTTCTTCTGGCGGCCAGAAGCGCGGCTTCGTTGACCATATTGGCCAGATCCGCTCCGGAAAAACCGGGCGTTCCCTTGGCCACCACGGGAAGGTTAACATCTTCGGCCAGAGGAATTTTGCGGGTGTGAACTTTCAAGATTCCTTCACGTCCGCGAACGTCCGGCAGGTCCACCACAATCTGGCGGTCAAATCGGCCGGGACGCAGCAGCGCCGAATCCAGCACATCCGGTCGGTTGGTTGCCGCGATGAGGATGACGCCCTCGTTGGAATCGAAGCCGTCCATTTCGACCAGCAATTGATTCAATGTTTGCTCACGTTCATCATGCCCGCCACCGAGACCTGCGCCGCGATGTCGCCCCACTGCATCCAATTCATCGATGAAAATGATGCACGGCGCGTTCTTCTTTCCCTGATCGAACAAATCTCTCACGCGGGACGCGCCCACGCCGACGAACATCTCCACGAAGTCAGCGCCGGACATGCTGAAAAACGGGACGCCGGCTTCACCAGCCACGGCTTTCGCCAGTAACGTTTTCCCTGTTCCCGGAGGGCCTAACAGCAACGCACCTTTGGGAATTTTCCCGCCCAGCTTTTGAAATTTTTCCGGCTCCTTGAGAAACTCGATTATTTCCCGCACTTCCTGTTTGGCTTCCTCAGCGCCGGCCACATCCTGAAACGTGACTTTCATCTTGTTTTCGGTGAGCAGTTTGGCTCGCGATTTCCCGAATGAAAAAATCCCCTTTGTCCCTCCTCCCTGCATTCTCCGCAGCAGCACAAACCAGAAAAGAATAATCAACACAAATGGCAACGAATTGAGAAGGTACCCCCACCAGTCCACTGTTTTTGGCTTGAACGTAATATCAATTCCATACTCATCGATCCAGCGATAGGCCGTCTCAAAGTCCGGCTCCTGCGGTAGTATCGTTAAAAACAATTTGATATTTTTATTCGGAACATCAGGGTTCTGACGCGCTTCTTTCAACTCGCCATGAAATTCCTTGCCCCGAATTTCCCCCTTCAGAACAAGCTTCTGCTCCAGCCAATTCTTAAAGACCGGGAATTGAACCGTCACCTGCTCCTGTCCGCTGCGGCTGAGCATTTTCGAAACCCAGATGGTGATGATGATAAATATTAACCAGAACAAAAAGGTCTTCGATGCTTTCTGCCATTGAAAATTATCCTCCTTTTTCTTCCGTTGTTTATCCATCTTGGATCCAGGAGGGGTGCGACGTTCCATTCGAATTTTATCATCTTCGCTGTTATTCTCTTGAGAAAATAGAAGTTGTTTTAATTTATCCATCATACGGCTACATATCTCCAATAGGTTTAATCTTCAATTACATAGATCGATTTCAAATTGCGGAATTTCTGATCATAATCCAGACCATACCCTACGACGAACTTTGTCGGTATGTTAAATCCAATATAATCCAATTTAAAATCGACGACTGCGTTGTCTTCCTTTAGCAACAACGATACAAACTTCAATGACGCTGGCGTTGTCTCGCTGAACATGCGCTCTAAAAACTGAATCGACCGGCCGGAATCTGCAATATCTTCCACGATGATCACGTGACGCCCATCCACGTGGCTGTCGAATTGTTTCTTCGCTTTGATTTGCCCGGACGAAACTTTGCCGCCGCCATAGCTGGAAATTTTCACAAAATCCACTTCTGAATCAATATCCATTTCGCGTATCAAGTCCGAAAGAAAAATAAATGCGCCATTCAAAACGCCGATCAAAATTGGGCACTTTCCCCGGTATTCATCGGAAAGCTGCCGGGCCAATTCTTTGACACGTCGTTTAATCTGTTCCTCAGAAATAAGCTCCACATACCGTTCGCCATTTATTTCAAAAACTTTGGTATCCGTCATGCACTTCATTCCTTTTCATTTGAAGTTTCATCAAGCGTTTTGTACCCGAAGTCATTTTAAACCGATCATCAATGATAAAGCCCATGATCCAGATAATTCCGGTCCGGCAAACCAGCAGTGGAATCTCGCGACGCTCGTGGAGCGGAATTTTCAAATCAGTGAAATAATTGGACAGCTTTTTCTCTCCCTGAAAATGAAGCGGTCTGAAGCGATCCCCATTTCGAAAATATCGAACGACCATTGGCCCGCTCACTGCATCCGCATCAATCCACTCGGTATTTTTATCCTCCGGCGTGAAACCTGTGAACTGATTCGCCTCGACACTATCCACGCGCAACGTTCCCCCTTCAGCATCCAGTTGATATTCGTTTCCGGGCTCAACTGTAAATTCGCTCCGGGCTGGCGACAGTCGTTGAAACACAAGCTGTCCGTGATCCACTGTGATGTGTAGCTGCGGCGTCACCTGGACTTTTTTCCCGGTCGCTTTTGCTCCGGCAATTTTCAAAATCCGATCCATCGTCTCCGTCGTCAGAAACGACCTCGGAAAAACCAACCGATCTAAAATCTGGTAAATGATATATTTTTGAATGATTATAAAATAGTTTAAAAATGAATCAATTTCAAGGATTATTTTATTTTTTTTCAGGCTGATGAGACAGGTCTCAAAAGCGGACTTTGACGTTTCATTCAAAAAATCCTCTGCCTCGCGCATGATGCCGGCAGTTCTCAATACAATCGACGGCAGCGCCGGATTGTACTCCTTTTTCAAATATGGAATCAGGTCACATCGAATTCGGTTCCTCCGGTAGATGGGCATTTCATTGGTGGAATCGATAAGGTAATGTAACGAATGAGACGTTGCGTAGGTTTCAATTTCGTCGCGTGTGGCAAACAAAAGAGGGCGAATGTAGCGGTCTCGTTTGGGAGCCATGCCGGACAATCCCCTCAATCCGCTGCCGCGCAAAAAATGATCGATGATGGTCTCGACCTGGTCATCGGCATGGTGGCCCATCGCCAGCGACGTTGCCCCGGTCCTGGTCAGAACCTGTTCAAAAAACCGGAAGCGCAAAATTCGGGCGCCCTCTTCGACGGACAGGTTGTTTCGCGCAATGAATTTCGGTACATTCACCTGGCGCGAGTGACACGGAAGGTGGTATTGGGCTGAAAGCGCTGCGACGAACTGCTGATCCCGGTTCGCTTCGTCGCCGCGCAACCGATGATTCATATGGACGATTTCCAGTTTCAAGGGCGTGGCAGCGGACATCTGAAGCAACAGATGCAACAGCGCCACAGAATCAACGCCGCCAGAGACAGCGACCAGAATGTAATCCTGCTCATGGACGAGTTGGTGCTGCATGCAATACTGAAAAAATTTTTGAGACAGACTATTCATACTGAACGTCTTTGGTATTTTCAAGCGACGAATCGCCATGCAACCGAGCGCAGATGATTTGCTCATCCGGGCCGGCGAATATGCCGGATAGACAAAAAAAAGACCTTTCTGCAACGAAAGGTCTCTACCATAAAAAGCTCGTACTATTATTAGATGCCGAAAGAAGTAGCGGCGCAGGGATTCGAACCCCGGACACGTGGATTATGATTCCACTGCTCTGACCAGCTGAGCTACGCCGCCATTTTTAAAGGTGAAAAATATAAGATTTTTTTGCATGAAAGTCAAGGAAAATTTCCCGCCACGTTGGACAAAAATCATCAGATACAATTTTTTTCGCCTGTTAAATTGACCTGAGTTCCGGCCGAATGCAGCACAATCATTCTTCCATTGCCTTGCAGGCGCGGATAAAATCCCGGGCGCTGTGAATGTAGCCAAACATCAGGCTGGTTCGCCACAGGGCTTCCTGTTTGTTCAACTCGCCGACAGCGGACTCCTTGTTCTCCACGGCGGTGACCGCTTCTTTGATGCAGGAACAACGATACCCCAGACGCGACATATCCACCATGCCGCACGGTGAAAACCAGAGGCACCAGTTCAGCGCAAATCCAATATAGATCAAATTCCAGATGCCCTTGGTCCGCAGCACTTCATTGAGCTGATGCGTGGTGAACACGACAAACTCGTCTGCCAGGGGGCGGGCCAATTCCGGGAAATCGATATGGGGCGAGTAATGGGCCAGCGCGTCGGTAAATTGACTGCCGAACAGCAAATTGGCCTTGCCCTCATCCGGCGATTTTCCGTCGCTGGAAGCCGGCGCGGTCGGCAACCCGGGAGGTTCATCTCCGGCAATTTCCAGCGCCCGGCGATAGCCGGGATATTTTTTCGCATACGGCTCGTCCGACGCGACATGAATCACGGTGAGTTGGGCATCGCGCGCCGCTTTCAGGATAGGCGGAATTTCCTGCTGAATGATGGGCACGGACCGGCTGGCCCATTCCAGCATTTCCATGACCGGGCCGGCTTTTCCCGCCGGTGAAAAGGACAATTCCGGATGAAAACCAATATTCCAGATGTGCATGGGGATGAGCGCCGTCTCCGCCATCGGCGCCTCCAGTTCAACGGAATTGCCCCATCCATGAAAGCCTGTCGCGCCTGTTTTGCCTTTCGAAAAATCGACCGGATAATGCCGGTAATATTCTCCCTTCAGCTTCAGCATCCGGCGGTCCGCGCCGAACTCCCCGGCCAAAAGTCGGGGCTTTGTCATTTTCACGTCTGTCAACAGGTCCGGCGTCGCAATGGAAGCCGTGGCCAGCAGGCTATTTTTCAAAAACTTTCTTCGGTTCATTTTTCCTCTTCAAAAATATGTCAATAATGCTTTCAACTTTTTCTCAGTAAAGTGACCGTGTCGTAAAAATTTTCACCTCGCCGAGTTCCATGTCCAGCGCATGAATCGCCCGATTGTCACCGGACAATTCAGTCATTGGAACGGGCAGATTCACGGTGCGTTTGCCTGGCTCGGTTGCGACAATCATGGCCGCATCCCTGGTCGCGCGGATGATGTCTGCCTTTGTGCTCCAGAGGCGCGCGCCCGAACGTTTCACCAGCCAGCGGAGAACGGCCACAGGGAGAGGCGCAGTTCCCACATAAATGGATGTCCATCCCTGCATTTTTTTTTCGGCAAACGCCACCTCCTCGCTTTCGGCCCAGAAACCGAGCGGCTCAATCTCCTCATCGGTGATCGAGAATCTCGGGAACCGTTTCGATTTCGTCCCGAAATCCAGAGTGAGTGTCTCCTCATCATCCGCCAGTTTCGCGGTTAAAATGAAAGCCTCCGGCGCGTCACTCACACGGAACCGGAAGCCTGTCAGTCGCTCCATCTGAGCCTGATCCAGGTTCTCGTGAGATACAAATCCCGGGGCATAAAACCAGACCACGGTGGCGCCGCTATTCCTGAACAGTGCGTGCAGTTGCCCGACCTCTGCCGGCGTGAGATAGAAAAGATTCACCATCAAAAAAAGGCGGTATTTCGAAACGTCCTCCGGCGCCAGGTCGAACCGGTAAAGGAAATCCACCGGCGCGCCCAGCCGATGCAGGGCCCGAGCCTGGGAATCGCCGAACCATTGCGAGAAGAAATCCATGCAGTCCGCGCCTTTCGGAAAGGGCTCTTCCGCCTTCCAGTGCCGGGTGACGAACAAGCTTTTGGCATCATACACCGCAGCGATTTCCGCGACAGAACTCAAATCCAGCGCCGCCCGCTTCTTTCCCAGTTGGACGAATTGGTTCACCTTTTCAATGACAGCCGCCGAGTCGTACCAGCTCCGGCGAATGGCCAACAGCGGGCCAAAATCAAACAGCCAGCCGCCATTGCCCAGCGTGAACATCTGCCCCAGATCGCGGGCCAGAATTTTCAGCGTCCCGGCCGGAGACTCGTAACCGGCGCCGCCAATGCCGGCGAGCATCGCGTCGTAATCCATTAGCGCTGCATCCGGCGCTGGATTGGAAATCGCCTGCACACAGGTGGATGGATCCACTTCAGCAAAATAGAGTTTTCCGTGGCGTTTCAACGACTCAGGCAATACGCGGTAGCCGGCGTCCCCGGCGATTCCGCGCGACCGTCCCAGATAATTACCAACATCATCGAACACATCATTGGGGCCGGCGTTCGGCATTTCCTGATTGGCGCTCTGGTACGAATAGGGACTGGCGATGAAATCGAGATCAGGGCATTGGAGAATTTTTTCCGGAGCCAGATGACCGCCCTCCTGCATCCAGACATTTTCCAATTGATACCCATAAAATGCCCCGCACAGCGCGCGTCCACCGGTTTCTTCCTTGCAAATTCGGGCGAAATGGAGGATCGTCCCGGCGCATACATCTTCGTGGAAGCGGCGATAGAATTCAATCACGTCCCGCTCCTGCCGCGGATCGCGAAATAGTCCGTAGCCGGTGTGAAGTCTCGCCGCAGCATCCGGAACATAGCCCACTTTGCCGGCCATTGCCGGACTCCTATCAGGGAGAAATTCTGCCATGAAATAATGCCATTCGCCGTAAATTCCCGAGGCAATCTGATAGCCAAAAATTCGGCTGCGCAGCGGCGATGTTTCCACGTGGCGGAGGAACGCCCGAAAGATTTGTTCCATTTCCCGGCGCCAGAGGTCGGATGCAAAGGACGGCTCATTGAGATGGATCCCCCAGTGCCAGCCGCCTTCGGGATTCAACTGCGGCGTGTGATAACGATTCTTGCCGTTGATTCCTTCGGCCACCGCCGGAACGATCATCTCATTCGGGTGATTCGCTTTCCACCATTCGGGCGCATCCAGTTGCACTCTGGGCAAGAAGTACGCGCCTGGATGAATGGCCAGCAGGTCATTGAAGAGCGCATCGAATCGGCTCCAATCATATTCCCCGGACGACAGCCACACGGAATTCAATCCCAGGACCGGATGCAGCATATCGATGCCCGCCTGTTTAAAAAAAGGCGCTGCCTGCTTGAGACTCCAGCTCCACGCCAGCAAGGGGTATTTCTCCTCACCATTGAGGAACAACCTCGGAGCGCCACGCTCCACGCGAACAGCGGCCACTGCCGGCGCTTCACCCGCAAGCTTTTCAATGTGGCGAAACAGCATTCGATTGTCAGTTGTCATTTTTCCAGATCCGATTTCATCCATCATAAAAGAAAAATTCAGCTACAAATCAGGTCGATGGTAGCAGTTCCCTCACCCCAATCAGGGCGGCGCCCTGCGGTCAGACCGCTTTCAGGCTTCAGCCTAATGTGACCTGCACTGTCCTCTCCAGATAGGGATTCATCGGCGCATCGTCGAAGGCAATTTTCAAATTGAATCGCTGCCCGACCTGAGCCACCATTTCCGCGCCGACAGCCTCTTTGATCTCCAGGCCGGATTGGAACGGCACCTCATAAGTCTGACCCGCCTTTCCCTCGAAAATTATTTTCAGAACTGAATTCGACAATTCGTAATCAATGAGCCGCAGACCGCTGGTGCTATCACCTGGTTCCGGCGCTCTCAGCGGCAGGTTAAATTCGATTCCGGGGTGCGCCTGAATGGCGATATGCAATTCTTCGCGCAGTTCGCATTCGATGCTGCAATGGACATCGTAGCGCGTGGCGTCCAGAGTGAACGGATGGTCGATTCCGTTGACCTGAACCGCTCTGACCCGGCTGGCCAATCCCAGCGCCGGCGAGAATTTGAATTGAAACAGGCCAGGGCCATTGTGTTTTATTCTCAATGAGATACCATCCGGCTTTTTCGAATAGTCCAGTTCAAAACAGCTATCCGCGCACCGGCAATTTTGCACGTTCACGTCACTCCATTCGACGGGCAGATGCGGCGTGAATGACAGCGTCTTTCGCTGGGCGTTCGCATCAAGACCCAGCAGTCCGGTCATCACCGGCAACACAATGCCGGTGGCGGAAAAAAGCTGGTGCGGCACGGACGCGGAAATCGGGCAGTAATACTCCCCGGACAGCAGTTCGGTCTGCCAGCCCAGCGCATTCAGCCAGGTCATGCGCGCATTGGCCATCAGATTCAGCCAGCCGTTGCAGGCGCGATGGTGCAGATATTCGGCTGTGGCGGCATAGCCGGTCGTGAACGGCCAGACGCTCCCGTTGTTGTAGCTGATGGGATCGTAATATTGGCTATGCTTCGAGACGCCGCGGATACCCCAATCCGTGCACATGGCGGAGCGGGCGAAGTCCTGCAAGGTGGCCCGAACGTCCGCTTCCGTGGTCAGGTTAAAAAAGAGCGGTAAGGCCTGCCACACTGTGGAGTCCGGATGTTTTTCGCCGTTTGTCAGCAGGGCAAAATTGAGCCGCTTTTCCTTCTCATCGATGAAATAAGATCGGAACGATTTCATGCCCCGTTCGAACAGGTCCGCAGCCTCCGCCACCAGTTCGGTTTCCTCAAAATAGTTTGCGAGCTCTCTCATGCACTGCAACGCCCGCAGCCATAAACTGGCCAGGTAGACATCCACGCGATTTTTTTTGAGCATCTCCCCCACTTCCATCGCAGCCAGCCCGGCGGCGCTGTTCTCCATCAATCCGTCGCTATCTTCATCGGCGCGGACGCAGAAGCGATATGCCTTTTTGATGGATTCCCAGCTCTCGATAAGGAGCGGATCGTCATTGGTCAAAGCAAAATAATCGTACATCGCCAGAATGTAATAGGCGGTCGTTTCCGCGTGATAAAATCCGTAGGGGTAATCCTCGAACCATCGGATGAACGCCGCGCTCTGAGTCAATTCGTGAAAGATCTTGCCATCCTCCCGTTGATGCTTCCGCCAGAGCGCCAGCGATTTTCGGATGCCCTCCAGGTCTCCCACGCGATTCATCGCCAGGGAATTGAGGAACGCGTCACCGCCGAAATACCAGGCAAATCCCGGCCGGTGCGTTTTTCCAGACACGCCATAGCCGGCAACCATTCCCTCGCCCAACTGCGGATTGTTCACCAGCCCCTTTGTCAGCGATACCTTGGCCCAGTCGAACGCCCTGTCCAGCACCTGGGATGGAGTTGTCACGCGCGTTGTGCGGGTCAAGAAATCCTCGTAAAATTCCCGATGTTCCCGGTACAGTTCCGGGATCGAATTTTTAATATCAATGTAAAACTGCACCGCCCTGTCCCTGCCCTCGACGCTGCCGGCGACGATGAGCGGGAAGAAATTCTCTTTCATCTCTGCCAGCGAAGGTCGGAGCACGAACTGCATGGGACTGTCCGGCAATTGATGGCCGGGGGTCTCCGAAAGTCGCTCTGCCAGCGGCGAGCCGAAGACACCGGCGTAGGTGCGCGAGCCTTCGCCAAAATAGTAGGCCGGCAATTTTTCATCCCACAATGAATATTGTCCACCCAGACCGGCCGGCCACATGGGCGCCAGATTCGGCAAAAAGCTGACCCAGATTTCCAGCGGCACAAAGGCATCCACGTCGAACAGGATGACGACCCCGGGACTATCCAACGGCGCCAGCAGGTGCTGCTGAATCGTGAACAGGTCGTGCGAATACATGATGGTGGTAATCTCAGGTCGCACCATGATTCGCCGGGCCATTTTCGCCGCTGGCACGGTGACGTGATACTGCGGGATGTGGACGGAAAAAGTCAAGTCCGAGAGAATTTTCATCGGGTACACCCACACTTCAAACACGCCGTTCTCCACACCTAAAATCGACGACTGCCGGCCCACGCTCTCGCAATAAGTTCCCGCCAAGACAGGGCGCGTCAATTGAATTTGACTGTCATAGATGGTGAATTTTTTGAGGGAATCTGAGGCTGCTACGTTCATGAGAAATCCTTCCAAAAAGGGATTGCGGTTTTTATGAAAATGTAATCGTTAGAATTTCGAAAGGGATGGCTCAGGGAAACGAACAATTCATTCGCACGGCAGGGAGAAGCCGGTCATTGTCCGCCCGAATGCTGTCGTCAATCCGCTGCAACCAGAGGGAGATGCCGGCAGGTTTCGTCCTGAGGCCTTTCCACGCACACCGCGGAGATGGCTCGTACATGGCCGGGTGTAAATTAATCGGCTCATTTCTGAATGCCAAAGGTGTATGTCCGGTTGATCCAAAAATCTGTGGGAGCGCTGCCACGTTTTGCCGGGATATATCGGCTCTTCAGCGCCGCCTGCCTGGCGGATTCAGCGCATTTATCGCTGTCCGTGGTATTTTCGAGAATTATCACTTCATCGACTACGCCGGTTTCGGTGATGTGAATGTGCAGTTTGACCAGACCCTGAATGCCTTTTTTTTGAAGCTCCTCCGAATATTCCGGGATCACCTCGTAAATGGGCCGCGGCTGAAAAACCGGTTCCGGCCGGGGCAAACTCACAGCGCCTCCCTGGGGCGACCCATCCGATGATCCGGGCATTTCGTAATTTATCTCAGTCTTTTCAATGGTTGTATCTTCTGATAATTTCGGATCTTGCGAGGGAATGGGAACTGCAGGCTGGATGGTCTGTTTTCGGTACGTCCCCTGCCGGGTGATTGGGATATCTTCGGCCACGATGGTTGTCGAAAATCCGGGCGCGTATTCCTTCTTCCTGGCCAATTTCATCGTTGGGAAAAAAAGCAACAGGATGATAACCAATCCCAGGCTGATTACAATGGCTTTTTCCATGTCGAGTCTGTAGTGAGATCGATACGAACTCCGAATCGTCATAGATTATTTCCACGCCCCATTGGAATGACTCCGTGTCCCGGTGATAAAACGGACCCGGCGATGATTAAATGATTTCAAACAGGTTCAATTTCAACCAGCCAATTTTTCCGTCTGCCAGCCGAATCTTGGCCCATTGATTATTGAAAGCCTCGACCTTGATTTTCACGCCTTCGTGCAGAGAAAACAGGTCCGTGCCCTGCTCGTCCGGCGAGCCCATCACATCGACTTTTTTCTCCAGGACAATGGCGTATCGCGACGATGTTTCATCGTGCAGGCGAATAAAAAACAGGGACGAAACAATGATCAGAACAACGACGATGATGGTTAAAGCAACGTTCAGGAACGAGTACGCACCGGCGCCTCGGCTGAAAATTTTGAGGATGATCAGGACGGTCATAACAAAATAAAAACTGATGACATACCAGCCCAATGTTCCGACATTCCAGAGTTGGAGGCTCTTCAAAACCGGGACGATTTCGTCCAGCAAAAAGCGCGGCGGGGTCACGACTTTGTCCACGACTGTCAGGTTCGCCAATTCCAGATTGAACAACAGATCTTCACTCTCCGGATTCATTCGCATGGCGCGCTCGTAATTCAGAATGGCGCGGCCATTTTGCCCGGTTTTGTAATAGGCATTGCCCAGGTTATAATAGACCTGCCAACTCTCATAGCCATTTTTCAAAATTTCCTGGTACGCGGCAATGGCGTCAGAGAACTTTTTTTCTTCGAAAAATTTGTTGGCTGTCTCGAAGAGATGCTGATTGTGATCCGCGCGAGCCGTGGTATGCAGGGATAGCAATGTCAGGACAACGACGGTCAACGCAACGATGTATCGGGTAACAGCATGCATGAAAATTTCAACCTCACAATAAATTATTCCAGACGCACTGTCCAACCAGTATCAGATGACTCGCTCAAGCGCGATGATTGCATTTTTTGCTTCATCGAAAAATTTCTTCATCTCTTCCAGCTTTGCCGAAGACGGTGCAAATCGTTGATAATCGCACATCTGCAAACAAGACAGGTACTGGGAGATCACCTCCGCCGGGATAGCGTGTTTCTTCATCAAACCTTCCACTTCATCGGTGATGATACCGGCCGCTGCGATATTGAATTTATCGCCTAAAAATCCCAGCAATGAATTGGCAATTTCAGCATAAAACTCTTTCTGGGTCGTTTCGTGCAGCAGGCGTTTCCCCTTTGCCAGGCGTTTCATGGCCAACTGGTTGGCCCTGCGGCTGCGCGCATAGGCGACATTGGCATTGATCTTATCCAGATGGCGCTGATAGCCGAGAGACGAAAGAATCAAAACCACCGGCGCAAGCAGCACCAATACGAACAGGTAACTCCGATGGAATGCCCGTCCGATTTTTTTGAATTGCGGCGCGGCAGTTTGAATATAACGGATATCCTGACCCAGCAGCTTCACTTCCTCTTTGGATAATCCGGACCCGACCGTGACAAATTCCTCGGCGCCCTGGGCCACATCGATGACCAATTCCGGCGTGCGAATGTACTGATAGGCTTTTTTCCCGACATCGAAATAGGAAAATGAGATCGGTTTGATTGTCTGTCTGCCGGGGTACCGCGGAATAAGCACATACTCGAACGTCTTGCTGCCGTTCACCCCGTTCTCGGTGCGATTGATGGACTCCGATTCTTTGGGAGGATATTTCTCAAAATCAGGCGGCACGTCCACAACCGGCGTGGGGATCATTTTCACATTGCCGCTTCCGCTGATAGTGACTTTCAGCGAAATGGCTTCATTGGTTTTGACGGTCTGTTTATCGATTTTTGCTGTGATATCAAAATCCCCGACCAGCCCGGAAAAATTAGACGGCTTTCCTTCATCAGGCAAGGGCAGCACATCGATGGTGAGCGGGCGCGAGTTGACGACTTCTCTCACCGATCGGCCAAAAAACGGATCATCGAAAAAGCTATCGAAAATCGAACGACGACGGTTTTGCACCCGAACGCTGCATTCGATCTCCATCGGCGAAACGGATTTCTTGCCGGCGTCGGTGGGGAACATGGCCACCCGGCGTATTTCAGCAACAATGAATTTTTTACCTTTGTAAACCTCTTCGTACGTTTTGGGCTGATTGCCCAGAGGGAATTCCTCGACCCAGAAGCCGGAGGTGTTGGGTAGTTTGCTGATGCCATATTGGGTGACAGTGACGTTTGTGTAAATTTTATACGACAGGATGACCGGCTCGTTGACATACACGCGGCTCTTATTGGCAGTCACCTGCAGAAAAAGATTTTCGTCGCCGATCTGATTGTCGGACGGTGCGCCGGGCATGGTCTGCGCGCCAGGCTGTCTCGGTTGCTGGGGCGGCGTTGTAGACTGCACCACTTCCATCTGGATGGGACTGGAATGGAACTCCTGTCCTTTGTGGACAATGACTGCCGAAGGGATGGTGAACGTACCGATGGTGGTCGCCATGTAGGAAAAAGTCATGGATTTGGAGATGGACATTTTGCCGTTGATCAGTTGGATGTTTTGCGACGTGCCGGAACTGCCCAGACTCACTGCAAACGCGCTGAGATCGGGGATTATCGGGTCTCCAACGCTGCTCACCCGATCGCCGGATATTTCGATGGTGAGTGTAAATTCCTGATTCACCCCCACGGCGGTTCTGTCCACAGTCGTGGTAATTTCAATTTCAGCCGCCAAAAGCGTGGCCCAGAGTCCGCTCACCAACATGAAAACAAGGATGTTCCTGATAAAATTCATTCCGGCCTTTCTTTGAACTCGACGTTTTGGAATCATGTCACCAGTCCTTAACCACACGAACACGTGCGCCCTTCTGGGCCTTTTGTTCTTTCTGCAAATCTTTGTCATCTTTATTCAATGCATTTAAAATTCGTTCCGCTTCCTCTTTGCTCATTTCCTCGGCCTTCTTTTCCTGGCCCTGCTGTTGTTGCTGCTCCTGCTGTTCCTGTTGCTCTTGCTGGTCTTGCTGTCCGGATTGTTCCTGCTTATCCTGCTCCTGCTGATTCTGCTCATCCTTTTTTTCATCCTGCTGTTGTTGCTGTTGTTGATCCGATTGTTGCTGTTGCTGCTGCTGCTGTTGCTGCGGTTGTTGCTGCTGTTTCTCCGCCTGCTCTTTGAGCTTGGCTCGAACAAATTCCAGATTGTATTTTGCGTCTTCATCCATGGGATTCAATCGCAGCGCTTCGGTGTAGGCCAAAATGCTCTTCGGCAGATCGCCCATCCGATAGAACGAATTTCCCATATTGTAATAACTCTTGGACTGGGTCAATATCTCATCGGAAGACAGACTCTTTTCAAAATCCTTCAACGCCTCTTCATAATTTTTCTTTTGGTATTGTGTGTCGCCGACATTGAAATGGATGAGCGGATTTTCAGGATTGTCCACCAGGGCGTCCCGATACTTGTTGTTGGCCTCGTCGTATTTTTTCTCTTCGTAAAATTTATTGCCCTGGGCGACCTGTCGCCGGCCGGATTGGGCAAAGAGCAACGCCGGACCGAGGCATAGCATTACAACCAGGATCAAACCACGTTTCATGTTAAAACCTCCCGCGCCATTCTTGTTTAACTTTTTTTCGCTCCGGGATGAACAGCTCGACGATCAGCAGCGCCAGAGCCACAATGAGCACATATTGAAACCGATCTTCATACTGCGAGAATTTGAGCGATGCCAGTTCCTTCTTTTCCATCCTGGAAATATCTTCGTAAATTTTAGTCAATTCGCTCTCACTGCCCGTGGCTCTAAAATACTTTCCACCGGTCTGCAGCGCAATTTTTTCCAGCGTCAGTTCGTCGAGCTTGCTGGTCACGATATGACCCTCCTGATCTTTCTTGTGGCCCAGGTTCATTCCGGATTCATTGTACATCGGAATGGGATCACCTTCGATTGTGCCAATGCCCACGGTGTAAATGACGACGCCTTCTTTCTCGGCAATTTCTGCTGCTTTCAAAGGCTCGCCTTCATGGTCCTCGCCATCGGTAATCAGAATGAGCACTTTATATTTTCGCTCCCGGGACTCAAAAGTTTCAACCGCTTTCAAAATGGCCAGGCCGATAGCCGTTCCCGGCGTTGGTATCAAATCGGTATCCATAATATCGAGAAACATGGTTGCCGCACCGTAATCCAGCGTGAGCGGACATTGCACAAACGCTGTGCCGGCAAAGGCGATAATTCCCACCCGATCGCCTTCCATCAGGTCAATGACCTTGTGGACGGCATGTTTCGCCTTTTCCAACCGATTGGGTTTGATATCCTCAGCCTTCATGGAAAGCGATACATCCATGGCAATGAGAATATCCACACCCTCGCGGTGCACCTGCTCCAGCTTTGTGCCGATCTGCGGCTTGGCCAGCGCCAGAATTAGAAACAGCAATGCACTCAGCAGCAGGATGATTTTTACAATACGTCTCTTCTGGCTGATGGAATAGGACAGGCGTTTCAGCAAATCCAGATTTCCGAAGCGCGCCATGGCGCGTTTCTTCCACCGAAACACAGACATATAAAACAGGATGAGCAGTGGGATCAGCCACAATAAATGCAACAAGGCAAAATTATCGAACCGAAGCATAGTAGATAAACCATTCCTTTATATTTTTCTAACAGTATCCGTTCAGCGCGTGAACTGCGGCAACGTTTTCTCCGCCCATTTTTCTTCGATTAATTCGTCAGAAAAACATGTCGCGGGATTCTTTCCCCGGCATCAGGGTATCTTTCTGAATCGCGTATTGGCAAGCACAATCTCAATCAGAATAATGGCGAACGCTGCTACGGCGAGGTTGACAAACAATTCGTGATAGCGGGTAAATTGCTTCACTTCAATTTTTGTCTTTTCGAGCTCGCCAATTTCACGATATATCTGTTGCAGGCTTTCCTTATCCGTGGCACGATAGTATTTCCCCCCAGTGATGCCAGCAATTTGCTGCAAAATATCTTCGTCGATATCGACTTTGCGGGGGATGTATCGCCGACCCAAAAACGGGTCATCGTACGGGAAAAGCGCTTCTCCCCGCTTGCCGGCGCCCACGGTGTAAATTCTCACCTTCATGGCTTTGGCAATCTGAGCGGCCGTGAGCGGATCCAACTCGCCGCGGTTATTTCGGCCGTCGGTCAGCAGAATGACCACCTTGCTCTTGGCCTTGCTGGAGCGCAGCCGATTGACGCTGTTGGCGATTGCCAAACCAATAGCGGTCCCGTCTTCGATCATATTGACATGCAGCTTTTCAAGAAAGCTGAGCAGAATCCCATAGTCCAGCGTCAGAGGACACTGGGTGAAACTTTTCCCGGCGAAAACGACCATGCCGATGCGATCGTTGGTTCGTTCCTTGATGAAATTCGCTGCCACCTCTTTGGTCACGTCAATTCGGTTTTTATGCTGGGCCAGATCTTCCGCCAACATACTGGTCGAAGTATCCATGGCGAGAATGATATCGATCCCCTCGGTGATAATTTTCTCCTCTTTTGTGCCGGACTGAGGTCGCGCAAACGCAACAATGAGCAGCGTAATGGCGATCAGACGAAGGGCGAACAAGACATGCCGGTATTTTTTCGAGGGCGATTTATTGACATTTTTGATGATGCCCAGGTTGGAAAACCGCACGGTTCCGCTGGCCTTCCTGTTGCGCCGAATGTACCAGAGAATCAGGAAGGGAATGACGAGCAGCAACACGAAAAATTCAGGATTCACGAATCGAATCATGCTCACGCCACCTCCTTTCCGGCCGGGGTACTTTCCTGCCCGGCGTCTACCGGCGCTGTCGGTTCCGCGGGAACTGCGCCAGGCGCCTCCTGCTTAATCTCCTCACTGACGAGGGCTATCTTCGTCTTTTCCACAATGTCAAACGCCTGCTGAATGACCATTTCCGTTTCCTGTTCCTCCGGAAAGTATTTGGCAAATTTCACCAGATCGCACTGCACCAGAAAATTTTCCAGGAGCAGAGTTGTTTCGTGGTCGATATCAGCCTGGTTCATGGCATCGATCAACTGCGGTGTCGTCATTTCAATGGCGAAGATATAGTAGCGGTCGCCGATGTATCGGCGGATGATTTCGGAAATGGAAATGTAAAATTGCTTCACCTCGCCCCGCGCCAGCAGATCGCTGCCAACCAGCGCATTCAACTCCTCCAGCGCAATCTCATGCGGCGGTCGTTTGGGCTTTTCCTTTCTGGGAATGATCGATTTCCCCTCCTTCCAGCGACGATAATAGATGTAGGCAAGAATGAAGATGAGAAGAATCAATAACCCTGCCAGCGCAATACGAATGATCTGCCACCAGTCGCGCGGAATTTCCAGAGGATTTTTGATGTCGCGAATATCGCCGGCTTCGCTCGGCTTCACGCTCTCCACAGTGATCGTAATTTTCTCTGTCGATAATTCGTGCAACGCCGTATCGGTTCCGACTGAGTAAAAAATTCGCACCGGCGGAATTTCGTACTCTCCAATATCATAGGTCGAAATGGTATATTCGCGTTTCTGAAGCACCTGGCCGTTGATTTTCTGCTCGGCAGGATCCACGTAGTCCCGAATTTCAAACGCGCCGAGGCTCGCGCCCAGTTCAGGCATCTGCACGTTCACATTTTTATCGCGCGAAATGATGATGGAAAACCGAACCAGGTCGCCGATCTTGATTTTATTTTTATCGACCTTCGCTTCCAGTGAAATGCTGCCATCCTCAGGCAATGCCGTTCCGACCAAAATCCACATCATGGCGATTGCACAGACCAAGGGATAAAATAGTGTCCTTCGTTTAAATCGCATTCGTAAAAACCCCGAAAAAATATTCAGTTGTGTCTCAATCATTCTGTCCGATTCGGCGCTCTGCCAAGCCGAGGTGAATGCGGTTTCCGGCGCGACCTGAAAGTCGCACGAATTCCGCATTCCCAACTGCCGGACGCCACGCAGGCGAGCGCAGTTATTTCAGGACGTCGTTATAAATCTGCACGGATTCGGCGCGCATCAACCGATCCACCGTCCGCTGATAGACCTCCTGCTGTTTGTCCATCACCAGATCCTGAGCCACCTGGCGCTCGACTTCCTGCAGTGATTTCTCGCGGACGACATTGCCGGCGTCATCCTTTTCAACATACTTGTCTTTATGGGCCTGATAATACAATTCAACATCCGACGGCTCGATTTGCACTTCGCCCGTTATTTTATCCTGCAAATACTTTTGCACCATAATGCTCTTTTTGGATTGAAACGCCGCCTCAACCACTTCCGGGTCTTTATCGAGTTCCATATTTTTCGCTGACTGGTACAGCAGTTCCGTCAGAATGTACTGGTTGAGGAACTCCACTTTTTTCTCTTTGCTGGTGTAATGCTGGCGCACCGAGGGCGGGAGCTGATTCAATTCAAAATCAATATCGCCCTGGGTGATTTCACGCTCGCCAATGCGGGCGACGACAGCCCCGGGACGTTGCTTCTGAATGCCTTCCGGCTCCAGACTGGTTGACTCCCGCAATGTCTGGCTGGCATCTTCAGGTCGCTCCAGCCGTTCCAGGCAGGCGACTATTTTTTTATCGATCTGTGTCTGCAACTCTTCTTTGGGATTGAGGTATTTCACCCGCACATAATAGGCCAGCGCATTTTCATAATCCTTCAGACGCTCGAAATAAATATCGGCAATCGTGTAGCTGATATTGGCCTGCTCGGCTTCATCGAGTGTGTAGCTTTTCAAATAATTGATGTACTCCTGAGCCGACTGTTTGAATAGCTGCCGATTGTACAATTCATTCGCATAGTTGCGGGCTTTTTCTTTGTCAAAACCGGGCTGATTGGATACTTCATTGCACCCCGCTAAAAGCGCCAGCAACAACAGCCCTAAAATACTAAGTCCAAATCGTCTCATAACCATGACCTCCTTCATCAATTCATCGAATGTTCTTGCTATCCAGCCGCAGTCCGCCTCTCGAATGGGGACTCCGCGCCTGTGATTCCTGTTTGATACGTCCTGTTACCCTGCGCCGGCGATAACCGATCCGGCCATTACCTTGACCGACACTTTTCATCGGGAGTGGTTCAATTGAAATTGCCTGAAGCGCGATGCTTTTCCAGCACACTGCGCTCAACGAAATCGCTTGGCCCGCATTCGAAAGAAGCGAATGAGCGGCTCGATATAAGGCTGATCCGTACGAATGTCGATATGATCCACGTTGATCGATTTGAACAGCTTCAATCGGGTTTGTATTTCGTCGCTGGATTGTTTGCGATAGAGATTTCGCACCTCGGCGTAGGATGTGTCCACCAGTACGGTCTCGCCGGTCTCGGCGTCTTCCAGTTCAATGAAGCCCACATCCGGCAGGTCCACCTCGCGAGGATCCGTCACCGTTATCGCAACGATGTCGTGCCGGCGATTGGCGATTTGCAGCGCTTTTTCATAGCCGCTATTCATGAAATCCGAGACCAGAAATACGACGCTGCGCCGCCTGGACACGCGATTCAGATATTCCAGCGCGCCGCCGATGTTGGTCTTCGTCCCCTTCGGCTCGTGATACAGCAACTCCCGCAGAACCCGCAGCACATGGGCTTTGCCTTTTTTGGGCGGAATGAATTTTTCAATTTCATCAGTGAAAATGATCAATCCGACTTTATCGTTATTCTTAATGGCCGAAAACGCCAGCAGTGCGCAGATCTCGATAGCGATTTCACCCTTCATTCGCTCGAACGTCCCGAAATTACCGGACGAACTCACATCGACGATGAGCATAACGGTCAATTCGCGCTCTTCTTCGAACACCTTGATAAAGGGATGTCCCATTCGCGCCGTCACATTCCAGTCAATCGAGCGAATATCATCGCCAACCTGATATTCCCGGACTTCGGTGAATTCCATCCCGCGTCCTTTGAACACAGAATGATATTCGCCTGAGAAAACATCGTTGACGATGCCGCGCGTGGTAATTTCAAGTCGCTTGACTTTCTTTAATATTTCCTTTGGTATCATGTCCTGTTCGTTTCATTACTCATGAGAAAATTAACCCGGTTCAGTTCATACCCGAATCCATTGGATCGGACGCAGGAATCAGGGCACCTCGATCCTGTTCAATATTTTCCTGACAATGTCCTCGGCAGTCACTTCTTCGGCCTCTGCCTCATACGTGATGATCAACCGATGACGCAGGACATCCATGCCGATGGAGCGGACATCTTCCGGCGTCACGTAGCCGCGATGGCGGAGGAATGCATGGGCTTTGGCTGCCATGGACAGATAAATGGACGCGCGCGGCGAGGCGCCGTACTGGATCAGATCCGATAGTTCATCCAGCCCGTAATCTTTGGGATTGCGCGTGGCGAACACAATGTCGATGATGTACTGCTCAATTTTTTCATCCATGTAAATTTCCTGGACAACTTCCCGGGCCCTGATGATTTCCTGGGGTTTCACCACTGCCTTCGGTTCCGGTATCTCTTTCCGCGTCATCCGTCGCATGATCTCCAATTCTTCTTCTTTCGTTGGATAGCCAATGGATAATTTGAGCATGAACCGGTCGATTTGCGCTTCGGGCAACGGATAGGTTCCTTCCTGTTCAATGGGGTTCTGTGTTGCCAGCACCAGGAACGGGTCATCCAGCCGGTAGGTCGTTTCTCCGATGGTGACCTGTCGTTCCTGCATGGCTTCCAGCAGGGCTGACTGCACTTTTGCCGGGGAACGGTTGATTTCATCGGCAAGGATCAGATTGGAGAAAATCGGCCCTTTCTTTGTCGTGAATTTGCGCTCGGACTGATCGTAAATTAATGTTCCGATCAAGTCGGCCGGGAGCAAATCCGGCGTGAATTGAATGCGCTGGAATTTTGTCTGAATTGTTCCGGATAAAGTCTTCACCGCCAATGTCTTCGCCAGGCCCGGAACGCCTTCCAGATGGACATGGCCATTGCACAGCAGTCCGATGAGCAATCGCTCGATCATGTACTTTTGGCCCACAATGACCTTGCCAACCTCCCCGGTGATTTTATCAACAAATTGGCTCTCGACTTTTATTTTTTCATTGAGCGCCTGAATGTCAACGTTCATTCTACCTCCTCATTATTCTCTGTATCGAAAGTTGAACTTCTTAATTGGTCTTTTATCTGAATTACGACGATTCTATCGCATTGCTGGAATGACATTTAAAACAAAACAATCAAGGCGACGGTTGACGGCAGAATCAGTCATTGCCTCATCGCGATGTGCTGTCATTCATCTTTGCTAATTTGAACTCAGCCAGGTTTTTCTCGAGAATCGTTTCGATGAGCGTGTAAATTCGATCCAAATCCCCGCGCTCGCCAATTGTCCCGGCAAATTTAGCAAGGTCGCTGATATTCAGGATTTCCTCGATGTTTGTGAGCATGGCCGGATCGATCTGCCGGCCCTGCAGATTGCGGATGATGTTGTCCGTTGTCGATTCCATTGCAGCCACATCGTATTTCTGAGACAGGTATTTGCGCAGAATTTTCGAAAGGGCGGCAAAGGCCTCATTGGGACGAATATTCGGCGATTTCAAATCCAGCGACTGGCGCAGCATGGTCAAAAATTCTTCTTCCAGCGACACGACCTTCACCTGCTGCTGGCTGGCATGTTTTTTTCGCATCTCCCGCATCCACCATAATGCGCCGAGAATAGCCGCCACGGTCAGCAGGCCAATCCCAATCAACCACATCGTACCCGGGGATGATTCTCCCGGCTCCGGCACAGACTCAATCACTTTCACGTTCAGCCGGTTTGTCATCATATGATAGGGTTCATCCGTCGCCAAATCGATGTATTTCACCACCACGCCTTCGATATACCCCATGCCCAGGGACGTGGGTTTCAAAGTGAATTCATACAGCTTGGCGGCCTTTGTAACGCCGTTTTCACTGCTCCTTTTATCGGATACCGATGTCCCGTAAATTTCAAAATTCTCCACAACTGGCGTTTCCACCTCACCGATCTGAAAGCGATTGAAATCGCCAGACCACTCGACCTTCACTGTAAAAGTGAGGTTTCGATTCATGGGAATTTCTTTGGCTGACACCTGCGCGCTGATGGTTATCTGCGACTGGGAATTGACGCCACTGGTAACCTGTGCGTTTACGCCGGAGTAACTGGACATGAGCAAGAAAAAACCGATGAATAAAAATACTCTCCGTTGAAACATGCTCTCCTCTGATTTTACACATAGTTTATAGACGGCACGCCACTTCATTTTGTTTTGAAAGGCATAAAAAAAACCGATAATTTAATGGAAATTTTCCAGGATTAAACAATCGGTTTGTGCTCAATGAATCGCTTTGTATCTTCAGACAGTTCAGCTTTACGATTCGCCCGCTGCACTGCGCTATCCATTTTGAATTTTTTTCCCGCAAATAACAGAGAACTCACGTTCGACTGATGATCGCTCTCCGAACGCGATCTCGCCCTGTTTTCGTTGATAATAATGATATAAAAACTGAATGTTAATCAATGTCAATGCGTCCCGATGACACCTGAAATATTTATTTCATGAATGGTTATGAGTCCCACCTGCAATGGAATGGATAGCTTTTCTCACGTAGAACCGATTGTGTGCTGTAATAAGGTATCAATGCTTTTGCGAATCAGACGCAGTCTGATCTTTGGTATCGGATTTCAAAAAATCGATGTCATTGATATCCTTCCCCAGGTTGTCCAATTCCCACTGAACAGAACTGCAAAGCTCATTGTTCGGATAGCTCGCGAGGAATTTTGAGTAGTATTCTTTGGCTTTATCCAGGTCTTTGATGTCATTGGCGAAATGATAGCCAATCATGAACAGGGACTGGGCGCCCATCTTGCTTTCGGGATATTGACTGATAAGACGCTGATGCGTTTCAATGGATTTCTCGAACTGAGCCAGATTGTTCGAATAAATCTGGCCGATGCTGAACAGAACAGAATCAGCCGAACTGGCTCGAGGATATTCTTTTACAAACTGCTCATAGACCTCGATTGCTTCTTTGTATTGTTCATTCCGTTCAAATCTTTTTGCTTCGGCATACAATTGTTCTTTGGTCTTCTTTGTTCCGCACCCGACAATAAGAATCTGGATTAAAAAAGTGACTATCAGTAAAGAAGCAACACGATTCATACTACCTGCCTCCATTAACAATGTGTTGTGAAAATTTAATTGTGTAATTAGAGTAATTTGTATCGGTGATTTTATCTATCAGGGTGATTTTTACATTGAGGGGAAATAGCCTTAATTATAAGTTTTCAAAGATAATACATTATCACCTTTATTTGTATTACACAATTTCAACTTACACGCTATTAAAAAGTTCCGATTATTTTCTAAATAAAAAAACCCGGCCCGGTGAACCGGGTCAGGTTTTGTCGGCAGGTATTCTCTGTTCGATGGATCGGGTCTTCCTCATTGCGATGAGCCGCTTTACGCGACGCTATCAGTGGGCATGATGCATTTATTTCTCCATCCGGGAGAGATCAAAATCCAGCAGAATGCTATCGTCCGTGATGACGGGCTCGTCGTCTTCGTCCGGAAACCATTGGCTCCGCTTCTGCTTGATTCGATGTTGCAGCCTGCAGAAGCTGACCAGAGTCAGAATCCCTGAGATCAAAAACAGACCGATGATTGCCAACAGCATTGAGCTTTTCACGACATCAACTTTTGCTATCTGAATTGGCTTCTCAACATCGTGTTTGCCGGAGCCCTGCTCCGGTGCGGATTTTGCCGCCACGCTTTTCGACGCCTCCCCGATGTCCAGCACTGTCTGTTTCTGATATAACCGATGAATGGCATCGAGACTGGGAACGATGATATTGGTCTCACCCGAACTGAACTTTGTCACGTCGTAGTGATTGTTCACCAGATTGAGCGATGCGCCATATTTCTCTGTGCCATAATATCGAAGCGATAACTTGTCGAATAACTCCTGTCGTTTCAATGCCTGTGGTTTGTGGTCAGTCAGCAAGGATTCCCGTAACGTCGTGATTGCATCAGTTTTCAGAATCGACACCAGGGCCAGGACTAAGAATAAAAGTAATAAACTTCGTTTCATGACTATTCACCTCCGCTAAGTTTCAATGCGTTTTAGCCAGTGTTCAAGCAAACACAATGCCAAAACTAATGCAAATTTTCGCCCGAGGCTAACATAGCATGTTCTTTGAGAGTTAGCTCCTGTGTAAAATGCGACTGACTCCGATGACGCCCAACCCGATTGCACCATTTATGTAATTCTTACACAGCGACCTTTATCGGTTTCATGGCAACCCATTGATTATCTGGCATCTATCAAAATACCATCTCGTATAGAATTTACCGGATTTATGCACGAGAAAAATAATCAGTTGATTTATTGATTTCAAATTCTTATAATACAGCATCAAACCAGTTCACATCTTCGTCGTGCACCCTGTGGACACATGGAAACCCATTTCAATTGTGTCAATTAAAGTAACTCAGGAGGTTGCGATGATTTACAAAGCTGCTCTCATGTTATCGACTCTTTTGCTCGTGGCCACGGTGTTGTTCAGCAAAGACACACTCACGACGCACTCCAGCCCGCGCATCTTTTCCGGAAATCAGTTGAAAGAAATTGCCTTTCCTCTTGGCGGGATTGGTACCGGCAACATCTCATTAGGCGGACGCGGCGAGCTTCGGGATTGGGAAATTTTCAATCGTCCCGGCAAGAATAAACAGCCCAATCTGACCTTTTTCGCGCTCTGGGCCAGGAAAGAAAATAGCGCTCCGATTGCAAAAATATTGGAACGAAAACTAATGCCGCCATACACCGGCTGGATGGGAATACCCCGTCACACTCTTTCCGGCTGCCCCCGATTTGAGGAAGTTGAATTTCTGGGAGAATATCCCTTTGCTCAGCTCACTTTCAGGGATGAAACAGTTCCGGTTCGGGTGAAGCTCGAAGCGTTCAATCCGTTCATCCCGCTGGATGCCGATAACAGCGGGCTTCCGGTGGCTATTTTCAACTGGTCTCTTCACAATCCCAACGATGTCCCGGTGGAAGTCGCTATTTGCTTCAGCATGCAAAACCCCATCGGAACGGATGGCAAGGATTTCGGTGGCGCCGTGGTGAAAAATGGCATCAATGAATTTGTGAACAACGGCCGCGTCAGCGGGATCAGGTTCAGTTCCAATTATCTGAAACCCGATGATGTCCGATTTGGCAGTTTCGCCGTGACTACGCCAGAAAAAGAGATCAACGTCCAGACAAGCTGGTACCGCGGCGGCTGGTGGGACAATGCCCATATTTTCTGGGATGATTTTTCCGATGACGGCGCAGTGAGCGATACCAGAGAACGAACGGTCTCTGCCGAGAACAGCACGGATGTCGCCACGGTCATCGTCAAAATCAACATGCTGCCCGGCGAAGAAAAACGAATTCCGTTCCTGCTCTCGTGGCATTTTCCATATCGTGAAAATTACTGGAATGGCGAGGAGTCGGTCAAGGGCAAAATCATGAAAAATTATTACGCCACAAAATTCGTCGATGCCTTTGACGTGGCCGATTATGTGATGCGCTCCATGGATTATCTGGAAACGACCAGCCGGCTGTACCATCGCTCTCTCTTCACCAGCACCTATCCCGCTTACGTGATCGACGCGGTTTCATCCCAGGCGTCCATTTTGAAGACCAACACCGTGATGCGGATCGGCGATGGCCAATTCTTCGGCTTCGAAGGGCTGACCGACGACCGCGGCTGCTGTCCCCTGAATTGCACCCACGTCTGGAACTACGCTCAAACAGCCGCGTTTCTCTTCCCTTCGCTGGAACGGTCTGCGCGCGAGACCGATTTTCTCCATAATACCTTTGATAATGGCTACATGGTTTTCCGAACCCTCATTCCGCTCGGCGATTACTGGTGGCAGTTCAAGGCCTGCGCCGATGGGCAGATGGGATCGATTCTCCGCGCCTATCGCGAATGGAAACTTTCCGGCGACACGCAATGGCTGAGCCGCCTCTGGCCCGGGATAAAAAAATCGCTGGAATTCGCCTGGCAGGGCGTTGGACCTGTAGATGAAAAATTCAAGTGGCAGAAGGAAAATATCCAGGCGCCGTGGGATGCGGACAAGGACGGCGTGATGGAAGGCGAACAGCACAATACCTACGATATCGAATTCTACGGCCCCAACACCATGACCGGCTCGATTTATCTTGCCGCACTGAAAGCGGCCTCCGAGATGGCCCAGGCCATGGGCGACCGGAACGCTGCCAGTGAGTATTTAAAAATTTACAAATCCGGCAGCGCGAAGTATGACCGACTGCTTTGGAATGGGCATTATTACATTCAAAAAGTTCAGGTGGAAAAAGGACTCGTTGTCCCTGATTGGCTGAAAACACCGCAGGCGGAGAGCTGCGATGATCCCAATTGCACCTGCAAATCCTCGCCGGGCGGAAAGAAAAAAGCGTTGGAAAGCGACCTGATTCCCAAATACCAGTACGGCGATGGCTGTCTCTCTGACCAGCTTCTGGGCCAATACGAAGCGTTCGTCCTGGGGCTGGGATATGTCTTGGACCCGACCCATGTTCGCACCGCGCTGAAGTCAATCTATGATCACAATTTCCGGCGGGAACTGGATGACTTTGCCAATGTGCAGCGCGTGTATGCGCTCAACGATGAGGCCGGGCTGCTCCTTTGCTCCTGGCCCGATGGCAACCGGCCGCGGCTGCCCTTTGTCTATTCCGACGAAGTCTGGACAGGCATCGAATATCAGGTTGCTGCCAGCCTCATTTATGCCGGTTATGTGAAAGAAGGTCTGGAAATTGTCGAAGCAGTCAGGAATCGCCACGATGGACTGCGCCGGAATCCGTGGGATGAATTCGAATGCGGCCATCACTATGCCCGCGCCATGGCCTCGTGGGCCGTGCTGCTGGCGCTTTCCGGCTACGTGTACGATGGCGTCGCCCAAACCATGAGCTTCGCTCCGGCCATTCATCAGGAAGACTTTGCGACGTTCTGGTCGTGCGGCGACGGTTGGGGCAATTTCAGTCTGAACGAAACCGGCGCTTCGCTGCGAACCGAGTTTGGCGGGGTGACGCTCACTCAATTTTCATTTGACGCTCCCTGGAATAAAAAAGTGCGCAGTGTGAAAATCGATGCAGTCGCCGCCGCCTGCAAAATCGATCACACGGAAAATACATATCGGATCCGTTTTGACCGCCCGGTGGAAATCAAACAGCACGAGCGATTAACCATTGAATTTTAATCACTGTTCAGGTTCCAGGTTAAAAGTTCCCGGTTCAAGGTTTACAAGAGATCAGATTTAACAGATTGAAGAAATATGAAGAGCGTAAGGTCATTCACTCTGAACCTTGAACGATGAATCTGACTACCTGAATAGTGTCTGTCCGAAAACACCTGAATTAGCCATGGGGGTGATATTTTCATACTTCATTACGTCGGACCTCATCCCCTAAACTCCCTCTCCTTGTAGGCTAATCCTTACCCATACGTTGGGGGATATTAACCCTAAAACGTCATTTAGCCTGCATTATTCATAGTATTTTTAGAGGAGGCTGGCTAACCTGAATGGTGCTCTTTTTGGAATAAACATATAAAAACTGAGTTTCAAAATAGCTTAGCATTTAGCTAATTGAAAATCTGAATGTTGACTCAAATTCTGAGCAAGTTCATGAATAATTCAGGTAAGTAAATTTATCACACTATGTTGAGTTTTTCATCTATCAAAAATACAATATACAACGATAAAAAATCTATGTGACGTAGTAGGGTTAACACATCAAACGAAACGCAGAGGTCGCGAAGGGCGCAGAGAAAAGACCCGCTTTAAATTGGTCTGAGTGATTTTAAAATTTTCAATCAAACATTGAAAATCATGTTCACCCATAGTCACAGAAGACCAGAATAACCAGGGAAATATCTGGTTTCATCAGTTTGCAAACAGCTTTTTTTCAATACCAAAACTCTGCGTGCCTCTGCGACCGCTGCGTTAGAAAAGATATGGGTAAGCCTTTTCGGAGAGGATTGGGGTGAGGTCAATAATAGCAGTTTTCGGACAGACTCAAAATAGCCACGAATTTCAATCAGTCCGATTGGGCGATTATCTGGTCTGAACAAATTAACAGTGCCTATGAAAATAACCACTTTCACGAAAACAAAAACCACTGCGGGGATGCGCTCTTTCCTCGCGCTCGCACTGGCAATGACGCTGCTGATTTCCGATGTCCCGGCGCAGTCAGTCATTTTCAAGACGCCGCTCAGTCCGCGGATCGCCAATTATCAAATTGATGTCGCGCTGGATGCAGAAACGCGCACCCTCCAGGGAGAGGAAATCCTGACATGGCACAATCACTCCCGGGACAGCATTACGGAGCTGCAATTTCACCTTTACCTGAACGCGTTTCGCAACGACCAATCCACGTACATGAAGGAGTCCGGCCAGCGGTTCAGGGATTCGCACATGTCAGAGGAAAACCTGGGCTTCATCGACATCATCCGCATTGTTCAGAGCGATAGCCAGGATGTGACAGCGCAACTGGAATTCATCCACCCGGATGATGCCAATGAATTCGATAAAACGGTCGCGAGACTGCCCCTTGCTTCGCCTGTGAACCCCGGCGATTCCGTGGTCCTGACCATTGATTTCATCGCCAGGTTGCCGCAGCCGCCCATCGAGCGAACAGGGGCGTTTGATGAGTATTTCTTTGTGGCGCAATGGTTTCCCAAGATCGGCGTTTACCAGAATGGAGCGTGGAACTGCCACCAATATCACAAAGATTCCGAGTTCTTTGCTGACTTCGGCGTCTACGACGTCCGCATCACGGCGCCGAGCAGGAGCATTGTTGCCGCCACCGGTCTCGAAATGAGCGCGCACAAGAATGGCAACGGCACCGCAACCCACGTCTACCATGCCGAAGATGTGCACGATTTTGCCTGGTGCACCAGTCCGGAATTTATCGAATTCACGGACACAGTTCAGGATGTGCGGATTCGGGCGTTGATGCAGCCAGACCATGCGGGACAGGGGCAGCGGCATCTGAGCGCGGTGCGGGTTGCCATCGAGTATTTCCAGGATTTGTACGGCGATTACCCCTATCCCAATCTGACCCTCATCGATCCCCATCGAAATGCCATGGCGACCGGCGGGATGGAATATCCGACGCTCATCACTGGCGGCACCAATTATTTCATGCCCGGCGGTATTCGGATGCCTGAGATGGTGATCATCCACGAATTCGGACATAACTACTGGTACGGAATGGTGGCCTCAAATGAATTCGAGGAGGCCTGGCTGGACGAGGGCATCAATTCCTATTGCGAGCACCAGATCCT
Source organism: Candidatus Zhuqueibacterota bacterium (assembly GCA_049322915.1). Taxonomy (GTDB): domain Bacteria; phylum Zhuqueibacterota; class Zhuqueibacteria; order Thermofontimicrobiales; family Thermofontimicrobiaceae; genus CAZSBG01. Next base: position 616,855 of record JBMOPW010000034.1, read on the forward strand.
GCATGATTACTACGGGCCGGACGGCGACATCATCAATTTCATGGGGCTTTGGTTGAACGACGTTCAGCTTCAGCGCGCCGGGTATATCTTTTCACCGGATCTCGACCCGATTGTGAGACCGGCCTGGCAATTCGTCTCCACCGGCAGCTACGGCGTTAATTCGTACCAGAAGCCGGCGCTGATGTTACTAACATTGCAGAATTACCTGGGTCCGGACATGATGAAAAAAATTATGCAGACCTATTTTGAGCGATGGAAGTTCAAACACCCGACCACCGGGGACTTTTTCGCGGTTGCCGAAGAAATCTACGGTCAGGACCTGGACTGGTTCTTCGACCAGGCCTTCTTTTCGAACAGGGTGTTGGATTATGCCGTCTCGACCATCGTCAGCCGCGAGATAAAACAGCCGTCAGGCTTTGACTTCAATTACCCGGCTCACGCTTCGACGGATTCTGGGGAAGCGCCGGACTCGCTGTCGTCTCTGCCAGTCGACGCAGCAAAGGATAGCGCTCAAACCAAAGAACGAGGCGGGAAGGAAACCGGCTATTCCAGCGAAGTCACTGTTCGCAGGTTGGGCGATTTCATTTTTCCGGTGACGATTGAACTGACATTTGCCAATGGTGAGAAAATGCGCCATGTGTGGGATGGCCAGAATACCTGGAAGCGATTCACCCACATCAGTTCCAGCCGATTGATCTCCGCCGAGATTGACCCGGAGCGACGCGTCCCAATCGACGTGAATTTCACCAACAACAGTCGAACCCAGTCCCGCCCGGCCGGCAGTATTGTCAAATACACGCTCCAATTCATGACGTGGATGCAGCTTTTCCTGGATTCGCCGGACGTGATGAACATGCTCCTCGGCTTCAGCGGGCAGTAGAATTATCTCACAGGTGGAACCCATGATTTTTCAATCGATTCAAAGCGGATTTCGGCAGGCCTGGGCTTACAAAAAAATTGCATTGATCTTCTTCCTCACCAATGCACTGTTCGCCGCGATCATCGCGTTCTTCTTTCAGGAATCACTGAGCGCATTTTTGGGCAGCAGCCTTGCCGGAGGAAGAATTTTCAAATCGCCGGATATGGACATTGTCTTCGAGTTTCTGAAATACAAAGGCGATTCCATCCGAACGATCTTTCTGCTGGCGGCTGTCATCTCTGTGCTGAACCGCCTGGCAATGCTGTATCTGTCCGGCGGCGCTCTGGCGATTCTGGACAGCGACCAACCATTTACCGGGGAGAGATTCTGGACAGGCTCTGCTCGCTATTTCGGTCGATTCCTTCGATTGGCAGGACTGGCGTTGCCGCTTTTGATCCTGTTATTCCTGGTTCCTTACGTCTACTCATGGATCGAACGGCTGGTATTTGGAGAGAATCCATTGCAGCATATCACCTTCTGGGGCGGTTGGATCAAAACAGGACTTCGCTATGGCATCCTTCTCCTCTGGGCGATGCTGCTGGATTACGGCCGCATTTTCACGGTACTCACCGAAGAGAACACGATGAGAATTGCCCTATCCACCAGCCTGGATTTCATTTTCAAAAATTTTATCGTCGCTTTTCTCATTGCGCTGATCATGGCGCTGATCCGAACCGGCGCTCTGGCTGGCTACGCGCTGGTAAGCTATTTTGCTCCCCCGACGACACTGGTTTTCGTCGTGGCGCTCTGGTGTTTGCAACAAGGCTATTTCCTGCTGAGCGCGTTTTTGAAAGTTGCGCTGTACGCAAGTCAGATGCATTTTTTCACCGCGCGATATGTCAAACCCGAGCCGGTCATTCGCGTCAGCGATACGAGCGAAACGCATTTTGACACATAAAAAATTCACGATGGTTTTTTAAAATGAATTGAAAAAGGAACAGGTATGCCCAGGATTTTACTGAAGAGCTGTTTGCAGGTCGTAACAATGAATGCGCGCCGGGAGCGTTTCAGCCATGCCGATGTGCTGATTGAGGACAACATCATTAAAGCGATTGGTACCGAGATCACCGAAAAATGCGAGCGCGTTATCCCATGCGACTCGAAACTGGTGATACCCGGACTGGTGAATTCGCATCATCATTTGTGCCAGACATTGACCCGAAATATTCCCGCAGTTCAAAATGCAAAGCTATTCAATTGGCTCACGACGCTGTACGAAATCTGGAAATTTTTCGATGAAAAAGCAATCTATTATTCGACGCTCCTCGGCTGCGGGGAATTATTGAAGACCGGCTGCACAACGACCACAGACCACCATTACCTGTACCCCCAGGGGATGGAAGCCGATATTCCTTCCATTCAATTCGAAGCGGCCGGGACGCTCGGCATTCGTTTCTGCCCGACGCGCGGTTCCATGTCGCGGAGCAAACGCGATGGCGGTCTTCCTCCGGACAGCGTTGTTCAATCCGATGATGTCATTTTGAAGCACAGCGAGGAAGTGATTCAAAAATTTCACGATCCATCGCCGCTGTCCATGAGGCAAGTGCACCTGGGTCCGTGCGCGCCGTTCAATGTCACGCCGGAGCTGATGAAACAGACGTCGCAGTTAGCCCGAAAATACCATGTCCGCCTGCATACGCATCTGGCTGAGACGATTGACGAAGATGAATATTGCAAACAGATGTATGGCAAGCGGCCGCTCGCTTTTTTGGAGGAGTTGGATTGGCTTGGCCCTGACGTCTGGTACGCCCATGGCATTCATTTCAATGATGCGGAACTGGATTTATTGGCCAGCACCGGGACCGGAGTTGCGCACTGCCCGACATCCAACATGCGGCTTGGCTCCGGCATTGCGCGCGTGCCGGAAATGTTGCGCCGCGGAATTCCGGTGGGTCTGGCCGTGGACGGTTCCGCGTCCAACGACAGTTCCGACATGATCGGTGAAATGCGGCAGGCGCTGCTGCTTCATCGCGTCAATTCCGGGGCTGACGCCATCACTGCCAATCAGGTTCTGGAAATGGCGACGATCGGCTCCAGCCGACTGCTGGGCCGCGATGATATCGGTTCCATCGAAATCGGCAAGGCCGCCGACATCGCTATTTTCAATCTCAACAAACTGGAATATACCGGCGCTCTGTCCGACCCGCTGGCTGCCCTCGTTTTTTCCGGCATCTGCCATCTCGTCGATACGACTATTGTCAACGGCAGGATTGTGGTGGAGGAAGGCCGCCTCGTTCATTTCGATGAAGATGAAATCATTCAGCAGGGCAACCAGTGCACAGCAACCATGCTGAAAAAAGCCGCTGACCATGCGCACTGATAATTGAGGAGAACAACGTGGAATCCAATCCGAATTGGTTCATCGTGTTTGCTGCTTTTGGCGCGGGTATATTTATTGGACTCGCCATCGCCGCTCTGTTCAAAATCTTTCAGAGTAAGTCAGGCAAGGAACTTGCCAACGAATTGTTTCGCGAGAGCGAGCAACTCCGGCAGGCGAATCTCAATGCCATCCTGGAAAATATCAAGATGAGTTTCGGCCATCTGTCGCTGGATGCGCTCTCAAAATCCACCGAGGAATTTTTGAAACTGGCCAAAGCGCGACTGGATGTGGAACGCGAAGCGAGCGTTCGCGAAATGGATAAGAAGAAAAGCCTGATCGATGTGCAATTGCAGCGCATGACCACGGAACTCGATAATGTCTCCAATCTGATGAAGGCTCTGGAACGGGATCGCGCTCAGAAGTACGGGGAGTTGACGCATCAATTGAAAGCCGCAGGGGATCAGACCTCCGAACTGATCAAGCTGACCAGCACATTAAAAGACGCGCTGGCCAATACCAAAGCCAGGGGACAGTGGGGCGAGCGCATGGCCGAGGACGTGTTGCGCCTCGCCGGGTTCATTGAAAATGTCAATTATTTCAAGCAGAAATCCCTGGACTCGAACCAGTCCCGGCCGGATTTCACCTTCCTTCTTCCCCGCGATCTCAAGCTGAATATGGATGTCAAATTTCCGCTGAACAATTATTTGAGATACCTTGAGTCCGGGAGTGAAATTGAAAAAGCGAAATACAAGTCGGATTTTCTCAGAGATGTCAAAGCGAGAATTCGAGAAGTGACCACCCGCGAATACATCAACCCGGAATTCAACACAGTGGATTATGTGCTGCTGTTCATCCCCAACGAGCATATTTATACATTCATTCACGAACACGACAACACCCTGCTGGATGAGGCCATCCGCAACCGGGTTGTGTTCAGTTCGCCCATCACCCTGTACGCCATCCTTGCGGTCATCCGACAGGCGGTCGATAATTTTGCACTGGAACGGACTTCCAACGAGATTCTGTCATTGTTCGGCGCGTTCAAAAAACAGTGGATCGAGTTCATGAGCAAACTGGAACAGCTTGGTAAACGGATAAACGACGCGCAGAAAGAGTACGAGTCGTTGTCGACGACGCGCAAACGGCAACTGGAAAAGCCTCTCAACCAGATCGATGCGCTGCGTTCCCAGCGGGGTTTGCCGATTGCAATCATTCCGGAAAGTGAAAGCGGGGAAAAATAAAAAACCCCCTGCTGTGCGTCAGGGGGTTTTTGTGTGCGAAACCTTTCAGGAGGTTTGTGTGATCTTTTTAGTGCGTGAAACCAGAGGCTACTTTTTCGCTAACTGAGCCCCTTCCATCTCGTAAACCATCGCTGTGACAACGCGTCTCACGGTTTTATTCTTGTCGTTTGCAGCGACCTTTTTCAGCAGGGGAAGCACGGATTCATCGCCGATTTTATAGAGCGACATGGCCGCTACGATTCTGGCGCTTGAATTCTTCTCGCTTTTCAGCATCCTGGTCAATGGTTCAATCGCCTCTTTCACTTTTCTCTCTCCGAGCAATTGCGCAGCGCTGGAACGAATGCCGACATTTTCATCGCTCAATGACTTGATCAAATATTTGTCGTATTTTTCCCCATCCGCTTGCTGAGCAAAAAGGCCGGTTGCCAAAACTGACAGCATCAAAACGACTGCCATCGCCATACTGATTCTTGTCATGTGTTTCATGGTTTGTACCTCCGTCGTTAATAAGTTTGTTGCGATCGTTGTCCTTCTCACCTATCAACATACAATCATTATGCCATAATTTAATGCATGTGCTTCAGTAATCCAATCATCGTTATTTCGCATGTATTTCAACGAGTTAGTCTCTAACGTTTTTGCTACATTATAATTTTCCTTCCTGGTACGTGAAGTTACACCTGGAACCTTTCCCCCACCAATGGTACCTTTCGTTCCAAAGTTCCGAACCAGGTTTTCACTCCTCAGAACAATGATTTTCCAGGCGAAAGTGAAATGGATGCTGCAAGGGATGGGTGAAATGGGAGATGAATTGGAGCATGTTTGTGGACAACGTATTGTGAAACAAGGGTATGGTTGCAGGGTACTTCGCGTATTAACCGCGCTGCCGCACCCCTGAAGTTCGTGATCAGTCGATCATCAGGAAAGACCGTAGCGCTGCATTTTCTCGCGGAGAGTTTTGCGGGCGATCCCCAGAATCCGCGCGGCCTGGGATTTATTGTAATTCACCTGTTTGATGACGCGCTCGATATGCTCTTTTTCAAGTTCTTCCAAAGTGCCATTGCTATCTTGCGCGACGACCATCGGTATTTTCGAGGACAGACCCGGCAGAAAATCGAGGGCTAATTCATCCGACTGCTCCATGATCACCGCCCGTTCAATCAGGTTCTGAAATTCCCGAACGTTGCCGGGAAACTGGTATTCCATCAGTTGGTTCATGGCGTAATCGCTGATCTTTTTGATTTGCTTGCAGTAGATGTCGATGTATTTTTTGAAGAAATATTCCGCCAACAGAGGGATATCTTCCTTCCGTTCCCGCAGCGGTGGAATATGGATTTGCATCACGTTGATCCGATAATACAAATCTTCGCGAAAGGTACCTTTTTTGATCTCATCGGACAGATCTTTATTTGTCGCGGCAATAACGCGCACATCTGATTTCAGGGTTCTGTTGCCGCCAATGCGCTGAAAAGTCCCCTCCTGAAGCACGCGCAGCAGTTTCGACTGGGTCGTCAGGCTCATGTCGCCGATTTCATCCAGAAACAGCGTCGCTCCATCGGCAAATTCGAACTTGCCGATTTTCTGGCTGTGCGCGCCGGTGAACGCGCCCTTCTCGTGGCCAAATAGTTCGCTCTCCACCAGGTTCTCCGGCAGGGCGGCGCAATTCATGGTGATCAATGGTTTATCTTTTCGGAGCGATTTTTCGTGCAGGTCTCTGGCGACTAGTTCCTTTCCGGTTCCGCTTTCGCCGGTGATCAGGACAGTCACATCTTTGCCCGCGACACGATCGATCAGATTCCGGATTTTCTGCATCGCCGGCGAGCGGCCAATCATCTCCGACCCTTCGACGCGGCGCCGGATTCGGATTTTCGGCGGCACAGACGTTGCCTTCTCTTCACTGCCAGGCATTGTTCTGGCGGAGAGGGTCTCATTCGCGCGCAGGCATTTTTCGATGGCAATGCTGGAGATGTTGACAAATATCCGCAGCAGTGTGATATCCTCATTGGAGTATTCTGTGCCATCCGATTTTTTGCCGATGTTCAAAATTCCAAGCAGCCGGCCTAACACGAAAATCGGGATTCGCAATTCGCAGTAGAAGTATTTCGCTTCGTCCTCATCAAAAACAATGAGAAACTTGCTCATACCCTGTTCGGTGAGGGCAAATACTTCCCCGCCTTCATAAATCCACTTTTCCACATTCTCGGTCAGCTCGATCCTGGGCGGTTTATAATGATCCGCCTTAAATCCCCGCACCTTCATCAGCTTCAAATTTTTGGCATCAAAATCGAACATCATGAGGGATGCCTGATTGCATCCTATGGTTTCGCTCACCGCATCGAGGATGTAATCCAGCGCTTTTTCGCAATCCCGGATTGGGACAAGCTCTTCGCTGAACCGCGCTAAATTTAACAGGATGGTTGTATGTGAATTTTGATCGGTCATGTCAGCAATGTATACTTTGAGGATTCATAAAAGTTGCAACATAATCTATACTTTAACACAACTGGATCAAAATTATTCTGCTTACTGAAGACAGCTTTCAGGTCGGCTTCCGGCTCGCTCATTTCATGACACCGCTTCGGCTCATGATGACGTTCAGGGCCAGCGTGAGCAATTTTGCGTCCGCAGTATCCGAACGGGAGGGAATGAGGACCGGCGCCCGGGCGCCCATGGTAGCGTGGGCCAACCGCAGGCCGGAGAAGTACGTCGTGCCTTTCGCGGCGATATTGGCGGATTCGATATTGGGGAAAAGCAGGATGTCCGCTCGGCCGGCGACCGGGGATTTGATGCCTTTTTGCGCGGCCGATTCTTCGGATATGGCATTGTCCAGCGCCAGCGGACCGTCCACAATGCAGCCGGTAATTTGTCCGCGCTCGTTCATTTTGGACAGAATCGCCGCATCGACTGTGGATGGCAGATTGGGATTGACTGTCTCCACGGCCGACAAAACCGCGACTCTGGGATTATCGTTGCCCAATGCATGAGCCACCTGAATGGCGTTTTCGAGTATCTGAATTTTCTGCTCCAGATTCGGAGCGAGATTGAATCCGCCATCGGTGATGATCAGCAGCTTATTTTCACTTTTCCGCTCCGGCCACTCGAAGAGGAACGCATCGCTGATGAGTCTGCCGGTGCGCAGGCCATGATCGGCATCCAGTATCGCTTTCAACAGCGTGGCTGTCTTCACTTTTCCTTTCAGGATGATTTCCGCATTCCCGTCATGTATTTGCTGCACAGTCCGGTAGCAGATATCCTTCTCCCCGGCTGCATCGACGATGGTGAACTGCACAGGATCGATCTCCAGCGACTCCATCGCTGCGATGATCTGAGCGCGGTCGCCCACAAGCAATCCATCCGCCATATCCATTTTTTTAGCGAGCGCTAACGCCTCCAGGGCAGCGCTATCATTCCCGGCCGCGACCACAACGCGCACAGGTCGCGCCTGACTTATGCTCTGTTTCTGAGCATGCTCTATCAATTGATCAAAATTACAAATCATAGGGTCTCCACAATCATTATTCGTCCTGCGTCAACAATGCAAAAATTAACTTGCCTTCCCGGCCTCGAACGCCTTGCGGTTCAATTCCAAAAACTTTGGTGGAACGCGCTGCTCGATGGCTTTCATCCAATGCTCCTCATCGAATTGAAGAAAATTGGACAATGCGCCCAACATCACGGAATTCAGCATGCGCGGATTTTTCAATTCCTCGGTAATGCGCAGACCATTCACGGCAATGATGTGCTCCGCCCGTTTTTTGCAAATCATCTCCACATCGCCCGGGTAGGCGATATTGGAAAAGAAAACTGACAGCGGCGTAATCTGCTGGTCGTTATAAATGACAACCCCGCCCGGTTTGAGATAGTCGAGATAACGAATGGCTTCCAGTTTTTCGAACGCCAGAATGATATCAGCGTTGCCAGTCTTTATCAGCGGCGAAAAGATTTTTTTGCCAAATCGAATCTGACTGACCACGCTTCCGCCGCGCTGAGCCATGCCATGCACCTCGCTCTTCTTCGCATCCAGATCCGCCAGCATTGCAGCCAAAACCAGGACATCGCTCGCGACCAGCACGCCCTGCCCGCCCACGCCGCTCATGACAACATTAATGACAGTCGTTACTTCCGATATTTTTAAATTCACCATATAGTATTCCTTTTGCATAAAATCCAAAATGGGGTTCACTTCGCCCCGGAGCCGCGGAGCATCGAATTATTCCGGTTTCTGAATTGCGCCGGGTTTGCAGAGTTGCCGGCACAAATCACAGCCAATGCAAAACAGCTCATTGATTTTCGTCTTGCCATTCGCATCTTTTTCAATGGCCGGACAACCGATTTTATGGCACATGCCGCACATGATGCACGTCTCCGCATCCACGAAATACGGCTCGCTGAATTTGATTTTCGCCCGAATCACGCACGGCGCATCAGCGATGATGACGGATGGTTCGTCCGCAGCCATCTCCTGCTTCAGCGTGGCGATCGTTTCCTTTAAATTATAGGGATCGACTTTCACGACGCGATTCACACCGGCTGCGCGACACAAAGCTTCCAGATCCAGCTTCAACGTGGCTTCGCCTTTCAGCGTGAGTCCGGAGCCGGGGTGATCCTGATGCCCGGTCATTGCGGTGATGTGATTGTCCAGAATACAAATTTTCGATTTCGCCCTGTTGTAAACCACATCGATGAGTCCGGTGATGCCGGAATGGTAAAACGTCGAATCGCCGATGACGCCGATGATCTTGCCTTTCAATTCATCGCCGTTGGCCTTTTCGATTCCTTCGGCATAGCCGATGCTGGCACCCATGCATAAACAGGTATCAATGGTTTCAAGAGGAGGAATGGCAGCTAACGTATAGCAGCCAATATCGCCGGTGACGATCAGTTTCAATTTCTTCATGGCATAAAACATCCCGCGGTGGGAACAGCCGGGACAGAGGACCGGCGGCCGCGGCGGGATGAGCACATCGTTCAGCACGGAGTCGGTTCTGACAGGTTCCTGGCCAAAGCTTTGCGCAATGACATCAGGACTCAACTCACCGAGTATCGGCAGCCTATTTTTTCCTTCGACCGGAATACCCATGGCGGCAATCTGTTCTTCCAGGAACGGGTCCAATTCTTCGATGACGTACAATTTCTGAACCTGCGCAGCGAAGTCACGAATCAATGTCCGGGGCAGCGGAAACGTGAGACCCAGTTTCAGAATCGAAGCCCGGGGAAATATTTCCCTGGCGTGCTGGTAAGCGATGCCACTGGTGATAATGCCCAGCGCTTTATCGCCCCATTCAATTCGGTTCAAACTGCACGTATTGCCAAATTCCTCCAATGCAGCCAGACGGCGCTCGACGAGAACGTGTTTTTTCTGGGCATTGGATGGCAACAGCACATTTTTCAGTACATCTTTTTTGTAGGTCTTCCGCGCGACTTCAGTGCGATTTTTCAATTCGACGATGCTTTTCGAGTGATTGACGCGGGTGGTTGTTCGCAGCAGAATGGGCGTATCGTAGGTCTCGCTCAACTCCAGCCCGGCCACAGTGAAATCTTTGGCTTCCTGACTATCTGCCGGCTCCAGCATCGGCATTTTCGCGGCGCGGGCAAACCAGCGGTTATCCTGCTCGTTCTGGGATGAATGCATGGAAGGATCATCGGCGGAGACAATGACAATGCCGCTATTCACGCCCTGATAGGAAAGTGAAAAAAACGGATCGGCAGCGACGTTCAGCCCCACGTGTTTCATGGCTGCCAACGACCGTGCGCCGCCCAATGCAGCGCCAGCCGCAACTTCGAGCGCCACTTTCTCATTGGGCGCCCATTGGGCCTGTATCTCTGCGTACTTTCCGACATTTTCAAGTATCTCCGTGCTCGGAGTGCCGGGATACGCTGTGGCAAATCGTCCGCCGGCTTCATACAGTCCCCGCGCAATCGCTTCATTTCCAGATAAAATCGCTCTTTCCATTCCAGTCTTCTCCCATTATAAAGTCCGATTTCATTTCATTTGGTGATCCGAATCTTCCGTCCGAGTTCCAGTGATTGACATACGAGCCGTATTCCCGAAAGTCAGTGAAGCGATGGCCGATCAGTACACTCGCGCGCGCTCTTCATTCCTGAGCACCCGGAGCGCGCCGACTGCCAGGGCTTCCATTTCAAATTCGCCGGGAAGTATGAGCACTTCCGCGATGAATTTCACGCGCTCCACAATCCAGCCGGTCAGCAGTTTTGATTTGGCAAGTCCGCCGCTGATGACAATAGCCCGAACATCGCCGTCCACCACAGTGGCCATGGCGCCGATCTCCTTCGAAATCTGGTAGGCCATTGCCTGGTACACGTCGCGGGCATGCGAGTCTCCCTGCCCGATTCGCTTTTCCACCTCTTCCGCGTTCGTGGTATTTAAATACGCCATGAGTCCGCCCTGGCCCATCACCATTTTTGCCATTTGCTGCCGGGTGTATTCCCCGGAAAAACACAGGGAGATGAACGGCTGAAGCGGTAAATCGCCGGTTCGCTCCGGCGAAAACGGGCCGGAACTGGAGGCGTCATTCACATCGATGATCCTCCCCTGCTTCAACGGACACACAGAAATGCCGCCGCCCAGATGCGCGATGATGAAATTCACCGCCGAATAATCAGCGCCCAGTCTGTCCGCCGCCATTCGGCCCACCGCGTGAATATTCAGCGTGTGCGACAGCGCGCGCCGTTGAATGAGCGGATGACCGGAGTAACGCGCCAGCGGTTCAAACTCATCGACTGAGACCGGATCCACGACGTAGGCAGCAACACCGGCCTCGTCCGCCAGGCTTTTGGCCAGAGCGCAGCCCAGGTTGGAGGCGTGTTCGCCCTGAATTCCGGCGCGGGCGTCCGCGATCATCGCGTCGCTCACGAGATAGGTTCCCCCGGGGATCGATTTCAGCAATCCGCCGCGACCAACCACAGCGGCGAGTTCGCACACGGGGACGTTCACCTTTGCCAAAAAGGCCAGAATGGCTTTCAGCCGCAGGTCGAATTGATCCCACAGACCGGAAAACCGCTGCAAGTCATCCCGCGAATGAGCAATCGACTCTTCATGGACTCGCGTTTCATCTTCAAAAACAGCTACTTTGGTGGATGTTGAACCGGGATTGATGACTAAAATTTTATGAGGCATTGCATCGAACTCCTGCAAGAATGATGTCCTGCTCTCCGGCGCTGCAGAAGAGCCACTGTGAATCGCGTATTTTTTTCAACCGGTAGTCTGCTGCATCAGCGGGCATTCGGTTATCCCCGCCTCAAAATCATGCCTGGCAGATTGTTGGTGTGCGTTTCATTGTTGATGACCCATTGGCCATTGACCAGAACGTGCGTGATGCCTTTGGGATATTGTTTTGGCTGCACAAACGTGGCGCAGTCCGCCACCGCGTTCAGATCGAACACGACAATGTCGGCAAAATATCCGGGCTGAATAGCGCCTCGCTTTTTCAGGCCAAATTTCTCCGCCGGCAGCGACGTCATTTTGCGAATGCCCTCTTCCAGGCCGGTAATTTTTCTATCGCGCAGATAATATCCCAGCACCCGCGGGAACGTTCCGAAATTGCGCGGATGCGGATTTCCCTTGCTCAGGATGCCGGTGGTCGCAATGGAGTCGCCATCAGAGCCGATCATGGTGAACGGCGCTTGCAGCACCTTTATCGTTGTCTCTTCATCCATGGCAAAAACGACCATGGAAACAGAGCCTTTCTCCGCGATCAGTGTCCGGCGGACCCACTCGAATGGTTCGACATTTTCATGCTGCGCATTTTGCAACACCGTTTTCCCGGCGCAGGAACGGCGTTCTTCGGAAGCGATGGAACTGATCAGGATCGAGTCCCATGAACCAATGTCGCTGATCTTTTGCTCCACGATTGGCCGCACTTTGGCAATGAGACCTTCATCCTTAAATCGGGCAAGTATCTCATCCGTGTTCCCTTCGCGGAACCAGAGCGGGAAAAGCAGCATGAGCGTGGTGTTGTAAGCAATGTAGGGATAGCGATCCGCATGGACGTTCAGGTCTTCGGCGCGGGCGGCTTCAATGGCGGCTAAAAATGAATCGACAAAATGCCAGTTTTTTTTCTGGCAGGCTTTGAGGTGTGAAAGCTGCACGCTGACTCCGGCCTTTCTGCCGATCTCAATGGCTTCCGCCACTGCTTCCATAACCCGATCATCTTCGTTGCGCATGTGAGTCGCGTACACGCCGCCATAAGCGGGAAGAGCTTGACACAGCCGAATCAATTCCTCGGTGGAACCAAAACTGCCCGGCGTGTATTCCAGTCCGGTGGAAAGTCCCAGCGCCCCCTGATCCAGTCCTTTCTCCAACTCATAAATCATCTGTTTCAAGTCCGACTCCGTCGCCGGCTTGTTGGCCATCCCCATCACCACCTCCCGGATGGTGCTGTGGCCGACGAATGTGGCGTAGTTGAGCGCAGTCCCTTTTTCTTCCAATCGTTTCAGGAACGATCCGGCGTCATTCCAGTTGACCTCAACGCCGTAGTCCTCCAGAATGTCCGCCGAATAGTCCGCAACGTTTTCTTTGGCGATCGGAAAGGGCGAGTAGCCGCAATTGCCGCTAATTTCCGTGGTGACGCCCTGCCGGATTTTGCTGTCCGCATTGGGATTCACCAGCAGGCAGATATCAGAATGGGAATGGACATCGATGAAGCCCGGACAAACAATATGGTTCGTCGCGTCGATGGTCCGGGTTGCTGTTCGGTCCGACAAATCCCCAATCGCCCGAATGTACTGACCGATAATGCCGACATCGCCTTTGAACGCAGCTTTTCCGCTGCCATCGATGATCGTCCCATTTTTAATGATGAAATCAAATTCGTGCGCGGCGCAGCCCGAGTTCAGAAATGGCAATCCTCCGATGACGCCGACTCCCAGGCCTAATTGAATACTGGATTGAATGAATTCTCTTCGGGTTAACTTGGTGCTCATTGTTCCTCCTTCTGTTTTAGGACATCAGAGAACATGCTCAGCAAGAGATGGGTGCAGTGGCAAGTCATATATCCGTAATAACATTCTTAATTTTCTTAATTTCTCATAATTTAGTTAGCCCTGCAAGTTACCAAAATTTATATTGAAAATCAATAGAAAATTTTTCAAAAATTAAGGCTGGCTGCAGCCATTTTGTGCGTCACTTTGCCCTGAATTTATTACCAGCCGGCATGGCGCGCCTGGACTATCCGCCTGAATTGATCACAGCCCCGGAGTGCCGGATGAATGGGATCAGGTCTGCGGGAGCTGTTTGGAATCCTCGTCATGCCTAAATTTTTTCTTGCTTTTGAAGCAAATAATGTTAAAATAGAAAACGAAACCCGGACAAAAGAATCGCGCCGGAATGGAGTGTTGAACACGCCACTATTCACATGCTGGAGGAGAACCGATGTTGAACAAAGCTGAATTATCAAAGGATGATCTGTGGAATTTACTGACCGATGCTGCGAAAAACTGGCTGGCCCATGATGGCCTCTGGTTTTTGGCGGCGGAGAAAAAATTTGGTATGGATATGGCCATGGAATTGGATGAACGCGCCTGGCACGGCTTTGCTGTGGCTGAAGCGAATCGGATTTTGGAGCGATTGGGGATGAAACCGGGCGGAGGCATTCCGGCGCTGGTGAAAGCCTTTGATTACCGCATGTATGCGTTCATCAACACCTATGAAATTTCAGACATCAGCGAGACGCGGTGCCGGTTCAGGATGACGTCGTGCCGGGTTCAGGCGGCGCGCAAGCGAAAAGGCCTGCCCGATTTTCCCTGCAAACCGGTGGGGATAACGGAGTTCTCGCAATTTGCGCGAACCATCGATCCCCGCATTCAGACCCGGTGCATCGCCTGCCCGCCGGATCAACATCCGGACAACGAATGGTGCTCGTGGGAATTCACCGTGGTCGAGCCGAAGTGATCAGTTATTCTCATCCAGAATTTTTTTGATGATGTCTGTCAACAGGCTCACCTCGAAGGGCTTGTGCAGGAATCCGTTGGCGCCGAGGCTCATGATGTCTTTTACCGGGCCGGTCTCATCAAAGCCGGAGCAGAGAAGAATTTTGACGCCCGGTTTGATTTTTTTCAGGCGCTTGAACAGCATCACGCCGGCGATTCCCGGCATGACGACATCGAGGATGATCAAATCGATTTCATTGTGATGCTTCAAAATATCCATGCCGGAGCGCCCGTCGATGGCCGTGTAAATTTTATAGCCTACCCGCTCCAGACTGAATTTCATGATATCCAGCGTTACTTTCTCATCGTCAATCACCAGGATGCTCTCCGTGCCGGCGGTGAGTTGGACTGAAGACGCGCCCATCTCCGGCTCTGCCGGTTTCTGGGTTGCCGGAAAAGAAATGGTGACCCTGGTACCCCTGCCCACCTCGCTCTCGACCTGTATCTCGCCGTTATGAATTTTCACAATCCGATTGACAACAGCCATTCCCAATCCCCGTCCATGGGCTTTCGTACTGTAAAATGGTTCGAAAATTTTATCGAGGCTGAACGCGTCCATACCCGAACCATTGTCCTCAACGATGAGCTGCGTATGGGTTGTTGCGCCCATCTCCCGAATGACGATCCGACTTCGCGTGGTAATTTTAATGATGCCGCTCTGCTGCATCGATTCAGCGCTATTGGAAACCAGGTTCACAATGACCTGCTGCAACTGAACAGGATCCGCCAGAATGAGCGGCGGTGGTTCCTCAAAATCTGTAATAATTGAGATGGACGGGTCGAGCGTTCGGGAGATAAAAGTGATGATATTGGTGATCATAATATTGATGTTCGTAGCGACCGGTTCGAACTTGCCGCCTCGCGAAAAAACCATGAGCTGTCGGGTCAATTTCGACATTCGCTGCGCCGACTTCCCAATATCCTGGGCATATAAAAACGCTTCGCTTTCAGCGGGCAGAATCGTTTGCAGCAGCGAGGCGTAACCCAGAATCCCCACCAGGATATTGTTAAAATCGTGAGCCACGCCGCCGGCGAGCGTACCGATGGATTCCATTTTCTGCGCTCGAAACAACTCAAGCTGAAGCTGCTGCCGTTCAAAATCCACCTGATAATGCTCAGTGACGTCATAGCCAATAGCCCACAAGGTGAAATCCGGTATTGGGACCAGTTCGGATAAGAGTATCCATTGAATGTGTCGCGCCAGTCCATCTTTTGTGGTTATTTCTCTTTCCAGATGCTTTCCGCCATTCGTCTGAACTTCATGCATTTCATCGCGACGAAGCACGAGGGATTCGAATAATTCCCGGCTGTCCCGAAGTTCGGCGCGGCTGTAACCGGTCACATCCTCCGCTGCCTTGTTCCATACAAGCAGCGACTCTCCCGAACCCAACGCTACCACCATCATCGGCAGGTTTTCTAAAATGAACATCGTCGGCTCGTCGATGCGAGGCGTCATGATCTCGCTCGAAAATCGGGTCGGACTGCCGATTGCCAGCAGTTGAGGGATTTCACCCTCCTGACTCGGAACAGGTGTAAAGCTCCAATCAAACAATTGGACTTGCTGCGGCGAAATGGATGTAGGCAGACGGAGCTTTCGCTCCATGCCCGAATTCCGACATGCTTCGAGCTGGTTGATCAGGGCAGGTCGTTCCTCATTGGAGATTTGAATGAAGTCCCACACGTGGAATGGTGTGGAACTCGCCGCATCGCGCGTGAGATGAATGGATTGACACTGATTCAACATTGTGCACGTGTCGTTGTTATCGATGAGCAGAACAGAACAGTTTGTATTTTTCAGCCATGTTGAGAGAAGTCGATCGATGGGACCAGTCATTGAGTTGAACCAAATGGGTTATTATCAAATGGAAAACAATCATCTAATAAAGTCATAGGTGTTTGGAAAATGCAATAATTATACCAACCTTTAATTGCGGAAGTTTTTACGCCTCTCAATGTGAAATTGACTATTGCAGCGTTGGATGAAGACCAGAACAGGGGCGAGCATTTCTTTGATGCAGAAAAGTACTAAAAAGTGGCCAATTTTTATTGACGTATGTTCGGAATTTAACCAATGGAAATTTACTGAGCAGCATGCACCATGGAAAATTGATACCCGCGATTCACCCAATAATGCCAATCTTCGATCGCTTCGTTGGTCACGTCATCGGCGTCAATGGCTCTGAGCTGGGAGAGCGGCGCCTTAATCTTTCGAAATGTGGACTGCACTTCAACGCAGATTTCCTGCAGGCAGTCCCGCTCTTTTGCCAATCCAATGACTCTGACGATTTCACCAAAGGCTAAAGGAGAATATTTTTTCTCCGTAACACAGCGGGCGTGAAACGGGACATGAAGTTTCGAATCAAGATAATAGTACCAACCCATCGCACATTCTGCCTCGTCATAAGCGTCAACGGTGATCCCCCACATGATGCGATATTCTCGCTGTACATTTCTTTCAGCATGTGTCATGACGACCTCTGAGCTTATTGTTAAAAGTAAATCATGGTTCCATCGGTAAAAACCTTGTTATTGATTCCTATCTTACTATCAGTTCGCTCACTAAAATGTATTTAATCTTGTTTTAAATTTCAACCAAAATTTTCAATATTGCCAATATTTAATAACATGGAACCGTTGGACAATTCAGGTCTGGACTGTTGTTTTTCTTCCGATTGCTTCTACAAAAAAACGCCGGGGCACAGGAACTGCGCTGACGGCGTTGATGTGGAACAAATATCGTCATAACCTGAATCGGCTTTGAAACCCGATCCGATGTCCAGCGGTACAGTACGGCGGCTCAGGCCAATTTTAACTTCAAAAACCGCGGGAAATAAATGCGCAGATCATCGACGCATGTTTGCAGTGTTTTTGAATTCGTCACATAGGTGATAATCAATTCATCGTGCGCGCGCGACAGCTCCGGATGCGCTTTTACGGCGTAACAAAAATAGAGGGGACTCCAATCCACTTCCGGGCAATTGTAAATGATCGTTGGTTCGGAGAAGGGTCCGTACGGCGTGTCGGCGAAACGAACGGTGATATGCTTTCCGTCTTTGCCAGAGTTAGCAACCAAAATATATGCGCCGAATTCACGGAGATACGTGACGGAAAACTCGGTGTTCGAGTTTTCAAAGACCGGGGAAATTTCGTTGCGATTGCCAGTCCAGCGCTGATTGATCCCATCGCGAAATTGCCAGTGGTGCATTCCGACGAAATTGAATTTTCCCTGCAGGTCCATCCGGGCAATGACGAGATTCGGCGGGTCAGTGATGACCGGCGTGGTTTTTTGAAAGCCGTAAATGTACACATAGCCGTGATCGATCAATATATTGGAACCGAAGGTACCCAGATCCTGTCGCCACGGAAGTTCATGAATTTTCAAATGCCATTTTTCAGGCGGATCAAACGGGTTATCGATCTCGTAGATCAAATTTCCCACCAGTTTAAAACCAAAAGCATCGTTGATATTGGTCTGCACAATTCGAACAGCCAGGACGAACAACGTGCTTCCCAACAGCACCGAACTGAATGGCCAGACTCTACCGGGGACAGATGTATCATCGAACAAGGCCAGCGGGGATTTCTGTTTCATTGGCCAGAAAAACTGCAATCGGAAATCTCGTGCGCTGAAATCGCCGGTTTGAATAGCAATAGAATTGCTGATGATGACAGCGTCCACGCGATTCTTCTGCGCCGGCGCTCGCTGTATAAATGAATCGCCGAAGAGCCACAGATTCTGGTCGTTGGTCAACGGCATGCTGAACGCCAAATCGCCGCCAATCCAGCCCTGATCATTCTGCTGAAAAGCGCACTCGAATTCAGGCAGCGGCTCGACGGAAATAACTTTCGGGAATTGCTTTTTCATATCGTTCTTCATTTCTCTCAATTAAGTGAAGCGGCTCCAGCGGATTTATTCCAGCCGGACCAGCGCCGGATCGGGCAGACTCTCGTCCGGTAGGTGTGATTTAAAAAAGTGGCTCATCCGGCATGCCGTTACATGTGAATCGGATAGTTGCGCCATTTGATGGCCGCATCATAGGCAGCCACGATATTTTCGGGCGGGACATTGGCCTGGATATTATGCACCTGGGTGAAGACAAATCCCCCGCCAGGCGCGAAAATTCGGATGCGGTCTTTCACCATGTCCGCGACCTCCTCAGGAGAAGCTCCCGGCAGCGCATGCTGCGTATCAACGCCGCCGCCCCAGAACGTGAGTTTGTCCCCGAATTCGGCTTTCAATCGGGTCGGGTCCATTTTAGCGGCCGAAGTCTGCACCGGGTTGAGAACGTCCACGCCGGCATCGATCAAATCCGGAATCAAATCGTACACCGAGCCGCAGCTATGGAGGAACACGTAAAGATCGGAATGCTGCTTCACATACTGGTAGATTTTCTGATGCCGCGGTTTGATAAACTCCCGATACATATCAGGGGAGAGCTGGGTTGCATGCTGCGTTCCCAGATCATCCCCCATCTGAATCACCTGAATGTATGCGCCCACCGCCTGCAAATAGCCTTCCAGGTTTTTCAGGTGCACTTCCACCAGCTTGTCCATCAAATCTTCGGCAAAGCCGGGATTGATGGCCAGGTCCATCATAAAATTCTCCCAACCGCGATACGCCTGACCCAGTTCCAGAATATTGCCGCCAAATCCGCCCATCACTGCAAAGTCCGTTTGAGTGTACAGCTTCTTCGCTTTTAGCTCCAACAATTTCAAATCTTCATCAGTGAAATAGTACCATCGCGCCGAATCCAGATCCTGTTTGGTCGCGGCATTTTCCAGCAGTGGGTTGCAGGATTCAAAATAGAGGCATCCCTCCGGCATCCGCGAGGAAACTCTGTCCCGGTCCATGATAACCCATTCGTTGCCGCGACGAATGGGGTAGAAAATCTTTGGCACATAGCCAGAGGACTTATCCGGCAGAGGCCATTCCTGCCAGGCGTCGCTCGTTTCTCCAAATGTATTGGTGAGATCAACGACATCCACCTGAAATCGCTTCAGAATTTCCAACTCCGGTTCAGCCAGTTGCTGACCGATATCGTACACGCGGGTGACTCCGCCGGTGATGTTGAGATATGATTTCAGTTTATTGTAGGCAATGGCCATAATGCCCGTGGACCGCATCGCGCCCAGATCAATGGGCACTTTGTCCGGCTCCTCGTGGCGCAATGTTTTCAACACACGTTCTCGCGATGTCATTTCAGTTCATCCTCTGTAAAATTTGTCCGTGCTAAAAGAAGCTATCAGCTATCAGCTATTAGCTATCAGCTTTTGGCGACAGGAAAAACAGCATGTTCAGATGGAATTATCCTGTCACCCAATGAGTGAAACCCGGCAAATGCATCTATTTATTATTTTTGAAAGAGCGTATGGCTGAATGCTGTAACCGTTCACAGGTTCATCGTTCAGGGTTCAGGGTTAATGATAACGTACAGTTGATGACGGACTATTTGAGCATACAAAATGTTTCGAGCGACCATATCCAAAACGCCAACCGGGAACGCTGAACCCGGAACCTGTGAACGGCCACGAATGCGGAACGTCCGCCATCTTTTTGGCGGATCATCCGTGTTCTATGTCTTGGTTGGGAGTTCACTTCGATAGGTCTTTATTACCGAACCATACTTTTTTCTGTTCATCCCATGTCCACGAGTCCGCCGGCAGCGACGGATCAATGCGCTTCATGGATTTATCCCGGATCATGGCGATTGTTTCGTCCCAGGTTTTTATGCCGCTGATCGCATCCAGCTCATGGAGATTCTGAAACCCCACGCAGTTGGCGCATTGCAGCGCTGTCTCAATACTCTGGCCGCGAATGAGCGCCGTTAAAAATCCGGCGATGGATGAATCCCCGGAACCGGTGGCGCTGGCGATCCGCTCAATTCTATACGCCGGGCACCAGACCTCCCGATCGCTCCAGCCGTTGGCGTCGAATCCATTCAGCCGTTCGAATGCAGCATGCTTCGCCACGTCGGCGGTTCGAATATAAAATCCGCGATGGGCTGTTTTCAATGCGACAATGGCGCAACCCAGGTCCAGACACCTCTCAGCGAGACGGCGAAAATCCTCCGGTTGAAAATAATCAATGACATCCTGCGCGCCAAATTGCTCTTTTATCCTGAAATAGCGGGAGCTATCCAGCATGAAAAACACCTCTTCGATGCTCGGCAAAAAGATGTCCACGTGCGGGAGAACGGATTCCAGTATTTTTTTCCACGGCGCCTTGCCGCTGGGATTATTGGGATCCGGCAGGGACATATCCAGCGAGGTGATGGCGCCGGCTCTCTTTGCCAGCTGAAAAATATGGGCCAATTCCTCCCCCTCACGCTCGTAGCATGCGGCCATCAGTGGAGGGTAGCCGAAATGGAACAGCCTGGATTGAGCAATGATATCCGCATCCAGTTCGCGACCGGAGAAACGATCATTGGCGCCTGGGTCGTGCAGAAAAATCCGATCGATGCCCGGCGGCGCCAGCGCGACCGTGTACGAGGTGCGATCCTCCGACGACATGGAGACGCCGTCCGTGCTGCCCTGCGCTTCCAACAGACGAACGACAAGCCGGCCGAATTCATCCTCGCCGACCCGGGCCATGAATGCGACGTTCAGCCCGAGTTTTTTCATGGCAATCCCTGTATTGGAAACCGGCCCACCTGTGCTGATTTTTGCCGCGCCCACGTTAATCAATTTCCCGGGCACAAACAGCGACGCGATGTCCCTGAGCCCGGTGTCGGCAAATTTCGGAATGATATCAAGACAGATATGGCCGGCGACGGTCACATCATACGCTTTTTTCATGACTACCTCCAGATGAGTCGCATCCAGCTTTTCCATCCGACCAATAGATTCACATTCGCGGCGAGCGCTTGTTCGTCCGAACGCGCTGTCAGGAATTCAATTAGTTTCAACCGGTCTTTTTCACTGATTGTTTCCATTTTTAACACAATTTCAGATTTTGTGACATCGACAACGCTCACAACGCAGAGGGCATTGACCGCCGGCGCCAAAGCAATCGTCGCCTGACCGCTTTGGCCCGGCTTCACTTTTTTGACCAGGCGCTTATCCGCAGGAAATGCGGTGACGCGGATGGTACTCTCTCCGAAGTTGAACACGCCGCCAATTTTCTTTCCTGCTGGAATATAATCGCTGCTGTCCACCAGATCAAAATACCCATCGATCTGCGAGCGAACAACGGCAATGTCCAATTCCGGGTAGTCGCGCGATTCAATATCCATGATGATGGAACTCAGCCTGCCGGCCAGCGCTGACATCCCGGCGTTCTCCGCAGTTTCCAGTTGCGCTTCGAGATTGCTCTGAATGGTTCTGTCCGCCAGAAATTTTTCGTCCGCCGTGACTTCCAGCAACGGATCACCGGCAGCAACCGTCTGCCCGGATTCGGATCTCAAATCAAGAATGAAATGCGGTTGTTCGAACGTCAGCCATTGGTGCTCAACTTCGAAGAGTCCGTTTAAATTCACATATTCATCTTCGGCTTTGATGAACGAGAGAGCCACCAGGCCAGCGATGAACAACAGCACAAAGGCGTAGCCGATTATCTCGATGTATTTGATATATTTTGCCAGGAGCTTTTTGACAAAGCGATTCATGTTTTTCTCCGAACTTATACCTGTACCTGCTTCTGATACAGCGATGCGAACAATCCCTTCTGATTTAAAAGCTGCCGGAACGATCCCTGTTCGATGACTCTCCCCTTGTTCAGCACAAATATCTCGTCGCAGTCGCGGACCGAATTCAGCCGATGGGTGATGATGATGACCGTTTTCCCGGCGCACACGCGATTGAGCGTCGCTTCTATGGTGGCAGCAGTCTGGGAATCCAGGGCGCTGGTGGCTTCGTCCAGCACCAGCACCGATGGTTTTCGAATCAACGCCCGGGCAATGGCGATCCGCTGGCGCTGGCCGCCGGATAGTTTGCTCCCCTCGGCAAGATCGGTGTCATAGCCCCGGGGCAGCGATAAAATATCGTCATGGACAGCCGCCAATTTCGCAGCGTCGACAATCTCGGCCTCTGTGGCGTCCGGTTTGCCGTAGCGGATATTGTCGCAAACCGTACCGCTGAACAAAAAGTCCTCCTGCAGGATGATTCCAATATGCCGATAATAGGTGGCTGATTTTAAATCCCTCAAATCCACGCGGTCAGCCTGTATTTCGCCGCTGGCCGGGTCGTAGAATCGCAGGATCAAATTCACCAGCGATGTTTTGCCGGAACCGGATGGTCCGACAATGGCCACTTTTTTGCCCGGCGCGGTGTGAATCGTGATATCCGAAAGCACTTCCTTTTCCGGCACATAACCGAAAGAAACCCGATCGATGGCGTAGCTGCCGGAAAAGGAATCCAGGGCCACGGCGTTTTCGCGCTCCCGAATGGAAGGCTCCACGTTCAGGGTATCCATCAACCGTCGCGACGGAATGAGCTGGAGCCGAATTCCCTCGAACACGCGAATCATCAGATTGATGGGGCTGAAGAATTGATCCAGCAACAGGTACAGCCCAAAAATCGCGCCGGCGGTCTGGTTCTGCTGCACAGCAACATAAAACAACGCTGCCACAATGAACAGGTACCGGAACAGAAAGATGAAATCATCGGTGACGAGCTTCATGAAATAATTCTGCCATTCCACTCTGAGCATGGTCACATAAAGGCGGATGTTCTTTCTGGTCTCATGCCGACCCTTGCCAAAGGCCTTGATCGTTTTGATGCCCGCGAACCATTCCTGCAGGCCAGCCAGGAAATTCTGGCTTTTGCCGCGGAATTTGAAATCGATGTTCCGCTGGACGTTGTAGAACCTGTGAATCACCCAGATGTACGGGATGCAAAAGATGATCAGGGCAATTCCCACCTGGGCGCTGAAACCAATGGTAATGGTGAATAGAATGAGCCCTAACCGGAACAGGACGCGGATGAGCAGATCCAGCGATTGCGTGAGCATGCCCAGAACGCCATCGACGTCCTTTCCCACCATCGGCTGCTGGGCAGATTTCGCCGTGCCGGTCAATTCGAACAACATGCCGAGGATGGCGAGATTGGCAAAGCCCGGATCAAAATTGCTGCCAATGCGGTACATGTGCTCGCCGATGGGGCGCTGCTGGAAAAAACTCAGCGGCAGTTTCATCACATGCCTGAACACATTCATGCCCAGCGTCATGCCGAGCCGCATGGAAACCACGTATTTCACCAATTCATAAATCAGGCTGAATGAAAAATATAGCACAATCTGCACGAGGATGACGATCACCAGAATCCGAAAGACATGCCAATCCTGCTGGCCCAGCACCTGGTCGATGAATTTCCGAATGAGCAACGGGAGAATCACCGTGTTGATATCCAGCGTGGTGATGATTATCGCCAACACCAGCACCAGCAGCATCAACCGCCAGACAGGCCGGAGATAGCGCAAAAAGTAGACAAATATATTCCAATCGCTCAATGAGGTTGTTATCATGCGTCGCTCACACAGTTAGTGTGGACCTGGATTGCTGCTGATAGAGTTGATAATACAGCTTTTTATTTTGGATCAACTGCGCATGGGCGCCCTGTTCCACAATCTCGCCTTTATCAACGACGAGAATGTGCGCCGCATCGGCGACAAAACTCAGCCGATGGGAAATGATAATGGTGGAGACGTGAGAAAAATTTTGCCGGAGCGTCTGCATGATTCCATTTTCAGTCTCGATGTCCAGCGACGAGGTCGCTTCATCCAGCAGCAACAGCGCCGGATTTTTGAGCAAGGCCCGGGCAATGGCGACCCGCTGTTTCTGTCCGCCGGAGAGATTTGTCCCTTCAGCCACATCCATGTCATAGCCGCCGGGCATCTCCAGAATATCGGCGTGAATGCCGGCTGCTCTGGCAGCCTGCTCCACCTGTTCATCGCTGGCGTACGGATCGCCGTAGCGGATATTTTCCCGGATGGTGCCGCCGAATAAAAACGTGTCCTGTAAAATGACGCCGGTCTGCTCCAGGACAGAGGCCATGTTCACATCCTTCACATTCAGACCATCGATTTTCACAGCGCCGGAATCCGGCTCGAAGAGTCGCAGCACGAGCATGGCGATGGTGCTTTTGCCGGCGCCGCTGGGACCGACGATACCCAGCTTCTGCCCCGGCTTCAGTTGAAATGAGATATTTTTCAGGATTGGGAAATCGCGCTGATAGGAGAAATTCACGGAATCAAACTCAACGGCTCCTTTCAGCGAATCGATTCGCCGGGCATTGGCAGATTCGACAATATCAGGCTGCTGGTCCAGCGTTTCGAACAGACGCTTTGCCGGGATGAGGAACAGCCGGAATCGCTGGACAAAATTATAGGTCCCGTCAAGAAAGTACAGCAGCAAACGCGAAAAGTAGATGATGCTGCCCCAGGTGATGATGGGAATGGCGCCTTTCAATCCGAAATAGGCGAACAGCGGCAGGGACAACGGCCAGATGATATGGACAGGAATGACGCGAACCTGATCCGCGACCAGGTATTGCAGCAGAAATGCCGCCTGTGTTGATTTATAAAACTTCTTCATGACGCTGTAATAACGCCGGGTGGTGAATTTCACGCGGTCGAACGCTTTGATGACGCGGATGCCAGCCAGGCTCTCCCTGAGCACAGCATCCACCTCCTGGGCGCGGACGCGTTTGATGTAATCCAGCTTCTGGATGCGGCTGTATAAAATGTGAACTAAAAAATAGATCGGGATTAAAATCAGCGTCAGGTAAAATAGAATGTTGCTGCCGACAACGGAAACCAGGTATATCATTAAAATGGTCTGATAGATATTGGAAATGAAGCCAGGCAGTCCGCTCTGGGTGGAATTCAATAACGGCAGCAATGCGTCGATGTCCGCATTGGCGCGGTACATGTGCTCGCCAATGGGCCGGGATTGATAGAATTTCAACGAGAGCAGTTGCAGGCGACGGTACAGATCCAGCCGCAATTTCAGAGATAATTTCAGGCCGAGGTACCAGACGAGTGTGTACAACAGACTATCGAAAATGATCCAGCGAAACAGAAACGCGGGTAGGAGCAGGAGGAAGCAGAAGAATAGATAATCGCCGGACTGTCCCTGGCCGATGAAGGAGGGCAATTTGGACAACAGTAACACCGGCAGTGCGCTAATGGTTCCCTGAATGATGAGGAGGACAATGATGAGGATGTATTTATCCCAATAAGGAATAATGTATTTGAGAAGCCGAACGAATAGCGCGAACTGATTTTGCTTTTCAAATAATTTGTTGTCTTCCAAAAATACCTCAATCGGATTGGTCAACGCTCATACAAAACGCCGCTATTTCAATGTCACTTCGATCAACCGGGGGAAATATTCTTCGAACTCGACGCAGGTGAGATAAATGATCTTCCCGTTTTCGCGGGCAAGCTCCGGATGTTCTTTGCCGGCGTACACCACCGGGCCGTTGTAGACGAGGGGATTCCTCAATGCTGTCCGGGATGTCCATAGCAAAAATGGCTCGCTCCACGGTCCCCAGAGATTGGGAGCTGTGCGTCCCACAATGTAGCCGTCGTTCTGCCAGGAATGCACTGCTAAAAATTGGCCGAGGTGCGCATTGAACGAGACCGACATTTCCGTGGGCATGCCTTCCATGATGCCTATTGCTTTCTGTCCCGTTTTATTCCACTCCGGCTGATCCGAAATCAGATATTCATACCGATCCACCTGTTCAATATCAGCCACAGGAACCCGGGCAAGATAGCAGCACTGCCGTTTGCCGTGGCGTTGCGTCCCGTAGACATACACCATGTCCTCTGCCTCATCCACGAACAGGGCCACACCATAACACGGCTTCTTTTCATCCCATAAAATGAGTGAGCCGTCCTGCGATATTCGCCGGAATGAAAAATCCGAGGTGCTCGCGCGCGCCAGTCCGCTGCCATCGACCGAAAACTTGTAGGGCCAGGCGGCGTTTTTAAGCAGGCGCACCCGAACATAGAACCAGTAAAACGCGCCGTTCACAAGGCGTCCGTCCATGCCCCAGATGCGATGCCGCTCCGGGCTTTCCTGGCCTTCGAACAGGATCAACTGGCGCGGTTGCCCATCCGGGTTGGTGAAGTACGTGAAGTCCCGGATGCCATTCGATGCGTCCCTGGTGCGACAGAGCAAACCGGAATTGCTGGGCATGCGGCTCACGATACGCCGCCCGGTGTCGTCGTAATGGCCGACAAAGGTATCGCCGAATCCCCAAAATGATTCACGGTCGTTTATCGGTGCAGAATAGGCGCAATCCTGACCGATCATGTGGACCGTATTTTCCGTGAACAGGGGGCCAAGATCGCGCGAACATTCAACTCTTGACGTGTCAAAATTCATATTTGAAAAAATTAATGTTCATGAGTTCATCCTGTAACTTTGTTAAACAAAAGCGCCTCCCCCGGAGCGCACTGCCGGTTCGCCGCAGTTACTTACCGGGTGAATTCAAGCTCCAGCGTCACGATTTTCTTGTGCCCGATTTTCATGGCGATGCTGCCGTCTTTCCCGACCGGCAGTGGATTGATGCGCTCCTCGTTCAGATTGGTGATGAACGCAGATTTCACCGGCAGCCAGAATGCGATGCGACCGGCAATTTCCTTTTCCGTCGGATTGAAAAACCGAAGGATGACGGACCCGCGGGTATCGCATTTTTTCAGCGCGCTCAGGACGAGCGACGCAGGTTCCAGTTTCAGGAAGCGCTGCTGCTTGGGAAGGGTTCCTTCGGTACGGCCGCATTGCACCAGTTTGAGCGGCGCGAATTGGCGGTACGCGAATTCGTAGACAGCGCCGTTCTCCCAGTTCCCCTCGTGTGGGAACAGCGCGTACGCGCAGGAATGCCGGCCGGGGCATTGCGAACCAATCTGATCCAGACGCTCCACGCGTTCCGGCGGAAGTCCCACTTTGGGATACCGCAGACCCTTCACCAGAGTCAACATCATGGTGCGCTGTTCATTGTCCTGCACTTCGTACTCCACCAATCCATGGCTGATGACGGCCAATCCGCCTTTCCCGTCCGACATGTCGAAGAACGACAGATGCGGCTGGGCGCCGGTGTACGGCTCCACCCAATCGCGCGTGTCCGGCAGCTCGATGGTTCGGGTGACCACGTCGAACGCGGCTTCCGAATCCACTGTCGTCGAATTCACGCCGCTGGGAAAGCACACGCGCAGCCGATGATCCATGGCCTGGTTATCAAATGTGGTGACAATATCCAGCCGCGGATTCCCTTTGCGCAGCGTCAGCAGAGACGTGATGGGCAATGACACCAATTCTTCGCTGCGGCGCTGTTTGCCATCCGCGAGACGCAGAGGCACGCGCATTTCAATATCGACCCGGACCGTTGTCTGCAATCCGCCATCTTCAATCACGCTGATCTGTGCGGCGCAGCCCAGGGACGACACCGTCCGATTTTGCAGCGGCGAAATGCGGGTCCAGGGATCGCCGGCCTCCCCCTCATCTTCAAAGAAATGGCAGTCGGTAAATTTTCTGCCGGATTTCTTGTGCGTGAGATCGAAGGCGCCATTGGGTTTCAGGGCCACGCGCAGGTATTCATTTTCCATGACATGGTTCGCCGTCATCATTGAACCGAAGTTGGCCAGTTCCGCCGCTTTGGTTCGGACGATGTAACTGCGATAGCCCAGTTCCGGCACATTCCCGGCTTCGAACACCATCCGAAAACGCCTCGTGTGGAACGGGGACGGAATATCGAACGGATTCATGACATTGGAGCCCCATTCTTTTCGATCCAGCAATTGAAAGGGCGCCGGCGCGCCGGTCGCGGCGTCGATCAATTCCAGTGACTTATTTTTTGGCTCGGCTGGAAAATCGACGTCGACGGCAACGATTTCGGTTCGCTCATAATTCAATGGATTGAACGCGACAATGGCGATGTCTTCCGCTGCAAGGTCGCTCAGATCCATTTTTTTCACAATCGCCGCGAAACTCAGGTTGGTCAGGGTTTCGCCGATCTGCTCCACCTGGTCCCAGCGATAGAGCATATCCCGATGCACCTGATCCATGCTCACCCCGGTGATGCTGTCGTGAGGGTGATTGGACAGCAAATTGCGCCAGGCGATTTCCAGATAGCGCTCCGGATATTCCTGTCCCATCAGAAAGGTCACCGTGGCAAATGGCTCTGCCCATTTTTCCAACAGCGTCTGCATGCGGGCATTGATCTGCTTTTGATAGAGCCGGGTCGACATATTGTCTTTGAGAAACCGATTGAACCAGTTGTCGCGGCTGGGCTGCCGGCGTTCTCCTTTGAGCACTTTCAATGTGGACCAATCCACCGCTTTCCTGATTTTCTCGACGACTGCCGGGAAAGAGCTATGAATGTAACGATCGCCGGTCGCTTTTTGATTGCAGTAATCGATCACCTTCACCGTATTGGGATGGGGAGCCACGCTGTCCATGCCATCCATCACCACCAGATAGGGCACAGTCGCATCCGTGGCCACATCGTCTTTGATGTTTTTCATCCCCTGATCCAGCAACGCTGTATTGAAATAATTCAGCGACGTCGGTTTCAGCAAGCGGTAATCCGCATCGCCGGCATTGACATCGCAGCGCCGGAATGGCAACTGACCGTTTGTCCAGCGATAATAGCCGTCGAAAAAAGCGTCCTCGTACATGGTCGCCCGGAACAGATGCAGCCAGAACGACGCGCGGCTGAACTGGGCGCTGAGCCGAAGCCCCAGAATCTGGGTGCCGTCCGGCGCTTCCAGAATGTACTCGGTATCGCATTCCTCCCGGCTGATGCCGCGATAGAACATGATGCCATCGATGCCGAACCCACTGTAAATCTGAGCGATCTGCGAGAGCTGGCCGTAGGAAGTGGGCGTGTAGCCGACTTTCATGACGCGGCCAAATTCGTTGCCGATTTTATGCCCGCGCATCAAATTTCTCACCACTGCTTCGGCGCTGACGGTGTTCATTTCCGGCAGCGTGTACCAGGGGCCCACCAAAATTCTTCCGCTGGAAATGTGCCGTTTCAAAATTTCTTTTTTCTCCGGCCGAATTTCCAGATAGTCCTCCAGTGGAATCGTCTGAGAATCGAGATGATAATGCTTGTACTCCGGATATTTATCCAGGAGGTCAAGCAGCCAATCCATCAATTCCACCAGATGGGTGCGGGTTTCCTGAAATGCATAGCGCCATTCGCGATCCCAGTGCGTATTGGAAATGACATGAAATTCGTACGATGCTGGCATAATCAGTCCTCACCTTCTTCGCATTTATAATAACGATTTGACAACATCGACAGCCGTGGCAGCATCGGCAGCGTAGCCATCCGCGCCAATTTCCTTGGCGTAACTGTCGGTCACCGGCGCGCCGCCAATGACGATCTTCACCTGATTCCGAATATTGGCGTTCTTGAGCGCTTCGATGGTGGCCTTCATATTCAGCATGGTCGTGGTGAGCAGCGCCGACATACCGATGACGTGGACGCCCTTATTCTTGACCGCATCCACGTATTTCTCGGGGGAGACATCCACGCCGAGGTCCACCACTTCAAAGCCGCCGCCTTCCAGCATCATCGAGACAAGATTTTTGCCAATGTCGTGCAAATCGCCTTTCACCGTGCCAATGGCAATTTTGCCCACCGGCTCCACGCCGGTCTCGGTGAGCAGAGGCTTCAATATCTGCATGCCGTTTTTCATCGCCCGCGCGGCAATGAGCACTTCCGGCACATAGAATTCGTTATTTTTGAACCGACGTCCTACTTCGGACATGCCCACCAGCATCCCATTATTCAGGACTTCCCGGGGAGATAAGCCTTCTTCAATGGCCTGTTTCGTCAGATTCTTGACCTCTTCTGCTTTTCCGTTGATCAGATTCGCTGCCAAATTTTCTAGTGTTGTCATGCTACGTCCCTTTCAAAAAATGATAGATTAATTCTTCGTTAATTTGCATCGTTATATGGATTGAACCTCTGAACTTCTTTATCGACAGATTGTGATGATTTATTTCCCTGGTTCGGGCAGCGAGGCATTTCTACAAGCCGTTCGCGCGCTGAACGAGCGAAAAGAACCGCTCCGGCCTGAAATCTCGAAAACGGCCCATTCGATCCGATTGGAAAATGAAAGACAGGCCTGGCCGGTCGCAGCGCGGCTTTTCGCCGCGATTAAAAATTGAACGACACGCTGACGCGGTTGACCGCGCCCATGATCTCGCCGAAATCTGTGTAGGAATAATCCACCGTGCCGGCAACGCCGAGCAGCGACTGCTCCAAGCCAACGCCGAATGACCATTCACCCAGATCGGAATTCAGCCGATAGCCGCTACGGAGGAACACCCAATCGAATGCGCCATATTCCAGCCCAAAGCTCATGCGTTCCGTATTATCCGTGGGATGAATCAAATCCACGATCAGTGTGACGCGGTTGTCCTCTGTGTGGAGCAAATCATCAGCCAGGCCCAGCTTGAACAGCAACGGCATGCGGAACGTATCGCGCAGCATCTTGATATCCGGGCCGAAATGCTGAGCCGCCACAGCGATGCGAAGATGGCGGAAGCCGGTGTCGTACAACGCGCCGATATCCATAAGCACGCTGGAGAATGAATCCTGATCCAACTGCTCCTTCACGTAGCGAACCTGCGCGCCCATGGACAGTTTATCGGTGAATCGCCGCGCAAACGCCAGGCCCAGCGCAACATCGCTCGCCGATACCATTCTGCCGGTGCCGGCCTGTTGCAGCACCGTTGTCTCTTCAAATTCCGGCACGCCCAGATAAATGGCGCTGAGCCCCACAACGCCGATTTTTTCAATATTCATCGCCGCAGCCACGGCGCTATGCTCGACGCCCAGCAGCCAGCCGGAATAAGAGAACGAGACCGCCCGCTTTTCAACGTGGGCAATGCCGGCCGGATTCCAGAAAATAGCGTTCACCCCCCTGGACACGGCCAGCGTCGCCTCACCGAGCGCGCATTCTTTCGCGCCAACGCCGATTTTCAAGAATTGAAGTCCGGCCGAGCCGGCCTTGCTGAAGTCAAAGCCGTAATCCCACTGAGCGTCGGCGGCGTTGACAAAGGCCAGGCTGAATATAATGATGATACTCTGTTTTATCTTCATGAGAGAAATCTCCTCTTCCAAATTTCTTGTTCAACCATCTATTTGATCAGCATCAGCGTGCCTTTGGCGTTTCCCACTTCGGACTCGACGGTGTAGAGATAAACGCCGGCAGCCGTTTTCTGGCGGGAATCGCTGAGCTGGTCCCACACCTCTTCCCCTGAATTGGGATTATTGTGTTCCAGGGTGCGCACCAGTTCCCCATTGATGGTGTAAAGCCGAATGGTGCAAACCGCTGGCAGATTGGTGAAGACAATGGAGCTTTCCTCGCCAGCCGTGGGCAGGCCGGAAACCAACCGGAACGGATTGGGAAACACGCTCACTTTCAGCGCATTGTCCGCAGGCTCAGTGGCGGTCACCAGCGCCGCGGTATTGCGATTGGTGAAACCGCTCTCGTGGCCGTCAGCGTCCACCGACGTGATCGCATAAAAATACCCGACGCCCACCTGGACCGTGTTGTCCTTGTATTTCCACACGTTCAAATCCCCATCGAAATAGCGGCTGATATCCGTGCTCCGATCGAGGCGAATTTCCTTCAGCCGCGTGTAGGGGCCGGTGAATGCACGGTCGCTGCGATAGACCCGATACCGCGCCAGATCATTGGTATTGTTGATCGGATCGATCCAATCCTTCAAATCCGGCGGCCAGGTGATGACGATTTCCTGGGTGGACGGCAGCACGTACTTCTCCGTTTCCGGCGAAGGCGGCGCGATTGAGACTGGCACGTAATTGCTGTCGAACAGCGCGGACGCCCTGTCAATGGTCTTTTTCAACGAATCCAGCCCTTTGACCAGCTTCGACTGGGAGGCGAGGCCTTTAATCGCCTCGTCCTGTCCAATGCCATTGACCGCCTCGACGATCACGATTTTCGCGTTCGCGCCAGCAGCCAGGTCGTACGGCCCAAAGCCCAGCAGCATGATTGGCGAGAGCAATTCACCGGCCGGCGCCTGAAGCGAAGCATCCGCCCCGGAAAGGATGTTGTACAGCGCATCGGCAGTCTGGCTGCTGCTCGTGAAATGCTGGGTATTGTTGATGGTCTGGGCGTAAAAGACCGTGTGCGGCTGGGCAGAACCATCTTTGGCCGGATCATAATACAGCGGCGCATAGCCGGCATAGCCTGTGGAGCGAAGCTCCCCGCGCGATTCCACAAAATTACCGTAATCCCAGGGAATGGACTCGTTGGCTGCCGCATCGTAGGCGTAAAACAACTGGCGCGACGCATCGTATCCAACGATTTCATCATCCACGTTCAGATTATCGCCCCAGAAACCATGCGCCAAAATGTCCTGATAGCTGGGACGAATCAGGTACGGGAATCCGAAAAAGACGTCCGTCAGATTTTCCGCCGTGGTGTTGGTGAAGATATATTCGAAAATGATGAAATCGGCAAACGCAGGGTAACTCCAGGCCCGGCTCACGCGCCGGACATCGATGCCCCGCGTTGTGATCCAGTGCGCTGTAATTTTTTCTTCGGCTTCCTGATAATTGAAGCCGGCCGAACCGATAAAATTTTCTTCTTCCGTCATTTCGAAGAATGTGCCCAAATCGGCAAACGTGAACGGTCCCATTTCGTTGAAGAAAACCGTGCCATTGGCATTCCTGCCGCCAATCCAGAGACCGGCGCCCTGCATGTTGGAGCGCTGCTCGTCCTTTGTGGGGAGCACTGCCGGACCACCCGGCCAGTCCAGGCTTGGATAAAATTCAAACGGCGAAAACATACCGCCGATCTGGCCATTATCTTTCACTGTCTCCCAGAGATCGCCGCGGTCGTGTATTTTGAACAACGGCTCCCGATACTGGGCTTGGGCGACAGTCGCCAGGAAGAAAATGGCTACAACGTATATCGGAAGTAACCTTAATTTATTTGACATTGTGATCTCCTTGATTGAGAGAGATAACTGAATGCGTCAACCACCGTCCCACCCTGTAGTTCAAGACTTCAACTGCTGCGAATCATTTCCCGCTATCCGGCCGTCGGATTCCGGCTTGTGTCCGGAGTGACGAAACTCGTTCTCCAACCTGAATTTCGACCGAACTGTCCGGGATCGATCCGGCGTCCTGTTTCCATCTCCGATCATCTGAAATTATATTTCAATCCGAACCAGATGCTGCGCGGGGCATAATAAATGGAGTAGCTGATATTGTATCCGTCCGGGTCAATGGGAGTGGTCTCGCCGGTCTCGACAAATTTTTCCAGCGCCTCCAGGTCCCAGAGATTGCCCCAGGCCCTGACATTTTTCTGGTTGAACAAATTGGTAATTTTAGTATACAGCGTAACGGTATGCTGGCCGAACGTCAGATATTTATTGAATTTCAAATCCCATGTCTGCCGCGCCGGGAAACGTCGGTTGTTCAGCAGATCCGGTGGATCATCCGCTTCCAGGTAGGTGAACGACTGACCGCTGATATACTGATAGAGCAGACTGAGATCGGTATTGCCGAGGACTGTGCTCAGGCCGGGGATGTTCCAGTTGTCCGGATATTGCATGAAGAAATTCGCGCGAAGCAAATGAGGCCGGCTGTAGCTCTTCTCGGTCGGCAGCCTGTCCGATGCCTCCACATACCATTGGTACGTCACGTTGCCATCCGCACCCACATGTATCTGCCACGGGGTCGCTTTGCCAAACGTGCTTTTGGAGAAGCTGTAATTCACATCGATGATAATATTTTTGCTGAATAACGTTTTGGCTGAAACCTCCACGCCGCGCGCATCGCCATAGTCGCCGCTGTAGCGACTGCTGTAAAAGACGCGCGATTCGCTGGCCGAGTACGGATCCCAGCCGTAAACGCGCTTGTCCAAAAATTCTGCCCGTTCCGTCTGGTCGAAGACATCCTTGTAAAAACCAGTGATGTTCAAAACCGCGATATCTTCGATGTGATGTTTGATGCCCATTTCGAATTGAATGGTCTTTTCAGGTTTCAATGGTTCCAGCGTCATGTTGATGACGCGTTCAGGATCGGAGTCCGTCGAAGGCGCACCCTTGATGATTGACACGGGTCGGAAGTAGGCGAAGTCGTACTGGGCATTGATGGCCGGCATCTGGTAGAAATGGCCGTAGCTGAAATGGAAGACCGATTTTTCCGTGATCGGGAAAGAAATGCCGATCCGCGGATTCAACGAATGCGATGGTTTCACACGCTCGCGTTCTTTATCCAGCACATTTTGATAGTCCCATTTTTTATTGCCCAGAGAATCGATGCCATCTTTATCCGGATCCAGGGACGTGACGTAGTCGGTGTTCAAACTCGGATTCACCTGAAAACTGTTGACGGTGAACCAGTCGCGATTGCCATCGTACATGTCATATCGCAGACCCATATTGAGGATCATGCTCTCGAATTCCATTTTATCCTGGACGTAACATGCAAACTGGATCGGATGATAGGTCTCGTTCAAACCGCGGACGCGCCAGTCGGCCAGGTCATCGCTCCATTCGGCCATTACCCAGCTATTTTCATCGAACGTGTTGTAATGAAATTCAAATCCGCTCTTCAGCAAATTGTTGGCATTGAATTGCCAGTTCAGATGTCCCACCAGGGAGAGGTCGCTGGTTCGGTTATGAACCAGCGGGGTGAATTGATGCGCGATGAACGGCTCATCTTCGAATCCATCGTAACGATGCCAGCCCCAGACATCCGGCTTCAACGATTCGCCCAATACCCGGTATGAGCTCGCCATCTGATCCTGTTTCAGCGTGTATGAACTCAATTTCAGTTCGTAAAACATATTCGGCGAGATGACATGCGTCAGACCGAGACGGCCCTGATACACGTAATTATCCAGGAGCGAACCGTAGCCGCGATAATATTTGGCGAGCAGCGGAAACGACTCCTCGGCATTGGTCGCATGCTCGTCGTGGCTGTACATGCCGCCGAATTTGATATTCATTCCCGGCCCCACCGCATAATTGCCGCTCAGGTTGAAGTCCGTCAGATTTCTGGTATCGCGCGGACGGGGCAGTTCATAGGGCTGCTGCTGATAGCGGCCGGTGAGGAAGAAAGTCATCTTCTTCAGTTCATCCCCGATGATCGGCAAAAAACCACCGATGACCGGGCCGCCCAGTGAAAAGCGGATTTCGTGATCCGCAAAATCGCGATAGTCGTAAACTTGCTTCTGCCGATCCGGAATCCACCAGGCCGGGTCCAGATTCGAATTGCCGAGGCTGTCGGTGATTGTGTGTTTGATGAATTCGATATTCCTGGCCGGATCGAACAGGTAATCGCCGAAGTGGCGCTGATGGGGATTGTTGTACTGGTAGTCCATCGAAAACGTATATTTCTGGTCGCCCTCTTTGGTAATCACGTTGACGATGCCGGATTGCGCCTGGCCGTACTCGGCGTTGAATCCGCCGGTGATCACCTGAACCTCTTTCACCGCGTCTTTGTTGATTCGGGTGTAAGATCCGCCGGCGTCGGCCGTGGCTTCAGACCATGCGGCAG
This sequence comes from Candidatus Zhuqueibacterota bacterium, assembly GCA_049322915.1. Lineage (GTDB taxonomy): Bacteria > Zhuqueibacterota > Zhuqueibacteria > Thermofontimicrobiales > Thermofontimicrobiaceae > CAZSBG01. The sequence continues at coordinate 652,781 of JBMOPW010000034.1, forward strand.
AGCGCATGCCGTCGATGTACCAGACCACTTCATCCTGATCGCCGCCGCGCACAGAATATCGAGGCTCGCCGCGACCCGTGCCGGAGAGATTGCCTTCCACCGGGATGGGATCGAAAAACACGCCGGTCTGTAAATTGACCGCTTCAATCACTTCGGTGGCAGTGGATTGCTCAATTTCCTCCAGCCCCACAACCTCAACGCTGGTGGTCAGATCTTTCTGTATGACCGGCCGCTCCGCCTGGACAATCACGGACTCACCGAGGTCCAGCACTTCCTGATCCAGGACGAAATCAACTCTCGTCGTCTGGTCCATACTCACTTTCACATGCTGCACCTCGGTGTAGGCATACCCCATCATTTTGGCGATGACGGTGTACTCACCCGGAGGCACGGAGATGATGAAGTAGTTCCCATGGATATCCGAGCCAGCGCCGAGGTAGGTGCCTTTGAGTTGAATATTGACCATAGCCAGAGGTTCATTGGTCTGCCGATCTTTCACCACCCCGGCTATTTTTCCGGTCGTTCCTGCAAAGACCAGATAGGGCATTGTCAGGAAAAAACCGAGCCAACGAATTTTGCGGAAAATCTTATGCGTCTTTTTGACCATAAAGCCCTCCCTAAAAATTCTTTCAAGCTGGAACATGAAATCAAATCAACTTTTATCCGCCGCACATCACCAACAAGTTTTTGTTCAATAAAAATGCACTCGCCCGGCGCGCTCACCAATCTGCGCACCGCTCAGGACGGACGCGCAGCCCCATTGACTTCTGCAAGCGCTGCATCGCTCAAAAAGGCCTGATGCAGCAGCAAGGCCTCTGGCAAACCGCCTTTCAGAATATGGCTGGCATGACTCAAATCGTGTCCCTGAGTATCGGCAAACGGAACAGCCACGCACAGCCCGATGCCGGCCGCGCGAATCGCAATCAGCCCGGATTCGCTGTCCTCAAAGCCGATGACTTTGTTGTAATCCGCCGCGGGAATACCCAATTGATGCAACGCCAGACTGTACAGATCGCGATGCGGCTTGAGTCGAATTTCACTGGAGTCCGAAGCCGTAATGATGGCATCAAAGACCTGGCCGGGATTTTCGAACGCCTGAAGGAGAAATGCCTTCTTTTCCGGGCGCACATCCCAATCGCTCACCTGCCGGCGAATCATTTTGAACACTTCGGCCAGAACGATTTCCGCTTCATAGGCGATGGATGAAGTGACAATGGCGATTTTCAGAGGATGCGCCTGAAAATAGCCGCCGATGCGTTTCAACTGCTGCCGGCCTTCAGCCAGACGGGATTCAGCAGCGGTCACATGCGGATTGGTTCTCAGCGCGTCCGTCAAATGCTGGGAGAAACGATCCAGATCGTCGCCGAGCCATCCTTTTATCGTCGCCAGAAACACGGCGACTCCAGGCATGGGTTCGATCAGATTCATATTTTCATCCGGCAGAAGCCCTTTCAGATCATCGGCCTGGCCGCCGGCAATTTTCGCAAGTATCTCGTGATAGCGCTGGTAGTAAACATCGATTGCGGCGCGCACCTGATCGATCTCGGATCCGAACCGAATGCGTTCCGTATATCGCTGCACGAGCGCCCTGATTTCGTCGGCATCGAAAAATTCGGCGTCGCCGGATGCGTCCTGCAACCAGCGTCCGATCTCCATCTCCCGGACAATGTCGCCACACGAAAAATGACTGAGCGTTTGCATCACTTCCCGTTTGCGGGTGGCGTCCCTGCCCTGTTTCAGAGTGAGCAGCGCTGCCTTCAAATAAGCGTGACGAAAATGGTTCACGTCAAATCGGGACTGGTAGGTCCTGACCAGATACTCCACATGTTTGGTGGTGCTATTGCCGATGATGTGCGGGTAATCGGCGTCGCGATCCAGTCCGGCCCATTGCTGCGTTGTCATTCGTCCGCTGAATTGTCGCACCATGGTTTCCAGGGAATGCAGGCACAAATTTTCCGTTGTGGTCGTGGTGCCATCCATATCCTGAACCACAGCCACCAGCCGATCCTGGTTGGTTGTGATTTTCGGCGCCAACGGGCAGATATCGTATCGCGAATAAATGTAATCCGGATTTTTGATGGCAATGAACTCATCTCCCAATTGGGATAACAGCGCCATCACGCTTTGTTTATTTGTGTTCACATCAAATTTAGCATTCATCAGTTCGCATCATTCAGTTTCAGTAAATCCCTGGCAACCTGAACAGCCGATACGGCATCATCTGCATAGCCATCCGCTTTAATGAGTTGGGCAAATCGCGCCGTAATGGGCGCGCCTCCGATCAGAACTTTTACCTTTTTCCGGATTCCGGCCACCCGCAACGCTTCGAGTGTAATTTTCATCATGGGCATGGTTGTGGTTAATAACGCGGATAGAGCGAGGATATGAGGCGAATACTCAATTGCCTTTTCAACAAATTTCTCAGGGGCAATATCGACGCCCAAATCGATAACTTCGAAACCGGCGCCTTCGAGCATGATGATGACCAGATTCTTCCCGATATTATGTAGGTCTCCTTTCACGGTTCCAATCACCACCCGTTTGAATAATTTCTTTTCCGATTTCGTCAACAGCGGCCGAAGCACATCCAGGCCGGCATGCATGGCGCTTGCTGCGACCAGCACCTCGGGAACGTAAATTTCATTTTCTTTGAACAGCATGCTGATTTCTTTCATGCCGGGAATTAACCCATGATAGAGCAGATCAAGCGGTTTTTGACGATCCTTCAGCCCGCTTTCGATCAATTCCCTTATTGCAGAACTGTTGCCCTTCCGCAAACAAGCAGAGATTTCATCGTACAACTGGTTTCCGTCATTTGCCAAACGAACAAGCCTTTCAGTTACTGTTCCGTCGTCTTGCTGTAATTCGCGTCGGTCGATCTACAGCGAGTTTTAGCTGGTCTCTGTTCCGTCTCCGTTTGAAAATCCCGCGATTGAATAAGGCGCGAATTTCACGGCAAAGCTGGTCTGAGTTCAGTTCCATGACGCCACCTCCAATTGGGGTCGTTTTCTCCCCGATACCCATTTTTCACGGGCGCTGCGTCAAGGCGATTGAGTTGAACTGGTAAAAAAAAATTGTGATATTCAGGTTGTTCGGTTCATCGTTCAAGGTTCAAAGTGAATGACCTTTCCTGGTCAGTTCCCGCGCCGGTTGCCAGTCCTGAATTTCTTCAGACTGTTTAATTTCGTGTCTCGTAAACCCTGAACCGGTCACTTTGAACGTTGAACCTGAATGGCTATAGATAATTCACTATAAGTTAATATTTTTTTGAAAATAGTATTGTGTTTTGTAGCTTTTCTTTGGTAATATATTGTTTTATTCGTCCAGGTCCCGGCAGCCGTTTATTAAAATGCGATGGTGTACATACGCCGATAGGTCTTGGGCGTCACCTGCTCCATTTTTTTAAACACTTTGGTGAAGTAGCTCTGGTCCGGATAGCCAACCTCCAGCGCAATCTGGGCCAATGACAGCCCTGATTCCAGCAACAATCGTTTTGCTGCGTCGATTCGTATTTTGGTCAGGAATTCGATAAACGTGGTGTGCAATTCTTCTTTGAACAGGTGACACAGATAAAACGGGCTGATGAAAATTTTCTTCGCTACGGTATCCAGCGTCAATTTTTCCATATAATTTTTTTTGATGAACGAACAGGCCTGTTCCAGAATTCGGTAGTGATGCAGATTGCGCGTCTGGTAGATGTTATCGCAAATACTTTCCATCACCTTCACAACCCAGAAACAGAGCGATTCGTGATCCGAAATATCCGCCAATTCACTGACAAAGTTGTACCGCAATCCCAGCACGTTCTCGGGACTGCCCCCTTCTTCGACAACGGCGCGAGTGAGGATGATGGCTAATTCCAGCACATAGGTTTTCAGCAATTCAATCTGGATGGGATCATGCAGCATCACCTGACCCAGGAACTCGTTGAGTATGGTCTTAGCGCCGACCTTGTCGCCCAGCCGGACTTTGGTGATGAGTTCCTGTTCTTTTTTCACGTTCAAAATTGGGAGCAGGTGATGGTCATCAGGATTGGAGATATATTTATATTTCTGAACCTCTTCGGCGACCTGGGCCTGTTGAATCATCCGCTGCTTACGAACGAGCATGGGACCCAGATTGGGCGTGGATAGATAATCGGCGATGCTGAACAACAGATCCGAGGCCAGCTTCACTTTCTTTTCCGGGATCACCGGCACTAGGCTCAGCATGGCGACGTACTTCTTTTTGCATTCCACTGAAAGATTGGCTGTTTTAAGAAAAACGTCCACCTGCTGCTCATTGGCGTTGCGCATCAGAAACGGATAAACCAACAGGCCGCCAATGATATCATCATTGTAGAGGATCGGCACGCTCATGATATAAAATCCGGCGTGGCATACCGAAATGTAGGTGTCGCCCCATCGAAGCGCTTCGTAGTAGGCTTCGCGGCAATACTTGTGACAGCGGAGAGAAATATCCGAATCCTGGCTCAGAATCTTACATGGCTTGGGCGATTCGGGATGGTGATTTGTCTCGTGGAGTGTCTCTCCCATCGTGTTGATCAATTCAACGGAGACGCCAAAAAGATCGTGAAACATCTGAAGCATGGTGTGCAACGATTTGTTCGTATTGGGATTGAGCGTGTGAGTCAGGAGATCCATGGCATCCGATAATTTTTTGAGTTCCGGCATATTTGTAAAATATTGCTACGGATAATATAATAATTCTCTCTCAAAAGTCAACAGAATTTTCTGAGAAGCCGGGTCGATGCAGGATGGATGAAAGAACCGCACGACGCGCCTCTTTTCCTTCGTTGAAATTTCAGAGTGAAAATTGCCGGTACCGGGCGTCACGGCTTCACCGGAATATCGACCGGGGCTGCTTGTTGCGCGCTCCCCTCTGACGACAAACAAAAATCCCCGGTGATTTTTAAAATCATCGGGGATTCCATAAGCCATGCCAGGCATTTCATGCTAAATCAATTGGCTGAAGCAATTTTCTGTTCCAATTCCCTGACCAGATCGTCGTGAGTGAGCGGTGACATAAGGTCGATCCAGTAAAGCTGGAATTTTCCGCTCCGATTGGAATGGAACAACACCTTTCGTTTGTCTGATGAGAAAGAGGGATAACTATCCTGGCTGGAATCACTCGTCAACTGCTCCAGATTCCTGCCGGTGTTGTTCATCATGTAGAGGTTGTAGCCGTCGCCGTTCTCAGAGAAGAAGACAATTTTTTTCCCATCCGGAGAAAAATGAGGCGCGCCGCAATTCCCGTTCATGTATGTGAGCTGTTCCACAAGCCCGCCCTTGGTGTTCATCCGGTAGACCTGGTAGACGCCGCTGACATTCGAAGTGAAGGCGATCCATTTGTCATTGGCGGCCACGGCCGGCGAACCATCGTCCGCTTCATTCTGCGTGAGCCGGAGAGTTGTCCCGCTGGCGAAATCCTTGAAATAGATGTCGCTCAGTTTCTCGTGGAATTGGACATCACGGTGGTCATCCACTTCGGAGACGAACACGATCTGCTCGCCTTTTCCGATCAGCGCCGGATACCAATCATCGGCGTCATTTTCCACAGCGCGGGCCACGCTGCCAGTGTTCATATCCATGAGATAAATATTTCGATTTTTGCTCAGGCGATCCTTGTGAACAGTGTCGTCTCGCGTGGAAGTGAAAGCGATGATATTATCGCTCGATCCGTACACCGGCATTTCGTCCTGATGCGCATTAGTGGTCAGTCGTATTTCCTGAGCGCCATCGGCGTCAATCAGATACAGTTGCCAATTGCCGGTGCGATCGGATTGAAAGATGATTTTCTTGTTATCCGGGCTGAAACTGGGGAATGCATTGTTATGGTCGCCGCGCGTGAGCTGGTGAATCGGATAAGGTTGGCCCAGTTTCGCCCGAATTTCAGCCACATAATCTTCGCCCTGGTCGCCTTTCAGAATTTCGAGATACTCGTTGTAGCTGTCTTTGATTTTGTTCTTCTTCAAAAGCAACTCCGCGCGAACCAGTCTGGCTTTGGCGAAATCGGGATCGATACTCAGCGCGGTATCAATGGTGCCCAGCGCATTATCCACGCTATCCAGATCGGCGTAAGCCGTGCTGAGATTCAAATACGCGTTGGCATCCTGCGGATTTTCTTTAACCTGCTGGCGAATAACGGACAGTCGATCTGGCTTCGTCGAGGTATCGCTTGTTTCGACCAATCCCTTCTGACTCCCGCCGCAACCGAAATACAACATCAGACACACCGCGAAATGAAACGATACTATTTTTAATGGTTTGAAGTGGCTCATGATGCGAATCCTTTCAAGTTAATGCCCTCTGTCTCCAACCGCACTGCAACGTGATACGTGCCGCTGCACATCTCCCCCATTTCAATTTTGCGATTCAATAATACGGAATTTTTTATTAATTGTCAAAGTATTTTATATTAAAAAGTTGTTACAAAAACAGATAGTTGACAGCACAACAATTTTTCCGGTTACTCCATCGCTCCGTCCTGTGAAAATTCTATCAGGAATTCATCGGAAAAAATTTTTTCAAAATGATGGTATGATGAGTAAGTCGGTTCAATTTTGTATCTTACTTTATATCGGCCATTTGGGATGTTTTTCAAGTCTTTGAACCGCAGCGTCGGCGTTAACTTTTCTTTCCCGAAGACTGAATCCGGTACTGCAAAAATCCGACCATCCCAGATGTCCTGTTGCATGCCGGTCGCTTTCATGCGTTTCGTCCAAAGGCGTGTGATCAGGTTATTATCCTCATCCAGAATATCCGCCGTGACAAACGCATGCTCGGTGAGAAAATATCTGAATTTCACAGTGCGGGCATCGGGCAGAGGCGTTGTTTCGAATCGGTAGCAATCGGCGCCCACCCAGTAATACTGCGCGCCGTATTTTTCAGCGACAAAGATTTGACCAAACCTGCGATACATGGTGATGCCGCGCGGCTCGATAAATTCCCGGTCACCGTCGCCGCGCTGACCGTAGCTCGTCAGGTACAGCAATCGGTGATTGAGCTTGTGGATGCAGTGGTTTTTCGCATCGGTGATGTAAATATTGTTGTAATAATCCAGCGCGAGAAATGCGAAGTACGGCTGTTTCACTCCCATCTGTGACGCCGAAATCAGGCCCAGCACATTTCCCTTCAAGTCGAATTTTTGGAGACGCTGATTCGCGCTATCGATCACCACGACAAATTCCTCTTTGAAGTACGACCATCGCTGGCCGCGATCAGTGACGGCTATGGCATCCGGCCCGGACAGTCCTCCCCATTCGTAGAGATAGTCCAAATCCGGCGAAAAGACCTGGACGCGATGGTTGTCGCGATCCGTGACGTAGACATTGTTCTCGGAATCCAGAGTAACTCCCCGCGGCGCGCGGAACATCCCTGCTGCTTCGCCCCGTGCGCCGGCCGCTTTTCGGAAGACCAACTCATTGTCCTCGTTGCGCAGTTTCACCACCCGGTGATTGCCGCTGTCACATACGTACACATCGCCAAACTCATTGGCAGCGATGCCGTGCGGCGCATTCAACCGATGATTCCCCTGCTCGTCCAATCCATACACGCCGATGGATTTCATGGATTTATTGTAGATAATATTGTTCTGCCCGGAATTCACGCCGTAGACTGTCACTTCGTCATCGTCGCGAGTGGTTGTGGTATCTTCCCAGGCCCGCAGCCGGACGACGGCCAGGCCCTGGGGATTTTCAAACTTCACCCGATTATTGGTGAATAAAAACAGGTGAAACTGTGTGGCCTTTCGAATGCCGTAGGTGTGAAGAAATGTAGGGAACACAAGCGTGGACGGATCCTGTTTCAGGCTCTCTCCGGCATGGGACAGCGCGATGGTGAGCATCAACCACGCGACCAGTCCCTGCCTCACGAGTTCACTCATTGTGCGTCGTCCTGTTGATGAAAAGCGCGCCATATTCGCTCCGCAATGGTGTGTGGAATGCCGGCCACCTGCGCAATTTCTTCGAGGGTCGCCGCGCGCAGTTTTTTCAAAGAGCCGAAATGTTTGATCAGGCTGCGCCGGCGCTGGTCGCCGATGCCGGGGATGCTGTCCAGCTCGGATCGAGTGGATCGCTGTCCGCGCAATTTGCGGTGATAGGTCACGGCGAACCGATGGGCCTCATCCCGAATGCGTTGCAGCAACTTCAATCCGGAGGAGACCTTGGGAATATTCTGCGGTTCAGATGATTCCGGTACAAAGACTTCGTCCAACCGTTTTGCCAGCCCGATGATGGGAACGTCGGCCAGGCCGAGTTTCTGCAGCACATCCAGCGCCGTGGAAAGCTGGCCTTTGCCGCCATCGACGAGGATGAGATCCGGCAGCGGCTGATTCTCTTTGAGCTGTCGGGTGTAGCGGCGCTCAACAGCCTCGGCCATCATGGCGAAATCATCCGGGGTCGATTTGCCGCGAATCCTGAACCGCCGATATTCGTTTTTCTGCGCCTGACCATTCACAAACGTAACCAGCGAAGCCGTGGCATCGGTGCCCTGAATATTGGAAATATCGAATGCTTCAATCCGCAATGGCGGATTTTTCAACCGCAGGTCCCGCTGCAGCGCTTTCAGCGAATGCGGGATATAGTCTTTATCCTTCAGTTTCTGCAGTTTCAGTTCATCCAATAACAGCTTTGCATTCTGCTGCGCCATTTTCACCAGCCGGGCTTTTTCGCCGCGCTGGGGGAAAATGATGGCGGTCCGGGTTTCGTATCGCTGCGAAAGCCACTGTTCGAGATTTTCACGGTCATCCAGCGGCACAGGCACATACACTTCCGAGGGAATTATCTCTGTGTGACCGTAATGCCGGATCAGGAGATGTTCCAGCACGCGGCTCTCTGATTCTCCCTCCACGCCACTGAAATAAAAATGCTGTCGCGCAATGATGCGGCCCTGGCGCACTTTGAACAGCACGCCGCAGGCGTCATCTTCCTCGGCGTGAATGGCGAACAGGTCTCTGTCAATATCATCCGGGGTGACGATCTTTTGCTTGTACTGAAAATCTTTGATGGAATGAATCTGGTCGCGAATGCGTGCCGCTTTTTCGAACTGCTGGCTGGCGGCGAACTGCTCCATTTTTTTCGTCAACTCATCCACAACGATATTGTCGCGTCCGTTGATGAAATCGACAACATTCTTGACGATCTGCTGGTACTCCGTCTCATGGATGAAACCTTCGCACGGGCCATAGCATTTTTTGATATGATAATTCAGGCAGACCTTGAATTTGCCGGCAGCGATGGTGCTGTCGGTCAATTGCAGATTGCAGTTACGGATGGGAAAAATGCGCTTGATAGTCTTCAGCAGCGAACGCATGGAAGCGACATCGGTGTACGGCCCGAAATATTTCGAGCCGTCCCGCACCACATTCCGCGTGGGAAAAATGCGGGGGAATTTTTCATTCGTGACCCGGATGTAGGGAAAGCTTTTATCATCCTTGAGATGGACATTGTAGCGCGGCTTGTATTCCTTAATTAAATTCGCCTCAAGGATCAACGCTTCCATTTCAGAGTCGGTGACAATTGTCTCCACATCTCGGATATTCGCCACAAGCCGGCGTAATTTTGGTCCCTCCTCGCGCCCTTCCTGGAAATAGGACCGCACGCGATTTCGCAGGACACGGGCCTTGCCGACGTAGATCACCTTTTTATTTTTATCTTTGAATAAATACACCCCCGGGCTGCGGGAGATATTTTCTAATTTTTCTTCGAGTTCGGACATACGGCCAATTTGCGTCGTTTGAATTATAATCGAATAGTAAGGATCAGGCTAAACAAGGATTAAAAATAAATCATTATTCATTCAAAATCAAGTGATAATTTGCCGGGGATATCGGACGCCGGGACGTCTGCGCCACTTCTCCCCCCGCAAAAATGGCCGGCGCCTGACACAGCCCGGACAGGGAATCCGTGAGAAAGCGAAAAAAAGACTTGATTATATTGTGGTTTCTTCATATTTTTATTTCACTATTTCTATCACGTTAGGCAACCGGAGAAGCGCGACTCGTTCGATTCAGGCCCATCTCCGGCACGGAGTCGGAACCAGGAATCGGCAACGATGCCCTGGTTTGAAACAAAATCAAAGGATTGACAACTATGAAACAGGTTTTCATCGTCTCGCACACCCACTGGGACCGCGAATGGTATCTCTCGTTCCAACAATTTCGGTTCAAACTCATCAAGCTCATCGACAAGCTGCTGCACATCATGGAGACGGATCCGCGTTACAAGCACTTTGTGCTGGACGGGCAGACGATTGTCCTCGAAGACTACCTCGACATCAGGCCGGAGAATGAAGGTCGCCTCAAAAAATTGATCGAGGACGGGCGATTGTCCGTGGGGCCGTGGTATATTTTGCCGGATGAATTTCTCATCAGCGCCGAAGCCCATGTCCGAAATTTAATCATCGGGATGAAGGTCGCGCGACGATTTGGAAAGCCAATGAACGTGGGCTACATGCCGGATCCCTTCGGCCACATTTCCCAGATGCCGCAAATCCTGCACAGCTTCGGATTCGACTCATTCATCTTCACGCGCGGCATGGGCGATGAACTGGAAGAATTGGGCGCTGAGTTTTACTGGCAGTCGCCCGATGGCTCGAAAGTCATTACCATCAATCAACCGGCGACGTACTGCGATGGCGCTTCCCTGGGCTACAGCAACGTCGTTCCGCCCTACGGCCATATCGAGCCGGACATGAGTCTCGCCCGGCAGCGCATCAGCGATATCATCCGGCGGCATGACGCTTATTCCGATCTTCCGGCGATTTTGGTCAACAATGGCGTTGACCACATCGAACCCCAGCCGGAATTGCCGGTGATCATGGATGATCTTCAAAAACAATTTCCGGAATACACCTTTCTCCACGCAAATTTCGAGCATTACATCGACGCTGTTCAGCCGCATCGCGAGAAGCTCAAAACATATCAGGGCGAGTTTTACCAGGGGAAATATCACATCATCCTCACCGGCGTCCTCTCCACGCGCATGTATTTGAAGCAACTCAATTACAGGGCGCAGACGCTGCTGGAAAAATATGCCGAGCCAATTCTGAGCTATGGCCTGGTTAAAGGACTGAACGCCTACCCGGAGCACTATCTGGAATACGCATGGAAACTGCTGCTGCAAAACCATCCGCACGATTCGATCTGCGGTTGCAGCGTGGATCGCGTCCATCAGGACATGGTGCCGCGTTTTCATCAGGTCGCTGAAATTGCAGAAAGCCTGGTGATGGATCAGCTCAACGCCCTGGTCGCCAATGACGACGTGTACGATCCCTCCGCCGAAAATCCATCGCTCATTGTTTTCAATCCCCTGCCCTATGTGCGCAGTGAAATTATCCGTCGAATCGTCAAATTGCCGACGCCGCTGGCCACGGGCAGTTTGAGCCTCAGCAATGAATCCGGCGCGCCGGTTCCCTGTTTTGCCACCGTCATTGACCCGATGCCCATTGCCTGGGATTTCACCATTCCCGGCGTCGTCAGTTTCGACCAGCAAATGGAACGCTACGCGCAGTCATTGAGCTATCTGTACTCCCCGGAATCAGGCAGCGACGCCCGAAAGACGGATGGCGCGTTCAAAATTGTCGCGCTCCAGTTTTTCGCTGCAAATCTGCCGGGCGCCGGCTACAAACGATACTATCTGAAAAACGACGCGACGCAGGATTGCCCCAAACAGGTGCGGTTGGACGATGAAAATTACGTCATGGAAAACGAGCTCGTCGCGGTGAAACTCCATGAAAACGGGACATTCGACCTGACGGACAAACGAACCGGCGTGACCTTTTTCGACTGCCATACTTTCGAGGATACGGAGGATGTCGGCGATGAATACGACTACTCTCCGGCCCGGGATTCGCAGACGATTTCTTCGTCGAATACCCGGGGACAGGTGACTGTGATGGAGAAGACGCCCATTTCTGTGAAACTGAAACTCGAAATGGAATTGGAACTGCCGATCAAAATTCGGCCGAATCGAAAAGAGCGGATGAAGGAGCGCATTCCGTGCTTCGTTTCGACCACATTCTGCCTGGAAGCGGATTCGCCGGTTGTGAAAATCCAGACCAGCTTCGACAATCAGGCGCTGGATCATCGGCTGCGCGTTCTCTTTCCGACCAATCTGACCAACGACTCCTGTTTTGCCGATGGCCATTTCAGCGTGGAAAAGCGCGATGTCAATATTCCGGGCAGGGATTTTTCACAGTGGGCGCAGCCGCCGCTGGGAACGCGTCCTCAGAAAAATTTCGTCTGTCTGGAAGATGGCGTTGCCGGTCTGGCCGTTTTCAACAAAGGGCTGCCTGAATACGAGATCATCCAATCACCAGTGAAAAATACAATCGCCCTCACCCTGTTTCGCTCGGTGGGCTGGCTTTCCCGCGATGATATTTTGACGCGGCGTAGCAACGCCGGTCCCAGCCTGGCCACGCCGGACGCGCAATGCCCCGGCCTGTTGAAATTTGAGTATGCCGTCATGCCTTACGCGAAAACCCTTTTCACTGCCGGCGTTCCGTTGCAAGGGCTGTGCTACCAAACACCGCCGCTGGCGACGTTGATCAACCATCCCTGCGCCTCGGCGGACGATGCCGGCAAGTCGCTGGTGAAAATATCCCCGGGACGCGTGCTTTTCAGCGCCATGAAAAAATCCGACAATGGCAGCGGCATCGTTCTCCGCGTGTACAATCCTGAGGCGGAAGGCATAGACGCGCATTTCAGTTCCGATGAACCGCTCCGCAGCGTTCACCTCACGGATTTATCCGAGACGCGCCTGCACCCGGTGGAACTGGCAGGCCGTTCCCGGTGGACGTATCACGTGCCGGCGTACAAAATAGTGACGCTGGAAATCAATTTCGAAATGAACCATGTTTAATCACCACGCCTGCAAATAACCAACGAATGGACGAGAGAGGATATGCGAATTCAGCGTATTTTGAATGAACTTTGTATTTTCAAACATCGGGCATCGGCATCGGAGAATGAACACAAAGCTGCACAACACATCAATCAACTCATGAGAAATCTTGGGCTTGTGGCCAGTCTGGATGCATTCAAATCCCAGCAGCGAATGACCTGGGAACTGGTGACCATCCTGTCATTTTTTCTCATCGAGATCCTATTCTTTTTCTTTGCGCCTGTTGCTGCCCTTGTCTTTGGGCTGGCCGGTCTCCTGCTTTTCTGGGGATACTTCAGCACGGTATTCCGGCCGCTGGGACCGCTATTCCAACGAGCGACATCCCACAATGTCGTGGGAAAGCTGCTGAATCCCGAAGCTTCGTTCAGAATCATCTTCACAGCCCATTACGATACTGCCCGCTCCGGGCCGCTGTGGAATCCAAAAACTGTCTCCAATTTCCGCTTCAACTTCCTGTTGGGTTTCTTTCTGCTGGTGATCCTGCAAGGGGTGGTCGCGCTCCGCATCGCCTCCATCGAATTCATCGGATTGGCCATCTACGCTGTCCTTGCGGGATTGCATGTGCTCGGACAAATTGCGCTGTTAATCTACGCCGGACTGAAGGGGGAGTTGGTACAGGGCGCCTCGGACAATGCCTCCGGCGTCGCGGTGATGCTGAATCTGGCCTCTGAGTTGAAACAGGCGCCGCATCGCGATATTGAATTCTGGTTCGTCGCCACAGGCAGCGAGGAAGTGGGCGCGCTGGGCATGACCGATTTTATGAAGACATACGGCGAAGACATGGAGCCGAATAACACCTACTTCATTAATTTCGACAATATCGGCAAGGGGAATCTCCACTATTACACGGGCGAGGGCATGCTCAATGTGGTCCGATTTTCCGGCGACCTCATCGCTGCGGCCAAAAAAGCGACACAGCTCAAGGAATTCAGATCTGTGACGCCGTCGAAATATACGCTGGCCTATACCGACGCCATCATCCCGGCGAGCCGCGGATGGCAGGCGCTGCTGCTGCTGGCCACCGACGACTTCGGCCGAATTCCCAACTGGCATTGGCCCTCAGACACCATTGAACAAATCGATTTTGACGTGCCCCGGCTGGCCTCACATTTCACATTAGAATTGCTGCGCAACCTGGAACCTATTCTTGAACAGAAGCGCAAGGTCGAAGATGAAAAAATGAAGCAGCTCCAGAAGGACATTGCCAACTCGAGCGAAATCAACGGCGACGCTTAAATCGTTACTCCCAAACCGCAATCGATTTTGATTCGTGCAAACGTTCGGGCTGATGATCGGCTACACATCGAAAAAATCGTGGGTACTCGGCGGCGGACTGATTCCCTGCACCGGTGTTGAACGGGTCGTTATCGCTGTCGCCCTGGAAATTGGCATCATCGATGCGCGGTTATTCGCATCCATCGTGGCAGTGGTGGCCGTTACAGTTCTCATCACGCCTTTTTCATGAAGTTCACCATTACCAGACTTGAATTAAAAGCCAACGAATCAAAAGCCTGATTCGGCGAGCAGAGCAGTAGACCAATGCCGGCATCGCCGAATCCGGGGTCATTTCATTCAACACAGAGGTATCACGATGAAAACCTATCGATTGCCGCTATTGCCCGGTCCCACCACAGTTCATCAGGAAGTTCTCAATGCTTATCACACCGACTACGGCTCAGCCGATGTGGAACCTGAGTTTTTCGAACTGTACGAGGCGACTCAGGCCAATTTGCAGAAAATTATGCGCACCAAAAATAAAATCGCGCTGATGAACGGCGAGGCCATGGTGACGCTGTGGGGCGCTCTGAAATCCTGCCTCCAGCCTGGCGACCGCGTGTTGGCCATTGCCACTGGTGTTTATGGCTACGGCATCGGCGAGATGGCGCGCGCGCTCGGTTGTCAAGTCGAGACCGTGGGTTTCAATCACGACGAGGCGGCTGACCCCGATCGCGTGGAAGCAGCCCTGAAAATATTTCAGCCTAAAATGGTGACAATGGTGCACTGCGAGACGCCGTCCGGCATACTGAACCCGGCGGCGGAAGTCGGCCAGTTGGTGAAAAGATATGCCGTGCCCCTGTATTACGTGGATGCGGTGTCCAGCGTGGCCGGCGCGGACGTGAACACCGATGCCTGGGGCATTGACCTCTGTCTGGCCGGTACTCAGAAATGTCTGTCAGCGCCGCCGGATGTGGGCATCGTTTCTGTGAGCGAATCCGCGTGGGACATCATTCGTCGGGTGAATTATCAGGGCTACGATGCGCTGGCGCCGTGGGAACGCGCGCTGTCCAACCGATGGTTCCCCTACACACTGTCCTGGCATTCCACGGCTGCGCTGAATACAGCGTGCACGCTCATATTGAGTGAAGGACTGGACCGCGTGTTCCAGCGCCATCGGGACGTTGCGGATTACTGCCGCACACGGTTGAAAGAAATGCAATTGCACCTGTTCCCGGTGGACGAAGGCAGTTCATCTCCGACCGTCACTGCGGTGAAAATGCCGGGCAATATTGACTGGTTCACGCTGGATGGCAAATTGCGGTCGCGCGGTCTGGCTTTGGGAAACTCGCTGGAACAGTTGTCCGGCAAGGTTTTTCGCATCGGCCACATGGGGCAGCAGGCCAATTTCGAATTGGTGGAACACGGCATGGATATTCTGGAATATATTTTGTTGCTTCATCATTGCCCGATGGCTTGAGGATGACACACAAATTCTGACGTGGTCATCGGACAGACTTATGTGATTCGTGTTTGTCCGGATACTGCTAATATGAATGACCAGTTGAAAGCATGTGCAATAAATTCGATACTTTTTGTATTGGTAGTGGACGGTCGCGACCCTCCACTACGCGTATGTCCAATAATTATATAGGCGTCAAAATATATAATGGTCATTCATATTGCTAATATTGACCTCACACCAGCACTGTCCTAACAGGCTAATCCTTAGCCATAAGTTGGGGGATATTAACCCTACAACGTCATTTAGTAAATTTATCACACTATGTTGAGTTTTTCATCTATCAAAAATACAATATACAACGATAATAAATCTATGTGACATAGCAGGGTTAACACATCAAATGGAACGCAGAGGTCGCGAAGGGCGCAGAGAAAAGACCAGCGTTGAATTGGACTGAGTGATTTTAAAATTTTCAATCAACCAATGAAAATCATGTTCACCCATAGTCACAGAAGACCAGAATAACCAGGAAAATACCTGGTTTCATAAGGTTGCAAACAGCTTTTTTTCAACACCAAAGCGCTGCGGACCTCTGCGGTCTCTGCGACCTCTGCGTTAGAAAAGATATGGGTAAGAGTAAGCCTAATTCGTGTCTGTCCGGAAATTGACCCTCTCCTAAAAGGAGAGGTAGAATAGACGTTCCCCTTCTTGCCAGCAGGGTAAGAAGGATTTAGGGGATGAGGTCTGACGTAATGAAGTTTGAAAATTTCAACCCCATAGCTAATTTCAGTATTTTCGGACAGACTCTAATTCGTCACACGCACAATAACTTCAAATTCCGGAGCACGAATGAAACGCCACTTTTCAATTCTGAAACGGGAGTCCACCGGATTGCTCATCATCGATATTCAGGAGCGCATCAGCGCCGTGATGAAATACCGCGACATGGTGCTGGAAAATACCGGCAAACTTATCCGCGGGTTCAACGTGTTGAATGTCCCGGTCTTTATCACAGAGCAATATCGTAAAGGGCTGGGCCCCACAGAGGCGCCTATTTTAGAAATTCTCAATCCTCCCGATATTGTTGATAAAATGACTTTTAGTTGCTGCGCAACGCCGGCGCTCATGGACCGGCTTCAGCGGAAGAACATCCGGCAGATCGTCGTTTGCGGCATCGAAACCCATGTCTGCGTTCAACAGACCGTGCTGGACTTATTGGCCGGGGATTTCGGTGTCTACCTTGTCTGCGACGCAGTGTCATCGCGCAAAGAAATGGATCACGAGACTGCCATCAACCGCATGCAGCAGGCAGGGGCCATCATCACCACCGCTGAATCGGTGCTCTTTGAATTGCTGGTTCAGGCCGGGACTGCGGAGTTCAAACAGATATCGCAGATTGTCAAGTGAGAGTTTCCGCCTGCCGACCGAATGCATGGGCGTGGATTGGCTCGGACAGGTGAGGCGCTGCACGCGTGATTTAAACTGCAAGTAGTCTGCTTTTTCGCCCAACCGGGTGAGGGGAATTTTGTTGTCAAACAAAAGGGAAGCGCATGAAAACAACATTTCGAGAACGCCTGGCACAAAACGATGTGTTAGTGTGCGACGGGGCTATGGGCACCATGCTCTACGACAGAGGAATTTTCATCAACCGATGTTTCGACGAGCTCAACATCACAACTCCCAAAATGGTTCGGGATATCCATCGGCTGTACGTGGACAGCGGCGCCGACATCATTGAGACCAACACGTTTGGCGCGAACCGGTTCAAATTAGCGCCCCATGGATTGGAGACAAAATTATATAAAATAAATTACATCGGCGCGCGCATCGCCAGAGAAATTGCCAGCAATCAGGTACTGGTGGCCGGATCCATCGGGCCATTAGGCCTTTCCATTGAGCCATTAGGCCCGGTCTCAAGCGCTGACGCGTTCAATGCCTATGTAGAACAAGCGCTGCCGCTGTGCGAAGGCGATGTCGATCTGATCCTGCTTGAAACATTCAGCGATGTCGTGATGATTCACATCGCGATTAAAGCGGTGCGCTCGCTCACGGACAAGCCCATCATTGCATCCATGTCATTCACCGAAGGGCAGGAGACGGTGTACGGCATGAGTCCGGCCAATGTCGCCCAGGCGCTGGATGCGGAGGACATCGACGTGATCGGTGTGAATTGTAGCACCGGGCCGCAACCAATTCTTGAGGCCATTCAGCAGATGATCCCCCATTCGCGGAAGAAATTCTCCGCCATGCCCAATGCCGGAGCGCCTCGAATGATCGATGGCCGATTATTTTACATGTCGTCCCCTGAATATTTCGCCGAATATGCCAAACGATTCATCCAATCCGGGGTGAGCATAGTCGGTGGCTGCTGCGGTACAACGCCGGACCACATCCGCGCCATCAAAGCCGCGGTGAAAGCGCTGCAACCGGCGCGCACCGTCGAGCCAGTGATAGTACCAAAAGTCACGCTACCGAAACATGAACACAAAGCGACGCGGCAACTGTCGCCGTTAGCGCAAAAACTCACCGCGCACAATTTCATTACCTGCATCGAAATGACACCGCCGCGCAGCACCGATGTTTCCAAAGCCATTGCCGGAGCGGAAATGATCAAGGCCGCTGGCGTCGACGCCGTGAATATTCCCGATGGCCCCCGCGCCAGCGCGCGAATCAGTCCACTGGCGCTGGCCGTACTCATCGAAAAACAGGTGGGCATCGATACCATTCTGCATTACACCTGCCGCGATCGAAATATTCTCGGCATGCAGTCCGATCTGCTCGGTGCGGCGGCCCTGGGATTGAAAAATATTCTCATCGTGACCGGCGATCCTCCCAAGTTGGGCGATTATCCCACAGCCACAGCGGTATTCAATGTCGATTCCATCGGGCTGATGCACATCGCCAATAATTTGAACCAGAGCCTCGATATTGTCGGCAACCCATTGGGCGCTGGCACATCGTTTTACCTGGGCGTGGGGGCCAATCCCGGCGCGATCAATTATAAAGAGGAAATGGATCGACTGCGCCAGAAAGTCGAAGCCGGAGCTGAGTTTGTATTGACCCAGCCGATTTTTGACCACGATAAATTTCTTCAATTTCTTGATGATGCGGCTGTTCATGGCATTCCCATTGTCGGAGGCATTTTGCCATTGGCCAGCTTCCGCAACGCCGAGTTCCTGCATAACGAGGTTCCGGGAATGTCCATTCCGCTGAACCTGCGCTCGCGAATGCAGAACGCCAAAGACAGTGATGACGCCAGGAATATCGGTATTGAAATTGCCCGGGAAATGCTATTGCAAATAAAGGACCTGGTGCGAGGCGTCTATCTCATGCCTCCTTTTGGCAGATACGATACGGCGCTCAAGGTGCTGGAAGTGCTGTGACAGGGCAAGGTTTTTGCCCACACGAGCAGTGCATTGGAAGTGTCGAAAAGGGCATGCGGCTGCGCTCCGTTCGGACAGACTGGCCCGCATCAGCCGTACGGCGGAAATGTGGACACCGATATGACATTCGATCCCCGGCTTTATTTTGTCGTGGGCGTCGCGCTTTGATTTATTGACGCTTCGTGAGTACATGCGGTGTTAGCGAACGCGTCCAGCATCTTTTTTTTCGGCTGGCCATTGAAAGAGCCTGAAATTAAAAAAGCCCGAAACTGTACGTTTCGAGCTTTTTCATTTTTATGAAGATCACTGTTTATCAATTGACGAGCGAATATTTTTCAATCAGATTTCGAGACCATTGGTCGTGTCGTCTTCCTCATCAACCGAGTGCGCCTGCTTCTGATGCTCTGAGAAGACCAGGGCGTCGCCTTTCTTCTTGACCTGAATTCGGCTGCCGTCCGAAAAGTTGCCTTTCAGGATTTCCTCGGCAATGGGGTCTTCCACATATCGTTGAATGGTTCGCTTCAGCGGTCGCGCGCCGAACACCGGATCAAAACCTTTGTCAGCGATGAACTCTCTGGCGCCTTTGGTCAAATTGATTTGAATATCGCGTTCCGCAACTTTGGCCAGCATTTCATCAATGACAATGTCCACTATCTTGACCATATCTTCCCGATTCAAATGGCGGAATACAACCACTTCATCGACGCGATTGAGGAATTCCGGGTTGAACAATTTCTTCACTTCATCCAGGATGCGATTTTTCATGGAATTGTAATCGCTCTGTTCATCACCTTTGGAAAAACCAATACCGCCGCCGTGTTTTATCTGGCGGGCGCCGAGATTGGACGTCAAAATCAGGATGGTGTTTTTGAAATCGATTTTACGACCGAGACTATCGGTCACGCGGCCTTCATCTAAAATCTGAAGCAGAATGTTGAACACATCCGGATGGGCTTTTTCGATCTCATCGAACAGCACGACGGAATAGGGATGGCGCCGGACTTTCTCGGTCAATTGTCCGCCTTCCTCGTACCCCACATATCCTGGAGGCGCACCGATCAACCGTGACACCGCGAATTTTTCCATGTATTCCGACATATCAATTCGGATGAGCGAATCCTGATCTTCGAACAAATAGTTTGCCAGTTCTTTGGCCAACTGCGTTTTACCGACGCCGGTTGGTCCCAGGAAGATGAAGGAACCGATGGGTCGATTGGGATCTTTCAATCCGGCGCGCGTGCGGTGAATCGCCTTGGACAGCATATTGATGACTATCTCCTGTCCGATGATCCGCTTTTTCAGTTCCTCTTCCATGCCCAGCAATTTTTCGGATTCGGACTGAGCCACCTTTTTCACCGGGATGCTCGTCATCATGGAGACAACTTCAGCGATGTCCGCCTCTCTCACCGTGGCGACATTATGAACTTCCGTCTCCTGCCAGCGCTTTTTCGCCGCTTCCAGGCGACGCGCCAACTTTTTCTCCTGATCCCGAAAAATGGCCGCCTGCTCAAATTCCTGAGCCTTGATCACCGAGTCTTTTTTCTCGCGGATGCTTTTTATCTTTTCTTCAAGCTGCAAAATCTCTTCTGGCACAACAATGTTTGCCAGATGCACCATGGCGCCGGTTTCGTCCAGGACATCAATGGCCTTGTCCGGCAAATATTTATCAGTGATATATCGCTCGGACAGCTTTACCGCCGCATTGATCGCCGCCTGATCGAAAATCACCTGATGATGCTCTTCGTAGCGCTGCTTCAGACCATCGAGGATGCGAATGGTTTCATCGGCTGAAGGTGGGTCGACCATGATTTTCTGGAATCGACGCTCCAGTGCTCCGTCCTTTTCAATGTACTGACGGAACTCATCCAGCGTGGTTGCGCCAATGCACTGCAACTCCCCGCGGGCCAGCGCCGGCTTGAACATATTGGACGCATCCAGCGAACCGGACGCGCCGCCAGCCCCGACGATGGTGTGCAATTCATCAATGAACAGGATGACGTCCTTCACGCGCACCAGTTCGTTCATGATAGCCTTCATCCGTTCTTCAAATTGGCCGCGGTATTTTGTCCCGGCCACAATCGCGCCGAGATCCAGCGTGACCACCCGCTTGTTGTGCAACACGCGGGGCACCTGTTTGGCGATGATGCGCAGGGCCAGACCTTCGGCAATGGCTGTTTTACCCACACCGGGCTCGCCGATGAGCACAGGATTATTCTTCTTGCGACGGCTCAGAATTTGCGCCACCCGTTGAATTTCCTCGTCGCGGCCAATGATGGGATCAAGCTCATCCTTTCGAGCCAGTTCCGTCAGGTCGCGGCCGAAATGATCCAGCGCCGGCGTTTTGGATCGCTTTTGCCCACCCTCTTTGATGGTCGGCGTGCCGCGCAGAATATTTTCCAGTTCCTCGCGGATGATATCATACGTCACATCGAAGGACAGCAGTACCTGCGCCGCAACTCCCTCGCGTTCTTTGACCAGCGCCAGCAACAGATGCTCTGTTCCGGTCACATCCGATTTATATTTTTCAGCTTCCATGTAGGCCATTTTCAAAATCTTCTCTGCGCGTTTGGTCAATGGAATATCGCCTATAGTCATGGTATCGCCGGTAGTTTTAATGGCATCTTCAACCGCCTTCTTTATCTCATCCAGATCGCAGCCGAGATTTCTCAAAATTTCGATAGCAATACCCTCGCCCTCTCGCAGCAAGCCTAATAGCAGGTGTTCGGTGCCAATATAGTCATGCCCCAATCGTAACGCCTCTTCCCGTGAATATTGGATCACTATTTGAACACGACTTGAAAAATTTTTTTTCATTACTGTTTTCTCCCTAAAGGCTATGTATAAAAAAATTCATACCCTTATACCCAATTATTTGCTCGAATTAAACATACTAAAATATTTCTTAAAATTCAACCTCTTTCTTACTAATTTTCGTATGCCAGACCTATGTGAATTTTAAGTTCTCCGCCTGAAATCGGTTGTCTCTTTCCCGCCTCGCCGGCGGACTGACTTCTGAGGTACTTCTTCATTTTGAATTTACATTCGAAGAATAGATATATCTTTTATTATCGGAAAAATGGTCATCAAATGAAGTGATTTTTCTGAAAATCATTTAAAAAAAACCAGCATGCCCCGGAACTACGCTCAATCTTCAGATGCCATGCTATTCCGCCGATTGCTTTTCACGCGGCCATCGAATAGTTCAATGACCCGATGCGCCTGTTCGGCCAATTCGTGATTGTGCGTCACAATGACCAGCGTCTGATTGAACTCACGATTCAATTTCCAGAAAAGCTGGTGCAGCGATTCAGCCGATTGCCGATCCAGGTTGCCCGATGGCTCATCCGCCAGAATCAGTTTGGGGGAATTGATGAGCGAGCGCGCTACGGCCACGCGCTGTTGCTCGCCGCCGGAGAGCTCATTGGGACGGTGATCCAGGCGATCGGCCAGATTGACATGGCCCAACAACTCTATGGCCCTGGTTCGAACCTGATCGAGATTCTGCCCGGCCATCATCCCGGGAATCATCACATTTTCCAACGCTGAAAACTCAGGCAGAAGATGATGGAATTGGAAAACGAATCCCACAGTCTTGTTTCGGAATTCCGCCAGTCGCTTGTCACTGAACGAAAAAATATCGGTGCTATCCACTTCCACGCGGCCGCTGGTCGGACGGTCCAACACGCCCAGAATATGCAGCAGCGTACTTTTGCCCACCCCGGAAGGTCCCATGACGGCAATAATTTCACCTTCGAAAATTTCCAGATCAATGCCTTTCAGTACCGGGACGACCGCTTTTCCGAGATAATAGTTTTTGTAAAGATTGTCCGTCAGGACTAAAATTTTATTATTGACCATGTGTCTCACTCGTATCGAATCGCCTGGACCGGATCCAGTTTGGACGCCTTCCAGGACGGATAAATTGTGGCGATAAAACAGAGCGCAATGCCGGCTAATCCGATGAAAACGAAGTCCAGGACTTTCATCTCGACCGGCAATGAATTAATGAAATAAATATCCGACGGCAGTGAAAACCACTTATAATGCAACTGGGACCAGCACAAAATGTAGCCCAAGGTGCATCCCACCGCTGTGCCGGTCACTCCCGAGATTAAGCCCTGATAGACGAAAATTTTCATTACGGACTCGGACGAGGCGCCCATGGATTTCAAAATGCCGATCTCCTTCTTCTTCTCCAACACCACCATGATGAGGGTGCTGACGATGTTAAATGCGGCGACCATGATGATGAGGCTCAGGATGATGAACGCCGCCCATTTTTCGATTTGCATCCATGAGAAAAGATTTTTATTTCGTTCATACCAGGTCTCGGCCATGTAGGGATAACCGAAATGATCGCCCATTTCCGACGCAACCCGGGAGACCAGTTCAAGATTCATCTGATCCAGCATAATTTCCACGCCGGAAATCCGATCGCCCATACGGAATAAATTCTGCGCCGCTTCGATGGAGATATAACCAAAATTACTATCGTAGTCGTACAACCCGGTCTCGAACATGCCGGTCACAATGAAATGCTTCACATACGGCTGCTGCGGGATGAGAAAATTGCTTATGTTCGTGAAGCTGGCAATCCAGATTTTATCGTACAGTTGCACGTCCAGACGAAGCGCCAGATTGCGGCCCAGCACAATGCCAGGCACTGGTTTCCCGCCATCCACCTGAACCGAGTCCAGGTTCAATTCGCCCATGACGATATTGGTGGTCAGGTCTGAGACGTCGACGACGGTCTTCGAATCCACGCCCTTGATGAGCACAGCATCGGAGAATTCGCCATTCACAATCATGCCTTTGTTGAAAATATAGGGTGACGTGGCAATGACGTGATCAAATTTCCTGAGCTGCTCGATGGTATCCTGATAATTTTCCAGGCCGCGATTGTGAAAGCTCCGGAATCGCAGATGCGAGTCAAAGCCGATGATGCGCGACCGCACTTCCGTTTCAAAGCCATTCATCACAGAAAGGACAATGATGAGCGCCGCCACTCCGATGACGACGCCGGCAATGGAGAAATAATTGATCAGCGAGATAAAACCGGTGCGTCGTTTCGAGTGGAAGTAGCGTTTGGCAATAAATAATTCGTAGGACATTTACATTCGCCTTCTTGGCTTAATCGATGTATGGTGTCGCCTGACTGTTTGAGCTGTTCATCCCCAATTCCCATGGCAGCGTCGTCATGCCCCGGTACGTCCGGACATCGTGCAATCTAAGTCCATCCAATCCGCAGACAGGGGGACGATCAAAGGAAAATCGCATGCTCGTGAAGATGCATTGCGCTCCGGCGCTATTCCACCCGTGCTTTTTCCGGCCGCATGTGCGGGAAGAAAATCACATCCCGGATGGATGGCGAATTGGTCAAAATCATGGTCAACCGGTCGATGCCGATGCCCAGTCCGCCGGTGGGAGGCATGCCGTATTCCAGGGCGCGGACGTAATCTTCGTCCATTTGATGCGCCTCTTCGTCCCCGGAATCGCGGTATTCCCGCTGCTGTTCGAATCGCTGTCGCTGGTCGATGGGGTCATTCAGTTCTGAAAATGCATTACAAAATTCTTTCCCGGCAAAAAAGCCTTCGAATCGCTCCACAACGCCTGGCTCGGACCGATGTTTTTTAGCCAGCGGAGAGAGCTCCAGCGGATAATCGATGACATAGGTCGGTTGAATCAAATTTGGCTCGACCTTCTCGCTGAAAATTTCATCGATGATTTTGCCGACATCGGCGCCCTTTTCAATGGGCACATTCAGTTGAGCGGCGATGGCCATCAGCTCCTGTTTGCTCTTGCCGAAGAGTTCAAATCCGGTGTATTCCCGGAGCAGGTCAGCCATTTTCTTGCGCGGCCACGGTGGAGTGAAATCAATTTCATGTTCCTGATAAACGATTTTTTGGGAGCCTGCTACTGCGGCTACAGTCGCGCTGATCATCTGCTCCACCAGATCCATGATGAAATAATAATCCTGGTACGCCACGTAGAGTTCCAGCATAGTGAATTCCGGATTGTGAAAACGGTCGATCCCCTCATTGCGAAAATCTTTGCCAAATTCAAACACCCCATCGAACCCACCGACGATCAATCGTTTCAAATATAACTCGTCAGCGATTCTCAAATACAAATCTATATCCAGCGCGTTGTGATGCGTGATGAACGGCCGCGCCGACGCACCGCCGTAAAGCGGTTGCAGGATGGGCGTTTCCACTTCAATGTAGCCTTTATCTTCCAGAAACCGGCGCATGGTTCGGATGATCACCGAGCGTTTGATGAACACATCTTTCACATCCTTGTTGACAATTAAATCCACGTACCGCTGTCGATAGCGCATCTCTTTATCGGCAAATTCGTCGTAGATCGTCTTTTCACCCTCTTCAATTTTCTCTTTGACAATGGGGAGAGTCCGCAGCGACTTGGCCAGCAAATGCAACTCTTTCGCCAGCACTGTGATTTCCTGTGTGTGAGTTTTGAACACTTCGCCTGCCACGCCGACAATATCGCCGATATCCACCAGCTTGAACACCTCGTACATCCTGTCCCCGACCTGATCCTGGCGAATGTACAATTGAATGCGGCCGCTGCCATCCATGATGTGACAGAACGCAGCCTTGCCGTGCCGGCGCAAAGCCATGATTCGTCCGGCAACGCGCACCGGTTTATTTTCATAATTCGAAAAGTCATCGACGATTGGCTGTGCAAAATGGGTTCGATTGAAATTATAGGCGTATGGCTCGATCCCTAACTCTTTGAGCACGGGTATTTTATCATATCGTATTTTCTGAATATCGGTCAATTCTTCCACGTACATTCTCCGTTCTAATTGATGTAAACTCTCGGTACCCGACTGGAAACCCAGCACGTCACTTCGTACGGAATGGTTCCAGTGATATTACAAATTTCATTGACTGTAAACGCATGGTCTTCAGTTCGCCCGAACAGGATGACCTCGTCGCCAATCTCCACCACGTCGTTCAGGCCGACATCGACTAAAATCAAATCCATACACACGCGGCCGACGACAGGAAATTGCTTGCCGCGAATGGTGACGCGCCCTTTGTTGGTCAGCAGCCGATTATAGCCATCGGCGTAACCGACTGGGATGGTCGCGATGCGCGTCTCCTGGCGGGCAATGAATTTTCGGCCGTAACTGACACTGGCGCCGGCCGGAATGATTTTCACATGAATGACCGCGGATTTGAACGTCATCGCCGGCTTCAGGTCGATGCTCTCCGTTGTTTCATTGGAGGGATAATAGCCGTACATCATCACCCCGGGCCGCACCATGTCCAGATAAGTCTCCGGCAAATCGAGAATGGCGCCGCTATTGGCCGCATGTTTCAGCGGGATGCGGATATTCATCTCCTCGGTTTCAGCAATGACGCGCTTGAAGCGATCGAACTGCAGATTGGCGTAACTCTTGTCGCGTTCATCCGATGTCGCAAAATGGGTGTAAAGCCCTTTGATGACCACTCCCTTCAATCCATTGACATACCCGATGAATTCAATTGTCTCGTCCAGGGCAATTCCAACACGCCCCATTCCTGTATCCACTTTGATGTGGACTGAAATCGGCGCCTGAAATTGTTCGGATAATTGAGATAATCCGAGGGCTATTTCTTTTGTGTAAATTGTAGGTTCCAGATTGAAGGCGAAATAGTCGCGCAACTGAGATGTGACTGCACCGCCAAACACAAGGATCGGCGCTTCGATCCCCTTACTCCGAAGCTCCATCCCTTCTTCCAGCAGCGCGACTCCCAGATAGGTGGCGCCGTGGGCCAGAGCCGTGCGCGTCACCGGAATCACTCCGTGGCCGTAGGCGTTGGCTTTCACCACCGCCATCACCTGAGCCGGAAAAACTCTTTTTACAACAGCATCTATATTGTGCGCAATAGCAGATAAATCGATCTCCGCAAAAGTCGGGCGCAAATTCCCTCCGAAAAATTACTCGTCAACTCTCTTCAACAACTCCTTGTACGTGACCAGACTGTCTCCCACGACATCCGGCGCAATGGTTGGCTGGCATTGCATGGGCTCATTGGATTTTCTCTGGCGCCCTGGAGCAATAGCGTCATGAAGCTGGCCGAATGCTCGCTGCGCTTGAATTTCATGCGGCCCCGGTCAGTTCATTTTCAAATAAGCCTGGATGAAGGCATCGAGATTCCCATCCATCACATCCTGGATGTTGCTGGTTTCTTCTTTGGTGCGATGATCTTTCACCAAATTGTAGGGATGAAATACATAAGACCGAATCTGGCTGCCCCAGGCGATTTCCTTCTTCGTCTTCTCCAGTTCCGCCAATTTCTTCTCTTCCTCTTCGCGCTGCTTTTGGTACAGCCGGGAGAGCAATATTTTCATGGCGTTTTCGCGATTCATGTGCTGGGATCGTTCCGATTGGCACTGAACCACGATCCCGGTCGGCAGATGCGTAATTCTCACAGCGGAACTGGTCTTGTTCACGTGCTGCCCGCCGGCGCCGCTGGCGCGATAGGTGTCCACTCTCAGATCCGATGAATTCACGACTATTTCACTATTATTCTGGACTTCGGGATAAACGAACACCGAGGCAAACGATGTGTGGCGTCTGCTATTCGCATCAAAGGGCGAAATGCGAACTAACCGATGGACGCCAATTTCTGACTTGAGATAGCCGTAGGCATATTCACCGGTCACTTCAATGGTAACATTCTTTATTCCGGCCTCTTCCCCGGCCTGCGAATCAAGGATTTCAGCGTGATAGCCTTCCCGCTCTATCCAGCGCAGATACATTCGCATGAGCATTTGCGCCCAATCCTGGCTCTCGGTTCCGCCGGCGCCAGGATGAATCGTCAGGATGGCATTTAAATGGTCGTCCGGATCGCTCAGCCTGTTTTGAAACTCGACCGCTTCAATTTCTTTGGTGAGCGCATTCAATTCGATCCGAACTTCGTCTTCGAATTGACTATCCGCTTCTGCTTCCGATAACTCCACCATCTCTTCAAGATACGACATTTTACCGGACAGCTTTTGCCATTTTTCAATGCTGGTCTTTCGAACATTGATGTTGCGCATCACCTCTTCTGCTCGTTCCCGATCGTTCCAGAAATTCGGGTTGAGCGTCACCTTTTCATACTCGCTAATTTCCAGTGTCTTCTTATCTATCTCAAAGATAACCTCGTAGTTCTTCGATTCTCGGATTGAGCGCTTTCAATTCATCTTTTATATCCTGTAGCATGACATGGTCCTCTAATAAATCTTATACGGTTTTGTATTTCTAAAATAATGATTTAATATATCGTTGTAACTTGCTTTCTTCAATGCCATGACAATCCCCCCTGCCTGACACAGGCCGACGCCATGTCCATGCCCAACGCCGAGAAAGCTGAACGCCAGTGGGAAACCATCCTCATCGAATTGGCGGTTGATGACGAAACAGGAGCTGAAAAGCAAATCCGCAGCCAGCGTATGGCGTATCTCCCACTCTGTTTTCAGTATGAGATTCCTATTGCTTCCCAGAATCTCCAATTCAAGAATACGGCCGGATACTCCCCGCCGGATTGGAATAATATCAAAAATATCACCAATATTCTCACCAATTTTGGCAGAGACAATTTCTTCGAGCTCTCTCCGCTCATAGGTCACCTGCCAATGGAAATATTTTTTCAGATAATTGAGAGCAATATGGTTGCCGTAATTCGTCACATTGCAGAAAACGTCCGGCTCGCTCGATGCCCACTGTCTCAGGTTTTCATTAACTGACAAATCACCGATTTGTTCCAACTGGCGAGGCTCCCTGCCATCAAAGACTGGCGGATACTGCTCTTCATTTTCAATGCTGTACAGGCAATGCGATGACTCTGTATGTCCGCCGCAAATCAGCGTATAATGCGCATCCACAACCTTTTTGTTATCTTTGAGCACAATGCCGGCAGTGGCCTTCACCGCCTTTTCAATGGCCTCCGATGTTCGGGTCAATCCATTGAAGGTCTGGCAATGGGGGCCGGCGCAAAGATGAAACGGGTCGTCGTAATGCTTAATGCCCAGCGATGCCAGCGTCTTGCTTCGAACCGCGATGGCCTGAGCCTTGATCAATTCTTCGGGGTAATCGCTCTTCATTTCAAAAGCGACAATGGATTCCACGTACTTTTCCAGCGGTATTTCACAGATGATCGTGAGCTTGCCGTCGGCTGAAGCGCGAAATTCCAGCGTGCGCCGAAACATACGTTGCCTGACCGGTAATGTCTGCACTTCATTTTCCGGGATGACATCGTAAATGTAGGTGGTGACATCATCGGCTTCAGGAACGATGCGAATCACATTCTCGGCTTCGCCCAATTTCTCGAACTCAGAGTCGAACAGTTCCAATACCGCATGTGGCTGATTGACCTTCTCAGTGATGATCTGATAATCGAATCCGGACAACATTTCCCGCGCGAATCGGACTGCTTTCTGCTCCGTGGCATAGTTGTCCACCGTCACCCAGTATTGCGTGTTATCATTGACGACGGCTTCGTTGCAATAGAGCTTTCCACCCCGCGTTTTGATGCGGGTGCCAATCCCTTTTTCGATGAGCTGGTATTCAAGTTCCTGAGCCTGGCTTTTATCGTCAAATTTACCGACCAGTACGCCGAACGAATATCGCGCTGGCTGTTTCTGCTCAACTTTCACTCGCCATTTCATCGGCGAGGTGACGTCTTTCAGGATGGGCATGCCCTGATTATTCAGCACAGTAAATCGGCCGGATGACTTGAATTCAATCAAATCGCGTTCCTCTTCAAAACCGATTTTTAAAACAGGCATGTCATCTGTCGTGAAATTTTCACTTGTCCTTTTATGATCAGAATCCGCATGGGAATGGTCGAACATTTCCACCTCCACAATAACCACCATCAACAGTGTTCATAAAAAGCTATATAATAAGCAATTGCAACGCGCCCAATATACAACAATTATTTTTAAGAGTCAAGAATTAAAAACCGATTAAAGCCTTCTCAACCGGCTATTTTTTATAGCGATTTTGTTATAAACAGAATTTTTATGCCTTTAGAAGAAAGTTAAAAAAACCTAACTTTTTTCTTGCATTGAGATTTGGAACCTATTATATTAAACCGAATTGACGCTTCACCATGCCAGTTCAATCCATCGTTCAGGCTGGATCATGTTTCATGTTTTCAGTAATAGCTCTAAAACAATGTAACTATATTTTCTCTATCAAGAACCGCTCTCGCTTGATGCTGGTGAATTACGCCAGATCTCTTCAATGATCTTTCACCAAAAATGAAGATGATTTAGCGCTGCCAATGACAAGGAATGGAGCGCCTTTTGCTGTACTGTTGAACTTCAAGCGATTGAACCAATTTCGATCAGCATCATTTGCCCAGTCACTTTAGAAGTATGGATTTCGTTTTATAAATCTCATAACCGAATTTCTCACTTTAGATTGAGAGGATTCATGACCATTTCGAATGTCTTTATCCGCGCCTTCAAATCTATTTTCGAACTCACGCTGCCTGTCGATCCTAAAATTTCTGTCCTGATTGGTCCCAATGAAAGTGGCAAATCGAACCTCCTGAAAGCTCTGCTATCGTTCAATCCGGAGGCTATTTTCGATCTCTCACAGACGTGCCAGTACTCTGATTATTATTACCAGAAGAAGTACCCGGAAATTGCTGTGGAATTTTTCAATATTTCCAAGGAGAATCGAGCGCATCTCGTGCAACTATCAGAGGAATTTAAACAGGTTGAAACTTTTTATGTCAAACGGGAAGGGCCGGAAATCAGCGACTACAAAGTTTTTATCGATGACAAAGAGATACAGATTTCCGACATGAAACGGCTTTTGAAGGTGCTCCCTAAAATCGTTTATTTCGATGAAATACCGTTGATCAAAAATCGCGTCGATTATTACAGCCTGGTGGATGGCCGCCCGGGTTATACGACAGAACGCAATCTGCTCAAGGTTGGCGGCCTGCAAAACCTTGAAGTCATCTTTGAAGATTCCACCCGTGGGCGTCGCGCTTCCGAGGAAGCCAGCCGAATAATCACGGAACAGATCAGGCGAGTCTGGTCCCAGGAGCCCACCATCGAAATTAAATTGAACGTCAACGGCAAGGTTTTATACATCGATATTTCCGACCGGACAACTGTCTTTGACACGCCCGAATCGCGCAGCCTCGGATTCCGCTGGTACCTCTCTTTCTACATCAATTTCCTGGCGCAGACGTATGAAGCCAAATCCAACGAGTATGTCTTCCTGATCGATGAACCCGGCATTCATCTGCATCCGGCCGGTCAAAAGGATCTGGTGAAAGTGCTGGAGGACTTATCCCTGAAAAATCAGCTCATTTACACCACGCACTCGCCTTTTATGATCAATCGGGAATTTCCACATCGCGTGCGATTGGTGACGAAATCGCGGGAGGGCACCCAAATCGACAGTGAAGCCTATCGTCAGAACTGGAAGCCGCTGCGACGATCCATTGGATTGATGATCGGGGATCTCTTCTTCTTCAGCGAAGGCGGCTATATTTTAGAAGTGCCGCGGGAGAAGCTTTCGTTTGCCAACAAACTACGTTTCTGGGAGAAAAAAGAGACGGACGAACAATGACCCTTTCGATATGCAGCGTACCCGGAATACGCGTGGGCCATGCGCAGGATGAACTGGCCAAAACAGGATGCACGGTCATTCTACCAGAAAAACCGGTGATTGCCGGCGTTGATGTCCGCGGAGCAGCTCCCGGCACCCGTGAAACAGAGCTGTTAGCCCCCCATCGCACGGTCCAGGAAATACATGCGATCCTGTTGACTGGCGGCAGCGCATTCGGACTTGATGCCGCAGCCGGAGTCGTCGCCTATCTTGAAGAACTGGGTATGGGCTACGACACCGGCGTGGCGCGCGTTCCCATTGTTCCCGCAGCCGTGATTTTCGACCTGGCTGTTGGTTCATCACGGGTCCGACCGGATCGGACGATGGGCTATGCCGCTGCTAAAAATGCGCACAGGCAGAATGCGGCGATGGGATTGACCGGCGCCGGCATCGGAGCGACCGTGGGGAAATTCGCTGGAATGGATCACAGCATGTCCGGCGGCATCGGGACCTGCGCTGAAAATTTGGAAGATGGCATCGTTGTTGGGGCGCTCGTCGTTGTCAATGCCCTGGGAAATATCATTGACCCGGCCACGGGAAACGCCGTTGCCGGCGCACGCTCCCCCCGCGGCCATTTCCTCGATCCAATTCAATATTTCAAACAACCGCAGTCGATTTCTTTTTCGCACCTCACCAACACCACACTGGCTGTCGTGGCTACCAATGTTCGATTCACAAAATCGGAGATGACGGAATTGGCTCAGTTGGCCGTGGCCGGTATCACGCGTGCCACGCTGCCGGCGCACACACCCTACGACGGTGATGTCGTGTTTGCTATTTCCACCGGGGATCATGCGACAGTCGATCTCATTCGAATCGGCGCTGTAGCCGCCGACCTGGTGGCCCGCGCAATGATCGCTGCTGTACAGGTTTCCAATTCGTTATGACAATAACCTGAACATGGAGTAAGAACATACTAATAAAAAAAGCGCTTCGAAATTCACAAGCGCTTTTTTTATTTAAGTTTAACTGTACGATTATTCTTTTGGAATGGAGTACTTTTTCATTTTAAATCTCAATGTCGCTTCCGGGATTCCCAGCAGTTTGGCTGCCTTCACCTGGTTTCCGCCGAATTTGCCAAGCGCTTTTTTAATCAGATAGATTTCAATTTCGGAAATGACGCCCTTTAAATTACGCGGTTCCAGGAAATCCAGCGGATGTTTCTTAATCTTGAACGGCAGAAAATCGGCTGACAATTCACCTTCAGGCGACATCATCAACAGATTCTGAACGGTGTTCTCAAGTTCTCTCACATTGCCTTTCCAATCATATTCCAGGACTGATTCAAAAATATCTGATTCGACAGCTGGCTCCTCGCAGCCTTCTTCATCACAGTATTTTTTCAGGAAATAGGAGAACAATTCAGGAATATCCTGCTTGCGGTCGCGAAGCGGGGTGATGGACAATGTCAATGTATTGAGCAAGTAATACAATTCTCTTTTGAAAGCTCCGTTTTCGATTTCGCTAGTCAGTTCTCTATCCGACGAAGAAATGACTCGCATCTCCACTTCAATATTTTCACTTCCACCGACGCGCTTGAATTTCTTTTCCCGGATGACTCTTAAAAATTCATCCTGAAATTCAGTCGGCATTTCACTGACATTATCGAGAAAAAGGACACCCTTATTGGCTTTCTCGAACAAGCCAATCGTCCTCATTACCGCCTGGTCGCCCTCAGTATCTTCACCGTAGAGGTCTTTAGCGTCAATTGTTTTGCCAAGAGCAGAACAATTGATTTCGACGAATGTCCTGTTTCGGCGAGGGCTGAGCAGGTAAATATGTCTGGCGACAAATTCCTTTCCCGTGCCGGTCTCGCCAATGATGAACACGTTGCTATCAATCTTGGACAGCTTCTTGACAGCTCGTCTTAATCGTTTCGCCTCAGGACTGCTTCCAATAATAGGTTCATCCTGAACAACGTCGACCTGATTTTTTGCAATTTTTGGACTCATACTTTGCACCTTCCTTCATTTGTTATTTGTTTTAATTAGAAAAATCTATGTTATAAAATTTTCTTTTTTTCACGTCTACGAAAAAGAGCATTTAAATATAATCCAATGCTGATAATGAGGAAAACAATGATCAAGAATGTGATCTTTTCATAGCCATACGGATAGATGTAGACGAAAAATGAGAGCGACACGATCATCAATAATAAAAACATGACTCTGTTGATTTTATTCTTAAAATAGTTCTGAAAGACATTGACATATTTCTCGGTTATCGATCGCCTCCTTAACAGCTTCATTGTTGAGGTTCTTCTGGAAAAAATAATACTCTCATAAAAATTAGCAAATGGATGACCAACATAATAAACATTGGCGCTGAGAATAACATTGATAAAAATCAAATTGGCCATTAAAAGCAGTTGATGCGATACTGGCAATGTTATGCTAAAATAGTTAAACATGTTATCCACAATATCAATGGCCAGAAAAAATAATAGAAACGTCACGAGATAATTGATATACCTCGAAATCGGATTTTCTTTATTGAAACAATGGTACGCGTACAGCAAAATGAAGAATATAATGATCGCATTGAGACCACTGATTCCAGTAAATATCTGTCGATAATTCTCTTTGTTTTCAAATAGATATTTTTTATTAAGTATGAATCTGGAAAAATACATGAACCAGATTGGCACTGTTATCAGCAGGACAATCGCATACTTAAAGATGACCTTCAGTTGATAATAAACATAATCCACTATAATGTAGAGAATCGTTATGCTTGAGATAAGGCTGATCGCAATTTTGCGATACGTCCACAGATACCATTGCAAGTGATCGCTGCCAAACGTGTAATTGTTGCCGGAGAAGATGACAGCGAATCCTGAAAAATAGAGAAATGCGAAAATTGCCAAGTTCAGAAAAGTAAATCGATTGAACTCGCTTCGGAGGAATAATGTCAGAGATAGGAGGAAGAATAGAAAAAATAATTGATAATTAGCAAATGTTAATATGGGTTCTAAAATGTTCCAATGGGGTAATTGAAGTGCTACTATGGATAGCACTAAGAAGAACATCCATATATTAAAGAGTAATAGGAATCTATTTCCGAATAAACCCAGTTCTTTTCCCATTTACACGATATTCTTAAGCAATTAACCGAACCAAATACTATTTCACAGGCAACTTAGGCGGAAAAGGCGTTGGATCCAATCCTGAATTAAATTGGAAATCCGTAACGCTTGGCTTTGACAACCTCATGAAGTCTTCATCAAAGTAAAAATTTCGTTTCATCGTATCACTTTTTGGGAACTGTTCAATCGGGGAAAGCCCCCAATAGGAGAAAAGAATAACACATATTGCATAAAAAATCAATGTGATCAGAAATATTTTCTTCTTTATTCCATACATTTGCTTCAGTATCTTTTATGCTTACAAGCCAATGAGCCAATTATCACTGATTTATATTTTCTCTTCCTCCGTTTCGTTTTAAAAAACTAACTCACGAAACACTAATCTCGTTCTATTTTTTACCTTCTACGGGAAATAAGATACAAATTTATATTCAAAAAGTCAACAAGTATTTTTTGTTTTCTGTTAAAGTTCGTCATCTTTTACCGCGAATGCAGGTATATATAAAATTACGCATCACGCTACTCCAGCGTCCATGCCAGTGTTTCCTCGAATATTTCAGTCAGGGTTAAAATTTCTATTTCAGATTTGTCATTCTATTTAACACTCGGATCTGTTATTTTCTTTCGCAAAATATGCATCGATATTCAAAAGAAAAATTCCGGGGGCATCGGCCGATCTTTTCCTGTTGTCGTTTGGTTGCTAAATGAAGTAGGTACGGAACGATGAACATTCAGTTTTTCACTGTCTTTCGTTTCTCGCTCAGTTGGCTCCGCACCAGGAGATTTTCCGCCTCAGCAAAATGGGTCAGGCTATGGTTCAATTGAATATCCTCTTTCAAGTGCACGCGAAACCTTGCCTCTTTGCCCCAACGCATGTAGGCGAATTCTCGCTTGATCAGGAATTTTAAGGCTTTCTCAAATTCATCAAATGGGAAATAAGAGTAGGAGACATTATCATTCTTGACAAGATTTTGAAATTGTCTGAACATTGCCGGGTTTACAGTAAATTCATTGACGAACGTATTGACATCATTCATGTTGTCAGGCAGACCCGCCATGAGAGATTGTGCATAGGTCAGCAAATAATTATTTTCATCGTACAGCAAGCGACGCAAAGAATCGGGCAGAATCTCGGCGCTGGAAATAGCAATATCCGGAGTGATGCCTCCACCACCCAGGACAGTTCTTCCTGCGGCAGTTCGGAAGCCGGGCTGCGTGCTGAGCTGCATCTCTATGTTGCTGGCAGAAACAGTGTACGCATTGGTAAAATAATCCTCCTTGCTAAAATCTTTATAACTGCGTTGAATCGACCGCCCGCATGGCGTAAAATATCTGGCCGTCGTAATGAGCAATGCCGAACCATCCCGTAGAGCAAACTGGCTTTGAACAAGTCCCTTGCCGAACGTTGTCTCTCCAACAATCAATGCGCGATCCCAGTCCTGCAATGCTCCGGCGACAATTTCCGAAGAGGACGCGGTGCCATGATCCACCAGCACGATCATGGGGATATTCAGATATTTCTTGACAGGCGTCGTGCAGTATTCCTGATAGGACGATTCTTCCCGTCCCTGTGTGGTGACAATGATTTTTCCAACTGCCAAAAATTTGTCAGCAACAGAGATTGCCGAGCTGAAATAACCACCGCCATTGCCGCGTAAATCCAGCACCAATTTACTCATACCATGGAGGCACAGAGAATCGAGTGCTGCCTGCAATTCGTGATCGGTTGACTGGGAAAACAGATTGATCTTGATGTAGGCAACTCCGGGGTGAATCAGCACCGCATACGGAATGCTTTTCATGCTGATTTTTTGCCGATCCAATTCCTTGTGCACAATTTCTGAACTGCAATTCTGTTTCAAGTCCAGACTGATTTTCAGCCCGGTAGCATCAGCGATTAATTGGGACACCTGGGAATAGTTGAGCCCAATGGCGGATCTGCCGTTGATTGTGATCATTTTATCTCCGCTGTTCATGCCGCTCTCCCACGCGGGACTCTCATCCATCACCGATGTGACCAGAATTGTATCCTGGACAATGGCGTATCGAACGCCAATTCCGGAAAATCCATCTATTTCTGCCTCCCACTTTGTATAGTCTTCCCGCGCCAAAAATGCAGAATGGGGATCGAGATTTTCCAATATCCCATTCACAGCGTCCTGAAAAATTTCCTCGACATCGACCTCATCGATGTAGGACTGTTGGATGATATTGATGATGGAATACAATTTTTTCACACTTTCGGAAGTGAGATTGGACGAGGCGACGGCAACTTCGGTCTGGTACTTCTTCGTGACGCTCATCAGCAACAAACCGATGAAACAACATGCTGCCACAATTTTGATTTTTTTCATAATTATGATTCCCGATTAAATTGCATGGATGTTTTATTAATATCAATATCGTCATATCTGTTGATATTTTTAAATTGACATGACATTCTTGTGCACCATTCAATCGAGTCACGCAGACACGCTTTGAGCTGATTGACGAATTAATTTTATCGCTGAAAATTTTAATAATTGAATTGAAACTTGTAAATCCTCTGCGCGTAATACGTTCATCAATTTTCTTCATCGGTAAAAGAGCCATCACTGAGTCGCGGCACCAGAAGCGACTTCTGCACGAGTTAAAGCCCGTCGAGACGATCCGCCCAGTTGCAGCGGAAAATTAAATTGGAAATTTCGAAATTGTAGAACGCACAATTATTTTAAGGGAGGAATGAATGTCGAATACAGATGGAACATCGAGAGGTCTTTTTTGGGGCGTTATTCTCATCGTCATCGGTTTATTATTTTTATTCGATCAATGGGATTGGCTGGAAATAGGCGATCTTTGGCCGTTGATCATCATTGCGGTGGGGGTGTATTACATCATTAAAAGTCGAAATGGCATCGACGACACCCGCAGAGATCCCTCGGGATTCGGAGACCATTCAATCACCTCAGATTCCCAGCAGGTGAATTTTTCCAACAGCATGGGCGATATCAAAGTGAAAGTGACGTCCAAAAAGTTTCAGGACGGAACGATTCGCACCACATTCGGCACCATCAACGTGGATTTACAGGATATCGATATTGAGAGCGGCGAGTCAATCCTGCGGCTGGAGACAACTTTTGGGGAGATCAAAATTCTGCCGCCACGAAACATCGCATTCATGGTCGATGCCTCCAATACCGCCGGCGATATGACAATTTTCAATGAGAAGAAAAGCGGCTGGCGTCAGGAAACACTCTACAGAACTGACACTTTTGACGCTGCCAAGAAACGATTGAAAATATCTGCCAGCCTTGTTTTCGGGGACATCAAAGTTGGGTGATGCAATATTAGCGCGACTCAAATGAACAATTGAATGTTGCTATGCTGCGCTTCGGCCAGATAAGTCGTTACCCCGCAGAACTTCATGAGTGGATATGCCATCATTTCATCGCGCTGCAATCCCATGAGCCGCATTGACATTTCGCAGATGTAAATTTGAATGCCGAGGTTGCCGGCCATTTGAAGCATCTCTTCAATGGAGGCAACCTTCTTTTTTCTCATGAGATGCTTCATCATGCTCGTCCCCAGACCAGCCATGTTGAGCCGCGATAATTTCAGTCTGCTGGTTCCCTTCGGAAGCAATGCGCCAAAAATTCTGGAGAAGAAATCCTTCCGGCCCGGTTTTTTATCCCTGTCGCGCAGCGCCGATGTGGCCCAAAATGTAAAAAACATGGTGACCTTCATCCCGCTGGCCGCTGCGCCAGTGGCAATGACAAACGCTGCCAGCAGCTTATCCAGTTCCCCGGAAAAGACGATGAGCGACAGTTTATTCTCGCGGCCGGCCTCCAGCTTCCCCACCCGTTCCGTTAATAGTTCAAGGCTTTTGTTCCAATCGGTGTCCATATTTTTGCAATGTCCTTTTTTAGTGCGTTGAATCAACGCCACCCTGCTGTGTTGTGGGCGTTGGTGTCGCTGCAATGAGAAAACCCGGAATCAGGGCTCAATTCCGGGTTTTCATTTTTCTAACAATGGAAGCACAATGATTTTGATTTTATCACGTGATTAAAAATTGTATGTCATCCCAAAACTTGCAGCGATGATATTCATGCCATGGGTTCCTGGCATTTCATACGCGCTCTCAAATGGGATTTCTCTGTCTTCGCCCATGAGGTACTCAAAACCCAGATCCAGGCTGATTTTGCCGAGGCAATAGCTTCCGCCGGCCGTGATGGCATTGTAGCTGACACTCGGGAAAATGATGTTCAGCGTTTCATCCGGGGCGGGCGCCGGATCATTGTAATACCCGGCTCGAACTGCCAAAACATCCGTCACCTTGTATTGAGCGCCAAAGCGAATCTGTGTGGCGTCTTCCCAATTCAGATGCATTTCATTCTGACCGGTCTGGTTGACCTGCGCATCCCACACCGCGTCTTTGTACGTTGTCACAATCGTCTCTTCGGTTTCAGACCATTTGCTGTACTGGACGTCGGCAGTGAGGGTCAGTTTTTCAGTCGCGCAGAAAGCGATTCCGCCGCCAATCCACATGGGCCAGGCCAGATCGCGCTCATAATCCGTTTCCTCTGCATTGTACGCTTTGAACGCTGAATTGCTGGCAGTCCCTTCAAACGTCACGGTGGTCTTCGTTTTGAAAGACAGGCCGACACTCAGTTTTTCAATCGGTTTCACCAATAAACCCAGGGAGAGACCATACCCCAGGCCGGTGCCGGATTCTTCGTACTGGGCATCCATCATGCCATCTTCGCCCGGCTGCTGCGTCATCATGTTGTAGGTGTCCATCGGCTGTTTCATATCCATCTGGCCGTAAAACAGATTCAGCGCAGCGCCCACAGAAATTTTATCATTGACGAGATAGGCAATTCCTGGTGAGAAATTGAATACACCAATCATGCTCATCCATTCGAATGCCGTGCCCGATGGTCCGCTGAAAGCCGCAAGGTCTGCGCCATCCCATTCAGCGCCGAGTCCTGCCGGGACGAACGCGCCGATTCCGGCAAATAGCTTTTTACCGCAGAATAATGGCAGATACCCCATGGCGTTGAGGCTGATGTAATGATTCATCCGGGTCTCGGCATCCACTGAAGCGCCACCCAGGGCTGCCGGGAATGTCACCTGATAGGTGCCCTGAGGAATAATATCGGTCGCGAAAATGGAAAATTGCGGGCCTTTGACTCGAGCCAGTCCTGCCGGATTCCAGTAAATTGCGCTGTAATCATTTGCGAGACCGATGAACGCGCCGCCCATTCCGAGCGACCGGGTCCCGATGCTGTTCAAACTCAAACCATTTGCAAACACAGAAGTAAACGAGAAGCAAAGAAGAACTATCATGACTAACGACAAACTTTTTTTCATTCAATCCTCCTGAAGTTAATGGACCTGATTAATAAATTTCAACAAAGCCAAACTGCGAACCGCTCACCTCCTTTCGGAATGTGCACTTCGTATTCTGTTGTGATTACCGTAGGCAGGTCTGGTACTCATCCCGATTGGGACAAGCATGACTCCCCCTTCCATTTCTTTGAAACTGAATTTGAATAGTGTTTGTCCTAAAATTGCAAATATTGACCTCACCCCAGCCCTCTCCTAAAAGGAAAGGGAGAACAGATGTTCCCCTTCTTGCCCGTAGGGTAAGAAGGGGTTCAGGGGATGAGGTCTGACGGAATGAAGTTTGAAAATATCAACCCCATAGCTAATTCAGGTGTTTTCGGGCAGACACTAAATAGACCTCTGATCAGGAATTGCCACGTACTGGCTGCCCACGAACTCCCGATTTTAGTCGGGGCGAAAACAGACTCCATGCCTGGCGATTTGTCACCACGACCATTTCGGCTAACAACCTCCGCCGGTCTTTTTCTTTTTGGTCTTCATCGTCGTAATTGCTTTGGGTTTTGCGCTCGACGCAGCATCGGACTGAACCTCCAATTGGCCAC
Source organism: Candidatus Zhuqueibacterota bacterium (assembly GCA_049322915.1). Classification (GTDB taxonomy): domain Bacteria; phylum Zhuqueibacterota; class Zhuqueibacteria; order Thermofontimicrobiales; family Thermofontimicrobiaceae; genus CAZSBG01. Next base: position 693,385 of record JBMOPW010000034.1, read on the forward strand.
CGCCCAAATCCGAAGCAATGGCCGCTTTGGTTTGATAGAGCAATATTTCATCATTGGATGCCAGCGCGCCGGGTTTTTCCGGGTTCAAAATTTCTTTGTTCCAATAATTCAAACCGCCTTCAAGCACAACCACGTCCCTGATTCCGGCGGCATGCAGCACAACCCACGCCTGAGATGCATTGGAGATGCCGTTGGAATACAAAATGATCAACTTGTTCGGGGAAAGATTTTCGATCGATTCCGGCGTCAGCAATTCCGGCAGCGGCATATTGATGGCCGATTTGATGTGTCCCTGCTGAAACGCTTCGGAAGAACGCACATCAATCAGAACGAAATCCGTATTGCCTTCCACAATCATTTGGGACACAGCTTCCGGACTGATGCGGTCTTCACTGCTCGCGATGGTTTTGGCCAGTTCCTGCGCATTGAGTTTGATCTGTCGATTTTGTACCGGCAAAAAGGCCAGGATGAGTCCCAGCACCAGAGCGATTAAAATGCCGATTTGTTTGCCTTTCAATGTCATAGAATCACCTCGATTTATTAAATTTACCTTCCAGTTTTTCAGCGCCATAAAATCCGGCGAGCGCCATGAGCACGATGCCAAAGGCGATTATTCCGGGCCGAATGCCCAGCAATTTATCCAGTGTGAACGTATCGCCCAAAAATCCTGCGATGAAGAGCGGTTCCAGCAGAAAGAACAGTTCGGAGAATGCGAATATCCCGGCGAACACGCCGAGCAAAAACATGATGCCATCGATTTTCATCGTGGCGCAGGCGACCAATCCGGTGCCGGGGCAATAACCGCCGATGATGAATCCAAATCCCAGAATCAACCCGCCGATGATTTGCGGCCAGAGATAGGTTGGATTGATGAAGATGAGTTTCAAGTCCAGCCAGCCAAATGCATTGAAATAGTAAATGCCGATCATGGCGACTACGATCGCGGTGAACATGACTTTGAACACGGTCATGTCGGTGAAATAAAATTGCGCCGCCAGTTTGCGCGCGTTTCCAAAGCCGGCCCGTTCCAGTATAAATCCGAAGCCGATGCCAATGAGAAATGCCAGCACAAAGCCGGTCATTTCGCTGAAGAAATCCATCTGTGATAATGGTGCAAACATAGGTTCCTCGTTAATTTATATTTGAGTGCTTCAAATTCTGGTGAGTTAGATCCATTGTTTTCTCAAAAAATAAGCCAGCATGTACGCGCCGACGAACACCATCATCATAAACGCCCAGCTACCAACAGCGAGCGTTGCGCCGCCGCTCAGCGCCTGTCCGCTGGTGCAGCCTCGCGCCAGCGACGCGCCAAACCCCATCAATCCCCCTCCGACAAACGCCAGGGCCAATCGAGTTTTATCGGTGACGTGTGGGCCGCGTTCGATTTTCCATTTCAAACGTCCGGCCAACGCGCCGGAGATGAGTCCTCCCACCAGCACGCCGAGCACCTCGTACACGAGCCAATCTTTCATGGGGCCGCCGCTCTCCGAGAAATAAGATCCCATGAAATGATTCTTTTCAGTATGGGCCGGAGCCACCTGATGTTCCACAGCAGCGACCGCGCGTTTGAATGCGCCGGATGCGCCCAGTCCGCGCCCGGCTATGACATAGGCAGCTAACAGCACCAGTCCCAGCAGAACGCCGGCAATGTAAGGCGACCAATATTTTTGTTGTTCCATTTCATTTCCCTCAGTATCAATTTTCTGTCATTCGATTTCTATCAATGAATTAATAAGGAATCCAGGTGGACATCTGTCCGGCCTGGACCATCAAAAATCGCAGGAGGATTCCACCCAACAGCACGAAGACCGGCGAGAGAAAGCCCGGCATGTGTTTTCCCCTGATCTCGTGCAATTCCAGAAATGCAGGGAGAACCAATCCCAGCATGACGATGAAAATCCAGAAGAAAGCAGTGAGTGGACCGCCCAGAATAAGTTTGGCCGCTTCCTGCGTAATGGCCGGTCCGGTGACCTGCTCGATGATGAGCAGGAGAAGGAACAGCATTTCCGTGAGAATCAAACCCAAATCAATTTTCTGGAATAGCGCTATCTCCTTTTTCTCCCGAGAAAGCAGAATAACCAATGCCGCAGCCGTGGATAAACCGGAGACTAAAAACAGGGGGCCCAGTATAGCAGAATTCCAGAACGGCCTCGCGGCGAACGCTCCCAGCAAAATGCCGGTGTAAACACCCACGAACAGACCAACGAACAGATTGATCCAGGCAATAGGGCGAGTGAATTTGGACAGCCAGTTCAGGATGCTATCTGCGCGGGGAATTCTGGTCACTATCTGATTGCTGTAAAATTCAGGGAAGCCCTGTCGCAGTTGGGTTAAAATGAACAATAAATTGAACGGATAGAATACGATCAGAATCCAGGCGCCCCAGGACATGGGCGCGGACGGCCGAAACGTCAGGTACATCTGGTAGACGCGAATTTTATTTTCCAGATCGAGCAGCAGCGCCAACATTCCCGCACTGAGCAGGATCGGCGCCAACAGTGGCATCCGCGAGGCGGCCAGCGGCATCTCTTTTGATTTATTCAAAAGGACAAGCAGCGCCGAAAGCGCCACAATGCCGGCCACCAGTCCTCCTAAAAACAAATACACAGGAATTTCCCAGCCCCAGATATGCAGCGATGGATCAATGAGATGGTTCAATTTTCCACTTGTAATTTCTATTTCTTCCATTGGCATTCCTTACAATAATATTGAATTGTGTATTTGATACGATTTAATGCTGTTGAAAAAGTCACTGCGGACGAACCCGGCAGCACTCCGAGAGAATCTTCGGACTCCCCCATCTGTCTGTTATAACGTAACCTGATAATGCCAGTTAACTCTCAGTTCGACCCGGTGACAATTTTAAAAACAAGTAACCGGATCAGATCAAATAATAAACCTGGGGACCCGTGCCGGTGGAGGGCTGAATGACTTTCCATTTTCTGGAATTCAGCAGACGACTCACTTCGCTGTTGGGTTGGTTCAGGTCGCCGAAATACAAACAACGGGTCGGACAGACCGAGACGCACGCAGGCAGCTTGCCTTCTTTCAAGCGATGCTCGCAGAACGTGCATTTATCCACCCAGCCTTCCGGATGGACGTAACGCGCATCGTAGGGACAGGCGGCGATGCATGCTTTGCAGCCAATGCATTTGCTGTGTTCCACCAGCGTGATGTTGGAATCAGATTCGATGTAACTGGCCCCGGTCGGACAGGCATGCACGCACGGAGGATGCTCGCAGTGATTGCATCGTTCCGAACGTATCTCCAGGCTCAGTTCGGGAAACTTGCCGTGAGTCTCCTCGACAATCCAATCGCGATGAAATCCATCAGGGGTTTGATTTTCTGTCTTGCAGGCCACAATGCAATCCGTACATCCCACGCATTTTTTGGTATCGATCACCATCGCATAACGCGCCATTATACTCCCTCCATCTTAAACGTCACAAAATTTCCCCGCATGCCGGTCCCGCCCATGATTGGATCCATCAATACTTTTGTAATCAGCATATTGTCATCTGCGCCTTTCAGGTAGGATCGCGCCATCTGTTTTTGCGTATGGCCAAATCCATGCACCATGTAGACGCAGTCATTCCTGATGCGTTGAGTGACTTTCGCCTTGATGCGATTGCTCACCACACCGTCCTGGTTCTCCAGCCGGACATAGGCGCCGGGTTTGATTCCCCACTCTTTAGCCACCGATTCGCTGATCCACACTTCATTCTCATTTTTCACCTGGGTGAGAATGGGATTGTTGGTGGTTCGGCTGAACGTATGCATGGGCGCGCGGCCGTAAATCAACCGATAATACCCTTCCGGCGGTTCTTCGTGTTTGGTGTATTTCGGGATGGGATCGAACCCGTATTGTTCGAGTTGAGTTGAGTATAATTCGATTTTGCCGGATGGCGTGTAAAATTCGTAATCTTCACCATCCAGGCCGTACAGCGGCGAATCCCAGTCAAATCGCTTGAGGCCGATTTTTTTCATTTCCTCCAACGAAGTCCCCATCTGCTTCAGGCGATAATCGAGGAATTCTTCAATATCCTGCCACGGAAAATATTCGCTGAGATTGAGCTTGTCTGCCAATTGCTTCACCATCCACCAGGCCGGCCTGGAATCCCAACGCGGCTGGAATACGGGCGCCCTCAGTGCGACTGTGGGAAACCGTTCCTGCAGAATGCGCAGATCATCGTACCGTTCGAGGTACGTGCATTCCGGAAGCACGACGTCGGCCCAGCCGGTGATCTCCGTCGGCATCACGTCAATGGCCACCAGCAAGTCCAGCGCCTGAATTGCCTGCATCGTCTTGTTCACGTCCGGGATGGTCAGCGGAATGTTCACGCCGTACACAAACCAGCCCTTGATATTGCACTCGTTCTCCACCGAGGGCACTGTGGCGTCGCACAACCCGGATGACAGCACCAGCGACGCCAACGGGTATTTATCCGGATAAACGCTGCGCCAATCGCGCTTGGGCGCCGGCGGCTTGGGCGCCGGATAATCAACTTCATCCAATTTTGCCGGGAAATAGAATCCGCCTTTTCGGCCCCAGCTTCCCAGCAGCGCATTGATGATAGCACTGGCGCGCACCCGCTGCGTATCATCGCCGTACCAGGTGACATGCCGTCCCGGATGCACAATGACGCGTGGGGCAGCATGGCCCATTTCCCGCGCCGTCTTGCGAATGACGTCGGGCCGAATGGTTGTAATCGGGTAGGCCCATTCCGGCGTGTAGGTTTTAACCGTCGCTTTCAACACATCAAAACCATAGGTATATTTTTCAACATAGGCTTTATCGTATAATTCCTCTTCGATGATCACATTTATCCAGGCCAGCAACAATGCCATGTCCGTCGCCGGCTTGATCGGCAACCAGTATTTGGATTTGCTGGCCGCGACAGAAAAACGGGGATCCACGGTGATGATGGTTGCGCCGCGTTCGATAGCTTCAGCAAATTCCTGCACCTGACTATTGTGCATATTCTCGCCGAGGTGGGAACCGATCAAGACGAGACAATCGGTATTTTTGATGTCGGTATTGGGCGGCGAACCAACCTGTTCGCCAAAGGTCAGCATATAGGCATCCTCGCGGGGACCGCGGCATTGGGCATAAGAAGGCGCCGCTACGTTGGTGGAGCCCCAGGCATTGATCAGCTTTTTGAAAAACGTACCGCCCGCTCCGTGAGTGAACAGCGCCACGCATTCCCGGCCGTGTTCCTTTTCAATCTTGTACAACTTCTCGGCAATATAATCGAACGCCTCGTCCCAGGTCGCTTCCCGGAATGTCTGCTTCCCGCGCGCCTCGGTTCGAATCAGGGGCACTTTCAATCGGTCATCATCCATGTACGCGCCCATGCCGCCGCTTCCCCGAGGACAAAGCCGGCCGCGACACATGGGATCGTCCTCGTGGCCTTCGATCTTCCACGGCTGGTTATCTTTCTTCACAGCCCAGGCAGCACATTTCCAGAAACAAATCTCGCAATAGGTTGGGACACGTTCAATGATAGGTCCATTTTGCGAACCAGCGCTGCCGAAAAGGTTGAACGGCTCAAACAGCCGCGCCCCGAACGCTGCTCCGCTTAATCCAAGCGAGGAGATTTTAATGAAATCACGTCGATTCACTTTTTTGGGCATGATGTTTCCTATTCGCTTTTTTTGTTCACACCGATCTATGAATTTTTGCAACGCTTCTGCATCAACGCCTCAATGGCATTAAGAAGAAGAAATATCCGAAATAATCGATTCTGACAACTGAATTTGATTTTATAAATTCGAATATCACATGGTAAGAATGAGTCTACGCTAAAAAGGGGTTAAAGCCCAAAAATCAAAGGTAACTTTCTGTTCCCGACTTAAAAGTCGCGGCTATTCAAAGTATATAAGTTTACAAATGCTCTCTTCGACTCTCAACATTGCAGCCCGTGAAACGGGTTGCGATCAGACCTCCGGCTATCGGCTACATCCTTATCAGACTTAATAGTTATTCGAGGCATTAATTTATTATGCCATTTTTTAATATACTTAATAGTTGACATTATCAACAATTTATCAAAAAAAATTATTCCAGGGACAACCAATTTTGCACAGCGTGGTTGAGCTGCTCCAGCACCTGTATCATCGATTTTTGATACTCGGCCGGGATATTCTGCATAATTTGTTCGTGAATTTTTTGATAATCCCTGATGAGCTTTTTGGACAGATCCATTCCGGCGCCTGTGAGGGACAGGTTGTACACGCGGCGATCCGTCTCTCCAATATCACGGTTTACCAGCTTCTTACGAACCAGGCCATCGACGATGCGGGTCACCCGGCTGCTGGTCAGCGACATTTTCTGGGCTAAGTGATTCACTGTCAGACTTTCATGCTCGTACAGCGTGCGCAAACAGCGGAACTCCACAATGGAGACGCCGTACTTGGCCACATGCCGATTTTCTTTCTCATTGCAGTTTACAAATAACCGCGAGATGACTTCGGCGAGCTTGACTGAATCCGGTTGGGAGAACGATTCGGACATGATCTATTCTTTTTTGAAATGAATGTGTGTGAATACCCATCGGATGAATGAGCGAAATCCGCTGTCCGCAACCTGAAGCATTCAGCGCGGAGAGCGCTTCCATGTTCCATTCGATTCGATGCCATAGAGAGAAAAAGATAATACAGCAATAGTTGATAGTATCAAATATTGTTGCAAAAATATAATGAAATGATACAGGAAAAGCAAGAACTTTTTTATCAAATTCAGTCATCGACGGAGCAAAAAGACGGCCGGTTTTGATCGGAAAATCCATTGAATTTTTCAAAAGAATCGGTTATATTCTGTCATCCTGCAATCGGACGCCGGGGACTCCTGCCGGTGAGCATTTCACGGAACCATTCCCGACAACGGCGGAGTTGCGCATTCGCTGCTTGTTGATGTTTCAATTTACCAGCTCTTTGCGCGGAGAACAATCACGTGCATCGCATGGCTGAGCTCTTTCCCATGCGCGGTCATGTTCGATGCTAAAATTTCAGGACAATGCAATGAAGAAACATGCCATAAAATTAAAGACATTCGCTGCGATGAAATTGCCCGTAATACTGGTCATTTTCACGGTGCATTGCGCCACTGGAACCTATCCGATACACATCGGAGAATCGTTCATCAAAGATGGTCACGTGGGATCCTTCCACGGTGAAACGCAAATTCAATCGCTGCCTCCGCAGACTGAATTTGCGACCACCGGCGTCTATTCCGAGCGCCAATTATTCATGGACGCCTACCCGGTGGTAAGAACTTATCACCCGAATACAGGTTTAACCTATACGCCATTGGCCAAAAAACTCGACTGCGCCGAGGGCAGTCTCATGCATGTCAACGGGAAAATCATTGCCATCCCGATTCAGTATCCCCGCATCAAAAAGACCGTTTCGTACCATGTGCTCGAAGCAGCGTCGTTCCGCATTACCGCCGATACGCGGGACATGGCGCAGCGTGTGACACGCGAATACCTGTCGATCCGGGAAAATCTGGAGCGGCAAATCCGCAGCAACGATTCGAATCTGTCCCTGTCGATTAAACCGAATTGGCTGAACTGGTACGACGAATCCAATGGCCAATATCTCATGACGTTTTTTCAATATGACCTCATGTACGCCGCAGCGATCGAATTCATTGTCAATGATGAAACAGGAAAAATCGAGTCGGTCTGGGCGAAACAATGGTTCAAAGGTGAACTGTGACATTCGCTATTTTGCATACTACCCACTAACCCAATCAGAGAGGAGCTTCGTGTGAAAATTAAAGCCGCGACAGTTTGGTTTCATCTGTTCTTACTCATCATCGTTCTTAACGCTTCCGCCCGCGATAAAAAGCTGATTCAGGTCGATCTCGCCGGAAAATCTCATGACGAGATCCACCGGCTTCTGGCATTGAACCTGGACGTGGTATCGCTGAACAGGGGAAATAACACCGTTGACTTCATCGTTCACGATGACAATTTAGCGCTCATTCAATCCATGAATTTCCCCACTGTCACCAAAATTCCGAATCTATCCAATTATGAAACCGAGTTGCGGGACACCGGTTATCTGGACGATTTTCATACCTACGAGCAGACGCTCGAGGCCATGCAGACCGTGGCGGACAATTACCCGGACATCGCCCAATTGAACAACATTGGCAGCAGTTGGGAAACGGAACAGGGCATTGCTGAGCGGTATATCTGGGCGCTCAAAATATCGGACTCTGTGGCGACCGAAGAAGCTGAGCCTGAAGTATTGATTGTGGGTTGCCACCATGCCCGGGAAATCATCACCCCGGAGATTGTGCTTGCGCTGATGAATGTGCTGGTTGAAAATTACGGCAGCGATCCGTTCATCACCCATCTGATCGATCATCGCCAGATCTGGCTGGTGCCCATTGTCAACCCGGATGGCTACACCTATGTTCTGACAGAGGATTTATGGTGGCGGAAAAACCGGCGTAACAACGGCGACGGCAGCTATGGCGTGGATCTGAATCGCAACTACAGCTATCAATGGGGTTTGTTCGATAATTGGTACGTCAGTTCCAATACCAGCGATGATGTCTATCGTGGGCCGGCCCCGTTTTCCGAACCGGAACTGCTGGCTATCAAACAACTGATGGAATCCCATCATTTCCTGGTTGCGCTTTCATTTCATAGCTATGCCCAGGAAGTGCTGTATCCGTGGGGCTACCAGACAAGTTATACGCCGGATCATTCTGTTTTCTCGGCGCTGGCGGACTCCATAGCTCATTACAACGGCTACGGCAAAGGCACTTCATGGGAGGCGCTGGGCTCGTCCTATCTGACCAATGGAAGCTCTGAGGACTGGTTCTACGGCGATACCTCATCCAAAAATAAATGCTTTCAATTGACGCTCGAAGTTGGCACGTCTTTTCACCCGACGCCGGAGGAGGTGCCGGGACAGATCTCCGAAAATATCGGCCCATGTTTGTACGCAGCGTACGCAGTTGGCGAGGAGCCGCTCATTTACCACTCTCCCCTGCCGGATTGCGAGCACGACGGCCCCTACTCCGTCGTCGCCCGAATTACGCCGCCGGTCATTCTGACCAGTCCGGTTGATCTGGATGAAACGGAGTTCACGGTGTACTTCAACGGCACAGGGCAGGCGCCATTCGATTCCGTTCACATGACCGCGACCGGAAATCCGGATGAGTACAGCGCTGAAATTCCTGGTATCCCCACTTCGGATATCATTTACTACTTCATCAGCGCGTCCGACGAATTGCACCGGACAGGCGCGGCGCCGCGCGGCGCTCCCATGGCATGCTATTCGTTCAACACAGGGCTGGACACTCAGGCGCCGGTGATTACCCATACGCCGCTCCATCATTTCTCCGTTTACACCGAAGAGTTTGCTGTGAATGCGCAGGCGGATGACAATATCGGCATTGCCAGCGTCTGGCTTGTTTACAGGAAGAATGACGACGCGCCTGATAGCCTCGCCATGAACCCCACCGGTCTTGCGAACGAATACCAGGCCCGGATTAAAAATGACAATCCCCTGGTTGGCGATTACTACGATTACCGGATTATCGCAACTGACATTTCTGCGAATCGGAACCAGACCTATCTGCCAGCAGTCGGCTACCATCGATTTTACCTGTTGAACAGCCTTCAGTACGATTTTGAACTGGAAGCATCATTCACAATGAACTCCGGCGACTGGCAATGGGGCATTCCCACATCCGGCCCGAATCAGGCCCATTCCGGCTCGAACGTATGGGCGACTAATTTGTCCGGGAATTATAACGACGCGACAGAATCCATTCTCGATACGCCGGAATTCGACCTGACCGGCCTGGACTCCACGCGCATCACCTTCTGGCACTGGTACGAGAACGAATACAGCAGCAAGGTGTACTGGGATGGTGGGAATATCAAAATCTCCGTGAATGGCAGTGGTTTTCAGATCATCGAGCCGGAAGACGGCTACGACGGGATTGTGGACACGTACAACACAATAATAGGTGGTGAACCCTGTTTCGGCGGCCCGGTGACAACCGGTAATTTCTGGCATCAGGAGACCATTGATCTCTCGCTGTACAAAGATCAACGCGTCAAACTCCGCTTCCATTTTGGGTCCGATCAGTACACAACAACCAACGGCTGGTACATTGACGATGTGGAAATTCTGTTCAAGTCTTCCACTGGTATTGAACAGGGACGGCCGAATACCGTGCAGTACGCCTTTGAGTTGGCTCAGAACTATCCCAACCCCTTCAATCCGGCTACGGAAATCAATTACAGCCTGGACCAACCGGGATTCGTTCGCCTGCGGATTTACAACGTTCTGGGACAGCATGTAGCAACCCTCGTCAGCGAGCCCAAAGCGACGGGGCGCCACCGCATTTTGTGGCATGGAACCGATGATAACAACGCCATCGTTTCCAGCGGAATTTACTTCTGCGAGTTACGAATTGAAGATAGGAGCGGTGACAGGGTTGCCATTAAAAAAATAGTAAAAATGGAATGATGCTGAATTCACAGATTCCAGAGCCAGCGCGCGAATGGAAAATACAGACCGTCTGTGACTCTCGCGCGCTTTGTCTTCCATCCCGAGGCCGTGATGGATAAAGACTTCCGGCCAGATCCCGGCAACAGGGCTGCAATAACATTTTTGAAAGACTCCGGCGATCTGAGGTAATTGCTATCTCAATTGGTTGCTCCCACTGGTCGCAGAGAACCTCAGATGCTGATGATGAAAGCGGCACGATTTCTGCTGTACGTCAATGGATTCATACCAGTTCATGCCACGCATTCGCAGCGCATCAAAGGCCGACGTTGCAGCAGGTTGAAAATGAGACTGGTCTTTTTTTTAACTAACTTCATTTGATAATTTATAGTTAAATTGCATTAAACAGAAAAGATATTTGATTTTAATAGTGTTGAGCAACTTAATTCCTTTTAGAGTGAAAATTAATTTTTTGCAACGAATGTACATTTTTTGTTGATCGGCTTGACATTCATAATTTATTTTTGTAAATTTTCGAAAACATTAAAGGTAGACACCGAATTCAAAATGCATTTTCAGGGTGTCTTCGCTGAACTGAAGTCGATTACTTCCCTGACTTAACGGATATTTGGGATTAAAGAGAAGTGTAATTTATGAATATTGGACGCACGAACACACAGCACAGGATGGGGGCAACTATTATTCTGCTGATATTGTTGGCGACGTTGATGTTCAGTTGCCAAAACCGGGAATTGGCGCGGCTGCCGAACGACCGGCTGAAATTCAACATAGATGAGTTAGCGGATTCCTTCGAGGTGGCCGGTCCGGTCTATTCGCTGTCCATTGATAAAGCGACAGCGCTGGTGCGTCTTTCCGATTACAATTCGCGCGAATACACATCGTTTCCGTTGGATGTCTCGTTCGATCTGACCGGGCCCAATGAAACCCGGAGCGCTAAAAAACAGTGGCAGCTTAAAAGCCGTACCATCACGCTGCAGTACCTGCGCGACTCCGCTGTTATTCAGGAGATCAGCGTATTGTGCGAGCGCGATAATTTGAAAATCCAGATCAGCCGAAAACTCCCATCACAACTTCACACCGGGGTGTATTTGCTGCGCAACGACGAGCGGGGCATCGACGATGTGCAATGGACTCAATATTTTTCACCAGAACCGGATGATTATCTCAAGCCAAATCCCACGGTCGATGCCCGCGTGGATCAGGACCAGCAATGGATATTTGTCCCGGCGCCGCTGAATCTCTCCTTCAAATCCGATGCCGGCTGGTTCAGCATTGGTCTGGCAGAACTTCCCGACGCCCTGGTGTATGCTTTCAGGAACAATGCGTTGTGGCTGGATTATCCCTGGAAAAGCATGATCGCCTCATCAGCAGAGTTATTCAAATTCCCCGGCCTCATTTTCACGTTCAACGAAACACCCTGGCAGGCAGTAGGCCAGTATATCGATGAAGTGAATGCCAAATATCCCCCGAAAAAAGCAACAGAGTCGAACATTGATACAAAGTGGTGGCATCGTCCGCTGGTGTCAACGTGGGGAGAGCAGTTGTTGTACAGCTTCACTTTTGACAACGAAAATTTCAATGAAGGCTGGGTGAAAGATTACATTTCCCAACAGCAGCAATTATTGGATAGCATTCGATTCACGATTATCATCGAAGATAAATGGTCCCGCGCCTACGGCGATCCCTATCCAGCCAGCCGTTTCAAGAATCTGCGGAGCCTCATCGATTGGTGCCATGATCATGGCCATAAAGTGATATTATTCTGGCGGTCCTGGAAGGTCGAGGCAAAATCACTGGCAATTGATTTGAGTATTTCCGACGGAGAATACGTGGATGCCACCCATCCGGCATTCGAAAGTTATGTGGACTCATGCTGCCAGGTGATGCTCGGCAACGGACAGAACGAGTTGAACGCGGACGGCCTGAAAATGGATCATCTGTTTTTAGTGCGCGATACCGAAACCGCTCACTATGCCAATCCCAATGCTGGAATGGGCTTGAAAGAGCTTCATCATTATCTGGCGACGTTCTACCAGCGCGCGAAACAATATAAACCGGATGCGCTCATCATTGGCTCTGCCATTGATCCGCATTTTGCCGATGTGCAGGATATGGTTCGCATTGGCGATGACTGGGACAACAAAGTCCGGCGGGAAAAACGGGCGAGGATTATCACCGAGGCGCTGCCGGGGAAATTGCTCTGCGCTGACGCAGCAGCGATGTACAATAAAATTTGCCATTACCATTACGTCACCGCTTCGCTGTACGGCATTCCGGTCATCTGTTATTCGAACAAATTTCAGGACGGCGATATCACCCCGCTCAGCCGGGAAATCATGCTTCAGCTTCTGAAATTCTCACAGAATAAACCGGCGGGAAAAGTGCAGTTTGTGGATTATGGTCATTGGCAAATCGTGGATGGCAGAAATGAAGTGTTGACGGAATCGACATTGTCCGGCAAAGGAATTATTCATTACGATAATGACAGCCGGGCCACGCTCTACTGCGCTGAGAACAGCGATTTGCATCTGGTTCTCGAGCGGCATCTGCTTTTGAAAATTCTGGATGCAGGGAAAAATTCAATTGAATTCAGCGACCTGGGCCACGGCATTTACCGCATTCCGCATCTTCAGGAAGGCAGCAGCTACACTGTTCATATCCGGAAAATACCGGAATTGCGCTGAAAAATCGCGGACAGACAGTTGCAGAAAAAAAGCATCGAGTCACACAAACAAAGCCACGAGGCATTCGTCTTCGTGGCTTTTTCATTTCTCATCGGACGGCTGACGGAATCAGCCGCACCAATCGCTGTTTCAGATTGCGCGGTCCCCACACGAATATGAATGCCACGTAAAGCAGAAGTGTCGCCGCGCCCACAATCGAGAGGCTCACCGTATGTTGCATGAATGCCGAATGAAATTTCGGCTCCAGGTACGGTTGAATCAGGCGATGAAAGAGAAGATAAATGACGACACCCACAATCAGGCTATTGACGCCCAATTTCAGCAAATCGAAAAGTATCTCCCGCGTGTTCAATTGCGGCCCGACCTCCTTTTTCAAAAAATGATACAGCAGCAGGCAACTGAAACTGAATGTGATGGATGACGCCAGTGCAATTCCGCCATGCTTCAGCGCTGTTCTGACCAGCAGAAAATCCAGAAGGATATTGATGGACACCGAAAAAATAGCGATGTAGAGAGGGATTTTATTTTTCTGGTAAATGGAAAACAATCGCGAAAAGAAGGTGTTGACGCTCAAACCCAATAATCCAATGGAATAGCACCAAAACGCGATGGCCGTGAGGTTGGTGCTGGCTGCGTCAAAAGAGCCGCGCTGATACACAATCGCGATGATTGGCTGAGCCATGACGACCATGTACGTGATGGTCGGTAAGATCATGGCAAAATTCAATTGAATGCCGAGGTGAATGCCCTGAATGAATTCTTCGTCCCTGACTTGCGCTTTTTTCTCGGTCAAATACGGAATGAGCGAGCGGCTGATGGCCAGACCGATAATCGCCACAGGCAGTTGGATGAGCCGTTGGGCGAACCAAAGGGAAGCGATGCTGCCGGCGATGAGATACGAGGCCAGAATCCGATCAACAATTTCGATCGATTTATCCAGGAACGATTTGAGGAAAATGAAACCACTCTCCCGGCCTACCACCCGAAACTCGGATTGCTTTAAGTCGATGCCGGGAAAAAAGCGCGCCTGTGTTTCCTTTCGAATGGACGGATGCCACAGGTATGGGATTTGAATGATCAATTCCAGCAGTCCGCCCAGGAGAAATCCGGCAGGCAAGGCGTATATCCCCAGGCTCGATTTGAATAAAATAATCCCCAGCATCACGCCGACGCTCATCATGGCTGGCGCCAGACTGTAAATTTTATTCATTTCAAAAAAGTTGAGCACGCTGCCCACAAACGCCGCCAGTCCGATGATGAACATGAACGGCAGAATCCAGTAGGTCATGGCGATGGCCTTGGGAAAAAAATCATCTTCCAGACCCGGAGCAATGGCTTTCACGATGAGCGGGGCAAAAAGATAGAGCAGGGCTAACAGCACCAGCAGGACAATGATCATCCCGTTCAAACAGGAAGAAAGCAGACGCCAGCCGGCAGCGTGCTTTCCCTGACTGAGCAATTTTTTGAAGGGCGGCATGAATGCCCGCTCGACCACATCCTCGCCCAGGAAATGCCGGAAGAATGTGGGAATGGTGAAGGCGATGACGAACAAATCCATGGCCCGGTGCGTGCCGTAGTATGCCGCAGTGATCAACTCCCGAACAAAACCTAGTACCCGGGAGATAAACGTACCGGTCACAAGGTCCACTAAATTTTTCATTATTCGATTGGACATGAATACCCACTGCAATTGAATTTGCGATTCAGGATGAACTGAGGCCGATGAATGACTCCGTTCGATGCACCTGAAATTCGCGTCGTTCACAGTGCATCGCTGATCTGATCGGCGCGCCAATATACAGTTTTTTTTATTCAGTTCAAAGAAAATTTTCAGTCATACCTTGCTCTCCAGCCTGCGCTACCCGGGATAGCATTGGTACCCGGCCGGCGGACAACGATTTGCCGCTTGCGCCAAATAATTCTTGACAAACATGTATTATATTCCTATATTTTGAAAATTTTTTAAAAAATGAAATAATCATCCTAGTTCGGATGCTGGTTCGAAATTCCTGTTTCAGATTAAAAACACAGCGTCATGAGGGGGGTCTTTGTTCCATCAACCCAAAATTGGATTGGCACTCGGCGGCGGAGGCGCCCGCGGGTTTGCTCATCTCGGCGTGTTGCAGATACTCGAACGTGAAAAAGTGCCATTTCATCTGATTACCGGTTCGAGCGCCGGCGCGCTCGTGGGCAGCCTGTATGCTTTTCACCCGGATGCTGCGCTGGTGGAGAAAAAAATCCGTCACTATATCGCCAGCCCGGAATTCAAAAAGCTCGGCGTCAGCCATTTGATGAACAAGAAGGAGTCCGACAACACCGTGTTCTCGCAGGTTGTCACCTATCTCAAGGAAAGGATCATCATCAACCTTGCGCACAGTCGGACTTCTTTGCTGAACAACAAGCGGCTGTTCTCATCCTACGCGACCTTGCTGGATTGCCAGGACATCAAAAGGTCCGTGATTGAACTCGGCGTGGTGGCCGCGGATTTAATCAGCGGCCGCGATATTCTCTTCACCTCCGGCGATCTCATCCGCGCGGTCACTGCGAGCAGTTCGCTGCCGGGATTTCTGCCGCCGATGAAGTACATGAATTATTTATTGCTGGATGGCTGTGTCACGCAGCCGGTTCCGGTGAGCGCAGCCCATTCCATGGGAGCGCAGGTGGTCATTGCCGTGGATGTCTCCCAGGATGTGCCGCCGCAGAACGAATTCGACAACATCCTTGAAATAATGGCCAGAACCAACCTGATGACCAGTCAGACGCTCAACATGCTGCAATTGGAAAAAGCGGACGTTGTCATCAAGCCGGCCGTGGGAATGCATCACTGGTCTGAATTCGATAAGCTGGATTACTTCATCCAGCAGGGACAGAAAGCCGCACTGGCTGCTATTTCGAACATCAAAAAAGTGACGAGGCGTCGCTTTATAAAAATTTCTCAGAGATGGTAAAATTCAATGCATTCTTAATACATACCCAATGATGCACTGACCTTTCGGGTCATCCCGGTCGGGACCGATATTTCATGGAAACCGAGCATGGCGCTTCTCTTGCGGAAGCACCATGCAAGTGAAAAAAAATCCCGACTCTCCTGTTCTTTGTCTCTGTAGCAACGACTGCAACACATGGGTGGGGACAATGGGCCAGTCGCATCATTTGGGCATCCAATCATTCCATAGTTAAGGGAGAATTACATGTACAAAAAATTCTTTGCAATCATCGCGATCATTTTCCTGGTTGGCTGTTCAAGCAGCTACAAGTTGCAGTACAAAGGGGCTCCGGGCGACATGCACCAATATAAAATCGATACGAATATGGACATGTCCATGGAAATGATGGGCAACGAAATGAATTTCACAACCCAGGTGCTCAATCTCATTTCCCAGAAAATCAATCAGGTCGACAACGAAGGCAACCTCACGGTCAGTTTCATGTATGATTCCCTCAGTTTTTCTTCCAACAGTCCGCAGATGGCCCAGGCGCAATCCATGGTCGATGAAATGTTCAAAAAGGTCAAAGGCACCGAGTTCAAATGCAGCATTTCCAAACATGGCAAAGTTCTGAACATCGCTGAAATGGATAGCCTGATTCCGGGACAATTCAAGCAGATGGTCAACCCACGCCAGACGTTCACCTCGATTTCACCGTTCCTTCCACTGACGCCGGTGAAGATTGGTGATACCTGGACGTCCGACGATGTGATTCCGGTGGAGAATAGTGGTCTCAACATGAAAGTGAATACGAAGAGCAATTTCACCCTCGTTGGGACGGAGAAGAGTGGTGAAAAAGAACTATTGAAAATCACCTACACGAATAAAATGCTAATCGAAGGTGAGGGCGAACAGATGGGAATGTCCATGACAATCGAAGGCGATGGCGAAGGAAAAGGGCATTTCCTCTTTGATAAGAAAGCTGGAATGATCTTCGGGGCTGAATCTGAAACCGAGATGGACCTCACCATCGCGGTGAGCGGCGCGCAAAATATGACCATGCCCATGACGCAATTCATCAAAGCAAAAGTCAGTCTGGTGAAATAACCATTTTCGAGAGACGCCTTTGAGCGACATAACTGCTTCAAAGGCGTCCTGTATTTTATGGCCAATGCCACCTGGTATCGTCAATAAAACCGACGGATTTTATGTTGGTTCGGTTCGTTCACAGTCAGATTATCAGGAAAGGCGCTCCTGTCCGCCCTGCTCTGTCCGTTCAACCTCCACCATCCTGAAGTTTGAATATCGCCATGAAAACAGCTTGCAATTCATTTATTAAATCATTACATTGTCCTGAATTTTGAACAAATCAGCCGCAGCTTTGTATCGCAGCGTTTGCTCTGGTGAACCCACTCGGTCCCAAATGGATTCGAGGCAACCGTGTTTTTCTCCCGGGCTTCAATGGATGATGTGTACGGTTTTTCCCGAATGAAACAGTCACTTGCATGGACATCTTTTTCCTGACATCCATTTTTTATCTGACCATTGGCGTGCTGCTCTTGCTGCTGGGCCTGCTCATTTTTCGAGAGAATCCCTCGCAGCGAATCAACCGGGCGACGTCTGTCATGATCTTCTTTGCCGCAATCGCTCCGATCATGGCTGCCTTTGGCCTGATCATCTTCAAAATGAACGCCCAGTTGAATATCAACATGGATTTCTTCAAGCGGATATTTCTGGTGTGGGAGTTCTTTTTCCCGCAATTGCTGTACTTCTCATTCCTGTTTCCGAGAGAACAGAAAATCATTCAGGACCTGCCGCGCATCATTTATTTCATCTACCTTCCCTACATTTTTCACTTCGCGGTTGTCCTGTGTTTTCACAGCTCAGAGTCCATTTTGGCGCTGGTGAATATTCCTCAATCGGAATCGACCGTGAGCACGGTGCTTCAGCCGTTGCAGATGATTGTCAACCTGTTCTTTTCCGGACTGAGCATTTTCTATGATTTCCATGTGAACTTTTTCGCGCTGATCAATCTCATTTACGTCATTACCGCGCTCATCATTATGTACAGGGGCTACCAGGCGCTCACCTCTCCGCGCATGCGACACCAGGTGGCGCTGGTGCTCTGGGGAATTCGGGTCAGCGTCGGGCTCTATGCCATCGCCTTCATTCTGCCCAAAATATTCCCCTTCAACGCGTCAGAAGTGATCAATTATTTTCTGACCATCATCGCGCTGTTGATTGGCGCGGTGTCCATTGCCTGGGCCATGATCAAATATCAATTCCTCGACATCAGTCTCAGCATCAGCCGAAATTTTCTCTTCTCCATCTCCACCGCCTTGCTCCTGGGCGTTTACCTCGTCGTTTACGATCGGATGAAACTGCTCACCCACACGTTCATCGGATTTGATCTTCCCGTTATGGAAGTCATTTTAATCATCATCGCAGCCATCGTTTTTCAGCCGACCCTGGCCGGGATCGAAAAAGTGTTGGACAGAATTTTTGGGCGGGACAAATCCGATTACCAGCACGTGCTCAAAATGCTGAGCCACGATATTCTCACCATCATGGATATCGATGCGCTGAAAAACAAGATCACCACGACCCTGACGGAGAGCATGCGGTTGGAAAATGTCCATTTGATCATCGAAACCAAAACGCGGGATTATGAAGTGGTATGCGAAAGGGACGGAGAGACGATCTCGCACAGGTTTTCCAGGAATTGCGAATTCATCCGCCTCATGCGCACCTTTGAAAAACCGGTCAGCTATGATGAAGTCATTGCCCGAACGACGCCCGGAAAAGAGGCGGACATTCTCAATCGAATGAACTGCTACCTGCTCATGCCACTGTCGCATCGCGGTCATCTGAACGGCATTCTTTGCCTCGGCAATAAACTGACGCGAACATCCTTTTCAGCGGAGGACGCCACCCTGCTCAGCGTTCTCTCCGATCAAATTGCCATTGCTCTTGAAAATATCGACCTGTACAAAGACAAGCTGGAAAAGCAGCGGATGGAAGAAGAAATCTCCGTAGCGCGCGAGATTCAACGGATGCTGCTTCCCAACAAAATTCCCAGCGGGAGAAATTTCGACATCTCCGCCATGAACGTCCCTTCCAAAGAAGTGGGCGGGGATTACTACGATTTTCTCCAATGGGATGACCACCACGTCGGCGTGGCCATTGGCGATATTTCCGGCAAGGGAATTCCCGGGGCCATGCTCATGTCCAATCTGCAGGCCACTTTTCGCGCGTCCGCATGGAAATCGCTGACGCCGGCCGAGATCATGAAGAAGGTGAATAACCAGATCTCGCACACGACATCGCCGGAGAAATACGCCACCTTTTTCTACGGAATTCTGGACGCCCGCGCCCTCACCTTCACATACACCAATGCCGGGCACAACTATCCCATATTCAAAAAGCACAACGGCCAGTATTGTCATTTGACCGGCGGCGGATTGATTGTGGGCGTGCAGCCGGACTTTGACTACGAAGAGACGTCCATTCAACTCGAGCCCGGGGATACGCTGGTATTTTACACTGACGGCATTACTGAAGCGCTCAATCCCAGTACTGAAGAATTCGGAGAGAAGAAACTGCTCCACATCATTCTGCAATCGGCCCATCGGACCGCCGAAGAACTGCGCAATTACATTTACGAGGAAGTAACTCGATTCACGGGCGGGGAAAGTCAGTACGATGACCTGACGCTGATTGTGCTGCGGGTGTTGTAATTTTCAGCCGATGCAGCGCCGGACAGAAAAAGTTAAACGTAAATTGAGCGATTGACAAACAGCCTTCAGCCATCAACGCTATCGATCACCATGAACAGAAACATCTGCCGGGGTTCACCCTAGATTTTGTGGCTGAATAGTTGAATTTATTCCATTTGAACATGCTGCTTTTCTTATTGCTGAACGCTGAAAGCTGAAAGCTGATCGCTTCTTTTAGGTCAGAGATAGTGAATCCGCTGCTTGAACTCATTCACATAGTTCTGACTGACCAAAATCTCCTGCCCATTTCTCATCATCAATTTCAGCCTGCCGCCGAACCATTTGTGAATCGATTCTATTTTCTCCAGATTAATGATGAACGACCGATGGACGCGACAGAACAGATCCGGGTCCAGTTTGTCTTCCAGCTCTTTCAACGTGAATGCGATGATGTATTCGTCTTTGGCGGTTTGCAAAAAGGTATATTTTTCTTCCGCCTTGAAAAAGTGGATTTCGTGATCCGGGATGATAAAAATTCTATCGCCCACCTTGACGGAGAATCGCCTGATGACGCTCTGCTTTTTATCGACTGCTTTCAGGAGTCGTTCGAGGTCGAATGGAGCTGCACTGCCCTGTCGCACGATGGTTTCGACTTTCGAAATGGCCCGATCGAGTTTGGCTTGTGAAATCGGTTTGAGCAGATAGTCGATTGTGTTTTCTTCAAATGCCTGGAGCGCGTACTGGTCGTACGCTGTGGTGAAAATGATGTAGGGTGATTTTTCAAGTTTCGTCAGCATCTCAAATCCGGAAAGATGGGGCATTTTGATATCGAGAAAAATCAGGTCCGGGCGGGTCGATTCAACGAGCACAAGTCCCTCCTGTCCGTCGCTCGCTTCGCCCACAATTTCAATCGTCTCGGAGGCGTCGAGCATCCGCCTCAACCGGGAGCGGGCCAATTTTTCATCATCGATAATGAGGGTTCGGATTTTCATCGGCAACAATGCTTTCTTTGTGTGATTCGCAAATCAACCATGAGCAGGGAGCCACCCGGCGACGCGCTTCATCCTGATGTCCGGCGCCGGAGATGGTTGGCCATTCAATTCGTCCGGAGATGTTGATGCCCGGAAATCGGTATCCGCAGTTTCACCGTTGTGCCCTTGCCCGGTTCCGACGCAATATCCAGCCTGCCGCTATCCCCAAACAACAGCCGCAGTCGCTCCTGGATGCTGTACAGACCAAAGCCGGGATCCGCCTTCCCGGCGTCGAACCCGGCGCCATTATCCGTCACGGAAATGGCCAGGTGATCCGCTTCGTTTTTTATGTCGATTTCAACATGCACGGCCCGATTGTCCCGGCCGTGCGCGTGCTTGATCACATTCTCCACCAGGGGTTCAATCAGCAACCCCGGAATTTTTGTCGCTCGCAACGGCGCCGGACAAACGATTCGGAACGACAGATTCTCCTCGAAACGCAGCTTCTCCAATTCCAGCATGTCTTCAATCAGGTCAATCTCTTGGCTCAGGGTGATGAAATTCTGGTTGGAAATGAAGAAGATTTTACGGTACAAATCCGAGAGCTGCACAATGCTCTCTTCCGCCTTTGCAGGATTATCATAGATCAACGCTGCCGTGGAATTCAGCGCATTGAACAGAAAGTGAGGATTGAGTTTCGCTTGCAGACTGCTCAGCCTGGCTTCCAATTCAATGCGCTTCAGTCGTTCATTTTCCACCTCGATTTCTTTGATCCGGGTTATCTTCTCCTCGAGGTTCTGCTTTAAAATCATATAGGCCGTTATGACAATGCTGGAAACCAATCCAAACACCAGGCTGAACAGGATGGGTTGCCTGGCCAGCGCGATTTTTTGCTTCAAAATCAAGCTGGCAGCAATGACGCCCAGGAACACCCCAACGACCACCAGGCTAATGAATAACGAGAAATAGGCAAGTCGGGGATACCGGGAAATTCTGTCGTTGAAGTAACAAATGAGCGACGCGCAGAAAAACGTGCAGGTCATTGTATAAACGAAACTCTGGAGATAGACGTAGCGCCAGGGTTGCGCTGTCATGATGGTATGCAGCGTCCCGGACGCCAGAAAGATCACTAATGCAAATAAAGCGATGGTGTAAAAATGCTTTTTTTGACAGCCTTTCACGTTCATAGATTCAGCCTGATTCCGCCTTCGATGGAAAATGATTGGAACAATTCACCGTACTCAGAGTGCGCCTTGCCCTCAAAGATATAACTTCTTCCATAAAAAGTAAAGTGATTTTTCAGGGTGAGAGCAATTTCAGGAATGGTGATGAAGCTGAGATCGTTCAGATTGATCAACGAGGTCGATTTCAGCTCGAGCGCTTCTGTCACCGGGATCGTGATATAGTTCATCACATAGTCTCTCATGGCGCCTTTCGAAGAGAACACGTTCGCGCTCCAAAGTAAATTCCCCCGGGCCAGTTCGCCGTAGGGAGTCGAAAAATACCCGCTGACAAATTCGACATGCCGGATGACTTGCTGCCATTCCTGTTTGGAATAACCCTGATCGCGATGGTAATACTCCAGGATCCAGCCTATGTTTTTCAGCAGGGTGTAATTTATCCCGATCACGTATTGATGATAAAATTGGTCATCATCCCGCTTCAGCAACGCCAGAGGGTACTCGTAGTAAAAAGTCTCAGCGTTGGTGATCGCCCGATGATAGACCTGGTAGCTGCCTTTCTGCGCGGCGAACTCCCCGTGTATTTCCAATCGCTCGCCAATCACGTACGCAAAATTGCCGGCCAGAATCGGCGCCTCTGCTTTATTGGCCAACGCAATCAACGAGACATCGCAATCCAGAATATTCTTGTAGAGCCGAACCGCCAGCCTGGATTGCGAGGCGCGAATTTTTTCATCGAAATTCACCTCCGTCAGATAGGCCAGCGCAATCGAATAGCTCTCGCCGAAATACTCCAGCTTGGCAAGGTCATTGCCCTGCATCCGTCGCTCTGTATTATCCGGGTCGCTCAATTCTTTCTGCGGCGCAACCACATTGGCCGGATTGAAGGCATAGCCAGCGCCCCAGTTCAGCAGGATTCTGCCCGCCATCACGCTCAGATTCCCAAAGACATCTTTTTGAAAATAGAGCTGCTTGACCCGCAAATTTGCATCCCAGTCCGTTTCATACGTCGATGCGCCCAGCAGGTCGATGCGCCAGTCGACCGAGAGCATTCTCGCCTGCAGCGAAAGGTACTGGGAAAAATACCAATCCCGATTCACCATGCCAATTTCATCCACAGTGATGTTGTCCGGGTTGAAAAGAGTGTTTCGGTAATTCATGTAACCCGTTTTATAGAGTCCGTAGGTCTGCCAGTTCATCCCACAGAGTTTCACTGACAGGAGCAGAATGATGGGGAGGATAAATTTCATCATTTTTGAATTGATCATCATTTTGAATTTGTCCAATTATTCTTTACGACGGCAACCGCCTATAAATCCGTCACATGGATCAGATAATTTTTGTTGAAATATTTGACGGGTATTTTCTTTTCTTCGATCTTCAGATATTCAAAAATGGTTTTGCTGTTCTTGTTCAACTCGTCGTAAATGATCATCTTCTCCAATATCACCTTGCCGGCGAACGACCGAAACGTCTCGAAGAAAGCGGTTTTAATATGCTTGCCCGATGTGACGAAATATTCGGCTTTCACCGGGCGATAATCTCCCTGCCGGACGTAGAGAATAATTTTATGATAGGTGGCCGTTTTCTTCTTTGCCAGCAACTGCAATTTATGACAGGCGATTTCGTTCACAGTTTCCCCGGCGATCATCCCGGCGGTGTAATCATCTGCCAGGCTCACGCGCGCCACATCGCCATTGGAGGCCTCCCCCATCAGTCGCTGGATCGGCGTGATCCGAATCGGGCGCTGGGAATTGGGCAATTGCACCCACATATTTTCTTCCACGTACAGCAGTTTCATACCTTTGGTTTTATGTTCTCTGGCGACCACCAGACTTTTATCGTTGCCGTTCATGTACGCATCAAATATCGCCGTCTCTTTCAGTTCGTCATTTTCATACGTCGTGATCTTTGTCCTGACCAGAAATTCCTGATACGGCACGCGAAACGCATCGATTTTTTTAAGGATATCCTCCTGGGCAAACGCTGCCGTCGCCAGAATTGAGCATAGTATGAAAACAATTTTTTTCATGTATCATTCTCCGAAATGGTATGACTTCGTTTTAGAGGTGCAACTCATTCTACTTGATCCGATTGAGCAAAATATATCAGCCCGAAGTACGTTGAAATGGACTGTCTCCGCTTCATGGCACGGACGGAATGGGTGCATTAAAGCGCCGCCCGCCGGATCAAATATGGCCAAGAGCATCCACGATTTTCATCTTCGTCACTTTCAACGCCGGCACAATGGTGGAGACAATGGCCACGAAGACTGTCGTGATGAATATCTGCGTGTAAAGCCCGATCTCGTTGCGGATGCTCAGCGGATAGCCATCGGTCATGCCCGGCGCCGGCGCCAACAGAATGTCGAAGTAATTGATGATCGTCGATCCGATGAGGGCGAATATTGCCGCGAACACTCCGCCAACAATGCCGATGAACAGCCCTTCAAAAAAGAACATCTTCAGCGTCTGCCATTTGGATGTTCCCAGGGACAATAATGTTCCAATTTCGGTAGTCCGCTCGACAATGGACATGATGATGGTATTGGCCGTGCTGAAAAACACGATGATGAATAAAACGAGGGACAAAAATCCAACCATCTGATTATAGAACGTCTTCACGCGCTTATAATAGATCGCCATGTCTTCCCACTTTTTCAGGGAGATTGCATAGCCGTTTTGCTTTGCCAAGTCTGAAATTTGCTGGTAATAGGAATCGGTGCGTTCCGTCTGGTCCAGCGTCACCAGCAGCCGCTTCACCTTCTGGGTGTTCAACAGAATTTGCGCTGCCGACAAAGGTATCACAATGGCGCGTTCGTCGTACTCGGGCGAGAAGCCACTGAACGTGCCGACGAATTTCAGATCAAGGGCATTGAGCGCGCCGTCGGCAGTCGTCGCCATGACCGTCAGATAATCCCCGACTTTCGCATTCAGCGATTTTGCCAGCCCATTGCCCAGCGCGATGATTTGCACCTCGTCCGATCGGGCAATCAGCGAATCATACACCGGCGTGTTGATATCGAATAGCGCGCGAAGTTGCTTCTCCTTTTCCGGCTCAACAGCCTGGCCGATGCACGCCACGGATTTATCGCCATTGGAAATCAATCCCATCAGATCGATCCGGGCCAGCACCAGTTTGACGTCCTTCATTTTCATCAGATCCGTCCGGATGCGTTCGTAATCTTCCAGTCCGTATTGCAGCGCGGTCTCTTCTTCCCTGTCAAAAAAATCCTGGTGGTAAATCTGAAGATGCCCCGTCTCCGAGTGAATGGTGCTTTCCCGCAAGCCCCAGTTAATGAACAACGAATGTCCCTGCGCCAATAGCAGACAGCCAATGCCGAATGTAATCACCAGCAGCGTCACGGCTGTCCGTCGTTTTTGCCTGAATAAACTTCGAAACCCAAGTTTCATGAATGTCATATCCAACTCCTGTCGCCTTGTATGTTTTCAAGTGATACCTATAATCCTAATCTGAACAAGATCAGCGGACGTTCCGCGCTGAACTTCACGGATTCAGAATCAGTGTAAATCTGTGTAATCCGCGTCATCCGTGTTGTATTAAAAATGTATGAAATTGAAATTTTGTCATTGTTATTTATTTGTGATTTTGAAATTGTTTTTTGGAATTTACAGATTTTACAAATTCAGGTGAGAAGCCATTAAAAATCAAATTCACCCGGCAATCTCGCCATCTTCCAAATGGATGACCCGCTTGCCCCGTTCGATGATCTTCGGATCGTGGGATGAAAAGACGAATGATACTTTTTCATCCTGATTCAGTTTTTGCATCAGCTCGATGATTTCCTTGCCGGTCTTCGAATCGAGATTGGCCGTGGGTTCATCGGCTAAAATGATCTCCGGCTTCTTCACAATGGCCCGGGCAATGGATACCCGCTGCCGCTGTCCGCCGGAAAGCTCATTAGGACGATGGCTTTTCCGCTCGTACAAGCCCACTTTTTGCAGCACGTCGTCGACGATTGTCTTCCGATTTTGCCTGGAAATCCTTTTCAGGATCAGGGGATACTCCACATTTTCATAGACATTCATCACCGGGATGAGATTGAATGTCTGAAAAATGTAGCCCAGATGATCCCGGCGATACGTGTAAAGTCCATTATGAAATTTATCCGCCAGATTGATATCCCCGAACCACAATTCTCCGGACGAGGGCGTATCGATGAGCCCCAGAATATTGAGCAGCGTGGTTTTGCCGCTGCCCGAGGGACCGGCAATCACCAAAAAACTCTGTTCCTCAATATCGAGACTGACGTCCCGGATCGCCTGGATTGTCGTCTTTCCCAGCGTGTATTCCTTCACGATATGTTTCATTCTAACAATGGTTCGATTGGCCATTCTATGCTCCTTGTAAATTCAACCTGTCATTCCCTTCAAAATTAGCTGTAATCCGCGAGCGGCAATTTTGAACGGCTACTTGATTTTATCCAGCTTCTGCCGGGCTTTGGTCGCCAGCTCGGATTGTGGATCGAGTTCAATCACCTTTGCCAATTTCGCTCGCGCTTCCTGGTCTTGTTCATCTTTAGTCAGCGCCAGACCATAGTAAAAATAGTACGGTAACCAGAACGCCTTGGTCATGGTCTGCAGCCGCTCCTGTCCAAGTGATTCGATGTGTTTGAAATCCGCCAGCGCCGTTTTCAGCCGCTGGAACATGCCCGGCACAGAAGTCCCATTGATGGCGCGAATCAGCCGAATCTCCGCCTCATCCGGATCCATGACCACGGCGCTATCCATGATGGCGAAGCCGCGCTTCATGTAACTCATTTTTTTCCAGGGAAGTTGCGCATCCCTGGCTTTCTGGGTGAGCATCGAACCGTAGTAAACCATGGCCACGGCATTGTCCGGCGCCAACGCCATCAACTTCGACAGATACACATCCGCTTTTTTGACCGCGGACTTGTCCTCATGTTGACCGCCCAGATCGTGATAGGCTCTGCCGAGCTGAAACAGCAACTCCACATTGGCTGAATCCGATTGCAGTTGCTCTTCCCATTGGGGAATTTGGGCAGAAAGATTCACCGAAATGAACAGTCCCAACGCGGCGACCAGAATTATCAGGATACTTAGTCTGATTTTCATTGCAATTATCCTTTGGCTGATGGAGCGGTCAGCACTGAAACGAGGTCACGGGATTGGAAGTGAACTTACGCCAACCCGCTCCCTTTCAAACCACTCCAGTGAAAGTGCGGCAATTGAATTATTGTCACGTGCCTCAAGATAACACCCTTTTCATTAAGATGGAACGAAATAGAGATGAAGTCCGTTTTTGGCAGGATGAAATGATGTTTTTGAAGGATGAAATGAAATCGATGCAGCGCAATTCACGTTGCCCTGCCCAATCGCCGGCGAGGGCGTCGGATCATTTCTTTGATCTGGCAACCGGCTACCGCGCATTGATGGCAATGAAGTGAACCGGGGCGCACCCGATTCACTTCAGTCCAAAATTGCGAAAGAGAAAAGTATGGTCAGGTGTGAATTTCAGTTCAAGAACTGCACGTCATAGTTCCAGTCCCATTGATCGAAGTAAAGATTCCCTCCGCGCCATTCCAGCTCGCCCCGCTGGAAATCAACGGTCTCGGAGCGGAAATGGATTTTGGCCGGGAACAGCGGCTGTGAAAAGTCATCGTTGACAATCAATCGGTAGGCGTCCATGCTGCCGAGGAAGAACCATTTTTCATCCTCATTTTTACTTTCGATGACGCCGATGTCCGCGTCCACCGGCAGCCAACCGTACGGCTCAAAATAGATCTCGCCCCAATCGTGCATACCACCCCGACCCGGCGTTGTGGTCCAGCCGGATTGCCAGCGGGTGGGAATGCCATTCATTCGGCACAGCGTCATGAAGAAAATCTCGTGCATGCCGCAATCGCAGTGGCGGTTCTGATAGACATAGTCGCTGATATTGGACATGGTGGAATATTCCCGCGCCGACGTCCAGGGTATATTGTCGTTAATCCAGAGAAAGATTTTTCTGGCAATGAAATAGGGATTGGTCTCTTCGCCGACGATCTGCTCCGAAAGCCGCTTCAGATCATCGGAAAACACAACGTGCGGCGGTCGCTCAGCGAGGTATGGCTTCAATTCATCCGTGACAAGCGCCGGTTTTACCCGGCTGGCGTCGACCTTTTGACGCACGGCGTAACTGGTGTATTCGAACACGACCTGGAATTCGGTCGTTTTGCCGGCCATTGCTGCTTTTTCGAAATAGATAGTCCGCTGCAAACAGGCGTCATTGTCCGCGATCAGATAGCTCTCCGGCGCAGTCGAAATGAGCCGAATATCAGTCTGGCGATTGCGTATTTCGCGGGGGAACGGAAGCCAGCAGCGCAGCACTTCGCCGTCCGGCACTGCATTTTCCGCGACCGTCACCGTGTAGGTAATGCGCGCCCGCAGCGGCCGGACATACTTCTGGCCGGTCGTCTGCGATTCGTCAATGATGGCTTTGACGTCGCTCAACCGATCGTAGCGATCAGGGAGTTCCGGGGCATCCTTTTTCTTTTTAATCGCTTTTAAGTCCTTTTTGATGCGAAACAAATTGGACGCGGCATTCCGGAAATACATCTTCACACCGTCGATCATCTTGTACTCCAGGGCGCGTTCCTCTTCCCAGCGCTGAATATCTGCATCGGTGACCTGTGGATAGTAACCCCGGATGTACTCGACGACCTGTTCGCGCGTCCGGTCAAAATCAGCTCTGATCCTGTCCAGCCGTTCAATCTCAAACGCCAGGACCAGCCGCAGCTCCGGAGTTAGCGCGGGATTCGTCGCGAGTTCCAGTCGCAGTTCGTTCTGCGCGGTGGTGAATTCTCCGCACCGGATCAATCGCTGAAATTTGTCCGGCAATTGCCCCTGAGCCGGACAGGCGGCTGAGAAAGCCAGGACAAAGATCATCAGCAACAATCGCTTCGTTTTCATCATCATTGCAATCTCCCTTTTTAATCCGCATTATTCATTGTTTTTTTATAGGAAGCGGGATAACCTGAATGGTGCATAAATTTAAAATTCGAATATAAAACTGAGTTTGATTTTGCATATACATTCACATATTATGAAAAGATAATGTTAAGTTGGGCTATTGGAGAATTCATGAATAATTCAGGTTAATGAGGCGCCAGTCAATCCCCCGAGACTCTGGTTCGAGTATAATAACATCAAAATATCTAAATGGATTATATGATCGCGCTGAATATTTATCCAGCGCGGGAAATGGACGGATAGCCGCACCGCTCGGGATGAATACCGTGAGCACTGCGGATCTCCGCGGCGCATCAGCCGACCCGTTTTTGAAATCGGATGCTGCTGTAAGTAATGACGACGATGCTGAACAGCGTCATGATCAGCCCTTGCGACCAGAGGTGCGCCAGGCCGCTGCCCTTCAAGAACAACTCCCGCACGACTGTGACGAAATAACGGACAGGGTTGATGTAAGTCAGGTACTGCATGAGTCTGGGCATGTTGTCAATCGGGAAAATGAAACCGGACATGAGAATGGAAAACAGCATAAAGAACCACGCCATGAACAGCGCCTGTTGCTGCGTTTTGGAATTGGTGGAGATGAGGATGCCCATTCCCAACGTGGTGAACATGAACACAAAAGCGAATCCGAACAATTCCAGGAGATTCCCCCGAATGGGTATCTGGTACCACAGCCGTGCGACGAGTATGGCAAAGCTGATTTCCAGCAAGCCCAATATGGCGAAGGGGATCGTCTTTCCCAGCATGAGTTGATACGACTTAATCGGCGTGACGTTCAGTTGCTCCAGCGTGCCGATTTCCTTCTCCTTCACAATGCCCAGCGCCGTGAGCAGCGATGTGATGACAGTGAGCAAAATGACGATGATGCCCGGAATCATGAAGTTCTTCGCCTGCAGGTTGGGATTGTACCACACGCGCGTCTCCGAGGTGACCAGCCGGACATTGCTCATGCTGGCCGGATTTTGAATGAGCTGATCAATCAGGATTTCCGAACTGTATGACTGAATGATGCGCTGCGCGTATCCCATGGCCACGAGCGAAGAGTTGGAATCCTGGCCATCCACCAAAAGTTGGATTGTGGGCGACACATTCCGTTTCATGTCATATTCGAAACGCGCCGGGATGACAATGGCAATCGTCGCCTTGCCCCTGTCGATATAACCGACAATCTCCTGCTGTTCAGTGACGTAATATTCCAGTGTGAAATACTGGTTGTTTTCAAACCGGCGGATCAATTCCCGGCTGGTCGCACTGCGGTCCTGGTCGCAGACCAGCGTGGCAATATTTTTTATGTCAACAGAAACAGCATACCCCAACAGCAGGAGCTGTACGATTGGCATGAAGAAAATAACGACCAGCATGGGCTTATCCCGGAAAACCTGGATAAATTCTTTCCGAATGAGAAATAGTATTTTTCTAATATTAGTATTCACCATGACAGAGCCTCAGTCTAAACTCGTTTTAAATCGCGCCACGCTCACCATGAGGAGCAGTGTTCCCAGGGCAAACAGGAAAATCGTGTTCGGCCACAAATAGGTGGCGCCAATTCCCTTCAAAATAATGCCGCGAATGATATTGATGTAATATTTGGCCGGGACGACATAGCTCAGCACTTTCAACACCACAGGCATGCTGCGGATGGGAAACACAAAGCCGGATAAAATCAATGATGGCAAAATCGTGATGATGAGTGATCCCATCATGGCCACCTGTTGAGTTTTCACGCGCGTGGAAATGAACACGCCGATGGCCAGAGAAGCGTACAAATAGAAAATCGAAAGCAATACCAGCATCAGGAGACTGCCCTGTATGGCCACATTGAACATCAGCTTGGCTGCTGCAACCACGACGGCGCCATCTAAAAACGCAATAATGATGTAGGGGAACACTTTGCCAAAAATGATCTCGACCGGCCGTATCGGCGAGACCAGGAGTTGTTCCATGGTGCCGGTTTCCTTTTCCCGGGCGATGGTCACTGAGGTCATCAATGCGCAGATCATCATCAGAATGACTGCGACCAGCCCCGGGACGATGAAATGACCGCTTTCTAAATCCGGATTGTACCAGACGCGGGGCTCGATCAAAATGGGCGCTCGCATGGCTGAATTATTCAGACCCTGGGAATACGATGCCAGAATGATTTCCACGTAATTCATCACAATGGTCGCTGTGTTGGCGTCACTGCCATCGATGAGCACCTGCACCTGGGTGCGCTGGTTGATTGAAATGCTGGATAAAAAATCCTGCGGGAACACAATCGCCGCCTTGATTTTTCTCTTCAGGAACAGGTCCTCGATCTCGTCGGTTGTGTTCGGGTAGGCGACAATGGTGAAATACCCGGACCGTGAAAAATTAGCAATGAGTTCGCGGCTGGCGCTGGAACGATCTGGGTCATTGATGCCAATATTGATATTTTTAATATCAATTTTAATCGCATGCCCGTAGAGAAAAATCATCATCACCGGCATTAGAAATGCCAGTAGCAACGAACGGGTGTCCCTGAAAATGTGCCGGAATTCTTTTTTTATGATGGCAAAAACTCGTTTCCTCATCGTCTGAATTTCCTTCTCTGATCTGATAAAAAAGCACAGCGCGCTAATTTTGTGCGCGCAACCCGACAGGGTTCCCCGAACCCACGACAGTTGCAGCCTTTGGGCGACCCGGATCCCGACTCACTGCGACGCTGCTGCGCCGCTGACCAACGAGACGAACACATCCTCGATATTGTCTTTTTTGTAGGTTGATTTGAGAGCGTTCGGCGAATCGATGGTGATAATTTTTCCCTGATGCATGACGGACAGCCGGTTGCAGTATTCGGCTTCATCCATGTAATGCGTCGTCACAAAAACGGTGGTGCCGGCTTCGGCCAATTCGTAAATCAGGCTCCAGAAATTTCGGCGCGAAATGGGGTCCACGCCGGAGGTCGGTTCATCCAAAAAGACAGTGGAGGGATTGTGCAGGATGGCGCAACCCAGCGCCAGTCGCTGCTTCCAGCCCAAAGGAATTTCACTGGTCAGGGTTTTGCGCTGGTCGGATAAATTCAGCTTGTTCAGCATCCAGTTTTTTTGATGTTCCAGGCGCTTCCTGTCCAGCCCATAGATCCCGCCGTAAAACGTGATGTTTTCTTCGACCGTCAAATCATTGTACAGAGAAAATCTTTGGGACATGTAGCCAATCGTTTGTTTGACGGATTCCGGCTCCGCGCCAATATCAATTCCCTGCACCCAGGCTTTGCCGGAAGTTGGCATGAGCAGTCCGCAGAGCATTCGAATCGTCGTCGTCTTTCCGGCGCCGTTCGCGCCGAGAAAACCAAAAATTTCGCCCCGGCTCACTTCGAAGCTGATATCGTTCACCGCAATGAACTCACCGAAGGATCGGGAGAGATGTTCAACCTTAACAGCGATTTGGTTCATAATTCACTTCATGTTATTGTTTCATCAGTTCAATGAATGTATCTTCAATGGTGGGTGGAATAACCTGCATCGCCTTTATTCCGGCAATTTCGCGGCCGATACTCTCCATGGCCCGCCGGGCATCGCTGGTGGTGACATGGATTTTGTCCCCGAAAATCTGAACCGAATGGATAGCGTCCCACCCTTCCAGCTTTTTAGCAGTGGGAATCAGGTCGGCGCAGATGATTTCGACCAACTGCCGGGGGAACAATCCGGCGATAATGGCGGGCGAATCGATCGCCAGAATTTTGCCGCGATGAATCATGGCAATGCGGTCGCACTGTCGCGCCTCATCCATGTACGGCGTCGATACCAGGATGGTCACGCCCTCCTTTCTCAAATCGTGGAGGATCTGCCAGAATTCCCGGCGCGAGACAGGATCAACGCCGGTCGTTGGTTCATCCAGAATCAGCAGTTTCGGCGTGTGGATGAGCGTGCAGCTCAGAGCCAATTTCTGCTTCATCCCGCCGGACAACTGCTCGGAGCGGCGCTTTCGAAACGGCCCCAGATTGCTGAACTTGAGTAACCGTTCGGCTCTCTCCCTGCGCTCCTGATCCGGCACCTGATACAGTTCAGCGAAAAAACTCATGTTCTCATCCACTGTCATATCCGGGTAGAGCGAAAATCGCTGCGGCATATACCCGATGATCTTTTTGATCTCGACAAGCTGCTTTTTCACATCAAACCCGAAAATCCGACAGTCGCCGGTCTCTTTGGTGAGCAGTCCGCAGAGGATCCGCATGACCGTTGTTTTGCCGGCGCCGTCCGGGCCGATCAATCCGAACAGTTCGGCCTCGGCAATGGAGAACGACACATCATCGACCGCCACGGTTCCCGCGTACTGCTTTCTCAATCCTGCAACGTCCACGACATTCACGCGCATTTCTCCTGGCTCAAATTAAAGTGCGCCAACCTCACGCTCCATTCCACATTCATTTATTCACGACGATATCCGCCGGCATGCCAATCTTCAACTCATTGTCCGGATTGGCCAGTTCGATCTTCACGGCATACACCAGGTCCGCGCGCGCTTCTTTGGTCTGAACATTTTTAGGAGTGAATTCCGCTTTGGGCGAGATCCACACGACTTTGCCGGTGAATTTCCTGCCGGCAAAAGAATCGACTTCGATGGTGGCGTCTTCGTTCAATGTGACAAAACCCAGTTCCGGCGCTGTGATGTACAGCTTGATCCACATTCGCGAGAGATCCGCAATGTCCACGACGGCCATTCCCGGCGTGACTGTTTCGCCCTGTTCAATATATTTTTTGATGACCGTGCCCACAGCCGGACTTTTTACAGAGCAGTCGCGCAGTTGACTTTCAAGCAGATCCAGATTCGCCTCAATCTGGAGTCTCTTCATCTGGGATGCGCGCAGTCCGGATTTGGCCTGGCGCGCCTGAGTTTCAGCCAGATTGTGCTGTGTGGAAATATCATCCATTTGCTGCTGCGTCGCCGAGCCCTGTCCGAACAGCGCCTTGATGCGCTCGTATTTTTTCCTGACATTGGCCAGTTGCTCTTCCGCCAACACGGTACTTTCATCCGCAGTCCTGATGACGAAATCCACCTCAGAAAGTCCGGCCTGGACCTGTTTCATCTGAAGCGATATTTTCTCCGTATCCACCACGGCGATGACGCTCCCCGCTTCAATGGCGCTGCCTTCGTTCACCGCCATTTCCAGCACCTGACCCGCTGTCCTGGCGCGCACGGTAATTTCCGTCGCTTCCAGCGATCCGGATCCGGTGATGACGCCGCTGTTCTTCTTTTCGCAGTTCAAGATGAGTGACATGGACATGATGAGCAAACCCACCATCGTTAAAACCACTTTATTTGACATGTTCGCCTCCGAAATTATTTCTCCGTTAATACGCCCAGCGCTCTGGTAAGATCGGCCACGGCAATGTGATGATCCATCACAGCCTGGACTTTATCAATTTTCGCCTGCGTCAGTTTCATTTCCGCATCGAGGAAATCGGTGTTCGTCACCATTCCCTGCCTGAACTGATCGCTCACCAACCGCAAATTTTCCTCCGCCTGAAGCTCCTTTTTCATGGCAATTTTCAGGTTCCGTTCCGCGTCGGTCTTTGCCAGATCGGCCCGCGTGACGTCCAATTCGATGTACTGTTTCGCCTTTGAAAGCGACTCCAGAATCTGATTTTTCTGTATCCGGGCTATCGCCACATTGGAGCTTTTCGCTCCCCAATCCCACAGATTCCATTTCATGGACAGACCAACGGCCCAATAATCCATCCACTCATTTTTGAACATATTGATCGATGGTTTTCCGTATTCATAAAAGCCAATAACCGAGAGCTGCGGGAAATAGCTGCCGCGATTGGCATCGATGACATGTTGCGCCGCCTCAACCGATGACGACAGCACCGATAGCTCCGGTCGTTCTGCAATGGCCACGGCTGCCGCGTTCTGCACAACTGTCTCCGCGATGGGAAATTCACCCTCCAGATCGGGCATAATGCGCTGCGACGAGTTCAGTCCGACCAGATTCAACAGGTTCAAATGCGCAAGTTCAATAGCGTGATCCGCGCGGTTGATCATCAGCTCGACTTCGGACACCTTGATTTCAATTTTCAATACCTCGTTTCTGGCAACCATTCCCTGGTCGTGCAAATTCTTCACATCCGTCAGATGCGCCTGCACAACCTGCAGCGACGCCGCTGCAATCTCCCGCAGTTTATACGCTTTGATCAAATTGAAATAGGCGGATTTCACGGAGTAAACCAGATTATTCAATTCCGCGCGCAGGTTATGAACTTCAGCCTGCAACTGATTTTCCCTGGCCCGAATCGAATTGGAAATCCTGAACCCGGTGAACAGCGGCTGAGCGACACCCAGCCGGAGCGAATAATTGTCCTGACTGCCCAACTGAAATTCAATCGTCGGGATGCTCAACGGCACAGGCACATTGGGTATTTGAAACGCCAGGCCGCCAATTTCCGCCATGACCGCTTCGCTGACGCGATTGTAATTTGCATCCAGATTCACCTGCGGCAGCCGGGTCGATTTTGCCAGCTTCAAATTGGACTCCGCGGTGTTGATATTCATCTCCTTTACTTTGAAGTCCGGATTGTTCTTCCGGGCTAACTCCACGCACTCATCCAGCTTCAGGACCCTCGCTTCTGTCTGTCCCAGCACTATTCCCGGCAACAGGAATAACAGGAACACATATATTTTTTTCATCGCCACAACGCTTCTCCTCTGTTTGAATCGAAATACTCATGTCCTTCAATTTAATGACGACCGGCTGTATCGGCAATATCGGATACTAAAAATGAAAGATGCCGTTGAATGCATCGACGCGGTTTGGTCTCCCCGGAAAGTGGCCGGCGCCGTCTCCCCGGGTGAATTCATTGTTTATTCAGCAGCCCATTTTCCAGCAAGTCGATGATGCTCTGTTGACGCATGACTAAAAAATCGTTCGAATCGATGATTTTAAACTCATCGATATTGACCAGAATCGGTTTCATCAGGAAATACACAAGGCACATCCCGATGATGCTGAGAAATGTCTGAATCGGATCGACCTTTCGAAATTGGCCTTTTTTCACACTGTCATCAATCATGGTGAAAACATTCATCGGCAGGCTGATTTTCAAACCGCCGAAAATATTTTTCAAAATCGACGCGACATAGACTCCCCCACTGGCCATTTCCCGGGCCATGATTCTTGGGAACCCTTCGTTTTGCGATAAGAAGTTCGTGTAGGTGTTAATAATCTGTTCGATTTTCAGATGCGGTTCAATTTCCGAAATAACGATACTATTGACAGCCTCGAACAATGGCCGAAAGATAGAATCCAGCACCTCGCGATACAACTGGTCTTTGCTGCTAAAATAATAGAACAGCATGGCTTTATTAACGCCGGCGCGATCGGCTATTTCCTGCATGCGCGCGCCCTCCCGGCCTCGTTCGATGAATACGAACCTCGCTGCCTCCAGTATTTTATCCCTCGTCGATGGTGTACCTGATTGTTCCATGATTTTTTCCTGACTGGCAAAAATGCTTCTTCAACCATCTGGTTCAACCATTTGATTTAACCATTTGGTTGAGGCCAATATAATTTATTCTGCTCAAAAAGTCAAGACAATTTTTTTCATTCCCTGGCCCAACGAGTCGGCGACTAACGGACAGAGCACCCAAATCGCGAGTCGCTGTGAAGTTCGCCGGAAACACAGCGACGAAATCGGCAACAGCCTAGCATCAGCCCTGTATTTTTCAGGGGAACTTGCTCCATTCATTGCCGGAATTAATCTGTTCGCTGAGTGACATACCAGTGGATTCACGCGGTCCAGCCGCGGCGGCGCAACGGTTTCTCAATTAAAAAATAATTTCCTTGATTTGAACAAATATTTTTATTATCTTTAGTGTCAAAATTAGATCGACCCAAAGTTTGGAATACAAATTTATAATCTGTTCAAATCGCCCTGTTGCAGGCTGAATGTATATAAGAGTTGGGTCATACCGAATTTTACACGGTGTAGGATTGTTGCGTAAAGGAGAGGAAATGAGTGAATATTTAATTGGACAGGAAGTAGAAGCATTCTGTCGCAAGTGCAAATCAGACACGATCCATGTGATCACATCCATTTCTGGAGTGAAAATTGATAAGGCCATGTGCAAAACCTGCATGAGCTATCATAAAATTAAATTGTTGGAGGAGTCGGTAGAAAAACCAGTCTCCAGAACGGCGAAGCCGACCGCGGAAGTCAAGACAATCAAACGACCGCGCCGGGATAAGTGGACCCGTTTGCTGGATAGCACGGCGTCGGAACAGGCCATTTCGTATTCGATGGATAAAGTGTACGAAGTCGCGACCGCGATTCATCATAAAACCTTCGGGTTGGGCGTCGTTAAAAATATCATCGACGTCCAAAAAATTGAAGTGTTATTCCACGACGGTGCGAAAATTCTGGTTCAAAATTACCAGGGTTAGTCCATACATTCTCAGTGCGTCGCTGAACATGAAACCAACAGCATCGTCCCATACAACACCAATGGCGATGGAGATGTTATAAAATCTGATGTCGAGTTTTCAGGTGTCACTACAGTCAAAGAAATTGAAACCTCCCTACACTGGGGAGGTTTTTTTTTGGACGGGATTCAGCACTCAAAAGCAACACCGATTCGCATCATTATCGGATGACCTGTTCGAGTCGGCGGGTGATATCCCGGAGCTCAGCCTCATCCGGGACGTACTGAAGTTTTATCGGTTCCAGCACTTCAAAGCCGCAGTCTTTCAGTACCTTCTCCACCTGTCCCACGCTTTGACCGCCCCAACCATACGAGCCAAATGCAAGTCCGATGCGGTTCTTCGGAGCAAGACCGTGAAAGTACGTCAGGAACGAGGCAACCGTCGGCAGCATATTATTATTCAATGTCGGGGAGCCCACGCAAATGTATTCCGCAGTGAGCACCTCAGTCATAATATCCGAAATATGGTTATGCCGCAAATTCAGCAGGCTGATGTGATAGCCCTTGTTTTCAAAGGCGCTGCTGATTGCCCGGGCAATTCCTTCAGTGGATCCCCACATGGTATCGTAGATGATCAGCGCGCGTTTGGTGGTTTTATTGCCTGCCCATTTATAATATTCGGCCACGATTTCCGAAACATGCTCGCGCCAGACAATGCCATGACTGGGCGCGATGGTGGAAATATCGAGGCAGGACACTGCATCCAGCGCCTTTTGAACCATGGCCCCGTAGGGCAGCACAATATTCGCGTAATATTTTTTCGCCTCTTCAAGTACAATGGAGTACGGATATTCATCGTCGAACCGCTCCGATGTGGCGATGTGCTGACCGAATGCGTCATTGGAAAAAAGGATACGGTCTTGTTCGGAGTAACATACCATGTTATCCGGCCAGTGCACCATCCGCGTGAGAATGAATTGCAAATTTCGCTTGCCGATTTTCAGCGTGTCCCCGTTATTCA
Source organism: Candidatus Zhuqueibacterota bacterium (assembly GCA_049322915.1). Lineage (GTDB taxonomy): Bacteria > Zhuqueibacterota > Zhuqueibacteria > Thermofontimicrobiales > Thermofontimicrobiaceae > CAZSBG01. The sequence continues at coordinate 731,756 of JBMOPW010000034.1, forward strand.
CAACGTGAAAGTCCCAATCCTTTTTGTAATGCGCCCGCAATCCCTTCTCTCCATTGGGAGAGGTGATGATTTTGATGCGATCATTCATCTGCAGCAACCGCGGCAATCCACCGGAGTGATCCATTTCCACGTGATTGCTCACAACATAGTCAATTTTCCCGGGGTCAATCAGCGCAGAAATGCGCTCCATCATCTCGTCGTACAGGTAATATTTCACCGAATCGATCAATGTAATTTTTTCATCAAGAATCAGGTAAGCGTTATAGGTCGATCCCCGCTGCGTGAGATAGCCATGAAAATTTCGCAGGCCCCAATCGATGGCGCCCACCCAGTACACATCATTCGCTAATTGAATTGGTTTCATCCAGTTCTCCTGTATTCGTTCATTTTTCCCAATGCTTTTTATCAAAATTCACACCCCTTAAATATAAAACTAACGGATTAAAAATCAATGATTTTTTCATCCCGCATCAAAATAAAAAAGCAACCCAAAGCGGGCTGCTTTTTATTATCCGTTCGATATTTTCAAAAAATCAGAATGGGAAAAAATGATGATGTCGAAGAGTCGATTGAAGGAAATCCTTTGTCGCGTTGACAGCCGGGAGCAGCCTAACGATGGGCGCCCGGTTACTTCCGCCAAATGCTCAGGACAGAAGCGCGACATGCGTCTCGTCCTTTTCAGGAAAAGGGGCAATCGTTTCCACCGCACCAGCAAACGGCCCGGGCGAAGTCATTCCATTTGAAACGGCGTCCATTATTGATGTTTCTCCCGGAGCTCCTGCGACAGCGTTTTGATCTCGGTCAAATCCTGCTGCATCTCGCTCCAGCCGTACCAGAGCGCATAGTCCGGATTGGCGTGGAATGTGCCCTGGAACGTCCTCATCCGGTGCTTCAGAAACATGAGAAACAACTTTTGCTCGATCACTGTCGGCGCATCGTGAAACGTCAGCAGGTCGGGAAAGGCATAGGCATAGGAATCGGGTTTCTTCAAAACATTGTCTTTGTACAGGTCGGCGATGATCAGAATCGCCTGGGCCATGAGCCCATCCGCCTGCCGGATCATGTCGTCGCCTTTTTCAAGCTCCGCAGAAGCGAAATTGAGCGAATGGCATTGATTGCATGTCTTCAGCATTTTATCCCGCTCCTCCTGCCAGGCCTCCTGCGTCAGTCGCGCGAGGTCCGCCGCTTTGACGGTTTCCAGGCGCATGGTCGGTTTGCCTTCCGGGTCCAGCACTCTCAGCGCTTTGAGAATCGTGGCTCGATCTTCTGCCCACTTTTTATCCGCAGGCATGGGCAGTCGAACTGCCAGAAATCCCCAGGCGGCTCGGACTTCATGGTCGCCCTGCTGCATGTGACAGGTCTGACAGGTGGGCGCCGCCGCTTCTTCAGGCAGAGCGCCGGCCTGTTTCAACAAAAACCGAACGCCGTGTTTGGAAGACGAATACATTTCCCATTGCGGATGATCGATGCCCATGTGACATGTCTGACAGGCCTGCGGTTGCCGGGCTTCCTTCTTCGAAAACAGATGGCGGGTATGACAGGCGTCGCAGGAGGCCACGCCAAATCCAACGCCCTGTTGCTTCAATTCAGCCAGATCCGCTTCATTTTTTAGGCCAATTTTATGACACCCGCCGCATCCTTTCATCCCTTCGATCATGGCCATGGGCTGCCAATGAGCGGTTGGCATGGCCTTCATGGCAGTCCACGCCACTGCATGCTTTCCCTGAGAGAATTGTTGCACCTGGTTTGGGTGACATTCGGCGCAGGTTTCAGGCGTCGGAATTTTCACTTTGTCCACATCATAAGCTGAATGATGCAACTCACCGTGACAGGTCGAACATTCAATGCCTGCCGGTGAATGCTTGCTCAGCTTCCAGTCGGATACGATGTTGGGAGTTTGCTTGCTGTGACACTCCACGCAATCCTGCGCCAGCGCTGCGGACGAAAACATCCCGACCGCCAGCAGGACAAGGACCCACACTACCGGTTTACTCACCATAGTCATTCCTTTCAGTTAAATGAATTTATAGCAAAGGGCTATCGCCCGGTTAAATTCGCGCGACCCCGAGGAACAGGGTGTGCAGAACAACGATCATCACGATGAACAACGCACGGGCGCGGACCGGACGCATCTTCAAAAATCGGTACTCCAGCGAGTTGTGTTTGCAGCTTGCCAGACAATCACCGCAGAGCGTGCAGGCGATGCCGGGACGCCGTCGCCGGATGTCTTCTTTGGTCAATGAATGATAACGGCAGACCAGGGCACATGCGTTGCATTCAGTGCACGAATCTGTGATGCGGATCCGGAACGGCGACGCCTTTCCCAGCCATGTTGCCAGAACGCCGATGGGACAGTACGTGATACAGTGCGTCATCTGTCCGGTTTTTCGGGACCAGAACACCATCACTGCGACGCCGCCAATGCCAAACAGCAATCCGAGAATCGTGGCTGTCAGCATCGACGCGCCGGCGAATCGCAATCCAATGGCTGCCAGTATCATAAAGACCAGAATACCGATCTGCGCCGCTCGCCGCCATTCTGGGAGTCGCTGCGGTCTTTTCAGCGCGCGCGACGCCAGGCTATCCCACGCACCGACATAACACAGATAACTGCACCAGGCCGGGCCGACGAGAATGATGGTGGATAAAAAGAGAATGGGCATGAAAAATCGTTCACCGCGAAAGATGGGGCCGGTCAAAATCATTGCCGGGACAGGCAGATGAAGTTGTCCGGTCATCAGCATTTTTTCAATCCCCAATAATCCGAACGCCAGTTGCGCAAAGAACACGATGGAAAATATGAGCCATATCCTCTGACGCCAGAGGGTCTGTTGTGGATTCATCAACTTCCCGGTGATCCATTGTGCGTACATGCCCAGAAGGAAGATTTCAATCCACCCGAAGCCGGGAAAAAACCGCTCAACCAGAAGCAGCGGCAATGCCACCACCGATTGAACGATTCCCAATAAGCCCACAGTCCCAAGAAATACAATGGCGCTCGTAACCTCCGCCGGGTGGCGGCTGGCGTAGCGTTCTCTCAATCCTCTGAATCGAAAGACCCCGGCAGACAGCAGCATGAACAGCGCCACTGCGCCGAGAATGATGGCCAATCGGGTCCAGGGTTCACCCACCTCCTGTCGCGCCTGAATAATCCGCAGCGCTGTCCGCACCCATTCAATGGCCGCCGCCGCCAGCAGCGCCTGAATGACAATGGCGACCCAGCGCTGACGAAGCATCAACAAAAATAATGCCATAAGGCTCACAGCTACCAGGCCGTGCTGCTCAGCGCGCGAGAAATGCGCCGCCATCAGCAGGGCGGACAGAATGACGGGCAAAAGGCGTACGACATTCACGATGACTCCCTCCCGGAAATCAAATATTCAATAAGCAACATTATCCCCGTATCATGATGAGCAACATTTTAAACGGCGTTCTGGCCGCGACAGCATGCGGGACATTGGCCGGCAACAGCACCATCTCGCCGGCCCTGACAATTGCCTGCTTGTCGCCAATCGTCCACTCCGCTTCGCCATCGAGAGTTTGCACAACAGCATCGAACGGCGTTGAATGTTCGCTCAAACCCTGCCCGGCATCGAATGCGAAAATCGTGAGGGTGCCGGAATTGTTTTTCACGATCTCCATGCTGACCACCGAATGTGGCGCGTATTCAACCAATTTCCCAAGATTTACCGGGACCGAATCCGGAATTTTTCTCATTGTCTCACCTATCTTTTCTTGTTAACAACGTAAACGACAGAGCGCTTATGGTAGCCGCTCACAGGTTCCGGGTTCACCCAGTGAAATAATACTAAATAACACAATAATTCGGTTGTTATATGATTTAAAACGCTACACACAAATTATTTTAAAATTGAAAATATTTCACGGGGTGAAGCGTTACCGGGTGGTGTTTTGGATATGGTTGCTCGTAAAATTTTGTCTGTTCAAATAATCCGTCATAACCTGTACGTGATCTTTAACCTTGAACCCCGAACGATGAACCTGTGAACGGTTACCGCTTCTTTTCTCCATCATTGCCTAAAAGTTCACCTTACGCCTGCGCCTTCCTGAAGTAACTCAACCAGATCGCGCGAACCAAAAATAAAAATAGCAATATCGCGCCGGAGGCGAAGATCAAATCCGGAACCACCCGCATCCAGGCAAAGGTCTGAATGGCTTTGCTGGTGGCAATCTCCGGGCTGCGGGCGTACCAGAGCCCATATTTCACTGCATAATAGAATTGATAAAATCCGGATGGGATCAGACTGAAAACCGCCATGGACATCAACCCGCCGTTGAGTCCCCAGAAGCTCCATTTCAGCAGGCTATCCGACCAGGAGTCCTTCTTCACAATGTGCCGGACGGAAAACAGCATCAATGCAATTGCCAGCAAGCCATAGACGCCGAACAGCGCCGTATGCCCATGGATCGGTGTGGTATTAATTCCTTGAATATAATAGAGCACGATCGGCGGATTGATGAGAAAGCCGAACACGCCGGCGCCCAGCATATTCCAGAAAGCGACCGAGATGAAGAAATAAATCGGCCATCGGTATGGAAAGTCGGCGCCACCCATTTTAACCACGCGCAGATTGTGAACCGATTCAAATGCCAGCAAGGTGAGGGGGACAACTTCCAGCGCTGAAAATACAGCGCCCAATGCGATGACCGGCGATGGCGAGCCTGAGAAATACAGGTGGTGGAACGTTCCGATGACGCCGCTTCCCAGGTAAAGAAAGATGCTGAAATAGATGGTCTTCAGCGCGAAATTTCGACTCACGGCGCCGATGTGACCTAAAATGAAGCCCATAAAAACCGTGGCAAACACTTCAAAAAATCCTTCAACCCAGAGATGCACGACCCACCAGCGCCAGTACTCGGCTTCGGACAGATGGCTCCCCTCGCCGTACATTAAACCGGCCATGTAAAACAGCGGAATAGTAATCGCGCTATACAGCAATACGTGGGTGATCCCGCTATAATCCTTTTCCGCGCCCAGCGCCGGACGGATGGCGCGAACGACCAGGAACAGCCAGATGATCATTCCTGCAATCAGCAATAACTGCCAGAGCCGACCCAATTCGATGTACTCATAGCCCTGATGTCCGAGCAGGAAGGTGTTGGCGTTCATTTTGCCGGTGACCGACAGCCAGGTGCCGACCAATGTTCCGCCCAGAACGACCGCGACTGCGCCGAATAAAACCCAGGTCAGCAGTCCCTGCTTCTTTGGCTCTTTGCCAACGAATGGCCCGATGAACAAGCCGGCAGCTAAAAAGCAGGTAGCGATCCAGAAAATCGCGAGCTGCAAATGCCAGGTGCGGGCGATGGCGTACGGTAAAAATGAGGCTAAGGGAATTCCATAAAAACCGGCTCCTTCAACCGTATAATGTCCGATGATGGCGCCGAGACCGATCTGCGCAATCAGCAGCAAGCTGGCGACCAGGAAAAAAGGAAGCGTCGCTTTTTGACTGGCGGTCGGTGCAGGCTCCGCAAAATCGGACAGCAGTTTTGTCTCATAATCCTCCTCCCGGATGTAGCGCAGATAAACGAACAGCACCACAGCGATCGCCAGAATCAGCAGGATCACGCTCACGATCGACCAGATCATTGCATCCGGAACAGGCTGATTGCCAACGAGCGGGTCAAAAGGAAAGTTGCTGGTGTAGGTGTAATCTTTGTCCAGCCGATTGGCGCCGGCAGCCCAGGCGAGCCAGGCAAAAAAGGCAGTGATGAGGCGCCCCTCTTCGTCCGTACGAACAATGCCGGGCTGCAACGCCATGCGTTCGTTGCCGTTCCGGAATAATTGGGTGTAATACGCGGTCAGCGATTTGAATACATCCGCCTGATTCTGAGTGAAAATCAGTGTCTCATCACTGGCATTATAACGATTGGTCTTCACCTCCTGCTGAACCTGGGCGCTCAATTTGGCCCGGGTCACCTGATCCAGCGCATCAAAATTTTCTTGTGAAAACGACTCAGCCTGCGCCTGATCCAATTCATTGTATCTGGCAGCGAGAAACAGCCCCATGCGGTGCAGGTAATCCGCCGACCAGTCCGGCGCTAAATAAGAACCATGCCCCCAGATCGTGCCGATGTGTTGCCCCCCACGACTGAAGTAGTAGTTCTGCCCGGCGATGATATCCTCACCGGTAAAAACCACCTCGCCGGTCTCTGTTTTCACAGCAGCGGGAATTGGCGGTTTTTCCTTTTTGATCAGGTAACCTCCAAAGATCAGCACTGCAAATGCCAGCACTAGTAAAAAAATAAGCACTGCACGAACATTTGGATTGCTCATAAAATGCCTCCTTCGCGTTAATTATTTTGGTTAGTGTCTGTCCGAAAAACCTACATTAGCTATGCGGTTGCTATTTTCAAACTTCATTACGTCAGACATCATCCCCTAAACCCCTTCTTACGCTGCGGGCAAGAAGGGGAACATCTGTTCTCCCTCTCCTTTTAGGAGAGGGTTGGGGTGAGGTCAATATTAGCAATTTTCGGACAGACCCTACATAAATTTGTGAAACGCTGTACTAAGATTTTGAACGCCTCTGACTAACCTATAGATTGCATCCTCAAAACATCGACAATCGTTCTTGTTTCGCATTCATTCGGTGCACTATCGCTTTAAAAAATAATTGGAAAAATAGTTATCCGCAGTACGCTTCGTCCACACCTGAAAGCCCTTTTGCTGCGCCATTGAAATTAACGGAGCAGGCAAAAATGGAGTGACTAATTCCAATATCTGCCCGGATCCAATTTTATCCAATTCTTTGAAGACGAATTTGACAGGCTCTTCACTCGCTTCGAGCATCGGTCTGGCATCGATGGTTTTTATCAGTTTCGAGCTATTGAACCAATCAGGTTGTGTCATTGCGCTTGAGTCCGATCCTTCTGCCTCGTCCTCGATCATTTGTTGACCGACTTGCGTGCGCAATCGGTTGATCACCTCTGCCAATGGCACGTTGCCAATCTTCGCTGCCTGACGCAAGCTTGTCACTTTGGCAATCGTCCTTCTCAACACCGGATTTTTTAGTTTTTGAAAGGCAGGGGCAATATCAACTAATGTCGCCTCTAACTCCGGATAAATTTTCAATAATTGGTCTATTTTTGTTTCCGGAGTTATGTTGAATTTCTCTTCGCTCATAGGCTTGACTCTCTCTATAATCTAATAATTAGAATGACCAGTTGAAAGCATATGCAATAAATTCGATACTTTATTGTATCTGTAATGGACGGTCGCGACCGTCCACTACACGTATGTCCAATAATATAGACGCCAAAATTTTAACTGGTCATTCATATAAATAAACACGATTGAAAACAAGTATTCGTTCATACGGTGAAAATCTATTCGCTGAATCCCGACTCAAAATATGAGGTGTCACACTCCACTCTTTGAATTGCCTGAAATAGATGAATTGCCAGGCAGCTTTTTAGTCATTTGGAATAATCCAACAACCGCTGATCGCCTGTCAATTTTCTTTTTTCGGTCAAATCCTGGCTCACTTCCAGCGTCCCCAAATATTCGCCATTGACGCTGCGCATGGCAAAATATTCAATCATAACAAATTTACCAGCCATCTGAATCCAGAACGCGGCCCGGTGTTGTTTGCCTGATTTGAAGTCATTCAGGATTTCCTCAACGATATGCACACTTGATGGCGGATGACATTTTTGTACCTCTCTCCCCAGGATGGCTCGGCTGCGGGCAAAGATACGCTCTTCACCCTGAGAGAAAAACCGAACCCTGTCGTCTTTATCCACGAAGGTCAGATCAAATGGGATCGTATTGAGCAGCGCTGTCAATTCCTCAACCGAGAAACTGCCGCTCGGCAATTGAATTCTTCCTTCCTGTGGCGCTTTTGAAACATCCTCAGAGACGCCGGCTGGACGCCAGGCCACTGTCGGGTCGTACAGACAAAATCCGATCTCCAGACTCTGCGCGTAAATTTCGTACCACTCGTTTTCAGTCAGCGTATCGAGCGTCATCGGAAACAGGATTTCCTCTTCCTTGCTTATCATGTCCTCAATCGATTGCGATGCAGGCTGAAGAACCATGTGCACAACAGTTTGCGCTTCATCCAGCGTCATTGAACCAGCTTCTTTCATTGTTTCAAATGCAGCCTTCAACAGCGCGCGCGTCTCATCGTGTTTTCCCCACATCACTTGCGGCGGCCCGGTGATACCGTGTTTTTCCAGAAATGGAAACAGCAAATTTTCTTTTCGCAGGTAGTGCTTTTCCACATCAGCCAACGCATTGAAATGGCGCTGAATTTCCAGGAACAAGTGGTTGACGTCCTTTCCCGATGTCAACCCATTCATGTGTCCATACCATTCTTTCAACGCGTTCGTCTCTCGCAGCAACGCCAAATTTTCCTGCTGGAACGTATGCACAGGATGACCGGCTGGCGCAGTTCTGGCCCCTGTATGGTCAATGGCGCCTTGCAACGCAGCCGTGTGAATGTCACATAATTTCAGGACTTCCTGCTGAGGCAAGCCCTCTGATATCAGCTCTTGCTCCACCGCAACGACGTCATTATACGGCACCTGGCCGAGTAACCGGATCAGTTGTTTACGCACTGCCTCCGGCGCCTCGCCTTTGTGAAGTTGCAGAATCATGTGTTTGAGCAGCGCTTTTCTATTCCGGGCATTATTGAGTAATTCGCTCATGGTTATTCTCCTATGTTATTCCAATACAATGTAACATTTATTACAAAAATCGCATTGACTAAAGTCAATTGCCGGGGATTTCATCGGTGGTCAGAATCTGTTTTTGCCCACGACCATAATGTGTCTGAATGAATGCAGCAAAAGCATCGGTCTGAAGGCATGATCGATTTGATGTTCTATCCGGCAGACGGTCGCTGCACACAGGTTCCGGGTTCACCCAGTGAAATAATACTAAATAGTGTCTGTCCGAAAAGGCTTACCCTTACCCATATCTTTTCTAACGCAGAGGTCGCAGAGACCGCAGAGGTACGCAGAGTTTTGGTATTGAAAAAAAGCTGTCTGCAAACTTATGAAACCAGGTATTTTCCTGGTTATTTTGATCTTCTGTTACTATGGGTGAACATGATTTTCATTGTTTGATTGAAAATTTTAAAATCACTCAGGCCAATTTAAAGCTGGTCATTTCTCTGCGCCCTTCGCGACCTCTGCGTTTCATTTGATGTGTTAATATCCATCAACTTATGGGTAAGGATTAGCCTTTCAGGACAGGGTTGGGGTGATGTCAATATTTACAATTTTCGGACAGACACTAAATAACACAACAATTCGGTTGTTATATGATTTAAAGCGCTACACATAAATTATTTTAAAATTGAAAATATTTCACGGGGTGAAGCGTTCCCGGCTGGGGTTTTGGATATGGTTGCGCAAAATTTATTTTATGCTCAAACAGTCCGTCATCAACTGGTCGTTATCATTAACCTTGAGCCCGGAGCGTTGAACCGGTGAACGGTTACAGCAGCCGCTGGAAAATTGTCAATTCATCGGCATGAAATCGCGCTGCCTCCTCCTTGAGTACAACCGGCCTGGGAATGCCGATGCACAAATCGAAAGATAACATTTTTTACTGCACCCGATGCGGCCAATCCCAGGAAAACCGTTTTCTGCTTCAATCAGGTAATGGATCACATGAGTGTTTCCAAAATGAGTGACAGGTTATTTTTAAAAACATCCTCCCATTGAAGTTAATTTTTAATTATTTTTATTGACTTTGTTCAAAATATTTATTATTTTCTCTACCGTTTTAAGAACGGGGAATGGATTAATAAATCTTAATACGAAAAGTGTAGCTTCACCAGACTTTTATACAAGTCTGTTTTATTTCGAACAGTAGGAATTAATAAGGCATTGCGATTAAGAAATCGCATAACAATTACATTCATTCATTTTTGGAGGTCTAGTATTATGTTAAGAAAGAATCTGCTGTTAACAATCGTTACCGTTATGCTTCTGATGTTAGTCATTGGCTGTGCCAAACCACCACAGCAAGAGTTGGATGCTGCAAAAGCCGTTGTAACTGCGGCGAAAGATGCTGAAGCTGATCGCTATTTGCCTGCCGAATTTAATGCAGCCCAGGATTCATTGAACGCTGCCATGACTGAAATAGAAACCCAGAAATCCAAATTCGCATTGACCCGCAATTATGGTCATGCAAAACAACTGTTGGACGCTGCTACCAAAGCCGCAACCGCAGCAAAAGACAATGTCGCTGCTAAAAAAGAAGAAGTGAAAGCCGAAGCCGAAAAATTAGTGGTTGATGCCGAAGCTGCAATGGCCGAAGCGACTGCTCTTCTGAAAAAAGCGCCCAAAGGCAAAGAAGGCCGCGAAGCTCTTGAAGCTATTCAGGGCGAACTGGCTGCTGTTGAAACCTCGATGGTCGATGCCAAAACACAGTTGGCAAATGGCGATTTCCTGTCAGCCCGCGATAAAGTAAGCGCCGGCCTGCAGAAAGTCAACTCGATTAAAGAAGAACTCAATCAAGCGATTGCCAAGAAAAAAGGGAAAAAGTAATTTCCGATTTTGAAATGATATCTCTTTTTCAAATTTGTAAGTAAAAAATTAAAACCTCGGTTCAAACGCTTTTCTATGCTGAACCGAGGTTTTGTATATTGACAACACAACACTATTGCCAACGGGCACAAACTGTTCTTACGCATCACTTATACGGCTCAATGTCGTTCTGCTTTTGACGATATTAACCCTAAGACGTCATTTAGCAAATTTATCACACTATGTTGAATGTTTCATCTATCCAAAAATTTTATATATAACGTTTCGCGTGACTATTCAGGCATGGAGAATCGCCGTAAAGCCACCCAGTCACAAAGCTACACGATGATGTCCTTTTTGTTATTCTCTCTTTTAATGCGATATTCAGCTTTTGAGGATTGACCCTTTTAGCCTGCATTATTCATAGTATATTTAAAGGAGGCTGGCTAACCTGAATGGTGCTCTTTTTAGAATAAACGTATAAAAACTGAGTTTCAAAATAGCTTAGCCTTTAGCTAATTGAAAATCTCAATGTTGACTCAAATTCTGAGCAAGTTCATGAATAATTCAGGTTAGATATTTCTTTTTCTTTGAGGCTTGATGGCTGAATAATTACCGACTATTAGTATAAATGACCAGTTGAAAGCATGTGCAATAAGCAATACTTTGTTGTATCTGTAATGGACGGTCGCGACCGTCCACTACGCGTATGTCCAATAATAATATAGGCGCTAAAAGTTTAACAATTAAGCTACCGACGCACGCGATGCATCTGCGAACCCTGTTCTCGAACGATGCAATCAATCGATAGCAACGATCACCGATGAAGCCAGTTACAACTGTCCTCCAATTAAAAAATGATCGGATGTTATTTTCCAAGTCACTCTGGTAACCTCATTTTTATGCGCAGTGCAATCCGATCGCATCCAGCGGGCGCCATAGAAAATGGATGCAAAGGCAATGAATATTTTTCAACGGACAATTACTTACAGCCACTATAAATTAGAGCATCTAGAAACTAATGAAATCTTTTGTGTATCTCAATCTTCGACCGACTCCAAAAAGAACCCATCATAAAAGTCATAAAAGAGCCGCGCACCGCGATAGACGCCATCGTCTCTCCCCTATTTTCAAATCGAAACTCATGAGAATTCATCGCCGCAACGCCTCTTTTAAAAACGACGTGCAAATGATTGTCCGTTCAATTGGAAAAGCGCTCGTGAAATTCGCACAGCGATTCGCTTCCATTTCAAATCAATTTTTTGTTTTTCTGATCACATTGGTCTGGACAATCCTCAAAGGTTTTTATGGCCTCATCGCTTCACGGCGGCGCGCCATTATCATGCTTGCCGGCGCAGCAACAATTATCGGGATTGTCCTGGCGCTCGTTCTAATGTCAGCAAAACCGCCTCATTACGCCATTGAACAAAGCTGGCTTGCGCTCAGTAAAACACGTCAGGCTGAGGCTCCATACTACACGAAAGATATGTATCTGGCCGCGTCTTTCAAATGGGATGAACTGATTCGGGAGTGGCGCTATCAGAATAGCTTATGGTTTTTCAAGCGCGATTTCAGCAAACTTGTGAGCCTGGCTGAGGAAACAACCCGACTGGCAAACCAGGCATCGGCCAAAGCTAATGAACTGCGTTCCTCGTTGAAAAACACAGCGCAGATTGAGACCACCCTGCTCATCGAAAAGATCGAGGAGATCAAGTCCAAATACGGCGACTTGCCAATGGACCGGTCGTTGCGGAATCGATTGAACGCCGGTGAATTGCTCGTTTTGGAAAGCCAGTCGGCTTTTAAACGCAACGACTTCAAACAAGCGGTCGCCAAATTAAAAACAGCGGAATCCATGATCGGCCAGTCCGATACCGAATTGACCAGCATGGTCAGCGCGTATCTTGGCAGCATCAAAAAATGGCGCGGCTGGGTTCAGGAGACCATCAAATGGTCACTGGACAGTACGCGCGTGGCGATTGTTGTGGATAAAATGGCGCACGTCTGCCAGGTGTATGACAGCGGAAAACTGAAGACCGAGTTCCCCATTGAGCTGGGCAGAAATTGGATCGGCCATAAACGGCAAAAAGGAGACAATGCAACCCCGGAAGGTCAGTATTTCATTCGAAAGAAAGTCGGGAACGGTCAGAGCAAATATTATAAAGCGCTGGTCATCAACTATCCCAATGAGAGAGACAGAGTTGAATTCGAAGCCGCGAAAAACCGGGGGGAACTGGCACCCAATGCCCAGATAGGCGGGCTGATTGAAATTCACGGCGAAGGCGCAAAAGGGACGAACTGGACCCAGGGCTGCATTGCTCTCAGAAATGAAGACATGGACAAAATTTACAACATGGTTCCGGTCAACACACCGGTGACGATCGTTGGATCGATCAATGGATTAAAAGATATTTACTCGAATCAAAAAAACCAAAACAACAAATAATTTTCCTATCGTGCCAAGAAAATGATATTCAAAAAAGCAAAACCGCTCTATGCCGAAACGCCGCCGGACCACCCTTCTGCCGGCGATGAAATTCGGCCTGATGAAAATCAGTCCGGTCAGGAAGCGCCGACAGTGACTTCCCCGGCGCGCAGGAATCGCGGCAAAATCTTCTTCGAAGCCATTAGCAAAGGCCTGATACTGGGTCTCATTCTTGCCTTCGCCCTGCTATTATCTGCGCCGAAGCTTTATGAAATGAAAGACGCCATTTTCCCGTTGCGAAAGATAGCCTCGGAATCGCCCGAAATCGAGCTGGCTCAGTTGACCAAAGAACTGAAAATACTCAACAAGAAAATCGATGAACTGGCGCGACGCAAACAATTCATGACGCCGAGAGAGCCCTATCTGATCATCGATACCTCGGAAAATTTCATGACGCTGAAAAACCGCGATAAAATCCTGCACCAGGGAATCTGTTCCACCGGGAGTTATACCTTGCTCAAAGCCGCTGACAACACAGAACAGTGGATTTTCAAAACACCGCGCGGCATGTTACGCGTGCAGAATAAAATCGTCGATCCGGTCTGGCGCATGCCCGACTGGGCATTCGTCGAGGAAGGACTGCCGGCGCCGGCGCCCTTTGCCCAGGAGCGATACGAATCCGGCGTTCTGGGCGATTATGCGCTGGATATCGGTCATGGTTATCTCATTCATGGGACGCTGTACCAGAGATTTCTGGGCCTGCCCGTCACCCACGGCTGCATCCGATTGGGCGATAAAGAACTGGAAATAGTCTATCGGTCTCTGCGGATCGGTTCCAAAGTCTATATTTATTAACAGGAATGAAATGATGAAGGTTCTTCTCAAAGTCATAAATAAACTGCTCACCAGTGCGCAACGACGCGTGGCGTTATTCTTTCTGTTTTTCAATGGTCATCGCTTCGCCCGATTGTATTTCTTCATTTTCCTGATTCTGCCCATCGCCATAGTCAGTTTCTTTCTCTTCGCCCTGCCCATCTACCTGAGTTCACGTACGCCGGCGCCGGAAAATCAACAGACGCCGCCCGGTGAAAATCTGGTACTTTCAACCATTGGATTAAAAGATTCGGACGAGCTGAGGGGCATCATCGAACAAATGATCGCTCTGAAAATAAAAAAAGCCGATTTGCAAAATCAACTCCTGATGGCTAAAAGCGATTCGGTTGGCCTGTCCATCGATCTGGTGGATAGCGTTGTGGCGCTGCAAATCCGCGGCGTGGATGTCCGCGAATGTAAAATTCAAAATTACTCGATGAGCCCGGCGTTCAAACACCTGAAATCCAATGGGAGTATCATTGACTGGCTTTCCAAACCCTTTGTGCTCGAACAACACTCCGCCACATTGCCGAAAATGCCCATCAAAATCAAGAGAGCGCCTAAAGATACTGTCGAAGCCAAATTGCTGAAAGATGAACCGGTCACGGTTGAAAAACCGGACGTCCAGATCAAACTCCAGTTCGACCGCAATCTTGTCGTGGAAATCAAGCAAGTGGAAGCGCCCACAGCCGCCGGAAGGCTGCGCAATTTTTACCATTACATGCAGACCAAGTATGCCATGCTCAAAGAAATGATGCACTCCTATTCGAAATTGCAGCCCTACCAGGTCTCCCTGAGAATTGAGTTGAACCTTTCTCAGAGCGATTCAAAGGCGATTTATCGGGCACTGCCGCATCAGGCCATGCTGGCGCTGCGACTTTAAAGCGCCGCCAATTTATTCCATGCCATTCTCCGGCACACGAGCCACTGTTTCCCCGGCCGGTGTTCCAAAGATGTCCCTACGGTGAATTTCATCCTTCCAATGATGGGCACAATTTCCGCGGCGTCGCGAGTGACTCTCCGACAAAGGTTTTTTGGTGTCAGTCCGAAAATAGATATTATGATTGAAAACCATTGAAACGGTTTTTGATTAGTTCCCAATTTGCATCCACATCCCAATAAATTGGCCTGCCAATTCAAAAAAAACATTGAACGAGCACCACGTTTTAACGGGGTGGCTTTGCAATCCCAATCGATTTTTTAAACCATTTTAACCCTACTACGTCACATAGATTTTTTATCGTTGTATATTGTATTTTTGATAGATGAATAACTCAACATATTGTGATAAATTTACTAAATGACGTTGAAGGGTTAATGGTCTCATTTATTTTCCGACAGACACTTTTTCGAGTCAACCCACTGATTCAAGTCTGTCCGAAATCTGCTATTATTGACCTCACCCCAACCCTCTCCTAAAAGGAGAGGGAGAACAGATGTTCTCCTTCCAGGCGTAGTGCCCGTAGGGTAAGAAGGGGTTTAGGGGATGAGGTCTGACGGAATGAGGTTTGAAAATATCACCCCAATAGCAAATTTAGGTGTTACCGGCCAGACACTTTTTCGAGCCGTCCCAATGTTTAAAACGGAGTGTCTTTTAACCGCTATCTATTTCATTGAAATTCCAATTCGATCACTGTGAATCGATAATAACAAAGTACCACGCCTGAAACGAGGAGGTTCTCAAATGTCAATAATTAATGAACTAAGAAACTGGAAGAATTCAGCTATTGCCGCACCAGCCATGAAATTTGTAAATGACATGCTCAACGACTATGGTGAAATGGTGGATCTCACCATCGATTCACTGAACAAAAACATCAAGGTGGAAGTATTGCTCAAAGGGGAGAAAGAAACCATTTTTCTCACGATCGAGCATTACGAGGTTGTTCAGAGCGGCGATTCCCATTTCCTGAAATTCAACAATGTGTCGTGTACCCGTCAATGGATCGAAGCGATCATACAAAACATGGCCATCCCCCGGCTTGCGCCGACGAAGATGCTGAAAATCGATTCGCGCTATGCCAGGCTGATTGACCTGCTCATTTAAGCCCAAATAATGCAATAGCCACAAAGACACGAAGTCACAAAGAAAAGATTAATAAAAATTTAAAATAGTGTATAGATGAATTGCTTGTTTCATTTTTTTGTGAAAAAATAATAAAACAGCATTCTCATTTTTTCTTTGAGTCTCTTAGCGTCTTTGTGCCTTAGTGGCTATAATTTTTTTCAAATGCATGATCCGGGTTATGTGTTACCCATAATTCTAAAATGAATTCGTGACGACTCAGGTGTTCAATAATTTGAAATGGAATGGAAGCCGCTGAGACGGCTAAATTCCTGAGTGCGCATCGACTATCACCATGTTGAAGCATGGCGCTGGTTCAAAATTGCGCCAAAACCGCGATTTATCGTGGCGCTTCCGGAACACGTGAGCTGAGTCGTTACATGAATTCGTTACTGTACCGTCATCATTTTGAGGTTAACGCACATGGAAAAACACGATCTCGATAGATTGGCGCGCGCGGTCTACTATCTCGAAAACCCAACCTGGACAGCGACCATTACTGACATCATCGGCATGCCGGTTGAATGGGCGATTCGAAAATTACCCGCAAAGGCCAATCAGATTATTTCCAACGCCACGTCAAAGGCCATCAGCAAGGCGGTCAAAGTGGCCGTTTTGACAATGAACGCCGAGCATCGGGGGGCGCCCAAAAAGTGGTGCCACAGAGGTGCTGTAGCAACATCCGGCGCCATCGGCGGCTTTTTTGGCCTGGCAGGCCTGACCGTGGAATTGCCCGCTTCCACCATTATCATGCTTCGGTCCATCGCCGATGTTGCACGGAGCCAGGGCGAGGACATTACAAAAGTTGATTCCCAGCTTCAATGCGTGAGCGTCTTTGCGCTGGGCAGCAAATCCTGGGATGACGATGATGCATCTGAATCGAGCTATTACGCAATTCGGGCGGTGCTTGCAAAATTAATTTCAGAAGCCGGCAGCTACATCGCGGAAAAGGGATTCGTCGAAGAAGGCGCGCCCATCATTGTAAAATTCATCGTCAGAATCGCTTCGAGGTTTCAGGGAATTATCTCCGAAAAGGTCGCTACAGAGAGTATCCCTGTGATTGGAGCATTGGGCGGCGCTTCGATCAATCTGCTTTTTATGAATCATTTCCAAAGAGTCGCCACCGGCCATTTCATCATACGGTCGCTGGAGCGTGCATACAGCGCCGAAGAGGTCAAAATCGAGTACAGCAGAATCGCCGCTAACCAACGCGCGCCGCGCAGTTGACGGTGATCAAGCCAGACGCTCCATCCAATTGATTCGGCCTGCCGCGCCAAAAGCGCGCGACTGCTCCCCTCTTTTCGCTCGACTTGACGTTGCGATTACTGAAAAATCAACTTGATTTTCTGCGGCATTTTACTATATTCATACTCATACACCCTGGCAGGATATTCGGTGTTCCATAGAAGAAACCGTCCTTCGGGATCACTTTCTTTTTTGAACACAATGCGGTCGGTGTGATTCTCTGCTAAGCCATGAATGAGTCCATGCTAAAAAGGGGCTAATGCCCAAAAATCAAACGTAAATTTCTGTTCCCCGATTTAAAAGTCTGGGCTATTCAAGGTGTCTGACTTTTAACTTTTTCAATTGAATTTCTATGTCATTTATGAAGTGGAAAAAATATCACGACCAAAGTATAAAAGCCTTTGATGACTTTTTAGAGTCGGCACATTATTAATTTCACAATAAGAAATAGTTATTCTGAATTGCTTCTACATTTTTTCAATTTATCTGGGATGTTATGCAGGTCTGTAAAATAACTTGTTGGACAAAACAAGGAAACAAATGCGTTGACAGATTTCACGAAAGAAATACCGCGACGGCTATTGGATATTGAGAACAAGAGTCGCTCAAACCTGTTCGCATGGCGTGGACAGTTTTCCCCACAACTTATCGAGACGCTAATTGAGGCGTACTGTCCGCCAAATGCCACAATACTCGACCCCTTTGCAGGAAGCGGAACAGTACTATACGAAGCCGCCAGGATGGGGCTATCAGCTTTCGGATTTGAACTAAACCCCTCCGCATGGACATTCAGTAAGCTTTATGAATTCGCTAACATCTCCCCTCTCTCTCGGGAAGCCGCAATACGCGAGCTTCGGGCCGAAGTATCCCGCGAGTTCCCGATCGTGCTCTTCTCGAAAAAGGAGCTTCCACCTGATGAGGTAGAGTCCCGAATTATCCGGATTGGGACGTCGATCAGTGACCATGCAAAGGTTCTATGCAATGCACTGGTGGTGTTGCTCGGCGTCTTTAACAACGCTATCTCCAGCGATCTAATACATAGCAAACTCATGGCGCTCGCTGCACTCGTCAGGGGACTTCCATATTCTGACGGACTGATCAAAGCCGATTTGCAGGATGCTCGTTGCCTACCCCTTGAGGGCCACTCGATTGATTTCGTCGTCACTTCCCCTCCATACATAAACGTTTTCAACTACCACCAGAACTATCGCCGTTCCGTCGAGATTCTTGGCTGGGATGTGCTCAGTGTTGCTCGCTCCGAGATCGGCTCTAACCGTGCGAACCGCGGGAACAGGTTCCTCACAGTAATACAGTACTGCATCGACATGGCGAACGTACTGCAAGAGCTTGCGAGGGTTGTCCGCCCTGGCGGTCGCGTGGTTATAGTCGTAGGGTACGAATCAAGGGTGCTCGGTGTTCCCTTCTACAACGCGGAGATAGTTGAGGCGCTTTCCGAGCAGATTGGTATGTTTGACCTCGCGATTAGGCAGCAGCGCGTCTTTCAGAACCGTTTTGGACAAGACATCCGCGAAGATATCCTTAACCTGACAAGACGATCCTACTCTAATGGATACGGTCTTTCTGAAAGAGTCGGCCGTAATGTGGCCTTAAATGCGTTGCAGCAAGGTTTTTCAACTGCCGCTCCTAAAAACAGGTCTCTGCTCGAAGAGGCCGTGGCAGCGGTCGAACGTACGGAGGGAACTCCGGTGTTTGACAGTAACGCCTATAGCACCTACCAAACCCGTAATTACGTGATGATGGTCAAAGAAGAAAAGGGAGACTACCCTATGAATGATAATAGCATACATCTACCAGCACCTCATTTATCCAAGCTCCAGGCTCTGTTGAAGAATCCGCGATTGCCAGGGGCAGACAAACCACGCGTTGAAGAGGCGCTCGTTCACTACCGCGAATGGATCAAAGAACTCGAGTCTGTACGTGCAGGACGAAAGGGGGCTGTGCAGAAGCTTGTCGATGCAACGAACAAATACAAGGCTTTCATCGAACTTGAGTTTATCTTCGATAGCCCGGAGGATTTTCTCTACCGCCAGAAGGGACAGTTGAAACTCGATAATACCATCTTGGAGGAGTTTCTCCCGCAGTTGATATTCCGGGGGCTCATCCTTCCTGTCGGCACGTACGAATTCGGACCGCAGAAGACCTTTGCAGGGCTGAGCTTCACTTCAGGCCTGGGCAATACAGGACAAGGGGGACAGGCGAGTCTGAGGACAAAGGACCAAGACTTCGTCCTCGGGAAGCGCCTATTCATGATGACATCTTTCGACAGAGAGTTTCGTGATGCTGAGCGCCTGGAAGCGCACGTGGGTTATATATGCGCTGAATTTAAGACCAATCTGGACAAGACCATGTTCCAGGAAGCAGTGGCAACCAGCAGAGACCTCAAGATTGCGGTTCCCGCTTCCCTGTATTTCCTTGTATGCGAGTTCCTTGACATGGCACCAGTGTCAATAACATCGACCCATATCGACGATGTTCTGATCGTGCGCAAGGCCAAACGGATGAACTCAAATGTCCGTCAGGAGTACCGCACTGCGCTTGACCGAAAAGCACATCGCAGCGAGTATGTTGAGTTCCTGGATGATTCCAAGTACCATGCGGACGTTTTCCAGCGCATGATTGACAAGATACAGGTGATGGTGGACGACACAGATCCCACTGCAGGGAAGGTTCTAAGCCGAGGGTACTTCTGAAAACAACTGCCTGATCGGTTAAGCTGGAGATTTTCTCTCCTCGCTCACCATATCACCTTGCATCCCGAAACTTTGGGACAGTGCGTTTTCCGCCCGAGGCGATTTCAGCGCCGAAATCACAGCGGATGAAAGTTAATCAGGAGATCTCGGATAGAAACTAAACCCTGTTCGTTCGTTGTTGCAAGGCTGGCGGATACGCAGTCGCCGATCTGTGACGGCTCTGGCCAGAGATAATCCTCCGCATTCGAAATGAGCAATGCCCCTCCTTGATGTCGCGGCGCCGAAGATCCGCCATCTTTTTGCGGGATTCAGACATCAGCCATTTCCCTGAACGTTTGACGACTATGAGCGCGACTGATCCCCTCTTTTCGCTCGACTTGACGTTGCGATTACTGAAAATTTAACTTGATTTTCTGCGGCATTTTACTATATTCATACTCATACACCCCGGCAGGATATTCGCTGTTCCATAGAAGAAACCGTCCTTCAGGATCACTTTCTTTTTTGATGGTACACGGTCGGTATAATATCTTGAAGCATGCGTTGCTGTAACATTCAACGCAATGAATTTATGATTGTTCGGGGATCCAATGCAGTAACTCTCTAATCACTTGTTATACTGAATATTTCATTATTTAATTAAAGTTTTATGTTTACCTATTTTAAAAAATGTATATTTTGTTTTAACGCTCTACCAGAAACTCCAACTGGCGATGGAGAACACGTTATTCCTAAAAATATTTATGGATTTTGGCGTGTGTATGATATTTGCGATTCCTGTAGACAATATTTTGGTGACAAAATCGACCAATTATCAATTAAGAATGCATGGATTTTAAAAGCACTTCATCAATTGGATATTCCCGAATATGAAAAGTATAGTGAAAATTTACCATATGTAGGCAAAGATACAATTGACGGCAAGCCTGTTGAAATGATAAGAAAAAACAAAAAATATAAAAATAAAGTTCGTCAAATTGATGATAAATTTTTTGAATGTTCTGAAGATGATTGGAAACATATTGGTCAAGAATGGATTAGATCCACTAATAAAAGTAATATTGACGATGATGTACTTAATAATGAAATTAGAAAGTTAAATCAGAATTACGATACGGCTAAACTTGGTGAAATTGTTGAGTCTGATAAATTAAATGTAAAAATACGAAAAAGACAAGTGAAAGATATCAAATTAGCAATTGAAAAATTACCACCAATTACCCCTTTAATTGCAAAAATTGCATCATTTTTTTTAATCTATGCATTACCTCCAAGAATAATAAGTAATTTACTTGAGATTGAATCACTTGTTAATCATGCAAGATATGATACAAAAATAAGAGAGTATTTTATAAATTGGTGCCCACTTTTAATTAAAGAAGAATATCAAAAAAGACATACAATTAGAATGCATAATTCTGACCACTTGTTAGTTTTAGATATATCACTGTTTGGATATCCTAATTGGCGAATCTTTTTACATTGTAAGCAAAAGATTAAGTTTGATCCATTCGATGCAATAGAATATGATACATTAATTTTTATTCTAGATTTTGAAAATCCCGATAATAAACGAAAAATCATAGGTTTTAAAGCTATAAATGACAAAGATTATAAATTTTTTAATGCGCAAATTTAAAAAAGTATAACATTTCAATTAGCATGAAAAACCGCGGATGATGAAATCCAGAATTTTGAAAGATTATGTAGTTCATCTTTTTAATTATAATTCAGCGAAGCTGCTTTGCAAGTTACACAAGGCGTAAAAAATATTAAAGAATGAAATATTATAAATACTATCAAGGACAATGTAATATATTGTATTATTAGATGATCCGCTCGAAAGGAGTTGATGATGCTTTATGAAAACTTCAAAGATATTCATTTCCATCATCATATTTTCAGTAGTTAATTGCACTCCAATGATATACAAAGTTTTACCATTAATTGAAAATAATCTTAATTCAGAAATTTTATTTTTTGAAGGAAATGAATTAATTATTTCAACTGGTGAAGATTCTGATTTATTAATTTATGGTATTCACAAAGGTGAAGATCTAATATTTCATATCTTTATTAAAAATAAGTCGAATGAAAAAATAAATCTTTTTCCGGAAAGATTTCATGTAAAAGGTATGGATAAAAGACAAAAAAAATATGATCTGCATGTATATGATCCAGATTTATTTTTAGCTAAATTGAGAAACGAACATGCTTTCTCAATGTTTTTAAGCGCCTTAGCAAGTGGAATTGATGCATACAATTCTGCAAAAACAACATCTTCCACTCATTTTTATTTAAACAATGGTACAGCTGGCCATGTCACATCTGAAACTTATGATAACTCCAAGCGATCACAAATAATGAACGAGAATATTGATCGCTTAAAAGAAACTGATAACCAATTTGAACAAAATTTAGGCTATATTTCCCAAAGACTATTAAAAAGAAATACCCTTTATCCTGGGCAATCTTTGGAAGGTAACATAATTATTGGATTGGATATTCATGATAGATATAATACGACCAACACTCACAAGGTAAAATATATTGACTTGACAGTACCATTTGGAAAAGATGAGCATAGATTCAAATTTTTAATTGCTAAACTTGGTGATAAATTATTAGAAGAAAGATATATAGAAAATTATCGAGAACACCAAATAAAACAAAATAATCTTTTAAGAATCAGGAGTATTAAAAATAATTATTTGCTAATCTATAAACCAGAGTCCTTAGATCTTAAGATTGATCAAGAATTTGGGTTAGTAAGATTTACTGATCCAAAACAACCTGAAATCGGTCTTTTTTCTATTGGTAGCGCTACGGTAGTAAAAGTCATTCATGAAAAAGTAATTTTAAAATATGATCTTTTGAATCATATTAATGAATTAACGCAGGATGACTTCATTCAATTCACAAACAATTGATGTCATTTTAGTTAAAACTAATTGATATACACAAATGAAGTTTTCGCTGGCTTGATCGGTTAAGCTGGAGATTTTCTCTCCTCGCTCACCATATCACCCTGCATCCCGAAGCTTTGGGACAGTGCGTTTTCCGCCCGAGGCGATTTCAGCGCCGAAATCACAGCGGATGAAAGTCAATTCGGAGTTAGCGGATAGAAACTAAACCCTGTTCTTTCGTTGTTTCAAAGCTGGCGGATATGCAGTCGCCGACCTGTGACGGCTCTGGCCAGAGATAATCCTCCACATTCGAAATGAGCAATGCCCCTCCTTGATGTCGCGGCGCCGAAGATCCGCCATCTTTTTGCGGGATTCAGACATCAGCCATTGTCCTGAACGTTAGACCGCGATGGGCGCGACTGATCCTTCGCACGCTCCGGACAAAGACATTTGTTTGATCATCCCGATAATGGCCCGACGCGACTCAGTTCTGAGCTGGGTCAATAAAACAGCCAGTGATAAATTCAAATAAAAAGTGTGCAGTGATCAAAGCCTCACATTGGACAATTACTTTGTGTGCTTCGTACCCTTTTACATCCGATGCTCGCATTTATAGGAGGAAGATGATTGAATGAAACGATTGAAATCAAGCCGATCGGCGTAGTATCCTCACCGGTGAAGGAAGCGGTCGATGAGAACTGGGTGAATGTGATTTCAATGGTTGTTCTCCTTCAGGAATATGATGCACACGAACGGAGCGCCTATTCGGGAACACAAGTTCCATTCCATTTAACGCGATGGATACACATCCAGCGCGATCCGGTTTTGGAAATTAATCCGGAGTGCGATGCCTTAATGCATCGCATGTCCACCAAAAGCCGGATCAAGGCG
>JBMOPW010000035.1:0-235628 GCA_049322915.1 Candidatus Zhuqueibacterota bacterium
TCCCGCTTCCCGCAAGCCCGTCACCGCCTGGTTCAGGTAGTCGGCGGCCTGCTGCATTGCCCTGTCATTGCGAGGAGCGGAGCGACGAAGCAATCTCCCGCTATGAAGGGGATTGCTTCGCTGCGCTCGCAATGGCGGGGTTGTTGGTAAGGCGGAAGATAGCGCTTCCAGCACATACGCCCGCCCCAAAGAAAGTTTATCCAGCGCAATATCCAAAAGCCAATTATTTCGTATTGCAATTTCAATCGTCTGCTTCGCCCGCCTCAGCACCTCCGGCACCTTGCCCTGGGCGAGCAGCAGATCGCAGAACCGAAAGCCCCGCAGGGAATAGAGGTAGCGATACTCTGGCTGGCGTTTTAGCTGCATGGCTTCGGCCTGGCGAAACCAGTCCTCTGCCGGCGCCAGCTCGCCCGCCTGATGTTGGGCATCGGCCAAACCAGTCATATCCATCATTTTTTCCATAACATCCCCGCTGCGGTCGGCAAAGTCCACACTCTGGCGGGCAGAAGACACGGCCGCTGCGACATCGCCCAGCGTCAGATAGAGCTCGCTGAGGTTGCCTGCATTTGATGCACATTCTTTCCAATTTTTTTGTTTAATATGATTTTCCAACGCTGCCTTCATCGGTTGCGCCGCCTCCCGCAGCCGTCCTAACGCCCGCAGACCAAAGCCAGTCCAGCTTAATGTAACGGCTTTATCTGCATCGGTTAAATTTGTTGCTATTTTGCTCCAGGGAATTTCAAAAAAATTTGACAGCGCAGACAATTCAGAACCGAATGCACCGAGTTTATGCCCAACATAATAGTCATCCTTTCTATAAATTCGTTCAAATAAAACTTTCTCCATAACTTCCTGATGCTTTCCCGCCTGACACCCATGCGCCACCGCCGCAAACAGCGGCTCCATCTCTTCCAATGTATCGGGCAGTTCTTTCTCGGGCAGATTCTTGTAATATTCATACAGCCGTTCATGCGCCAGGCGCCAGGGCGTTTCGCCTTTGGCTTTTAACGTCTCGCTTCTCGCGTTTGGCTTCTGGCCTTTGGCAATTGGCTGTTGGCCTTTGGTTTTTCGCTTCTGGCTGCTGGCTTTTAGCTTGTCGGCAAAGTGTTCCCGGATCAGGGGGTGGCAGTCGATCACGTCGGGGCGGTGTTTGGATTCACGGGCGATCAGTTTGAAGTCCCGCAGTTTTTTCAACAGGCGCAGCCAGTCCCCCTCGGAGCAGCGGGTTATGGCGTTGGTCAGGCCGGGGATGGTCGGCTGTTTCATGATGGCAGCCAGCGCCTCTTTTGGTGCGGGACGATTGAACAGTCCCAGCAGCAGCAGCAGTTCCAGTTCAACTCCGGCGCCGAAATATTTGACAAAGGCTTCCAGCACCCTCCGGGCATGTCTGCCTTTTTCTTCAGGGATGGCCAGGTCCGGAATGGCAAAACCCGGTTGCGCTGCATGGCCCGGGAAAATCCGCAGGTACTCGGCCAGCAGATTGATGGCCAGGGCATGATTGCCAAATTCACGGCTCAACCGCTGCAGCTCGGCCTCGCTGCCCTGCACCCGTCGGACTTTCAACAGGGCGCAGCCGGCTTCGTCAGAAATCTGTTCCAGATTGATCTGCCGGCAGGAACCGGGACAGCGGTCGAGCTCGGGCACGTTTTCACGGGTGGTGATGACGCATAATCCGTTATTGTTGCGGCTAAGCTCCGCCACCAGGGTGCCCAGCGCCGGGTCTTTGATCTTGCCCTGTTCAAAATCAAAACCGGATTGCAGCGGCTCCATGCCGTCGAGGATGAGCAGGGTTTTCTGGCGGCGTACCAGGTCCGCCAGCCGCTTGCCCTTATCCCAGGGCGAGCGAAAATGTTCGGGATTTTTCTCGCCAAACCAGCGCAGCGCGTCATTGATAAAGGCATCTGCCGAGGTGACCTGCTCGTTGGTGCCCTGGCTGTAAAACGACCAGGCATAGACCCGCTCAGCGCCGCGAAAGTTGTCCCAGCGCAGTTTCTCGACCCATTTGTTGACCAGCGTGCTTTTGCCAACCCCGCCATAGGCCACAAAGCACACCACATGGGCTGCTTCGGATTGCCAGGCGTCATCCAGCAAATTCAGTTCAGCGGACCGGCCGAATAGTTCGAATTCAGTTTTGGGCAGATGGTCGAGCTTGATAAATTTCTCGCTCAGTGCCGGGTAGGTGGGTTTTGGCGTGCGCTCGCCAAAGTCTTTCTTGATCTGGGTGATCAGGCGGTTCAGTTGAGAGTCCCAATCGGTCTGGTCTCTGAAATCGGCGTAGGTAAGAATGCTTAATCGTGGCGGCAGCTTACAGTCCGTGAGCATAATTGGCAGGATTCGTTTTTTCAGGCCAATGGGATCCTGAGCCTGTAACATAATCCCTTCAAATTGTGTCCAATCGCTGGCGAGCCAATGGGGAGTGAACACCAGCATTGTTTTGGCGCACTGTTCAATAGCGCGCTCCATGTTGATTTGAGCGGCAAGTCCGATCTCAAAATCCCGATAGTCGATGTGAGCGGCGACGCCCTGTTCTTCCAGTTTTTTCAGGAGCCAATCCCTGACCCAATCTTTGTCTTTGTGGCTGTAGCTGATAAATACCTGGTTCATGATCCACTCCGATTATTTATTTCGGGAATATAACAACTTTTACGTTGAATGTCAATATCATTTCCGGCGAGTGGAAAAATTCATTTTAGTTGAAATTGTTATAATTTTGATTGCATCGACAGCAGAAACAATTACCAACCGGGCGTCGTGTACACTCCCCTTTATAATTCACACCATCATCACCAATTTTTCAAATGAGATTTCGGCGCGCCGGGCAGTATGCTCATGGTTCAAAATTTTCTTTGCATTCGGGCAGCAATGTACAAAATTTTCATTAATTTTTTACGCAAATCAGAAAAACAGTCAGTATTAAAGGAGTGATTCATGAGGAATGTATACGCCTCATCTGAATTGATGCATTGAATGCATAAACCATTAAAAAATATTCTTATTTTCAAATTTACAAGTTCCTAACCATATTGAATTTTCTAACAACAAATAAAATATCAGTTAATGTAAAAAAGTGCTTGACATTTTATTATATTTTTTGTATTATTTTCCTAAGAATACAATTTAAATTGTTAATATTTATATTTCAGGGGGAGTGTAGTTTTTTTAATAGCTATATATAGTATATTTATTAACACTTCTTCTTTTAGGGCGGATGTGAGCATACTTCAGTTTAATTAAAGTTCCCAGGTTTCAACGTTCCCAATTTTTAGAATACCCAAAATTTCCCAGCCCGAAACGACGCTCGTAGTTGTTTCGTGCGCATGTTGTAGGAGTCAGTTGTTTAATTTTTCCCCAATCCCTAAAAGCTGAAGAATTTTCTGCCCCATCCATATTTAATGAGATCTCAAACTTCCAGAGCACTCGCACGATCTATTTCAGTTTTGAAATTCACATTTTTCGCCCCTACAAGTAAACGGGAAATGTGGATAGCAATGCCGCTATGGGCGGCGTCAAATTAATATGTTGCAGGGGTGTGAAAAATTCTTTGTCGTGAAGAAGAATTTTCAACCCGCGTTTGTGGAGTGATATACCGTGCGGCTATGGAATTACTGTATAACCGGAAGGCATATCACCACAGTGAAAGAATTCAGCACATTGTTCATTCAGTCGGTAAAGAAAAGTAATCACTTATATATTATATCGCCTGCGGGAAGGAGGTGAAGATTTTTCAGCAAACAAAGCAGGGGGACAAAGTTATATTTAATTCACATCAGTTGGTTGGACAAGGTCAATTTAATTTGGAGGACCTATGACGCGTAAATTTCTAGTGTTTGCCTTAATTTTAGTTTTCTCCTTCTCGGTGGGGTATGCAAAGCAGACCCTGTCGATAAAGGAGTTAACGGATAAGGCAGAAAGTATTGTCATAGGAAAAGTAGTGAGTCAAAAATCAGAGTGGAATAGCAGCAAAACTCAGATTTTTACTACTGTTTCCTTTGACGTACAAGAATACCTGAAGGGAAGTTCAGACACGGGCACCAAGACGTTTCGGCTTCCTGGCGGTAAAGTTGGTGATATCGAGTTAAGAATTGCAGAAATGCCCGAGTTCAAAAGCGGCGAGCGAGCCTTGTTGTTCCTGAAAAATGGCAACACTCCCGATGATGCTCAGATCGTTGGAATGAAGCAGGGAAAATATTCCATCAATGGCGACAGAGTCGTTGAGAAGAATAAATCCCTTGTGGAATTGAAAAAAGAGATCGTGAACAATTTAGGCAATGATGCAATTTCAAGCAATAAGCTTGTAAAACCGCAGCGAGTAAAATTCCCCAATCCTGAAATTCTGAAGGATCGCGCTTCGAAATTCTCCCCCACCACCAATAAACTGGGCGATGCCCAATTAGAAGGTGTCTGGGACAGCGGATACGAATGTATCTGGAAAGATGATTTTGAAGGTGAATTCCCCGGAACAGACTGGGTATTGGGACGCAATGCCAATCCTGGTGTCAACAATGGTTATACCTGGGGCAAAACAGACGTGAATCCTTTCCAGGGCGACAATGCAGTATGGTGCGCCGAGACCAATTTGATTCCGGGAAATCCGGATTTAACGGCTGGAACGGATGCATACCCCAACAATAGCCAGGCATGGATGATTGCCGGTCCGTTTGACCTGAGCACTGTTTACTCCGCGCGATTGACATTCAATATCGATCAGACCGTGGAACCGTGGAGAATGGGCGGACCCAATGACTGGACAGGCGTTGGTTTTTCAATCGACGGTGTCTGGTTTGAATTGGGACCAGATTATCAATTCTTCTATCATTCCACTGGTGGATATATTGATTATGCCATCAATGTGGAAGATGTGCTTGGCCCACTGTGGGATAAAACGCAGGTCTGGATTTGCTTCATTTTCTGGACAGACTACATGAATGCCGAAGGCGTTCCGGTAAATGGGACCTGGGTCGATAATGTGAAACTAAAGAAATACGATGCCCATAACAGTGATCCAACGATTGCCAGCGTGACGCCAGCAGTGCGCTCCGCCGGAACAGGCCACAGCGTAACCATCAATGGTAACAATCTGGTGGATGAATATTCACCCGAGAGAACGACAGTTGAGTTCTTCTCAGGATTCTACTGGTGGGATGATTCTCTGTGGGTTGTTGCCACAGATTTTGATGAATTCACCAAAGATCGCATCATCGTCGATGTACCCAGCGGCGCCAGCAGCGGTAAGCTTCGCGTTTTGCGGGATAAAGAAGGCGAAGAATATGCTGATTTTGACGTTCCATTTGGTTACTTAGGCGCGCGGTGGCATGCTGGTGTTGGCAATGCTGGCGGAACTGAATATCCTATCGTCCCCTTCAAAGTCAACCCGTTCACATGCCCGCATTACAACACATCCGAGGTGTTATCCGATATCGTTGCGAGCGCTGAGACCTGGAATACCGATGGCAATGCCATGGTATACCTCAATTTCGATGGTATTTCAAGTGTCACCGATCCGGCCTACGATGGCGAAAATAGCGTATTATTCGCTCCGATGAGCTGGTTCCCGTTTGGAGTACCCAGCCTGACCCTTATCTGGTCGAATGAAGGCAAGATTCTGGAAGCCGATATCGTCCTGAACGTGGCGTATCCCTGGGCACATAGCCCGGCAACCGCTTCCGGCCCTGCCTTAATTACTGGCAACTTCGTCACAAACGAATTTGGTAATTTCCTGGGCTTGACCGATCTGTACGGTTACAATGACCAGGCAAAAACC
The DNA here is from genome assembly GCA_049322915.1 of Candidatus Zhuqueibacterota bacterium. Taxonomy (GTDB): domain Bacteria; phylum Zhuqueibacterota; class Zhuqueibacteria; order Thermofontimicrobiales; family Thermofontimicrobiaceae; genus CAZSBG01. The sequence continues at coordinate 5,762 of JBMOPW010000035.1, forward strand.
ATGTTCGGTTTCCATGATTTGTGGGCAGAAGAGATGTTCCTTGATGTTCACGCCATGACATTGGATATTTCGGATGTCGAAGGTGTGCAGTGGATTTATGGCACTGGCCTGAATCCAGATTTTACTGCCAATAACAGAGTTGGACTCAGCCCGTTGACAGTTCAATTCATCGACAGAACCAAAGCGATCTATCCGATCACCGGATGGTTGTGGGAATTCGGCGATGGCGCGGTTAGCACGCAACAGAATCCAGTTCATATGTATGATGGAGAAGGCGACTGCAGTTATAATGTGAAACTCACGGTCACTTCTCAAAATGGTGGAACCACTCTCAAAGAGAGCATCACCGAAAAAGACTTCGTTCAATTGAATCATCGCCTGGCAGCACGCGTTGATGCCGAACCCACCGTTGGGTACGGCCCATTGAGCGTAAAATTCTCCATGGTCACCGAAGGAACCGTGAATAGCTATCTGTGGAATTTCGGCGATGGCGAAACCAGTGATCAGCGGGATCCGGTTCATGTTTATCAAAATCCCGGCGTGTACACAGTATCCGTCACAGCAAGCGGTCCCCTTGGCTCAACCACCGAGACCGTTGCGGGTCTGGTTGAAGTGTACGATGACCTAGATGCACTCGGACTGACCTATCTGACAGTGGCCGAACAAACAGGGACGACCTGGGCCAACGAAGGATGGGAAAATGCCGTAGACCATGACACGTATCACGGCACTGGCACGACCAACGTTCGCAATGATGGGTATGGCGTATTCACATTCGATGATGGTTTCACCCGAACTATCAATAAAATCAGAATGATGACCGACACCGGCGTTCAGGGCAAATCACCTGACTGGACGACCAAATTCTCAGTCTCCGTTTCCACGGATGGCGTGAATTATACCGAAGTTGGCACATTCGAAAAAATATCGCCCAACTGGGAAAGCTTCACGTTTGCACCAGTCCAGGCGCTGTTCATTAAATTAAATGTTCTGAGCCCGTCTTCAGGATGGCGACAAATTGGCGAATTCGAAGTGTACGAACACATTGTGGTTCCGGATATTTCCGGTTCGGCTATCGTTGTTTCCACACCGCATGTTGCCAATGGCTATGATCATTGCAGTGTCACCATTTCCCTGGCCAACGCCAATGGCGAACCGGTCACAGGCCTTTCACCCAGTTATTTCCGAGTGACAGCCACGGGTATGGAAAACTACTACAATATCGTCACCGAAACTGAAACACCGGGTATTTATTTAGGCTCATTCAAATCGTTGCAAGCCGAAGATAAAAACATCGTTGTTCGCGTTGGTGGCATCAAAATCGAGCCCACCACAGTCAACGAAGTGATCCCGGCTATTACAACATTTACACCGGCCGAATTGACCAAAGATTCACTGGTCGTTCACAAAGGCTCGTCTACCTGGCACAATGAAGGCTGGGATAAAGCCGTCGACGGAATTTTGGATAACCAGACTGCTGCTGCGAAAAAAGCTTCCGGCTGCTATGGTATCTACAAATTCGCGGATGAAGGCGAACGTGCTATCGTGAAAACACGCCTCCTGAGAGGCACCGGCCATGATCATCCCGAACAGCTGGTGAAAGAATATCGCATTTCCACCTCGCTGGATGGCGTCAATTTCACCGAAATGCTGCATCGTACGGTTGACACCAATGAGTGGATTGAGAAAATGGTTCTGCCCGTAGTGGCAAAATACGTCAAATTGGAATTGCTAGATGCCGATAGCGATTGGCGTCAGGTTGCCGAATTCGAAGTGTACACCACTCCGTTGATCGGCGCTGGCCCTGTGGCAATGACCGGTGGCGCGTTCAATCGTTCCGCCAACGTCATTCCGACCAAATTTGAGTTGAACCAGAACTACCCGAATCCATTCAATCCGGAAACCATGATTTCTTTCGATCTACCAGAAGATGCCAAAGTGGTCATGCAGGTTTACAACATGCTGGGCCAGGTTGTTCAGACGTTAGTGAGCGACAAATTGGCGGCTGGTTCTCACAGAATCATGTGGAACGGTCAGGATGAACACGGTGTGAACGTTGCCAGCGGTGTCTACTTCTATCAGATTAAAGCCACTGGTAAAGCAAAAGAATTCTCCAAGAAAATGAAGATGACGTTGATTCGATAGTTTTCTTTCAGAATTTTGAATAAAAAAAACCGGGTAGAACTTCATGTTTTACCCGGTTTTTTTATTGCCTCAGAATATTTCAACTATCGCAACCAGCCCGCTGCTCATCTCCAACGCATTCAGATTCAGGAATCCCTGGCGCTCGACCAAATTCATTCTTGCCTGATGATGACGGTCATTTTGATAAATGCGAAAATTTCTTGTTCAGAACCTGATTCCATTCATCAATTCTGTCCTGAGTGCGCTGGAAAAGCGACTCAGTATTCCCTTCCACGGTGACCGATTGAATCGCGTCGCCCTGGGCAATGCTGTTGACCACCACCTGATCTTCTGCATCAACGACCTCACCGAAAATCGCGTGCTTTCTATCCAGCCAGGGCGTTGGGACGTGAGTGATAAAAAATTGACTGCCGTTCGTCTTTGGCCCGGCATTGGCCATGGACAATTTGCCTGGCGCGTCATGCTTCAGTTCCGGCGCGAATTCGTCTTCGAATCGATACCCGGGATCGCCCCGACCATCGCCGCGGGGGCAGCCGCCCTGAATCATGAAATCCGCTATCACCCGATGAAACGTGAGTCCGTCATAAAAACCGCGCTGCGCCAGGTTGATAAAATTGGATACGGTCACAGGCGTTTTATCCGCGAACAGCTTCAGGTGAATATCCCCTTTGTTCGTATGTATCACCGCCATCAAATCCGTTTTCGATTCCATGCGTTCTCCTCAATTGTTATACATTGCGTTATCCGGAGCAGGCTGAGGTGTTGCGATGCTCGTGAGTCAGCACTTCAGAGCCGCCTTGAGCCCCTCTCGGTAAAATGATGAGTTAATTAATGTCTGTCCCAAAACTGCAAATATTGACCTCACCCCAACCCTCTCCTAAAAGGAGAGGGGTTTGAAAATATCACACCCATAGCGAATTTAGGTGTTTTCGGACAGACTCTATTTATTTCAATAAGATCAGTCGTTGTTTTCAATTCCACCCATTCGGTTAATCCGCATGACGCGATCAACGGTCAGGTGGCATTTGCTTCCGGAAGAAAATGCCATGCTGCCGGCGTCGTTCCCCTGTCTCGCGGACGACTGCAAATTTTTCCTTTGTCAATGGATCCACCCCGGTGTAAAAAATTATCGATGAAATCGTCATTGGCAGCGGGATGAACGTCTGCACCTGTTCCGGCATGAAACCGAACAGCGAGTATATTTTTTTCTGCAGGGTCCCCATCTCCCGATGGGTGCTGCCCGGATGGCACGACATCAGGTACGGTAGCAGGTGCTGCTTTTTGCCCAGCGATTTGTTCTGACTCCGGAATTCGGTGATGAATGCATCCAGGTCGGACAACGGCGTCTTGCGCATGGCGCGAAGCACGGCGGCGTCAGTGTGCTCCGGAGCGATCTTCAACTGTCCGCTGACATGCCGCTTCAGGAGTTTATTCAGCAACGAAGCGCCGCGCGGCTCCTTCATGAACAGATCGTACCGGATGCCGGAACCGACGGTCACCAGTTTCACTCCCGGCACCTCCGAAGCGCGATCCAAAAGCTGGACCCATTTATCAGCAGTGAGGATGAGATTCGGGCAAAGGTCAGGAAACGTGCAGCTCTCTCTGGGGCAATTCCACTGGATGCGGCAATCGAAGCCGTAATTGTTCGCCGAAGGTCCGCCGATATCGCTGATGTGCCCTTTGAAATCGTCCCCGGCAGCGATGCGTTCGACTTCCTGCAGGATGGATGTTGCGCTGCGGCTCTGTATTCGTTTGCCCTGATGCAATGTGAGCGTGCAGAAGGAACACCCTGAGACGCATCCGCGATGGGAAGTCACCGAGTTTTTGATCATGTCGAACGCCGGAACAGGCTCGCGGTACAGCGGATGGGGCAATCGGGTGAACGGCAGGGCGTAAATTTCATCGAGCTCCGTTTCGGTCAGTATCGCCGGCGGGTAATGCAGCAGGAAGCGGTTACCGGCCGGCTGAGCCAGAATTTTTCCCTGACTTCGATAGAACTGGCGGTAAAATTCGATCAGCGGCTCATTGGATTGAAGCACCTCTTCCTCGGCCGGGAGCAGTTTCGCCTGTTCAGGAACCGTCCTGGACATCACGACAGTACCCGGTATCCCTTCGAGCGATTCGCCGGCAGCGATGCGCTGAGCGACCATGGTAATCGCCTTCTCCCCCATTCCATGCACCAGTATCGTCGCTTTGGAATCCTCCAGAATCGAGCGGCGTACCTTGTTGCTCCAAAAATCGAAATGCGCCACGCGACGCATGGACGCTTCAATGCCTCCAATGACCACCGGGATGTCGCTGTAAACAGATTTGATGAGATTGCAATAAACGATCACCGCCCGATCCGGCTTGTGTCCTGCCCTGTTGCCGGGAGCGTAGGGATCATCGCTGCGAAGCCGTTTGAACGCCGTATAGCGCGCGACCATGGAATCGATATTGCCGGAAGTGACGCCAAAAAAGAGCCGCGGCCGTCCGAATGTCCTGACAGAGTCAGGATTTTTCCAATCCGGCATGGCGATAATTCCCACGCGATAGCCAGCGCGCTCCAATACTCTTCCGATGATCGCCGCGCCAAACGATGGGTGATCCACATAGGCGTCGCCGGAGACAAGCACAATATCGACTTCATCCCAGCCGCGTTCGGACATCTCCCTCTTTGTCAATGGTAAAAAGCGATGCTTCATGGCATACCCGCTGTCGTCCATATTTCAATCAATGATTAGCACTTTGGCCCCGCGGATTTTCCGCTCTTTCAATTCCAGCAGCGCCGTATTGGCCTGGCGCAGGGGAAACACCTGCACTTCCGGCCGAATCGGGATGGCCGCAGCCAATTGCAAAAATTCACTCACATCGCTCCTGGCTACATTGGCCACGCTCTTGATCTCCTTCTCCATCCACAGATGCGACGGATAGTCCCAACTCATGAGGGCGTCTTTGTCGACGTCTTCCTTGCGAATGGCATTGATGACCAGCCGGCCGCCGGGGCGCAGGTTTTTCATGGCGGCGACAATCGGTTTCCACACAGGGGTCGTGTCGATGATGGCATGGAGTTTTTCCGGGGATTCCACCTCGGAGTCGCCGACCCAGGCAGCGCCCAACTCCTGCGCGAAGGCCCGCTCTTTCCCGCTGCGCGCAAACACAAAGACAGGGGAATTGGGGAATTTATGTTTGACCATCATCAGCACGAGATGGCCGGACGCGCCGAAACCAGTCAGTCCCAGGAGCTGTCCATCTGTCAAATTCGTCAGGGCCAGCGACCGGTAGCCGATCGCGCCGGCGCACAACAGAGGCGCGGCATCCACATCGCTGAAATTCGCCGGAATGGGGAAGGCGAATTTCTCAGGGACAGTCATGTATTCGGCGTAGCCGCCGTTGGCGTCGCGACCTGTGGCTTTGAATTCGGCGCACAGGTTTTCGTTGCCGCTGGTGCAATATTCGCACTCGCCGCACGAGGAGTAGATCCAGGCGACTCCCACCCGATCGCCGCGCCGGATGCCGCCCCGGTCGGTCGTTTGTTCAACGATGCCGACGACCTGATGCCCCAAAATCATCGGGAACGTCGGCGGGGGTGTTCTGCCTTCGATCTCGTCCAGTTCCGTGTGACAAACGCCGCAGGCGCGCACCTTCACCAGCAGCTCGTTTTTCCCGGGAACGGGCTTCGGCGCATCGACCCATTCGAGCGGTTCGCGGGTCTGTGTCAGATCGCAGATTCGATTCAGCACCATGGCTTTCATGTTCGCGTCATCCTTCTTTGAAAAAAATTATCGCTGAGAAATGATCCCTCGCCGCAGATGCCCTGGCTCAGGGGGAGCAGGCTAAAACTTCTCGCTCAGGTAAATATTCCGATTGAAAGCGAAGAACGAGCCATCCATGTCATCCAGGCTCGCAGTGACAAGTCCCGCCAGTTGCGCCTGGTCCAGCGAAATCCCGCCGAAAAGCAGGGAGGAGAACAGGTGAAATGGTAAAACGTTTCTCTCCCGGAATGGTTCCTTGATGACTTCGGCGCCCTGAATGGTATAGGTTCCGCTGTTCGAGGGAATCACGTCATCGGTGATGGAAAATGTCGTGCGGCCAGTTTCGGCCAACTTCTCCGCCTTGAGCCTGACCAGTTCCGGGACATTGAGCGGCCGCGCCATCCATGAAAAAGCAGTGTACTGCTCAATCCTCGGTTCGCGGGTGAGCCAGGAGAGGGGCAGCGCCGGCGGCGGCGTCCATTTGATATCTTTGCATTGATCGCGATGCGTCCAGAGAAAGTGCAGCAGCGCCTGAAACGCCGGCGCATTGTTCCAGGCCATGCTGGTGACTTTGAGCCGCACCACGTATTCTCTCTGGGTATTGAAATAAAACTGGATGAATCCCTGGCACACTTCATTTTCATCGTAATAAAGAAATACATTTTCCTTATCGAAACTCAAACTCTGCACAAATTTCTCCACTGTCGGTTTCGGGCGAAGAATGCCGAAATCGAAATTCAGCACCCAGTGGTTGTACACCTCGAACAGTTCATCCAGTTGCCGGGCCGAAGCATTGAAAGGGACCATCTGTCCCGGAGGCAACTCCGGCGTACGAATGGCATGCGGATCTAACATATAGCCCACTGTTGGGCCCAACGATCCGTATCCAAATTTCTGATAAAATCCAAACTGGAACGGATAGAGGGCTGAAAACATCGCGCCTCGTTCGTACTCCTCATGCAGCGTCTGTGATAATAGTTTTCGGATGTGTCGCTGATTCCGGTATTGCGGCGCTGTCACCACGCAGGCAATGCCATTGGAGGGGACGGTTTCGCCAAATATCCGCGAGGTGAATCCTTTGGATAGCAAGGCAGCCGTGAGCCGATCCCCGTCAAATAACCCCACGGCGCGGTCTTCCGATGGCAGCGGAAACATCCGCTGCGTCCAGCCGGTTTCGTCCTTGAAACAATAATCCATCCACTGCACAAACTGATCGCGCGCATCGCCGCTTTCGATGGGTCGTATTTCCATTTTCGTTACCCTCTCATTTTCGTTACGAACAGACGTGTTCACTCGTAACCGTTCTTGGGTTCATCGTTCAGGGTTCAAGGTTAATGATAACGTACAGTTGTTGACGGTCTATTTGAGCATAAAAAATTTTGAGCAACCATTACTAAAATCCTGACCGCGAACGCTGAACCCGGAACCTGTGAACGGCTCCGTTCACTCTTCTGTTTCATTGGATCGAATTTTCCGCACGGCGTCCGTCCCGGTCAGGGCGGTTGCCCGCATCCGTGATGTGGCGCAGGGCCGCTGTTACTCAATCCGCGCCAGCCAATTTTTTCCAGATCGATGCGCCCGGTCCTGTCGAATTGAATGCCCTCAGCTTCCAGCAGATGGCGCTGCAGTGCATCCTCTCCCCCATCGCTGCGAAGACTGATTTTACCATGTCGGTTGATGACGCGAAACCACGGGACATCGGTTCCCGGTTTCAACGATGCTAGCGCATAACCCACCATCCGCGGCGTGCATCCCGGAACCAGTCCGGCTATTTGCCCGTAAGTCGCCACTTTCCCGTATGGAATCTGTCGGATGACGTGGTTAATGCTGTCGTATTTAATCATCGTAACAGCGCTCGGCCTTACAGTTCGTTCGGGGCAGGGACGTTTTACCCCGACAAAATTTGATGACCTCGTCGGCCTAATAATATTCGTCCCAGCTTTTTATCTTCAAATCCGTCAGCGACGTCCGATACATCGCATCCACGAATCGTTTGGCCAATTGTAAATTGGTAATCAACGGCACATCGAAATCCACGGCCCGCCGCCGGATGAGGTAATCATTATCCAGCTCTTCCCTGTCGATGTTCTTCGGGATGTTGATGACCAGATCGATTTTTCCCTCGCTGAGATAGGTCAGGGTGTTGGGCTCGTTTTCCTCCAGAGGCCAGAACAGGATTTCAGCATCGATGCCATGCTGCGCCATGAAATCTGCGGTGCCGCGCGTCGCGAAAAATCTGAAGCCCATTTCACTCAGCTTTTTGGTGGCCTCCAGCAGCTCCACTTTGCTATCCAGCGGCCCGGTGGAGAGCAGGATATTTTTCTTCGGCAGCTTGAAACCAACGGACAAAAGGCTTTTCAGGAACACTTCATTGAAATCATCGCCCAGACACGCCACCTCGCCGGTGGAGACCATCTCCACGCCGAGAACCGGATCCGATCCCTTCAATCGCGTGAACGAGAACTGCGGCGCCTTGACGCCGACATAATCCAGATCGAACGCGGACCGATCCTGCTGCGGGACCGGCACATTCATGATGAGCCGCGTGGCAATATCGATGAAATTCAGTTTGAACACTTTGGACACGAACGGGAAGCTGCGCGACGCCCGCAGATTGCATTCGATCACTTTGACGTCGTTGTCCTTGGCGATGAATTGAATATTGAACGGCCCGGTGATCTCCAGCGATTTGGCGATCTTGCGCGTGATCTTTTTAATGCGGCGCATGGTTTCCAGATAGGTCCGCTGGGGCGGCAGCACAATAGTGGCATCGCCGGAATGCACGCCGGCGTTCTCCACATGCTCGGAGATGGCGTAGCAAACCAGCCGGCCTTTTTCAGCGACGGCATCGATTTCCAGCTCTTTGGCGTTGGTGATGAATTTGCTGATCACCACAGGATGCTCGCGGCTCACGTCCGACGCCTTTTTCAGATAGTCCTGTAGTTCGAACCGGCTCAGCGCAATGCTCATCGCCGCGCCGCTCAGCACATAGCTCGGCCGGATGAGCACCGGATAACCGACCTTGTCCGCGAATTTTTCGGCCTCGCCGATGCTGGACAGCTCTTCCCATTCCGGCTGATCGATATCCTGCATGTCCAGCAGCCGGGAGAATTTATGGCGATCTTCCGCTTTGTCGATGAAATGCGGATGCGTGCCCAATATTTTCACGCGGGCGTTGTGCAGCGGCAATGCCAGTCGATTGGGTATCTGCCCGCCCATGGAAATGATGATGCCCTCCGGCTTCTCCCGCTCGTAAATATCCAGCACGCGCTCGAACGACAGTTCCTCAAAATAAAGTTTGTGGCATGTATCGTAATCAGTGCTCACCGTCTCCGGGTTGCAGTTGATCATAATCGTGGTTTTGCCCAGCGCGTCCAGGGTCGTGATGGAATTGACGCAGCACCAATCGAATTCAACGGACGAACCGATGCTGTACGGCCCGCTGCCGAGAACGATGACTTTGTCCGATTCGTCGAATGCAATATCATCGCTTTGGCCGTTGTACGTGAGATAGAGGTAATTGGTCTTTGCCGGGTATTCCGCGGCCAGGGTATCGATCTGTTTGACGACCGGCCGGATGCCCATTTTTTCCCGCAGCGCGCGGACCGCGCTTTCGTCGCTGCCAACGAGGTCGGCGATTTGTTCATCGGAAAAGCCTCTCTGCTTGGCCTGGCGCAGGCAGTCTCCGGTGAGTTGATCCAGACTCAGGCCTGCCAGTTTCCCCTCCAGGTCGACGATCTTTTTTATCTTGTACAAAAACCAGGGATTGACCCCGGTGAGCTGATGAATTTTCTCGACCGAGTCGCCCTGTTTGAGCGCTTCGGCAATGGCGAACATCCGCTTGTCCGTGGGTTCGCTCAATTCCTGTTCGATATTGTCGAACCGCATTTCATTGCCCACCAGTCCTTTGGCGCCGACGTTCAACATGCGAATCGATTTTTGCAGGGCTTCCTCGAACGTGCGGCCAATGGCCATCACTTCGCCGACCGATTTCATCTCCGAGCCGATGTTGAGCCGGACGTTCCGGAATTTCTGCAAATCCCAGCGCGGGTATTTGATGACGACATAATCCAGCGCCGGTTCGAAACAGGCGGACGTCTCTTGGGTGACCATGTTCTTCAATTCGGTGAGGCCGTAACCAATCGATAATTTCGACGCAATGAACGCCAGCGGGTAGCCGGTGGCTTTGGACGCCAGCGCCGAACTGCGGCTCAACCGCGCATTGACTTCGATGATGCGGTAATCCTCGGATTCCGGATCAAACGCATATTGAATATTGCACTCCCCGACAATGCCCAGATGCCGGATCGCCTTGATGGCAATGGCTCTGAGCTTGAAATTTTCCGCTGCCGTGAGCGTCTGCACCGGGGCGACCACAATGCTCTCCCCGGTGTGAATTCCCATGGGATCGATATTTTCCATGGAGCAAACGACGATGCAGTTGTTGTAGCGATCGCGCACCACCTCGTATTCCAATTCCTTCCAGCCGGCGAGATATTCTTCCACCAGAATCTGTTTGGTGTATGAAAACGCCTTCTGCGCAATCTCTACCAGCTCCGTCTCATTCTTCGCCCTGCCAGAACCGAGTCCGCCCAGCGCATAGGCAATGCGGCACATGACCGGGTAGCCGATCTCTTTGGCCACGGCAATGGCCTCTGCCAGATTGTTCACCGCTTTGCTCACCGGCACCTTCAATTCGGCGCGGGTCATCTCGCGGACAAATAATTCCCGGTCCTCGGTATTGAGTATCGCTTCCACCGGCGTGCCCAAAATTTTCACGTCATATTTTTTGAACACGCCGCTTTGAGCCAGTTCCACGCCCACATTGAGCGCAGTCTGACCACCGAATCCCAGCAGCACGCCATCCGGCTTTTCTTTCTCGATGATTTTCTCGACGAAATAGGCGTCGATGGGAAGAAAGTAAATTTTATCCGCCAGGTGATCCGACGTCTGAATGGTGGCGATGTTGGGATTCACCAGCACCGTCTTGATGCCCTCTTCCTTGAGCGCTTTGATGGCCTGACTGCCGGAGTAGTCGAATTCGCCGGCCTGTCCGATTCGGATCGCACCGGAACCTAACACTAACACTTTTTTAATGGATTTGATCATTCAATCGCCCTCAAAAACATGTCGAACAGAAACTCAGCGTCGTCCGGCCCGGGGGATGCTTCCGGATGAAACTGCGTCCCGAAAAACGGTTTGGAAATGTGGATGATGCCTTCGTTGGTGTCGTCGTTGTTGTTGTAAAACCACTCGCGCCAGTCCTGGGGCAGTGTCTCCGACTCCACGGCATAGCCGTGATTTTGCGATGTGATGTAACAGCGCCGCGTGCCCGATTCCAGGCAGGGTTGATTCTGGCCGCGATGGCCATATTTCAGCTTGTAGGTATTGGCGCCGGCGGCCAGGGCCAGAATCTGGGAGCCGAGACAAATTCCCAGAATGGGAGTGTTCTTTTTCAGCGCAGCCCGCACATGCCCGATCGTCGCCGCGCACATTTTTGGATCGCCCGGCCCATTGGACAGAATGACGCCATCGGCCTCTTCCTCCAGAAAATTGTAGTCCCAGGGGCAACGAATCACGGTGATGTCCCGACTGAGAAACGCGCGGATGATATTATTCTTCACGCCGCAATCGACGATGACAATCCGCTTGCTCCCTTTTTTGTAAACAATCGGCTCTTTGATGCTCACCTCAGCCACCAGATTTCGCTGGTTGGGATCATCGAAAGCGACGGCGTTGTCCGGCCCGAAGACGATCTTGCCCAGCATGGTCCCCTGGTCCCGCAATTTCTTCGTCAGCTCCCGCGTATCGATGCGGCACAGGCCGGGAATGTTGTGGGCCTTCAGCCAGTCCGCCAGCGATTGTTTCGCGTTCCAGTGAGAATAGCATGCCGAGTAATCCGAGACGATCAGCCCCTCCACCTGAATGCTGTCCGACTCGAAAAATCGCGGGATGGCATCCTGTGTCTCTTCCCCGGGGACGCCGTAATTGCCGATCAGCGGATAGGTCATCACCAGAATTTGCCCGCGATACGATGCGTCCGTGAGCGTTTCCGGGTAACCGACCATGCCGGTATTGAACACCACCTCGCCGGACGATGGCTTTACCGCGCCAAAAGAATCGCCGATGAATTCGGTTCCATCTTCGAGAATTAGTTTCGCCTGTTGCACGTGTTGGTCCTGTTTGAAATTAAATTAATCCGTTCACAAAACAGGGATCCCCTGTTTCACATTCACTTCAGAAAAATGAAAGCGCCCAGTTGCTGGCGTCGCGCGCCGGACTGAAACGTGAGCGCTGCAACGCTGGATCTGAATTTCAGTTCGAATGGGCTGATTGTCGTTCAGAAGTAAAACAACTATCGATTAATAATCAAGTGAAAAATTTGTCATTAGCGTTATTTCAACTGCTGCCCGAAGATGCCGGCGATGAACCATTTTTGAAAAATCAGAAACAGCAGCACCGGTGGAATCATGACCAGAATGCCGGACGCGGTGAGTCCGCCCCAGTAGGTGCCCCAGCTTCCCAGAAACGACAGAATACCCTGGGGCAGCACGCGCAGCGATTGTGAGCTGGTCAGCGCAAAGGCATAGAGATAGTTATTCCAGGAATTGATGAATACAAAAACCGCCACGGCAACGATGCCCGGGCCCAGGGCCGGCAGCACAATATGGAACAGCGTTCCCAGCCGTGTGCAGCCATCGATGCGGGCCGCCTCTTCGATTTCCACCGGCGTGCCGAGGATGAAATTCCGCATCATCCACACGGACAGCGGGATGCTGAATACAACGTTGGCGATGATCACCGCGATTCGCGTGTTGTACAGGGACAATTCCTGAAAATAGGAAATGAGCGGGACCAGGATGGCCACCGGCGGCAACAGCGGCAGAATGAGGAGCAGAAATCCCAGTTTGCTTCCGCGGAATTGCAGCCGCGCCAGGGCATAGCCTCCGAGTAGCGCGACGAGCACGGTGATTCCGATTGAGCACAACGAAACGACGAGACTGTTGCCGAAGTAATCGAAAAATTCGGAGCGGCACAACAGGGCTTTGTAATGCTCGAGCGTGAGGCGCGACGGAATGAGGTCGTTGTCGAACCGTCCGGCCAGCGACGTCCGCAATCCCCATAAAAATGGGAAGAGGATGAACACAAAATAGAGCGAGCAGATGATGCCTGAGAAATATTTTTTCACTGAATAACGCCTCTTAAAATGAATTCGTGTTTGTCCGTTGCTGTCATTCCCGTACCACAGGCATTCCCTTCGGTCACATGTTTTTAGCTGGAATCTCCTTCGAAATATCCAGAGATTCCTGCATAAAGATTACAGGAATGAAGGAAAGATGTTACGGTTCAGACAGACACGAATTGGTGTGATGACCGATCCCATTCACGCCGCCCGACACGTTTCAGACTATTGCCAGCGCTCCCGCGAGACAGCGGAATAAGCGGCTAAAAAAATCATTCCGATAATCAGCAGCAACACGCCCATTGCCGCGCCGGCGTTCAGGTCAAAATTGATGAACGATTCTTTGAACAGCCGAACTGCAATCACTTCCGTCGCATAGCCCGGCCCGCCCTCGGTCATGGCGTACACGGTCTCGGCGTCCTGCAGTGTCCACAGAGTGATGGTGAGCAGGACGATGGTCAATTGAATTTTTGTCAACGGCACGGTGATCAATCGGAATTGGTCCCATTTGCTGGCGCCATCCACATCCGCGGCTTCGTACACTTCTTTGGGGATCATGGCCATGCCAGCGGCCAGGAACAGCGTGATGAACGGCAGCGAGCGCCACACACTGTGAAAAACGATGGTCGCCATGGCCCAGACCGGATGCGCCAGCAGAACAATCTGATGCCCGACGATTTTCTCGATCAGCAGGCTGATGGGGCCAAAGGTCGGATCCACCAGCGAGCGGAACAACACAGTGCTCACAATGGGCGCGACCACCCAGGGCAGCAGAAAAATTCCCCGCAGGAAGGTTGCCCCGCGAATCTGTTTGGTGATGATCACGGCAAGCACATAGGCCAGGGGCAATGAAAATAAAACATTGCCACACACATAGAAAAGGGAGAGTTTCATGTTGGTCAGAAACCGGCCTTCGGTGAGCAGCAGCCAGTAATTCCTCAATCCCACAAAAGACGTTTCGCCGGACAGGCTCGTTTTGAATAAACTCATGATCAGCCCGGTGACCATGGGCGATAGCAGGAAAATGGCAATGAGAAGAATTGTGGGCGACAGAAATCCATAGGCCTGGATTTCGGTTCGTTGCCGGGAATTCATTTGAAATCTGTCTGAGGACGTTTTCTTCATCTCTTTCATAGGTTGACTCAAAAAGCCTTTTAAGGCTTTAATACGTTGGGTATGCTATCTTTTCCACGTTAGAAATGACGTGGCTATTCAATTGAATAAAATGAAAGTTAGGCAACCTGAACAGCCCCGACTTTTAAATCGGGGATTCGGGTATGTTTTCAAAAACCAGAGTCCCGGCGATCCAACGATGGCGCCAGCGTCCCCTCGCCGCTCAAGCCGGTCGGCAAATTTTAGCTTTCCCTGACCGGGTGCTGGGGCAGCTATTCCCCGGCGTAGCGCGAATTGTAGGCGCGCTGGAACCTGAGCAACGTCGGCGCGACGGGCGCGTTATGGATCAGAATTTCCTGCAGCGCCGCAGCAATGGTGTTGGACAACTCCTCGTAATGCGCCGTCGCCGGCATGGAGCGACCGCTTTTGATCGCCTCAAACCAGACCTGATAAAATGGGGAGCTGTATCTCGCGTCGCGCCAGGTTGACAATTGCGCGGGCAGGCCAGCGTCAGGGAACGTTTCCAGGGCCTCGGGCTGAACGAACAGTTTCAGGAACTCCATGCTCTTTTCCGGATGAGGACTCAAGGCATGCAACGAGATTGTCCAGGAGTTGGTGAACTGCGCGTGACCGATTGTCGGCGTGAGAAAAATACCGGCGGTCGTCATTTCTGCTTCGGCGGAAGGCGGGAAGCAATGGGACACCATGCCGGTCGCCTCCAGCGGTTGAATCCAGTAGCTGCCCCAGCCCCAGGCCATGGCCACCAGCCCGGCTAAGAATGGCCGCAAGACCACATCATCGATGGTGCCGCTCACAGCCCAGCGCGGCGTGACCTGATGTTTGTTAATCAAATCGCTCAGAAACTGGGCCGCAGCGATCCCCTGTTCCGATGCAAAAACCGCCTGCTTGCTCTGCTCATCCCACAGTTCGCCGCCGAAATGCCACAGGATGGGCGCAAAGGTGATTTCAATGGTCGCGCGCGACGGCCCGAAATAAATGCCCAGACCCCAGACGTCGATCTTTCCGTCGCCATCGATGTCGCGGGTCAGCCGACGGGCGTATTCCACCAGTTCGTCGAGGGTTTGAGGCGGTTTCTCCGGGTCGAGACCGACTTCAGCGAACATATCCTTCCGGTAAGCGCACAGCCGCGTGTGAGCGCCCATGGGCAGACCGATGAGTTCATCTTGCTGGTTACAGGCATCCCAGACCGGATTCCATTTGAACTCCCCAATATTATCTTCACTCCAGCGCAACATCGGCGACAGATCGAGGAGGTCGCCGACCACGGCGTGCTTGGCCAAAAATTGCGGCGATGTGATGATCACATCGTGGGGAATGCCGGCGCGGAAATCAGCCATGGACTTGGTATCGATCTGATCCCATTTCACCTGCTCCAATTCCACAGGCATGTCCGGCTGCAGCAGACGGTGCTCGGCAAGTCGCGCGTTGATCCAATCGGCATTGAGCCGACCATTTTCACCAGCCAGAGGATCATAGATGTGGGTGAATTTCAGGGAGGGATGCTGTTGCTGGTGACAACCGAAAAGGAGGAGCACTGCGACGATTACTATCGGACGAATTTTTATCATGTCTCGCATCTCCTGGATAATGGCCGCGTCTAAGACTGCGGCGTCATTTTACTCAAATTTTCCAGCCGTTGAACAATGGGCGGATGGGAATAAAATAGCTTCGCGTAAAGCGGATGCGGATGCAAATTAGACAGATTGTCCTTGCTCAGCTTAACCAGGGCACTGATAAGCCCGTCGGATCTGCCGGTCAAATCGACAGAAGCCTGATCCGCTTCGCGTTCCTGTTTGCGCGAAAAATAACTGCTGACCGGCGCCAACGGGAACGACACAATACTCCCAATGAATCCCAGGATGATCAGCTTCGCAAAAAACGTGGCTGGTTCGATTCGGAAAAGCCCGGTCAACCAGTCACTTTTCAGCAGCAGAAATGAAATGTAAATGCCCACGAATCCGAAAATCTCCGACAGGACAATGCGCTTCATGATATGCTTCTTCTTCCAGTGGCCGGCCTCGTGGGCCAACACCGCTAAAATTTCGTCTTCGGTCATGGTGTTGAGCAGCGTATCGTACAGGATAATGCGTTTCACCTTGCCAATGCCGGTGAAGTAGGCGTTGGTGTGTTTGCTGCGTTTCGAAGCGTCCATTTGAAAGACATTGCTGACCCTGATCCCAATTTTCCCGAACATAACCCGAATTTTTTCTTCCAGATTTTTGTATTCCTCGGCGATTGGCGTGAATTTGTTGAACAACGGCTCAATGATATAGGGCGAAACGTACATGAGGAACAGGCTGAATGCCAGGAAAAACGCCCAGACCCAGAGCCACCACCAGTTCGGGCTGACATGGATGAGCCAGAATCCAACGCCGCCCATAATGCCCATCAGAAGCAGTGAAATTAGCAGCGATTTCACCAGATCGGTGAGCCAGGTGCGCAGAGTGGTCGTGTTAAAGCCGTATTTATTTTCTATTTTAAACGTGCTGTACAGATCAAAGGGAATATCGAGGAATGTGGACGCCAGGCTGAGCAGCGCGAAATAGACAAGCCCCTCCGGAACAAACGGAAGTCCAAAGCCGTGTACCCAGGAATTGTAAAGCGCGAACAGGCCGGCAAACAGGAAAAGGATTTGAATGATGTTGTCGAAAATGGAGGAGAAGTAGCCGAAGCGACTGTATTCCACCGTGTAATCCCGCGTCTTTTTCAACAGGTTCCCATCGATGTGCCCCAGGAATGGCTCCGGAATCTGATCGCCGTATTTTTTCAGGTGATTCAGATTGATGAATTTCATCGCGTAACCAAATGCCTCAATGGCAAGGTACGCGACCAGTAAAATGATCATTGGGACTGTCATCAAATAACTCCCTGTTAAATGTCGTTGCCCGCAATGGCCGGGGATTTGATTCCCGGCGCAACACAGCCGGCGCAGTGTCACCCAGAGCGGCCGGGTGCAGCGCCGCATCCTTTCACTTTTTCTCCGCTACATGAATGGCTACATTGCGAAACATGACCGGCCAATGCCGCACATGGGTCCAGCCGGCGCGCTCAATCACTTCGGTGAGGCCGTCCGCGGTATAGAAATTCTCGATGGACAGCGGCAGATAGGAATAGGCGTCCGGATATCGCGTCAGCCAGCGACCCAATCGCGGAATGATCTGTTTGAAATAGAATGAAAACATCGTGTGCAACAGGCGATTGCTCTGCTTCACCATTTCCAGCGAGACGAGTTTGCCGCCGGGCCGAATCACTCGATGCAGTTCCGAGAACGTCTTTTCCACGCTGGTCACATTGCGCAGCGCGAATGCAGTGAAGGCCCCGTCCAGCGACTGGTCGGCGAAGGGCAAATCCAGCGCATCGCCCTGAATCCAGACGACCTTTTCAGCGTGAATAGTATTTCTGAATTTCAACTGCGCGCGTCGCAGCAGGGGCTCGCAAAAATCCAGCCCGATGAAACGCGCCTGCGGCAGGATGCTCAGCGCCGCCAGGGTCATGTCGCCGCTGCCGGCCGCCAGGTCCAGCAACGCGCCTTCCGGCGCGAACTCCGCCAGCCCAATGGACTTGCGACGCCAGCTCATATCCAATCCCAGCGACATGATTCGGTTCATAAAATCATAATGATCCGGGATCGATGAAAACAGGGTACGGACATAATCGCGTTTTTCCGAGGATGACGTGAATCGACCTGCAAAAGGATTTTTATGGTTCATAGCAAATTATGTATGTTGTAAATGAAGCGGTCAGCCTGCAGCGATCCGCGCTCAGCTAAAGAAATAACATTGCGTTAAATACCAGCATTGAAATCACCTGAAAGATGAAAAAGTGCGCCAGGCATTGCTGAGTAATTTTTGTTAGAACGGATGGCTGAAAACTGACAGCGAAATACTACAACCGTTTTATTTTCTCAATGATAATGGAGGTAGAAATTCCCGCCACTTCCGGCAGAAGTATGATTTCGCCGCCGTAGCCTTCGACGACGCGACGCTCGGTCTGGTCGATGGTGTCGATGGTGTAATCGCCGCCCTTGATGTAAAAATCCGGCTTGTACTCTTGAATGATGTTCACCGGGCTTCTTTCCTCAAATATAATAATATAATCCACATAAATCAGGGCGCTCAACACCAGCGCGCGTTCCTGTTCCGGGCAAATAGGCCTGAGATCGCCCTTCAGCTTTTTGACGGAAGCATCGCTGTTCATTCCCACCACCAGCACATCGCCGTAGGATCGGGATTTTTGCAAATAACTCACATGCCCGGCATGCATAAAATCGAAGCAGCCGTTTGTCCAGGCAATCTTCTTGCCCCGGCCGCGAAGGTCTGTGATAATCGCGTGCAATTGTGCTTTTGTTACCAGCTTGTCTTTGGTCATGTTTCGGGCTTTCATCGTTTGAAGTTCGGCAAGTGACTCCCGGGCGGAATCGATTATTCGGATAAAAGATCGGTCGTCAGTGACGGCCATGGTTGAACGCGCTGCGCCTGCCGGGGTGGAACTGCTCCGGCGCGGGTCTTTTGATCCCCGTTGCTGCGGTCACTGGTTGCGGCGCTCCTGTCGCAAAATAATTTCAGCGGCTTCCAATAAATTATCCGCGACAAAATCAGGCGGCACAGCCAGCCCCTCAGGCTCCGGCGCGAGGGGACCGCGTATTAAAATCGTCTTCAATCCGGCATTGAATCCCGCCTGGATATCGGTCTCCATATCGCCGACGAAATAGCTATGGCTCAGATCGATATTCAATTCCTCCTGCGCCCGCAGGATCAGCCCAATTTCCGGCTTGCGGCAGGGGCAATTTTCCGATTTGCTGTGCGGGCAGAAATAGATTTTATCGAACCGAATGCCGGCGGCAGAAACGAGCTTCATCATTTTGAGATTCACGCGGTAAAAATCGTCCTTGCTGAAATAGCCCATGCCAATGCCGGCCTGGTTGGTGACAATCACCAGCCGATAGCCCATATCCTGCATTTTTTTCATGCCGTCGATGGCAAAGGGATTGAGCTCGAACTGATCCGGATCGCTCAGATAATTGACGTGTTTGTTAATGGTGCCATCCCGATCCAGAAAAATGGCCGGCGCGATTTTCGCGGGACGGCGTTTCAGGTGAACTGTGTTCTCCTGCTCCTCGACGAACCGATCGGCATTGCCCTCGTTGGAGAGAATTCGCTGGATGATCGCTGTCGTGGAGATGACTTCGGCGACCGGGATAATCCGAATCTGGCCGCCATACTTTTCAACAATCTCACCGGATGTCAACTGGGACGCGGCATAATCCCCGGCTTTGAAATAGAAATGGGGCTTCAGCGCCTCGATGTTCTGCGCATTGCGCCGCTCTCCGAACAGAAAGACATAATCCACAGCCGCCAGCGCGGCCACGAGCTTCAGGCGAAAACGCTCCGGGACAACAGGCCGGTCCGGCCCTTTGTACGTTCGAATGGACGCATCGCTGTTCAGCGCCACGATCAATGTATCGCATTGCGACCGGGCTTTTTCCAGATAATCCACATGGCCGGCATGCAGCAAATCGAACGCGCCGGAAGTGAATCCGATGGTCAATCCCCGGGAGCGAAGTTCATCGCAGAGCGGAATCAATTCATCCCGCGTTTTAATTTTGTCATCAACCATTTATTTCAATTCCCGAAAATAATGCGCTTCGATGATGGAGCACAGGGCATGATAGACAAGCTGATGTTGTTCCTGAATACGGTTCGTCATCGTCTTCGGAACGCGAATGGCTATGTCCACGTGCTGCGCCAGATGACCGCCAACCTGCCCGGTCAAGCCGATGGTTTTCATTCCAATTGCTTTGGCCGTGGTCACAGCGTAGGCGATATTTTTCGCATTGCCGCTGGTGCTGATTCCCAGCAGGACGTCGTCCTTGCGGCCCAATGCGTAAAGCTCCTGGGCGAAACCGATATTGGGAACCGGGATGTCATTTTCAACAGCCGATCGGAGCGAGTGGTTCAATCCCAGGACGATCACCGAAAAACCTCGCTCCAGCGCATCGGCCAGAAGCCCGCCGTGAGGCAAATCCGTGAACAGGGCGCGCTCGGCCGGACTGAGTCCCCGTTTGCGTTCGTAGGATTTCAGCATCTCTCCAGAAATGTGCAGGCAGTCGGCAAAGCTGCCGCCGTTGCCGCAAAGGAACAAGGTGCCGCCTTTGTCGAAACTGGTGACGATGGTGAGATAGCTTTGAATGATGTCGGCGACGAGCGGCGAGAGTTCCGGAGTTCTCTCCATAAAATCGACAACCACCTGAACAACGTCAGGGTGCTGTTCGATGAATTGAAAAACAGGTTCTGGCAAAGAGTGTGAATTCATCATGACACATGCGTTTTTAGGTTCATCGTTATTTGAGTTCAGACTGCGGGACGGCTCATTGGCTCAGCCGTCCTATCTCCTTTAAAATTGAATCGAAATCTTCCGCTTCAGCATGGGGGACGCCGGCCTCATTCAACGGCGGCAACATGGTCGCGCTGGCCCGGCTGAGCGCTGCAAAATATTTTAACTCGAAGTCCGTCGTCGGTTTGTAATTTTTCAACGCCAGCGGCAGTCTCAGCCACAGGGTTTTTAGCCCGACCGACTTCGCCGGAATGATATCGTTATCGATGCGGTCGCCAATCATGATGCCCTCTCCCTGCCCGCAATTGGCTTCGTCCATGGCCCACTCATACAGCTTCGGGTCTGGCTTGCTCAGCCCCACCGATTGGCTGATGCCGTGCACTTTGAAATACTTCAGCAGTCCCAGCTTATCCAGAACCGGCCCTGCCTCCCGCGGCTGATTGGCGATAATTCCCAGGTTAAATTTGCGCGCCAGATTTTCAATGACAGGCACAATGCCCGGAATCAACGGACACAGGGTCTGCCAATTCTTCGCCAGGAGATCCCTGATGATGGGTTCGCGCCGGCTCCATACATCCCGCGTTAAATAGGCCAGCGCCACATCCGCGTAGGGACGACCGCTGCGGGCATTGACTACAAAATGCTCGCGCGTCGCCAGCACCTGATCCAGCGTCACCTGGTTTCCGTTCGCCTGGATTATCTTATAAATTTCGTGATAAAAAAAAGCCATGAGCGGATCATCGTTCAAAATGACGTTGCCAACATCAAAAAATATCCATTTGATCATGCAGCACCCCTGTCTGTTATCCATTCCATCCATCCGGAAGCAGTTGCATCGCCTGAATAGTACTTCTCCACAGGCGCGTTTTATTCAATCCAATTTTCAGGCAGGAAGGTAGCCTTCGCAAATTGCCCCCCTTTTCCAGCGCGGACACATCTCCGGCTCAACCAGGAAATCGTAGTTTTGAAAGGGCTTAATTTAAACAATATTGAAGAAAAATGCAAAATAAATTATCAGAAATTATATCTGCTCAGGTTCCAGGTTTAAAGGTTTCCGGTTCCGGGTTAAAAAGAATTTCCTGATCGCGCTGGATTTTCATCCAGCGCCGAAACCGGAGTGGTATGTATGTTCCCGGATCGTCGCACCGTTCGGGATGACTATCCCGAACGTTCGGTTTGCTGTCTTTGGTTGCTCCGAATGACTTAACAGAAGCCAATTCATGAAGATACTTCAGCGTCTTTTTCATTTCCGGCGCCCGGCGCTTCCGGTTTCGTTCCGCCCGGCTTCGTCATTCAACTTCGTTTTGCACGCCTGTCTCACATCTATGTGCAGTATTCACCTCATCAAAATGAGAATGCCGGGCGTCGGGATCGCCGTCTGTCTCATTTTGAAATTTTCGCCCGGCGCTACTGTTCATTAAAAATATTGGAATTAACCCATGACAATAATTGGTATAATTCTTGAAAATGTATTGGCGACAATGGACCGAAACAAAACAACATCTGATTCCAACATCCACAGTCAAATTCAACATTTGAAATATCAGAGGGAATAAAATGCATAATGGAGATAACATACAATTGGCATACGAACTGACCGAAACATCCTGGGTGAAGCTCTCGCGGGAAACGGTCACAGAAGAAGCTTATCTGGGTCTGAAACGGCTTCTGGACATTGTTTTAGCGGGCTTATTTCTGATCCTGGTGCTGCCCCTGGTGATCGTCATCGCTGTGGTAATAAAATTGGATACCAGAGGCCCGATCTTTTTCCGACAAATCAGGATCGGGCAAAATCGACGTTACCTTTCCTCGGAACGAAATGAACAACCGGAACGACGCGTGCGCAATTTAAAGGGTAACCCGTTTCAGATTTACAAATTCCGAACCATGAATATCGAAGCTGAAAAATATGGCTGGATACCCAAAGGGAGCGGGGATTCCCGTCTGACCCGAGCCGGGAAAATCCTGCGCGCAACATCCCTGGACGAACTGCCACAGTTAATCAATGTGCTGAAGGGCGACATGAGCCTGGTTGGTCCCCGACCTGAAATGCCGTTCATCGTTGAACATTATTCTCGGCTGGATGCGGTGCGATTGAACGTGAAACCGGGCATTACCGGATTGTGGCAGATCAATAACACCCGCGCTCAAAAGATTCACGAAAATCTCGAATACGATCTGGACTATATTGAGAACCGCTCGCTATGGTTCGACCTGAAAATCATGATGAAAACTTTTCTCTACATGCTGCTGCTGAGAAACGCTTAAGTGACATTGAGGCAAGCAGGGTTCCATCGACCGAATACAGTAACGTGAGGCTTAAAATGAAATACGTTCGATATATATTCTCACTGCTTTTCGTCCCGATGCTGATGCTGGAAATTACCGGCTGCGGCAACAGGATGTACACCAATGTCGCTCCTGTCTCCCAGAGTGCGGACGCGCTTTTTGCAGATGCCGCTCCGATTGCCCCGGAATACCGACTGGGCTACGGCGACGTCATCGAGATCAAGTTTTTCAATAACAGTCAATTCAACGAAACCGTGTCTGTTCGGCCCGACGGTCGCATCTCCATGGAAAAAGTCGGCGACATTCTGGTCGCGGACAAAACACCGAATGAACTGAGCGAGATCATCAATTCGATTTATGCGAAGATAATTATAAACCCGGAAGTGACAGTCATCGTGAGAAATTTCGGCAGCTATCAGGTCTACGTTCTGGGCGAAGTCAACAAGCCGGGCGCCATTCCCATGCAGCGAAATTTAACTGTGCTGCAAACGCTGGCGCACGCCGGCGGACAGAAAGAGAGCGCCAGTCTGAAAAGCATTATCCTGCTCCGCCGAATGGCCAATGGCAAAGTCGTTGGCAAGCGCATCGATCTGAGCGGTCCCAGAGCGAATACTGTGCAACTGAACGACACGTTTGTCCACGCCAACGACATCATCTATGTGCCCAAAACGTTCATCGCGAACGTCAACACATTCATCGACCAGGCCACGTCAGGAATCATCAAACCACTGGACATTTATTTACAGGCTGCCTGGTATTCCCGCTGGAAATAGGGTGAATTTCAACTGAAAGCCGATCAACAAGGTATGAACATGAAGACAAAAAAGAATAAAAGAATGATCCACCAGAGTGTCCGCGAAAATAGACCGACACAGGCCAATTTCATCATCCATGTGCTGCTGAAGCGAAAGCTGATTCTCATCTCGGTGTTTACCGGCATTCTGGCGCTTGTGGCCGCGACTACAATTTTTCAGACGCCGATGTACAAGGCCAATTCCAAAATCCTTGTGGAACGGGAAATAGACAGCGAAAAATCGCTACTGTTCCGGATGAATCTGAACATGGGATTCGAGAACTACGACTGGCTGAAGTCCGAAGTGGAAATTCTGCAGAGCATTCCGGTGGCCATGCGCGTGATCGACAGCCTGAAGTTATTTCACCGCAGCCTGCAAACAGCGGACAACGACGAGCTGAATCAGGCGCTGCAAGAGTTCAGCGCGAATCTGACCATCGACCGGCCCAAAGATACCAATGTCATCGAAATCGGGTATGAATCCGAAGACAGAGCAACGACGGCCAGAGTCGTCAACGAACTGGTCGAAGCGTACATGGATTATCGGTACGAACTTTACAGCGAATCCGGTTCTTCCCAATTTCTGGACAGACAGATTCAACTGGTCGAAGTGAAACTCAATGGCCTGGAACAGCGATTGTCTCAATTCAAACAGAACAATGAATTGACCACGCCGGAGGCGCAGCGCGACATTCTTCTTTCCAAAATTGCGGAGTACGAAAAAGCATTGACCACGGTTCGCACCAAACGCATCAGCAAAGAGACCAAACTGAATATTGTCAAAGAACAAAAGGCGACCAACGCTGACGTGAATATCCCGGTGACCGAATCCTCGGACAGCCCCAGCCGGGAGAAATACATCACCAAATTGCGGGGCGAGCAGTTAGACCTCCAGTTGCAGCGCAATAAACTATTGCAGAAGTATACCCCGGAATACGAAGAGGTGGTGAACATGGACAAAGCCATCGAGAACATCCGCGGCTTCATTCGCACCGAAATCGACCAGATCATATATTCCGAAGAGACAGCCATTCGCGCCCTGAACGCCGAAGAGGACGTACTGAAGCGCACTATTGCCGAGCTGAACGGCCAGGTGAAGCGACTGGCCTACAATGAATACGAGTTGAACCAGTTCTCCCGCGGCATTTCGGATAACCGGGACGTCTATTCCATGCTGCTGAAACAACGCGAAGAAGCCCGCATCTCTCAGGCGAAACTGGAGCGCGGTGTGAAAATAAAAGTGATCTCCCCGGCCAGGGTTCCATCCCGACCGTTCAAACCGGAGAAGAAGCGGAGTCTCTTGCTGGGTATCGTACTGGGAACAGTGACCGCTCTCGGCGTCGTCTTCCTTCTCGAACATTTTGAGACAAGCACCCAGCGCAAAGAAAATGCATCCGACCCGGCCGGCCTGCCAGTGTGGGGCTCGGTCAGCACCATCAAAGTCGCACGAGCGGCGAACAAGTAGGAGATAAAAGGATGAAATTGGCGCATCGACAAACGGACATCCACGACACCAATGAATTTTCTGACCTGCAATGGATTTCACAGGCGAGCGGACTCCCGGGTCAGCGCGCAGCCGCGGCTGCACAGCCCGCGAGCGCGACGATCCTTCCATTGTCCAGCGGGAATCGCACGAAAAGCGTTACCCACGCCATGCCGGTGTTGAATCGCGAGCAGGAAGCGAACTTCGAAGCACTCGCCGGAAATTTAATCGACGCCAGTCTGGACAAGGGAACCCGGGTGTTGACAGTGACCAGCGCTGCGCCGCGCCAGGGCACATCGACCATCGTCTATTTCCTGGCGCTGAAGTTGGCGCAGAAGCAGGACGGCCGGAATGGGAAAAACAGCGTGTTGATCATCGACGCCAATTCCCGGCGGCCGGCGCAGCACACGTTCTTTCGACTCGGTCAGCAGGCGGGATTGGCGAGGATACGCCTGACGAATCCGAACGGGGGCAACGCCAACGAGCAGTCAGAGCTTTTCGTGCTCACATCGCGGCTATCCCCGGCCGGATGGCGAACCTTCATCGAATCCGGCAAATTCTCTTTTATGCTGAAAAAACTTCAGGCGGAATTCGATTACATTCTCATCGATGCGCCTTCTGTACTGGGAAATCCGGACACCGTCGTTGTTAGCCAGGCAACCGATGGCGTGCTGCTGGTGGTTCACAACAATCCGCTTCGTCGCGACGTGGTTGCAGCGGCGAGACAGGAGCTTGAAGATAATAACGTGACTATTCTGGGAGTGGTGTTCAATAATCACATCGGCGCCGCTGCCATCCATAAAAATTACAGACAATAACCGAATCTAAAGATACAAATTCAGAAAGGCAGACTCATGAAGCACAATGCAGAACTCTCGACCCAGTCCAATATTCGCAACGATTATTTAGTATTTGGCAGTCCCATCATCAACGACGAAGAAATCGAAGAAGTGGTCGATTCGCTGAAATCGTGCTGGCTCGGCACCGGCCCCAAAGTAGCCCGGTTCGAAGAAAAATTTCGGTCGTACATTGGCTCCGATTACGCGCTGGCAGTGAATTCCTGCACCGCCGGATTGCATCTTTCGCTGACGGTTGCCGGCGTTGGGCCCGGCGACGAAGTGATCACTACTGCCATGACATTCGCGGCCACGGTCAACGCAATCACTCACACCGGCGCCACGCCCGTGCTGGTGGATGTGGATCGCAATACCGGCCTCATCGATCCGGAGCGCATCAGAGAGGCGATCACACCTCAGACCAAAGCCATTGTGCCGGTGCATCTGTACGGTCGACCCTGCAATATGGATGACATTATGGCCATCGCCGGGGAGCACAATCTCATTGTGATAGAGGACGCAGCTCATGCCATTGAGACGGTTTACAAAGGCAGAAAAATCGGAACCATCGGTCATATGGCAGCCTTCAGTTTTTACGTCACAAAAAACATCACCACCGGCGAGGGCGGAATGGTGACTACCAATGATCCGGAATTTGCCGATAAAATAAAAGTATACGCGCTGCACGGAATGAGCAAAGACGCATGGAAACGTTTCTCCGATGAAGGCTATAAACACTATCAGGTCGTTGCCCCCGGTTTCAAATACAACATGATGGATATTCAGGCGGCCATTGGCATTCATCAAATGGATCATCTCGGTTCCTGGCTGCTGCGGCGCAACGAAATCTGGCAGCGTTACAACGAAGCATTCGTTGATTTGCCGGTCACGCTTCCTGCCGGGGACGAACCGGACACCGTCCATGCCCGGCATCTGTACACGCTCCTCATTGATGAAGAGCGCGCCGGCATCAGTCGCGACGAATTCATGAATCAGCTTCACAAGCACAATATCGGAAGCGGCGTGCATTATCTGGGCGTGCATCTGCATCCGTACTACCGCGACCGATTCGGTTACGAGCCATCGGATTTTCCCAATGCGACCTATCTGAGCGAGCGCACGGTTTCCATTCCGCTCTCTCCGAAATTGCAGGATTCGGATGTGGATTACATCATCGGCGTCGTGCGAAACATACTCGCTGAAGCAGCTCAGGAGCGAAACCAAATGCAGGTTCACAGGAGCAGTGCAATGGCTCATTCCGGCGCGACCATCTGATTCGACGTGATCTGCGCGCGGACAGCGAAAAGCCATCGGCTCGCTGCGTTCACCGCAGGAGTGTTCTTCCGGCTGAGTCAGCACGCTGATTCAGCCAGGGAATTCATGTCGATGAAAAGACACACTTCAGGACAGAACAACAGGGAGCTATCGCCTATGAAATTCGCGTCTAAAATTTCCAAACAATACTGGGAAGAGACAATTGCCCGGTGCCCCAACGCTACATTTTTTCATACCTGTGCATGGGCCAAACTGATGACAGCCATCTATCCCCATCTTTCGATTGCGACGATGGGATTTGAAATGTCCGACGGCGCACGCGCTGTGTTGCCGCTGCTATCGGTACGCTCCAGGCTCAAAGGCATGGTGCGCACCTTTTACACCATGGTGCCCGGCGTGTACGGCGGCATTGTCACGGACAGGCGCTGTCTGACCCGGCTTGAACTGGAAATGGTGTTCTCAAAATTCAAAGGGCTAAAATTCAATCACATTGTGTATGTGAACAATCCGTACGAGAGTTATGATATCCCGGGCCGCTATCGCGAGAGTGAGATGTTCACTCATATTTTAAATCTGAATCAGGATTATGAGTGCATCAAAAGAAATTTTTCACGCGGCAACAGAAGCACAATCAATAAAGCGATCCGATCCGGCGTCACCATCGAGTTAGCCCAGACCTACTCCGATTATCAGGAGTATTATGAGATGTACCAGGATTCGCTGGATCGATGGGGAGACAGGGCGTCGAGCTTCTATCCCTTTGAACTGTTTCATCACATTTTCGAACTCAATTCGCCCCACATCAAATTGTGGCTGGCAAAAGTCGATGGAATCATCATCGCCGGCTCGTTGGTCTTCTCGTACAACAATCACGTGGTCGCCTGGCATGGCGCTGCACGGCGGTCTCATTTTGAGTATCGTCCCAATAATTTGCTGTACGCTCAAATCATCCGCGACGCCTATAATCAGGGCTATCGTTACTTTGACTTCAATCCCAGCGGCGGGCACGAAGGCGTCGTTCATTTCAAAGAGTCCTTCGGCGCAGTGAGAAAATATTTCAACGTGCAGTACTGGTCATCGAATCCACTGTATACTTTTTACTTACAACGCAAGAAAGCAGATCAGCATTGAACTTGAAATTGCAAACCGCCTCCGGCATGAAATGGACGACTCTGAGTTCTGCCGTGAACACCGGCCTGCGCATGATGCAACTGGTGGTTTTAGCCCGATTCCTCTCTCCTGAAGAATTCGGCCTGATGTCCATGGTCTGGATCATCATCGGCTTCATCCAGATTTACATCGACTTCGGCATTTCCAGCGCCATCATTCACCGGCAGGACGCCACGCCAAACCAGCTCTCCACGCTGTACTGGCTCAACGTGATCGTCGGACTGGCTACGTTCATCCTTGTCTGGATCAGTTCGCCTCTGGTGGCTGTATTGTTTCATGAGCCGCGACTGGTCACGTTGCTTCATGCCGTCGCCGTGGTTTTTCTCATTACTCCCTGGGGACAGCAATTTCAGATACTCCTGCAGAAAGACCTGAAATTCAATCTACTGGCCAAACAGGAAATCATTGCCACGATCAGCGGCGTTTCGGCGACCATCCTGCTCGCTGCAATGGGCCACGGCGTGTGGGCGTTGGTGCTGGGGCTCATCATGACGGAGTTGGTGAAAACACTGCTGCTTCTGCTCGTTTCGTGGGACCAATACAAACCCGGATTGCGTTTCGAACGAAGTCATTTGAAAGGCTATCTCAGTTTTGGCCTGTACCAGATGGGCGAGCGCAGCGTGAATTATCTGGGACAACGGTTCGACCAGTTGCTCATCGGCGCCATTTTAGGCGCCCACTCGTTGGGGTATTATAATTTTGCATACAACCTGGTCATCCAGCCGATCAGCCGCATCAATCCCATTGTCACGCGCGTCGTTTTTCCGGTCTTCTCCAGAGTCCAGTCCGATGAGAACCGTCTGAAAAAGGGATACCTGAAGGTCATCTCCCTGCTGACGTCAATCAATGCGCCGCTGCTGATTGGACTAGCGGTTTCGGCCCCGGTGGCAATTCCCATTATCTTCGGTGAGACATGGACCGAGGCTGTTCGGCTTGTCCAAATTCTCAGCATCGTGGGATTGCTGCGAAGCGTGGGCAATCCGATTGGCAGCCTGCAATTAGCCCGCGGTCGCGCCGACCTCGGTTTCAAATGGAATCTTGCGCTGCTCTTCGTTTACATCCCCGGCATTTTCCTGGGTGGAAAACTTGGCGGAGTTGTTGGCATCGCCCTGACGATGATGATATTACAGATTGTCCTGCTGATCCCCTCCTACTTCTTCCTGGTGAGAAATCTCATTGGGCACTGCGCACGCGAATATTTTTCCGAGATGTTCAAACCGATTATGATTTCCGTAGAGATGGCGATAATTGTTCTAGCCCTGTCGCTGAGCTTTCGTCACGTCTCGCCGATGGTGAACCTGACCATCCAGCTTGTCGCCGGAGCGATCTCGTACATCGGCCTGACGCGAATCCACAGCCGGGAGACCATCACAGAATTCAAATTCATCCTTGCAGCGAAACATTCCTGACGATGAGGAATTCAGCGCGCTGACCGGCGGCGGCCGCGAAATGCGCGACGGGGCGCGTGGAATTCCGGCGCAAATGCCGCAGACAGGGACGTTCCGCGTAACAGCCCATGAACCGTCAGGACAATGCCTATGAAGATTCTTCATTCCATCGAAACATGGTTCAATCCGACTGAAAACTGGATTTATGACCAGATCCGCGCCACAGGACTTTCCCAGGATATTCTCTGTTCCACGCTGAGAACTCCCCTGCCGGCGTTGCCTTCCGGGACTGTGTTCCTCAGAAAAAATGACGGCCCGCTGGAGCAATTGAAAATCAAACTGACCAATCGGTTCAACATCAATTTCAGCAGGAATGACCGCTTCTCCGGCTATCACGACTACGACATTCTATTCTCGCATTTCGGCTATCAGGCATGGCAGGATCTGCTCTGTACACCGAACGCCCGCATGAAACGGATCGTTCGGTTTTATGGCATCGATCTGGATTTCACCTATCGTATAAAATACTGGCCGGAGCGCTATCGCGTCATTTTTCGGGACTATCACAAGGTCGTCGCTGAGGGCGTTGCCATGAAATTGAAGCTGCAACAGTTCGGGTGCGCGCCGGAGAAAATCGTCATCCTGCACCACGGCATCATCCCGTTCGCTGAATTAGCGGTGCGGGATTTTTCCCGAACGAACCGCGCATTCAAATGCCTCATCTGCGGCCGTTTCGCGGAGAAGAAAGGCTTTCCGGATGCGGTGCACGCATTGGGTGAATTGAAGAAAAGGTACCGCGTCCCGGTGGAACTCACCATTATCGGCGATGCAGCGCGCGACAATGATTTTCGCGAGAAGGAGCAGATGCAGGAACTGGATCGGCGTTACGATCTCCGCGCCAGATTTTTGGGCATGGTGTCGCTGGAGGAAATGAACGCGCAGATGGCGCAGAACGATTTCTTCCTGTCGCCGTCAGTCACCCCGGACAACGGCGACATCGAAGGCGGCTTCCCGACCACGCTCATTCACGCGGCTAATCACGGCATGATTCTCGTGGGGACGCACCACTGCGACATTCCTGAGATCATCATTCACGGCAAAAACGGCTATCTCGCGCCGGAGCGGGACGTGGAGCAATTGGTGGCGCATCTCAGGGCGCTGAGCCGTGCGTCGGCAGAGGAATTGCGCGCCATGTCCGCTTACAGCCACCACCTGGTGAAAGAGCAGTTCAATCTGGCCGTCGAAGGCGAGGCACTGAAATCACTGTACCAGCAAACCATCATGGATTCCTGAAATGAACGCCCGACCCGCGAATACAGGGAACCGGATCGATGCGGCGAGTCAGCCGGGATTGGTCTCCGTGATCATTCCGACATTCAACAGCGCCGCGCTCATCAGCCAGACGCTGCAATCCGTTTTGTGGCAACTCCATCGGCCAATGGAACTGATCATTGTGGACGATGGCTCGACCGACGCCACAGCGGAAGTTGTGTCCGAATTCGAAGCGCAGCACGCCGGAGATGAGGGCTTTGAAGTGCATTATTTCTACCAGCCCAATGCCGGCGGCGCTCGCGCGCGCAATGCCGGCCTGATCCTGTCCCGCGGCGAATACATCCAGTTTTTGGATGCCGATGATATTCTGTCCCGCACCAAAATCGCCCGGCAATACGAACGGTTGAAGGGGCTGTCCGGCGATGTTGCGGCGTACGGCGCCTGGGCCTATTTTGAAAAAAGTCAACGCGGCTATCGGATTTTCAAAACGTACGGCGAGCGACATGCAGCGAATCAATTGATCGACTGGATCGGCGGCTGGTTCGTGCCCACTCATTCCATTCTCTGGAAACGGGCGACCATCGCAGCGTTGGGACCGTGGGACGAGCAACTCCGCGCCGATCAGGACGGTGAATATGCGCTGCGGTTTTTACGCGCCGGCGGGAAATTCCTGTTTGTCGATCGCAGTCAGGCATATTACCGCCAGGCTCAAAATTTAAAAAAGATCGCCTCGACGGTGAGTCGTCGCGCCACAGAGGAATCGATACAATCCCGGATCGGGCTGGCGCAACGGCTGGAAGCGCATTTCATCGAGCGAAACGCACTCGATGCTCTCGCGCGGAATGCCCTGGCGCGACGGTATTTCGAGATCGCCCGACACTGGACTCAGTCGCACCCGGACATCCGACGCCAATGCCTCGCTGAGTTCGAGCGTCTCTCGGACAGCCATTCCATCACCGCATCGTTCCTGTCGCGAACCATGTACCGAGTGTTCGGATTTACGTTCACCCAAAAACTCAAACACCTCATCCGCGGACGCATTGGCGTGCCGCGACAGTTCCGCGCCAGAGCAGTCCCTTCCCTCGAACACATGTGCGCGCTGTAATTCCGCCTCGTCCTGCTTCTCGTTCAGAATCACGTGTATCAGCCCATCCTGCTGGTCGCGGTTTCCCTCGTTTCTATCGTGAAAATCAAAATGATACTGCCTATGAGAAAAAGCCTGTTTTGTCTCATTTTGAAAACAGGACTCGACTTTTTAATGGCTTAAAAATCAGATAGTTGTCCCAGCGCCGGACATGGCATAATAATTGAGTTGAATGCAGCAAATCAATTCACTGAAGGACATCACAGAATTTTTAAAGCATGCAATGCACACGATGACCACGCTCAATGAAAAAATAACGACCCATACCCGCATCCTCTTTTTCTTCCTGTTCATGATATTCTTTTTCATGGATGGCCATAATTTATCCCGACCATCCGAAGAAAAAGGCAGCGTCGAGCAGGAGATGACCAAGGTCGAAGATGGTCGGCTGGATCGGCGCGTCAGTCTGTTTCTGCTGTTTGGATTCGCCGTTTACAGTTTGGCCCGGCGCGGCCTGGGCCGTGTTCGGATCAACAACTTCCTGGGCTGGCTCAGCATCATGTTTTTTTTATGGGCGTTTTACAGCCTTGCCTGGTCTGAAGCGTTCGGCCTCACAGCGCGCCGGCTGATGGTTCTGGTCATGCTCTTCGTCATTGGACTGGCCCTGGCCGAGCGGTTTTCCGTGAAAACGCTGGCGACCTGGATTTTCGCCGCCACGGCTGGCTACGCCGCGCTGGGTCTGGTCGCTGAAATCGGCGCTGGCACTTTGGCCCCGCTGAATGCGGAATACCGCCTGGCCGGCACGCTGCATCCCAATCACCAGGGCATCAACAGCGCGTTGCTCATTCTCAGCGGAATTTTTCTGAGCGATGTTTCACCGCGCCTGCGAAAATGGGCGATCCCGGCCATCATCATGGGCATCGCCCTGCTCATTCTCACAAAGTCACGGACTTCGCTCATCAGCTCCCTTGCCGGAATGACTTTGTATTTGAGCGTGCGACTGTCCCGGGTGCAAAAAGTCGCCGCGATTTTCAGCTCAGTCATTCTCCTGTTGGTGGTGCTCATCTATTTCGGCGACACGCTTTTTCCCACGGTACAGGAAGCCGCGCTGATGGGTCGCGAAGACAGCACGGAAACGGTGCAATCGCTCACCGGCCGGGTGCCGCTCTGGCAACTGTGCCTGAGCTACGTGAACAAACGCCCCATCCAAGGGTACGGATTCGGAGCATTCTGGAATAACAAAAATATGGCGAAAATATCTGCGTCCGAAAACTGGGTCATCGGTGAAAGCCACAATGCCTATATCGAATTAGCGCTGGGCCTGGGATTGGTCGGCTTGCTGCTGTACCTGGGATTACTCGTCGGCGGGTTTGTTTTCTCGCTCCTCCTCTATTTCAAAAAAAACAATGCTGAATATCTCTTCCTGGCTGCGCTGCTTCTGTTCAGCATCATCGACGGCTCTCTGGAATCGGCCATTGTTTTTCCCGGGCTCATCATGCAACTCTGTTTCATCGCTTTTCTTAAACTGGGCCTCATTCAGGAACGACGCAATAAGGAGTTATTCTATATATGAACCATGCAAAAATCAATATCATCGTGTGCACGTACAATCGCGCGAACATGCTCCGCAACGCATTGACCAGCCTCAGCAATCAGGTCACCGACCGGTTGTTTCAGTACGATATTCTGGTCGTGGATGACAATTCGACGGACGACACGCCAGCCGTGGTGCGCCGGTTCATTCCCACCTCGAAGGCGCCGGTGACGTACATTCACGGCAGCGGCGAGGGAATTGCCCGCGCGCGCAATCGCGGCATCGATGCGTCGGACGGCGACTATGTGGTCTTTTTCGACGATGATCAGATCGCTGAGCCGGACTGGTTGAAAGAAATGTTCATCACCATGCAGGAGACAGGGGCGTGCTGCGTTGGCGGGATTCGGCTTCTGAATTTATCGCGCGGGGAAGTGTCCCGGCTATCGCCCATCACGCGACGCATTCTGGGTGAAATCCATCACGGCGATGCGGCGCGCAAGAGTCGACGCAAGGAATTTCCCGCCGCCGGCAATATGTTGATCAGGCGTTCTGTATTTAATATTGTTGGCAACTTTGACGATTCATTAGTGAAAGGCGGTGAAGACATTGAATTCGCGCGACAGGTTCGCCTGGCCGGACTCGACGCCTGGTACACGCCCAAATCGATTGTCTACCATGAAACGCCGCTCTACCGCACGAAGAGCGATTATCTGTACTGGACCTCGCTGCGCAACGGCGATAATTTCGCGTATCGCGATTACCTGGAATGGGGACTGCCCCGCACGGTGCTGGCCAACGCGCTGCGCTGGGGTCAGGTGGCGTTCATCAATTTGCCGCTTTTCCTGTGGGCGTGGTTTCAGAATAATGAAAAAGAACAGATCGGCCGAAAATGCCTGCTGCTACGCGCCAGGGCCTATTCGTACCAGACGTTGCATCTGCTTTCTCCGAAATTATTTCGATTCAAAAAATTCTTCGAACAGTTGGAGTTCCGCAAGGAACGCGAGACATTTGCCACTAACGCTATTCCGGAAAATGCCTGATATTTTGAAAATTGCGCACATACATAACTGGCACCGCTTCGGCGGCGGCTCGGAAATCGTCGTGGAAACCACGGTCAGGCTTCTGCAGGCCAGAGGTCACCAGGTCATCCAGCGGACGTTCGATAGCCGCCAGTTCATGCATACCCTGCGCGGCAAGGTCAGCGCTTTCTTCAGCGGCATTTATTCCCCGGCCGGAAGAAAGAGCATCCGTCGCATGATCGCCGAATCCGCGCCGGACATCGTTCACATCCATGAAGTGTACCCATTTTTCTCGCCCTGGATTTTGAAAGACCTAAACCGCGCCGGCATTCCGGTGGTGATGACATGCCATGATTATCGCCTGACCTGCCCGATTTCCACCCATTTTCGAAACGGCGAAACCTGCACCCTGTGCCGCGACAAAAACGAATGGCAGTGCCTGCTCAACAATTGCCGAAACAATGTCTTCGAGAGCGCGGCCTTTGCCCTGCGCAGCGTCACGGCGCGCGCATTGCGCCTGTTCACCGACAACGTCACCTGCTACACCACGCCATCGCAATTTGTGAAGGACTGGCTCGTTCAGTCCGGTTTTCCGGCAGAGCGAATTTTTGTCCTGCCCAATGTGAACCCGGTACAGCATCCGGAGCCGAAGACGGACATGGGCTGCTACATCGGTTATGTGGGCCGAATCAGCGGCGAAAAAGGGATCGGCACGCTCCTCGACGCCGCGCGAACAACGGGCAGAACGGTGCGATTGGCCGGCGATTATTCCGCCATGCCCGAACTTGTGCGCACCGCGCCGGCGAATGTGGAATTTATCGGAAAACTGAATCGGGACCAGTTGGCTGAATTTTACCGCCACGCGCAATTCGTGGTGGTGCCCAGCACCTGTCTGGAAACTTTTGGCCTGGTCGCGTTAGAGGCCATGAGCTACGGGCTGCCGGTCGTGGCGTCCCGAACCGGGGGATTGCAGGAAATTATCGATGATGGTCGCAGTGGATTTTTATTCGAAAAAGGCAATGCAGCGGAATTGGCCGACATCATGAAGCGTCTCTGGGGGAATTCGGAACTGATCAAACAGATGGGACAGGTCGGCCGGGAACGCGCCATTCGCGAGTACAACGAAGACACGTATTATTCACGATTGAACCGGATCTACACCGAAGCAATGACTCTCTCAGAAAATAACGGACATCCCCATGCATGACAACGATTTCTCTTTGAACCAGACAGCGAACGAGCCGCATGAATTCCATTTCGGAAAAATCAAATGCAGCACCCACACCATTCCGCAGCAGATACAGGCTGTGCGGCAGCTACTGCATGACAGAGCATCCCGGCCGAGAACCATACTGACGGTGAATGCGCACATTTACAATCAGCTTTACACGGATACGACATTGCAAAAAATCTTCAATGCCGCCCGAATCGTCACGGCGGACGGCATGTCCATCGTGTGGGCCGCGCGGCTATTTCATACCGGATTATTCGAACGCGCCAATGCCACCGAAGCCTTCCGCGCGTTCCTGCTGGAACAGGAGATGCCGGAAAATACCGGCGTCCTCATCGGCTGTACCGAAGAAGAAGCAGCGGCGGCAGCCGGGACAATCGAAGCCATGTCCTCGCATTGCAGAATCACCCGGACAGTGTCCGGCTACCTGAGCGATGAACAATACCGGGACCTATTCGCGACGATGGGCCAGGTGGATTTCATTTATCTGGGAATGGGCACGCCAAAGACCGAGCGAATCGCGGCATTGGCCAGCGCCCTGGTTCCCGACGCCATCATCTGGGGCATCGGCGGCGGCACCATCCGGATTTTCGCCGGGACCATGACAGAGGCCCCGGTGTTCTGGCGGCGCGCCGGCCTGCAATGGCTTCACCGACTTATCTCAGACCCGACTGCGCTGTGGAAGCGCTACATCATCGGGAATCCGCTTTTCCTTTACCGCGTATTCAAGGCACGACTGCTATCGGCATGATACGGTTTGCCGCACAGAGTTGGGTTGCACTTTTTTAAAATTCCAAAAACCAGAATTCAAATTGCATAAAAAAAACGTAACGACTCAGGTGTTCACGATTTTGAAATGTAATGGAAGCCGCTGAAAGCTGATAGCTGATAGCTGAACGCTGAACGCTATCGGTTAATCTCCTGCCGTCTACGAATGGCTTCCAGCCGCATGTAGTCTTTGGCGCTGTCGTTGCGGTCAATGGTGATCTGGTCGATGGAATGATCGGTGCCGCCGGCATGGCGCACGACTTCATAAATCGGATCCCAGACACGGCCGATGCGGTACTGCTCGGAAATGCGAAGGACCAGATCGTAATCCTCGCCATAGTTGCGGCAGTTGTCGCTGTCGTTCATGCCAAATCCACCCAATTGCTGAATCACTTTGATGTGAGCCGAGCGCGGCGCGCCGGCGCCATTGATGCGGAGGAGATTGTTGCGGCCGTTTTCCTCAGTCCATTCATCGTGCGTTACCACAGGTATTTCTTCCATGCGGGACAGCGCGCCGGTATGTTCATCCTTTTTCCACACCTCGTAGGAGCCAACGACCATTCCGATTCGCGCATCTGAATCGAACACCTTCAATATTTTTTCAACGGCATCCGGCTTCAGCCGATCATCCGAATCCAATTGCACATAATATTTTCCGCGCGCTTCACGAAGTCCCTTGTTCAGACAATGGCCGAGATTGTTGATATCCTCCACGATCAATTTGACCGCCGGTTTTTTCGGATCAAATTTCTCTCCGCCGGGCAGGTAGCGCTTCACGCCCTTTATCGTGGGATCGTCCGGGCCGCCATTCACCACTACAATCACTTCCACATTGGGAACCGTCTGCGCCTGCACGCTTTCGATGGCCGTGCCGATGAACTCCTCCCGATTGAACACCGGGATGACCACGCTGGCGATACATGCTTCAAACTTCTTCTCTTCCTGAGCCGAATAGGTCACCGGATGATAGTTCTCCCCCGGGGCCAGGCAGGCGCCAATGCGCTGCAAATGCTCTGTGACAATCTTTTCCATTTCGAGCTGCACTTCTTTTCCCGCCAGCAGATAATCGAATACATTGAAACTTTTAGCAGCCGCGTGCGCGATGTAGGTGTAGCCATTCTTCGCCGCAGCAATGTGCGCCAGCCGGAATTGCGCCGCCACCTTCAACCGCAAATCGTACAGGAAGCCAGCTTTGAAGCGCTCGTCCAGACCACCGACCTGATGCAGCACAGTCCGGGGGAACAGCCATATCGCGCCGTAATCCATATTGTCCCGGAGGCGGCCGGGGTGATAGTCCAGCAGGTGAATATCCTTTTCCACGCCCTTGGCATCGACGAGCCGATAGTCCGAATACACCATGCCGCAATTTTTCGTCCGCTCGGCCACGTACAGAAAAGTCTCCAGCGTGCTGAGCCGGAACGTGAGCCGCGTCTGATCGTTGTTGGCCAGCATGACATAATCTCCGCCAGCCCGCTGCAGGCCGGCGTTCAGGCTGTGGGCGCGATTGGCAAAGTCCACAGGCGCATGGATGATGTTTCTTGCCTGGAGAAATTTCGGGGCAACCGCATGCTGCCCACGTTCATCCACAACAATCAATTCCCAATTGCTGTCATTTTGGTTTTTCAAACTCTCAATGGTTTCCGCAAATGCGTCATTGTCATAGCCGAGCTTTTCATTGTACACCATTAAAATGCTGATCTTTTTCATGAGCCAACTCCTGTTTTGTATTGAATCTTCATTCACTTAAGTTTCGAATTCGGTCTCCCACGTTGCGCTGAGATTCGATTCTGAAATTCATTCAGGCAGCAGTTCCGCCGCGGATCGTATCGCATTCCCCGGCGCATCATCCTTGAAATTACCGCCCTGCTTCTTTTCAAATTTTTAGCGCACTTTGGATTCGGACGCGCCACTGGAGGTTTCTTATGACCATCAGAGTAGACGCCGCGCAAAAAAAGTTTTCAAAGATAATCGTATTTCATTAAACTTGCAAGAAAAAAATTCCCGGGGAAGGAATCGTTTTCCTGAAAGTGGTCGCCACCGACCGGCAGCCAAATATTTCAATTTTTATCCTTGACATTTTACAGAAATTATCTTAATTTATGCGCCGTTGCTGAAAGTATAAGTTGGATTCTTACCTTGAAGTTCATATCTATCTTGTATACCTTACTATCTAACAATGGAGGAAGTTTATGAAAAAAGTAGTCGTCCTTCTCATGGCAGTGGCCGTTCTGGCAATGGTTGTCAGTTCATTTGCCCAGGATGCAAAATTCAAGTACATTGGAGTTGCAAAATGTAAGATGTGCCACAAAGGCGAGAAGAAGGGCAGCATCTTCGAAAAATGGCAGCAAACAACCCACGCAAAAGCCTATGAAACCCTGACCACCGATGCAGCGTTGGAAGTGGCGAAAAAGGCCGGCGTGAAAGGCGAACCCCAGAATGCCAAAGAATGTCTCGTGTGCCATGTGACCGGTTACGATGCGGCGAAAGAACCGACTCTGACCCTCGAAGAAGGCAACTCCTGCGAAGCCTGCCACGGCCCAGGTTCCGAGTACAAAAGCCTGAAAATCATGAAAGGGATTTATGACGGCACGATGAAAGGCGCTGACTATGGTCTGATTGAACCGACAAAAGAAGTCTGTGTGAAATGCCATAATCCCAAAAGCCCAACGTACAAAGAATTCAAATTCGAAGAAGCTGTGAAGAAAATTGCTCATCCGCTTCCCAAAGCTGAATAGTCGACAATTTTTTTTTAAACATAAAAGCCAACCCATACCGGTGTTGGCTTTTTTTTTAAAAGTATTTATCTGTTCGAACAGAGTTCGTTCGGGAGCAAGGCCATAAAGTTGGGAAACCGTTAAAACGGTTTCCAACATCTTGTTTTTTCAAATTCCACCCGAATGAATCGGGGTGATTTATCTGGGTAAAATCCACCGATGTTCTCTCCCCGGAATTCATGGCTCATTTTTATAACACGCCGTCAGCCTCTCCGCGAAGCGCATTCTTTCCAACAATACTCCTTTATTTGTATTGGAAAATCATGGCATAAATAATCATTCCGATCAACGCATACCCAAACACCAGACAGCACAGGCCAAAAATGTGCGCGCCTTTAACCAGCCAGTCGGCCGGCGCTTTGCCCAATCGCTTTCTGAGCGAACCGTCCGATTTCACTATTGCATATTCGCGGGGCCGATCGTGTTTGAATTCTTCCAGCGGAATTTTACCGGTAAAAATGACCGGGTCCATGGGAAATTTCTCCGGCCGGAAATGCGTGTTGAAGAAGTGAAATGTGAAAATGAACCCGGTCGCCAGCAATGCTTCGTCGCTGTGCACAATCGTCGCCACGTTGATCACCCAGCCGGGGATGAATTTTGTGAAAAATTCCGGGAACCACAGGACCAGCCCGGTGAAGCCAATCATGGCCACGCCCCAGAACACCGCGAGATAATCGAATTTTTCCCAGTAGGTCCATCGCCCATATTTCGGGCGATCTTTGCCTCCGAAGAACCACTTTATCGTCTGGAAAAATTCTTTCAAATCGGTCAGCGTCGGAGCCAGGCCGGTCTCTTTATCGAACGCGAAGTTGAAGAGCGTTTTTCCGGAGCGCTTCCAGCCCCGATAGACGAAAATGAAATGCACCAAAAAGTAGAAGAATGTTAAAATCGCGCAGAACCGGTGAATCTGTCCGGCATTCTCGAATCCGCCCAACAGGTTGGCAAAAAAGACAGCCCATTGGGTGCCGGCGAATTTCAGGATCATGCCGGTCAATGCCAGTCCGAAGAAGCTGATGATCACGATGAGATGCAGGATGCGCCACACAGGACCGAAGCGCTCGTAATAGCTTTTCGATTCAGACCGCAGC
This sequence comes from Candidatus Zhuqueibacterota bacterium, assembly GCA_049322915.1. GTDB lineage: Bacteria > Zhuqueibacterota > Zhuqueibacteria > Thermofontimicrobiales > Thermofontimicrobiaceae > CAZSBG01. Next base: position 46,295 of record JBMOPW010000035.1, read on the forward strand.
TTCTTCTGCAATTCAAACCGATAGACCAGCGACCGAGGAATCCACAGGATGGTGTGGACGCCGAAAAATAAAAACGTCCCGACCAGCAATGCTGTCATGGCCCAGAACGTGTAGTACAGAATTGGATACTTGACGCGGTCGTGATGCGTTGCATGGGAGAGATAGCCGGTAAATTTTCGATTCGAATTGGGATGACAGGCGCGACAGGTTTCCACGACATTGGCGCGGCTCAATGTCGATTCAGGATTTTCCGGCGGCAGCACATTGTGAGCGCCGTGGCAATCAGAGCATTTGGCCGTTTTGGCCGAGCCCAATAGCGACACCTTGCCGTGATAGGTATCGAAATAGGTGCCGGTCTCTTTTTCGTGGCAGGTGCCGCATTCATCCAGAATCTGGTTTCGGAAGGAAGCATTATCGATGCGCTCCACGCGATGGGAATTGTGGCAATCATGGCAGGTGGGCAGCTTTTCATCGGTCTTTGTCACGAGCGGACTGTGAATCGATGTTTTAAATTCCTCGTAAATTCCCAGGTGACACTGTCCGCAGGTTTCGCCGATATGCGCCGGATTCACCGTCGAGGCCGAATCCGCTGCCGGCAATTCCGAATGCGCCTTGTGACAGCTATTGCAAACCGCCGTGACCATCAAGCCGCTCTCCAGCAAGCCTTTTCCGTGAATGCTCATGGAGTAGACATTTGAAGCGTCCACCTCGCCGGGATCCCGCCTCACAATTTCCTCGCCATCCCGATGGCAACGGCTGCACAGGGCCGGCACATTTTTCGGGAACGTCGATGAACTCAAATTCGCCTTTGGCAGGATGCCATGGTCGCCGTGGCAGTCGGCGCAGGTCGGCGCATTGGGATTCCCCGCTGCCCCGGCCATTCCGTGGCTACTCACATGATAGGCTGCGACGGCCTCAGCGTGGCAGATGGAGCAGTCCACCGGCCCGGAATCTCTGCACACCGGGTCTTTCAAATTGCTCACATTCACATGGCATTTGATGCATTCAATATTGGTCGAATGCGCGCTGCCTTTGAGCGTTTGTCTATCCACGAAGAGGGAATCGATTTTTCCATCCTTGGTCCGGACCAATCCCGGTTTGGAATGGCATCGCATGCAATATTCGTCCGTCATGGTATCTACATAGAACACGCGCCGGATTTTATGCGGGGAATGACAGTCGATGCAAGCGGGGATGACATCCGGCGACTTTTCCCAGAGTTCGCCCCGAACCACTTTCAAATGGACCTGTTCAATCAGCGCGTGGCACCGCATGCAGGTCTCGGCAATATTCTTCCGGTTGATTGAAGAACGGGAATCAGTGTGCGGCAAAATTTCGTGAGCCGTATGGCAGCTCGTGCATACCGCAGTGCCGGTCAGTCCCCGTTTGAACAGTCCCTCGCCGTGAATGGACATGGAATAATTCTGAATGATATCCTTTTCAGGAATATCATGAACTTTCACCATATCCGATCCTTCTTTATGGCAACGACCGCACATGAGCGGGATGTTCATCACGTACGTCTGCGAGCGGGAATCCTTCGGGGATAAAATGTAATGATAGCCATGGCAGGTCAAACAGGTTGGCGCATAGGGATCGTTCCGCTCGAACGCCTGACCATGCAGACTGATTTCGTACGACTTTTGCTCGGGCTCGTGGCATTTACGGCAGTCGACTTTTTTCAACCGATCGGCGTGGGGCAGATCGTCGGGATCGACATCGTCGTGGCAGGCAATACATGCCTCCTTGCCGTGCGATGATTTTTCAAAATCGTGCTTCCTGACAAAGAGTTGCCGCACTTTGCCATCCCGCTCCACTGTCAGCGTCGGGTCAGCATGGCAGTCCAGGCAAACCTGATTTTGATCCTGCGCAAAAACGATCAGTGGTAAAAATATCAGCGCAACCACAAAGAGGAAAAAATTTGTTTTCATGTGCCAAGCCTTTTGTTTGTGAGTGGGAGCGAATTCAGCCTTTAATATAAAAATAAATTGTTTATTGTCAAGCGAATTTTCGGGCAGCTTATCCCATTGGAAAGCGCATTCAGAAAAATCAAAAAATCGAGCGGCTTTTTTTAGAAGAAATGGTTTGAGCCACTCACCGCTGTGAATTCAGTCCGCTTTAAATTCTCTTGTTTTTTTGAATAATCCTTCATACATTTCGGCCGTATTACATTCGCTCACCAACCCGGAAAAGCCGTTTCCCTGGCGCAAATTCGAATGCACAGGATAGTGGAACGCTGCCTTTTTCCAATTATCTGCCATTCGAATTTTTCCATCGGCTCCGCCACCCGTAATGCGATTCAGATTGTAACTGCTCAGGTATGTGTTATTGCCATAAAGACACAAGGTCATGAAGTGACACGAAGATGTCTCTTTTTTTATTCGATCAGTTAATGCGCTAATCGATAATTTTTATTAAAACCAATGTGTAACGACTCAGGTTGGCAGGTTCAGAGTTCCGGGTTCAAGGTTAGAATCTCTTCGTTTTTTACATGTTGTAAATGAACATTCCTTTAAAGCCTGAACCGGGAACCATTAAACCCAGAACCCGAGCAATTACAGATTCATGTGGCTGAATAGTTACTTCAAATTCAACTGTATTGAAATGACTCAACTCATCCATGTTATGAGGAAAATCATGATGATGAAATGCTCGCCTCAGTACCTTTTTTTTCTCTTTCAAATTGCCGCATTGGGAATTATCTTTCTTGCAGTTTTGAACAGCGCGGCCCTTGCGAATCCCGCATCCAGGCCGGCAATTTCCAATGTGCGCACTGAATACAAAATCAATCCCATTGGCGTCGACGTGAGGCTCCCCCGGCTGAACTGGGAAATCACTTCTTCAGCGCGCGGCGTGAAACAGACTGCCTACCAAATCGTAGCCGCAGCGAATTCAGACGACCTGAAGCAGGGAAAAAATTTGCTGTGGGATTCCGGCAAAACGGCGTCGGATCAGTCCATTCACGTTGTCTACCAGGGCCCGGCGTTGCAGTCTGGCCAGCGGATTTACTGGCAGGTGCGCATCTGGGATGAAAGAGATCGCGTATCCGATTGGAGCAATATGGCATTCTGGGAAATGGGGCTGCTCGACCCGTCTGATTGGCGCGCGTCGTGGATTCATCCGGCCATCGAGGAAGATGCCACCAAAGCGCAGCCCTGCCCGTTCCTGAGAAAGGAATTCGAACTGGCAAAGCCGGTCAAATCGGCGCGGGCCTATGTTTCGGCGCTTGGTCTGTACGAAATGCGCGTCAATGGAAAACGCGTCGGCGATGAAGTGCTTACGCCCGGCTGGACCAGCTACAACAAACGGCTGCAATACCAGTCCTACGACATCTCCGGTCTTTTAAAGCCCGGCCGGAACGCCATTGGCGCGATTCTCGGCGATGGCTGGTACCGCGGATTTTCCAGTTGGGATATGAAGCGAAATTTTTACGGCGACTCATTAGCGTTGCTTCTTCAGATCAAGGTGACCTTTCAGGACGGGACGTCTGAAATGATTGTCACCGACGGGTCATGGAAATCCGCCACCGGCCCCATTCTGGAATCCGATATTTACAACGGCGAAGTGTACGATGCCCGTCTCGAAAAACCAGGCTGGAGCAATATCGGTTTCGACGACAGCGACTGGAATCCGGTGACGTTTCCCGACCATTCCAAAGACATGCTGGTGGCGTCGTACGGGCCGCCGGTGCGTCGAATTCAGGAAATCAAACCGATCAGTCTTTTGAAAACACCGAGCGGCGAAACGGTTGTTGACATGGGGCAGAATATGGTCGGCTGGATTCGATTGAAAGTGAAAGGCCCGGCAGGGACAACAGTCAAGTTGAAGCACGCCGAAGTCCTGGACAAAGAAGGAAACCTGTACACTGAAAATCTCCGCAAGGCCAAACAGCGAATCGAGTACACCCTCAAAGGCGATACTGAAGAAATTTATGAGCCGCATTTCACGTTCATGGGATTCCGTTATGTTGCGGTCGAAGGTTATCCCGGCGAGCTTGACCTCACCAGTCTGACCGGCGTGGTCGTTCACTCCGACATGACCCCGGCTGGAAATTTCCAGTGCAGCAATCCGATGATCAATCAGCTTCAGCATAATATTCAATGGGGCCAAAAGGGCAATTTCGTGGATGTGCCCACGGATTGTCCCCAGCGCGACGAGCGCATGGGCTGGACCGGCGACGCCCAGGTGTTTGCTCCCACGGCGTGTTTCAACTATGACGCCGCATCGTTTTATACAAAATGGCTGAGAGACGTGGCCGCCGATCAATTCGAGAATGGCTCGGTCCCCCATGTGATTCCGGATGTGTTAAAGTCCGGCGGCTCCGCAGCCTGGGCCGACGCGGCGGTGATCGTTCCCTGGACGGTTTACCTGCAATACGGGGATCGACGAATTCTGGAACAGCAATATGCCAGCATGAAAGCCTGGGTCGATTACATGAAAAGCCAGGCTGGCGAATCCTGTCTTTGGAAATCCGGCGGCCATTTCGGCGACTGGTTGGCCTTTGCGACCAACCGTTCCGACTATCCCGGGGCCACAACCGAAAAAGACCTCATCGCCAATGCCTATTTCGCGCGCTCGACCCACATTGTCCAGCGAACAGCAGCCCTTTTGGACCGAACTGAAGATGCTGAATATTATGCCCGGTTAGCCGAGAAGGTAAAGCAGGCGTTCCAGCAGGAATACATCACGCCGAACGGGAGAATTGTTTCCAACACGCAGACCGCGTTTTCATTGGCATTGGAATTCGATTTGTACCCGGAATCCTTGAAACAGCGAGCGGCCCGGTTTTTGGCCGACGATGTGGAAAAATTTAAACATATCACGACCGGATTTGTCGGCTCTCCGCTGCTCTGCGACGCGCTCCGGGATAACGGATACATCGATTTGGTCTACATGCTTTTGAATCGGACAGATTATCCTTCGTGGCTGTACCCGATAACAAAGGGCGCGACCACTATCTGGGAGCGATGGGATGGCATCAAGCCGGACGGCAGTTTCCAGGACGCCGGCATGAATTCATTCAATCATTACGCTTACGGCGCTATCGGCGATTGGATGTATCGGGAGATTGCCGGCATTCAGATCGATCCCTCAGCGCCAGGCTACAAACATTGTATTTTCCAGCCCCGGCCGGGCGGGAATCTTACTTCTGCGTCAGCGGAACATCATTCAATGTACGGGAAAATTCAGTCCGCCTGGAAGATCGATGGTATAAATTTCGCGCTGACCATCTCCATCCCACCGAACACCAGCGGGACAGTTATGCTCCCGAACGCCAGACTCGATCTGGTCACTGAAAATGGGAAGCGGCTTTCTGATGTGGACGGAATTACAAATTTCTCAGAAGCACAAAATGCAGTTCGCGTCGAACTCGGTTCCGGCAATTACCTGTTTCAATATCAATGGAAAAATACAAATTAACGAGGAACGAAATTCATGCCAGGAAAAAATATTGTCAACCATCTGAACGCTGTGGTAGAATTTGAGCGGACGCCGGTGCCGCCTGAAAAATGGAAAGGCTGGAGCAAATTCATCGGGATGTACGCCGGGGAGCACACAGCCGGGACAGAATTTGTGATTGGGCCGATGTTCGTTGCTCACGGAATCGGCGCCAGCGATTTGCTGCTCGGCCTTTTAGCCGGCAATTTATTGGCGGTGTTAAGCTGGGCGTTTCTGTGCGCGCCCATCGCAACGAAGACGCGCCTGACGCTCTATTACTCGCTGGAAAAAATCTGCGGCGTAAAGCTGACAAGAATTTACGACGCTGTGAACGGACTGATGTTTTGCTTTTTGGCCGGCGCGATGATCGCTGTTTCCGCCACGGCTGTGGGGATTCCGTTCAATTTAACCATGCCCTCACTGAGCGACTGGCTGCCCAACAGCGTCGGCTGGGTCATCGCTGTGCTGCTGATTGGCGCTGCCACAACGATCGTCGCAGCGTTTGGGTACGACCATGTTTCGCGGTTCGCCAATATCGCTGCGCCGTGGATGATCCTCGTATTCATCGCGGCTGCCATCGCCATTCTGCCGAATTTGGGTGTGCATTCGCCGTCGGATTTCTGGACAGTCGCCAACGAAAAAATCTGGACCGGCGTACCTCTGGCCGGGTATAGCAAATTTACATTCTGGCACGTCATGTTCTTCGCCTGGTTCTGCAACATGGCCATGCATATCGGCATGTCCGACCTGTCGATTTTGCGCTACGCCAAAAAATGGCACCACGGCTTTTCCTCCGCGGCCGGCATGTTTGTGGGACATTACATCGCCTGGGTGGCGTCGGGAATTCTCTATTCACTGTTTTTACTGGAATCAAATTACAGCTTCGAATTTGCCCCGGGTCCAATCGCGTACCGCGCGGCCGGAATTGCCGGCCTCGTCTGCGTCATCCTCGCCGGCTGGACGACCGCCAATCCGACGATTTATCGGGCCGGTCTGGCCTTGCAGGCCATGAAGCCCACATGGAAAACGTGGAAAGTAACATTTCTGGTCGGAACGATCACCAGCCTCGCCGCCTGCTTTCCGGCCCTGGTTATGAAACTACTGGACTTTGTCGCGCTGTACGGGTTGCTGCTCATGCCCATGGGCGCCATCATTTTGATGGACTTTTACATCATCCCAAAAATCGGATTGAAACAAAATTTCTCTGAAGCGTTTGGAAGATCATTCAACATGGCCGCGGCGCTCACCTGGGTGATTTGTCTCGGCTTCTGCTTATTTCTGAATTTGTATTATAAAGTCGAAATTTTCTTTTTGGGCCTGCCCGGCTGGTTTGTGGCGGCTGCATTGTATTTGATATTCAGTAAATTTGTCCAAAAAAACTATGTGAAAAGGAGCGTCGGATTGTGAGGATATTTTATATTTTCATTTCGATCATCGGATTAGCCTTGACGCTGTTGCCTTCCGTACTCGTGTTTTTCGGAAAAATTCAGTTCGAATACCACAGAACCCTGATGCTGGTTGGCACTCTGCTGTGGTTCATTGCAGCGCCCCTGTGGATGAAGCGAGAGACGAACAACGTGTAATGTCTCTTCGCTGTGCAGCAGTCGCTGCCACCAAATTTTTTTTCTGAAAATTTACTGTTTGAATGTATAGTAATTTCAGAGTGTTGATAGGAAGCCACTAAAAATAAGTCGCGCGATCCATGGACTGCTTTTTTGAGCGGCAGCCTTGTTAGATGCATCGCTGATCGGGCAGTATGTATCCACCAAACCAGAGGAGACATACCACACGGATGATACGGGTTTTCTCAAGTGCGAGCTTTGTGGTAAAAATTCTTTTGCACAAAAACCAAAGAATTAACTTGTTATACTATAGACCCTGGGTGAATAAATTCGCTGAATCGATTGCGTATACCTTTTTTATAAAATGAGAGTCCCCCCTTCTGTTTTCTCGAATAAAAAAAGTCTGAGCAACCCTGGAGACAATCAATCAAGGTGCGGAATGCATTATTTTCAATTCAGCAGAAGATTTTTATGTGTCATGATGCTGCTGTTTGGCCTGACTCCCATTCAAATCCTCGCTCAAAATAACCAATTTGTATTCAAACACATCACCGTTGAAGACGGTTTATCCCAGAATCTCGTTTATGCCATCCGGCAGGATCGCAACGGCTTCATGTGGTTTGGAACGCAAGACGGACTCAATCGTTACGACGGGTACACCTTCACCATTTTCCAGTACAATCCGTATGATTCCACCTCCATTGCTGGACATGAAATCAGGGCGCTGTTCGAAGATAAAGCCGGGAACCTCTGGATCGGTGCCGCGGGACTGAGCCGCTTCGAGCCGATGTCGGAAACATTCGTTCGATTTGTTCACCAACCGAACAACCCCAATAGCCTCAGCAACAATAACGTCCAGGCGATTTGCGAAGATCAAAACGGCGCGCTGTGGATCGGCACGGACGATGGGCTAAACCAGATCACGCTCAAACAACGGTCAGATAACCATCGATCCACAGAATCCACCATTTCCTTTAAGCAGTATCGGCACGACCCACAAAATCCCCGAAGCCTGAGCCATTACACGATCTCAGCGCTTCTCGTGGACAGGCATGGCTCGCTCTGGATTGGCACGAATAAAGGCCTGAACCGGGCGCTCCTGACGCCGGATTCCGGTTGCGACGTTGCCTTCGTGCGTTATACCAGCGAAGCGCCGGCGCCCTGTGGCATCGCAGACGATCTCATCACCTGTCTTCATGAAGATCGACTGGGCCGACTCTGGATCGGCACGCCATCGGGTTTGTTCCGGATGAATAACGGCGGGAATGGATTCAGCCACTACCCCTTTCCGGCCGGCATTTTTAACTGGCGCTGGCAGGGAATTATTAAGGCGATCCTTGACCGCGCCGACGGCCACCTCTGGATCGGAACATTAGCCGGCCTGGCGTTGTTCGATACCACGACCGGAGCTTATCAATTCATCCCGCACGATTGCTCCGATCCTGCCGGTATCAATGATTATGGCATTCTCTGTATCTACCGGGATCACGGCGATGTTGTCTGGTTCGGCACTGCCGGTAAGGGGATTAACCGGCTGAATCCGCATACGAAGGCTTTTGTCCACTATGGCGGTCTTTCTCAACGATCACCGGGTCAGCATGCCTTCAGTGTGGTCGCGATGAACGAGGATCAGTACGGAACGCTGTGGATCAGCGCCAACAATCGTCTTTACCATCTCGATCGCGCCGATGGAAAGTGGCGGGAATTCGAAAGCGACATGACGCCGGTTGGTTCGATGCTGATGGATCGACTGGGGATTATCTGGTTTCCAACGAGCAGCGGCTTGTGGGAATATGACCCGACAAGTCGCCAGATGACGCGACATCGACACAACCCGGACATTGATGGAACCCTCCCCTCGGATGCCATCTGTCGCGTCATCGAGGGCGAATCTGATGCGATATGGGCGCTGACTGTTGGCGGCATGCTCTGTCGCTTTGACCGACAGAGTCGCCGGTTCACCACCACGAAAATTCCTGACGCCGAAATGGCCATGTTTTACAGCGCCTATCGGGACCCGGAGGGCATTTTCTGGCTGGGAAGCGACGCCGGGTTGATTCGTTTCAATGTGAATGATTCATCGGTGCATTACTATCGCAACGATCCCTCAAAATTATCAAGCCTGAGCGACGACGTAATCTATTCCATTCTCGCTGATCCGGGCCAGCCGCAGCGATTCCTCTGGTTAGGAACGGCTGGCGGCGGGCTCAATCGTTTCGACATTCGGGCCGAAGAGTTCGTTCATTTCACCAAGAAAGATGGCCTGCCGAATGATGTGATTTACGGGATCCTGCCGGACCGTCTGGGCCGATTATGGTTGAGCACCAATTACGGTCTATCGGTCTTCGATCCGCAGCGTAGTACATTTCGAAATTTCGATCGTCGGGATGGTCTGCAAAGCAACGAATTCAATCGCGGCGCTTATTTCCTGAACAGGAAGGGAGAGATGTTCTTTGGCGGTATTAACGGACTGAATGCGTTTTACCCGGACAGCATCCGCGACAATCCCCACGCGCCTCCCGTTGTAATCACCGATTTTCAGTTGGCATACCAATCGGTCTCGTTCCGGGAGCCTGATTCACCGCTGAAACAGCCATTATCTGAGACCAAAGAGATTCGTCTGGCGCATGATCAGAACACCATTGCGTTCGAGTTCGCAGCGCTGGATTTCACCGAGCCGGTTAAAAATCGTTATGCTTACAAACTGCAAGACTTCAATCCGCAGTGGGTAATGGCCGGAACCAATCGCAGAGCAACCTATACCAATCTGTCTCCGGGCGCTTATGTGTTCCAGGTGAAGGGCGCCAACAACGATGGCGTCTGGAATGAGAAAGGGACATCGATTCGGATCATCATTGCACCGCCGTTCTGGAAGACCTGGTGGGCTTATGCCGGCTACCTGATCCTCGGCATCGGTGCGGTTATTGGCATTGTGAAAGGCCGGGTTCGCCGCCTGGAAAAACGAACGCGGGAGCTCGAAACGGCAGTTCAGCAGCGCACCGCAGAAGTCGTGGCGCGGGAGAATCAGCTCGCCATTCAAGCTGAAAAGCTTCGGGAGCTCGACCGCATCAAATCCAGCTTCTTTGCCAATATCTCGCATGAGTTCCGCACGCCGCTGACGCTGATCCTGGGACCGGTGCAACGCTTGATCAGTGAAGTGGCGGAATTAGACGTCAAACACGAGCTGCGCCGGATTCAAAAAAATGCCGGGCGCCTGCTGCGCCTCGTCAATCAATTGCTGGATCTTTCGAAATTGGAAAGCGGCAAAATGTCCGTACAGGCGCGCCGGGGAAATATTGTTCCCCTGCTTCAGGGCATCACTATGTCCTTTGCCTCGCTGGCGGAGCAGAAGCAAATCACACTGGGCTTTCATTCCGAAGCCGAAGAGATTGTCCTTTACTTCGACCAGGACAAAATCGAAAAAATTTTTTATAACCTGCTCGCCAATGCCTTTAAGTTCACGCCGGAGGGCGGCAGTGTGGACGTGGCAGTTGAAATCCCCTCTCCCGAAGAACAAAGGGTGCAAAGCGAACAGCGAAAAACGCTCGCCACGCCCAACGCTTTACGCGCCGCGTTTATTCAGATCACTGTCAAAGACACCGGCATCGGCATCCCCGCCGACCGACTGCCGCATATCTTCGATCGCTTTTATCAGGTCGACCACTCCAGCACCCGGGAGCATGAAGGCGCCGGCATTGGGCTGTCGCTGGTGAAAGAACTGGTAACGTTGCATCATGGCAGCGTCGCGGTCGCCAGCGTCGAAAAACAAGGCAGCACATTCACTGTCCTTCTGCCGCTGGGCAGAGAAGCGTTTGACCAGGACGAAATCAGCGATTCGGTTGCGCCGACTGAGTTGATGGACACCCCGGCAGCTATTGTAGCGCCGGATGAATTTGACGGGAAAATATCGGAATCAACATCCGTTTCCGATGACCCAAAATGCACGACCGACGAGTTGGATACCATTGTGCTCGTGGTAGAAGATCACGCCGAGGTGCGGGCTTATATTCGCGAATTTCTCGACGCCCGATACCGGGTGATTGAAGCCGGCGATGGCGCAGAAGGCGTCGTGAAAGCACAGGCAGTTATTCCGGATCTGGTTATCGGCGATGTGATGATGCCCCGGATGGACGGCTACGAAATGTGCCAGGCGTTGAAAACCGATGAGCGCACCAGCCATATCCCGGTCATCCTGCTGACAGCGCGGGCAGCGCTCGAAGATAAAGTGGCTGGCCTCAAAACCGGGGCTGACGATTATCTCACCAAACCCTTCGAGGCAGCGGAATTGCTGGCACGGGTGGAAAACCTCATCGCATTACGGCGTAAGCTTCGGGAACGCTGGAAGCAAACCGTCCTGCTGAAACCCGGCGAAATTGCCGCGACGCCAATCGATCAGGCGTTTCTGGAAAAAGCGCTGGCAGTGGCAGAAGCGCATCTCAGCGTAGAAGATTTCAGCATCGAAGATTTTGCCGGCCAGGTCGGCATGAGCCGCTCCCAATTGCACCGCAAGCTCCACGCCCTGACCAACCAGTCGGCCAGCTTGTTCCTGCGCTCGGTTCGTTTGCAGCGCGCCGCCCAACTGCTGAAGCAGCGCGCCGGCACCATCGCTGAAATTACCTACCGGGTCGGCTTCTCCAGCCAGGCTTATTTCACCCGCTGTTTCAGGGAACAGTTCGGCTGCTCGCCAAAGGAATATGCATCCAGGGTCGATTGAATGAACAAACAGCAATTTATAAAAATCAAATCTCAATGCTCAAATCCCAAATAAATTTCAAACTCAAAATTCAAAAGAACCGATGTCCAGGCTGGTAGGTTAGAGCACTGGATTGTTTGATATTTTTAATATTGAAAATTGTCTTTTATTTGTGATTTATTATTTGACTTTTGGGATTTAGTGTCTTGAACCTCCCACCATGCTTTCGTCGAATTCCTTCTGATGATTTTCTTCAAAAAAAAATCTCCCAGCAACATAGCTGCAAAACTTTGCAACATAGCTGAAAGATTTTTTCACCGGGATTTATTATCTTGCCTCATCAAATCAACGACACCGGCTTGAATTCCATCGATTCATTCAGGGGGAATTAATACATGCGGGTGGGATCACTTTTAATTTTAATGCAGGGAGAAGCATTATGAAAACCTTCACTCATTACATTCGATTTTTGTTGTTCACCGTTTTATTAATGGCCGTTGCCGTTCCCGGCTATGGCCAGTTCACAGATATTGGCGCAGGCCTGACCGGGGTTTATTATAGTTCTGTTGCCTGGGGTGACTATGACAACGATGGCGACCTCGACATGCTGCTCACAGGAAACGACCTGTCCGGTGGCGCCATCGCCAAAGTCTATCAAAATACTGTTGCGGGTTTTGCCGAAATCAGCGCGGGTTTGATGGGGGTGGGACAAAGCTCTGTGGCCTGGGGCGATTATGACAACGACGGTGATCTGGATATTTTGCTCACCGGAGAAAATGTTTCGGACATCAGTATTACCAAGGTGTATCAAAATGCGAATGGTGTTTTCACCGATATCAGTGCGAGCCTGGTCGGAGTTGATGGAGGCTCTGCAGCCTGGGGCGACTATGACAACGACGGCGACCTTGATATCCTGCTCACGGGCGCCGGTGGTTATGGCAAAACTGCCAGGATCTATCAGAATAACGGCGGTGTTTTTACCAATATTAGCGCCAACTTGCCCGGCATATCCAGGGGTGCAACAGCGTGGGGCGATTATGACAACGACGGCGATCTCGATATTTTGCTAACGGGCAGTACCGATTCCGGCCTGATTGCCAAAGTCTATCAGAATACCAACGGCATTTTTGCGGACATAGACGCAGGCCTCACCGGGATTTGGTACAGCGCTGTCGCCTGGGGCGACTATGACAACGACGGTGACCTCGACATCCTGATTGCGGGCATGGCGGGCAGTACAGGCAGCAGTAATATTGCCAAAATCTATCAAAATACCGCCGGCGTTTTTACCGATATTGGCGCTGACCTGGCAAGAGTCATGAATGGCTCCGTTGCCTGGGGCGACTATGATAACGATGGCGACCTCGATATCTTGTTAACAGGACAAGATAGTTGGGGTGGGTATATTGCCCAGGTCTATCAAAATGTTAATGGCATTTTCACAGACATCGGCGCAGATCTGGCGCAAGTTACCAACGCTTCGGTGGCCTGGGGTGATTTTAACAATGATAGTAAACTTGATATCCTTTTAACGGGTATGTCCGCTTCAGGCGAGATCGCCAAAATCTATCGCAATGACGGCGCCGTCTTAAACACTGTCCCTTCGGCGCCCGGCAATTTAAGTGTCGTGGTGAACGCCAACGCCGTTGCGCTCAGTTGGGATGCGGCTTCCGATGCTCAAACTCCCAGCGCCGGGCTGACCTACAATCTGATGGTCGGCACCAGTTCCAACGGCATTGACATCAATTCACCGATGGCAGACATTGCCACCGGCTACCGCCGCGTGGTGCAATTGGGCGGCACCAATCACAATGAATCGTGGACACTGAAGAATTTGCCTGGTGGCGATTATTTCTGGCGCGTGCAGGCCGTGGATGCGGCGTTTGCCGGCTCGCCTTTTTCGGGAGAAGGAGCGTTCTCCGTCAGCCCCGAAATCGATGTTCAAAGCAACGCCACCTCTATTGCCAACGGCGATAACACGCCTGCAACCGGCGACGGCACCGATTTTGGCGCTGCGCCAATTCTCACCGGTGTCGTAGATCATGTTTTTACCATTCTCAATACCGGAACCGCGGTTTTAAACCTCACCGGCGCGCCGATGGTGCAAATCAGCGGAGCGAATGCGGAGGACTTTTCGGTGACGGTAGAGCCGGCAAGCCCGGTGGCGGCGGGCGGTAGCACGAATTTTACTGTGCATTTTGACCCGAGCGCCGAAGGAGTTCGTACAGCAACCATCAGCATTGCCAATGACGATAGCGATGAGAATCCGTACGAGTTTGCCATTCAAGGCACGGGCGTCCTGGAACCGTTCACCGACATGGGCAGCATGGGCGTGGCCAGCGTGGCTAATATTGGTGATCGTTCCTTAGCCTGGGGCGATTATGACAACGACGGCGATCTTGATATTTTGCTAACGGGTAGTGCCGATTCCGACTTGATCGCCAAAGTCTATCAAAATACAGGCAGCGGTTTCACCGACATCGGCGCGGCCCTACCTGGTTTGAATACTGGTTCTGTGGCCTGGGGAGATTATGACAATGACGGCGACCTTGACATTTTGCTATCAGGCTACAACGGTCAGGGAGACAATATCGCTCGAGTATACTGCAATGACGGCGGCGCTTTCAGCGACATTGGCGCCGGCCTGACCGGGGTTAACGAAAGTTCCGTAGCCTGGGGCGACTATGACAATGACGGCGACCTCGACATCTTGCTTACGGGCGACAGTGGCTCCGACGAAATTGCCAAAGTCTATCAAAATACCGGCGGCGCTTTTGTCGACATCGGCGCCAGCTTGACCGGAGTTAGTCAGAGTTCAGTTGCCTGGGGCGACTATGACAATGACGGCGATCTGGACATTTTGCTCACCGGATATCATCCCGGCCAAACATCAGGCGGCGAAACAACTATTATCTATCAAAATACCGGGGGCGTTTTCTCCGCTATCGGAGCAAGTGTGAACAGAATTAGAAATGGCTCGGTCGCCTGGGGCGACTATGACAACGACGGCGACCTCGATATTCTGCTTACAGGTAATGGCATTGCCGAAATTTATCAGAATACCGACGGCGTTTTTACCGACATCGGCGCGGGTTTGACCGGAGTCTCCAATGGCTCCGCAGCCTGGGGCGACTATGACAACGATGGCGACCTCGACATCCTGCTCGCAGGTAGCGTCCCCCAACAATATATCACTAAAATCTATCAGAATACCGGCGGTGCTTTCACCGACATTGGCGCAAGCTTGCCCGGACTCTCCCAAAGCTCTCCAACCTGGGGAGACTATGACAACGACGGCGATTTAGACTTTATACAAACAGGATATGATGTTTCAACACCTGAATATAACAAAGTCTGCAAAATCTATCGCAACAATAGCGCCGTATGCAACACCGTGCCTTCCGCGCCCGGCAATTTGAACGCGGCGGTGAACGATGAGGAGGTAACGCTTAGCTGGAATGCGGCTTCCGATGCCCAAACGGCGAGCGCCGGGCTGACCTACAATCTCATGGTGGGCACCACATCCAACGGCGTTGACGTCAGCTCTCCCATGGCGAATGTGAGTAACGGTTGGCGCCGCGTGGTGCAATTGGGCGGGACCAATCACAACGAGTCTTGGACGCTGAAGAATCTGCCTGTTGGCGATTATTTCTGGCGCGTGCAGGCAGTGGATGCGGCGTTTGCCGGCTCGCCGTTTTCGGCGCAGGCAACATTTTCTGTTGGTTCGCCCGAAATGGACGTACAGGGCAACGGCGTCTCCATTGCCGATGGCGATGACACGCCTGCAACCAGCGACGACACCGATTTCGGCGAGGTCGAAGTGGCAGCCGGCGCTGTCGAGCATACGTTCACCATTGAGAATACCGGCAATACGGAGTTGAACCTCACCGGCGGTTCGCCGCTGGTGGTGGTGACCGGCAACGGCTTTTCACTGGTCACTGACGCCGCGACACCGGTAGCTGCCGACGGCGGCACTGCCACTTTCACCATTCGCTTTGAGCCAGCAACGGCTGGCGTCGTTACCGGCAATGTCTCCATTGCTAACGACGACGCGGATGAGAATCCGTATGACTTCGCCATTCAAGGCGCGGGAATGGGCGCGGCGGAGATGGATGCGCTCGGCAACTCCGTTTCAATTGCCGACGGCGACGCCACGCCTTCTTCTGCGGATCACACCGACTTCGGCTCTGCCGATATTTCGAGCGGCAGCGTGGATCGAGTCTTCACAATTGCCAACCTCGGCAACCTGGATTTGAATCTCACCGGCGCGCCGAAAGTGCAAATCGGTGGAGCAAATGCCGCGGACTTCTCCGTGACCGTGCAGCCGTCGAGTCCAGTTGCAGCGAGCGGCAATACGACTTTCACGGTGCATTTCGATCCGAGCGTGGTTGGCTTGCGCAGCGCGACGGTGAGCATTGCCAACGACGACGCGAACGAGAATCCGTATGACTTCGCCATTCAAGGCGCGGGAATGGGTACGCCGGAGATGGACGTGCAGGGCAACGGCGCTTCAATTGCCGATGGCGATAACACGCCTGCAACCAGCGACGATACTGACTTCGGCGAGGTCGAAGTGGCAACGGGTGCAGTCGAGCACACGTTCACCATTGAAAATACCGGCAATGCGGAGTTGAACCTCACCGGCGGTTCGCCGCTGGTGGTCGTGACCGGCGACGGCTTTTCACTGGTCACCGACGCCGCGACACAGGTAGCTGCCGACGGCGGCACTGCCACTTTCACCATTCGCTTTGAGCCCACTGCGGCTGGCGTCGCTTCCGGCGCTGTCTCTATTGCCAATGACGATGCGGATGAAAATCCGTACGACTTTGCCATTCAAGGCAGCGGCGTGGTTCCGGTTGCCAGCGACTGGACCGATGTTTCTCCGGGTACGGCTCCGGCGCCGCGCTACTGGCATGCTACAGCCTATATTGGCGACGGACAAATCCTCCTGTTTGGCGGAACCAATGGCGGTTACACTGCTTACAATGATACCTGGCTGTACGATATTGACAGCAATACCTGGACAAATAAACAACCGGCCAATGCCCCCGGTGGACGCGTGCGCATGGCCATGGCCTATATCGGCGATGGCAAAGTGCTGATGTACGGCGGCAGCCCGGTGATTCCACTATTCGGCGCCAATCCGGCTTCCGAAACCTGGCTCTACAATCTGGCAACAAACAGTTGGACCAAGCTTTCCCCCAGCGGCGCACCGCCGGCCCTGGATGGACACGGCATGTGTTTCAGCGGCGGCTCCGACAAAGTGCTGCTATTCGGCGGACGGCTCATCAAACAATATACCCGCAGCGATCAGACCTGGATTTTTGACCTGAGTGAAAATAAATGGACCCGCAAGAGCGCCAACAAGACGCGCCCCGGCGCTCGCGCCTCGTTTGCCATGGCCTACTTTGGCACAGACCAGGCCGTGATCTTTGGCGGCTTCACCGGCGTCACCCAGCTTGACGAGACCTGGCTGTATGATCGCGGTTCCGATAAATGGACGAAGCTTTCGCCCACCGAAAAACCGGCGGCTCGCTACAATCACACCGCCGCCTGGCTTGGCGACGACCGCATCATGATTTTTGGCGGACGCGCCGACATCATCAGCGATCCCAATAGCAACAGCGAAACGGTCATTTATGGTGACACCTGGGTGTTTGACCAAAGCGACAACACCTGGATCGAGGACGACAACAACGACAGCAGTCCGGCCGAGCGGGCTAATCCGCGGCTGGCCGAAACCAGCCTGGATGGCTCCAGTCGTATCGTGCTGTTTGGCGGTAATACCGATGCCGAGGTTTTCGGCGATACCTGGACCTTTGGCGGCGCCGATTATCTCGCCAAAGGAAATATCCTGGTTGAACTGGGCGGCGAGGATGGCGCTGAACAACCGCTACTGACCAATGAACCAGAGATACCATCGGAATTTGAGCTGGAACAAAACTATCCCAACCCGTTCAATCCGCAGACTGAAATTCGATTCAACCTGCCGGAAGATGGAATCGTATCGCTGAAAGTGTACGACCTGCTGGGGCGGGAAATAACATCACTGCTGGAAGGTGCGCTGCCGGCCGGCGCTCACCGCGTCATATTCGATGGACATAACCTATCGAGCGGCATTTATTTATGTGCACTGAAAGTGAATAGCCGCGATGGTAACGCTTCCATGCAAATGAAGCGGATGATCTTAATGAAATAATAATTTTCTGCTGCATGAGCTAAAAAAGCCGGTATTCAATTGCGAATGCCGGCTTTTTTTGGTTCAACCGGCAATCTAACAGGAAGAATTTCATTGACCTCCTCTGTTTAACTTCGCCATGGCAGTGAGACTGCATCACGTTCAATCTATGCGGTTAACTATCTGCGTCAAAAACGGATGCATGGTAAATGACTGGCCAGGCGTTGGAGAGTGCACTGCGCGGAACGCGAAACGCTGCGCACCGGACGTCCCGACATTGTATGATTCCGAGGAGGCAACTTGATAATGTCTATTCATGTGGCTAAAACGAAGAAAGCCGCTACCTCGTGATTCAACCGAGATAGCGGCTTTTTATTATGTTGTTCAGGCGATTTCTTCAATGAATAAACATGTTTTTAAAACGATGCATTGCTGCACCCGTTTTCCAATCACTCTTTCTTCGTCAATTTTTCGTATTCCATTCCATGCTCCAGCTTAATCGTTTCTTCCGACATTTTGCCGGTGAAACAGGTGGTGTTCATGGGATAGACATGGGGATCGAAGAACTGGTAATAGAAATGCCAGACAATGATAGCAACCGTGGCCAGAATGGCTTCATAATAATGAGCGACGGTGCTGACATCCGAGACCAATTTCGGGAAATACTTCAACGAGATATTTTCAAACCACAAAATGAAGCCGGTCACGCTCATCACAATGGTGCCCCAGATGAGCGCCCAGTACTCCGCTTTTTCGATGTAGTTATAATACGCGAACTTCGGGCGATCTTTCCGCAGACCCAGATTGTACTGAACATTTTGAATCACATCGAACAGATCCTTCAATTTGGGCAGCATTTCCGTAATATGCCGTTTGCCGCGTTTTGTGGTAATGACATAGAACACGTGATAGAACGCGAGCAGCACCATCAATCCGCCAGCCAGCCGATGCAGATATCCTCGCATGGCAAACCCGCCGTCCCAGCGGGTGAATGGCGCAGCCCACCACGCTTCAGGAAATTTCAGGGCAAAACCGGTGATCACCAGGGTGATGAATGTGCCCATCAAAATGAAATGCTGGATTCGTTCGTTCAGGGACAACCGCACCATGGTAATTCCGTGCGATAATTCCTCAAAACTGTGATCCTCCACCCCTTTGATTTTCGCCTTGAATTTATGGATGAAATCGATGAGATTGTGCATGAACATGCCGCCAATGGTACCCACGATGAGGAATATATAAAATGTGGTCACATAATAGATTGTCTTCTGCGACGTGGACGATCCTTTGATATGAATCGACCCAATCGCAACCATGTCGCTCACGCCTGGATGGCAGCTACCGCATGTTTGCTGCAGATTGGCTTTATTAACGGATGACTTGGGGTCGCTGGAGTGCAGTATTTTATGAACACCATGGCAACTGGCGCAGTTCGCTGTGACGACTGACCCGGCGCGATTTGCCAGTCCATGATAGCTGTCGTTATAACTATCCACTGCTTCTTTTTTTAGTCCGTACTTGGTGACGATCTGTTCTGCTTCATGACATCTCGGACAGGTTGTCTTTGAAATGACGGTTGAAAAGACCGTCGATTTCGGGTCGGTATGGGATTTAATATCATGTTCGGTATGGCAATCGGTACATACCGGTGAATCCGTTGCGCCCGCCAACAATCCCTTGCCATGCACGCCAGCCATATATTCATCGAAAATTCCCTGGTGGCATTGCGCACATGTCCTGGGAATATTGAACTTATTTGTCAGAGAAACCGGATTGCTGGAAGGCTGTAAATTGTGAGCGCCGTGACAATCGCTACATTTGGCTGCCTGCATATTTCCTTCCTCAAGCGCAGAGCGGTAATGGATGCTCGTTTTATACGCCGCTGCCGGCTCTGAAATCGGAATATTGAACTTTTTCACAATGTTGGGATCAGAATGACATTCACCGCAGATTTCGGGTTGATTCAGAACGAACATTGTTGACAGCGAGTCATCGATGGGGAACACGTAATGGGAGGTGTGGCAACTCCAGCACTCAGGCGCCTCGAGATTGCCTTTGGCCAGGCTCTTCCCGTGAACGCTGGCCATATACTCCTGAGTCACATCGTCGTGGCAATTCCCGCAGTTCGGTTTTTCAAGTTTTTCGTCATGCGGAAGTTCGGTGATGGCGCTGTGACAATCGACGCAGGAAAGTCCGGCATGAACTGAATTGGAAAATTTTTCGAAATGGACAAAGAGGCTATCCTCCTTCCCATCTTCGTTCAGCCGGGTCAATGCCTTGTCGCTGTGGCATTCCATGCAGTCTTCGCTTGAAATATCCTGGCTCGCTCCAATTCCGGGAAATAGCAATACCATGGAAATTATGAAAGTCAGATAAACCGAAACCAACTTGCCTGTCATACTGTTCCTCATTTATGGATGATGTGATGATTTTACAAATGAATGTAGCAACTGTGCATTGCAATTATCTTGCCACCCAAAACTCGCCTTAATAAAATCAATTAAATAAGAGAATTCAATGCCCGTCACTTTGTTTCAGTGAATTGTTTTTTTCAGGTCGGGTACTTTTATCTGTTTATTTTTATTTGCGTAAAACAGGCGAAACAAATCGTTTCGCAGATCATGATACCCCAACCCGGCTCTCGTTGTTAAATCCATTTAGTTTCTGTTATTTTGAATGTTAAATCAAATCTTCCCCTTATTTTTTTCTCACAGCGCCGACTCATAATTCTAAAATTTTTATTGAATCTTTGATTTGAAACAACTATATTAGAACACTTTGTTTCACAGAAAAGCCGGCCGAACGAGTGGATCCAGGATTGTCAATTGATCCCGGCCAAAAATCAAGCAACGACCGATAGTTCAGATTGACATCATGCTTTTTCACTGAGCGCTAACGGACCAATGAATCGATACTTCTCTTTCGCGTCCAAACTGGTATGGGAATTGAACGAAACTGGTAACTGAATATGGAACTGAATCCATCCCTGACAAACGATATATTAGACTCAATTGGCGAAGGATTGTTCACAGTAAATAAGGATTTTAAGATTAATTATTTTAATCGGGCTGCCGAGCGAATTACAGGTCTGAAACGCAAGGACGTCTACGGCAAATTTTGCAAACATATTTTTAAGTCAAATCGATGCTTCATCAAATGCCCGATCGCCCATGTTTTGGAGACAGGGAAAAACATCTATGACCTGGAATCGAAGATCAGAAACGTCAATGGCAATTTCATCCCGATCAAAATGAACGTCTCCATTCTGCGCAACAACGAAAATGAGCCGGTGGGCGGCGTGATTTCCTTTCGCGATATATCCGAGTTGGAGATATTGCGTGATAAGCACATCAAAAAGAACCTGTTTTATGGCATCATCGGCCACACCAAAGTGATGCAGGAAATCTTCGAATTGATCGAGGAGATTTCCGATTCGGATGCCACTGTGCTCATTCAGGGTGAATCCGGCACAGGTAAGGAAATGGTTGCCAACGCCGTACAGGCCACAAGTCTGCGCAAAGATCAGCCGTTTGTCAAAGTGAACTGTTCGGTTTTCACGCCGCAACTTCTGGCCAGCGAGTTGTTTGGTCACGTGAAGGGCGCGTTCACCGGAGCAATAAAAGAGCGACCGGGTCGATTTGAAATTGCGGACGGTGGGACCATATTCCTGGATGAGGTCGGCGAAATGCCTCTGCAAATGCAGTTGCAGCTGTTACGGGTGCTGCAGGAAGGCACCTTCGAGCGGGTTGGCGAATCGGAGACGCGCCGCGTTGACATTCGGGTGATTGCCGCGACGAATAAAAATATCAAAGCATCCATCGCAGATGGGCATTTTCGGGAGGATTTGTACTATCGGCTCAACGTGATTCCCATTGAAATTCCTCCGATCAAAAAGCGCCCGGAAGACATCCCGCACCTGATAAAACATTTTTTGAAAAAATTTTCATTGATCTATAATAAAAACATACACGACATCGATGATACTGCGCTCGAATTACTCACCCATTATCCCTGGCCGGGCAATGTCCGCGAATTGGAAAATGCCCTGGAGTACGCGTTTGTGCGGACGAAAGATAAAAAGATTATCGAAGCGATTAAATTGCCGCCGAATGTTCGGGAGCACGCTGACTTATCGTTGAATCAACCAGGCGCGTGTGAAATCGATAGCGAGTCTTCTCACATCATGCACTTACTGGAAAAATATCAATGGAATAAAACGAAAGTCGCCAAAGAACTTGGCATTGGTCGCAGCACGCTCTGGCGCAAAATGAAATCCTTCACTGAGAAGGCCTGAGTGAATCGGGGCGCTGCCATCCGCCCTGTCGAACCATTTGAAATCACGCTACCAGTGAATCATCAGTTCGGCCATTGCTCAATGAAATAGCCGTCGAATACTGTCATGGAGAAATTGTGTTGAAGAAAGTTGAGCGCAGTTGCTTGACGCCATCAGCAGCAGCGAGAGGGCAGATTTGGAGTGCAGTTTCAGGATCAACTATCATCGTGGCTGTGTTTCGTTTCAAGCGAAACACTTTGTTTCACAAAGGATATATCTATTAATTTCAAACAACTATCATCTCGTTTTTTCTTACAGTCAGATAATTGAAACACTCTGCCCGGCGCCGAATAAGAAAATCTGGCATGTTTTTATTGAAGTTATTCTGATGGCATGAAATTTGATGTAGCTCCGCTATTTGAGGGAACTATGTCTGAAATGTTAGGAAATCAATATTTTTTAACGCGCAAATACGCGCTTGCCGCTCGGGAACTCGAATCGGCTCTGGTGAAAGATCCGCGAAGTAAAGTCATTCGACGGAAGCTCATCATTTGTTTTATCCAGACCGGCAACATTGACAAGGCGGAAGAACTGTTTCTGGACCTCGTCCAACAGGACGTATCGTTCATCATTGAATCAGATCCTATCATCGATGACTGTCCCTGTCCGGAACTGGTAAACGATGTCGAGGCGCAGATAGCCGGCGAGAAAAACTCGCCTTCGTACATGTTGAAGTTGGGCATGCTCTGGTTGTATTGTGACATTAGAAAATCGATTCACTATTTCACGAGTTTGCAAAAAATTGAACCGAACAATCAAATGGTAAAAATTGTGCTATTCCATCTCAAGTCATTTTTGTTGAGCAAAGAGGTATTGTAGCACTTTGGCGTAAGTAAGAAACACTGGAAATAATCACTGTATTTTAATCCGTCGTTACATGTCATTAAATTGTTAGCAGAGAGGAACAAATGAAAGTAAAACTTTTTACCATTTGTAGTCTGTTGCTACTCTCCATGATTCTTATTTTTACCTGGGGATGTACTGATAAATACAAACCCGCTCCCAGCGTTTTCTCCTCTGTGGAAGAATCAAGTTGTACGCACTGTCACCTTGATGCAACTCTACTGAAACAAGTGGCCACGCCAATTCCCCCGGATGAAGGCGAATCAGGCGAGGGTTGAGGCGGCGCTGTGTCTCAGTTAGAGGCATGGGAAATGGTACTTGTTGATAACAGTTTTCTGAATACAAAACACGGCAGCTTCGGATGCACGTCATGTCACAAGGGTAATAAAGACGCGTACGACAAAGAGACCGCTCACGTCAGCCTGGTCGCTGCGCCGAGCGAAAATGATGCCACGTACTGCTCCGGTTGCCATGAGGATATTGTGGCTCATTATGCATCCTCCCTTCACAAGACACAAAAAGGGTACTTCAAGCGAATCGAAAATCGATTGGGGTACAGCATAGAAAGTGACGCGGGCATAATGGAGAAATATGATGAGGAATGCGGGAAATGCCATGTCAGTTGTGGGCAATGCCACATCTCCCGACCGGTTTCAGTAAAAGGCGGATTCATCGCCGGGCACAATTTTGGCGCGCCGACGCGGGATAACAATTGCGTGGCATGTCACGGCAGCCGCGTTGGGGCAGAATACCTCGGACAAAACGAAAACTATGCGGCTGATGTCCACCGCTACAAACCAGGCGGCAGCAATTGCACC
The DNA here is from genome assembly GCA_049322915.1 of Candidatus Zhuqueibacterota bacterium. Classification (GTDB taxonomy): domain Bacteria; phylum Zhuqueibacterota; class Zhuqueibacteria; order Thermofontimicrobiales; family Thermofontimicrobiaceae; genus CAZSBG01. The sequence goes on from JBMOPW010000035.1 coordinate 70,161, forward strand.
ATGTGCCACACCGGCATGGAAATGCACGGGACCGGCGAGGAATTCGACTACCGTTACCTGAATACGGATATGCCGCGCTGTGAAAATTGTCATGCAGATGTCGACACAATTAATTTCTACCATCAAAAGCATGTGTCCAGCACCACGATACCGACGCTCTCCTGTCAGGTATGCCATTCACAGGATTATAAAAACTGCAATAGCTGCCACACCGGCGGCGCCGGCATTACCGGGGATTCCTATTTCAAATTCAAGATTGCCAAGAATAAATTCAATCTCGAATCTGCAAACCGTACCTATGATTACGTGGCAGTCCGGCACATTCCGATTGCGCCGGACACATACGCAAGTTGGGGAATAACTGATTTACCAAATTACAACACTGAACCTACGTGGAAATATGCAACGCCGCACAACATTCAACGCTGGACCGCTCGGACAGATACGACGGGTAGCACCCGATGCTCGAGCAAATGCCATAATTCGACGACCTATTATTTAACTTCAGCCGACTTATTCGACTATGAAGTCGAAGCAAATAAAGATATTATTATGGACGACAAACTCAAATAGAAACACTTAATTCATTTCAAATCATTTAATTTAGGAGGTACAGAGATGTACAAGAAAATTCCTGTTCTGTTCTTGATTTTATCATTAGCTTTGTTCATGGTAGTTGGTTGCGATGACGACGAAACCACGGAACCTGAAGAAATTAATGAGTTCGAACTGTTAACGGAAGTCGGTGATGTTTACGTTGCTAATTACACAACCCAGGGTGGGTTGGGCGTCAACACGACCATCACTGCTGTATTCGACAACCTGACAGACGGCAATACCGCCAATGATCCGTATATCATTGACTACCGCTCCGCTGCGGATTACGCGATTGTTCATATTAAAGGCGCCCATTCAATGGCCATGACCGATCTGGTCGCGAAACTTGATGATGGCACCATTCCCAAAGATAAAACCATTTTGAACGTTTGCTACACCGGTCAAACGGCAAGCTCCGCCACTGCATTTTTGAACCTGTTAGGATACGAAGCACAGAACCTGTCTTACGGCATGTGCTCGGTCGATACATCCTTCAGTAACACCAAACAGTGGAAAAACGCTGTGAAAACTGACGAACATGCCGGCGATGTTGTCTCTACAGCTTCCACCACCACGACAACACACGATTTCCCGACGCTGTCCACAGGTGGAACCACCGCCGAAGAAATCTTCAAAGCACGTTTCAATGAAGTGATTGCCGCAAGCTGGCCCAAAATTGATGCCAACTTAGTGTGGGATAATCCAGGCAACTACTTCATCGTCAATTACTGGCCGGCCGCCGAATATACCAATCCAGGCCATATTCCCGGCGCTTACCAGTTCTCACCAAATACAACGCTGCTCAGCACAGCGCAGTTAAACCTGTTGCCGACGGATAAAACCATTGTGGTTTACTGCTACACTGGTCAGACATCGGCTCAGATTTGTACCTATCTGACCATGCTGGGCTACGATGCAAAGAGCTTGCTGTACGGATTCAATGGTTTCGCTCATGGAATTATGACGAAAAACAAGTATGCCGGTTCAGCAGCACCTGGAACATACGATGCTATTTTAGAAAAATAACTTAACGAGAACGAGCGGCATTCTTTCACAGTGGAAGAATGCCGCTTTCATTTATTAAAACTTAAGCTGAGTAAACGAGCTATGATACCAAAAATAAGAATAGGTCTTCTCAGTCTATTGATGGTCTCTTTGAGTGTTGGCTATGTGTACGGGATCGATTTTCACGGCAAAACGTCCAACACCGTTTATAGCTATGAAGATACAACTCAACATACTCGCCTGTTTCAATTCATTCGCTTTAGCCTGGAATCACCCAAATTGAGCAACCTCTCTCTGAATACATCTCTCAGAGCTTTAACCGATCTCAACGAAACACTGGAAGACGAACAGCGATTCAAAGCTTACGCGCTCAATTTGCAGTACAAAAATCTGTTCAACCGAGTCGATCTCGTCCTCGGGCGCCAGTTTCTCCACCCGGGCGCCGCACTTGGAGGATTGGACGGTCTGTACACCAAAGTCAAAATTTCGAACCGAATGAATATCTCGGCGTACGCTGGCGCAGAAGCCCACTTCAACAGCAGCCTCAAAATTTACAAATCAGAGGACAGTTTTGTCGCCGGCGGCTTATTCGAAATGAATCGGTTCTTCTCCACAGGGACGCAATTGTTTTACCTGCAAAAATCCAATGAAGACGGATTGTTCTGGCAACTCGCCGGACTGAACCTGACCAATAGCTCGTTGCCCCGGACCAATGTCCGGTTGCAAGCGCACTTCGATCTTCAAACATCCGCTTTTCACAGGTTGATGTTCTCGGCTAAACATGATGTGAATGATAAAATTTCACTCAATGCCGGCTTTAAAAATCAAATGCCGCAAATCTACGCCAACTCCTTTTTCACACTATTTGATGTCGACGGTTACACCCAATTCAATGCTGGCTGCACCTACAAAATGGTTCAGAATCTCTTTCTGAGCGGGCAGTACCAACTCGTCCAGTTCGACCAGGAGTCGGCCAACCGCATTTTTTTCACCGTCAATAATCTGAACGGCAGCATTGGCGTCATTTATGAGACAGGATACGCCGGCGAACAATTGGGGCTCATTCTCGACTATGCCCATTCCATCACACCTGCGTTGTTAGCGTCGATCAACATTGATTATTCCCGGTATAAAACAGAAAAAGTGTTCGAATACGAAAATCAGATCGCCAATGCGGTACGATTATCCTATCGTTTTCAACGTCACTGGTCCATCGATCTAGAGTATCAATGGTTGACAAACCGTTTTAAAGAACAGGATTCACGAATTTTAAATCATGTCCACTTTAGTTGGTAAGGGATAATAATCATGAAAAAAATTGTATGTGTCGTGCTGGGGCTTCTTGTTGCTTTCTTTTTAAGCAATGTCTCAACGGCCCAGGAATTAGAACTCATCTTTTCCCATAAATATCACGCCATAGAGGTTGAAGCAGAATGCGAAGCCTGTCATGCTGCCTCGGCAAGCATGCTGTCAACCGATAACCTGTTGCCCGACATGGAAAAATGTTATACCTGCCACAGCCAGGATGAAGAATGCAGCAAATGCCACAAAGACCCGGACAATGCCATCGTCTATCCCCGAATCACGGATTACATCGCCAAGTTCCCGCACAGCACACACGCTGCCAAAGGACTGGCCTGCGAAAAATGTCATGCCGGAGTCGCTGAAAGTGGCAACATCCTGGAAAAACACCTGCCAACCATGGCCAGTTGCACCGACTGTCACGATCAGCTTGCCCGGGAGAATTATTGCTATACCTGCCATAACACCGGCGAGGCCCTGAAGCCTGGCGATCACAATTTAGCCTGGAACAAGGAGCATGGATTGGCTTCATACACGGCCGATAACTCCTGCAAAACCTGCCATCCGGACGATATGTGTTTGAATTGCCACCGCGGCGATAATCTGGATCATCAGGTGCACTCACTGAATTTTGTGAATAATCACAGTCTCCAGGCAAAGGGCAACAAAGAGAATTGCTACACCTGTCATGAAGAATTGTCCTTCTGCGTCGACTGCCATCGCCAGCGAATGGTGATGCCGCGGAACCACGCGACAGCGAGTTGGTCCAATACTTCTTCCGGAGGTGGGCATGCGCGAGCCGCGAAACTGGATATGGATTCATGCCTGAGCTGCCATTCCGATGCCGCTGGAGATCCTGTGTGCGTTCAGTGTCACCAGAAATAAGTTCAATGTATTGTGGAAAATTGACGTCTTAGCCTGAGGGTGAATGATGAAAACTTTTTTTACTCTGCTCATACTATCTCTGTCCACGGCTCTCGTCATTCTGAGCTGCGCGGAAGATAAAAATCCATTACCAAGCACCTCGCATCCGGATGAATGGAATACTGTTGGCGCCGATAACTTCCATGGCAGCAAAGTATTAGCCGTCGGATCCAGTTCATGCAAAAGCTGTCACGGCGTCGACCTTAAAGGAAGCGACACCGGCGAAAGCTGTTTCAAATGTCACCAGAGCTATCCCCACTCCGAGGAATGGATGATGGCTGACAGTGATAATTCTCACAGTGAATATATCAAAAAGAATAGCGACGCCATGAATAAATGTAAAAACTGCCACGGCAGCAATCTGACCGGCGGGAAAAGCGGCGTCTCCTGTTTCAAATGTCATGCGGCTGATACATTGCCATTGTAAATCATTCTTGCAATCTGAAACGCGATCTTATCTCGTTGAACTCAGGGAGCTTATCCAAGGGGTTTTCAATGTGTATTCATTAGCTGAAAATATCTCATGGCCACAACGGATAAGATCGCTTTTCAGGTTTTTTGTCATTATCAATAAATTACCCTCACACATATTTTCAGTATTAACTATCCCTCGTCTTTGGCACAACCATGCAAAGTTCGAAAGACTTTCATGTTGCGGCAATTCGCCGGCAGATGAAATTCCCGGATGCAACCATGACATTGTTGTTAAATTTTTTCACGTCAGGCGTCTGAAATTAAAATGAAGAAATTGACTAAATTATTTTCCCGAATCAGTATCCGGCTATTCATTCTTCTCTCGCTGCACATTATCCTGGTTTTTGTGATTATCAACTATGTCAATTTCCATTATTTCGCTCATAAAATGGAAGGCTGTATGGCGGATTATGCCATTCAGGCCGGCAATTTGATCAAAGAGTCCACGCGAATCAGCATGTTACAAAACGACCGTGTGAACCTCGCTCGTATCATGACGAATTTGAACAGCGTTGAGTACATTGAAGGCATTCGAATTTATAACAAGAAAGGCGTCATTCAATTTTCCGGCGATTCCACAGAAGTAGGGCAAACAGTGAGCATTCATGACGAGCAGTGCATTTTTTGCCATGAAAGCGAAAAAGCCAGAGGCGCCATCCCTCAAAAAAATCGTTTCAGGGAATGCCCATCCACCAATGGCTATCGGGTGATGGGATTGATCAATCCCATTGAAAATTCACCAGCATGCTATAACGCCGCCTGTCACGCGCATGCCAGCGACGAGACGATATTGGGACTGTTGGATATTCAATTGTCATTGAAAAAACTGGACGTCAATACCCGGGATGCGCGATCCAAGTCGTACATCTTTTATGGGATCATTACCATAATCTCGGCCATTGTATTCAACCGGATTATTCGCACGCAGATACAACGTCCGATTTCTGAACTGATTCAGGGCACGCAGCAAGTCGCGCATTTGAATCTGGAGCACATTATCCAGATCGACTCCCCTGAGGAAATGGCGAAGTTGGCCGCCTCTTTCAACAAAATGACGCTGAAATTGAAACAGGCTCAGGAAGAATTGAAAGAATGGTCCAACCGGCTGGAAGAGAAGGTGCAGCAGAAAACCGAAGAGTTGAGTCAGGCGCAGAGCCAATTGATCATGGCGGAGAAACTGGCTTCCATGGGGAAGCTTTCAGCGGTTGTCGCCCATGAGATCAACAATCCCCTCTCCGGCATTTTGACCTATTCCAAATTGATGATCAAAAGTCTCCAGCCTTATAAAAATGAACAGGCCGTCAGCAAGGCCATCGAAAATTTGAAAATCATCAGGGACGAATCAAAGCGGTGCGGCGACATTGTCAGGAACCTGCTCATTTTTTCGAAAAAATCTTTCGGTGAGAAAAAGCAATCCAACCTGACATCGATACTCAACAGAAGTATTGAACTGGTACAGCATAGCATCGCGATGCGCGAAATTCAACTGACAACAGATTTTGACACGGATGAAGCGCCCATCCATTGTGACGCTGCCGCTCTGGAACAAATGACGGTCGCGCTGCTGATCAATGCAATCGAAGCCATCCCTGAGGGATCGGGAAAAATAAACATCGCGTTGGAGAGAACAAATCAGGGGACGACGTACTCCATAAAAATCAGCGACAACGGCGTAGGCATCGATGAAGCGGCAATTCCCCATATCTTTGAGCCGTTTTATTCGACTAAGACCAATGAAAAAAGCGTGGGACTGGGATTAGCCGTGGTGTACGGCATCGTCGAACGTCATCAGGGCGCCATCCAGGTGAAATCACAAAAGGACGTGGGGACGATTTTCACCATTGAGCTTCCTGTTTCAGAGTGAAATCCGCCCCGTGAAATGGTGCCGATTCCGCTGCAGATGACTTCCATCAGAACTTATTGAAAATATTTCGAGGTTTATTTTATGAACAACAAAGATATCAGCATTCTGATTGTCGATGATGAATTTTCGGTGCGGGACTCGCTCTGCCAATGGTTCAAAGCAGAGGGCTTTCATGTGGCGACAGCGGAAAGTGCGAATACTGCGTTCGAAATGTTCAAACGTCAGACCTGGGATATTGTTCTGCTGGATATCAGAATGACGGGGATGGACGGGATCGAATTCAACAGGCACATCATGAGTGTGGACAAAAGCGTCATCGTCATCATGATCACTGCATTCGCCACCGTCGAAACGGCGGTGCAGGCGATTAAGGATGGGGCGTTTGACTATATTTCAAAACCAATTGATCCGGAATATCTATCGCATATCGTCCGCAATGCCCTGGAAAAACGGCAACTGGCGCGGGAGAATATTCAACTTCGGGAGCGGATCGAAGATTTGACCACGCCGGATGATATTATTGGCACGTCGGCGCGGCTGCGGGACGTGCTGAAGATGGTGGCCTCGGTCGCCAAATCCGATAGCACCGTGATGATCCGCGGTGAAAGCGGCACAGGGAAAGAACTGATTGCGCGCGCCATTCACAGCAATTCCCATCGCCGGTACGCGCCGATCATCTCCATCAATTGCGGCGGAATGACTGAGTCGTTGCTGGAGAGTGAATTATTCGGCCATGAAAAAGGCGCCTTCACCGGCGCGGAACGACTGCGGATTGGCAAATTGGAGCGCGCCAATAAAGGTACAGTTTTTTTCGATGAAATCGGGAACATCAGCATGAAGATGCAAATGGACTTGCTGCGCGTGCTGGAAACAAAGCAGTTCACCCGACTGGGCAGCGAAAAACAGGTTGAAGTGGATTTTCGGGTAATCAGCGCCACAAATAAAGACCTGGAAAAGGCGGTCAAGTCCGGCGATTTCCGCGAGGATTTATATTTTCGGTTGAATGTCATCTCGATTGAAATGCCTACGCTGCGCGATCGAAAAGAGGATATTCCGTTGCTGGCGCGATTCTTCTTCAATAAATACAGGCAATCCATGTCCAAGCCGATCAAGGACATATCCCAGGACGCAATGGAAACACTATTGAGCTACGAGTGGCCCGGCAACATCCGTGAATTGAGAAATGTGATCGAACGCGCAGTTGTCGTCTGCGACAATATTGTGATCAAACCCGACCATTTCACATTCCCATTTCGGGACAAATTCACATCGGCGGCATTCACAGATTACAGTCTGGAGGGCGCTGAGAAGATGCAGATTCAGCGGGTGTTGAAGCAAACCGGCGGCAACATTTCCAGGTCAGCAGAGATTCTGAAAATCGACCGCACGACGCTGTATAACAAGCTTAAAAAATTTGATCTCAACAAAATGACTTCATTCGAATGATCCGCGCCATTTTCACGCCATCGACGAAAGCTCCCGATTCCCCCGCCGGCCAATTCACGCGCCGGAAATAACCGCCGGACATTCAGCCATTCCGAGTTACTGCAAATGAAAATCCGCTACCTCGGTCCCACTGGTTGGGCAAAGTAACGGATATGCATTTTCCCCACTCACCGCTTGTTCCGACGCCGTCCTCTCCTGTCGTGCATTACTTCATCAAAGAAGCACGATGAGCGGACCAGCGAGCATATTCTCCTAGTGGATGGATTGATGGACGTCTTATTTCAATTGTATGCCGCGTTCATGGTTAACAACCTGCCGCCTCTAATGGAGTGAACGGTCAGGTTGTCAGGTCTTTATTCTACCGGATGTAACTTAAAAGGCTCCTTTTCTGCTGATGGGACTGAGGCCAGTTTATTGGAATTGCTGTCGCTGTGAACTGCAGCACAGGCAACTAGCAATCACAATTTACGAACGCCTCCACTCCATCACTCGAAAGATTTGCGTTGGAAGTACTCGCTGTAAGCCGCCCACAGGCTGGTAACAAAACGCTCCGTGTCGTCTGCCGGTTTCCCTTCTGCCTGTTGCAATGATTCTTCCAATTTAGTGTTGATCATCTTGCTGATCTCGTGAAATCTATCAATTTCCTTCTGATACCATTGCATTGTGTCCGAGCCAATCTTCAGCCCCGGCAGTTCATTGCTGAGATTCTCCGGTTCGATGTTGCACATCCATCCAAGTTCATACGGCTTGATATTGACATAATCGATATGGTCTTCGAGATTGGCATTGATCGATACCACGGTTCCGCTGATGGGAGCGGGAAAATTCAGGGACTGGTCGCCGCGCTGCACGGTGAACAGCAAATCACCTTTTTTGACTTTCTGCCCCTTCTTTGGCAGAACAACGCTTTTGATTTTGCTCAAAATCTTTTGGGAGAAATCATCGATGCCGACGCGCGCCAATCCGTTCAAATCAATTCTGACCCAGGTGTGAGTCGGCGCTATGAAAATCCCGGCTGGCACATTAAATTCATGGCTTGATTTGGACTCGCCGTGCGAAGGAGTAATGAGATGCACCGCCGGCTTGGTGACACGCTCGATCTTGTCCTGGCGCCGGATTAACGACTTGTTGACAAAATCCACCAATTCATCTTCAGTGAATGGCTTTTGCACATAATCCGTGGCGCCGTATTTCATGGTCGCCACAGCGGTTTCAATGGTCGCGTAGCCGGTGATGACGATGATATCGATATCCGGACGCAGATGTTTTGCAGCCTTGGTCACTTCAACGCCATCCATCACTGGCATTTTCAAATCCGTGAACAGGAAATCGTATTCGGTCTTCTTCAAAAGCCCCAGGGCCTCGGGACCGGTCTCCACGGTATCGATTGAATATCCGGCCAGCACCAGTATTTTTCGGAAACTTGCCAGTACCACTTCTTCATCGTCCACTGCCAGAATTTTAGCTTTGGGATGGTCGACTTCGACCCGTTTCAGGGATTTGGCCTCTTCCGTGAAATCTAACCGAAGGCCAATGTCCAGAGCTTCTTCCCGTTCTTTCTTAAGTTTGGAATGCTCCATTTTTTTAAGAACGATTCGTAAAACGGCGTCAGCCAGAATGAAAATAATAACGGTTACAATCAGAAATAAGACGACCATAATTTCTCCTTCCTAATAGAATGATAATTGGGTACCACGTGCGCAGGATATTCAATGCATCATTCGCCTCATTCACTTAGATGCGGCGAAGGCTCAAGTTATTCAGGTCTTTCTCCAGATTTGTCGGAACGACTTGAATCAGCCAGCCATCATGATACGGAGAGGTATTTAATTTATCCATCTCGCGTTCCAGGCGCTTGTTCAAAGCGACAATCTTACCGCCTAGTGGCGCCCACACCATGTGATTGAGATAGTCTTCCGAGATAATTCGCACACATAAATTCCCCTGTGATATCTCATTATTGACAAGCGGGAATTCTATTGAATTGATCGTTCCCATGCAGCCAGCGAACGTTTCCCCCAAACCCAGCGTGCAGATGCCGTCGCTATTCAATTTTGTCCAGGAGTGCTGACCTAATAAATAATACGGCGCTCCTTCGCTATTCTGCTGCGCGTCGTTCTGGAGTTGTAGGGATGATTGCGTTTCAGTTGCCCGTTCACTGAATTTCTTCGCACGAAAAATGACGCCAGCCAATTCTTCAAAATCAAACGGTTTGGGAATACAATCAAATGCACCTGTCCTGAAAATTTTCACGGCATTGGCGTGTGAAGCATAGCCGGTGATGATGATGATTGGAATTGTCGCATTCAATTTTCTGGCATATTCGATCACTTCGATTCCGGATTTACCAGGCAACATGAGATCCGACAGTATTAATTGATATTGATTTTTATCGAGTTTATCGAAAGCGCCCTCTGCGCTTTGCGCCATATCGACATGAAATCCTTCGACGCTTAATATTCGTCTGGCTGCTTCAGCAACCACCAGTTCATCTTCGACCAGCAGAATATGATTATTTGGGTTCGTCATGATTACATTTCGCAGATTCTTTTTTCGAACTGTCGCTCACCGGCAAACTCAACGTAAACGTTGTTCCTTTGCCCACTTCACTTTTCACTTCAATTTTCCCGTTGTGCTCTTCAACGATTCCCCAGACCACCGCCAACCCGAGGCCGGTGCCTTTCTGCCCCTTGGTGCTGTAAAACGGATCGAATATTTTTGAAAGATTCTCCAGGGGAATGCCACAGCCGAAGTCGGTGACATTGACTACAATACAATCCCGCTCTTTCACAATCACCCGTTCGGTAGAAATTAAAATTTCTCCGCCTTTGGGATCCATGGCATCCGCGGCATTCACTAACAAATTGATGAATACCTGCTGCAATTGATTGGCGTCCGCTTTAATCTCAGGCAAATCACCCGGTGAATTCACCCGAACCGAGACATTCTTGAGATTCAATTGATTGCTCAGAATGTGTATTGTTCGCTCGATCACATCATCGATCCGAACAATCGAAATTTTCGCCGGCTCCTGGCGCGCGAAATCCAACAACCGTTTTACAATTTCGCGGCAACGCTTGCTCTCATGGACAATCACCTCCAGATCGCTCTTCACATCACTCGGTAGATCCTTGCGCTTCAATAGAATGCTGCTGAACGAAAGCACGCCAGTGAGCGGATTGTTAATTTCATGAGCAATGCCGGACGTCAGCCGTCCCAATGACGCCAGCTTATCGGATTGGTAAAGCTGACGCTGCACCGCAGCGAGTTTACTGGTCATCTCGTTGAACGATTGCTCGAGAAAACCTAACTCATCATTTTTGAATTTATCGATCTTGTATTCGAGATTTCCTGCAGCAACGATCTTCGTCGCCTTTACCAACTGGTCCACCGGCTTGCCTACCAGGTTATGTACCAAACCCAGGAGGAGCAAACTGATTGTAATGATTGCACAGACGGTAAGTAAAATGATTTTTGAACGATTGGCATGTATCTGTTGTTCCACTTCATCCAGCCTCATAGTAATATCGAGTACACCCAGCACCGTTTGACTTTCAGGATGAGCGTGACACTCCGCCTGCCAACACCCCGGAGCATTGTAAATTGGATTGATAATAGCCAACTGCATCTTGCCATCTCGGTTTTTAAATACTCGGGCCCGTTCCGGAATCGTCAACTTTTCCAGCGGCGCACCAACTGCATGGCAGACAAAACAGGATTCCGCTTTTTTATCCACAAGCTGGCCAATTTCCGTGCTGTCTGTGGAATAAGTGATTTCACCGAGCTTATTGAAAATGCGAATTTTATCCAGGCCTTCCTGATCGCCGAATCCCTCGATGATGCGATAGATATGCTGCGGCTGATCCTGCAACATATCATATTCAGTTGCATTCTTGATCGTCTCACTGCACTGACTGGCGCGGTTCTTCAACTGGTCAATCATCGCTTTTTGCTCGGACTCGATGATGAAAAAAGAAAAAATTGTAATGATCGAAATGGTCACACCACACACAGCAAGTATGAGCTTATAACTTATTTTATTGATGCTGGAATATACCACTTTTTATCCTCACAGTTTTATTATCGATCTCCGGTCAGCATTTCATGACCCAAATGGCAAACGCATCACTCGAACTTCTGTTCCTTGAACTGATTGCTTTCAACACGTAATGTCACCCAGCACACTGGTCACTAAATTGAGATAGTGCTCGGGAGGCAATGAATTGATCAGATCCCTTGAAAATACGCCCATGTCATCCAGCAGAATATCTGATGTGAGCGAACCGGCCTGGCAGGTCTCTGACAGTTTGTACTCCAGCCATTTCATTTCATCCAGATACCAGGAGAATAACGTCTCTCCATTTCGACAATATGAAAGATCCTGGCTTAAATTTTTTGGTTCCACAATCAACATCCACCCGCGATTCACCGGATCGAGCGTCAACTGGTTCGGCGCGAGTTGCAGTTCTGGATTCACGACTTTGATCCGGCCAGCTACCGGCGTCGGAATGGAAAAATTGTACTTCCCGCGTTTCACGTGGCCACAGCATCCGCCTTTTGTAATTTTTTCATCGACGCGGGGAAGCGTGATTTCATCGACAGAACCTAATACAACAGCGGCGACATTATCAATGCCCAGTTTCACCTCGTGGGGACCAACAATCTCGATCCAGACATGCCGGGAACTGACAAAATAATTTTCACTCTGCTTGATTTTCACCAGGTGATCGAGCGATGAAAAATATCTGAATGAATTGCGCGTGATAACGCTGGCGTCGGTGAAAAATCCCCGCAACGCCTTCTCCAACGGGCAGTTTTCGCACTCAAAATTTCTATTGCAAATCTTGTAGGATAACTCTCCCAGTTCAACCCAATCACAGACACTATCACTTTTATCGATCAAGTGGGATAATGGTTTTGGTCTGGAATTTCCCATGAGTATAAATCCCTTCTCATCTGACATTGTTCCCGGTTTTCAAGATATAAAGGCAATGTTCAAATTCTATGCCAATTTTCTAATGTCAAATAAAACATTACATTAAACATTCAATAAAAATATTTTCTGATGTGAAAAACCACACAGGAGTTGAAAAATTCAACACTACACTCGAGCCTGCATTTTGATATCCTTCTGTTATTATTAATTTAAACTCCCTGGCATAAAGATTGCGTAATCGCAATAGGTGAACTTATTTTTTTTTATTATTAGATCAACGTTGCACAGTTCAATATAACCATTGGAGGTACTCATTGGAACTAACAAGAAGAAACTTTCTGAAATTCACTGCAGCCACCGGCACAGTGGGCATTGCCGGTGCTGCGAAGAAAGCGTCTGCTTATTCAGAAAAGCCTCTTGCAGCAGAATGGATGGGAGTGCTGGTCGATACGACAGTCTGTATTGGTTGTCGCAAATGTGAATGGGCCTGCAACACTGCCAACAAGCTTTCTGAAAAATCCATTACTGAGTTCGAGGATAAGTCCGTGTTTGAGCAAATGAGAAGGCCGGACGATACCGCCTACACCGTCGTCAACGAGTATGAAAACACGAAAAACCTGCAACTCCCCTATCATGTCAAAGTCCAATGCATGCATTGCAATAGCGCGGCATGCGTCTCGGCATGCATCGTCGGAGCGCTGACAAAACACCAGCAAACAGGAACCGTTCATTACGATCCCTGGAAATGCATCGGGTGTCGCTACTGCATGGCGGCATGCCCATTTCAAATCCCTGCATACGAGTATCACAACGCATTGACGCCTCAGATTCGCAAGTGTACATTCTGCTTCGATCGGATTACACAGGCAGGTGGTATCCCTGCCTGCGTTGAGATATGCCCGGTCGAAGCGCTCACCTTTGGAAAGAGGAACAGCCTGATTCAGGTGGCGCGCGAAAAAATTGCCAGACAGCCCGAACGATACGTCGATCATATCTATGGCGAGCACGAATTGGGCGGAACCTCGTGGATGTACCTTTCTGGCCGACCCATGGAGGAAATGGATATGGAACGTTTCGGCAATCGCCCGATTCCCCAATATACCGAACCAATCCAGCATGCGATTTTTAAAAATTTTATACCGCCGCTTTCCTTGTTCGCGTTCCTGGGCATCATCATGAAATTGTTCAAAGACAGGGACAATGGCCATTCAAAGGAAGGAGGTTCAAAATGAGTTCTCACCATGTCGCTGCTAAACCTGTGAACAAGAAATTTTTCACAACCGGCGTAAAAATACTGTTCGCACTGTTTGGAACCGGAATGGCCTTTGGCCTGTATCGTTTCATCTTTGGCCTGGGTTCGGTCACCCATTTGAACAACCAATTTCCACTGGGTTTATGGATTGGCGTTGACGTTGCCAGCGGCGTTGCGCTGGCTGCAGGCGGATTCACGACAGCCGCATTGATTCATATTTTCTACCGCGACAAATACGCTGTATTCGGAAGGCCGGCGCACCTCACCGCGATGCTGGGATACACTTTTGTAGCCCTCGGCCTGTTATTCGACCTGGGCCGATGGTATAACGTCTGGCATCCAATGCTGCCGATGATGTGGCAGGGGAATTCCGTGCTCTTCGAAGTCGGCATCTGCGTGATGATGTACCTGACGGTTCTTTACATTGAATTCGTACCCATTGTTGCTGAGCGCTTCATCGGAAAATCGCCCAAATGGATCGATTCGATCCTGAGAGTCCTCAACAGGATACTGGATAAAATCATGTGGATTTTCATCATCCTTGGGGTATTATTATCCTGTCTGCACCAATCTTCACTGGGGAACCTCATGGTCATTGCTCCCTATAAAATGCATCCGTTATGGTACACTCCAATTTTGCCGCTATTATTCCTTGTCTCGGCGATCGCTGTCGGCCTGCCCATGGTTATCTTTGAATGTACCATTGCCTCGAAATCGTTCGGCTGCAAACTGGAAATGGACGCTTTAACGCCGCTATCCCGCATCGTCGCTGTGCTGCTGAGCCTGTACCTCTTCCTCAAGGTCGGTGACCTTACCATTCGCAACGCCTGGGGATACATTTTCGATGGCACCTATCAGACCAACTTCTTCTTGCTGGAGTTAGTCGCTGGCATTCTGGTTCCGCTGATCATGTTTCTGATGAAGAAGGTGCGGCAATCCCCGCCTCTGTTATTCACGGCAGCAGCCTTATACATCGTATTCGGCGTATTACTGAATCGAGTCAATGTATTTTTCATTGCCTATCGACCTAAATATATGACGGAGCCGTATGTGCCGGCCATCGGAGAAGTGGCAGTCACAGTCGGCCTTATTTCCGCGCTGATGATATGCTATCGGATCATTGTCACAATTTTTCCAATTCTTCCGGCGCAGGCGAAAGACTCGTAGAATTTCAAAAAACTTATTTCAGGAGAAATGAACAATGCTTAAAAAGATATTTTTAATCATGTGTCTGATGGTTTCCGGATTATTCACCGTGCTTTTCGCTCAGCAGCGGACCATTCACACGACGGAAGGTGTGGATTGCTCGATCTGCCACTCGTGTAATAATCCAACAAAAAGCAAACCGTGCTTGAAAGCCTGTCCCCGACCGTTTCATAACAATGAAAAGGGCGAGAAACTTTCGTCCGAACAGGGACCCGATTTTGTCGTGCTGAACGAACTGGAAGAATTGTACGAACCGGTTGTATTCTCACACACGATGCATTCAAAAATGACCAACATGTCCGGCGGATGCACCCTGTGTCATCATTTCACACCGACCAACCAATCGCATCCCCCGTGTAAGGAGTGTCACAGCACTGAAGTCATTCACGAAAATCTGAATCAGCCTTGCCTGAAAGCTGCCTACCATCGGCAATGTATTTCGTGTCACCAGGACTGGAGCGGCGACGCCAATTGTGAAAAATGTCATATGATGAAAGAGAAGATGAAAGCCGCAGGCGACAGCTATATTCAGCCAACGTATAAAAAATGTAAAGAACCTGATTTGAAAATCTACAAGACTGGCAATACAGAAGCTCCTACGGTTACGTTCTTTCACAGCAATCACGCCGGTTTTTATTGCCTGGAATGCAAAGACTGTCATCGCGATGATCCTTGCATCCGATGCCATTATCAGGGCAATGCAACTGTTTCAACCATTGATAAAGATACAGACGTCATGCACCACAAATGCTCCGCATGTCACGCCGTGGATAATCCCAGCGAGTGCGCGAAGTGTCACAGCAAAGAAGAAAAACAGGGATTTGATCATGGCCGCGATGCCGGTTGGGCGCTGAATAAATATCACAACAAACTCGCGTGCAATAGCTGCCATCCTAAAGAAACACGACTTGGCAAGCTGGATAAATCGTGCGGGAACTGCCACAAGAATTGGAATTCTCAGAATTTCAATCACGCCATTGTTGGCCTGGAATTGGATGAAATTCATCGGGATGCAGATTGCGCCGATTGCCATGTTAACCGACAATTCGACAAAAAACCAAGCTGCTCCAATTGTCACGATGAAACGCCGGAAGGCAAGCCAGGCGCCGTCACCCGGCAAAATTAGTAAACACAAAACGTATGCATTACGACAGTAAAGTGGAGTGATGGAAACATAATGATGATTTTGGAAAGTTGGAAATCCAGCCCATTCAACTTTCCACCACTCCACTTTTGCGTACTTCATCCTGGCCATCCATGGCCAGAGAGGAAAGATACATCGCTTCTGCCTCGATTGAAACAAGGATGGGTATGAGTTACACTATCCCTTCTGAGCATATCAGATTTTTGATTTTTGATAATTACCCGCCATAACGTCCATACAAACAACATTAAAAAAGATGTTGACATTTTAATATTTATTAATTATATTGCCACCTTATAATTTTTGCCCGAAGCTTTCCTTCATGTATCTAACTAAGAGGTAAATGAATGCTTAGTTACTATTGCCGTTGAGGGTGACGAGAATTATTCATCCAAGTTTTGGATGACTCGCCATTATCAATGAGGACAAAGGTGACAAGCATTTTTCACCTTCTCTCCTCTAACATTTACTTCCTCTTCAAAATGGACGTTTATTAATTCTGAAAATCCATTTGATTCATAGTTACTTTGTGCAGCATATGCGTGTCAATATGTTTAGCTGAGAGCACTCATTTGAATTCATGAATCAGACCGGCATGTTTTCTTTTATCGGAAATCAGATCACGCGACGTTGAAAGACAGCCAGGTCAATCAAATCTGTTAACAGCCAACCAGTGGCAATTACGGGCATTGCGACATGTTCGTATGTGTTCATTACCGGCCACTATCAGGAAATCAGAGGAATTCACACGGAGCATTAGACATTTGACAGGCATTATATTAGCGGGTGGCAAGAACAGCCGCATTTCCATGACCAAAGCCTTCATTCAACTGGGCGAACAAACAATCATCGAAAGAACCGTTGACATTTGCAAGACGTTGTTCAATGAGGTAATCATTGTCACCAACCACTTTGATGATTACCTTTATCTGGGAACAAAATTGGTTCAGGACGCAATTCCCAACACGGGTCCATTGGGCGGTCTGTACAGCGGATTAATGGCATCGACCAATCTGTATAATTTTGTCGTTGCCTGCGATATGCCCTTTATTAATCCTGCAATCATTCGGCACCTTCAGTTATATACACAAGACGAACATTACGATGTTATTCTCCCTGAATATAATGGATTCACCGAACCATTATTTGCCTTCTACTCGAAAAATTGTATCAATACCATCGAAGTATTTTTGAACCAGAACAGATTGAAAATCCGAACTTTTTTCACCAATATCAAAGTCAAAGAAGTGAAATGCGATAAGTTCAGCGCTATAGAAAAATCATTTTTTAACATTAATACCCGGGAAGATTTACAATTAGCAAGAAACCTCATCTGTGGATAACTTATTAGAAACTGTCAATATAGTAAAAATTGTCGATGGCACCAGAACGGAAGAAGTCGATCTCGTTGTCAGCGAAGCACCGCTCACACTTTTCGTGAACGAGCAGGAATTGGTCACATTGTTGTGTTCGCCTTCGCATCAACAGAATATGGCGTTAGGATTTCTTTTCTCCGAAGGTTTTATTACAAAGAAAGTTGAGATTAAAGAAATTATCGAAAATAAAAATCGAGGAATCGTCTGGGTCACATTGAGCAGACCCTTTGAAATCGATGATAATTTTCGCAAAGGCCGGACCGTCACGACCGGCTGCGCGCGAGGGTTAACTTTTCATAAAATCTTTGACCGATGGAACGGCGACTATATCACGAGTAAATTCACAGTGGCGGCGAAAATAATTAGTGATATATCCGCTGATTTGAAACAAAATTCAACCCTGTATCTTCAGAGCGGCGGCGCCCATAGCGCAACACTCTACTACCAAGACACGTTGCTTTTTTCCAGAGAAGATATCGGCCGGCACAACGCAGTGGACAAAATCATTGGTGAATGTCTAATGAATGACATCAGCGGCGATGATAAAATCTTGATGACAAGTGGAAGGGTTTCTTCCGAGATTTTACTGAAAGCCGCACGCTGGAAATTTCCTATTCTCATTTCCAGAACTGCACCCACCTCGGCGGCTGTAAAATTGTCGGATGAATTGGGAATGACCTTAATCGGATTCGCCCGCGGAAAACGGATGAATGTATACACGAATCATTGGCGAATTAACTAATCACGTAAAATGAGCGAACTGATGACGATTGCAGCACAGATCAACTATCTCAAAAAACACGGTCAATTTTTCGATGAATATCTGACGTTCTATCAGGAAATTTTGACGCTTCAAGAAAGTATCCGAATCTCGATAAACACTGAACGGCTCGAAGCCTTCGCGCGAACCTCAGATCCGCGGACGCGGCTGCAGCGTGGAGAGCCATTGATAGTGAAAAAAAATCTATACATCGAGCCGCGGATCGCCACCTCCTTTTTCAACGCATTGCTCACAATTTTCAAACAGTATCCCCAGCAGTTCCCGGCCGAAACGATTGAAACCTTACATCAGACTGAAATCAATGATAAGCATTTGCCGATCGAATTGGTACAGCATTATCTTTCTGAAAATACCGAATATTTTATTCAATTATCCGAGCAGCTAAAAATAGAATCGAGCCTGCTGGTCTTTATAGCCAAAACAACCAGTCTCCCATTCATCGAAGCGTATCTCGATTTATTCAAACCATATCTTGCAGATGTCAATAAAACATGGGAGCAATCGCTCTGTCCATTCTGCGGCAGTATTCCTGCCATGGCGAGACTGGAAAAGGAATCAGGCCAAAGACACCTCTGGTGTGCCGTGTGCCATACAGAATGGACATTCGTTCGCAACCGGTGTCCCTACTGCGATTATGAAAACTTAGAACAAAATCGGTATTTTTTCGAAGAGCATGATAGTCTGTATCGCGTTTATGTTTGCGATCAGTGCAAGCGATACCTGAAAACAATTGATGAAAATAAGTACCGTTTTGTCGAAAAAATCAATCTGAGTTTAGAGGATATGATAACACAGTATTTGGATGAAATCGCTGTGGCAGAGGGGTATCAGAGTCCTCTGCGATGGAGCAATATGGATTTTCAATCGCACCATGATAACCAGGGTGAAAAAGACCAAACCGATCGCCCAATGTAGTTTATAAACCTGACAATGACTCATTTTTAATAACTAACTCTGGTACCATAATAATTCTCAGAGGAGGCAAAGGCGTATATGAATGTATCAAGAAGAGGATTCATGAAGGCTTCATGGGTCGCTGGTTCCAGCCTCGCAATCAGCAGCCTCGGGTGGAGTAATGTTTTTGCAAAAACACCCAAGGAGTACAAGCTGAAATATGCGACTGAATCGACGACGATTTGCCCGTATTGTGCTGTCGGCTGTGGCATCATCGTCGCATCGCATAACGGGAAAGTGATCAACACTGAAGGGAATCCTGACCATCCAATCAACCGCGGTGCTCTGTGCAGCAAGGGGAGTTCGCTCTATCAATTGGCTAACAATGAGCGACGACTCACCAAAGTGATGTACCGCGCCCCTTATAGTGAAAAGTGGGAAGAGAAATCATGGGAATGGGCGTTTGATGAAATTGCCAAACGCATTAAAACCGCTCGTGATGCCTCTTTCACGGAGAAAAACGATAAGGGACAGGTTGTGAATCGAACCACGCAAATAGCTTCTGTTGGCAGCGCGGCATTAGATAATGAGGAATGCTGGCTGTATCAGAAAATGCTGCGGTCTCTGGGCCTGGTGTTTGTCGAGCACCAGGCGCGTATATGACACTCGGCAACTGTAGCGGCTCTGGCAGAGTCGTTTGGCCGAGGGGCAATGACGAATCACTGGAATGACATTGCCAACGCTGATGTTATTCTCATCATGGGAAGCAACGCAGCGGAGAATCACCCCATATCATTCAAATATGTCACCGAAGCAATCGAGCGCGGCGCCACGTTGATCAATGTGGATCCGCGGTTTACCCGCACTTCATCGAAAGCTCACATCTATGCCTCGTTGCGTTCCGGGACTGATATTGCTTTTCTGGGTGGAATGATCAAGTATATTCTTGATAATGAGTTGTGTGACAAAGAATATATGGTCGAGTACACCAACGCCGCCCATTTAATTCATCCTGATTTTAAATTTGAAGATGGCTTATTTTCGGGCTATGATGCGGAGAAACGAAAATACGATAAAGCGACGTGGAGCTATCAAGTCGATGGAAAGGGAATTCCCAAACGGGATAAATCATTGCAAAATCCCAACTGCGCGTTTCAGTTGCTCAGGAAGCATTATTCCCGATACAACCTCGACCTGGTTTCCAAAATAACCGGAACTCCGGTCGAGAAATTGCTTGAAGTATACAAAGCCTATTGTGAAACGGGTAAACCGGGCAAAGCCGGAACGATCATGTACGCAATGGGTTGGACGCAACATACCGTTGGCACGCAAAATATCAGAACCATGTCCATCATTCAACTGTTATTGGGCAATATCGGCGTGGCCGGCGGCGGTGTCAATGCGCTGCGCGGGGAATCGAATGTACAGGGCTCAACCGATCATGGATTACTATTCCATATTCTCCCTGGATATTTGAAAACGCCGAAAGCATCGCAGACGACCCTTGCGGATTATAACGACCAATCCTTCGCGAAATCAAAGGATCCGAACAGTGCGAACTGGTGGAGCAATTATGCAAAGTACTCCGTCAGTTTTCTGAAATCCATGTATGGCGCGAACGCCCAGAAGGATAATGAATTCGGATATGCCTGGCTTCCCAAACTCGAGGACACAGGCAATTATTCATGGATCACTCTGTTCAACGAAATGGACAAAGGAAACATCAAGGGATTCCTTGCCTGGGGTCAAAATCCGGTGTGTAGCGGTCCCAACACTGACGCCACGATCAAGGCCATGTCGAAATTGGACTGGATGGTGAATGTCAATTTATGGGAAACCGAAACTGGCGCTTTCTGGAAAGCCCCGGAAGTCGATCCGAAGACAGTGAAAACCGAAGTGTTCATGCTGCCGTGCTCCGCTTCTATGGAAAAGGAAGGTAGCATTTCCAACAGCGGACGCTGGATGCAATGGCGCTACAAGGCTGTGAATCCTCCCGGCGATGCTTTAGCAGACGCTGAAATGATTCATGAAATTTTCATTCGTTTACGAAAAATGTATGAAACCGAGGGTGGTGCGTATCCCGATCCAATTCTCAAATTGAAATGGGACTATGCGCCGGAAGGACATGTCGATCCGCATCTCCTGGCCAAAGAAATCAATGGCTACGATTTGACCAGTGGTAAATTGATGGCGAAATTTGCTGACCTGAAAGATGATGGAACCACTTCCTCGGGTTGCTGGATTTATTGCGCCAGCTACACAGAAGCCGGCAACATGGCTGCGCGAACCGACAATAAGGATGCATCCGGAATTGGCCTGTATTCCAAATGGGCCTGGTGCTGGCCAGTGAATCGGCGCATACTTTATAATCGCGCCTCTGTCGATCTAAACGGTCAGCCACTGGATAAGGAGCATCCGGTCATTCGATGGGATCCCCTGGCCAATAAAGGTGAAGGCGCCTGGATTGGCGATGTGCCGGATGGACCCTGGCCACCGTTAGCAAATAAAGAAAAAGGAAGATACCCATTCATCATGCGAGATGAAGGATTCGCCCGAATTTTCGGCATGGGTTTAGCAGATGGACCATTTCCGGAACACTACGAACCATTGGAGTGTCCGGTCGAGAAAAACCTGATGTCCGGTGTGTTGCTCAATCCCACTGCTAAAGCCTGGCATAAAGTTGAAGGCGGGATGAATACCTTCGCTGCCGCATGCGATCCTCGCTTCCCGTTCGTTGCCACGACCTATCGGGTCTCAGAACACTGGCAGACTGGCGCTATGACTCGCCAGCAGGAATGGCTGGTTGAGATGCAACCCGAAATGTTTGTAGAAATGAGTAAGGAATTGGCAGGCGAATTAGGCATTATCAATGGCGACAAAGTGATCGTGGAATCGGCGCGCAGTAAAATTCATGCCAAAGCGATTGTCACCGCTCGATTTAAGCCATTTAAATTCGGAGATGGTGCAATCATCCACGAAGTCGGATTGCCCTGGTGTTATGGATTTATGGGATTGGCAAAGGGCGACAGCGCTAACAAATTAGCGCCTGCAATCGGCGATGCCAATACAATGATCCCTGAATCCAAAGCATTCTTGGTGAATGTCAGGAAGGAGGTGGCATCATGAAGCACGTATCATTTTTAATTGATATTACCAAATGCATCGGCTGCCGAAGCTGTCAGGTCGCCTGCAAACAATGGAATCAGTTGCCTGGTGAAAGCACCGTCAACAGCGGTACGCATCAGAATCCACCCGCCCTTTCTGCAAAAACCTGGACGTTGATTACGTTCAATGAATTTGAGAAAGAAGATGGCGTCAACTGGTTTTTCACTAAAATTGGTTGCATGCACTGCGAACAACCGGGCTGCGCTTCGGTCTGTCCCGTAGGCGCGTTGGAGAAAACGGAGACTGGCGCTGTGATCTATCATGACAATAAATGCATCGGTTGCCGTTATTGCATGATGGGCTGCCCGTTCCGGATACCGACGTTTGAATGGGACAAGGCATTCCCCTACATCCGCAAATGCACATTTTGTTTCGACCGGTTATCTGAGGGCGAAATGCCGGCCTGCGCGAAAGCATGTCCCACCGGCGCCATTCTATTTGGCGACCGAGATGAATTGATCCAAACAGGAAAAAGCCGAATTCAGAGCAAATCGGACAAATACAATCCGCACGTCTATGGTGAAAAAGAAGTCGGTGGCACCTCGGTGCTGTACCTGGCTCCGAAAGAAGTCGATTTTGCTTCATTGGGCTTCCCGGTTCTGGGCGAGCGGGCGCTGCCAACCTGGACGCACAATGCGCTGAAATTCGTTCCGAGTCAAATCGTCGTTGTGGGTGCGTTAATGAGCGCATTCTACTGGCTCACCAAGCGGAAACAAAAGAACAGAGCCGAACAGAAGGAGGTGAACCATGCCGAATAAACAAGACAAACTCATTGGAAACGGATCAATTATACTCATTGTATTGATTGCTCTGGGACTTATCGTCGCGTTGATTCGCTACTTCTTTGGTCTGGGCGCCATCTCCAACCTGTCCGATGCCTATCCCTGGGGAATCTGGATCAGCTTCGACCTTCTCTGTGGTGTGGCATTAGCGGCTGGTGCGTTTGTCACCGCTGCCGCGGTTCACATCTTCGGCGGCGAAACCATGAAACCGCTATTGCGCCCCGCGATCCTGACCGGCTTCTTAGGCTATGTATTGGTGGTTTTGGCGCTGTTGGTCGACCTGGGTCAATATCAACGAATCTGGCACTTGCTCATCTTTTGGAATTTGCATTCTCCATTGTTTGAAGTAGGTTGGTGCGTAATGACCTACACGACCGTGCTGGCGCTGGAGTTCGTGCCAATCGTGTTGGAGCGTTATAAACTAAAAACGCCTCTGAAATTTTTCAAAAAAATATCTATTGGCTTGATCATCGCCGGCATTGTTTTATCAACGATGCACCAGTCGTCTCTGGGAACCATGTTTTTAATTATGCCGGAAAAATTGCATGCCCTGTGGCACACGCCATTTATTCCTGTGTTATTTCTGACATCTGCAATTGCAGTAGGCATTGCCATGGTGATCTTTGAATCAACGATCAGCACTCGCGTTTTCAAGCGTGAATCCGAAACCGCTGCTCAGGGCAAACTGGCGCTTGGATTACCATGGGTGTTGGGTCTATATTTCATCATGAAAATCGCTGATTTAGCGGCTCAGGGTGAATTAGGCCTGATCGTTGAAGGATCGAAAGCGAGCTACCTGTTCATGCTTGAATTGATCATCGGAGTCATCATTCCATTCTTCATCTTTTTAAGCAAGAGCGTACGCAAGAGCACCAAAGCCATGTTCAATGGTTCTCTTTTCGTCATCGCCGGTTTGATCCTCAACAGATTCAATGTATCGTTATTCAGCATCAAAGCGCCGGAGCAAGCCTGGTATTTCCCGCATCTGATGGAAATACTGATTACGACCGGAATCGTCTCAGCCGGAATTTTCGCGTATTATTTAATTGCCCGGCATTTTCCAGTGTTTGCTGAAGAGCATTAATTCATTGTTGGAGTCCGCGTAATCCTTTCAAACGTCGAAAATACTTTTGGAAGGATTACCAGTCGGCAGTGTTCCACTGGACAGATGATACAGGAATTGCAAACCCATCATGTATAATATTTGGAAATTAAAATTATGATAAACAGATTAAAATTCCTCTTTCTAATTTCAAACATGTTTTTAATTTTAATTTTCTGCAGTTCAGCAAAGGGTCAATCAGTAAAACCATTATTAAAAGCCGGCGATCCGATCCCAGCCGTTGAATTGAAAGCGAATTTGACGCCCGAACAAAAACAGTATCTGGGCGTCAAGAATGCCAAAAAATTTCGATTCGGCGATATCCAGGCATCGGTTGTGGTTGTTGAGTATTTCAATAAATACTGCCCTCATTGTCAGAAGCAAGCGCCTATCATGAATCAATTGTATCAGCAAATCCTCCAGGATGAGTCGCTGAAATCGCAGGTGAAAATGATTGGCATCGGCTCTGGCAATAATGAGAAGCAAGTGGAATTGTTCAGGCAGGAGAAAAACATTCCATTCCCTCTCATTCCTGACGATCAATTCATTCTGCACGATGAGATCGGCAGGCCGCGCACGCCGTTTATTATACTCATAAAAAAATCCGGGACAGAGCAGGGCATCGTAGGCGCCACATTTTTAGGAATTGTACTGACCAATGACCAACTGCTGGAAGACATCCGAAAGCTCGTGTTTACGGACGTGATGGTGCTCGATGAACAACGTGCGGTCACGGCCGCAGATGAGAATGCGAAGGGATTCCCCAAATTAAGCGACCAGGAATTCAGGCAAATCGTGGTCGAAAAATTCCAGGCGACCCATGAGAAAGTGATGCTGTTCGAGCGAATCCTTGTATTGGATGAGATGTTTGATATCGTGTACAAAATTCGCACACAGTCGATACATCCTCAGACGAAGCAGGTGACCGAGCGATCCTTTTTCATTCGGAAAGTCTATCGCAACACAGTCTGCGGCACTTGCCATGATGCGCATTTCTGGTATACGTTTGATACCAGTGGCAAAATTCTCAATTTTTATTCCATTTACTTGACCAAGGCATATAACCGACAGTGGAACGAAAGCGAGCTGTCCACTTTTTCTCAACGCATCATTGGTAAGTCGATCGTGGACAGATTCGAATTCAATCCCATAACAGACGCTGTAACAGCAGCGACCATCACATCGAGCCTGATATTCGATACACTGGCTGAAACGAAAGACCTGTTTGCTCAATTGAAAAAGTCTGGTGCCGTGGAATACAATCACTAATCAACTGTATGTATAAACGTTAAGGAGAATGTAACAATGAGAAAAGCGATTCTGATTCTGTTCCTAAGCTTTCTTTTTATCCCTGCTCTATTTGCTCAGGTGGAATTAAAACACTATGGATTTCTCAAGGGTGACATGGTCTATGCCACAAAAGGCGTTATGTCCTTTGGCAAAGACAATCTCTCCGCTGCCCAATTGGCTTCTGGTGTCGATAATCCTGCTCTCGGCTTCACTGCCCAACATTCCCGTTTCGGGTTGAAAGGCACAGCCGGCGATGCAATTAAAGTTGGTGGTTTGTTAGAACTGGACTTCTTCTGGGGTGGATTCGATGCCAATGCCCGCTCCCGCGTGCGCCTGGCCTACGCCTCCATGCAGAAGGGGAATATGGAACTCCGCTTTGGTCAGCAGTGGGATTTATTCTCACCGAACATTCCAATGACGGTCAATACCAATGGCATTCTCTGGTATAGCGGCAATTACGGCTTCCGACGCGCTCAGATCCAATTCCATTATAAAATGCCCCTGGGCGGCATGTCTCCGCTGATTCAACTCTCGGTTGGCGAAGCGGCAAAAGAGGAAAGCACGCTGGGAGATGACAACAAGGCTGCCTTCCCCATGCTGCAAGGTCGGTTGTCGAATAAATTCATGGACAAACACACTGTCGGCGCTTACTTTGTCCATGCCAAATTCGATCCGAATCCCGATCTGGATGACGATGAGTACACGACGTCTGGATTTGGCGTTGATTTTGACATGCAATTCAGCGCTATGCTGGCTGTGAAAGGTGAATTCAATAGCGGCACTAACCTGAACAATGCCAACCTGTTCACGATTGCCGGCAACGGATTAGCCGACGTTGACAGAAAAAGCATGGGGTTCTGGTTCAATGCCATTTCCAAACCTTCCACCAAAGTCAATTTTGTGCTGGGATACGGAATGGATAAGAACCAGACCGACGACCTGGCCGAAGGGGCCATTGAGCAAAACAGCACCATTTATGGGGATATTATTTTCCCGATGGGCAATGGATTTTGCATCTCCCTGGAAGCTCAGAGCATTTCAACAAAAATTAAAGACGGCGACACCAACAGCGCCCTGGTATTTGACATAGCTGGAATTATTAATTTCTAAGAAATAGTAAAATCATTCGTCATCCACCTCATGGTGGATGACGACCCTTTTAATGAAGCATAAAATCTCCGAGTCCTTTTACCTGCAGGGAAACCCATGGTAAATCGACCGATAGGGTTTGATTGGAAACAAGCAAGCCTCCCGGACTTGGAAAGGAGATCCTTATTATGTCTGCTCATTTTCATACCAGTTTCACCTCAAAGGAAATTCTCTTTTTCACCCCAGATATCACATTGCGCTATGTTCAATCTTATTTGTCTGGCATGGGAGCTTTGTCATTTTGTTGTCCAGCTTACCCTGAAACCGCAGGACTTTATTGTATTTGCTGAGACTTAATTATTGAGCGTTCATCGTTTTTTGTTTGTGTGCCTGACAATGCCAATTCATAGTCAATGCTTGCTTGTTGGGATACATCCTGGCAGACATGCATTGATTCCATTTTAACTTTTATTTATGGGAGTAAAAAATGAAATTGTTGTCCAAACGTTCGTTGTCCTTTCTTCTTGTTGTCTTTCTTTTATGCACCTTGATCATTAGCTGCGATAAGGATAATCCGGCTGAACCGAAACCAGAAGAGGATAGTTATCTCTGGATTCACTTCAAATCGGACTCAACCAAAATCGAGTTTGAGGCATTGCCCAAAATCGATGCGGATGGTGAAGAGGCAATTCAACTCAGCTCATTTATCGATACAACGCTCGTAGCAATTTTCCGAGATAAAAATGGTAATCCGTATGACGCCAGAAAACTTTATGCTTATCAGGTCAAAGGTGAAGATGGATTCTCCGCATCATCAAAAGGCTATTTAAACAACACATGGGAGCAACTCTCTCTGGGACATATCATCACAGCGACCCGGCAGGTTGTTTTTCCAGACGATAAAATCGATCTGGCTGGCGCCTATAATGTCAAATCAACCCTTCACATCTTTCTCCACCGCAAGTTTGATATCATCACCCCGGACACAACGACCTTCGTTGAACTCCGCGCGCTGAATCAAACATCCATCACGAACCTTGATGGGCAGATGGAAAACGCCCTGGTTCTGAAAGATTTCGTAACAACGCTGGTGACCGCCCCTGAAAGTCGTACGTTCAATATGAGATCGCTGGACGATTTCGGGCCCTCCTCCGACATGACCTGGGAGCAATTCCAGACTGGTTATTGGCTGATGAGCAGTGAATCGACCATGTTCACCGATCCAGCTTTCAATTCAGGAAGATATAAAGTAAAAGTCTTAGAAAAAATTCTGGTGAATTAACCTATGAGTCGATTCCAATTGTATATCGTACTTCTGACACTTGCTCTGTTGCTCCCTTCAGGCTATGCGCAAGAGGTGTATCCGGCGAAAAGCGACTCCGGTGTTCAATACTTCCGGCTTCAGGAGATTGTTATTTATGGCAACCGGGACAAGGTGAATCAGTGCACCGTCCTTGAACTTGATCAGCAACAAATGAAAACCAGGAACTCCACAACGGTTTCTGAACTGCTGAGCTTTGAGCCCGGATTGAATCTCACCTCAGGATACAAAAGCGAGACTGAAACCCGAATTCGGGGATTTCGCTCCAGCGACGTACTGGTGCTGATGGATGGAAGACCGATCAATCCCGGTTATTATGGCCGTGTCGATCTCTCCATGTTACCATTGGATAATCTGGCGAAGGTCACTGTGATCAAAGGGCCGGCATCCGTGGCATATGGTGCAAACGCGATGGGTGGCGTAATTAACATCGTCACTCAGAATGGAATGGAAAATCCCCGGACTGTTGTTGAGGCTAAACTTGGCGATTACCAGTATCGCAGCATAAACCTGAATCACAGTCGCCAGATCGGCCGTTTCAACTACTGGATTTCCGGGTACGAGCATCATGCCAATGGCTTGGCGATGAGCCGCGAATTCGAGCCCACGAAATATGAGGACGGCGGCAAAAGAGAATTGAGCCGGTATCATAAACTGGGCATCAGCGGTAAAGTTGGGTTTTCGCCCCATGATAATTTATGGCTTACGCTTTCGTCGGATTACCATTGGGCAAAGAAAGACATTCCAGTCGCCACACGGTTCGTTCCCGGTGATACGCCCCGGTACTGGCGTTTCCCGAACTGGGAGCGGTACAGTCTTGCTTTGAGCGGCGAATGGAAATTGAATTCCGGATTGTCCATGAAATCGATCATTTTCACCGATGCATACAATGATCGGTTGATCAATTATTTGACCGCTGAAATGGACGAGGATTACATCGATTACGACTCATTGCTCGAGAATTTCACCACCGGGGGCCTGGTTCAGGGTGAATATTTCCCGTCGCCCCGGCATCACCTCCTTGTGGGCGTTCAGTTTCGACGCGATCAGATGGATAAGAAACCCGATCTCAATGAACCGTGGGAAAATCACTTTGCATCAACAGGGTCGTTCTATGCTCAGGACGATTTCAA
Source organism: Candidatus Zhuqueibacterota bacterium (assembly GCA_049322915.1). Lineage (GTDB taxonomy): Bacteria > Zhuqueibacterota > Zhuqueibacteria > Thermofontimicrobiales > Thermofontimicrobiaceae > CAZSBG01. The sequence goes on from JBMOPW010000035.1 coordinate 99,244, forward strand.
ACCCTGGGAAAAAACACTGGTGACATTGGGCGTTGGTTACTTCTATCATCGAACGGAAGTTGGGCCGGGCAGTGGGAACGTAACACCGATGGCAAGCATTCAGCAACAGCTATGGCACGACTGGAATCTGTTCGCCAGTTATTCTCAGGCCGTTCGTTTTCCGACCCTGCATCAGCTCTACAGCGTGACTTCAGGAAATTCTGAACTTCAGCCGGAATATGCCAATAAATTCGAATTAGGCGTCAAGAAAATCTTTGGTTCATCCCATCCGCATCGGTTTCTCTCCGTTGACCTGGCCTTGTTTTACAATGAACTGGAGGATATGATTTATCGATCGTCCCGTTCATTGCGCTACAAAAACATATCCCGATCGACCATGCAGGGGGTTGAATTCAGAATGAATTATTCGGTAAATCGATATGTCTCCGGTGAATTAAGCTACAGCTTTATCGACTTCCCCCAGCCAACGATGGAGATTGATGAATATCTTCCGGCCAACAAGTTCCGGGGGATGGTCACAGTCAAATCTAACGTTGGAACGAAGCTCAGTTACGAAGCAGCGTACGTCGATGAGCGGTTGTTCTATTACACCAGCACGTTCTTTACTGTGATGCCTGATTTTTATATCCATAATGTCAATGTAAGTCAAGAGATAACTCAATGGTTAAGTGTCCGGCTGGAGGTCAGCAATCTTCTGGATAAATACTATGAAGAAGAATTTGGCTATCCTCAGCCGGGTCGACAAGTCCTGGGAGGTATCCGCTTCATATTTTAAAAGTAATTTTTAAATTGCATTCGCCTATTTCGTGATAATGTAAAAATTTCATATACGCCTAAAAAATTACAACCCTCTCCGATGGTTCAATCCCATCGGAGAGGGATAACTGGAGTGGAACGATGCCAATAAAATAATCGAGGATTATTTGTATAATTGGTTAAATTAGGGATAATGGGAAAACGATCATTGCTATCTCGGGGATGCCATTGGAATCATTTTTGAGATTGAGTAGCTGAAGGTTTTAGAACGACGTTATCACTGGATTAAAAAAAGTCCTACTCTATGACTGTAACATTTTATCATAACAGACCGCGCGCAATTTCAGTTTCGATTGAACTTGACTGCCCGGACAAAATATTCCCCCGGGGCGTCATTAATGGTTTCGACAGTGTAATCAAGCGTTTGCAGCAGATCGCCCAATTGATTTCCCCGGATGAGTCGATGATTTTTGACCGGGCTATGCAGGGTTTCGTGAAATGTATTTAACTCCGCACTGCTGCGCAGGTGAATGATGCTCAGTTCTCCCCCGTTTTTCAACACCCGCCAACATTCCCTCAGCGCCACGGCCGTATCTGCGAAATGCGGAAACACCTGAAACGCGATAATGATATCGAATTTCTCATGGCGAAAAGGCAGATGATGGACATCGGCGCAGAATGGCGAAATAGACTCATAGTTTTTGGAAGCGGCGACGGCTGCCATTTCTGCGGCATAGTCGATGGCGTACACTCGCGCGCCGGGCTGCGCCAGCTTTTTCAGCGCAGGGAAAATGACCCCGGTGCCGCAACCCAGATCGAGTATGCAATTCGCGCGGTGTATGGCCAGCCTCGAAAGCAGTGATTCAATGCGTTCGCCGGGATAGTTCATCCGGCGATCCCATTCCGGCGCCAGGTTGTTGAAATGCTGGCGCGTCTTCCGGTCGTTCAGATTCATCATAGGTAAATGACATTCCTCTTTTTTAATGCGCTCAAAATGAGCGGGATGAGCACTCCCTGAAGGGCAATTCCCGGCAGTGAAACAATGGCGCCAATCGTGACGGCTACCGCCGGAAAACCCAGCAGAGGCAGAAACACGAATAGCATCAGCACATAAGCCACGCGCTCGCCGACAAGGGCTGAAATCAGGCACACCCAGAAATTCGACTTTCGCTTTTTGTAGAAATACGAGATGATCGAGGCCGCGGTCATTCCCTCAACGCTCATGATGACCGCTGTCGGGAATAGCGGCGGCATCCCGGTGATCAGCGCTGAAACCCATGGGCCAGCCAGTCCGACGAGGATCGCGTATGGAAAGTCCAGCACGAAACCGGCCAACAGGATGGGCAGAAATATGGGCAGGAACAGTCTGCCAAGCCCCAGAATGTGAAATACAATCGGCACCAACACGCACAGCGCCAGGAATAACGCGCTCAGAGAAATTTGACGAGTTTTTATGTGCATACCGCCCGGTTAATTTCGATTTCAGTTCATCCCCTGAAGAGTATGATTGCCTGGTCGTTTGGATTTACAACTCATAGCTGAATTGGCTCATGAAAGTTCGTCCCGGCAATGGATAGCCTTTCATAATCGTGTACTGCGCGTCGAGCAAATTTTCAATCGCCAGGGACACTTCCATCCGCTGCAGGAGCCGGTACCGTAATTTCAAATGAACCAGCGTATACTCCGGCATTTTTTCAAATGTGGTCTGAAGCGGAAAAACATTCTCCTGATAACTGGAATAAAGGTCGCTCACATATTCGCCGTACAGGGCCAGATGCGCTTTGTTCCATGCATAATCCAGGAGGAAATTCAATTTGTTCGGTGAATAAGGGATCATTTTTTTTGACTTCAGGTACGAGTATGATGTTCGGATGAAGAAATGCTCCGCCGGTTTCACATTCAGCGCGACCTCCATTCCCATGGCTTCGTTTTCTCCAATGTTTTGATTCTGCTTCACGCCAGGGCTGATGACCACGGTTTCGATAAATTGATCGCCGCTGTAATAAAATCCGCAGATGTCAACGGACGCTGCCGGGCCAAAGGATTGATTGACGCCCATTTCGTAATTCCACAAACGCTCCGGGAGCAGATCCGGATTGGCCGGCGGGAACAGGAACAGGTCTTTGATGGACGGCGTGCGGAATCCTTTGGCAGCCGTAACGCGCAGCGACGTCTGCGAATATGGCTGAAACACAAGCCCGAATTTGGGTATCCATTCGCCGCCAAAATTTGAATTATGCTCGAACCGAACCCCGGAGGAGAGCGTCAACTTTTTCCGGAACAGCTTTTGCAAATGAACGTACAGCGCGCGCTCATCGTTGAAAAAGGCGCCAAGTTTGACTCCATTGGTCCACGCTGCGCCGCCATAGCGCTTCACGTCACTCCCGATTGTCGTTTTTATGTCCAGGGGCATATTGAAATTCTGGAAGAACAGGAACCCATTGGTCTGATCATCTGAGTCCCAGCCATCGGACAGTTTGTGCTTGCCAAAATTCCCATGTAATTTGATGGTTCCGTGGGTTCGAGCGAACGTATTGGTCAGGGTGATGTCCATGGAACTCCGGGTGATGTCGCCATAATCGAAATAGCCGTACAAATCGATATTCTCCGGGCCGGGATCGTGGAATTCGTACGGATTCAGACTTCCGTTGAAACTCACCTGGAACCGCTCATTGATCTGATAGCCTAATTTCACGGCAAAATCGTAGGCCTTGAAATCGGAGTTCGGCCGATCTCCATCGGATTGCTGATACCCCAACGCCGCGAAATAGCGAAACTTATCCACTGCTCCGCTATGCTGCAATTTCATCTTTTGAGTATTGAAACTGCCATACCCCAACTGCGCTTTGGTAGTGAAGCCGACTGCCGGGAGTTGCCGGGTGATGATGTTCACAACGCCGCCCATGGCATTGGTTCCGTATACCGCAGCGGCAGGACCGCGCAGCACTTCAATGTGATCGACATTGTCAACCAGATAGGCGTCATTGATGGGGTGGCTGAAAATGCCCTGAAAGTCCGGCCGGCCGTCGATGAGCATCAACACCTGGGAGTTGGAGCTACCGCCGACACCGCGGATTGTCACGCCGCCGGCTGCCAATGAGGACACGCCATAGCCGATGGATGAACGACGCGTTGTATAAACGCCCGGGGTCAGGTAGGAGATCAGATCCGCGACATTGGTGAATTGCGTGGTCTGAATGTCCGATGGGGAAATGACGGAGACGCTGGCGGCAGCATCTTTTTGACGCATCTCAAACCGCTGACCGGTCACGATGACCGGCCCATGTACGTATTTTACCGAATCCGGTATCGCTGTGGATTCCTGCGCCGGGAGAGGATTTATCATCAGAGAGACTAAAAGGATCGTGCCGCTTACTGCGTTTTGAATGACGTTCACCTGTTCCTTCCTCCAGATTTGTTCAGTACTTTCGGTTTATTAGACTGCGTTGGTGTCACGTTTTTTAAAATTGTGCTACCTGGGTCGAAAAAAAATCAAACATCCTTGCCGGTGGTTGTCATCACCAGCTTTCCGTGCTTGACGCCTCGAAGGCTGATCAGTTTATCGGATATTTTTCGGATCGCCGCGGTTTTGCCCCGGACTGCGATCACCTCCAGGCAGTTATGATGATCAAGATGGATATGCGTCGCTGCAATGATTTGCTCGTTGAATTGGTGCTGAACGTTGGTCAGCATTTCGGTGAGTTCGCGGACGTGATGGTCGAAGATGATGGTAATTGTGCCCACGGATTCCGCTTCATCGTCGCCCCAATGCTGCAGCACCAGTTCGTTCCGAATCAGATCGCGAATCGCTTCCGATCGGTTCTTGTAGCTGCGCGCGAAAATGAGCTGATCAAATTTTTCCAACAATGCGTTTTCGATGGAAACGCCGAAACGAGTAATTTGGCTCATGGTCATGTCTCCGTAGCACAATTTTCAGAATGATAACACAATTCTGGTAAAAAGTCAAGACAAAATTTTTATTTCTTACAGCGCGATAACAACGACGATCGAATCGCCGGTCACACCTGGCGCTGCATCCTGAAAATACGGGCGTGAATTGTCTCTCTCCCACTGCTGCCGGAAACCGAATCGAGCATCCCTTCGGAACCGCCAACTCGCCGGACAGCGATTCATCCGCTCTCCGATTTCGACGAATCGCTCGATTACGGGAACGACAATTGATCACCGGAAAAATTATTGAGTTGCAAAAGTGAGAATAATTTGATATGTTATGGCTCCAAAAATTTGCACCCCATGGTCGGACTTTGGTATGATCGGGACGGGTTCGCGGAACCGCTCCGCTCTTCTCCGGTTAGAAGCGGAGCGAACGTCGCGTGAGTGGGATATCTCCGGTGGAGATTGCGAATAAAATGCAGGGGCGCTCCGGGGCTGCCCGGCTTTATTGAAAAGGATGAAATTGAAATCACGATTCACAACACGAGACATTGCACTTATTTCGCTTCTTGCAGCGCTGTGGGCCGCGCTCGAAATATCATTGGGCAGCGCGTTGAAGCTGTTCAAAATCCCGTTCTCAGGTTCTATCCTGACGTTTTTGGGATTGTTCATCATCTTCGCCGGCCGCTGCTCTCTCTCCAGACGCGGGAGCGTGGTCATTATGGGCGCCACAACCGCGTTTCTCAAGCTCGTTTATTTGGGTGGACTGGCGCTGTTTCCGGTCACTGGAATATTGATCGAATCGGTTCTGGTCGAATTGATCCTGAAAAAGCAACCACCGACTCGAATAGAATTTTTAGTCGCTGGTTCTGCCGGACTGCTCTGGAGTCTGTTTCACCCGTTCTTCGCGCAGGGCGTGCTGGCTGGCTGGGGCTTGCTCCGGGTTTATGTGCTTGTTATCGAGAGGGGCACGCGCTTGCTGGGAATAGAGTCTCAGTATGCCTGGATTGTCTTCGCTGTTTTAATCTTCATCCATGCCGCGTTGGGGCTGCTGGCTGGTTCGCTGGGCTGGAAATTTTCTCGCATCATTTTGCACCGCTCGCACACGGCGCCCGTCCATAAAATTGCATAACTATTTATTCTCGATTCCCTTGGCCGCCATTTCCAACTGGTCGGAAGCGATGACTGCGGGCTTGCCAATGAGGGCCAAATCGCGGACATACTCTGCCGACGCTCCATTTTCCGCGGCGACGCAGGCTTTAAATGCAATCTCGGCGATTGGCAAACAGCATTCAGCCATCAGCTCTTTCAAAAGCAATAAATAGAAACAGTTGCAGGGTTTCACCCATCTGGTGACAGGATAATTCCATCTGAACATGCTGTTATTCCTGTCGCTTGATCGCTTCTTTTAGGTTGATATAAGAAAGGCAGCGCAGAACGTGCATTCTGCGCCACCGCATTACTCACGAATCGAAATGTTTACCGCGCCAGGATCATCTTTCTCACCTGGTCTGCTTCAGCCGTTTTCAGCCGATAGAAATAAACGCCGCTGGTGACCCGCGCCCCGGCGTCGCTTCGGCCATCCCAGGAAATTTGATGAAGGCCGGCATCCATGTGGCCGTCAATCAGCGTTCGAATGAACTGGCCGCGGGCGTTGAAAATCGTCAATCGAACCTCCATTGGCCGTGGCAGTGCAAAAGAAATCTGGGTTGATGGATTGAATGGATTGGGATAATTCTGGATCAGCTCAATAGTTTCGGGCAGTGTCGAAGGATCCATATCGCTCACCGCGCTGCCCTCGGAGAGGATGAAATTCTGTCCTGTCTGCTGCATCCCGGTGAAAATATCCAGATACAGCATGGCAGGCGTCGAATGGTAATTCGCCTGATATACACCGATTTGCCAGTATCCCTCCGGGATATTTTCAAAGGAATAATTGCCGGCTCCGTCGGTGTAGCTGATCAAATAACCCTGAGCATTCAATTCATTATCATTCACGGCAACGACGTAGACATCCGCTGCCGGCGCACCGCTGGCGTAGCTCACAGCGCCCGAAACGGACGTGACTCCGGCATCCACATCGAAATCGAAATCCTTGCCGGTCACCGTTTGATTCTCGCCGACAGCCACCTGCTGATAACCAAACGCCGGCGTCGTTAATGTGTAGCCATCCTTTGTCGCCTGCAACATGGTCAGCACACCCGGCTTGACTCCCAATCGATAATCACCATTGTCATCGCTGAGAGTCTGGTAAAAGTTCAACTCGAATGTGGTGAAATCCATGGCCATTCCATTTACAGTCACCCCGGCAAGACCGGCCCCATCGATCGTGCATTTGCCGGTGATGAACGACGTGTATTTTTTGAACACGAAATTCGATGTCAGCGTTTCATTTTCGCTGATCGTCAGTGTGTCAGTCTCCGGTTCAACGTAGCTATCGGTCGGCCAGGGGAAACCCTGATTGAAACCGGCATTGGCCAGATAACTCACCACGATATACACTGTCCCGGGCATCACGCCAATTCGGTACTGGCCCTGGGCATTGCTCATGGAATAGGAGAAGAAATCGGTCATTTCATCGGACCCGGCATAGATAAACACGCCGGGAACCGGCGTTCCCTCTTCGGTGGCGAGCTGACCTTCCACGAAACATGGGAACAGCGCCAGACTGATGTCCACTGTTTGGTTTTCAGCGCCGGTCACAGTCACGTTCACCGTATCTGAAGGCTGATGATTGGGCACAATTTCGTACGCGACGACCTTCCAGTTGCCGGGAATGACAGCAATTTTGTAATCCCCGTTGGCGTCGGAAATGGCGCCGCGTGTCTCACCTGTACTTTCAGCCGTGACAATCACATTTTGAATCGGATTACCAGTGGTCTGATCCGTCACCCTTCCCATGATGAATGGCGGCTGGTATTCCGCCAGAATCGTGAACTGCACCTGATCTGTGGAGCCGTCTTCATCCGTCATCCGGAAGATGCCGGTCATGCCGGTCGGCACCAGCACCTCTTCCATGTCGAAAGTGACAGTCGTGGTTATTTTGCCATCGACGCCGGTCTCGTCGCCGGGCAAATCGTTCTCAGGCGCGTTCGGATCGCGAATCCAGCCAATGCCGTCAGTGATAATATTGAAGCCAAACGTGGGTTCCTGAAAGTTGATTTGTCCATCGCCATCGATATCAAGAAAATATTCAATAATCAGGCTATTACCGGCCCGGGCCAGATCGCCGGTGAAGACGAACTCTGCCGGGAACTGAGTCACCTGAATTGATTTCTGACCGTTCAATTTGGCGTTGGTAATTCCCAAGACCACCGCCGGGACAAATAAAAGCACTACAAAAAAAATGATACATCGTCTCATGTCGTTTACCTCCTGGATGTTATTCAAATGAGATTTTACAATGGCTGCGCGAGCCGGATGTTCGCTCAGGCTGCAACCGAAATATTTAAAATGACAAACTAAAAATACGGTAATTCTTCAAAGAAGCAAGTCATTTTTAATATGTTAACTTTTTTTCTTTTATTTGAAATGCCATGATTTTCAATTCTGAAATTAGAAATCTCCGGCCCGATTCCACGGTAACTGAGTAGTCATTTGTAGTACACAAAGACTGCCAACCGATCGTTCGGGATTGTCATCCCGAACAAAATATTTTTGTAACTGCTCAGCCACCAAGTCTCAAAGGCGCGAATAAAAAGATACATCTAACCTGAATTATTCATGAACTTGCTCAGAATTTGATTCAACATTCAGATTTTCAATTAGCTAAAGGCTAAGCTATGTATCCACTCAATAAAAGATGGAAATGCCATTGCGAGGAACGTTTTCTGTGACGAAGCAATCCCGTGATTTACCCCAGGAGATTGCTTCGTCCCGATAAATCGGGACTTCGCAATGACACGTTTTCTTACCATAACTTATTGAGCGGATACTAAGCTATTTTGAAACTCAGTTTGTATACGTTTATTCTAAAAAGAGCACCATTCAGGTTAGCCAGCCTCCTTTAAAAATACTATGAATAATGCAGGCTGAATTCTCGATTCAGAAAAGCTGAACGTGGTTTAAAGAAATTGAATCTCACAAGATATGGTGGCTGACCAGTTACATTCGCGGTTCAGAAACCGGACTGATTTTAAACTTGATTTTGTCCTGCGTTTTTTTTATTATTGAACTGTCCTCCAAAATACGCAGTGCGTTTTTTTCAAGAAAATAGCGCCCGTTCGCCACATTAACCAGACCAGGATTTTCAATGTTTGCTTTGCTGAAAAAAATCATGGAAACCATTCACCCCAAATAGCAAAGGGAATGCGACTCGGCGGCTCAGCGTTTCATGATCATGTAACCAAATCCCATCAGTCCGCGTCACAAATCATGACGATATGAACCTGATAAAGCTTTCCATCGAACGACCGGTAGCGGTCTCCATGTTTTTTCTTGCCGTAATTGTCACTGGATTTATGTCCCTCTCGCGACTGCCACTGGAGCTAACGCCGGATGTGGATTATCCCCAGCTATCCGTGACGACGAGCTGGCCCAACAGCTCCGCTGAGATGGTGGAAGCCTTTATCACGGCGCCCATTGAAGCGGTCGCCCAGACGCTGGCCGATGTGCATAAAGTGAGCTCCGTTTCCAACGAGGGAAGCTCCAGCATCACCATCGAGTTGCTGCGCGAGGCCAATGTCGATTTCATCGCCCTGGAATTGAACGAAAAATTGGCGGTCATCCGAAAACAGCTCCCCTACGGCTCAACCGCGCCGAAGATCGATAAGTACATTCCCAGGGAATTTCAGACCGAAGCGTTTTTGTCCTACCAGCTATTTGGCGATTTCACGCCGCTGGAAGTTCGACAATATGCGCTCAAGCATATTCACGGCGCGCTGTTGGGCGTGGACGGCGTCGCTGACGTCTTGATTTTCGGCGGTCAGGATGAGGAAATCCACATCGTCCTGGACGAGGCCAAAATGAAATTGTTGGGTTTGCGCTATAGCGAGATCACGTCGGCCATTCGCGAAATGTCGGTTGAATCCACCGCAGGGCGAATTTACCGGGGCGACTATAAATACGACATCGTGGTCAGAAATCCCATCCGATCGGTTGCCGAAATTTCCTCGATCCAAATGAAAAATGATCGAAATCAGCTCGTCCGCCTGTACGACATTGCCAGGATCAACCACAGCGTGCAGGACGTGCGGCAGATCAGCCGCATCAATGGCAATCCGGCCATTCGCATCGAAATTGTCCGGGAACCAGGAACGAACACGATAAAAGTGGCTGATCAGGTGTTCGCGAAAATCGAAGAACTGCAGAAAAAGTTTCCGGCAACAATGAGCCTGATAAAGGAGTTCGACCAGAGCGAACGGATTCGGAAAGAACTGAAAGACCTGACCTATCGCGCTCTGTTCTCCATCGTTGTCATTTTTCTGGTGCTGTTATTTTTCATGCGCAGATTCCGGCTGCCGTTCATCATTCTCTCGACCATATTTTTCTCCGTGCTGCTCACCATCAATTTTTTCTACGCCGCTGATATCGGGCTGAATCTGCTGACACTGGCCGGCCTCTCGCTGGGATTCGGCATGCTGGTGGATAATGCCATTGTCGTGCTGGACAGCATTTACCGTCACTGGCGCAACAATCTGCCACTGAAGGACGCCTGTATTCAGGGCACGTCTGCGGTGAGCCTGGCCATTGTGACCACAACGCTCACCACGGTTGTCGCGTTTCTGCCCTTCCTTTACCTTACCGGCACATTGAGACTTTATTACTTTCCTTTTGTCAGTTCCGTTGGTTTTTCACTGCTCTCTTCATTGCTCATTGCATTCACATTTATGCCCTCATTAGCCAACCAGATACTCCGCCGCGAATTCTCGCTGCAAAATCAACCGCCGCGGCAGCGCTATCTGGATACCAAGGGCAGAGCGATCTACCAGCAGTTGCTCAAATGGACGCTTGGCCATCGCTTCGTCACAGTGCTGCTCACGGCGCTCATTCTGTCGGGCAGCTTTTATATCTTTGATAAATATGTCACCAAAGGACAAATCTGGAGCGGCTGGGGCTCGGACACCTATGTCGCCATTTCCATCGGGATGCCAGCCGGCGCGGACATTGAAAACACGGATAAAGTCGCTCGTTTTTTTGAGGAGAAGCTAATCGGACAGAAGGGCGTCCAAAAATTTGTCACCAATATTTACAATAAAGAGCAGGCCTCCATCCGAGTCACATTTCCGGATTCGCTGCATTTCACAACAGCGCCGCTCATCGTGAAAGAAAAGATGACGGCGGCCGCAGTGCAACTGGCTGGTATCTCCATCAGCGTTTATGGATTTGGACCGGGTTTCTACAGCGGTGGCGGCGGCAGCAGCGCCAGTTTCAGATTGAAAGTGCTGGGCTATAATTACAACGAAGTCAAAAACATTGCCGAACATGTTGGACAAAAACTACAGCGATACAGCCGCGTCCGCGATGTCGATGTGAGTAGTTCCGGCTGGGGCTGGCGCGATAATCGTTCCGAAATCACCCTGACATTGGACCGCGATGAAATTGCCAAATACAAACTCTCCAATTTCGATGTGTTGCAACAGGTGCAGGCCTATCTACGCGAAAGCCTGGATTTGAGTAAATTGAAAATCGATGGCCGCGAGGTGTCCTATCGGATCAAAATGGAAGGCTATCATAATTTCACACTGGAGGATTTCAAAAATCTGCTGCTGGTTTCGCCCGCCGGGGAATCGGTGCGGCTGGAGCGCCTGGCGTCCATTGACGAGAGAAAAGTCATGTCCAGCATCGTGCGCGAAGACCAGCAATATCGGCGCTGGGTGACATTCGAATATCGCGGCCCGTATAAACTGGGCGATCAACTGGTGGAGACGATTATTAAGACAACCCATCTGCCGGCCGGGTATGAATTGTCGCGGGAACGCTGGGATTACTTGCAGGACAAGGAGAAGAAGCAGATATATCTCGTTCTGAGTTTGTCTGTATTGCTTGTCTTCATCGTGACGGGCGCGCTGTTTGAGTCGTTCCGGCAGCCGACCATCATTCTCACCACAATACCGCTCGCGCTGATCGGAATTTTCCTGATCTTCTACCTGACAGATACCAATTTCGACCAATCAGCCTACATCGGTGTGATCTTTCTGTCCGGGATTGTTGTGAACAATGGCATCATTCTCGTGGATCACATCAATTTCCTGCGCCGGAAGGGGATGCAGAAATCCGAGGCCATCATCACCGGGGCGTCCGAACGAGTCCGACCCATTTTGATGACCACAGCTACCACTATTTTCGGTCTGTTGCCGCTGGTTCTTTTCTCGCAGGAAGAAAAGAGCATCTGGTACTCGCTGTCCATCGCCACGATCGGCGGTCTGATCAGCTCGGCGTTCTTTGTGCTGATGGTGATTCCTGTGTTTTACGATCTAGTGAGCGGGAAGAAGGACGTCCGTTGACCGGCGCCCCGGGTTACAAAGGCGCGGTATCCCGTTATTCCCCCCGATTCAACCGCTCCATCATGGAATACAATTTCCGGCGGGTAATGCCCAACAATTGAGCAGCGCGGGTTTTATTGCCGGCTGCTTTTTTAATGGCATTCTGAATCAATGTCTTCTCCACATCATCGATGGAGATACCCTGTTCAGGAATATCCAGCGGAATCAGGAGAGCGCTGTCCGGTACACCCTGAATTTGAATGGGCAGCAGATCCGGGGTGATGGGCTCATCCCCGGCCAGAATAATCATGCGCTCGATGATATTTTCCAATTCGCGGATATTGCCGGGCCAGTGATAATTCATGAGGGCGCGCAGCGTGGACGCATCGATTTTGTCTGCCGGCATGTCGTTCTTTTTGAGAAAATGATCGACCAGTTCCGGAATGTCCTCTTTGCGTTCGCGCAGCGGGGGAAGATAGATAGGAAACACATTGAGTCGGTAGTACAGGTCCTCGCGGAACGTCTCGTTCCGGATCAGCTCTTCCAGATTGCGGTTGGTGGCGGCAATGGTTCGAACATCGACCTGGACTGGCGCTTCTCCGCCCAATCGCGTCAACTCCCTCGATTGCAGCACGCGCAACAATTTCACCTGCGTCGCCGGCGCAATATCGCCAATTTCGTCCAGAAACAGACTGCCGCCCGAGGCCAGTTCGAAGCGACCCAGCTTCTGTCTCTCCGCGCCGGTGAACGCGCCTTTCTCGTGACCGAACAATTCGCTCTCCAGCAGCGTCTCCGGCAGCGCAGCGCAGTTCACAGCGATTATGGGCCTGGACGCCCGCGGACTCAAATTGTGAATGGCCTGCGCGATCAATTCCTTCCCGGTGCCACTCTCGCCGCGGATCAACACCGTAGCGTCCCGCGGCGCAACCTTTTCCACCATCTGATACACCCGGCTCATGGCTTCGCTCTGGCCGATGATATTTTTGATGGAGTACTTGTCCTTCAGTTGGTCTTTGAGCGCCACATTTTCGTGAGCCAATTCTTTCCCCCGGAGGATCTGCTTCACTTTCAATTTGATCTCCACCATTTCGAACGGCTTGATGAGATAATCATAAGCTCCCTTGCGCATGGCTTCCACAGCGGTCGGTGCCGTGGCGAACGCGGTCATCAACACCACCTCCGTCTCCGGCGACGATTTTTTCACCTCTTCCAGCACCTGGATGCCGTCTTTCCCTGGCATTTTCAAATCGGTAATGACAATGTCAAAATCCCCTTTGAGAAATTTCGCCACGCCGGAATCCCCGTCGTAGGCCAATTCCACGCTATGATTGTCCAATTCCAGCGCCGCTTTCAGCACGTGACACATTCGCTTTTCATTGTCGATGATTAAGATTTTCCCGCTCATGTCCTTTTCCTTATCGCATGGGTAAATAAAACCGGAAGGATGTCCACTGGTCCTGATTGGTTTCCACTTCAATGCGGCCGCCATGCTTTTCAACAATCTGTTTGCTGATGGCCAGACCGAGGCCGCTGCCCGATGATTTCGTCGTGTAAAATGGCTCGAACACTTTCGTCGCATCCCCGTCGATGCCCGGCCCATTATCGACAACGGCTACCCGGGCGTAGACGCCATTTTTCACTTTCACCCGATTGACCTGAATTTTAATGACGCCCAGATTTTCAACAGCCTGGTACGCATTGATAAGCAGATTGATGAGCACCTGCTGGATGGCGTTGGCGTCGAAAGCGAATGAATCGAGCTTGTCCGGCGCCTGGACAGAAATATCCACCTGCTTTTCAGAATCATCCCGCTCCATCGCCGCCACTGCCTTTTCCACCACGTCGATCAAATTTGCGCTCTTCAGATCCAGCTTCGGCTCCCGGGCGAACGACAGAAAATGATTGACCAGCGTGTTGAGCCGCCTCACTTCAGCGGAAATGTAATCGAACAATTCGTCCGAAGTATTCTCCCGGGAATACTTCTCCTTGAGCACATCGGCCGTGCCTTTGATGATGCCCAGTGGATTGCGGATTTCGTGCGCCACGGAAGCCGCCATCTGTCCCATCACCGCCAGCCGCTCTTTCTGCTGCAACGACTGGTGCGTGCGAATGAGCAGGGTTATCAGCCACGAGATGAAAAATGCAAAGATCACGATGAGCCCGAGACTCAGCAGGCTGCCGAAGATCAGCCCGCGCTTGAACATCGCGAGCAACTGGAAAAAATCGGCGTTTGCCTCCAGCACCAGAATCGCCGGCACTTCGAGAAATTCATTGGTGAGCGGCGCATAGACATTTTTGAACCGATTGCCTTCGACCAGATGGATGGGAGAAACAGAGATATTGCCCAGCCAGGCGGAATCGATCACGGCGATGTCCTGACTCAAATAGGTCCGCTGGTTGCCAAAAAAACTGTGGCGGCCATCGTCCAGAACCACCTGATTGGTCCGGTCGATGATATAGGCTGCCTCCAGCTCCTGCTGGTCGAGCAGCCGGGTCAGTTCCGGCTGAATGAGCCCGCGCCGCCATCGCTCGTCCTCGCTGGCGATGATCGCTTCCACATCGCTGGTGTTGATATTGCGCACCATCAGCCCGGCAATGGAAATGAGCCGCTTCTCCAACTCTTTCTCCAGGAAATGCTGCATGCGATACAGGAAAAACCAGCTTCCCAGGTTGAATAGCACCAGCATGATGACGGTGGAGAAAACCAGGAACCGGAGATAAAATTTTCGTTTTTGAAGCAGACGCTCTTCTGTGTTCAACGTCCCGGTCACGATTTGTCCTCTCCGAATAGTCTCAGCCATTCGTCCAATTGCTTCGGTGTCACTTCATCAGTGTACTTTTGATTCAGAGAATCCTGGAGCGGCGGTTTGAAGATCCGGGAATAGAACTCCTCCGGGGACATGGTCTGTGCGCCATTCTGCCGGGCATAAAAAATGAGGTCATTATCCGCAGACACCAGATGCAGCGATCGCTTGTCGCCTGCGTCCCGGATCAGTTTTTTGATCACAGGGTCCGCTTTCTCCGGCGGCTTGGAATAAATCACGCGGGGCCATTGCGGCGTTGGCCCGGTCGTCGCGGACGGTCTGATTTGGTCGCCGTCGAAGACAACCGTACATTGAATCGCATGGCCGGAGCGATAGGTCTGAAGCAGGCTCAGCAGGATGTTTCTGGCGTGTTCCAGGCTTTTGCCCAGCGCATCCCGAAGCCGCGGGACCAGGTGAATCATATTATACCCGTCGATGATGTAATGCGGATTCATGGCGAATCTCACTTGCTCCGTAATTCAAAAACCCCGTCCCAATCTTCCGAGCGCGGATGTTCGATGAAGATCTTGCAGCGCCGCACAAATTCCTGAGACGGACCATCGGCCGGATTGAGCGACAGCGCCTTTTGAAATAAATTATAGGCGCGAATCCAGTCGCGGTCGCGGTACATTTCCAGACCTTTGACAAAATACTCCAGGCTGCTGGAGAGCACGGGATTGATGTTATCCGATTTTCTATCGATGACTTCATAAATACGCACCGGCCGCTTCTTGCCTTTGACGCGAATGAAATCCAGTTCTCGACACCATATTTTTTCGTGGATGAGCTGGAACGTGTCCTCGCTGATCATGATGGATGTGCCGTACATTTTATTGGCGCCCTCCAGCCGCGACGCCAGATTGACGCTATCGCCAATGGCTGTGTAATCGAACCGATTTTTACTGCCGATATTGCCGGCAATCATCGGCCCGGAATTGATGCCGATTCGTTTTTCGAACATCGGTTTGCCCTCTTTGGCCCACCGTTTTCGCAGCTCGACCAATTCCTTCTGCATGTCCAGCGCCGCGTAACAGGCGCGCAGGGCGTGATCCTCCTGTGGCACCGGAATGCCGAAAATCGCCACGATGGCATCGCCTTCATATTTGTCCAGATAGCCCTCGTACGTCAGCACAATCTCCGTCATCACGGACAGATATTCATTGAGCACAGCCACCAGATTCTCCGGCTCCAGGTTTTCCGAGACAGTGGTAAAGTTTTTGATATCCGAGAAGAACGCTGTGGCGACTTTTCGCTCGCCTCCCAACTTGAGCATGTTGGGATCTTTGAGCAATTCATTCACCACTGTCGCTGAAATATAATTCTGGAACATACCTTTGATTTTACGCTTGTCTTTCAGTTCATCGATATAGCGGTAGCTGATCACCGCGATGTAGCAGAAAATGATGCCGATGATGGGGCGGACATTTTCCACCCAGAGATTTCTATTTTCAAAGGCGATGAACGTCATGTAGATGAAACCAGCGGCGATGAGCAGGATGATGGGAATATTGATGCGCATTTTGAAAAATGGCGCAATGGCGCCGATGGCGATGCACAATAAAATGAGCGTGATATGACTGATGTGCTTGGAATTTTCATAAATATAATCCTGCGTGAGGATGTTGCAGAGAATATTGGCATGAATTTCCACGCCGGGGAATGCGCTCTGAAACGGCACCGGACGCAGGTCGTACAGCCCGGCAGCCGACGCACCGACGATCACCACTTTGCCGTCAAAAAATTCCGGCGGGACGCGGTTGGTGTACACATCGTAAAAGGATACGTAGCGAAACGTCTGGTACGAGCCTTTGTAATTGATCAACAAGTACCCGTTATCATCGATGGGGATATCCCGAATTTCGCTACCATCTCCTGATTTAATTTTGAGCCGGATGAACTCGCCGGGCCGAATTTCGATCTGGTCGGGCTGAATGTCGTACAGATAAATCACCATGGCCATGGCCAGCGACGGATAGAGCCGGCCGGCGAAATTCATGAAGAGAGGCATTTTTCGGATGACACTGTCATCGTCCGGCTGGAAGTTGGCAAATCCCAATTTTTGTGAGGCGTTGTACAGTGGAATCAATTTGCCATCGAAGCGATCGACCTGGGGAAATTGCGCCACAATATGCTGTGGAAATTCATACGAAAACCGAAGCGTATCCAGTCCGGCCGGCGCCGCATCCATTTTATAGAGGAATGCCTCCGGCTCCGCTTTGGAGAATGACAGAGCGTGCACCACGTTGTTGGCTTTTTGGGTCGCGCGGACCAGCATGGTATCGGCCACACGGTCGATATCCTGTTCCATGAACAGCATATCGAATCCCAGCACCAGCGTGCCAGCCTCGGCCATGCTCGTGCTGATCTGCGCGTAATAATCGCGCGGCCACTGATGAAACCGGCCCAGTTTATTCAAGCTGCGATTGTCAATGTCAACGACGACAATATCATCGATAGTCTGGCCGGCGCGCTCGGCTTCCAGCTTGCGGATCTTGGTCGAGTAGCGCAGATCCAGGCTTTTAGATTCAAAATTATCGAATATATCAGGGAAGAAAACTTCGGTGATTAGAATGATTGCGATGGCCGTTGTCAGTCCCAGTCCAACCCCAAAAATCAAACGCCGTAAAAGAGTTTTGCCCATGGATCGCTCCCATTAAATTAGTGATTCCTCGCAATTGAACTCAGGTTCATGGCGCATGTGAATCTATTTCTCCAACAACTCGCCGTAATAAATGAACGCCACCTGTCCGACGAGCTTTATTTCCGAAATCGATTCATCAAAATCAACCTGCAACACGCCGCCGGGTGCGTGCACGGTGATAGGCCGGCGCATTCCGCGCTGTTTCACGGCCAGAATCGCCGACGAAACCGTGCCTGTCCCGCACGCAAGCGTCTCCTCCTCCACACCGCGTTCGTAGGTTCGCAGCTTCATGGTTCGGTCGTCCAGAATTTGAGCAAAATTTGTATTCGTGCCCCACGGCTGGAACGCCGCGTGATGACGATATTTCCGGCCAATTCGCTCCACATCCACCCGGTCCACGTCCGGCACAAATAGCACATAATGGGGCACGCCCACATTCACGTACCCACCCTCGGCGAAGTCCGGCTCTTCCACGACGCCAGGGTTTTCCCGAACCTCCACCGGCGCCGGCATGGTGAGGCTCACCCAATCGTCGCGGACTTCAGCGCGGTATTCCACGCCCAGCACATCAAAGCGCACCGCGGCCGGAGCGATGTTGTGTTTGAATGCATAATACGCTGCTGCGCGCGCGCCATTGCCGCACATCTCTCCGATGTAACCGTCGGAGTTGTAATAGACAAGGGAGAAATCGCTGACAGCGCTGCGCTGAATGAGCAAAATACCATCCGCTCCAACCGAGCGTCGGCGCTGGCAGATGCGGTGAAAAAACGCATGCTCGTCGCCTCGCAGCCGGCCGTCGCGATTGTCGATGAGAATGAAGTCATTGCCGGTGGCTGATATCTTTGTAAATTGCATCGTTGATCTTTCGGTCTTGGGAATACACATTGTCTTGCCTCAATAAAGTGAGAAGCGAGAGGCGAGAAGTAACTTTGGAACACACATTGTCTTGCCGGAATCCATCCAGCCAGACCATTGGAAATTCTGTACCGGTTCAATTTCATCCCCCGGAACACTTTGCTGATTCGATGGCCAGGATGCTTCAGCCGCTCCATCCCGGTGAATTGAGTTCGAATTATCGAATCGACATTTCTACAGCAGATCCTCCACCCGCTCGCGTTCCCGAATGACTTCGGCGCTGGCGCCATCCACCCATACCTCTGCCGGGCGCGGCCGGGTATTGTAGTTGCTGGACAGAGAATAGCCATACGCCCCAGCGGACATGACGGATAGTAAATCGCCGCGTTTCATCCGGGGCAGCATTCTCTCTTTTGCAAGAAAATCGCCAGTCTCGCATATCGGCCCAACCACATCGGCCATCTCTCTGGCGCTGGTGTCGTGGCGCAGCGGCACGATTTGATGATAGGCGCCGTACAGGCTGGGACGGATCAAATCGTTCATCCCGGCATCGACGACGATGAATTTTTTATCCCGCGATTCCTTCACATACAGCACGCGGGTCATCAGCGCGCCGGTCTCGGCGATAATGGAGCGGCCCGGTTCAAACAGAATTTCGCAATTCAATGGGCTCAGCACTTCGATCACTTTCCGGGCTAGATCGTCCGGGTGAGGGACTGCTTCCTCCGCTGGCTCGGCGTACTCCGGGATCAGGTCAGGATAATGGACGCCCAGTCCGCCGCCAATGTCGACATGCTGGATGCGAATCCCTTCGTCCCTGAGCTGGTTGACAAAATTGAAGAGCTTCTTCGCGGTGGCCACATAATATTCCAGATTCAAAATCTGGGAGCCGATGTGACAATGAACTCCGACAATCTCGATGCCGGCCATGCCATGCGCCTGTTTGAAAACTTCCAACGCCTGATTGATGTCAATGCCGAATTTATTGATGGATTTGCCGGTGGAAATATAGGGATGGCCGTGAATATCGATGTCCGGATTCACGCGGATGGCGACCGGCGCCTTCCTGCCCATGCGCTGCGCGATGGCGTCGATGATTTCCAGTTCAGGAATCGACTCCACATTGAAAGCAAGGATGCCGCTCTGTATGCCATATTTGATCTCTTCGTCGGTCTTGCCAACGCCGGCGTAGACAATTTTATTGGCCGGAATGCCGGCTTTCAGAAATAGAAATAATTCCCCTCCGGACACCACATCGCCGCCGCTGCCCAGCGAGGCCATGAGCTTCAGAATCTGGAAATTAGAATTTGCCTTGGCCGCATAGCAGACCACGTGGTTCACCGGTGCAAAGGCTTTATCGATGGTTTGATAGTTCCCGACGATCATTTTTTTGCTGTACACATACAATGGCGTGCCGTGCTCTGCAGCCAGGTCAGCCATTTTCACTTCATCACAATAAAACTCATTGTTTTGATACCGAAACAGATTCATAGTCTCTCCACTTCTTCAGTTAATGTTCCATCATCGTGACAATGGCGGCCAGCGTCCGTCCTGGTGACGACCATCAGAGGCGCTCCAGTTTCGCTGACTGCACCGACTTCGCGTCGCGTTATTATCAATCCTAAGTATGAATGTTCGGAATATCTATTGCCTCGCAAGTCAGTCAGGTCTCTCCTGCCATTCACTTTTTAAACATAATATCTTCGCCCTCGGTCGGCCATTGCGAGCGCACTTTTACCGAATCGGCATAAAAGACAAATCGTTCGGCTGGTTGAAACGGGACGATTTTCCCGAAGCTGTAGACGCCGTTGCTGTCAGCGTCGCGAAAAGCCTGGATGGTGTAGACGCCAGGCAGGATGTTTTCGAAACGATAGGCCCCGGCAGAATCGACCATGATCGTATAGGAAAATTTTTCGCTCTGAGCGGTCACGTGAAATTTTCCAGTCGCGCCTTCATCCTCATCGGTTATTTTCCCGCGAATGGCCGTGAGTGTATCCGCATTCAGGGTTCTGAAATACACGCTGAACAGACTATCGGACAGGCTGTTCCCGGCGAGATCGCGCACCGAGTCGACCGGAGCGGAGATCAAATAACCGGTGAAACTTTTCAGCGCCGCGGCCGGGTGAAAGATGAACTCGGCCGGATTTTTCCATTCGAAAGCGCCCGAAATTTTCTCGCGCGACTGATCCTCCACGTGGAAATGCGACTCGATACTCTCCCGCTGCATCGCTTCGGAAAACGCGAATCGTATCTCCGTGTTGAGTTCCACACCCTTGCTGCTGTCATCGATGCTCTTAAAATTCAATCGCGGTTGCAGCGTATCGGAAATTGTCTTGCCATCAAAGAAGATAGAGCAATAAGCAGTATCCAGGCCATTGCCGGCGAGGTCGAGAATCTGCTGAGCCGAAAGCTCGTAGGGTATCGCCGATTGGAGCGCCGTCGTCAAAATCACATGGGAAGGTTCTGTTGAATTTTGATAGCACGACTTGATCGGCAAAATATCGTTCGGGTCTTGTTCGGACGCAATGGTGAAATAGCGCGCCGGGTTTTCGACCTGGAACGACGCTATAGCTTCGCTGAACCGAAGCGCGACGGTCGAATTATCCAGCGCCAGGGCCGATTTCACTTTCGGCCCGATCGTATCTTCAGCAGTCACCTTGAAATTCACACCCCTCACAAGCCGATTATCCAGTGTCAATTGGACATCGCCGTTGGGAATGCCGATATTTTCCACACCTCGCGTGTATTTTCGATTCTTGTCTTTATCGCCAAATGCAAAAATCCGATAGCTGCCCGGCGCCACATACATCAAGGTGTAATCCCCTGTTTTGCTGCATTGCGTGTAATAGTCAGCTAAAATCTCCGCGGGATTGGGGTCAGTGCCGGCCAAAATCTGGTACGCGCACACCAGCATGCCTTCCACGCCGGAACTGCCATGCACTTTTCCGCTGATCTGGCCGGTGTCTATGATGTCCCCGGTCGAAAAAGCGATGGAAAACGATTCGCGCATTTTATTATTTCGCAAATCGCTGGTTTGAGCGCCCACTGTCAGCACATAGGTTTTTTGGGCTTTGAGGCTATCGCCGAATGTCAGGTTCAACTTCTCGCCGCGCCATTTGAATGTCATTTCTTCCGATGGCCAGGGCGAAATAAATATCGCATCCTCGACCGACTTCTTCGTGACGGCCTCGCTGAACACAATCTGAACCGACGTATTCAACCGGACATTCGTCGTCCCGGCAGCCGGAGAGATGCTGATAATTTCGGGCGGCGCTGTATCGGTCGGTCCGCCGGATGGCGGCATCTGTTTCGCGCACCCGATAAACAGGATGATCAATAAAATACGATGGAGTGTCTTCATGAAACCTGATGGTTAATGTTCACCGCTGGAAATTGGACGTTCTGTCGCTGTAAAAAAAGTCACTGTCACAATCTTCACATCGCGGAAAAGCCATAATTTTAACAATAAAGCACATCTCGGTTGCTGTGGCGGATCGCGCTGGCAGTGCATACAGGCGCGACTCTGTCGTCATGCGACAGCATCGAGTTGATAACAATTTTTCAATCTATCCGAGGTGTAAATCACTGTAAAAATAAATAAACCAAAGTCAAATAGCAAGGTTTTTTTAGAATATTTCTCAACGCCGCACGGGCGAAGCTCCCCATTATTTTGCTAAATTTCAGCATCTGTGAAACTGACAGACTGTTTAGATCGTTCTATAACTATCCGAAAATTAATAAATTTTTAGATTTCCCAGATTCAAAGCAACGACAGGTGGTGTCCAGTCGGAAACGCTCTTCGGAGGTAGTATGATTTTTAAAACCAGACAATTCACTATTGGCATTTCTATCATCGTTATCGGGCTATTTGTGCTGCTCACAAATCTGCAGGTCATTTCGTTCGATTCCCAATTCTACTGGGGACTGGCATTCCTGCTGCTAGGCGTTGTGTCGCTGAATATTTTCAGCTTGAACACCGTGCGACGCGGCCGGCTGATTTTCGGGATCATTCTGATAATCATCGGTCTGCTGATGATTCTCGACTCCCTGAATTTCGTCCCGGATGGCGTTCAATCCGCTCTATTCTTCTGGGCAGGCGCGGCGCTCTTTATCGCATTCTACATCCGCAACAATCGCCACTGGTGGAGCATCATACCCGGCGGATTATTCATCATCTTTGGAACGCTCACTATACTCGAGGATTCCCGGCTATTCGAGGACGATATGTTATGGGTCGTCTTTCTCGCAGGCCTCAGCCTGATTTTCTGGTTTCTGTATTTGATCAAAGACGAAGCCAATCAACTTGATTGGACGATTCGTCCGGCTCTTGTATTCACTATCATCACGGTCACGGTCATGTTCCTCACATGGACCGATCAATTCGAAGCCTTGTGGTTTCCGGTTGCTGTGATTCTCTTAGGCGGCTATCTGGTGATTTCGAAATTCATCTCTGGAAGCAATGATAAACCGCCCCATTCGGATGTCCCTCCCACGAATTCCTGATTCAATTTCTTACACCAATGACAGAATACCAAAGCGAGGCGATTCATGGACATGGACACCCAAATTGACAATGCAGCAATCGAACTACAAAAAGCAGATGCGCTGCTCATAACCGCCGGCGCAGGCATTGGCGTGGATTCCGGACTGCCCGATTTTCGCGGGAACACCGGCTTCTGGAAAGCTTATCCGCCCATGGCCAGACTGGGGATTTCGTTTCATGAAATGGCCAATCCGCGCTGGTTCGACCAGGATCCCACGTTAGCATGGGGTTTTTATGGCCATCGGCTAAATCTCTATCGCTCGACTGAACCGAACGCCGCTTTTTACCAGCTCAAGGAAATAGCCGAAAAAAAGCCGGCCGGCTATTTCATCTTCACCTCGAATGTGGATGGCCAATTTCAAAAAGCCGGATTCGCAGACGATCGGATTGAAGAATGCCACGGCTCCATCTATCATCTTCAATGCGTCTCCAACTGCAACGACACTATCTGGAGGGCCGATGGCATCAATGTGACTGTGGACGAGAACAGCTTCAGGGCGATTCCTCCGCTGCCTTCCTGCCGAACCTGCGCCGGCCTGGCGCGGCCCAATGTGCTGATGTTCGGCGATTGGACCTGGCTCGCGTACCGCGCTGAAATCCAGGCTGATTCATTTCGAGCATGGCTGCGCCAGGTGGCGAAAAGCAATGCGCGAATCGTTGTCATCGAAATCGGCGCCGGTGAAAGCGTCCCGACCGTCCGAAGGCGTTCTGAAACTATCGTCGCAAACTTCAACGCGCGCCTCATCCGCATCAATCCCCGGGATTATGACGCGCCGCGTGACTCTATTTCCATTCCCTGCGGCGCCGCAGAAGGGATGGAAAAAATTTATCAGCAACTTCAGCACATGGGGTGAAATGAGTAGCTATTCGTATTCCCAAAAAATTCAGTCAATATCAACGAAAGGGAGGATTTATGGAATATGAGCACAGACAAACAGCCTTTGTTATCATTGTCCCAATCACAATTCTTTGCATGATTGCGGTGGCGATTCTACCGGCTTACAACGCGCTTCAGCATCCGACACTGACCGTGGTGATTGCATTTCTCGTGGCAATGGCTCTTTTTTATGATCTGAAAGTGAAGATAAGCCATAACACAATTTTATGCAGCTTCGGGATCGGGCTGATTCAACGGAGAATTCCAATTTCAGAGATCGCCGAAGCGAAGACGGTTCAAAATCCGTGGTATGCAGGATGGGGCATCCGCTGGCTGCCAGGGCAGTACTGGATGTGGAACGTCTCGGGCCTTCAGGCCGTCGAACTGATCTTTAAGGATGGCCGACGATTTCGGATCGGTACGGATGAACCTGAAAAACTTGCTTCGGCGATTCAGATGAATCTGTCACTCACGTCCCAGGCAGGCAATTAACTGAAAATGAAACCGCCTCGTTCATTAAACTGGCCATGACATAATGGACACTTCTCATAGATTATCCCGCAATATTCGTCTCTTCTATTATCAGCACTTTCTGGTCGGGCTTTCCACGATGTGGGCGCCCATCATCGTCATTTTTCAAATGCAGGCCGTCGGGCTATCGCTCACTCAGGTCATGGTTGGCGAATCAATTTTTGCAGCGACCATTGTCCTGTTCGAAGTGCCCACCGGCGTGTTCGCCGATCGAATGGGAAGAAAAATGACATTGATCGCCGGTATGACGTTCTTTGTCTGCGCAATGGTCGTCTTCACTCTGGCGACCAATTTCGCGCTGGTGATTATCAGCCAGATTCTTTTCGGTCTCGCCACCGCCTTTCAGTCCGGTGCGGACTCGGCGCTGCTGTTCGATTCGCTGAAAGCACTGAATCAGGAAACTGAATATCAAAAAGTGCTGGGCCGGGCCCAAACAATCAGTTACCTCACCGCAATTCCCATGAATATTGCAGGCGGGTTGATCGCCGCCCGGTTCGGCTTCCGACTGACGATAGCGCTCTCCACAGTCATCACGGCGGTCAGCCTGATCAATTTCTTTATGCTCTTCGAGCCGCCAATCTCAATTGAAGGCAAACGCCCCGGGAAAACAGTGCTCTGGCATACCTGGAAAGCATCGCGCTATATCTGGAAGCATCGCATGGTGCGCTTCACTATTGGGTTTTCCATGGCCATCGGCCTCGGCATGAAGCTGAGTTTCCACACCATGAATCCTTTTTGGGAACACTGGCACGTCCCGATCAGCTATTTCGGCTTTGCCTTTGCCGGCTACAACCTGGTCGCGGCGCTGTCTTCTCACTACGCCTATCGGATCATCAAAAGGCTGGGCGACCTGACGACGCTGCTCTTCCTTCTGGTGCTGGTGAGCGGCACTTTCTTCCTGATGGGAGGTCTATCGTTTGGAATTCTCGGAGCATTGCTCATCCCGGCGACGTTTCAAATTGTGCGCTCCCTGGAACCCATTGCTACGGACGATATGGTCAATCGAGTCACGTTCAGCCATCACCGCGCCACAGTGCTTTCGCTGAAATCCTTTCTCCGACAGGTCACGCAAATCGCTTTGCTGCCTCTGTTTGGCATTCTTTCGGATTCGTACGGATTGACGAGCGCCTATGCCTGGACTGGAGCCTTCGTGGTTCTGACAGGTTTACTGGCCTTGTTTCGACTTCATTCCCTGCCGGCGGATTACCGGCACGGGTTCATTCCCGACAGCGCAAGAATTGCCGAACAGGAAGCGTCTGAGTGATGAAGAAAGACTGTTCGTTTCAAATTCGTTCGAGCCGTCATTTGCAAAGAATCCGGCGTCAGAGCTACATTCTGTGAATCAGGTTTCCCGGCTGGCATCATCGCGATTGGCTGTCACTCGTTTGGAGCGATCCGCACGACAATCGCAAGGCCATCCGTTCATCTTCCATTGATGCAGCATTACGGGAACTATCGACTGCGCGCCGAATTGGCGCCCGGCCAAAAATTCGCTTGCCTAATAGAAATATTTTTGCTAATATTAGCGCTATGAAACCACGACTCATTGTTCACGGCGGCGCCTGGAGCATTCCTGACGAATACGACGCTGCCCACATGCATGGCGTTCGCGAGGCGATCCGCGCCATCTACCCGGAATTGATGAAGGGAATCAGCGCGCTCGATGCGGTGGAATCTGCCGTGAAAGTACTGGAAGAAGATTCCACATTCGACGCCGGCCGCGGCGCATTCCTCAATGCCGGCGGTGAGATTGAATTGGATGCCATGATAATGGACGGCGCCACATTAAATTTTGGCGCGGTCGCTGCCATCCAGAATATCCTTCACCCCATCAGTGTGGCCCGGCTCATCATGGAAAAAACCGAGCACTGTTTTTTGGCTGGCAACGGCGCCCAGCGATTTGCACAACAAGTCGGCTTCTCTCAATTAGATCCTATTGCATTGCTCACCGACCGCGAGTTCGCCTTTTTTGAACAGATAAAAAACGACCCGAATTTTACACCGCGGCTCCCATTTGAACCGCATCCCACAGGGACAGTGGGCGCTGTGGCGCTGGATCGGTACGGGAATCTGGCTGCTGCCACATCCACCGGCGGCACGCCGCGAAAGCTCCCCGGGCGTGTGGGCGATTCGCCCATTGTCGGCGCCGGCACCTATGCGGACAATCTGACCGGCGCTGCATCAGCCACAGGCTGGGGCGAGTCAATTATGAAAGTCGTATTGAGCAAAACCGCCTGCGATTTTCTGCCACGTCACACATCTCATGATGCAGCAGACAAGGCCATCCGGATTTTATCCGAGCGCGTCAACGGACTGGGCGGCATCATTCTCATTGACCGAAATGGCCAGTATGGCTTCGCTCACAACACGCTGAAAATGGCCTTTGCGTACGCCGGCGATGACCGGGATGTCATCGTGAACATGCGAATCTGATTCGAACATCACCGGGGCGCTCGGGTATTTTTTTTCACACGCATTCATGAAATGCCGCTTCCGCACTCCGATTCAGCAGACCAGTCTTGCGGCGTTCATGCGCCCTGAACTTTTCATTGACATTTTCATTTTTTGAAACTACATTGACTGCAATTATTTTTAGCGCGGCATGTCCCTTTCGGGAATAAATCCAATGTATAAGTTGTCTAAAAAGTAAAACGACATGGAAGCTCACCACGAGACCGACGAACAACTCATCCAGGACATTCGGGCCGGAGATGATGCTGCGTTCAAAGTATTGGTTCAACGCTATGAATCGCGGGTGGCGGCGACGGTCATTGGCATGTTGGGCCGGTGCCCTGAGGCGGAAGACGTTGGTCAGGAGACCTTCATTCGGTTCTACGATGCGATCGATTCATTTCGCGGGGATTCCTCGGTGGCCACGTACCTGACGCGGATCGCCATGAATCTGTCGCTCAACGAATTGAAGCGGCGCAAGCGGCGAGCGCTATTTTTTCGGCGCACCGCCGACACCGATCTGAATATTCCCGACGCACATGATGCAAGCGACCATGTCGATAAAAAGGAATTTGTTCAGCACGCATTGCAGCGACTGGAGCCCAAATTCAAAGCCGTGCTTGTGCTTCGATTGATTGATGGGTATTCAACCACGGAAACGGCTCACATCCTCAAGCTGCCCGTGGGGACGGTGCTTTCCCGGCTTGCCCGGGGGCAACAAAAATTGAAGGAGATTTTAACACCAATCATGGAGTTCAACCATGGATAAAAAACTGCTCGAATTACTTTATCGGTCAATCGACAGCGTGTTGAGCGAGTCTGAACGCCAGAAGCTGGATCAGGCGCTCAGGGAATCCGCCTCACTTCGCGCGGAGAAAAAGGCGCTGCTGAAGATGCGCTCTCATCTGCTGCCTGAACAGCCAGTGAAATTTAAGCCGTATTTCGCGGACCGTGTGATGAATCGAATCAACGCCCGGAAAACGCCGGCAGTTGTTCAGGATACCTATTTTGACTCATTGTTAGCTCTGGTCAAACCCGTGGCGATCGCGCTGGTCATCATTCTGATTTCGCTGCTGACGTACAATCTGAAATCAACGAAAAATTACACGCTGGCCGGAGCAATGGGACAGGAACTCGCTCAGTTGGAGCATGCAATCGATCCGGCGTATCTGATTGAAACGGAGTAATGCCATGAAGATAAAAACCAAGCCTTTAATCCATCTATTGCTGATTTTCATTTTAGGCGCATTCATCGGGGTTGTCGTCGACAGAACCGTGATCGAGAAGCAGATGCGCAAGCGCTTCGTCAAGTTCGAGGATCCTGAATTCATGAAACGCGTCATGTTCCGCATCGTCCAGCCGACTGAAAAACAACGCGAACAAATCGATTCGATCATGGATAAGTACAGTGTCCGCCTGAATAAGCTCCGGTTCACCATGCGCCAGGAAGCAACGACGATGATCGACTCATTGAAAAATGAGCTTTCTCCAGTTTTAACCGATGAACAAAAGCAACGGATGGAGGAGCATCAGAAGAAAATGATGCAGGGCAGTAAGTTTGGATTCCCATTTCCGAAACCCGGCGCTCCGTTTCCGCGCGACGGATTTGATCCGCAGCTTCGGCCCCAGCCGCCGGACAGCTCCTTTCATCCGGATCCCCACCAGGGACAGCAGCCCCGGCCGGATCGCCGGATGCCCCACAAAAATTAATCGATGATCAGACATGAAACGCTCCCGGAAATTTTGGGAGCGTTTTCATTTTAGTCCAGCCGATTCCTCTTTCAAAACCAATGACTCACAGGCGTCGCAGAGAAGCCTGCCGAACAGCACCGTCACTCCCAATTTCAAACGCAGCAATAAATTTCGCCAAGGATGTACTCCTGCCGCCGGCAGCCCTCCCTCATCCCGACTTTTTTTACATTTTTTCATTCCCGGGGAATATTTCTGAATTTGCAATTGTCAAACAGTCAAAATCAACAAGGTAACAGAACTCATTACGATTGGAGAAACAGGATGAAAAAGAAAATTATCGCCATCGCGCTGATTCTTGTCGTCGCAGCCATTGGTCTCACAATTTTGAATATGTCCGGCAGCGTCAAAGAGGAGAATTTTCAGTTCGGGGAAGCCCGGATGGGAGACATTATCAATTCAGTATCCAGCACCGGCGCCATTAACGCTGTCAGCACCGTGGAAGTGGGGACGCAGGTCTCCGGAACGCTGGATCGTCTCCATGCAGATTTCAATGACCAGGTGAAAAAGGGACAATTGCTCGCCGTGCTGGATACAATTGTTCTGAAGACCCAGGTGCTGGATGCGCAGGCCAATGTGGAGCGCGTCGAAGCTCTCTTGGAACAGGCGCTGGCGGACCAAAAGAGAAACGAACCGCTCTTCAGCAAGGGCCTCATCTCCGAGGCGGAATTTCTGCCGATGCAAATCAGTGTCAAAACACAGCAAGCCACTCTGAAATCGGCGCAAGTGGCGCTGGACCGGGCTGAACGGAATTTGCGCTATGCCTATATCAAATCGCCGATTAACGGGACGATCATTCAACGCAATGTGGAGGAAGGCCAGACTGTGGCCGCCAGTTTCCAGACACCCACGCTGTTCATCATCGCCGAAGATTTGACGAAAATGGAAATCCATGCTCAGGTCGATGAGAGCGATATTGGACAAATAAAGACCGGGCAGAATGTGACCTTTGAAGTGCTGGCCTATCCCGATGTCGTCTTCACTGGCATTGTCAAGCAAGTCCGCTTGCAGCCGACGACAGTGCAAAATGTGGTCAATTACACTGTGGTGATCGACGCCAGCAATGACAAAAAATTGCTGCTGCCGGGCATGACCGCCACCGTTGATTTTTTGATTGAAGAAAAACGAAACGTGCTCATCGTTCCGAATTCTGCATTGACCTTTGCTCCGCCAGAAAATGTCGCCAATGAAGCCCGTGCAGCGCTGGAGAAGCATCGCGCCTCTGCTCCTGATTCAATCAAAAAAATGATGACTTCGAAAGTTGGCGCACCGGCGACTGGATCGGCCAGCGGCGATCGCAGCCGGAATTTCAGCGTGGTCTGGTCGCCAAATCCGGAAGGCAAATTGATGCCGATCCCTGTGATGACCGGTTCGACCGACGGAAAATCAACAGAAATTTTGCAGAGCCCGTTATTGAAATCAGAACTGAGAGTGGCGATCGGGACAGCGACAGCCGCAACGACGAAGAAGTCGGAACAAAAACAGACTACCCAACGAATGCCGGGCCCGCCCCGGCTATTCTGATAACGCATTCAAAGCGGGCATTCACTTGAAACAAATGAAAAGCGAGACTCACTATGACTCCTGTAATCGAAACAATAAATTTGACAAAGACTTTCCAACTGGGCGACGTGTCAGTGCATGCACTGCAAGGGGTTAATTTAAGAATAACCGCCGGCGAATTTGTCGCCATCATGGGTTCATCTGGCTCGGGCAAATCGACATTGATGAATTTGCTGGGTTGTCTGGATATTCCCACCGGAGGGGATTATTTTTTAGACGGGCAGAACATCAATTCCCTGATGAAAAATCAATACGCCGATATCAGAAATAAGAAAATCGGTTTTGTGTTCCAGGGATTCAACCTGCTGGCCCGAACTTCAGCCCTCGAAAATGTCGAGTTGCCATTGGTTTACGACCGGCTGCATCATATAAAAAATCCCCGGCAGGCAGCAATGGACGCCCTGAAACGCGTGGGATTGGCGGATCGATTTCATCACGAACCCAATCAACTTTCGGGTGGGCAGCAGCAGCGCGTCGCCATCGCCCGGGCGCTGGTCACGCAGCCATCCATCATTCTGGCGGACGAACCTACCGGAAATCTGGATTCCAAAACCTCGATTGATGTGATGTCGGTTTTTCAGGAACTGAACAATCAGGGGATTACCATCATTTTAGTGACGCACGAACCGGACATTGCCCAATACGCGAAGCGCATTGTGCAGATGAAGGACGGGCGCATCAAAAAAGACACTGTCGTCAAACAGCGACGATCGGCCATAGCGGATCTTGAAAATTTCAAAGATATTGAGGAAGAAGAATTATGTTACAATTAAAAAATCTATTTCAGGTGGCATTGAAGAGCATCTATAAAAACCGCATGCGAAGTCTGCTCACCTCGCTGGGCATTATCATCGGTGTGGGCGCGGTAATCATTATGGTCGCTATTGGCGAAGGCGCTTCGGCGAACATTCAGAAGAGCATTTCATCATTGGGGACAGATTTACTGATGGTCTTTCCGGGCGCAAGTCAAATAGGCGGCGTCAGTCGTGGCGCAAGCAGCGAAAATCGTCTGACATTTGAAGACGTGAAAAAACTGGAAACCGAAGCGACGATGATCAAAAAAATTTCTTCGGTGGTCAATTACGGAGTACAGGTCATCGGCGGCGGGAACAACTGGAACACCATGATTCAGGGTGTGGATCCGGAATTCCTGTATATCAAAGAATACAAAATCGCTTCCGGAACTTTTTTCACCGATCGCGATGTTCAGACGCGGAAAAAGAGCGCCGTACTCGGCAAGACCGTGGTCGATGAGCTTTTCCCAAATCAGGATCCGATCGGACAAAGAATTCGCATCAATGCGACTCCATTCACTGTGATCGGCGTCCTGGCTGAAAAAGGCCAGAGCGGCATGGGCCAGGATCAGGACGATATCATTCTCGCACCGTCGACGACTGTGCTCTATCGGCTGAAAGGCGGCAGATATATCGACCGCATCTATTGCAGCGCCATTTCCAGCGACAGCATGTACGTTGCTGAAAATCAACTGACTGCTCTGCTGCGGAAATCGCATCACATCCAAAATGATGAAGAAGACGATTTCACCATCCGGAATCAGGCTGAAATCATTGAAATGGCATCCTCGACAACCCGGACATTGACAATTTTGCTGGGCGCCATAGCCGCAGTCTCGCTGTTGGTGGGCGGCATCGGCATCATGAATATCATGCTGGTATCCGTGACCGAGCGGACCAGGGAGATAGGCATCCGCCTGTCCATCGGCGCCCGCGGCAGCGATATTCTGACGCAATTCCTGGCAGAGTCGGTGGTGTTGAGTCTGATCGGCGGCGTCATTGGCGTATTGCTGGCGCTGGGAGTAGCCTATCTCATCAGCACATTTAGCAGCATGAATGTCGTTATTAAGCCATTGATTGTCTTATCATCGTTTTTCTTTGCCGGCGCAGTCGGTGTATTCTTCGGCTTCTACCCGGCGCGAAAAGCGGCAGCGTTGAATCCAATAGATGCACTGCGTTATGAATAACATTGAACAGAAGGTGACCCTCATGAAACCAAATCTCATTCTACTTTTTCTTGTGTCGCTGGTGATAGCAACGCCTGGCCTGGGCCAGGTCGAAACGTTGAGTCTTGAACATTGTATTGAACTGGCGATTGAAAATAACAACACACTCAGGAAGAGTCTGATGAATGTCGAGCAAGCCTCGGTCAGCAAACGACAATCGTATTCCGAATTGTTTCCCAGTCTGACGATCTCCGCATCGGGCAATAACAGCAAGACCAGCCAAATGGGCTCGGACTGGGAATCGCAGTGGAGCCTGCAGAAGACCGCTGAACAGGCGATTTACAGGCCTGGTCTTTTCTCGAACATCAAGCAGGCTGGCATCAATGAACAGATAGCGAAAATTTCCAGCGCAGAAACTGAATCTCAGATCCGCTTGCTGGTTAAAAATTTATACTTTCAAATTTTGTCTTCGAATTCGCTCATTGCCGTCTATCAGGAAAACATACAATCATCCGCTGAAAACCTGGAGAAAATCCGGTTAATGTTCAAAGTCGGCGCCAAAACAGAATCCGATGTGCTCAAAGCTGAGGTTCAAAAGGGTAATTTTGAATCACAACTTTTGACTGAACAGCAAAATCTATTAAGCTACAAACGTCAGCTAAACTCGGCCATGGGACGGTCGCCTCTGCTTGAATTTCAGATTGTTTCCCTCTCTGCGGATTCCGTGGACGTGCCGGCTTTTAATTCTGCGCAACAGATGCTGTTGCCAAAAAACCGAAATTTCCAGATGTTAAAAAAGCAGGAAGCCAGTTCAGCGCTCGCGGTGAGCATCGCGAAAGAGGCGTTCCTGCCGTCATTTTCTGGCTATTACACGTATTCCAAAAGCGATGACTTTACCAGCACCCCTGGATTCTCCACGGATCAATTCGGTCTGCGCGTCAGTATCAACCTGTTCAACGGCTGTTACAAACGACTGAATGTTCAGCAGCAGAAGCTTTCCCTGAATAGCGCCTCCATCGAACTGAGCGAAGAAGAACTCCAACTATACGACGAATTGGCGAACTTATACACCAATCTGGATACTAACAATAAACAAATTGAACTGAATGTAAAAAGCGTCCAGGCTGCCCGGCGCGACCTGGATTTGGTCTCGGAGCGCTATGCACATGGCGCCAGCACCATTCTGGATCAAATGACGGCGCAGGCTTCCCTGCTGGAATCCCAGAGCAACCTGGTCAAATTGAAATATGGCCGAAAAATAATCGAAGCCCAGATCAAACAACTTTTGGCGATGGAGTGATTTTGGCGGAAATCGGATTTTGAATGAAAAATGAAGTGAGAATGATTTCGAATACGTGAGAGGTTAATTTTGCCGACTACATGTTGGATTTTAAGACGAAATATGATGGCCGCGGATGTTTGTAAAGCCAAGTAGCTGTTCTGCTGAAACATAAAATATGACTTACCTCCGAAAACGAAAGGGGAAAATTCTTGAAATTATCCCCTTTCGTACAATCAGATCGAAACAGCGAATTTCAACTAAACCCGCTGCCGGCTTTTCCTTCTTAATTTTTTATTTATTCTTCCTGGCGCATAAAATTCTTTACCAACCGGGCGCTGCGTAATTTCAACCACGGCTTTTCTTTTATTAAAGGCGATATTTTTAAATCCTGTCAGCACAGTGTCAGCGAAATATTCATCAACTTCAAAAAAGGAAAAATTTCTCATGATATCAATTTTGCCGATTGTAATATCCCGCTGCCGCGTGCTTCGGTTAACCAGTCCGATCAAGTCGGGTGGCGTCAGACTGTCCTTAAAACCGAGATTGATAAAAAATCGTGTGAATCCTTCCTCAGCAAAAGACTGCTGATGACGATTATTGGTCTTGCCTGACCGGGCCACGGATTTTTTCTTCCCTGATTTTATTTTGCTATCTTCCGACTCTGTCGGAGCAGCTAAATCTTTGGCATCGCGATAATAATTCAAATACCGATTGAATTCCAGCGATACAAACTGTTTGATCAGTTCCTGCTTGTCGAGCCCGGCCAATTTTTCATAAACTGCCGGCAGAAAGTCCTCGATTTCCCGAGAGTCCAATTCGTTCTTCTGCAGCCGGTCAACCAGATGCAGCAATTGTTTTTCACAAATTTCCTTTCCGCCTGGCACGTCGAGATGGGTAAATTTTTTCTTGAGCCGGGTTTCGATCTGTTTGATTTTGTGTTTCTCTTTCAAATTGACAAGGGCAACAGAAATTCCGGTACTGCCAGCGCGACCTGTTCTGCCGCTGCGATGGATGTAGCTTATTATTTCATCGGGCAGGTTGTAGTTAATAATATGAGTCAAATCTTTAACGTCAATCCCGCGCGCTGCCACATCGGTTGCAGTGAGCAAGTGCAGATTTTTGTTACGAAATTTGTGCATCACGGCTTCACGTTGCGCCTGCGACAGATCGCCATGCAGGACATCGACATTATAGCCATCCTGTATCAGTTTTTCAGCTACCTGTCTGGTTTCCTCGCGCGTCCGGCAAAAAATAATGCCATAAATATCCGGATTAAAATCGACAATCCGCTTCAACGCCAGGTAACGATTCTTTTCGTGGACGGAATAGCAGAGATGTTCGACATTATCTGCGCCGGTATTTGTCCGGCCTGCTGAGATTTCAAGCGGCTGGCGCAAATATTTTTTTGACAGCCTGCTGACTTCGTCAGGCATGGTCGCCGAAAAGAACAGCGTAATTTTCGTTTCCGGCATCTGCTCGAAAATGGCGTCCAGCTCTTCCTTGAAACCCATCGACAGCATTTCGTCAGCCTCATCCAGCACCACCGTCCTGACTTCAGAAAGATCAATTTGTTTTTGGCGGTTGAGCAAATCGTTCATTCTGCCCGGCGTTGCCACGATAATATGCGCCCCTTTTTTAAGCGCTCTGATCTGTCGTTCCATATCAGCGCCGCCGTAAACAGTGACAATATTTATTTCATCCAAATATTTTGCATATTCCTTCAGGTCAGAGGTAATTTGCAAACTCAATTCCCGAGTTGGCGCCAAAATCACTGCCTGCGTTTTTTTAATTTCGGGATTAATTGTTTGCAGGATCGGCAAGCCAAAAGCGGCTGTCTTGCCTGTGCCGGTTTGTGCCAGTCCGATCAAATCACGTTGTTGCGTGAGTAATGTTGGGATTACTTCTGCCTGAATAGGCATGGGATCTTCAAAGCCCAATTCTTTGATCCCTTTGATTAAATTTTTTGTTAATCCAAGTTTTTTAAAACTATCCATAAATTCGCCTTACAAAAGTTAAAAGTTGTTCAGTTATATCTTTGATCACCATGACTGGAGAAAGATTCAAACCGAATTATTTCTTAAAAATAAATGCCAAACATCGCAGCGTGGTTTGCACTGAGATTGCAACATAACGGTCTTGCGAATAACTGCAACAGGATATTGCAGCAAAGCAACCGTCCCCACTCAAATAGACAATCAAAAAAGGTGAGTAACCTGTCAGACAGTTGAAAATTTTTTCCCTGATAATCTTTAAAAAAAATCAACCCTCTCAGCAGCACATAGCTGAATGTTTGCATTAGAGTTATTTAAACAAAAAAATACCTGCCCGGAATAAGACGAACCACACGGTCCGTTTCTCAGCACAGTTGGCAGGTTTTGAATTAGTGAAATAATAATTAGAAAAGAAAATCAGGACGAGGCTGATTTTATGTTCAAAGAAAATTATTTAACCATCCGTTTAACTGCATTGATCATACTTACTTCACCTCCGAAAGCGTAACTTCGCACGAAGTGAACGGTTTAAGATAGTGAAAATATTGGCGGTAAAGTTACGGATAATGTTCGTCAAAGTCAAGCAAAATATTATTTTGATTTTCATGCCTCACCCATCGGCGTTTTCTTGATGCCTCTTTTTCCTGCCAGCATTCTTTTTCAAGTTTTGGAATTAAGCGAATTTTGACACACTAAATGTTGTAGCAGGCCTCCCTGCTGGAATCCCAGAGCAACCTGGTCAAACTGAAATATGGCCGAAAAATAATCGAAGCGCGCATCACACAGGTATCAGCAATGGATTGATTCTGTGAAATGTGGCGCTCAATTTCTGCATGTAGTCCACATGCTTCCGGGGTGGCCCAGGAACGTCACCCCGAAAGCATGGCGCAGAGCACCATCCCCAATTTCCAATCGATCGAGATGCCATTCTTGGAGGGCATTGACTTCCCGCTCCCTCTCCTCTTCCCTGTTGGGCCAACAGAGACGACCGTCGGATCGTCCCTTCCCTGACAGACGCCGGACATAATCGCTGCCAGTCGCTCAGCCAATTTCGAAAATCCTCCTCGGACATGGGGATTACTCGGTGGCTTTGGTTGAAAATGACGGGCAGGACTTCAGGACGCAGCTCTCATGCAATTTCTTTCACTCATGAGTGTGCAATTTCTCTCCTACACTGGGACGGTCCAGGAATTTTTCCCTATTTAACATCTTATTTTCAAGAGATTAACTCAGGACGATCCACTCTTGCCTTTGTGGTACAATATTTGATGGTTACACAAAGATAACATGCTGGTTTTCATTGATAGCAATTCCCCGAATGACGCGCACCATCGAATGAAACACTGACATGGTCCTAATGCCGTAGAATTCTTCATCTCAAATGCACTCTTCGAAAGTGCAACCAACCATAGGGTTCAATGCAAGTTGATGAAACCATGGACTTATTGCGGCATCATTTTTTCAAAACCACACTATTGTGGAGCAATGCCTTCAAAAATCTAATGGTTAAAGCTCATGAACTGTCTAAAAAATATGTGCAGGCAGAATCGTTTTATGTCTGCAAATTCGGAGATCCTCTATGAAATCATTCAAATGGCTGGTCAGCCTGCTGTTCCTTTTCCAACTCGTTCACCCTCTCTTCGCACAACAATCAAAAATTGAAGGCAAAGTATTCGATATCAATACGCATCGCGCCGTTCCCTACGTGAATATTTACGTCAAAGGCACCCAAATCGGTACTGTCAGCGATATCTCCGGCAAATTTTCCCTGACAATCCCCGGGCCGGACGCGCAGATGATCATCGTTTTTCAGCACATCAACTATGACGTTTACGAAATACATCTCGCCGCTATCTCATCAGCCCTCGAATTGTATCTGCAACCCCGCGTGCTGCCGTTGCCGGAGGTCAGGGTGGAAGCAATCGGCGAAAGGCTGGAGATTCAAAAGGACATACCGCAGGTTATATCCATCATTGACTCAAAGAGTTTTGATGTACGCGGCTATGTGGATGCCGGCGATTTGCTGCGAACCGACCACTCGGTTCAGGTTGAAGAGCAATTGAGCGGTAAAAAAACAATCTCCATCCGCGGCGGCAATCCGGACGATGTGGTGGTTCTGTACAATGGCATCAAAATGAACAGCGAGTTCAACAATGTCTTCGATTTCTCGCTGGTCGATCTGGAAGATATTGATCGGCTCGAAGTCATCAAAGGCAGCAATACCGTGCTGTACGGATCCGAAGCGTTTTCCGGCGTCATCAATATTGTCCCCAAACTGCGGCAGGATTATTCGCTGCGATTCCAGCAGAGAATCGGCACCTATGATTCGGGCAATTACGGTGTGCACGTCTACCAAAAAATCGGTAATTTACTGGGCTCCTATCGGTTTCGTCAGGGCGGAGCAAAACGCGATTTTGCCGATTCCGGCGAGGATCAGTCGCTGGAAAATAGATCAATGCATCACTCCGCCAATATTGACTATGTTATATCCGAGGGGCCCGGCGGTATCGCAATGAGCACGGTCGGCGCCACTTTCATTCAATCCTCCCTGGAATATATTGACAACCGCGACGATGAGAGACTCACCAACGCCAGCCAGATCATCGGCCTGCATTTCACCGGTGACATATTCCGCCTGCGGAATCTGAACCTGTCCATCTCGCAGAAATGGCTGGATGAGGATCAAACCATCTCCAGCGATGCCGGCGGATTGGACCGAAACATCGAAGACAAATCGCTCCAGATTCATGCGCAAAAGACATTCATATTCAAAAATGCCGAATTGTTGCTGGGATATCAGTACGAGGGGGCGCATCTGGATTTCTATGATTTTCGGACGGATGCAAGCTGGATAGACCTGGAAGAAGCCTCTGCCTCACTCCAGCGGGACCGGCACGGTGCAATTTCTATTTTGAAAGTACATGCCCCGAGCGGTTCCGATATTGTGAAAACAGTGGATTTCGATTTGAGCTATCGCTACGACGCTGTCACGGACAAATTGAACGAGAAATCCAACCTGAATTCGCCCTACGAACTTGGCGAATTCACCGGCGATAACTGGGATGAATCCATGCTGAAATTTGCCTCTGTCTTCTCCGGCTATCGCAACGACTATGCGTTCAACATTTTTATGAACTACGGCAGGAATGTCAAGTTTCCCACACTTTCGCAATTGATCAGCTCGCAACTGGCCATCACCTCGACGATCATTCAACCGGATCTGAATCCGGAAAAAAATCAGAGCATGGAAATCGGACTCAATCTCAAACGGGATTTGAGCAGTCACCCCACTATTTACGGTTGGGAAATATCCGGCAATTACATGAAGAACTATTATGAAAACAAAATCGTGGCCTATTTCACGCCGGGAATTCCCGTGGCTTTTTATAATATGGTGCCGGATGCGCGCATTTCAGGATTCGAAACCAAGACGCGGGTCTTTTTTCTCAAGAAAAAAGTGACGCTGGAATTTGGTTATTCGCGGTATTCCATCCCGGAGAAATCGGCTTTCCCATTCAAATACGATATGAAGCGGACGGTGAATTTCATGATCGACCATGCCGGCTACTCGTTCCAGATCCACTGGTTCAAAGAGGGCGAGCAGATTGGACTGATCCGCCAATTCAGCGGGTACTTCGATCAGACAACATTGCCCGAATTTTCCAGTGTCGATATTCATCTGAGCAAGACGTTCTCTTTTGGCAAGTTCAAAATCTTCGGCAACTTCAGCGGAAGGAATTTAACTAACGATAAAGTGGAGTTGGAGGGCCTGGCGCTTCGCGACCGAAGAATATATTTCACAATTGGCGCTCAGTATTGATAGCAAACTGACCGTTCAGAAATCGATAGCAGTCATATCCTTCAAACTCAAAGGACTATTTTCATGAACGCTTATTTTCGCCTGCATCTCTCTATGCTTTTTTTTGCCGGCATTCTCATTGCGCTCGCCTGTACGAAAAATCCTTTTGGTGATGACGATATTTCTTCGGAAGCGCAGACAATCCACGGGACGGTTTCGCTTCAGCGCGATACGCCTGAAGGCGTGTATGTCTGGCTGGAAGGATTCAACCTGGGCACCTTCAGCGACACCAGCGGCGCGTTTGAATTGAAGCTCCCCTCTTCCTCCCGTTTCGCCAATTTGACCGGCAATTTCCATCTCTATTTCTTCGTCGCAAACTACGCCATCGACACAGCCAGCGTGGTCATTCACAACGGCGAGGTGAAATTTGCACTCGGCGATCTGGATGAGAATGGAAAATTAAACCGCACCATCCACCTCATCAAATTAATGCATATTAAATTAGCTGCAAAGGAATCGGTTTTCGACGACGCAATTCCCCTGCGCGATATTGGGAAGGTGGCAATGGAATTGACTTTCACGGCCATCAAAGAGGCAGTGACCGCTGAGTTCCCGCGCAAAACCGAGGGGCCGCTGTGCATCATTTTTATGCAGCGCATTTCGCCGGACAATGATATTCAGAAGATGGTTTTAACAAATCCCCTGGCGTTGGAAAGCGACCTGGCATCCGATAATATTACAACAGATCCCCGCTATTGGACGGGCAGCTTCAATAAAAGGACGCTGGAACTGCCCATCGGCGCATACAAAATCACCCCGTACTGCCTTATCCATCAACCAGGGCTGCCGGACGCATTGGTTAAGAATTTTTGTAGAGACAAAAACAATCCGACGATCGACTTCGTCAATTTACCGATGAAAATTGAAGGTGGAATTTTTGAGACATATAATTAAACTGTGAAACTTTCA
This sequence comes from Candidatus Zhuqueibacterota bacterium, assembly GCA_049322915.1. GTDB lineage: Bacteria > Zhuqueibacterota > Zhuqueibacteria > Thermofontimicrobiales > Thermofontimicrobiaceae > CAZSBG01. Next base: position 139,333 of record JBMOPW010000035.1, read on the forward strand.
ACTCAGAGCTCGTATCTACAGGTAACAAAATTCGTTAACTATCGATTTCCATCACCCTATTTAACCGGCGAATCGCGCCATGCCATTCACCCACTTCAAAATCATGTTTCTCACTGCGGCCATGCTTCTCGTCGCATGCACGGAGAATCCATTTTTCGATGACTCGATTAAACCTCAGAACAGAACGTTTCGGGGACAGGTGGTATTGAGCGACCATGCGGCGCCGGACCAGGTGTATGTCTGGCTGGAAGGTTTTGATATTGGCGTATGGACGGATGAGAAAGGGAATTTTGAGATACAACTGCCCACGCCGGGAACGCAAGCCGGTGAGGGAGTCACCGGGACATATAAATTGTTTTACTATCTGGCAAATTTTAAACTGGATTCTTCCTTCATCATGCTGAAAAATGGTGACGTGCTGCGTTCCGCCGGTGACCTGAACGAGAAGGCAGAAATCATGCAGTCGAAATATCTGAACAAAATTTTGAAGATACGCACTGAAATTGAACCGGCCATTGTCTTCGATGACTACAGGGGAGGTTTCACCATCACGCTGTCCCTGGAGCCGCTCATCGATTCGGTCTTCGTGAAATTCCCGGATAAATCCGAAGGGCCGGTGGCCATCCTTCTCTTGGAGAGTATAATCCCAGAACAAGGCTATTTCGAAGTGGTGGATGTCAATGGTTTTGCGCTCTCCGCGCCTTTGATCGCCGACTCGCTCACACTGGTGCCCAAAACCTGGCGAGCTGGCTTCAGTCTGAATCTGAAAAAACTTCCCAAAGGCCGCTATCGAATTATTCCCTATTTCCTGATCGATCAGGGATTGATACCCTATGATCTCATGAATGATTTTGGAGTGAATTTCAGTCATCCGGTTCACGATTTCATCAACGTGCCGATCAAGCGTGAAGGCGGAGAGCTGGAGGTCAAGGAAGTCAGTAAATAGCCATCTCCTTGCTATAATTTTTTAGCCAACCAAAAACATCACTTCTGTATCAGCCCACCTCATTGGCGCTAAAATCACTCCGGTTTCACTGTTGCCTTTTCCTGAGTCGACCATGCTTTTGCGGGCAGCTCGTCGCGTTCGTCTTTCACGAGCCCGATGAATAGCTGCTCCAGCGAAGAATTCTGCGCCCTCAAATCTTCCCATTCCTGACGAATCAATTCCTTCAGAATTTTACCCTGGTGCAAAATAATAATCCTGTCGCACAAATGTTCGACGGTTTCAATGATATGCGATGAAAAGAGTACCGTTCCTCCGGCGGTGCAGAACTGTTTCAGGTAAGATTTGAACTGATAGCTGCTCTCCGGGTCAAGCCCGTTGGTGGCTTCGTCCAGGAACAGGATTTTCGGCTCGCCCACAAGCGCCGCGCAGATGCTCATTTTTCGGCGCATGCCCTGGGAATAATTTTTGATCAGATCATTTCGCTTCGACGTCAGATTGAAGAAATCCAGCCAGCGATCAATTTCTTTCCTTCTCTTCACCTGCGGGACTTTTCTGGCAGCAGTGATGAATTGAAGAAACTCTGCGCCGGTGAGGTAATCGTACAACAAGGGATTCTCCGGCGCGTAGCCGACAATCTGTTTATAACCAGTTTCACCAAAGGTTATCGGTTGCCCCGCAATCCGAAATGAACCGGAGTCCGGTTCGAGAATGCCCATGAGCATGTTGAACAGCGTTGATTTGCCCGCGCCATTCAGACCCAGCAATCCGCACAACTGTCCAGCGTCGATCTTCAGCGTGATGTTTTTCAGCGCCTGCACGTTTTCGAAATATTTATCGATCAGGTCAATTTGAATCATGGTATCTCCAGGTTTTGAAAATGTCTCTGCGATTTCCGGATCCAAAAAACCATCACGGCCAACAGGATCAAGGATCCGAAGGGCATAAAAAACCAGAACAGAAAAATCATAATAATTGAAATTGAAATGATGTAACCGCTGAGATTGAAATGAGGAAACAGGCCAAAACCGCCATTGCAAAAAATCGTGGCCATGATGGCCGGGAGGAATACGGCGCCCGCGAACGCGAACAGAATGAATTCACCGGTCAATCCGAATTTGAGGAGCGCCGCAATCAACGACAAGACAGCCGGGGTCGCGATGATTCCGAAAACGAGCAGCCATCGGGCGAACCACAGTGTCGCAGCAGTCAGAGGCAGGGATCGGAGCAGATGCGCGACCTCCGCGTCCCATTCGAAGAATTTGAGCATTGTCCCAATCATCAGAAAGCTGAAAATAGCCTCCAGAAAAATCAGGCTGACGTAAACCGCGCTGCTGTTATCCTCGGCCACGACAACTGCAAGGGAAACAGCCGTTGTTATCAGCGGAATAATGGCCGAGCCGGATTTCCTTCGCCACATCAGAAGCATATCCCGCATCACGCTCGCCTGTACGGCACCGCCGGAAATACTCCGGGTCCGAGCACTTCGTCCTTTGCGGAGCGGCTGAGAACGCCTCCGGGGGCGGGCCTGCTTTTGTTTCAGGACGAATGTTTTGCGACAATGAACGAGCAGCGCTGAAAAGGCTAGCAAGACCGGCAGCAAGCAGGCCGCTGCACCCGCCGACTCTGCGCTCAGGCATGCACCCACCTTCGGGCCTGTGCCGATTAACAACGCCAGCATCGCGAACTCAACCGGCAACCACACCAGCATATTTGGCACGTTTGAAAAATAAGCATGCCGGAAACGAAACGCCTGATAAAACGAGGCTAATTGCAGCAGCAACAGCACTCCCAGCGCCGCGACGAACTGGACGATTCGCACGTGGCCGAGGTTCGCCGATGCGAGCAAAAAGGGCAATGCGCCAACCAGAAGCAATAGCCCGGTTTTTCCAACATGGCGGAAGAGAAAATAGTCGGCAATGGTTCTCCTCCCCAGTGGCAGCGCACCCAACAGTTGCCATTCTCTGGTAACTCTCAGCGTGAACAAAGCGAAGAGTTGAGCGAGGACGAAGTAGGCAATCATGAAATACCTGCCAAAGAATATGGCCCACTGAGCTGGAAATTGTTCGTCGCTCAACCATGTGAAATTATAGCCAATATCCGCCGGAGAGCGCACCAGCAGCAGTGCAAGGATCGCGACGATCACGAGGAGTTCCAGAGTCGTCTTCCGATCAAAATGATGCCTGAGATAATTTTTATAGTAGGTGAGGCGGGTCTTCAAAAGAAGGATCAGCATAGATTTGGCCTTTTTTTCATAATGATATTCATTAAACTCGATTTCACAAAATATTATCCCGTTTTTTTCAACGGTTGATTTTTTAAATCAATCACATCCGGACAAGGCGCGAATCGGTCCTGCCAGCCCTACATCTTGCGATGAATTATCATTTTGTCACAACAGGTATTTTTGTTGACAGGGGAAAATTATTTTATTATATTCAACCTGGCCTTTTTTGCTTACCCTTTATAATTTTAATTCTCTTAACCCTCTTTCGTAGTGTGACTGTTTTAAGAATATTAAAGTTGCCCTGATCACGATCGGATGAAATCAACACCTGATCTTATTTTCCCGGCACGAAAAACTGAAATCAGCCCTAACATCTTTTTCAGCGCTGAGAATTGATGAAAATCTCTCATCCCAATTTCCCATGAACACTGCACGTCATCAACATCGATCGAAACGTATTGTTTGTCTGATTGTTTTGCTGCTCCTCACACAGCCGTTGACGGGGGCGAATGCCGCTAAAGAACAGTCGGACAAACTGCTGCTGATTGAGTATTACCGTCTTCTGGAACTCATGCAGGACACTCCTCCGCCGCAGAAGATCGTTCTGCTCCATGAGTTTATGGAATCACGGGCGGATTTCGAGGATATTTACATGTATCTTTTCGATCAATACTTGCTCAGCAATTTGCTAGACGATGCAGCGGATTATTTCCAGTCGCTTCTCTCGCATGGTAAAAGCGAATCCAACTGTCTCTGGATGCTGGCGAAAATTTATGCCAGTCAGGACCAACACCATCTGGCCCGGGAAATGTATCTCAAGGGGTTGAATGCTGCCGCTCCCTCGCTGGCGCTGGCCGAAGATGCAGTCGATTATTTTTGCAGCCAGGGTCAAAGCCAGCAATTGAAGCATGTACAGGCAGGCCGGGTTTATAAGACATGCATTCTCGCATTGACCGAACTCGAGCAAGCGCGCTACCAGAAAGCGCTGTCACTTTTCATTGACTTGAATAAAACCGGACTGCATCCGATTTTCTGTCAGTATTATTGCGGTTACTGCAATTTCAAATTAGCGCGCTATGATGACGCAGCAGCCTGCTGGCAGAATAGCCTCGACGCTTCCCGATTACAGGGCGCGTTGCGCCAGGAAGCGCTCATTCTGGTCGGGCTGGGAGCGCTCTCCTACACCCGGGGTCGCTATTCCCACGCGTCGCATTTTCTCGAACTGGCTGAGAAAATCATCTCGCGCATCGACGATTTTCGCATCGAGGAATATGCCACCGGCCATCATGCGGAGTTCGAGCTCAGCCAGGGGAATCACGAGCGAGCGATTTCCCGATTCGAACGGGCGGCGCAACTTTCGCTATCGCTGCATGAATTCGACCATGCTGCAGCCTGGTATCTCGGCAAAGGCCGCGCGCTGTTCAGTGCGGACAGCCTGAATGCCGTTCTCCCCTGTCTCGAAACGAGCGAACACTATGCCCGACTGAAACAGAATCCGGCAATGCTGTTGGAATTGCGAATGGAGCGCGGACGTTTCTACCATCATCTCAACCTGACCGAACTGGCAAGACATGAATTTGTCGCCGCAGTGCAGGCAGCCAGGGAATTGGACTGGCCGTGCAAACTCGAAATCGCCCTCGACCGCTATGCTGAAATGCTCATCAGGGAAAAGCGATTTCTTGAAGCGCGTCGCATCTATGGCAACTTTGTCAACGCGATAGTTCCCGGCTCAGAACCGGGGCGATTGTCGCATATTCACTGGAAGATCGGCGAGACCTACCGGTTGCAGGATTCTCTCAGGACGGCCCGGGCACACTATAGCCAGGCGCTCGAATTCGCGCTGCGCCAGCAGGATCACAATGAGGCGGCGTTGGCCAACTTGCGTCTGGGCGATGTCCAGCTTGGGCTCCGTCATTTTGACGATGCCATTCAATTCTATAACGAAGCGCTGCTGGCCGATTTTACCACTGAGAACTGGGAATTGCAGATTGAATTGAATATGGGCATGGGCCATGCCTATCGCGGAAAAAAGGAATTGGATCGGGCGATCATGTTCTATAACCGCGCGGCGAATGTCATCGAGGAAAACAGGGGGAAGTTGATGGCCGCCCAATTTCGGTTGGGGTACTTCAGCCGGGGCGCCAGTGTCTACGACGCGCTGATTCAGGCCTATTTCGAACGGTACCGGCAACGTCAGGACAACACAGTGCAGGAGCGGCTTTTCCATTGCATGGAAATGAGCCGCGCGCGCGTCCTTCGGGATTTAAAAAACAATGGCGCCGCGAGGCCGGGCGCCAATTCCGATTATCGGCGCGCGTGCGAAGAGCTGGAACGAATTCAACGCTATCTGCGGCTTCATCCCGAATCAGAGGACTCGCTGAAAACCGAACTCGAAGCGGCGCGGTACAATTCCATCAACCGCCGGCTGATGCTGATGAACAAGGCGAATGCCGAAACTCCGGCGAATGCGCTGACCCTGAATGACCTCCGCGCCGGGCTGGAGCACACGGATTTCGGATTGCTTTTCTATCACATCTCCGAATATCAGTCTTTTGTCCTGATTGTGAATCAGGACCAGGTCGTCATCCTTCCGATGGAGGTCGATGGGTCACATCTGGCGAGTCAGGTCGATTCGTTGATTTCGCCCTTCACCAACGTGACAGTCGAATCGCTGCCGGAGACCCGTTTTCGCGCGGATATTGCCCATCGGCTGTACACCTTGCTGATTCAACCTGCCGAAAAAAAAGTAGCGCTGAAAAACAATTTGATCATCATCCCGGATTTTCCATTGACCAGCCTGCCTTTCGAATTGCTCCTGACCAAGCTGCCTCGCTGCGCTGCCTATGCTCCAGGCGATAGCGGCGACTATGCCGATTCGTTTTTACTCCATCGCTACTCGTTCATTTACAGCCCTTCCACCTGGCTCATTGAGGACAAAGCCGGGCCAGCGCCATCGGTCCCCGGCATCTTGATTCTGGCAAATCCGACGAACGACCATCTTCCCCATTACGATCTGTCCTCTGCAGCAAGGCCTTCGCGCTGGGCCACCGATCTGCTGCTGTTCGCGGACGAGGAAGCGCAGAATATCAAGCGGAGCGGGAAACGGGTGAAAATATTTCATCGGAACACAGCGACGCGGGATAGTCTTTTTGCCCATGCCCGGAGCTATCCGATCATCCATTTCGCCACCCATGCGTTTGTGGACAGCGTGTTCGATGCCTTTTCCGGGCTGGTATTGGCGCCGGGCGTGGACGCCGCGGATGACGGTTTGCTCATGGGCTACGAAATTGCCGATGCCCATTTGCCCTGCGAGCTGATCACGCTGAGCGCCTGCGAAACTGCCAGGGGTAACATGCTGCCTGGCGAAGGTATTCTGGGGCTCCCCCGACTATTCTTCAGTTCCGGAGCGCGCAACGTACTCATGACCCATTGGAACGTCGACGATAAATTCACATCCAAACTGATGCCCCGATTTTACGACTATCTACTGGAAGAGAATCTCTCCAAATCCGAGGCTCTAAAACAGGCGCAACTTTCGCTGATTCGAGCGACGAATGAAGGGAGCCAGTTAATTTACCATCACCCTGTGTACTGGGCGTCTTTTGTGTTGTACGGCATGCCGGACATCAGCACCGATTACTTCGTGAAAAATGGGAATCTCCGTCCAACGTTGATTGTTGTTTTCGCGCTTGCCCTCCTCCTCGGTCTGCTCATTCGTTTTTCTCATAGACGTTCTTCGAAAAGCATTGCATGATAAATAGATTTTAAGTGTATCGATCCTGCCTTCGATCATCATGCACTGCGGTGAACATTTAATTAAAAATTACCTTGACTTTCTAAGTTTTGTTATTTATCTTTTTCGTAAGAATTGATATTTAAATCATCGATTCTAAAACTAACCATTGAACATCACTTCCTTGATCCTTTCACCTGTCTATTTTTCATGACAATCCATTTTTCAGAAATAAAGTAATTATTGAGACTCATCAACAGTCCAATTTCAATGAAGATAAGAAGTCAAATATTTTTGCCTGCGGTGCTTTTGACTTTTATTTTTCAGATTCCCATCACAGCCCAGGTCGTTGTCACAACGTTCAGTGCTCCTGAAGCCATCCCCACAAATGTTGTTTTTTCCATATTCGAAGATGAAGCGCACATTCTCTGGGTCGGTACGAGTGGCGGATTAGGCCAGTATCACGAAAATAACTGGGCTCAGTTGACAGAAAGTAATTCTCCGCTCATCAATAACCATGTGAAAGCGATTATACAGGATCATAACGGATACCTTTGGTTTGGAACTGACCATGGCCTCAGTCAATATTACCAGGGAGCGTGGCAGAATTTCACCTATGCCGAGATGTCCGCTGACCCAAAATTCGACCAGATCACCTCGCTTTATCTGGATTCCCGGAGTAAGCTTTGGATCGGCAGCAAGGAGGGCGGCGTTGTGAAACGATCCGGCAGCGGTTCATGGACCTATTACAGTCCGGCAGATGCCGGGTTCGGCGACGATATGATTACAGCGATATGCGAGGACAATAACAATCGTATCTGGTTTGGCACCGGGCATTCAGGAATCGTTGTTTTTGATCGCGAATCTGAATGGTCCCGTCTTCAGGCACAGCCAGAAATAGGCGATGAGATACATCTGATCTATAAAGATAACCTGGATACATTATGGGTGAACACGGAAATCGGGCTGGCCCGGACATTCGATGGCATCGCCTGGAATTCGACCGGACTGGAAATGGTTCACGATGCCAGCGCTATTGCCGAAGACCAGGAGGGCAATATCTGGCTGGCCACTGAAAATGGCGAGCTGTTCCTTTATAATCGATACGAATGTAAAAAATCTGATGTACAATTCGACCAGGCCATTTGGTCGCTTCACCTGGATCATGCGGGCTACCTTTGGGCGGCAACCAACGGCGGCGGCGTGAGTCGTTTGCATATCAACTGGCGGACGTTTCTTCAGGATTATATTATTTCGGACATCGACGAGGATACCAGCGGTACATTATGGATTGGCACCGCTCGAAATGGAATAGCCAAATACGACGGGTCTGAATTTCAGATGATACAGGTGAAGAGCGATCTGATACGAAAGGATTTTGTCAATTCCATTTTAGCCGATCATGAGAATCGGATCTGGTGCGGAACGAGGAGCGGTGTTTTCAGCTATGACCAGGATACATCGTGGCATGCTTATGGGGAGCCTGAGTTGCCCAATGTCATTGTAAACACAATTTTTCAGGACACACATAATCATCTATGGTTTGGCACATTGGGCGGCGCCAGCCGATTTGATGGCACTGACTGGCAAACATTTGATCGTGAACAGGGCCTGCCGGATACCAACGTGAAGGCAATCTGGGAGGACCATAAGGGGCACATCTGGTTTGGCACAGCCAATGGCGGCGCCTGCGAATTGAAACTGGATTCAGTGATCGCCATCTATAACATTGGAAATCAACTTTCCAGCAATAATGTTTCCGCGATCCTTCAGGATAAAACGAACAACTACTGGTTTGGCACAAAAGATGGCTTACATCGATCGGACAGTTCGAAGGTTACATGGAGTCATTTTACAAAAGAGAGTAGCGGATTAGTCGACAACGACATAAAGACCCTGTTCGTTGATGATTACAACAACGTATGGGTTGGAACCTCTGCAGGCGGACTCTGCAAATTTGATGGACAGTTCTGGTGGGATTTTAACAAATATTTGAGTGCTGATGAAGTGAACGCTGTTTTTCAGGATGCATCAAAAAATTACTGGTTTGGCACACCCATTGGACTGGTTAAATATAGCGCGGATAAACTTGCCCCGAATACCTACATAACCATTGCTCCATCCTGCACGATCGGCGTGGCCTCGGCGATGTTTGCGTTCATTGGTGATGACAATGAAACTCCAAAAGAAAAGCTGGTTTTTAGCTGGGATTTGCAGTTGAAAAGTGAATTTGATGTGCACAACTGGTCTGATTACAGCGACCGGAATTATTGTTATATTGGTCCGCTTGGGAACGGCAACTATACTTTTTCTGTGAAAGCCCGCGATTCTGCCGGCAACGAGGATCATAAACCGGCGCAGTTCGATTCCTTTACTGTGGATATAACGCCGCCTCAAACAATGTTGACTTACCCGGCGAACAATCAGAAAATTTCCGGGAAGGTGCCTGTTATCGGCGCTGTTTTCGACAATTCGCCCATCCGGGATTTTAAAATGTACCAATTGGATTACGCCAGAATCGATTCAGCCCGGGAGATTCAGGCGTTGGAATGGGTGAAAATTTATCAGGATACAATCCCTTCCGATACCAATAAGACGCTATTCGAATGGGATACAGCAGATGTCGGGTATGGTCGTTATTCTCTCCGGCTATCTGCAGCAGATTACCTGGAGCACAGGAGTGAATATCGGGTGGACGTGACGATTGTGGAATGTTTAACCGAGGTATCCAACAATTCCGGGTCGTCAATGATTGGTTCCTCGAAGCGGATTCAGCTTTATATTCCGCCCGGGGCGCTTCCGAAGGACATGATGGTTCATTTTTCACCGGTTGATACTTCGGACAAAAATAAAATCCCTGTTCCTCCGAACGATCACGTGAAATATTCTTCACTGGCCTATGAACTTGGGCCCAAAGACCTGAGTCTTTCTAAACCAGCCATCCTCGGTTTTCAGTACAATGATTCGGAAATTTCGTCTCTGCATGAAAAAAAGCTGTCGATCATGTTTGCCGATTCTACCGGTGAATATGAAATCCTGGGAGGATCCGTGGATTCAGATCAAAATACAATCAGCACAGCGATAAAGAAAATGGGAGTCTATATTCTAATTGAAGATAATACATCAGCCCGTGCAAAGTCCAATATTTCAGACGTGAACTGTCAGCCGCGCATTTTTTCACCCAGGGGTAGCGGCTTTGCTGAAACTACGACTATTTTGTTCAAACTCTCCGCGCCTTCAAAAGTAAATGTGAAAGTCTATAACCTGGCTGGGCGGTTGGTCAAACAGCTACTGGAAAATGAATTATTGAATGCCAATTATAATACTGTCGAGTGGGACGGCCGCGATTACAATGGCGACATCTGTCCCAGCGATTTGTATATCATTACGATAGAAAGCGGAACTGGATTAAAAACAAAAACAGTGATGGTTCTGGATAAAGAAATTAAATGAAACGACGGCCATAGAAAAACTTTTTATTCATTAATCTTTACTGTTTAGCCGCATGATCGCGACGGGTAATTATCCGGCGAGGGGAATGGATTGAAACGGATGTTCCCGAATTAATGCATCGTTCGGAATGAATATCTCAATCGATCTGTAAATTTCATAAAAATAACCGTCATTTAAAAAGGAGGCTTATCGATGAACCTTTTGAACTTACAATTCGTCCGACCATTGAAAATATTCGGCTGGCTTGGAACGTTGCTAATGATCCTCATTCTTCTTCCTGATGTTTCAGAATCGACTCAAAAAAGCAGCAGCGACTGTTTTTTCATCCCGCAAAACACCAGCATCATAGAGATACCAAAAGAGTTTGGCGGCGATGCATGGAAGAATGCGAACTGGTTCACTTTCGGTACGACAGGCCATCCTGAGGTTGATGTTTTAGGCAAATATCAACTTGATAGCGAATCAAAAGTGGAGTCATTATTTTTGGCATTTCATATCCGGCACGATGCAATTCCACATGAAAATGACATGCTGACGATTTGTTTCGATCCCGACAATACGGGTATCCCGTCTGCGGGCAATGTCCTGACCCGATACGACATTTTCCCTCATCCACTCCAAACGAGCTATTCTTATTGTCGAGAAACTAATAGTTCAGGTGATTTGATGTGGAAAGCGCCTGATCAGGTTCCGCCACCCGATTTTATCCAGACTATTGCCAACTGGGATATTGTAAATAATACATGGCAAGCTGAAATCACAATCGATTGCCAGGCTTTCGACCTGACCGGTGATGAGGTTGGTTCATTCGGTCTTTATTTTCAGGTACTGGATTTCATCAATGACGATTACACGTTCGCCCGCTATCATTGGCCTGTCTCTGCCCATGCCGATGAAGCTGATCCGGATTATATTCCTCCAGCCACTGAATGGGCACGTGGACATTTCATCAATTCTTCATCAAATATTATTCCTGATTATTACCTGAATTATTGGGATTTACAGGTCAACAATTCAGGTGCAGCGTTTGAGATTCAACTTGGTGCGGAAAATAGTTTCAGCACAAAAGTGCGTAACGTATTTATAGAAGATGCCTGGAGTGGTGATCCTGTTATGGGGACAGTCACATTTAAAATGGCCAAATTTGGAGCAGCTTGTTATTCTGAACACTATTCTGCCAATGCTACCATAGTAACACCGCCGGAAGATGTTGACGTTTATGCGACACGCACGAGCAACGGCTCCGGCAAGCAGACGATCACCTTACGAGGCGATTTAACCTGTGATCAGGACGCGATTACGAGCAACAATAGTATGGTTCGCAATATGAAGTATTTGCCGACGATAGAAGGAAAGACATTTAAAATGTCCGTCACCATTGCCAATTGTTTATCGGATGAAGCGATTTACTCAACGTCTGAAAAAGAAGATGCGACTCCCCCTACCATGTCTCCCCTCTATGCGTCAGCATCGCCGATGATGCCCCAGGATGACAGAGAGACATTTTTTCTTTATCTTGATCGGTCTGAATTGGACACATCAAAATTACGAGACGAATGGGACGTCACATTCATACCCGCCGAAAACGACAGTGGTTTCCTGCTTCCAGTTCCGGATTCAAGTCATAAAGATTTATACACGGTACTGCTTCGCCCCGGGGATTCGACAAAATTTCAGATTCAGGTGACGGCTCCAAATTATAAAGGGTCATCCGCAGGAAGTTTGCCGCTGTTGCAGGGGCTGTTTCATATCCACGCACAAAATGCGAAGGCAGCATCAGTTGCTATGTCGAATCAGGCAATCGCACTTCCGCCTGATAAACTGATGCCATTACTATGGCTGAGCCGAAGTAATTTTCAAAAGTTATTCCCGCGGGGCGTAGTTTCCGGTTTGAAGGTGAAAGTCTATAAACACAAAGACGTGGTTTTCAAAGACAGGAAATCATATTTCTTAATGAATGTCCTGAATAATTTCGGCGCGTATGTCGAAGTGATGCCAAAACCGGCTCCGCACTGGAAATTCATCATCATTATTTTTACCATTGGCTTGCTCTATGTTTTTTATATTTGCTTTAAATCCTGGAAAAAGAGAAAATGGGATTTTTTGAAAGTGATTCTTAATGTGATACTGGTGATTGACGCTGGTTTGATCGGTTACTTCGTATGGATGGTGCGGCAGTTTTTTAACCTGGGATTGTGAAATAATTAGAATCTGTCCGAAAATTGCAAATATTGACCTCACCCCAATCCTCTCCTAAAAGGAGAGGGAGAACAGATGTTCCCCTTCTCCTTCCAGGCGCAGGGTAAGAAGGGGTTTAGGGGATGAGGTCGGTTGTAATGAAGTTTGAAAATATCACCACAATAGCTAATTTAGGTGTTTTCGGACAGACACTAATTAGCGTCTGTCCGAAAACTGATGATTTCAAAGTTTTGTCATTCTGAGCGACCGAAGGGAGCGAAGAATCTGTGACCGCCAAACGCCAAATTTATTTAGACTTAGTGGTCATAGATGTTTCGTCGCTTCGCTCCTCAACATGACAGTATTAGTTACTTTTCGGACAGACACTAATTAGTACTTACCTGAATAAAAATCCTGTTATGCGAATAGCCGGAGGTCACCCGAAGTTTAAAATTAAAATACCGGTGCCATTGCTCAGAACAATTGCATCGGAGAAAGACGATGCTACACGTTAACGCGCAACGCGTAAAATTCATATCCCCTGGAATAAGGAAGGTTTGAAAAATGAGAAATCTTTTTAAATTCCTTACCATTGTTTTAATCGCCGGCTCCGCCAATTCATTGGTTGCCCAGGAAATGTTCACACGAATACGCAACCAGGAGGTTGTCGGCGCTCGCCCCATGGCCCTCGGTGGGGCATTCGTCGCCCTGGCGGATGACATCAATGCAATTTACTGGAATCCTGCCGGCCTGCCGGCCGTGAATCAATTGGGGCTAAATTTCATGTACGCCAATCTCTACGGGACCGGTATCGGAAATAATTATTTCTCCCTTTGCATTCCGGGGCCGCCCGGGTTAAGTTTTGGCCTCGATTGGATGAGCATCGGTTTCATGGATGAGGAGCTTGAATTCGAAAAAAATAAATTCAACTTTTCCGCCGGTTACCAGGTTTATGACTGGCTGGCAATTGGATTAAATGCCAGATACCTGCGCATGAACGCTTCCGCCTATCAACTCTCCCAGGGCTCGTTCCACGGATGGGGATTCGATTGGGGGTTCATGGCTCGTCTTAACAAGAATTTGAAACTGGGACTGGTTATTCATGATCTCACCGATACAAAGTTGAATGGATTAGCAGCGCCGGTTTACAGGAGAAGCGTTCGATTCGGCGCAGCTTATAAATTGTTGGATAACCTGGCCTTCCTTTCCGATCTGGATGACCGTTTCCACCTGGGAACCGAATGGTGGCCCATTTCTGAATTATTGGCGCTAAGAGCCGGAGTCGAGCAGGATTTATATACCAACGAAACAGCAACCATGTCGTTCGGCGTAGGACTGGAACTGCCTATCTGGGGACAGTCCTTGCGGCTGGATTACGCCTATATGAATTCTCCAACCTTAATGAGCACGCATCGCACTTCGGTATCATTCCTGATCGATCTTTTTCCCCAACTGGTAAAAATTGAAAAGGTGGAAATCGAACCCATTTATGCGTCCCTGTATAAACATCATGCCCATAACCCTGTTGGGACAGCGTATGTGCGTTATAAGGGCAAGAAAGACCTGAAATGCAAGATCAATTTTTCAGGAAACCGGTACATGAAGGAACACACCAAAAATATCATCCTTCATCCCAAACCCGGCTCTGAGAATGTGCAGGAAATTTCACTGTACACCGTGTTCGAAGATTCAGTTTTATATGAAACTGACAGCATCCCTTTAAACGCGGACGTGAAAATTTCCTATGTCAATCGATATCGCCCCTGCAAAGACAGCCTCAGTCAGGAATTCAAGCTTTACAAAAGGAACCTGGTCAACTGGGAGCTTGGGGTTGATCAAGCCGCGGCGTTCGTGACCCATGAAGACCCGGTCATCGAGCAATTTGCCCTGGCCGCTCTTTCCGATGGCGCTGTTTCGAAACAACCGTTCATTATAAATGAGCAGACGACAAAAGCGCTGTTTTTGTTTAACGCGGTGTCCGGCCATGGCATTCAATACGATGAAGACGCCCAGCCTGTGGAAGGCAACGCCCGGCTCGGGTTAGACGATATCTGTTACCCGGTGCAGACGCTCAAGGACAGGCGCGGCGATTGTGATGATCTTTCGGTCCTGTTAGCTTCCTTATTTGAAAATCGAAATATCCCCGTTGCCTTCGTCGATTTTGGGGAGCACATTTCCGTCATTTTCAGCACAGGGGAACACCAGGGTTTGGCATCCAACCTGCCCTATCCCGATGATTTATTTTTTCAATATCAAAATGAACTCTGGATTCCCCTGGAAGTGACCTGGATCGATTCGACTTTTTTTCGGGCATGGCAAAAAGGCGCTGCCGAAATCACAAAAATCTTTGGGGAGGAGCAATATCGTGTGATTGAAATTCGTAAAGCATGGAATGAATACCAGCCGGTGAACTATGTCAGTCGATTTTTCAGGCCCATGCCCCTGGCTCAATCCCATTATATTGCATTAAAACAGGATGAGCCAATTCAGCTTAAAACAAATCATCTTTTTAATCTGGAACAGAAGATCACGCTTCATCCGGACAGCCTGGAATTGCGCAATCAATTAGCCATCAAATATGCCTTTGATAACCAGCGGGATAAAGCCAGAACTCATTTTCAACACATACTTGCCAGGGATTCGAATAATTTTTCAGCGATAAACAATCTCGGCAATTTATTTATTCTCGAAGGAAGAATAGACTCAGCCGAGACATTTTACCTGAAAGCTCAACAATACGCACAAAATTCGGATCAGGTTGATGGCGTGAAATTGAACCTGGGATTGGTATACCTGGCAATCGGCCAGGATAGCCTTGCCATTGATGCGTTCTCCGAAGTGATGGAACATGAAGAGAACTTACAGAGAATTGCCGACCTGCTGAAGATCAATTTCAATCAGGAAGACTATTCCAAAGGCGATGACGCAAAGCCGAAAAAACCGGTTTCTAAAAATAGTGTTAAACAGATTTCTGCAAAGGCTAAAACTGAACTCAATGATAAATCTTCCAAGCCGAAAGAGCAGACAAAGCAAACGCGGCGTCAGGCCGTGCGAAAAGGAAGTTACCTGGCTCCTGAAAAAATCGACAATGTCTTTTATTGGGCGGAATGAATTTAGCAGAGTAGAACGGACCCGGTATGAATGTTTCCCAGTTTACATCGAAGCACATCATCATTGCTGCCTGTATTTGCATGTGCATCGCAGCTTGTCTTGGTTTGCTTTTTGAAAATGTAACTTATTTTTATGGCCTCGATGCTGATCTGCTGGACTACCTGATTTTCAAAAATAACAGCCGCAAGCCGTCGGACAAATTATCCCTCATTGTGATTGATGATGAAAGCGTCCGTGAATTCGATGACGATAAATCTGCACTCCGCGATCAATATACTTATCTGATACAAAAATTATCGTCGTTCGGAGCTCGTTCCATCGCCTTTGACCTTTTTTTTGGTGATGGTTCAGAACCGTCAACGGACGCCCGCCTTGCCTTTGTGACAGATTCGACGCGAAAAGTGATTCACAGTTTTTATTTTCCGGAAAACGGGCCAGGCGGCGAGTATGATTCACTAATAGAATATCAAAAATACGCCATCGAAATCCGGAATGAAAATTACCTGGATATCATCGAGGTGGATTATGCCACTTTTCCCAACGCAAATTTTATTGACGCCTTTGATTATGCCGGTTTTGTTTCGTATGAATGCGATAAGGACGGGGCAACCCGGCGCATGCCCCTGATTTACAAATTTAACGGATTGATTTACCCCTCGTTAACCCTGGCGGCCATGTTCCATTACAATGATATGCAGGTGAAATCCATTCGTATCGAGCGCGGGACCTGGGGTTTTCAAATGATTATTGATGTGCCGAACAGCCCTGTTCGCATACCAGTGGATAACAAGGGCCAGGCAATGCTGAATTACTATGGGACGTTCCAGCTCTTCTCCCATCACCCACTTCATAAAACGATTAAACTATTGCAATCAATTCAATGGAACAATGGTTTGGATACGTCGATGCTTCCTTTTCATGATCACATTGTTCTGTTTGGAAACACCGAACTCAATGAAGGCGACAGCCATAATACACCCTTTTCGGTTGATTTCCCCGGAGTTGGTCTCCACGCAACGCTGATCAGCAATATCCTGAATCATGACTTCCTGGTTGAAGCTCCCTGGTACATCAATTTTCTTGTCACACTGATTTTGCTCATTTTTCTATTTTGTTCCTTCAGCTATTATTTGAAACATTCAAAATCACAGCTATTCTTTTCTTTCCTCTCGCTCGCCCCGCTGCTGGTGCTAAATTCAGCTTACTATTTTTTTATATTCAACAACACAGGAATCTGGCTGAAATTATTTCAGGTGAATTCGATTTTTATGGTTCTGTTTTTCTTCCTGTTATTTTTCGAAAAAATAATTCATCTCAAAAAATTGAACCGGGAGATTTCAGATCTGGAAGAAAAACTCCGGAATAAATCCATCGATCTGGACAAAGTCAATGAGCAAGTGCGATTTCAATCGGAGCAATTAAAGATTGTCACCTATTTTGCCAATGAATTGCGCAATACCTATTCGAGTACCTCGCCGGATGGAACAGAAGTGAAGGATGAATTTATCGGTCACCTGCTGGAAAATGAAAACATTTTGAAACAGCAGATCGATGCGGAATTGCAGCGGTATAAAATTGAAAAACAGATCCTCGATGCGGAGCTTTTGCAATTGAGAGCGGAGCGTCAGGCGTTTTTGAACAGGAATATCGAGGTCGAAAAAGTTGGAAAGCAGCCGCCGAGCAACCCGGATAAAACCATACGCTTTCAAAATATCCTGTCATATTTGGATTATTTTTATTCCCAGTTGAGATCAGGTCGCCTTAATCAACAGGTCACTATGGGCATCATAGCCGTTCCTTTCTTGAAGACCGAAACCTGTGAATTGATGAAAACAGAAATGGGCGAATTATTTGATGAAATAAAAACGATCAGTGCTTTTAAAACGACTGCTCTGATCAATGGCGAGTCCGGCACAGGGAAAGAACTCATCGCCGATGCAATTCACGAGCAAAGTTCGTTAAAAAACAAGAGAATGGTAAAACTGGATTGCGGTGCAATTCCGGAAACACTCTTGGAGAGCGAATTGTTCGGGCATACCAAGGGCGCTTACAGTGGCGCCCACACGGATCGCAAAGGCGCATTTCTTACAGCAGACGGCAGCACCATATTTTTGGACGAAATTGGCGAGTTGAAATTGGACTTGCAGGCGAAACTGCTTCGCGTAATTCAGGAAAAGACAATCAAAAAAGTAGGCGCTGATACGCCAATTCAGGTTGATGTAAGAATTATTGCAGCGACGAACCGGGATTTAGCAACAGCCGTGCAAAAAGGTGAGTTTCGCCAGGACTTGTATTATCGCCTCAATGTCGTGAATTTGAAAATCCCGCCGCTGAGACAGAGAAGATGGGATGTTCCGTTCCTGATCCATTTCTTTTTATCTCAATATAGTGACAGGTATGGCGAAAAAAAATCCTTTACCGACGAAGCGTATAACGCGGCCATGTGTTACGACTGGCCCGGGAATATCAGGGAACTGCAAAATCTAATTGAAAAACTCTACGTCACGTGCCCCAAACAGTTGATTGACTTATCTGATTTGACGCCATCGATCCAGACTACCTATCGAGAAATAATGGCAACCGGTGACCAGGCGTGTTGGCATCATATTGGAGATATGGTTCAAAAAGAAAAAGACCGGTTGCTCGATCTCTGTAAATCTTCCTTAAGATCGAAAAAAGCAAAAACGACTTTTATGCCGTCGGGAATGAATCTGGATGAAGAGACAAATTGTTATGACGCCCTGGCATGCTATGTCGATCAACTGGCCACGCTATTCCCACCAGTGAAAAAAGAAGCGCTGGTTCGTTCTGCCATTGTTCAGATGCAGGAAGAATTATTTAAATGCTGCCATCAGGAAAAAATTGGGAAATTAAACGAATTGTACCCAGTCATTGAAAAAATTTTAGGCCGCAGTCGGCGCCAGATTGATAATTGGCGGGGTGATTTGAGTGAAAATTCTGATTAATCCATTAAAATTTGGAAATGCTTCCCGGTGAAAATTTCCAAATTTTATTTACTCCATATAAAATCCGTCCCGTTTCCTTCCACCGTATTCCCTTTAATTTTATTGAATTAGTAACGTACCAATATAAAATTCTTTCCCATGAAATTTGGAAATCTCCTGTTTCCACGCAAATAAAATTCCGCACAACAAATTTTTCTCTTATCCAGTTAATTGCCAATTTATTAACAAATTACATCCTTCAAAAATTTGCAGAAAAGAAGTTGGCACAGCCTTTGAATGAGCCTGATGCGAACATCGCTGATAAATGAAAAGACATCAGACAACAAAGTAGCTATCATTAACGATGATGTTCACGCTCTTTCGAAATTTATTTAACTCACCCGAATGTTGCAGACTAATTAGAATGGATCGAGTGTCGGGTCAGCCTATTCGCAAAATGGTTCGGCGCTTGTTCCGGCAACATTCAAAAAATTCTTCATCATTATTTTATTGGAGGTGTATCATGGATACATTCGTTAACCCGATTCCAGGAATCAAACTGGAAAAAATGTTTGCTTTCGATTTTCCTCTGGGGTCTACTTCTAAGGATTATCAAACTCCCGGATGCAAGCGGAATGTGGATTTGAACAATCCGAATGGCCAGGGCGAAACCCCAACATCTGAGGTTCCAACTCAGGAAGGTATTTATGGCAAGTTGGGCAATCCCAAACGTCACCAGGGATTTCCCTCTGTTATGGAATGGCCCACTCCTGAAGCCGAAGATCCTGATATGCAAGACCAGATCGTGGATATCGACCGCGAAGCCTGCTTTGACCACACCGGTCGACTGAGCGGCTCGTTCGTGAAATACCTGGTTCAGGCAAATCATCATTCCAACGTCAAAATGACGGTTGTTCCGTTAACCCATGGAAATGGAAGCCCTGTATTAATTTGGGAGTCTGGTTTTGTGGCTCTTGTACCGCAGGCGGCTGGTCCGAATAAGTGGTACTGGGAAGACATTGCCAAGCAGAATGAATTAATTTTCACTGCCCACGCTGTGATCAATCCGCAAAAATGGCAGTCCCTGAATTTGAAACCGGGCATCTACAAACTGGTTATCAACTGGGAATTTTGGGCAGCCACCGGAAAAGTCAGAGAGAGAATGCCTATTTCCGGATTCGATGAATCAGTATCGTTCGAACTCTCTGCTCCGACAATCGATCTGTAAAAAAGTGTTCCCATTCTCCCAATCCAGGGTTGATTGTGACGTTTAGTACCCAAACCAAATACGGCCATCCATTTCTCCCGATCCGGGCTATGGATGGCCGTCTTAATTTCGAGTCTTCATCACATGAAATTGTGATAAAACAGGCTAATTCAAATTGGTGTAAATGTCCTGGTATTCGGCGGGCGCGTAACGTCCGGTATGATTAACATTCCTCTTTGCATTACGAATGATCACTTGACCGTTACGCCAGTTTTCCCGAAGTTCATAATTGCAGCGAGGGCAGGTGTAAATAATCCAATCACCATCCCGGGTGGAATCACACGTATGTCTTTCCGGAACAGATGAGGAGCCATTGTTAAATTCTGTCATTTTCCACCTCTACTGGTTACTAGTACAGAGTTCTTCACCCAATTATAGCGCATTCCATCCGAGCGTCGAATGCTGAATGCGCTCTTAAAGACAAGTTAACTTCACATACGCATTTGGTCGTGTCGCTATGGTTCAAAAATTATATCCACGCTTGTTCAATATAATAGATATTTTTTTACTAAAAATCAAATACTATTTTTGTAATAATAAAGGAATTATATTATGACAGAACATAATATCGCTCCGAAAAACTGGGCTCTGACCTATCGCGCTCTGAACAGGGCGTTGACTCACTATTCAAACGATCCTGATATTTCCCTCATCGATGTGGGATTTCGGATTCGCACTTCAAATGAAAATCAAATTCTGCCGGAGTTAGCAGTGAGATTTCATGTCAAAAAGAAGTTGACTGGCGGGGAATTCAGAAATCTGGTGATGCATTTTCCCCATCGGGAGATTGACGCGAACAGGATAGGTTTTGCCGTCGATGTGATTGAAGCAAACTATTCCTTAAATGCATCAATCCAGGAAACAGATGGTGCGTTGCAACAATTCCAGGAAAATCAAAATCTTCATGGCGGAATTCGCATCGCCAATTCACAAAATAATCATGCCGGCACATTGGGAGGATTTGTCAGGGATCGCTACTCTGGTACTAATATGATTCTCAGCACCTGGCATGTGCTTGCCGGCTCATGGAATACGCAACAGGGAATCCCTGTTTGCCTACCGGCAGATTCAACAGAAAGACGCAATCAGCCTGAGTTTGTTGCTGAATATACGAGAAGTGCGATCGCACATCACTTTGACGCCGCAGTGGCATGCTTGAAAAATCAATATAACTGTCATAACAACCAGTCAGGAATCGGGCCTGTGAACGGGGTGACCGCGCCCCGACTGGGGATGAAAGTAATGAAATCCGGCGCCGGCACAAACGTGACGTCAGGTATCATCACAGGAATATCAGGCTGCCTGGTTCAGAATTATTATGGGCGCCAGTACTCTATTCGTTCGGTAATTCATATTTTGCCCTTGCAACGAAATACTGAAATGTGCGCTTCCGGTGATTCCGGCGCCTGGTGGTTGGAACAGTCAACTTCGTACGCTGTGGGCTTGCATATTGCCGGAAATTCAGATGCATCTTCTTCGCTCGCAGTGAATATGCAGGATGTCTTAGATGTGTTGGAAGTTGATGTCATCACTGAACGCAGCGGGCCTTCATGGCTGCCAAAAGCTACAACTCTTTCAGATAAATCTAAAACTGAAAATAACTATCAATCCATTCGTTCTACGCCAGAAGAAAATGAGGCATCGCCAATGAGTCCCGCGATTATAAAATATCAACATCCCGGACAGTTTGTCCCTGTTAATTTTCAATCAATTCCTGAGCATACTGCAAAAAGAAACTATCGAAAAATTGTTTTCACAAAGATCGTATTATTATTACACCAAAATATCAGGAGTATAGTCAGGAGTTTTATCTATCTATTTTTCTTGTTGATGAGCTACTTCACCGTTTCAAATTTTAATTCCAACAATGAACCAAAACCAGATCAGCTCCTGAATCAAATAAATCATTTGCATGAGGTGGCACAACAGATTTCAGCCATCCGGCAAATCGATGCACTGCGCGACAGAAGGATCAAAAAGATAGTTTCCATTATTGATAAATACAATGAACGAATGGCGCCTGAACTGAAAGTCAGCATCGCCAGTGAGATTTTTGAGATGACCATCAGGTACGAGAATCTCGATATTGAATTGATCTGCGCGACAATTACGCATGAAAGCGCCCTGACATGGAATCCTGAAATCGTTTCGCCGGTCGGGGCAATGGGATTGATGCAGATTTTACCCACGACCGGCAGTTACCTGGCTCGCCAGGAGGGAATTTTAGATTATCAGGCAAAAGAAATACTTTTCAATCCAAATTATAATATTCGTCTCGGCTGCCGCTATTTATCCAATTTAATTGAAGTTTACAGCATCGATGGCGGTTTGGCCGCTTATAACGGAGGAATGAAACGAGCTGAAAAATGGGTGCGAAGCGGGCGTGCTGATGGTATTTTGCACGAAGAAACGGCGCTCTATGTCCCGTCAATTTTAAAATTTTATGAAATGTTTAAATGTATGTGAAAAAGCGTCTGATCACGGCAGCACATCGATCGCAAAAACTAATTCAACTCCCATCGCAGCGGTGGTGGTTTCAGCCGATTGATCGAATCCTAAAAATTTAGGCACAGCAGTTTAATGAAAATACCCCGCTAATCAAACATTCAATAAAGTTTTCAGGTATATTCTTCACCGCAATGAGCGCAAAGTAAAAGCAAGGCGCGCAAGGAAAAACTTTGCGCTCGTTGCGCCCTTGCGGTTAATCTTTTTTTCATAAACCTGTCATTCGCATTAACTCCAACTTGACTTTTCTGGAATATTTACATATATTTCATTCAGCCAGGAAATTTAAAAAAACCTGCTCGGAAATCAAACATATAATTTGGCTTTTCTATTTTTCCTGTTTTTCCGTGTCATTCGTGGGCAAAAAACTAACAACCCAAAACATCCTTAACCGACGAGGCATTCACATGAAAAACGAATCCACACCGAAAGCTTCAAAAAACGCCGGCGAAAAATCACCGCGCAAAGGCGGCGCCAATTTAGTACTACTTTACAGCATCATCGGGATACTCTCGGTGGTCATCATCGTCGGAATGGTTTTCATCATTCAACAGAATAAACGGGAAACCGTTCGCATCGAGTCGTTTTCGCCGCGGGACGAAGTGCAGCAGACTACAAACTTCACCATTACTTTTTCGCGACCGATCATTGCGGATTCAGTCGTGAACAATTGGCTGCCTGATGCGCTCATTTCGTTCCAACCGACTATCCCCGGCCGATGGCAATGGATCGGCTCGGACAAAATTCGTTTTTACCCGGATGTGATGCTCCTGCCTTCGACGAATTATTCCGCTCAAATTTCTGCCGGCCTGCTCGTGCAATATGGTTTTATTTTACGGGGAGAAAAAACTTTCACTTTTTTCACGCCGAAATTCAAAGTCAATAGCTCATCCCTGGTTTTCGAATTCATTCCGGAGTCGCAGCAGCAGGTGAAACTGCTGGCCTCCGTGGAATTCAACTACCCGGTCGAGCCCACGGATGTCCTGAAAAACGGGATGCTTCGCTACAAAGACGGCAGGAACATTTCTTTCTTTGTGAAAACAACTTCAGCCCAAAAGATCATCGAACTGGAATCCGACCCGATAAAAGAAACCGAGGATGAAAAGGACATCGAGTTCGTCCTGTCCCGGGATTTGCGGCCGATAGGCGCCAACCTGGGTTTGAGTGAGGACTACACAGCGCCGATCATTTTACCGCGCCAGCAGGATTTGAAAGTGGAGCATGTGTCGCCAATCCGCGAATCGGCGCAGCAGGGTTCCATCAAAATTCAATTCAACATGCCCGTGAATCCGAAAACTGCCGGTCAGTTCATCACTGTGGAGCCGCGACTGAGCTATCAACTGACCGCGTCGCATCATTATCTGCACATCAAAGGTCAGTTTGAAATGGACACAGCATACACCGTAACGCTGCGACAGGGCTTGCGAGCTGTGGATGGATCGTCCCTGACGCGCGATTTTACCAGTTCGGTCTCGTTTTTGAAAGAAGATATTCCGCCGCAAATCGATTTCGTCGGTGATGGGTTCTATCTCACGCGCAGCGGCTTTCTCAATCTGGGCATGGCGACTATCAATATGGACGAAGTGACGGTTGAAATCGATAAAATCTATGCCAACAACATCAACTTTTTATTGAATCAAAATGACCTTGCCGAGAACAGCAGCTATTACTGGTACGACATTCACCAGATGGGAACGCGCATCGCAGAGTACGATGTGCCCATTGAAAAACTGGTGAACGAAGAAGTCGTCACTCCCATCAACATCGAAAAATATATCAGGAATGAGCATCGCGGCATTTTTAACATTGCTGCATTTCATAAGGAACAGCGCTGGATCCGCGCGTCGAAATGGGTGATTGCTACGGACATGGGGATGGTGGCCAAAAAAGCCGGCGGCGATTTATGGGTGTGGGTGAATTCGCTCGTCTCACTTGCGCCAGTCGCCAACGCGGACATCCAGTTGCTCAGCCAGAACAACCAACTGATTGCGACAAAAAAGACGGACGTGAATGGGCTTTGTATGTTCGAAGGCGTCCTCGCCGGCAGCGAAGAATTTCCGCCCTATCTGCTCGTCGCGACGAATGGGGACGATCTGTCCTTTCTGGAATTGACGCGGCGACAGATTGCCACAACCGATTTTGATGTGGACGGCGCGCTTTATTTGCAGCATGGCTTTGAAGCTTTCCTGTACAATGAGCGGGGCGTGTACCGGCCGGGCGAAACCGCGCGTCTCGCTGCCATGGTTCGCTGCGAAAATGCATCCGTGCCGGTGCCTTTTCCGGTGATCCTCCGCGTGTTGGGCCCGGATGAGCGCATTCACGAGGAACAGCGCGCCACGTTGAACGAGCAGGGCGCCGCGGAGTTCGCAGTGGCTTTCCCGGAGTACGTGAAGACTGGAAAATACACAGCGCTGCTGCTGGTCGGCGAGAGCGATGAAATTGGCCGCACAAGCTTCAACGTGGAAGAATTCATCCCGGACCGGATGAAAGTCAGCCTGGCTACGGATCGGGATGAGTATCGCGCCGGCGCGGAAATGACAGTCGATGTGCAGGGCATGACCCTGTTTGGCCCGCCAGCCTCTGGCAGACTGGTTCAGGCCGACATCGTCATCGAGCCATTCGAGTTTTCACCAGCGAAATGGAAATCCTACACATTTGGCTGCGATGAGGTCATT
Source organism: Candidatus Zhuqueibacterota bacterium (assembly GCA_049322915.1). Lineage (GTDB taxonomy): Bacteria > Zhuqueibacterota > Zhuqueibacteria > Thermofontimicrobiales > Thermofontimicrobiaceae > CAZSBG01. Next base: position 164,370 of record JBMOPW010000035.1, read on the forward strand.
TTCAACCGGTTCAAACAGGACTTTGGCGAAGAATTTCTCGATGAAGACGGTACGCTCAGTTACATCTATTCCATTTCCAGTGAATTAAAAGCGCCATCCTCGTTGCGGGGAATTGTCTCGGCGACCGTGCTGGAACCCGGCGGCCGCGGCGTGAGCGGGTACAAAGGCGTCATCATTCATCCCTACGAAAGCTACGTCGGGCTGAGACAGGCCAAAGAAGGCTATGCCGAGCCGCATCGTCCGACCGAAATTCAATTTATCGCTGTCGACACGCAGGGCAATCCGGCGCCCGGTCGGGACATTGAAGTGGCCTGTTACCGGGTGTACTGGCAGTCCATCCTCAAACGCGTTGACCGGCTGGGCACCTACCGCTACGTCTCTGAAAAAGTGGAAGATCTGGTCCAAAAACTGGAAGTGACATCAGCATCGGAACCGGGCGTATTCGCCGTGACGCCGGAAGATTACGGCAGCTATCGGGTCGTCGCCACCGATGTCAGGTCCGGCGCGGTCTCATCCATCACATTTTACGCCAGCGGTTGGGGCTATTCGCCCTGGGCACTGGACAATCCGGATCGCATCGAGTTAGACCTGGATAAAGAGCGCTACATGCCCGGCGAGACTGCCACCGTGCAGGTGCGCGCGCCATTTGCCGGCAAATTGCTGCTCACAGTGGAGCGTGAAAAAGTGCTATTCAGCCAGGTTCACACAATGACCGAAAACACCGCTGCGATCAAAGTGCCCATCAAGGCCACGTTCAAACCCAACGTATACATTTCCGCGCATCTCATTCGCTCCACGGAATCGCTGGAGCGGGATACGCCGGTCCGGGCCTTCGGTGCAACACCACTGTTTTTGGACAATAGCGACAACCAGCTTTCGCTGGAATTGAAAGCGCCGGATGAGATGCGTCCGCTGGGGAAGCTAAGCATCGAACTGAAAGTGAAAAATAAAACGACCAAAACGCCATTCGTTACCATCGCTGCGGTGGACGAGGGCATCTGCCAACTCACGGAATTCGATACGCCGGATCCCCATGCGTTTTTCTTCAGCAAGAAGCGGCTCTCCGTGGAAACCGTCGATGTGTACGGCGTGGTTCTGCCGGAAATTGAGTCCGGAAAATCCTCGCCGTCAGGGGATGTGGAAGCGCAGCGAAAGCGAAGCATCACGCCGGTGAGCGTCACGCGCACGCGGCCGGTGGCCTACTGGTCCGGTCTGCTCAAAACAGACCGCAGCGGTCGCGCCCGCGTCGAATTCGATATTCCGCAGTTCAACGGCACCATCCGGATCATGGCTGCGGCGTGCGCTGACAACAACTTTGGCAATTTCGAAAAGAAAGTGCTGGTCCGCGAGCCGATTGTGCTCACGCCGACCTTTCCACGATTTGTAGCCAGCCGGGATCAATTCGTCATCCCGGTCAGTATTTTCAACGGGACTGGCAGCGCCGGGACATTCGATGCGACCCTGAACGTGAAGGGCCCGGCCAGACTGATTCAATCCGAAGTGCAGCGAGCCACGATCGCTGCCGGCGCGGAGGGACAGGTTTTCTTCGAAGTTCAGGCCGACGAGAGCATGGGCGCGCTGGAATTCCGATTGAGCGTTCAGGGCAATGGCAAACAGACCAGCATGGCGACGGAAATACCGCTCCGGCCGCCGGTGCCGTTCATCACGCTTTCCGGCCAGGGTTCTGTGAAACAGGGCGCACCGGCGTCGTTTCATTTCCCATCCGAATGGCTGCCCGGCACCACTGATTTTTCCATCTCTGTTTCATCGTTCCCGGCAGTGCAATTTGCCGGCAGCCTGGGGTATCTGCTCCATTATCCCCACGGCTGCGTCGAGCAGACCACCTCGCAAGTGTTCCCCCTGCTCTATTTCAGCGATCTGGCGCGGGTTGTCGAGCCGGCGCTGTTCAAACAAAATAGCGCTGAATATTTCATCGAAGAGGGAATTTCCAAACTGGAGACAATGCAGCAGCCGTCCGGCGCGTTCTCGTACTGGCCGGAAGGCGAATACATCAACAACTGGAGTTCCATTTACGCTGCGCATTTCCTCGTCGAAGCGAGACGCCTGGGCTATGAAATTTCCAACCGGGTGTACAACAAAATGATCGATGCGCTGGAAAATTTCACGCGGGATTATCGCAGCGACGACCGCTATGGCTACGAGACCGCGGTGTACGCCTGCTACGTGCTGGCGCTGGCCAATCAACCCAGTAAAAGCACTATGCTCTACGTGAAGAACTCCAGCCACGACAAGTTGAGCGCCTATTCCCGCTATCAATTAGCCGGCGCATTCGCTCTGTCCGGCGACATGCAAACCGCGCGGGAGTTGCTGCCCAGAACTGTGGCCATCTTTCAGTCGGACCGCACCCGGGAGACCGGGCAAAATTTCAATTCGCCAATTCGCGCTCAGGCCATCATGCTCGACATCCTGGCGGAAGTGGACCCGACTCATCCGTCAGTGCCGGCGCTGATCGAAAGCATCTCTGGCGCTGCTTCGGAAAACGGGCGCTGGGGCACAACCCAGGAGAATGCGTTTGCGTTTTTAGCCTTGGGCAAAATTTTGAAGAAGCAGGAAAAAGGCAATTACACCGGGAATATCACCATCGACGGCCAAACGCTTTCGGCCATCACCCAGGACAGCCGGAATTTCTCAGCAAAAGACTGGGCCGGCAAAACAGTCCGCATCGACATACAGGGCCAGGGAACGTGTTACTATTCCTGGCGAGCCGATGGCATTCCATCGACGCTGCGCATCGATGAATACGATCACGATCTGATGGTGCGCCGCGTTTATTTGAACGAACAGGGAATTCCCATCTCCGGCGCCAGCTTCGAGCAGGGGGACATGGTGATCGCGAAAATCACGGTGAAGGCGCTCACGGAGTCGCTGGAGAATGTCGCCATTGTCGACATGCTGCCAGCAGGACTGGAGATCGAAAATCCGAGGCTGCAATCGCGCAAGGGCATTCAGTGGATCGATCAAAATGAGCCGATCCCAACCTACATGGATATTCGCGACGACCGCATGATTATGTACGGCAATTTTCCATTGGGTCGCGAAACGACCTTCTACTATGGATTGCGGGCAGTGGCCGAAGGATCGTTCATTCTCCCGCCCATTCGCGCCGAAGCCATGTACGCGCCCATGAAGGCGTCGGTGGCGTCGAGCGGCAACATTGTCGTTCGAAAACCGTGATGGTGAAAAGTAAATTGGTGAGTTGTGAGTGGTAAAATTGTGATTGGTGAAGGTGAACTGGTGAGCGGTTAGATGTAGATCAAATTGTTGACCATTTCATCTGCTGTTAACTCATTCAGGATTGATAGAATTCTTGGAAGAAGTTCGTATACGGGCCGTCTGTTTGCAATGATGATGCCAGAATGGGACCAGTTGTTTTTCAAAAAGTGAGAATGCATTTCTTCAAAATGTTTCCTATTATGCGTCAGGATGCAGCGGCCTTGCAAGACAGCGAATGCAAGCTGTTCGGGATCGTCTTTTGCCAACATCTCAGAATCGAGCGCCGTTATCGCGTTGAACCCTCTTGCCTGGAGAATTTTCACTAACAGTACAGAAACATCTTCGTCCAAATATAACTCGATGAAAAGTTTCAAGATTGTCCCTTTAGAATCGGATGTATTTTATCTTCAGGCACATGATTCTCTTCGATGTATGTATTTATTTCATCTTGATTCTCGCTGTAGAAACCCAGCGCATCGAAAATTTGGGCGAGAGAAATATGGGGAAGATGCACAGGAATTTCTTCCGGTTGAACGCCGGTTCGCCACAGTTCAACAATAGCGCGCACCGTTGTTTTCGTCCCGGAAATAATCGGTTCGCCTTTGCATATTTTGGGGTTTCGCGAGATGTATGGATGGATGATTTTTTTGGCGGCTTGTTCCATTTTTCATTTTTCATTTGGATTAATTTTCACTTTGAAAATAAATTTATTATTTTAATTTTCAAAATGCAAGTTTAAATTTGAAATGACTCAAATTTCACTCAAATTTTTTTTCAGGAATCCATTCGGATTTTTGATCGGCGCCATATCGGCTATTATTCTATTTCTTGTTTTAATGTCGTTTTTGATCACATTCCCGTCCGAAAAACTCGCGCCGCCACCATCGACAATCATTCGAGACCGCGATGGGGCGATACTGCGCGTGTTTCTTTCGGACAATGACATGTGGTGCCTGCCGATCGCCTCGGCGGATATTTCACCGGCGTTGAAAAAAGCGGTATTGACTTACGAGGATCGATATTTCTACTGGCATTTTGGAGTTAACCCGGTCTCCATCCTACGCGCGGCGTTGGTGGACATACGGGCGGGACAGATCGTGCAGGGCGCTTCGACCCTTTCCATGCAGGTGGCGCGGATGATGGAGCCGAAGGAGCGGACATTCCCCAACAAACTCATCGAAATTTTCCGCGCGCTGCAATTGGAGCTTCGCTTCAGCAAAAAAGAAATTCTAACGTGCTATTTCAATCTGGCGCCATACGGCGGAAACATTGTCGGCATCGGCGCGGCCTGCCAACTGTATTTCAACAAAAGCCCGGAAAAAATCAGCCTCGGCGAAGCGGCGCTGTTGGCAGCAATTCCCAATTCTCCCAATCTGCTTCGGCCGGATTTCAATGCGGAAGCCGCGGCAAATGCCCGGAACAAGGTGCTGAATCTGCTTTTTGACCGGGGCAAAATTTCAAGCAGCGAATTGGACGAGGCGCTGTCCGAGCCGATTCCGAATCAGCGATTCGACATGCCATTTAAAATTCCCCATCTTGCGACAAAACTGGTTGAGCTTCATCCGGGGATGAAAAATTTCACCACGACCATCGACGCCGCCATTCAACTGTTAGCCGAGAATACGCTCTCCACCTTTCTGACGCCGTGGCGCAGTCGCGACATCAGCAATGGCGCCATTGTGATCATCGAAAATAGAAGCCGCGACGTGCTGGCGTTGGTCGGTTCGTACGATTTCTGGGACGCCGCCAACAGCGGCCAGGTCAACGGCGCCATGTCGCCCCGCTCGCCGGGATCGGCGCTCAAGCCGTTCGTCTATGCCCTGGGAATGGATGTGGGACTCATCACCCCGAAAAGCCTGCTGTACGATGTGCCGGTGGAGTACCGAAATTATCGCCCGGTCAATTACGACGAGACCTTCAATGGCGTTGTGTCGGTCGAAGAGGCGCTGATCCGTTCGCTCAATGTCCCGGCGGTAAATCTCTCGGCGCAGTTGGGTGAGAATGGGATCCACGCATTCCTGAACGAGGCCGGCGTCACCACGCTGCCCCGGCCCAACGACTACTACGGCCTCTCCCTCATTCTGGGCGGCTGCGAAGTGACACTATTGGAATTGACCAATCTGTACTCCGGTCTGGCCAATGGCGGCGCATTTGCCCCCTGTCGTTTGCTGAAAAGCGATGCGCCATCCACGAGCAAATCGCTGCTGAGCGAGGGCGCCTGTTTCATCCTCTCGGAGATGCTCAGCCAGGTGCGTCGGCCGGACCTGCCCGCGTCCTGGGAATTTTCTGTGGATCTGCCGAAAATCGCCTGGAAGACCGGCACATCGTACGGTCACCGCGATGCATGGAGTATCGGCTATACGCCGGCGTTCACCGTCGGCGTCTGGGTCGGGAATTTTGATGGCACGGGCGCGCCGGAGCTCGTCGGAGCGGAAGTTGCCGCGCCCATTCTGTTTTCGCTATTCTCGGCGCTGGAAAAAACATCGCGGGGGAACTGGTTCATTCAGCCGGCCTCGGTTCAAAAACGACAGGTGTGCACCGTGAGCGGCATGCTGCTTTCGGAAAACTGCGCATCTTCCCGCGACGAATATTATCTGCCCGGCATCTCACCGATTCAACAATGCACCATTCATCAGGTGATTCTGGTCGATACAAAGACCGGTACACGATTGTGCTCCCACTGCCGGATTGGGCGGAGCTACGCGGAAAAGATTGTGGAGCAATGGCCGGCCGAGATCGCCACATGGCTGGAGCGAAGCGGCTATCCCATGACGAAGATACCGGAGCATTATCCGAAATGCTCCCAACTACTTTCAGGACAGAAGCCCGTCATCCGCTCGCCGCTGCCTGATACGGAATACAAAATCCGGCCGGCGGTCGCCCTGAAATACCAGAAAATCCTGCTGGATGCGTCCGTGTCCAATCGCACGCGGAAAATATTCTGGTTTGTTGACGGGAAAATGGTGTTCGCCGGCGATCCGTCGGAACGGGTATTCATCCTGCCGGAGCGCGGTTCCCATCAGGTGATGTGCCTTGACGATGAAGGCCGCAGCACCGAGATGCAGTTCGTTGTGAAATAGCTGACCGCCGTATTGCTGCAAATGGTTCAATTCCCTCATTTTTTACAACACTCATTTTCTTCCTGCCTGAGACAAACGCATTTTTACCCATTGGATTCGCGCTAAAAAAAACTGCAAAACCTGGCAACTTTTTTCCGGTTCAAAATGTCTTTATAGTAGAATTCCATGTAGCAACGAATCGACGAGGAAATTACGATGAACTTTGAAAGAACAATCCAGGGCAACGTTGTTTTGCTTCCGCTGGAAGGAAAACTGATGGGGGGGACAGAGACAAAGAGCCTTTCAGACGAGCTGCAGCAGCTCGTGGCCACAGGGTATACACGAATTGTGCTGGACTTTGAGAATGTAAAATGGATCAACAGTCCCGGCATCGGCGCGCTGATCAAATGGCTCTGCATTCTGCGCGAACACGGCGGCGATCTCCGCATCACCCACGCGGAAGGGAAAGTCAAAGACTACCTCAAAATCACCAAGCTCATGGACGTGATCAAAATTTTCGACAGCCCCCAGGATGCTGTGAACAGCTACTCGATATTTGCCTCCTGATGTCGAGAATGGCTTACCGGTTACCCCTCCCACTGCGCTTTTCACGGATAATACGCCTCGTACAAACACGCTCCTATAATACAGCCAGACACTCCCGGCTTGACTTTGTCAATTTGTTTACGTATATTTACTTCCTTTAAAAAATCAAATATCACACGTGCATCGAAATCATGGGTATTGGGAGTCGGGCAAGACCATTGCCCTTCCCTATTTCACATTCAAAATCACGAGGTTATTCATGAAACAGGTAGCTATCACAAAAGTTGGCGGCCCTGACGTTCTGAAAATTCGGGAGTTGCCGAATCCGGTTCCGCAGAGCAACGAAGTTCTCATTCGCGTCAAAGCCGCCGGCGTTAATTTTGCCGATATTTTAGCCAGAAAGGGAGTCTACCCGGATGCTCCCAAATTGCCCTGCGTCGTTGGGTACGAAGTGTCCGGCATAGTAGAAAACGTCGGAGAGAGCGCGGACAAACGGCTGATTGGCAAGCCGGTGCTGGCCTTGACCCGCTTCAACGGCTACTCCGACGTGGTCACCGCCCCGGAAATTCAGGTGGTCGTCAAACCGAATTCGCTTTCGTTCGAACAGGCTGCGGCCATTCCGGTAAATTATCTCACGGCCTGGCAGTTGCTCGTCGCTATGGGCGGATTGAAGAAAGGTGAATCCATTCTCATTCACAATGCCGGCGGCGGCGTTGGCCTGGCTGCGCTGGATATCGCCCGAAAAATTGGCGCCACTACCTTCGGCACTGCCAGTTCTCAAAAACACGACTTTCTGAAAAGTCGCGGACTGGATCATGCCATCGATTATCGGTCACAGGACTGGACCGAGGAACTCAAACGGCTCACGGACAGAAAAGGCGTCGAACTGATTATCGATCCCATCGGCGGTTCTCATTGGAAAAAAAGCTACAAAGCGTTGCGGCATACCGGACGATTGGGGATATTCGGAATCTCGACGGTCTCCACCTCCTCGCGAAACGGCAAATTGCAGCTACTGAAAATTGTGTTTCAGACATCCAAATTCCATCCGTTCCATTTTATGAACGCCAATCGCGGCGTGTTTGGCGTCAACATCGGTCATCTGTGGCACGAAGGTCCCAAAGTGCGCGGCTGGCTCGATGAGATCATGGCCGGAGTGGATCAGAGCTGGATTCGTCCCCATGTCGATAAAACATTCCCACTGGAACAGGCCGGCGATGCGCATATCTACATCGAGGAGCGCCGCAACATCGGAAAAGTAATTCTTGTGCCTTAAGCGACGACTAACTGAAATCTATCCATTACAATTTCTTTCAACAGAAAACCAGACACGCTCGCGCCGTGATCTGGTCTTTTATATTTCCTCAGAAACCCATCGGAATCGCCGGGTTGCTTTGTGAAATCCGGCAACGGATAACGCATTGCCCGACTGACCGCACAGCGCCGACCTTCCATTTCATCGACCTTTCCTGGTTGGCCGCCATTTTCAGATTTGGCAATCCGGCACCTTCTGCTGATTCCGTGCGCGGCAATAACTCATCTTGACTTTTCCGATTAAAATGTGTAAGTTACAGCGACATCCGGTTTGGGCAGCATCTCTGTTTTCCTGAATTCATGAATAAAATATTTCCACGGAGTTCACTCATGTCTAAACTCCTCCCTATCCTGGCATGGTACATTCTTTTATCGTTCGCCGCAGCTTCCGCCCGGACGACCCAATCGAAAATTGACAGCCTTCACTCCGCAGCGGATTCTTTGATGCAGAAAGGGGATTTGGTTCAGGCCAGACATATTTTTGAATCCATCCTGAAACTCGACGATAATGGGCTATCGGCTCGGGCCGCGCTGGGAAAAATTGCCTATCGCCTGGAAGAATGGGGAGAGGTCAAAGATCGCTTCGGTGAAATTCTCGACCGCGATCCTCAAAATACCGAAGCGATGTACTATCGGGCGATCTCGTACCGCGAGAGCGGGAAGTTCAAAGTGCTGCTTCAACGCAAGCTGGATTGGGATAAATCCGATCGTCTGTTCGCACTCGTCATTGAAAGGGACTCCCTGTATCACGATGTATTTCTTCAATACGCCCTGCTGCAACGATACCGCGAGCGTTATGAACAGGCGATTCTGCTCTGTCACAAACAGATGAAACTGACGCCGGCGCTCATTGAACCGCACGTGGAAATCTTTCGATTTTACCGCTACCTCATTCTGCATCGAAATGGGAAGGAATCGCTCGCGTGGCTGGAATCGCAACAGCGCGACGAAGCTGCCTACGCCATCGGTGAGAAGTTGAGACGGGACGGAAAATTGGACCAGGCCGGGCAGCAACTCCTGTCACTGCTGAACCAGCCGCTGGTCATGCCGCGACAGCCCATTTACCTGGCATTGGCGCGGATTCATTACGAAAAGAAAGCAGCGAGCGAGGCTGAAAAATATTTCCGGACTGCCGTGGACGAAATCCGCGACAAGGTCGACGCCGCACTGGTTTTCGAAGATATCAAGTATATTTTGAAGGATGAAGAGCTGTCGGAGTATAAGTCGCTCACCACTCCGAATCACTACAGAGATTTCATCCGCAAGCTTTGGGTGAGCCGCGATCCCACGCCGGCGATGCCCACTAACAATCGATTGGCGGAGCACTATCGCCGATTGCTCTATGCTGAAAAGTATTACACCTATGATGGGTTCCGAACCTGGTTCAATAATCCGGATAAACTGAGCTATCTCGCGTTCAATGCAGTTTATAAATTGAATGAGGAATACAACGACAAGGGCTTTATTTACATCCGGCATGGCACGCGCGACGATTGGGCAGCGACCCTCGGCGAGGACATCGCGCAGAACGAATCCTGGCTCTACTACCAGACGGAGACCACGCCGCGAATGACCTTTCACTTTTTCCTCGAAAACACGACGCAATTCTGGCGTCTCGGCCCGGTCATCATCGATCCGATGATGCTGGAAGATCGTTTCACCTGGGGCAGCATCTATTCCCGCATGGCGCGCGCAGATCCGCTGGAACGATTGGCGCTGGAAAATGAAATGGCCGAACAGAGCAAGCAGTCTGTCGCATCGGCGTTGGCCAGCGACAGGCATACATGGGAAGTGAAAATCGAGCCGCTAACCATCCCCTATTCCGGCGCTACGTTTCGGGGCGAGGATGGCAACACCTTGCTGGAGATTTACTACGGCGTTCCGCTCAACAAGTTGAATTTCAAAAACCAGACGGATGACAATCAGATCAAACTGGAAACAGGTTTTTCGCTCCACGATGGCGACTGGAACGAAGTCAGCAAACGCGAGGATGCGCTCTTTGTGCCCGCCACAAAAACGATGACATTCATTGATGTTCAGCAGATTTCGGTGACGCCGGATTCCTATGCCGTCGCGTTCCATGTCCGGCAGCCGGAAACGAATATCCTGGGCGGGTGGAAATTTAAAATCCACGCCGACGACTACGCCACAGCCGGGCTGGCCATGAGCGAAATTGAACTCGCGCTGAATATTACGCCGGCCACGGTACCGACAAAGTTCTCGAAGCACGGGTTGAACGTCACGCCCAATCCTGCCAGTCGGTTTCCGACGGAGAAGCCGATGAATCTCTATTTTGAAATTTACGGATTGACGGTGGTTGACCAGCGCAGCGAATTTTCCATTGAATACACGCTCACGCTGTTCAAAAACACCACGCGGAAATTTTTGGGGTTATTCGGTAGAGGCGGCAAATCGTTCATCACCACAAAAATGGATCGCGAAGGGAGCGGCGAAATGTCGGTCGAATACCTGGCTATCGATACTAACCTCATGGCGGCCGGTGAGTATGAGTTGCAGGTGAAGGCGATCGATAAACGCACCGGAGAGTCAGTCGTTCGGTCAAAAAAAGTGACGCTGTTTTAAATCGAGAAAAGCCTCCCGATGACAACTGAGCCATCGGGAGGCCTAATTTCTTCAATGACTACTTCCCCAACTCCGCCTTCAGCTTGTCTGCCGTGGCCCGCGACTTCTGCGCCCAGTCATGGGAGAATTCCGTGAGTATTTTCGCGACCTCTTCCGGATGGTATGTGTAAACTTTCCGCGCTTTGATGTCACATTTGCTCTGCTCTTTGAATCCATTCTTTTCGAATTCATTCCATTTCTTCTGAACAGCCCGAATCGCCTGGCTATAGTTATCATCCACCATGTCTGTCAACGTCACGAACGACCAAAATGCATGCAGCTGTGTTTTGTCATGGATATTCGCCGGCGGATTGAAATGCTGGTCCAGCGCAGAACGATAGTCGCCAAAGGCATATCCTTCAGGCGTCTCGCTCATGCCAAGATACCACGGCACGAAGGCCTGCGTGTCCGGGCGATGCTGCGCCAGCCAGATCACCGCACCGACCTGCACCGGCATCCAACTGCGAAGCTGTGCCACGAAACCGTACTGGGTGAAGCTCGCGCATATCGTCGACGGATTCAAATCGTACGGAGAGCCCAGTGTGTAGCCATTGGTTTTGTCAAGTTCAGTGCCCACGCAATGATCCCGCAGGACGCGCATTAAATCCTGAACTGTCAGCTTTTCCTTAGGCGCCAGTGAAAACGGAAACTCTGCATCAACCGGATAATCTGTCCCTGCTGCCAGATTCACACCGCGCCACATCCGGTAGACATTGCCGGGATTGATCAAATTCTCGGGACTGGAGTATGCGCGCGCAAAGTGGAAAGCGCCGTCAGTCTCCGGCCGATACCATTGCTGCGCGATGGCATAGTCGATGAGATCCGCAGCGCCCAGATAATTCATGGTGTCCGACAAATCCACGTGGCCGATGGTGTAATAATTGGGAAGCACGGCGACATGGTCGTCCGGCACGCGCCGGGCTACCCAGTGCGTCCCGTTCACCGCCGAAAGCATCCAGCCTTCGTTGGCATCGGCGATGACATACGTCCGACCGGACGATGCATAGCCATACCTTTTGATGAGCGCGCCTCCGATTTTCACCCCTTCCCGGGCCGTCCGCGCGCGCTCAGCGATTAACCTCCGCAGCCAGTACGCGATGCCGCCATCCTTCAGCATCGCATTCTTCTCCCGGGACGCGCAGGCATCCGATGCGATCACCACGCCCCACTCGTTGGCATAACTATCGGAAAACTCCATGCCCGGCATTTCAAACCAGAGGTAGCTGTAGGTCACTTTCACCTGAGGGATGGCTGCCCCGGCGCCCAGGTTCACCACTTCGCCATCGGCATGTTCGAGCCGCGGCACTCTATAATAATTGACCAATTGCACACCGCCATCATCTTCGTTATGGGCAAAAAGCACGCTTCCATCGGCAGAGGCCTTCTTGCCAACCAGGATCGAAAAACAGTTAAACTCATTTTCTCCCGTCGATTGGGCCCATGCCATTCCCGCGCTGATGAGATAAAAAACAAGTGCGATACGCGCCAGTCGATTCGATTTCATTCGGTTTTCCTTTCAATTTGTTTTTGAACGGACTCGCTGCTACGATGTGCTTACTTTACTAAAATTAAATGAAAAGGTCAATTGATTTTTTCATTTTGCAGCCTTCCCCCGGGTTTCCACGGCACATCGCCCGCTTTGCCCCATCGACTTGCCCGCGATGGAACCAACAAATATGCCCAGACTAAAAATCCCGAACCAGCCGCCTGATTCGGGATTTTGAAATTCAACTCGATGTGAAACGCGGATTAATCGCTGGCCATGATGAACAAGGGCTTGGATTCAAAGCTCTTGTAATATGGGCGCAGCCGATCGGTGCTGTAGTATTTCTCCACGTCCACGACTTTTTTATAGCTGGTCACCACTTCGATGGGCGCGTTATCATAACGACCATTGTTCAAAATGGTGAGTCGGCCGGAGACACCTTCCATAATTAAATCCAGCGCCAAATTGCCATAGGCCATGGGGACGATGGAATCAATCGCGTCCGGATCGCCGCAGCGGACCAGATAGCCCAACCGCTGGTTGATCACGTTGATGCGCGTGCCTTTGTTGAATTTAGCAGTCAGATCTTTCAATTGGTCCGAAATCAAGTCGCCGATGCCGCCCAATTTTTTGTGCCCATACGCGTCAGTTTCCTGACCCTGAAATACCATGTCGCCGCCTTCGAACATGGCGCCTTCGGATACCAGCACCACAGAATAATGGCTGGGATTGGTGAAGCGGTCTTCGACCAGCAACTCTGTCAATCGTTCCATGCTGAATTTGAATTCCGGGATGACGCAACGATTCGCCGCGCCGGCCATCGTCGGCAGCAAAGCTGTGAACCCGGCGTAACGGCCAAAGACTTCAATGACCAGAATTCGCTCGTGAGAACCAGCCGAAGTTCTGAGACTGTGGGTCATCTCGATTGTCCGCGTCACGCACGTGCTGAAGCCGATGCAGTAATCGGTGCCGGCTACGTCATTGTCCATCGTCTTGGGAATGGCGATCACTTTCACGCCTTCCTTATGGAGCCTCGCGCCGTAGCTCAACGTATCGTCGCCGCCAATGGGAATGAGATAATCAATGCCCAGGAAGCCCAGATTTTTCAACACTTCCGGGGTTAAATCATTGGTATCATTGTTGTATTTGCTGCGCAGGAATTCCGGGACCCGCGATTTGGGCACCGCGCTCGGCCGCGTTCTGGATGTGTGCAAAAAAGTCCCGCCGGTTCGGCCAACTTTGTTGACGATTTCCTCGGTCAGGTGAATGAAATTCTCTTTATTATCAGCGTCTTTTTCAGGGACGATTTCAACCATGCCTGCCCAACCACGACGGATACCAATGACCTCATACCCTTCGCGAATGGCGCGAATGGTGACAGCACGGATGGCTGGGTTCAACCCGGGAACATCACCACCGCCGGTTAATATGGCAATTCTTCCTTTTTTCACATTGATGTTAGCCATGTTGATTACTCCATTTAAATGATTCGTTGTTTATTTCGGTATCGAAAACGGTTAAATTTCCCTTCCTGGTTCGCACAGCCTCTGGGCTGTCTTTCACGCCCGGGGGTATGAGAATAATTTTTTAAAGCGCAAATATAACTTATTTAAAAGATATAGTCAATATTTTTTTCCACTTTCCCATCCTAAATTCTAAATGTTACTTAAAATTATCATTCACTCGACACGCCTGCATTTCATCCCAATTATTGCTGCGCGTTAAAACGGAAGCGCGGTCACACAGCAGGATATTCGGCCATTCATACTATGTCCGGCAACAATCGGCCCCCGGCTCCCCAGATTTTTTTAAATTACAAAAATGAATACTCTTGATTTTTCAGGGTTATATATGTATATTGTCCATCAGTTGACGGATGTAATCGCCTGTACTAAAACCGACTTTCAGAAAGGAGCTTCGCATGAGGCGTGGTTTGTTGATTCTGTTCATTATTGTTTCTACTCTCTCCTGTTTCTCCCTGCTTTTTGCCAATGAAAAACTGATCGGCGCCCGATTTCCGGCAATCTCCCCGGAGGGCGACGTCATCGCCTTTTCCTACATGGGCGATTTATGGACGGTCCCGGTCACCGGCGGCAAAGCCACCCAAATCACCAACCATTCAGCCTACGAACGGGAACCCATCTGGTCCCCGGATGGAAAATGGATCGCGTTCACCTCGGATCGAATGGGGAATAATGATGTTTATCTGATGAGCGCGGCTGGCGGCACAGCCAGGCAACTGACATTTCACAGCGGGAACGATGTGGCCACGGACTTCTCCCCGGACGGGAAATGGGTCATTTTCTCCTCGGATCGCACCTCGATGATCAGCATTTTCAAAATAAGCCTTGCCGGCGGGAATGCCCTCCCCATGCTGGACACCTATTGGAGCTGGCCCCACAAGGCGAAAATGCATCCGAATGGAAAGACAATTCTTTTCTCACTGGGCATGGAAAATGGTTCCTGGTGGCGACGCGGATATCGCGGCAGCAACAGCGCCAAAATCTGGAAGTTCATCCCGGGCACTCGTGACGCGCAATTGGTTGTGTCCGAAAAAAGTAATTGCTTCTGGCCAAATTGGGGGCCGGACGGCAAGACCATCTATTTCGTCACTGATAAAAATCATAACACTAAAAATATCTGGACTGCTTCCGAGGCCGGCGCCGGGATGAAACCGGTGACTGAATTCAAGGGCAACGATGTGAAATGGCTATCCGTGGCCAAAAAAGCCCCGGTCGCGGTCTATGAGCGGGACTTCAGCATCTGGCACACTGACCTGGTCACGGGCAAATCCCGCGTCATTCCCATAGACGCTCCGGCAGAGACCAAAGACAATGCCAGCTTCTTCGCTGAAAATGATGCGGTATCCGAATTCCAGCTTTCACCGGACGGGAAAAAAATTGCGGCCGTGGTTCGCGGCGATATTTTCGTGCTCGGCCATGAAGGCGGCTATGCCCGCAACGTGACCGAATCGCCCTGGCGGGAAAAAGATGTCATCTGGGACAAGGACAGCAAAAACCTCATTTATGTCTGCGATGCGAATGCCAATCCGGACTTGTACTCTATCTCCGCGCTGGGCGGGCGCAAGCCAACTCAGTTGACCCACAGCGACCTGGATGAACTCGCACCCAAACTTTCACCAGATGGCAATTGGATTGCCTATTATTGCGGCAAACGCCAAATTCGCCTCATTCAGCCGGATGGGAAAAAAGATCAACTGGTCCTCGAAGGTGATTTCGGCGGTCGCTTTGCTTCGGATTTCTCATGGTCGCCGGACAGCCGCTTTCTGGCCATCGTTGACCAGAGCCAGGCCAATGACGATATTCTGGCTGTCAATATCGAGACCAAAGAAAAACATCCGCTCACGAATACCGCTTACGACGAATCGTCTCCGGCCTGGTCGCCGAATGGCAAATTTCTGTTATTCACTTCCAATCGCTACGGCCACAGTTTTCCGGAATTCACCGGCAAATCGGACGTGTACCAGGTTTATTTCGAGCCGCAAAAACCGGAATTCGATGAAGACACGTTCGAGAAGCTCTTCGTGAAGAAAGCGGAAGAGAAAAAGGATGAAGCCGATAAAAAAGATGCAAAGAAGCCGGATGAAAAGAAGGAAGCGCTGAAGATCGTTTTCAAACTGGAAGACCTGGACATTCAGACAGAGAATGTCACGAACACGCTGGGCAACGATCACACCTTCATCCTTTCGCCCAAGGATACCAGCACTGTCTACTTCGTCTCCAATATCGACGGCAAAAACCATCTCTGGCAGACCAGTTTGAAGAAGAAGGAACGCGGAAAATTCGAACCGTTCATGGCCGGTGTGACCAATCCCGGTAATTTGCAATTCGACAAAAAAGGCGCACGGCTCTACTACCAAAGTCAGGGAAAAATCGGCTACATTGAGGGGACCCAAAATTCCAGCGTCTCGTTCACGACCAAAATCAAAGTCGACAAAACCGCGGACTACGAGCAAATGCTGGCCGAGTTGTATTACACCCTGCAACATTATTATTACGATACCAATCACCACAACGTGAACTGGACGGAATTGTACGAACAGTTCCGGCCTGTGCTGCAACAGGTTCGCGAGGATGCAGATTTTTATGACTACGCCAATGAGATGATCGGATTTTTGAATTCCTCTCACACCGGCATCCGCGGGCCGGGTCGGGGCAAAATCGAGGAACCCAGCGCGCACATCGGTGCGGATTGGGATTTCGCTGAGGACAAAATCACTTTTCAACGCATTCTGAAAAACGGCCCGATCTACAGCCATCGGGATAGCGTGGCAGTCGGCGACGAACTGACTGCCATCAATGGCGAGCCCGTCTCGCCCGATAAAAATATCTGGCAGCGCTTGAACGGAAACAACGGCAAGCGCGTCAGGCTCACAGTGAATAGCCGGAAATTAGACAAAGCCATCGAGATTGCCATTGAACCGATTTCTGCCTGGGAAGAGCGGGACCTTCGCCAGGAGGAGTGGGTGAAAAGCCGGCAGGCGATTGTCAAACAGAAGACCAGCGATGAAGTCGCCTACATCCACATGAGCGCCATGGGCTACGGCGATCTAGAGCGGTTTTTGATGGAGTTGGAGCGAGATGCGGTTCCGCGAAAAGGCCTCATTTTGGATCTGCGCTACAATTTTGGCGGCAATGTCCACGACCGCGTCTTGCAGGCGCTCACCAAACCGGTGTACGCCAAATGGCGGATTCGCGGTCTGTCGGAAACGCCCCAATCCACGTTTGGATTCGAACATCGGCCGGCCGTGCTACTCACCAATGAAGTGACGTTGAGCGATGGCGAAATGACCGCCAACGGTTTCAAAACATTGCAGCGAGGCCCCATCGTTGGCAACACAACATACGGCTGGTTGATTTTCACGACCAGCGCGGGATTGATGAATGGCGGTTATTTCCGATTGCCCTTCTGGGGATGCTACACCCTGGATGGCGTTGATCTGGAGACTGGCGGCGGCGTCACGCCGGATATTCTGGTCATCAACGATCTGAAGGATGATCTCAACGACCGGGACCCGCAATTGGACCGGGCCATCGGGAAAATGATGGAACTGGTGAAATAGCTGATATTCGCTTCGATTGCCGGCGCGGACAGTCCGGTTGACCGTCGCGCCTGTTCTCTTTTTCATGCCGAAGCGACCACATTTCGAACTGAGGAGGGAAATTTGTCCGTAGAAAAACAGCCCATATCACCTGAGCTGGTCAATCAATTGATCATCTATCAAAAGGCAGAAATTACAGCGCATCATATTTACGCCAGGCTCGCTAACCGAACCCGGGACACTCAGAATCGCAAGCTGCTGAAATCCATTGCCAGCGATGAGTTGAAACATTACCGCATTCTGAAAAATCACACAGGGAAAGACGTCGGGCCGGACCGGGCGAAAATCTTCCTGTTCGTCTGGCTCTCGCGTTTGCTTGGACTTACCTTTGGGCTGAAGCTGCTGGAAAAAGCCGAGGAGCAGGATCAGATGAATTACCTGGGAGTCGAGCACCTGTTCCATGAAATGAAGCAGGTGCTCTTGGACGAGGAATCCCACGAACTGGAATTGCTCAATCTGATCAACGAGGAAAGCCTGTCCTATGTCGGGTCCATCGTGCTGGGCCTCAACGACGCGCTGGTGGAACTGACCGGCACCCTGGCCGGACTGACCTTTGCCTTTCAAAACACCCGGCTCATCGCGCTTTCGGGCCTCATCACCGGCATTGCCGCCTCGCTATCCATGGCTGTTTCCGATTATCTCTCCAAGCGGGCCGAGGGCGGCGAGAAGAACGCGCTGAAGTCAGCCATCTACACCGGAATCGCCTACATCATCACCGTGGCGCTGCTGATTTCGCCGTACCTGTTCACTCAGAATTATTTTATCTGCCTGATCATTGTGCTGAGTATCGCCGTGCTCATCATCCTGGCGTTCAACTTTTATCTCTCTGTGGCAAAAGACTATCCCTTCGCCAGACGCTTCTGGGAGATGGTCGCACTGAGTCTGGGCGTTGCTGCGATTTCGTTCGGGATTGGCTACCTGCTGCGCGTCACCGTGGGAATTGATATCTGAGACGCGTGCGCGTAGCTGTGCAATGGTTCCGGGTTCAGCGTTCCCGGTTGGGGTTTTGGATCTGGTTGCGCGAAACATTTTTTATACTCAAATAGTCCATCATCAACTGTACGTTATCGTTAACCTTGAACCCTGAACGATGAACCTGTGAACGGTTGCGTGTACGCCGACCTTTCCAATTTAGTAACAATTGAAAAATGAAGTGAGTATTCAGCCACAAAGCTTTAACTGCTCAGGTTCTGGGTTTAAAGGTTCCTGGTTCAGGGTTAAAAAGAATATTCAAAATATAAATAACGAGAGGATTCTAACCTTGAACTTGGAACTCTGAACCAGCTAACCGGAGTCGTTACACATTGGTTGAAAAAAATTTATTGAATATCGCATTATAAGATTGAGTGAGAACATGGACGTCTTCAGTAACTTCGTAACCTGGTACCCTTGCGGCAATAATACATACCTCAACAGTAAAAAGTAAGTGAGGAGTCGAATGAAACCTGTCAAACTGGGAATCATTGGCTGCGGCATTGCGGCCAGGGAGTTGCATTGGCCGGCGCTGCAAAAGCTGAAGGACACGTTTGAAATCACCGCAGTCTGTAATCACACCGAGGCCAAGGCGAAAAGCTTTTCCGAACTGGTTGGCGGAGCGCCTTACGTACTGGATTATCGCGCCATGCTGCAAAACCCCGACGTGGAAGCCGTCGATATCATCCTGCCCATTCATCTGAATTTTGAGGTGACGCGCGCAGCGCTGGACGCCGGCAAACATGTGCTCGTTGAGAAACCACTGGCCGCGCAACTGGCTCAGGCTAAAAAAATGGTCGCCGATGAAAAAAATTACCCTCAGGTTAAAATGGTGGCGGAGAATTTCCGCTATCGATCCACATTCTTCAGGGTGAAAGAAATGCTGGCCAGCGGCGCCATTGGCAACCCATATTTCGTCTTCTGGAATGTCTGCTTCAAAGTCGACGAGCGGAACAAATACACCCACACTGCCTGGCGCATTCACCATCAGTATCCCGGCGGCTTTCTCACCGACGGCGGCGTGCACAACATCGCAGCCCTGCGATTCTGGTTCGGCGACATTATCTCCGGCCACGCCGTGACCAGAAGCGTCAACCGCGCCATCGGCGAGTTGGACACGATGAGCCTGCAATTCCGAACCCAATCGAATATGACCGGCGTGCTCAACCTTTTCTTCAGCGCGAACGGGCATTTTGAAAATCGGATCATCATTCTGGGCGCTTCCGGCAGCCTCATCATTGAGTCCAATACAATCAGGCTCAAACGCACCGGCGCCAACGATCTGGTTGAGACCATCGCCGATGACGGAGGCTACATGGCCGAATTCGAGGATTTCTATGCAGCCATCAGGACCGGCCGCCTGCCGCTCAGCACATTTTCCGAAGCGTATCGCGATCTGGAAATTATATTGACAGCGCTGGAATCATCGGCGCAGGACAGGAAATTTTAATTCTAACGAATGTGCCCCGCCGGGCTCGGGACCCTCACTTTTCAGGAAAGGACAATTATGGAAAAAATAAAAATCGAACATCATCCTGATGCAAAACAACTTGAAGAAATGGGAGTGTTTCAATGGCCGATCTGGGAGAAAGAAGCGTCGGAATTTCCCTGGTTTTATGACGAACCGGAAGTGTGCTATTTTTTAGACGGGGATGTCACGGTGACGCCGGTCGACGGCGCACCGGTAACATTTGGAAAAGGCGATCTTGTCAGATTCCCGCGGGGACTTTCCTGCACCTGGAAAATCAGGAAAGACGTGAGGAAGCATTATCAATTTGGTTAGCAGCGCTTGTTCAAAACGCGCTGCTGATTCGTCGCGCTTTTCAAGCAGCGTTGCGAGCCAAACCGACTTTGGAGCAACGACACATCGCCATTGTTCCTTGAACGCGGACTCTCTTCGAAAACACACATACATCCGCTCCGATCATGCTATTTCATCGCGAAAGGAAATTTCATGTCTCAGAAACTCTGCCCCAAAATTATCATTGAAGGCACCCGACTCACATTCAAAACAGAGATAGCGTTTGCCCTGAACGAGCATCCCCGAATCGTCGGGCCGCGCAAATATCGCTACCACTCCCCCCTTGTTTCGGCGGAGTGGTGCGCATTCACCAATTTTCCCTGGGGCCGCGGACTCATTAACTTTGAACCGCACGAAGAAGCGAAGGCCATGGAAACCTATGCCACCTGGATTCGCCTGTTCGAACTGCTGAAATACTACTCGTGGATCGTGGATCGCTTCCATATTTCCACGCGTATGTACCAACTGCAGGCCCACGGTAAAAACTATGACTTCACCTGGCTGGAGCAGCGACTCCACGCTCTGGGCTTTGTCCTCATCTTTTGCACCCGCACCCCGGAATCATTTCATCAGGCCCGCGCCGAACGACTCAAAGTCTCTGGCAAGCCGTCCCAATACGACGATCTGAACATCTTCATCGAAGAGCAGAAATTACTGCGCCAGTTGGTGAGCCAGACCATCCTGCCGTGCTTCGAACTGGATATTTCGGACAATAGCGTGCCCGACGCCGTTGACCGCATTGCCGAATGGATGGAACAAACCGGCGCTCTTTACGCGCGGGACTGAAATGTCAGGGTTTGTTAAATTTATCCTTGCATAAACCAGTTTTTTTTCCGATATTAAGCCTCAAATCTCAGTCCGCTCGTTTGAAAAGAGAACAGTTGAATAGCCATGGATTCCGAACTCGGGACGAACTGGCTACACGCTGGCCAACATAATGCTCAGTCCAAAAGCGCTAGCCGGCACTGGTATTCATTCGATTCGCGCAACAGAGAGCATTCGCGGTCTGTGCCTGCCCTGCCATTTTTCAGTAACATCGTGCATCTGTTGAAATGAAATGCCGGGACAGCGCCAAATTTGGCGTGAGCACGTCAGACAGAAACGCCACGGATTGGTCAGCCCGACTGGCTCACGGATCCGACTTTCCAAAAGCGTTGCTGAACGGTTCCCAGACCAGTCACAAAATCAATACCCTTTGTTGATAGTGACATTCACAAAACAAGGAGGGAGCGATGGTAAAAATTTTAAAACTGTTTCTGATAATTTTTTTATTAGGGAGGGTGAACTGCATGAATCAAGGCCCGGATTATAAAAACACCTCGTTATCGCTGGAGAGGCGCGTCGATGATCTCATCAGCCGGATGACATTGGAAGAAAAAGTATCGCAAATGAAATACAACGCGCCGGCCATCGACAGGCTGGAAATTCCAGAGTACAACTGGTGGAGCGAATGTCTGCATGGCGTGGCTCGCGCCGGTATTGCCACTGTTTTTCCCCAGTCCATCGGGTTGGCAGCGACGTGGAATACCGATCTGATGCTGCAGGTAGCGACTGTCACTTCCACGGAGGCGCGCGCCAAATACCACGAATTCGTCCGTAACAATGAACGCGGCATTTACCAGGGACTCACGTTCTGGTCGCCCAACGTCAACATTTTTCGCGATCCCCGCTGGGGTCGTGGACAGGAGACGTACGGCGAGGATCCCTTCCTCACAGCGCGGATGGGAGTCGCGTTCGTAAAAGGCTTGCAGGGCGATGATCCCAGATACCTCAAATTGGTGGCGACTCCGAAGCATTACGCCGTGCACAGCGGGCCGGAGCCGGATCGCCATACCTTCAATGCCGTCACCAGCGAGCAGGATCTGCACGAAACCTATCTGCCGGCCTTCAAAGCCACTGTCGTTGAAGCGAAGGCGTTCTCCGTGATGGGTGCCTACAACCGCTACATGGGCGAATCCTGCTGCGCCAGCGATAAATTGCTCCAGAAAATTTTGCGGGATGAATGGGGATTCGATGGCTACGTTGTTTCGGACTGCGGCGCTATTTATGATATTTACGCCCGTCACAACATCGTGAAAACTCCGCAGGAGGCGGTTGCGCTGGCAGTGAAACGCGGCTGCGAACTCAATTGCGGGAACGAATACCCCCATCTGGTTGAAGCAGTGCAACAAGGCTTGATCAGTGAGAAAGACATCGACGTGGCTGTGAAGCGGTTATTCACTGCCCGCTTCCGTCTGGGCATGTTCGACCCGGACGACATGGTGCCCTATGCCCGCATTCCCTACGAAAAAAATGACTGCCCGGAGCACAGCCAGTTGGCGCTCAAAGCAGCGCAGGAATCCATTGTTCTGTTGAAGAACGATGACAATATTCTGCCGTTGAGAAAGGACATCAAATCCATTGCGGTCATTGGGCCCAACGCCAAAGAGGTGGAGGTGATGTCAGGCAATTATAATGGCACACCATCGCACCCGGTCACCGCGCTGGACGGCATCAAAGCGAAAGTATCGTCGGCGACAAAGGTCGGCTTTGCAAAGGGATGCGAACTGGTCTATCCGGCGACTGTGCCTTTGCGCACCATCCCGGCATCGGCGTTGAAACCACCAAAAGGATATGAATCGCAGAAAGGGTTGCGCGGCGAATATTTCAATAACAGGAATCTCGAGGGTCAACCGGATACAATTAAATACGATCAGGCACTCGACTATGTCTGGCGCGAAGATCCGCCAGCGCCAGGGATTAACAAAGACAATTATTCTGTCCGCTGGACAGGCGTTCTGATTCCGCCCGTTTCCGGGGAGTACACCATCGGCGTTACCGGCGATGATGGCATCCGGCTTTACATCGACGAGACGCTTCTGTTTGAAGACTGGACAGATCACGCCCCGACCACCATCAAGAAAGACATCACGTTGAAAAAAGGTCAACGGTACTCGATAAAAATTGAATATTATGAAAATGCCGGCGGCGCCACCATCAAGCTGGGCTGGATTAAGCCCAATGATTTGAAAGACTACTACAAAGCGCTTGACGACGATTTCCAGGCAGCAGTGAAATTAGCGGCACAATCGGACGTCGTGGTCTTTGTAGGCGGAATTTCCCCGCGGCTTGAAGGCGAAGAAATGAACGTGGATGCCAAAGGCTTCTCCGGCGGCGATCGAACCGATATCAACTTGCCCGACTTTCAGGAGCGACTATTGCAAGCGCTGCACCAGACCGGCCAACCGGTGGTTCTGGTTTTGATGAACGGCAGTGCGCTGGCAGTGAACTGGGCAGATAAAAATATTCCGGCCATCGTCGAAGCGTGGTATCCGGGACAGGCTGGTGGAACAGCCATCGCGGATGTGCTCTTTGGCGACTACAACCCGGCCGGCAGGCTGCCGGTGACCTTTTACAAATCCGTGGACCAGCTCCCGCCTTTCGATGATTATAACATGGCCAATCGAACTTATCGCTATTTCACCGGCTCGCCGCTGTATTCGTTCGGATTTGGCCTGAGTTACACGACATTCCACTACAGCGAATTGAAACTCTCGGCCGAAACAATCGAGCGCGATGAACAATTCACCATCTCTGTCGACGTGGAAAATAGCGGTGAAATCGCTGGCGATGAAGTCGTGCAGCTTTACGTGACCGATAAAGAATGCAGCATGCCCACGCCACTCAAATCGCTGAAGGGATTCCAGCGGTTGTATCTGAAGCCCGGCGAGAAGAAGAAAGTGACGTTCACACTTGACGCAGAACAGCTCGCCTGCTACGATGAGCGTCAGGGCTGGATGGTGGAACCGGGCGAATTCGAGATCATGGTGGGCGGCAATTCCAATACTGGCAAAAAAGCGATAATCACCATTGTCAAATAATTGATGATTCGCACCTGGTGTGCGAACAAACTTACTGCGGTTCCATGGCTGGAATCGGTTCATCCCTTTTCAGCCGTGGACACGCGGTTGTCCGGCATTTGTCTCAGAAAAGGACTTGAAATGAAACGACTCTGTTCGTTATTGGCAATTCACCTGTTCATTTTTTCACTTTCTCAAATCGTGTCATTCGCCCAGGAAAACGTGGTGACCCTGGCCACCTGTTCGATCACCCAAACCGCTCCGACTTACAGCCAGCCACTGTTCAGCGTTGATGCGATTGAAGAAATGCTCGTCACCGGCCAATGGGTTGCGCCGACGGAAGAAATGAATCATGGCGTTGATACAGATTCATCCCTGCACTGGATTCCGAAATCAATCGATGAACGCGGCTGGTTCAACGACGATGCCTTGCACGGCGGGTACGCCTTTTTTTCTGTGGACATGGATACGGATCAAATCGTTCTGCTGGAAGGAATGGGGCACGATATGGTTTACATCAACGGTGTGCCTCACGGCGGGAATCGTTACCAGAACAAAGAACAGTTCGAACTGTGGGAGCCCAATTTCAATTTTTCACTCATTCCCGTGCATCTGAACCAGGGCAAAAATGAACTTGTCTTCCAGTGCTCGCGCGGACGGCTGAAAGTGAAATTACACCACATCGGGGAAAGCATTCTTTTCAACAGTAAAGACAGGACATTGCCCGACCTCATGGCTGGCGAATCGATTGACACGTGGGGTGCGATTGTTGTGGTCAATGCCACCCACCATCCGCTGAAAAATTATCTCCTCGCCTGCTCATTAGAAAATGGCCTTTTCGGAGAGACGCCTGTGCCAATCATTCAGCCCATGAGCACTCGCAAGATCGGTTTCCGAATTCAGGGAAAGGCGTCGGCCGAACCCGGCGAAGAAAAAGTCGAACTGAAACTATTCAATCCCAACAATTCAGACAAAACCACATCGGCGCGCTGCACCCTTTCGTTGAATCGGGTATCGCCCTTGCAAACGCACAAACGCACCTTCATCAGCAGCATCGACGGCAGTGTTCAGTATTTTGCAGTGAATCCGGCCCGGGCTGCCGGGAGTGAACCGGCCGCGCTGTTCCTTTCAGCGCATGGCGCGTCCGTGGAAGCCATTAACCAGGCGAATGCGTACGAAGGAAAATCGTGGGGACATATTGTTGCACCGACGAATCGCCGTCCATTTGGGTTCAACTGGGAAGACTGGGGTCGCCTGGACGCTATGGAAGTGCTGGGCATCGCCGCGGAGACGCTGCAAATTGATCCGGCGCGGATCTATTTAACCGGTCATTCCATGGGCGGACACGGCGCATGGCATCTGGGCGTGACTTTCCCGGATCAATTCGCCGCCATCGGCCCCAGCGCCGGATGGATCAGCTTCTGGTCCTATCGCATTCGCGAAAGTCTGACGCCAATTTCTCCCATGACCAAAATGCTCAATCGCGCCACGTCGCCCAGCAATACCTTTGCTTTGGCGGAAAATTTAAAACCCATTGGCGTGTACATCCTTCACGGCGCCGTGGACGACAATGTTCCGGCAGACCAGGCCCGGCAGATGAGCGACAGCCTGAGCACATTTCACAAGGATTTCATTTATCACGAGGAGCCTGGCGTCAGCCACTGGTGGGACAACTCCGACGAGCCCGGCACAGATTGCGTGGATTGGGCACCGATGTTTGACTTTTTTGCCCATCATGCGCGGCCGCAAAATGACATGGTTCGAGAGATTGAATTTATAACCGCCAATCCCGGCATTTCAGCCAAAAATTACTGGCTGACAATCGAAGCCCAACAGAGGCAGTTGGAATTCAGTTCCGCCCGAATTCAGCTCTACCCGGGCAAACGGCAATTCATCGGCACGACTTCGAACATCGCCCGAATGACGCTGGATGTGTCATTCCTCGAACCGAATCGATCAGTCGCCGTGAATCTGGACGGACAGGACATCGCGACGATCGCGTGGCCGGCGCAATCGAAAAAAATTGTGCTGGTGAACCGGGCGAATGCCTGGAGCGTCAGCGCCGAATCGAGCCGTTCCGAAAAAGGACCGCATCGCTATGGCACATTCAAGGATGCGTTCAAAAATCGCTTCGTTTTTGTCTACTCCACCCAGGGCGCAGAAGCGGAGAATCAGTGGGCATTCAACAAAGCCCGATTTGACGCGGAACAGTTCTGGTATCAGGGCAATGGCTCCGTGGATATTTTATCTGATATGGAATTCGATCCGGCTCAGGACACAGATCGGAATGTCATTCTCTACGGCAACGCAACGACCAATGCAGCCTGGAACAAGGTGCTGGACAAATCAGAGGTCGAGATGAGCGCCGGCCGCATGAAACTCGGCGACCATGTTTTCAAAGGGGATGACGTGGCCTGTCTGATGATTCGTCCCCGAAAAGGGAGCGACATCGCCAGCGTGGGAATCGTCGGCGGCACAGGGATCAAAGGGATGAAGCTCACCAATGCGCGACGGTATTTGTTCCCGGGATATGCCTTCCCGGACTGCGTCATTTTTTCAACCGATATTTTCGAAAAGAGAATCGATGGCGTGCTGGCCGCCGGATTTTTTGGCCTGGACTGGAGCGTGAAGAATGGAGATTTTGTAGCCCGTTAGCGAATCGGTCCGGCGTGCGCCCACTATCGGAGATAGAAGATGTGCAAATCAAGGTGAGCGACGCTGACAAGGCGTAGAACATAAGATTTTCGGAGAATTCCAATGAACGCAGAAGATACTCGATGGATACAGCGATACAAGCATTTTGAAAAGGCATTGAGCCAATTAAAGAAATTCATCGAGAAAGGCGAGTTGAATGACCTCGAAAAACAGGGATTAATCCAGGCGTTTGAATATACTTATGAATTAGCCTGGAATACGATGAAAGATTATTTCGAAGATCAGGGTGAGACCGGCATTTACGGCAGTCGTGATGCCTTTCGCCTGGCATTCAGACGAGGGTTGATTGGAGATGGGAAAACATGGATGAATATGATTCAGAGCAGAACTCTAACGACCCATACGTACAACGAAGATATTGCCGAAGAAGTATGCGCCGATATTGTAAAGAAATATTACCCCGAATTCGTTGCGATCAGAGACAAATTGTATAAAATTATAGACAAGGACTAAGCATGTCCCGTTTTGGGCTTGAGGAAAGCGATATCCGGGCCATCTGTGGCGTGTTAGCCAACTACCCGCAGGTAGAACAAGCCGTGCTCTATGGCTCACGTGCCAAAGGTAACTATAAAAATGGCTCTGATATTGATTTGACACTGCGCGGTGGGGCTGACCTAACGCTGACCGTGCTGTACCAGATCATGAACGAAATAGACGATCTGCTCCTGCCGTACATGATCGATCTGTCACTCTTCAGCCAGCTCCACGATTCAGATGTGCTTGACCACATTCAGCGCGCAGGAGTGGCGTTTTATGAAAAAGCAGCCATGAAAAATCATGTCTGACCAATTTCTGCATCAATGACTCGACGGCGCGACCGGCAAGGGTTTAGTGGGGCATAATCATCGTCTGATATTGAAACGAAAATCAATGCAGTGTTGCACGAGTTCTCTTGCATGTTATGGACAATGTAATCATACGCTTGAAATACATTCATTTTCTGAAACACAATTTTTACTGCGGAGTCCCTCATGTTCGAATTTCAGCCTTTCATTCAAAGTCATTCTGAGGAGTCTTGGTATATGCTCAAATTCGTTTCCCTTCTATCCGTTTTCTGCGCGTTCCTCGTGCTCACAATCACGACCGAGGGAACGGCCAGAAGTTTCGATGTGTTTTCTCCTGATAAAAAAATACAGCTCCGAATTCAGGTGGGCGATATCATTACCTATTCGCTGTTTCACGCCAACGAGGAATTGATCCGCAACTCCCCCATTTCCATGACAATCGGCCAGGGCAACGTGTTGGGCTTACAGCCGCGTGTGGAGGATGTTCAACGGCGCACTTTGAATGAGACGCTCAAGCCGGTCGTCCCGGTGAAGAGCAAATCCATCGTGAATCATTACAATGAATTGGTGATTCATTTCCAGGGTGGCTTCGCGCTCCACTTCAGGGCTTACAACGATGGCGTAGCCTATCGCTTTCAGACCGACTTCGACCATGAGATTCAGGTGATGGCCGAGCAGGTTGTCTTCAACTTCAATGCGGACCATTCTCTGTACTTTCCGGAGGAGGAAAGCTTCTTTTCGCATTCGGAACGGCTGTACATTTACCAGCCCATCAGTCAGGTCACGCCCCAAAAAATGTCCTGCCTGCCGGCGCTGGTGGATTTGAGCTCCGGCCGAAAAATGGCGATCACCGAATCCGACCTCTACGATTATCCAGGCATGTACCTCACCGGCATGGAGAATTCCCCCACCTCGCTCTGCGGCAAATTTCCCTATTTTCCGGTCGAGGTGGACCAGAAAAACGACCGCGATCTCCCGGTCACCAAGCGCGCCGACTACCTTGCGCGCACAGCCGGCGCACGCCTGTTTCCGTGGCGCGTCCTTATCCTGGCTGAAAAAGATGGCGACCTGCTGACCAATCAGACTGTCTACACATTGGCGCGGCCCCTTCAGTTGGATGACACGTCCTGGATTAAACCGGGCAAAGTTGCCTGGGATTGGTGGAACTGGACGAATCTGTACGGCGTCGACTTCGAAGCTGGCATCAACACCGAGACCTACAAGTACTACATCGATTTTGCCTCGCGCTACAGCATTGAATACATTATCCTGGATGAAGGATGGTATCAATTGGGAAATCTCCTGGCCGTTGTCCCGGAAGTCAATATCGAAGAAATTGTCAGGCACGGCAACGAAAAGAATGTCGGCGTGATTCTCTGGGTGATCTGGAAGACATTGGACGACCAACTCACCGAAGCGCTGGATCAATTCCAGGCGTGGGGAATTAAAGGCATCAAAGTCGATTTCATGCAGCGCGACGACCAGTGGATGGTCAATTATTACGAGCGGATCGCTCGCGAGGCTGCAAAGCGGCATTTGCTGGTTGATTTTCACGGGAGTTACAAGCCAACCGGGCTGGATCGCGCCTATCCCAACGTGGTCACGCGCGAGGGCGTCAAGGGTCTGGAGAATTACAAATGGAGCGACCAGCCTTCCCTGGATCACAATGTCACGCTGCCGTTCATTCGCATGCTGGCCGGGCCCATGGATTATACGCCGGGCGCCATGCTGAACGCGACCCGGGATCATTTCAAGCCAGTGTTCCAGCGGCCCATGAGTCTGGGCACGCGCTGCCATCAACTGGCCATGTACGTTGTGTTCGAAAGTCCGCTGCAAATGCTGGCGGACAGTCCGTCCAACTATCTCCGCGAGACGGAATGCATGGAATTCCTTTCGCGCGTTCCCACAACCTGGGATAAAACGCTGGCGCTGGAGACCAGCGTGGGCCAGTTTATCCTGCTGGCGCGACAGCACGGAGAAGACTGGTATATCGGCGCCATGACCAATTGGACGCCGCGGGATTTAACTGTGAATCTCTCGTTTCTGGGCGATGGAGATTTCACTGCGGAAATGTATCAGGACGGCGTCAATGCGGTACGCGCGCCAATCGATTATAAACGGATGACAAAACAGGTGAGCGCGAAAGATCAACTCACTATTCATCTTGCGCCCGGCGGAGGCTGGGTTGCCCGGCTTCACCGCTGAGCATGGCCAACCCTGCTTCAGCATTGAACAGGATTCGAAAAAAGCGCAGTGATTTTGTTTTTGAAAATGACAATTTCTGGTTGCCGGTCTTCAAGTTACCAGTGCTTGAAAATGCACGGCACATTCATCTTTGACAGGAAAGGGAAACGATGGAAAAGGTATTGTTCATTTTAGCAATTGCAATTTTTGTGCTGACCTGCACTTCCAGTCACGATAAATTTTTGCAGATAAAGCAGGTGCCTTTCACGGATGTGAAATTTGAGGATACGTTCTGGAAACCGCGGCTGGAAACCAATCGCACAGTCACCGTTCCTTATGATTTTAAAAAGTGCGAGGAGACCGGGCGAATCGATAATTTTGCCAAAGCCGGCGGGTTGATGGAGGGGAAATTCGAAGGTATCCGCTACAACGACTCCGACGTCTTTAAAGTCGTTGAGGGCGCTTCCTACTCGCTGCTGCTGCATCCGGATACTGAACTGGAAAAATATCTGGATGACCTCATCTTCAAAATTGCAGCCGCCCAGGAAGATGATGGCTATTTGTATACCAACCGCACGATTGATCCCAAAAATCCGGCGCGCGCAGCCGGTGAAACGCGATGGTCGTATCTCAACCACAGTCATGAACTTTATAATGTGGGACACATGTACGAAGCTGCTGTGGCCCATTTCCAGGCTACCAGCAAACGCACGCTGCTGGATGTTGCCATTAAAAATGCGGATCTCATCGACAGCGTGTTCGGCCCGGGCAAACGCCACGATCCGCCGGGCCATCAGGAAATTGAAATCGGCCTAGTGAAACTGTACAAAGTGACAGGGGAAAAAAGGTATCTCAATCTCGCCAAGTTTTTCCTCGACCAGCGCGGCCGCTACATCAATCGAGAGCCGTACACTTCCGGCGCAGGCGCGGAATACACGCAGGATCACACGCCGGTGGTTGAACAGGACGAGGCGGTGGGACACGCGGTGCGGGCAGGCTACATGTATTCGGGCATGGCCGATGTTGCCGCGCTGACAGGCGACACCAACTACATCGCTGCCATCGATAAAATTTGGGCGAATGTCGTTTCGAAAAAGCTGTACATCACCGGGGGCATCGGCGCCAGACATGATGGCGAAGCGTTCGGCGATAATTATGAACTGCCCAATCGCACGGCTTACAACGAAACATGCGCGGCCATCGCCAACATAATGTGGAACCTTCGGCTATTTCTGCTCCACGGGGATGCGAAATATATTGACGTCATGGAACGCACGCTCTACAACGGATTTTTGTCCGGCGTGGGCATGAGCGGTAACGAGTTTTTCTATCCCAATCCACTCGAATCGATTGGGAATCACAAACGCAGCCCCTGGTTCGACTGCGCCTGCTGCCCGGTCAATGTCGTTCGCTTTCTGCCATCGCTGCCGGGGTATGTTTACGGCCAGATGGATGATATCATTTACATCAACCTGTACATACCCGGCCAGGCGTCGATCCAGTTGCTGGGTAATTCGATTCAACTGAAGCAGGAATCCAATTATCCGTGGGACGGGAATATCAAAATCACTGTGGAGCCGGCGACTGCGGCGGATTTTTCGCTTTACGTGCGCATCCCCGGCTGGGCGCTGAGTCGGCCGGTGCCGAGTGATTTGTATCGTTATGCGGACAATGCGAACGGGGAGATCGCGTTGAGCGTCAATGGCGCGCCAGTGAAACTGGCTATTCACAAAGGCTACGCCCGAATTCACCGGACGTGGAACAAGAACGATCGGGTCGAGCTGACTCTGGCCATGCCCATCCGCAAAGTCCTCAGCCATACCGCTGTCAAGGATGATAGTGGCAAGCTCTCGCTCGAACGCGGCCCCATCGTCTTCTGCGCCGAGTGGCCGGATAATGGCGGTCACGCACTCAATTTGCTCATGCCGGAAAATACCGAATTGCGCGCCGAGCACAAACCGGATCTGCTCAACGGCGTCACTGTGCTCACCGGACAGGTATTCGGTTTGTACGGCGAAAAGGACAACGTGCAGAAAAAGCAGCAGGAATTCCTGGCCATTCCCTATTATGCCTGGGCGCACCGCGGACAGGGCGAAATGGCGGTTTGGTTGCCGTACCTGGAATCCGTTGCAAAGCCGCTGATTCCCCAGACGCCAGGCGTCAAAGCCAAGGCAAGCACGTCGCACACGTGGATGACAGACAGCGAAAAAGCGCTGAATGACGGAATCGACCCGGAGCGCTCCAACGACGTCTCCATCCCGCGATTCACGTGGTGGGATCATAAAGGAACACTGGAATGGGTGCAGTACGATTTCGAAAAAGTTGAAAAAATTTCCGAGACCGCTGTCTATTGGTTCGACGATAGCGGCTCCGGCGGTTGCCGCACGCCCCAATCCTGGCGGCTGCTCTTCCAATCTGGCCGGGAATGGAAAGAAGTGACCAATGCCAGCGGTTTCGGCGTGGCGAAAGACCGGTACAATCGGGCGACATTTGACCCCATCGAGACAAAGGCCGTGCGACTCGAAGTCAGGCTTCAACCGGAGTTCTCCGCCGGCGTTCTGGAATGGCGCGTGAAATGATGCTCGCGTTTCTTTCAAAAAAAATCGTAACTACTCAGCTATGCTTGCTTTAAAAGCCGCTGAAGCGGTTGTTGCTGATTCGTTCGTGTTAGAGACACCACAATAAATTGCGGTGCTGGAACAATTGAGTCATCACCATGCTTCAGCATGGTGTACGTTTTCCGATGTAAGGCAATGCATTTAAGGGCCGGTATGAAAACTCAATTTGGCGTCATTCTCATTTTCTCATTCATGATCAATCCATCATGGGCAGGTGAACACATGAATTCACATTCGAGCACTGGATATAATGTCATTCCCAAACCGGCTGAGCTAAAGCCGGGAGAGGGCGTCTTCAGACTCGATCCGAAGACGCGGATCATTGTGAATAGCAGCAGCGAGCCGATTACAGCCATCGCCTCGTTTCTCAAAGATAAAATCAAAGCTGGTGCCGGATTCGACCCGAATCTGGAAATAGCAGCAGTTACGCCACAAGATGACAATTTCATCTACATGACACTCGAAAAGAAATCCACCTTTGGCCAGGAGGGGTACGAACTGAATGTCACGCCGCGTTCTGTCATCCTCACTGCCGGCGATCCGGCCGGCATATTTTCCGGCGTGCAAACGCTTCGGCAACTGCTGCCGCCGGAAATCGAGCGAGCGGACAGCGTCGCTTCGACCATCGACTGGATCATCCCGTGCGTTCATATTTCGGATGCGCCTCGTTTCACCTGGCGCGGCATGTTGCTGGATTGCGGCCGGCATTTTATGACCAAAGATTTTGTCAAGCGCACCATTGATTTGTTGGCCTATTACAAGATGAACCGCTTCCATTGGCATTTGACCGAAGATCAGGGTTGGCGCATTGAAATTAAAAAATATCCCAGGCTCACTGAAATCGGCGCCTGGCGCGATGGTGAGGATGGAACTCGCTACGGCGGTTTCTATACGCAGGACGAGATTCGCGACGTTGTGGAATATGCCCGCAGCCGTTTTGTGACAGTCATCCCGGAAATTGAAATGCCGGGACATTCTGTGGCGGCTCTGGCTTCCTACCCGGAATTGTCCTGCACCGGCGGCCCGTTCGAGGTGGAAACCCAGTGGGGCGTGCACAAGGATGTCTATTGCGCCGGCAACGAAGCGGTGTTCGCCTTTTTAGAGGATGTCCTCTCCGAAGTGGTGGAGCTGTTCCCGGCGTCGTATATCCATATCGGCGGGGACGAGTGCCCGAAGGATCGCTGGGAGAATTGCCCCAAATGCCAGGCTCGCATCAAAACGGAGGGGCTGAAGGATGAGCACGAATTGCAGAGCTATTTCATCCAACGCATCGAGAAATTTTTGCTGACCAAAGAGCGGCGCATCATCGGTTGGGATGAAATTCTGGAAGGCGGACTTGCCCCGGGAGCGACAGTGCAATCGTGGCGAGGTGTGGAAGGCGCCATTGCCGCTGCCAAATCAGGCCACGACGCCATCGTTTCTCCGACGAGCCATGCTTATTTCGATTATCCAATCACCACCACCGACCTGCGCCGCGTCTATTCCTTCGAGCCGATCCCGCCCGAATTGACGGAGGAGAAAAGTCGCCGCCATATCCTGGGTGGTGAGTGCAATGTCTGGACAGAGCGCGCTCCACAGCCGCTGGTGGATCAGAAAGTGTTTCCGCGATTGCTGGCCATGTCTGAGACGCTCTGGTCGCCAGCAGGAGGAAAGGAATTTCGGGAATTTCATGGCCGCGTTCGTCGCCATTACAACCAACTAAATTTCATGGGCGTCGATTACGGCGCGGAATCTCACCCCATCACCGTCATTCCCACGCTGGACCGGGCAGCGCGCCAGTTCACGGTTGCGTTCGAGCCCGGTGAACAGCAACTCATCATCCACTACTCCACCGATGGGAGCGTCCCGACCCTTTCCTCGCCGCAGTACACAGCGCCGCTGAAACTGAACGCGACCTGTCTTCTGAAGGCTGCCGCGTTCCGGGATGGCGCGCCCTACGGCGAAGCCGTTGAAAAAGCGCTCCTTTTTCATGGGGCGCTCGGCAGGACAGTCGTTCTCACCAGTCCCTACAGCTACAAATACACCGCCGGCGGCGCGCATGCGCTGACAGACGGCGTCACTGGCTCTGTGGATTTCCGCGACGGATTCTGGCAGGGATTCGAGCAGGACGACTTCGAGGCTGTTGTCGATTTGGGCAAGGTGAGCACTGTGACGGACATAAAAACCAGATTCCTGCAAAACTCAGGCTCATGGATTTTTCTTCCGACATCGGTTGAATTTTCCATCTCATCGGACGGGAATCATTTCCATCCTGTGAAGACGTTCGCGCATTCCATTTCACAGAAAAAGCAGGATGGGCTCATTCAGGACTTTGAAATTGCAGGCATGAACCTGACAGGTCGCTACGTGAAAATCTACGCCAGGAACGTTGGCGCGTGCCCGGCCTGGCATCCCGGCGCTGACGGCAAAGCCTGGATTTTCGTCGATGAAATTATCATCAATCAGGAACAATCGTGACGCCAGGACTGGCATAAATAGCCGCTGTTGCTGGCTGGGGAAATGAATGAACTTTGCGCATTGGAGGAGCATTGGCCGAGTCGAATCACGAACCGCAGATGAGCCTGTCCCTGAAGAAACCGATTCTGATTTTAAAGACAGGCCGCACCTTTCCCGAAATTCAATCGGTTCGAGGGGATTTTGAAGAATGGATTATGCGCGGCGCAGGACTCGGCCCCGAACATTTTGTCATCGTTGACGTCTCTGCCGGCGAGCCGCTGCCGACGCACTTCGAATTTTCAGGAATCATCATACCCGGTTCCCACGCGATGGTCACAGACAAACTGGACTGGAGCGAGCGTTCCGCCCAATGGATTCCACAGGCGGTCGCGCGCAAAATCCCCACGCGTTGGGCGGCAAAGTTGATTACAATCCCAAAGGAATCGAATTCGGCACGGCGCTGATCCATTTAACCCGACAGGCGCACAGCGACCCGCTATTTTCAGAGCTGCCGGTTGAAGTCTCATTTCAGGTTTCCCATTCGCAGTCTGCGCTGGAATTGCCGCCGGGCGCTGAACTGCTTGCTTTTAATGAGGTGGAACCGCACCATGGATTTCGCTACGGCGATCGCGTGTGGGGCGTCCAGTTTCATCCGGAGTTTGACGCAGATCTCATGCGCCGCCATTTGATCGCGGTGGCGGATCGACTCAGAGCGGCGGGCAAAAACGTGGAGGCGCTGATCAGGGATTGCACAGAGTCGCCCCATGGCTCGGCTTTGCTCAGGCAATTCATTTCGATTGTCCGGAAATGTCAGGACGATGCAGCGGCATCCTGAACCGCGACGCGCGATTGAACGCCGAATGCACCAGGGGCAAAAAAATCCACTCGCGGCGACATGCGCAGCCATTTCATTTCTGATGTGAGATGTCTTTATTCTTTTTAATTTTTTGCAAATAACTCGTACCGTTCCATCCCACTACAACCAGGAGTTCTATATGCAATTGTATCCCATTGACTGGGCTATTGTCATTTCCTACTTCGTTTTTTCTCTCGTCATTGGACTCGCTGTCGCGCGAAAAGCCGGTTCCAGCTCAGCGGAATTCTTTCTCTCAGGGCGTAACATGCCCTGGTGGCTATTAGGAATTTCCATGGTCGCCACGACCTTTTCCACGGACACGCCCAATCTTGTCACCGACATGGTGCGGCAAAATGGCGTGGCCGGCAACTGGGCCTGGTGGGCGTTCCTTTTGACGGGCATGCTCACCGTCTTCGTGTACGCTAAATTGTGGCGTCGATCCGGGGTGCTCACTGATCTCGAATTTTACGAGTTGCGCTACAGCGGAAAAGCGGCCGCTTTTCTCCGGGGATTTCGTGCGCTTTATCTGGGGGTATTTTTCAACATCCTCATCATGGCTTCGGTCTCGCTGGCCATGATAAAAATCGGCGGCGTGCTACTGGATCTAAGCCCGGTCAAAACCCTGCTCATCGCCCTGTTCATCACCATGATTTACAGCGCCATCGGCGGATTGAGCGGTGTGCTGTATACGGATTTCTTCCAATTCATCATCGCGATGATCGGTTCCATCGGCGCTGCAATGATCGTTCTGAAGCTGCCGGCGATCAATGGACTGGAAAACCTCCTGTCGAACCCGGCAGTTGTGCCTAAATTGAATCTTTTGCCGGACTTCACAAATACCGACGCGCTCATCACCCTGCTCGTCATCCCTCTGGCCGTGCAATGGTGGAGCGTCTGGTATCCGGGGTCCGAGCCTGGCGGCGGCGGATATATCGCCCAACGCATGCTGTCTGCCAGGGACGAAAAACACGCAATCGGCGCCACCCTCCTGTTCAATGCGGCGCATTACGCATTGCGCCCCTGGCCCTGGATCATTGTGGCGTTGAGTTCGATGATTATATTCCCGGACCTGGAATCGCTCAGGACGGCCTTCCCTAAAGTCGATCCCGGCGTGATCAGACATGATTTGGCCTATCCGGCCATGCTGACTTTCATGCCGCGCGGGTTTCTGGGATTGATCGTGGCTTCGCTCATCGCTGCGTTCATGTCCACGATTTCAACCCATCTGAATTGGGGCTCTTCCTATATAGTCAATGATTTTTATAAGCGCTTCATCAATCCGACTGCGCAAGAAAAAACGCTGGTATTCATCGGCCGTATTTCAACGGTCGTGCTGGTGATCTTCACAGGATTTTTAGCCCTGCTGCTCAGCAATGCCTTGCAGGCGTTTCAAATTTTGTTGCAAATCGGCGCAGGCACCGGCCTGCTATTCATCCTCCGATGGTTCTGGTGGCGGATCAATCCGTACAGCGAATTGACAGCAATGATCGTTTCATTTGTCATCGCCATTTACTTTCAAATCATCCACCCGCACACCGGACTGCCTGCCACCTCAGCGCACATCCAGTTGGTGATCGGAGTCGCCGTCACGACTATCGCCTGGATTACAGCGACGCTGCTCACGCCGCCATCGGATGCAAAAACACTGCGCTCATTTTACCGACTGGTGCTACCGGGAGGCCCTGGCTGGAAACGTATCGTCGCACAGGCCGTGCAGGATAACGATCCCATTGCGCCAGGTAAAAAGGGCTGGGATGTTCCTATGGGCATGTTGGCAATGGTGTTCGCTTGCTTTGCAGTCTACAGCGCGCTGTTTGCAACTGGCTACTGGATTTACGACCAACCCGGGCCAGCAGCTATTTTGACCGCTATAGGAATTATAGCAATTATTATTTTGATAATACTTTGGCGAAAAATGCAGACAGAATAGTGGCATCCACCAATTACGGCAAGAAATAGTCTCTCAATTAATGAACCTAAAAGAAGCGACTCACTGTTAGCTTTCAGCGTTCAGCGACATGAAAAACAGCATGTTCAGATGGAATCACCCCATCATCGAAATAGTGAAACCTTGCAAATGTTACTATTTATAGTTTTTGAAAAAGCTGAATGCTGTTCGCTGATCGCTCCATTCAGGATGAAATAAAAAATCATGGCAAAGAAAAACTACTACGTTGTCTTTATTGGACGGAGCCCTGGCATTTATAAAGAATGGTTCGGCGAAAAGGGCGCTGAGGCGCAAATCACCGGATTTTCCGGCGCGCGATACAAGGGCTTTGCGACCTTAGGCGAAGCCAAACAGGCGCTGAATCAATTCAAGAAGACGAATGTAATGACGCCTGCAAAAAAGCCACCGGTGCAATACGAACCGCTTATTCCGCAGCCCGAGCCGGGGCGGCGTCACATTTTAATGTATACTGATGGCGGGTGTATCGGCAATCCCGGGCCAGGCGGGTACGGCGTGGTCATTATGAACGGCGAAAAGAAACGAGAAATCTCCGGCGGCTTTCGGCACACGACAAACAACCGCATGGAATTATCAGCGTGTATTCTTGGCTTGCAGGCGTTGAAAACCGCTTCGAACGTCATGCTGCACAGCGACTCGAGATACGTGGTTTACGGAATGACCAAAGGCTGGGCGCAACGCTGGCGGAGCCGAAATTGGATGCGCACGAAAATCGAGCCGGCCGAGAATGCCGATCTCTGGGCTCAACTGCTCCAATTGTGCGAGAGACATCGCGTCCAATTTGTCTGGGTGAAAGGACATGCCGGGCATCCGGAAAACGAACGATGCGATGAACTGGCGACCAGGGCGGCTCGTCAGCCTGACCTGCCGGCAGATGTCGCCTTTGAATCCGGCCAGACCATCCTTAACAACTGCTAGCTCTCCCGGCCTTTTCACATTTTGAACTTAACTGCAAATACTTCATCTTCCGACAAATGGCCCGGTTGAGTCAGATCGGGCCTGTCCGAATCCTCCGCCATTCAGCAGCGTCAGCCGTCCGGGCAATCGAGTAACCAGGCTGAATGAATCCGAGCATGGTTCGCTTGTTGAGAGACGCACCAAATATTTTTCCAGCCGGGAAAAAGTGACTTCTTCAGCGCCTGGCGCCCACTTTGAATTGAGAAAAAATTTCTCTGTAAAGGCGAATGTTGCCTGAATTGTTGTAAGCCAAAAAACGCGACCCGGCATCCTCAATTTTTACCTATTTAATAATCCGCTAATTTTCAAAAGATTAAACCATTCCATTTTTATAACAGGCAATCGTGGATTCTGGTATAAGAATTGCGCTGGATAAAATCATGGCATAGTCTGCGATGCGATGTACGTGATAAATCGAGATGAGAGAGAAAAAGAAAAACATGTAGGGAGAGTTGAAATGGAGTATATAGTATTTCGAATTTTGAGGCTGATGGACCGGGAAATTTCCGTTTATCAGAAACTATTTTCATGTGCAGACACACAAAACAAACTTATTTTGGATGATGATCTTGTCGATCTGATGGTCATTATGGTCAAGCAGAAAGAATTGATCGATCAGGTGACCCTGATTGAGAACGAAATCACGGAGGAAGTGAACGAACTTGGCCGGACGCTATCCGACTCAGGCTCTGCCCAGACCAGCTTTGCCATGAGCGATATATTTGGTCTGCTGCAAAAAAAGCATAGCAAGCTCACTGAATTGCTGAAAGACAAATGCAATATTTTGAACCTGCTCATCGATCGCATCAATTTTTTAAATTCGCAGAACATCGAATCCCTTCAGCAATGCCAGAATACCTCGCACAGCGATTCGTGGAAAGGCTTGCAATTCAGCAACGGACAGGAGTTCTCGGAGGAGCTCATCAATTTTGATATGGACTTCATCAATACCAACGAAACCGTACTGGAGAAACTGCGTCCGCAATAATAATCCCGATATTCTTAGTGCTACAAAAAAGGCGAGAATTGCATTTGCGTTCTCGCCTTTTTTTTACTTCATCAATTTGAAAAAACTACTTCAGGAGAAGCATTTTCATTGTCTTCGAATAATCGCCAGCTTCGATTCGGTAGAAGTAAATACCACCGGATACATTGCGACCGGTGTAGTCTTTGGCATCCCAGGAAACGGAGTAATTGCCAGCGACTTTGTATCCATTCACCAGGGTGGCAACTTCCTGTCCCAGCATGTTATAAACTCTCACCGTAACCATCGAGAATTTCGGGATCGAATAGGTGATCATCGTGGTCGGGTTGAACGGGTTGGGATAGTTCTGACCCAGCGAATAGTTTTCCGGCCGAACCGTGCCGGTAATTAAATCATCAACCGCCAATTTAATCGGGGGTTCTTCCACATCGAGCGGTGGGTCTTCCGTGAATGTATCTGTCGGGAATACCCATGCATTTGGGAATGTACCATCCACGTTGGGTTCGATATAGCGAGTGCGATACCGGCCGAAATCAAATCCGCCGCCTTCGACGATATCACCATACTTAAACGCATATTCCATACCGTAAATCGTTGGGCCGTGAATCTGGAACGAACCAGTGTAAATGAGGTCGCCATCCGGATCGGTGAATTCAGCAAGCGTATCGGCGTAAGGGACATATCCCTGGCCGACTGCCCAATGGGGATCTTGCGGCTGAATTTTCACTGTATCTGTGGCAGGATTGAACGGTACGGCAAGAGTCAATGCCGGATTCATGTCGACATTGAATGTCAGGGTGATAACCTGTCCTAAAGGAATCACACCGCCATGAGGAATATCGTTCATGTATGAAATCGGAGCTTCCTGATTGGGAGTGCCCGCAAATTTCAGGAATCGGTTACCACCGCCCTGGGTGTAAGGCACTTCATAACCCCAGTCAGCTTCCTTCCATTTTGATGTATCGGCGTAATTGATGTAGTATTTGTAATACACATTGTCACCAACAATTCCTTTGTTGGTCATGATGCGTTCGTACATCATTGTGCCGGGGAATCGTTCCAGGTAATCGCCAGAAGCCCAGCCATTAAAGCCGCCGCGGATCATCAAGGAATCCAGGTTACGATCGAAGAATCCAGCGTTTTCCCAGACTTCCATATCGACGGTGAACAGGATGGCGCCTTCTTTGGTCACGCCACTGAATTCATCATCGCGATCGAAATAAACCGGGTCCAGTGTTGTATTAACACCAGGATTGGCCAATTCGCGGTTGGGATCGCCTTCCCACATGTCTGTGCCATCGGCTTTGTGAATCACGTACTTGTAGTAGAGAGTCGGTTCTGTACCAACGTTAGCAGCGACAGAATAGATGCTATCTGCATCAGCATCGAGTAATTCATCGGCATTGCCAGCCCAGCCGTTGAAATTGCCGCGAATAACGATGATATCCGAACCGGGGACGAATACTTCTTCGCGCATTTTAATGCTCATGTCGCACTGGAACGTGACAAACACATCGCCGGGAGGAGTATACTGATCGTCGCGATCAAAGAAAACCACGGGCAGTGTCTGGGTTCCGCTATTGGCGAATTCGCGATTGGGATCGCTTTCCCACACATCGCTGCCATCGGCTTTGTGAATCACATGTTTATAGTAAATCGTCGCTTCCATTGTGCCGACATTGAAGGTGCCGGTGTAAATGGTGTCAGCATTGGCATCAGTCAACTGCTCATTGTTGCCGCCCCAGCCGTTGAAATTACCGCGAACAACCACGATATCTCCAGCCGGATCGAATGACGCTTCGCGCTGTTTGATGCTCATGTCGCACTGGAACGTTACCATATTGCCGACGCCAACCACATTGATCGGATTCGCCAGATTGACGGCGTAATACGTTGGGTCTGTGAAATCCAGAGCCGCATTGGTGACAAAGTAACCAATGTTGTAATCGCCGGATGTATTGCCGACGGTAAAATCAACGTAAAGATCAGCATAGCCTGTATCCAGAGCCGCGGCAAACGGTTGAGAGGACTGGTAGACAACCCAGTTCATTCCGGCCGGCGCCGGATAGCGTACGTTCAACGAGTCGGTCCAGTAATCGACCTGGCCGCCCGGATCGTTATCCGCGCTATCCGGATGCAGGAATGTGCAAAAATCCGGACCGTAATCGCCTGAGAA
The DNA here is from genome assembly GCA_049322915.1 of Candidatus Zhuqueibacterota bacterium. GTDB lineage: Bacteria > Zhuqueibacterota > Zhuqueibacteria > Thermofontimicrobiales > Thermofontimicrobiaceae > CAZSBG01. The sequence goes on from JBMOPW010000035.1 coordinate 206,043, forward strand.
AAATACTGAATCTACAACCCAGCCGGTGGGAATTAACAATCCGACGATGCCGTAGTGCGCATTCGCGTCTATACCCTCTGTACGAACTTCGAGGTAGGTCTGAATCTTGTCGCCACCATTGGCAGTCGTTGCCTGATCGATGCTTAAGATCGTAAAGCAACCGCTAATCAACGGGAGCAGCATTACGAGACTCAGCAAACCCAGTAATTTAGTAGTGTTGAGCTTCATCAATTTCCTCCAGATTTAGTTAATTGTGTAACGGTTATTGGCAATAAACTTTGTTACAGCAACACTCCAGTTTTTAGAAATGAAATCACCTCCTTTGAACAACCTGAATTGCGTCAAAGTTTCATGTATTCGTTGTTTTGAGCACCACCTCCTTTGGAGCATTAAATTCATATTTCTGAAATAAACGATCTCTGCCGCTTCCGAGTCTGTTCGAACAAGGATACCTGGTACAGAATGATTGATCTTTCAACAACGGCCGTGGTCGCGCCTAATCGCCTGTGCCCATCACTTTCTTCCATGAACGCGATGTCAGATTTCAGTATCTTTCCGGCACAGCTCGCGATTAGCGCTGTCAGCGATGCTGCATTCAGCGCTAACAGTGTTCGATGCGCTTCGAGAAAATCGACAGGGCAAGCGACAATTCATCATGGTGACCCGGTTGGTCAGCCGTCACTGATTGAAAAGCGGTTAACGGCCGACCGATATTCTCAAACCAGGCTAAAACTTCACTGCCACAGTGAATTGGTGGATATCATTCAAATGAACAAATTGCTCATAAGCGTAATCAATTTTCAAACGCCTTCCGCCATCCATAAAATAATTAAAACCAATGCCAACTCCATACTTTTCTTCGCGGTCTTTCATTCCCAGCGATTTAATGCCTCCGCGAAACGACACAATGTTCCGAAGCGTCGAATATTCGCCGCCGACATTGATCGACTCGGTATTATCATTGGGATGCAGGCCATCCACAGCCAGGACCAGCCGATTGAAATCCGTATCGATGATATCTTTGGAAACGCCGATGCGCATGGTCAGCGGCAGATCGAATTTATCGGTGGCAAGATAGGCATTGACGCTTTCATTATTGCCGGCCTGGCCGCCGGCAATGTCTTTCTGCACCAATAAATCATCTCCCAAAATTTGCATCTTTTGGCCAAAATTGGAAATGCTCGCGCCGAGTTTCAATCCCTGGAAAGGCGTCACGAACAGCGTGCCAATATCCAGAGCGATACCACTGGCATTGGTATTCCAGATATTCTCGGTGATGTATTTTGCTGTTGCGCCAATGGAAAAATTATCCGTCAGGTTGCGGGCGAACGTCAAGCCGGCGACAAAGCTCGCGGCGGAGAACGTTTCCCCGGTGCCCTCCGGATCGTATTCTGTGGTGATATCCATTTCATCCATGGTCATGGCGGTGAAACTCAAGCCAACGGTTCCGGCATTGCCCATGGAAATGGCCAGTCCGACGAAATCGAATCGGATATCTGCCAACCAGTTGGAATGCATGAACACAAATTCGTTTCGGTCCAATCGCGCAATGCCGGACGGGTTCCAGTAAAGCGCTGTGGCATCATCGGCGACCGAAACAAATGCGCCGCCCATACCGAGCGCACGGGATCCGACCGGGATGCTGAGCACCTTTGCCGCCGTTGTCCCAATTTTCGTGACTTCCTGACTTTGAGCCGAAATCGATACAAGGAAAAGTACCAGCAGGCTCACAGCAACGCTTAATGTATATTTTCTCACAGCGACTCTCCTGTTTTATTTGATGATTGCAAATTTCCCGATCTTTTCTCCGATACCCGGGGCGTCCACATGAAAGATGTAAACGCCATAGGCCAATGTCAGATTATCCCGCGTCAGGACATCCCATTCTGCGGATCCATTATCCATGAGACTGTGGTGGTCGATGGTATCCACCAACTCGCCATTCACCGTGAAAATGCGGATGGTACAATCTTTGGGCAGATGATTGAAATGAATGGAGCGCGGCCCGCGACCGGTCGTGAAAAAATTGCGAGGTTCCCAGATCGCGGCTGCCACATAGGGATTGGGCACGACTTTGATTCGGTCCAGATCATTCGCTGCTTGCTTGACATCGATTTTAGCGCTATCGGTTGTGAATTCAAAAATCACATTGGAGAGGAACGGCTTGGTCACAAACAAGTCGGCAACATCGCCGCTTTGTGGATTTCGATGCAGCGTATCATAAACCACCTTGAAGCGCCAGCTCGGAGCCAGGTCAACGACAGCATTCTTTTCCATGAAAACGATCACGTCCGTTTCCAGATACGACGCCGAAAACACGCCGTCATTGCCATCCGTTTCCCAGAATGCGAAAGCCACATTTGCCGAATCGGTCGTGTTGTACACTGTAAAATTCACTGGCCGCGGCTGCAGTTCAACCCCACGTCGAATGTATAAATACACCGAGGTGTCCATGCCAACGTCGCCGAAGGTGATCCGATAGTCGGCCGGGTTGGGGAAACCAATCCAGAAACCGGCCTGAAATGGGATCAGTGAGAGCGGGAAAACGTCATCATCGTTCCATTTGGAGAGCGACTGGTTGATCGCAATTTCGTCCTCGTTCTCCAGAATCAGTCTGAAACCATCGGTCATTGGGACTTCGTCGCTGCTCTTGAGTTTTTTGCATTGCCAGATGAGCGTATCCACCCCGCCCTGGCCTTCGTACGTCACATCGAACAGTGAAAAGTCCAGCGTCGTCAGCGTGTCGGTGTCGGTCAATTCTTTTCCTTCGATGAGCGTATCCCGGAACGTGATGCGGTAGGTATGATTATCAGGAATTATTCGAGCGTCCACAATATCATAAGTGATAATGCCGGTCGTATTGCCAATGATCGGCTTTTCCAGATTCATCAATTGCGGAGCAACGTACCCGGCGGATACCGCATTGGGCACCACGCGCGCGACATTGCTTCCCATTTTCACCTCGCCGGTCGTTTCCACCGTAATGGGAATCGGCGTTTCGCTCGGCGGTATTTCAGCCCAAGCTGCTTCGCGGTCATAGGCGGTGACAGCGTAATAATACGCCTGGCCATTGATCACATCGGTATCCACCCAGGAATGACGCAGGCCGGTATCATCGCCCATGTCAAAATGGGCGCCGTTGATGCTCAGCGAATCCAGCCCTTTGATGCCATTGGCCAGGTCAAATTGCGCCACTGGCCGATAGTAGGTATAATTGCCGTCCGCATCGGTGATGGAGTAGGCATCTTCAAACGCCGGGTCTGTGGCTTTGTAAATGCGGTACCCCTCGAAGTCGTAGCCTTCAGCGCCAATGTCCGACATGAATTTATCAAACGAGAGTTCAGATTTGCTATCCCAGTACAGGGTCACTTTGTTGTTCCCGGGTATTGCCGTCAGCGTCGGGATGAGCGGCGCCGTGGCAAAGGTATAGTCGAGATCGTATGTCTTCTGGGACATATTTCTATTTCGCATGGCGTCGTCACTGTCCTGGCCCAAATTGACCGCCATGGACACACGCTCGCGCTGGCCTGCTTTCAGCGGAAAAAAGCCAGACGAGACGAACAGGTCAAACTCGCCGGTGTAATCGACGGTGGGATCCCAGAATTTTCCCGGCGTCATCCATCGGCGCCAGGTATTATCATCCTGTTCCGTGTGAAAATCGCCTGCCGGCTGATACTGCACATTGGTCACGCCCAGTTGATCCGATTCAGACACGTCGGTTTTATCGATGTTCGGTTCCCCGGGCAAATCAGTGCCGGCCCCGCTGGTCGGTGCGCCATCGCTCTGCCCTTTGTCCACGGTCAGGATATCGCCATCCAGGCCCACATCATCATTGAATAAATCCCAGTCGCCGTCATCGTCGATAAAGTTTTCCCGGGATTCATCGATCATTTCATCAATTCCTTCATCAATGAACTCGTCGACTGCATTGTTGCCGTCGTTGTCTTTGCCATCGGCGTAGCGTTTCCCCAAATCCTCGGCGCCGACATTGTACAGCGTAATTCCATTGCCAGCCGTATAACGCCCGCCACTGCCAGCCGCCGCGTCAATCATTGCCTGGGTGATCACCGGACTATTCGCTTCCCCATTGCCATTATTATCGATCCAGTCGCGATAGCCACTGCCCACATCGGAATTATCTTCATCGTACAAGCCGTTTGAATTATCATCTTTCCCATTGTCGACAGTTTCGCCGGCGATCATCTCGGAAGTGATCGTCGGACTGTCACTCTCCCCGTCGCCATCATTATCGATATGATCACGATACCCAACTCCCACCTGCGCGCCAAACGCGATGTGCGTTTGGTTTTCGTCGATCAATCCATTTTGATTGTCATCTATCTGATTCGTCGCATCTTCGTCGAAAATCATTGTCTCGGTGACTATGGGGCTATTTTCCTCGCCATCACCATCGTTGTCAATGCCGTCGATGGCGTTGCCCGGCGTCTCCAGGAAGGATGTGGCAGCAACGCCCACCGGGTCGTCTCCGAAGGCGGTATTGCCCTGATTCGGCGGAGAATCGGTGCACCAGGCTACATCGTTGAGCAAATCGAAATCCGAATGATCATCCATATTGTCGCCATCACCGCCGACAAGGTCGAATACGAACAACGTCACCGCTGCTTTATCCAGGTCTTTGGTCCCATCGTTTTTAATATCGTAAAGGACAAAAACCACATCGTTCACCAGAATTTGAGACCACTGGAGCACACGTACATCCACCAACAGACCCAGACCGCGGCGGGTCAAATCCGTTGTATCCGGATAATACTCATACCGGTCATACGTGTCATCGGATATTTTATAATAGAGCTCGTAGTCCGCCTTGAACTGGTTCTTTCCGAAATAACCGTTCCACGAACCAGTCCAACCCGGATCCTCTTCATCGCCCATTTTATCGGGCCAGGTATCGGGCCAGGTTTTACGATCTTCGCCGGAAGCGGCCAGCGTTGTCAGAGCGATGTCATCGGAATTGGGATTGCAATACTCTTTGATCGGTTCCATTTGCCACGACTCGCCGGTATTGCTGCTCCGCGAATGGACAGCGGTGATGGGACGAATGGTGCCGTTTTCCAGCATCACCTCCGCGCCAATCATCAATCCGGTCTGAGCCAGATAGTGCTTGCCTGTATTTTTTGGCCATTCATAGGGAATGCCATCGCCGGGCTTGGTTCTGCCGGTCGTGCCGTTGTTCCAGATGGTCGTTCGGACAAGATTCCCGGCGATATCGGTCGTCCTTCGGTAACTGGAACTGCCGCGTTCATCGCTTGGCACATGCTGGGCAAAGACGGGCAAAGTCCAGATGAGAAAAAACATCACGAGAAAAATGCGCTTTACAGCCATATCGTTTCTCCTGTTAATTCCAGATTATAAATTTGACAAATCAATTTCCAGCCCGATCTGAATCTCGCGCGGCGCAGAATAGAAATGCGGGTACACCAGGTATTCGTCGACGGTATTGACGCGAATGCCCTCAGTCTCAACCACATTGGCAGCTTCCAGCGTGTTGTTCGCGCGGCCGGTATCGCCGAAAACGTTGATCTCATTTTTTCTATCCAACAAATTGAAAATATTGGCAAATAAAATCGCCTTTACATTCCTGAATCTGATGCTTTTATGGAATTTCAAATCAAAGGTCATGGTGACCGGCTTTCGCCGACTATTCGCTTGCAAACCGGTCGATAAATTCTGTCCCTGCCGGGAAGCAACGCTGATGGAAGGCGAATACGGGAACGCCGAGCCGTACCGGCCAAGCAGACTGAATCCACCCCACGGTGCAGCAAAGGAGAACGCGCCGTTGAGGGTATGCGTCTGATCCCAATCCAGAGGGATGATCATTTTTGTCGGTTCAGCCTGGGATTGCAGAGCGTAAAACTCTTCGTTGGGGTCGGAGTTGCTGCCTTCGGCAACCTGGTAGGTATAGTCGACATTCATCGAGAAATCATTCACCGGGCGCATGTCAAAGGCAAGAGTCACGCCACGGACATTGGCGTAATCTTTATTGATATAATTCGAATAAGCCACGCCTGGGATGTATGTCTCAATGGCAACGCTGGTCGTCACCCAGTTGCGCACATCGCGATAGAACCCGGTCAGATCGATGGCTATCTGATCGCTGATCTGCTGCTGCAAGCCAATTTCGTACATGACTGTCTTTTGGGGCTTCAGATCCGCATTGCCAAAAGGTCCCTGGATACCAGTCGAGGACGACACTTTGTAGCCGGGGTTGGCGTACAGGTAGAGGAAATTCGGGATTTGTAAAAAATGGCCGTACGAGAAATGAATCGTGCCGCGATCGGTGATAGGATAGGCAATGCCGAATCGCGGGCTCACCTGATATTTGGGCTCCACATCGCGGTACCAGTAACTAAGCCGGTCGTCGAAAGTCGTCAAATTGCCCGGCAGGTCCAGCAGAGAATCCGGCAGCGCAGGATTGTGGTAAATATTCTCAGGCTTGAAAGGATTGTAAATATTGGGGTCTGACGGATCGTTCAGCACCTTGCCGTTGGCGTTGAAATAGTCGAACCGCATGCCGATATTGACGATCATGCTCTTGTACTCGATTTTATCCTGAAAGTAAAGCGACAGTTCGACCGGCCGTCGCGTGTACATATTGTGATTCGGCGTATTGATGTCCAGAATGTCCGGCTCAAACGGTGTAATTTCCCGGCCCGATGCGTCTCGCTTGGCCACCAGTGTGTAATCATCCAGGAACAATTCGTGAAGGCGCCCTTCCAGACCGGCTTTCACCTGATGCAACTGATTTAACTGCACGGTATAATCCAGCTTACCGACCCAGGTGTTCGTGTTCCGTTTGAAATGATGCAGATTGGTGCCCTGATCCAGGAAAGCGTACGCCGGGACGATCATCGAATCCGGATGGACATAACGCGTATCCGTCGAGTTTTCGTAGAGATATTCATTGAACCGCTTATAATAATTGGACACGTTCACCGTGTAGAACGACCGCTCGCTGAGGGCGTGGGTGAAGAGAAGCGAAAGATTGTAACCATCTTCAAATTTTTCCACGTCGCCGGTGGGATTCCACTTGAAACCATGATTATAGTCTCTGTAATTCATCTGGCTGCCCAGCGCGCCAATGCTGAGTTTCATCGTCGGGGTGAGCTTCGCCGTCAATTTGGCCTGAGCCGAAAGCTTTTGATCGAAATCCATGGCCACTGGTTCAAAATCACCGGCAGAGCCGTCCGGCAAAAATCTATTTTGGCCGTACAGCCAGCCGTCACTGAAATTATACCGCGTGGTCGCGAAGAAATTGATATTCTTTGCAAAGGGCAGAGGGCCGTCCATGCTGGCTTGCGCATTATAATTCGCAAATGGATTGACATCATCGATATTATAGAAAATATCGTTATTGCCACTCACGAAGTCACCGCTATAGCCGGAGAGATTCAGATGATAATTGCTGCCGCCCTCTTTGGTCACAATATTGACGATGCCGGACATGGCCTGGCCGTATTCGGCGTTGAACGTCCCGCTGATGACCTGCAATTCCTGCACTGATTCGTTCTCCACCTGCACCGAAATCGATCCGTCGTAGACGTCGGTGACTGAAATACCATCCACCCAGTAGGCCACCTCAGAAGAGCGACCGCCGCGAATGTGAATGCCGCCGTCGCGATCCACGGTGACGCCGGATTGCAGCGCCAACACTTCGGAGACTTCCTGGACCGGGAGATTTTCGATCTGCTCCGCATCCACGTGCGCTTCGGCGGATGTGAGGTCTTTGGTCACCATGGGCCGTTCAGCAATCACAACCACTTCTTTGCCCAGTTCCAGCACCTCCGTGGAAAGCTGAAAATCCAACGTCGTTGTCAGATCGATGGACACTTTCACATTGGTCAATGTCGATTTCTCGTAGCCTATCATCGAAGCAGTCACTGTGTATTTTCCCGGGGGGATATTCAGGATCACATAGTATCCGTTCATATCCGCGGCAGCGCCCATTGTTGTCCCTTCGATCAGGATATTCACGCCGGGAAGCAATTCGCCGCTCTGCGCATCCCGGACAATCCCGGAGATTTTGCCGGTGGTCCCGGCAAAACCGGGCTGGCTCACCAGCACGATGAAAACGAGCAATAACAGAGTTACTCCTGAACTATGCATTCTCATGAATTGCTACCTCCTGTTTTATTGAAAAACATGCCATCGTAATTTTTCGTTTTGTATTTCAATATTCGCTTCCTGTCGCATGGTTTGAATGGTATTGTGCAATCGAATTTTACGCCATTTCCAGAGAATTTCATTTTCAATCTGGTGACGCGCCTCTTCGAAAGTCTTTGGCCGTTGACCCTCTACGGCGATCAATTGAATGAACGAGTAATTGCCGAGAATTTTCAGCGGCCCGATAATTTGCCCCGGTTGCATGGAAAAAATTGTATCGGCCAATGCCCCGTACCGGGTTCGAGGCGCCATGCCTAATTCACCGCCGCTTTCTCGCGCCCATTCCCGGATGGAATATTTTTTGGCCAAATCTGAAAACCGCTCTCCGTTTGCCAAACGAGTTGAAAGGTCTTTTGCCGATTCTTCATCTGCAACTAAAATTTCCCTGACATTGGCTGATGCCTGAAATGAATAATCGCCTGGATTTTTGTCGTACACTTCCCTGGCAGCGACTTCCGTCACCGTTGCTGTATCGGAAAACATTTTCACCATCTGGCCGACGATATACCCGTCGATGGCGTGATCAATTTCGGCTTGCGTCTCTTTGTCCTTCGCCCATTGGCTTTGCTGTGCCTGGTGAAGCAGTTCTTCCCGAACTACGAGACCGGTAATAAATTTTTTCAAATCATCAGCGGTTCGAATTCTGCGCTGCTGCCGCTGGCTGGTGTATTTCGCCTTTTCTAAAAACTGCGCAACCGTCCAAAATCCGTTTTGGGAGGTCATCAGCGTCTCATCCATAATCTCGCCCATCAAATCCGGCGCGAACACATTCCCGATGTCAGCTTGTAACGAATCAGGGGCCGATCCTTCCAAACGTGCAGCCATGAATTGCAGGATTTTTTCATTGAATTTCAAATCCAAATCACGGGATATTTTGCTGCCAAATTCCTGGGCCGCGGTTATTGCCTTTTCGCGCTTTAGAATTTTGGTGATGGCCGGTTTCGCATCGAGAAATTCCTGCTCGCTCACGAACGGCTTGAAAAACCGATCCTCCACGTTGATGATGCTGTAGCCATATTTGGTTTTGACCGGTCGAGAAATTTCGCCAACCTTAAGCGCAAAGGCCGCCTGCTCGAAAGCCGGCTCCATTTCATCCTTGCCGACATAGCCTAAATAGCCGCCAGTGGCCGCCAACGTCGAATCCTGAAATGTCAGCCGGGCCAGTTCCTCGAACCGGGCGCCATTTTGAAGCTGCCGGTACAACTCGTTGGCCTCCTCCTCTGTTGCGGCGTACAAATGCCGCGCGCTCACCTTCTGTGTGTAGTAGCGGAAGCCGCGCCGCAGTTCATTCTCCGCGACCGAGACTGTGTCGTAAAACGCTTTCCTGCGGAATGTATTCAGGTAAAATTGATTTCGAATGCTCTCTGCTTTTTGTTTAAAAAGCGACGAATCGTCCAATCCGCTGTCATAAAAATTTTGAATAAGCAGCCGCTCGCCGATCATCTGATCGAGGAGATTTTCGCGCGTCTGCAAATTATCCTTGATGCCGGTCATTCGCGTAAAATATTCCAGCCGTTCAGCGAATTCGCTCACGCGGATAAATTCGTCATTGACCCGTGCGAAATATTCCTCATTGGAATTTTTGCCGCATTGGATCAGAGATAATAAAAGTAAAACCAAGACAGACCAGCGATTGAAAAATCGGTACAATTCTTTGGTCCCTGATATCAGTGTTGATAAAGAAAATAAAACTACTCCCCGAAACAGTCTCATCGCAACCTCAAATTCAGGCAAGCCAATTTCGTCTCCAGACCGGGGATTAAAATAAGCCCGGCTTTGCAGTCGACCTTCAATTCAATTTTGCCATCGATGACCAGAAAACGGTCCCCGCTCAGCAAGTCCATCCATTGTTTCCCGGCCGCATCCAATTGCAGCGGCTGAATTCGCTCGGAGCTATTCACCACCACAATGACTTTCTGCTCATCATAATTTCGTTCGAACGCATACATCGATTTTTCATCATCAACCACGAGGGACTGAAAATCACCCAGCATCAGCGCCGGGTGCTCTTTTCGAATGCGGATCAACTCTTTATAATAATGAAAAAGATCGGGATTGAATTCATTTTTATCCCTCGGACGAACCGCGCCAAACGGATGGCTGACTTCATCGTCGTATTTCATATCAGCCCAGAGCATGGGCTTTCGCTCGTCCGGGTCGCTGGCGCCCCACATGCCGGCTTCATCGCCGTAATAAATCATGGGCGCGCCCGCGTACGTCATTTGGAACAGCGCGATGAGCTTCTGGATTTTTATCTCATCGGCCCGCGGCTTGCGAACGTTGTAATTTTCGTTGGCGTTCAGCGTATTTTTGTGCCCGTAAATCCGGTCCGGATTTACAATCATGGAAGGCAGCCGGTCCGTATCGTGACTGTCCATCAAATTCTGCAACACATAGTTGGCTTCGAACGGGTAATCGGTTCTGACCCGGGCCAGTTCCTGATCGAATTGTGTGACCGATATTCGATTTTCCTGATCAATGAAAAATTTGGTGACCGCCGCGGCAAAACGATAATTCATCACCGCGTCGAACATATCGCCCTGGAGCCAGTCCGCGGCGTTGAACATTTTTTCCGGCCATTTCTCCCACCAGACTTCGCCGGTCAAATAGGCCTCCGGATTGATTGAGCGAACCAGCTTGCGGAATTTCACCCAGGACGCGCGGGTCACTTTTTCGGCCACATCCAGGCGCCAGCCATCGATGCCATCCGAAGGATCGCCGTCGCCGTTGGGGTCCATCCATCGTTTAATCGAAGCTTCCATGTACGCCCACGGCTCTGCTGCAAAGCCATCGCTTCCTTCGCGAATCTCCGGCATGCCTTTCACACCGGCCCAGCATTCGTAATCGAATTCATCATCTTCAGTGTCAGGGTTGTCCCAGGACTTCACAGCGAACCATTCCCTGAATCTGGATTTCTGTTGATTCATCTTCAGATCAGCGAAAGCGAAAAAGTTGACGCCAACATGGTTGAACACACCATCGATGATCACGCGGATATTTCGTTCGTGACACTGTTTGATCAATTCAAGGAAAAGCTTGTCGGCGGCAGTCCACTGCCAGGTCGAAGGATCGGCGGGATTTTCGTTTTCGAAGAGAATTTTATCGCCGGCAGGATCCGGGCCAAAATTATCTTCGATGTGGTGATAAAATGTGCCATCGTACTTGTGAAGCGATGGCGACTCAAACAGCGGGTTGAAATAGATGGCGTTGATCCCCAATTCGTGCAGGTAATCGAGCTTGTCGATCACGCCCTGCAAATCGCCGCCACATCGCCGGCGCTGGGCGTGATAGTAGAATCCTTTATCATCCTGCTCCCACGGTTGAAGCTGATACCAGTCCGCAGTCCAGGGTGAAGTCTGAATTTCGCGCATGTCGCCGAACGGCCAGGATCCGATGATATCCTCCAGTCCGGGATCATTGGCCGGGTCGCCATTGCGGAACCGTTCCGGAAAAATCTGATACCACACGGCCTTTTTGGCCCACTCCGGCGCCTGGTAATTGATCCGGGTTTCCTGGCGACAGTTCAGGCAGAGCAGTCCTGCCATGAGCAGAATAATGAATTGGATTTTCCATCTATTCATAGCTGAATCCTTCACCCTGTATTCGCGGTAAATTTTCTTTCAAATAGTTGGCTTGGTAACATTGCGCACTGCCCAAAGCGACCACCCTTGTTTTGCCACTGCTTCCGTCCGATTAAAATTCCAGCGCAACGGTGAATTGCTGAATTTCGCTCAGCACGCCAAAGTCCTGGTACGCGTAATTCAATTTGATCCGGAGCCCGCTGATGAGCGAATAGTAAAATCCGGCGCCCATGGCGATCCCTTCCTCAGAATCTTCGGCGAATAGCGTCTTGTAGCCTGCGCTCAAAGAGAACATATTCCTGAACAGATACATGCCGCCCAGGTTGATGAATTCGACATCGTCATTGGGATGGAGCGCGTCCACAGCGATGATCAAATTGCTGTCGCCCATGCCTTTGAGCACATCCATGGACATGCCAACACGGAAGAGCAATGGTAAATCGTACGCTTCCGTCTTCAGTTCGGCATTGATATTCTCATTGTTGCCGGCAATGATGGGATTGGTATCCACCTGCAGAATCAGGTCGCGACCGCTCATCCGCATTTTCGTGCCAAAATTGGAAATGTTCATTCCAATCCTGAGTCCATTGAACTGCGTGATGAACTGGGTTCCCACATCAAAGGCAAGGCCGGAAGCGGATGAATTGTAAATGAATTCATGGATGTATTTCACATTGCCGCCGATATTGAATCGATCGGTCAAACGCCGGGCATAGGTTAAATTGAACGCATACGCTCCGGCGGAAAATAACTCGCCGTTACCATCAGGATACTCCACGGTAGTGCGTTCCATATCATCCATCGTGAGGAACGTTGCGCCGGCACCGATGGTTCCGAAAGAAAGCGGCACCACAATTCCAGCGAAATTGAAACTCATATCGGCAATCCAGCGATTGTGCGTGAACACAGCCTCGTTGTTATCCACATTGGCAATGCCAGAAGGATTCCAATACATGGCGGTCGCATCGTCCGCCGAAGAGACGTAGGCGCTGCCCATGCCAATCGCCCGTGCGCCGACATCGATATTGAGAAAACCAGCCGCGGTCGTGCCGACTTTAGTCACCTGGCTGAATCCCTGAACAGGTATTCCGAAAATCAATATCATTAAAGCCAGAAAAAATATCTTCTTCATTGCTCAGCTCCTGTTATGCGTTATTTAATAACACCGAATTTTCCAATTTTTTGACCGTGTTTTCCAGCGTCCACATGGTAGACATAAACGCCATAGGCGATATCCAACTCATCTTTTGTGAGCATGTCCCAGATTTCCGTGCCGTTCCAGATATTCATATGGTCGCCGGAGGTGATGGAATTGTGTTCAATGACGTCCACCAATTGCCCGCGGACATTGAAAATCTTTATCGTGCACTGTGGCGGCAGATGGATGAAATGCAAATGCCTGGGGCCGTGACCGCTGGAATAAGGATTGAGCGGTTCCCAACTGTTGGTTACAATGTAAGGATTGGGCACAACTTTGATATCCTCCATTTGCGCAGCAACCAGATTGTCATCAATGGATTCTTTAAGCGATGTAAATTCCAGCACCATCGAAGATAGAAACGGTTTTTTGAGAATGATAGTCGCTGTATCGCCGGCGGCCGGAGCGTTCAACCGTTCATCGAAAACAGTCTTGAATTCCCAGGTGACAATCAGCGAATCGTTCTCATTTTTCTCCATGAGGATGATTAAATCCTGGTTGTTGTAATCAGATGAAAAAACGCCGTCATTCCCGTGCGTTTCCCAGAAAGCAAAGTCGATGTATTTTTCGCTGGAGAGATTGTAGATTTTAAAGTTGACCGGCTTCGGCTGCAGTTGGACGGTTCTCACTTTGAGATAGGTCGAAGTGTCCGTCCCGACTTCATCGAAAATGACCCTGTAATCCGACGGAAGCATGGTTCCGGTGATGAATCCGTATTTGAACACTTTGAAGCCGATTGTGAACAGGCTGTCCCGGCTCCATGAGCTTTTCGTCCGATCGATTTCGATGAACCTGGCGTTGTTCACAAAAAGCTGAAATCCGTCGATGATGGGCTGCTCGTCGTAAATGCTCAGCCTGCGGCTGCGATCGATCAACGTATCGATTTGTCCTTCCTCTTCCATCGTCACGTCTGCCAGCGTCCAGCATTTCGTGGACAGCGTATCGCCTTCGGCAAGGCTGCCCACCTTGATGCTGTCTTCGAAGGTGACTCGGTAGCGGTGGTTCTCTTTTATCTGCGCCGGATCAATGATGTGGTATGTAAATTCGCCGGAGGGTTTCAATTGGCTCACCGCACTAATCGTATCCAGATCAGCCGCAACAAAGCCAGCCGCCGGAGCCTCTGGCCGAACGATCTGCACGTTGCGGCTTCTGTCGATACCGCCTGAGGCGTCCACTGAAATTTGAATGCCGCATTCGGTCGGCGGGATTTGCTTGTCCGGCTTGGGATCGCCGTGATCGTACGCTGTGAGCGCGTAATAATAGGTGTAGCCATTTTTCACATTGGTATCAACGAAGCTGTGTTTCAAGCCGGTGTTCGAGCCCAGATAAAATTGAACTCCCTTCACCGGCACCACCTGATAATCTGTAGTTGAGTTATCCACGTTTGTATGCGTATAAATGAAGCCATCGTATTCATTGTTCAAATCGTACTGGACGATGGGTTCCATGAACGTCTCGGAACCGAAGGCATCGGTGATTTCCACCATGTCCCGGAATTGCGTGTCCGTGGAGCGATAGAGCCGGTAGCCTTCGAAATCATAGCCGGTGATCGGATCAAACGATTCTTCAGCCAGATCATCCCAGTACAAAGTCACTCTATTATTTCCCGGAACCGCCACCAGCGTTGGTGTGTACGGCGCCTGAGCGAAATTGTAGTTTTCATTATAGGCCTTGGAGACCCATTCCTTGTTGCGATAGAGGTCGCTATTAGCATCGTAGCGGGGGCCATCGCCGAAGATCATGGCGATGGAGAATCGCTCCGTCTGCCCCACTTTCATCGGGAAATAGCCGGAGCCAAATTGGAAATCGGCGTCGGCATTTTCGATGGAGGCGTTGAGGTAGCCCGGCTTCATGTAGCGCCATATCTTGACATCATCGTGCAGCGGAACAGCGTCGAACGGTTTGAAGAAATAGAAGCTGGTCAAACCGATCATGTCGGTTTCATCAATATCGGTCTTGTCCACCCGTGGTTCCCCGGGCAGATTGGTGCCAGCGCCGGATGTGGGCATTCCATCGCCCTCTCCTGTATCGCCTGTGCCGGCTTTACCATCCAGCCCAACGTCATCGGCGAGAATATCCCAGTCGTTGTCGTTATCGATCTCATCATCGCGACGTTCGTCGATCAAAGGATTGCCCATACCGCCGCCGGCAATATAGTCCTTGTAAGGCAAATCGACGTACAGGTAAACGTGCGTCGTATCAGGGGCAGTACCGATGGTGGCGCCGTTGCTTTCATCGATAATCCCGTTCAAATTGTTGTCGATATTATCGTGAGCAATCTCACGCACTGTCTGTCCCGGATTCACTGTCACAACTTTGCCGTTGTACGTATAGGTCACGCCCTGTTCCGGCATAGTGGTGACCGTTCGTTCGTAGCTGTCGTAATCAATTAAAACGACCTGGTCGCCCACGCTGATGATTTTCGCATCGAACATATCTTCAGAAATTGTGGGACCGCCGAAAGCGCCTCCATCCCCGTCATTATCGATACCGTCATAGGGATTTCCCGGGCTTTCCAGAAATGCGTAGCCGAGAACACCCACCGGGCCCCATCCGCCCTGTCCGATAGCAGGCTCAAAGTCCCATGTGAACGCCAGATCCTCAACCAGGTCGTAATCAGCGCAATCATCATTAAAATCCCCCTGGTTGGTTCTGGTATTGCCCATCATATTTCCGATCATCATGCCGAACACCATTTTATCGTAATTCGTGGTGCCGATATTGGTGATATCGTAGAGCCAGAACAGCGCATCTTCCACCAGTGCATTGGACCACTGGAACCCGCGCACCGTGGCTCTCAGGCCCAGGCCGCGGCGCAGCGTATCTGTGCTGTCCGGGTAGAATGGGTATTCCGCGTCCTGATAATCGTCCATCACGTAATAGCTCTCCTGATCGGCATTAAATACATCCTTGCCAAAATAGCCATTCCAGGCGCCTGGCCAACCGGGATCGACCATGTCCTCCAATTTGTCCGGCCATGAAGCGGGCCAGGTCATGCGGTATTTCGTGCTGGCGTTGAGGTCGGTCATGGCGACATCCTCGCTATCCGGATTGGCATAACCGGGCAGAGGCATCCAGGTGTACCATTCGCCATTGGGGCCAATTTCACCGCGGCGCGCGGAACCACTGCCTTTTTGCGGGCCGTCCGGCGTAATCACAATGGGCAGGCCCTTGACGCCGATGGAATCGATGAATGTCCCCACGATGGTACAGGCGTCGCCGACGTAAATATGGCCGGTATTCTTCGGCCATTCTCCACCAAAGTCATTGGGGCTGTCTTCTTTTCTTCCAAAAAAGCCGGTGTTGTAAAACGTGGTCTTAATCTGGTTGCCGGAATGCAGTCCGCTGCGCACCTCCCGTACATCGCCATGCGTTGTAATCTGTCCCAGGGCGAACTCGAGGACGAACAAAGTGCAATATATAGTCGTCAATGTAATTGTTGACAATTTTCTCATACTTCTTCCTCAAATTTATTGATTCCAATTTCGGTTGACAATTGATCGTTACGGTTAGAAATTCACTGCGACGCCGAACTGAATCTGTCTCGGCTCGGTATACCATTCCGGGTGAGAGAAGTATTCTTCCAGCGTCCCCACTCGATTGGGATCCTCAAAAATGCCGACTGAATCCAGTGTGTATTCCGGCGATCCGGTATCGGTGTACACCCATGTCGCATTGCGCATATCGAATAAATTGTAGACATTGGCGAACACGGAAAAATTCAATCCTGAAATTTTCAGATTATAATTCACATACATATCGAATGAATACTGGTCCGGCAGGCGATCGCTGTTCTCGCGCAGTTCGTTGTAAGTCCCGCCGCCGGTGACGGTTCCTTTGGGGAATCGGGGCGTGTAGGGCAAACCGCTCCAATAACGTCCCAGGAAGGAAACGCGCCAGCCAGCCGTGCCAATGCTCACGGTGCCGTTCAAGGTGTGGCGACGATCCCAGCTCAGCGGAATGAGCTGTCGCCGCGGTTCCTGTTTTCCCTGTTCTGCATTGTACGCATCAGTGGGATTGGAGTAGCTGCCTTCGGTGATCATGAAGGAATAATCCACCGAGGCTGAAAAATAATTGGAGTAGCGCTTGTTCAACGCCAGTGTGAATCCGCGCACATTGGAATAATCTTTATTTTCGAATTTCGAATATTTGACAGTGCCATAGGTTGAAATCAGCGGACTCGTTCCAACCCAGTCGCGGACGTCGCGGTAGAACATGGTGATGTCAATACCGACGTTCTCGGTCACCTGCTGCTGCAAGCCAATTTCGTACATCACCGTTTTCTGAGGTTTCAAATCCGAATTGCCAATCACGCTGGCGCCCTCAGCCTCGGTCACTTTGAAATCCGGGCTTGAGTACAGAAAATCGAACAGCGGTATCTGGAAAAAGTGACCATAGGAAAAATGAATCACACCGCGCTCGGTGATGGGATAGGCGATGCCCAGCCGCGGGCTGAATTTGGATTTTGCCGAAGCGTCTTTATACCAGAAACTGCGACGTTCTTCCAGAGGAATGATATTCGACGGATTATCGAGCTGGTCTTCGGGCAAATCCGGATTCACATAATAATGCTCTTCAAGAAGCGGAACATAGACATTGGGATCCATCGGATCGGCAAGCACCTGGCCGTCCGGGTCGAAATAATCGAAGCGCAGGCCGATGTTCACGATCATATCTTTCAATTCAATTTTATCCTGCACGTAAGCGGCAATTTCAACCGGCTTGTGATTGTAGAGATTGTGATAAGGCGTAGTAATCGATGGAACATAGGGTTCGAACGGGATGATCTCCGTATTGCCTTCCCGTTTCGGTTGAATATTGTACCATTCCAGATTCAAATCGTGCTGGCGGAACTCCACGCCGGTTTTTATCTGATGTTCCCGATTCACCTGACTCACCAGATCGAATTTGCCAATCAGATACGACGTGCTTCTGAAAAAATGATCCATCTTTGTACCGGCGTGATTGAAGCTGTACGACACCGGGTTGCGCAACGAATCAGGATGAACATACCCGGGCGGGCTGTCCGGATCTATGATATATCTTGTGCCGGTCGTATCTGTCGGATCGATAATATAGTCCACAGACTGAAGTGGATTTTCATATACATATTGTTCGTAATCAGTGTAGAATTTGGTGAATTTCAATTCATAAAAAGTCTTTGGCGAGAGAACATGGTTGAGGGTAACGATGTGCGTGTTGCCGGATTCGAATTTTTGATAATCGCCATCCGGAACGTATTTGAAACCGCTGTCGTAGGATCGAAATTCATTGGAATTCCAGAAAACGCCATAGCTCAATTTTATCATCGGCGACAGGCTGTACGACAATTTTCCCTGGGTGCTTATCTTCTGAAACGGATTCAGGGCCACCCATTCATTTGTCGAAGCGTAGCCTGATGGAGCGAATTGCTTTCGGCCATAGAACCAGCCTTCATTATCGAAATAGCGCACCATAGAGAAGAAATTCAGCTTGTTGTTGAAAAATGGCACCGGGCCGCTCAACGTCCCCTGGATATTGTACAGAGACAACGGATTGATTTTATCGATCCGGCTGAACAATTCGGAATCGTCACTGACATAGTCCCCCATGTAAAATCGCGCTTCACCAGTGTAGTCCGAACCGCCCTCTTTGGTCACGATATTGATGATGCCGGACATGGCCTGGCCGTATTCTGCGTTGAATGTGCCGCTCACCACCTGCAATTCCTGAATGGACGCGTTTTCCACTTCAACGCCCATATCGCCGGAATAAACATCCGTTGCGGCGATGCCATCGATCCAGAACGCGACTTCGCCGGAGCGCCCGCCGCGCACATGCAAGCCGCCCAACGGGTCCTTCACCAGACCGGCCTGCAATTCCAGCACATCGCCCATTTCCTGCACCGGTAAATTTTGAATTTCCTCAGCTCCTACAGCGGACAGCGAGGATGTCATATCCGGCTGGATAATTTCGCGCTCCGCCACAATCGTCACTTCCTCCCCCAGATCCATCACCTGGGTCTGAATTTCGAAATTAATGGTTGTCGTCAAATCGATGGAGACGCGGACATTCTCAATGCGCCTGGGCTGATAGCCCATCATCGACACTCTGAGCGTGTAAATGCCAGGCGGCACATTCATCACGATATAATGCCCGTCAACATCCGTTGCCGCGCCCATCATGGTTCCATCGAGAATGATGTTGGCGCCGGGGAGTGTCATACCACTTTCAGCGTCTTTCACCACGCCGGAAATCTTGCCGGTGGTGCCGGCATTCAAGGAACCCAAAAAACCAAAAGCAAGACACAAGACCATTGCTATTGATTTTACAAAGAATCTCATACGCATTCCCCTTCTTAAAAAATCAACCACGTGTAAATGGATTAAGTGATTCGGCGACACTATGAATAACCAGTTGAAATTTCAGCACCTGTATTATTATTGGCCATACGCGTTATGGCCCGTCGCGACCGTCCACGACCGACTTTCACCAACGGAGAAAATGAATCGAAATCAGAATTCACCCGGCAGTTGTCCAATAGGCGAGCGCCCTGTTGGACCACCTGTCACTTTATCACAGAAGCAGCGCATGCAGCCGGATTGCCCGGCTATCTTTCGCCACTTCTGACCAGACGCCGGGTCATTCTAAGAATGAAACACAGGCGCCGGAAGTGGCTCTTCCCCTTTCTTTCCCTTCGAACTCTCTTTCCTCGTTGAAACGGATCCGCAGGTATCGCGGATGATGAGCTGGGTGTGAAAGAGCTTTTTAATGATCTTTTCAGAACTTTCAGGATTCTGGATTTTCTCGATGAGCCGATCCACAGCGAGCATCCCCATTTCAAACATGGGCTGTTTCATCGTCGTCAAGCCCAGGTACTCCGATAGCTCGATCCCGTCGAAGCCAACAATAGCAATATCGTCCGGGATTTGCAAGCCACGCTCGCGTACAGCCTTCACTGCGCCGGCGGCCTGAATATCGCTGGAGATGAAAACCGCCGTCGGCCTGTTCTCTTTCAGATTCAGCAATTGCAGCATGGCTTCGTAGCCGGCGACCTTATTGAAGCCATGATTGTGATTCAGTTCTTTATTATCGGTTTGAAGCACTGTTATCACGCGCTCGTGAACGAATGGAATGTTGTTCTCCGCCAGCGCCGATTTGAATCCATCCAACCGAATTTTAGCCGGTACGCTATTCAAATTACCGTTGATCATGCCAATTCGGGTATGCCCCAGATCGATGAGATGCCGCGTGGCAATGAAGGCACCTTCGCGGTTTTCAATGGCAATGGAGTCCACTCTTTCGTGGAAGCTATCGACTAACACGATGGGAAATTTGGATTGAGTGAATTTTTTCACGTAGTCTTCAGAAATAGGCATGGAGACGAGCAAGACGCCATCGACTTTCCGCTCGCGCAGGGTCCGTTTCAGCACATCTGTTTCTTTTTCCATCTGCACGACGCTGTATAAAATCAGATCGAAACCATGACGATTCAGCGCCTGTTGAATACCATTAATTAATTCCAAATAAAAATAGCCGGTAAAGGATGGGACGATGCAGGCCAAGCTGTTGGTGCGTTTGCGCGCCAATCCCTGCGCCATGGCATGGGGTTGATACTTCAGGTCTTTGATTACTTTGAGAACCTTTTCACGGGTTTTGGGAGAGATTTGAGGACTGTTATTGAGGACGCGAGATACGGTTCCAATTCCGACTCCCGCTCTCCTGGCGACATCATAAATTGTTACCGGCATTTAAGTTATTCCCAATCTATGGAAGCCCTTCCAATTTTTGTTCTTAGTATACAAATTTTTTTTCTATTTGTCAAGTCTTTTTTCAATTTATGTATGAGAAAAGTTAAGCACTTGACGATTAGAAAATATGGTGAGGGAAAAGGGAGATAAAACTGTGGATGGTTCAACCGAAACGAAGGGAGAAAGGGATTTGCACTGTTTTGTGAAATGCCAGGTCATCTCTATTGCACCGCGGGCTGGAGCCGATGCCGGCGGACTCAATCATCCAGAAGGGACAGAAAATGAAACAGCGCATGAAAATGGTCGACGTGGTCGGGCGCAGTATTGCCGGCGAACGCTGCAACCTGAAAACGGTTGAGAATCGTCTCGCTCACCTGCTGCATCCCCAGCGGCCCCCATGTTAACAGCGGCGTTCGTTTCAACTGCAAGGCGTCGATCAGATAGTCGGCGGTCTCGGTCGTGCTGGCATAGGTGCCGGGAAAAATCTCGGAGTGGGTCACAATGAACCGCTTCGCGCCCTCTGCTGCCAACTGCGCGAATTTCACAAAATGATCGAGTTTGGCGGTATTCAGTGATCCGCCATCTGCAAGGGGAGTCCTGTCCGGGATGTAATCGGTGTGCAATCCGTCCAGGAGAACGATGCCATCGATTCGCGCCACGTTCTCCGGGCGACGGATAATGGCCCGCACTGCGCCACAGCCGGCGCTGAATGAACTGAGGTTGATTTTTTCTAAATTGCGGAATGAAGTCAGCTCGTTTCTCAGGCTGGCTTCGACCGAGGCGATCAATTCATCAAAAGCCTTTTCGGATGAAAACGGGATTTCATAGGCCGAAGAACCTGAGCCCAGATTCATGTTGGCCAAAACAAAGGGGTGATTTTGCTGCGACACAGCATGCCGGGCCACGTAACTTGCGCCATGAAAATGCACCAGCAAGCGTAGCTGGGGCTCAGCGATCCATTTCTCCGGGATGAAAATTTCAATGGTTTTTCCGGCAAAGGCAGGCAATGAAATGGAACGCCCGGGATTGTTTTGGTTCGGAATACGTTCATGCTGGCGAATGCGCTCCGTCATCGGAGATGGATACTGGGGAAGCATCGGAGGTTTCGGGCGCAGGGACGCGCAATTGACGGTGAGAAGGGCGCCTGCCACGATCGGACAGAGGAAATAACTGAACTTCTTGTTCATACCCACACGATTTTTCGGCATATTTTTTTTCTATCCAACAGCTATCATGTGCAGGAGCGATTCCACGCGCAGCGCCTGCATCACTTTGGGAATCCAATCATTTCCACATTCTTGTCACCGGACAATTCCAGCGACCGCAATAATTTTTCATTGATCCAAATCGGGAATTTCTCACGCATGGGCTGCACAATGCCATCGGTGGCGACCCGAATTTTGTCATTCCAGATGTCCTGTCGCACTTGCGATTGGACGTGCTCGAATGCGATGCGCTGCGGCAGCACTTTTTCCACGAGTTGAAAAATGCGATATTGTCCACCGAACGCGATGGGCGCGGTGAATTGTCCCACATTCACTTTTTCGATATGATGAACCAGATCCGGATTTTCGATGCGGCTGATGGCGCCCAATTCTCCGCCGTTCCGGGCAGACTGTTCGCGAATGGAGTGCTGCTGAACCAGCGAACTAAAATCCGCGCCAGTCAACAGTTTTTGATAAATTTTCTGAGCCTCGTCCAGCCCGGCGACCACAATTTCTTTGATCCGGTATTTTGCCGGGGAGGAATATTTTTCAGCGAATTGATGATACTGACTCACCAGTTCGTCATCAGAAATGCGGATGGATTCCACAAGGTCGAGCCGGACTAAATTGGCCAGCAGTTTCGCTTTCTCCTGCGCAAGCTGCCCGGCTGCCCAGGGCTGTTCTTCCAGACCCAATCGCCGGGCTTCCTCAGCTAAAAAGTCATTGCGCACCATGACAGCCAGTTCTTCTGCGAAACTCAAATGACTCGCTAAATCGGGCCGGTCCTGAGGCAGCGTCTCCGCCATCTTCTCAAAGAATTGCTGGATAGTCCAACTGCCGCCCTCAAATTCAACGAGCACATCCTGGCTGTGATTTTCAATTTCGTGCTGAACCGAACGTACTTCTTCATCGCTGATCAGCGGCAATTCCGAAGGCAACCGGGAGTCGGTCGCTTTCTTGATCCGCCGCGCCGCCCGCACTAAAAAATTAATGGCCTCCGCCTTTGCCACGACCTGTTTGGGCGTCATGAATTCCTTGACATAGTCCCGGGCCAATGCCTCCTGTTTTCTTTTCACCACAATCCGTTCAAGAGACTGCCGGCGCTGTTGAAATTCATTTTCAGTGACAATGGGCGAACTGATTCGATCTTCCACTTGGATGAGATGGAATCCCCATTTTGTAGCGACCGGCCGGGATATCTCTCCCACAGCCAATTGATACGCTGCTTCTTCGAACGCCTCATCCATGTCGCCAAATGAAAAATAGCCAATATCGCCGCCGTTCCTGGCCAGCGTTGAATCGCGGAATAAATCTTTACTCAACTGCTGAAATGTGGCGCCCTGGTGCAATAACTTCAGGAGAGAATCGGCCTGCTGTCTGGTTTTAACGAACAAATGCCGCGCCCGTATTTTTGCTCTGGATTTGAGGAAGGCATCCCGCAGGTCAGCTTCGGTCACTGCGGCGTTTTGCGCCACCCGGGTTCTGTAGAGCTGCTGCACGAGGATAGTTTTGGAGACGGCGCGAATCTGGTTGATGATGCGCGGATCGCTGTCGTAGTGATGCTGGAGCCCGTATTCAGCCAACAGGTAATTTTCAATCATCTTGTCCAGGTGAATGCGCCGGGTTTCGCTGGTTCGCGAGACAATGCCCGGTCTGGGGCTCAGTTCATAATCTTCGATAAATTCATCCACTGAAATACGATGCTCACCGACCGTCGCCAGAGTGTTTTTCTCAGATGATCGCTGGCAGGCAAGCATCAGGAGCATCGCCATAACTGTGCACGCAGCCAGTCGCTGCATGATACCGAATGTGAGGTGCATACGTGTCCCTAACGTTTTGAAAGCAGTTCATCTATCCCCTGCTGTACTTCATCGAAACATTGCTGAATCCCCAGGTTGAGCCCTTTGACGACGTCCAATGGCGTCTTCTTCGCTACCGCATTTTTTCGCTCCAGCATTTTTTGCCAGATGATCGTTTCAGTTTTCATATCGATCAGCTCCACGGCGAGCTTCACATGGGCGAACCACTGATCGGCTTCATCCCACTCCTCCAGCGCAAGGATTGTCCCGCTCATGGTGTAATCCACCACCGAAAACTGCGGCAGTTCCAGAACCGATGCAAACATGCCGGAAGCCGCCAGATGTTCGACCGCCTTATCGGTCACCATGTCCGCCGGATTTGTGACCCAGACATGATAATGATAATATTTCCCCTCGTACGGCGAATCGCGGTAGACGAGGCGCGCTTCATCGTACAACGGATGCACTTTGAAACGGTTGACGCCCAGGACGACATCGTGAGTTGTCCCGGCGCCGGAGCTTTTCATCGCCACGGGATAGTCAATCAGATAAAAATGCATGTCCGGCGCGCTCCCGCCGCATTGGTGCAGAAAGAGCGCCAGCATCACAACCAGAATTTTACCACTGCGCACCACGGTCTTGTTTCCCTGCCCATTGAAATAGGATCGAAGCATTGTCATCTATTCCACCTTTCGCTCTTTTGGCGTCGATTTTCGGATCAGACTCCACGGTCGCTCTTTGATCGCCGTAGTGAAGTCATCCAGATTGCGGCTCGTTCGACGTAAATTTTCCATGATTTGATCGTAGTTACCATTCTGAGTCATCAGGATCTGATCGACATTCTTCATCGTGTGCTGAAAATCCAGAATGAGTTCCTGGGTGCTGGCCAGAGTTCCCTCAAGTTGCTGGATGGAACTGGTGATGCTCTGCTGGTTGCTCAGCAGCAACGTATCCAGATTATCGCCAATGCGATTCAGATCTGCCAGAACCGCATTCATATTTGCCATCATCGATGAAATCGCCTGCTGGTTATCCGCCAACAGTTGATTCAAATTGAGAAACAACTGATGAATCTGCTGCTGATTTTCCGCGCCCAATATTTTATTCACACTTTCGATGGTGACGGAAAGCTGCCGGGTGATTTTATCCACGGAATCCGTCAGCATCATCATGGGCAGCATTTCGCGGCATTGCAGTTTGCTGTTTGCCGGCAGCAGACTGGAATTCATTGTGCCTGTTGTGATTTCGATATAATACTCGCCCATGATGCCGATGGAGGTGATCAGCGCCTCGGAATCATTTTTGACCGGTATGTTCTCGTCAATTTCGAGGATGAATTCAATCTGGGAATTATTATCCGGGGCAATGTGCACCTGCTTCACGCGACCGACCTCCATGCCGCCAAAACGAACCAGTGAGCCGACTTCCAGCCCGCTGGTATTTTTGAAGCGCGCGAAATACAGTTTTGGGGATTTGAAAAGATCAAGTCCGGAAATGATAATCAAAAATGCCAATAATAAAATAATACTGAAAATGACCAGACATCCTGCCTTGATCTCATTTGAGCGATATTCCATGGATGCTAACTCCTGCTACGTTGTGATGGGTAACTGGTGAATGGTTCTAATTGACTGGTGATCGGTGAATGGAATTAGTCAATGGGAATCTTAGAAATTAATTCATGGACTGACGTTGAAAATCACCGAGTGGTCTGAATGAATTTTCACATCCCCCCTTGACTCCACTCATTTTTATCAATCACCTTTCACCACACACTATCCCGGTTCCCCGACCAGCGAATTTAAATAACTCTCTCTGTCAATTTCTTCCGGATCCGGTTCGCGATTGAAAAATTGCTGCACTTTCGGATTTTCTGAATTCTTCAGTTCGCTCACCGGCCCCAGCGCAATTATTTTCCCGGCGTCCAACAGCGCAACACGGTCGGCGATGAGATTGACCGATTCCATTTCATGCGTGACCACGACGATGGTCATGTGAAACGCCTTTTTCAATTTCAGGATCAAATGATCGATGCCAACGGCGACAATAGGATCCAGCCCGGCCGAAGGCTCATCGCAGAACAGAATATCCGGGTCCATGGAGATAGCGCGGGCCAGTGCGGCGCGTTTCTTCATTCCTCCTGAGAGCTGCGCCGGGAAAAAGTCCTCGAATCCGCTCAAACCCACCTGATCCAGTTTCATGCGCGTCATGATTTTTATGGTCGAATCCTCCAGCTTCGTGTGCTCGCGCAGCGGCAGCGCCACGTTGTCGCCGATCGTCATGGAATTGAACAGCGCCGCTCCCTGAAACAGCATGCCGATCTTGCGGCGGATGGACAGCATTTGCTCCTCGCTCATGGTGGTGATGTTTTGCCCTTTGATGAAAATCTCGCCGAAACTGGGCTGCGACAGTCCGATCAGATGCCGGAGCAGGGTACTCTTGCCGCAGCCGGAGCGCCCGAGAATGGTCATGGTTTCTCCTGACATGATCTGCAAATTAATTCCATCCAGCACTTTGCGCGATCCGTAGTGGGTTTCCAGATTCCTGATTTCGATGATGGGGCTGTCTGATTTCATGACACTCACAATTCTAAGTTTCGCCTCCCGGCGTCATTGGCTGAAGAAAACCGATTTCCGCAAGCCAAAAATTACTGGCCTGTTCGAAAAATTTTGTTACAACGTTGAATAGAAAAACATGGTGCACACCAGATCGGCCACGATGATCAAAAATATCGATGTGACCACTGATGTGGTTGTGGCCTTGCCCACGCCCTCGGCGCCGCCTTCCACAATAGAACCCTGATAGCTGCCCACTTGCGCAATGATCGCAGCGAAGAACAATGTCTTCACCAGCCCGGTGATCAGATCCTTCATCACCAGGGCCTCCGCAGTTTGATTGAAATATTGGATGAATGAAATATTCAAATTAGCGACTGCCAGAAAAAATCCGCCCAAAATTCCCACCAGGTCAGCGATGATCGCCAGGCACGGCAACACAATGATCAGCGCCAAAAGCCGGGGGACGACCAGAAAACGAACCGGATTGAAGCCCATGGTTTGCAGCGCGTCGATCTCTTCGTTTACTTTCATGGTGCCAATCTCCGCTGCGATGGCGGAACCGCTGCGCCCGGCCACGATGATCGCAGTGAGCAACGGTCCCAATTCCCGCGTCATGGAAACGCCCACCAGATCCGCAACGTAAATGGAGGCGCCGAACCGCTCCAGTTGATACGCGGCCTGCATGGCCATGATCAATCCCACAAAAAAGCAAATCACTGCCACGATGGGAATGGAGTTAAATCCAATGAGCACCATCTGCTGGATGGTGCTCTGCCAGCGAACGCCGCCACGGCCTTTGAACGGCGCCACAAAAGTCCAGTACAGCGCATCCCGCGTGAGAGCGATGATCCGGGCTGTGTGGCTGATGTATGTCAAAAACATCCTCCCGGTGGAGCCTAACGTGTGTTTGATGATATTCATGTCTCCCTGACTATTCTCGATGAACCATTACAACGATGATGCACTGTCTTTGCGTTCCTTCCGCTTCGCGCCCTTTTTGAAGCACGGCGGGACGGACGGCATTTTCAGTGCTGCAATACCTTACCTGGCCAATCCCTCAAGCGCCGTGGCCTCGCTATCGCAAATATCGAACACCTTATCCAGCCGACTCAGTTCGAAGACGTCCCGAATGGCGTTGCCCAGATTGTACAGCTTCAACCGACCGCCTTTTTTATTGGTCAATTGCAACGCCTCCACCAGCGTGGCCACGCCGGAGCTGTCCATGTAAGTCACATCAGCTAAATTCACCAGCAGATTGGGGCTCTTTCTATCTATCAAATTTACGATGTGTTCTCGCACCTGAGGAGAAGAATACAGGTCGACATCTCCGCTGATTTGCAGAATGGAAAAATCGCCCTTTTTTGTCACTTCAATTTCCATGAGACTCCTTGACTGAATTATTCATGAATTATTGAATAGCAATTTTTACCTTTTAATATTATGATACAGGAAATTTTGATTTACAAAATTTAAATCCCACTCCATTCAGTCAATCTGGTTTCCTCTAACCTGAATTATTCATGAACTTGCTTAGAATTTGAGTCAACATTCAGATTTTCAATTAGCTAAAGGCTAAGCTATTTTGACACTCAGTTTTTATACGTTTATTCTAAAAAGAGCACCATTCAGGTTAGCCAGCCTCCTTTAAAAATACTATGAATAATGCAGGCTAAAAATAGTATGCCTGCCCGGCTACGTATTGATTTATACAATGAAAACAGGCTGGGACTAAACCAGACTCGATCACTTTGTAATATATTTAACCAATAACAATAAATTTCCGTGCTCGACCGCAGTATCGTATTGAACGACATCCATCACCGACTTGATCAAGTGAACGCCCAATCCGCCGGGACGCACATCATCCAATTTGCGCGGTTTAATTTTATCGGGATTGGCCTTCCTGCCAAAGTCCCGCAGCAGAACTTCCAGCCGATCGTCGTACATCTGAAAGGTTGCCTCGATCACCTCGTCCGAATTTCCGCAGTACGCATGCTTGATGATATTGCTGCACGCCTCGTCCACTGCAAGCGTGATGTTGTTCGCCTCGTCCTGCGGGAATCCAATTCGCTCGCAGACATGATTCACCGCCAACCGGACGATCCTGAGAAAAATCGGCCGCGCCGGTATTTTTATTTCAATCTTTTCAGCCATGTGGAAGGTCCTTGTGGGTGACTATTCTCTTCATTTGAACGATGCATCAAAACCTTCTTAACTCTGCTCTCAATCCTGATCGTAATCACAATCTAAACCAAAAATAGCAAAACACGAAACCCAAATAACAAGCAAATCTCAACATCAAAATTTCAAAAATCAAACTCGCGCATGGTGATTTGGATTTGTATCTTCCAAATATCGTGATAGAATATTTTTTGCTCGATAACATCATCAATGTTATTGTGCAAATATAAGGTTATTATTGTACAACACAAAGAAATATTTTAAGACTATGAATTTTTTTTTCAGTTCATTTTTGATGTACTTTTATTCCATCACTCCGTGGTTTCACACATAAGAACGACAAAATATACTACAAATATTTCACCGCTCCGCGGTTTGTCATAATTCAGAATCAGGACAATCCCGTAGGGATGTGATATGGGTAGTCTCCAATCCCACATTTATTGAGAACCCGGTCAGGGGTGACATGATTTAATGTATTGGCAGTTTGAAATAATGAATCCTCTTTTAAACGGGATTACAGCCCAATTTTGTGAATAACTCTATCCAAAATACTCTCCAGATCAGTCGGATGATGAGACACATCCCAATTCCATTTGCCAAATCCACCGTGATTGTTAACCGCCTTTACCCATTCTGCAAGGAAAGAACGTTTGGTTTTATTCTGTTCATTATCCTGTCCCTTTATCTCCAAAATTAAATATTCACCATTAGTTAATTGAATGATAAAGTCAGGATAATATTTTCTGATAATTCCTTGAAAATTGTAAAGAATAGCAAAGCCCAAATGGTCGTTTTTTACATACGATTTTACTAATTTCGATTTGTCGAGTGTGTAAGCTTCAGATGCTTCCCACGTGCTATCTACAACAATGTGATTGATATGCGATTTTTGAGTCCATTCACATGGCTTGCTTGTATACCATGTTCTCATATCACTTGTTGATCTGATTGGATGTTCACGATCAAAAATTGGAGTTAATTCTTCTGTATTCTCGGCGCGAAGTGAATTCCAGAGATGCTGAAGGAAATGTATTATATTTCCTGTAAAAAGTAATTTGAAAATGGCGCAGCACCTATTATATTAAATAAACCCAACTTTAATATTCAAAAAATAGGAGACTACGCCATATGAGAAAGATACAACCTTCAG
>JBMOPW010000036.1:0-184430 GCA_049322915.1 Candidatus Zhuqueibacterota bacterium
GGCGTGCTACGTTCCGTACTATGACCGCTTTATGTTCTTCCTGATGGTCTATAGCAACCTGGCCCAAGGCGAAACCATCCAGTTCCGCTTCTACGACGCCAGCGACAATATCGTGTACTACATTCCGACCGAGGTCGTCTATCAATCCAATGCCATGGTCGGCACCGTGGAAACACCGTGGCAGTTCATCGCCCGACCCATGCGCGTTGGCGACCCCAGCTATGTGCCCGAGGAATTCACGCTCAGCGACTGCTTCCCCAATCCGTTCAATGGGGTGACGAAAATCGGCTATGGCATTCCTCAGAAATGCCAGGTGCAGATCGTCATCTACAACATGCTCGGCCACAAGGTGCGCACCCTGGTCGTCGGCGAACAGCTCCCCGGCTACCGTTTCATCACCTGGGACGGTCT
The DNA here is from genome assembly GCA_049322915.1 of Candidatus Zhuqueibacterota bacterium. Lineage (GTDB taxonomy): Bacteria > Zhuqueibacterota > Zhuqueibacteria > Thermofontimicrobiales > Thermofontimicrobiaceae > CAZSBG01. The sequence goes on from JBMOPW010000036.1 coordinate 412, forward strand.
CAATGACCAGGGCCAATCCGTCGCCTCCGGCATCTATCTGATTGAAATAACTGCCGGCAACCCGGCCCGCGGCGTCCGCTACGGCCTGCACAAGGTGAACAAGATGACATTATTGAAATAGAATGATAATGACTGGTTATATGCAATCATAATTAGTGTCTGTCCGAAAACTGCTAATATTGACCTCACACCAACCCTCTCCTAAAAGGAGAGGGAGAATAGATGTTCCCCTTCTCCTTCCAGGAGAAGGGGTTTAGGGGATGAGGTCTGACGTAATGAAGTTTGAAAATATCAACCCCATAGCTAATTGAGGTGTTTTCGGACAGACTCTGATTAGTAATCCAGGAGGATAGTATAATGGCAAAAAATTGTACACTTTGTGGAAGTCGTTTATCGTTCAGAAATTCTTTTGTGTGGCAAAATAAACGTGTTTGTAAATCTTGTCTAAAACAGTTGGAGAAAAATGAAAATATTGATTTTTTAACCATCTACCCCAAAGCTGTACTTGTATTATCTACTCTGCCTTCAAAAGAATTAACTGACGATTGGTTTGTTAAATTTTTAGCAATTGCAGTTGGAAGTAAACTTGGCCATAAGGATATAAACCATTCACTAGATTTGATAACAAAATTTGAAAAATCAGGCATGGTATCAGGAATATGCGGAGATGTTAAAGATCAAGAATTAACAGACGCTACGTTTTGCGAACAACAGGTCAATAGAGCTTTTCCAAATGTTGTAGATGGGCCTCATAGACTACGTCTTGCGCAAATTGATGACGCATTACATTTAAAAGTTAATACAACAATTGCTTGGATATTTCCACCTGATGAATCCAAAATAAACGATGTCAATTCTCTACGGTTCTGTACACACAAACATCATCAGATAAAACTGATTGATTCTAAATTAAAAAATTATCCATATTGCTCTGAACGGGATTCCTGTTCGATGAAATGTATTTATAATTTAGCTGATAACTTTTTTTTAGTTGGTTCAATTTTTCAAGATGTTGATTCTGATTTGATGAAGCAATTTGTTTTAAAAGATGGTGCTAAAGACTATACAACAAAAATATGATTAAATCTGTTTTCTAATATGGCACATAACACATGGCTCAAGGCGGAATGAACCGCAAGAAAGTTTATATGTTTGAAGTCGGTTTTCATTTAACTCGTCCGTTGTTTATTGTTTCTCGTCGCGGTTCAACCGCTTAGCCTTGCCGTTAGCCACCTGCCCGCGCCGGCGATGCATCCTGCGCGGGCTATGGTGGGGATGTATTTCCCGAATGATTGGTTAGCAAGCCTGGCGTACTACGAATGACTTAACAGTTACATAAAATTTAATTCATGTTGTAATATACAAGCGGATGCCAGAAGTTATTTATAGCTAAGTAATTGAGGTACCCATGCAATGGATAAAAGGTAGCATTTGTTGTTTGGCAGCGTTCATTTTCACAAATTTAGCCATCGCGTCGACGCCTGATTGGGATGTCAATCCCGCGGATTTTGAAATGTCGGCGAATATGACGGCTGTTCTTTATCTGGACGAAAAAATTGTGACAGGCACAGGGAATTACGTGGGCGTGTTTGATAATGGAAGCTGCCGCGGAGTGGCCAGTTCGATGAATATCATGAATACATGGATGTATTTCATCACCATCTATTCCAATGTGAACAACAGACCCATGTCGCTCAAGGCGTACATTTCAGCGCAGGACACGGTTTTGGACATCGCAGAGACTATCACCTTTGTGGCGAACTCAACGTATGGGAGCCCGACCACGCCGTATGAACTCAATGCGTATATGGCCTATGATTTTCCTCCGATTGTCTGCAATATTCAGGATCAAAGGATCGAAGTAGGTCAGTCGTTCACTCCCATTGTGCTTGAAAATTATCTCCAACAATCGGATGATGATACCATTGAGTGGACGTATAGCGGGAATAAATCGCTCCGGGTTTTGATAGATGAAAATAATACAGCAATCATTACACCGCCTTCTCCGGGCTGGGTCGGCTCGGATAGTATTATTTTCACGGCCACCGAGCGGACTGCCAGCGAATTGAGTGATTCGGATACCGCGCTGTTCACAATTTCCCCAACTGACCAGCCACCGCAGTTCACGAAAATTCCGGATCAAACGATTGGATTAGGCGGAAAATTCAATGACATCCCGCTGAAGGATTACCTTGTTGAAGAAAACGGCGATAGCATTGTCTGGGATTATTCTTTTCTGACGAAATCAGGAACAACAGACCCGCCGACCTGGTCGGTGAATCCGAATGACTATGAAATGTCCATGACAATGACTGCTGAAATCATTGTCCGGGGAGAGACGGCATCAGCCGGAAATTATGTTCTGGGCGCATTTGCGCTTGCGCCGAATAAGACCCTGGAATGCCGGGGAACGGCGTCTCCGACGAAGGTGCTGGGGTCTTACATCTATTTCCTCACCGTCTATTCGGACATGAATAATGAAAAAATCGAATTCCGATTTTATAATGCGCCGGTAAAGGAAATTTTGCCGGTCAAAGAGCACTATTTCTTCTCTTCCAACGAATCCTATGGCTCACCAACCGAGCCAATCGCATTGAATGCCGGGAATTTACACGTTACAATGAAGACCGGCGGGATAGTGCACCTGGAAGTGGTGGATTCAACCTGGTCCGGCGCCGAGACGATTGAATTCATTGCGAGCGATTTCGGCACCATCCACCATTTTTCAGACTCCACGTCAGCGGTCTTCACCATATTGCCGGATCATAATCCGATTGTGAGCGGCATCCCGGACCAGACCGTCGACTACAAAGGCGTTTTCCTGAGCTTTGATCTGGATGACTATTTAGTGGAGATTGATCAGGAGCAGGTCCAGTGGACATACTCGGGCATTACGGATTTACAAGTGACCATCGATAATGATCATAAGGTCACCGTGAGCCCGAAAAGCCCGGAATGGGTCGGAAGCGAAGTGATTATTTTCACAGTGACGGACGTTTCCGCCAATGAATTGACAAGCTCAGATTCGGCCAAATTTACGATCAAGCCGCTGGATCACCCCCCGGTTCTGTCGGATATTCCCGATCAGATCATCGGCATTGGCAGCAAATTTCAGGCAATTGACCTGACATCGTACGTGACCGAAGTGGATGGCGACACGCTTGTCTGGAGCTATGAATTCGCGGTACCGGAGCAGACGGATGAGCCGCCGAACTGGTCAGTCGTTCCGGCCATGTACGAGTCATCGATGAATATAACAGCCATTGTCACCTGTCAGGGAAAGACGGCCGGCCAGGGAGATTTCGTGCTGGGCGCTTTTGCCGCAGATTTGGCCGACCCGACGTTGTTTCAGGAATGCCGCGGAACAGCAACTCCGATGGAGTCGATGGGGTCCTGGTTCTATTTCCTGACCATCTATTCGAACAAAAGCGGCGAGGAAATCCGTTTGAAATTCTATAGCGATACAATGCAGAAAATTTTCCCGATACAACAAAGCTACTTTTTCGTTGCCAATGAATTTTACGGCAACCCGGCTGATCCATGCAGCTTGAATGCCAGCTACCTCACCATTGATATCAACGAGGCGAATCAGGCGATGATCAGCATCGTGGACGAATCCTGGCTTGGCACGGAGAAAGTCTGGTTCATCGCAACGGACAAGGGAACAGTGCATCAGTATGCTGATTCATCGCTGGTCACTTTTTCGGTGATTCACGACCATGTCCCCATTGTTCAGGGAATTCCGGATCAACGCATCGAACTTGGCGATTCGTTTTCGACTTTTGATCTGGACGACTATCTCACGGAGGAGGATGACAACGGGATACTCTGGACCAGGAATGAAAGCGTCAATTTCGATGTTGCGATCGACACCGGCAATGTGGTGACTGTAACGGCGAAAAAGTCCGATTGGACCGGCAGCGAGGTCATTATTTTTACCGGAACGGATAATACAATGAATCATTTCGCTGACTCGGACAGCGCGAAATTTACAGTGTTGCCTGTCGACCACAAGCCGGTCCTGTCCGAAATCCCGGAACAGAGCGCCTATCTCGGCTGTAACTTTCTGGATTTGACAATGGAATATTTTCTGGAAGAAGTGGATAATGACAGTCTGCTGATCCGTTGCGAATTTCCGGTCGCGCCAGATTGCGTCACAACGCCTGTGTGGTCGGTTCAACCAAAGGAATTTGAATTGTCCATGAATGTGATTGCGCAGGTCATTTGCCTGGGCGACACCATGCAGTCCGGTTCCCATGTGTTGGGCGCGTTTTGCGACAACCAGTGCCGCGGCGTCGCCAGCCCCACGTCCATGTTTGGCGGCTGGATCTATTTCATCACCCTGTACGCGAATGAAGAAGTGGATTCGCTGTCGTTCCGATTCTTCAACGCTTCGACCGGCGAGATTTTCCCTGTGAAAGAGAAAGTCCAGTTCGCCTCCAATTCAGTCCTGGGCAAGGCGGATGACCCGTTTGTGCTGCATTCCGGATTCCTGGAAATCAGCATCAGCGACCGGATTGCCAGCATCGATGTCATTGATTGGGAGTGGGTTGGCGAAGAAGAAGTTCGCTTCATTGTCAAAGATATTGGGACGCTACACGAATTCGCCGATTCCCAGTTGGTCACATTTACGGTGCTTGATAGCAGCGGGAGTCATTTTACTCAGTACATTCCGCTTAATCCCAAAAAAGTGAATATGATTTCCTTCAACGTCATGCCAGAAAGCGCTGCCATCGACACGATGTTGGATGATGTCAGCAGCTTGCTGTTAGCTCAGGATGATGAGGGCAATTTTTATATTCCACCCTACAAGGTGAACACGATCCACACGGTGGATTTTTCCAATGGCTACCAGGTTTATTACACGTCGAATAAAAAGGACACCATCGTCAACCGCGGCTTCGATTTGCTTCCAACCACGGTGTTGCAGCATTTTGACGACAGCCGGCTTTTCATGATCGGCTATCCGTATCAGCAACTCTACGAGATAAAGGATGTATTTTCAGCCATCATGAATGCTGTCGTGGTGGTGCAGGATGACGCCGGCAAGTTCTGGATCCCGGACTATAACGTCAACACCATAAATTTGATGCGGCCGGGCAAGGGGTATCAGATTTTTGTGGATGAAACGCTGAATTTCACCTATCCGGATCTGTCCGATTTTTCAAGCAAGAAAGTGGCTTCCTGCACTCAATCCGGCATCGACCAAGAAAAGGCAGTGAAGCATTTCACGTACAATGAAACCGGTCAGCCGTATTGTATTCTGATCACCGGTTCGGAGTTCGCCTTTTCCGAGGGCGATGAACTGGCTGCCTTTGCAGAGGATCGGTGTGTGGGTGCGGCGATCTTTACCGGACAATTTCCGGTGATTTTGCCGGCGTGGCAGGAAATTATCGGCAGGGATTTCGCGCTGCCCGGATTCACACCCGGCCAGCCTATTCAATTGAAATTATGGCGGCCTTCGGATTCGAGAATGTCCAATATTGCGGCCCGGTTTGAAAAGAAGGGAATGGAATTTTACGGCGCGGCAGCGTTTTCTGCTGTCCATCTTCTGGAGGCAGATCAGGTGGCATCCTTACCGGACAAGTATGCGCTGTTCCAGAATTTCCCCAATCCTTTCAATCCTGAAACGACCATTCGATACCAGTTGCCGGCGATGTGCCCGGTGGAGATTGTCATCTATACCGTGCTGGGGCAAAAAGTGAGGACGCTGGTCGATGAGAAGAAACCGGCCGGTCACTATGAAATTTCCTGGGATGGCAAAGATGCTTCGGGTCAGGAAGTCGCTTCCGGCGCGTATATGATGAGCATGAAAGCCGGGAATTTTTCCAGCACCCAGAAATTGCTTCTGGTGAAATGACGCGCCATGAAGTGATTCGAACCGGCAATAGCCCGGGGACGGCGGCAGACATTTATCTGGCATTCGATGGAAATTTGACGGGATACAATATCAAGAAACGTAGTAGGAGCCAATGAGCGGCCTTTATCATAGAACAGCAATGAAAATTATGAGAAAGAAGATGACAATGCAACGAAGAAAAATAGTCGGGCTGATTCGGTCCATTCAATGGAGCGATAAATTGACGAAGGTATTATGTCCGCTCCTGTTCGTCATTTGTCAAACTGGTTTATCGTTGGGAGGGACGCAGCATTTTTACCCGGTCGAGAACACGGGTCTCAATGCGCCGGTTGTGATTCAATTAGCCTTGATTAACGGAGACACAATCGAAGTGGGCGATGAGATTGGCCTGTTCGATGGGGATCTCTGCGTTGGGGCAACGGTGTTCAATGGCTCATTCAATCTCGTGGTCAGCAGCGTTTTACAGTATGTGACGCCGCAGGGTGACACCTTGCCTGGCGCAAAAACCGGGAATGCGATGATCTTCAAGATATGGCAGGATTGTTCTCATCTGGAAGGGAGCGCCACTGCGACCATTGCACAGGGCGGCCAGTTCGGCAATGTCTTTACTCTCGTCACCAGGCTGACGACGACGATTTATCGGCCGGATATCGACGTACAGCGGCTGGCGGCTACCTCAATTGCCCGGGGAGGCACGGATGATATTGGCGAGCATTTGATCGGCAAGGCGAAATTTGTCTACACCATCGACAATACCGCTGGTACGGACACGTTGATTGTGACCGGTGTGACCGATTCGAACCATACCAATTGCAGCAATTTTTCAGTCTCCTCATCGCTGCCGTTCACAGTGGCGAATGGTAAAATTGGCAGTCTCAGCATTTCATTCGAAATCGATACTGTGGGGGCGGTCAGTCTGCTCATGAGAATTTACCACAACGATTACGATGAAAACTCCTATTCGTTCACCATTCAGGGGACAGGGCTGACAACGCCAACAGTGGCAACGGTGACGATTGATTCGATCAAAACAAACCGCGCGCGCTGCGAAGGCAATATCATCGATGGAGGCGGTGGAGATATCGCGAGTCGCGGCGTCTGCTGGGGTCAGGCTGCCAATCCAACCACGCGCAGCAGCCATTCGAGTAATGGCTCCGGGACCGGACAATTTTTTGGCACGATTACCGACGTGTCGCCCAATACGGTCTACCACGTTCGGGCCTATGCCTCCAATTCCGTCATCACAGGATACGGCGGAGACTCGACGTTCTGCACGCTTTCAGTGCCGCCTGCGATAAGTAACCTGACATGCGACAAGAGCGGAGTCATCAGCACGACCACGCTCACCTTCACTGCGGTTTCCGGTTTTGGTCCCGGAACGGTTCAATATTATCGTTATAAATTCACCACCAACGCCACTTACAGTTGGCCCGGGAATGAGACCCAATGGTCGTCCGGCGCGTTGCTGATCGCGATTCCGGTCGCGAATGCCAATTATTATCTTCATGTCAAAGGCTACAATGCCGTGGGCGTTGAAAATGGAGTGCTTCGATTGGGGCCGTTTCTCTGGAATGGAACGCCCATAAAACCGGTGATGGAACTGAACGCCGGCGCCCGAACCAATGAGGCCAACTCTGTCATGCTCAATTGGAAGAACCAGAACAGCGACGCGCACACCATTGAAGTCTGGGCAAAAGGTTTTGGCGGCTATCCTGAATACAGCGGCTCTGTGCCAGCGACGCCGGCCACACCGGATGATGCCAATTCCGCCGGCTGGGCGAAAATCTCCGATACATTGGTCACGCAATGCATCTACTCGCCGGCCCAGCGTGATTTTTACTACTTTGCGGTGTTCGTGGAAGATCTGGTGGGACATTACAGTGCGCCGGTTGTTGATTCCACGCTGTCCTACTGGTTGGGCGATGTGAACGCTACCCCGGATGGCATTGTGGATGCGGCCGATATTGCCATCCTCGCCAGCGCCTATCGGGCGCGGCAGGGCGAATCCTTCTGGAATGCAAAATGCGATCTTGCGCCAACTACGGACTACCGGCGGCTCAGCCGACCCATTCCGGATGATGTGGTCAATTTTGAAGATCTGATGGTCTTTGCCATGAATTATGAATCCGGCGAGTCAGACTGCCGGAGCGACCTCGCCCAATCCGGCGAAATGGCGCGCGTCATGCTGACGCTATCGGCGCGCCGAGTGAGCGGGAAGCTCCGTGTGGACATTCGGCTGGATAACAATGACGGCCTGATTCAGGGCTTGCTCATTTCTATCCGCTACAGTTCAGATCTGAAATTGGTCAATGTGAATAAGGGTGCAATCTGGGGTGAGGACAATTTCTTCACCACGATTCAAGGGATGCAACGGTTCGAGATTCACGGCGCTGTCCTAGGAACCGGTGACGCGATTGCAAAGAGCGGCACGCTCGCCACGATCTATTTCACCGAATGTGGGGAGGACGCAACAGTGCAATTCGGCGATGTTGTGTGCCGCACGGTGAATAACTCTAAAGTTGAGTTGAGTTGCAATTATACCGATGTCCCTGAAGATGAACTCCCGGCGATCCCTGACGCGTTTGATCTTCAGCAGAATTATCCCAATCCGTTCAATGGGCTCACCACAATTCGCTACGAACTGCCCGCAGGAGAGCATGATGTGCGCATTGGCGTCTTTGATGTTTTAGGTCATCAGGTAAAAACACTGGTCGAAAAACAGAACCAGCCGGCCGGGTTTTATCAGGTCAACTGGGATGGGCGTGATGACTCAGGTCGCGCGGTGACCTCCGGCATTTATTTCTATCGGCTTCATACAGAGAAAGAGACGATGGTGAGAAAAATGGTGCTGATTGAATGAGGAAAAGGTTTCGAAAGACGCCTTGCATTTCCGGAAATAAAGCGTTGCGTTATCCTGAGTGCGCCGGAAATGCAAGGCCTCGATCCGCAGGGGATTGAACGGACGGCTGGCATTGAGCTGCGCCCGTCCGGCCGTTCTCACAACAGCCCACGCAGCGGACAGGTTCCCGGCGCTCTCACCGACAGCTTGTCCCCGAATGGCTGCATCACAAACCTTCCAGCGCGCCGGGGCTATGGCTTCCGGCCAAAGCACACTCGGCTTCCAATGTTATTTCGAATCCCGATCGACAGAAAACGTCTCGATTCCGCGGCGCTCCAGCAGCGTGCCTTCCATTAATTGCAGATCTACGATAGCGTTGATATGTCCCACATTTGCCCTGGCTTCATCTAACTGACTGGCGATGAAATCGCGCTGGGCCTGCAGCACCAGATAATTTGTGGATTTTCCGACTCTGAATTTTTCCAGTTCAGCGTCCAGTTTTTTCTCCTGCAAATCGCGGGCGACACGGGTGGCTTCGATCTGCTGCCGGGAGCGAACGGCCTCAATGTACGCGGCGCGGACATCCCATTGGACAAGCCGCTCCATGTTCTTCAGCGAGATTTCAACCTGCTCCCGCTGGTATTTGGAACGCGCATGCTCAGCGCGCGCCTGCCGATTCGGCAGCGGGAATTCGAATGTCAATCCACCTGAAACGGTGGAATAGGGGCTGTGAATGTCCGGTATACTTTCGTTGAACGACTGGGCGTAAGTCGTCCTTCCGAGTGTGATGAATAAATCAAGGCGCGGAAGGAGACCATTGCGCGTGCGAGCGAGATCCGCCTTATTCTTTTTGATATTCAATTTCGCCTGAAGCAGGTCGGGACGGTATTTCATTGCCAATTCTTCGTGAATGTCACTGGCGGCCAGGGAGTCGATCGGGATCATGGGAACATCTACGAGTACAGGGACGACGTCCCACGATTGTCCTGACGGCGGATTGAGCAGAAAGATCAGATGCAGTCGGGCTTGATCGTAGCGGCTTTGAGCATCGATCATGGATTCTTTTCTGGTGGCGGCTTCGGCGTGCACCGCAGCGAGTTCCAGCTCCGGCAGTCTGCCCACATTCACCCGCTCGCGCGACTCGCTCATTTGCTTTTCGGCCAATTCTAACGACCGCTGCTGGATGGCAATTTCCTGCTTAGCCAGATACAGATCCCAATAGGCTTTCTCTACGTCCGCGGTGAGCTGTTCAGCGACAGCTTTCAATTCCAGCGCAGAAATTTCAGCATCGAGCTTTGCCTTGCGGAGGCTGGCCAGGTTGTATCCTGTGCCAAAACCCTGCAACAGGGATTGGGTCATGGTCATGTTCACATCCCCGCTGTACTGGTCGGTGTAAATGCTCGAAATCGATCCGATGACGGATGCGGTCGCGGCCAACGACGTCCCGGTGGGCAAGAGCTGAGTGAGAGACATGTCGTACTGAATGCGCTCCGAGGTGAGCTCGAAAGGCTCCGGGCGTGAACCTAGAAAGCGCAGCGATTTTGTCTCACTTCTGCTCGCGGATAAAGTCACTGCGGGATCAAAGGCGGCGCGTTGTTCGCGGGCGTATGTCCGGGCAATGTCCGGATCGAGGCGCTGCACCAGCAATGTCGGATTGGCCTCCAGCGCCATCAACACAGCGTCTTGCAGGCGAATCGTCAACGAGTCTGTCCGCGTTGAATCCCCGGCCTGGAGTTCGGTTATTATTGGAACGAAGAATAAAATGATCACGAAGATGGTTTTCTTTGCCATAGTATTTCCTGAAGGTTCACAATGCCATGCCACAAGAATTTCTGATTGAAATTCCGTAGAAAATGCAGCCGTTCACCTGTTACGGGTTGAGCGTTCCCGGTTGGGCTTTTGGATAGAGTCGCTCGTAACATTTTTATGCTGAAATTGTCCGTCATCAACTGTACGTTATCATTAACCCTGAACCCTGAACCTGTGAACGGTTACTGTTTTGCCTGAGTGTATCTCTATGTTGATTGGTATTCGAAAATTATTATTCAACACATTCACCCTGGCTACTTGTTTTCCAGCGCCGGGTCAAATTCCTTTCGTTTGAGCCGCTGCTCGAAAATGCTGTACATGACCGGAATGAGGATGAGCGTGACCAGCGTGGAACTGGTCAATCCGCCGATGACAACTCTGGCTAACGGGGCCTGAGTTTCTCCGCCCTCGCCAAATCCGAAAGACAATGGCAGCAATCCCAGCACCGTGGTCAAGGTGGTCATTAAAATTGGACGAAGCCGGCGTGAACCGGCGATGCGGATCGCCTCATTCAATTCCATGTGCTCTGCGCGACGCAGCAGATTCGTGTAATCCACTAACAGAATGGCATTATTCACCACAATGCCTGCCAGCATGATGCAGCCAATGAACGCCTGCATGCTGAAAATTGTCCCGCTCATGACCATGGTGATAGTCACGCCAATGATGGCCATGGGGATGGAGAAAAGCACCACAAAGGGATCCCTGAACGATTCGAATTGGGCGACCATCACCAGGTAGACCAATAAAATCGCGAGAATGAATCCGAACATCAATTCGCGAAATGCCTTCTGCTGTTCTTCATAATCGCCGCCGAACAGAATGACGAAATCTTTAGGAACCGGCACGGAGCGAAGTCGGTCGCGGATGTCCGAAATCACTGAGCCCATGTCGCGGCCGGTGAAATTAGCGCTGATGGTGATGATGCGTTCCTGGTCTTTACGCTCCAGACTCACCGGGCCTTCGCGCGGGACGGTGCTCACAACATTGCGGAGGATCACCGATTCGCCCCGGTTATTCATGACTGTCAAATCCAGCAGATCATTCAAATCGCGACGGTCGGCTTCGCTCAGTCGGACGAGTATTTTATACTGTTTGCCGCTCTCCCGGTAATAGGATGCCTGGGTTCCGCCAATCGCCGTCTCCAGCGCGTCCCCGATTCGGGAGACAGTCAGGCCCAGGTCGGCCGCTTTTTGCCTGTCTATTCGAATGATCTGTTCCGGGCTACCTTCCTGACGACTGATCTGGGTGTCGGTGATGCCTGGAACATCCTTGACAACCTGCTCCACTTTCAGCGCCAGTTGATGCGCTTCAGCTAAATCATATCCTCTCACTTCCACGCTGACATTATCGGACGAACTGGAGCCCATGCGCAGAAGGAACAATCCCTGTCCGGCCCGCGTGCGAATGGTGACTCCCGGGATGCCGACAAGTGATTTTCGTAAATCTTCGGCGATCTGTTCGCTGCTGCGGTCACGCTCACTTCGGGAAACGAGCGATGCCTGAATTCGGGCGGTATGACCGCCGCTGGATCGGAAGTCCCCGCCACCGACGCGGGTCAACATGGAGACCATTTCCGGCACTTCCCGGCGAACGATTTCTTCCACGACCAGTGTGGTCTGATTCAGCACTTCCAGTCGCGTCCCCACAGCCATTTCCAGATTGACGTCGACTTCGTTCTCGTCTGCTTTTGGCATTAATTCGACGCCGATGAAACGGATTAATATCACAGAGAAGATGAAGAGTAAGCCCGTGATAAGGACCACCTTTCGGCGATGCCCTAACGCCCATTTCAGAATTTGTCCATAGCTGGATTCGACGCGCAGAAATATCCCTTCACTCGCTGAATAGAACTTTTGCAGTCGCCCGGCAGATGCGCCAACTTTGGATGGGCGATAATGGAGAAATCGCGAAGCCAGCATGGGGATGAGCGTCAGCGCCACCAAGAGGGAGCAGAGCAAAGAAAATGTGACGACATAAGCCATCTGTTGAAACATAATGCCGGACATACCGCGAATGAATACGACCGGGAAGAAAACAACGATGGTGGTGAGCACGCTGGCGATGATGGCGCTGCTGACCTCGGATGCCCCGATCAGCGCGCTCTGTTTGGGCGATTTTCCCTCCTCCCGATGCCGGTAAATATTCTCCAAAACCACAATGGCGCAGTCGACCAGCATGCCGATGCCTAATGCCAGTCCGCCGAACGTGATGATATTGAGTGTGAAACCGCCAAAGTACATCAAACCGAATGTGGCAATGATGGAAATCGGAATGGTTGTGGCAATGATGGCTGTACTGGAGACATTCCTCAGAAAAATGAACAGAATGAGGATAGCTAAAATACCGCCTAATATGGCGGAGTCGCCGACATTGCTGATGGATTGCTCAATGTATTTGGATGTGTCGATGAGCGGCAGCAACTGCAATTGCGGCATGTCGCGGTTGATGCGTTCGATTTCTTCTTTGGCCGCTTCAGCGACTTTTACGGTATTGGCGCCGGATTGTTTGCTGATGGAGACTCGCAGGCCGAGCTTGCCATCGATGCGGATGATCTGTCGAATTTCTTCCCACGAATCCGATACCTGGGCCACATCGCGGATCTGGATCGGCGTGCCCTGTCGTATGGTGACTACGGTGTTTTCAATTTCCTCCAGCGAGAGAAATTCACCCTGGGTTCGGACCAGTATCTCGAAATTTCCCTTCTCATACAATCCGGCCGGGATATTCCGGTTTTCATTGTTGAGCGCGGATATAATATCATCCGGCGATAGTCCCAGCGCTTTCAATTGAGCAGATTGCAGGTCGATGTGAATTTCCCGCATCAGTCCCCCCATCACATCGACCGCCGCCACGCCGGGGACGCGCTCCAGTCGGTATTTCACCTGATCTTCAATGAGCTGACGCATGTCCAGCGGATTGAGATTGCTGGAGACGCCCAAAATGAGTATGGGAAACGCTGAAAGATCGAATTTGCGAATCATGGGCCGGTCGATATCCTCCGGCAATCGTCCCAGAACGCGATCGATGCGGTCGCGGATATCGTTGGCAGCCACGTCCAGATCCTGGTCCCAATCGAACATGACGCGAATCATGCTGCGGCCTTCCGTGGATGTGGACGTTATTTCCTCCACGCCCTGAACCGCTGCCAGCGCCTCTTCAATGGGGCGCGTCACCAGCTCTTCCATTTCCTGCGGCCCCACATTGCCGTAACTGGTGATGACGGAGATCGTGGGATACGTCACCTCCGGCATGAGATCAATGGAGAGCCGGCTTAATGAGACGATGCCCAGAATGATCACAATTAAGAATATGACAAATGTTAAAATCGGACGTTCGATAGATCCACGCGCAATACTCATGAGTTATGCTCCTTGATTAAAACCTGCGGGATCAGCCCGGTTCCTGAGTCAATCTGTACAGTCTTTCTTCTGGTCCGTCGGGCTGATTTTTCAGGTTGAAACTTGCATCGTTACTGTTTCTGCTCCAGCCAGCTTCATTGGCTATCAGAGGAGGACTGCCGCGTCATTTTCTTCTGACCGGGGAGAATGACAACGCTGCCTTCCTCCAACAAATGCTGGCCCAGCGTGATCACCCAGCCGGTGATTTTTGGGGAGATAATTTCTGTGATCGTGGCAGAATGGATACCCACCTCGACTGGCACATAATGCGCGACTGTTTCTCCCCGATTCACCACAAACACTCCGCTCGTGCCATTGCGAGTGACAATTGCCTGGGACGGCGCCACCTGGGCGGTGTCTTTTTCAGCGAGCACGAGATTCACCTTGCTGAACATGCCGGGCTTCAGCAGCAGCGAGTCGTTTGCCACTTCCACTTCCATCTGAGCCACGCGCGAGGCTTCCTGGAGCATGGGCGAAATTCTGGAGACCCTCCCGGTGAAGGACCTTCCGGGATAGGCATCCACTTCGATCTCCGCCGATTGACCGGTGCGAATCCTGCCATAGATGCGTTCGATGACCGTCGTCCGGATGATGACTGTGTCGATGCCGATGATGGAAACTAACGGGGAGTTCGGCGCCAGCAATGTCCCTTCATCCACATACCGTTCGCCGATAAAGCCTGGCTCGGTCGCTTTGAGAAGCGTGTAGTTAAGCCGAATTTTGGCTGAGGTGAGCGCTGCCTGGCGCTGTTCCACCTGAGCCGTGGCCAATTTGATGCGCGATTGCAGCGAACTGAAATTGGTGGACGCCGCATCCAGTTCCGAAGGCGAGGCAATTCCCTTTTGCTGGAGCAATTGCGCCCGTTCCAGTTCCTGTCGCGCCAATTCGAACTGGCTCTTTATTTCAGACAGATTGGCCTCGGAAATTCTCAGGTTGGCTTCGGCCTCCAGCACGGATTGTTCATATTCGGCGTCGTCGATTTTCGCTATCAGCTCATTTCGCTTCACCCAGTCGCCGATTCGTTTGTTCAGTCGAATCACCCGACCGGAGACTTTGGGCGCAACAATATATTGATAAAGTGGATAAACGCTTCCTGTCAATTGCCGCTTCTCCTGAATGGGGCCGTAACTCACGCTGTCAATCTCCACGGCAATGGGCGGACGACCCTGCTTTTTTGCGGCGTCGTTGCTGCCCTTGAAAATCAAGACTGAAATTCTCCAGAGGAATATCATCAGAAATACGAGGCCAATCACTCGATACACGTGCTTCTTGTTCATTTCGTTCTATCTGTCCTTCGATTTATTTTATAATTGAAGATCGATGATTCGTTATTCAAATTAAACCCATCATCGGTTAAATTCTTGCCAACAATTTCAACATCATCCATTTTTCCCGGCGATGAATCGATGGTTTTCATTCGCTGCCTGAACGCTGCTGCGGCCGTGGAAACTGCGACGTATTCCATACTCAGTGAAAACCCTTGCAAATCGGCATCAAATTACTAAATATTTTCTGAAGAATCAAGGGCTAATTGGTCTGAAACGAGTGGACATCAGTTCACCTGATTTTGTGCAGGACGCGGTCGGGACAATGCAGCGGCATATTCCGGAAGAGCGTTGCTGTCGCGGCATGACGCGTTGGAGCAATGAAGAAAATTTGAAATCCGGTTTCGGCTGCCGGGGCGTTCCTGTCCTGGCAGCCTGTCCACCGGGGTGGATATTGGCATTACCTGCGTCTCAGGCCGGCAATGTCCCGGAACGCCGGCTGCAATCCGCTGGCGTCGATGATACGTTGATCCCGGGTATCGTTTTTGATGGAAATAATCGTTGTGGTGTCGTTGTGGCGAATCGTCTCCTGCTGGATATTCCGAAAGACATTTCGCGTCACCGTGATGCCGTCGGATCCCTGGTCCAAAAAGATGCCGTTATTCCGGGATCCCACTGCCCATTGCGATCGGTAAATATCGTGAATATAATTCTCTTTGATGACGCTGTTCGGCTGACGGGACAGCGTGTAAATGCCGCCGCCGTCGCAGAGCAGTTGCAGCACATGGTGGATGTGATTGAAACGGATCTGGTTGTCGCGCATGGCGTTGTCGATGTCCTGCCAGCCCCAGCCGACGCTGATGCCGGTGTAGGGCAAGTCGAAGACCTCATTGTGCTCGATCACCACGGCGCGCGGAAAGCCGCAGGCAATGCCGCAGCAGCCGGGATAGTCGCGCCCGATCTGCGTGATGAGGTTGTTGCTGATGGTATCGTTGGTGCAAATTTCGCGTTCATCGACAGGATTGTACATGTGGCCGTGGCGCGTTTCCGGCCCGGAAAATTCGGCCAGCACGATGCCATTGCCGGAAATATCCCGAAACACATTGCCGATGATGATATCGCTTTGCGTGGCAAAATGAAAATCGAGGCCACTGGCGCCCAGGTGCGTGAAGCTATTTCTCTCGAAGCGAAGGTGGTGAGTGCCGGCGACGTAAACCGCAGCCGGCGGCCGCGCGAAATATTGGACATTGTTCGGCTCCACTTTGATTGAATAGAAGCCGGCCTGACTGGTCAACATGCCGGCCTCCCGCGGTAAATTCCAGCCTGAATAGGCAAAGGTGATTCCCTTGAACTGCAAATTATGGACTGGTGAATCGACAGTCCCGGCGATTTTGACCAGCGTCTCCAGCGTCGGCGCCATGACTTCGGCCCGGGTCAGATCCTCGCCGGGACGGGGCATGTAATAGACCGTACGCATCGACTGGTCAAGATACCACTCCCCGGGTTCGTCCAAAAACTCCAGGGCATTTTCGAAATGGAACGACTCGTTCTCTGATTTGACCGGGTATGGCCGCAGAAAAACGAGTTCGCGCTCCGGCTCATGCACCACAATGTGGGCGTACGGGCCGTGGGTTTCGAACGAGGCCAATGGCAAAATTGCCTCTGCCCAGTGCAGGTGCGGGATCATTTCGATGCGGTCGAAACGCTGCCACGGCTGAATCAATTCCCGTTCGATGATGATCTCGCGGTGTTTTTCATCCCAGAACTTCAACCGGTGATACGCGCCGGCGTTGGGCGTCCGCGCGCGGATCGCTCTTTCTCCGTTGACATAGAGCTGTCGGAAATTCAAATCCGTCGTCGCGCTGAACAGCCCGTTGCCAGCCTCGTTCCAGCGCTGGATCCGCTGTCCGCCATGCACCACCGGCGATTCGTTCGGGTACGCGCTGTAGATGACAGCATGACCGTTGAGACCTGAGTCGCGTGCGTCGAAAATGATTGTCTGCGCCAGCGCATAATGCCCATCGCGGAGGAACACAATGATATCGCCGGCCATTTTGGGCGTCGCAGCCCGAACGGCTGCCTGTGCACGCCCGATTGTGGCGAATGGTTTTTTCATCGTCCCGGGGTTGGCGTCGCTGCCATTCGGCGCAATAAAAAAATGTGCTTCATTTTGAGCGAATGAATCAGCGGCAGGCAGGATAAAAATGCTGCACAGAAGTAAAACGACTTTTTCGAAAATCATTTTCATGGGCAATCTCCAGTGTTTCATTGAAATTAGCGCCGCGCCAGAAGCTACTGGAACGCGGACGATCGGGGTGCGCGCATTTCCCCGGACGGTCGCTTTGAAAGGCATTTGCTATCGAATGGATATTCGCGATGCCGGAGAGATCAGCGGTGTGAAAATAATGCTGCAGCCCGGTTTTTTTATCGGGCCACGGATCAAAAATAGCCGCAATCGTGAACTTGCCCGTATTCAATCGCCAACTCGACCCGGATCAGGAACATGGGACGCGGAGCGATCGAACGCAGGGTGATGAGCTGTTTGCCATTGGTCAACAGCTTCGCCGGGATGGAATAGACTGCGACGGAATCGTTTCCCTGCAATCCTTTGTCCCGCTCGAAAGTCGCTGCCAGACTGTGATCCGCTTGTTCAACCGTCGCGCCATTGAAGCTGACAATCACGTCCCCCGGATCTTTGATTCTCAAAAACAACAGTGCTCGCACGGGCAGATGGCGCGCCACATTTTCAGCCAATTCAAGTTCGAGTTCCTTTTCATCCCAGGGAGAAATGAAGATCGGCAGCGGTGTGTCAGGCCGATAGCCGTACTCGACGCACCCGTCGGACAGCGTGTACAGCTTATTCCTGCCTGCCAGCCTGTCCGAATCGGACAGCTCGCGCAAGAGCGCCGGGGTTCGCACTGAATTGATGAACCGGTCCGGACTGGTCTGCTCCGGCTGCGACCAGTATTCCGGGAAACTGAAGTTGAACAGGTAAATCCCATCCGCGCCCTGTCCGAGGCAATGAGAAGCGGTCGCGCGGTACATGCCGTGGGAGAGAAACAGGTAGGGGTTGTACTGGCCGCACTCGATGCTGGCGTAGACGGGAATGGAAGTCGCTCCCAATTTTGCCTTGAATTCCCGCACCGGCAGCGCCGGATCTCCCAGCCAGTGCGAGCTGATTGAAATCATGTCCACAAGGTGGCTGTTGACCCAGCCGGCCACATCGAGTCCTTTTGCCAGCGCCAGATCGAACCGCGCCGGCACGCGCACCGCCAACAAAATAGGGCGCCCTTGTTTTGCTCCGACCTCAGTGACGATTGTCCGCGCCTGCTGCATAAATTCTGTCATCACAGCCAGATATTCATGGCCTTTGTTGTAGGGAAAATAGACGATGAACCGCATAAAATCCAGCTCGATCCCATCGATAGCGAATCGCTCGCACTGTTCGCGGATGAGGTTGAGCTTGTACTGCCGGACGCCGGGATGCGCGAAATTCAGCGCGCCATCCGCATGCCAGCCGGGATGATCGCCCAGTCGCCATTCCGAGTGATCGAGCCACAGGCTGCTCTGCGCCGGGGGACACGTCAGATTCGGATCGGTGAAGTGCAGGTCGTTCATGCGCATAGTAATGAACGCCTCCATGCCTTTCTCTTTTGCGCGATTCACGCAGAGCGTCACAATATCTGTCCCCTGTTCCTTCAGCGCCAGATAATTACGGCCAAATGATTGCAAGTCCTCGCCCAGCTTTTTTTCGCTGCAATCATCGGAAAGATTCCCGTCTCGATCCAGGCCAAGCGGCCGTTCGATTTTCGAATCATAGTAAACCAGCGTGGAACCGGTACAAATCATGAACGTGGTGACGCCTCCGTCGGCAAGGATGTCCACGTAGGAGTGGACGTCGTCAATCGTCAACGGCCGGAACTGATGCCAACGGTTGCCCAGAATTTCGGTGCCATCGTTATTGTAAATGAACCGGAATTTCAGGGAATCCGCCTGCCCTGCAGCGACGGATGGGTGGCAGAAGAAG
This sequence comes from Candidatus Zhuqueibacterota bacterium, assembly GCA_049322915.1. GTDB lineage: Bacteria > Zhuqueibacterota > Zhuqueibacteria > Thermofontimicrobiales > Thermofontimicrobiaceae > CAZSBG01. The sequence continues at coordinate 19,613 of JBMOPW010000036.1, forward strand.
AGCAGTGCAATCGCGAGAAAAAGGATCGGCCACAGCGACAGGCCAGATGTGGAATTCCAGCCGGGAATGCCCCAATGGAACGAGAATGTTTTGGTTGTTTTCATGGATTAATCTTTCAGTGGTTGAAGTGATGAGGGTCGCGGAGAGGCCTGCCGGGCACTTTGTCGAAGAGGTTTCCCGGGCGGCAAATCATCCCGGCGCATTGCAGCAGACAGGATGAGACCGCAGCGGTTGCGGAAGGCGCGATTGCTCCGGACACGGGATACGGGAGATTCATGATTTTTTGAAGGTTGCAATTGAACTCGTCAATCGATGATCCGCCGACGGATGAAAAACCCGGGGTGAGGAAGAGCGCGTCGGGTGATTGGTAAAGGTCATCGTCCGAAGAATTTGAAACCGATCATTTTGTAGATCAATTTGGCAACGGCAAAAGGTGAATTGGCGTCATCGGCGCGTCGTGATAATTCGACCACATCGAACCCGATGACATCCTTCATTGAAAAGATCGCGCCCAGGAGCTGCATCGTTTCATCCCAGAGCAGCCCGCCCGGCTCCGGCGTGCCGGTGCTGCGCACCACGCTCCAGTCGAACGCATCCACGTCAAACGTGATGAAAACCGGATCCGGCAGTTTTGCCAGCAGCGAGAGGATATCGGCGCTCCGGCCACGCAGTTGGTGCATGGTGACCAGCGATAGGTTTTCTTTCTTCACTAAATCCGCTTCTTCAATGGACATGCTGCGGATGCCCAGTTGCAGCGTGTGTCTGGTGATTTCCCTGATGCGGGACATGGCGCAGGCATGGCTGAACGGCGTGCCCTCGTAACTGTCGCGCAGATCCGCATGGGCGTCGAATTGGATAACGGAGAGGGTCGGGTATTTTTCGTGCAGCGCGCGTACAAAGCCGGAAGAAATGGAATGATCCCCGCCGATGGAGACGATGAATTTATCGTCGGGAAGAATGTCGCGGATGGTCGAATAGACAGTCTCAACCATCCTGTCCGGCGCTGCCGGAATGGATGGCGGCGCTGCCGTGAAAATGCCTTTGCGGAACGGCTCGACGTTCAGCACTTCGTCGTAGAACTCCAGGTAATACGATGCGTCGATGATGGCGTCCGGCCCTTCGGCAGTGCCTTTGCCATAGCTGACAGCGCCTTCGAATGGAAACGGCACAATGATGATGGCGGAATCGGCATAGGTGAAGTGCTGATCTTCGATGCCTAAAAATTGGCGCTTATATTTCTTCATCGGGCGTTTTCAAGTTGATGGATGAATTCAGGGATTTGCGAAATGAGATTCCGCGACGTCCGTGGTGGACACATTTCCAGCACGTAAGCGGCCAACAACGGAAAAATGATGCTGTATTCACCCCATATCTGCACCAGCTTCTCTGGATCATCCTTCTGGTACTTTCCCCAGGTGACGGCCTCGCCAAAGGTGCAACTGGACAGGCTGCCCTCTCTTTCCACGGCAGTGGTGATTTGCAGCCCGCGATCCGCGCCTTCGAATGCAATGGATAGAATTTGGCTGATGGTTGGCCCTGTTTGCTGAATGAAATTTTTCGGTCCGCCGCCGCCCAATTCGACAAAGCTCGTTCCGCCGGATGAGAAGGAAATGGCCGCGGAATCGATAATGTCCTTTTGAGGGGAAATCTTCACCGGATAGCCCTCCCTGTCCGTTCGAACCAGATTCATGGCGATGGAATGATTGGACAGGGAGTCCCAGAAAATCGGCACGCCCTGCTCAAACGCCTTGACGACAAAACTCCGTTCAGGGAATGGTGAATTTTTTTTCACCCAACCGCCTAACAGGTTATTGAATTCCCAACTGGCCATTTCGGCGCGCGAAAGCTGGCTATAATTCTCCTTCACGAACGTGCGGATAATTTCATCCTGCGCTTCCAGCGTTTCTTTCTCGCGAATGCCGATGTCGTAGATTCTGGTGTCCCCGTGTTGACGCAGCAAATTATCGTCCCAGGTCGGGTGAATCGCCTTGACAGGCAGTGCGAATGCGAAGTGCAGGTCATGATAAACCTGCGCGCCGGTGGAACAGATGATATCGATGAAACTGGCATCCAGCAGTGAAATGACCATTCCGCCCATGCCACCGGCAATGCCGGCGCCGGCAATACCCAGCCAGATGACGTCGTTCCCGACGATCATCGTTCTGAACAAATTCGCGCCGCGGTATACATGGCGCGCTTCGAACGACGTCTTGCCCATGTACTCCAGCAATTTGTCGATTGTCCAGCCTCGTTCCAATGGACGGGGAATAATATCCGGCGCATTCCCAAAAAGCGAATGGTATGTCATAACGGAGCCTTTTTTATTCGGTGATCATCACAGCGCAGGCCAGGACCGTTGTCCACAATCCATCTTTGTGACCTCGCGCTGTTTGGGCGATACTTCGACTTGAAAAATGGCGATTCTTTTCGGTGATGTACAGCTTCTTTCGTTCGTCCCAGGCTTTGTCCGGGTCCAACTCAATGCCGAGAGTCGACGCCAGCATGGTGGCTGCCAGGTCCTCGGCAAAGTCCGATGCTTTTTTCTGGATCTGGCCGAACGAGTGGTGTTCGCTGATATAGCCGTATTGGTTACGATCTTTCGGTTGCGCCAGCCCAATGCTCGCTGCAATTAACCGGTTCGGTTCATCCGTATATTCTTTGGCCATGACCACGAAGGTGATGGCGCCGGCCTGCAAATATTTTACGCCCTCTTCCTTGCTGACGATTTTGCATTCGGGCGGGAAAATGCTTGAGACACTGACAAGATTGCATCGTTCGATGCCTGCACTGCGGAGGGCTAACTCGAAGCTTTGAAGTTTGTTTCGATGATAGCCGACTCCCTTAGTGAAAAACATTTTTTTGGGGATTAAATTGCTCACGGTTCCTCCAAAATCTACTCTGTATGTAATTGTTCGAACACTAAGTTGAACCTGAATTTACTCTTCTGTATGGCTGGTCATTTGAAAGTCCTGCGGATGATAGCCCTGTTCCAACAGAATCCGGTTGATACGCTCCATGAGTTCCGGCGCAAGCTGCGGCTGTCGGCCCAGAATCCAACCGTATTTTCTATCCGGCGAGCCGACAATGGCGTAGCGGTAATCTTCATCCAGACCAATGATCCAGTAGTCGCCCCAAAACAGGGAGACTCCCAGAATTCGCACAAAGCTCACTTTGAGTTTGGCATTGGTCTTTTTATCGGCTATTTTAGCGATACCTTTTGCCTGAATCCATGATCCATCTTTTTTCATACAACGGTTGATGACGTCAATATTCCCATCGTCGCGGAGACGGTATTCAGCCGTGGTGCCGCTGTCGCACGAGCGCTGGAATCGGTTGGGAATTTTCCCGATTTCGTACCAGACGCCGGCGTAGCGGTTCAAATCAACGGCTGCGACAACTTTTTGTTCAACCGATGCTCCGCTTTCCCGGTTAGTTTGGGCGCAAGCGCAGAAGGCCAGAAGACAGACTGCCACGCTGAGATGAACTGTCGCGTTTACCATGCCGAACTATCCTTTCAATTGTCGATGACAACAATCTATCCGTTGAACGGACAGACCTGAATCGAGGTAAACAGGTACAAAAAAACCGCCTAATATAATAAATTAATTTTTTAAATACCAAATAAATTTTAAAAATTATCATTCAATTTCATCGATTGCAGACAAATTTGAAATTGTAAAATCAGATAACTCCCGTAAAAATTGACGGATAACTCTGTCACCCGTGGCGCGGAAAATAGGGTATTTTCTCCATGCTCGCGCAGTTCAGGCTGTTCGGAATGTGCTCAATTTTTGAATTGTTTGAAATGTTCATGTGGGACAACTGTCGCCGGCTGTTCAACCGCCGGCAGGATTGCTTTGTCGAAGTCATGAGTGGCTGCGGAAGTGTGAATCGCCCCTCTCCGCAAATGCCTCTGCCGCAGAGCAGGGAAGAAGGCGCGCCATTCGGTGGGCGCGGAATGAATGCGCCGCAACTCACTCGAACACGTGATGCGCTCGCCCCAGGTCCCTGGCCAGCGGCGTTACAATGACTTCTTTATCCAATTTGATTTTCTCGCCGCGGGCAATGGCCTGGCGGACATCCTTCTCGGTGATCAGTTTTTTCTGATCGCCGGAGGAAACGGACTGGCTCGCAGCCCGATCGTGGGACAGTGGTCGGGTCTCGAACGCCAATCGTTTGATATTGATCAAATGCAACGGAGAGATATTGTCGGATGTGATGTTGCCGCCGTATGTGCCGCAGCCCAGGGTGAGCGACGGCGGCAGATTGGTCGTGTAGCCCACTGCGCCGTGCGTGCTCGGTGTATTCACAAGAATCCGATAGGCCGGTTTTTTGAGCGCGAATTCCATAATCACGTCGCGATTGTTGGAATGGATGGCGAGGGTATGTCCCATGCCGCCGAATTTCAGGAGCTCGACGCAGCGCTGGCAGCCCTGTTCCCAGCCGTCCACTTCATAGTAGGCGATGACCGGGGATAGCTTTTCAACGGACAGCGGGTATTCCTTGCCAACGCCGGCCAGTTCCGCCACCAGCAGCGTGGTATCGCCCGGCGTCTGAAAACCGGCCTGTTGCGCGATGAAATGCGCCGGCTGTCCCACCAGTTTGGGATTGATCGTCAGCCGAGAATCGACCAGCACGTTGGCGACCAGCGCGGATTCTTTCGCATTCATTAAATAGGCGCGGTGGTCCTTCAGCGCCTGCTTCACCTCCGCGCTGATGGATTTGTCCACAATGACCGATTGCTCGGACGCGCAGACCGTGCCATTGTCGAACGTTTTGGAGGCGATGATGTCGGCCACCGCTTTCCTCACATCTGCGGATTTTTCAATGAACGCCGGCACATTGCCCGGGCCGACGCCGAACGCCGGCTTGCCGGAGCTGTAGGCGCTTTTCACCATGGCGCTGCCGCCGGTGGCAAGAATCACGGCGACATTGGGATTGGTCATCAATTCTTCGGTGGCTTTCATCGTGGGCATGGTGATGACGCTGATGGCCCCCTGGGGCGCGCCCAGCGGCTCGATGGCCTTTTGCAGCAGATCGACCGTGGCTTTGGTGCAGCGAACTGCATTGGGATGAGGCGAGAAAACGATGGTGTTTTTCGCCTTCAGCGCGATGATGGCTTTGAACAGCGTCGTGGATGTGGGATTGGTCACCGGAATGATGCCGGCAACGACGCCGACTGGCTCGGCAATCTCGACGATTTTATCGTTGCGAATGTCTCGAATCACGCCGACCGTTTTCATGTCGCGGATGTACTCAAACACGCGACGCGTGGCCAATTCGTTCTTCACTGTTTTATCGGCCACCACGCCGAAGCCTGTTTCTTCAACAGCCAGTTCGGCCAGCCAGTGGGCCGCCTGCGCGCCAGCCTCCACCATGCCGGCGACTATGCGGTCCACATCTTTTTGCGTGAACGATTTCATCTTATCCAGCGCTTCTTTTGCCTCGCTGCACAGCGTCCGCGCCTGCTGAATGGATTGTAAATCCTGGTCGTAATTCATGGGTCAATCCTTTGATCGATCAATGAATGATAAAAATAATTATACCTGTAAAATTACTTTTCTGCTTTCTGGCCGTGGGTATGGATTGAAAACCGGCAAGCAGTTCTTCTGCAGCACCATCCTAATGCGTACTTCATCTCACTCTGGCGATTTTAGAAGGTATGCGCATGAGAAAATTTGCACTCAATATACGAAATAAATCGGTCGAATCAAAATATTTTTTCAGGCCTCGAAGACGGCAACGGAAATTGCGTCCAAGAAGCGCCCTGAACCGGCAGCACGTGCCGTCTCGATGACTGAAGCCAGCCTGATGAATATGGCTCAAATCCCCTTTAGAATTTCATTTGACCGTAATCCGAATGGTCGAATTTACCTGATTTCAAATCTATCAGGATATACGATCTCAAATATTTATTATAAAAAACCATGTCAATCCGATAGTGTTCATTGTTTATGGAAATGCGCATCTGTCTGTTTACAAACATAAATCCTTGCACTATCCTTCAGTGAGTGCGATGCGGCAAGAATATCATGCTTCGGCGCCAAAATATGGTGATAAGGAGAATTGGATCGTCACGTATTCGACTGATTCCAATTAATCCAGCACCAATTTTTCCACGAGTCCTTCCCGCGGGATAAACGGCAACGTGATGTGCCCTATGCCTGTCTGGTTCCAGTGCAGCGCGGTTTCCAGGGCGTTTTCGTTGCGGGCCCAGCTTCGTCGGGCCACGCCGCCCATGACGTCCCAGGACAGACCTTTTCGGATGATATTATCTGCGCGCTCGCTGCCATCAAGGAAAATACCATTGCCGCCGTTGCTGGCGCGACCAATGCCCACGCCGCCGCCGTTGGACAGCACCACAAGCGTCATGCCGCGGGCAATATTGCCGCCGAAACACTGCACCGACATATCGGCTGTGGGACGGCTGCCATCGTAAATGTTGGCTGTTTCGCGGAACGGGGAATCCGTACCGGAGACGTCGTGATGATCGCGACCCAGCATCACCGGGCCGATTTCGCCGCTGCGCACCATCTCGTTGAACTTCAGGGCGATGTTCACGCGGCCCTGCTCGTCGGCATAAAGGATGCGCGCGCGGGTTCCCACCACCAGTTTGTTCTGCTCCGCTGTTTTGATCCAGTGGTAATTGTCCCGATGAACCGAGCTTTGCGTCGGGTCGATGTTATCCATGGCGGCCCGGTCGGTCTTGCGCAAGTCCTCGTCCCTGCCGCTGAGACAGACCCAGCGGAATGGGCCAAATCCGCGATCAAAACAAATGGGCCCCATGATGTCTTCGACGTAGGAAGGCCAGATAAATCCCTCGGACGTATCCCGTTTGTTTCTGGCAATCTCCTTTTCCCCGGCTTCGAAAACCGACGCCATGAAGCTGTTGCCATAGTCCCAGAAATACGAGCCTTTGGCCGTGAGCCGTCGGATGACCCGATAGTGGCGGCGCAGCGAGTCGTCGACCAATTGTCTGAATTTCGCCGGATCACTTTTCAGGATCGCTCTGCCTTCTTCGAAACTGACGCCAGCCGGCGTGTACCCACCTTCGTACACCGCGTGGCAGGACGTCTGGTCGGAAATCAGTTCAGCATGAATATTTTTCTGATCGAGATACTCCAGCAAATCCACCACATTCCCGTGATAGGCGATGGAGACGGCCTTGCCCGATTTTTTATAGTCAGCCATCCAGCCGGCAATTTCGTCGAGATCGGCGGAGACTTTGCTCACCCAACCCTGGGACAGTCGCGTCTGAATGCGGCTGGAATCCACCTCGGCGATGACGCCAATGCCGCCTGATATCTCGACGGCTTTGGGCTGGGCGCCGGACATGCCGCCCAATCCGGACGAAACAAAAATCACGCCCTTCAAGTCCCCGTCCGCCGGGATGCCCAGATACTGCCTGCCTGCGTTGAGCAGCGTGATGTACGTGCCGTGCACAATGCCCTGGGGACCGATGTACATCCAGCCGCCGGCCGTCATCTGGCCGTAATTGGAAACGCCCATCGCCGCCAGTTTGTTGAACTCGCCGGGGTTGTCCCATTGCCCCACGAGAAGTCCATTGGTGGAAATCACCCGCGGCGACCAACGATTGGAGGGGAACAGTCCCACCGGGTGGCCGGAACTGACAACCAGGGTTTCATCCTCTTTCATGATGGAGAGGTATTGTTTGACCAGATGGTACTGCATCCAGTTCTGAAAAATCTGGCCGGTCTCGCCGTAGGTGACCAGTTCGTAGGGATAGAGCGCGGTCTCGAAATCGAGATTGTTGTCGATCATCACCTGCAGGCCGCGCGCCTCCGGGATGCCCGGGTAGGAATCAATGGGACGGCCGAAAATTCTGCCTTCCGGACGATAGCGGTAGCCGTAAATTCGTCCCATGGTGTTCAATTCGTCCAGAAATTCCGGGGCCAGCGTTTCGTGCAGATGTTCCGGAATATATCGCAGCGCGTTTTTCAGCGCAATGGCAATTTCATGTTTGCTGAGGTTCAGCCCGCGATTCGGCGCGCGACGAATGCCGGCCTGAAATTGCTTCGTCGAAGGCAGTTCATTGCCCAGCTTGACTTTCATTGCATTTGAAATATCTGTGTTATTCATGTGGTTCTCCATTGTTTTTTAGACGCGAGATGCGAGAAGCGAGACGAAAGACGTTAAAAGTGAACAGGGAATAGTGCCAATCATTCTGCGCATTTTTCATCGAAGTTGGCGGCAGTGACCGACTCATCCAGGTATCTGTCCCGGGCGGATTGCTTGACGCACGAATGCACCTGCCGCCGCGCAATGCGCTGAATGTTCAGCAAATGCTTGGCGGAAATATTATCCGTGGTGATATTTTTTCCGCCGCTACCACAGCCCAATGTGAGCGATGGTTGCAGCGAATTGTACGTGCCGCCCAATGCGCCCTGGGATGCCGGGGTATTGACCAGAATGCGGCCGGCGTTCATCTCCGAAGCGAAAAATTGAATATTTTCTTCGTTCGTGGAAAAAATACTGACCGTGTGCCCCAGACCACCGTGGTGATTTATCTTCCGGCACAGGTCAATTGCTTCCTCAAATGTGTGCGCTGTGTAAAGGGCCAGGATCGGCGCCAGAATTTCCAGGGACAGGGGCGAATGCAGTCCCACGTCATCCAATTGCGCGATGAGCAATGTCGTATCCGGCGGGACGTCGATTTGGGCCATTTTTGCAATGGTCACTGCGGACTGGCCAATGATCTCCGGATTCATGACGCGCTGGGTCTGGTTGAAGGCCACCGGTTCCAGCCGTTTGATCTCATCGGCCGACAGAAAATAGGCTTTTCGTTTTTTAAATTCGCTGATGGCCTCCTCCAGGTGACAACTGCGGATGACCAGCGCCTGTTCGCTGGCGCAGACCGTGCCATTGTCGAATGTCTTGGACAGAAATATCTGGTCCACGGCAAACGGCACATCCGCGCTTTTGCCGATGAATACGGGCACATTGCCGGGCCCCACGCCAATGGCCGGTGTGCCGGAACTGTAGGCCGCGCGGACGAGACTCACGGAGCCTGTCGCCAGAATGAGGGCGATTTTCCGATGCGCCATCAGGTCGAGCGTTTCCTGCTCCGTCGACCGCTTGATCCACATGATGCACTTCTCCGGCGCTCCGGCTGCAACAGCGGCTTCGTAGCAGATTCGCGCTGCTTCAACCGAGCAATTTTTGGCAGCGCCGTGCGGCCGAATCATGATGGGATTGCGCGACTTCAACGAGATGAGTATTTTGAACAGGACCGTGGAGGTGGGATTGGTCACCGGCGTCACTGCAAAGATCGGTCCCAGAGGTTGGGCAATTTCCACAATGCCGTTGTCAGGATTCTCCGAGATGATGCCCACGGTCTTGAGATTCTTGATATCCTCGTAAACGAACTTGGTGGCGATGACGTTTTTGATGACCTTATCCTGCCACACGCCCAGCCGCGTTTCTTCATGGGCAAGTTTCGCCAACCGGATGCGTTGATTGAATCCTGCTTCGTAGGCAGCCTTTACAATACGATTGGTCTGTTCCTGATTGAGCTTCCTGAATTCCTCAGCCGCATTGACTGCCTTGTGTATGATCCCTTCGATGTCGAGGCCTTTTTTCTGTGTCTCCGTCATTGCCATCCCTTTATTTTCGTGGGCATGATGCCAGCGCAATCGGTATAATGTAATTTTCCAGATCGAAAAAGTCAAGCAGTAATACGCCCCTGAAGAAAATGGCGCTGTCGATGGATTTCAAATCAATAGTCAACCGGCAGTCCTTCCATCTGCATGATTTTCAGGGCATTGGTTGTGGGACAGGGGCCTGGCCGCAGCAGGTAATCGAACACCATTTTGCCCTGGAGAACCTCCTCGCGAAAATGGTGATTGTGAATACTGGAAAACTGATCCGCCAGTTTCGCCAATTCCAGGTCGTGCGTGGCAATCAACCCCACGCCGCGTTGCCCGACCACTCTGGCCACGTAGGAGCGGCTGCCGATCAACCGCTCGCGATTGTTGGTGCCTTTGAAAATTTCGTCGATGAGAAAAAACACCGGCGCTGAATCGCGTTCCTCCAGCGCCTGCAAAATCGATTTCAGACGCTTCACTTCGGCGTAGAAAAATGAAAAACCGTCGGTGATGGAGTCGTTGATTTTGATGCAGGTGAAAATCCGAAACAATCCGCTGCGGAATCGGCGCGCGTCCACCGGCCCGCCGGCATAAGCCAGGCACAGATTCACTCCGGCGGATTTGAGGAAGGTGCTTTTTCCTGCCATGTTGGACCCGGTGATGATGTCGATTTCGCCCAGATTGTTCAATGCGTAATCATTGCACACCTTGTGTCGCGGTGGAATGAGCGGGTGTCCCATTTTTTCCGCGTGAAATACCGGCGGCGCATCCGGGCCGGCGCTGTCCGTTAATTCCGGAAACACATCATCCGGATGAAGATACGCGAAGTCGGCCAGAGAAATGAGCGCTTCCAGTTCGAACCAGGCGTTGAGCCAGGTGGGCAGTAACTTTGCGACAGTCTCGCGGCTGCGCTGAATGAGGCAGGCGAAGAAGAAGTCCCAGGGGAAGACGAGATTCAGCAGCGCCGCCATCATCGGATTCATGCGCAGGCCGATTGCGGCGGAAAGCCATTTGATTTTTCGGAGCTGTTTTGAGGGCGCGGCGCCCGGTTGCAAAAATGGCTGGCACATCTCAATGAGATGGCGATTCTTCCCAAAGGGGTACGTCTCCAGATAGCGCAAAATGCCCTTGAATTTTCCCAGTTCTTCATCCAGATGGAAGATGGAGTCGAAGAACTGATGCAATGTCCGGGAATTGCTGAAATAGATGATGAGGTAAATGAATAGCGAGAACAGCCAGATCGCCGGCAGGCTCGTCCATTGATTGAGCAGAAACAGGATGATGTTGATGAAAATGAGCGCCGAAGTCACCGGCAGCAGTTTTCTGATGACGCCGGAAGGCGCGGCGCCGGCCAGCCAGTCCGTGAGTTTCCTGCCTTCGAGATTGTCCCTGGAAATGAGGCGGAATGTGAGCAGGAGCCGATTGCGGAAGCGGGTCAGCGGCGCTAATTCCGCGACGATGTTCTGCCGCTTCCGTATCGACGCCAGGTCCGGCGTCCGGGGGCGCAGCCAGTCGGCCAACAGATAGCTGCCTTCGTCCGAGACCGCTGTGTTGATGAGCCGATGCAGGGACCGTTCCCCGGTGATGTCGAGATCGTTTTCAAAGGGAATTTCAACCTGCTGCGCCCGAAGAGGCGCCGGGGGAATGGCGCGCCAGTCCAGATTCATGCGGGCGATCTGGGTGGTTTTCAGTTCAGACCAGATCTGATGGCGTTTGACGGATCGATCCAGTCGTCGATGAAAATGGGCGATGATATTGAAAACAACCAGCGTGATGCCGGCCACCGACCAAGCCACGGTGTCGTTGAACCAGACCAGGGTGAGAATGGTGATAAAACTGCCGCTCAAAAAAATGCCGAGCCGGTACCACGAAAAACGGCGACGCTGCGCTTCCATTTTCGTGAGGCGATTGGCCAGCCGTTGCACCTGCCGGGTGATTGCGTTCAAACGAGCGGATTGTTTTTCTCTCATGGATGAAGTCCTGCGTTATTCTCGGTTCAAAGTTGGGTTCGCCGCGCGGCGCAAAAATCACAGCGTCAGCAACACGATGCCGCCGATAGTCATGGCCATGCCCAGAATGGTTTTCAGCGTCAGTGGTTCGCTGCCGAAAATGAAGCCCATCAGCGCGCCGAACAGGGGCGATGTGAACGCGATGGGCATGACGCGGCTCAGGGGAGCGCCCTTGATGGCGATATAAAAACACAGCATGCCGCCGGCGCCGGCAACAACGCCGCCACCGATGATCATGTAAAGCAACGCCCGCGGCCCGGCCTGTCCGATGGTTTTCCAGTGGGGATAGCTCACCGCGCCGAGGATGAGCAGCGCCACCAGCGTGCGAATGGTGATGCCGATTTGCGGTGAGAGATGGCCCAGATGAAGTCCCCGTTTTTCAAAGTAGCCGCCGACTCCCCAGAAGATGGCCGTCAGCAGAGCGAAAATTTGTGGCGACACGATAATTCCTTCCTTTGACTGTTCGGAATGAATGGCGCGATGATTCATCGCGTCAGGCATTTGTGCTACCGGGCGGTATGATTCGCTCGGAACGATTCGCTGAAAAACAGCAGATGATATTCCAGCACACGAACCCAGTAATCCCAGGAATGGCCGCCGGGCCGTTCAACATAGTCATGCGGAATTTTCTGCTGCACCAATTTCTGATGCAGGTTGCGGTTGATGTCGATGAAAAAATCGTCCACGCCGCAATCGATGAGAATGGCGAGTTGCTGACCTTTCACCTGTCCGACCAGGTTCACGACCGAATTGCGATGCCAGCGATCCGGGTGCTTCTCGTAGTCGCCCAATTTCTGGGCCAGTTCCCATTTCACCGTGGAATAGGTCAAATCGACGCCGCCGCTCATGCTGCCGGCAGCGATGTAATTTTCCGGATGGCGAAACGCCAGGTACAGGCTGCCGTGTCCGCCCATGCTCAGCCCGGTAATGGCGCGTCCCTGTTTGGTCGCAACAGTGGGGTAACGCGCATCGATCCAGTCCATCAATTCCTTTCCGACAAACGTTTCGTATTGGCTGGTCGGGTCGGCTTCGCTGTCCAGATACCAGCTATTGGTCGAGCCATCCGGGCAAACGATGATGACCTGATATTTTTCCGCAGCCGCGCCCAGATCGGCATTCTGGCTCCAGTCCTGGTAATGGCCGCTGTGGCCGTGCAGGAGATAGACGACGGGAAATTTGTGGTCGCTATTCCGGACGGCATCCGGCAGCACGACAATGGCCGGGATATGCTTGTTCATTTTTTGACTGGGCACGGACACTTTTTCAGTGATCGCTGCCTGACTGCCAGCATGCACCAGCAACAGAAACAGGACAATGCAGTAATGGAGTCGAATTTTTTTCATGATGAAATTCCCCTCGCTGAATATGTTGGTTTGAATGAAACGCCGGACAAAGGGTTCTTCGAAATCTGGGTGCTTACGATTCCGCACGCTTTTCCGCATGGGTCAATGGGCGCGAAATCTATTTCAATTCCCTGATCCTGATATTTCGAAATTCCAGATAGGCGCCATGACCGAGAAAGCCGATATGCCCGCTGGAGCGATTGAGCCCGGGATGATCCCGGTTATCCGGCGTGCCGTTTTTGCTGGCTTCATCGATATTGGCGTCCACTATAATGGCGCCGTTGAGTTTCACGGTGATGTTGCGCCCATCCGCAATCACTTCCTGGGAATTCCATTCCCCGACCGGATTCAGAAATTCGCGTCTGGCCGGAACCACGCCGTAAATAGATCCGTGGTACTGGTACGGCTGCAAATCTTTGTAAACCGGCGCTGTGTTGTCGAGTATCTGCAATTCCATCCCGACGTAGGCCGCATCGCCTTGCAGCGGCGCGCGGATTCCCAAACCATTATTCGCGCCCGGCGTGAGCTTGAATTCGAAACGGAAGATGAAATTATCGTATTCGCCGGCCGTGAACAGGTTGCCGCCTTTGTCCGGGTAAATGATGATTTTCCCATCGCGAACTGAGTAGCCCGAAGTATCGCCGACCCAGCCGGTTAGATCGCTGCCGTTGAACAGTTGCACAAATCCTTCGGCTTTTTCCTGAGCGGATAACTCTGTTACGCCGCCTTCGGGCAGAATCTCGCGGATGTAAATTTCCCGGAAGAAGAGCTGGCTGTTGTGCGCCTGCAATTCAATCTGACCCACCGGGTAGATTGGCGTGTCGCGTTCCCAGTAATTTTCCATGACGACATTGTCGACGACGAGCACCCCGTTCAGATGAACCGTCACCCGTTCGCCGATCATTTTGATACGGAATGTGTTCCATTCGCCAATGGGATTATCCGCGCAGCGCAGCGGTTTGCCGGGATGCACCTGGTTGTTGTAAAGTCCGCCGGAGCCTTCGGGCCATTGGGCCGGATCCCAAATTTGCACCTGCGGCGAGCCGCGAAGGTAAATGCCGCTATCGCCGAACTTGCCTATTTTCCAATCCACGAACATCTCAAAATCAGCGTAATCTTTGGCCGTGCACAGGCTGTGACCATGACCGTCAAATTCCAGAATGCCGGCGACCACTTTCCAGTGTTCGCGCATGACGGAATCGGCTTCGACCTGTTTTTTGGCTAATTCCTCCGGACTCATTTCAGCGCGGGCTTTGGGGTCTCCCACCAGCCCTTTCCAGCCGGTCAGGTCCTTGCCGTTGAACAGCGGGACGAAACCGGATTGACCTAAAATTTCCCGCGTATATTTTTCGATGCGCTCCTGCTCGTAATTGCTTTGAATGAGATGGGCCGCCTGTTTGAGGGTTGTAACAATGGCCGGGCTGCGCAGGCCGGCGCTGAACGGGCCTGGCAGTGCAATCCGTTCGGCGGCGAACGCAGCCTGGTCACAGAGCGCACTGTCGCCGAAGAATCCGGCAACGAGTTCCAGCGCTTCCGCGGTTGGAATTTCCGCCAGGCCGCGGAGCACAATGGCTTTGTCGTCCGTCGAATTGACGGAGGAAAGCGCGTCCCGCAGCATCGCCAATTTGATATCGGACGTCAGCTCCGAGGTTTTGACAAGCCGAACATAACCGCTCACGGCCCGGGTGCGGTGCGCCGGCGTCTTCGCCGTGCGGATGAGATAGAGCAATTCCGGCGTTGCCGGGAATTCCGGCCAATCGGCCAGCGCGTCAATCGCAGCCGTCCGATGGTTCGCATGTTTGCTCCGCGTTTCCTGAATCACAAGATTGAGCGCAGCCTCGCCGCCGAGTCGCGCCAGCGGGAGGATCAATCGCGGACGCAGTTCAGTCGGCGCCTGTTGCAACCGATCCCGAAGCAGCGCGGATCGCTCTTCTTTTCCCTCAATCTGCAACGCGGCAGTGACCACGGCGTCGTGCGCCATTTGAATGTCAGCGCTGTCGCTCACGGCTAAAAGCAGGTCGGTCAGCCGCGGCAGGTCGCGCTCCGTGGCCAGGCGCTGCATGGCGGTGATGGCAGCGAGCCGGATCGTATCGTTGGGGCATGCGGTCTGGGCAAAGACGAGATCTGCGCGGTCCATGGCGCGTCGTTCAGCCAGAATTTCGAGCAGCGCCACCCGCGCGAGCGTTGGCATATCCAGCAAGGCGTTGGCCGAGGCAGTAACGGCCGGCGCCGCATCGAGCCGGAGCAGCGCCGATTTCACAGCAGCCACTTCATTCGGAGCGTTGTTTTTCAATACAGGAATCAGGTCCTGAATGATCTGGCTCCGGCCCAATTTCGAGGCTGCCGGAATGGCCGCGACCCGGATGATCGCGTCGTCATCCCGGAGCGCATCGCGGACAGCGGGGAGCGCCGACGCATCGCCGCGATCTCCCAGCATGGCAATCATCTCCGCCTTTCGCTCGCCGTCGACGGCCGCCAGTTTTTCAAGCCAGCGCGCCGTGGCGTCCGGGCCGGTGATCGCTCCGGCCAGTTCCAGGGCATGGCAGCGGACGTCTTTGCAATCGCTATCCATGGCGGCCAATAAGTCAGGGAAAGCGTTTTTGCCTGTAACGGCGACCAGCGCCGAGAGAGCCGCGCACTGAATCCCGCTTTCGTGCGGCGCGGTATAGTTTTTCATCACGCTGTGACACATGGCTGCGCCCAATTCATTGCGCCCGTTTTCGCCCAGCCGCCGGGCATACAGCAAATAGCGGGCTGCCGCGGTCGTTCGCTCGAAGGACGTCGAGGCCAGCGCCACAGTCCCGAGGAGTTCAGCCGAGGACGGATGCCCGATGTTGGCCAACGCGTCGCAGGCCACCTGTCGCAGGCGCGAGTCCTCGCTGGAGGCGAATGGAGCGATTTTCGCGGCGGCCTTCCGGCTCCGAAGCTGCCCCAATCCATTGATGAGGGTGATAAGCGTCGGCGCATGGCCGGGATCGAGCGATTTCAGCAGCGCGGTTTCCGCAGCCGGGGTGCCGATGGCCACCAGCGCCCGGGCGGCCGGTTCGCACAACGGGTCGTGCTGGAGAAAGTTGCTGAGCGGTTTCACCGCCTCGTTCCTGCCGACAAGCTGCACCTGGCTGATGAGAAACGCAGCGACCTCAACCGGCGGATTGGACTCCAGCGCTTTGATGAGCGTTTTTGAATACATCACGCGTTCAGTTTCAGCCCCGGCCCGATGAACATACATGGAGAGACCATCCAGCGCGAACTGAACGCGGGAATTGTCCCCGCGCTCCGATGGGGTGAGCATGGCGCAAATGCGGGCAATTCCCCGGGGGCCCAATTGCATGATACCGGCGGCGAGCTGATCGCGCTCGCTGATGGAATCCGCCGGGAATTGGGCGACCAGTTCCAGGGCTTTTGTTTCCAGCGTCTTCACAGCATCGCCGGACAATGCAACATTCGCGAATAAAAAGACCATCAGTAAAATTCGATTGATATGGTTCATAATTTCCTCACAGGAAAAAGTGATGCGCCGGGTCGTGTGTCACGAAATCCCGGCATGACGGCTGAACCGTCGCGCGGATTTTTTTCAATTCGGACGAAAAAAGTATGACCTCAACGGACAGTTCAAAATTCAGGGATGATCCCATTACAAATGCCAGGGCGCGCGCATGGGCTGATTCACGAAACGGTTGGCTTCATCGTCGTTGATGAATCGCTGCGCGATCGGGTCGAATTGCAACGGCCGTCCCACCTGCACCGCGGTTTTGCTGATATTGACAATGGTGCAGGAGCGGTGTCCGTTGGCTTCGTTCAGGGCGAATTTTTTTCGGGTGCGAACCGCGTCGATGAAATCAGTGATCTGCGGCTCCGGATCAGGGAACGAGGCCAGCGTTTTTTCCAGATTTGGTATATCCGATTTGAAGCCGGGGTAGAGCCTGCCGTTTGGCCCGGCGAGGAACGGCGCGTTTTTATCCTTATTCTCGCCGTCGAGAATGATCTTGCAGCCGTCGACGTATTTCAATTCGATGCGGCGCCAGGAGCCGCAGGCGTCCGGATGTTGCTGGGGGTAATCCACTTCGACTGCCACCGGGCTGGTGTCATCCTTGCCTATAATGTACTGCACCGGATCCAGATAATGCATGCCCATATCGCCGAGGCCGCCGCCGTCGTAATCCCAGTAGCCGCGGAATGTGGCGTGGACGCGATGGGGGTGATACGGCTTGTACGGCGCCGGCCCGAGCCAGAAATCGTAATCCAGAGTATCCGGCGTCGGCTGCGGCAGCAGATGGGTTTCGCCGCTCCAGTAGAATTTCCAGTCAAAGCCGGTGACGCCGCTGACCGTGGCGGTCAATGGCCAACCCAGGAGTCCGCTGAGGACCAGCTTTTTGATGGGTTTCACCGGGGCGCCAAAGCCATAAAAAATATCGCTGAACCGGAACCATGTGTTGAGCCGGAAAATTCGGCCATTTCGCTGAACCGCTTCCACCAGTTTTTGCCCCTCGCCAATCGTGCGCGTCATGGGCTTTTCGCACCAGATGTCCTTGCCGGCCTCGGCAGCGGCAATGGCAATGAGCGCGTGCCAGTGCGGCGGCGTGGCAATGTGCACAATATCAATGTCCTGCCGGGCAAGCACATCGCGGAAATCCTTGTAGCCCTTGACATCCGGCCCGGCGATGTCCATGGCCTTTTTCAAATGTACCGCATCGACGTCGCACACCGCCAATAATTTCGTGCCGCCATAATCGAAATGGCCTAAGCCCATGCCGCCGACGCCGATGATGGCTTTGGTCAGAATATCACTTGGCGCGACGTATCCAATGCCGCCTAACACGCTGCGCGGCACAATGGTGAAGGCAGCCGCCGCCAGCGTCGAGCGCTTGATAAATTCGCGGCGGTTCAATCCATTTAAATCGTTCATCGCATGCTCCATTGGTTATTTCAAAATTTCGGGGGCTTCCATTGAATGCGCCCGATCCTGAAAATCGGTTGCGCCCGCGGCAACCATCTCATCGAGCGATCTGTTGCTCGATTCAGTCGGAACAATTTTTTTTCCAACACACTCAAAGCGGTCGAACGCGAATATTCCGATACCAGACTTCTTCGCCGTGGTGTTGCAGCGCGATGTGCCCGATTTTCACTTTTCCGAACGAAGGCAAATCCTTGAATTTACTATCGGCGATCAGGGCGCTTAGCGTGTCGCTGCCCAGGGTATATTCCACGATTTTAACGCCGTTCAACCAGTGCTCGGCATGATTGTCTTTCACCACCAGCCGCGCTTTATTGAATTCCCCCACCGGCTGAAGCGCCTTATTTTGCGGCGCAATGAGCGCATAAAGGGAGCCGGCCGACGTCTTCGGATTCTGTCCGTCGTGATGCAGATTGTCGTCCAATACCTGCATCTCCACGCCGGACTGCCAGACGCTATTGTCCTGTTCAGACACGCCGAAGAAGATGCCGCTGTTCCCGCCGGGCGATACCTTCCATTCCAGTTCCAGTTCGAAATTGCTGAACTGGTCTTTGGTGATGATATCCACGGCATCGCCGCCAACGATGGTTTTCAGCGCGCCATCTTCAATTTTCCAGCCTTCGGTCGGAAAAGTATCCCGATGAAACGCCCGCCAGGCGTCGGTCGAATTTCCGTCGAAAAGAATGGTCCAATTATCGTGCGCTGTCTTCTGCCCGCAGCTTGACAGAACGATAATTAAAAGGAAAAATAGGATTGATGTTTTCAGGTATGTCATGTTTTCTCCGGTTTTTTTTGAAAATTGAATGGTCAGTTTTGAACGGCAAACGGTGAATTGCCAATGATTGTACCAACTACCTCTCACCAACAATACTTCGGATGTATTCCAATCCCTTTTGAATGGAAGGCTCCGGATGATAGATTTCGTCCTGATTTTCATGCTCGATGGATAAATATCCGTCATAATTCTGCCGCGTCAGTTCGAGCAGCACGTCGTGAATGTTGGCTTTGCCGGAACCAAATGGGACGTCCCGGGCGTCTTTCACGCCGAACGCATCGAGGTCCTTCAAATGGACATTGGTGATGCGACCAGTCAGCAATCGCAGCGCCGCGATCGGCTCGACGCCGGTGCGGAGCCAGTGGCCGGTGTCGGCGCAGGCGCCAATCCGCGCGTCCAATCCGTTCACATGCCGTAGCACCGTGTCCGGGTAGGCGTATTTCGACGGAACCGGATGATTGTGAATGGCGATTCGGATATCATATTCCCTGACCATTTTTTCGATGAGGGAAAAGTCGTCAAATGCCGGCTCCGTGCAGATGGTTTTGATGCCCATGGTTTTGGCAAAATCAAACACCGCGCGCATACCCGCTTCGGTGTTATCGAATTCCACAACGCCATAGCTCACCAGTTGCAGTCCGTGTTCGTTCAGCTTCTGCTTGACCCGTTCGATCTGTTCGTGGTTGAGTGCGTGGTCGAATTTGATGTCGCATTGAGCGCTGTCCAGGATTTGCCCGGGATAGGCCTCGAGGTATCGAATGCCCAGGGATTGCGCTTTTTCCAGCGTTTGCAGAAATGAATATTTGTTGAAGGTCCAGCATTGCATGGCAATGGGGAAGTCTTTGATTTTAACTTCCTTTGTACAGAGCGTTGTAAACGTTACAATCATTATTAATAATAGAAAGGAAAATTTTTTCATATTGATTCCTGGTTTTTATTATGGCATGATGCGCCTGATGTGATGACAATATTTGGAAATGAAGCACAAAACTTTTGTGAAATGTTACTTTGAAATTTTGGTTTACATACTCTTTCCAAACACAAAGGTCCCAACCTGAATTATTCATGAACTTGCTCAGAATTTGAGTCAACATTTAGATTTTCAATTAGCTAAAGGCTAAGCTATTTTGAAACTCAGTTTTATACGTTTATTCTAAAAAGAGCACCATTCAGGTTAGCCAGCCTCCTTTAAAAATACTATGAATAACGCAGGCCAACGAAGTCACAAAGTTCACCACGGTTTGTTTAAATAAAATGAAAATAGGTTAGTCAATTCTGAAATTTGATGTCTTCTTCATTTTTATTTTAGTGTCCTTTGTGTGACCTTTGAGCGCTTTGTGGTAAATTTTAATTTTGCATATCGAATGGAATAAAGAAATCGGGTAGATCAGAGACCTCGGCCACTGACTTCTGTCACAGCGGCAGAGGCCGCTTTGCTACCCAATAGTTATCCGACGTCAATCAACGCTTCAGTGGATTCCACGTACCTTTGGCCACGGCCGGGATGAAGGTATCGAGATCCGGCGGCGGGAACGGGATGGTTTTTCCCTGTTCAGCGCTCATGTAGGCTGTCATCAGGAGTTCGGTGACATTCACGCCATCGCTGAAATTTTCCTCCGGACGCTGGCCGGCCAGGAACGACTGAACCATGTGCCGGTTTTCGATGTCATAGCCGTATTCGTTCTCTTCGTTACTGATGACCGGCATCAGTCCCATTTCCGCATTTTGTTTCTCGATCATGTCTTCGCCGGATTTGCCCAGGATATTCCGGCTGAAAAACATTTTCAGCGGTGTATCCAGCGTGTTGATGGCCAGCGAATATTCCGGCCCCAATAATTCCATGCTCAACCGAAGTCCGGCGCCCACAAAGCACCACGATGTAGTCGTTTCCACGACGAGCTTCTGGCCCTTTTCATCGCGGTATTCGATGAGCGAACGGGCGAAATCCTCGGCCGGGCGATTGAGGTAATCGGTCTTGCCGCCGCTGTTATCCGCTAAAATTTTAGCATAATCCGGCTGCTGCCATTTCAGGCACGATGTGTACGCATTCACGCTGATGGGCGTCAACACGTTTCGGTCAGCGCCGGGCGGAGTGAGCATGAATCGCGCTTCCTCCACGGAATGGCACATCATGTCGTTGAGCACGCCGCCGCCCTGGAGTTCGCCTTCCCAGAACCAGGGCATGTGGGGACCGCTGTGTTCTTCGGCGGCGCGGGCGAGATAGGGCCGGCCGGTCAGCGCAGCGCCGCGCGACCAGATAATGTTTTTCCCCCGAATCACTGTGGGCGAAAAAACCTGGTTTTCCAGATAGCCATCCAGCAGATTCGCCTCGCGGGCCAGCTTCAGCATGGCTTTGGCCTCGCGGACATTTCGCCCCAATGGCTTTTCGCAGGTCACGCCAATCAATTCGCCTTTCCCGCTTTTTACGGCGTGGACAATCTCTTCCATCACTTCCAGCCGCGTGAAGTTGGGCGAGCAAATCCAGATGGCGCCGATATTCGGGTCTGCCACCATTTCAGTGATGGATTTGTAGGCTTTAGCCTCGCCCACATTAAGTTGCCGCGCTAATGCGGCTGCTTCGTTTGCCGTGTCTGTATTTTTATCAACAATTCCAAGTACATCGGCGTCGCGCACAGCCACCCACGAGCGGATGTGAAACCGCGCGATGAATCCGCCGCCAATAAAACCGACGCCCAATCTCTTTTTTGCCATGTTGACCTCCATGAACTATGTGGTGATAGGTGAATTGTGAATGGTGGTTTTCTCAAAACTATCACAATTCCAATTCACAATTCAAAATTGATCGTTATCAATTGACAATTTTTTAGTGCACAATATAATCTTCGATTAACCTTTTTGGTAGCCGTTCACAGGTTCCAGGTTCAGCGTTCCCTGTTGGGATTTTGGATATGGTTGCGCGAAACATTTTTTATGCTCAACTTCTCTGCCATCAACTGTGCGTTATCATTCACCTTAAACCCTGAACGATGAACCTGTGATCGGTTAACCTTTTTGCCCCTTCGCTCCTGCAGCATTGTCTTTAAACGTCAGCATGAACAACAGCGCCACAGCAGCCGCGAAAATCGCCGGCGTCCACCAGATATGAGGCCAGTTTTTCACACCTTCGGCAGTGAACATGTCGACGATTTTGCCGGAAAGGAATGACCCCAGCCCAAGTCCGACGCCATAGGTGACCAGCGCAATGAAGCCCTGGGCGCTGGCGCGAATGGACTTGTCCGCTTTTTTATCGATGTAAATCTGACCGGTGACGAAGAAGAAATCGTAGCACACACCGTGAAGCAGAATGCCCAGATAGAACATCCAGACCAGGCTGCCCATGTCGCCGCTGGCGAAAAGGATGTAGCGCAACAGCCAGGAGAACATGCCGACCAGCAGCATCTTTTTCACGCCCAGCCGAACGAAGAACCAGGGCATCAGCACCATGAAAATGACTTCAGACATTTGTCCGAGCGTTTGTTTGCCGGCCACTCCTTTCATGCCGAGGTCGTTCAAAAACATGTTGGTGAAATTATAATAAAACGCCAGTGGTATGGAAATCAGCAACGAACAGAGGACAAAAATGAGGAATGACCATTCTTTCAACAGCCGCAGCGCCTTCAATCCCAGGATGTCGCCAATGCCCACTTCCTTGCCCACATTCTTCGGCGGGGTATTCGGCAGCGTGAGCGAATACAACCCCATCACCAGGGAGACGATGCCGGCCATTTTCATGGGCACGGCGCTTTTTTCAACGTCCGCGAAGAACTTGAACTGAATGAGCATGATGATGAGCCCGGCCACAATCCAGCCGATGGTGCCCCAGACGCGGATATTGGGAAATTGCTTGCCCGGGTCTTCCATCTGGTGAAATGAAATGGCGTTCACCAGGGCCAGCGTCGGCATGTAGCAGAGATTGTAGAGAAGCAGCCCTGAGATAAGCCCGAACACCGTGGTGATATTCGACACGAACAAAAGGACGAGTCCGCCCAAAATGTGCAACAGCGACAGCACCTTTTCCGAGGAAAAATACCTGTCCGCAATCATACCGATGAAAAACGGCGAGAGGATGGCGGCGATGTTATTCATCAGATAGGTGTAGCCGATTTGCGTCCCGCTGAAGTTGATGCTGCCCAGATAGGTGCCCAGCGTGACGAACCAGGCGCCCCAGATAAAAAACTGAAAAAACATCATGACACTTAACCGAATGTAAGTGTTCGTTTTCATTCATATCCCTCCTGAATACTTATATTGTTTCATCTGAAATACGATGATCAGTGCGTTCTTAAATGAAAAATCAAATGACAATAAAACAAAACCCAAATAAAATCAAAATTCAAAAAAGAGAAAATCCAATTATTTTTGAGATTTTACGATGATCGCGGAGAAATTTTTTTTTTGCTCATGCGCCTCCTGGATTAATTTCTGAACTTCATCTGGATCGTGTAGATTATTTGTCTCACTGATCAGTCTTAACCAGTAGGCACACTCTTTTGCTTCTTTCCTGCTGATCTTTATTCTCATCAAGAAATCCTTCTTGCTGAGCGACTCATTCGCTTCCCTGTAATTGGCTCCAACTGATCCCGAAGATTTTATCAATTGCTTGCTATCTTCGATGTTTGCCAATGTGTTGGGCAACGTTTTCACAAACAATCGAACGGATTTTGCGAACTGAAATGTCCGCTCCTCAAGATCATAAACAGGTTTAGGATTTGAAATTTCATCCATAGGCAGTTATTGAATTTTGTCTTTTAATTTGGAATTTGGATTTTGTTTATTGGTTCGTATTTGTCATTTGTGTTTTTGAAATTGGATTTTTATATAATCCTTCGCTTGATCGGATCCCAGGTGACTTTCCGATTTTCCAGGTAGGATTTCGTTGCCATGTGGCAGGCGATTCCTTCCTCGAAACCGAGATTGATGTCGCATTTGGGCGTGCTGCCGTTGCGAATGCTATCGATCCAGTCTTTCACATGCAGATGCGTCGTGTCCACCTGCTTGCCGCCGCGATAGGTATACATCAGACCTTTCTGGGCGAAATAGCGCGCAGTGGCCGAAGTGACCGCGTCGATTCCTTTGGCGCCCGGCGAGTAGGAGATGAGCGGCTCCGAGGTGTCAATCAGCTTCTCATCGATGTGCTGCCGGAACCGGGTCGAGTCGTACTCAATCCTGACTTCCACGCCATCGCCGACGTACATGGTGGCATCGTGACCCATGATCATCCGCTGGCGACCATTGCCATTGGCCAGGGTTGCGCTGTACAGCAGCGTCAGGTTTCTCTTCGGATATTCGAACACCACGTTGAAGACGTCCGGCACGTCGCGCACTTCCTGCATCTTGTATTCTTTCTTTCGATCCCAGGCGTCATTGAAAAAATAAATTCCGCCGGATGCCACGGCTGTTTCAGGAATACCGAGGCTCAGAATCTGATTGACTGCGGCGAACTCGTGCGAGAGCAGGTCGCCGGAAAGACCTGTGCCATAATCAAACCAGCAGCGCCATCGGAAGAAACGCTCCAGGCTGAAGGGCACTTTATGGGGTGCTGCTTCCTCGAATTGCGCCCAGTCGATTGTCTCGGGGCTCCCTTTCTCGTGGATGTTGTAATACCAGGCGCCGTCCGGAGAGTTTCTGTTGGTGCTTGTTTCGATCAGACTGAGTCTGCCGAGAATGCCTTTGTCCACGATTTCTTTGGCTTTGATATGGCTTTCCTGCTGATGGTTCTGATGTCCCAATTGGAAGACAATGCCGCTTTTTTTCACGGCATCAGCCAACTGATACACCTCTTCTTCAGTGCGGGTGATGCATTTTTCGAGATAGACATGCTTGCCGGCATTGGCGGCGTCGATGGCCATTTGCGCATGCCAGTGATCCGGTGTGGCAATTATGACCGCATCCACGTCCGGGCTGGCCAGTAATTCGCGATAGGTCCGGTACCGCCGGGCGCCTTTGAGATTGCCGGCGCCGCCGGGACGCACGTCATTTTTCGAAGAAGCCAGTCCGCGTTCCGCGTGAACATCGAAAATGTCGCAGACTGCGGTGAGTTCGACGTTCAGGTTATCCTGGCCTAAAAATATCTCCAGCCCCTTGTCCAGCTTATTTTTCAGGGCGTCCTGCGCTTTGGCAGCAGTCCAGTCCGGATGAGCAAAACCAGCGCCGCGCACCAAATGTTCGCCGCGACCGCCGTATCCGATAATTCCCAGCCGGATGAGATTCCCGGCCTGGCCGCTGCTCGGACCAGTGTGAACGGCCGGCGCTTCTTTGTTCAAACCCAATTCTTCGAGAATTTTTTCCTTGCGTTGATTATCCGATGAATACTTTTCGAGCAAACTGTAAAAGAACACCCCAAAAACAGGGATGGATGCCAAACCCTTCAGAAAGTCCCGGCGATTGGTTCCTGATTCTTTGCTGTGTTTGGCGGTTGATTTTTTATTTTCTGACATATCAAATCCTCCGGAAATTCATTTTGATTAAATTGCTAATGTCTGCAAAGCCGTTCAACAGATGCAGCAGTTACTATTCGTGGTTTTGAAGGTTCGCTCCGGCCCGATCACCGAGGCGCTGCCTCCGGCGGGAAAGTCAGGCGAATTCCTGGCGATGTTTTCTTCGGAAAAGCCCGGATCATTTCACGACCCGAACACTGACCCGGCTATCTCCCATCGCTGAACCGCAAAACCACGTTCCACGCTGGTATGTTCAGCGCTATTTTTTTCTGAAAATGAAAATGTCCACTCCAACAATTCTCCCTGTTGGGAAAAAGGCCAGTACGAACAGCGCCGCGATTTCAATCAAGGTTTTATTGACAATGAGATACGCGCCTTCGGTCGGCATGGTGTACGTCAGGCCAATGAACGGCGGGGCGCTGAGGTAGTACAGACTCAACAGGACAATCCCGAAAATTGTCGCAGCCTGTGTCAAAACGCCGGCAATGAGCCCCAGCCCGATTGCGATCAATCCCCATTCATTCAGGAAATCAACAACGCTGAGGACGCCGGGATTGGAAAGGATGCTTTTGAACAGTCCGGCAAAAATCCCTTTGGAATCGACCAGGTAACTTGCAGCAGACCAGTAGGGATTCAGCAGTTTGGAGAAACCCTCGTAAAGCAGATGCCAGCCAATGAGCATTCTCAAGACGACAAGCACCGTGATCTGGCCATTGGAGAAGGCCGATGAATCACTTTTAAATCGTTTTGGCATAAATTTCCTCCTGAAAGGTAGTTCATAAAGTTGAATTTTGATGGGCCGCGTAGACCGAAGTCAATAGAGCGACAGCAATGAACGAGCGCAGATGAGTGATCCCGGGGAGAACTCTATTGCTCTGCCGACTTTGGCGGAGACTGGAATAGCTTCTTGCTACGAGGCTGTATCAAAAGTGGTTTTGTCATTGAGTCATGTAAGTGCACATGCGCCGATGCCGCAGTGCGCACAGATTTAGTCTGAGTGATTGTTGATTGACCTCCTGTACTTATTCACCAGTGAACTGGATTAATTTAAAAGTCGCTGCGCCGATGTGGGCAGTTCATTTTTTATCGTGACGCTGCGCCGTCGCACCGGCCAGGTATTTGTAGATTCCTTTCTCCCAATTATCCAGATCGGATGTGTACCATCGCGAGATGCGACTGCCGGACGGCCCGCCGGGAAGATTCGTCCATAGGCCGTCTTCAGCAAAATCGACAATCATGCGAAACGATGGCGCGAATGTATTGATTCTGCCGGCGTTGTTCCAGATCTGTCCCTGGGAGATGGTGGCGCGACAGCCGATCATCGGTTTGTTTTTGATGTCAAAACCCAAAAAGCCGGGAAGCTTGCCGCCGAGGAAAATATTCATCATGTCGAATGAATGGGTCTTGCCATACGGCAGTGGCTTGATGTCTAAACCGGCAGCGATGGCTTCCTGAATGACGGCGTCCCTGTTCAGCCCCTCGAACCAGGCCGACTGCTCATCCATCAGCACATCATCGAAATTGCCGTAGAAATCCGTGAACAGACTGGTGCGGGTGAGCAAATGCTCCATGGCGTCCGCGCCGATGCCATGGGCGCCGAAGACGATTTTCAGGCAGTTCAGATAAAGCGATTCGAATATCGTCGCGCTCTTCGAATCCGTAACATAGCTCATATTCCAATTCTGCAGAATATCCGCATTTAGATGGTCCGGCAGGAGCGGAATGAACAGCATGATCAATCGCTCCGCTTGTTTGGAATAGACGTCATACTGCATTCGCTGAATGTACTGCCGGTCGACGGAATCGCTGTGCTGCAACCGATCCATGATGCGCTGGAAGCGGTAGGCCGCCATCGGCAGATTGATGGGATGCGCCTTTCCGAGTGCATTCAAATCATTATTGGCAGTGGCCAGATAGCCAGCCTCAGGATTTTCGCTTTGCGGGAAAAGCGCCGGATCGACAAATCCCTGCCAGTCATTTTCCGGCATCCAGCCGGGAATGGGGAGAAGTCCGCTGAGGCCTTTTTTCCGCTGTGGCATTCTGCCGCTCATTTGATAGCCAATGTTGCCGGCGTCGTCCGCAAACACCCAGTTCATGGTGGGCACAGAGACTTCGCGGAATCTCTGCCTGGCTTCGGCCACAGTTTTGATCGTATCGATGGCCAGAATGTTGTTGAGAATATCGGCGCCAACGCCGCTGCGACCTGTGAACGCCATGGACAGGTACTTGCCCGGTTTCCCTGGATCGCCTTCCAGTACGCCGTGCTGATTTTCAAAGAAAGTGAGTTCGATCGGCTGTTTCTTCCGGGGGCGGATGATTTCGGTGCGTTTTTCAAAAGGCAGCCACTGGCCATCGTAGCAGAATTTTTCGTCTCGGCAATCTTCGATGAAATAATCGATCATGTCCATGAACGCGTAGGTTCCGCCCCATGCGAGATGACGCGTACGACCCATCACCATCACCGGAAGGCCGGGCATGGTGATGCCCATCGTGACGGTATCGTTCATTTGCCAGATCATCTCGTACCACAGCGCCGGCAGGCGATTGACGTCCATGTGCGGATCAGTCGCCAGCATGGCTTTGCCGGATTTTGTCCTCGTGCCGGAAATCGCCCAGGAATTGCTGGCGCGCAGGTCCGGCAAAACGCCTTTCCACAAATGGCCGGGCACGGGTTCTTGCTGCAATTGAATCTGTTTGATCAGAGCGTAATCGATCTCTTCGGTGAGGTAGGGGAACAGCGCGCGCAGTTTCTTTTCCGGTATTTCGCGCTGAATCATTTGAACGAGGAACTTTTCCATGTCGCCCTGAGCCTGGGCCAGACCGATGTAGCCCATCAGTTTGGCCGTGAGTATCGAATCCTGAATCGTCCAGGGCGCGGGAGTGTAGCCCACCATCCGGAATTCCAGCGGCCTCTTTTTCGTGGCAATGGCGCGATTGATTCCAGCGCAATAGGCGTCCATGGCCCGCTTCGTGTCAGGGGTCAGTTTTTCGATCTCCGCGTCCGTGTCTTTCCTGAGAAAAAGCCAGCGCATGTACCTGTCAACAGCGATCAAATCGTCCGTGCCGGCGAAATCCTCGGACGCTCTGCCATGGCCGATGGAACGCACCAGCATCAGTTGCACCATGCGATCCCAGGCCTGGGCATAGCCGATTGCGAAGCAGAGGTCCTCGCGATTATTGGCGGTGATGAGGGGGACACCGTGTTCCGTTCGTTTGATAGAAACCAGGTTATGAATAGCGTGCAGGGTAAAATTTTTAGTCGATTCGTTCATGGATTCTCACTCGGTTCGATTCATGGATTCTCTGTGCGAGACTCGTCTGATCAGATTTTTTCCCGGGAAGTTGTCATTTTTTCTGAAATAACAACCGTTGCCATAAATGCGGAGCTCTGTCAGCGTTGGGAATATAATCGTCAATGCAATTGAAATTGTAAGATTTTAAAAATTCCTTCAGAGAGGGAATGTGATAAGCGCGGATGCTCATTAATTTAATCCGATCGTTGGGAGTGATCGTCACCCATTCGTCCAGAACGCTTATCTGTTTGTCCAGATTGGGGACAAAGTAAAACGTACAGGTCAGCGCGTTCAACAGCAGGTCTTCTTCCTCCTGGCTGATGATGTGACCATGTTCCTCGGAGAGCGCGAATTTCTCCAGCAATCGGGCGAAGAAATTTCGGTAATTCTTCGGCAGGTCCGCGTATCGTTTTTTCAGCGCGTTATTCATCTCGGGGGTATGCCCTGTCGGGACAATATCGAGGTAAAAATAATCATGGGTTCCAACGAGAGCGCGCATCACACCGGCAATGTGCGTCTGTTCGAAATTGCCAAAAGTGCCGCCCATGAATGCGTACAGGATAGTATCATAGTGTTGCAGGTAAGGAGTCAATGCGTCTTTGAAAGTGGAGTGCGTGAAATCAGCGAGGAAAAATCGTCGGTTGTACCGGACGTCGGCGAGGCTGGCCGAGGCGAGCTTCAACATGGCTTCGGAGGAATCGACGCCAAAATAGTCGATGCGATAGCCCTGCCGGCTCAGATGTTGGAGCAGCATCTTTTCCGGCGCGCCATTGCCGCAGCCGAGGCTGACAAAGGCCGTCGATGAATCGGCGCGCAGCACTTTCAGCTTCTCGAAAAATTGAACCTCATCGCGCCAATTGATCTGAATGATACCGGGGCCGCGGTACTGGTAAAACGATTCTGCGCCTTCTGCTGTGTAGAAAATATTCTGTTGTATCGATTTTAGAGATTTGATCTCCCGAAGGTTATCCGCCAGGATTTTCTCTCCGGATTGAAAAACGATCGTGTCAGTCATAGTCCGTCGATAATTTTTTCAATGATGCCCCTCCCGCATTAAGTAGAATTAATTGATCAATTCCGATTTGATGGAAACGCGAACCAATCCCCTGAAGTCGTTGAGTTGATAGTCCACTGCTTTGTCGTTGGGATAATTTTCACTGAGAATTTGGGCTATTTTGGGATCCATTGTCTGTGGCGATGCATGGCAACTCAGGCAAGGCTTATCCATGGTCATGGGTTTGTAATAGCGATATTCCTGCGCTGCAAAGACGGGCTGAATATAGTACTCGGGCAGCGTTTTGTTTTGCTGCAGCGAGGCTTCAAAATATTTCAGGGCGAGCGCTTCTAGCGAATCCGGAGCATTGAACGGATTGCGGAATTTGAACGACGTGCGTTTCAACTGAATGGGTTTCTGCAACAGGGACTGAACCTCCTCGGTGATGGGAATGGCCTGACTGGCGCAGACCTCGATCGCTTCAACAGCGCCGCCCTGGTTCATGGCCTCCACCAGGTGTTTCCTGAGATTTTTCATCAGTTCCAGCGCAGACGACTCCCCGATCTCTCGGATTTTGCTCTCCTGGGCTGCCGTCAATTTCTGGGATTGCTGGGAACAGCCGAGAATGACGGCGCCACAAACCAGCATTATGCTAAGGATTAATGATCGTTTTTTCATTTTGTTTCCTCCTGTTTTACTGATGGATGACGGTGCGCGCTGCGTTCAGCAGGGATATTCAATTCTGAAGATGAATGGACAGACCAGATTATTAAATTTCAAGTCCTTTGGCAATCTGAGCCGGAAGCGGGCGCGGAACGATGGCATTCATGCGGCCAGGTTTGAAAGGGCGCACTCCATTCAGCTACAAAATCAATGGGTTGCCTCGTGGCCCGGAATCAAGCTCAAAATTCAAGGTACAATGTAATTTGATTCGACTTAAATGTCAAGAGAGAAATGAAAAAATTTTAGATTGACAGGGATTGCCGGTCATACAAAATCGGATGGAGAGGTGGATTGGCGGAATCGCAGCGATGAACAGGGGAGGGCGTCGGGTGAGCCAGTCATCCTGGCCCACCCTGAACGTCATTGCTCCAAAATCTTCACGTTTCCATTGACAGTGGAAATATCAATTTTGCCGCCGCCTCCATCGATGTCGCCCTCAATTCGATGCTTCATCACTTTGCCCCGGATGGTGAGCGGGAAATCGGTCCGGACGGAGCCATTCACCGTGGACGCATTGACATTGGCGCGAACCGTGGCCGGCAAACTGAGCGTCGCATTGCCGTTGGTCGTCTTCATCCGAATAGCGTCAGTCTCCTGGAAGTCGGTGGCTTCAGCGGTCACCGATCCATTCGTCGAATATAATTCCAGCGATCCTTCCATGTTCTCCACTTCGATGTTGCCATTGGTGGTGCGCATGGAATTCTTGCCGCGGACGGAAGATGCGAAAATATTGCCATTGGTGGAATGCAAATCGAGGTTGGATTGCCGGGGCGCTTTGATGGTGAAATGAATCACTGGCGTGCGACCGGAAGTGAACAGGGTATTCCAGAAGCCACTGTCGCTATCATGTCGGGGGTAATCTGCTTCGATGGTCAGGTGGCCTCCGGTCTGTTCGACGACAATAGTCACCTTCTCCATTATGCGGTCAGCGTCGCGCTGGCTGCGGGCTCGCACTTTGATTTCAGCCTCAATTTTCACTGATTCACTATCCCAGGCGGTTGCTTTGATTTGGCCATTGACCGAAGTCACCTGGATGTCGCCAGCGCTCTTAAACTCCACGGTCTTACTGAAATGTTTGGTGAAATCGTCCGAAGCATGGACCAGGGTTGCCGTTAAAAAGACCACTGCCAGACAGAAATTTTTCCATGTTAATGCGTGCATGTTTAATCCTCCAAGTAATGAGTGTTCGTTCATTCAGAGCAGCAGGCTCGGTTCGACCAAAATCATTCATCGATTTTACCCGAGATGATAATTCGGCCGTACCCATTTTGATAGATGCGAATTTGATCTCGAATACGGTCGAATCAGGCGATAGTTTCAAAGTATATGGACATCGACATGGTGTACTGCCATGAGTTTCCTGTTGACATTTTCAGCAAATCTTTGTAAGTTACGCCTTGAAATTGTGTCGATGTCGCATTTCATAACAACTGAAGTTATTCGGTGATAGCCATCGAAAGAAGCTGGTTCGACATAAATTCTATTCATCTGTATGCACTTAATTGAGAAAGGACAAAACCTATGCAGCCAGATCCATCCAATGTGTTGAAGGTCGCGAATATCACCTATCCGCTGATTGGATGTTATGACGCCCCGGATACAGCGCCGTTCGAGCCGCTGGTGAGCCCCAGTCCCGGCAAACGCGCGTGTACTTTCTCGTTTTTCAAATCGTGGCTCAACGGAAAAACGTTGTTCATCACAAAGGACAATTACGGCTGCGGCGGCGCTGGCCACTGGATTTTTGATCTGGAAACCAGGAATCGTCCGGATTTCATCAAATTTCTGGTCGACGAAGAAGGGTTGAAATCGTCGCACGAACTCATGGATCGATGGCTGAATGTCAATATTCCCTATCAGGCGGAATATGGGAACATTCTCATTGGGCCGTTGCAGGCCGAACAATATCCCTACCTGAAAACAGTCACATTCTACGTGAATCCGGACCAGTTGAGTCTGCTCATGGTGGGCGCCCAGTACAACAATTCTCCAGACGATCCGGCGCCGGTCATCGCCGCTTTCGGAGCCGGCTGCATGCAGCTTCTGCCTTTGTTCGAAGACTTGAATGCGCCGCAGGCCATGGTTGGCGCGACTGATATTGCCATGCGCCAATTTCTTCCGCCGGATATTCTTGCGTTCACAGTGACCCGGCCCATGTTCGAGCAGCTCTGCAACCTGGACCAACGGAGCTTCCTGTACAAGCCATTCTGGCAACGATTGCAGAAGGCGAGGGAACATTAATAGTGCATAATTTTTCTCAACATTTTATGGGAAATACCGTATGTTATGGTGATTCGAAAACCTCGCCAACTGAAATACGGGTCATTGAGTGATAACTGCTAAGACCATGCCTGACATGATGATTGGTACATTAACCCATCGCTATTAAACGCGTTTCAGGTGTCACATGAGAATGAAAATTCAATTCTTTAAAAAGAGCGCCTGTCGGATGAAGCTCGGTTTTTGGGCGATCATTTGTTCATTGTCCCTTCCCACATGGATAGGCGAATCGGTTGCCAATGTCAATCCTGTTGAATTTGTGCGTATCTCGCTGGACCAGGGATTGTCCCAGAGCATTGTCCCTGTAATTCATAAAGACCGCTATGGCTTCATGTGGTTCGGAACCCAGTCCGGGTTGAATAAATATGATGGATACAAATTCATCGAATACAAAAACGACCCTTTTAATCCCCAGACCATTTCCAATAACGGGATATTATCGATAGCGGAAGATCATGCCGGCGTACTCTGGATTGGTACGGCTGGCGGAGGCCTGAACCGGTTCGATCGGGAGACAGAGACATTCACGCGATACGGTCACAATCCTTTGGATTCCACCAGCATTCGCGATAATACCGTAACCTACGTCATGGAAGACAAGCAGCATTTCATCTGGCTCGCGACTCAGGCCGGTGGGGTCGATAAACTGGATCCCACCACAGGCAGATTCACGCGCTATAGTTCCCGCTCCGGGGATCTGCATTCGCTCAACCACGATGCCGTTCGATGCGGCCTGGAAGATTCCAATGGCAATATCTGGATTGGCACTGTAGCTGGTTTGAACAAATATGACCCGGAGCAGGATGGGTTCATTCGTTACCAGCCGGATAAAAATAACCCCAATTCCCTGAGTTACGATGAAGTCACCTGGATTCACGAATCGCCGCGGGAGCCGGGCATTCTATGGATCAGCACAGGCGAACTGACAACGTTGTCCGAGGGCGGCGGTTTGAATCGGTTCGATACCCGCACAGGACAGTTCACTCATTTTCCCCTGAAAACATCGAGTGCGCTTTTGGCCGGGGGAAATTTACTGGGTCAAATTCACGAAGACGCGCAGGGCAACCTGTGGATTTGTTCGAGTCAGGGTCTGGTTCGTTTCGATCGCAACAGCGGCGCGTTTTCATATTTCCTGCTTGATCCTGCATCGCCCTTGAATCCGACCAATTTTGTCCGTTCGATCACCGAAGATTGCCGGGGTGATTTGTGGCTGACGACAATCGTATTCGATGGTATTTATCAGTTCAATAAAAAATCAGCCTTGTTCTTTCATCATCGGCATGACCCGGCGAACCCGACCAGTTTGAGCAATAATCTGGTGATATCGGTTTTCAATGACCCGGCCGGCGTGCTCTGGATCGGCACCAATACCGGCGGTCTGAACAAACTCGACCTTTACGCCAAGAAATTCACGCGATTTGGCTATGATCCGACCAGCCAGAATAGCATCAGCAATAGCATCGTCCGGGCGTTCTGCGAGGATAGAAATGGCGATCTGTGGATAGGCATCGGCGGAGGAGGATTGAATAAATTCGAATCCCGAACAAAGCGGGTACGCTATTACCAGGCTGATGGCGCGAATGAAGGTAGTTTGAGTCATCACATCGTTTATGCGTTATTGGAAGATCGCACCGGCGCGCTCTGGGTCGGCTCGTTGGGCGGGCTGGATCGATACAATCGGCAGTCCGACTCTTTCCTTCACTATCGGCACCAGCCCAGTGACCCGACGACGATCGGCAGCAATTTCATCCGGGCAATTTTTGAAGACAGAACCGGTTCGCTGTGGATTGGGACTGACATGGGGGGCGTGAGCTTTTATAATCGGGAGTTGGATAATTTCACGCGGATTTTAAATGACCCGGACGACCCCTACAGTTTGAGCGCAAATTCAGTCAGGGCTATTGCGCAGGATAGCACCGGCGTCCTGTGGTTCGGCACGTTCGGCGGGGGATTGGACAAGCTGGTTTTGAGCCCGGGCAGGATCCGGGGAAAAGCACAGTCCGAAATGTTTGAGTCGAGAAAACTGACGTTCACACACTACCAGCATGATCCGAACAATCTCAACAGCATCAGCAGCAATTCCATTCAATCGCTCTATATTGATAAACAGGGCATCATCTGGATCGGAACTTTTGGCGGCGGGCTCAACCGCTTCGATCCCCGGACCGAAACATTTGTCCATTACACGGAGAACAATAGCGAATTGCCGAACAATGTCATTTACTCGGTGCTGGGCGATGACCACGGCAATATCTGGGTCAGCAGCAATCGCGGCCTCTCAAAATTCATCCCGGAGACCGGTGATTTCGTCAATTACGATATCGATGACGGACTGCAAAGCAAGGAATTCAATGGCCAGGCCGGCTATCGCAACCGAAACGGCGAGATGTATTTCGGCGGCATCAACGGCTTCAATGTATTTCATCCGGATAGCATCCGCGATAATCCGTATGAGCCGAATATTGCCATCACCGACTTCAAATTGTTCGGGGAATCCGTGCCCATCGGAGACGATTCGCCGCTGACGAAGCATATTTCGCTGACCGAAGAAGTGAAGCTGGCGCACTGGCAGAACAACATCTCGTTTGAATTTGTGTCGCTGCATTACAATCAACCTGAGAAAAATCGTTACTCCTATATTCTGGTGAACTACGATGCAGCCTGGCGGGAGGCTGGCCAACAACGGACGGCCACGTATACCAATCTCGGGCCGGGCGAATATTTCTTCCGGGTGCGCGGTTCCAATAATGACGGTGTATGGAATAAGCGAGGCGCAACTGTGAAAATCGTCATCTCGCCGCCGTACTGGAAGACGCCCTTCGCCTATCTGTGTTATGCGCTGATGCTGACTGGTTTGTTGTTCGGTTCGTATCGCGTTCAGCGCACCGTGGTCGTGAAGCGGGAGCGAGCGCGGTCTCAACTGCGGGAAGCGGAGCTTCGGGCCCAGGCTGCGGAAGCCCAGGCGCGCGCCATCCAGGCGGAGAACGAGCGAAAGACGCACGAACTGGAAAAGGCGCGGAAGCTGCAATTGTCCATGCTGCCCAAAACGCTCCCCTCGATGCCCAATCTGGATATTGCCGTGCACATGCAGACTGCCACTGAAGTGGGCGGCGATTATTACGATTTTCATGTGGATGACAATGGCACGCTCACAGTGGTCATCGGTGACGCCACCGGTCATGGCCTCAATGCCGGCACGCTCGTCTCGGTGATTAAAAGCCTGTTCATCGCCAATGTGTCAAAGTCGGATATCCGAACATTTTTCGAGGATTGCACGCGGACGATCAAGCAATTGAATCTGGGCAATCTGTACATGGCGCTTTCACTCGTCCGAATTGCCAATGACACGCTCATGGCTTCCGCCGCCGGGATGCCGCCGATTTATATTTATCGAAAGAAAACTCAATCGGTTGAGGAACTTGTCATCAAGGGAATGCCGCTCGGCGCATTCGATGATTTTCTCTATGCAGATGAGACAGTCAGGCTGGAGAATGGCGACGCGGTGCTGCTGCTCAGCGATGGTCTGCCGGAGCTGTTTAACGAGAATAAGGAAGTATTTGACTATTTGCGCATTCAGCAGATTTTTGCAGAAGTCGGCGCCGGCAGCCCGCAGCG
The DNA here is from genome assembly GCA_049322915.1 of Candidatus Zhuqueibacterota bacterium. Lineage (GTDB taxonomy): Bacteria > Zhuqueibacterota > Zhuqueibacteria > Thermofontimicrobiales > Thermofontimicrobiaceae > CAZSBG01. The sequence continues at coordinate 55,638 of JBMOPW010000036.1, forward strand.
GATTATCGATCATCTGATCGAAGCCGGGGAGCAGTGGCGAAATGGCCGCGCGCAGAACGATGATATCACGTTCGTCGTTTTGAAAGTGAAAAGCATTGACGGCGTAAATTAGCCGGATGCGTCTCCCGATTATTGTGAGAAAAGGATCAGAGGTTATGGATTTTAATGAAGTGATAAGGAATCGATACAGCGTTCGCGCTTATCTGCCGAAGCCGGTGGAAGAAGAAAAGCTGAATCAGGTGTTGGAAGCAGCGGTCATCGCCCCGACGGCTGCAAACCGGCAACCATTCAAAATTTATGTGATCGAGATCAGCGGCCGGGAATCGCAACTGAGACGGCTCTACGGCCGTGACTGGTTCGTGCAGGCCCCGTTGGTGATTGGCATTGTTGCACTGGAGGCGGAAGGCTGGTCCCGCATGGATGGCAAAAATTATGCTGAAGTGGACACGACGATTGCGTTCGATCATCTCGTGCTGGCGGCGGCGAATCTGGGACTTGGCACATGCTGGATCGCGGCGTTCAACCCGGGTGTCGCCCGCGAATTGCTGAATCTGGAACCCGGCATGGAACCGATCGCATTCACGCCGCTCGGCTACCCTGCCGATGCGCTGAAAGCCAAAACGCGAAAAAAACTGACTCAATTGGTGACTTATATGAAGTGACCGGTTCAAGATTGCCTGTCCCATGGGATGCGACGGCCGTGGCCCCGATGTGCATACCCTTCCTGAATTTGACCTTTCAAGCCCGGGCTGAATTTTTCATTTGCATCATCCAATCAAAATGATTAAATTGGCTCGATTCAAAAATGGACTAACTGAGCCAGGGCCATGTCGTTCAATATCGTGACAATTCTTCTGCTGCTTGCCGCGGTGCAAGGACTGCTGCTGACGGTGCTGATTTTTCAGAAATACCGACGTCTGTATGCGAACCGCTTTTTGGGCGTCATGATGTGTCTGTATTCCATCATCCTCTTCCAGATGCTGCTCACTGATTTGCAGTTCGATAGAAAATACCCCCACGTGATGTTTTTCCTCCTGGGAATTTCTTTTCTGATGGGGCCGTTGCACTATCTCTACACCAAATCGATCATTATTTCAGCTAAAAAATTCGTGCGAACCGACTGGCTTCACTTCCTGCCGTTTTTGATTTTCGAACTGCTGCAACTGCCCATTCTGTTCGAACCGGCAGCGGCGCTCACGGCCAAGCGGGAAGCTCTCTACCGCGATGGTCTGTCGCTGGAAACCATGCTGCTCAACTGGCTGATCCTCGCTCAAATTCTCACGTACATGACGCTGACTCTGGTGATCATCCGACGCTATGACACGCGTATCAAAAATCTATTTTCGACGATTGAAAAGATCAAGCTCAACTGGATCCGAAACATCACGCTCATGGCCATGTCCGTGGTGGCCATCTTTTTACTGGAAAACACCTTTTTCATCATCGGAGTGAATGTGTCGCATTTCTTCAATCTGACGTCCATTTTGTTCGCCGTATTTGTGTACGCCATGGGGTATATGGGCCTGTCCAAATCAGAGATATTTGCAGCGCCGGAGACCAGCAACGTCATGGGCCAGGCTGCTGAACTGATCGATCCGGCATCCGATGGAGTGAGAGCGCTCCAGCCAAAATACGAAAAATCCGGCCTGTCCCCGGAAAAAGCCGGGCAATACACGGACCAGCTTCGCCGACTGATGGAATCAGAAAAGCCCTATCGCGATTGCGAATTGACCCTGGGGCAGTTGGCGCACCAACTGTCCATCTCTCCGCACAATCTCTCCGAAATAATCAATACTCAAATGGGCCTGAATTTTTTCGATTTCGTCAACTCCTATCGCATCGAAGATGTGAAGCAAAGTCTCGCTGACCCACAGAAAGACCATATCAAAATACTCGCCCTTGCCTTCGACGCCGGCTTCAATTCAAAAACCACGTTTAATACCATCTTCAAAAAACACACCAGGCTCACTCCCTCGGAGTATCGCGCGCGGCTGACCGGCCGTTCGTGAGGAACCTCCCATGCGTTTGATCCCAGCGGATTGAACACCAATAGCCGTACCGGCCAATGGGACAGGGCGCTTTTCTTCTCAAATTTCATTATATTTGTGCCAGTCGCTGATGTGCCGCGGCGTGACGTTCACTGAACTCCGGGAACGTCGCGCCATCGTCTACGATCCACATCGCACCTGTGCTCAAAAATGAAGCGCTGAATCAGTTGAATATTCATGAAAACAATGAGGAGAATTGCAATGAGAAAAACACGATGGATTTGGTCTGTCCCTGTGATATTTCTGTTAATAGGAATGACTGCGCCGGGTCACGGTCAGGGGACAATGCCGGTTGGCTCGATCCAGGGGCGGCTGGTCGACGCCGAGACGAAAACCCCGCTCATTGGGGCGAATGTCATCATTTATGGTACAACTTTGGGAGCGGCAACCGATGTTGATGGCGCCTATTTCATTCCCAATGTGCCGGTGGGAAATTATTCGCTCGAATTCCGCTATATCGGTTACGGAACCCTGAAACGCGCGGATGTCATTGTCCGTTCCGAGCGAAGGACATTTGTCAACGCGGAGTTGCATCCGGCAGCCGTTGAAATGGAAGAAGTTGTGGTGAGCGCCGGGTATTTTTCCGATGTTACTGACCAGGCCGTAAGCGCCATCAATTTTTCCAGCGAAGAAATTCGGCGCGCGCCGGGTTCTGCCGGCGATGTCAGCCGCATTGTGATGACTCTGCCCGGTCTGGCCAAAGTGAACGACCAGAGCAACAATCTCATCGTCCGGGGCGGCAGTCCCATGGAAAATACATTTTACATTGATAATATCGAAATTCCGAACATCAACCATTTCCCCAACCAGGGCGCGTCCGGCGGACCCATCGGCATTCTGAACGTGGATTTCATTCAGGATGTCACCTTTGTCACCGGCGGTTTTCCGGCAATTTACGGGGATAAACTTTCCTCGATCATGGACATCACGTTTCGGGAGGGCAATACGGACGAATTCGATGGGCAACTGGACTTGAATTTTGCCGGATTCGGAGGGACGTTCGAGGGTCCGGCGTTCGGGAAAAAAGGGTCGTGGCTTCTGTCGCTGCGCCGGAGTTATCTGGATTTTGTCGTCAAAGCCTTTGACGCCGGCTCGACCATTGCGCCTCGCTACGGCGATATTCAGGGCAAGGTGGTGTATCCGCTGAATAAAAACCACAAGCTGAGTCTCCTCGGTATCTTTGCCGACGATCATAATGCGCCGGACAGAGATGTTGCCATTGAAAATTACATGACCCACTTTGGCCGCCAGAACCTCTACCAGGGAACGATTGGCCTGAACTGGCGCGCGCTGTGGTCTGGCATTGGGTATTCGAACACGTCGCTGGCTTTCATGTCGAACGTCTACCATGAGGATTTTTATGAAACAACGACCGGTATTTTTGACATAAAAAACCACTCGCGCGAGCAGTCGCTGAATTTCAGAAATGTCAATTGCCTGAAAATTGGGAAGGTCATGAACCTGGATTTCGGTCTGGAGATGAAACAGATCCGGGAGCATTACGATAATTGGTACGCCGGCGCGACCAATGCTGTGGGCGAGTTTGCGCCGGCGTTGAATTTTCAACGCACGATTACTGCTTCCCGGGTCGGCGCTTTCCTGAGCGTTACGGCGAACCCTGGCCTTCGATTTTCACTGACCGCTGGCGGTCGCTGGGACTACTTTTCCTACAATCGCCAATCCCGGTGGTCGCCGCGCCTGGCTTTGGCCTATCGCATCACTGCGGCCACATCCCTGCATGGTTCGCTGGGATTGTATTATCAGAACCTGCCGCTGTTGCTGCTGGCGCAACAGCCGGAATTCAAATCGCTACGTACGCCCCGGGCCAGGCATGCCATTGCCGGCGTGAGTCATTTGCTCACGGAAAATACAAAACTGATTCTCGAAGTGTACCACAAGGCGTACAGCCATTTCCCAATCGACACTGACGCGCCTTCGCTGTTCATTGTTGATGAGTCATTTTTCAATTCCTACACCCGTCTGGTTGACACTGGCGAAGCGGCTTCGTATGGATTGGAGGTCACGGCGCAGAAAAAATTGGCAGCGGATTTTTATGGGCTGATGTGCGCGTCCTATTTTCGGTCACGCTACAAAGGCAGCGATAGTGTCTGGCGAAATCGAAATTACGACAATCGCTGGACATTCAGCGTGGAGGGCGGTTATAAACCAGATGTGAAATGGGAGTTCAGTCTGCGCTGGATCTACGCCGGCGGCGTCCCGTATACCCCGCTCGACATTGAAAAATCGAAGTACTATCACCGGGCCACATTGGACGCCGTGCGCGTGAATGAACTCCGTTATCCGGACTATCATGCCATGAATGTGCGCTGCGATCGGCGGTTTCATTTTAACCATTCCAACCTCATCGTCTATGTCAGCGTCTGGAATGTGTACGACCGGCGCAATATTTCGAACTATGTCTGGAGTGAGGAGGAGCAACGGGCAGTCGCAGTGTACCAATGGCGAGTGTTGCCGCTGTTCGGCCTGGAATATGAGTTTTGAGACGACCTGAGGCAGCCGGTCCTGACCGCCGGCTGCCTTTTTACATTTGAGCGCCGTTTTCAATTGCATGGTGTTCGCAAAAATAACTGAAAAATTTCTTGCAAAAGGAGAATGAATTAATTATATTTAACCTTTAAAATTTTCTAACCGGGGAGGATCCCACATGGAAAATCAGGCGAAATTCAAATGCCTGCGCTGCGGCCATGAATTCAATGATAGCTACGATCCAAAAATCATGAAAGAACGCACCTGCCCCAAGTGTAAGAGCAACAGCGTCCGTCGCATAAAAGAATCGTAGATTTCAGTTTCCTCAAGTTCATTCGAAGATTGCGATCCCTACCGCAGAAAAATTCTATCTGCGCACTGAGGGAGTTTTTTGTTTATAAAGACAGTGACACCGTCCGGAAGTGAAATCAATTTTTTGTTGCCCGAATATCAGCCAAATCAAATACCAGAGAGCCGGAGATGAAAAAAGAAAAAAGTTTGCCGACGATTACTATCAAGAAGGAGTGGTGCAAAGGATGCGAAATCTGCGTCGAATTCTGTCCCACGGATGTACTGGCCATGAACGGGTCGGTAGTTGAAGTGGTGAATCTGGAAGCCTGCACCGCCTGTGGTCTGTGTGAAATTCGTTGCCCTGATTTTGCGATTACAGTGACGAAGAATGATCCCAAATAACTGATTAATAAAACGAAGAGGAATAAGAATAGAGATGGAAGATCATAACAGAGTACAGGTAATGACCGGAAACGAGGCCTGTGCCGAGGGCGCCATTGCCGGTGGACTCACCTTTTATGCGGGTTATCCCATTACCCCCTCCTCGGAAATTGCCGAAATCCTTTCTCAGGAGCTTCCGAAAATCGGGGGCAAGTTCATTCAGATGGAAGATGAAATAGCGTCCATGGGAGCCGTGATCGGCGCATCGCTGGCTGGAGCAAAAGCGATGACAGCGACCAGTGGTCCGGGTTTTTCACTGAAGCAGGAAAATCTCGGCTATGCGGCCATGGCGGAAATTCCCTGCGTGGTGATCAATGTGATGCGCGGCGGGCCCAGCACCGGTCTGCCGACCCTGCCGGCCCAGGGCGATGTCATGCAAGCGCGCTGGGGCACGCACGGCGATCATCCCATCATCGTACTCATGCCCAATACGGTTCGCGAGGTATTTGATCTCACCGTGCGGGCGTTCAATTTGACCGAAAAATACCGCATTCCGGTCATTGTGCTGCTGGACGAAATTCTCGGACACGTGAATGAAAAGGTCATTCTGCCCACTGCCGATGAAATAGAAGTCTGGAACCGCGTGAAACCCACTGTCCCGCCGGAACAATATTTACCATATCAGGAAACAGAGAGCGATATTCCCCCGTTTGTCAGTTATGGCGAGGGCTACCGTTTTCATGTCACAGGGCTGGTTCATGACCAGACCGGGTTCCCGACCAATAATTCGGTGCAAATTGCCAGACTGCTCAATCGGCTCAATCGGAAAGTGGAGCGCTATCGCGATGAGATTATGGATCTGGTCGAGGACAAAGATGACGGCGCCACCATTGGCGTTTTTTCATACGGATCTACCTCCCGCTCCGCGCGCCGCGCTATCATTATGGCGAGAGAACAAGGCGTGAAAATTCATTCCATCCGACCCAAAGTAATCTGGCCGTTCCCGGATAAGGAAGTGGCAGCCATGGCCGCCGGTGTGAAGACGATTGTCGTCCCGGAGATGAATTTTGGCCAGATGGCCCACGAAGTCGAATGGGCGTCCCGCGGAAAATGCGATGTCGTCAAAGTGAATCGAATCGATGGCGAGCCCATCAATCCGAAAGAGATTTACGATGTGATCATGGAATTGGCCGGAAAAAAGTAACTGCCGCGCGCGCATCAGCAGAGCGATCCGATCCGGTAAAAACCCTGTGTGCGTCGGCCAGGTTCAAGGCACGATTGAAAATTAGAATGCTATTTTAGTCAGAGGAACCATACATGTTCAATTACGAAAAATATCTCCGAATAAAAAAATTCCCGCTTATCTGGTGCGCCGGCTGCGGCGATGGTATTGTTCTCAAAGCGATGCTCCGCGCCATTGATCGCATCGGACTCAATAAAGATGAAATTACCATGGTCTCCGGCATTGGCTGCTCCAGCCGATTGACCGGCTACGTTGATTTCAATACGCTGCACACCACTCACGGACGCGCCATTGCGTTCGCCACAGGCGTTAAAATGGTGAAGCCGGGAATGACGGTCATCGTCGTCACCGGCGATGGAGACGCTACTGCCATCGGCGGAAATCATTACATTCATGCGGCGCGCCGGAATATCGATATCACGGTGATTTTATTCAACAACAATATTTATGGGATGACCGGCGGGCAGGCATCGCCGACGACCCCATTCGGATTTCGCGCGAGCACAGCGCCCTATGGCAGCGTCGAAAATACCTTCAACATCAGCGGATTGGCCGAAGCTGCCGGCGCCAGTTTTGTGGCGCGGGGCACCGTGTACGATGCGCTGAAGCTGGATAAAATGATTGAAAAGGCGATTCTGAAAAAAGGATTTTCCGTGGTGGAAGTGATGACGCCCTGTCCCACCGCATTTGGCCGACGCAATCGACTGGGCAACGGCGCCGCAATGATCAAACAACTCAAAGAGGATGCAGTGTCCGTACAGAAGGCCGAGTCGCTGTCGGAAGAGGAATTGGCCAGCAAAATTGTCACCGGCATTTTTGTGGACCGAGACCGGCCTGAATACACTGCCAATTATCAAAAACTGGTTGATCAACTCAAAGCGAAATGAGTTCGCGGAACAATTATTTTTAATGCTTCGAAGTCCCACGTCCATTGCGTGGGATTTTTTTTATCAAGCAGGTTCGTTTCTGGAAACAGGGACATCGGGCAAAAAATACAAGGATGGTATTCGCACGATGCGCCTTTTCTCCCTCAAAAATAAGTTAAAATCTACTTGCAAAAGGTTAATTAAATAATTATATTTAACGCTTTGATGAGGCTACTAACTGGATGAATTTTTATGGAGGAGTTCTTTCATGAGCTATCGCTATGAAATCAGATTGAGCGGTGAAGGCGGACAGGGACTGGTTTTGGCTGGAAAAATTCTGGCGGAGGCGGCTGCAATTTATGATAATAAAAATGCCACTCAGAGCCAATCGTATGGACCAGAAGCGCGCGGTGGAGCCAGTCGTTCTGAAGTGATTATCTCCGATGATGAAATTGATTATCCCAAGGCAATGAATATCGATCTCCTTCTTGCGCTGACTCAAGAATCATGCGATCGCTATCACAAAGACTTGAAAGACAGTGGGATTTTATTGGTGGATACCGATGCGGTGTCGCAATGCCCGCCGGGAAAATTTAAAATTTACCGGGTGCCTATTATCAACATTGCGAGGGACAAAGTCGGCCGGGTTATGGTCGCCAATATCGTTGCGCTGGGCATTATCGCCGAATTGACGAAGATCGTGTCCATCGAAGCGCTGGAATCGGCCATACTTTCGCGAGTGCCCAAAGGTACTGAAAAATTGAACATTGAAGCGTTTCGCATTGGGGTGAATACCGGGAAAGAGATCGCTGCGTGAGCGTCGTTGTTGCGGATGGGGAACAGACAATGCCGAATGGTATCTCCGGAAGTAACGCTGTACAACGGTCAGAACGAATCGAATGCTCGACATGAGGCATGGTGGCGGGATCGGCAGATGGCGCTGGACGCTCCTTCTTCGTGAATGGGTTGGGCAGTAATCTCCGGAGAAGAAGGTCTGGGATGGATGGGATCGCTGCGCCGGCGGTGAAATTGCCTCCACGATGCAACGACGCGAAATGCGATTCGCCGGAGAGCCGTGGCCAACACCCAATACTTATCATTTGACAAGGTTGGATGCGTGCATCAATATTTTAATAGATTAAAAGAACGCGTTGGTTTGCTGGGCAATCACCACCAGAAATATATTCACACCATTGAACTCCACATGGACGGGATGGTGGAGAGCCTGGAAAGGGCAGGCAAAATTGAAGAAATTCACTTGTGGCGAGGCTCAATACAACCTCGCCAGGAGATGGAAATTATACTCAACGTCGCTCGTTCATTCGAAGAACGACTGACATATCTCGCCTGTTATTATTCCCTCCAAATTTTACATCTGAACCTTCGGTCCATTGATGTGTTGATGTTGAATCTCACGGCTGCAGAAGATCGCATTTCCATTTACAAACAGTTCATGTTGAATACCGGCGCTGAGTTCAGGAAATTAACCGCAGCCTACATGCAGACGCTACTGGAGCTATTTTCCAATTCCACGCCGCTGCCAGCTTTCACCATGTTGGGTGTGGGCAGTCTCGCCCATCAGGACGATATCGACGTGGGCGTCATCGACGATGGCTCCCAGAACCGGGAAGCGCTCAATCTGGTCATTGGCCGTGTTCGAAAAGAGATGTTCAAATGGGCCACGGAATTGCATTTCTATCTCTCAGAACATGTCGGCAGTCAGTTTTATACAGCGTCCATCGATGAGTACAAGAATTTGCTGGACGAGAAATTACAGGATTTTGTCATCATCAGCGAAATGCTCAGCGCTGTCCCCATTCTGGGCAGCACCGCGCTGTTCGAGACGTTCGAGCAGGAGATCACCCATCGCTATCATTTTCACAGCAACCGGGATAACAAGTATCATGAGGGATATTTACGGGGGATCCTCGGTGAAATTCGATCGTTCCTGTTTCGGCAGATCAACGAGGACAAATTAAATCCCAAAGATGACGCTCTTCGGATGATTTCCGGCATCATCTTTTCCGGCAAGACCATTTTCCGAATTTACCGCGGCAATCGTTGGGATGTATTGGCGCAGCTCGCCAGAAAAGATACCAGTCGCCGGCACCTGTATCAGAATCTGGAGAATTCGCTGACATTCATGGAGATATTCCGGCACCTGTTTCAACTGTATGTCGGGCTTGAAGAAGAGGTCAATCTGGACGACGAGAATGTGCCGGAGTATATGTCACTTGTCGCCAGGACTCTCGGCTATCGCGATGTTGGGGCAATCAGCGCCTGGGACCATCTGTTGATTCACTACCACGAATATGTGGAATTGGCGCGTCATACGTGCAGCCGGCTTCTGGGCGATGTGACGGAGCATATTAAATCGGTCAGCATTTTTGCCGATAAAATCAAATCAGCGTGGTACCCGGAACCGTACCGCAGTTATCCCGGCAATCTTGCCATTGACTTTCTGAAAATCTCCGGCTTTTTCCGCGGCACTAAATTTTGGGACGATATTCTGGAAGCCCTGGAGGCTGAAGACAGTCATGTGCTGGAAAATTTCGTCAATGATTTCAAGTTGTTGAAACCGCGCTATCAGCAGATTTTGTTCGAGAAATATGGTCGGACGGTTCAGTACGCCATTCTGCCGATGATCTCCTTCCTGATCATTCTTTCGAAAAACAAGCGAAAACTGGATATCGAAAATTTATTCGACTGCTTCAATCAGGAGTTTTTGAAAAATCTATGGCGCTGTGACAACAGAATTGTTCGCCTGACCAATGTGTTTTATCAGGATCCGCAACTGGTCAATACCTATTTATCCATGCTGGAAGTACCGCAGCAACGGCAATTTGCAGATGTACTGCACGGCGATTTGTGGGAGGCGGAACAGGAACGGCCGCGAGAATTGCTGCTGAATTTGTGCGAGTTGCACTCAAATACCAGTCATTATTTCAAACGGTTTTTTACACGGGTCGTGTCCAGGTACCCGGAGTACATAAAATATCTGAAGGACACAGCGTCGTTAGCGCAATTCTCCCAGGGCTTCTTCGGAAGCATTCAGAGTCTCGACAGTTACGAAGATAAAAAAAATCAGTTGGGCGATTATCACGATCTGGAATTTTTCCGCGTGGGATTGGACGCGCTGCATGGAAAGCCCATCGAACAGATTGACGCCGAGTTCACCGAGTTTTCCGATTCATACATGCAGTTGCTGTTCGATATTTGCAAGCAGTCCGTGAATGAGCAAATTGGGGGACCCATTGCCACGCGCGACCTGATCGCCATTTACACGGCTGGCGGCTACGCGCGCGAGCAGGCATTCGATGATGATTATGATTTGATCATCATGCTGAATGAAAAAGATGAGGAAGTCCGGCAGTACTGCAACAGAATTATCACGATGATGAACAGCGAAATTGTCAAACGCGGCATCATGCCGCATTACCGTTTCGCAGACCATTTTGGCCATTATGTAACGCTCATCGACGACCTGGACGAGTTCTTCACTCAGGAAGACGAAACCACGTTCATCGACAAATCGCAGATGCTCGGCGCGCGGATGATTGTCGGCAGCACGATATTTCAAAAGAAGTTCGAAGAGCGAATCATCCATCGGCATATCTACGAAAAATGCGATGAATACATCGGACAGATGATCGCAGAAATGCAGTCGCGCCATACGGACAAAAGGAATACGGGCAAGAAAAATCTGAATGTGAAGGAGGGCATCGGCGGCCTGCGCGACATCGAAATTTTGCTGTTGATTTTTAAAGCCAAATTCAGGCTGACCGATCCGCTCAATCGGAAACTGCTGCAAACGATCTGTGAGTTGGACAAATCGAATAAGCCGGACCTGTGTCAGTTGATGCATCATTTCGATTTTTTGAAACGGCTGCGCGATCTTTACCGTCTCACCGTCTCTGCCGGCAATATTCTGAAGACAGAGTACCTGGGGCAGGCGGCAAAAATTTTCGGCTACTCGGACCAGGAAGGAAAAAGCGCCATCGATCAGTTGGTTCAGGAATACCTGACCTGCACCGAGCAGGTGCACGGGATCGTGCAGCGAATGATAGATAAAGTGTATCAGAGGAGTGACGTAACAACGCATGCGTGATGTACAGAACGAAACAGATTTGAGAAACATTGAAATCGACAAGGTCGGGGTGAAGAATTTAAAGTACCCGATTGTGCTCAAAGATAAGACGAACGATAATCAGCATACCATTGCCACGATCAATATGTACGTCAATTTGCCCCATTTATTTCGGGGAACCCACATGAGCCGGTTCATCGAGATACTGAATCGATACCGGCGGGAAATTGACATTCACAAAATGGGGCCGATTTTGAAAGACATGAAAGAGAAGCTCAACGCAGCATCCGCCCATCTCGAAATTGCATTTCCGTATTTCGTGGAAAAGAAAGCGCCGGTGTCCGGAGCGAAATCATTGATGGGCTACCAGTGCACGCTCATCGGTGATTTGAACCACAACATGAAAATGTGGCTCGGCGTGTCCGTGCCCATTCTGACAGTGTGCCCCTGTTCCAAAGAGATCTCGAAATACGGCGCGCACAACCAGCGCGGTGAAATTAAGGCGATGATCGAATTCAGAGGCTTCCTGTGGATCGAGGACGTGATTGAGCTTCTGGAACAATGCGCGTCCGGAACCGTGTATTCACTACTGAAGAGAGAAGATGAAAAATTCGTGACGGAGAAATCCTACGAAAACCCAACCTTCGTCGAGGATGTGGTTCGCAATGCGGCCGTGCGGTTGAACGAGATCAGCAATATTATCAAATACAAAGTCGAAGTGGAGAGTTTCGAGAGCATTCACAATCACGACGCCTATGCGTGCGTGGAAAAAGAATGACGATTCCGAAGTGTGGTATATTGGGAAATCAATTCTGATGAAGTTAATTTCCAGGCAATTCGTAGAAAAAATAAAAAGTTATATAACTTGAATAGCCCCGACTTTTAAGTCCGGGAACAGAAATTCCCCTTTGATTTTTGGGCTTTAGCCCTTTTTTAGCGTGGACTCATTCTTATACTGTGAAATTTAATTTTATTTTTAAAACCAAATTCAGCTTTTCAGAATCGATTATTTTAAATATTTCTTTTTCTTTGTGTCTTTGAGATTTTGTGGCTGGATAGTTACCAAATCTAAATAGAAAGTATGATAGAAAACTGAAAATTAAGGAGAATGACATGGTGCAAAGAACATTAGCGATTTTGAAGCCGGATTGTGTGAGAAAAGGATTGATTGGCAAAGTCATTAAACGCATTGAAAGCGAAGGATTCAAAATTGTCGCGATGAAAATGGTGAAACTGAATTCGAAGACTGCCGGTGAATTTTATGCTGTGCACAAAGAGCGGCCATTTTTTTACGATCTGGTGGCGTTCATGTCGTCGGGCAAATGCGTGCCAATGGTGCTGGAGAAAGAAAACGCGATCAATGATTTTCGCAAGGTGATCGGCGCAACCGACCCTGCCAAAGCGGACGAGGGAACAGTGCGAAAAATGTACGCCGATAGCAAAGAACAAAATATCGTCCACGGATCCGATGCCCCGGAAACGGCTGCCTTTGAAATCAGCTATTTCTTTTCGGGCAGAGAATTGGTTGAAAACCAGGAAAACTAAAAGCGTAAAACATCATGAAGAAAAAAATACAAGCGTCACGGATGAAAATATTGGTATTGAACTGCGGCAGTTCGTCGGTGAAATACCAGTTGATCAATGGCAGTAATAAACAGTGGCTGGTGCGCGGCAATATCTCCCGCATTGGTGCCAGCGACGCCGATGTCAGCGAAACGCGCAGCAACGGCAGCCAGGTGAAATACACCAAAAATATTCAGGATCATGACCAGGCAATTCAGCAGATTCTGGATAACTTATTGAGCAAGCATCTGGGGATCATCAAAGATGTGGCTGAAATTTTTGCAGTAGGACATCGCGTCGTCCACGGAGGCGAGACGTTCTCTCAGCCCACTCTGATTACAGATGCGGTGATCCGCCAGATTGAAGCGTGCAGTTCATTTGCGCCGCTGCACAATCCCTCGCAGTTGAAAGGGATTTTAGCCTGCAAAAAACTGTTGCCCGGCGTGCCTGAAGTCGCGGTGTTCGATACGGCATTTCATCAGACAATGCCCGGTTATTCATATTTGTACGGACTTCCGTATGAGTTCTATAAAAAATATGGCATTCGCCGGTATGGTTTCCATGGAACGTCACATTATTATGTGGCCCACCGCGTCGCCGAACTGGCCGGCATCCCCATTGAAAAATTGAAAATCATCACCTGCCATCTGGGGAATGGTAGCAGCATCGCTGCGGTGAATCACGGAAAAGTGCTGGATACGTCCATGGGTTTCACTCCGCTGGAAGGTCTGCTCATGGGAACGCGCACCGGTGATATCGACTGTTCTGCTGTCCTCTATCTGATGAAGCAGGAGCAATTGACAATCGATCAGGTTGATTCGCTGTTGAATACGCAGAGCGGCGTCAAAGGAATTTCCGGCAATTCCAATGACATGCGCAAAATTATCGAAGCTGCGTCTCACGGCGATGAACGAAGCCAGCTTGCCTTTGATGTGTTTTGTTATCGCATCAAGAAATATATCGGCGCCTACGCTGCGGCCATGGGCGGCGTGGATATGATTGTCTTCACTGCCGGAATTGGGGAGAACGCCTCACTGGTTCGGGCAAAAGCCTGCAGTGGATTGGATTTCCTGGGCGTGGAGTTAGACCAGTTGGAAAATTCGCAAACCGCTGGCGTTGAAAAACGAATCAGCAAAGAGCATTCACGCGTTCAGGTCTGGGTTGTGCCCACTAATGAAGAACTGGTAATTGCAGAACATACGCTGACTGTGGTGTATGCCGGGCATTGATCTCGTTTCCTGACACAGGGCCATCTGAATCGGATTCGGTCACAGGAGCCGAGTGAGAGGTATTGGCCGTGAGGCAGAGCGCAACGCTGTTTCATCATGACTGCTTTTTGATGAACCTGACCTGGACAAGCCGGAACCAAAAAAGAAATAGAACGCTGATTACGCTGAAGTATGTTAAGGATTGAATGAAAATCCGGCCCGCTCTGCCAGTTTCGTGCCGGCGGAGACATTGCCGGCGGAGTTCCCAACAGCAATGTCGTTGTTCCATCGAAGGACTATTTAAATTGTACCCATGACAGGTAATCCCTGTCGATCGCACAACTCAAATAGGGCGATGAAACTATGAGCCAGGTCAATGTCTTAAACCAAAAGTGCCGCCGATGTTACACATGCATTCAACTATGTCCGGCAAAGGCGATTAAGCGGGAGAAGGGCAACATCCAGATCATGCACGAGCGTTGCATTCTGTGTGGCAACTGCATCAAATGGTGCCCGCAGCGCGCTCTGGTGTACACCAGCGGGATCTATCAGGTGAAGGAATTCATCAATAATAATGAAAAGATCATCGCCTGCCTGGACCCGACGTTCCCTGCGGTTTTGGACGTGGCAACACCGCGGAAACTGGTGACGTCGCTGAAGAAGTTGGGATTCACCGAAGTCTGGGAGGGAGCCATTGGCGCGGAACTGATTGCCGGCAAATATCGCCAGCTTCTTCATAGCGAAACAGGTCAAACGATCATCTCCTCGTTCTGTCCGGCGATCGTATTTTACATTCAAAAATACATGCCGCAGTTGATACCGAACCTGGCGCCCATTGTGTCCGCGATGATTGCCACCGGCAGGCTCGCTCGGGAGATCAAGGGGCCGGACTGGAAATTCGTCTACATCACCACCTGCCTGGCTCAGATGGGTGAAATGAATAGTCCTGAAGTTGCCGGCGTTGTCGACCAGGTGATCACGCTGCCGGAAGTGAGGCAATTGTTGGACGAGGCCGGCATCGATCGCACGCAGCAAGTGGAATCAAATTTTGATGGCCCGAAGCCGTACCTCGGCCGGATAATCCCGGTCATCGGCGGACTGTATCGCACCATGGGCGAAGGCTTCGACGTGTTGATGGATGAAATCAGCGTCACCGGCGGGCGCATTCGTTCGCTGCGCGCTCTCAGCCAGTTGGTGGAGGGCCACATCGAAGCGAAGTTTTTCGATCTGGTATTCTGCGAAGGCTGCGTCGATGGCCCGTTTGTCGATCAGGAAATTGCAGTGCTGGGCCGTCGGCAAATCATTTCGCGCTACACGAAAGAAGAAATGAGCCATCAAAGCGAGACTGATTTTGAAGTCGATATGTTGAAATATAAACATGTCCCCATGTCGCGCGAATTTCGGGTGATGGAACAAAATTTACCGATCCCGACGGAGGAGCAGATCGCCGAGATTTTGAAAGCGATGGACAAAATGCCGCCGCACCGGAACCTGGATTGTCACGCCTGCGGCTATCCATCCTGTCGAGAAAAGGCCATTGCCGTTGCTCAGGGTCTGGCTGAACTGGATATGTGTCTGCCGTACCTGCTGGAGCGCACGCGGAAGATTTATCAGCAATTGAGAAAATCGCATCACGAGTTGCAGATTTCCCATCAGGAATTGGAAAAAGCCCAGACCCATTTGATCCGATCCGAAAAGATGGCATCGTTGGGCCAGTTAGCCGCAGGGGTGGCGCACGAAATCAATAATCCGCTGGGCACGATCACCATCTTCGCGCATTTGCTGATGAAAAATATCCCGGAGGACAACCCGGCACGGAGTGACATTCAGCTTATTATTGATGAGGCCAGCCGAACCAAAGAGATCGTTCAGGGACTGCTCAGTTTTGCGCGGGAGACCAAGCTGCGGCCCGGTTCCACCAATATCAATGATGTGCTGGAAGATGTCCTGGGATTAGTCGTCAATCAGGCCCTGTTTCAGAATATTAAAATCAAAAAGCAGTTGGATGAAAATTTACCGACGATTTTCGCCGATTCCACCCAGCTTAAACAGGTGTTTTTGAATATGTTCCTGAATGCGGCCCAGGCGATGTCCGGCAATGGAAAGCTGAGCTTGACCACCGGGGTGGATGCAACCGCAGGGATGATTCAGGTGAGAATACAGGACAATGGCCCGGGCATTCCGGACAGCGTGATGGCAAAAATTTTCGACCCGTTTTTTACGACAAAAGAAAAAGGCACCGGCCTGGGTCTGGCGATTTCGTACGGCATCATTCAACGCCACCACGGCAAGATAGAGGTGGAAACAGAGTTGGGAAAAGGTAGCACGTTCATCATTTTCCTGCCTGTGATCAAGACAGAAGACGAATTCAAACATCAATCAAGTATGGAGATGAACGCACCGCAGCACGAACCGGCGCAGACGTAGCCGACGACTGCCGGCCGGGGCAAGACGCTCGCCCGGGTGGAATCGAGAGGACAGTCACTGAATTTTACATACAATCTTCGGTTTATTAACAACGGTTTTGGTATGAAATACAAGGAGTCGCTGTGAGCAAAAAAATCAAAATTCTGTTAGTGGACAATGATGTCGATATCATCGATCTGAACAAAGCCATTCTTGAAAACAATAATTATGAAGTGGTGACGGCGTTTTCGGGCCGCGAGGGATTGGATAAAATCCGGGTGGATAATCCTGACCTGATCGTTCTCGATCTCATGATGGAAAAACACGACTCGGGATTCTCGTTCGCCAAACAGATTAAAGCCGATCCGGTTTATAAATCAATCCCGATTCTGATGGTGTCATCGGTGGCTGATCAGACCGGCTTCGAGTTCAGCCAGGAAAAAGATGGCTACTGGATGAAGACCAATGATTTTTTGAAAAAGCCGGTCAGTGCAAGTCAACTCCTGGCCAAGGTGCAGGAGCTATTGAAGAACGCCGGAAAATTGGACTGATGCAATGGGCGTGTTCGGAATAAAATCAATCGGCATTGCCCGGGGCGGATTCGCCCTTTCAAAAGAGTATCGATCTGGTCAGCGCAAAATCGAGTGGGGTAGGGCATGACAGGTGTGACAAAAATATTGGTGGTGGATGACGAACGCGGCATTCGCGAGGGTTGCCGGCGTATCCTTTCCGATGATGGATACACCGTAGAGACTGCCAGCGACGGCAAAGAGGCGTTGGAATTGATCAAGCAGGGGAAATACGATTTGCTGCTGGTCGATTTGATGATGCCGGTCATGGGCGGGCTGGAGTTGATGGACGAAGTGGCCCGGATGAAGATGGAAATCAATATTATCGTGATCACCGGCTTTGCGACCGTTGAAACCGCAGTGGACGCCATGAAACACGGCGCTTACGATTATCTGCCCAAACCATTTTCGCCGGATCAATTGTTAGCTGTGGTCAAACGCGCCATGGATAATTTCCGCCTGCGCATTCAGGCTCGGGAATTGATGGAGGAACGGGATCGACGCCTGCTGGAAGTGGCCAATGAAAAATCGAAAATTCGCGCCATCGTCAACTCCATGGCCGACGCGGTGATTGTGATGAACCGCGACCATCAACTGGTGCTGTGGAATCCGGCTGCCATTCGGTTTTTGAGCCTGAGCCAAAGTCTCGAGGCCGGCAAAGATATCAATCTCGTGCTGCCCGAGGGACTGGTCAAAATCATTTATCGGGCGCTGGAACCGGAAGCGGTTCGCTACACCTCCATTTCCGAAGAAATCGAATTGGGATCGCCGGAACCGAAAATGTTTTTAGCCAATATCTCTGTCGTGCGGGACGAGAGCGCCGAAATGCTGGGGGTGGTGACCATCCTCAACGATATTACCAAGCTCAAAGAAATTGACAAAATCAAATCTCAGTTCGTATCCATGGTCGCCCACGAACTGCGCGCGCCATTGTCCGCCATCGAGAGCTATCTGGACGCCTATCTGACCAACGCCGCCGGCGAGGATCCGAAGTTCAAGGAGCACATGCTCAATCGAGCCAAAGACCGCGCCCATTCGCTGCTCGATTTGGTGAACGATCTGCTTCAAATTTCGCGGCTGGAATCAATGCGCGTGGCGCGTAAGAAAGAGCCGCTGGACATTTCAATCATTCTCGACAATACGATTGACCTGCTGAGCCCGCAGGCGAATCAGCGGAATATCAAAATCGAAAAAAAATTTTCAGCGCCCTGTCAATTCATTGAGGCCGACCGCGCAGAGATGGAACAATTGTTCACGAATCTCATTTCAAATGCAATTAAATACAATGTCGAAAACGGACAGGTGGTTGTCCGCTGCTCCGTCGTACAAAATTTTCTGGAAGTCGTGATCGAAGATACAGGGATTGGCATCGACGCGGAACACATGGAGGATATTTTCGATGATTTCTTCCGCGTCATTCGACCGGAGACCCGCTATATTCCCGGCACAGGGTTGGGACTTTCCATCGTGAAAAAGATTCTGGAATCTCACTACGGTCGCATCAACGTGAAAAGCAAATTGAATGAAGGAACCCGATTTACCCTGACGTTCCCGCTCAAGGGCACGATTGATTGAGCTTTCGCTGCCGGAATGGATCTCAGTTCGACCTGAGACAACAGAGACCGGGATGGACCCACTGTGACGACTGATTCAAAGTAACCGGTAACAGGTTCAGGGATCAGCGTTCCCTGATGGGTTTTGGATATGGTTGCGCGAAACATTTTTTTACGTTATCATGAGTCTTTAACCCTGAACAATGAACCTGTGAACGGTTACGATTTAAAAAACATAAAGCTAACATCCATTATTCCGAGGAAAATATTGTGACCACTCAGAGAAAACATAATGAAATTGTCGAAAGAAAACAGTTAGCACCCTCGCTTGTGCTATACAAACTCTACACGCCGGAAGTGGCAACCCGGGTGAAACCGGGGCAGTTTGTAGTATTACGAGCTGATGATTATGCCGAACGAATTCCATTGACCGTGGCCGATTTCGATCGGGATGAAGGACTGATCACGGTCATTTTTCAGGAAGTTGGTTCCTCCACGCGGAAGCTGGGCAAGTACCAGCAGGGCGATGCTATCCTGGATGTTGTTGGACCTCTGGGCAGAGCGAGCCATATTGAAAAATTCGGGACGGTTGTCTGCATCGGCGGCGGCGTCGGCGTAGCTCCTGTTTATCCCATTGCCAAGGCGCTGCACCAGGCCGGGAATAACGTCATTTCCATCATTGGCGCGCGCAATCGCGATATGCTGATTCTGGAGGAAGAGATGAAGGCCATCAGCAGTCAACTGCTGGTGACCACGGACGACGGTTCTTACGGCCATCATGGATTTGTAACCGATGAATTGAAGCGCTTGATTCAGGAGAAACAGACAATCGATCAGGTTGTGGCTATTGGCCCGATTGTGATGATGCGCGCTGTTTCCGAAGTGACGCGGCCGCATGGCATCAAAACGATCGTCAGTTTGAATTCGATCATGGTGGATGGAACCGGCATGTGCGGCGGTTGTCGCGCAACCATTGGCAGCGAGACAAAATTTGTCTGCGTCGATGGGCCGGAATTTGATGGCCATCAGGTCAAATTCGATGAACTCCTGTCTCGCGCCAATATGTACGAGCGCGAGGAGCATCGGGCGTTGTGGCATTTTCAGTGCAAATTGCAGGCTGAAGAAGAAGCGCTGATGAAGGCGAAAACGCGAGTTCCCATGCCCTTGCAGGACCCGAAAATCAGAGTACAAAATTTCAGTGAAGTGGCGCTGGGCTATTCCCGTGAAGATGCCCGTCGCGAGGCCGCTCGGTGTTTGCAGTGCAAAAAACAGCCCTGTGTGGATGGTTGCCCGGTCGGCATTGATATTCCCAAATTCATCGCCAAAATAAAAGAAGGCGATTACATGGGCGCCATTCATAAGATAAAAGAGACGAATAGCCTGCCGGCAGTGTGCGGCCGGGTATGCCCCCAGGAAGAGCAATGTGAGAAGGTCTGCGTGCTGGCGAAAAAAGGTCAGCCTATCGCCATCGGCCGATTGGAACGGTTTGCTGCGGACTATGAATTTTCCCAGGGTGAGATAACAGTTCCGGCAAAACCAGAACCTACCGGCAGACGGGTGGCCGTTGTTGGCGCCGGCCCGGCAGGATTGACAGTCGCCGGCGAATTGGCTAAAAAAGGCCATGCGGTGACGGTGTTCGAAGCGTTGCACAAAGCCGGCGGCGTGCTCGTGTACGGCATTCCGGAATTCCGCTTGCCGAAGAGCATCGTTCAGACCGAGGTTGACTACGTTCGAAAGTTGGGCGTCGAAATAGAGACCAATATGATCGTGGGACAGGCGTTCAGCGTGGATGAATTGTTCCGGCAGGGGTATGATGCAGTGTTTGTTGGCACCGGCGCCGGATTGCCGTATTTTCTCGGCGTGCCGGGTGAGAATCTGAACGGGGTCTATTCTGCCAATGAATTTTTGACGCGCGCCAATTTGATGAAAGCCTACCAATTCCCGGAATACGATACCCCGGTGAAAGTAGCGGAGCGGGTTGCTGTCGTCGGCGGCGGCAATGTGGCCATGGATGCGGCCCGCGTCGCGAAACGTCTTGGCGGAGAGCATGTGTACCTGGTGTATCGGCGGTCGCGGACAGAACTGCCGGCCAGGGAAGAAGAAGTTGTAAATGCCGAGGAAGAGGGCATTGAATTCACCCTGCTCACCAATCCCGTGCGCATAATCGGCGATGAAAAGGGCTGGGTGAAGGGCATCGAATGTTTGCGCATGGAGCTTGGCGAACCGGATGCCTCCGGCCGCAGACGCCCGGTGCCGGTCGCTGGTTCCGAGTTCATCATCGATGTCGAAGTGATTGTCGTGGCCATTGGCCAGGGTCCGAATCCTCTGCTGACGCGCAACACGCAAGGCCTGGACCTGAATAAATGGGGCAACATCGTCGCGGACGAAGCGACAGGCAAAACCACGAAGAAAGGCGTCTTCGCCGGCGGGGACATTGTCACCGGCGCGGCAACGGTCATTTTGGCCATGGGCGCCGGCAAGAAAGCCGCGGCAGCGATGGATCAGTATTTGCGGGATGGGGTGTGGTAGGATTTAATTCGATTATTAAAATGTTGAAATGAGAAACGGAAACAATAGACATACTATTTGTTGTTTCCGTTTTTTGTTACGAGGATTCAAATGATTGGAGGCAGTGAAAAACACCCACAAATTAAATTTTGCTACATCTGCGGGACAAAAGATTGGTTCAATTGAAGTCTATAATATCCATCCTCTTGGTAGTATTTAACATCACCTGTAATACTCAACTGAAATATGTGATTCCCTGGGGAAAAAATGTAACAAATGCTATTGTCGGGTAAAATAGTCATGGGTTCAAAAGGACCACCATCAATGGATATTTGCCATTGCAATCCAATATTGAGCCATCCGTTCCCATAATCATCACCGAAGATATCATTTACTAAATATAAGTTGGGCAAGGAACCAGGAATGGGTTCAATAGCAGATAGCGTCCATATTTCCGCGCAATTTGAGTTAATTGTCCCATTGAGGATGATGTCTATGGGCGAGGAATCGGCGACTCTGTGAATTTGACAACTTGTCCAGTCGAGACTCAGTTCGAGAGAAATATCAGATTCTGTTGAGTTGTAATCATTCATTCTTACATTTTTTGGCAGATTTTTTTTATTATTACTATTTGGGATAAGTCGATGTAACTTATTAGGCTGAATAGCATCTTTCTCAATCAGATTTTTGGGTGGTTTTGTAGGTCGTGTTAATTTTTGTTGTGCAGGGGAAGAATTTATCAATGATATTAACGCAATACAGACTATTGAACTGATTTTAATAATTTTTTTCATAATTGAATTTCTACAGTTTATTTATCTTTGATTTAAATAATCTTCAGATTTTATTTGATAGAAACCAACTGGTATGTCATATTTGGCTTTAGGTTTTCATGATAATAAATACTCAAAATTATTCGATACTTTCCTGGTTTAAGATTAGGAAAGGCAACCTGAAATTTTCTATCATTATTGGGCAGAAGATAACTGAATTTATCTCCGAACTCTTTTGCCTGATCAACGCGATCAAATACGCCAGGCGCCAGTTCCTTTTCCAAAATTATATTTCCACTCGCATAAGAATGAATGTTGCCCATATTCCTGGCGGTAAATTCGAAGATGTGCAAAGCAGCCGACTGATTGCTTTCTTTTCTGACTAATATTGTATCTACTTCTATATCATATTTCAAGTCCTGCTTGGTAGATAGCGCTAACAATTGCGTTCGAGATGCTAAAAATTCAGTCGGCAGATTTTTGGGTATATTCTCCTGATCAAAAATAATTGCCCCGTAAAATGCGCCATCAATTTTTTCAGGTGAAATAATATTCAATTTGAGGGCTTGAGATTTTCCAGGATAGATCTCTACATTTTGATCAGACAATGTAATCCAATCTACGCATGATCTTTTTTGTATCTTCTTATCTGAAGATAAGATCGGTTGACTATAACTATCCAGGTTCCACTCCATTTTTCGTGGATGGAGATATAATGTATCTTTTGATGTGTTTTGTATTTGAATGGCGATATAAGTTTTTCCCCCTGGTGTAATTGATTTTTGTAGAAATGGATGTCGTATGAGAAATCCTGGTGATGAGGCGCGAATCAACTTTTCCAAATCATCGGATAATGCACCAGGATATGCCTTGCCCTGATAAACCGCGAACGGGAAGTTTTTTGACATTCCTGGGCATTCAGGTATTTGAAGCGATATTCGCATCAAATAGTATCCGTCTGAAAGAGCATTTTGTCCTTCTGCATAAAAGTTACGTACTTTTCCGGGAAGGAGATAACCTTTTCCTGCCAGCATAGGGCTTGACTCTATATGAGTCCCAATTTCACTCCAAAAACTTACTCTGCCTGTTACTTTTGTGTGTATATTCCCTTTATTGCTTACAGGCATGATAACCTCCCAACCGTTTTTCGCGTTTGGATTAAATATCGGGACAGATGTATCAGCATTTTTTTGACCTTTTGGAAAAACGAACAACGTGTCGGGCGTAATAATCGGTTTATTTCTACTTGAAGGGACCGTTAACAATAATACTACTCTAGCTTTGCTTTTCAGAGCAATAGCAGATCCTTTTAAATCGACTTTTTCAGATTGAAATGGAATATCAATTCCCTCAAAACTCCCCTCGATCAAAGCGTAATAACCACCCTCAGCGTCCCTGGGGACATCAATGGTACCGCACAACTCGATCGTTTCATGCGCATTAATTATTGTGTCCCTCGGCGAAATTTTTATCCAGGAACCACATCCGCGAGTGTAGCTGCTATCGGCAATGAATGGTTTGCCGTCAGGGGTTAGATCCATATTGTACACTGCAAATTTAGCAGGTGCGATATTATCGCCGACATTTACAACCGTAAAAGTGAATTTTCCTTGTTGACCACGAAATGTTTTTGTTTCTTGAATTGGGGGAATTATTTGTACAACAGACTGAGCCTGTAGTTCTAAAGTATAAAGTACGATTGAAATCAATATAAATAGTATCGATTTACATCTGATTTGTTTGATGGATTGAAAGTTATACATTTTTTTCTCTTATTTGTAATGAAAAAATTCAGCCAGCTGGGCTCTGGCTGATTTTTATCAATGATTTATAAGCTCGGAGATGGGCACCCTGCCATAGTTAATGAATAATATCCATCGGCCTCATGATAGATTAAATTAAAAGTGCCACGGAATTGATACCAATGGTCACAAGGTTGATCTATTAAAAAAGTAATTTCCTGATTAGTTGTTGCAGGAGTCCATGCTGTAGCAGTTCCACCACCGATAGCTAATCCTGTTCCCCATCGATAATCCCAAGTGATGGGTATATCTCTTGCAGTGTTATTGTTGATCCAGCCCCTATCTGCGGTTCCAAGAACGTCACGACGAAAATAGAGTTTATCAAGTGGTTGATCGCCAGCTACGAGAGATACAAATAATGGATTATTGCTTTTAAGAGTACCATCAATTGTGAACGTAATCTCCTCTGCCAGGTTGCCAAGTCGGTGCCATTGATAATGTGTGTATTGATAGGTTTGCACCATATTCATTTCAATCCATAATTCCAGCGTGATTTCAGCATAGTCGATATATTGTAAACCACCATCCCAGGAGACAACCCAATCGTTGCCAGTTATAGGATTGCTATGATGGGGGTCAAATAAAGCAAGACCAGAGCTATAACTACCGGTATAGCTATTCCAATTCGTCGGATTCATACCCCAGCCTTCTTGATAGGTCCCATGAGCAGGTGGTTCCTGAGCGAATGCAGTGCCGACAAATGCAAAGGCAGCAATCAGCATCATGATGAATGAAAATTTCTTAATCATTGCATTTCTCCCTTAATTAGTTTATATTATTATCGTGGATAAAGCCTTCAGCTTTACCACAACCCTCGGGCTGCCGCCTGTATAAGGAGGCAGCCCCTTCCTTTTTTATCCGAAACCTCGGATGATTTATCTTTAATACCTCATGTACCCAGCCCGCGAGTTCATTCATCAGAACGAAATCACAGGACATGAGGCGTAATAAAGATCACTAATTCTGACTCGACCTCTTCTGTTTCTGTTTTTCCGAACAGGTAGCCCAATACTGGAATTTTTCCCAGGACCGGCACTCTGCTTTTATAGGTTTGAGTCTTATTCATTCGGAGCCCGCCGATCGTGATGGTTTCACCATCTCCGACTCTTACAGTTGTGTTCGCGGATCGTCGACTGATTTCCGGTAATCCATTTGCTCCCTCACCTATGACATCATCTATCTGGGGTTTCACACTCACCGTGATGAACCCTGTAGAATCTGCATACGGCGTGATCATCAATTGAATCCCGGATTGTATGGTTTCTAATCGATTCATATAACCAAAATAATTTCCTGTTTCACCTGCGGTTATCATAAAATACTGTTCTTTGAGAGACTGAAAAATAGCGGTTCGGCCATTCATAGTTCTTACGCGTGGCGTCGCCTGAATTTTCACGACACCAGCATCTGACAGCGCCCTCAAGGAGGTCGCGAGATCATAGGCTTTGTCTCCGATTTTTAGAGCTGTCCGCAGATAATTCAGTGCGAATAATGGATCTTCTTTCATAGTAGGAATGATGACAAGGGAGGCTTCTTTGTCATTCCAACCGAGGCTGCTTAAACTCCAATCAATCCCGAGTTTTTGGATATCGGAGGTGTAAAACTGAACAACCACAACTTCTATCTCGATCTGTTTTACCGGGGTATCAATGGATTTTAAATCCTGTTTAATTCTTTTTGCATAGGAAGGGGGAGCTGTAATGCAAACAGTGTTCGAGCTATTGGTAGCGCGCACAAAAATTCGAAAACTTTCAGGTAGTAATTGAATTGCATCCTGTGCCATAATATTTGAAAGTTGCAAAATTGATGTTTCACTTAGCGTATTAAAAGATGGGCTATCAAGATCAATGGAACCAACATAATACGTTCCTTTTTTTAAAATATGTACAAATCCATTTGAGAAAAGGATATCTTCCAATACTTTTAAAAATGGAACTTCATTCACTTCATGGGTTACGATTCCTTGAACTGTATTGTCCCAAACGATTGGAATGCCAGTTGCTTGTGAAATATCCAGTAAAACCTGGCGAATATCGGTTTCAAACCAGGTGTTCGTGATGAAAATATCTGAATGGTCGGGAGACACATCTTTTGTTATTTTTTCAGTATTAGTCGAGTCCTGAAAAGTCGGTTTTTGAATTTGTAGAGATGGTTGATTCAAAAAATCTTCAACTCGCTTTTGAAATGATGAAGCCTCACTATCAGTTAAAGAACTGGATGCTTCAGCCAATTCTAAAGCGACTCGTGCATCTTCATTTTTTCCCATTCCAATTAGTGATTTAGCAGCGAGAATATATAATGTTGGGTTATATCTAAAATTTGGATTTATACTTAATAGGTGCTGTATCTGTGAAAGACTCTGAGAAAATAATCCATCTTCTGTTAAATTCTCGATGTTTCTTATAGAATTTTGGAACAACAAATTTCGTTTAACTTCATTGGGATAGCTGTCCGTTTGCTTTTTCAAGTTATTTATATTTGGACTGCAACTAAAAAAAGTAACAATTGAAAAGAATGAGGAGGTAATTAATAAATAACGAAAAGGAATTTTCATAATAACCTGTCATTTGAGAGTTTAAAATAATTGATATAGTAAACGGAATCTTCAGGGAATTATTAGCTAATGAATTATTATATCGAATCTTAAATGGACCCTGAATCAAAATTTACAATCTTGGATACTCTTTTTGATCTATAAATATCAATAGAATAACTATTCTATTGAAACAACATTGTGTAAATATTATAGCTAAAAATAAAGTCGCATCTCAGATCGAGACTGTAATAAGATGTCATGATTTCGAAAGTAGTCTGTCAAAGGTAATTTACAAGGAGTGTGGAGTCAGAAAAAATGAGATTTCCCCCTTTGTAGAATAACAGCTATATTTTTACAATCATATTATGAAAATTTTTCATATCGAAAACAATGGCAGCAATTCCGAGATGGGTATACTCATGAATTTGAAAATTGGCATTTTCTGGTGCAAGAAGAATTTTTTTTATATCGACATATTTTTTACTATTCAATTTTTTCAGCATTTTTATTAATTTTTCATGATCAGGTAGATTTGAGGACTGTGGAATCCTGGCTACTAATAGATCAAAATTTTTTTTTTCCATCAACTTAAATGCTGTTTTGAGATTATCTGTCGCTAAAATTTCATGACTCAGGGCAAATTTTGTCTGTAGATCGCCGATGAATTTTTGATCACGGTCTATGAGCAAAATTTTTTTCATAATGGATTTTTGAATGGATATGTTTCATTCTAAGTTCAATTTGATTTAAGAAAATAAAAGTTGAATTAATTGACATATTTCAAAGATTGTGCCAACAATTATGAAAAATAATTCATATGTTAACCAATTGATTTATATAAAATGGGAAAAATGCGGCATGCAGAATATCGTAAAAAGTGTCGTATTTTAGTGACATGAAAGTTGTATTAATGCAACACATATGTTAAAATAGTAAAATCGCTTTTGAAAAAATTAAGAGTCAAATGCAACTACCATTCTATCAAATTAGACTAACATTTCTAATAGTACAAAAGCGAAAAAGGCTCGGATGGTCAGTTTGGTAGCTTATTATTGGGTACTTTTTTTCCCTTTATTTCAATTCCAATTCTTTCAACATCCGATGAAAACTGGAGCGATTGATCCCCAGCGCATTGGCGGTTTCGCTGATGTTGTTGCTGTACTTCTCCAGCGCGCGCTGAAAATATACCTTGCGGAAATCATTCAATAGCTCGTGCTTGGCGTCTTCGTACGGACGGTCGAAAAGCCATGCCGGATACGCAGCGTTATGGGAAGCATTGGGTAAGAATATCTCATCACCGCCGATGATCTCATTGTTCTGATGCATGACCGTCAATCGCTCGATGAAATTTCTCAGCTCCCGAATATTGCCGGGCCAATGGAAGGAATGGATTTTCTTTAATGCAGCTTCGTCGAATTGCAGGGCCGGCCGCTTTGCAGCATTGGCAAAATGTTTCAGGTAAATATCGGTCAAAATGGGGATGTCCTCGATGCGCTCGCGCAGCGGAGGAATAGTAATTGTAACCACATTGAGTCGGTAATACAGATCCTCGCGAAATCGCTTTTGCGCGACCAGATCGATGAGCTTCTTATTGGTCGCGGCGATGATGCGCACCTGCACGCTGAGCGTTTCAGTCCCACCGAGCCGCAGGAAGGTTCGGTCTTCGATGGCGCGTAAAATTTTAGCCTGAGATTCAATCGGCAGTTCGCCAATTTCATCGAGAAAAATGGCGCCATTGTTCGCCAGTTCCAGCTTGCCTTTGGTCTGTTCGTGGGCGCCAGTGAAGGAGCCTTTTTCATGACCGAAGAATTCGCTTTCGAACAGTTGCGGCGATAATGAACTGCAATTCACCGCGACGAACGGATTGTCCTTTGATTTGCTGCGCCGATGAATTTCCCGAGCCGCGATCTCCTTGCCGACTCCGGATTCGCCTTCGATTAAAACGGTCGCATTGGTTTGAGCCACTTTTTCAATGTCCCGGAGAACTTTTTTCATGGACGGCGCCTCAGCCACCATGGTATGGAATTCTCGTTCACATTGTTCTTTGTACAACATCTTCCAGGTCGTCTGCTCCATCTGCCGCTCGATGATCAGTTTGAGCGTTTCAATATTGGGCGATTTGGAGGTGTAATGCAATGCGCCCAGTTTCATGGCCTCGACGGCCGTGGCCACATCAGCAAAATCCGTAATCATAATGACCGGCAGATCCGGGTGCATTCCTTTGATCTGCTGAAGAATTTGCAGCCCATTCAAGCTGCGACCCAATTTTAAATCCAGCAAAACCACGTCCGGCAATCGGTTTTTCAGCGCGCGCAGGCCGTCCCGGCTATTGTGCGTGATGGTCAGGTTGAAATAATTATCAGAGAGAATTTTAAACGTCTCACAAAATTTGTAATCATCGTCGATGAGCAGGGCATTGAGTTTGGGCATTTTACCCCCCTTAAAATTAAATTGATAATCCGAGGCACAGAGGTCGTTGTTAGCCTTTCATTATTTATATTACTCAAATTTCTAAAATGGATTTTTATAATCAAATTTAGCTGTTAAATTTCTAAAGACATGGAGTGAATTGACTGTGTCAATTCAAGCATCGACACAGTCGATG
Source organism: Candidatus Zhuqueibacterota bacterium (assembly GCA_049322915.1). Lineage (GTDB taxonomy): Bacteria > Zhuqueibacterota > Zhuqueibacteria > Thermofontimicrobiales > Thermofontimicrobiaceae > CAZSBG01. The sequence continues at coordinate 84,564 of JBMOPW010000036.1, forward strand.
CACTCCATGCTAAAATAATATGTTATACGCTCATTTGACATTTCATTTTAGAAATTCAGGAATTCTGTAAGTGAATATTCGTATCTGTTCAGCTACCCTGAATTATTCATGAACTTGCTCATAATTTGAGTCAACATTCAGATTTTCAATTAGCTAAAGGCTAAGCTATTTTGAAACTCAGTTTTTATACGTTTATTCCAAAAAGAGCACCATTCAGGTTAGCCAGCCTCCTCTAAAAATACTATGAATAATGCAGGCTACCAAGTCACAAATGCGCAAGAAAAAATGTATCCAAAATATTCGATTCTGAAAAGCTGGACCAGGTTTAAAATTGAATATCGCATTAAAGAATTGAATTAAAAAAAAAGGACATCTTCCTGTAAATTCGTGACTTCGTGATTTCGCGGCGAGACTACTTGCCTGAATAGCAACGAAAATTCTTTTTAACCCGGAACCGGGAACCTTTAACCTGGAATCTGAGCAGTTTCGTACAGTGGATAAATCGGGTCGAACTGTTTGGGAACAAAACAGTAGCAGCACAATTTCATTCCACCATGGGCGCTGCAGGAGATCGTCGATATGCTACAACCGCCTCAGCCTGATTAAAAACGTGGCGCCCCTGTTTTTGCCGCTCCGGGCGATTTGTATTTTTCCACCATATTTTTCAACCGTCTTCTTCGAATAGAAAAGACCAAATCCACTGGATCGTTCGGCTTTGGTTGTAAAACCTTCCTCGAAAATAGTCTCATGCATTTTCGAGGGTATGCCGACGCCATTATCTGTGATTTCAACGAAGAAGTACTGATCGGTTTGGTAATGGCCAATCTGAATGTGAGGTTCCGGCACATCGAGTGTCGCGCGAATGGCATTGTGGACCAGGTTTTCGAATATTGGAGCCAGTTCGCCGGGCTTGATACAGACATTCATTTCTGCGCCCGGCGGTATGGGTGGATTCAATTCGATGAACTGTTTTTCCTGATCGTGTAAGTCGACCACTAAATCGCGCAGCAGCTCGTAGGCGTTACACGAAAAAAAGCTGACAACGCTGCTGTTGATGTCCCTGATGTTGACGCGAATCTGGTCAGTGAGGCGATAGACATTGTTCCAGATTTCTCCGGTCATACCTTTTTTCATCGCCAGTGCGATTTTTATTTTATTCAAATTTTCAGACAGGAATAGTAACTGTCGGTTGAGCTCCTCGCCCTGATGCTGCTTGATTTGTGTTTCACTCGCTATATGAGCAATGTGCTCGATTTCTTTGTATACCAGGTGGTAAAATCCATTGATGGTTTCAGTGAGTTTCTGACTGGCATTATCGCCGATCGTTTCATTCGGTGGAATGTTCACGCTGAACAACTGGAGTTGATTTAAGAAAGCAGCAGCCCAACTGCCATGGTCAAATATGCGACAACTCAGCAGGAGTTCCTCTGCCAGACGTTCCTGATTTGTTTTCAATGTCATCTTTTTTTCGATAAAAATAAATCCCATAAAAACAATAAGCGACAGAGCCGTCGGCAGGATATGGGCTTCGAAGGGATTCTTCTCGCGCATGAGCAACGAAATGAGCAGGTAAATAAACAGTGGGAATAAGACAGCATATTTATTGAGCCGGCGTTCGGACATGCGCTGGTGAACCAGGTATTTTAGCGTCAGGATGAAAACAGCGATTAATATAATAAGGATCAGGCCTATGTTCTGGTACGTCCTGGCTTTGGCGTAACGCAGTGCTGCCCGTTTATGAAGCGTCAGCCACTTGCTGAATCCGTTTTGTTCCTCAAGGATCAAGTTCTGTCCGGGGGACAGGTTGGTTCGCGTGATAACGATACCGCTGGGAAACCGGATTTTCAGGTCGAACAGACCGGCGGCGTCAGCGCCGAAATGAATCGTGGTCGAATTCATGCAGCCGTAGCCGTAGCCTCCATTCACTTCCCGCATGCCCAGCAAATGTTCGTGTTCATCGAGGTGACCGGCGCGATATATGTACGCCCTGGCGCCGATGGCGTCCCGATTGCTTTTTGTGCCGATGAGTTTTATCCTGATAAAACATGCATTGTTCAACTGATTGACGTAATAAGTACTTGGAACATCGTTCCGGGCCACGTACAGATCAATATCGCCATCATTGTCCGGATCTCCACAGGCCACTCCGTTTGAATAGCAGTATTGCTTTATTTTGAATGTCTCGCTATCGCGAACAAATGTTTTATTGCCGCGATTTTTAAAGAAGAGATTCATTCCGCGATTGGTAAGAAACAGGTCGAGATGACCATCATTATCCGCATCGAAGAAACAGGCGCTGCTGGTGCGGCTGGAGTCCAGCAGTCCGGCGGATTCGGTGATGTCGGTGAATCGGCCGGCGCCATCATTTTCATAGAGGCGATTGGTCAACCCCATGTTGCACACGTAAAGATCCAGATCGCCGTCGTTGTCGAAATCGGCGAATGCAGCGGAACTGCTCTTAGCCAGAGAATCCGGCTCCGGGGGAAGCCATTCCGCGGTCATCTCTCTGAAAAAGGGTATATGGTGATTGGAGCGAGTACCTTCATTGCGATAAATCCGATTCCGAACGCCGTAGCAGGGAACCATCAAATCCAGATCGCCATCATTATCCACATCGCCAAACGTAGCGCCTTTGCCGCTTCGCTGTGTGGTCAAGCCGGCCTCATGGGTGACTTCTCTGAATTTTCCAAAGCCATTATTGAGGTACAACATGTTGGTTGTATCTTCATTGGTCACAAATAAATCGACATCGCCATCATTGTCCACGTCGCCCCAGACGCCGACTTGCGAGCGGGTATGCTCGCTGAGGACGCCTGCTTCAGCGGCAATATCTCTGAAAGTCCTGTTGGAGAGATTTTCATACAGGAAATTTGGCGCGTACATACTGGCGATGTACAAATCCCGATCACCGTCATTGTCCATATCAACAATTGTAACTCCCATGTCGAAAACTACATCGCCCTCTTTTGAGCGGGTTGTCCCAAGCAGATTCAGATGCTCAGCGCCATCAATAAAATCAAACCAGTGCTTGAATTTTATGTGGCGATTCCCATTGAACAGGAGGAGATGATTTTTGCCAGCAGTGTTGATGGCATAGACATCATCATCGTTGTCGCCATCGATATCGCCCATAGCGACGCCATATTCATCTGTACCTCCGACGAAGGGACTCACTTGATATTGTGATCTGGACCGGGCTGGTTCTTTAACCTTCCGATGCACGTATGTTACGGCGCCATCCGATGTGAACAGCAACACGTTCGACTGAAATTTATTATCTTTGTTCATTGGCCAGAGGATCTCGCGCCGATTATCCGGGAGTGCGACTAATGCAGCATTCCGATCTACTAAAGTTATGCCCCCACGATGGACAGGTAATGACGTTTCCAAATCTGGAAAAATAACTTCAAGGGTATCCTTGACAAACGCTGTAATTGGCATTCTCTCACATGTATCGCATCTTATTCTGATGATGAGTGAGTCATCGGTAGTCAGTCCCCAGGCTAAAGTGTCGTTTATCATGAAGAGATGAGGAAGAGACCCTGTGTGCTGCATGTTAACCTGCCATCGTTCACCATCCCAATGGAGTAAAGTGGCATTGTCTCGATATTTGCAAATAGCCCAGCCGCAATTTGGATTCAACATGCAGAGGCTGACCACATGTCCGAAGGTGGGACAGGGAACCAAATGCCACTGCGATCCGTCGAAGTGAATAATTTCGCCCCACTGGCAACCGGCCCAGATATTCTCGGGCGATACAAAAGCAATTTGTGAAATCGGATCTGTGTTGGGAGTAGGATAATCGGTGATGATGCCGTTTCGTTCATGCCGGATGAAATAGGAGTACTTTTTTTCATCATAACAGGTGAACCAGGTTTCATCCGCGGAGAGAGGCAGCGCCGAAAAGATGGCCAAGCCATTCTGGGCAGTGACAACTTCCCACAAACCATTTACAAACTGATAGGGGCGAGGGTTGCGACCCGTCTCCTGGAACAGCCAGCCATTTGCCGAATCGATAAAAGCGGCATAAGGTGAATAGCTCTGAAAGGGAATCCGGACGAATGTCCAATCTTCTAATCCCTGCTGATGACCGCTGCCGGCTAATGCGAAATTCACCAGTAATAGCAGGAAACCAAATGTCAGAACGATTTTTCCCCGCAAGAAAAAAACCTGAATTTTAGTTGAATGACATGTTTTATCTTTGGAAGAAAATGAGGCGAGTATCGATAATTTTTACGATACTGAATTTAGAATTCTCTATAATGAAAAGCAAGGAAAATTTTAATATTTTGCAACTTATATTTAAAGAATGAATTTCGTAAAAAGACCAAAATGAAATGACACGAGATGAGCTGCTCATGGTTAATCCGGTCGGGAATTCGTTGTGTATTCTGAGAACATCGGTGGCGATTCATGATGACGCATTGCATTCGGATTGATCGGATGAAATGGGGTCATCTGATTGACTGATGATGCAGAAGGTGGCGCATAGTGATTGCGCACGTTACACAAAAGGTTGTGTGACGATGTGCGGCGCGCAGATAGCAGCAGGGCGGCAGCCGTGTTCAGCGCGTGTTTCCCCTGATGATGGTCAAAATAGTTCTTGACAAATATTAAAAAAATGTTTATAATAAACCTTCCTATTTTCCACGTAGAGCGCTGAGTTTGTCGGCTTAAGCTTGTCTAAATGAAATGACCATTCATTTAACGAAAAGATAGCACTTATGACTCTTGGCGAGATCAAAGAGATTCTGCACGCTGAGTTATTAACCGACAATGTCGACCTTTCACGTACTGTTCAATCTGCCTGCGCCTCGGACATGATGAGTGATGTGCTTGCCTTCACCGAATCGAACGCTCTTCTTCTCACAGGATTGATGAATCCACAAACCATTCGTACCTGCGAAATTGCTGAAGCCAGCGCCATTGTTTTTGTACGCGGCAAACGACCGACCCCGACGCTGATCGCTCTCGCCAATGAAAAAGGGATCCCGCTTCTCAGAACTGATTTTTGCATGTACGATGCGTGCGGACGGTTGCACGAGCAAGGGTTATGTGGTGTCACCGAAAAAGTGAAGAAACTCCTGGTTGAACATGGCTGAAAATGAAACGTTTGTTCAGTCCTATCAGATTGTGGGATGGGATTTTACACGGGCTGGAGAAGCTTCCTGCGAAATCAAAACGCTGCTGAAAGAAATTGGCACACCCCAGGAGATCATTCGACGCATTGCTATTGCAACGTATGAAGCAGAGATGAATGTGGTGATGTATGCCAAACGCGGGACGATTCGATGTGAAATCAGTCCGAACATGATACGCATTGTGTTGGAAGATGAGGGGCCTGGTATCGCGGATATCAATCAGGCGATGCAGGATGGCTTTTCCACAGCATCCCCGGAGATACGCGAAATGGGTTTTGGCGCCGGAATGGGACTTCCGAATATCAAGCGAAATTCGGATGACTTTCAAATTGCCTCTGAGGTTGGAATCGGTACGAAGTTAGAAATGAAGTTTTTTCTATAAATTCAGTCGGTGCAGGAGATAAAAATCTACCATGCAAACAAGGCTCCATTCCATACGCTTCATTGAAGAGAAATGCATTGGCTGTGTAACCTGCATTCGGGCATGCCCCACCAAAGCCATTCGGGTCATTCACAATAAAGCCAGAGTCAACAGCGATCGTTGCATCGATTGCGGCGAATGCTACCGCGTTTGCCCCCATGAGGCCATTGTCTCGGTCACCACGCCGCCCGCCGATTTGAAAGATTTTGAATGCACCATTGCTTTGCCTTCGCCCGTCATTTACAGTCAGTTTGACCACGATATCATGCCCAACCAGATTCTATTAGCCCTGAAACAATTCGGTTTTGACTATGTATTCGACGAGGCCTGGGATTGCGATCTGATGGCTGAAGCGCTGCAGGAATACCTCGATACCACGAGTGGGCCATTCCCGAAAATTTCCATCACCTGCCCGGTTGTGGTGCGCCTGATTGCCAGGCTCTATCCCAATCTCATCAGCCACCTTGTCAAAATGGAGATCCCGCGCGAGTCCGCCGCAAAAAAAGTCAGAGAGAAAGCGGCGCAAACCCGGGGGATCCCGCCGGACAGGGTCGGCGTTTTCCACATCACACCCTGCCCGGCGAAGATGATTTCAATCAATTCGCCTGTGGGGACGGACAAATCCAATCTCAATGGCGCCATTGCCATCCGCGATATCTACGGCCCGCTGCTCAATATTCTCAAGCATATCGAAGAGAACGAAATTCTACAACTCTCCAGTGGCGTCGGCATTGCCTGGGCTATAAGCGGCGGCGAAATCATGGGGATACGTCAGGATAACTGTCTGGCCGTGTCCGGTGTGCAGGATGTCATTCAGGCGCTCAACGACGTCGAAGCCGGTAAATTCAAGGACACGCTTTTATTAGAATGCCTGATCTGCCCGGATGGCTGCATTGGCGGCCCGCAGACCGTCCAGAACAGGCATATTGCACGGCGTCGCGTTCGAATGCTCATTAAGATGTTTGGCGATCGCACCCGCGTCAGTCGGGATATGATGCTGCGGCTTTACCACCTGGGCTATTTCGCGCTCAAAAAGGAAATCACTGCCATGCCGTTCCCGCCGTTGGACCCGGACAGGAAAAAAGCAATTCAAAAGGCGAAGCAGCGGGAGGAAATTTTAAAAACATTGCCCGGGAAAAATTGTTCGGCGTGCGGCGCGCCGGACTGCCGCGCGTTCGCTCAGGATGTGGTCATAGGCGAACGAACCATCGATGAATGCGTCTTTTTACAAAAAGACCAATCGTAAATTCGAGTGATCAGGTTCCTATTTCAGTGCATTGATTTTTGTTTGATTCTGATTCCAGTCCCTGTCAACGATCCGAAGATAAAAATTCCATCGCCTGGTTTTGACCCGGCGGATCGGTCGGAGAAAATTAATGTGAATCGAGACCATCATGAAACTAAACCAGATTGTTGAAAAACTTAAGTTAACCGTCGCGACGAAAACGTCCGATTTGAACGTGGACGTCACCGGGGGATATGTCAGCGATTTGCTCAGCGACGTCATGGCTCACGCCCGGAAAGGGAATATCTGGATCACGCTGCAAATCCATCAGAACACGGTGGCCGTGGCAACACTCAAAGATTTGGCCGGCATTGTGCTCATTCACGGCAAAATCCCGGCTCAGGAGACGATTCAGAAAGCCGAGCAGGAGAATGTCCCCATTCTCATCAGCGATCAGCCGGCATTTGAGGTGATCTGCGGACTGTGCAAAATGGGAATCACGGGCGGAAAATAATGCTGCGCCATTTCTTAGCTGATTGTCACATTCATACGTGCCTGTCGCCCTGCGGTGATCTGGATATGTCGCCGCAGCACATTGTGAAAAGGAGTCTCGAATTAGGGCTGCACATCATCGCCATTACCGATCACAATGCTTCTGAAAATATTGCCGCGGTTCAGGAAGCAGCCGATTCCACCCATCTGATTGTGCTGGCCGGGATGGAAGTGACTTCCGAGGAAGAAGCGCATCTGCTCGCTCTGTTCGATGATCCCGAATCCATGCGGCAATTTCAAAGCCGGGTGTACCAGGCATTGCCCTGTTTCGGTCTCGACGCTGGCACATTGGAAAATCAGGTCATTGCCAATGCCCGGGATGAGGTGGAGGGATTCAATGACCATCTTTTACTGGCTGCGACGTCTTTGACTTTTCAGCAACTGGTGCGCGACGTTCACGAATTGAACGGGCTGGCTATTGCGTCGCATGTGGATAAAGAGAGCTTCAGCATCATCGCGCAGTTGGGCTTCATCCCGCCGGACGTCGAACTGGATGGACTGGAAATATCGCCGTTCACATCGCTGGAGCAGGCGCGCGACCAATTCCCGGACGCCAATCGTTACCCGTTGGTGAAGTTTTCTGATGCGCATTATCTCGAAAATCTCGGGATGCAAACGACAGAATTTTTCATTGAACACCCCACCGTCGCTGAAATCCGCATGGCGTTACGCCGGGAACAGGGACGGGATTATCGTGTCCGGGAATCACCGCTGACTGCCTGAACCTGAATTTGACGCTGGCAAAAAACGTCGGATTGAGATCTGTGATTGTCCCCGGGGAGCGGGTCAACCCGATCGACGCGAAGGAAACCCGGCCGAGAACAGTTGACCCATTACCGGAAGCATGCGTGGAAGACCTGTCATTACATATTCTCGATATCGCCGAAAATGCGCTGAAGGCCGGCGCAACGAAAATCGAGATTCGGATCAGCGAAGACGTGCAGCGGGATTGGCTGCGGATACGGATCATTGATAATGGGTCCGGCATGGATGAAGCCATGGCGCGGAAAGTGATCGATCCGTTTGTGACGACGCGGACAGAGCGGCGCGTCGGATTGGGCTTGCCCTTGCTTGCCGAAGCGAGTCGGAGTTGCGGCGGTGAAGTGAAGATTCGCTCGCGGCCGGGGATCAAAACGCGGGTCGACGCATCGTTCGTGCACAGCCATATCGACCGAAAACCGCTGGGTGATCTGGCCAACACGTTGATCATGCTGATCGTGGGAAATCCTGAAATTAATTTTTTCTACTATCATCGGAGGGATGCAAAAAGCTATTGTCTGGACACCAGCGAACTGCGCCGCACTCTGGATGAAATACCACTCAGTCACCCGGACGTCGTAACGCTCATTCGAAAAAATATCCAGGAGGGGCTGGAAGAAATGGGAGTGGTTCTCTGGTAGTTTCAACGCATTGGTGCGGGGCAACTGAGGGAGCGGATCCAGGCAACAGCCTTCGCTTTGAAAAAATGAGACAGATGGCTATAGAAGAAAAGTTAGCAGGAAGTTTATATAATTACGACATCAATGCAACGAGATTGCAGTGATGGTAAGATTCAGCCACATCACGAGGGAGAAAATATGGAAAATTTGTTGCCGTTACTCATTCAGTTAGTCAGCGGCGCAGTCGGCGGAAATGCGGCTGGCGCTGCCATGAAAAAAGCGTCTCTGGGCACAATCGGGAACTCGATTGCCGGTATTCTGGGAGGCGGCATCGGCGGACAGTTGCTCGGCATGCTGGGCGCCGCTCCGGCCGCCACAGGAATGGACATGAATAGCATTCTGGAAAGCGTCGCCGGCGGAGGCGTGGGCGGCGGTGTCCTTATCGCCCTGGTTGGCATCATTAAAAACATGCTTGCCAAAAAGCAATAACTGGTTTGAACAACAAAGACCTGACTCAGCGGAAGGCGCACGGCGTCTCCGCTGTGTGGGTCAATGACAGTCATGACGCTTGATTGCGACGTGTGCAGAACTGTTCCATGCGTTCGCTACCGCGACATGGCAGGGAGGAATCACAATGCAAAAACATATCACATTTCTTGGCGCGCTGCACATCGGATTGAGCATCCTGGGATTGCTCATTGCAGCGTTCATTTTTTCCCTTTTGACGACCATCGGTTTCATCTCGCAGGATGAAACCGCACTGCTCGTTCTGTCCATCATCGGTTTGGTGATCGCTTCTTTCTTAGTGCTCACCGCTATTCCCGGCATCATTGGCGGCATTGGATTGCTGAAGCGAAAGAGCTGGGCGCGCATTCTCATCCTCATCGTTGCAGCGATCGATTTATTGGATTTTCCCCTGGGGACAGCGCTGAGCGTATATTCATTCTGGGTGTTGTTGCAGGATGAATCGGCAAAAATATTTTCAGCCGAAAATCAAAAAACAGTGATTGTGTAGCAGACTCATTTTAACACGTCGAGGTAGGTTTTGGAATCATTAAAAATTCTTGTGATTGATGACGAACCGGGCCTGCGCGAAGGCTGCCGGCGCATCTGCGAAGCAGAGGGATTTCAGGTCATGGTTGCGCAAAATGGTCGCGCCGGTTTGGATATTGCAGAGACGAATAAAATCGATTGTGCGCTGATCGACCTGAAATTGCCGGACATGGTGACGACCATCGGTTATGCCTGAAGAAATAACATAGTCTTCCCTTTGTTGGCGTCCGATACATGCGATTACTTGATTTTGTAAAGTAGCCTGCGGTAACCGTGCAGAAACCAGAGGTATAAGATAAGCGTGAACTGTATATGCGCATCATTGAAGAAATACAGAAAAAGATTGGAAGAGATCAGTTCGAGTTTTCCAAACACGCAGTGGATCAAAGTATCATTCGTAGCATCAGTGTACAAGAAGTTCGAGAAGCCATTCTCAATGGTGAGATAATTGAAAATTACCCGAAGGACAAATACGGACCAAGCTGTTTGATTCTTGGTAAGACGACAAAAAGTAGGCCATTGCACATACAATGCAGCTCTCCATCACGGAAGCGTATCAAAATCATAACGATGTATGAACCCGACCCGGCTCGATGGGTTGAATTCAAAAAACGGAGATCATCATGAGCTACAAAAAAGAAAAGTTGGTTGAACGTCGGGTCACATATACGCTGGAGCATCAAGGCCGCTTCTATATTGTAGAAAACGTGCCAGCCCGAGTGAATGAAGAAACTGGAGAACAATTTTTTTCCCCTGCTACTGTAGAAAAGCTTCAAGAAACTATCATGGGACAGACAAAGCCCAGCAAAGTAATTGAAACATCAGTATACGAATATTCTGAGTAATACGAAAACATGAAAATATCAGTTAAGGGAGGGCACAACCATTCATTCCCCCGACAAAAGGGCGGCAGTTCTCCGGGTTGGTTTGGCGCTCTCTCGAAAGTCATTTTGGAATTCAAGGTTCAATGCGCTCAAACCCTTTTGCGGGTGAGGATCGTGTTTTACACAAAAAATATAAAAAAACATAGTCGCATAGCCTTAATTTGCACGAGATGATCATCGTGGAATGAACTAATCCCCAAGGAGTCAAATCAATATAATTTAAATGTTATAGATTTTTTTCTCTTGATGATCGATTTGTACAGTGCAAAAAATTTTGAGCAGGTATATTAAAATTCATTGATATTTCTAATTATATTAATTAACCTTAATTAGTCTCTTTATCGGGATACCGTGCTATTAAAATGCCTTAGCATGAGTGAGAGCAATTCAACCTCTCTAAACAATAGCTATGTGAAAAAGTTTGAACCCCAGGAGTTAAAAATGAAAGTTCATGAAATTGAGAATAAAATTAAAAAGTTGCCAGACTATATCATTCCAGAGGTTAATGATTTTGTCGACTTTTTATTAGCTAAATATGGTGCTAAAAAAACAGATAAAAATAATTTTAAATTTGATTGGGAAGGTGGATTAGCAAAATTAAAAAATAAATATACATCTGTGGAATTGCAGCATAAAGCTTTGGAGTGGCGATAATGTATTTAGTCGACACTAACATATTTCTAGAGATACTGCTAACACAAGAAAAAAGCGAAGATTGTAAGTCTTTTCTTTCAAAGAATATTGCTGTGATTGGTATTTCCGACTTTACGCTTCACTCTATTGGTGTCATTCTTTTTAAACAAAACGAAGAAGATGCATTTTTAAAATTTATTTGCGATACTTTGCCTAAAATCAATCTCCTTACCCTTCCAAAAGATAAATACGATAAATTAATTGACATAAAGATAAGATGCGGCCTGGACTTTGATGACTCTTACCAGTATTATATCTGCAAGCATTATGATTTGAAACTAATTACAATGGATCAGGATTTCAGGCATATAAACGACATAGAAATTGAATTTTTATAGTTAAGCGGAATATTCAAGTATTTGTATAAGATATCTTTATGTAACCATACATTGAACTGACCGAACCACTGCGGTTTTCTCATATTTTGCCTGGAAATTTCAAAGAATTTGGTTTCTTAATTTTAAATTATTCGGTTCGGCAGTTCATGCTGTCGTTCGGTGATCGCTTCTTTCTTAGTGCTCACCGCCATTCCCGGCATCATTGGCGGCATTGGATTGCTGAAGCGAAAGAGCTGGGCGCGCATTCTCATCCTCATCGTTGCAGCGATCGATTTATTGGATTTTCCCCTGGGGACAGCGCTGAGCGTGTATTCATTCTGGGTGTTGTTGCAGGATGAATCGGCAAAAATATTTTCAGCCGAAAATCAAAAAACAGTGATTGTGTAGCAGACTCATTTTAACACGTCGAGGTAGGTTTTGGAATCATTAAAAATTCTTGTGATTGATGACGAACCGGGCCTGCGCGAAGGCTGCCGGCGCATCTGCGAAGCAGAGGGATTTCAGGTCATGGTTGCGCAAAATGGTCGCGCCGGTTTGGATATTGCAGAGACGAATAAAATCGATTGTGCGCTGATCGACCTGAAATTGCCGGACATGGATGGCCTGGACGTGCTGCGCACCATTCGGAGCGTTCATCCCGAAATACTCGCCATTATTATCACCGGCCACGGCTCCATCGAAATCGCCGTGGAGGCCATCAAATTGGGCGCATACGATTTTCTGTCCAAGCCATTCACGCCGGATCAACTGATGAAAATTGTCAACAAAGGCCTGAGCGAAAAAAAGGAGCGTCAGGAAGGGCTGGCATTGAAACAGGACCGTCGCGAACGCGCCGTGGACGATTTGAACAGCATGACCCTTGTCGATGAAATTATGGCGCGTTACAACTACCGCAATTCCGCGCTCATTGCCATGCTTCAGGATATTCAGAAACAGTTCAATTACCTGCCCCAAAACTTGCTTCGATATGTTGCGCTGAGGTTAAATGTCCCACTGCCTCGCGTTTACAGTATTTCCACGTTTTACAAAGCGTTCAGTCTCAAGCCCCGGGGACGCCATCTCATCGACGTCTGTCTGGGAACAGCGTGCCACGTGCGCGGCGGCATGAATATCATGGAACGATTGGAGCGGGAACTGGGCATTAAAAATGGCGAGACCACCTACGATGAAAAATTCTCGGTGAAATCGGTGCGCTGCGTGGGCTGCTGCGGACTGGCCCCGGTCATTGTCATTGACGAAGAATTTCATGGCAAACTGAACCAGGAGCAGATTCCCAAGATACTTGCCAGGTATCAGACGGATTCCTCCACCCCATAATCTGTGGATTTCCATGGCCTTGTTCACTTCGACAGGATGTTTCGAATGGACCAGGACAGTCCGTGAGACGGCGCGTCACCACTGGAATCCACCTGAGGCGCTTTTTCCGAGAATTCATTTTTATATCTTATCCCGAAAACAGGCGTATCGCCCGAGTCTGAACAGGTGGGCCAGGATTCAAGGCCGATAGTGGGGCGAATTCTCCGGTGGCGAATTCATAACGAAGCATAAATGACGTTGTCAATTTAGAATACAGGTGTTACAACAGAATAAAGAAGGGATGTCACCTTGAAGCAATACAGAACTCATTGCCTGGTCTGCGCAGGTACCGGGTGCGTATCGAATCACGCCTTTGATATCAAAGAAGCCCTGGAAAAGGAATTGGTTCGTCAGGGATTGGAGAATGAAGTTGCTGTAATAACCACCGGCTGCAATGGATTCTGCGAGCGGGGTCCGGTGATGGTGGTTCAGCCTGACAATATTTTTTATCAGGAATTGAAAGTAAAAGATATTCCTTTCCTTGTGGAAGAGCATTTTGTGAAAGGTCGGCCGGTGCAGAAATTGATGTACACCCCGCCGGCTGAGAAGACGCCCATTCCCATCATGAGCGATATCGATTTTTTCAAGCACCAGTTGCTTGTGGTGCTCCGCAATCGCGGCCGAATCGACCCGGAAGTTATTGAAGAATACATTGCCTACGACGGCTATCAGGCATTAGCCAAAGCGCTCACCGAAATGACGCCCCAGCAGATCATCGATGACGTCAAATTATCCGGACTGCGCGGTCGCGGCGGCGCCGGTTTTCCCACCGGCGTGAAATGGGAATTCTGCAAGAAAGCGCAGGGCGAGCCCAAGTACATCATCTGCAACGCCGACGAAGGCGATCCCGGCGCGTTCATGGATCGCAGCGTGCTCGAGGCGGATCCCCATGCCGTGCTGGAAGGAATGGTGATCGGCGCCAGGGCCATCGGCGCGTCCGAAGGATTCATTTATGTGCGCGACGAATATCCACTGGCGCTGCGCCGAATTCATATTGCCATTGAAAAGGCCACGGAGATGGGGCTTTTGGGCGATGATATTCTGGGAAGCGGATTCAATTTTAAGTTGAACGTGGTGCGCGGCGGCGGCGCGTTCGTCTGTGGCGAGGAGACCGCGCTCATCGCGTCCATCGAAGGCGATGTGGGACGTCCCCGGCCGAGGCCGCCGTACCCGGCAGAGAAAGGCCTCTGGGGCAAACCCACCAACAACAATAACGTTGAAACCTGGGCCAATGTGCCGCAAATTATACTTCGTGGCGGACAGTGGTTCGCCAGCATGGGCACCGAAAAGAGCAAGGGCACCAAAGTGTTCTCATTGGTGGGGAAGGTCAACAACACCGGCCTGGTCGAAGTGCCCATGGGCACCTCGCTCAAGACGATTGTTTTTGATATTGGCGGCGGTATTCCCAAAGGAAAGAAATTCAAAGCCGTTCAAAGCGGCGGTCCGTCCGGGGGATGCGTGCCGGAATCGCTCATCAATCTGCCCGTGGATTATGAAAAACTCACCGAAGCCGGCGCTATCATGGGTTCCGGCGGATTGATTGTGATGGACGAGGATACGTGCATGGTGGACGTGGCCAAATATTTTGTGGAGTTTCTGGAAGAGGAATCGTGCGGAAAATGCACGCCGTGCCGCGAGGGACTGAAGCGGTTGAAAGAGGTGTTATTGGCAATTACGCAAGGCAAGGGCGAGCCGTATCACCTGGACATTCTGGAAGACCTGGCCAATACGATGAAGGAGACTTCGCTGTGCCAGTTAGGCGCTACAGCGCCGAACCCGGTATTGACGACGCTCAGGTATTTTCGCGAAGAATACGAGGAGCATATTTACAAGAAAAAATGCCGCGCGCGGGTGTGTAAAGACCTGATCATTTACCGCATCGTTGCGGAGAAATGCACCGGTTGCCAGCGTTGCGTCAAAGCCTGTCCGACCGGGGCGATCTCCGGGCCGCGCGCTCAGCCGCACAATTTGAATGTGGAGAAATGCATCAAATGCGGCGCCTGTTACGAAGTGTGTAAATTCGACGCCATCGCCGGCGACGCCATTTATATTGAATAAAGGAATGACCATGATTTCGATCATCATAAACGACCAGAAATTCGAAGTGCCGGAGAATCTCACGGTGTTGGAAGCAGCGCGCGAACATAACATTCATGTGCCCACCCTGTGTTACCACGAAGCGATTCTGCCGGTGGGGGCGTGCCGATTGTGCATTGTTGAAGTCGAGCAAAATGGCCGAACGCGTACCGCAGCCTCATGCGTGACGCCGGTGGCGGACAATATGATTGTGCGAACCAATACGGAAAAAATTATCCGCATGCGCCGCGTGCTGGTGGAACTGCTGCTGGCGCGATGCCCGAACCTGCCGGTGCTGCAGAATCTGGCCAAGGAAGTGGGGCTGAAAACGGTGCGCTTCAAAAAGGAAGCCGAAGACTGTTTTCTGTGCGGCCTCTGCGTGCGGGCGTGCAGCGAAATTGTCGGAGTCAATGCCATTGGTTTCGGCGATCGCGGCGTGAACAACAAGATCGAGCCGCCGTTTTTGAAAGCATCCAGCGCCTGCATCAGTTGCGGAACCTGCACCACCATCTGTCCGGCCGGCACGTTCCATCTGGAGCGCGTGGATCGGCTGACCAGCCTGCACCACTTCGCCGAAGACTATCGCGCCGAGAAGTGCCGCATCTGCGGAGAACATTTCATGTAAGAGATTTGGGCTCATGGAGTACGAGGAAGGGCACGAAAAAAAATGGGTAGGATTCTAAGGCAATTTGTAAAGCGCGATCCGTGTCATCCGCGTTCTCTGACACTTTTGAATCATTGATCATAATAATCTTTATCCCGCATATTCCGCGGGCCAAATAATATAAGGAGAATCTCAGTGCAAGGCGACAATCGAATCGGAATATTTTTGTGCCAATGTGGTGGACTCGTAGCCGATGTTCTTTCACTGCCCCGAATTGAAAAAGCGGTGAAAAAACTGCCCGGAGTGTCGCACACAGCGATTCACAATTATCCCTGCTCCAAAACCGGATTGAGCGCCATTCGCTCGGAAATTCAGACGAGAAACCTGAACCGCGTCGTCATTGCCGGCTGCTCGCCGCGAATGATGGCATCGTTTTTTGAGAATGCCCTTTCTGAGGTCGGGATAAATTCCCAGTTGATTGACATTGTCAATATTCGCGATTTCAGCGCTGCGGTGCACCGGAAAGAGAAAAGCCTGGCAACGACGAAGGCCATTGGAATGGTCCGGGCGGCAGCAGCCAGACTCGCGGTGAAGCAGCCATTGCCCCGGCTGTCCCAGAAAGTGAATCCTGTCGTGGCCGTGATTGGCGGCGGAATTGCTGGCATCAGCGCAGCGCTGAGCCTGGCCCATCAGGGCGTCACGGTGAAACTGCTGGAAAAATCCGACGCGCTGGGTGGGTTTCTCAATTACATCAATATCCTTTACCCGCGTGAAATTCTGGCCCGGGAATTTTTGCAAGAGAAATTGGAGCAGATAAAACAGAACCCGAATATCGAAGTGATCACTGGCGCGGAGATTCAGGAGGTCGCCGGTTCGGTGGGTAACTATCGTATCGGAGTGTCGAAGCAGGGCGAGCGGACTGCCATCGACGCCGGGGCGATTGTCCTCGCTACAGGATCGCACTATTTTTATCCCAACGGACTTTATGAATATGGGGCTGACGAGCGCGTCATCACGCAGTTGGAATTTGAACAGCAGATGAGCCGGGACGCCGTGACTGCCAGGGACCTGGTGTTCATCCAATGCGTGGGTTCCCGCAATGAGCAGCGGCCGTATTGCTCCCGATTTTGCTGCCCGGAGACTTTCAAGAATGTGTTGCATTTGAAGCGAAAAACTCCGGGACTCAACGTGACGGTGATTTTCCGCGGTCTCACCGAATATATTCGGGAATACGACGAGGCAGTGGAGCGCGGTGTGCAATTCATTCGCTACGCTCCGGCCAATCCGCCTCAGGTGCGAAATGGCCACGTGACTGTGAAAGACGAGAAGACCGAACGTGAGTTCGAAGTCCCATTTGATTTGCTGATTCTGGCCACGCCGCAAATTCCGCACGAGAATGCAACATCATGGGCGAAGAAATTCCACCTGCCGGTGGACGCGTACGGCTTTATCGTGGAGCCGCACACGAAATTGCGTCCGCGGAAATTCGCTCCGGAAGGCGTGTTCGTTGCCGGTAACGTGCACTGGCCGGGCATGGTCGGCGATGCTATTGCCCAGGGCTACAGCGCCGCGGCGCGCGCATTCACGCTTGTCCGGCAGCAGGTTGTGGAACGCGAGCCGGTGATCGCCCGCATCGATGAAAAGACCTGCCGTGGTTGCGAGCGCTGCGTTCAGGAGTGCCCGTTTCAGGCCATCACCCTGGTGAGCGACGGGGACGGCTTCCAGCACGCTGTGATCGATGAATTCATCTGTAAAGGCTGCGGCATGTGCGCCGTGGTCTGCATCTGCGGCGCCGCCACGGTGCTGCATCTTTCGGATGCGCAGTTGCAGGGAGCGGCGGTGTTGGGATGAGGGTAATTCTCAATTGACAATTCACCGTTACCAATTGTCAATTGTGAACGATGAATTGTGAATGGTGAATTGCATGGGATTTGCGTTTGTAGCAATGACAAAATAAACGTATCGATGAATAGAAAATAGGAAGTCGCCAATCACGGAACCCTATCATGCCACAATTGAAACCGAATATTATTTTCTGGTGTCGCGATTGGAATTTTTCCATCAGGGCGGAATATTTTGGGTTACATGGCCTCCTGTCCATCGTTGACTTAAAGGGGATACACTTCATCTCATCAACTCCTATTGAAGGAAGCTGAGTATGAACCGGGAGAAACTTTTACTTATAATTTCGATTTGTCTTTGTCTGATCGTGATGCTGTTTACATTTCTCGACTTTCTCTGTTTGCATGATATCTACAAAGATTACGTGAGTAAATTTGTGATCAAAGATGTAAAAGCCGACTTGCTCAATGAATTACCTGCCTGGACGAACACAGCCGGAGAATGGATGCTGGTAAAAATGAGTTATCTGATTCGCGTCATTTTCCTTGTTTTCAATATTGTTACGTTGTCATACTGCATTCGATTAATAAAAAAATAGTCTGTTCATGAGACTGAAATTGGCTGCATGAATTGAACAAAAAGTCATTATTTATTATGGAACCCAATCATGCCACAATTTAAACCCACAATTATTTTCTACTGTTGCGAATGGAATCCCTACATTGGCGCGGACAATGCCGGTGCCCAGGGTATTCAGTACCCGGCCACTATCCGCATCATCCCGGTGAACTGCACCGGCCGCATTACGCCGAAATTGATTTTGAACGCATTCGAGCGAGGCGCAGATGGCGTGCTCATCGGCGCGTGCGGCAAGGGCGAATGCCATTACATTTCCGGCAATGAAACCTGTCTGGCCGTGGTGAAGGAGACAGCGGAACTGCTCATGCTTTCCGGCATCGATTCCCGCCGGCTGGAAATGGAACTGTTCACCAATCTCAGCGGCGAATACTTCGTCTCGGTCGTCACCGGGTTCTCGGACAGGATCGCCCGGCTTGGACCTCTGGCAGAAAAGGAGGCCGCATGAAATTAGACGCGATCATCCAGGAGACCAATGCCCATTTCTGTCTCGAGTGCGGGATTTGTACCGGCAGTTGCCCTGTTTCGCGGATCAATCCCGGCTACTCGCCGCGGCTGTTCGTGGAGAAATCTCTGCTCATTTCCGAGGATGAGTTAATTGAGGACAGCGATTTGTGGACCTGCCTCACCTGCGGCGCGTGCAGCGCGCGGTGCCCCTCGCGAGTCGATTACAACGAGTTCATGCGGCGCACCCGAAGTCTGGCCATCGACGTCGACAATCGCGGAATTTGCACCCACGCCGGCACGATTCAGGCCATCGCATCGCTGCAGAAACAGGATTTCGTGACAAAGGATCTGAGTTGGATTCCTTCTGAAATGAAAACTCAAGAGAGCGGCGAAACGCTGCTTTTTGTCGGATGCACGCCTTACTACGAGGTGATTTTCAGGGATATAAATGCCGGCAGCCTGACGCCGGTCGTCTCGGCCATTAAAATTCTGAACGCGGTGGGCGTCGCGCCGGTCATCCGCTCCGACGAGCGCTGTTGCGGCCATGACGCCTACTGGACCGGAGAAATTGAAAAATTCAAAATCCTGGCGCAGAAGAACATCGACATGGTTAAAAAGGCCGGGGCGAAACGGGTTATTTTCACGTGCGCTGAAGGTTTCAGCACGTTCAAAACCCTCTATCCCAGATTTTTCAGCGAACTGAATTTCGAGGTGCTCCATATCTCGCAGTTCATCGCCGAGAAAATCGCCTCCGGCGAATTGAAACTCAGGGAGAATGGCCACAAGGTCACCTATCACGACCCTTGCCGGCTGGGTCGATTCGAAAGCGAATTCGACGCGCCGAGAAACGCGCTGCTGGCCATCCCCAAATTGGAATTGGTGGAGATGTCGAGAAACCGTGAAAATGCCCTGTGCTGCGGTTCCAGCACGTGGATCAACTGCACCCGGATTAATAAAAGAATACAGGTGGAAAAATTGAAAGAGGCGCAGGCCACCGGTGCGACAACCCTGGTCACGGCCTGCCCCAAATGCAAAATTCATTTGAGCTGCACGAAACATGATAATGGATTTGATGTCAATATAGAAATCAAGGACCTGGCTACGCTGGTGGCTGAAAATTTACAGGCCTAAGTACAGCGTTTCACAAATCGATGTAGGGTTTCAATGATGAAAATGAGTTTTCATTGATCGTCATTCCCGCATTTTTTTTGGCGGGAATCCAGTGGATGCCCGATATCCTCCAAATGCTGGACGGGCATGATGGATGAACCCACCAAAAATTTATGAAATGGTATACTAAGTGGACTATTTTACTCGATAGTATATAATTTTGAATATGGAAAATGTCCATGGGGATCGCCTCTGACATCGTCATCATTGTTGTTGCTGCATTGATTGGTGGATTAGTTGCTAGATTATTTAAGCAACCTCTGATCTTAGGCTATATCCTTGCTGGAATTTTAATTGGTCCCAATACAGGTGGCGTAACAGTTTCTAATATTCATGAGATTGAGACATTAGCGGAGATCGGTGTCGCACTTCTTCTCTTTGCAATTGGTCTTGAATTCTCGTTTAATGAACTGAAGCCTGTTCGTAAAATCGCCTTGATTGGCACACCAATTCAAATAATATTAACAATCGTCTATGGTTATGCCATCGGTCATTTTTGGGGCTGGAGTTGGAACCAATCGCTTTGGCTTGGGGCAATGATCTCGATATCCAGCACAATGGTTACACTTAAAACCTTAATGAGTCAGGGCTGGATGGGGACTCTTTCCAGTCGAGTAATGATTGGCATGTTAATTATTCAGGATTTAGCGATTGTGCCAATGATAATTATCTTGCCCCAGTTGAATAATCCTACGGTTGGTTTGCCATTATTAGGAATAGCAGTAATCAAGGCTATCATTTTTCTATTAGTGATGATTTTGCTTGGTACAAAATTAATTCCTTATTTATTAAAAAAGATTGCCAGTTGGAATTCCCGTGAATTTTTTTTACTCTCAATCGTAACAATGGGATTAGGAATTGGTTATGGCACATATCTTTTTGGTCTTTCATTCGCATTCGGCGCGTTTATTGCTGGGATGGTTATCAGTGAGTCAGATTATGGCTATCAGGCTTTAAGCGATATTATCCCGCTTCGCGATATTTTCAGTCTGCTTTTTTTTGCATCCGTTGGGATGTTATTAGAGCCTGGTTTTATGCTCTTCCATTGGAAAATGATTTTAATTTTAGTTCTGCTCGTGTTGCTCGGAAAAGGTATTATATTTGGTGGGTTAAGCAGATTTTTTGGTTATCGAAATGTAATACCACTTGCAGTGGGTTTGGGATTATTCCAGATTGGCGAGTTTTCTTTTGTGCTGGCACGATTGGGATTAAATACAAATTCCATCGACGCTGAACTTTATTCTTTGCTTCTGTCGACAACAATTGTCACTATGCTAATAACGCCATTTATGTCAAGCTTAACTACACCGCTGTATTCAATATATAAAAAGAAATTCAATCATGAGCCTTACCAGATGACAAATCTGCCAAAATCCGGACTGAAGGATCATATTATCATTGCAGGTGGTGGTCGTATCGGCTGCAATATCGCCAAGGTTTTACATCAACTGAAATTATCATTTATTATTATTGAATTGGACTCGAGAAATTTTGAACAATTGAAAAACATTGGTTTTTCAGTAGTTTATGGTGATGCGAGTCGTGATGAAGTGCTTGAAGCTGCAAAGGTCAAGCATGCAAAATTACTTCTTATTACGATACCATCGATTATCATTTCAAGAGTGATCACCGAAAATATCCATAAAATCAATCCATCATTAAGAATTGTTGCCAGAGCTATAAATATAGAGCACATTAAAGATTTGTATGAGCGTGACGTCTATGAAGTTGTTCAACCGGAATTTGAAGCAAGTCTCGAATTTACTCGTCAGGCATTGCTTCACTTTGATGTTTCAAATAATGATATATTTAAATTTACAGATTCAATCCGTCGGGAAATGTATACTCCACTTTATGAAGATGAAATACCAGATCGTCCACTTGCCAAACTTAAAAGTGCATCCCATTTATTAGATTTAAACTGGATGAATATCATAAAAAATAGTCCTTTAGTTGGGCGATCAATAAAAGAATTACAAATCAGAAGCCAGACAGGCGTTTCTATTGTAGCAGTATTGCGTGATGATACGCTATATCCGAATCCTGCACCTGATTTTCAATTTTCAGAGAAAGATTTAATCGGTGTTCTTTGTGAACCCAAACAGTTGAATAAATTTCTCGAATTTGCAAAGTTGCAGTTATTTTAATTGGAGATAAATTAAAAGTAGAATTGAAAATTGAAAATTGCAAACTAACCTCTGGATCAACTTGAGCTGAAGGGCGTTGTTTGAAATCGAATTTTAAGAACATCGCATTACTTATTTAAAAACTGAACGTTCTGTGTAACCTTCGGCAAGTTAGCCAGGCAATAACCGTTGTTACGCTTGGGAAATTATTAGGAGAAAAAATTTGAAAGACGTTCTGGTCATTGGCGGCGGCATCGCCGGCATTCAGGCTGCCCTGGATTTGGGAGACATGGGCATCAAAGTCCATTTGGTGGAAAAGAAACCGAGCATTGGCGGCATCATGGCGCAGCTCGATAAGACATTTCCCACAAACGACTGTTCTATATGAATTCTGGCGCCGAAAATGCTGGATGTCGGTCGGCATCCAAATGTGAACATCCTGGCCTACAGCGAAGTGCTGGACATTCAGGGTACCATCGGAAATTTCGATGTCACAGTGAAGAAAAAAGCGCGCTACGTTAAAGAAGATATCTGCAATGCATGCGGGGATTGCGTGGCCAAGTGTCCGACGCGAAAGATCCCCGATGCGTTCGATATGGGATTGCGCATGCGCCGGGCGGTCTATCTTTATTTTTCCCAGGGTATACCGGCGGTAATGACCATCGACGCGGAGCATTGTCTCTATCTCCAAAAAGGCAAGTGCGGCGTCTGCCAGAAGGCCTGCGTCAAGGGCGCTATCGATTACGAGCAGAAAGATCAGTTGCTGAATCTGGACGTGGGAGCGATTGTCATGGCCACAGGCCTGGATGTATTCGATCCGACGCATTTGACCCACTACGGCTATCGCCGGTTGAAAAATGTCATCACCGGCCTGGAATACGAACGGCTCATCAATGCCACCGGCCCCACCGGCGGCCATTTGAACCGGCCGTCGGATGGCCAGTTGGCGCACAAGGTCGCCTATGTTCAGTGCGTGGGTTCGCGGGATTTCAACAATTGCAATTATTGCTCGAGCGTCTGCTGCATGTACGCCATTAAAGATGCCATGCTGGGTCGCGAGCATGACCCGGATTCGGATTCCTATATTTTCCACACGGACTTCCGAAATGTTGGGAAATGGTTTCAGAAGTACGAAATCCGCGGGAAAGAGGAATATGGGATCAACTACATTCGCGGGCGAGTGGCAGAAATTACCGTCGGCGAGAATGACAATCCGATTCTGTGGTACGAAGACACGGAAACACGCGAGGTGAATCAGCTACAAGTGGACATGGTGGTGCTGTCCACTGCGGCCAAGCCGGCTGTTGGCTCGGATATTCTGGCCGCAAAAATGGGCGTGAAATTGAACGAGCACGGATTTGTGGATACGCATCTGCCATTTCCCAACGACACCAATGTGCCCGGCATTTTCGGCTGCGGATTTTGCCTGGGCCCGGCTGATATTCCTGAATCGGTGGCCCAGGCCAGCGCAGCCGCCAATCGCGCTGCGGAGGTGGTGTTTCTGGAACAGGCCAGGTCCCAGGCATGATTGAACAGACGCGATTCCGTAGCGCAGCGGCTTACCATAAAAAAGTGCGTTCCGAAAAATATTAAAGGGCGTGAACAGGGTGGAAGGCATTCACGTGCTCAGCTTGAATGGCGGAGTTCGTCGCTAATTTTATGATTAGAGATTCTCAATAAGACAAATCCCAAAGGGTGATAATTTGAGGGAGTCCTCATGCAAGAAATTCGTATCGGAGTTTTCGTTTGTAACTGCGGCAGTAACATCGCTGGCTTCTTGAACTGTACAGACATCGCGGAGTATTCGAAATCGCTGCCTCACGTGGTTTTCACCCGTGAAAATCTGTTCTCCTGTTCCGAAGCCGGCGTGAGCGACATCAAGAAAGCGATCATCGAAAACAAGCTGAACCGCGTGGTAGTGGCAGCCTGCACACCGCGGACGCACGAGCCCACATTCCGCGCTGCGTGCCAGGAGGCCGGGATGAATCCGTTCCAGTTCGAGTTTGTCAACATTCGCGAGCACTGTTCCTGGGCGCACAAGAACGAGCGGGACCTGGCAACGACCAAAGCCAAAGATCTGATTCGCATGGGCGTGGCGCGCGCTGCGCTGCTTGAACCCCAGGTGAGTATTGTCGCCAATGTGGAGCCATCGGCTCTGGTCATCGGCGGAGGCATCGCCGGAATGACCGCGGCGAAATCATTGGCGGACCGCGGCTTTCACGTGACGTTGGTGGAACGCGCGCCGGAATTGGGCGGAATGATCAGACGGCTCAATAAAATCCTCCCGGGCGAAATCGACGCGGAGACAATGATTCAGGAAAAAATGAACGCTGTTCGCGGCAATAAAAACATCTCGGTACTCACCCGCCACACGGTCTCTGATATTGCCGGCTACGTTGGAAATTACATGGCGACCATTCGCGATTCCGGCGGTGGTGAACAGAAGAAAAAAGTTGGCATCATCATTCTGGCGACCGGGGCTCAGGTGCTCACGCCGGATGGATTGTACAATTACAACGGCAGCACAATCATCAGCCAGTTGGAACTGGAGTCGAAGCTGAAATCCGGGAAAATCAAGGCCGACACCGTGGTGATGATTCAGTGCGTCGGGTCGCGGAACCGCGATCGGGTGTACTGCTCCAGAATTTGCTGCATGACCTCGATTAAGAATGCCATTCTGCTGAAACAGCAGAGGCCGTCGCGTCGCGTGTTCATCCTGTATCGGGATCTCATGTGTTACGGCGTCGAGAATGAGGATCTGCTTCGCCGGGCAAAGGCGCTGGGCGTGCGATTCATTAAATTTTCCGAGCATCAGCCGCCGAAAATCGACGGACTGACCGTGACGGTATTCAATGATGTGCTGGGCCGCGAAATGGAAGTGCCAGCGGATTTGATCGCGCTGGCAACGCCGTTCATCCCCAGCGATGGGGTAGAGGATATTTCCAAAATGCTCAAGGTGCCGTTGGATGAATATAAATTTTTCCTCGAGGCCCATATCAAATTGAGGCCGCTGGATTTTGCCACGGACGGCATTTACGTCTGCGGAACCGCCCATTGGCCGGCGTCGACGGCGGAGTCAATTTTTCAGGCGCTGGGCGCTGCGGCGCGCGCGTCCATCCATTTGACGCGGAGAGAGGTGGAGGTGGAGCCCATTGTGTCCATGCTGGTGGATGAGGATATTTGCCGCGGCTGCGGACTCTGCGCCTCAGTCTGTCCCTACGGCGCCATCGAGATGATACAGACAGCCAAAGGCATAAAAGCTAATATCGTGGCTGTCGCCTGTAAAGGCTGCGGCACCTGCGGGGCAACGTGTTACACCCACGCCATCCGCATGAACCATTTCACGGACGAACAATTATTGGCGCAGATCGAGACTGCGTTTCGAGAGTAGGTTAAAAAATGAATCGCGCAGAGACGCTAAGAAAAAAGTAAATGGTTTTTGTGATCTCTTCGGCTTCGCGTTAAATAAAATTAGAAAAGATAAATACCCGCATCCGCGGAATAGACAGGTCTCATCAATTAATCAACTTAAGAAGGAACAAAAATGTCGGAAAATTTCCATCCCAATATCCTCGCATTTTGCTGCAACTGGTGAGCGTACGGCGCAGCAGACCTCGCCGGGGTTGCGAGGCTTCAGTATAGTCCTGACATTCGAATCATCCGCGTGATGTGCTCCGGGCGAGTCGACCCGGTCCTGATCATCGAGGGCTTTATCAGCGGCGCGGACGGTGTGTTTGTCGGGGCGTGTCTCCCCGGGGAATGTCATTATTCCTCAGGGAATTTCCATGCCAAAAGTAAAATTCTGATGACGCAGAAAATTTTGCACCACGCCGGCATTCATCCGGAGCGTCTTTCTTTCAAAATGATGTCCAGCGCCGAAGGCGGCAAGTTTGTCTCGTTCGTCACCGAGTTCCAGAACCAGATTCGTGCGCTCGGTCCCATGGGTTCCAGTGAGAACATGTCCCGCGATGAAATGAACATCAAATTCTCAGCGGCCCGACAAGCGGTGGAGGGCAAAAAACTTCGCTGGGTGGTCGGCAAGCGACAGGAATTTCTCGAAAAGGGAAATCTCTACGGCGAAAAATTTACCGAACACGAGATTCATCGCCTGTTTGAAGAGGTGGTCATGGACGAATTGGCGATTCAGGAGATACTCATTCGGGCCAAAGACAAACCGCTCAGCGCGCGGAATCTGGCGGAGCAATTGCGCCTGCCGCCAAAACGGGTATTGCGCCAATTGGTGGATATGCGCCGGATGGGCATTATCAAAATTGTCGCTGTGGAGGAGAAATCGCCGCTGTGGCTGGCCTGTTGATTCCGCCTGTTCAGAATGGCGACTGCTTCCGCTTCGATAGAATTCGTCGTTGGGGCAGGAGTCTGCTTTTGAATCACAGGTGTGGCGCGACGCAATCGGTCTTGTCCCAACGTCAGCCTGGCCGTTCTGTTGATAGAAATGAAAAGTGAAGCATTTTTACAAATGGAGGGGAGGTAGCTCCCTTGAGGTTGTCATCTTTTGAGGAGGAAGGTACCATGCACAAAACAATAATTCGCATTCTCATCTGGGGAATTCTTATGCTGATCACAGCCGGGCATCCGGCGAACGCTCAAATCACCGTCACTGCCAGCGATGCACCGAGCTCCCCGGATATTTATTTTGAAATGAAGTATGCAAAGGATGTCGCGGTAAGTCCCGGCCTGGCCGGTGCAAATCAATACTGGGACTTCAGCAATCTGAATGTCTCGGGCATAACGATGTGGCGGCCGGTCCCTCCGGAAACCACGCCGTTCATCCATCGGTTTCCCTCGTCAAATCTCGTCTACAAAGTGACGGAAACCGGCAACGACACGATCACCTATAATTATGCCCAGAAGACGGAGACCGCGCTGACCGAACTGGGGCAGGGTAAAAAAGTGGGCGACGAGACGACCCTGCTTTTGGTCGCCAAACGCGCGACTCCGAAGCTCAACCTGCCGGCGACCTACGGCGATATGCAGTGGGCGTCGGTGCTGGAAGTGGATTCATCGCTGGGCGTGTTGGATGTGACCATCATCGATTCCAGCTACAACACGATTGACGCCTGGGGGACAATTAAAACAGCGTTCGGCGAATTCTCCTGTCTGCGAATCCGGCAGGATCATAGCCAGATCGCCTATACCATGCTGGGCGCTATTCCCATTGAAGTGAATATCAATTATTTCTGGGTGACCAATGAAAAAGGGATTTTGATGACGATGACGGGCAAGCACAATGAATTGAATCCCAATTATTCCGTGGCAAAAAGTGTGAACATCATGTCGACTTACCTGACCGCCGTCGATGAGCAACCGCAGCCGACCCTCCCTGCGGAGTTTTCGCTGCTGCAGAATTATCCCAATCCATTCAATCCGAGCACGACCATCCGCTATCGGCTGGATCAACCGGCAGATGTCAGATTGAAAATATTCAATATTGCCGGCCAGGAAGTTGGTTTGCTGGTGCAGGAGCAACAGGTGCCGGGCGACTATTCGCTGGAATGGAATGCAGCGCACTTGCCCTCCGGCGTGTATTACTATCACATTCAGGCCGGGGATAAAAACCTGTCCCGGGCATGCGTCTTGTTGAAATAGCATTAGCACCAGTTTTGCCCCGAAATCATTCGAAGTGCAGGAATGAATTCAGCCATTAAATAATCGACCCCGAATTCAACTGTAAAAAAGGGAAATCAGGAATTTCTATGGGTGAAGATAACACGAAACGAACGGGCACTGTTTTGGTCTGTGGCGCAGGCGTCACTGGCATGCAAACCGCACTGGAACTGGCTAATTCCGGCGCTAAAGTCTATCTGCTGGAAACGCGGCCCACTATTGGCGGGGCCATGTCGCAACTGGACCGCACCTATGAAAACGGCATCCCGGCCATTTGTCAGATGGCGCCCGGCTTTGACGCGATTGAACAGCATCCCAATATTGAGGTGATCACGCATGCTGATTTGTTGAAAGTGACCAAGCGCGACGGGTCATTCGAAGTGAGTTTTCGGAAAAATCCCACCCGCGTGGATGAGCGCTGCATCGATTGCGGCGCGTGCGTGCAGGTGTGTCCGATTAAACCGCTCAACGCGTTCGAAGAGGGATTGTCCCTGCGAACCGCAATCGACATTAACAGCAAAAGTTTTAATTCTTTCATCTATAATATTGAAAAGGAAACGCCCATCTGCCAGGAAACCTGTCCTGTGCATATCGATATTCGAAAATATATTGGTCTGATTGCCGATGGCCGTTACCTGGACGCGCTGGCCGTGATACGCGAGAAGAATCCCTTGCCGGCAATCTGTGGCCGTGTCTGCAACCATCCCTGCGAAGGCGCGTGCAATCGCGGTCGCCAGGATGAGCCGGTGGCCATTGATGCGCTGAAACGTTTCGTCTCTGATTATGAATTGCAGCTCCGAAAGCAGGGCAAACTTCCCAAACCGTCGACGCCGGCCATCAACAAAAAGCTGGGCAAGGTGGCTGTCGTGGGTTCAGGGCCGGCTGGATTGACTGTGGCCCACGATCTGGCGCTGCAGGGAATCGCTTCGACTATTTTCGAAGAAGCGCCGGTGCCGGGCGGCATGTTGTGGCTGGCAATTCCGGAGTATCGTCTGCCGCGGGACATCATTCAAACAGAGGTCGATTATATCTGCGATATGGGCGTTGAACTGAAATTGAACACGCCCATCAATAAAGAATACACCGTTGACCACCTGCTCAAAGAGGGCTACAAAGCCGTGTTCATGGGAATTGGCGCTCATCAGGGATTGAAGCTGGGCGTTCCGGGAGAAGATGATTTCCAAGGTTTTCTCGACTGCATCGTCTTCCTGCGGCGCGTGAATCTGGGCGACACAACCAAGCCTGGCCGAAAAGTGGTGGTGATCGGCGGAGGCAATTCCGCCATCGACGCAGCCCGGACTGCCCTGCGATTGGGCTCGGAAGAGGTGCACATTGTGTACCGGCGCACCATCGCCGAAATGCCGGCCAATCCCTGGGAAATTGAGGAAGCTCAAAAAGAGGGCGTGAAGATCTCATTGCTCGCTGCCCCGGTGGAAATTATCGGCGAAAATGGCAAAGTCGTGGCCATGAAGTGCATCCGCATGACGTTGGGCAAGCTGGACGCCAGCGGGCGCCGGCGGCCCGTCCCGCTGGAAGGCTCGGAGTTCACTATTGAAACAGATATCATTGTGCCGTCCATCAGTCAGCAACCCAACCTGGATTTCCTGCACGAAGGGCATGGATTGTCCATCAATAAATGGAACTCGTTCGACATTAACTCGCGAACCATGCAGACCAATCGTCCGGAAATATTCGCCGGCGGCGATTCCGTCACGGGGCCGGCGACAGTCATTCAGGCCATTGCAGCCGGCCATCAGGCGGCTGCCTCCATGGCCAGGTTTGTCAGGGGTGAAAAAATTTGAAGCTAAATCAGGATCATAAAACCGGGATCGTCCATGAAAAAAGATAAATTCATTACCGATTTTCAAGACATACCAACTCCTCGTCAGAAAATGCCGCATCTGTCACTGGAAGACAGGAAACTCAATTTCAAAGAAGTGGAACTGGGATTCCCCGAAGAGATTGCATTGAAGGAAACGAGCCGCTGTTTGAGCTGCCGGCGTTGCATTGGTTGCGGGTTATGCCTGGCCGAATGCGACCAGCAGGCGATTGTCTACGACCAGAAATCAGAGTCGCGCACTCTGGAGGTCGATTCGATAGTGGTTGCCACCGGCGCTGAAAATTTCGATGCGCGACGCAAGCCGGAGTTCGGCTATTCGTATTTCCCGAACGTCATCACCAGCGTGGAAATGGAGCGAATCCTCAGCGCCAATGGACCTTACGGTGGAATCGTCATGCGCCCATCCGACGGGGACATTCCGCAGCGAATCGCCTTCATCCAATGCGTCGGATCCCGGGACGAAAATTTGGGACAAAATTATTGCTCCAATATCTGCTGCG
The DNA here is from genome assembly GCA_049322915.1 of Candidatus Zhuqueibacterota bacterium. Classification (GTDB taxonomy): domain Bacteria; phylum Zhuqueibacterota; class Zhuqueibacteria; order Thermofontimicrobiales; family Thermofontimicrobiaceae; genus CAZSBG01. The sequence continues at coordinate 114,472 of JBMOPW010000036.1, forward strand.
TCACCGCGCTGAAACAGTCCATGGCAGTGGTCGACCGGATTGAAGGAGCCGAAGTCACCATTTTTTATAGCGACTTCCGGCCATTTGCCAACGACGGTGAACATTATTTTCTCAAAGCCAAGCAGGAAAAAGCCATCGCATTTGTGCAGGCGGCTGTGGCGCAGGTGGAGCAGACATCCGAAGGGAATAATCTCGTCATTAAATCCATGCGGAACGGCGCCGAAGAATTGTCGCAATTCGATCTGGTTGTCCTGTCCACCGGATTGAAGGCGTCGACAGGTATTCAGCGAATGAGTCGGCAATTTGGCATTAAGCTCAATAAATACGGATTTTTCCCGGGGGATGAAACATCACCAGCAGCCACCTCCGGGGACGGTATCTGGTTCGCCGGCACGCTGACATCTCCAAGCGATATTCAAACAAGTTTGAATCAGGCCAGCGCCGTGGCGACCCGGGTGCTGTTGTCATTGAAACAGCGGGATAAACTGTTGCAGCCAGCGCAAACGGACGGCGATGTTTTTGCAGAGAAAGAGAACGGCAATTCCGTGGGGATTTTCCTCTGTCGTTATGGGTTGACCACGCAATTCAACCTGGACGTGGATGATATCATTCGGTCCCTTAAAAATAATCCCGCCGGATTTTATGTGACGGATCTGGAGTACTGCTGTAATTCCACCGGCAAAAAGATGATCCGCGAGACGATCGGGCGAGAAAAACTGGGACGCGCTGTCATCGCGCCCTGCTTTGATGAAACGCACCGGCCATTTTTCGAAAAAGTAGCGATGTCTGCCGGCATGTCCGGCGCCCACGTATCCATTTACGGGAATGCTGCAGGAGAACGCCAGCCCGATGCTGAGGAAGTAAAGCAAGCCATTCTCGATGTGGCGTCCGCGCCGATGGAACAACCGATTCGCGCTGCATCGCTGAAGCCATCGGTCAAAGAAGCGTGCGTCATTGGCGGCTCAGTCGAGGCGGTGCAGGCCGCACTTGACATTGCGGAACTGGGTTATCCGGTGCATCTTGTCTATCCGGATGACAATGTCCTTCCGGACGACTCGGCCGCGTTCTGGCATGTGGGTGAATTGGACAAACTTGGGGAACGGTTGCGGGAGCGACTGGCCGCGCAGACTCGCATCGGAAAATATGGGCGGAGCTCAGTGCGGGCGTGCGCCGGGGAGCCTGGAAATTATGTCATTACCATCGGGCAGGATGGGGAAGAAAAAACGATAAAAGCCGGCGTCGTGGTTCTCGCGCCCGGGGCAAAGCCGGCAGAACCTTTGGAGCATTTCACTCAGGGCAGAGGCAATGTGTTCACGCAACGGCAACTCAGCCGGATGTTGTCTGAAAACACCCTGTCGGCGAAAAATATTGTGATGATTCAATGCGTGGGCAGTCGCGACGAGAAGCGAAGCTACTGCAGCCAGGTGTGCTGCGAGCAGGCGATTTTGAATGCATTGAAAATTCGAGAAAAACATGCCGACGCCCGCGTGACGATTCTGCACCGGGATATTCGCCTTCACGATTTCGCCGAGGATAAATACGCGGAAGCGCTGGAAAATGGCGTTGCATTCATTCGAATGGACGCGTACCCTGAAATTGCATCCACCGGCGAAAATCATTACATTCGGGTTCTCGACAGGAAGTCCGGCAAGCCAGTCGAGCTTGCGGCCGATGCGTTGGTGTTGAGCGTCGGTATGGAGCCGAGACCGGACGTTGTCCAGCTTGCTTCGATATTCAACCAGCCATTGAATCCGGATGGGCTGCTCCTGAATTCGACTCCGCTATCGATGCTGTCCCAATGGAATCAACCAGCGATCTTTAAAATTGGTCAGGCGGTATATCCGGCGCGTCTCCGGGATGTATTGGCGGAAGCAGCGGCAGTCGCCGGAAAAATAGGCCAATTGTTCGGCGTCGAATAAGTTAACCGCGCCGGATTGAGCCAATTTTAATAGTGTACTCATCAGATTGGAGAAACGCCGCACTATTCACGCGGACAGAAGCGAATTACAGAGGCTATTTCTAATGACCAACCGCGAGTGAATCCGGGTAACTGACCGGTCTCGCGGTTTCCATGGCGCGATTACGATATTCAACCAGACACGTCATAGTATTCCATTCAGCCATTTTCTGTATCTATCTTCACATCCCCGAATTTTAAGTGCATCCTTTTCACCACTCACCGATCTAATATTCAAAATTGCAATAGGTTGAAAAATATGAATGGCATTCAGAATTTTTAGCTTGACAATGTACAAAAATATTATTAAATTCGAGCCATTTTAAACTTAAGGCTGTTCCGGTTCAATGAAAATAAAACTGACAAATTTACACGAAGGGCTCAACAGCCTCGATTTTGTGGCAGATGCAGCGGCATTAGGTTTTGATGAGGAAGAAGAAAAGCAACACATGTTCCCAGAGAAGATCGATGTTCATGTTGAAGTCCATGTGTTAAGTGATAAATTTTTTATTAAGGCCGAATCGACCACCCTGGCACACTACGAATGCGATCGATGTCTGGCTGATTTTCAACGAAAATTGAATAGCGAGTTTCAGTTAGTCTATTCCAGGGAGACGCGAAATAAATTCGAGGATGATGTCTATCGGTTTCTTGAAGAGAATGCTCATGAAATCGATATATCGCAGGATGTTCGGGATAGTATGCTTCTGGCGCTGCCCATGAAACATGTGTGTTCTGAAACCTGCAAAGGTCTGTGTCCGACGTGTGGCGTCAATTTGAACCAGGAACAGTGCAATTGCGCCACTGAAAAATAAGACCCCCGTTGGGAAAAGCTGAAGAATCTGAAGTAAAAAAATTAAGTACAATAGACTATCCGCTCATATCGGGTTGCGATGTGTATATTCTGGATTTCTCCGATATGAGCGAATTTGGTTTTTAGAAATAGAACACGATGGATTTGGACAAACCAAGCACAGAATGAGAGGAAATTATGGCACTGCCAAAACGTAGACATTCGAAGACACGACGCGACAAGAGAAGAACTCATTGGAAACTATCCGCTCCGACCGTAGTTGCATGTTCGAATTGTAATCAACCAAAACTACCGCACCGCGCTTGCCCGAATTGTGGCTTCTATAATGGGAGAATGATTTTTACGCCTCGGGAACACTAATTGTCAAGTAATAGCTCCATAAGCCGGAAGTCAGAATGAAAATTGCAGTTGATGCAATGGGAGGTGATTTCGCCCCCAAAGCAATTGTGTCCGGAGCAATCGGCGCTGCCCGTTTAGCAAAAGACCGTTTTGAAATAGTCCTTGTTGGTGATGCTGAAAAAATTCAGCAGGAACTGGAGAAGCATTTTCGAACCAATGAATTACCTATTTCCATTGTCCATGCGTCGCAGCAGGTGGAAATGGAGGATATTCCAGCCATTGCCCTGAAACGGAAGAAAGATTCTTCCATCGCTGTCGCCATGCAATTGCACAAAGAGGGCGTTGTTGATGCAGTGGTGAGCGCTGGAAATACCGGCGCTGTGTTGGCTTCGGCGCTCATTAAATTGGGAAAAATACAGAGTGTGCTGCGGCCTGCGATCGGTTCCATCCTTCCCAATGGTCGTGGCGCGACGTTTTTGATTGACGCCGGAACCAATGTGGATTGCAAGCCAAGGCAGCTCTATCAATTTGGTGTCATGGGCAGCATTTTCATGAACCGGATGTTCAGCATCGAAAATCCCCGCGTCGCGTTATTGAATATCGGCACAGAAACGAGCAAGGGGAATGAACAGGTCCAGGCGACGTATGAGTTATTCCAGAAGAGCGATTTGAATTTTGTTGGCAATATTGAGGGCGGCTCGATTTTGCAGGATATAAGCGATGTGGTTGTGTGCGATGGATTTGTTGGGAATATTATTCTTAAATTTGCAGAGTCTTTCAATTCTGTCTATTCAACGAACCTGAGAAAACGTATCGGCAAGAGGTTACAATATCTTGTTGGGGCATATCTCCTGAAACCTGCATTTCGACGACTGAAAAAGACATTCGATTATGCAGAATACGGCGGCGTTCCCTTACTCGGCGTCAAAGGCGTGGTCATCATTGGACACGGCAGCTCGTCTCCAAAAGCGATTCTCAATGCGATTCTGGAGGCCGAGAAGATTATCAAAGAAAAGGTGAACGATAAGATCGAGGATGAATTGAATATTAAATCGGCTGCGATTTTATAACTGCGTTGGAACATCGAGTGATATTTCAGCTTGAATTGAGAAATAGAAACAGGAGAAACAGAAAACATTGGAACATAATTATAAGGCGATGATTTCGGGATTGGGATATTCAGTCCCGGAACGGATCCTGACAAATGCGGATCTGGAAAAAATAGTCGATACAACGGAAGAATGGATCCGAACCCGTACTGGAATGGAAGAGCGACATATTGGCGATGCATCGATGGCGACGTCGGAGTTGTGCACCGAAGCAGCAAAAAAGGCGATGGCACAGGCCGGTGTGGACGCCAAAGATATTGATATTATCATTGTTGCGACAGTGACCGGTGATACGCCATTCCCATCCACTGCTTGTTACGTTCAGAAAAATTTGGGCGCTGTAAATGCGGCTGCCTTTGATATTAGCGCGGCCTGCTCGGGATTTTTGTACGGGCTCACCATGGCCAATAATCTCATCACGAATCAGACCTATAAAAATATCCTTGTCGTTGGCGGCGAAATGCTGAGCAAGATTACCGATTGGACAGATCGCGCCACATGCGTTCTGTTCGGCGATGGAGCTGGCGCCGCTGTTGTGCAGCCTTCCGATGGCACACGGGGCATTTTCAATACATACATATCGAGCGATGGTCGATTGACGGATTTGCTTTACATGCCCGGCGGCGGCAGCCGAAATCCGGCGACCCACGAGAGCGTCGATCAGAAACTTCATTTCATTAAAATGCAGGGCCAGGAAGTTTTTAAAGCTGCCGTGAAAGCGATGGGCGATGCCGCTGTGAAATTATTGGAAGATTCAAACGTCACGTCGGATCAGATCGGATTGCTCATTCCGCATCAGGCCAATAACCGAATTATCGAAGCGACAGCCAGACGCATCAAATTGCCCATGGAAAAAGTATTTGTCAATGTGCATAAATATGGAAATACTTCCGCTGCGTCAATTCCTATCGCGTTGACCGAGGCTGTGGAACAGGGCAAGCTCAAACCGGGCGACTATTGCATGCTGGTCAGTTTTGGCGGTGGATTCACCACGGGCGGCGTTTTATTCAAGTATTAATGTCAGGGCTTTTCGCGCCATTCGTTTCGAAGGGTTTCATTGGGGGGAAAAAACATGCGGTATACGCTGTTGGGAGGCACTTCAAGCTGACAGACAATATCAACGATGAAGGGTGGTCTCGTATGCAGAAAAGATATCGTTCAGTGGCGTTCATTATTTTAATGGCCACGTATTTTTTCGCATGTTCATCCGGATATAACTTGAAATTTTATCAGCCAGTAAAGCCGAATATGCTGGGCATCCGAAAAATGGTGGTGGCGCCGTGTCAGTCGGGTGAAGATGCAGCGTTGATGTGCAGCGACCTTGAACTGGCGCTCAAAAACACGCATTATTTTCTGGTGTTTGATCAGACTAAATTTAGCTCGGTTTTATCGCAGTACAAACAGACATTTGAAACGCTTTCTCAGGCGGATTCGTCTTCAAAAATTGGAAAAGTGTTGAACGTCGATGGGTTGGTTTTTGCCAATTTGAAATCACTGGAACTCTTTCCCGTGGAAAAAGGAGCAGACCGCATCGAAAAAATGGTCTGGACCGGGGAATATGAGCGGGATGCAAACGGCGAGATCGTAGAAGAAGTCTCAGCCGACGGGAAAACAGTAAAAAAGAAAAAGTTCAAACTTCAGCCGGTCGACCAGGAATATCAGATTCGAAATGCAAAAGTCAGCGCGGATTTCCGGTTGATCGACCTGAAACAGGGGGCGGTGATTTACTCTCAGGAATTGGCTGAAAATTACACCAGTGGCAAAATGGTTCGGGAGGAAGGGCAGACATTGCCCACTGACGAGGCTGTGAGGCGGCAAATTCTGATGCAAATTAACCGCCATTTCATCCGTGAAATTTCGCCGAGATCCGTTGATGTGAAGCGGGTTGTGGAAAGCGGTCCGACGTTGATTGATAGCGGCGCAGTGTTCGCCAGAAAGGGTGATTGGGGCAAGGCCACGGAAATCTGGGACCAGGCAAAAACAATGTACCCGGCTAATTCCCGCGTGTATTATAATCTCGGTCTGGCCAGTGAGGCTCAGGGCGATTACGAATCCGCAGAGATATACTATCGAAAAGCTGCCCTGCTGAACGCCAAGAGCAAACTTTACCAGAAGGCGATTGAACAGATTCGGGCCAGATGGATGGACCAGAAAAAATAATAGTACTCCGAGAGGGAAGGAAAAAATATGTCCAAGCATGCGTTTTTATTTCCTGGACAGGCTTCGCAATATGTAGGAATGGGCAAGGATTTATACGATCAGTTTCCGGTAGCGCGAGAGATTTTTGAGCAGGCAAATGACTTATTAGGATTTGACATAACGACCATTTGTTTCGAAGGTCCTGAAGATAAATTAAAACAGACTGATATTACGCAGCCAGCTATTTTCACTCACAGCGTCATTGTTGCCACGTTATTAGCCGACAAAAACATACAGCCGGACATGGCCGCCGGTCACAGTTTGGGTGAATATTCGGCGTTGGTGGTTGCCGGCGCCATGACGTTTCAGGATGCCCTGATGGTAGTAAAAAAGCGGGGCGAGCTGATGCAGCACGCCGGAGAAAAACAACCGGGGACCATGGCCGCCATCATTGGACTGGATCGTGAGGTTGTGGAAGACATTTGTACGATTGCGGCATCCGCCGGCATTGTTCAACCTGCAAACTTTAACTCCCCTCAACAAATCGCTATTTCCGGTTCCCTGGAAGGTATTGAAAAAGCGTCGCAATTGGCCCGGGAGAGAGGCGCGGCAAAGGTTGTTTCGCTTGTCGTCGGTGGGGCGTTTCATTCGCCACTGATGAGCAGCGTTCAGGAACAATTACAATTGGCTCTGGATCAGGTTCAAATAAATCGTGCAAAGATTCCGGTATATGCCAATGTCACCGCTAAACCGACGCTGGAGGCTGCGGACATTCGGGAGCTTCTTTATAAACAATTGACATACCCTGTTCGCTGGGTCGAAACCATCCAGAACATGATTGCCGATGGCGCCACAGACTTTTACGAGGTCGGGCCGGGCAATGTATTATCCGGCTTGCTCAAACGCATCGACAGAAATTATCGTTCCAAAACATTTGGCAAAGTCGAAGAGATAATGTTTTGAAACTAACAATGAGGGATGAATGGAAAGAAAAGTTGCAGTTGTTACAGGTTCTGCCAGAGGCATTGGAAAGGCGATCGCACAAAAATTAGCGCAGCTGAATTTTGATATCGTGATTTGTGATGTGGATGAAAATGCAATCAGTGCAACAACGTCGGAAATTGAAGGCCTCGGTGTAAAAGCCATCGGACGGAGAGTGAATGTCACCAATACAGAGGAGGTCGAGCAGCTATTCGAAGAAGCGAAGACCGTCTTCGGCCATATTGATGTGCTGGTGAACAATGCCGGCATCACCCGGGATAACCTGCTCGTTCGCATGAAAGATGACGAGTGGGATTCTGTCATCTCCGTGAATTTGAAGGGCAGCTTCAACTGCCTCAGAGCGGCGGCAAAAATAATGATGCGGCAGCGCAGCGGTAAAATTGTCAATATCGCCTCAGTGGTCGGCGTGATGGGCAATGCCAGTCAGGCGAATTATTCGGCTTCGAAGGGCGGACTCATCAGCCTCACCAAAAGCGCAGCCAAAGAATTGGCGACTCGCGGCATTACCGTCAATGCTGTGGCTCCGGGCTACATTGAAACCGAAATGACAAAGAATTTACCCGACGCTGTGAAAGAGGCATTTATGAATGTAATCCCTCTGAAGCGGCCGGGTCAGGCAGAGGATGTGGCCAATGTTGTCGGATTTCTGGTTTCCCCGGATGCGGATTACGTCACCGGCCAGGTGCTTCATGTCGACGGCGGCATGGTCATGTAGTTGTTCTAATTAGAATTCAAGGCGTGGTTTTTTTTATATATTAAAAAAATTCCAACAGAAAAATTGTAAGGAGGTGAAAAGTTAATGTCCATTGAACAAAAAGTAAAAGATATTATCGTCGATCAATTAGGTGTTGATCCAAGTGAGGTCACTGAACAGGCTCATTTCATCGAAGATTTAGGCGCTGATTCGCTGGACACCGTCGAATTGGTCATGGCGTTTGAGGATGAATTCAAAGTTGAAATTCCTGATGAAGACGCTGAAAAGATTACCACAGTTGGTTCGGCAATTGAATACTTGAAAACGAAAGCAAGTGATAAATAAACAAAAAAGTTAAGTCCTGTCAATCGGCAGGACTTAACCTGTTTTTGACAGAGGTATTCAGGGAATCGACAAGCATCCGTTCCGCTCGAAGAACGAATACTTCCCGGAAATTCTTAGCGGATGCTACGCACGAGGCAGCCAGCATTTAGAATCTCGACCGATTCCGCCGAAGGAAACGAGGAGTTATCTGATTTAAATCTATCGTTACACTGGTCAAATTTCGAGGAAACGTTTGTATGAAAAAAAGAGTTCTGGTAACTGGAATGGGAATCATGAGTCCAGTGGGGCATACAATTGATGAATATTGGAATGCTCTCATCAGTGGGAAGAGCGGTGTGGATTATATTAAAAGCTTTGATGCCAGCAATTTCGACACGACATTTGCTGCAGAAATTAAAAATTTCGACGTTTCGATGTATCTCGATAAAAAAGAGGCGCGTCGAATGGATACCTTCACCCAATATGCAGTCGTCGCAGCTCAATTGGCCGTACAGAATACCGGACTCAATTTAGAAAAAGAAAATCTTGAGCGCATTGGTGTCATCCTGGGCTCGGGAATTGGGGGAATGGATACCTTTGAACGGGAATATGCCAATTATTTTGAACGCGGTCCCAGAAAAATCAGCCCGTTCTTCATTCCAATGATGATTCCGGATATCGCTCCCGGTTACATCAGCATTCGATATGGTTTCAAAGGACCAAATTATTCCACCATCTCTGCCTGCGCTTCCAGCTCGCACGCCATTGGAAGTGCGTTCCGCACCATTCAGTACGGGGAGGCGGATGTCATGGTGACCGGCGGTTCTGAAGCCACAGTGACGCCCATGGGCGTTGGCGGTTTCAATGCATTGAAAGCCCTGTCCACACGAAATGACAATCCGCAGAAAGCCAGTCGTCCTTTTGACGCCGAGCGGGATGGATTTGTCATCGGCGAAGGGGCTGGCATTTTAATCCTGGAGTCGGAAGAACATGCCCTCAACCGGGGAGCAACCATCTATGGAGAGATCATTGGCGTTGCATACACAGGAGATGCTTATCACATCACAGCGCCACCGCCGGATGCAAACGGCGCTGAGCGCGTCATGCGAAATGCGCTGATAGATGCCGGCATCACCATCAACGACGTTGATTATATCAATGCCCATGGCACATCGACGCTGCCCAATGATAAAATCGAAACGCTCGCGATCAAAAAAGTGTTTGGAGAACGCGCAAGAAAAATCCCCATCAGTTCCACCAAATCCATGATCGGTCATTTGCTGGGAGCATCGGGGAGCCTGGAACTCATTGCATCGATCCTGACAACGAAGTTTGATAAAATTCACCCGACGATGAATTACGAAAACCCGGATCCAGAGTGCGACCTGGATTATACGCCGAATAAAGCGATCGATCGGACAGTACACATCGCAATATCCAATTCGTTTGGGTTTGGCGGGCACAATGTCTGTCTCGTCGTAAAAAAATACACATCCTAAAAGAACTTCAACATTGACCTGTTATGTTAGAAAAAATTTCCACCCTTTTTTCACGAATAATTCGGCGACACTCTAAAAACGGTTATTTATCTGAAAATGATATTTTGCAGATCGAGGCACGGCTCAATTACCAGTTCAAAAATAAGAGCTTAATCATTCAGGCCTTGAAACATCGCTCATTTCTATCCGTTTCGAACGAATCCAGGCTATTGTCGAATGAACGGTTGGAGTTGTTGGGCGATTCTGTGATAGGCATGGTGGTCACCGAGTTCCTCTATAAAAAGTATCCCATCAAAGAAGAGGGGGAGCTAACTTCAATCAAATCCTTGTTGGTCAGCCGAAAGATTCTGGCCAGGATCGCCAAGAATATCGGTGTCGGCGATGCCATGTTGCTCAATGAGGCGGAAGAACGGGCCGGGGGACGAAATCGGGCTTCAATATTGGCCGATGCCATCGAGGCGGTCATTGGCGCCATTTACCTGGATGGTGGACTGGATACGGTTGTTGCTTTCATAAATGATAAATTGTTGGTTCAATGCGATGAAATTATAACTGCTGATCATAATAAAAATTTCAAGAGCATGTTGTTGGAATATTCACAGAGTAAAAATATGGGCCTCCCGCAGTACATTGTCAAAAACGAAGAAGGTCCGGATCACGATAAAGTATTCACCATCGAGGTGTTGATCAATAATCAGGTTTTAGGTTTAGGAAAAGGGAATAGCAAGAAGCGAGCAGAGCAAATGTCTGCCAAAAACGCGCTTAAAAAATTGAATCTAATTTGACCGCTTGGAGGAAAAATATGAACTATTTTTTCACTGAAGAACAGAGAGAGTTGCAGAAGTTAGCTCGGAAAGTAGCTGAAGAAAAAGTAAAACCGGTGGCAGCTTATTATGATCAGCACGAAGAATTCCCGTGGGAGTTAGTCAAATTGTTCGCTGAGTTGGACTTTTTCAGACTCTGCATTGAAGAAGAGTACGGCGGTATGGGAGGCGGCGTTACAGAATTGGCAATTATCACAGAGGAACTGTCTCGCGCATGCGGAGGAATTTCACTGTCCGTCGCTGCATCAGCACTGGGGATGTTCCCGATCATCATTAGCGGCACCCCGGAGCAGAAACAAAAATATCTCCCGGATCTGGCGGATGGCAAGCATTTAGCCGGATTTTGTCTCACAGAACCGGAAGCTGGCTCGGATGCCGGCGCGATTAAGACTCGTGCCGTGCTCGATGGTGACCATTATATATTAAATGGGAAAAAACATTTCATCACCAATGGCAGCGTGGCCAAGGTGTATACCGTAATCGCTTCAACCGATCCCTCCAAGGGAAGTCGCGGAGCAACGGCCTTTATCGTAGAAGAAGGATTCCAGGGCCTGTCCTATGGTAAAAAAGAGGACAAAATGGGAATCCGCGCGTCGGCGACCAGCGAAGTAATTTTTGAAGATTGTCGCGTGCCGGTTGCCAATAGAATTGGCGCAGAAGGTCAGGGTTTCATCGTCGCCATGAAAACTCTGGATAAATCAAGACCTGGCGTTGCAGCCCAGGCTCTGGGTATCGCTCAGGGCGCCTATGATCTGGCTGTAGAATACTCCCGACAGCGCGAGCAGTTTGGTCAGTCCATTGTTTCATTCCAGGCGATTCAATTCATGCTCGCCGATATGGCAATCCAAATCGAAGCGGCACGTTCGCTCATCTATGCCACAGCGAGAATGATTGACTCGGGTGAAAAAAATATCGCCAAAGAATCCGCGATGTGCAAAGTCATGGCATCCGATGTTGCTATGAAGGTAGCCACCGATGCAGTGCAGATTTTCGGTGGTTATGGTTACATGAAAGATTATCCCATCGAGAAGTTCATGCGCGATGCGAAAATTACCCAGATTTATGAAGGAACAAACCAGATTCAGCGCCTGGTGATCGCACGCAATATCATCAGAGAAGGAGCCAGTGTCGCGAAGAAGTAGGTAGCATCATCCCGAGAATTGCCAACAAGCCCTGGAATAATTGTTCGATTATCCAGGGCTTTTTATGCGGGATAGACGAACGCCGGTGCACCGTTGAGAGCGTTGAAAGAATCTTGAACTCACCTCTGTGATATAATATTCTTATCAAATATGTAATTTTTTGCTTGATTTAATGAAATAAATTTATTAGTTTTATTCTGTCACCTGAGCACCGATTTGGACTAATGACGGCGCTCAGTTTGACAGGGATTTTTAAACAAATTTTGCTTGCATATCTCGAATCAAATTCTTATATTTATCGATTTATTTTCCGAACGTTTTCGACTGATTGTCCTGAATACAGAACAACGGAAGTGGACAAAGTGCGATGTTCCAAGATTTGACTGATAAGTTGGAAGTTGTTTTAAAGAAGCTGAAGGGGCACGGAAAGCTCACTGAAAAAAATATCGCGGAATCATTGAAAGAAGTGAGACGCGTTCTTTTGGAAGCTGACGTGAATTTTAAAGTCGCCAAGTCGTTCATTTCAGCGGTTCAGGAAAAAGCGTTAGGTCAAGCGGTTTTAAAAAGTATTACCCCGGGGCAGCAGATTGTGAAGATCATTCATGATGAATTGACTCACATCATGGGAGAGTCTGAAGCTGCGGTAAATTTATCCGGCGCATTTCCTGCTGTGATCATGTTGTGCGGATTGCAGGGGTCTGGCAAAACAACCCTAGCAGGAAAATTAGCAAGACATTTCTCGAACCAGGGAAAAAAACCGGTATTAGCAGCGGCTGATATTTACAGGCCGGCTGCCCAGAAACAGTTGGAAATTGTAGCGGAACAAATCGGAACGCCTGTCATTTCCGAGGCATCCAATTCTGCAGTGAACATCTGTAAAAGCGCGGTTGATTATGCCCGTTCGAATGGCTACGATCTGGTGATACTGGATACAGCAGGTCGCTTGCATATTGATCAGCAGATGATGCAGGAGTTGCTGGATATAAAACAGCAGACAAAGCCGCAGGAAATTCTGTTCGTGGCAGATGGCATGACAGGCCAGGATGCCGTGAATACTGCCAAGGAGTTTCTGAACTGGCTGGAGTTCGATGGAGTGGTGCTCACCAAAATGGATGGGGATGCGCGCGGCGGTGCTGCCTTGTCCATTCGAACGGTGACGCAGAAGCCAATCAAGTTTATCAGTATTGGTGAAAAGCTGGATGCACTGGAGTCGTTTCACCCTGAACGGATGGCATCCCGAATTTTAGGGATGGGCGATATTGTAACCCTGGTGGAAAAAGCCCAGCAAACGGTCGACCGTGAACAGGCTGAAAAATTAGAACGTAAGCTGCGACGACAGGAATTCACGTTGCAGGATTTTTACGACCAGTTGCAACAAATAAAAAAAATGGGACCGCTGGATCAGCTTATAGGAATGCTCCCGGGTGCAAGAAGCTCCATGCTCAAAGGCTTGAAAGTGGATGATCATTCGTTCGTTAAAATTGAAGCGATGATCAATTCCATGACGCCGGAAGAACGTCAGCGCCCTCAAATCATTAATGGGAGTCGCAGGAAAAGAATCTCCATGGGTAGTGGCACGCAAGTGCAGGATGTCAATCAGCTTCTGAAGCAATTTCAGATGATGCAAAAGATGATGAAGAATATTAACAAAGTTGGATTTAAAGGTCTTCCGTTTCGGTTCTAAAGAAACGGAAAATAATTTTGAATTAGGAGGTATGTGAATTGTCAGTAAAATTACGTCTAACTCGCGCCGGAAAAAAGAAACAACCGTTTTATAGAATAGTAGCCATTGACTCTCGGAATAGACGGGATGGAAAATGTATTGAAAAGATTGGGCACTATAATCCATTACCAGATCCGGTAGAACTGCTTATTAATGAAGAAAAGGCATTGCAATGGCTGAATCGCGGTGCCATCCCTTCGGACACTGTCCGAAATTTACTGAGCAAGCAGGGTATCATGCTCAAATGGGATTTAATGAAGAGAGGCTATGATGAAGCACGTATCAATGAAGAATTCAAGAAGTGGGAAGTGCTTCAGCTAGAGCAGAAGAAAAAGGCAGAAGCTCTGGCCGCTCAATCAAAACGCGAAACGGATGATAAGAAAACAGAAGTGAAAAAAGAAGCAGAAGCTGAACCTGCCCCTGTGGCCGAACCTGAAGTCCCAGTCGAAGGTAATGCAACTGTTTAAGAATCTCCAACAGTTGCGACGAATGAAGCCATCGAAAATCGAATGAGTTGATGCTCCAGTATTTTAGAATTCGTTTGAGTTGGAATGTCCTGGGGGTTACTTTAAATGCGACAGAATTCGTAGAATTCAATGCTGTGTTGTACATATAAATAAATAGCACCTGATCGTGGCCGGTTTCACATCTCGCACCTATAATCAGGAGGGGTATTGTGTACGGACGCTGTTGAGCACATGGTATAGGAGGTTCAGAAATGAAAGAATTCATCGAGTACATCGCAAAGCATTTAGTCGACAAACCGGACGAAGTCATCGTTAACGAAATTGATGGCGAACGAACTGTAGTCTACGAATTACGAGTCGGCTTTGGTGACCTGGGAAAAGTAATTGGAAAAAGGGGACAGACAGCGAAATCCATTCGAATTCTGTTGGCTGCGGCTTCAGCAAAAAGAGGAAAGCGAGCAGTTCTGGAGATCCTTGAATAACTCTTCGACAAGGTTTCGCTTTGTTGAAGAAAATAGCGTAACAAGGGAGCTGTTGTTATACAGAGTTTCATGAAAAAACGTCCTGATTTTATTTCCATTGGTGTCATCTCGAACGCGCATGGTATCAAAGGCGAGATGGTTGTAAAACCATTCACAGATGAGTTGCAGCAATTTGAGAAACGACATGAAGTATTTGTGACACGTCCCGGTGGGCAACGCGAAACCATGACCAGCGAGACAGGCAAAGTTCTCAAAGATAAGGTCATTGTCAGATTCGCTGGAATAACAACCCGGGACGAGGCCTTGGCTCTCAAAGGCGCTTTCATTGAAAAGCGAATTCAGGACTGTGAATCTCTACCATCTGATGAATTCTATATCTTTGATCTTATCGGTTTGGAAGTATACACCACTCAAGACAAATATCTGGGTGAACTCGCTGATGTTTTAACTTTGACTGCCAATGATGTTTACGTGGTTCATAACGGCGAAAACGAGTTGTTAATACCGGCAATCAAAGATGTAGTAAAAAGCATCGACCTGAGACGAGGAGTTGTCATCATCGAACCGATTGATGGATTGCTATAACCGTTATGGCTCGCTGTGAAGATGTTTTTTATTGAACGAGTATGATTTCGAAATAAAGTGAAAGACTTTTTCGTCTGTAAATGAAAATTCATATTATTACAGCCTTTCCCAACTTGCTCAATGGACCGTTGGACGAGAGCATTATCAAGCGAGGGCGGGAAAAAAAGTTCATTGAAATTTTTATACATGATTTAAGACTCTATAGTTCGGATAAACACCACAGGGTCGATGATTATCCCTATGGTGGTGGTCCCGGAATGATTTTAAAGCCGGAACCTATTTTTGCCTGTCTTGAATCGTTATTAGAGATATATAAAATTGAGGATCCCCATTTAATTTTCCTCACACCTCAGGGCAAAACATTTCATCAGACCAAAGCAATTGAGTTGTCTCAGAAGAATGAATTGATTTTTCTCTGCGGTCACTATAAAGGTGTGGATGAACGGGTACGGGAATATTGGAAATTTGATGAAATCTCGATAGGGGATTATGTTCTAACCGGCGGAGAACTGCCGGCACTGGTCGTCATTGATGCGGTGATCCGTCTGATTCCGGGCGTGATAAGTGATATCAATTCTGCAAAGACCGATTCGTTCTATCAGAATCGGCTGGATTGTCCTTATTACACCCGCCCTGAAGAGTTCAGGGGAATGCGCGTTCCTGACGTCCTTTTGTCAGGGCATCATGCTCAGATAAATGAATGGCGAGAGCAGGAATCTCTCAAGAGAACTCAATTGGTCCGAAATGACCTTTTGGAAAACACGATAGAAACTAAAGATGGTAGTTTTGGAGATAAAAAAGAATAATGAGGAGGTTGTTTAATGAATAAGGTGGATATGGCTGTTGCGAACCAGGTGCGTACGGATTTACCTGACTTCAGGCCTGGTGATACGGTGCAAGTTCATGTGAAAGTGATTGAAGGGGATAAGGAACGTATTCAGGTTTTCGAAGGAATTGTGATCAAACGAAAAGGGAAAGGCATGAATGCCACATTTACCGTCCGAAAAATTTCTGAGGGTATTGGCGTCGAGCGTATTTTCCCATTACATTCGCCCAGAATTTCTGAGATTAAGCGTCTTAAAGCGGGTCGTGTGAGACGAGCGAAATTGTACTACCTCCGCGGCTTGCGAGGGAAAGCAGCGCGCATCGATGAAAAACGCTAATTGCGTCTCTGTGAATTTAGAGCATTCAAATTATGAAACCGTTGTCGAGTACTCGATCGCGGTTTTTTAATTGAAATTCATTTGAGTTTTCATGATGCAAATCCGGATACATGAAGCCATGACACAACTGGATCCGATGAATACACAATGATGGGTTAAATCCCTGCCAAATAAACTGTTGACTTTTGATATAAGATTTCTTATATTTTGGGCCGTTAAAATCAACAGCCCATTCACTTTGGACCCATAGCTCAGTTGGTAGAGCAGCGGACTCATAATCCGTTAGTCGTAGGTTCGAGTCCTACTGGGTCCACAAAATTTGGCCTTTAAGAATTAATATCATAGAGGCCTTTTTTTATTTATTCAATATGCTTCCGCACTCTATATTCCTTTTCCATTTTTCACCATCGTAACTCCAGTTCTTCCCTTTTTTAAACGTTAGTCATGTATTTGGCGCGCGTGCCGGGTTCTTTCCAACGATTTCCAGTCTGAGTTCGATTATTTATTTTTGTAGTCATTCCACCAGTTTCTGAATTCGCCGGCAGACTGGCGACGGCTGGCGGTCCGATTTTCAAAAGTTGACTCTTCTCACTCCATTGGATTGATTTACCTGCCTATATTTTGGGGAGCACTATTCACTCTAAAAAGTCCTCATTTAAATATGTTATTCTTCCGATAACTTCATTAACAATGCATGCTGAACAAACATGTCCAGAAAAATTGCCCATGAACAAATGGATCATCGCGGTGCTCGTGCTGGTTTCCGGGTTTCAAGCGAACGACCGCAACTCGTCAGATATTTTTATTCGCGTGAATCAGGCCGGGTATTTGCCCAATGATATCAAAATAGCGGTGCTATTCACGAACGCTGAATTGAGCGGCGCTGAATTCAACCTGGTGAACAGCGTAAATAATACAATCGTGCTGGCCGGACCATTGCAGGGAAAATCACCCGGCTGTGAAAATTTCTCATTTTGTTATGAAATTGATTTTACTGATTTTCATCAGTCAGGGGGCTATTATTTGCAGGTTCGCGGCAGACGCTCACCGGAATTCCGCATTCACGAATCCACCTACGACGGTATGGTGGATTCACTGCTGCTGTTTTTCAAGGTACAGCGCTGTGGATTCACCGAGCCTCTTCTGCACAAGCCGTGCCACTATTTCGACGCGACATCTGTCATTCTGGACCGCGCGAAATTGGACGAACAGGTAGATGTCACCGGCGGTTGGCATGACGCCGGTGACTATACCAAATTTCTGAACACCACTGCCTACGCCACATATACGCTGCTGCTTGCCTATCAACTCAATCCGATAAAATTCACCACAGACGCGGATCAAAATGAAATCCCTGATATTCTGGATGAGGCCAAAATTGGTCTGGACTGGCTTTTGAAACTGATTTACAAAAACGATCGATTCATCGTTCAAATCCAGGACTTGCGGGATCACGCCCAGGGTTGGCGGCTGCCGGAAAATGACAAGCTGCTGACCGACCGGCCGGCGTTTGTAGGGATCGGCAAAAACCTGATCGGTATTTATTCAGCTACTATGGCGCTGGCGTATCGCATCTGGAGCAATATTCCCGGGGGATACGCCTTTGCTGATAACTGCCTCACATCGGCGGAAAATATGTACTCCATTCATAATGATGTGCCGGATGTCGATAAAAGCGGGAGCGGCGGCGTTTATCAGGATTCTAAATTTCAGGGTAAATTGGCGCTGGCCGCGATTGAATTGTATTTAGCGACAGGGCGGCAAGATTATCTGAAGGATGCCAAAAGATTGGCCGATGCGGCTGGTTCGGATTATTGGTGGAGCTGGGGCGATATCAACGCGTACGCGCACTACCGCATCGCTAAAATTGACACCAGTTTTCGAAAATACCTTCGCGACAATCTGATATTTTTTCAAAAGCAGATGAACCAGCACACGTTCGGCGAAGCAACGCGCGACACGTGGGGCTCGAACAGCACCATCCTCGGTGTTGCGTTGCAAGCGATCTTGTGGAAAGACCTCACCGGCGAAGCGACATTTGACACGCTGGCTGTGATTCAGCGGGATTACATTCTCGGGAGGAATCAATGGGGGGTTAGTTTTATTTACAACATCGGCACGACGTTTTCGAAAAATTTCCATTCCCAGGTTGCCTGGTTCAATGGCAATCGGTTGCCGGGAGCTGTCGCTGCCGGTTCAATCAGTCGCGCCCGTTTGGCCGGATACAACATCCCCTACCAATCGCCGGACATCTTCGAAAAGTTCCAGACCGACGGGGCTGTGTACCGCGATGACCGCATGGATTATGTCACCAACGAACCCACCATAACGGCCAATGCCACGGCTGTGTTTGTGATGTCCTATTTTTCCCCGCCGTATTGACAGAGAGTTTGCTGAGAAATCCACCAGGCCTCGTCTCCGAGTCAGGAAGATTAAGATTAGCGTTAGAATTTTTCAATTCAATAATAATACTTCAGCATCATGCGCTTCGAATGTGGATATTGGCTTTTAGATTCCTACCGCCAAAAAAATGTAAGCAGGGAATTCTTTTCATTATGATAATTGAGTCAAGTCACCCATCTTTTGTATTATAAAGAAAGATAAATCCGTGCTAAACAGTGTCATCCGCGCTCAATGCTTTGTTTTCAAGGTTACTTAACTACGGAGTAATCTCCACCGAAGCTTCATTGGAGTAATCCGAGAACAATCCTTCCTGAATATAAGCGCGCACGCGATAGTGGTAGGTGAAATTCCGCTGGACTGTGGAGTCGGAGTAGGCGGTTACGCTCATGCCCACTTTTCCGATTTCCGAGAAGACTCCAGCGGCGCCTATCTTTCGCTCGATTCGAGTTTCCACTTCGAAAATGCTGTTATCGTTCCAGGTCAGATTGACGCGGTTATTCGTCGAGTCATAGCTTGCAACCAAATTGGACGGCGGGACGAGATCGATAGCAAGCGTGGTCACTGTCACCTCATTGGACCAGTCGGACTGACCGGTCTGACTGAGTGCGGCGATGCGGTAGGTGAATGCTGTGCTGGCATATAGATTTTCGTGGTCGTCGAATTGAATAGTGTTTGGCGACAACGTGGCAATCTGTGAAAATACCGAGCCGCTGGCAATTTTTCGTTCGATGATGAACGCCAGCTCATTGTCGGAATTGTCCTGCCAGAGCAACCGAATCCAGTTCGTACCAAACGATTTCGCCTGCACATTGGACGGCGCTTCGACCCGTGTAATCATGCCTTCTGTGTTCGCTTCTTCCGATTCCGAATAACTGTATTTATTGAATGCCCTGATTTTGTAATAATAAACAATGTCAGACACCATGCCGGTATCGTTGGCGCTGATGCTGTTCGCCGGCAGCGTCTGCATGCTCGCGTAACTGTTGCTGTTATTTTTGCGCCAGACCTGAAATCCCAATTCATTATCGGAATTGTCCTGCCACTGCAAATTGATGATGGTCTCCGAAAGCTTGGTCAGTTCCAGGTTTGAAGGCGCATCGGGCGGCGTCATGTTCGGCTTCACAAAAATGCTGGTCATTGTCTCGCTGGTCGCTGAGTTCTCGCTTAAATCGTACGCAATCAAGTAATATGAAATGCGCGTATTGATGAAGCTGGTATCGACGTTTAAAAAGACAGCGGGCTTGGCTTCGTTCTCCTGTGGGTAATTTCGCGAAACAAACGTCTCATTCATGTATAATTCAACGGACTCGATTCCCCGGTCGTCTTCGGCTTTGAAACTTACTTCGGTTAAACCCGAAGAAATCGTATCATTTAATGCCGGCCAGTAAACAGTGATCGTAGGCGCAGATTTATCCGGCGGCGGGCTGTCCGTTGGACTGACGCAGAAAAGAAAAAAAATCATGAACCAACCCATTGCACGAATCAGAAGATACCCGGCCATCGTATTTTTCCTGATTTAATTGATGACATTATCAAAATCGATAAACAGCGACAGACTTTCGCTGGCCTTTAGTTTTGGCAAATTGATAGTGAGCTTTTCCTGCGCCGTGTCGAAAATATGGTTGGGAATGACGGTTCCAATGATATCGGACGAAACAACTACCCGCTCAACCATTTTATTGAATTCGACCTGAATGCTGCAATCGCGAATATCCGCCCGCCCGGCATTGGAAATTTCAAGTACAATCCGCCGGTTGCTCCTGATTTCCTGGTGCACCTCCAGCGCGTTTTTTGAAACCCACCAATCACGCACCGCTTCCGGGGTGGTCAGCCAGATATTTTTCGAGCGGATATATTTTACTAGCTCGCGAACAACCGAAATGTATTCCGGCCGGCACTGATACTCCGGGTGAATCCGCAACATATACAGACCGCCCAAAAAATCAGTCGTGTTAACATCATCGATGTACGTTGCCAGTTGAAACGTCGAATCGGTTAAGCCATATTGTTGAATGATTTCGTAGTCATCGCGGGCGGTGCGATGAAACGAGACCACCGGCGCTTTTCCTTTTATGTGAACCTGGGGGATCGTCCGGTTGGCCGATGAATCAGCAACGACATATTCGTACCCGATGGAAATGAGCGCATGAATGCTGTTCTCGTCGAAGCCGCCGTAAAAGGGCATGGCGCCGCGGATATTCATGCCGGTGAAACCTTCAATCACTTCTTTTGCCCTGTTCAAATTCACGACCTGACTTTCGTAATCATAGATTAAAATCGGCTGGGAAGGTTCGGACGTGAGAGAGCCAAAATCTGTAATCGTTCCCACATCTCCGTATTGCGGTAGTCTCCGTGTCTCAGCTTCGTATTTGCTGGCGGTGATGGGATCGATGAAAAATGTGATGGGAATGGAGTCCGACCGAACGATGTTCAACAGATTGGGGAGATTGGAAATGTCCCCGGTTAAAAATGGCGTTAAAATCGCCGCTGACGAATACAACGCCGGCCAGTCTTTGACAAGCACGGTCGGAACATGATTCAGCCAGCCCATTAAATTATCGAACAGCCGCGCGAAATGGATGTGGTCGGATTGATCGCCTTTCACCGCGTCCATATCAAATCCCATCCAGACAAACTTGCCCTTGCCGTAACTTCCGAACACGATCGCCGCAGCTTCGTCCATTGCAAAGCCGGATGTCTCCGAGTTGCGGGCAGGGCGGGTCCAATAGCTCACCTGCTCAGTGCGCGATTCCACCACTTTGCAGGCAATGGGTTGGTCCCAGGTGGCAATTTGCAGCGCATAGCCGGAAGGAATGCCGGTCGTCACAGGCAAACCGCCCTTGATTTTCAGTTTTCGAACCACGTCTGATGCCGGAATTTCCGAAGTAAATTGCAGACCGAACACTTCAATAAAAAATTTCCAGCCGCGCCATTCTCCTTTTTCGTCGAACGATCCGGTGCTGGACGTCGCGATAATGCTCCCGCCGTTTTCAACAAAGCGCTTCAATTGAATGATTTCAATCGTGCTCATCGCCCTGGCTGCGGGTAGCACAATTGTCTTGAATTTATAATGGTTGCCCTTTTCAATATCATGATCATCGATGACCGTACACTTCGAACCGCTGTTATGGATGAACCGTTTCCAGGTCGCCACGTTATCGGCAATCCATGAACTGCTATCCGGCAGCATTCGCTCGCTATAGCCGGAATGCAACGTTGCGATATTCTGACTTTGGGACTGAATGGCTTTTTTCAGATTTTGCTTTGTCGGAAGTATTTCGTCAATGGAATAGCGGCCATAGACGTGTTTGATAATGAACAAGTACGTCACAAGCGATAGGCTCAAAATCACCAATCCCGAAAGAGTGGTTGTCCAAAAGCCGATCGTCTTTGTTTTTTGCTGGATTTGTTTCATTGGGGATTAGAAATTCGTTCTTCGATCATTTAATTTTTTCTATTCTGATTTGGGCCTTTGACAGGCAAGTAGCCTTTTGATGTGTAACGCAAATACCGCGTTTCCGTCTCCGGCACTTTCTCCTCAGCGCCTTCGGAATGTTCTTTCTCCCCTTCCACCGACTTTTCATTTTTCTTGTCTATGGATGCTGCCGGTTTCAATGCCTCCGGGGTGACATATTCCGCCTGAAAAGCCTGCTTCGTATGGGCAGCCGCTCCCTTGCCCCGGCTCTCGCGAATTTTGAACATGACGTAGGCGCCGAATGCAAATACGAATGTCGATACTGTTGCCACGAGCACAATGAACGCTAAAATAGGAATTATTTCCATCTTCATTCTCCAGAATTATTTTGCTGATAAACCGATTCTTTCCAACTTGCCCCAGGTCATGTCGAATCCCAAAAATTCTTCGATGGTTGCCGCGACTTTTGTGATATCAATGGTCAGCACAAAAAAGAGCCGATAGAAAATCGCGTATGGAATGAGCTTCAGATCT
Organism: Candidatus Zhuqueibacterota bacterium; assembly: GCA_049322915.1. Taxonomy (GTDB): domain Bacteria; phylum Zhuqueibacterota; class Zhuqueibacteria; order Thermofontimicrobiales; family Thermofontimicrobiaceae; genus CAZSBG01. The sequence continues at coordinate 137,087 of JBMOPW010000036.1, forward strand.
TCCTTGTCGGCCGCCACGCAGTAAATCGCCGCCATGATGTCCAGCAACGCAATGCTCAGCCACCAGAGTGGAATCAGTGTCGTCATGCCGTAAAATATAGCCACAAAAATAAAAAACAGGTTGGCGAAAATATTCATCGCCGGCCAGATAATGGCGTCGTAAAACATGTTCCACAATACCAGACTGTTCAGCAGATGCTTCCTCGGGTGAAACAAACGCTGACGGTGCTTGGTCAACGATTGTAACAATCCGCGCGTCCATCGGTAGCGTTGCTTGAGCAATTGATAAATGGATTCCGGCGCTTCGGTATAGGCCACGGCTTTGGGTTCGTACACAATGTGCCAGCCAGCCTGCCGAATTTTGAGGGTCAAATCGGCGTCCTCTGCGTATGTATCGCTGGAATACCAGCCGGCATCGATAATTGCCTGCTTACGGAAAATGCCTATAGGCCCGGGGATGATATTCACCATTCTCAGATAGCTCTGCGACGAACGAACCATATTCAAACCTTCAACATATTCCAAAGACTGAAGATTGGTCAGTAATTTATAATCGTTCAATACCTTTACCTTGCCGGCGACAGCGCCGACAGTGGGATCGGCGAAATATTTCGCCCCGATCCTCAGCGTCGTCGGCGACAGCGTGGAATCGCCGTCCATGCACAGGACGAAATCCGCACTGGAAAAATGAATGCCGGCATTGAGCGCGCTGGATTTCCCGCCGTTCTCTTTGTTGATGAGCGAAACGCGGACCGTGGCATGTTTGCCCGGGTGCAGACCGACTAATTTTTCCGCCACTTCGTGAGTTTTGTCCGTTGACCCATCGTTCACAATAATGATTTCATAATTGGGGTAATCCTGGGTCAGCAACGATTTCACCGAATCCTCAATGACCTTTTCTTCATTGTAAGCCGGAACGATTATGGAAATGAACGGGAAAAAATCGCTTTTATCCCGGGCTGAATATTTCGCGAAGAATAAAAAGCTGGCCACCAGCGTTACAAAATAGCGTATCAGCAACAGTGCAAGGAAAAACAGGAGAGCGAAAATCGAAGCGTTGACGATGAGGCCGCTCATGGACAGGCGCGTGAGTGGCATTGTGAAATAGATGGCGGCAATTAAAAACATGGAGGCAATGGCGGATGAGGCGATGACACCTAACAACGTGGCCTCGCGGTCTTTGGGAATTGCCCGCTGTTCCATATTGGGAATGACAGCCTGTTTTCTGAACAGGTTTGGTTCTTTCTCCATCATGACTTTTTCAATCCCAGGATAATATTGACTGCAGATCCTTCAACTCCAATTAAAAAAGACTCCAGTAGGCCGAGAATGAACCGGAAAAATAATTATAACTGGAATCAAAACGAAACGAGCTGCCTGCGCTCAACTGCGCGTTTATCACCAGCCGTTTTGCCGGCTGATATTTGACTGCGACATCGAATTGCCGGAGAATGATATCCAGCGCCGGCAAATACCCGACTTTCCCACTGAAGCGAATGTCCATTTTTTCGGTAAGCGTCGGCTGCCAATCCGTCCACAGAGAATGGGAATCGAGATTTTGAGGCGAATAATACAATCCCTGGGAACCGCCGCTGTTCGGCAAAGGCGGCGCAAGGTATTTGTAATTCAGGTATTGCGTCTCGTAACCGAAGGTCAGCGTTTTGAACATTCCTTTGCCAATTCGTGCCAGCACATCATTGCCTTTGTTGCCGTCGGAAATGGACAAATAGCTGAAATGCCCGGCTAAAATAATCTTTGAATCACTTTGATATTTGCCAGTGAATTTATAGAAATCAACATCGAAGCGCCGATCCATCAAAAACGGTGAATACAAAATGAGCGCACCGTCGGTGTTTTCATAATACAAAGAGGCTGTCAGAGATTCATCCATTTTTATATTGAGCGAAGCGTCATATACCGAACGGCCGGTTTCATTGGCAGTATTGAGAACGCCGTAACCGCTGTTCAGCGACAGTTGCTCCGAAAACTTCAGAATCAGCCTGCCTTTCAAGGTGTTGAATTTTCGGTTTTGATCTTCAGAATTGACCGTCGCCTGAATCAACGATACTGCCGTCGTTAAAAACGGGAATAATCCGACATGAAAACTGCCGCCCACGTGCTGAATTTGAAAATGCTGATTATCCGAATAATAGCTCGCTATCGGATTCAAGCCAAGATGGTTGGGTATTTGAGAGAGCAGTTTCGCGGCGCCCGATTTTGGCAAATAGCTGAAACGCGTTTTCACCATCGCCTTCTGTTCTGAATTCAAATCCTGCGCTGACAAGTCCTTATATATTTCGCGAGCCCGGTCGTATTCTTTCAGGCGCAATAAGGTATCGCCATAGAATAATCGGCACTCAAAATGATCCGGCTTCTGCTGGCAGAGCTGCTCGAATTCGAATCTGGCGCGATCCAGTTCCTCGTTCCAGAGCAAGGCTTTCGCACGGCGCACGGCGATGTTGAAATCAAACTCTTCATTGAGCAGCGCATCATAAATGCTGATCGCCTTTCCCAAATTCTTCATGCTGATATTCAATTCAGCATATTCCACCTGGACCGAACGTGGGGGATGGATCACCCGGTCAAAATAGGAATCGAATTTTTCCAGCGCCTCGTCATATTTTTGTTGCGCGATGAGTTCCCGTCCCTGCTGCAAGATGGTGAAAACCTTTCGCTGCGAAGCTGCCTGCACTTCGGTTTGATAATATTTTTCAACCGGCGCTATCTCCCTGTTTTCCGGATCGACGGCTTTGGCCAAGAGCAAATATTCATTGGCCCGATCGAGTTCCTGCCTGGCAATGTGCAACGAACTGAGCGTGAGTATGGCGATTACATTCCGCGGTTGATGATTATGGACGTTTTCCAAATACTTCTGCGCTGCGGTCAGGTCTTTATTCGACCACACCAGTGTCTGTCCCAGGAGCAGTTGATAATCAAGATTATCCGGATCGCTGACAATCAATTCGTGCAACACCCTTTGCGCGGTTTCCAGTTGGCCGTACCAGGCGCAGTGCTGGGCATAACGAAAAGCCATGTTCGGATCGGATTCCATTGATACGGTGTTAAAATAGGTCGCCATAATTTTGATGGCATTTTCGTGAGCGCCCACATTGTTATAAAATGTGCTCAACTTCATCACCACGTTTGCATTGGATGGATCTGCCTCAAATTTCCCGTAATAGTCAGTGATGAGGATTTGATACACACTGTCTTTCAGCGATTTGACTAGTGGCAATCCGGCGGAACCGCTGTGTTTTTCGTAAAGTTCAATGTGACCAGCCGCTTGTTCAAACTGCCGCTGATTCATCAATTCGCGAATGAGCTTCCATCTGACCTTATTGTTTTCAGGATTCGTTCTCAACTCCTCTAAGTACCGCTCTGTTTCAGACTTATTCGGGACTGAAGCCGGCTGTCCATCACATTGATAATTTGAAGCGGCAGCATTTGCCTTTCGAGGTCCTCCTTTTGCCAGTTCCAATCCATCCTGGGCTTCTTTATAAAATGGTTTCAGTTCCAGCGCCCGTTCGAATGTTTGAATGGCCTGTGAATATTTCCCCAGCCACATTAAAAAATAGCCGTAGCGACTGATCAGCGTGTAATCGTTGGGGAATCGGTTCACAAATTTTAGCAGGATTTCTTCGCCTTTTTTTAGTTGATTATTATTCGCCAGAATTTCGGCGTAGCGAATCACTTTTTCTGAACTGACATCCGTCATTTCAAAGTATTTGCCATACCAGTTTTCTGCTTCGTCCCACTGATCCAGTTCTTCATAGCATTGACCAATCGCGTAATAATTCTGAGACAGCTTCGGATTGATCATCAATTCGCGCTTATAATTTTCAATTTTTTTCAGGATGATCTGCTCATGCTGAGACTGCGTGCGGATTAAATTCTGTTTATAACTTTCATTGGGCGGGTCAAGTTTTACAGCCTGTCGAAAATCAATCACTGCATAACGATATTGCGAGCGTTTTTCATAACAGAGCCCCCGCAGATTGAAGGCGTCCGCCATTTCCGGGTATTGGGAGATCAATTCGCTCAGAATAGAAATCGCTTCGCCAAATCGCCCTGCTGAAATATGTTTGGATGCTTCGTGCTTCAATGAATTCGGACTCGTCTGCGCATAAATCCCATTGATCAGCCCGCACATGCATAAAAAAACGATGGCATATTTTATTTTCATTGTTCTCATATCGTTAATAAAGAATGGAGTGTGTGAATATAGTATTGATTCGGCATAATAAGTAAAATCATTAGCTTGTCGGTTTCATTTCAGCCGAAAAACGAAAGGAGGAGGAAATCTTCAGATTGAAAAAATGCAGGGACAAGGGAGTTAAGCCTGATGATGGATTTACCGCTAATATAACAGCTTAAAAGTCTTGGGTACCGAGGAGCAGGGTGATTCAAAAATATTAAATTCGCAGAATTTTAAAAAGAGACATGTATTGAACGAGGGCAGAGAAGGAAAGCCAGCAATGGCATAACTGAATGAATCATTATGCCACTGATGCGATTTTGATTTCCTGGTTGATTGAAGTCGAAGCCGTTTCATCATAGTTATTTGGGAAATAGGTGGCTTGATCACAACGATCGAAATCGGATACAACTCTCATTCGGTTGTTCGGTTTAGTAACGTTGGAATTGGATATCCTTTTGTCAAGTTGAATATTCCCAGTTGCAATGTTTTGCAATTGTTTTTGGAGACTGGCATTGTCGGAATCAGACTGGTCCTGAATAATAAATATGCTGGTGATGAGCATGTCTTCCAGACTTTCAATAATTTCAGTGAAAACGTCTACGAACAGATCTTTATCATTGAAATCCATGTACGGGGTCAGTTCATCAAAAATGATATTGGAAGGATTGAATTCATTCACAGCGTTCAAAAGATCATAAAGGAACTCTGACAAGAGCGAATCGCGATCCTGGCCATTTTCTTCCATCCGCAACGGGGCTGTGCGCAGGATGATCAATTTATTTTCATCGATCAACGGTTGAATTTCCATTCCTTGCGCATGCGCTGCCACAATAAGTTTTCTCGGGCGTATTTCCGTAAAATACAAAGTTACCTCACCTTGCAAGGCAGCGTTGTAGGCATATTGTAATGCCAAAGTCGTTCTACCTGATTTTGAAGGACCGTTTACGATATAGGTGCTACCATTATAAAAACCACCCCATTTGTTATCGATCAAGTCAATCCCTGTTGTCTTCAATGTCACTGTCTTGTTCATCATATTCACTCTGCCCTTTATGTAAGATTTATTATTATTGTTTTGCTACTTCAAAGACATAAATCATGCCAAATTTTATTTCCATCATTATCCACTTGGAATATTATGATTTACAAGCTCGACTGAATAATTGCTATACCAAGAATTTCCATTTCTAAATTTCTATTTGAGAAAAATTTCTCATTTTGAGAATGGACACGGATTTTTGGTAAGAACTCATTTCCGATTCAGTCAAGATATTTTTCTGCAGCATTGATTTGTCAAGGATCGGTTGAACAATGATACCAGAATAGACCTTAACCACATTGACTGGAAACAACTCAATATCGGTTTTCCAGAAAGCTACATAACGCTGAAAGTTCTTCATGCTCAGGGAGCACGTGCAGAGAAAATATCGCTGCCGAATCAATAAAATTGACATCCCCAAGCTTTTTCTCCACAAATGCCTCCCACGTTGCGATGGGAGAATCAGTCAACCCGTGAAATTAGTTTTACATTTTTTAGATTTGCTCCGATCAGGTATTTCATGTTGTAGAACTTACCCCACGGTATTTCGTGTCTCGGTGACATCTGGTCAGCTACTACAATGACTTCTCGCCCTGCCTCTTTCTTGTATTCGCGGAAGATGCAAGAGTGTCCAGTTACCGGCGGTAATTTTTCCTTTGTGTCCCCGTCTCTCACAACCTTATACGCCCTCTTGTCGACCCACAATTGCAGAAAAGCACCAGCCTTTAGGCCGGCAGGCCAAGCCTGCTCGTCTTCTTGTGAAATTATAAATTCATCTTCGTGTACAAGTCGGGCATAGCGAAGTGCGCCTGCTGCTCCGGCTCCTCTGCAAACCCCACCGAGGATGTTTTTATAGCCTTTCCAGGAGGGTGAATTATATCGGCTTACCCAAAAGTGTATGAAGGGCCATCTATGTACAACAACGTAGTGGCCATCACTTCCTTCCCAGGCCATACGAGGTATCTCGTACCGAATTGATTTTTTTTCTTTACCTAACATTAAATTCGTAGTGAGAGCCGATGCCCCGAGTATTCGTGTGCAGACTTTGGAGAAAATGTAAAGGCTAGTTCCGACACATCGAAGAGGTGCAAAAAGAGCATGGTAGGCGCTCTTCCCTTCTTTCATGTAATATTGCTTTTCTAATACATTTGTCAGATATGATTCAACGCGGTTTTGCAGAAGAATTTCTTCACCGGCTGCTAAGTAGCGGACTCTTTGGATGAGTTCCTCCAATGTGCCCGGGTTTGTTCCATACTCATACAGGAACTCTAAAACCGAAGCATCATCCACAGTTGCGGATTCAGCAGGGTGAAAAAATGCTTGCTGCTCTTCACTGGAGAGAAAAGAGGAATCCGGCTCTTCACTCGTAATTTGAGGATCGTCCTCTTGCAAGGCAGATGGCGCCTCCGACTCGGTCTGACCGACGCGATATCGCCCTGGCCTGTTCTCGATGTTTTGCGACATTTCCTTGCCAGCGACCAATCCGTACTGATTAGCTTTTTCTATTTCATCAAAGTCAATCAGCGGCGCTTCCGCAGCCTCATTTGTTTCCAGTTCAAACTCGATCAGGTTCTCTTCTTTCCCTTGGTTTATCAGCGCGTGCTGTGCACCTTGAGATGGCTCTTCTCGCTCGCCAACTCCGACTTGAGAGGGTTCAGCAGTGCTATCCGGGTCGTAAATAGGATTTGCCTCACGAAGCGAACCAGGCTGTACTCCGTCTCTCAGACCATCAGATTCAATCGATTGTGTCTCTGCAGCACGCCATAGACGATCTTCAAACCCATGGAGAAATGGATGATCGGCAATCAGATTCGCCAAACGCCCTTCCCACTCGGCCTCAGCCTCCTTGTTGAACAATTCTTCATCAAGGAAAGGAGATTCTAGGTCTCCCATCATATAGGCACGCAGTGTTTTATCTTTCTCATCTTGCATGTTCATCACCGATCCTTTCATTCAGTTATCTCACTGCTACTTTACCTGCTTTAACGTCATGGCCGGTAATAATGGACCAGTGGGTTATGATCATCCGCAGGTCAGCTTCAGGACCTGGACCCGAAAAGCTAGCCGGGTACGCTGTACCTTTCGTATAGAGTTCAATAACCTTTGCTGAATTATTATACGTTTTCATTTCAATTTGTATTAGAATTCTGGAGATAGGATCCGCGATATCAAAAAGACTACTGGAGAGACCGTGTGCGGGGAGTCCGACGCGTTGAGCTATTTTATAAAGACGCTGTTCTGCACCAGTCGCTTGGGCCCTGAGGTCTTCAATGATTGATGGTTCAGGATCGGTTTCGATAGTCAGATGGAACCACGACATCATTGAGACGAGTGCAAATTCTTCGCGAGAGAGACTACCATCCTTCCTTCGCGACAATAGCATGTCAGACAGCCTATTAAGCAAAGTAATAATTTTTGCATCATCGATTGGCTTGGGTGCAGCACTGGCGGAAATATGTGTCATGCCGATCCATACTTCACGTAGCAATTCCTCAAACGTTATCACGAACTCGTTGTTTGCAGCATCAGCTCTGATGTACGGATAAGGCTGACCGTCGTCTTTACCATGGTTCAGATCCATGCCGAACATTCGCTGGTAAGCATTCCTCCGAGTCGCTCTCATATCTGGGCGTATATGGCTAACAATGGATGTAATAGTTAATGGGAGAGGATCCTTGTAAAAGAGTTCCTCGGTGTTATGCATCCATTGTTGGCTTTCCGGGCTAAGGGTTCCGAGTTTCTCTCCGTGTAAGAATTCAATAAGAACGCGATTAAAGATTTCATATATCCTTGTATTCTCGATCATGTAAGCGTAAATCAGGTGATCCCACATAGCTGGAACTGTCAATCCTCTGCCAAAGGCATTCAAATTCCTATTGAGCATTGATGAAGAAGCAATTTTACTTCTATTAACTGGGGTACCAATTATCGTTCCCGTAACAGTTTTGTTGCGCCAGGTTAATTCTAGCAGTTTGAGTAGTTCAAAAGGGTGTGCCTGGAAAAGAGTTCTAGCTCCATTTGGTAAGCTTGCTCCATTTTGTTTGACAAATTCTCTAAACATAGTTGTTCCTCCTTACAAAATCTTTGTTCCTAAGTAAAGGCAATTAATCAGATAATTAGCTTGTCTCTAGTTTATCGCTGAAGTCTTTACGCTCATTAATGGCATTCTTTACGTCATTTTTAAGCCGGGGAATTGCTGCTTTGGCTCTATTATGAAACGATTTGAATAACGTTATCACTTCATTGTCCTGCTCACAGGTGAAGAAATGATTGCATTAATTTATATGGAAATTGACTTGAACATTTTTTCAATCTCATCGATCTGTTGCTTTAAGCCCTTTCTGTACTGCAGTTGTTCATAAGTATACATCTCTTTCTTTGGCTTTGAATTATTCTCATAGGGGTTATAGCGTTTTTAATATTCCTTGGCTGCTTAAGCAACCTGCAAAGCGCCGCCAAGTTTTAACATCCATTCTTCTGGTTGCCCCAATGTGCCTGTCTTTCTTTCTGGCTTTGTCGCCATGTGAAGACCGGTGAGCGCCAGCAACCGTATCGCCTCAGTCCAAATCCAATGCATTGAGGTGTACAGCGCCACCCCGAGTTGCTGTTCGAGTGCCAGCAAGACATCGGGTTTGACGCGCCCGGGATTAATGAGGGTTGCCAGCGAACGCCCGCCGAAAGCCCGCATGGGTTCAATCAACGTTATCTCTACAATACGTGGGAGCAAGGGCAGGGAAGCGCGGACAAGTGTTTTGGTTGCGCTTAGCGCCTTTTCGAGTGAATACACATCCGCCCAGGCCCGGGCTAAATTATCCCAGGGACCTGCTTCATAAAACTGCCGGCACATCTCTACCCCAAGCAACAACCTTAAAAATCCAATAGGATGGGGATCGCCTGGTATATTCCGAAAGACCAGCGCTTCTTCACCCGCCAGAACGTCGTGCAATGCTGCGATACTGGCGTAGCCTGTATGTACAAAGGCGAAAGCGTCGGCGGCGATTTCAGAGGCCCAGCTTGACCACGCCTCAACTATTTCACTCGGCAGATCAGGCAGGTTCGCTATCAGTTTAGCGGCAAGTTCTTCGTTCCAGCTTAAAATGTGGGCAATCTGATGGCCGGCTTCATGAATCAATGCAGTAGGGCGCAGCAGGTTATGCCGTGTAATTTTGACAACCGCAACAGGATTCACGCTGGTACCGTCCCAAAGCCGCAAGCCAGCTTTGAGAATAGAAGCACCCAATCCCTTATCGATATATGTCAATACGACCGGCGTTGGTTTGCCAAGCAAATCAAGAAGTTGAGTCATACTTCGATGTGCCAGGGTATCACAAGCTCTTAAATAACCTGCAATCTTGTGGTTAGTCCGTGTGTTGATCGCGTCAGCGTAAAAGTCCAGCGTGGTCTCGACGCGCATATAGCGAGTACGGAAGGCGATCAACTGCCGTCGCACGGCTGATAGTTGGGTGGCGGTGAAAGCTGCGGCGAGCGCGGCTTGTAATAATGTAGCCTCACGGTCTAACTGAACGATCACTGCCGAAAGGTGCTGCCGGATGGACAATCCAAGGTAGCGCTCGATGCCGTTCCACGCAGCAGACGAGGCCAGGTCATCCATGTTCTGAAGCCGCGCGACAGCATCGACCCAATGGGCGACCTGGCAGGCGAGTTGCATTTTCATTTCAAGGTACAAGTCATTCATGGATATATCCCGCATTGATTTTTATTTTTATCGTGGGTACGCCATCCGACACCTTCAGACTTGGAAGGGAAAGTCCCTTTCCTTTTAGCGCCTGGCGCAGTTGAGCGAACCCCGGGATATTGCCAAGGGTGATCACAACCGTTACCCCGTCAGCAGTATCCTCGGTTGCCTTGATAAACTCCTCAGCGCCTCGCTTCAGATGGTCGGCAAGTCCTTTAACAACCCATTCCTGTAGCCGGCTAAGGAGAACTTGTGGTACAAGAGATGGTAATCGTTGAAGCGCACCTGACCGCTGGTCTGGCGTCACGGACTCATGAATGACTTTTAAACGTCCATAGGAGCCTTTAATAGCTTTATGCAGTCCCCGCTCGATATATCTTCGTAAGCGCGCTGTGACTGTGCCGATGTGGGCATGCTGACGAAGTTTAACTGCGACCTCTTGAGAACGAATTTCACTGAGAAACAAGTAAACTCTGACTTCGTTCTTAGGGAAGTCAAGGATCAGCCTCACCTTTGTAGCTCGCCTCATATTGACTCGACCGGCTGGCCCTGGAATTGTGAGGGGACGCTTTCCCGGAATCTCCAGATAGTAAAAGCGCTGCCCTTCTGCTATGACATTTCGGTCGCTTTCAAGGTGTGGATCGATTTCGCGACCCAGGTCTGGTTCTCCCAATAACAGCGTGGCAGCTTGGCGGGTCAGGGGATGGAGTTGGTCGCGCCCATTCGCTGAGCCAAACCCCGGAGTATTTTCCTCTTGTTGAGCGATGTCCGATAGCCGTGTCCCGGAGATCGCCTCGTAAAGATGGACGATGGCTTTGACCTCCTCGCCTGGAGTTATTCCAAGTTGCTCCTCTAATAGCTCATCAAGAGTAACGCCTTCAAAGGTTTCGAGGTCTGCCACTTTGTACGGAGTGAGTTGAGTGGGAATTTTTCGACTATATTTCTTGTACCGCTTTCGACGGTTGCGTGGCATCATGACCCAAACGCCCTGGAGCTTTTTAGTCTCTCTGAGTTCAGGACGCTTTCGATAGGTATCTTCCGGAAGAACGGGCGGAAGATTAGCAGAAGCAGCCTGTTCAAATGTTTCAAGCGCAGTGCCCTCGAGAAATTCCTGGTTATCAAGGATATAATTCGGAGCGGCGGCTACACCTCGCACAGTTTCCTCGATGGTGGCGGCAATTGCCTCAGCGGCTGCTCGGGAATTATCTACGGGCGTCGCTTCCAACTGGATGAGTCGCAAGCCAGCATCTACAATTGCTTGAGAGAGAGCAGGCGCATACTTTGGGCCAACGAACTTCTGAATCAGCCTGCCCATGAGCTTTGCCAGGAAACCTACAACTTTTTTCCGACCCATGAGTCTTATCCCCATTTGCAAGGCAGGAAGAACGGCCGGCAAAAAATTTTCAACGTAGGGAGTCGGGTCTTCCCCCTCCTTCAGACCTCTCAGGTTCTCTATAAACAGGTCTCTAGCACGGTCCAACTCGGCTAAAGGATAAGTATCAGAAGTCTCTTGATCAGTGAGTGCTTTAGCGACTTCCAAATCCTGCTCCACCTCGGTGTGGGAGAACAGGATGTTTGCGACCTGTTGATCAAACTCCTGTTGAATCTCAGCCACCTCGTAGGTCGGAATAGCCCCTGATACGGATTCATAGATATCCTCAACTTCTTTCAATAAAGGAAGGCGTTCTGCCAGCTTTTTTGCGATGGGCTGAACTGAAGCCGGTAGCTTGCGAATGGCGAACCTGATGACGCGCATGAGCAGTGGTTTGATTAGCTGCTTGAGCTTAGGAAGAATGAGCGAAATGCCTCCCGTAGCCATAGCTGTTATGCCCTTTTTTGCAAGCGAAACGGCTTTCTTTGCCACCTTCTTGATGCCTTTTTTGAGATTCCCTAAAAATTCCTCGAAGCTGGGTGACAGTTCAACTGAAGGTCGATACCGGTCAACAATGGTATCGATTTCGTCTTCGGTGAGGGTACTTGGATCATGCTGACGAAACTCCCTGGCGAAAGCCTCAAACATGGCCTCGGCCTCGGCAACGAGAGGGGCGAAATGTTGATCGAGGAGTCGTTCAGTATAACCGATCATCTGGATATTTTCTTGCTCGTGCATGAAGTATGTCTCGTAGATGGCCGCGGCTTCATTCACCAGGCCGGACAGAGCCTCATCGAATTCTTCATCATAAAGCTCATTCAAAAATACGACGTACTCTTCAGCCACAGGATCGACCAAGCCACCGCCTTCTTCCGACTCATAGAGCGACAAGAAGGGGCTATTCGGGGGAACAAAAAGCTCTCGTTCACCAATCTTTCCATTTCCTTCCTCCATTGTAAAACTGCTAATATCCAAAAAAGGTGCTTGATTCTTCATGTAATTGTCTCCTTATTTTCCCATGATATAACATTGAGTCATGGAGCTTGCATATTTATTAGGTTAATGTTTATTCCCTTGATTGTTCCCTCTTTTTTATTTTATCCCCGATGAAGGACTATCTGTATTGGATTGAAGTTGACTTATTCCTTTTAATGAAAATTTAACCTTTAATGGCCATCGCACATATTCACTGGAATTTGGCATATCGATTATTCCATTGTGATTTTTATCCAGACCATATCCATCATCGAGGGTGAATTCTAACTGGGGGTTTGATGGAGCAGGAATAGGAATTGGAATCAGTCGTTCATTAACCCGTTGTGGTTGTGCCTGAGTTGGAACTGCAAATAATAAAAACGAAAGGAGTAAACATAATATTACATTCTTATTAAAAGAAAATAACTGAGAAATTAGCATATTCATTTTCCTCTCTGTGAGTTGTTAAAATGATACTATTTGATTATCAAAGTTATAAACGAAAATTTATTGCAATAAAAAGACTTTACGACCTTCTACTGATGAATGATAAATAAACAAAATCGACAAAACAAGCAGTTTAAATTAAAATCTTACCTGAAATCAGAAATCGTAACATTAATTCTTTAGTATATTATTTACTTAACACGCATAAGAAGCATTCGGAAAGGTTTATTTTGATATACTTCTCCATTCTCATACCAAATACTAATTCCTAAATTAGTCAGAGAATAGGATATTGATTCATCGTCAAAAGCATCTTCAAAACTTCCCTGCCCTTTCCAATGCGAGTCCCACTTTTTAATTTCAAGACAAATGACGCGCGTGTTGTTCATATCAAATCCAGATGGATAACTTATAAATGTCGGAGGGCTTGAAGTCGCTGTCCGTCCGGTTATTTGCATAATCTGCAAGATAGAAACACCAGACGCACCCAATTTTAGCCCATCATCTCCTACGACCAGGACTTGACCTGAAAGATACACATCTCCGCTTATATTGACATTGGGTGGTTCATTTTCACCGCCGGGGGAATCGATAAAATAAAATGTATTGTTATGATAATCTATAAAATCAGCCGAAACGCCAGCATGGCCGAATGAAAGGTAATTTTCTCCCTGCAGACCGACGCTATTCGGTTCAACACTATTTGGAAATCTCAGCCCCCGAAAATAACCAATACCATTTACGGCCAGTTTGTATTGTGGATCGCCGAAACCAATACCGACATTGCCGTTGCTTTTTATCGTAAAGGCATCAATAAGTCGATTTTGAGTTCCATCACGAAAAAATCGAATTGTTTCTTTACCAGATGGACCAGCATTATCAATCTCCCATGCTCCCTGATTATCCCCATCAACCAGCGTTATTTGGCCACCTTCCTCACCTTCACCGGTGATCACAACAGATCCTTCGACTTCCAGTCCGTTACCATCAATCTGAACCGGGCCGGCATCTGCCACAATTTTACGTCCGGCACCGGGACCACCGAAATCATAGGCCTGATCCAGCGTGCCACCACCAGTTCCACCCCCTTTTGCTGCCGTTGTTTGGGTGCTGCCATCCGGAAATTTAAAGCCGCCTTCAGTAGAATGGATGGGACCTTTCACCTGCAGCTTAGCCGTGGGATTGTCCAGGCCAATCCCCACATTTCCCTGAGTCGGAAAAACATTTGTACTGCCCTGAACAGAACCTGCCGTGTAAGCATACGGCACACTGGCAATTTGCTGCCTCGGACTCAAGGTCTCATTTCCGATGACGATTTCTAGAAATCTCGTTTTATCAGAAAAAATATCCATTGGAATCGGATTCTGACTCCCTAATAAGATACTGAATACTCCCTGGTTGATAGGTACGCTGGAATTAACTTCTTCCCAGCGTTTTTCACCGCCGGTCAATGCCGTATAAATTCGAAACGTCATACTTTGGTTTTGGTTAATTGGATCACCGTTATTATCCGTTAAATAGCCCTGATAAAAAATCACTTGCGGAATTTTCTGGGCATTCAGACTGCTGGCCAGAATTGCCAGAATCATCATCATCATAAAATAAATTTTGAATTTCATAGTTTTACCTTTATGTTTTGAGATTTTTGAAATCCACCATAAATTTGTTAAACGTGTTAAAGGTTTGTTTTTTTAATTCAGTCTCATTTCACCAACAACATTCGCTTCACCGCTGAAAAATCTTCTGTAGAAATCTGGTAGAGATAAACGCCGCTTGGAACCGGCAAACCTTGCTGGTCTCGTCCGTTCCAGATTAACTGATAATTACCAGGCGATTTCAATGGCTCATTTAATTCCCAAATGAGTTGTCCGATGGTATTATAAATTCTAATGGTCAGGGGTGAAGCTTTCAGTAGACTGTACCGGATTGTTGTTGTTGGATTAAATGGATTCGGATAATTTTGCTGAAGCTGATACTCCTGCGGGAGCAGATCGAAAAAGGATGATGAATCCACCATCGTACTTCCTGCAAAACCACCGTTCAATTTAAAGTGTTGACTTCTGGCCTCGCCGGGACAGAATGCACCGAGATTGGATCCCAATAATTTGAAACTCGCTGAATTAGAATGAGCAGTGCTGCTTAACATTTGTCCTTTTGAAAGTCGAAAACTCCGGCTTTGTTGACCGGCAAGCTCAACAACACCAGTCAGAAAAATGAATAACAGAAATAGGATACGTAGCTTGTTCTGTTGCATAGGTATCTCCTGTTTGATTATTAGTAGTATGAATTTTTAAATAAGGTTCTACCACGCATATGCCTCCGGCGCCTCTACTCTCGGTCCTGGCCAAATCTCATCCAGTTTTTTCTTGGTTGATACACTCAACTCAATTTCCAGCGACCGCAAACTTTCGATCAACGGGTCGACGGTACGCGGCTCCATAATCGGCGCCGTGACCACTGGATTTTTAAACAGCCAGGCCAATGCCACATCCGCCGGCTTTTCACCCAGGGCTTTACAAAGGAGTTCGTAGGCTTCAATTTTGTCTTTCATCTTTTCAATCTTGTCACCCAGCATGGACCGCCGTCCCTCTTTTGCTTTTATCAATCCGCCAGCCAGTGAGCCTTCACTCAAAGGGCTATAAGGAATCAGTCCCACGCCATATTCACGACAGGCAGGAATCACTTCCAGTTCTGGAATCCGGGAGTAACGTTTGTATTGCGTCTGTTCCGCTGCCAGTCCTAAAAAGTGTCGGGCATTGGCGGTTTCACAGGCCAGAGCGATATTCCAACCGGCAAAATTGCTGCTATCGGTATAAATGACTTTGTCCTGTTGCATCATAACTTCCATAGCCTGCCAGGTCTCTTCCCATTGTGTCGCTTTTTTCATATGCAGCGGACAATACAACTTCATTCACGGCAGACTAAACCACGCAATCATACTGGGCAGTATTTCCCCCCGGTCGATGTGATTCATATTGAAGCACATCGATAAGATCCGGTTTCAATCGCCGACGACTGTTCTCGACCGATTGCCTGATATGAAATGCCGAAAGTCCGAAATCATTGGGTCCCGTGCCCATGGGGATATAAACTTTGGTAGCCAGCACTATTTTTCCCGGAGCGAGCCATTTACCAATAATCTGTTCGGTAATTCCCTCTCCCAATTTTTCGGAAAAACCGTACACATTCGCCATATCAAAAAAATTGATGCCTGCCTCCACTGCTGCATCTATAATCTGAAAATTATCGGCTTCATTGGACTCCAGCCAAAATTTATAGTACCCAGACAAAGCCGGCTGACGATGACCCCTGCGCGTCCTAAAGAGGTGTATTGCATCATGATTTCCTTTCGGGGCCGCAGATTATTTTATTTTTATATAATCTCCCTGCCATTTGAAGGTAATGTATGGCTCAACTTTTAGCCATTTTTCATTAACTTCTGGCCTGTTCCAAATTGTGGCAAAAGCCTCTCCCATTTTGCCTTCCTGGGGAAAATAATAATTCCTTCGCGCCTCGGTATCAATAGTCGTCACTTCAATATATTTCCCTTTATAATGACCACGATCAGCTTTATAAACCTCCCACCGGATACCCGGAAAATTGACATTAAATATTTTGAGAAATTCGTGCATTGATTTTTCAAATGCTTCAGTCTGGGTGCTGTCTTTTAAAGTATACTCGGAAATGGCTACAACCTCAGGGGAAACCGTTTTCTTTTCCTGGGCAATCAGAGAAGTACTGCCAAATAAAAGATAAGCAATAATGATAAATAAATAAGGTTTATACATAAAGCCTCAGATTGAATTAATTTAAATAGTGAATGATCAAAAATGGAATTTTAAAACTGCTGATACAACATACTCATTTTCGCAGATAATGTCTAACATGTATGTTGCAATATTTAACAGATATGTTGCAATTGAGAAGAAAATTGGAGTGAATCGTCTCTGTCGCTGTCGCAGACGGAGTCGATGAGTAACAAATTTGACAGATTAATTGTGTAGATAGTAATGGGATTGATGGGTTGCAGGTACTTTTTTGAATGTTGACTGTGCCTGGAAGGCGCTTAAATATACTCCGATGGATTCACCCCGAACTCTTTCCGAAAGCACTGGGAAAAATAGGACAAATGATTGAATCCCACCTCAAACGCAATCTCCGAAATATTGCCATAGCCCTGCTTAAGCAGACTAGCGGCGCGTCTCAGGCGGATGGAGCGGATAAATTCAGTGGTCGATTGACCGGTCAGGGCATGCAGCTTTCGGTGCAGTTGGGAACGGCTCAAACCGATTCGGCGGCTGAATTCCTCCGCGCCAAATTCCGGATCGGCTATGTTTTCTTCAATCAGATTAAGTGCGCGTTGCATAAAACGCTCATCGGCCGAAGTGACAGCAATTTCATTCCGTTCAACTGATAATTTTTGACTAAACCGCGCCCGTAATTGACGCCGCTGATTGATCAAATTGTTGATGCGCACCTGCAGCTCATCCGCATCGAACGGTTTAATGAGGTAATCATCGGCGCCTGTTTCCAGGCCTTCGAGTTTGCTGGCTTTGGTCGCGCGCGCCGTGAGCAGAATGACCGGAATGTGACTGGTAATCTCGTCAGTTTTCAGTTTCGCACATAGTTGAAAGCCATCCATTTTGGGCATCATCACGTCACTAATGATGAGGTCTGGGACATGTTTTTTTGCCTGAACTAATCCTCCTACACCGTCGCCCGCTTCGATGAGTTGATAATGCGGATTCAAAATATCGCCAATATAGGAACGTAAATCGTTGTTATCCTCCACGATGAGTACAATAGGTTTGTCCTTTACGCGAGACGATTCCGCTGCAGGTGTCGTCGCAGGCGCTCCTTCAGTTGAATCAATAGGAATTTCAGAAATAACCGCCGGTACGGTTGCCGTTGCATCAACATTTCCTACTGGCAGCAATACGGTAAAAATACTTCCCACTCCTGGCTCGCTATTCACAAAAATTTCACCGGAGTGCAATCCTACCAGCTCTTTGGTCAATGCCAGTCCAATCCCACTGCCTTCATGTTCGTGCACGTACGAATCATCTACCTGATAAAACCGGTCAAAAATATTGTCCAGGCGATCCGCCGGAATGCCAATCCCTGTGTCACTGACTTTGATTTCAATCCGGGATTCACTGTTCGGCAGAGTATTTGAATTGACACTCACCGTGACTTTCCCATCTTTCGGCGTAAACTTCAGCGCATTGGAAATCAGATTGTAAATGATATTCTCCATCTTTTCCCGATCCACCTGCGCCAATAAACATGATTCACCGCTTTCGAACAGTAATTGGACTTCTTTCAATTTGGCCTGTGATTCAAAAGACTGGACGTAGTGATTCACCAGCCGCACCAGGTCTTCGGTGGTGGGATGCAACTCCATTTTGCCTGCCTCGATGCGGGAAAGGTCGAGCAGTTGGTTGATTAATCGATGCAATCGCTGGACATTCCGCCGCATTAGGGAAAAGTCCCGATGGGCTTCGGTATCGGTAATTTTGGCAATCCACTTTTCCAGCGGCCCTCTAATCAGCGTGATCGGCGTGCGGAATTCGTGGGAAATGTTGGCGAAGAAACGGGATTTTAACCGATCCATTTCTTTGAGCTGTTCCGCTTCAAATTGCTTCATCTCCAATTGAAAATGCAGCCGGGCGCGGTACTGATTGAACCTCCACCCGCCATAAATTACTAGGCTAATCAGAATCGTGTAAATCAAATACGCCCCGGTCGTTCGCCAGTACGGTGGCCTGATTTTCAGGCGGACGGTCGCACCGGTTTCATTCCAGCGGCCATCGTTATTCGTACCTTTCACTTTAAATCGGTAATTGCCCGGAGATAGGTTGGTGTAGGTCACGAAACTTCGGTTCCCGGCCTGAACCCAATCCTGTTCAAATCCTTCCATTTGATATGCGTATTGATTCGCAGTCGGATCCACAAAATCCAGCGCGGCAAATTCGAACGAAATAACTTTTTCGGAATGGGTCAGGGTGATCTCTTCGGTTTCGGCAATGGATTTTTGCAGAAAAAGTGAGCCAATGTTTACTGATTGGTTAAAAATCTGAAAATCAGTGAATACGATTGGCGGGATGAATGAATTTATCCGAATCTGTTTCGGAAAAAAAGAGACCATGCCATCGACGCCCCCAAAAAACAGTTCACCGGTGCGCGGGCTTTTGAAAAAAGCGTTTTGGTGAAATTTGTCGAAGACCAGCCCATTACCGCAATGATATCGTTTTTTGATCATTCCTTGTTCGGGATCAAAATGAATAAGTCCCTGATTGGTGCTGATCCATAAATTCAATTCATGATCTTCCAGAATGCCATAAATGGCGGCATCGATACCGGTGGGATAAAAGGTCCGGGTGGGTATGTCGAGTCGAAATAAGCCTGCCTGGCTGCCAATCCAAAACCGGCCAGCCGCATCTTCATAAGCGGCGAGGATACTGTTTTGCAAAAACGAATAATTCGGTTGGTTCCGATTCAGAAACTGTTCAAACTGGTTGCGTGCGGCATCGTAGCGGTTAATCCCTCCGTCAGTACCAATCCATAACTCTGCGGGATGTTTTGAATAAATAAAATTAATGGTGTGACTGCTGATTTTCGTCGAATCCCCTTCTTGCGGGAAGTGCTGCAGCAAACGATTTGATTGGCGCTTAAATTGATACAGACCATCTCCCCCAGTGCCAATCCATAAATCGCCCGACGGTTCTTCGAAAATCGCCGTAATTTTATTCTCTGCCAGTGGCTGAAAGAGCGATGGAATTTTTTTATAACCAAGACGATTACGGTCGATTTGATAAAGTCCGTAGCCAGTACCTACCCATAACTGCCCGCTCCGATCTTCATATATCGTAACGATATAATTTGTATTTGCGTCGATTTTACCATTCAGGTCGATCTTTAGCTGGTGAAATGTATTCATATCCCGTTGAATCCGCGTCAGTCCGTGGTAAGTACCCACCCATAAATTACGTGCTGTATCCTCATAAATTGCCTGTACAATTTTGTGCCCCAGACCATTTACCGTGTATGGGCGGAAGCGCCAGGTTTGAAATTGAGTATGAAACGGATTGATTTTATTTAATCCGCCGCCCCAGGTCCCGACCCAGATGTTGCCGCTGCGGTCTTCATAAATTGCCGTTATTGCATTTTGCGATAACGAGGCGTTTTTTTCCGGATCATTTTTAAAATGAGCCAAAAAATTTTTTCGATCGCTGGCGAGACACAATCCCTCCCCCCAGGTACCGGCCCACAATCTTCCCGAGCGGTCGATCAGGATGCGATTGACAAAATTACTGCACAGGGAGTTTGGCTCGGACGGATTATTTTGAAATACGCTGTATTTTTGGGTGTGCTGATCCCAATAATTGACGCCCCGGCCGGCTGTGCCGAACCAAAGTAGGCCATCCGGCGCGGCCAAGATTTGCCGCACATCGTAGTGGTTTATGCCGAACGGGTGGTTGCTTTGCGGTGGATAATTTTGGATCTGAACCGTATCCGGATCAAATGGCTTCAGCCAATTTATTTGATTTAAATCAATTCCCAGCAAACCTGTGTTTTCAGTGGCAATCCAAAGTACATTTTCTTGATCGATATGCAGATCCCAGAGATGCTGACTTTCCGGGCCATGACTTCTTTTGAGATTCTCTTTGAAATGTACAAATTTTCCGCTTTCGGGCCGGAAATAATCAAGGCCGGCGCTGCGGGTGGCAATCCAGAGTCCCCCCTGGGGGTCTTCACATATCGCAGCCAGTTTATTATGAATCAAACTATGTTTTTCCCGGGGTTTGTTTTGATATCGGATGAATTTTTCCTGCTCCCGATCGAATCGATTCAATCCACCGGCGTGGGTGCAAATCCACAGCCGCTGCTGGCTATCTTCGAAAAGACAACGGATGTCGTTATCACTAATCGAAGTCGAATCCTGCGGATCATTTCGGAAAATTTTGAAGTGCTTGCCATCATAGCGGTTAAGTCCATTTTCAGTGCCAATCCATAAAAAACCCTTCGCGTCTTGAACGATACAAAAGACGGTATTGTTGGATAGACCGTGTTCAGTGGTCAATCTTTCGAATTGGAATTCGGAAGTTGAGTAGCAGGGACTGATGATGAGCATTACCTGAGAAAGAATGAATAACAAGAGCTTTTTATGTAAGTTTATGATTGGCAAGCATCCCATTCCAGTACCTTTGATAGATAGGAAATTTAGATTTCAGGAATTCCAAACTTGAAGGCGTTCAACATTTGACAATACATTGGCAACATTGTAAAGGCCATTATTTAGCCCCACCCTGAAAGCTGCATGCTCTCTCGGATGCCAATTTAATTAATCATACACGGAAAAGCAAGCAATTTTACTCAATCGAATTTGATTCGTAAACGAATATCCCCAAAGTGATCTGCCGGAAGGTAAGAATATCGAGCTTATTGTATTGATGTCATTCGTTATTCATCGATGTTGATTCTATTCTAGATCGGAGAAGAATTGCAGATTCAGGTCAACACTGTTAAAAAAGATGTTATCCGCATCTTTGAATGGTACAATGCATGGTACTCTTCAGTTCAGCTCATCGAGGAAAATTTTCGGAAAGTTAAAAATTTTATTTTTGAAGACTTTGAAAGGCAACTGATTATTGAAAAGCAGTAACTGTTGAATATTATTCCCAAAGTTAATGGCAACGCCCTACGATTCGATCATTTTGGCGCATTTGAAATAGCAAGGAAAAAGCGATTTATCCGAGTGGCGAACAGAGCTTTGAAAGGAAATACCTAATCCAGATACTGCGCATAAACCGAAAATTACTGATCATTCACACTGGCAAATGTTTATTCAAACGAAATTTACCTTAGCCAAATTTTTTCTGCAACTACAATATATACTTTATTGGCTGGTACGATTGGTGCCAAGCTGGTACTTTTGTTCCAATCTCATTGCAGAAAAGATGGGCCGAAAAGTGCCAATCGCTCCGTCGACTTGGAGGATTGTCTTTCGACAAAGAAAAAAAAGTGTGGTAACCATCTGATTTTTAATCAAATCGTAAGTTGAATTTTTTATGGCACAGTGCTTGCCTAACTTCGAGGTGAAAGCGCATCATAAAAGCAAGCGGGAAATCGAAGTGTGAATGGAGTTGATAAAATGAGAACGATACATGTGGTGATAGAAAGAACGCTAACTGAGGAATTGATCTTTGACTTATCGATAATTCCATTCCTGCTCCTGACGCTGGTCTTGTAAATTCTCAATAAAAAATATGAAGTATAAATGGATGAGATTTTAACTTAACGAAAATGGAGGTACTGCGATGAAAACGATGAAGAATCTGGTATTGACCGCTGTGTTGGCCCTTGCCCTTGTGAGTTTTGCGGCGGCACAAACACAACCTTTGAACGACAAGGAATATGATCAGTATTTGATTAATTCCCTTCAGGATGAAAATGCCGGGATTCGCACCAGTGCAGCCCAGTTGCTGGGCGAGCGCAAAGTCGAAAATGCTGTTGACCCATTGATTCAGTTGATGAGGTCGGATAAGTGTCACTCAGTCAGAATAATTGCTGCTCTTGCGCTGTATAAAATTGGAGATAAAAGAGCATTGCCCGATATCAAAAACCTGGCAAAAACGGATACGTATCGATGTGTGAGAGTCGTGGCAACGGGCATTGTGATGAAAATGGAGTCGGTTGAATACGCGCAACGGTAGCAAATTTGGTGAAAGGTGTGGAAAAAAAGCATCGGGCTCATGGCTCGGTGCTTTTTTTTTGGCCTGTTTAGCTTTTTGGGGGGGACAGATTCTTGCAATGGACATGCGCATCCCGAACGATTAAATCTGAGTCCTTCGTCATCGGTTGAGATGTCTGTTTGTTGATAGGCGCGAGATTCACCGAAGGCTGAACGTCGGATCGAGGGACACGGCATCAGCCAGAT
The DNA here is from genome assembly GCA_049322915.1 of Candidatus Zhuqueibacterota bacterium. GTDB lineage: Bacteria > Zhuqueibacterota > Zhuqueibacteria > Thermofontimicrobiales > Thermofontimicrobiaceae > CAZSBG01. The sequence goes on from JBMOPW010000036.1 coordinate 159,753, forward strand.
CGACGAGTTGCGATGGGCCGGCAATTTTGCCGCGAATAATTTCAAGATTCAGATTCAGGCTTTGAATTGCCTCCACGACCTGGTTTTCGTACACTTTATCGGTGAGCAAAACCATTGTTGGCCCTGTGTCCGTTGAAAAATAGACCGGGATGCCTTTCGAACGCAGGTCATTGCACATTCGGAAAAGAATGATATTCTCCGGCTCCCAGGCAAATATTTTGTTTTCGCGGCTGCCGGACATGGTGATTCCGTGAAGCTGGATGCTGTCCAGTTCCGCCAATTGTCCGACCGTTTTCCAGTCGCCGGCCTGTATCGCTGAAATGCATTCCATTATTTCGCGTTTCCGATTGTACATCCAGCATCGAAAGAACTGGCTGTTCGGCGCGTCGCCATGTGCCGTCTCGGTGTGCAGACCTGTTTTGGATGCAATGGGAATGGTGATGAGACACAGATTGTCCAGTTGATTTTGAGAATCCAATCGAACTGCAAAGCTGTCCTCGTGGGCAATGCCGGGATGAGACAGCCACAGTGAAACCCCGCCGGCTGCGCTGCGACTGCCAGAGCCGGCTAACAATCGGGAGAGGGTGGTTAGAAATCGCGTGTTTTCCACCGCTTCTGTTCCAAAGACAGCGGCAATGGCGGCTGTGGCCAGGGCCGCAGAGCCGGATGCGCTGGTGCCCAGGCCTTTCCCGGTGATTGAAGCCCGAACGACATTTTTGGAAATGACTCGGGCGTACGTGGAAATGCCGGCAATTTCCCGAACCACATCCAGCACTCGCGTCACCCGGTCCAATTCGCGCCCGGACGATTTCACACCTTGAATCGTCACGTCGTCCTGCGGCAACTGCTTTTCAAATGATACCAGAGTCAATGAATAGGCAGCGTCGTTATTCACGGAAATGCTGGGCAGGTAGCTGATGCGCCAGTCCCAGTCGGTCATTCCGTGGTATTTCAAAATACCCTGCATGGGATAGGCTTTGGCAACCGCTGCTCCTTCCTCCCGCCCTTTATTTTTCAAATCCGGATAGTCAGGGATTTCAATTCCAATCTCGCGCAGATTGACCAGAATTTCCTGCTGCGCGGCGCGCATGGTCGAAACTGTATCATAAAAATTTTCTGGGATATGTGTCGTCACGTGATTCCTCAATTATGTTTAAAAACGGTTAGTCCGAAAAAAAGTATTTGAGCGAAGTAGGCATGAAAGACAATCGCCGGATATTTCACATCCATGATGTTGAATCGAGTCCCGGCCAGCGCGAACCCGTAACTGATGACATACCATGCCGCGTAGTTTTGAACCGGAATCGAATTGCCGCTCCAGATCCAATAGCCTGTTTTGAGCACGGCGGCTTCCATGACGCCATCGAACAAAACCATGAGAGCTGCGATGATGGCCGCCCGGACGAAATAATGGGTTCGCCAATTGCGTCCAGAAATTTTTTGCGCCACGGCAGTGGAGGTGAGCAGCATGCACAACCACGCAAAGCCAATGGCGACTGGGACGCCGAACAGCAACGGCTGCAACGATTCGCTGTAATGGTATTCGCCGAAGATTTTCCCGGTGGTAACGCCCAGCCATTCGATGGCGATGCTGGCGATGAACACGAACAGCCCCCAGAGGATGAACAGCATCCTGGCTTGCGGTTGGTCGATGCGTCGCAAGCTGGCCCCGACGACCAACAGCGAGAGCGCCATGAGCATGGGTGCGGCGAGGATTCGCATCAGCGTCTGGAACAGGCCGAGCGCATGCCACAGTCCGCCGGCAATGAGCAGAAAATACATGACCCCAATAACGATCCATTCCCGTTTATCAGGCGTGCTCATGGGCATCATCCCCGGCTGAAAAATTCGCATGTTAAAATTCAACTGAGACTCCACCGACTGGCAGCGTTGAGTACTGCAAAACGCGGTCTTTGGTTCCGTCGTCGTTGTAATTATAGTTCCAGATATTCTCACGATTGTAAATATTCACCAGGTCGAAAAAGATAACCAGGTTCCACGTATCGAAAATGAACCGTCGGTCGATGCGGACATCGAGCCGGTGATAGGCCGGGTATCGTTCGGAATTGAGTTGCTGCTGTTCTTCCACGACCCATTCGCGCAGCTCGGGATGATAGATCGGCGGCGTGAACGGACGCCCGCCCAGATAGCGGAACTTGGTGCTCACTTCAAATTCGTCCGCCGGGAAAACCGGCAGCCAGGCCAACGCATGAAACCACCACTGATGTTTCATCTTCGTGTACCAGTGGTGGTTTTTGAAATTCACTTTGTACCCGCTGATGAAGGTGAACACATTGCGGTAGTCATAATCCCAGTCGAAATAGGTGTCGTACCGGGGATCTTTTGCCTCAGCCTCTGAATAGGCGTAACTCAGAATTGTCGAGAATCCGCTGGTTATTTTTTTCTGAAGGAAGAATTCGACCCCTCTGGCGCGGCCGGAACCGCTGTTCAGGTAAGCGCCGTCGTTGTAATCGTACGGGTCCAGCGTGGTGAGCGTTTTACTGACCGGCACCTGATTGTATTCTTTATAATAGGCCTCGATCACCAGCTTGATATCCTCCCGAAACAATTGTTCGACCCCGGCAATGACCTGTTCGGTGAATTTGCTCTTCAGATTTTTGTTGCGTTCATTGGCCGCTAACTCCACGTAGGAGGGCGTCTGATAATGTTTGCCATAGGCCAGGTTCAGCGTTGTTTTGGGATTAAGAAAATATGACAATCCGAGCCGCGGACTCCACGAGGCGAATCCAGTCAGGTCAAAATAGTCGTAACGCAACCCGGACGTGAGGCGCAAACGACTCAGAATATCCAGTGAGACCTGGGCATAAGTAGCTGTTTTAAACGACTGCACATTCCGGGCAATCGAGTATTCCGGATAGTCGCGAAAGATACCGATACTGGTTTCCGGATTTACCGGATAATCGTACACATAAAGCGTATCTGCGTCATTTCGGACGTCATATTCGAAGTGCACATTTTTGAAGGAAGCACCGAAATTGAATTCCATATTTTTCATAACTTGGTACACGAAATCGGACTTGACTTGATATTCCGATTCCCGGGATTCATTGGTGAAAAAGATATCCCGGATACCCGGCCCGGGCATTTCGTACACATCGACATAAAAATTGCTCCGAACCGCAGACAGCGTCGTGAACGAATACAGATTTTTTCGCCAGAACGTACGCAGCGTCAGCCCAAGGATGGACTGATCATTCTTTGTGTCCACATTTTCTGCGCCACGGCCGTAGCCGGCCTCATCGCCTTCTTCGATATTGATCCGATCGTTCCCATACACGGAGTTCATGTACAGCGTATTTCGCCGATCCAGGTTGAATGTCATTTTTCCCTGGAAATTGTAATAATGGGGGACGGCAGTGAGCCCGGTGGAGGAGATGATCAAATCGAGGTAGCTCTTGCGAGCCGAGAAAATATAGCTTCCTGATGATCCGATCGGGCCTTCGAGAAGGGCGCCGATGCCGGCCATGCCCAGGCTTCCTTCAGCCCGGAAGCGGTCAGTCGATCCATCGCGCAGCGAAATATCCATCACCGAAGATGCTTTATCCCCGTATTTCGCGGAAAAAGCGCCAGCATAAAAATCGATATTTCGCACCATGTAGCTGTTGAGTAAATTGATCGGCCCGCCTCCTGCGCCCTGAACGGCGAAGTGGTTCGGGTTGGGAATTTCGATATTGTCCATCAGAAACAAATTCTCTCCGGGATAGCCACCGCGAATGAGGATTTCATTCATCTGATCGCTGCCGGAAACCACCGCCGGTAACGCCTGCACCGCACGCTGAATATCGACCAGATCGCCGGGGCTGCGTCGAATCTCCTCGAAATCCATGGAGCGCGTGCTGACGACCGCTTCTTTCGGCTTTTCGAAATGGCTCGCGGTCACTTCGACCGATTCCATCTCCAGGGCCGTCGCTTCCATTCGGATTTCCAGACGATTGGTTCGATTGGGATTCACGATGACGTTGCCCCGCGTGACGCTGTGATAGCCTAAATAGAACACCTTCACGTTGTAGCTTCCCGGCGCTAATTGAGGGATTATAAAATTCCCGACAGTGTCCGTGGCTGCGCCGCGATTTGTATTTTCGATGACAACATTGGCGCCGATCAATCCCTGCAGCGTGCGCATGTCAATCACTCTGCCAGAAATTGCGCCGGGTTTTTCATCCGCAACAAGGTGAGTTACGCTGATTAGCAGTATTAACAGGATCGTTCTGATTTTCATTTCTGCACCCAATATGTAAAATGAGTTTCAATATCAACTGTCAGTTAAATCCAGCAAGGGAATTGTTAGAATAAACGTTTTCAAAACCGATGCGTAGGGAAGGAATGGCGCCTGCTGCGGCATTCGTTCACAGCCCATCGATCACCGTCCCTGCTCCATTGGCTGATCGCGCTGTTTCTGTATCCAGCGCGTCCATTGGATTGGAACTTACGTTCCCGAATAGGCGCTCCGTTCGGGTATCTGACGTAACAGTTACTAATTTTTTTCTTCATCCTTCAGAATTTCGACCAGTTCGATATCCTTGCATTCAAGGGTATCTTTATTCTCCGGAGCTTCGCACATTTCTTTCAACATGAAATGCTTCAGAAGCTCTTTGGCGCGGTCGAACCGGACGCGCCCTTCATGCGCCATTTGATTGGCAATTCGGATGGCCATTTCGCCGAACGCGCCGGCGAACACCGCCACGTTTTTCGCGTGCAGCGTCATGTGTCCTTTCTGAATGCCCTCCGTGGCCAGCGTCCACACGGCAGCGAAATTCTGAACCAGACCGGCAGCGGCGACCACCTGCGCCAGTTCGCTGCTGGATTCGACGTGCATGATGTTGAGCAGCGTTTTAACGCCGGGATGAATTTTGGTGATACCGCCAACAATGCCCAGAGCCATGGGGATTTCGATTTCACCGTGAAATTTCCCAGCGTCGTCGAAGTAGTATCGCGTCACCGGGCGATAGCGTCCGTCGCGTGAGGCATAGGCATGAACGCCGGCTTCAACCGCGCGCCAGTCGTTTCCTGTGGCAATGAGCACGCCGTCGATGCCGTTCATCACGCCCTTGTTGTGCGTGGCGGCGCGATGGGGATCGGCATCGGCAAAGTGGTAAGCCTGAATGATCCGCCGGGCTGCCTTTTTCCCATCGAACGATGCGCGGCTCAGGCATTCGACATTGTCCAACTCGAAATGGACCTTCACCATCCGGCGGTCCGAGTAATTGGAGACGATCTGGCAAATGACCTCGCCTTGCACGAGCTCGGCAATGATGGGGCCCAGAATTTCAGCCATGGTATTCACGATGTTCGCGCCCATGGCGTCGCGGCAATTCACCAGCAAGTTGGCGACGACCATGGGTCCGCTCTGCGTGTCCAGAATCTCCACTTCGATGTCGCGCACGCCGCCGCCCAGTCGGACAATGGTGAAATCGTTCTGGTTGGCAACCTTCATCAACTGGGCTTTTTCGGCCTCGATCAGCTTTTTGGCTTTGTGGGGATCGGCCACATTGACGATTTGTATCTGGCTGATCATGATGGGCTCCGACGCCTGCGCCTTCATGCTGCCGTTCTCCCGAATGAGTCGCGCTGCATTGCTGGCAGCCGCCACCACCGAGGATTCTTCAATGGCCATGGGCACAAGGTAATCCTTGTCGTTCAATTGCAGATTGACCGCCATTCCCAGAGGCAGGCCAAATACGCCGATGGCGTTTTCAATCATCAAATCGGCCAGTTCCGGGGTGAGCGTCTCTTTTTTCAGCATCCATTTTTCATTGCGCGTGAGGGGATGCCGTTCCGCAATTTTATCCAATCGCTGGGTCAGGTCGAGTTTGTAAAAACCTGGCAGCCGTGACGTTCGGTCGTTTCCTATATGTTCCTGTTCCGGTAACTTTATTTTCAATGAGGATTCCATATTCTGACTCCTGTTCGTTCAGAAACCACTTATAAGTCCACTCTAAAAAGGGGCTAATGCCCAAAAATCAATGGTAAATTTCTATTCCCCAAATTAAACGTCGGTTCAATTCAGGCTATCTAAGTTTTATTTTTATCAATTCACCCTACTACGTCATTTAACAATTTCTGCACAATATATTGTATGTTATGTTGTCAGAAAATACTATATATTGTACTAATAATTCTAAGTGACGTTGTAGGGTTAAATAACCATGTCATTTATGACATGAAAAGAATATCATACCCAAGTTATCAACTCATCTAAAGAATTTCTTCGAAATAAGCGCCGTGATAACCGAATAAAATCGGATGGGGCACTTGCACGCGAGCCATTTCAGTGAATGATGCGGCATCCAGAACCAGCAGGCTGGATGTCCCGGACGTCTCGCTCAAAATCACCGATAAAACCACGCCATCATCTTCGTTCGTTCTGCCAGGTCGGCCCACGAAAATCGGCTCGCCGGGATAGGAATCCCGGTCGTACCAGGCCGTGGACGCGCCGGTTTTCACATCGATTTTAACCAGTTGATTGTAGAATCCTGATCGTTTTTTCCGGTTCAAACTGACGCCGTAGACGTAGCGGTAATTGCCGTTCATGGTGAACCGTCGATAGTCATAATTGCTCAATTCGAGATTCTCTTCCGAGAGCAGCTCATGAGTGATCTTTTTGGATTTCAGATCGATGCGGTAGCGTCGTAAATCGCCGAACGGAATTTCGGAGCGTTCGTCTTTGAGTTTGTCCAGATAGAACGCGTGAATCACCTCTGCGTCCGCGTAGGCGTTGATATCGACCAGCAATTCATCGCCGGATTCGAATGCATTGACATGATGAAACGCGAAAAAGGCGTCGCTCTTCAGCTTCAGAACAATCTTCCCGGTCGCGCGATCCATCACCGTGAAGGTCGTCCCTTTGTTCGGCTTCCACTTGAAATTTTCAATGAATGGCCGGACCTGGAACAGCAGGCTCAGCGGCTGAACGACCAATGGAAATTCAGTCAGGATGATGTATCGGGGCGACAGGCCAAAGCTGTGCATATAGGCCGGTTTGGACACCGGCATTTCGCCTGTCACCCGGATGCGGCCGCTGGCGTCGATTTGAACAAATCGATAATGGCTGACGCGACCGAAGCGCGTGACCAACTGGTACACGGTGTTGCTGTTGAAATCGAACTGAGGGTGCACCGTGGTGATGTGTTGTTTGTATTTCTCTTCGTAATGAAACGTGCCAAGTACGTCCAATGTATGCGGATCAAATTGAATCTGCTCCGAGGTCTCACCGAGCGCCAGGTATTTGCCAGCGATCTGTTCGATATTCACCTTGGCGCTATCTGTGATCCGCTGATCGAACACGGCAAATACCCGGCCGAGCGCGGAGCGGTGCGGATCCGTGGCATATTCGGAATACATGATGCGACCTGTTTGCTGAGCCCGGCGATACGCGTCGCAGCGGAGAAATTTATTGGCGTAGGAGACATTGCCATGCGAAATAGTGAATTTATGCAGCATGGCCAATCCATCGAACCAGTGGCGGTAGCGCTCCGTCCCGACGGAAAAGGCGCCCGGCCCGTTTCGGAATAATGTCCCGGCCAGCCAGTCCGGGAGATTCCCGGTCATCGGGAGTTGGCTGTAGTGAAATTCTCCGCTGGATTGGAGAAATCCAAGTTCAAATATTCTGGACATGGCGTATCCTTTCTATGGATTATAATGTGGCCCGCGGTGACGGATCGATGAGTTCGGCCACGATTTTCCCGGACGAAAGCACGGCCGGCACCCCGGCGCCCGGATGCGTGCCGGCGCCGACAAAGTAGAGATTATCGAATTCTTCGGAGCGATTGTGCGGCCGCCAGTATCCTGACTGGAGCAGGCTCGGCTTCACCGAAAATGCCGCGCCCAGATAGCTGTTCAGCGTGTCGTGAAAATGCGTCGGATCGATGTGGTGCTCCGCAATGATATTGGCCCGCAAATCCGGCAGATAATGCTCTTCCAGATACTGGTAGATTTTCTGTTTGTACGGTTCAATTTCATTCTTCCAGTCGATGTTCGCGCGCAGCGTGGGCACCAGCGATAGCACATAGAACGATTCACAGCCGGCCGGCGCAATGGACGAATCCGTGATTGTCGGCATGTGCAAATACAGCGAAAAATCCTGCGGCAGTTTGTCCCCGCGGGTGATGTCCCGGAGCAGCCCTCTGTATCGGGGCGCGAACATGATGTTGTGATGAGCCAGCGGAGAATCGAGATAGCGGCGTTTCGTGCCGAAATAGATGACGACCAGCGACATGCTGTATTTCATGGAATCGATGCGGCGATTGGTGTATTTCCGGCGATGCTGCTCCGGAATGAGATGCCGATAGGCGTACGCTACATCGCCATTGCAGACAACCACATCGGCTCGTTCCGTCGAATTGTCCGCAAACCGCACCCCGGTGACCTGGCGATCTTTCACCAGGATTTCCGTCACTTCCGTGTTGAGATGAATTTTCCCGCCCAGGTCCGTGAAGAGTTTTCCCAGGCCGGCGACGACTGAACCGGTGCCGCCGCGGGCGTAATGAACTCCCCATTCCTTTTCGAACTGCACGATGAGCGTGTACAATCCCGGCGTTTCGAACGGACTGCCTCCGACAAGCAGCGGATGGAATGAGAAAAATCGGCGCAGATGCTCGTCCTTGATGTATCGGGCGACGAACCGATAGAAGCTCAACTGGCCCTGTAATTTAATGACCCCGGGCATAATTTTGAGCATTTTGCCGAATGTCAAAAACGACTGATCCGTGTAGGGATGGAACAGATCGAACATCTTTTTAGCCTGTCTGACGAACTTGCCGTAACCCACGACGTCCGAGGCGTTCCATTTTTGGATTTCCTGAACCATATCATCGAAATTATGGCGGTAATTGAATGCGTTCCCATGTTCATCGAAAAGACGATAGAACGGATCCAACGGAATGAGCTCAAAATAGTCCTGGCGTTTTTTCCCGGCCGCTTTAAAAATTTCATCAAAAATATAGGGCGCAGTCATCACGGTGGGACCGCCATCGAATTTGAAGCCATTGATTTCATATTGATAGCCGCGACCGCCAAGTTTATCGCGTTTTTCATACAGCGTGACGTCATGCCCTTTGGCTGCCAGGCGATTGGCGGCTGCCAATCCTCCAAATCCGCTGCCAATAACGATGATTTTCTTCTTCATGTATTGATTCCTTTCAAATAGTCATGGGTAATGTATTTGTCAATTTCAATGTGTCACTTTCGGATTTGAATGTCTCTTCCTTTCCAGCGAATAATTCCCCTGCGCGCCGACAGAAATGAATTCATCCCGATCATGACCGCGTAAAACATGCCGACCGGATGGAGCAGCAGGCTAACCCAGAAGGGATGCCTGTAGCGGACGGCTAACATCGCCCGGATGAGAATATTCAGTCCAATGGCAATCAGCGCCAGCGTTCGCAAAGATGCCAATGGCCAGAGCAGGTACGGCAGGATAAAGCCGGAGACCATGGCCGCCAGAATCCCGAAAAAGACGATATTGTTGTAGCCGGCCAGCCCGTAAAAGTTTTTGGAAAAGCCAGCCCAGATTTCGCTCCGGCTGCGGTACATCCGGCAGAAGACAGCGCCGGTGCCGGCGAGTGTCAAAATTTTCATGCGGTACTTTTTGGCGATTCGGCTGAGGACAGTATCCTCCACCAGTTCACTTTTCACGGTGTGGTGTCCGCCCAATTTTTTATAGGCATCCCGCGTGAGCGCCAGCCATTGCCCGTTGGCAGCCGCCATGGACGGAAACGGAGCGTAATAGGTCAGCCAGAGCGGCAGCGCGCCGTAGACGAAAATATCCATGATGGGAACGATGAGCTTTTCGGCCAGCGTGTGCGTCCATTGCTGCGGAAAAGCCGACAACATCCCCAACTCGTACTTCTGCAAATAGGCGACCGTGTTGGTCACGGCAAATGGCGCGTGGCGATTGTCCGCGTCGGTGAAGATGAGTATCTCGCCGCTGGCTTCCTCACTCAGTTGCTGACACGCCCAGTTCTTGCCGGTCCAGCCGGGCGGCACGTCGCTGCCGGACAGCAATCGAATGCGTGAATCCAGCGCTATCCAGGTGCGAACCACCTGTTCTGTGTCATCTTCGGACTGGTCGTTCAGGACAAGAATTTCCAGGTCAGGATAATCCTGCTTTGTTAGCCCTTCCAGACAGAGGCCAATGGTGTTCTCTTCGTTCCTGGCTGGAATCAGCACGGACACCACGGGCTGCGCGCCGGGCCTGGGCGCGCGGGCAATTCGCGGCGCAGTGATTATATTGACCACCGTCGTCACGAGCATCATTGTTAAAAAGCCTAAAGCAAAATAAAGTAGAATCGCCACGGATACCCCCAAATCAAATTTGATTTCTCTCTGCTCTGTTCAACCATCGATCCATTTTTGCATTGATCGAACTGCGCCCCTGAACCAGTGGAACGGATTTCTCCCGCCGCTGAATGTTGTGCTCCAACTCCGCCAGTAAATCCGTTTCCACCTTCTCAAGCCAGCTCACCCCGGCGAACGACGCCGGCGTCACCGGCAATGGCTCGCCAAACTGGAAATAAACGTCAGGGCGTTGCTCCAGCCCGAATTCCGCTCGCATGGCCAGCGGCAATAGCGTGATCGGTTTGCCGAATTGCCGGATGATGGATTCGATGCCGGTTTGAAAATGCAACGGCCGCGCAGCCCACGGCAGCAAATGTCCCTGGGGAAACATGCAGATGAGCACGTTATCTTTTTTCAGCAAATCGACCGCGTACCCCAGCGATTCCCGGACATTGTCTCTGTCGCCGGGCGTGATGCCGAACGCACCGACCCGGGCGAAAAATGAGTATTTTTTCAATTGGCTGTCCAGCATCATCAGGTATAAATCGCGCTTCAGAATTTTCTCGTTCAGTAAATAGACGAAGAATCCGTCCCACCAGGTGCTGTGATTGGGAACGAGCAGCACCGGCGCATCGGATTGCGGTCGCGGCGCCGGCCCGAAGAGATGGAACTGGTGGAAACTCTTTTCCAATAGCCGCATCACGTAGACATGAAAGACCGCTTTTGCCCAGACTGATTTGCGTGATTTAATCATCGTCAGTTTTTCGTCCCTGTTCACAATTCTGAAAGTTAAATGACCTTTTCCCCAATAAGCTGAACAGAGCTTTTGCGGAAGCGTCCGTTCAAATGGCTCAGTTTGGAGAGCGCGATTTCTTTGATTAAAATCTTCATCTTTTGAGAGAACGGGACAAAGACTCTCCCCAAAAATGGATTATACCCTTTGGCTTCCAGCTTCGTCAGAATGCCCTGATAGATTTTGCTGGCGGCGTAGATCGCAAATTGGGCGTCTGCGTTGAGCATGGCAATGCCCTTGTTTGCCTCGCGGTAGTATTGATTCGCCCGGTCAATTTGAAATTTCATGAACCGCTGGAAGTTTTCATTGAAATTCTCGTTGATCACATCATCATCGCTGAGGCCGAACTGACGCAGCTCCTCCTGGGGCAAATAGATGCGTCCCATCTCCTTGTCCTCTTTTATGTCCCGCAGAATATTGGTGAGCTGCATGGCCACGCCGAGCTTCTCCGCGTAGATGAAAGCGTCTTTATCTTTGTAGCCCATCACGTGCGTCATCATCAGTCCGACGACGCTGGCCACGCGGTAGCAGAAGACATAGAGATCGTCGAACGTCTCGTAGCGCGATACTTCGATATCCATCTGCACACCCTTCAACAGATCCAGCGGGTAATCGATGGGGATGTTATACTTTTTGGCCACGTAAATGAAGGGCTTCAAAATAGGGTGTTCGGACTCGCAGTTGCGATAGGCCAGATTCAGTTCCCGCGTGAAGCACGCAACCTCATGGACGAGCTGCGGTTTGGGCCTGTTTCTGGGGCTATCGATTAAATTATCCGCAAAGCGGCAGAAGCCGTAGAGGGCGTAGGTCGCCCAGCGCCGCTCTTCCGGCAAGAATCGGGCGGAGAAGTAAAAGCTCTTGGCCCAATGCGCGGTGAGCATTTTTACATGCTTAAAAGATGCTCTATATTCTTTCTGTTTCCAATATTTCATCATTCATTCCTTCAAATAGATGATCAATTATGGAGCGATGTCGAAGTCCTTCAGGATGGCGTTCTCCGTTGCTTCGGCGGTCAGCATCACCCCGGGAATTCCGGCGCCGGGATGGGTACTGGCGCCAACCAGGTAAAATCGGTCCACATCCTCGCTTTTGTTGCGGGGACGCAAGGTCGCCGTCTGGGTGACTTTTGGCTCGAGGCCCCAGGCGCTGCCCAGGTGATTATTGCAATGGGCAGCGAAATCCTCCGGCGTGAAAAATTTGAGCAGGTCGATGTTCGCTCGTAAGTCGCGCAGACCGAAATCCTGCTCCAAAAAGTTGATGATTTTATCGGCAAATGGCCGGGCGGTCTCCTGCCAATTGATGCGAGCCGCCAGATTGGGCACCGGCACCAGCACGTAAAGGCTCTCGTGTCCCTTTGGCGCCATGGTGTCATCGGTCCGGGTGGGCGCGTGACAATACATGGAGAAATCATCCGCCAGTATTTTGCGCTCGAAAATGTCAAAGATGAGTTCTTTGTAACGCTTGGCAATGATCAGGGTATGATGCCGCAAGTCTGGGTACTGCTTTTTCAAGCCCAGGTACAGCATAAATGCGCTCATGGAATAGGCCATATTGTCCACTTTGCGATCGCTCCATTTGCGCCGATTTTCTTTGGGAATTAAATCCTTATACGTATGAGCAAAATGGGCATTGGAAACGACGCCATCGGCCGCGTAGAATAATGTCTCGTTGGCGAAAACGCCGGTGGCTTTCCCGTTTTCAACGGCGATACGGGTGACCTCGGAGAGCGTTTTTATTTCTCCGCCAATTTCCAGGAATAATTTTTCCAGCGCCTGAACCAGGCTGTACATCCCGCCCTTCGTGTACCAGATGCCGCCGATTTTTTCCAGATACGGAATCATGAGATACACGGCGGAAGCGCGAAACGGATTCCCGCCGATGAACAACGGGTTGAACGAAAATACAAATCGGTTGCGCGGGTCTTTGAAATAATTGCTCACCACGTGATACGCCGGCGCCGGGACTTTGAGCTTCAGGGCTTTTGGCGCGAACTGCATCAGCGTTTTCCAGTCGAAAGGACGCGAACCCAGCCCTTTGACAATCACTTCTTCATAAATTTGGCGGGTGTAATTCATGAAGGTATCATAGTTTTCGGCGTCGTGCTTGTTGAATTTGCCCATCTGGGCTTTCATTTTGTCCGTGTCTCCGGTGTAATCGATGAACGATTTATCATTGAAATAAATACGATAGTACGGATTCAGTGGGATCAATTCCAGATAGTCATCCATATTTCGCCCGGCCGCGGTGAAAATGCGCCGGATGAGATCAGGGATTGTGATGAGCGACGGTCCCAGATCAAAGGTATAGCCATCCTGTTTGAATTGATAGGCGTGCCCGCCGACTTTTTCATTTTTTTCGTGTATGGTAACCTGGAAACCCCGCGCCTGAAGCCGAATTGCCAGAGAGAGACCGCCAAATCCGGAGCCAATCACTATCATCTTTTTCATTTTCATCTTTCCTTTTCTATGTTCAAATTGGGCTAAGTGTTGAACTGCGCGTTCAACCGGTCACATCATTTGTTTCGTTCCATCAAAAGCTCAGCGCCCATCTTCCCGGACAGAACAGTCAGCGGAACGCCGCCGCCGGGGTGCGTGGAGCCGCCGGCAAAGTAGAGTCCCTTCAAACTGCGATCGCGGTTCGCCGGCCGCCGGAATGCCGTGGTTCTATCATTCGAAGAAATCCCGTAAATGCTCCCCCTGTTGCTTCCGTATCGCTGATAAAAATCTTCCGGAGTGAGCACGTTTTCCGTCAGGATGCCGGAAGCAATATCGATTTTCAGCCGCTTCAATTTTTCCAAAACTATATGCTTCGTTCGCTCAACCTGCCTGGTCCAATCTGTATTTTCAGAGAGATATGGGGCATTGACCAGAACGAACCAGTTTTCGCAATTGGCCGGCGCATGGTGTGCATCGGTTATGCTCGTGATGGTGATATAAATTGTCGGATCATCCGGCATGGTTTTTTTTTCGAAAATCTGCCCGAACTCCGTCTCATAGTCATCAGAGAAAATGATATTGTGCTGCGCCAGTCCGGGATGATTTCCGCTCACGCCCCACAGAAAGACGAGGCCGGAGAGCGACGGCTCCACTTTGTTCAGCCTGTCACGGCGAGCGGGAAACCCATCGATCAGGTGATTGAAGGTTGTCACCACATCCGAATTGGCGACTACGTTTCGGGCGGCGATTGTTTCGCCGTTGACGACCACACCGCGCACCTGATGCGTGTCGTGCAGAATTTTTTCCACCGGCGTTTCCCCGAAAAATTGAACGCCCAATTTTTCGGCAATGGCCGTCAGGCTCTCCACCAGCGTATAAATTCCGCTTTTAATATAGAAGCTTCCCATACCATATTCCACGTAGGGAATGATATTCAACGTGGCCGGCGCCTGAAACGGATTTGACCCGTTGTACGTGGCGTACCGATCAAATAACTGGACTATTTTCGGATGCATGAAAAATCGCGTCACTCCCTGGTGCACCGTGCGAAACGGATCGATGCGATGCACCTGAAATAGCCTGACCAGCGTGTTCAGCCTGGCAATTTTCGAAAACTCATGGATCGGCGAGTATAAAAAGATGTCCGCCGTGATGTCGTAAATCGTTTTGGAATAGCTCAAAAATCGCCGGTAGTTCTGCGCGTCGCCTGGAGAAATTTTCGCCAGTTCCGCTCGCATCGTCAGTTCATCCGAGGACGCATCCAGTACCGTCCCATCCGACCAGAAGTAACGGCAAATGGGGTCGATGGGAACGAATTGGAAGTAGTCGTCCCGATTTTCGTCCACATCAGCGAACAGTTCGTCGATGACGAACGGCAGTGTGATGAGCGACGGGCCGGTATCGAAGCGGAATCCGCGGTGTTTCCACTGATTCATTTTCCCGCCGAGACTGGAGTTCCGTTCGAACAGCGAGACATGATATTTTTCACGAGCCAGTCGAATGGCCGCGCTCAAACCACCAATACCGCCGCCGATGACAACCACGTTTTTATCCACGTCGCCCCCGCTTGAATTTTTCATACAGCATCGTGCTCATTAAAATCATTGCCAGGCCAAAGCCAAAATCCTCGATTGGAATGGTGAGAATCCGGGCGCCGCTGATGAAGGATTCGTTGTATTGAATCACCGGTCGCCAGGTCAGGTACCCATTGAAGATCAGCATGAAACCCATCGAAATGGCGATCAATTGATAGACGCGAAGCTGGCCAAACAGTTTCGTCTTCAGCAAATCATCCAGCACGCCCACGAAGCCCAGCGCCACAATGACGAGCCCGGTATATTCTTTGCCGGTAGAATAAATGAAGATTCCCAATGGAATGCCTGCCATGAGCAGAAAGCGCAGGCCATTCAATCGCCGGAGCTCCCGATTTTTGAAATAGGCGGCAAAGACCTCCCAGACGAACAGACACGCATACGGGATGACAATGAAAAAAAGCCATTCCTCTATCGGCAGACCGGCGATGCGAGGTTTCAGCGTGAAGTCAGGATTGAACCACCAATGCCGTCCGGCGACCAGCGAATCCCATGCGCCGAAAATGATCAGCGTCGGCAGAATGGCGCGAGCGACCCCGGGCCATTTCCCGACGAAGTGGACGCGTTTATCGAAGCTGAGCGCCAGTGGTCCGATGATGACAGCCAGAGTGAATATCAAGTATTCTGCGTTCATTGCACCTGCCCGATTTTTGATTGAGTCGACGTGCGAGCCATAATATCTTTTTGCGCTGTTGCCAGAATTTCTTTTTCCGCATCGGAGAGCGTAGTATTTTGTTCGACGAAATCGATCACATTGTTCAGAAGCGCCGCATCGTACGCCCCATTTTCAGTCGGGAGCAACTCGACGATCCGTCTCAATTTTTCCTGCGCGTCCTCGCTGCGATTGAAAAAGAACGGCAGGAAAAAACAGGTGGAGCCGTGAATGAACAACGACTCGATGTCATCCGGATTCATTGCAACGCCCCTGTCCATCAGCGCCAGCCCGTTTTTCACCCACTTTAGTTTGTTCTGCGGAAGCAAGGCATGCTTTCCTTTGAGCGCGGTGAGCGCTCCGATATAGGTCAAAGAGCGCCCGGCCAGCGTCGAGTCCTGTTCATTTATCTGCTGGAATAATTTCAACGCCGGATCTATATTGCGCTCCTCCTCGACAGACTGATAGAACAGAAGTCGCGCCTGCTCCAGACTGGGATCTGCGCCCTGCGTTACTCCGGCCGAAACAGTCACAAAGGGGATCCAGCCCAATAAAAATAAGATGACGCAATTCTTTTTCATTCCTGGTCTTTCATGTATGATTCCAGTTGAATAATCAATTAAGCGATTTGAGCGGTATAATATACAATTTGAATTCCTAAAAGTCAAGTAAAATTTTGTTTCAGAGAAATAAAAAGCTCATATCGCTTATTCCGCTTGACTTTTAAAAAAAGAATCTGTATATTAGGCCTGACATGAAATGACAAATGAGTGTGGTACGTCAGCCCTGTTCATGGGAATAAGAGTGTCTTCCATAATAATAGTAAACAATGATACCCTCTCACCAGAGTCTGGGTGCGTGGGCAATGAGCATCAATACCATGAGTCAATGGGAGAAAGAAGAAATGAACGATCGTCCCAAAATCGGAATCAGCACCTGTCTGCTTGGCAAAAACGTTCGATACGATGGCGGCCATAAATTAGACCGCTTTCTGCGGGATGTGGTGGGCGCGTTTGTCGATTGGGCGCCGGTCTGTCCCGAGGTTGAATGTGGCATGCCAATTCCGCGGGAGTCGCTTCGACTGGTGGGCGACGCGGAGAATCCCCGGCTGGTGACTACACGGACAGGCATGGACAAGACCGATCAAATGTTGACCTGGGCCAGGGAACGTTTGCAACAGTTGGACCAGGAAAATCTTTGCGGGTATATTTTCAAGTCCAAATCGCCCAGCTCCGGCATGCGCGGCATCAAAGTCTACGACAGCAACAATATCCCCTCGCCGCGAGGTGTGGGGATTTTCGCGCGGGCATTTATGGAAAGGTTCCCCAATATGCCGGTGGAGGATGAGGGACGTTTGAACGATGCAGCATTGCGGGAGAACTTCATCGAACGGATATTCGTGTACAAACGCTGGAAAAGCTTCATTGAACAGGATGGTTCCCCGAAAGGTCTGGTCGATTTTCACACCGATCATAAATTGCTCTTCATGTCTCACAGCCCGACGCTGCTGCGGGAATTAGGCGGGCTCGTGGCCGGAGTGAAGGACATGGAAAAATCAGGGCTGTTGGATGTCTACTCGACGACAATGATGAAAGCGCTGAAACTGCTCGCGACCGTCAAGAAGAATGTGAATGTCTTGCAGCATATTCTCGGCTATTTCAAAAAGCAGCTCCAGCCGGATGAAAAACAGGAGATGCTGACGGTCATTGATAACTATCACCGTGGGTACATCCCGCTCATTGTCCCGATTACCCTGCTCAACCATTTCACAAAAAAATTTGACGTCGACTATCTGAAACGTCAGGTTTACCTCAATCCTCACCCGATTGAGTTGATGCTGAGAAATCACGTGTAATGAAGAGCAAAACGAATAAACTCTTGGCGCATACCTGTATTTGCACCGGATTCATATTACTATTTTTCGGAGATTGAAATGCAGCCAAACATGCAATATTTTAACAGTATTGAAGCAGCAAAAGTATTAAATGTCAATGTCTCGACCATCAAGCGCTGGACTCAGGAGGGGAAACTCAAGTGCGTCAAGACGCCCGGGGGGCATCGAAAATTCACCATGCAGCATTTGGCCGAATTTCTGGAGTCGAACAAGACACAGATATCCAAAGCCAATTTATACCCGGCTGAAAATGAAGATGACCTGAACATCAGTTCTCATGTGTTGAAGCGGGATTATGAATTTTTAATTCAACACACGCTTGAGCAAGCATTGCAAAGTAACCGGGAGAATGTCCAGCGCATTTTGAACGGCCTTTACATGGGGCAAATTCCCCTGTATGAAATTTATGATAAACTGGTGACGCCGGTGATGCATCGGGTGGGCGATTTATGGGCGAGCGGAACCATTGGTGTGACCGAGGAACATTTCTCCACGCAGACAATCCGCGATTGCCTGATCCGGTTGCAGGGCTCCTTGCAACTGCCATCAGGGGAAAATGGCCGCGCGTTTTGCCTCATCATGTCCTCGGAGCTTCACGATATCGCGTTGAAAATGGTCGACCACATTCTCGAACTGCGCGGCGTTAAAGTGTATTTCAGCGGCCAGATGACGCCGTCGATTAAAATTGAACGGGTCTTTCAAAGGTATCGGCCGGATCGCGTTTACATTTCCAGCACCATTGTCGAAAACCAGAACCTGGCCCAGGCGGAATTCGATAAGATTTGCTACATCAGCGCCGAGTACCATGCCCGCGTGTATGTGGGCGGACAGGGCTTCGATGTCCTGGATTACTCCCACCCGGCTGTCGCGAAGAGACTGAACAATTACGAGGATTTGTTTTTGAGCTGCGAGGAGAAGGCATTGGAAGGTCGGCGCGATGAGGCTCTTGTCGAATAATTGCTAACGATGGCAATCATCAGGAACCATCTGCGTTCCCCTCTGATGCGAGAGAAAAATTTGAAAAGTTTGTTGAACGCTATTGAATCGAAAATAAGAGAAAGGTAAGAGTATGTATCGAAAGATAATCACGATAATGGTCGTTATGGTTTTTGCTGCGACGATGTTTGCCCAGCAGCAGGGAGAAATCAGCGGGCGCGTGATCGATGCGCGTTCCAAAGAGCCGTTGATCGGCGTCAATGTGATTGTGATGGATACCCAGCGCGGCGCCGCATCGGACCTTGAGGGAAATTACGCCATAAAAAATGTACCGATTGGCATGTACCGATTGAAATTCATGTACATCGGTTATGAAGCAATGTTGAAAACGGATATTGTGGTCAAGAGTGCGAGTCCGACATTTGTCAATGCCGAGTTGGTCCCCACGGTGCTGGAAACAGAGGAAGTGACAGTGACTGCCGGATATTTTGTTCAGGAGAAGACGACTCAGCCAAGCACCATTGGATTGACGCGGGAGGAGATCCGGCGTTTCCCTGGTGGTTTCGAAGATGTCGTGCGAACGGTATCGACGCTGCCCGGCGTGTCCATCAACGCTGCCGGAGGGAGGAACGACTTGCTCGTTCGCGGCGGCGGCCCGTCTGAAAATTTGTACATCATCAATAACCTCGAAGTGCCGAATATCAATCACTTTGGCACGCAGGGAAATAGCAGCGGCAGTCTCAGCTTCGTGAATCTCGACTTCGTGGAAGACGTCACGTTTTCCACTGGCGGATTCGGCGTTCAGTACGGCGATAAAATGTCCTCGGTATTGTCGTTGAAGATGATGCAAAACCGCACCGAGCGGCTGGAGAGCAAAATGACCATTTCGGCGACCCAGTTTGGTGTGAACCTCCAGCAGCCATTGGCCCAAAACGGCAACTTGATTTTATCGGCGCGCAAGAGCTATCTGGACCTGATTTTCAAGGCGGCCGGGCTCCCCTTTGTGCCGGTCTATACCGATTTCAATATCATCATGAATTACGATCTGTCCCCGAATGATAAACTGTTTTTTTTGGGGCTGTCGGCGATCAACAATGTCGATCGAGACCAGAGTTCCCTCGAGAACCGAATTCAGAATGCCGCATTGCTGGATAATTCCCAATATCAGGGAATTTCCGGCATTAATTACCGGCGACTGCTGGGCAACGGCTATCTGGATGTGACAATGGGATTGAATCTGTATCGGTTTCGTCTCAGCCAGTTGGATGAAAATGAAGAGGAATATTTCACGAACGATGCGGACGAATGGGAATACAGCGCGAAAATCCAGCATTACTGGATTGCTTCCAAAAGCATTGGCATTCGAAGCGGCATTTCGGCCAAGCATTTCAAGTCAGAGAATATGATCAGCTTTGCCGATACAATTTACGACCGAAGCGGCAACCGAATTCCCGTCGCCGCGATCGGCATCAGCCCATTGATTGAAAATAATACCTCGGCTCAAAAATTTGGCATGTACACAGAAGCCGACTGGCTGGTCAATCAAAACTTAAAAATCAACCTGGGATTCCGCGGCGATTACTATCGATTTTTGGATGATAAATTATATCTGGCGCCCCGCGCGTCCATCGAGTACAAGCTCACGGAAAAAAACTCAGTGCGCGCCAGTGGCGGTATTTATTACCAATCCCCATCCTATGTGTGGGTCGCCAATCCGGTCAATCATCGTTTGAAGGCGTTGCAGAACCAGATGGGCGTTATCGGTTGGGACTGTCTCATCCGAAATGATCTGCGCTTTTCAGTGGAAGGATATTATAAAAAATACACCAATCTCCCCGGCGGCGTCATTCCCGGCGCCACAGACTACATCGTGCTGACCAATACCGGCACCGGCTTCGGCGGCAGGGAGGATGACTTCCAATCGTTCGGCTTTTTCGATTTGAATTCAGATGCGACAGGGAAATCGTACGGCGCTGAAATCCTTTTGCAGAAGAAATTTTCAGAGATTCCCCTGTACGGCCTGATGAGCGTCAGCTTCGGTAAAACCGAGGTCACAGCCAATAACGGCGTCACCTATCCCGGTCAGTATGACCAGCGGTTCATTTTCAATCTCTCCGGCGGCTATATTTTCAATTCAAAATGGGAAGTCGCAGCCAAGTTCCGCTATTTCACCGGCGTGCCCTACACCCCGCTGTATCGGCCATCGGTCAATCCGGGGAATCCCGGCGAGATCATCAATCTGCCCGAGGAATATCTGACTGCGCGACTGGATGCGGGCCATCACCTCGATATTCGCGTGGATCGGTATTTCAACTTCTCCAACTGGACGCTGATTGTCTATCTGGATATTCAGAATATTTACAATTACAAAATTCCGCAGCGACCCCGCTACGATTTCTGGGAAGACCGAATCAGCGACAGCAGCGAGATCGGGATTCTGCCTTCCATCGGAGTCAGTTTGGAATTGTAACTCGTGACACAGCATTGCGCATTAAAAAAGTTTCCGTCCGATATGGCGGAAACTTTTTTTTTGCCTGCTTTACTTATTGTTTATTCGGACAATTCCATGCCGGGATATAGTCATTATATGACTTGACTTTTTACAAAAATTAATGTATTTTTCAGGGCGAATAACCGGCAGAATGCGAGGACAGCGATTGCAGGTATTGGCAGTTCATTTCAATGTTCCTGTGAAGGATAGCGGACGTTTCAGAAATGGGTTGCCTCTAACACGCCTTAAAAGGCTTTGATGCGTTGGTTATGTTATCTTTTCCACGTCATAAATGACGTGGCTATTCATTGAAAAAGTAAAAAGTTAGATAACCTGAATAGCCCCGACTTTTAAGTCGGGGAACAGAAATTCACCTTAATATTGATTGTAAGGCCCACTGTATTTTTGCGGTGTTTTTTCGGCACGGTTGTGCACCGTGGTGATGGCAACTTCAATCCGTGAAATCAACTTCACGATTGAGTGAAAATTAAACCAGGAAGATCAAGACCAGTTTAAAATATGTGCGTTGGGTTGAACATTTTACCGCGTCAGAAACTGAACCTCCAGAAAGCCAATGAATCGAATTACGTTTACGCGATACCCTGGAAATCCAATTATTCCCCGGACGCCGGGGACTTTCTTTTCAATCTTTTCCGCGAATCCCGATCTGCTGATTTTCAACGACATGTATTACCTGTATTTCCGCGGTCAGGCCGAAGCCGGCCACGATCAGATCGGTGTGGCCTGCACCCGACCGGGCAATTTCGATGGCATTCACTGGAAATTTGCGCCGGAAAATCCCATCCTCCGGGTCGGCGCTGATGCCGATGATTTTGACTCCGGGCATATTCTCGATCCGGCGACAATCGTCTGGAACGGCCAGGTGTATTTGTATTATTCCGCCCATAATATCAACTGGAAAACTCGGAACGCGCCGTCCGGCATCGGGCTGGCGGTTTCCACCGATGGCATTCGATTCGGGAAACATCTGCAAAATCCGGTGGTGTACGGAACCGCGCCGGAGGCGATTGTCTTTCAAAATAGGGTGCACCTGTTTTTTCAACGGCGATGCGCCGCCGGATATTTTGAAATCCACCACTGTCCCAGCGATGACGGAATGACTTTTTCCGAGCGCGACGCGCGCATCGTTTTCCGGCCGAGCGCCATTCCCGGCGCCTTTGACGAGTACAGCATTTCCACAGTGCGCATCTGGCCGGAGGGGGATTGGTTTTACATGGTGTACGGCGGCTGTGACCGCTTTTACGATTATCCAATCGCGTTCGGGCTGGCTCGGTCGAGGGATTTGCTGGACTGGGAGCGGTATCCCGGCAATCCCATTTTCGCGCGCGGAGAAGCCGGGACGTGGGACGAAGGCGCTGTGTGGTTTGCCACGATGTACAATCATCGTGGTAAATATTTGCTCTGGTACGAAGGCGCGGGATGTGGCATTGACTCGTCCACCGAACAGGGGAAGCGGGCATCGCAGGAATGCCGCGACCAGGATTATGGCGGGTACGGCAAAACATCCTTCTCGCAGATTGGCCTGGCGTTTTTTGAGGGCAGCCTTGCGTGGTAATTCAACAGGCGGGCAAAGGTGAGTCGGCGTTGCGATGCGCTGATGGTGACTCTTCCCGCCGAAATGCATCGTTGAACCGAAAGTGCGCCGCGCAGCGTTGGGCGGATGAAGGATCCGCATCGAGACCGGTCGCGGAGACGGGGAACAGATTCCATTTGCGGTGCAGGTCTCTTGAAAAATGCGGGGAGTCGCCCGAAGGTGGCTGTCATGTCTTTCGGCGTATTCCGCAGTGATGACAGGTCAAACACGGATTTAATGAAAGGTCGCTGGAGTTGAGCCGTAAGGGCGTGATTTTCAATATGCAACGTTTCTCCATTCATGACGGGCCGGGCATTCGCACCACGGTTTTTTTGAAAGGCTGCGCGCTGAGTTGCTTCTGGTGTCACAATCCGGAAGGACAACGCCGGGAATCAGAATTGAAGGTTTTTCCGGATCGCTGCATCGGTTGCATGGAATGCGTCGCCCGTTGCCCCAATGGAGCGCATCAGGTCAGGGAAAATCTTCATGTTTTCAACCGCGAGCGCTGCGCTGGATGCGGGCTGTGCGTTGAAGGTTGCAGCTCAGACGCTATTGTTCTGACCGGCAGGCTCAGTTCAGTTACTGAGGTGATGGGCGAAATTTTGCGGGACAGGCTGTTCTACGAGACCTCCGAGGGCGGCGTCACATTGTCCGGGGGCGAGCCGGTGCTGCAGCCGGAATTCGCCTGCGACATTCTCAAACGGTGCAGGGACGAGGGAATTCACACGGCCATCGAGACCTGCGGATATTACCGCTGGGAAGAGGTTGAACCGCTGCTGCCTCACACGGATTTAATTCTGATGGACATCAAGCACATGAACGACGATCGCCACAGCCAATATTCCGGCGTTTCGAACCGGCTCATCCTGGAGAATGCCAGGCGGTTTGCATTGACGGACATCCCGATCATTTTTCGGACGCCGGTCGTGCCGACCGTCAATGACAGCGCGGAAGAAATCGGGGCCATTGTTCGTTTCATCAAACAGCTCAGGGAGGAGCGAATGCAGCGGAACAGCGCCGGACATGCACCGGCGATGATTCAGTACGAACTGCTGCCATTCCACCGGTTAGCGGCTGACAAATACCGAAGTCTGGGTTTGGATTATCGCGCGAGCCATGTGGCGCCGCCATCTCCGGAGCGCATCGCGCAATTGGCGGAATTCGCCCGCGCTTTCGGAATCGATGTGGTGAATCAACCCCGGGGGTGAACGCGTCCCTGGAACTGAGGCGGATTGGCTGAAACCTGGTATCGCCGCGAAACTGGAATGACCGGGCGATCGACCCGGGCAATTCGTCGGTGACGCGGCCGCAATTTTTGAAAAGAGCGCGGCAGGTAAATGCAGATTTTGAAACGGGGATCGGTCTTCAGTCTGATCCTGAATTGAACGCGTTCTAATCAGCCCGATTTTCAAAAACGAGTCGCGAAGGAGAATCACCGCACCATGAAAAAAAATAAAGAGATCGTTATCATTGGCGACCGCGTCCTTATCTCGCCGGATTCCAGCAGAGACCGTACAGAAAGCGGACTCTACCTGCCACAGGGAATAACGGAAAAAGAAAAAGTGAATGGCGGCGTTGTCGTCAAGGTGGGGCCAGGTTACATTTTGCCCTACAAGGACGCCTCCGAGCCGTGGCTCAACCGGGGCAATGAACCGCAGTACATTCCGCTGCAAGTGGAAGAAGGCGATTACGCCATTTTCCTGCGCAAGGAGGCTGTCGAGATCGAGTATAATGATGAGAAGTACCTCATTGTGTCGCAGCAGGGGATCCTTGCTGTGATTCGGGAACCGATTGATTTGAGCGATTTATAATTCAGTGGCTTTTCACAGAAGAAGAATCCGCGCAGATCAGTGTCATCAGCGTTCTATTGCATTTTACCGGGCGTGTCCAGGCCAGGTATCACTTTTAACCAAATAATATGAATGACCACTTGAAAGTATGTGTAATAAATTCGATACTTTTGTATCTGTAGTGGGGGGGGGGGGGGGGGGGCGG
>JBMOPW010000036.1:184440-195618 GCA_049322915.1 Candidatus Zhuqueibacterota bacterium
GGTCGCGACCGTCCACTACGCGTATGTCCAATAATAATATAAGCGCCAAAATTTTTACTGGTTATTCATATAAATAAAACACAAATACAGTCGCAACGGAATTTAAAATTTCCGTTTCACCGATGTTACTCTAATTCACTCACACAATTTTGGAGGATGTACAATGATTCACAGGCAAAAGATCAGAACGCTCCTGGTCGTGGCGCTGGGGATTGTCATGTTGATGGCAGTTACCTCAGGCTGCAGTAAAAAACCGTCACCATTGTTGAAGCCAGATTTACTGGAATTGAGCGCGTCGGCGCCCGAAGTTTTCAGAGTGCAATTTGAAACCTCGGAAGGGAATTTTGTCATCGAAGCGCATCGAAGCTGGTCGCCCATTGGGGTCGATAGGCTCTATCATCTGGTTAAAAATAATTTTTATGACGATGCTCGCTTTTTCAGGGTAATCAAGGGATTTATGGTTCAGTTCGGCTACCATGGCGATCCGCTTGTCATCAAAGCCTGGTCGAATATGACCATTGCGGACGATCCTGTCGTTCAGAGTAACCTGCGGGGATATGTGTCGTATGCCAAGAGCAACATGCCGAATTCGCGTTCCACGCAATTGTTCATCAACTACAGAGATAATCCCTATCTGGACCGATCCGGTTTTTCACCAATCGGCCGCGTCATCGAAGGCATGGATGTCGTGGATAAATTGTATGGCGGCTATGGTGAAGGTGCGCCGGGCGGCGCCGGGCCAAGCCAGGAGGACATCCAGCTTGGCGGCAACGCTTATTTGACAGCAAATTTCCCGGACTTGGATTATATCATCAAAACAACCCTGCTGTCGGTCGAGCTTCCCAAATAGCAGAATTGGCCCGATGTGTTATCAGTTGTCAGTACCGAAGCGGCTTCGGCTGTGTTTCTGCCGGCGCAAGTGAAGCGCGCGCTGGGCGGAATGAATTGCAGCTTTGCTCCGGGATCCGGCGCAGGATTGCCCGATTTCAGGAGAGATAGCCGCACTACCTATCAGATTTCACGCCCGATACGTCTCGCCGGAGAGGGGACAAGGTGATCCCCTCTCCATTGAGGCAGCAGCGCGCATTGGCCCTGATCCCTGCCAGACCGCCTGCAGACTGCGTTTCCACCTTCGCCTCAGGTTTTATCACTGCGCAAATTTTTTGCTTGCTTTTTAACCAATTGCATTATATATTTTTACTAAATAAATTTTCGATAATAAATATTTCACATTGAGTCATCTTCAAAGAAAAAAAATGAAAAATCTGGTGGAAAAAATTCCCATTATCTTTGCAGAAAAAATCGGGCATGGCAATCGTCAGTGCCCTTTTTATTATGGGCAGATGTGAAACGATGAATTGATAGAGGGAGAAACAACAGTGTCTGAAAACAATATTGTTTATAAAACGGAGCTGGGCAAACACTCCGCACCGGGGATAAACCGTCCCCAGAACGACACGCAGGTGGGGTATTACTTGCCTCCGCAGCCGGAGGTGCTTCAGGTGCGCGGACAAATGTTCATCATCGCCGATGGTGAAAGCGAGAATCAGCAGGGCTACATTGCCAGCAAACTTGCTGTTGAAACGCTTCTTCAGGAATATTACGACGCGGCCTGGAGCGGCATTCCCCAGGAAATGCTGGCCAAAGCGATTGATAAAGCCAACAAGCGTCTGATGGAATACAGCGCTGAAGAGGGCGAAGGCGCCCGATTCACCAGTTCGGTGTCCTGCGTGGCGATCATTCATGAGATGTTATACCTGGCCCAGGTGGGAAATTGCCGCGTGTATGTATTGGGCAGCGATCAGAATTTTGAGGAATTGGGGCATTCCCGAACCGAGGAAGGAGCGCCATCCTACCAGTTCTCTCCGTTTTCAGATATTCTCGACCCGTCAAAAGATCCGGGCAATGTGCTGGGAGTCGATCCCCGTTTTCACACGGATATTTTCACGCGGAAGATGGCGGTCAATGATGTCATTTTACTCTGCACCGAGGGCGTTTTCGGGAATCTGCAGTCGTCAGAGCTGTCCGAAATTCTGATGACGACTTCTCCGCAGGAAGCCAGTGAAGTCATTGTCAGCGCCGCGCTGGACTACAAAGCTCAGCACGACGCCACGGCGCTCATCGTCAAATTGAAGGGCATCCGGCGATTGACCGCGGAGGAGATAGAGGAGCCAGTTGAACCGGAACCGGAGAAATCAGCGGATCGTCAGATCATCATCAAAGGCGTACGCTATCGATCCACGTGGAAAGACGAGCAAATGCCCAATGCAGAGAACAAGAGTGTCGAGGAATTCGATCAGGATCGGGATGTCCGACGCACCTTTGTCAAAAGAAAAAGCCCGGCGGATAAAATTAAACTTCCCAGCAAAAGCACCATGAAGGTATTGGCATTCTTTGTCGGGATTGCCGCGATCATTTTTCTGATCATTCAGTTCGGGCCGGGGCTGTGGCAGTCCATTCCTTCGTTGCCGGAATCCGAACGTCCGCAGGACAGTTCGTCGACGGTATCGGAGATGGAGCCTGAATCGGATAAAAAAGTCCGGGAGACTGAGCGGCAAATGCCAGCTCCGCAGGAGAGCGAGCCGGACATGATGACTGACGAGGAGAAACCTGCGGGAAGTTCGGACGCCCGCATCAAAGTGGCTGTGATTGATGGTTCGTTCAGTTCGTCGTTCAAATTAGCGACCCTGGTGCGGGACCTGGATGCTGTCGCGGAAAACGATCGCTTCAGCCCGGTGAGCTCGACGATTAAATTGTCGCAATCGAAAATTATCTGGCAGCGGACAAGTGACCCTGTCCGATCGGCCGCCATTCAGGAGCGGGTCAATGAATTTAAAAGAATGATGGCGCAGCAGTACCAGGTGAATATTCCGGCTGAACCATTGGATTTTTCGCTGGTCATTGGCGCAAATTTCAAATTGCCCCGGCTGGGCCCGGCGCAAGGCAGCGCAGGCCAGGGCAATGAATTATTCATCGAAATTTTGAATGGGTCCAACTACGCCGGCATGGCGAAGAAGCTGAATGATGTTTTGGACAATCGAAGTTTCGAGGGCAAAGTGCTCCGCGTGATCGATTACCGCAATGCCGATCGGAAAAATTATCGGGTCACCTTTTTGAAATGTGAGGCGTCTCAAAACGATGTCGCTGCGCGATTGGTGAAGGCGATCAAAATTCCATCCCAAATCGTGAATGAACCGCTATTTGATGTGAAGCTGTTGATCGGCAGCGATATTGCAGCGCAGTGAAACGACTGCCGACCCCTGCTCGCAGCGAGGCGCATTATGCAAAGGATGTTGGCTCGTGTGCTCATTAAAAATCAGGAGAAACAATGGCCGTTCGAAAAATCATTCTTGCTTGTTTCCTGCTGGCGGTGATGTTCAGTTGTGCTAAAACTGGCGCGACGAAACTGGGAATTGATGTGTTGCTGGATCGACAACTGGATCTGATCAAAGGAAAAAACATCGGCGTGGTCACCAACCAGACCGGGCTGAATGGCCGTGGCGAGTCCATCGTCGATGTGCTGCACAGGACTCCCGGCGTGAAACTGGTCGCATTATTCGGCCCTGAACACGGGCTTCGCGGCAATGTCGAAGGCGGTGATTCCATTGCCAATCAAATGGACGACGCGACCGGAATCCCCATTTTCAGCATTTACGGCGACACTCAAAAACCGACGCCGGCCATGTTGGCCGGCATCGACGCGTTGATTTTCGATATTCAGGATGTGGGCGCGCGGTTTTATACCTACATCAGCACCATGTCCCTGTGCATGGAAGCGGCAGCGGAGCAGGGCATCGATTTCATCGTCCTGGATCGACCCAATCCCATCACCGGCGCCGTGGTCGAAGGCCCGGTGCTCGAAATGGAATTTGCATCCTTTGTTGGGAAGCATGCCATCGCGCTCCGACACGGGATGACCGTGGGCGAATTGGCGAAAATGTTCAACGAAGAAGGCTGGCTGGCGCAAGGCGTGCGCGCGAAGCTGACCGTCGTCCGGATGGAGAATTGGAAACGCGCGCAATGGTTCGGCGAATTGGGGCTGAATTGGACCAAACCATCGCCCAATATGCCGTCGCCGGAGACAGCGCTGGTTTACCCTGGCACGTGTCTGCTGGAAGCGTGCAATGTCTCCGAAGGCCGGGGCACAGGGAAACCATTCGAAATGGTCGGTGCCCCGTGGCTGGATCACGTGGCATTGGCCCAAACGCTCACTGCGGCAAATCTTCCGGGGGTAAAAATTGACACGACGTCCTTTGCGCCGGTGGATATTCCGGGCATGGCCATGAATCCCAAATATAAAGGCGAGCGATGTCGCGGCTTGTTTTTGACGGTCACGGATCCGCTGCAATTTCGCTCGGCAGAATTTGGCATTCGCCTGATTCGGGAGATAAAGCAGCTTCACCCGATGACATTTGCATGGCGCTCCGAAAACAGCGCCTCGAGATTGTTCGGCACGATGAGCGCGCCCCGGGCCATTGACCGCGGCGATTCGGCCGATGATATTATTCGCGCGCTTCAGCCGGGCGTGCAGCAATTTAACAGCATTCGCCAGAAATATTTGCTCTATGACTGAGAAATGGTGGGACGTCACCTCGGTTTTGTATCACTGGTTCCGACAGCTATTCCCGTTCCGGCAGATACTGGATCAGGAAAATAAAAAACTCGAATCCATGCTTATCCCGGCTCAACCGGCGGGCAAACGCGTTGTTGATATAGGCATTGGCGTCGGCAATGTCGTCCCCTATCTCGACAGCAGCCTGACAATTGTTGGCATTGATGTGTCGCCGGCGATGTTGAATCGCGTTCGTGGTTCGTTCCCCCACGTTCATCTGGCGCAGGCGGATGCTTCGTTTTTGCCGCTCAAATCATCGAGTGTGGAACTGGTGACAGCCATTGGCGTGATCGAGTACGTGCAGCATGTCGAAGTTTTCTTCCGGGATGTTGCAACAGCGTTGAGAGAGAACGGCTTTCTGGCCGTTACGTTTTCTCCCAAAGGACTCTTTGCGCGCGGCCGGCTGGTGTTGGGCCATGTCATTTATCCCAGAAGCCTGGGTGAAATAATGACGATCGCTGCGGCCAATCATCTGGAAGTCATCTCGCACAGCGCATCGCTCATGCAGGTACAGGCGCTGTTTCGAAAAAACGAAAATAACAATCAGCCATCGGTGTGAGGCTCGAATGGACGGGAGATTTCACTCGCCCAATGGGACAGATTATTAGCAACGATTCCCAATCCAATCATAACAGTGGTTTAAAATTGAGCTTGGTATGAAAACGAAACCAGCGACAATCTCTGCGCCCGCTCGTTTTGAAATTGTCGATGAACAGACTCTCGAAAAGAAAAAACTGATCAAAGTCCCCCGTTCCAGTCTGGAGCGCCTCATCTACAATTCGGAAAATATCACCCACGTGCTCACGTCCACCAAAGAACTGAGGAAATTGCGGTTCGATGAACTCAGTCTGCTGCGCGATATTCGGGAATTGGTCGAGACTAATCCGGACAAATTCGCCAGCATCGAAGACCCGGGCGAATTCCGCCGGGAAATTCGCGCGACGGTGTTGCCGCAGTATGTGACCGGTGATTTCATTCGCATCACGCAGGAAAAATTGCTGAATGAACTGGTTCGAACCACGCGCAATCGCGACGACCAGGATTCGCTCATGACGGCGCTGGTTTTTCTGCAATCCCATACCGATCTGGATTTGCCGCTGGAAGATAATCCATTATGGGAAATTATTTTCAACCTTTCCATCAAGGACGGGCTGAAATTTGTCGATTTTCTCACGGTGCTCACCGAGGGCATCGACAGCCTGAAAATGGAAAATCCGGAAGCGCTGACCCGCGATCCATTGATTTTACAGAAGACAAAGCAAATTTGCCAGTGGCCAATTTTCTGGAGAATCATCATTGAGCAGAAGGAGATCCTTCCCTTTGAAGAACTCATCTCCTCCATTCTCCGGGGCAATATCATGATTGAATTGTATTTCGATGAGCTGGTCCACCTGCCCTATTACCTGTTTCAATTATTCCGTTCCGAGATCGAGCGCGCGGATTTTTTATCGGAGCAAATACCGGACGGGGACAAAGAGAAGGCCGCAAGGCAACTGTACGACGCCATTTTGAAATGCGTCGAAAGAGACGCGACATTCCTCATCCCGAATTTGCTGCAACGGATAAAGAAAATCCAGCGCCGCACCCGAAATACGGACGAGAAAGAACAGCTAAAACTGGCTATCTCCACACTGACATCGAACGACTTGAATGCCAATAATATCTTTTTGATCACGCTGATTGCAGCAAAAATCAGCATGCGCAAGTATTGGGAAAATCGGCGCGACCGATTTTTCTTCTTCACCATTCTGAAAAATCCGCTCGATCCCAAGAACTATTATGATTACGGCCAGATATTGTTGCGCCAGAAAGAAATGAAGACGGCTGAACAGCTTTTCAAATGCGCCGTGGAAATCGATCCGGCGGGCTTCTGGGGATATTGGGGCATGGGGAGCTATAGCTATCGGACCAGCCAGTATTTCGAATCCGAAGGGTACTTGCAGCAGGCACTGAGAATTACTCAGCAGGAAGAAATCAAAGAATCCAGCAAATACAGGCGGGAGTTGTTCCTCATCAAAGACGATTTAAAGCGACTGCGACAGTCCAGGGTAAAACTGCAAATCGTGAATAATCCGCAGATTGATATGTTTCCGCATCGACCATCAGAATAATTTTTTTTGCTGCATTTTTTCATTGGCATTGCAGGGTCATTGCGCGTATGTACTCTGCAAATGGGCATCGGCGGTCGACGCTTTTTGATATGCACGCAACCCCGGGCGTCGCGGTCAAGCCCATCCTGAAGAGCAGCACGCTGGCCTTCGTGCTGAGGGGAGAACTCACCACCAGATCGAAACTGCTGGACTGTTGCCGGAATTGATTATTGCGCCAATCCGGCTGGCAGACAGAGCGGCGTCAGATCAACCTGTTGCATGCAGCATTCATACACTGCCGCCTCTGATTTACGAGTTGCATCGCCATGTCAATCGCTGAATCAACGCGGCCGCGTGGCTGTTTCGAAAATGAACCAACGCCTGTGCCGGTTGAAGTGTAGCTGCCAGTGTGTTCAATTTTCCTTTCAGATTTCGTAATTAATTCCTTGACAATCTTATAATTATTTTTATATTGTATCTGTAACATTCGATCTTTCGCGTTGCCCCTCCGTGAATCAAATTAACCAAAATTTTCAAAGTGTTTCCCAACACGAATTCAGCGTTCAGGATGCTGAACGTCAATCCCATCAATAAACGCCGGGGGCGAATTTCTTTTCCCGTCAGGAATTTTTATTCCTCGAAATTTTCCATGTTCCCATTTTTCATGGCTGAAGCGCCTGGTCTCGTGCTCAATTGTACCATCTGGACGAATGAAGAAAATCGGCCAGTTCACAAAACGTGAGATGGGCATGGGCTTCTCTATGTCCCTCTGTCTGCATTCGTTGAAAACAATTCGAGCGCCCCTGCATCATGGTTGCGTGAATGTATGACGTCACGATGCATGAGCAGATATCCCGTCGGACGAAGAGCGACGCATCATGCGGTTCCTATCCGGCGCTCGGAAATTGGGCGCGACCATTGAAGTAGAAATTTGGCCATGTGATCATGTTTTATCGGCGTGAGTTCTGTCGAATTCCTTTTCATTCAAGTTTCAAATAACGAGGAGTAACACTATGTTTAACCGCGAGTTCGTTATCAGGATTTTAATGCTGTTGCTGCCGATCAATTTGTTCGCGCAGCAGACCTTCACACCAGTATCTTCTTTCTTGGGAACCCACGGCTACGAACGTGTCGGGTACTACCTGCATTCGGCAGGTGATATGAACAAAGACGGTTACGACGATTTTATGATTGGGACGTTTCACAACGAAAAGTACGGATATAATACCGGCGCCGTCTATTTGATCATGGGCAAGAGCAGCGTTGATTACGGCCAGAATGTTTCGCTGAGCAGCGCGGACGCCATTTTCTACGGGAGCGGCGAAGACGAGGCTGTGGGCTATTATCTGGGCGGTAACGGTGACATCAATGGCGATGGGTACGACGATATTGTCATCGGGGCCGGCGGCGGTTACATTTATCTGGTTTTTGGCAAAGCATCGCCGAATTGGGGGGCTGATTTCAAATTGAAATCGAGAGCGGACGCCTCGTTCATTGAAGAAAATGATGGTGATTTTGGCGCAGTTTCCGCGGCGATCATCGGTGACATGAATGGCGATGGGTACGACGATTTCATTTGTGGCGCGCCGTTCAGCGATCACGGCGCGACGGACGCCGGCAAAGCCTACGTCATCCTGGGCAAAGGCTCAGGTTGGGACCGCAACAATAATATCGCTTACGCGGACGCCTCGTTCATCTGCGGGCTTGAAGGCTACCGGCTCGGTTATTCCGTCGATGGCGTGGGCGACGTCAACGGCGATGGCATCCCCGATTTTGGCATCCTCGCCAACTGGGGCGGCAAGGTGTACATTTTCTTTGGCCGGCGTGAAGTGGACTGGGGGATGAACATGCACGTCGAAAACGCTGACGTCATCCTGGAGCGCGAGCCGGACAAAAGCTGGTATCTGTGGCGGGTGTCCCGCGCCGGCGATGTGAACAATGATGGCTATGATGATATTTTGATCGGCGAACCCTGGAATGATCAGTACCGCGACACTGCAGGCAAAGTGCATTTGGTGCTGGGCAGAAACAGCGGCTGGATCAGCAGTCTCTCCGATGCGGATGCCTCATTTCTTGGCGAAGCCGAAGGTGACGAAGCAGGCTGGGATGTGCAGGACGCCGGGGATGTCAATGGCGATGGCTACGACGATTTTCTCATCGGCGCCTGGTATAATGACCAGAACGGAGCTGACGCCGGAAAAATGTATTTGATCAAAGGCAAGGCGTCCGGCTGGCAGAGAAATGTGTCCCTGTCTGAAATCGATGATTATTTTGTGGGCGAACATGCCGGCGATTATGCGGGCTTCGCTGTGGCCACGGCCGGGGATATCAACGCGGACGGTTTGAATGATGTGTTCACCTCTGCCACGTATTACAGCCAGGTCTATGAATGGGGGGGCAAAATTTATGTGTTCAAATCCAGCAACAGCGAGCCAACGCTGATAGTCGAACCTACGACGCTGGATTTTGGCGGCGCCGCGACGATCATGACATTCACGGTGAAGAATAGCGGCGGTGGGGAACTGGACTGGACAGCGGCTGAGAACCCGAATGAGACATGGATCAAGTCAGTGACTCCGGCCAGCGGCAGTCTGGGCGCCGGAGCGAGTCAGACCGTGACCGTGACAGTGGATCGCAGCGGACTGAGCGTGGGGGATTACAGCGGCGTCATCGCGGTCAATTCCAATGGCGGCGCAGAAAATGTGCTGGTGCAGATGAATGTTCCCGGCCCGGCAGAATTGACAGTGATTCCGACTGAGATTGATTTTGGCAGCGCATTGAACAACATGACTTTCGAGGTACAGAATAGCGGCGGCGGGACCCTGGACTGGACAGCCGCGGAGAATCCGAACCAGACATGGATCACGGCGATGACGCCGGCGAGCGGCAGCCTGGCAGCGGATGGCAAGACCGTGGTGACGGTGACGGTGAGTCGCAGCGGTCTGGCCGAAGGGAATTACAGCGGGACAATCACAGTGACGTCCAATGGCGGGAGCCAGAATGTGGCGGTCAGCATGACCGTGGCGGCGACCCCGGCCTACACGCAGCGGGTGAACTGCGGCGGGAGTTCCAGCTACACCGACGGGAGTAGCCAGGTCTGGGCAGCGGACAAAGCCTACACGTCGGGGACCTGGGGTTACGTGGGCGGGCGAACCTACTCGACATCCCACGCCATCGCCAATACGACGGATGATGCGCTGTATCAGCGGGAGCGCTGGGAGACGACATTCAGCTATCGGTTCGATGTGGTGAGCGGCAATTACACAGTGATCCTGCATTTTGCCGAGATCTATTTTCAGCAAGCGGGTCAGCGCATCTTCGATGTTTCGCTGGAAGGCTCGGTGGTTCTGAATGATTATGATATTTACGCCGAGGCGGGACACGACGCGGCGACGTGGAAGTCGTATCAGGTCTCTGTGTCGGACGGGCGATTGGACATTGATTTTTCAACGACTGAGGACGCCGCCAAAATATCAGCGATTGAGGTGTTGTCAGCGACAGGCGCTCCGAGCAATCCGGTTTTATCAGTGACGCCGACGACGCTCAATTTCGGCGCGACGACGACGAGCATGACATTCACCGTGAAGAACGCTGGCGGCGGCAGCCTGGACTGGACGGCTGCGGAGAATCCGAATGAGTCATGGATCACTTCGGTCAATCCAGGCAGCGGCAGTCTGGGCGCAGGCGCGAGCCAGACCGTGACCGTGACGGTGGATCGCAGCGGACTGAGCGAGGGGGATTACAGCGGCATCATCGCGGTTAATTCCAATGGCGGCGCGGCGAATGTGACGGTGCAGATGAACGTCGCGGCCGGGCCGGCGCTGGCTGTGAACCCGACGGAGCTTGCTTTTGGCTCATCACTGACCAACATGACTTTCGAAGTACAGAATAACGGCGGCGGGACCCTGGACTGGACAGCCGAGGAGAATCCGAACCAGACATGGATCACGGCGATGACGCCGGCGAGCGGCAGCCTGACCGCGGATGGCAAGACCGTGGTGACCGTGACGGTGAGTCGCAGCGGTCTGGCTGAAGGGAATTACAGCGGGACAATCACAGTGACGTCCAACGCCGGGAGCCAGAACGTGGCGGTCAGCATGACTGTGGCGGCGACCCCGGCCTACACGCAGCGGGTGAATTGCGGCGGCAGTTCCAGCTACACCGACGGGAGTAGCCAGGTCTGGGCGGCGGACAAAGCCTACACGTCGGGGACCTGGGGCTACGTGGGCGGGCGAACCTACTCGACATCCCACGCCATCGCCAATACGACGGATGATGCACTGTATCAGCGGGAGCGCTGGGAGACGTCGTTCAGCTATCGGTTCGATGTGGTGAGCGGCAATTACACGGTGATCCTGCATTTTGCCGAGATCTATTTTCAGCAAGCGGGTCAGCGCATCTTCGATGTTTCGCTGGAAGGCTCGGTGGTTCTGAATGATTATGATATTTACGCCGAGGCGGGACACGACGCGGCGA
>JBMOPW010000036.1:195718-230789 GCA_049322915.1 Candidatus Zhuqueibacterota bacterium
GGGTCAGCGCATCTTCGATGTTTCGCTGGAAGGCTCGGTGGTTCTGAATGATTATGATATTTACGCCGAGGCGGGACACGACGCGGCGACGTGGAAGTCGTATCAGGTCTCTGTGTCGGACGGGCGACTGGACATTGATTTTTCAACAATTTCCGATGCCGCCAAAATATCAGCGATTGAGGTGTTGTCAGCATCAGGGACTTCGAGCGAGCCTGTTTTGTCCGTGACGCCGACGACGCTGGATTTCGGCGCAGCGACGACAAACATGACGTTCACCGTGAAAAATAGCGGCGGCGGGGAACTGGACTGGACGGCTGCGGAGAATCCAGCCGAGACCTGGATTACATCGGTGACTCCGGCCAGTGGCAGTCTGGGCGCAGGCGCGAGCCAGACCGTGACCATGACAGTGGATCGCAGTGGGCTGAGCGAGGGGGATTACAGCGGCATCATCGCGGTCAATTCCAATGGCGGCGCTGCGAATGTGACGGTGCAAATGAACGTCGCCGGTGCAACGCCCACGAATGTCCTGTACGTGAAGCACGCCACGGAAAGTCCCAATGCATGGGCTGGCCGCACGCCAGTCTACACGTCAATCATGGAAGCAGTTGAATCTGCCGGGACCAATTCGGAGATTTGGGTGGCTTCCGGCCTGTTTATCGAAAATGTTGAATTGACTCCGGATCTGCGACTGTACGGCGGCTTCGAAGGCGATGAAAATTCGGTCGGGGAACGCGGAAACGTGTTGGAGAATATTTCCAGAACAACGATCGATGGCTCGAATTTGAGCTGGTGCATCAAAGCAGCCTCCAATGTGGTGATCGAAGGATTCAAATTGATCAATGGCAATCCTGTAGACGAAGGCCGGGGAGGCGGCATACTCGTGGAAAATGTGACGAACGTGACCATCCGAAATATGTTCATCCAGTCGTGTCAGGCGAGTTGGGGCGCGGGCATCATGGTGGATGCTGTTGACCTTGTCGGGAATATTCTCATCGAACAGGTTGTGATTTGGGACAGCACATCCCCGTGCGGCGCACTCGAAATTAATGAAGAATCCAGGGTGACCGTGGAGGTTCGCAACTGCACTATTGTTCAGAACACATCGTATGGGCTGGAGATCCCGTGGCACGAAGGCATCGAGGTGGCCAATCCCAAGCATAAATTTTACAATTGCATCGTGTATGGCAATTTCAACACGCGGGTCCCGAACAGCGATAATCCGGATGTGTGGACCTGGGCGCGCGATTACACGGATTATTCCTACATTGGAGGCGAGCCGTGGGAAGCGGATCCGGGGCGCTGGGGCGCTCCGTTGCCCAACAATATGTTTGAAATTAATGTCGGCGATCCGCTGTTCGCGGATGCCGCGAATGGCGATTTTCACCTGCTACCTTCATCGCCCTGCATTGGCGCAGGAATGGATGGCCTGGATATAGGCGCCTATCCCTACAGTTCAACGCCCAATACCGACATTGCAGTCAGCAGGCCTTCCATTCAGTTCCATGCAGTCATCGGCGGGCCAAATCCGGTCGGCCAGGCCGTTCAGGTGACAGGCCGTTCCGGGAATGTCGTGAACTGGACAGCCACCACGACCCTCTCAAAACCCTGGCGCATCAACAATACCAGCGGCGGGTCCGGCGATAGTTTGTCAGTCTTTGTGGAT
Source organism: Candidatus Zhuqueibacterota bacterium (assembly GCA_049322915.1). GTDB lineage: Bacteria > Zhuqueibacterota > Zhuqueibacteria > Thermofontimicrobiales > Thermofontimicrobiaceae > CAZSBG01. The sequence goes on from JBMOPW010000036.1 coordinate 197,382, forward strand.
ATTCAGGGATTACCGGTAGGAACCTATAAATCCAGCGTGCGCATCAGCGATGGCGCCACGACGCCAGTTATTGTGCCGATTTCGCTCATCGTCGCCGGCGATCCGTCAAAAGCGGTCCTGACGCAGTGGCAGGCCGAGACCAGCGCTTCGCTCCCGAACAGCGGCTGGGAAATCGGCGACAGGGAAGGGCAGACGTTTATCAAGGCGCAGCCCAACCCGACAGAGCCTGCCTCCGAAACCAGCCGAATTGATTTTATATTCGATGCGCCGAACGGATTGACGACAGTGTATGTGTTCGGTGAAATTGAGTCGGAACATCCGGACGTGAATGATGGTCTCATTGTAAAAATGAACGGCTCGCAACAGAAACATTGGCGCAGCCCGGCTGGCACGTCAGAAAGTTGGCAGCGCTGCTGGTTGACCGAGCGTCAGGGCGTTCTGCCCGCTGCGTTGGCGGTGAAACCCGGCCAAAATAGGCTGAGCCTCTATCCCGGTCAGCATGTCACGCGAGTCAATTGGCTGGTCATTGCCACCGATCCATCGCTGAATATTGGCGAATACAAATTGACCGGCAGCGCGTCGCAGGCGCTGTCCCCGGCACAGGATTCACCGGAAAGCCCCAGCCCATCGACGCCGGATCAATTTACATTGAATCAGAACTATCCCAATCCATTCAATCCAACCACGGTCATTGCGTTCGAAATTCCGGTGGATTGCCAGGTGCAATTTGTGATTTATAATTCGCTGGGTCAGGAAGTGAAGCAACTGGTCAATGCGTTCCACGCGACCGGGCGCTACACCCTGATTTGGAACGGCACGGATGCCAACGATCAAACTGTCGGGAACGGCATTTATGTTGGCTATCTGCGCGCCGGCGATTATGTGAAGTCTATAAAAATGACACTCATACAATAGACTTTTAATATGAATGACCAGTTGAAAGCATGTGTAATAAATTCGATACTTTTGTATCTGTAGTGGATGGTCGCGACCGTCCACTACGCGTATGTCCAATAATAATATAAGCGACAAAATTTTTACTGGTCATTCATATTTATAGTAGTTATTCAGATTCAAAATTCTAAAGTTGCCAGTTCAAGGTTTGCGAGAGATGAAAATTGGACAAACTCAAGCAATTCAAGCCCGGCAACCAGCGCGGGAATTGACCAGGAAAGGTCATTAACTTTGAATGATGAACCTGACAACCTGAATTGTGTCAACTTATAGTGAAGAAATCGACGAGGTGAAAATGAAAAAGATCATTCTCATTGTGTTGTCCCTGTTGGCTGTGAGCGCTCTCCGGGCGGAATTGTACATCAATGAATTCATGGCCGATAACGACAATATCGTCGTGGACAATGCCGGCGACTACGATGACTGGATTGAGCTATACAACGACTACGACTATGCGGTGCAGCTTTCCGGCTACTATCTGACGGACGATTATGGGAATCCCACGCAATGGCCATTGCCCGACGTCTCGATTCCGGCAAAGGGTTATATGATCATTTGGGCCGATGACCAGGCTGACCAGGGCGCGCTTCACGCCAATTTTAAACTGAGCGCCAACGGCGAGCAAATCGGTCTGTACCACGGCGACGCCTTTTTGGATTCGCTCACCTTTGGCGAGCAGACCACGGATGTTTCGTTTGGCCGCTACCCGGACGGCGCGGCTTCCTGGTATTTCATGGCGGAACCCACTCCCGGCGCCGAGAATCGCTACACGAGCACGGAGATCACCGAAGCGCCGGTATTTCAGCCCGGGCCCGGTTTTTATACTGACGATATCTCAGTGGAACTGAGCGTTTCTCACCTGGACGCGACCATCCGCTACACCCTGGATGGCGCAGAGCCGAATCCGGATAGCCCGCTTTACACATCGCCCATTCTGGTGACCGGGACGACCGTCATCCGCGCGAAAACATTTCGCGCCGGCTATGATCCCAGCGACATCAGCACCGCTTCCTACATCATCCGGGATGATTTTGACATTGCCACGCTGTCCGTTGTCACTGATCCTGAAAATCTCTGGGATACAGAGACCGGCATTTACACCAATTGGGAGGAGAGCGGCGACGAATGGGAGCGATCCGCTTCCATCGAATTTTTCGGGAAGGACGACGCGCTCGAATTCAGCTACAATGTTGGCCTGCGCATTCACGGCGGTTGGAGCCGAAGTCTGGAGAAAAAAAGTTTTCGCTACTATTTCCGCAGTGAATACGGACAAAGCTGGCTCTATTACCAACTGTTCAAAGCCAAAGAGCTTGACCGCTATAAACGATTTGTCACCAGCGCGGCCTTTGGCAATTCATTTTGTCTGGATGATTACGGCACATTGCTGCGAGATCCGTTGCACCAGCTCCTGGGTCGCCGGCTCGAGCCGGATATCGGATTGGGCACGCATCCGGTGGCGCTGTATTTGAACGGTGAACCCTGGGGCCTTTACAATGCCATCGAGCACATCGACGACGAAATGCTCGAGACCAACTTCGGCATGACTGAGGCGGACATCATTGAAAATTATGACGAAGCCAAACAGGGCAGCGAGGACCGCTTTGATGCGATGATCGCGTTCTTCGAAGCCAACGATTTTGAAAATGACGAGAATTATGAAACTGCCAAAACCATGATTGACATGCAGAATTTCACGCGCTACAATGTCATGGAAATTTGGGGCGGAAATCGCGACTGGCCGGATAACAACAACATCGCCTATTGCGGGTATGAAGAGGGCGACAGGTGGAAATGGTTCCTCTGGGATTTTGATAAGAGCATGGATTATTTCAGCACCAATTCCCTGGTCAAAGCCATTGATGAAAACACAGCCTGCACCATTATTTTGAGGAAGCTGCTGGATAATGAAAATTACAGAAATTACTTCATCAATGAAACGGCTGACGCCTACAACACCATTTTGCTGGCGAGCCGCGTTGTGCCGGCGATCGATTCCCTGGCCGCGCTGATCCGAAACGACATCTGGTTCGAGGCCGAGCGCTGGGATGGCGATGCGCAAAAGTGGGAAGCGAATGTGGCCGACATGAAAACCTATGCGGAGAATCGGCTGGAATATCTTTACAAATACACGCGGGAGGAATTCGGCATTTCTGCAAATCATACTCTGACGCTCTCTGTCCCGCAGGGCGGCGCCGGCCGCGTCCGGGTGAACAGCATTTATCTGGCGCAATTCCCCTGGAGCGGCATCTATTTCGACGGCATCCCCATTGAACTGGAGGCAATTCCCACGGCCGGATGTCAATTCCGCGAGTGGAGCGATGCCTCGCTGCCCAAAACTCCCACTGTCTCGGTGACCCTCACGCGGGACTATTCCGTCTATCCCATTTTCGAATGTTCGGGTCAGACGTCGGGCGTTGTCATCAATGAAATCAATTACAACAGCGCCGGAGAATTCGACGCGGATGATTGGGTGGAGTTGCACAACACGTCCGACAATCCTGTCAATGTCAGCAATTGGCATTTCCGCGATGACGACGAAAATCATGATTTCATTTTTCCCGGGGGAACCACAATCCCGGCCCACGGCTTTCTGGTGCTGTGCATGGACATGACTAAATTCAGCAGCCTCTTCCCGGGGGTGACACCCATTATCGGCAATGTCGATTTTGGCCTGGGAGGCGGCGGCGACGACGTCCGAATTTATGATTTCGATATGAATCTGGCGGACTCCGTCACCTACGACGACAGCGCGCCCTGGCCCACGGAGCCGGATGGCGCAGGAGCTACATTGGAATTATTGGACGCCAACTCGGACAATTCACTTGCTGAAAACTGGGGCGCCAGCCTGGACCACGGCACTCCCGGTCAGTTCAATTCCATCAGCGCTGCCGGCGCCATTGCTGATCTTCGCGCGTCGGTCCTGGATGACGCCATTTTATTGGAATGGACCGAGCCGGATGGTATGGCTTCCTTCCACGTCTACCGCGATACAACGTATAATTTTTCTCCGGATAAAGCGGCTGGCAGCAACCGAATCGGGGAAAGCGTCACAGATCAGGATGGCAGCGCCGCCGGGATTCAATGGACAGACACCGGCCAGGGCGCAGATGTGGTCGGCGATGTCTCGACCAATTATTTCTATCGAGTCACCGCCGTTTCCGCGATGGAATACGCGCCCTCCAATGTGGCTGGCGAATTCGACTACCAGTTGGTCACCACAAGCGGCACCGATATCAACCGCCTCGTTGTGCTCATGAATACGGCGAATACGCGCTTGCCCATTGCCACTGCTGAAGACCTGGCGCAGGCCATTCCCAATTGCACGGATGTTTACTGGTGGGACGCCAGCGGTCAGGGTACGGTCGGCCACGTCAAAGGGCTGCCGTTCAACAACTTCTCGGTTCAGCCAGGCCATGCTTACTCCGTCAGTGTGACAGAGGATACAGTCTGGACGGTAGCTGGCTCGTACGCCGATGTCAGTTTCAATCTGGTCACGACCGAGGGCACGGACATCAACCGCATCGGCGTGCCTTTGGCAAAAGCTGCGCTGACCACCGCCGACCAGTTGGGCGCGGATATTCCTAACTGCACCGATGTCTACCTGTGGGACGCTGTCGGACAGGGGACGCTGGGTCATGTGGTGGGATTGCCATTCAACAATTTTGCCGTGCGCGCCGGCTATGCCTACGCTGTCAGCATCACAGCGCCGACGGTCTGGCCCGATGACGGCGTGGGCGGTGGGGCGAGCCTGACCCTATCGTCGCCATGCCCTATGAAAGTCGCCGTGGACGAGGATTTTGTGGAATTTCGGATTCCCCACACCGTCTATGGTGAATATCAACAACCGCGGCCGGGCGCCCGCGTTCCTTCCATTCGCGCCTGGATGTTGAGCCGTCCCCACGAAGTGCTGACGGACGCCAATTTCGGCATTGGCGTTGAAAAAAATCAGTGGTGGGTTGGCGTGAGCAACTTCGTCACCAAATGGGAGGTCGGCGACAGTCTGATGGTGGAGATTTTCAATAAAGACAGCGAAACCTGTGGTTCGACCCTGGTCGTTTTGAGCAATGCCGGCTCCGACAATGCCGGGCGCATCCTGCTGACCGGCGTGAGCGACGAATCCGGAGAAGACCGCGTTGCGCTGCCGGGCCAATTTGCCCTGCGGCAGAATTATCCCAATCCATTTAATCCGTCCACAACGATCGCGTTCGATCTGCCGGTCGATTGCATGGTGACGTTCACGATTCACAATGCCAGGGCGCAGCTCGTCACTCGCTTGATCGAAAAAGAAGTCTCCGCCGGCCAGCACACGGTGCAATGGAATGCCGCCGATGAAAAAGGCCGGCCCGTTCAAAACGGCGTCTATTTTGGCACGCTGACCGCCGGTGAGTTCAGTCGCACAATCAAAATGATTGTGGTGAAATGAGTTGCAACAACGGGTCATTCGCTCGCTCCCGAAGCGAATGGCCGGTTTCACTTTCGCCGCAGGATTTTCCCCGGCCTTCCGCTTCAATGCTGCATTAACAAAATGACAATCACACGCCAACAATTCATCTGCTGCCTGCGCTGTGCAAGTATGGCCGGGCAGTTACCATTTTTTCATATTGACATTGCTGCATAGATTTTGTATGTTAGCGGTTTCGTAATTCATTCCCGGGTTGACTCTAAAACTCATTTGATACGTTGGGTATGATATCTTTTCCATGTCAAATATGACGTGGCAATTCTTTGAAAAAGTTTAAAGTTAGATAAACTGAACAGCCCCGATTTTTAAGTCGGGGAACAGACCTGAATCATCAAAAGGGAGCAGTCATGACGAGTCGGGAGATTGTCATCAACACCATTCGTTTCAAAGGCGCAGAGCGTCTGCCCTATGATTTCCCGGAGAAATACGGCAGCGACTTCGTGTGGGTCGGCATGTCACCGTCCCCGGACGATCGGCCCCGGCGCGGCGTGGATGAATGGGGCGCTGTGTGGGAGAATATTGGCGAGATGTCCCTCGGCGAAGTGAAGGATTTTCCCCTGAAGCGCTGGTCCGATTTTGACAGGCTGAAAATACCGGACATCAACGAGCCGCGGCGCTGGCAGGCGATAAAGCAGGTTCGCGCCGGGCATCCGGATAAATTCATCCTGGCTCACGGCATTTCCATTTACGAACGGGTGCACTTCATCCGCGGCCTGGAAAACACCTGGATGGATATTTACGACGCCACCGAAAACCTGGGTCGGCTCATCGATATTCTGGTGGACATGAATCTGGTGGCCATTCGTAACTATGCGGACGCAGGCATCGACGGCTACATTTTCCCGGACGATTGGGGCTTGCAGGATAAACTGATGATTTCCCCGGCAGCCTGGCGCCAGATCTGGAAGCCGCGCTACGCCCGGATTTTCGAGGCAGCCCATCGCGCCGGCCTGCTGACGTTCCTGCACAGTTGCGGCCACATCGTCGATATTCTGGATGATCTCATCGAAATCGGGCTGGACGTGATTCACATGGATCAGCAGGAAAATATGGGGATCAAATTATTGGGCGAGCGATTCGGCGGGCGCATCACGTTCTTCTCTCCGGTGGATATTCAGAATACGATGGTGCGCGGCTCACTGGAAGATATCCGTCAGTACTGCCGCGATATGGCGACCTGTCTGGGCCGGCCGAACGGCGGGTTCATCCCCCGATGGTACAGTGACCCGATCGCTGCCGGACACCGTCCGGAAGCCATAGACGCCATGTGCGAGGAGTTTCTGCTAATAGCTATCAGCCATCAGCTATCAGCGCTCAGCGAAAAGAATAGCCAGATCGTTCAGGAGATTCCTCCTGAACAGATACTAAATTCGGACATTCGTCCGAAGACGATTAATGAATGAGTAATTCTGAAACAGAGGAATCATGACCATAAAAATATTGGAATTGATAACCGGCGCCAAACAGGCCGCCGGGTTGACCGTCATCATCGATGTGTTTCGCGCGTTCACAACCGAATGTTATGTTTTCAACAATGGGGCGGAAAAGATATTCCCGGTGGGGGACATCGACATTGCCTATCGTCTTAAAAAAGAGAATCCGGATTATGTGCTCATGGGCGAACGGGGCGGCGTCATTCAGCCGGGCTTCGATTTCGGTAACTCACCGGCGTTGATTGAACACGTGGATTTTACTGGCAAGACGGTCGTGCACACCACCAGCGCCGGCACTCAGGGAATTGCAAACGCCACCAACGCCGATGAAATCATCACCGGAAGTTTTGTCAATGCCGGGGCCGTTGCAGCGTACATTCGACGGAGAGCGCCCGGACAGGTCTCCCTCGTTGCCATGGGCCACGCCGGCGTTCGGCCAACCGACGAGGACTCCCTGCTCGCCATGTATCTGAAAAATGAACTGGAAAACCAGCCAAACGATTTCGGCAGGATTGTGGACCATTTGAAAACGTATGAAAGCGCTCAGAAATTTTTCAACCCGGTAATTGACTGGGCGCCGGAGCGGGATTTTGAGCTATGCATGAGCCTGAACCGATTTGACTTTGTGCTAAGATCGGAAGCAAATGAGGCTGGGTTGGTGGTGTTGAGGAGAATTACTGTTTGACAATTAAATTTAAATCAGAGGGTTAGTGAAATCTAATTTAACCAAAATTATCAGCCTGGTTCCATACGACGATAATAGATATTGAACAAACTCATCATCTTATTTCCAATGAAAATTATACTTGCTTTTAGTTCACAAAAATGTTAACTTTTGGCCATGAGAGAAATAAAATTCTATCGTACTTCAAGTGGAAAATGCCCGGTTGAAGATTTCCTGGACCTTCTGAATGACCAACAGGTAAAAAAAGTATTGTGGGTGCTAAAATTAGTGAAGGAGTTGGAGATTGTCCCGAAAGAGTATTTTAAGAAGTTAGCTGGAATTGATAACATTTGGGAGGTCAGAATAGTTACCGGTAGAAATCTTTATCGGATATTAGGTTTTTTTGATGGCAGCGAATTTGTCGTATTAACCAATGCGTTTGCAAAAAAGAGTCAAAAAATACCTAGAAAAGAAATACAGTTGGCAGAGCAGCGTAGAAGAGACTACCTTGAAAGGAAATAAAAATGGATGATTTGGAAAAATATATTCAAAAACGAAAAGACAATAATTCTGTTTTTGCACAGGAGTTTGAAGAAGGATATGAAAATATAAAAATTGGATTACTGCTGAAGAGAGCACGTGAGGAAGCCGGGATCACACAGGAAGAATTGGCACAAAAGCTGAATACAAAGAAATCTGCAATTTCCAGAATTGAAAATCATTCTGAAGATATTCGACTTTCTACGATTAAAAATTACGTTGAAGCCGTGGGCAAGAAGCTTCATTTGTCTATTTCTTAAAATCAAATTAACCCTACAACGTCATTTAGCAAGTTTATGGCAATATAATGTATGTATTATCATTTACAAATACCATATCTTGAGCTAATAAAGCCATGTGACGTAGTAGGGTTAATTGAAAAGCAGCGGTCGCCGAGGGCGCAGAGAAATGACCAGATTCGTACAACATTCCACATTTCTTTTAGGGTAACTTGTCATGCCCGATTATCCCACAAATGCGGGAAACCCTCCAAAAAATTAAGAAATGGAATACTAAGTTCCCCTGTTTAAAGAACTGTTTTTGCCGTTGATAAAACAGGATTGGCTGCAGGTGATACGCATCGCAAATATCAGAAACAGGTTTGTGGTCGAGTAAGTGTTCTTTTAAAATTTTTACTTTTTGTTCCTGTGTAAATGTTCGTCGGTTCTTAGCCATGGATTTTCCTCCGTTTTGAATTTTTCTAATATAACAATTACTGAGGAAAATTCCAATTCCATCTGAAGCATTATACCGGGAGATTTACGCCGGGCACGACAATGCCAGCGCGTCCAGAATTTTCGAACAGCCGCCCTGGCGCAGATGCTGCGCGTGGTCGCCGATGTTTTCGAACGTCCGTCCGACGATTTCGGAACACTCGAATTTATAATCAGTGCTCTGCAGATACCTCTCAATCGCCATCGACGCGTTGACGTTTTTGAAGTCGACCCGGCCAGCCCCTTCCCGGATGCTGTCCATCCCGATGATCCAGATGGCTGCGCCCAATGCCCCGCAAGCGCCGCCGCACAGACCGATGCCGCCGGCAAGACCGGCCGCCATCACCGCGTGCTCTTCTGAAACGCCCATCCGTCGCGCCACCATGCTCGCACAACTCACCGGTGCGGCGAGCCCTTCGACGCCGCCGGCAGCGAGTGCAGCATCGATTTCACTGAACGCAACGGGCGCGAACTTTGCCGCCATGTGAAAACATCGGAGGGTACCCCCCTTGATGAGAAAATAGGTGATCATTTTGAGGGTCGAAGACGACCTGTCGATATCCGTCAGTTCAAGGCAGTTGATGTGGTGGTTCCGCGCTCGGAAGGACGTCACAATGTGTTGAGCTGCCAGAATGGCGCTGGCCTCGGCCTGCGGAGTCGCGCCAAATCGCCGAAATGCCTCAGCCCCGGCAGCCAGCGCCGCGCCCCAGATCATGCCGCATTGGTAGCCGTGCTGCATAATGCCGCCGGCAAAAGGATCCACGGCGCGCTCTTCCATTTCCATCGGACGCTCGAACGCCCGATTGAGCACTTTCAACATCGTGTGCGAGCAGGTGCCGGCTTTGAGAAAAGTACGCACTGTCCCAAACGAGGAGAGTCCGTTGTTCAATTTCGTCATGTAGTCTCCATTTTATATGTATCGGTTCCCGGGCTCCGAATGATGGAACCCGAGTGAATTTCCCTGTTTCACCATGTCCGTTAAAATCGAAATTTTTAAGCCTGTAATACGGCCATTTAGTCTTTTGGTTTCCGGCTAAGGATGCGTCGTCTGCAGGGAATTGAATGGCGTCGGGCGCCCGGGATTTGGCGCAACTCCCCGGGCAGCAAACTTCCACTCCGGGGGATGGCCTCTGGCCGAGCGCATTGTCGATTCATGAAATGATAGCGGGGCTGATGCGGGACCCTTGTTGCTCGGTCTGCATGGGTGAGTTCGTCAGCAGGATTCCCTGACGCGTTCTGTTATAACACCTGGGTCTGTCACGGTTGAGTCGTGGTTATCCAGTATAGTTCTACCCTGCGAGGAATGAGTTTGCCAAAATATACAGTATATGTTACCATTCAATTTTGACCCAACCATGTGTACCAAGACCGAATGCATTGCGGTACTCAGCGATCCAAACGCAACTAATCCACTGAACAAACTCTTTTTTACCCCACCTGACTGAAGCTGATAATCCTACTTCCACAGCCCCACCTTTTTACATCAACCCATTAGGGGTTGGTCGGATTAATAGGTATGGGCGTTCTACGTAGCACTGATTTCGACCAGAAACATTATTATAGTTCTGAGTTAGTCTTTTGCACAAGCGAAATGCTCGACCGTCTGCAGGATATAAGCACTGAACATAAAGAACAATCAGAATTTTTAATGTTTTACAATTATCTACCATTTCCACTGAATGCCAATAGACGGCAGAATAGGTAATTTTTCAACACTCACCAAATTATAATTTAAAGGGGGTAATTTAACACTACTTGCTTCGAAAGAACTTTGTTGAAAGTCTAACAATTGATATGTTATAAAATTTTTGGTGTTTAAGACATTAATTACGCTTAAGAAGGCATCAAATTTAATATTTTTTATTTTAAAATTATAAAATAAAGTAATATCCATTCGAGCGTAATTGGGATATCGGATACTATTCCTGGGTACATCAGTTTCATCATTTAATATAGCAATATAAACTGGTTTTTTTTCTGGCAGGTAAATACTTAACTTGCGGCCATAATATTGATAAAGTTTTCCAGGATCGTATGGTTGTCCTGTGTGGAAATGATGGGTTAGGTTAAATCGCCAGCGTTGGGAGATATCTAATGAAACATCAAAGAAAAATCGGTGACGCATATCGAAATTACTATTATAGAGATAACCATGAGATTCTCGATAACTATGTGAGTAAGTGTAGAAAAAATTGAAATTTAATTTTCGTCCTGTATGGTGCCAATTTATTTCAAATCCATCAGCAGAACCTGGTTGGCGGCCAAAGCTGCTATCTGCATAAAGTAAATTTTTAAGTTTTTTTTGATACAACTCCACAACAATCACATTTGATTCAGATAGCTTCCAATTTATGGAAGTAGCATAATGATGCGCAATTTCTGGTTGATCGCGGAGCGGAAAATAGAGATCAAGAAATCCCAATAAGCCGCGTTCACGAGCCGTAGCCACTGTTTGTATATGTCGGCTAAGCCCTAAAGATAATATCAAATTAGAAAAAATGCTATATTGACTCGTAAAGCGAGGCTCCCAATATAAGATTGGATAATCAGGTGAATAGGAAGTACGCAGACCTACTTGAAGTTTTAATTTTTGAAATGGTTCGTATGACCAATCAAAAAAACCGGATAGCTTCTGCTGAGTTGCATTATATTCAAAATCCGCAGGCGCATTGTCGAAAAATAGTTTTATCGTCTCATTTTCAACTATATTATACCACCAATAGTGAAAAGTTCTGTGGTCAATTTCCATGCCAATTTGTAGTCTGTTGAAATTAAGTTTCCAGGAAAAAGATAGATTGTCAAATTGATTATTACCCTTGTGGGCGTTATCTTTGTTTTCTACATTTAATTCATAAAGTTGTTGATAGTATTTCTCTGCTAGATGCGGATTAATTTCAGCTCTTGATGATTCGTCAGTATTATTGGTCATTTCAGAATATGAAATACTAATATTATTAAAAGAATTTTCATTAAGTCTATATTGCCATTTTGCCATCCAACTTGAAGTATTCCATTTAAATAATCGTCGATTGTGAAAATCATACTTTGAATATGGATCGTCTTGATTGAACCTTCTAACAGAATCACGAATACGGTCGAAGACATCCCAGGATGAAAAGAATGTCGCTTGCAGATAATGTTCAGCGCCAAGCCCTTGTTGAAAATCAATGAAAATATCAGAAAAATAATATGGTAAGGTATTTCCTACAATGAGATTCCAATAGGTATGACGAGCAGCAAGGGTGAGAGCGGTGCTTTTTGCTATTGGTACTGTGGTTTTAAGCCGAGAAGAGACCAGAGATATGCCACCCTCAATGTCAAATTTATTGCCCGGTTTAGGGGTATCAACGTCAATGACTGAACTCAATCCATCGCCATAGCAAACGGGAAAGGCAGCGCTTGAAAAATATACATCGTTGATCAATTCTGGTTGTATGATACCATTTAAACCAACCAGATGATAAAGATTAAACAGCCGCATTCCATTCAGTAAGAATATATTTTGATCTGGTGTACCACCCCTAACATTTAGTTGAGTAGTAAGTTCATTCGTTGTATGCACACCTGGCAACTGACTGAGCACACGCAGCAACTCTGGTTCTAAAGAGACCGGTTGCGCAAAAACCACGTCACTATTAATTCTCCGAAATCCGGGACCAGTTTTCATTATGTGTCTTTCTGGTGAGAGTCGCTCTGTTTCGACGTTAACCTCAGGCAGTTGAATTGGATTCGATTCCAAAAGAATGAGCAGTGAAGTTACGCTGTCGGCAAAAACCTGGATCCGTTTCTGTACTTGCTGAAAACCGATATGTTTTACCTTTATCGTATGATAGCCAGGTGAAAGTCTTAACGATAACTCCCCATTTATATCAGCCAGGAGACGGTATTCATCAAAAGTAATATCGGCGTTCGGAAGTGGTTCTCTGGTTTCAACTGATAAGACTTTGAGTTTTAAGAGTCCAAAATTTTGCTGTGCTATAACGGGCGAGTAAAGAACTATAAAAAAAAGTGCTATAAACGAAAGCTTATGTTTATCATTCATTTTATCACTTGAAGTTAATTGTTTCGGTCATCATTTTCCTGCTTCTAATTTCATCTCAACTGTAACATTAATCTCACTCATACTCATGGAACCGAATAGATTCCATTTTATTTTTGATCCTGCTTCCAATACCGATTGATTATCGATACGCATTGCTGCTGAATCAAGCGCCCATGTCTGCAATTTTGCCGGTTGATAAAAAAGAGTATCGCTAAACCAGTTAATACCCCACGAAGGAATGGGCATCTCTGTTTCCAACGAGTCAGTTTTTATGGTCGTGTAAATTTCTTCATCGTTGTTTGAAATAATTGTGGATATGAGATATCCATAAGTGAAATCATCTTTTTTAAATTTTATAGTGGGAATTTTATTTCCCATGCTGCTGAAATATATATGTAATGTATCACCATCATTACAATTACTTATTTCAGGGATAGGGGGAACAATCGTATTATCGGAGTAGGTCTTTCCATCTGATATCTGAACATGCAAATGATATTTTACCTTAGGTTCGACATTTAAACTATTGGACAAATCCTGATAGAGGCCAGGTTGAACCTCAATTAATACGATTTCATTTAGTGAATCAGATAAAATGACTTCAGCGCCGGAAATATTCTCCGGAGCTGATTCAGGATAGGCCATGCCAATATAAACTTCGGCTCGCTCAAAGGCCGGGGAAATTACGGATAGAACCTGTAAACGTCCCAGAGTTTTATCGACATCTAAAGACATATCCGGGGAGCATTGAATAAACAAGGCGGCTAAAATTATTTTCAAAATACAAATTTTTTTGATCATATTTTATTCCTCATCAAGATGACCGCATCTCGGATTTCCCGAGTTGCGGTCCATAGAAAAATTACCAAATATATCGTTTTACTTTTATCTTACAGTATCCATAAACGGGATTATCAAAAAGATACTCATGCCATCCTCCATAGGGATCTGTTCTTTCCATTAGTCTATCCACAAAATCATCAGAGGCCCACCAATCCTCTTCCCAAACTTCAACCTTTAATCTTGGAATATATATAGAGCCTCCTGTATGGTCAAACATTATATAATTCCAGTCATATGTATTGTACCATTTCCAATCTTCAAAATCGAAGTCAAACTCTAAAGGGGGATCCCAATCTTCCGCTGGCTTTACATCATGTCTCTGAGAGCTCCAAGTTTCGCTACAACTATTCGGATCCAAACATGGCCATGTTTTTGTATAATACTCAGGTGGAAACGCCGTCCAATGTTCACCCACGGCTCCAATATTTTTAAAAGATATTCCACTCAAGAAAAATTTCTCATTATAATTCCCGCTTGGTTTCATAATAGATAATGAAATTAGCTCTTGGGATTCTTTTTCATTGCTATTAGCCTTAAATCTGTCTAGAATTTTTTCTTTAAATCTAAAAACAATCGCTGGTTGATCCTTAGGCTTATCGATATTAGATAATTCTATGGAACTTCCATCAAGTAAAAAACCTATTGAATATTCATGGTCCTTCTCATCTTTAGTTGCATCATAAAAAACAAAAACTGGCGATTTTTTTTCCAATAGTGAAAGATGATCTTTGGGAATATATATTTCTATTGGATGAAGGCCGTCCTTTGCATCCAAATGAACATCTGTAAATTCTGAAAAAATCTGAATAATATTTTTTAAGTTATTTTCTTCAGGCGATAATTTTATTTTAATCTCTGATAATTCAATTGCATGCTGTTTTGTTTTAGAAAAATAGTCATAAAAAAAAGCAGCTATATCAGGATTCCACTCTTTTGCTGTTAGCTGTGTAAGCTTTTTTAGTTTGTCAATTTGAGCAGTAAATTCATTTGATTGATCGTCCGTTTGAGAATATTTATCAATTTGAGTCGTCTGATCGATAGTAGTCTTTTCTTCATAAGTACCTTTATCTATTGAGCAGACTATGAAAATCATTGGTGTTATTAATAAAGCCGTTATTTTGATTTTTCTAAACATAGTAGCCTCCAATTTTAAAAGTAATTAAATAATTTTAATTATAGAGGAACCTATTCAATTATTCAACTGTAGGATTTCTGTTTTTCATAATATTCCTTTCCTGTTTTCAATCGAAATGATTTTTTCTTTAAAGTTTGTTGATAATAAGAATAATAATGTTTCACAATTTTTTGATTGCATTAGACTTCTCTGCGCTAATCGCGGCGCTGACTTTGTCAGTGCCATGCTCCCCCGCGTTGACGCGCGGCGGAATATGGCACATGACCCGACTGTGCGCGCTGTCTGTCCGTCTCGCAAGCGGGACTCCCAGCCAGCGTGCTCGCGGGTCAGCGCTGCGATTATACAGAAAGATGGTTTGATAATGGAGCTAATTCCTGCCAAAATTTAAAACCCCTGTGTCGCTGTGAAAATAGAACAATTCGTTTTTCTGATGAGATTATTACAACACCCGAGAGAATCAGTGACTGCAATTGAACAAGTAAAAATTGAAGTCGGAAATTGTATTGCACACCCTCGACCCGGAACCGAACTGAAGAATAGAAAGAATGGTGGAGTAGCATTGGGGCGTCGAATTTGGTTCAGGCGTGTTGAAAGTGAATATACAAAAATCTCATAAATAGTCAAGTCATTTTTCACGAAAAAGAAAAAAATACCAGCCAATGATGAGATCAACGGCTCGTTTTTCCCGATCCAACCCGAATGACCCGGCATGGACAATGCCGTACCAAAATCCATTTTTCACCTGCCGCGCCTTTCAGGTCGCTCCCAGATATACGATTGTCTGATTTGAAATTTCAGGTTCGTGAAGACAGAGAGGCGTTGCCGTAACGGCCTTGTCGGATCAACGCCGCGAATGATCGTCCAAACGTTGAGGCGAAAAAAATGGACGTCGAAGGTTGGTCCCAGATACAATCGGGCGGAGGAGCCATTTGGCTTTCTCAACGATTAAACATTTCTTCGATTGTTACGATATTGATTAAAAGCCTTGCACGGGCGCATCAGCAGGAAACTGCCGGCGGAGAAGGCAGTCTGTCGCCATCCGGGCTGCTTCTGATGCCGGGAATGCCGGGCAGTTATTTCACGCATTGAAACTCACAGGTAACGTATGACGCCAGCCACAACCTACATCACCATTCACGGACATTTTTACCAGCCGCCGCGGGAGAATCCCTGGACCGAGCAGATCGAGCGCCAGCTATCGGCTGCGCCATTTCACGATTGGAACGAGCGCATTAACAAGGAATGTTACCACGCAAATGGCTTTGCCGAGATTCTCAATTCCGAAGGAAAGATCGAGGACATCATCAATAATTACCAGTACATCAGTTTCAATATCGGCCCGACGCTGATGAACTGGATCAAGGAGAAATCGCCCTGCACGTATCAGGCCATTGTCGAGGCGGACAGAAAGAGCCGCGAGATTTACGCCGGGCACGGCAATGCCATCGCTCAGGTTTACAATCATACCATTTTGCCGCTGGCAGCGCCGGAGGACAAGTATCTCCAGATTCTGTGGGGGATGGAGGATTTCAAATCGCATTTCAATCGGGAGCCGGAGTCCATCTGGCTGGCGGAGACTGCGGTGGATCAGGACACCATCGATGTGCTGGTGGCGTTCGGTCTGAAGTACCTCATCCTGTCCCCGTTTCAGGCGGAGCGCGTGCGCCCGCTGTCCGGCAAGGGCTGGAAGGACGTCAGTTCCGGCGCAATCGACACATCCATGCCGTACCGCCAGTTCAGCCGGGATGGCCGATTCATCGATATTTTCTTTTACAACCATGCGATTTCCAGCGCCATTGGCTTCGAGCATCTGCTGACCAATTCGTACCGACTGGCGCAGAAGTTCCGGCAGTTCATCTGGAATCCGGGCCGACCCATTTTGATCTCAGCCTGCACCGATGGCGAATCGTACGGGCATCATGAGAAGTACGGGGAGATGTGCCTGGCTCATTTCATCAAATACACGGCGCCGGAATTTGGCTTGAGGCTGACCAATTTCGGCCAGTTCCTGGAAATGAATCCGCCCACGCATGAAGTGCAGATCAAGCCGGGGCCGAACGGCGAAGGCACGGCCTGGAGCTGCGCCCACGGCGTGGGACGATGGGTGCGAAATTGCGGCTGTTCGGACGGCGGCTATCCCTCGTGGACTCAGGAATGGCGCACGCCCCTGCGCGGCGCGTTCAACTGGCTGCACGAGACCATTCTGGAAAAATTCGGGAAAAAGGTCGCGCCGCTGCTGAATCGTCCCGGAGAGGCGAGGCGGCGCTACATTGATGTGCTGAAGAATCGGAGTCCGGAAAGTCGCCGGCAATTTTTGCTCGAGTACGGCGTCGCGGAAAAGCTCAGCGACGATGACCAGGCTCTGGTGTTCCGGTTCATGGAAGCGCTGGCCCAGTGCCAGCTCATGTTCACGAGCTGCGCCTGGTTTTTCGCGGACGTGGCGCGATTGGAGCCGGTGCAGACAATGAAATACGCGGCTCGCGCCATTCAATTGGTGGAGCGCTATTTCAAGACAGACCTGGAGGGGCGGTTCATTGAGAAGCTGGCGGCCGCGCGGAGCAATGTGCCGGCCGAAGGAAACGGACGGGATATTTACATCAACAAAGTGATCCCGTCCAAAATCAGCTACAAAATGGTCGTCAGCAATTTTGCCATCGAGTCGTTCGTTCTGAACAAGTTCGAGCATCGCCGGATTTACCAGTACACCATCAGAGCCATGCATCAGGAAATAGGGCAGAAGCACAAAGAACCGGTGCAAAAAGGTATGGTGTGGCTGCTGGACAATTACACCGGCCAGAAGCTGGGGTATATTTATTTCCTGTTCATGGAATCGTTGCGGGACGTGCGGTGCTACATTTTGAACAACAAAGAGAGCATCGAATTCAACATCACCACGGTGGACGTCACGGAGAAAAAATTGCAGGGGCTCACCAAAGGCCGGTTTTATACGCTCAGGGATTTGTTCATCGAAAATCGGGAGCAAATTATTCAATTGGCGTTTGCGGAACAGATGAAGCAGATTCAATCCACGCTGGATGCATTCTATGAGAAGAAGCTCGATCTGATGGAGACGTTCCACGAAGTGGGGCTGCCCATACCCGGCATTCTGAAACACATCTCCGAGTTCATTTACATCACCCGAATCGAAAACTATCTGTCCAACACCAATGGTTCCGTGGATTTGCTCCAGGGCGAAGAGATCGTCACTGCCTTTCAGAATGCCGCGCGGCTGAATTTCGACCTCAGTTCGGACAAAATCAGGCAGAAGCTGAATCAGGTGGTGCAGAATTTATTTGCGAGTCTGAAGAAAGATCCGCATCACAGAAGCGCGTCGCAGAACATCATCAAAATTCTGGACCTGGCTGACACGCTGGCCTTTCCGCTGGACTTCCGGAAATTCACGGAGACGGCGTTCCTGCTGCTGCATCAATCCTATCCCGATGGCGAAATACCGGCGCCGGTGGTGGATGTTGCCCGGCGGCTCAAGCTGGCAGTGAAAATTCAGGTCGCAGCGGAAGTGAGTTCAGCATAAAAATCAGTGAGCCGCCGACAGCGACCGGCTGAGTTGGATTTCATTGGCCGAGGAGCGATTGATTTTTCGGAACCAGGCATCAGCGTTGAAAAAGCGACAGACTGATATTCATCGTCGCCGGAGCGATGGAGCGAAGGAATGGCGCGGAGAGCCGTTTCAGCAGATGATCCGGAAAATCCTCAGGCAATCGGATTTGCACAACGCTATTCGGATCGAGCCGGTTCAGTGTATCCCGTAGCCAGCCTGTCAACTGGTCAGCGGACAAACCGCTGCGTTCGATGGCGATGACGGCCATGGGTCGCGTCGGCAATTCGAAGAAATTCCAGCGGACATCCGAAGCGCCGCAGCCAATATCAATCACGAGGTATCCCTTGCGCTCGTTGCGCTCGGCAAAGGATGTCCGCTCGATGGAGCCGGGGTAAAAGACCGGCGCATTCAATGTTACACCGGCCAGATCGGTCATCAGCACCTGTTGGCGATGAATATGGCCGGCGAGCACCGCGGCAAATCCATCAGGAATCTGGTGTCCGGAGATGACGTCCGGAGCCGGACGAAACGTGTAGTTTTGAACTCCCACCTGCGCGCCTTCCACGCTTTGATGCAGGCACAGCGCGCGAATATCCGCCTCCTGCTTTGAAAATTCAGTCTGGTCGAGAAGCGTGTCGAAGTGCTCCCGGATGGATCCGCGATAAAACGGGAAGCCGGACAGCGCGATGCGCCGGCCTTTCACTTCCCGCGTAAATGTTTTCGGTTGACTGAAAATATGGATGTTGCGGTGGGTTTCCAGCAGGGTCACCGGGATATTGGATCGCTCGTGATTGCCCGGGACGAGGAAGACCGGAACGCCCTGGTCGGCGATGCGAATCAACGGCTGGAACGCGTCGTGGATGACGCGGGACGATACGCGGCTGCGGAAGAACAGGTCGCCGCCATGCACCACCAGATCGACGTCGCCAGTCAGGGCCGGGACGAGACAGCGCTGGTAGTTTTCGAAGAAGTCCGGGCCGCGTCGTCGCCTGGCCACTCGCGGGCGCAGCGGCTGGTCAAAGCCGAGATGGGTGTCCGCCAGCAACAAGATTTTTATTGTGGTTGAATCGGAAGTCATACGTCTATAATTTCCTGGGAAGATGCAGCGCCTGTCTCTTTTTGGCCCAGCGCCCGGCGAGCAGAAGATGAAATAGAAGCGATGAACAAAACGAAAATTACTCGTCGACTAAAATTCGTGCCGCAGCTTGTTCGGCTGTACACACCCATTGTTAGCTATTTTTTTGAAAATTTTTCGGCGGATTCAAGTTCGAAGTGCAACAAGTTGGGTAATATAAAACTGGAAGCAGCCGGAGAGCAACGAAAACAAAATCGCCAACAACGAAGGCTGGATTGTGTCGC
This sequence comes from Candidatus Zhuqueibacterota bacterium, assembly GCA_049322915.1. Lineage (GTDB taxonomy): Bacteria > Zhuqueibacterota > Zhuqueibacteria > Thermofontimicrobiales > Thermofontimicrobiaceae > CAZSBG01. Next base: position 217,086 of record JBMOPW010000036.1, read on the forward strand.
GATCGTCAAACACTGATTCCTGTGATCTGCATTTAATGCAGCACTCATCAAAATGGGATCAATCGCCTTTGACGAGCTAATTCATTATCTCGAAAATTCCAATTTCCGTTGAAGCAGTACACACGTCGCGATGTGGTTTCCGGACGGTTTTGTAAATCTTTGATGCGCTTTCGATTCATTTCAACTTCAGACCATTGCGTATGAATCAGAAAATGGTCAAGACTATTGACAGACTTTTGCTCAATGAAGGTCGATTGAATGCCGGAACAGGTTTTGTCTGCACCAATCCTAGTTAGATACTGTTTGAAATGTTGATATTGGGCTTTATTTGAAAATATTGCTTTAAAATTCCGTGCGTGCTTTTGAACAATTTGCGGTAAGTGAGTTATTTTTAGCATATCAGTTAGCTCTTATAATTATTCAACCAATTAACTAACTGAAATATAGCATGTTAATCCGTTATTATTAACCTGTTTTTGGGAAAGTTTAGTAAAATATTTTAAACTTTCATTTTCGCTTCGATTGTATCTGCAGAAAGATCAGCTCCACATTCCCACTCAACAAAATAACTTCCATTGGAAATTTTCATAAATTCTGATATGTCCTGCAATGGTTTGAATGCCTCATACTTTAAATAAGGCTTCACGTTAAAGATACCAATAAGACCTTTATCGGATACAATCCTCAGGGTGTAGTTTGAAATTGGAGTTACTTCATTAATTTTCATTGATCTAATCCTTTAATTGGAAATGGTTTCTTACCATTAGCTGCCAGCTCCCAGTCTGCTATCAGGTCTTCCTTGTGAATTTCGATCCACGCCACAACTAACTTATGCTTATTAGAAGGTATTGAACCTGAGAGTACTTCACCATCTGGAATTGAATATACTGCCACTTGTCCTTGATAATCCGCATGAATATGTGGTAAATGGTTTTTTTCTGCATCCTTGAAAAACATTCTTATCAATATACCATAAAACATAGAAATTGTAGGCATCTATACCTCACCAAAAATGACTAAATTTGCTTTTATAAATATACAATATCTGGATTAATAATACAATCTTTTCAGCTATAACCCATAATCCCCGCAGTTAGAGTTATACGCCATTAGCGCCTGCGTGGAAATTATTAGTTGAAGCATAGAGAAACCAGTATTATATTTAATTGGCGTTAAAATATAATGATGGAGGTCTCCCTATGCTTCGTCATCATATCACTCATTTTTTAGACTATTGCAAAAATTCAAACTTCTCCAATCGCTCCATCGAATCGCTGGAGTGCCGGTTGCTGGAATTCAATGCCTTCATCCAACAGCAGGCCGCTCCCGGCATCGAGCACATCACCTACCACCATCTCATTCAATTCGTCGCCGATTTTGGCACACCTTCACCATCCGTCAAAAAAATGCGGGTGTGGAGCCTGCACCAATTCTTTCATTACCTGACCCTGCAACAACTCATCCCGCACAACGTCGCCGCGCTATTACAGTCCCTGTCAGTTTTGATGAACGCATCGCACGACTGAATCTTCTACAGGCAGGGTGGATCAATTATTTCAAATTAGCCAATATGTACGGCAAATTACGAGATATTGATGTCTGGGTTCGCCGCCGTCTGCGTGGCTGCATCTGGTCCCGCACCTGCGGGAGAAGAAACCAAACCGTAAGATGAAGAATCTTATCCGTTTGGGAATTCAACCAGGCATTGCCTATTCCTGGAGCCGCACTCGAATGGGACGCTGGGCAGTTGCATGCAGTCCAATCCTCAGCACGACAATTACAAACGAAAGACTGGAACGCAGGGGCTATATTTCTATGCTATCGTATTACCTTAAAATTACTCATGGTTAATGAACCGTCCCGAAGCGTCGGGATGGTGTGAGAGGTGCACTCCAGTGGGAAACTGCTGAAGCCACCTACTCGATTAGCGGCTATTTTGCTGGCTCTACACCAAGATCTTTGCATATCTTTCTCGCCAAGATGTCCTTGATCTCGGAATGCCGAGGAATCGCCGACCGTTTATTTTGCGCTGGATTATGCCACCATGAATGCTTACTACCTTCTCGTAAAAGATCGCATCCCTGGCTTCGCAGATACTTGAGAAGTTCATTTCTCTTCATATGGCGATTTTTTCTTCCTTGTAGCCACTACCGGCAGAGGTCAATGCGTCCTGGCGGTTGAATTCCAATGCCTCTCTTAGCGTAACCTCCAAGGTCTCTTTCAACTCCTCGTAGGTCTTTTCCTGGCAATTTACACCGGAAATTTCCTCGATCCATCCCACCCACCAGTCGTCTTCCTGTTTCATAACCGCTGTATACTCGTTTTGCATACTCTTTGCCTCCATAATGAATATTTTATGCACGATAACCCATAAACCCCGCAGTTAGAATTATACGCCATTAGCGCCTGCGCTCTGTCTGGGGGGCCGTATCCAATACAGTGAGTATTGGGCACATTGTTAATCCACTGGTATACTTTTCAATTAATACAATGGTACACTTTTCACTTGAAATTTACAATTGCCGCAAAAGCCATTAAAAAATCGGTGATTAAAATTCTCATCCAATTCCTTGAAATTTATTTATGAAGGCTTTCTTAATGCCATCTTTAACTCCTTGAATGTTGCAAGGCAATTGATTCTTATCTTTCGAGACGAATCTTTGGTCTTACCATCGAATTGGACTTATTATTAAGCAATTTTCTGTTTAATAATATCGCTAACCAGTTTTTTGACTGGTTTTTGCTGCTTCTTGGAATAGGATCGTAACGCAATAAAACTTTCTTCATCCAACTCAATCTGGAAATGACGTCTTTTAATATCTGCTTTGAATTCAACAGGCTCCAAATATTCCTCATAATCTGTTATACTATGTGTATCCCAGAATTCGCCAGCTTCTTCTTCTGAAGAAAATTCATCAGGTAACGGATCAATTTTTTTATTTGTGTTTGTCATAATATTTCATTTCAGTTAATGTCATTTCACGTGCTGATATAGGCAAAGCAATATCATGTTTTTTTTTATAAAAAATACAATCAAGTATCGCCCATTGATGATTTGTGCTTGAGCGGATAGATATCTTCTCCATGCACTCGTCCTTTGACTACTTTACGAACTAAAGGACTAGAGTAGAGAGCTTCTTCTGCCTCATAAATGGTCACATTATGCTTGATTTCTAGTTTTTCAACAAATTGCTCCTTCCAAATAATATCCGTTATTTTCAAATTTCTTGCTCCTTAAAAATAAAATGAATAAATTAAAAAACAAGCATTATCTTCTATGCATAACGAAAAGTGTTAGCCGCCGGAGCCGCGTAAAATGAAACTGCTAAAACGACATTACTTTCTACGGCTATTATTTACTGCTATCGCGACAGGAGGCGCAGGTCGGCTACACACTTGTGTTAACCATTTATTGTCATCCAAATTGTTAAGGTGTTTCAAGCCGAGTGCGAAGGGTGAACTTCTTTTATTTCTATAGCCAATTTGAGTCCCAAGTTATCTAATATTGTCGAAAGGCTTGACAAATTGGGATTTCCTTCATTAGATAGCATCCGATACATATTCTCTCTATTAAGAGATGTTTGTTGCGAAATGTTTTTAATTCCCCTTGCTGCCGCGACATCTCTCAACGCCATGAGAAATATTTCTTGATTTCCATCTTGGAGTGCAGCGTTCAGATATTCAACCGCCTCCTTTGGATTTCTGAGATCTTTTATGAGATCATCTTTGTAATTTTTAGTGAGTTTATTCATTTTTTCTCCTGCAATAATCAGCCCAAAACAATTTGGCCAAGTCAATATCTTTTTTTTGGCTTTTTTTACTACCCGCACAGAGGAGTATAATAAGGGTAGTGCCATCCTGGCCGAAATAAATCCTGTATCCTGGACCAAAATCAACTCGAAGCTCTGATACACCCTCGCCAACTGGTTTACAGTCTCCCAAATTGCCCAGGATAATTCGGTTAAGTCGGACACGAATAACGGCGCGAGCTTTTATGTCTTTCAATGATTTTATCCAATCATCGAAAGGGCACTTACCATCTTCGGTGATATATTCGAGCAATTCTTTATGTTTTGATTCCATACTCTAATGTAGCTTAAAAGCCACTAAAAGTCAACTGGATTTTCATGAAATAGATGGTTAACCCATAAACCCCGCAGTTAGAGTTATACGCCATTAGCGCCTGTGTGGAAATTGTTAGTTGAAGCATAGAGAAACCAGTATTATATTTAATTGACGTTACAATATAATTATGGAGGTTTCCCTATGCTTCGTCATCATATCACTCATTTTTTTGAGTATTGCAAAAATTCAAACTTCTCCAATCGCTCCATCGAATCGCTGGAGTGCCGGTTGCTGGAATTCAATGCCTTCATCTTACTGCAGGCCGCTCCCTGCATCGGGCACATCACCTACCACCATCTCATTCAATTCGTCGCCGATTTCAGCACACCTTCACCAAAGGTGGTGTGTCGATCTGTCTTTTCCCCGGGAGAAGTACGCCTTGTTTATGCCTTATCGAAATAGCGATTGATTTTTCCAACTCAATCGGTTATATTGAATCATCAACTGCTGCTCTCTCTATGTTGATGCTGCTTTTTCACCTGCCTAATTGCGTATAACTCGATTCTTTACTGCGGGGTTCGAAAAGCTCCGCTGCCGAGTTTATGAGGTCGGCTGAAGCGACATGTTCGCCAGCGAACCTTGCTGCGAATTCATCCATTCAGGTAGAGGGGAGTTCGTTGCCACGGAATAAAGTGTTTCAGGTGCAATATCGATTTCATCCCCCCAGGTAAGCACTCCAAGTTCCTCATTAATTTTAAAATTTTTGAAAAATTCCATATCCTTGAATTTTTCGAAGATCCCACCTTCAAGTAAATATTTTGAAAAATCGACGACTCCAGAGGCACCGTCCTCAAAAGTGATTTCAATTTTATATTCGCCCTTATATTTTGCTGAGATTACATCCCTAAGCATGACTCACCTCCCTTATTTCAACGGTTCAATTTTCTTTGGAGTCTGATTATTTTTCGCTAATTCCCAGTTATGACTAAGCTCATTCCTGTGCTGAACGGCCCATTCGATTACAAGCCCCAACGCACGAGGCGAAAAATGACCCTCCAGAATCCGAAGTGACTCTATTTCTATTGCCACTTTCTCCCCGCCATACCGTGCATGAAAATGCGGCGGGTTGTGATCATCGAAAAACATCGCAATGATTATACCATAAAACCTACTGATCTCAGGCATTTTGGTTTTCCTTTTAATCAGGTGAACAACAATGTTGAGCGGCTGGAAATTTACAACGCACTATACATAAAATTTAATAAAATCTTTAGACAATGTACCGAAAACTCAGATCAAAACAGCGTATTTCCAGTCCGATTCCAACATTTTGTTATGTTTTTATATAAACACTTCAATAATTATTTATTTCAGCAAAATAAATTTTTTCGTGTCAGCGAATTCAACTCTTTTTTGAGAAATATCTTTTACACGGATTCGATAAAAGTAAATTCCTGTGGAATACTGCTTTGCGTTCCATGAAACTTGATGTGTACCTGCATTATAGCTATCATTTATCACCCGTTCGATACATTGCCCTGCGCTGTTAAATACGTCTAAAACAACATAGCATGTTTGGGGCAAATCAAATTTGATGTTTGTTTTTGGATTAAATGGATTGGGATAATTCTGCCATAAATTAAAATTCTTTGGGATTATCGTTTGATCTTTAGAAATTTGTGTGACTGGCGCTTTCCTGGAAAAATAGGAAATCAAACCACTCCCGCCAACGATCCAGCCAAATGTTCCTTTATCAGTATGAACTATTGAAATATTCCGAATTCCATCGTCCGTCATTGTTTCCAGTTCCCAGGAGTCCCCATTATCCTTACTGCTGTAGAGCGCATGATCGATTAATGCCCAAAAAGTATCCTGCTGGGCGTAAATATAGCGAATAAAGCCAGCTTCTGGAGCGCGGAGCAATTCCCAGGTTGTTCCAGAATCAAAAGTAATCGCCATTTTTTCATAAGTAGAGGCGGCAAGCCCAATGCCCGATCCATTTAAAGCGATCGCTGAAATATTTTTCAAAACAGGAACTTCTTTTATATTCCAGTTCACTCCTTTATCGCTTGTAAAAATAATTCTGGATTTATTCGAGCTAAACCAGATATTGTTCTCATCTACTTTACAAACGTTATGATGATATCCATTTTCTGCATCTTCCGCTAATGGCGCGTTAGTTAACAAATTCCATGAAATCCCACCGTCGATTGTTTTAAATATCTGCCATTGTCCTTCTTTGGGATCGCCAAAAGCAAAGCCGGTTTGAGAATCAAGCATCGTGATATCATTAATAAAAAGGCGCTGCTGCTCCAGAACCTTTGTCCAGCTAACGCCGCTATTTTCAGTGATGTAAATCGCTGATATCGCCGCTGGACTATTCCATTCACCAGTGACAACTGCAATGAGCGCCGTGTCATTAGAGACCGCTTCAACGCAAAGTATATCCAGCGAATCAGGACCGTCCCATACATTATTCCAGGCATTGCCTCCATCAATTGTAAGCAAAACAGCTCCATCGATCCCGCATGCCCAGGCTTTTTGCTCCGACACTGCGGTCACATCATACAAAGGCTCAGTCCATCCTGATGATTGAATTTTCCATTTATCAGCGATCTTTGTGGCGTTTATCGTCACATCCTTGTCCCCGCCATTAGAAGTAATATGAAGCGCGCTGGAATATTTACCTGGATTTAAATTACTGCGATCAATCGTAACAGTGATCTCTGCGTCATTTGAACCGCTATTTGGAGAAATACTTGTAATCCAGCTTTCATTCAAAGTTACAGACCAGTTAAGAGAATTATAACCCGAATTAGCAATTTTAAATTTCTGTTCAGTTTCATGTAAACTAAAATCAAGGGTTTCAGCGCTCACTTTAAGAGAAGGCTCAAGAACAGTATTGCGATATTTTGCGATATAGCCATTTTCCCCAACAGTCCAACCGTAACGTCCCTGTTGATTTTCTACAAACGAGAGAGAATAAAGCTGCGAATTTTTGGCAATTGTCTTCAATTCCCAATTATTCCCATTATCTTTCGTTTGATAAACGCTATTATCTACAATTAGCCAAAAAATATTTTCATGATAAACGATATGACGTTCAACGCCGTCCACAGGAAGTGTTACCTGATTCCATGTTCTTCCATTATCCAGAGTGCGTCTTAATTGTCCATGGTCGCTAAAAAAACCAATGCCTTCATTATTGAAAGTCAGAACCTTAAAAAACTTCCCATATCCGGGATTAACCAACTCCCATGTATCGCCGCCATCAACTGTATGATGCAGATTATAGTTTGTGCCAGTAAACCAGCACTCGCTTTCATTCAGCCATATGACTCCATCCCGACTGCCCCATTCATCATTCGAAGAAGTATTGGGAGCGTTCAAAATTTGCATCCAACTCTGACCGCCATCGTTCGTTTTTAACATCGTCCAAACGCCATTTACTGCATTTCCAATAGCAAATCCATTTTCTGAATTAAACATTGTTATATTTGTAATCCAGCCATTGGCTTGTTCGAACACTTTCGACCAACTGCTCCCTCCATTTTCAGTCTTGAAGATATAGGCGATACTCGTTCCAGCGTTCCAATCGCCTGTCAAGCCTGCGACAAATGCTGTATCGGAATTACACGCTTCGATGATATCGATATCTAATAAATCAGCGCCCCAAACGTTTGTCCATGTAGCGCCGCCGTCAATCGTTCGCAATACAACATTCTCTCCGCCCGCTATCCAGACTGTTTGTTCATCTACTGCATCTAGCGAGTAAAGATTGTTCGATGTTCCTGAATACTGAGAAAGCCAAACCTCTGTTGAAGCGCTTACTCTTATTGTTCCTGAATTTGTGGAAGCGACTCTTAAAGATTGGTTTTGAACGTCTCCAATATTGATATTTTTGGGAGCGATTATTGTTTCACCTGCATGCTGCGGTTGAAAAACGACTGTCGCCAACACACCTGAACCAGATGGACCATCATTTACATTTGACGAAGTAGCGCCAAATGATAATCGACCTGTCGGATTAATATTATCAATTGTTGGTTCAATTATGGAAACCGCTCTTCCAGTACTTCCGAGAAAAGGGCCAATTAAAACTGTATCCACATGTACAATATCGGTGTTATATTCCAAATCAAACTGAAAAGAACCAAGGTGTGAAGCGTCCTCAATGACAACATCAACAGAACAAGGTTCATTTATTGTTATTGTTGAATTATTCGGTTCAATGCTAATAGAAACTTCATCGCTAAAATGAGGTTTTAAAGCGCTTCGCACTGAAATCAGGCTGCTAAAATAATCGCCCTCAGAAAATTGTGATTTTGCCTGAACAAGCAGTGGATCGTTGGCTGTTAAAATTGATTCTGCAAGTTTAATCATATATTCTGGATTGAGCGACGCCACAAACTCGTCAGAAGTTAGGACGATACCTCCTGAATCCTCAAATGCATTTGTAAATCGGCTTGGCGCTTCAGTTTGAAAATCCATATCATCTGGATCGATAATAAGGCCAATCAATATGCTTGCAAAGACTGGCAATATGGGACCTTGATTGCGGGAACTGTGAATATAATCAATATATAAATCAGAACCTGCCTGATAATAATCGAGTCTGAATTCAATATCTTTTGTAAACTCGTTCAATGTAAAATTAAGAGTAAAATCCTGATATTTACCTGGTTCACTAAATTCGGCTGGAGTGAGAAACTGATGTGCTATATTTTGCCAATTAACTGAATTTTGTCCAACATATATTTGAGCAAATATCTCTGAACTTTCATTTTGACTAACTTTCATGCGAAACGTTACTGCATAGTCTCCGGGCGGTAAACTTATCGCATTTGAATTCGCTGCAAGGCAACAGGATGCTTTGTTCATTGGAATAAAAAGGGTTTGCCCGTTATAAGCCAAATCATCCTGAATGATAAACGTTTCCGGGTCAGTGACTTGAGTAAAATTTATAAATTCTTCGCCAGGTTTTCGTGATAAAATATCATTTACAATTGCCTCCACATTTTTCCCCCGAATTGTATAAGAAGGCCAAACGGTTGGCGCAGGCGCTCCAAAATAATCAAAGCCAAATCCTCGGTTGGAGCCGCCATAACCATAAATATTTCCAAGGTATCCAACGTCTTTTAAACGAGTATAATATTGATTTGCTATTTCAGACGTCATATCGCCTAATCGCCCATCAATTCGAACTGTTCGCAAACCTGTTTTTTGTAGATATCGAGAAGTATAATCCAGATAATTCTGAAGCTCAGAATCATCCATTAGCTGAGGATAGGCATACCCTGCGCCCGAGAGACCTGTTAAAAAACAGGATGCTTCCTGAGGCTGTGAGTCTATATAATAATTCCAAATTACAGGAGCAAGTTCAGCTAAAACTGGATTAATTGTCCAGCCAAATTTTTGATGATTAACATTTTCCCATCCAAAAAAATTGTAGAATCCTCTTTGCATTAAATAGTTCAATGCATCGCCATCTGTACAAAACAAAGTTGCCACAGGGCGATTGCCAAGCGTTGAAAGTATTTTTTCATTATTGAGCCCATTTTGATAACGTTTTATTTCTGGTCTCACTGCGGAAAAAACTGTTAAACTGGTTGCCCGAATATTTTCCCCCGGCCATGTAAACGCGGCGTTAAAGTTGCCATATTCCGAGAATAATGCCGTGGAACTCTCTTCCCTGAGAGCAAAGCCGCCTGTTACCGGAATTGGCGAAGGCGCCTCGCTTAAAAACGTTTTTAATAATTTTGCCTGTGGATTATTTTCAGGATCAAGATAAATAGCTGGCAATTTCAACGCAATTATATAATCGCGGCTTGCAATCTCAAGAGGCCAGTAATAAACGCTGTTTTCAACAATTCTTGAAGTTGGAGGTCCCGGACTTAAAAAGCCAATCATCCGATGCTCCAATCGCTGCCAGAGAAAATCGTAAACCCATTGATAAATTTCGGTTTGACTTTCAATTGAAGCGTCCCAGTTAAATTGTTGCACAAGTTCTCTTATATCATAAACAGATTCAAATTTCGGCATACCAGGCAAATCCAATTGTTGTGGTGCGAGGATCATCCTGTTTTCCAAACCTGCGATCATAGTGGCAATGTTCATTGTTTCCGGGACTTCCGGATCGTAAATCACCGCTCCATCAAATCTATTCGAATATCTGCGCATCAAAAAATTAACTACGCTCAATCCATCCATTTCAAATGGAATAACTTCTATATGTTCGCCAATTTTTTCTTGCCAGAAGGCATGATGTCCATCAATTTCGCTCCAATCAAGATAAATTTTCGGTTGATTGCGGTTGATAATTCCCTGCATACCCACAATAGTAAGCTCCATCATAGCATCATGTGAGTCGCTTATTCGCCAATCATTAACCCTTATTTCAGGGTGGTCAATTGAAAATGCATCGTTTAATTGAAATGCAAAAACCTGATGCGTTTCCGGAAATTGTGGAAAATATTGCCCATCAATCCATACAGGTTCAGTCGTTGGTTTTGATTCAGGAATCGCTTCTCCAACAGGAACATAGCCCTGATGCCAATATTTATCAACCCGCAGTGCGGCGGACAATTCCCCATCTATTTTCACATTCATCCAAAGATTATCTTTTACCGACTTAATACCAAGCAATATTCCTTCGGTCCCGTAAGGCGTCATAAGCTGGATTTCAGCTTTCTTTTGAGAACCTCCTGACCATTGAAATGAACCGATTTCCTGATCAACCTCATTTTGAAACCATCCTCCACGCTGCAAGCTGTTCGTCTCGTCTAAGCCAAATATAAATTCCCCCAGCGAATGACCGATGGCGTCTATAAACGTAATTGAATGAAAAGCAACCGCAAGTTCTCTGCTTTCGCCTGTAGGCTTTACAGTTGCACTAAATTCAAAAACAATTTGTGTTTCGGGAATTCCGTTAATAGAATGCTTTTCTCCTGAGAGGATTATCTGAGTAGAAGTACACAAGAAAAGACAAAGTAAAAATAGCGATCTTTTTGTATTCATATTCATTCCCCATTTATATATTTAAACATAACGGTTGCTGATAACCGGTTTGGCGAGTTTTTTGCCCAATCCGGTTGATTAGCGGGCTATGCCTTTTTTCCAAAATAGATATATGAATTTAAACTATAAAAATACTCACCCGTTTCTTTTAGATTTGCCATCTCATCAAGGATTATCTTGTATTCGTCTTTATCTAATTTTTCTTTTACCACTAAACTATATAAATCTTTTAAGCGATCATATCCATATTGGCCTTCTGAATAATCAGTTTCAAGTAAAGAAAAAATGTCCATTTGCCCATTAAATAATCCACTACCTTGAAATATACCCCAAAGCTTCCTACCCATTTGACCATCGCTGGCATCCATCCAATCTTGTTGCCAGTCAGAAAAGGCTGCTACGAACTTACGAATCAAATTCTTGTATTCAGAATTATAAACCTGAGTATCCCAATCCCAATGTGCAAATAAAATTTGACCTTCTTTTTTAAGTATCCTATGGAGCTCATTGATTAATGCGGGTTTATTTTGAATACATTCGAGAGTATCAACAGAAATTATGACGTCGAATGATTCATTGGGAAAATTGAAAAAATCATTAAATTTATTATAAATAAATTCTATGCCTGAATAACTTCTTCTTACCTTCTCAATTGTTTTTTCATCTGAGTCTATTCCAACTAATTTGGAATCACTACTTACATTGTTTTTTATATCTTTAAGCAGTAATCCTGATCCACAACCGAAATCAAGAATTTCGTACGCCTTATCAGGTTCGAGACCAAGTAGATCAATTACTTTTTGATTAAGTTGTTTTTTCATGTCTATTCTTTGGGCAACGTGAAAATCAGCCGCCAAACCGCTTGCAAAAAAACTCATATAATGCACATACTTTCAAAATTCCCACCAAAATAGAATTGAAGCACGGCGGTTTGGTCGGCTACATTTTTTTGTTATGCCTACATTTTGATTGATTTGCTTTTTCAATCTACTCATTTTTTGGAGCAAAATACTCCCATCGACTAATATGCCCCATAAATATTACTTTCCATTCGCCGTCCACTTTTTCAAGAACTCGAAGTTGTTTCGAAGGTTTAAAATCTGGGTTTTGTTCTGGGTCAATACCCCACCACTGATCATACGTAACCCATGCCCCCGTGCCATAATTACGAATGATAAAGTTTTTACGGATGATTTTAGTGTCCGATGGCTTAGGGTCGCCCTTAATATATTTCCTAATAGAATCCTGCAGGGCCTGCCAACCGATAATTTCTGTAAGAGAGTTTTTATCAACGCCAAGTAATTGTGAATAAGGTGCATGTACATAAGTCGAAGTCCATGCTGTAAAATCATTATCCAAAAACGCCTGCGTCTCTTTTTCAATTGCTTCCTTGATTTTTTGTTCTTCGACTGCGGGATCAGGTTTTTGACAATTGTTAAAAATCAAAAGCGTAAATAGAAAAATGAGACAAATTTGAATGAATCGCATGACAACCTCCTAATTTAAATTTGAGAGTTTTATATTTACGGGGTCGGGTAGCCAAGAGCTGTTACCAGCTCTCAGCCCCCTAAGAACCGTACGTGACAGTTTCCCGTCATACGGCTCAAGCCTCTGAAAAGTATCCCTTGTGGGGATACCCACGAATTAATAATAATTTGTTTCACGTTACTTTCTGATATTCAGAATAGCCATAAGGTATGTAGAGTGCACCATTCGCCAAACGGCGAACGTTATTTGCTTTTTCTACTTTCATCTGATTATACCAGTATTCACGAGACCAGAGACCTGCTGAACGTCTGCCTCTTTGCAGAGTCCCGATTCATCGGGATATCCCGACCGTTACAGCCGGACATTCGCTTCTTTCAGCATCCTATTCCAATCCACCATCAGCTTGCCTTACGGTTAGCCTGCCCATCATAACAGGGCGATGGAATTGGGTTTCCACGTTCCGTACAATTGACCACAATGAGCAACTTAGGTGGATTCTCTACGCCGGCGATACGACAGTTCCGTATAGGTAGTTAGAAGACCTATAACCTGATCGCCTGTGTAAACACAAGGAAACACAGCTTAGACCTGACCCGCAGTTATTCTTGCTGGAATAATCTCCGTAGGTCAGATGCACGCATGACGACGCTTACGAACCTTTGATTATTCTCACCATATTACTCAGACCTTAGCCCTTAACCAGAGGAGATTTCCGGATGGGTTTCCATCTCACGACTTCCACCCGTTTCGGTACATTGTCCGGTGAGCTTCACACCCCGTCACCTGCGCAACGGCAGCATGTCACCGTAAGGTACTGATAGGAACATATCAGGTTTGTCCAAAGAACATAATCCTTTAACAAACATTCAATTATACAGCTTCGTGTCGCACTATAACGTGAAAATCAGCCGCCAAACCGCTTGCAAAAAAACTCATATAATGCACATACTTTCAAAATTCCCACCAAAATAGAATTGAAGCACGGCGGTTTGGTCGGCTACATTTTTTTGTGTGTGCCTGGCATGGCGCGTGTATGTTTAATTTAACTGAATATACACAAATTATCCAGAGGGTGCAAGTCCCTTATGGGCGAGTTGGCGAAGCCCATCAGTAAGCCGCAAGGGTGTTCCGGGT
>JBMOPW010000037.1:0-7964 GCA_049322915.1 Candidatus Zhuqueibacterota bacterium
CTTTCTACAGCAAATCCCATTGTTTTTAATTCAATTGTCAGGGCATTTTCATTCACCCCGTGTAATATGCTATTGTTTCTCTTGCTATTAATTTCTATTTGTTTTATTACACGGGGTAAACAGACTCTAAAAAACCAAATCCTAACATGTTATATACGTTGTAAGCACAGCCAATAATTTTTTCAGTCAAGCTTGCAAGTTCCATTACGCAGCCTCCTGTGATTTACACGATTATGTTTTGATTAACATGATAACGAGCTAAAGTTAATTAATCCTGTCTATCCCAAACATCCAGTTATCCTGTCATTCTTAACCACCCTGTGATCGGTTACGAATTTGCAAAGCCCGAATATAAATGACCCGTTGAAAGAATGTTTCGCTTTTTGGAATGTGTAGCGCTTCAATCCGGAAAATCGGGTATTAAACTCGCTCAGTCTTCGGTGTAGGACGGCGATGTCGGGCCATCCGGCATCAATTCCGGATACCATTCCTGCATGGCCGGTTTGGCTTTGCGGCCTTCGGAAAATAACCCCCAGTGCCCTTCCGTGCCTTCGCCCTTCCACGGCTCATCGAACGCTTCAAAAAAGAAGACGATCACATTGTTCGCTTTAGCCCATGTCATCAACTGATTGAAATACACTTTCTGTTTTTGCTCATCCCCGGCTTTCGGGGCATGCAGCTCACCGACGGTATAGGTGGCCCAGCCGGCCTCGCCGATGATGATTTTCTTATCCGGGATGGCCTGTTTGACGCTCATGTAATGCTCGATCGTCACCGGCATGCCGGTATCAATGTCCTGCTTGCCCCAGAGGGGATAGGTGTGCATGGTGACGAAATCGACTTCTCTGGCGACGTTGGCGCCAGCCTCTCTCCAGAAATTGAAATCATCGGCCACTGTCACCGGCACCGAAACCGCCTGCTTCACCTGCCGGATGTATTGAATGACCTTCTCCTCCGGCACTTTGTGATTCGACCAGTGAACCATGATTTCATTGCCCACGTTCACGGCGATCACCACGTCTTTGTAGGCGTTGGCCAATTCGATTCCTTTTTGAATCTGGCTCTGGTTGTTCGTTTCAAAACCGGGCTCGCCATCCAGCCACATGCCCAACATGACTTTCAAATTGATTTTCTCACGCCGTATCACCTCCAGCACGTCGGCGCTGTGCTGATCCGAACCGTACAGGCGAATGAGTCGCCAGTTCTTCTCCAGGATTTTGAGATCTTCCTTCACCTGTTCCTGGGAGGGGTAAATCTGCTGCTGAGGACTTTGTCCGGCCCGATAGCCGGAATACGAAATTGCATAGCCGGGCCAGGCGTCGCTCAAAATGTCATTGGGATTCACCGGGACTTTCTTTTCTCCGGTACAAGAAATAAAGCCGATCGCGATGAGCAGCATCGCTACGGCGCGAATGCCAATTCCTGTCATAACCTACCTCGTTCTCTTTTTTCTCCGGCGAACCGGGAATGCCCGCCGGAACGTGCCAATGGATTGATATTTAAATACGGCCGCCGGCGCCAGTGCAGCAGCCGGGCTATTTATTGAATGCACCATGCCGATGCATGCGCCGGAGTGAGTTACGGGAGAATTTCAAATTTGCCCATCAGCCCGGTATCCGAATCGCTGGCAATCCAGATGTGGAAATCGCCCGGCTCAGTGGCCAATTCCATCTTTTGGTTGCAGAAAGCCAGTTGATCCGTGGTCAATTCAAAAGTGACGGTCTTCTCCTCCCCTGCTTTCAGATGAACCCTCTGGAATCCTTTGAGCTCCTTCACAGGCCGGGTCCTGTCCCCCACCAGATCGCGGACATACAACTGCGCCACTTCGTCCGCTTCCACATCGCCGCTGTTTTTGATGCGCGCCGATACAATAATTTTTTCCCCCAATTTATAGCGTTGCGAGGATAATTTCAAATCGCTGTATTCGAAGCGAGCGTAGGACAGACCGAAACCGAAGGGGAACAACGGAGTAAACCCGGCGTCCAGGTAATGCGATTCATTTCCCAACGACGTCTGCCAGGGTCGCGACGAGATACTATCGATATGCACCCATGATTCGGCGCGGGCCGGGCGACCGGTATTTTTATGATTGTAATAAATGGGAATTTGTCCCACCATTTTGGGAAAGGTCACCGGCAGCTTGCCTGAAGGCGATTCGATGCCGTACAGCAAATCCACGATGGCCGGGCCGCTCATGGTTCCCGGATGGAACGCGTACAGCACGGCATCCACATTATCCAGAATGGACCCGATGGTCAGCGGCCTGCCGGCCATGATGACCAAGACAATCGGTTTGCCGATTTTATCCATTTCCTCAATCAGCTTTTCCTGCGCCCCGGGCAGATTGATCTCGGCGCGGCAGTGCGCCTCCCCGGAGAGGATCGCCTCTTCGCCTGCGAAAATGAGCACCACATCGGACTTTTTCGCGGCCTCGGCGGCTATGGCAAATTCATGTGTCTTCCGCGATCGGGAATAATCCAGCGCCTTCACATAATGAATCTCCGCCGTCGTTCCGACGAACTCCCGGAGAGCGTGCAGCGGAGTGACGGAATCGTCGAGATTTTTATCGAACGCCCAGGTGCCCAATTGTTCGAAGGGATCATCGGCCAATGGCCCGAGGACGGCAACATGTTTCATGTCGCGGGACAGGGGCAAAACGCGAGCGTCGTTTTTCAACAGGACAATGCTCTGCCGCGCTGTTTTCCGGGCCAAATCCAGATTCCCGGGATTCGAGATGGCAGGAAATTTCGCCGGATCGGTGTAGGGATTTTCAAATAATCCCAGCCGGAACTTGATGCGCAGGATATTTCGCACCGCCGTATCGATGAAGTCCATGCCAATCTTTCCTTCGGCGAGCAATTGCTTCAAATGATGCTCGTAGGCGGTTGTCGCCATTTCCATGTCCAGCCCGGCCGTGATGGCTTTCAACGCCGCGTCCTTTTCATCGGCGCAGAAACCGTGATCTATCATTTGCGTGACAGACGCCCAGTCGCTCACGACAAAGCCGTCGAATTTCCATTCGTCGCGCAACACGTTCTTCAGCAGGAATACATTGCCGGTCGCTGGAACACCGTTGATTTCGTGAAATCCGGACATGAGCGTGGCCACGCCGGCGCTGACGCTGGCCTGAAATGGTTTGAGATAAACGTCGCGCATGAGCTCTTCCGGGATGCAGGTGGTATTGTAATCGCGTCCGCCTTCAGCCGCGCCGTACCCGACATAATGCTTGGCGCAGGCAGCAAGGGCGTCCGGCCGCGTCAGGTCATCTGTCTGAAAGCCTTTCACCATGGCAACCGCCATCTCCGCGGTGAGGTAATGATCCTCGCCGAAGCTCTCGGCGATCCGTCCCCAGCGCGCATCGCGGGATACATCGATCATCGGGCCGAATGTCCAGCGGATGCCGGTCGATGCTGCCTCAACCGCTGCCACTCTCGCTCCCTGTTGCACAAGGTCCGGATTCCAGGTGGCCGCCAGTCCCAGCGGGATCGGGAAAATGGTTCGGTAACCGTGAATCACATCCCTTCCGATGATGAGCGGAATTCCCAATCGGCTTTCCCCGACTGCGATGCGCTGCAACTTGTTGATTTGCTCTGTGCTCACTTCGTTGAGCAGAGAACCGATGCGTCCCTTACGAACGCCCTCCTCGTTTCCCGAAGCGCCGTTGCGCTGGCACATCTGTCCGATTTTTTCTTCGAGCGTCATCCTTGCCATCAACCGGTCAATCTTCGATTCAATTTCATCCTTTTCCAGAGGCGTGCTGTACATGTTCATGGTTGCGCTCAACAAAATGATCAATGCTGTGAGTATCAGATGTTTTGTCTTCATAGTCAACTCAACTTTCTGTGATTAGCTGTATTAATTTATGGATTCGATTTCACCGGAATGAGCCATCGATTGGTGAGCGACGGCTTTCTGTAACGCACGAGTGCATTCCAGGAAGGCAATGCACTCCATCCGGCATGTAGAGCTTTGAACGAAAAGCAGTGTCTTTCAACCCATTTCAAGGCGAGCTTATTCATTCAATTCAATCATCGCTCCGAAGCTTTTCTTTCCCTGAGATCATGTTCAATCTGCTTCATGGTCTTATCATCGAGCGGATAGAAAATTGCCGCAACGGTAGCAATGACGCTTCCAACCGCAGGAATAAAGCTCATCATCAGGCGAATGCCATCGAGAGTTTCGGGTGTCTGATCGACATTAGGGACGAAGCCAAATCCTGCCAGCAACCAGCCGGCCATTCCGCCGCCGATTGCAATGCCAAATTTTTGCGCGAACGTCGCTGCCGAAAAAACAAGGCCGGTCGCCCGACGATGATTTTTCCACTCGGAATAATCCGCCGAATCGGCGTACATCGCCCAGAGCAGCGGCGCCTGCGGAGCCATGATCAAAGTGGAGAGAATATTGACGCCGAATATGAGATAAATTTGATCCTTGGGAAGGAAATAGAACACGAAGGTCAACAGGCTGGATGCCGCCATCACTGCGATGTATACCTTCTTTTTTCCAAATATCTTTGCCAGCAACTGGGTGAGAGCAACGCCGATAATCACAGCGAAGGTGCCGGTCACCATAAACAGCGACGCCAGTTTCTCACTGCCGATATAGTATTTGAAATAATACATGATGGTCCCACTCCTCACAACGACGTACCCCAGGGTGAACATGCCCATAATCAGCAGAATCATCCAGGGCTTGTTCCTCAGCAGATCCGTTAGATCATTCTTGAAAGAGGTCGTCTGACTTGTCGGCGGCTGAACGCGCTCGATGGTGGTGCGGAAGGTGACATAGAACAGAATCGTCGCTAAAACGCCGTACACCGCCATGGTGAATGGGAATCCCACTGCCTGATTCCCGCCGCCAAAAAAGTCCACCAATGGGAGCGTCAGGCCCTGGACAATGAATGCGCCGACGAAAGCCAGAACAAATCGGAACGTGGACACGCTGGTCCGCTCGCTGGTATCCGGGGTGAGAACGCCCATCAACGCGGAATAGGGAATGTTGATTGCGGTGTAGGCCATCATCACCAAAATATACGTGAAATAGGCGTAGACGAGCTTCCCGGTCATGCTGAAATTGGGCGTGACAAACGTCAGCACACCGATGATCGCGATGGGAATGGAAATCCAGATGAGATAGGGCCGAAATTTCCCCCATCGGGTATTTGTTCTGTCGGCGATCATTCCCATCATGGGATCATTGACGGCGTCCCAGATACGGGAAACCATCAGCATTGTGCCGGCGGCAGCAGCGGGGATTCCAAAGATATCGGTGTAGAAAAATAATAAGAAATTGATGAACATCTGAAAGTACAAGTTGGATGCCGTATCGCCCAGCCCGTATCCAACTTTTTCCTTGAAAGATAATTTCGTCTGCTCTGACTTCACGCGCTTTCCTCCCGGTTTTATTTGATGAGTAGTGTCTGAATTGCATTGTCAGGAATTGTAATTTCTGCCATGCAGCTTTCGATGACAAGGTGATAGGTGACCGGATGATTCTGTTGATTCAGCACGACCGCGACCATGCTGTCGTCCGGATTTTTACACGCGGTCACCATGAGCTCCGCGGCCTCGGTTTCCGCCCGGATCCGATGCGAATCCGGCCGGATATACTTGCTGAAATGGGACATGGTGTAAAATAAAGGTGTGTAGTAAACGCTGTCATTTGCCGCATCGACGAGCACCGGCGCGAGGCACCAATTGCCGGCATGATTGGGGCCGCCTTTTGTGTCGAGCGCAATATTCCAATCGATCCAACCGATGAGCCAACTGTTCATTCCGCCAATGATATCCCGCGCGTAGCGATACACCGGCGCGTAACGAGGATGGTCTTTTTTATCTTCGTCCGCGGCCCAATAATATCCCCAGTCAGTCGCTTCAGCTCGCCAATACCAGTCGTCCGTTAGCCAGATGCCCTGCGGCTCATCGTTTCCAATGTTATCGATGCAGCCCTCGGTGTGCAGCAGCGTCTTGTCCGGAAATTTTTCGTGGACTGATTTGAGCGCTGCCGGGTACCAGTCCACGGTGCTGCTGTACCAGTGCACTGCGGTTCCCCAAACATATTCCGCGGCCAGAGAGTCCGCCAGAATTGTATCGGCCCAGGCCGCCACGTCATCTCGGTTCTGATCATAGGCAAAGATTTTGACGTCCAGATTATCCCGGACAAATTGCGGCCCGAGATGATCCCTGATAAATTCGGCCATGGTCCCCGGGGAAAAGATCATGCTCTCCCACTGACCGCCATTGCCCAGCGGCTCGTTCTGCACTGTCACTCCCCAGATGGGCACGCCTCGTTTGACGTACTCGCGGATGTATTTGGAAAAGAAGAGCGCCCAGGTCGGTTGCCATTCTTTTTTCAGCAATCCATTGTTCCACTGCTGATTGTCTTTCATCCAGATCGGCGCAGTCCAGGGTGAAGCGATGATTTTAAACTCCGCGCCAGGGACGTTGCGCGCGTCCCGTATGAGCGGCAGCAGATCATCCAGATCTTCATCGATGGAGAAATGGGTAAGATTAGTATCGTTGGGGACAGGGGCGTAGGAATAATTCGACAGGGAAAAATCACAGCTATTGATGTGGGTGCGCATGAGGCTGTAGCCAGCGCAGGCCCGGCTGAAATACTTCTGAAGCACCTCTGCCCGCTTCGGTTCGCTGAGCTGATTCAGAACGAAAGCAGCCGACTCCGTGAACGCTCCTCCAAATCCCAGGATTTGTTGGTATGTCGCATAGGGATCGAGCATCACCCGGGGGTGCACAGATGTTGCGATAGTTTCAAATTTTTCTTTCCCGACCTCTTTCAATTTGTCTCCGGATTTCGAGGTCTGAACGATGGTCACATGGTTGTAGGGAACGCGCTGGCAAGCAATCATTGCCAGCAGCAGCAAGAGCAGTGCGGCAGTAGGTCTGTCTTTTTTCATGGGTTCTCAAAATTTGGCGTGGTTCAATTCTTCGAGAAAATTACAAAAACCACGCCATGCCGGAACCTTAAATATAACCTGTAAAATTTCATCGAATTAAGCAGAGAGCAGCCAATCAAAAGCCGGACGATCTTATTATCAATTTGATAACAGGATTATCAATTTAATAACCAGGGTTTCGAAAAATCTTCAGGCGGTTTTGAAGGCGATAATTTATTTTACCGGCAACGACACCCGGGAGGCGCAAAACGAAAAGGCTTTCACTGGCAATGGGGTCGCGTATCCGTTGTTTCAATTATTGAGTGTCTGTCTGAAAACTGCAAATATGAATGAAATAAATTCGATACTTTTGTATCTGTAGTGGACGGTCGCGACCGTCCACTACGCGTATATCCAATAATAGAAGCGCCAAAATTTTTACTGGTCATTCATATTGCTAATATTGACCCCTCCCCAACCTTCTCCTAAAAGGCTAATCCTTACCCATAAGTTGGAGAATATTCATAAATCAAATGAAACGCAGAGGTCGCAAAGTGCGCAGAGAAAAGACCCGCTTTGAATTGGCCTGAGTGATTTTAAAGTTTTCAATCGAACAATGAAAATCATGTTCACCCATAGTAACAGAAGACTAAAATAACCAGGAAATTACCTGGCTTCATAAGTTTTCAGACAGCTTTTTTTCAACACCAAAACTCTGCGTACCTCTGTGGTCTCTGCGACCTCTGCGTTAGAAAAGATTTGGTGAGCCTAAAAGGAGAGGGAGAACAGATTTTCCCTCTCTTGCCCGCAGGGTACGAAGGGGATGAGGGTTGACGGAATGAAGTTTGAAAATATCAACCCCATAGCTAATTGAGGTGTTTTCGGACTAACACTATTTCAGTTTTTCTGTAACCTGCTTCTTTAGCCTGCATTATTCATCGTATTTTTAAAGGAGGCTGGCTAACCTGAATGGTGCTCTTTTTAGAATAAACGTATAAAAACTGAGTTTCAAAATAGCTTAGCCTTTAGCTAATTGAAAATCTCAATGTTGACTCAAATTCTGAGCAAGTTC
>JBMOPW010000038.1:0-7915 GCA_049322915.1 Candidatus Zhuqueibacterota bacterium
CGCCTTGATCCGGCTTTTGGTGGACATGCGATGCATTAAGGCATCGCACTCCGGATTAATTTCCAAAACCGGATCGCGCTGGATGTGTATCCATCGCGTTAAATGGAATGGAACTTGTGTTCCCGAACAAGCGCTCCATCCGGGGTGCATCGCTTTTATCCGGCTTTTGGTGGACATGCGATGCATAAAGGCATCGCACGCCGGATTAATTTCAAAAACAAAGGGTGAGATATGTTTCGTAACATCAATTTAGATATTCAGGTGATAGTCAGGTCATAGTTGCCGAACGAGAGAAAATTCCCGGCCGGTAAAGCGAGCACCAGTTCGTTTTAATCGCGCCAATACGAATCGCTCGGCATGGGGAATACCGAACCGGAATCCATCAATCACTGCCCATCCTTGAGGTCGCTGCCTGACCTGCATTGGAGCCAACGTCGCTGTCAGCGGATGTTGAGGCGATAACCCTTTCCGAACACGTTCACAATCTCGAGGTTGGAGTCTCCGCTCAGGTATTTCCGCAATTTGGAAATGTAAACGTCCATGCTGCGAGCGGTGAAAAAGCTATCCGCGCCCCAGATATGCTGCAACGCGAAGTCGCGTTCCAGAATCTGGTTCTTGTGCAAACAAAGGAGCCGCAGCAACTCCGACTCTTTATGGGTCAATTTCTGGACATTGTTTTCGAGCTGAAGCTGGGACCGCTCGTAGTCAAAATCGAAGCGCCCGATAGAGAATTTTTTCTGGCAATTGTCCGTGGCCTGATGCGCCTGGCTCCTCTTGAGCACGGCCTGTATCCGCAGAATCAATTCTTCCATGCTGAACGGTTTGGTGATGTAGTCATCTCCGCCAATCTTGAATCCCTGGATGCGATCTTCGCGCAACGATTTGGCGGTGAGGAAGATAATCGGGATGTCGCTGTTGAACGAGCGAATCTCTCTGGCCAGGGAGAAGCCGTCCTTCTTCGGCAGCATCACGTCGATCAGGCACAGGTCAAACGGATGCTTCTGGCAAGCCACAAGTCCCGCTTCTCCGTCCTCACATCGCGTGACGCGGTAGCCCTCCAGTTCCAGCGCTTCCTGCAGGATATACCCCAGATTGGGATCATCTTCAACGACAAGAATTTTTGTGATCGGCATAGGGTTTTAAGTGTTTATTACCTCACGTTCTGCATGGAGCGAATAGCTGTCAGCTAAAAGCTATCAGCTTTCAGCCATCAGCTCTACAAAAAATCAATCAGATAAGCCTGAAACGCTTATTTATCTTTTATGGGATTTCAGCGCCTGTAATTATTCAGCCGCAAAGTCTCGAAAGCGCAAAGAAAAAGAAAGTGCCAATATGATCGATTCTGAAAAGCTGTCATTGCTCAGGTTCCAGGTTTAAAGGTTCCCGGTTCCGGGTTTAAAAGAATTTTCGTCGCTATTCAGGCATGTCGTCTTGCTACGAAGTCGCCAAGCCACAAAGTTACTCGAACATGTCATTTTATTCGTTCTTATTTTGTGCAATTCATATTTTAAAACCACGTTCAGCTTTTCTGAATCGATAACTTCGATGTATTCTTTTCTTCGTGCCTTTGAGATTTTGTGGCTGAGCATTTTCGAATATTCATTTACAAAATATTCATAATGAATTGATTCTAACCTTGAACCCGAAACTCTGAACCAGCCAACCGAAGTCGTTAAAAATTTGTTTTAGAAAAAAAATGAATTTCACAGTCCCAGAATAAGTCCCCTCTAAACAGGGGCTAAAGCCCAACAATCAAAGGTGAATTTCTGTTCCCCGACTTAAAAGTCGGGGCTATTCAAGGTGTCTGACTTTCAGCTTTTTCGTTGAATTGCCACGTCATTGATGACGTGGGAACGATATCATAACCAACGTATCAAAGCCTTTTAAGGCTTTTTGGAGTCGCCCCTGGATAGAAAAAGAAATTGACATCTTCATGTTACTTCGTGACTTCGAGTCTTTGAGGTAAGAAGACCTGCCTGAATAGCTGCCAGCGCTCGCTCCGTGCGACTGAAAGCCGTCAGTTCATTTCCGATCCCTGAGCGGCAATTGAATGGTGAATCGGCTTCCCACTCCCGGCTGGCTGGCAACGCTGATTGCGCCCTGATGAGCGGCGACAATTATGCGGACATAGCTCAACCCGATCCCAAATCCTTTGACATTGTGAACATTGCCGGTCGGCACCCGATAGTATTTTTCGAACACGCGTTTCTGCTGTTCCGGGGAAAGTCCGATGCCATTGTCGCTAATGGAAATGAGAAGCGCGGAGCCTTCTGTGCTCGTTGCAATTTCAATGACCGGTTCCTGCCTGCAATATTTGACAGCATTATCGAACAGGTTATGGATGACATTTTCGAGGTGGACGCTATCGGCCGAAACGACGGCGTCCGGGGCGTCGAACCGCGTGCGGACAGCGCCATTTCGTTTCTCCAGAGCCAGCGCGAAATTTTTGATGACGTGTTCAATGAGCAAATGCACATCCACATCTGACTTTTTTAACTCAAAGTCACCTTCTTCCAGTTCCGCCATCTGAAGAATTTTTTCCACCTGCTGCCGCATCCGGGAGCTCTCGTCGCGGATGATGCTCCCATATTTCACTATTTTGGCCTCGTCGCTGAGGATGGCCGGATTGGTCAGGGTTTCGCTGACCAGTGAAATGGTGGAAATGGGCGTCTTGAATTCGTGCGTCATGTTATTGATGAAATCAGTGAGCTGGCGGGAGAACGCTTGTTGTTTGAACAGTGCTCTCAGCACATAGACCAGACAGAAAATGATGATTGAAAAAAAGAACAGGGACAGCATGGCCATGAGCCAGACGCGGCTGAAAATGTAGGACGTCTGGTTTGGAAAGTAGAGGATCAACTGATGGTTCGAGGCGAACAGGTCGTTGGGAAACAGTGGCGTTCGAAATCGGGACTGGATGAGCTTGCCGATATCCATTGTCCCGGGGCTGGCGTAGATCACGGAATCGCTCTGAGGCGCGAGTATTCCGAAATTGTACGGCGTGCGAATGCCTTTCTCCGTCAGGGTGATGTGAATCGCCGAATCCAGCGCTGCCGGCCGGACGCGCTCCAGAATCGGCCTGGGTTTGATCACCGTCATGTCGTCAATCACTTTCGTGACCAGCGCGAACCGTTGGTTGGACAGATGCTCGTCCTTTTCGATGCCGCGCATCCGGCCGTTTTCCATGTGGATGACGTAGGAAAGGCTGTCGGATTTCAACGTGAGATGGTAGTTGCCCTTCAACAGCGCGGAGTCCGACAGGATGAAAATCCGACTTCGACCGGCCATTTTTTGCTGCATAACCGAGCTGATTTCCTGTCCTGAAGAATCCAGCACGCTCAGTTGCAGCGGCTGCGGCGAGGCGAATTGAATGGAAATTCTGCTGCTGTCCCGCGTGACCTTTGGCTCGTCAAAATCTTCCGGCTGCCACATGGGCTGCCGGCCGGTAGTCACGGAATCTGTTGCGCTGAGGCGGTATCGGCGCATTTCATTTTTTGAGCCGCCATCCATGGCCAGCGACACCTTGAAGACGCGGCGAGCTGTCTCCGCAGTTTCCAGCTTCTGCACGATGCTGTTCAACGCGGCTTTCACATTTTGATGAAAAATCTCTTTCTCCAGGAACAGGCCGTGCTTCAGCAGATAAGTCTGAAGCGATACTATTCCCAGCAGCGCGATGGCTAACAGGGTGATGGTGACGATACCGGTGATTCGTTTTGATTTCATTGCGTTTTCAGTCGGTTCGAATGGGCCATGCCCGAAGTGATTGGCTTTTTATTCGGTTGAATTTACAACATTATTTTTTCAAATACATGCTGTTTAACACTTTTTAACACTTCCTAACATGATTTAACTATGGTATTTCAGAACAAAGCCGTATTTTATGGAGTCACAAAGTCGGTACCAATGTTAACGAACTTTTTTCTAAAAATCAACTTATTTAAAGAGGTGCATGATGAACACTAAAAATGTCATTTCTGTTTTGATAATCCTGTGCGCCATAGCGGCAGGGCTACATGCCCAGACTTTTATTCAGCGCAGCGGAACCGCGGAAGGGCCAGTTTTTCTATTGAACGAAGTCGGTGCAATTCTTGTGTCAGCCAGGGACACTGTCACGGTCGGAACCCTGTTGCCGGCGAAGTCGCGTCCCCAGGGATATGAATCGATTGACCTGCTTCAGGACGATCGGATTTTGATGTTCAACGCGGAACGAGTGAAGACTGTGACGGATATTCAGAGCAAATACAATAGCCTGAAAGTCGGCGACGCGGTGAAGCTGGGCATTCAGCGGGGGACCGAAATGTTCATTGTCTCGTTTGAAAAGATCGAACCGGAAAAATTGCCCAAAGACCGCAAGTTGATCATTCGAACTGCCGAATCAGGTCCGCAGGGAGCAGCCGGACAGGGGAATGTGATTCAGCGCGAGATTAAAATCGATGGCAGTGAGGATAGCAAACAGCGCTTGGTTGGCGATAGCTTCATTCTCGAAGAAACAGACAGCTCGATAAAAATTACGCATGTCCTGCCCGGCGCAGAAGAGACGCTGGGCGATCTGGACGTGCAGGAAGCTGATGTCGTATTGGAACTCAATGGGACAGCCGTGCCGACGATAAAGATTTTCAACGAAACATTTGATAAAATACAAACCGGGGATAAAGTGACGCTGACGTTGAAGCGCAAGGATCAGCCGTTCACCATTGAGTTCAAAAAGCCGGCGGATGACATGCGCAAACGAATCATCCGACATGAATAGGTCACTCCGCTTCTGATGCGAATCCAGCCGATGGGTCTGCGGGGAAAATCGATGCATCCGGAAGATGGGTCGTGAGACGGTATCATGCACATTCAGCCCCGGCGGCTTTATAGTATTACAACATAACTTTTGAATTTTTGTGCAAAATGTTTTAATATAACACGGGAATCCCTTCTAACACATAGTGAAAAGTGAAATGCCAAACGAATAATGTTTTACATCTCACTTCTCACGTCTGACGTTTCACTTGCGCTTTAGCGCGCTATGAATGAAGAACAAATTACAGTCACATCGATTTGAAAAGGAAATGGAAAATTCATGCTGAAGAGAATATGCATTGGTGCGTTCGTGTTGCTGGGGATGCTGGCAGCTTACCAGCCTGTCCGCGCGCAAATAAGCGGCGTGCCGTTCAACCAGCGCGATGACCAGTATACGTTGCTGGGGCTGAAGCGCGCCAAAGAGGCGTACGAATTCGCCCGCTCCGATTTTGAACGGAAGAAAGAAATGTTCGGGCAGAATCTCATTTCGCGTCAGGAGTTTGAACGCGCGCGAAACACGTTCGCCGACGCTGAGGTGAATTACCAGCAATCCCTGCTGGCGGTGCTGTTCGAGAAACAGTACGTGGCCGTGCAACGGGCGGTGAAGTTTCAGACCCGGGATGGCCGCAAGCATGTGAAGCTGACGCTGGCCAACACCTCCGGAGGCGGCGCGGAATTTCGGAAGCTCGTGCAGATCGACGAGGAGCTGTTCCGGACGCTGCAGCCGGACATCATCAACGATGTGTATGTGTCGCTGCTCAACGATGAAAATGCCATCATCAGCCAGCCGTACGAATTCAAAATCGAACAGTTGCAGTATGGCCAGCCGGCGCAACTGGATTTCACGCTGCTGCAGGACCTGGACGAGGTGACTGTGAATATCGTGTACGGCAATGGCAGTCAGCGCAGCCCCAAAATTTATCTTCAGAAAGACGCATCGGTGAACAAAGTGATCGTTCAATCCGAGCAATTTTCACAGGAAGTGGAACTCGGCGGTTCGGCCTCGCTGGATCTGACGCTGGAGCTTTTCAGCGGCGTGACCAATACCTACAAGCTGGAGGTGGTGAACCTGCCGGCGCAGATCAACCGGTACTTCACGGATCCGGTCACCAAAGCGCGGCTGAGCCAGTTCAAATTCACCGAGAGCACCAAAACCCGGCGCGCTGGGTTGCAGGTATTCCTGCCGGATCGGCCATCGGAAGAGATCGTCATTGACAAACCGATTCCGTTCTATGTGCTCGTCTTTCCCCGGGATGAAGCGCTGGACGTGGCCGAACAGGAATCGAAGCAGTGGACGCCCGATGAGATTCAAAAATTGAATGTGGGATACGTGCGCCTGGAACTTGTGCCGCGGGGTGTTGGAAAAATGATGGTTCGCGCGCCCCAGCTTTACTTTTCCATCCGGCCGGACGAGTCAGTCACATCCCACATCGAGTTGGTCAATGAAGGCTCCCGCCGGCTGGACAACGTGGAAATCGAGGTCGATGCGCCGTTCAATTGGACCAAACAGGTCTCTCCGAAACTGATTCCCTCGCTGGAGATCAGCGCGGAGCAGCGCATTGAATTGACATTCACGCCACCAGCCGACATCGCAGTGGGCCGCTACGAGTTTCGAATTCGCACGTCGTCGTTGACAGATAATCAGCCTGTCTACGGAGAGGATAAAATGGTCACTGTGGAGATTCAGCCGGGGACGAATTTGCTGGGCACCGGGCTGATTGTGCTGTTGATTCTGGGCGTCATTGTGGGCATTGTAGTCTTTGGTATCCGGCTATCGCGCCGGTAGCGCGCTTCAAACGAGACGCCGGCTGAGGCGCGAATATTCCACGGTTGTAGTCATGAATTAAAATTGAGGCTAAAATGAAGAGTAATGAAATGAATGTTCAAACGGCATCGGCGGAAATTGCCGCCGTTCCCCGGGCCATGCTGGAAGCGGTGAATCTGACCAAGCGATACGAGGATGGTGTGCTGGCGCTGGATCATGTTTCATTCTCAGTGAATCCGGGTCAGATTTACGCCATGCTGGGAGCGAACGGCGCAGGAAAAACGACCACTATCAACCTGTTTTTAAATTTCATCGAACCGACTGAAGGGGAGGCGCTGATTCGCGGGATTGCCACGCACAAACAGCCGCTGGAGGCCAAGCAGTACGTGTCCTACGTCTCGGAAAATGTCGTGCTGTACCCCAATTTCACAGCCATGCAAAACCTGGATTATTTCACGCGTCTGGGCGGTCGGACTGGTTTCACAAAACAGGATTATCAGAATGTGCTGCGGCGCGTTGGGCTGGAGCCGGATAGTTTTCAAAAGAAGCTGAAAGATTTTTCAAAAGGCATGCGCCAGAAATGCGGCATTGCAATCGCCATTTTGAAGGATGCGCCGGCTATTCTGTTGGATGAGCCCACGTCCGGGCTGGATCCCAAAGCCGGATTTGAATTTCTGCAATTGCTGGATTCGCTGCGGAATGAGGGCAAGGCGATACTCATCTCCACCCACGACATCTTTCGCGCCAAAGAAATCGCGGATGTGTTTGGCATTATGAATAAAGGCCGGCTGGTCATGCAGCGCACGCGCAGCGAATTGGCGGACGAAAATCTTGAGACGATCTACTTGCAACACATGGCCGGTCACGCGGAACCGGAGCTATTCATCTAACAGAATGAATGCCAGGCTTCGTTCTTCAGAACGGAGACGATGTAACTTCCAAATAATTCGAGTGTTTATTCAACGTTCCATTGAACGATCACCCCGATTCATCGGGGTGGAATTTTAAACTGGAGTGCGAAGCCTTTATGCATCGCTCACTCCATGGGAACAATTCATTATATCCATCGACTTCTTTTCATTTTTGATTTATAGCTTGTTGCCTGAATTTCTAAAATGGTAACCGATCACAGGGTGGTTAAGAATGACAGGATAACAGGATGTTTGGGATAGACAGGATTAATAAACTTTAGCTCTTTATCATATTAATCAAAACATAATCGTGTAAATCACAGGAGGCTGCGTAATGGAACTTGCAAGCTTGACTGAAAAAATTATTGGCTGTGCTTACAAAGTATATAACATGTTAGGATTTGGTTTTTTGGAGTCTGTTTACCCCGTGTAATAAAACAAATAGAAATTA
>JBMOPW010000039.1:0-46523 GCA_049322915.1 Candidatus Zhuqueibacterota bacterium
GAATTTGAGTCAACATTCAGATTTTCAATTAGCTAAAAACTAAGCTATTTTGTAACTCAGTTTTTATACGTTTATTCTAAAAAGAGCACCATTCAGGTTAGCCAGCCTCCTTTAAAAATACTATGAATAATGCAGGCTAAGACACAAAGAATTAGGTATATCGAAAATTATTGATTCTGAAAAGCTGAATTTGGTTTTGGAAATGAAATTGAATTTCAAAAATATGAGAATGAGTCGGCGCTAAAAAGGGGCTAACGCCTAAAAATCAAAGGTGAAATTCTGTTCCCCTGCTTAAAAGTCGGGGCTATTCAAGGTGTCTGACTTTTAATTTTTTCAATTGAATTGCCACGTCATTTATAACGTGGAATCAAAGCTTTTAAGGCATTTTAGAGTCGACCCTGGAATGAAAATGAAATTGACATCTTCGTGACCTGGTGACTCTGAGGCAAGAGTACCTGCCTGAACAGCATTGTTGCATCTTCAGTAAATCGTTTTTAGGGTTGCCGTCGCAATAACAAATCGCTGTAAGAAAGGCTGATAAAATCCTTGTCCGTCAAGCTGAAGAGGTCAATGTACTTTTCGCATTGCTTCCGCAACGCTTCCTGCCCAATTGTCCCATCGGAATCGATCGCCTCGATTTCTACAAATGAACCCAGCTCTTTCACCTCATCGATATGGAATTTTACATAGTCGATGAAGTAAATCTCGCGCATTTTATCGACGACAATCAGGACGCCCAGCGCCTGCGCCAGCACCTGTTTCAGGTCGGAATCCGGGTTGGGTTGATACAGGGTGACCAGCGATTTTTTCGGTCCCGGCGCGTCGTCCCGCTCGTAGTGGACGAGATGATGTTCGATTGTACCCTCGCGCAGTTTCAATCTGCCGTGGGAACAATAGAAATAGGTGTCGATTTGATGGTCGATGCCCTTGAATTCCGCGCGATGCTGCTGCAGCATCGTTCGGATGGTTGCCGGCCGACGGCAGCGCGCTTTGATTTCTATATTCAGATGGCTCATCAGAACTCCCTGTCATTTGTTAACACTGGAACAAAAAGCCTCCATGCCTGGCTTTGAATCGCCATTCCATGAAGGCGCGACGAAATACCCCTGGACAGCGCGAACCAATCGCGGTTCCCGCTGCTGTATTTCGGGTGAATTAGTTCAGCTTGCGAATGCGGACTTCGATATCCTTCTCGTTCGCCAGCAATTTAATGATCTGGCCGGTGTCGGTGTTGCCGAAATGATAGGGATAGAGAATGCGCGGTCGAAACGCTCTGGCCGCATCGGCTACCATGTCCGGAGTCATGGTGTATGGCAAATTCATGGGCAAAAACGCGATGTCGATGTCGGTCAGCTTTTTCATCTCCGGCGTATTTTCGGTGTCCCCGGCAATGTAAACGCGCTGGTCGGCAAACGCGATGATGTACCCGTTCCCCTGACCTTTGGGATGGAACGGTTGCCCGTTGGATCGCTTGTGAACCAGGTTGTACGCCGGGACGGATTCGATCCGAAATCCCTTCGCGGTCCTGGTCTCGTTATTGGCCATGACCGTACCCCAGCCCAGTTGCTTCCGGCAAGTGCCGGTCAGAATGATTTCTGTATCGTCCTTTTTCAAAATGCTGATGGCGTCCGGATCGAGATGATCGCCATGCTCGTGGGTGACGAGGATGAGATCGGCTTTGGGCAATTGGGCGTAGTCGGCGTATTCACCGACCGGATCGACGTGAATGACTTTGCCATTGAACTGAAACATCAGCGTGCCGTGGCCAATGAAGGTTATTTCCAAATCAGCGCCGGCTGTTTTGATGGTATCTTTTTCAAACTTATTTTCTGATTGGGCCTGAAGGGACAGGCCAAGAAACAGCATGAATATAAAAATGGATAGGCGCATTTTTTCCTCACGTTTTTATTCGATGTTCAACTGACCTCATTTCAGAACGATGAGCTGCCTCTGAATGGTCACATCGTTTACCGTTAATCTGTAGAAATAGTTCCCGCTGCTCACCGCCTGTCCCTTCGCGTCGAGGCCATTCCACTGGATGGAGAAATAACCGGGGCCGCTGAATTCATCCACCAGATTTCGGATGGCATGGCCCTGCACATTGAAGATGGACAATGTCACGCGACCTGGCGCCGGGACTTCGTATTGAATGATGGTCGCGCCATTGAACGGATTGGGATAGTTCTGCCCCAACTGAACCCGCTCCGGGACGTTCGCGCGGACGCGAATGGGCGGATAAAGCGTGTAACTACCGTCGGTATCGAGCTGTTTGAGACGATAGAAATAGACGCCCGGCGCGAGCGCCGATGCGTCGGTGAAAGTGTAACTGTGCGGCGCAGCCGAAGTGCCATTGCCCCGGACAAATCCGATTTTCACCCAATCGGCCTGTTCGTCACAGCGGTGCACGTCAAATCCGAAATTATTGGATTCAGTGACCGTGGCCCAGGAGAGGATCATCTGATTGCCGTGTGCCCGGGCGGAGAAACTGGCCAACTCCACCGGTACGACGTCTTTGGGCTGAATGACCAGTTCCTGTTCGAAACTGCCCAATCGATCGCTCAAATCCTCGGTGGTCACCGTGACGATTTCGGCTTCCAAATCGCTGATGTAGCAATGAGCCGCGCCCATGTTCATGGGCAGCGTCAGTTCCGAAGTCCAGGTGAGGGAGTCCGGCGAGAACAACAGGGTCGCAGAGTTGGAGGTCAACCGCACGCTGGTGAACGTCAGATAATCCCACGCGCTGCTGCCCGCCTCGCGCGCTTCCACGCGAATCGGATTGGCGATGTTTTTTTTCAATGTATCCACCAGCGGGACCAGCACGAGCTGGTCAGCGACCGGATTGGCAAGGTCAACGTCCTCCCAGAAAAGCGAGGTGGTGACGCCGCGGGGATAGTGGTAGCCGGCCGAGGCTTCGCCGGTATCGCTGAAAAGCTGCTCGGACCAGCATGTCCGCCCGGTGATGCGGTTCAACTGCAAATCGGCGTGAATGGCATCGATGGCGCCATTGTAAAGATCGCTGGTCTGACCCATGATTTTTTCAGCGATGTATTGACAGAGATACACTTTGCTCTGCCAGGTTCGCGTGGTGTCGCTGGAAATTTTCCAGGCGCCGGTGCCCTCGTCCAGACACACCCCTGGTTTCATCACAGCCTCGAGATGATTTTTCAGCAGCGTGATGAGCGAACCGAACCGGCCGTTTTCGGATACCGCGTCGCTGTCGCCCAGCTTGTAAGGGAAAATCAATCCTTCGATGGCCGGAATGATGCGGGCGTCGATCATTTTGTTGAACAGCGAAGGCAGCCAGACGCCGGACTCATCCTGAATCTGATAGCTCTGAATGGTCGCTGCGGCAACCTCTCCGCGCGTCCGGGCGAGTTCAGCCTGCTCGGGCAGGTTCAGATGCGTGAGCACGATATCCAGCGCCAGATAGGAAGCCCACGTCTTCACTGCCAGATAGAGATTTTCGTAAGGCTGCTTCAGAGAAGGATCGAGTGCGTCATACGTTGTAATTTCCTCGCTGGCGTCCTGGTACGTGGTGATCAGGCTCTGAACGCCATCGCGCTGACTCGCCTCAAAATCATCCCGGTTGATCAGGGATTCCAGGCAATCCTGAAAGATGTCGGATTTTGCCTGAAGCCAGGAATCGTCATTCGTGGCTTTCCAATAAAGCGCCGCGCAGAGAAGCCAGTTGGTCAATTCCTCATGGGCCATGGAAATGTAGGTCTCATAATCCGAAGTGCCGGCCGGCGTGAACGTGGTATACCGTCCCATATCGTGGTTGAAAGAAATGCCGCCCGGATAACGCGTTCCATCGCCTTTCGGGGCTGTCACCTGGTCGTAATAGAAATAGCGCGACGTCCACAAATCGAGCACATTGCGCATGGTCCAGGGATGCATGCGCAGTTCGTAAAAGACCATATCCGCGGTCAAATCCAGCGTGTTGATGTATTGAAAATCGCCTTCGGAAATCACCCAGACCGGCCCATTCTCTGATTGGAGATAGCAGGTATTGGCCAGGTATGTATGGGTCGAATGCGCGATGAGAAACTGGCGGGACGCATTGACGCCGGAGTTCGCCAGTTTTTGATCCTGTTCCAGGCAATACCGCTTGATCGTTTCAGCCTGTTCGTAAGCAAAGGCAGCGACATCGACGTAGCTGGAGAATAATTCGGTGTAATAAAATTTCGAGCTGATGCCATCGGTCACGACATCATTATTATAATGAAGCGTCAGCAGAAAAATGTGGTCTGTGGATCCCGGGGGAACAATGATCCGGATAGCGCCGCTGTTCCAGCCGCTGGAGGCGTCGCCATAGGCAAAATATTTGAGCACATTTTCATACTTGATCGCCTCGATCTGGCAGCCGGCTTGGCCGGTCAATGCCACAAGAAAACCGCGCTCCTGATCGGTGTGGCGAAACTCGAATCCGCGCAGGAATTCATCACCCAATGCATCGTAGACATTATCGTGAATGTTGGCGCGCAGTCCGAACAGTATTTCGGCTGATTCCGATGATTGCGAATTGTCCCAGGCGATCTCGATCCATTGGGCCGGACAGAAGACGAGCTTTTTCTGAGCCGCATCCATCGTCGCCGGATCGGGCATGGCCCAGATCGGGGAGTAGACCGAGATGCGCACGTCCGGCGTCTGCCATTGATCCGAGCAGTATCGAAACGTTCGGCTGATATCAGCATCGTCGTAAAAATCCGAAGCATTGTATTCCGACGGATTCAGCACAAACGGAAAAATACGGACTCCGGCGCTGTCGGATTTGTAAGCAATATAAATATCTTTACTCGGCGGAATGGCTTTGGTATTCATGAAACCGCCGCCTCGCTCTTTCATCCCAAAGACGAACGAACTGAACGCCCCGGTCGGCGCGTGATCGGCATTGAACCATTTCAATTCTTCGCCAGCCCGAATATCGCTGGCCGGAGAGAACAGCGCGATGGCGAGCAGCGCGCACAGGGGTGCTATTCGAACGAAATGTCGAATGCCCATCATTCCTCTTAAAACGAATCGATTGATTGCTGAGATCATGTGAGTTGTCCTTTAATCTGATTGAATCGTTCAAAATGGTTGGCTTACAAATAACTCGCTGCGGAAAAAACGGCTGTCCCCGGGATAGGCGTTTTCAATTGCTTTTCACCGGTATGAAACTCATCGCCCGCTCTGCCAGCGCAGTGATGGTCAGCGAGGGATTGACGCCCAGATTGGCCGGAATGGCCGAAGCGTCCACCACGTACATATTGTCGTAGCCGAATACGCGATGGTATTTGTCGATCACTCCTTTTTCCGGATTCTCCCCGATGCAGACGCCGCCCAGAATATGGGCTGTCATCGGAATATTGAATAATACTTCTGTCACTGCATTTTGCGGGATGGCATCCAGCCGTTTGGCCATGCCTTTGACAGCCTCGTTCGCTTCCGGAATATAGGTCGGTATTTTCTTACCGCGATTTTTCGAGACCATACCTTTGCTGAACAAAGTCCACCAGCGCCGCTTGCGCAGAATGGTGATGTGATTGTCCAGCGTCTGCATGACCAGCAGAATGACGCTGCGCTGTCCCCAGCCAAATGGCCAGCACGTCCTGAGAAATAGTATCGGATGGCGAAGGATATTTCCTAAGAATTTTAACGGCCTCGGAATTTTCGAGCCGCCATCCGTGAGCAGGCTGGCCAGAAAGCTCATGATATCGGAACCCTTCGGGTACCGCACCAATTCGATGTGAGTGGCGTCGTTCACGAACAGGCTGGAAGTGATAGCCACGCCGGTGGAGAGGTACTCGTCGCTTTTTTTCGCGGTGACGCCGGCCAGCACTTCGCTGTTGGTCCGCACCACGTGTCCCAACCTGTCGGATATTTTCGGAAGAGCGCCGTCCTCCTTGCATTTCATCATCAGTTCCAGCGTCCCCAACACGCCGGCAGCGAAGACAATGCCTTTCGCGCGATGCGTTTTTTTTCTTTGAAAGAGAACATCCGTCACTTTTTGGGACGTGACCAGGTACTCGCCATTCTCCGGACGGACGGATATAACTTTATGCTCCGGGATAATTTCAACGCCCAATTGTTCGGCCAAATAGAGGTAATTCCTATCCAGCGAATTCTTCCCGCCGTCGCGGCATCCCACCATGCAATGCCCGGTCTGGGTGCAGCCGGTCCGCGCCGGACCTCTGCCGCCGAAATAGGGATCCGGCACTGTTTTCCCTGGCTCGCCGAAGAACACGCCCACTTCGGCAGATTTGAAATGGTCTGACCGGCCAATCTCTTTCGAGTAATCCTGCAGCGAATAATCCGATGGCCAGAATTTGGGATTGGTCACAACGCCCAGCATTTTCTTCGCGGTCTCGTAATGAGGCATCAGTTCGGATTTCCAGTCGCGGGACATTCCATTCCACTGGGGATCGATGAAAAATGGGTCCGGCGGGACGAACAGGGTATTGGCGTACACGAGACTGCCGCCGCCAACGCCGCTGCCGCCAAGAATCAGCACATCGTTCAGCATCCGGATTCGTTGAATGCCATAACAAAAAATTTGAGGCGCCCAGACAAATTTCCAGAATTCCCAATTGGTCTTGGGAAAATCGAGCGCCAGCCATCGTTTCCCCGCCTCGATCACGCAGACACTGTAGCCTTTTTCAGCTAAACGCAACGCCGCCACCGAACCGCCAAACCCGGAACCGATAATGATGTAGTCGTAGGTCATTTCAATCTCCGAAATTAATTGTGAGTCGAATCGTCTATACTTATAAGCGAGCCGTTTCCGTAAAAAAATACCCTATCAACAGGTGGCAGTCGATAGGGCAGAAGCAATGTGTGATATCAATAAAATTCTTTCGCCATGCTGATCCAATGATCTGTGATAGTTATCCTGAATTTATCGAATGTGAAGGCCTTTCACTGATTCGCCGGCTGAGGGCGCCGGGCTGTCTGATCCTGGCGCGCCTGAAAAAATGCATTCCGGAACCAGTGCGCCGCGATGAAATGCGCCGCTTCCGTACTGCGTGTCCGGAAGTCCCTGATGGGCAGACAGGCTAACCTGCGACGCCATGTGACTCATTTTTAACTTGTGAAATATAGCAAATGATTCTTCTTTTGTCAATACAAAATTATCTGGATTGCCAGTGAATTTCGCCATGCGCAAGTACTGCAACGACCGGGCACCCGGGATAATTCGAGGATAACCTCATTTCCGGCATGGCAATTAATTGCTTGACTTTTAGCATAATTTTAGTATTTTGGAATCAAAGAATTTTGAACTCGTTTTTCGTGGGGATCATTGATGTTCATCCAAATGGATGGGCTGCTTTCGCCGGATCGCTTTGAAGCATTAAAAGTACGAATTGAAAACCGATTCCTCCCGGAAGCTGAGATATTTCATCGAGCCGTGAAGAAAAAATCGTCGTCCTCGTCGCCGGAGGCGTCATCAATGAAACGATCAGGACCGTCGATTTTGCGTTTGATAAATAGCCCGGCGATGAACAGCAACGCCCCGGACGTCACTCCGATCCAGAGCACCATCGACCTGCTCTGCCGCTGCTCTGTTCTGACGTCCGAAATGATGTCTTCAGCGGCGACCAGCGAATCTGCTTCCGTGTCCTGCCCCAGAATATTGGACACGGCCGACTGATCCGGGGAGGAGTAAAATGTAGTTGACAGCGAATAGTATAAAAACGACAGGATGAGAAGTAGCACAGCTAAAATAAAGCAGTATTCATGAAGTTTCATGGTTCAAATGTTGGTTAGTCATGTAAAGAAATTCAACCAGTACATACCAGACGAGAATCACTGTTATGAAAAAAATTTCCAATCTCGATCTCATTATATCTTCGCAATCGCTCGACCAGGTGCATCAGAAGCCGCGACGCCCTGTGCGCGTTGTTCTGGATAATATCCGCAGCCTGTACAATGTCGGTTCAATTTTTCGAACCTCGGACGCAGCCGGCGTGGAGAAGCTCTATGTGTGCGGTATTACCGGCCAGCCGCCCCGGGCGGAAATTCACAAGGCGGCATTAGGCGCGGAATCGAGCGTGCCGTGGGAATATTTCGAAACGCCGGCGCCAGTTTTAAATCGGTTGAAATCCGAAGGCTTCAGCATTGTTGTACTGGAGCATACAGATTTGCGCCAGCCGTATCATCAGGCGCAGTTCAGTTTCCCGCTGTGTCTTGTCATTGGCCATGAAATTACCGGCGTCTCGGATGAGGCCGTGCAATTGGCGGATACCGCCATTGAAATCCCCATGTTCGGATTGAAGCAGTCGCTGAATGTTTCAGTGGCCTATGGCATTGCCATCTATGAAATCATGAAACAATGCTCCTGAACCGGGATGTTCCGAAAATGCGCTCCGATGGCGAACAAACGCGACAGTACCGCTCACGCCGCAATGAGCGATGCGACCAATCCCATGATGTTCAGATGCAGGTCCCACTTCAGGCCATCCACAGAAAGCGCCGGAATTCCCTTCACACCATCCACGACGGATTTGGTTCGGCAGAACTCTTCCAGCAGTTTCGTCTCCTGTGACGCATCATAAAATTTGGCGAATTCGCGCCCACCGGTCAGGCGGGCGAACACCCCGGCGGCGATGGCGTAGCCAGCCCAATTGGAGACGCCGGCGACAATGGTCGCGTCGGTTGGGATGCGGCAGGCGATTTTCCCGCCCAATCCGTTTTGGATGTTGTCGGAAATGATGTGCCAGGGAATAGCGCCCATGCCGATCTCGTTCCCTCCGTCGCCAATGCCAACCGTGAAAATTGGCTGCGGCGCTTCTTCGAACAGGACATGAATTGGCGCTGTGAATGCGCTGACTGATTTTCCCCGCATGTTCAAACTCAATCCGGCCAATTCGCCGGGACCTTCTTTCTCAAATCGCGCCAGCAGCGCTTCATTGCGAACCGGGTATTGAGTTGAAAACGAATCCGGCGTGTGGCAGGGACCGACCCGCTCCAGCGAAATCAGGCATTGCACTCCATCGAGTGCGCGAGCATGCCGGGCGTTGTCGTTCGCCGGGATCACCGGGAACCGGATCACATCGATGGCCTGGATTCCGAAAAATTCCAGCCCCTGATGCAACGGCGGCGCGCACAGCGCGTCGGTGATGAGCATGACCTGATACCCCAGTTGATGGAGGCTCCGCGCCAAAAACAGGGCGCCGAGCGGTCCATCGCTCTCCGGGGCTGGCGGCGTTCCGGCAGGAATGTAAAATCCTGTGGCAATGGCCACTGAGCAGCCCGGGCGCTGGGCTAAAAACTGGATAGCCTTCAGCAAATGTCCCCGGGTGAACGTGCATAAATTGTCCCCCGGATTCCGATGAATTCCCCGCAGACCGGCATCGGTTTGAATGAGCCATTCCAGTTGGTTGATTTTCAGCGAGGCGGCATCGTTTTCAGGCAGCATGGGCGATTGCTTTCCGGCGACAGGTTTATGATTTAACGAACGACGACCATTTTATGGGTCATGTGAAATCCATTGGCCGAGATATGGTAAAAATAAACGCCGCTGACCACATTCATCCCCTGATCGTCCACGCCATCCCAACTGACCGTGTAATACCCGGCTTCCCGGCGTTCATCGACCAGCGTCCTCAATTTTCGGCCCAGCACATTGTAGACTTCGATCAATACGTACTGACTGGTGGGAATCTGGAATTTGAATGATGTCGTGTGATTGAATGGATTGGGATAGTTCTGGGACAGCGAATAATTCGCCGGCGTCGGCGCTGTGACGGAAATGGGGTCATGAAATTTCGTGTGGCCGGTCAGCGTGATTTCTTCCAATTTATAATAATAGACTTTTCCGGCCATCGGCGTCGCGTCTTGAAATGAATATTCCCCGGCGCCTGTAATCAGATTCTCATTGATGCGGTTGAAATTCTCGTCCGGAAATTCGCTGCGAAACACGTT
This sequence comes from Candidatus Zhuqueibacterota bacterium, assembly GCA_049322915.1. Lineage (GTDB taxonomy): Bacteria > Zhuqueibacterota > Zhuqueibacteria > Thermofontimicrobiales > Thermofontimicrobiaceae > CAZSBG01. Next base: position 9,904 of record JBMOPW010000039.1, read on the forward strand.
GAAGCCGGCGCAATTCGCTTCGTACTGCGTGGCCCAGAGAAGTGTGATGGACCCATTTTCATTCTTCCCGGCGGAGAAATTCTCTAGGGTGACAAATAGCGGGAGATAATAAACCGGCTGCGGCGACCTGACGAATCGGGACAGGGTCGTCGGGCCGAACATGAGCCGCACCCGCCAATAGATCGGCTGGTCGACTGGCAGTTGTGAGAAGGCCGACACTTCGTTCAAGGCAATAATGGGGCTGGCGCAGGTATCGCTGGAAATGACTCGGGCGAACGTGCTGTCCTGGCTCAATTGAAAGACGAAATACTCCGGGACGCCAAAGTCCATGTCAGCCAGTGTGGAATCGTTCTCCCAGAGAAATGTGTTGGCTTCAGTAATCTTATTCCCTTTGATCGGGAAAATGAGACGCGGCGCCGGGACGAATCGGGTCGCATGAGACTCGATGCGCCAGACGTGACGAACGACGGTGTCGGCGTTGGCGACGACTGCGGCCACTGTGTCGCAGCCGGCCATGGAATCCGATGGCGAATAATGGAATAGCGTATCGCTGGCAAGACTGTCCCATTTCTGGTTGACGTACCATCGGATCGACAGGTTGTCCAGCTCCCCGGTCAGGATGGTCACGGCCAGTTTCACGCTATCGTTGCCGGCGCAGGCGAGGCTGCTATCTGCCGGCGAAAAACGAACCGAAATCGGCGTCGCCGGTCGCTGCCGGGGCGCGGTCAAAACGAACCATTGATGGCTGACGAGCGAATCTTCCCAATTAAAACAGACCCGAACTGTGTCCCTGTCATGGACTCTGTGGTCCGGGTGCAGGATGAAGCTGGAATCCGTCGCCGAAGAGTCCAACTGCTGGTTGACATACCACTGAAAATTTCCAGCTTGCCGGCAACTGCTGACGCTGAAGCGGATCGAATCGGACGCCATGTCTATCGAATCCTGCGCCGGGTACCAGGCCAGGCAAGGAGCTGTCGGTTCAATGACCGTCGGGGACTTCGCTGTGATGATCCATTCGTGGGACAACAGGGAATCCAGCCCGGCGATTTCGACCCGAACGGTATCGCTGTTGCGCGACGTATCGGCCGTGACGTACCAGTAGTAGGAATCGCGCGCAGTCGTGTCCGGCAGCCCGTTGACGAACCATTGGAAAGTCACAGAGTCGACCGCGGTTGAGTGAATTCCCGCTTTGAAATGAATCGAATCCGGTTTCGTGAGCGCGGAATCCGCATGCGGGAAAAAGGAGACCGAGGGCCAGGGGTCGGCTGGCGGAGTGAGATAATGCACGACCCACAGAAAATGTATTGTCGTATCCGCGTCAGAAATGCCGACGTCAATGGTGTCTCCGAAAGCGTTCGCGCCAGTCGCTGGCAGGGCGAAAATCGAATCCTCGGCTGCGGCGATGAGTTGCCGATTGAACCGCCAGGAAAAGCGGAGTGAGTCTGAATCCGGGTCACGGGCTGAAATGTGGAAACGGAGTGTATCGCCCGGGGCGACGAGCGAGTCGGTCAGCGCCGATGCGACGAGAATCTCCGGGGCGCGATTTCGATGGAGCACCGCGATTCGCCAGTCGTGGACGCAGACAGAGTCGCCCATCTCGAAGCGCAGTGAAATGGTGTCCGTGCTGCCCGGAAAAGCCTGAGGCCAGTACGTGAACGGGGAAGAAATCGAGCTGCTATCTCGCACGCCGTTGACAGCCCATTCCAGAGTATCGGCGTCCGTCAATGCCCGCGGAAAGCTGACGGAGAACGTCACGCTGTCGCCGGCAGATACAGTGGTGTCGCTCGTCGGGAAAAAGGCGGGCAGCGGAAGGTGCTTCGCCGGAGCGAACCGGATTATCCAGGCGAACGATTGGGAAGTATCGCCCAGAGAGATGGTCGCTGCGATGTGCGTCGCGCCGATGGAATCCCACGGAGCGCGGACGTTTAGCCTGTTGCTGGTCTGGGAAGAATCGAGGCGCCCGTCGATGGCCCACTGATACATCAGTATCGCGGAAAATGGTTCGATGCGCAGCAAAACGGAATCGCCGCAAGTGAGGGTCGTATCTGCGCACGGCGAATAGGTGAACGGAACAGCACGATTCGCAGTTGGATGGACGAGAATCCAGTCATGAACAATCGCTGTATCCAGTCGAGTGAAGGTAATTTTCAACCGCAGTCTTGTCAGGGAATCGCTTCCTGTCGCCGGAGGAATGAAAAGAAACGCGCTGTCCCGGACGTCGATGCCAAGTCCATTCATTTCCCAGAAATAAGAAAAGTCGCTCTGGAGCGAATTCAGAATGCTGCATGAAAACAGGAGGGAATCGGCGTTCATCGCAACGGTGTCCTGCTGCGGGTGAAACAGGAAATAGGGGACAGGAGGCACAGTCACGGGGATGGATTCTGAACGGGCAATTTCAGCGCCGCTGCCGTCAATGCCGGTGACGGAATAATCATAGTCCGCGCCGGGCCGGGCCGTCGCATCGATGAAAAGGCTGTCGCCGGCCGGCGACTCGGCCAGTATTTGAAAAATCGTTTCGTGACCGGCCTTTCGAAATATCCGGTACCGTAGAGCGCGTCGAACCGGCGACCAGTTCAATTGCACTGGCATTGTGGATCGACAGGTCAATTGTATCGGCAGTTCGTCAGGCTGTATCGAAATTTCTTTGGTGAATTGATAATGATCCGCGGCCTCGGCAATCAATTTCAATCGAATCGGGTGTTCTGGCCCGGCGGCCTGGCTGGTGAGAATTAAAAATGGCTGCGATTGGTTATTGAATTCCTGATTGAAATCCAGTCTCGCGACGTGAATTTCGGGATTCACCACTGTTACGCCGGGATTGCCTGGCAGGAGCGTGATTTTCACGACCTCTGCGGCAGACGAAAGATTCTTCATAAAGATGGTCAACGCATATTTTTCCGCCGGGCCCGGCAATTGGGCATTGACATCTTTCTCGCAATCTGTCCGTTGCACGATAAAATTTGGCCGATAGGCAAAGTCAGAGGCGCGTTTAAAATTGATACGGCCAGCGCCCAGTTCGCCTTCGTGGTCCGGATTCTTTTCATAGATATTTTCACAACTCCATAAAATTCGGTGCATGAGACTATCGCCAGCGCCAATGGCATCGCAGCACAGAAGCCGGGCGGCGAGAGCAGCGACATACGCGGCGGCGATCGATGTTCCTGCCGGGTGTTTATCGCTTTGCCGGTCAGCCGCTGAAAACGCCGGGATGAAGCCCGGGGCTGCCACATCAACCCATTGTCCGAAGGAGGCATTGGGCAGCAAACGATCGGCTTCATCGACCGCCGTGACTGCCCAGACGCTGTCGAACGCGGCCGGATAATACGGCCGATTCGAGTTTCGGTCGCCGGCAGCGCACATAATGTTGCAGCCTTTTGAGCGTGCATGCGCAATAGCCGAATGAAGCGTTTTACTGAGATGCTCGCCGAACCAGGGAAGGACTAAAATGTCGACGCCTTTTTCAGCCGCGTAGAAAATCGCCCGCGATGCATCGAAGGCAGAAAAGCGAATATCGCCGCGCTTCGTGAAATAGCCTGCTGGCAGAACCATGAGCCGGTAATTCAACGAATAGGCGCTCTGCGCCGGCGAGGTTGCCCGTACTATTGTCTCAACCACGCCGGATTGGCGCCGGATTGCCGTCCCTGCGCGGTAATCAGCGGTGTCCGCTGTGACAAAATTCCAGCCGTGGATATCATCCGGGTAGCCATTAAAATCATTGTCTTTGCCATCCTGTTTTTCCCTGGTGTTGGTCCAGAGTTTACCAGTCAGATCCGGGTTTTTCCAGTCGACCTCTGCATCCACGATGCCGATGACAATTGTCCGCGACTGCTTTGCGGGCATTCTGGCATCGATCAGATCGCACTGGTCCGGCGGCGAAGCATTTTTCGATTTTGTTGTGTCAGAGGTGTAGAAATAATTGGGCTCGACCCATGCCACAATATCGAGCGCGCGATAGGCTTTTTGTAATTCCGGAATATTGGCTGTGGTGTCGAAGGAAAATAAGAATATGTTTCGAATGGCAGTCGGAATTTTTTTCATGGAATTTGCCGTCGGATCCAGCAACGGCGCGATGGACGTCGCACCGAAAATTGAATTCAGCGAGTCCAGCCTGGCTAGCCCGGATGGCTGAGAAACATCGGCGGGAAGCGGTTTTTTGAATTGAATGATCAGCTCGTGATTGGGATAAGGATGGGGTTTCGCGCGCGCTACGGCCCTTTGCGAAGTAGCATAAAGCGGTGCCCAAATCGAATTAATGAGAATTAATCCGACGATGACCCACCTTCCCCGTGTCAGTACCTGAATTTGCTTCATCGCATGAATCCTGGCTGGAAATTCAAAGGAAATCAAATCGATTCAGTGCCGTGATATGGAGATATGCAGGGAGGCATGCGGAGGGACGTTTTTTGGAACACAATGCAGCCCGCGTCGATCGAGGCGCTTTCAGGCAAAGATCGCCATCGCATCGGGACAGGCCGACTGAGTAAATCAGCTCATTTGAATCGTGATGTTCAATTCGATGATCGGGACTTCGCTTCAATGAAACATATCCCGGCGAGCGCATTGCTTGATCTGTGTCGAAGCGTGAAATTGAAAAATATGGCGCCGGTTCATTTTGTCCAATTCATCAAATTGAATTTTTCTTGTATCAAAATTTCCCTGAAGATACCTCCATAAGAGTGCTTAAATTGTCCGGCGTGATGGGCTTTCAATGAATCAATCATCTGAATGCCGTGATAGTCGTCTAAGTCCCATTCAAACCTTGACGTAAAATATATAAAAGAAAAGAGAATGTCAAGACAATTTTTTGAGTTCGGGGCCATTGGATTTCCATTCGGCCTGCGCGCTGAAATCGGGAGGATTGCTGTCAGCAGGAATTGAGTTTGGTTCGACATGAATTAAGCGATTAGCTGTCAGTCATCAGTTCTAAAAAAATTAATCCGGTAAGCCTGGTACACTTTTTCATCCTTCAGGTGATTTCAGCGCTTGTCAATAGCACAGCGTTATTTCTTTAGCTGAGCGCTTATTTTTCGTTGGAATAAAAAAAGCCCGGCAACAACGCCCGGGCCTTTATCCACAGCAACAAGGAGTACAGGAGAACGCTTCGTCAAAACCAAAATCCAATGCCCAGGGCCAGGTTCAATCCATGCTGGTTGCTCAGAAAGAACCCGCCGTTGTTGCTCACTCCGAAGTCCAGGGCGAATGCGCCGAGTTTCAGTCCAAACCCACATGCGCTGATGAAGCCTTCTTTACCGCCCACTGCAAAACCGGTTCGCAACGGCAGCCACGAGAGGGGCGTGTACAGCAACCCCAGGGCCATCTGCGGCACGAGCGAAGTCCCTGGCCGGTTATTCAAGCCCTGAATATAATCTGCTGCGACAGCGAGGTTTTTATAGTGGTAGACAACTCCCAATCGCATTTCAGCGGGCAGGGTCGATGATGTGGTGCTTTTTAGCGATTCAGCTTCGACTGTCTTGAAAATGGAATCAGTGTCTGTGTCTTCCACAATTTCGAGCGTCACCGGATCCATGTTGAATGAGTAGAAGTTCTCGGTCGCATCCTGGTGCCATTGAATATTGCTGATGATGTTTTTGAACGCCAGACTCGCTGTCCATGTGTGATTGATTTCCGAAGCCACACCAATGTCAAAGCCAATACCTTTGCCGCTGCCGGCATATTCTGTTGTAATCAGGCCATTCGCTTCCATGCCATCGATGGTTGTCGTCATGTACCCTTTGGCGTCCTTCACATTCATGAAACCGAACCCCTGCAAATACTTGATGGTTGCGCCCACGGCGAATTTTTTCACGCGGGAAATATGCAGGGGCAGAGCGCCGCTCAAATTATAACTGAGCACTGCGAATCCCTGTCCGTCTGAGTTGCCGAACGTGTACATTTTGTCCATCTCATTTCCGCGGAAAAGAATTTCGACAAAATTTTTATCGAGTTGCAGATCGGTGCAAAATAGCCCCTCGATGGAAAATGCCATATGCCCGGACGCGAAGCTCAGCACCTGCGATTCCGTGTTGATGCCCAGTCTCAATCCATCCGCGGGAATGCTATGGAGGATATCGTCGATGTCACCCGGTGTGAGCTGAGCGCCGTTGTACAGATCATACTGACTTTTGCTGAAGCTGTTATTCAGCACGCCAACCCCCATGTGAAATACGTTGACAGAGTAGCGATTCTTTTTAGTCAATACCAGATTTGCCGGATTCCAGAGAGGAGATTCAAATCCCCGCGCCATGCCAATATAGGCGCCAGCCATGCCAACGCTGCGCGGATTGGACAGGTGGGAGATGGCCATGAGGCCGGAGCCGCATGGTACGAGCGTGAAAACAACCACTATAATAATGAAAGCTATTCTATTTTTCATGTGTCGATTTCCTGAATTTGGATGTCAATACTACTTCGTATCTTCTCCGCCGACGTTGATTTTGAGGACGGAATACAACTGTATGGTGATGTAATCCGAGGTCATGACGTGAACAGCAGTGCCATCCGACCCGGGGAAAATTGCTTCAATGCCCGTGAAAACCCTGTCGTTCTCAAATATCTGCAAATCTTCTTTTGTCAGGCTCAGCGTCAATTCATTCAGCGAAGCATTTGATGTGTAGCCGGCCGCATCCACTGGCGCTGGTTTAATATCCAGCGGTCCAATGATCAGCTCCGGTTTGGAATAGACTGTGGAATCCTGCGTACTCAGTTTCGCTACAATGATAGCGCCGAAGGGCATTTTATTGGTGATTCGCGCGACCACCTGGCCGGACATCAGTCGGTCGTGAATGGTTTCCTGGCTATCTTCTTCAATATCCAGCGTATCGATATCGGACGTAGCTGTCTGAGTGGGAAAGGATAACGACAGCGGCGCCGTGATATTGATGCTGCCCTCGATGTAATCGGACTGCTCCACAGAGCCGGGACTGCTGTTGTCTCCCAATTGTACCGAACCGGATACCAGAATTTGCTTTGGCAATGCGTTCATGAACTCGATGACGTTACTGTTGCTTTTGTCAAGGACGATCGTGGTGGTTCGGCTGCCTCCTTCAGGCGCTGGCAGAATACTCTCCTGCACCTGCAAATTGACCGTTCGGCCGGCGTCGTTTATTCCCTGAATGGTAATATCGCTGTGCGCCGGAAAGTTGATCGTGTTGTCAATTTCCAGGCGGATAATGGCGTTGACCAATTTCACGCTATCCAGTTCATCTGAAAAATTCAGGTCTTCTGAAAAAGGCTCGAACTCGATGGTAATGTCGTTCAATATGCCGGTGATCTCCGAGAAAAGAATGTCGCTGCTCGAAAGTTGGGCCAGAAACTGGTCGGAGTTACGAACATGCACTAAGGTGTTTGAAGATTCGGTGACAAAGGTCCATTCAACCCTGATTTTCTGTTCCCCAACCTCCGCGCGTTCTGGCCGGAGGACAAGTCCCTGCAACGGGATGGAGAATTGAGAATGGCTTTCGTCTGAAAGGTACAGAGAATCGGTGTATGGCTGGCCATTCCTGTAGAAGTCGGATAATTGATAGATAAGTTTCCCGGGGATAGACAGCAAGTTATCGATTGCGAAATTCAATTGACCGGATTGAATGATGGCCGTCTCAATGCTGACGGAGTCATCGATTGCAATGGTCTCCTGGCTGGTGGTGCGAATTGAAGGGATTTTTGCCACGGCTTCCCTCACGGCGAACGTGGAAAAGCTCGCCGTTATTTCGATGGAACTGTAGGCGTCAATCATGACGGATGCGCCTTTGCTGCCCGACGATGAGCCAGCCAATAGCAACTTGAGCTGATTTGAAAAACGCTTCCCGCTGACATCAACGGTCGTGTTGGCGACTTCGCCGGGTGCGATTTCCCGATAAAAAGAAGTTTCGCCGATGAGTGTATCGGATGGGACGTCGATCAGCCTGAGGACGAAATCGGAACCCAACCACACTGGGAGACCATTGGTGAGGTTGAGGAACACCGTTCCTGAATCGATCACTATCCACGAAAATTCCTCGAATGTTGGAAAAGTCGATGTCACATCGGGAATTAAAAACTCCGGAATAACAGCCGTGACTCCGTGCATGGCTTCGGCGTCGCTGAAGATTGTTGTAAAGGGATAGGATAGGGTTGATGATTCCAGCGCTTCGATTTGAAATGAACCTACATTGGCCTCGAAGTTTTCATCGAAACCATCGATATGCAATTTATCACCCACAGTGTAACGCTCGATATCCCGCGAGAAATCAAAATACACTTGCCCGGTTGAATCGGACATCAGGTGTTTCTCGTCACTGACGATTTCATCCATGTGAAACGTCTTATTGATGAGAGGCAGTGTAATATTCGTCTCCCACGAGGGCGCGGCAGGTGGATCAAATGAACAGGATAGCAGAAGGAGAAGGGAAAATAGCGCAATGTTCATTCGTCGGAGTGTGGCTTTATCTAATAAATAACTCATTGATTCACCTCATGACTTATTAATTTTTTCCAGGGGGGTGGAATTCTATACTAATGTTTTTATCGACGTTTTAGTAAACAATCTTTAATATTTGGGAGAAGCAAACTCGTCGTTATCGAATCAGGGCGATATGACATTGATGAATAATGTTAAGAATTATATATTTTTTTTTGAAAAATGCCATGAGTTTTTTCTATTTTCTTTTATCCAGGGAAGGCAAGACCGGTTCATCCTGATGAACGGATTAAGAAATTATGCTTTGAAGTACAGGCGAAGTCGATTTGATGTGCCTCCCTCAGCGGTACTTTTCGTCCGGAAATTAGATTGACAGAATTGTTTAACCCATTTAAAATATAGCATGTTATTCCGCTTTGTTTTTTGTCAAAAATTTATATTGACATTTGATTTTTTTTTTAGTATATTTGGCCAAGTTTGAGAATATATTACGATTAAATATGGAAAGGAAGTTATGGCGCATCATAAATCGGCGATTAAACGAATTGAAACGAACTTGAAACAGAATCGAAGAAATGTAAGCTACAAATCATTGCTGAAAACCTCGATAAAAAAAGTGCTGAATATTTCTGATAAAGAAACGATTCAAGTTGAGTTGAAAAAAACGAATTCATTGCTGGATAAATTAGCAGCGAAGCGTATCATTCACAAGAACAAAGCAGCCAATCAAAAATCGCGATTGGCCAAACACGCGAATTCGCTGAATTAAAACGTATTTGTTAACCAGACTTGAGACCGAAGTAGCTCATTGGATCCGGTAACTCCCCCTAATCCCGGTTCAATTGTGAGACTTCGGTCTCTTTTTTTCCCTCCCATCGACCTCATTGTTGCAGTCCGGGCTAAATTCAAATTTGAAATGGTAGACCCATCCCAATTACATGTCATGCATGTGGTTCAACGCTGTGTCAGTCTTGTTATTTAATCTGACCTGGCCGATGACCCGACGTGGTAGTTTTTGTCTTTATAACCTATCGATTTTAAAGCAGTGGCATCTACGTTTTCCTGCGGTTGTATTTCCCTGAGCAAACCTTATCCTGAAACAAATTTCGATTTTGTCAATGCCATGCCATTTAATGGCTACCAAAATCGGAAAAAATAATTGCTGCAGACGACGGTTCGCCTGCCAACAGGGCGAATACTCACTGTTCGCGTTCAGGTATCAGCAATCTGGTTAAGGTCTTTCGCCGGAAAGACGATATAATTTTGAAATAATAGTGCCAAAGCGCGTTTCAACATTGATATGATTATCTCCTTTGCAAAGGGAATGCCACATAAGGTGAGGAGAAAAGGTATGGGAAAAAATATTCACTTGGAACCGGTCTCCGACCAGCAGCGCTGGACAGAACTTTTCCGTCAATGCAGTCGAGTCGATTTTATGCAGACATGGCAATATGGTCTGGCCATTCATCAAAGCATTCAATGGGAGCCCAGCCGTCAGGTCGTCCTCCTGGACAATGCTCCGATTGCACTGGCGCAGACGCTTGTAAAAAATGTCCCCACAATCGGGACGATTGCCAGAATCCAGCACGGCCCATTGTTTTTTACAAGCGAGAAAAAGGTGCTGGATGAGCATACAAAAATGGCCATTGATGCGCTCTGGACATACTGGGTAGAACAGCGCGGTATGAGTCTCCACGTGACTCCGTGTGTATTGCCTGATGACCTGCCGGAAAATTGGTATGCGTCGACCCGATTGGCGCCCTCCCGAGAGGTGCTCTGGGCATCGGTGCGGATCGATCTGAGGAATCAGCCGCAGCGCCTTCGCGAACAGATGAAGCGTAAGTGGCGCTATTCCCTCCGCAAGGCCGAAGAGATGGAACTCACGCTGGAAATGGGCATGAACGAGAGCGATCTCAGGTACTTTTTGGACAGGTACCGGCAGACCTCATCCGAAAAGGGAATCACGTGGCCATCCCCGGACCTGATTCACGCGTTGTGGCGTCTGGGCGATGCGGATATGAAGCTGATTTTCGCGCAAAAAAATGGGGAACGGATTGGCGCAATGGTTCTATTCCCGTACGCGGATTCCGTGGTCGGACTGGTCGCCTGGAATGGTCCCCTGGCGCCGCAATACCACGCCCACAATTTTCTCATCTGGCAATCGGTGTTACTCTGCCAGAAGCTGGGATTCCGTTGGTTCGACCTGGGTGGAATAGACGAGGTCAATTTGCCGGGAATCACCCAATTCAAGCTCGGATTTGGGGGCGAAACCTATCAGTACATTGGCAATTATGAGGCGAAACCCGGGGCATTACATCAACAAACGCATGGCGCAGTGGACTTCCAGACGTACGATTCCTTCATCCCCGGACTGCATCTCTCATTGGAAAACACTTCCGGCAATGATACCATCATGGCTGAGGTGGAGAAAATCGTGCGGGATTTGGTCCGGCAGACCACTGGCTGGGATGGCGAATTCGACGCCCGTTTTTCCCTCATCAACAGCGGTCTCATCGACTCACTCAGCATGGTGAGCGTCATCCAGGAGTTGATTCGTAAATTTGATATAGATATACAGCCACAGGAAATCACCATTGATAATTTTGATACCGTGGAAGCAATTGGACATTTAGTCACGACAAAAATAGCGCAGAATTGATGCAGCGGATGTCCGTCCCATTCCACGAGCAGGATTCATGTTGCCGGGCGATGAAATGCCCGTCGCTCAATCGATACATCACTTTTCACGCTGATCTGAGATATGAATTTCAATTCGTTTATATTTGCCATTTTCTTCTTCGTCGTTTATGCGCTCTATCTGGTGTTGAAGCATAAATCCCAGAACAGAATGCTGCTGGTAGCCAGTTGCCTGTTTTACAGCTTCTGGGATTGGCGTTTTTTAGGATTAATTTTTCTCTCAATCCTGGTCGACTATTTTTGCGCCATGCGCATTGAGCAGCATCAATCGAAAATCATTCGAAAAAGGTATCTGGCTCTGAGCATTGTATTCAATCTTTCCGTCCTCAGCTTTTTCAAATATTTCAATTTCTTTGTCGATAGCTGCATCTCGTTCTGCTCGTTGATTGGGCTTAATTTATCCCCGCCAGCGCTCCACATTCTTTTGCCGGTCGGCATTTCGTTCTACACATTCAAAACCATGAGCTACACCATTGATGTCTATCGGAAGCAGGTGCAGCCGACGCATAATTTCCGGGACTATGCCCTCTATGTCATCTTTTTCCCGCAACTGGTGGCCGGCCCAATCGAACGAGCGAAAAATCTTCTCCTGCAAATCGCTCAGCCTCGTACCCTGACCCATGAAAAATTGACCCAGGGCTTTACGCTCATCTACTGGGGGCTGTTCAAAAAAGTGTTCATCGCGGATAATCTGGGCGCGATTTTAGGATTCTACAACAGTTCCCAGACCGCCGGCGATTTGAGCCAGGACGGTGGGATGATTTTAGCAACGACCTACATGTTCCTGTTCCAGCTCTATTGCGACTTTTCTGCGTACTCGGACATGGCCCGGGGAATCGGCAAGCTCATGGGCTTTGAACTCATGGTCAATTTCCGATCTCCGTTTTATGCGAAGAATATCCAGGAGACCTGGAGTCGCTGGCACATCAGTTTGACAACCTGGATCCGCGACTACATCTATTACCCGCTGGCCACCATGAAAATAGGAAAGCGCTTTTTGAATGTGAATGTCGTGGTCATGACCACGTTCCTCATCATCGGATTGTGGCACGGCGCTTCGTGGAATTATGTGCTCTGGGGCGGGTATAACGGCATGGTGATGATACTTTATTCCATCTTTGTCAGGGAGACGCGACGGTTCAGGAAAAAGAAACCGGCGTACCTTGCGGCGCCATTGCATGTGTTGTCCGTGATTACGACGTTCAACGTAGCAGCCGTTGGATTGCTGTTCTTCCGGGCCGAATCGGTTCAACAAATTTCAACCTGGGTCTATCTTCTGTTCGCCAATTTTTCATTGAGCGCAGATGCGCTGGAATTATTCTTCAAAATGCTGTTGTTCATTTCGCCGTTGCTGGTAGTCGAGTTTTACCTTTTTAAGAAGGATGATATTACCCAACTGTTGCACGTTCATCCGGTTCTGCGATACGGGTTTTTCTACCTGACGTTCTATTTGCTGGTTGTCATGCGGGCGCAGTCGGATACATTTATCTACTTTCAATTTTGAGTGCATGATCCACGGATGCCGAAAGACGCCGGATCGATTTTTGGCGCTGCTCAGTGATCTTCAACTGGGGTGATGGCTGAATAGCGCGGTGCATCATTGATTTCATTGGGAGCATGCGCAGCGAACGAGCCAAAGAATTCTGTCTGGCGCATCGTTCGTGGCGTCATTTCAGTCACACGGGGGGAACCGATTTCGGAACGACTTTGATGATTCCACAGGAAAAAACTTGGCAAACTTACTTCGCTACATAGCATCCGTGAAGCGGTTTCTTCTGGTGCTGGGCGCATTTTGTCTGATTGAAATTGCACTGGCGCACATCCTACCGGCAATCATTCCGCAGCGATGGTATTTTCGTATGTACCTCCCCTGGGAAGCGATGAAAAAGACCGAATTGTTTTTGAGCAGCCAATTCAATATCATACCAAGTCCGGACCTGGGCTGGCGGAATAAACCGAATGCAGTGATGAATAAAATACAGTACGATCATTACGGCTCCCGCTCGCATGGGGGAATTGTGTCCGATGCCCGAAAGCCCATGCGCATTGTTTTCATGGGCGATTCGCGGATTGGCGGATATAATAATTTAGCGAATGATGAAACCGTCAGCGCCTATCTGGAACATGGCGACCTGGAAACCCTGAATTTCGCCACAAACCTCTATGGCCTGGACCAGGTCTTTCTGGCGCTGCCGAAATGTTTGAGTCAATTCACGCCTGATGTGGTGGTCGTGGCCATCGGCTCGGACATCGGTCAGGCGTTGAATTGCGTGTACCTGCCGCTGACGGACAGGAATGTTGGCGCGCCGCTGTTGAAACCGCGATTCTTTTTGCAGGACGGGCAACTCACCTGCCTGAGGCCTGAGGTATGCAACCTGCTCCAGAATATTCCCAACAATCCGTCGCTTCTGGAATTTATTGAAAAGAACGATGGCCATTATTTTGTTTTTAAGCATTTTCAGCGGAAGGAAACCCTGCCTTTTCTATCGCTGTTTTCACTCATCCAGGCCAATATCGCTTATGTGAAGCAGCAAATTGATTATCATCTCGGAAGACCATCTTGGGCGTCTGTTACCAATGAAAAACTGGCAGCGAAAATTTTGAACCAAATGGAATCGGAGGCTGAGGCGCGGAATGTCAGGTTGGTTTTTTTAGTAATGCCCAAACGCAGTGAGTTGAAGTCGGGAAGCCATGCGTATCAACAGGTGGTTCACATGGCCGATTCGTTAGGATTGCGTTATATCGATGGTCTGGCGATCTTTCAGCGGATCCGCGGCAGCGAGTCCCTGTTTTTTGATGAAGTCCATCTGCTGGCAAAAGGCAATCAGGTATTGGCCAGCCAGTTGATGGAATGGTTGGGGCCATCCACGCGCTTCGCAGTGGAAAATCAGATTTCAGTCGATAAAAAATTCTCCGGGACGCGGATGGCTGAGGAAGTTGAGCGGGCTGGCCGTTGAGCCGTAGGCCCCGCAATTGAAGAACACGACGAAATCGCCGGGTTCCACCGGCTGCGAACATTCCACATTCATGGCCAGAATGTCCTGCGGCGTGCAGAGGCAGCCGGCGATGTCCAGCATGTATGTGGCAACCGGCGACCGATCCGAATGGGCCAGAATATCCAGTTCAAAATTTCTCCGAATGATTTGCCCCATCCCGCCGGCAAGCAGGTAATTCTGATGCATGCCTCCATCGACAATGGCAAATTGCTTCGACCGAACCTGTTTTCGGTACAGGACTTTCGTGACGTAAATCCCGCTCTCGGCGACTAAGAATCGGCCGGGTTCCACAATGCGCCGGCAGCGATTCAGCAGCGAGTGGTACTCCCTGCGATGAAATAACTGATGAAGCGCCTGGCCCAACCTGTCCAGGTTCAATCTGTTTTGACCAGGAAAATAGGGGATGCCCCAGCCGCCGCCGAAATTGATCTTTTCCATAAGGAGCCCTGATGCCATTTCAAGACGTTGCGCCAGTTGGATAATGGTCTCAACGTTGACGGCGAGCGATGACTCATCCAGCACCTGGGATCCGCTGTGGACGTGGATTCCGGTGAAATGGATTCGGCCCTGATTCTGTTTTATCCTGTCGAGACAGCGGAGCGCCTCTATTTCATCGAGACCGAATTGCGTCTCCCCGGCCATCTTCAATCCTGACTTCACCTGACTCTGATCCGGATTCACCCGAACGCCAACATTGGGCAGACAATGATGCTGCCGCGCGATCTGAGTAATTTTCTCCAGTTCGACGAAGTTTTCGATGTTGAGTGAACCGACGTTATTCTGAATGGCGTACTCAAGCTCATCGTCGGTTTTTCCCGGCCCGCTGAATTCGATGTTCACCGCCGGAATCCCATTTTCCAGCGCCGCTGCCAGTTCGCCGGCAGAAGCGACGTCGGCACCAACGCCGAGTTCCGCCATCAGCCTCAAAATCGCCGGATGCGGATTGGCCTTCACAGCGTAATGCGGGGAAAACAGTGCACCGAACCGTGCGAGAAATTCATGCACCCGGGCGCGAATGAGCGACGGAAAATAGAAATAGCCGGGCGTCGGATACTGCCGAAGGATGCGGAGCAGATTGGCCCGGTTGATGATGCTGTAAAAATCCTGTCTGGTCATGAGTACTTTTCCTCAAGCGCTGCGAATTGAATTTTTCCCGACGGAGTGCGCGGAAACGAATCGACGAACTCGATGCGTGTGGGTAACATGTACGAGGGCAGTTTTGTCGAGAGATAATGGCTGAATTTGGCGCGATCCATGGGCATTGCTCCCTGCCATTGAATTTCTGCTATCAGTTCGGTTTCGCTTTCTTGCCTGCTGACCCCGAAAACAGCCGCATCTTTCACTTCGGGATGGTTCAAAATGACGTCAAGAATTTCTTTGGGATAAACGCGATTGCCTTTTACCTTGAGCATTTTGTCTCTTCGACCCAAAACATAAATAAAACCCTCTTCATCTATCGTCCCCATATCGCCGGTGAAAATAACGCTCTGGTCGAAAAGAACCGGTGGTTCCTGCATCGGATTTTTTCTCAGCTTGGCCTGCGTCGCGGCCGCGTCGCCCAGGTAGCCGGCCATCATTCCATCGCCGCGATGGATTATTTCGCCCGGTTCATTGGGCCGGCAGCGATTGCCCTGTTCATCCACAATGAAAATTTCAGTGCCGGCGACAGCGCGCCCCACTGAGTTGATTTTTCTATCGAAATCATTGGGTTTCAAAATACCGCTGCGGAAGGCTTCTGTTTGTCCGTACGTCTTGAAGATATTGACATTCGGGGCGAGGTCGCGCAGCCTGCGAAGCTGGTTTTCGGCCATGCCGCCGCCTGAGATGGTGAAATATCGCACCTGCGACAGGCAGGACTTCACCTCGTTCGGATCATACGCCAGTAGCTCGGACCAGATGCTCGGCACGCCGGAAATTCCGGTAATGCGATAGGTCGCGATGGCACGGCAGATGTCCTGCGCCAGCCACGAATTGATAATGACGAGCTGTGCGCCGGAAAACAGGCTGGCGTACAATTGATTCAGCCCCACATCGAAGGAGAAGGGCAAAAGACTCAGTAGCCGGTCGCCTTGCGTCAGTTGAAAATCCTCGCATTCGGTGGTCACCCGGTTCAAAAGATCCTGATGGGAAATCATGACGCCTTTGGGCACGCCGGTGGAGCCGGAAGTGAACAGCAGCGCCAGCACATCCTGTTTCAGGAAAGGAGAGGTGGAGCGAAAACCGGCCCGGTCATCGGAGTCCGGCGCGATGGACTCGATGGCAGTGAATGTCCGCAATTTTTCCAGACAGGTGATATGAACCGGGGACCGGGGCTGAGCGTCGTAATGCAGGATTCGCGTGCGCGAAAGTTGGCCGGGCTGCAATTGCGACAGCCGTATCAATCCGGGATTGTCCACCAGCAAAATCGATGACTGGCATAGTTCGACGCTGAATTGAATTTGATGAAGGCTGAGTTTGGGATTTAAACTGTAGAAGGCCGCGCTGTTTTTCAGAATAGCGAGCATGGCAGTGACGTGCTCAGGACTCCGCTGCATGAAAATACCGACGAACTGCCCCTGCCTGAGACCCAGGTTGCGCAGAACTTCAGCGAGATTGTCCGAAAAGGCTTCGAGCTGGCGATAGGTGACATCGATGCGTTTGCCCATTCCCATGTGCTGTGTCACAGCGATCGCATCGGGAATAGCTGCGGCAGTCGTTGCAATTCGTTTTAGGGCTGACATGTTTGAGAGAATCCAATTTCAGGTTGCTATCGGTTGAATTTCATCAAGTTATCTTCGTTCAATTGGAACGCTGGTATCCTCAATTTTGTGATAAAACAAATCCGCGTCAGAATGAAGGGACTGCGCTAATTTTTTCTAATGAGCAGATTGACTGCGGAGCCACGATTGATTTCTGCAACGCCAATGTAATTATTTTCTTCCTCATTGTCCAATGAAATAAAAATAACAATACATCCCTGAATTGAATGCCTCTTGAGGTATTTCGGGTGGAATGAGAAATAGGGGGGAAGGCGGGGAACGTGTCAGAGGGCGTTGCCCATAGCGCTTTTCATGAACTGCGCATTAAATGGTGACTTTGGAACAGCAGCGGTCGCGCGTTTCAAAAAGACGCTCTCCTGGAATCAGCAGTCGACCCATTCGAGCGTCGAAAGCGGCGAACGACGAATCAAAGGAAATGTATGAATCGCAGCAAAGGTGATTTTGTTCAAGGATCTGCGCAATCCCGGGACTCGGATTTCACTGGCAGCAATTCCACCTGTCAGTATGTCCCGGGTAATTCTTCACGGTTGCCCATTCATGTGGCGGAAACAGCAACGCGTTAATTGGTCATCAGTTTATAATTAGGCGCCTCTTTTGTAATGATCACACTGTGCGGATGATTTTCTCGAACTGTCGCCTGGGATACTTTGATGAATTGAGATTTCTCCTGGAGTTCGGGGATGGTTTTCACGCCGCAATACCCCATAGCTGCTTTCAATCCGCCAACCATCTGATAGATCGTTTCGCTCAATGAGCCGCGGTAGGGCACTCGGCCTTCGATGCCTTCCGGAACGAGTTTCTTCGTCTCATCGGAATCCTGGAAATAGCGATCGCTGCTACCTTGCTTCATCGCGGCGATAGAGCCCATACCACGGTACACTTTGTAGCTTCGGCCATCGAGGAAAATCGTTTCCCCGGGACTCTCCTGGGTTCCGGCAAATAAATTGCCAATCATAACCGAGTCAGCGCCGGCAGCGATGGCTTTGGCTATGTCGCCGATTTGTTTGATGCCCCCATCTGCAATCAGCGGAATGTTATATTTCGAACAAACTGCAGCGCAATCCATGATCGCCGTTATCTGAGGAACGCCGACACCTGTAACGACGCGGGTGGTGCAGATGCCGCTGGGCCCAATGCCGACTTTTATTGCATCGACGCCGGCTTTGATCAAATCTTCGGCTGCTTCGGCTGTGGCAATATTGCCGGCAATAACTTCCATATCCGGGTATTTCTTTTTCAAATTGATCACCGCTTTGGCAACAGCTTCGTGATGCCCGTGAGCGGTATCCACAACGAGCACATCAACCCCGGCTTCCATGAGCGCGGCAGCGCGATCATCTCTGTCCGGCCCGACGCCAATCGCAGCTCCAACGCGCAACCGACCGTGGATATCTTTAGAGGCATTGGGATAATTCTTCTTCTTCTGTATGTCTTTGACAGTGATCAATCCCTTCAAGCGATTTTGATCATCAACGACGAGCAATTTTTCTATTTTATGCTTCTGTAAAATCTTCTCAGCCAATTCGAGCGTTGTGCCGATGGGCGCTGTGACCAGATTCTCTTTGGTCATCACTTCTTTGATTTTCAGTTTCAAATTCGTTTCGAATCGCAGGTCGCGGTTGGTGAGTATGCCCACTAATTTATCATTTTCAACAACCGGGATTCCCGAGATATGATACTTTTCCATGACGCTGATTGCCTCTCCGATGTTGGCGTCGGGCGCCATGTAAATTGGTTTGAGTATCATTCCACTCTCGGATCGTTTCACGCGGTCCACTTCATCCGCCTGCTTTTCGATGGGCAGGTTCTTGTGAATGATACCGATGCCCCCCTCGCGCGCGATGGCAATGGCCAGTTCTGATTCTGTCACGGTATCCATGGCGGCGCTGACGAGCGGTATGTTGAGCCAGATATTTTTCGTGAGTCGAGTCTGTGTCTCCGCCATTTTAGGAAGGACTTGTGATTTCGCCGGAATGAGCAGTACATCATCAAACGTAATTCCTTCTTTCACTATTTTATTTTTTTCCTGCATGGGATGCTCCAATTTTGTGATAATAAGTTTCGTCTCACAGCCTGGTAAGATAATACATTTCAATACCCGGCATCTTGCTATGATGATTCATGATAAAAACGCGCCCAGTGATTTCGATGAATATCTGAGATTTACACGCCCCATTTATTTTCTGGTCGACAGTAGTAACTGCCTGCTACAGTTCCTCATTGAAATTGATGTGCCATTATAATAATTATTTGAATAATAATCAACCTTTTTCATACAGCAGTCGAGATTCGCATTCATCAAAATTCAACTTCGGGGATATCTGTCCTTCTTGTGCCAGCGTTATTGGAAAGATAAGGGTGTTGAATTTATTCTATGAAGGTGGAAGAAATTTGCATTCCTCCATCCTGAAACAGCGGCGATCTCATCTCCTGAGCAAAGTAATTACAATTATGTTATTGAATCTTAATCATGATTTAACCTATCCGTAATTTGATTCAATTATTATGATATGGAAATGAAGTATTGATGAATCATTGTAAGATAGTTTCAGAATATTCTGAAAATACAACCTGAGAGCAAAAAAATATTTTGCAAAGAGGCATTATATCTATTTATTATTTTTGGAAATGAAAAAAGTGCGAAATGATATTATGAAATTGCCTGAATGATGAATTGCAAGCAAGTCAATCGAAAAGGGAATGCGGCTGATGCGATCACAGAATTTCTTTCAAAGATATCTGGAAAAAATCGATTATAAATATTAATGGGTTAAAGCTGTTTCTCTGAACTCCTTCGGCCACATTGTAAAATGAATAGACAGTCATATATTATTCGCAATATAAAAAAAATGAAAAAATCGCTTGACATTCACAAGAAAGAATAATATATTGATCTAAATATTTGCGTAAAAAATATCAAATAATGTGATTGTGGATTCAGTTGTGCATTCTTCTTTACTGACTAGAAACAAAAGACTCAATTCAGTTCCCGGTCTACTTCTGATCGATTAAATAAGTTTTTCCCTGTGAGATAGAAAATGATGGGTCATCATTTTCGAACTGCAAACAACACTACAACAAATAAATATAAAATCGATCTCATCCCAAAATTTTCGGTAAATCTAATTCTATCACGAGTGAGATGCGTTTGTTTTTGAAACGGTAATCTGAAGAATCGTGGCAGTGATATTGAGTTGTGGAATACCTTTCAAGAATAATGAGTAAGAAAATCCTGCAATGTTAATTATTGCCATTTCATATTGAGGTAAAATTTGAGAATCAAAAAAGGAATTTTGTTCTTGATACTTCTGGTGTCGGGAGTTACCCTGTATGGTCAGGAGCGCAGAATAAAACCTGGCGATGTCATCGAAATTATAGTCGCTGATAATGTCGCTTTGAGCCAGAGTGTGGTAGTTCGCTCCAATGGCACAGTGGAATATCCAACGCTCCAGGACCTTCCAGTTGATGGCATCACTTTGAACAGATTCCAGGAATTGCTGATCACGCAATTATCACGATTTTTGGAGACATCCCCGCTTGTCCTGGTTCGTTTTGGTGAGAGCTACCCGATACGAGTGACAGTTCTGGGCCAGGTTGTAATGCCCGGGTTGTACACGATAGCAAACACTGCCACTTTGCAGGGCGCGATCGGAGCCGCGGGAGGGTTAACTCCTGGAGCACAATTATCAAAGGTGAAACTAATCAGGGATAACAGCGGCAGCAAGGAAAATATCATCATCAACATGGAAAATTTTTACAAGAATGGCGATCCATCCGCCTTGCCTTTGCTCAAAGAAGGGGATACAATTGTAATTCCTGGCAATCCACTGGCCACAAATGTCAAGGTGTTAGGATGTGTGGAAAATCCCGGCAGTTACGATGTGCTTTTTCAGACGACAATTCTGGATGTGATTTTCATGGCGGGCGGACCAACCGAAGATGCCAATTTGAAAAAGGTGAAAATTATTTCGCTCACCGGCCAGGATGCCCGGGATGTTAAAATAGATATTGATGAATTAATGCATTCAAAGACGTATATAAATATTCCAATTGTTGTGCCGGGCGATGTGGTGTACATACCGAAGAAGAAGTTAAATTGGTCGGGTATTATGACTGTGATTCGGGATCTCACCGCTTTTGCGACCCTGTATTATATCATCTATCGTTCGAGTGGTAGCTAATTTGATTAACAAGTACCAATTTTTTGACAGGACTTGCAGATTCATTTCAGGGAGTCTTAGTTCTTATTAATTCACCGATCTAAAATATATAAGTATTTTTGTATATGTAAGAGTTATTTAGGGACATCAAGAAATCCTATGAAGAATACAATGAACCCAAATTTTCAAGTACCTGTTACCGATTTTGAATCACAGTTGCAACAGATGGTTCAACAGGAAAAATCTATTTTTTATGATTACTTTCGGATAATACGTAATCGAAAATGGACAATATTAATTTGCTTGGTTATAGCACTTATTCCAACGATTATTTGGAATCAACTATCAACGCCTATTTATGAAGCTGAAGCGATGATCATTTATGAAGAACCGAAAGAATCAATGTTTGCTTTAGATGTCGGTCAACCGTTTTATAATCGAAGCGCCATTATTAATTTAACTGAACAGATCAAAAGTAGAACTCTCGCCACGGAAGTTGCATTGTCTATGCCCGATGATATTGTGAATACGTTTAACTTTCCAGATGATCCCCCCCCGGGATTCACAAAGCATAGATATATTGCCGCGATATTGAAAAAGAACCTGGTTGTTAAATCTGTTCGTGGTGGTGAGATTTTGACTTTGAGTATCAGAACCAACCATCCTGAAAGTGCGAAGATGGCTATTAATGGTTATATCGAGCGATTGATTGACTGGAATTTGAAAAAGAAACGCGCAGAAGTGACAAGCGTAAAGGATTTTGTTGAAAATCAATTGAGTGTATTTGAAAACAAGTTGAACAAGGCGGAAGTCGCTCTGCAAGCGTACAAAGAAAAGAATGCGATGATTTCGCTGAGTGAAAGCTCCACGCAGATTCTTAGCCGAATGACAGAGGCAGAGATTGCCTACAACCAAGCCAAAGCTGAACGAGAGGCATTGGAACAGAGAAGAAATTATATCGAAAAAAAGAAATCTGAAATGGCGCCAACTTTATCGATGCCTCAAAGTACGCGTTCTAAGGATTTGAAAGAGGAATTGGCGGGACTTGAAGAACAATATTCCTCTTTTCAACTACAACAAACGGAAGCGGATCAACATGAGCGACTGGCTTTGCGAGACAAAATTGACCTTACAAAGCAGCAGTTGATTGCAGAATTATCACGTAATGCACAGCGAGAGAACTTATTAGATCCTTTATCTCAGGGTAGAAGTTTGCTACAGGAATCGATAACTCTTGATGTCGACCTGGAAACTTACAAAGCGCGAGAAAATGGTCTAAAAAAAATATTAGAAGAGTATGAATTACAGTTACAATCACTTCCGGGACAGGAACTGCAACTCGCGCATCTCATCAGGGAAAAAGAGGTAAACGATAAAGTCTATTCAATACTTCTTGAAAAACGGGAGGAAGCGCGAATCACTGAGGCAGCCAAGGTAGGTGATATTCAGATAATCGATCCTGCTGAACGGCCCATTCGTCCCAAACGACCCGATAAAACAATGAATTTAGTTATAGGATTTTTATCGGGTTTAGGATTGGGATTTATACTAGCGTTTTTGTTGAATTCCCTTGATACGTCTATAAAATCCCAGGAGGATATTGAAAGGTATATTAATTTACCAATCTTGGCGGCCATTCCCAGAATAAGCCAGAATGGAGTTTTGGCGATCAACAAGACCAGGCATTCAAAACAATTTTATTCCAATAAGCTATTATCCAATTTTGAAAATATCCCACATTTCTATGAGGCGTACCGTACTCTTCAATTGAATTTAGCATTTGCCAGTACAGATCACAAAATTTCATCTATTATTTTAACAAGCGCTGGAGCGGGTGAAGGGAAATCGCTGACTGCCATTAATATGGCCCAAATGTTTGCTAAAACCGGAACGAAAACAATATTGGTGGATTGCGATTTAAGGCGACCGATGGTTCATAAGATACTCGATTTGAAACAGGAACCAGGTTTGACCAATCTTTTGATCAATAAATCGACCGAATGGGAAAGTGTCGTCCAGAGGCTGAGCAACAGTGATCTTTCAATTATCACCAGTGGAACTTTGCCTCCCAATCCATCGGAAATGCTTTCATCGCAGAGTATGAAAGACCTTATTGAAAAACTGAAAAATCACTCTGAACTACTTATCCTGGATGCTCCGCCAATCATTGCCGTAAACGATTCAATGATTCTCAGTAAGAATATCGATGGCGTTTGTTTTGTAGTGAGGTCCGAAAAAGCAAAACGGGACGCTGTTCAGCGAGCGAAAAGCATCTTACAAACACAGGGCATAAAAATTTTCGGCGTAATATTGAATGATGTCAACCTGAAAAGTCAGTACGGTTATTACAAAGATTACTATTATTATTCTCACGATAAAAAAAAGAAACGTAAAGCGTAGGTAGCCGGCTTTATTTTCAACACCAGAATTTTTCATTCGCGCTGAATAACTGGTTGCTGTGCTTCGCGATGGAGTTCGAAACGGATGAAGTATACCGAGAACTTTTGCTCAGTGAAGAAACTCAACTTGACTGACAATTAAACTTCTGAATTTGGCTTATTGAAGTATCCTTCCCGATTGCAAGGTAACTTATCATTCCGTTTTAAAAATGTTGTGCAAAGCCTATACGATGATTGTATTGTATGTAGCGATGACTAGAAATTTCAATATCGCAGTATGTACTTTTATGTATTGTTCATTCGAAGTGGTTTCTTTTGATTTGCATTTCTACAGCTACAAAGCACTTTGTGAGATTAAATCCTGATTCCTGACCTTTTTCGGTTTACTTGCCCATGTGACTGACGTGGCGGAGCTATCTACTACCATGTCTTATTGAGTCAGTTCCTTTTTCTTTCTCTCTCTGAAACCATCGCTGAATGGTTAAGGTCTTGGAAATTTTATTCACCTCAGTTAATGGTTCCCACCATGCAAAAATTCTATAAAAATATCAAAAGCGTATTTGAAAGCCGGGCATCACGACTGATGCGATCCATGAATGGATCAGTCAAGAATCTTTACTCAGTGGAATCTTTTAAAAAACTTTTATTTATTGAAAAACGAAGGGCAGAACGTTCTAATGCCAGCTCTTCTTTAATTCTATTGAACTTTCGAAGATATGCTGAGACCATTCATAAAAATGGAAATTTATTTTTAAAGGATACGGAGTATTTGGTAAAATTAATTTGCACGAATATCCGTGAA
This sequence comes from Candidatus Zhuqueibacterota bacterium, assembly GCA_049322915.1. Lineage (GTDB taxonomy): Bacteria > Zhuqueibacterota > Zhuqueibacteria > Thermofontimicrobiales > Thermofontimicrobiaceae > CAZSBG01. Next base: position 34,112 of record JBMOPW010000039.1, read on the forward strand.
ACCGATGTTGTGTGTCTCTATGATTGTCTTACAGTTTTTATTTTACTTCCGGATACGCGAGTCGAAGGGGCAAAAATCGCATGCAAAAGAATTGTAGAGCAATTGATCTTCGCCCAGAATAACTATTATTATATCAATGAATTGAATTATAATACGCTTGACATCGAGGTAATTTCTTACCCAACCCACGATCGATTGAAAGAAGGCGAGGCCGAGTACCCTGGAACCAGGCCGTCTATTCATAAGCAAAATGTTTTCAGTGGAAGAAATGGATCAGTGGCACTTTTCAACGTATTGTTGATACATAATAGTGAAAAGAACCTTGAATTTCGTCAGAGTTCCGTGAATTATGAATCAATAGCACTTCCGGTGTTAAATATGTTTTTTTGGGAGAACCATTTCATTTCAGTGTTTCATTCGTTCACAAAGAAATTCGCCAAGCGCGGAATGGACTTTGTTGGAGCGATTTTCTTGATTCTATTATTGCTTCCCGCTTTTCTCATTATTGGATTTTTGGTGAAAGTGACGTCTAAAGGTTCAATAATTTATAAGCAGATCCGAATCGGTCATAAGGGGCGATATTTCAAATTCTATAAATTCAGATCCATGTTCCAAAATTGTGATCATCGAGTTCATCAGGAATATGTTAAAAATTTAATTCGTGGCAATTCAGAAGAAATTAATAATGGTACCAAGGACGATCCTTTTTTCAAAATTAACAATGATCCCAGAATTACTTCTCTTGGCAGGATACTGAGAATGACGAGTCTTGATGAACTGCCGCAACTGTTCAATGTTTTAAAGGGCGAAATGAGTTTAGTTGGACCGCGGCCCCCCCTACCTTATGAAATTGAAAATTATAAACCCTGGCATTTTCGTCGGATTCTGGAAGTGAAGCCTGGTATTACCGGGTTGTGGCAAGTCAACGGTAGAAATAAAACTACGTTTGATGAAATGGTGCGCATGGACATCCACTATGCTGAGAAATGGTCATTATTTTTGGATTTAAAAATTTTACTAAAAACAATTAAGGTGTTATTTGTATTTGATGGCAAATAATAAAAATTTGATAAGCTCTTCTTACTTATACCGCATGAATGAGGAGAAATGGAATGAAGAAATTTAACGTTGCTGTGATCGGTTGCGGCTATTGGGGGCCAAATTTAATACGAAATTTCTATCAACTGTCAACGTGTAACATGGTCGCATGCTGTGACCTGTCCGAAAATAATTTGAAACGAATGAAAAATTTATATCCAGCTATCACGACGATCACGGATTATCAGGATCTGATATCAAATCCTGATATTGATGCCGTGGCTATTGCAACGCCCGTATTTTCACATTGGGAACTGGCAAAGAAATGCTTGGAGGCGAATAAGCACGTTCTCATCGAAAAACCAATGGCATCAAATTCCGAGCAATGCATCGATTTAATTGAAACGGCAAAAAAATTCAGTCGAGTATTGATGGTCGGACACACTTTTGAATACACTGCTGCTGTGAACAAGGCGAAGGAAATTGTGGATAGTGGTGAGCTGGGAGAAATTTATTACATCAGCAGCACGCGAGTCAACCTGGGTCTGTTTCAACCTGATATCAACGTGATCTGGGACCTGGCGCCGCATGATATTTCCATTATTTCCTATATGTTGAACGAAAGTCCAATCGGCGTTGGAGGTCAGGGGAAAGCCCACTTTAATAAAGAAATCGAAGATGTCGCTCAGATCACCTTAAATTACCCTAATGGAACAATCGCATTCATTCACAACAGTTGGCTCGATCCCGACAAAATTCGAAAGACGACCATAGTTGGAAATAAAAAGATGCTTGTATACAATGATATCAGCCCCAATGAGAAAATAAAAATTTATGATAAAGGGGTCGAAGCCCCACCATATTATGATACCTACGCTGAATTCCACTTTTCATATCGCTACGGAGATATTTACACCCCGAGGATTGAAGAGTACGAGCCACTAAAACGCGAGTGCGAGCACTTTTTGGATTGTATTCGAGATTCAAAAACCCCCAAAAGCGACGGCTACTCTGGTTTAAGGGTTGTTTCTATTTTAGAAGCCGCAAATAAATCCATGCGAAACGGCGGCGGTCAGCAGCCGATTGTTGCATATTACGCATGACGGGAACCGTTCCCACCTCGATAATTACCCAAAATAAAACAAGGTCTCATTGTAAAGATGAGGTAATCAATACTATTTTTGAAAGGGATCTGAATTGAGCCTGAGAAAGATCGCAGATGATGTAAAGCTTGGCAATAATGTGAAAATCTATGACTTTGTCAATCTTTATGGCTGTGAAATTGGAGACAATACAAAAATCGGCGCCTTTGTTGAAATTCAAAAAGGCGTGAAAATTGGTAATAACTGTAAGATTTCCAGCCACACATTTATTTGTGAAGGTGTGACCATCGAAGACAATGTGTTTATTGGGCACAATGTCACTTTTATAAATGATCTCTATCCTCGCGCGACCTCCGAAATGGGTGAACTCCAAACAGAAGCTGATTGGGTGTGCATTCCGACATTGATAAAAAAAGGAGCCTCCATTGGATCGAGTTCGACATTATTGTGTGGCATTACTGTTGGTGAAAATGCCATGGTTGGCGCAGGGAGTGTAGTGACAAAGGATGTCGCGGATGGGATCGTAGTGGTCGGGAATCCTGCGAGGGTAATAAAAACGAATTAAAGCGTTGTTAGCAATGAGAGAAAGGGAATCTTACAATAGAGAAATTTCAACTTACATTCAAGAAATTATATCTCGCAGTCATGAAATTGCATCGTTCAATAGAGAATTCCAATTTTACATTGAAGTAATGGAATCATACATTAACGAAATACAATTTTACATCTAAGAATTGCAATATGGGAATAAGGAAATGGGAGTATACATTAAATAAATCCCGTCTTACATTGAAGCAATCTGATTTTATAAGAAGGAAATAAATATTAAATAGGAGAAATCCTATTCAACATTTGATAAATTAAAAAGTTACTTATGATCTATTTTAATTCCGATGAACACAAAGTTAACTTAAATTTCAAAACTTATTGATGAATTTGAGTCGAAAATAATCGCGCACCTGTATGCCCCCAAAGTATGCAATAATAACACCGGCAAGAAATGAAGAGAAGTATATTGATTCAACCATAGCATCGGTTCTCTCCCAAACTGCAAAGCCGGCAATCTGGGTCATAATCGATGATCACTCCACCGATAGAACTCGGGAAATCATTGATGCTGCACGAGATGAATTTCCATGGATACAATTACTTGAAAATGATATTGAGGCGGAACGAGCGCCAGGAGCTAAGGTTGTTAGGTTATTTAATTTGGGCATTGATTCACTGAAGGATGAATATGATTTCCTCGTGAAGCTCGATGCAGATTTATCGTTTCGCCCTGATTATTTCGAAAGACTTTTTCTTGAATTTGAACGAGATCCCCATCTGGGAATCGCGGGAGGCTACTGCCAGAATCAAGATGGGCAGGCATTGAAAACTGAATGGACGCCTGAATATCACGTTCGCGGGGCAACGAAAGTGTATCGAAAAAAGTGTCTTTCGGATATAGGAGGATTGATCCCGGTCATGGGCTGGGATGGTCTGGATGAAATGAAAGCGCAGATGTTAGGCTGGAATACAAAAAGTTTTAAAGATCTTCTCATTCTACATCTACGGCACACCGGCCAAGCTACCGGCAAAATTCGATTCGCATGGCTCTGGGGAGTATCATCACATTATATGGGTTATGATCCAATATTTTTTTTAATTCGATGCATGAGAAATATCAAACGACGTCCCTATCTGCTATTTAGTATGACCATGGTTTTTGGCTACCTTTACTCTTTGGTTGTTCGCAGCAAGCAAGTGGATGATAAAAATTTAATCCTATACATTAGAAAATTCCAAAGAAGGCGCCTTTTTTCTAACCTCAAATTTATCAATAGAAAAAATATCTGAGAATTTGATTAGGTGGCTACTTGTCTTAATGACTCAATAATTTGGGCTATTTGCTATTTGTTGGAAATAATCAAAAGCTCCTTCCTTTATAACATCTGTATTTCCTCCTCAGTTCTGTGATAATCATACCGTATCTATCTTCACAATTGATTTCATCATTTCATCATCGATTCTATGAATTAAGTGCTGGTTAAATAATAGTTACTTTTAGCTGAATCCCCCCATAAATTTTTAAGAACAAATAACTATGGAGAAACTTGGCAAGAAGAACCCATTGAAAATTGCTATTCTAGGAGCATCACTTGCAACAGAAAATATGGGAGTTTCTGCTTTAGCTGCTTCACTAATAAAAATAATCCTTGAAGTCAATCATGACGCAGAAATTTCTTTAGTCATGGGAAGCCGTTCATCTGCTTCACACTGGTTTAATGTTAATGGCAAAACGGTTGAAGTGAAAATTATTAACCATCGGTTATCTCTGCACTCTGAAATTAGCAAACATTTGGTTTGGATTTTCATTTTAGCAATTCTTCAGGCACTGACTCCATTTCATTTCTGGCAAAAAAAAATAATCCACTCAAATCTTTGGCTTCAAACAATCTGGAATAGTGATTTTGTCGGGGATATACGTGGCGGAGATAGTTTTAGCGATATCTATGGATTAAAACGGTTCCTTAAAGGTGTCGTTCCCATTTTTATTTTATTGCTGTTAAAAAAAGATTTCGTTTTATTGCCTCAGACATACGGGCCTTATCAACGTGTCCTCTCAAAAAAAATAGCAAAGTTCATTTTAAGAAGGGCCAGTACTATCTACGCAAGAGATAAATTTAGCGTGGAATTAATCAAACAGATCATTGATGACCCACAACTGCAATGCAAAATTCGCTTTTGCCCAGATGTGGCTTTTAAACTTGATGCGATTCCTCCTGAAAAAATTGACTTGGCTCCTCCATTGGAACAAGATGCAAAGAGTACGCTTATCGGAATCAATGTGAATGGTCTTGTATATCATGGCGGATACTCACGTGATAATATGTTTCATTTAAATTTCAATTATAAAATTTTTCTACAGCAATTGATAGAGGCATTTCTGGAAATTGAAAATTGTGAGATACTTCTAATTCCCCATGCCTTTGCAAAACCAGGTAACGTGAATAGTGATCCTGAGGCTTGCCAACAAATATTTGAGAATAATTTACAGGCACATGTGGGTAAAATTCATCTTGTTAATGGCAAGTATAATCAAAATGAAATCAAAGGTATCATTAAACTTTGTGATTTTTTCATTGGGACCAGAATGCACGCCTGTATTGCTGCGATGTCCATGGGAATTCCAACTATAAGTGTCGCCTATAGCGGAAAATTCAAAGGAGTTTTTGAGTCTATAGGATTAGGGGAGTGGGTGGTCGATGCACGGAAGGAAACACTTGCTTCATCACTGGATTTTGTTATGGATAAATTTATGCATAGAACGCAGCATTTAGATGACATAAGACAGAGAATTGACGAAGCTAAAAGTCTGACAATCACTGAATTCAGAGGAATGCTTTCGAATTAACATCGCGTCGTTGGTGAGATTGTTACAATGAAATTACGCTCTATTAAAAACATTCAAGACATTGTCGATTGGGGCTTGTGCTGTGGCTGTGGGGCGTGTTACTTTACATGCACCAGAGGAGCAATTCAGTTAATTAATGTTATCTCGGTAGGGATACGACCGATCGTCGACAATTCACTGTGCATAAGCGATTGTACCAGTCTCAATTATTGCCCGGGCTATTCGGTGGATGCACAAGGTATGAGACAATTTAACAATGGATCTGAAGATAATATTTATTTTGGTCCAACACTTGAAATTTGGGAAGGATATGCAGCGGACCCTGATATCCGCTTTTCGGCATCATCGGGGGGTGCATTATCGGCACTTTCACTATATTGCTTAGAAAAAGAAAATATTCAATTTGTCCTGCACACAGGGATGAATCCTGACGTTCCCTGGGAAAATAATACAATAACAAGTAGGAATAGGGTTCAATTATTAGCGCGAACAGGTTCGCGTTATTCTCCATCATCGCCGTGTGACAGTATCCGACTGATTGAAGAAAATGATGAACGATGCGTTTTTATCGGTAAACCGTGTGACGCATCTGCGATGATGAGCATCAGAGAAGAGTATCCCCAAGTGCTTGAAAATGTGGCTTTAATGCTTACTTTTTTCTGCGCCGGGGTTCCTAGCACTCTGGGCACGCTTGAATTGATTAGAAAAATGAGTGCTAATGAGCAGGAAATATCCAATGTGCGCTATCGAGGCAAAGGATGGCCAGGTGATTTCCAATTGGATTTTAAGGACAATCGTGATCAGAAAGGTATGACCTATTTTGATAGCTGGCATCAACTTCAAAAATTTCGCTCGCTGCGTTGTCATTTGTGCCCGGATGGTTTGGGGCAGATTGCTGATATTTCTTGTGGAGACGCCTGGTATAAATATTCTAAAGAAAGCAAGAGTTTAGGTGAATCGCTGATATTAGTCCGGACAGAAAAAGGAAGGGAATTCCTTCATCGGGCGATGGAGGCAGGGTATCTTATTGCTAAAAAATCAAATGCTTCGAATGTCATTAACTCACAAGGATTGATTGGGCGAAGAAAAGAATTATTTGGAAGATTAGTCGCTCGATGTATATTTTTTTTACCTATCCCCAACTTCGCAGGTTTTGAATTATATAAATCCTGGAAAAGTTTAAGCATGCTTAAAAAAATTTCAAATGTCCTTGGATCGATACGGCGCATTCTGTTGAAGGGGCTGTGGCATAAAAATCGTTCGGGCGCTGTTATAAAGAATTTGTCAAGGTGAAAATGTGATTGCTGCCTCAGTTATCATCGTGAATTGGAATACAAAAGAAATGCTGTTATCCTGCATTGATTCAATATATCAGCATTCCTCCGATATTGAATTTGAAATCATTGTTGTAGATAATGATTCTACAGATGGTTCACAACATGCAGTGAAGAAACAATTCCCAGGAGTAAAGCTCATTTGCAATGATAAAAATGTCGGATTTGCCAGAGCAAACAATATTGGTATTCGCGCAAGTAGTGGTCGTTATGTATGTCTTGTCAATTCAGATATAGAAGTATTGGATAATGTAATTTTTAAATTGGTCTCTTTTTTAGAAAGCAATGCTCGTGTCGGTATTGTGGGGCCGAAAACAGTGAACCCTGACTTTTCAACACGTTACAATTGCAGGGAATTACCAACAGTTAGAAATGCGTTTTTTCAAGCGATTTTTTTTGACACACTATTCCCTTCAGTGAAAATATTCCGCGGCAGGACAATGTATTCATTCGACTACAATCAAATACTCCCCGTTGAAGTATTGTCGGGATGTTTTCTGGTAGTGAGAAATGAGGTGATTAAAAAAGTTGGCCTTTTGGATGAAAATTTTTTTATTTATGGGGAAGACGTAGATTGGTGTAAACGTATTTCGGATGCTGGTTGGGAGATTTTTTTCTATGGAGATACACAGGTTATTCATTACGCAGGATCGAGTTCGTCAAAAAAGAAAATTAGGTTTTCGCTGGAACGGTTAAAATCTGATTTATATTTTTGGAAGAAACATCATTCGATCCTTGAAAGAGCACTTTTTATTTCAATTATATATTTGAAATTTATCATACGCCTCATTGGTTGGACCCTCGTATACGTTGTTAAACCATCAAAAAGTAACGTGTCCAATATCATGAGAAGCTACTTGCTTCAAACGATTTGGCTAACCTGGTTTCGGAAATATAGCCCAGCAGAATTTTTAGACTTTCAGAAAATTAAAAATTGATATCTCACCAATTCTATTATTAGCTCCAGCAGATTTCAATGGTACGATCGCCTACCGATAAAAACGGAATTCTTTCTGAAATAGACATAGTCCCACTGAGGGAAGCGGATCTGCAGGATGTTGCTGACCTCATACAGGCGATGCATCCAGTATCTCAGGATATATTGTTATTGAGATCCCATAGCAGAGACTATTATCACTGGATGTATTATCAAAATCCTGCCGGTAATGCTTTTGTTTTTGGCGCGAGGCATGAAGGGAGATTGATCAGTTGTTTTGCCATGGCCCCAAAATGGTTTAAAATTGACAGGAGCGAATTGTTGTGCGGCAAAACAATGGACATGTTCACCCACCCAGATTATCAAGGACTAGGGTTGATGAATATTTTAGCCTCAAAAGTATTTGAAACAGCACAAAAATCTGGTATCACATTTTGGTTTGTAACTCCGTCAAAGAATTCCTACCCAATTTTCCTGAATAAATGGCAATATGTCGAGAGCTTTGAATTAACCTACCGGTTTTCTGTATTGAATTTTAAGCCATTGCTTGAAAAATTAATTACACCAAGTGCATTTAGTCGAATTATTGGTACGATGATAAATGCGACAAGAAGTATGAATGTGCTACCAAAGAATTCTATCAAGCAGATTGAAGTTCATCCTGTGAATGAATTTACAGAAGAAGTCGATATTTTGTGGGCCAATTTTCATTTGAACCATCCAGTCATACAAATTCGCAATTCGAAGTATTTAAACTGGAGATATTTGGCCAATCCAGATTCGTATGAAGTGTATGATTTTAAAAAAGCTGGAGCGCTTATTGGCATTATTGTATTAAAACAGACTATTCGCAATGGCCTAAGAATCGGTGAAATAGTCGATTATCTATTTCTGGATAACAATAAACAAATCCTTCGAATGATGCTAATATGGGCGAAGAGGCATTTTCAAAAAGCGGGGTGCGCTGTTGTACAATGCTGGGTTATTAACTCATCATTGATGGAAAAGAAGATTATGAATGCTGGTTTGAAAAAAAAACGAAAGCAGCTAAAAATATTATTAAGTCCAAACGTTCCTTCCTCCTCTGTCTATGACAAAAATAATTGGTTCATAACTCAAGGTGATGGGAATGATATCTAATTGATTTTGACACCAATGGTTGTGTTTTTACTAAATGAATCTTAACAGAACGGCCCAGCAATAGATATTAACAGTGTATGCTCTTTTTGCTGTTAAATAGACAAATTGTTTACAGTCCTTTGATTGATAAAAATTTTTTATTAAAAGGTAAGATGCGTAGAGTCTGTGTAGTTGTTTTTTCATATTTCCCAGATGACCCTCGAGTTAAGAGAGAGACGGACGCATTGGTTCAAGAAAAGATGCAAGTGGTCGTACTTTGCCTGTGTCACAAAAATGAGAAAAGGGAAGAGTATGTTCATGGCGCGCGAATTATTCGTATGAACTTACAACGGAAAAGACATAGCAAGTTTCGATATCTTTTTGAATATTTTGCATTCATATCGTGGGCAACGATAAAAACTATTCGTTTGTCATTCACTCGAAAATTCAATTTAATGCATATTCATAATATGCCCGATTTACTAGTGATCTCAAGTGTCTGGCCCCGTATATTTGGGGCCAAAGTGATTCTTGATTTACATGATCCCATGCCTGAAGTATTTATGTCGAAATATAATATTGATCGCTCACACGTCGCTATTCGATTTCTTGAATTACTGGAGCGTTTTTCAATTCGATGTTCTGATATCGTTCTGACCCCGAACATTGCTTTTAGAAAATTATTTATCGCACGCGATTGTCCGCCAGAAAAAATATTTATTATTATGAATTCCCCTCAGAATGAAACATTTGAATCGGCAAGGGCAAGTGTAGCAGAAGATTTTAATCTGAAGGACAGAAGATTTAAACTGATGTATCATGGCACTATTGTGGAACGGCATGGACTTGATTTAGCCCTTGAGTCAATTGCCATATTAAGGGAAAAGATACCTATGATATCTTTTCATGTTTTTGGTTCGGGTGATTGCTTTGTTAAGAAATTTTTATCATTGATAAAGGAATTGATGCTAGAAGACATCGTGGTTTATCATGGTTTCGTTCCATTAAAGAGAATTGCCCAAATAATAAAGTTTATAGATGTTGGTATAATACCAAATCGTCTGACCCCATTTACCGATATCAATTTGCCGACGAGAATTTTTGAGTATTTATACCAAAAAAAACCGGTGATTGCTCCAAAAACCCAAGGAATACTTGATTATTTTGATGATGATTCATTATTTCTATTCAGGCCAGGATGTGTGGACAGTTTGACAGAAACAATCACAAAAGTGTATGAAGACGTTACGAATCTGAAGAGAGTCGTTGAACAGGGTTACGGAGTCTATTGCAGGCATTGTTGGGATATCCAGAAATCAAATTTTATAAGATTAATCGATAGAATTTAATTATAGTCATTCCCTCAAATTAAAGCTTATTTTGTTAATGACTCATAAAGGATTTACAAAGATGCAGGCAGGATATGCTGTAACATACAATGGTTGAAAAATATGGCACTGACTTTGCAAAAGAAAAATGTGTAAAATTCTATTGGATGAATTAACTTGAAAATGGGAGATGCATTATGAAGAATGCCATATTTTATTTTTATGTAGTCATGCTTATATTTTCAGTCAATGCACATGCAGCAAACCGTTATATTCGTTCTGATGCGACTGGAAATAATAGTGGGGCAGACTGGTTAAATGCTTACACATCATTTCCATCCAGTCTTATCCGTGGAGATAAATACTATGTAGCTGATGGTACATATAGCGGGTACCATTTTGACGATGCGGAGCAAGACACGCATTCTATTTATATTATGAAAGCCACAGAATCAGAACATGGTACTAACACTGGGTGGCAGCCTGGTTTTGGTGATGGTGTTGTATATTTTACAAACACCCTTTATTTTGAAAGTGATTATTGGATTCTTAACGGAATTATTGGCTCGCAAACAACACCTTGTGGAATGAAAATAACGACATCAAATGCAACTTCAGATTCAAAGCTGTTACAGTTCAACAATTCAGCTTCGAATATAAAAATTTACTATATTGAAATGGAACATTGTGGAGAAGATAATAATTATAGGCAGGATATAGTATACTGTAACACAAGTTCTACCGACATATTAATTTCCCATTGCTATATGCACAATGTCAACAGGAATATCTTTACAATTTCTGGTGGTTCCAATTGGATCATCGAGTACAATATCATAGCAGATAGACATACAAATAGCGATATTCATGGTCAACATATTCAAGGTGGGCCTTCGCTTACATCATACATCACGATTCGATACAATATTTTTAGAAATTGTCGAGGAACTGGGTATATAGTTCCGCTGGACAATAATCACCATCACTGGTATGTTTTTGGTAATTTATTTTATACCACAAATCTTGATCGATATGGATCAAGTAGTGGATTATTCGGCGATACCACTGGTGATGAATGTGATTACATGTATTTTTATAATAACACTGTTATCGACCAGGGGGCTATGAACAATGGTGTTGATTTTCACAAGATAAATCCAATAGAAATATGCTCATTTAATAATTTATTTTATAATGCCACAAGTGGTGATTTTTTTAATAACGGTGAGAACGACTATAATTTATATGATGATTTAGAAGCAGCCAATAGTCTCGAGAATGGTCAGTATTGGCCTTCTGAACAATCAGATCTGTTTATTGATTATCTCAAGGATGATTTTCAATTAAATTCTTCTACAGAAAGCGGTAAGATTTTACCCGATGAATATAAATTAGATATGAATGGAAATGTACGAGGAGCTGATGGAAATTGGGATAGAGGAGCTTTTGAGTATGATACACAAAAAGTTACCCCAAAGAACTTCAGATTTTTACGTTGACATATTCAATTGAAATTAGCAGGATAGCAATCAAGATGGGCTACTATTCAGGCTTCTATACTTGCTCAAAGTCACAAAGTTACAAGAAGATGTCAATTTCATTTTCATTCCCGGGTCGACTCTAAAAAGCCTTAAAAGGCTTTGATACGTTGGTTAAGATATCGGCTCCACGTCATCAATGACGTGGCGATTCATTGAAAAAGTTAAAAGTCAGACACCTTGAATAGCCCTGACTTTTGAGTCGGGGAACAGAAATTTACTTTCAATTTTTGGGTGTTAGCCCTTTATTAGCGCAGACGCATTTTTATACTGTGATAGTTAATTTTATTTTTAAAATTAAGTTCGTTTTTTTAGAATCGATAATTTTGGTATAATGTTTTTTTGTATTTGAGACTATGTGGCTGAATAGTTTCCAAGATGGATTCCAGCAATGACAAAAATCTAAAGATCAATGCACAGTTGTGAATAACTAAGACTAAAAAAAGTAACTATAATGCTTCAGATGGAATTGGAATTTTCCTCTAAATTTCTTATATTAAAAAAAATCAAACAGGAGGAAAATCCATGGCTAATAAAAGACGAACATTTACACCGGAACAAAAAGTAAAAATATTAAAAGAACACTTACTCGACCACAAACCTGTTTCTGATATTTGC
>JBMOPW010000040.1:0-43546 GCA_049322915.1 Candidatus Zhuqueibacterota bacterium
ATAAGGTAGAAGTAAAAAGAAAGGTGAGGATATTACCGGATAGAGAATAATCCGGTAAATCATTATCATCCTGTTATCCTGTCCAAAGTAAACAAATACAACTTTTGATCCCCTGTGATCAATTACGCAAAATCACTCTAACAGTATTGAAAATATGAGAATTGTCACATGAAAGCCATGCCTCTTCAGATTGGAGAATCGATTTTAAAAACTGACGCCGGAACTGCGACTGGTCAATTCATTGACATCGACCGGGAGCGATTTTACAAGATTTCCAACTACGATTGCATGCCGCCGTTTCTGATGAGCATTGTCAGCGATTCAGATCACTGGATGTTCCTGTCCAGTCGGGGCGGAATCACCGCTGGCCGACGTGATCCGGACAACGCGCTATTCCCTTACGAAACCGATGACAAGATTTATGATGCCGCAGAAAAATCGGGCAGCGCAACCTGCATGCGCGTGGCCAGGGCTGGCGGTTCGTACCTCTGGGAGCCATTCTCGGCGCGCTATGCCGGCCTCTACCGGATTAAGCGAAATCTCTATAAAAATGGCCTGGGCAACAGAGTGCTCTTCGAAGAAATTAATGCGGATCTGGCGCTGACATTTCACTATGGCTGGATGAACAGCGAGAAATTCGGATTTGTGAAAACCTCGCGAATCATCAATTCCAGCCCGGAGTCAGTCACCATTGAACTGCTGGATGGGTTGTTGAATATTCTGCCGTTCGGAATTACCCGGCGGTTTCAGATGGAATACAGCACCCTGGGCGATGCCTACAAGAAAAGCGAATCAGCGCCCGGAACGACCGTGGCCATTTATTCGTTGAGCTCCATCCCCACAGACAAAGCGGAACCCAGCGAGGCATTGAAAGCGACGACTGTTTTTTCTGTCGGGCTGGAACAGGGACGCGTTCTTCTGTCGCAGCGGCAACTCGATGACTTCCGCAGGGGTCGCGCCATCGAATCGGAGGACGAGATTCGCGGCCAACGCGGCGCGTATCTGCTGCACGCCACCATTGGGCTGGCAGGTCGTTCCGAGCGCGACTGGCTATTTGCCTGCGACGTGGCGCAGGACAGCGCCGACGTCATTCGCATCGTGAACATGCAGCAGCAGCGCAATCTGAAAATGCAGGTTCTGGAGGACGTCTCTGTCGGGTGCGCGAATTTGACGAAAATCCTGGCCAACGCTGATGGGCTCCAATGCTCGCGGCTCACCACGCACTCGGCCCGCCATCTGTCCAATGTCCTGTTCAATGTCATGCGCGGTGGAATTTTTGAAGAGAATTACGTCATTTCCAAAAGCGATTTTCTCTCCTATCTGGAGCGGACGAATCGCGCGGTGCTGGAGAAGCACCGCCAATTTCTCCAGCGCCTGCCGGATAAGCTGATCCATTCGAATTTGAAAGAACGCATTGAGCCGTTGGGGGAAAAGGATCTCACGCGATTGTATTTCTGCTATCTGCCTCTGACATTCAGCCGGCGTCACGGCGATCCCAGTCGTCCCTGGAATCTGTTTTCGATTGAAATAAAAAACAGCAGCGGTGAACGGATTTTGAACTACCAGGGGAACTGGCGGGACATCTTTCAGAATTGGGAGGCCCTGCTGCTGTCCTTCCCTGAATACATCGAAAGCGCCGTGAGCAAATTCCTCAACGCCTCGACTGCAGATGGCTATAATCCCTACCGAATCACTCGCGAAGGATTTGACTGGGAAGTGCTCGACCCACACGATCCCTGGTCCTACATCGGGTATTGGGGCGATCATCAGGTGATTTATCTGCAACGCCTGCTGGAGCTTTCGCAGCGCTACCATCCGGAAGTGCTGGAATCATTTTTGACCCGTGAAATGTTTGCCTTCGCCAATGTGCCGTACCGAATAAAGCCCTATGCCGACATCGTGAAGAATCCGCACAGCACAATCGATTTCGACGGTGCACTCCACGCAGACATTGAACGCCGGGTGAAAGCGCTGGGCTCAGATGGCCGTCTCGTCGTGACCCGGGATGGCGCCGTCTTTCATGTGAATCTGACTGAAAAGCTCCTCATCACCTTGCTGGTCAGGCTCTCCAATTTCATTCCCGGCGCCGGGATTTGGATGAACACGCAGCGGCCTGAGTGGAATGACGCCAACAATGCGCTGGTCGGATTTGGCGTGTCCATGGTGACGCTGTATTACCTGAGACGATTATTGAACTTTTGCGCGGAACTGTTCCGGGCATCGCAGGCTGAGTCGGCAGCCATCTCCGAAGAGACGGCGGCGTTTTTCCATGCCATCTCTCATGCGATGCAGCAGCGCCTTCATTTGCTGAGGCAGCCTCTTTCCGATGCGAATCGCAAGATGATTCTGGATGAACTGGGCGAGGCCGGCAGTGCCTATCGGTGGCGGATTTATGACCAGGGATTCTCCGGGAAAAAGAACCCGATCACATTTGAAACCCTCAACTCGTTCTGTGACCTGGCCCTGCAGCACATCGATTCTGCCATCGCGCAGAACAAGCGGGAGGACAGTCTGTACAATGCCTACAATTTGATGAAGGTCGAGAATCGGAATGCCATTTCCATCCGGCGGCTGTACGAAATGCTGGAGGGTCAGGTCGCCATCCTCAGCGCGGGCGTTTTGTCCGCCGGCGACGCGCTGACCGTGCTGGAATCGCTCCGTGACAGCGCACTGTATCGGGCGGATCAGCACAGCTACATTCTCTATCCCAATCGGCGGCTGCCTCGCTTCCTGGAAAAAAATCGCATCCCGGCCGCGGAGTTTGAAAAATCGGAACTGCTTCGCGAGCTTGTCGCTCAGGGCGATTGTCAGATTGTGGCGCCGGATGTGGAGGGCGCTGTCCATTTCAACGGCGCCATGCGGAATGCCCGCGTGCTGGAACAGGCGCTAGATAAACTGCCGCACAGGGCACTGGTTACGAAAGAAAAAGAACTGATTTTGAAAATGTATGAAACGGTATTCGACCATCAGTCCTTCACCGGGCGGTCCGGGACATTTTTCAAATATGAAGGATTGGGCAGTATTTATTGGCACATGGTCTCCAAATTGTTGGTCGCCATTCAGGAGAATATTTTTCACGCGCTGGAACAGAACGAAGACAGGGCGATCATCGACAGGCTCATCCATTTTTATCGCGATGTGCAGCAGGGGATTGGCGCGACAAAATCGCCGGCGGAATACGGCGCGTTTCCGACTGATCCCTATTCGCACACGCCGGCCCATGCGGGCGTACAGCAGCCGGGAATGACCGGGCAGGTGAAAGAGGATATTCTCACCCGATTTGGAGAATTGGGCATCATCGTTCAGGCCGGGAAAATTCACTTCCAGCCAATCCTGCTGAATGAGGAAGAATTTTTGGTCGAGCCGGCGGACTTCACCTATTACGACGTTGCCGGCGAGAGACAGGTGCTGCCATTGAAATCCGGCAGTCTCGGATTCACCTATTGCCAGGTCCCGGTGATCTATTCAATGGCCGATCGGAACGAAGTTATCCTCACGGACATCGATGGGATGGAAACACGACTGGCCGGGCTGGTCTTGGACGCACAGCAAAGCGCTTCAATGTTCAGGCGGGAAGGACGAATCCGGCGCATCGATATTCACATTCGAAAAGCGTGACGTCCGCGCAGCGCTCCGACCCAGGGTGGGTTTTTCTGCGCGAACGGATCCCGCGATTTACACCTTCTAATATGATTGACCAGTTGAACGCATGTGCAATAAATTCGATACTTTTTTGTATCTGTAGTGGACGGTCGCGACCGTCCACTACGCGTATGTCCAATAATAATAGAGGTGCTAAAATTTTAACTGGTCATTCATATTTCTACCGGAAAGGTAGTCCTCTGATCAAACCTGATCTGCGTGGCGATTCGTCCGGGCTGAGATGCAAAATGAAGTTGAAAGTTATCGTTTTTTATATTATCTTATCCAGGAACTCAAAGCAGAATCTGACCAAAATTATGGTGTTGCAATGACTAAAAATTATGCTGACCGATGGATGACGTGGATGGTTGTGTGGCTTGTGCTGTCTTGTTTTTTGATCACGCCGGGATACGGCTACCTCAAAGCCAAGGGACAAAACATCGTCGATTCCAACGACCGCGAAATTCTTCTGCGCGGGATAGGTTTGGGCGGATGGCTTGTGCCGGAAGGCTATCAGCTTCACATCCCCGGATTCGGCTCGCCGACGTCCATTCGCACCATGATCACCGATTTGATCGGCCCTGAAAATACAGCGGAGTTTTACAGTCGCTACGAAAGCAATTACGTCACTGAAGGCGATATTGAAAAAATAGCGTCCTGGGGATTCAATTCAATCCGCCTGCCTTTTTGCTATTATCTGGTGACGCCCAAAGATCAACCGGGCGTTTATTTGGAAGAGGGATTTGCCGTCATCGACACTCTGCTCAATTGGTGCCGGAAGAACGAACTGTATTTGATCCTGGATTTGCATTGCGCGCCGGGCGGCCAGAGCAAGGATAACATCGCCGATGCGGATGGCGTTGAAGCGCGACTCTGGACAGAGCCGGCAAACCAGACGCGGACCGTTGACATGTGGAAAAAAATCGCTGAACGGTACGCCACTGAGGAATGGATCGGCGGCTACGATGTATTGAATGAGCCGGTGCTGCCTTCAGGTCATACCAATGCGGAACTGCGATTGCTCTACACGAGAATAACCGGGGCAATCCGCGAAGTGGATACCAATCACATCATTTTCATCGAGGGAAACCGGTACGCCACAGATTTCACATCGCTGACGCCGCCTTTTGATACCAACCTGGTGTACAGTTTTCACAGATACTGGTGTGAAAATACCCATGCGACGATTCAGAATTTTATCACAATTCGAAATACCTACAAGGTGCCGCTGTGGTTGGGTGAATCCGGGGAAAACTCCAACACATGGTTTTACGACGCCATCCGCCTGCTGGAAGATAATAAAATTGGCTGGTGCTGGTGGACTCATAAAAAAGTCGCAACGCTGACCAGTCCGTATTCGTCGCCGATTACTTCCAGCTATCAGGTTATTCTTGATTTTTGGAATAAGCTTCGCGAGGAACCCAGCCTGGAGTTCTCCAGAAATGCGCTGTTCGGAATGGCGGAGAATTTAAAAACAGAGTATTGTGAATTCCGGCCGGATGTGCTGAAGTCGATGATGGATAAGGAATTTGGCGTGAAGCCAAAGCCCTACACTGAGCATGTCATCCCGGGAATTGTGAATTGCTCGGACTATGATTTTGGCCGGCAGGATATTGCCTACCACGACAGCGATTTTCAGAACGCGCGGGGCTTGACCAGCGGCGATCAATGGAATCGGGGTGACGAGTACCGCAACGATGGTGTGGATCTCCAACTCAGCAATGACAGCCAGGGCGCAAAGTACAGCATCGGCTGGATCGAGACGGGCGAGTGGATGAAGTACACCGTGAGCGTGAGAGAATCCGGCAAGTACAATATACTGTTCCGCGTGGCGTCGCCGAATAGCACCGGCCGATTGCAGGTAATGCAGAATGATCAGCCGCTGACTTCAAACATCACTGTGCCCGGTACCGGCGGCTGGTTCAACTGGCAGACGCTCACCATCGAGGACGTCCAGATGACAGCCGGAACGACCACCCTGACATTGTATGTCAGTCAGTCCGGATTCAATGTGAATTCCATGCGATTCGTCCTGGTTTCTTCATCCAATGGCCATAACTTTTTAGACACCGTCCCCACCCGGCTGACGCTGAACCAGAACTATCCCAATCCATTCAATTCGGCCACCAATATCTGGTACGGCCTGCCGAATGATGCGCACGTGCGGATTGACATCTTCAACAGCCTGGGACAGTTTATTTCCTCGGTGGAAGATAGTGAGAAGTCATCCGGCTGGCATCTGGCCAACTGGTCGATTCAGGAGGACAATGCGTTCGCTTCGGACATTTCCAGCGGTGTGTATTTTTACCAGATCGAATCGACCTCGAAAAGTCAAACCCATTATTCCACTAAAAAAATGCTTTACCTGAAGTAAGGGAGAGGTGAACAACGATGTTTTCTCACTCGAAAAATGAATGCCGGCTTAGCCATGCGTCTCTGTCTTTCTTGCGGCATGCTGGCCGAAGCACAGTGCTGACCGCGGCTGTACTTCTCGCACTCATGGTGAACTCCGCGCCGGCGGATGAAAAAGTCGTGTTCACTGATTCCAATCTGCCGATCGTGGTCATCGACACGCACGGCCTGGAAATTCAGGACGAGCCGAAAATCACCGCCGATATGGGCATTATTTATAACGGCGAGGGGGTGCGAAATTATCTGTACGATGATCCGTACAATGAATATTTCGGCAAGATCGGTATCGAGTACCGCGGCTCCTCGACGCAGTCGTTCCCCAAGAAACAATTTGCAGTGGAGACGCGCGATATTCACGGCAACGATTCCACGGTGTCGCTGCTGGGTTTTCCGCCGGAAGATGATTGGATTCTGTACGCGCCTTTCACGGATAAATCGTTGATGCGGAACGTCCTGGCTTACAAACTCTTCAACGACATGGGGCGGTATGCAAGCCGCTCGCGGTACTGCGAAGTCGTGCTGAACGGCGATTACGTCGGCGTTTACGTGCTGATGGAGAAAATCAAGCGGGACAAGAATCGCGTCAATATTTCCAAATTGGAACCCCAGGATTCTCAGGGCGACGATTTGACCGGCGGCTATATTTTTAAAATCGATAAATCCGATGGCGCAAAAAGCGATGGCTGGGAATCCCCGTTCCTGCCAATTCCCGGTTCCTGGCAGCGGATTTTTTATCAGTACCATTATCCGGATCAGGAAGAAATCACCCCGGTGCAAAAGTCCTACATCCAGAATTTCATGTACAGATTCGAGAGCATGATGCAGGAATCCGATTATGCTGATCAGGAAACCGGCTACCGGTCGCAAATCAACGTCGACACCTTTGTTGACAATTTCATCATCCTCGAAATGGCCAAAAATGTGGATGGGTATCGCCTCAGCACCTATTTTCATAAAGATCGCGACAGCAAAAATGGCAAGCTTTCTCTGGGGCCTATCTGGGATTACAACCTTGCCTTTGGCAATGCCGATTATTACGATGGCGCGGTCATCAGCGGCTGGCAGGTCGAGTTTTATCAGATCGATGATTACTGGCAGAATCCTTTCTGGTGGCGGAAACTGATGGCGGACACGAGTTTTGTCAATGCCATCAATGCGCGGTGGTATCAACTTCGCGGCTCTGTTCTTGACGTCTTTCGGATCGAGGCGATCATCGATTCGCTGGTCACTCACATCGATGAAGCGCAGAAACGAAATTTCCAGCGCTGGCCCATTTTGAGCGAGTACATCTGGCCCAACGCCTACATCGGCGGCAGTTATTCCGCTGAAGTGCGCTATCTGAAACAGTGGGTTCACAGCCGCATATTGTGGATGGATGCCCACATGGTCGGCGCCTCCGGCGTCGAACGCAGCGATGATTCGGGCGCAACGCCTGGCAATTTCACTCTCAATCAGAACTATCCCAATCCGTTCAATGCCTCCACCCGCATTGACTATCAACTTCTGGCGCCGGCGCACGTTCGGCTTGTGCTGTACGATCTATTGGGGCGTTCCGTCGCCGTTCTCGCCGATGCTGTGCAGCCAGCCGGAAATTATGCCACGGTCTGGGATGGCGCCGATGCCAATGGCCAGCCGGTCGCCGATGGCGTTTATATTCTGCGTCTGGAATCCGGAGAGCATTATGCAAGCATCAAACTGGCGCTGGTGAAGTAGCGATGCGCGACCGTTCCCGCTGCGACGTGGCTGTGGAGACGGGGGGGACGTTTGACTATTAAAGCCATTAAAAAATGATGAGTCAACGGTGCATGACGGTTCTGGAAAAGTACACAGCGCCCGGTTCGTCAAAGGCGCCAATCCAACGGTCGCCCCGGGGAGAAAGTTGAGTTACCTGTGGCGTTATCAATTTAATAACGCGATTTATTATTTTAATAATTATTTTCGAAAACAAAAAAATCCTGCCTCATTAACATTATAAAAAACAGCGCTCCAATTGGGTGAAAACGTGGTATGCTTATTGCTAAGATTGATTAAACAATAAATCGGATTTGAACGCATGCAGCAGAACCTTACAACACCCGACCTCTTTTCTCTCCTTCTCTATTTTGCACTGCTCCTGGGTATCGGTTTCTATTATTCGAGAAAAGAAAGAAACAGCACCGATTATTTTTTAGCCGGTAAAAACGCCGGTTGGATTGCCATGGGCGCTTCCCTGTTCATCGCATCCATGTCCATAGATTATCTGTTCGGATTTACCGGCTCGACAGAGAATGTGTTTGCCGGTCATTTCGGATGGATGGCTGCCTTTTTCATTCTCATGCTGGGCTGGCTGTTTGCGCCGGTGTATGTGAAGATGGGCGTGTTCACCACGCCGGAGTTCCTGGGCCGCCGCTACAATCGCTTTGTCCGGGATTTCTCGACAATGTTCTCGCTGCTAGGCTATGTGTTCACCCGAATATCCGTGCTTTTGTACGCCGGCTCGATGCTATTGAATAGCGCCCTGGGAATGGATCCGGCCGTCTCCGCGTTCATCCTGATTGCATGCGCCGGCATCTACGCCGTGACCGGCGGGTTGAAGGCCATCCTCCACGTCGATATCTTCCAGTCGGCGGTGATCGTTCTCGGCGCGCTGGCTCTGACAATGTGGGGCCTGCCCGGCTTCACCGGTCTCTCAGCTGTAACACTGACTGCCTCGCAGTCCCTCGGCACCCTGGAAAACCTGCAAGCAAAACCGTTGCTTTCAGGGATTGGAATGATGTTCGGCCTGCCGATTATCGGACTCTGGTATTGGTGCACCGATCAATACATTGTCCAGCGCATTCTCGGCGGTAAAAATTTGAATCATATTCGGAGTGGAGCCATCCTGGCCGGTTTTCTCAAATTAGTCCCGATGATGATGCTTGTCTTCCCGGGACTCATTGCTTTCGATTTTTTCAATCCCCCGGCTCAGGCGCCAAACGCCGCGTCGCTGCACGCGGCTGGCCAGTTTTTGCCCGCAGGAATCAGGGGCCTTGTAGTCGCCAGCATGCTGTCGGCGTTGATTTCTTCGCTGGCGAACAGTTTCACGAGCAGCGCCACGCTGTTCACCATGGATTTATACCGTCCGGCCCGGCCCCATTCCACGGAAAAAGAGCTTGTGTTGATCGGCCGTCTGGCGACAGTGGCGGTCATTCTTTTGGGCATTATCTGGGTGCCGTTCCTCCGCCATATCCATTCCGGCGGGTATCTTTATTTGCTGATTTTCCAGGCAGTCATGAGTCCGCCCATCGCCGCCGTATTCGTGATCGGCTTGCTCTGGACTCGCGCCAATGCTACCGGCGCTGTCTGGGCGCTGGTGTCCGGCGCGATGATCGCTCTCGTCCGGCTCATCGCGGACCTGTTTGATGCCGCGGCAGGGGTGCGCATCCCCATCCTGCACGAGATCGCTGACATACATGTTTTACATTTCGCTGCGCTGCTATTTCTGATTTCGGGCGTTGTGTTGATCGTCGTGAGTGTGAGCACGCAGGTTTCTCCAGCGAGCCCGGCGGCGACGCGAGACGCCCATGCCATCGCCGGCAAATCAATGGGGGAGGCCAATCCAATGTGGACGAAGTTGAATATTGGTTTTTCGATTGCGCTCGTCCTGGCGCTCATTGGGCTTTATGGGATTCCCAAAATTCTGAAATGAAGCGGAATCGAGCCGTCATGGCTGCTGTGCTGTGAAGCAGCACGATATTGAAAATGCAAAATGAATCAGGACTTTTAAAATAATGTGGAAGATTTTCAGCATCGTATTTGGCATAGAGTAATTTTGATTTCGAAGCAACAGCGAGTTTAACTGTATTCTTCAACCATTGAAGTAACTCTCTGACCAATTCGTTAAATCATTTTTCTTCAAAAAATCGTGAACAGAATTCCCGTTTCCAGGGGAATAAGAGTCTATGAAAAATAAAACCAAAGAGAAGTGGAAGCTGAACCGAAAGGAGGTGACAGAAAAGCTAGACCTGGTGTTTTTAGGAAAGGGGTACTTATCATCATGTTGTATTAATTCATATTAACAAAGTGCGTGCACAGAACAAAATTCTGTAGGAGGAATTCATGAAGAGATTGTTTTTGACACTGATTTTTTCAGTCATGATCGTTCATTTCGTGTATGGACAGATCGTAATCGATAATTTTGATGCGACCAATCCGGACTCCATTTACTGGATTACGAATGAAGGCGCTCCCAGCAAAGTGACGTTCACTGTGGATAATAGCGATTTCGTCGAAGGAACGGCATCGCTTAACGTCAAAGCGACGATTGGTGCATTTCATCCATGGGGAAGCTTTGTGCAATTCGGATATGCCGTACCGGATTCATTGCCCCCCATGGACTGGAGCATCAGCGATTCGTTCAGCATTCGACTGAAAATTCGCATGGCCCCATCACATCCGGAGTTCATGGTATTTCGAATGCACATCGAAGACCAACCCACAGCCGATGCGGATAAAGAAGAATACATTTACGAAAACACCGTCATCCTGGATCAGACATCGGATTGGCTCGAGTTGAAAATACCGATTTTCGAACGACCCACTGATGGCACCACAACTCCCAATGAAGAGGGATTTGTCCTTTTCCCAACGACCTGGGGCGGCGGTTCCTATAACAACCGCGTGCTGGATCGGAATAAAATCACGGAGTGGAGCCTCGCACTGGTCACCACCGGCTGGACCGATCCCAATAACATACCCGAAGATTCACTGGAAGTATCGTTCGATAACCTGGTTCGCTTCGGGACCCGCGCCATTCCATTTGTGTTTTTCAATGGAAAATCGTTACCGGCAGCTATCTCTATTTGGTCCTGGGGACAATCGTCCTTTGGTTTGGAAGAAGGCGCCGGCATTGTGGCCAATACCAATGCGTTGAAATGGATTCAGGGTAACGAATGGGGAAATGGCTGGACTGGCGTTGGCATGACAATTTCGCCGGCTCTCAATATGTCCGGTGTGTGGGAAACCGATAGCTTGAAATTCAAAATGAAAGCCCAGGATGGCGTCGGACCGATCCGGCTGCAATTTGAAGGCGGCCCTGGCAAGATAGGCGCGGTGTTCCAGCCGCTTACTGATAACGCCTGGCATTATTACGCGTTTAAACTCAGTGAATTGGTTTACCAGGAAGGCACTTCAAACTTCGATATGGAAAATGTCGGCGTATTAGGCTTTATGGCCGAAGCGTCCGCAATTGCCGGCAAAGAAATTTTCATTACGGAATTATGGACAGGCACCCCTGATATCGATGTCGCTCCTCCCGAAGCCCCGACCGGCGTTGGCGCTTTAGCCAGTTCGTTTTACAATCTGGTGTACTGGCAGGACGTCGCCAATGAGTCTGGCGAAACCTACTCCATCTATGCCAGCACCGAACCGATCACCGATCTGGAAAGCTCAAAAGTGGATATCGTTGCGACCGGTATTCTTGAAGACATTCAATCTGCGGCGCATTGGCTGCTCTATCCTCTTGTGGATAAATCCGTCAGCTACTACTATGCTGTGAGTTGCATGGATGCGGCCGGCAATACCAGTGTCACATTCGGTGTGAATGCTCAGGCAGTTGTCAATATGGCCAAAGGCACCCCGACGATCTCCCCGGCGCCGCCGGCAACATTTGCAGCGGATGGGGATTTGGCCGAATGGGAAGCCAGCGGCATCGTGCCGTATGTCATGACTCCCGAGACTCATTTTGTTTCCGCCGGAACAGTGACCGATGCCGATGATATCACAGGAACCGTTTACCTGGCTATCGATGATTCCTACCTCTACATTGCCGTGGATTGCTTTGATAATACCTACAGCCATAGCGCCGGCAACTGGTGGGAACAGGATGCATTTGAGCTGTTCATGGGGCTGTACGACCAGCGCGGTAAAAAACATTCATCTCCCAAACGCGGCGCCGAACCTGACTACAAATTTGTGATGGATGAAGTTTCCTGCCGCGAAGATTTTGCAGGCCACACGTTCTATCTGGCAGGCGAAGAGAATTATCATTTCGAAAGCTTTGGCGGACAGGACTACGTCATTGAAACGAAAATTTCCCTGGATTCCATTTTGGCGGCTTCGGACACGAGATTCCATCCGTTGCGCGGCCAGAGAATTCCCATTGAAGTAACGTTCCACGATAATGACGGCGCCGGCTGGGAAGGCAACCTGGTCACTTCTCCAACCAATAAAGATAACGCCCATCAAACCCCAACCGTGTGGTCCAATACCTGGGTCGGCGATACCACCGATGTGGCGACTGCAATCGACGAAGAACCAGTCTCCGTGGTTGTCACTTCGTACAACTTGTCTCAAAACTATCCCAATCCATTCAACCCGACAACATCGCTCAGCTACTCGCTGGCGCAATCCGGCCATGTGAAACTGGCTGTCTATAATATGCTTGGCCAGCAGGTGAGGCTGTTGGTGGATGAAAAGAAAACCGCTGGTATGTACACGGTTCAAATGGATGCCAAAGATTTGCCCTCCGGTATTTACTTCTATCAAATCGCAACTGAAAACTTCAAGAAAACCATGAAGATGGTTCTCATGAAATAGCGCGTCTGAGAATGAGTGCACTGCCCGGAGCAGTGCACTCTTCATTCTAACTGAAATCATAAAAGGATTATGGGAAAATCTATGACGTTTCGAATCGTGGTCATGCTGCTTTTCGTCATTGGCTCGTCTGTTTTTTCCAAGGAATACAAAGGGGGTGAACTGCGCACCAAAGAATCGTATCTCTACGGCCGATTTGAGGTTCGGTACAAAGCGTCTCCCGGCTCAGGCCAGACATCCACGTTTTTCACCTACAATGACATTGATCCAATGGTCAGGTGGAATGAAATCGATATTGAAATACTCGGCCGTTATACTGATGATGTTCAATTCAATGTCATCACGCCGCAAAATGGCCAAAACCATGTGCGGCATCAGTACGTAAATTTCGATCCTTCCCTGGGTTTTCACACATACACGATCGAGTGGACGCCGGAATATATCGCATGGTCTATTGATCTGATTGAGGTATGCCGGCAAACAGGTGACCACATCACGACGATGATCAAGCCCCAGAAAATTATGATGAATATCTGGAATCCGGATGCTGAAACATGGGTCGGCCCCTGGTACAACCAGGGCCTGCCAAAATTCGCCTATTATGATTATGTCAGTTACGCGTCGTATACGCCAGGCAGCGGCGACGTTGGGACAGATAATAATTTCACTTTTATGTGGAAAGATGATTTTGAGAGTTGGGATCAATCCCGCTGGGATAAAGCGACCCATACATTCGGGGGGAATAATTGTGATTTTTTACCAGACAATGTGGTTTTTCAGGATGGGTACATGATTTTATGTTTGACCGATAAAACCAATACAGGTTTTGTCGACAAGACTGCGCCCCACATTTTGTGGGCGCGAGCTACTGAGAATCAGGTTCTCGTTAGTTTTACCGAAGCTTTGGACATCACCAGCGCGCAAGCAACAACCAATTATGCAATCCCCAACGCCACGATCATCTCCGCTTCTCTGCAGGAAAACAATCGGCAGGTGTTGCTGGACGTAGCCGGCTTTGTGCAAAGTCAGAACTACAGCCTTGTGGCATCCGGAATTTATGATGCGTCCGCGAATAGAAATCGATTGTTCGCTCAGATGGTCAATATCATCATGGCCTGGCCATTGACGTTTCCCATTAAAATCAATGCTGGCGGCAGCGCATTGGGTGAATTTATGCCCGACCAGCCGTGGAGCGAGAACGTTGAATATGGCTATGAAGATGGAAACGCGTTCGAGGCGTCCCAGTCACTAACTATCTATGGCACCGACATACCGCAAATTTTTCGCAGTGAACGTCATGGCCTTGTTGCATATCGAATAAGAGTCCCGGCCGGCAGCTATAACCTTTCGCTTCTCATGGCTGAAAATTATTTTGACCAGCCGGATGAACGCGTTTTTGATATCTGGATCGAGGGCAAAATGGCGGCGCAGTCGCTTGACCTTTTCGCCGTCGCCGGGAAAAATACTGCCTATGTGATGACAGCATCTAACTTTGAAGTAAATGATGATGTGCTTGATATAAATTTCTCTGCACAAAAAGATTTCGCGCTGGTCAACGGGATTATCGTTGAAAAAATTGACACGCGCGTTTCAGAGAGTGCACTGACAAAGCCGGCAGAGTATGCGACATTGTCAAACTATCCGAATCCGTTCAATTCCAGCACCTGCATTCGCTATGCCATTCCACAGGATGGATTTGTGACGATGGAAATGTACGATGTCCGCGGGCAAAAAATTACAACGCTGGTGGCCGGGAATCAATTGGCTGGCGAACACCAGGTTCGGTTGCAAGCAATCGACCTGGCGTCTGGCATTTATTTCTGCAGGCTGCACAGTGCACAATCGACTCAGGTGATTCGGCTTGTTTTATTGAAGTGAACGAGCGATCCGGTTTTGAGCATCTGCCGGTGATGCCTGGTGTGAGCAATATTCAAAGAGGTCATTTCATCGGTCATTCACAGCGCTGCATGGTAAATGGAGCGCGATGCCTGCTGACTGACCTCATCGATCGGGAATAATCAATCAACTTTCAACATTAATTCGAAGGAAAAAAATTATGAGAAAGTGTGCCAATCTATATCTGTTGATTTTTGTTCTGCTTGTGTTTTCCGTTATTGCCGCTTTCGCACAGACCACCGGGAAAATATCCGGCGCTGTCACTGATGCGCAGACGGGCGACCCATTGCCAGGCGCCAGTGTTCTTGTCGAAGGGACGTCTCTGGGCGCAGCAACGGCCATGGACGGGGAGTTTTTTATTATCAATGTGCCTCCCGGCACCTACACGCTCATCGTTCGAATGATGGGATATGAAACCCTGAAATATGAAAACCTCCAGGTTTCTGTCAATCGCACGACATTCGCTGGAATGAAATTGAAAACAACGGTCATCGAAGGCGATGTCGTTGTCATCCAGGCCGAGCGGACCGTGGTGAAGAAGGATCAGACGAGTTCGGTGCGAAATGTCTCTTCGGAGCAGATGGAAATACTGCCGGTGGAAAATGTCGGGCAGGTCATTTCCATGCAGGCCGGCGTTGTAAACGGCCACTTTCGTGGCGGCCGAATGACCGAAGTCGCCTACCTGGTTGATGGCGTTGAAGTCACCGAATCCTTCGGCGGCGAAGGCCGGGCAGTGGATCTGGAACCGGAGGCTGTGCAGGATCTGGAAGTCATCACCGGCACATTCAATGCGGAATATGGCAACGCCATGAGCGGCATTGTCAACGCGGTGACCAAAGACGGACAGCAGAAATTTGAAGGCTCATTCTCAACCAGTCTGGCTGAATACGCCAGCAGCCATGACGAAATCTTCATCGGACTGTCCGATGTGAATTTGATGCGAAACCAGGATTATAAACTCCAGTTGAGCGGCCCCATCTGGGGCGACCGGCTCACATTTTTCAGCAACGTCCGCTACCAGGACAATCTGAACCATCTGTACGGCATCCGCCGGTTCGAGGTCGATGACTACAGCGACTACTCGAATGACAACGAGTATTTATGGCACACAGAAGCCAATGGCGACAACGAGAAGGTCTCCATGAATGGCAGCAAGAATACCTCTTTCATGGGAAAACTGACTGCGCGGCCCCTGGGCAATTTGAAAGTATCATTGCTTTACACACTCAATAATGATGAATGGAACGGCTACGATCATAGCTTCAAATACAACCCGGATGGCATGGCTGCCAGCTATCGGGAGACAAGTCTTTACTCCCTCAGTTTCAACCACATGCTTTCGACAAAGCTGTTCTACGAATTGAAACTGTCCTACATGGATAATTTTAACGGCTGGTACGTTTTCGAAGATCGGGACGATTGGGATAATTATGTGCACGATGTGTACCTCAATAATTCCGGCCCTGGATTTTTTACAGGCGGTCAGCAAAAAGGACACAGCACCCGCACCATGATCGACAAGAGCAGCAAATTCGATCTCGTCTGGCAGGTGAATAAACAGCACGCGCTGAAGACTGGATTTTCGTATATTGATCACGATCTGGATAGCCGCTATTCAGACATACGAAACAAATATTCCGGGCTGGATGAAGAGGGCGTTCGTTATTATGATTACGAGCGCAACAAGACTGTTTACCCCAACTATATACCGGTCACCTACCCTGACTCTTCTGTTTACACGGATAGCATTCGCGTCAATCCCAAAGAATTCTCACTGTATTTCCAGGATAAAATGGAATTCGATGAAATGGTCATCAACATCGGAATTCGCTATGATTACTTTGATCCCAACACGGTTGTCCCATCGGACCGACGAAACCCGGCGAATCAGTTGAGCTTGCCGGATACCATGTCGTCCAACTACCCCAAAGCAGAAGTGCAAACGCAAATCAGTCCCCGTTTCGGGCTGTCGTACCAGTTGGGAAAAAGCGCGCTGTTGCATTTCAGCTATGGGCATTTTTTCCAGATGCCGCCGATGTACGCGCTGTACGATAACAATTCATTCCGCGTGGCGCCAACCGACTATTCGACCACTATGGGCAATGCGGAAATCAAAGCGGAAAAGACCGTGCAATATGAAATCGGACTCTGGCAGGAACTGGCAGAGGGCATGGGCCTGGAAGTGGCGCTGTTCTATCGCGATATTTACGATTTGCTGAGCACAAAGATCTTCAGTACGTACAATCAGATCGAATACGGTCTGTACAGCAACAAGGACTACGGCAATGTCAAAGGCCTCGAAGTGAAGTACGATTATCGCCTGAGAAATTTTTCAACGATGATCAATTATACGCTGCAGTACACCCGGGCCAATGCCGACAACCCAACCCAGACATTCGACCGCGCCGGAAACTCCCGGGATCCCATCAACCGGTTGATCCCGTTGAGCTGGGATCAGCGGCATACCCTGAACGTCACTGTCGGCTACAACACCAGCGATTATGGCTTGACGCTCACTGGCTATTATAATTCCGGCTCGCCCTACACCTGGTCGCCCATCGGAGAGAGCATGCTCAGCCGCGTCAATTTGTACCCCAATAATAACTGGCGTCCCAGCAGCTATACCGTCGATTTGAATGCCTACTATGATTTCTCGATTATCAAGAATATCAAGTTGAGAGTGACGTTGAATGTCTATAACCTCCTGGATCGATTGAACGAAGAATGGGTCAATGCCCAGACTGGCCGGGCGTATACCGCAATCATTCGGCAGAAGGATATCGAAAACCATCGGAGTGATTTCAATGAATATCTGGACAGGGTTCAGAATCCATCCATGTATTCGGCGCCTCGACTCGTGAAACTTGGCTTCGGAGTTGTCTTTTAATGGACGGAATAGGCTCAGGTTCTTTTTTCCACGGCGAAAGAAATTTCACAGGAATCTCATAAATCAGACAGAGGTGAAAATATGAAGCAGACATTTCATATTGTTAAACTAATCACGATCATCATGTTAATCATCACTTCGAGCCTGTTGGGCCAGGGTAAACAATACGACGGCCCGGACGATCCGGCCGGCGATATTGCTGCGGAGCGCGAAGGATACATGACCGGCAACCGGGTTTTTCTCTATTTCAAAAACAATACCGAACTGTCCGATTGGCCCAAAGTGGATGTGTCCAAATGGCCCAATACCTACGACGGCGTGAAGATGCTGGACG
The DNA here is from genome assembly GCA_049322915.1 of Candidatus Zhuqueibacterota bacterium. Taxonomy (GTDB): domain Bacteria; phylum Zhuqueibacterota; class Zhuqueibacteria; order Thermofontimicrobiales; family Thermofontimicrobiaceae; genus CAZSBG01. The sequence goes on from JBMOPW010000040.1 coordinate 17,724, forward strand.
GCATCGGACTGCTGATCGGGGCGTTGGTGTTCATTGAAAATGACTCAGTCCCGGTGGTGGATACCAATCGGGTCAATTTATTGGACGCTCAGGGGAAATTGGATACATTGTTCTATCTGCAGACGAGCTATCGCGAAGAGATGGATCGGGATCCTTCCGGGACAGTGGAGTGGGGGCTCTATCCGGTGTTTGGCTATTTCAATGAATTGGGCGATTACCCGGCCATGAGCAACCGCGAAGCGTCCTGGCCATTCGGCGGCTGGCCCGATGCGCCGGATTTTGTCGATGTAAATGGCGAAACCGAGTGGAATGGTCGTTTTGGCCGCGGCGTGAAGTACGCTAGTCTGGAAACCTACTTCGTGGCCAACGATGCCCAGGACCAGGAATACCTGGGCCCGGAAGATCGGGTTCAATACTATCCCCGTCCGGGACATTACATCGGCGATATTCGGCCCAATGTCACCATCCAAAAAGGCAAACCCTGGGGCGGCATCGGCATTCGCGTGGAGCAACGCGGGTTCCAGTGGAATAACGCGCAGACGCGGGATGCCATTTTTTGGGAATATAATATTGCCAATATTTCGGATTACGACCTGACAGAAGTCGCTTTCGGTTATTGGGTGGATAATGCCATCGGCGACGCCATTGCCGGCAGCGGCGAAGACGATGAAGTCGGGTATTTTGATACACAGATTGATATGGCTTATTCGTGGGACATCGATGAAATCGGCCAGGGCGGCTTCAGAACCGGCACCATGGGATTCGCTTATCTGGAAAGCCCCGGTCTCGGCTACGATGAAAACGATAATGACCAGGATGGTCTCCTGGACGAAAAGCGCGATAATGACGCCGAAAATCTTGTGGGACCAATGGTTGGCATTTATAATCTTCAGAAATTTTTAGAGACGTATAAAATGACTGAAGCGGATCTGCGGGAACACTGGGACGCGGATGAAGACCAGGATTGGGAAGATGGTAATGATGTGAATAATAATGGTATTTATGAAAGCAATGAATTTGCCGGCGACGATGTCGGCCTCGATGGTGTGGGGCCGTCGGAATTGAACTATTACGGCCCGGATGAAGGTGAATGTAACCATCGCCCGGATCGGAAGGAAGGCGCCGCCGAACCCAATTTTGCCGAGACCGATGTGACCGAATCCGATATGGTCGGCTTGACCTCGTTCCTGTTGTTCCGCGTGCCGGATCATGTGCCGCCGTATATCCGCTGGTTCCGAAATGACCGTTCCATGTGGGAAATCGTCGGTCGCGACACGCTGCTGGAAAGCATCGAGTGGACAACCAATTTGATCGAAGTATTTGCTTCAGGCCCCTTCCCGCTGTTTCAGGGGAGGACCGAGCGCATTTCCATGGCGGAGATTCATTCCTATGATCCTCTCGAAGGTCTGAATTCCTCGGACCACCGCGCACCGTCGCTGTTCAACAAGAAAGAGATCGTTCAGATCATTTATGAAAAAGATTACCGCTGGGCCTCCGAGCCAAAGATGCCGACCCTTTCAGCGACTGCCGGCGATAGCTATGTCATTTTGACCTGGGACGATGTGGCCGATACCAAAACGCGGGAACCCCTGTTGGGCAATATCAACGATTTCGAGGGCTACAAGTTGTACCGCACCACAGATAAGAAGCTCTCCGATCCACCGTTCATCACAGATGGTTACGGCGATCCGCTGTCCATCATCCCCATTTTCCAGTGCGATGTGATCGATACGCTGACCGGATTTGCGACGTGGGGCATCGATGAAACAGGCACGGCCTATTATCTCGGCGATGACGTCGGCATCCAGCATTATTATGTCGATACTGAAGTGAAGAACGGCATCACCTATTATTATTCATTGATCGCCTATGATTACGGCATCCCGGATCTGGGCCCCGGCATCGCGCCCACGCCGAATACGATCAACACTATTGAACTTGATGAATCCGAAGAAGTACGACTGATCGGTCGTAATATTCAAATTGTCACACCGCATCAAAAAGCAGCCGGGTATGTGCCCGATGAAATTGAGGTTGTCGCGAACCCAAATCTGATTGGAAATGCCCAGGTCGTGCCGGAGATCCTGTCGAAGAGCAAACTGAAGAGCGGCCATGTGTACAAAGTCAAATTCGATCTGGACACGGTTGATGTGGCGCCGAACTATCCGCACGGCATTCAATACGTGAACGACGGCTTCTTTGTGTACGACCAGACCGAAGACGATTCGCTCATTTTCAAGGAGTCGCCGGAGAAATATTCCGGCAACAATCTCGTGTTCGACGATTCGCTGAATGTGTGGCATTTCGATACCTCGGGCGAGCTTTCCACCGATGTCTTCGAGGGAATGCGCTTGAAAATCACCATGCCGTTTGTCACGGCCAGTTACGATTACGCCAATTCCGGCTGGCTGGTTGGCAGCGCTCCTGTCTTGATTTCACCCATGATCGACGAGCAGCAATTCTACCCATGGGATTATGATATTGTGTTTACCGATAATGATACAGCCTTTACCGGGATTACGACACCCAGCCGGGTTTATGACAATACGTACAGCCGGTTAGCAAAGGCCGATTTATTGACGCAGCAGAAATTCAATTTCTACGTGGTCAATAAATCGTTCCAGGACAGCCTGGGCAACAATGAAGTGATGGATCTGATCGTCCACGACATGAACAACAACGATGTCTTCGATATGGTTGGCGATCGCATTCTCGTCGGCCCGGTCTCCAGTCTCGGTAGCTGGTCAGGTACGGCGTTCGTCATCACGTTTTTAGATAATAGCAAACTCCCGGCGCCGAACGACGTCTATCGAATCACGTTCAAGCGCCCGTTCTGGTCCACTGATTCCATTCTGTTCAAAACGACGTCCTTCGATTCGGTCCTGGATGTAAAGGATGTGAAAGAGAGTATGGACAAAATCCAGGTGGTTCCCAATCCCTACGTGGCTACCAATGCCATGGAGCCGGCTGTCGCCAATTTCTATCTGAACCAGCGGAGACGCCTGATGTTCACACACATTCCGGCGCGATGCACAATCAAAATTTTCACGGTGAGCGGCGTGCTGGTCGATGAGATCGAGGTGGACAACCCTGTGTCGCAAGGCATTGTTCACTGGGACCTGTTATCCAGAGAAGGGCTGGAAATCGCCGCCGGCATGTACATTTACTACGTAAAATCAACCCTGACCGGGGAGGAGAAAATTGGCAAATTCGCTGTGATCAAATAGCGGTTTGCAACGGCCATCGGCCTGTTAACGCGGCAGATAACTCAGTAGAAATTTTCTCCACCATCAATTTTAGAAAGGCAGACACATGAATACATACAGGCTAACAACATTCATTCTGGCCATCAGCCTACTGGTGATTGGCTTCTCTGAGGGTTTGGCGCAGGAACCGTATCGCGTCGGGACGACAGCGGCCGGATTCCTGGAAATCGGCTACGGCAGCGCCGGCAGCGCCATGGGCGACGCCTACGTGAGCGTGGCGCGCGACCTTTCATCCGTGTACTGGAACCCGGCAGGCCTGGCTTACATGGATAACAACGAAGCGCAGTTCACCTACCAGCCGTGGATTGCCGACATCAACACCTCGTTCATCGGCGTGGGCATGGTCTATCCCTCGTTCGGAACCGTGGCGTTGAGTCTCATTCAGGTGGGCTACGGCGATATGCCGGTGACCAATCTGGATATGCAGGACGGTACAGGCGAGTTGTTCACTGCGTCGGATCTGGCGTTCAGCGCGTCCTATGCCCGCCGGCTGGCTCAGTGGTTCGCCTTTGGCGCATCAGCGAAATTCATTTCATCGAAAATCTGGCACACCAGCGCCAAAGCCGTGGCAGTGGATCTGGGCGTCATTGTGAACACGCACTTTTTCTCACCCACCGGCAAGCGGGAAGATGGCCTCAATATCGGCATGAGCATTTCCAATTACGGGACGAAAATGAAATACGACGGCATTGACCTGCTTTTTCCCATCGATATCCTTCCGGATGAAGAGGGTAACTACCGCGATGTGGAAGGGAAATTCAGCCTGCAATCGTGGGAATTGCCGCTGATATTCCGCATCGGCGTCTCGCACTCGCCCATCATCATTGGCCAGCATCGACTCATGGTGTCGGTGGATGCGCTGCACCCGAACAATAATTCGGAATCGGTAAATCTGGGCGTGCAGTACCAGTTGACGCTTCCTTCCTACGGCGAGTTCTATCTGCGCGCCGGTGAGAAGGCGCATTTCATGGAGGACACTGAGTTCGGCACGACGTTCGGCGGAGGCTTCCTGCTGCGAATGATGAATAATATGGGACTGAAACTCGATTACGGCTATCGCAATGTCGGCGTGCTGGGGAATGTTCATGTGTACACGCTGGGACTGATATTTTAAGCCGTCGGGCAAATGAACTTTTACGCGCTCGGTGCAGTTCTATGCTTCAGGTGTAATGAAAACGAACATAGGCGCCGGGCGCGATTTCAGCGCTGCTGCAAAAAGCGGAAGCTGTACTGATTATTTTGAACCACGAATTTTAAAAAATTAAAAAGACGATCCGTCGGTTTAGCACCTTCAGCCTCCAAGACTCAAAAACTCGAAATTTATTTTTAAAACTTTGATTCAGTCTCCTGACATTTCAAATTCGTTGACTCACACCCTTCTCCCACCGGGAGAAGGGCCGGGGATGAGGGAAAGAATCATTACATTATTTTCAAATTATTTTTAAGTGAAGCTGAATAGTGACTCTGTTTAGTTTTTAAGTCCAAAGATTTTTTGTAGTGACTCTGGTTCAAAGCAGCCAGTTCAAGGTTTACGGGAAGTGAAAATTAAACTCACTTTTGTCATTCAAGCCTGGCAAACAGCCCGGGAATTTACCCGGTAAGGTCATTAACCCGGAACCTGGAACCCTGAACCCTGAAAATCCTCTCCGGATCAAGGAGCCCTTTTCAGAAATTTAAATCGATCATTTCGTACAATACTTTTTCTCAGCATGAATTCAGTGAAAGGCAGAATGACTTTTTCAACAAAATATCCCGGACCAAGCTTCGGCGGCCGTCCCTGGACGGCGCTGCTTCTGGCAATGCTCCTCATTTTTTCGAATTGCGGAAAGGAATCGGATAAAATTCCGGACGGGAAGATACTGGCGCGGGTCGGCGATACCATCATCACAGTCGATGAATTCCGGCGTCGCGCGGATTACACCATCCGCCCCATGTATTGCAACGGCGAGAACTACATTCACCGAAAGATCATTTTGAATTCGTTGATAGCCGAAAAACTGCTGGCGCTGGAAGCGGGCGAATCCAACGAGCTTACCGGGAGTGAGCAGTTTCGCGACTACATCCAGGGACGCGAGGAACAATCGCTGCGCCAATGGCTGTTTTATCATGATTTCTATGACTGCGTTGCGCTGGATACCGCGGACATCCGGGCGAAGTACAAGGCAGCCGCCAGAGAATATACCATCGAGTACGTCTCGTTGAAGGATAGCGCCATTGCCGGAGAAATCGGGCGTCAGCTTCTGGCCGGCGACACGTTTGAGAATGTCTTTGCCGCGCTCGATTCGCTGCCGCAGCGGAAGGTCACCTGGGAATCCCCGGAGCATGAGAAAATCCACGCCGCGCTGTTCAGCGGGCTGCTGCCCAAAGGGCGCATCATCGGCCCGCTGAAAATTGAACGCGATTTTTACATGGTCATGCGAGTGGCCGGCTATTCCGATGTGCATTACCTGACTGACTTTGATATCCGAAATCGCTACCGGGACGTTCAGGAGCGGATGACCCTGGACGCTGCCGTGGAGAGCTACGCGCAATTTGTTCAATCCGTGATGAAAGGGAAGCGGATCGATTTCAACCGGGACACTTTCAGGAAGCTGGTGAACCTCATCGGGCCGCTGTATCTGGCCGCTTCGAACCGAAATGAGGATGCGTTCGCCGGTCAGATCTGGCGCAAAGAAACAGAGGAGGTGTCGCTGGATTCCGTCTCGACCGACATCGATAAAATGGGGGAGGAGACCCTGCTCAAAATTGATGACGATGTCTGGACTGTGGCGCGCTTCAAAAAGGAATTGAATATTCATCCGCTCGTATTCCGGAAGAAGCAGATGAAGAAGGGCGAATTTTCAGAACAGTTCAAATACGCTGTCGCCGATATGATCCGCGATAAATATCTGGCCAACGAGGCGCGCCGAAAGGGCTACGATCGCGCGTTCGCTGTGTCCAACAATGTGGCAATGTGGCGGGATCATCTGATGGGGCTGTATCGCCGGAATGAATTCCTTGCCGAACGGGGCAAACTGGCCAGCTTTCAGAAAAACTACCTGACGATCCTCGATCACGATGTGAATCCCTACATCCGCGAGCTATTCCAGAAGTATTCCAATCAAATTCAGATCAATACAGCGCTGTTCGAACGCACCGAACTTTCGCGAATCGATATGGTGGCGCTGCAAACCAATGTGCCGTTTCCTGTCGTCGTCCCGAATTTCCCCATTGTCACGACGCACGATAAATTGGATTACGGCAGCCAGATGACCGGAACAAAGTAACTGCGGAGAAAAGAGCGAATGATTTCTAAAATGATACCCCTGCGCGTTTTTATTATTTTCACGATCCTGGTCAATGCGAGTCTCTTTTCCTACTGCAAACCCCAATCCAGCGAGCCCGACGCAAGCCGGAATGAAGAGGTCGATGCGTTTGCACAGAATGAGCTGATTGCCCGAAGCGTCAATCTGGGAAATGCGCTGGAAGCGCCGAACGAGGGGGAATGGGGCGTCACACTGCAGAGCGAGTATTTCAGGAAAATAAAATCCGCCGGCTTCACCGGGGTGCGCATTCCCATCCGATGGTCTGCCCACGCCGAGGTCGATTCGCCGTACACTATCTCGTCGGATTTCCTGCAGCGCGTCGATTGGGCCGTGAACGAAGCGCTCACCAATGACCTCGCCGTGATGATCAACATGCATCATTACGAAGAAATCATGGAAGATCCGTACGGCCAGAAAAAGCGCTTTCTTGGCTTGTGGCAGCAATTAGCCCGGCATTATCGATCTTATTCCAGCGCATTGTTTTTCGAAGTGCTGAATGAGCCGACCAATAAATTGACTGCCGAAATCTGGAACGAATTTCTGGTCGAAGCCATTCGCGTCATCAGGCAACAGAACAAATACCGCACACTGGTCATTGGCACGGCGGAATGGGGTTCGTTCAGCGCATTGAAAAAATTGGTGGTGCCGGAAGATGACACCAACATCATCGTGACATTCCATTATTACAACCCCTTCCAGTTCACCCACCAGGGCGCCGAATGGGTGAGCGGTTCGGAGCAATGGTTAGGCGCCACGTGGCGCGGAACTGCCAATGAAGAACTAGCCATTAGCCAGGAATTGGATCAGGTCGTTCTCTGGGCGCAGCAACATCAACGGCCGCTCTTTTTGGGTGAGTTCGGCGCATACAATAAAGCGGATATGGCGTCCCGCTATGCCTGGACAAATTTCATCGCGCGCGAGGCTGAAAAACGCGATATGAGTTGGGCCTACTGGGAGTTCTGCGCCGGCTTTGGCATTTACGAGGCGGGAACCGGTCAGTGGAATTATCTGCTGGATGCCCTGATTCCGTGATTTTGTACCTTTTGAACGAGCGAGAAAATAATGATGAAACGAATGGTCACGACTGGCCTGATGATATGGCTCGCCTTTGCGCTGAGCATTTCCTGTGATAAGTCGGACGACAATCCGATGAATTCCACCGATGATGACATACCCATCCCGGCAGGCTACACGCTCATCTGGCACGATGAATTCGACGGCCCGGAGATCGATGATTCCAGATGGGAGCATGAGGTGAATGCGGATGGCGGCGGTAACAATGAGCTTCAATATTACACCGATCGCAGCGTCAATTCCTACATCGAAGACGGCGCGTTGATTATTCGGGCGCTCAAAGAGCAGTATACCGGCCCGGGCGGCACGCGCAGCTACACCTCCGCGCGATTGCGGACGCTGAAAAAAGGTGATTGGAAATACGGCCGTTTTGAAATACGCGCGAAACTGCCCTTTGGGAAAGGTCTCTGGCCGGCAATCTGGATGCTGCCGACTGATTGGATTTATGGCGGCTGGCCGGTGAGCGGCGAAATCGACATCATGGAACTCATCGGCGATGAGCCCAACAAGGTCTATGGAACCCTGCATTACGGCGCTTCCTATCCCAACAACACCTCCAGCGGAGATTCCTATACCCTGGCCGAGGGCGACTTCAGCCAGAATTTTCACGTCTTCATCCTGGAGTGGGAGGAGAAACAATTTCGCTGGTACATCGATTCCATTTTCTACCAGAGTCAATCCGAGTGGTGGTCCGGGAATGGCGCTTACCCGGCACCGTTCGACCAATTCTTCCACATGATCCTGAATGTGGCTGTCGGCGGCAACTGGCCCGGCAATCCCGATGTGTCGACCCAATTCCCGCAGAAGATGGCAGTCGATTACGTGCGGGTTTTCAAGAAGAAATAGCCGGCCTCGATCCTTGCGGCGTGTCCTGCGTCGCAGTTTGTTCCTGTCTGCGCGGCTGCATCAACGCCGCGATTGTCACCTCGTTCCAACCCGGCGAAGTTCACCTCTCGCCCGCTGCGCTGATAATGGGGGAGAGGCGAACGCGCTGCCAGGTCTCGTTGCCCCGAATATCCCTTTTAAAATAGTCCATCGAAATTTCTCACGAAGCGGCTCCTACCGAAAACGCCCTGGCTGCGGCCCATCCCGGTCAGCGAAAAATCAACTCTGTTAACCTGCATTATTCATCGTATATTTAAAGGAGGCTGGCTAACCTGAATGGTGCTCTTTTTAGAATAAACGTATAAAAACTGAGTTTCAAAATAGCTTAGCCTTTAGCTAATTGAAAATCTGAATGTTGACTCAAATTCTGAGTGAATAATTCAGGTTAAAAATATCTATCCCCACGGTGCACCCCATTTTGAAAATAGCATAAAAAAGGTATTGGAAATGTTTTTATTCAGGTGGGAAAATTGCTTATCCTTCGCTTAAATTGAATATTTTGAGAATGATTGTCCCTGGAGCTTGTTCGGGCAAAGTAATAACGATTTCAAAATATTTCTTGCATGTTTTCAAAAAAATATTATAATTGCATAATTGTTTATAGGCGCTCCTTTTGAGTTTGTTTAATTCATTGTAAAAGCATGCCACGAGCTGAAGCATCCCGAAGTTATGGGACAGGCTGTGGCTATTCAGAAGTTCGGGGCAATTTAGAATTCTGGGCCATCCGAAAATGTAAATTGGTTGGCTCTAATTGAATAGCCCCGATCTTTAGATCGGGGACAAATGAGCTTCCCTAACCGATTTCGGGCTTTAGCCCATTTGCTTCGCGCACGAGCTGGGGCTAAAGCCCCGGGATATTTTTTTTGGGAGAATTCTATCCACGAGCTAAAGCATCCCGAAGTTACGGGACAGGCTGTGGCTATTCAGAAGCTTGTGGCAATTTAAAGCTTGGGGAAATTTATAATTCTGGGCCATCCGAAAATTTAAATTGGTTTGCTCTGATTGAATAGCCCCGATCTTTAGATCGGGGACAGATGGCCCTCCCCCAACGATTTCGGGCTTTAGCCCATTTGCACGCGCACGAGTTGGGGCTAAAGCCCCGGGATATTTTTTTCGGAGCATTCTATCCACGAGTTAAAACTCGTGGCAATTCAAAGCTCGATGCGTTGGCTCTGTTTGAATAGTCCCGATTTTTCGTTCGGGAATACATGGCGCACCCCAACCAATTTTCAGGCGTTCGCCCATTTTAAAAAAAACAAACTTAAGAAAGGAACCCTATGAAAGCCGCCCCACTGTGGTACTCCCGACCCATCTTTATCACCTCTACTTTTCGCGACATGCACGCCGAACGCGACTATCTGCGCAACGTGATTTTCCCGGAACTGGAAGAACGCCTGAAGGAACGCCGCCACATGCTGGAACCGATTGACCTGCGCTGGGGCGTGGAGACGGTGAGCGTGGATGAGGAGCACTCCAAAGAACTGCTGGTGTTAAAAGTCTGCCTCGCGGAAATCGAGCGCAGCCGGCCGTTTCTCATTGCCCTGCTCGGCGACCGCTACGGCTGGACGCCGCCGGAAGAGCGCCTGGCCGCCGCAGCCCAGGAAGCCGGGTTCACCGGCGATGTGCGCCAGAAAAGCATCACCGCGCTGGAGATCGAATTCGGCGTGCTCGACAGTCCGGATCAGCGCCGGCGCAGTTATTTCTACTTCCGCGAGCCTCTGCCGTATGACACGATGCCGGCCGAAGTCGCCGCGCTTTACAGCGACGCCCATAGCACCGCGCCCGAAGCCGTTGCCGCAGCGCAGCGACTGGCTGAGCTCAAACGCCGCATCGAACGCCAGCCGGACCTGAAAGACCGCGTGCGTCATTACCGCGCCGGCTGGGACGAAGCCCAACAGGAAGTGACCGGCCTGGAAGCCTGGGGCAACATGGTGCTGGAAGACCTGTGGCGCGATTTGCAGGACGAGACCGAAAAATATTTGCGCGCGCCGATTCCGACCTGGCAGGAACAGGAACGCTGGGCACTGGAAGAGTTCGTGCAGGGACGCAGCCGCGTATTCATCGGAAGGCAGGCGATCAGCGACCAACTCATGCGCACGGCGCTGGCGCCGGATGCGCCGGACACGCCGCAGGAACTCTGTCTGATCGGGGATCCCGGCTCCGGCAAGAGCGCGCTGTTCAGCCATCTTTATCGGCGACTGCAAAAGGAAGACGTGCTGCTGCTGGCCAACGCCGCCGGCATCAGCCCGGACTCCGCCTCTGTGGATGCCATTGTCCGGCGCTGGATTGAAGAAATCGCCCTGTTCCTTGGCATTCGCAATCCGCTTTCGGAGAAGCCGACGGCCGATGAACTGCGGGACCAATTGACCCTTCTGTTGGGCCGCGCCGGCGCGCAGCAGCGGGTGATTCTGTTGCTCGACGCCCTGAACCAGTTGGAACAAACGCCCCGCGCGCGCCAGCTCACCTGGCTGCCAAAAACACTGCCGCCGAACGTGCGCCTCATCGCCACCGCCTTGCCCGGCGCAGAAGCCGAGGCGGTCAGCCGACGCAATGGGCAGACGCTGAACTTGCCGCCGTTGCCGGCGCCGGAAGCCCGCGAGATCATAAACGCCGCATGCAGCCGCTATCACCGCCAGATTCACCCGCAGGTGGCCGCCATGCTGCTGGATAAAAAAGACGCTGCCGGCAACCCGGTCTGCGGCAATCCGCTCTGGCTGGAACTGGCCGTGGACCAACTCAACCTGCTGGACAGCGACGACTTCACCCGCGCCGAGCGCCAGTACCAGGGCAGCGCCGAAGAAAAATTGCACCAGTTGCTGCTGGACACGGCGCGGCAACTGCCGAATTCAATCGAAGGGCTTTACGACTGGATGCTGGCCGGCAACGAAACCGCCTACGGCGAAGCCTGGAGCAAAGCTCTGGCGGTGTCCATTGCCCTGAGCCGCAGCGGCTGGCGGGAGAGCGACCTGCGCGCGCTGCTGCCGCAGTTCAGCGAAACGCCCTGGGATGACCTGCGCTTTGCCGCGCTGCGCCGGGGATTTCGCGCCCATCTGGTCCGGCGCGGCGGCCTGGGTCAATATGATTTTTTCCACCAGCAGATGCGCCTGGCCGTGTCTCGCCGCTACTTCAGCGACGAGCGCACGAAACAGGCGATGCACCATGCGCTTGCCGATTACCTGGCCACCCTGCCGGACAACGACGCCCTGCGCTGCAGCGAACGCATGGTGCACCTGCTCGCCGCCGGCGTGGACACCGAAGCTGCGCGCTATTATGCCGGGTATCTGAACGACGCTGAATTGAACGGCGCCACCCGCGGCCTGGCCGAACAAGTTTTAGCAGCTCAGGGAACAACTCCCAACCTGGCGATGGCGCGATTGACGGCCTGGCTGACCGATACAAATCTCACCCATGCCCAGCAGGGGCTCATCTGTCAGCGATTCAATTTTAATCTCCGTGACGCCATTTCCAATGCAGCAGACCTGTCAACCCAACGACAATTATTAGAACCGGTAAAACAGACATTGGAGAGATTGTCGCAGTCGGATCCGTCGAATACGGCGTGGCAGCGCGACCTGGCTGCGGCTCATTGTTTTGTTGGAATAATCTTTCAACAACAAGGCAAACTTGCTGAGGCTTTAAATGAATACCAAGCTTATAAAAAGGGAATGGAGAAATTGTCGCAGTCGGATCCGTCGAATACGGCGTGGCAGCGCGACCTGTCCGTGAGCTATAATAAGGTTGGCGAAGTGTTGATCGCGCAGGGAGATCTGGTCCAGACGCATACGGCCTATCGCCAGTCGCTGGGGATTGCCGAGAAATTGTCGCAGTCGGATCCGTCGAATACGGCGTGGCAGCGCGACCTGGCTGCGAGCTATTCTAAGGTGGGTGATGTGTTGATCGCGCAGGGTGATCTGGTCCAGGCGCAGACGGCCTATCGCCAGTCGCTGGGGATTGCCGAGAAATTGTCGCAGTCGGATCCGTCGAATAGCCAATGGCAATTTGATCTGGGTATCAGTAATGAACGAATGGGGACTGTATTCCAGGCGCAGGGTAACTTAGAACGAGCGTTGCATCATTATAAAAACAAGCAATCAATCATAGAGAAATTGTCGCAGTCGGATCCGTCGAATACGGCGTGGCAGCGCGACCTGTCCGTGAGCTATAATAAGGTGGGCGATGTGTTGATCGCGCAGGGAGATCTGGTCCAGGCGCAGACGGCCTATGGCCAGTCGCTGGGGATTCGGGAGAAATTGTCGCAGTCGGATCCGTCGAATACGGCGTGGCAGCGCGACGTGTATGTAAGCTATATTAAAATTGGCGATGTGTTGCGCGCTCAGGGCGATCTGGTCCAGGCGCAAACGGCCTATCGCCAGTCGCTGGGGATTATGGAGAAATTGTCGCAGTCGGATCCGTCGAATACGGAGTGGCAGCGCGACCTGTTCGTGAGCTATATTAAGGTTGGCGATGTGTTGCGCGCTCAGGGCGATCTGGTCCAGGCGCAAACGGCCTATCGCCAGTCGCTGGGGATTATGGAGAAATTGTCGCAGTCGGATCCGTCGAATACGGCGTGGCAGCGCGACCTGGCTGGGAGCTATTCTAAGGTTGGCGATGTGTTGCGCGTCCAGGGTGATCTGGTCCAGGCGCAGACGGCCTATCGCCAGTCGCTGGTGATTCGGGAGAAATTGTCGCAGTCGGATCCGTCGAATACGGAGTGGCAGCGCGACCTGTCCGCGAGCTATGACAGAATTGGCGATGTGTTGCGCGCCCAGGGTGATCTGGTCCAGGCGCAGACGGCCTATGGCCAGTCGCTGGGGATTGCCGAGAAATTGTCGCAGTCGGATCCATCGAATACGGCGTGGCAGCGCGACCTGGCTGCGGCTCATTGTTTTGTTGGAATAATCTTTCAACAACAAGGCAAACTTGCTGAAGCCTTGAAAGAATACCAGAAATATCAAACGCGAATGGAAAAATTAGTTCAGGCCGACTCGTCCAATTCCGCGTGGCAAAACGAACTATCCACGAGCTATGATAAACTAGGTGATGTGTATAGCGCCCAGGGTAATTTGCAACAGGCACTGGTCGCCTATCAACAGTCACTATCAATTTGTGAGAAATTGGCGCAAGTCGATCCATCCAATAGTGCGTGGCAGCGTAGCATATCCGTGAGTTACATTAAAGTCGGTGATGTGTACAGCGCCCAGGGCAATCTGCGACAAGCACTTAGTGTCTATCAACAATCTAACGCTATCTTTGAAAAATTAGTACAGTCCGATCTATCCAATAGTGAGTGGCAGCGTGATCTGTCTGCAAGCTATGACCGAATCGGCGATGTATACATTGCCCAAGGCAATCTGCGCCAAGCACTTACGTCGTATCAACAATTACTGGCGATTACCAAGAAATTAGCTCAGGCCGATTTGTCCAATCACGTGTTGCAACGTAACTTGTCTGTGAGTTACAACAAGATTGGCGACGTGTTCCGTGCTCAGGGCAATCTGCGTCAGGCGATCACGTCATTTCAACAGTCACTCGCGATTGCCGAGAAATTGTCGCAGTCGGATCCGTCGAATACGGAGTGGCAGCGCGACCTGTCCGTGAGCTATGACAGAGTTGGCGATGTGTTGATCGCGCAGGGGGATCTGGTCCAGGCGCAGACGGCCTATGGCCAGTCGCTGGGGATTGCCGAGAAATTGTCGCAGTCGGATCCGTCGAATACGGCGTGGCAGCGAGACCTGTCCGTGAGCTATGAGAAAATGGGCGATGTGTTGATCGCGCAGGGGGATCTGGTCCAGGCGCAGACGGCCTATCGCCAGTCGCTGGTGATTAGGGAGAAATTGTCGCAGTCGGATCCGTCGAATACGGAGTGGCAGCGCGACCTGTCCGTGAGCTATAATAAAGTTGGGGATGTGTTGATCGCGCAGGGGGATCTGGTCCAGGCGCAGACGGCCTATGGCCAGTCGCTGGTGATTCGGGAGAAATTGTCGCAGTCGGATCCGTCGAATACGGCGTGGCAGCGCGACCTGTCCGTGAGCTATGCAAAGGTTGGCGATGTGTTGCGCGCCTAGGGTGATCTGGTCCAGGCGCAGACGGCCTATCGCCAGTCGCTGGAGATTCGGGAGAAATTGTCGCAGTCGGATCCATCGAATACGGCGTGGCAGCGCGACCTGTCCGTGAGCTATGACAGAGTTGGCGATGTGTTGATCGCGCAGGGGGATCTGGTCCAGGCGCAGACGGCCTATCGCCAATCGCTGGAGATTGACGAGAAATTGTCGCAGTCGGATCCGTCGAATACGGCGTGGCAGCGCGACCTGTCCGTGAGCTATGACAGAGTTGGCAATGTGTTGAACGCCCAGGGGGATCTGGTCCAGGCGCAGACGGCCTATCGCCAGTCGCTGGGGATTGCCGAGAAATTGTCGCAGTCGGATCCGTCGAATACGGCGTGGCAGCGCGACCTGTCCGTGAGCTATAATAAAGTGGGTGATGTTTTGCGCGCGCAGGGGGATCTGGTCCAGGCGCAGACGGCCTATCGCCAGTCGCTGGCCATTGACGAGAAATTGTCGCAGTCGGATCCGTCGAATACGGCGTGGCAGCGCGACCTGTTCGTGAGCCATATTAAGGTTGGCGAAGTGATGATCGCGCAGGGGGATCTGGTCCAGGCGCAGACGGCCTATCGCCAGTCGCTGGGGATTGCCGAGAAATTGGTGCAGTCGGATCCGTCGAATACGGAGTGGCAGCGCGACGTGTGGGTTTCGTACTGGCGAATGGCGTTAATGGCCGAACAAAGCGGCGATAACACAGCCGCGCAATGGTGGCGAAAAGCTTATGACAAATTGAATGGCATGAAACAGGCTGGTTTCTTCATCTCTCCAGATGATGAAAAATATCTGGACCAGTTGCGCCGCAAGGTGGGGGCGAAATAAATAAAATCATTCTGAATAGCCCCGATCCCGCTCGCGGGTTCGGAATTCAATGGAGCGCCCCAATCAATTTCGGGCGTTCGCCCAATCCCGTTCACGTTAGCTATGCAATCCGGAGTGCAGCGCCTTCATCATCTGTACTCCTTAATGTAATTTTATAAAGGAAACGATACAGGTATGCGCTGCTGCGCATTGCAATCCATAAAGGGATTGCACTCCGTTTTCCTTCAATTCCGTCTTAAGTTAACAGCATTGGGCGTTCGCCCATTCTCTTTCGGCGGGAGAATCGGGGGCTAAAGCCCAGGGATATTTTTTTGGGAGCATTCTATCCACGAGTTAAAACTTCCCGAAGTAACGGGACAGGCTGTGGCAATTCAAAAATTGGGCAATTTAGAATTCCGGGCCAATTAAAAATACCAATTGATTGGCTCGAATTGAATAGCCCCGATCCCGCGAGGGATCGGGGAACTGGCTGATGATCCGCTAAAAAGGTGGCGGCGCATTTACACTGATTAAGAATCCGTGAAGATCAGCGCGGAACGTCCGCCGATTTTTTAGGAGGATCATCCGCGTAATCAGCGTTCTATTTCTTTTTTGGTTCTGGCTTGTCCAGGTTAGGCCACTGCATCGAATGCCCGCCGGCTATTTCAAGCCCTGATAGCGAATTCCCACCACCACATTTCTTCCCGGGGAATGAACGCCTGAGCCGTGCTCTTTGTATGTCTCATCGAATATATTTTCCAAAATCAAATCAAGGGTGAGGCCGGGGCGCAGTTCGTATCTGGTGCTGACATTGATCGTCGTGTAGCCCGGCGTGCCCCCGACTGGAATCCGGCTGTCGTCCTTGTCCCGGGCGGAGAGTCGGTCCTGTTTGGTCGCTGTGCGGACAAACGCCTCCAGAGAAAGCCGCGGCGTCGGAGCGAAGCGCACCTTCCCGAGCGTCATGAACGGCGGTATGCGGCTCATGGGTTCATCAAACGTCTCGTTCTCCCCGTATGTCCAGAAGGCGGCGCCGGTGATACTCCACAGTGCATTCAGGTGGTACGCGCCGGAGACTTCCCAGCCGGCAATGTATGCTTTGGCGGCGTTCCGCTTCTGGTAAATATCCACCTCGTCCGGGTCGCGAAGGCCATTGGCGTTTTCATCGTAGAAATCAAGTCCGTTGTAGCTGCCTCGGTAGCGGTCGATCAGATCGACTAACCGATTGTAGAATAGGAACACTGAGCCGCTGAAGTCATCGCGGTTCAGCTTTGCGCCGATTTCCACATTGTGACTCTTCTCCGGCAATAACCCCGGGCTGGGCGCATCCACGCCGGAGTTGGACACTTTGAGCACGACCGAATCGTTGAAATTGGGCGCGCGGAAGCCCTTGGCGTAGCGGGTGATGAGATTCAGCCATGGAATCGGTTTGTAGCTGACGCCAATGGTTCCGGTGACGTCGCGAAATGTATCCTCAAAATCGCCCCACGGTTGTTCCAGCGGCGACCACAAATGCATTCGGCTCCAGCGAATGCCAAACGTCAGGTCAACTCTGGCGCTCACCATGACTTCGTCGTTCAGAAATATTCCCATCGAGCGATAGGTGGAGCCATCGGGAAAATCGCCGCGCCGTTGCTCAACTTCGCTGCCGGCTTCGACGGTGCGGCCGCTGCTGAGCCGATCGTAATAAAATTCGAATCCATAGGTGAGCCGATGGGCGTCGCGCCAGGCAGAGTTGATTTGCAGGAACGACCCCAGCGTTTGCAGGTCATTTCGATTCTTCGTGATCGTATCGCTGCCGGTCTTTCGCTCGAATGTCCCCTCTTCTTCGAGTTGATAGGAAAAATTCCAGTCGACGGAATTGACCCATCCCATGCTCTTCGGCTGCGAGCGCAGGGTGACCGCAGCCAGATAGCGGTTCTGTGGCTCGTAATAATAATCCCGGTACTGGCCGGTGACGTACATGTCGTAGCGGGGGACTTCGCGCTGTCGGACTGTCATCAAATCCAGCAAGAGAGTGGTGGCGTCGCTGATGGCGTATCCGAGTTTGAGATTGCCATCCACTTCGCAGTAGCCGGTCGGCGATTGTTTTCCCACGTCGCTCCCGGCGGTCAGGTCGCCGATTTTCTTCAGGGAAAATCCGGCGCTGTAGTTCAATCGGCCCGCATCATTCGAATGGGAGGCGTGCAGAACCCGTGATTGGTCTGCAGCGCCGTAACGCAGCGTGGCCGAGGTCGAGCGGGGAGTCGGGGATTGAAATTGCCCCGGCCCTGAGATCATATTGATGACGCCGCCTAATGCGTCCGAGCCGTACATGACCGAGCCCGGCCCTTTGGTCACTTCAATCCGGTCCAGCGATTCCACGCTGATCGTGTTCATATACTGATTGGCGCCAAATCGGAACGTGGGTTTATTGAGGCGAATGCCGTTGTAGAGCAGCAGCACATCTTTGCCGATCAGTCCCCGAATGACCGGCGCTCCGTGGCCGGCAGTTGTTTTCTGAACCAGCACCCCGGGAATTTCCTTCAACGCATCCGCGGTGTTGGGAGACGACCGCCTTTCAATGTTTTCCTGATGCACAATGGCGACGTCCTGCTGGCCCTGAAACAGGCTCTCCGGTTTGCGGTTGGAAATATAGGTCATTTCATTGAAGACCAAAATCCGGGGCGTGAGCAGAATATGAAATGAGTTGGACTTGCCCTGCCGCGCCTTTGTCTCGATCCGCTTTTCGTCATAGCCAATATGCTGAACAACGAGTATCGATGCGCTGTCCGGGATGGCGTCGAAGGAGAAGCGGCCGTTGCCGTCCGAAACCGTGCCGAAATTTGTGCCTTCAAAATAGATGTTGGCGTGCGAGACAGGGGCGCGGGTGATTTTATCCATGATCTGACCGGATATCTGATGGGCGCTGTTTTCAAAGGAAAAAACAGGGCGTGTTGAAGCCAGGATGCACAGGAAAAGAAGAAAAGAAATGATGCCTGCATGGCGCCGTTTGTTCATCGAAATTTTGAACCTCACGAAATAGTTTTTTGGTAGCTGCAACGTTACCTGATTGCGTCGGACATGCCTCCGGCGCGGACAATGGCCGGGATGAATGATGTAGTTGATTTAGTCCCTTTTTTACAATTTTCATAACTTAAATATTGGACTTACACATTATAAATTTTCGAGAAATGGGATTTATCAACAACATCATGAATATCCCTATCGATCGCGAAAGACATTCCCCTTCGACTGCGTTACCGGGATTCTTTATTTTTCCAGTGAATGTCCAGCTTTTCAAATGTCGGAAAGAGCGTGAAATCCGAAGCCACGACGTTGTTACGGAAATTTTGGACATCGGTTTCTATGACGCGATTAAATTTTTCCAGCGCCAGGGAAAGACTCTGCTCCGCTCGGTCCATGCCTTGCATCTGCGTGGGATTTGGTCTGTCCCAGGATGAACCCAGGGAACTGTAGACCGCCCAGAGATCGCGGCTCACATTATCCTGCCGGGTGATGCCCTGTGCGCCGCCTGGCTGGCTCACAAACAGGCCCATGACCTCTGTCAGTTTCTTTTTCAATGCCTCTCCCTGTTTGATCAGCGACTTCGCCGAATCCCCTTTGTCCTCTTTGAGTCGATCCAGAATGACAGTCACGGATTTCTCGGCGCTGCGAAGCTGGTCCACTGCGCGGGACAGGATTTCGATCTTCTCCCCGATTCGAATCCGGGCATTGTGATTTTCGCGCCAGCCGTCGATGGAAACCTTCATCCGCGGATCCGGCAGCACGTCCACCGGTTGACTCGCCTCGTTTTTATCCACGACTATTTTCACGGTATATGTTGCCGGAATCACCGCCGGTCCCGGCGGATTGAAACCTTCGCGTCGCTGCCCGGGCGAGCCCGGCGTTTGGAAGCCATCCCGTTCCAGTCCCCAATAGGTTCGGTTGATCCCGGCCTTCATGGGGCCTTCCATTTTTCGGATGATTTTATTTTCCGAATCCAGAACCTGGATGGTGACTTTGGGCTCTCTGTCGCGACGACTCCCGGGCTGGTCCTGAGCCTCGGCCGTCGGCGTTGCCTCTACTTTCTCCGGCTCCTTGATCAAAGAAGCATTCACATAATAGGTGATGCCTGCGCCGAATGGTTCGGTCTGTCCCTCAAAAATTGCATCGCCGGGGAAGTGGTAGCCGGCCGACGAGCGGGTTTGATGCTGATACGCCGCCGGGATGTCGAACAGATGGAGCGGTTTGGCAAGCACAGCCGGTGAAATCGCTCGCAGCGGTCGGACGTCGTCGATGATGAAGGCGGAGCGGCCGTGGGTGCCGATCACCAGATCATGGTCGCGCGGATGAACCATCACGGCGCGCACCGGCACAGTCGGCAGACCGTGCTTCCATTTCATCCAGTTCACGCCATCGTCGAAGCTGATGTACAGGCCGAATTCAGTGCCCAGATAGAGCAGTTCCTTTTGAACCGGGTCCTGCTCAATGTCGTGGGCAAAGCCCCACGGCTCTTTGAGCGGATCAATATTCCGGGGAGGATTTTTCGCCAGGTTCAGCCATGTCTTGCCGTAGTTCTCGGTTTTGAAAATATAGGTCGTCCAATTGCCCCGGCAATGATCATCGAAAACAACGTAGGCCGCGCCGTCGTCGAATTTCGAAGCCTCGATGTGCGAGCACCACGAGGCTGCCGGCACATTGGCAATATTTTTCACGGTATTGACCCAGGTTTTCCCGCCGTCCCGCGTCACCTGAACATTGCCATCGTCCGTGCCCACCCAGATGACGCTGGCGTTGATCGGGCTGGGCGCGATGGTGAAAATCGTGGTGTGATTTTCCGCGTGGGTCACGTCCAGCGTCAGGCCGCCGCTCTCTTTCTGCTTCTGTTTTGCCGGGTCATTGGTCGTCAGATCCGGGCTGATGATGGCCCAGCTTTCCCCGCGATCCGCGCTTTTGTGCAGGAACTGACTGCCGAAATAAAGCGCGTCACCATCGAATGGATCGTGCGCAATGGCCGCGTTCCAGTTGAACCGCAGCTCGATGGAATCCGGCGCCGGGGGACGAATGTCTTTCCGCTCGCCGGTGCTGAGATTGAACCGCATCAAATAGCCGCCCTGGGACATGCTGTAGCCGGAGTTGGGATCGTCCGGGATGCTCAGCGTGCCGAAGCCGTCCCCAAAACCGACTTCCTGCCAGTGATAATTCCGAATGCCGCCGTTTTCCCACACATCGCTGGGGCCGCGCCACGAGCCATTGTCCTGCATGCCGCCGTAAATGTTGTAGGGAATTTCCATGTCAACGTTGATGTGATAATACTGGGCCAGCGGAAGATTGTCCACAAACCGCCACGTTTCGCCGCGGTCGTAGCTGATGGCCACGCCGCCGTCGTTCCCGTTGATCATCAGATTCCCGTTCTGCGGGTGAATCCACAGCGCGTGATGATCGGAATGCACGCGGGAACGGTTGCGCTCGAACGTGCGGCCGCCGTCATTGCTCACCACTAATCGCGAATGCAGGCTGTAAATGCGATTCTCGTTTTGCGGATCAACCCGGATATCAGCGTAGTAAAATGGCCGCGGATTGACATTGTCCGTTTGGTTGACTATCTCCCAGTGGCGACCGCCATCTTCAGAACGGCACAGCGCGTTTTTCTTAGCCTCGATCAGCGCGTACACCACCGAAGGATTGCTGCGGGCAATGCCGATGCCGATTCGTCCCAATTCGCCTTTGGGAATGCCGTCTTTTTCAGTGAACTTTTTCCAGGTTTCGCCGGCGTCGTAGGTCACGTAGAGTCCGCTTCCCGGGCCGCCGGATTTGAAAAACCACGGCCAGCGCCGATGTTCCCACATGGCCGCGAAAAGTTTGTTGGGATTGACCGGGTCCATGACCAGATCGGCGCACCCGGTTTTTTCATCCACAAAAAGGATTTTCTTCCAGGTTTTTCCGCCATTCACAGTTTTGAAAACACCCCGCTCCGGATTTTCGCCCCAGGTTGTTCCCAGGGCAGCGGCGTAGGCAATATCCGGGTTGGTCGGATGCAACACAATGCGGTGGATTTTTTCGGTCTTTTCCAGACCGAGGAACTGCCACGTATGGCCATCATCGAGACTTTTAAAAATGCCGTATCCCACGCCCACGCTGTTGCGCGGATTGCCCTCGCCGGCGCCGACCCATACGATGCCGGGATTCTGCTGAAAAATGGCAATGGACCCGATGGACGAGGCCGGCTGGTCATCGAAAATCGGCTCCCACGTGAGTCCGCCGTTGGTGGATTTCCATACCCCGCCTGTGGCAGCGCCTACATAAATAATGTTCGGATTGGACTCCACCGCCTGAATATCACCGATGCGGCCGCTCATACCGGCAGGTCCAATGCTGCGCGCTTTCATGCCGGAAAATATGTCAGGATTAAATTGTGCAAAGATTAAAGATGAGGAATGAAGTAAGAATAAAGAAAGAAAAAATAGTGTGCGAAAACTGAAGGATGGCTTCATGCGATTCTCCATTTTGTTAAAGAGTTTAGGTGAGAATATACTATGAATATAAACGATATTTATACAATGTCAAGAAGAACTTTTGGATAGCGGCAGCGGAGTTATTGCGCCGCTGGACAGCCTGAGGGAGAGGACTTCTGCCCGGTGCAATACCATTTTTTACCTCTACCAATGGCTGAAATAGCAGACGGGAAAACCGGAAGGATTGGCAAACGAGTAGAGCGCTATGCCTTCTTCACTCGCCTGATTGCGGGGACGAACTGGTAAGTTTTCCAGTGTGAAATTGTATCGCCGATGTTGAAATTCACAGGGATAGTTGAAGTGGGTTAAAAACCGAAAAGGGAAGGGCGGCAGTTTGTTTATGGCTGAACTCATATATGAAAAATATTCCTTGCAACATGATATTTATATTTGTATCTTTTGGTTTTTTAAATCCAAGATAATGTCGAATCGTATGTCGTTCAAAAAGCTATCATGAGCAACGATGAAGGGATAGCCATATAGAGTCCGGGATCCTGTCCCAAGCTTTAGTACAAATGCGAATGAACAGGAAACGACAAAAAAAATGAGAAGGTACAGGAAGGAATTATGAAACGAATTGCAGTATTGAGCAGTGGCGGTGACGCGCCGGGAATGAACGCGTTTATCCGGGCGGTCATTCGGACGACCATTGGCCTCGGCCTGGAAGCCTACGGCGTCATGCGGGGATTTCAGGGACTCATTGACGGGGACATTGAGCCTCTGGATAAACGTTCGGTGAGCAATATCATTCAGCGCGGCGGCACCATTTTACATACAGCACGCAGTGTGGAATTCAAAACAGCCAAAGGTCAGCGTCAGGCGCTGCGCAATTTGAACAGCAAATCCATCGATGGTCTGGTTGTTCTGGGCGGAGATGGCTCACTCACCGGGGCGCTGGCGTTGCACAACGCCGGGTTCAAGGTCATCGGCGGGCCGGGCACCATCGACAACGATCTCGAAGGCACGGACATGGCAATCGGAGTGGACACCGCATTGAATACCGTCCTGGACGCCATCGACCGCATCAAAGAGACAGCGTCTTCGCATCAACGGGCGTTTCTGGTGGAAGTGATGGGACGAAACTGCGGTTACCTGGCGCTGATCGCTGCCATCGTCGGCGGCGCGGAAATGGCCTGTATTCCGGAGATCCCGTTAGAATTGTCCGATGTCCATCGGGTCGTTGAAAATGCCTACATCAAAGGCAAAACCCATTGCATCATAGTGGTAGCCGAGGGCGCTCAACATCCCACGCGGGAGATTAAACAATACCTGGATGCGCACAGTGAAGAGACCGGCTTTGAAACGCGGGAGACAATTCTGGGACATATTCAGCGCGGGGGCTCGCCCACAGCGTACGACAGACTTCTGGCCACGCGTCTCGGCGCAGCCGCTGTGGAACAGTTGTTAGCCGGGGAGAGCGGCAAAATGGTCGGCATTATCGGCAACCAGATTGCTGCAACGCCCATTAAAGATATTTTAGCCAATCGAAAAAAATTGGATATGGAGCTTTATAAACTGGCGCAGCTTCTGGAAAAATAGCGTCGTTGACAGAACAAACAATCAGGCGGCGGCCGGAGATGCTCACTGCCTCGGCCTGATTTTCCGTTGTTCGAATTTATAAAGAGTGGAGGCATGAATGCGAATAGGACGAATTTGTGTTTCGCTCGTCGGGTTGTCGTTTCTCCTGTTTTTCAATTGTAGCCTGACGCGACCGGCGTGGAAAAATGTCCGGCTTTCGGAAGCGGATCAGGATGTAGTGGATCTGCTGGTGCTGGATGCGGATCACATCAGACAGCTCAAATCGAAACCGCTTTTCAAATTCACTCCCCACGATCTGGACGTCTATCTCGGATATTTGCAATCGGTCGAGCCGGATTTGCGAGCGCGCGTCCAGCATCTGGCGCGAAAGTGCCTGGGGCAGCCCTATGAAATTTTCCTGCTGGGCGAATTCCCTTTCGAAATTTACGATCCGCAACCTCTGTACAATCTGCAAAAAAGCGACTGTGTCGTGTTCAGTGAGCATATCTACGCCATGGCGTTGTCCTATGACTGGAAAAGCTTTTTCACCATGCTGCAGCGAATTCGCTACAAGGACGGGCACATTGGCGTAACCACTCGCAACCACTACACGGAATTCGATTGGGATGTGAACAATAGCTGGCTCGTTGAAGACATGACCGCGACATTCGCCGGGAATCGGGCTGCGCCTGTCACGACGGCGCTGGATAAAGCCAGATTTTTCGCCCGCTGGGAACTGGGCCAATTCATTACTGTGGATACCATGAAATGGTCGTATATTCCGCACGAGCTATTGCCCGAGATCATCGATCAGTTGCAGCCTGGCGATTTTGTGAACATCGTCCGCGGCAATGAAGAAGGAAAATGGGTCGGCCATGTCGGATTGATTACCAAAGACGACGACGGCGCGGTGAATTTCCTTCATTCCACGTGGCCCCGCGTGAAAGAAGAACCGTTGCTGAGTATGTGCCAGGCAGCAGTTCAGGCCAATGAGGCCAACCGGCAGTTCAATGAAGAGGTTCAGCGGAAGAACAAGAAAATCACTGAATTCAACGAAGCGCTTCGGGCAAAGCAGGGTGGAGAGAAGAGTCCGAAGGAGAAAAAGCTGCTCAGTACCAAGCCCTATTTTTACGGCTTCAAATTTCTCCGCCTGCGGAATGATCCCATCTGGGAACTCATGAAAATCGACGGCCCGTTAGCGCCCCGGGTCGTCACCTCGCCTATGATGTATTAGCTACTGAGGAGAACCCATTGTATGAGTAAAATTATAATCACTATCATTCTTCTGCTCGTGCTCATTGTTGTCGGGATGATAGTCGCCAGTTTCATAGGCAAAAGGATGTTTGACCGGCAGGTGGCGCGGGAAGTGACCCGGATGTTCGAGTCGTGCCGGAACTCCCGGCCGCCGGTGGTCACCGAAGCGGACGTGATGCGCCTGCCCGAGCCGGTGCAGCGCTGGTTGCGTCACTCGCAGGTCATTGGCAAAGAGCCGATCGTTGCCGTCCGGCTGAAGCAAACGGGAGAATTCCGCACCAAACCGAATGGCGCGTGGATGCCGTTTGAGGCCACCGAATATTACACGGTGAATCCGCCGGCGTTCATCTGGTACACGGACATGAACGTCGCGCCGTTGCTGTCCATCACCGGCCGGGACAGGTACGAGAACGGCCGGGGAAATATGCTGATCAAAGTGATGTCGCTGTTCACAATTGCCGATGCCGTCGGCCCGGAAATGGACCAGGGCACGCTGGTCCGGTTTTTGAATGAAATCATGTGGTTCCCTTCGGCTGCATTGAGCGATTATATCCAGTGGCGGGCGATCGACGCGAATTCAGCGGAAGCGACCATGAGCTATAAGGGCGTGACGGCCTCTGCGCTGTTTTCTTTCAACGAGCGCGGAGAACCAATCACCATGTCCGCCGACCGATACATGGACGCCGGCGATGGGACTTTCCGGCTTGAAAAATGGGAGACGCCCATTACCGGGTACCGCGAGATCTCCGGCCTGAGTCTCCCGACCAAGGGCGAGGGCGTCTGGCGACTGGAATCCGGCGATTTTGCCTACGTGCGGCTTGCCATTACAGAAATAGAGTACAACAATCCAACACTTTTCGAATGATGGCTTTCACCCCAGTCCAGGTTTTTGAGACGCGGCGGCAGAATTTTTTTAACAAGAATTCTAACCTGAATTATTCATGAACTTGCTCAGAATTTGAGTCAACATTCAGATTTTCAATTAGCTAAAAGCTAACCTATGTAACCGATCACAGGGTAGTTAAGAATGACAGGATAACAGGATGTTTGGGATAGACAGGATTAATTAACTTTAGCTCTTTATCATGTTAATCAAAACATAATCGTGTAAATCACAGGAGGCTGCGT
>JBMOPW010000041.1:0-42667 GCA_049322915.1 Candidatus Zhuqueibacterota bacterium
ACCACGTCTCGATGGTGTAGGAACCTTCCAGCCCGGAGAACTGGTGGTTGGTGTTGATGTCGCCATCAAACCAGTACACATAGCTGTTGCCATTGAACTGGGCGCAGCGGCCCAGATTCGGCGTCAGAATCACTTTGGTCTTGAACACCGGATTGCCCGACGGCGTCTCCACATGGCCGGTCACGATCCCATTGGGATTCAGAAATCCAATGTCATTATCCAGATGACTTACGCCCATGTCGTTTTCAACAGCGACGCCATAGGTATACGTCATGCCGGGGAAAACATTTAAATCCTGAAATTGTGTCTGCTTTATTGGGAGCGTGGTCAGGATATAGTTGTTTCGGTACAAGGTAACTTCCTGGCTGTTCACCGGCGGCCCGGTGCGGTCGCCTTCGATATCCCATTCGACAATGACAATATCCTGAAAGTCGCCGTCCGATGCGCGGACCAATGGAGCGGCCGGTTCTTTGAGGTAATGGCTCCAGAAACCGGTAGCGACTGAATTCACTGAATAATTGGTATTTTCCATTGTCGCAAATGGCTGACCGATCGTTGCAATCACGGAGAAGAGTTTACCTTTCATCTGCCCGGTGGATGAACTGGTGAGCATTTGCTTTTCGACTTTATAGATTGGCTCGCAGAGTTGTGCATGTAGGAACGATGGTGACCACCACACAACGGACAGGATAAGCAGCCATATTCGAATTATATTTTTCATAGATTTTTCCTCGCGCGTGCGATTTATCCTGTTTTAATATTTAATGATATAATTGATAACAATATACGGCTGAAGGATATTGTGCGCCGTGCTGCTCCCCGTCGACGCGGAATTGAATGCCCCGATATCCAGTGTGTGTCTATGATCTCCGGTTTCTGAGGTAGTACCACCAGATGCAGTCGGGTATTCGACTGCGGTGCCATTTGTATCGTGGTCCAAACCAGTATAACTACCATTCGTAGGGTCAGTATAGGAATGAGTGTGCTTACCGACGGAATCTGTCAATTTAGACGGCGGATCCACGGAATGGGTGTGCGAAGGCATTTCGTCAACAGTCAGCGTATGGGTTTTTTCACCACCTTTTTCATTCAGGGTGTCGAACGACGAATCACCTGGGTCTCTGCCAACCGGGACGCGACCTTTGAAATTTGGCAGAGCAAAGCTCGAAGCGGTTCCGCCATAGGTCGTCCCAATGACGGCATACAGATCGGCGTAGGTGGTGGAACTCACAGCGGAACCATCGCAGATGAGCCAGCCGGCCGGCGCTGTGCTTCCGGAATACATGGCGATGGTGCCCACTGGCGCCAGGTACCCGGTTACGTCTTTTATCCTTCCCGAAGAGGTTATGTCACCAGCGGTTATGTCGGTCGCCTTGATAGTGCCAATCACTTCCAGTTTTGTCGAAGGGGTTGTTATGCCAATGCCCACTTCGCCATCCGTATCAATGGTGACCACTGCAGCATTCTCCTGTACCAACTGAACCGAATTATCCGAAACCGTTCCAAGATAAAAAGCATCCTTTCTGGAGCCAGTATAAATCTGGCCGATATCTCCAACCAGCCCAATCCGCGCATACAACGTGCCGAGGTCCTGATAGAATCCGATGCTCGGATTATCATTTTCATTGTTATTATCCGTGTCCGCTTCGATTCGCACTTCGGCATCTGCGGTCGAGGAACTGACGTGAAGCAGCGCGTCGGTTTTGGGCCCGACGCCAACATTGCCATTATTGGCGACCGTCATGACCGTCGCAGCGCCGCTCACCACCTGCACCGAGCCTGAGCCATTATCATCGGCATCCGTCGTGATGATCACATTGCCATTATTGGTCAACGACGACGCTGATCCGCCGAAATGAGCGCTGGAGAGCGCCGAGCCATCGCTGAACAGAATGGAGCCGTTGCGCAATTTCAGATTGCCGCTGATGTCCAGCGCCTGCTCCGGGGTGACATTCAGTCCGATTTTGCCAGTGGCGTCCACGGTCATCACACCGCCGCCGGCCGCTGAGCTCTCGATCTTCAACAGATTATCCGCGGCGTTCTGCGTCTTGATGTGCAGCCCGGCGGCAGGACTGGTGAGGCCCACGCCCACATTGCCGCTCGACGGGAATGTATTTTTTACACCGAAAACAGACATGGCTGCCGGCGCTTTCAGGAGCTTCATGCGCGGCTCCAATTCCTGATCGCCTTCGACAGAAATACCGAGATAATACTGGGTGCTGAATGATAAATTTGTCAACGGTACCTGGGACCCCAGTTCCACAATAAAAACGCCATGTTTGACATCGACGCTGGCCTGGGTCTCAGTCCATAAAGCAGTTCCTCCAGTGGCGGCTGTATAAATGCGAAAGGTGATGCTGTAGAAGCCATCGGTTACAGTTCTTCCTAAAGGATCCCGCAATACTCCCTGAATGGAGAAAGTTTGCGCGAGAGCCGTCTGACTGATCATACAAACAATGATGCAGACAATGAAAGATGAGATGATTCGCTTCATGATTGACTCCTTTAATAACTCGAGAGCAGTAAAAATTAGAATCTTTATCGACTTCTAAAGACGTTTGATTATAAGTATATCAGTTATTTAATTGAATATTCGCTTTATTAAAAAGTAGTCCTGGCAAAGCACTCACTCTGAATAGCGCATGAACTGATGTTTTGAATTCATATCCTATACCTCGTTTTAACATGGATATTCAAAATGATGATCTTCATTTGATTGAGTTTACAGCTAATTTTTAAAACGAATTAATTGCCAGCCAATATAATAAGGGCTACTACCAAAAGTAGAAATCGTCAAACGGTATTGCACGGGAGAATTTCGGCAAATAATTAAATAGGTAATTTGAGCCCCAATCCTAAAATAACCAGTTTTTACGGAGGAACTACTTGTTTGATGATTTTCCAAATATCGCCATTCATTTCTGGTGGGGTTGGCGATACTTAGAGATACAAAAGTATCACTTGCATATAATTCCGAACTTGAAACAAGATATTCTCCAGTCCAATTTCCTGTTTCCTTTAAATAAACCTGAACATAGCTGCCATATTTTCGGAACGCCAGATAAACATCCTCATAGAAAATCGGACTAGCATCATCATAAGGGTAAATACCCGACCTTAAAAGGCAACCAGCGATTGAGCCATTCGCGACATCCTGTAAATCTGAATCAAGCCGTTCGTTGGGTACCGTGCCGCTGGACAAATTGGAGGCATTCAGATTGGTAACCGACGAACCGTTAATTCGCTCAGATGGGACGGAGCCGGATGCAAGATTGGAGGCATTTAGACTGGTAATCGATGCACCATTTCCGGAGAGGGTGTTAGCTGCGACGTTACCGCTTACCGACATTGCCGAAGAAGTGACCGTGCCATTTACCGTTAAGGGTTGGGTCGGATTTGTTGTTCCGATTCCAACGTAGCCATTATTCGCCACGGTCAAAACCGTTGTGGCGCCGCTCACCACCTGCACCGAGCCGGAGCCATTATCATCAGCGTCGGTCGTGATGATCACATTGCCATTATTGGTCAATGACGACGCCGAGCCGCCAAAATAGGCGCTGGAGAGCGAGGAGCCATCGTCGAATAGAATTGAGCCATTGCGCATTTTCAGATTACCGTTGATGTCCAGCGCCTGCTCCGGCGTGACATTGAGTCCAATTTTACCATTGGCGTCCACGGTCATCACGCCGCCGCCCGGCGCTGAGCTCTCGATCTTCAACAGATTATCCCCGGTATTCTGAGTTTTGATGTGCAACCCGGCAGCCGGGCTAACAATGCCCACACCCACATTTCCGATCGATGGGAACGTATTTTTTGTGCCGAAAACAGACATGGCCGCCGGCGCTTTTTGAAGCTTCATGCGCGGTTCCAATTCCTGGTCGCCTTCAACGGAAATACCGAGAAAATACTGGGCGTTGAACGATAAATTTGTGAGCGCTACCTGGGACCCCAATTCCACAATAAAAACGCCATGTTTGACATCGACGCTGCCCTGGGTCTCGGTCCATAATGCTGTTCCGCCGATTGCGACGTCATAAATTCGAAAGGTGAGGCTATAGGCGCCATCAGCTACACTTCTTCCTAATGGATCTCTGAGTACTCCCTGAATCGAAAAAGTCTCAGCGAAGGCCAATTGGAATAGCCCGCATAGAATCAGAAACGATAAGAGTGTACGTTTCATGATAAACTCCTTGCTTATGAAAGATGATGCTTTGAATCGGGATTAGCAAATGACGTTTCTATTATCGTCACTTGATGACAAGTAATTAGTTTTTCATGGCTTGTTACAATTTATTAAATTTGCTTTCCGGGCGGATGGCAAATGGATTGATACTTATTATTATCAGTCAGATACTGAGAGTCGTTGGAAAAAAAGTTATTCGGTCGCACACTATTGATACAAAAAAATAACAGCCTTTTCGGCAATAGTCTGGGTTTGCTCCGCCCTGGTATATTTCACAAAAATGCAATTTTCTATTGACATCTTTCCAGAAATATCTTACCTTTAGCGTCATTCGGATTGGCCCACAACGGCCAGAGCGAATCCGCAGTACACGTTTTTTAAAAATGAAAACTGCAAATTCGTCGGGCAGGGCAGTGAGTGTTGGCGAACGTTTATCAATGACCGACGCAATCCCTGAGGTGATCGATGAAAAACAAAGTGACCTGTTGCATCTGGTTCGCCCTTCTGGTATTTTCAGGATATTTTCGTGTGAATTCAAGCTTCGCGCAGGAACAGGCTGAGGCCGATATTCGGGGGATCTTCACATTGTTTCAGCAGGGGGTGGACTCCCGCGATACGACCGTGGCCCGGCGTATCGCTTCCGGGAAATTTCTGCCGGGATTTACACCGCTGTACACGTTGCTGGTCGACGGCTACTCCCGGGCGAATATTCCGTTTCCGCTGGAAATCGGGCATGTGAAAATCCTCAGTGACGGCCGCGCCAAAGTGGAGACATATCTCAATCCGGCGCGAAATCTGATTATCTTCACGCTGTGCCGGGAGGATGGCGCCTGGAAGTTATGTCACTCCGAGGGAATATTGCTGCCGATTTTCGCTGTGCCAGAGATGCCGTACCGCGAAGTATATCGCATTCCGGAAGACCAGCGCGGTTGGATGATGGCGGAACGGGACCTGGCGTTTCAGAGTCTGGTGTTTGAAAAAATCAAAGCCATCGAGGGCGAACAGGCGGCAATGGATTTTTTTCTCGATGGACCTGGCTACTGGACGGCAATGGATGCCTGGCTGCCATTCATTGAAGGCGCTGCTCAGTTCGCGCTGTTTTTCACCATCATCGAAAATAATTATTATGGCGCCAATTATCTCATCACCCATGCCACATCGGACGAAGCTGAAATCCACTGCAATCCGCTGGTGGAGTTGAGCGTGCTGCAGCGCGCCCGGTTTTATCCGAAGTTCAGCTTTGACCAATTCAAGCAGCTCTTCGAATACCGGATGAGGCAGCGTGCGGAACACTGCGGATTGGAGATTACCTTTTATTACGCCGATGCCATGTGCCGGATCAGTTTGAAAAAATACAGCGCTGCACAGAAGAAGTGACGTCGCAGCGTTTGTCCCCGGTGACCGTTGTAGACTTCCAGCGTTCAACGACGAAAAGCCATTGTTGGATTGGTTTCACCCCGAATGACTGTTCGGTCGGATAAACGAACCGCACGCGGGATTTTGATCAGTCAATCGATTGTCACTCTGATATAATTTTACCAACAGAAAGGGAAACAAAGAATGAATTTGACCTGGCTTGATATTGTCACTTTTCTCGCTTTTTTCGGTGTCGTTGTCGGAGTCAGCATGTATAAAAGTCGCAGGGAACAGACGGGCGAGGATTTTTTCCTGGCCAGCCGCGGCCTGCTCTGGCCTATCATCGGACTTTCGCTCATTGCCGCCAATATCTCCTCGGAGCATTTTGTCGGAATGGCTGGTCAGGGCGCTGGCGCAGCCGGTCTGGCCATCGCCAGCTATGAATGGATGGCCGCCATCGTGCTCGTGTTTGTCGCGCTTATCTTCTTGCCAAAATTTTTACGAAGCGGCATTTTCACCATTCCTGAGTATCTGGAATACCGCTACAACGTGACGGCTCGAACGATCATGGCCGTGTACACCATGATCATTTACGTCGGCGTCACCATTGCCGCAGTGATTTACTCCGGCGGTTTGACGCTGCAAACGTTGTTCGGCGATTTGAACAATCCTGGGCACTTGAAATTGAGCATCTGGGTGATTGGATGCATTGCTGCGCTGTACACCATCTGGGGCGGACTCAAAGCAGTGGCCTGGGCCGATCTGTTCCAGGGGTCTGCGCTCCTTTTGGGTGGGATCGTGACGACGTACCTCGGCTTCAAAGCTGTTGGCGGTCCGGCCCATTTTTTTGAAGTCAACGCCGACAAACTGCACATGATTCTTCCCAAAGATCATTCGGTCCTGCCATGGACTGCGCTGTTGTTCGGGTTATGGATCCCTAACTTTTATTACTGGGGTTTGAATCAGTACATCACGCAGCGAACCCTGGCCGCAAAGACACTGCGCCAGGGACAGTTGGGCATCATCTTCGCGGCGTTCCTGAAACTGCTCATTCCGTTCATTATTATTCTGCCCGGCATAATGGCGTATCAGCTTTACAGCAGCCAGATGACCGGAGAAAGCGGCACCGATGCGGCGTATCCGCTGCTCATTCGTAACCTGGTCAGCCCGGGCATACGCGCGTTCATTTTTGCCGCCATCAGCGGCGCAGTCATCAGCTCGCTGGCGTCCATGCTGAACTCGGCCTCGACCATTTTCACCATGGATATTTACCGTCGGCTCTGGAAGAAAGATGCATCGCAAAAATCGCTCATCAATTCCGGTCGCATCACCACGGCAATCTTCGCGCTCATTGGTTGTCTCATCGCCCCGGTGCTGAGCGATCCCAGTTTAAAGGGAATTTTCACCTATATTCAGGAGTTCCAGGGCTTCATTTCGCCGGGCATCCTGTCCGCGTTCGTGTTCGGATTGATTTTCAAACGAAGTCCGGCAGCGGCGGGCGTCACGGCGTTGATTTTGAATCCCATCATTTACGGCGTTCTGCTGGTATTCTTCGGCAATCTGCCGTTCTTCGAAAACCTCGGCCTGACCATCACGAGCATCGCATTTTTGAACCGGATGGCCATCACTTTCATCATCATTTTCCTGGTGATGGGCGTGATCACGTATTTGAAGCCGCTGCCGCAGCCGAAGAAAATGCCGGTCAGAGAGGAATTCGATATGAAAGCCACACCGGCGGTCATCTGGCTGGGCGCCTTGGTGATTGGCATTACGCTGACATTGTACGGCATTTTCTGGTAAGCACTATTTTTAATTCCGAAACGCCCCGCATCGCTCCGATGGCAACGCCCTGGCTGAATGAATCGTCTGATATTCTTCACCAGGGCTATTAGGCTTTGCGGTGAACGCGGTCGTGCAGGCTGTCGTCCATTTTTAAAATCGTTTTCTCGACGAATCAATGGTGAGCCACGGCGCTCGTTAATTGGAGAATTCCACAATGACCCACGTGAGAGGCTTTGACAAGATTTTTGAGACGATGTACGGAGATAAAAAAGAGGAATTGAACCGTCAGACCGAGCGCTACGCCCGGCTCGTTCAGAAATTCGGGACGAAATTTGGCCCGGCTGAGATTCATTTCTTCAGTACCCCGGGCCGAACGGAAATTGGTGGGAATCACACGGATCACAATTTGGGGCGTGTCCTGGCTGGCAGCGTCAATCTCGATTCTGTTGCGGCTGCGGCAAAAACGGAGTCCGCAAAAATTCAGCTCTATTCCGATGGATTTCCCGGCGTCTTCGAGGTTGATTTGTCCCGGCTGGAGCGCGTGGACGCGGAGCGAGGCACAACCACGGCGTTGATTCGCGGCATTGCCTCGCGTTTTCAGCAGCTTGGCCTGACTATTGGCGGCTTCAATGCCTGGGTTCATAGCGAGGTGCTGCAGGGCTCCGGACTCAGTTCGTCCGCGTCCATCGAGGTGCTCATTGGCACGATTCTCAATTACTATTATAACGATGGAGCAGTCGCCCCGGAAAAAATCGCCATGGTCGGCCAGTACGCTGAAAACGAGTATTTCGGCAAGCCCTGCGGATTGATGGACCAAACCGCCTGCGCGGTGGGCGGAATTATCACCATCGATTTCAAAGATCCGTCCCTGCCTGTTGTGAAGAAGGTCGATTTCAATTTTGCCGCGCAACATTACAGCCTTGTGGTGGTGGATACCGGCGGCAACCATGCCGATTTAACCGATGACTATGCCGCAGTGCCCCGGGAGATGAAATCTGTGGCAGCAGCATTGGGCGGCAAGGTCTGCCGCGATCTGGATATGGCGCAACTCGTGACCACCATGCGGACATTACGGGAGAAGGTGGGCGATCGCGCCATTGTGCGGGCGATTCATTTCCTGCAGGACAATGAGCGCGTCAGCGAACAGGTGACGGCGCTGGAGCAGGGCGATTTCCATCGTTTCCTGGAATTGGTGAATGCGTCCGGGAATTCGTCGTTCAAATGGCTGCAAAATATTTACACGGTGAAAAACGTCCGCGAACAGGGCGTCACCCTGGCGCTGGCGTTGACTGAAAAGTATCTGGGCGAAATTGGGGCAGGCGCCTGCCGCGTCCACGGCGGCGGATTTGCCGGGACGATCCAGGTCTTTCTGCCCGATGAAACCGTGGCCGGTTACCAGCGGATGATGGAGCAGGTGTTCGGCGACAACAGCGTGAAGGCGCTTTCCATCCGGCCGGTCGGGACGGTGCATGTCGGCCGGCTGGATCAATGATCGGCCCTGTTGGTCGAGGAATTGGCCTGACGGCTGCAAATATTCCCTAACCACTGAGACAACAAACTGTAACTGCCTGGTCATGTGTCGGACACAACGACTGTCAATCGATCGCTCGGGATATTTATCCCGAGCGGTTTGCTCAACTTGAACGTTTGGGATAATCTATCCGAACCGGGCTGGAAATATTTTCCAGCGCGATCAGGTAATTGACTTGAGTTGAACTGCTATTTCAATAGTCGTCCTTCCAGCATTTCCAGCAATTCCGTGATCGTCTCCGGGGCGCTGCCTTCGATGCGGTTGTTGATGAGCAGATAGAGCAGTTTTCGGTTGCGGACGGAAATCTCAATCAGCCTCATCAGGTCCTTGCGCATCTGCGGCTGCCGCTCGATGATCCTGTCGAAGGAGCCAAATTTCTTCTGAGTCTCCTGGTATGACATACCGATGGGCGTGAGGATTCGCGCCACGACGAAATCCGCGGTGAAGGCATCGCGTTTCATCTGTTCGGCCAACGGCGGCATGTACGACCAGTGGTTGAAGACGTGCGCCACATTGTGTTTTTTCAGAACGTTGAAGTAGGCCGGTTTCAGGAAATCCTTGTTTCGAATCTCCACTGAGTACGAAAAATCCCCGGGCAGTTCGGCAAAGAAAGCGTCCAGTTTTTCAACAAATGCATCGAAGGGCAGATCTGATTTTTTAATGTATTGAAATTCGAAAATGAATGGACCGGTATGGTCTAGAAACGCTGTTCGGTACGGGCGCAGCACCGTTTCGGTGAACAGTTTCGGATCGAGGAATCGGTCATTGACCTGGTCTTTTCGGGCGCCAAGATTTGCCTGATGAGCGTACCTGTAAATTGTCAGCTCCTGCCATACCTTGCTGCATGTTTTAAATCCCTGCGGCAACTGGTTGGCGTAGTGCGTCAATAGGGATGCTGTCGGCGGCTGGTAAAAAAACAGGTCCATGCCCACTGTGGAAAAGCGACGGTCGGCGGCGTATTCCGTTAGACAATCCTTTTTGAAATTGGACTCGTCATAATCCTTGAAATAAACGTTCCCTTTCCATTCTTCATAGGCCCAGGATGATGTGCCGAAGCGAACATAATCGCGATATGGCGTGTCCATGGTAAATTTCTCCTTTCTGCCTTTCACCCATCTGCGCTCTCCGCGAGAGCCAGCATCCTTTCTCACTTTTTCTTTTTGAATTAAAAATCCCAGTGAACATTCAATCCACGATGCGTTTCATTTTCCCTGCAAATCACATTCACATTCCGCGGCGCTGAAATTTTCACGTGCAGTTCGTTCCCATCGAGACGCCAGGAGACGGATAAAGTTCCCCGGGGCGTGGCAATGGCGCCCTCCGCCCAGCTAAGTCCATTGAGTCGCGGACTGACTTCAATTTCGGTCCCGCCCGGTTGCACCGGTTTGATGCCCAGGATGATCCGATTCAAAAAATAGAGCGGCGCCGATGACCAGGCATGACAGTGGCTGCGGGTCGGGAATGCGCCTGGCCGGTAATTGCTCGATGCGAAAATTTCCCACACTGTGGTGGCGCCGGCCTCCAGCATGGGCAGATAGCTTTCGTAAATGGAGCGAATGATGGCGTCCGGCATGCCGATGGCTTCCAGCGCTTCGTAGTAATACAGCATGGCGAACGGAGAGCCGACCGGAATCATGGTTGCCGGCGGCGAGACGATGTTGTCGATGACGCTCTGCCGATGCTCCGCAGGAACGATGTTGTACAGCAGCGATAAAAAGCTGGTGTGCTGGGATGTGGACTGGCTCACCTGGCCGCTCTCGTCCAGGGCGTCGCGGTAGGCCTTTTTATCATTATCCCAGAGCGATCCGATGCCGGCGATCAGTTCTCCCCGGAACGATGTGAGCCAGCCGCGATGGGCGGAATCGTCCAAGGCATCGGTGCATTTCAGCGCTGCGTCAATGGCGCCGACGAGCAGCATGCTGTTGTGCAACACTGTCACGTGCTGGTCGTCGATGCCGGACCAGTCGAACATATTCCACAGCGGCGCGGTGAACAAGCCGCGTTCGTTTCGCATGGCTTCAGCGCCCCGTAAATTTTGGATGACCATCGGCCAGGCGCTTTTCAAAAAGTCAAGATCCGCGGAGTAGAAATAATAGTCCCAGACGGAAATGCCCCACAAGTAACTCCAGGCCGGCAGCAGCACCTCCCAACTCGATGGCACCTGGCAGCCGACGATGGGGAATCGCTCCAATGAACGACCGGCTAGGGTGATGCAGCGTTTGGCGATATCGGTCGCGCCGAAAACCGGATAGGCGAACAACGCTTCGTTGCGGGCGTCGCCGACCCACAGCGTCTGCTCGTAGAGCGGGCAGTCGGTGAAGGTGTCCTCCATGCACAACTTGAGCGTGAGGGCGGACATCTCCCAGATGCGCTCCAACCGCGTATCGCTGCAGCGGAACCGGCCAATCTGATTCACGGGATAGGTCGATTCGATGATCTGAAAATTGTGGATGACGACAGGCGCGTGTACATTCCTGAAGGTGATGAAGATATAACGGCCGGAACGCCGTTTCAGCGACGTGAACGCGTTGCGCCCCTGTTTGGCAATGTACCGCATGCCATTTCGGTTATGCTGCGTGTGCTGAATAGCGCCATCGGCGGTGATGTATTCGACGCCAAAGATGTCGATGATCACCCCGGCCTCGGTAGTCAGTTCGAAATCATAATACCCGATGTTCTGCTGGCCCAGGTCGTAAACCAGTTCCACATCGCCAGCCGGCGACGGATGAAGGACAGTGGATTCGGCGTTGTTGCTCATCAGCCCGGCTGGATTTTCAACGCGAGCCTGTTCCCCGGCAAGCGCCTCGCGCGAAGCGAACTGCCAGTACGAATCGACGAAAAACATGGCCTGGGACGGCATGTTCACAGAGCGCTTTCCCAGTTTTTCGACGAAGGATTTTTGATCAGCGATTTCTGAAAATAGCTGTTCCGTCTCGCTCCGGAAACGTTGCAGCATCTCCGCGTATTTCCCTTTGAAAACGGCCTGCCAGTCCAGATCGTCGTTGACAAAGGCGTAGTCCTGAAATGGAATCCATGTCCAGGGATTTTCGTAATCCGGATACAGCGGATTGATCAGAGTCAGCGATTGGGGCGGATCGACGATGCGGATGGACAGGTCTTTTCGATGGCCAACGATGGATTTGGAAAAGGCCAGCACGAGATGCTTCCCGGGGGCCAGGTCGAAACGGTCGTCAGGGCTGGCATTCCCGTCGACGCGAACGAAGAACCCTTCCTGGCACGAAAAAGTGACGCTCCCTGGCTCGTCCAATTTCAGCACGGTGGCCACGCCGCAGGCGCTGCTGACGGAATGGTTGGCTTCGATGGCCGGTCCATTGAGCAGCCGTTGCGCCGGGATGCAAAAATCCAGATCGTGCGAGCGCTTCACCACATTGGCGGCAACGAAGGAGCGAAAGGCAAAGGGCGTTTTGGTGAGCAGAGCCACATCGCGCGGATTGAGATCTTGCCAGGGACCGGCTTCGGCCTCGTACAGCTCGGCGGCAGGGGAGAAGTCACTATTCGACTCCAATCGGGCATCGTACAATTCCTGCGGCTCCATCTGGATGCTGACTTTCGGGGTATTGGGTCGCCAGGCCGGGCATTCGGCAATGAGCCAGGACTGGTCGCTGATGATCTGCTCCGTCGCGCCGTTGCTGTGCTCCAGATCGATCTGAACAAGCAGGCCAGCCTGCCTGGGCACAGCGTGAAACGTTCCCACGCTCCAGTGCCGCGCCAGAATGCGCAACTCATTTTTGCCCGGCGTGAGAAGGGGAGCGACGTCGATCTGGTCGTATTGAAAATGCTCCGGCCAGCTTCGGCATGGCCCATCGTTCACCCAGCGGTCGTTGATGAACAGCCGGTAGCGGCCATCGCAGGCGATGCGCAGCTTCGCCCGGTTAACTTCCGGGGTGTGGAATTCTTTTTTGGCCAGTATGGTTTGCTGATAGGGATTGTAATTTTCCTGACGGTTCCATATCCATTTTGCAGCTATCACAGGGTCAACCCTTTCTGATTCGTTTTGAGATTCACGGATCGCCGAAGCAATATTTATGGAATTCCCGGAGGGAACCTGGCGACTGCACCAGACTCCGGCGATGACCAGCGCCAGGACCAGGCGCAGGGTGACTCGCGAAAGAGCCCCATTCAATCGGTGACGCACGCTGTCCCGGCTGCAATTTTTGAAAAGAGCGCACATTGCGGTTCCTTCGCTTTTTTTAATTCGAGGAGAAGAAGCGCGGATGAACAGCCGTTAGCCGGGAATGGTCTTGCGCCAGTGTCCGGCAATCGGTCAGGCCTCATCTTTATGCAATTTCTTCTCCAGCGCGATTTTGAAATTTCGTTCGCTTTTACTTCCCAGATAATACATCAAAAATCCAAAGATGAGCAGCAACAGTCCCATGCCCAGCGTGATAGGGATGTCCTGTTTCGGCATTTTGAAAAACGGCAGCATGAAAATGAAAAATCCCACGGCCATCGTGATGACGCCGACAACTGGATAGGTGGACATGGGGCGCCGTCCGCCGCCGTACACCTCGCGAACAACGTCGATGGGTATGGCCAAATTCTGAAAGAATTTTTCGACGATCATCCTGTCCTCGGCCGATTCTCTGGCGAACAGGTACGCGAACAGGTAGAGCGACGCAGCCGAAACAAGTCCGAAAGAGACAAGGACAAGGGTATTGAACTGCGTCATGGCATTCGCACTGAATTGATGGTAGAAGCCGAATAACAGGCTGAAACCGGCCAGGATGGTCAGAGCAGTCGCCAGCCGGTTCTTTTTTAACAGCTTTCCCAGTGGTTCAGCGATGAGCAGGGCGGCGAACGTGATGAAAATGGTTGCGTACAACTGTGGCCCGATGTTCCAATGGAGAACGAAGCGGGTGAGGCTGCTCGTGAGCAAGCCCAACAGCATGGCGCTGGCGGCTGACCAGCGCGGCAGTCCCTTGAAGACGAGGCCGAAGGCCATGGGCACCCCGACCGGCATGGCCAGCAGCGAAATAAAAATGACCATCAGATTGAAAATGCCGAGCGAACTTTTTGCGTAATATATAGCGGTGAGGATGGTGACAAGGCCCAGGACGACTGTGGCGATGCGGCCAGCGAGAAAAATCTGTTTATCCGTGGCTTTTCTGTTGATGAGCCCGCCGTATAAATCGCGCGAAATAATCGAGGAATCAACATTGAAAGAGGTATCGATGGTGCTCATTGTCGCGGCTAACATGGCTGCCATGAAGAAACCAATCAGTCCATTGGGCAAGATTTTCATGACCAGTCCGACATAGACGAGATCTTCCGGTTTAAACGTGCCTTTGAAAAAATCGACCACCGACAAATCCGGCCACAAAATATGGGCTGCCAGCGGTGGAATGCCGAACAGGATGGGGGCTGTGATGAAAAGCAGCGCGCAGGTGAGTCCCACACGTTTGGCATTTTTTTCGTCCTGCACGCTGAAATAGCGCTGGGCAGCGTTCCAGTTGGACGCGACGATATTGACCAGGGTAAAAGCGATCAGATAATGGATGTCGTACTGCATGCCATTGTAAAAATACTCCAGTTTAAGCGGCGGCAGGTTGTCGATGAACGCGGACACGCCGCCCACGGCCCGAATGCTCAGCGGCATGATGATGAGAGTGGTGACGAATAAAATGATGAACAACATCACATCGGTGATGGTGACCGCCCACAAGCCGCCTAACAGAGGGTAAAATAGAATGATAATGCCCGTCACCGTAATGACGAGGTTGAGGTCGACATTCAGGATGGACGCGGTGACTTTGGACACGGCGGTCAGCGTAATGCCCCGCGTCAGCAGGCCGGAGAGAATCATGACGTAGCCCACCATTTGCTGCGTGGTGACATTGTAGCGCGTGGAGCTGTATTCCACCGGCGAAATGACCCGGGAGCGCCGCCATCGGGCAGCGGTGATGCGATGGCCGATGAGAAAGGACAGCGACCATGTGGCAAAATAGATGACGCCGAACAGACCGGTATAGTACACGAACCCGGACGCACCGGTGAACGTCCACGCTGAAAAGCTGCTCATGTAAAGCGAAATGCCGCCAACCCACCAGGGAATCATATTGCCGCCGGTAAAATACTCTTTGGCGCCCTTCTGAAATTTGGCGAAGTAGATGCCAATGGCGATGATCAGACCGAAGAAGAACAAGAGGACGAAATAATCAATGGTAGTGATTTTGTTTATCATCGAAGCTGCAATCTCCCATTCTGAATGTGTATGTTCGATTCGTAATTATCCCAGGAGCGCCACTTTGCCCGGCCGGTGCGATCGGATTTTCCCCAGACCTGAAAAAACTGGCTCTCCGGCGTATCAAATAAAACAGCGGTATCATAGACGAATTTCACCAGATTGGTCGCTGAAAAATAGGTTTTGTCCTTCATTGCATTCACGAAAAACATATCGGCGTCGGTCTCGGCCTTGCCGTAGGCAATTTTCCCGGAATTGTAATGATAGCGCGGCCGGATATCCTGTTTCAGCAGGTCGCGGTCAAGGTCTAACTTCACGCCGTACAGGTTGGTCCCGAAACCAGTACGCACCTGAACGGCGAGACCGTCTTCGTCGTCTTTGATAAGCGCGAAACGCGCGACGACTTCCCGCGGGTCACGCCCCGGTTCGAGAGGGTAGAGGATGGTGACGAATGACTCCACTGCGCCGGCGTCGTAGTATTGCGATGTCCCCTGGAACAGCGCCAGTTCATCCTGTTTATCCCGGCGCTCCGGTTCCGCGCCGGTGAATTTGTCCTGCGGGAAAATGATCAATAAATTCAAATTGCCGGGATTGGGGTATTGCCCGCTCAACTGGTCGATTCGGGTGAGGAACCAGGTGTCGCCCCTGTCGATGATTTTTCGAGTATGAAGCAGATTGCCTATGGTGAAATAATCGGATTTGAAAAATTTGAGCGCATCGACCATGACGAAATAATTCTCGGAAGAATGCCGCGCCAGCACCCGATCCCAGCGATAACCCAGCTTCATATCTTCCAGCCGCGTGCGCGAATATTCGATCTCATTGAAAATCTGGAAATCGATTTTTGTGGTTCGGACCTGATCGTTGTAAGCGCCGGAATTCCGGAATATGTCGAAGTAGGGCTGGGTCAGATATTTTTTCACATCGCGGACGACAATGCGATTGTGAAAAATGTCAGCGCGAAAGGCGCCAAATTCACCGCTGGGCGCAACTTCCCGATAGTTCCCATCGGAGAGAAGAACGCTGCCATCCTTCATGAACAGACAAATGGCGTTTTCATCGGAATGGCCGTGGTGCATTTTTTCTTCTTCAACAGCCAGCACATGTTTCAAATAATTTTTCTGCATGACGCTGAAGTAGCCTTCGTCCTTGTAGTTCAGCAGCAGGTAACTGGCGTCCCGTGTCCAGTCGGAACGGAAGACGATTTTTTTGCCAATGATCTCCTCCAGCGCATCGCCGGATGTGTAGTGCGGCTCCACTGGCAGCACGTTCGGATCCCGATATCTCTCGCGGACAATGAGCGTGTTGGCAAATCCGACATTGGGTGTGTCGAAGGCCGTGGTCCCTGGCGGATAGAAGAGCGAGCGGCTGGTCGTCCCGCTCAGATTGCCGAACATCTCATCGGCAGCCCATTTCATTTCGCCGGATTGATATTCTTTGGCGCCGCGCTCCAGACAGAGATAATACTCATGAAGCCAATCCATGTAACGCCCATCGCCGAATTCAGGAATCGTGCGATTGGGCGCCATGAGACTGACAAAATAATCGAAGTAAAATTTCATGACAGGGGACTGGAAGCGATCCGTCCGGCCTGAGAGGTCGAGATAGTTGATGTACGACCGAAGCCACACCGGATGATAGATTTGCGCGTCTTCGATTTCCCATTTTCCGATGCTGTCGCCGGCAAGAATCTCAGCCATTTTCAGCCACTTTTTGGCGTGGGGATGATCCGGAAATGCCACAGCCGACGCCATGAAACTTTCAGCCCGCAGCATGGCGCGGTTCATGGCGCCCCATTCCGGGAACATGAAAATAATATCCACGCTGGCAGCGACCGATTCTTTTATTTTCTCAATATCGCCGGTGGAATACAACCCGGAATTCTTAGTCCGCTGGTAGCACTCGATGAAATTCGGCAACGTGCGGAACCAGTTCACCACCGGGA
The DNA here is from genome assembly GCA_049322915.1 of Candidatus Zhuqueibacterota bacterium. GTDB lineage: Bacteria > Zhuqueibacterota > Zhuqueibacteria > Thermofontimicrobiales > Thermofontimicrobiaceae > CAZSBG01. Next base: position 17,000 of record JBMOPW010000041.1, read on the forward strand.
CGCCATCGCGATATTCCACACGGTCTTTGAATCGCGCCGGGAAAAAATCGCGGTATGCTTCCAACGAGACGATCACGTCGCGCGTGATACTGGCATATTTTTTTTCGCCGGTCCTCTCGTACAGATATGCGGAGATGCTGGCAATGCCCACCAGAAAATCCGGGGGCTGGTAACCCAATAACTGCATCATATTTTCCGAGTCTTTGTCCTGGGGGCTGGTGTACCGCTTCTTCCAATCATCGATTTTCGCGTCTCTGGATTTGAGCGCGTCGTCGAGAGTCAGAGTTAAATATCCGGTGATGTCGTTGTCAACGGACTGTGAAAATAATGAGGTGTTAAAGATAAGGAGAAAGAAAAGGAATACCATTCGTTTCATTTTTTACTCCGGGGATTCTGGTGGAAAAGATTGTTCTTTTAATAATTCGAATAAGAATTTTTCCCTCAGAACATGCGAAAAGGCACAGAAGGCCTTCGCGTGTTTCGTGGGTTAAATCGCTTTTTAAAGAATTTACTAATATTAAGAAAATGTACCATAAAATCAAGTGAAATTTCAGGCAAAGAGGATTTTTCATTTTCATCTTCAATGAAAAGTAATGCCTCGAAGGCTCGAAGTTTCAAATACTCCGAATTGTCAGATCTACAATTTTAATATTTTTGAATTGACATAACTGGCTGGAACGGTTATATTTGATTGTGAAATAGAAAAGGAAATACCGATGGGCTGTGTTCGAAGAAACGCCATAAAGCTTTTTACAGTTGTGCTTATGTTGATTTTTCATTGGCAGGAATTAACCGCAGGGGAAAGTCGAATTGGCGTTGGTATTTCGAAATCAAAAATGGAAATTTCTGGTTCCTCTTGTGTGCCGGGCGTAATGGTTGGAATGAAAAACGAATGGAAGGTAGTTGGCATTTTCTGCCTTGAGAGTGAAATAAATCTTCACTACATTCAGGAAAAATTCGAAAATACGTTCGTGTGGTCTTACCCCGGCATTTTGTCGGCTTATGATTTGTCCGTGAAAATGCTCTTTTTTGAAATGCCCTTGCTTGCGAAAATTTATATTCCCGGCAGTCATTCAAAAATTGCGCTGTATGCCGGGCCATCGTTGCAGATTTGTTTGGTTGGTAAAGTTGGCCGCTCTATGATTCGCGTTATTGATGATTCGAACGCCTCTGGTCTTTCAAATCAAGTGCCCGATTATGATGTTTCATTCATCGAAGATCCTGGCCCGGTTGTTCCGATGGTTGATAATTCTTCCTTTGGTTTTAGCCTGGGGGCGCAATGCCACCTGTTTGGTCTTGCGGCGGAAATCCGATACACCCTCAGCGAAATGCGCAGCCTCGACGCTGTGAGATTTGATAAAGCGCTCCACACATTTGGTTTCATCATTTCATTTTGAATTGTAAATGCCACGCCTGAATAATTTTGTTTGACAGGTGTAGCAGCTCAATGCTAAACTGCTTTGTGTTTCGGAAGACCCGTAAGTTTTACGTTCTAATTTTTTAGACAGGAATTAAAATAAGTCCTCGATTGACGTTTTGAGAAAATCCTGGATGTGTATGCCATCGCCGCCAACTAATAATTTTCTATTGACAGAAAATTGATCGGAAAATTCAGCGATTCCCGGAAGGCTGGTTTTTTTCCGGGTGCTTTTTACTTCAATGGCTGTAATTTTATTCTTGTATTGAAGAATAAAGTCAACTTCCCTGTTACGACCTGACCAATAATAGATATCGATTCTTTTATTCAAACTTTCATTTAGCAAATATCCACCGATGGTTGTTTCAATCAGTCTGCCCCAATATTCTGTATCTTTTTGAGCTTCAGAAAATGTCAGATTTGATAATGCAGTCATCAACGCGTTGTTCATCATAATAAGTTTAGGGCTGGATGAACGCCGCCGAAATTGTTGTCCTGCATATTTCTGAAGGCCGGTTACTAATCCTGCGCCGGATAAAAGATCCAGATAGTGTGCAAGTGTCGTTGTATTTCCTGCATCCTGAAGTTGCCCGAGCATTTTTTGGTAGGCCAGAATCTGCCCTGAATAGTGACACGAAAGTTCGAACAGTCTGCGTAGCAAGGCAGGTTTATCAACTCTGTTCACCAATAAAATATCACGGGATACGGTTGTTTCAATTAATGAATCGATGATGTACCGCGCCCATCGGTCATGATCGTTTATCAATTTGGCTGCCCCGGGGTAGCCGCCATAAAATATAAAAGTTTCAATATCCCAGCCAAACGCCTCTCGCATTTCACTAAAATTCCAGTGCGGTACAGGAATAATTTCGAATCGTCCGGCCAGACTTTCGGATAAACCATGTTTCATGAGTAATGGCGACGAACCAAGCAATATAACCTGAATATTTATTTGGTTCGCGGTATCAGCATCCCACAACCGTTTTACAGTTTCGGACCATTGGGGAATTTTTTGTATTTCATCTAAGATGAGAATCGTTTTCTTTTTTGCATTGTTATTGTATTGAAAACGGCACGTTTCCCATTGCTGCTCAATCCAGCCGCGGTCTTTCAGGGATGGTTCGTCAGCGCTGATATAATGGATCGGGCATGGATTTGCTTCTAAAAGTTGCCTCGCGAGCGTTGTTTTACCAGTCTGCCTCGGCCCGGCTAAAACCTGGATGAACCTATGTTCATCTGAAATTCGATTGAGAAGGGTTTGAAATATTTTTCGTTTAAACATATCAATCATCCTTTTTACAATTTACTCAATACACTGAGTAAATTTACTCAAGATATTGAGTAAAATGCAAGCACTTTTTTTTCTAAAATGGTTGTTTGTGGATTCTGTCAATGGCTGGTTCAATAAGCAGTTTGGAAAATGTAGCAGAATTTCCTTCAATCCAAATCCAAACGCCCCTGAAGTCCGACCACAAAAGTCCGTTCCGGCATTAAATTACTTTCCATGGGAGCATAATTATAGTTTAACAGATTTTGCACGGCGAACTGGAAGGTGAACGCACGGAATTCCTGGGAGAGCCGCACGTCCACAAATTTCATGGGCGCGCGGTCGTTGATGGGGTAAATTTTGACGGCGTCGATTTTGGAGGCGTAGCGGTAGTCGACCTGCAACTGCGCGCCCTTAAATTGCAGGGATGCTTTTATCGTCGCCAGCGTGTTGGGCCGATACGTGAGCGGCTCGTTCCATTTTAAGTCTTTGTGATTCATGGTCGTCAGACTGGACTGGCAACCGAACGTCAAATGTCGCAGGAGAAACGCCAGCGGAAGGGTGAGGTTGGTGGACGCTTCCATTCCCCGAATGCGGGCGCGTTCGATGTTGCGGAATTGAATCTGGCCGCGGATCAAATCCAGATGAGCTTCGATGAGGTCGGTGTATTCGTTTTCAAAGACAGCGACGTCCAGATTCCAGTTGTCGGTGAGGTGTTGGCGCACGCCGATCTCGTACGCCCGGGCGCTCTCTGCCCGAAGTTCAGGATTGGCTTTGATGGTGAAATTCATGATGCGCAATTCCAGGAACCGCTCCACGATGGTGGCGGCGCGGAATCCACTGCCGGCAGAGGCGCGCAGATGCGTCCCGGCCCACGGTTGCCAGTTGATTCCTGCACGCGGACTGAACAGGTCTTCCGAGACGCTGCCAAAAAGTTGGTAGCGGTCGTATCGAAAGCCAAACGTCAATCTCAGATTTTCCAGCATGATCCATTCGTCCTGAAAGTAGGGACCGAGGAAGTAGCCGCGATGGTCGCCGAAATATTTGGTGCTGCCGGCATCCTGCTGATACTGCACGCCGCAGGTGATGGTGTGATTTTTCAGGGGAATCCAGTCCGCCTGAAATTCCGCACCCTGTCCAAAGGCCGGATTGAAATCGCTGCCAGCGCCGAATTGATTGCCCATCAGCGTCCGAACCAGCGAGGCGCGAACATGCAGCACCAGCGCCGGTGACAGGGGAATCATCAGTTTTGTGTACAGATTGAGTTGATTGGTCGTCGCGTAGTTGCTCAAATTGGCTTCGTCCACCTGATAGGGATCATTCTGACCTTTCCACTGCACGAAGAATCCGCGATGCATTCGGCTGTAGGCGGCGTAGCTCATCCACATGCCGCCGTGGCCAAAGCGGTAATTGAATTTGCCGGTGATATTGTATTTTTCAAAATCGCCCAGTTCCGTGTACCCGGTGGAGACGAAGCGCCCGGCAGAGATTCGCATTCCCAGCGACCGTATCTGCTTGCTGAAGCTCACATCGGTGCGGAGATAGAACAGCCGGTTGTGATTGGTCCAGTTCCACGCGTCGTAATGCGGCCAGTCATATTTGCCGGCATTGCAGGCGAATTGAATTTTTCCTTCCGGCCCCGGTGATTTTGTAATGACATTGATCACGCCGCCCAACGCCGAAGCGCCCCACAGCGTGGATCCGGCGCCCTTGAGAATTTCGATCTGCTCGATGTCCATGGGCGGCAGCATGTCCCAATTGAATTCGCCGGTATCGCTGGCATACACCGGCACGCCGTCCAGCAGCAGCAAGACTTTATTTCCGGCGCCGAAAGTGTATCCGGTCGAGCCGCGGATATTCACTTGGTTGCCGACGAAAAATACGCCAGGCGCAGTCTCCAGCGATTCGATGAGGTCGGTCGGATTCCTGTTTTCGATCTCTCTCGTCGTAATCACCGACAACGACACCGGCGATTGATCCAGCGGCAGGCTGGTTTTGCTGGCAGAAATCACAATGGGATCGAACGGAATGGGAGTTTCTTCCAGTTTCAATTCGACCCAGACAGAATCATTGTCGGAAAGGACGATGTCCGGCCGGATGATGGTGCGATAGCCCATCATGGAGACGCGGATCGATATTCGTCCGGGTTGAATGCGGTCGATTATGAACAGGCCATTGCCGGCGGCGCTCGCTCCGTTCAGGGTCCCAAGAATTTGTACATTGGCCCCGGGCAGCGGCTGGCCGGTCGCGACATCCGTCACGCGTCCGGCAATTTTACCCGACGCAGCGGCCATATCCGTCACCGATGACAGATGGGGCGCGCTCAGGCACAGGAGGGTAATCACAAGTCTATGGATCTGTTTCATTCGGATTATCTCAATCAAAGTATCAGGGATGAATCAGCGACCAGTCAGCGTAAATATCGATATCGGAGATGACGGAGTCGGCTTTGATGCTCAATTTTCCGGGCTGCGCCGGATTGTTCGGATCGCGATACAGACCAATCGTCTGAAAGTCCGACAGCGCCGCCCGTTCCGGCAGCCAGAACACCGCCAAATAATTCACGCTGCCGTGACGAATGGGCAGCCGAAAGTGATAGGGATTGGTGTCGATGCTGAAATCCATGGACTTCAACCACAGCAAGTAATGAATATTTTCCTCGGGCATAAATTGATAGGCGGCAATGGCTGTGGCCAGCGTGTTTTCCGGAAAGGGCCCGTTGAAATAAATTGTCCCTTCGATGGCGGCGTCGCGATTCACCTTGTTCCAGTTGGCGTAAAGGTCTATTTCAAAAACCGGGTTATCCTGGGTGATGTCGAACGACATGGGCAGCAAGCTGTTATCAATGTCCAAAGGGATGGAAAGGACATCAGCGAGATTGGATTTTGTTTCTGTGCTGTACCACCAAAGGCTGATGGCCTCGTAATGTCCGTAAGGCAACTCCATTTCCGCGTGAACCGTGTCCAGGTCGATGGGCAGGCTGTTGGGACTGTGATACAATTCATTGATGGCGTGCGGCGGAAAAACCGGCGCGACCGTCAAATAAATGCCCTGCGTGTCCTCCGGCGGCGTACCGCGAAAATACACCGTTGCCTCGACTTTCCCGGGCAGCGGCGCGATGCCGTGATCCACGTTGCAGGTTGTCAGGCTGAGGGAAATAATAATCAAAATAATTATTGTGACAGCAGGAAATTTCATGGTATGGTTTTGCATCCACAAAGGTTATCACTGTACGAATATCAATTTCTTGTAACTTGAAAATATACCTGAATTCAACTGGTAAAAATAAATCCCGGATGCAGCCTGTCGAAATTGGCTATCTGTTCCGTACCAGACAATTTCATGCTTTCCTGCGGAGAGAAATTCATCTGTTAAAATTTTTATAACCTTTCCGGTGATGTCGACAATCCTGAGTTTCACATGCCCGGATTCCGGCAGATGGAAAGCAATTTTTGTGGCGCTGTTGAACGGGTTGGGATAATTCTGAAACAGCTCAAAATTCTTCGGCACGGTTTCAGCATTCGGCTGCTCAACCGACGTGGAAAAAGTGGACGCACGCGAAGAGACAATCACCGGATTTTCAACGTTTTGCGCCAGTTGCTCCCCATCGGCTTTGCTTAAATTCCCCGGTAAAAAATAGGCGGTGAAACCCAGCTCCAGGCTGACGCTGTCCTGGTCCAGGTTTTTGAACAGAATCCCCTGGTCGCCAAAAGACACACTGTCCCCGGTATCTCCGCCCTGGACGAACGATTCGTCTCCCTGGCCACCCCCGCGGTTGTCGTAAAAATAGAGGTCCGTGCTCAGCCAGCTCTGGTCTTCAAACGTCACGTGCGCGAACATGGAGCCCTGGTTGCCGCTGGTCAGCGTCCATTCTTTGATGGGCGTGTCAATGGTTTTGACCGGCGAGTCCGGCATGCCATCGATCAGAATGCCGTCGTTGCAGGCATTGTAGAATTTCATGCCGGAAGCGGCTTCGTTGAAATCCCATGACTGCCGGAGGAGATCCAGTTCGACAAAAATATCCTCATCGGTGTGGAATTCCTTTTTCAAATCCTCGGGATTCAGTTTGGCGCCGCCAGCGATGGCGCCGCTGAATGGGTAAAATTTTGTACGCACATAAAATGCGATTTCATCCAGCACAAACTCGCCGAAACGAATGGTCTGCCGCACTTCGCGGACGAGGCGCACCACGGGTTTGGGCGTCACCCAGAGATGGTAATTATCCGGATCGAATTCATTGTACAGATAAATATTGTCACGTTCGTTGGCTGCCGGATTGTTCCCTTTGCCGATGGGAATGGTGATATAGCCAAAATCGAGGACGCCGATGAAGCGGAGTTTCTGCGTGTCAAAAATGTCCCGGCCATTCCCCAGGGGCGGGTGAATGGCGATGTCTTCGATCAGGCCGGTGGTGTTGCTCAGGCGAACCGAGTAATTCCTGTTGCTGACGCACCCGCTTTCCGCATCAAAGGCGAATGAGTAGGGAGTGGGAATTTCCTCGCCAATGGAGGCGGAGCGATAGAGATAGCCATAGCGACAATCGCCGGGATCGCTCGGGGACATGACTTTTAACTCCAGTCTCGGGTGGGATTTGGATTCCTGGTCCGGAATCCACGCCGAGTCCGGCGCTGCATCGCCCAGATCCCGGATCAGGAACACCAGTTCATCTCTGGAATCCAACAGGCCATCATCCGGCACGGAATAAAAATCCTGCATGGCGCTCGTCACCCCGGGCTTGAAGGGGTCTTCCGCAAAAATCATCTCATCGATCTGAAACGGGATCATGGCCCAGGCATGGGAATTTTCGTTGTAAGCGTAAAGATAAAGCTGATCGATGGAGGCGTCGTAGAATGATTTCAGCGCATCGCCGCGAATGACCACGGGCTCATAGATTCGATCGCTGGCAAGATCGGCGCCGGTCAGTTTTGCGGCCAGAAAAAATGCAGTGAGGCACGCTGAAAAAAGGATGGTTCGCAGCATTGATACATCAGTTTTCACGGGTCACTCCTTAAAATTGCATGATAAAAATAGCGTTGCGGCGGGATTCAATTCGCTCTTCACTCCTCCTGAAGACTCTGAACTGAGTAGGTTATGTCGAATCCAATTATGGAGTTGAGTAACAAACAACATCAGCAATTACCTTGCCAAACTCTCCAGCACACATGGAAAACAGACGAATGAGTATAAATTAAAAGTTTGAATTTCGCCCCATGGGACAAAATAAAAGAAGAATGTCCGGCAAGTTTGCGCGACAATGAGGTCGCGTATCTGGCTATGAGAGCAGCGCCAGCAGCAGAGGCGTGTAGAGCAAGCCCAGGAGGATGGAGATGGAAACGAGACTGGCGGCGAATTCGGTATCCAGGTCTTCCATGGAAGCGTAGATCAGTGTATTGTAACCGACCGGAGAGGCGGCGTTGATCAATACGACCATACGGCTCACCTGCTCCAGATGAAATATCGAAACCAGAATGAATCCAAGGAGCAGCCCGACGCCCATTCGAATGAATATCACGCTGGTCATCGCTTTGAAATTGACCACATTCCATTTGAAATAAATGCCCAGCGACAGCATGATCAACGGCGTCGTCAGGTTGCCCAATGTGCCTAATAAATTTGAAGCGATAGCCGGCAATTGCACATGCAGCACGTTCAGCAGAATGGCAATTGCCAGCGCCCAGAGCGGCGGCAGAAGGAAAAATTTATGGACTGGTATGCGTCTGCCACTGCTGCGGCTGCTGTATTTCAGGGCGAGATAATAGATGAAGGTGAACACGAGAAAGCCATTGCCCAGATCAAACATGGATGCCCGGGCCAGCCCTTCTTTCCCGTAGACTGCAATGAAAAAAGGAAGCGTGAAGCCGGTGTTGACAATGGTGGACCCAACGAGGAAAACGGCCAGGGATTTTCGTTCCAGTTGAAAATGGCGACTGACCAGCAGTGCGACAGCATAGGTTCCGAAAATGATGGCTATGGCGCAGATCGGAAGGAAGATGAATTCAAGCGAAAGCGCGATGTTCATGACCGAAGGAAGAATCAATGCCGGCAGGGAAACATGGAACACCAATGACAGGAATCTGTCGCCGTCTTCCTTGTTGAACAGCCGAACCTGTTTGAGGAGCATTCCCAGGAAAAAAATTAAAAGAATCGGAATAATTTTTACTAACAAATCTTTCATGTTAATACAATCGGATCAAGAGAGTAATATCTTCAACAGAAGAGTATGAGAAAAGCATGATTTGCCAGGCCTGGCAGGTGATCAAGTCCAATAGCAATCCCTTTTTATCTGGTGGTCGATCTCGTGTTGCTGAAAATCAGGCAAGAGATTGCTTCAAAAACTGACTCCATCGCTTTTTCGACCAATTTCAACAAATGAAAGTTATACTTCTGAAAGCGATGGAATCGATCCCATTCGTGTTAGAATACAATCAGTGATGCTATCTCAGTAATGCCATCTTCTTAGAACTAACAAAATCACCGGCTTTGATCTGATATAGATAAATTCCCGAGACTACCTGATTGCCCCCGTCATCTTTTCCATCCCAATGAATCGTGTAATAACCAGCCGGCTTTTTTTCGTTGATCAATTCCACGATCTCCTGCCCCAGTGAATTGTAGACCTGAATCACGACCGGGCAGGTCGTGGGCAGTTGAAAATAGAACGTCGTTCCGGCATTGAATGGATTGGGAAAGTTTTGTAACAGAGCAAATCCATTGGGAATTGAGTGTTGAAAAAGTGCAGCGACCTCAGCCACGATGGAGCCCTGTTCCGACCACAAGCTTTCATTTCCAGAAAAATCGATTGCCGACACTTGGTAACAGTAACTATGCCCGGAATCAATACGGGCGTCAACGAAGAACGTGTCGCTAGTCGTTCCGTAGGCGATGGCCGTTGCGGGATCGAATCCACTCTCTGTCTCCCGATAGACTGCGTAGTAATCAAAATCCTCATCAATGACACCGTTCCAGCGGATGACAGCCTGCCAGTCGGTTCCCGATTTATGTTGAGAAATGGTCACTCCGGTTGGTGGCGACGGCGCGAGGTTGTCCACGGAATAGCCGCTGTCAGGGTCGCTTAGCACAAATTTCCCGGGATCAGAACAATGGGCGGAAACCATGAACACGGACCAGGGAATGCCAGCAGCCGTGGAATCCGCCAGCGTCGTTGCGACACAAGCGTATTGGGTAAATTGACAGGCCGGGATCGAGATGACAAAATCCCAGAGTTCATTATTCGCCGTCATCAGACGACCAATTTTACACTCAGAAGAATTGGTTTGGGGAATCAGTTCGGAAATCCTATGCATCGGATACGATGGTGATCGTGACAATCCCGTCCGATCAGCGACCCGCCGCCAGATGGCGTAGTGCGTGGTTTCGTGCCGGTTGCTGCGACCGTCAAAATAATCCGGAGCCCAGATAATGCGCACTTGTTTGCCCTGATCATTGGCAATATCGGATATCGAATGAATCTTGACAAACACCTTCGCCCCCAACGCCCCGATATTGGCGCCGCTTTCACCGGCGCCAATGCACGGAGAATCCGGCAATAAATAATAATCATGGAGATGCGCCGCTGCGATATTGGGATAAAGGATAAATTCGTGGGAGGAAAGCGGCAGCCCTTTAATCGGACCCTGGCCGTTCTGCCAATAACAATTGTAATCGTGAATAAAATCCGTCGGCGTGCCGGACAGTTCGATCGCTTCGTCAGTGGTCAGGGTAATGATGTTGTTTTTGATCGTCATTGCCTTGGGATCAGTGCCCAGCGCAATTCCATCGTATCGGTAAACGTTGAGAATGGTATTGTTGATAATCTTGATGGATTCCGAGTTGTCGATCTGAATGCCATGGAATTCATTGCTATCGATCACACAGTAGGTGACGTCGATCAACTCGCTATTAAAAATTCCAATTCCATTGCCATGCCAGGCTGAGAGTTCATCATTATTGTGGATGTAGTTTTTCGTGATCAGGCAGTGGCGGCAATTATCAAGGACGATCCCGGAATGGCCTTTGGTCACTTCAAAGCCAGCAATTTTACACCAGGAGACATTCTGAAAGCTGATGCAGTTGAAGATTCCCTGATTTCCGGCGGCGGTGATGACGCAGGCATTGCTGCCATCCTCGTTTCGGGAGCCCAGTAATTGCAGATGATCGATGCGCTCATTGACAATAGTGCTATTGATCTGATAAACGCCCGGCGCGACGGCCACCGTATCCCCTTCGCTGGCTGCGTCGATCGCTGCCTGAATCGTCCCATAATCCGCCGGCACGTGAATCACATTCCCGTGCACTGGCAGATACTCTTCAATGACCGCGATCAGCTCAGCTTCATGATACGATACTTTCAAGTAACGCACGACCATTGTCGGATCGATGATCACGTAGCGCGGAACCATCCACTCCGGACCTCCGTAATCGGCCCAGATAAAGGCATCGCGATCCAAAAGCCAGGGGTACGTGATGCTGAGTGAATCGATCCAGGCGGCGACCGTCGCCGCATTTTCACCAATGTTGATACCGATGACCTGCAAACCCCGCATTCGATACGGCTGCCAGATGTTATTTTCGACAAGCGGTGTTTCCGAATTGCAGTCGGGGCACCATGTTGTACAAAAGTGTAGCAGAATACAAGAACCCTGATAATTGTTCAGGGAAACGTTATTCCCGTTGCAGTCCCGGAGCGTGAAATTGGCGACAGTATCCCCCACACTGTATTGAGCCAGCGCCAAATCAACAGTGACGAGGAAAAACAGGCTGTTGATTAAAAGGCATGTGATTTTCAGTTTCGAAAAATTTGTCGTCATTGATTGCCCTCCTTTTTCGAAAGAGTTGTTCGATACTTATTGAATTTACTATGGCAGCGGTGTTTCTAAAAATGCCATTGCGGATCTCGACATTTTGGACCTCTTGCAAAAGCAGGATGCCGTTCTTTACGAGATCATATAATCAGAAAATACATGAATTTTTTCATGATCAACTCTCTTTGGCTTTACACAAAATTAAATACAAAAAATCAAAATGTCGAAATCAAAAAAAAACCTGAATCATCTAAAAAACTATTAGAGAAATGATTCAGGTTCTGATTCAGGTCTGAATGTTTATTGTCTAATTCATGTCCGTATCAATTGCGTTTGGATTCTCCTTATCAATGTATAAAAAAAACAATGAAAGTCAAGCAGTTTTTAAAATCGGATTGCTTCGACGATTTCTTTATTCAGTAACGGATGACTTGCCTGTTTCAGTATTTTTTATTCTTGGTCTCTAACCTGAATTATTCATGAACTTGCTCAGAATTTGAGTCGACATTCAGATTTTCAATTGGCTAAAAACTAAGCTATTTTGAAACTCAGTTTTTGTACGCTTATTCTAAAAAGAGCACCATTCAGGTTAGCCAGCCTCCTTTAAAAATACTATGAATAATGCAGGCTAATAACAATTTCATATCGTTATAACTATTATTTTTAAGGCGCCATTTTTTCATCGGGTTGTTTATAAGTTCAAAGTAACTATTCAGCCGCAAAGTCTCTAAGACACAAAGAATTAGTTATATCGAAAAATATTGATTCTGAAAAGCTGAATTTGGTTTTAAAAATGAAATTTAATTTCACAGTATGAGAATGAGTCGGCGCTAAAAAGGGGCTAACGCCCAAAATCAAAGGTAAAATTCTGTTCCCCGACTTACAAGTCGGGGCTATTCAAGGTATCTAACTTTTTTTTTCAATGAATTGCCACGTCATTTATGACGTGGAAAAGCTATCATAACCAACGTATCAAAGCCTTTTAAGGCTTTTCAGAGTCGACCCGGGAATGAAAATGAAATTGGCATCTTCGTGACTTGGTAACTTTAGGCAAGAATAAATGCCTGAATAATATCAGTTCAAAATATATGCGCACATAGCTATTATTTCACATGGAGCATCTTTTTTGTCTCGACAAAGGCGCCGGCCTGAATCCGATACAGATACAGCCCGGAATTGAAATGCACTGTGGACAAATGGATACGATGCGTTCCGGCGTCGAATTGATCCCGGGCCAGCGTTGCAATTTCGCGCCCCAACAGGTCGTAAATTTTGAGCGTGACGAACTCCCGATGCGGCAGCGTAAACAGGATGGTGGTCGTGGCGTTGAATGGGTTGGGATAATTCTGCGCCAGTGTGTAGCGCTCGGGTTGATGTTCGCTTTCATCTTCTATCACCGGTGTGTTCATCTGAAGTCCGGCGCCGATCATCAAATCGCGCTTATCCCAGGGATCGCCGTCGTCGATAAAATTGCTCCAGGCCGCGCCATCGAAATACCAGCTTCGGCCGGCATAGGGAAAATCCTCGTCGTAACCCAGCGACGGTTCCCCGCCGGCCAGCCATTCCATGCTGATGTAGAAATTGCCGGAGTTGATCTGAATATTTTTCGCGGATAAATCGACTGTGTTCCAGGCATTGCCCTGCGGCGTGAACGTCACGGGACTGGCGAGCAACGCCGAACCTGGTACACCGGCGCTGCCGTTGTCGTCGATTACATTCAGTTTCAGCGAGGCGGCATCTCCGTAAATATAAAAATTGACAAAGCTCAATTTCGCCGGATACGTCGGTGGCGTGAATTCCACGGCCAGGCGCTCGCCCGCACCTGTGACATACACGCCGCCTTCATGGGTGCCGTCGTCGTAAAATAGCTCTGTGGCGCGGTGATTGTTGATCACTGCATATTTCTCAGCAGCCCGGCTGGCGCTTTGCCGAAGATCGGAAAGATCGTATCCGGCAGCCAGGGCAATGGTGAAACGTGCGCTTTTGCCGGGCGATAAACTGATCTTCGGGGCTGTCAGCAAAATGGATAAATCGCCCTGACCGATGGAACCCATGGCCCCCGAGGCATTCATCAACTCGAACATGATTTGATCCAGCAGGTCGCTCGTCTCGTACACTGTATTGGCATTGTTAATGATTTTGAATGAATAGGGGGTGGCATTGAGAAGCGCCACTCCAAGATAATCATTGCCTGTGGCGCCGCTGTCCCACATGTAGCCCAAACGCAGGTCCGAAGCGTATGTGGCGTCGTTGGTTTCGTAGTTCGGCTGGCAGTCCCAATCCATGAGAAATCCTAACAGGAGATTGGTGAGCGTTGCGTCGCCGTCATTCATAATTTCATAATCCAGCAGAATGAATTGGTCGTACGGCGCAGCATTCCAGGAATAGCTGTGCTGGTTGACCGTGAGATGCGCCAGACCGTTGGGTGAAGTCAGGTATTTTTCGAACTGGGCGAACGTCTCTGTATCGGCGACCATGCTGGATTCAATGACGCGGGATTTGCCGGTGGCCGTGGTGCGCCAGGTATCGTCCTCGCAGTGATTGAGATTGCCATAGCTATCGGCCATGTCCTCGCCCCAGACGCCGGCGATGAATGTGCCGCTATAACCATGGTCTGTGCCGGCGGATTTGGGAAATGTGAATCCCGGATCCCCGCCGCTGGCGTTGCCAACGCCGCCCCAGTCCGATAGCCCGCAATTCACCTTCCCGCTCTCCTGCTGAAATGCGCTGCCGGCAAGACTCCCTTCGACCAGATCCAGCGCCGCGCTGATGTCCAGCTTGCCATGCCCCCAGTATCGATTCCAGACTGCGCCGGTATAATCGTCGATTGTCGCGCTGCTGGTGAGAATATCTTTGAGTTGATCCGGCGTCAACCGGGGATTTTTTTGGAACAGCAGGGCAATCGCGCCGGCCACATGAGGCGACGCCATACTCGTTCCCTGCATGAGCGTGTGAACGCCGTCCTCGACAATGCGCGTTTCGCTCGGTTCGCTATCCGCGGAAAGCACCGACGTGATGCCGTGGCCGGGAGCGGTGAGTTCCGGTTTTGCCCGGCCATCGCGGGTCGGCCCGGGACTGCTGAAGCTGGAAATGTCCCACAATGCCGGATTCGATGTGTAGAAATAATGCCCGCCGTCCGAGGCGTCCCATTCGCGCTTGGTGCAATAGGATGCGACAGTGATCGCCTCGCGCGCTGTGCCAGGCACGCTGACGAGCATGGTCCAGTCCAGATTGGAAGTGAATTCCACATCCGAGGATGACCAGGCGTCGAAACGGCCGTCGCTGATCTGATTGCCGCGAAGCTGAAAACTCCAATCGCCATCTGCCACAGCGGTTCCGGCGTCATCGCTCACATAAATGCAGAAGCAGAAGTCCTGATTTTCAGGAGATTTCGAAGGCGCGATAATCTCAATTTTCCCAGCATCGGTTTCGTAACTCTGCCAATCCTCGGCGCTGCCAGAAGCAAATGCCGTGGTGGTGTAGCCGTTGGGCGCAGTGACTGTCAGCGTCATTCGGTCGCTGCCTTCGTGCCAGATATTGATGAAAAAATCCTCGCTGTTCTCCGCGACCGTGAACGTGGTCGTGACCGTTTCCGAAGCGAAGACCTGACCGCTGGCATGGAGGGGCAAATCACCTTCGTTGCCGGCAGAAATGACGATGGCTTTGCCGGGTCCGACAGCTTCATCAAAAGCCAATTCGTGCAACTCGGTGCCATCGTGAGCGCCCCAGTGACCGCCAAGGCTGAAATTGATCACCACCGGCCGGCCAAGTTCATCCGCTTTTTGCCTGACATAGGCCGCGCCGTTGATCTGGTTGTAGGTCGAAAAACTGTAATCCCCGCCTTTCACGAAAATCAAATCAGCCTGAGGCGCCATGCCAATGTACCGTTTCGCCTGATAGCCATTGCCGGTCGCGGAACCATCGCCGCCGGCAATCCCGGCCACGTGGCTGCCGTGACCATTAATGTCTTTTTCGCGAACCAGCCCGGCCGGGCTGCCATCGATTTCATTATTGATCTGCGCTCGCGTGTATTCTGTGCCATAATCATAGCCGGCCGGATGCGGCCCGGCGTCATCGGTTTGATCCCAGAGATAGAGGATGCGCGAATTCCCCATCGCATCGATAAAATCCTCGTGCTTCCAATCGATGCCGGAATCGAATATCGCGACCAGCACGCCGTCCCCGCGATACGAAGGATTGCCGTCATAGACTTGATCGACTTCCGTGGAAATTCGGCTCACATCCAGGCACGGCGGGATGATTCGGGAAATGTCTATCCACTCGACTTTTGACTCATGCGTCAGATTGAATATGCCCTGCTGCGTCGCTCGCGCCGTTGCAATGGAGCCGATGGTTGCGCTGATCGAGACGCCTGGGACGTCGAGCGCAGAAGCCGAGTCGCTGAATTTAATGATCACGTGATACACCGTTTCGCCCGACTCAGTGGACGTTTCAAATGTGTCGCGATACCGGTCGAGCGCTGCCGCCTGTTTCTTCAAAACAAATTTCAGGCCGGGTGAACATTTTTGTAATTGCCGATTGGATAACTCCGTCCCGTTACTTTGGATGAATGAAATGCTCAGGAAAATCAATGAAAACATGGAGAACCGGAATAACCTGTACATGCTGCGCTCCTCGGAAAAGAGATGAAACCGCTTCAACCATTCAGGCGCGATCTGTCAATGACTGCCTGCCAGTTGCGTGAGAGAAATCGGAGCGGCCAGCGCAATCCGGTTAAAGTGAATGGAAATCTATTCCAGCCGCTTGCTCCGGCCGGATTGCACGGAACCGCACTCCATCGGGACTATCGATGCCAGTGGGTTGATCGACGTCCAGGACGAGATTTCAAGGGAAAAAACGAAGCTTAGATTACAAAATAATTCCTCAAAAATCAAGAAAAAATTGGGTCATCGAAAATTCGCATCGACGGGTGGCGGTGACTACGGACGAGCAACAGTGGATTCAGTGTGAAAATCAATCAGTGGTTTTGAACCTGCCACCGGAAAAACTGAAGAATAAACAGCGTAAGCTGTACAACTTTATTATTTAATTCTTGAAATTTTGTATTTCTTTTTGTATTATTATTACGTAAAAATTGAACTGAATTGCACGCAAAGAAGTCGCGATTAGCAGCATCATCGGAGGCCCGAGCCTGGTGCATTCGTCATGACGAGGCTGGCGCAACAAAGCCGGCGACCTTCCCGACCAGGCGGCGAGAGAGTCAGGCGCACTTTTTAATTTCCCCGGCATTCTACATTGATCAAACGTGTTCGCTCCATGGACGAAAAAGCGCGCGAATGATTTGCTATTATGAAAAGCCTTCCAGATGTTCATCATCCTTGAGCCACAACATCGCGCTGGCGGTGTATCCAGCAAGGGGAATGGATACTACATCGTTCGGAACAAATCTCTACAAACCGGCACACGTATTCTGTCGACCGGATAGGAATTTCCAATGAAAATTGGCCAAACAATATCGCATTATAATATAGTAAAAAAACTCGGCGAAGGCGGCATGGGTGTGGTATACAAAGCCTTTGACACAAACCTGGAGCGGGAAGTGGCGTTGAAAGTGCTCTGTCCCGAAGCTATTGGTGACCCGGCTGCAAAGGAACGATTCATCCGCGAAGCCAGGGCTGCCAGCGCGCTGAATCATCCGAACATAGCGACGATTTATGAGATCGATGAAAGCCATGATCAGGATTTTATCTGCATGGAATACGTTGAAGGCGAGACCATCAAAACAAAAATCCAGTCAGGTCGATTGTCAATGGATGAAGTGCTGAACATTGCAATGCAAATCGCTGAAGCTCTGCATGAAGCTCATGAACATGAGATTATTCACAGGGACATCAAGTCAGAGAATATCATGGTCACGTCCAGGGGACAGGTGAAGGTGATGGATTTTGGCCTGGCCAAGTTCAGAGGTTCCGGAGGCGTCACAAAGATTGGCACGACAATGGGCACGGTCGCCTATATGTCGCCGGAACAGGTACGAGGCGAAGAAGTCGATTTTCAGTCGGATATATGGTCGCTGGGCGTTGTCCTTTATGAGATGATTACCGGGAAATTACCATTTGGAGGTGAGTTTGATCCGGCAGTTCTTTTTTCCATTGTTCAGGATACACCTAAACCAATGGCAGCTTTTACGGATGATGTACCTGCCTTCGTGCAATGGATTGTTGATAAAGCGCTGGAAAAAGACCGGGAGAGACGGTATCGTTCTGTCGCTGATTTTATCGATGATTTGAAAGGGAAGAAAAAAGGGAGCGCCTTCTCCAGAAAGAATTTTTCCTTCAAAAATTTTATAGTGAAAAAAATTCGTACTGCAGCATGGATCGCGATATCCATGCTGATGGTAGCGCTTTTCTATTTTATAATTATCAAACAGAATGCAGGGAAAACCGAACACTCTCAGCACACCCAGATCACCTTCTCTGGTGAAGCAAGTTACCCGGCTATTTCACCAGATGGCAATTTTATCGCGTATATCGTTGGCTCACAGGGCGACCAAAAGCTGATGGTGCAGGAATTGGCTGGCGGACGACCGCTGGAGATTTTCTCGGGACTTAACTTCTTAACCTTGAAGTGGTCGCCGAACGGCGCTGAACTGATCACGACAGTGACGTTTAAAGACTCGAATGGTGGAACATTTTTTGTTCCTCGTCGGGGAGGTGCTTCTCGCCGCGTAAGAATCGGCGCTCTTCTATCCCCTTCGCCGGATGGCTCTCACATTGCGGCTATCTCCTTGTATGGGAAGGAAATAATGCTGTTCAATACGACCACTTCAGCTTTTGAAGAAAATACCATCCCATTGAATGGCACATACGAATGGTTGCTTGACCTGGATTGGTCGCCATCGGGGAATCGAATTCTCATTCAAATCGCGAAGAAACAGGGACAATCGAGCATCTGTACCATCAGAACTGATGGTAGTCAACAACAGCAAGTAGTCGAAGACAGTGTTGTCCTATATTCTCCTCGCTGGTCTGGTGGCGGAGATGCTATTTATTACATGAGGTCGAATGGACCGACCCGAGATTTTATGAAAGTGCCGATTTCGACGGCTACAGGAGAAGCAAAAGCACAGCCCAATATTCTTCAGTCTGGTTTACAAGCCGGCGATTATTTTTCATTATCAAGGAATAATAAGCGAGTACTTTATAGTCGCGAGTTGAGTTATTCAAATTTATGGCTGGTTCATCGTGACGGAACAGGCGCTGCAAAGACGAAACAACTCACGACAGGCACTTCGTGGATTCATTGGCCAGCAATTTCACCAGATGGGAAATGGCTGGCCTTTAGCATTGGCGATCACACTCGTGCAAATATTTTTGTGATGCCAATCGAAGGCGGCTCCAGTCGACAATTAACTTTCTCTGAATACTATAACGCCAGCCCAGCATGGGATTCGAGTGGAAAGGAAATAGCGTACGGTTCGACTGAAGATGGAAAACCACGAGTATGTAAGATCAGGATTAATGGTGGAACACCACGAATTTTTGAAAAAACTGATTTGAGTCCTGATGGATTATCAGTTACCTGGGCTAGTGACGGTCACATCCTGTACCAACTCCCGGGAAATCGGAATTTTCAGATTCTCAATCCACAAACCACAGAGGAGCGTGCTCTGGTAGCTAATGATTCAGTTGGTTGGATGTTTAATCCGTGCTTTTCACCCGATGGCAAAAGCGTAGCTGTTATGTGGAATCGACGAGAGCCAGGCAAGCCAGCGCGGGGTCCAACGAGCGCCGGTGGCATCTGGCTGATTTCTCTCGAAGATTCTGCTCTGACTTTTTTATTAAAAGGGGACTTCTATCCCATCGGGTGGTCGCCTGATGGGAAGGGGATTTATGCCTGGAATCCCAATAAAAAGCCCATGGAAATCTTGATAGTTCCTGTCAACGGTGGTAAACCAGAAGCGATCATCACCTTACCTTTTGAAAATTTTATTATGAATGGTATCAGCGTGACCCCTGACGGGAATAAAATTGTCTGCGCTGTGTTTGAAAAGCGGTCCGATGTCTGGCTGATGGAAAACTTTGACCCTGATGTCGGGAACGAAAGGCGGTAGTAACAATAACGCATATCAAAAAGGGAGCGAAGGAGGGTAAATTGAAAACTCCGATTAATAAATCTGAGCCAAGTCACTCCATAAATGATATCCAAAATCAATTCGTCATCCTCAAAGCCGCGAATCGCATCGCGCATTTATTGAGCAAGACAATACCCCTTGAAAAAGCGATTGATCCGCTCATCAATGAATTCATTGAATTGACTCTGGCGGATTGTGGATCGATTCAACTATTGCGGCCGGGTTCACAGAAGACGCAACGAAATCTGATTCGAAAATGCACGCATGCTGATTGTGGCTTCGATAACCATCTGGAAAATTTAATCGCCGGTTGGATTTTGAAAAACCGTTCATCCCTCGTCACGTACGACATCACCACCCATATCAATCTCGGCGCAGTCGCGAAAAAATATTCGGACATATCGTCGTATATTGCAATACCAATTCCCTATCAGGAAAGTATCATCGGCGTGGTGACGGTGCTTCGGGTTAAACCATCAAGTCCATTTCCGGAAGAAGCTGAGTCGGTCTCGGCTTCGTTGGCGAAAGAGATCGCTGAATTCATCGAGCAGGCGAATATCCGTGAGCAATTATTCAGCGATTATCAGAAACTCCAGCAGGAGGTATCCGATCGCTATTCTGTTCACGGTATTCTGGGACGAGGCCCGGCCATGAAAGAGGTGTTCAATGTCCTGGAGCGCGTCATTCCGACAGAAGGGCGGGTACTGCTCCAGGGAGAGAGCGGCACCGGAAAAGAACGCATTGCCAAAGTTATTCATTATGAAGGTCCCAGAAAAGCCCGCCCTTTCATCGCTGTCGATTGCGGCGCGTTGCCCCCGAGCCTGCTGGAGAGCGAGCTATTTGGTCATGTGCGCGGCGCATTCACTGGCGCGGATCGGGATCGCCGCGGGCTGTTCGAGGAAGCGGATGGCGGCACTCTGTTCCTGGACGAGATCGCCAACACCACTCTGGAAACCCAGGCAAAACTGTTGCGCGTACTGCAGGAAGGAGAACTCCGCCCCATTGGCTCCAACCAGCCCCGCAAAGTGAATGTCCGGATCATCACTGCCGCGTCCATTGATCTGGATCAAAAAATCAAGAATGGTGAATTCCGCGCTGACCTATTTTACAGGCTCAATGTCGTTCCGATAAAATTACCATCGCTTCGGGAGCGGGTGGAAGATATTCCCACGCTGGCGGATCATTTCCTCATCCGTTTCGCGGAAAAGCATGGTAAGCAATTAAAGCATATTTCGGCTGAAACGATCAAAGTAATGGAAAAGTATCCCTGGCCCGGCAATGTGCGGGAACTGGAAAATACTGTCGAGCGCGCGGTGATCCTTTCCAGGTCAACGGATACCACCATGAAACCGGAGCATTTGCCATTTGGTCTTTCATTTGGCGAATTGCAGCAACGACCCTCTGAACTCCCGCTCACCGGCAGCCTAGAAACGCTGCTTGCAAATTACGAGCGTGAGATTATTAAAAATGCGCTCGGTAAACATGGCTGGAACCAGTCTGCAGCGGCCAAGGAGTTGAATATTTCCGAACGAACCATGCGGTATAAAATCCAGCGGCTGGCGTTGCTGTCGCCGAAAAAGTAGTCTGAAGTGATTCCGAGATAAAAGGCACCCGCAAAATCCCAAATGCCACATGACAGATGATTTTCAATAATTAAAAACGCAAATTCCAGGCACGTTACTGCTTCCTGAAAAACGCTAATTTGTTTGGGACTTGTCTGTTGTGGCTTGGAGTTCTGCTTTAGTTTCCTCCCATAATTTCTTACATTAAGCTTGTTTATCAACCTGAAGAGACCGATTGCCAAAAGTTAACTCGGCAATAATTGTCGAGTTCTTTCCCGACAAAATTGTCGGATCCCAGTCTCATCAGTAGTCGTTCACAGAATTAACCTCCATTTAACTCTCATAAAACCATAGAGATAATCCCAGGTTAAATTTTCCGATTTTTCATGGCATGCGAATTGAATACTACATGCGAAAATGATAATTCAATTCACAACACAATTCATTTAAAACAAGATGGAGGTCGTTATGACCAAAAAAATTATTCTTCTCAGTTTCGTCGCCTTCGCATTAATGGTAGGCGGTTGTTCTAAAGAATCTCCGGTAGCTCCGGATCAGATGGAAACCGCTGCTGGCAACAGTCTGGCAAAGCAGACTGTCACCGCAGATCAATCCCAGTCCCGGTTATCGAGTCGGTGGGAGAATGTCTCGTTTCAAGGAACGGTTCTTCTCGGAATACATACGATCGACTTTGGAGATTTGGATGCTCTATGGAATGCCCTCGACAATGCAGATGCATTCGATGTGCCCTCCCGGTTCTCCCCAAATTATTATTTTTCTGTAGATGCTGGCGCAAAATCTATAAGTGGGTTCGGGGCCGTTCCAGGGGATGATATTGTCATTGCTGGCGTAAGTGGAAAATTGTGTTCCATATTGACTTATGAGCTGAATCCTGCTGAGGGGAAGCCTGGTCCGATGCGCGCTCGTTTAATTCATCTCTTTGAGGGAAAAGACGGTTCTTTCGTCACGATGGATCGAGCGGCTTTAGTACCCGTGGGTACTGATCCGAATGTATCCATGGTCAACGACTACCTTGAAATCATGGCCGGTACCGGCGTGTTTGAAAACGCGTCTGGAAGACTCACGAACCAAGGCATTATTGACCTTAATACTTTTACTCTTACAGTAAACCTAATCGGTCGTGTATCTGGTGATGGAATATAGAAAGAGAAAATTTGCAGGCCATTATTCTCATTGGGTGTATGGGCGATGGCTCAACTGTCCGTTGTATAAACTATTGAGTAAACTAGGTGAATACACTGGGGTGTGGAATCACACCCCGGTGTAGATTTAAACAGAAATAGATCTTTACTATCCCAAAATGCCTGTTAATGTTATTCCGCTCTTTAAACAACAATTGACTGAGAGGGAAAGCACCAGGCTCTTATCTCATGTAACGACTGGAACAGTGACCACCCATAATTAACTCAAAAACAGATAAGGGGACGATGTCCCCTTAGTCATTTTTTTCTTTTCAGTTGGAAAATGTAGTTTATAGAGCAAATATTTTACTTAATTAATTCAAGCAGGAGACTTGCTATCTATTTGAATTTGCTCTTTATAATTCAGGATAAATTTGTTTAGTTCAAGGAGGAAATACAATGAGCAACATAGCAGTAATAAATAAGTTATTTTGGAAGACAATCTCACTTTTAATCATCGGCGCATTATCGTTTCATAACGCTTGGGCTCAGGGATTTACAAGGCTCTCTACTTCTAGCTTGGGTCGCGATCTCGGTGGTTTTCTTGGTACAGCCTGGGGCGATTATGATAACGATGGATACGTGGACTTGTTTGTCGCCAATTGTAAAGGTCCCAACATGCTTTTCCATAATGATGGTATCAGAGGATTCACCAAAATAACGACCGGAGAAATATCGACTGATCAGGCCAATTCATATAGTGCGAGCTGGGGTGATTTTGACAATGATGGTGACCTGGATTTATTTGTCGCCAATTTAAGTGGCACTAATTTCTTGTATCGTAATGATGAAGGTATCCTTGTGAGAATCAAAGAAGGTGTTGTTGTCACAAGCAGGGGCAATTCTACCAGCGGCAGTTGGGGTGATTACGATAATGACGGCGATCTGGATCTGTTCGTGACAAATGATACACAAAAAAATTTCCTTTATCAAAATAATGGGGACGGTACTTTTACAAAAATCACCAACAGCATCGTTGTCAACGACGTTATTGTGTCTTCGTTAGTAGGCTTATGGGCTGATTACGACAATGACGGCGATCTTGATTTATATGTAGTGAATGGATTTTTTTCCTTAAGTTCTAATTTCCTTTATCGTAATGAAGGGCTGGGAAATTTCACAAAAATTACAACAGGTAGCATTGTCACCGATGTCGAAGGATCGACTGGAGGAAGTTGGGGAGATTACAACAATGATGGTTACCTCGATCTGTATGTCTGCAATAGCGTCAATAATGCCCGGAATTCACTTTATCGTAATAATGGCAATGGCACTTTTACAAAAATATTCAACGGTAGTATTGTGACTGATACCGGTCATTCAGTTGGCAGCAGTTGGATTGACTATGACAATGATGGTGATTTAGATCTGTTTGTCGTGAATGTTTTTGCTGCAAATAATATATTATACAGGAACAATGGAAATGGAAGCTTCTCAAAAATTACATCTGGAGCAATTGTAAATGATACCGGATACCCTTTTGGATGTAGCTGGGCTGATTTTGATAATGATGGCGATCAGGATGCAATTGTGACCAATGGTGGATTCAGTCTGACAATGAATAACTTTTTTTATCGGAATGATCAGAGTCAACACAACTGGATTACGATTCAGCTTAAAGGAACTACGGGGAATTCTTCTGCGATTGGGGCTATGGTTCGTGTTAAAGCGACAGTCCTGGGGAAAACGATCTGGCAGGTGCAGCAGATTGCAGGACAGTCTGGTTTTTTAGGACAGAACAGTCTGGATGCTGAATTTGGTTTGGGTGATGCGACCACTATTGATTCAATAATCATTAAATGGCCGTCAGGTAATTTACAAGTGTTGACCGATGTTGAAGCAAATCAATTCCTAAAAATAGTTGAAGAACAGACAACTGAGGTATTTCAAAAATTATCCAGTAAAGCGTCATTAGAATATAATTTAGCAGACAATTATCCCAATCCATTCAATGCCAACACTATCATGGAATATCAAGTGACGCAAGCCGGGAATGTAAGAATCAATATTTTTAATCTGCTCGGTCAAAAAGTGATAACGCTTGTCGATGAAATGCATCAGTCAGGACGCTATTCTATTTTATGGGATGGAATAGATGGAACAGGCAATTCTGTCCCATCCGGGATGTATTTTTATAAAATGGAAGCGGATAAATTTTCAGCGACGAAAAAAATGTTACTGCTCGAATAGATTTCTACCTTAGGTTCTTTTATGAGCAGAAGGATTTGTCAACAGCGATAAATATCCTTCTGCTCGTTTCGCTTACCATGAAGACTTAACACCAATAATTCCAGCCACATTCAATAAGTGAAAATTCCCAAACCGACCGTAATCGACACTGCCAATACTCCCAGAATATTTGGGAGAATTATATTTTTGCACCGTGGAGCAATTCGCTTCAGTTTTCACACCGAGGAAGAAGATTGCAATCAGTGGCTGAGAATTGACGGAAGATGATTTTTGTTCCCGCAGCGAATCAGCCGAACCAATCGGCCGATCCAAGCATTGCCGTTTAGAAGCATCCGGCAATGTCTTCAAATCGGCCATTCCCTGGATAGCCTGAAAATCGGGACTGCTAAAAAAGACACTGGCGCCGGCTATTCCATCGGTTAAAGTTTGATATTGCTGAAAAAATATTGAGCCAGGAGCCCGGCAATGGGCGGGAAGAAGAACGTGCAGGCTAGGCGAATCAGGGACAATCGCCAGCCCAACATGCCGAGTTCCATCGGCAGGCGACTGATCGCCCACAATGACCAGCCCGTCAGGTAGGCGACCATGGTGCCGACGCCGGCGCCGGATTTCAACAGGCCCACGGCAATGGGCAGGCTGACATAGGGGCCGCCGGGCGAAAAGCCGCCGGCGACTGTGCCGATCAAAATGCCGCGGAAACCGGACTCGGCGCCGATCCACTTTGTGACCAACTCGCGCGGCAACAGCACCTGAATCATCCCGGCGATGATGAAGGCGAAAATTAACATCGGAAGTATCTGGTACGTCATTGTCGCCGCGGACTTGAGACCAACCAGATGCTGGCTTTGTCCCTTTGTGTAGGCGAGGAAGGTGAGTATCAGAGCAATCGCTCCCATGATGATCGTTGGAATTAACATATCTGCTTTTCTCCCGGGTTTGGCCATAACGTGTCTCCAGTGAATAATTAAAAATTCTGAATCGTTACTATTCAGCCACGAGGTCTCTAACCTGAATTATTCATGAACTTGCTCAGAATTTGAGTCAACATTCAGATTTTCAATTAGCTAAAAACTAAGCTATTTTGTAACTCAGTTTTTATACGTTTATTCTAAAAAGAGCACCATTCAGGTTAGC
>JBMOPW010000042.1:0-5404 GCA_049322915.1 Candidatus Zhuqueibacterota bacterium
CGGGAATCCACGCTGATTCAATGGATGCCCGATAAAAGCCCAGCCTGTCCTCCTTTTGATAGTTAATGGATGCTGGACATGGCATTCGGGCAAGACGGATTCCACCATATTTTATTGAGTGGATACCGAAAATTTTTTTTAAACTAAACAATAACGATTATTTCCAGGTTTGAGGAAAACACGGCATGCCTGAATTTGAATCTGAACTGGCGCCGCACCATATCTTTTCGGTGTCGGGGCTCACGACTGAAATAAAACTGCTGTTAGAGACAACCGTCCCGATTGTCTGGCTGGAGGGGGAAATTTCCAATCTCACTTTTCACTCCTCAGGGCATCTCTATTTTTCATTGAAAGACAGGGACTCACAGATGTCGGCTGTCATGTGGCGATCGCGTAATGCATCGCTTTTTTTTACGCCGCAGGATGGCATGAAAGTGCTGGCTCTGGGCCGCGTCACCGTCTATCAGAAGCGCGGCGTGTATCAGTTCGATGTGATCAAATTGCAGCCGGCCGGCGTCGGCGAGTTGCAGCTTGCGTTTGAACAACTCAAGCAGAAACTCATGGCCGAGGGCCTGTTCGACAGTGAGAAAAAGAAGCCGCTGCCTCCATTTCCGGAGCGGATTGGCATTGTCACCTCGCCCACCGGAGCGGCGATACAGGATTTGCTGACCATCCTCAACCGCAGAATGCCGGGCATGGAAATCATTCTGACGCCGGTCAAAGTGCAGGGCGAGGGCGCTGCCGAAGAAATTGCCGCAGCCATCGACCGGTTCAATGAATTCGGCCAGGTCGACCTGCTGATTGTCGGGCGCGGCGGCGGCTCGCTGGAAGATCTGTGGGCATTCAACGAGGAGACGGTGGCGCGGGCGATTTCCCGTTCCCGAATCCCGGTGATCTCGGCTGTGGGCCACGAAGTCGATTTCAGCATCAGCGATTTCGTCGCGGATTTGCGCGCACCCACGCCTTCGGCAGCCGCAGAATTGGCAGCGCCGGATCGGGAGGAATTGTCGGCCCGAATCCGGATGTATCAGAAGCAGCTTGTGGAATTGAGTCTGGGGCGAATCCAGTTTGAACGCGATCGGCTCGATGGGCTGATGAAAAGCTATAGTTTCCGGCGCATGCCGGATCTGGTGCGACAGAAGCAGCAGCGGGTTGATGAGCTTCAGCACGCGCTGCATGTGACGACGCGGCATCGCCTCACGCTGTTGAGCCATCGGCTGGACGGATTGGTCCGCCGGCTGTCCGCGCTCGCGCCGGACGCGATTTTGAAGCGGGGCTACAGCATCTGCTACCGCACTGAGGATGGCCGCATCATCACCGATGTTTCCTGGGTTCAGCCCCGGGACAAAATAACCGTGCAGGTGCACCGCGGCAAAATGAACGCCGAGATCGAGTCAATTGACAATTGCGAATTGACAGATGACAATTGGTAATGAATTAATCTCGATGTATTTTATTCTGACAGCTACTATAAAAAGGAAATATCATGCCTGAAAAATCGTTCGAAGAAGCCATGTCCCAGTTGGAGGTCATTGTGGAAGAGTTGGAGCGGGGAGAAATGTCCCTGGAAGACACCCTGAAAAAATTTGAGTTGGGGATGCAGTGCTCCAAAATTTGCACGGACAGGCTGAATAAAGCCGAGCAAAAATTGAAGAAGCTGGTGAAGACGGACGATGGTTTTCAACTAGAAATCATGTGAGGCAGCCTGGCTGAAATCCTCAGCGGCGATCGTATAGCCGTGTTTCATGTATGTGGACCATTCCGCGTATGGCACGGCGTTGTCATGGACGGCCGCCGGGCGGATGAGCGATGTTTTTCTGTTATGAATAAAGCGCCGCGATTGTTGGCTGATGTCATCGGTTCCGTCCGTCGTGGTTCAACGCCTGAATCGCCCCGTTCCCATCTCTCCATTCCGAAAAAGCGCCCCAGGATTGGGCAATCAAAACACTAAATTGAGCAATCAGCGAACAGCATTCAGTCATCGCTTTTTCAAAAATAATGAATAGAAACAATAGCGAGGGTTCGCTCATTTGGTGACAGGATAATTCCATCTGAACATGCTGTTTTTCATATCGCTGACCGCTGACAGCTAAAGGCTAATCGCTTCTTTTAGGAGTACGAATAAATTTGCTTGCCATTCAGATAAAAATTAATTATAATGAGGGCAACATAATGTCGAAAATACACGAACCTGGTGAGTCACGATGACGAAACTATTGGACACAATTCATTCGCCGGATGATTTGAAGAAACTGGATATTCCTAAATTGGCCGGGCTGTCGCGCGAGATTCGGGAATTTATCATTTCGCATATTGCCAAAAACGGAGGCCACCTGGCGCCAAGCCTGGGTGTTGTGGAACTGACGCTGGCGCTTCATTATTTATACGACAGTCCCCGGGATAAAATCGTGTGGGACGTCGGGCATCAGGCGTATGTGCACAAAATTATCACCGGGCGCAAGGACAGTTTTCCGACGATCCGCCAATTCAAGGGGATCAGCGGATTTCCGAAAATCAGTGAAAGTCCCCACGATTGCTTCGGTACCGGCCACGCCAGCACCTCGATTTCCGCAGCGATTGGAATGGCCTGCGCCAGGGATTTGTCGCACGAGGATTATCATGTGCTGGCAGTCATCGGGGATGGCTCTCTCACCGGGGGCCTGGCGTTCGAAGGGCTGAACAATGCCGGTTCGCTGGGCAGGGATCTCGTCGTGGTGCTCAATGACAATGAAATGTCCATCTCCAAAAACGTGGGCGCGCTATCCAACTATCTCACCACGTTGATCACCATGCAATCCTACAACAAGATTAAAAAGGAAGTCTGGGAACTGACCGGCAAAATGTCCGGGCTGGGCCAAAAAATTCGCAGGGTTGTCGGTCGCCTCGATGAAAGCCTGAAAGCGGTATTCATGCCGGGCCTGTTGTTCGAGCGATTGGGATTTCGGTACATTGGCCCCATCGACGGGCACAATATCTCCCGATTGATTCGCGTGTTCCACCTCGTGAAAACGCTGAAAGGGCCGATTCTGGTTCACGTGGTCACCCGCAAGGGAAAGGGCTATTCCCCGGCGGAGAAGAACGCCTCGCAATTCCACGGGCTGGGCGCATTCAATCAGGAGACCGGCGAGTCGATTAAAATCGCTGCGACGCCGAGCTACACGGAGGTGTTCGGCAGCACAGTCACGGAATTGGCGCAGCAGGACCGGCGCATCGTGGCCATCACCGCCGCCATGTCGCTGGGCACCGGCCTGAGCCAATTCGCCGAAGCCCATCCGGACCGCTTTTTCGACGTGGGCATTGCCGAAGGACATGCGGTCACGTTCGCTGCCGGCCTGGCCACGCAGGGCTATCGGCCGGTGGTGGCGCTGTACTCCTCTTTTCTGCAGCGCGGATACGATCATCTGATTCACGACGTGGCCCTGCAAAACCTGCCGGTCATCTTTGCCATCGATCGCGCCGGCATCGTTGGCAGCGACGGTCCCACGCATCACGGCGTCTTTGATTTGAGCTACTTGCGCTCCGTCCCGAACCTGGTCATCATGTCGCCCCGGGACGAAGAAGAATTGCGCAACATGCTGTTCACGGCATTGAAATACGAGAGCGGGCCGGTGGCCATCCGCTATCCCCGCGGCTCCGGCATCGGTCTGTCGCTGGAAAAACCCATGGTGGAACTGCCCATCGGAAAGAGCGAGGTCTTCCGCTTCGGCCATGATCTGGCCATTCTGGCAGTTGGCCCCATGGTGTACACGGCGCTCGATGTGCGCGATTTGTTGAAAGCGAACGACATTTCGGCGCAGATCATCAACGCCCGATTCATCAAACCGATGGACGAAGCGCGGCTGCTGGAGACGTTCGAAACATTCCCGCTCGTGGTCACCCTGGAGGACAACACGCTGGTGGGCGGCTTCGGCGGCGCGGTTGCGGAATTGCTCGCGGATCGGTTCGCCGGACAGACGCGATTGATTCGCCTCGGCGTGCCGGATGCGTTTGTCGAACACGGTTCCACGCAGCAGCTTTTTCAATCCATCTCTCTGGACGCACAAAGCATTTACGAGACGGTGCTGAAACACTGGTCGGAACTCCACACACGGTATCGATTGCCAAAAGGTCATTCAAAAAAAACGAATTGATTTCTGATGACTCACATGGGAGATTGATCTCATGATTTTTGGAATTAGCGGAAATACCACGAAAGGCATGGTTCGCGGCGTGATTCCCGAACTACTGAACTGGCTCGAAGAGAGGAAAATCAGTTACATCCTTGACAAAGAGTTGCTGCGCTTTCTCAGCCTGTCCCAAATTCATCAGAGCACGAACCTGGAAAATCTGGGAGAGGAGTCCGACGTAGTCCTGACCTTTGGCGGCGACGGCACCCTGCTGGCCACGGCGCGCGCGGTGGGCGCTTCCGGCGTGCCCATCCTGGGGGTGAATCTCGGTGGCCTGGGATTCCTGACCGAGGTCGCTTTCGAAGAATTGTACAGCACCCTGGAAAATATCCTTCACAACGATTTTACGATGTTGGATCGCATTGTGCTGGAGGCGACCATCCAGTTCGAAGGTCAGAAGAAAAAGCATTTCGCGCTCAACGACGTGGTCATCGACCGCGATGGTTTCAGCCGCATGTTTCGCGTGGATGTATTTATCAATGAAGAATTCGTGAACACCTATCTGGGCGACGGAATTATCATAGCAACGCCGACCGGCTCGACCGCCTATTCGCTCTCGTCCGGCGGCCCGATTGTGGTGCCGACGCTGGATTGTATGATTATCACTCCCATTTGCCAGCACTCCCTCAGCGTGCGGCCGCTGGTAATACCGGATACAAGCTGCATCCGCGTGGTGCCGCATCTGGAAGGCCGCATCGTCACAGTCAGTGTGGACGGCCAGATCAACCAGCAGTTTGTCAAAACATGCGATATTGAAATCGTGATCCGGCGCGCGGAGTACAATATCCGATGGATTCAAAACCGCAGGCGGACGTTCTACGATTTGCTGCGCACCAAACTGAACTGGGGCTCGGATCAGCGGATGTTCTGAACGCGCCTGCCCGGTTGACCCGGCGCGATCCATTGATTTTCATCGTGCAACCACCGAAACCAATATCTGCTATTGACTCGTTGTCGCCGCAATCCAAAGAAGGGGGCTGACTTCATCACGACGCTGCGGTCAATCCGCGACAGACAATTTTTCGCTCGCAGCAAGCGAGTTTACGTTGCTATTGAAAGAGCTGACTGCTGTTGGGTATTTGCTATTCGCTCAATTTAAGTTTGAATAATTGTAACCGATCACAGGGATTGAATGTTGTCAGGAGTTTTATTGACAGGATAACAGGATCGAAAGGATTTACAGGATAAATTTCTGGCGTTTTATGTCTAATAAACATAGACAATGGCTTCTCTGATAG
>JBMOPW010000043.1:0-5274 GCA_049322915.1 Candidatus Zhuqueibacterota bacterium
CCATAAGTTGGGGGATATTAACCCTACAACGTCATTTAGTAAATTTATCACACTATGTTGAGTTTTTCATCTATCAAAAATACAATATACAACGATAAAAAATCTATGTGACGTAGTAGGGTTAACAAATCAAAAGAAATGCAGAGGTCGCGAAGGGCGCAGAGAAATGACCAGCTTTAAATTGACCTGAGCGATTTTAAAATTTTCAATCAACCAATGAAAATCATGTTCACCCATAGTCACAGAAGACCAGAATAACCAGGAAAATACCTGGTTTCATAAAATTGCAAACAGCTTTTTTTCAATACCAAAACGCTGCGTACCTCTGCGGTCTCTGCGAACTCTGCGTTAGAAAAGATATGAGTAAGGGTAAGCCTTTTCGGAGAGGGTTGGGGTGAGGTCAATAATAGCAGTTTTCGGACCAATTAGCTGGTCATTAAAAATAATGAAATTATCCATTGGCAATTGTTGCCAACGGGGAGCAATTCTGAAAAGTTGGTATTTGGAATAGCACATGAGAATAATGAAAACTGCTGAAGCAGTTCATTCATTATTTTCTTCTTTGTTACCACCCAGATAAATCTGGGTGTTAATTCAACGTTCCATTGAACTATCACCCCGATTCATCGGGGTGGAATTCGAAAAAACAAGATGTTGGAAACCGTTTTAGCGGTTTCCCAACTTTACGGCCTTGCTCCCTTGTCAACGAGCCGCTTGTCCGGGGCATTGGCGCACTGAGATGAATGCAGGATTAAACATCGCATGAAAACAGCGAATACGAGCGATTACTTAGAAAAGCTGGAAGCGCTCATCGACCTCGACCACGTGGCTGCGACGAAAAATTTGCAGCGTCGCACGTTCTCCTTTCAGGAAGTCGATCATATTCCCACGGCGTTCATCTATTCCATCCCGGAGAGCGAATGGCCGGCGTTCCGATTCGATGAAATCTACCATGATCAGGAGAAGATGCTGCTCTGGGAATTGAAGTACGTCTACATGGGCGCCAAACTCGGCGATGACCGTCTTTACGGCATTCGGGCCAATTATGGCACCGGCATCATCGCCAGCATGTTCGGCTGCCCTGTATACACGTTCGAATTTGCCCTGCCCATTTGTAAGGAAATACCGCGATCGCGCATCGACCGGATACTGGAGTCTGGCGCTCCGGCCACGCGGAGCGGCATTGTCGGTCGGGCGCTGGACACCGTTGCCTATTATCGGGACATGTTGAAGCCATTTCCCAGACTGTCGCAGGCAGTCGGGTCCCAATGTCTCGATATTCAGGGGCCGTTCGATAACGCCAGCATCATCTGGGGCTCGGATATTTATTTCTCTTTGATCGAGGAGACAGACGCCGTGCTCCGGCTGATGGACATCGTTTGCGAGGCCACGCTGGCCGTGATTCAGGAGCATCGCGCTATCGACGGGGCCAGTCTGTACGAACACGACGGCGCGTGGAATTACCTTGGCGGCGTTTGCGTGCGGAACGATTCCACCGTGAATCTGGGCCGATCCCATTATCTCGATTTTGTCAAACGGTTCGACGAGAAGCTGCTCCGTCCCTGGGGCGGTTGGATTCATTTCTGCGGGAAAGCGCATCAGTGGTGGCCGGAGTTGCTGACCATTCCGGGGCTGAAGGGCATCAACCCGTACCAGGGCGAATTTTACGACGTCCTGGAAATGTACGAAGCGTGCGCTGCGGCTGGCGTTCCCATTGTTCAGTGGACCGTGCCTCTCGATGCACGCTGCCGCGAACGCATCCGCACCGGTTTTTCCAGAATCATCGAAGTGGCCGATTATGATGCGGCATGTCGAAAACGCGATCGGCTGCTGCAGTTCGGCCACGCCGACTGAAAGGCCATTTTCGGCGTCCTCCGATGCTTCGATCCCGGTACCCTGTCGGGCGTGAGACAGATCAGACGCTGGCGATGACGTTGATTTTAATGCACAAATCAGAGGCGATACAATGCATTACCGTAATCCTGTTATTCCCGGCTTTCACCCGGATCCCAGTGTATGCTGCGCTGGCGACGATTATTTTCTCGTATGCAGTTCATGCGAATATTTTCCCGGGGTGCCCATTTTTCACAGCAAAGACCTGATTCATTGGCGTCACATCGGATATTGCCTCTCCCGGGCGAGTCAGCTCGACCTGAGCCGGGCCTACTTTTCCCGCGGCATTTACGCGCCGACCATTCGGCATCACGATGGGATGTTTTACGTCATCACCACCAATGTCTCGGATCGCGGCAATTTCATCATCCGCGCGGAAAATCCCCTGGGTACATGGTCGGATCCGGTCTGGATGGATGTGCCCGGCATTGACCCTGATCTATTTTTTGATGATAATGGGTCAGCCTATCTGTCGGTCAGCAATCGCAGCGACGGTTACATTCGAATCTCTCAGTGCAAAGTCGACGTCGGCACAGGCCGATGCCTGTCTCCGTTGAAGGACATCTGGGAAGGCAGCGGCGGGTTTGGCCCGGAAGCGCCGCACATTTATAAAATTGACAATCAGTATTATCTGATGATCGCCGAAGGCGGCACCGAGTACGGCCACATCGAAACCATCAGTCGCAGCGCGCGGCCGGACGGCCCTTTTGAGCCCTGTCCCCGAAATCCGATTTTGACGCACCGCAGCTCCGGCAGCCCCATTCAGGGAGTCGGCCACGCCGATCTGATTCAGGCGCACACCGGCAGTTGGTGGGCAGTCTGCCTCGGATTTCGATTCGTCGGCTACCAGCGATATCATTTTCTGGGCCGCGAGACGTATCTCGCACCGGTGATCTGGGACGATTGCGGCTGGCCGGTGATTGGCGATAACGGGCGCATTGGACTGGACATGGAAGCGGAAACCCTGCCGGCGCACCCCTGGCCCCGGCCAGCGGCTCGCGACAATTTCGACGCCGCGGAGTTGGCCCTGTGCTGGAATTTCATCGGGAATCCCGGTGAGGGGACATGGTCGCTCGTGGAACGGCCGGGCGCGTTGCGCCTCAAAGGCCAGCCGGAAACGCTGGATGCGATGAATCCCGCGCCGGTGTTCGTCGGCCGGCGTCAGTGCCATTTCGACGTGAAAATCGCCGCGTCGCTCGAATTCGATCCAATGCATGAGGGCGAAGAAGCCGGGCTGACCACATTCCAGAATTTAAAACACCACTACGAAATTGCCGTCGCGATGCGGAATGGCAACCGGGTTGTCCTGGTGCGGCGCAGGATCGGCAGCCTGTCTGCCATCGTTGCAGAGCGCGAACTGCACTCCCCGCGGGTTGAGCTCGTCATTCGGGGGGACAGGGAGACGTATCGGTTCGGATTTAAAACCGAGAGTCAGTCGGAGATCGAATTGGCTACCGGTGAAACACGCTATCTGGCCACCGAAGTTGGCGGCTGGTTCACCGGCGTGTACCTGGGCATGTACGCCACCGGCAACGGTCGGGTCTGCACCGCCCGGGCGTTCTTCGACTGGTTCGACTACCAGCATGACTGACGCCCATCGCCGGGCTGCCGATGAGCGCAGCCCCGGTTGATCCGGCGGCGAAGCCCTGCTGCGGTTCCTGAGTGACATGACGAAAACAATTCGTTTCATCATTGTGTTAATAAAATCGACTGTCTCAACAATAGAAATTCTACCTTTTTTTTAGCAACTTCGAAAATGCCTATGAAAATCCGATCAGCTTATTTTTCATTCATCATTTCCGTGATCAGCGCCTAGCCTGGCTGGTGCCAGCAGCCCATCGACGTCGGGAGTCGCTGGGAGCTTTTCGTGGACAGCGCTCTCATCAGCGAGATGAACCATGTCCACCTGAAGCTCTTCCAACCGGAGCGGCGTGACATTGTGTTTCAGGGCGAAACCGACTGGGAGGACAACACCATGAGTTTTATCCGCGTGTTACAGGATGGGGAAAAAGTCCGACTGTACTACCGCGCCTCCATGGTCGAACGCAACGGGAAGCGTATTCCGGTGATGGCGCTGGCCGAGAGCGGGGATGGCGGATTCTCCTTTGTGCGGCCGGCGCTGCGGCTTGTCGAATTCAATGGCTCTAGTGAGAACAATATCCTCAGAATCAGCGACATCCCCACTGTGCCGCCGCCGTTCATCGACACAAATTCGGATTGTCCTCCCGGGGAACGATACAAAGGGCTGAGCGGCGAATGGAAGATGTGCTTTGCGCTGGCTTCGCCGGATGGCCTCCGCTGGCATCTGATGTCCGAAGACACCCTGGAAATGAGCGGAACATTCGATACGGTGAATACCGCATTCTGGGATCCGCAGATACAGGCCTATCGCTGCTTCACGCGCTATTTCGAAAACCTGACCCCGGAGTCGGATGTGCTGAGTGCGAACAACGTGGCCATTCGCGCCATTCAGAGTGCGGTGTCCCGTGATTTCATCCGATGGGAACAGGTGACCTATCATCAGTACGGCGACGGTCAGGCCTTTCACATGTACACTAACGCGACAATCCCCTGTCCCGGCGCCGGGCATATCTATCTCGCCTTTCCAAATCGATACGTGCAGGATCGGATTTTCAAAAGCGATCACCCGTATCCCGGGATGAACGACGCGCTATTCATGTCCAGCCGCGATTGCGTTCATTGGACGCGTTTCCCTGAAGCGTGGATTCGTCCCGGGCTGGATGAAAAGAACTGGACGGATCGAAACAATTATCCGACGTGGGGCATCATTGAATCTTCAGCGACCGAATGGTCTATGTATGTCAGCGAGCACTATCGCCAGCCGGATGTCAAACCGCGACTGCGCCGATTGTCCGTTCGACCGCGCGGATTTGTATCGGTTCATGCCCAATACGAGGCCGGGACATTCACGACAAAGCCGCTCATTTTTTCCGGCAACCGGCTGCAGATCAATTATTCCACCAGCGCCATCGGCGCTATTTTCGTCGAGGTGCAGGACAGCGCAGGCGTCCCGCTGGCTGGATTCAGTCGGGCCGACTGTCGCCCCATTTTCGGCGATGATCTCGAACGGACGGTTGTCTGGGAAAATGGCAGTGATCTGTCCCGGTTGGCCGGCGCGCCCATTCGCCTCCGGTTCGAATTGAGCGACGCCGATATTTTCGCTTTTCGCGTACATACAGAAAAATGAGCCGGGGAACCTGACCTGCCGGCCATCATCGGGAGATCAAATTTACGTAACCGATCACAGGGTAGTTAAGAATGACAGGATAACAGGATGTTTGGGATAGACAGGATTAATTAACTTTAGCTCTTTATCATGTTAATCAAAACATAATCGTGTAAATCACAGGAGGCTGCGTA
>JBMOPW010000044.1:0-191849 GCA_049322915.1 Candidatus Zhuqueibacterota bacterium
GACTGCTTTTGGGGTGATTTTTTCATGGCTAAAGTGATCCTTTTTGGTTCGATATTCATGTGTTTAACCACCTTAATATACGAATCTTGGATCACTTTAGCTACTATTTTATTTTAGAATTTTAGGTGTTATTTGTTTTTTGAATTTTACTAATTCCGATTTTTTACATTGCTCCTACGATCTCCGTGGGAGCGATAATATTATTTCCTTATGAAAGAAAAATTATCCTCAGAGTTAGCCCGAAAAATTATCCTCCACGCACAACTGCTGGATGGCCGAGCCGATCTGCCGGAAGGGAAACCGGGCGCTGAAGCGGCCATCACTCAATTGGGCTACGTGCAAATCGATCCCCTGCAGGTGGTGCAGCGGACGCATCATCACGTGTTGTGGACGCGCGTGCCTGGCTACCGGCCAGACGATCTTGATGAATTGCTGTCCGATGATCGCCGCATTTTCGAATATTGGGGCCACGCCAATGCCTACCTTCCCATAGATAGCTATCGCTACTTTCTCCCCAAGATGCATAACTTCGATAGTCCCTCCACTCCCTGGGCAAAGCAGATGCTGGATCGGTGCAAAACAAAACTGGAACCGGTATTGGAGCGAATCCGCGCCGAGGGCGCTATGTCATCAGCGGAATTTCCTGCGGACGATCCGAAGGATAAAGTGGAGCGGGAGGCCATCAAAACAGCGTTCGAGTACCTGTTCTGGCGCGGCGATGTGATGATTTCCAGTCGAAATAATTTTATCAAAATGTATGATTTAACCGGGCGAGTCCTGCCGGAAAACATCGACACCCGGTTTCCGTCGGAGGAAGAAGCAGGTTTGTTTTTTGTGCGAACCGCGCTGCAGGCATTGGGCGTCGCGACTGAAAAAGAGATCCGGCTTTTCATGCAGGCAGAGTCGGCGCGGGACAGACAGTTCTCTTCATCGGATAAAAAAGTGATCTCCAGCGTCCTCATGAATTTGGCTGAAAGCAGGGAGGTTGCACAATTCGAAATTGGGAATGAAAATAAATCAGTTTATTTTGGTTTTTCAAATGTATTGGAAAAAGTTTCGCCGCGGGAAAATAATGTTCAGCCAATTCACCTCCTTTCCCCGTTCGATAATCTCATCATCCAGCGCGAGCGGTTGAAAAAGCTGTTCAATTTTAATTATACAATGGAATGCTACGTGCCGGCCGCCAAACGAAAGGTCGGCTATTACGTGATGCCCATTCTGTGGGGAACGGAGTTCATCGGCCGATTCGATCCCAAAGCAGATCGAAAGAACTACACGCTGGTCATTAATAATCTGGCTTTCGAGCCAACCTTCGCAAATTTCGAAGCATGCCTGCCGGAATTGAGCGCGAAATTTTGGGACATGGCCCAGTTCAATGAATGCAATAAAATTCAATTGGAAAAGATCTGGCCTGAGCGGATTAAGAATGAGGTTTCTGCTATGCTTCAGTAAATGGAAATATAAGGAGCCTACTTTCATCTAAGAAATAGAACGCTGATGACACGGATTTGCAAGGATTATACCGAAGAATTTTCAAATAGCATCTCGCTCCCACAGTCTCCATGAGAGCGTAGCGCGAGATGATAATGCGATGGATATGGAATCCACATTTTTTTCCATCCTCGGCAGCCGCACGTCGAAAGCGCGGTTCGAATTAAGCTATAAGCACAATATGGAAATTCCGCAAGAGCGATTCGTTTTGCCTGTTATGGATTATTAAAAGGAGAAAAATCGATGTTCAATTCTGCCAATAAGATTATTTTAATATCTACTCTATTCATTGTATTATTTGCTATTCAGGTCAGTTTTTCAACGCCGCAAAACACGGATTTCCCAACGCCGGAGGACCTCACAGAAATTTTATCTCCCATCCTGAAAAAGCACAACGTCCCGGCACTCGCTGCTGCATTTGTCCTCGACGGAAAAATTGTCGGCGCCGGCGCAGTTGGTGTTCGGAAGGTCGGGAGCGACGTGAACGTCACACTGGACGACGCATTTGACATTGGTTCCTGCACCAAAGCCATGACCGCAACAGTGCTCGGAATATTGGTGGAACAGGGAAAACTTCGCTGGGACGAAACGCTGGACCAGGCGCTGCCTGATTTGGCTGATGAGATGCACATTGACTGCAAAAAAATAACCATCGAGCAGTTGCTCACCCATCGCGCCGGATTGCCGACGTACGGCGGCGAATTGCCAGCCGGGAAAACAATCGGAGATTTGTACACGATGCCCGGCACGCCACGCGAACAGCGAAAATTGTACACGCGCCTGATGCTGAAACAACCGCCGGAAATCACACCCGGGGAGCGGTACAGCTATTCCAACGTGGGATATTCCATCGCCGGGACGATTGCTGAAGAAATTTTGGACCTGCCGTGGGAAATACTGATCGATTCATTGCTATTCAAACCACTGGGCATGACCACAGCCGACTACGAGTTGCGCGGCTCACCTGAAAAAATTGAAATGCCCTGGCAGCACGCGTTCGAGGCTGGGCAACGCATTCCCATCGATCCAACGGTGCCGAATCCGATTGTCATTCGCCCGGCCGGCGATGCGCGCTGTTCGGTGCAGGATTGGGCAAAGTTCGTCATCGCCCATTTGAACGGGGATGCGGGTCGGCCAACGCCACTTCAACTCAAGGATTTTAAAACGCTGCACACACCGTCGGCCGGCAGCGACTATGCCATGGGCTGGATGGCCGCGGATCGGCAATGGGGCGGAGGTCGCGTGTTCTGGCATTCCGGCAGCAATAATCTGAATTACGCAGTTGTATGGATAGCGCCGCTGAAAAATATGGCGGTGGTTGTGGTTACTAACCAGGGCGGCGAGATAGCCTATCAGGCCTGCGATGAAACCGCCGGAGCGCTCATCCAGCACTATCGTTTTCGCGCTGCGACGCTTCTGGATAATCTGAACTGGAGCCCCAAATGGTTAGCCTGGATGGGCTGCGTCAAGGGCTGTCTCGATTATCTCAAAATGAACGTGTCCGATGCATGGCTTTACGGCGCAACCGGGTATGCCTTCCTCCTCAACGTGCATGAGCGCGTTCTTTCCTCCAGCGTCGGAGGATGGAGTAGAGATAGGCTTTATGAATTGGGCGAGAATATCGGTTTCCGCACCGAACGAATTGTGGGCGAAAAGGATAAACCCGATTTCGCAGAGCAACAAAAACTGGCCTGGGAGAAAGTCCGCGCGGCCATCGATAACGGTGTGCCCTGCATTGGCTATCCGCTGCATTACATTCCCGAAGATTATGTCATTTTTGGTTACGATGAAACCGGCTACAATTATAAAGGTGTGGATGTAGAGTCTGGCGAGGGGCCGGTCGCTTGGCAGACATTGGGTCGGCAGGATGGTTATTTTCAGGTGAAAATTCTGAGGCCGATTGAGCCGGCAAATGATGCGAAAACCATAAAAGACGCACTGCAATTTGTCCTTGATTTTTCCAAAGAAAAAAATGAATGGATTTCTCCCGAATGCACGGCCGGTCCTGCCGGGTACGATGTGTGGATAAAGGCGCTGCAGGGAAAAAAGGCGGATGCATTTGGCGCAGCGTTCATTCCCCCAGTATGGGCGGAGTGCCGAAGCTATGCGGTTCAGTTTTTGGATGAAGCAAAGGGACGATTGTCGCCGGAACTGGGTGACTTATTCGAAGAAGCTAAAATCCAGTACCGGGTCTCAGCGGAAAATTTGAAGCAAGTGTCCGAGGTGTTCCCGTGCTTCTCTGTGTCGGAGCAGCAGCGGGAGGTGAATGTGAAGGATGACCGGAAAATAGCGCAGGCAGTGGAATGCCTGAAGCAAGCCCGCGAGGCTGATAAAGCCGGATTGGTGGTTCTGGAAAAGATCGTTGAAAAACTGTCCCGCGAATCCGCCAAATAGAAAGCGGACGTGCCGCACACGAAAAATATCAGCGTAGCAGATTTCGAGCCAAAGCACGGAACGCTGATGATCCGCCAAAAAGATGGCGGAGCTTCCGCTCAGATCACGCCAGGGCGGATGCGTCATTCAGCGCATTTACACGGATTAAGAATCTGTGAAGATCAGCGTCATCCGCGTAATCAGTGTTCTATTTCTTGTTATTTCTGGCATGTCCAGGTTAGGGAATCAAAAAACAATTAGTTAGAATGAAAGTCAAGAAGACGGAAAAGGCTTTCAGCGATCAGTTATCAACTTAACAATTCACCAGATTTCCTGGCTGAAGTTCATTCTGGTGTTTCTTTCAATCCGGTTCACATCCCGGGAAATTCAATTTTCGCTCCGGACTTTCACTGATATACATTGAAAAATCCGGGAAACTGGTGAATTTCTTTTGAAGAATATCCCCCGGGATAATAGAGATTGAAAAATGAATTCTGAATGTTCTAATCAAAGAATTTTTACTTGCAAAAGTGAATAAAATTGTTACTATTATATCATGATTTCGAGGCAAAAAAATCTGTCACATGGTTCAGGAGGTGCAATGGTCAGATTATACCGAAGGTACAGTTTTTCGTTTCTTATCTTAATTCTTTTTTTCTGCTTTATAAGCCCGCTCGCGGCGAATGATTCACCGCAAAAACGCTCGCTCACTCACAATGACTATGATACCTGGAAAGCAATTGAGACACCGAAAATCTCCGCGGACGGCCGTTGGATTTTATTCCTGGAAACGCCCCAGGACGGTGACGTCTTCCTGATCGCAAAGAATGTTATGGATGGCAGGGAATATCGGTACGGTGTCGGTTATTCCGGCGAGGACATCAATGCGGAGCGAACTGCGCGACCCGAGTTCACCTATAGCTCCAGTCATGTCGTGTTCCTGATTTCTCCGACAAAGGCTGAATGCGATACGTCGAAGCAATTGAAAAAGGGCGCTAAAAAAGACAATGGCGACGCGACGAAAAAGAGGCTCGGAATTTTGAACCTGACGGACGGGGCTGTGGTCGTCATTGACAGCGTGAAAAGTTTTTCCCTCCCGGAAGAAGCGTCCGGCTGGGTGGCCTATTTAAAAATGGACCCGGCAAAGAAAGAAAAGAAGAAGGATGAAAAGGA
This sequence comes from Candidatus Zhuqueibacterota bacterium, assembly GCA_049322915.1. GTDB lineage: Bacteria > Zhuqueibacterota > Zhuqueibacteria > Thermofontimicrobiales > Thermofontimicrobiaceae > CAZSBG01. The sequence continues at coordinate 5,038 of JBMOPW010000044.1, forward strand.
GGAGGAAGCGGGGAAAAAGTCCGAAGAAGGCGCAGCGGTGAAAAAGGAGAAGACCAAAGCCGAGGAAGAAAAGGAAAAGTGGGATAAAGAGAAAGCGGATAAAAAGAAGTACGGCGCGCGGCTCGTCCTTCAACAGCTCAGCGACACGACAAAGACGCAGATTGAATCCGTGCTGGAATACCGATTCACCAAAAACGGAACGTACCTGCTTTACATCGTATCCAGCAAGGACAAGCCGGAGACCGATGGTCTGTATGCGCTCATGCCGGCGCAGTCGCGCATGACGCCCTTGCTGACTGGAAAGGGAGATTATAAAAAGTGGAGTATGAATAAACAGGAAACGCGGCTGGCGCTGGTGACAGACCGCGATGATCGCGAGGCAAAGGAACCGACCTTTGCGCTGTATGGGTGGAACGTGGGCGCGAATGGCGCGGAATTGTGGGTATTGCACAGGGCGACCAAAAATTTTCCGGACAGCATGGCCGTGAGCGATAAATCCGATATCATGTTCAGCGAGGACGGAAGCGTAGTGCTGTTCGGAATCAAAGAGATTCCAAAGGTGAAAGACGATGGCGGGGACGAAGAAAAGAAAGGCGAATCCAAAAAAGCTAAGTTCGAATTATGGCATTGGAACGATCCCTATCCCCAGCCGCAGCAGAAAAAGATGGCGAAGCAGGTGCGCGACAATACCTGGGAATCGCTTTTCTTTATCGATAAAAAGCAGTTCGTGAAACTGGCGGATGAGAAACTGCCGGACGTGCGTCTCGGGCGGGACGGCAAAATCGCCTGGGCCGTGGATCCCTGGCCCTATGCCAAACGGGTCTCGTACTTTGGCGCGTTCAACGATTTCTACGTCATCGATCCGAAGACCGGGGACCGAACCCTGGTGAAGCAGGATATTTACGGCAACGCAGCCCTTTCTCCCAATAGCAAATATCTGTACTGGTTTGTGGACAGGGCCTGGTATGTGTACACCATCAAAACCGGCGTCACATCGAATATCACCGGTTCGCTGGGAGTTCGATTCGATATGGAAGACTGGGATATGCCCGGCCCGCCGGGCGATTACGGCATTGCCGGCTGGACCAATAACGATCAATCCATTCTGGTGTACGATCGATACGATATCTGGGAAATCAGTCCGGATGGCAGTCGGGCAAGGACAATCACCGAAGGGTTCGGCAGAAACAACAATCTTTCGCTGCGGTATGTGCGCCTGGATCCCGAGGAACAGACCATTGATCAGGCGCAGGACATGCTGCTCCATGCCACGAATGAGAACTCCATGGCGACGGGATTTTACACGGATCGCGTTCAGGGCGAGGCCGCGCCGCGGCAATTGGTCATGATGGATAAAAGTATCGGGCCTCGGGTGACCAAGGCCAAAAAAGCGGACGCGATCGTTTTCACTCAGTCAAGTTTCGCTGAATTTCCGGATTTGTGGGTGAGCGATGTTCAATTCAGCGCGCCGAAAAAGCTGACCGATATGGGTCGACAGATGGAGCCGTTCATCTGGGGGAAAGCAGAATTGCGGGAATTCACGAGTTCCGATGGCAAGCCGCTCAAGGGCATTCTCATCACGCCGGAAAATTTCGATGCATCAAAAAAATATCCGCTGATGGTTTACATTTACGAGACGCTCCACTCCGGGCTGCATCGGTTTCGCGATCCATCGCCAGGCACGTCCGTCAACCCGACGTTTTATGCCAGCAACGGCTACATCCTGTGGATGCCTGACATCGAGTACGGCACAGGCTATCCCGGCAAGGACGCGTTGAAATGCGTGCTGCCAGGCATTCAGATGCTGGTGAGCGAGGGTTATATCGATGAGAAAGCCATTGGCATTCAGGGCCATTCCTGGGGCGGCTACCAGATTGCCTACATGATCACCCAGACCAATGTCTTTGCAGCCGCCGAAGCCGGCGCGCCTGTCTGCAACATGACCAGCGCCTACGACGGCATTCGCTGGGGCACTGGCATGGTCCGCCAATTTCAATACGAAAAATCCCAAAGCCGATTGGGCGCCAGTCTGTGGGAAGTGCCCATGCGGTACATAGAAAATTCCCCCATCTTCTGGGCGGATAAAGTAGAAACTCCAATTTTGATGATTCACAACGATGCCGATGGCGCAGTGCCCTGGTATCAGGGAATTGAGTACATCATGGCGCTTCGCCGCCTGGGCAAGGAAGCCTACATGTTCAATTACACAGGAGAAGATCACGGGCTGGAAAAACGGGTCAACCAAATGGATTGGACGGTCCGCATGGCCGAGTTTTTCGATCATTTTCTCAAACATGCACCGGCGCCGAAATGGATGACGGACGGCATTAAAGCGTGGGAGCACGAGGGAGAAGAAAAGGAGAAATAGCAACACAATCTTTTTGGTTCCAACAATGTTGGACGTCGGCCATTTTAGAAGGGGATGGCCGTGGCCGGCAATTTTCAATTTACTTTTTATTCCAAAGAAGAGAAAAATCAATTTCAGGAGGAGTTAATGGAGGCAAAAACGTTAGTCGACATGTTTCAGCAGGTCGTCAAAAAGCACGGTGAGAAAACATCGCTGATGCAGAAAATTGAGGGGATCTACCAGGGTTTTTCCTACGCGGAATTCGGTGAACGCGTGAAAAATTTTGGACTGGGGTTGGCGTCGATGGGAATTAAACACGGGGATAACATTGCGTTGATGTCGGAGAATCGGCCGGAATGGCCCATCGCCGATTTGGGGATTCTCTCCATTGGCGCGACCAATGTGCCGCTGTACCCCACAATCACGGCGGAGCAGGTTGCGTACATACTCAAAGATTCTGACAGCAAAATGATCGTCGTTTCCACGTCGGATCTTCTGGAAAAGGTGATGCAAATTGCCGATCAGTTGCCCAGCCTTTCCAAAATCATCTACATGGAGGATGGCGTCCAGGATAATAAAAGCGTCATCAAGTTCGAAGATGTATCGGCATTGGGAAAGGCATTTGCCCAAAAACACCCCAAGTTTTTCGATGATGCCGTTCACAGCGTCACGCCGGATGATTTGTGCGGGATCATCTACACGTCAGGAACGACCGGCGCGCCCAAGGGCGTCATGCTCACCCATAGTAATATTTTGTCTAATGTTTTGGCAGCGCTGTCGGTCATCAGAGTCGATGAAACCGATACGTTGCTCTCGTTCCTGCCGCTTTGCCATTCGTTTGAGCGAATGGCCGGACAGTATCTGGCGATTACGGCCGGCGCCACCATCGCCTATGCCGAGAACGTGGAGACCGTGGCAAACAATCTTGGCGAAGTGCATCCCACGTTGATGACCAGCGTCCCGCGATTGTTTGAAAAAATCTATGCGCGGGTCATTGAAAATGCCGAAGCCGGTTCCCCGTTGAAGAAGAAAATTTTCTGGTGGGCAGTTGGCGTCGGAGAGAAATATATCGAAGCCAGCGCCAAAGGGACCGTTACCGGCGTCCTGAAATTCAACCATAATCTGGCGCACAAGTTGGTTTATAGCAAACTGCACGCGAGGGTCGGTGGACGACTGCGGTTCTTCGTCTCCGGCGGCGCTCCGCTTTCCAAAGAAATTGCTGAGTTCTTCTACAAAGTGGGCATCCTCATTCTGGAGGGCTATGGTCTGACAGAGACCTCGCCGGTGATTGCCGTGAACCACGAGAAAAAATTCCGATTCGGCGCAGTCGGGCCGGCCATCCCGGGTGTGGAGGTGAAAATCGCCGATGACGGCGAAGTGCTCACCCGCGGTCCCCATGTGATGAAGGGCTATTACAAAAATCCGGAAGCAACAGCGGAGTCCATCGACAAGGACGGCTGGCTCTATACCGGCGATATTGGCATTCTGGACGAAGACGGATTCCTCTACATCACGGATCGCAAGAAGAACATCCTGGTGACCTCGGGCGGTAAAAATGTGACGCCGGCGACGATTGAAAATCAGCTCGTCACCAGTCCCTACATCGAACAGTCGATGGTCATTGGTGATCGGCGAAATTACCTGAGCGCGTTGATCGTGCCGAAGTTCGCTGCATTGGAAAAGGCCGCTGCTGAAAAGGGCATCAGCTATTCCTCGCGGGAGGAATTGATCGCTCACCCTGAGATATACGATCTGGTGAATGACAGCATTCAGAATGTCACGCGAAACCTGGCGCGATTTGAGCAGATCAAAAAGATCACTCTGCTGCCCAAAGAATTCACCGTGGCCGAAGATGAAATTACACCGACCCTCAAAGTGAAGCGCAAGGTCATTATGAAAAAGTATGCGGACATCATTGAAAAGATGTATGAATAGGAAATTCGCGAATGATTGACACCTCGATTTTTCACCATGTCGCGGACGATCCCCACGGGTATGCTGCCGATTGGAAGCGGCGGACCGGGAAACAGGTCATTGGTTATCTCTGTACCTATACGCCTGAAGAAATTATTTTTGCTGCCGATGCGCTGCCATTCAGAATTTTTGGCGCATCGGAACACATTGCCGAAGCAAATGCGTTTCTTCAGGCGTATTGTTGTTCTCTGGCCAGGGGCGGACTGGAAGAAGCGCTGACCGGGCGATTGTCATTCCTGGATGGCGCCGTATTTCCGCACACCTGCGACACCATTCAGCGGCTGTCCGATATCTGGCGATTGAACGCCGGCTTTTCCCTGCATTTCGACGTCGTGCTGCCGGTTAAGCTCAATTCCCGGAGCGCAACGGACTACGTGGTCTCCGTGTTCGATAAATTCCGGTCGGATGTCGCAAACAGACTGGGCCGGGAAATCACTGACCAGGCGTTGAGCCAGGCCATTGCAGTGTACAATCGAATTAGGGAGTTGTTGGCTGAAATCTATGCCATGCGCAGCAACAATCCGGCGCTCATCTCCGGTCGCGATGTGTATGCCATCTTGAAATCGGCGATGGTCATGGATCGCCGCGAATTAGCGGAGCGCCTCGCTGGACTTGTGGCTGACTTGAAGCGCAACGACACAGTCTCCGCAGCGCCGCGGTGCAAGCGACTTGTGCTGGCCGGCGGCGTCTGCAATTTCCCGAATATTCATCAAATTATCGAAGAGGCTGGCGGCGATGTGGTCTGGGATGAATTGTGTACCGGGTCACGCTATTTCGACGGCAAGATTCGTGAAAACGGCGAGCCGATCTCTGCCATTGCGGAACGCTATTCGAATCGAATCATCTGCCCGGCCAAGCATACGGACCTGACATCCCGCGGAGAGAATTTGGTGAAACTGGTTCAGGAGCATCGTGCGGCGGGCGTGATTTTTCTTTTCCTCAAATTCTGCGATCCCCATGCATTCGATTATCCCTATCTCAAAGAATACCTGGACAACGCCGGGATTCCCAGCCTTCATCTTGAATTGGAACAGCAACTCCCTTCGGACGGGCAGGTGCGAACACGGCTGGAAGCGTTTATGGAGATGGTGTAGGGGATTGGTGTGATATCGCATTGAGAAATGGAACGCGGATGACGCGGATTACACAGATTTTCACGGATTATTAAAATCAATAATGAGCAAGATACCTGCAAAGAAATTGGGAGGCTGTCAGGACGATAATGGCTTATTGCATAAAATATAAATTTGTTTAATCCGTCAAATCAGTTAAATCTACATTCAATCAGCTTTTTATCCTGGAGCACTGAATGACCACCAAACGAAAACCCATCGATCCGGAAAAAGAAAAACGAAGAATCAAGTCCGTCGCCCGGATGAAGAAAATTATGAAACGTTATTACTGGCGGGCTAAGACAGCGAAGTATTTCCGAAAGAAAGTGGCGTGGATTACCAGCGGCGGGCCGGTGGAGCCGCTCATCGCCATGGACGTAATTCCGGTGTACCCGGAAAATCACGGCGCCATGATCGGCGCCAGCAAGATGGGCGTTGACCTCTGCCAGATTTCCGAGGAGATGGGCTATTCGCAGGATGTGTGTTCCTACGTCCGCGCCGATATTGGCAGTTCCGCCACCAAAGGAGGGCCCATCGGTGGGCTGCCAAAACCAGATTTCCTCGTTTGCTGCAACAACATCTGCGGCACAGTTCTCAAATGGTACGAAATTCAGGCGCGAAAATACAACGCGCCCCTGTTCATCTTCGATACACCGTTCATCCACACGGAATTTTCGGCCGAAGCCAGAACGTATGTGCAGCGGCAGATGCGCGAGTATATTCAATTCCTGGAAACAGTGTGCAGAAAGAAAATGAACATGAATCGCATGCAGGAAGTGGGCGCGCTATCCATTCGCGCGCAGAAACTGTGGCAGCAGATCCTCGATTGCCCGGCCAACAAGCCGGCGCCCATGACTGCCTTTGATGCGTTCTTCCACCTGGCGCTGATCGTCACGCTGCGCGGCACTCAGACTGTGGTTGATTATTACGAGCAGCTTCTGGCTGAAATGCGCCAGCGAGTGGCCGACGGCGTCAGCATGGTGCCCAACGAGAAATACCGTTTCCTCTGGGACAATCTGCCTATCTGGTATCGCGTGCGCTGGTTGTCCGAAAAATTTTCAGCGCACAATGCCTGCCTGGTTGCCGACACCTACACATCGGCCTGGAGCGGCGTGGTGCATTTGCTGGATGAAAATAATTTGCTGGATTCCATGGCCGTGGCCTATTCAAATGTGCATCTCAATGTGTCCGTCGATCGGATGTTCGTGACAGTGGCGGCCATGGCGGAGAAATACCAGGTGGACGGCATTATCATGCATTCCAACCGAAGCTGCAAACCGTATTCATTCGGGCAATACGATTTGCAAAGGCTCATTTCGAAAAAATTACAGTTGCCCACGTTAATTCTGGAAGCGGATATGGTGGACGAGCGCAGTTTCAGCGAGAGCCAGATCGAAACCCGCATCGATGCGTTCATGGAGACATTCCAATGATTTCATTGCGACGCGCGACCCGGCCCATCGCGGCCGGCATTGACATTGGTTCCATCACCACCAAAGCCGCCGTGCTTTCCGATGGGAAAATTCTGGGCGCAAAGGTGATTTTCACCGGGTATCATGCCGAAGAAGCTGGCAGAAGGGTCTACCGCGAATTGCTTGCCCAACTCGGAATCGATGCATCCGACATTCAGAGCGTCGTCGCGACCGGATACGGCCGGAACAGCGTGCCCTTTGCCCAAAAAGCGATCACGGAAATTACGTGCCACGCGGCCGGCGCTTGTTTTCTCAATTCGAAAATCAGAACCATTATCGATGTGGGCGGCCAGGACAGCAAGGTAATTTCGCTGGACGCGAACGGCGCTGTGAAGGATTTTGCCATGAACGATAAATGCGCGGCCGGCACCGGGCGATTCCTCGAAGTGATGGCGCGCGCGCTGGAAGTGAACCTGGATGACTTCGGAGCGTTCGCGGCGCGGGCTGAAGCGCCGTCGAAGATCAGCAGCACCTGCACGGTCTTCGCTGAATCCGAGATCATTTCGCTCATCTCCAAAGGCACGACGCGGGAGAACATCATCGCCGGCATTCACGATGCTGTGGCAGCGCGCGTGATGTCCCTGGCCAGGCGCATCGGTATTATCGCGCCGGTGATGATGACCGGCGGCGTGGCTAAAAATGACGGTGTGGTTCAGGCGCTGGAACGGAAGATCGGGGAGAAGATTCAGGTTTCGGATTACGCCCAGGTGAACGGCGCCATCGGCGCGGCGGTGAAGGCGCAGGAGATGATTTGATTCTTTTTCGAGAATGTATTTGGTTGTAGATGTCGGTGTTTGAAAAAAAAGAGTGACCAAATCTGAATCGGCCTGATGCTATTCTGGTTGCATGGTTCAGGGTTCAAGGTTCAGAGTGAAGGATCTTGCGCTCCTCAAATACCTACACATTGTTTAATCTTATTTCTCGAAAATCTTGAACTGGGAATTTTTAAATTTTGAATCTGAATAGCCGCAAAGCCGTTTATATTTTTCTTCGTGACCATCTTCTGCTTCGTGGTTATTCAAAGATTTTTATCTCTACATAATCGGGTGCAAAATGAAAATCCCTCTGTTTTCGTTTCTTTTCATGGTGGTGTTTTTGGCATCGCACGTCCCGGAGTCTGGAGAGAAAGGCATGTACTTCCCGAAAAAAAAATACACCGAAGCGCCGCTGCCGGTTTATTCTGCTGAAAAAAACCGCATTCCGACCCCGGTCCTCGATGGGGATCCCGGCTGGGTCGATATGTACTGGAAGTGCTGGGAACTGGCGCTCACCAAAGCGAAAAAGCCCTATCCCGGCTCGCCCTTTGTCTCCAACTATATTGACGAGGCTTTTTGCGACAACATCTTCCAGTGGGATACTCATTTCATGCTCATGTTCTGGAACTACATTTACGACATCTTCCCGGCCATCGAATCCCACGATAATTTTTACGCAAGGCAGCACGCGGATGGCTTCATTTGCCGGGAAATCAACGAACACACCGGCGAGGATTTCTATTACGACGGCAAAGAAAATAACACATTGACCCACACCATCTGCCCGCCGCTGTTCCCGTGGGTCGAGTACGAATATTTCAAAATCAGCGGCGATGATTCCCGCTTCCGGAAAATCATTCCGGCGCTGGAAAAATACGGCGCGTGGATCGACGAGAACCGAATCGATCCGCAGGCCAAACATGGGCTGTACTGGCAGACAGGACTGGGCTCGGGCATGGATAATACCCCGCGATCCGGTTCCGGCTGGGTCTGTCTCTCCTCGCAAATGGCCATGTTCTACAGGTATCTGGGCGCGATATGCGAGCATGAAAGTGAGCTTCAGAAGGCGCGGCAATGCTACTCGCGATCCCGGGCCATCGCCGATGCCATCAATCGCTGGATGTGGGACGATGCCGATGGCATGTATTACGACGTGACTGATGATGGCGCGCCTGTCAAAGTGAAAACCGCAGCCAGTTTCTGGCCCATGCTGGCGCAGATTTGCAGCGACGAGCAGGTCGCGCGGCTCGTGGCAAATCTCAAAAACCGGGACCTGTTCTGGCGAACCATTCCGTTTCCCACGTTGTCAGCGGATCACCCGGGTTACGATCCCAGAGGCCACTACTGGTTGGGCGGCGTGTGGGCGCCGACCAATTACATGATCATCAAAGGATTGCAGCATTACGGCTATCACGAACTGGCTGCGCTGGCGTCGGAGCGCTATCTGGCCGGCATGTACGAAGTGTTCAAATCGACGGGCACTGTTTGGGAAAATTATGCGCCGGACAGCGCTGCCCCGGGCGATATTGCCAAACCCGATTTCGTCGGATGGACCGGGCTTGGCCCCATTTCACTGCTGATAGAAAATGTGCTGGGCATTCAGTTGGACGCGCTAAACAACACCATTCACTGGCGATTGAATCGCACAGACCGGCACGGTGTGGAAAACCTTCGGTTTCGGGACCATCGCATCACGTTGATGGCGGCGCCCGGGACGTCCAAAGCGGACCGCGTCAGCATTACGGTGACGTCCAATGCCGCGTTCACACTCGAACTCTCGCTGGCGGACAGGCGCCAGACGATATCAATCAAGGAAGGAAACCAGGTTTTTGAATTTTAAAAAAATGGAGTGCGTATGAAGAAGCATGCAACTGTATTTTATGCACTGTTGGCGTTGGGACTATCTGTCCTTCTCCACTGTTCTTTGGAAATTGAGGATTCCGAGAACCACCTGCGGGAGCAGGCGACAAAAACGTTCGGACAACTCAGCGAGTTGGAAATTGACAATATCACCGGCTCCATTGAAATATCCAATTGGGACAGCGATAGCGTCCGGGTCACCTGCATTAAAAAAGCGCGGACGCAGCAACGATTGGAAGAAATTGAAGTGATCTTCGATCGGCAGGAGAATGCGCTTTCTGTTGAAACGAAACTCCCCGGAAAATGCCGGCGATGCGAGGTGGAATACCTTGTCTCCGTGCCAAAGGGTTTTGAGAAAATCATTGCCCGCACCGTCACCGGCTCGGTGATTTTGAGGGACGCCACCACGGTGAACAGCTTCAAGGGCGTCAGCGTGACCGGTTCCATCAAGGGGGCCCTGTCGTGCCGCGATCTTGAACTGGACGTGACAACCGGCGGAATCAGTCTGGAACTGGTGGACGTAGCCGAAGGCGGCAGCATCGATTTGCATGTGGTCACTGGCCGCGTTGAATTGACCATGCCGGCAGATTTTCAGGCGGATGTGGGTCTGAAAACAGTCACCGGATCGATTCGGACGGATTTTCCGGTGAAGACTTACGGGACTGCTGGACGGAATTCATTGCAGGGCACGATCGGGGATGGAGGCGTGAAGTGCTCCATTCAGACGGTCACCGGCTCGATTGTTCTGATTCAAAAACGCTGAGGGTCGGGCTGGCTCGACCCGCTTCGAAACGCGCTGTTCATTCGATTCAGGTGCGTTTGCGGTTAGCGGATAAAATTCTGCCCGAAACAGGTGGAGAAAAAATATAGCACCTGAATTTCTAACCTGAATTATTCATGAACTTGCTCAGAATTTGAGTCAACTTTCAGATTTTCAATTAGCTAAAAACTGAGCTATTTTGAAACTCAGTTTTTGTACGTTTATTCTAAAAAGAGCACCATTCAGGTTAGCCAGCCTCCTTTAAAAATACTATGAATAATGCAGGCTAAAATGAAATGTCCAATGAGCGTATAACGTATTATTTTAGTATGGAGTGCCTCGAGTGTGTCGATGCTTGAATTGACACAGTCAATTCACTCCATATGTTTTTAGAAATTTAGGTAGCAGTTCAATTTTATTGCATTTATTTTTGGAGGTGCAGGCATGGCAACGCAACGCATTTTGACCACAACCGTGGGCTCATACCCGGTTCCGGACTGGCTGGCAGCGCTGCCCAGCGAGCAGGCCGTTATCGACGCGACGCGGGTGGTGATTGATATTCAACGCCGGGCTGGAATCGATTTGCCGACGGACGGCGAATTGTCGCGCTTCGACGTCAATCATCCGGAAACCAACGGTATGATCGATTACTTCATTCGGCCGTTGCAGGGCATTCGCAGCGAAATCGGTCGCCGGGACTGGATCGAGTTTTCAAAGCTGAAGCGGATGGGATTCCGGACCAAGCCGGCCGGGGTGGTCGAGTCGGAAATTGACGAGGGCAGCCTGAATCTGTATCGCGATTGCCAGCGAACCATGGGCATCGCCGGGAAGCATATCAAATTCACGGTGACCAGTCCCTACATGCTGGCCCGAACCCTGCTGGATCGATTTTATGGCGATTTCACCGCGCTGATGATGCGCATTGCCGGGGTTCTGGCGGAACAGGTTTCGGAACTGGACAGCGACTGCGTGCAGGTCGATGAAGCGAACATCACCGGTAATCCGGCGGACGGCCCTGTGGCGGCGAAAGGCATCAACGCGGTGCTGGATGCGATTCGCGGCGAGAAGGCGGTTCATTTCTGTTTCGGAAATTATGGGGGACAGACTATTCAGAGCGGCAACTGGCGACAGTTGATTCAATTTTTAAATTCGCTCCACGCCGACCATCTGGTGCTGGAATTGGCGCATCGGCCGGAGGACGATCTGGATGCGTTGCAGGCGATTGATCCGCGAATTGTGCTGGGCGTTGGGGTCATCGATGTGAAAATCAATCATGTCGAAACAGCAGATGAAGTGGCCCGGCGCATCGAGCATATTTCGAAAAGACTGGGCGCGGGCCGCATTGGCTGGGTTCATCCAGACTGCGGTTTCTGGATGCTGAAACGCTCGGTGGCGGATCGCAAGATCGAAGCGCTGGTGAAGGGGCGCGATTTGTATGAAGGTAAATGAGCTGATTATTCTTATGATGAGGGAAGGATGATTTATCGAACCTACGGGGCAACAGGCGTTAACGTATCGGTTATTGGTTTCGGCGGCATGCGGTTTGAAAACCAAAATGATGTGGAAGCCTGCGCCGGGCTTGTCAAGGCAGCCTACGACAGCGGGATCAATTATTTCGACACCGCGCCGGGCTATGGGAAATCCGAGGATTTATTTGGCGTCGCGTTTGCGGAGATGAACAAGACGCGGGCGGATCGGCCCTTTTTTGTCTCAACAAAATCAGCGCAGGAAGAGCCTGCCAAAATCCGCCAGGATCTGGAAGCGTCACTGCGCCGGATGGGACTGGATTCCATCGATTTCTTTCACGTCTGGTGCATCATGACGCTGGACTCGTTTCAACACCGAAAAGCGAATGGCGTGTTGCGAGAGTGCGAGCGGATGAAAGAGGAAGGGCTGATCAGGCACATCTGCGTGTCCACCCATTTGTCAGGCTTAGACACATCCGAATTGCTGCGGGACTATCCCTTCGACGGCGTGCTTCTTGGCTATTCGGCCATGAATTTTGCCTATCGCGACGCCGGCCTGGATGCGGCCCATGCGCTCAACATGGGCGTTGTCGTGATGAATCCGTTGGGCGGCGGACTGATTCCCGGGCACAAGGAGCGCTTCAATTTTGTGAAGACGCGCGAAGATGAATCGGTGGTGGAAGCGGCGCTGCGCTTTTTGATCAATGATCAGCGCATCACCGTGGCGCTGGTTGGGTTCAGCAACCTGAATCAATTGACCGAGGCCATCAGCGCGGTGAACGGATTTTCACCCATTGGCAGCGAAAGGATCGAGTCCATTCGGGGCAGTCTTAAAGAGGCGTACAATGAATTATGCACCGGTTGCCGCTACTGCGACTCCTGTCCCGAAGGCGTCCCGATTCCCAAAATGATGGAGGCGTTCAATTTCTATTTTCTCAGCAATGAACCGAAGCAGATGATCGACCGGCTCAAATGGCACTGGGGTATTTTGACGGACAGCGATGTATTCACCCGCTGCAGCCAGTGCGGCCAATGCGAATTGCTGTGCACGCAAAAATTGCCCATCATCGAACGGCTGGAAGTGATGCGCGTTGAAGCGGAGACATTCAACGCGAACAGGACAAAATGATGTCGTGCGCCCGCTGCATTTTCTTCCGACAGCGTCCAAGTTTTTCTCGGGGCGCACCCGAATACCAGTTCGTCCGCCGCGCTTCATGGAAACCCTGAGAGGATTTAATGAGAAATTATGAGCCAAATAAAGAATAGATATGTTTCGATCCTACTCGGGCTGATATGCATTTCGCTCGTTTTCACAGCCTGTTCCCGGGATGCGAGGATGGAATTCGCCTGGCTGAGCGATACGCATGTCGGCGCCACGACCGGGGCTGCCGATTTGAGTCTGGCTGTCCGCGATATCAATTCGATGGACCAGATCGATTTCGTCATCGTGTCCGGAGATATAACCGAGACAGGCAGGAGCGCGGATCTGACGCTCAGCAAATCGATACTGGATAGCCTGAAGCGGCCGTATTTCATCATTCCGGGAAATCACGATACGAAATGGTCGGAGACCGGAGCCACGCGTTTTTCGGAACTATGGGGAAGTGATAAATTCAATTTCGCGCATCGGGGTATTCGATTCATCGGCATGCACCAGGGGCCGTTGATGCGCATGGCCGATGGCCATTTTTCTCCGGAGGACCTGCGCTGGCTCGATTCGCAACTGGCGGATTTGTCAGCATCGAACGGGCCGGTCGTTTTCGTCACCCATTATCCCATGGATTCGTCCGTGGACAATTGGTTCGAATTTCTGAACCGGCTGAAGCAAATCAATATAGTCGCGGTGCTGTGCGGGCACGGTCATGCCAATAAGGCCTATGATTTTGAAGGCATCCCCGGCGTTATGGGGCGTTCGACGCTGCGGCGCAATGCCGGGCGCGGCGGGTATCACATCGTCCGCATCGACTCGGACAGCCTGAGATTTTTCGAGAGAGTCACCGGGGTGAAGACGCTGCCGGCGTGGCTGGCTCTGCCGATGCGGGCGGTGCGCGCCGGAAGCGATACCACCCGGCCTATTGCCCCTGATTTTTCGGTGAATCAGCGCTATCCCCGGGTTTCAGAAATCTGGTCTTTCGATGCGCAGTTCACCATCGCGTCCACGCCATTGGTGACTGAGGGCGTTGTCGTGGTTGGCAATAGCAACGGCACGGTGTTCGGGTTGTCGCTGGATCATGGCTCAGAACTCTGGCGTTTTCAGACCGGAAATGCGATTTACTCGTCCCCGGCCGGGGAGCGAGGCAACGTAGTATTCGGCTCGGCGGATCACCACATCTACTGCCTCGATGCGCGCACCGGGAATCTGGTCTGGCGTTACAAGACAGGAGCGCCGGTGCTTGCAGCGCCGACGATTGCTTCGGGCATGATATATATCGGCGGCAGCGACGGCATTTTTCGCGCCATCCAACTCGACACCGGCCAGCTCGTGTGGCAATTCAGCGGCGTCGAAGGATTTGTTGAAACAAAGGCGCTGGTCTACTGTGATAAGGTTATCTTCGGAGCGTGGGACACGTTTTTATACGCATTGCATCAGAAGGATGGACAGCTCGCCTGGAGGTGGTCGAATCAATCGCCGTCAAAATTATTTTCGCCGGCTGCATGCTGGCCGGTGGCGGCTGACCGGAAAATCTTTATCGTGGCGCCGGATCGCTACATGACGGCAATCCATGCGGAGACAGGGGAGACGCTCTGGCGCAGCAATCGGTACAGGGTGCGCGAGTCCATTGGCATTTCCGAAAATAGCGCTGAGTGTTTTGCACGGTGTATGGTCGACACGGTGGTGGCATTTTCGACCCGGACAGAGACCCCTGCACTGATCTGGGCGCGACATTGCGGCTTCGGCTACGACATCGCTCCTAATATGCCGGTGGAGAAGGATGGAACCCTGTATTTCGGGACCAAGAACGGATTCGTTTTCGCCCTGGATTCCGCGACCGGCGAGACGAAGTGGGCGCATCGCGTCGGAGTGACGCTGATAAACACAATGACGCCCATCGACGGGCAGCGCGTGGTGCTTGCGGATATGGATGGCCGTGTGAAAATGCTCGTGGACAATGAAGGGAACCAGTAGGCACGATGCAGCGAAGTCTCTATGTCATTGCAATTAGACATGCATCGACAATCACCGGAACAATTTTTCATCGGCCGGTTACAATCGCGGGATTCATTTTCCCGGCGCCTGTTCAGCCGTTGTGAACAACCAACACATAAAGGCTTTACACTATGTTTGAATATCAAAAAACCAATGGCTATTTCGCCCAGGTGACCAGCGGCATGGAGGATCTGGCGGTCGACGAATTGTCCCGGCTCGGCGCTGAGCGGCTGAAATCCGCATTTCGGGGGCTCTATTTCGAGGCGGATAAAGCGACGTTGTATCGGATCAATTACGAGTCCCGATTTCTCACCAATATTTTGGCGCCGCTCAATAAATTCAATTGTCACGATACCAAATATCTGTACCGCAAAGCCCGGGCGATTGAATGGGATTCCCTGATTTCAGTGGATCAGACTTTCGCGATCCACGCCAATGTCGCCAATAGCAAAATAACGCATTCCCAATATGCCGGCCTGTGCGTGAAGGATGCGATCGTCGATTTTTTCAGGGATAAAACAGGTCGGCGACCCAACGTGGAGCGGAACGTCCCGGATGCGTGGATCAATTTGCACATTGACATGGATTTTGCCACCATCAGTTTTGAAACGTCCGGTGGGTCGCTGCATCGGCGCGGCTATCGGAAAGAAGCGGTCGAAGCGCCCATGCAGGAGACCGTCGCTGCGGCCATCATTCAGTTTACTGAGTGGGATGGCGCTGCGCCGCTCGTTGATCCATTTTGCGGCTCTGGCACCCTGCTCTGCGAAGCGCTGATGGCCTATTGCCGAATCCCGGCCGGGTTTCTGAGGAAGAAATTTGGATTCCAATCGCTGCCTGATTTTGATGAGCAGGTGTGGCAGTCCGTCAAGACCGCCGCGGATAGCAACATCCGGGAATTGCCGGCAGGATTGATTTCCGGCAGCGACATTTTGCCGAGCGCGGTGGCTGTCGCGCGAGTGAATCTTGCCAGTCTGCCCGGCGGAAAAAACGTCGAGATCACTGTGAGCGATTTCCAGTCGCTGCCCGATCTCGATACGCATGTGATCGTGTGCAATCCACCCTATGGCATTCGAATGGGCAATCCGCATGCGTCTCAAAAAATTTATAAAAGCTTTGGCGATTTTCTGAAACAGCGATGCCGAAACTCAACGGCCTACGTCTATTTCGGAGACCGCAGTTTAATCCCGGCCATCGGCCTGAAGCCGACGTTCAAACGTCCGCTTCGCAACGCCGGACTGGATGGCCGGCTGGTGAAGATCGATCTCTATTAATTCCGGCGCAGATGCGCTGCGCCGCTGTTTTCATGTCCGGCGGAGCAGCGTTCGGTTCGCGAGTGAATGCCTGTTTCTGTGCGGGCCACGACCGAAATTATTCCCCGCCTGTCCCCGGCGGGTGATTCTGTTTCAGCGAAGGAGGGCCCATGCAGGAAAAACATCCTGAAAATTTGGATAAAATTTTGTCCGAACACACCGCAAAGGTGTTCGACCTTTTTCAGTCCCGGACAAAGAACTTTCAGACGTCGTTTCGGCTGGTGCTGAGTTTTGCCATCCTTTTCCTGTTCATCATTCTCATCCCGTTCATTTCCATCAAGCAGATACACGAAAATACCCTGGTCGGACAGGCGCGGCTGGAGGACGAAATCGGGAAGCGGAACACCTTGATACAGGCGCTTCAGCGCGTCGAATCAGGCATTCAGGAATTACATCGAAACATGGAGGATGGCCCGGTGCAATTGCGCGAATTCATCCTGAATTTACCGGCCGGGGAGACGGTCTTCGGGAATTTACCTCCTGACCATGCCCAGACCGCGCTGCAAATGACGCCGCAACAGCCGCAGCCCATGGACCGCAGCGCCGCGATCCAGACTGAGATCGCCCGGCGTTTCAGCGAGTACCAGTCGATATTGCAGCAGGACATTTATGCGCCGCTCCACGCCATCGAATCCGACACACTGGTCGTTCTGGATGTCGCAAACATCGCTGTCGGACTGGATTCGCTCCGGGCCACATTTGCCTGGAAGCTCGCTGCCAATCCCCATTTCTGGCACACCGTGACCGGGAAATCATCTTTCTACCTGGGCCTGGAAACCGATCTGGATGAATTCCGGCGCAGCTATGGCGCGTCCATTGAGCAGCAGCGGATGAAACTGCGCAATGAGCTGTCCCGATTGGAGTCGTCGCGCCAGGCCATGGAGAAACGGCTCAGCGATTTGCAGGCGCAAATTGCGACGTTGGACGCGCGGCTGAAGCAGGTCGAATTCCCGTTCGGCAAGCTGCCCATCGGACTGGATGAGTCGGTCGCCGTGTTTCCGATTATTGTGGCCATCGGTTTTGTCATCGCTGCCGGATTTCTCCGCGATGCCATTGTCCTGCGCGATAATTTTCACGCGCTATATCAGCGCCGGGATGAAGCCCGGGAGATCGTGACGCCGGCTCAGATTGCGCTCATTGCGCCGCTCTGGGTGGACCCGCTCAAGTCAGCGAAAGACAACGCGTGGCATTACTTTCTCTTCCTGTTGCCGTGTTTCATTTTCATTGCGTCATGCGTTCTCATTTTGAATACCTGGACAATGTCGCCAACGGCGCTCTTCGCCGGCGCGTTCTTCCGCTGGCTGTATTTCGCGCTGTACGTTGTCAGCGCGCTCGTTTTTATTTATGGCTTCAAAGGCGTGAGAGGCGCAATCAGGTCGTATGCGTCGAAATAGCCCGGCGGCGCTCGCTGGCGCGACACTGAGGCAGGGGGACAACCATGAATTCAACTCAAACGGAACTCGTTGCATGGGCGTAAACATTAAAAACATGTTTTCCGATCTCCCCCGGAACGTCGCGGAGGAGATTTTCGAGGAACTGGTCGCAACGGAATCGTGCCGGATCGAGCGCATCATTTCCCACGGACAGAGTTCCCCGGAAGGCTTCTGGTACGATCAGGAACAGAATGAATGGGTGCTGGTTTTGAAGGGACGGGCGCGCCTGCAATTTGAGCAGGACGATGCAATGATCGATTTGAATGTGGGCGATTCCATCCTCATTCCGGCCCATTGCAGACATCGGGTGGAATGGACGGATCCGGATCAGGATACAATCTGGCTGGCGGTGTTCTATCCCCGCGACACAACAAAGCCCTGAAACACAGTACGTTTTGGACGACTGGATAAATGAATATGGCAGGATTGCGATTATATTCCGGCAATCGGCTGGAGACATTGGCCGAGCAATTGGCAGCGGTTCTCAGACAACCGCTTCGGTCGCCTCTGGCGCGGGAAATCATCGTGGTGCAAAGTCCCGGCATGTCGCGGTGGATTTCCCTGGAACTTGCCGCGCGGTTGGGCGTGTGCGCCAATATCGGATATCAATTTCCCAACGAATGCATCCACGCGATTATTCAGCGCATGCTGCCGGGCATTCCGGATTTGACCGGGTTTGAAAAAGAATCACTGACGTGGAAAATTTTGAAGCTGCTGCCGGTGGTTGTGCATCGGCCGGGATTTGAACTCCTCAAAAAGTACGTGGACAGGGAGGAGTCCGGTCTCAAGTTCTTTCAACTGGCAGAACGCATTGCCGATACATTCGACCAGTACCTGCTCTATCGCCCGGAGATGATGTGCCAATGGGATGCCGGCCACGAGACTCACTGGCAGGCGGAGTTGTGGCGGCTGGTCGTGGCAGGCAGCGGCGGGAGGCTCCATCGTCCGGTGCTGAGAAACAGGCTGCGGGAAGCCATACAGCGCGGAAAGGTCATTTGCAATGAGCTGCCGGAGCGGATCTGCGTTTTTGGCGTCGCTTCGTTGCCGGTGTTCCACATCGAAATTCTGGAATTGATTTCCCAATGCATCCCGGTAAATCTGTTTTTGATGAATCCGTGCCGGCAGTACTGGTTCGATATTCTTTCGGAGCGGGAAAAAGCCCGCGTCACGAATCGGATGAAAAGTCAGGGACTGCCTGTCACAGACCTTCATCTCGAAACCGGAAATAGCCTGCTGGCGTCAATGGGCGCGCTGGGCCGGGATTTCTTCGACGTCATTTACCAGCTTGATTTCGAAGAGAATTCTCAATTTGTAGCGGCAGAAAAACAGAGCCTGCTGGCTCACATTCAAAACGATATTTTGAATTTAACGGAGGCTGAAAAAGGCGCGCCGCCACGACTCGTCTCCGCGACAGATTTATCCATCCAGATTCATTCCTGCCATAGCCCCATGCGCGAGGTGGAAGTACTGTACGATCAGCTTTTGGCCATGTTTCAGACAGATCCTGATCTGAAGCCGCGCGATATTCTGGTGATGACCCCGGACATTGAAGCCTGCGCGCCGTACATCCAGGCGGTCTTTGATGCGCCCCGCGACGCTGCCGGGAGAATCCCATTCAGCATTGCCGACCGCAGCATGCTTCGGGAAAATCAGGTGATGGAGACGTTTTTGGCGCTGCTCGACCTGTGCGGCAGTCGCTTCAGCGTGGCCCAGGTGATGTCGATTCTGGAGTCGCCGGCCGTGTGGAGGCGGTTTGATCTCACCGAGTCCGATCTCGACAGGATTCGCCACTGGGTGGTGCAGACGCGAATTCGCTGGGGTGTCGATGAAAATTATCGCCGGGACATGGGCCTGCCGGCCACGTCAGAAAATACGTGGAAGGCCGGCTTGCAGCGGTTGCTGTTGGGCTACGCCATGCCCGGGAGAGATGAAAATTTATTCGCCGGCATTCTGCCGTTTGATGATATCGAGGGAAAAGTTGCAGCGTGCCTCGGCAATTTTCTGGAATTTGCAGCGAAGCTCTTTGATCGGGCGGACTCGCTCCGGCAGCCGCGCGCTCCCCATGACTGGGCTGAGCTGCTGGCGCTCATTCTGGATGAATTTTTTCTGGAAGACGCGGAGACGCGGGCGCAGATACAGACGCTGCGCGAGTTGATCGCTGACCTGTCGAAAATTCCCGAAGAAGCTGGATTCACGGAGACAGTAGATATCCAGGTAATCCGGCATTTCCTCAAGCGGAGCAGCGAGCGGCGCGGCTTTGGCTACGGCTTCATCACCGGGGGCGTCACGTTCTGCGCCCTGTTGCCGATGCGCAGCATTCCCGCGGACATCATCTGCCTCATTGGCATGAACAATGAATTATTTCCCAGACAGGGCGCGTTGTCAGGATTCGATCTCATCGCCAAAAATCCCCGCAAGGGTGATCGGTCCCAGCGAAGCGATGATCGCTATCTGTTTTTGGAGACGATTCTCTCCGCCAGAAAAAAACTATACCTCAGCTACGTTGGCCAGAGCCTGCAGGACAATAGCCCCAGGCCGCCGTCCGTACTGGTCAGCGAACTGGTGGACTACATTCGCGCCAATTTCGAAACGGCCGGTTCGTCCATCGTGGATGCAATTTCTTACCAGCATCGGCTTCAGCCGTTCAGTCCTGCGTATTTTACAAAGGGTAGCCGGCTGTTCAGTTACGCTCAGGACAAGCTGGAGGCAGCGCGCGCCTCATTGTCGCCCAAAATTAAATCCGCTGATTTCATCACCGAAACGCTGCCGCCGCCGGAAGAGGAGTGGCGAACCGTGTCCGTCAGGGATCTGTGTGACTTCTTTTTCAACCCATGCCGCTACCTGCTAACGAAACGATTGGGCATTGAATTCCGGGACGACGTGGTTGCGCTGGAAGAGACAGAGCCCTTCCGCATGGATGCTCTGGATGAATATCAGGCGGCGCAGTTCATTCTGGAAAAAAACCTGGCCAGACAGACAACCGAGCACCTTTTTACGTCAGCAAGGGCGCAAGGCCACCTGCCTCATGGCGCAGTGGGGGAATGCACCTTCACCAATCTGCGCAGCGATGTGGAATTGTTCGCGAGGCGGCTGATGCGCTATGTGCAGGCCGGATCTGTCCCGGCGCTGGACGTCCACCTGGAGGTCGGCGAGTTCCGATTGACCGGAAAAATCGATGCCTTGTATCCCGGCGAAATGATCCACGCCCGCTTTGCAACGGTGAAGCCCAAAGACTACATCCGATTGTGGATACACCACCTGCTATTGAATGCTATCGCAGCCGAAGGCTATCCGCGCGAGAGCAGGCTCATCGGCTTGAAAGAGAAGGAGAGGCAGCCGGAGATGATCGTCTGGCTGATACCGGCGTTGACCAATGGCCAGGAACTGCTGCAGAAACTGATCGACTGGTACCGGGCTGGATTGGGGCGGCCGTTGCATTTCTTTCCAAAAAGTTCGTGGGAATACGCCAGGCGCGTGCATGAAGGTAAGTCCCCGCAGGAAGCGCTGGGGTCGGCCCGAAAGCAATGGACGACCACCGAATTTTTCGTTGGCGAACAGGACGATCCGGCGATGCAACTCTGTTTCGGCAAGCGGGGCGTTGATCCGCTGGACGCTGAATTCCAATTGGTGTCGCTGGATGTGTTTGAACCATTTTTGAGGAGCGGTTCCAAATCGAGATAATAATGTCTCTGGCCTTTCCGAGAACTGGTCGTAGTCGCCGGCGGCCGGAGCAAAGAGCAAAAACGATTCGAATGAAAAAGAGCGAACGATTTCGACCATGAATTTTGATACATTCCATTCCCGGCTGGAAGGGACGAACCTCATCGAGGCGAGCGCCGGCACGGGCAAGACCTATACCATCACCTGGCTATTTTTGCGGTTGATTCTGGAAAAGGGATTGACCGTGAACCAGATACTGGTGGTGACCTTCACGGAAGCCGCCACGGAGGAGCTGCGCGATCGCATTCGCACCCGAATCCGCGAGGCTGCCGAGGGCTGCCTGACCGGCGCATTTGCAGAGCCGCAGTTAGAAACGCTCATTGCCTCGTGCGGACCAAAACAGAACGCGCTGGAATCGCTGCGCCAGGCGCTGCGGGATTTCGATCAGGCTGCCATTTTCACCATTCATGGATTTTGCAAGCGCATGCTCCACGAGAATGCGTTCGAGAGCAACAGCCTGTTTGATACGGAGTTGGAAACCGATAACATCCGGCTGCGGCAATCCCTGATCGAGGATTTCTGGCGGAATCAGACCTACGTTCAATCCCGGCTGTTCGTCAATTACCTTTTATCCACAAAATTCTTGCCCGGGGAACTGGGAAAATTGTTCAGTCCCAATTCAATGTTGCCCAACCTGCGCCTCATCCCGGATGCGGCAGAGCGCGATCTGACCGCGGCTGAGCGAAAATTTCACGCAGCGTTCGACGAGGTCGCCGAAGCCTGGCAGGCCAACCACGACGAAATTCAGCAATTGCTGTTGGACGCGCCGGGCTTTAAACAGGTGAGTTATAAAAAAGAGAAGATAGCAGGCTGGATTGATGAGATGGATGGCTTCATCCGGTTCGGTCGCGATGAATCCCTTTTATTTGAAAATTTCGGGCGCTTCACCCGCAGCGCGTTGGCCGAAGCGACGAAGAAAAATTACGCGCCGCCGGACCATCGATTTTTTGCGCTCTGCGAAACATTGCTGGCAGCCAGAGACGAATTGACAGAAATCTACGCTGACCAGCTTCGGGCATTGAAGAGAAAACTGATCCTCTACGTCCGCGAAAAACTGCCGGAGCAAAAGCGCCGGCTGAACATTCTCCATTTCGAAGATCTGCTGTTCAATTTCCATCATGCGCTGATGGCGGAGGGCGGCGATGCGCTGGCGCAAAAAATTCGGGAGAAGTACTGCGCCGCGCTCATCGATGAATTTCAGGATACGGATTCGGTGCAGTATGAAATTTTCAGCCGACTCTTCAGCGCGCCGCCCGGTGTGCTTTTCATGATCGGCGATCCCAAGCAGGCGATTTACAGCTTTCGCGGCGCTGATGTCTTTGCCTACATGAAGGCCTCCCGCACAGCGAACGCGCGTTATTCGCTGGATACCAATCGCCGTTCCGAGCGGAATCTCGTGCAGGCGGTGAATGTCATTTTCAGCCGCGCAGTGAATCCGTTCATCTATCCGGCGATAGGATTCGAAAAGGTCGCTGCGGCGGATGAGATCAAACAGGGACCCCTGCTGCTGTATGGCAAATCCGAGCCGCCCTTGCAACTGTGGTTTTTGAACGCGGCTCAGGTGTCCGATTCCGATAAAGCAATGAGCAAAGAGACCGCACGAAATTCCATTTACCCGGCTGTGGCCGCCGAAATCGCGCGGCTGCTGAATCTGGCGAGTCACGGCGAGGCGCGCTTCGGTGGACGCTCGCTGGACGCCGGCGACATCGCGGTGCTGGTCCGCAAGAATTCCGAAGCCCGGGAAATGAAGCGACGACTCACTGCCATGGGGATACCCAGCGTGCTTTACAGCGCGGAAAACTTGTTCGATTCCGGCGAGGCGCTGGAAATGCAGCGATTCCTGGCAGCGGTGATTGAGCCGAATCGGGAGGCGCTTCTCAGGGCGGCGCTGACCACGGATATGATCGGCTTGCGCGGCGAGCAGATCGACCATCTGTTGCGCAGCGAGATGGACTGGGAGTTCTGGCTGCTGAAATTTCAGAACCTCCACGAGGTGTGGCGGAGACGCGGTTTCATGACCATGTTCCGGCAGTTTCTGACGGAGTTTTCGGTTCAGAATCGGCTCATGAATTTTCCGGACGGAGAGCGCCGCAATACCAATATCCTCCATCTGGCTGAGGTGCTCCATCATCAGGCTATCGAGAAGAAATGGGGCATGTCGGAACTGGCCCAGTGGCTGGCGGAGCAGCGGGATCCGGACGCGGTGCGTCTCGAAGAGCACCAGTTGCGACTGGAGAGCGATGAAAAGGCGGTCAAGTTGGTCACGATTCATAAAAGCAAGGGGCTGCAATATCCCATTGTGTTTTGCCCGTTTCTCTGGAACGGTTCGACCATTGGAAAAAACGAGACGTTTTTCATGTTCCACGATGAAATGAACCAGGACCAGTTGACGCTTGATATGGGTTCGGAGTATGCCGAAGAACATCGCCGGGCCGCCGAAAAGGAGCTGCTGGCGGAGAATCTTCGCCTGCTTTACGTGGCGCTGACCCGGGCCATCAATCGCTGCTATCTTGCCTGGGGGCAAATCAATGACGCGGAGACGTCCGCCCTAGCCTACCTGTTTCATCAGCCAGCCGAGGTTGGCGGGACCGATCGGATCGCCGCTGTTCGGGAACGATTTTTGAAAATGGATAGCGCGTCGCTGTTGAGCGAGTTGAAGTCACTGGGCAGCGCTGCGCCGGAGAGCATTGCTGTGAGTGAACTGCCTCCCGGCGTCGGAGTCACGTACCAGCCCGATGTGTCAAACCAATTTGAGTTGGCATGCCGGACATTCGATGGCCGTATCGATTCGGCCTGGAGAATCACGAGCTTCTCGGCGTTGACTTCGCGCGTCCAGCCGGATCAGGAAATTGCCGATTACGATGCCACGACTGCCGGCGATGAATCCCGGCTCGCTGCGGAGGATGAGACAGTCGCGCCGGCAGAATCGGCCACTATATTTCAGTTCCCGCGCGGCGCCGCCTCCGGCATTTTCCTGCACAAGGTGTTCGAGGAACTGGATTTCGTCGGGATCTCCAACGCGGATAACGCGAACATCCTCCGGAACAAAATGGCAGAATATCGCATCGGTTCGGGCTGGTTTCCGGCGCTGTCGAACATGATTAAAAACGTGTTATCGGCGCCGCTTCCGGGACGCGGTGGAGCGTTTTCACTTTCGCAGATTCCGAAGAATGATCGGCTCAATGAACTGGAATTTTATGTCCCACTGAAACGGCTGACAGCGGATCGGTTGAAAATCGCTTTCGGGAAAGCCGGGCTGACCCGAAGCGGCGAGCCGCTGCCGGGGCGCATCGGGCAGTTGGTGTTTTCACCAGCCGAGGGATTTCTGCGGGGGTTCATCGATCTCGTCTTTCAGCACGATGGCCGTTATTACATCATTGATTGGAAATCCAATTACCTCGGCGCCCGCGTGGGCGACTACGACGAAACTGCGTTGCGGGTGGCCATGGATCAATCGCACTACACGTTTCAATACCTGTTGTACACACTGGCGTTGCATCAGTATTTGAAATATCGCATCCCCGGCTATGACTACGAAACCATGTTCGGCGGCGTGTTTTATATTTTCCTGCGCGGGGTTGATCCGTCGCTGGGCGCGTCGTTCGGCGTCTTTGCTGATCGACCTTCCGGGCAGGCTGTGGATTCGCTGTGCCGGGATTTGATAGTGCCAGCAGTTGATTGAAAATGAAGGGGCTTTGAATCGGCCCTTTGCGGGGCGTCGCGGCCTCATCGGCTGACCCGAAGCCAGCGGCCGGCGCGTGCGTCTTTCGCACAGACGAATGCCGGCGGAGTCGATATGACAGATGAAAGTAGAACTATGATGAATTCAGACATCAGAGCGCTGTTTAACCAGAGCAAATTTTCCAGGCTGGATATTCATTTTGCCAGCTTCATGGTTGAGTTGTCCCGGGGCAAATCGGATGAACTCGCCCTTGCAGCGGCGCTGGTGAGCTATCACACCCGGCAGGGACACATCTGCCTTGACCTGGCGACAATGGCCGGGAAAAAGCTCGCGCAAATGGATGATGCAGCGGCTCCGGTATTCTGTCCTGAATTGGCAGATTGGCGCTCCGCCCTGTTGCGCAGCGAAGTTGTTGGCGCGCCGGGACAGTTCACGCCCCTGATTCTGGATGGGAAGAATCGCCTGTATCTCTATCGCTATTGGGATTATGAAAATGCGCTGATCACCGCCATTCAGGCTCGGGTGAATGCGCCGGTTGAATTGGAGTCGCGGAATCTCCCGGCAGCGCTGGCAACGTATTTCCCGGATGACAATGCCGACGAGCCGGACTGGCAGCGCATCGCCGGCTTTGTGTCGCTGGCGCAAAAATTCGTCGTCATCTCCGGCGGGCCGGGGACCGGCAAAACAACGACGGTGGCGAAAATTCTGGCGCTGCTGATTCAAACGAGTCGCTCCGGGTTGAACATTGCGCTGGCGGCGCCGACCGGCAAAGCCGCGGCGCGATTGCAGGAGGCGATTCAGTCCGCCAGGCAGAAACTGAATTGTCCGGAATATGTCAAACAGGCCATCCCGGAAAAGACATCCACCATTCACCGGTTGCTTGCGCCCCGGGCGGATTCGCCCTATTTCCGATTCAATGAGAAAAATCCGCTGGCTGTGGACGTGGTTGTGGTCGATGAATCGTCTATGGTGGACCTGGCGCTCATGGCCAAGCTCGTCCGGGCATTGCCTGCGGATGCGCGGTTGATTTTGTTGGGCGATAAGAATCAGTTGGCGTCTGTGGAAGCCGGGGCTGTTCTGGGCGACGTCTGCGACGCCGGCAGGCCGCATTCCTTCACGGCCAGTTTCCGGGAACGCCTGAAGCGCGAGGCTGAAATTCATTCGCCGGAAGCCGGAGAGACAGCCGATTCGCATCCCATTCAGAATTGTATCGTGCAGTTTCAAAAAAGCTATCGGTTCAAAAGCGACAGCGGCATTGCAGCCGTCAGTCGGGCGATTCATGCCGGCGATAGCGTCGCTGCCTTCGTGACGCTGAGCCATCCCGACCGGGATGATATTCGATGGCAGGGACTGCCGCGCCCTGACGCACTCCTGTCCAGCGTGCGTGAAAAGGTGACGGGTTTTTACGGACAGTTCCGGGAGGTCATAGAACCGGAACAGGCCTTCCGTCTGTTTGAACGATTTTGCATTTTGTGCGCGCTGCGGGAAGGCCCGTACGGCGTGGTCTCTCTCAACGCCATGATTGAATCGGCGCTGCGGGAAAATCACCTGATTTCCGGAGAGAATGTCTGGTACCCGGGCCGTCCTGTTCTCGTCACCACGAACGATTACCAACTCAGGCTGTACAATGGCGACGTCGGATTCGCCTTTTCTGATCCGGCCTCGAACGGCGAGTTGCGCGTATTTTTCCCGGCGCTGGATGGCGCCATTCGGAAATACCATCCCATGCGATTACCGGCGCATGAAACGGTGTACGCCATGACCATCCACAAAAGTCAGGGCTCCGAGTTCGATGAAGTGCTGGTCATTTTGCCGGAACGGGACTCGCCCCTGCTGACGCGGGAGCTCGTGTACACAGCCATCACCCGCGCCAGATTGCGCGCTGAAATCTGGACGCCGGAATCGGTGTTCAAGACCGCTGTGTCGCGCAGAATTTCAAGATCGTCCGGCTTGCGCGATTCCTTGTGGCAGTAGCGCTGGCGCAGCAGAAAATACCGCATGGCCAGGCGCGTGGACAACGAGTGCTGTACGTTCATAAATAAATAGCAGCCTGAAGTTATAAATTGAAATTCGTAACTATTCAGGCTTGCATTCTTGCCTCAAAGTCACCAAGTCACGAAGTTACAAGAAGATGTCAAACTCATTTTCATTCCCGGGCCGACTCTAAAAAGACACCTTGAATAGCCCCGACTTTTAAGTCGGGGGACAGAAATTTACTGTTGATTTTTGGGCTTCAGCCCCTTTTTAGAGGGGACTCATTCTCATACTGTGAAATTCAATTTTATTTTTTATACCAAATTCAGCTTTTCAGAATCGAATATTTTAGATATTTCTTTTTGTTTGTGCATTCGAGATTTTGTGGCTGAATAGTGACAACCACTGAAATCACCTGAAGGATGAAACGGTGTGCCAAGCTTAACTGACTGATTTTTTTTAGAGCTGATGGCTGAAAGCTGACAGGCATTCGCTCAATTTATCAGGTAACAGAATAAATTATCAGTGAAAAATTCAGGGTGGCAAAATGAAAAGACTAATTTCCAAATGCAGTTTCGTGCTGGTCGTGGCATTCCTCCTCACGGGCGCATGCAGCAGACGAATTCAGCAGGTAGTTTATCCGACCCTGGGCGATGGGCGCTATGACTCTGAGTTTCCTTATAAAAGCTGCTCCAAAGAATTGGAAGAAATCACCGCATCGGTCCGGAAATTATATTGCAGTATAAATTACAAGACCTACATTTTCGATGAAAAAGACAGGATCACGATGTCCGATCTCAACGAGCGCACGCTGAAGAAGGCGATCGAGATTGTGTATTTTCAGAAATCGGTCGCCGGCACAGGCACAGTAATTTTTGTGGATAAGACCAGAATTGCGCTGCTGACGTGCGCGCATGTCGTCACCCATCCGGATACCCTGTACGCCTATGTCAAAGACGACAGTCTGCGTACGAAGAGAGTGCTCCAGAGCTGTTCCATCAAGCAGGATCAGGACAATTTTATCGTGGGGTTGCCGGAGGGCGGCGAACTCGATGTGCTCATCGCGGATGAGAAAATGGACATCGCCATTTTGAAGAAAGAATTTCAGTCCATGCCAAAGCTGGATATTCCTGCGCTGCGCTATCCATTCGGAAAAGCCAAAGACCTGGAATGGGGCAGTTTCGTGTATTTGATCGGATTCCCCAAAGGGTATAAAATCATCACCAAAGGGATCGTCAGCCACCCCAATCGCGACAAACACGGCTCGTTTCTCACCGATGCCATGTTCAATCAGGGTATGAGCGGCGGCATTTTACTGGCCATCCGGGACGGCGTGCCCAATTTCGAAGTGGTGGGCATCACCACCTCGGCCGCGGCTGAGTTCACGACAATGCTGGTGCCTGATCGTGGCTGGGAATACGACGAGGCTGTTCCTTATGAGGGCAAAATCTATGTCGATAATAAAAAAACCATCAGCTACGGTATCACCCGCGCGATCTCATCCGAAGCCATACTGGAACTGATCGACCAGAACAAAGAGTGGCTGCTGAAACAGGGCTTCGAGATAAATTTGCTGACCGGAAAATAGCCCGCTCAACCGGTTCGAATCCGGCTGTGGCTAACCGGAGAATTTGCAGCAACCTGGCGTGTCTCATGAAAAAATACTTGATTTAATTGTTTATTTTTTGGATATTGCACATCGATACAATAACCGCGTCAGGATGGCATTGACCTGATTGTTGGCATCTGTTGAGCCACTTGATCGCGCTGGATATTTATCCAGCGCGGGGAATTGATTGGAACGTATGTTCCCGAACAGGTACATCGTTCGGCAAGTCTGGCGTGCTATAAATGACTGAACAGTTGCAATTCTTGAAATCCATTCGAATTATTTTTAATAGGACAATCTCTAACCCCGGGAACTCAATTGAAAGCTTTTTTTACAATTTTTCTCGTCTGTCTTCTCGTCTACTTTTTCTTCATCGGTTTCAAATCCATTGGAACGCCCGTGGCCCACGACTGGAAATTACCACTGGATACGGCAGATCGACAGGATTGGGCGTCGGTGTTTTTTGAGCATGACGCGCTGTTCAAGACAAAACGCTCGGCGTTTACCAATGTCAAATTGCATTATCACACCGGCGTGGATATCCAGGCCAATGGTAGCGCCGGAAAATTGGATTCGCCGGGCATGCCCATCTTTGCAGTGGCTGCCGGCAAGGTGGTCGCCGTAGAAGATGAGCTGCCACAGCGGCGCATCACCATCGAGCATAAACTCCCGGACGGAACTGTTGTTTGGAGCGTCTACTGCCATATCGCCGGGGAGTGCGTTGTCCCACATGAGGTTGTGGATAGCGAGACCATCATTGCGCGTCGGATGAACGGGCGCGAGCTGGACCAGTACGGCTGGGAATACAATCACGTACACCTGGAAATTCTAAAAAAAATGCCGGATTTCCTCGATGCGTTTTATCAACGGAAGACGTTTACATGCTATTCGGAAGAAGACGTCAATGAATATTTCTATGACCCAATTAAATTTTTGAACAGGCAATTCGTGAACAGAGACAGAGCACAAAATACGCCAGGATATTCCACCGACAATTGATCTTAACCAGGAGTACTTATGAAGCAGAGACTGAGCATTGCGTTTTTACTGATGAGCGTCATGTGGTTGGTTTTGGGGCTGGATTCGGCCAATAGCAAAAAGCTGCCGGGACAGGCCACTCGTATTCAGACACAAAAAGAGCGCCCTGTATTTGCGCCCGGTGAAATTCGGGTGAAATTCAGGCAGGCATTCAGCCACGTCACCATGGAGTCCGCTGCGCCGGCGTCCGGCATTTTTTCCCTGGACGCCAAATTGATGGATTACGGTGTCACATCGATGACAAAAGCGTTTTATCCCAAATCTTCAGGGCAAAATACGCACGCCCTGTCCAAAGTGTACACGTTCCATTTTGATAAAACAAAGGATCCGCTCGAGGTTGCACGCGCGTTTGCAGCCGAGCCGGCCGTGGAATATGCGGAGCCGATTCCCTGCCATTATCTCGATGAAATTCCAGACGATCCGCTCTATGGTCAACAGGAGCACTTGCCGCAAATTTACATGCCGCAGGCATGGGAATTTGTCAAAGGCGACAGCAATGTCATCATTGCCGTGATTGACGGCGGCACGGATTGGGAGCATCCGGATTTGATCGAAAATATCTGGATCAATGAGGACGAGCACGAAGGCGATGCCAACGGCGACGGCTATCCCGGCCTGGCCGGCGTGGACGATGATGGCGATGGCGGGATCGATTTGAACGATGTGAATGTCATGGTCTCGGACTATGACAACGACGATGTCGCGCTCTGGGGACCGAACGAAATTCTGGAATCCACACCAGGCGCGCCGGGCGGCGACGATGATTTCGATGACATCGCGCTGGCCGCCCTCGACGACGATGAAAATGGCTTTCCGGATGATATCCGCGGCTGGGATTTTGGCGAATGGGACAATAATCCCACCAATCAACCGACTGATCTGGATGCCTATTTTCATGGCACTGTCACTTCGGGATTGGCTTCCGCCAGAACCAATAATAAAAGTCATGTCGCCGGCGTTGCCTGGAATTGTAAAATTATGGCAATCAAGTGCGGCAAGGATGCGAAAGAATATGAGCGAGGAATTTTCAATTCCATCGAAGCCATCAAGTATGCGGTGGACAATGGCGCTGATATTCTCAATCTCAGCTTTGGCGGATTCTATCCACCTTCGGAATATGAACGAACGGAGGGCGTTGAGTATGCTTATTCACGAGGCGCGCTGGTCGTTGCCTCTGCCGGGAATGAATTGGTTTCCTATCCCCATTATCCGTCCGGCTATCCCCATGTGCTGGCCGTGACATGGGTGTACTCCAATGATCAATTAACGATTTACACAGCCTACGGCAATTCGGTGGATGTGGCGGCGCCCGGGGTGATGCTGTTGAGTCTGTTGCCGGACAATGGCACCATTCGCATGAGCGGCAGTTCCTCGGCAACGCCGGTCGTGTCCGGCCTGGCTGGCTTGATCAAATCGCAGCACCCGGAATGGGGCCCCATGGAACTGATGCGGCAGATCGTTTTGACCGCGGACAATATCGATGCAATGAATCCGGGCTATGAAGGCCAGCTTGGCAGTGGGCGCGTGAACGGCTATCGCGCTGTCACTGAAAGCGATCCCGCGGAAGTCGAGCCCAAAATCCGACTGAATGGGAATATCGTTTTTTCAGATTCATTGGGCGGAGATAACGATGATATTTTCGAACGTGGAGAGGATGTCGTTGTGACAATTCCGCCGTACCGAAATTACAGCGTGAGTCCGGCGGAAAATCTGGAATTTATTATGACGTCGAACGACACCGATATTACCATCACCAATGGCAGCTACACGTTCGGTTACATGCCGCCCGATACCACCATTTCTATCCCGGGAAATTTTTCTTTCATGGTGAATGCGAATGCCCGCGGTAAAACGTCTGAAATTTACATTGGCTGGCAGGCGGATGGCGGCGCTGGTTATCAGGACACATTTCGTGTGATCATTGGAAAAATCCCGGTGTTGATCGTCGATGATGACCGCGGCGATTATGCTGCTGAAACCATGTACACCACAATCCTGGACGATCTGAATATGAATTATGCCGTCTGGGACCGATTGAACAATGGCCCGCTGGGGCCGGACCAGCTTGCCAATTTCCCCATTGTGATCTGGTTGTGCGAGTGGGCCTTCCCTGCGTTGGACCCGGATGATCAGGTGGCGATCTCGAATTTCCTCGATAATGGCGGCAGCCTCTTCATCAGCGGACAGGATCTCGGCTGGGATTTCAATGACCCCAGTGGCTACGGCTATGCACAACGAGATTTTTATAAAAAATATCTGCACGCGATCTATCACGCAGACGTCAGTCCTGTGACCGACGTGCTGGGCATTGCCGGCGATCCCATCGGCGATGGGTTGCGATTCAATGTGTATCAGCCGGGTCTTCCCATCGATAATCAATATCCCGATGAAATCGAGCCGGACTCCGGCGCGACTTCTGTATTTGAATATGCGGGAGGCAGTCACCACAAATTTGGCGTCAAATACGATGGCGACCACAAAGTGGTGTATCTGGCCATGGGGCTAGAGGCCATTGACGCCAGGGAATTCACTCTTCCCGATGAGTATTCTCCAACGCGAACTGACGTCATGAAGCGAACGATCGATTGGTTGAATTTCATCGATTTTGAACCGCCGACGGATAAAGAAGATTTGAACCAGCCGGTGACGATCGCAGCGAGCATTCCCCAACGGGTGACCGAGGATTTGATTGCACTGGAACTGCACTGGAAGAAAGATCAGGATGCGCAGTTCACGACCGTTGCAATGACGCCACAGGGGGGCAAAATTTACAGCGCAGAAATACCCGGCCCGGGGAGTATTTCTACAATCAATTATTATTTCAAACTGGTCAACAGCTATTACGCTTGGCAGAGTCCACCACCGTACGAAACAGAAACCTATAGCTACTATGTCGGGCCGGATCCGAATCCCCCGATGTTCAGCCATGTCGCGTTGCCTTCGACGATCAACGGGCAGAAATCGCGCTCCGTCATGGTCGCTGTGTCAGATAATTCCGGTCTGGACACGGCCAGCGTGTTCGTTCACTATTGGACAAAATCGGTGTCCGACAGTGTGAAACTGTCCGCCGGAGAAAGCATCGGACAATTCCTGGGGGATCTGCCGAAATTCAGCTACGGCGATACGGTGTACTACTATTTCACCGCCTCTGATTTATCTCAGTTGAAAAACAAAGGCCAATCGGAAACCTACTCGTTCAATCTCGGTTTTGAAGATTTCGAGTACGGACTCGATAGCTGGGCGAGCGACGCGTCTGGCTGGGGACTGGCAGACCTGTATTCCCACTCCGGCGATTATTCAATTAATAACAGTCCCGGTAAGAATCCCTATCCCAACAATCTGAATGTCGCCATTACAACCGCGTTCGATATTGATCTATCCCACACCGATAACGCCGTGTTAAAATTCTGGACAAAGGTCTATCTCGAATTCAATCACGATTACGGCTATGTTGAGGTGAGCGCGGACGGAGGCGCGACGTGGGCTCGTTTGGGCAGTGCGTTCAATGGCTTCGTCACGGACTGGAAGCAGCAGACACTCTCGCTCAGTGATTACTGCGGCGCGGGATTTGATGATGTCCGCATCCGGTTTCGCATGGTTTCAGACGCCACCCAGGTGCCGCCGCTGCCGGGCTGGTTCATCGATGATGTGCAGATAATTGAGGGAGTGAGTATTCCGGCTGAAGTCGAACAGGTTGCCGGCGTCCTTCCTGAACAGTTTGTTTTGCATCAGAATTATCCCAATCCGTTCAACCCGACGACAACCATTCGGTTCGATGTGCCGATGACGACCAGCGTCAATGTTTCCATCTTCAATGTGCGCGGCGAACTCATTCGCACCCTGGTGGCAGAAACCAAACCCGCTGGCGCTTACACGATTCAGTGGAACGGACGCGATAATCAAGGCCGGATGGTCACTTCCGGATTGTACTTCTACAAACTGACCGGCCCTGACTTCAGCACGACCAGAAAATTGCTATTGCTGAAGTGATCGCCAAAAAGTTTGGCGTTCAGCTTCCGACCGAAGCGATGCACTGTCTCGCGGTGGGGAAGTGATTCTGGCTATTAACCAGGAGCAGGGAGAGAGGTGGCATGACATCACGCGATTGGAGTTGTCGGTGGTAGTACAATTTCCAGTGCGAGATGGGAGTCTCTGGAAAGAATGGGCGCTATTGGAAATCCAGTGAATCAGGGAAGATGAACGGCTGTTGCGACAGGATGTGTAGAAATGAAAAAGCCCTCGAGTGTATTCGAGGGCTTTCTTTTTTCAGTGATCAAAAATCTATTTTTTCTCCCATTCGGCGAGGAGAGCTTTCGCTTCATTTTTTGTGTCCGCGTCTTCAGCGATTCCCTCGGCGGTTTCGGTCGCTGCCAGAATTTCTTTCATCAGGCTGATGGCCCGAGCCGACTTATTTTGGGAATACAGCGCTTCGGCCAGGAATTGTTTCGTGATCAGATTTTGCGGCGCCAGGGTATGGGCTTTTTCCAGTATTTGTACAGCCGTCTCTTTGGATGGCCAGCGCAGGATGGGCCATATCTTCGGCGCTTTGAAATAAACGCGACCCAGCACGCGATAAGCGCCGGCTTCGTCAAAGGTGGAATCGACCGCTGCTGCACTCTCGCAGTAGAGTTTAATTTTGCCAGCCACGCCATTTTTAGCAGCCTGCATAATTCCGTATTCTTCGCCCCAAACGCCCCAGACGATGGCCAGGAACAGGTTGATGCCAGCGGATTCCGGGAATTCGATCAGAGCCTGGGTTCCTAAATCCTTGCCTAAATCATAAATCTTCTTTCTCAGCTCGGAATCTTTGGTGGTGTATTGACCTTTGAAATAGTAGGCGCGAATCAGCTTCCAGGTCGCCTCTTCTTTCTGAGCGCCAGTCGCTGCGGAGAGATATTTTTTGTACATTGAAATTGCTTTGTTGATGTTCGTGCTATCCGCCAACAGCGTTGTAGTATTGAAGTTATCGCCGCGTTGTTCCCAGAAGCCGTCGGCTTCCTGCATCAAATCCTGAGCGATCGCATTTAAGGAAAAAGCAAAAAAGACGATACACGTTAATAGGACAGCTTTTCTCATTGGCAAACCTCCCTCAAATTTGGATGGAAGTACTTTGAATTAAACGAACACAATGATTTTATTGAAATTTCGAATTATGTGAACCCAATTTAGTAAATCAATTTTATAGATGCAACAATTTTTTTTGGTTCAAATTTCCGGGCGTTTTCTTCACTGAAAAAAGTTAAAAAAAGGCTGCATTATTCATAAAGAATTTATTTGAATCGCCGATATTAAAAAATAGACATTATTCCTTGAGATATTATGAGCGGATATGGAACGAACGGATGGCGAAATAGTCTGTGCACATCCTTGAAATTGTTAGATGAGGTGGAAAATGGATAAAATAAGTATCGTGAAACGACGTCAGGAACAGAATTCGCAAACTGAGCATTCGGCATCAAAGCGCACTCACAATCCAGGCGAAAAAGCGTCAGAGACGCTTGCCACAGCATATGAATTCGAAGATAGCGCAATGGAGAAAAAATCGGAAGTGGAAATTAGAGAGGGAGTGGAAAGGGACAGTAGTCGCATCGACATAGCGTTGAATATTGATAGCTTGCCGGAATTGAACACGCTTTTACATCTGAGTGAAATAATGCAGAATGGGGAGGAAGAGGCTGTCGTGAAGGTGAACCGCGACGACAATAATAAAGTCATTTTCCAGTTCAATATAAAACAGCACATACCTTTTAAAACGCTGACATCGGAAGATGTATGCGATTTGCTGAAAATCAGTCGCGCCACGTTGTACAAAAATGTCCATGAAAGAACGATCCAGTGTTTCCGCATCGGAAATCAGATTCGATTTTTGGAATCCGATGTGCTGGATTATGTAAAAAAGTGTATGGTGAAAGAATGATCGCTTTGAGATTGGAGGAATAGATTATGTATTTGAATTACTGGGGCTTAACAAAGCATGCATTTAACAATGTGCCAGACCCCACCATGTATTTTGACATGCATGCAACTGTTGAAAACGCTGTCGCAGAGCTTTTATTCGCAATCGAAGAAGCGGATGAATGTCTGGCAGTTGTGGTCGGAGATGTCGGATTGGGTAAAACCATGAGCCTTCGCGTGACATTGGATTCGCTGGACCAATCCAAATATCGCATCGCCTTTGTGACCAACCCTGATTTAACATTTCCACAGTTACTGCGGGAAATCATTGGCCAATTGAAAAATCAGCCCTGCATGATTAAGAATAAAGATGAACTGCTGGAAGAGTTCAACAAGATATTATTCACCACAGCGGATGAGGGGAAACGAGTGCTCATTTTCATCGATGAAGGAAATGTTATCCGTCGGATGAATTTGCAGAGTCTGCGTCTCCTCACCAATATGCAGGAAGACGATCGCAATTTATTCACCATGGTGCTGGCGGGACAGCCGGAATTAGGTAAAAATCTGGAACACCCCAGCAATGCCAATTTGTATCAGCGAATCGGGGTGTACTGCCGGCTGAACAAAATGGAATCGCGCGACGTCGTTAAATCATATGTCGAACACCGAATGGAATGCGCCGGTGTGAAACGCCAGATTTTCACCGAAGATGCCTATACCCGGATTTATGAATATTCGGAGAAAGGCATCCCTCGCCTGGTGAATCGAATCTGCAAGCTGGCGCTGAAAGCGGGCGAGACAAACAAGATGCAGGAAATCAGCGGGGAAGTCATTGTGCAGATTGGCGAGCGTTTTGCGCGGACAGAGCCTCTCAAACATAAAGATGATTCCGAGCCGAAAGAGGGCGAACCGGCCATGGAAGTGAAGCATCCCCGACCGAAGAAGAAAAGCGCTCCTGCCGCTGATGCAGAAGAAAACATCACGGTTGTTGAGGATGTTAAACCAGAGGCCGTTCTGCCGGAGGCTGATGCTGAGCCGGAAGGGATGAAGCCAAAAAATATTTTAAGCCAGGTGAAAAGCGACCTCGGCCGAGAAGCAACGCCCATGAAAGAATTGTTAGACCGTCTGAAGGACAGAAATCGGCATATTGGCCGATCAAATCCTTTCTTTAAATAAACTCACATACCATCCTCCTATTGGTTAGAGCAAAACGGGTGATCCGATTTTTTGGATCATCCGTTTTTTTATGCGTGCCCCGAAAAAAATATTGTTTCCGAATTTCTATACCTGTATATTATATCGCTTTTGAACCTTATTCAGAAGTTTACCGGACTGTTCATTGGCTGGTAAGTGAAAGAAAAAATGAATCGTCATATGAGTGAGGAAAAAATGTATGGTTGAAAAAACATCGTCGCACAGTGTCTGCCGCTGGACGTTTCATGCCGGAAAAGGGGGCTTCGTGCCAGGGGATGTTCGTCCCGATTGGCAGTCCAACCGACTCGATGCAGTTGGCGTCATTGCGCTTGTCAGGGAGAAAATCGCTCCCAGATTACCTGGCTTCATTGAGCTGGGTTTTGAACTGCATTACAATACTGAAGTGGATGAATCCACTGCGCAATTCGTCGCCGAGGCCATGGAAGAGAGCGGCATCTATTTAGCCATGATCACTCCCGGGGCGCACAGCCATTTTGCCTACGGCGGTATTTCATCGATCGATCCTCGGGAACGAGCGGCGGCGCAGCAGTTGGGGACGCGAACCCTGGAATTGGCGTATGGTCCTTTGAGACGGGCGTGGCACCCTGAGCCGGAAAAGTCACCGACATTTGTTCTTTGGAATGGCTCGTTCGGTTATGATCTGGCTTCCATCGGAATCCAGCAGATGTATCAGAATCTCAAACAAAGCGTGGCCGAAATGTGCGCGCTCGAAGCAAAAATGGGCGGCGAGCTTTATATCGGCTTTGAGCCCAAACCCAATGAGGGCCATCCGGCCATGCTCATTCCCACGGTCGCCAGTGCGCTGCTGTTTTGGTACCGGCTGGAACAGGAATTTGGCGTGTCGCGACAGAAGAAGGGCGTGAACAAGGAATTTGGTCACTCCGAAATGATCGGTCTGGACCATGTTTACGATACAGTCGAGGAACTGGACAACAGCGCGATGGTTCACATGCACTTGAACAGCCAGGGCTACAATGATGGCATCATTCTGGGCGGCCCCGGAAAATACGACATCGATCATGGAGCGCGCGTGAACGGAATGAATATTGCCATCGCCGGCCTCGTACGTCGGGCGGGATTCAATCGCTGGAAAGGCCACGACATGCAGGCGCGCGCCTACGATAACGCAGACCAGGGTATTGACCGGGTTGTGCGCAGCATTCTGAGTTGGGAGGCATGCGATTTTGCCGCACGTCAATTGAATGAAAGCGAATTGGTGGGATATTTGAAAGCGAGAGAGACGGCCAAAGCTGAAGATATAATGCGGGATGCTGTGGTGACTGCTCAGATGAAGTTCAATGAAATGTATCACCGATGAGGAATGCGAACCATTCCGGCGCGTTCATACTTCACCCCTTCCAAAAAAAATGGTCTCCATTGTTGTGGAGACCATTTTAAATTTTATTCCATTTTTCCGGGATAGGCAGTCCCTGATATTTCAGCGAGATACTTTTCCGCCTCCATGGCGGCCATGGCGCCAGCCCCGGCAGAGGTGATGGCCTGTCGGTAAACCGGATCCTGAACATCGCCGGCAGCAAACACAGCCGGAACATTGGTGCGCTGGCGCTTGTCGGTGATGATGATGTTTGATTCGTCCAGATTTATCTGTCCCTGGAAAATTTGCGTATTGGGAATGTGGCCGATGAAGACAAATACTCCATCGGTTTTGACTATCTGCTCTTCGCCCGTATTGACATCCCTCAACCGCACACTATTCACGCCGCCCATCTCCTTGCCGATGATCTCTTCAACGACCGAATTCCAGATGAAATGCATTTTCTCATTGGCGTTGGCGCGCGCCTGAAGATGCGGATTGGCCCGGAGTCGTTCACGGCGATGGACAATGGTCACGGATGAAGCGAATCGCGTGAGGAACAGGCTCTCATCCACCGCGCTATCGCCGCCGCCAACCACGATTACTTTTTTATCTTTGAAGAAAAAGCCATCACATGTGGCGCAATATGAAACGCCCCTGCCAACATACTCTTTTTCCCCGGGGACATTCAATTTGCGGGGATCGGAGCCGGTGGCGATGATGACGGTTTTGGCCTCATAAACTTTTTCTCTGCCCTGTATTTTCAGCGGTAGGCTTTTGAAATCAACGGAGACAGCCGTGTCGTTGATGATCCGCGCTCCGAATCGTTCAGCCTGTTTCTCCATGGTCTGAAATAATTCAAAGCCGGAAACTCCCTCTGCAAAGCCGGGGTAATTGTCCAGTGAATCTGTAATTGTGACCTGGCCGCCGGGTTGATCGCCGCGCAGGATGATTGGCGACAATTCCGCTCGTGCTGCATAAATTGCAGCGCTCAGTCCGGCAGGTCCTGTACCGAGTATGACTACATTTTCCATGTTATAACCTCACAATTAACTGCTACGACTACCTGTTCATATATCGGGTTACGAATTAGCGATGGAAGCAAATATAAAAATAATCCAAAATTTTCAAAACGATTTTTTATGAACAAACCGAATGCATCTGAATTTTAATTTTCATGATGATTAAAATTACTTGTATTAGATGCAATCGATGCCTGGAAGATTCAGGTCATGGAGGATGCCCGAAATAAAAAAGCGAGCTGCATCAGGGCATCTCGCTTGTCATTTCCTGCATGAACTCGATGGGCAATTCCATCGTGTCAACTTACGATTAAAACATCGTTCGCAGATTCAGTGAAATTTCTCCGCGGTCGTAATTGGTGTGAACATTGAGACTCACATTGCCGGCGTTCATTTTATCGATATTTTTGTTGTAACTTCGGGTCCGCCAGACTGCATCGAAAGCGCTGATGATATGATTGGCAAAGATGCCGCCCAAAACGAAGACAGACCGATTGTAGGAACGGTCACTGGCAATTCGCAACTGTTCAAAATCATGGCGGTTGAT
This sequence comes from Candidatus Zhuqueibacterota bacterium, assembly GCA_049322915.1. Classification (GTDB taxonomy): domain Bacteria; phylum Zhuqueibacterota; class Zhuqueibacteria; order Thermofontimicrobiales; family Thermofontimicrobiaceae; genus CAZSBG01. The sequence continues at coordinate 44,695 of JBMOPW010000044.1, forward strand.
GTCGGAATCCCAGGCCCAAAAATAATCGTCATCGGTATAGACTTTATCGAATTGGCGCATGCGTTGTTTAGCGTCGTTATATTCGGCAACATTGGAATAATTCCCAATGTCGACAAGAAACTGGGAGGGTTTCCCATCAGGTTGCGCGCCGGAATGCGTCGCTGCAAATGCAATGGCGTCATCCCTGAGCCAATTGCCATAGGTCCGAAACGAGAAAAAGCTGACCCAAAGCGAGATCTCTGTGATGAAGAAAGATTTGGCGAGCGTGTGATGGCCGAGATAATGCTCGCCGGCCCCGGGCAGCAGTAACGATCGCAAAAAGGCTTTGCCGCGATTTTTATACCCTGCGCTTTCAGGTTTTTCATCGCCAAAGGTGACATCCATTGCGGCGGACGCTGCGTTCAACTCATGCGCGGAGCGAAGACCGTCAAGCACGTCGGCGCGGGCAATGCCCAGTGGCGAGGGCGCTTTGAGCGACTGATACCCATCTCCCGCAGTCAACGATGGTTGTCCCAGAAGGAGTATCACGACTGAAGCGATTATTGATGTGGAAAATTTCATGAATACTACCATTTCATCTTGAGTGATAACACAGGTTGCAGATGATCCGCATAATAGATTTGTTCAATTCGTAGTGATGTTTTGATTAATGAATTGTTATGTCTTTTGGCCGTCCAGGCTGCATCGATGGCGCTGAAAAGATGGTTGAGCATGGCAATCGTCGTGCCGGTTTTGGCCTTATCGAAGAGGTCATTGCTCTCGGCGCGCATAGTCATGTAATCGTCAGCGATCTGGCATTCATTGCGTCGGTATTCCAGCAGTTCTTCGTACGTTAAATCGTTGCGCGCGCCTTCCCAGCCAGAGACAAATTCGGCGTACTTGCCGATCATTTCATAATATTGTTGCGTCTTCGACCCTTCGTCCAGCAAATCTACCATGTGGCTTGCATGGGTGAAACTTGACTTATACTCATCAGGCACGTTTTCATACCAGGATTTCCATTTCAGAGGATCCCAATTTTCATCGGCAAAGTCTTCGTACTCACTCTCTTTATCCTGTCCTTTTTTCGTGTAGACGCCGTAATAGGTCCAGGCGCTCGCTTCAATCAGGAAAAAAGCAGCGGCTTTCCAATACGATTTCGCGTAGAGTTCACCAGTGCCGGGAATGACGGCTGAGAAGAACAACGCCTTTTTCGGGAGTTTGTAGCCCGGCAATTTCGCCAATTGCTGTTCGCGGGTGAGGTTGGTGCTGTCCTGCCAGGCTGAAGCGATTGGGCTTACAAATTTCGAAACCATCTCTGTGCTTCTGGATGGACTTAAAATAGAATATGCGTTTCCATTGGTATCTGAAGGCTCCCCGGCGTAACCAGTGCTCATCATAAAAATCAAGACGAATAACAGGGTAATTGGGCGTGACTGTTTCATCTAAATTTCTCCATAAATTTGGTTAATAAATGAACCTCAATGACCACTCATCAATAGCGTGAAATGTGATGGTTATTTCAAGTTACACATCAGGGCGCAGCCATCGTTTATAATAATCTTTGTCAGGAAATCAACAGCGCTGTGCAACCGCTTAAGTGACGTGTCAATCAAAATAGCCAAAACTGACGCCTAAATAATAGCGCCATTCCTGGCCGTATTCTAACACCGTGTTGTCATATTTTTCAATCTTGGTATGCTTATCAAAACCATACGCCGCGTTGAAAAATATTTTTGTCGGAAAATTGTAGAAGGAAAACATGTCCAGTCTCAGTTCGAGGCCGGCGTTCCCCTTGAAATCAGCGAAGTTCAACTCATCTTCATTGAAAGCGTTGCCGTAATCATAGAAAATGCCAGCGTATAGCTTGTCAAAATACAGGTGAAAGAGTCGGGTATCCAGATGATTCAGCAACGGAAAACGGTAGGTGGCCGTGCCGATGAGCATCTTTCTCCCTTCGATGCTGTAAAATGGGTAGCCACGCAGACCGATAAGTCCGCCGGCGAAAAAGTTGAAAAATTCATGAGTTGGCCGGTCGATCCATCCGCCCTGGACGTGGAGATTGAGCGCATGTTTTCCATTGGCGAACAGACCGATATATTCTTTCCAGTCCAGTTCCACCTTTGAATAATTGTAGTCGTCGAAAACTTCGGTCCATGTGCCGTGTTTCGTCAGCTTGAAATCGCTGATGAATTGATTGAATTCATGATTGTATTTGATGGAGATAACGCGTCCCCCGGCCGGGTTGATATCCGACGTTGAGCTCGGGTAAACTTCACCGATTTTCCAGCCTAATTGAAGCGTCTTGCCAATGTAGTAGGTGTATTTAATCGCCGGCATTTCCTGACCCTGGTAGGTGTAATCCGGCTGATAGCGCGCCCGGTACTGATTGAACACAAAGGCCGGCCGCAAACTCTGCGAGTCATTGAGTTTGAATTCCATGCCTAGGTCGACTTCGGTCAGATCGTAGCGGAAGTTGAACATGGTGCTGATCGTGTCAATTTCATTGGGCGAAAAATCTTCCATTTCCGAGTGATGCAGTACTTTGTTGTACACTTCCAGAAAGATCGTGGGCTTGAATTTCCGGTAATTGATGATGCCGAAGATGTCGTAATCCCAGTCGCCGTTGATCGCAAACCCGCCGAAGATGTCGTATTTATCGAGAATGTCGCTGGAGTAAAAATAGGTGCCAAGTTTGGTCGTCCCGTAATCGATCATTACGCGCGGGAGAAATGAAATTTTCCCATAGGTCAGGGTGTAGGGATTGGATTTTAAATCAGGCGCCGCCGTATCGTCGTAGTGAATGGTCTGGTCCTGAATCCCCTGATTGATGAGCACCACATCCTGGTTGTCGCTGGAAGCCAGATGCGTTGGCTTTTCATAGGCGTAGTATTCCGCATTCTTCAATTCGATGGGGCGGGGATTGTCCAACTGTGCGATTTTAAATCCATCGGATGTATACTCCGAGTAAATCAGCAGACCGTCTTTGCTCAATGAAGGCATGAATGCGCCGCCCAGAACATTGGTCAACTGCGCCTTCTTTTTGGATGAAATATTGATGGAGTAAATATTGAATACTCCTGTCCGATCCCAACTGAAATAAATATCCTGGCTGTTATCCGCGAAAATTGGATCGCGTGCGTCTTTGCCATCATCCACCAGAAGAGTGAGTTGCTTGCCATCCGCGCTGATGAGCGCGAGTTTCTTGCCCTTGCCGCTGGAATACGAGAAGGCAATCAGCTTGCCGTTGGGAGCCCAGCGCGGCGGGAATATCTGCTCGCCGTTTTTGAACTGAGTGAGATAGGTGAGCTTTTTCGTATCCAATTCCAGCACAGCGAGATTCTGGCTGCCGTCTTTCATGGTGACAAAGGCCATCTTCTGACCATCGGGCGACCAGTCCGGAGTTTGCGCCCGGAAGTTGCGCGTGATCTGTCGCTCGACGTGTTGCTTCAGATCGTAGGTGTAAATATCGTAGAAGTGGGACCCGTTTTTCGTCGGCCGGGAGCGCCGGGAGTAGACGAGTTTTTCCCCATTGTTGCTCCAACTGACGGACGAGCTGACAGCGCCAGAAATTGAAATTTTCTTTGTTTCGCCGGAAAAGGAATTGAAAATATAAAGCGATGACTGAGACAGATAATCATTCCCCCGATTGGAAACGAAAGCAAACTTTTTTCCATCAGGCGACCAGGTTGGATACAGGTTGGCGCTGCCCTGGCGGACGATTATTTTGCCGGCGATTTGGTGTTCCTTGATAGCCCGCGTGCGGAAAGTATACATGTCCAGCAAATAGCTCTTCCATTCATCGTAGAGCTGCTGTTCGTTCTTCCCGATGGTGCTTTTCAGCGCGCCATTCGCAGTGAACCGGAGCGGTTTCCGCATTTCGCGGAAAACGCGGCGCAGCGTTTCCAGCCCGTAATTTTCAGCCATGTATTGAACAAGTGAAAAACCGTGGTTGTAGACCTTTTCGTTATCCAGACTGTTTTTGCCGAATACGCCCATTTCCTTAAAACTGAGCATCGTATTTTCCAGCACGGACATCCGTAGAATCATATCGCGATGCGAATCCCAATTATCATAATCCAGCTTAGGGAGTTGGTACTGGGCAACCCCCTCGGCCAGCCAGTTGGGTACTGTGGTCATGGCCAGAGGATAGGAGGCAATTTTATGAGGGAATCCATACAGCACGTAGGGATTCTTCTCCGGCTCATAGTCCATGTATTGAAAATAGAACGCCGGAATCGTGCGCGTAATTTTGCGCGACGCGCCCAATGAAATCATGTGCACGAATTCGTGGGTGACAACATTGCGCAACCAGTTATGGTTCCCCCGAAGCACAAAGTCCATGGGCGACGCCCATATCTCAACTTTGTTGTCATAATAATACGCGCCGCCGTTGGAATAATCATCATGGTCGCGAATGATGAAATGAACTTTGCCATCCGGTTCATACAGGTAAAGGGATGTGACCGGCCAGTAAATTTCTTCAGCAATCTTGGCGACGATGCCAGCCGTACGCTCTGCGCCTTTGTGATAGTGAACCTGAAAGTGTTTGGTGTCGATGGTAAGCCAATCCAACTCCGGATGATTGTAGGTAGCCGGCTGAGCCAGCGCGCCAAAACTCAGGGCGGCTATTATCATCAAAGCCATTGTCGCAGTACTAAAATATTTCACCCTTCATCACCTTCTTTTCAAAATAAAATTAAATCTGATTTCGAAGCAACTGGAACAATTTTTTTTTAACGGTAACGCAAAACGCACGCGACGCAAAATGTCGAACGCGCCGGCGAAGCGAGAAAGCGGTCTCAGCCTATTTCACCACAGCAATTTTTATGATGACGGCGCTGGACTCGCTGGCGCTTTCAGCCGCAACGCGGGCTAAATACACCCCGCTCTGTACATTGGTGATATCCCAGACCACTTCGTTTTCAACATTGGGATAACTGGTTCCTGTCAACTCCGTGACCAGTTCGCCGCTCAGGTCATAAATTCGAATGGAGACTTCGGTTGCCTCGCGGAGATAGTAACGGATGGTCGTCGAATTCCCTTCGGTCGGATTGGGATAATTGTACACCAGTTTTTCAGGAAGAAGCTCGGACTGCTTGATCACAGGAGTCAGGTTTTTCTGAAACAGGCTTGTGTGTCGCGGATTATTCAAATATCCGCCCCAGTGAATCTGGCTTTCCTTATAATCATAGGGTAGTTGCCAGACGTAACAGTAATCATCTGCGGTGCGCGCGACCACCTGGAATTTGCCCGATTCAGTGAAGCCAAAAATTCCCGGGCTGGCGACAATTTCGCCTGAAACCGATAACGGGAAATCGCGGACTTTCTGTCCAACAGCGTCGTAGGCCGGCAGAACGCCGGATTTAGCGCCGCACAAAATTTCGAGAGTGCCGTCGCCTTCCAGATCGGCCAGGATCGGTTCCGTGGACTCGGTCTGTTCGTAACCTCGTTCGATGAGAACGGGAAAACCAGTTAAAAGCGTTCCATTAAAATGATATGCAAAGAGCCGACCACCGCCGGAGACCACAATATCCGGCGCGCCGTTGTTGTCGACATCGCCAATAACGGGATTGGAGAGAGGATACTCGCCCGGCACGCTGAAAGAAACCTGAGTGACGCCAGCATTGTCCAGCACGCAGAGTGCGCCATCTCCGGTGGAAAGTGCAATTTCAAAATTACCATCGTTATTCAAATCGAATGCAGCCGGGTGATTCAGCATTGTCAATTCGGGGATGACCCGATTCCACACGATATCCCCGTTCGCATTCAACAAAATGACCTCATCGGCTGCAGTAGTCACCACCAGTGCGTTGCGGTCAACCAGCGGAACAATCGATATTGCCTGAATGGAAGATTCGGTAATCTTTTTCTTCCAGTCCAGAGTCCCTGAAGCCTGGATGTGAAAATAACACAACTCTCCGCTCTCCAGCCCGACGAGAATTTCCTGATCATCGCCCAATCCTGACAAATCGCTGATCACAGGCACGGTGGTAATGGGCGCGCCGCAGTCGAAAATAAAGGAGGTATCCGCTCGTCCATCGCCAGTCCTGTCGACGCCGTGCCATCCGAAAAGCAAGCCATTATCCGCGCCGGCCACGACTTCGAGCGCGCCGTCGTTATTCAGGTCGGCCAATGAGGGTGCAAACATGAAATGCCCGCTATCCGCTTCAGCAAAAACAGCTAACGACACATACGTTGTATCGCCTAACGGACTGACTCGATAGGTCTCATCGGTATTCTGAATTAGCCTGTCGCCGTTGAATTTCCAGGCGAGGATTTTTCCATCGGTCCGCGCCGCGATGATGTCATTGACGCCATCGCCATCGACGTCGCCGGTGACCGGGCTGCTGGCGCCGGAGTTCGGCCCTGCGAATGCTGGAAATCCTGACTGGGAGTTAGTCGTTTTCAGCGTGAAATACATGATCGAATCGATCTCGCTGAAATCAGTCATATAAATTCCCGACGGAGCGCCGGAATAGGCATTACTGTTGGGCATGGTCGTGGGTGTGAAAGCGACGACCTCGGATGAATTCGCAAAAAAATGATCGCTGTTTTGATCCCACCACATGTCGAACACGCCGCCTGATTCATACCCGGTGATGCCGAAAAAATTATAGAAATGGCCCATGTCCTGGGCCCCGTCCGCTTCGACCAGACCCACGCCGCGGTGATACATGTCCGCGTTGACCCGGTTCTCTTCGAACCGCTGCTCGATGATATTTTCGTCAATGTGCCAGATCAGAATGCCTGAATGCAGGTACGAAGTGCCGGTGTCGTACGAAGGCATGCCAAAATCATATTCGTCGATGGAGGTGATGACGTCCAACCGCTGCGTGCCGATGGGCAAATTGATTTCACCGTCATTGGTGAACTCCACCTGCACACCGTTCACGTCTCTACCAATTGCCACATCGCGCGATTTCAAAACGACGCGTTGCCGATTTTCGATCAGGAAATACTCTTTGGCATTGATGGGAATTTTATAAATCTTGTTGGGATTGCGTGCGAGACTCGCTGCGACAGGCAGTTTCGTCCCGACAGTCACCTCAATAGGCTGTTCCCAGCCTAAAAAGACTTTGCTCCAGGCGCAGGGCTGCACCGGAATCAACCCCAGGAAACTGCCCGAACCCTGATCCATCAATCCAAAGCGACCAATGCCGGGATGGCCGGTGTCGGTATCGAATAAATTGGGCAGACCCAACTGATGCCCCATCATGATAGCTGCGGTACCCAGCATGCCAAAAATGGTGTATCCGCCCTGATTTTCGGTTTCAGGCAGAATGATTCCCTCTTGAATGAAATGAGCGCCGCCGTTCACCGGGATGCCCTGATAGGATTCCGACCCCTGTCCCAGATTTTTTTTCAGATCGTTGAGGTTGAGGAAAACGGATGGAATATCGCTCGGCGTTGTATCGAAATCCTGGGTGAATTCCCAGCCCACGCCGGCATGAAAAATGATGAAGACGTCGAATTGGGAGAAATCAATATCGCTGTCCGAATCGGCGGCCATGATAGCGTCTCTGAATAATTCGGCGAGACCGTTGTCCAGCGCCTCGTCGGTGGTGTTCGGATTGTAATAGGCCATGGGATGAGGCAGAGTCCAGACGCTGTCCGCCTGCTGCGGATACACGGCGCCTTTGCCCGATTTATCCAGCACCTCCAGGATCAGCTTGCCGGAAGAGACGCTTTCGAAATAATGTTTCAGAGCGCGAAGCTGGTTGGTGAAGTATTCAAAATCGTGGGGCGGGGGATTGATCATCACGCTGTCCGTTGCCGATAATTCGAACCAACCATCTCCGGATGTATTGCGGTCGCTGTCCCGCTGGAATTGCACGCGTATTCCCATAATTCGCAGCGTGTCCGGAACCAGAGATCGGAGCGACGTTGTCCCTGGTTTGGCAAGCCCGTTCGTTCTATCCGTCGCCGTCATGTCCACCAATTTTAAATACCGGGTGGACGCGCTACTTTTTTGATAGGTTGGAGGCTTGATATTCTCTTTTGTTATGCCAAAATTGACAGCCATCAGGCATGTCACACCCACCACGACAATATTTTTTAAACCCATTGTTCGACTTTACTTATCCGATTTGCGTTATTAGAAAAATCCGCAAGCGTAAGGATGGCTTGCGGAATTTATGTCATGACCACATTGAAAATTCTGTCTCGTGCCCGGTTCCGGGCGATGCGTTAAAAACCAAGCGTCAGGGAGAAACGCATCGTGTTAGCCAAAGGATGACCTTCTTCGGCGGAGACGTAGCCAAAGTCAAAACTATACAACGAGTATTTCAATCCTGCCCCGAAGCTGTAGTAATCCACCTTGCCTTCTTTGTCGTAATAATACCCGGCGCGGAGGGCAATCAAATCGCTGTACCAGTATTCCATGCCGACGGCGCGCGTGATTTTATCCAATTCGCGCTGCACCGGTTCATCGTACCAGGACGTGATGATAGCTTTGTAAAATGGATCTGCCGGCTCTTCGCCGTGGGGCGTCACCAACAGCTTATTGATGTCCGCGGCCAGAGTGAGTTTATTGAATTGCTGATTGATGAGTTTAAAAGCGAAACCCGTTTTCAGGTTGGTCGGAAGCGGATCTGCCTGGGCTGCGTCGATGTAGGCAATTTTGGGACCCATATTGGAAATATTCAATCCCCAATTCAGACGATCATTGAAGAATGGGAATGTGTACAGGGTACCGATATCGAACGCGAAGGCGCTTGCCTGACCGCTGCCCTGTTCTGCGCCGGCGCCGGTCTTGGAGAGGTTGCTTCGGATGAAACGAAGCGTGACGCCCATGGCAAGATTGTCGGTCACCGTCGCGCCATAGCTGGCGGCAAGGGCGTATTCGTTACTATTGAATTTTTCAGTGGGGTTACCTTGTTCATCCATGCCCTGTTGTTCTCCCAGGTCGAGGAAAATAACGTGAAAGCCAATGGTACCTACACCTTCGATGCTCATGCGATAAGCAAAGAATTCGTAAAATAAATCGCTCGTCAATCCCTGCAACCAGTTCACGTGCATGAAAGTGATTTGCCGACCATACTGATAGGCCAGCCCGGCCGGGTTCCAGAAAACTGCGGAAGCGTCGTCAGCTACAGCGGCAAAAGCTTCCCCCATACCGGCAGCTCGCGCGCCGGGGGAGATCATGAGAAATAATACGGCTGCTTCACTGACTGCAAAAGCCTGGTGTGCGGCAAAGACGATGATCAAAAGCAGGGAAACACCAAGAACTAATTTCTTCATTTCAGATGGTCCTCCAGAATTTTTTATTGATAGAAAAAAAAACCGAATGGAAAAGGCTGGCCCTTTCAATTAATGAAGGTTCACCTCACGCATTCGGAATTTAACCTATTGACAGGAAAATTCAGAAAAAGGTGATGAGATATTATCTTTAAAATGATAACGAATATATTTAAGTATAGCCTCATATCTCATGAACACAATAAACAACTAAACCTTTAGCGAACTTTACCTGATAGGCAGCCCCCATAATATGAAATGATAAAACGATGAATTGTTGACAATCCTTCTATATAGTATATCGAATCGCATTTTGAAATTCTTGAACCGGAGCGCTTTTCGCGCGGACCTGTACCAGCGTAAAAAAAATGGCCAGATTTAAAATACACCTATAAAACTCTTACCCCCATTAAAAGTTCCTAAGTTTTCTGGCCACCCTGGAAAATTATTTTTTAATTTTTGACAAAGCGTCGACGAAAAGATCCATTTCATCTTTCGTCCGTTTCTCGGTCACGGCGATCAACAGACCGTCCTGTATTCCCATGTCAAAACGGGTCAGATCGATTCCGGCGAAGATGTTGTAGTCGACGAGCTTATTGATGACTTTATCCGGGGCAATGGGAGTTTTCACCACAAATTCTTTGAAAAAAGGCGCGGTGAAAGCAAGCTTGTAGTTATCCAATTGTTGAATCTGTTCTGCTAAATAGTGGCTATTCTGCAAACACAGCGAGGCAACTTCCTGTATACCCTGTTTCCCCATCAGTGCGAGATACACAGTCGCAGCCAGGGCGTTTAGCGCCTGATTGGTGCAGATATTGGATGTCGCTTTTTCGCGGCGAATGTGTTGCTCGCGCGTTTGAAATGTCAGTACGAAGCCGGACCGACCCTGCTTATCCTCAGTAGCGCCAACGATTCTTCCCGGCATGCGTCGGATATATTTTTCCTTCGCTGCAAAGACGCCGAGGTAGGGTCCGCCGAAATTAAGGCTGTTGCCCAGGCATTGCCCTTCTCCGGTGGCGACATCCACGCCGTAACGGCCGGGCGGTTCCAATGCTCCTAATGAAATGGGATCGTTGGAAGTGATGAACATGGCGTCGATTTCTTTGGCGATGGCATCTATTTCGAATACCTGCTCCAGATAACCGAGGAAATTCGGATGCTCGATGATAATGGCCGCAGTGTCCCTGTCGGCCTTCGCCTTCAAATCCGCCAGGCTCGTGATGCCATTGTCCATTTCAACGAGCTGAATATCCGCGCCAAGACCGTGACAATAGGTTTTAATAATGTGTCGATAGTAGGGATGTACAGTCCGGGACAAAAGAATTTTTTTCTTTCGGGTTTCGGCTAACGCCATCATAGCAGCTTCAGCCAGGGCGGAACCTCCGTCGTACATGGACGCATTGGCGACTTCCATCTCCATCAGCTCGGCAATCATTGACTGATATTCATAAATTGCCTGAAGCGTTCCCTGGCTTACTTCCGGCTGGTATGGGGTATAGGCTGTGTAAAATTCAGGACGGGAAATGATATGGCCCACTGCAGCCGGGATGAAATGGTCGTAGGCGCCACCGCCTAAAAAGCTGACGGCATCGGTCGCAGTCTGGTTGCAACGCCCAATTTGATTCATTTCACGGAATATTTCCATTTCGGAGAGCGGTTCAGGAAGGTTGAAATCCCCTTTAAATCGAAGGTCGTCCGGAATGTTGGCAATTAATTCCTCAAAATTTTTGACACCAATCCTCTCAAGCATCGCTCTTCGATCTGCGTCGGTATTCGGAATATATGGCATGTTTCACTCCACCCAACAATCATTCAAATTTTTATTCTGCATGTTTAGCTAATTTGATTCTCATATTCGTTCGCTTTGAGCAATGAATTCAGTTCCGATGGATCGGATAATTTCACTTTTATCATCCATCCTTTGTCATACGGATCCTGGTTAATCAATTCAGGTCTGTCCTGCAACAGCTCATTCACCTCGGTAATTTCGCCGCTGACAGGAGAAAATAAATCGGATACTGCTTTCACCGCTTCGATGGTGCCAAAGGGCTCCATCTGTTTCGCCGGGTCGCCGGCATTGGGCAATTCGACGAACACGATGTCTCCAAGTTCGCCCTGTGCATAATCAGTAATACCAATGGTGGCAACGCCACCTTCGACAAGAACCCATTCGTGTTCTTCAGTATAGAGTAAATCTTTCGGGATTTCCATTTTGCGTGTCTCCTGGTTTAATATGTGATTTATAGAATGTTAATTTTATTCTCAAGATACTTGGTATTAAAATTTCCTTCGATAAAATCTTTATCCCGGAATACTTTTTTGTGAAATGGGATGGTTGTTTTAATCCCTTCAATGACGAATTCTTCAAGCGCACGTTGCATCCTGATGATGGCTTCCTGACGGTTCATGCCGAAGGTGATGACTTTGGCGATCAATGAATCATAGTATGGTGGAATGACATATTGATCGTAGGCGTGGGTGTCCACTCTGACGCCCGGCCCACCTGGTATGTGAAAATTTTCGATTTTTCCCGGCGAAGGTCGAAAATCCTTTTCCGGATCTTCGGCGTTGATTCGGCATTCGATGGCATGCCCGCGTAATTTGTACCCTTTGATGAGGGAATCCAGTTCGTCGCCGGCCGCCAATCGGATTTGCATCTTCACCAGGTCCATGCTAAAAACGACCTCAGTGACCGGGTGCTCCACCTGAATTCGAGTATTCATTTCCATGAAGTAAAATTTGCCATCTTCATCCAGCAGAAATTCGATGGTGCCGGCGCTTTCGTAGTTGGCGCTTTTCGCCCCCCGGATGGCAGCGTCAATGAGTTTTTTTCTGATTCGCTCGTTAACTGCCGGAGAAGGGGATTCTTCAATGAGTTTCTGATGCTTCCGCTGAATGGAACATTCGCGTTCGCCCAGCGCAACGACATTGCCATACATATCGCCGAGAATCTGAACTTCGATATGGCGCGGCTGCTCGAAATATTTTTCCATATAAAGATCAGGATTGTTGAAGGCTGCTTCGGCTTCCGCGCGCGCCGTGTTAAATGCATTGACCAGACCGTCTTTATCCCTGACGATTCGCATACCGCGTCCGCCACCACCGGCTGTTGCTTTCAAAATGACCGGGTAGCCAAGTTTCTCGGCGATTATTTCGGCTTCCTGAACGTCTTTGATTATACCCGGACTCCCGGGAATTGTCGGTACGCCCGCTTGCTTCATTTTTTCTTTGGCAAACGCTTTGTCACCGAGATTGGCAATCATTTCAGAAGATGGGCCGATAAATTTTATTTTACAAGATTCGCATATTTCGGCAAACTGAGGATTTTCAGCTAAAAATCCATAGCCCGGGTGAATGGCCTCGGCATTGGTAATTTCGGCCGCACTGATAATTTGTGGGATATTTAAATAGCTTTGCGCGCTTGGACCGGGTCCAATTTTTACAACCTCGTCTGCGAAGCGAACATGGAGTGATTCCGCGTCCGCTTCAGAATAGACCGCGACTGTTGCAACCCCCAGTTCTTTGCAGGCTCGAATTATTCGCAGGGCAATTTCGCCGCGATTGGCAATTAAAATTTTTTTGAACAAACCAGATTATCTCCGCGTTTCTGAGTTCATTTACAGTTTTTCGATTTTAAAGAGGGCCTGGTTGTACTCCACCGGTTGCGCGTTATCAACGAGTATTTCTGTGATTCTGCCCTTTTCCTCAGATTCAATTTCGTTCATCAGCTTCATGGCTTCAATGATGCACAGTACCTGACCGGGAGTTACAATGTCGCCGATCTGGACGTAGGGATCAGCATCCGGCGCCGGCGAGCGATAGAATGTCCCTACCATGGGGGATTTGATTTCAACCACATTGGACGGCGCTGAAACGGCTGCGGGTTTTGGCTCTGCTGGGGTGGGAGCGGGAATTGCCGGGGAGGGAACCGGTTGAGAGATTGGTTGAGGCGCAGCAACTGTGATCATCTCCATCGAAGATGAATTAGCGCCTGAGTTGCCAGGCATCTTCATGATCTTGACTTTTCGACCCCAACGGCTCACTTCAAGCTGGTGTATGTTGCTGTCCTGTACCAACTCAATCAGTTTCTTTATTTCTTTTGGTTTCATAGTATTCTCCATTTTGGAAGAAAGCTAATTTATACACGTCCGCACCGATAACCAGTGATCCCAGAATTACGAATTGAATTATGCATAAATCGCTTGTGAAAAGCGGGTGGAATGTGTGACCTTGTTGCAATTCTCCCCTTCAACAACCCCGGCTGGGATACCGCTTCCTGATTCCCAATTGCCATTCTATACAGGATTTAACCGTAAAATACGGAGAAAGATTTTCGCCATTTTGTTAAAATGAAATTCAATTTAAATGAAAAAGTATTAAAAGTCAAGATTTTTCTTGGCGTGGAAAAATTTATAAAAATGGTTGAGATAATCAAACCGGAATAATAGAGGTCCATCGGGAGCGAGTGAACGGACATGGCCTCAGCCTGATGGCATCTCGGTGACAGCCTCGCAAACGTCTCTCGGATACGAAGAAATCGCTCGTGGCCTGCGCTTTTTCTAGGGAGGGATACACCCCGACAGGCTCTCGGCGGTCATTTGCCGGCGAGCTTCGATGCTAATAGCTCCTGTATTTGCCGGGGATTTGCTTTGTTGTGCGTCGCCTTCTTGACCTGTCCGAAGAAATAGTCGAACAGTTTCAACTCGCCGTGGCGAAATCGCGCCACCTCGGCGGGAAATTGGGAAAGCATCGCATCAATGGCGGCGCTGAGAGTCGTTTCATCCATGATTCGCGCGCGAGGCGTGTCCCGGATGAACGCTTCCGGTTCGCTGCCGGATTCCAGCATATTGGCGTAGATTTCTCTGGCGCTGCTCCGGGTGATGCGCTTTGTTTTTAACAGAAGAAGAAGGCGCGCCAGCCTGTCCGCGGGAACAGTAATGTGATCGCTCTGAGCATCCTTTTTCACAGTTCGCAGGACTTCGGTCAAAATCCATACGCTCGCCAATTTGGCGTCTCCGAGCAGCGAAGCGAGATGTTCGAAATAATCCGCTATGAATCTCGACTCAGTGAGGGTTGAAGCATCGCTGGCGGAGAGTTTGTATTGCTGCCTGAACCTGTGGCGTTTCTCTGCTGGCAATTCGGGCAGACTGGATTTCATTTTATCAAGATGGGAAAAATCAACGACGATGGGGACCAGGTCCGGTTCAGGAAAGTAACGGTACTCGCTGGCGTCCTCTTTGGCGCGCATGGGCTGTGTCGCGGCTTTTTTTTCATCCCATAACAGAGTGGCGTGTGCAATCGTCTGGCCGACGCGGAGGAGGTTTGCCTGCCGGTGAAATTCATAGTCCAGCGCTTTCTCAATTGCGCGAAACGAATTGAGATTTTTAATCTCAGTACTAACGCCAAACCCAACGTCTCCAACCGGCCGGACTGAGATATTGGCATCGCAGCGGAGATTGCCCAGTTCCATGTTGCCGTTACAAATTTCCAGGTATTGCAGCAATCGCCGCAACTCGCGGAGGGTCTGGGATGCCTCGTGGCCGGAGCGGATGTCCGGCGCAGTGACGATTTCGATGAGCGGCAGGCCGCAGCGATTCAAATCAACCAGGGTCTCTTTCTCATCCCTGACGTGAATGGATTTCCCGGCATCCTCTTCAAGATGAATCCGGATGATGCCAATTTTTTTCGATTCGCCACTGGATTCGATGGTGATGAATCCTTCGCAGCAGAGCGGCTCTTCAAATTGGGTGATCTGATAACCCTTGGGCAGATCCGGGTAGAAATAGTTCTTGCGGGCAAATCGTGATTCCTGATTGAACCGGCAATGCGTCGCCAGACCCATTTTCATTGCAAGGCTGTAAGAATTTCGGTTCAGCACCGGCAACACGCCAGGCAGACCCAGGCAGACGGGACAGGTCTGGCTGTTCGGCGGATTCCCAAAATCTGTGCTGCACCCGCAGAACAATTTTGACGCTGTCTCCAGTTGCGCGTGAATTTCCAGGCCGATCACCGGCTCGTATGTCAGTGGCGTTGTTTTCATGATTGACAAATTTGTTCGATGATCTGCCCGATTCGATAGAGTGTTGATTCGCCGAACGGCGGGGCCATGAGCTGCACCCCGATGGGGAGGCCGTTTGAATCGAAGCCACAGGGAAGCGATAATGCCGGAATGCCGGCCAAATTGGCCGACACTGTGAAAATATCCGATAGATACATGGCAAGGGGATCGTTCATTTTCTCGCCGAGCTGAAATGCTGTGCTTGGCGAGGTTGGCGTCAGAATGCAATCGCAGCGCCGGAACGCTGCATCGAAGTCGCGTTTGATGAGCGTTCTTGCATTCTGCGCCCGGCGATAGTAGGCCTCGTAATAGCCCGAGGACAGGACAAAGGTTCCCAGCATAATTCTCCGCTTCACTTCATCGCCGAAACCCTCAGTTCTCGAACGCACATACATATCATCGAGCGTGCGGGCGTCCCGGGAACGATGGCCAAATCGAGCGCCATCGAACCGCGCCAGATTGGAAGACGCTTCGGCTGTGGCAATGATATAGTATGTCGCGATGGCATGGCATGATTGGGGGAGAGAAATTTCCATCGGTCGTAAACCGAAATCATGCAGTTTTGCCGCACAACGTTGGACGCACACTCGGACATCGGCCTGGATGCCTGGCCCGAAGAATTCGACCGGAATGCCGATGGTCATCCCTTCGGCCTGAACCCGGCATTGCTCCGGATAATCGGGAACCGGCGCATCAGCGGACGTGGCGTCGCGCGGATCATGGCCGGCAATGGTTTGCAGGATCATGGCGTTGTCAGCAATGGTTTGGGTGATGACGCCGATCTGATCCAGCGATGACGCAAAGGCAACGAGCCCGTACCGGGAGATTCGGCCATAAGTGGGTTTGAGCCCGACCACGCCGCACAGGGCAGCCGGCTGCCGCACCGAGCCGCCGGTATCGGAGCCGAGCGCCGCGCGGGCCATTCCGGCAGCCACGGCCGCAGCGGATCCACCGGAGGAACCACCCGGCACGCGGGTCACGTCGTGGGGATTTTTCACCGGGCCGAAACAGGATGTCTCGTTGGACGAGCCCATGGCAAATTCATCCATATTCGTCTTGCCAATGAAAATGGCGCCGGCAGCGTCTAACTTTTCGATGACTGTTGCATAGTAAGGGGACACGAAATGAGCGAGCATTTTTGAACCGCAGGTTGTCCTGTGCCCGGCGATATGGATATTGTCCTTAACAGCGATGACCATGCCGACAGGTAAACTGGCATCGGAGACAGCGTTACGATGGTCAAGTTCCCTCGCTTTGTCTTTTGCCTCCTGCCCAAAAATAGAAATGAAGGCATTCAAATCTCTGCCTTCATTTATTCGATTCAAATAATGTTCGACACGGTTAAGATAAGGGGTATTCGGTTGGAAATTTGGAGTCGCGGTGAACGTGCATTTTGCGTGATTCAAAGGATAACTCCTATTTGCCTTCCCCTTCTTTTTTGCCTTTTTCAAGCTCTTTTTTCTCATCTTCATCAACGCCTTGCGTGGCTTTTTTGAACTCCCGCAGGCCTTTTCCCAATCCGCTTGCCAGGTCGGGCAATTTTTTAGCACCGAAAAGAAGCAGGATAAGGAACAAAATGATGAGCAGTTCGGTCACGCCAAGATTAAACATTTTTTCCTCCGGTAAAAGTAGATCGAAAATTTATTTCGGGAAATTACGAGCCACCAATTACCCTTTCAAATTGGTGTTTTTGTCATTGATATCGATTTCATCCTTGACATCCTCCATCGCTTTTTTAAACTGGCGGATACCTTTGCCGATACCCTTTGCCAGTTCAGGAAGACGTTTCGAACCAAATAACAGTAGAATGACAAACATAATGATGATAAGCTCTGGTGTTCCAATCGATCCAAACATAGTCTATGTGCTCCTTAAAAATAAAAAAATTTCCTGTCGTCCACTGTAAACTAAACGACCGTTTGTTGTGCACCAGTACAGGAGAAAAATGTCTCCACCATCGGTTAAAAAAATCGCAGCGCTGATTATCAGAGCCGATTCTCGTAGTACCATCGGAGCAAATAGATGGCGATAGCGATACCAATGATTCCGATGACATTGAGAATAAATTTGAATCCCAATGTGAATTCCAGAAGTCCGAGGTTCAGCGTAAACGGGTTGAATCCAATGGTCGCAGAGCGGAGAAAAAATTGTTTTACAACGCCGGTCGGAAGAAGCAGAGCAATCAGTTCTCCCATCGCAGACCCAAGAATTGCGCCTAACAAGAGAGTCAGGATAAGAAGGGCTAATGATTTTTTTCGCATGTAATTAATTCGTTTGGCTTAGGTGGTTCGGTTCATCTGATTTTTAAGACATTGAACAGAACTGGCGCCGCTCTTCGTGACGCATGATTTGCGTGAATAGGTAACCTGCGAGGCCATGTCCCCCATTTTAACAGATGTTTCACTGGCTCACAAAGAACGGCCCAATGACAGGTCAATATAAATAAATAAATGGACAAATTCAAATACTTTTTTTAAGGGGCGATGATTTCAATGGTCTTCTCGTGGTCGTTCCCTCTCGTCAGACGATACACAAACCGGATAATGCCCCAAACGATGTAAATGACATTGATGGGGTAGAATGTCTCATGGGGGAAAAGCGCTAAAATTACGGCGGTTATCATCAGCAGGATAATACCAATGGAATTTTTGGTGCTGTGGCGAAACGTCGCTTTGGGCGCGGTGTAATATTCCACGGTGCTGATCATCAATAGACAGACCAGCAGCAATTGCGGGATGATGATCCGGGAGAGATATAGCTCGCCCCAGAAATGATAATTAAAAATAATGAACGATGAAAGCGTCATGGCCATGTAGGGAATTGGCAGACCGACAAATTTGGTCTTTTCTTTTCCACCAAAGATGACGTTGAATCGCGCCAACCGAATTCCTCCGAACACCAGTGGCAGAAAACTGAGGATGATGCCCAGTATCCCCAGTTTGAAGAAATAAGCTTTGTAAAAAACGATTGATGGGGCCACGCCAAAAGACACGATATCCGCCAGCGAATCGAACTCGATACCAAAATCGCTGCTGCTCTTGGTCAACCGCGCCAGTTGTCCATCCAGCGCATCGCAGATGGCGGACAGGGCAATCAGCCAACAGGCAGTGATGATTTTGCCTTCCATGGTGCTGATGATTGCCAGAAATCCCCAGAAGATATTGAGTGTTGTGAATAGATTCGGAATAACCTGTCGCTTGTTTTTCATTGAAATCAGTATGTCCCTATAATGGTATGTCCTGCTCTTACTGTATCATTCAATTTAACGTTTAGATTGACCGAGGCCGGCATGACCATATCGACCCGCGAGCCGAATTTGATCATTCCACATCGCTCGCCCATCTCTACGCGGGCGCCTTCCCGGGCGTGGCAGACAATGCGCCGGGCAATGATGCCGGCGATTTGTTTGAACAGTATTTTCAATGCGTCGCCTTCGATGACAATGGTCGTCTGCTCGTTCTCAAAAGAGGCGACGTCCTGGTACGCTGGCAGAAATTTTCCCTCGGAATAATTGAAGTGGATTATCTTGCCGGAGATTGGGTAACGATTGACGTGAACATCAAACACAGACATGAAGATACTGAGCTTGATAACGCTGCCAGTGAAGAATGGATGACTCTGTTCCGTCTCGATGAGGATTATTTTTCCATCAGCCGGGGAAATGATGCTTTTGTCGCCGGTCGGCAGTCTGCGATTGGGGTCGCGGAAAAAATAGACCACAAAAAGCGAGAGCGCCCAACTCACCAATATCAGGATGATAAGAAGTACGCCGCTGTTGATCAGCAGCCCGAAGCTGAGCATTAGCGACACAATAATAAAGGGGGCAATTGTTTTTACGCTTCCTTTAGCCAATTTTCCTTCTCGGTGTTTTCATTTGCGTTTCAAAAAAACGGCGGCGCTGAGAGGGTCACACATGATCTCCTGCAGTCCGCTGCTTCGCAGCCTGGTGTAAAATGAAGTTACAATCGTGAATTAGGATATCAATCGATTTTTGAGCTGATCGTATGCTTTCTCCGCAGTGCCGGAATCCGTGCGCGTGACATCGGTTTCGATCCTGGTCTGCGTGTGGACGTCCCAGAGCGTGCATGTGTCTGGCGTGATTTCATCACCCAACAGGATTTTATTATTATACCGGCCGAATTCAAGCTTGAAGTCAATCAGTTTGATATTGCGACGCATAAAATAGGACTTCAAAATCGCATTGATTTTGGATGCCATTCGCTCTATCATTTTCACTTCGTCGGCTGTGGCCATTTTAAATGCAATCATGTGTGATTGGTTGATCATCGGATGCTGGTGCGCCGGGTCCTTCAGATAAAATTCCATGATCGGGCATTTCAATTCTTCTCCCTGTACCAGCCCGAACCGTTCGCTGAACGAACCAATGGCGATATTTCTCATTAATAATTCCACGGGAATCATTTCCAGACGTCGAATGAGCATCTCTCGCGGCCCCAGGTCTTTGACGAAGTGTGTTTGAATGTTAAAGCCTTCGAGATACTCAAACAGAGTTGCCGATATCTGTTTGTTGGTTGCGCCCTTGCCTTTAATCGTACCCGTAATGTTACCATCCGAGGATGAAATATCATCCTTGAATTCCTGGATTAATTGCTCCTGTTCCTCAATCGCATACAATTTTTTTGTCTTGCCCTCGTAGAGCTTTTTTTTCTTTTTCAAATCACTTCTCCATTGTTTGATTATGAAATAACCCGTGGATGGTGTGCGTTAGAATGCATGGTAATCAAACATCGAATCGATGTTGCCTATTTCCCTGGTGTCGCTGAAGGCTCAATGCCAGCGCGACTAAAAATTTTGTCGACATTTCTCAACTGGATGTCCAGATCGAACAGTTCGTCCAGTTCTTTCTGAGACAGGACGTCGGTAATTTCTTTTTGTGCCAGGAGCAGGTCTTTGAAATTAGTCCCTGTCTTCCATGTTTCCATGGCGCATTGCTGAACCAACCGATACGCGGTCTCCCGCAGCATTTGTTTTTTGGTCAGCGCCAATAAAACGGATTGGGAGAAAATAAGCCCGTTCGTTTTATTGAGATTGTTCTTCATATTCTCCGGATAGACGATCAGATTCCTGATGATGGAAGTGAATCTGCTCAGCATATAGTCGATGAGAATCGTGCTGTCAGGAAGAATTATTCGCTCCACCGAAGAATGGGTGATATCACGCTCATGCCACAGATTGACATTTTCCATCCCGGCCAGCGAATTGGCGCGAACCACCCGCGCCAGCCCGGCGATCTGTTCGCAGTTCACCGGATTCCTCTTGTGGGGCATCGCCGACGATCCTTTTTGTCCTCGAGAAAAATACTCTTCCGCTTCCAGAATTTCCGTGCGCTGCAAACTTCGGATTTCCGTGGCGAATTTTTCCAGGGAACTGCCGATGAGCGCCAGGCTCGTCAGGTACTCTGCGTAGCGGTCGCGCTGAACGATTTGCGTGGACACCGGCGCAGGCGTCAGATTAAGTTTTTCGCACACGGCTTCTTCAATGTCAGGATCAAGATGCGCAAAAGTGCCGACAGCGCCGGAAATTTTTCCAACGGAGATAGTCTCAATCGCCCGCTCAAACCGGCGAATGTGTCTGGCCAATTCATCGTACCAGAGCGCCAGTTTCAATCCAAACGTGGTCGGCTCCGCGTGAATGCCGTGGGAGCGGCCGATACATACCGTGTTCTTGTGTTCAATGGCTCGCGCTTTGATTGCCGTGCGAAGTTCGTGTAGATCATTGAGAATGATCTGGCCGGCTTCTCGCAGCAGCAAAGCATTGGATGTATCCAGCAGATCCGATGAGGTCATGCCAAGATGAATATAGCGAGAGGCGTCGCCGACATATTCGCCCACATTGGTTAGAAACGCGATGACGTCGTGTTTCACTTCCTGTTCAATTTCAAGGATTCGCTCAATGTTGAACTGAGCGTTGCTCCGAATTTGTTCCACGGCCCGGGCCGGGATCAGACCCTTCTGCGCCTGCACTTCGCAGACACATAATTCCACGTCCAACCATTTTTTGAATTTATTTTCATCGCTCCAGATGGCGCCCATCCGGGGCCGGGTATAGCGTTCAATCAATCGGGCACCTCACTTCAGTTCCTGCAATTTCAGGTGGGCTGTCTGATATCTTTTATTCCGCACCAGCGTCAGAGTGAACACATCGCCGCCTTTGGCGTCGGTGTCATTGATGACATTTTCAATGTCGCGCGTGCTGGTAATCTCGTATTCATTGACTTTCACGATGACATCGCCGATCTTCAGTCCGGCTTTTTCTGCCGGGCTGTTATTATCAATGTTGGAAACAATGACGCCGGTGATATCGCGCAGTCCCAGATACCGCATGACATTGGGCGTCAGGTTTTCCACCTCCAGCCCGGTTCGGAAGCGCCGGTTCACTTCGCCGTACCTGCGAAGTTCCTCGATGATTCGCTTCGCCCGGTTGATGGGCGTGGCGAAGCCCAGACCGATGGAAGTGGCGCCTCGTTCGCTGCCCGAGAAAATGAACGTATTGATTCCAATCACCTCGCCGAGGCTATTCACCAACGGGCCTCCGCTGTTTCCGCTGTTGATGGCGGCGTCGGTCTGAATCATGTCCTTGTACACGCGATTATCGTCTTGCCTGCCGAAATCACGGTCGGTCGCGCTGATGATCCCCTGGGACACCGACGGTTGCCCCATGTCGAACAGACCGAATGGATTGCCAATAGCAATAGCCCATTCGCCAATGATGAGATCGTCGGAGTCGCCAAACTTCGCATAGGGCAACGGAGTCTCAGCCTCGATTTTCAACAGCGCGATATCGGAGATGTAATCCGCGCCGGCCAGTTCGGCGTCGAATTTCTGTCCATTGGGCAGAGTGACGACTATTTTTTCGGCACGATTGACCACATGTTCGTTCGTCACAATATACCCGTCCGGGGAGATGATAAATCCGGAGCCCAGTCCCTTCACGAGTTGATCGCGAGTCTCCGGGAAGAAATGCCTGAAAAACGGATCTTCGAATAACCAGTGCGGCGACGTGTACTGCTTGATCTGAATGACGTTGATGCCGACCACGGCCGGGCTGACGATTTCCACGGCCCGGGTGATGGCATTCCGCCTGGAGTCGACAATGTCCTGGTTGGCTTTGCTTCTCAATTCGGAATTCTCAACCACAGAACTCGTGAGATGGGTGAGAGGCTGCGAGCCATCATTCAGAAATGATGCCTGTTTCTGGGGATTCAACTTCGTCCAGAAAATGAGGGCGAGGACCATGCCAGCCCCAAAAACCATCGAGTAAGGCACTACTTTCTTCATAGCATTTTCTTAAATTAAATGATTCTCTGTAATAATGAACTGCCAGCGCCTTCACATTGTTCTCTTCATAGGAGACCAATTATCGGGCTTTCACTTTTTCCCAATCTGCCATAAAGCTTTTAATGCCAATGTCCGTCAGCGGGTGTTTCACCAATTGCTCGATCACTTTGAACGGGATCGTGGCGATATGCGCGCCGATGAGAGCGGCTTCCACCACGTGCATGGGGCTTCGGACGCTCGCGACGATGACTTCAGTCTTGAAATTGTAATTGTTGAAAATGGCCACAATATCGTGCACCAATTGCATGCCTGTCTGGCTGATGTCGTCGATTCTTCCGACAAAGGGACTGACGAACGACGCGCCGGCTTTGGCGGCCAACAAGGCCTGTGTCGGGCTGAAAATCAATGTGACATTGACGGAGATCCCCTCGGATTCCAGTTGCTTGATGGCCTTGAGCCCTTCCGTTGTGATGGGGATTTTGATGACGATATTCTTATGAATTTTGACAAGCTCCCGACCCTCGCGAATCATGCCCTCGGCATCGAGGCTGATGACCTCGGCGCTGACCGGCCCATTGACTGTCTTGCAAATGGCCAGGAGAATATCTTCAAATTTGCCCTGCACTTTGGCTACCAACGACGGATTTGTTGTGACGCCATCAAGCACACCTAACTTGGCAGCCTCTTTGATTTCATCCAAATTTGCGGTATCGATAAAGAACTTCATGCAACCTCCTGTTTAATAGTAAACCTGAACCAGGCACAAACCTTTCGCCGGCACAGTTGGGCCAGCGTGTATTCGATCTTTTGAATTTAAAATTACAGAAATCTGTTCGACGTGCGTATGGCCTCTTCCAATATTCACCACGGTTCCGACGATGATGCGCACCATGTTATGAAGGAACCTGTTGGCTTTAATATCAAAAGTCAGCACATCATCCTGCCGTTGCCATCGCGCTTCCTCAACGACACACCGATGATGTTTGACATCCGCGCCAGCCTGACAGAACGCTCGAAAATCATGCTCGCCAATCAGACAATCTGAAGCGCGTTGCATATCGTCAATGTTCAGCGCTGTTTTGAAGCACCAGGCATAGTGACGTTTCAGCGCCGATTCGTTCTGAATGATGGTGTAGCGATAATGCCGGCGAATGGCATCGTATCTGGAGTTGAAATTTTCCGGCACCTCCTCGACTTTTTTGACGCGGACATCCCGGGACATCGTGCCATTCAGCGCGGCTTTTATCCGCTCGAGTGGCAGGGATGAATCAATGGTAAAATTGGCGACCTGCCCCAGCGCGTGAACACCTGCGTCAGTTCTACCAGCGCCGATGACAATCGTTTCCTGATTGAAAATTATTTTCAATGAACTTTCTATTTCGTGTTGAATTGTTCTGAAACCGGGCTGGTACTGCCATCCTGAAAAATCTGTGCCATCATATTCCAGCGTCAGCTTGATATTTCTCATTTTTCAATTTTCGAAAACATTGGTTGCAAACACAATTGCCGCGGTGTACACGATCAATGCGCCGGCCAGGACAAAATAATCGTGCCGATGAAAAACCAGTTTCTTGAAGCTGGTCCTGTTTCTACCGCCAATGTAACACCTGGCATCCATGGCCAGGGCGAGTTCATCGGCGCGCCGAAACACGGAAATGAACAGCGGCAAAATCAGCGGGATCACGCTTTTTATTCGTTGAACAATATTCCCCTCGAACCGGGCGCCGCGGGAGACCTGCGCTTTTTGAAGCTTATCCGCTTCGAAAATCAATGTTGGAATGAACCTTAAGGATAGCGTAATCATCATGGTGAACTCGTGGGTGGAAATCCCCAATTTTTGCAGCGGCTTGAGAAACCGTTCCATTGCATCCGTCAGTTCCATGGGCGAAGTGGTCAACGTCAGCAGGGCCGCGATAATGATCAGAACAGCCAGGCGCAGCGAATACAACACCCCCAGTCGAAGTCCCTGCGTTGGCAGTTCGATCCCGATGATCGGAATCAGGAAAACGCCGCCATCCTTCGATGTGAGAAACAGGTGCAGGAGAATGGTTATCAGAAACAACCAGATGAATGGCCTGAGATTACGCGCAACAAGCGCTATCGGAATTCTGGCAATATTGACAATGAGAAATAAGACGATCAGCGCAATTAAAAATCCCAGGAGCTGATTCCACAGGATGAACATCATCATTGTCATGAAGACGACCAGAACCTTTGTCCGTGGATCAAGGCGATGAATAAATGAATCGACAGGGTAATACTGACCCAGTGTGATATCGTTTAAAATTTTCATCTGCGAAATTATAAAAAAACAGGGTAATTGGTGAAAAATAATTTGCCGAATATACGAATTTATTTTATAAAAATCAAGTAAAAGCCCAACCATATTTTTATGGTGACACATTTTTTTCTTGACTTTTAAGTTATTTTATTTTATGTTTTAAGTCCGTTTGGTTACTAAATTTTAACAAGGCGCCGCAATCGCTTCTTAATATTGTTACTCAAAGAAAATCAAACACTCATAAGAGTCATTAACAACTTACCAAGCCCAGGAGGAAAAAAATGGCGGAAGCAAAAGCTTCAACTGGAAAAAGCAGCTATATGCCTTATGTTCCTGCAGATCAGAGTATGAGAGAGTTCACATTCAAGGCGCTTTTGATCGGTCTCATCATGAGCGTCGTGTTGGGAGCTGCGAACGCATATCTCGGTCTCAAAGCAGGAATGACAATCGCTGCCACCTATCCAGCAGCAGTCATCGGTATGGCAATTTTGCGCTTATTCAAGGGAAATATTCTCGAAGAAAATATGGCGCGAACTGTTGGTTCCATTGGCGAATCCATCGCTGCTGGAGCGATATTCACGATTCCGGCATTTTACATCGCTGAAATCTGGACGGAATTTGCAACCGTTGGGAATTACCTCATTTCCACAGCGATCATGCTCGTCGGCGGCGTGCTGGGCATTATGTTTGTGGCGCTCCTGCGACGCGTGATGGTTGAAGACGCCGAATTGCCTTTCCCCGAATCTGTCGCTGCCGCCGAAATTCACAAGGCTGGCCGATCTGGCGGAACCGGCGCCAAATTCCTGTTCGGAGCTATGGGCCTGGGCGCGGTTATCCAGGCGTTGATTCAATTCCAAGTGTTCAAAAGCTCCTGGGAGCATTTTGTATCCTTTGCCAAAACTTCAATTGGTCTTAAATCAAGCGGTGAAATTGCCGGACAAAGCGGGATGTTGCTCAGTTCTCCCGGCGTCAGCCCGGCGTATATCGGTGTCGGCTACATCATCGGACCGAAACTGGCTTCGCTGAATTTCAGCGGTGGATTGTTAGCGTGGGGCTTGTTCGTCCCAATCATCACCTACTTCATTGGCCCGAATCTCATTCCGGCCGGCGAAGTGAATCATGAAACTTGGGTCAGCCTGGCCAATAACGTGTGGAGCAACATTGTCCGTCCCATCGCCATCGGCGGAATGCTCATGAGCGCGGTGTTCACCCTATTCAGAATGAGAAAGAGTCTTGCCACAGGTTTGAAGCGCTCCATCGGTGACGTGAAAAAAGCAGCCACAGGCGAGCATGTCATCATTCGGACTGAAAAAGATTTGAGTTTCACCCAGGTTATGCTGGGCGTCCTGCTGACTGCCGTGGCGACATTTTTCATCTATTACTATTTTGCTCAGGACATTTTTGCAGCTTTGGTGGCTATGGTTGTGATGATCATAGCCGGGTTTTTCTTCGCTGCGGTCTCTGGCTACCTCGTTGGGATCATCGGTTCCAGCAATAATCCAATCAGCGGACTCACGCTATCCACGTTGCTGGTCGCCGCACTTTTAATGGTCGTGTTAGGCATGAAGGGCAATCCCGGCGTCGCTGCTGTACTGGGCGTGGCAGCCGTTGTCTGCGTATCTGCCGCTGTGGCCGGAGAGATGCTGCAGGATTTGAAAGTGGGGCATATTCTCGGCGGCACTCCCTGGAAAATGCAGGTCGGCGACTTGATGGGCGTTGCTCTGGCAGCGGTTGTGATGTTCCTTCCCATCATTCTGTTGCATGAAGGCGACCTTAAAATTGGCGGGACCGGACTTGGCGGTGAAAATTATCCGGCGCCGCAGGCGAGTCTCATGGCGCTGCTCTCCCGCGGCATTGTTGGCGGGCAAATGGCCTGGCCATTGATTATTGTCGGCATGCTCATGGGTCTCGGATTCATCCTCATGCAGGTGAAAAGCCCGATGCTGGTGAGCGTCGGTATGTACCTGCCTCTTGAAACAACGTTTGCGATTTTTATCGGCGGATTGATCAAAGGGATCGTTGAAAAAGTCGGTGAAGCCAAAAAGCACAACGCCGCCCAAAAAGCCCGCGTTGAAAACAATGGCGTGCTTTTAGCAGCCGGTCTGATTGCCGGGGAAGCGTTGATTGGACTTCTCTTTGCGCTGTTAGCCGTGCTCGATATCAAATATGGCGAAATGATCCCGTCCCTGATTAGCTTTATGCCATTCCCATTTTATATCAGTATCCTGTTGCTGATTTTCATCGGCTGGTTCCTGGTGCAAGTTCCAATCAAGAACGCTGGCAAAGCCGACGAACCGGCTCCACCCAGCGCAGTGATGTAATCATGAAATAACAGTCCTGGTGGCTGTATCAAAAATTTATCTGAAGCGTTTTCAACCAGAGTGCATCGAATTTAAAAAATCCACTCTACGGCGTGGAAAGGGAAGGTTGAATCGATTTTGATACAGCCGCCATGTTAATTTTTCAATCAATTCAAGTCATCAAAGTCGCGCCGGAATGAAGCATCAGGCGCGATGCGTGTTTGCTGCTCATGCCGACTTGGGTGCCATGTAATGAGTGTAAATTTACTTGATCTGATCCCTGTCCGGAATATTGGGAGTGAAGAATTGAGCGATGGCCGGTTTATATTGCTCAAGCCAAAATTCAAGCATAAATTCTTTGTCAAACATATATTGCCACGGCTGAAAAGTCGTTACTACCGAATAAAGCTGGATGATTTTGGCAGCTTCGTCTGGAAGCATTGCGACGGTAAGAATACGGTCGGACAGATCGGAAATTTACTGAGCGAAAAATTTAAACAGGAGGTGGATCCTGTCTACGATCGGTTAGCCGTATTCATGCAGTCTCTGGCGCGTTATCAATTCATACTTTATAATAATTATGAGGCGATTTCCGGCGCTTCGAAATGAGTCTCCACACACCGGTTAATTCCCGCGGTCATGGTTGCGATATCCTTATCGAGCTAATTGTCCTCATTACCAGTGCACGGCAACGAGTGCACTGGCAAAAGCGAAGCGTGCTTTTGTACAAGAAAATCTAATTTACAGAAAACGATTTATAACCATTGATAAATCCACCCTGAATTGGGTTGCGGAGCGAAGCCATCGATGAAGAAGTTCGTTTTATTTGTATTGCTGACCTGCCTCTTTCCGGGATCAGCGGAACGCGTGTCAGCCCAGGTTGATTCATCCACTGTTTATCACGTGAAAATAGAAGGCGAGATCAACCTCGGATTGCCGAATTATATTCAGCGGATTGTTCAAAGGGCGAATGAACAAAAAGCGGGTTGTCTCATCATCGAGGTTGACACCCCGGGCGGTCGCGTCGATGCAGCACTGCAAATTCGTGATGCAATTTTCGCGGCAGAGGTGCCTGTTCATGCGTTCATCAATCGCGAGGCAGCGTCGGCCGGAGCGCTGATTTCGCTGTCCTGCGACTCGATTTACATGGCCCCCGGCAGTTCCATCGGCGCTGTGACGCCGGTGGATCAGGCCGGAAATAAAGCGTCTGAAAAGATGGTCTCGTACCTGCGTTCGGTGATGCGATCCATTGCTCAGCGCAATCATCGGCCGGTGGAAATTGTCGAATCGATGGTGGACGAGGATATTGAAATTCCGGGCATCATTGAAAAAGGCAAACTGCTGACGCTGACGGCCGACGAAGCGGTGAAACTCAACGTTGCGGACGGCATTGCTCACGACTTGGATGAGGTGCTTTCCATCTGCGGGCTGGCTGAGAGCAAAATCGTCAGAATAAAAATTAGCTGGTCTGAAAAGCTGGTGTCTATTCTCACCAATCCCATCGTCAGTTCCCTGCTTTTGACGCTGGGGATATTCGGCCTGATTTTTGAAATACGCACGCCTGGCTGGGGCCTGGGCGGCACATTATCGCTCATCGCATTGGCGCTGTTTTTCGGCAGCCACTATCTCGCTGAACTGGCGCAGTGGACAGAAATATTGCTCTTTTTAATCGGCACCGGCCTGCTGTTACTGGAAGTTTTCGTATTCCCCGGCTTCGGAATTGCAGGAGTAGCCGGCATCGTGCTGGTCGTGGCGAGCTTTGTCCTGAGCCTGTTGCCGCATATGGGGCGCGTCGGATTCGAAGACGTCCTGAACGCCATGACCCAGGTGGGCATTTCCTTCATTCTGGCCTTCGCCCTCGTCATTCCGATAGTGAAGTTTCTGCCTAAAACGAGAGTGTTTAAAAGTCTCATCCTGGATGCTCAGGAGAAGGCAACCGAAGGATTCCGCGCCACGCCGGAAGAGTACATTAGTCTGCTGGGAGCGGAGGGCTATGCGTTCTCGTCGCTGCGCCCGTCCGGAATCGGTATCTTTGGAAAGAAGCGCGTCGATGTGGTGGCCGAAGGTGAATTTGTAGCGCAGAATGAGCGGATCAAAGTAATCAAAGTTGAAGGGTATCGAATCATTGTTCGAAGATTAGCCTGATGTCTACGCTGGAGGAAAGTTCATGTCTCTGTCATTTATTATCAGTGGTTTAATTATTATTGGATTCCTGCTGGTATTGATTGAAATATTTCTGGTTCCGGGTATCAATATTTTCGGTGTGGTGGGATTCATTTTCATTGTACTGGGAATCGTATTTGCCTATTCGAAACTCGATTTGCGCGTTGCCAATTTCATCATGATCGCCTCGCTCATTGTGTCTGTGGTGCTGGTGAAAATGGTTTTGAAATCAAAAACCTGGCACCGCATGATTCTGAACGACCGGCAGGAAAAATCCGAGGGATTTCATGCCTCGTCAGAGGATTTGTCTGGCCTGGTCGGCAAGACCGGTGTGGCGTATACCAATCTGCGTCCGGCCGGCGTGGCGTTCATCGAGGGGCAGAAAGTGGATGTTGTCACCCAGGGCGATTTGATTGAAAAAGATCGGGCCATTGAAGTGATTCACGTCGAGGGAAATCGGGTCGTGGTTCGCGTGGTCGCATGATCCATTTCCAGTCAATCAGCCCGAAAGTGGCTCCGGTACTGGAAAGCCACAATCGAACTACTCCGGGTCACGCGCGTTTTGAAGATTTAATTTTTATGCAGCTCAGTCCATTGAACATGGAAGTGGAGTGCGATGCCTTAGAATGTTCCACTCATGTTTACTAAAAATGAGGGAGGTGCTTCATGTGAAGTTATATCTCTATCGCCAAAATTCATACAGGCGTACAGATGTAGCTGTTCAAAGGCTCCGGGTACAGCGTTCCCGGTCGGGGTTTTGGATATGGTTGCGCGACACATTTTTTATGCTCACATAGTCAGTCATCAACTGGTCGTTTTCATTAACCTTGAACCCTGAACGATGAACCTGTGAACGGTTACATACAAAAAGGAATTAGTGCTGTACAAATAATAACATAATAAAATCACAGGAGGAACAATGAATCCATCCGCGTTGATAATTTTAGTCGTCATAGGGATTATTATTTTCTTTTCCCTGTTCACTTATTTTGTTCCCATCGGATTGTGGATCACGGCCTACTTTTCCGGTGTCAAGGTGCGAATTTTGAAAGACCTGGTTGGGATGCGTCTGCGCAAAGTGCCACCCCATCTCATCGTTCGCCCAATGATTAGCGCGACAAAAGCCGGGATTGAAGTAGATATTAATAAAATGGAAGCGCATTATTTAGCCGGCGGAAATGTGGAACGAGTTGTCAATGCCCTGATTTCAGCGGACAAGGCCAATATCAATCTTGCCTTTGCCCGGGCAACGGCCATCGATCTTGCCGGACGAGATGTGCTGGATGCTGTGAAGCTCAGCGTCAATCCCAAGGTTATTCAAACGCCCTTAGTCTCAGCTATCGCTAAAGATGGAATTCAATTGAAGGCAACCGCTCGGGTGACTGTTCGCGCCAATATCGATAGATTAGTTGGCGGCGCCGGCGAGGAGACAATAATCGCTCGAGTTGGCGAGGGAATTGTATCGACGATTGGTTCCGCCATTTCTCACAAAGATGTTCTGGAAAATCCGGATGCAATTTCGAAAACAGTACTTAAAAAAGGTCTCGATGCCGGGACAGCGTTTGAAATTCTTTCTATTGACATTGCCGATGTCGATGTCGGCGAAAATATTGGCGCGAAACTCCAGACAGACCAGGCTGAAGCGGATAAACGAATTGCCCAGGCTAAAGCGGAGGAACGTCGGGCCATGGCTGTCGCGCAGGAACAGGAAATGAAAGCATTGACTCAGGAAATGCAAGCCAAAGTTGTTGAGGCCGAAGCCGAACTGCCCAAAGCAATGGCTCAGGCATTTCGTGAAGGGAATCTGGGTGTGATGGATTATTTTAATCTCAGGAATATTCAGGCCGATACAAAGATGAGAGATTCAATTTCCGGGCCGGAAAAGAAAAAATAATATCTACCATGCAATTGGTGATGCTCCTTGTGGATGCGTGGTTTTCGGATGGCGCATTGCCACTTCTGTATTATCCGGAACTGGATGATACACGGCGCTCCATCCGAACCCACGTTGTCTCAAGGTACACGAAAAATTATTCGGGATGTGGAACGGTGAGATCAGATTTGTGCTGCCAATTTGAACACACGCCTTTGTTCCACGCGCCAGCTTCCCTGCCTCTGCAGGGCTATTATGAAAATGCGTTTGAAAAAGGGAATCCAATGAACGATCTAATCACAATTTTAATAATTCTGGCGGCTCTCATTTCGTTTCTCAAAAAGCTCTTTGGTGAAAGGAAAAGGGCCGGGGCAGAGGAACAAGAACAGCCAATGAAACCTCCTTTCGAGTGGAAATTGCCGTGGGAGTTGGAGGAGGATGAATCGCAAAAGGAAACCATCGACCAATCCTGGATGAACCAGGGCACGACGCCGGTCACGAAGCAGCAACAATTTGCATCGGAAAAAAAAGCTAACGTTGTCCAGACGTCACCCCTGGATGATATCGCATCATCGCAGCCATTCGAATTGCAGACGGAAAAATCTGGCGAGCGCCAGCCGGAAGCGGTGCTTCTGGATATCATTTCAGAAAAGCGACTTCAAGAAGGTATTGTGCTCGCGGAGATACTTGGGCCGTGCAGAGGCAAGCAGCGATTTCATTAATGGGACAGCGGATCCATACCGCTGTTCCATTCCCCCGATTTCATTCTAACCAAGAATAACTATGACGATACTCGATAAGGCATTGCACAAAACAATTTATGACTGTCTTGTGTTGCAGCCAAACGAATCCTGCTTGATACTCGTTGACAAAGCGACACAACGAATGGGCCGGTTGTTGTTCGAAAAATGTCAACAGGAAAAATTTGGCGCCGCGCTTGTCGAGATTCCCCCTGTTGAAACGAATTCGCACGAACCTGGATCGTTTGTTGCCGGCCTGCTCAAACAAATGCCCGTGATCATTTCCGCCACAAATGCGTCCCTCATTCACTCCAACGTACTGAAGGAGGTCTGCCACAACGGGTCGCGGGTGCTTTGTTTCATCGCAACGGAGGAAGAGGTATTTGCCCGTTCAGTCAACACCGATTTCGAATTCATCGATTTGAAGAGCCGGCGTCTGGCTGATCTTTTTTCCATTGGCCGCGAAGTCCATTTGACCACTCCGGCAGGGACGGATATCACGCTTCCCATCACGCGGCACAAAGGGTACGCCAATACAGGCATCGTCGATCTACCGGGAAAATTTTGTCTGCTGCCATCGGGAGAGGCCAGCATTACTCCTGACCGATTGGGGGCGAATGGCAAAATTGTGGTGGATGGTTCCATCCCGGCCCTGGGCTTGCTTGATAAGCCGATCATCATTAAAGTGAGAGATGGCTATGCCTATAACATTTCCGGCGGTGTTGAAGCGCAGCAGCTTCGAAAATTGATCAAACCGTTTGGTCGCGCAGGAAAGAATGTGGCTGAATTCGGCCTCGGCACCAACCCCCGGGCAGAGTTGACCGGGACTTCGATGGAGGACGAAAAAGTGCTGGGCACTGCCCATATTGCGCTGGGTAATCCGGAATTTGAGGGCGGCAGTCTGAAAGGACATCTGCATCTTGATTTGGTTTTGAAAAAGCCAACCGTTGAAATTGACGGTCATATTGTCGTGGAAAATGGAAGGATTGTGGTGTAACACATCTGTTCACAACCAGGAAGCTAATTTTTATCCTTGTCCTCTCCCTGGTCGCTCTGCTCTTCTTTATCTTCTTTCTGATACAGCACTTCCTGCATGGCGTGCTTCCTGTCTTTGTTCTGAAATGTCATGTAAATGTATTCGGCCACAAATTGATTCCCTGATGTAATCGGCTTTTTATCAATCCAATACCGCTTGATGACAAAGCCACAAAACACTGCCAGAGCGCCTAAAATGAGGACGACCACCCCCACACTGATTAAGTCGCTGGAAGTCATGGATACCCCTTCTTATTTGGTATGCAATGGATTTTCCCATGTGGCCCGACACCGCGCGCATTCTTTGCGATGGCAATAGAGCTTGTACAGATGAATGAGGCCCTGTTGTTTCAACGCTGTGTTGATGATGCGCTGTGATGTTGCACCATCGCCGAACAGTGTTTGGCGCATTGTCTGAATGATCGAATTGGACGCGATTTTGGGATACCGGCTGTACACCTGAAGGATGTGAATTTTCAGTCCGGAATTTTCAGTTTCCCCGGCAAAGGCGTGGAGAACCGGCAGCACGGTGTTCACCACAATTTCCCGCGCCCTGTCTTTGCCCACCAGTGTCCCGGATAACTCAGCGGCAGCTTCTTCAAACGTCTCATCCAGCCGGTAATGACTGGCCCAGTAGCCGCTGGTTTTGCAAATGAAGCACTGCTCAAGTTCTTTCACCAGCGCGGTCGGATTGTCTTTTATCCCCTCAACAATCGGTATCAGTTTTTCAAGAATTCCCCATTGGTAAAATTGGCGAAGAATGGCGCTGGCTCCAGCCAATCGGCGCGTGGGAAAATTGTTGGGTCGCATGCGGAAGAATTGCCATTCGTTTTTATCCATTGGCTTCAGGCCCAGCCGGGCGGAATAGGCCTGCCAGATTTTCTCCAGCCGGGGGACGTACTCTTGTGTTTCATTGTCCTTCACCTTGCGCCAGTCACAGGACGGATCCTGACTTGGCAAAAGTCCGGCCGCACCGATCAATAACGCCAGCGGCGCGTAAAGAGGCTCGGCATCCGGGTCCATCTGAAATTCGCGCATCAGTGCTTCGAACGGCAGCAGTTGAGCCAGCTTGCGGAACGGTATTTGATTTTTCGAGTAGCCCAGCGCTTCCATAAATCCTGTGTACAGGATTTGATTCCACGAATGGACGGCGCGCAGTTCCGTAAATCGAAGCGCTTTGGTCTGTAGCCGCTCTCGTCCCAGTTTTTCGATGATCTGAAGTTTGAATTCAAGTTCGGTTTGTTCTAACTTGCAGAAGAAAGATGGCGGCGAAACCGCCGGGGAAATTTTATATTTTTTTGCCAGGTACTCAAATTGCTCCGGACTGATGTCCGTAAAAATTTGAACAGCGACTTCCTGACGATTGAGTCGAATGGGCGGTTCGTGATGCGTGGGCGCGCCAATCACCAGATGCATGATGACATTATTAAAATGCGGATCTGCGTGGTGCTGGTGGCCGTACCAGTCTTCGGGCGCCCGATGGATCTCGAGATCGCCCTGCAAAATCTGTTCGCCGACTTTGATGGATATATTTTTAAAATCCGGCCCGGAATCCTGATTCAGGATCCCGGTGGAAAGAATGGTCACGTCGCTGCCGTCGATCGTTTTTAGGGGGATGGTTGAAAAATAATTTTTTTGCCAGAGCTGAAAAATAAGCTGTTCCGCAAGAAAACTTCGGTCATCGACTTTCATAGTCGTCCTCCGCTGGCTGGAAGTGTATTGAAGGAATTGCACAATGCAAAAGAAAACAGAAGCCTTGGCTCCCGTGTCCCCGCTGTTATTGACTGCGGATGGATTCAATGAACTGCATCATTTCGGATGTGCTGTCCGGACTCATGCCTGCGCCGCCCCGGATGAAACCGTTTTCATCGATGTGCAGATTCGCATCGACCGCGCGGGTGTACTCGCGGAGATGATGCAGAATTGTATCGGCAGCCGCGCCCTGGACAATTTTGGGCTGAAAGCTGATTTTGTAATTATCCACCAACATGGGGTAGATTTTCGCATAGAGCAATCCATTCTTGTTGAGGCAGGTTCTCAAAATCATGCTCTCTCTGGCGATGGTGCTGTAGGATGAAAACGCGTAATTCCCAAGGCTATAGGCGATCAGGCGGTTTTTATAAATCTCCAGCCCTTGCAGAACATGAGGATGATGTCCCACCACCAAGTCCGCGCCCAAATCGATGACACGATGCGCCATTTTTCGCTGATAGCTTAACGGAAAATTGGTGGATTCCCGCCCCCAATGAAATGTCACCACGGTAATGTCGGCGAGGGTATCGCAGCGCTGAATGTTGGTGACCAGATTTTTTTCATGGGGATAATTGGTTCCACCGGAAGAATTTGTAGCGAAAAATTCTTCGGGAAAAGTCATTGAATATCCCAATACAGCCACGCGAAAACCATTGGCCGTGAAAATCGCCGGCTGCTGTGCATCGTATTTGGTGTTGCCAGCGCCACAATGCAAAATACCGATAGTGTCCAGAAGGGTTATTGTATTGTTGAGACCCTCCAGCCCATAGTCCAGAACATGGTTATTTGCCAGGGTGACGACATCGATGCCGGACTCCAGCAGGCTGACGCCGTACTTTGGCGGGACTTTGAACGTAAACGTCTTCTCAAAGCGGGTCCCATCATCGGTGAACGCGGATTCAAGGTTGGCCAGAGCCATATCGCCTTTTTTGATCACCGAAGCGGTGGCCGCAAACGGGTATTGAAACCCAAATCGCTCCATGTACGCCATGGTGTGATTGCCGATCATGATGTCCCCGACTGACACGATGGAAATGCCCAGCGGAAACTGCGTCGGCGGGCTTGGCATTTTGTAGCTCGTCGGGTGGTCGTCTTTGAAAACAGTGACTGGTTCAGCGTCGGATGCTGGAGCCGGTTGATGGCCTCGGCATTGGCAGAGGATGAGCATGGCCAGAAGTAGCATTGCTTTTTTCATAATCGGCAGCAGATAGTTAAAAGCCCCACCGGGGTCGAAATGTGGGGCTGGGCGATTTGCGATTCTCGAGAAATTGATTTTTTCGTCCGGACAATTTTGTCCATCAGATAAACGTTTCACCCTCCGAAGCGATCCAAGCCCTCTTCTTCGTGCAAAGGTAAGAGTGCCCCTTGCCTGGATTTCCATCCAGGCCGCTGCAATAAGCTTCCCGCAGCGACTGGTTCGGTCAAGTGATCTGTCAGAACAACGAAGCGGTAAGACTTAACCTTTCGCTTCGTCACGAGGGGGGACTTCTTCCACAGCGACGTCTTCGATGTCGTTGGGATTATTTCCTTTCTTTGCGTATTCCTCGCGCACTTTCTCCAACTCCACTTTTTTGATCTGCAATTTTGTATGCAACTCATTGACGGTGCTGATGATCATTTTCACATCATTGTTGGAGGCAATATTCGTGTCGTTTTCATCCACAATCAATTGATACACCCTGCCGCCAAGTTCAGTGAAATTTTTATCGATATCGCGTTTTATGCCAATGATGTCAACTTTAATCTTTCCTATTTTGGCGTACTCGTCAGTTTTCTGCGCGACGACGGTGACGCCCTTCTTGAAGAAATTTGAAAGATCATCCAAAAAACTCATAATGAACTCCTGTAATTTTTTTATCAAATATGTGACATTGGCTAATTTAAAATTAACTTATTGTTAAAATTAATTTAGTTAGAAATAGATTAAATGTCAAGCAAAAATTCATGCTTTCCTTTATTGCCGGTAAAATTCTTATTCGTAACAGCAGCAGTCAAAAAGGGGTGTGAGAATTTCTGATCAATGGTGTGCATCAATTTGGCTAATAGACCACGAAACGTAAATAGAGATAGACCAGTGGCGCCACAAAGAGTGGGGCGTCGAAGCGGTCCAAAAAACCGCCGTGTCCCGGCAGAATTGACGACGTATCTTTCACGCCGACATCGCGTTTGAAAACTGATTCTGCCAGATCGCCAATTTGACTGAACGCGCCGGCAATCAATCCAATCGCCATGCAATGTAACAGGGAGAGGTCTTTCAGCAAGGTAACGTGAAATACATAAGCGGTGATCAGCGCAAAGATGAATCCTGCAATCGCGCCTTCCACTGTCTTGTGTGGACTGATTCGCTCATAGAGTTTGTGCTTGCCTGCCAAAGATCCGACAAAGTAAGCGGCCGTATCGCAAATCCAGATTGTGATGAGCATGATTAAAATCCATTTGCCGCCGTAAGAATAGTCGACAGCGACTGAGCGAGGCAACTCGCGAATTAAAATATGAAAGCTGAAGAAATAGGCAGGGTAAAAAAGTCCCCACGCGCTGGTGGCAATGTTGAGTGTGGCAGAGTCTTTTTGCCGGAAGAGCTCCAGATGGAGAATGATGTAAAAGAAAGCTAGAAAAATAATCCAGGAATTTTCAATGCCGTACCGGTAGAAAAAGACAGTAATGAAAATGGTGCAGATGGCCCCGAGGATTTTGAACGGCCAGGCGCCTTTCAATTCATTGAGTTTGTAAAATTCGAATTGGGCGACAACATTGATAATGGCCACTAAAATGACGAAAGGCCAACCGCCTTTGAGCACGAGATAGATGATGAGAGGAGCGCCGAACATAGCGACGAGCACGCGTGACCCAAGTTTTTTCAGGTTCAAATTATCTCTCCAACTGATTAGATTTGAATGAATAAATGTGAACGGAATTATTTGACCACTTCCACTGCAACGTCGCAGATTCCCATTTCCACGATGCCCAGAATTTGAGCGGCAGCATAGGAAAGATCAATGATTCGCGACTTATGTCGTGGCCCGCGGTCATTTATTCGCACGATCACATTCTCACGATTATAGAGATTTGTCACTTTCACTTTGGTTCCAAATGGCAATGTCGGATGAGCAGCAGTGAGCTTGTCCGGATTGTAAATTTCGCCGCTGGCTGTTTTTCGCCCTGATAAATTCATCGCGTAAAACGAGGCTTTACCCGTCTCGATGTGTCGGTTGAGCGCCGAATGCTTCGCCGGCTGAGTGACTTCCTTTTCATCGTAGGTCAAATAGGTGATCCCTTCCAATTTTTTAAAATCCCGAAGATCGTCCTGGTTTTGTTCATTCTGCTTGGCTGTGTCATGCCCGTCCGATGGATTGGAGCGCACCGATGCTGTTTTCTGTTCCGATTCTTCTTCACTGAGAAAAATGATACCGTCTTTTTCATAATTGTTCGTGTGAGTTCTATTCGTTGAACTGCAGCCGATGGCCAGACAAATGCAAATCAAAATGGGTAATCTCACCATACGATTTTTTTCCTCAGATAGCTGTGTCAGTTATAAATCGATCCGGAGTGAACCGATGAGCTCGTGAATATCCGAGATGTTGTGCGACTGACAATAATGCGCCAGATCGGTCACGAGTTTTTCGGAGATATTGGGGTCGACGAAATTGGCAGTGCCAACCTGTACAGCGGTTGCGCCAGTAATCAGAAATTCAATGATATCATCACAATTCATGATTCCCCCGATGCCAATGACGGGAATGGAGACATTTTGGACAACTTCAAACACTTTGGCAATGGCCAGCGGTTTGATGGCTGGCCCGGACAACCCCCCGGTGATGGTGGCTAATTTAGGGCGTCGCGTGCGAATGTCCACGGCCATGCCCACAAATGTATTGACGACTGACACACTGTCGGCGCCGGCGTCCTCGACCGCCCGGGCAATGTCCCTGATTGAAGTGACGTTGGGGCTCAATTTGACAATGAGACAACGCTCGGTTGTTTTGCGGCAAAGCGAGGTAATTTCGGCGGCGATCTGGCGGTTGGTGCCAAAGGCAATGCCGCCTTCTTTGACATTGGGACACGAAATATTCAATTCATACCCATCGACACCGCCAGCCGTTTCGATGGCGTCAATGACATGGACGAATTCTTCGATAGTTTTACCGGCAACGTTGACGATGACGGCCGAAGTTAATGTTCGTAGATAGGGCAGTTTATCTTCAATGAATTTCTTTACGCCGACATTGGCCAGGCCAATGGAATTCAGCATGCCGCTCGGAGTTTCGGCGATGCGCGGCGGCGGATTGCCGATTCTGGGTTCGGGAGAGACTGCCTTTGTGACCAATCCACCCAATTTATTCACATTCATGATGGACGAAAATTCCTGTCCATAGCCGAATGTGCCGGATGCGGTCAGGATCGGATTATTCAGCCGCAGTCGGCCAATATCTACTGATAAATTATTCACCTAATGATATCTCGCTGGATTGAAAAACTGGTCCATCTTTACAGACATACAGATAGGGTTTATTCGGAACTGTCGATTTTACATTACATCCCAGGCAGACACCAAAGCCGCATGCCATCATTGTTTCCAGAGAGAATTGGCAGGGAATTTTTTCTGTCGCGGCAATTTCTTTGACTTTATTCAACATAACATTGGGCCCGCAGGCAAACAGGCAGGTTTTCCCCGAATGAAGCAAGTCCAGATTCGCTGCCAGTAAGTCGGTGACGAAGCCCTTGAATCCCAGGGCGCCATCGTCTGTCGCTAACAGACAATGCATCCCCGCCTGTTCGATGTCAGCAAGGCAGCAAATAGCATCTTTGGACCGATTGCCCCAGAGTAATGTGGTCGGAATAGTGTGACTGGCGAGATACTGCCCCCAAAAGTTGAGCGGAGCGATGCCCAGACCACCGGCAATTAAAATGGCATGATCGCATGATTCCGGCAGGGTAAAAGAATTACCTAATGGGCCTAAAAAATTGATCGCGTCATCTTTGGAAAATCTGGCTAAATGCTCCGTTCCGGCTCCGATGACCTGATACAGTAATTCGAACCATCCTGACTGTTTCTCCGTGCGATGGATGCTGAAAGGCCTTCGCAGCAGAGGTATTGAGTTGTCGGCAGTTTTCACATTGACGAACTGGCCAGGTTTGGCTATTCCCGCGACATCGGCATGGGCGATCCTGATTCGTTTGATGTGTGGTGTGAGCGCTTCATTTAAAAGGACATGACCCGTGTGAATTGCGTATGTAAAATTCGCCTCCTGACCGGGATTGGGATTCATCATAT
The DNA here is from genome assembly GCA_049322915.1 of Candidatus Zhuqueibacterota bacterium. Taxonomy (GTDB): domain Bacteria; phylum Zhuqueibacterota; class Zhuqueibacteria; order Thermofontimicrobiales; family Thermofontimicrobiaceae; genus CAZSBG01. The sequence continues at coordinate 84,686 of JBMOPW010000044.1, forward strand.
TCGTTACCATCGTTTTAGAGTCGTTCTTCTCGGGTCATTTTTTTCCATTTCAGTGAGCAAGTAGCGCCGATAGGCCGGTTTATCCATTCGGGAGACATCAACTTCTTTTCCAGCATCTGCCATTAGCTCATCTTGCTTCGCATCAACACCCTCGGTCGTCTTTTCTGCCGTCTGCTCTTCTTTCTCGGATCCGCCCGAAGTTTTCACCGAAGCAACCTCACTCACTTTCTTCTTCACTTTCATGGCATAGCTGGTATTGGGGTATGTATCGATCAAATCTTTGTAAATCTCTAAAGCTTTATCCTGTTGGTTTAATTTGTTTTCATAAATCCATCCCATCGTCAGCAACGATTTGGGAGCATATTCTGTCATTGGAAAGTCCTGTCGGATGGTCTGAAATCTATCGATCGCATTGGTAAAATTTTTTCTGTCAATGTAGGTGTGCTCGGCCAGCAAGAAAATCCGTTCCGCCTCATGTTCCGGGTTATTGCCTGAAATGAAGCTTTTTTTCTTCCTGACTTCTTTTGCCAGGGTGTGATTCGGGTAATCATTGATCAACCGCGTGAAAACGGAGTCCGCCAGTGTAGTATCGCTTTTGAACGTTTCGCAGATGTAGCCTATTGCATACAGTGTCTTGGGTAGATTTGTCGATGATGTATCAAACTCAAGGACATCGATATATTGCTTCAATGCAGAATCCGGCTGATTGAATTCAAAAAGATAGATTTCAGCTAACAGCATTTTATCTTTTATCAGCTCTTCCTTGGGCGTTCCCAATTCGCCGGATTTTAGGGTGATTTTTCTGTTGAGCGTCAGCAAGAACTCCTTCCGCTTGCCGACTAAATACTGGCGGATTTGGGACGTGTCATTGCCAATGACGGTTTTCAGAGAATCCAGCATTTGCCGCAGCGAATCCGAGGTGAAAAGTGAATCAATGACGAAGTTGGTTGTATCCGCGATAAGTGAATCGAGCAGACTTTTTTTCTCAAACCCGAAACTGATATTCGAAACCTCAAGGCTGTCCATCGACGCAGCAATAGAGTCCCCAATCTCGATTTTATGCTGCTGCGCTTCGATGTCGTTTTGCAACTCCAAAAATTCCTTCAGGCTTCGGCTCTTTGCTCGCGCTTCATCGGAAATATCTGAGCGGGAGAATTCAGCGCTCGCTTTATCGTAGAATTCTTTGGAAAACTGGTACTCAGCTTTTTGCTCCTGATAGATTTTACCCAGATAAAAATAGGCCTTGGCAGCTTCTTCGGTCTTGGGATGTTGTTCCACAAGATCATTGTACCATTCCACCGCTAGATCGAAGTCGGATTTTAATCGGTGACTGTTGGCAATCTCAAGTCGGCATAACGGCCAGTTCTCTTCATTCGAAACATCGCCAAGCAGGTTGGTGAATATTTTTGTGGCTTCGTCATATTGCTGCATATCCATCAGTGAGAGCCCGGCGCGGTAGGAGGCGTTGAATTCGAATTTATCATCCGGGCTATATTTTTTTGCCAGCTTGAAATTTTCAACGGACTTAGCATAATTCTTCAATTGATAATAACATTCACCCATTTCAAAATACGAGTTAGCGCGGATATATTTATCCCCCGACCTTTTCGCCGCGTTATTGTATTCACTGATCGCTGTGACATAGTCTTTTTTATGTCTGAATAATCCACCGAGCAAAAATTGGGCTTCGTCACGAACCCTGCTCTCTGTTTCGCTCTTCAGGATATCGTGGAAGTTGCTCTCAGCAGTCTCGTAATCGCGCAGTTCGATATTCGTTTTACCCAACCACAGTTGTGATTCAAGAAGAAATTTGCTATCAGGGAAATTTTCATACAATTCAAGAAATTTACGTTTGGCTTTGGAGTAATCCTGTTTTCGATAGAAACACTTTCCCAATAAAATTAGCGCGTCATCCACGTAGTCGCTTTTAGGATAAAGTTCGAGGACTTTAGAGGCTTTCTCGATGGAACTGTTATAATTCTTCAATTCGGAGGGAGATGGTTTATTCAGGTCGGTTTCAGTGTCCTGTTTCTTTTTCTTCAAATCATCGATTCGCTTTTCGCGCTCATTTTCAGCATCATTAAAATATTTTTTCGCGTTGAAAAACGTGTTGTAATAAGCGCAACCAGAAAAGATGACGAGTAGGATGAGTAGAATTTTCGCTGAACTGAATTTCATAAAATGACATTTCATTGAAGTGATTTGATTTTTGCTATCAGCAGTGGCAAGATGAAGCCAGCTTTGCCCAGAATGGATTCGTCCAATAAATGCGAAATGGCTGTTGGTTCGGTGTTGATTTCGACTGTATATGCGCCGCTTTTTTTCGCTTCAAGTGGAAGAGATGCGGCTGGTTGCACAACCGACGATGTCCCGATCGACAAAAAAGTATCTGTATTCGTGGTTGCATGAAAGGCATTTTTCAGAGCGTACTCCGGCAGCGGTTCGCCGAACCAGACAATATCCGGTCGAATCAGTCCTCCGCATTCGCATCGCGGCAAAAGAAATGAGCCATTCAACGCCAGATTATCGTGATGTTTATTACAATCAACGCAGCGATTCCTCATTATGTTCCCATGGAGTTCATATATTTTCCTGCTGCCAGCGCGTACATGAAGATTGTCGATATTCTGAGTGATGAGCGCAAACGCCGGGAACATTTGCTCCATTTCCACTAAAGCGAGATGCCCGGCATTTGGCTTTATGGTGTGAAGTAATTGCAGTCTGTAATTATAGAGTTCCAGCGCCAGGTGGGGGTTATTCAGAATGTCGTCGAAATTGGCCAGTTCATTCAGCCGATATTTTTTCCATAAACCATCGGCGCCTCGGAATGTGGGCACTCCGCTTTCGGCGGAAATTCCAGCGCCTGTTAATACGGTGACACTTTGAGAGTGAAGAAATTTCTCTAATAATTGATCGGAAAACATATCGGCTCCACTGAACAAACGGCCAAAAGATAGTATATTTATTTTTAAGAAGCAAGAATTTTGTTGCCAGGTAGGGTTGACATTGCAGAGCTCACTGCGTTGGTGGACAGAGTACATGTGATTTGTACCGTTAATTCAATGGAATCCCTGAATTCACAGAATATGTGACGAAAGTCAGAAGGCAGAAAAATTGCTGGCCTGTTCAATCTCCATGATGTCCTGGGCAATAGCACGAGGGAACAAATCTGTCGAGATACTCATGAAGTGTTATTCACAATAATGATATATTTTAAACAACTGCTAAATTATTGTAATTTTAAAGTAGATAATTAGAATTGTCTTGATATTCATAATATTTTTTGTTATTATTCAAAGAGTTAAACAAAAACAGTGATGGCAATAATTATAAATTAATTTGATAGATAAATAAGTAATTCTTGTAAACAGCTAAAATAAAATAAATTGGGTCATTTTCAAAAAACGAAAAGAATTGTAAGTGTTATTTTATCCCATTGAAATGAATGAAATTGCAGAGGCGAACCCTGACTAAAAAATAATCAGCTTTGGCGTAGAGAAAATTCCCATAAATTGTATCCCAGAATGTGATAAGAGACATGGTGCATTTCAGGTAAAAGTTATAAGTTGTTACACTATTATATTATTTAATAAAATTCTCTTCTCGATTTTTGATGAATTAATTTGGAGTTATGTCGATATACAATTTATCGTGGGACTTTTCTCTCGGGCAAACCGGTGCAATGAGATTTGTTCGATGATAAACTTTGGAGGTCCTATGATGAGAAGGGATAGAATCTTCCCTGTTATAATTACTGTACTTGTTTTGATCGGCGCCACGGGTTATTTCGATGTCTCGGCCCAGGATCAGAAATATCCGCGAGGTGCGCAGTACTATCTTGGAACCGATGATCAATTACTGATTAAAGTAAATATCTGGGGATTTGTTGCCAAGCCGGGGCAATATTTGGTTCCGAACGACACCGATTTAATTTCACTCATTTCATTCGCCGGCGGGCCCAGGGATGGGGCAAAATTAAATAGCATAAAATTAATAAGGGACATGAATCCGGAAGATAAAGTTGAAAAAATTCTGGAGGTCAATGTCCAGAAATATATCAATGATGGAAATGAGTCCTTGATTCCCACATTAAAACCGGGCGATACAATTATCGTCTCGGGATCCATCTGGTATCACATTGGGGAGTATTTAGCCTTTGTCACCAAGATCGCGACGCTGGTGCAGATTTACTGGCTGGTTGTTTATTATGCAGCGAAAGAATGACATCGATCCATTCAATATATGTGGTGATTGCCAATTAAGTTGTTGTAACATATAAAATAACTGTTGACAATATTCAAAAAAAAAGATAATTTATAGGCATCAAACCCAAAATAATTCGCTATACTTCGTTGGTAAAATGACATCAATGTGGAGGTTTGAATCATGAAATTATGGAAAGTGGTATGTGGGGGGATGTTGTTTGTCATAATGTTCTCGACAGCGACTGAGTTGTTCAGCAATGGCTTGAACGGGGGTAGAGGACTTACCTACGTAAAATCGGCGTGGAACCTGAAGCCAGGATACTTGACATTATACGCCCGAAGCCGCTTTTTCGGAAAAGTGGCGTCAATTACTGAGACTAATAGTACTGCGGCTACTTATTGGGATGTGCAGGGCGCGTTAAGTTTAAACTATGGGATAAATGAACACATCGAGCTTGCCATTTCACCGATCATGTATCAAGACACTCATAAAGGAGAAAGTGGGTATAATTTGCCCGATGACTTATTTATGGGTGTGAAATTTGGCTCGTATAATTTAAAAGGAAGCTCGCTAACCTATGGTGTATGCCTTGACGCAAGATTCCCAACAGGTAAATATCATAATTTGCCCCTTGAGCCATATTCAGCCGGAAATGTGGAATGGGGATTCACTGGGATGCTGACTTATTCAAAAGACCCGCTGTATCCCGAAGAAAATTTGAATGTTCATCTCAACCTGAGCTATGTGAACCATAATGATGTCGGCGAAATACTGAGCGCAAGTGAGAATGATAATGTTTCTGTTTCTGCCATGAGCCAGCAATTCCTGTATGGATTGGGAATAAAGGTCCCCACATCGGAATTTGATTTCTCGGTTGAACTTTACGGGAACGGTTTCATTCAAAAACCACCAATGGAAACCGCCTATAGTGTGGAGAATTATCTCTACATCACACCAGGCGTCAGCTTCAAGGCTTCCCGCTGGTTGACATTGAATTTCGGTGCTGATTTAAGATTGAGTTCTGATAATGATGAGACGTTGTATTCATATGGTGGAGGACTTCCGGAAGATATGCCAAACTACCCAAGTTGGCGAATCAATCTCGGACTGAATGCATTGCTATTGCCAACGAGCGTATATAAAACGAGCGATAAAGACGTCCTGATGAAGAAGGCGGAGAGTCGAAGGGAATTGTTTGAACAAATCATCAAGGAACAGCGGGAAACCGAATCGGCTGAAGAGGAATTGGAGCGAATTAAGGAAGAACGAAGAAAGGCCGAACGCGAACTTGAACGGTTGCGCCGGATTCTCGAAGGTGATTTAAAGAAGAAAAAAGAAAATTCAACGACCGAGGAAGAGAAGAAGTAGCTTCACCGTATATGTATGCAAAAGTTTAAAGCTCCTTTATCTGATTTCATGAGATGAGGAGCTTTTTTTATACTATGTTCAAATGATTTGAAGGTTGCATTTCGTTAATAAAATATAAATTGCTTGACTTTTTATTTGTCTTCAAGTATATTTTCAATGCTAAATGCAGACGTCGTAAAAGATGAATTTCCCCAATTCGCCCATAGCCTATTTCGAATTTTGAGCAATGAGGAGTTCTCATAATAGTGCCCTAATTTTCAACAGTGTTGGTGATCCACCATGGAGGTGTTGCATGTACTTAATTCGGAGTAATAAGGGTAGAAAAAATTATGTCGTACTGGCTTTCTCGCAATTGATCGTTGTATTGTCTCTGGTTCAAGTTCCTCTGCTCTTCGGCCAGAACGATGTCAAGGCTCGAATCTTTCAAGAAACAGAAATGCTTTTAAAACAAGCGAAAGGGGAGCAGGCAGATTTGTTATCGCCAACAAATTACGCCGGGGCCATCGAGAAATATGAAGATGCTTCCAGAGAATTTGATCACGGCAAAAATGTTCAAAAAAAAATTGAAGAAACTAATGACCTGTTGACTGCCGCAATCGAAAACTCTAAAATAGCCCGGTTGACATTTTCGCATCTCCTGGCGGCTCGGGAAGATGCGCTTGAAGCGAACGCTATCGAATTCTCCCAGGACTTGTACGAAAAGGCGGAGAATGAATTTTTGAATACAGCGAAAGTGCTGGAAAAAGGATCAGTGAATAAAGCGAAAGAGCAGGCGATAAAAGTCGAGCAACTTTTCCGCGAGGCAGAGTTGGTCGCCATTAAAGCGAGCATCATTGGCAATGTGAAAAATTTATTAGCCCAGGCTTATGAGGAAAATGTTCATAAATATGCCCCGATTTCTTTGAAATCGTCTCAGGCGTTGTTGCTGGAATCAGAGAAAATTCTGAATAGCGACAGAAGCGCCAAAACAGAGGCGCGCGAAAAAGCTGAGGCAGCCCGGTACGAAGCCAACCATGCCATGTATTTAGCTAATTTGATCAAATCGATGGAAGGCGATGAGACAAATTGGGAGAAACTCATTCTCAAACACGAAAATTATATGGCTCAGCTTCTCGCGAATCTGGGATTTAAGCCGGCATTCGATGAGGGTTTTGAAACCCCAATGAAATCGGCGAACCTGGCGATTCAAAACCTGAAGCAGGAGATTAAGCAACTATCCGACGAGATTTCCTCGCAGGATCAAATGATGGCATCGCTTCAATCGGATTTGAACAATCTGAAAATTGAACTGGATAAATCGAAAGAGAAACAGGAGGGACTCAAGGCAAAACTGCTGCTGGAAGAGCAGGAAAAGGATAAGTTTAAGAAGATTGAGTCGATACTGGGAAAGGAACAGGCCAAGGTATTCAGAGAAGGCGATCAAGTTCGTATCAGGCTGTTAGGCCTGAATTTCAACAGCGGAAATGCGATCATTGAGCCGGATTACTTCAATCTGCTAACTCAATTGCAGCGAGTCATTCGCCTTTTTCCGAATAATTATATCACGATCGAAGGCCATACCGATAACGTCGGTGACGAGCGGCTGAACCAGTCTCTTTCTCTCAAACGGGCCAAGGCGGTGATGACGTATCTCATGGCAAATATGCAGCTTTCTGTTCAGCAAATTTCTGCCCTCGGTTATGGAGAGAGCAAGCCAATCGCTTCCAATGAAACGTCGGTGGGACGCGCTCAAAATCGTCGGATTGATGTAGTCCTATCCCCAACTCCCTGAATCATGATTTCGAATCGGGGCTCTTTTACGCGAGCCCCGTTTTTATTTGGACCAGAGGCAGTTTACCATGATTTAGTTTACACATCGTGTTGATTCGAGAAATTTTTGTTTGTCCTAAAAAAATATTTTCCCATGAATAAAAAAAAATTGCTTCTCCATAGTTGCTGCGGCCCTTGCACAACAGTCCCGGTTGAACGGTTGTGGGATGAATATGAAATTGTCAGCTTTGAATACAATCCAAATATCCATCCGGAAACAGAACACCAATTGCGGCTGACAGAATTAGACCGGTTGACGGACGAGCTTGGCATTGATCTGATCGTCGCTGAGTACGATCCTGAGCGGTGGTTCAGCCTTGTGAAAGGGCTTGAAACGGAGCCGGAAGGCGGTGAACGATGCGCCATCTGCTTCCGGATGCGGTTGGAGCGCGCGGCAATGTTCGCAAAAGAAAATGGCTTTGATTTTTATACAACCACGCTCACCATCAGCCCGCACAAAAATGCGGAGCGGATCAATAAAATCGGCGCTGAAATTGCCCGCCAGCACGGGGTGAATTTTCTGGAATGCAATTTTAAGAAGAAAGATGGTTATAGTCGCAGCATTGAATTGAGCAAAGCATATCAACTGTATCGACAAAATTATTGCGGGTGTATTTACAGCCGCAGAAGCGAACTGGCCGAACGAGGTTAGCCCATGAAAGAAGCCATGTTTTATCATGCGATCGATGATAAAACCATTCAATGCGATTTATGTCCCCATCGATGTAAACTGAAAGACAATCAATTCGGGATATGCGGGGTGCGTCAAAATCGTTCGGGCGCTTTGTATTCGTTGGTTTACGGTCGTGCTATTGCGATGCATGTAGACCCCATTGAAAAAAAACCCCTCTTCCACGTTTCTCCCGGCTCTCAATCCTTTTCAATCGCAACGGCAGGCTGCAATTTCAAGTGTAAATTTTGCCAGAATTATGAAATTTCCCAATTGCGAGATGCTGAGAATTTAATGCAGATTGGGCAGGAATTGGAGCCCGCTGAAATCGTTGCATCGGCGAAACAGTCTGGCTGCGCATCTATCGCTTACACCTATACCGAGCCGACTGTGTATTTTGAATATGCCTGGGATACTGCAAAATTAGCCCATCGGGAAAATATCCTGAACATATTTGTCAGCAACGGTTTTATCAGCGAAGAACCGCTTTACATGATGCACGATGTATTGAATGCACTGAATGTGGATTTGAAAAGCTATCGAGATGAGTTTTATAAAAAAAATGTTGGTGCGCGTCTGACCCCTGTTCTGGATGCGCTTCGGGTTATGAAAAAGCTGAAATTCTGGATTGAAATAACTACACTGATCATCCCGGGTGAGAATGATTCAAAAGATGAATTGACCGATATCGCCACATTCATTCGGACTGAATTAGGCCCGGAAGTGCCCTGGCACATCAGTCGCTTTTATCCGCATTACAAATTTTCGCATTATCCTCCCACGCCGATTGCTACACTCAAATCAGCCTACGAAATCGGAAAGCAGCAGGGATTGCGTTACGTCTATCTGGGCAATGCTCCGGGTGAAAAAGAAGAGAACACCTATTGCTATCATTGCGGGAGATTGCTCATTGAACGGCGAGGTTTTCAAATCACTCAGTATCACGTGATCGATGGCGCGTGTCAATACTGCCATACGCCACTCGATGGTCTGAAGGTATAGTTACAGCTTGCTGCGCTGCTTTGAGGATTCTTGTCATAACTCCAAATTTCAATTTTCGGCAAGTATTTTTCATGCGGGATATTGTCCAACATAAAGCCAATGGTGAAACCGGAAATTGCCGCGATTGTTACACCAAGACAGCCTGCTCCACCCGTATTGTTTTTCATGCCAGCGGGGGAAGCGCTGATCCCAACTGTGGAACACCCTTCAAGCACAGTAAATGACATGATAAATTTGAGTCAACCAGCCTGTTTAAATTGAAACTATTCAGCCGCGTAGTCTCAAGGCACAAAGAAAAGAAACTTCAACCTGAATTATTCATGAACTTGCTCAGAATTTGAGTCAACATTCAGATTTTCAATTAGCTAAAGGCTAAGCTATTTTGAAACTCAGTTTATATACGTTTATTCTAAAAAGAGCACCATTCAGGTTAGCCAGCCTCCTTTAAAAATACAATGAATAATGCAGGCTAAAAGGATGAATTCTGAAAAGTTGAATTTGGTTTTAAAACAATTGAATTAGAAATTGACATCTTCACGTAACTTCGTGACTTGGAGTCTTTGCGGTAAGAAAACATGCCTGAATAGTAGCTTTAAATTAAAATTATGTAATAAGAAATATTGTTCTTGACTTTATCGCGTCTTGAATAGTATTTTAATATGGCTTTTCACTTATTAAAAAATTAGGGACAAATCGGATACGTCGCAGCATTTGATATTTGGAGATCGAGTTCAATCCTGAGTGAATGGCTGGCCATAATTCCATTAAGTGAAGCGAAAAAAGATCACCCGCATGTATTGAGATTTTAAGAAGAGCAATTCAGGAATTCGAAAAGCTGCCGATATATTAACTATAAAATCTTGTCCTGGTTATGCAATTATAAAAATGCAATAAGTGTCGCCAAGCCAATACCCTGGTTCCCTTAATTCAGGCACATCATTTTTTTAATGAATAACGCGCACACCAAAATGACAAATCTCAAAGAAAAGAAGGCATCCCCAAAACAGCACGTGATTTCCAGCGAAACAGGAATGCAAATTCCCCAGCCGAGTTATATTCAAAACAGTAAATTGCTATCTGAGCTTCTTCATGAAATTAATAAGATGGTTCAATTTTCGTGGGGTGGATTATTTTTTTATTACGAGACCGATGGCCGACTGAGATTGGCTCATTATCTTGGACAGAATCCGCAGGGAAGAAATCAGGATGTCAATGCGTTCGCGCTGTGGGTCGCCAGTCACAAAGAGTCGTTGTTGATTTCCGATTTCAGAGAGGAGAAGCGGTTCAGACAGGAGGCTGATTTGGCTTCGGTGCTGTTTGTGCCGGTGCTGCTTCAGGATGCGTGCATTGGAGTCATTGGGCTGGAACGTCGGGAGCAGCGAGCGTTCAGCCATGAAGAATTAGCGCTTGTCTCCCAGTACGCTGAAATTGCCACCAAGGAGATCGAGGATGTCATTCGTTTTCGCGAATTAGAAGAAAGAGCAAGTCAACTCCATACACTCGTGGAAATCGGCCAGGCATTGGCGTCTGTGCTCAATCTGAATGAGCTGTTCGAGAAAATTTATGAGCAGGTTGGATTGGTGATGGATGTGGATGCTTTTTTCATTTGCTGTTACGAGCCTGAAAACGATTATGTCACCATGGAGTTTGTCATGGATGAAAAGAAGCGGTTCGATAGGATCAAAGAACCGCTGGGGCCAGGCGTTGCCAGCCAGGCGATTCGCCAGAAACGAGCTATAGTGCTCAACCGGACGGTTGAGGAATACGAGAAACTGAAACTGTCCGACGCCAATCCGTTTGGGAACAGAACGCGGCTTTGCCGGTCATTAATTGCTGCGCCAATCATGCTGCGCGACAAGGTCATTGGCGCGATATCCGCACAAAGCTACCGATTCAATAGTTACTCGCAGCAGCAAATGGAATTGCTTGCAGCAATTGGCAATCAATCGGCAGTGGCCATAGAGAACGCCAGGCTCTACGAGCGCGAAAAAATGATGGTCTCTGAATTGACGGCAATTAAGCAGATCGACCGCGAAATTACATCCACACTGGACGTGGACGAGATGGTGAAAGCGGTGGCGAACACCATTATCAGACACACGAAATTTGATTATGTCTCCATTTTCATTGTGGATCATGACAGGAATACACTGGTGAAAAAGGCCGCTGCAACTCGCACTAAAACCAATGATTTGCCAATTGGCTTTGAGGTCAGTTTTGACCAGGGGTTAATTGGCTGGACAGCTCGAAATCGAAAGACGCGCCTGACCAACGATGTGAGCAAGGATGAATTTTACGTTTCCTATACCTGCAAAACCACCCGGGCGGAGTTATGTGTGCCGATTGAGAAAAGCAACCGGTTGTATGGCGTTTTCAATATAGAAAATTATGAAACAAATTCTTTTAGTGAACACGATGTGCCGCTCATTGAAAATATTTCCTATCACCTGTCTCAGATGCTGGAAAATGCCCGGCTATTCGATATGATCCGAATCGAAAAAGACAAGCTTGAAAAGATACTTTACAACCTGAATGAAGGCGTGTCCATCATCGATGCCGAATACCGGATCACCTATATGAATCAGTGGATGATCGATCGCTTTGGTAAGGAAGTAATCGGGCAGCGGTGCGATGTGGTACTTAGCCAGATCGATCCCATATTGAATGAAAATCTTTTGAGCAAGGCGTTCAAAGAAAAGTTGCCGGCGATTGAAACCAAAACCGCCCGACGGGAATTTTATTCGGTGCTTCTTTCTCCTATAAAAATTTCCAATAAGGCGACCGGTATTCTGGCGGTGATAAACGATACCACCCATAAAAAACGGTATGAGATTGAACTGATACATTCAGAGAGGTACAAAGCGGTGATAAATCTCGCGGCCGCGGTGGCGCACGAGTTAAATCAGCCGCTCACCGGCATTGCCTGCTATTGTTCGCTTCTTCTGGAAGAGATCGCCGAGGGGGAGAAGCACTATGAAGAAATTTTTGAAATCGACGTGCAAGCAAATCGACTGATGGAACTGATACGGAAGATACAGACCCTGGCTCGTGTCGAGACGAGGGAGTATTTTGGCGATGATGAAATTCTGAATATTCACGCGGAGTGATCGGCCGACGTTGGCCGGATAAATCCCTATGCCAAGAATGTCGGGACATTAGATTGCAGCACAATGAGAAGAGAATTGGATGAAAAATTTTTTCACTAAAAAAAGACTCAATAAAAAAATTCTGGTCGTTGATGACGAATTGGTCGTTCGGAAAACGTGCGAGTTGTCGTTGACGCGTGTCGGTTACGACGTCAAAACCGTGTGTAATGGCGTCGAAGCTCTGCAGGCTCTCGCCAGGTACGATGCGGATATTGTCATCATCGATCTCAAAATGCCATTGATGGGGGGAATGGAATTGCTGGAAAATATCCGGCGAGATTATCCGCATCTTCAGGTGATCATCATGACCGGCTACGCCACGATCGAGAATGCTGTGCAGGCCATGAAATACAAAGCCTTCGATTTCATTTTAAAGCCATTCAATGCCGAACAGATCCGAATGGTCGTCGAGAAGTGCTCGGAAAATCTTGATATGAGTCAGGAAATTCACGAGTTGAATCTGGCGAATCAGAGGCTCCGGGAATTGCAGGAGATGAAAGACCGTTTCATCGCCATCACCAGTCATGAATTGCGCACGCCGGTCAGCCACATCAAGGGCTATCTGACCATTCTCATGGACGAGACCTATCGGGACACCATCACGGCAGCAGAACGCCAGGAGTTCATCGCGATTATCAATTCCGCTGTGGAAGACCTGGAGCACATTGTATTGAACATGTTCAACATCAACCAGCTTGAAAATAATTCGATGAAATTATTGCTGGAACAGGTGTCTTTGAACGACATCATTGAACAGATTGTGAAGGAGTGTCAGTTAATTACCAGGGACAGAAATCTTACGGTGACGTTCGATAAAAACGATGCCCTCCCCGTTATCATTGGAGACCGGTTAAAGCTGAAGCAGATGGTCAATGAACTGTTTCAGAACGCCATTAAATTCACGCCGGATGGCGGACACATCAGCTTTGCGACCAGAGTGGACGAGGAGTATTGCTACGTTTCGGTGAAAGACAATGGCATCGGTTTGACTGAATCGGAGAAGAGCAAAATTTTCGAAAAATTTTATGAGGCTCAAAATCCGGACCATCACAGCACAAGCAAAACGAATTTCATGGGAGGCGGACTTGGCATTGGCTTGAACATTGCCAAAGCCATCGTTGAAGCGCATAAAGGTCGAATGAAAGTCATCAGCGAGAAGGAAAAAGGTTCTGAATTCACAGCGATCCTTCCCATTGAAAACTGGATAATTAATGAAAGTCATACTGAAGGCAATATGGAAGACTATGTCCAATAATCGAAAAAAAGTGTTAGTCGTGGATGATGATGAAAATATTTGCAAGTTGTGCGGCAACAGTCTTCGCAACGAAGGCTACCAGGTGTACACGACATGCCGGCCGGAGAATGTTCTGAAAATCGTGGATAAAGAAAATATTAACTTAGTCCTGACTGATATTAAAATGCCCAGTCTGGACGGGCTGGAAATTTTGCGGCGTTTGATGGAATCCCATCCGGATATTGCTGTGGTTGTGATGACAGCATACGCCACCATGGAAGTGGCCATCAAAGCTGTCAACGACGGGGCGTATAGTTTCATTCATAAACCGTTTCATGTGAACGAGATGGCATTGGCTGTCAAAAATGCATTGGAGCGGCAACGGTTATTTCAGGAAAATATTCGCCTGAAGACGCTGGTCAGTTTATTCAAAGTGAGCGAACAAATTACAGGCACGTTGGACATCAAAGATCTGCTCAACACGGTGGCCAGCGCTGTGCTGAAAGAGACCGACTCCAAAAGAGCGGTCATCTATTACCCGGATTCGGAGACCAACGAGCTTTACGCGCGTTACGCCATTGGCATCAATGAAGAGAGAATGGACAATATCCGGATACCGTTCGACGAAGGTATTGTCGGTGCGGCATTTCAAAATCGAAACCTGGTGCATGTCCCTAATTTTGTCGAGGAGGATTCCACCTATCCGCACCCGCTGGAACGCGAGTTGGGCAATTCAGCGCTGGCAGTGCCGATGCTGAGCAAGGAAAAAATTTTAGGTGTGCTTTCACTGTTCAAAAATGGACGGAGTCTCGGTTTCACGGAAGCGGACAAGGACGTTGCAGCGATTCTCACTTCCCAGGCGTCCATTGCGCTGGATAATGCCGAGTTGATTCTCGACCTAGAGATTCTGTTCCTGGAATCGATGAAATCGCTGGCAAAAACGTTGGATGAACGCGACCCGTTCACTCATGGCCATTCTCACCGCGTGTCCAAATTAGCCCGGGCCATCGGTCAGTTGATGGAATTGTCAGAAGATAATTTGGAGACGCTCAGGCACGCCGGGGTTCTGCACGATATCGGCAAGATCGGCATTCGGGACGAGATTTTGCTGAAGCCGGGGCCGTTGACTCTGGATGAGTATGAGATCATCAAAACGCATCCGGAAAAAGGCTACAATATTTTAAAACCAATCAGTCGACTGAACGATGTAGCCGAGGCGGTTTTCTGCCACCACGAGTGGTACAACGGGGATGGCTACCCTAGAAATTTGAGAAACAGCGAAGTCCCATTGGCAGGCTCCATTCTTGCAGTGGCGGACGCCTACGATACAATCACGACAGACCGTCCCTATCGGTTGAAGCAAGAACATCAGATCGCCATTGAAATTATGAAACGTGCGAGCGGGACACAATTTTACCCCGATGTAGTCCAGGCGCTGGAATACGTCGATGTGCAAAAATTGAATCTCTATTAAAAAAAAAGTTATGATCTACGGACCCCTGGAAGTCGCTCCTCAGAACAAAGTTCTCTGGTGGCGCCCCGATCCGTGAATCATAACTTTTCGTTTTCAGCCTTCCGATTTGTCCGTTCTATCTAAAAGAACATATACCGAAAATCTTTAATCTTGGCGCTTTCCTTCAAATCAGTATACCAGTTGTTGTAAATTCGGCGCTGCTTATCCTGCAGGAGCGATGATTTCAGGTTCTCTTTTTGCAGGTCAAAGGTGGCTTGATCGAACGGTTGCTTTTCAATCATCTGAATGATATAGGCGCCGCGAGTACCTTTCACAACTGGCGAAATTTCCCCGACTTCCAGTGCGAATGCAGCGCCGCTGAAATTGACGTCGCGACCGACATTCTTCACATACCCGGTCAGAGCGAAAAACTCTGTTTCTTCAACTTTGAGAGAATCGTAGCTGGCGTATTGTTCAAGTTGACTGCCTGCGGGAATGCGGTCTCTCAACCGTTTCGCAGCTTCGGCAGCGCGTTCTTTGCCTTTTTCACGGGCAAGAATGTCGCGAATGGTTGATTCCACGTCCTTCAATTCCTTCTTTTTCTCCGGTTGAATGCCTAACAACTGACAGACAACATAGCCCTGATTTTCGATGAAATAGGGTTGCGTGATCTTGCCAACTTTCGCATGAAAGATCGATTCGGAGATCCTCCGCTGCATGCCGAGTTTCTGGATAAAACCGCTATTGGTAAAATAGCCGGTCGTATCGACCGTCATTTTTTCATCTTTCACTGCTACGCTAAATCCTTGCTCATTGGCGATTTCAACGAAATAGCCGGCATTGTCGCGCACAGATTCCTGAGTATCCCGCGATGGCTTGATTGTGAAAAGGATCTGGCTGGCTTTGACTTTATCTTTGCCATCCTCTTTTTTCTTCTCCGTCACTTTCAGAATGTGCAGGCCATTCTGGGTGGCAATTGGGCCGACCACGTCGCCGACATTAGCGGAGAAAAGCGCATTTTCCAGCTTGCTGTCTTTTGTCCCCGGTTCGATATAACCCATGTCACCGCCGCTGGAAGCCGTGGCAGCATCTTCGGAATAGGCTTCGGCCATCCGGGCGAAATCGATGCCGGCGCGGAGACTGTCCATAATGAACTCCACCTGGAACATCACTTCATCTGAGTCGTTTTTCGTGGGGACCAGTGCGAATTTAACGAATTGAATCCGCCGCTTTTCCTGCTCGGTGTACTTTTCCGTGTTCTCGTCAAAATATTTTTCAATTTCCTTTTGACTGATTTCCGAATTTCTGGCTTTATATTTATTCTCATCAAAAAAGAGATGTTTCACTCTCACTTTTTGATTGCGCTTCATGAAGTCATATTTCACTTCCTCGTCCGTGACAAACGCTGAGGAGACAACCTCTTGCTGCAGCTTGCTGAACGGAATGGTATTGGCCAGATAATTTTCAACGAATGACCAGTAATTGGAATTCCGCTGGTCGGCCAGCGCTGATTGATATTTTTTCATATCGAAATTGCCCTGCTCATCGGCGAAGTTCGGGTTCTGAACGATGAACTGAGGCGGATTTTCAAAAATGTGAAAGGCAATTTCTTTTTTCGTGGCAACAAATCCCAGTTCATCCGTCTTCTGGCGAATGAGCACTTCGCGAATCAAAGATTCCCACATTTGATCCTCGAGATTCTGCAACTCAACACCAACCGGGTCGCGCTGGTACTGTTGTTTATAGGCCTCGTATTGCTGCTGGTAATAGTCACTGTATTGTTTATAGGAAATGTCTTCGCCATTGATGGTGGCTATGGTATCCGCTCGGCGACCAAACAAGTGGGTAATATCTGCACCGCCAACCAGTCCACCGACCGTCATACTTAGTACGAACAACACCAATAAACCAAACAAAATGATATGCGTGTTTTCACGCATTTTGTTCATGATTGCCATGATAACTCCTTCGTAAAGTATTCATTTCTCAGAAAAATAAGCTCTATCTTTTCACAGTTCAAGTCTTTGGTTATTTGGGAAAAGAGATTATGGAATAAAAGGCTCTTAATATAGTGATTCGATTAAAAAAAAGCAAGATATTTTTAAGCGTGTTTTTAGTGGAAAATGAACTATCATCTTCTCCATCGCTGTGCAAAATAGCTCCTCTGCATCGTTATTTCTGATTCGCTTTTCAGCGAAACCTCTCAACTCAGCAGCGGGTGCTGGAATTGATCCACATGATTCAGTCGAGCTGAGACTCTGTTTTTAAAAGAAGTAGTAGCGATTTATTGTGTAGCTGATGAATTATTTCAATGATAAACCGCAGCGACGTAACCTTAAAATGCTCAAGCTGAACTTTCATTCGTCCGCACGAGTCGGCACGAAGATACTCCCCTGGCATCAGTCGGAAAATGAAATTCACTGCCAGTAAATATTGCGGAACAAGACAGTCGGTTTGAATATCGTGTCGCATGAAAAAAAAGATTTGACTTTTAATAAATAAGTTATTATATATAAAGCCGCGGGTGAAGTTCATTGAAGTAACGACATAATGACGCATCAGGGAGGATGCCATAATTCAAAGTGAAGCGGCATGAACCTTACCATTATAATAATCAAATTCCTAACAAAAGGAGTACGGAATGAAATTTGATCATGCCCCAACCAATGAAATTCTCAAATGGTTTGAGGAAATTACCAGGATCCCTCGCTGTTCAAAAAACGAAGAAAAGATTGCAGCCTGGTTAATGGATTGGGCTAAGAAGAATGGGTTCGAAGCCAGGATGGATAAGGTAAAAAATATCGTGATAAAAATACCACCATCTGCCGGTTTCGAGAAATCACCGATTGTGGTGATACAGGGACACATGGATATGGTGTGCGAAAAGACACCCGATTCCACCCACGATTTCACTAAGGACCCCATTAAGCTGGTGTACGAAGGCGAGTGGCTGACTGCGGATCGGACAACCCTGGGCGCAGATAATGGCATCGCTATCGCCATGGCGCTGGCAATGGCGATGGATAAAACCGTGAAGCATCCACCGCTGGAATTGCTCTTCACTGTGGACGAAGAGACAGGGCTCACCGGCGCGAATGCGCTGGAACCGGGATTCATTGAAGGGAAAATATTGATTAATGTCGATTCCGAGGATGAAGGTGTATTCACTGTTGGCTGCGCCGGCGGAGTGAATACCCGGTCGATATTGCCGCTCAATTTCGAGGAACTGCCTGTCGGTTACAAAGCCTACAAGCTCACCAGCAGCGGCATGAAAGGCGGCCACTCCGGTATCGATATCGCCAAAGGAAAAGCCAATGCCATTCAGATCTTAGGACGGACGCTGCACGCCATCCTGAACGAGAATGTCGATGCCCGAATTGCCAACGTCAAAGGCGGCAGCGCGCACAACGCCATTCCACGAGACGCTGAGGCTGTCGTATTCCTGGCTGAAGCAGAAGCCGCGAAAGCAGCCAATACAGTGACAAAGGCCTCTACGCTATTTTTGGATGAATTTAAAACGACAGACCCTGACCTGAAAGCGACTATCGCCCCGGCGAGCGGCAAATTCAACAAAGCCCTCACGGCGAAAGACACGCGACGGGTTGTTGATTTCATTCTGGCCATGCCCCACGGCGTGGCTGCCATGTCGCCCCATATCCCCGGGCTGGTGGAGACCTCCAATAATTTTGCCAAAATTTCCATCGAAGATAATGCATTGAATGTGCTCACGAGCCAGAGAAGCTCAGTGATTTCCAGGCTCAAAGCCCACACCGCCAAAATTGAAGCCGTGGCGAAGCTGGCTGGCGGCGATGCGAAAACCAGTGAGGGTTACCCTCCCTGGCAACCCAATATGGATTCGCCCCTGTTGGCCAGGAGCGTGAAATTGTATGAATCAATGTTCCACAAAAAACCTGTGGTTGAAGTGATTCACGCCGGACTGGAATGCGGCATTATCGGCGATAAGAATCCCGGGATGGATATGATTTCCCTGGGACCTGATTTGAAATACCCCCATTCGCCTGATGAGAAAATTCATATTGGCGCCATTGGCAAAGTCTGGGATTTTCTGGTAGCGCTATTGGCAACGATGAAATAATGAGAGAATCGAGTAATATGAGAACAAAAAGGGAACGCAGTGTTCCCTTTTTGTTTTTAGCGTGCAGCGAAACCGGACTCAAACGCATCAGATCGAAGCGGTGGATTCAAGCGATGCGACTTGTTGCCAATGGCTGGAATAAAATTACTTCAATGGCTGTTCCACAGCGTGAAACAAAACCGCATTTGAATCCGTAACGAGAGAACCAACTTTTGGCCACGATGATGTGCGCAAACCCTGCTTCAAACCAATTTCAATATTAAACCAATGGAGGCTTTATGAAAAGAATTCTTTGGACATCGCTATTCATTTTTCTCATGGCGTACTGTGTCGTGGGACAGGAAGAGGCGCGACTGCTTCGGTTCCCGGCGATACAGAAGAACCAAATCGTCTTCACCTACGCCGGTGACCTTTACACCGTTTCTGCCGATGGAGGCGCCGCGCGCAAATTGACTAACCACGATGGGATAGAAGTTTTTCCGCGATTCTCCAGTGACGGAAAGTGGATCGCGTTCACCGGTCAATACGATGGCAACACCGAAGTGTTCATGATGCCGGCGGAGGGCGGCATTCCCAAACGACTGACCTTCACCGCCACCCTGGGGCGCGATGATTTATCCGACCGCATGGGCCCCAATAACATTGTGATGGGCTGGAAGAATGGCCTGAATGAAATTGTCTTTCGGTCCCGAATGAAGTCCTACAATCCGTTCAACGGCGAATTGTACGTGGTCTCCACCGAGGGAGCCATGCCGGAACAACTGCCCCTGCCGCGCGGCGGATTTTGCTCCTATTCTCCGGATAACAAGAAGCTGGCCTACAACCGTATTTTCAGGGAATTCCGAACCTGGAAGCGCTATCGCGGCGGCATGGCAGACGATATCTGGGTTTATGATTTCGCCTCTAAAAAGATCGAGAACATTACGAACAATCCTGCGCACGACATTATTCCCATGTGGAAAGGCGATAAAATTTATTTTCTGTCGGACCGCGATCCCATGCAGCGCATGAATTTATACGTCTATGACCTGACCACCAAAACCACGAAACAGTTGACTGAATTCTCCGAATTCGATATCAAATTCCCATCGCTGGGCGACAACGCCATCGTGTTTGAAAATGGCGGCTATATCTATCGCTTCGATCTGGCTTCGCAGCAAGCCAAAAAAGTCACCATTTTCATTGCTGACGACAAAGTAGCCGGCCGCTGTGAATATAAAAATGTAGGCAGCAATGTGTCCAATTTCGAAATTTCTCCGGACGGCAAACGGGCTCTGTTCGGCGCGCGCGGCGAAGTTTTTACGGTGCCAGCCGAGAATGGCCCGACGCGCAATTTGACCAGTTCGTCCGGTATTCATGAGCGGAATTCCAAATGGTCGCCGGATGGGAAATGGATTGCGTTCATCTCCGACAAGTCCGGAGAGGATGAAATTTATCTCGTCGCCCAGGATGGAACTGGCGAACAGATTCAATTGACCAACGACAGAGACACCTACAAGTATCAGATTTACTGGTCGCCGGACAGCAAGAAAATCCTCTGGGGCGACCGGCTGCAACGGCTGCGCTATGTGGATATTCAAACCAAAAAAATCAAGGATGTGTTCGTCTCCAAAGTTTTTGAAATGAACGATTATACCTGGTCGCCGGACAGCAAGTGGATTGCCTACACTCGTCCTGAGGCGGAAGTGATGAACAGAATCTACCTCTATTCGTTGGATCAGGATAAGACCTTCGAGGTCACCGAGGGCTGGTATGCATCGTCGAACCCGGTATTCAGCACGGACGGGAAGTACCTGTACTTTGTGTCCAATCGCGATTTCAATCCGGTGTATGGCTGGACCGAGTTCAACCATATTTACCAGGATATGTCCCGGATTTATCTGGCGGCGTTGACCAAAGACGCGGAATCGCCGTTCAAACCGGTGAGTGATGAGGTTGCTATTAAGAAAGAAGAAGCGCCGGCGGATTCGAAGAAGAAAGACGATAAAAAAGCCGACGCCGAGAAAAAACAGCCGGAGATCGCAGTTAAAGTGGATGCGGACGGATTGAGCAATCGCATCATCGGGCTGCCGATTCAATCGTCCGGGTATTTCAATCTGACCTCTGCCGGCGATAAATTGTACTACATGCGTCGCGGCAGCAAAGATCAGAAACCACTCCTGTTCATGTATGATTTGAAAAAGAAAAAGGAGACCGAGTTAGGCAGTCTGAATGGGTATGAGATTTCTGCCGACCAGAAGAAAATGCTCGTCTCTCAGAATCAGACCTATGCTATCATCGACCTGCCGCAGGGGCCGATCAAGATCGAGGACAAACTGGACCTGTCCGGCATGGAAATCAAATTGAATCATTACAAGGAATGGGCTCAGATTTACGAGGAGAGCTGGCGGCAGATGCGCGAGTTCTTTTACGCGCCCAATATGCACGGCGTCGATTGGGTGGCGGTGAAAGAGAAATATCAACCCCTGGTGAAGCATGTCAACCATCGTGCGGATTTGACATACATCATCGGCGAAATGATCGGCGAATTGAATACCGGCCACACCTATGTCGGCGGCGGTGAAATGCCTCAGACAAAACGGATTTCCACCGGTCTGCTGGGCGCTCAGATTGAAAAAGACAAGGTGTCGGGCTATTTTCAAATCGGGAAAATTTTGAAGGGCCAGAATTGGACTAATGCCAATCGCTCGCCGTTGACAGAAATAGGGGTGAAGGCGAACGAAGGCGATTTCATCCTGGCAGTGAACGGCCAATCGACGAAGGACATGAACAATCTGTACGAAGCGCTGGTGAATACCGTGGGAAAACAGGTGACGTTGAAAATCAATGCGACGCCGACGGAAGCCGGTAGCCATACTTCTGTTGTGTTGCCCATCGCTGATGAATCCAGCCTTTATTATTACAACTGGGTGGAAGGCAATATCAAAAAAGTGAATGACGCCACCGATGGGAAGGTCGGCTACATTCACGTGCCGGATATGGGCGCTTCCGGACTCAATGAATTTATCAAATATTTTTATCCGCAACTGAAAAAGAAGGCGCTCATCATCGACGTGCGCGGCAATGGCGGCGGCAATGTATCGCCCATGATAATCGAGCGACTGCGCCGTGAGGCTGCCATGATTACAATGGCTCGCAATACAGTGCCAGATGTGAATCCGTCGGAACAGGTGTGGGGACCCAAAGTGTGCCTCATCGATGAATTTTCAGCGTCCGATGGGGATATCTTTCCGTATCGGTTCAGGAAACATGAATTAGGAAAATTGATCGGCAAACGCACCTGGGGCGGCGTCGTGGGTATTCGCGGCAGTCTGCCTCTGCTGGATGGCGGCTATTTGAATAAACCGGAATTCTCCCGCTACGATCTTGAAGGCAAGGAGTGGATCATGGAAGGTCACGGCGTGGATCCGGATATTCCTGTGGAAAACGACCCGGCGCTGGAGTTTGCCGGCGTGGATCAGCAGTTGAATAAAGCCATCGAGGTGATCCTGGATGAATTGAAAACGCAGGAAAAGACAATCCCTGAAATTCCGCCCTACCCGGTGAAAACACCTCAGCCAAAGAAGTAAACAATTTTCGCAGCGAACCTCCCGCTTCTCACAGATCGGGAATCGGGAGGTTCCCTCTTTTCATCTTCAGTTACCGCTCTATGCCAACTCTCAAATCCCCTGCACAGGTCGTTTCCCTTCGTCGCTGCGGCAGCCGCATGAAAATACATTGGACAAAGACGCCGGAACTTATCGTCGCACCAGCGCCATTGTCGTGAACGGTCATTGTTTCGGTGGAAATTTTTCCATCACCTTTTCGACGGCGGCTAACAGATTTTTCCCGGGGTCTGACCGATCCAGCACGCCGGTCCCCACGCCGCGCCAGACCAGCTCATGCTTTCCCCGATCCACAATATCGATAATCAGTGTGCCCTGCTTGTAATGGTAGACATGGCCCGGCGTCACCCAGCGCCGGCCGAAACGACCGATGTGATAGGTTGGCGGGGTTATCTGCGCTTTGTTTTTTGCCGTCGCGTAGAACGCAATGAGGAAATCAGCCTGTTCGGCTTCGGCGGCCTCCCGGAAACCCTTCTGCGTAAGTACGGCGCTGATTTCTCTGCCGGTCTGTTTCACAAAGAGCGGATCTCTGATCACTGCCGGCTTCGCCATCTGCTTGTCCTGCACATCTTTTGGCGGGACAAAGTGGAAGGTTTTGTACTGGCTGAAATTGAACTGATCATCGTAGTCCACGACAACCTTCACCGAGGAACAACCAGCCAGGAACGCGAACAGGATCAATGCGAGAAAAGCATAACGTTTCATAGATGACTCCTTTCAATGAGTTGACGAATTTGCCCTACGGCTTGCCATGAATGTATCCAGAATGGCGGACATCATTTTATTCCGCCAGGTCTCTTCAATGATGGATTCAAAGGGAAATCCGAGAACGAACAGGGTGGACACCCCGGAATAGTGGATGCCGGCGCTGAACTTATTTTCCGCGTAGCGCAGCAGGGTCGTTGCACCGTTGACCGGATCGATTGCGTCCGACGACTCGACCGGATAGAGGCCGGAGACGCGGCCTGTATTGAACTGGAATTCCGAAAATCGGGGCGCGATCAGGGAGTCCGCGCAGAACACGCGCCCGGTGGCCGCGGCAAAATCGGTCTGCCACTGGAAATGCAGCGTGTATTGAGCGAATAACCGGTCAGCCGCGTGCGGGCTTCGGGCCAGGTCGCTGCCTACAAAGGCGCCGGACACGAACAGGCATCCGCCGGATTCGCAGAACGATTGCAGGCAGTTTTGCAGCGGCGCCGGGAACGTCTGATAATTGAAGTCCCAGGGTTTCCGCGAGGCGCTTTCGAGACTATCCATTGGAAAGGGCGAGGTTTTTTCTTCGCCAAGAATTAAATCGACCATCGTGTACCGGCCAATATCCAGACAGTGCTCCATCACCGCTTCATCGCTGGCGCAGATGAACGAAGCGCCGTAATTCCGGATGGCGCGGCCGTGGATCATGGGAAAATCGAATGAGTTGCCGGGGATCAACCGGGTCTCTAAATTGGCCTGACTCGCCCCAAATCCTGGCCCGTCATTGGAGCGAAATTTTGAAGCCGGAGAGAAATCGTATTGCGCGCCGGTGAAGTTGAACTCAAATCGATCCGGCACGCCGGGATCGATGAATCTGGCGAATCCTTTGAAATTCGGCTCATCGATCCATTGCGGGGGAGCAATCCGGTCGAAACCATTGACGATAAGGACCGGCTGACGCGGATTTTCATTCCAGCAAACCGAGAGGATCTCCGATGGAAAACTCTCGCCGCCGTCGTTGATGGCGGTGACCTTGAAGCTGTAAATCACGCCTTTTTTGAGCGGTCCCAACGTGAATCCGGCCGAGTCGACCACGGTTCCGTTATCAAAACCTGAGTTTTCGATTCGCGTGTACACGACATACTTTTGCGGCGCAGCGGACGGCTCCAGTGGATCGTGCACCGGCCGCCATCGGAGCGTCACTTCGGCGGAGTCTGAAAAGAACGAATGGACATGCGACACCGGCAATGGCTGCACCACATAATCGGCGCGGTATTGCGCGGACAGAAATTTCAACATGCCTTTGTAAATCGCGCGCGATACATCGAAGCGGAACTGCGGCGACAGCGCGTATTGCATGTCGATAAAATTTTGATGCGACAGTAATTCCAACAGGCACGATGGGACATTGGGTCGCTTCGCCTCGGCGTAGTCGGCGTTCATCAGAGCGCGCCGGGACCAGTCGGGCCGGTAGCGCGAGCGGATATCCTCCACCAGTTGGGTCTGTAAAATATCAGCCAGATCGCGATTGGCCAGCCGCGACATGCCGTCCGGGAACAAGGCGCTTGAATTGACGTCCGGAACCGAGTAAATCATGAGCGTGCCAATGGTGCTGTCGCCAATGCCGGCGTCGGTGTGAAACGAAAGCGTGGCGTCGATTGGGATGTTCAGGCCGTCGATGTCGCGATTGGCATTGGGGCCGCAGGGATCCCCTTTCAAATAATTGACGAACTCGGAGCGGCCCATGTAATCATCATTGTAGTCATTGCTGTCCGCATGAAAATTGTAAACGAGCGAATCCGGCATGCCGGCGTACTGGAGATAATAGCGGGCGCCTTCGGCGAAGCGGGGATAGCCGCTGACACAGCCGCCGCGGACGATATTGCCCATGCCTCCGCCGAAACGAACCGCATCCGCGGAGATGATTTTTCCAGGATGAGCGCTTCGATTTTCTATCGTCACTTTGCCATTTGCCGGATTAAAACCTTTTTCGAATTTGAACTGTCCCAGATACAACCAGGTATTTCCAGCCATTTGTTGATTGACGACAAAATCGGTGCGGCCGCCGCTGTGATAGACCGAATACCGCGCATCCGGCGCGTGAAGCTCCGACGCTGTGTAGGCGATCTGAACGCTGTAATCCCCGGTCTCAGGAATATCCGGGATCCACTCGGCGCGGGCAGTTGCCGTCGATTCGGAAAGGCAAAACCGATGGCTTCCGTGAGCGAAAGGATTGTAGTTTACCGGGTAGGGCCGCTGACCAATGGCGAAACCGGCGCTGGCGCCTCTCTGCCATTGCCTGGCTTCGACTTCACGATATTCTCCGGCTGTGCTGGAATCGTTGTCCACAATCACTTCGTGGGTTTGAATATCCCGCTCGCGGCAGAGAAAAACAACGGCGCCGGCGTTTTCCAGCATGGGCGTCACGTAGGGCAACACAAACGCTGTGGGCAGCAAGTCCTCCACGGTGGTGAACAGACGCGGCCGCTGCCATTCCCAGCGATCATTCTCGTTGGAATAATAATAGCCATGACTGTGCCGAATGACAATGTGCCGATTGAACAGTCCGCGCTGCGGCAGTCGATTCTCTCTGCTCGGTGAATAGAAAATCGGCGTCGATTGGGGCTGTGGCGATATGGGCATTCGCGAAAGGTCCCAGGCAAGCGTGTCCTGTCGGTAGAAGTTGGGCACCAGGTTTTCGATGGGCTCGGTGATTGTGACAAGGTGGATGCTGAAATTTTTGAATTTCCGTCCCAGATACCTTTCGAACAACCGATAAATGGCGGCGTTCTGGTCGTCGCGAAACGGCTGGAATGAGAAGTGCTTGCTCAGATAAATGGTGAGATCAAGTTCCTCCTGATCAATGAAGAGCGAATCAGCTTTCGAGTGAATGGGGATCGGGCCGCGGGCGTCGCCGGACATATTTTCGGCGAGGCAGGCGTTCACCCGCTTCAGCGCCTCGGCGGTCAGGTTTTGTTTTTTCCACGCCTGATAGTCCGCGGTGGTTTTGAACAGTCGGGCGCAGCTATTGAAAAGCGTCAGAAGAATGAGGATGGTGAAAAGAAAAAAGTGTCTCGATTTCAATGGTTCTCCCTTCCCAAAAATCGTGATTGCTTCAGCCTGCATTATTCATAGTATTTTTAAAGGAGGCTGGCTAACCTGAATGGTGCTCTTTTTAGAATAAATGTATAAAAACTGAGTTTCAAAATAGCTTAGCCTTTAGCTAATTGAAAATCTGAATGTTGACTCAAATTCTGAGCAAGTTCATGAATAATTCAGGTTAGAGATGATGACACGCCGCGACCAGTCTGAACCGGCGGTCGAAAGCGTCTGAAAAGCAGGGCGCTTTCATATTCATCAGGAATGCCTGTCGGCGACGCCCTTTATCGTGAAGATTTGGAAACGCGGCGTTGAAATTCCGCGCGATCGTCCTGATGGCGGATTGTCGATTGATATATGATAAAAATTTTGAGGAATAATCCAAGATATTTTTTGGTAATTATTCGGCCCTGCGTTGGGAATTCTTTCAGCGACGATGGAACTTAAAATATCTTCGGGTCGTTATAAGTGTTGACATTTTTTTGATGCACTAACAATATATCGAATTTATTGAATGTTATCGACTTTTATTTCCGGGGTGTTCAACAACTGGAGGGCGTTTTTATTTGATAAAAGTTCTGCTTGATGATCTCGCGCATTATAACTCCTTTTAATAAATAATCAAATCAACTTCGGAATGTCAACGGAATCACACGGCAATTCGCAACGCCGAGTTGCAGACATCGTGCAATCACTGGTTCGGTTCGCATTCCTGATTCCTGAATTTGAATCGTAACAGAGGGATACGTTATGATTGAATTGAAACACGTCAGTAAAAACTATGGACTCACAAAGGCGCTGGATGATGTCAGCTTCTCCGTGAAAAAAGGGGAGATCGTCGGCTTTGTGGGACCGAACGGCGCCGGGAAATCGACGGCCATGAAAATCATTACGACTTATACCGCTCCGACGTCCGGGACGGCTTCCGTGGGTGGTTTCGATGTGCTGGCAAATCCCATCGACGTTCGAAAACTAATCGGCTACCTGCCGGAAACTGTGCCTCTCTATTATGACATGCTCGTCTCCGAGTATCTGGAATTTATCGGTGAAGCGCGGCATCTGAATGGGCAATTCAAGCCGCGGTTCGATTGGGTGGTGCAGGCCACCGGATTGGGTTCGGTTCTCAAACGGAAAATTGGCGTTCTCTCCAAAGGGTACAAACAGCGAACCTGTCTGGCCCAGGCGCTCATTCACGATCCGGATGTCCTGATTCTTGATGAGCCGACTTCGGGTCTGGATCCGCTCCAGATCATTGGGATACGCAATCTGATCAAAGACCTGGCCCACGAAAAGACCATTATTCTGAGCACGCACATCCTGCCGGAAGTGGCCACGATTTCGGATCGCATCCTCGTTATCAATGGCGGCAAGATCGTCGCTGACGGTACATTTGAGGAGTTGCGGCAGAAAGTGACGGAGCGGCGCTCGCTTTATCTGGCCGTTCGCGCCACCAAAAAGGATTTTGAAACAGCGATCAAATCGATTCCTGAAATTCAGGACATGCAGTACGATGGCTCTGTGCCTCGCGGCGTTGTTGGCTACCACCTGTACGCGTCGTCCAAAACCGATCTCGTCCCCAAACTGAACGAATTGATACGTGATAACAAATGGGATATTGTGGAATTTCAACAGGAAAAATTATCATTGGAAGATTCATTCATTCGGTTGACCCAGACGAAACATAGTCCGGCAGAAGCGCATGCCGGGGCCGCGAATCATTCTGAAACCGAGAAAGGAGGTGACGCATGAAGGATATTGGAATCATTTTTCGCCGCGAATTTCGAACCTATTTTTATTCGCCCATTGCGTATGTCTTCAGCATCATTTTTATCATTTTGAATTCAGGCCTGTACATGTTCCATTTCTTCTTCTTTGGCACAGCGGATATGCGCGCCTTTTTTTCATCCCTGCCATTGACGCTGGGATTGATTTTCATCCCGGCAATTTCCATGCGACTTTGGTCCGAAGAACACAAATTAGGCACGGTGGAGCTATTGCTCACCCTGCCCATGAAAACCGAGCACATTGTACTGGGAAAATTTTTCGCCAGCTTCTTGTTCTATCTGGTGGCGCTGGCCGGAACGCTGGTCATTCCCATCATGCTGGTGATTCTGGGCAAACCGGATTTCGGGCCGATTTTCGGTGGTTATTTCGGCGCGATTCTGTTGGGAGCGTTTTTCCTGGCAGTGGGAATTTTCATCTCCAGCTTCTTCGCAGATCAGATCGTCTCGCTCATCATCACCAGCCTCGCCTGCGGCTTTCTGGCGATCATCGGCTGGCAATATGTCCCCATGGTCATTGATGGCTGGGTATCCGGTCTGGGAGAATTTCTGTACAATTATGTCGGCGTCACCCGGCATTTCAATGATATCGAGCGCGGGGTCGTTGATCTGAAAAGCATCATTTATTTTCTGTCCTTTACGGTTTTATTCCTCTATCTGAACGCCAAGTCACTGGAAAGGAGGAAATTCTAATCATGAAAAATTTGAAAAAGCAATTCATCCAGTCTTTTGTCATCGGCGCGGCGCTGCTCGCCGGCATAGTTATTTTAGTCAACATGATTTTTGATAATATCAATATTGGTCGTTTCGATCTGACAGCCAACCAGATGTTCAATATCTCCCCATCAGTCGAGAAGATTTTGAGCGATCTGGAAGCGCCGATTGATCTGACCTATTACGTATCTTCATCGGAAAAAATGCCGACGCAGTGGAAAAACCTGGAGCGGGATGTCATTGATAAATTGAAGGAATTGAAACTCGCCTCCAAAGGAAAACTGAATTACACAGTCTTTGATCCATCGGTTGAGGAAGAGAAGGAAGCCTTTGAAGAGGCAAAGCAGGAAGAAGGAAAAGACGTTCTGGGTCAGGATCAAAAATCCCAGATCACCCGGAAGAAAATTGCAGAGCAACTCTATGAACGCGGCGTAATTCCTTTTGGAGTGCAAAGCGCCCAGCGCGATGAGTTTGCTGTCAAACGCGTCTACTCCTCCATTGTGCTTTCGTACCTGGATCGCAAAGAGGACGTTATCGCTGAGGTTCGGCCGGAGACATTCGGGAATCTCGAGTATGAAATCATGACCCGAATTTATAAACTGATTTCCAATAAGCGACCGCGGTTGGCATTTTATCCCGGCAAACCGGAAGCGCCGCAATATCAGCAGTATTACCAGCAGGGGCCGCCGCCGGACATGTACGAATTTGCCGTGCAATTGCTCAAAGAATCAGGCTACGATGTGGTGCGTACGAACATCACCCGGGATGATCCCATTCCCGAGGGCATTCAAACCATGGTGCTGATGATCGATGAATATTTGAACGAGCGACAGCTCTATGAAATCGATAAGCTGGTTCATAAAGGCGTGCGGGTGATTCTGGCCGGACAGCAGTACAATTACCGCATCGCTCCATCGCGCAACAACCCAGGCCAGTTCGATCTGGTCGGAATGCCATCGCGGTTGAATATGAACAAGCTCACCAAGAATTGGGGCTTTGAACTGGATCAATCAATGTTCATGGATAAAAGCACCGCGTACATTCAGGTGCCGGTGTATCAGACCCGCAAAATGGGATTTTTCCAGATACAGGAGCAGCGGTATGAACCGGTGACAAAGCCTGTGATCATCAAAGTCAATGCTGAAAACATCAATTCCGATCTATCCATTTCCAATAAAATATCGGAGCTGTTTTATATGTACGGCGGGCGCTTGCTCGTCAATGAAGATGCAATGAAAGAGCAGAAGCTGAACGCGCGGACGCTATTCACATCGAGCAATGTGAGCTGGACGCGCGAGGGTCATGGCTACGGCCCGATAAATGAAGCGCCGCCGGCAGAGGAAGACCTGCTGAGACATCAGCCGCTGGGAATACTGGTCGAGGGCAAATTCAAACCCACGTATGTGGATCAGAATATTCCGAAATGGCAGGCGCAGCCAGGCCCGGATGCCGATGCGGCTTCAACGGCAGATCCTGAGCTCCCATCCGAAATAGTCGGCGATCCCAGAGAGACCAAGATCATTGCCATGGGCTGTTCCAATATGTTCAAGAGCGATGTGCTGCAATCTGTGAACAGCCATAAGTTCCTGTTGCTCAACAGCGTGGATGCGCTCACGCTGGGCGATGAACTGATCAATATTCGTTCTAAAAATATTTCGGCTCGCACGATTAAAACAACCAGCAGCGTTGGAAAAGCAATGGCCAAAGCCTTTGTTGTCTGGTTCCCACCGCTGGTGTTCGTCGCGCTTGGAATTTTCATTACAATCAAACGGAAGAAAGAATAGATACGCATCATAATACAAAGTATAATTTTTCCAAAAGTTATGTGAATCATTTAAGAGGGACTGTTCAATGAAAGAAAAACATCTGTATATTTTGGCCGGTGTTTTTGTATTCTTGTTGATTATACAATTTGTAACAAAGCCCAGGCACACCAGCGTCAATCTGGATGATTTTGTTCAGAGCATCCTCATTGGCGTGTCCAGGGATGATGTGCGCAATATTGAAATCTACAAACAAATAGCCGGAAAAGAAGCCCTCCAGATGCAATTCGCCCGGGTTGAAGACAAATGGTTCATCCCGACGTACTTCAATTGCAAGGCGCAGAAAAGCCGCATCGACCAATTGCTGGATAATCTGATCGAAATGACCGGCAAGGTGCGGTCTTCAGATCCCAAGCATTTCGAAAAATATCTCATCTCGGATGAACAGGGAATTCATCTCATTCTGAAGGACGAAGCCGATAAGCCGCTGGCGAATTTGATACTCGGGAAAAAGGGCGAGGACGCAAACACCGGATTTGTACGTTTTGGCGGAAAAGAGAAAGTCTATTTTGTGGACAAAAACATCCTGTCCCAGCTTGGCATTTACGGCGAAATTGATACCGTATCAGTTTTCAAATACAGCTCTTTCGTGGATTTGCAGGCTGTCGATGAAAACGAGGTCAACTATGCCATGGTCGGGTTGGTCGCCAATGGCAAACAGATGGTATTGAAGAAAAATGAAAAACAGGTGGAAGTGACCAATGCCGACTCGACAAAGTCGACGAAAACCGAATATGAATGGGTGCTGCTGGAAGGGCGGATGAAAGAAAAGGCGCTCGATAAAAAAGAGGTAGCCAACTTTTTCCGCGATGTCACCAAAATCCGGGGCACGGAAATCGTTGACCGCATTGGCAACACCCTGGGCGACTTGAACAAGAGCGCCCGGTATGGTTTCTCCCGCGCCAGCAATCAGATCGTTTTTGTGGATGCGGAGAACAACCAGAAAAACATCATCTTTGGCAAAGAATATGAAAAAGACAAGGGCTATTACATGAACATCCGCGAAGATGGATTGATTTACAAAGTCAGCAAAAGCACCTACGATAAAATCTTCAAATGGATGGAAGACTTGCCAAAGAAAAAAGTATGATCCCATCGAAATAAATTCAATGAGAAAGCCATGTTGATATTTCAGCATGGCTTTTTTTATATTGCATTCTGCGAATATTTTTTCTATGTTATGCCTAACGAGACTGAACCTTTATTTCTTTCGGGCTGTCTTCTCATTTCAATTGTCATACCACCCACCAGGTATTCAAATTTGTTTTTCGAATTAGCTTCTCTATAATTTTGGAGGCTTGCAATGAAAAAACTTACGATTGCCACTTTAATTATTTTGATTGGAAGCGGTGTTTCCCTGTCTCAGGCGCAAAAAAGGTTGGCGATTTTACAGCCAACTGAGCCGGGGAAGGTGAGCCGGGCTATCCCAATTGCCCAGGAAGAAGTTGACGATAAAGAACAATTGTTGAAAAAACTGGCCCAGGCGAAAATGCAATTTGCAGCGACTTCCGATGATGCAATTTTCAGGGATTATAAAGGTGATAGCCTCAGTTTCTCGGTCAACGATACCGGCTTTGTTTATTTCGATCCCGGTGTTCCGTGCCGAATAAAGGAGATTGGGCTGTTCACCCAAAAAGTAAACAATAAAATGGGAGATGGCTATTTTCTTTGGATCAAAAATTCCAACTGGCATGCGGATACGCCGCCGGACAGCATCGATGAAAAAGGCTGGGCCGGCGTATGGAATGAGCACAAATCGTGGGAACCAAGTGACTGGGGAATTTACCCGACCGGGGCAGTGTTGTGGGGTGAATTCCCTGTCACTGCATTGGATGGCGGATGGTCATGGACGACTATGGAATGGCTGGGATATGAACCAGATGTGGGTTTGGATGATTTTTGTGTTGTCTTTTCTCCGTATGGCGATCCTGCTTATAAAACCGGCTTTCTGGCCAGCGATTCGTCCCAGTCGATGGAGCATCATACCTGGAAATACTTTCATCCGGCCAATGCAATTCCCGGGCCGGACGGCGAGCATTACGGCTGGTTCCATCTCAGCGCCGGCCTGGCAATTTATGCCGTGGTGGAATATTACGGGATGGTGAACGAGCCGCCAACCATTCTCCAGGCGACGCAACTCCGAAACACCCACTCCACTGGCCCATTCACCGTGAAAGCCCAGATTACAGACACCGATGAAGTCGATCCAGACCGCGCCGGCGTCCAGGCCGCATTCCTTGCCTATAGCACCGACGAAGGAGCGCATTTTGATTCAACGAGAATGAGCGAATCGGAACAGCCAAATTTTTATATTGGTCAAATTCCTTCGATGCCTTACGATACACAAGTCCACTATTATGTCAGCGCGTTCGATTCCAGCGGTTTGTACAGCCGTAAAACCCTCAATCCCTTCAGCATTCAGCTTTTTCGAAAATTATCTATTGGCGAAGTGACCTCCGAAGCAAAAAGTTCGTCCGGCGCCAGTTGGGCTGATTATGACAATGATGGATATTACGATCTTCTTGTCACAAACTGGTTCGGCGATAAAAACAGTCTGTTCCGCGGTGGGAGAAACGGCGCGTTCACCAGAATCACCGATTCTGATCTCGTCAATGAAGCGTTTCAGGCGACGAGCAGCCGCTGGGCCGATTTTGACAACGATGGCGACCTCGATCTATTTGTGACCAATGCCGGCGGCGATAATTCTTTGTATGAAAATAGAAATAGCGGCTCAAGCTTTTCGCGGATCATGTCCGGCAGCATCGTTCGCGACGGCGGAGCTTCCAATTCCTGCGCCTGGGGCGATTTTGATAATGACGGTTTTGTGGATTTGTTTGTCGCCAATGGAAATGGCGAAAACAATTTTCTCTACCGCAACAATCACAATGGCACATTCACGAAAGTGACGGATGGCCCGGTCGTGAACGACGGCGGCAGTTCCACGGACGGCTGCTGGGGCGATTTCGACTCGGATGGCGATCTGGATTTGTTTGTGACAAACACGAATAACGAGCATAATTTTTTATATCGAAATGAGGGACAGGGCGTATTCACTAAAATCAGCGATGGCATAGTCGTCAACGATTTTGGGATGTCCGCCGGGGCCAATTGGGTCGATTTTGACAATGACCGGGATTTGGATTTGTTCGTCGTGAATTCGAACCAGCAATTCAATTGTTTGTACAGGAATAACGGCGACGGCGCGTTCACGAAAATTACAGATGACATTGTCGTTTCCGACTGGGGCGATTCCCGCGGAAGCGCCTGGGCCGATGTGGACAAAGACGGCGACCTGGATTTGTTCGTCGCCAATGCTGGAAATCAACATAACTGTTTCTATCTCAATGTGGGAAATGGCGCATTTCAGAAACAGACGTCTTCGGAAATTGCCACTGACTATGGCCAGTCCACCGGCGTCAGTTGGTGCGACTTCGACCATGATGGGGATTTGGATTTATTCGTGACAAATGATAACGGCGAGACCAACGATTTTTACCAGAACCTGGGAACAGAAAATAACTGGATCAATATCAAATTAGTGGGAAGCGAATCCAACCGGGCCGGAATCGGCGCTAAAGTTTTGGTAAAGGCAACCATCGACAGCAGCGAGGCGCGCTGGCAAAGGCGTGAGGTCTCCGGCCAGGCCAAGTCCAGCCAGAGCTGCATGAACGAAACATTCGGCCTGGGTGTTGCCACGGTTATCGATTCCATCTGCGTCCAGTGGCCTTCCGGAAAAATTCAGGTTTTGACCGATGTGGCAGTGAATCAGTTTTTAGAAATCAATGAAGCCGAGCCCATTTTCACGCGTGTCACGAGTGGGAATGTTGTCAACGATGGCGGGCTGTCTCTGGGTTGCAGTTGGGGCGACTACGATGGCGACGGCGACGATGATTTGTACGTTTGCAACGGCAGCAAATTCGAAGATCGCCCGAACTTCTTCTACGAAAATAATGGCGACGGCATGTTCACGAGGATTGTTTCAGGTGCGATTGTTGAAGATAACAAGCGAACTTTCGGCAGCAGTTGGGCCGATTACGATAACGACGGCGACCTGGATTTGTTTGTGACAAATTATTATGGTGGCTACAATGCGCTCTTTACCAATGACGGAAATGGCAATTTTTCCCTGGTCGGCGGAAAAAAGCTGGCGACCAAAGGCTCCAATAACACGGCGTGCAGTTGGGTGGATTACGATAATGATGGCTTGCTGGACTTATTGGCGACCGGCGTATACAGCCTTTTTGTGCTCCACAATGTGGGCAATGGCACGCTCGTGCCTGTCTCCTCATCTTCAATCTTCAACAATGATGAAGAATCCCTGGGGTGCGGTTGGTCGGATTTTGACAATGACCGGGATGTGGATTTGTTCATTGTGAACAGTATGGAACACGATGCGATTTTCAGGAATGAAGGCGCAGGAATTTTTACGAGGGTAACGAACGGCGTCATTGTCAGTTTACCGACATTCTCAAACGGATGTAGCTGGGGCGATTATGATAACGATGGAAATATAGATATTTTTATTACGTTTGCTTACGGCCATAACAAGCTCTATCGAAACAACGGCTTTGGCGCGTTCACCCCGATCACAAAAGGCCCAATCGTGACAAAATCACCGGCGATTTCAACCGGCAGTTGCTGGGGCGATTTCGACAATGACGGAAACCTTGACCTGTTTGTGGCGAATAATGGCAGCAATAATTATTTTTATTTGAACCGTGGGGACGGCAATTTCACCGCGCTCGAAAGCGAGGCAGTCGTTTCTGATGGCGGGCTTTCCATGGCCGCGTGCTGCAGCGATGTCGATCTGGATGGCGACCTGGATTTGTTCGTTTCCAACGGCTCCAACCATGACGACCAAAATAATTTCTTGTACCTCAACAATGGGAATGAAAATAACTGGATTAATATCCGGTGTATCGGCCAAGTTTCCAACGTCTCGGCCATCGGGGCGAAAGTGAAGGTGATGGCGGAAATTCAGGGCAAACTGCGCTGGCAATACAGGGAAATTTCATCGCAAACCGGCTATTTGAGCCAGAACAGCCTGGTCGCTCATTTCGGGCTGGG
Source organism: Candidatus Zhuqueibacterota bacterium (assembly GCA_049322915.1). Taxonomy (GTDB): domain Bacteria; phylum Zhuqueibacterota; class Zhuqueibacteria; order Thermofontimicrobiales; family Thermofontimicrobiaceae; genus CAZSBG01. Next base: position 120,452 of record JBMOPW010000044.1, read on the forward strand.
CGCTGCTGAAAAAATCGATTCGGTGGTTGTGGAATGGCCCTCCGGTCTGGATCAGGTGCTGACCGATATTTCTGTGAACCAGCATGTGACGATTCTGGAAACATCATCCATCTCATCCGTCATCACCGCTGAAATTCCTGTGGTCGCAGCATTTGCCGGTGATACCATCCTCGTTCCGTTCAATGTCCGGTTACCGGATTATCAGCATGTCCGTTCAGCAGAAATCGAAGTGAACGGTTATTTTGGCAGCCTGTCCCTTCTGGATGTGACGACCGAAACCAGCCTCACGTGGGACGCCGGGTGGACATGTCAATTTAATGAATCAGATAGTGTGACTTCGGTCTGGCTTGCCGGCGGTGATGCCATTGCCGGGGCGGGCGCCCTGTTTTATTTCAAATTTTTCGTCCCAACCGACCTGGTCGGCTTTGTACCTATTTCTCTGAAATCTGCTGTTTTCGACCAGGGTCAAATTCAAGTGATCCGAAGATCCGGCGGCGTGAATGTGTTGCCTCCCATTGTTTATGGCGATGTGGATTTGAACGGCGCCATTCAGGCGTTTGACGCGTCGCTTATTCTGCAATATCTCGTCGGGAAAGTCGAATTCACAGGTCAGCAACTATTGAACGCCAACGTCACGATCGATTCAACGGTTTCTGCGCTGGATGCGACCATGATTTTGAAGTACGGCGTCGGCCTCATTCCTGCTTTGCCGGCTGATTCAGCGGCGTGTGATGCGCCTGCCTCCGGTCAAATTTTTATGGCTGATCAGGAAGTGACGCAGGGCCAGGCCGTGCAGGTTCCGCTCGTGTTAAGCAACGGCCAGAATATTTTTTCCTTCGAAGGAAAGGTGAATTTCAATCCGGAATATTTATCACTTCGGGAAATTCAGTGGCCCGAGCCGATGGATAATTTCGCCCTGCAAATGAATGAAGCAAGCGGGGAACTCAAAATTTCAGGCGCTGGGGCGCAAAGCACGATGGAATCCGGGCTGTTCGCCAATCTGAATTTTCTAGTGAAAGAAAACCTCGCAGTCGATTCCATCCTTGTCGCGCTGGAATACCTGCGCTGGAATGAAAATGAACCGGTTCAACATGCTGCCGCGGCGACCCTGTATTTCACGTCTTCAATCGATGAAAAAAATAATGATCTGCCCCTGACCTATGCGCTGAATCAAAACTACCCGAATCCGTTCAATCAACAAACGACCATTCATTTCTCTTTGAGAGACGCGGACAGAGCGCAGTTGATTGTTTACGATGAACGCGGCTGTTCCGTGCGAACGCTCGTGGATGAAAATAAATCGGCCGGGAATTACGTTGCGTTTTGGGATGGTAAAAACAACCTCGGTGAAAGCGTGGCCAGCGGCATGTACATCTGTGTATTGAAAATCGGGAAGAGTGTGCTGCTATCGCGGCGGATGCTGTTGATCAAATGATCCTCTCCCAACATTAAAAAGAAGGAATATCATCGCATTGGAAATTTACATATTTCTTACTTTTTGTGTTCTTGCAGGAAATAACTGTTTGTCCAACTGGCGTATTCCGCGGGCTTTTTCATTGAATAAACGCCTCGTACATGAAAAGGCCCCCGGTTTCAAATGTCACCTGGCATCCATTTTCTGCAACCACGTTGCTGATGCCAATAAAATATGATGGATAATTTTTCTCCGCCAGATTGAATTGAAAGCCGCTGAGCGAGAGTCCTGAAATTGGGCCTAATGAAAAGAAGGACACTGTGCTGCCTTTGACCACATTGAGCGCATGATTCCCCGGCCGCAGCAGGGTGAGGCGGCCGAAGTTATCATAAATTTCCACCGGACATGTGCTATTGAATTCCTGCAGAATCAGCAGGTTGGCAGTCGAGTGGTCTGCCCGTTTCCCCAGGGCTGCCATGACTTTGATGCGCTGTGGCTTGAGCGATGCCGCAAAGTGAAGCGCCTTCTGCATGTCCGTCGTTTCCTGATCCGGGTCATGAATGATCCTGGCTGATGAGAAAAATTCGCGTTCAAGCCCTGTGGAAGAATCCATATCCCCAATGATGTAATGGGGCTGAATGTCCGCTGCCCGACAGGATTTTATCCCACCGTCCGTGACAATGATGATGTCTGACTGTTTGATGATTTTCTGCATCAGGCTCGCATGCAGCATTTCGCCATTGGCGATGATGGCAATGGTATTTCGATTCACGTGCAAAGTTCTCCCAATAAAATGTTGACCGGGTCTTGCAACGTTGAACAGCCGGAATCGTTCATAGTTCCTGCAATTCACGGGGACGACTCAGAACAGCGCTCTGTTTCACCTCATTCGTTTTTTTTGACGGGATCGGTCTCCGCCAATAGCGGATAGTCCACCCTGCCCTGGGTCAGATCCGTCCGGCAACTGGGGCAGAAATTCCAGTCCGATTTAATGGGATACTGGCATTGCGGGCAAAATGTTTTGGATACATCGAATCCGCAGTAGGGACAGAACGCTTTGGTGCCGTTCAGCTCTTTTTCGCACTGAGGACAAAAAAGCGACTTCGTCGTCTGCGGCCGGGTGAGCAGATAAATGATCAATCCGAATGGCCCGGAAATGAGCGCTAAAAACGCCCAGAGGCCGGTGTTTTTGACATCGCGCTGCTGGGAATCGATGTACACCCACGTGGGCAGCAGGAACCAGAGAAACACGCCGGATAAAAAGAGCAGCACACCCAAAATTGGTTCAAGGACAGAATAGATGTCATTTTTTTCCAATCTATATTTGCTGTAATACATTTCATGATTTACGGTATCATCGACCTTCAAATATAAGGTACCGATAATATTTCCTGTTTGGTCTGTAATTGGCGATTTTAAAACGAACCAGCTTACTTTGGAATGCCACCACTGATCCGGTTTTTGATCGTTATAGTATCGCCACTCGTTAGTCTCGAAATTTGTTTTGCTACTATTATCAAAATCAGAAAAATCAATTTGGTCATATTTATTTATTAGTTTTTCTAAAAAATCAAGACGACTCCGATAGTATCCATCAGACTCAATTACATCAAAGTATTTGTCATAAGCCGAAATGAGCCTGGCAAATGAAAAAGACGGGACACCGAAAATAAAAGCTCCCTGAGTTTCCATCCACAGATATTTTTTAATCGTATTTACCCGTTGATGTTCCTGTGTATATTTTGAATCCAGTTCCTGAATGATGAGCTGATCAACCGGATATTTCGTGATTGTCTTTGCAATTTCATCGAGATAATTTTGATTTTCTTCGATTAATGCTGAGAAGTGGTCTTCCAGTTTTTGCTGGTGTTTTTTGTAATTCCAATTTCGATAGGGGATAGAGAGAATCAATAGAACAAAAGCAATAAAAAAAATGATTCCGGCAATGGAACCAGATTTGTGGATTATTTTTTTTCGTTTCATTTTACCCTCGTGTTAGTTAAGATTATTGGGTAGACGCTAACAAGCATTGAATGCTTTGATACGTCTGGTGTGATATCTTTCCCAGGTCATTAATGACGTGGCTACTCAATCGAAAAAAATTAAAAGTGAGATAACCTGAATAGCCCCGACTTTTAAGTCGGGGAACAGAAATTTACCTTTGATTTTAGGCGTTAGCCCCTTATTAGAGTGGACTGATTATAGATTACATATATTCAGTTGAAATTACCCTGATATATTTTTGTTGATCGAAGATTAAAATTGGCGCGAGACAAAGTGTAATAAATGTACTAAAACAAAATAAAAAGAAAATGACTGTCCCGAAACTGCCGATAGTTTGAATGAGCCAATTTTGTTGCAATATCAACCAAAGTTCAGTCCTTGTTAATTCATGCTGTAATATATAAATAGAAAACAGGATAAACATAATTGCAAATGCGAATTCGAAAAGTGGAAGAATCGGGATGGTGGATTTCTCGGTGATTGGAATCGGTTTTTCCTGTGGCAGTCCCGCCAAAATTTTGTCGAATGTGTCGCTGGCTGGCGCCTTGTCCTGCAAATTGTTCAGCAAAGCACCTGTCTCGTTCAGAATGGAAATGTATTCTCTGCACTGGCTGCACGCTTTGAGATGGCCTTTCACTTTTGCTTTCTGTTTGTTGGAGAGTTCGTTGTAGAAAAAAGCAGTCAGTTCATTTTTATTTGGATGACTCATGATTCACCTTTGAATGGATGCATCATTCAGGTCAGAGGGCGCTAAGATTTCCCGAAGCTGCGATATGGCGCGATGGAATCTGGCTTTGAGCGTGCCTTCGGGGGTTTCTGTAATCTCGGCAATCTCTTTGAATTTCAATTGTTGAAAATGCTTCATGACGATGATTTCCCGCAGGACAGGACTGAGCTGTCCCAGCGCTTCGCCAATGACGTGTTTCAGATCGGACTGTTCGCTTGAATGATCCGGCAGCTCGCCGTGACTGTCCGCAATCTCATCCTGCCCTTCGTTCATTGCAGTGACATCCAGATAATGATAATCGTAGCGTTTTCGCGACAACTCATTTCGTGTCAGATTCAGCGCAATTTTCAGCACCCATCCTTTGAAATTGCCATGCATCAGATTGAATGTGTGCGCAGCCACCCAGACGCGGGTGAATGTCTCCTGCAGCAAGTCCTGAGCAAGTTCCCGGTTGCCGCTATATTTCAGGATGAAGTTGAAAATGAACAGTTCATACCGACAGTAAATAACCTCGAAGGCGCGGGTATCTCTATCGATGACACGTTTCATGAGTTCTTTGTCAGTATTCTGTTCCATTTTCTCCCAATCGATCTGCATCACTATATACAGGATGATTTGAAAAATGGTTGTACGATTCAGGCATTTTTTTCAGAAAATCAGGGGTCATTTATAATTCGCGGGGATGAAGGAGAAACGCTGAATTTCGGTCGGCATGAATGGTGAAAAAAGTAGGGAATGCAAATGTACATTCCCTACGGGCGATCTACTCATTAAAATCTTTCCCAGATGGGCGCGATTCTGTCTTTACCGCGTGAGCCTAAAATGACCGGAGTGATTCCTGCAATTTCGCACAGGTAAATCAGGCTTTGCACATGGTCGCCGGCCACAGCGAGAATGTGATTGCAGGGGAACACGCTGACAAATTCATCGATGGAGCATTCCAGTTTGGCGTGAACGTGCGGCCAGGTGGGATCGGTCTGTTTGTTAATCTGGGAGCGTTTTGCGGCATCCAGTTCCAGAACTTCGCCGGGTACGATCACCATGTATGGCTTTTCATCCCACAATCCCAGTCGGGCAAACGTGAGCGGCCCCGGTTTGGCGTCGAATTCCACCGAAGCGCCGCCGGCTTTGAAATAGAACTCCAGCGCCGGATGGAAGCTGATGGTATTAAAATTGTCTTTCGGATCGCGACTCAGCGCGGCGTAGTAGCTGGCATGGTTTCCCGAATTGCAGAAATCCCAAATGCCCAACTCCGGATGGTACAGCCGCACATCCATGAACAGCGCCGGCATACCGCCACTGATATATTTCAGCAGTTGCATGGTGATGGCAGCGTAGGTGTCCGCCTCGGTGGCGCAGACAGTGGATTCTTTGGGGCCGCGCCAGTCATAGGGATCGTTCATCAGCATTTCCGGCACATCGCCCAGACACACGTATTCGGTCAATTCCCGCTGCCCTTTCAATCCGCAGAAGTCAAAGCCCTTGTTTTTGTTCACCATTTCCATTGCCAGGTACAGCCGGATTTGGGTTTTCAGCGTTTGCGGCGTGAGCATTTTGCCGTCGTATTTCAGACGATCGCCCAGTAATTTTTCGAACCATTTCAGACCTTTCTCCACTTCGGCTTCATCCACATGCTCCATCTGTTTCACGAGCCACAACTGATCAATCTGGCGGATGGTCGTGCCCAGGACTTTCAGCGTTGGCGTCAAATGCGAAAAACCCGTCTCCATGCCCATAGAATGGCCGCCGTAACAGCCGTACACTTCGTTGCGAATAGTGGTCACCGCCTGACTGGCGCGCACCCAATCAAGCACTTTTTTCCGCGTTTCCGGATCATTCTGCTCGCCGATGATGCGATGAGTGCGGATGCCCGCCTGGCGCAGCGCTCCATCCGTTGCCAGCAGTCCGACATTGCCGGGGAATTTCCCGTTGTTATTGGACAGGCTGAGAATTGGGATATTGCGGCCGATCGAGTTGAGCACGGGCCATACCAGAAATGGAAAATTCCAGACATTGTAGCAGAAGATAATTTGTTTGCAGTTAGCCCTGGTGAGCTGTTCCCCGACGTGCTGCGCCGACCGCGCGTCGTAAATGATTTGATTCCCAATTTCCACGTCATAGGTTTCGCCGTAAAAATTGACGCCATCCGTTTTGATGATCTCGGCCCAGCTTTTCACGACGTCCATGTTCTGGGGATTGGTGGCAGAATGGACGTGAGGGCGTTCATCCGTTAACATCACAATTCCGATTTTTGTTTTTCGCATGATTTCCTCCAATTAATTTCTGATAATATTTCACCGATAAAATTGGCAACGACAACGAGTTGAATGAGTAAACGACTTTTAGCTGATGTGTCCGAACGGTTGAAGGCGTTGTTCATGGGTATGATGTTGATCTGTTTCCTGAATGCATTTTCCACCCCTGAGATATTGGAGCATCCAGCGCCTGGCTGGCTCGCCATGCAAGAATCAGCCAGCAAACCGAGTCGAATATACAAAAATAAAAAATGATTTGGAAGTAATATTTTCATTAAATGAATGGTTCGTTCCGGCGCAAAAAAAAGCTCTCTGTTAGGGTAGAACAGAGAGCTTTAGAGGAGATTATTTTATTTACTCCTGGAGGGAGGAAAGAAAATAAAAAGGAAAATGAGAAAAATGGAATCGACGTAAATCAATTTTGCTAAGCTGCAACTTTATTGGCGTTTTCCAAATGCTCAATTCGCTCTTCCAGAATTTCCTGAATTTCGATCATCTCCATGGACATGAGAACTCGTCCCATCGATGTCCGCAATTCCCCATAGAGCACATCGATGTTGTCAAGGTATGTTTTCAATCCGGCTAAATCGTTGGAGTTGAGCAATAGTTTTTTCCAATCGGAAAAATTTTTAATTCGCTTTTGCATGGCGGGTGCCTCCTTGAAACGGGTAAGCTTGTACCCTGTTAATGAGTTCGATGTATAACAGCTTCGACCCGACCAAGAACTTTGAAATAGAGATCATTCTTGCTGATCATTATCGGCTGAAAAGCCGGATTCTCGGGTTGAAGTCGGATGAAATCACTTTCCAGAAAAAACCGTTTGACGGTTGCTTCTTCATCCAAAAGGGCAACAATGATTTCATTGTTTTCCGGGAAGTGTTTTTGTTTGACAAAGATCAAATCGTTATGATTGATGTGGGCGTCCTTCATGCTTTCTCCCGAAACGCGGAGAATGAAATCCGCATCGATCCCCAGGATGCGGGTGTTCACGGTGAAATAGCCTTCGATGTTCTGTTCGGCAAACAGAGGACTCCCGGCTGCGACGGTCCCCAGAATTGGGATTATTTTTTCTTCGCCATCGTGCAGAGAACGCTTCTGAACGACTTCGATGCAACGGGCGCCACCGCGCAGATTTCGTTTTATGTAACCTTTATTTTCAAGAACATTCAAAATTCGCTGGACATTATTCACAGACGCATATCCCATTATCGCCATGATCTCCCGAATCGACGGCGGAAAACCATGCTCATCCATAAATTGGATGATGGAATTTAAAACACTGTTTTGTGTTTCAGTGATCGGTTGAGTCATAGTTTCCATGGGATAAAGGGTAAAAATGTACCCTGAATATACAAAAAAAAATTTTGCTTGTCAAGCTTTTTAAACGAAAATTAAAAAATGCCGGAAAAAAATAATAAATTAACTGGCTTAAAATTGTCCCTGGAGTTGATTCCTGAATCGTCCTTCATAGGTCGCTTCGCCGATGGTTTTCTGAAAAATGAACTGGCAAATGGCCGTACCCGGATGGATGCGCAGCGGCATGGGACTGAAATTGGTCATTTCCAGAACCTGCTGGTTGTGAATACCCGGGTGCATGAAGCTTGCGGAGATGTGAACCAGCAGTCCCAATCGCGCAAAACGACTGCGACCTTCCAGCCATCCGCAGATATTGGGCGCCAGACGAATTGTCTCCAGGGTGATCCCCAAAATTGTCTCGCCCGGCATCAGCACCATGCCCTCTGGCGCTCGCCGCAACTCAGTCATTTCTTCGTAATTGATGGTGTCATTGACATCGATGATGTCATGGACTTTTTTGAAAATTCGAAATGTATCGCCCAGATGCAGATCAATCGAGCCCGGTCCGATCATTGAAATGTCGAGCGGTGTAACGGAGATATTGCCAGCGTTTATTTCTTTGAGAATTTCGGAACGCGTTAAAATACTCATGGTTTGCCTGCCAGGTTAATTTTGGAATGAGGGTTAATTTGAAAATGGCTCAAAAGTAGTGAAAATAATTTTAATGTCCAAGAAAAAAATGAGGCAGCAGGACGACATCGCGGATGAGTCGTCGCGGAGTGGCGCCGATTCGCCATCGCCGATCAGATGAGAACGTCACTCTCCACTTTTTCAAGACCGGCGTCCAGCATGGCCATGACTTCCAGCGCATTGCTGCCGTCCTGAGGGTAACTGGCGAGGCGAATTTGGAACGGTGAAAGGGAGATGTGCCGCTCGATTTTATGCTGTATTTTCGAGCCGATGATCTTTGCCATTTTCAAATGCGTATGAGGCAGCAGGATGCAAACAGCGTGGTGCTGCAAATCGACGCTCACGATGTCTGCGGTTCGCAGGCAATGTTCCAGGCTGGAGAAAAGTATGGAATAAATTGAATCGAATCCCAGCGATGCCGTGAGCGAACCCATGCGCTGCGCATCGTCGATATGGAAGCGCATCAGGGTCATCTGGGTTGATTTGGCTACTGTCTGCTGAATGGATGTTGTCACAATTTCAGAGAATTCATTCCACGCGCAGTGCGGGAGATTGCTCTCCAACAGCGCTGTGGTGAGGCTCTGTTCGCTGTAGCTGATTAAAAAATCGGACATGGACGCCATCAGGCTGTCCGAGGAAATATATCGGTCGGATACCTGTTCATCGAGGTTGAAGGGAATTATATCGTCGATGGAAAACTGCGCGGGCGGCTGCAATGATGGAGCCTGGCCGTAGGATGATTTCGCGGGCTGAATCAGACATCGTATTCGTTCTGTCAACTCATTCCGATGAAATGGCTTTTTCAGAAAATCAAGACAAGGATATTCTCTCGGGTCGATAGTCGTCGGGATGTGGAACGCGAGCACGATGATCGGCACAGCGCCAAACATGGGAATGCTGCACATCAGGTGTAGCGCTGACAGTCGCTCATTGGCCAGCTCTGTCAGGTCAATTAAAGCAAGCCGGGAATGGCGCTGCTGAATTTTCAGCCGAAGCGCATCGAGGGAGGAGCAGGTCTCGACGGTTAATTTTTCATCTTCGCAAATCGATTTTAAAATCGGGGCGCCGGCAGTTTCGGAAAAAATCAGAATGGTGGAGTCGGTATTGTTCATGGTCTTTCGTTCGGGAATTGGGTGAGTTACGGATGCCCAAAGACTTGCTCATCGTAAGCATCCGCAATTCTTGTACCAGTAGTAATGAGCTGCATTACCACTTAAAAAGCAAGGAATTAAAAGAATGCGATGGAGCTTTTCAATTAAAAGTTAATGAGTTATAAGAATAATCAAATTGAGAATTGAAATATTTGTTACATTTTAAAACAAGCGTTCATTGCCATGGAACAGCGTGGTTCAATCGGTCGCATGAAAATTAAGAAAGGCGGTACTCGCTCTCGTTGAATTGCCAGGGGGCATGGAATCGATCACGGAGCGAATTGCTGGCCGTGGCAGCGGACAGGGATTTTTTAGATTGAATTTATTTGAAGTTGCATCGTATGAAATAGAACGCGGATAACACAGATGACACGGATTTTCGCTGATTTTTTGCCTTGATCTGTAATGGAAATTCAAATAAATTTTGGCGGTTAAAAATGGATAAGCTATTGTAATGAGATTGAAAACCGAGTAATTCACATCTCATATAGCAACCGATTTTTAAATCATTTAAAATTGAAAGCTTAAAAACCGGGTTTAAAACTAAACTGCCAAATCTTCTTTTACCTTTTGGGGTTAGCTTATATTAAATAAGTTTGTTCATAACTTAACTCATTGTTAATCAGCGTTATCCCCGCTTAGCGGGATCGTCCGCGTTCTATGAAATGGTCAAATAAACAACGCTTGAAAAATCCCTGTCCAATAAGGGGCGGAAGCCCAACAATCAAAGGTGAATTTCTGTTCCCCGACTTAAAAGTCGGGGCTATTCAAGATGTCTAACTTTTAACTTTTTCAAGGAATTGCCACGTTATTTATGATGTGGATCAAAGTCGTTTAAGGCTTTTTAGAGTCGACCCGGGAATGAAAATGAAATTGACATCTTCTTGTAACTTCGTGGCTTGGTGACCTTGAGGCAAGAATACACGCCTGAATAGTGACAAAATACTTGATTTATTTTTTTGTTTTAACTATATTAAAAAGCCTGATAGCAACAACAGGTTTCTTGCCCGGTGCACAACGCAAAAGATGCACGATCCGGCGTAACCCTGAAGGAGCAGCCGATGTTGAACCCCCAAATTTTCTGGAATATTGTCGCTCTCTTTTTCGCACTACATGCCATGCCACTCGCCGCATCTCCAACCTTGATGTTTCCCGAAAGCGCTGATATAAATACTGTTTTTAAACAGGAATCGTCTCATGAGTCTGCCATAAATCCCTGTGGAAGCCGGGTCGTCCCGGCGATTTACCGACTGGACTTTGGGCGCGAAAGGGAGCGTTCGCGCCGGGGCCGGACTGCTCCATTCGCGTCATTCAGGGTGAATGAGATGCGCGGTGAAATTGTTTCGTCGCTTCCTCAATGGGTCTCTGGCCGAAGCGCTATCGCATTGTTTTCAGACAGCGGCACGGAAAAAGGCGCGTGCAAATGACCGCTCGAAAATCCGGGGATGAGCGACATTGTCGCATTCAGTTCGAAGATAGCTAATGAACATAGCCTGCATTGTTCATAGTATTTTTAAAGGAGGCTGGCTAACCTGAATGGTGCTCTTTTTAGAATAAACGTATAAAAACTGAGTTACAAAATAGCTTAGTTTTTAGCTAATTGAAAATCTGAATGTTGACTCAAATTCTGAGCAAGTTCATGAATAATTCAGGATAGATGAATAAATTCACTCAATTTACTCGTGCAAAATGGAGGATAGAGCATGGCCGGTTTCGAAGGAATCAAGTGGGCATCTTCTCAAATGCGTTATGTGCTGAAGGATAAGTCTTTTACATTGATGGGTTCGAATGGTAAAGTGTTTGCAGTGTCTCGATCCATTCATTACGGTTTATTTCTGGCATTCGAAGGGATTCGCTTTTTCTGCAAGAGAACGAATAACGGCTCGTTGGTGGTGAATTTTTTAAATCTGGAGCAAAACCTGGATCGGTTCCAACGGGGAATTGCATTTAACCTGAGTACAGCCCAGCAGCCCATGGTGCCGACTGTGGAAGAAATGTTGACTATCTTTTTGAAATTCTTTCGGGACCCCGGCATGAGGAGCTTTTTCCAGGAGATGGCCGATCTGGGCGCCCAGGGCTACCTGCGTCCATTCACCATCGATGAAGAACAATCCATTGGCGTCACTTTCCCCGGTAATCCGGCGATCCGCGCTGTCGTGTGTCGCTACGACCGCTATCTGGGCGAGCCATTTTCCGGCGTGGTGATTCCCAATATGGTCAGGGCGGTGGATATCAACGGGACTGGCTGTCTGAAGCTGGGCATCAATTATTTAATGAGCGTGCGCGCTGTCGACGCCGCGAAAAAAATCCTTCCCGGCGCTGGCTCGGCTCTGTTCCTGGACGACCAGCCCCATGCGCCGCTGGAATCCCGGAAGGTGACCGAATGGGATTCCTCCTGTTGCCTCTTCGCCCTCAGCGATGGCACGGTGGTGAAGATTCCTGAAAGCAATCTCATCCTGCCATCGGTGACGATTCAGGGCATTTGCACGATTCTTACACAAATGGGAGTGACCGTTGTTGAGCGCGACATGACCTATGGCGAATTGATCGAACGTTCGAAGCGAAAGGAGGTCGTCGCCAGTTGCAGTGTTGGCACAGCGGGGATTCTCAATCGCGCCAACAAAGTCCTGCTCATCGATGGCGCTGGAAACACGCTGGCCATTCAGGAAGCGAATCCTTCGCACGAATTGTACGAAAAATTGGGGGAAGCGAGGACCTACTACTGGCACATTTATCAGGAAAAAGTGCCGGCGCCGAAAGGCTTGAAATTTGATAAATATGAAATTTGAAGCGACAGCTATTTTGAACGTGCGATATTGGGTGCATAAAATTTCATGGCGCAGCCCGGGATGAGCATGACTGACCTGGTTTCATTGAATTGAATATCACTGAACCGAAGGTCGGAGTGCTGCGACCGGGTACCGACTGTTCCCCTGTTTGGCTGATTAATTTTTGTCAAAACAAGGGCGCTGTTGGTATAGATATTCTTCATTAAAGGTTAAAAATTGGTCTTGCATGAAACAAATTCAGGAGGAGTTGCATGAACAAACGCGCTGCCATTTTGACGCTGTTGAATATCACAGCGATGGCCGACGGTCAGATTACTGAGGATGAAACAAAAATGATCACTGAAGTGCTGCAAAAGGAACTGGACTGTTCCGAGGATGAAATCGCGCGGGGACTGGAGGAGAATACCCAGATGCTGAAGAAGAATTCAGCCCAGATGATCAAAGAAGCTGTGCTGATTTTACGGAATGAATGTAGCGTCAACGAAATGAAGGAGTTGATCAAATTGATCAAAAGGCTGACCACTGTGGATAAAGACCTGGATCGTCGAGAAATTTTAATGGTGGAATTATTGACCCAATTGACAACATAAGGATCGAGCGCATCGATGAGCAACAGTTTTGGCCATATTTTTCGAATTACAACATGGGGAGAATCCCATGGGAACAGCATCGGCGTTGTAATTGATGGATGTCCCCCCGGCATTGAGATTTCACTGGATTTCATCCAGCAAGAGCTGAACCGGCGCCGACCCGGCCAGAGCGACATTGCGACGCCCCGGAAAGAGAGCGATACAGTGTATCTGCGTTCCGGCGTTGTCGGCAATATCTCGACCGGCATGCCCATCACCCTGGAGATTTTCAACGAAGATGCGGACAGCTCTCAGTATGAGTCGTTTCGGCATACGTTCCGACCCGGTCACGCAGATTTCACATTCGAACAGAAATACGGCATTCGGGACTACCGCGGTTCAGGGCGGTCTTCCGGCAGGGAAACAGCGGCTCGCGTCGCGGCCGGCGCAGTGGCCAAAATGGTATTGCACCGATTGAATGTGGATATTTACGCATTCACCAGGGCGATTGGCGCCATTGAGGCTGAGGCGGTGGATCGGGATGAAATTGAGCGGAATATTGTGCGTTCGCCGGATAAAGCAGCCGCGGTGCGCATGATCGAGTTCATCAAAAAAATGAAAGATCAGAAGGATTCCATCGGTGGGATTGTGGAATTGCGCGTCAACGGGCTGCCGGCCGGATTGGGTGACCCGGTGTTTAACAAATTCGATGCCGCCATGGCCTCGGCCATTTTCGGTCTTGGCGCTGTGAAAGGCGTGGAGATAGGCGATGGGTTTGCCGTTGCCCGCGCCACCGGTTCTGAGAACAATGACATTTTCGTCAACAAGGGCGAGCGGATCGGGACAGTGACCAACCATTGCGGCGGAGTGCTGGGAGGCATTACCACCGGTGAGGAGTTCGTGCTGCGCGCTGCCGTGAAACCGCCCGCATCGATTGGCAAAAAGCAGAATTCTGTGGATAAACAGGGCGTGGCCACCACCATCGAAATCAATGGCCGGCATGACCCAACCATTATCCCGCGCATCGTCCCGGTGGTGGAGAGCATGGCGGCGATTGTGTGTCTCGATTTCATTCTGCGGCAGGAATCCATTCGCGCGTTCATTCCTGATGCGCCTAAATAATCGCTGCGGCGCTGAATTTTTATTCAGCCGTCTGCGCCCTCAGCCTCACCCGGCTCTTTGATCCTGAAAAAACATACAATAGCCCTGATTGATTTCAACTCTGTCAGGGCTTTTTTTTTACCTGCACATATTCATCCGGCAGTGAATGACAATTCCCATTGCGCCACTTCAAATTTATCCTTCAAGCCATTAATTTTTTAATGTTTCCTTCCGATGAAATAGATGGGTAAAATAGCCCCGGATTTTGAACGGTGTAAAAAGCTATCAACTTATTGGTGAGCAGAGTTTCTGCCAGGTCATTTTTATGCATGCGAATGAAGTTGACAAAACAGTGGAACTGACGATAATAATATTTAAAGTGGGCGAAAAGTTGTTCGGACTGAGCAGCACCGATGTGGTCGAAGTGCTGCCCATCCTCGAATTATTCGATGCCGGTGAACCTACCGAGGCCTATGACGCGGTGTTCAATCTGCGCGGAGAGATCATTCCTGCGCTGAACCTGAAGCGGCGATTCGGCGCGGACGACGGTCATTTCGAAATCTGGAATAACATTCTGGTGGTCGAAAATGCCGGCGTGAAATACGGGCTGATCGTTGAGAAAGTGCTGGATGTGGTTACCTTCGATCCGGCAATCAAACGAGCAGAACTGCACTGGACTCGGCTGAACAGAAATGAGGTGTTCAATTGGGGGCATTCGGTCGTTGCCATGCTCAACCTGAAAGACGTTTTGAAAAAGGCGAAACTCGCGCAATCTACGGAGGCAGTGTGATTCGAACTTCAGAGTCATTGTTTTTTCGTTTGAAAGAATTAATCGCCGGTAAAATAGGTTTGAATATCAACGAGCGCAAACTGGACGAACTGGAAAAGGCGTTGCTCAAAGGATTCTCGAACTCTCAGTATTCCAGTTTGCAGGAATACATGTCCTGGCTGACGCGGATCCCGATTTCGAGCCCGGATTGGCGCAGCCTGATAGAAATTCTGACGGTGAACGAAACCTATTTTTTTCGAAATGCACCCCAGCTTGAGTCGCTGCGGTCGGTGATTTTCCCGGCGATCATTGATGCGAAGCGCCAACGAAACCGGCGGGAGCTTCGTGTCTGGAGCGCTGGTTGCGCTACCGGTGAAGAGCCCTACTCCATCGCTATAATGCTGAGCGAGATTCTGCCTGATTTTAGAAAATGGAACATCTTCATCCTGGGGACTGACATCAATCATTCATCCCTGGAAAAGGCAAAGGCCGGATTCTATCGCGAGTGGTCTTTCAGGGACGTGCCGCAACGGATTAAGAGCGAATATTTCACGCCGCAGGATGGGGGATTGGTCATTCGGCCGGATATTCAGCAGATGGTGACTTACAATTATCTGAATCTGGTCGAGAATTGTTACCCTTCATTCTACAATCAAACGACAGATATGGACATCATCATCTGTCGCAATGTGATGATCTATTTTTCGAATCCTACCTCCGAGCGGGTGATCGAGCGGTTTTACCAGACGCTGGATACGAACGGCTGGCTGCTGGTGGGCCATTCTGAACCCATGACCATGCTTCCCCATAATTTCGCCACCGTCAATATTCAGGACGCCCTGTTTTATCGCAAACCTGATCCCCTATCCGCGAAAGAGAAATCAGCCCATTCCGTGGTTGCGCCCTGGAAAAGCGGTGAGTCAGCGATGCGCTCTCCGAAATCACGACAAGGGAATTCCCACGCGGAAAAGAAAATCCGAACGGTAGGGAGATTGAATGCATCCCCATCGAATCCATCGCGCCAGCAACAGCACGCCGAGGACGTGTCCGAAGTGAACAAGCTGGTGGCTGCCGGAAAGTGGCAGGAGGCGATACAGACATTGACGCTCAAAATTCAGGCGCGCCCGGAAAAGGTGGACTATTACCTGGACATTGCCAAAATTTATGCGAATCAGAAAATGCCGGACCAGGCGCTGCGTTGGTGCGAGAATGCGCTGGAAAAGGACAGGAGTTATCTTCCTACCTATTTCATCACCTCGCTCGTGTACCAGGAACTCAATCGGTTCGCCGATGCAGAGCGGTTGCTGAAACAGGCGCTGTACGTGAACCAGGATTTCCTGTTCGGCCATTTTCATCTGGCCATGTTGTATCAAAAGACCGGCGATTTGAATAAAGCAAAAAAAATATTTTCGACTATCCAGCGCCAGCTTGCAGAATTGTCCGGGACGGATAAATTGATTTGCAGCGATGGATTGACAGTCGAACAAATGTCGAAGCTTGTTTCGACCTATACTGGAAAATTGGATCAATCGGGATAGTTGTGAACGGTCATGAATGTGAATAAAACCAAACCGGCAGCGATTGCCAGGCCTGATGACGATCAAATGCTGCTTGAGACAATTCTGCGACAGCGGGCCTGGAATTACTCTCAAATCAAGACTATCGGCAAGCCTTCGCCGGGGACAATCCGGGTGGTGCTGTTGTTATTTGGGGATGAAAAATATGGCCTTGAAGTTCGCTACGTCAAAGAGGTGGTGCCTCTGCGCCAGTTGACGCCGGTGCCATGCACGCCGGATTTCGTCACCGGAATTATCAATGTCCGCGGAACCATTATTTCCACGATTGATATGCGCCGGTTTTTCAATTTAAAGACGACCGGCCTCACCGACTTGAACAAAGTCGTGGTGATTAAATTCGGCGATTTCGAAATGGGGATTTTGGCCATGGATGTCTCCGAAGTGAAAAACATTCAGCTCGAAGATTTGCACCCGGCGGCCGGTTGCCTGACTGAGATTGATCCGGAATATATCAAAGGCGTTTCGAATAAAATGGAAGTGATTCTCGATCTGAAAAAGCTGATCGAAGAACAGCGATTTGTCATCAGCGAAGAAGTTGAATGAAACGCGGACACAGCGGGGGAGAGATGATTGCACGCTTGAAAATTGAGACAGCGCATGAGCGAAATTGAGCAAAAAAAAATTCTTGTAGTGGACGACAGCCCCACGCAGACAATGGTGTTGAAGATTGGACTGGAGCAGGCCGGCTTCTGCGTCGTGACGGCTGGCGACGGCATGGATGGCGTCAGTCGCGTGTACGAGGAAAGCCCGGACATCGTTGTGTCGGACATTGTGATGCCGGAATTGAATGGCTATCAACTGTGCCGGCTGATCAAAAACGATCCGCAGCTCCACAATATTCCCGTCATTCTGCTCACCAATCTGGGTCAGCAGCAGGACCGTTTCTGGGGCAGGGAGGCCGGCGCCGATTTTTACGTGGTCAAGGATCGGGATTTGTCCCCATTGCTGGAGACTATTCAGAAATCGGTGGCATTGACGCGGGAAAAATCCGTCGACGAGATGAGCCGGGGCAGTCACCATGCAGTCACCAGTGAGGGAGTAAAAAATAAACTAAACCTGCTGCTGGATGATCTGCTTTTCGAATCCACCATTGCCAGCCGAATCCGCGAAATCGCGCGTTTCGCCTATGACACCGAAGCGCTGATGGAAAACCTGTTCTCGCTGCTTTCGGATCTTCTGGACGCTTCGATTTCCTGTCTGGCGGTTGAAGAGGGCGACTTCATTGCCGTGCATATCAACCTCACGAAGCACTATGACGACCGAATCATCGACCAGGTGAAACGCGACGTGGTGGGGGCTTTCCGCAATGCCGATCGGAAATTGAAGGTGAAAATTTATGGCGACAGCGAGCCTTGCTCCCGGAGCCAGATGCCTGTCTTGCAGTCGAAACTGGTCTTTCCATTTCCGGTGAATGAAGACATCCATGCGGCAATGGCGCTTTTCGACGAGAGAGATGGGCTGTACAAAGGCAAAACGCTGGGACTGGTGAAGAAAATTTGCACGGAACTGCACATGCTGATTTCATACGTGGCCAAGCTGAACGAGATCGAAAAGATCAAAGCGGACTTCACCTCGATGATTGTGCACGATCTGCGTTCGCCAATGGCCGGCGTGTTTGGATTGCTGCAGCTCATGCGCCAGGATCGGATTGGGCCGGTCAATGAAAAACAGCGTCAGACCCTCTCTCAGATTCTCGGGACCATCAATAAATTGCTGAACCTTGTCAACGATATGCTCGATGTATCCAAGCTGGAATCGGGTCGGCTGGATGTTGTCCCTAAAAAAATCGATTTCAATGAAGTGATCGCCGAAGCGCTGGGCAACGTTGAAATTTTGGCCGAAGAAAAGCAGATCGAAATCCGGCTGGAAAATTTTTCACATCCTATGTTTGTTCTGGGCGATGCGCTGCGGTTGGAGCAGGTGATGATTAATCTTCTCTCCAATGCCATCAAGTTTTCGCCGGAGAACAGCCAGATTGTCATTCAAGGCCAGGCGCTTGAAGATCCGGATCAAGCGAATGGCTGGCTGAAGGTGAGCGTTCAGGATTCTGGCATCGGGATCGAGGAGGGGAGCCGCGAGATAATATTTGAAAAATACCGCCAGACCATGAAAGGCAACTCGAAGGCGGCCAAAGGCACCGGGCTGGGGTTGGCTATTTGCCGGATGATTGTTCAGGCGCATGATGGTAAAATTTGGGTGACCAGTCAGGAAGGACAGGGCAGTACATTTTCGTTTACTGTGCCCCTCATTCAATGAGCAACTGTTCGAGGTAAAAATGAACGAGTATTTGATGCTTTTCTTTGTATTACTAATCAGCTACGGTCTTTTGACTGTTGCGGTCAATCGAATTTACAAATGGCGATTGATTACCAAATTCACGGTGGCGACCCTGCCGGCGGTTGGCATCACCGTGATGCTGTCCTATATGTTCGGCAGAAGCCAGCTCAACTGGTGGAACGGCCCGACCCTGCCGCTGCTGGGCGTATCGTGCTGGATGCTGGCCATCTGGATCATGGTGCGGAATATTTCTATCCCGCTTCAAAAGATCAAAGATGCTGCGCAGCGGGCGGCCGATGGCGATTTGAATGTGCAACTTCACATTCAGGGCAATGATGAAAGCAGCGAACTGGCCGATGCGTTCAATCGCATGGCAGAAAATATTCGCGGCATGATGGAAGTTGAACGCCGCATGCGGAACGAATTGGAAGAGACGGTCAAGCGCTACGTCGATTTTGTCGCTGAAGTCGGGAAAGGAAAACTCGACATCAAGCTGGATGTTACGGCGAGCAATAATATGGGCATTCTGGGCGAACACCTCAATCAGATGGTGCTGAAACTTCGCGACTATACCGCGGAGATCGAGCAGAGCGGAAGCGTGGAGCGCAAGAACAAAGAAAAGCTGCAATTTACGATTGAGGAGTATCTGAGATTTATTGAACGAGTTTCCAAAGGCGATCTGCGCGGGCGCATTGAACTGACCGGCATCAATGGTCTGTCGGAAATGGGAAGTTATTTGAACAATATGGTCTCCAATCTGAAAGAATTGGCCCTGCAAAATCAACTGGCAGCGGATGAATTGGCCAGAGCGACGAGCGAGATTACCTCGGCGGCGTCGGAGCAG
Organism: Candidatus Zhuqueibacterota bacterium; assembly: GCA_049322915.1. Classification (GTDB taxonomy): domain Bacteria; phylum Zhuqueibacterota; class Zhuqueibacteria; order Thermofontimicrobiales; family Thermofontimicrobiaceae; genus CAZSBG01. The sequence continues at coordinate 139,915 of JBMOPW010000044.1, forward strand.
GTGAGCAGCGCCAACGAACAGATGGCGTCGGTGAACGAGACGTCCACCTCGGTGGATCAATTGAAGCAATCGGTGCAGCAGTCGGCTGACCGCGCCATGATGGTTTCGGATCTGGCGAAGAAATCGACCGAGATTTCTGAAAATGGCCGATCAGCCGTGGAAAAGACCGTCGACAGCATGGAGAAAATTAAGGAGCAGATGGAGATCATCAATGAAACCATTCTGAATTTGAGTGAGCAGAGCCAGCAGATTGGCGACATCATCACTTCGGTCAACGAGATTGCTGAGCAATCCAATCTATTGGCGCTGAATGCCGCCATTGAAGCAGCGCGCGCCGGGGAGCATGGCAAGGGATTTTCTGTGGTTGCCGCGGAAGTGAAAAATCTCGCTGACCAATCCAAAGAAGCCACCATTCAGATCCGCTCGATTTTGAGTGATATTCAGAAGAACAGCGAACGGGCGGTTTTGGTCACGGACAAAGGCAGCCATCTTGCGCAGGAAGGGGTGGAAATGGTGCATCAGGCTGGCGCAACGATTCAACATCTGGCAGAGACCATTTCGCAATCGGCGCAGGTGACGTTGCAGATCGTCTCTTCCTCCGGCCAGCAAGCCCGCGGCATCGACCAGATTTCCATCGCCATGGAACAGATCAATCAGGCGACCAATCAAAACGTGGTCAGCGTCAGCCAGATGGAAAAAGCAGCGGAAAACCTGAATCAGTTGGGGATGCGATTGCACGATCTGGTGAAAATGTATCAGATCGGGTAGCCCGTGGGGAAGCGCCGCAGGAGGCGATTGTTGCCGCAGACCATTCAGACGGAGGCTTCATTTCATTCGATATTCTTGCAACGCACACACAACATTTTCAAAATTGACAGCGTATGGATCCGATTCAATTACAACAGGTATTGACCATTTTCAAAGCCGAAGCGGACGAGCATCTTCAGAAATTGAATGAAGGATTGCTCCTGTTAGAGCGTGAATCCGATGAGAGCCAACGTCAGGCATTGTTTCAGGAACTCTTCCGCGAAGCCCACAATTTGAAGGGCGCAGCGCGGGCGGTCGATTTCAGGCAGGTCGAAGAAATCGCTCATAAAGTGGAATCACTCCTCTCGGCGCTGAAGCAAAAACAGGTGGCCATTACCAGACCGCTCATCGAGCTTATGTACAGTTCGCTGGATGTCATCGGAAAACTGGTGGAATTGAACTTCAAGGAAAATTCCACGCACAGGGAAATATTCGGAGTCAATCAACTGCTGCAAGCCCTGGAAAACGGCGCATTGGGTCGTGCCTTTGAACTGGATCCGGATAAAATGGAAGTGGCGGCGAAGCCAACTCCCAAAGAGAATCAGGAAGCAGCGCCGCGAAAAAAGAGCACAGCGAATGGGACCAAAGGACCCCGAAAGCAAAATTCCGATTCGGCTGCCGGCAGCACGAAGAGTAATCCTGAAGGGCAATTGCTGGCCGGGCAGGAGATCGAAGAGACGATTCGGGTGAGCACCCCGAAGCTGAATAAATTGATGGCGCGGGCCAACGAATTGATGGAGAAGAAAATCGAAGCTGAGCAGCGCGTCATTGAACTGAAGCAGATTCGGGATGAGATCAGGCGATTGTACCGGGACGGCGCCAAATCAAAATCAGCCAGATACGATGACGGTGCCACTTTGGATAGCTATTATTTCCCGGCGACTGGCGGCGATTCGTGGCTCAAGGGGCGGTTGCAGATAATTGCCAGCCAAATGGATGATTACTACAGAAAGCTGTCCAAAGATATCAAAGAGCTTTCGGCGTCCACGCGCAATTTGCAGGAAGAGATAAAACAGGTTCGCATGCTGCCCATGGCCACGATCCTCTCTCCGTTCAAGCGTATGATCCGCGACATGGCTGCGGAGACAAACAAGCTGGTGAATGTCACTTTTACCGGCGCCGAGACTGAGGTTGACAAAAAAATTCTGGAAGACCTGAAAGATCCATTGACCCACCTGTTTCGCAATGCGCTGGCCCACGGCATCGAAACGCCGGAACAGCGGAGACAATTGAACAAGTCGGAATCCGGCGTCATCTCGTTTCATGTGCATCAAAAGGGGAATCAACTTGTCCTGGAGTTATCGGATGATGGCGCAGGGATTGATCTGGAAAAAATCAGGACAGAGGCAGTCAGTCGCAAGGTGGTGTCCCCGGATGAATTGCAGGAAATGAAAAACCATGAGCTGATTGACCTCATCTTCCGGCCGGGATTTTCGACGAATTCGATTATCACTGATTTATCCGGCCGCGGTGTGGGGCTCGATGTTGTGCGACAAACCGCTGAAAAACTTCATGGCGTGGTGCATGTAAAATCCGAAAAAAACAAGGGCACATCGTTCATCTTAAAGCTGCCCATTTCGCTGGTGACGCTGCAATGCATCCTTCTGGTCGTTGCAGGGAGGATGTTTGCTATCCCAACGCTGGCAGTGGATCGAATCATCCGGGTGAGTTACGAGGAAATCAAGTTTGCGTCGGGCCGGGAGATGATCGAATTGGAAGGTCGACCTGTCGCCGTTGTCTCGCTGGCCAAAATTTTGGAATTGCCGGAAATGCACCCCGGTCGATTCGATGATAATAAAATTTCGCTGATTGTCGTTTCAGTCAATGAAACGCTCATCGCGTTCATTGTGGACCGATTCATTGGCAATCAGGAAATTGTCATTAAACCGCTCGGCAAGCAGCTCGTGCGGGTTCGCAATATTGCCGGAGCGACAATTCTGGGCGATGGCCAGGTGGTGCTGATGCTCAATGTGTCGGATTTGTCCCGTTCAGCGACAAAGATGCGCCTGACGAGCGGTCGGCCCAAACATGAAATTGAGACAGCGCAAAAAAAGCACGTCTTGGTGATCGATGATTCCATCACCACGCGCACCCTGGAGAAAAATATACTCGAGGTCGCCGGGTACGATGTGACAACAGCCGTCGATGGGGAGGATGGGCTGCGGATGGTCAATGCCATGGATTTTGATGCGATCGTCACAGACATACAGATGCCCAATATGGATGGATTTGAATTCACTCGTCAGATAAAAGATAACGTCCGATTCAAGCAAATCCCTGTCATTCTGGTGACATCGTTGGATTCAAAACAGGATAAAGAACGCGGCATCGAAGTCGGAGCGGATGCGTACATTGTGAAGAAGAGTTTCGATCAACGAAGCCTGCTGGAGACCCTGGAACAATTAGCATGAGGTAGCGTAACAAGACAATGATTAAAGTGCTTATCGTGGATACCTCACCTGTTTCGAGATTTGTCGTTCGAAAAGTTTTGGAACGGGATGAGAATCTGAAAATCGTCGGGGAGGCTCGAAATGGCAAGGAAGCGTTAGAATTGATTTCTCATTTCAAACCTGATATTGTGACGATGGATATTAGCAACCCGGACACGGAAGGTCTGGAGACGACGAAGCGAATTATGCAGGATGCTCCAATTCCTATCATTGCTGTAACCGAGCCGCACGATACAAGTGTGAAGCATGCCATTCAAGTGATCCAGGCCGGCGCACTCACTGTGGTTGAAAAGCCGGATCAATTTTTGTTGAATGATGCGAACGCGGCTGGCAAAAATCTGATCAATTCCATTAAAACGCTATCCGAAGTAAAAGTCGTACGCCGCTGGAATGATACTCGATTGCACCCGAATGGCAAACCGATACGGCATGGCGCTTTAAAATCCTCCATCGAAATAATTGGCATTGCTACTTCGACCGGCGGTCCCAATGCTCTTGCCAAGCTCCTCAATCAACTTCCAGACGATTTTCAAATACCCATTGTCATTGTTCAGCATATCATGAAAGGCTTTGCTGCAAATTTTGTCACCTGGCTGGCAAGTGTCACCGGGCATCATGCGAAGCTGGCTGCGCAGCACGAACTCATTCAGAAAAACCATGTCTACATTGCGCCGGATGATTACCATTTAACGGTGAATCGGTTCAATCGGCTGGTGTTGAGCAGCGATGGGCCGGTGAAAGGGCACCGTCCATCGGCCGATTATTTGCTGTTTTCCATTGCCAAAAATTATGGCGAACGCGGAATGGGTATCATTTTAACCGGCATGGGAGACGATGGGGCCGAAGGTATGAAGGCCATCAAAGATGCGGGAGGATTGACCATCGCTCAGAACAAGGACAGTTCTGTCATTTTTGGCATGCCCAGCGAAGCGATCAATCTGAACGCTGTCGATAAAGTTGTGTCCATCGATAAGATCGGCGAAACTATTTTCAATCTCACCAAATAGGAGTCTGCGATGAAGAATGTTCTTGTCGTTGAAGATGAAGAAGATGTGTTGAATATATTTTCAGAGCAGTTGAAACTGTGGGGATATAATCCGGTCATTGCCAGCAGCGGCGCCGAAGGGCTGAAAAAATTCAATGAAATGCCTATCGATTTAGTCATTTCCGATATAAAAATGCCGGGCATGGATGGCATTACCCTGCTCCAGAAAATCCTCAAAAAAGATAAAGATGCAATTATCATTTTGGTCACCGGTTACCCTTCAATCGATACGGCAGTGCAGTCCATGAAGGACGGCGCATTCGATTACCTGACCAAACCGCTTCATATTGGCGAATTGAAAATCAGGATCGAGCGCGCTCTGGAAAAGAAGCGGCTGCAAAAATCGCTGGCGCTGTGGAAGGGAGTCAATTGGTCGCTGATCATTTCAGTCCCTCTCTGGCTGATTCTGGGCATCATTTTAGCTCGATTGCTGTAGCCGTGCGTACGCCGCAATCCGCTCGATCTGAGTGAGTACTGATGATCGTTTTTCAGGCTGAGATTAGCTCTTCCTTTTCAATGAGCCGTCGGGTGGCTGTGGAGTGTGACTTTCCACTCACTTCACACAATTCAGCAGACGCCTTATTTTCACCCGGCAATTCTGACCTGCTCACCGAATATCCCGCTCGTTCAAGCATCAATCCAGACCGTTTTCGACCGGGCTCCGACGTTTCAGACCAGATAAAGCGCCCGGGAAATAGAACCTTCCCCACATCAAAATGAATGTTACTATCCCCAACCCCATGCGAAAAAATTGCCTATCATTGGGATGTTTTTTCCGCTTATCAAATTGAAAAATTCGTATCCCGATCATTGCTTCAAATATCCATAGTTCTAATATGATGATTACTTGCATCTAACGGTGTTACGGAAACTTCATCATTCGATGGGTTGGATGGTATATCGTTTGCCAGTTATTCATGTGCATGGTGTGTGGTCCGTAATGGATTCTGGAGGAATGCCATTTGCGGGGACGATTTGATTTTTGGGCAACTCATAAATGGAGGATGGCGCGTGTTTGGAATACGATCGGAACAAGCAAAATTGGCGGGGGATGTGCTCAACAAAATGAATCAGGGCAATTACTATGATGTCTGTCATCAGGCCAATGATTCCATGTTTCAATCCATACTGGCCCGGTTGAAAGGCACAGTCGATTATCAATCGGCAAGTTTGTATTTGATGAACCGGGAGAAACAGCAAATGATCTCCGTCGCGGAACAGGGCGATGGCATTAACCTGATCAATGCCATCAATTTTCCCATGGGATTTGGTTTGTCCGCCTGGATCGCCGAGAAGAAGCGAGTGATTCATCTGCCGGATATTCACAAGGGAACGCGGCACGGACACAATCCGATCCGCTCCTTTGTCGCGGTGCCAATTATTTACAATGATGAGGTCATTGGTGTGCTGAATCTGGCGCATATAAAACCCAATGCTTTCGGCCCGGCTGAGGTGAAAAAATTACAATATCTGGCCCAGGCAATTGCCATGCGGATGAATGATTTTACAATAGCCTTTTACACGAGGGAAGAAAAAGCATGATTACTGTATTGCTCATTGACGATGACCGATACATGCATCAATATACGCGGACGGTTTTGGAGTCTTACCAGCATCAACTCATCTCGGCCTACAATGGCCAGCAGGGTCTGGAAATGCTGGCATCATTCCGCCCTGATGTGGTCCTGCTGGATTATATGATGCCGGAGCTCGATGGCTACAAGGTATTCGAAATCATTTTGAAGGATGAAACATATAAGCAATACCAGGATATTCCCATCATTATGCTGACGGCGGTGGACGAGCGCGCAGAAGTGAAAGACCAATTGCTGCAAATGGGGCTGGCCGCTTACCTGAACAAACCCTTCGGACACAAGGAATTATTCAATGTCATTGAAAATATTTTGTCCACCAATAAAAAATATTTGCAAAGTAAAAAGCTGCATCAGGCCATCAAGGATGCGAAGGATTTTTTGGAAAACATGATAGAAAGCTCACCGGATGCTTTCATCACCACGGACATGGAAGGCTATATCACTTCATTCAGTCGAAGCGCTGAGCTATTGTTTGGTTATTCGGCCGGGCATATCACCGGCGAAAAGCTGAGCGACTACTTCATTGAATCGAGTGAGTTAGCCCATATCATCAAAAATTTGAAATCCAGACAAATAATGAGAGACTATGAGACACAACTGCTGACAGTTCATAACCGATTCCGGCCAGTCAGCTTTTCATTTTCTCTCATTAAAAATAAAGAGAATCAGCATATCGGAATATTAGGAATTGCCAAGGACCTCACGCATTTGAAAGAGCTGGAAAACAAATTGATCGAAAAGGAGCGTCTGGCCGCACTGACGGAAACAGCCGTGGCCATCAATCATGAAATCAATAATCCATTGACGCCCATTCTTGGAAATATTCAGTTGCTTCTCTTTCGCAGAAATGAAATTGATAACTGGATTGTTGAGAAGTTGGAAGTGATTGAAAAAAACGCCTGGCGCATTCACAGCACAATTCAGAAGCTGAACAACATCACCAGGCCAGTCAAAAAGCAATATTGTGGGGAAACCCAGATGCTGGATATTGAACAGTCAAAGTAACGGGCGCCATGTCGAACATCAACACAGATAAAATACGATTGCTGCTCATGGCGGCAATATTTTCCGGTCTCTCACTTTTCGCGGCGAACAGTCCGGACCAGGAAAATCGTATTGAAATTAAAACGCACATTTATATTCTGGGCCCAACCATCACATTGGGAGAGGTTGCATTTATCAATCTGAAAGATGCCTATAGTGTCAGTCAACTGAAGCAGCTCAATCTGGGTCAGGCAGCGCCGCCAGGCGAGGCTAAGGAACTCATGCGTTCATTCATTCGCGCTAAGATTCGGGAGACGAAATTCTTCGAATATGCCAGATATGTGAGCGGCCCACGCCTTGTCGCTGTGACTACCATCCCTGATAAAATGAGAAACATGTTCATGTTTGAAGGTATGGCGTGCATACACCAGGCGGCTTTGCGTGAGACAGAGTAAACTGTGAGGAGACGAGAGATGGAATACATTGTGTTTAGAACCATGAGAATGATTGAACGGGAAATTTCACTCTACAGAGATCTATACGCGTGCCTGTGTAACCAGCAGCAATTGATCATTCGCAGGGATATACTGGATTTGCTCATGGTGATGGTCGAACAGAAAGAGCTGACGAGTGAAATCAGGCTCGTCGAGAATGATATCATGGAGGAATTGAAAGAAATGGCCATTTTCCTGGCTATTGACTTACCGGCGAATAAGGAATTATCAATCAATGAAGTGGTTACTTCATTGCAGGAAAATTATAAAGAATTGGCGGAGATGATTAAAACGCGCTGCTGGGTTTTGACGATACTGGTGAAAAAAGCCAATGCGCAAAATGAACAAAACATGGATGCCTTGCGCGACTGCCTTGCACTGTGGAAAAATGATCCGTCCATCCTGGATTTCTGGCAGGAGATTGGCGATGCGAATGCTTACGAACGCGTTGATGAATTGCTTGCATTCCATTCCAGCTCGCTGAAAAATGAATTGATTAAAGAGAATGAATGTCCTTTTTATACCACCGCCTAAGCGAGTGGTCCTGAAAATTATGTGATTATCCTTTGGCGACAGCCTCAAGAAATTTGAGGCTGTTGTTTTATACATTCATTCGCCGGGAGTTTAGTCACGGGTAGATACCCGAGTGGGTGGACATCGCAAGGTGAATGCAGCACCCTGAAGATTGCGGAAGACTGCTGCATTGTCCACTGAGTCGCTGCAAGCGTCTGCCGGTTCTTTGGATATTCCGGTTAAAGTTCCGGACAAGAGTGACGATATAATAATAGTAAGGTTGAATGCTGTATAAGATAAGTTAAATGCCGCGTGGATTCAGGTGCGTGGTCAGAATCCCTTGCGTTTTAGTTTCTCGAACTGAACCGGACTTTTCATACAGGGAATGACAACTCAGGCAGAATAAATGATGGAAAATCAATCCAATATTCGAGAGATAGAAGTAAAATTTCCAAATGCTCTACGCAAGCAAATCAAGATGCTGGACAGATTGGGCTCTATGCTGCACAAGCAGAAAGAGATGATCGAAAAAGGTGAATACGAGGAATTGTTTGCAACGAGATGTGAGAAAGACCAGATCGTTAGAGAAATTAGAATTCAGGGAGAAGGTATTTTCCAATTGCAGCAGGAATGGCGCGTTCAGAAAAATGAAATTCCAAAACACGTTCATGAAAATTTGAATTCTCTGGTGACAGAACTGAGTCAGATGATTCAAACCATTTTGACACGTGAGAATCAAAATTACTCACTGCTTGAACGTACGAATAACTATCTGGAATTCATGGAATAGTATGGACGAAGAGTTGAAGATGCTGCCAATTTTGTGGGAAGAGTTGAATTTCTCAAGCGCTCACTGTCACTATCAACGGACCACCCTTTCAACCATGATTGGAGAATACCCCATTGGATAAAGATGGAAAATATTCCGATATTTACCTGGTGAAGCCCGACAAAAATATCGGAAATGATCCACTCAAGAAAGTTAATACAATTTCTGATATTAAGAATCAGTCGAAAAAACACGTGGCCACAATGTTATATAATGAAGCGGTCAGAAAAATCGCTCTCGGGCTTTACGACATCAGGAAATATGGCGATTTCGAAGACGCATGTGAGACGGCTCAAAAAATGCTGAGTTCAATTGAACAGGATCCGCCCATCCGCGAGGATAAGGTGGCGTTAGCCAAACAACGAGTGAGATCTGGTTATTACAATCAGCGACATGTCATAGAACAGACTGTTGAGAATTTATTGAAATACATGGGAATGTAACGAGAGGAGTTTCCCTGCTTTCTGGATACGCAGATGATGATGAGATGAATGCGAAATGTCATAGGGTAGTGATTTTTGATGATGATGAAGTGGAATATGACAGATGAATAGGGTTCCAGGACGTAGGTGAATAAAACGCCGCTTGAAAAAGCGGCGTTTTTTTTTTAGTATTTTAGATACTTGGAAGCTACAGCGCAAATCCCAATAACTTGAGTGCGCTGTTTTTCCCTGTCTCACCTATTTCAAGTACAGGGCCCACGCACGAAGGACAGCCGGATTTGCATTTGCAATCAAGTATATGTTGTCGCGCTGCCAGCAACACATCATTGTGCGCATAGAATAATTTTCGGCTATAGCCAACGCCGCCGGGATACACATCGTAAATATAAATAGTCGCCCGTTTGGAAAAGGTCGCTTTCACCATGGGGATAGCCCGAAGGTCGCTGGGATCGCCCATGACGTAGAACGGCGCGACGTTGGACAGCACATTGGCCACAGCTTTCAACGCTTCCCCCAATGCTGCTTCGGACAATCCCAGCATGGCAGCAGTATTCTCTTCAAACTCTAACCAGTATGATGTGGTGTGCATCTCCAGTTCCGGCAGATGGATTTGGCCCATGCCGATATTTTCATGGGTGTGAAATTTGATTTTTTTGTAGGCCACGGCCAGGGTTCGAACGCTCACTTCGCCGTAGGCTTTGCTTCCACCTTTTGCCGGCTCATTTTCAAAAACATCCAGCACCTGCAATTCAGTTTTCGTCTGAGCGTCGGTATAATGGTCGACATCGACTTCGTGAACATAGGCCTTGCGTCGCTCCCAGTCCAGCTTGTCCACATGAAATTGCCGGCTTTCGTGCATGTAAATTGAATCTTCGAAAATGAGCATGGGCGCGCTGAAATAATCGACTTCACCAATGACACGGTCGTCATAGGTCGTGTCGATGATGACGAAATTCTCCGGTGATGCGCTGCGCAGGCTGATTTCCTGAGCCGGGTAGATGTCGCTGGTCCAGTGCCAGCGGTTGTCCACGTGATGCAGCACGCCGTTTTCCTCGAGATAGGCGAGCATTTCGTGCGTGGCGTCGGTGCCGAATTGCTCCCCGTCTTCAAATGGCAACTCGAACGCGGCGCATTTCAGATGGCTCATGAGAATGACCAGATTATTGGGATCGACGATGCCTGTCTCCGGCGATTTGCCGAAAAAGTATTCCGGGTGATTGATGATGAACTGGTCGATGGGCGCGCTGGAAGAAATGAGAATTGCCACCGATGTCTCTGACCTTCGGCCGGCGCGACCAGCCTGTTGCCAACTGCTGGTGATGGTGCCAGGGTAGCCAGCCATGAGGCACACCGATAGCTGCCCGATGTCAATGCCAAGCTCCAGCGCGTTGGTGCTGACCACCCCCAGAATCTCGCCATTGCGCAGCCCTTTTTCGATGGCCCGGCGCTCTAATGGCAAATACCCGCCCCGATAGCCGCGAATCAGGTTGGGCGATTTGTTCAAATGCTGCATGATTTCTTTGAGATAGGTGACCAGAATTTCCACGCGCAGCCGGCTTCGGGCGAAGACAATCGTCTGGATGGCCGAGCCCAGAAATTTCTGCGCCAGCTTCTGGGTTTCGTTCACAACGGAGCGGCGAATGCCAAGCTCAAAATTCACCACCGGCGGATTGTACAGAATGAAATGCTTTTCACCGCGCGGCGCGCCGTTATTATCGACGAGCTCGCACTCATCCTCGATAATTTTTTCTGTCAATTCTTTGGGATTGCCGATGGTGGCGGAGCAGCAAATAAACAGGGGATCGCTGTTGTAAAATTTGCAGATGCGTTTCAGCCGGCGAATGATATTGGCGAGATGACTACCGAAAACGCCGCGGTAATGGTGAATTTCATCGATCACAACATAGTTGAGATTTTCGAAAAGCTTGATCCATTTTGTGTGATGCGGCAAAATGCCCTGGTGCAGCATGTCCGGATTGGTGACGACAATGTGACCGGCCGTGCGAATGGCCTTGCGCGCCGAAACCGGGGTATCGCCATCGAATGTGTAGGTTTTTATATTGCGATTCAACGCCGATGAGATGGAGTAAAGCTCATTCAATTGATCCTGGGACAGGGCTTTGGTTGGAAAAAGAAAAAGCGCCCGCGATTCAGGGTCTTCGATGAGCTTGTTAAGCACCGGCACATTGTAGCACAGCGTTTTCCCTGAGGCAGTCGGCGTGACCACCACAATGTTTTTCTCACTAAGAATAGCTTCGATAGAGGATGCCTGGTGACTGTACAGTTTCTTAATGCCGCGTTCCTGCAAAATTTTCACCAGGTCTGGATGGATGGAATCCGGGAACTCGCTGTAGATGGCATCTTTCTCAGGTATCTTCTGCCAATGGGTGATATTGGCGATCATGTCCGGGTCGTTTCGGATCAAATCCAAAATTTGTTCTAATGTCATGATTGAACGCCCTTTATGTGTAGTCAGTGATCCGCAATTATTACGTTTTGTGTCGGCGCGATATATATTTTGGTTGGAAGAAAATGGTCTGGAAGTGCGGGCAATTTAACAAATAATTTTTAGAAATGCAAAGCTATTTTGGTGAGAGGCAATTTGGAACGGAAGCGAAATCCATTCAAATTCATTATGTTTTTCTAAGGACTTGAACACGTCCTGCAACTGATTCAACATTCTTCGATTTCACTATGTTTGGATTAATTTCTAAAATTAAATCTGTATAATAGCAGAGTAAATCCATTCGGTCTGTAAGTGCTAACGACTGAAACCAGCGAGCTTTTGATTCTATTGACTCTTTTTCGAAGCTATGAGAAATATTTTTTTTCATAAATAAACCATTAATTTCATACACAATAAAAGACGAATTAATTTAACAAATAATAAAGAAATTATCAAGAAAAATATTACTCAGTTATCTCTACCAAACTGAATCGCCTGACAACCCGAAATTCATCCTCGGTTGTAGTGATGCTGTATGCCTTCCCGCCTTTGAATTCGTAAATGGGATAATCCACGGACACCTGTTTCAGGTAAATCCCATCAGGCGAAAACACATCATAAATCGTTCCTTTGAAATCCGAGTCGTGATAAATATTGACCCACACATTTCCCTCTTCATCGAACACCAGTTTTCTTTTGAAGGCCGGCTTGAATTTCGGCAGATTGGCTAAGTATTTTTCAAACAGCCGTTTCTGCTCTGCTGTCCAGTTTGGATTGTCCTTTCTTTCGAAAGTATTTGGAACCGGCGTGAATTCCCGCCCAAAACGGAAAGCCAATTTGCCATTGGGATCGTGCACATTGATTTGGTAATTTTCATTATAGCCCTCGTACAGCCTGCCTGAAAAATCGATGCCCCACACTGTCGTGGGCATGTCGCGGGAACCGATGGACATGCTGGATTCTTTCCCGGTGCGAACCGTGAACTGCTTCTCGTTGATGAACTCGCCGAAATTCAGAAGCTCTTTGCCATCCGAACCAAAACGGTGAATGCTGATTTTGCTGTTTATATCTTCCACGTCCAGCGTGACGTTTCTCTGAAAATAGAGATGGTTGTTCCTGTCTGTTTCCATTTCAGAGTGATACCCATTCTCCAATCTGAAGCCGGAAATGAATTTACCCAGCGTATCCAGAATAGCCACACGCCGCAGCCGGCTATCCATGATGTATATTTTGCCATCGGATGGAAGATCGAAATACACAGGCACATCGAATTCGCCAGGGCCTTCGCCCTTTCGGCCCACAGTTCTCAGGAATTTACCACATGTATCGTAAACTTTGATAGTAACGTCTCCCCAGTCCAGAATGTAAATCGTTCCGTTTTCAGCGACTTTCACATCAAACGGGCGATTGAGAATGTAGCTTTCATCGCCTTCTTCCAGCCCAATGGTAACTTCCTCTTTCATCTCATAGGTGATTTTTCCATCCCTGGGAAAATCTGGGTTGCTGACGACTTTCACGCTGTCGATGGTTTCGATTTTTACAGGGTAATTTGCATTCAGATTCTCGTTGTCACGCGAAGAGCAAGAGAAGAGTAAAAACGGTAGCCATAGATAGATTAATATGTTATACATTTTCAAAATCTTAGCTCCAGCAAAATGAGTCAAAATAATTTCAACAGATACTGAATTATTTTTGGATTGAATTGTTCTTCTGTGCCTTCATCCCACTGTTCCACATAAAAACTGTTCCCGCGAGTGTACGCAATCTCTTTGTCGAATGGCAAGTCACCTGCCAAAAAGTTGCCTGCTATATCATAAATTTCCAGATGCTTGTTTACCTTTGCCATAATCAGCCCTTTCTCCAAATAGTAGGGACCGTAAACAATGATCGGTGACTCATTTTCATCGGTTACAATTTTGAACAGACTGGTTTCTCTTGTAAATGAATTTATCAATTTCCCATCCGACGAATACTTGCGAATTTTATAGAGCAACGGGTTCATTTCATAGATATAATTATTATCGTCTATGGCCACTCCATTTTGACTTGCCATCATTTTCACCTCAAGAACTTCTTCGGGAAACGGAGCAAACGAAATAAGAGTCTTCCCGTCGCCATCGTATTTGTGAATCGTATCGTAAATATCTTTTTTGAAGGGATGTAATTCACCGGAATACATAAATAATTCATCAAGATGATTTATATGGATGAAATGTTTAATTCGGGATTTTGGAATTATAGATCGCTTAAAAGCATAATCCTTTCCATAAATATTAATTCGATTGTTCAGATAATCTACTACAAAAATATCACCGGCGCTGTTGAGAGCAAGACTCACAGGCGTGCTGTATTCACCAGGACCCTGGCCCTGTCTTCCCAATTCTTTTACGAATCGGCCGTCAGGCCCAAAGATAAAAACTGCTTTGGACTGCCATCCATCGGCGATAATGAAGTTGCCGCTACTATCAATTTTCATGTCCGTTACCAGGGAAATGGCATGATCCGCACCTGTTGAGAGCTGCACTTCACTGGTTTTTTCAAAAATATCATCGATACATTTTGCAGCAGATATTTTCTTCCTTTCTGCCGCGGATAAAGGGGATTCAGTAGTTGGTTTTTCTGTTGAACAACGGAGGATGATAAAGAGGCTAAGAAGCAGGATGACTATGCGCACGATAGCTCCTTTCAGGCTAATGTCTCTTTCAGGTGATTAATTGTAATTTACACCTGCTGGAGTTTTTTCAACATCAATGCTTCACTTTTTCAAGGGCATTTTTAAAATCAAAATCAGGGTCGCGTTCGGTGGTGTGGCAATTGGTACATGTGTGCTGGACAATGGGAGCCAGCATGCCTCTGGAATGTTTTTTATTGTCCATTTTTTCTGCGGTGGCCACGTGCGTTTTGCCGGTTCCGTGGCAGGCTTCGCACTGAATATTGACCATTTCCGGCGTGTCCTTGTAGGTATAAAATCCATTGAAACGGGCAAATCCGGTGGTATGGCATGGCAGACAATTATAGTTTTGCTGCTGTTTCTCTTTTAAGAGTCGCTGGAATGCCCGCGCATGGCCGGTCTTTTGCCATTGGTTGTACTGGGATTCGTGGCATTTTTTGCACGTCTCCGTCCCGGAGTACATGTCCATTCGCTGGTTTTGCTGGTGATTCATGTGATAGGTGAGCGTCAGTTCTTTGTCTTTGAACTCACTGATCAACGTCAGCATGTCCGGATCGTCGCTGAACTTTTCATCCAGCGCTGTCAACTTCCCCTCGTAGTCGAGTATATTTTTATCTTTGATTATCAGACGCAGATCGCCAATGTACTGTCCCTTGTTTCCCCCGACGACAGAGATGGCGCGATTGAGATTTTCCGGCTGCATCCGCATCACCGGGTCATGGCCGGAAAAGAACACGTCCACTTCCGGGACAGCATCAGCGAAAAGCTTCAATTCAGTGTAGCGCAAATGCGCCAGGCAAATGAGGATATCGCATTTGTCTTTAATCCGGGCCACCACCTGCTGCGCCGCTTCAATGGGATCTCCGACGACCAGATTCGGCTCGCCGTCTCCCAGGAAAAGCTGATCGCGGTACAACATCACCCCGAAAATTCCAACGGTCAATTTGGGGATGGTCGTGTCGCCATGTTTGATTTTCTTCAATTCCTTGATGAGATAGGGGGCAAATACCGGTTTGTTATTTTCCGCATAGAAAATATTGGCAGAGACAAACGGGAGCTTGTATTGTTTTTGCATTTCCAATAAAAAATTAACACCGTGCAGAAAATCCCGTTCGCCCGGAGTAATGGCATCGTAATTCAGGAGAGCGAATGAACGGAGGATGAATTCGGACTTGAGCTTCTCACGGCTGCCCCGTCCTCCATTGAAATCTCCTGTTTCGAGAATGAGAACATGTTCTCCGGAGTGTGAATGCGATTTAATGTAAGTGGCTCGCCGAGCCATTCCGCCACTGCGCTGAGAGCCTCACCCGCACGGATCCAGATAGCCCACTAAATTGCCGGAGGAAAAAATATGCAGTGGATATGTCTCTGCATCGTCCATGGGATGCGCCGATGAGAAAGAAAGGGATAGCGCGATGAGCACCAAAACGAAGGCGGCTACTTTTTCGAGCATGGCATTCTCTCCATTGTCCTGATTCGTGCAGTGGTTTATGCTACGTTCTATGCACGTTGCCCTGTTTTGTTCCAACAAGCTTTTGTCAATTTTCCCGGCCATTGATTTGAAATGAATGGCGAATTGGAAATGGCTCGTGCAAAAATGCCGGTCCGGCCGGGAAATGGGGACCAGTTCAAAATTGTAACTGTGCTGAAACTTTTTTCCCGGGGGCATTATTTGTATTGACTTTCTGAACGAAAAAAGTTAGATTGGTCATCAGCAAATCCAAAGAACGACCATTTTGAGGAGTATTTGACATGAAGAAAATTCTCTCAGTCAGCTTTTTCTTCTCGCTTTTAATAAATTCTCTCCACGGCCAGATCGATGCCAGTCTGAAATTCCCATCCAATCTGTCGGTCTCGCCCGGCGTTGTCATTGAAATCCCGCTTCTCGTAACCACGGATTCGTTGATATCCAGCGTGCTGATAACGCTGGATTATGATTCGACAAAAGTGATCTTTCTTGGGGCCTCGGCCGGCGCTTCATTTCCGGGAGCGACTGTGACCGGCAATGGCAGTCCGGCATTCCCGCCAACGACAACCGGGACTAATAAAAACGCACAGGCCGAAATATTCGCAGAACCATCGAATCCCGTGACCGGCGCAGAGGTTGAAATGATCACCCTTCGCTGGCAGGTCAGCGGCTACAACGGAAATGCGCTCATTCAATTCGAGCCGGCTGAGGCGCGGACCTTCCTTGCAACGGTTCATGGGAAAATAATCAGTCAGGAAAAATTGGACGCGGGCGACGGCGTGATCACGATTGTCCCGGATACGACAGCCATTCTCAGCCTGGTCACCGATACCACGGATGTGCTGGAAAATACGCCGTTTGCAGTGACGCTCGCCGTGAGCCAGGTGGCTGACCTGCACCAATTCATCAGTACGATTTCATTTGATCCGACCATCATCCGCGTGGACTCTGTGCGGCCGGGAGATTTTCTGACCAATTCCGGCCTTAGCGCCATCACGTGGACGCCGCCTGTTCTGGATAATACCAGTGGACTGATTTCCGGAATTCAGGCGACGCGCGCCGATACTTTTGGGGTGCACGGAAGCGGCAGTCTGGCGCGGTTGTATTTCCGTTCCCTGATGCCCGGCGTATCTTCGCTGCAGTTCGTCACCACCGAATCTGCGCTACGTGACCCGGAAGCGAACGCCATTCCTGTGGCTTCATTCGCCGGCACTGACATGAATATTTACCGTGAACCGGTCGCCGAATTAGCGCTGCCGGACACATTCGCCGCGCAAAATCGGTATATCGATCTTCCGATCACAATCACCGGAGTCGGCGATGTGGACATTATCTCCGCGCTCATCGAAGTCGGGTTTGACACTGCCTGCATGAAAGGCGTCAGTGTGGTCAGCCAGAACACGCTCACTGAAGGCTGGCAGACGCCTGTCGTCAATCTGCGGAGTGAGAGCATGTATTTTGCCCTGGCCGGGGCGTCGCCGCTGGCCGGGGACGGGATTCTCGTCTACTTGCGATTTTACACGAATCCCGGGGCCGAGGAGAATGACCAATGCGAACTGCGGTTCATCGATGTTTTGCTCAATGAGGGCGACCCGACAACCATCATCCATGCCGGCAGTTTTCGGGTGAGAGGATTGCAAATCGCCGGCAGTATTGACTACGAAGGGACCGGCCTGCCGGTGCCGTTTGTGGGATTCTCGCTGACCGGCCATCAATTATTGACCCATCAGACGGATGAAAATGGCAATTTCAATTTTACGCGTTTGCATTACGGGAATTACGTGCTGACGCCGGAAAAGATAGGCGATCAGGGTCGCGCCATCTCTCCGTTCGATGCTGCGCTCGTTCTGCAACACGTTGTCGGTAGCAGTCAGTTGAGCCCGTACCAGAAAATTGCCGCGGACGTCACCGGGGATAGCACCGTGAGTTCGTTCGACGCGTCGTATATCATGCGGCTATCCGTGGATCTTGAAGAAAAATTTCCGGTCATGGACACCGCGGATGCATTCTGGGAGTTTGTGCCGGCCGCATTTGCCATTGATGAAACGAACTGGTTCGCTCATCCGGATACCATTGTCTACAATCCGCTGGAGAAGGATGAATTCAATCAGAATTTTATCGGCATTATCTACGGGGATGTTTCCCAAAATTGGACAAGCCCCAGCCTGCAATCGGTTCGGGCGCAATTGCCCCCAATGCTCGCGGGCATGTCTGCCGGAGCGATTCGCCCGACCGGAATGAACTCGTTCGCCATGCCAATTATTCTTGAATCCAGCCAGGCCATTCACTCCATTGAACTGGAAATTAGTTATCCAGCAGAACTGATGGTTGTCTCGCGGGTGTCGCAGACGGACGGTTCCGGGCCGAGCCTGATTTCGTACAGCGTCGGGAATGCGCTGTTGAAAATCGCACTGGCTTCGGCAGAGCCAATGACGCAGCAGGGTGAGGTTATCGCTGTCCATTTTCAGATGAAAGCCGGGCAGACCGAAGGGTGGGATGGAGCCATCCGCATTGAGTCGGCGAAATTGAACGACGTGCCGGTACCGCTGGTGACAGGCGCTACTGATACGCGCGAAGCCATGATTCCGACGCGACTATCGCTGGAGCAGAATTACCCCAATCCTTTCAATCAGGAGACGGTTTTCAAAGTGGATGTTCCGCTTTTGAGCTCAGGAGAAGAAGTGGCGTTGAAAATATATAATCTCACAGGCCAACTGGTGCGGACTTTGTTGAGCGGAGAAAGCCAGCCCGGAACGCGGCTCGTTCATTGGAGCGGCAACGATGAGGGGCAGCGACCAGTTTCGTCCGGAGAATATCTTGCCGTGCTGACCGCCGGCCGGCAGCGAATCGTTCAAAAATTCATCCTGCTGCGCTGATGGTTTCCGCGCTGGCCAATCGATGAATTCGCCGGCGCGTCTCTTCCAGCCAACGTCTCCACATCACCGGGCGCGATGCAGCAGCCGGGGAAGGCCTGAAAACTGCATGGGAGCGAATGCGAAATTGCTCCCATGCGTTCCACACGCTTCATGACAGTCTCACCAATTCATTCCATTGTCGCAGTCAGATGCACCTGCGGACCAATAGCCATGCGCGGCGACTCCGCCGCAATTCGATGAATTTGACCCGCTTCTATCCGGCTGGATTTTCCGGTAAATTTGGCGGCAGTGTGAATGGCACCTCTTCGATGACCCGCATGGACTCCCACTTTCCCTGGAGAAATCTCAAGTAAAACACTATCCCTAACAGCGTAATGTACAGGGTGACGAAGCACCAGGTCACGTACACTCCCCAATTGTAAACCACGCTGGAAAAGTAGGATGGAATGATCATCGTCACCCAGGATAACACCACGCAGATTTTCATCACCTGGCGCGTGTCGCCGGCGCCTTTGAGCGCGTTGGCAAAAATGATATTCATCGTGTCGAACAGGGAGTACAGCGCGACAAATCGCAGCAGCACAATCGCCATCTCCCGCACCTCGCCAAATTGCTGCGGGTCGGAGTGCATCGAAAACGGATAAATGAACAGTGATGGAATCAGAACGTAGGCGAGCGCCATGAGTCCCATGTACATACAGGTGAGATGAAACGCTGAATAGGTGCTGTACCGGGCCATTTTAGGATTATTGTCGCCCAGATACTGTCCCACTATAATTTCAACGGCTATGCCCACGCCGATCATCGGCATGAAAGCGATGGAATTGATATTGAAGGCAATGTTGGTTGCTGCCAATGCGGATGTTCCGAATCGCCCCACGAACAAAATGAACAGGGTGAATCCCAATAAATCCAGCAGAATTTGACCGCCATTGGGAAGTCCGAACCGCATGAGCCGTTTGAACAGCGCCGGCCGAAACTGGCGATTCTGATGCGTCCCGTAGGCCAGCCGGAATTTGGGTCTGAGCATCCAGTAAAAAAGGATAATGGCGCCCGCCCAGTTGGCAATGACTGTCGCGATGGCGGCGCCCTGCATCCCCAATTCAGGCATGCCGGCGTATCCGAAAATGAGCAGATAATCGAGAACCATATTGACGCCGGTGGCGATGATATTGACCCACATGAGAATCATTGTCTCGCCGCGCCCGCCGAAGAAGCCGGAAATGGCTGCCATCAAAAAAACCGGCACGGCGCCGAAGCATAGAATTTCGAAATATTGGATCTCCAGGCGTTTCACGCCCGGCACATGGCCGGCCAGATTGAAAATTGGCTCAGCCAGAGGGATGAACGCCAGAAACAGAATGCCGGAACCGATTGAAAAATAAATACCCTGCCACACGGCCGGGGCGATGTTCTGGCTTTTCTTTGCCCCGTGATATTGGGCCACGAACGTGTTGACATAGGCTGCCGTCCCAATGAAAAGGCTCATCAGCGTGAAATTGACAATGCCGCCGGGCACAGTCGCCGCGATGGCTTCCGGGGAATACCACGTGAGGAACATCCGATCGACAAAATGCTGGATGCTGGTGGAGCCGGTGCTGAGGACCAGCGGGAATGCCAGGTGCAGCAGTTCACGATACCCACCGGGAGCGCGCCAGCGGATATGTATGTTTTTTAATGAAAACATTTTTGATAACAAAACCAATAAATGCATGATTCGAGTAGTTTAGATTAACCGTGTTAATATCCTGATTGTAAAATAAAAATCGCTTTGTAGGCAAGCTAAAGAGTTCAATGAAGTTGAGTGGCTTTGCTCAATAAGTTATGGTAAGATAACGTGTCATTGCGAGGCGTTATTTGCCGAAGCAATCTCTGGGGTAAACCACGGGATTGCTTCGTCACAAAAAACGTTCCTCGCAATGACATTTCCATCTTTTATTGAACTGATACCTTTATTTGGTAATTTCAAATTCTATTTCGTTCATAATTTCTGTATTTGAGACCTTGTCGTTAATTCGGATTGCTAGCTTATACTGTCCTGGTGGATAATCAGATAACAAAATTGTTCTGTTTATAAACTCATCACTTCTGTTTCCAGAGTGGTCATTTTGAATCGACATTTTATATTCAGATTCAGAATCCAAATTCACTATCTCTTTAAAGCTATTGAAAATATGAGAAATGGAGGAACGTTGTCTTTCCAATTGTGTAATATCTATAATAATTGAAAATCTCGTTGCATTGTCTTCATCGAATTCCAGATTGTATATTTCGAAATAAACAACGATTGGTTCATTTACCTTGAAAATCCTGTTTATGTTAGGTACGAGATTCTGCGAAATCGAATTTGTTAATATTCGATTCATTAAGTCAGGATAGTTCGTGGTAAAATTTCCTAACATAATCGAAGTCAATTTTAATCCAGGCTTATAGCTTGATGGAATGGAAAGTCCGAACCGAAGATGGCCTTCCTTTGCATTTTGTGTATTTTTTAACTTTATGCCCACATAATACGGTCCTGGTTCGAGTATGGAGCAATATTTTTTTTGATCATATTCAAATTCATCAGTTGAAATATTAGGCGTCGAATCGATTGTTGTAAAACGTCGAACTTCTTGCCATAAAGAATTGAAGATCACAATTTCATGATGTAATAAATACGATTGTTTGATATTTTGGTCAGGAAAAGCTTCATCGGGGAGTTTGTAATAAATGTAAAATTTTTCTTTTTCCTCTTCACCCTTATAACTATAATAGCAAAAAGGAATTTCGAATAACTGAGCCTCGGGCTCGAATTTGCTTGTCTCTGTAGATGTGGCCAGTGAAATGTTATTGATTGTTTCGTTAATTAACTGGCCCGATTTATGTGATGAAAAATATCGTGCATCTAAAGAAGCGGCCTCTTTGGGATATACAGGAGTCAGTCTCAGGCGCCAGCCATCTCCTCTCGATCCTCCTCTGCTATCCCTAGCACCCGGTATATAAAAATTGAAAATCATTTTTGGACGATTGAATTTTTCAAAATAACAAACTGATAAGTTACTTTGAGCTGCTTGATCAATTAGAATCGCAAAAGCATCGGGTTTCCCGTGTCTTATATAAATAATTCCCATATCATCAATTTCTTGTTGTACCTTAATTCCTTTTGTAGCGCCATATTGTGATATTATCGGAGGCAACAAACTGTTTCTTTCCTGTGGTTCTAAAAAATCGTTTAGAAAAAAATCAAGCGATTCGATTTCCGGATAAATCCGATTATGTTTCCTTGCATAACGAAGACGATGAAAGTGCTCTGGAATTCTTTCATTGAATAGCGTCGTTAGGGTTAAGTCGCGACTCTTCCAAAAACGGTGAAAAAAATCTTTTTTCTCGGATAATTTTCCATAAATAAATTCATCGTACTCATCATTAGATACGAGAAAAATCAGGTCAGAAAATATGTCATTCGCTTCTTCCTCGGTTGCGACAAGGTCAATTCCATTAAAATACAAGTTCGTAGCTAATGTATCCTGACCCAAGCCGAATCGAATTCTCGCTTCGTAAATTTTTTGAAGTGAAGTACAATATGCGGGATTAGACGCATTGAGTTGAGCAAGCAGTTCAATTGCATCATCAAATTTATTCCACCGATAAAGGATATTCACTAAATCCAGTTGAAATTGAGGTATAGTATTGTCGTGCTTTAGCAGTTTGGAATAAAAGTCATTCATCCTTTTAAATTGATGAAATGCGATGCCAACCCTCTTGTAAATCTTATAGCTGTCTTTATGGAAGGGATCTATTAAGAGCAGTTCTTCCAAATTTTTAAGGCCGGCAAGATAGCCCTTGTATTGCATAATTAATAACGCACGGTGGTAATAGGCATCTTTACAATGTTTATTATATTTAACAGCCTTATCAAGCATAAGTATGGCGTCATTTTTCAGGGAAGGGCATTTCTTGTACAACATTCCCAATTCAAAATAGGCATCGGCAAATTTTTTATTTAATTCTATGGATTTAAGAAAATAATTTTCAGCCAATTTGTGATAATTCTCTTTTTGAGAGTAAATAACGCCTAATTGGTAATAAGCTAAATAAGATTTTGGATTTAAATTTAGGAGGGAATCTAATTTAGATTCTGCTTCGTCAAATTGTAAATCGGCTATTAATTTCTTTGCTTCAACATAAAGGCGATGGTTATGAGATTGGTAAAAGATGGCATCTTGATTTTGTGTATTTGATGTACTGTTTTCGATTGATATACAAAAGAAAACGAGCAAGACTAAAGAAGTACATCTGCCAGGAAATGATAATTTTACTAATTTCATCGATTCAATTAAGTTATGAATTTCCGCTCTAAAATTTCATCTGATCACCCGCACATGAATCGCTTTTTCACCCTTGATATCCGAGCGAACGTCGAATGATACCTTCTGGTCCACGCGCAGCCGTTTGTCCTTGATGGTCACGTCCAGATCATTGGCGTGAACGAACAGTTCTTCATCATCGTCTGTCAGAATGAAGCCAAATCCTTTGGACGCATCCCATTTTTTTACAGTCCCATATTTCACTGTATTCCTCCTGAATTGATTGAATTCCCTGCCGGTGAGTGTAAAAAAAATAGCCAAAAAACATTACAAAATCAAGGAAAAATTTCGGTCGATCTCCTGTCCGAGGAGTGATTTTATTCATCGTTGCCGGTCGTGCAAAAACACCGCGTCCTGAAGTCGCCCCGGTCAGTCGGCTGGTGATTCGCGGCGTAACTCAGGCGAATTAAAAGAAGGTCGCCTGAATGTATTCCACGGCGTTTCGGAAAATGGGCAATCCATCTCCCTCGGCTTTCAGGCCTTCGCGGGTCCAGCGGGGATGATGCGTCGGATGGAAGTGCCGCTCCGGATGGGGCATCAGCCCGAAAATGCGTCCGGTCGTGTCGCAGAGCCCGGCAATATTTTCTGCCGAACCGTTGGGATTCCAGGGATACCCATCGGGTTCGCCGTCCGGGTTGACGTATTGAAAAACGATCTGATCATTCTCCCGCAGTTTGTCCAGCAATTCCTGATTCTGAAGGATGAATTTCCCTTCTGCATGGGCGATGGGAAAATAGACGACCTGCTCCATTCCGCGGGTGAAAATGCATTTGTGACTCGCTGGCTTCAGATACACCCAGCGGTCTTCGAATTTGCCGGAGTCGTTATTGCTCAATGTCACAGCCGGCGCGTCGTGGTTCATGGTTATGTCCGGCAGCAATCCGGCTTTGACGAGCACCTGAAATCCGTTGCAGATGCCAATGATCAATTTCCCTGCCTGGATGAATTGTTCAATCTGATGCCGCAATTTATATTTTAACTCATTGGCTAAAATTCTGCCAGCGGAAATATCATCGCCATAGGTGAATCCCCCGGGAATGGCCAATATGTGAAAATCCGTGAGTGATGCGTTTCCTGAGTCGGTTTGATTGATGTGAATCAGGCTCACATCGCTTCCGACGCTGCGGAAGGCATGCACTGTTTCATAGTCGCAGTTCGAACCGGCCGTCCGAATGACAATTGTCTTAACCATGGTTTCATTTCTTTCAATATGGATTTTATCTGACATCAATTCTGCTTGTTTACCCTACTACGTCACATAGATTTAGTATCGTTATATACTGTATTTTGGATAGATGAAAAATTCAACCTATTGTGAAAAATTTGTTAAATGACGTTGTAGGGTTTATATCCCTCGTGATGCGACAGACGCGTTGATTCTTTCGGCGCATGCAAGAAGCCTGAACCGGACGGGCGCGGCTACCATTGCAGCGTCTGCTGCCAGGCTGTTTTCAGATCATCGATATTCGCCCGCACAACGACGCGGCCATCCAATCCGACGACTTCGAAGAATTTCTCAGCGAGGACTTCGCCGATGCGCCCGAACGGAGTATCCTTCAGCATCGCTTCAAATGCCTGCTGATGGGCCGGCGCGACTTCGACAATGAAGCGGCTGTTGGATTCGGAGAACAGCAGCGTATCGTTCCGGCGAACGGATTCGGATGACGGGACGTTTTTCAGATGCAGCTTCATCCCCAGTCCGCCGGCAAAGGCCATTTCCGCAGCCGCCACGCCGATGCCGCCTTCGGAGCAGTCATGGCACGATGCAACCAGCCCGGCCGAGGTCGCCTTGCTGAGCGCCGTCATCCATTGTTTGCCGCGCACGGCATCCACTTTCGGCGCATTGGTGCTGTTGACGCCGTGGATGTCGAAATAATGAGAACCGCCCATTTCATCTTTGGTGTCCCCCACGACATAAATCATATTCCCGGCCTGCTTCGCATCCATGGAAATCGCTCGGGTCACATCGTCCATAACGGCAATGGCCGAAATGAGCAGGGTGGGAGGAATGGCGATGGATTCTCCGCCAACCTGATACTCATTATTCAGGCTATCTTTCCCGGAGATGAACGGCGTTTCATAAATCCTGGCGATATCGTAACAGGCCTGAGCCGCGCGCACCAATCCGCCCAATCGATCGGGTTTATCCGTATTACCCCAGCAGAAATTATCCAGCAGAGCGACCTGTTGCAGACTGCCGCCCACGGCGATGATCTGCCGGATCGCTTCGTCGATGGCGGAAGCAGCCATGTGGTACGGATCAATGAGCCCATATTTGGGATTGCAGCCATTGGAAATGATGATCCCTTTGAGCGAGTCCAGCACCGGCCGAACAATGGAAGCGTCGCCGGGCCCGTCGTTGGTCACGCCGACAAAGGGCTTGAGGACGCTGCCGCCCTGGACTTCGTGATCGTACTGGCGAACCACCCATTCCTTGCTGCACACGTTCCATGAACCGAGTATTCTTTTGAGCGAATCGGTCAAATCGGCCGGTTCGGCAAAATCGACAATGGTTGGCGCCGGAACTGTCCAGATGGCTTTACGCGTGAGCCGGGGATTGCCTTCGTGAAGGAATTCCATGTCCAGATTCGCTACCGGATGACCGGCGTAACGCAAAATAAGATGGTGGGAGTCCGTGACCGTTCCGATAATTGTCGCTTCCACATTTTCGCTGGCAAAAATGGTGAGAATCTCATCCCTGTTCTGAGGCGGGACAATGATCACCATGCGTTCCTGGGCCTCGGAAATCCAGATTTCGGTGTAGCTCAGTCCCTGATATTTCAGCAATACTTTTTCCAGATCAACGACAACTCCGAAATCGGCGCACAGTTCGCCAACCGCCGACGATAATCCGCCGGCGCCGCAGTCGGTGATTGCGGTGTACAGTTTCCGGTCGCGAGCGTGGAGCAATGTATCCACCATTTTCTTCTCGGTAATGGGATTGCCAATTTGAACAGCGCCGCTGGAAACCACTTCGGATTCTGTTGTCAATTCTCCGGAGGAAAATGTCGCGCCATGAATCCCGTCCCGGCCGGTTCTGCCGCCAACGACGACCACCAGATCGCCGACATGGACTTCCTTGTGCGTGGAATTTTTGGGCATCAATCCGACATTCCCGCAAAAGACCAGGGGATTGCCCACGTAGCGCTCGTCAAAAAAGATCGCGCCATTGATGGTGGGAATGCCCATGCGGTTGCCGTAATCTCGGACGCCGGCATGGACTCCCAAAAAGACTCGCTTTGGGTGCAGCGTCCCGGGGGGCAATTTCTCACGGGCAAAGTCCGGCGGAGCAAAACAGAAAACATCGGTATTCACAATGGGCTTTGCGCCCAGTCCGGTGCCCAGCGGATCGCGGATCACCCCGCCGATGCCGGTATTGGCGCCGCCGTAAGGCTCCAGCGCTGAGGGGTGATTGTGCGTTTCGACTTTGAAACACACGTCATTGCTTTCGTCAAAGGAAATGACGCCGGAGTTATCTTTGAAAACGGAGAGGCACCAGGGACGATTCAATTCATGGGTCACGCGCATAATTGTGCTTTTCAGGAGATTGTCAATCACCACCCCGTTGAAATCGATGCGCCCGCGGAACGTCTTGTGTACGCAATGCTCCGACCATGTCTGGGCCAGCGACTCCAACTCGATGTCAGTGGGTTTGCGCCCTGATCGCCTGAAGTACTGCTGAATGGTTTTCATCTCCTCGAGATTCAAAAATAACTGGCCCTCGCGACTGATTCGCAGCAATGCCTCGTCGCTGGCGTCAAGCAAATCGACTTCGACCCGCTTGAACGAATAACCCGAGGAGTGGGCAAAAATTTCTTCGGTCGGACCGATCACGTGTTGAATGACCTTGTTGGCTAATATTTTTTCGACAATCGTCCGTTTCTCCTCTTCCGAAGGAGAGCCGAACAGATGGTACTTGCTGGCAGTTTTCACGCGGGTGACAGTGGTAATCCCCATATCCCGGATGCCTTTGAGCGTGCTCTCTTCAACCGGATCCATCACCCCGGGATTGTAGGTGATTTCAACATTCCAGAGATGTTTTGCTTCGTTTTCGGGAGGCGTATCGATGGCGAAAGACTGCGTGATCTGATCGACCAACAGATCCGTGCAAATTTTCTGCTTTTCGATTTCTGATAGCTGTCCCTGCAGATAAAATATATCAAATTTTTTGACCTGCGATATGGCAGTGATCCCAAGGTCGCGGATGGCTTTTTCAATGCCCTGGCTGAAAGGATTGCTGAACTGTGGCTGATGCCCGATCTCAATTTTGGTGACCAATATGCTCTCCTCATCAATCGTTCGTTTTACAGGCGAAAAAAATCAGTCCCATTATACTGAATTCTAAATCAAAATGCAAATAAAAAAACCTGAACACAATGGCGCTGTTCAGGCTTTTCTTTTGATGTATTCGAGATGTTTGAAACTTTGTTTGTCAGGCAGGTGATGGCGTTATTGAAAACAAGTCCCTTGCGACATTTCTGCCGTCCTGTCGCATGCTGAAAATTCACCGGAATTCTCAGGAAAAATTACCAGCGCTGGCGCATCTCTCCAACTCAGGTCAGCGCGTCGACGTCTCGATGAGCCGACTGTTGGATTGAAATCCGGCGCACGGGCATCAGTTGGGTGTTGCATTCAGGCTGAATCGTTTCCTGAAGTATTCGTCCGGGAAAAACGGCAGTGAATCTTCGAAAGGAATGAATCGGGGATGAGCTGTCAATTGCTCGCCGACCCCGCCCTCGAATGCCTGGTATAGAATATTGCCATCCAGATTTTCGTGATGAGAAATGCCCAGTGAATAAAGGATGGTTGGCAGCATATCGTAAATGCTGACATTGCCCAGATTTTCACTCTGCCGGATACGAGGTCCTTTCAGAAAGAAGACGCCGTTGGGATCGGTATGGGCATGGATGGGATAATCGTCATTGGCCGAACCGATGAACAGCCGGGAGGTTCGCTTTTCAGGCGACAAATAATAGTCGAAATTATGCGGCTTGAAAATGATATCCGGGGCTGACGCCGTGAATTCACCGTGGAACAGGTCTTCTTTGCGATAGACTTCATCGATGACATTTTCCAGGGTGTAGGGATCCCGCAACCGATATAATTCAGCGATAATCTGGTCGCGCAGTTGTTCGTATTCATAACCGGGATTGACAATGCCGAATGGCTCCCGCCCTCTGACATTGAGATTGATCCCCTGCGTATTGGTCGATACGAGATAGGCGCGCGTCTTGTCCCAGACGATATCCAGATATTCGTACGGGAATAATGTTCGCAGGCTCCATGACGTTGCTTTTTTCAATAGCTCGCTGACGGCATCGGGAAGTATTCGGCGGATGTTGCCTTTGGTAATTTTCGTCGCAGCCAGGACTTTGGTGATTGGATTCATTTTTTGTTGTGTAGCGCCGTAAAGAAAATCATCCAGATGGGTGATGCGCGTCCGG
The DNA here is from genome assembly GCA_049322915.1 of Candidatus Zhuqueibacterota bacterium. Taxonomy (GTDB): domain Bacteria; phylum Zhuqueibacterota; class Zhuqueibacteria; order Thermofontimicrobiales; family Thermofontimicrobiaceae; genus CAZSBG01. The sequence continues at coordinate 168,329 of JBMOPW010000044.1, forward strand.
TTGGTTGTGATTCTTTTCTGAAGCAGTTTCAATTCCCACAGCCATTCATTGACGAAAAATTTCTTGGTGATGGATTTGTACCCGTAATTGGAGACCACCAGAAAGTAGGTCTCGTCGCCGACGAGCCGATGAATGTTCTCCAGAAATGAATCGATGTGAATGTACAAAGAATTCACTTTTTCCGAATCATTCCAGAAACGCGATTGAGCGCGGTCGACGCCGTTGAACGTGATGGCAGCCAGCGTCCAGGGATTGTTGAGAATGAGCTTGCGAAACGAATTCTCCTGGCTCGTTTGAGTTTTCAATATTTGATTGAAATAAGCATCCGCATCCAGGGTACGGGCAAATCCGCTGTCCGTGCTATAGTCCTGATATTGGATATCGCGCATGACATGATCCGGATAAAAACAGGGCGTCTTCGCGCTGGTCAATATTCCACTGGACATGATGCCATGAATCGGTTCCGGCGCTGAATGGGTTGGAATGTTGACAAGGATCGATTGTTTATTGGCGTCGCCCACAAAGTGCCAGAGCAAGCGGGACTGAATGGAGCGGTTGGAAATCAACTCCGGCTGCATGGTTGCGCCGGGGTTGGTGAAATAGTCGAAAATATTATGGCTCCCCGGGTTTTTGCCGGAGAAATAAGATGTCCAGGCGGCGGCAGCATTCAATGGACTGATTGAATCCAAATTTCCGTAGCAGCCTCGGTGCATCAGTTTTTTGAAAAAAGGCAGGGCATTATTAGCGAGCAGCGGTTTGATGATATTGAAGGTCGCGCCATCAATTCCAATGATGACGAGTCGTGGACCTGCTTGATCAGTATTCATTCATTATCCCCCAGTCGATCAATAAGTGTATCATCGTAAACGCAATTCCATCGAGTACTTGTGGTTCCGAACCAGTTATCGGTAGGCAGTCTTTTACTCAATTCATAAATAATTACAGGCAGATTTTTTCGTTTGCGTAATTCATTTCAGAACATATCAGCGTTCCCCCAAAAAGGATCATGGGACAATCAAATTCAGCTTGCTTTCGACAGCGATTTTTTCGTAGCTCATGAAACGATCGCCCGTTTTCAGCGTGAACAATTTCCCCAATTTGTAGGCGTCGATAGGCATGGACTGGTTAATCTGAATTTTATTGATACGCAGGCCGCCGCGGCCGGTTTGAATGACCAGACCCTCGGGGCTGATTTCCAGGATTGTCCCGGGAGCGCGGCGCGCGTCATTGGCTCTGGATTGGAGAATGTCCACTGGATGCAGCACGCTGATTTCCATCTCATTGATGAAGGTTCTGGCCGGTTCAAAACCCGGAAACGTCATAGCGCGGATGAACCGATCGATGGCGAATCCCGATTTTGTCCAGTCGATGATGCGCTGCTCCGGATAGCCGTCCGGATGATAGGTTGCCAGGGCTTCTTCCTGTGGAATGCGCGGGGCAGAGCCTTTTAGAATTTTAGGAAAAGTTGATTTGAATAAATCCATACCGAATTTTGTCAGCTTGGAATAGATGGAAAATGAGGTGTCGTCATCCAGAATTGGAATGGATTTTTCCGCGATAATGTCGCCGCCGTTGATCTCGTGGTTCAACCAGTGCAGGGTGACGCCGGCTTTGTCCCCTTCGAGAATGGACCAGACGACCGGCAGGGAACCGCGGTTTTTGGGCAGCGACGAAAAGTGAATATTGATTGCGCCCAATTTGGGAATGGCCAGTATTTGCGGATCAAGGATCTTGTCGTATTCCACTGTGATGATTAAATCCGGCTGCTCGAGTCGTTGCAGATCATTGATGAATTGCAGGTTCCGGGTGGATTTGGGTTGAATGAACGGCAGCATTTTGTTGATGCTCAAACGCGCGATCGATGCGTTCCAGACGCGCGGTTCGACCACGGAGCCATTGTCGTGATAGCTGCCAACAACCAAAACAATTTTAATATTCTTCGATCTGAGCAGATTGCGAAGGACCGTGCAACCTAACAGGTTGCTGCCAAAAAATAGGATCTTGAATTTTGAGTCGCGTTTCATCTTCGTGAGTTCTCCGTTCCCGTGCGGGCATGTACCTGCACATTCTCTTTCTCTCTGCGTGCAAAAATAAGACAGGCGCCAGCGTGTCACCTTTGTGGAAATGAGACGACATCCTGTTCAGCGCCGGCATTCCCGGGCAACGACAAAGGTATCTGATCCTGCAAAATTCATTGGCAGAAACAGTGTTCTTTGAAAGAAGATAAACAATGTTTGTTTTGCAATGAATTTCCTGAACATACGGGCAAAATAGTTGGTTTGCGTAAACGAGACACTATATATTGTGTGAAACATTAATTGAAAGTGGAGAGGATTTGCAGGGACAAAAATGTCGTCACTCACCTTTGGAAAAATAGCGCCGCCTGGCTGTTGGGTTGTTCCGAATTACCAACGGAGGTAGCGCCTTGCGGTTGCAATTGAGGCGGTTGAGGAAAGCGATGCAACTGAAGCAATGCTAAATCGTCTTTTTATTTCGAATGATCTCTTCGTTGATTTGAGTCAACAACGATGTAATTTCATTCCTGAACAGGGTCAATGTCGTGTGAGTGAAAATTCTCAGGGCCTGCAATTTGGGAATAGTCAGCAACGAAAGAAACAGGGAGCGTCGCGCGCGTTTCAATGCCGCCAGAATCAGGCCTGGCTCTGATTCAAGTTTCAGGTCCATGTCATCGTACCCGGCGCGGATGAGTTTGCTCATGGCCTCAAAAAGCCCGGTCTGGAAAATGATGAGCGGATGATCGCGATGGTTGATTTTGACATGGCGCAGAATTTTCATGATTTTTAAAATGAGCGAATAGCACGATTGAAACAAAGGATGGGCATTCTGCAGATGATCCAGACGGGAGCGATCACTGGACCAATCATCAAAGCTATCGTCCCGGGTCTCGTCTGCGATGTCATCGTGTTTGTCAATGAAATCGTCCAGAGGGTCAATGCTTTCGGGATTATGTTCATCATCCGAGAGGTGATAACCTAACTCCTCAAAGGCCCGTTGAAGTCCTTCCTCGGTGAATCCGTATTTATCCAGCAATTCCTGGAGGCGCCGTTTTTGTTCGTCCTCCTGCTGAAAATATTTTTCCCATTTCTGCTCATCCCATTCGTCATCCGGAATGTACCCATCGTCGAAGTTATCGTTATCAGAGTGGTCTGGCATAGCAATTCCTCCATGTCATTTTTGCTACGTAAGAATATACACTTTAATCGATTGGAAGGCAAGGAAAATATTGTATTTTTAAAATTACGCTCACACATGAGGTCTCAATAACACGTGGAGAATTAGAATCGATCTTTTCACATTTCATAAGTGATGTCGCCTATCATTCCTCTACGGCGGATGGTGGTACAGCATTGAAATAAACAACACGTAAACATACTTATTCTATTACAAGTAAGTCTTAGATAAGTCTCATACAAAGTCCCCATGCTCGCAAGGAAAAGAAGAATCAGACTCATCACAATTTTCCTTCGCATCCTCGGTTGTTGAAAAAATATGTGTGCAGCGTTTTCCTTGGAAATAATTCAGAGAGTGATTGAATTCGTAGATCATTTCAATTATCAAAACCATCTGCCGAATGATTAACAAACGCTCGGCTTTTCAAAAATCTTCCAATACAGCTTGATTTCTACATTTTTTCGTGCTATAATATCCGTAAGAAAAAGTCAAAGCGCTAAAATCTGCAGCCGAAAAAAATAAGCCAGAGACAGAACCCGAATCGGACTCGTTACATAACTTTTTATGGGGGAGGGGATTTGGGTTTTTTATTTCTGTCGGTTGTTAACAGGCAGTACGCAGCAGGTTAAAAAACTGATCCTGCAGCGGTAATAAGAAATGATTCGTATAGGAGGATTTTTATGTCCCGAGAGATAAACAAACCATTGACACTTTTTATTGTTATGATTTTTCTTTTAATTTCAGACCGACCCCAATCTTTGAGTCAATCGGCTCAAAGTGATAGAGAAAAGCAGCAACTAAACAGATTGACTCAATTGCAGGCCAACCATCTTGACATCATTACTTCTATCGAGCGACATGGCGAGCCCTACAGCCTCTTTGCATTATCGGTGGCAGGCATTGGAGATATTAATCTGGATGGCTACGATGATATCATTGTCGGAAATCCCTACAAGGGCGCCGGAGAAGCCCTGATTCTTTTGGGTGGCGCCGAGATGGATTCTATCCCCGATATTATTTTAAGAGGCGAAAATGATGGCGATGGATTTGGAGAAAAGGTCGCTTCGGGTGGTGATATCAATGGGGACGGTGGCCCGGATTTTATCGTGTCGGCGCCTGATTTTCCAAATAGAAAAGGAAAAGGGAGAGCATATATTTATTTTGGCGGAGCAATTCTGGATAGTATTCCTGACGCCATTTTCACAGGCGAATTGAATTACAGCAACTTAGGAAGAGCCTCAATTGCCGTTGGGGATGTGAATGGAGATCAGTCCGATGACATGCTGGTTGGTGCCCCAAATTATTTGACAATCACAAGTCGAGGTAAGGCCTATCTTTATTTTGGCGGAGCTTTATTGGATAGCATTCCCGATTGGATGAATCAGGGAGACTCGAGCCGGGCATTGTTCGCATTTACACAATTGGCCATAGGAGATGTCAACGGCGATGGATTAGCCGATCTTTTGATCAATAGCTCTCCTGACATTGGTGAATTGGGAAAAGATCATCTTGTAGTCACAGAAATATTCTTCAGCGGCGTAGAAATGGATACCCTCAGCGATTTATCCCTCACTGATAGTAGCTCGGGAAATTATCAGAATCAAATCCTGTTGTGTGATGACTTAAACCTAGATGGCGCAGATGATTTTGTTATTTATATGATTGATCGAGTAAGAGTCTATTTTGGCGGAGCGGATATAGACACGACAGCAGACTCTTATTTGTTGCCATGGTATGGGGCGTCCATTAATCGCATCGCTTCAGCGGGTGACGTTAATGGCGATGGCTGGCTGGATATTCTGGCTGGATTTTATCACTTGTACTTTAAAACGGCTTCCTGTGGACTTTACCTGGGGAGCCAAAAAATTGATCCAACAGTCGATTGGACTGCCGGAGGAGCTGGTGTTTCATTAGACGGCGCAGGGGATGTAAACGGCGATGGGTATGATGACATTATTGTAGGAATGTACAGTTCTCCTTATACATCGGTTGCCTGGGGCGCCGCCTGGATTCTGGCGGGTAAAGCCGATTTGCAGGATATTCGCTCCAACGTGCGGCAGATAGAGCCGTCCGCGCCGCCGGACAAGCACATACTATTTCAGAATTACCCCAATCCGTTTAATGCCGAGACTACAATTCGCTACCAGTTACCCCAGGCGTCAGCGGTAACCCTGACCATTTATAATCTCCTCGGTCAACAAATCCGGCGATTAGTAAATGAAAGACAACTTGCCGGCAATTATTCAATTATTTGGGATGGCCGAGATGAGCAAGGGACAATTTTAGCCAGCGGGATTTATATCTACCGCCTCGAAGCCGGCTCGTTTGTCTCCAGCAAAAAGCTGGCGCTGGTGCGGTAGGCTCCAGAATCTTCTTCAGCAAAAGATTATCACAATGCTTGAAAAAGCCAATGGCTAAAAGCTATCCGCCTGAGGCGTTTAAAATTCTGGATCGTGAAAATTTTTAAAATAACATTTGACTTTTATTTTTTTTTTTTATTATAATGATGTGACGATAAGCGACGATTGTAAAAGCTGAATCAGAAACAGCATTAAGCCAGAGACAGAACCCGAATCGGACTTGCCATAATTTACATAAGGGGGAGGATTCGGGTTTTTATTTTTAATCATACTAATTTATAGATTAAACACAAAAGTAATTTTTTATCCATATCAAAATAAGGAGATTGAAATGGTTACTATGCGACATAAAAAAATTGTTGCCCTTGTTACCCTAATTATCATAAGTTGTTTTTTGAATTATACAAGCCATGGACAAGAGCAATGGATTCCTTTCACCAGTTATACCCAATCGAGACCGATTTTCAGCTTACATTATTCTAATAATGAAAACGTCTCGTTTTCTGTAGAAACTACCGGAATGGTCGTACTTGACGTTCTGGCGCAAGAGAAAACTTATCAAAGGTTGGCCATACCAGACCAGAATAAGTCCACAGGCGTCGGATTTCCTGAAATACCGGTGATCAGCCAATTAATTGCTATACCTGAGTGCGAGCAGGTCTTATTAAAAATAATTCCTATCGATTCAGTTTACATGGAAGATTATAATGTCTACCCTGTTCCGCAGATCGTCGAAAAGTATTATCCTGATGGTTACTCATATCCTGCCGAAGAATTTGCCATTAATGACAGCGTCTATTCGGTGGACCACTACTATCCAAATTCATTTGGTAAAATCGCTGAGTTGGCAAGTATAAGAGAGCAACAAGTTGCCAGAGTAGAAATTTATCCCATTCAGTTTAACCCTGTAGCAAATAATTTAAAGGTTTATACACATATTAAAGTTGGACTCAATTTTGTATCCCCGAAAAGTGCAGTGGTTAAAGACGTGGGACCGTTCTACAAAGCCTGCAGAGCAACTATTTTGAATTACAGATAACTTTAGGAGGTTTGAAAATGTGGCGCACTAAGTTTTTAATACCATCAGTCATTTTTGCTTTATTCAATTTTTTTCAAGCCATCAATTTATATGCCCAGGGGTCATGGAAAATCATCCGACAAGATACACTAACTATATATACTGACATGGATTTTGTTGATAAGAATAATGGCTGGGTCATTGGATATAGTTTAGCTACCGTAGGAGTGGAAGCGGCCGATGTCATTATTCATACCAGTGATGGTGGCGAAACCTGGGAATATCAAAAATTCAGAACCGGAGGGCGTCTTTTTGCCTTGAATTTTATGGATTCGCTACATGGGTGGGCACTGGCATACAATGGAGTGATACTACATACTAAAGACGGTGGTAAGAAATGGGACCCAGATTCGAGCCTTTACCAGCAGTGGTGGAAGCCGTGGTGGAGAGCTACCGACATATACTTTGTTGACACGTTGAAAGGATGGGTGATAGGCAATAATCCACAAGAAATATATCACACACAAAACGGTGGTAAAACATGGATCCATCAGTATACCGGTGGAAGCGAGGACGGTTTCTCCACAGTTTTTTTCTTAGATTCTTTAGTAGGCTGGGTCAGTGATCGAGGTAAGATTCTACATACTGAAGATAGTGGTAGGAATTGGATAAAGCAATATGTAGCGACAGATTCATTGTACTTCGGAAGTATCTATTTTATCAATTCACAATTAGGATGGATCGTTGGTGTGGGCCTTCCTCGCAATATAATTTTAAAGACCTCTGACGGCGGTCAATCATGGGAGGTTACGCCTATTGGATGGGGCTTTGAATTAGGGGGAATTTGTTTTGTAGATAGTCTTCATGGCTGGATTGCTGGCGGTCCCGTTGGAGGTTGTGTTTTGTATACCAATGACGGTGGAAAAACTTGGACTTCACAGGACACGGGGATGGGCGAAGGTTTACTTCTTCGTTCGGTATGTTTCATCGATTCTTGTACTGGATGGGCAATGGGACCTGTAATATGCTCCGACATTACTAAGGTGCTAAAGTATACTTGTAGTTCCAGTAGCATAGACAACAATACACTGAATAACCCTATTTGTCCGGGTACTTTCAAGTTGCTTCAGAGTTATCCTAACCCCTTTAATTTGGAAACAACAATTCGGTTCTACAATCCTCAGGCTGCTCGCATTAGTGTTGCCATTTATGATATTGGCGGACGATTGGTAAAAAGTTTGATTAGTAACGAAATGCTCTCTATAGGTTATCATGAGGTCCGCTGGAGCGGTAGAGACCAACAAGGAAATGTAGTTCCTAGTGGCGTTTATTTGTGCACGCTTAAGTCAAAAGAAAATGTTAAAGCAATAAAGTTAGTAGCCATCAAGTAAATTTTAAAGAGTAAAGAGAGGGTCGAAAAATGATAGCCAACACTCTAACAATAGGTATTGTCAAACGTATTCAGCTTTATATCATACTAATAGCTGTTTTGAGTTTTACACGTGGAATCATAATCATGAACCCCGAAGCCCAGGCGGGTGTTATTCGTTGTTCTACAGTCACGGCTTGCGCGACTAACAAGACCGACTATCTGATGATGGTCGCCAATGATCTCTATAACAATTCCTACATCGATAACCTTGCTAACCATAGGGCAAGTTACAACGGATATAACATCGCCATCGTGAATGTTGAAAACATGACAGGATTTCCTTTCGACACTTTGGGAATTCGTGATTTTATCAAAGGTGTATATGAAACGCAAAGTGCACAACACATGAGTGATGGCGTTTAGGATTCGTTCTTCTTATAGGCGATGCATATAAAGACGACAATGCAACCAGAATGCTCTGGGATTATGATGCGTATAACTATTTGAACCGTCGTCCGCAAGAAGAGTGTGCCGATCATTTTTATGCCTGTCTAACATTCAGCGGATCACGACCTGATGATTTACCAGATGTCATGATCGGGCGTTTATCTGCAGGGAATGCGACTGAACTCGCTAATGTTGTTAATAAGATCATCAATTATGAAACCGCTTATGCAGGCGGGGATTGGCGGGATGATATTTTGCTTTTTGAAGGTCAGGGTCTTGCTGGTTATAGTCAATTTAACAGCATTGACGATTACCTCCAAGCAGAATCCCAAATTACCCACTTTTTATACCGATATGAGCCTGCTCACGCCGACGCAGATTTTATGATTCGTTATAACGATGTTTATCCTCCACCAACTACCAATATAGATGATGCCACACAGAAGCTTATTGCCGAATTCAATGCAGGTAGATTCATTTTTAATTACGAGTGTGATCATGGCTCTAAGTTTGGATTTCATCCGGATGGAGAAGGCCATTGTTACACCTATTTCGACGTTAATGATATTCCAAGCCTTGCCAATGGTGCAAAACTCGCCTTTTGGCTGAACGTTTGTTGTAAAACGGGTTGGTTTGATAATCTCGATGTAGATCCTTGTTTTGGTAGTAATGTAGATTGCTTAGCTGAGCAATTACAATATGCCAATAATAGAGGCGGCATTGCTGTTTTAGCTTCATCAAGAGATGATGCTACTGGCTCCTATGGTGTCGTTGACAAATATGTCTATGAAGCGATATTTGATAAGGATGGTTATAATTATAATTATAATGTTGATCTGATTGGCGAAGCAATTTTGCAGGCAAAATTTAGATGGGAATCCTGGCTAAGGCATAAATATAATTTATTTGGTGATCCATCCCAAAATCTTTTTCCCCAAGGGCTCCGCAGCACAATTTCCGAAGCTACAGCATATAATAATAGTCGGAAGCTTCTTCGTGATGCAAATGGAAGATATCATTTAGTGTATGAATCTAACGGTGAAATATTTTACCAATACTCTGTGAATGGGAACGGATGGATAGGTGGATTTAGGCTTAGCACTGGCAATGGAAACAACAAATATGCCTCCGTCACCGGTACCAGCAGCAAGCAGTTTGTGGTCTGGCAACGGTATACAGGCTATAGCGGCGGTCTGCATAGATACGATACCTACTTTGCTAAAAACACGGGCACGGGCTGGTACACCAGCACCATTGCCAATCTCTCTAACCTCGGTTTTTCTACGCCAACCAATTCTTTGCCAGTAATAACTTACAAGAACGTGAGCGGTGTTAATCGTCTTATTGTCTGCGCTAAGACAAGCTCTGCCATTAAGTACGTCACTTCTGATAATGACGGCAGCACCTGGAGTTCGGCTGCCAATGTACCTTCCACCTCATCCAGCCATGCCAATCCCAGTTTATCCATGGGACCAACCACACCTGCCAGTACTATTTATGTCAGCTATGATAACGGCAGTAATGTTTACTACAATAACTACACCACGGCCTGGGGCAGCGCTGTCAATGTCTCCAACGGCTGTGGCACCTCCACGAATCGTTATTCCTCGGTAGAGGTCGATGGTAGTTCGGGCAAAAATTTTGTCTGGCAGGGGTATTCCAATCCTGTGGAGCTATGGGTGATTATGCACCGCCGCAATAGTGAAGCTTTTCAGATGTTTTATCCCTACGGTGGCGAGGGTAGCTATCGTCCTTCGATTACTGGACATGCCAGTAATAAGCGCTCGATCGTCTGTTATGATGATCTGAATCAAATCCGCCGCGCTTATTTTAATGGCAGTAGTTGGTCGGAAACAGTAGCTGCGACCAATGGGGTCCATCCTGGATTATCTGCGGGCACGACTGCCGCCAAATATGTTTGGACCAGCGGCACGGTTTCACCCTATGAAATCAAAATCAGCACTGAACAATTGTCTAAAAGTAACTTTGAGAACATCGTCTATCATCGTGCGAGCGTGCTGCAGGATACCGCCAACAGTTCATTGTTGTGGGTCGAATTGGGCGAGATCAAGCTGGTAACAGGAACGATCGAATTGGAGCTTCCACAACTATCAATCCAGAACCAAAACCTATCACTGACACCAGCGACAGCCTTTCAGTATCTTGATAGTGAGCTATTTGTTATCCCTGACGAATCGACAAATTTAGCCTGGTATCAAAATATCTATGGCGCTGGTTTACAACGACTGACAGCGGCGGATTCACAGAATTTAGTTATCAAAGTTCAACTCCTCGAAGTCGGAAGCAGTAACACAATAACGACATTGCAAGAAGAGTCGCTTGCTGCAACAACTGAGGAAAGCAGGAATAAAGGATATATGACCCAGGATATTTCTGATCATCGAGGCAAGCATGTAAAACTGACGGTAACAGTAGAAGGGTTAGCGTCCAAATTAGCAGGGATTGTCCCTGGCGTGACTGAAATATATCTTATTAAAAAAGAAGGTGTTGGTAAAGAACGACCAGAGTTATTAACCAATGAGCAACAGCCTGCAGATTTTGTATTATGGCAGAATTACCCCAATCCGTTCAATGCCGAGACTACAATTCGCTACCAGTTACCCCAGGCGTCAGCGGTAACCCTGACCATTTATAACCTCCTCGGTCAACAAATCCGGCGATTAGTAAATGAAAGACAACTTGCCGGCAATTATTCAATTATTTGGGATAGCCGGGATGGACAAGGGACAGTTTTAACCAGCGGCATTTATGTCTATCGCCTCGAAGCCGGTTCGTTTGTCTCCAGCAAAAAGCTGGCGCTGATTCGATAGGTGTATGACAGCCTGCCCAAAAAATCCTGACCAGCGTGATGAGTCTGCATCCCTATTGTGAACGGCTGGCGCAGGGACGGTGGATATTAAAGTAGCAGCCAACTTCAGCGGCGCGAGCCGCATCACCGATGTCGATAATGACGAAGTTGATAAAATTTTGGAGAGTTGATTTTTGGTCGGAAAATAGTGCTGACAAATTGAAGCCCCATTGATTCGTTGGGACTTTTTTTTGAAAGGCTGGCTAGTAAAAAAAATCTTCAAATACAGCTTGATTTCTATATTTTTTTGTGCTATGATATCCGTGAGAAAAAGAGAAAGCGCGAAAAGCCGAAGCAGAAAAATAAGCCAGAGACAGAACCCGAATCGGACTCGTTACAGAATTTTTTATGGGGGAGGGGATTTGGGTTTTTTATTTCTGTCGGTTGTCTACAGGAAGCACGCAGCAGGCAAAAAAACTGATCCTGCTGCGGTAATAAGAAATGATTCGTATAGGAGGATTTATATGTCCCGAGAAATAAACAAATCATTGGTCATTTTTATCATTTTGATTCTTCCTGCAATTTCAGGCCGAGCCCAATCTTTGAATCAATCGGTTCAACGTGATAGAGAACAGCAGCAGTTTAGCAGGCTGACTCAATCGCAAGCCAATCAGCTTGACATCATTACTTCTATCGAGAGACACGGAGAGCCTTATAGCCTATTTGCATTATCAGTGGCTGGGATTGGCGATATTAATCTGGATGGCTTTGATGATGTGATCATAGGAAATTATTACAAGGGAGCAGGAGAAGCTTTGATTTTATTTGGAGGAGTAGATATGGATTCTATCCCCGATATTATTTTGCACGGTGAAAATGAGGGAGATGGATTTGGTGAAAAGGTCGCCTTCGGCGGTGATATCAACGGTGATGGTGATCCGGATTTTATCGTGTCGGCACCTGACTACCCAAATGGAAAAGGAAAAGGGAAAGTATATATTTATTTTGGCGGGTCAATTCTGGATAGTATTCCTGACGCCATTTTCACAGGTGAATTGGATCACGGCAACTTAGGAAGAGCCTCCATTGCCGTTGGAGACATGAACAATGACAGTTGTGATGATATATTAGTGTCCGCGCCCAATTATTGGCCAGTCTTCAGACTTGGCAAGGTATATCTCTACTATGGGGGGGCTTTGTTGGATAGCATCCCCGATTGGAGCAATCAAAGCGATACTCTAAGATATTACTTTGGTGAGCGTCTGGCTACAGGTGATGTCAATGGTGATGGTTTGAAGGACTTGTTGATAAATAGTACTCAAGATATTAATGAACCTGGTCACGATTATCTAGTCCACACTGAAATATTCTTTAATGCATCCAAAGTGGATACCTTGAGTGATCTTATCCTTACTGACAGCAGCCCCGGGAATATGCAAAATCAGATCCTGTTGTGTGATGACTTAAACCTGGATGGCGCTGATGATTTTGTTATCAGAATAGATAATAACACAGGTATTTATTCGAACATTTTTTTTGGCGGTGCAGATTTGGACACAATTGCTGATGCTTATTTAATCCCATGGCCTGGAGTGGGCATTAATCGCATCGCCACTGCTGGTGACGTTAATGGCGATGGCTGGCCGGATATTCTGGCTGGGTTTTATCATTCCTTCTTTCAAACGGCTTCCTGCGGTCTTTATCTGGGAAGTCAAAAAATTGATCCAACCGTGGATTGGACTGCCGGAGGCGCTGGTGTTTCAGTGGACGGCGCCGGGGATGTAAACGGTGACGGCTATGATGACATTATTGTGGGAATGTACAGTTCTCCTTATACATCGGTTGCCTGGGGCGCTGCCTGGATTCTGGCGGGAAAAGCCGATTTGCAGGATATTCGCACCAACGTACGGCAGTTAGAGCCGTCCGCGCCGCCGGACAAGTATACGCTATTTCAGAATTACCCCAACCCTTTTAACCAACAAACGCGAATTCGCTACCGTCTCAGTTCTAAATTTGAAAAACAGGTAGCGATAACTATTTACGACATCAACGGAAAGGAGGTGAGCAAGTTAACTGATGAGCAGCAGACACCCGGCGAGCATGAAGTCGTCTGGGATGGCAGAGATCAACAAGGAAAGGAGGTGAACAGCGGAATGTATCTATGTCGGTTGTCAATCGGCAGTGCGCAGCAGGCAAAAAAACTGATCCTGCTGCGGTGAATAATAATTGAATTTTAACAGGAGGTTTTGGCTATGAGAACAAAACAGTTGCTTTCAGCAAAGCAGTGGCTGTCGAGCTTATTCTTTGTGTTACTTCCCTTAGTGGAAGTAATAGCCCAGCAATTCCCTATTGGCACTTATTGGGTGGCAACAGATCGCGAACGATATGATCAATATCCCCAGGTCGCTGATTGTGGTATCAATATTATTTCCGGAGGTAATTATAATGGCGTATCGCCCCTGCCTAACATTTTAGCGGCAGCCGAGGCATCAAACATCACTATGTTGATTAGCGGTATTAATGGAACGGATTCTCTTCAGTGGTATGGAGGAAGTCAGAGTGGTTACGATTCTTACCGCGCATATCGTTTGCCCTATGAATCCGATGGTTATCAACCAATACCTGAATTACAGACCATAGAACATACACTCATTTATGATTTTTCTCATGCAGTGGGTGAGCCATTGCAAGAGGGTGGAAAAACGGTATGGCGAGCTACGCCATCTCAAGGCCCGGGGCTTTTGCTGCATGCCTACGACGACAGCGAATGGCAGCATCTGGGCTACACTTACCTTGCGACCTTCGTTTTAAAGGTCGATAACAACAGCGGTCATGTTCTGGTTGCTACAGTGCGGATTGTTGAGGGAACAACCAATTTGGTTGATGAGCAAATTTTTTCCGATAATTTTACCGCCAATGGCACTTACCAGGAATTTGAGTACGAATTCACCACCAGCGGCAGCTCTCTTTCAGGTGGCGGAGAAAGTGAAGACGATATTACCAGCATGCTTCCAGAAGGTAGCACCGAATCCACGATGCAAGTGGCTCTGGATTCTCTGGATTATCAGGTGGAATACCATGGCAATCGAACGCTGACAGTTGATCGCGCAATCATTGAAAACCGCTGGGGAGATCGACTGTACGACGGGCACAAAGATTCCGACCTGTTAGCTGATGTACAATGGGCGTTCAACCAGGATGGCGGGGATCCGACGATTAGAGGATTCTACACGGATGAGCCACAAATAACCCGTATTGATCCAATGCGGTATGTCAATAATTTGATAGGGCCAATAACACCCTCAAGGTTCGGCTTTCGTGAAACAGTTCAGTCGACAGTTTGTATAGATTATGTTTTTAATCAATATTTAAATGCTGGTCTTCCTGTTAATCAGGATCATAAGCTTTTAGTGGATCGTTATCCTATAGAATATGGAGCCCCGGAACCTGGTGATCCGAATTATAATAATTATATTCAGGGTAGATGGGATGGCTATTTGATCCCGTTTCTATCGGACGCAAATTTTGTATCATCGCTCAATGGAAAGCCATTTTGGTACGCGGTACAAGCCCATAGTTGGGATCTCCCTAGCCAACAGTGGCATCGAGATCCTGCTCCGATTGAGATTCGCTGCATGGCTAATTTAGGCGTTGTGTACGGAGCAAAGGGAATATTCTACTTTCTCTACACTTCAATCCGATCAACTTATCCTGCATATGAAGGAGCAATTGGTCTGGTAGATATTAATTTTAATCACAACTACGAACCTTATCTATCCAAGTGGAATGAAGTGCAGCAGATAAATGCCAACCTTCAATATATGGCTTCTGACTTACTGTCATTGAATTGGCAAAGTGCCTTCACTTCCGGCGATGCGGTTCCTGATGGCAGTGTCGTGCAAAGCATCACCGGAGGTGATTACATTGAAATAGGCAATTTTACACACCAAACTTCAGGACATCCTTACATTATGCTTGTCAATCGTCGTTGTGAAGCAACAGACACACAGACCATATCTGTCACCACAAATAAAACAGATCAGCCTTACCAAATTGAAGACAAATTAACCGGGGAGTGTTATGTAACAAGTGACGGCATCTTTCGAAATATTTCATTAGAAGCGGGCGCCGGCAGGCTCTTTGAAATGACACCAGTATTTGATACGAATGAAACGTGGGACTATCTGATAAATATTTCCAGTGATGTTACGATACCAACATCAAAGGTTTTGACAATTACATCAGGTACGACTATCAAATTCGCTTCAGCCACCGAACTAAAAATCAACGGCACACTCAACGCCTATGGCACTTCTGCCAATCCCATTACATTCACCAGCGCCAGTGCTTCGCCTGCTTCCGGTGACTGGGACTGGATCAAATTCGATGGCGGTACAGGAACTGTTCAATATTGCGATATCGAATACGCCAAATTCGGTTTGTGGTTTTATGGTTCGTCAACCAATCCGACCGTAACCAATTGTTCAGTTAGGAACTGTTCTTACTACGGCGCCTATTTTCTCAATAACAGCGCTACCACGTTTCAGTATAATGATTTGAGTGATAATTCACTGCATGGGTTGCTGTTGATTACTTCCAGTCCGACTCTGCTAAATGTAACTTCAACCAATAATAGCAGCAACGGACTTTTTTTGAGCAACTCCTCCCCCAAAATCGGTTCCATCGATACGACCTTTAGTCAGCAGAGTCAATTTGCTGATAATACATCAGACGGAATTTATTGTTCAGGTTCCTCGGGCAGCCATCCCTGGATTTACCGCAACAGTGTTTCAAATCCTTATGGTGGTTACACGCAAATTATCGACAATGGCAGCGACGGTTTGACAGCGATACAAAAGTCTCATCCCATTTTAGGTTCTTCTGCTTCTTCGCAGGGGAATAACAGCATTTATGGTAATTCTGCTTATCAAATCTGCAACAATAACAGCGATTATTCCATCTATGCTCGTCATAACTGGTGGGGATCAGCCAATGGATATCCTGCTGGTTCGTTTTACGGTACCGTAGTGGCGGTGCCATATTTGACATATCAGCCTGGTGTTGGGGTTTCCAGCAGCCCTAATTTTGTACCCGCGATGGCGTCGAATGAGACCAGCAGAGCAGCAGACAGCCTTATTGAAAACGGAGAAGAGCTGATGATTCAGGGAAAATATGAACAAGCGGTGCCACTGTTTATTCAGACGACTCATGAGTTTCCGGAATCAGCCGAAGCTCGGCAAGCGCTGAGCAGCCTCGTGCTTTGCTACCGTGAGATGGGACAGGCGAATGAAACACTAATGATGCTCGACCAATATGCTGAAGCTTACGCGCAGCAGCAAATCGGTTCCTGGGCATTGAACCTTTCGTTGCCGATTTTGGAATTGCAGGGAAAATATCACAGCTTTATCGAACGATGTAACCTGTTGCTTACGGAGTTTTCCGAACATGAGAGCGTCTCCGATTATCTGCTTTTTGATTTGGGTATGGTTTATAAATATGGCGTAAGCGACATGGAATCGGCAAAACGGTATTTTGAGGAATTTATCACTGCCCAGCCGCACGATCCTTTGACAGAAATCGCATTGGTTGAAATGAATACCATCGGTTCTCCCCAGCTATTCAAAGGAAAACCAGCAGAACAAAAAACTGCAAGCGATCATACTCTCTTTGACTTTGAGTTCTTTCAGAATTATCCCAATCCGTTCAATGCCGAGACTACAATTCGCTACCAGTTACCCCAGGCGTCGGCGGTAACCCTGACCATTTATAACCTCCTCGGTCAACAAATCCGGCGATTAGTAAATGAAAGACAACTTGCCGGCAATTATTCAATTATTTGGGATAGCCGGGATGAACAGGGGACAGTTTTATCCAGCGGCATTTATATCTATCGCCTCGAAGCCGGCTTCTTCGTCGCCAGCAAAAAGCTGGCGCTGATTCGATAGAAATTCAGCCGCGGCTAAAAAAATTCGACCGGCTCACCGGGTTGTTACAGTCATTTCGGGCGTATTGCCCAGGCACACTGTTTGACAGATGGTGCTGGCAGAGGGTGCAATTGCAATACCAACGGTCGCCAAATGCAAATAGAGAGGCTTCCTAAAGCAGCGTAGAGGTGATTGATAGTTTTTTCGGGTGAGTTCACCAAAAGAAAATAAGACTGATTTTGATTTACTTCATTTAGAAATTTGGTGCCGAAGGCGGGATTCGAACCCGCACACCGCTAGGCACTACCCCCTCAAGATAGCGTGTCTGCCAATTCCACCACTTCGGCAACAGAAAATTACTTGCTGGTATCGGCCTGAGTCGGAGCTCCCGCTGGTGCAGTTTCTCCTGTAACGGATCCTGCATCCTGTACTGTTGGCAACACCGACGCCGGTGAAGAAAGCCGCCTTTGTTCCAATTCTTCGGCAACGACATTCTGGTCAACCCGCTGGCCTTTATCCACGTAACTGATGAGCAAAGCAAATCCTAAAAAGATGATTGCTAAAACTGTGGTCAGTTTGCTCAGGAATGGCGCTGCGCCTCGTCCCCCGAACACAGCGCCCATACCGCCGCCACCGCCAAAAACACCGGCCATACCGCCGCCTTTACTCGATTGCAGCAGGATTACAATCATAAGAACGATGGAAACAATCACGTGTAAAATAATCAAAAAGGTCATAACTCCCTCGAATAATAAAGTCAATTGTTAAGCTAATTTTTCGGCAATCCTGATCATCTCGGCAAACGAATCGACTTCGAGGCTGGCGCCGCCAATCAATCCACCGTCGATATTTTTCTGAGAAAGCAATTCGTGAATATTGGATGGTTTCGCGCTGCCGCCGTACAGGATATGGATGTCATCAGCGATTTTCGCTGTGAACATGTCTTTGATCAAATTTCGAATGAACGAATGCACTTCTTCCGCCTGCTCCTGTGTGGCGGTCACACCTGTGCCAATCGCCCAGACCGGCTCATAGGCCAGAATGATTTTTTGAATTTGCTCAGGAGTTAAATCCGCCAACCCTTCACGAATCTGCGTTCCCACCACCTCATTGGTACGTCCCTGTTTGCGTTGATCCAGCGTTTCACCAATGCAGACAATGGGAGTGAGCGGTGTTGTCAATGTTCGTTTAAGGCGCGCATTGACGGATTGATTGGTCTCCCCAAAATACTGTCGACGTTCGGAGTGCCCGATGATGACTGAGGAACAACCGGCAGCGACCAGCATTTCCACAGAGACTTCACCGGTATAAGCGCCCGACGCTTCCCAGAAGACATTTTGTGCGCCAACGCCGACGCGGGTTCCTTTGAATATTTCGACCAGTGAACCCAACGCCGTATAGGGCGGACAAATGATGATTTCGGTTTTGGAAATCGAGTCGATCCGGGATTTCAGAGCCCGGGCAAATTCAGCAGCCTGGGCTCCGGTTTTATTCATTTTCCAATTACCAGCTATTATCTTTTTTCGCATTGCGTTTGTTATACCAACGTAGATGAATGAAAAGTTCCATCGTAACTGAATTAGAACATCTTGGCCAATAAATCGACGACGCGGCAGGAGTAACCCCACTCGTTATCGTACCAGGAAATGACTTTCACCATAGTTCCGCCCACGACCATGGTGGAGAGAGCGTCAAAAATGCTTGAATGAGAATTGCCGACAACATCCACAGAGACGATGGGATCTTCGGTGTATTCCAGAATCCCTTTGAGCGGGCCTTCGGCGGCTTTCTTCATGGCTTTGTTGATTTCCTCGACGGTCGCCGGTTTCTTCAATTCAGCCACCAGATCAACCACTGACCCATCACTGGTCGGAACGCGCATGGCGAGGCCGTCCAGTTTACCATTCAATTCCGGGATCACTTTGCCAACGGCTTTGGCAGCGCCGGTCGTCGTTGGAATGATTGAAACGGCTGCGGCGCGGGCGCGGCGCAAATCTTTATGGGGCAGATCGAGAATATTCTGATCATTGGTATACGCGTGCACTGTGGTCATCACACCGCGCACAATGCCGAAATTATCGTGCAACACTTTCGCCACTGGCGCGAGGCAGTTGGTGGTACACGAGGCATTGGAGACAATTTGATGCTCGGGTTTCAAAGCCGCATCGTTCACACCCAGGACGATGGTCGCGTCAATTTCATCCTTCGACGGGACGGTCAAAACGACTTTTTTGGCGCCTGCCTGAATATGTTTTGCCACTTCGGCCTTTTTTCGGAACACGCCTGTGGATTCGACAACAGCCTCGACGCCTAATTTTGCCCACGGCAGGTTGGCCGGGTCTCTTTCGGCGGAGATATTTATCGTCTGTCCGTTGACAATAATCGCATTATCCGTTGCGGATACTTCACCCTTAAATTTTCCATGCACGGAATCATATTTAAATAAATGCGCCAAAACTGATGCGCTCGTGATGTCGTTGATTTGTACGACTTCAAATTCATCCCGATCCAGCATTGCTCTAAGGACTAATCGTCCAATTCTTCCAAATCCATTAATTCCGACTTTTATCGCCATGTTATCCTCCTCAGTCACCCTGATTTTTAATGTAAATTTATCTGTTTAACTGTTACGCTTTATTTGCACAACCTAAAATTTCGATTTTATTCCTCACAACTTCTTTGATCGCGGCTCTTCCGGCCCCGATGATTTTTCTGGGATCAAACTGGTCTGGCTTGTTGATCAAAATTTCTCTGACGCCGGCAGTGAATGCCAGTCGCAAATCGGTATCGATATTGACTTTTGTAATGCCCAGCGAAATGGCATGTTGAATATCTTCGACCGGCACCCCTTTCGCAGCGCCCAATTTTGCGCCATATTTATTCGCTTTTTCGATGATGTCCGGAATGACGCTGGAAGCGCCGTGCAAGACCAGCGGGACTTCGACCCGATGCGCAATGACATCCAGTCGATCGAACGCCAATCTGGCGTCTCCTTTAAATTTGTACGCGCCGTGGGATGTGCCAATGGCGATTGCCAGCGTGTCGCAGCCAGTTTCCTGCACGAATTTCACTGCTTCGTCCGGGTCGGTCAATCGCGCTTCTTTTTCACTCACAGAAATATTATCCTCAATGCCGCCGAGTCGGCCTAATTCTGCTTCCACGGAAATGCCCACCGCATGACACATGTCAACCACTCTCTTTGTCGCTGCGATATTTCCTCCGAGCGGTTCGTGGGAGCCATCGATCATGATGGAAGTCCAGCCGTTCCGAACGCAGTTGACGATCAAGTCAAATTCAGTGCCATGATCCAGATGCAGGCTGACCGGGATTTTGGCGTTCATGGCCATCTGGCGCACCATGCCTGATAGCACTTCAATCCCACAATATTCAATTGCGCTGGTGGAAGTGGCAATGATCACCGGGGCATTCATTTCTTCGTGCGCTTCAATGATGGCCTGAGTGATTTCGATATTGCTGGTGTTGAACGCGCCAACAGCGTACTTTCCCTTTTTCGCGGCAAGCTGTAGCTCTTTGTTGGTTGCTAACATGATTGGATCCCGTCTCAAGAGTGTGGTGCATGTATAAGGTTCTTCGCGTGGTTATAAAAAAAGTCAACCTTCAAACCGGTTGGCTATTTAATGAGAAATAAATAGATAGATCGACGCGAATACTGGTGTTTTAAAATTGCGTATATTATAAGAAAAAATTTGTTAAATGTCAAGGTTTTTTCTGAAGGTTTTATCAGGCTTTTGCCGCTGAAACCAGACAAATTTCAGAAACGCCGCTCTTTGCAAGTGTGCTGGCGCAGGCATTCATCGTGGCGCCGGTGGTGATGACATCGTCCACGAGAATTACAGTTTTACCATTGATGAGTTCCGGTGCGACCACCTGAAATGCGTCCCGGACGTTTTTTTGACGATTGGTCGCGTTGAGTCTGGTTTGAGACTGAGTATATCGGCGTCGGACGAGAATTTTATCGGAGAATGGAATGGTGAGTCTGGAGGCAATGGATTCGCAGAGGAGAAAGCTCTGGTTGTACCCACGCTCCCTGACGCGGGTTTTATGAAGCGGCACAGGGATGAGCACGATATCCTGATCTGGAATGGACAGCGTGCGAATTTTATCGGCCATAAATTCACCCATTTTTCGGGCGAGAATTCGGTAGTTTTGATATTTCAACAGATGGATGATCTGTTGAATTGGGCCGTCGAATTGCCAGATCGAGTAAGCCTGAGTAAAGAAGACCGGGCTACTCAGGCCGGCACTGATCTCGGCAACGATGTCCGCATGTTCGTCCACACGAGGAATTTCAGACCAGCATTGTTCACACACAACAATTTCGTCCCGTTGCAATGCCGACTGGCAGATGGTGCAAAATGGCGGATAGAAAAAATCGACCAACGGGCGAAACAGATTCATAATCTTCAAAAATTTCGAAGGCACGGCCACGGTTCACCTGAAAATAATACACCCTGACAGGGAGTCGGTCAGGGTGTATGTCCAATGGTATTTCATTCGATTCTATCGAGACTCAAGGGAAAGTGAGTCCCTGTTTCACGCTATTTTCTGAGATGAAAAATGCGCGCGATGGTTACAGTCCGAAATTATAAACAAAAGCGACGCGGGGAGAAAATCGCTTTTGAGCTTCGTAGGCATTTTTCTCTTCGTTGAACTGGAAGCTGTAAATATAATCCATAAAGAACATGAGGTAGGGATTAATTTTATACCCCACACCGATCCGGGCGATGGAACGATCGTCGAGCGTGAACGCTTCGTTCAGGGTTTCAATGCCGAACTTATCGTATGTTGCCTGTGCAGCTATTTTTGGTATTGCGTCCGGAATGTCCGCTGCGAGATGGAGGATTCCGCTCTGATCCGTATCATCCAGGCGTTGGAAATTACCCACGATGTGAAGCGTGTTCAAAACATGCCCGCCTAACTCTCCGAATATGCCTTTCGTGTCCGTCTGAATCATGGCCAGGTTTTCGTCTTTACGATAGAGCATCCCGTTTTCCATGGGCTGGTAGCGTTGAATTTCATAGAATGCGTCAAAATAAGAGGGCAAAAATTCTTCACCCAATAGTCGACGTTCCAGTTTGGCCGAGATTTCAGCCACGTTTGCGATGACACTGAGATTCGCTGCAATGCCAAAGGCGGTGCCTGACCCATAGTCTTTAATTTGCGCCACATCGAAGTAGACCAGTGTGTTGAACATGGGAACATTGACCAGCGGCAGTTCAATGTCGAGACCGAATTCAGTGATGCCGTCATCCGTGGCGCGCAATCCATCCGGGTCGACATCGGTGACGAAGGTCGCCCCAAACGTC
The DNA here is from genome assembly GCA_049322915.1 of Candidatus Zhuqueibacterota bacterium. Classification (GTDB taxonomy): domain Bacteria; phylum Zhuqueibacterota; class Zhuqueibacteria; order Thermofontimicrobiales; family Thermofontimicrobiaceae; genus CAZSBG01. The sequence continues at coordinate 190,778 of JBMOPW010000044.1, forward strand.
AGGTTTTTGATGATGGGAATATCGATGTAGGGACGCAGGGGTCGGGCAAACCCACGGCCGCCGATGATTTCCAGCCGCCCCATGTTATTGGTGACAGATTCAAAACCGAACGTCCCGAAATCGATGTCCAGCGCTAAACCGATTTTGCGCTTGTCATAGCTGGCTTCGTTGGTGTAGTAATTCATGATGAAACCGTGTCCCAACCGATGCGCATCGAGCGCCCCCACGCGGGTGTAGAAATTATCGCCTTTGCGCCCGTAGCGGACGTAACGAATGAGCCGGGCCCAGTCGTAGCTTTCGTTCCAGTCTTCGCTTCGAATCGCACCATTTTTTGTGTTATACAACAAATTTACATTTAACCCTACGCCGAACTTGCCGATAGATATATCTGGACGTAGGTTTATGGTGAAGAATGTCTGATCATCAATGACAGTCATACCCATTGCGCCGGTGAACATTCCGCTGTTTTCAGCGGGCTGCATGGTTTGTGCAAAAGAAACCGTGGCAAGACCCATAATCAAAATAATGCATTTTATTAATCTGCTCATTTTTTGCACCCTTTCTGGCTTAGTAATTAAAACTAATTAGTGAGAGTGCCAGAAATATAGAAATAACATAGAAAAAAGTCAAGTAGTATTTACGGGGGAAATAATTATTCTTGCATGTGCCAATTTGCAGTGATAAAGTATTTTACCATAAAATAACAATAACTCAATTGTCTATCAGTAATTTGAGGTTTAAATTATGCATTTTTCCAATTCAAACAGGCTGTTATTTCTCGGCCCGGGATAACGAGGCGACTTATCGGAGGCGGCCTCGTCGTGAGTTCCAGGGGCGATGCTGCTATTGATTTATCAAACGGGGAAAATTCACTGGACTGCGGATGATCGTGCCTTTTGCCTGCCATGGGCAAAAGCGGGAAACGCACCTTGCTAACCCGCATTCTTCATTGTATTTTTAAAGGAAGCGGGATAACCTGAATGGTGCATAAATTTAAAATTCGAATATAAAACTGAGTTTGATTTTGCATATACATTCACACATTATGAAAACATAATGTTAAGTTGGGCTA
>JBMOPW010000045.1:0-72105 GCA_049322915.1 Candidatus Zhuqueibacterota bacterium
GACTGCTTTTGGGGTGATTTTTTCATGGCTAAAGTGATCCTTTTTGGTTCGATATTCATGTGTTTAACCACCTTAATATACGAATCTTGGATCACTTTAGCTACTATTTTATTTTAGAATTTTAGGTAATATTTATTGAGGGAAATTGTTTTTTATAAATTCACTGCGTGACGAGTTAAATAAGGTTAAGCAGAAAGCTCAGAAATTACTAACTGGAGATGGACTAAAAAGCAAAGTGGTTCGTGGAAGCTTTTGGTTGGGCTCAGCGAATTCTCTGGAACAAGGGTTGCGCTTAGTTCGAAACATGATTCTCGCCAGGATATTAGCACCTGATGTTTTTGGTTTAATGGCTATTGTAATGGCCATCAATGTTTTTTTTGAATCTTTTACTGAAATTGGAATTAAACAGGCCATTATTCAAAGTCCACAAGGAGAACAAAATTCTTACCTTAACAGCGGTTGGTGGGTTTCTGTTGCTCGATCTGCATCATTATATTTTATTGCATTTATCTTTGCTCCTTTACTTTCGGACTTTTACAACCTTCCTGATCTTATTATATTAATTAGGGTGGCATTTATTAGTATTTTATTCAAGGGATTCATGAGTCCGAGTTCCTTTGTCACCATTAAGAATATGAATTTTATAAAGTGGGTGAAGATATTTAATGTTGGTAGTTATATAGGAATTCTAACGTCTGTTGTTTTATCCCTTATCATTCGTAATATATGGGCTTTGGTTATTGGACTTAATGTGGAATGGCTGGCTCGATTAATTCTTTCGTATCTTTATGCACCATTTTCCCCTCAATTTAAAATTGATAAGAATGCATTTCGAAATCTTATTAAATATAGCAAAGGTATGTTTGGTTTGCCAATCCTGACTTTTATCTTTATGAGGGCAGATATTTTTGTTATTGGCAAATTATGTCCGGCGAGTGATTTGGGAATGTACAGTTTAGTAGTATCATTAGCAACTATCCCATTTCAAATGGCAACAAAGCTAATAAGCGATGTAACGATGCCAGCATTTTCAACAATACAAACTGATAGAACACGATTAAGAAAGACATTTATTAAAGTTTCTTCAAAATTATCAATTGTTACTATTCCGTTTTTACTATTTTCAATATTATATAGTCGAGATTTACTCTTCGTTATTTATGGCCAAAAATATATGGCAATCTCAATTCCTTTTTGTATTCTCATGGGGACTTCAGTTATCAGATTAATTAGTACACCAATCGCCGGGCTTTATTTGGCGATAGGACAGCCTCATCTCCATCGTTATTTTACCGCTATCAGAGCGTTTCTAATAATATTATTTATCTATCCGTCAATTAAATTTTTCGGTTTAATTGGCGCTGCCTCGGCTGGCTTTTTATCGATGAGCATCGGATACATTTTTCAGGTCGGTAGGCTTTCGAAAATAATAGATCTAAATAAATATAGCTATTTTAAAATATTTGTAAACGCTATTATGGTCTCAGTTGTGATTATTTTTGTTTGGATAGTCGGCAATAAAATATTTGTTCTGGATCATTATTTAAATTTGTTGACTGGTATTTTCCTTTCCTTCCTTCTTTATTTTGTTCTATTTGCCATCAAGCTCAAATTAAAATACAAGTTGCCTTTTACTCTGTATAATATTTTTCAGAATATGCCTTGATACGATACGAAGAAGATTTCTTGAAGTTATGATAACTAAATAAAGACATACAATATTAATTCATTCCTTATACGATAAATATAGGATGAGAAATACTTACTCATGTCTGTCCGATTTAACCATTTTAGAAATCCAAAAAAGATTATCAATCAATATGTTCAACCACTCGTTACTTATTTTAAAATTCATAAACTTATTAACTATTGGCAACAAAAGCTCGATTATAAACTTCTTCCTATTTTACTTTATCATTCAGTTGGTGGAACTACTTTATCAAAATTTAATATGAGTTCGGAGGCCTTTGAACAGCAGATTGAATTTATCTCGAAAAAATTTAGAATCGTCAGACTTTCGGAAATTGGACAAAAGCTTAATGAAACATCGGCAGGCTCAAGTCATGAAGGGTATTGTGTAATAACGTTTGACGATGCCTATCAAAATATAATAAAAAATGTACATCCGATAATGGTTAAATATCAGGCTCCTTACACAATTTTTGTCCCAACTGATTTTATTGGCAGTATGACAAATTGGATTCAGGTTCCTGAGCGTGTACTATCCGATGAGGAATTGAAAGCGTTGCATAAATCAAAACTGGTAGATTACGGTTCTCATATGGCGTCACATCAAAATACAGAAGGTATCGATGAGGATATGTTGATGTTAGAAGCACAAAAATCGAAACGAGTATTGGAACAGCTATTGGCAATCGAAAGCATAATTATGTTTTCTTATCCTTATGGTGGAATACATGACTACTCAAAAAAAACAATAAACCTATTACGGGAATCTGGTTATAAAATAGCTGTAACAACACGATTCAGTGCAATGAATTCAGCCAAAGATATGATGATGCTACGAAGAATTCAATTAGATGAAAGTGATTCCTTAAAAACAATTCATGAGAAACTATTAGGGTATTATGATTGGTTTTTAATCAAAGAATATTTGACATTTCTTGTGAGGAAGATTTTTTCTATACCAGTCAGATGATTTCTAACATTGGATTTAATAGAAAATGAACGATGATGCAGATATAAGAAACATAGACTTTTATCAATTTAACGAGACGATACTAAATCCTTATGCATTAGGATTGACGATTCTAATGTGTCTCATCATATTGTTCGTAAAGCGGAGGTCCTATGCTGTATTGCCAATGATCGTGATTGCATTGTATATCACAAATCGGCAACGTTTGGTCATTGGTGGATTAGACTTCGATATGTTAAGAATAATTGTTTTATTTGGATTAATTCGAGTTTTATTACAATCAGAATATAAAAATTTTAAATATCTGATGATTGATAAGGTCATGATATGGTTTGGTATTGTAGGAATTATTACATTCACTATCCAGCGAGGGAGTGTCGATGCATTTATCAACCGGCTGGGTTTTGCTTTTGATATTGTCGGCCTTTATTTTCTAGTTCGAATATTTATCGATAGCTTTGAAGATGTTGATAAAGTTGTAAAAACGATAGTTATACTAAGTATACCTATTGCCATAGCGATGATTATTGAACAAATTACAGGGAGGAATTTTTTTTCAATTTTTGGAGGCGTGCCTGAAATTAATATAGTTAGACAAGGGAACCTCCGATCCCAGGGAGCATTTTCTCATGCAATTTTAGCAGGAAGTTTTGGGGCGTCGCTCTTGCCATTGAGTTGGGGGCTATGGTATCAAAATAAAGCAAGTAAACCAATTGCATTGATGGGGTTTTTTTCCGGGACAATAATAACAGTTACCTGTTCATCAAGCGGTCCGCTACTTTCGTATTTAGCAGCAATTTGGGGAATCATGTTTTGGATATTGCGCCAACATACAAGAATCGTGCAAATATTAATATTGTCAGGGGCGTTCATTTTACATATTTTCATGAAAATATTTCTTGGTGATCCTGTTTGGGCAGTACTGTACCGCATCACAATCGTTAAAGGGTCAACTGGTTGGCATCGCTATAATTTAATTCAACAATCAATCAATCGATTTGCGGAATGGGCATTGGTTGGAGTTACGTCGAGTGCTCACTGGGGTTGGGGATTACAGGATGTGACGAATATGTATATTCGTGTTGGAATCAATGGCGGAATTATCTCTTTAATATTGTTCATGACAACAATTGTTCTTGCCTTTCGAGGATTGGGAACGGTTATAAAAAACTTTGAAAGTCGTCCTTTCCTGCAAAAGTATGTATGGGCTATCGGGGTTTCAATATTTACTCATACAATTTCTTTTACGGGAGTATCCTATTTCGGTCAGATGATTATGTTCTGGTACATGGGTTTAGCGATTGCAGCGTCTATTAGTCAATTCAGTTTCGACAAGTACAGAAGTTATATGCAGCATTATTATCGCGACGCATACTCCCCAATTGTTGTTCAAAATGCAAACAGACAAATTACATGATACTAGACTGTTTTTTTATTCACCCATTTACCCGTAAATCCGTCAGGAGAAAGCAATATAAAAAGCGATAGGTTTTTGTGAAAAAAGTAATCAATCTAATCATCTTTTGTTTAATTTATTGTTCGAATTTTGGCTATCCTCAGACGCCAGAAATAATATTCATCGATACAACATTAGAACATGGCTCTGAATTTAATCAGGTTAATTTTGTTGCAAAATATCTGGGCATTCCAATCAAAGTAATCGAAGTAACATATAACAATAACAAGTCATTATCAAATTCATTCTTTAATATCTCTGAAATTGCTGGTGTCATAATTACGGCAAGAGCTTTGAAACTAATTGATAGAGAAACACTGATTGAAAATATCAAAGGGAAAAAGGGTAATAATAAGGCGCTATTTATTGTTGGAATAACTTCGCAATCTGAGGATGATGTGCTTGGAATTTGGTCGGATGGAGCGATTCGTGCCTGCAATAGATTGTCTTGTTATGGAAATAATGGCTACCATCGTATAGCAGATGATCCTCAAATTTGTTTTCAACTAGCAAGACAAGAAATTCCATTCCCGCATGACCCCGGATTATATGCCCAATATTTTGAGATGAAAGATAGGAGTAATGTACGGAGCATAATAGATTATGTGAGCGCTGATGGAGGCGTGGTTCAGCCTGTACTTTGCTATCAAATAATTGATCAAGTAAAAATTTTCTACCAAATTATTATTTTTTCCAATGATGATTTAACCGATCAGAAAATATGGAAGTACGACGTAACACGTTTCATGGAAATCGCGCCAATCATGATGTTCCTCAAATGGATATTTGGGGAGTATTGCTGGCATGCACCGAAAGCTATGGCCAATTTAACAATTGACGATCCCTGGTTAAAAAATGAATATGGGTATTTAAATTTTAACGCATTGTTAACTGAAATGAAATTATATAATTTTCACACGACAATCGCATTTATTCCATGGAACTATGATAGAAATGACTCGGAAACTGTCGATCTATTTTTAAACAATTCGGACAGATATTCAATCTGCATCCATGGGAATAATCACAATCACAGGGAATTTGGGGGGGAAGATGTAAAAGGTTCTGAGCGTAAAATCCAGGGCTATTATCAAGAACAAGAAAAGGACATCGTTCAAGCGTTAGCAAGAATGGAAAGATTTAAGAAAATAACAGGTATCAGCTATGGTAAAATCATGGTGTTTCCACATGGTATCGCAACTTACATGAGTTTATCTGTACTAAAAAAATATAATTTTCTAGCAACCGCAAATTCCAGGCATATCCCCACTGGAATCAAATTGCCTGATTCACAACAGTATATGTTGAGTAACTATAATATATTTGTTAACAATTTCTTAAGCTTCAGGAGGTCCAAACCACTTACTGCCGAATCATTAAATTTAGACTACAAGGTCGCTATAGATTTATTTCTCAATAATCCAATTATTTTTTATACTCATCATTCGTTTTTTCGAACAAGTATAAGTAATTTTAATTTAACTGCTCAGGTTGTTAACTCAATTGAATCTAAAATCGAGTGGGTAAATTTGACTAAACTTGTTCAGTATGCTTACCAAATCAGAAAGAGAAATGGAAAAAGTTATGATATTAATTTGTATTCAACAGACTTTATTTTAGAAAATTGCACAAACGATTCAGCCACGTATTTCGTTCAGAAACAGGAATCACAAGATCCTAAAATTGAAAAAGTTATATTGAATGGAGAGCAGATTGATTGCTTTGAAGTAGATAATGGTCTGCTTAATTTAATCGTCACACTCCCACCACATGAACGGGGTCATATAATCATCGAATACGAAAGTGAATTTGATGCGAATTTAATTGATATATCAAAATCTACATGGTCAGTAAATATATTGCGTTACATTTCTGATTTTCGAGATAATACATTATCAAGAATTAAACTGTTGTCCAGTTTCATTGATTGGTACTATGAATCAAACTTGAATAAAAATCTGAATCGAATAATTTTTATTTTAATAATTACAATTACGTTAATGACTTTTATTATATTGTTGAAATATATCAGGAGAAATAAACAAAGGATTTAACCATGAAAAACCATATAAAACATTTGTGGATGGCGATGGCCACTCTATTGATTATAGCGAATGCTCATTCTGATGCAAAAGTCATAATTAATCATTTTAATTGGAATCCTTCTCATATCGCTATAGAGAAATTGGACAAAGTAAGGACATTGAAAATTATGTTCGGACATCAATCGGTTGGCACGAACATAGTTGATGGGCTGACAGCGTTATCTGATTCAAATTCAGTCCGATATGGCTTGAATATCCTATTTAAGCCGTCTAATTTGACCTCTCCAGCTTTTGGTCACTGGAAAAATGGTGAGAATCAAGATCCACATAGTAAAATTATTGCATTCGATGCGAAAATGAGGAGCCAGGTGGGTAGCAACGATACTTGGGCAGACATCCTTGATATTGGTTATTTTAAATTTTGCTATGTCGATCTTAACTTATCATCAATAAATACCGATAGCTTATATGAAGATTATGTTGGTAACATGATGAAACTGATAAGTGATTATCCTGAGTGTAAATTCGTTCATGTGACCATTCCATTGTCGGCATTGATCTATGGGAGTGATAAAGATCGAAATAAACGACGCCATGAGTTCAACGTAAAAATCAGGAGCCTCGCTGATATAACCGAAGGTTATCTTTTTGATCTTGCTGATATAGAATCTCATGATGGAAACGGAATTCTACAAACATATGAATTGGATGGGAATGAATACCCAATGATGTGGTACGATTCAAGCGACCCTGATAATAACGGATGGAGCTATGATGGCGGACATTTAAACAACAAGGGTAAAGAGCATATCGCACTGGCAATGTGGAGCTTATGGGTCGCATTGACAGACGATGGTTCATCGGAGGTAAAAAAATCATCGCAAGATAAGCATTTACCCGAGCAAGTTGAACTGTTTGGAAATTATCCGAATCCATTTAACACGCAGACGACCTTAATATACAATGTACCAATTCCACAAAAAATAAAAATTGATATTTTCAATTCCCTCGGTCATTACATCACAACGATTGTGGATAATGTGCAACATATTGGTTTTTATACCATTAAATTCAATGCCGAAAACCTGAAAAGTGGTGTTTACCTATATAGGATTCAGAATGAATCTTTTCAGCAGACAAAAAAAATGACATTACTACGATAGTAACGGTGATATTTGGATTCTATTATAAAAAAATTAGTAATGCAACTTGGGAGATTGCTTGAAAATAGAAGATATTATTTATAAAGTCTATTCTATTAAAAATAATAGATTGAGAAAATTCCTTCAAAAACAGATTAAACGAAGAGAAGGAGGTGAATTTTATTCACTAACACTGAGAAGGATTTTTAAGAATTATCATAAAATTGAAATTGGCTTATATAGTCACGGGGGATGTTTCATTCCAAGTCAAATGGATAAGTATACACAAATAGGCCGCTATTGTTCAATTGCGACGAGTGTGAGAATAATGAATCGGAATCACCCGATGAACTTTAAGTCGATGCATGCATTTTTTTTTAATCCTGCATTGAAGATTTGTGAGCATGATCCTATAGAGTATATATCTTTGACTATTGGGAATGACGTCTGGATAGGGCATAATGCGATTATCATGCCAAATGTCAAGGAAATTGGTCATGGTGCTGTGATAGCTGCCGGAGCAGTCGTCAATAAAAATGTACCTCCTTACGCGGTTGTTGTCGGCAATCCTGCTCGTGTCGTCAGATATCGGTTTTCAGAAAAAGTGATTGATCAACTTCTTGCCTCGAAATGGTGGGACAATTCAATTGAGGAAATTAAGACGAATATCCAGGAATACCTTAACCCCTATGAAGAAACAGATCAAGGCGACAACTAATTCAATAGATGATAATTTTATTTCGATAAGTGTAAGAATTGAATTCTATTAATTATGGATGAATTATGAATAAGTTAAAATTTATTGTATGTATTGCATATCTCCAATTGCTAATTCCGATTGTCGGTCGAGCGCAATACTCATTGTTACATGAAGAATTCAGCCAACCGAATTTTGCAACTCCTTCGAACATAAATCATCACGTGTTAAATTTTTTCCATCATTCGTGTGGTTTAAATTTATTAGAAGATGGTTTAATGGATAGTCTTGAGGGACTTGGATATACTTTACATAGTAGAATTATTAGCACGTATGATTATGAAAATACCTATACTGATTATCGACACTGGTACAAGCGATTTCAACGGGAGTTAGGAATTCCTGTAGGCGACCATTATTATCGGTACGAAGGTCCTGATAAGAATGGAGAACCAGTTATCAGCACTCAAATAGATGATGATTACAGAGATTTTATGCTGAATTATTATGATTTCAATGCTGAACGAATGGATATTATCATGTTTAAGCCATGTTACCCAAATTCTGAAATCAACGACTTCGATACACAATTTAACGCGAGTAGCGATAATAACGGATTTGGACAGGTAGTCAGTGGTACACCATATTCAGATAATGACTATAACAATTATCTGTATTTAAATTCGTCGTCGTCAGTGGATGATGAGTATGATGCTGATTACTGGGAAAATGGAGTATGGCAGAAGGAAGCGTCTTCGTTAGCGCAACTGAAATGTGCTTACAGGGGAATGCTCAATATTTTTGTAAACAACCCAGAAATTCTTTTCATTGCGATGCAAGCCCCACCTTTGGCAGAATTGTCTAATGAAGAATCAGCGAGTTGCAGAGAGTTTGCCCGCTGGTTACGAGAGGACTGGCTTCATCAATATGATCCTCTGGGAATTGATCAGTTTGAAGATTATCCCTTAAAAAATGTTGTGCCCTTCGAATTCCATAATTCAGTCGGTTGGACTGGCAATAATCCACTCTTAGATGATGAGTACTTTTGGTTTGTGCAGGGTGGCTTTGCTGATAATACATTGGACACAAACGATTCAGATAAGATTGGGGAGAATGCATCTGGGAGAGATCATCCAGCTTCATGGCTTAACCAACGAACAGTCTCCATTTTCTGTGGCGGGACGGATATCTTTAGTCAGCAGTACACCGGCCAGCCGCCGCGAACGTATTATTGTTGGATTAATGCAGTTGTAAACCGATGGGAGATGCAATCCACACCTGTGGAATTGACGAACTTTTCCGCCAGGATATGGGAAAATTCTGTCATTCTCCAATGGTCCACTCAATCTGAAACCAATAACTATGGCTTTGAAGTGGAACGGGCTACTGATAGGATGAGCTTTAAAAAAATTGCATTTGTCCCTGGGAATAATACCACAACAAGTCCCAAAGACTACCAGTACGAGGACAACAGTCTGGTGTTTGGAAAGTACTTTTATCGTCTCAAACAAATTGATTGCACTGGCGAATATAGTTACTCAGCGGTTCTTGATGTTCATCTGGCAATAGCGCGCGGTTTTAAGCTGTACCAAAATTATCCCAATCCATTTAATGCTTCCACGAGTATCGCTTATGAGCTGCAGGACGCCGGAGATGTTGAATTAACCATTTATAACACAAAGGGGCAGGAGGTCAATCGGTTACTCCATGGCTATCAACATGCGGGATATCATTCTGCTAAATGGGACGGAACCGATTTTTCAGGCAGCTATGTCCCAACTGGAATTTACTATTGTAAGCTACGGGCCAATCACGATTATCAGGTAATTAAACTGTCGTATTTGAAATAAATAGTGTTGTTTATCTGGTTTATGATTTTCTGTTTAAATGCATCTGAAAATTTTTTTCAAGTGGACTTAGTTGGATGGGCAAGGAATTTCTGTAATTTGCTCAGGAAGCGCGTATTGTGCAGATAAATAATTTCCTAGAAATTACCGCGCAAAATTTCCCTGATAAAAAAGCTATCTGGCATAATAACCAGTGGCTCACTTATTCAGAAATTAATTCACTATCGAACAAGGTCGGTAATTATTTGAAGGGCTGTGGCCTGGAACGCGGGGATCGGGTTGCCATCCTCCTCGAGAATAGTTTCGACTATATCATTTCTTACTATGCAATTTTAAAAATTGGGGCCATTACCGTTGCTCTAAATACTGAATCAACGACGGACTCATTGACTTACTTATTGAATGATTCAGGCGCCAGGGCAATTATATCGAATAAAAAATTCACTAAAAAGCTGATCCCTGCTTTAGCTAATTTGATAAATCTGAGATGGGCTATCATTGATCAGCCTGATCCTGCAGAATATCAAAAGCTAAATTTTTGCACTACCATCGCTTTAAAGAAAATTTATACATCTGGCAATGACGCTCATCCCAATGTGCGGTGCATCGATACCGATATCGCGTCTATTGTGTACACTTCAGGCAGCACAGGAAAACCAAAAGGCGCCACGTTAACTCATTTCAATATTGTGAGCAACACCCATTCGATCGTTGAGTATCTCCAGTTGAACGCGCACGATCGAATTATGGTTGTCCTGCCATTTTATTATATTTATGGGAAATCGCTGCTCAATACGCATTTCTGTGTTGGCGGATCCGTCGTCATTGATAACAGATTTCTCTATCCCAATGTCGTCCTCGAAACCATGAAGCAGATGGAGGTCACTGGTTTCTCCGGAGTGCCTTCTACGTTCATGATTCTGTTGAACAGGTCTTCTGTGCGCACTTACACATTTAGTTCGCTGCGCTATTTGACACAAGCCGGTGGCGCGATGGCGCCGGTTGTTCAAAAGGAAGTTGCTAAAGTTTTTTCGCCTGCCAAGTTATTCATCATGTACGGCGCCACCGAAGCTTCAGCGCGGCTCTCTTATTTAGATCCTGAAATGCTGCCCCAAAAGTGGGGATCCATCGGAAAAGCCATTCCCAATGTTGATCTTTTCATCGCTGATGAAAATGGACGTCCGCTACCGCCCGGGGAGGTCGGCGAGATCGTTGCCAGAGGATCGAATTTGATGGTGGGATACTGGAACGATCCGGAAGAAACGGCACGCGTGATAAAAAATGGTATGTACTTTACCGGCGATCTGGGTCGGATGGATGAAGATGGCTATCTCTTCGTCGTGGGGCGAAAACGAGACATGATAAAAGTCGGCGGCGAGCGAGTGAGCGCCAAAGAAATCGAAGAAGCGATATTGGAAATCCCCGAAGTTCATGAAGTGGCAGTCATTGGCGTGGAAGAAGAAGTATTGGGTGAGGCGATTAAAGCGATCATTGTTTTCAATGATGAAATGGAACCGCTGCATGAAAAGGCAATTCGCGCATTCCTGTCAAAGAAATTACCTCTGGTGAAAATACCAAAATTCATCGAGTTTGTCAAAACCCTTCCAAAGAACGAGTCCGGAAAAATTCTAAAGACCGTTCTGAGAGAGCAACATCGTATTGAAACTTTTCAAGATGAAAGGGTACCGGAATGAGAACACTAGTTTTGATCATATTCGTTGTGGCGCTTAGTTGCACGAATGATATGGAGAAAGACCACATGAAACTTCCTTTGGAATCGATTCAAATGAGCGATTCAGCAATCGACTCGTTGGCCTCCAAACGCATTTATTTTGGTCACATGTCCGTTGGGTACAACATGATGAAGGGCGTCGAAAATGTCATCAAATCGGATGCACGACTCAGCGCCATCCGTGTGATAGAGCTTGCTGAAAATGATACGATTTCAGCGCCGGGATTTTATCACGGGAAAAACGGGAAGAATTCGTTCCCGGATACAAAGTGCGATGCGTTTAAAAATCTGTTATTTAAAAATGATTTTGCCAAGAATCTGGATATCGCGTTTTTTAAATTTTGCTATGTCGATTTAAAGGATAATTCCGATGTGCAAAAAATTTTCAATTATTATGTGTCTACTGTGGAGGGAGTGAAATCAGCATTCCCTCACCTGAAAATTGTTCACGTCACTGTGCCGTTGAAATCCCATTGCTGGGGAATGAAAGAAAAAGTGAAACGGTTGTTCCAGACAGATGTATCAAATATCAAGCGGAACGAATTTAATACCTTGCTTCTGGAGAAGTACAGCGGACATGAACCGGTGTTTGATCTGGCAGGAATTGAATCGACCTGTGAGGACGGCAGCCGGACGTCATTTAAACACAATGGCAATGTCTATTATTCACTTAATGATCGGTACACCTACGATGGCGGGCATTTGAACGCGGAAGGATCGCTCTTAGCAGGGCGGGCGCTCGTGCAACTTTTGTCTGAAATTTCCCTGTAACCCCTGGTTATAACTGATGAATGCGAGGAAGGAATTACAATGCAACATTTGCCAGTAATCAAAGAGTTTATCATAGAAAATTTCCTGTTCGGCGATGGTGAAAATCTTCAGGACGATGCATCGTTTATGGATAACGGCATCATCGACTCCACAGGCATCCTGGAGTTGATCACATTTCTCGAAGAGAAGTTTGGAATTAGCGTCAAGGACGATGAACTCGTTCCTGACAACCTGGACAGCCTGACGAAGGTCTCCGGCTATCTCGAAAGAAAGCTGCAGGCCGGACAGTGATGTCCTTTCCAACACCTGAAATCCAATCAATAAAACGGAATTCGAATGAAGCGAGTCGATTGATGGTTTTCAGAAATTGTGCGACAACGACTCTCCCGGCAGACGATCAATTTTCCCACCCTCTCATTGCGAATGCTCAGCGACATGGTTGAATCTCCGTTTAATAACTTCATTCAGTCCTATTTTAACTCGATCATTTTCAACAATCACAACGACAACACGTATGTGCGGAATCGCGGGTAAATACTCATTCTCTTCAGCGAAACACATTTCGCCTCATGACATTGGCAAAATGGTTCAGATCATGAACTATCGTGGTCCGGATGAAACCGGCTGGTACGTGGACGATGTCGTTGGATTGGGACACGCGCGCCTCAGCATCATCGATCTGGCCGGGGGCGTGCAGCCCATTCACAACGAAGACGAGACCATGTGGATTGTGTACAATGGCGAGATTTTCAACTATCCTGAATTGAAGGCTGACCTGGAAAAGAAAGGCCATCGTTTTTATACGACAACGGACACTGAGGTGCTGTTGCACCTCTATGAGCAAAAGGGTGTCGATTGCCTGAATGATCTGAACGGCCAGTTCGCTCTGGCGATTTGGGATCGTTCGCGCCGCGAACTTTTTCTGGCCCGCGATCGCGTCGGCATTCGACCGCTGTTCTTTACGCTGCAAAATGATGTCCTGACATTTGCTTCGGAAATCAAAGCGATTTTCACTGACAGCGCCATCCCACGCGAAATCGATGCATCGGCGTTGGATGAAATATTCACGTTCTGGACGAACCTGCCGGGCAGGACAGTGTTCAAAAATATTCACGAGCTCCGGCCCGGACATTACGCGACAATTAAAAACAACCATTTTCAGATTGGCAAGTTCTGGGATATTCCTTTTGCGCCTCCACAGGATCAATTGAATTTATCAGTCGGCCAGTACGCCGAGCACATCAAGGATTTGCTGACCGATGCCATCCGAATTCGGCTGCGAGCGGACGTGCCTGTGGGATGCTATCTCAGCGGCGGACTGGATTCGTCTGGGGTCACTTCGCTGGTGGTGAAAAACTTCGATAATAACGTCCGCACATTTGGCATTCGGTTCGAGGAAAAAGCGTTCGACGAAGGCCAGCATCAAAATCTGATGGTGTCTTATCTTCGCACCGATCACACTGAAATTGTAGCCACCAATCAATTCATCGGCGAAGCGCTGCCGCAAGTCCTCTGGCATTGTGAAAAACCGCTGCTGCGCACCGGACCGGTACCGTTGTTTTTATTATCGAAAGCCGTTCACGACAGCCACTATAAAGTTGTACTCACCGGCGAAGGCGCGGACGAGGTGTTCGGCGGATACAATATCTTTCGGGAAGCCAAGGTTCGGAATTTTTGGGCAAAGCAACCCGATTCCAAATTCAGGGGAAAGCTGATTGGAAAACTGTATCCGTACATCTTCAATGATCCGCGGCTCTGGCAAATGAAGCAGGTCTTTTTCGCGACCGGATTGGATCGTCATCATGACCCATTTTTCTCTCACCTCATTCGCTGGCAGACCACGAGTAAAATTAAGACGTTCTTTGCAGCGGAGGTTCATGCTGCCCAGAACCTCGACGCCTTCAACGGAGCGCTCACATCCATGTTGCCGGCCTCCTTCTCGCAGTGGGATCCTCTCGCCAAAGCGCAGTATCTGGAAATGACCCTATTTTTGAGCAATTACCTGCTCTCATCCCAGGGCGACCGCGTGGCCATGGCCCATTCGGTGGAAATCCGACTGCCTTTTCTTGACTATCGAATCATCGAGTTCATGGGACAGGTGCCGTCGTCTCTGAAAATCAGAGGAATGAACGAGAAGTATTTATTGAAGAAAGCATTTCAGGGAATTTTGCCGGAAGCGATTGTCCGTCGCCCCAAGCATCCCTATCGCGCGCCGATTGGACAGAGCTTTTTTAATAAAGATACATCGGCGTTCACGATGGATGTGCTCTCGGAACGCGAATTATTACAATCCGGGCTGTTCAATCCTGTCAAAGTAGCGGGTTTAATCCGCAAATTTCAGCAGCAGAGCGAAGCCAGCGAGACCGATAACATGGCGATCATGGGAATTTTGTCGGCGCAGTTGATCTTCCATCAATTCATCCGGGCCTTTCCCGGGGACAGCATCCGACCGAAACAGCCAACTGTCGCGTTTGACTTTCGATCCGTATGAGTCTGCCGGTGGCGTCCCCGTGGCAATTTCGCTGATTACTCGGAGCATTCGACCACATTAAAAATCGTCCCATCATTCACTCAATTATTGCATGAAACCATGAAAAAAATTCTGCCCGTTTTAATCCTGTTTCTTCTGGCCGGGGTGAATTCGGGAAGATGTCAGGCGCCGGGCGTTATCTCCGGAACGGTCACCGATGAACATGGCCAACCCCTGCCTAACGCTACCATCATCATCCTGGGCACGCAGTGGGGTGCTGCTTCGGACAGCGAAGGCGTCTATCGGATACCGAATCTGGCCGCGGGAGTGTACAGACTGAAATGTATGAGCATGGGCTACGAATCAGTCATCAAGGACGCTGTGTCGGTGCGCGCCGGTGAGGTCACCACGGTGAATATTCAATTGATCGAAAAAGCGATTGAGATGGAGGAAGTCATCGTAACCCCGGGTGATTTTTCAATCGCGCAGCAGCAAACCGCCAAACGGCAGGTGATTGATAAAGAGAAGATCATCGATGTGCCGGCGACGTTGAACGACATTTGCCGCGTGTTGCAGATCATGCCCGGCATAACGTTCTCTGACGATTACAGCGCGCATTTTCATGTGCGCGGCGGGAAGCAGAACGAGAACCTCATTCTCCTCGATGGCATGGAGATATTCGACCCGTATCACCTCAAACATATTGGCGGCGCTGTCGGCGTGATGAATATGGAATTGACCGAGAATGTGTCGGTATTGACCGGCGGGTTTCCTGCCCGGTACGGGGATAAATTATCTTCAGTGGTGGCAGTGGAAAATCGGGCTGGCGATAAAGAGAGGTTCAGTGGTAATATCGGCGGCGGCGGCACCGGATTTTCATTTTTGCTGGAAGGACCCATGCCGTACGGCAGTTGGATTCTTTCTGCGCGAAAAAGTTTTTTGAAAGAAGCGGCTGAGTTCCTGAATCCCACGGATTACACTTTTTCACCATCCTTTTATGACGTGCAGGGAAAACTTTCATTGACCGGCTCCGGCAGGAATCAATTCACCTACAATTTTCTTTATTCAAAAGATAACTCGTATCTGGAAAAATGGCGCCGGGACTCAGAACTGAACTCGGATTACGGCAACAGCTATCACGGCATCGTCTGGCGAAAGATCATCAGTCCCAGATTTCTGTGGGAAATGATCCTCTCCCGCGGTGAGAATTTCTGGGACAATAAAATCGGGGATGATAAACGGGAGAAATTGAACCTAGCCGAGAATGTGTTCACGTGGAATTTCACAACGGAGCCGCTGCGCCGGCATCATGTTGAAGCCGGATTGACCTACAAATTCATCAGCTACGATTACGAACTGGATGCGCCCGAAATTTCCACGGACCTGCAGGATTTCGAGGAGTTGGTTCAGTCGGCTTATGGCGATGTTAAAATTAATCCCAGGACCTACAAGTTGTCCGGGTTCCTGCAGGACAAATTCCCCATCTATCAATCCCTGTTCGCCAATGTGGGGCTGCGTTACGATTATTTCGAGTACAACGAAGATCAACATGTTTCACCGCGGCTGGGCCTGGCTTATAAAGTGACCGAGAAAACCATATTCCGGGGCGCCTGGGGCCATTTTTACCAATCCCCGGTGTACACAGAATTGACTGATACAAAGGGCGCAGAACACAACCCGACATCGGAGAAGTCGGTCCACTATGTCGCCGGCGTTGAACATCACTTCTCGGACAAAATCTCTATTCGGGTGGAGGCCTATCAAAAGACATTGGAGCAGATGATCGGGCATTATTATGAAATTATTGAGGAAGAGCCGGAGATCCGATACGGGAACCCCTATGATGGTTTGGCAAAGGGCGTTGAGTTTTTCTTTAATGGACAATTCACAAAACGCTGGTCTCTCTGGGGCGCCTATGCTTTCTCAAAGACCGAGATCGAACGGCTGCTGATCGACTGGCAGGAACTATCTATTGAAACGCAGACAGTCCCCCGATTTACTGACCAGCCGCACAATCTCTCCCTGTTCACCAGCGTGCTGTTTCCGCGAGCCTGGGAACTGAATATCAAATGGCGATACCTGTCCGGAATCCCCTACACGCCGGAGTACCCGGTCTGGAACAATGGCAAAGCCAATTGGGATAGCGGGGAGCCGTATTCGGCTCGCTATCCTGCGTACCATCGATTGGATGTCCGAATTGGCAAGCGATTCACGTTCAATCGATTCGAACTGGCTACTTTTCTCGAAATAAAAAATCTGTACAATAATGACAATGTGTTGCTGTACGATTTCGAAATTGAAGATAACCAGCATGTGAAAAAAGTCTATCACACGCTGCCATTTCTGCCAACCATAGAATTTACGTTAACTTTTTAATCCCTCGGCAGTACCAGGGACGAAAAATAATTCTACCACCTTCGCCAACCAACCAAACACGAACAGGGCGAAAGACAACACGTTTATTTCATTCATAAAAATACTCTGCTGATTTCTCATCTCTCAGATTGCAGTGTAGTACGTTTCGACTCCGCGGATCTCTGATGCGCTGCCTCCTAAAAGTTATTCACAATTAATTGTCCGCTATCCAGTGGGCAGGAGGTGTAACATGAAAAGTTTTATCAAAATTCTAAGTACGAGCAGTTGCGTCATTTTGGTGTCGCTGTTATTTTCAGGCGTAGTCTCCGCTCAGTTCGTCATCAACGCCAATGATTTTCCATCGACGCCCGGGATTTGCATCATCACCGAAGACGATACGGTGAATGGCATCGGCATTGATGTCGGCTTGCCCGGCGCAAACCGTGTCTGGCGCTTCGACCAGCCATATCCAAGCACTCTCAGCCGTCAGGTGTTGATGGCCCCGAAAGATACCCCATTTTCAGCTCAATTCCCGGACGCCAACGTGGCCGTTCGTTACGACGGCAAACTGGGACACATCGTCCACAGCTACTATTTCGACGATATTTCCGGGGAGATTTATGGCTATCAACAATTGACGCCAGGCGAACTGCGGATTCAGGGCTTTGGTGTGGATTCTGCCCTCGCCCGCTATAATGAATACGTGGCTGATGTGAGGGGGATAGTGGATATTGAACCCAATGTGTTGATGCATTCTTTTCCCCTGAGGTACGGCAAAACCTGGCAGAGCGTCTCGGATTTTAGTGTGGAAGCAGATACAACCCTGTTTGGAATTCCCATCACCTTGTCAGCGGACATCAAGGACAATGTCTCCTCCGTAGTCGATGGTTGGGGAACCATCTATTTACCGAATGCAAGTTATCGGACGTTACGAGTGAAATCCTACATCTCATTGCAGGAAGATTTATTTCTCAATGGCGTTCAGATTCGTTCGAAGAAAACCCGTACCATAAATTATTACTGGATCGCTCAGCATTATGGCATCGTGGCCCGCGTCATCAGCTATTCCAATGAACCTGACGACGGATTCCTCTTGGCCAAACAAGTGTCGCGGATTCATCTGTTCAATCCGAAAATTGAGCTGCGGCTCGATTCCTATAGCGGTCACCGCGGCGATATTTTTGAAATACCGATCCACATCAACAAAGTCACCGATCTTTCCATCTCATCTGTTCAGTTCAAAATTGGTTTTGATACAGGCAAGCTCATTCCGATGGAGGTGATCACACGGGGCGCGCTCACTGAAAAATGGCGCGCGCCGGAATTGATCGCTACGACGACCGGGGTGCAGTTCAAACTCAGCGGCGATGAGCCCCTGGCCGGCGAGGGCGTGTTATGTTACCTCAAAATGCAGGCCAATCCCAATGCGACCGATTACGGGCTGACGGCCATCTCCTTCGATGAAGTAAAAATTGACAAAAGCGGCCCCATGATTGTGCCGTTTCCGGGTCGATTTGTCCTGTTGCCCGGAAATGTGCTGACCCGGGAAGAACAAATTGCCTTCGAACAACTCGTCGCCGGCTCCCTGGCAGAGTTCCGATTGATGCAAAATTACCCCAACCCGTTCAATTCTCTCACCACGATCGGATACCAATTGCCATCGAATTCCACAGTCACTCTTCAGATTTTTGACATGCAGGGCCGATTGATTCACACATTGGCGCAGGGCACGCAGCCAGCCGGACAGCATTTTTTGAATTGGGATGGGCGCGATGGTTTTGCCAATCTCGTGGCTTCCGGGACGTATTATTACCGCATCGATGTTGCACCCAATGAAACGACACAACAAACACTTTCATTCGTGAAGAAGCTCATTCTACTAAAGTGAGGATTGCAATGAAGAATCAACGTCACACATTTTTGATTTGCAGCATGCTCGCGTTGAACCTTGTTCTGTTCAATGGAGATCTGTTGTCGCAAATTACCATCAACAGCGACGATTATCCGTCGCAGATCGGAACCTATATTGTCACGGAAGACGATACTGCAGATGTGGTACATGTCAATGTGGGACTGCCGGGGGAAAATCAAATCTGGTACATTCAGCAAGAAATTCCCGGCATTCTGACCCGGCAACTGGTGGTGGATAAAGCCAATACGCCCTATCTTGCTGATTTTCCTGATGCGAATCTGGTGACCCGATATGCCGGAGAACTTGGTTTTCTGGTTCATAGCTATTACTTCGATGATGTGGATGGGCTGTTTTATTCGTATCAGAAAATAAACGCAGACAGCCTCATCATCGCTGGGATTGGCGTTGATTCTTCCCAGGCAGAGTATGAAGATGTCTACCTGAATTTTAAAGGGCCAGTCGATTTGGAGCCAGACCTGCTGCAATTCGCCTTCCCATTGGTGTATGAAAAATGGTGGGAAACGGCTTCGCACAGCACTGTCGAAGTGGATACTATGCTGTACGGCATTTGGACGAATCTGCGGACTGAAGTGCGCGACAGCATTTACAACGTCGTGGATGGCTGGGGCACGGTGGTGTTGCCGCAAGCCAGCTTCGCGTGTCTGCGCGTTAAAAGCTTTATCTTATTAAGTGAAATGATGTACACCAATGGTGTGCTGTTTCGCGAACGGCATACCCGAACAATTAACTACACCTGGGTCACTGAAGAATCGGGAATCGTCGCCCGAATCATGAGTCACTCGGACGAACCGGATGAAAATTTCACCGAGGCGAAACAGATTTCCCGGTTGCACATGTTCAATCCGAGCGTGAATGTCTCGCTCGCCGACACAATTGCCGCGCCGGGGGAATCGGTCATAATGCCGGTTCGCGTCTCCTCCATGACGGATCTGGATATCGTGAAAGCGCAGATGGATGTGAGCTTTGAAAAAGGAATTATCCAATCGCTGGAGATTGTCACGGAAGGGACACTGACGGCTTTGTGGCAGTCACCGATGTTGTCCGGGACATCCAGCGGCGTTACTGTCTCACTGCACGGCGACGCGCCATTGACCGGCCAGGGGATCCTTTTTTACCTGAAATTGGTCGTTGCTGAAGGCGCCGGCGATTTGGCGCAGACAGCAATTGGAATCGACAATCTGCTCGTTGAGCACGATGGGCCTGTTTTCACTATCCAGCCGGGACGGCTCACCGTGGCGCACACGTATGATATTTCCGGCGCAGTCAAATATTATTCCGGCGACAGTCCGATTGACCGCTCTACCGTGTATTTGAATGAAAAAAGCACGGTCACAGGCGCCGATGGCGGATACGAATTTTCAGTCCTCCCCAGAGGGAATTATTCCTTGAAGCCCATGAAAGATGGCGATTTGAAAAACAGCATATCCGCGTTCGATGCATCCCTGATTTTACGAGCTAACGTTGGCGCTGTTGACTTGCTCCCGTACCAAAAAATTGCCGCTGATGTTTCCGGCAACGGCAGCGTCACTGCCTATGACGCTTCCATGATCCTGAGATACTCAGTTGGCCTTATTTCTGAATTTACAGTCGGTGATGATTGGCGGTTCGTACCTTCGGATTTCGCCATTGATCAGACAAACTGGAATGCGACACCGCGGCAGATCGACTATTCGCCATTGGCTGAGACAAAGATCGCTCAGAATTTCACGGGGATTGTTTACGGCGATGTTTCCGGAACCTGGTCTGCGAATGGCGCGAAGATGAATGCCCTTTATCGGCCGTACACGGGCATCGGATCGCTTCGCTTCGGTGAACTCACGGAGTCCAAAGACAAAATCACTGTACCGTTGGTGATAACTTCAGATTGCGAAATCCTCGCCGCGAGCTTTGAAATCAGAACGCCGGGTCAGCCGCTTGAATTCGCGAATCTGGCGCTGAATGCCGAAACGCCAGCGATGCTGATGGAGTTCTCGGAGACGGATGGCGTCATTCAAGTGGCGCTTGCAAGTCCTGAAAAAATGAATGAAATTGAAAATCTGCTCAGCCTCGAGTTCGTGAAAAAGCATGAAACGCCGGGCCATGTGCCGGAGGTGAAGATCACCAACATCCTCCTGAACGGGGGATTGGTTCAAACACAGCATTCCGATGAACTTTCACTGTCTGACCAGACTCAGCCGCTGAAATTCGAACTGCTTCAGAATTATCCCAATCCCTTCAACTCCAGCACCTGCATCCGCTATAGTTTGCAGGACAGAAGGTATGTTCGAATTTCAATTTTCAATGCTCTGGGGCAGACCATCAGCGTGATGGACGAGGGCTATCAGAACGCCGGGACGCATGAAGTTCGCTGGGCAGGGAAAAATTCCCGGGGGAACGATGTCCCATCAGGCATCTATTTTTATGAACTGGAATCTTTTGGCGCGGATCGGGAAATTCGAAAGATGGTATTGATTCGATAGACATTCACTCAGTGGTGCTCATTTCAAGAACAGGATAGTCATTATGCCATTCTCAAAAGAGTCCGTGCTCCTGGATATCGCTGTGGAGACGGAGAAGATTGTAACAAAGCTTCGCGCCGACGTCGCGCACACGTTGAAGAAACGGGGCGCTGTTGTCGGAATAAGTGGGGGAATCGATTCCTCGGTCGTGTTAGCGCTGTGCGCGAAGGCGTTCGGCCCACAGAAAGTGTTCGGCGTGATGATGCCGGAAAAGGATTCCAGCTCGGATAGCTTCATCCTGGCAAAATCGCTCGTCAGAAAATTCAGCGTCGATTATGTGCTGGAAGATATGACCCCGGCTCTGTACGGTTTCGGAACTTACGCCAGAAGAGATGAAGCGATCCGGCAGATTTTCCCGGAATATGATGTCAGCTACAAAGCAAAGATCGTTCTGCCGAAGAATATACTCGAAAAAGACACGCTGAATG
This sequence comes from Candidatus Zhuqueibacterota bacterium, assembly GCA_049322915.1. Lineage (GTDB taxonomy): Bacteria > Zhuqueibacterota > Zhuqueibacteria > Thermofontimicrobiales > Thermofontimicrobiaceae > CAZSBG01. The sequence goes on from JBMOPW010000045.1 coordinate 22,034, forward strand.
TCTATCATCTCACGATCATTGCGCCAAACGGGGAAGAGAAGACAAAGCGAATCCCGATAAAGGAGTACCTGCAAATCGTCGCTGCTTCCAATTTTAAACAGAGAAGCCGCATGAGCATGTTGTACTATCACGCGGAACGGCTCAATTATGCCGTGATCGGGACGGGCAATAAAAATGAGCATGAGATGGGTTTCTTCGTCAAATACGGTGACGGCGGCGCTGATGTCAAACCAATCGCCCATCTCTTCAAAAGTCAGGTGTTTCAGTTAGCGGCGTTTCTGGGCGTGCCTGATGAGATTCAGAGCCGAACTCCGACCACGGATACCTACAGCGCAGAACAAACTCAGGAAGAGTTCTTTTTCAAATTGCCTTTCGAAATACTCGATGCCATCTGGTTCGGCTGGGAAAAAGGCCACTCTCCGGAAGAGATCGCCGCAGGCCTGAATTTATCGACAGCGCAAGTGCAATTTGTGATCAATGACATTAAGCGGAAAATCGCTGCTACGGAATACCTGAGAATGATGCCGATTTAATTCAGACAGGCGTATGTAATTACCGGCGATTCGCTTGGTTGGTGATTAAAAATTAAAACCTCAGTCCATGAAAGATTGAGGTTTTTTTATTTCAGCACGGGCGAAATGAAGAGATTGCTCAACGCACTAATACCATTTTTTTGACGTCCCAGAAGTCGTCGGCGTCGATTCGATAGAGATAAATTCCAGTCGCTGCCCTGCGACCGTCTGCTGTTACTCCATCCCAGAGCGCCGAATGGAGACCTGCCTGAAGGGTGGCGTTCGCGAGCACCCGAATCTGCGAGCCGCTCACATTGTACAAGGTTATTTTCACGCGCGCGCTGCCGGGCAGGTAATAAAAAATCAAAGTCGAGCCATTGAACGGATTGGGATAATTTTGAAACAGCGCGAAATCATCGGGCTGAAATGAAGTGAGCGATCCGAATATCTGGCACAGCGTGGTATCGATGATGTTCGAGAAGCCACTTTCATTCCCCAAAAGATCAACAGCGGTGGCGGCATAATAATAATGCTCGCCCCAGGACAGGTCGGTGTCGATGTAAAGTGTGTCCGGGTGGTTGACCGTGGCGACTCTTTTAAATTTCAATGTGTCAGAAGTTGTACGATAGATGGCGTAGTAGGAGATATAGCGATTCGGATTCGGGGACCACGCAAGCGTGAGCGATTGAGACTGTGCAGAACGAGAAGACATTGGAAAAATGACGAACCACCCCAGCAACCACATGACACATTTGATTACGATTGTGTATCGATCCATGATACAACCATCTTTTCTGGAATCAAATGGCGCATTAAAATAATGGAAATATTTTATGGGGTAAACTGGAATTCTTCAATTTAGTTCCAGGAATTTTTTCATCGCGGCAAAGACAGGCGCTCGTTGAAATCGCCAGCCCGGGTATAACGCCAAAATGCAGATCCCATGAACTATGCTTGCTTCGAATAGTTCATGGGAGTCGCCTGAAATTGCTGTTGCCTTGAATCATCGAGTGCTGTTCTTTCATTGCCAGGGAACGCGAAAATGGTGTCTGGCTGGAATCCGTCATTTCACCAGAGTCATTTTTTTCAGGCTGGCGTGTTCATTGATTTTGATTTTGTAATAATACACGCCCGACGCTAAACCGTCACCAGTCTCGCTTAATCCGTTCCAATGAAAAGAGTGACTTCCCGCCTCCTGTAGTTTGTTGACAGCATTGAGAACGCGCTCGCCGTTCATGTTGTAAATGACCAGTTGCACTTGACCCGCCTCGGGGATGGAGTAGGAAATGCTCGTGCCAGCGTTGAATGGATTGGGATAATTCTGCCCCAGGTAAAATTTGTTCGGCACATTCACCGAGACTTCATTCACGTTGGATAGGGCAAAGTCGCCATTGAAATCGATTTGCTTGAGGCGGTAAAAATAGGTGCCGGCGTCCAGGTTTTCATCGCTGTACTGGTAATCCCTGGGTTCGTTGGTGGTGCCGTTGCCATGAACAAAACCGATCTTTTCAAAATTGCTGGTGTTTTCGTGGCTTCTCTGTATTTCGAAACCGAAATTGTTCTGTTCAGTGGTCGTCGTCCAGGTGAGAAGTACGTTGCTCTCAAAAACCTGGCACGTAAAACGGCTCAGCTCAACCGGCGAGGTGTTATGCATGAGCGTGTCGATGACATTGGAGAAGCCGCTCTCGTTCCCGGAGTTGTCAATGGAGGTCGCCGCGTAGAAATAGGCATTTCCAAATAACACGGCATCATCGAGATAAATCGTATCCGGGTGGTTGATTGTGGCGATCAGTACGAAATTGGTATCGCTGTGGATGCTCCGGTAAATTCCATACGAGGCGATTTCGGGATTCGCGCTCGGCGACCAGGCAAGTGTCACAGTCTGTGAGAGCGACCGGGAGTTCATCATAAGCCCCACGACGATCAGGAATAACGTACGAATCAGATTCTTTTGTAATGCATTCATGGTTTCACCTCAATCTCAGTTCAGTCCTTGTGCGGTTTCATTTCCGGTTCAGAGAGAGTAAGCATCTGAAGAGTCTATTCACAAATCGTATGCCAGGACGGTGTTCCAGGTATAACCCGTTGATAATCAGCGTTTAACCAGAATGGCGCCTGAACAGTGTCACAGGTTCTAGACACAAATTTGAAAATGAAGATTTCATGTTCGTAATGAGAATATCGGAAGAATGTTGAATAATTTTAATAATTATAATTGCCCCGGCAGAAGGGCTGAGAATTTGATCAAAGTGAAGATGAGAATGGTGCAGCACTGATCCTGGGTTCGCAATAGTGGATCACTGTCTGTCAGAAGTTAGATGTTTGAGGCAGTTAGCGCGGGCAGCCCGATTGAGTTGTGGAGCCGGAGAAAGAGTTTGAATGAGAATCCGATAGGGGAGTCGGCTGTTGCAGAAATAAAAAACGGGATTCACGCTGGCATGCAGCAGCCAGGTTTATCCCGTTCTTGAGTCGACTTATGGGAGTTACAATATCAATCCTGTGTGGCGGAATGGCTCCGGACCAGGTGAATCAATTGTTCGATTTTGAAATCCGAGGCGTTTTCCGCGTCCCGGATTTTCTGTAAAATCGCGGTCATTTCCCGAATGCGTTTCAGCGCCGCCCGGTTGTTCAATTGAGAATCGCTGATGATAGTGACCAGTGAAATGACCATCAGGCCATCCAGGAGCATATCAAAAGTCTCTTTGTTGAACCAGAGAATTCCATTGTAGCGGTTCATCCCGATAAAGGTCTGAACCTCGTTATCCCGGAGCAACGAATGGAGAACCTGATCCGCGGGATCGCCCGGCGTCCCATCGAATGAATTCCAGTTCTGGTGCGTGGTGAGCACTTTGATGAGATTCATGGTCGATAGTACCTGCTGCTCGGTCAGTCCCAGTTCCTGATAAACGCTGGTGAGTATTTTGCCCAGGAGCAATTCATCGATCCAGCTTCGGCTTTGCTGCTCGAACTGGCGTAACCCGATGATCTTGCCCAGAGAGTGCACAATGAGCCAACCAAAAAGCCAGGCCCACATGGGAGTCAATTCCGAATTATTGGTCTTCAAATAGTTTGTTACATGTTTCAATTCGCCTGATTTGATTGAGGGATAGCGATGCTCCACAGTTGCCAATGCCAGCATGCCCTTCAGCTCTTGCAGCCATTCGGCTGTCAACTGTTTTTCGTCCGATTTCCCGCCGGAATAATTCTTGACCTCATTCATAAGGGACATCATCTTTTTTCCCAGGTCGGCCAGCAATGTTTCATCCAGTTTTTTTCGAGGAGACGTCAGTCGGGCATTGAACAACTCGCGGAAAACAGACGCGTTCGCAACGGCTTTGAACGGGATGTGAATCGGCGCTAAAAAGATTTCCTTCATGGTTTCTTCGATGTTGGGAACACCGCGGCCATTCAGGTAAGAGGCGATTTGAGAGTACTGCCGCCACTCGTTATCCTGAACTTCGCGGAACTCACTGAAGACATGATATTTGAAGGCTTCGAGCTCGACGTATAGACCTTGCTCAAAAATATCATGACAATTGCGGATGTATTCGAGGCCGCTGATGATATCTTTGAAGATACAAAAATAGCCATGCCTGTCCGTCAGGACAAGTCCCTCGCCCAGGGTTTTTTGAATGATTTTTCGTTCATCGCCATCGCCGGCCTTCACTGAAAAACCAACCGATGTCTTGATCCAGCCCTGCGCTCTGGCATATTTATTGTGATAAACGACCAGCGCGCGTTCCTGACCCACACGATTGGAATAGGCGAATACATTTTCATCCACAAATCCCTGAGGTGTGAAAACATCGTAAAGCAGGAAGTTATCCACGCCGGAAAATATATAACGCCGGCGCAGCAGTGGGAAGATTTCCCGTTCATGCCGCTGAATGAGGTGCTCCGATGGCCGCTCATCCCAATAGGCGCGTCGGTACTCCATGCCATATTTTTCTGTGAATCCTTCCACCTGACCGTGTCCGAACATGGGCAGCCCTGGCATGGTGGCCATCACAGCGCAGACGCCAAAATATTTATCATCCTGACCAAATTGGGCGATGGCCGTGTCTTCGTCCGGATTGCTCATGAAATTGACGAACCGCTTCATGATTTCCGGATTGAACTCCAGTGTGTTTTTAATTGCGCTGCGATATTTGCCGTTCTCCTCGGTTTTGAGCATGTTCATAAACGCGCTGTTGTACACCCGATGCATGCCAAGCGTCCGGACGAAAAAGCCTTCGAGCAGCCAGAATGCTTCGGCCATGAGCAGCGTATCCGGCACTTCGCGGGTGACCCGATCCACCACTTCCCGCCAGAATTCCTGGGGCATCAATTCGTTGAACCGATCGACGGTCAGGCCATGGGCTGCGCGCGAGGGAATATCGCCGCCGGTACCCGGATCCGGATACCACAGGCGCTTGAAATGTTTCTTTGTGAGCGTCATGGCCGCGTCAAACCGGATGATGGGAAAATTTCGGGCGACATGCAGGATTGTTTGAATGACCGCTTCCCGCACGTCCGCGTTCAGATAATTCAGTTGCGCTGTGTCGCTCCAGGGCATGCTGGTGCCATCGTTGCCGTGATAAATGTAGGTTGTGTTGCCTGTCCAGTAATCGACTCGTTTGAAAACGACGGCCGCGTCGGTGCGATTGAAGTAATGATCTTCCAGATAAATTCCCACGCGATTATCCCAGGAGACGTTGGGGCCGTTGAAGGTGTAGGATGGAAACGGGCTATGGTCCAATTGGATGAACCAATCCGGATGCTCGATGACCCATTGGGCATCGATACCCACGTGATTGGGCACCATGTCGCCGCTCAAACGAATTCCGCGCTGCCAGGCGCGATTGCGCAATTGATTGAAGGCGTCCCAGCCTCCCAGATCGTCGGAGATTTCGTAGCTGAGCAGGGAATAGGCCGAGGCCTCTGCCTCAGGATTCCCGCACATCTGCTTGATTTTTTTGGATGCCCTGCTGCGTTCCCAAAGCCCAATGAGCCAGATCGCCGTAAAGCCCCACCCGGCAATGGTTTCTAACTCGTTGTCCGGCACCTGGTCCAATCGGTGAATCGAGCGTTGGTATTTTTTAGATAACTGATCCAGCCAGACATAGGTGTTTTTAGCGAGGAGGACAACCTTGGGCATCCAGTCCAGGTCCTGACTGAATTTCTCAGATTCGACCTGCAAGCTGCTGTATTCATAGATATAACTCGGACCCGGGCCGAAGAAGCCCATCTTTTGTTCTTCGCGTATTAAATCGAGGCCGCTGAGCAAGCGGTAAAAATATTTACCGAGCAGAAAGCCCCAATGTTTTCGGATGTACTCAAGCTGTCCACTCAGGGAATGCGGTTGGGCGATGGCCGGGCTGCGAAGCATATCGATGATATTCTGATTATCCGGCCCGAAATGCGGCGCCTCGTCGAAGAAATCGTGCAGTCCTGCAAGAACTGAGGAATAGCATGTGTTCTGCTCGAGCGCCGTATCATCGAATAATTCCATGAATGAGGTGTAGGCCGGATTCATATTTGAAATCCAGAGCATTATCATTTCTTCGAGAATGAAGTAGGTGTGCGGTACGCCGTTCGTTGCGCCAGTTAAATATTCCCGCGCTGTCTGTTCTCCCTTATAAACGGCGCGTGGTGGGAAGTCCTCGATGAACTTGATGAACGCGTTATCCAGTTCCTCAGAGCCGAATTTCCCGGTCAGCCAGTGGAGCGCTTGTTCCAGCATGGAGATGTTTTTCTCCTCCTGAAACAGCGTGAAAACATAATGGAAAATTTCACCAATCAGCCCCATGGCGTTGATATCGCCGGCTTTGATGGCATGCTCGGGGTTGGAGACAAGGTCGCGCTTGTCATTCATTGTCTTGGCAAAGACTCGCACAGCATAGAAATTTGAAAAGATTATTTCATCTTTGGTAGAAAACAGGGAATCATCGAATTGATAATAATCGCGGGAGGAGCGAGAAATATGAAACTCTAATAGAATCGGTCTTTTGGGGCTCATATCTTTCTCCGAAACACATGAAACGCACAAGTGATAGTCGATCAAAATAAATTCCAGGACAGGCTTTCTTTGTGCTGAAACATTGCCTGCGCCTTTCGCATTGCCACAAGAAAAAAGGGCTGAAAATTCAGCCCTTTCTCTTGAACCAACCACAATGGAATTCAATGGTATTGAAAATTTTATGTCTTTTCTTCAAAATAGAAATCGCTTGCACGAAGTTAATAAACGTTGCTTTTTCTAAAAACCCGATTCAGTAATTTACTTCAAGAACGAAGTGGCGCCTCCCAGAATCGAACTGGGGACACACGGATTTTCAGTCCGTTGCTCTACCTACTGAGCTAAAGCGCCACGAAATCAAAATTAACGCGGGTAAAGATAATACATTTTTCAGTAAAAGTCAATAATTATTTTGGCGGTTTCCCCACAGGAATTCATCTCAAGCCGAAGGATTTTTTTTCAGACAGTCGGACAGGTTGATGGATTTGGCAGTGGGAACGTCGCGTCCCTCCAGGCGAATATTCATCTCAAGGAGCTTTTTCAAGGAAGCCATATCTTCATTATCCACAAAAATGTAAGCGGCGAGGCGAGTCTTCCCATGCTTGAAATGCATGCCGCCGATATTGACGACGTCGATATCAAGCCCTTTTTCTATCAGTTCGACAATGTGCTGCGGCGACTCCACCAGCAGGATAGTCTTGTCATCCGACGTCTGCTTCAACATGTGAAGCGTTTCTTCCTGGGTGGAAACAGAAATCTTCAAAGGGTATGGCGCTGTGGCTTCCGCACTCATGTATAATTCTTTTTCCCATGGGGAAGAAGCAATGGAATCGCTGCAGAGAATGATTCGGTCCGGATTGAGATATAAACCCCAGCCCACAACGACTTGGCCGTGAACGAGACGATCATCCACTCTGACTAAAATTAGCGGCATATTACCTCTATCATTAATAAAGAATTAGCCCTCGTAATGGTCGATACCTCGGATGCCATCGAATTTGATTTTTTCAGCCAATTCTCGGAGTCCAACCTGGTTGCGTTTCGTCACGAAGGAAATGAACATCGGCAAATTTACACCGGAGACGACTTCAATATTGGGCAATTGCCGGGAAATGGTAACGGCTGCATTCCAGCAGCTACCGCCTTTCAGGCTAACCATGATGATTGTTCCGTCGTCACAATTTTCCGAGGCTATTTTTGATTTCAATCGATCGCAGATATCGGTCAATGATAAGTTTGTTGTCGACAGTTCAAAAATCGAGTCAATGCTGCCTAAGATGGTTTCGGCAGCTTTGATGATTGCCGGGCCCATTGGCCCGTGAGTTAAAATGACTCCACCAATCATAGGTTGCGTTCTCTGTGGTTACTGGGTGAGTTGTCGTTCATGTCCCGATTGCCACACTGGCTATCCCCGCGTCCGATGCCGACCTTGGCGATCAGGGGGGATCCGGGACAGGTTGTCTGCTGAGTCAGTGTCTATTCGATATCAAAAAAGAGATATTCTTTGAGTTGAGAATTCGTTTGAATTCGTTCGATCAGTCGTTCATTGAATTCTTTAGCGGTGAATTGACCGTAAATTTTTAAGAGGTGGTTGAGCGCAATCACTTCAGCGAGGACAGTGATGTTCTTCCCTGGGAAAATAGGTAATCGGATGATGGGAATGGTCACTCCGAGATATTCGGTCAGTTCCTCTTCCAGACCGGTCCTGTCGTAATTTTTGCCCTCTTCCCAATCTTCCAGGTGGAGCTCCACTTCAACCCGTTTCTGAAAGCGAATGGCGCGAATGCCAAATACACTTCGGGCGTCAATAATGCCGATGCCCCGAATTTCCATGTGATGCAGCAAGGTCTCGCTGCACGAACCCAATAAAATTCCTTCGGTGCGCCGCGTCAGGTTTACCACATCATCGGCCACCAGTCGGTGACCGCGTTCGATTAGGTCCAGCGCCACCTCGCTTTTCCCGATGCCGCTGCGGCCGGTGATTAATACGCCGGTCCCGTAAACATCCACCAGTGACCCGTGAATGGTGGTGAACGGCGCGAATTTCTTTTCCAGATAGCTACTGAGCATCTGGAACACGTGCGTCGTTGAATAGACGCTTCGTAAAATCGTAATACCGTTTTCATTGGCAATGGAAATGAAATCATCAGACGGGTGGTTATTATCCGTGATGATGATACAGGGAAGGTCAAATTCGAATACCTTGCGAAGGCTGGCCTCGCGCTTCATTGAAGGAAGCGTTTCCAGATAGGCCAATTCTGTGTTGCCAATGATTTGAACGCGTTTATAAGTGAACACATCCACGAAGCCGCTCAGTGCGAGCCCCATCCGATGGAGTTCTCGTTCCTGAATTTTCTTTTCGAAACTGGCTTCGTTATTTAAAATTTCCAGTTTAAGCCTGTTCTTGTTATCTTCATAGAGAATTTCTACCGTGAGATCATCCATATCCCATGTATTTCCTTGATTCCAGCGCCCGCTGTTATTGATGCATGTTCAACAACAGCGGGACGCCGAATTATTTATTTTGTAGTGACCTTATCATCGCCATGATGTTGAATTTTCTTCTCTTTATAACGTTTCAATTGTCGTCCCATTTTTTCTACAGCCGAATCAATCGATTTGTAAATATCATCCGTTTTTTCAATCACAGTTAACGTCTGCCCATGCACCTGAACATTGAGTTCAGCGATTTGTATCTCTTTCTGATAATCCAAAATTATTTCGCATCCGATAATTCCTTCATAAAATTTTTCTAAATGCTCTACTTCAGTAGTTGCATATTCCTTTAGCCTTTGGGAAGGCTTGTAGTGACGGGCTGTGAAACTGATTCTCATAGGAATCCTCCTTATGATTAAAGAAGTGAAAATCACAGTTTATTAAATGGATGATCATTCCTCCCGTTCTGCTCGGGGGTGAGCTTGTTTATAGATTTTTTTAAGACGCTCTGTGGAGACATGGGTATAAATCTGCGTGGTGGATAAACTGGCATGTCCCAACAGATCTTTTACAGCAACCAGGTCTGCTCCGCCGTCCAGAAGGTGGGTGGCAAACGAATGGCGAAGCGTGTGGGGGTACGTACCGGTCGCAGTAAAAAATTTTAAATATTTAGAAACCATCCTTTGAATCCCGCGATGGGAGAATGGCTTTCCCTTGCGATTCAGAAAGACGGTCTGAACATTTTTTTCAATCGTCAGACGAAGCAGTTCATAACGAATATTGAAATAGCTGCGAAGCGAACGGACAGCCATTTCACCGATGGGCACGACGCGCTCTTTATTCCCCTTGCCGGTTACTTTGAGCAAGCGATTGGCAAAGTCAATGTCCTGCATTTTCAGATTCGCTAATTCACTGAGCCTTATCCCTGTGCCGTAGAATAATTCAAGAATCGCCTGGTCCCGCAATCCCAGGCTGCTGGTAGCGTCGGGCAATTCCAGTGCTTTTTTGATCGTTTCATAATTCAATGTATGAGGTATGTTTTTTTCGGTCTTCAATGAAAATAGACCGAATGAAGGATTGGTTGATATGATCTGATGACTATGCAAGTATTTGAAGAACGATTTTAAACAGGCGATTTTTCGGTTGAGGCTCGTCGCAGTGTACTTCTCTTTGCTGAGGTAGGCCAGGTAGCCTCGCAGCGTATGCCGGGTGATACTTTCCGGCGAGGTGTTTTCCAGGGTGAATTTCTCGTCCAGGTACTGCGCAAACTGTCGCAGGTCATTACTGTAGGCAACTTGCGTGTGGAGAGAATAGTTTCTTTCAACTTTGAGATAATGAATGTATTTATCGAGGATCAAATCCCATATTTCCACCAACCCGGGATTCACCTCACTCGTCATTTTCTTGTTGCTCATACTTTGCTTTACATTTTGGACAGTAAAGGTAATTTCCCGAGGATTTGTTGTATCGCCTTTCTAAAAAAGGTGAACCGCACTGCTCGCATTTCGTGGCTACCGGCGCATACCAGGTTGCAAAATTGCAGCTGGGATAGCTGCTGCAACCATAGAATGTCTTGCCACGTTTGGAGCGGCGTTCCACAATGAACCCGGTGCACCCTTCGGCCGGACAGGGTATTCCCAACGAGAAGGGTTTATTATTCACGCAATCCGGATATCCGGAGCAGGCAAGAAATCGACCATAACGCCCCTGCTTCACGATCATTGGCTTGCCGCATTTCTCGCATATCTCATCGGTCTGAATCTCCTCGCCTTCGATCGGTTTTGTGTAGCGACAATCCGGGTAGCCGCTGCAGCCGATGAACTTACCGTTCCGACCCCAGCGAATGATGAGCGACTTGCCGCACTTGGGACAGGTCTCATCGGCATTTTCGATGAGCGAGTCTTTGATCGACTCTTTCTTCGTCCTGGTCGCTTCCAATGCAGAGTGAAATGGCCGGTAGAAATCCTGCATCACATCTAAAAATCGTTTATCCGCAGTTTCAATTTTATCCAGTTCATCTTCCATCCGCGCGGTGAATTTCACGTTGAAAATAGTCGGAAAATTTTGAATGAGAATATCATTCACGGTGAATCCGAGTTCGGTGGGAACCAATTGACGGGCGTTCTTCTCGATGTATTTTCGCGTCAATAATGTGCTGATGATGGTGGCATAGGTGCTGGGTCGGCCAATGGCCAGTGTGTCGAGCTCTTTCACCAGACTACTTTCAGAAAACCGGGAGGGTGGTTTGGTGAAATGCTGTTTGGGAATCAGATTCAGCAGCGTCAGCGTTTCCCCCTGACGAAGTTCCGTGGGCACATTGGAGGGTTGGTTATTGTCCTCGTCACCGTTCCCATCCGATTCCTGAAAGTCCTCGTACGCTTGAAGGAAACCGCGAAATTTGATGACTGAGCCCGTGGTTCGAAACAGGTAATCTTCGCTCAATTCGTTTCCTGTTTTGACGCCGGCAATGATGTCGACGGTCGTCTGTTCCAGCCGGGCATCGCTCATCTGGCAGGCGATGAAGCGATTCCAGATCAATTCGTACAACCGAAACAATTCGGCATTCAAATATTTCTTGACCTTCTTCGGTTCCCGTTTCATGGACGTCGGACGAATTGCCTCATGCGCATCCTGAGCGCCCTTTCTCACTTTAAAAATCCGCTCTTTGGCAGGCAGATATTCCAGCCCGTAGGAATTGGCAATATAGTCCCGCACTTCAGCAATGGCCTCACTGGCTATTCGCGTCGAGTCCGTTCGCATGTAGGTGATCAGTCCAATGCTGCCCTCTTCACCCAATTCTATTCCTTCATAAAGCTGCTGCGCCAGAGCCATAATTTTTTTGGCCGAGAATCCGAGCCGTTTCGAGGCTTCCTGCTGCAGCGTGCTGGTGATAAACGGCGGCGCTGGCTGGCGACGCACTTCCTTCTTGGTGATCGTGTGGACGAAGTATTGCTTGGTCTTCAAATCATCGATGATGTGATTGGCCGAAGGTTCATCCTTGATATCAGCTTTTTTATTATTGACTTTGATCAGATTCGAAAGGAAGGGATTTGTTTTCGCGCCCTGGAGTTCGGCCGTGATTGTCCAATATTCCTGGGGGATGAACGCGGTAATTTCACGCTCGCGTTCCACAATGAGCCGCAGAGCCACGGACTGAACCCTCCCGGCGCTGAGGCCGCGGTAGATTGTCTGCCAAAGGATAGGGCTGACCTGATAGCCCACAAGTCGGTCCAGAACGCGCCGCGCTTTTTGCGCTTCCACTTTGTTGGAGTTGATTTCGAGGGGTGATTTGATGGCTTCAGTCACCGCGCGTTCGGTGATTTCATTGAAAAGAATTCGAAAAATCTGGTCATTCTTGGATTTGATTTCTTCAAAAATGTGCCAGGCAATAGCTTCACCTTCGCGATCCGGGTCTGTGGCAATGAACACTTTGTCCGCGCTGACAGCGGCTTTTTTCAGATCATTTAAAATTTTGCCTTTGCCGCGGATGGTAATGTACTTTGGCTGAAAACTATCTTCAATATCAACGCCCAGGTCGCCTTTGGGGAGATCTTTCAAGTGGCCGACGGAAGAAAGCACCAGGTAGTTTTTGCCTAAAAATTTATTGATCGTTTTGGATTTAGCGACTGATTCAACAATAACAATTGATTTCGGCATAAGCGATAAGTGTATGGATATTAATGAACCTGATACGATTTTTTAAAAATGAAGAAAGAGGTCTCGCTTGTCTCTGCAGGATTGAAAATCAACGATGCAATCATCGCTTTGATTTCTGGAATTGAAATTCCGTTCTTGCCGTGCAAAAGAGCTTTCTCAATGATGCGTTCAACCTCTGGTTCACCAATGATGTCCAGTTCTCGTAATTGAATCATGTAATTATACGCCGTGGGGGTGAGAATAGACCTATCTAAATCATCCCAGGATTTGGCAGGGTGTTTTCGGTAGGAGGGATCACCGATCATTTCACCGATGGGTTCATTGTTGAAATTTTCCATAAGCCAGGAAAAAGCGGAGTCGATCTCGGTCGCCGTGTATCCTTCTTCCTCTAACTTCTGAGAAAGACTTTCAAAGCGGCCCTGAATCGTATCGTCAATATTCGAACGCATTGCATTCACGATGAATACCACGATTTCCTTAACTCGCTCACTCATTTCCTCGCTCCTGTATGCTTTGAGATTGATGTTTCATATCTTCGGCTTGTGACCTAATATAATATTATTTTCCTGAAATGCAAGCGTTATTACAATCATTTAATTTGCACGGCAACTTTTTGCTGACCCAGCAGAATGCATCTCATGAACAAGCGATTCTTTGACCCCTCCATTGGTGTTCGAATCCACTCCCGCATCATCATGCTCTCAGTGTGGGAGACGCTAATTACAATATACTCAACAATGATTCTGAATGCAAGTTGTTTTTCTGATAAATATCTTCTATTTTCACAAAGACCAATGAGTTGAGCCCTGTAAAAAAAATCTGAAGGCGAACTCACCGTCATCGTCGTTGAATTGTCCTGCAACGCACACGGTGCCGGTCATTCAGGTGAATGATTCGTGGTGAATGACACAGTCTCCTTCATTATCGGAATTTCAGTGAAATTCGTAAATCAGGAGTCAGTTTACTGACCACGCCCTGGCTGTTCCCGTTCTGACGCGAAATCGGCCTGAGTTCATCCACAGCCGGGATCTGTGTGCGCCGGAAAACCTACGTATTGATGCCGCAGCATTTTTTATACTTTTTGCCGCTGCCGCAGGGGCAGGGATCGTTCCGTCCCACTTTAGGCGCAGCGACGACCGGCGCTTTTTTCCCGGGCTGTTGCATCTGGGGCTGAGCCCCTGGTTCGCCCTGTGCCTCAGCGGGTCGCGCTTTGAAGCCCATTCCATCCGCGGCCACATGAGATTCCTTCATTTCAACCGGTCGGCGCCGGCGCATCATGGTTGGCTCTTCGCGCAACTGAGCTTTGAAAATTAACTCGATAACACTTTCGTTGATTCGGGCCAGCATGTCCGAGAAGGTGCGGAACCCTTCGCTTTTATACTCAAGCAACGGATCTTTCTGCCCATAGGCGCGCAGTCCGATGCCCTCTTTCAACTGGTCCATTTCATACAAGTGCTCGCGCCAGCTTGTGTCGATCACCTGAAGCATGGCCAGACGCTCCAGTTTTCGGATGTTCGATTCACCCAGGGTGCGCTCTCTTCGTTTATAATTTTCCAGCGTTTTCGCCCGCGCGGTTTCAAGCAACTCTTCTTTTTTGAGACTGTTCGGAATGTCGTTGATATCATACGGCAGATTGACCAAAAACATCCGCTGCATGTCGCTGATAATATCCGTCCAATTCCAGTCCTCGGGATAGGCGCCGCCGCTGGTATGGGTCTCGACGCGGTCTTCAATGACCTGGTCGATCATCTCCAGAATTTGATCGCGCAGATTCTGCCCGCGAAGCGCATTGGCGCGCATGCTGTAGATGACCTCGCGCTGCTGATTCATCACATCGTCGTATTCGAGGAGGTGCTTGCGAATGTCGAAGTTGTGGGTTTCCACGCGCTTTTGCGCGCGCTCAATGGAACGGCTGATCATGGGATGCTGTATCACTTCGCCATCCTGAACGCCAAGCCGGTCCATCACTCCGGCAATTCGCTCCGACCCGAATAGTCGCATCAAATCATCCTCCAGCGAGAGGTAGAAACGGCTGGAACCGGGATCGCCCTGACGACCGCTTCGGCCGCGCAATTGCCGATCGATGCGTCGCGACTCATGCCGTTCGGTGCCAATAATATGAAGTCCGCAGGGCACGTCGCGTTCGCATTCTTTCAAATTGATGGACTCCGGAATGGTTCGGTCATTATCTTCCACGAGATAGCAACCGCCATTGCATAGTATGACTCCCTTCCCGAGCTTAATGTCCGTGCCACGACCGGCCATGTTGGTGGCAATGGTGACCGTCCCCGGCTGGCCGGCTTTGCTGACGATTTGCGCTTCCTCTTTATGATATTTCGCGTTCAACACCGAGTGCTTGATACCGCGGCGTTTGAGCATGCGGCTCAATGTTTCCGAGGTCTCGACAGAAATGGTGCCGACGAGTACAGGACGGTTCTTTTTGTTGAGTTGCTCGATCTCGTCAATGACGGCATTGAACTTTTCGCGCTTTGTCCGATAAATTTGATCGTCGTAATCGAACCGTCGAATCGGCTCATTGGTCGGAATGACCACCACGTCCAGTTTATAAATTTGCCAGAATTCATTGGCCTCGGTTTCGGCTGTGCCGGTCATGCCGGCCAGTTTGGAATAGAGCCTGAACAGGTTCTGAAGCGTGATGGTAGCCAGAGTCTGGGACTCCCGTTCAATTTTAACGCCTTCCTTGGCTTCAATGGCCTGGTGCAATCCATCGCTATAGCGTCTGCCGGGCATGAGACGGCCGGTGAATTCATCCACAATCATCACTTTGCCGTCGTCCGAGACGACGTACTCCACGTCCCGCTCGAACAGGGAGTAGGCGCGTAAGAGCTGAGAAATATTATGAATGCGCTCGCTCTTCTCGCCATATTCGACCTGAATTTTGTCCCGCAGTGCAAGCTTTGCCTGCTCGTCCATTTCTTCATTTTTGTCGATGTTGTTCAATTCAATGGCCAGATCCGGCAGAACGAACATGGAGGGATCGTTGGGCGACAGCGCCTCCCGGCCTTTCTCGGTGAGGTCAATGATATGAGATTTCTCATCGATGGCGTAGTAGAGCTCTTCATCCAGTTCATGCATTTTTTTATCGCGCAGAAAGTCGTTTTCCACATGATGCATGATTTTCTTGACGCCCACCTCGTTTAGGATTTTTGTCAATTTTTTATTCTTGGGCGCGCCGCGTTTGGCCTGCAGCAATTTGATGCCGGCTTCGTATTCTTCGCCCTGCTGCAAAAGCTGCTCAGCTTCGGAAATAATTTTATTGACCAGCGATGTCTGATTGCGGACGAGTTGCGCCACGCGCGGTTTGACTTCTTCAAATTTCTGGGTGGAATGTTCCACCGGCCCGGAAATGATGAGCGGGGTTCGCGCTTCGTCAACCAGCACGGAATCGACCTCGTCGATGATGGCGTAATTAGGCTTCCGCTGCACGAGGTCGGCGACGCGAAGCGCCATATTGTCTCGCAGATAATCGAAGCCAAATTCATTGTTGGTACCGTAGGTGATGTCCTTGTTGTAGGCGATCTGACGTTGCGGCGGATCCATTTCATTGGTGATGTACGCGGATGTCAGACCCAGCGTCTCATAGATTTTGCCCATCCATTCGCAGTCGCGTCGGGCTAAGTAATCGTTCACCGTTACGAGATGGGCGCCCTTGCCGGTCAGCGCGTTCAGGTAAAGCGGCAGCGAGGCCACCAGGGTTTTGCCTTCACCCGTGGCCATCTCGGCAATTTTTCCTTCATGAAGCACAATGCCGCCAATGAGCTGAACATCGAATGGAATCATGTCCCACGTCGTTGGGATATCGCTCACGTTCCATGATTTCCCAATCAGCCGACGGCATGTTTCCTTGACGACAGCGAATGCCTGAGGGAGTATCTCCATCAAAGCGGATTCCGTCGCAGTCGTCTCTTCCTCTTCCAGCGCAGAGATTTCATCGCGAATGGCGTCCTGGTTGAGCGCCTCGTCCGAGGCAGCATCCTGCCGCAACTGCTGATTCAGTTCGAAAATTTGCATCTGAATCTCGTCCACCTGTTCCTGAATCCGCTTTTTAAATTCGATCGTTTTCAGGCGAAGCGCTTCATCAGACAGGAAATGATATTCCTGATAATAGTCATTGATTTCATCAATATGGGGTGAAACACGTTTTACATCACGTTCGTGTTTACTGCCAAAAATTTTTGTTAAAAAATTACCAGCCATCGTTGCTCCTTAAAATCAGAAAAACACCCGTCAGAGACGGTCTTCAT
This sequence comes from Candidatus Zhuqueibacterota bacterium, assembly GCA_049322915.1. Lineage (GTDB taxonomy): Bacteria > Zhuqueibacterota > Zhuqueibacteria > Thermofontimicrobiales > Thermofontimicrobiaceae > CAZSBG01. Next base: position 38,899 of record JBMOPW010000045.1, read on the forward strand.
TGTTGTAACTGCTTAGTCATTTCAAGTTCGCTATGCGAGCCAACCGATCGTTCGGGATGTTCATCCCGAACGGTGCGCCTACCAGGGGATAAACGGCCCAACTATTTCCCGTGCGATCAAATGGATAAACAGTGACTCATTTCTTTAGCCTACCTTAATAAAAATAATTTTCTCAATTATACTTTAAGGCTGTGTAAAAAGTTCGGTTTTACATGGAATCAGCCGTTCATCAGCCCGCGGCCTGTTTTTTGAATCGAACCATTTTTTCTTAGCTCGTCCAGCACCGTGTCCAGTATGCCATTGATGAATTTGCCGCTCTTCGATGTGCTGTACATTTTTGAAATCTCGATCGCTTCATCAATGGACACCTTCGGCGGTATGTCGGGAAAATACAGAAACTCGCTCAGGGCGATTCTCAAAATCATCTTGTCAATGATGGCAATCCGATTGAATTCCCAGTTGAGAGCCTTCTGCTTGATGATCTCATCCAGTTCCGGCATGTGTTCGACCACCGTCAAAAAAAGCTTCTCTGCAAATTGAATCACTGCTTTTCGATTGTCTTTACCCTCAATCATATCTTTTGTCACGTACTCGACCTCGTTCTCGGAGAGTTCGAAAGCATAGGAGGCGCAAAGCGCCAATTCCCTTGCTTTCCTTCGGGAGCTAACACCAGGTTCATTGGACATAGCGATTTCCAATTTAAAAGTAATGAAACTGAATACACAGCCAGATAACGCATTCCGGTGGAATTAAAATACATCGGTTCTCATGTAACCTTGTGCAATCAGCGACTGCGGACGTAGAAGCTATCTCCGCCTTCAGCCTGAGCCAATCGACGTGAGCGTCTGTGAATCGGTTCGGCGGATTCATGGCGCTTTTGGCGTCCGTACATTAAATAAATGTCAGCCAGCCATAGCTGCCATCATTCCCGCTCTGAATGATGTCGAAAAATCGACGCTGAATTTTTTCGGTCACCGGCCCTCGGGCGCCAGATCCGATTTTAATTTTGTCGACGGAACGGATCGGCGACACTTCAGCGGCAGTGCCTGTGAAAAATAGCTCATCGGCGATGTAGAGCATCTCGCGCGGGATCACGCATTCCTTGATGTCATAACCGAATTCTTTCGCGATGTAAAAAATTGAATCGCGGGTGATGCCGGGCAGAATGCTGGAATGCATTGGCGGGGTAAAAATCTGGTTGTTCCTGACGATGAAAATATTTTCCCCGCTGCCTTCGCACACAAAACCCTGGGAATTGAGCGCAATGCCTTCGGCGTAATTATCCATTTTGGCTTCCATTTTGATGAGCTGCGAGTTCATGTAGTTGGCGCCGGATTTGGCTAAAAACGGATGGGTGTTCGGATGCATGCGCGTCCAGGAAGAAACGCGTACATCCACGCCATTGTTCAGTGCATCCTCGCCCAGATAAGCGCCCCAGTTCAACGAAGCAATAGCAACCTCCACCGGGCAGGACGTCGGATCTACCCCCAATGCTTTGTACCCGCGGAACACAAATGGCCGAATGTAGGCTGACTTCAGATGGTTGACCTTCACCACGTCGATACATGCCTGCCGAATTTCACTGAAACTGAATGGCATTTCCATTCGGTAAATTTTCGTCGAATCGAAAAATCGCTTCACATGCTCATCCAGGCGGAATATCGCCGACCCTTTTTTGGTATCATAACATCGCATGCCTTCGAAAATCGAACTGCCGTAATGAATCACATGGGACATCACATGAATTTTGGCATCCCACCAGTCGACGAATTTACCACTAAACCATATTTTGCCCTGTTCATCTCTCGGGTCCATAGTCTCGACTCCTCAATTTTTTATTAAATCATGATTTTATGAATTAAAATTTTATTCTCCTGTTTATTCAAAAAACCAGCGACAAGGTTTGGTGAGTGCGAAAATAGTAGCAGCCATTTTTCTTCAATCGCCCGTTGTATAAGGTGTTCTCGTGCGGTCATGGAATGGTTCGGGTGAACATCGTGCTTCATCGAGGCATTGGTCTGAAGATGCGAGCTTGTCGGCGCCAGATCGCCGGGAAAGCAGGCGACATGTCCCTGACTGCTGATCAGGACAATCTGATGACCGGTTGTGTGCCCCCCGGTTTTGATGGCGCGGATTCCCGGCAAAATTTCAGTATCCCCATTCAACACGACGAGTCGCTGATAACGCTCCAATGGAAGCAGTGCCTCCGGCAAATATCCCGTAGTGAATGTGGCGTCAGGGCCTGTGGCGACGCGCCATTCTTCTTCCTGAACGTAGAAATACGCATTGGGGAATGCGACCACGAGTTCATTGTCAGCATTCAATCGGGTGCAGTGGCCGATGTGATCATAATGCAGGTGAGTCAGAATGACGGCATGAATAGCTTCCGGCTGAATATGCAATTGGCGGAGTTGTTCAAAAAAGCTGATTTTTCGGGTGATTTGAAATCGATCCTGAAACCGTTTTTCAAAGACCTCGCCGATGCCAGCATCCACCAAAATATTCTTGTCCCGACTCTGTATCAACAGACAGTTTATGGCCAGAAGGATGCGACGCGGTGAATTCGATGGCGCGTGCTGTCCGCTCTCCCGATTGGATGCCCCATTCAAAAGGACGTCGACATCGCTGCGCATCAAACCATCGGAGAGGATGTGTAGCGTGAATTCACCTAATTGGTACAAGATGCATCCCCCGGTTATTGAATAAATGTGATTTCGATTTGAAATGGATTAATTGTAAAAATGGATATAATGATGGTGTAAAAAATTGCAGCAGGGGATATGGAAACAGGCCATTCACTTTGGGCAAATAGCAGCATTTTTTTTCAGATTGGCATTGCATACACTTCAACGTCTAATTCCTGATCATCAATGAACATAGTTTGAAAATGGAAAGAACAGAATTTGAATGATTCACATCCTGAATTTCAGCGCACGAATCGGGCAGATTGCACTGTCGCGCTCCGGCAATAGCGAACCATTGGCCTGAAGACTCCACTGGCTTGCCTGCGTATCGACAATCTGCCCATTGACGCTCGTGTCAGGTTGATGGTGAATCAACTCTGCGAGCTGTTGCGTATTTTGATTTCCGCTTTATTGCGTAATTCGATCACATATTTTTCAAAGAGTCGATTGGATTTTTCCTGCTGAATGCGTTGCCTGATCTGAGCCTCGACGGTCTCAAAAGGAATCTTCTCGCTGGATACCCTTTCATCCAATCGGATGATGTGAAAACCCAGGGGCGATTGAACCAGGTCGCTGAATTGGCCGGCGTTCAACCGGAAAGCGGCGTCCTCGAATTCCTTCAGCATATCGCCTTTGCTGAACTCGCCCAGATCACCGCCTTTGGCCGCGGAGGGATCATCCGAGAATTGACGCGCCAGCGTTTCAAAGCTCTCGCCGATCTTCAGTCTGTTCAGAATTTGTTGCCCTTTGGCGCGGCGCTGGCTGATTTCATTGGCATCGTTCCAGTCGTTTATCCGCAGCAAAATGTGATGCACCCGGGCTTTCTCATGTTTGAGGAAGAGCGCCTCATTTTTAATATAAAAATCCTGGACTTCGCTGTTGGTGATTTCGCCGACCTGTTTGACGACTTTATCTTCCAGCAGCTTATGCACCTTGAGCTCCTTTTTGAGATCGGCCAGGAAGTCATCCATCGAAACCTTGCTCTGGAGCAGCGCATCCTGGAATTGCTGTTCTGAGGGGAATCGGCTTTTGATCGCCTGGAGCGCCTCATCGATTTCCTTCTGCTCGGGCTCGATTTTCAATCGGGTAGCTTCCTGATTGAGCAGTTTCATGGAAACGATCCAGTTGAAAGCCTCGTTCCTGAGTGTGTCGCCGAAATTTTCACGATGGAGATTGGCCTGCGCACCCATTTGTGTGAAAATCTGCTGGGCTGATTTTTCAATATCATCGATATGAATGGCCTCGCCGTTTACGATAGCAACGACAGTGGAGTCCGCAAAACTGGCAGCGGGTATCCCGGAGTCGGACGTTTTATCTTTGGAACACCCAATGAAAGAAAGAATGATTAGGACGGAGAAAAACAGACCGAGAACTCGTTTCATAACCTCCCTCAGATTGAAAATCGTAATTGAAAAATACCGTCAGAATATAAAGTTCGATTAGCGAAGATCTTTCACGCGCAATTGAATATTCGTGCGTCCCATGTAGGTATTTTCTTCGATGACATAGGCCATATCCAGATTGCTTTCCCCCGGCTCAATGCGATAAATCAAATCGCCCAGGTTGAAGCCGATGGCGTCCAGTACAACGCCATCCTGTCTTACTTTGAATTTCAGGTGGTTGTTCCCCACGATGGTGGGAGAGCCAACAACCTGCAATTTTTTGGAAGCAAACACCGGCCGCATATTCTGGGGGCCAAATGGAGCAAATAGTTTTAACAGCCGGATGAATCGTTTATTGATTTCAGAAAACCGTATCTCGCCATTGATGCGCAGGACAGGGGAGAGCGCCTCCTCGTCCAGTTGCTGACTTGCCAGTTTGTTGAAGCGCGTGCGGAACTCTTCAATTTTCTCTTTTTCGATGGTCAGACCGGCAGCGTATTTGTGACCACCATAGGCCAGCAGCAGGTCTTCGCAATCCTTAATTGCCAGATAAATGTCGAATCCCGGAATGCTCCGCGCCGAGCCCTTGCCAATATTGTTTTCAATGGAGATCATCACAGTCGGCCGGTGATATTTCTCCACCACCCGGGAGGCGACAATGCCAATCACGCCGGGGTGCCAGTTTTCCTGATCCAACACCAGTCCGTAATTACTGGTGAGATCGAACTGCTCCTCGACGATCTGTTGGGCAATGCGGAATGTCTCCTCGTCGATGTTCTTGCGCTGCTTGTTTTCCATCTCCAGAACATTGGCTATCTGAAGCGCCCGATCGAAGTTCGTTGTGGTCAGCAGTTCAACGGCGCGTTCGGCATTGCCCATGCGTCCCACGGCATTGATGCGCGGCGCAATGACAAAGACGACCTGACCGGTGCCCAGCGATTTGTGCTGCATGCCGGTCACCTGGAGCAGCGCCTTCAGCCCGGGTTTTCGCGTTTGATTCAAATAGGTTAAACCTTCTTTCACGAAAATTCGGTTTTCATCAATGAGAGGCACAATGTCCGCGGCGCTGCCGATGGCAACGAATTCCAGATATTCGTGGATCAGGCTCTCGTCGAGATTCAGGGCGCGAATGAGGGCATGAGCTAATTTGAACGCCACGCCCACGCCGGCGAGCTCGGTGAAAGGATAGTTGGAATTTTCGCACTTCGGATTCAAAACGGACAGCGCATTTGGCAATTCAATTCCCGGTTCATGGTGATCGCTGACGATGAAGTCAATGCCCAACTGACGCGAGTATTCCACTTCATCCAGGGCGGTGATACCGCAATCGACAGAAATGATGAGTTTGACGCCGACGTTGTGCGCCTCATCGATGCCCTGCCGGGAGATGCCGTACCCCTCGCGAACGCGGTGCGGAATGTAGAAATCGACGGTTGCTCCTAAGTTTCGGAGAAGCAGGAACAGCATGGACACAGATGTAATTCCGTCGACGTCGTAATCCCCATAAATCCGAATTTTTTCGTTTTGCTGAATGGCTTTGATAATTCTGTCGACCGCGCTTTGCATTCCATTCAAAAGAAATGGGTCGTATAGATTATCAATGTTGCCGCGGAAAAAGAGCTTGGCTTTGTCGTAGGTATCGATGCCGCGGGTGATCAAAATCTGGGCGATGATCTCCGGGACGTTCAAAAGTTGTGCGAATTTCTCTACAGCTTCCTTGTCTTTTATTTCATTTTGAATAGCCCATTGAAGGTTCATTAAGACCTCACTCATTGCGGCTGTGACCGCATCATTTATATTAAATAATTTCTATATTTTCGAGAAAAGCTCACATGGCTCAAACCCGCCATCCGGATCGTAGGGCAACCGGAGGCAACTATCCGCGCTGCCTCACTGAAAATTGATCCCCACGCGTGAGCGGTCATGCATTGCCTGGAAATGAACAGCCGGTGCAGGGAGAGGAGTGGGTTCAATTTGTGTCATTGGCCTGACCAACTATAATGTCAGGTGAATCATCAATTATAAAATTGCCTGAAAAAATCAGGACTTCATCAAACCGAAGTCAACGATAAGCCGAATTCTGTCGAGGACGATCATCTATCTGGGATCCCGATTGCTCGAGACCTCTAGCAACCTACCCGAGAGTCAAACGAAGCGGGCCACTTCTTCTCTCCTATTTGGTCTTGCTCCGGACGGGGTTTACCTTGCTTCCACTGTTACCAGTGGAACGGTGAGCTCTTACCTCGCCTTTTCACCCTTATCCCGAATGCTCGGGACGGTATCTTTTCTGTGGCACTTTCCGTAGGCTCGCGCCTCCCTCATGTTATGGGGCGTCCTGCCCTGTGGAGTTCGGACTTTCCTCATCCCGATTAATTCGGGACGCGATCGTCTGTTTAACTTCGGAATGATGAAGTCGTTTTATCACTACAGCTATTACAACGAAGTCGAGTTGGTATCTGAAGAGAGTGCACTGCTTAAACGCATTTCGTAAAGGGAAAGCGCTCGACTTGATTTTTTTTCTGACGACACGTTTCACTCAATCTGATGAGAAGGCTCTATTCGTTTTTTTCCGTTGTGGCGTGTTTGCCATTTTCAAAAACTAAAATTCTGCCGCATACTTCACAGGAAATGAGACGATTCATCTGCCGCACTTCAACGACTGTCTGCGCCGGGATGGTGGTGAAACACGAGGTGCAATTGTAATTTACAATGGTCGTGAGTGCGATGCCATCTTTTCCCTTGCGAATGCGATCGTAAGTGGAGACGAGCCTGTAATCAATCTCGGAGACGAGTTCCTTGCGCTGACTGGCTAACTTCTTTTCCTCCGCTTCGGTCGAGATCAATTTTTGCTGAAGATCGCTCTCCTTGACCTGTAAATTTTCCTGAACCTCCTGCGTCTTTGTTGCAAGCTGCGCAATGGACTCGACCTGTTTATCTTCTGCCTCCATCAGCTCAAGGGTTTTCAATTCAATATCATCAATCTGTTTTTCGAGATTTTCAATTTCAGCGGTGATTGCGTCATACTCTTTGTTTGTTTTGACAGAATAAATTTGTTCTTTATATTTATCCAGTTTTTCAATGAGGGCGTCCATGTCCATCTGATAATCCCGCTTTAACCGCTGCGTGTCCGCGTTGTTCTGCCTTGCTTTGGCCAATTTATCAGTCAGGTCAGCGAGATTTTCTTTCAATTCCTGAACAATTTCAGGAAGATCCCCTCTGACCGATTCCAGGTCCATCAGCTTTTTATCTATTTTCTGTAGCTCAATCAATTTATACAAATCCATGGTGATAGATGCCTCCTCGCTGGAAATAATAATCGGTGTATCACTGGTTACGCCTGAAAACAAAAAAAGTGCACCAATTTTTTTGGCACACTTTTACGAGATACGCCACCCCCGTGGTGTATAAACCTGGGTCAGGCAATGCTGAAGTTCAATACTCCAGTTATGGTTTTTTAGTCTTTTTGCTTGCATATATGTCAAGGAATATTGTCGATTTGAACTGTTATTTGATTTATTAATCGCTAAATATACAAAAATGAAGCTAAAGATGCAAGCGAAAATTTTGTTAAAAATTGTTTGCAACCAGGTGGAAAAAATCATCATGCGACTGAATTCTGCCGCTGCGTCCCGCGGGACAGGCTGAATACAAATCCGTAACTCCCGGTTTTCCGGATTGGCTGGCAAAACATGCGCTGTTTTAAAATAGCCCTTGACATCGTTCTAAAAATTAATTATCTTTAATGTGTTGAAACTTAATAACCTTTAATTATACAATAGATTGTATCTCTGGTTAGTTTGAAACCCGAAGTGCGTGTGAGGATTTTTATCATCTGAACGCATTGCAAACAACAAATTCATGGGCGACGCGAGCCAGTTCCGCCGAAATCGTGTGAGTTGAAATAATTGGCGCTGTTGAATCAACGCTGCTCGGGATAATTTTATCACACCCACGTTGCATGGACGGAGGTAAGTTTAAAATGGCTTCGCTATTTTGGTCATTCAGAGATAGTGGGAGGAAAAAATGAAGGTGAGGTATTATTTTTTATCGGTGATAGCATTGATGACGGTCGCCTTCAGTTGCGGCCCGGAATATATCGGTCAGAGTCCGATTATCAGCATCTCTGCTGACACTGAATTGCGGAACGGACCCGGCCCGGATTACGACAGGATCACAACGGTCAAGGCCGGAACCCAGGTCTTTCTCATGGAATCTGAGAATGACTGGCACAAAGTGCGCCTGGCAGATGGAACTATGGGGTGGATTTTCAAAGGAATCACCAAAACATCCACCGCCGAGAAAGTGGTGGTGTTGCAGGATGCCCGCATTCGGCGCGGACCAGGTGAAGAATACAGCGCATTTGCCATTGTCAAAAAAGGCAAAACACTGGATGCGCTGGGCACCCAGGGTAACTGGTACCAGGTCGATTTGACAGATGGAAAAACCGGCTGGATCTCTCACAGCGATGCGGAAAAGGTCACCCATCGGAATTTGATCGCCAACAAGGATACCGCCATTTTATTAAATCCGGACGCGAACGCTCCTGTCATGGTCATGGTGGACAAGGGTACCGAGCTCATCCAACTTAAAAAACAGGGCGGCTATTATATGGTGCGGCTTCCCGGCGGCTCGACCGGGTGGATTCATGAAGATTACGTGGGAGCGGTGAAAGAGCGAACCCTCACTGTCAAAGAACGCGCTCTCATCCGATTTGGCCCTTCTGTCGAGTTCGACGTCGTCGGGACGGTGGAGAGAGGCGCGCGTTTGACCAAACTGGATCAGCGCGAAAGCTGGTATCAGGTGCGGACCCCGCAGGGCGAAGTAGGCTGGATTTACAAGGATTTCATTCAGACCGTGGCCGGTACTCAGGGCAGCGTTGTATCTGAAGATCAGCCGGAATATGTAATCACAAATTCCGATTGCAACATTCGACAGGGATATGGCACCAACTGGGAAAAGATCGCTGAAGTCAAAAAGGGGACTTTGCTTGTAAGGATCGGTCAGAAAGATGAATGGTATCGCGTCAAAATGCCGGACCAGAGAATCGGCTGGATCCGGCAGGACCTTGTGAATAGCAATGCGGATGTTCTTGTGGCGCTGGAAGATTGCAACATTCGATTGGGGCCAAGCACCAATTATCGTGTGAAGTCAACCGTCGAAAAGGGAACGCCGCTGGCAAAGATCTCAGAACAGGATGGTTGGTCGCGAGTCTATCTGCCCAATGGCGAGATTGGCTGGATCCGCAACGACCTCCGGGCTGATAAGGATGCGGCTTTAATCACGAATCAGGAATGCAATGTGCGCGAAGGGCCGGGCACAAATTACACCCAGATTGATCGGATTTCCAAGGGCACTTCATTGAAAGAGATCGGCCGGCAGAATGAATGGCGTCAGGTTCAATTGCCATCCGGGAGAACCGGCTGGATACGGGAAGACCTGCTGGAAGGGACAGAGAATCAACTTGTCGCCAATGAACGCGCCAATCTCCGCAAAGGCCCGGGCACCGAATATGTTATTGTCACTGAAGTCGAAAAATTGACGCCGATGACGCTGATCGGAGAGCAGGGGGATTGGTACAAAGTCCGACTCAAATCCGGCACCACGGGCTGGATTCGGAAAGACCTTGTTTCCTATTCCTATTATCCATCCGTCTCCGGTACTCAATCTCATAACTCACCCGGTAGTGGCGCATCCTCGTCTGGTGGTTCCAGTTCCAGTTCGTCGTCGCCTCTGTATTCCGGCGTCAAGATGAAAATCACCGATCCGGTGAAGATTCGGATGGGACCAGGCACCGATCACCCGGAAATTACCACGCTGACGACGGGCACGGAAGTCACGCGGATCGATCAGCAGGGGGAGTGGTTCGAAGTGATAACGCGCAGTGGTACAAAAGGCTTTGTCCACCAGAGCGGCTTTAATATTGGCAGCCCAACCAGCCTGGTCATGAAGCAACGGGGCAATATTCGGCGCGGGCCAAGCACAAACTTCACTGTCCTGACGACGCTGGAGCAGGGCGCTGAAGTGACCAAAATTGAGCAGCGCGATGACTGGATTTATGTGAAGATTAGCAATGACGAAAAAGGCTGGATTCAAAAGGATTTGGTTGGCCCGAAAACAATAACACCGCTGGTCCCCAGCGCCAAACCGGAAATTGGCAAATTCGTGACGACAGAGAAAGTGAATATCCGTAAAGGGCCGGGGACCGATTATCCCATTGTGAGATCAGTCCTTCCCAATACGACCGTCAATATCATTGGCAAGCACGAAGATTGGTACGAGGTGAATTTGATAACCGGCGAGTCCGGCTGGATGTTCTCCAAGCTCGGGGATAAGGAGGTCTATAAAAAAATTATCGTGACGAACAAAACAGAGGTGCATCAGGAACCGGACTCAGAATCCGGCGTGTTGGCCAACGTGGAAGCCGGCGAAATTTTTGACCCCATTGCCACGCAGGGGAGTTGGTACCGAATCACCTACAAGCGAGGCGACACTGGCTGGATTTCTGTGGGAAATGTGGCTGAGTTGAAGTACCCTCAGGTGTACGTGAACTCCGGCACCGTGAATATTCATCGGAATCCCGATAAAAACGCGCCGAGAATTGCAGTCGTTAAAGAGGGTATTGAGTTAACGCCCATTAACGAGGAAGAGGATTGGCTTTTTGTGGTGTTGCCGCGCGGCGACAAAGGCTGGATTGAAAAAGCATTGGTGAATCGTCAGAAATATCCCCGCGTCATCATTGTCAAAGAGACAAAAGCCTATGAACAACCGACCAACAGCAGCCGGGCCATCGCTTCTCTGTTCACGGACGATGAATTTGCTACACTCGACAAAAAAGATAACTGGCATAAAGTCCTGCTTCGCGGGTCTGAAATCGGCTGGGTCTATGGCGGCTATTTGAAGGAGAAGTCGCGCGGAAAGCTGCTGGTGAGGGAAAATTCCAGGGTGCGAATGGGGCCCGGGACCGATTACAAACCGATTGGCAATGTCAGCGCCGGGGAGCAGTTGAATTGGCTGGATGAAAAAAATAACTGGTGCCAGGTTGAGATGAAGCCGAAAGAGGTGGGGTGGATTTTAGTCGACCTGGCAAAGGACATCACGCTGCCACCTGTGACTGCCTCGAAAAATGCCTCGGCCTACGCCGGGCCGGGAGCCAATTACGCTGTGGTTGGCACGGTGAAGTCCGGGACGAAGTATTCACCACGAACAAAGAAAAATGGCTGGTATCAGGTGGATTTATCCAATGGTACCCAGGGCTGGATCAAAGAAGATGTTTTTACGTCGCAAAAAACCCGCGTTGTTTTTACTATGGAGAAGTCGAATATCCGAAGCGGACCAGGCCAGTTCTACGAAGTCGTCGAGCAAGTCGAACCAGCGACGGACCTGACGATCATTGGCATCGAAGGCGACTGGTATTATGTCGAATTGCAGGATGGAAAGAAAGGGTACATCAAGAAAGATTTGGTTTTCGAATAAAATATGAAGATGAACGAGTACGTTATTCGAAGCGATCGGCGCCAATCGCTCCCTGATCCAAACACCTCGGCGCTTCTTCTCATTGACTTGCAGGAATACTTTCGTGAAATTGCAACTCCCATCATTATGAACCTTGCTCAATTAATCACCAGATGCCGTCAGCGGCATGTGCCCATCATTTACACGCAGCATGCGCATCCGTCCCCGGAAAGCGATGGCGGAATGCTCGCCAAATGGTGGGGAGATCTGATAATCGCCGGGACGCCGGTCGCCAATATTCTGCACGAGTTATCGCCTGAACCGGCAGATAAAATTGTTCACAAAACCAGGTACAGCGCGTTCCACAACACCGATCTTCACGCTTACCTGAAGGAACAAAGGATCAGACAGGTCATCATTGCCGGAGTGATGACCAACCTGTGCTGCGAAACCACTGCCAGGGATGCTTTTGTCCGTGACTACGAAGTGTTCTTTTTGGCTGACGGCACAGCGACCGTGTCGGATCAATACCATCGGGCAACGTTGCTCAATCTGTCCTTTGGTTTCGCGCATCTCACGACCTGCTACGACGCGGCTCGTTCGCTCGTATCGCAGTGATGGGGGAGTAAGTTGAAAATTTTTGAAAGGGATACCTATCGTGAAAAACTCACGTTTGCCTATGGCATGGCTGCTGCTGGCTGTCTGGCTTGTGTTCGGCGTATGCAAAAACGACGCTGATGTCGGGCGATCCGTTGCGTCGCATGCGGTTCAACCGGCGGATTCAACGCAGCAGATTCCGGCCGAATTTGACCGGAGCGGCGACGCCATCCTCCGACAACTCAGGGAAAAAGAAGCGGAATTGATCGCCAAAAAAGAGGAGTTGGACAAGATGGCCAGTGAATTGAGCGCCAGGCAGGATGAATTGACGCAAATTCAGGCTGAGCTGAAAAATTACCGCAATGTTTCATACATCATCTTTCTGATAGGCATTCTATTGATACTGTCCGGGCTGATTGCATCGACGCGGCGTCGCAAATCCGCGTCTCCTGAATCGGCTCCGCCGGAGCAGTAACCCGGCGCGTCGTTCGGGTTCGGGCATTGATCGCCCGGCAAACAACGCAGCGTCACTGACATGACGAGTTGTCCTGCAGATCGTGGTCAGTGCAATTGTTCATCATTCAATTCAGGTTCAAATCGGTTTCGGACGGATGGCGCCGGCGCAGCCGGATCGCATCATTTTTCGAGGAGTACTGGCGGAATGGACAGAGGTGTCGGAGACGGGCGTGACAGCCTTCAAAACTACAATGAATTTTTGAAACAGTATTTCGAGCGCGAGAACAGGGATTTCGTCACGTTCCTGATACAGGAATTGGATCTGGGGTATCAGTCGCGCATCCTGCAGCTTGGCTCCGGTGCCGGCTGGCTCAGTCTGGAGCTGGCAAGACGCTTGCCTGAAGCGTCGATCGTCGGGCTGGAATCGGACCAGGCGTTGGTTCAAATGGCCTCGCAAAACCTGAAGCACATGAAACTCGCCAACCTTCGCTTTATGTGCGGAGAATTGGACCAGCTCGATATCTTTCCCAATCGGTCCTTCGATGCGGTAATTTCCAATCAGCAGTTGCACCGATGGAAATCGCCGCAGCGCATTTTCAATGAATTCAATCGGCTGCTCGAAAAGGGCGGGAAATACGCGATCGGCGATACCCGGCGCGACCTGAAAGCCCTGGCAAAACTGGTCATCTGGTTCCGCTCGCTCACCATGCCCGGCGCATTCCGCGCGTCCTGGCGCAGCGACCTTGCCGGTAGTTACACCGTCAGCGAGGTTGTTCAGCTTTTATTGCAGACAAAATTGAAGGACTGGAAAATCCGCAGCAGCCTGTTTGATTTGTTGATTTACAAGCCATAGTTATTCGGACGGAAAATCGGGTCGTTCACTGATACCGCGCCCTCATGGTCTCGAATGAGTGAATTCAGTGCATTCACCTTGACCGCAGCGCCGGGTAAGCGCCCCGACAATTGGCCCGTAACATTCAAACCAATAAAGAATGTCAGCCCATGATTATCAAAAGCCTTCATTTGCAATACTATCGTCGCTTCAAAAATTTGGATCTGGAACTGCCGGAGAATCTGGTGGGCATTGTCGGCAGCAACGGCTCCGGCAAGACCACCATTGTGGAAGCCATTGGCTGGTGTTTGTACGGCAACCGGATCAAGCGCACGGACAAGCTGGATATTCGCTCCCAGTTTTGTGACCCATCGGATGTCTGTTCAGTGGAAATGGTGTTTCGCTGCGGGGAGCATGAATATCGAATCCTTCGCCAGATGCGGGGAAAGGCGGCTGCCACCGAGGCGGCGATTTATCTGAATTCCGGGGTAGAACCGGAGGCGGTGCAGGAGCGCGGTGTGAATGAGTACGTGGAGAATTTGCTCAATCTCGATTATCGGTCGTTCTTCATCTCGGTATTTGCCAGGCAACGGGATCTGGCTGCGCTTTCCGCGTTACAGCCGGAGGAGCGGCGCAAGAGCATTGCCCGACTGATAAACATCGAGGCCGTTGATCGGGCGAGAAACGAGATGCGCACGGATCGGTCCAATAAAGAAGCGCGCAAAAGCGGCATCGAGTCCAGCCTGAAGAATGAGCAGGAGTTGAAGGAGCAGCAGCGGCAGTTGAAACTGGAACTGACGGCTCGGGAAAAATCCAAGAAAGAACTGAAACATCAGTTGACGTGTGCGCAGGAAGAGCATCAGGCTGTCAAGTCGGAATTTGAAAAGCTCAATGCGCTGAGGGACCAGCATCAGCAGATACAGGCGCGGATCGAAAAATGGAATGAGCGCAAATCCAATTTTGAGTCGCAGAGGAACAAACACCTGCAGCAGATTGAAGTGATTCAAAAAGCGGAAAGGGAGTTGAAAATCTTGCAGCCGCAACTGGTGGATTACAAGCTGGTTCAAAAAGAAAAAGAGCGGCTGGACAGGGAGAGCAATCGTTTCATCGAAATGAAGGGCAAGCAGGATGAGCTGCAGCGACTGACGCAGCGATTCACGCGCGAGCAGGTGAATCTGACCCGGTTGGAGGAAGAGCAGAAGGCGCTCACCGGAATTGACGCGAAGGCGACGCAGGAGGAAGAACGGCTCCTGCAACTGGAGCAGCAACGAGAGCGATTGCGCCAGGAAATGGCTCAGCTACAGGGACTGAAGACCAATGTCAAAGAGAAGGGCGTGGAGATCAAGGCCAAACAGACCCGAATCAGCGAGCTCGGCCCGGAAAGTCCCTGTCCTGTCTGCACGCGGCCATTGAAGGATCACTACGGGCAGGTGCTGAGCGAGTTCGAAACAGAATTGAAAACGCTCCGCCAGCAATATGTCCAGTACGACCAGAAGGAAAATGAAAAGCAAGAAGAAATTGACCGGGCGGATGGCGAGTTGAAAAATTTGAAGAAGCAACGCGATGGCCTGCTGCAGGCCCGGGAGCAATTCAAAGAACGGGAGAAGCAGCGGAAACAGCTCCACGAGAGCGTGACTGAAACCGGGCTGAGTATCAAAACAATCAAGGGTGAAATCACCGCGCTGGGCAAAGTGGATTACGACGAGAAACGCCATCAGGAATTTAAAAAGAATTTCAAAAAGATGACCGAACTCCGCGACCAGTTACTGAAATGTGAGGAGCAGGCGAAGCGCCTGCCGGACGTGCAGCAGGAGATCGATCAGATTGAATCGACGCTGAAAGATCTGACGGCTGAAATTCAAGTGGAATTGGAGCGAAAAAAGGAGCTTGGATTTGACGAAATCGCCTTTCAAATGGTGAAGCAGCGGCTGGAAAAGAAACAGAATGAAGTGGAACTTGTGAAGGATGATATTCATAAAGCGGAGCAGGAGATCATCAAAATTTCCAAAGATAAAGACCATGTTTCCAATGAGCTGAATACAATCCAGAAGCTGCAGGAAGAGATCAAACAGATCGACGAGGAGATCGTTTACCTCAAGGCATTGGATCACCATTTCGGCAATTTCAGGCAGGAATTGACCGGCAGAATCCGTCCCATCATCGCCAGCCGGGCGTCGGAACTGCTGCATGTAACGACGAGTGGCCGCTATTCGTTTCTGGAACTCGATGAGGATTACAATCTGTACCTGTACGACCAGGCCAGTCGCTTCCCATTGGCGCGTTTTTCCGGGGGAGAGCAGGATCTGGCAAATCTCTGCCTGCGCATTGCCATCAGCCAGGTGGTGGCCGAACGCTCCGGCCGGTCGCGAATTAATTTCATCGTGCTCGATGAAATCTTCGGCTCCCAGGATGAACAACGCAAAGAATTGATCCTGACCGCATTGCAGCAGTTGTATTCCCAGTTCCGGCAGATTTTTATCATCACCCACATCGATAGTGTTAAAGACGCGCTGCCAGTTGTGATTTCAGTGACAGAAAAGTCGCTGGAAGAAAGCGTCGCCGTGCTGGTCTGATCGAAAAAAGGAGAGCGCCAAACAATGACCGAAAATGACCTGGAACAGCCTGAACCCGGGGAATCAGAGGAGGAGTATTTTTCCGAGCCGATCATCGTCACGGATGTGCTGGATCTGCACGGATTTTTTCCTGAGCAGGTTCACGAGATCGTGACAGAGTTCATCCGGAATGCAATGGAATTGAAGCTGACGATGCTGCGCATCATTCACGGCAAGGGGCGGAGCAAGCTGAAATGGACCGTGCACCAGGTCCTCAATGAAAATCCACATGTGGCGCGATTCGGCGACGCCCGGCCTGAAATGGGAGGGTGGGGCGCGACGATTGTGGAACTGAAATAGCGGCCCCGGATTCGACGTGTTCCACCGACCCGATGCCTCAGTGTGTATCTGCGAAAAACATACCCCTTTTCCCCCCACCGCGCTCTTGCTGACAGCCCTGTCGGAGCCAATTATCCCCTGCCTGTGCCAGCGACGGATGCGGTCAATTCTTCGTCAATTGGGAAAAATTTTCCTCCTTTTGATACACTTGCCGCTTTGCTATAAATTCCCTGCGATTTAACAGTGTCCGGTAATTTTCACATTTTCAAGGGACTGAGCCATTACCATAACTTCATCGGATTTCCATCTTTGTGGAACGAAGTTTGCAATCGGTCATTTCGAATGGATTGAAAAACATCCAAACTACCTAATATTGATACGATTAACGGATTTGATTCTACAGGCTGCGGCGGGGAACCGTGGTGTGGAAGCTGAGGTGACTTGATGAGGACGATTCTGGATTCGGAATTGCTGACATTGCGCGAGGCTCAGAGATTGCTGAACGTGAACAGGTGCGAAATAATGGAAATGATCGAGACTGGCCAATTGGCCACTGTGGAAACAGGCTCGAACATTCGAATAGAAGGTCGGATATTGAAGATCTTATTGGCGTGCAGTTGCATAAATCTCAATGAAAACGAGGCGCTCGATCATGTATGCGAATGCGATGCCTCGGATTATGAAATAGAAATGATCTCGGATTGGACGTAATTTTGAGTGACAACGACAATGAAGTTGTCATTTGAATTCGAAAACTGCTTTTACGACGGATGAGTTTTTTTTATCGGTAACAATGCGCAGCGCGTCGCGGTAATTTTCCAGTCGGAACCGATGGGTGATGAGCCCGTCGAGATTGAGCTTTTTCTCCGTTACAAACCGCATTGCCAGATCGAAGGTCGAAATTTTCTCGCCGTAAAAATCCTCCTGACCGTGGCAGAAACTGCCCAGTATTTGAATTTCCTGAAATACAATCGGGGTGTAGTCAAACCGGGACGGGCTGTAATCGACGCCGACCAGGACGATGGTTCCGCCGGCCTTGCACCAGCGCGCTGCATGGTGTATCGATTCTCCTTTTCCCACGCAATCAAATATCACATCGTAACCGCCTAATAGCATGTGGTTGTTGAACATGCCGGCGTAATGCTTTGCTCCGGTGATTTCAGCGATTTTTTCGTACTGATTTTTTCCGGAAAGAATGACATCCGCGCCAGCGCGTTGCGCCAGCTCCATCTGGTAGGGGTGGCGCGCAAGAACGGTGACGCGGCACTCCGGTTGCACGAGCTTGATCACCTTCACCGTCAGCAATCCGATGATGCCCGCGCCAATCACCAGCACAGAGTCCCCGGCAGCCGGCTTCTTTTTCAGCACCGCCCGCACAGCGACTGCGGCTGGTTCGATGAGCACGGCCTGGTCGTCGGTCAGTGAATCGGGCGCAGGCAGGATGTTGCTCTCGTGGCTCAGAAATAATTCACTCCAGCCTCCGCCGATGTTTTCCGGGAGCGTCCCCTCGGATTGATTCTCGCACAATGCATAATTCCCTTTGGCGCACTGGGCGCATATCGGCTCGATTTCCTTCTGAAAACAATTCGGCATTGTCTTTTGAAAAATGACGCGATCTCCAATTTTGAACCCTGTCACGCGCGATCCCACCTCGATCACTTCACCGCAGATTTCATGTCCCAGAAAAACCCGCGAAAGCCCGGGCAGCGCTGCCAGCGATATTTTGGGATTCGCTTCCAGAAAAAACAGGCTGAGATCGCTGCCACAAATCCCGGACAACCGATTTTTGATGCGCACCCATTTGGATCCTGGCAAAGGGATTTCTGACAATTCACCGAAGGAGACCGGCGATATACGGCTGTAAAACACGTTTTTCCAGAGCCGGCCGATCACCTGCGTGAGAAGAATTTTGGGAATATTCAAATCGAAATAGATCGATTTCATTCATGGCCTCCGAAAAGTGAATCCCATTCGCCGCAACTTTAGCTGCTCCTTAATTCGTCATTTTTCCTGTCGCTGATGAACATGTGCCCCGGCGAATGACTGATGAAAAAATCGAGTCGGGCGCCGGCCGCTGCCAGTTGCGACGTGACGCCGCACGCCCAGAACACCGGCACTTCGTCTCTGGCAATGGGCACGGCATCCCCGAACGTGGGTCGATGGATGTCGTTAATGCCCAGTTCCCCGGGCCGGGTGATCAGGGTTTTAAAATTTTCCGGCTGTCGGCACAGCGGGGTTCCGTGTACCGACGGGTAACTGGCTGTGATGTGAAACGCCTGTCTGGCCTGTTTCATGGTCATGGGGCGCATGCTCACCACCATTTTTCCGCGAAACGGTCCTGCGGACTGGCAACGAATATTCGTCGTGTACATGGGCACATTTTTATGCAATTCCACGTGCCGAACCGGGATGCCGGCCTGAATCAGCGCGGCTTCAAAGGTGAAGCTGCATCCCAATAAGAACGCGACCAGGTCCTCGGACCAGTATTCGCGGATATGCAACACATCGCGATGCCGGGAACTCTTCGCATGAATTCGATACTGCGGGATGTCCGTTCGGATGTCCGCGCCGGGCGCTAAAAAGCGGCTCAGCGGGTCGCCGGGAGCGAGCCTTTCCAGCAGCGGGCATGGCCTGGGATTGAGGCGGCAGAACTGTTCGAAGTCGGCAGCGTACTGTTTCGGCAGCACCAGCAGATTCATCTGCGCGTGCCCGGCGCACAGACCGGCGGTCGGCTGCTGCCAGCGCTCCAATCGGATGAGTCGCCGCATTTCGCCGGGGGGCATGATGGCTAATTCATCGTCGGTCAGGTTATAGCCGCCTCCTCCCGGCGTTTCGATGGAGACGGTATCGCCGGCCTGGCCGCGCAACTGCACCTTGCCGGCCAATGGGACCTGCCGGCCATCCGGCTTCAGCAGCACATTGCGGCCGGGCGCGCCGCTCTCAGCGCCATGCAGTCCGTAGGGCGCAAACTTGCGTCGTTCGGTGAGCAATGAAATGAGCCGGGATTCATGAAATTTAATCTGACGCACCACGCCATTCCCGCCGCAATAATGGCCTTTGCCCCCGCTGTTCGGACGGATGGCGAATTTTTGTACGGAAATTTCAGGGTAGCGGTGTTCCATCACTTCCGGGTCGGTGATGCGCGTATTGGTCATGTGCGTGTGCACTGCATCCGCGCCATCGAAATGAGCGCCGGCGCCGGCCCCACCGGCGATGGTTTCGTAATAGCCAAATCCCTGCTCGCCGAACGTGAAATTGTTCATCGTCCCCTGGGAGGCGGCTGCTTTTTGAAGCGCCAGAAAAAGCACATCCACAATTCGCTGGGATGTTTCCACATTGCCTCCGGCCACGGCTGCGCCGGGTCTGGGATTCAGCACCGAGCCGTGAGGAATGTTAATTTTCAACGGCTTGAAACAACCGGCATTGAGCGGCACATTGTCCTCGATGAGCGTGCGGAACACATAGAGAATGGCGGATCGAACCACTGCCTGCGGCGCGTTGAGATTGGTGGAGGTTTGCGGCGATGTGTCCGTGAAATCGATTTCAGCGGCGTTGCCGTGGATGTGAATCGCCACGCGCAATTGCGTGCCATCATCCAGAGAGTCTGTTGCCTGGTGAACTCCGTCCGGCAATTGGGCGATGGCGTTCCGCATGGCTTTTTCCGCATTGTCCTGCACATATTGCATGTACGCCTGAACAACCTCGAGCCCGTATTCGCGGATCAATTTCTTCAACTCCTGCACACCTCGGACATTGGCCGCCACTTGCGCCCGCAAATCGGACAATCGCTCGGCTATATTCCGCGCCGGGTATGGACCGGTTGACAGCGCGCGCGTAATGCCCGATTCATCAAAGACGCCGCCGGCAACCAGCTTGAAATTGGTGATGACCACCCCCTCTTCTGCGAGGCAGGTTGAAAATGGCGGCATGGAACCGGGCGTAATTCCGCCGATATCGGCATGGTGCCCGCGACTGGCCACGCAAAAAATCAGTTGCCTTAGTTCATCAAAAACCGGGGTCACAACGGTCACGTCCGGCAGATGCGAACCGCCGTGATACGGATCGTTTGTGACGAATACATCGCCCGGCGCCAGGGTGTTTTTATTTTGCTCAATGATGAACGCCACGGATTCGCCCATGGCGCCCAGATGCACCGGGATGTGCGGTGCATTGGCCACCAGCCCACCGCCGGGATCGAACAAGGCGCAACTGAAATCGAGGCGCTCTTTGATATTCACTGAAAATGCAGTTCGTTGAAGCGCGCGCCCCATCTGTTCGGCGATGCTCATGAACAGATTATTGAAAATTTCCAGCATCACCGGATCGCGCTGAATCCCGATGCGCCGTTGTTTCATCGAACTGGCATCGTGTTCGAGGAGGATATGCCCCCGCGAATTGACGCGCGCTTTGAAATCCGGCTCAACAAGGATGGTCGAATTGGGCTCCACAATGACTGCTGGCCCAGCCAGCTCGTCCCCTGGTTTTAGCTGATCGCGCATGAACACCGGGGTCTGGTGATTCCAACCATCTTCAAAATACACTTTATGAAATTGGGCCGCATCGGGTGCGGTGAGCACGCGAGGGATGCAGACCGATTCCGCTTCTTCCGGCTTCGGTTGAACGCCAATGACTTCGCTGCGGATGTTCACAATTTCCAGGTCCGAATCTGTTCGGAAACCATAATGCCGCTCGTACTGTTCAAAAAATCGCGCCAGGCAGGATTCGTAGGAATCGAACAGGACGGTCTCCGCGGTGTCCGTTCCCAACGGTCGAATATCGAGATAGCGCCGGATGTGTATCTGGTCGGAAGAAATTCCCTCAGCGCAAACCTGGTCGCGCAGCGGTTGTTCCATCGCTTCGAACATCGGCAGCAGCGCGGCCATATTCCCGGCTGAACAGGTGAGAAGAACAGAGGCGGTCGTCTCGTGAACGATGTCGGCCAGAATCATGCCGTAAGCGGAGAGCACCCCGGCGAATGGGTGGAGCAGGATGGATTTAATTCCGAGCGACCGGGCGATGGAACAGGCGTGTTGCGCGCCGGCGCCGCCGAAGCAGACAAGCGTGTATTCCTGAATATTGAAGCCGCGCGCCACGGAAATTTCTTTGATGGGCTTGCACATATTCTCATTGGCGATGCGAATGAAGCCCAGGGCAACCTGCTCCGGCGAATTGACCAGGCCGATCTTTCTCAAAATATCCTGGCTGAATTCCCGAAATTTGGTCAAGACAATATCGCCATCCAGCGGCAAATTGTGGTCTGGTCCGAAGACCGCCGGAAAGAATTCAGGGATAATGCGGCCCAACAGAAGATTGGCGTCAGTGATGGCCAGTGGCCCGCCGTTGCGATAACATGCCGGGCCCGGCGATGCCCCGGCGCTATCCGGGCCAACGGACAGTTTCAGTCCATCAAAATGAAGGATCGAGCCGCCGCCTGCGGCCACGGTAATCACATGAATCATCGGCGATTGAATGCGGACGCCGGCCGTTTCCGACTCGTACACTTTCTCGACGTGGCCATTTTCGAAGCGCGAGACATCCGTGGATGTGCCGCCCATATCAAATCCGATGGCCTTTTCAATGCCGAGCGTTTTAGCGATGTGAGCGTACCCGATCACGCCGCCGGCCGGGCCGGAAATAATTGCATCCTTCGCAGTGAAGGAATCGGCGGCGATGAGGCCCCCGCTGGACTTCATAAATTTTAATGGAATAGTCCCGGTGTGCCGGCGAATGTGTCCGATATATTTTTGCAGGATTGGATTCAAGTAGGCATCGACGGTGGCGGTGTCCCCGCGACAGACAATCTTCTGCACGCGCATGGTTTCCGAAGAGACAGAAATTTGTTCGAAACCGATTTGCCGCGCAACGTGAGCAACCTGTTTTTCGTTAGCATCATTTCGATATGAGTTGAGAAAGACAATGGCCAGCGAGGAGTAGCCCTCAGCGAAGACGTCGCGCAGTTGGCGTTCAATTTCCGCCTCGTCCGGGCGAGTCAGGATATTGCCGCGACAGTCTGTTCGCTCGTCAACTTCAATAACGCGCTGGTACAGGAGGCCTGGCTTACGGATGTTCAACTCGAATAATTTGGGTCGCGATTGGTATCCAATGGCAAGGATGTCGCGGAATCCACGGGTTGTCACAAGGCAGACTGGAACGCCTTTTCGTTCCAGCAGCGCGTTTGTAGCGACAGTCGTGCCCATTCGAATGGAGTCGATGGACTGATTCGAAATGCATTCCTGCCGGGAGAGATTCAAAAGGAGGTAGAGCGCATGAATGGCAGCATCGTCATATTCCCCGGGATTTTCAGAGAGAAGTTTGCATGTGATAATTTCTCCGCTGGGGGATTTCGCAACAACATCGGTGAAGGTGCCGCCACGATCCATTCCGAAGAGCCATTGATTCTGTTTTTGCATGGCGCCAATATAAAGAATTTATTCCGGAAAAACAAGAAAAGAGTTGTTATTTTTATCTGAATATTTTATATTTACAAGGCACTGTCTGATTAATCAAGCAAAGGAATGTATATGAATTTTGAAATGAAAAAGAAATTTGATAAAAACAGTATTCGGGGAATTATTTACTCACTGATTTCTCTGGCTGGTTTGAGTTACGAGCTTTTTTTCTCTGTTCAGGTTCGGGCATTTTTGATCGTCATGTATAGTTTTACCCTGGCGATTGGATTGCTTTATTTGCTGTTCCTCAAGGAGCAACATTGACACATGGAGAAAAGGTATGCATAAAAGAAACATCTTTTTTTTGATGGGCCTGGTCGGTTTGTGGTTCATCCTGAGCCTGGGCTGCGCACAAGTCGAGATCACCTCTGCGTTGATCTATCTGTCGCAGCCTGGATCTACGGATAAAGCAATGAAACAGTTGGAAATCGCCCTGGCAAAGGATTCGACCAATGCGGACGCTCATTTATTGATGGGTGTCTGTTATGGCAATCTGAAGCAATTCTCCAGAATGAATGACGAATTCGACATAGTGACACGATTGTCCGCCAGTTCCAAAATCGACAGCCAAAAATTTGCGGATAGAATAATGGGTTTTCGAGATGATTTTTGGCAACAGTATTTTGACATTGGCCTGGAATTGATATCCTCGAAAATGATGGCCAATGCTGAAATTGCCTTTTGGAATTGCACACTCATTGATTCCACTCGTCCGGAAGCGTATATCAACCTGGCAATTATCGAGGAGGAAAATGATAATTTTGAAGCATCCCTGAAGCATTATGAGATTGCCTTTAAAAATAACAAAGAGAATGTGGATCTGGCGTTTTACATTGCATCGTTATACTCCCGGGGAAAAAAGTATGATAAGCTCCTGGATATTATGGATCAGTTATTGAAGATAGAGCCAAAAAATTCAGAAGCATTGGCTCAAAAAGCGATTGCTCATGATTGCCTGGGCGATATCGAACAGGCCATTTCATCGTATGAAAAAGCAATCGTATATTTACCGAACGATTCGGAATTGTTGTACAATTTAGGACGGTTGCACTTTTTGAATGAGCACTATGAAAACGCAGTGGCGGTGCTAAATAAAGTGTGGGAGTTGGATTCAACCGATGTCCAAACCAGCTACCTACTGGGAATTTCCAGCCTCAATCTCGGCGAAATAGCATTGCAGCAAATGAGCGAAAACGACTCGTTGGCCTCATGTGTGGATGTCCAGACTGATTCTATTTTGGTGGAGCGCGCGACATCTCATTTCACGGACTCGGTTTATTTTCTGAAAAAATCGGCGCAAATGGATCCTGGCAATGCCGATGTGTGGAATCACCTTGGGGTAGCCTATTTGTATATCGGAGCGAAACGAGAGGCCGAAGAAGCATTCGCACGCGAGAAGGCTTTGGAGAAAAATTAACCATTACGCATTCATAATTCCAATCTAAAATCGAGAGGTGAAATGAACAAAATTGCAGTCAGCTTTTTTCTCATATTCGCCACCTTGATTTTCGCCCAAAACGCGTGGAAAGGCAGCGTTGAATTCAAAGACGGCATCACCTGTGTCCACAATCCCATACAGGGCATGTGGGATAATGATCCATCCAAAAAACTGACGCTCGAACAAATATTTTCTGTGGGAAGTTTGAACGCGGACGATGACTACCTGTTTTCGTGGGTGCAGGACATCACGACCGATTCGGCAGGAACCATTTACGTCTGCGATTCCCAGGAGCACCGCATTCAGGTGTATAATAAATCAGGAGAATATATACGGACAATCGGGCGCCAAGGCCAGGGCCCGGGAGACCTGATGCGGCCAATGGCAGTACGCGTCGGACCCGATGGCCGTATATATGTCCAGGATGATTTGAATTATCGGGTTTCCATCTTTAAATCCAACGGCAAGTTTGATCACAGTTTTCGGTATGAACGTTTTGCTGGTGCAAATTTGGAAATTGATCCTGATGGAAATGTGCTGCTGAGCATGTTTGGAGAAAACAAAGAAAATAACGCCCCTCCAATTGTTACAGGATATAATTTAAAAGGAAAGACTGTCAGGCAGTTCGGCGAGCCGCTGTTGTTGCTAGAAAAGGATGGTTATGGGAAACCATACTACGACTCTAACGGTTTCACATTCCTGAAGGATGGAGTTTTACTGGTCGAATTCAATTCTTCATATATACTGCATTTTTATCTGAATCAAAAACTAATAAAGGTTGTTGATAGGAAAAGTGATATTTTCACAAAGCCAGAAATTATCGAAACAATTTTTAAGGCAAGTACAGGGGAAGGTAGTAAGGTGAAATCAGTATTAGCACGAAGCAGAATTTGGAAAGCTTTCCCATTGCCTTCTGGCCGATTAGCTGTTTTTATTCAGGACAGGGGAAAAGATTTTAAAGATAAGACAATTGGCGGTCGCGATTTTGAAACCGTAGTTGATATCTTCGATGATAGTGGTAAATTCCTGAAAAGCTATGCCTGGGATTGGTTGAATCTTGGAATTATAGAGCATGTGGATCAAGAGGGCTATTTTTACACGAATCGCGGGGATTCCGAAATTGTTCCCGGCGTTACAAAATGGCGGGTAGCTATTGAATAGTTTGGTGTGGATAGCTGATGTGGAATAAAAAAAGGCAGATGAGTTCTGCCTTTTTTTGTGCCGAAGGTGGGATTTGAACCCACACGGGCGCATGCCCACACGGCCCTGAACCGTGCGCGTCTGCCAGTTTCACCACTTCGGCGTTTTTTTGAAGTGCTAATGTAACAATAAAAATAAAAAAAGTCAAGCAATTTGTTTTGCTCTTGACTTTTGTCTAAAAATACCTTATTTTTGCCAGTATTTTTTTATAATAAAATTAAAGAATTATCTTCATAATAGAAGGACCGTTCCGTTAGACTTATTGTAAACCTGGGCTTAGAATTTATAGTAAAGCCTGTTGAAACATAACTCATCAGTAAAGTGACGATATTATTTTTGCTATGGCAGAAAAAACTGTTATCACAAATAAGAAAGCGCGATTCCTTTATGAAATCATCGAAGTGATTGAAGCCGGCATCGTATTAGTCGGCACAGAAGTGAAGTCGCTTCGTTCAGGAAAAGGAAATATCAAAGATAGCTATGCAACTATTATTGATAGTGAGTTGATTTTGCACAAAATGCATATCAGCCCATACGAGCAGGGGAATATATTCAATCATGAGCCTGAACGATCGAGGAAATTGCTGGTACATAGACAGGAAATTAAGCGTCTCACCGGGAAGGTTGTAGAGAAAGGGATGACGTTAGTTCCACTCCGAATATATTTCAAAAATGGTCGCGCAAAAGTTGAATTGGGTTTAGCCCGTGGAAAATCCACAGTGGATCGCAGAGATGATATTGCCAGACGGGATGAACAGCGCATGGTTGAACGTGAATTTAAACAAAAAGGAAAATTCCGAATTAAATAATAATTTGTGGAGTGTGAATTGGAAGCTAAAAGTGTGCTTGATGTTTTGAAGGAGCGTGGATTTGTCCAGCAAATAACCGATGAAGAAAATTTGCCTGGTATACTCGCTGGTGAAAAAGTCGCTGTGTATATAGGCTTTGACCCAACTGCTGACAGCTTACATATCGGAAGTTTAATACCAATTATGTCGTTGATGCACATGCAGCAACATGGTCACTTACCGATTGTGGTACTCGGTGGCGGGACTGCAATGGTTGGGGATCCCAGCGGCAAGACGGAAATGCGTAAGATGCTTTATCGGGATCAGATCAACATTCACGGTGAGATGTTCAAAAAGCAGCTCAACCGCTATCTTCATTTTGATGAGGGAAAAGCTGTCGCAGTGAACAACGTCGACTGGCTCATCGGTTTGAATTATATTGATTTTTTGAGAGATATTGGAAGGCATTTCAGTGTGAACCGTATGTTGACTGCGGAAGCATATAAAATACGACTTGAGACGGGATTATCCTTCCTGGAATTTAATTACCAACTCCTCCAAGCTTATGATTTTTTGATGCTTTATAAGCAGCATGCCTGCAAGCTTCAGATGGGTGGTGATGACCAATGGGGCAACATCGTCGCCGGAATTGATCTGATTCGTCGCGTTGAAGGTGGTCAGGCGTATGGAATAACATTTCCACTATTGCAAACTGCCACTGGTCAAAAAATGGGAAAGACGGTGAAAGGGGCCATCTGGCTCGATGGAGATAAAACATCGCCATTTGAATTCTATCAGTATTGGATTAATGTGGATGATCGGGATGTGAAGCGATTTCTTGCATTTTTTACTTTACTGCCAATGGACGAAGTCGAAAGATTGGGAGCACTGCAAGGCGCTGATATCAGAGAGGCGAAAAAGGTGCTGGCATTTGAAGCTACTCAAATAACTCATGGAAAGCGCGAAGCTATCAAGGCTCAGGAAGCATCGAATTCAGCATTTGGCAATTGCCAGTATGGTCTTTCAGGAATACCTACAACTGCCTTCTCAAAGATAGAATTAGAGAATGGAATCAACGTGGTTGATCTACTACTAAAAGTCAATCTTGTGGCTTCTAAAAGCGATGCGAGAAGACTGATTCAGCAAGGTGGCTGTTACTTAAACGACGCAAGGGTAGAGTCAATAGAATTGCTTATTAATTTATCTAATTTGATAAACGAGACGATATTATTAAGAGCAGGAAAAAAGAAATACCATCGTATTACCGTTTCTTAAGCAATAATTATTATAGTCTTAGGAATGCTTATAAAAAAAAATAAAAAAAGCTTGACAATAACAAAAAAAATGCTAAATTATACGCTGCTATTTTAGAGAAGACATAGGGCAGTAATTCAAAGTAAAAATATTTTAAAAAAAGCTTGACAATAATAAAAAAAATGTTATATTATACGCTGCTCAAATAGAAAACGAGCCAAGAAAAAAAACAAAATAATAAAAAATATTGCTTGACATTGAAAGAGAATTTTTGTATATTTAATTTTGCAGTGATAAAAAGTTCTTTGAAAAATAGTAAAGCGTGCATGAGCCTTTGTCAATTGAGTAAGGATTTCTCGTAAGTTGAAAGAATTACAACGAAGAGTTTGATCCTGGCTCAGGACGAACGCTGGCGGCGTGCTTAACACATGCAAGTCGAGGAGAAAAGGAATCTTCGGAATCCTGAGTAAACTGGCGAACGGGTGAGTAACACGTAGGTAACCTACCCATAAGACAGGGATAACTTTGCTAACGCGGAGCTAATACCTGATAATATTTATTTATCGCATGATGAAAAAATCAAAGTTGCCTTAGGGTAATACTTATGGATGGACCTGCGTCCCATTAGCTAGTTGGTAGGGTAAAAGCCTACCAAGGCAACGATGGGTAGCCGGCCTGAGAGGGTGAACGGCCACACTGGGACTGAGATACGGCCCAGACTCCTACGGGAGGCAGCAGTGAGGAATATTGCGCAATGGGCGAAAGCCTGACGCAGCAACGCCGCGTGGATGATGAAGCTCCAAGGAGTGTAAAGTCCTGTTAGAAGGGAAGAACAATTTTAATTCGAATAGGGTTAAAATTTGACGGTACCTTCAAAGAAAGCCCCGGCTAACTCCGTGCCAGCAGCCGCGGTAATACGGGGGGGGCAAGCGTTGTCCGGAATCATTGGGCGTAAAGAGCGCGTAGGCGGAAAAACAAGTCAGAGGTGAAAACTATAGGCTTAACCTGTAGCCTGCCTTTGAAACTGTTTTTCTTGAGTACGGTAGAGGGAAGTGGAATTCCTGGTGTAGCGGTGAAATGCGTAGATATCAGGAAGAACATCGGTAGCGAAGGCGGCTTCCTGGCCCGTAACTGACGCTGAGGCGCGAAAGCGTGGGGAGCAAACAGGATTAGATACCCTGGTAGTCCACGCTGTAAACGATGGATACTAGGTGTTGGTCTGCGTATGCAGAGCAGTGCCGGAGCTAACGCATTAAGTATCCCGCCTGGGGAGTACGATCGCAAGGTTGAAACTCAAAGGAATTGACGGGGGCCCGCACAAGCGGTGGAGCATGTGGTTTAATTCGATGCAACGCGAAGAACCTTACCTGGGCTTGAAGTGCAGCCGAAATTCGCTGAAAGGCGAACCTCCTTCGGGACGGCTGTAGAGGTGCTGCATGGCTGTCGTCAGCTCGTGCCGTGAGGTGTTGGGTTAAGTCCCGCAACGAGCGCAACCCTTGTCCTTAGTTGCCATCAGGTTAAGCTGGGCACTCTAGGGAGACTGCCCCGAATAACGGGGAGGAAGGTGGGGATGACGTCAAGTCCTCATGGCCCTTACGTCCAGGGCTACACACGTGCTACAATGGCCGGTACAGAGGGAAGCAATACTGCGAGGTGGAGCAAATCCCTTAAAACCGGTCTCAGTTCGGATTGCAGTCTGCAACTCGACTGCATGAAGTCGGAATCGCTAGTAATCGCGGATCAGCATGCCGCGGTGAATACGTTCCCGGGCCTTGTACACACCGCCCGTCACGCCATGGAAGTCGGTAGCACCCGAAGCCGGTGGCCTAACCTTTAGGGGAAGGAGCTGTCTAAGGTGAGATCGATGACTGGGGCGAAGTCGTAACAAGGTAGCCGTATCGGAAGGTGCGGCTGGATCACCTCCTTTCTATGGAGAGTCGCTTCTTCTGAGAAACTGAAGAAGATGACAATGCCTTGCTCAATTTGGAGCATGCACGCTTTTTACTATTTGATCACCTCAGCTTCTGGGTCTATCGGGATCTGAGGTTTTTCGTCTAAAGTAGCAAAATTATAGGCCAATGACGAACGTTAGTTCAACGGTCGACATTTTGAGGCCTGTATTTATGGTACTAAATACATGCCGGGCCTATAGCTCAGTCTCGGTTAGAGCGCACGCCTGATAAGCGTGAGGTCACTGGTTCGATTCCAGTTAGGCCCACGAAGGCTCATTCGTTCTGGGCGCAAAACATCGGAGTTGACGAGTACCTGTTTTCCTAAGGGGCTGTAGCTCAGTTGGGAGAGCGCCGCCCTTGCAAGGCGGAGGTCGTCGGTTCGACCCCGATCAGCTCCACAATGAATGAAAATGAATATAGAGTGTTCTTTGACAATTTAATTTAAACGAGCCTAATTTTAGGATAAGTAGATATGATTAAAGGCTACAATATTATGAGCCTCTAACCATCTGCTGTCCATTAGAGGCTTTTGGTAAGCTACTAAGGGCATATGGTGGATGCCTTGGCACAAGAAGGCGATGAAGGACGTGGTAAGCTGCGTTAAGCCCCGGGTAGGTGCAAACAACCTGAGACCCGAGGATATCCGAATGGGGTAACCCGACTACCGTAATGGGTAGTCACCTCCTGCTGAATATATAGGCAGGAAGGAGCTAACGAGGGGAACTGAAACATCTAAGTACCCTTTGGAAAAGAAAGCAATAGCGATTCTCTGAGTAGCGGCGAGCGAAAAGGGAACAGTCTAAACTCTCTTTATGTTAAAGTCTGCATGCGTTGTAAAGAGAGGGTTGTGGGATTTGGTCTGGTGGAAATGCAGGACTACCAGGAAGTTATAAACCGTTGGCTTAGTCGAATGATTCTGGAAAGATCAGCTAAAAAGGGTGATAGCCCCGTAAGCGAAAAGCGTAACGGCTTCCTTGATCGAATTCCCAAGTATTGCGGGACACGTGGAATCCCGTGAGAATCTAGGTGGACCATTACCTAAGACTAAATACTCTCTTGTGACCGATAGTGAACTAGTACCGTGAGGGAAAGGTGAAAAGAACCGGGGAACCGGAGTGAAATAGTACCTGAAACCATATGCTTACAAACAGTTGGAGTCCCGCGTTTGCGGGATGACAGCGTGCCTTTTGCATAATGATCTGGCGAGTTACTCGTATGTTGCAAGGTTAATCCGTTTTGCGGAGTAGCCGAAGCGAAAGCAAGTCTTAACAGGGCGTTAAGTAACATGCGGTAGACGCGAAACCAAGTGATCTATCCATGGTCAGGATGAAGCGGTCGTAAAAGATCGTGAAGGTCCGAACCCACCAGAGTTGAAAATCTGGGGGATGAACTGTGGATAGGGGTGAAAGGCCAATCAAACTTGGAGATAGCTCGTTCTCCCCGAAATAGCTTTAGGGCTAGCCTCGTACTATAGAGTGACGGAGGTAGAGCACTGATTGGGCTAGGGCCCTTACAAGGGTACCAACCCCAGACAAACTCCGAATGCCGTACACTCGTTCTACGGGAGTCAGGCTGTGTGGGATAAGCTTCATAGCCGAGAGGGAAAGAACCCTGACCGACAGTTAAGGTCCCCAAGTATGAGCTAAGTGATAAAGGGTGTGCGATTGCCCAGACAACCAGGATGTTGGCTTAGAAGCAGCCACCATTTAAAGAGTGCGTAACTGCTCACTGGTCAAGTGGACGTGCGCCGATAATAATCGGGACTCAAGCTCATCACCGAAACTACGGATCCCGAATTTCGGGATGGTAGGGGAGCGTTCCATGAATCTGCGAAGGTGTTCCGTGAGGAATGCTGGAGGAAATGGAAATGAATATGCCAGAATAAGTAGCGATAATCTCGGTGAGAAACCGAGACACCGAAAGTCTAAGGTTTCCTGAGTAAAGTTAATCTGCTCAGGGTTAGTCGGACCCTAAGCCGAGGCCGAAAGGCGTAGGCGATGGAAAACAGGACTAATATTCCTGTACCATCTGTAAATTGTTTGAGCTATGGGGTGACGCAGAAGTGAAAAGTCAGCCGGACACTGGATTGCCGGTCTAAGTGCGTAGGAGGGTTGAACAGGAAAATCCGTTCGACCACTACTCCGAGACACGAATGGGAGGGCCTAGCCCACTAACTGACTGTAAGCAGGCTGCCGAGAAAAGCCTCTATGTTAGATTTACAGGTGACCGTACCGCAAACCGACACAGGTAGATGGGGTGAGAATCCTAAGGTGCTCGAGATAACTCTGGTTAAGGAACTAGGCAAAATTGCTCCGTAACTTCGGAAGAAGGAGCGCCCTGAGTATGTGAATCCACTCGCTGGAGGAGCAGAAAGGGGCCGCAGCGAAAAGGCCTGGGCGACTGTTTACTAAAAACACAGGTCTCTGCTAAGTCGTAAGACGATGTATTGGGACTGACACCTGCCCGGTGCTGGAAGGTTAAGGGAACGTGTCATCTTTTGCTTGCATTAGAGAAGCACTGAACCGAAGCCCCAGTAAACGGCGGCCGTAACTATAACGGTCCTAAGGTAGCGAAATTCCTTGTCGGGTAAGTTCCGACCTGCACGAATGGTGTAACGACTTGGGCACTGTCTCAACCAGAGACTCGGCGAAATTGTAGTACCGGTGAAGATGCCGGTTACCCGCGACGGGACGGAAAGACCCCGTGAACCTTCACTATAGCTTAGCATTGGGTTTTGGTATTGCATGTGTAGGATAGGTGGGAGACGTTGATATGGGGACGCCAGTCTTCATGGAGTCAACCTTGAAATACCACCCTTGTTCTATTGGAATCCTAACTCAGAACCGTATATCCGGTTCGAGGACCATGCTAGGTGGGTAGTTTGACTGGGGCGGTCGCCTCCTAAAGAGTAACGGAGGCGCCCAAAGGTTCCCTCAGCACGGTCGGTAATCGTGCGTAGAGCGTAAAGGCACAAGGGAGCTTAACTGCGAGACATACATGTCGAGCAGGTGCGAAAGCAGGGCTTAGTGACCCGGCGGTAGAGAATGGAATTGCCGTCGATCAACGGATAAAAGGTACTCCGGGGATAACAGGCTGATCGGGCCCAAGAGTTCACATCGACGGCCCGGTTTGGCACCTCGATGTCGGCTCATCGCATCCTGGGGCTGGAGAAGGTCCCAAGGGTTTGGCTGTTCGCCAATTAAAGCGGTACGTGAGCTGGGTTTAGAACGTCGTGAGACAGTTCGGTCCCTATCTGTCGTGGGCGTAGGATATTTGAGAGGAGCTGCTCGTAGTACGAGAGGACCCGAGTGGACGAACCTCTAGTGCACCAGTTATCGCTCCAGCGGTATGGCTGGGTAGCTATGTTCGGAAGGGAAAAGCGCTGAAAGCATCTAAGTGCGAAGCCCACCTCAAGATGAGATATCCCTCCCGAATTTTCGGGACTAAAGGCTCCTTGGAGATTACAAGGAAATAGGCCACAGGTGTAAGTACAGTAATGTATTAAGCCGAGTGGTACTAATAAGCCGTGAGGCTTACTTACCGCCTCTGTGGCAGCAGATGGTTAGTGGCTTAAGTAGCCTTCACAAGACTCGTGTAACTTAAATTGAAATAAAATTCCGGTGACTATAGCGGTGGGGAAACACCTCTTCCCATTCCGAACAGAGAAGTTAAGCCCACCCACGCCGATGGTACTGCCCTGGTAACGGGGTGGGAGAGTAGGTCATTGCCGGGAATAATTATAAAAGCCTCACGTCTTCGGATGTGGGGCTTTTGTATTTATGAATAGCCGGATGCTGTGAAAATACTGTCCCGCAGCCGCGGGATGGGAGAG
>JBMOPW010000045.1:72205-180202 GCA_049322915.1 Candidatus Zhuqueibacterota bacterium
TGGGAGAGTAGGTCATTGCCGGGAATAATTATAAAAGCCTCACGTCTTCGGATGTGGGGCTTTTGTATTTATGAATAGCCGGATGCTGTGAAAATACTGTCCCGCAGCCGCGGGATGGGAGAGCAGGTCATTGCCGGGAATAATTATAAAAGCCTCACGTCTTCGGATGTGGGGCTTTTGTATTTATAAATTGCCGGATGATGCGATAATACTATGCGCCAGTGGCGCATCGAAATGAGAGTTATTAGCAATTAAACTTCAGTCCATTAAAATGGAGAGACTTTGTAATTTGTTCACTTCACAGACAACCACACACGAGTAATAATAAGCGCTAAGCAAATATATTGAATCCGGAAGTCCAGTCGTTAGATTTTTCCTTGACAGAAATCTAATAATTTCTTGACAATTAATTGAATTTTTTGTACTTTGTGACAGGAAAATTAAAAAACCGAAACGCTTATACTCTGCCACAAATAAAAAAAAAACTCTGTCGTCAAAGGAGGCTACTTATGCAAAAGTCGTTGATGGTTTTTCCTGTTATCTGGCTCATTTTCTCTTTATCCGCCTGGGTACAATTGCCATCGAACATCGTAAAAGTGACGGCTGACGGCTACAGCTATCTGGGTGAAGAAGACACCATGAAACAAGCCAAAGAGCGCGCCATGAAAGATGCCGAGCGTAATGCCATCGAGCAGGGCACCGGCGTCTATTTGGAATCCTACAGCAAAGTCAACATGAATATGCTGGTCAAAGACGAAGTCAAAACATTGGCTGCTGGCTATCTCATGAACAAGAAAGTAGTAATCGACCGGCTGGAATCAGAGCCGCCGCGCTATCACGTGCAGATCGAGGCCGAAGTTAAATGCGCAGATATGGATAAGCTGATTGCCGCCAGGAAGGCAGAGGCACAACCTCAGCAAACAGCCTTGTCTGTAGAATTCGCCGTTGTAGCTGAACGAAAATTAGCCGATGGCAGTTGGGGCGAAGTACTGGTGAAAGATGGCGGCCAGCTGAAAAGCTTCGACAAATTTCAAGTTCACCTTCAGCCCAATGATGATTGCTACCTCTATCTGCTGTTCTATGACTCTCAAGGCAAAGCGACGCTGTTATTCCCCAGTGAAATCATGGGCATGAACAATTTTGTCAGGAAACGCGCCGACGTCCGTGCGCCAGGGAAAAACCTGTTTTATGAATTGGATACGGCAACCGGCGTCGAGACTATTTACCTGATCGCTTCAGCTCACCCTATGCCTGACATCGATTGGCTGCTGGAGAAAATGGAACAAGCCGGCGCTGATTCGTTATGTGCTGCCACCCTGGAAAGAACCATTCACACCAGAGGGATCGGCCGCATCACCGAAGGTAGAAAAGCCGGTTTTTCATTGAGCGATGGCCAGCAGGTGGAAAAAGTGACCGAAGTGGTGACCGGTAAAGGCGCTGTGGTGCGGAAACTGAGCTTCACCCATTTGCCATAATGCAACAGGAACTCCATTGACACGAATGAGCGGATTTCCGAAAACAGCTAAATTTACAAGGGGGTTGATTTTTTCAAACTTTATTCCGTTAGACTTCATCCCTTAATCGGGGCTGTAGCAAAAGTCTCATTGTCATGTATTTAGTCCAGTTTGCAATAGCGAATTTATTCGCTCTATACAATATGCGGTTTTCGACGAATAAATTCGTCACTACAAGTTAGCTTTTAATACAACCCCGGAACATCTGTTCTGCCTCCTTTTAGGAGAGGCTTGGGGTGATGTCATTATTAGCAGTTATCAGACAGACACTGTAAGGTGATGTTATTAAAATTACAAATCAGGGGAGACTGATTCCATGAGAAAATGGTCGTTAGCTTTTTTCTTAATAGCGCTGATCCTGAGTGTGGCCACTGCCCAAACCCAACGCGGCATCAAAAGCGTTACGGCTGGCAATGCGGCAGAGGAGAAGCGTTTTGCCCTGGTCATTGGGAATGGCGGCTATGCCGATTCGCCGCTGCGAAATCCGGTGAACGACGCCCGCGCTATGGCAACAACTCTGCGGCAACTGGGCTTCGATGTGATGAGCGGAGAAAACCTCACCCTGCGCCAGATGACGGAACAGATTCTGGCGTTCGGCAAAAAGATCAAAAACGGCGGCGTGGGTTTATTTTATTTTGCCGGCCACGGCGTGCAGGTGCAGGACCGCAATTATTTGATCCCCGTCGGCGCGCACATTGACAAAGAGCAGGACGTGGAATTCGAGGCGCTCCATGCCGGTCGGGTGCTGGCGGAGATGGAGGCGGCGGGCAACCGGCTCAACATTGTCATTTTAGACGCCTGCCGCGATAATCCCTTTGCCCGCTCCTTTCGCTCTGCGGTGCGCGGGCTGGCGCAAATGTCCGCCCCCAGCGGCAGCTTCATCGCTTACGCCACTGCGCCGGGACAGGTTGCCTCCGATGGTTCAGGAACCAATGGCTTGTACACACAGGAGTTGATCGGCGCCATGCAGCAGCCCGGCTTGAAAATTGAGGACGTCTTCAAGCAGGTGCGAGCTGCGGTGATCCGGAAGAGCAACCATAAACAGATGCCCTGGGAATCGACGTCCATTGTCGAAGATTTTTACTTTGTCCGGCCCGGCGGTTATCAGCCGCCTCTGCCCGACATTGCTGCGCCTGCCGATAAAAAACTGGACCTGAGCCGCTACGAAACTGAAGCCAGCCGGCTCGCTGCCGTAAAAGCCCAATGGCAGCAATGGCAAACCGAAATGACCAGCAGTTACCAAAAAGCGCAACGGTTGGACAGCGACGTCAATCTGGCTGCCAATTCCAAGACGCAAATGTGGCAGGAGTTTCTAACCAGCTATACTGAAGATAACCCTTACAGCCAGGAGGACGAAGATCTGCGCAGCAAAGCCAACGGCAGAAAGTATTACTGGAGCAACTTCCAGCCGCCAAAGGCGAAACCCAGCAAGCCAGCCACCACTGCCGCTGGCATTGAATGGGTCTTTGTCCCCGGCGGCACCTTTGACATGGGCGATACCTTTGGCGAAGGAAATAGCGACGAATTGCCAGTGCATTCTGTAACTGTGTCCGATTTTTACATGAGCAAAACCGAAGTCACCGTGGCGCAGTACCGCGCCTTCTGCACTGCCACCAACCGCAGTATGCCTGATCCGCCAGGTTATGGCTGGCAAGACAACCATCCAATAGAAAATGTGAACTGGCATGATGCAGTTGCCTATTGCGAATGGGCGGGCTGTCGCTTGCCAACCGAGGCGGAGTGGGAATACGCGGCGCGCGAAGGAGGGAAAAAGGTGCGCTTTGGCAACGGCAAGCAAGTGGCTATCGCTGCCGAGATAAATTTTCAAGCAAACTATAAGTATCCATATTCGATAACTGGTGTTTATCGCCAAGAGCCAACGCCAGTGGCGAGTTTTGCGCCCAACGCGCTGGGTTTGTACGACATGTCAGGCAATGTCTGGGAGTGTTGCAGCGATTGGTACGATGCGAATTATTATCAAAACAGAGTGTCAACTAATCCAAACGGACCTTCATATGGACAGGCCCGTGTGTCGCGCGGTGGTTCATGGTATTACAAAGCAGACGACTGCCGGGCTGCAAATCGCTGGTGGGATAATCCGGCTACCGGGAACTACAACCGCGGGTTTCGCGTCGTCCAGGGTTCACCGCAATAGGATATATACTTTAGCTCTTTTAGTCTTTTATGCTTTGGAATTATATAGCTGAACGCACGTCGCCACAGAGGAGAATGAATTTTATGTCCCGAACTATCAAAGTATTCATCAGCAGTACCTATGAAGATTTAATTGCCGAGCGGCAGGCTGTGGAAAAGGCAATAATGCGGCTGAATGAAACCATTCCCGTAGCAATGGAATTTTTTAGCAGTAGCCCGGATACACCGTACGACATCTGCATGAAAAAGGTCGCGGACTCGGATATTTACGTCGGCATATTTGCTCATCGCTACGGTTTTATTCCTCCCGGTCAGGCGCAGTCGTTGACAGAGCTGGAGTATCGCCAGGCAATCAATTTACACAAACCACCGCTCATTTACTTTACGGCCACTGCTGAGGATGATACACCTAAAAAAAATACCGAAAAGGATCCATCGCCGGAGCGTGATAAACTCATTGCCCTGAAAGATGAATTAAAAAATAAGCACACCATATCATTTTTTCATAATCCGGATGAACTGGCGACCCTGGTGATTGCCGATATTCACAACCAGGGGCTCATCAATATTCCTGACGATGTCATCGAATCCCCTTACGGTCTGCTGCGCATGTACCTGGAAGCAGTACGCGATGAACACCGTTGGCTGTGGATTTTAGCCCAGAATCGTAAAGTGGTAATGAACACGCTCTATTTGCGGCTGCAACTGTCGCAACGGTTTCGCAGCCGGGAATTGGAAACGGCCTTGGCCGAACTGCCGGAGAAGCAATGTGCGTCAGTGGGCAGGGAGGATAAGTCGGCTGCCATTCATGATCTGGATATTCATGAAGCGTTGCAGCGTTTTACCCAGGTCGTGATCATTGGCGATCCCGGTTGTGGCAAGACGACTTCGTTACGGCATTTGGCCTATGATCAGGCTTGCCGAAATCTGGAACGTCTTCATCAGAATCAGGAGCCGGAACAATTACCGGTTTATATTCCGTTGGGGATTCATGGCAACGCCGATAAATCGCTGCGCGATTATGTGTGGGACGTCGTACGCGCCTATGCCTTGCCCCTGTCGGTCGCCGAGAATATTGAGACACAGGTGATGGCCGGTCGGGCATTGCTGTTGATCGATGGTCTGGA
This sequence comes from Candidatus Zhuqueibacterota bacterium, assembly GCA_049322915.1. Classification (GTDB taxonomy): domain Bacteria; phylum Zhuqueibacterota; class Zhuqueibacteria; order Thermofontimicrobiales; family Thermofontimicrobiaceae; genus CAZSBG01. The sequence goes on from JBMOPW010000045.1 coordinate 77,001, forward strand.
TGAAGTGCCCACTGAATCGCGACGACAGGTCATCAGAACGTTTGTAGGCCTTATGAACCGCTTTCCGGCGCATCCGCTTATCGTGACATCCCGGGTGATTGGATTTGAGCATTCGTTGCCGGCAACAGTCCTCGAAGTGTTGCCACTATCCCATTCGCTGATCGATCATTTTATCCACGGCTGGTTTAAAGCTATTAGCCGGGAGTCCGATGGCGATGCCTTGTATCGTCAAATCGTTTCACAGCCGGGTTTGCTGGAACTGGCTTACAATCCGTTTTTATTATCGCTGATCGCACTGATTTTTGAGCAGGGCAAACAATTGCCGGAACGGCGGGTCGATTTGTACAATCTCTGCGTGATGACGTTGCTGGAACTCTGGGATAAAGAGCGGAAGCTGCTCGACCGGAATCGCTATGATCGCACTATTAAAGAAGACCTGTTGATGGAATTAGCCCTGCATTTTTATGAAAAAGAGCCGTTGGCGCTATTGCCAATCGGGGAAGTTTTTAAAGCGGTCGGGACAATAGTCAATCGGCTCCAGCTCGCGTGTGATTCCAAAACCATCTTAACTGAAATCGAACAGAACAGCGGTCTGCTGCGGAAATTTTCCTACCGGCATTATGCTTTTGCTCATCGCACTTTGTTTGAATATTTTGTCGCCCGGGCGCTGGTAGCCGAAATCGATGGAACGACCCGGCTGGTGGCTTTCTTTAAAAAACATAACAGCGACTCCCAATGGAGCGAGATTTTCCGGCTGGCAACCGGTTTGTTGCAGCAACCCACTGAATTTCTGAAGCTGGTATTCGATACTGATGCGACGCTCGGCGCCCGCTGTTATCTGGATGCCAACCCGGATGCTGTCGATCACGCGGTTATCCATAAGCGTTGGGCGCAGATTGACCGGGAGCAGCGGATTAAACTGGTACAGAGTGTGCGCGAGCGGCTGCCAAAACCACCGGCCGACCAAAAGGAAATCCAAAATGCGTTGGACTTTGTGACCTTTTTGTTCCGTGTGCCGGAAACTGATACTGAGGTATTATATCATTGTGATGAACTGTTACGCGCCATTGGTTCGGATGAAGCTATGCAACTCAGCCAGACCATGTTCAACCACTGGCCCAACGACCGCAAATATAACCTGGCCGAGTTGGAAAAAGATAAATTTTGGCAACAGGTTGAAATTGAAGCCGGTGAATTTAAGATGGGTAGTAATGAAGATGACGACGAAAAACCGATTCATCGGGTAACGGTCGCTTCGTTTCGGTTGGGCCAATTCCCGGTAACAGTGGGACAGTATCAGCGGTTCGACCCGGGCCACAAAGAACAATGGCGAAAGGAGTATGGAAAATTTTTTAAAGATGCCAATCAACCGGTGGTTGAAGTAACCTGGTTCGATGCCTACATTTTCTGTAAATGGACTGGCGGTCGTTTACCGACTGAGGCGGAGTGGGAATACGCCTGTCGCGCCGGCACAACAACGCCATTTAACACCGGCGAGAATTTGACTACGGATCAGGCGAATTACGATGGCAATTATCCCTATAAAAAATTTCCTAAAGGTAAATATCTTGAAAAAACAACGCAGGTGGGCAGTTACACGCCTAATGCCTGGGGCCTGTACGATATGCACGGCAATGTCTGGGAGTGGTGCAGCGATTGGTATGATGCGAATTATTACCAAAACAGCGTGTCAACTAATCCGAGGGGACCCTCATCTGGAGAAGCCCGTGTGTTGCGCGGCGGTTCGTGGAACTACTATGCATACTTCTGCCGTGCTTCCTATCGCATCTGGTACATTCCGTCGTTCAGGTACAGCAGCATCGGGTTTCGTGTCGTCCAGGGTTCACCGCAATAGGATATATACTTTAGCTCTTTTACTCTTTTACACTTTGGAGAAAAGAAATAACAGGATAGGATAGAAGAAAAATAAAGAAGGGAGCTTTCGCGGGGGTCTGGGGGCGGAGCCCCCAGCTTTTTCTTGAGGAATAAAATTATGGCCGAGAAAGAGACCATCGTTACTAAAATGAATGATCTGGTAATTTAGTAAAATGGAGTGCGGCGCCTTCATGCGCCGCCCGTGTTTCGCATGAAGGCGAAACCCTCCATTGAAAATGTACGGCGCCTTCAAGCGCTGTGAATGTAAAATGTGTTTCGCATAAAGGCGAAACACTCCATGATAGCGGGAATACTATGGGACTGATAATCAAAAAATATCGACACGCACCGGCTCACTGGTTCAGTGACGATTTTTATTATTTTTTCACGGGAGCGGTTTACCAAAAAAAGCGTTTGCTTTGCACAGCGCAAACCAAAGATATTTTTATCAACTGCCTGTTTCAATTCATTGAAAAATTCAAATGGGAATTATTGGAGTGGGTGGTCTTAGAAAACCATTATCATTTTTTGGCGAAGGTACATAAAAGTGAAGACATGCCGCGTTTGATCAATGTTCTCCATAAAACCAGCGCCTTTCACATCAAAAAGAAACTCAATTTGGCAGTGAAACCGTTTTGGTATCAATATTGGGATCGCTGCCTTCGAGACGAATGGCACTTTTTCGAAACCGCAAATTATATTCTGTACAATCCGGTGAAACATGGTTATGTTGAAAATTTGAAAGATTATCCATTTTCAAGTTTTTCAATCCGGATAAGTCAGGAAGAAGCTGAGCTGCGGAAAAATTTTTTGCTGTATAAACCGCAAGCGATTCACTATTACGATGACATTGATGATTTTTAAGCGTGGAGTGCAGCGCCTTCATGCGCTGCCCGTGTTTCGCATAAAGGCGAAACACTCCCCAAAACAAAGGCTTCATTTCGCAGGGAAAAACCAGGAAAGAAGTTTTAGAAAACAGCCGGGACTCCATGAAAAGGATATTTAGCCTGCATTATTCATAGTATTTTTAAAGAGGCTGGCTAACCTGAATGGTGCTCTTTTTAGAATGAACGTACAAAAACTGAGTTTCAAAATAGCTTAGTTTTTAGCTAATTGAAAATCTGAATGTTGACTCTAATGCTGAGCAAGTTCATGAATAATTCAGGTTAGAAAGATTCAAAATACATAAAAAACAGTGGTGGTGAAAAAATGAAACGAAAGTCATTGGTTATTAAAGATCCTGTCGTCAGCGAATACGTAAATCAATCCCGACAGCGATTAGGGGACAGATTAAAAAATATCTACCTCTTTGGATCACGCGCCCGGGGTGATGCATGGGAAGGCTCTGATTACGATTACGCGCTGATCGTTGATGTTCGCGATCGTATTTTGGAAGATGCAATATTGGATGTTAGTACTTTGCTATTGGATAAGTTTGAAGTGCTGGTGTCCACACAAATTTTTACCGAACAGGAGTGGGTCATTGAACATAATTTACCATTGGGCCAAAATATAATCAAAGAAGGAATCGCCCTGTAATGAAAATTCCAGAAGACATTCAGGCAACGCTGGACGCTGCAGAAGAAAAGTTGCGCGCTGCAAAAGTTCTGTTAAATGCTGGACATTTTGCTGATGCTGCTTCTCGGGCTTATTATTGTGCTTTTTTTTCGATCAGCGCGGTATTGCTTTTAGAAGGCTTAACATTTTCGAGTCATGGGCAGGCAATTGGCGCGTTCAACCGGGAGTTTGTAAAGACGGGACTGTTTCCAAAACACTTTGGTCGCTGGCTTATCAAAATGCAAAATGATCGAGAAGCCGGTGATTATCGGACGCACTCGCCGATTGGATATCAGATTGCTGCTGAGGATATTGCGATGGCAGAGGAAATTCAAAAATTGTGTCGTCAATTTCTTGAATCAGCTTAGTTGATTAATTAAGCCTTCAATCGAAAAAATAATCGCTTGTGTAGCGCTTTTATACACTGCATTGTTTCGCGTAAAGGCGAAACACTCCACCTGGAATTTTTTGAATGGAATGCTATGTCAATTATGCTCGATGAAAAAAAGAAAACCTATCTGCTGATTTTTCTCATTACTCTGTTCCGCCTGATCTACATCAACCTTGTCCCGCTGGTGCCGCAGGAGGCGTACTACTGGAAATACGCGAAACATCCGGCGCTGAGCTATTTCGACCATCCGCCCATGGCCGCCTGGATGATTGCGCTGTTCACCTGGATTGGCGGAGATTCCCTGTTTTTCATCAGGCTGGGGAGCGTCCTGTATTCCGCCGGACTCATGCTGCTCGTGCATCAAATCGCCTGGCGATTGTTCAGGGATGAAAAATTGGCTTTCTGGTCTGTGGCAGTCATCAACTGCACCGTGCTTTTTTCAATTGGCGCAACCGTCATCACGCCGGACGTGCCCCTGCTGTTCTTCTGGGCGCTGATGACATTCTCTCTGGTGCGGCTGATCGAATCGGACCATCCGGGCTGGTGGTACCTGGCCGGCGTCGCCCTGGGACTGGGGCTGTTGAGCAAATACTCGGCCATCCTGATTGTGCCGGGGATTTTCATCTTCCTTCTTCTCTCCCCGAAACATCGGCGCTGGCTGGCAACGGTGCATCCCTATGCGGCAGTGGTCGTGGCGCTCATCGTTTTCAGCCCGGTCGTCATCTGGAATTTCCAGCATGATTGGGCGTCGTTCATGTTTCAGTCGTCCGACCGGTTCGCTCAAATGAAGCGGCTTCGACTGGATTTCCTGTTTCAGCTCATCGGTTCCCAATTGGGCATGCTCACGCCCTACGTCTTTTTTTTGCTGGTGACCGGTTGGGCAGCGATTGGCGTTTGGAGCATCAAAGAAAAGAATCAGCCGTACAGCCTGCTGTTTTGGATTGCGCTGCCGGTCTATGCGGTTTTCACTCTCTCCAGCCTGCGAAGCCTGGTGAAGATGAACTGGCTGGCCCCGGCCTACGTCACCTCGGTGATCGCCGGACTGGTCTGGCTCAATGCAAATCGTTCCAGTATTTCGCGCTGGTTCGATAAATTATTTGTCCCGGGCATTGTCCTGGGATTGCTCATCGTCGTGTTCATGCATGTGGTGCCGATCATCCCGATTGCGCCGCTGAAGAAAGGGGACACCTGGTCCGGCTGGAAGGAACTGGGGCAGAGAATAGAAAGGCTGAAAACTGACAGGGGAGAGGATGTGTTTGTTTTCGGCCACGAATACAAAGCGCCCAGCGAAATCACCTATTACACCGCGAGCCATCTGCCCACGCACGCCGGAGAAATTTTCGGAGCCAATGGCCTGCAATACAATTACTGGACAGATACGGCGAAACTGATTGGCAGAGATGCCATCTTTGTCACCAGCGACGCCGACCGATTCACCAACTTCAAGAAATTAAATAAACATTTCGAATCCATCGCGCCGCTGGACACCCTGGAAATTGTGCATCGGAACCGCACCTATCGGGCGTTCTACTTCTACCTGTGCAGCGACTATAAAGGACCAAAACCATGACCATGATTTCCCATTGCAGCCACTGGCTGAAAAAAAGGCCTGATCTCGTTCGATTCATCAAATTCGGCATTGTCGGCGGCAGCGGCGTGATTGTCAATCAGTTCTTTCTGTGGCTGTTCACCGAGAAGGTCGGATTTCATTATCTGGTGTCGAGCGTTCTGGCCATTTTTCTGGCCATGATCAGCAATTTCATCTGGAATGATTTATGGACCTGGCGGGATCGCGGAGCGCCCGGCATCAAGGCGTATTTCGTTCGACTGATCAAATTCTGCATCGTCAGTAGCATCGCCGGCTACATTGGGAATTTGGGCATCCTGTGGATTCTGACGCACTTCTTTCACATTCATTATTTAATATCAAATCTTTTCGGAATCGCCGTTGGCACTGTTTTGAATTATTTTTTCAATAATATCTGGACGTTCAAACGTCGCTGAGAATTTCTTTTCAGTGTAAAAAAAAGGCCTGAACTCATCAGAGTTACAGGCCTTTTTTTATATCAACAATCGATGAGAAATTTCAGAAGAGCATTTCAGCCCACTGCAACGACCATCTCATCAGCGGCGCGGGAAGCACACCCAGAATTAAGACGAACAACGCGGACAGCCCTAACGATGCCCAGACCGGGGCCAGGCCGGATGCGCCGATTTCCGTGAGTTCATTTTCAGGCTCTTTCATGTACATGACGATGAGGACATTGATGTAAAAATACAGGGCGACGAGGCTGAAGATCAGCGCGATAACCGCGGTCACGTACATTTTGCCTTCGAGAAGCTGCAGGAAGATTTGAACCTTGCCGACAAATCCGACTGCCGGCGGCAGGCCAGCCAACGAGAACATGGCAATGGTCATCATGGCTGCGGCGCCGGGATGTTTCCGCGCCACGCCCCGGAGATCGTCCAGGGTTTCGCAGTAGTGATCTTTATGGGTCAAATACACGAGCACGCCGAACGCGAGCATGTTCATGGCGATGTAGCCGATGCCGTAGAAAAGCACGGCCTGGGCGGCTTCGATTTTGTGGCTCATGGGAGCCAGCGCCAGCCCCATGTACCCGGCGTGGGCAATGGACGAATAGGCCAACATGCGCTTGACATTTTTCTGAACGATGGCGACCGAGTTGCCGTAGATGACGGTGATCAGCGCGAAAAATCCGAAAATGACAGTGAAGACGGAATCAAATGCATGGAACGAAATTTCAGCAGCGAATAATTTCAAAATCACGGCGAAGGCGGCCAGCTTCACACCCACGCTCATAAAAGCGGTGATCGGTGTGGCCGCGCCTTCGTAGACATCCGGCGTCCATGCGTGGAACGGCACCATGGACACCTTGAAGGCCAGCCCGATGAAGAGGAAAATCAGTCCCAGCCCGGACAGGAGCGATTGAATAGTCACCTGTTCGAAGGACAGGTTTTTCAGGACATCAGTGATCACCAGACTGCCGGTCGCTCCATAGACGAAGGAAATACCCAGCAGCAGAAACCCGGACGAAAAGCCGCCTAGCAGCAGATATTTGATAGCCGATTCCCCGGCGCGGGAATTAAATTTTTTCAGACCGACCAGGGCGTAAATGGGAAGCGACATCATTTCCAGCGCCAGAAAAAGGATGACAAAATTTTCAGCCGCAATGAGCGTCAGCGCGCCCAACAGGGAGAAAAGCAGCAGGATGTAGTAGTCCGTCGCCGGAATGACCTGGGCCAGCGTGTAGCGGGCGGACATCAGCACTGCAAAAAGTCCGGCGCTTATGATGGCAATTTTGCCAATGTAGAGACCGCCGCCGGCGTTCAGCGAATTGTGCAGCAGAACAACCTGCTCGCCGGCCGTGCTTTTTCCATAAACGAGGAGCAGGATGGTCGCCAGGAACAGTCCGCTGCCGGCGATCCAGCTCGACTGAATGTTGCGGGAGTTGAGCCCGGGGGCGTTCCCGAACAGCGCAAAGATGGGCCGTTGCAGAGCGTCAGCGATGGTCATAATGACGATGAGCGCGATCAGACTAAATTCACCGATGAGAAAAACGGGTTGAAAAGAGATTTCGTTCATAAGAAGTCCAGAACTATTTAGGTGGTTAATAGAAAAGTATCGTAACTGCTCAATTTCCAGGTCAAAGGTTCCCGGTTCAGGGTTAAAAAAATATTCATTACAAAATATAAAAAACGAAATGATTCTAACCTTGAAGCCCGAACTCTGAACCAGCCAACCTGGATTGTTACAAGTATCGTTATTCGTGCCCGACCTGGTGTTCCGCAGGCTGTGGTTCTTCCTCGTGTTCAATTGGCTCAGCCTTTTTCACCAATTCCTGCTGCAAAATTTCAGGCTGATACGCGGCGATATAGTGCTCGACCGAAGTGTGCATTTTATCCAGACAGGTTTTCGGGTAGAGGCCAATCCAGAATACCGCGATGATGAAGGGCAGTAAGACAATCATTTCCCTGAAGCTCAAATCTTTCAGGTCTTTGTTCTTCTCATTTTTAAGCGGGCCGAAGAACACGCGCTGCACCATCCACAGCATGTAGTAAGCGCCAAGAATAACGCCGGATGTGGCAAAGACCATGAGAATGAGCCTGAACGTTTCGTGATTGATCGAGTAAAATGCCCACGCGCTTTTGAAGCTTCCCAATAGGATGAGGAATTCGCCGACAAAACCATTGGTTCCCGGCAACGCCACGGATGACAGCGTGATGATCATAAAGGCGACGCTGAGCACCGGGATGCGATAGGCCAGTCCCCCAAAATCCGCAATTTCGCGGGTGTGGCGGCGTTCGTAAATCATGCCGACCAACAAGAAGAGTGCGCCGGTGGAAACGCCGTGATTGACCATTTGCAGGATGGCGCCTTCAACCGCTTCCGGCGTCATGGCGAACAAGCCTAACATCACATAGCCCAGGTGGCTGATGGAAGAGTATGCGACCAGCTTCTTCAAATCGGATTGGGCTAAAGCCAAACACGCGCCATACACGATGCCAATCACCGCCAACAGTTGCATCAGCGGGGCTGCTTTCATGGCAGCGTCGCTGAATAGCGGAATGCCGAGCCTCACAAAACCGTACCCGCCCATTTTCAGCAAGACGCCGGCAAGTATGACGGAGCCGGCGGTCGGCGCTTCAACGTGCGCATCCGGCAGCCAAGTGTGAAACGGGAACATGGGCACTTTGATGGCGAATGCCAGCGCGAACGCAGCGAACAGCCAGAGCTGGGCTTCGGGCGAAATGTGCAGTTGCAGGATTTTGTCGAATTCGAATGTGAACGCGCCAAATTGATCTTTGGCCAGAATCGCCAGGTAAATGATGCCGGCCAGCATCATCAGAGAGCCGACGACAGTGAACAGCACAAACTTAACCGTTGCGTAAATGCGGCGCTGTCCGCCCCAGATGCCGATGAGGAAAAACATGGGGATAAGCATCAGTTCCCAGAAAATGTAAAAGATAAACAGGTTCAATGCAATGAGCGCGCCCAACATGGTCGTTTCAAGAAAGAGCAGCCAGATGTAATATTCTTTTTTTCTCTTTTGAATATATTTGTATGAGCTTAAAACTGTAAAGGGCATCATAATGGTAGTCAGCATGATGATGAGAATGGAAATTCCATCCACGCCAACGTGATAGTTCAACCCGAATTGCGGGATCCAGGCGATGTTTTCCACGAACTGGTAGCCTGCTGTTGCAGAATCAAAGCCGGCCAGCATGACGAAGGAAACGATCATGGCAATGGACGAGACAATCAGCGCGATCCACCCGTATATTGAAGCAGCGCTCTTTTCCAGATACTCGTCTCTGCTCGGTATAAACATGATGAGGACGGCGCCGAGAGCTGGAATTAAAAGTATCCAAGATAGTATGCCCATTAAAGACTCCAACCTTTTATAATCATTTGTTTGCGATGAGAAAATGACGCACTGTGCGGTTGTTGCCACACAGGATTTAAAATAATAACTTAATTATGTCTCCATCAGAAAATATAGAGCGCAACAAATATCGCTAATGCTACTCCGAAAATCATGTAAAAACCATACACCTGAATATTCCCGGTTTGAAGCCGGGAAAATAAATCGGACACTTTTCTCCAGCCCGAAGCAGAACCGTTGGCCGCACCGTCGATGATTCGCTTGTCGGAGATATTCAAAAACACATTGGTGGATAGCGTCTTGAGCGGCCGAACGATAATTTTATCATAGATTTCATCGACAAAATATTTATTCCAGAGAATTTTGACAACACCGGTATACGTTGCCGGATCCGGCAAATCTTTCCTGATTTCGCGGAACAGGCTTCGGGCAAACACCCAGCCGATGATGGCGATGAGCAGCGAAAGTCCCATCAACGAATATTCAAGCGCATGACTGTAATGCCCGACATGAACATGCCCGTATTTGGACACGGCAGGTTCGAGAAAATCATGGAAGAAATTCGGTATGACGCCCAACGACAACAATTTCGGAATGCCAATCCAGCCGCCGACGAGAGATAGTCCGCCTAAAATCATCAATGGAACGGTCATGGTTTTGGGCGATTCGTGCAGGTGATGTTCCTGCTCATGCGTGCCCCTGAATTTTCCGTGGAACGTGAGATACACAAGCCGGAACATGTAAAAAGATGTGCACAGCGCGGCAATGGCGCCGATGGCCCAGACGATTTTGCTGCCCTGATCTGAAGCGAAAACATTCCAGAGTATTTCATCCTTGCTGAAAAATCCGGCAAACGGAAAGATGCCGGCAATGGCCAGCGTTGCCAAAAGAAACGTGATGTATGTGGCCGGCATGTATTTTTTCAACCCGCCCATGAAACGAATGTCCTGTTCGCCGCCCATGGCGTGAATCACGCTGCCCGAGCCAAGGAACAGGCACGCTTTGAAGAAAGCGTGGGTCATCAAATGAAAGATGGCGATGACAAACGCGCCGGCCCCGGCAGCCATGAACATGAATCCTAACTGGCTGACCGTGGAATAGGCAAGAACTTTTTTAATATCATTTTGAAATAGGGCGATTGTCGCGGAAAAGATGGCGGTTAGTGCGCCGACCCAGAGAACGACATTCATGGCCACCGGAGCGACGAGGAATAGACCGTGAAATCGCGCTACCATATACACGCCGGCAGTCACCATGGTTGCAGCGTGAATGAGCGCCGAGACAGGCGTGGGACCGGCCATGGCGTCCGGAAGCCACACGTACAGCGGAATCTGCGCGGATTTACCCGTAGCGCCGATGAAGAGACAAATGGCCGCCACATTGGTCCAGAAGAAAGTCATGGAATTGTGATGGTGAAAGAATTGGTTCACTTCAGCAATGGTCAGCGAGCCGACGTTGGCGAAAATCAGGAACATGCCCAGCAGGAATCCGAAGTCGCCGATTCGGTTGACGATGAACGCCTTTTTCCCGGCAATGGCCTTCTCTTCTTCTTTGTACCAGAAACCGATGAGCAGGTAGCTGCACAGACCAACGCCTTCCCATCCGACAAACATGACCGGCATGGAGTCGCCCAAAATCAGGATGAGCATTGCAAATACGAAGAGATTCAAATAGGTGAAGCATCGCAGGCTGGATTCATCGCCGTGAATGTAGCCAATGGAATAAAAATGAATCACTGCACTGACGCCGGTCACCGTCAGCAGCATCACAGCGGAGAGGTGGTCGATGACAAAAGTCAGGCTGACGGCGAGTCCGCCGGAGATGACCCATTGGTACGGCGTGCAGGAAATCGATTCTAACCCGGCCATTTTCACGAACACTGCATAGACAGACAGAATAAATGAAGCAGCCACCATGGTGAACGCCAGGTACCCGGCGAACTTTTCTCCCCAGACCTCTTTTTTGCGGAATGCATTGACAGCAGTGACCGTGCCGTTCAGCACAGCTCCGATGATTGGTAATAGAATGATGATTAATATCAGGCTGTTCTCCATAACCCGTTAGCCCCTTTCTTCGGAATATGTTTCCACGCCAATTGTGCCGGTTCGCTTAAAAAGCTGGACGATGATGGCAATGCCAATTGCGACTTCACACGCAGCGACCACAAAAATCATGAGCGATAAAATTTGTCCATCCAGATTTTGATGGATTCGCGAAAAATAGATCAGGCTCAAATTCACGGCATTGAGGATGAGCTCCACGCCCATCAGCATGTGAAGCAGCGTCCGTCGGAAGATGAACGTCAGCGTACCAATTGCAAAAAGCGCCATGACAACCGCGAGAGAAAAAATCCCTCCTGTTCCTAAAATGAAATCGTTAAGAGGATTATTCATTCTTACGACCTTTCCAATCCAATTGAACAATTGAAATGACTGCAACAATCGCCGCGAAAAGCACGGTTGAAACATATTCGAAGGCAAAGACATATTTCGTCAGCAGTGTGCTGGAGAATAACCAAATACTGCCAATGTCTTTGGGCGTCGCGGATGAGTCAGCAGCCGCGTTCAGTGCAGCAAATGGCTGAGGCTGGCCGCTGACAGCGGCGTAGAGTTTGTAAATGAACAGGGCGACCAGCGCCGCAATGACCGGTCCGCCGATCCAGAAAAGCTTTGAATAGGATTGCAGATAGTCTTCGCTTTTCACATCGAGGAGCATGATGAAGTAAATGATGAGTACCATCACCGCGCCGGCGTAGATGATGACCTGAAACGCAGCAATGCTGTGAGCCTGAAGAATGGCGTACATTCCGGCCAGCGCCAGCATCGAGGCCAACAGCCCCAGCGCGCTGCGAATGGGGTGCCGGGCAAAGAGCATCACAACTCCACCGGCGATTGCAGTGATCCCAAAAACATAATACATCAGGATGTTGAAATCCATTTATGTTTCCTTTGAATAAATGATAATAGATGAATCGGTCTTTATGTCAAGTCCCATGGTTCTCGTTTCCTTTTCTTTTGAATATCCATGGCACCGTGGATGATTGCGACAATTTTTACGGCTTCATTCTGAAGTAAATATACAATTCTATATTGGTGAAAGAAGATTTCTCTCAGGTTTTCATTTTCAAACTCAGGAACAATTCTTCCGCACGTAGGAAACGTTCTGATTTTTTCAATGGAATCGATTAGCTTATCAATAAAAATTATCGAGTAGAAGGGCGAACCTTTGCTAATATATGAATCAATTTCTTGCAGGTGATCCTTAGCTAACTCCGACCAGATGATTTCCGCCATCGTGATACCATATCTTTAATCTGGTGATGCGTGTATGTCCTGCCGGCTTCAATATCTTTCAACCCTTGATCTACTTGCTGTTTGAAATACAATTCAGCAATTATATCATCGAATGAGGAATCATCCGGCATTTTATTGATGAGGTGTAAAGCTTCTTCTTTTGGTCGTTTCATTTGATTTTTTTTCAAAGACAATAGTCGTTTAAAATTACGGATTATACCCATGCACAACATCGTCGTTCACAACTTTATTCCAGTTCAACAAGGTCTCTTTGTCGTAGACCATCTTGAAGCGATTGTAGCCAACGAGATGTTCTGTTGTGGCTAACATGCGAATCGCATCCACCGGACAGGCTTCCACGCAGAAGCCGCAGAAGATGCACCGGCTGAAATCGATCTCGAACACGCGAGGCCTTTTTTGAATAGTGGGATCATCCGATTCTTCCGCTTCAATGGTGATGCACAGGGCCGGGCACACAGTGGCGCACATTTTACAAGCCACGCAGCGCGGCGATCCATCGGTGCGCTGGACCAGGACGTGCCGGCCGCGATTGTAGGGAGAAAGGTCGGGCCTGTTTTCTTCCGGATAGAGAATGACAGCGCCGCCCTTACGGAAGGTCAACCACTTGAACAGGTTTCGGAAAAAATGTTTAGTGGTGATGAAAACGCCCCGTCCAATTTCTTTCACGTAAAGCTGATCGCCGAGGGTGCGCTTATGTCGATCCAGGTATTTCATATCCGGGAAATCTGGGAGTTGATAAGCCATATTAAAACCCTCCTAATGCGGCGATTATGATGGTGATAATCAGATTGACAATTGAAAGAGGCAGTAATATTTTCCATCCCAATTTCATGATCTGGTCGTATCGGAAGCGCGGCAGGCTCCAGCGGATTTGCTGCAGCAGCCAGGCGAAAAACAGCACCTTTGTGGTGAACGAGAACAATTCCAGGATGACAACACTGGCATGGGACAATTGCCAGTCGCCGCCCCAGGGCCAATGGAATCCATCGGCAGTCAGCCAGGGAACAGAATAACCGCCGAAGAACAACGTGGTCAGCATGATGGCGACGAAGACGATTTCGATGAATTCGGCGAACATGAACAGCAGCATTTTGAAACCGGAATACTCGGTGAAATAGCCGGAAATGATCTCGGATTCGGCTTCTGGCAGATCGAATGGCATTCGCTTGTTTTCGGCCACGGCCGCGGCGATGAACAAAAAGAACGCCAGCGGTTGCAGCAAAATTCCCCATTTGGGCAGCCAACCCCAGGCCAGCGCTTGCTGCGCCTGGACCAGGTTCCAGATATCCACCTGCTGATAGATGAAAATGATGCCCAGCAGCGAAATGCCCATGCTAATTTCGTAGGAGATCATTTGCGACGCAGCGCGCAATCCGCCCATCATGGAAAATTTATTATTGGATGACCAGCCGGCCAGAATCGCCCCGAATATGTTTATTCCACCCACGGCAAAAATGAACAACAAGCCGACGTTCAGATTGGCGACCTGCACCCGGAAACTGAAGTCCGGCAGATGAGTGGCGAAGTATTGCGGCAGCCAGGGAATCCAGTTGAGGTACCACGCCTGAAACAATTCTGCCGGTTTCACGATGCCGGCGAAAGGAACGACGGCGACGGATAATACCGCCGGCACAAAGGCGAAAAAGATGGCCAGATTGTACAGCAGCATGTCGTAGGCTTTGGGCTTGAAGTCCTCTTTGATGAGGCACTTGATAGCATCAGCCAGGTTGTTGATGAATCCCCACATCGCCAGCTTTCTTCCGCCGGGCAACGGAATGGCGGCCCGGTTGGCGCCGATCCGATCCTGAAGTTGTGCGGATTGCTTCCGCTCGGACCAGCTCATCACAGCGCCCATCATGAACATGAACAAAAAGATACTGGTGGCGAGAATGAGATCGGTGATAAATTGAACGGTATTGATTCCTAAAAAACTTGATTCCATGCGGCTTGCCTCGTAAAAATTGCCACGATTAACGTTAGATTAATTGAATGTCATTTGAACGACGCCCGAACCTCCTGTACGGTTCGGCCAATCGGTTGAACTCCCAACTCTTTTAAAATGTCCACGAAAAAGGTGAGCTCATCATAATTATTTTCCCCTTGAATCGCTTTTCTGAATGCCTGAATACGGCCATCGCAGTTGGTGAATGAACCATGCTTTTCTGTGGAAAGCCTGCCGGCGATGGACCACTTGGCCTTTTCAGCGATCTGGTCGGAAATGGCGGAGAGCGAAATGATATTCAATCCAGCCAATTTTTCCACGGGCGCGTTTTGACCCCATACAAAAGCATGGGTGAAATCACTGAGAATGAGTTCGGAAATATCTTTCGCGCGCGGGAACAGGGACTTCACGCCTGCGGAATTTGGAGTCTTATCCGCGGTGATGAGAAAACTATCCGCTTCGATCTCCCCGGTTGTTTGATGCCAGACGCGGTCCGCTTTGCTGAATACAGCAGCGATGCCCAGAGAGTCGGCGAGCTGTCCGGCCAGCGCCAGTTCCTCATTGGTCGCATAGGAGGAAAGGATGAATGCCAATTTATGAGCATTGCTTTTCATCTGCTGCGCAACCTCGGAGATGAACTTTTTATACTCGGCTGGTTTGTGATTGATCGAAATGCCGGTGTGGCGGTTTTTAATTGGCCGCGTGTAATATTCGCGCCCGAAATCGCACATCCAGGTGATGTTGACGTTCCTGTTTTCGCGGGGCAGAATGCGGTAAATGCGATTGTCTTTGGTCTGGATGGTGATGTTGCAGCCCCGCGAACAGCCGGCGCAGATGGAATCGATGGAGGTTAAATTCCAGACGCGTTCTTTGAAACGGAATCGCGCGCTGGTCAATGCGCCCACCGGGCAGATATCGGTGACGCAGAGGCTGTAGGGATCGTCGAAAGTGTCGCCCGGCGCGAGTGCGACATAGGTGCTGTCGCCGCGTTTTATCAGGCCGAGTTTGTTGGTCTTCGATACTTCGCGTGAGAAACGAACGCAGCGCGAGCAGGCAATGCAGCGCTCGGCGTCGTAAATAATTTTATCGCTAAAGTGGTACAACTTCTCTTTGGCCACTTTGGTTTCGTTGAAGCGGGATTTATCCCCGGAGAACATCATGTACTGATCCTGGAGCATGCACTCGCCGGCTTTGTCGCAGATGGGGCAGTCCAGCGGGTGATTGATGAGGATGAACTCCAGCATGGCTTTGCGCATCTGGATGATTTCCGGAGTGTTGGTGTAGACAATCATTCCCTCGGTGGCCGGCGTCATGCACGATGGCTGCGGCTTGGGATTTTTTTCGATCTTCACCAGACACATGCGGCAGTTGCCGCTTTTTGAAAGGTGTTTGTGGTAACAAAACCGGGGGATGTAAATATTACTCTGTTCGCAAGCGTCGATGATGAGCGTCCCCTCCGGGACGGTTATTTTCTTGCCATCAACCGTAAAGGTAACTTCTTTCATAACTATCAAGCCCTCTCCTGAAATCGGATAAATTTGCCGTGATAGGGACAACCGCCTTTTTTAATATGCTCTTCAAATTCAGCTCGAAATTTTTTGATGAAACTGTCGACCGGGCCGCAGGCCGCATCGCCCAGAGGACAGATGGTATGAAATCCAATATGTTTGGTGATGCTGGTCAGCAGATCGATGTCTTCCATTTTCCCCTGGCCGGCTTCGATACGTTTGATGATTTTCAGCAGCCAGCCGGTACCTTCGCGGCACGGCGTGCATTGTCCGCAGGATTCGTGATGGTAGAAGTGCGCCAGCACCTCCAGCGTTTTCACCATGCAGGTGCCTTCGGCAATGACCATCACAGCGCCCGAACCCAGACTGGAGCCGGCTGCTGCAATGGATTCGTAATCGATAGTCATTTTTTCACAATCTTCGGGCCGAAGCACCGGGGTGGATGACCCGCCCGGAATGACAGCTTTCAATTTTTTCCCGCCCAGTACGCCGCCGCATTCTTTATTCAAAAATTCCATGAAAGGATAGCCCATTTCAACTTCGTAAACGCCGGGTTTGCGCACATGGCCGCTGACGGATAGCAGCTTGGTGCCGGACGATTTTTCTGTTCCAATCGATTTATAGCGATCGCCGCCGTGCTCGATGATGTACGGCACAGCAGCCAATGTTTCGACGTTATTGATGATGGTCGGACAGCCATATAATCCTTCAATGGCTGGAAATGGAGGCTTGTTTCGGGTCTGGCCTTTTTTCCCTTCGATGGAGTTCATCAGGCCTGTTTCGTCGCCAACCACATACGCCCCGGCGCCCTGATGCACCGTGATATGGCATACGAAATTCGTGCCCTGCAATTTGCTGCCCAGGAAGCCAGCCTGATAGGCCTCTTCGACGGCGGCCTGAACGCGCCGGAGCGCAAAGCCATATTCGCCGCGAATGTAAATATAAGCGTGAGCGGCATTGATCGCGTAGGCGCTGAGAATCATCCCTTCGATGAGCATGTGGGGATTTTCTTCAAGAATGACGCGGTCTTTAAATGTGCCTGGTTCGCCTTCATCGCCATTGCAAATGAGGTAGACCGGTTTCGCGCCGGCTTTGGGAAGGAACGACCACTTGATACCTGCCGGGAAGCCAGCGCCGCCGCGGCCACGAATGCCGCTGCGTTTCACCTGGTCCAGCACCTCTTCCGGCTTGTATTTTTTTAGAGCCATCATCACCGTGGCGTAGCCATTGCGACTCCTGTAGCTGTTCAACGTGTGACTGGCGCCATCTCTTTCGTAGTTAAGAAGAATTTTCGTCTCAGCCATGTTTATCTCATTGAATTTAACCTGCTAACCGCTAATTACGCGAATTGTGCGAATTATTACTATGCACCATTTACAAATCGTTTCCAAAACAAGGATTGTTGTCCGAAATTTATCAAAACTCCAACTTTCTTTTTAGCAGCGATTAATGCATTGATAATTTGAGCTTCTTCATTGGGTCCGCATTGACTTAATGCTTTTATTTCTACAATTATTTCATCATTGCATATAAAATCTGGAATATAATTTTTTTTTTAAAATGAAGCCCTTATAATTTATTGATAATTTAGGAAGTTCAATGTAGGGTATATTATTTTCTTGAAATTCAATTGCCAAAGCTTCCTGGTAAACTGCTTCTAACCTGAATTATTCATGAACTTGCTCAGAATTTGAGTCAACATTCAGATTTTCAATTAGCTAAAAGCTAAGCTATTTTGAAACTCAGTTTTTATACGTTTATTCTAAAAAGAGCACCATTCAGGTTAGCCAGCCTCCTTTAAAAATACTATGAATAATGCAGGCTAAAAAACCTGAACCGAGAATTTTGTGGACTTCCATGGCAGCTCCAACAATTTTATACACTTCGTTTTTAAATATTAAATCAACCATGGCAATAGTGATTGGTATAAATGAATTTCAAAATTCGTGTCATTGGCGAAATTCGCGGTTCATTGATACACAGGAAATTCCTGTTGCTGCTGTTTGTGTTCCTTCCCGCTTCTGAAGTCGTCGAGGATCGAATCTATTTTCGCTTTATCCAGCAATTCATAGTAATTATCATCCACCTGCATCATCGGAGCGGTGCCGCAGGAACCAAGGCATTCGGCCGTTTTGATCGTGAACATGCCATCCGGCGTGGTTTCCCCGACTTTGATGTGGAGCGTCTTGCATAAATAGTCGATGATGTCCTGGCTGCCCATAATGGCGCAGGTGATATTGTTGCACACTTCTAAAACGTACTTGCCTTCTTTTTCCTCAGTAAACATGGAATACCACGATCTCACTTCTTCCACCCAGATCGGCGGAATATCCAGTTCGTTGGCGATCAAATAAACAGCCTCATCCGAGACAAATCCCTCACGCTTCTGAATCATCCACATTACCGGCAATGTCAGCGACCGCGAGTCAGGATAACGCGTTTTGAGATGAGCGATTTTCTTTTTTTCAGTGTCTGTGAATTCCATAGTTTTCCTTATTGCAACCAATTATCAATGTTTTATCTGAATTTAAATTTACCGGTCGCACTCCCCGCCGACCATGTTCACGGATCCGAAAATCGGGATAATATCCGCCAACTGGTGCCCGATGATAATTTTGTCCAGCGCGCCCATGATGAGAAAGCTCGGGGCGCGAACGTGCAGACGATAGGCTGAGCCTGTACCATCGGATACAACGTAGTAACCCAGCTCGCCATTGGCGCCTTCAACCGCGTGATAAATATTGCCCTTTGGCGGCTTCGGTCCGTCAATAATAATTTTAAAGTGATTGATCAATCCTTCGATGGAAGAATACACGTCGGCTTTGCCCGGCAAATGAGCCTGGAAATCTTCCGTATTGATGGGGCCGTCCGGAATTTTATCGATACATTGAAAACACATTTTCATGGATTCTTCGATTTCGCGATTGCGAACGTACCAGCGGTCGTAATTGTCGCCATATTTGCCCACCGGGACTTCCCAGTCGAGTTCGTTATATTTCAAATACGGCATGGTTCTGCGCACGTCGTACGCCACGCCGGTGGAGCGCAGGAACGGGCCGGTGATGCCGGCGTTGATGGCGTCTTCCTTGGTGATTTCACCAACGCCCTGGGTTCTGTCCAGGAATATCCTGTTTCGATCCATCAAGCCGTGAATGTCCTTCAGCAGCGGGATATTTTTTGTCAGAATTTCCTTGCAGCGGCCTAACCAGCCATCCGGAATATCGCGGGCCAATCCGCCGATGCGGGCGTAGCTGTAGGTCTGCCGCGCTCCGGTGGCCCAGTTGAAATGTTCCCAGATGTCATCTCTGGCCTGCATGAAATAGAGGAACGGCGTCATGGCGCCGAGTTCGCTGCAAATGGCCGCCTGGCAGGTGTAATGATCGGTGATTCGGGACAGTTCTGAAAACAGCGTCCGCAGCCAGGCGCAGCGTTCGGTGATTTCAATGCCGAACAATTTTTCGATGGTCCCTGTGTAGCCGAAATTGTTGATGAATGCACTGACGTAATTCAGTCTGTCCGTGTATGGCAGAGCAGTATGATAGGTGTGATTTTCATTCATCTTTTCAAAGCCGCGATGCAGGAAGCCCGGCTCCACATCGATGTTCACGATGGTTTCGCCCACCAATTCCGCGATCATTTTGATTGTGCCGTGCATGGCCGGGTGCGATGGCCCTAAATTCACTTTCATCGGCGCATCAGCGGGACTTGCAATGGGGAGTTCGAGAATTTCTTTTCGCTTCTTGACTTCTTCAATTTTATATTTTGCAGGAATTTCTATCTCAGCCATTAGTGTGCTCCGGGTTTTGTAATGGGATTCGTGGCTGTTCGCCCAGGGTGGGAAAATCTTTTCGTAACGGATGACCTTCAAATTCTTCGTACAGCAAAACGCGACGCAAATCAGGGTGATTGGTGAATTTAATTCCAAACATATCGTACACTTCCCGTTCCAGGAAATGAGCTGCCTGCCACCAGGCATAACTGCTCAGCACTTCGGGGTGCTCACCGCTGCACCTGGTGATAACCCGCACCCGTTTATTCGCGGCCGTGGAATAGAAGTGATACACCACATCAAAACGCGCTTCCGAGTAAAGATCTTCTTCGCGGCCGGTCATGTTCGGGCGCTCGGCATAATCGCTGGTGAGATAATCAACCGCTGTCACATCCAGCAGCATGTCCATGGGATAGGCCGGATGTTGTTTGAAAAATTGAAAAACCTGTTCCAGCACGTCGGCTGGGATGAGGAAATTGGGCTGATCAAATTGCTCAATATATTCTGCCTGTGGAAATGCCTGGAAAAAATCAGGGAGGTCGTCTTTTAATAACCAATAGTTAGCCATGTAACTACCTTCTATAAATATTGTTTAGATTTTCGTATTTTATCCTGAAGCGCCATGATCCCATCGAGGATCATTTCCGGCCGCGGCGGACACCCGGGGATGTACACATCCACGGGAATGATGCGGTCGCAGCCCTGCACCGTCGCGTAATTGCGGTAAAAGCCACCGCTGACTGCGCATGTGCCCACGGCAACCACATATTTGGGATCTGCCATCTGTTCCCAGACGCGTCGTAACACCGGCGCATTTTTGTGAGTAATTGTCCCCACAATCATGAGCATATCCGACTGGCGCGGCGAGTAGCGGGGCATGGCAGCGCCGAACCGGTCCGTGTCATAATGCGACGCGCTCACGGACATGAATTCCATGGCGCAGCAGGCCGTGCCAAAAACATACTGCCACAGCGAATAGCTTCGCGCCCATCCAATAAATTGATCCAGTCGGGTCGTGATAACATTGTTGGGTAAAGTATCGGTTGTCATGATCGAACTACCTCCAATCCAGCGCTTTTCGTCGATATGCCCAGAGAAAGGCCAACACCAGGAAGAACAAAAAGATGAAAATTTCAATATAGGCGATTTGTCCAAGCGAGCGGCCAATGATTGCCCAGGGGTACAGCAGAATTCCTTCCAGATCGAACAGCACAAACAGCAGCGCCATCAGATAAAACCGAATGCTGACGCGACGATTGTTCTCTTCCAGCATGTCCGAGCCGCATTCAAACGGCGTCGACTTGGAAGGGAAATCCTGCCGATGCTTTGATTTGGGACCCAGAAGCTTGTTCAGCAATAAAATGATCCCGGTCGTGGCAGTGGCAATGACGATGAGGAGAAGGACTGGCATATATTGATCAGTCATTGTTGAGATTCTCCATAGTGAAATAATTGAATTGTATTAATATTGAGGGAATAAAATCGAAGCAAACAGTGTCGTTTTTGAAAAGAAGAAATTGTGATTCTCCAAGAGGAATTGGAGTCCATAATGGGTTTCCTCTCTCGATGCATCAGTTAAGCGACTAATAAATATAGAAGTTTTTAAATGAACTACATTTTGATGACGTAAAGCATCGTTCATTGGTGCATTTAAGGTTTTAAGTATATGAATAATAATTTAAAAAGTCAAGAAAAAAAATTTACTAATTAGCCAGAATCAGTTTCAGGCATAATTAAATTATAAAATTTTCCGCGGCGCTGAAACAACGCTCGCACTGCATTCCTGAGGTTATGGTTCCGGCCAATGATCCATTTTAATGCGAAATGACTTAATGAAAGTGACTGTGCCGGGACAGAAACGGGCAGGAATTGACCGGGCTCATCCTGCTTCACAGTGGCCTGAACCCGAGGTCGCTTCAATGGTGTTTGGGAGGTTGGCTATTTCCTCAAGCCGGTTTCAGGAACAGTCAAGAAAAATCTTTTTGCTTGACTTTTGACATTTGAATTATTAAAATTCGATTGCTGTTCTTGCCACATTAAAATTCAACCCGGAATGACTTAACCAATCTCACATGAACATTACGTGTAACTGGCTTCTCAAATCGCGCCGCAATATGTTTGTCGAATGGCTTCTTTTTGAATTGGAAATTTCGCGCTATGAAAAAAATTGAAGTGGATCGCAATGTGAAAGCGCTCATATTCGATTGCGACGGTACCCTGGCCGACACCATGCCCACGCACATGAAGGCCTGGGAGAGATCCCTGTCCGATTTTCATGGCCTTTTTAAGGAGCCATTTTTTGATTCCCTCAAGGGCATGGCGGATGAGGATATCATGGTCGAATACAACAAGCGATTTCATACTGCACTTGATCCGCGGCAGGTGGCGCAGCGCAAGGCGGACTATGTTTTGCAGGAACTGCCCGGGATACAACCTGTGAAGCCGGTTGTGGATGTGTTTTATCGATACCAGGGCGTCCTTCCCATGGCCGTGGTCTCCGGCGGGCGTCGAAATCTTGTCCTTCGCACGCTGGAGGCAATCCGGCTCGGGCGCTCCTTTGACGTGATTCTGACGGCAGATGATCCCTTCGCGCCCAAGCCAGCCCCTGATATTTTTTTCGAAGCAGCGCGAAGGCTCGGCGTGGCGCCGTCACTCTGTCAGGTGTTCGAAGATGGCGATGTCGGCTTGAACGCCGCTCGCGCCGCCGGCATGGTGACCACGGATATCCGATTGTTTTTATGAAAGACCAAACGACTTTGCCGACAGGGATTAGGCAGCTCTCACTGTCGAATGAGGTTACTTGCCGATTGAATTTACGGGAGGAAGAAATCCGGCGAATCGCCGGATAGGGCAGACGGGGTTCGAAAGAAACAGATGTCCATTTTGTGCACGGAGGTGTCCATGGATTTTACATTCAAATTTATATGGATCCTATTTTCTTCGTTGCTCTTTCTCTCTTGCTCATCGTCGCAACAGGGCGATTATCCCATCCAGCCTGTCCCATTCACCCTGGTTCACATCAACGATCATTTCTGGCAGCCGCGCATGGAGACCAACCGCACGGTGACCATTCCCCATGCGTTCAAAAAATGCGAAGAGACCGGACGATTGGATAATTTCGCGATTGCCGGGGGGTTGAAAGAGGGCGAACATCGCGGCGATTTTCCCTTCGATGACACCGATATTTACAAAACCCTTGAGGGCGCTTCGTACGCGCTGATGCTTCATCCCGATCCCACACTGGAAGCCTACCTGGACAGTTTAATTTCCCTCATCGCTGCGGCGCAGGAAGATGACGGCTATTTGTACACAGCGCGGACCAATAAATCCGAGCGGCTGAAAAACTGGATCGGCGAAGAGCGCTGGGTCAATATTCGGCGCAGTCATGAATTGTACAATTTGGGACATTTGTACGAAGCCGCCGCAGCCCATTACCAGGCTACCGGCAAGCGCAACCTGCTGGATATCGCTCTGAAGAATGCTGACCTCATCGATGCTACATTCGGGCCGGGAAAACGACAGATGCCGCCCGGCCATCAGGTCATTGAAATGGGATTGGTCAAATTGTACCGCGTCACCGCCGAAAGGAAATTTTTGAATCTGGCCAAATTCTTCCTCGATGTGCGGGGCAAATCTCTGAACGGCCGCAAGCTGGATGGCGAATACAGTCAGGATCACAAACCGGTCATCGAGCAGGACGAGGCAGTGGGACATGCAGTGCGAGCCGCGTACATGTACTCCGGCATGGCCGATGTGGCGGCTCTCACCGGGGACAAATTCTACATTCGCGCCATCGATCGGCTCTGGGAGAATGTCGTTGGCAAAAAGCTGTACCTGAATGGAGGCATCGGCGCGACCGGCTCCAATGAGGGCTTCAGTAAAAATTACGAGCTACCCAACATGAGCGCCTACAACGAAACCTGTGCGTCCATCGGAAATGTGTATTGGAATCACCGCCAGTTTCTGCTTCATGGCCAGGCCAAATATATCGACGTGCTGGAACGCACGCTGTACAACGCATTGCTCTCCGGCGTCTCGCTGGATGGAAAGCTCTTTTTCTATCCCAACGCCCTGGAATCGGTGGGGCAACATGTGCGAAGCCCGTGGTTCGGCTGCGCCTGCTGCCCGGGAAATGTCACCCGATTCATTGCTTCGGTGCCAGGCTATGTCTATGCGCTGAAGGACAAGGCGCTCTACATCAACCTGTACGTTAGCAATGACGCCGAAATTCAACTGAATGATCTATCTTTGAAAATTAAACAGGAAACCCGTTATCCCTGGGATGGGGATGTGAAGGTGATGGTTACGCCGGCGAAAAATGGAGAGAAGTTCGCGCTGGCTTTTCGCATCCCGGGCTGGGCCACACATGATGCCGTGCCGGGCGATTTGTATCGATTTATGGACAACCCGGACGAGTCGTTTGAGCTGGAAATAAACGGAGAGCCGTATTCCCCGAAAATGCAAGATGGATACGCCGTGGTCAATCGGGCGTGGAATTCGAACGATGAAGTTGAACTGCGCCTGCCCATGCCGGTACGAAGAATCGTCGCGCACGATAGCGTCGCAGCGGATATCGGCCGTGTGGCGCTGCAGCGCGGGCCGTTGGTCTTCTGCGCAGAATGGCCGGACAATGCGGATGGCCATGTTCGAAATCTGCTGCTGCCGGATGATGCGCCGCTGCGCGCGGAATTTGAGCCGGATCTGCTGCAGGGTGTGATGGTGATTCGGGGGAAGGCTATCGCCTTCGCGCAGGGAAATGAGCCGAAGCAGTTGGAAAAGACCGAACAGGATTTTATGGCCATTCCCTATTATGCATGGGCTCATCGGGGGCCGGGAGAAATGGCGGTCTGGCTGGCGCGCGAAGAATCGGCTGTGACGCCGGTGGGCCAGCCAACATTAGCCTCCACCAGCGCGGTGCACGCCTCCAACGGCGCAGACGTTCAATCTGTCCATGATTTGCTGGAGCCGAAAAGCAGCATCGACCACGACGTGCCGTTCTTTCACTGGTGGCCTAAAAAGGGCACTATCGAATGGGTGCAATATGACTTTTCAAAGCCGGAGGAGGTCTCCCAGGTTGAAGTCTATTGGTTCGATGATACCGGCCAGGGCGAATGTCGCGTGCCACAATTCTGGCGCATTCTGTACCTGAGCGGGAAGGAATGGAAGCCTGTCTACACCACAGATGCGTACCGCGTGGACAAAGATCGCTATAATAAAGTCGTGTTTGAAACAGTGAAAACAAAATCATTACGGCTGGAAATTCAGTCCCAGCCAGAGTTTGCCGGGGGAATTCATGAATGGAAAGTGAAGTGATTCAGCATACGGCTGTGAATGGGATTGTTGTGATTCGTGCGTGACGCTCGGTTTCGTACGCCGGGCGGCGCGATTGAATTTTCACTCATAAAATGAAATAATTCACGGTGACAGCGGAATCAAGCCCGTAATCATTAAGGAGGAATTCACGTGTACCAAACACACGTTTCTAACAATCATCTATGGCGTGCATCCGGACTCATTGTGTTTCTCGCTTTTCTGCTCATACTAAATTGCAAGGTGAATAAAATGGAACATCAGCAATCTGCCATTTCGAATCAGGTGAAATTTGGGACGACCGCTCCCTGGAAACAATACACCTGGGCCGGAAAGGGTTTTTTTACAATGGCCGAGAACGGCCGGTCAGGGCAGCCCTGTCACGTCATTTCGTCGCAGGCTGGCGCAGATTATTCCTGGGGCATCGACGCGCCGGTGAAACCATTCTCGAAATACCGGCTTTCCGGCTGGATAAAAACCGATAGCGTGCAGGTGACTACCGGCAAAGGCGCATTGTTCAATCTGCATGGAATGAGCGGCGCGGCCACGCAACCGCTGATCGGCACCAACGATTGGACGGAAGTGCAGATGGAGTTCAATACTGAGAAAAACGACCTCATCCAGATTAATTGCCTGTTTGGAGGCTGGGGCCTGGCCACCGGCACAGCGTGGTTCGATGATGTGAAACTGGAACTGCTGGAGGCGTGTGAATTAAATCCGGCAGTGACCATCAATGCTGAAAAAACCGGTCAGCCCATTTCCCGCTACATCTACGGCCAGTTCATCGAACATTTGGGACGCTGCATCTATGGCGGCATTTGGGCCGAAATGTTGGAAGACCGCAAATTCTTCTACGCGGTCGGCGATTCCCTGTCGCCGTGGCACGTGATCGGCGATAAGGATGCCGTGCGGATGATCGTTGAAAATCCCTTTGTCGGGGCGCATACCCCTGAAATCCGACTGCCCAGCGATGGCACGAAAATCGGGATCGGGCACGGCGCACTGGGATTGGAGAGCGGCAAAACATACATCGGACGCATTGTGCTGGCCGGCGATCCAACAGCGGCGCCGATTAGTCTGAACCTGTTTTGGGGCGATGGAAAGATCAATCAGGGGACTTTTTTCATTGACAAAATTGAATCGCAATTCACAACCCATACATTTGAATTCACGGCTGGTAAGGATACCGAGGATGGCCTGTTGCAGATATCGAGTCAGGGGAATGGGAAATTTCAGATCGGCGCCGTGTCGCTGATGCCGGCAGACCATGTGAACGGCTTTCGCCCGGATGTGCTGCAATTATTGAAGGAACTCAATTCGCCCATTTACCGCTGGCCCGGCGGGAATTTCGTCAGCGGCTACAACTGGAAAGACGGGATAGGCGATCCGGACCGGCGTCCGCCGCGCAAGAATCCTGCCTGGCTGGGCGTCGAGCACAATGATGTAGGTATTCATGAATTTATCGCGCTGTGCCGGGAAATCGGCACAGAACCATACGTCACGGTGAACACCGGTCTGGGTTCGGTGGAATTGGCCGCTGAGCAGGTGGAATATTGCAACGGCTCAACCGAAACTCCGATGGGAAAATGGCGAGCTCAAAACGGCAGCGAAGAATCTTTCAAAGTGAAATGGTGGGCGATTGGCAATGAAATGTACGGTCACTGGCAATTGGGCAATATGCCCATCGAACAGTATGTTCTGAAACACAACGCCACGGTCGAAGCCATGCGCGCCGTGGATCCCGGCATCATCGTGGTCGCTTCGGGCGTCGTTGGCCCATGGGACGAGAATCTGCTGGCCCATTGCGCGGATTACATGGATCACATCAGCGAGCATTTCTACAATCAGGAAAGGCCGGGGCTGATGGCGCACATCGCCCAGCCGGCCAATGAGATTCGCCGAATCGCCGATGCAGAGCGGCATTATCGTCGGACGATTCCGGCGCTCGCCGGCAAAGACATCAAAATTGTCATGGATGAATGGAATTACTGGTACGGCCCTTATATTTTTGGCGAATTGGGGACCCGCTATTATCTGAAAGATGGGCTGGGCATTGCGGCCGGACTGCATGAGTACTACCGCAACAGCGACATCTACATCATGGCCAATTACGCGCAGACAGTGAATGTGATTGGCTGCATCAAAACCACTAAAACCCGCGCCGCGTTTGAATCCACCGGCCTGGTGTTGAATTTGTACCGCCGCCATTTTGGGGATATCCCTATTGAAATCAGTGGCTCGCCGGAACCGCTGGATATCGTCGCCGCCTGGACTTCCGACAAACGTTCGGTGACCATTGCAGCAGTGAATCCGACGAAGCAGACCTATGAGCTTCCGCTGACTGTGACAGGCGTTTCGCTCGAGGATGTGGGGACTGTCTGGCAAATCGCGGGGACAGACCCGCAGGCGTTCAATGATCCCGGCAAAGCGCCGGCAATCATCATCGAAGAGAAGTCCATTAAAAACTATGCGCACCGGTTATCCATCCCCGCGTTGAGCGCTTCGGTATTCAAATTTGATGTGCGCTGATTGTGTGCGTTTTGAACGGTGCACTATCCATAGAAAGTGAAGGAGGGTTTGCTATGTCGAAACATAATTCAAACAGTCACAGCGATTTCAGCCGCCGCGATTTTCTGGTTCTCGGCGCTGCCGGTGGACTTGGCGCGACGCTGGTCGGCAGCGGTCTGCTGAGCTGCTCCGGCGAGCCGCGGAAGATGTCCACGTCGCCCGGCCTGCCCCTGATTTCGCCCATTGAAACGGTGCGCGTTGGTTTTGTGGGCGTGGGCATGCAAGGCTCCAGCCATGTGCAGAATTTCCTGAACATCGAAGGCGTTCAGATCAAGGCTATTTGCGACATCATCGAAGAAAAGGTCGCTCGCATGCAGAAATGGGTGGTCGATGCCGGCCAGCCGAAACCGACCGGTTATTCGCGCGGTGAATTTGATTTTAAGCGGATGTGCCAGGAAGAAGACCTGGATCTGGTCTTCACTGCGACGCCCTGGGACTGGCATGTGCCCGTGTGCCTTGCGGCCATGGAAAATGGAAAACACGCGGCCACTGAAGTCCCGGCAGCGGTCACAATCGAAGAATGCTGGCAGTTGGTCGAGACTGCGGAGAAACAACTGAAGCATTGCGTGATGATGGAGAACTGCAATTATGGCCGCGCCGAAATGCTCATTTTGAACATGGTACGACAGGGAATTTTCGGTGAATTGATTCACGGGGAATGCGGCTATAATCATGATTTGCGCAATTTCAAGTTGGGCGGTCTGTACGAAGGCGACTGGCGCGTTCAGCATTCCATCAAACGCAACGGCAACCTGTATCCCACGCACGGATTGGGGCCGGTGGCGCAGTGCATGAATGTCAACCGCGGCGATCAGTTCGAATACCTCGTCTCGATGAGCAGCAATTCGCGCGGATTGCAGTTATACGCTGCCGAGAAATTGGGTCAGGAACATAAGTACACCAGGCAAAAATACGCCCTCGGGGACGTGAATGTCAGTCTCATAAAGACCGTGCATGGGCTGATCATCACATTGTACCATGACACAAATTTGCCGCGGCCGTATACGCGGATCAATCTGGTTCAGGGCACCAGAGGCATCACTCAGGGTTATCCCGATCAAATTCACATCGAAGGCCGCAGCCCGGCGCATCAATGGGAGCCGCTGGAAAATTACCGCGCGGAATTCGATCATCCGCTGTGGAAGAATATTGGAGAAAAAGCAGCCGGCGCCGGCCATGGCGGCATGGATTATCTGGAGGATTACCGGCTCGTGCAGGCGTTGCGTACCGGCGCGCCCACAGATATGGATGTGTACGATGCGGCTGCGCTGAGTTGTGTCTCGGAACTGTCCGAACGGTCTGTGGCGAATAAAAGTCGCCCGGTTGATTTCCCTGATTTCACACGGGGAATGTGGAAGACGCGCGAGCCTCTGGGCATCATCGGCGAATGAGATTGGCGATGGCGTTCAGAGTAATCTGCCTGGGCTGTCTTTTGATGATGCTCGGTTTCTGCGATAACAGCCGTGACGCGAAAACGACGGCCGGCAGTCCTGCGACGTCCCTTCCGGAACCCGGCGTGATTCTGGAATTCTCCGTCGTCGTCGATAGGGATGTGTACGAATACACGAACTACGGCGAGCCTCCCCAGATGGCGTTCTGGCTGGAACGACCGGAGACCGGCGACATTCGGACGGTCTGGGTCAGCCATCGCACTGGCCGGCGGCAATGGAAAGGCAAGGTGGAGTGCCCTGTCGCGCTGCCATTCTGGGAGAGCCGGCACGCGCTGGAAAAAAGCAATTTCAGGGAACGCCATCTGCTGCAGCGACTGCTGGACGCAATTACCGGGGCAACGCCACAAGGCGGTGTGTTTTCTGTGAAAACGACTGCGCCAGAGAATAGCCACTGGGACTATTTCATCGAGGTCAATCTGTCCGGCGATTTCAACGCCGCTTTCCCATCGCAGCGCGACAACGGCGAGCCTGACCACGAAGGCAATGGTCAGCCATCCCTGATTTTCAAAGGAAGAATGGAAGCAACGCCTGGCGTCTCCCATGCGCCGGAATTGATCGGACGCACCGACCAGTGGGTGGCGATCGATTCCATCATCACGGATATGGCCGGAATCACCAGCGCCAGAAAGATACTCAGGAATATTCAGGTGAACTGCATCTCGCCGACTGCCAATGAATGACGAAAATTTCAGTGATCGAAGAAGAGGAACTCCATGCCAGATCGGATTAAGGTGTCTGCCCCGGGACGAATTTGTCTGTTCGGCGAGCATCAGGACTATTTACATCTGCCAGTTATCCCCAGCGCGATTTCGCTGCGGATTTCCATTGAGGGCGCGCATCGCGAGGATGCCGAGGTCGTCATTCACCTGCCGGATGTGGGCGAAGAGGAATCGTTCTCGCTGCGGGGCCCTATTCGCTACGTGAAGGAGCGGGACTATTTTCGAAGCGCGGCGAACGTGCTGCTTCGGGAAAATTTTTCCTTCTCCCGTGGATTCGATTGTCGGGTCACCGGCAACATCCCGATCAATGCGGGTACATCCAGTTCATCCGCGTTGATTGTCGCATGGATTGGTTTTCTGACGCGGATGTCCGATCAGGCTAATACATTGCCGGCTGTGGAGATCGCCCGATTGGCGCATCGCGCTGAAGTGCTGGAATTCAACGAACCGGGCGGGATGATGGATCATTTTTCCACGTCGCTCGGCAGCACAATTTTTCTCGACTTTGAGCCCAAAACGCAGCACACGTTTTTGAGCGCACCGCTCAAAACATTTGTTCTGGGCAACTCGCTGGAACCGAAGGATACCAAAGGAATTCTGGCGCGGGTGAAAAATCAGGTTCTGGCAGCAACGGAGCGACTGACAGCGAAGTTCCCCGGGTTCCACCTTCGTCGCACTTCGATGGAGGAATTAGATCGTTTTGCCGGAGACATCACTTCCGACCAGCGTGAGTTACTGCAGGCGACGTTGCAGAATTACGCCATCACCCTCGAAGCGAAACAGGCCTTGCAGCGCGAACCGCTGGATCATGCGAACGTGGGGCGTCTGCTCAATGCTCATCAGCAAATTTTGCGGGATGTCCTTCGAATCTCCACCCGGAAAATTGATCGGATGATCGACGCGGCGCTGAACGCCGGCGCGTATGGCGCGAAAATCAATGGATCAGGCGGCGGCGGTTGCATGTTTGCCTATGCGCCGGAACATCCTGAGGCGGTCATCGAGGCGATTGAACGGGCTGGTGGCAAAGGACATCTCATTGAAATCGATCAGGGGATTCGCTACGATTTCTGATGCCGGCGCCGTCAACTTGTCCCGAAGAATCTGGAGCCATTTTCAAAAAAATGGATTGGATGCTTTTTCCTGCTTCACTGTGGTCGATGGACCATGCCCCGGGTAAATCTCTGTCTCCGGGGGCAGCGTGAAAATTTTATTTTCTACTGAATCGATCAATGTCTGATGATTCCCGCCTGGAAAATCAGTCCGTCCCACTGATCCTTCAAAAATGAGATCCCCGACAAACAGCTTATTCCCGACAAAAAAAGTGATGCTTCCGGGTGAATGCCCCGGCGTATGCAGCACCGTGATGTTCAATTCGCCCAGGGGAATTTTTTCATTATCCTCGACAAAACGATCCGGCTGCAATTTCCCCGGGTCTGGCAAGCCGAACATGAGCGCTTGTGCAGAGAGTCCACGCAGTAAAAATTGATCATCTTTATGCATGAGAAAAAGCGCATTGGTCTTGTCTTTCACGCGATTCAAATGTGCCAGATGATCGATGTGCCCATGAGTCAATAAAATATATTTCAACTCGATGTTGTTATCTTTTAACGCGTTGAAAATGATCTCACAATTTTCCCCCGGGTCGATCACCGCACCGACGCCGGTTTTTTCACACCCAATGATATAGCAATTCACTCCAAGTGGTCCAGCGATTATTTTTTTTAAAACCATACCAGATCTCCATCCCTTTCAACTGATATACTTTTCAATAGTTACAGGAACAACCACCCATTTTTGGCGCATTATTGTAGCAATTTTCTTTCTGATTTGCAAGCGCTATTTGAATATTTTTTATGGATGGCCGGGATCGAAGCATGAAAATCAGGAAATTTTAACCTGCTCCAGGAAAAAATATCCCGTTTCAAATCGGCCCGGAAATGATTCTCCCCTGTCAGTCATGCTGGTCGATTCATTGATCGAAGTGGGGTCGTCGTAATATTCTTTTATAATTATGGGAATTAGCTCATGAAAAAAAATCGATGGTTGATCATGAAAAAGCCACGGTCGGGTCGGGATTTGATGTTGGAGTCGACTGGCATACAAGTTGCAAAATTAAGATCAAATCCCAGGACGAAAATCTTTAACCTCTTGAAAATAAAGAGAGATGAAAAAGCGTCTCAGGGAAAAGATATTGAATAAACAGGAAATTAATTCCCGATTGATTGGATGGATGACAATGCCTGACATGGTTGAACGCAGAACCGATTTAACGTTGAGGAAGGAAGGTGATGAATCCCCGCTGAAACAGGCGACTGCATCGTTCATTCGAGAAATTGCCAGGTTGGAAGGCCGGATTATAAATGCCTGCGCCGCCACTGATGAAATGGCGACACAGGACATCGCTAATATCCTGGTGATGCTGGAACGATTGGATATTCATTATTGCCAGATGCTGCAATTGCAACTGGCTATGCACGAGAGAAATTGAAAAAGTGTTTCATTGAGTCCGATGCGCTGAACGGCGCTCATGATGGATGTGAAGAAATCAGGATGATGATCAGGACAGATTTGATATGACAATGATTGGTTAAAAAATGTTTAGGGAACATGTTAACATGTGAGATGAATGATTAGGGAGAAAAGCCATGCAGTTGGATATCAAGGGAATATGGAAATCTTATGCATTAACGAAAAATCCGGAAATCAAGGAAAAACTTTTGGTGCACTATCTGCCGATTGTGAAGTATGTCGCCAGCCGAATGCTGATGACATTGCCGTCGTCGGTGGAGTATGATGATTTGGTGAGCTCCGGGCTTCTTGGCTTGATTGGCTCGGTCGATCGGTTCGATCCGGAGCAGGGAGTTAAGTTTGAAACGTATGTCCTGCCTCGAATCAAGGGCGCGATTTTGGATGAACTGAGGACACTGGATTGGGCGCCGCGTTCGCTGAGGTCAAAGGCAAGATCGATGGAACGGACGATTGTTGAATTGGAACGGGAATTATGCCGGTCCGTCTCGGATATCGAGGTGGCCGATCGCATGGATATCACTGATCAGGAATTCAGCAGCCTCCAGCGCGATATAACAACGGCCTCCCTGCTCTCATTGGATGGCTCTTTGCGCGAAGATACTGAAAATGGCACCTGCATGTACGATGTGGTGGAAAATCCAATGGCAGAAAGTCCTCTGTCGATCATTGAAAATGAGGAGTTGAAAGAATTGATGGTAGAGGTCATTAACGAGATGCCGGAACAGGAACGATTGGTCATTGCGCTGTATTATTATGAAGAACTCACTCTGCGGGAAATTGGAAATGTCATGGAAATAACCGAATCACGCGTTTCACAAATACACACAAAAGCAATTGGCAATTTAAAGACGAAGCTGATGGACGAAGTGGTATCGTCAT
The DNA here is from genome assembly GCA_049322915.1 of Candidatus Zhuqueibacterota bacterium. Classification (GTDB taxonomy): domain Bacteria; phylum Zhuqueibacterota; class Zhuqueibacteria; order Thermofontimicrobiales; family Thermofontimicrobiaceae; genus CAZSBG01. The sequence continues at coordinate 110,218 of JBMOPW010000045.1, forward strand.
AGCCCATCGCCTGTACACGGATTAAACGAATAGATATCAAAGCCCAATTTTATTATCTTCGGAACGGGATGTCTCTGGCTGACTATGGTTAAAATAATAAGATTGGGCTTTTCTTTTTGTCCCCGGTACTTCTTCTCTCTCGGCCTCGTCCACACGGAGCCAGTTAATACCTCACAATTTTTACCTTCTTTTTCAACTGTTCATAATTGATTTTTGACTGGGTGAACTCATCCAATGTTTTTTTCTGAATTCTCATAACGCTCTTTGTGTAGTTTTTATTCATGAACGTGTTGTGCAAATTCAAAGCCACTTCCAGCCATTCATCCTGCTTCAGGTTCCGCAGCGTGTGACCATAGTTTGAAATAATGTGAATCAGTTTATCTTCCACCTTGTAAAGGTTTTCTTCAGCCAGGTCGGGGTTGGGTATTTTGTCTTCAAATGTGACTGACGGAGCGCCATCTTTGTACAGCGAGCGAAGATACATCTGAACGCTCTGCGTGGCCGGGCTTAAATCCGTGATGAAAATCGCGCCGTAACCCTGAAAATAAATTCCCCTTACATCGCCGGAAGTGAGGAGAGCGACGTTTTTATTCCGGTGCTCCAGCGATGTCTGGATGACATTGGACATGATTGAAATATCCTCGTCCACTGAATTTATTTCATCAAAATTAATCTGATTTATGAAGCTCTCCGCGGTCAATTTTTCCTGGGTGCGATCCAGAATATCTTTCATCGACACCGATGCAATGAGTTGCCGGAATTGCTCGTCCGAGCCATCGACGTCAGCGCGATACCAGGTTGAAAAATGCCCATTGAAGTCCACAATGAGGGTAATTTTTTCCTGGGGTGGCAGTTCTTTGAAAGCGAATGCCCATTCCGAATAGAAACGGACAATGCGCTCTTTTAACGTTTTAATCTCCTCTTCGTGGGACTTCGGCGTTGCGCTGCCATCGTTCAGAATGTACACTCCTTTCGTAACCGCCTCTGTCTTTCCTTCTTTGGTCAGCGTCAATACTCGCGTATCGAGAGAGGAATAGCCCACATTGAAAATAATTCCATAATCCTTGAGATAGTATCCTTTCGAATTGCTGCTCCAGAAATTGAAATTTCCCCTGCCCGGGGTGATAATTTTATCCAGCACAGTTTCCATGATTTCAATGTTTTCCAATAGCGACTCCTCTGCGTGCTGCGCCATTCCCGGGGTGAGCGCCACAAAGAAGATCACAGAGAAAAGTGAAAATTTTTTCAGTAAATTGAAGACCATTTTTATCCTCCTATTTTCACTTTCTGTTTTGAGCGTTGATTTGTCGGATCCACTCATTTAAAGAATGCTCCGTACTTCGGATTTTCTGCGAGGTAGTCTTTTCGATATTATCCAGGCCGGCGCCCAGAATTTGCAAATCATTATAGCGTCGCTGTTCCAGATTCTGGTTGAACTGGGCCAGCGTGGTATTCCATTCGGTTTTCTGCCGGGCTTCGCTCTGCTGGATGAGACTGTTCACCAGATAATAATTTTGCTTTTGAAATTCCTCGACCCACTCCTTGCTTGGAACGGCTGCCTGAGCCGGCTGCTGCTGAGGCTGAGAGAACAAACTCATGCTGATTGAAAATTCACCGCTCTTGTATGAAATTTTCGTATTGGCAATTGCCATGAGCAAGAACACGGTGGCAAAGCCAAATGCAAAACCATACGCCAGCTTTTTAGGACTGGGCCAGAACGAAGCCCAACCTTTTCTGAAGTTTTCGAACCAGGTCGATGTCCGGGGATTCAGGGTGACGTTGAAATCCGGTTCGATATCTTCCCATTTCTGAAGTATGTGGGACGTACTTTTCAGCATGTCCATTTCCTGTCGACATGCGTCGCAATGGGAGAGATGTGCTTCAACAATCTTTCGATCCTCATCGGATATCTCTTCATAAAGAAAATCTAACATGAAGGGTCGAATGTCTTCACACTTCATAATTAAGCACCTCCTCATTTATGTGCCATTGTTCAAATATTTTTCTCAATCCGTTAAGTCCGTAGTACATGCGGGACTTGATGGTGTTGATCGGCTGATTCAAGGCCTCTGCAATTTCCTTGAATTTCAAGCCCTGGTATTCCTTCATGATGATAACAATGCGTTGGTCCTCAGGCAATTGCTGCAACGCCTTCTGGATAATTTGTCCAATTTGTTTTTTGTTCATTGCTGCATCCGGTTGATACATGTCAGATTCCTGCAACTGATCCGGAATCCGATGGCCATTTTCTTCAGAATTTTCATGGAGCATATCGATAGATACGAAATCCCGGCTGCTCAACCGTTTCAACTCATCCTTGCACAGGTTGGCGGCGATTTGATATATCCATGACGAGAATCGGTTCGGATCCCGAAGTTTTTTTAAATTTTTATAGACGCGAATGAAAGTTTTTTGAGTGATGTCACGGGCCAGTTCTTTGTCATTCAAGTAACGATAGGCGAAATTATAGATCGGTTTTTCCCACTGCCAGACGAGCGTATTGAATAACGAACCATCTCCTTCGATGATCTGGCTGATCAATTGTGCATCGGTCATAAGTCCTCATAACCATTAGAATTCTCAATGTCTACTGTTAAGACAGCCACTGCCCGCGAAAAGTTTTACTGATAGGTTGTAATTTTAGTTTCATCACGAGGCGATTTGGCGGCGGTTGGTCGAGACGCGTTGAAATAAAAAAAGCTGCCCTTTTGATAGGCAGCTTTTTAATTCTGAAATTTCAGATCGTTCCGGGAGCAGACTCCCGAAGTAGTTCAATCCTGAGCTACTTCATGAACATCATTTTCAAAGTGGAAATTTGATCCTGAGCCACGAGACGGCAGAAATAAATACCCGAGCCCACGACGATACCGCTGTTATCGCGGCCATCCCAGGTTGCGGAATACTGCCCTGCGGTTTGCTTGCCAATGAACAGCGTGCGCACCAACTCGCCGAGTGAGTTGTAGATGTTCAATTGGACATCGGTCACCCCGACCAGCCCATTTCCAATTTTGTAGTTAATGGTTGTTTCCGGATTGAATGGATTGGGATAATTCTTTTCCAGCATAAACTCTGCGGGAGCAGCGATCACCACCATTTTTTCACTTGAAATTTCGAACGAACCATCCTGGTCGATTTGTCGCAGGCGGTAGTAATAGGTTCCCGAGGTCACGTTGCCATCGGAGAAATTGTAACGCTGCGGCGCCGCCGTGGTGCCGTTGCCAGGGACAAAACCAATTTTATCGTATTCGTGGGTTTGGCTTTTTCGCTGAATTTCAAAACCAAAATTGTTGGACTCCGTCGCTGTCGACCATGTCAAATTAACTTTTCCGTCATTGGCGGCTGCATCGAAGGAAACAAGTTCCACCGGGACGATAAATTCCAAATGAAGAGCTGACGCGCCATCGCTGCCGGCGGAAGTCAATGTCACTTCCGCGGTGCCGGTTTCTCCATTGGCAGTATTGGTCACATCCACCTGCAGAACATCGCCAACCTGCCACGCAGTTGGGAAATCGCCGCATGCGACATTCCACCAACCGCCGGAATAATCACTGCCGGTTGAATTATGTGTCTGAGTCTCATTGGGTCGCCCTTTGATAAACGCAATAAATGTGATGTCATTGTTGCCTGGCGTACTTCCATTGGAATTAAAAATTTGGCCGTAAGCCGTATGCTCTGTGCCAGCGACAGCCGGTTCCAGTTGCAGTCCAATCGCCAAAACCAGCAGTGCTGTAAACATCATGAAAAAATTTTTCATGCAAACCTCCTGATAATATGTTCTCGTTATTAGTGTTATTTTCAATTTATTTTGAAAGTATGAGCTTCATCGATTTTTGGAAATTGCCCGATTTCATTTTGCAGAAATAGACGCCCGAACTGACCAGCCGTCCGAAATTATCCTGACCATTCCAGGTGACCTGATGATAGCCGGCGCCCTGATTTTCGTCGGCCAGCGTTCGAACCAATCGGCCAGAAATATCATAAATCTGCACCGTGACAAATGCAGCCTGGGGCAGACCATAGCTGATCTTCGTCTCGGGATTGAACGGATTGGGATAGTTCTGCAGCAGGTTGAATTCTTTGGGCAGCGCGCTCAGATTCACGCCGGCCACGCGGGTGGCGCCCGTCAATTGAATGGACCCTGCATCGTCCGAACCATCGCTGCTCAGCACAACCACAGCCGAACCGTACAAACCATTCTCTTCATTGGTCAATGTCACAATCAGACTATCGCCAATGTTCCAGTTCTCGGCGAAATTGCTCACGCCGACGTACCAGTAATTTTTGTCAATGCCAACGCCGACATGACCCGTGGTCAGCACTTGCCCGGGTCGACTGGAAATCCAGGCGCGCAGCGTCAGTTTTTCAACATCGGGGTGCTGAATCTGTCCGAAGACGGTGTGCGGAATATTGCCGCCAGCCAGCGATTTGTCAGGCCTGAACCCTGCTCCCTGAACCTGTGGCGCAGAGGCAAGTAGTTCGCCTTCGCCGTAATCGGGCCAGGTTGTCGGGGCTGTGATGCTGATGGAGTAGGGATAACCAGCCCGCACGGCAAAATTATTGAATGGCAATCCCACCACATGGCCCAGCGTTCCCTGACCAGCCGCGTCCCACAAATAGACGTCGGTGCAGTTGGGAATGTTCACGCCCAACTGGTCGGCGGTGGTCAGTACCGCTTTGGCCAATGGCACGCCGATGCGGTTGATGTCCGTGCCGCTGGTAGTGACCAGATTGAAGCTGACATTGTCGTACGAGCCAGCCACAGTCCAGACAGTATCTTTGGTCACGCTGACAGAATAGGCATACCCGGGTTGAACCGCGAAATTATTGAACGGAAGCCCTTTGACATGGCCGACCGTGCCCTGACCGCTGGCGTCCCACCAGTAGACATCGGAGCAATAGGGAATGGCCTGCGCCAGGTTTTCGGCAGTGGTGATGGATCGACGCGTGTCCGCGGTGTTCATGATCACGACGATGCGGTTAATATCAGTGCCGCTTGTGGTGACCAACTGGTAGTCGAATTCGCCAGCCACGCTGGAGGGCGCATATTCCCTCGCGGAAACAGCAGTGACCCGATAGAAATAATTGGTCGCGACATCGCCGACGACATCGGCGCCATTGCCGGTATCGGTCCATTGAATGCCGGCAGTGCCAGCGTCTTCATCGGTGATGTTCGCCGCAATGCGATTGGTTCCGGCAGCGACATCCGGGACGAAATCGAATGTGGTACCGCGGTACACATTGTAGGTCGGAATGCCGTCGGATTCGGTCCATTCGAGCAGGACGTCATCGCTCACAACTGAGGCGCGAAGGTCGGAAATCCCGCCAAAATCAGGCACGACCACCTTGCCCCAGCCGTAGATATTATCGCGCCCGGCCGGTCCGAGGTCGACGGTACAGGAAGAATACAGATAATTTTTAACATCGTCACTGGTATACGCCGGGAATCGCGACTGAATCAAGGCGCATACTCCGGCAGTGTATGGAGAAGAGAGTGACGTTCCCTGCCAGTAACCAAATGCGAAGCTATTGCAGCTATCAGGCGCTGACACATCCGGTTTCAGCGTGCCATTGGTCGTCGGCCCCTGGCCGCTGAAATACTCCTGGGGTCCGGCCTCGTACGAATCGCGGGCAATCGCGCCAACTGTAACCACTTCCGCCAGCGAGCCCGGATCAGTGACGCTGCTTTCGACAACGTGATAGCTCAGTCCGAGGGCCGCGAAAATTGTAAAATCGACATTTACCGTCGCAGAGTATTTATGAACCGCGATTGCATAGCGACCGTCCACCTCAAGATTCACGTGATAGAGAGATTCAGTCGGTTCTTGCTCCCCGGTTTGTCTCGTCTTTGAACTGGCAGCCACTTCCCAGGTCGAAGAGGAAGAATTCCATTTGTACAAATATAAATCATAATCCTGAGAAGTCGTCGGGTAATCATCCCAGTTCATCCAAATCTGAAAGTAATAGAATCTCGGCAGGAGCCAGACATAGCCAGGTTCCGGGCCGAATGCATTGATCTTCCCGCCGGCGCCAGTGAAGTCGTGATAATTATCCACTGTTGGCGTGAATACCGCCCGATAATGGTCCTCGGCATGATTCCCTGATGAATTGACCCACGTGATGCCGCTCGCGATAGCCTCGGCAACGATATCGCACGCAGGGCCCGTGCCATCGTAGTAGGATTGCAAAAACCAGCTCATGGAGTGATTCACAATTTGAACGCCATTTGCGATACAGGCGTCCTTTGCATTTTCAAGGTCGGTCAGATCATCAATTTTATACAGATAAAATTGGGCATGAGGAACAATATCGTAAACAGCCTCAGCCACAGCGGTCCCATGTTCGGTATCTGTTTGCAGCCCTGAACCGGAAAAATCCTGGCTGGTGTAGGTCGCTGGAATATCGCCGTTGCTCTGGGCGTCGGTTAATTTTTCAAAACCGCCGTCAATGATGGCGACTTTGACTCCGGCGCCCTGATACCCTTCTGCCTGCCAGGTATCGGCATTCATCAGCGCGATGCCTTCGCTCTGGATGGCGTCAGGAACGGGTTTAACCTGCTCTTTCACCATACCGATCCGCGCCAATTTTTCTGCAAAATTTTCCAGGCGGGCGATGGGCACCAGCACTCGCATCGAATGGCGGGCTCTTGCCTGAACCACAGCCTGCACCTGACCAAAATCTTGTCCGTCGAAGACTTCCGTTGTCTTTCCAGCTTTGGGCATGAGCGTCACCACGACTTTATCTCCCTGCACCTTGATGTTTGCCCGGTCGGCATAAGTGCGGTAGTCCTGGTTTTGCTGAAAGGTATCTACAAGCTTTTTCAAAGCCGGGGGTAAAATAGATCGGTCCGTATTGCTTTCAATGCTCGTTACGTTCTTGATCTGAAAACTATCCATTCTGCCCACTTTCAAATTTTGGGCAAAAATAAAATTTACAATCATGAAACTCAACATTGGTATAAAAAAATTCGTCACCCTTTGATGCATATTTTCCTCCGAGTTGTGGACGGTATGAACTGCTCCAGGTCGTTTCCATGAATTAGGTCATTTGGAGGATGGAGCCAGTCACATCGACCGTGCGCGTCTGAATGGTTCAATTCATAACAGGAAAAATTACCGGCAAATATTAATAAATGCTGAAATAAAAATTGCTATTATTTAACTAAATGACTGAGGACAGATTCAAAAAACCGACCCGATAAGAAATGCTCGTTCGTGGAAATTCTGCCTTACTATTTTTGAATTAAAAAGGCAGGCCCGGTACAGGGCACTGCCTTATCGTGTCGAAAAAACTTTTCCTCACAAGGTCATGTCGACTTACTTTTCGTCAACATTCCCTTTCGATCATTTGGCAAAAATGAGCTTCATCGATTTTTGGAAATTGCCCGATTTCATTTTGCAGAAATAGACGCCCGAACTGACCAGCCGTCCGAAATTATCCTGACCATTCCAGGTGACCTGGTGATAGCCGGCGCCCTGATTTTCGTCGGCCAGCGTTCGAACCAATCGGCCCGAAATATCATAAATCTGAACCGTGACAAATGCAGTCTGGGGCAGACCATAGCTGATCTTCGTCTCGGGATTGAACGGATTGGGATAGTTCTGCAGCAGGTTGAATTCTTTGGGCAGCTCGCTCAGATTCACGCCAGCCACGCGGGTGGCGCCGGTCAATTGAATGGACCCTGCATCGTCCGAACCATCGCTGCTCAGCACAACCACAGCCGAACCGTACAAACCATTCTCTTCATCGGTCAATGTCACAATCAGACTATCGCCAATGTTCCAGTTCGCGGCGAAATTGCTCACGCCGACGTACCAGTAATTTTTGTCAATGCCAACGCCGACTTGACCTGTGGTCAGCACTTGCCCGGGTCGACTGGAAATCCAGGCGCGCAGCGTCAGTTTTTCAACATCGGGGTGCTGAATCTGTCCGAAGACGGTGTGCGGAATATTGCCGCCAGCCAGCGATTTGTCAGGCCTGAACCCTGCTCCCTGAACCTGTGGCGCAGAGGCAAGTAGTTCGCCTTCGCCGTAATCGGGCCAGGTTGTCGGGGCTGTGATGCTGATGGAGTAGGGATAACCAGCCCGCACGGCAAAATTATTGAATGGCAATCCCACCACATGGCCCAGCGTTCCCTGACCAGCCGCGTCCCACAAATAGACGTCGGTGCAGTTGGGAATGTTCACGCCCAACTGGTCGGCGGTGGTCAGTACCGCTTTGGCCAATGGCACGCCGATGCGGTTGATGTCCGTGCCGCTGGTAGTGACCAGATTGAAGCTGACATTGTCGTACGAGCCAGCCACAGTCCAGACAGTATCTTTGGTCACGCTGACAGAATAGGCATACCCGGGTTGAACCGCAAAATTATTGAACGGCAGCCCTTTGACATGGCCGACCGTGCCCTGACCGCTGGCGTCCCACCAGTAAACATCGGAGCAATAGGGAATGGCCTGCGCCAGGTTTTCGGCAGTGGCGATGGATCGGCGCGTGTCCGCGGTGTTCATGATCAAAACGATGCGGTTGATATCGGTGCCGCTTGTGGTGACCAACTGGTAGTCGAATTCGCCTGCCACGTTGGAGGGTTCAAATTCTTCGCCGGAGACGGCTGTGACTTTGTAGAAGTAGTTCGTAGCGACATCGCCGACGACATTGGCGCCATTGCCGGTATCGGTCCATTGAATGCCGGCCGTGCCAGCGTCTTCATCGGTGATGTTCGCCGCAATGCGATTGGTTCCGGCAGCGACATCCGGGACGAAATCGAATGTGGTACCGCGGTACACATTGTAGGTGGTGATTCCTTCGGCAGCGCTCCATTCCAGTAAAATATTCTCTGTCATATTGGATGCGCGAAGGTCCGTGATGCTGACACCGACTTTGGTGAAATTAGCTGTCACGGTCTCATTGGAATTCATTGTGACTGTGGTCTCATCGTCATTGGCATCAGCGACATTCCCTGACCAGTTTTGAAATTCATAACCGGGATTCGCTGTGGCATTTATATCGACGATGGTTCCTGCGTCATAAGGATGGTCTCCGGGAGTTGGCGCAGTGGTTCCGCCCGCAACCGGATTGGCAACCATTGTAAGCGTGTAGACGATCTGCGAAATGGTGAACACAGCGTCGCTCTGATCCGCTGGCGTGCCGTCGGTGTCCGATACTTTCACGAGACATGTCGCTGACGGCGCATTGGGAATTGTCCAGTCGAACGAGCCGTCGTCCGTTGTCGAAGCAGTGACATCGGCCCAGTTAGCGCCGTTGTCCGTGCTGTATTCGATGTGCACGTTGCCACTGGTTTTATTCGAAGTCCAGGTGATGGCATGGCTGGAACCGACTTCCCAGTCTTCTGCGCCATTGGGCGCGGTGACGGTGATGAACGGCGTCTGCGAAATAGTGAAAACTGCGTCGCTCTGATCCGTGGGCGTGCCGTCGGTGTCCGATACTTTCACGAGACAATTTGCCGATGGCGCATTGGGAATTGTCCAGTCAAAGGAGCCATCGTCGGTTGTGGACGCAGTGACGTCAGCCCAGTTAGAGCCGCTGTCGGTGCTGTATTCGATGTGCACTGTGCCGCTGGTACTTTCTGACGTCCAGGTGATGGATTGACTGGTCCCGACTTCCCAGTCTTCTGCGCCATTCGGTGCGGTCACGGTTATTGATGCTACTTCTGATATTGTGAACGTTGCATCACTCTCGTCTGATGGATCGCTATCCGTGTCAGTCACGCGCACGAGGCAGAGGGTCGATGGCGCATTGGGCACCGTCCAGGTATAGCTGCCGTCGTCCGTTGTTGAAGCTACAACGTCAGCCCAGTTGGAGCCGTTGTCCGTGCTGTATTCGATGTGCACCGTGCCGCTGGTTTCATCGGAACTCCATGTAATATCGTGACTGCTGCCAATCTGCCAGTCTTCGCCACCGTTGGGCGAAGTCACTGCAATGCTCTCGCCGCCAGCGGCTTCGGTGATGGTCAGAATTTGATCGACCGCAACATTGGTCAGAGTCTGAATAATACCGGACGGCCACTCCACTTTTATTTCACTGATGGTCGTTGCATTACCCAAACCGAAGTGCGCTTGAAGGCTATTGTGACTTGCGTAGCCTGTCTCAGTATTGATATCGCGCAACTGCCAGACTACGGAAGAGTTGATCGTGGCTTTCACTTTCACTTTGGCGCCGATGCCTGCTTTGTTGGAAACAGTGCCGGCGCAATTGATGGTGATCCAGTGGTTGGTGTTGCCCAAATTGGGGCTGTTGTTTTCGTAGAGCATGTTAGCGCCGTAACGAGAGGTTACCATGTCTAAAAATCCATCGTTGTTGTAATCGGCAAAGGCGACACCGTACACAAATGTGGAATCAGTGGCCCCACTGGTTGTGTTCGAAGAGAATGTGCCATCGCCATTATTGATGTACAAATAGCTGGAAGCGGTCGTCGGATCGCCAACGGATCCCACAAACATATCCAGATCCCCGTCGTTATCAACGTCGCCCCAGGCGCTGCCCGTGGAGAATGCTAAATCTGTAACGATTGGCCCGGCTGTTGTATTTCGTGTGAATGTACCATCGCCATTATTCTGGTACAGGAAATTGGCTTCGGGTGCTGACTCTGATTCCCCATAATTGGTGAAATACAGGTCCATATCGCCGTCATTATCGTAATCGCCCCAGCTACATGCCTGTGTGTCGCCTTCATCAAAAATATCCAGCTTGGTGAAAACAGCGCCACCATCGTTTCGCCACAAAAAATTGTTGGGCCCACTGCCACCGGCGACGGCAAGATCGATATCACCATCATCATCAAAATCGGTCCAACTGGAGCTGCCGATGAATGTTGCTCCGGCGGCGCCAACAATATCTGCACTGGTGATTTTCGTGAAGGTTTTATTTCCGTTGTTTTGATAGAGGGAGTTATTCTGTTTAGCCCACCAGCCGTTATGAACATAGAGGTCGATATATCCATCATTATTATAATCACCCCAGGCGCAGGTTGCTGAAAATTCAGCATCTGTTACAGGGGGCCCGGCTGTGAGATTCTTCGTGAAGGATTCGTCCCCATTATTTTCGTACAGGAAATTCTGCCGCTGCAAATCAAAGGGATTCCCCGTATTGGTGGTCACATACAGGTCCAGGTCGTTGTCATTGTCAAAATCGCCCCAGGCGCATCCGCCGGAAGTGAACTGATCCGTGACAATAGCCCCGGTGGTAATTTTCTCAAAACTGCCGTTCCCGAGGTTTTTGAACAGAAAGTTCACCTGTTTGGCTTGTTCTTCCCCGTTGGTAATGTACAGGTCCTGAAACCCATCCTTGTTATAGTCGCCCCAGGCGATTGCTTTTGATGAGCCATCCACAGGTCCGAACGGCTTTTTTTCGATGAAAAGACTTTGCGCGTGGACGATTGATGCGAATGACAATAATACCACGACCAGCAAAATCAATTGTAACTTTGGTAAATGAAGACTTCTCATTTTCATGTCCCTTTCATGACAATTAAGTGAGGTGAGTTATCGATCTGGGCCGTTCATCGCTATCAGGACGCTGGCAATACGTTTTCATGTGTCGTACTTCAGACACAACAAAATAGCCAGAGTCCGCGTCAGGCGAAATGAACAAGAATATGCCGATCGACGATTTCTGAGCCAGAAGGTCGCCGGCAGAAATTCAACACCTACATCACAGAACCTGGCAGGGCACTCAAGGGGATTCTGAATGCGACCGCTATGGGATGCGAGCGAGGTGGTCAACTGCCTGACTTGTCCCGATGGTCGGCCAGTCATTAAATTCTATGCATTGTTATTCTCTCAGCGATTAAATCAGCTTTTTCTATTATCCGAAAATGAGGTAATACAAATCCGGGGAAAACTAACTTTGTGTAACAATTGTAATACCTCCAAAGCAGTATCATTCCGTAAAATTTAGAAATGTATTTGAGAAATTTTTTACTAATTGGCTGCTAATTGAGGGGTGGAAAATCATATCTACTCAATGGGAGCGGAGCGTGAGAGACGGGGTGATGTCGATTGTCCGTTCGATGGCTTTTGCCGGGTGAAAATATTATTGGATGAAATGGAGGATGTCATAGTGTTGGAAAATGCACGCGAACGCCTGTCGCAAAGTTAGCGCCGGCTGCACTAACTTTGCGAGCGTCGAGTTGTGAAGGTCCTCGATAAAAGCGAGGTCAATATTCAGTAATTTTTTGGGAAATCAGGGGAATTTTATCTCGATGCCAAATCGGGGCTTGCCCCTGAGTTTCAGTTTGAACGGATCCACATCGCGGGCGACGGCATCGCCGATCTGATAGCCTGAATCAAGCGCCTGTGCGAATTCCAGGCTGTAGCCCACGAAGAGATGCAGGTCAATGAAGTCCAGCGGTATGCCGGCGCCGATGGCCAAAATCGGCTCGATGGTCTGCGAAATGCGCAGACCGCCGGACAGATGAAACGAAGTCGCCATTGTTTTGGCTTTTGTATCGACCGCTTTGAAATGGTAGTTGAATACGCCGAACGAAGCCAGATCGCCCTTGGGCTTGGGGCGAACCACAATCGTGCCGCTATCAATGATGAAATCCACGTCGTTGACGCTGGTGATCGCGGTTGCAATGCCATAGCTCCATCTTTCGAGCGACGTGTTATCAAATGTCGCTTTGGCCAAAAACCTGTCGTCGTAGAAATCTTTTTTCACGATGACGGAGATATCGCAATTCTTGTGGAATGTCTTTGGGACTTCATATTTTCGAATATCCAGCCATGTCGTGTATTGGCTTTCTGTCTGGATTTTCAGGCCTGAAAAGATAGGGAAGAGGGAGATGAAGTTGATTAAATTCTCCTCAAAATAGGACGACTTCCGCGTGACCACGGTGGATAGATAGGACTCTTTCAATTGATCCCGCGAAATGAAAATGTAGTACAGCGAGTCTGCGCCCAGCCCGTAGAGGCGCGTGTCGTGAAAATGAGAATCCCCGTGAATCATTCCAATCGGTGATTCCGACGGTGTGAAATTCGCCACCACGATGTAGTAGTTATTTTTCTTGAGCTGAAATCCGGATAGTTCAATCAGTTTTTTCAGACTATCCGAAGCCCACTCGGTGTACCCGTCGCGATAAAATCGCCAGGCTTTGCCAAACAGATCCTGAGAATCATCGACGATGAACGGAGAGTTATTAACCGGCCGGGGGACCAGGATCATCTGATCCTGGGAGAAAGACAGATGACTCACGAGAAAAAGGATGACCAGAATAAAGTGACGTTTTTTCATTTTTGAGCCCTCATGTTATTATGGTGTTCAGGAACAGTATTTGAAATATATAGTGAAAGCGTTTCCGGCAATGGGCGGGTACTTTTGAATCAGCCCGGACAATTCACTCGCCCGAACGGGCGCGGCTATTTTCTGCGATGAAAAAAAGTTCAGCAGATGACGAAAAGGGGATTTGCGCACCATTCGAATTGCAATACGCCAGACCAGACATGCTTCACTCGACTTCAATGTGTCGGTAATGTGTCCTATTTTACTATAATCTCATTAAAATTGCAAGATAATATTTCAGCTCTCTGAAAATAATTGTAACTGATTCGTCATTTAAAGTATCCAAAGATTGCCGACCGATCGTTCGGGATATTCATCCCAAACATTGCGGCTGTTCCGGGACATACGTCGCAGGCATTACACTTGCTGGATGTGTGTCCAGCAAGGGCAGGAAATAGTATTTCAGTACTTCATTCCCCCAAAAAAAAATTTCAAACAATTGAAACAAATTCAATTTTACATCGTTTCATCGAATGACTTTCGGTCATTTTATTGATGAATATCAATTGAATTAAAATTAATTTAATACATTTATAGAGGACAATCATGGGAATAACGGAGCGGAAGGAACGAGAAAAAGAACAGCGATACAACGACATTGTTGATGCGGCTGAGCGCGTATTTTTCAGCAAAGGCCGGCATCTGGCAACGATGGATGATGTCGCTAAAGAAGCTGAATTAAGCAAAGGCACGCTTTATTTATATTTTAAAAATAAAGAAGATTTGTATCTGGCGATCAATTTGCGGGGTTTCAAAATTCTTCGGGAAAAGTTCGAACGGGCGGCTGCCACCGAAGAAATTGGTCTCAAAAAAACGAAAGCCATTGGTCAAGCGTATTATCAATTTTATTCAGAATATCCCAAGTATTTTGAAGCACTCATCTATTTTGAATCCCATGATATGACGTTACAGGATGAAAGTAGCATTGCCGCGACTTGTGCAGAAGAAGGTCATAACGCGCTGGAAATTCTGATCGATGCGCTGAAGACTGGAATTGCCGATGGCTCAATCCGCCCGGATATCGATCCGGTTCATACTGCAATTATTCTCTGGGGCCAATCTTCCGGCATTATCCAATTGCTTTCATTGAAAGGGGAGCATCTGAGTAAGCTTCATAAAATTACTTTATCGGAAATAATGGAAGACTTTTATGGGCTGATTTATTACTCTCTTAAAATCAATAGCGTTCAGTAAAACATACACAAGAATCAATGTTTCTTAAATCCAATAAGGAGAAATAAAATGCAGCAGTTTCGATTCATATTTTTTTTCCTTTGCTTTACATCAATTTCGATAGCTCAGGAGGATATCCTGGAAAAATATGTCCAGCAAGGTCTGTCCAACAATTTGGCGTTGAAGCAAAAGCAATTTTCCTTTGAGCAAAGCATGGAAGCGCTGAAACAAGCGCGCGGCTTGTTTCTGCCGACAGTCAATATTGAAGCGCGTTATTCCCGATCCGGTGGTGGTCGAGTGATTGAAATACCGATTGGCGATTTGATGAATCCGGTTTATGGTTCATTGAATCAGTTGATTGGTCAGCCGGTTTTTCCAACGGATTTGCCCAATGAACGGATTCCCTTTTTGCGGGAAAAAGAACACGACACCAAAATTCGGGTGATACAACCGCTGTTCCAGGCGCCGATTTATTATAATTATAAAATTCAATCCGATCTGAAGCAGATCGAGTCCGCTGCTGTGGGAATTTACAAACAACAGTTAACTGAAGATATTCAAACCGCTTATTTCACCTATCTCAAGGCGCATCATGTTGTCGATCTCTTCCAGAAGACGCTGGCATTGGTCAATGAAAATTTGAGAGTCAGCGAAAAATTAGTTCAGAATAGCCAGGCCACCGAGGATATTGTTTTTCGGGCACGGGCTGAACGCAGCGCTGTCGAGCAAAATTTACTTGATGCCGGGAAGAATGAAAAAATCGCCGCCGCCTATTTCAACTTCTTACTCAATCAACCATTGGATACACCGATTGTTATCATCGACGATTCCTGGCAGCCGCGGGAAAGCCAGTTTACGCTGGAGGAGGCGCAAACAGCGGCGTTAGCAAATCGGCTCGAATTCCGGCAGTTAACCAGCGCCATCGGAGCAGCAGATAATACGGTCAGATTGAATACCGGATCATTTTTACCGGGAATTTCCGGTGTGTTCGATTATGGCTTTCAGGGCGAGGAATATCAATTCACCGAAAAAGATGACTACTGGATGGCGTCGCTCGTCCTGCAATGGAACCTGTTTCATGGTTTTCAGGACAAATCGAAAATCACCAGCGCGCGCCTGGAACGAAATAAAATAACGGCCCAGTTGGACGAACTGACCAATCAAATCAAATTGCAGGTTCAGGACGCATTCGATAATTTGACGGTTGCACGGCAGGCAATTGTGAGCGCCAATGAACGGTTAGCCAGCGCCCGGAATTCATTTCGAATCGTCACCAGGAAATATGAGCAAGGCATGGCGCCTCAGATCGAATATCTGGATGCCCGAACTACGTACACGAACGCGGAAGTCAATTACATCATTTCCAAATTTGATTATTTCATAAAATACGCACACCTGGAACGGGTTGTGGCGCGGTGAATATGCAATTCATGAATGGCATCTACTAAAATAAAAATTCGATACTCTATCGCTTACAAGGAGAAACAAATGAACATCAGAAAATATGGCTTTTTATTCTTTGCAGTTATAGCGATCACTGTTTTGAATTGTCAATCAAAAAAAGATGAGACTATTAACGCGAAAGTCATTAACGTCAGAACAGCGGTCGTAACCAAAACCGAATTGTCTATTCCCATTCATACCAGTGGGATCGTTACGGCAAATGAGGAAATGAAATTAGCATTCAAGACCGGTGGTATCATTGCTAAAATTTTTGTTGACGATGGCGCTACAGTGAAAATGGGCGATATTCTGGCGACATTGAATCTGACTGAAATAAAAGCCCAGGTCAATCAGGCGAAAGACGGCTACGACAAAGCGGAGCGCGACTTCAAGCGGGTAAAAAATCTTTTCGCTGACAGCGTGGCCACTCTGGAGCAATTGCAGAACAGCGAGACAGCCCGCAACGTCGCCCGATCCAATTGGGAGATAGCTGAATTCAATCTGAAACATTCTCAAATTATTGCACCGGCTGGCGGCGTTATCCTGAAACGATTTGCCGAGGAAAACGAACTGATCAGTCCGGGCTACCCGGTTTTCCTGTTTGGCGCTAATCAGAGGAACTGGAAAATCCGCGCCGGGCTTGCGGATCGCGATATTGTAAAAATTAAGATGAATGACTCGGCAGCAGTGGCCCTGGATGCACATCCGGGACAGGCATTTTCAGCCAGCGTATCCAAAATTGGCGAAGCAGCCAATCCGATGAACGGCACGTATGAAATTGAACTATTGCTGAATCATACCGATCAACGACTGGCTTCCGGGTTTGTCGCTAAAATTGACATTTTCCCAAACGCCAAACAAGCGTTGTACCTCATTCCCATTGAGGCATTGAATGAAGCTGAAGGCAATGGCGGTTGCATTTACACCATTGACGCGGCGGATAATACCGCTCAAAAGATTCCGGTGACGGTGGTTCATGTATTTGATAATGTCGCTGCCGCTGCCATTGGGGCGGAAAATTTAACCAAAGTAATCACCTTCGGATCAGAATATTTGACCGATGGTTGTGTTGTCAACGAAGTTAAATAAACCAGTGAGTATCCATTCAAATCCTTTCAAAGATTTAGAACCTTTGAACGGGTACCAAAGCCGAAATATAAATGAAGGAAAAAACCAATGCGATTGCCCCAATTTGCTATACAGAATCATCAGTTTTCAATGATCATCATTATATTGCTTATCCTCTCCGGGATCGTATCATTTCTGACCATGCCCCGCTCGGAAGATCCCACCGTCACGCCGCCGGGGACGAGTGTTATCGTGATCTTTCCCGGTGCGAATCCGGTGGATCTGGAGGAACTGGTCATTGATCCTATTGAAGAGGTGATTAATGAACTTGAAGATATTAAAGAATTAGTCTCCAGCGCGGAAGATGGGCTGGCAGTGATCAACGTCGAATTCAATGTTGGCAGCGATGCCGATGACAAATATGCGGATGTCGTCCAGAAGGTCAACAGTATCCGAAACAATTTACCGGCAGAAATTCTCCAATTGGACATGATCAAGTGGTCAATCTCTGATGTAAAAATTTTGCAGACGGCTTTAATTTCGGAGTCTGCGTCATATCGCGCGCTGGAAAAGGAAGCGGATCGATTGAAAAAACAACTGGAGCGCGTGCCGGGAGTGAAGAAAATTGAAATTGGCGCGTTGCCCCGGCAGCAGGTGCTGATTGCAGTGGATTTAGAGCGGCTGGCGCAGGTTCATATTCCGTTGAATCGAATTATTGGCGCGATTCAAACGAATAACTTAAATATTCCGGGTGGCAATATCGATATTGGCAATAAGCGATTCAACATCCAAACCAGCGGTTCTTACAGTTCCCTGGATGAGATCAGAAATACCGTCATCGACGCATCGGGGCAGAATCTGCTCTATTTGAAGGACCTGGCGACTGTTTCCTATTCGTATGAAGATCAACAGTACCGGGCGCGCTTCAATGGGAAACGCGCTATTTTTCTCACTGCCAATCAAAAGGATGGCACCAATATTTATCAGGTGATGGGCGGCATTAAAACCGAACTGGACAAATTTGCCCGCACGTTACCAGCCACAATGACCATCGAAAATGTTTTTGATCAGTCGCAAAGCGTATCCTACCGCTTGAATGGCTTTTTCAGCAATCTGCTACAAGGCTTGATTCTGGTCGGCGTTGTGATGCTGCTGGCGGTGAACATCCGCGCTGCCATTATTGTCATGTTGGCAATTCCGGTTTCGATTCTGATGGGCGTGACCTTTATCGATTTCAGCGGCTACGGCTTGCAGCAGATGACCATTGCCGGACTGGTGATTGCATTGGGAATGCTGGTGGATAACGCCATCGTCGTCACCGATAATGTGACGCGTTTCATGAAAATGGGCTATTCCAAAACCGAGGCAGCTATCCAGGGCACGCAACAGGTTGGTTGGGCGGTGACCAGTTCGACGATAACAACCGTCCTGGCGTTTGTGCCGATGATGATGATGCAGAATGTGACCGGCGATTTCATTCGCAGTATGCCGTTGATCGTTGTTTACACGCTTTTTGCATCATTGTTTGTTTCACTGACCCAAACTCCCTATCTGGCCAGCAAATTTATCAACGTTGCCAATGGCGACCGTGAGAGTCGTTTCCGCCGGATGATAAACTGGTTCATCGAAACGAAGTACCGAAAAACATTGGCCTATGCCCTGGAGCACCCCAGGCTAATTCTTGTGACAGCCTTAATCGTATTTTTTCTGAGCCTCTCTCTCTTTCCTTTTATCGGCGTCAGTTTTTTTCCAAAAGCCGAAAAACCGCAATTGCTCATTAATATTGAATTGCCGGAAGGTACCAGTCTGGACCGAACCGATGAAATCGCCCAAAAAGTGGAGTCAGTCATTGCCGCACGGAAGGATATAAAACTTTATGCCGCCAATGTCGGCAAAGGGAATCCGCGAATTTATTATAATGTTATCGCCCGGCATGAGAAAAGTAATTATGCTCAGATTTTTGTTGAATTAATAAAGAATGATTTAGCCCTGCAATCCCAGGTGGTTGCTGAACTGCGTCAGGAATTTTCAACTTACGCCGGTGTTGCCATCGAGGTCAAAGAATTTGAACAGGGGCCGCCGGTTGAGGCGCCAATCGCCATCCGTTTATTGGGTGAAAATCTGGAAGTTCTGAAAGCCACTTCCAGAGATATTGAAGATATCATTCATGGGACTGAAGGAACTGTGAATATTTACAATCCGCTCAAAACCACCAAGGCCGATCTTCACGTGAAAATTAACAAAGCCAAGGCCGGATTGCTGGGAATTCCGCTCGCTGAAATCGACCGCACGGTGAGAGCGGCAATCAATGGCTTAACAGTGTCTAAATTTCGGGATGACGAAGGCAAAGAATATGATATTGTAATTCGGATGCCTATCGACAATAAACCAACAATAAAAGAATTCGATAGAATTTTCGTGACATCGGTGACCGGCGCTCAAATTCCGTTGAAACAGGTTGCGGCGATTGAATTTCAATCCACGCCTATCTCTATCAATCATTATAAACTGGAACGAAGTGTCACCATCACCGCGGATGTGATTTCCGGTTATTCTGTTAATGATGTAACAATGGACATTCTTGGTCAATTAGAAAAATACCAATTCCCGAAAGGCTATCGCTATTATGCCGGCGGTGAGTTGGAAAGCCGTGAGGAGTCGTTCGGTGGCATGATGCAGGCAATCATTATCGCCATGGTTGGAATCATGGCGGTGCTGGTGTTGCAGTTCCGATCCTATTCCCAGCCGCTCATCGTATTTTCGACTATTCCATTGGCGATCATCGGATCTCTGGTGGCGCTGTTCATCACCGGCAATAATTTTTCATTCACCGCCTTTGTTGGACTGACCAGCTTGATTGGCATCGTGGTCAACAACGCCATCATTTTAGTGGATTTTGCCAATCAGCTCCGGGCCGAAGGGAAAGATGTCGTTACCGCGCTCAAAGAAACCGGCGAACTTCGGTTTACACCAATCATTCTCACATCAGGGACAACAGTTGGCGGATTATTGCCGCTGACCTTACGAGGCGGCACCATGTGGGCGCCGATGGGCTGGACCATCATCGGCGGATTGACCATGTCAACGATTTTGACCCTGGTCATTGTGCCGGTGCTCTATAAAGTTTTCACCAAAGAAATAGGTCATAGCGGAAAGGCGTAACCATTCAGGTTGAAATAAGAAAGACGTCGCACGACACTTTTATTAACCCAAGTCATTATTCCGAACAGAGATTCCAGCGCGCCCTGGCCTTGAAAAAAACCAGGCGCGCTGGATCTGAAACAATTTTTCAGTATTGCCGTTTGACAGACCAATCACATGGGATTTGAAAAATCAATCAGACCAGCACAAAGGAATCCGATATGGCAAAACGATTATCCCCGGAATGGGCTGCGATTCTCCTGCTTGCGCTTTTCAAATTTTTATTACATGTCCTGTTACCGGCAAATTACGAATTGCATCGGGACACCTATCTCTACCTGGCTCAGGGCGCGCATCTGGATTGGAGTTTTCTCTCGGTGCCGCCAGTGACAGCGATGCTCGGAAATATCGCCCGGTTCTTCCTGGGCGATTCGGCATTCGCTGTTCAATTTTTTCCGGCGCTGGCCGGAGCGCTTTCCGTGGTCGTCGTCGGGATGATCATCAGGAGCCTGTCCGGAAAAATCTGGGCCATTGTATTAGGTTGCTCCGCGTTCATTCTCTCGGTGGCATTTTTACGAAGCAATGCCCTGTTCCAGCCGGTCGCATTCGACGAATTCTTCTGGCTGCTCTCCACCTATTTCATGGTGAAAATGCTTCAAACCCAACACCCGAAATTCTGGATTCACCTGGGAATTACCTGGGGATTCGCGATACTGACCAAATACAATATTGGGTTTCTGATTTTCGCATTTGACCTCTCACTGCTCCTGACCAAAGACAGGAAATTGTTCCTCTCGAAATATTTTCTTTATGGGACGCTGCTGGCCAGCATCATCGTTCTGCCCAATTTGATCTGGCAATTTAACCACAATTTTCCTGTTGTCTATCACATGTCCCGGCTCCGGGCAGAACAGCTCGTGCATGTCCAGGCAGCCGATTTTTTAATGGCCCAGGTATTGATGAATATATCCAGTCTGTTCGTCTGGGTTTTTGGCGTAATTTTTCTTCTGTTCCTCCGGGAGGGAAAGAAATTTCGCGTGATGGGATTTACCTTTCTGGCAGTCATCTTGGTCTATCTCGTTCTCAAAGGAAAAGCGTATTACGCACTCGGAATTTATCCCATGCTGTTCGCCTTTGGCGGCTTTGCTTTTGAAAAATACTGCGTCGGTCGCCGGCATCTGCTGCGCCCCATCGTTTTGGTCGTGATGTTTTTCATGAGCCTGGCGCTGCTTCCGTTCAGCCTGCCGATTCTGCCGCTTGATAGCATGGTGGCGTACGGGGAGAAGGCGAAACAATTTGGCGGTGAGGGCGCCTTGCGCTGGGAGGATGGTCGCGTTTATCCGCTGCCCCAGGATTATGCGGACATGACCGGCTGGAAAGAACTGGGTGATATAGTCATCAATACCTATCAGAGCCTGAGTGATTCTGAAAAAGCCAGTTGTGCGATTTACGCTGAAAATTATGGGCAGGCCGGCGCTATTGTCTATTTCAGTCGATTTGATAACCTGCCCGAGCCGATCAGTTTTGAAGAGAGCTTCCTGTTCTGGGCGCCGGATAGCGCGGATTTCGAAACGCTCATTTACGTGAATGACGATACCTCTGAAATCGTAAGGTATTTCGCATCAGTGGAACTGGCCGGACGAATTACTGATCCGTACGCCAGGGAGAGTGGGTTACCTGTCTGGCTGTGCAGAACGCCGCGCAATGGATTTGCAGATTTCTACGCGCAGAGGGTTAGGCAGGTCAAAGATCAATTTCGAAGAAAGTCCGGGGCTTGAGAAATGGGACGCAGCCCGGCAAGTCGCGGGCAGAATTGGCAGGTTGAAAACCGAAATCACCCGGTGAATCCGAGCCTTCGGACGCGCTGAATTCTTTGCATTGGCGTGTACTCTGCCTCGGGCGTCAGCGGCTGGCAGGCAAATTTTTCCCGCTGACCAAAGGGGCTGTCATCGGTGAACGGATGCAGCGCTCAATACTTCCCCACCGTGGCTAAATAAATCGCGAATTCTTCTTTGCCATCGACGCCGATGATCTGGTTGACAGCGTTGTCATCGAACGCTGCCACAGCGCAACAGCCAATTCCCAGCGCTTCGCTGGTCAGATAGAGGTTCTGGCAGACATGGCCGGCGTCGAGGTAAATATAACGAAACGCCCGTTGCTGGTACTTCCAGAGACTCCGTTGAATAATGGCAGTCCAGATGAATGACACGGCGCAGGTTACAAAGATACCCTGTCCCAGACAGGCCTCGGCAATGCGCTGTGGCAGGTCCGCGCCTTCCTGCACCAAGACCAGTTTATGCTCAAAGGGTAAATACCGGTAGAGCCCCGACAGTTGATCCTGCACTTGATTGAGTATCAGGTACGTTTCCAGCGGATGTCTTGCCCCGGCCGAAGGCGAGGTGCGATAGGAGTAGCCATAGCCCGATTCAATGACGCCCTGGGTTCCCCAGAGCAAGGCAGCCAATTCTTTGAGCGTGAGCGGTTCCCTGGAATAGCTGCGCCGTGAGCGGCGCTTCATCAAAAGGGTGAAAAAATTGTCCGCTGCGGCAGGAATGAACTCGTCAGCGCCGGGCAACCTCACCGTGGACTGGGACGAGAAGTATGGCTTTTTGTCCGATGGCACCGGCAGTCCCTGACTCATCTCACTGGGTGAGAAAAAATAATTGTATTTGGTAAATTCCTGGAAATATTCTCCGATATGAATTATCTGTGATTTCTCCATCGATTCTCTCCCTCGCGGATACGTCTCCCGGCGTGAATTCAGTATTAACAATGAATTTGATGTGGTTCGAAAAATCCAATCCTCGTGCGACCGCCAAACCTGACGCCAATTTCCCCATAATAAAAAGCGGCTGGCTCATTCTGATGAAAGCGCCAACCGCTGTGTAAATCATTATGGATGAATGCCGTCAATTATTTATTTTTCAACACGGCGTGGGCTGCTGCCAGCCTGGCAATGGGCACGCGATAGGGCGAGCAACTCACATAATTCATGCCGACCCGATGACAGAACTCCACGGATCGCGGGTCACCGCCATGTTCACCGCAAATGCCAATTTTCAGTTTCGGTCTGGTCGTGCGGCCTTTTTGAACGGCAATTTCGACCAGTTGACCGACGCCGGTTTGATCCAGTGTCTGGAACGGATCGTCCGGCAGAATTCCTTTTTCATCATATTCTTTCAGGAATTTTCCGGCATCGTCGCGGCTGAAACCGAACGTCATCTGGGTGAGGTCATTGGTGCCGAATGAGAAAAATTCCGCATCTTCGGCAATCGCATCGGCAGTGAGCGCTGCGCGGGGAATTTCGATCATGGTGCCGACCATGTAATCGACTTTCACGCCCATTTCTTTCTGGACTTCTTCAGCCACCTTGACGACGACGGCTTTCTGGTTCAGCAATTCGGCTTTGGTGCCGATGAGCGGGATCATAATTTCGGGCAGAACATTGACGCCTTCCTTTTTCAACTGACAGGCAGCTTCCATGATGGCGCGCACCTGCATTTCGGTTATTTCCGGATAGGTGATCCCCAATCGGCAGCCACGGTGTCCCAGCATCGGGTTGAATTCGTGCAGGGCTTCAACTTTGGCTTTCACTTCCGCCGGCGTGATTCCCATCTCTTCGGCCATTTCAGCCTGATTTTTATCATCGTGAGGAAGGAATTCGTGCAATGGCGGGTCCAGCGTACGGACGGTCACCGGCAGGTCGTGCATGGCTTTGAAAATGCCATAGAAATCATCCCGCTGATAGGGGAGCAGTTTTTTCAATGCCTTGCGGCGTCCGGTCTCGTCGTCGGCCAGAATCATCTCGCGGACCGCTTTGATGCGGTCGCCTTCGAAGAACATGTGCTCGGTGCGGCACAGGCCAATTCCCTCTGCGCCGAAATTTCTGGCCACAGTGGCGTCATGAGGCGTGTCCGCATTGGTGCGAACGAGGAGCTTGCGAATTTCATCGGCCCAACCCATGAGCTTGCCGAAATTGCCGGACAGCTCCGGGGCGACAGTAGCGACTTTTCCTTCAATCACTTCGCCTTTCGAGCCATCCAGGGATATCCAGTCGCCTTCTTTGTAAACAGTGCTGGCAACCGTCATGGTTTTATTTTTATAATTGATTTCAAGAGCGCCGCAGCCGGCCACGCAGCATGTGCCCATACCGCGCGCCACAACAGCCGCGTGGGAGGTCATGCCGCCCCGGGCGGTCAAAATGCCCTTTGACACGTTCATGCCGCCAATGTCTTCCGGCGACGTTTCGATTCGGACCAAAATAACGCTCTCGCCTTTACCAGCCCAGGCTTCGGCGTCGTCCGCATGGAAAACAATGCGTCCTGTGGCTGCGCCGGGAGAAGCGGGCAGGGCTTTGGCAATCACTTTTTTCTTGGCTTTGGGATCGAACATCGGATGCAGCAACTGGTCGAGCTGCGATGGTTGCACCCGCAGAATCGCGGTCTGTTTATCGATCAACCCTTCTTCGACCATTTCCACGGCAATGCGAACGGCAGCGGCCGCTGTCCGCTTTCCATTGCGCGTCTGCAGCATCCACAATTTCCCTTTTTGAATGGTGAATTCGATGTCCTGCATGTCTTTGTAATGAGCTTCCAGCTTCTGGTAGATCGCTTCTAATTCGGAGTAAGCCTTTGGCATAATTTCCTGCAGGGTCTTATGGCTCGGATCGCTTTTAGTCGAATCATTGATCGGCTGGGGCGTTCGAATGCCGGCGACAACATCTTCACCCTGGGCATTGACCAGGTATTCGCCGTAAAATTGCCGATTGCCGGTTGCCGGGTCGCGCGTGAACGCCACGCCGGTGGCGCAATCATCGCCCATATTCCCGAAAACCATGGATTGCACGTTCACCGCTGTGCCCCAATGGGCCGGGATGTGATTCAGCTTGCGATAGGTGAGCGCGCGGGGATTGTTCCAGGAGCCAAACACAGCGCCAATCGCACCCCACAGTTGTTCCCAGGGATCAGTTGGAAAGTCCTTCCCTGTTCGTCGTTTAATCTCTGCCTTGAACAGAGCCACCAGTTCTTTCAAATTCTCGGCGGTCAATTCGGTATCCAGTTTCACGCCCTTTTCCGTCTTCAGGTCGTGGATGATCACTTCGAACGGATCTTCTTCTTCTTTCGATTCTGGTTTCAAACCCATCACCACGTCGCCGTACATCTGAACAAAGCGCCGATAGGAGTCCCAGCCAAATCGTTCATTTTTAGATTGCTTGATAATTCCCTGGACAGTCACATCGTTCAAACCGAGGTTGAGAACGGTATCCATCATGCCGGGCATTGAGGCCGGCGCGCCGGAGCGAACCGAGACGAGCAAGGGATTTTCGCTGTCGCCGAATACCGCGCCCATCACCTTTTCGATGTGTTTAACACCTTCTTTTACCTGATTTCTGACTTCATCGCTGTACTGACCTTTGTGTTCATAATAGGCTGTGCATACTTCGGTGGAAATGGTGAATCCAGCCGGAACATGAATTCCCAGATTGGACATCTCCGCCAGGTTTGCGCCTTTTCCGCCTAACAATTCTTTCATTTTCGCTTCGCCATCAGCCTTGCCATTTCCAAATAGATAAACATACTTCGTACCCATCAATACTTCTCCCTAACTTTGTTAAATTTGTCACACGTAGTTTATAAGACCTAACGTGAGCGATTAGCCCACAGCTATCAGCCATCAGCGGCAAGGTTTCAGCCATTTGGTGAGCTGAACGCTAGACGCAAGACGCAAGACGCTAGAAGCCAAAAGATAGAAGCCAAAAGCCAATAGCTAAATGCCAAACGCTAATCACTTCAATCAGGTCAGAGTTATTTTAGAATTTTTGAATCACACTCAGTTTTAATTTTCACATGACGGCTGCCGTTCAATCAGGCGCTGCCATCGAATCGTTACTTTCGGACCTGCTGCAATCGACAGGGTTAACGGATATCGACCAGACTGCTCAGCAGCGAAGAATACGAGCTTTCATTCGAGATAATTTCGACAGCCTTTTTTATTTCCGGCGTCCATTGGAATTCGCTTTGGTATTTACCCTCGGTGCCCCACAGTTTCGCGGAAATTTCCGTCTTGAGTTTCCACTTGATCAGATCCAGATCGCGATCAAAATCAGCTTTTTTGGCATCTGCCACTGCCTTTTTAAAATTGTTGAAAGAAGCGATGACGGTCTGGTCATAATGTTGTTCCTTCAACAATTCCTCAATGGCGTCGCAGTGCTCTTCGGCGTCGGTTTTATAGGTGAACTGCTTCTCGGTCAGGAATTTTTTGAAATCCGCGACCATGTCATCGGTGACCTCAAAGTCCTGATGAATCTGTCCATTCTGGGATGCATATTCCAGCGCGTAATTGAAGAACATGGATTTCATGATCAGGTTGCCGAATAGCGGGGTTATCTCGTAGGGTTCGACTTTGATATCAGGGACGATGCCGCCTCCACCGTGGACTTTTCGTTTGGACTTGGTAAAAAAGACTTCATCCTGCTTGACAGTGGTGTCTTTGTTGGCCTCGTAGCCCCAGACCACATCTTTGGCGCGAATGAAATCCGGTTTTTGAATGAGACGACCGCTTGGGATGTAATATTTGGCGGTGGTTATTTTGAGCGATGTCCCTTTCTGATTCAGGGGCAATACGGTTTGAACCAGGCCTTTCCCAAAAGTTCTCGAGCCGATAATCAAACCGCGGTCGAGATCCTGAATGGCGCCGGCCACAATCTCCGACGCGGAGGCGCTGAAATTATCGACCAGCAGGATGAGCGGTTTATCGCCCCAGATGGGCTCGATGCTCGATCGGTATTCCACATTCGTTCCGGATGCGCGACCTTTGGTGTAGACGATCAAATTGCCTTCGGGCACAAAGTTCTCCGCCACCTGAACAGCCGATTCAAGCAATCCCCCTGGATTGCCGCGCAGATCGAGGATCAGGCTTTCCATGCCCTGGCCCTTGAGCACCGCAATGGAATCGTGAACCTGTTTCCCGGCGTATCGGGAAAAGTGGCTCAGGCGAATGTAACCGATTTTGTCATCGACGAATCCGGCAAAGGTGACGTCGCTGACTTTTATCTCGGCCCGGATCAATCGAAATTCGAGAGGCTTCATTTCGCCCACGCGACGGATGGAAATGGACACAGCCGTGCCAATTTCACCGCGCAGCCGCTCCGCTGTCTCGGTGATGGTCAGCGTTTTGGTAGGCACGCCGTCAATTTCAATGATTCGATCGCCTTCCCGAATGCCGGCTTTGCTGCTGGGCGTGCCCTCAAACGGCGGCTCAACAACCGTGGGCCAGTTATCCCGTTTCGCGATTCGCATGCCAACGCCGCCGTACTTTCCCGTGGTCATGATTTTCAGTTCGTCTGTATCCTCATACTCAATAAACATGGTGTAGGGATCCAGCGTATGCAGCATGCCCTCGATGCCGGATTTCATAAACTTGCCCGGATCGATTTCTTCGACATAGCGCCGGGCAATTTCTTCGTACACCTTGCCAAAAAGCTGGATATTTTTATCGATCTCGAAATAATAATCCGGCGCGGCAGTGTTGGTTTCCCTGGCGATCCAGCCGCCGAGCAATGTGGCGCCGAACAACAGGACGATGGTTAAAATTATAGGAATAAAACGTTGTTTATCTTTCATAACGGTCTCCCTGGATTAATGTGCACTATTTGAATTGCAGTTCACGATATATGCGAATGAAGAGAATTGAAACGTGAACAAAGCTTCAAGTTAGAATGAACTTTATATATACCGCATGGCGTCAATAAAGCGGAAGTTATTTTCGAATCCGGTTTGAGATTGCATGCCAGATGGTCTCGGCGATGGAATCGATAGTACTTGAACCATCAATTGTTACAAAACGTTCCGGCTCCTCCTGGCTGATCCGGAAATAGCCGGCGCGAACTCTTCTGAAGAAATCGCGGGATTCACGCTCCATTCGGTCCAGATTTTCTGCGGCCAATTGTTTCCGCTGCTCCATTTCCTCGAGGCTGATATCGATGAAGAAGGTGAGCGTGGGTTTCAGTCCCTGGGTGGCGAGCCGATTTATCTGATGGACCAGTTCAATGTCAATATTGCGGCCATATCCCTGGTACGCTGTCGAAGAATCATAAAAGCGGTCGCAAATGACCAGTGCCCCTTGTTGCAAGGCCGGCATAATTTTCTCCTTGACCACCTGCGCGCGGGCTGCGGAGTAGAGCAGGTATTCGGCAATGGGGGAGACGGCTTCGTCTTCAATCGTAAGTAAGGCGCTCCTGATTTTCTCAGCGATGATCGTGCCACCGGGCTCCCGAAAGAGCTGGAATGGTATCTGTTCCTCCCTGAACCGGGAAACGAGTCTCTGAATCTGCACGGATTTGCCGCAAAAGTCGATGCCTTCGAAGGTGATGAGCGTTCCAGCCATGATGGTTTAAACCTTAATCGCTTTCCAGCGTCCGCCGCGGAAACGCCAGTAGTTCAAAACGAGTCGTACGGATTCATCGATTAAATGGGCCAGCCATAGCCCGGTGACGGCTAAGGAAAAGGTGAAAGCAAAAAGCCAGGAGGCGAAAAGCTCCAGCGTACACACGCCGATCATGGTCATGTACATGAGCCATTTTAAATCGCCAGCTCCCCGCAGATTCCCGATAATGACATTATCGACAGCTTTGGGTATTTGGACAATCGCAAAAACGATGACGGCATTGACTCCCAGATGAATCACTGATTTGTCCACAATGAACAGATGCAGGATTGTCCGGGAAAATATAATGAGTATCAGCGCGATGAAACATGAAAAAACAAATCCGACCCAGCCGGATGTCCTTGCAGTTCGCTCTGCCAGTTGCTGTTTTTCTGCTCCCAGATTTTTGCCCATCAGCGTCATGGCGCCAATGCTGAAACCGAGATACGCCATTGAAAGCACATTTTGAATTCGATTGAAAGCAGTATGAATGGCCAGGTATTTGGGGCCCAGCAGCGCCGCGTACACCGTAATGACCAGCAATCCCAGCGCCCATACCAATTGCTCCACTGTTGTGGGAATGCCGGTATTCAGCAGTCGCTTGAATGTCTTGAAATTGGGCGTGGTTAACTCCCTGAACGACAGAAAGAGTACCGAACGCCGTGTCCTCAAAATGTAAAGGGTGACAATGAATCCGATGGAATGGGAAATACCAAAGGCCATGGCCGCACCTTCCACTTCCCAGCGTGGAAATCCGAACCAGCCAAAGATGAAGAGTGGCGCTAACACCAGGTTCAGGCCGTTGATAATGACGTTGATGATCATGGAAAGGTGAGTGTCCCCGGCCCCGCGAATGCAGCCGACTGCGACGAAATTGGTGATCATAATCGGCGCGAACAGTGCGACGATGCGCAGGTAGGAGATACCCGCGCGCTGCGCTTCAATGGAGCCGCCTTCCCGTATCAGTTTGAACAGCAATACGCCGCCGAAATACCAGATGATGGCAAAGGCGAATGAGATGAAAATGCTGATCATCAATGCCTGACCCATCACGTGATTGGCTTCTTGCCGTTCATCCGCGCCAAGATGACGGGCGATGATCAACGAACTGCCGACAATGAAGGTGATGAGTATCGTCAAAAACGCGATGATGATTTGAATGGCAAGTCCCTGACCCGCGAATGCAGCTGTGCTAAGCCGGCCAATCAGAATCGCCTCGATTGTGAACATGATGGTCTGGGAAGATAAGTCCACGACAGCCGGGATGGAAGTTTTTAAGATATTTTTTAATGGGGAAGTTTGACCCACATGTTACCTCTAATGGCATTCCTGCAGTGACAACGCAGCGATCTGTGATCCGGATATTAACCCTGCTGCGTCACATAGATTTATTATCGTTATATATTGTTTTTTGGGTAGATGAAAAATTCAACATATAGTGATAAATTTGTTAAATGACGTTGCAGTGTTAAGAGTGGCTGGATTTTGAAAGACCAGCCACTCCAGCAGTCAGGATTCAATGCGCTTCAACAGGTACAGCGCGCCGGTTCCCGAAAAAGCAGGGGAGACCAGACACAACATTAATCGTAATATTCAAGCCCCAGATGGGTGATTAATTCTTCACCTTTCAAATGGCGCAGTGTGTTTTTTAACTTGATCAACTGAATGAAAAGATCGTGCTCCGGATAAAGTTCTTTGGCGCACATCGGGCTTTTGAAGTAGAATGATAACCACTCCTGAATGCCCTTCATGCCGGTGCGTTGAGCCAGATCCATGAACATGGCCAGGTCCAGCACAATCGGCGCCGCCAAAATACTGTCGCGGCACAGGAAATCGACTTTGATCTGCATGGGGTAACCCAGCCAGCCGAAGATGTCGATATTGTCCCAGCCCTCTTTGTTATCGCCGCGCGGAGGATAATAATTAATGCGCACTTTGTGGTAGAAATTTTTATACAGATCCGGGTATACTTCCGGCTGCAGAATGTATTCCAGCACGGAAAGCTTGCTCTCTTCCTTTGTCTTGAACGATTCAGGATCGTCCAGCACTTCGCCGTCCCGGTTGCCCAGGATATTGGTCGAGAACCAACCGTTCAGTCCCAGCATTCTCGCTTTGAGCCCCGGGGCTAACAGGGTTTTCATCAATGTCTGGCCGGTCTTGAAATCCTTCCCGGCGATGGGCACCTTGAGTTCACGCGCCAGTTCGATGAGCGCGGGAATGTCGACCGTCAAATTCGGTGCGCCATTGGCGAACGGCACGCCGGCTTTGATCGACGCATAGGCGTACAACATGCTCGGCGCGATGGCCGGGTGGTTCTCTTTCATGGCTTTTTCAAGCGATTCAATCGTCTGATGCACCGGCTCCGGCTTCAGGTAAATTTCAGTGCTGGCGCACCAGATGGTGACCATGCGATTCAAATTATTTTTCGCTTTGAAATTCTGAATATCTTCAATCAACATCTGGGCATAATCATATTTATTGGCAGCTTTTTTAACATGGTCGCCGGATAACCGCTTCACATATTTTTGATCGAACACAGCTTTCATCGGAGCTATTTTTTCAATTTCAGGGCGAATCTTTTCGAGCAATGAGGTTTCCAGAACACCGGCTTTCATTGCGGCTTCGTACACGTTGTCCGTAAAAATATCCCATCCGCCAAAAACGATGTCATTCAAATCAGCTAATTCAATGAAGTCTTTGATCTTGGGCGAGCGTTTCTCAGTCCGCTTTCCCAAACGAATGGTGCCCATTTGAGTCAACGAGCCGATGGGCTTGGCCAGTCCATTTCGAACAGCAATGACGCCGGAGATGAACGTCGTCGCCACAGCACCCAATCCCGGGCATAAAATTCCCAATTTACCTTCGGGTTTTGCAATGTCATATTTCTCTTTCAAAGATGTCCCTCCTCAATTCAAAAAGCTAGTTCAATTGCGTTTCTCTCTCAATGATTTATTCTAAGATTTGATTCTGGTCGTTCACATAAACAACTTTGGGGACAAAATTTTTCGCGTCGGATTCCGATAAAATGCCGTAGGCGACAATGATGAGCATATCGCCAATCTCAACCATCCTCGCCAGCGCGCCGTTGCAACAAATGGTGCCAGACCCCGGATCGCCTTCGATGACGTATGTTTCGGCCCGTTCCCCGGTGTTGATGTTCAGAATTTGCACTTTCTCGAACGGCAAAATATTCGCTGCGTCCATCAATTTTTTATCGATGGTGATGCTTCCCTCATAATTCAAATTCGCATCGGTGGCAGTCACACGATGGATTTTTGATTTGCACATGGTCACGTTCATGATGCCAACTCCAGTGAAGATTCGATTAAGTATGCGTTCTCTTTATAGTATTCATTCGGAAAAAAGACAACATTGCTTTAACATCTCTGTTGCGCGCAGTGGATGTCTCGCACGTGGCAGGACATGCCCATCGTATCGCGAGCCAATCGCGTCATGGTCGTCGCACACTGTCCCATGACCGAAAAGACGCAGCCCATCGATATGAGGTGCAATCATCCGCTCGCGTCAATTGCCTTTGGCCGGGGGATTGCCTTTTCTTCGCTCCGTAAGCCAGACGTGGTACACGCGCTGGATGGCGGTGATGTTTGAAAAAATGGCAACCAAAAAGATAGCGACGACCAATGCCACATTGTGAATGAGAGCGCCCAACGAAATGAACAAAACCCGCTCGGTCCGTTGCATCACGCCCACTTTGCATTCCAGGCCGAGGCCTTCGGCGCGGGCGCGCACGTAGCTTGTCATAATCGAGCCGCCGATGGCGACGGATACGGCGATGGCGGCAATGAGTGACACGTTGATGTCGCCGCTCTGCCAGGGCACTGTGACGAAATAGTAGGCCAATCCAAAAAATATCATCACTTCAGAATAGCGGTCCAGCGTTGAATCGTAGAGCGCGCCAAATTTAGTCACGCGATTGGTGGCCCGCGCAACGCGTCCGTCAATCACGTCGAACAGGCCGCCGATGAGCATCACCAG
The DNA here is from genome assembly GCA_049322915.1 of Candidatus Zhuqueibacterota bacterium. Taxonomy (GTDB): domain Bacteria; phylum Zhuqueibacterota; class Zhuqueibacteria; order Thermofontimicrobiales; family Thermofontimicrobiaceae; genus CAZSBG01. The sequence goes on from JBMOPW010000045.1 coordinate 142,753, forward strand.
ACCGCCCCAGCGCAGGCGGCCGCTTCCGAACAGGTAGGCTGCGAAGATGCTGACAATCAGGCCAATGGTCGTAAAATGATTTGGGTTAAGTCGTCGTTTAATGAAGAAGTTAATCACAGGGGCGATTATCTTCAAAAAGGTAGTTCGAACCCGCTCCGGTACTAATATAATTTCCAACTTCCCAATGCTCCTTATCGATTTATTTTTTTTCCTTCAATGATTAAAACAAATTCACCCTTATAGGTGATGAGATTTTCGTTTTGCGCAAAGTCGATCAATTGCCCCCGGTAAATCTGCTCGAATTTTTTTGTCAATTCCCTGGAGATGGAGATTCGTCGATCGCCCAAAAACTCGAGCAGATGATTCAGCGTCTTCTGCAGTTTCTTCGGCGATTCGTACAGGATAATGGTGCGCTTCTCTTCGGCCAATTCTTTCAGTCGCGACTGCCTGCCCTTTTTGGGCGGCAGAAATCCTTCGAAAACGAATCGGTCGCCGGGAAGGCCGGAGCAAATTAAAGCCGGGACAAACGCCGTGGCGCCTGGTACAGCTTCGACGACGATATTCCGGGAGAGCGCTTCGCGCACAATATAAAATGCCTCGTCGGAAATACCAGGGGTTCCGGCATCGGATATGACAGCGATGGATTCCCCCTGCTCAAGTTTTTTGATCAACCCCGGTGTTTTCTTCTCTTTGTTGAATTCAAAATAACTTGTTGTTGGCGTGCTGATATTGTAATGATGCAACAGAATGGCCGCATGTCGTGTATCTTCGGCAGCGATTAACGCAACCCGGGACAACACTTCGACAGCGCGAAACGACATGTCGTTTAAATTTCCGATCGGCGTGCTGACGAGATAAAGCCGGCCGTATGGTTCGGGTTCTTTCAGTGTTACAACTCCCCTTTACCTTGTTTGGACGGCGCGTCCGCAGATTTGCTGAGGATCGCCGCGCATTTGTCAACTATTTCAATGGCCTTATCAACGATTTGTTCCGTGATATTTAATGAAGGCCGGAAACGGAGAGACCGTTCCCCGCACTTCAAAATGAACATCCCCAGCTCGAACGCCTGTCCGATGAATTTATTCCGAAGGCAATCGGTCGGCAAATCGAACGCGATGAACAGCCCTTTGCCGCGCACGTTGGAGATGAACCCGGCATATTTTTCCTGAAGAGTGAGCAGCTCATTCATGAAATAGGCGCCGACTTTCGCGGCATTATCCACGAGGCGCTCTTCCTCGATGATCTCCAGGTAGCGCTGGCTCCGAACCATGTCGACCAAATTGGCGCCCCAGGTTGAATTGATGCGGCTGGATTCCTGGAAGACATTATTTTCCACGTCGTCAATTCGTCGACTGGCCAAAATACCGCAGACCTGTGCCTTTTTGCCAAATGCAATGATGTCCGGTTCAACATCGTGATGCTGATAGGCCCACATTTTCCCTGTGACGCCGAGCCCGGATTGCACCTCGTCGAATATCAAAAGGATATGATGTTCGTCGGCAACCGCCCGGAGCTGCTTCATGAATTCAGGTCTGAAATGATTGTCTCCGCCTTCGCCCTGAATCGGCTCAATGATGATGGCCGCGATGTCGTCCGGATGGTCCTGAATGGCCCGATGAATCTGGCTCAGGCTCATCTCTTCATCCTGAATCACTTTCTTCAGATTTTCTTCAGTCACGGGAAACGTCAGTTTTGGATTGATCACTCGCGGCCAGTTAAATTTTGGGAAATATTTCGTCTTGGCCGGATCGGCGGTATTGGTCATGGATAGCGCATAGCCGCTGCGCCCGTGAAATGCCTGTTTGAAATGGATGACTTTGCTGCCCAGTTCTTCAATATGGCCCTTCTTAAAATTGTGCCGCACTTTCCAGTCGAAGGCTGTCTTCAAGGCGTTTTCAACGGCGAGGGTGCCGCCGCTGATCAGGAACAGATGGGGCAGGCTTTCGGGAATGGCCACGCGGGAAAACGTCTCGACAAACTCGGCCATTTCCACGGTATAGAAATCTGAATTGGATGGCTTGTTCAATGAAACATAGGCCATTTTTTCTCTGAACTCCGGGGTCAGCATTTTGGGGTGATTGAGACCTACAGGGAGGGTCGCGAAAAATGTGAAGAAATCAAGATATTCGCGGTTGGTCTTTGCGTCCACCAAATAGCATCCGTGACTTTTCTCCAAATCGACAATAATATCAAAACCGTCAACCAGCATGTGTTTCGATAATATCGGAATGACATCGGCAGGTTTTACATTTTTCATTCATTCAACTCCTTAATTCGTCCTTGTCAATTGGAATACGTGCATCTTTTTCATAACGAACGGTCGTGTGATTTGAAATGAATATCCAGTCTTCTATCGGGTGACGATTCATTCAACATCTTTCGTCGGCCGCAGGGCGTATCTGAAAAATAAAACTGAATATTATAACAAAAATATTTCTAAAAGTCAAGATAAAACACGTCCGACCAATTTGAGCCTAACTACCGATTCAGGAAAAAGATACAGAGCGTTGCGGGAAATTTAAAAGGCAGAAAAAAAGCATGGGGTCAGCCGGAAATGCATCCGAAAAAATAGCGCGGATTGGGCATTACCCATCGCAGACATGCGTTGCGGATCATTTACAGCGTTGTTTCGAAGCGTATGAAACAGATGTCGGGGAGCATCCGGTGGCTTTCGCCGGGGGAGTTCGATTGAACAGGGCGAATCACGCCGGCAGCCGGAACGTCTGGTTGGTGAAACAGCGCGCCGGCGCATCAGCGTTTGTATGCTTTGAATTGCAAATTCAGTTTTTCCCAGGTCTGGGTGAGGCCTTCGGACACAACTTTGGTGTGCCCGAAAATGGGCATGAAATTGGTATCGCCGCGCCAGCGCGGGACGATATGAAAATGCAGATGGTCTTTCACCCCGGCGCCGGCAATTTCACCCAAATTCATGCCGATGTTGAAAGCGTGGGGCGACATGGTTTGAGTCAGCGCCTCTTTGCACGCGGCGAGGAGCTCCATCATTTCCACGCGTTCTCCATCCGTGAGACTCGAAATGTCCGATGTATGGCGAAAGGGAACGACCATCAGGTGACCGTTATTGTAGGGATAAAAATTCATGATGACAAAGCAGGAATCCCCGCGGAACAGGATGAGATTTTCCCTGTCGCGATCCTCGGATGGCTTGTCACAGAAGATACAGCCTTCGGGTTTTGGCTGTTCAATGTATTGAATCCGCCACGGCGCCCATAAAATTTCCATAGGTTAGACCTCAGTCATGAATTTGCTTGAAGATTTGAATCGAATAGATAAAGGGCAATCGGATGATCCGCTCGCCCTTTATCTTGTTTTAAAATCATATCAACAGCGCCAGCAGACAGGCCGTTATTCGTTCTTCTCGGCTTCTGTTTGCGCGACAATTTTGTCGGCGACTTCTTTGGGCACTTCTTCGTAGTTGGAAAATTTCAGCTTGTGCCCGCCGCGTCCCTGAGTCAGCGAACGAAGCGTCGTGGAGTATTTGTATAGCTCGGACAACGGAATTTTAGCGTTGATAATCTGGAACGGGCCATTGGAGTCCATGCCCTGAATTTTGCCGCGACGGCTGGAGATATCGCCCATTACGTCGCCCATGAATTCCTCCGGAACCTGGATTTCCACGTCGTAGATTGGTTCCAGCAGCACCGGTTTCGCCTCGCGGAACAGCTTTTTGAAACACATGGAACCGGCAATTTTGAACGCCATATCCGAGGAGTCGACTGTGTGGAAGCTGCCAAAGTAAAGTGTCGTCCGTACATCGACCACCGGGTAGCCGGCAATGACGCCCTCTGTCTGGGCTTCTTTGACGCCTTTCTCAACGGCTGGGACGTATTTTCCCGGAATCACGCCGCCCACGATGGCGTCCACAAATTCATAGCCCTGACCCTTGTTGGGTTCGAGTCGCAAGGATACATCCCCGTACTGGCCGCGTCCGCCGGACTGTTTTTTGTGCTTGTACTGGCCTTCGGCAGAGGAGCGGATTGTTTCGCGGTAGGGAATTTTGGGCTCGACCAGGTCCACTTCCACGCCATACTTTTCCCTCAATCGTTTCACGATGATGTTCAGGTGCAATTCGCCCTGGCCTGAAATGATGATCTGTTTCAACTCCGGATCGATGATCACTTTGAATGTCGCATCCTCGTCCTGAATGCTGTGCAGGCCGGTGGAGATTTTTTCGTCATCGCCTTTGGATTTGGGTACCACGGCGACGCGAATGACCGGTTCCGGAAAATCGATGCCGTCCAGAATAATGGGATTGCCTTTGTCGCAGAGCGTATCGGTTGTCGATGTATTTTTCAATTTTACGATCGCGCCAATATCACCACAGATGACCTGTCCGACTTCCTTTCTGTTTTTGCCATTCATCGAATAGATCTGGCCGATTTTTTCCGGGGAATCTTTGGTGGAGTTCAGCACTTCACTGCCTGTTTTCAATGTCCCGGAGTATACTTTCACAAAGGATAATTCGCCCACATGCGGTTCGGAAATCGTCTTGAACACAAGCGCCGAGAGCGGGGCATCGCTTTTCATCTCGCGCGTCAATTTATCCGTGGATCGCGGCTTCACTCCGAGTGCCTTAGGCCGGTCCGATGGCGCCGGGCAGGCAGTGACGATCAGGTCTAACAACGGCCGAATGCCAATATTTTCTGTGGCAACGCCGCATACGATAGGCGATAAATTGCCGGAAACAATGCTCTTGCGCAGCCCTTTTTTCAGTTGATCCTCGGACAACTCGCCTGTGTCGCAGAAGATGTTGAGCAGTTCTTCGTCGTTCTCGGACACCGATTCCATGAGTTCATTCCGCAACTCCGCGGCGCGATCTGCCACGTCCGCAGGAATCTCCTCTTCCGTGAATTTGCCGGACTTATTCTTTTCAAATCGGAGCAATTTCATTCTCAGAATATCCACAATGCTGTCGAATTTGTCGTTACCCTCATTCACCGGGAACTGCAAGGCAGCGACGCTGTTGCCGAAGCGTTTTTTGGCATAGTCATAAATTTTGGAAAAATCAGCGTGCTCTTTATCCAGCCGATTGATGAAGAAAATCCGAGGGATATTATTTTTCCCTGCCAGATCAACCATTGCCTCTGTCCCCACCTCGAACCCTGAGACCGCATTGACGAGAACCAGCGTCGAATCGCATACGCGCAGGGCGCCAATGACTTCACCAACAAAATCGGAATAGCCCGGTGTGTCCAGGATATTAATCTTGCAATTTTTCCAATCCAGATTGAGCAGGGATGTGCTGATGGAAATCTTGCGGTCGATTTCATCCTGATGGTAATCAGAGATGGTCGTGCCATCATCCACGGTTCCGATACGGTTCGTTTCCCCTGCGGTGAAGGCAATTGCCTCTGACAGAGATGTTTTGCCGACGCCGCCATGAGAAATCAATCCCACATTCCTAATCTGATCCACTGTGTATTCTTTCACAAAATGCCTCCTTAAATTACGGTGGAACTATCTTATAATTGCTGCTCAGTTACCTTGCAAACAAATGGCATTTGTTCGATTTGTCTCCGTGTCGGACATTCCTGAAAATACCTCGGAAATAAGTGCCTCATGGTTGACATGACCATTCAAATGTGAACCAAGCAGGTGTGTTTATTTCAACTATTGGGATTTTGTTTTAGCTTTCTCCTCAAAATCTGACCTATCTTATTTCGCGGTAGTTCATTGTAAAATTTTATGACCTGTGGACATTTATAAACCGGCATGTGATTTTTGCAAAACTCGATGATCTCGTGGACAGTGACTGTTTCGTTCTTCTTCAGCACAAGGCAGGCGGCAACATCTTCCTTATGGTCCGGATGAGGGATGGAAATCACTGCCGCGTCTTTGATTTTTGGGTGATTCAGCAACACGTCTTCAATTTCTTTGGTGTAAATTAAAAAGCCGCTTTTGACGATGACGTCGGACTTCTTTTCGCCGATGTAAATATAGCCCAGCTCATCCTTCTTGCCCAGATCGCCGGTGTACAACCACCCATTTTTCAATCGTTTTGACATGAGATCGGTGTCGTTCCAATATCCCTTCAGCACGTCCTGGCTCAGAATCGCCACTTCGCCAATGACATTCGGTTCCACTTCATCGCCGCGGGCGTTGTGAATTTGAATCTCCAGTCCGGCGAGCGGAACGCCCACGGAATCGTTACGGACGTCCAGGGACGGATGATTTGAACAGACGATGCCGCCGCTTTCAGTGAGACCGTAGCAATTCAATAGCGGCACGTTGAACCGATTTTTGAAGTCCGATGCTAACTGGTCCGGGACGGGAGTCCACGACGAGAGGCAGAATTTTAGCGATTGGCCTTTTAAAATTTGTGGATCAATTTTTAATAACGAGGCGTAAACGTCGGCGCTTGCCACAAGCACGGTCGTGCCGGTCTGGTCAATTTCACGGGCAATTTTTTCATAATCGAGTTTTGCATGCAGCACAACCGAACTCCCCAGCGAGAGAGCGCTATTCAAAATAATGTTCTGGCATGAAATCAGAAACAGAGGAAGGATTGCGCCGAACACATCGTCGCCGGTGAATCGGAAAAAATCGGCCGTGCGGTTTGCGCTGGCGGATAAATTCCGATAGCTCAGCTCCACGCCGACCGGCAATTCGGACATTCCGGACGTGTATTGAATCACCGCCACATCATCGGCATTCATCCCGCTGAAAACAAAGTCCGGGGCCGACGAGGCGATCAATTCGATGAGATTGAATTCTGCGCTATTGGATGTTTTCCCCAGGCAAATCAAAATCGGTTTCATTTCACCCCAGTCCCGGACCTGGTCAATGGCCTGAGTAAAGCCTTCCCAACAGATAATGGCGCGGGGATTGAGGTTTTTTAAAACGTGATTGAGGTCGTCTTTTTCCAGGGTGTAATTAATGGGACTGATGATGGCTCCGATTTTGAGAGCGGCGTAATAGCTGAATATGAAATGTGGTAAGTTGGGCATCAGAAGGGCGATGCGATCGCCGCGTTTAAGCCCGATTCCTGAAAGGCCGTTGGCTAATTTATTGGTGATTTCGTCGACCTGGGCGTACGTGATGGTATGTTCATTGAAAATGATGGCTGTTTTATTGGGTAATTCCTGAGCGATTTTTTTATATTTCTCAATTAACATGCTTCGTTTTAAACCCCTCCAAAATTTTTATCCGTTATAGTATAAAAAAAAAATGTCAAAATCAAGTTTTTTTTAAAACAAGGGCGCCCCCCAAATTCAATGTGAATTTTTCAAGTCCCTGTATTTCAAAGGAGCGAAATGGCAGCCGGCCGATTTTGCAGGCATCCACCTTCCGAATCAGGAATCCCGTTGCCGGTGACGCGCACTGAATTTCGGGCGTGACAGAATCGCAATTTTTACCTTGACTTTATTGAATTGCTCGTTTATATTGTGACCAATTCTCATTTCACTTTGCCCGTAACCCACCTTAAAATCTGTCAAAGCTCAATCCAGGGAGGCGATCCAGCCATGTCGCTATTTCTTGATATCCTCATGGAACTTGTACCTGAAATGCTGTTCCGCGCGATCAAAGACTACATCGACATCCGCAAAGGGGAGTTGAAAGATTCTGCCTTTGAAAAATTTTACCGAACCTTAGTCGTTTCGTTCATCGACACGCAAAAGGGATTGGACCAGGGGCAGGCAAAGAAATTTTTCGCCAGCGATGCCGCGCTCGATGGCGTGCTGGCGTATCTCTATCGCTTCACCGATCCTGATGCGGCGATTCGTGACAAATGCCAGCAGGCACTGTGTAGTCTGGCAGATCGATATAAAATCTCAGGCGACGCGAAATTTCCGACTGAAAAATTGGTGCAACGCTTTTTAGTTGATCTCGAAACCGAGCTGCGCCACGATGTCAATAAATCGCTGCTGCCCTTTTTCACTGATCTTCGGGATGACCATGCCAGAATCGTGCAGAAGCTGGATAGCCTGACCGAACAGATCGAAGCGGATCGCCAGGCGCGTGAGCAACGCGCCACCCAGATCGATGCCAGCGGCGAAAAAGTGACGGTTCATGGGCAATTGATTTACGATTCCAGGGAAAAGCCTGAGCCACAACTACCCCTGCCCGTCATTCATTGCACGCTTGAAGCCATCGATAAAGACAATGACCGCTATCGCTCCGTTATTACCAACGATAAAGGCAAGGAACTCCACAAACACAATTTCACGCTCAAACGCGACGATGTCTTTCTGCTCAATGCCAATCACTGGCTGGAACATGATGGTTTGCAGGATTATCGCAGCCAGATCAAAATTGATTCGAACAGGACGTTTACCCAGCGCGTGGGGAATCATTATTTTGAACTGATTATGGGCGGAAATGGGACGCTGAAGAAACATCTCAACACCAATGGTGAATTGGAACGTGGCTTTCAATTTATGTTGGAACTCGATCCCGAAGCTGAATTGCTGTGGCAGGCGCCGTGGGAATTTCTGCACGATAGCGAGGAGTTTTTGGGACTGTCGGGCAAAGTGCACCTGGTGCGGACGCCTCTCGGCGCGGGCGCGCTGGCGGTCAAGCCCATTCCCCAGCCGCTGAGAATTCTGGTCGTGATCTCCAATCCTGCGGATAAGGGCGAGTTCGATGGTGAGCGGGCGCTGTCATCGATTCAGGAAGCCGTGGATTACGCGCGGCGCAATGGCTGGGTCGAGCTGGAATATCTGGAGGATGCCACATTTCTCAATTTTCAGCAGCGACTGGCAGCGTTTCAGCCGCATGTCGTGCATTACATCGGTCATGGCGGCAGGAATCCCGACGATAAAAAATCGATCAAATCCCCTTATTCAGGCATGCCTGGCGAAACCTACCTCGCGTTTGAAAATGAGAACGGCGATCTCGATCCCCTCTATGGCAAGCATCTGCAACAATTGTTGGCAAACGCATCATCGGTGCAACTGCTGGTGTTATCGGGCTGCATGACGGGACAGACGGCTGCCACCGATGCGCTGGCTGGCGTGGGAACTGCCTTGCTCAGGGAACAACTTCCCGCGCTGGTGGTGATGCAGTATTCGGTGCTGGTGGATACCGCCATCCAATTTGCCAAAATATTTTACGAGCGAATCAGTAGCGGCAAGCGGCTGAGCCAGGCGCTGACCGAAGTGCGCCAGGTTTTGGCAAAGGGACGTGAACATCGGGCCGACTGGGGCATTCCTGCGCTGTATCTTCGTTCGGCAGAACTGCAGCTCATCGATCCCAGGGCGAAAAAGCGGGAACCCGAAATCACGGTCGAGCGCACCGCCATCGGCGATCTGCCCGTAGTGGCAGGATTTGTGGGAAGAGTGAAAGAACTGCGGCGCTTGCGGGAGACCGTGAAACATCCCCAGCAGCCTGTGATCTACATCTGGGGACTGGGCGGCATCGGCAAGACCAGCCTCACGGCCAAGCTCATCGAAAAGCTGGAACAGGAACACGCTATTGACGCAAGGCGGGTGATTCGCTGCAACGAAATCGAGCCGACCTTTGCTGCAATAGCTCAAAAGGTTGGCGATTTCATTAAATTGCAAGGGATGGCAGGACATGCCGAGGCAGGCATCATGCTGCAGGATAGCCGCTACGATATCGAGACCAGGGTTTCCCTGCTCAACCAGGTCATCAAAGATCGGCGCTGCCTGTTCGTGTTCGATAATTTCGAATCCCTGTTCAGCGAAAAAATCCCGCAGGTGGGACGGCTGAACGATCCCGAGCTGGAAACGTTTTTCCAGACGCTGTTCAGCCATAACTGGCGCAGCACCTTTTTGTTCACCTGCCGCTACCAGTGGAATCTGTTGCTGGAAGAGCCAGGCATGCACCGCTACGCCTGCGGCTTGCCCCGCGCCAATGCGCTGGTGCTGCAGTTGCAGGGACTCTCGCCTGCGCAGACCCGCATGTTGATGAAGAACCTGCCCGCGCTGGGCAAACTGACGTTCATTGAACAGACCCAGGTGCTGCCGCTGGTGTTGGGACATCCCCATACCGTGCATCTTTTTGACGCCTATCTTGGTCAATATGGATTAAAATCAGTGTTGCAGGATGATGAAATTACCCGCCGTAGAGACGTTACATGTAACGTCTCTACACCAACCGAAATTATCCAAAATTTGGGCGCCTATTTCCTCGATGGTCTCTGGGCAAAATTGAACGAACAGGAACGGGATATCCTGGGCCTGTTGTCCGTGTTCCGCACCAGCCTGGCCGAGGACGGCTTGCGGCAACTGGCGCCCGATTTAGCCGCGCTGACGACGCTGCGCAACTACTCCCTGGTGCAACGCATGACCAGCGATACAGAGACCCGCCCTGACTACGGCGTGCACCCTGTGGTGCGCGGCTATGTGGATCGCAAATTCAGCGCGGAGCAGATGAAAGCATATCACATGGCTGCGGTGGATTTTTATGTGGCGCAACAGGCAGCCAGATTTCCAAAATCAGATAAGATTGATCAATGGACGCCCGCACTATTAGCCCAGATAGCCGAACTCGCCGCTCAACAGGGCAATACCCCGCTGGCGCTGAGCCTGACCGAGGGCTTGCTGGAAATGCACCATCATCTGTTTGCGGCTGGGGAGTATGAACAGGCTGGCGCTTTGGTAACAGATTTTTATGATTTTCTTGCAATGATTGGTCGCCGTGAAGTCGCTAAAAATCTGCTGCGCCAGAGCATTGCTTCACGAGAAGGATTCAACAAATACGTCGCCATGGGCAACCTGGCGACGCTGCTGAAAAACGAAGGCAAATGGCAGGAGGCGCTGGCGACGCATCAGGAATGTATTGACTATTTCGATAAAGAAGATGCAAAACAGCAAATGGCTCAGGTTTTAAGCCAGCAGGCGCAAATCTACCAGGAACGCGGCGAGTATGAGCAGGCGCTGGAGCTGGAGCGGAAGGCGATTGAAATTAAGGAAGAAATAAAAGATGAAACTGTCGTTATTCAATACTACCGCATTGCGCAACTGCTGGATAGAATGGAACGCTACGACGAGGCGCTGACCGCAGGCGAAACCGCGCTGGCAAAAGTCCGCCAGATCAGCAATGCCCAATTGGAAGCCGCCTGCCTGCACCAGCTCGGCATGACGCTGAACAAGCTCAACCGACCGCAGCAGGCGTTTGAGCGATTTCAGGAGAGTTTACAAATCACAGAAAGACTCGGCGACCGCGCAGGGCAGGCGGATACGCTGGGAGAGATGGGAAAATTATTATTGAATACTGGACAATTTGATGCGGCTATTCATCTATTTCAAAAGGCAATTGAGATTTATTTCGAGCAAAACAATCCTGTCAAAGCTGCCATTGTTTTGGAAGCAATTGGATTCACTTTCGAACAACAAGGTCATTTTCAGGAAGCCCTGGAAAAGTATCAGGAGGCACTGCGGTTGTTTAAGCAATATAGCCATGCAGGAGATGTGGCTGGTACAGAAAGAAATATTGCACGGGTTAAAGCGAAACTGGGGCGGTAGGGCAAATTGGCAATTTGCGTTACGTTTGTTGCAGGAGTCATTTTCGTCCCAAAGGGACGACTGATAATAGCCCATCCCGATTGATCGGGATGGGATCAAAAAGGATAAAGGTATTTTCAAAGTCCCGTCAGGGACGAATGAATAACAATGCAACAAAACATCCCACGTTGCGGAATTATGTTTCGACAAAATTCATTCGTCCCTACGGGACTTGGGCTTGGGCGTGGTCTTTCATCTCTTTTCCCAAGAATAAATTCTTGGGCTATTGTCAAATGTCCCTGTTGGACAAAATGAAAACAACCCATTGATGTGTCAACGGGATTTGTTCGTCCCAAAGGGACGGAATGAAAATAGCCCATCCCGATTGATCGGGATGGGATCAAAAAGGATAAAGGTATTTTCAAAGTCCCGCCAGGGACGAATGAATAACAATGCAACAAAACATCCCACGTTGCGGAATTATGTTTCGCCAAAATTCATTCGTCCCTACGGGACTTGGGCTTGGTCTTTCATCTCTTTTCCCAAGAATGAATTCTTGGGCTATTGTCAATTGTCCCTGCGGGACAAAATGAAAACAACCCATTGATGTGTCAACGGGATTTGTTCGTCCCGAAGGGACGGAATGAAAATAGCCCATCCCGATTGATCGGGATGGGATCAAAAAGGATAAAGGTATTTTCAAAGTCCCGCCAGGGACGAATGAAATAATGATATGATGAAAATGATTGATTCGTGATGATGCCGCCAAAATTCATTCGTCCCTACGGGACTTGGGCGTGGTCTTTCATCTCTTTTCCCAAGAATAAATTCTTGGGCTATGGTCAATCGTCCCTTTGGGATGGAATGAAAATAGCCCATCCCGATTGATCGGGATGGGATCGAAAAGAATGAAAACAATAACCATCGAAAAATTATTCATATAAAAAATAGGAAGGAAAATAACATGGCACATTCCTATGTGAGCATATTAATCCATTACATCTTCAGCACCAAACATCGGGAAAAAAATATCTCTCCTGAAATTCAAGATCGCGTTTGGGCATACATGGGCGGGATTGCACGGGAAAACAATATGAAAGCATTATCCATCGGCGGCGTCGAAGAACACGCACATGTTTTGTTATCGTTACCGGCGACAATTTCTATTTCCAAAGGCGTGCAACTCATCAAAGGCGGTTCGTCCAAATGGATTCATGATACGTTTCCGACACTTAATGAATTTGTTTGGCAAGTTGGATATGGCGCTTTCAGCGTGAGTATTTCTCATGTTGATGAAACGATCAACTATATTGAAAATCAAAGAGAGCATCATCGACACAAAACTTTTCAGGAAGAATATTTGGCGTTTTTGAAGAAGCACGCTTTTGAATATGATGAAAACTATATCTGGGGATAACGTGCAATTGACTCAACCTGACTCCCTGATCGCTGGAACTACATTCAGCGCGGGCAATAGCTGGGACGTATGTCCCCGAATCGGCGCACCGTTCGGGATGAATATCCCAAACGATCGAGAGGCCGCTGGCAGAGGCGTGTTCCACGGATGAACGAAGGTCCTCACCCTGATGGCGAGGGCCTTCGTTTTATGTGGATTAAATTATGGAGGAAGGAGCTATCGCATTAAAATCAGTTTCCGACTCTGGACGTAAGTCCGTGGGAGCAGCGCTGCACTGTTCTCCCGGCGTGATAAAACCGGCGAGTGATCCGTTGCCTCCAGCCGATAAAGATATATCCCACTGGAAATTCCCCGGGCATCCCAGTTACAACGATGAATTCCTGCTGTCAGGCGTTCAGTTATCAGGGATGTCACCTCTTCGCCCATCATGTTGTAAATTGTAAGCGTGACAAAACACGGTCTCGGAAGAGCAAATTCGATGGTCGTGCTCGGGTTGAACGGATTGGGATAGTTTTGATTCAGCGAAAACGACTCAGGAATGGGATTCATCGCCGGCTGTTCCACCTCAGTCAGGACAGCTTTGGAGAAAGGCGAGGTGCTACCCTCAGCGTTAATTGCAATGGCCGTCACATTGGAAAAAGGCCCATGAATGGAACCGTTCCAGATGAAATTGCCGGCCGGATCGGACATGGTTTCGCCCTGGAAAATTTCACCCTCGTCCTCAGAGTCCGTGTAGATTTCGATCATGGCGTCAGCGATGGCTGTGCCTGAGACGGAAGAACCAGTGACCGACGTGATGGTCGGCGCGCTGATCACATTGGCCCCGCCTGAATCGTAGAGTATGCCGGATTGTTGATTGTGAGCGATGCTGTTATGGCTGATCCGGTTGCGGAGCGGCTCTGCGCCATAGATACGCACCCCGGCGCCGCGATTGAACCAGATGAAATTGTTCCGGATGCAGTTATCGTACGATTCATCCGCGATGAACACGCCGTCGAATTCATTGCCCGTGAGTGGATCGATGAATTCCGGCGCCATGCCGATCCAGTTATTCTGGATGCTACTGCGGCAGGACTCTAAAATGTAAATGCCATATCTATTTCCACCGATCCGGTTATCGAACACCGCCACGCTGTCGCATTGATTTTGAATACAGATGCCGCCATAATTACCGTTGGGAATGGGCGCATCCCCCAACCGATTGAGTCCGACGATGTTGCCCAGGATGTTCACGTGATGCGAAGAATCCGAGACAAATATCCCGCCGTTGGTATTCCCGGAAATGACATTGCGGAACGTATCCATCGGCGCGATGACCACAAACTGGCTGTGATTCCCAATCCACACGCCATAGCCATTGGGCGCCGGGCTGAAACCATTGAAATCGGCCCCGATGTAGCAGCCGCGCAGGTGGCCGCCATCGACATTGTCCATGCTGACGCCGGTGCTGTAGAAATTATTGATGGTCAATCCATGAATGAAAACCATCGAACCTGTCACATTCAGGCCGGAGACGTATTGCCCTGCGTTGCTGCCGCTTATAACTATCTCCGGGCCGTGAGGATTGCAGTCCCTGCCAATAAATGCTGCCTGTGAAAAACCATTCAGAAACAAGTCATTATCTGAGATGGTTGGTAATTGACTGAGCGGAGAGATGATCCAGACACCGACATCCGCATCGTGGCCGGGGACGCCCTCGGGAATGGCGAATAAAATTGTGTCAGGGCCGATAGAGGAGTTGGCGCTGTTGATTGCGTCGCGCAATGATCCGGGGCCGGCGTCCATGCAATTGGTAACGAGCAGACTGCCTGTCGTGGGACCGCTTAAAGGATACATGATGGCGAATGTTGAGAGATGATCGGTTTCGCCCCGAATGACATTGACATCGGTATACAGATGGGTTGTGATTTCAGCCCATTGCCCGCTGGGTTCATCGAATCGCATCAGTTTCAGGGTTGTTTCGTGATCGCCCAGACCGGCGTCGCTGTAAGTGATCTCCATGCTAATCACACCGGAATAAGTGGCCGTTGTGCTGATGAGATAATAACCGGGATTGCCTTCCGGGATCACCACGTGATATGCCGGGGGAATTGGGCCAATGGGTTCAATGGCGGCGTCGGTATTGCCCGGATTGATCACCTGAGCGAACATCAATTGAATCGCGCTGGTGACATCAACGATGACATTGACGCCGGCCGGCGTGTTGGTCGGCGATGTGGAAGAAATTGTGAACACAGCGTCGCTGATATCGAAGGGCTGCCCATCCGTGGCGTCCGAGACTTTGACGCAGCAATTGCTGGACGGGGTATTCGGCACAGTCCATTGGTACGACGGCGAACCGGAGTAGGAACCGGCAATGGTCGAATATGTGGCCCCGCCATTGGTCGAGTACTCAATCTTCACCGCTCCACTGAACAGATGGGTATTCCAGACAATGTAACGCGGAGAACCCACATTCCAATTTTCACCGCCGTTGGGCACATCGAGTTTGATGTACGGATTGGAGGTAATTTCAAATGAGGCGTTGCTGACGTCGGAAATCACACTCGCCTGCAAGACGGAAAGGCGCACGAGGCAATTGGTGGACGGCTCATCCGGCAATGTCCAGGTATAAGAGCCGGCCGTGCCGTGATTGGTCTGATAGGTAACGAAGGAATAATTCGCTCCGCCATCGGTCGAGTACTCGATTTTCACATCGTAATTATCGATCCCCTGTCCTGTCCAGGTGATGGCCTGAGGCGTGTCCGCTTCCCATTGTTCGCCGCCGTTCGGGTTGGTGACAGTGATACTCGATGTCGATGTTCCGCCCTGTCCGACAACTTCATCGATACCGACCTGTCCATCGATCAGGCCGGTCATGGCGCCCATGATTTGAATCGTGATCTCTTTCATCGTGTAGTTGGTGGGAAAAATGGAACTCGACGACCAGTCGAATGTCAGCGTGTTCCACACAGCGTTGGAGTTAAACCAGGAGCTGTATGTCAGTGGTTGATTTAAAAGCTGGTCATTGTAAAACGTGCGGTCCTTTGCCAGATCATTGTCATACACCGTAACGATGAGGTTGGCGTACAGGGTGGAGCTGACCGTCATATTTTCGGTGAGCCTGACCGATATGCTGGTTACGCTCTGCCAGTCGGTTTCGCCCGATAAATCCGGCGAACTGAACTTCATGATCCAGTAGGTTCCGGAGGAACCAGTAATGCCGTGTCCGCCGCTGGTGAAAAAGAGCAATGAACCATTGCCCGACCCGGTTGTGGGATAGTTGACCAGACTGGTCCATGACAATGTGAAATTCGATGAGTACGGACCATTACCGCTTTCATCGTATGCCCCCTGCATGGTCCAGCCCTGTTTGGTGCCATCGTTGAAGTCAAATTCTTGCGCACCTGACTGGACTGCCAGCCCCATTCCCATTGCCAAAATGAGAATGAGTTTTAAATGATTCATTTTCATAGCATCACCTCGTATTGTTGAACATGATTTCGATTGATTTGTCAATCATCGGTTTTTCTACTATTCCATTTTTACTAATTTCTGAAAAATCAACCCGCTCCAATTCCATGGATTGAAGCATTGCTCATCCATTCATTGTCGAAAGGTGTGTCTGAGGTCCCGGCGATGTGCGCCGATCGAATCCTTTCCCAACGCCCGGATCAGGAGGACGCGCCGTCGTTGCTTTTTTTGTGCTGCGCCGTTGTTTGGGACAGGGATTCACAGCACACGCGAATTTCCCCTGATGGCAGAAGGATATGATGAAGCATTTTCATGTTGATCCATTCCTTGAGAATCGTTTCATTCAGCCCGGTGAGACGCGCCGCGCATGGCATGGTGATCATGTTGCTGCACTGGCAGATAAATTGAAATTTACTTGTTCAGGTCAGGGCTCGCCGAAATGTCTGGCTGAGACGATTGCCGATTTTGGCCAGCATCAGGATAATTCTTGCATAATATAAAAAAAATGATTATGATAGTCTTGACAAAAGTATGAAAAATTCTTGAAATTTGCATGAGGCCTTATGTTCGAAGAGGAGAGATTGATTTTTCACTTTGCAGATTTCATGTTGGATGTTGCAGATCATCGGCTGACGCAGGGTGATAAGGAAATTTATCTCCGGCCAAAATCATTCGAGACCCTCGTTTACCTCATCGCCCGCCACGGGCATCTGGTCGATAAAAATGAACTGCTCGATGAAATTTGGTCGGGCACTATTGTGACTGAAGCGACGCTATCTCACTGCATCGAAGAGATTCGGCGCGCCCTGGCCGACGACGCCTACCATCCCCGCTTCCTCAAAACCGTCCCAAAAATCGGCTATAAATTCATCGGAAAAGTCGATAACCTGCCGACTGAGACGGATGAGGAAATAACCGAGCATTATTCAGAAGTCAGAATTCGGCTCACCGAAGAAAAACTTACTGAAGATTCCGAACCGTCTGCCAGCGAAACCACAACGCCGGAACATCACAACGCCTTGCCCATCAGCCTGCCCCGATATGCATTCTTACCGAAAATAGTGGGAGTCGTCTCGATCATCATCCTCTTATTTCTGGTCATTCGCCATGTATTCATGGAATCGGATCACAACATCCATTCATTGGCGGTGCTGCCGTTTGTCAATATCAATGCCGACCCGGAGCAGGATTATTTTGTTGATGGAATGACGGAGGAATTGATCACCGAACTGGCGAACATCAGCGCTCTCCGCGTGATCTCCCGGACTTCGATCATGCGTTTCAAAGGGGCGGAAGAATCGCTGCCCGAAATTGCTGCCCGGCTGGGCGTTGACGCGGTTGTTGAAGGATCAGTGCTCCATAGCGGCAACAAAGTCCGGGTGAATGCGCAGCTCATTCACGCCCGAACGGATCAACATCTCTGGGCGGAACGGTACGAGTGCGATTTGAGCAATGTCATTGGATTACAGGGGGAGATTGCCAGGTCCATTGCGCAGACTATCAAAACCCGGCTGACGCCGGAGGATGTTGACCGGCTAAAAAAGAAGCAATCAATTTCACCTGAAGCGCATCGTGACTTTCTCAAGGGGCGCTATTTCTGGAACAAAAGGACCGAGGATGGATTTCTGAAAGCGATCGTGTATTTCAACCAGGCGATCGAATTGAATCCTGTGTATGCTCAGGCTTACGCCGGCCTGGCGAACTGCTACAATCTGCTCTATGATTACGATTTGATCCGGCCCGGGGATGTGGCGCAAAAAGCCAGAGCCGCCGCGATAAAAGCGATCGAGATTGATACGATGTTTTCCGAAGGGTATGCATCATTGGCGTTCGTCTCATCCCGATATGATTGGGACTGGCAGGGCGCCGAAGCGAATTTCAAACGCGCCATTCAATTGAACGAAAACGATGTCCTCGCTCATCACTGGTATGCCCTGCACTTAGCCATGCTCAAGCGATTCGATGAGGCATTCGCTGAAATCACAAAGGCGCAGGAATTGGATCCGCTCTCACTCATCGTTTCAACTAATGTTGGCTGGATTTTGTATTTTGCCGGTCGATACGACGAAGCAGAGCAGCAGATCAACAAAGTGTTGGACATGGATCCTAATTTCCTGTCCGCTCGTGTGAAACTTGGCTGGATATACGAGCAAACCGGAGAGTATTCGCTCGCACAGGCTGAGTATCAAAAGGCGTTACAGCTTACGCCTGATGACACCAATGTGCTGAGCCTGTTGGGCAATAGCTATGCGCTCTCCGGCAATCGAAGCGAAGCTCAAAAAGTAGTTGACGAATTGATCCGCCGATCGCACCAACGCTATATTTCTTCCTATTGGATTGCTATTATGTACACCTGTCTGGGAGAAAAAGACGAGGCGTTCGCCTGGCTCAATCAGGCATGCAGAGAAAGGAGTAGCGGCCTTATTTGGCTGAATGCCGATCCCAAATTGCTTCTGCTTCGGAATGACCCGCGGTTTTCTCAATTGATGCTCCGGATTGGATTTGCAGGAAAATGAAGCAGCAGCGCCTGGCGAATGGCAATTCACAAGTCAGAATTGCCCGTGTTCCGACAAACGGAAAAGAGAGAAAATATCCGGCCGATTCACATTAACTCGGAGGAAATGATGGAATCACATCTCATCGAAAATATTACCTGGTTCACAGATCAGGCGGCCGGAGAGGCCGGCGAACCGGGCATTCACCACTCTTACATGAAAAGCGTCGCAACGGCTCTGAATTACCTCGATGAAAAGTTCGATCCGGTGTGGTTGATGGGCAGCAGCGGATTTGCATTCAGGATTTTCATCAATGTAAATCTGTGCCCGAGCGCCATGAGTATTTTTGATTTTTCAGCCATATTGCCGGAAGTGATTGAACAATCGGGGTACAGGGCCGCCTATTTCGGCCGTTACTGGAATGATGAGGCCCACGAAAAAATCAGGCGGGACCAGGCCCATGAAGCAATCCTCGCCGGCATTGACAGAAACGTGCCTGCCGTGGTCTGGGATATTTACGACGCAGAATGGGGGTTGATAACCGGCTACAATGCCAGAGGAAAATTCTATCACACGTTGACGCATCGCGGTGAAAAATCAACGTTGCCTTTTGCACGATTGGGTCGCAATGGCATCGACATTCTCTCTGTTGCCATCGCCGGCGAACCGAATCAAAAGACTCGGGACGAGATCGTTTTTAACGCACTCAAAGCAGCGGTTTGTCATGCTGAGCAGGGAGAATGGACTGAGAGAGGGCGGTATCAGAATGGATTGGCAGCGTATGAAATGTGGTCTGCATTTTATGAAAAGGCGGCGATGATTATCAACGCGGGCAAAGGCGCAAATATCAAACAGGATGTTTGGGATCACGCTGCCTACCACGCGAGTCATCATTACTCCGCCCGATGCTACGCCCGGGACTTTTTGAAAATGATCGCCCCTGGGAATGACGCTCTGGCAGCGGCGGCCTCATTGTATGAAACTGCGGCGTCATTGCTCAAACTGGTCTGGTATGCCATGGTGATCAACAGGAATCTGAACGCCGATACGCTGAATTTTCTGGCGCAACAAATACGCGAGGCAAAGCAGGCTGAGGAAAAAGGCATTCGACAGATAAATGCCTATCTGAAAATATCCACGTGACCACTGACGGCAGGAATGAGCAGGTCCGAAGGCAATTTTTTAACTGAATTTATAAATTGAAATTCTGCAAATTCCACCGAAACTCAGCCTGCCCATTCTGCTCCAGGCAATTCGGTTTCACTATTTTTTAAGTATCTTCTCCGTCTCGATCTGCTTGAAAATATCGTGCATGAATTGGACGTACAGCTCTTCCTTTTTGCGTTGCTCCGGATGGAATGGATAAATGAAAATGAGCAAGGACTGGACCCATTTGGTCAACGAAGCGCTGCGGGAATAGGTTTTGAGAAGCCGACCCTGGGTATTGTAGATCTCAGCGGTGGCGGAATAGGAGTAACTGTACGGTATCGGCAGCAGCGTCAGGCTGACGCTTGAACCAATGGTGCCCAGAAACGTCTTGGCGAAGGATTTCTGCCGCATGAACTGGACTTTTATTATGAAGTCGTGCTGCTGCATGAGACTATCTTTGAGCACACGCCGGGCTGGATCATTGACGTCAGCAGCATAATCGGTGAATGTAGAATACTGTTGAACATTGCTGAACTCCTTCAATGCATCCTGGAAGAAATCCTCAAAGCCGCGGATCCGTTCGTACTGATTGTCCAGTTTCGGTATCGCATCCAGCCCTTTAGTCTGCCGATAGTGGCTGAAAATGAATAATGCACTGACGCGATCCGCTTCGTAGTTTTTTTCCGGAGCCGAGACGAGCGTTCCTTTCATGTCTGATTTGAATGTCGCACAACCTGTTATCAGTTGAGCAACAATTAACAAAAAGGCGATCAGGAATAATTGATTAAATTTCATACGCATTTCTCCTTGCTAATGGTTAGTCGTATCATTGGTTCAAATCCTTTGTTCCAATTTTTATTTGATATTCTACAGGACAATTTTTTCCGGCCATGGTTTTTGTTTGGAAGTTCCCCACAAGTTGCTGATGTAATCGATAGAGAAAAAATCTTCGAACGCATGGAGCCAATAATTGCCTTTGTCCGAAAGAACGATCTGATCTCCATCATCCTCTAAAAATCCCAGCAGAGCGAAAGGTTTCAAATATTTCCCATAGACGTTATCGAAGTCCTTTCCGAACCGTTTGTAAAAATCATGCTTCGTGAATCTCGTTTCATAGATTCTCCAGTAAAGCCAACCCGCCATTTGCATTTCCTCCGGCAGATTAAGCGATAATGCTGTGGCCATTTTCCCGCACTCCAGCGCATTAATATACTCAGCGACGTTAAACGTATTGAGATAGAAAATGTCCTCCAGGTAAGAACCACCACTTACCCCCAGTCCGATGTAGAGCGGCACAGTAACCGAACAGTATTTTGGTATGCCTCGCTGGGTGAATGCCCATACGGATGTCCTCTCAAATCCGGCACTGTAAAAAATGTCCTCCAAAATGCTGAGCATTTTTTTTCTCTTCAATAGTGTTGATTTTTTATAGCCGTTTTCATTAACAGCACTCCCCATTTTAGTATAAGGGAACCTGAACAGAGGATAAGCGGCGACCTGATTTACCCCCATCTCAACCAGGGTTTTTCCTGCCTGGGCTACCTCGTCATACGTCTGGTTGGGTAATGCAAAAATGAGATCAGCATTTACGCATTTAAAGCCCATCTTTACAGACTGATTGATTGCCGATTTCACTTCGTTTGTGGTATATGGCCTTTTCAAAAAGCTCAAATGCCTGTCCTGCAAAGCTTCGATGCCAACACTCAGGTTTGTCACACCCAGAGATTTAAGCGTCTGAAGATTATTCGAATTCAAATGATTGGGGTGGCTCTCGATATGTATTTCACAGTGCATATTAAAGGTGCTGAAAATATGAGATAAAATATCTTCAAGGCCGCAATGAAGCATCGTGGTTGGAGTTCCGCCGCCGATATAAAACGACGTTACTGGTCTGTCACCGACTATTCCTGAATAAAAATCGATCTCTTTTTTGACAGCCAAGGCATAACTTTTTGCCACAGTTGGCTGAAATATCTCTTTGTTATAAGGGCAGTAAGGGCATATTTGTTCACAAAACGGGATGTGAAGGTAGATTCCTAACTCCTTTATCGTCCTAAATTTTTGTCGAAGCACGTCGGGTGAGGGGACATCGGCTTGTAAGGCAATCTCTTTTTCACCAGTGAAAAATCGACTCAGCTTTTTTCTGATGTAACTCTCAAGCATAATGGACTCCTATCAAGATACTTTTTTAAGAGGATTCGACACACGTTTCTTCGATGTATTTTTTAAACTCTCTTAAAAATTCATTGGCTTTTTTCCTGGCCGTGGCTATGTAGCTGTTTTTTAGCAGGCCAGGTTTCACCGTACACTCCTGAAAATATTCCACCTGATAGCCATCCTGTCCTCTTTTTATCTGATAATAACCTGAAGAAGAGAGTAATTGGGGCATAAGGCTGATGTTATTCTCGCTGCTAATCATCTCAAATATTACTTTCTGTTCTTCGCTGTTCAGTGTTCTTCGCCAGGTTGACTTATTTTCGAAGATTACGAATATTCGGTACGTATAGGTCACTTCGTAGCTGTTGTCTCCACTTCGAACCCATTCGATGGATGATGCACCTATTGCATATTCAGAGAGATGCTCAAAATTATAGATCACATCGATGAGACAATCACACGTCGCTCGTACGATAAAACTGCCACGGAACGAATAGCGATTACCATCCTGAATGAACTCACAATTCAGATTGTCGTGCTGGCTATCAGAAAATACAAAAGATAAACTCAGCAGCGCAAGCAAAAGTCCATTAATGAATTTCTTCTTCATATTAAAAATAATTGAGTGCATTTCAGATGGCTGATAGTTACAATGTCAACGTTTCGTTGTAATTACTCAGGTTCCAGGTTTCAAGGTTCCCGGTTCCAGGTTAAAAAAAATTTTTCGTCGCTATTCAGGCATGTAGTCT
This sequence comes from Candidatus Zhuqueibacterota bacterium, assembly GCA_049322915.1. Classification (GTDB taxonomy): domain Bacteria; phylum Zhuqueibacterota; class Zhuqueibacteria; order Thermofontimicrobiales; family Thermofontimicrobiaceae; genus CAZSBG01. The sequence goes on from JBMOPW010000045.1 coordinate 165,599, forward strand.
CGCTGCGAAGTCACCAAGCCACAAAGCAGTTACGAATATTCAATTACCAAAAAGGCATAATGAGATGATTCTAACCCTGAACCCTGAACGCTGAACCAGCCAACCTGAGTAGATACAAAAATATTATCTAAAATACACCTCAAACCGGTCGCCTGACCTTTAATATAATGAACGTCACATCATCGTGCTGCGGACGGCCGTTCGCCCAGGCCTCGCCAGCCTGGGAAAGGTGCTCAATTATCTCCTGGGGTGATTTATTGCCTGCTTCCCGGATGATCTCTTTGACATGGGAATATTCCATGGTCTCCATTTTATCATTGAACATTTCGAGAAAACCATCGCTCATCAGTACTATTGTATCGCCGGGCGACAGATTTACTTTTTTTTCCTGGTAAGGATATTGTAGAAAACATCCCAGCGGTATTCCTTTCAGTTCAATATCTTCGACCTTTTTTTCCGCGGCCCGGTAAATCAATGGCGATGGCATACCAGCAGATGACGCCACCATCGCTTGATCCTTGATTTTTATAAGCATCATTGCCATGTACAACGCACCAAGATTCAATCTCTTTATACTCCTGGTATATTTCTCAAACACATCGACGATTCGTGGCGTGATGGCAAACTCGTGGAATAAACTCTTGGCAATGGTTACCATTATTCCTGCCTTTGCACCATGCCCGGTTGCGTCGCCAATCGCTATGGTCAATGTGCCATCTTCAGGCGGCTGGACATCGAAGTCGTAATAATCGCCGCCGACTTCGGATGCGGTTTTCATGTACACAGCAATGTCAATATGCGGGAGAGTCGGCACTACTTTTGGCAGCATTGAAAGTTGGAGCTGACGAGCTTCTTCAAGCTCTTGAGTCTTGCGGGAATTATCAGCTTCCAATAAACAACGTGCGATTTCTTCCTCTCTGGCATGTCGTTCCTGAGATAGCGCTTTTTCTGAAAGGTCCTTCACCTGAACAATCTGCCGTTCCAGATCTGTATTTATCCAGGCAAATCGACGCGAGAGATAGATCGACATTGAAATGCTCATCGCGATCACGCCGTAGATATACGTCGAGGTGAAGCCACCTTTCGGTTCAATGAGTTTGTAGCTTATCGAGAGATCATAGAAAACTAACAGCGCGAGGATGGAAATTCCGATCCCAAAAATCCAGAGGCTGTTGCGATCCTTTTTTAGCAGTTCATTATTGGACTTTCTTGGTAGGTAGCTTGCAATTATTTCAACGAGGGCTATTACTTTAAAGACATCTGTCAAATGAAAGGCTGCCTCGTTCCACCGGAACAAACCCCAAATCGATAATATTATCCCGATAATTATGTATAGCCATGTTCTTGCCGGGGATTTTTTATATCGCAATTCAAAGGCGGTGAGGAGTCCGAAGAGAATAGTTAGATTCACGACAGGCGCCTGAATGAGGGACCACAAAACGATGGAATCGGCGTTTGTCGGATTCCGAAAAAAACCGAGAACCGCGAAGCCAATCATGCAGGCTGCATAATACAGGTTTTCCTTGAAGCGGGTGTAGAAAACAAATAGCAATAGGTGCAATAACGCCAGCGCGGTGGGAATGACAGTGAGGATCATCCTTGAAACAGTGTCTTTCTTAAGAGATTTCGATCGCCATGCAATAGCCTGGCTCAAGTCGCTCACGGTCATTGAAAAACCGATATCGCTGCTCTGTAAAAATTGGCCGACTGAAAAACTCGAGTAGCGCACTGCAAACACATGCGTCGGCTGGGGGCTGAAAATCAGAACCTGGGGATTGTTGTCCTCGGACCGTCGTTCTTCGTCCTGCGAACGACCGACCACCCCAATGGCGTATTCCAATTGTCCGTCGACGAAAACTTCCGCAGCGCCCCTCTGCCGAATCAGCAGTGCTATGGATTTGTTCCAAAAGACAGAATCGACCCTTACATGCAGACGAAACCAACCGATCCCCTGCCATCCATTTTTAGGTGGCCGATCGAATCGAATCCCTGGTCCGTATAATTCCCAACCACTATCATCCAGTGCCGTGTCTGCCCACGACGGGTTATCGCCGGGGTGGAATTTCCAATTTGAAGTCAGGTGAACAAGTCCAACCCGGCCAGAAGTATCGGCCCGCAAAATCGTGACCGCTCCAATTTCATCCCTCCATTGAGAAACCGGGACAATAATTGTCGTATCGCGTTCAACATCAAGGTGGCAATTTGCCAGATCATTTCCATCTCTATCGACGGCCGCTGTTTGCCATGAGCCCCGAGTGATTTTGTACTCAATATGCGCTCCAGCCGCGAGTATCAATGTCTGTGTCCAACTACCATCTGCTTGCCGATCAAGCGGTATACCCGGCGGATCCCAATTGCCCAATTCAGCAGGATCACCTGATACATAGATTTGTGAATTTGCCGGCAGAGATTTTGGAATGACACGAATCTGTACCTTTTTTGTCTCGTCTTTCAGATGAGGTGCACACCCATAAAACAAGACGAGTAATATGAGCAGGAAATAAATCTTGTTCATAATTACCGATACAGAATTGTTGTTATTATCGGAGGCCACTTCGGAAGTGGTCAAATGGAATTCACTTTCGAAATGGCCTCCATCAATTTATTATAACATCCGAATTACCAATGGGACAATAATTGCGGTGACTGCAATACTCAATATTACCACGGTGAAAGAAAAATACCTTTTGTTATAATTTGATAACAGGCTCATATCGTAGTATTTATCCACGTTATTGTCTTTATACATGGAAATCAACCCCTGGAGCAATTTCCCCCGCGTATTCTTGCCGGTCGATAATGCGCGGATGGAAATTATGTTGACCACTAGAGTCATTAGCATAAAAACTGAAAGGATGAAATCATCGCTGGCTTTGGCATGCTCTGATACAGCGTTTCCAGCGACAGCCGAGTTGATCGCCAATACGATCAGGTTGAATAATACAGCAGTGAGCACAAAAATGGTATCGGTGCGGGAGCTCTGCTGCAATTCGTCAATAATATGTTGATGGACTTTTTCAATCATATTCGCCTCATTTCTTTTGAGTTGCGAGATAGCATTTACATCATGGGATCGAGGGGCAGTTTGTCAAACGGGATTGGGTCCTGGCCTTTCATCTGCCCGATAATTTTGAGGGTCTGCTCGTCCGGCTTGAACAATTTGGCGATGGCCATGGTCACATCGACGGTCTCAACAGTGGCGTCGCAATAGGGCATTTCCCATTTGGAGACAATCATGACAACACCAGCCTCGCGTGCAATTTTGGGAAGCTCATGGGCAACGCGGGACATGATATTGGCTGTCCCTGCATTGGAGAAAACCTGTAAATGCATGCGAATCTGGGTCCATGGCCCTTCTTTTTCCATGACCTGAATCAGACTATCATTCTGCTCCGCTTTAGCCTTTTGATAATTTTTGTGAAATTCGCTCAGGACGAGCTGATAATCCGCCGAACGGAAATACGCCAGCGCGATGACGCGGGAATCAAACGTCCCTATTTTGGCGGTTGCCTCCGCTGCTTCGTTGACGCCTGCCGGGACTGGTTCAGAGACAAAAAGCAGGCAAACCAACAGGATGGTCATTAAAAAAATGGTCTTTTTCATGGATAGCTCCTTTTTCAGAAGGTCTCATTTTTGGTTGAGGCTAATGCTGTTGAGTCGGCAGGCCGGGCCCCTTGCTGCGCGTTGAACCAGAATTGGCAGCGTCCCGGCGGAGTGCTTCTCTCAGAACGTCGTACAGTGCCGTTCGATGAAAAAGCAGCGCATTTTCAGCATTGCCTCAAACGTGAATTATGTAGTGAAATTAAATTGTGAAATTAAATTCCGCAGCATAAGCCCGAGCCCCATTAATCTGCATCATTCAGTGAGAAAATCTCTTCCACATTAACTCCAAAAACTTTGGCCATTTTCAGCGCCAGTTTCACGGAAGGATTGAAGACGCCTTTTTCAATGGCAATGATCGTCTGACGAGTGACGCCGACCTTATCGGCTAACTCTTGCTGCGTCATTTCCTGATGCATGAAGCGAAAATATCGAATTTTATTTTCCATAGTCTTTTCGATCGAAACAGGAAAAGGAAGGTACCTTATTGTGTACATAATGTAAATAAAAGATGACATAAAGTCAAGTATTATTTTTTAAAATTTTGACCGTGTCCGGAATTTTGAAGTGGACCGGTGCTGATTTTTTCGGAAGAAAAAAAGCGTCTGCTCTGCGGGGCAAGCGCATCCTGCGGAAGACAGGGAAGAAGGAGATTCCGGAGAAGTCGAGCTGAACTCCACAGCGTCCTGCCGATGGAGTTCAGCTCACTTGGGATCTATTTCACAAAGGCCAGTTTGATAATTTTAACCACCATCCCGTCGGTCATTCGGCAAAAATACAAACCAGTGGACGCATCCGAGGCGTTCCACTGCACGGCGTATGAACCGGCCGGCTGGCGTTCAGCCACCAGAGTCGCCACTTTTTGGCCCAGCATCGAGTAGATGCTCAGCTCGACAAATCGTGTTGCGGGAAGCTGATATCGGATAGTGGTAATGGGATTGAACGGATTGGGATAATTCTGGCGCAACTGAAATTCCGTCGGTGCCTGATTTTGGGCGCCAACAGATGTCGCGTCCGATTGAACCGACCAGACATGAACAATGAGTCGCCCATCCAATTCCGACATGAATTCCGCCACGTAAAGAATCCCATGCTGAAGATCATTGGCTGCTGAAAATATCTCATGTTGTGGCCCGAAAAAAATTTGTTTGGGAATTCGGAAGGCGGAATATGGCTGGGGTTCGTCGCTTTGAATTTGACCGCTGGCAACTCCGGCAAGTTCGTCTGGATTATACAGGATAATCATGGGCTGCCGGTTGTGTGCGCGCCAGCCTTTGCCGACTGGATCGTCTGGCCAGGAATCAGGGTAAGGCACGTCAGCGATCACCCAATCGTGGCGCATCAGCTCTGAATTATAGCCGTACCAGTTATGTCCCAGCGCCTTGTTGCCGACGATGGCGACTGCCTGCTGATTATCAGCGGTCAGCCACAACGCCTCCCGCCAATCGTCCGAATGCTTGTACCCATCGATGGAACGCGGGAAGTGATAGTTGTCGGTTCCTTCCACAGGACCATATTCCAGAAGCGTTGTGAAAGGCAGCTCAGCCAGCGCCGCCGGGGGATTTGCGCCGACTTTCGCGAATGCGTACAGTGTGGGACCAAGACCGCTCAGGCCGCCCTCGCGATAGCGGCCGACCAGCAGATTTCTGCCGGAGCAATTCGCATCGGCCCACTGCTGCGGTGTCGCGAAAAGCCAGTCGCCGATCATCGCATCAATCGGCGGCTGATTGGAGTTCCCAATGTGCCACGCCCCATACTTTACGCTGCCGGCCAGGTTCGCGGCATCGCAGCAACTGATGGCGGCATGTTTTTCTCCTGAGACGGTGAAATAAATGCTCCAACTGCTGTACAATCTGCGCTCTTCGGCGATGTACTCCAGCCCGGTGCGCCACACATCCACGTAGTCGCCCCAACCGTTCACGCTGGCCGGACGAATGTTGACCGGCGGAACCAATATCGTCGCCTCGTTCAAATCGGCCACATTTTTTTGAGGAGAAATTTTCGGCAGGGGAATGGCGATTTCACCGATCAGTCCGTTTTCAGGTTGATTGAGATTGCTCACAAAGAGCGAGCCGGGATAGCCATCGCTTGGACCGGAGGGGTCGCCGTCGCTGTTGTACGTTAACGCGTCGCCGCCCCAGTTGAATTGTTCCGGCAAAAGAAATGCGCCAGCGTATTCAAAACCGGCAGGGTTGATCAGATCGGCTTCGCCGGCATACGAGCGGGTGGACACAGTCACGGAATTGGACTGGCCCGATTCATTACCGGCAGCATCCAGCGCCGTGACAGTGAACGCGTACTCCTGCTTCGGTTCGAGAAAGACGCAGGTCAGTTGATTCGATTGGGAATAGCCTTCGACAGCGCCGTTCATGTATACCAGGTATTCAACCACGCCGACATTGTCCGAGGACGCATTCCAGTTCAATTGAATTTTTGAATCGGAAAGCACTGTCGCGCCAACACCCGTGGGCGGAGAGGGCGGAGCCACATCCGCGTCGTCCAGCAGTTCAATTTTTTCACAGATCAAATACTGCTTTTGATAGGTCGAGCCCCATTCAATAGCGAGATTGATGTTGACCAGCGAGTATGTTCCATCGCACTTGTGAACGCCGGCGTCGGTGATTTCGAATGCTGTTTTCGCCATGGCGTGCGGTTGAATTTCCGAGTAGGTGAATCGGTAATCGCTGTATCTTCGCATGGTGAACCAGGTCCCATCCGGGGAGACTTCATTGGGCGCATCGTCATCGGTGAAACTCACCCGAGCCGTGAAGTGAAACGTTTCATCCGAGTTGTTGTGCCACGTGACAACGATTCGCTCACCTACATTGAATTTCCGACTCACGCCGCGAACGCCGCGATAGTCGCCGTACTCGCCGTCGTCGCGGTTGGTGATCAACCCGTCATTCCCCTGAGAGGTGAAAATCTGGTTGCTGCTTTTCAGGATGGAATTCCACCCGGCCAGTCCGAACGTGGTCGTCCCCTGTGAAGCGCCGAACCGCACCAGAGTTACAGACTGGGCGGCGGCAGGCCTGAAAAAAGCCGGACTCGCCGCGAACAGCACGATGAAAAAAAGAACTGCATGTGACCTGACATTCATTGACAGCGTCCTCCTGTTAAAATGAAATGATGATTTTGAGTGTCTTCATTATATATGAAGGTAGAAGCAACTGGTATCAGCGAATTTTTCAAAACAGGAAAATGTAACATCTGAACATGAAAAGGCTGACTGCCTTTAAAGACGTTGTGAAACGACAGGTGACCAATTTACGGACACTATGCTGGCGATTCCGGATAACAAGCGGCTAAAAACTGTTCGCAATATAAAGAATTTTTGAAGGGTTGTCAATTACATTTTTGAGAATAGCAGTCCGCTGGACGGTCACGTCGGTGTGGGCCGTCAGTGAAGGCTTGATTGCAGCCGTATCATGACAGCCAAGTGGATCGCTCAGTCAAGCCATTAATTCTTTAGTGCGATATCTGTGAAACATAAAGATGACCCGCTGCCCACAATCCACAGCGCATTTCCTGATTTGTATCATTTCCAATTATAAATGAGACAGAATAAACGATCGCGGCTGAATCGGCGTCAGCTAATTCTGGCAGGGAATATGACTATGGGACAGGACAACACCGCTGTGTATCAAGTTCGTGTATCGGATACAAATGAGACATCAATGCTATTGACTGAGACAGTTATAAAATTCATATCATTCATTAGAATAATATGTTAATAAGAGTTATCGAAAATTTAACGCCGTAGCTTTGTCTCGAATGTCTCATTAATCTGGGTATGTCTCCGACTCAGGTGTAATTTTTCAGTCGTGCAATATAAAGAGAATGCGATAAATATGAAGAAAAGAAAACATTGGAATATTATTTGCTATGTTGAAACAAATTTGTTTGTGAGGGGTTGTATTTAATTTTTCGTTGAAATACTGAAGAGAACCGAAAGCAGACCCTGTGCCTCAGATCGTGAAGTGACCGTGTCGCGGCGCTGTCATTTCGGTCTATTGAAGCGGAGAAAGCGATGGTTTGGAATCGACATCATCAATCCAGGGTAGCAGTGCGGATTTGGCTGGAATCCATACAATTCAATGACAGAATTCAATTCAAAATATGGAGGTGACCGGGTAAGTTAACACATCTCATTGCGCGGATAACATCGCAGTGTAAAATTTCAGCATGACGCTGGAGCGCATTGGACAACCGGCCTGGAAGCGTATTTGACTCTCACGCCTATTTGTACGCCTTGTGAATGAATTAATTATCAGAAACGCCGATGAAATATTTTATCTGATGATTGAAAAATTGAGAAGCACTTTTTGTAGCAAATTTGCATCAATTCCGATGACAATATTTCCGCAATTTCTGGAGTTTGGTTCTATTAATATCTTGAACGTCCAAAAAAATATTACGATACCTGAAACCTCAGGCAATGAAGAACATCCAATAAGACTTCATTCTTCAACATCGGGAAGGTGGAGTTCGGACTATCGGATGATATGGTAAGTAATTCAATTCAGAACATGCGGATTCGCGGAGTTGTAGTTCGCGGAAAGTACATCGGCTGAACCGGGTGCTTCGAACTCCCGGGATTGGAATTAATACAGGGCAGCATTCATTTTTTGTTGTAGAGTTTTGTGAATAGATCGAATTCAGATAGGGCAATCAGAATTCTTTTTATTGCGGGCAAGAAGAGTGAAAAATACAGCTCTCTCGTTTCAGGTTGAAGAGTGACGAACGAGACGCCAGTATCATTAAAAATCTGGTTTTAAGAGTGGGGATTATACATGAATCTATCAGCACAATCGATACCCGATGTGACAATCGAAGCTGTGGCGCGGAGTATTTTCAAAGAGACGTTTCACTACGGCTTCAAGCAGGTCGACTATTTACGGTTCGTCAACCTGCTGTTAGACATGTCCATGAAAAATGAAAGTGTCGATAATGAAGCAGCGGAATCACCGGTAATTGTACAAAATGGGGAACGACTCAATTTGCCATTGAGCGGAGAACGCGTCAATATTCGCGCCTTCAATGAGCTTGACGATGTCGAACTGCTCAAACGGTGGGTCACTGACAAAGACGGTCGACATTTTCTTCTCTCCAGGATAACTGCAAAACAATCCAATATCGATGAGTTGATCAAAAGCGCCAATAATATCATTGGAATGATTACGCTGAAAGATCAAACCCCGATAGGACTACTGGCCTTTTTGGACCATGACGAAATTCAGCGCAAAGCTGAGTTGAGAAAACTGATCGGCGAATCTGAATTCAGGGGGAAAGGATACGCAAAGGAAGCAACAGAACTCTGGATTCAATATGGGATTTCCTTTTTAAACCTGAAGAAAATCTACCTCAACACTCTGGATACGAACATCAGAAATATCAGGCTTAATGAGGAATTGGGTTTCAAAGTCGAAGGCATACTGCGGAATGAATGTTACTTCGATAGCGTTTACCATGACATTCTGAAAATGGGATTGTTGATCGATTGACCAACTACGCCCAACAAGCGGTGCTGCATCGATTTTAATGAGGGGTGGTCGTCAGGGGGATTCTCGAATCGCTATTATTTTCAGTGAATTCGCGTCCGATATTATTACTGTCGACAGGCCGGATTCCACTTTTTCGTATCTGCAAAAATCAGATACAATTCCCATTCGCACTATTGATAGCTGTTTTCTTCAACAGGGTGAATCGTTCCGGTCACGCGTTGGCGCAGGCTCGATTCGCGGCTGTTGAAATTTTTGATTTCTAATATTCCCAATTGCTTGAAGCGCAAACGTATGATATCCATCAATCACAGGAAGACACCACTATTATGAGCATTCATTCGAAACTTTTTGCCGGCACCAATTTTGAGCCGACCACCCTCGTCGAATTACTGCGATGGAGGGCGAAAAATTTCCCCAACGAACGGGCCTATACCTATCTCCGCGATGGCGAGATGGATGAATTTCACATGACGTATGCAGAACTGGATCAACAGGCCCGCAAAATAGGAGCATGGTTGCAATCCAAGGGGGCCAAAGGCGAGCGCGCGCTGCTCATTTATCCCCCCGGGATGGAATACGTGCTGGCATTTTTCGGATGCCTGTACGCCGGCGCCATTGCGGTTCCAGCCTATCCACCGGATCCCACTCGGTTGAATCGGACGTTGCCGCGACTTCAGGCGATTGCCACAGACGCCAAAGCGAGTATTGCATTGACCACGGATTCAATCCTGTCCATGATGAAAATCATGAAGCTCGGTTCCAAAGTGACCGATTCCCTGGAAAAAGTGCCATTCCTAAAAAAGTTCGGAAGTTCATTAAATTCTTTCATCGCGCAGCGAAGCGCCATTGCCCATGCCAAAGACCTGGGCGAGATCAACTGGCTTTCAACCGAAGACATTGACAAAAATTTTGCTGATAAATGGGTGGATCCCCGGATTGACAAAGATACCTTATCGTTTTTTCAATACACGTCCGGCTCCACCGGTCTGCCCCGTGGCGTGATGCTGACGCATGAAAACCTGCTTTACAATTCAGCTCTCATTTACGAAGGCATGGGCTACACGCCCGATAGCGAAGGCGTCATCTGGTTGCCCATTTACCACGACATGGGGCTCATTGGCGGGGTGCTTCAGCCATTGTACGGGGGTGTGCCGTGTACGCTCATGTCGCCCATCGCATTTTTACAGCGTCCGCTTCGATGGTTGCAGGCGATTTCGCGGATTAAGGGTAAAAAGGTGATCAGCGGCGGCCCCAATTTCGCGTATGATTTGTGCGCGCGGAAAATCACGCCGGAGCAGCGCGCTAAACTGGACCTGAGCCACTGGGTGCTGGCGTTCAGCGGGGCTGAGCCGGTCCGTCCCGAAACGCTCGATCGGTTCACTGAGACATTCAAATCCTGCGGATTCAAAAAGCCGGCGTTTTATCCCTGCTACGGTCTCGCCGAAGCGACCCTGCTTGTCTCCGGCGGAGAACCGGAAGAGTTGCCCGTCATTTTTGAGGTGAAATCCAACGAGTTAAAAAATAATAGAGTTGTTGAAGCCGGGCCTCAGGATGCGGACAAGCAGACCATCGTCGGATGCGGGCATACGCGCGGGGAGCAAAAAATTGTCATTGCTAACCCTGAGACGAAAACGGAGTGCCTGCCCAATGAGGTTGGTGAAATCTGGATCTCCGGAGTCAGCGTGGCCATCGGGTATTACAGCCGGCCGGAAGATACAAAAGAGACATTTCAGGCCTACTTGGCCGATAGCGGAGAAGGACCCTTCCTGCGCACCGGCGATTTAGGCTTTTTAAAGGACGGAGAGCTGTTCATTACCGGAAGAATCAAGGACCTCATCATCATTCGGGGGAGAAATCATTATCCCCAGGATATCGAATTCACTGTGCAGTCGTGCCACGAGGAATTGCGGCCGGGATGCAATGCCGTCTTTTCAACGGACATCGACGGCGAGGAACGGCTGGTGGTGGTGCAGGAAATCCGCAATCCCAAGAAACTTGACGCGGACGAGGTGATTGGCCAAATCCGACGTGTGGTGACCGAAGCCCATGAGTTGCAGGCGTACGCCGTGGTACTCATCAAGCCGAGAAGCATTCCCAAAACGTCGAGCGGGAAGATTCAGCGACATGCCACCAGGAACGAATTTCTCCAGAATAAACTTCAGGTTGTGGCGGAATGGCATGCCTCCGGCATGACCCCAAAAGAGACTGAGCCGTCCGTGACACATGCGGCGCCAAAGCCGAAGATTGAAAAAACCGAGAAACCGGCGGTCGTGACAAGCCCCAAAAGAGATTCCAAAGTCGAAAAAATTGAAGCCTGGCTGGTCGATAATCTTGCCGGGACGCTGGGATTGGAGCCGAATGAAATTGACATTCGGGAGCCATTCATCAGTTTTGGCCTGGATTCAGCTCAGGCTGTGGGACTTGCAGGCGACCTCGAGGAGTGGCTGGGACGTTCGTTCCCGCCAACGCTGGTCTGGGATTATCCGACGATTGAATCGCTGGCGCGTTATCTGGCGGATGAATCATCGGACCAGGCTGCACAGATAAAAGTCGAAAAAGCGCAGCAATCGTTTTTCGAGCCCATCGCCATCATTGGCATGGGATGCCGATTTCCCGGCGCGGAGAACCCTGAGGAATTCTGGACACTGCTGAGCGAGGGCAAAGATGCCATCGGGCGCATTCCGGCGGATCGCTGGGATATTGAAAATTTTTACGATCCCAATCCGGAAACGCCGGGAAAAATGTTCAGCAAGAATGGTGGTTTTCTGAAATCTGTAGACCAGTTTGATCCTCAATTCTTCGGCATCTCCCCGCGCGAAGCGGCGAAGATGGATCCCCAGCAACGGTTGCTCCTTGAGGTGACCTGGGAAGCGCTGGAAAACGCCGGCATTCCACCGTCCAATCTGGCCGGGACCAACACCGGCGTTTTTGTCGGGATCAGCAATACCGATTATCAGGGATCGCTGTACACCCATCATCACGTGCTGGATGCTTACACCGGCACGGGCAACGCGATCAGCATTGCCGCCAACCGAATATCCTACGTGTTGGATTTTCACGGCCCGAGCGTGGCGCTGGATACCGCCTGTTCGTCGTCGCTGGTCTCGCTGCATCTGGCCGTGCAAAGTCTCCGCAGCGGCGAGTGCCGGCTGGCCGTGGCCGGAGGCGTTAATTTGATCATTTCGCCGGAACTGAATATCACGTTTTCGCGTGCGCGCATGATTTCTGAAGATGGCCGCTGCAAGACGTTCGATGCATCCGCAGATGGCTACGGCCGGGGAGAAGGCTGCGGCATGATTGTGCTGAAGCGCCTCTCCGAAGCGGTGAAAGACGGCGACAATATTCTGGCAGTCATTCGCGGATCCGCGGTGAACCAGGATGGACGCAGCAATGGATTGACCGCTCCCAATGGCAATGCGCAGCAGGCTGTCATTCGCATGGCCCACGTGAATGCCCGCGTCAAAGCCGAGGAGATCAGCTACATCGAAGCACACGGCACCGGAACGCCGCTGGGCGATCCCATCGAAATTCAGGCCATCGCCGAAGTGATGAAGCATCGCCCCAAAGACCAACCGCTCATCATCGGCTCGGTGAAGACAAATATCGGTCATCTCGAATCGGCGGCCGGCATTGCCAGCGTGATCAAAACAGTGCTGGCGCTTCAGCATCGCGAAATTCCGGCGCACCTGAATTTCACAAAGATGAATCCCCATATTCCGATTCGCAAAGTGAATCTGCATATCCCGGTTGAAAAGTTACCCTGGAATGCCGGGGGTCAGCGGCGGCTGGCAGGCGTCAGCTCGTTCGGCTTTGGCGGATCCAATGCGCATATCATCCTCGAGGAAGCGCCGGTTCAAAAGTCCATGCAAAATATTCCGGAGCGACCGGTGCATGTGCTGGCAATTTCTGCCAGGAGCACCTCGGCGCTTGAAAGCGCAGTGGCCAACTTGCATCGCTTCGTGGAGAGCCACGAGACCCTATCCATCGCGGATCTGTGCTATTCTGCAAATTCCGGCCGGCAGCATTTCGCCCATCGCGCTGCGGTCTGGGCCGATACGCGGAACGAGTTGCTGGGCAAATTAGCAGCGCTGAAGAAATCGGGTGTGGCTGACGCTGCGTCGCGCAATGGCAAACACAGGAAAATAGGATTTTTGTTCACCGGCCAGGGCGCGCAGTATACCAATATGGGCAAAGAGCTGTACGAGACGCAACCGACCTTCAAGGAAGCGCTGGACAACTGCGCTGAAATTCTGGATACTTATCTTGACAGGCCGCTGCTGGACGTCATTTTTCCAAAGAATGAACAGGACGCTCTTTTGATTCATGAAACCCTGTACATGCAGACCGCGCTGTTCTCCCTCGAATATGCGCTGGCCGCGTTGTGGCAATCATGGGGCGTGGAACCCGATTATGTCATGGGCCATAGCATCGGCGAGTACGCCGCCGCGTGCGTCGCTGGATTCTTCAGTCTAGAAGATGGATTGAAATTGGTCGCTGCGCAGGGAAAACTGATGCAGGCGTTGCCCAAAGATGGCGGGATGGCGGCGATTTTCACAAGGCTGGACAAGGTGAAAGCCATGCTCAGCCCGTACAGCGGAAAAGTCTCCATTGCCGGTATTAACGGGCCAGATCATATTGTCATTTCCGGTCAGAGAGATGCCGTGAATACCGTGGTCAAGCTATTCGAAGGCGAGGGCATCAACGCGCGGATATTGCAGGTTTCGCACGCCTTCCATTCGCCGCTCATGGATTCGATCCTCGATGAATTTGAGAAAGCGGCCGGTGACATGCAATATGGCGTCCCGAAAATTCCGCTCATCTCCAATACCGCTGGAAAAATTATCGGTCCCTGGGACATGCCGGACGCGACCCATTGGCGCAATCACATCCGCGAGGCTGTGGACTTTTTAGCGGGCATCGAAAAGATGGTGGCTGAGGGTGTTGAAATTTTTATCGAAATGGGTCCCAATCCGGTGCTCTCCGGCATGGGAATCCGCTGTGCCCCACAGGCTCAGGCGATCTGGTTGCCGTCGCTGCAGGAAACGCGTCGCGATTGGTTGAACCTCGGGGAGAGCCTCGCCAGACTGTACACCGCCGGGGTTGATATCGACTGGGACGGATTCGAACGGGATTATCACCGTTCCTTTGTGAAATTACCGACTTATCCTTTCCAGCGAAGTCGCTACTGGATCGATCTGGAGGAGGACGGAACTATTTCGGAGGAAGCTCAATCCGTCCCGGAAGCTGTGGAGAATCAAACTGCGTCGGAACCGGGCAATGGCAAAGACATCGATGAGTTGTCGGATGAAGAGGTCGAATCGCTGCTGGAAAGTAAGCTCACTGAATTGAGCGAAGACGAATGACGGCGCTGCCATGCCGGGGGAGATTGCTGTACTACCTAACAATTTATGATCGCGCTGGATATTAATCCGGCGCGGGGGATGGATTGGAGCGTATGTTCCCGAATAGATGCGTCGTTCGGGATGAATATCCCGAACGATCG